>CAVOSL010000008.1:0-651136 GCA_963698865.1 uncultured Acidobacteriaceae bacterium | reverse complement strand
GGCTGCTGAAAAATTGATGCGCACGACGTATTTCTTGTGTCTCTCGAGTGTCTCTTCGTGAGCAGGAGAGTTTTGGCTATGCCGGAAGATTTATTCCGGCCCTTTGTGGTGCGAGCTGTCCGCGACTTAGCCTGGTTGAAGTACCGTTCGGCTCAGATTCCGCATGCGCACCAGATTGTAAGCGGCACAGGCGAAGGTGAATACCCAGTCCACCTTGAAGATCCCGCGATGACGCACTTTCCGCAGCAACGCGATCGTCTTCAGCCACCCGAAACACTCTTCGATGCGCTTTCTCTTCCGTTGGCTGACGGCATATCCCGGGTAGCGCGTGGTACGCGCATCGATGGCGCTTCCGCCTCTCCGCCCATCGTTTTGCGCCACGTGAGGTGTGACCCCCAGATGGCGGCACTCGGCCACAAAATCCGCCGTGTCATATCCCTTGTCCCCGCCTGCGGTCACCGGCTTCGTACCGGGAATCTGCTCCAGCATGATCAGCGCCGCATCGCGTTCCGCGTTCCCATTGGCCTCGAACACTTCCGCACTCACGATCAGGCCGTTCCGATTCTCCACCAGCAAATTCCCGCTGTAACTCAACTTGGCCTCCTTGCCCGCGCCCTTGCGCGCCAGCTTGGCATCGGGATCGGTCTTCGATTCGTGCGTCTGGTTCGACCGCTTCTCCCCGTGAAAGTTCACCGTCGGGTTGCCAGGATCGTCCGGCGAAGACGGAGCTTTTTCGTCCTTACGCTGAAAACTTTTCGCCCCCGCCCAGGCTTCCAGCAGCGTCCCATCCACCGTGAAGTGCTCGTCCGAAGTCAGGCCTTTCGTCCGCGCTCGCGCCACCACTTGCGCCAGAAACTCTTTCGCCACCTCGGCCTCCAGCAACCGATCCCGGTTCTTGGTGAAGGTGGTCGCGTCCCACACTTCTTCGTCCAAGTTCAATCCCACAAACCAGCGAAACAGCACGCTGTAATCGATCTCCTCCATCAGCAATCGCTCGCTACGGATCGAGTACAGCATCTGCAGCAACTGCGCCCGCAACAGCTTCTCGGGAGGAATCGACGGCCGGCCCGCGCTCGCGTACATGCGGTCGAACCGTCGCGACAACTGGGCAAGCACTTCGTCCACCATGGACCGGATCGCCCGCAGCGGATGATCTTTCCGCACCCGCGTCTCCGGCGACAAATAGCTGAACATCTGACTCTGCTGATGATCTACGCCTCGCATGCTCCACTCTTAACACGATTGGCTTGCGCAAGAGGAGTAGTTTTTCAGCAGCCTGCTAGGTTGGACATTAAACTGAAATTCTTGATTAGATGGACGAGTATCGTTCCCTGCGAGTAGATAGAGCTCAGAAGATTCTTCTTACGCGGGATAGGAATTTTCTCATCCTTAATGGCTTCGATATTCCATTTGATGGCGTTGAGCGGTGCGGTCAGTTGGTGGGCGACGTTCTGAAGATATCTAGTGCTATCTCTACGCGTTTCGATTAATTCTTGTTTCAGCTGTTGATTCTCGGCCCGGAGGCGCTCTAGCTCCAGTTGCAAGTCTCCGGCATTGGATTGGGTTCCCACGCCCGCAACATATCAGAAGCGGCAACTCACTGCAATGACGTTGGAACACCTGTCGCGAGGAACCTACCATCCCCGCGTCTGCAGCATCTGCGCCTCACCCAGCCCCGCGACAGCCAAGCCTTTCATCGCTCCCGGCTGATTAGATAACCGTGTCGGCTCCCAGGCCGCCGAGTAAACTTGGTGCGCTCAAGCAACCAGGGCTCGGAGGAAAGGAGCCGAGCACATGAAGATTGTAGGTTGTGATTTACATACGCGCTACCAGCAGATCGCCATGCTGGATCAGGAGACCGGCGAACTGATCGAGCGCCGGTTAGAGCACGAGAGCGGAGAAGCCCGGGCGTTTTACGCAGGGTTGTCGGGTCCGGTGCGAGTGGGGATCGAAGCGACCGGGCACACACGCTGGTTTGAGCGGATGCTGGCCGAGTTGGGGCACGAGCTCTGGATCGGGGATGCGGCGCAGATCCGGGCGTCGGTAGTGCGCAAGCAGAAGACGGATGCGCGCGACGCGGCGCACTTACTGGAGTTGCTGTTGAGTGAACGCTTTCCGCGCATCTGGCGGCCGACGATGGCGGCACGCGATCTGCGGCAGTTAGTTTGGCATCGGCAGAAACTGGTGTGGATGCGCAACGCGGTGGGCAATCAACTGCACGCTCTGGCGATGGGCGAGGGCGTGTGCCGGAAGAAGAAGTTGTTCACGAAGAAAGGACGCGTCGAATTGGAGGGTTTGGGACTGGGAGTGTGGGCGAGCTATCGCCGGCAGGAGTTGCTGACGATGCTCGATCGCTTCGACACTTCGCTGGGAGAGTTGGACAAGGCGGTAGCCGAGCAAGCGGAACAGAATGCGGCCGCAGTCCTGTTGATGACGCATCCCGGAGTAGGGCCAGTGACTTCTCTGGCGTTCGTGCTGACGCTGGGACCGGTGGAGCGGTTCGAGCGCAGCAAGCAAGTAGTGAGTTACCTGGGGCTGAATCCGCGCGAACATTCTTCGGGCGGGCGGCAACGACTGGGAGCAATCTCGAAGCAAGGCAATCCGATGATGCGTTCGTTGTTAGTCGAGGCCGGACACACGGCGGCGCGATTGGATGGCGAGTTACGGCAAGACTATCAGCGGCTGAAACTGCGCCGGGGCAGTGGCGTGGCCAAGGTCGCAATCGCCAGGAAGCTGGCGGTACGGATGTACTGGATGCTGCGCGGCCAAGCCAGTTATGCGCAGCTGGTTCGCATGCAAGGCAGCCCGTGGGCCACCCTGGTGAAGGAGTAACACATCGTTGGGCTGATTGGGCGCCTTGCCTCCCCGAAACAGTCGGGGTGTCTGAACAACGAATCATGGTCGGAAGTCAGTGACCGGATAGATGGTTGGTGGAACCAAACGTCCACCGCAGGATTCTGAAAGCGGGCCTCGGTCGCATGAGCAAAAGCAAAAGCAAAAGCAACAGCAAGAGCAACCGCAAGAGCAACACCAAAACCTTCCACGAAAGGGAAAGTCAAAACCTTTCGCCGGTCCACGTGTCTCTTGACAACGCCGACACGGTTATAGAGGGTGGCCCACCCTCCGCGCCCTGTTTTCTTTTCCCATAACGAAACGAGGGTGCCCCATCCTTGCGTTTTTTGCAAGGGTGGGCTGCGATGCCGCTGGTAGCATAATGTTTGTCGTGCCGCACGGCTTGCATCGTTTTCGGTACGCGCGGCGTGAAAAGGAAAACCTATGGCGCGAGCGGTCCGCCGCCCACCCTTCGCGCACAGAACGCGCGAAGGATGGGGTACCCACCGTGTTTCCCGGTCGGAAGCTCGGCCACCCGCCGATCCGGAGGTTGCCCTACCTCGCGGAGAGGGCGATGTGCTGGCTGCCTTTTACCGCCTTCATGTATTGGGCGCGCTCGAAGGCTGAGGGGTCGGCGCAGCGCTTTTGGCTCATGCTGCCTTTCATCTCGGCGATGGAGGTGTATTCGTGGGCTTCCATCCATTGGCGGACGCCTTGCTCGATGGAGCGGAGATGATTGATGCCGTTGCGGAGGAGGGTGGAGCAGAGCATGGTTACGTCGGCTCCGACCATGGAAAGCTTGATTACGTCGTCGGCGCTGTGGATGCCGCTGGTGGCGGCGAGGCTGGCTTTGACTTTGCCGTGCAGGATACCGATCCAGGTGAGCGGGAGGCGCATGGCTTGCGGCGTACTTAGTAAGACGTGCGGGGCTAGTTCCAGGTTCTCTAAGTCGATGTCGGGTTGATAGAAGCGGTTGAAGAGGACCAGGCCGTCGGCGCCGGCGTGGTCGATGCGATGGGCCATGTTGGCGAAGTTGCTGAAGAATGGACTTAGTTTGATGGCGACTGGAATATGGACGGCGGTTTTGACGGCTTTGACGATGTCGATGTAGTGCTGCTCGACTTCGGCGGAGGTCATTTTGGGGTCGGTGACGATCCAGTAGATGTTGCATTCGAGGGCATCGGCGCCGGCTTCTTCGATTTGGGTGGCGTATTGGATCCATCCGCCGACGGAGGAGCCGTTAAGGCTGGCGATGATGGGGATGTTGACGGCGGCCTTGGCTTTGCGGATGTGGTCGAGATAGTCGTCGGGACCGAGGTGGTATTCGCTGGCCTCGGGGAAGTAGCTTAGGCTCTCGGCGTAACTCTCGGTGCCTTCGCTCAGGTAGAAGTCTAGTTCGAGGCTTTCTTGCTTCAGCTGCTCTTCGAAGAGGGAGTAGAGGACTACGGCGCTGGCGCCCGCGTCTTCCAGCTGGCGGATGCTGGAGATCTCGTGCGAGAGCGGGGAGGCGGAGGCGACTAGGGGTGTGCGGAGGTTGAGGCCAAGGTATTTAGCGGTTAGGTCGAGCATGTCTTTCTCCGTTGAGAAGCTTCGAGCTACGAGCTACGAGCTTCGAGCAAACCAAAACCAAAAACTATAACGTCTTTCGCGATACGACTTTCATGTTTTGGGCAGGTTGAACCTGTTGGATCAGTGATGTCAGCATGCGTTGTACTTCGTCGGTCGTGCGCGTGAGCCCGTCGTAACACTCCTGGGACAGAAACTGCAGGTCCTTCGCCAGCAACAAATGGTATTCAAGCTCGCTTGCTGAGCCTCGCGCAATGTGGAGAAAGCGGCCGAATTCGCCGTCTGATCGGCGTCCAACTCCTTCGGCGATATTTGCGCCAATCGACGAGGAACATCGCCGCATCTGCGAAACCAACCCAAAAAGTTCTTCTTTAGGAAAGTTTCGTGTGAACCGATAGATCTGCAAAGTGAGTTCATGTGCCTTTGCCCAGACCTTCAGATCCTTGAAGTCTTGCATAGTGTGTCTCGCGATCTCGATGTTCGCGACGCTTACTTTGCTCGAGGCTCGTAGCTCGTAGCTTACTTCACTACTAACTCTGGCTTGGTTGCCAGCTTTCTTGAAGCTAGGTACTCGTAGTACTTGTATCTTGCTTCCGCGTCGTGCTGGGCTTCGGCCCAGAGGACTTTGGCGTGTTCTGGATTGCTCTTGGTCAGCATCTTGAAACGTGTTTCCATTTGCATGAAGTCTTGCACTTTGCGGGTGGGTGAGCGCGAGTCTAGCGTTAACGGATTTTCTCCGGCTGCGGCGCGGTCGGGATTATAGCGGTAGAGGAGCCACTGGCCGGAATCGACCGCGGCTTTCTGGTCTTGCATGCCGGTGGTCATGTCGATGCCGTGGGCGATGCAGTGGGCGTAGGCGATGATGATGCTGGGCCCGTCGTAGGCTTCGGCTTCGAGGAAGGCCTTGAGGGTGTGCTCGTCCTTGGCGCCCATGGCTACACTGGCTACATAGACGTTGCCGTAACTCATGGCCATCATGCCTAGATCTTTCTTGCCTCCGGGCTTGCCTCCGGCGGCGAATTTGGCTACTGCCGCGCGGGGCGTGGCTTTCGACTGTTGGCCTCCGGTGTTGGAGTAAACCTCGGTATCGAGGACTAACAGGTTTACGTTTTTGCCGCTGGCGATTACGTGATCGAGGCCGCCGTAGCCGATGTCGTAGGCCCAGCCGTCGCCGCCTACGATCCAGACGCTCTTCTTTACCAGCATGTCGGCTAGCTGGAGGAGTTGTTTGGCTTCGGGCGTGTCTACATTTTTCAGTTTGTCTTTGAGTTGAGTTACTCGCTCGCGCTGATCGTAGATGTCGGACTCGTCTTTTTGCGGCGAGTTGAGGATGGCGTTGATCAGTTCGTCGCCGAGGTGGCCGTTGGTGCGCTTAACCAGTTCGCGGGCGAATTCGGTTTGCTTGTCGATGGAGAGACGGAAGCCGAGGCCGAATTCGGCGTTGTCTTCGAAGAGCGAGTTGGACCAGACAGGGCCGCGGCCGTCGGAATTCTTAGCCCACGGCGTGGTTGGCAGGTTGCCGCCGTAGATTGACGAGCAGCCGGTGGCGTTGGCGATCAAAGCGCGATCGCCGAAGAGCTGCGAGAGAAGTTTGAGGTAGGGCGTTTCGCCGCAGCCGGAGCAGGCTCCGCTGAATTCGAAGAGCGGCTCTTGAATCTGCTGCGAGCGGATGGCGCCGACTTTGATTTTGCGGCGGTCGAGTTCGGGAAGGTTGAGGAAGAAATTCCAGTTGTCGCGCTCGGGAACGCGGAGCGGCGGTTGCGGCTCCATGTTGATGGCGCGGAGCCGCGTCTCCTGTTTGTTTTTGACGGGGCAGATATCGACGCAGATGGCGCAGCCGGTGCAGTCTTCGGGGGCGACCTGGATGGTGTATTTTAAGCCGGCGAATTCTTTGTCGCGGGCTTCGGTGGACTTGAAAGTGGCAGGCGCGGCGGCTAATTGCGCGGGCTCGTAGACCTTGATGCGGATCACCGAGTGCGGGCAGACCATGGCGCACTTGCCGCACTGGATGCAGATTTTTGTGTCCCACACAGGGATCTCGAGGGCGAGGTTGCGCTTCTCCCACTTGGCGGTGCCGGTGGGGAAGGTGCCGTCATTGGGGAAGGCGCTGACGGGGAGTTCGTCGCCGCGATTTTCGTAGATGGTGCCGAGGACGTTGCGGTCGAAATCGGGAGCGAGGATGGGGAAGGGGTCGGCGATTTCAAGTTTGCTGCTGACTTCGGACGGAACTTTTAGTTCGTGCAAGTGGGCTAGCGTTTCGTCGACGGCCTTCATGTTCTTGGCGACGATTTCTTCGCCTTTGCGACCATAAGTGTCGCGAATCGATTTGCGGATGGCCTCGATGGCTTCGTCACCGGGAAGGATTTTTGAGATGGCGAAGAAGCAGACTTGCAGGATCGTGTTCATGCGGCTACCCATGCCGGTGTCGCGGGCTACGCTGTAAGCGTCGATTACGAAGAGGCGAGCTTTCTTTGCGATTAACGCTTGTTGCACGGTGCGCGGGAGCTTGTCCCAGGTTTCGTCAGCGGGGTAGGGGCTGTTGAGTAGAAAAGTGCCGCCTTCGACTAACGCGCTCAGCATGTCGTAGCGCTCTAAGAATATCCATTGATGGCAGGCTACGAAGTTGGCTTTCGAGACCAGGTAAGTCGAGCGAATCGGGTTGGGGCCGAAGCGGAGATGCGAGGTAGTGACGGCTCCGGACTTTTTGGAGTCGTAAACGAAGTAGCCTTGGCCGTAGTTGGGCGTGTTCTCGCCGATGATCTTGATGGAGTTTTTGTTCGCGCCTACGGTCCCGTCCGCTCCTAGACCGTAGAACTGGGCTCTTACTACTGAGTCGGGTTCGGTGGAGAAGGATGGGTCATAGGCCAGGCTGGTGTGGCCGAGGTCGTCGTTGATGCCTATTGTGAAATGCGTTTTCGGCGTCGAGGCTTTGAGATTGTCGAACACCGCTTTCACCATGGCGGGTGTGAATTCTTTGGAGCTTAGGCCGTAGCGGCCGCCTACTACTTCGATGGTCTGTCGCCGGGACTCGTGCAGGGCGTTGACTATGTCGAGGTAGAGAGGCTCGCCGGCAGCGCCCGCTTCTTTGCAGCGGTCGAGGACGGCGAGCTTCTTTACTGATGCGGGCAGAGCTGCAGCGAAATGCTTTACGGAGAACGGGCGATAGAGGCGGACTTTGAGGAGGCCGACTTTTTCGCCGCGAGCGGTGAGAGCTTCGACGGTTTCGTGGGCGGCTTCGGCGCCGGAGCCCATCATCACTATTACGCGCTCGGCGTCGGGTGCCCCTACGTAGTCGAAGAGATGATATTGGCGGCCGACGATCTGCGCGAATTTGTCCATCACTGCCTGAATTTTGTCAGGGGCGGCGTCGTAGATGGGATTGATGGTTTCGCGCATCTGGAAGAAGACGTCGGGATTCTGGGCGGTGCCGCGGAGGACGGGATGCTCGGGGGAGAGCGCGCGCTGACGATGCTCGAAAACGCGATCCATATTGATCATGGCGCGGAGATCGTCGTCGTTGAGGACTTCGATTTTGTTGACCTCGTGCGACGTGCGGAAGCCGTCGAAGAAATGCAGGAAGGGGATCCGGGTTTCAAGGCTGGCCGAGTGCGCGATGAGCGCCAGGTCCATGGCTTCTTGCACAGAGTTCGAGGAGAGCATGGCGTAGCCAGTGGTGCGGCAGAACATGACGTCGCTATGGTCGCCGAAGATGGAGAGAGCGTGGGTAGCGACAGTGCGGGCGCTGACGTGGAAGGCGGTGGGCGTCAGTTCGCCGGCGATCTTGTTCATGTTGGGAATCATTAAGAGCAGGCCCTGCGACGCCGTGAAGGTCGTGGCCAGGGCTCCGGTTTGCAGTGCGCCGTGGATCGCCCCGGCGGCGCCGCCCTCGCTTTGCATCTCGGTCACCTGCGGAACCGTGCCCCAAATGTTGAGCTTGCCCTCGCTCGCCCATTGGTCGGCCCACTCGCCCATGTTGGATGAAGGAGTAATGGGATAAATGGCAATGACTTCATTGACGCGATAAGCGACGCTGGCAACGGCCTCGTTGCCATCCATGGTCTTGAACTTGCGCTTCATGACTTCCTCTTTTCCTACGGACAGCGGCCGCGAAACTCGGCAGCACGATTAAAAGAGCGATCCCACATAATTTGAATGAGCCGCTGATCCACGCGAATGACAGATCGTTTAGTTTTGCGCGGCAAATCAGTCGTCCCTCCAGGACTTGAATCTCTGAGCACACCGTTTCCCGGCGCTGAAGCGCCGGGCTATTGTCACGCGCCCCTTCGGGCGCGTTTTGCCTTTTCCCGTCGACTGGGCGCGGAGAGAAAAACCCTGCTGCCCGGCTTCCACTATGACGGATAAATACCGACAAAGTGGCGACGTAGATCACACGGATTTGTGACGCAAATCACTGAGGGACATGCGCGGCAGCGTTGGGTTTTCCGTCGAGGATCACACGCGATCCGGTCAGATGAACACCAACCTATGTGACGGCGGTCACAGCCAAGGGTATGGAAAGGGCACAAAATCTGCGGCCATCGGCTGGTCGTACCACTGGACCCGATTCAGGGGAAGGCCGGATCGATGCGGTGAGAACGGCGTGAAGGAGGAAATGGATGCGAGCACGGAGCCCGATTCTGAGCAGTTTGATAATCGTCAGCCTTCTGATCTCGAGCGCAGCGCTAGGCGAGAGCCTGCCTGGTCCGGCATCAACGGGACAAACCACAACCGTGGCGGCGGCAGACCCGCTATTGCAATTATTGGTGAGCAAGGGAGTGCTGAACGCCGACGAGGCGAAGTCTCTGGTGGGTACTCCACAGCAACAAAGAGCGAAGCTGCTGGAGCTGTTGCGGCAGAAGGGTATCTTGAGCGAGTCGGACTATACGGAGCTGGCGCCGGCTTCGGCGCAAGTGGATAAAAATTTGGTGGCCTCGGCGTCGCCGATTTTACCGGCGGCGGTAAGCAGCCCGACACCGGAGCCGACGGCAGCAAAGCCCGCAGCTCCAAAAGTGATTCCGGCGGTAGCGCCTCTGCGGGTGCTGCAACTGGAACCCTCCAAACAAGACGGATTGATTCCGGATTTGAAACTGGGAAGCGGAGCCAAGCTCAAACTGTACGGCATGGTGAAAGCCAGTACGATTTACGACACTTCCGATCCCTACGGTACGGATATGCCGATACCGGGATTCATCACCGCTTCCGGGACGGGCTTTGATCCGGGACCGACGAGAAGCCCGGAATTTCACGCCAAGGCGCGCTTCGCACGCGTTGGAGCCAACTTCGAGTGGCCCGATATTGCGGGAAGCGGCAACGCTTTTACGGGCAAACTGGAATTCGACTTTGAAGGCAACTACAGCCGCGCGTTGAACCGCAACATTTCGACGATTCGGTCCAATATGGCATCGATACGCCTGGCGTATGGCCGTCTGGATCACAAGTTCAACGACGACACCAGCGTGTTCCTGCTGTTCGGGCAAGACTGGACGCCATTTGGTTCTTCAACCTTGCCGAATTTGTTCGAGACCACGGGGCTGGGCCTGGGCTTCGGAACGCTCTATGAGCGTGCCCCGCAGGTCCGCTTCGGAATCGGCCATAAGATCGGCGGCTCGCGGAACCTGTTCTTCCAGCCGGAATTCGCGCTGGTCATGCCGGCCTACGGCAATGATCCCTCGAATATTTCCGATCAACTCGGTTACGGCGAAAAACAAGGAGCTGATTCGGGGCGGCCGGAAATTCAAGGGCGGCTGGTATTCCAATGGCAATTGGACAAGGCACCCGGGGTAGCTCCGGCGCAGTTGATCTTCAGCGGCGTGCAGGGCAACCGGAAAGTGATGGTGCGGTCGACGGATATCCCGCTGTGCAGCAACTCGGAAATCTGTTCTTCCGACACCATCTTCCGAGAGGCGTTTCCGCGTGGTGCGCAAACCACCTCGGATCGGGCCGGCTGGACGACCGAACTTCAGCTACCCACGCGCTACATAACCGCCATCGGGAAGTTCTGGAGCGGGTCAGACCTGCGCTTCTACTTCGTGGGCAGCCTGGATTCCAACTTCAGCGATACGGCGGGCCTGACCAAGCCGTGCCTGAGTGGCACGACCGCAGTGTTCTGTTCCGGGCCATCGAACGATGGAGCATCCACTCTGTCCTTCGGTCTGGATGCCGATGGGAACGCGGTGTTCGCGCCGCAACGACCAGTGCGAAGCGAGGGAGGATTCGTCAACCTGGGCTTCCCGCTGGGCCGCATTTTTGGGGCGGAACCGACGAGCCGCAACGCGGGCTGGCAACTCTATCTCCACTATGCATTCGACCAAACCAAGACGCGGGACGTCTTCCAACTGGGCGGGCCGACGCGGCTGGGCAATGGCCGATCGAAGAACGACCTGGGGGCGGCGACGCTTTTCTGGAAGGTCAACGGGCTGGTCTCGTTTGTGCTGGAAGAATCCATGTATCGGACGCGCATTGCGGATCCGAACCTGGCGGACGCCACGCAGAATGGAGGCACGGTGGCGTTTCCGGTCTATGAGGGCGTAGCGGCACGACAATGGCACGACTTCCGGTCGGAATTCGGGCCCATCTTTACGTTCTGATCCGGGGGAGGGCGCCTGCCTTGGGCGCGTCTGTCCACAGTGGCTTGTGGCCAGAGCGCTCCCCGGGTAGGTCCACTCCCGTGGAGCAGTTTCTTAGGGTAAAAGTGGTGGAGACGGCGTAGAATCCGCCTCCGAGAAGGCGTCAGATCAACGCGAGAGCTCAATCGTCCGTGGACGATACGCGATGTGGCTCCCACGTCATTCTTGCAAAGGAGAAAAACTGTGGCTACTAATGAAGGATCAGGATCGCAAGCCATCGAGGGTCATCTGAATCGGTGGTGGCACGTGGTCGGCGGGGTTTCCATGAACCTGGCGCTGGGGTCGCTGTATGCCTGGAGCGTATTTGTGGCGCCACTGGAAAAAGAGTTCCACTGGAAGCGGGCAGATACGTCCAGCGTGTTCTATATCGCGGTGGGGGTCTTCGCGCTGACATTCATTGTGGCTGGCCGGCTGCAGGATAAGCTCGGGCCTTTCAAAATTTCTATCGTTGGCGCGATCCTGGTGAGCCTGGGATTTTTCCTCTGCTCTTACGCCGACGGCCTCAACAAATTCTTCATCTTCTTCGGCGTCCTCGGGGGGTTGGGCAACGGCTTTGGTTACGCCACTCCAATTCCTGTCATGTCGAAGTGGTTTCCCGATAAGCGCGGATTGGCCGTGGGGCTGGCGGTGGGCGGATACGGCGCAGGATCGGCAATCTTTGGGCCGCTGGCGGCAAACTATCTGATTCCAGCCTATGGTTGGCGCACCACCTTCCAGATTCTGGGCGGGATCTTCTTTGTGATGACTGTCTTTGGCGCATTCCTGCTGAAAAATCCTCCGGCGGGCTACAAGCCTGCGGGCTGGACACCGGCGCCGGCTTCGAAGGCGGCGGCAACGACGTATGACTTCACGCCGGGCGAAGTGTTGCGCACACCGACGTTTTATTTTATGTGGGTGGCGTATGCGTTTGGGTGCGCGGCCGGTTTGATGGTCATTAGCCAGTTGGTGCCGTTCGCCAAGAGCGTGGGCATCCCGAGCACGACCCTGGCAGCGTATGGCTTGGTGGTGGGGGCGGTTGGGAATGCTTCTGGCCGTATCCTATCCGGCTGGATGTCGGATGCGTTGGGACGCATTAACGTGTTGCGCCTGATGATTGGCATCTCAATGGTCTCCATGCCGATTCTGTATTTCGTGGGCGGCAATGTGGTGGGACTGTTCGTGATGCTGTTCATCGTGTACTGGTGCTACGGCACTCAGCTTTCGGTGAACGGAGCAACGGCAGCCGACTTCTGGGGCACCAAGAACCTGGGCCTCAACTACGGCATGCTATTCACGGCGTGGGGCGTGGCGGGTCTGCTCGGCGGCAAGATCGGCGGCATGCTCTACGACAAGTATAAGAATTACCAGATGGCGTTCTACACGGCGGCGGTTCTGGCGGCAGTGGCGCTGCTGTGCGAACTGGCAGCCAAGCGCCCAGAAGTGCCGACAGCGGCTCTGGTGGGACGAAAAGCGTCGTCGGCGGCGTAAGGCTCCGGAGCTTGCGCCTGGGAAGCTGTTGCAGTCGGACGACGTTTGGTTCATCATGCGTGGGCAGCGGGGCGCTCTCAGCCGCGAGCGCCCCTTGCCCCGAGGCCGTGACTTAGCTGTGGCGGTGATTGATTCGGGCACGCATGCGGCGCTCCGCGCGACGGAGGGGCAAGAGATGAAGCGCCGAGCAACGATTGACTCGGGGATGATTGATTTGACAGACCAGGATTCTGATTTGACTCCGCGACCGGGTGACGCGATGGCGGAGAGGCGCCTTGCAGTGCAGCATAAATTCATCAATATGAGGGGTAACTAATTATGGCGGAGATTCGTTCGAAACAAGCGGTGATCGAGACCAGCGAAGCACAAATTGCAGTACATTGGCGCGAAGAAGAATATTACTATCCCTCTTCGAAATTCATCGGGCAGGCGAATCTGTCCGATCCCGATATACTCAACCGCTTCAGCGAGGACAAGTATCCGGAATGTTTCCGGGAATACGCCGATCTGTTGAGTTGGGACAAGTACTGGGACACCACGCTGGACACCAACGATCCGCCATTCTGGAAGTGGTTTGTGGGCGGCAAGATCAATGCCTCCTACAACTGCGTGGACCGGCATCTGGACAAGTATAAGAACAAGGCTGCGATCATCTTCGTTCCGGAGCCGGAGTCGGAAGCGCCCGTATCGCTTACTTACCGCGAACTCTATGTGCGAGTGAATGAATTCGCGGCGCTGCTGCGCGATTTCTGCAAGCTGAAGGCGGGGGATCGCGTCACCATCCATATGCCGATGGTTCCCGAGCTGCCGATCACCATGCTGGCCTGTGCGCGCCTTGGGATCATCCACTCGGTGGTCTTTGGCGGCTTCAGCGGCGAAGCATGCGGCACGCGCGTCGCCGATTCCAGCAGCCATGTGCTGATCACGATGGACGGCTATTACCGGAATGGCAAACTGCTCGATCACAAAGCGAACGCCGACATTGCGCTCGAGGTGTCCAGCAAGGAAGGGCATAAGGTGGATAAGGTGCTGGTGTGGAGGCGGCACGCCGGGCAGAACGCTTCCGCTTCCCCCTTCGTGAAAGGCCGCGATTTCTGGGTTGACGAGCTCCTGCCCAACTACTCCGGTGAAATCGTGGCGCCCATCCCCATGGATTCGGAAGCTCCGCTGTTCCTGATGTACACCAGCGGCAGCACGGGCAAGCCGAAGGGCTGCCAACATCGCACGGGCGGCTACCTCGCCTATGTGACCGGCACGTCCAAGTACATTCAGGATATTCATCCCACGGATGTTTACTGGTGCATGGCGGACATCGGATGGATTACGGGACACTCCTACATTGTTTACGGTCCGTTGGCACTGGCGGCGACGAGCGTGATTTATGAAGGCGTGCCGAACTATCCGGATGCCGGCAGAGTGTGGCGCATTGCCGAGCGCCTGGACGTGAATATCTTCCATACGTCACCCACGGCGATTCGCATGTTGCGCAAGGCCGGTCACGACGAACCCACCAAATACAACTATCACTTCAAGCACATGACGACGGTGGGCGAGCCGATCGAGCCCGAGGTCTGGCGGTGGTATTACGAGACCGTGGGCAAGCGCGAAGCGGTCATTGTGGATACCTGGTGGCAGACCGAAAACGGGGGTTTCCTGTGCAGCACGAAACCGGCGATTGACCCCATGAAGCCGGGCAGCGCAGGCCCTGGCATGCCGGGGATTTACCCGGAGATCAGGGATGAAATGGGAGAGGTGGTTCCGCCGGGTTCAGGGAAAGCGGGAAACATCTGTATTCGCAATCCCTGGCCGGGCATCATGCAGACGATTTGGGGCGATCGGGACCGTTTCGTCACCCAGTACTACCGGAAATACTGCAAAGATCTGAACAGCAAGCGATGGCAGGATTGGCCGTATTTTGCGGCCGATGGAGCCGTGGAGGCTGTGGACGGATACTTCCGGATTCTGGGACGCGTGGATGACGTCATCAACGTCGCGGGTCATCGCCTGGGCACCAAGGAAATCGAGTCGGCTTGTCTGACGGTTCCCGAAGTGGCCGAGGCGGCGGTGGTTCCGGTGGTGGATGAGATCAAAGGCCGCGTGCCGGAGGTCTACATCGCCTTGCAGCCGGGAATCGTGGCGAGCCAGGAAATCGTGGACAAGGTCGGCAAGGCAATCGAAACCATCATTGGCAAGATTGCCCGGCCGAAGAACATCCATGTAGTTCCGGATATGCCGAAGACGCGCTCTGGAAAACTGATGCGGAGAATTCTTGCCGCCATCTCGAATCGGGGAGCGACGGGGGACATCACCACCTTGGCCAATCCGGATGTGGTCGAGAAGGTTCGGGAGCTGGTGCAAGGCAGAGAACCGGTTGCCGTCGGCGAAATTGCTGAGGACATCAAGCAGTTCGGGAAGGAAGACTAGACACATCGGGTCATCGGTTGATCGGGCCATCCGGTCACCGAAACCCTATTAACCGCCGAGACGCAGAGTGCGCCGAGGAGAATCGGGCTTCAAGGTTTTTGATCGTAGCCGGATTCTTCTCTGCGAACTCTGCGTCTCGGCGGTTCAGGCTTTTGACCTTCAATCACCCGATGGCCCGATCGCCCGATGTCTCACTTGAAGTTTTCGGCGAGCATGAGATTGTTGCGGGCTTCGTCGAGTTGGACGTAAAGGATGAAACGTCCGTCGGGAGAGACGGACAGGCCGGGTGCGCCTTCGTAGGGGCCCTTTTCCATATTACAGATGTTGGTGATCTTTCTGGTGGCGTAATCGTAAAACTTGAAGCCGGGTTTGTGCCTGCCGGCCGTGCCCGTATCTCCGATGAAGTACAGGCCGTCGGGGCCTACGGCGAAATATCCCCAGTAGCGTCGGGGCGGTTCGTCCTGGATGATCTTGGTCTCGTCTCCTCCCACGACTGGAACCTGCCAAACCCCGGGCTCGTCGAACCGGGTGTAGTAGATCGACTTGCCGTCGGGCGCTTCTAACGGACCGAATCCTCCATTCTTCGTGACTTGCACGGGCTCTCCGCCGTCGACCGTTCTCTTCCAAACCTGCCATGCGCCGCTGCGATTGGAGGCGAAGTAGAGCCAGCGGCCATCGTGGGACCAACTGGCGACGCCGTCGTCGGAGGTCTCGTTGACAAAGCGTCGGGGCGGACCTCCATCGGCGCTGATGATATGAATATTCGGGTGCGGGCCGGGACGAGTGTCGAATGAGATATGGCTTCCATCCGGCGACCAGCGCGGGCGTGCCGGTCAGCGGGCCTCCAAACGAGGTTAACTGAACCAGGTTGCGTGCCGTCGGCATCGGCGCGCCAGATTTCGAAACTCCCCGAGCGCGTGGACTGAAAGGCAATGCGCTTTCCGTCGGGCGAATACTGTGGACCCTCTTCGCTCATGCTCGAGGTGATGAATTTTTCGGGCTTGCCTCCGCGATGGTCGGGACCAATCGGAACGCGCCAGATGTTTTCGTTCCATGCCCCACTGGCGTAGGCGAGGCGATTTCCGCGGAGGCTGACGGTCGGCATGTAGGCGCGTTCCGAGCCGATGGAGAGACGCTCCGGGGCGCTGCTGCCGTCAACGACGACGCGCCACAATCCCCAAGTGGCGCCGCCGCGGTTGGAGGAGAAGATGATTTCCTTGCTATCGGGCATCCAGGCGAGGCCCGACATCAGACGGTTGTCGAAGGTAACGCGGCGCGGCGGGCCGCCCGTGGAGCGCATGACGTAAATGTCTTCCACGTCTTTGGTGTTGCGGATGAAGGCGATGCTGGCGCCATCGGGCGAGTATTGGGCATCCCAGTCGCCGGTGGAAGGGATGGGAGGCGAAGTCAGCGAGCGGACGGTGAGATTATCGAGGGTGAGCTGGCGTATTTGGCAGGGCTGAGCGTCGGACTGTTCGGAAAAGAGAAGCATGCGGCCGTCGTTCGACCAGCTCAGAATGGGTTTGCAAGACTCGTTATCGTGAAACTCGTAGAGTTTTCTTGGAGGTCCACCGAGGGCGGGCATCACGAAAATGCCGGGTTTCTCGTTATGGTTGGAGTGTAGAAACGCGATGTAGCGGCCGTCGGGGGACCAGACGGGAAAGAAGTTGAAGCCGAAATCGCGAGTGATCTGAAGAGGTTTTTCAACGCCCAGTTGCTTGACGTAAATGTCGACGCCGTGATCTCCCTGATCGCCCTCCCAGGCGTAGGCGATTTCGTTGCCGTCGGGAGAGAAGGATCCTTTGGAGAATTCTCCGGAGAAGGTCGTAAGCGGCACCAGGCGGATTACTTCGGAGGCGCGGCTCCTAGCGGGGAGTGGCGGGCGCAACCAATAGACCAAGCTGAGAGCCAGGAGGAATCCGAATGCGCCCGCCCCCCAGAGTTTCCAATGATGGGAACGGGCCGGTACCGCGACTGCGGCGGTTGCCGGCGCGGCAGGAATGGAGGAGCCTGGGCCGCCGTTCGGGGCGGCTTCTTTCTCGGAGGCCGGCGGGGCCGCTTGCGAGCCGTTGCCTGCCGAGTCGCTACGCACTCCGTTAAGGACTTCGTTACGAATTTCGGCGATGAAGCGATAGCCGCGGCGCGGCAGGGTTTCGATGAAGCGCGGCACGTCGGGATCGTCATTTAAAGCCTGGCGCAGTTTTTTTACGGCGCTGTTGAGGCTGTGATCGAAGTCGACGAAGGTGTCGGCCGGCCAGAGGCGGTCGCGAAGCTGATCGCGGGTGACGACCTCGCCGGGTTTTTCAAGGAGCAGGGCAAGGATTTGGAGGGGCTGGTCCTGGAGCTTGATTCGGACGCCGTGCTTGCGGAGTTCGCCGGCGCGCAGGTCGAGCTCGAAGCTCGAGAAGCGCACCAGGCGAGTAGGCGGATTGGTCTCTTCGATCGGCACGTGACCGAATTCCTGACTGACTTGGAAAGTCTACCACTCACTTTCTACAGTTCTGGAGCATGACCTGACGTCGGGTCTGCCACCACCACTCCGGCGAGTCGGGGGCGCTACCTCGCTCGAGTGGTTCACCTTTCTGATTAGACGCCGCGGTTGGCTTCGAGCGAGCTGTTACGGCATTTTTGTGTGGGTCACTTGATCCTTTAAGCTGCGCGTTTTCAGTTGATTGCGCGGTCACCCGCAAACCTCTCACGATCCACCTGCGAAGCATTCCTCTTTTTTCTGACCTGCCGCTCAATAGGGGTGTGAACGCGCGCAAAGGTCGCAACAAAACGTTCGCTACAAAACTTCAAGGAGGAGTTATGAAGAGGAATGTGATGGACGCAGTGACGGTGATGATCGTGGCAGTGGCGATGTCGATGCTGGCAATGACGGCTCCGATGGTGGCGCAGAGGCAGTCGGGACCAATGAAGGTGACGGTTCCGTTTAACTTTGTAATCGAGAACGATCGGCTGAAGGCAGGGCATTACACGATTGAGCGGATCGCGAACGGCCGGCTGCGGATTCGCAACGAGGACGGGAGCGTGTCGACCATTTTTTTAGCAATTCCCGCGCAGGAATCCAGGACGCCGGAAAAAGCACACTTCATCTTCCATCACTACGGCAGTGAATATTTCCTGGCGAAGATCTGGGTAGCTGGCCAGCAAGGCGGATGGGAATTGCTGAAGGGGAAGTACGAGATGGAGATTGCCAAGAAGCAGACGGCGGCGGTGGAGACGGCTGTGCTGGTGGGGCGGTGAGGGTCCAGTTTGCGTTGAAGGAAAGAGCCGGTGAGGGTTAGTGGCGGCGAGGTCGCCGCCACACTGCTGGCGCTACGATTACCGGAGACTTAAGGTTGCTCGCGAGAGAGCGTGACTAGGACCTCGCGGGCGTGGGTGGGCGAGGTCGCGGGCTTATCATCGTGTGCGACTTCGAGGCCGTCGGGCTCGACGTGAAGTTCGGGAGATTCGCCGGCGGCGCGCAGGATTTCGATCATCCGACGCACTTGCGTTTTCTGCTCGGGCGTGGACCGAAGGAATTCGACTCCCATGCCGAGTTCGGGATGAGTGAGGCGAACCACGCCCGTCGCGCGGACCGTGGGTTCAATCGTGCTGACGTGAAGAATGACGCGACTGGATTTCGGGAAGGGCGAACTGGTGGTGAGATAACAGGCGCTCGCGCTCAGATCCCGGAGGCGGCAGACCACGGGCGGATCGTCGGGTTCGGGGTCTGGAAGATGCGCGGCCAACCACTTACGTAGAATGGTGCGCTGGCTGTCGGTAACATCCTTGAAGCGGACGCCAACACGATATTCGTCGCCTTCCCAGGCAAGTTCGCCGGCGATCTCGAGTTTTTCGTACACTCCCTTTTCAATACCCGGCAGCTCGAGCGCGAAGCGCAGCGAAGTCTCCTTGGTTTTGCGGCCTGTGAACTGGATGGCCATGCCGCCTTCGCACAAGTCGATGGTGCGAGCGGGGTAGCGCGACGCGCCAATGCAAGTGATTGGAACTTCAATGGGCACGCGCAATTGGAGGCGGCGCTCGCTCTTCATGAGGGCGCGAACCGCGCGAAAGCTAGCCTTGGCCCGCTCCACGGCTAAAGGCTTGTGAAGCACAAAGTGGGCGCCCATCTCGAAGCCGCCCTTAAGGCCAACATTGTTTTCGACAAGAATGATGGTCAGGGCGCGCTTGTTGACGGGAGCGGCCTTGGTGGCGCGCAGAATGTTGCTGGCCTCTTCACGGTTGGCGCAGTCGACGATGATGGCTTCGAAGCGCTGGCGGGTGATACGGTGCAAGGCGGTATCGGAGCCGGTGCAATGTTCGATCTCGATTTCCAGATCACTGAGCACCCGGCGCAGGACGCGTACGGTTTTGTCGTCCGAACTCAGTAATAAGGACTTCAGGTTCATTCCTGGATACTCATCCGATCAGTGCGTGGTGGCTGCGAGTTGGTTGTCGGAATCCCAACAGCAACCGGCGAGTGGTCGCAAGCCCCGCCCGGCCCAGTGAACGGAACACTCCCAGATTCGACTGTATGTCTCTGAGTTAGCAGGGGTCAACCCGATTGGGGAGCGTCGGGTTACGATCGTCACCTGGTGCTTTTGGACGACGCTAAAAGACCACTCTTGGGACGCATGAAGACGGATTTGCAGCGTTCTAGCCGATGGATAGTCTGGGAGGTGGTTTGCCGCGGGAGGGGCACCCCACCTACGTGCCAGAAAGTTTGGGCTGCAAGTGCCTGTTTACAAAGGGGATGGTTGGAGGTGCCTAGGGAGTGCTCATTTTTCTATTGACTAATTAAGGGAAACCCAATATTATCAATAGCTTCCATAAGTGCCAAGGGTGCTGGGGAAGGGGCGCATGTCGTTCTTTCGTGTGAATCCCCTCAGGGCTTTTGGGAATCAAACTCAATAGGCATTTAGGTAAAAGTCGTCATTTCACTGATACGAGGACATATTTTTCATGGCAAAGCGACGCGGAAACCCCAACTGGGGGAAGCCAGAGCCCATCGGGCCCGTCACCCCCACGATTACCGAGTTCG
Source organism: uncultured Acidobacteriaceae bacterium (assembly GCA_963698865.1). Classification (GTDB taxonomy): domain Bacteria; phylum Acidobacteriota; class Terriglobia; order Terriglobales; family Acidobacteriaceae; genus Acidiflorens. Next base: position 631,195 of record CAVOSL010000008.1, on the reverse strand, counting down.
AACAGGTTGTGCACGAGTATAAGTTGTCTCCCGACCAGTACTTGCGGTCGACGCGGCTGCGGGAATGGGCGCGCCGGAACAAGAACTCGAAGTATATCCCGGAGCCGTTGCTGGAGGCTTGGGGATTTGAGATTGAGTCCACGCTGTAAAAAAGCATGCTAGATTTGTACGGAAAGGGTCGCTTTGGCGGCCCTTTCTTATTTTGGCTACGAGCTACTAGCTTCAAGCCGCTAGCTCCTAGCGGGCAAAATTGACTTGGTGGCTCGCCGCTTCAGTTTCGAAGTATGATCGGCGGGCGGGACGCTCGCCGGCGAGACGCCGGGGCTACCTTCAAAGTAGTATTCTTTCTCGGAAGATATGACAGCTCACCCACCATTTACTGACGTAGAGTCTGCCATCCGCGAGATACGCGAGGGGCGGATGGTCGTTGTGGTCGACGATGAAGATCGAGAGAACGAAGGCGACCTTACCCTGGCCGCCGAGAAGGTCTCGCCCGAGGCCATCAACTTCATGGCCAAGTACGGGCGCGGGTTGGTCTGCCTGGCAATGACCGAAGAGCGGCTCGACCACCTGCGGATCGGCGCCATGACGGCCGAAAATACCTCGCAGTATGGGACGGCCTTTTGCGAGGCGATTGACGCGCGCGAGGGCGTGACAACGGGCATTTCTGCTTACGACCGTTGTCACACGATCGAGGTGGCGATTGATCCGGCAACGCGGCCGGCGGATCTGGCTCGGCCCGGACACGTTTTCCCTTTGCGCGCACGCAAGGGTGGAGTGCTGGTGCGGGCGGGGCAGACCGAGGCTTCGGTCGACCTGGCGCGGCTGGCGGGTTTGATTCCGGCGGGGATCATCTGCGAAATCATGAAGGACGACGGCACGATGGCGCGCGTGCCTGACCTTATCGAATTTTGCCGCGTGCACAACATGATGATGCTGACGGTGGCGGACTTGATCCGGTACCGGATGCAGCATGAGCGCTACGTGCACCGCGTGGGCGAGGCGATGGTGGAGACCAAGCACGGCGAGTTCCGGCTGATCGCGTACGAGAGCGAGGTGGACGGCGGCGATTCGCACATTGCGCTGGTTCGCGGTGACATCAGCGACTCGAATGTGCCGGTGCTGGTTCGCATGCACGCGCATTGTCTGCTAGGCGACGTGTTTGGCGCTACCGGGTGCGAGTGCAACCGGACGCTGGAGGCATCGCTGGAAACGATTGCGGCCGAGGATCGCGGAGCGCTGATTTATCTACACCAGAGTTCGCGCGGGTTTTCGGCGGAGAAGATTGGCGAGCAATCGTTCCTGACATTCCACCGGGAGCGGAGGCTGCCGACTTTGCCGGACAGCGAGCGCAAGACGCAGCGTGAGATTGGGCTGGGAGCGCAGATTCTGTCGGATTTGAATTTGAAGCGGATTCGATTGCTGACGAACCATCCGCGGCGGGTGGCGGCGCTGGAAGGATTTGATATTGAGATTGTCGAGCAGATTCCGGTGCGGCTGGCGGCGCGGGGGCCGCAGCGATAGAGAGAGATTCTTTTCCGCGGATAACGCGGATTTACGCGGATAGGACTTAATTCTTGTTTTTCGAATCCGTGTTCATCCGCGCGATCTGCGGGAAAGAAGTTGGCGGGGTACAGATCGGCCGCTCATGCGGCCTTTGACGATATCTGCCCGGCAAGAACCTTTGCTACAAAGCGCGCGGTCGCATCGCCGACCTCAAAGGGAGAGTCTTCCTGCAAAAAATGCGCTCCCCTAACGGTAACTTCTTCCTGACTTGGCCACTTGCGGCAGAATTCCCGCTGGGCGCCGATCAGGAAGCCGGCTGGTTCGGCATTGATAAACAACTTTGGGATTGAGCAGGTCGAGAGCCAGCGCGAATAGGAGTCCACAATTTTTACAACATCTTCCGGTTGGCCCTCGATCGGCAATTCCCTCGACCAAGTCAGCATTGGCTGGCGCGAGGGGCCGGGATTCCTATAGTGCCGACGATAAACCTCCATCGCCTCCGGCGAGATACCGCGGAGAGGCAGAAGATATTCGATGAAAAGATTCTTCTGAAGGATAAGTTCTTCCCCAGCCGGCGAGCGCTGCACTCTGAAGAATTCTCGCGTTGCGTCGGGCCATTCATCCCAGGAGAAGAACGGCCGCACAATCGCTTCCATGTAAACCAGCGCCTTGATTCGCTCGGGATGGCGCTGCGCCCACGAAAATCCGAGAGCTGATCCCCAGTCGTGAACCACCAGGATGATGTTCTTCCCCAAATCCATCTTGTCGAACCAGGCGTCGAGGTAGCGACGGTGATCGACAAAGCGATACGAGCCATTGGGAGCGGGCCCGGAGTTACCCATTCCAACATAGTCGGGGGCGAGGCAGCGCCCGAGTGGCAGGACATGTGGGATGATGTTGCGCCAGAGATACGAGGGCGTGGGATTGCCGTGCAGGAAGACGATCGGGTCTCCCTCGCCGACGTCGACGTATGCCATATGCGTATCAAGCACCGGAACGTGTTTTCGAAAGGAAATGTCTTCCGTCGAAATTTCAGGATGCGTCATGAGAACTCCTCTGACGAGTGTGCTGCGCGCTTCGGCTGTTTCGCGTGGTCACTGAGATCTATCTACCTGGGCCAGGATAGGATCGCGACCGGATGATAGGGAACTGATCAGGTCCCATCTTCTGATTAGATAGCTTTGAGGGACCGGCGATTCAGGGTCGCCGAGGAGTATGAGCCGTCAAATGGACAACAGTCCGCCTCTGTTTGTTATGCCACGATTGTTCTGTTCGGCCTTTTGCTGATGCGAGTATTCAATGCCGGAGGATTGTACAGATCGGCACCGAAGGCCGCTTCTGCTTTCGCTACAAACTTATCTTCATCTTCCTCAGTGAGCAGCGATGCCCACTCTGCCGCAGTCATGCGATCGCGCGCCGCGGCAATCAATTCCGCATCGGGGCCCACCGGGTAACGCAGTTTGGTAGCGCCCTCCTGTACAGCATCGTAGACAGTGCGGGCCACAGCGTCCGGCAAGGTGCCGCCCTCCATTTGCGCTCCGAATAGACGGAGCAGTCGGCCCATCGCCTGCTGGTAGGGGTGTCCGTCGGGCATCAGCGACCCGGCCTTGTTCCAGATCGGGGTGAGGATGACTCCCGGCTCGATGATGGCGACCTTGATGCCGAATGGCTTGGCCTCGATGGCTAGCGCTTCGCTCACGGCGGCGAGCGCGAACTTGGTGGCGGAATAAAAGCCGTGGCAGCCCAGGGTGACGTGGCCCATCATGGATGTGATGTTGACGATGTCGCCGCTGCGGCGTTCGCGCATGGAGGGAAGGAGCGCCTGCATCATGCGGACCGCACCGAAAAAGTTTGTTTCGAAGATGGCGTGGGCCTGGTCGAGCGGAACCAGTTCGATGGCACCGGCAAAGCCGATGCCGGCGTTGTTGACGAGGACGTCGACGTCGCCTGCCTCGCGCAGAACCTCGGCGACACATTCGCGGACGCTGGCATCGTCATTGACGTCGAGCTTGATGGGCACGATGTTTTCGTGGTGTTCGACGGTTTCGGGCTTACGCGCTCCGGCGAATACGCGATAGCCGTTACGGGCGAAGTAAAGCGCGGTCTCGAGGCCGATTCCAGTGCTGGTTCCGGTGACAAGGGCGGTTGGCATCGGGATACCTTAGCACAGGGTCAATTTCGTTGACGCGCGATAGGCCCGCTCCGTAAGATGGAGCGTCTCGACGGGTGCGCGGTTGCTGGTGTAGCGCGGACACTCCTGTCCGCGCAGACTGCTCCTCCGCTGCAAGCACGCGGACAAGAGTGTCCGCGCTGCACATGCGCATAGAGTATCCAGAGTGATCGGCGAAACCATATCGCACTACCGAATCGTTGAGAAACTGGGCGGCGGCGGGATGGGTGTGGTTTATAAGGCCGAGGACACCCGGCTACACCGCTTCGTGGCGCTCAAGTTCCTGCCTGATGAGGTAGCCAAAGACCCACAGGCGCTGGCGCGTTTCCAGCGTGAAGCGGAGGCTGCTTCCGCGCTCAATCATCCGAACATCTGCATGATTCACGACATCGGCGAGCAGGATGGGCGCGCCTACATCGTGATGGAATTTCTGGATGGTGCGACCCTGAAGCACCACATCGGCAGCCGGCCGATGGAACTGGAAACGGTGTTATCGCTCGCCATCGAAATCGCCGACGCGCTGGATGCGGCTCATACCGCCGGTATCGTTCACCGGGACATCAAGCCCGCCAATATCTTCGTCAACAAGCGCGGACACGCAAAGGTTCTGGACTTCGGACTGGCCAAGGTGACAAACGCTTCCAGCGGAACGATGCAAAGCGTGGCATCGGCTCAGCCGACACTGGTCAGCGAGGATCTTCTCACCAGCCCAGGAGCGGCGTTGGGAACGGTGGCTTACATGTCACCCGAGCAGGCGAAGGCGAAGGAGTTGGACGCGCGGTCGGATCTATTCTCGTTTGGAGCAGTCATCTATGAGATGGCTACCGGCACGCTGCCGTTTCGCGGAGACAGTACCGCGATGATTTTCGACGCCATCCTGAACCGGGCTCCGGCCGCTCCGGTCCGCCTGAATCCGGACCTGCCGCCGGAGCTGGAACGGATCATCGACCGCGCGTTGGAGAAAGACCGTGAACTGCGCTACCAGCACGCTTCCGAAATGCGGGCGGAACTGCAACGCCTGAAAAGGGACACCGATATCAGCCGCAGCCGGGCGCCGGTGGCCCAACCTGGCGTTCCCGTGAGCAGTGATGTGAGGACGGGGGCGCCAGCTTCCTCATTTCCGGGAACCCCGCGGCACGCATCTAGCTCAGCCGCCAGGGTACCGGCATCGGAGATTGGATCGGTCGCCGCCGGTCCTTCCGGTTCGAGCGTGGCCCCTGCTAAGCCGACCGGACGGAAATCATTCGCGATCGCTTCGGTCCTGGCAATCATGCTGGCAGCGCTGGCAGTGAGCGGATATTACTTTCTGCACCGAACGCCAAGTGCGATTAATTCGGTGGCCGTATTGCCGCTGGCCAATGCCACGTCGAACTCAGAAATGGACTATCTCGCCGACGGCATTACGGAGGGAGTCATCAACCATCTGTCGCGGCTGCCGGGACTGCGGGTGATGGCCCGCACTACCGTCTTCCGCTACCGGGGGGCGCAGCAGGATCCGCTGCAGATTGGTCGCGACCTGAAGGTGGGAGCGGTCATTGTGGGACGCCTGAACCAACACGGTGACACGCTCAACGTGGAAACGGAGATGGTCGATGTAAGTAACGGCTCGCAGATATGGGGCGAGCAATATCAGCGCAAAGCCTCCGACATCGCCACGCTGCAAGACGACATTGCCTCCGACATCTCGGGTCAATTGCGGCTGAAAGTAAGTGGCAGTGGCAATGAAAAAAAACATGCTACCGAAAATGCCGAGGCCTACCAGCTCTATGTAAAAGGGCGCTATTACATGGCGCAGCGCACGCGCGAAAGCGTCTATAAAGCTTTGGATCAATTTAACCAGGCGATCGCCAAGGATCCAAATTACGCACAGGCCTATGCCGGGTTGGCATACGCATACGTCCTTCTCTTTGATCGCGGGTGGATCTCGCCGGATGAGGCGTCGCCCAAGATCCGCAGCACGGCGCAACGGGCGATCGAACTCGATGCGACGCTGGCCGAACCGCACGCCGCCCTGGCAGCCTTGAAGGAGTTGGGATATTGGGACTGGGCGGGAGCGGAAGCGGAGTATCGCAAGGCGGTTGGATTGAACCCGAACGACACCACGTCCCACCACTGGTACGCGCTTCTGTTGCAGAACCTGGGCCGATTCAAGGAGTCATTGGCTGAGATTGAGAAGGCGCTGGCGCTCGATCCTGCTTCTCCCCAGATTAATGCGAATCGCGCGGGAATATTGAGTGACATGCACCGCTATGATGATGCCCTGGCGTTGTTAAACAGGCTTATTGCCGCGAATCCGGAATTTCCGGTTTATTACGGAACCCGCAGCATCGTGTACTGGCGGACGGGAGACCTGGACAGATTTGTGGCGGATCGGGCCACCGAGATGGAGAAGAGCGGGCGCCCGCAATGGGCGGCGGCATTCTCTTCTGGATATCGGGAAGCGAAAATGAATGGTGCATGTACCGCGTTGATTGAAATACTGAAAAACGAGTCGCAAAAGGAATACATCTCACCCAACGAGATGGCGCGTTACTATGGGCTGATGGGAGACCGGGACCACACCTTCGAGTGGCTGGAAAAGGGCTTCGCACAGCACTCGTCGCGCATGGAATATCTAAGGGTCGAAGAATATCTTGAGCCCTTTCACTCCGATCCGCGCTACATCAGATCTGCTCAAACGCATGGGCTTGCCGCAATGATGGCTCGTTCGCCCGCGCTCGGCGCTAAGGGCCTTTAACCGCAGAGTTCGCGGAGTTCGCAGAGAAATGCGACAATCGGCTGCGGCGCAACTCTCTAGAACGGTTTTCTGGGCGTGATGACTTCATCCTTAATGAAGAATTGGGCGGAGCATTGCGAGGAGCCGCAGATGGTGGGGAGCAGGCCGGCCATTTGCTTGCGTGTGATCAGGCCTAGCGTTCCGCAGGACGGGCAGGAGAGCACAGCCCAGTAGGGATCTTCTTTCTCGCCGACCTCGCCGGCATTTTCGAGCACGAAAACCGTGCCCGGTTCCATTTGCTCGGGAATCCACTCGTTGATGATGCTCAGTTCGCCAATCATCATGCCCTCCACCCCGTCGCGCCAAAACCGGGCGTGACGGGGACCCCGGGTTCTCCCGGCCTCCGTTCAGGCTCTGCGGGCGCGGCTTAGGGGCCGAACCCGTTCTGACGCTGAAATTTTTTTAAAAGACGCATTGTTCGGCCCGACTCTTTCCGATTCCATTTTTCGTGCTAAGATCTGGCCGCGGACGCGGCGGACCTCGTCGCTGAGGCAGATGTCGAACATGGGCTGCGACGAATTTTTGATTAGATCGACTACCTGGCGCGCCGAAGTGCGCAGATAAAGATGCGTGCCGTCGGTGAGCAGGTGATACTCGGACGCGGCCCGAACGGTGGCGGCGAGGCTGGTGCCGAATTCGCGCTCGAGGAAGGCGATCACCTTGCGCATGCGCTGCAAGGAAAAACCGCGGCGGCGAAGCTGGCATATGACGGCGGCGGTCACGAGCTGATCCCAGGAATAGATGCGGCGATGGCCCTGCCGGTTGGGCGTGACGAGGCCGCGCTCGTCCCACCATTGGAGCTGGCGGCCGGTGATACCGGTGAGGGCGATGACCTCGTTGGTTGTGAACTGCCGTTTCATTCTTGGCTGCATTCTGTTTCAAACAGAAAAATGTGGAAATGTTTGAAACATTCTAGGCTGAGAGTGGGGAAGTCAATCTGGCTTTTATGATTCTGGATGTTGACTAGGCGGATGCGCTGGCTCAATCGGGTGATCTGGTGATCGGGTCATCGGGCCATCTGAAAACCGGCGGGTCGCCGGCGCTACGGTCGTTGCGCGGAGGCTGGCGCTGGGGTCGCCGGCGCTACGGTCGACCGCCGGCCTGTCGCCCGCTATATGATCGTTTGCCTCCTGTGTTTCGGGGGTTTGCGTCCGTTTACGTTTTGCTTCTTTGGCATTACCATAAAGTGAAACTCTAATCCTGTTCTGGGGTACACACATTTCATGAACCAGCGACTGCTTTTACCAGGCGCTTTGTTTGCGCTGCTTGCCATGTTCTCCGCGCCGTTCGCTTTGTCACAGCAAAAAGAACCGACGCGCCATGCGCCCACGACGGAGAAGTCCGTTCCGGTTACGGACCAACCGGCCGCGAAGAGCGAGAGCGACGAGAAAGAAAAGAACCAGGGCGATCCGCAATTTCGCGGGATGAAGTACCGCAACATCGGGCCGTTTCGCGGGGGACGGTCGCTGACGGCCTCGGGTATTCCCGGCGACCCGACGACCTATTATTTTGGGGCGACCGGGGGAGGCGTGTGGAAATCGACCGATGGCGCGAACACGTGGTCGCCGGTTTTCGATCACGACGGCGCGCCGGCGATCGGCAGTTTGGCCGTTGCCGTCTCCGATCCGAACGTAGTGTATGTAGGGACGGGCGAGGCTTGCCTGCGCGGGAACGCGGCAGAAGGCGATGGCGTCTGGAAGTCGGTCGACGGGGGAAAGACGTGGAAGAACGTCGGGCTAAAGGATTCGCGAGCCATCGGAAAAGTGATCATCCATCCTCGTAACCCGGACATCGCATTTGTGGCGGCGCTGGGCCATCCTTTTGGCCCGAATGTGGAGCGTGGAGTTTTCCGCACCACCGACGGCGGCAAGACGTGGGAGAAGGTTCTATATAAGGACGAGAACACGGGGGCGGTCGACGTGGCATTCGATCCGGCCAATCCGAATGTGTTGTTTGCGGCGATGTGGCAGGTGCGCAGAATGCCGTGGATACTCGACAGTGGCGGACCGGGCAGCGGGCTTTACCGGTCGAACGACGGCGGCACGACCTGGAAGCACCTTGAAGAGCATGGTCTGCCAAAAGGACCGTATGGGCGCGTCGGCGTGGCGGTAGCGGCAAATTCCGATCGCGTATACGCGATCATTGAAGCGAAGGAGGATGGAGGGCTGTATCGCTCGGATGATGGCGGAGATACCTGGCAGCAGGTGAATGGCAGCCACAGCCTGACGCAGCGGTCGTGGTACTACATGCATGTGATTGCCGATCCGCGGGACCCGGACACGGTGTACGTGGCGGACGTGGAGTTTTTCAAGTCAACCGACGGCGGGCGCGAGTTTAATAAGGTGCACGTTCCGCACGGGGACAATCACGGGCTGTGGATCGATCCGAAAAATACGAAGCGCATGATCGCGTCGAACGACGGTGGTGTGACGGTCAGCCTTGATGGCGGAAAGTCGTGGACGCGCGAGGATAACCAGCCGACGGCGCAGTTCTATCACGTGATCACCGATACGCGCACTCCCTACTACGTTTACGGCTCGCAGCAAGACAATTCGAGCGTGGCAATTGCGAGCCGCAGTGACGATGGCATGATTGGTCGCGACGACTGGTATCCGGTGGGCGGCGGCGAAGCGGGATATATTGCGCCGTATCCGACGGATCCGAACATTGTTTATGCGGGCGACTACCAGGGCAATCTGACGCGCTTTGACCGGCGCACGAACCAGGTGCAGAACATCGCGGTGTCGCCGGAGTTGGGCGACGGAGGCGGGGCAGGACGGCTGGAACACCGTTTTCAATGGACGGCGCCGATTGTGACTTCCCCACAAGAGCCGGGCACGATTTACTACGGCGGAGAGCGGGTTTTCAAAACGACCGATGGGGGGACGCATTGGGAGGCGATCAGTCCCGACCTGACGCGGAACGATAAATCGAAACAGCAGCCCTCGGGCGGACCGGTGACGATTGATGACACCGGAACCGAATACTACGACACCGTGTTTTCCATTGCGCCATCGCCGGTGACGAAGGGGCTGATCTGGGCGGGCACGGACGATGGGCTGGTGCAGCTCACGCGCGATGAGGGAAAGAACTGGACGAACGTCACGCCGAAAGATCTGCCGGCGTGGAGCCGGGTGAGCCTGATTGAAGCGTCGCCGTTCGAAGCCGGGAAGGCTTACGTGGCGATCGACCGCCATCAGAATGATGATGTTGGAATCTACATTTATAAGACAACCGATTACGGTGTGACGTGGAAGAGGATTGGAAGCGGCATTCCGAACGGCGCGTTTGTGCGCGCGGTGCGCGAGGATCCGAAGCGGAAGGGCTTGTTATATGCGGGCACGGAGCGCGGGATATTTGTTTCCTTCGACGATGGCGAGCACTGGCGCAGCCTGCAATTGAATTTGCCGAACACGCCCGTGCATGACCTGGTCGTGAAGAACGACGACTTGGTGGTGGCGACGCATGGGCGCGCATTCTGGATTCTGGATGATGTGACACCGCTGCGGCAGTATGCGGATTCGATTGCGGGCGAGAATATGCATCTTTACCAGCCGGCGGTCGCGTATCGCGTGCATTCGCCGGGCGGAGATGAGCCTCCTCCGGCGCGGTTGGTCTTCGCCGGGAAGAACCCGCCGAATGGCGCCGTCATTTATTACTACTTCAAGAAGGCGCCGAAGGATGAGGTGAAGATCGAGGTTCTGGATGCGAGCGGCAGCGTAATTCGCAGATATTCGAGCAAGCGGAAAGAGCCGCTCGATGAGCCGCTTGATCCCGATGACAAGAAACCGGAGAAGCAGATCAAGGTGGAAGACGGGCTGAACCGCTTTGTTTGGGACTTGCACTATGAGGAAGCCCACCGCGTGCCGAACTACTACTTGTGGGAGTATGGCGATGGCGCACGCGGGCCGCTGGTGGTACCGGGCAAATACCAAGTGCGCCTAACGACGAACGGCAAGAGCGAGACGGAGCCGTTCGAGGTGAAGATCGATCCGCGCGTCACGGTTTCGCAGGCCGATTTGGAAAAGCAGTTCAAGCTGCAAATGGACCTGCGCGAACAGTTGAACCGGGTCTACGATGCGGTGAATGAGATCCAGGATGTGCGCGAGCAACTGGACGGGCTCAAGCGGCGGGTCGGGCCGGACTCGTCAAAAGCCTTGCTGGACGGTGTGAGCGCGCTCGATGCGCGACTGGTGGCCGCGCGCGATCCGCTGATCAATTTCAAGATCGCGGCCAGCGAAGATTCACTGGCGTATGCGCCGGGGATCGATGGCAAGCTGGCGTTTCTCTCGATGGCGGTTGCCGGAGCCGCGGATGCAGCGCCGACAGCGGCGGAGTATCAGCAATTCGACAAGCTGAAGAAGCAGACCGATGACCTGCTGGCGCACTGGGACGAGGTGCGCAACGTGGACATCGGGAATTTTCAGAAGCTGGCCGCGGAGCAGCGGGTGCCTTCGATCTTCGTGCCGGATGCGAGGAGCTTGCGAGTGGCGGGTGGGGAAGAGAACGGAGACGAGAAATAGATTTGTAATGGGTGATTTGTAATTGGTAATTTGAAAACTCGCCAAACAACTGCGATTTAAAATTACCAGCTCACTCAATTTCAAATTGCAAATCACAAATTGCAAATTACAAATCAGATGAACATCTCGTCTTGCGGGACGCCCATGCCGTTTTTACCGCCGCGGCGCTTGTTGCCGAGGAAGACCTCGACTCCAGTGTAGATGGCGTTCATCACGCCGCTGACCTGGCGCAGCGGTGAGACCACCGTCTTGTGCACCATTTCGCTGGTCTCCTCGACCTTATCCATCGTGCGATTCAGCAGTTCGTCGGCACGGATTACTTGTAAGCGCGCGCGATCGAGCACATCGGTGAGCGTGGCGTCGAGGCGCTCGAGTTGGTTCTTGACCAGCGTGCTCGAGTCGGAGACGTTGGTGGCGATGGTATCGATCTTTGGACGCACTTCGGTGATGAAGCTCTGCACCGTCTCGATGGTGGGGATGGCCTTCTCCCTCACCTCTTTGGCGAGCGCTTCCATTCTCGCGCTGCTCTTGCGGACCGAGAGATAGAGTGCTGCCAGAATGAACGCCTGCAGCAGGACCGCGAAAGAAGTCACCATGATAAAGACTTTTAGCCAGGTATCGTCCATGGGCAGCTCCTCGTTAACTCCTGTTACATGTTCTTCGGTGGCTCGGCGGTCGCGGCCGGCGTGGTCGTCTCGTTGTAAGCCTGGCGGCCGGCTTCGTAGGCGTTGCGGAACTGCTCCTTCTGCTGATTGAGGACGTCGCGTCCGCGGTCTACCCAGTCTGAAGCCTGTTCGCGCGCGCGGCGAGCCTGATGACGGGCCCGATCGGCTCCGTCCTGCGCCCGGCTGCGAATGGTCTCCCGCATCTCATCGCCGGACTTCGGGGCATAGAGCACACCGACCACGGCTCCCACGCCGAGACCCGCAAGAAACCACAGGAAACTGCTGCTGTCACGATCCGACATAATTGCCTCCTATCGATTCCGATCCTGTTCGGATGGTAGCACCCGGAAATATGAAAAACAATTCAACTGCCCCAGGGCTCGGGCCCGAGCCGTGGATAGATGACGCGCGGAAAGGGCGGGTTGCCGGGCTCGTCGATAGAAAGACACCGAAAGAACCTCTTGTGAAAGGCGCGGCAAAAGCGCAGAATGAGGCGTTTCAGGAGGGGTTTTTGTCCGATCGCAAATACCGGCAGAGAGGGTATCAGGACTCGGGAAACGAGCCGCAGAAGAAGATGGAGAAGCAATCGCCCGCGGCTCGGCGGGAGAATACTTTTGGACCGCGCCCGCTGAATATGCCGGGGACGCGGACGGTGTCGCGGTGCGCGGAATGCGGGGCGCTTCTCGAGAATCTGGGTGAGAATGTCGGGCAATGCCAGAAATGTGGATTTGATCTGCACTCCTGCAAGCAGTGCGAGCACTTCGATCCTTCCAGCCGGTTCGAGTGCAACCAGCCGATTCCGGAGCGGATTTCCCCGAAAGACAAACGCAACAACTGCACGTTTTATTCGATCCGAGTGCGGCTGGAAAAAGAAACGTCAAGCAAGCAGGCGCAGCGGCCCAATGATGCCCGGCAGGCGTTTGAGAATTTGTTCAAGAAGTAAGTAGAGGTCGCGTTTCTGAGAACGTCCTTGGTCCTTCGTCCTTCGCAACGACTATGGCACAGCGCTTTTGCGAAGGACGAAGGACGATGAGCTAAGGACGGGCACGACCTCACAGTTCCTCGCCCGAAGTTCACCTACGGTTTCTGGGTGGGCCGCAGCAGAATTTCGCTGGCGAAGGACTGCGGAGCCTGCGTCACGATCATTGCTGCGGCATGGGCCACGTCGCTGGCTTGCAACATTCTCTCCGCCTTTTTCCCTTCGTGGGCGCTGAAGTCTGTATGCACCGATCCGGGACAGATAACCGAGACGCGAATGTTGTGCGCGCGCAGCTCTTCGGCCAGCGAATAGCTCAATCCGTTCAATCCCCATTTTGAGGCGGAGTAGGCGGCTCCATTGGGCAGCGCGTTCTTGCCGGCGAGGGACGAGATGTTGATGATGTGACCGCTGCGGGCGCGGATCATCAGTGGGGCCAGACTGCGGACGCAATAATAAACGCCGCGCAGATTGGTGTTGAATATCTGGTCCCAGGCTGCGGGCGCGAGTTCATGGAGCGGCCCTCCCGGTCCCCCTATGCCCGCATTGTTGACGAGAATGTCAAGGCGACCTGCGGTTCGGCCTACGTGTTCGGCCAGCGATTCGACCGAGCGCAAGTCGGTGACATCGCACTCCATGATGGCGCTTTGCCCCCCGCTGTTCTGAATAGCATCGGCGGTATGTTCGAGCGGGGCGCGGGCGCGTCCGCAGAGAATGGCGCGCGCACCGAGCGCCGCGAGCTTAAGGGCGATGGCCGCGCCAATGCCGCTTCCCGCGCCGGTTATGACTGCGACCTGTCCTGCCAGGGGAGTGGATTTGCTGGAATTCAAAATGGGCTCCTACGGAGAATGGAATTTTCCTGACTCAGCGTCGATGATTTATTGTAGGTCGTTCCCGAGTGTTGGCAGGGGTGATAGGCCGAGAAGCCTTAACGGGCGAGAAGTTTTGTGCATCCAAGAGGCCAGGGAGGGCATCGGCAAGCAACTTGCTTGCCTAAGCGGGGTTACATCCTTATAATCCGCTCACCGGAATAATTCTTTCGCCGCTTCCTGATTCGTGCATGCGGCCGAGGATTTACGGGGGTACTCCCATGGAGAAGTTGTCCATGGTCAACCTGGCCAAAGCTCGTAAGCCGGGCTGTACGTGAATCCAGCTTCCTAAATAATGAAGGAGCCACAGGAATGAAGAAAATCGTTCTTGCGATGTTGCTGGTAGCAGCCGTTACCGCCGTCGCGCAAACCGCTCAGGCACAGGCCCCAGCAGCACCTGCCCAGGGCGCAGCGCCCACCCCGCCTGCTCAGAAAAAAGAGATTAAAGATCCAGCCGAATATAACGCCTACGTCGGAGCCATCCAGCAGCAGGATGCGGCGGCCAAGATCAGCGGGCTGGAAGCGTTCCTTACCCAGTATCCGAACAGTGTGATGAAGGAAGATGCGCTTGAACTATTGATGAGCGCGTACGGCCAGACTGGCAATACGGCCAAGGCGCAAGATACGGCAGTCAAGGTTTTGCAAGCGAACCCGTGTAATTTGCGGGCGCTGGCGCTGCTCTCCTTTACCAAGCGCGCCGCGGCCGAGGCCGGCGGCGCGAATGCTGCGCAGAGCCTGACCGAAGCCGGACAGTATGGCGAAAAAGGCTTGCAGTGTGAGCAGACCGCTGCCAAACCCGAAGGCACGACCGATGCCGATTTCCAGAAGCTGAAGAAAGAGACAGCTGGAATATTTAGCGGCGCGGCGGGTATGGCGGCGTTCCAGGCGAAGGATTACGCGAAGGCGCAGCAGCATCTAAGCGACGCGGTACAAGCGGATCCTCCCGATGCCAGCAGCCTGCGCGATGTCTATCCGCTGGCACTAGCGTATTTGACTCCACCGGCCTGTCCACCACCGGCGCCCGCCGGCGGGGATGCTGCCCAGGCCCCGGCTCCGCCAGCGGGATGCTCAAGCCCCGACAAAGTAACCGCGGGACTTTTCTATATCGCGCGCGCGGCTGATCTTGCGCAGGGCGCCGGCAAAACCCAGATTGCGAAATTCGGCCAGAGCAAGTACACGAAATTCCACGGAAGCGACGAGGGGTGGAACGACGTGATGGCGAAGGCAGCCACCGCGACATCGCCGACCGGCATCACGATCTCACAATATGTTCCTCCGACTCTGGCGCAGCAATGTGGCGATCTGCTGAAGACAAAGAAAGTGGAGGAGATGAGCTTCGCGGAATGGCAACTGTGTCTGTCCGAAGGCAATCCGCCAGATGCCGAGAAGGTGTGGACGACGTTGAAGGGCAAGCCGCTCCAGATGCAGGCTCACATCATCACGATCGACACCACGGGCAAAGCGACCAAACTGATGCTCGCGGGCAGCGAAGATGACATCGAGGCGAAGAAGGCGGACATTGATTTGACGATGACGGCGGCGATCCCGAAAAAGGATATGCCCAAAGAGGATTCGGACTTCCAGTTCCAGGGAACGCCGACCTCGTACACGCCGAAGCCGTTTGTGATGACCATGGACGAGGGAGCCATGCTGGTGAAGGCGGCGCCGAAGAAGACGACTCCGGTGCACAAGAAGCCGACGGCACACTGATGAACGCTTAGCGCTCTAGATCAGCAAATGAAAATAAGGCGGCCCATTGGGGGCCGCCTTTTTGTGAGCGCAGATTTTGTGATGGGACAGTCGCCGACCTAGCGGATTTGCTTTCTCTCGAAGATCGCTGAGGGACGCGCGCTCCTTGGGGGGCGCTTGACTCCGGCGCGCAGGGGACGGACATCGATCTTGAGCTCCTGCATGGTGCGGCTGAGGGTATTGCGGTGCATGCCCAGTTCGCGAGCAGCCTTGCACTGGTTGCCGCGGTTCTCCTCGAGCACGGTTACGATAAAACGCTTTTTGAATTCGCGGACCGCTTCCGAGTAGAGAATATTGCTTTTATACATTTGCAGAATGAGCGCTTCCAACTGATCTTTCACTGCCGCCTCGTTTCCGCACCCTCGAACGTAAGAGAATATCTAACTGGTTACTTGGCCGGCTCGGCCGGCTTCGGTTGAGTGCTCTCCGAGGCCGGCGGCGCATGCCGCAGGTAATCCAGTCCCTGGTAGAAGCGATGGCGCAACTCTGACGGTGCGAGCCAGATTGCCGCCCTTCCGCCCACCAGGAAATAAGGAGCCAATTGGGATTGATCCAGCCATCGTGCGGCTGGCGCAAACGCGGTCATGACGGTGAGCACAATGGCCACCACCAGAACGCCTCGCAACAGTCCCAGCAATGCTCCCAGAAACCGATCGATCGAACTCAGCCCGGCTTTCTTCATCGCCCAGCGCGCGATTCGTCCGGCAAGACCGGCGAGAATCAGAACGGCGAAAAAGATGATCAGAAAACCGGCAATCTCCCCAACCCATTGCGTCTTCAAATAGGGCGCGAACCAATTCGCCAGCCGCTGATATTGCCACGCGGCCAGCAAATATCCGACGACCAGACCAGCCAGATGGAAGGCCTCATGAAAGAAGCCCTCCATGGCCGCTCCGATTACGGAAAAAACCAGGAATGCAAGGATGATCCAGTCCGCAACGCTCATAGCGACTCAAAGTGGAGCGAGCGTAACGGCTAGACCTCCAACTCGCGTCCCGTCAACTGACGATACGCCTCGAGGTACTTTTCGCTCGTCCTGCGGGCGACCTCTTGGGGGAGGGCGGGCGCGGGCGGTTGCTTGTTCCAGCGAATTTCTTCGAGGTAGTCCCTTACGTACTGCTTGTCGAACGAATTTTGCGCCTTGCCCGGTGAATAGGTGTCGGCCGGCCAGAAGCGCGACGAATCCGGTGTGAGAACTTCATCCGCTAGGGTGATGCCCTGGGCGGTCATGCCAAATTCAAACTTGGTGTCGGCGATGAGAATGCCGCGTTGCCGCGCGTAATCGGCGGCCTTCTTGTAGATGCGCAGCGTGAGGTCGCGCAGCTGGTGGCTCAGCTTGGGATCGACCAGCTTGCACATCTCTTCGAATGGAATGTTGATGTCATGCCCGGTCGTGGCCTTGGTGGCCGGAGTGAAGATAGGCTCGGGCAGTTGATCGGACTCTTTCAGGCAGCTTGGCAGCTTGATGCCGCAGACCGTGCCGCTCGCCTTGTACTCTTTCCAGCCGGAGCCGGAGAGATAACCCCGGGCGACGCACTCGACGGGAAACATTTCGGCGCGCATGACCATCATGGAGCGGCCGCGCAACTCGTCCGCGTGCTGGCGAACCGTCTGCGGGTAGCGGTCTACGTCGGCGGTGACAAGATGGTTCGCGACGACGTCTTTGAGAAAATCGAACCAGAACAGCGAGAGCTGTGTGAGAACGCGGCCCTTGTGCGGGATGCCGGTCGCCAGGACGTAGTCGAACGCGGAGATGCGATCGGTGGCGACGAAGAGCAGGTGCTCGCTGTCGAGGTTGTAGACGTCGCGGACCTTGCCGCTGGCGAACAGGTCGAGGTCTCTATAGTCGGTTTCGAGGAGAACGGGGTCGAGGATGTCTGGGCTCATGATGATGAATCTAACCGGGAGAAAACTGTCGCGTATTCTATTCGCGGCAGGGAATTTGTCAACGCTTTCGATCACCGGTGTCCGGTTGGGGTTGCCACCGTCCGGCAGAAAATAGTTGACAGTTCCAGTGTAAGCGAGAAGGCGCGCCTGTGGCTGGGTTTAGCGGAATATGGATGTGGAAAAACTGAGGAAGACTCTGGAAAAAAGGGCAGTGGATTTTTCAGTTGAACAAGCAGAAAAATGTTCGAGACGTCAAGGGTGACGTGAATTTTTCTGAGGGCGTGGAATCATAAAACGCTTCAGCACCTCCTCGACTTCTTGGTCCGTAGCGAACTCACCGCGGTCGGCTTCAGCGATCCCGGCTTTGATCTGCTCGATCTGCCACTCATCCACGCTTTGCCGTGAACTCACTCTCGAAGTTTTTGGCGGCGAGTCCATCAAATCCCTACGCGGCCCCAAACCGCACCGACACCAGCTTCGAGATCCCCGGCTCCTGCATCGTCACGCCGTAGAGCACGGGCGCGATGCTCATTGTCTTCTTGCTGTGCGTGATCAGGATGAACTGGGTCTGCAGGCTCATCTCACGCACCAGGTCGGTGAAGCGGCCGATGTTGGCTTCGTCGAGCGGCGCGTCGACCTCGTCGAGAATGCAGAACGGGCTGGGCGTGTACTGGAAAATTCCCACCAGCAGCGCCAATGCCGTCAGCGCCTTTTCGCCGCCGGAGAGCAACAGCACATTCTGGAGCTTCTTGCCCGGAGGCGACGCGACCACGTCAATGCCGCTCTCCGCGCTGTTTTCCATGTCGGTGAGGCGCATGAATGCGTCCCCGCCGCCGAAGAGCTTGCGGAAGGTAGTCTGGAAATTCGCATTGATTTTATGGAACGCCTCTTCGAACTTCTGCCGCGATACCTGGTCGATCTCCTTGATCGTAGCCGCCGTGTTTTCGATGGCATCGATCAGATCCTTGCGCTGCGTTTCGAGAAACTGGTGGCGCTCCGCTGTCTCTTTGTATTCTTCGAGCGCCATCATGTTGACCGGGCCCATGGCGTCGAGGCGCGTGCGCATCTCGCGGTAAGTCTGGTCCGCGGCGGCAAGCTCTTCACCGATGAGGGGAACGATGGTCGTATCCGCGAGCAGCACGGCGCGTTCGATGCTCAGTTCGTTGAGGCAGGTATCAGCTAGATGTTGCAGATCGGAGGCGAGTTTGGCGGCCTGCGCCTGAATCTCGCCCCGGCGGTCGCGGGCGGAATCGAGTTGCTGGCGAGTGGTTCGCAGCAGCTCTTCGATTTCAGCCAGGCGCACCCGCACCTGCTCCGACTCGAATTGCAGCAGGCCGTCGCGGGCTTCGCTGGCATTGCGCTCGGCTTCGAATTCCACGAGTTGCTGGGCGAGTTGCACGTTTTCTTCATTCCGCCGCGCAATTTCCTCGGTGGCGGATTGCATTTGCGATTGCAAAGTCGCTGCCCGCTCGCGCATTTCGGAAACCACCCCTTCGATGCGCTGGAGCAAAGTGGCCGCGGAGCGATGGCGTTCTTCGAGCGTTGCGACACGCGCGGCACGTTGCGAGCTGGTTTCAGCCGCGAGGTCACGGCGGCTGCGCAACGCCGCAAGTTGATCGTGTCCAGCTGCCAGTTGCGCTTCGAATTGCATCCGCGATTCTTCGATGCTTGCCAACTCCGCCTGGCGTGCAGCGATGAACGCGTCCTGCTCCTGGCGTTCTGCTGCCAGCCGCTGCAATTCGCGCGCGATGACTTCGATGCGTTCGCGCACCCGCGACATCTCGCCATCGAGTTGCTGGAGCAGGTGGCCGGACGTCATCACCTGCTTCTCCGCCTCGCGCTTCTCTTCTTCGAGACGATCGAGCAGGGAAGTGTACTCGCGAATTTCGCGGCCCAGCGTGAGCGCGAGTATCTCTTTTTCGCGCAGAGCGCGCTCCAGGTGTTCGAGCAGTTGCAGCACGTCGCGCAACTCGCGCTTCATGGAGAGCGGGCCCTCACTGCGCTGCTTGCCGCCCGTGACGGTCACGTTGTGGAAGCACTCGCCAGATTGCGACAAGAAAAATGCGTCGGGGCTGGAGAGCGCCAAATTGCGGCCCACAGCCGCATCGGGACGATGTAGCCATTGCCGAGCTTCGGCAGAATCACTTCGAGCGACTTACCAAATCCGTTGAGCACGCGAATCGATTTCTTCAGTGGAAGGATCGTATCGTCCGAGCGGAGCGTAGTGCGTGCTCTCATCGGCGACAAAAGAAAACTTTGCCTGCGAATCTTCGGGATGAACCAGGAATGTTGCGCGCCCATCGACGTCGGAGCGCAGCAGGCGCAAGCCCTCGTCGGCGGCGTCCCAGCTCTTGACCACGACGAAGTTCAATTCGTCGCGCAGAAAGTCCTCGACTACGCGTTCGTAGCGCGGATCGACTTCGAGAAAATCAGCGAGCACGCCCGCGGGGGTATGTCCGCCCTGCATGGCGCCCGACTGAAACAGCCGCCGCACCGACTCGGTCGAATAACCATGCTCAGCGATGACCGCTTCGAGCGATCCCTTCTTGCCGAGCGCCGTCGCATACTCCGAGCGAATCGAATCGAGGTAGCGTTTGGTTTCGTTCTCCAGCAAGCGCTTGCTCTCAAGTGCCGAGCGCAGGTTCGCCAGCTCCGATGCCAGGTTGCACGCGCGCTGTGAAACCGTTTCGAACTCCAGCGCGAGCTGGCCGCGTTGCCCACCGAAGGTGTCGGACTGCGCCGTCGCTGTTTCATTTTCGGCGCGCAGGCGTTGTTCTTCACGATCGATGCCAGCGCGGCGTTCCTGCGATTGCGTGAGCTGATTGCGCAAATTGGAGGCTAGGCCGACGGCCTCAAGAATTGATGTGCGGCACGACTCCTGGCCATGCTCAAGCGCAGCGAGTTCAGCGGCCGCGGTGGCCGCATCCTGCTGGCTGAGCGTTAGTTCCTGCTGGGCCGCCGCCAGATCGGCGGCAGCGGAATCGAGCACTCGAATGTGCTCTGCGCGCTCTTCATCGAGCGATTGCAGCCGTTGATTCGCCTGCGTGAGTTCCGCTTCCGATAACCCCATGCGCGCGGCCAATTCCGCCGAGCGCTCTTCGTTCGTGCGGATGCGCGCCTTGTTGCGGTCGGTTTCCATTGCGATCTGGCTCAGGCGGTCGCGATTTTGCCGGGCCTCAGTCTCGATCGCGTATCCCCGCTGCGTACGCTCGGAGTGCTCGGCCTCGGACAACTGCACGCCCTCGCTCAGTTCGCGAATCTCTTCGCCCAGCCGCAACACTTCGCTATCGAGCGCCACGCTGTCACGATCCATCACGGTGAATTTGCTGGCCAGCACCACGCGCAGCTTGGCGCGCATCTCGTCGCGCAGGCGGCCATAGCGCTCGGCCTTGCTGGCCTGGCGCTTCAGCGAATTCATCTGGCGCGTGACTTCTTCAAAGATGTCGTTGACGCGGTTCAGATTTAGCTTCGATTCCTCGAGGCGCGCTTCGGCGAGACGCTTTTTCGTTTTGAATTTCGTGATGCCGGCGGCCTCTTCGATGATGTTGCGGCGGTCGGTGGGGCGGCTGCTGAGGATCTGGCCGATGCGTCCCTGTTCGATGAGCGCGTACGATTCCGGCCCAAGGCCGGTGCCCATGAAGAGTTCCTGAATATCGCGCAGGCGGCAGAGTTTGCCGTTGAGCAGGTATTCGCTGTCGCCGCTGCGGAAGAGGCGGCGCGTGACCGCAATTTCGCCGGCATGGGAGGGGGTCTGATTGAACTTGCGGCGGCGAATCTTGAGCACGACTTGCGGCTGAACGACTTGCAGGCCGGCGACAACTTCCGTAGAGACGGGACCTTCCCCGTCTGCGGAGTCCGGCGTCGCGCTTTCGGCGGAAGGCATTTCGATGACCGCCGCGCCCGTGGCGGCATTACCATCGATCCCATTGCCATCCGCCGCTTTCGCGGCGGCCGCTTCCACTTCCTCAGTCTTCCCCGGCTGCGCTTCTTCCACGGCGCGTTCGGTCTCCGCCGCCGCCTGCGTGCGCAATTCGGCCTCGTCCCAATTCTCCTCGCTCAAATCGTCCTGAATCTCGATCTCGGTCGGCGCGTTCGAATCGGCGCCGCTGTAAACCTCGGGATCGATCAGCGTCAGGCTGACCTCGGCCATGCCCGTCGGAGTGCGGTCGCGCGTGCCGGCGAAGATGACGTCTTCCATGCGCGAGCCGCGCAACGTCTTGGCCGACTGCTCGCCGAGCACCCACGAAATTGCGTCGGCGATATTCGACTTGCCGCAACCGTTCGGTCCGATGATGGCCGCGATGCCTTCGCCGTGAAATTTCAGCTCGGTGCGATCACAGAAGGATTTGAATCCCAGGATTTGCAGCTTCTTGAGTTTGAGCAAGGTCACTCCTTCAAGCGACGAAGCAAATGCTTTTAATATCTGACGCGGAAATGCCGGTCGCAGATTCCTGCGCTCTGCATTTCGGCCTGTCTGTTACGGCGGACTTTCGTCCGCTTGCGCGCTGGCTGGGTGGCCTGCTAATGGTCGGCGGCCTCGCATGGCCGTGTTAACTAGCGAGGTTCCTGCCGATCGCATTCCGAAGCGCTTACTCCAAATCGAGCTTCGATTTCGAGTTTCGCACCCCGATGTTTCACCAACTTTAACGGCGAATGGAGGCAGGGGTCAAGCATTAAAACACCATATATAGGGCCCAGTTTTCCACCACCGCTTTTAGTTGCACAGACACTGCAGCTATAGCGCGCAAATCAAGTGTGAGGAAAGAGATACGAGCAACGAGGTGGGAGACCGCCAGAGCTGTGACTACTTTAGCGCCGGAGAAGCGAGGATGCAATGGCTGGAAGGGCAAAACCCGGCGGGACCATGGCCTTTTCTGTGAGCGTCAGCTCTTTACTCGGTTTCTGGGGGCAGTCGTTGGAAGTCGAAGAGTGTAATGGGAATTTTTCGCCAAATTGGTTTTTATGAAGCAGGACCTTTCGAGAAGAACTGTTCAGCGAGTCCCAAAGCTCCAGAGATGATCAGAAAATCCGCGATTCCGAGCGGCATCGTATAGAAAAGCGTAGGCACATTCCCTTGCGGCCATCGAACCATAAGAACCAATGGGACGTGGAGCGCCAATATAAAACCGATGATCGCCCAGAACCAAAGATGTTTCCTCAAGCGCCAGCGAATTTTGATCGCGAGCATGGCCATTCCTAAGACAATGCAGGCTGCCAATCCCATATCTGCATTACTTAGGAAAGTAATGATAAAAAACACGGGCGCCAATATTCCCGCAATTTTGAGGCCTGTGTAGTCTACTGGTTCCTTTTCCTTCGGTGGATCGTAGTCAAACATGCTCACTTTCGCTCTTCAGCGATCTTTCCTTCCAGCCACGCAATTTTGTATGTCTGCTCGGTTCGCCAGTCAGCTGTCGAAAACAGATAGTGTTCACAATCTGGTTGCCCCCACACGCGCGCCTACTAGACTTTCAGAACTTCCTGGACCGCCCGGTGCGCCTGGTCGATGGCGGCATCGGTTTCGGCGACGGCCGCGGAATCGCAATTGGCAATCGCAATCCGGCCGAAAGGCTTCCGTCCGATGACCCAGGGCTGCTCTCCTTCTTTCCAGTCCGGATCGAACAGCGAGTTGGGCATAAACGAGTAGCCGTGCGCCCAGCGATTCACGGTGATGCCGGCGATATCGCGCGCGGGATTGAAGCCGACGGTGCCGAGCATGGCTCCGAGTTGGGCGCGAATGTTGCGCTCGAAAGTTTCGAACGGCATGTCCATCAGCTCCATGCGTCCGGCGCGATACTGGTCGCGCGCAGGCAGGCCCGGCTTGCAGGGCGTGCGCAGCATGAAGAGCACCATCGGCTCTTCGGGATGGCTGGGGAAATGGTAGTCGCCGATGCTGACCGGGAAATCCATGTGCGTGAAGCAGTGGAAGCTTCCCGGCGAGACGATCTGGTGCACGCCCAGTTTGTGGAAGCTGGTCCAGTTGGTGAGCGCGACGTGCGTGTAGACGAGCGGCGACTTCACCAGATACGACAGCCCTTCTTTCTGCTTCTCCGGCAGTTCGGGGCAAATGTACGGAATCATCATGTTGTAGCAGGCGAGGATGCAATGCCCGGCGCGCACGGATTGCAGCTTGCTGCCGCGGTCGTAGGCAATCTCGACCTCCTTGGCGGACTGGGCATCGCCAGGCTTAATCGATCCGACGTGCGCGACATGCACGGCGGTGCTGTTGAGCCGAATGCGCACGGGCGAGCCAGCATCGTCGAGCTTCGCGTAATCGCACCGCGCCGTGACGATGTCTTCCATCGTATGACCGGGGATCGAGCCCGGCACAAGGCTGCGCACGAGCAGCCGCGCGATCGAAGCGTTGCCGTCGGGGAAATGGAAAATGTAAGGCTCGGTCTGGCGGTAGTGGAGCTTCCCGCCGCCGGTCTCGGGTTCCTCCAACTCGAGCCCGGCGAAACCGGCAAAGCTAATGGCGTGGTAATCGTCGCCTGCCTGATAGCAATCAAGGGCAGAAACACCGTCGATGCGGAGGGCGAACAGATCGTTGGTATAAGTCTGAAAGAAGGGAAGCGCGGCGGGATTGAGGCCGCAGATCTTCGTCAGAAAATCCGAGTAGCTCGTCTTGCGCAGTTTTTCGATCTTCTGCTTGCGCGTCAGGCCGGGCAGGTAGTCTTTCTTCTCGGTGTAGACGCGCACGATGTCACTGCGCACAGGTTCTGGCAGCGGAGAATTCGCCAGGAATTCCGCCCACGGCGTCGTGCCCATGCCGGGCACAATGCGGTCCTCGCCGAACGTCGCCTTGTCATAGAACATCGCCGTGCCGAGCTTGCTGTAGAGCGTGCGGTCAAAGTCCTTGTAAAACTTTTTTGTGTCGATGCCGAGATCGACCAGCAAGCCCATGGCAACCTTGCTGTAGAGCTTCGGATGCTCGATCGACATGGTGCCGCCATGCGCCAGCACGATGCGATCGCCGACGCGAAATTCGTTGCGCTTGGCATGGCCGCCAAAGTCGTCGTGGTTATCGAGGATGAGGATGCGCGGTGGTTTTTTCCCGGCAAAATTTTTGCGGTAAAAATAGGCGGCCGCGAGACCGCTAAGGCCGCCTCCGATGACGACCAGGTCGTACGTCTCGCCCGTGCTTTGGGGCGTACCGGACGCATTCCACCTATCTCCGTCGCGCAAGCCGTGCGCGTAGGTGTAGGAGCCATCGTGATTCCCGCGCATGCCCATAAGCGCTGGCGGATAATAGCTGGCGGCTTTTTCGGGAGCGTAAGGCGAGTCGTCGAGCGCGAGCGCGGCATGGGGAAGCATGGTGCTGCCGATGGTGAGCGCGACTCCGTTCAGGAAGTCGCGGCGCGTGATGGGGCAGTGCATGCCGAGGTCTTTGTCGCTGTTGGTTACTCGGTCGCTGTTGCTCATGATGAGGGCCTGATTTTCGCGATCATTATAGACCTAGCCGGCTATACGGCAATTGACCGCGGAGTCACAGAGGCACGGAGAAACCCTAATTCTCTTTCGCCGATGTCTCTGCGACTCTGTGGTGGGTCCTGACAATTAACGCACGTGGATCAGCAGTGCCGTAGCCAGAGCGAGCAGCAATGTCGGCGGCATGATGACGAGGCCGGCGCGCAGAAACTGCCCTGCGCTGACGTGCAACCTCTCGCGGCGAATCGCAATCAGCCAGAGAATGGTCGCGAGCGAGCCGGTGATGGAAAGATTCGGGCCCAGATCGACGCCGATCAACACGGCCTTCTGCACCGCGGCCTGAACCGGCATGGTATGCAGCGTTGCGCCGGTGATCAGGCCGAGCGGCAAGTTGTTCACGACGTTTGTCCCGAAGCCAACAACGCCGCCCGTCACGAGCGTGGTTGCAAATGCGGGCCAATGGCTGGCCCTCAACAGCGCATCGTGAAGGATAGTGAGAGCGCCCGCGCTCTTGACGGCTTCGACGATGACAAAAAGGCCGGCCACCAGCGGCAGGATGCTCCAACTGATTTCGCGCAGGATGTCGGCAGCACCTGCTCTCTCGCGAACCAGCACGACTGCCGTGACGACGAGCGCAGCCAGGCACGTCGGCAGGCCAAGGTCCATCTTCAAGGCAGAGGCGGCGAGCAGCACGCCGGCAACGCTCAAAATTCCTATGAAAGAAATCCAACCGGACGATGAGAGTGGCAATGCAGGCTCGTGTGCGGCGCAGGGCTGGCGCATCTCGTCGCGGAAATACCAGCGAAGCAGGACATAGGTGACGACGATGGACACAGCAGAGGGGACGGCAAACATCGCCAGCCATCGGCCGAGCGGCGGCATTCCTGAATGGAAGACCACGAGATTCGCCGGGTTTGAGATAGGCAGGACGAAGCTGGCCGCGTTCGCGATGAGCGCGCACACGAAGAGGTAGGGGATCGGAGGCGCTTTGGCGCGCTTGACTGCGGTTAGCACGGCGGGCGTGAGCACGACGGCTGTCGCATCGTTCGACATCAATACTGTTACGGCGGTGCCAACGATATAGATCAGCGTAAAGAGTCTGATAGGCGAGCCATCGGCATGCCGCACCGCGATGTTTGCGAGCCAATCAAAAACTCCGTATTTCCTGGCGAGCTCGGCGAGCAGCATCATCCCGGCGAGAAACAGGTACACGTCGATACCTTCGGCGACTGCATGGGCGGCGAGCGGCAGCGGAATCAGGCGCAGCGCACACAGCAACAATGCTCCAGCGGTGGTCCAGACGACTTCGGGGAGGCCGCGCGGACGAATCAGCATCAGGGCGATGCTGAGGGCTGCGATTGCCCAGATCAGGAAGTGGCTGGAGACGAGATGCGGCATTAATTGTGGATGCTATCAGGCACTGCGGGTTTGTAGGGTCGGCGCTACGCTCTAATTCTTTCTTGCCACTAAGTAATGCGCTAGCTCTTTTAACGTCGTCGCTCGCTCGCAGAATTTGTCCAGCTGTCCGCAGGCACGCTCCACCAGCGCGTCTGCCCGGCGCAACGACTCTTCGATGCCGAAAAGCGCGGGGTACGTCGTCTTTTCCGCAGCCGTGTCCTTGCCTGCCGTCTTTCCCAGTTGCTCGGAGGTTTGCGTCACATCGAGCACGTCGTCGACGATCTGGAACGCCAGCCCGATCGACTGTCCATAGATGCGCAGGCGTTCGGTGTCGGCCAGATCAGCGCCGGCATAAATTCCACCGCTGACGACGCTGGCGGTGATCAGCGCCGCGGTCTTGGAGCGGTGAATGTATTCGAGCGTGGCCAGGTCGGGTTTCTTATGCTCGGCTTCGAGATCGACGACCTGCCCGCCGATCATGCCGTCGATGGTCCCTGTCCCGTGGGCGATCTCGCGGATGATGGCCACCCGCGCCTCGGCCGGGCAACGAAGTTGCGCGAGCACTTCATAGGCCTGTGTCTGGAGCGCGTCACCCGCCAGGATGGCGATCGCCTCGCCGAATGCTTTGTGGCAGGTGGGGCGTCCACGGCGCAGGTCGTCATTGTCGAGCGCCGGCAGATCGTCGTGAATGAGCGAGTAGGTGTGGAGCATTTCGAGTGCGGCGCCGAGATTCTCGATACCCGCCGGAAGCGGAGCGATGTCTGCGAAGGCCTGCGAGGCATAGCAGGGACTGCTCGCGACGGATGCGGCGGCAGCTTCGCGCGCCAGGGATGCAGCCGTGATCATGCGTCCCGCTTCCATGCAAAGGATCGGCCGCAGCCGCTTGCCGCCCGCGAACACGCTGTGGCGCATCGCCTGATGAATGGAAGCCGGGTGCTGCGTGGCCAGCGGCAAGAGCTGTTCGAGCGCGGCATCGGCGGCGGCGCGTCCCTGCTCAAGGATCTGTTTCAGCATCGCCCGAAGTATAACAATTCCGGGAAATGAAAAAGGACGCCCGCAGGCGTCCTTTTCGTCGAGCGTGGTTTTTCAGGCCGCGGCCGCCGCGCTCTGTGGTCGCTCCCGCATAATGGAGTTTACGACCTGGTCGTTGCGGGGCTCGCAAACGTCGGCTGCGCCCTGATTCATGGCTTCTGTCCAGACGTCATCATCGGCCAGGCGGTGCGTGGCCACGATGCAGAGAGACGGAAACTCCTCATGCAACTGCCTGATTGCATCCGTCCGCGAAGTTTCCAGGTCGAGCACCAGCACCTCGGCGCGCTGCCGGGCAACGGCGGACGGAACTTCCTCGTACTTTCTTACGAGCTTTACCGGACCAAAACGTTGAGACAGGCTGACTTCCAGAGCGTGAGCAGTTCCGGGGTCACTGTGATAGATAACGATAACGAGGCTGAGTGGTTCCATGGGATCCCCCTGATTTCGCCGCGATTTGCGGCTGCCTTTGGCTGCGACAGCAAACTGCTACCACAGGCGTTTACATCTCCGAGCGCGAACAGCGTTACTTGCGCAACGCTTTCTCGGTCGGGGGCTCGAACGGTTCAGTTTGTAGTTTTCCGTTCTGCTTCAGCAGAATCTCTACTTTCCCTTCCGCTTCCTCCAATTGCTTACGGCAGGAGGCGGAGAGCTGCATGCCTTCTTCGAACAGGGTCAGAGATTTTTCCAGCGGAACCTCCCCTTTTTCCAGTTCCAGCACAATCTTCTCTAACCGGTCGAGGCACTCTTCAAACTTCGCCAATCCTTTTGCTCCTATCTCTATTGTAATGCCGCTTTCCGGGCGAGATGTCCAGTAAAATCGCGCCAATTTTTGTAATTTCTTGGGCAGAGCGTCCCAAAAATGGACTCAGCAGTCAGTTAGCGCCAGAAAACTAGACAGTGGTTGAACGATTCGACCCAAGGGCCTCCAGCACATCGATGGCAGAGGCGTAGCGGCTCAGGGGAGCGCTGATTTGAGCGCCCTGGACCCGGTCACGAACCGCCCGCAGCATCTCGCGCGCGATGGCCACGCCTTCTTCGCGGGCCGCTTCGGGTGTGCTGGCCTTAGTCATTCTGTTGAGAATTTCATCAGGCACGGAAACGCGCAGCTCATTTTTCATAAATTCGGCATTTCGGGCGCTTACCAGTGGCCAAATGCCGGCAATCACCGGAATGCGGCAATGCTCGATGCGCTTGAGGAAGATCTCCAGCAGCCGCAGGTCGAAGACCGGCTGCGTAACCGCATATTCCGCGCCCGCCTGTACTTTGTATTCGAAGCGCTTGATCTCTTCGTCGAGGTCGGAGAGGCCGGGATTGGCGCCCACTCCAATTACGAAGCTGGTCCCAACGCCGATCGGATTGCCACCCAGATCCAGTCCCCGATTCAGATTGTGGACGATGTTGACCAGGCCGATCGCGTCCACGTCAAACACCGCGGTCGCGTCGGGATAATTGCCCATCTTGGGAGGATCGCCGGTAATGCAGATCAGGTTGTGGATGCCGGTCGCCGCCGCGCCGAGCAGGTCCGATTGAATGCCCAGCACGTTGCGGTCGCGGCAGGTGTAATGCAAAACCGCCTCGATCCCCACCGACTGCTGCATGAGGAGCGATAGCGCCTGGTTGCTCATGCGGGCCGAGGCCCGGGGGCTATCGGGAATGTTGACCGCGTCCACACCCACCGATTTGACGAACTTCGCGCCCTCGATCTCTTTCTTAATATCGATGCCTTTTGGCGGCACGATCTCGACCATGGTGACGAACTCGCCCGCCGCAATCTTGGCGCCCAAGCGCGAGCGCTTTTCCAGTGGAACGCTCGCCGGCACGGGCGGTACGGTTGCCGAGTGACTGACTCCCGTGGTCGCTTTGTTGCCGCGCGCGCCCTGCACGCGCAGCGACGACTTCATCGCGCGGATGTGATCGGGAGTGGTGCCGCAGCATCCGCCCACGAGTTGAACGCCGGCCGCCACGAATTTGCGGGTGTAGCTCGCCATATACTCCGGCGAACACAAATAAATGTTGCGACCCTCCACCGAGCGCGGCATGCCGGCGTTGGGCTGGGCAGCGAGGGGTAAGGAAGTGACGGCGCGCAGGCGTTCGATGGCATCGAGCATGGCGACCGGCCCGACGCTGCAATTGATGCCGGCGACGTCGACGTTCCATTCGGTCAGCCGCGCGCCAAACGTTTCGGGGTCGGAGCCATCGAGGCAGTTGCCGTCTTCATCAATCGTGACATGGGCGACGATGGGAACCTTTGCGTCGACATCGCGGCAGGCCAGCACTGCCTGGTGCATCTCCTCGAGATAGCCGAAGGTTTCGAGCATCAGGAGATCGACGCCGCCTTCCACCAGCGCGGCAACCTGCTCTCGAAATGAGGCGCGGGCTTCTTCAAACGAGGTCTTACCGAGTGGCTCGATGCGAATGCCGAGCGGCCCAATCGAGCCCGCCACCCAAACGTCGAAACTCTTGGCCGCCTCGCGAGCCAGGCGCGCGCCGGAATAGTTAATGACGTGCACGCGATCCGCCAGGCTGTGCCGCCCCAGGCGAAAGCTGTTTCCGCCGAAGGTATTGGTCTCGATGATCTCCGCGCCGGCCTGCAAGTACTCGTGATGAATTCCGCGAATCAGGTCCGGCTGGGAAACATTCAACTCGTCGTAGCAGCGATTGATGAAAATGCCCTTGGCATACAGGAGCGTCCCCATGGCCCCATCGCAGAGCACGGGCGCCCGTTGCAGTCGTTCCTTGAAGTCCTGCGGCATCCTTCTGAGAATAACAGGAAGCATGCGCGCGCCACGAGCTTTGAGCCGCGAGCTGCGAACCAGGAGCGGCCTTGACACAAAAAGCGTCAGCCACAGAGTTCAGGGGGTGCACCGAGGCTAAGAGCCTCACTCAGAATTCCTTAAGGAGGCGATGGTCGCGCGAAGCTCGCGGCTCGTCGCTCACAGCTTCTTTGTTATAATCCCTTTTCTTGCATCCAAGAGATTGTTCCCCTATGAAGTTGGAGTTACAGGTTTGACCAAAACCAGTCTGGGAAGCCTCGATTTGAGAAAAATTCTGATCTCACTGCTCATCCTGCTGCCCGTGAGCCTGGTGTTGTCGAATTGTGGTGGTCCATCGAGCAGCGGCAGCCGTACCAGTGGGCTGCACAACCGCGCTTTTGTTTCGGACGACGTATCTAGCCTTACGAGCGCGGGGATATACATCGTCGATGCGCAAAACGATGTTCATCCCCTTGGACTGCCTCCGATTGGGGCGGGCAATACTCCGGGTATGATGGTGGTCACGCCCAACCGGGGGCTAACGCTGGTTTTCAGCGGATCCAACACGCAGTCGTCCGACAACACGTTCAGCCTCATTAGCAACGTCACCGAGTCCAACGTCGCCCACTTCACCTTGCCGTCTTATACCGAGAGCATCGTCGTTTCGCCGGATAGCAGCACGGCTTATATCGCGGTGCCCAACGCGCCTGTCATCGGCCAGAACCCCGGCTATATTCAAATCGCCAATCTGACCGCCGGCGGCAGTGCGGGTCAAATCAATGTTCCTTCCGTCCACTTCCTCTCGATAAGCCCGGATGGCACCCGGTTGCTGGCGTTCACCGATGTTCTGGCTTCGCTCTATGGACAGGGTTGCAGTAACCTCAGCCTGGCCTACGTTTTCGTGATTACGCCCAGCGATGTTGGGATCAATCCCTGCCCCGTGATCCCGGTTCCGGGCTTTGACCGCCCGGTGCAGGCTTACTTCAGCAGCGACAATACGACCGCCTACGTCATCAATTGCGGCCCCGAATGTGACGGCACTCAACCAACCGCGAGCGTCCAGCCCTTTGACCTGACAACCTGCGACCCCACAACGTTGACCTGCGGCGCTCCGGGAACCGCGGTACCTGTTCCGGCGGCAACCGAGGCTCTGGTCATCGGATCTACTATGTACCTGGCAGGAACGCCCTACGCAAATCAAGCGCCTTCCCAGCCCTGCACGGGTCAACAGACGGCGGCCACGACCTGCGGATTGCTGACGACGTTCGACCTGGGCAGCATGAGTGTGGTCGGAACTCCGGTAGTCATCACGGACGGCTATCACAATCGCATTGCGATGGGCGCGAATGGGCAACTCTTCATCGGCGCGCACACCTGCACCGAGATCTCAACCGAAGCCGAAGTGCGCGGCTGCCTTTCCATCTACAACAGTTTGACGACGCAGGTGGGCAGCGTACAAGCGGGTGGGGTCTTAATTCCTCCGGAAAGCGGCGATGCGACCGGCATTCAGCCCATTGCCCAGCGTGAGATCGTCTACGCGGTGCAGGGCGGATCGCTCTGGGTCTACGACGTTACCTTTGACGGGTTGGCATTTATCGGCAGCAATCCGGACAATCCGGGCGAGATCTTTGGCCTGGTGGGCAACTTCATTGATGTGAAGACGGTTGATTTCTAGGAGCACGTGTTAGGTGTTGGGTCTCAGGAAAAGCAAGACCCAAAACCTGACAACTGGGACCTAACGCCTGAACCTGTTTCACCTCGGCATCAGGCTCATCTCGTGCGCTCGATGTTTTTCCACCGCCACGGTCGAGAAGGGCAGTGTAAACGTCGACCCTCCATACCATGCCGCCCATTGATCCATGTAGTGTGGACTGGGAAAGACACCGCTTTCGCCGGTAACGAGATTCAGCGTGCTCTCGTCAAAGTTGGCGAAATTCCAGGTCGCGCGCTCGGAGGCGCCAAAGCGCCGGCCCCCAGCCTTTACTGTGTAACTATCCCCGCTCAGCGGATGCTGACCCGGGCCCGTCCAACGTCCAATCAGCGGCAACTGACTGAGCACGAGGTGATCAATTTCGAGCGGATAATTTTCTCCCCATTTCCACTTCGCGAGATCGGACGGAACTCCCGGCTGCTTGAGCGCGCTTTCCATTGCGGCCGTCAGCAGCGCGCCGTAATCGGAGTAACCTTGCGGCAGCCAGCGGGCGGGCTGCTTGTTAAGCACGTTTTCGAGCCATACCGTCGACATGCTCCAGCGATAGCTCTTCCAACTCAGTGCGCCGGTCTCGCGGACATTGGGCGCGGCGCTGCTCGTCGCGCTTTTGGATGATTCGTCCGTCGCTGCGCCCAACTTCGGCTCGAGCAGCATGCGCACCAGCTCCAGCCGGGCTTTGGTCTCGATGGTCGGTGCCGGCGAGTCGGCGGACATTCGTCCGTCCCAGTCACGCAAAATATTCGCGGCACGCTTCGTCCGGTCCGATAACTTCGGTGCGTGATCGAGCGCGTAGACAAACTTGTCCGCGATTAGCCGGTCATACGTCGACGACACGTCCATCTGCAAGGCCAGCATGTCGGCCGGTGAAAATTTCTTGCCCGACTCGAGCACCCGATAAATACGATCCGTTCGCCAGGGCGCGTCCCACTCCGTGCTGATCGAGTACTTGTAGCCATCCGGCGCGATCCGCCCATTCGCCGTCGCAATAATTCCGTTTGGCGGGTCGTAGACATGCGGCATGTCGTCGAACGGAATGTATCCCTTCCACTCGTGCGCATCGTTACTGCCGCTTACGGGCAAACTGCCATCGCCCGCCGCGCGAATCGGCACGTGGCCGGTCGCCTGATAGCCGATGTTCCCGTCAACATCGGCATAGACGACGTTCTGGCCGGGAGCATCCATCCTGGAAAATGCGGCGCGGAAGGAATCCCAATTGTCGGCCGAATCGACGTCGTAGAACGGGAGGCCCATTCCGTCATAGAGCGTCCAGCGTAGCGCGATCGGGCGCGTCTCGCCCGGAATCAGATCGGTGATGACTGGCCCATGGCGCGTCGTCACCACGTCCATCGTCACATCCGGTTTGCCTTTGACATGAATGATTTCCTGCCGATGCTGCGGATTCACCCAGCCATTGGGGGTCTTGTACTGCCCCTGGGCATTGAATTCTTCGATGTAATCGTCTTCCACCGATGGCCCAACGTTGGTAAATCCCCAGCCAATGCGCGCATTATGGCCGACGATCACAAACGGCACGCCCGGCAACGTAACTCCGGCCACGTCGAAGTTTCCGCTTTTTAAATGCGCCTCGAACCATAGGTTCGGCATTTGATGATCGAGGTGCATATCATTCGACAGTAGCGGCTTTCCGGTGACGGTGTGCTGTCCCGAAACCACCCAGTCATTCGAGCCCGGACGGAACGTATCTATCTCTGACAAGTCGCGCGGGGAAAGCTGGCCTGGGCTGGCGTTCGAGCCCGGTTCAGCCGACGTGATGTGCGTCGGCGACCCCTCGGGATCGACATCGTCATCGTCATCATCGCCGTCGCCCGAGGCTGCCGGCGCCTCATCCATTCCGCGCATATCGGTTGGTGGACGATCCCGCCACGACGAATTGACATATAGGTCGGCCGTCAGCTCCGGCCCAAGTTTCGCCAAAAGTTTCTCGCGTGTCAGCGCCCGCGCGTAGCCATAGTGGTTTAACTCCTGCACCATGCTGGCGCCGACCAGCAGGGAATCCGTGATCGTCCAGGGCCGCATCTGATATCGCGCCTGCTCCGCCTCCGGACAGTGCAGCAGATAAATCGCATTCGACGACGCGCACATCAGCCGGAATTCCAGCGGCAACTTATCGCGATGCGATTCCATGAACGCATTCACACCTCGCGCATACGCCTCGAGATAGGTGCGGTCGCGCCCGGCAACCTTTTTCTCGGCAGCTTCGGCCACCGCACGCAAGCCGAGAATCCTCTGCTGGCGGTCGATCTTGAGTGTCGTCTCTCCGACGATCTCCGACAGTTCGCCCGCGGCTGCGCGCCGCATCATGTCCATTTGCCACAAACGGTCTTGCGCCGTTACGTAGCCCTGCGCGAAAAACAAATCCTCCAGCGTGGCCGCCTCGATAGTTGGGACGCCTTGCTCATCGCGCACCACGCGCACTTTCGAAGAAAGTCCGGGCACGGCGACGCTCCCATCCAGTTGGGGCATATTGGCCTGCGCAATCGACCAGGCCCACACCGCGACGCAAACGGCGGCGAGCAGCACCAGGACAACGATGGCAAAGAGCGCCCGCGCCAGCCCAGTTCTGGTACGGACTTCAGGCAGGGATGCGGTGACGGACATTGATGAAGATTGTAGCGTAGCGGTGTGGCCTCAAGGAGCCCGTCTCTGCGTTCTCGGCTCTTCTTCTCAGCGAACTCTGTGATTCAGGGTTACTTTGATCGCTCCCCGTCGACATCAAAATCTTAAACCGCAGGGATCGCAGAGAACATCCGCGGAGATTGCAGAGAAAGGCGGTTGGCGTAAGTTAGTCTCCCCCAGTATCATGTTCCCAACGCGAAACGCGGAATTCCGTTGTAAGTTCTCCGTTGTTCTCCGTCCGCCGACATGCTACAGAAGCGCATCGACGATCAGCCCAGTATCTCGCGTGAGAGCATCCGCGAGGCGGAGGCGATTTTTCTCCAGCATCTGCGCCGCGTAGGCCTGAAGCAGACCGGACAGCGCAACACCATCCTGCGCACATTTCTTGAGACACGCGAGCATCTCTCCACCGACGAACTGCACCGTCTCGTGAAAAAGAAAGATCCCGGCATCGGATTCACCACCGTCTACCGTACGCTCAAACTGCTGGCCGGCTGCGGCCTGGCCAGCGAAGTCGCTTTCCACGACGGCATCGCGCGCTTCGAGCACCAATACAACCGCCGCAGCCATCACCACATGGTGTGCACCGAGTGCGGAGCGTCGGTCGAATTCTTCTCGCCCGAGGTCGGAGAAGTCGAGCGGGACATAGGCCGCCAGCACCACTATTTGACCACGCGCCACACCTTTCAGATTTATGGAATCTGCGCGGATTGCCGGGATGGAGAGGTTCGAAAAGAAGATTCGCGGAAGAAGATCAACGCTAGGGCTAATTCTGATGACCGGCGAATCGTATAACTCCCCGAATCCATCCGCTGGTGCAACCGGCCAAACTGCGGATTCCGTCGTCTGTCCGCATTGCGGAACCGAAATGCCGCCCACTGCCGCCTTCTGCCCGGCTTGCGGCTGGTCGATGAGGCCGCTGCCCGCGGAAGATCGCGTGCTTGCGGCTCTCGCTTATTTCAGTTTTTTTCCAGCCGGCGTTTTACTGTTACTCCCGGCATTTCGCAGCCACCGTTTCATCCGCTTTCACGCCTGGCAAAGCGTGCTGATCTGGGGAGTGTTTTTAGTGGTGACGATCTTCGCGCTCTTCCTTTCGAATGTCGCAGCCGCCATGGTCTTTCTGCTTTTCGGCATCATTGCTTCGCTGGCGATGCTTTTCCTGTGGATTGTTCTCTCGATTAAAGCGTGGCAAGGCGAGCGCTTCGAACTGCCCTGGTTCGGCGAACTAGCCGGTCGGATGCGCTAGGGTTTCGGGAGACAAGCTAATCTACGCAGAGTCATGCGTAGATTAAAGGACGTATTCTACGCAGGATCTGCGAAAAATGGCGCTTACTGTTTCTGCAATCAGCAGCTAACCGTTAGCCTTCTTCCCGCACCCGCATATTTCCCGTCCGCAGATACCGGCTATGCCACCCGAGCGATTCCGTCAGCAGATGGGGCGTGTGTTTTCCGTACGAAAGGCGCTCCGCCCGGTTCAGATAATCGAGGAGCATTCCCTTGTAGTCGGCGTTCGCGCACTTCTCGATGATCAGATGCGCCCTCTGCCGCGGCGAAAGCCCGCGCAGATCCGCCAGTCCACGCTCGGTCACCACCACCTGCACGTCATGCTCGGTGTGATCGACATGCGAAACCATCGGCACGATTGTCGAGATCGTCCCTTTCTGGGCGATGGACGGCGCCATGAAGATGGAAAGGTATCCATTGCGCGCGAAGTCGCCCGAGCCGCCAATGCCGTTCTGAATGCGCGATCCCATCACGTGCGTCGAATTGACGTTGCCGTAGATGTCGGCCTCGATCATGCCATTCATGGCAATCACGCCCAGCCGCCGGATAATCCCCGGATTATTGGAAATTTCCTGCGGCCGCAACACGATGCGCTCGCGATAGCTCGCCATGTCGGCGTTGACTTCATTCAGCTTGTCGGGACTGAGCGAAAACGCGGTTGCCGACGCCGAGGTCAGCTTGCCCGATTTCAGCAGGCCAATCATGCCGTCCTGAATCACTTCTGTGTAAGACGTCAGGCCCTCGAACTTGCCTTCCTCCAGCCCAAATAGCACCGCGTTCGCAATATTGCCGACGCCGGATTGCAAGGGCAGCAGGTTCTCCGGCATGCGGCCTTTCTTCACTTCCCAACTCAAGAACTCCAGAATGTGTCCGGCAATCTGTTTGGAAGCCTGGTCGGGCGGCTTGAACGGGCTATTGCGGTCGGGGGAATCGGTAAGCACGATCGCGACAACTTTCTCGGGCGCAAGTTCAAGATAGGGGCTCCCGATTCTCTGGCCGGTTTTGGTGAGTGGAATCGGCTTGCGATTTGGCGGCGCTTCCAGTCCGTAATAAATGTCGTGCATGCCCTCGAGCGCGGACGGCTGCCATGAGTTCACTTCCAGAATCACGCGCTCCGCCTGATCGATCCATGTCTTGTTGTTGCCCAGCGAAGAACTGGGAATCAGCCGCCCATCCTCCAGCACCGCCGTGACCTCAATCAGCGCGACGTCGAGCTTGCCCAAAAATCCGTATTCCACGAACTGCGCCACATGGCTCAGGTGAATGTCCATGTACTCCATTTCGCCGGCGTTAATGCGCTTGCGCGTCTCGGGGTCGGACTGGTACGGCAGCCGCAGGTTGATGCCGCCCGCCATGGCGAGCGCGCCGTCAAGTTCGGGGCCGGTCGAGGCGCCCGTAAAGACGCTGACGCGAAATTTCTGCCCGCGGAAGTTCGCGTCCGCGATCCGGCGCGCCAGTTGCATCGGCACGGCCTTCGGGTAGCCGGAGCCGGTAAATCCGCTCATGCCAATCTGGTCGCCGGATTGGATCAAAGCCGCCGCGTCTTCGGGGCTCATGATTCTCTGGGCCAGGCTGGAGTTCAAAACGCGTGTGGTGGTGGCGGGTTGAAGGGCAATCGTCATGGAACAAACCTTTCCTGAGCTTCGTAAACAACTAGGTAACATTAGCGTGGGAAAAGCGCACTCGTATGTGAGCGCCATCACCGCGTTTTCGCGGGGTTTTGTAGCGCCAATCGGCGTAACAATGTAGCCCACAACGCGGCCGTTGGACTAGTTCAAAAACGGCATCGTCCAAGTTCGGTTTGGAAGTTTCGGCGTACAATAACCCTTCGCTGAAGTTTCGGGGAGAATTCCCGGGGTCAAACTCAAGGAGATCATCATGTTGAAGAAAGTGTGTCTGTCGGTCGTCGCTTTGGCGGTTCTAATTCCGGGCCTTTACGCCCAAACGGTCGACGAAATTATTGCCAAGAACATTCAGGCTCGCGGCGGCATGGATAAGCTCAAAAGCGTGAAGTCGATTCGCACCACCGCTACCATGACCATGGGACCCGGCATGGAAGCGCCTGGCACCATGATCCAAAAGCGCCCCGAGATGGCCCGCCTGGAATTTACCGTCCAGGGATTGACCGCGGTGCAGGCCTACGACGGATCGAAGGCCTGGCAGATCATGCCTTTCATGGGCAAGAAGGATCCCGAACAGATGTCGGCCGACGATACCAAGGAGATGGAAGAAAACGCCGATCTCGACGGCGCGTTGGTCGACTACAAGGCCAAAGGCCACAAAGTTGAATTGCTTGGCAAAGAAAAGGTGGAGGGAACGGACGTTTACAAGCTGAAAGTCACACTCAAAAACGGCGACGTGCAGACCGAGTATGTTGACGCCGATTCTTTTCTTGTCATCAAGGAAGAGACCACACGCACAATCCGCGGAACCGAACACGACATCGAGTCTTCGATCGGCGACTACAAAGAGGTCGACGGAATCATCTTCCCCTTCGCCATCGAAAACAGCGCGAAGGGATCCGACCAGAAGGAAAAGATCACGGTTACCAAGATCGAGCTGAATGTGCCGGTGGATGACTCGATCTTCAAAATGCCGCCGCCCGCTCCGGCTGCGCCCATGGCGCCGGCGGCTGCGCCCGAGCCGCCCAAGACGGATCCGAATAAGCCGCCGGCGCCGAAGACACCGCCGCCCGCGGCGAATCCGCCCAACCAGTAGAGATTTTGCGAGGCCGGAAGTTTGACGGTCGAAGAATTTGATAGTGCTGCAAAAGGGGTGGCACGACTTTGAGTCGTGCCACCCGAGTCCAACAAAACACGCGGGCTTTAGCCCCTGAGGGAGTGCGCGCCTTAACCCCTCTATCTCATCGCGACGACGCATTCGAGAAGTAAACGCC
Source organism: uncultured Acidobacteriaceae bacterium (assembly GCA_963698865.1). Taxonomy (GTDB): domain Bacteria; phylum Acidobacteriota; class Terriglobia; order Terriglobales; family Acidobacteriaceae; genus Acidiflorens. The sequence goes on along the minus strand of CAVOSL010000008.1, from coordinate 592,935 downwards.
GTCGTGTGACTTCATTCGAGGTGATCATGTTCGCTCGTTTGCGCTTGCTGTGGATGGTTTTGTTCCTCTCCGCATTTTCATTCGTTCTTGCAAACCCTGCCCTCGCCGACGACGTAACGTTCGATTCCGACGTCATCAGCGGACTCCCGATCCGCGCCATTGGCCCGGCTGTCATGGGCGGCCGCATCGCCGATATCAAGGCCGTCCGTGAAGGCGAGAAGCTCACGATTTTTATCGGCTCCGCCAGCGGCGGCGTGTGGAGGTCACGCGACGGCGGTATCACCTTCTCTCCGGTCTTCGACAAGCAGCCCACGCAGTCGATCGGCTCCATCGCCATCGACCCCTCCGATTCCAAAACGATCTGGGTTGGCACCGGCGAGTCCTGGGCTCGCAACAGCGTTTCCGTCGGCACTGGCGTCTACCGTTCGCGCGATAGTGGAGACAATTGGGAGGCGGTTGGTCTTCCTGACTCGGAGCACGTCAGCCGCATCCTGATTGATCCCAAGAATCGCAACACCGTTTATGCCTGCGCTCTCGGACATCTCTGGAATTCCAACACCGAGCGCGGCGTCTACAAGACGACCGACGGCGGCAAGACCTGGACTAACGTTCTTCAGCGCAATGACAGCACGGGCTGCGCCGAAATGGCCATGGACCCGCAGGATTCCGCCATCATCTATGCCTCCATGTGGGACGTGCGCCGCGAGCCGTGGAACTTCCGCTCCGGCGGTCCCGGTGGAGGCCTGTTCAAATCGACCGATGCCGGCGCGACCTGGCATGAGCTTCGCAAAGGCCTTCCGGAAGGCGATCTCGGCCGCATCGGCATGGCCGTTGCTCCCAGCGATCGCAACCGGCTCTACGCCGTTGTCGAAGCCCGCAATCACACTGCGCTCTTCCGCTCCGACGATGCCGGCAGCAGTTGGGCCGAGGTCAACAATTCGTTCAACATCAGCGGGCGCCCGTTTTACTTCGCGCGTGTCATCATCGATCCCAAGAATGCTGATCGCGTCTACAAGCCCGGCTTCTTCTTCACCGTCAGCGAAGACGGCGGCAAGACCTTTAGTTCAGCCTTCTCTACTGAAGGCCCCGACTCAGGCGTCCATGGCGACTTTCATGCGCTTTGGATCAATCCCGATAATCCCAGCCAGATGCTGTGCGGCAACGACGGCGGGGTCTACCAGTCGCTCGATCTCGCCAACCATTGGCGCTTCCTGAATAACATTCCGGTCGCGCAGTTCTACCACGTAAGCGCCGACATGGCTGAGCCCTACAACGTCTACGGCGGCCTCCAGGACAACGGCTCGTGGATGGGTGCGTCGCGCGGTGTCGATGGCATCGCCAACCGCGCGTGGCGCAATCTTGGTGTCGGCGACGGCTTCTGGGCATTCTCCGATCCCGCCGATCCCGACTTTGCCTATGTCGAATACCAGGGCGGCAGAATTTCTCGCTTCCGCAAAAGTACCGGCGAGTCCCGCGACGTCAAGCCGCTGCCGCGCGCTAATGAGCCGGACTTTCGCTTCAACTGGGATACGCCCATCGCCCTGAGTCCCAATCAAAAGGGCACTATTTATCTCGGCGGGCAGTTCCTATTCCGCTCGCGCGATCATGGCGAGTCCTGGGATCGCATTTCTCCCGACCTCACCACCAACAATCCTGACCGCCAGCACCAGGAACTCTCCGGCGGACTGACCATCGACAATTCCGATGCCGAAAAGTACGAGACCATATTCACCATCGCCGAATCGCCCAAGAACGGCGAGGTGATCTGGGCCGGAACCGACGACGGCAACGTGCAGGTCACCCGCGATGGCGGCAAACACTGGACCAACGTGGTCGCGAATATCTCCGGTTTGCCTGTGAACACCTGGGTCTCGACCATCGAGGCGAGCCACTTCGATCCGGCCGTCGCCTACGCAACCTTTGACGGCCACGCGATGGGCGACATGAAAACCCACGTCTACCGCACGAAGGATTACGGAAAGACCTGGACATCGCTTTCCACGCCCGAGCTCAGCGGCTACGCGCACGTGGTCCGCGAAGACCTTGTCAATCCGAACCTGCTTTTTGTCGGCACCGAGTTCGGCCTCTTTATCTCTATCGACGGCGGCGCTCATTGGGCGCAGTTCAAAGGCAATCTTCCGAACGTCGCCGTGCGCGATATCTTCATTCAACCGCGCGAGTCGGACCTGATTCTCGCGACTCACGGCCGAGGCATCTACATTTTGGATGACCTCACTCCGCTGCGCGCGCTTACACCTGAAATCCTTGCCAAAGATGTCGCCATGCTTCCGTCGCGTCCGTCGGTGCTGGAACTGCCGGCGGGCGAGCAGAGATTCGACGGCGATTCGGAATTCATGGGCCGCACTTTGCCGCCGACAGCGTCGATCGTTTACTACCAGAAGAAGCGCCACATCTTCGGCGACTTGAAACTCGACATCTACGACGACAAGGGCACATTGCTCACTTCTCTTCAGGGTGACAAGCGCCGCGGCCTGAACCGTGTCGAGTGGCCGGAGCGCGCCAAACCGCCGAAAGTTCCACCGGCTGCGGGCCTCGTAGAAAACGAGTTCCTCTTCTTCGGACCGCAGGCGCAGGAAGGCACTTACTCGGTCAAGCTGACCAAGGGCAAGGAGACTTACACCTCCGAGGTCAAGCTGGTGCCCGATCCGCGCAGCAAGAGCACCGCGGCCGACCGCGCGCTGCAGCATAAGCTCGTAACGAAGCTCTACACCGACCTCGCGCAATTGACCTACGTGGTCGATGCGACCAACGATCTGCGCGACCAGGCGAAGGCGCGCGCCGCGGCTGCGACTGACGCGCAGTTGAAAGCCCAGCTCGACGACCTGCTCAAGCAACTCGAAGACTTCCGCTCCACGCTGGTCTCCGTTAAAGAAGGTGGCGCGATCACCGGCGAAGAGAAGCTGCGCGAGCATCTCGGCGAACTCTACGGCGCGATCAACGGCTATTCGGGACGTCCCACGCAATCGGAAGTCGAACGCGCGGTCGTGATCGAAAAGCAGCTCGACGACGCGGGCGCCAAACTGCAATCCATCAGCACGACGTCACTGCCGGCGATTAACACCGCGCTGCAAGGCAAGAACCAGCAGGCGATCAAAACCATGTCGCGTGAGGACTGGGACAAAAAACAAAAATAGCGACTGAGCGGCGGCATATGCCGTTGCATCGTCCAGGCAACTCATTCCGTCCTTCGCCTCTCCAATGTGCGGAGGACGGAATGTCCACAACCTCAATGGCTCTTCCTGACCAGGGTCGACGCCGCTCCACCCTTGGTCTCTGTTGGATCGTCTATGGCATCCTTCGCATCGGCGGTGGGATCTGGCTCATCTCTTTCACTCCGACCGCAACCGTCATGTTCGGCGCTCTGCTCAACCGCGTCCCCAATCCGTTTCCGCTCATGTTCGCCTTCCACTTCTTCTACACTTCCGCAATCGTGCTCGCGGCCGTTGCTGGCGTCGTCTCCTTCGTCGCAGGTCTGATGCTAATCTCCGGCCGATCCACCGCGCGCCGTCTCGCCATCGTCGCCGCGGTCCTCTCGGTTTCCGATATCCCATTGGGCACAACCCTCGGGGCCTTCACACTCGCCCTCCTTCTCCCGTGAGCGCGATGTTTAAGTGATTCAATGTCTAAATGCTTTAATGACTGAATGATGTTAGACATTCCTGCCCGCATCGTTCAAAATAATAAGTTTCCAATCATCTCAGCATTCGTATCAGGAGACCTCATTGACCCAGCTCCAGCGCGTTAAGATCAGCGCTCTCGGCACCTACGTTCCACCTCGCCTTCTTACCAACGCCGACCTCGAAAAAATGGTCGAGACAACCAACGACTGGATCATGTCCCGCGTTGGCATCAAAGAACGCCACATTGCGGACAAAGGCGTAGGAACAAGCGATCTGGCCGCCGAAGCCGCCCGACGCGCGCTCGCGCAGCGTGGAATCGACGCCAACGAACTCGACGCCATTATCGTCGCCACGGTCACGCCCGACATGATGTTTCCCGCTACCGCGTGCCTTGTGCAAGACAAAATCGGCGCGAAAAAAGTCTGGGGATTCGATCTACAAGCCGGATGCTCCCAGTTTGTCTACGCGCTGCAAGTGGGCGCGCAATTCGTGCAGACCGGCGCGCACAAAAAGGTCATGGTGATCGGCGCCGACGTTATGTCATCGATCATCGACTACACCGACCGCGCCACCTGCGTCCTGTTCGGCGACGGCGCGGGCGCCATCGTCCTTGAAGCCGTGAACGAAGCCGACGGTGACATCGGCCTCATCGACTTCATGCACGAAGTCGATGGCTCGGGCGGCATCTCGCTCTATATGCCCGGCGGCGGAAGCCTCAATCCCTCCTCGCACGAAACCGTCGATAAGAGGATGCACTATGTTCACCAGGACGGCGCAGCCGTCTTCAAATTCGCGGTACGCAAAATGTCGGAGGCCTGCGTCGACATCCTGAAGCGCAACAACCTGACCGGCGACGACATCGACCTGATGATTCCGCACCAGGCCAACCTGCGCATCATCCAGGCCACCGCCGAGCGCCTGAAACTCCCACCCGAAAAAGTGGTGATCAACATCGAGCGCTATGGCAACACGACCGGCGCGACGATCCCGCTCGCCATGCATACAGCCATCGAAGAAGGCCGCCTGAAAAAGGGAAGCCTGGTGCTGCTGGCCGCGGTGGGGGCGGGTTTCACGGTGGGGACAACCCTGCTTCGCTGGGCCTACTAATGGACCGGCTTATTTACTCCCGGGGAAGGCTCGGGGTGAACATTCGCGACAGCGGGTGAGAAGGGGACGGCCTTAGCCACGCTTTTTACACTCTCCTGGTATCTGTTGCTGCGGGTCAATGAGCGAAATCGGGATTTTCCACCACTTGCCGGATTCTTGCGGGTTTCCCCTCAATGTTGCAATGACAACATAGTTATGTTGTAATGACAACAGAGAGGTGATCAGCCATGAACGAGGCCCTGGACGCGATCTTCAAAAGGCGGGCGGTTAAGCTCTTTGACCCCGTAGAAATTTCCGAAGGGATGCGCGAGCAAATTCTCAACGCAGCCCGCCATGCCCCGTCAAGTTTTAACAGCCAGCCTTACAGGTTCTATTGGGTGGGGTCCGCGGAAAAGAAGGTCGCGGTGGCGAAACTGTGCCTCGGACAGAAGCCGGCGGAAACCGCCTCCGCTCTGGTCGTGGCCGTGGCAGACCTCGGATCGCTGTCGGCCACGGCGCGAGGCCAACTGGAGTGGATGCGCAGGAGCAACTTCACCGAAGAAAAAATCCGCGGCTACGAGCGGAATGCAAAGATCGGCCGGATCCTATTCATGCCTGGTCCATTCGGAATGTTTGCCGCGATCAAACGGGTGTTCTTCCGGCTGCTCAATCTGCGGAAGGTGATCGGAATGCCGCCGCTGTCCCGGCAGGACTTGTTCAAATGGGCGACGAAGAGCACATCGTTGGCTTGCCAGAATCTGATGATCGCTGCCGAAGCGCTTGGAATGAATACTTGTCCGATGGAAGGCTTTGATGGGCGCAGGCTGTCTCAATATCTGGGGTTGTGCGGACACCACGAGATTGTGATGGTGATTGCGATCGGGAAGAAATCGCATGCCCACAACGAGCCGCCGCAGTGGCGAAGGCCTCTCGATGCAACGGTGACCGTGCTATGAACATCCTCCCCAGGAAAGAGATTCCCGATGACATTCTGAAAGACTCGGTACTCGCCCATATCGCAGCCGCGTACTTCTCGGTAGGCAAGAAACTGGAGCGCAAAACCCAGTGCTCGGCGACACGCGGCTATATCCTGTCGACATTGCGCGGCGGAACGGGGCTGAATTCGAATCAGATCGCCACGCTGCTCGGTTTCGACCGGACCGTTGTGCACCGGGCTATCAAGACGCTGGCCGGGGAGGGACTCGTGTCGGAGCACAGGGCAAAATCGGGCAGAGCAATTCGAGTCGAGTTGACCGCCAAAGGAAGGAAGTATCGAGAACGGCTCATCGAAGCTCGAGAAACCGCCGATGAGAGTGTCCGGCGGCAAATGACCTCGGAGGAGCGCGAGACGCTTCTTCGACTTTTGAAGCTAGTTGCGGAATGTGAGTTCTGAGAACCGTTCGCCTTAAGGCCCATAGGGGCGAGACAAGGCAAGCTGGTGAGAACGGGCGATTTCATTCATCGACCGTAGCGACTAGGGCAACCGCTCGCTCATGCTCAATTCACATCATCCTGCGCCCAGATGTGGAAGGTTCCGAATTTCAATGAGCGGAATGGGGATGTTTCATTTCATGAGGGTGCCAGTTCCAGACCTTGTCATTGACTTGCATCGTCCAGCGATTGTTCGACCGGCGGACGCGGGGCAGCAGTTCGCCGGCGCAGGTTCGTCACGAAATGATCGGCCAGACGATCCCGCAGCCGCCGAACCGTGGGGAAGCTCGGCGGTGGTGTGGCCTTTTAGAATTTGACGAACATTCGCAAAACGCCAATCGGGGCCGCTGTCTCTCCACGGACTAGAACGTTTCGCGAACGATGCTTGGCTACCTTCTTGGAGAAATCGTAGGTGGCGCGGAGGTTCTCTCCGAGGAAGTGCACTTTCCCTTTCACGTCGCGATCCACGATCGGCTGCCCGGCGTGATCCGTGATGCGGACATTCAGGATCAGCGAGGTCGATCCGGTGACGGTGGTCACTTCGCGCTTTTTCTGGCTGCCCTTGGTGAACGATCGCGCGGTGGTGTGCAGAGTAACGAGATCGGGCGCGCTGGCCGCATCCTTGTCGCCGCTGCGATAAACGTGCTGAAACTTGCCCGTCTTCTCGATCTGCGTGATCAGATTTTCGTAGATGGCGATGCGGAACTCCGGCGGTATGGGCACGTCGCCCGGCTCTATGGGCTCGATTTGGATGGCAGAGGCAGAGAACTTTTGCTTACTTTTGGAATCGCCTGAGATCGTTTGCGCCAGGAGAGAACCGACCATCACAAGGAGGATGCAAGCGACGCCGATGGGGAAAACAACTGAGACTGCCGTTCGAGTGGGACGTTTCAATGTTTTGTTCTCCTATTTATTGGCTGGGGCCGCTTCTGCCAGCGGAACGGTGGCTTTCGCGCCCAATGCGACGAGTTGCTTCTTGAACGGAGCGGCCTGGCCCTTGGCAAGCACGAAGACAGTGCCATGATAAGCGCCGTCGGCGTTCTTGAATTCCACGGTCAGGACATCAACTTGGTGTGAAAACAGGGCCAAGACCCGTCCGCCGCCGTAAGGGATTGCCATGGTCGCGAGGTGGACGGCACCGGTAATATCCTGCCGGCTATCTTCATTGGTCGAGATGTCAAAAATGGATGAGGCTTCCACCGCCACTTTTTTCTTGCCGGTGACAAACTGCAGCGAGTTGCCGGTAATCGAAAGCGTGCCCATGGAATTGTTCTTGACGGTTTGTCCGCCGATCACCAGCTTGACATCGGGTTGTACCACGCTCGGAGCGACCGGGGACGGAGCGGCCGGAGACGTATCCGCTGCCTGGCCGCGGGCAGGCACTGGGGAAAACATTAAGGGAGCGCTGACGACGAGGAGGAAGAGTCCGCGCGCCCAGACAGGTGGCCGGACTGCTCGGGGAGAATTCGTTGCGACTGAAACATCTATCATCGGGTTTTTCATATTCATCGTTTTGGACCTCATGCGGATCGGGAGGGGGCCAACAAAGAACCTGCGGTTCAGAGTCAGTTTTGGCGCCCAAGGGAGCGTATGCGATAACGGAAGAGTTAGCAAGCTGGAACTCTAACCTGGCAAAAACGGCGGCCCGGATATTCCTATCCTGAAGCGGGCCAGTCGCGGTCGGTGAAGCTGGAATCGCCAGAAGTCCGGCTCCCCCCTGGCTGTCTGTGACTGCGCGATTTTGTCGAGCGTAGGATGACATGGCTGGAAAAGTAACGTTTGGCGGTTCTGTTCTGCTAAATTTAGACAGAGCGGATTTTAAGCTTGGAGCGTCAAGCTTGGGGCTTGTGGTCAAGAGCTAACGCCGCACGGCGAACAACTGAGAACTGACCTATGAAATTTGGCGTCATTACTTTTCCGGGTTCGAATTGCGATCACGATGCGCTGTGGACGGCGGCTAACGTCTTGCATGAAACTGCGGTTTCGCTGTGGCATGACTCGCACGATCTGCAAAATTGCGACGTCATCGTCGTGCCCGGAGGTTTTGCCTATGGCGACTACCTGCGCACGGGGGCGATCGCGAAGTTCTCGCCTGTGATGGAATCGGTGCGCAAGTTCGCCGATGGGGGCGGGCTGGTTATCGGTATCTGCAACGGCTTTCAGATTCTCTGCGAGTCGGGCCTGCTGCCCGGCGCGCTTATGCGCAACGTCGGACTGAAGTATGTTTGCAAGCCGGTGCAGGTGCGCGTGGAAAATAACGAGACGCCGTTTACCGGGGCCTGCAAGAAGGGCGAGGTGCTGACCATCCCCATCGGCCACATGGAAGGAAATTATTTTTGCGACGCGGCGACGCTCGCCGAACTCAAGCGCGACAATCGCATCGTCTTCCGCTACGTAAACGCGCAGGGCGAGGTGACCGCGGAAGCGAATCCGAATGGCTCAATGGAAAACATCGCCGGCATCTGTAGCCCGGGACGCAATGTTCTTGGCATGATGCCGCACCCCGAGCGCTCCGCCGAACCCGAACTCGGCTGCACCGATGGCTGCAAGATTTTCGAGTCGCTGGTCGGAGCAATGTCGGCAAAGTAAATCGTTCACTACCGAAGACTGCCGGTCACGGGTCACTGGATTGGTCACAGGAATGAAGAATTTAACGAAGCTTTTTCTGTGACTCTGTGGTGAACAATGATCTACGGATTGACCACTTGCAGCAGGACCGACGAGGTGCTGGCTGCATTGTAGGCGTCTCCTTCGTACTTCGCGGTGATTGAGTTCGTGCCTATCGGCAGGTTGTTGGTTTCGAGCGTAGCGACGCCATTCTCATCGAGCGTCACGGTTCTCAGCGCTCTGGTTCCGTCGAAAAACTTCATTTTTCCCGAGGGCGCGGCCGGGGCGAGCGGATCAGGGACGACGGTCGCGGTGATGATGACGTCCTGCTTATAGCTGGATGGATTGGGCGTGGAAGTGAGCGCGGTTGTCGTCGCCCACTTGTCGACGACCTGAATCAAACGCGCCGAACTCTGGTGCCAGCGCGATTCCGGATTAAAGACCGCCCGGACGTGGTGTTCGCCGACGGCAAGCGAGAAGGTGTCGAACTGCGCCTGGCAGTTATTGACCGGCTTGGTCGCCAGAAGTTGGTTGTGGTCGTAAAACAAAACCTCTCCGTCATCGCAAGTCATCTGTTGTCCGTGACAATAGGAAATCGCATTCACGCTGGCGGTGAAGGTGACGTCGTCGGCGATGTGCGAAGGCGACCCCGAGGTGGTCAAGTTTGTCGTAGTCCAGCATCCGTGCTGGCCGCTCTGGATCGGAGTTCTGGATTGACCGGACAAGCGCGGTCCGGCCGCGCCCTTTCCATCCTGAAGGGGCTTCGCGATACTGTTCACGGCCTGCACCACCGTGTTGGACGTGCTCCCCTCAAATTTGGTGTCTCCGATCCAATAGGCGGAGACGAGCGTGGTTCCGACTGGGAGCTGGGAGGTGGTGAAGAAAGCGTTGCCGGAGTTATTCATGGCCGCGGTACCCAGCACTCCTCCCTTCTTGCCTTCGCTGACGAAGTAGACAGTATCTCCGCCGGGTGGCGGACCGAAGTTCGAGGTGACGACCGCCTGGAAGGTTACGGGCTGGCCTTGGGTCGAAGGATTGGGGTATGACGTCAGCGTCATCTGCGTGGACGCCTGGCCGAAGCCGGTGACGGTGACATTCTGCGCTGGGCCGTCGGAGGCGACCGAGACGGTTGCGCTGCGGATGCCGAAGGTCGATGGAGTGAAGGTGACGGTGATAACGCAGTTGGAGCCGGTGGCAAGCGAAGCCGGACAGGTGTTGGTCTCGGCGAAATCGGCAGCGTTCGGGCCGGTGAGGGAGATGGAAGAGATGTTCACGCTGTGGGCGCTGCTGTTGGTGAGGGTGGAGGCCTGCTGGCCGGTTTCCTCTCCGATGGGAAAATAATTGAAATCAAGGTGCAGGGGAAATTGCGTTACATCCGATGGTTGCGCGGAGATAGCGGCAACAAAGCCGTCGGCGCCGGTCAGGAAGGGTTTCAAAGCATTCGAAAGGGGGAAGTCGGCCGAATTGGTCTCGCCGGCAACGTAGGCATTTCCGGCCGCGTCGACGCCAATGCCATTGACCTGGTCAACACTGCCTCCTCCCAGGAAACTGGAGTAGATGAGGGTCGATCCGGTGGGATCGAGTTTGGCGACGAAGGCATCACCCACCGCCGAAAACCCTATCGGCCCCACGATCACGGGCTGGAAGGCATGTAGCACGGGGAAATTTGCCGACACAGTCGTGCCGCCGATATAGATGTTGTCGGAGCCATCGAGCGCAAGAGCATAGCCCCAGTCATTTCCGTTGCCGCCGAGATAGGTCGAATAAACCAGAGCCGATCCTTTCGGATTGACTTTCGTGATGAAGGCATCCCAGCAGTTGGAATAGTTGATGCCGCCCCCGCAGACGGGCTGGAAGCTGCCCGCAGTTATCGGAAAGTTGGTAGAGTAAGTGCCGCCGGTGACGTAGGCATTGCCCTTGCTGTCGACGGCGATCGCGGTGCCATAGTCGTCATCGTTGCCGCCCAGATAGCTGGAATAGACGAGCGCCGTGCCCTTGGGATTGAGCTTGCTGACAAACGCGTTGTTGTCGCCTGGGGGCGAGGGGAAAGTCGGGCGAGCTCGTGCCGCCGGCGACGTAGGCGTCGCCCGTGGCATCGACGGCGATGGCAAAGGCTTCGTCGACGTTGGAACCACCGAGATAAGTGGAATAAATTAGAGGATCGATGTAGAGCGGGCGAGTCGCATCATAGTCGGCGAGCTGGAACGAAACGCGCTTCTTGTCGGAGACAACGAAGCTGGCCGCGATGGTCTGGCGCACGCCATCCTTTTCCTGATAGGCGAGCGGCTTGTGCCAGCGGATCTCGCGATCGCCGAGACGGAAGATCAGGTCGCCGGTATCGTCGCGCAGAATGTCACTGGAGCCTTCGATGTCGAATGCGATACGGTGCGCGTCGGCTTCGGGCTTAACGATGAAGTCGTATTCAAGCTGCCGCTGATTGCCGTAATAGACGAGATCGACGCCGGCATAGACACCGTCGTACCTGACCTTGGCGTAAGTCGGGACGTTGGAATGCCATTTCGCCGGGTTATTTCCGAGAAAGTAGTTCATCTTGCCGGGGAGCTCGTCGACCCCCGCGATGCGAGCCGAGGAGTTGGCGCCGGAAAGCTTCACGCGCAGAACGCGGTTTGAAGGTTGCCGATCGTCTGCTTGCTGGCGCAGGGCGAGGAGCGCTTCGCTCGAGGTGAGAAAGAGCGTGTAGTCCCGGGCGCGCGAGAAGAACTTCACACGGGCGTCGGTCTGGCCGCGATTGGCTTCGAAGGCCAAAGGCAGTTTGCCGTAATTTTCCAGAACCTTCGTCTGGGTGGAGGGAACGGGACGGCTGGGGTCGCCATTTCCGGCACTTTGCGACGCGGCGCGCCCAGCCGTATCGACTGGGTGGCTGTAGAGTGGCACCGGCGTAAGCAGGGACGCGACCAATGCGAATGTGAAGAACGGGCGGTAGAAGCGCGGTGCTTTCATGGAGGCCTCCAGCGAATGCTTGAACGCAACGAGAGCTCCGGTACGGGGAGGGCGGCGGCGAAGTCGACCGATTATCGTTCGGGCTGGACGTTTGGTCAATAGTGAACGATCCGAGTGGCGTGGCGTCAGGTTAGTGGTTCAGTTTGGGGAATGCCGTCCCTCAGAGGCTAAAGCCGTAATGAAAATACGATGCACGGCGCGGCTGAAGCCGCGCCCTTTCAAAACCGACTTTTGAGATCGCTTCTCAGTATTTAACGATCTTGCTGAAGGACGCCGGATCGAGCGAAGCTCCTCCCACCAGCGCGCCGTCAATTCCTTCGGCTGACATGAGCGCATGCGCGTTGTCGGGTTTGACCGAGCCACCATAGAGGATGCGCAGGTTGTTGGCAAATTCGCTGCCAAACGCTTGCTCGACCTCTCCGCGAATGCTGGCATGCGCGTCGGCGGCAATTTCGGGCGTTGCGGTCTTGCCGGTGCCGATGGCCCACACCGGCTCGTAAGCAACGACCATATTGGCGGCTTTCTTCGCGGAAACCTTGTTGAAGGCGCGCAAGCATTGTCGGCGGAGAACGTCGTCGGTGAGTCCGGCCTCGCGCTCTTCCAGTACCTCGCCCACGCAGACGATGGGAATGAGTCCGGCTTCGATCGCGGACTTGAGTTTGAGATTGACGGTGTCGTCGGTCTCGCCGAAATACTGGCGGCGCTCCGAGTGTCCGATGATGACGTGCGTGACGCCGATCGCGCACAGCATGCTGGCGCAGATTTCGCCCGTGAATGCGCCCTCGTTCTGCCAGTTCATATTCTGCGCGCCCACGGCGACATTCGATCCGCGCGCCGCATGCACGGCGACGTCGAGCGCGAGGTAGGTAGGGCAGACCACGATTTCGTCGCGATCATGACCGGCGACCAGCGGCAGAAATTCGCCGCAAGAAGTCGCGGGCCTGGTCGGGCGTCTTGTACATCTTCCAGTTGGCGGCAATGAGTTTTTTTCGCATGAAGGCCTTTCTTGGGACGATTGCTTCCTAGGATGTCTCTTCAAAGGTAACGGAATTTGCAGGCAGCTCGCGGGAAATTTTCTCGGCCGCGCGGACGTAGGTCCGGCAGTCCGCGGCGCTGAACAGAACGAAACGCACGTGTTGCAGATGAGTGGTCGCGGGCAAGCGTTCGGCGACGCTGCGCACCGCGACCTCCGCGGCTTCCTGAATCGGATAGCCGTAAGCTCCGGTAGAAATGGAAGGGAAGGCCAGCGAGAGAATGCCATGATCGTCAGCCAGGCGGATCGATTCGCGATAGCAACTGGCAAGCGTTTCGGTTTCGCGCGATTTGCCTCCGCGATAAATGGGGCCGACGGTGTGAATGACATACTTCGCGGGCAATCGTCCTCCGGTTGTGAGAACGGCTTTGCCTGCTGGCAGTCGGCCGATTTCGGCTACGATGCGCTTGCAGTCGCCAAGGATGGATGGCCCACCGGCACGGTGGATGGCACCATCGACGCCGCCTCCGCCGAGCAGGGAAGAGTTGGCCGCGTTGACGATGGCTTCGCTTGTCTCCTTGGTGATGTCGGCGGGGCCGGCGAATTCGAGGGTCTTGCCGTTGGCGAAAATTAGTCGGGCGGCAAAATCAGGCATGTCCATCAATAAACTGATCTCAAGATAGTAGCGCCGGCGTCCCGCCCGCCACGTGGAACCGCAACCGTCCGAAAGCTAGAGCCAAAAGCCAAAAAGCCAAAAGCCAAAAGCCAAAAGCCTATCTCTTATCCGTCAGCGCCTCCACGCCCGGCAGCTTCACGCCTTCCAGAAATTCCAGCGACGCGCCGCCGCCGGTCGAGATGTGCGTGATCTTGTCGGCGACTCCGGCGGCCTTCACCGCCGCGACCGAATCGCCTCCGCCGACGATGCTCACTGCGCCCGGATTTTCGGCGACGGCATTTGCGATCTTCTTTGTGCCCTTGGCGAATGGCGGCATCTCGAAAACGCCCATCGGGCCGTTCCAGACGATGGTCCGCGCCTTGGCGATTTCTTCCGAGAACGTTTCGATCGTTTCCGGACCGATGTCGAGCGCCATCATGTTGTCGGGAATCGGCTGGCCGGGGCCGACGATCTTGGTCAGCGCGTTGGCGTCGACGCGGTCGGCGATGACGTGATCGGTGGGCAGCAGGAATTTAATCTTGTGCGTTTTGGCCTGCTGCAAAAGGTCTTTCGCCAGCTGAATCTTGTCGCCTTCAACCAGCGATTTGCCGACGGGGTGGCCTTGCGCCTTGAGAAAGGTGTAGGCCATTCCGCCCCCGATGATGAGGACGTCGACTTTGCCGAGGAGGTTTTGGATGACGCCGATTTTGTCGCTGACCTTGGCGCCGCCGAGGATGGCGACGAAGGGACGCTCGGGATTTTGCAGGGCGCGGCCAAGATATTGCAGCTCTTTTTCCATCAGCAGCCCGGCTGCCGATTTCTGCACGAACTTGGTGATGCCGACGGTGGAGGCATGGGCGCGGTGGGCCGTCCCGAAGGCATCGTTAACGTAAAACTCTGCCAGCTTGCCGAGTTGTTTGGAAAAATTTTCGTCGTTGGCCTCTTCCTCGGCGTGGAAGCGCAGGTTTTCGAGCAGGAGCGCCTGGCCCTTTTCGAGCTTGAGCGCAACCTCTTCGGCTTCGGGCCCGACGCACTCCGGGCAGAAGCCGACATTTTCTCCGCGGGATAGTTCGCGGTCGAGCAGCATGCGCAGGCGCTCGGCGACCGGCTTGAGGCTCATCTTCGCGTTGGGCTTGCCTTTTGGGCGTCCCAGGTGCGAAGCGAGAATGAGGCGCGCCCCGTGGCGCAGTGCGTACTCGATCGAAGGCAGGGTTTCGCGAATGCGGGTGTCGTCCATGACGCGGCCGTCGTCGAGCGGCACGTTGAAATCGACGCGCATGAAGACGCGGTGATCGTTGAGCGGAAGATCGCGGATGGATAATTTCGTCATGAGAGCAGTCCTTATGAGGTCGTCCGTCGCTAGTCGTTGGTCGTTCGGGATCTCTTGCCGGCTGTAATTCTCGGCTCGCCCCCTTATCTAATAAAGAAGCGGAAGAAATGAAGAGCCGCGGAATCTTCGAGGCGCCGCGAACGACCAACGACTAGCGACCAACGACGGTTTCCCTACAGCCCTTTGCCAGCCATGTAATTGATCAGGTCGCGCACGCGGCAGGAGTATCCCCATTCGTTGTCGTACCAGGAGATCACCTTCACCAGGTTGCCGCCGACCACCAGCGTCATTTTCGCGTCCACGATGGAAGAGCGCCCGTCTCCTTTGAAATCGCAGGAGACCAGTTCCTCTTCCTCGTATCCCAGATAGCCCTTCAGCGGCCCGGACGCGGCCGCCGCTTTCAGCGCGGCATTGACCTCTTCTTTAGTCGTCTTCTTTTCCACCAAAGCGACCAGGTCGACAACCGAAACGTTGGGCGTCGGCACGCGCATGGCAAAGCCATCGAGCTTGCCGGCCAGTTCGGGGATCACGAGCTTGACGGCCTTGGCCGCTCCCGTCGTGGTCGGAATCATGTTGAGCGCCGCAGCGCGGGCGCGTCGCAGGTCCTTGTGGGGAAAATCAAGGATGACCTGATCGTTCGTATAGGAATGAATCGTCGTCATCGTCCCGCTGATGATCTTGAAATGGTCCTGAATCACCTTGGCCACGGGCGCCAGGCAGTTGGTTGTGCACGAAGCATTCGACACGATGTGATGCTTGGAACGATCGTACTTGTCTTCATTGACGCCGAGCACAACCGTGAAATCTTCATTCTTCGCCGGCGCGGAGATGATGACCTTCTTTACACTGCCGCGCAGGTGTTTCTTCGCATCGTTCGCGTCGGTGAAGCGGCCCGTGGATTCGATCACAACCTGCGCGCCCACACTCTCCCAGGGCAGCGCGGCAGGGTCTTTTTCCTTAAAAACTTTAATAGTCTTGCCGTCGATCGAAATGCTGTCCGGCCCAGCGGTGATGGTGTTGGGCAGGTTGCCGAGAATGGAATCGTACTTAAGAAGATGAGCGAGCGTCTTCGGATCGGTGAGATCGTTGACGGCGACGAAATCAAGATTCTTGTCGTTGAGCGCGGTGCGCAGAACATTGCGCCCGATGCGCCCAAAACCATTAATGCCGACTTTCACTGGCATGGAGCCTCCGGTAGAGAAAAATTGAGTGCCGAAACAGATTTAAGACGAGGGCCTAAGGACAACCTTTGATGGTAACAAAGCGAGGGAGAGGGCGTAAACGAGTCGAGCCGCACGAAAGGCTCAACGGAGCCGCGGCATCTCGCCAAGTACAATCGCCGCGATGCCCGCCAGCGCAAGCCAGAAACTGGCCCGGTAAACCAGCGGCAGAACGCTGCCGGGAAATATGTCCTCGTAGGTATCGACCAGGCTTGGCTCGCGATCCAGCCACGACGGCTGCTTCTCCGGGGACAATGCGCCGTCCAGCCGGAATTTCATTACGATGCGCGATCCGAGCCCGCTCCAGAAAAGACCTGCGGTGATAAGGTGTAAGGTGCGCATTCCGATCACAGCCATTCCTCAGTTACATCCCCCCAGATCTCACGCTGGCGTGATCTCCACATACGTGTCCGTATTGCGCCAAAGAAACGGCACCCGCGCCAGCCAATATTTGGCCTTGATCGCGCGCCCGACGCGCTCTGCCTCTGTCGGCGGCACGATCCGCGCCGTACCCGCGAATTCCGGGCCGGTGATCTTTCCCCGAATCGTGCACGGAGCAATCTTGACCTGCGGATTATTGCGCAATCGCTTCACCTTGCCGAGCTTGCTGTTTGTCATGAAGTAAAGCTTGTCGCCTTCTTCCGCGAACCAGATCGGAGTGTAGACCGGCACTCCAGTCTTGCGGAAGGTGGCGAGCGAGATGTACTTTTGTCCGTGAATCGCGTTGGGGATCGGCATTTGCATGAGTAGATGCACAGGTACGGCCCGCCGATTCGCACGTTGCCATGTGACCGGCTTCACGGCGGCAGCAGACATGCTTCGCGCACAATTACCTGTTTGCATACAGGAGCCCCTATGATTCGCAAGGCGAAAACTTCTCTGGTAATTGCCGCATTCGCGCTCGCTCCGCTGTTTAATCTCCATGCCGCCGATCTCGCCGGCGTCACGATGCCCGACTCGGCGCAGGTGGGCAACACAACCTTGGTGCTCAACGGCCTGGGACTGCGCACCAAGATCGTAGTGAAGGTCTACGTGGCCGGTCTATACCTTCCGCGAAAATCATCGGACGCCGATGGCATCATCAAGGCCGACGCGCCCAAGCGTCTCGTCATGCAGTTCGTCCGCGGCGTGAGCAAGAAGCAAGTGGCCGACGGCTTTACCGACTCGTTCAATGACAACGCGCCCGACGCCAAAAAAACCGTGGGCGTGGATATCGAACATTTTCTCGCCGCTCTCGAACCGCTGAAAGATGGCGACCAGATGATCTTCACTTACATTCCAGATACTGGCACGACCTTCGCGATCAACGGCAAAGAAAAACTAACCATCCCCGGCCTCGGCTTCAGCCAGGCGCTCTTCTCGGTATGGCTCGGCCCCAAACCGCCTACGGGCGGACTGAAGAAGGGACTGCTCGGACAGTAGGGACAGAAGATGTGGGCGAACAGCCGCGGAAGCGCCTATCAAAGTTACGTCAGTGTTTCGCCGACAGCAATGGCGCATTCCTCTTTCCGGTGGATGGCGGATAATGCTTCCGATGCTGGAAGACTTTGAATTACCCAAGGCCGGCGACAAACTAACGCTCCAATCGGACGACCGCAACTGGGCCATCACCGCAGCGGTTCTTGATTTGGCAATATCTGGGCGTTCTTTGCCTTCGGAGACCGTCCGATCGCAACCGGCATGTCGTTTCGAGCATCCCTCCAAGGATGCATCTTCCCGAGCCTTCCGTTCCTATCGCTCTTGGGCGCCGCATTACTTAGGGAGGACCGGTTGATCGGTCTGCTATCGGCATCGCTGTTCCCACTGGCACTGATACTGTTTCCATTTCTCGCCTTCGTTTCGTGGCTCACCTCAAACCGGCCTGGACCGATGATGTTTCTCGCGCCGATCAGTCTCGCCTTTGGCGCCACAGCGAAGGCGGCCCTGCGGGCTTTCCAGGGCAAGGCAAAATTCCTGATCTGGACGGTAATCCTGGCCGTGCTTCTCGGATACTATTTTTGGTTTAGTGTCCTCATCTACCTCGGACAGAAGTGGCTCTATGTACCTTGCCCGGCCGAACCCTGCCACTGGCAACTGTAATCGACAGATGAACTGATGACCCAAGCGGGTCGATTCCATCCGTTGCGATCGCGCCACCGCGCCGAATACTCCTTGTCGCCCCGTTGGAAGGTACGAACAGTTGGTCGCCAGCCCCTGCGCAGTCATACAATAACCCTACCCGAGCCCCGAGGGAGGACATGACCGATAGCTGGAAAGTGTGGGAAGGTCGCACGGTCGACGAAAAATTTGTCTTAGGAAATTATCTGGGCGGATCGAGCCGACGCGCGGTATTTCGGACGCGCATTGGCGGCGGCGAACCGGGAGCGGCCGACGCGGCCATCAAACTGGTCGAACTCGACGGCGCGGATGCCGAAAGCCAACTGCGGCGTTGGCAGGTGGCAAGCCAACTCAGCCATCCGAACCTGATACGAATACTGACCATCGGACGCTGCACCCTGGACGGTACGCATCTCGGGTATGCGGTTGAGGAACTCGCCGAAGAGAACCTGGCGCAGATTATTCCCGAGCGCCCGCTCACAGCCGAAGAGGCACGCGCCATGCTCGCCCCCGTGCTGGCAGCGCTCGAGTTCGCGCACAGCAAAGGCGTGGTGCATGGAGAAATTCAGCCGTCGAATATTCTTGCCGCCGGCGATCAAGTCAAGTTGTCGAGCGACAATCTGCGGCCCGCGGGAGAAATTCCCGCGGCGGTGAATGCCAACGCGGCTCCCGAAGTGCTGGCCGACGGAATCTCACCGGCGAGCGACATCTGGTCACTCGGCATCACGCTCGTCGAAGTACTCACGCAACACCGGCCCGCGTGGGATCCGGCTCGCATGGAATTCGATGCGCCCGATCTTGACAAGAATCTTCCCGAACCATTTCGCGAAATTGCGCGCCGCTGCCTGCAAGTCGATCCCGCAAAGAGGGCCGGACCGCATGAATTCGCCAATCTGCTCGAACGCACCCGGCCGGGCCTCCGGAAGGAAGATCGGTCGATATTAGATCAGCCAGGAGAAAGTCGGCCCGAAGGGAAGTCTGCGCGGGCCGCGACGATTCCGGCGGCGCCGACGGTCGATGCCATCGCGGCCTCTGCCAGGAAACGGGCGAATGGGCCCTACTTGCTGGTGCTGGCGGCGGCGATTGTGGTTACGCTTTTTCTGATCCTACGGCCGCGGCCATCGCGGGGGCCAGGCGAGAATCAGACTCCGTCCCCGTCACCGCAATCGTCCTCGCCACAAACATCAGCGCCGCAAATGTCTCCACAAATATCGGCGCCGCCGGCGTCTCCGTCGCAACCAATGCAGCCTCCGTCCGCCGAGCAAAAGCCGGCTGCGACCGGCGAGATTGTCGAACGGGCAACGCCGCACGTCGCTCCGAGCGCGCAGCGCACCATCCACGGCAAGCTCAAGGTGCGCGTGAGAGTTGAAGTAGATGCGGTGGGCAACGTGACGGAGGCGAAGCTCAAGGACGCAGGCCCAAGCCAGTACTTCGCGCGGGCCGCGCTGGAAGCGTCCCGGCGATGGAAGTTTGCGCCCGCGAACGACGAAACCCGGCGCGACTGGACATTGCTGTTTGCCTTCACCCGCGCGAGAACGGAAATGTCAGCCAGCCGCACGCGGTGAGAGCACCACAGAACTCAGCTCCGCCTTATGGAGTCGCAATCGATCGCAGCATCGAAGCGACCTTGAACACTCGACGGTAATACCTCTCCGTCTGCGCGCCTCGCTCAGCGCCCTCTTCTTCCTTGCGCAACGCAGGCGTAAGCAGGGATCCATGCACCTCGCGCGCCGAAGTAGCCCGTACCACTCGATCGACATTCGCCGGAGTAATCCCGCCACCCGGCATCACGCTCAATCGGTCCCCGGCACGTTTCACCAGGCGAGCAATCGTAAAAAGCCCGTCGGCCGTCGTCGCCCGTCCGCCCGAAGTAAGCAAGCGCACCGCTCCCGTTTGAATCACCGCCTCCAGCGAATCCGCCCCGCAACCAGTCTTGTCAAAGGCGCGATGGAACGTCACCGGCAGCGGATGCGCAAGTTCCACCAGCTCGCGCGTGCGGGCCATATCAATCCGAGAGTCCCGATCGAGGACGCCCACGACGATGCCATCCATCTTCAGCTCTTTGGCTTTTTGAATAGCCGTGCGCATAGCCGAGAACTCGCGCGCCGAATAAACAAAGTCCCCAGCCCTCGGACGAATCAGCACATGAATCGGAATCCGCAGCCGCCCGCGAGCCGCCTTCATCAGACGGACACCAGGCGTAACTCCGCCGCACTCCAGTTCGCTGCACAGTTCAATTCGATCGGCCCCGGCACGCTCGGCAGCGGCAGCATAGTCAAGCGAGGCCACGCAGATCTCAAGCAAAACAAAATTGAGCGGATGGGGGTTCATGCCACCAGCTACGAGACTTTTTTGGCGGGATGTATCCGGGCCCGGTGCTCCTCCTTCATCTCTTCGATGGAACGCACCTTCCGCCCGAGGCCTGCGATTTGGGAAAGTTCCTGTTGGATGGCCTGTAGCCGTTCCTGCCTCTGACCATGCGCGACGTGAGCATCGGTCTCATTTCTCTCCTGACCCCGGTATTGCTCGTTCAACGCTTGAATCTCAGCAATCTCCACCCGGAGACGCCCAATCTTTTCCCGCAGAACCTCAAGATGATTCATTCAACTAGCATAGCTTATCCGGCCACGCCCAGCGTCTGCAGCCAAAAGGCGCCGTAATCAGAGGCGCATAATCATAGCCGTACCATCAAGGTGCATTATCCTTAGGAGAGAAGTAAAAACGTAAAGAAGTAAAGAGGTTAAAACCATGACCACCGCCAGGCACGCGCGCCCAGCCAGCAATCACCCCGCCGTCCCCGAACCCACCTTCGCCGAGCGTGCCCGTACTTTAATGTACCTGGGCCGCATCGGCAGCCTCTCCACGCTCTCCCGCAAACAACCCGGCTTCCCCTTCGGATCGGTCATGCCCTACGCCCTGGACGCAAACGGCCATCCCATCTTTCTCATCAGCACCATGGCGATGCACACCCAGAATCTGCAAGCCGACCCTCGCGCCGGGCTGCTAGTCACGCAAAATGACGCCGATGCCGGCGCCAACGCCAGCAATAACAATAAAAAAGACCCGCTGGGAGCCTCCCGAGTCACCATCATCGGCAACGCCGCGCCCATACCGCCTTCCGAGGCCGCCGAACCGCGCCAGCTTTACCTCGCTCGGTATGACAACAGCAAGTATTGGGTCGATTTCGAAGACTTCTCTTTCTACCGCATGGAGGTGGCCGACGTGTACTACGTTGGAGGCTTCGGAGTAATGGGCTGGGTTACCGCCGGCGAATATCTCCAGAGCCAGCCCGATCCCCTGGCCGACTCGATGACAGAAATCATTCAGCACATGAACGCCGACCACAAAGACGCGCTGCTGTTGCTAGCCAGAAAATTCGCAGGTCTGAAGGCGGAGGAAGCCGCGCAGGAAGCAACCATGACCGCCGTCGACCGTCTGGGCTTTCAACTCCGCCTGAAAACCCAGGAAGGCATAAAAGGCGCGCGCATTGCGTTTTTACGTGAAGTAGCTAATGCGGCGGAGACCAGAAGGGTTCTGGTTGAGATGGTGCAAGGCGCGCGCCTGGAAAAATAAGTCTCTGGAAGGCGGCGTTGGTCTAGGAATTTGAGGCTAGTTGGCCCATTCTTCTTCAGGCCGCAAGATCGCCTTCTCACTTCATTGAATCAGAAGCGGCAATCTTCTCCACATGTATGCTCTTCTTCGCCGAATCAAATTTCCCTTGCAACGCCACATGCGCAGCCGGAAAGTTGCTGACGGCTTCAGGATTTTCGACGATCCAGATTGCTTGATCGTCGTCGGCGACGAAAACGGCCCGTTGCGGTTTCCATTCCGGGTGGCCAACCGACGCCCCGCCCCGCCAGCATTTTTGGACGCAGTCGGCATGCCCGGGCTTGGTGTGTTGGGTTCCGCAACTCTCATCGCTGATCCAACCGGTACCAGATGCGGCCTTCGGCTGCGCCCGTACCGCTGCCAGCGCAACCAGGCAAACGAGCGCACAAACAAAAGCCAACCTATTCCTAGGCATTCTTTTTCCTCCGGGGAGGCCAACCGACCGCAGTCAATTGTGCCACCGATTCATTAAGCAACCAACAAGGATTCGTGTTGTAACGTTGCTATAAGAACGATCACTGCTCCAGCGCCATTGCTCGGGCCGTTCCACCAGTCGCCGCCGCACCGGATTCCGATGCATGGACCTCGCCTTTTTCCACCTGCTTCTTCGCCGCCCACACGTTGAAATCTCCGCGCCTGCCAGAAGCTCGGCGCTTGGGCTCCTCTTCAGATCAATTCAGAACGCTTCAGACTGGCTCCATTGAATTCTTCTCAAACCTGAAGCAAGATGGCAATCGAATTTCACCGCTGAGCTGATTAGCTCTCGGAGGGAATGTATGCCGCACTTCAGTTATCGAGTCACCTTCCTGGCGCACAACGTTTTTCATGTTTTGGCGCTCGCCTTCCTCCTCACCGCTCTTTCGTTGCCTGGACTGGCACAATTCGGTGTCGCTGACGTCTCCCCCGATCGGCCTTTTGGTACCTACGCAAATGGTCTTGGTCCGCTAGGGGCTTATTCCACTCCATCGGGACGCGTTGTCGGACTTGCCATTGATCCCACCAACGATTCGGTTCTCTACGCGGCCAGCGAATTTGCGGGAGTGTGGAAGTCAAGCGACGCCGCTCACACCTGGGTCCAATCCAGTTTTGGAATGCGCTCTGGGATTGCCGTTCAAGGGTGGAATGGTGGCTCGGTAGTTGCCGTTGATGCTCTCAATTCGCAGCGTCTCTTATTTGCCGTTCAGGATAAGGATGGTCGAACCGAAACCGCGTCACAGGGAGGACTATGGGTCTCGGTCAATGGCGCCGCGACCTGGCAGCACGTCGTTCTGCCGGGATGTGGGAACCCTTATCCGGGAGTCCAAAACGTGGTCTTTGCCGAGGGAACGCCCTACGTATTAATACAATCTGCGGGATGCCATCTCTGGACGTCTTCCGATCCAAATCTTCAAATTTGGACACCTCTGCCAGACCCGCCATTCCCTTTTGCACCCTACAGCTCCTATTTGCTGACCGCGCCCCGATCCAATTCAACCGTCTTCGGTTGTAGTGGTAGCTCTCCTGCCGTCTTTCGCAATCTCAATCTCGCGGGAGGAGGCAGTTGGAGTGCGGTGCCGCTGCCCAGTCCATGCTTGGCACTCTCGGGCCTGCCCCCGGCTCCCGGTTCGCAATTAGCTAACCAGGTGTTGGTGCTCACCTCAAATGGCACTCAGTTGGATGTCTTAATCGCGGATTTCTCGACTGACACCGTCACCGCCCTCCCGCCGCTGACGCCACCCGGTGGTTCGGGCACGGTAAGCGTGTGGGGAGTACCGTTTCAGAACCCGCGCTCGCAGGGAATCGGTACCAGCTACGACGTCTTTGCTGCGGATGGCTGTTCTTTCTACTATTACGATGCTTTTGTTCCGGGTTGGTTCGAAGCTGGAGGCGGATCGCCCTGCCATGGCGAAACTCATGCCGATAGTTGGGCCATGGCTTTCCCTTCTACCTATGACCGCGTAAACGGCATCTGCGATTCTTATCTCACCGACGACGGCGGGGTCTTTGCGAACCAGGTCACCGAAGTGCAAGGGCTGGGTGGATGCACCATTTTAGGCCCAACCTCTAACTGGGAACTTGCTTCCGCGGGCCTTCACGTGACTTGGGGAAATACTATAACCGGAGTCTCTCACAACTATTATCCGTCTGTTCCGTGTCCTGACGCGAATCTTACTACCTGTCCAACGATCTATCTGGCCGCTACGGATAACGACGTGTGGGCTCTCAATGATGGCGGCTTTACCGGTCTCCCCTGGCAGTGGGCAGGATTTGGTTTGGGTGATGGAGCCGAAGTCTGGATCGACTCCATTCATCCGAGTGCCGGATTAGGCATCCGCAACGGGACCTACAACTTGATGGGCGATACGTCCAATGAAACTACCGAACACCCACCTTTCTATCCTGATTATTCACTGATCGGCAATTTCGATCCCGGCTTCGGATTTCCCGGCATCGCAACCCCTGCGGAGTCGGGCATTCTGCAGGTCATGACGACTGCGTCCGACCCGCCCACCCGCGTCTACGACTATGTAACCGCCGGAACAGCCTGCGACACTTGTCAAAACACCGTGGAGCGCCTGATTTCGCCATTTATTTATCCCTCCGGACCCCGGGTGCATGGACAACCATATCCTCGTTTTTTGGACCCAATCAGATTGGCGGGCTTGCGGTCTCGGGCGGACACAATGCCCTGACCGTCTATGCCCTCACCGCCAACAACATTAGTTTTAATCCTCAAACGGGAATTGGGCCCGGCCAGGTGTGGCGCGGCGACGTCGCTTCCAACGGCACAATTCCGCAGTGGAATTTGGCCACCGGCACTCCCAAGGCAAGTGTTGGGCGCGCCTACAATCTGATTGTCAATCCCTATAACAAGAATGAACTTTATGCCACAGACCTGAGCACGAGAACCATTAAAACCAGTGTAGACGGAGGTCAAACCTGGCAAACCAATTCGGATCTTACTGACATCGCCAGTAACTATGGTGAATTCATGATCAGTTGCGGGACATTTGCGTGGGGTCCTGATGGTTTTCAGGACAAAGAGATATTCGCCAACCAGTGCTCCCTCACCTATGTGGCCTTCGATTACTCCGATCAGAAGTCGCGGGTGGCGACGCTCTACCCCGGAGGCGTGGCGTACTCTCGTGATGGAGGACAACATTGGATTCCCCTCGATGTCACCAACAGCCGCGTCTCGACCGCCAAAGGCCCAATCGACCTGCCGAATTCTGCGTTCTATGATCCCGCTCCCAGTCCAACCACCGCCTATCCCAGCATCTATCTGGCGCTCGAAGGGCATGGGGTCAGGCGGTTAGACTCACTCTTTCCCCTGCCCGATCTCGAGTCGGGGCAGGCACTTTGCAAGCAGTGCGCCCTGATGCGGGTCAAACCCACCAGCGTTTGGGTGATCATTGACTCCCTGAATGTGCGAATGCCATTGCAGCGGGATTATGACAGGAAGTACAGGGCCAACGTGCTCTTCAATGTCGCGAATGTCCGTTCGTTGTCGTATTACTTCATAATTGACGGCCAACCGACCTCTGTCTTCACCCACACGATTACAAAAGCGCAACGAAAGTCTGGAGTATTGACGCTTCAGGATCGCAAGTAACCGTGACTTCAGAGTCGACAAAGGGAAGGGTCGCCCGGGTTTATGACTTCATTGCGCTCTCCAACACACCGGGTGCCTCGTTCTTCGCGCCACTTTGCGAAGAGCCTGCCCGAGCGTAGCCGAAAGGGCGGGTATCCCGAAAGCCGACGCCATGAACTTTATCCAGCTCCAAAATTCCCCTTCCGCCGACCGTTGATTCCCATCGTGTCCGGTCGTGGTCGTCACGATGCGCTCGGTGCCCCCGCGCACCCCAAACTGCACGTCAAATCGTGCGTAACATGCATGCCCTGTCAACTTGACAAGAATCACCCCGCGCCCACCCCATAAAGCGCCCAGCGAACGAGTAACTCGTTATTTCGCAATAAGTCGATCTAAGTCCTTTCGTGTCAAACACCGAACCAAAACCGCCCGCTAACTCCGTGATTCCCATAGATCAGAAATAAGCGTCCCCAGCACCAGAGGGTAAACATCGAGCCAGCAAAAAATCCCCGATTCGGCGCATTTCAGCCAACCCCAAAATCAAATTTATTTTGTTCGTATTCCCTTCGCCAAATCGCAATAGAATGTATGTACGGGAATGTCAACAATTGCTCCACGTGGAGCATTTCCAAAAAGTGTTCCACGGAACGAAAGCCGGTTGGAGGCGAAAGTGGGGGCTAAGTGATACTGAGCATGGGATGTAAGGGGTGCGGTGAAGACGAAAGGGAAACGGAATCAGCGCTTGGCGTCCATCTCCCGCCGAGCCTGCTCGCAGGCCTGCACCGGATCGCGGCCCGTAACCTGCTTGTACCAGGCAGGATGGAAGGTCCAGGCCCAGGCTTCGCTGACTGCGCCGCGGATCATTGCCTGGAAGGTCCCAGGCTCGCCAAAGGTGCTCTGGTAAATATGAATGAAGATTCCACCCAGCATGATGAGCGCCGAGATGTCATGCAAAACATAGCTGATAGCCACCGCAGTCGCCCCAAAATATCGAGCCCCGCCCCACAAAATAGCTCCAGTGATGATGAAGACAACGCAGCCGCCGACGATCTCCCAGAACTGAACTTTTTGTCCGGCATTGAAGAACCCAGTGTCGGGCGGATCCATTTTTTGTTCGTTGCTCACGATTTTGTGGACGTTGCGCATCCACTTCGTGTCGGCCGCGGTCCAGATCATGGGCGCGAGCCAGTTGAGCATCTGGAGTCCGAAGAAAAAGACGAAGCCCACGCCGAACCACGGATGCATCTGGCGGCTAAGCGGGCCTCCGCCAAAAAAGGGCGTAAACCAGCGGAACAGCCAGGGCAGATAAATGCCGAAACCGGTGAAGAGCGCGAGGAAGAAAAAGAGTGCGACCGACCAGTGAATAACGCGCGTATAAACCGGATGGCGCAGGAGTTCTCCGCGATAGACGGTGGTGCGGCCCATCGACTCGAATTTCTGCCGCGCCTCGTTATCGAAACGTTCGATCGCTCCGCTAGACATTGGTCGAACCTCCAACGCCTTCCTTCTTCGGTGGTTCAGGCTGCGCCAGGCGCGGGCCACTGGTTACGTAGTGGGCGAGCACGCCGAGGAAGCCGAACAATGCGAACGTGCCGAGGACGGGCTTGAATAGCCACTTCCAAACTGTATAGCTCCACGGGATGGTCGGATTTTTCGGGAGCCCGCCATAGCGCTCGGGATCGGTGGCGTCGTGCAGAACGTAGATGACGTGCGTGCCACCGACGGACGATGGATCGTAGACGCCGGCGTTTTGAAAACCGAAATTTTCTTTGAGCTGGTGGGCGCGCTCGTTGGCGATGAACTTCATGTCTTCCTTGCTGCCAAATTTCAGGCAGCCGGTGGGACAAGCCTTGATGCACGCGGGTTCGAGTCCTTGACCAACGCGATCGGAGCAGAGCGTGCACTTATAAACTTTTTTCGTCATCGGGTTGAAGCGCGGAATGTCGAAAGGGCAGCCCGAGACGCAGTATTCGCAGCCAATGCAGTTCTCCTGGTTGAAGTCGACGATGCCGTTCGAATACTTGACGATCGCGCCATCGGCCGGACAGGCGGCGAGGCAGCCGGGATCGGCGCAGTGCATGCACTGGTCCTTGCGCATGAGCCACTGGATCGTGCCGTCGGGATTCTGGTGCTCATTGAACTTGATGAGGTTCCAGAAATTCCAGTTGGTCTTCGGCATCGTCTGGTAGGTGTTGTCGAAGGTGGTGGGCTGGAACGGCATGTCGTTCCACTCGACGCACGCCACCTCGCAGGCCTTGCAGCCGATGCAGGTGGTGGTGTCGATGAGCTTGCAGACCTCGTAGTTGCGCTGCACACCATAGCCCTGCGATGGCCCGGTGTGGCCGGAGATCTGATCGGCTTGGAGCGATTTGCGGTCTGCCATAGAGAAGTTCTCAGTTGTCAGTTCTCAGTTCCCAGTAACCCCGTTTGCTTCGCGTCCCTTAACCACTTCTCAATTCCCGCCGCTCTTGAGTTCTTACTGAGAACTGAGAACCGAGAACTGAGACTTTCCTCACACTTTTTCGATCTTCACCAAAAATCCTTTGAACTCCGGGGTGTACGCGTTCGGATCAGTCACCGTTGGTGTTAACTGATTGGTTAACGTCTTGGCCGTTTTATCTTCATCTTCGGCGATTCCGCGGAAACCCCAGTGAATCGGAATGCCGATCTGGAATGTTTCTTTGCCGTCGATCTTCATCGGGCGAATGCGGCGCGTGACCATCGCCTTCGCGATATAGGTCGCGCGAATACTTGAGACCTTTATTTTTTCGCCGCCTTTGATGTTCATGCGCTCGGCGAGTTCGAATGGAACTTCCACGAACGGCTCCGGCACAAGCTCGACGTTCATGGGATTGTTCTTGGTCCAGTAGTGATAGTGTTCGGTCAGGCGGTAGGTCGTGCAAATGATGTTATAGTCGCCGCCGAGCGGCGCATACTTGTCGAGATCGGTTTTGTATTTCTTGACGACCGGATTGTTGGACTGATTGGGATGCAGGATGTTGGCGAGCGGACTTTCGATCGGCTCGTAAAATTCGGGGAAGGGACCATCGGCCATCGCTCCGAGTGGAACGAAGATGCGTCCCACACCCTCTGGATTCATGATGAATGGGCCCATGTGATCCTTGGGCGCCGAATCGGGCTTGAAGTCGGGGACGTCGTTGCCAACCCAGGATTGCTTGGCCTCATCCCACCAGACCTGACGGCGCGAAGGATCCCAAGGCTTGCCGTCAAGATCGCAGGAGGCGCGATTGTAAAGCACGCGGCGGTTGGCAGGCCATGACCATCCCCAGTTGGGATAGATGCCGAGACCGGAAGGATCCTCGGTACCCCGGCGCTGCATCATCGCGCCCGCTTCTGTCCATGAACCGCAATAGAGCCAGTTGCCGCTGGAGGTCGTGCCGTCGTCTTTAAGCCAGGCAAAGCCGGGAAGTTGCTGACCGGGTTTCAGCGTGACATTGGTCTTCGGGTCGGTGATCTCGGCAATCGCTTTACCGTTGATTTCTTTGGCGACCTCAGCGAGGGGCGGATTGTACGGGGTGGTGTAGGCCCACGAAGCGTTAACGATCGGGTCCGGAAACTTGCCGCCTTCCTTCTTGTATAGGTCGCGGACTTTCAGGAAGATGGTGGCGAGAATTTCCTGGTCGAGCCTGGCTTGTCCCGGGGGCGGCACGGCGACGTTCTTCCATTGCAGCCAACGAGCGGAGTTGACGAAGGTTCCGTCTTTTTCGGCAAAGCCCGCACCCGGCAGCCGGTAGACGGTGGTGTTGATCTTTTTCTGATCGTCGGCGGTGATGCCGGGAGCGCGCCAGAATTCGCTGGTTTCGTCGGGATAGATTTCACAGACCGTGAGCCAGTCGGCTTTTTTCAGGGCGTCGATATTCTTGTTGGAATCGGGGCCAATCATGACGCCGTTCATGCCGAAGGCGAAGAGTCCTTTGACCTTGCCTTCGTACATGTCGTTCCAGATGTTGACCCAGGAATAGTTCTTTTCGATCTTGGGCAGGTAATGGAAGGCGAAATCATTCTCTTTGGTGGCCGCCGGACCGTACATCGCTTTCAGGAACGAGACGGTGAACTTGCCCATGTTCGACCAGTAGTTGAAGGAATCCCACGGATCGGGCTTGGCCTGCGTCGGCGTGGTCCGCTTCAAATAGGCTGCGAGATCGACATCGTTCGGGTTGGGCATTTTGAGGTAGCCGGGCAGGATGTCGAAGATGCCAGCCATGTCGGTCGCGCCTTGAATGTTGGAATGGCCGCGGAGCGCATTGACTCCGCCGCCAGCGCGACCGACATTGCCCATGAGCAACTGCAGCATGGCAGCCGTGCGAATGATTTGCGTGCCGAAACTGTGTTGCGTCCATCCGACGGCGTAGATGATGGTCGCAACCTTTTTCATGTCGCCGTCTTTGCGGACGGAGGTGAACAGGTCAGCCGCCTTCAGAAACTGATCCTTG
The DNA here is from genome assembly GCA_963698865.1 of uncultured Acidobacteriaceae bacterium. Lineage (GTDB taxonomy): Bacteria > Acidobacteriota > Terriglobia > Terriglobales > Acidobacteriaceae > Acidiflorens. Next base: position 563,300 of record CAVOSL010000008.1, on the reverse strand, counting down.
GGAATGCCAGTGATGCGCTCGACCATCTCCGGCGTATAGCGCGAGTACTGCTGCTTGAGCAACTGGAAGACGCAGCGCGGATGCTGGAGGGAGAGGTCGAAGGCCACTTTGCCAGGAAGCGATGGCGCAGGGGGAGGGCTGCCCGGCTTCGGCGGCGCGGCGGCCTTCTCGGGAGGCGATCCGGCAACGGGCTTGCCTGCTAGGTCACCACCTTCTTCATAGTTCCAGGTCTTTTTGTCGTAGGTCTTCTTTTCGGGGTCGAAACCAGAATAGAGCCCATCCTCGGGGAGCTTGAATCCGTCCTTAATAATGAAGGCGGCGTTGGTGTAGTTGACGAGGTAATCCTTGGCGATGCGGTTGTTCTCGATGGCGTAGCGAATTACGCCGCCGAGAAACGCGATGTCAGCGCCGGCACGGATTTGCAGGTAGAGATCGGCGTTGGCCGCGGTGCGCGTGAGGCGCGGATCGACGACGATGGTTTTGGCATTACGATGGATTTTGGCTTCAATCGCCCACTTGAAGCCACAAGGATGGTTTTCGGCTGGGTTGCCTCCCATGATCAACATCATGTCGGTGTTCTTGATGTCGATCCAGCCGTTGGTCATTGCGCCGCGTCCGAAGGTGGGCCCCAAACTGGAGACCGTTGGGCCGTGTCAAACCCGGGCCTGGTTTTCCAGGTAGCAGACCCCCAGGCTGCGCATACTTTTGACGGCGAGATAATTAAATTCGTTGGTGTCGGTGCAGCCGCCGGTGAAGGCGATGCCCTCGCAGCGGTTGACAGTTTTTCCGTCGGCATTGGTCTCGACGAAGGTTGCGTCGCGCGTCTTCTTCACCCAGTGCGCGATCTCGTCGTAAGCCTTGTCCCAGGAAATATCCTCCCAATCGGTGGCGCCGGGGCGACGCACCTGCGGCTTGAGGAGGCGGCGCTCGTTCAGAATGTCCTGCTCCAGCGAAGAGCCCTTGGGACAGAGCGTGCCGCGATTGATGGGATGGTCGGGATCGCCCTCGACGTGTACGACCTGCGGAATTGCGTTCTTGGCCTTATCGCCGAGCGTATAGATAATGACGCCGCAGCTCACGGCGCAGTAAGGGCAGGTGCTGCGCGTTTCACTGGCGCGGGAAATTTTCAGGCCCTGCGTTTGCGCGTGCAGCGGGGTGAGATCGAATCCGAGTGCGGACAGACCCGCGCCGCCAAGGACGGTGCCCTTGAGAAAGGTGCGACGAGAGAATTCCATTTTTGTTGTCCCCAGTACTGCGCTTACCGGAAGTACGGAGGTGAACTTTTACGGACGCCCACGCGTCCAGCTTGAAATATGCCGGACACTATATGCCTAGTCTGGGCCGGTCGTCAATGAGAGAAATGTCGTAGAGGCAATTATGTGGGAGGGCAGACTTGAGGGACGATCGAGGCGTGGGGATTGCGCGGCGCGCGAAGGGAACCGATAATCGGTGTGATGAGCGCCAACGACTGGCAGCGACGGATTGACCGGGCGGAAGAATTGACCGCGCGGCACGCCGCGGCGGCCGATATCCTGCGCTTCTACGCGGCGGTGGCGCGCTTTCAGGACGAGTTTTATCGGGAGCGTGGAAGCCCGAAGCGGGCCGGGAGTAGCGGCATTCAGTCCAATCCTTTTGCCTCTCCGGTTGACAGGGAAGTGGCCCAAGGATTCCGACGATTCCTGCCCGTCGTCGAACGAAATGCTCCGGGCGGACTGCGTGAAGCGGCGCGCGAGTTCGGCGCCCAGAACGAGGAGTCCCACTATCAGTTGCTTTCCGCATTCTGGGAGGGGGACGGAAGCGGGCCCGCCACAGAGGATTTTTTTGCGCGGGCCTATCTCCAGCCCTATGCGGCATACGTGCGCGAGCGGGCGAATTTGGTTTATAGAGGCCCAACGCCTTATGTGTGCCCGTTTTGTAAAAGGAAGCCCTGCGTAGGCGTACTGCGTCCGCTTGGGGAGGGAAGTCAGCGCTCGCTGATCTGTTCTTTCTGTTTGGCGGAGTGGGAATTTCGCAGGATCGTGTGTCCGGGATGTGGTGAGGAGGATCCGGCGAAGCTGCCGGTTTACTCCGCGGAAGAGTTGCCGCACGTGCGGGTGGAGGCGTGCGACAGTTGCAAGAGCTACATCAAGACGGTCGATCTGACGAAGAGCGGCTTGGGCGAGCCGGTGGTGGATGAGATCGCGTCGGTGGCGCTGGACCTGTGGGCACAGATGCGCGGGTATGCGAAGTTGCAGGTGAACTTGTTGCAGTTGTGAGCGGGAGAGAAGTAACCAGTCGTTTTGGTAGGCGAGTCGAGGGCGAGACGCCCTCGTCCCCCGGCGGGACGCCGGCGCTACGGTCGTGGATTTTGAAAGTCGATAACATAGCCTCCGAGAACATGTCTACGACGGTGCCATTTCCGCCGTCGCGAATCGAGTTGGCGGTTGTCATTCCTACTTACAACGAGCGGGAGAATGTGCCCGTCGTTCTGTCGGCTCTTACGCGCGCACTTTACGAGGTCGATTGGGAGGCAATCATCGTCGACGACAACTCGCCCGATGGCACGGCGGAATACGTCCGCGAAGTGGGCGCGACCAATCCGCGAATCCACGTGATCGAGCGGATCGGGAGACGCGGCCTCGCCTCCGCCTGCATTGAAGGCATGCTGTCGACCTCGGCTCCGTACATCGCCATCATTGACGCGGACATGCAGCACGACGAAACCGTCCTGCCCAGGATGCTGGAGCGGATTCGCGATGAACATCTCGATCTGGTGGTGGCGAGCCGCAATCTCGACGGTGGCGGCCAGGGCGAGTTTTCGCGCGGCCGCGTGTGGCTGAGCAACATGGGAAACCGGGTCAGCCGGCTGGTGTGCCATTGCGATATCTCGGACGCAATGAGCGGATTTTTCGTCATCGATCGGCACTTTTTTCAGGAGATCGTGCACCGGCTGACGGGTTCGGGATTCAAGATACTGGTCGATGTGCTGGCGTCGAGCCCGCGGCCGGTGCGCGTGGCCGAGGTACCTTACCGGTTTCGCAGCCGCGAGCACGGCGAGAGCAAGCTCGATGTCAACGTCGAGCTGGAATATTTGTTCTTGCTGATCGACAAGATGATCGGCAATTACGTGCCGACACGTTTTGTGATGTTCGTGCTGGTCGGCTCCCTCGGAATGATCGTTCACCTGAGCACGCTGGCGCTGCTTTACAAGTCCGTGCAGGCAAGTTTCGTGGTCTCGCAGACGGCCGCAACCGTGGCCGCGATGACCTTCAACTTCCTGTTGAACAATGTGGTGACCTTCCGCGACCGGCGCTTGCGCGGATGGCGCCTGCTGACCGGCCTGCTGACGTTTTATCTGGCCTGTTCGGTCGGCGCGCTGATGAACGTCAGCTTCGCGGCCTTTCTGCACCGGCAGGCGATTCCCTGGTACATCGCAGGAGTTTCGGGAACGGCGATCAGTTCGGTGTGGAATTATGGGGTCAATACGATTTTGACCTGGCGGCGGAGCCGGTATTAAGCACCATTCAAGCTATTTCTCGTATTCATTATGTAACTATTTAACAAATAATGGCTTAGGGCGATCGCTGGGCACCTTTAAATAGGTTCGAAGAGATGCCGTAAGCAGGCCGGTATAGTGCTTTCGATTTGGATGAGTGCTTTCGCCGGGCCCCGGGTTAACATACTGTAGGTGGCAGAGTCGAGGCGTGCCTCCGATCGGGTCTTTCCGAATCAACTGACAGAATGCGGTTCGGGCTAGGGGAGTGAAATGCGATTTTTGGTAGCGGTAATGGCGATCACGTTGGCCATGAGCCTGAACGGGTTCGCACAAAAGGGAACGTCAAAATCCCACGAAGCGAAGAGCGAGCCCAAGAGCACAGCGGTCGTGAAGGCGCCAAAGGGGAAGACCGCGGGTTCGTCGAGCAAACAACTGCAAAGGATCGAACGCGAGAAAACGACCAAAGGCGGGCATGCCACCAAGAAGACACCGCGCGCCACCACTGTAAAAACCAGTAAGGACTCCCGCAGCTCTGGGATCAATTTCAATAACAAGGGTGGCAAGGGTACGGGCACGAGCGCTCGTGGCGGAAGCTCTTTGAAGGGGCGCTTGAAGGAAAAGGGTAAGAGCAAGCAGCACTAGAATCATTGAGAGATTGAATCATTGAGGCATTGAATCATTGAGAGATTGAATTCCCTAAATCCCTCAATACCTCAATCCCTCAATCCCTCAATCCCTAAATCCCTACTTCACCGCTTTTGCGCAGACCAGCTGATCGGAGGCGACCCAGTTGATTGCGCCATTGCGCGCGAAGCGATCGCTGGCGCGGCAGAAGCCGCCTTGTGACCAGAAGCGCTCAATGCCGTACATCCCCCAGGCGTGGCAAACCCAATCGTCAAGCTGGAGTCCGTGCGAGCGGAGAAGCTTTTCCCAACTGCCCTTGCGGTAACGGCGATGCTGGACTTTGGGATAGGGCTGCGCGTCCCGCAGCTTGCCGCCAAACATGCGGCGCACCGCGCCCAGCGCGGGCCGGACCGCAAAGCGAAACCTGATCAGGGCGCGGTCCATGTAGAAGAATGGGCAGATGCTGCTGGGGGTCGTGATAACGGCGAAGCCGCCGGGCTTCAGCACGCGGTGTATTTCGGTCAAGGCCTTGTCGTCGGCTGCGAGGTACTCGACTACACCGAGGCACACGATGCCGTCGAAGGTGTTGTCGGGGAATGGAAGCTTTTCGATGTCGGCGACCTGGAATGAGTCGGGATTGTAGTGCGTGCGGGCATATTGAATCATGCCCTCGGACAAGTCGGTGCCGCAGGTGGTATAGCCGCGGCGGGCAAGTTCGGCGGCGAGGTGGCCGGTGCCGCAGCCTACGTCAAGAATCTTGGCACCCTTGGGGAGTCGCGCTTCAATCATCTGAATGGCGAAACGGCGGCGCGATACGAAGTTTTGCGCGGTCAGCGTGGGTGGCTTCGGATCGTCGTAAAACTTTGCCCAGTCATCGACAGTCTGTGTAAACAGATCGGTTACTTGTTCTTTGGTACTCACATCGCCCCCGTTTCGATTATTCTCTGGCGCTTTACCGGACGCACAAACGCCGCTTCCATGGCCGCGATTACGCCTTTGATTAAAGTATGGTTGCCCCGGAAAGGCCGGCTGGAACCCCTGAAACCGTATGCTATCATAGCGTCGCTGCGAGTCGCGAAGAGCGGGAGAAATCCGAGAGTGCTGGCGTCAAAATCCAAGCGCTGGTTGAAAAAAGCGCTTCTGCGCAGTTCCATTCTTCCCGTAGCCAGCCGCTTTTTCACGCCCGCCGCTGCCATCCTTGCCTATCACTCGGTGGTCGAAGAACCACAGCTAACCGACTATATTCTGGGCTCCTCGCGAGCGCGCATTCATTTCGAGCGCCACATGGAAACCCTGGCCCGCAAGTTCTCGCCGGTGACCATCGACGAGGTTGCTGAGTTCGCTGCGTCTGGCCGGAAACTGCCGCCCCGGGCCGTGGCGGTCACTTTTGACGATGGTTTTGCCGACAACTACGAGGTTGCCCTGCCGATTTTGAGCCGGTACGGCGTCCCCGCGACCTTTTACATTATGGTCGATGCGGTTGAAAACGGGACATTACCTTGGTACTGCCGGATTCGTTATGCGTTCAATACAACGAAAAAGTCAGAGTGGACTTACCCGGGGACGAATCGAACTTACAAGCTTGGCTCGCCTGCGGAGCGCCAGGCGGCAATGCCGGTCGCTTGGGATCGCGGAGCCGCGTTGGCGGGAGCCGAGCAGCGGGCATTTGTCGAGGGGATAGAAGAGGCTCTGGAGATCGAACCTGCTCATGCCCAGGCCAAGCATGGGCTCATGATGGACTGGGAGCAGGTGCGGGCGCTCAAAAAAGCTGGGCACACGATCGGCGGCCACACGCTTTCGCATCCCAACGTTGCGCAGGTAACCCCGGGCGAGGCGCGCTCGGAAATTGTGGGATGCAAGCAGAGGCTTGAGGAAAAAATCGGCGCGGTGGTCGAACACTTCTCCTACCCGCACCCGGCGCTGAATCCGCACTGGTCGGGCCAGACGCTGGGGATCACGCGCGAAGCCGGATTCAAATCGGCCGTGCTGACCACTTACGGCTCGGTGCGTTCGGGCGACGACCCGCTGGCGCTTAAGCGCATGTACACGCCTCCCGACCTGGACCACTTCACATTAAATTTGCAATCGGCGTTTCTGCGGAAGAGCAATGCGCCGGCCGGCACGGCTCAGGCGGGGTAAGCCGACGGTCCGTGCCACGTTTAAAGGTGTGAGAACACCACGGGAGGGAATGCCGATGCGCTTCCCGAAGATGGCAGGCAATGTGAGCGTTTGAAAGACAAGAATCTCGCATCGTGCTAATCAACTCTTTCGGACAATCGAATCATGGCAGCAACTCTCTGGGCAACTTCTTCGAGTGTTGTGCCCGGCGGCAAATGCTCGATTCGGGTAGGGTCATCCTCCCAACCTTTATCTGGGGCTTTCCGATGCGGCTCAATCTGATAGTTACCTGAATTTTCGACAATCGACCAAACCAATGTCCCTTTCTCAAAGGCTGACCACGATTTCACCTTGGCGTATTTCGATACAACCGGCTTCGGAAACGTCGCGCGCGTTGGCGTCGGTGCAACGGGATTCCCCTTGCTTAGGGCCTTTCCGATTGTGCTTTGCAAATTTTCACTGTCTGCGGCGGGAACCACTTCCACGGGATCAATGTCCAGGTAGTAGCCCGCTTCGGTTCGAGCTACCGTAGGCATGTAAACCGTGCCATTCCGCAAGTAGAGATGCCATAACATCTCAATGCGTCGATGCCAGCCGCATCTCCGGCGCCCCCACCTCATCGTGCGATTCACCTTCGAGACACACCCGGTGCCAGAGTTCGAGGTTCAGCAGCCGCCAAATGCGGTCGTAATTATCGCGGCGCTTGGCGCGGTGGTCATCAAAAAGCTTCTCGATCGCCTCGCGCCGGAAATATCCGCGATGCAGACTGCGCGGCTCGACGAGCAGGGCGCGAATGGTCTCGATCCGCGGACCGGCGAGGTAGCGGCTCCACGGGGTCGGGAAGCCCAGCTTTGGCCGGTAAAGAATTTCATTGGGCAACAAGTCTTCCATCGCTTTCTTAAGAATCCGCTTGCCCGTCAGACCTTGCAGCTGCACCTCGCGCGGGATGCGCGTCGCAAATTCCACCAGCACGTGATCGAGAAAAGGCACGCGGCTCTCGATTGACGCGGCCATGCTCATGTTGTCCTGCTTCATGAGCAATTCGACGAGGTAGGTTTTGATGTCGGTATAGAGGAGGCGCTGGAGCATTTCGCCGCCGGCCTGCGTCGCCGAACGCTCCCAATAAGCCAGTACGTTTTTGTAGGCGGTGCCCGGCGCAAATTGTTGGGCGAATTCGCCGGTCAGCAACTCGCTCTGCTCCGTGCCGCTGAAGGCGGAAAAGAAGTTATCGAAGTAAAACGAGTCCCACGCCGCCCCGTCTTTGCCGAGGAACGTGTGCTCGAGTTTTCGCCGCGCGGTAGCGCCGAGTAGAGAAGAGTTGGCTATGGAATTTCGCAGCGCCCGCCGCAATGCGCCGGGTACCACGCTGCGGTAGGCTCGATCCATGGCCGCATTTTTCAGGGTGAAGGCATAGCGCGTGTAGCCCGCCAGAGTTTCGTCGGCGCCCTCGCCGGTGAGCACGACCACCACGCGCTCGCGCGCCAGCCTGGCGACGAAGTAGAGCGAGACGCTGGAGGGCCAGACGATGGGCTCGTCCTCATGCCAGATCAGGTGCGGCAGCGCGCCAAAGAAATCTTCTTCACTGACCACGACTTCATGGTGCTTCGACTGGATGTGCCGTGAGACGGTGCGCGCGAATGGCAGTTCGCTGTAGTTCTGCTCGCCGTAGCCGACCGAGAAAGTTTCGATGGGCTCGCGGCGAATCTTCGTCATCAACGCCGCGACGGCGCTCGAATCCACGCCGCCGCTGAGGAAGACACCGAGTGGCACGTCGCTCATCAGATGGCTTTCGACCGCGCCTTCGAGCAGCTCGCGATAGCTGCGCACATAGTAGGCTTCATCGCGCAATTCGTGCGGTTTCGAGGCATCGAGGTCCCAGTACTGGCGAATCTCTGGTTTGCCATCCAAGCCGACCGTCATGGTGTGGCCGGGCGGCAGCTTGGTGATGCCTTGGTAGAAGGTCTCCTCCGCGGACAGGTAGCCGAACGCCAGATACTCCGGCAGCGCCGCGCGGTTGAACTCCGGCCGAATGCCGCCATGCGCCAGCAGTACTTTGATTTCGGAACCGAAGAGCAGCCGTTCCGGAGTCAGCTTGTAATAGAGCGGCTTGATGCCGAGGCGGTCGCGCGCAATGAAGAGCGTCTTCGTGTTGCGGTTCCAGATCGCGAACGCGAACATGCCGCGCAGATGCTCGACGCAATCGGCGCCGTACTCCTCGAACAGGTGCACGATGGTTTCCGTGTCGCTGTGCGTGCGATAGGAATGGCCGCGCGCAATCAGTTGTTCGCGGAGCGGCTGGTGGTTATAGATCTCGCCGTTGTAAACGATCCACAGCGTTCCATCTTCGTTGGAGATGGGCTGGTGGCCGGTCTTCAGGTCGACAATGCTGAGTCGGCGCATGCCGATGCCGGCGCAGCCATCGGTATAGAAGCCGTCGTCGTCCGGGCCGCGATGCGCCATTACGTGGCACATTTCGCGGAGGGCAGTGGCGCTTGCCCGCGCGTCCCGGCCGAATTCCAGAATGCCCGCGATGCCGCACATTTAAGGCTTCTCCGCGTACGTAGAGGCCGGATGCAAAACGGAGGAGGGACTCTGCAAACTTGATGTTAATTCCTGGAAGGCCGGAGTTGTGGAAAATTTCTCCCGCTCCGAATTCAAGACCCCGTCGCGCCGTCGCCACTCGAAAAACTGGAACGGCCCACTAGCGTTGAGCAGGAGGTCGCCTCGCCACGCGACCGAACTGCCGCCAATGACGATCAGGTGCTCGATCCTTTCATGCTTGATCCGGCAGCAGAGCACTTCGGCGTCCGACGACCACGGGCCCGCGCTCCAGGGCTGCTTGTCGCGCGCAAGAAGAAGAATGCATAAGTTTCGGAGCCGTCGTGCAGTTCGTAGATTTGGACGGCGGCCTGTCGCTTTCTGGTCATGGCCGCGCTTTTCCGGCCCGGTTCGGACGCGCCGACTTGGCTTTCTGCGATCAGCGCGGTCGCGATTTCATTGGGCAGCTTGACCAGGGCGGCGCAGTGCAAGACCGGAGCGGTTTCGAAGCGGCCGTATGCCGGAGAGATTCGGCCTTGTACGATGCTCCCATTCCATTCCGTCCGATCCGGGATGATCAGGCGCAAGCCGCATGTCTCGGCTCCGGGCCGGAGCGCGAGAAACTCCGAAGCCCCTGCCTCGCGCACTACCAGATCGTCGGCAAAATGCCAGTTCAGTTCCAGGTCGTGCTCGGCCGCGCCGAAGGCAACGTCGCGAACGAGCCAGATCCCGCGGCCACCGCCTCCGTCATGCATGCGCAGTACGGAACGCTGGTGCGTTACAGGATCCGGAAGGCGTTCATATCCGTTGTGACTCGCGGCAAAGTAAGTGAAGGTTCTCCCGGTCATCCAACTCTCGACGCGCGTGGTTGGAATGTTTGTCCACGAAAACGGCTCGACGGGAACTGCCTGGTCTACGCCGTCAACGCGCATTGTGCTGTGTGCTGCCGTGCCGCGAAACGCATTACGTTCTGACGGGTCTGACGAAATATAGACGCCGCTGCCTGAGTCCGCCAGCCAGCGCGCGCCCTTCATGGTCAACCGGAGGCTCAGCGCGTCGGCATGGCCGTGTCCGCAGCGGCCGATCCCCTGCGGACCGGCATCGATCACCATGGTCTGGGTGTATGGTTCGAAGCTGGTGAGAACGTAAAGACCGCCATCCGGGAAGGATTCTTGTGTGGCGCGGACACTCTTGTCCGCGCAGGCAGTCCCCGCAATCGCGCGTTCGCCAAACAACCAAATGGCTTCCTCAGTCAGTTGCGCCGAAAGGCCGCGATCGTAAGCCACCGCACCGAGGGCCAACGGGTCCGTCATATGCTCGGTTCGATTGCGGCGGGGATTGAACAGGCGCCCGCCATCGTCATCGCCGAAGCCCTCCGCGGAGCCGGCCTGGGCCAGGGCCGCGACCACGTCGAGCATTCGCCGCACAACGTCGTCATAGGCCGGCGGAACCTCGATTCCATTCTGCGCCGCCAGCAAACGGGCATACAGAAAGAAGTCGAGCGCATAGACGTGGTAGTGAAGCGACTGCTCGAAATAAACTCCATCGGGACGAACTTGCCGTCCCGCTTCGTGGCGCACGATTTTCCATCCCTCGCCTTGCCAGCTCGCTGCCTGTGGGAACTGCGGGTAAAGCGTGCCGATGAAGAACATTGCCAGCGCTTCGCCCAGCAGATGAGTGTTGGGAGAAAAATACGTTGATAGAAAGCGAGCGATGTAGCGGCCGTGAAAGGCCAGCGCGGGCAGCAGTTCAGCACGAAATTCCGAGTATGCCGGTGCATTCGCGAGCAACTGATCGACCCAGATCCACGACAGGCTGCGAAAGGCGACTTCCAGCGTGCTGCCCCAGTTAATGCCCAGCGGATAGGGATTGGCTTTGGTCCAACTGCGCCACTGCGTGATCAACTCGCGAATGTATCTTTCATCTTTTGTCAGCTGGAAGGCCTTGGCCAACGTGACCAGGTGTTGGTGTCGATTGAGCTCCCATGTAACTTTGTGGTCGCCGACGACGGCGAAATCGAGAAATGGAATTTTGAACCAGGGTTCGAGGGGCGCCCGCTTGCCATGCACGCGATCGAGATGCCAGTCGATCTCCGCGCCGTAGTCGAGGTTCTGGTAGCCGAGCAGGCGAAAATTGTGCTGGCAGATCTCATCCGCTTCGCGCACGATGGCCTCAGCTTGATCGGGCAGGTGCTTCCGTAGCAACTCCGCGCGGTCAGCCGCGGTGCCCGGAGCGAAAAAGAAATTTCCCTGATGGCCGATCGGCGCCGCGGTCGCGGGCGGCCTGTCTGCGGAGACGTGAATCGCCGCTGGCCCCAAGCCCACCCGGTAACGCAAAAGATCGCTGCGTTTGTGGAGTTCCTGCCCGCCGCGCGTGCGAATTTCCTTCCAGTCTGCTTGGAAGACGCGCGCCAGCTTGTGCCATCCCGAAGCCACAGTTACCCTATCTTACATGCCTAAATGGATGGTCCCAACGCCGGCGAAATCGGCCAGGATTACCGATGAGTGTCGCTGCTTCGTTTTTTGCATCGCCCAGAACCGTGCTTCCGATACGATTGAAAATTACGCAGCTAACGTATTGAAAATAAATATCTTGTTGTTCCGAACATGAGACTGCGGACGGACTGCGCAAGGCATTGCGCGGGAGTTGATATAGTTGGCGAGGGGATTGTCGCGCACTAACCATCAGGAGAATTTGGGCCGTGGGCTTGTCAGTTAGCATTTTCGGTTTGGGATATGTCGGGTCGGTGTCGGCCGCGTGTTTTGCGTCCATGGGCCACAAGGTCATTGGCGTCGACGTGAGCCGCGCCAAGGTTGAGATGCTCGGTTCGGGGCGCACGCCGATCATCGAGGCGCGCATGAGCGAGATGGTCGCGGAGGCCAACAAATCGTGCCGCCTTCATGCCACCACCGATGCGACCGAAGCGGTGCTGAACTCCGAAGTCTCGTTTGTGTGCGTCGGTACGCCGAGCCTGAAGAACGGAAAACTCGATCTCAGCCACATCGAGAACGTCGCACGCGAAATTGGCGCCGCCATTCGCCAGAAGAAGTCCCCACACGTCTTTGTTCTGCGCAGCACTGTGCTGCCCGGAACGACCGAAACAGTAGCGTTGCCCATTCTTGAAAAAGAAAGCGGCAAGAAGTGCGGGCAGGATTTTACCGTCTGTTACAACCCCGAGTTCATGCGCGAGGGGAGCGCCGTTGCCGACTTCCTCAATCCGCCCTACACGATTCTCGGGGCCAGCGATCTCACTCACCTCGCGCCGTTGCGCGAACTCTACAAAGATGTGCCGGCCACGCTCTACGAAACCACTATTCCCGTCGCCGAGATGGTGAAGTATTTTTCGAACTGCTATCACGCGCTGAAGGTAGGCTTCGCCAACGAGATGGGCACGATGTGCAAGCACCTCGGGGTGGATGCGCAGGCGGTCACGAAGATTTTCACCTCGGATACGAAGCTCAATATTTCTCCCGCCTACCTGTCTCCCGGATTTGCCTTTGGCGGTTCGTGTCTGCCGAAAGATCTGCGAGCGATCACCTACAAGGCGAAGGAGCTTGACCTGAAGCTGCCCGTGCTTGAATCGCTGATGCCAAGCAATGCCGAGCACATTGATCGCGCGGTCGACATGGTTTTGAGCACCGGCAAAAAGAAAATCGCGCAACTGGGCCTCAGCTTCAAAGCGGGCACCGACGATCTGCGCGAGAGCCCGCAGGTGCAGGTTATCAAGCGCCTCATGGGCGAAGGCCTGGAAGTGTGGGTGTGGGACGAAGACGTTTCGCTCGGCCGCCTGGCGGGGGCGAATCGCCAGTACATCGAAGAAGTCATCCCGCACATCGGTTCGGTGCTTACCTCAGACCTCGAAAGCGTGATGCGCTCAGCCGAGGTAGTGATTCTCGGCAACAAGTCCGCGAGCAAAGAGCGGCTGGAGCAATATCTGCGGCCGGAACAGATCGTCATCGACCTCATCCACCTTGATCGCGCCAAACGTCCCGAAGGCGCGAAAACCTACCAAGGCATCTGCTGGTAGGCTTGCGGGTAGTGTGTGGCGCGGACACTCCTGTCCGCGTGCATGCATCGAATAGACTGCCTGTACGGATACTCTTGTCCGCGCCCGTGCATCAGATAAGCTACCTGCGCGGACGAGGGCGTGCGCGCTACACGGAAAGGCCATCCATGATCCATCCCTGGCACGACGTAACCCCCGGCGACAAGCTCCCCCAGGAGTTCAACACCGTCATTGAGATTCCCTTTGGATCGAGCGTGAAATACGAACTCGACAAGGCCAGCGGCCTCATCAAACTCGACCGCATCCTGTATTCGGCGGTCTACTATCCCGCGAATTATGGATTCGTTCCGCAAACGCTCGCCGAAGACGACGACCCGCTCGATGTGCTGGTGCTATGCCAGGAGCCGGTCGTTCCGCTCACCATCATCCACGCGCGTGCGATTGGGCTGATGACGATGATCGACTCGGGCAAGAAGGATCATAAGATCGTCGCCATCGCGACCGAAGATCCCGAGTTCAACGCTTACCGCGAAGCGGCGGAGATGCCGTCGCACCGGCTGCTGATGCTGCGGCGCTTTTTTCAGGACTACAAGCAGCTGGAAGGGAAGTCGGTCGAGGTGGATGAGATCGAGCCGGCGGCGCGAGCGTATCCGATTCTGGAAGACGCGCTGCGTCGCTACAGCGAGCAGCGGCGGAAGGGATTTCAGGGGGCCAAAGGGTGATTGCAGGTCGAAAAGGCGCGATTTTGCCGCGCGCTTGCCTTATTCCATAAAGTCAATAATACTACTTGACATTGAGGGACGAGGGATATGCTGTTCATGTTTCCTCCTGACCCGTGTCGCGGATCCCCCCGCGTGCGGGTCTTCGTTTTTGCGGAGATCGTGACGGGTCTCACCCGTTCGGTTGCGGCTCGAAGGCTTTTTGCATGTAGCGGCGGGCCTCGTCCAGCGCGCCTTGCGTGTTGTCGTTGGTCTGAAGCGCCTGCCGGTATTCGTTGACCGCGCGCTCGCGCTGCCCGGTGATATCGAAAATCTTGCCCAGTTGCAGATGGCTCCAGACCTCGGTCCAGCGCGGATCGCCATCGCCGTTAAGCGACTCGCGATAGGCATTCGCCGAGGATTGATAGTTTCGCTGCATGAAGAACACTTCCGCGATGCGGTAGTGGGCGAGCGAGCTGTTCTTGTTGACGTCCAGCGCCTTGTTGAACTCGCTCAGCGCGCCCGCCAGATCGCCCTGCGAAATCATGCCCTGTCCACGCACGATTGAGGAGCGCAGCTTGATGTCCTTCGAGTTCGTTAGTACGTGGTTGTCGGGATCAATCGAGATCCGGCGCGGCCGCCCGAACGTCTCCACCGAGAACGGCGAATCGGTTCCTACTACCTCGATGCGCTTCTCTTCCGTTTTCCCGTCGGTGTCGATGCGCAACTTCACTGGCATGCGGAACAGGTCAAGGTCCTGCTGAATCGCGCCCACGATGCGGAAGCCTTTGTTGTTGCCGAGGCGGTAGACCGTGTATTTGGTTTTAAATTCCGGAGCGCTGGTCGAATCCATCCACTGCGAGAAAAACCAGGTGAGCCGCTGGCCGTAGACTTTTTCCACGAGTTTGCGAAAATCGTCGGAGGTCGCGGGCTTGCCGGCGTATTGCGTCGCGAAATCGCGCATGATGGTCAGGTACTTGGTATCGCCCACGACATAACGCAGCATGTGCAGGATCATCGCGCCTTTATCGGTGACCAGCGACTGAAACTCGGGCGAGAAGTAGTCAAGTTTGTCGGAGCTTGAGAGCGGCACGCTGTCATAGGCGAGCGCGCCGACTGACATATCCTTCACCATTTCCTCAAGCCCGGCCGTGCCTGTACGCGCTTTCCACGTAGCGCGCTTCGGAGTAGCGCGCGAATCCGTCACTGATCCACCAGTCGTCCTTCGTCGCCGGAGTCACCGAAACTCCCCACCACTGGTGCGCGATGGTATCAGCCAGCAGGCGGTAGTTGACCTTCTCGCTGACGGCGCGGCTGGCGATGGCGGCAATTTCAGGAGCGGATGCCGATGGCACTGTATCATCGGGAATCTCGACCACCTGCAGCCGCGACGAAGGCGGAATCCCGTATTGCGTGATGAAGTAGGTGAATTCCTTCACCGCAGTCGAAGCGTATTCGGACGCCAGGCCTTCGTGGATTGGTTTGAAAAAGATGTGCAGGTCGATACCAGCCTCGTCGCTTTTGTATTCCTTAAAGCTGCCCGCGATGATCGTGCCGGGGAAACTCGGCTTGCTCCAGCGGAAGACAAAGGTCTTTGAGCTGGCAAGTGAGATGGGGAGGGAAGGTTTCTTCTCGGGCCCTTTGGCGCTCGCTTCGGGCGGCGCCGACTCTTTACCGCTGCCAATCACCACCATGTGGGCCGGGACGGTGACGCTCATGGTCGCGGTAAACCGGTTCACGCCGTATCCCGCCACCGGAAACCAAAGCCCCGAATAAAGCAGGTAACTGGTATCGGGACCGACATAGGCGAGCTTCAATCCCTGAACCGGGCTGTCATCGGCATTTTCGAGCGTTCCTTCATAATCGAACGCGAAAGTCGTGCTGGTATTTTTCTGGAGGCTTGAGTTGAGGCCGAATCTTATGCTCGAGTCCTGCGTGCTGCGCTCAGGGGAAAGGGGCTTGCTATTGGCGTCGACCAGCTTGGTCACGCGCAGCGCATTATTCAGCTGGAAAGTCGCCGTGCTGAGATCTTCAAGCGCCGTGACCTTGACGATGGCGTGCGCGCTGAGGTGATGAGTTTCAGGCAGCAGTTCGACGGCGAGTTGATAGTCGTCGACCCGCATGCGCGCCTTCTCGGCTGCCCATGCCCCCGAGGCAAGAACAGTGAGCAGTATTAGAAGATAGGCGGAACGCGCCCGGCGCACGAGCCGAGACTGGAAGAGCATTCAGTTAGGTCTCCTGGGATTACCGCATTAACTATGATGTCAATTTTCCCGCAAAAGATGCTGGGGGGACAAGTGGGCCAAATTTTGACAAACCGCGAAATCACCGGTAGTGCCACACTGCTCCGAATGAAAGCCGCTGAGGACGCTGAGGACGCGGGGGTTTTTCAGATTACTACCTTAAGATTCCTCCGTGTCCTCTGTGTCCTCCGTGGTTTTCATTTTGAGCGCTAGTCAGGATGGGCCCCAGCCGAGTTCAGTGGAAAAACCAGGGCCACGCAGCCAAAATCTCTGCACATAGTTAGCCCGCAAATGAGTTCCACCTCGGGAAGGCGCCCGCACTCCGTTAAGAACAGGGTTCCCAAAATAGGCATGCACATGGCGCACCGGTTGCACAAAGATGATCAAATTCATCTCGAATCGCGCAGCCAGCAGGCTTTTTGGCGTTCTCCTCCGGCATTGGACTTCGCGTTTCAAGCCGAAGGAGCCGTGTTTGCCGACTGCCCGCTTGCTCGTTTTCACACCCTTGGCGATCCTGATGGTTGCCCTCTCCGCTTTCGCCCAAAATCAG
Organism: uncultured Acidobacteriaceae bacterium; assembly: GCA_963698865.1. Taxonomy (GTDB): domain Bacteria; phylum Acidobacteriota; class Terriglobia; order Terriglobales; family Acidobacteriaceae; genus Acidiflorens. Next base: position 547,048 of record CAVOSL010000008.1, on the reverse strand, counting down.
CAGTCCGGCCCAGCGCTCAAGGAAACATATCCCGAGGGCGAATCGATAACGATTTCTCCCCCCATCGCTCGGCCCGTCATGCTTCCCAACAAGCCCGAGCCACAAGAAAAAGTCATCGACAAGAAGTTCATCGGCGTGATGGCCGCACTCGCCGGAGCCGAGACGTTACGTTTTACGACCCACAAACTGGTGCTCGACCATGAGTTTGCCGCGGGCGCTCCCTGGGTCACGAAGGTGCCGGGAAATTCGCATCTGGTTGGCAAATACGGAGCATTGTTCGCGGCCGAGTGGCTGGTGGCTTACGAGTTGAAGAAGCCCCACTCATGGCTTCCCGGCGACAAATACCTTCGTAAATTCTGGTGGGCCTATCCCGCCGTTATGACGACAGTCCACATCAAGAATGGAGTGCGCAACATCCGAACCCAAGCGCCCGCAGACTGTCCGCCCGAGTTCTGCGGCGGGCAGTGAGTTTTCTATTCGGCGACTGGGGAAGGTCTGATTAAGTCCCCGGGGTCCCCTGTGTACCTCGGTGTACCCTGTGGTTTCCGCCTTTTGCCGGCACTTAATCAGAGTTTCCCTCGGCTGCGAGCGCGGGAACTTCCGGGATCATTTTCAGGATCGTTTCCGCAGCCAGTTCGGAAGGGTGTGCGCCCGCGCTCCCATGCCTGAGTTTCTCCTTGACGGCCGCCAGGCCCTGTAACATGCGCGTTCGGGGCTCCCCGTCCGGGATGATCTTCCGCAACTCGGCCACGATGTTTTCGGCGGTGAACTTACTTTGGACCAGTTCCGGAACTACCTCATCCCCCGCGATCAGGTTGACCATCGCGTAGTGGGCGACCTTGAGGCGGGGCTTGCCGAGCGCATAGGTGACGGGCGAAACGCGATAGACCATGACGAAGGGCGTGCCCATGATCGCCGCCTCGACGGTCGCTGTGCCGCTGGCGATGATTCCGGCGCGGGAGTGGTAGAGAGCTGGCAGAGCCTCGGGAACCAGACGAATGCGTCGGCCGCCACCGTCGCGTAGAGACACGGCTTGCCGCGTCTCTATCAATCTCTGCAAGAATGCCGGCTCCAGCGTGCGCGCCACTGGCAGCAGGAATTCATAGCCGGAGCCCAGGCGATCCACCGCTCCGAGGATCGCGGGCAGGTTCATGCGCACCTCTTTGCGACGGCTGCCCGGCATCAGCGTGATCCAATGTTTGCCCAAGTCGAGGTCATGCTCGGCGGCATACGCTTCGCGCGTAATCGCCGGCGCTGGCGAATCGGCCAGCGGATGGCCCACAAACGTCGCGTCCACCCCGCGATCGCGATAAAACTTCTCCTCAAAAGGAAAGATGACAAGGGCTTTATTCACATACTTGCGCAAGAGCTTCACGCGCCCCTGCCGCCACGCCCAGAACTGCGGGCAGACGTAATAGACGACAGGGATACCGCGTTTGCGCATCTGCCGCGCCACGCGCCAGTTGAAGGCGGGCGAGTCGATGACGACGGCGAGGTCGGGGCGCCGCTCGTCGGCGGCGCGAATCAGTTTCTTATAGAGCCCCAGAATTTTCGGTAGATGGCTGAAAATCTCCGTGATGCCAACCACCGCGAGGTCCTTGGCGTCGACCACGATATCGCAGCCGGCTGCGCGCATGCGCTCGCCGCCCGCGCCAAAGACGGTGAGGTCCCTCGAGAGACGAGTCCGCAGAGCTTCAATCAGCCCCGCTCCATACATCTCACCCGAAGCTTCCCCGGCGGAGATCAGAATTTGCACGCTGCAATTGTAAGGGAGCCCAAGCGGTCGGATTGCTTTCGAGGTGTCGATCTAATGCGGCGCTCTACCAAATAATCGCCACCACTTCGATCGTGCCAATTACCGCCCAGCAGATCGCTCTTCCACGTTCCGCGGCCAACCAAAATCCGCTCGCTGCGCTAAAGCACAGAATTGCGCTCGTCCATCCGCTCACCAACGCGCCGGGTTTACTGATCATTTCCAAGAATTTCATGGGTATTCCAAATTCTCCAGGTCACAGGCGAATCTAACCTCACGTAGTTCTGCCGCGCAACCCAAATCGCAAAATTGCGCTGGCCCTTCCAAACAAAAAGGGGGGACCGAAGTCCCGCCGAATACCGCTTGTCCAGCGCTTAAAGCCCTCCCTGAGTTGTTTTTCCTGAATCCGAGCCTCCCGCGGATATGCGGGTCTGCCGATCTGCGCTCCGGGACTAAATGAATTCATGCGCTCGTACTCGCTGCATGGTGGATGGTGCGAAGATTCGCACGACGCGGAACGACGGCGCCACGTGGTAGAAGATTGCGCCTTCTTTGGCTGTCCGAGACCGTATGTCAGAGCCTACCGGGCATGATGAGTGTAATCGGGAGTGGGTGTTGAAAAACTCGATGTTTGAAGCGACCTTGTGCTCTGCCTGTGAGTGGAGCCGAGTCGTTCCTCTCTTTTTTCTAGGTGGCGAGAACCGTTGAGGCTGGTGGACGGCCGAGGAACCGGACCAAGCGTTTGAGGTTCTGCGCAGCTGCGGCCAGGAAGAACTGCTCGCGCACAAACCTGAGTCGCCGTAGACGCAAGCGCCGCAATCCGATCTGATTCTTCAGTTCCGCGAACAAGGCTTCCACCTTCTTCCTTTGCCGCTGTGCCTTGGCGAACTCTGGCGTGTTGACCAACTCCCGCGCCCGTTGTCGGGCGGGTTCGTTCTGGTGGATGATGAGGCCCCGGAAAGCGGCACTGGTGCACTGTGGTCGGAGCGAGCACGGGCCACACTTTTTGCGTGTCCCGATGTAGTTGAAGGCGCGATTCCGATAAACTCGACCCCCGTAGTTGAGTGGCTGGCCAGCGGGACAGATATAGCGATTGTGCTCCGGTTCGTACGTGAAACGCTCGGGACCGAAGAATGGACTCCTCTTTCTGTGGATACTGTCGCGGGTCCGCATGTAGGGAGTGATGCCGCGATCGGCCAGCCACTGTAAGAACTCCCCGTTCCCATAGGTCGTGTCGGCCGCCACCGATTCGGGCTTTCGTCCTTGCCACTCGGCAAAACGGGTCAGCATGTCCTGTGCAGCCACCGTCTCCTGGCTCATGCGCGCCGCCGTGGCCTGCACTCCGACGATCACACAGCTGTCGTTATCCACCAGATAGTTGTCGTAGTAACCGAGACGCGCCGGGGTGCCGCCTTTGGTGGCATAGGTGGAATCGGGATCGGTGGTCGACACCTGATCCTGCTCGTGCACCGGCTCCTCCACCGGGTTCTGCTCTTCCACTTCCCGCAGATACTGCCGCACGGTGTGATGGACCTGGGCTGCTTCCGCTAACTGCTCCCGTGGAATCCGGCTCTCCTTGGCGGCGTTCGCTTCCACGAAGCTGCCATCGACGGAGAGATTCTTTCCGCTCACCAGTCCCACTTCCACACACTGCCGCACGATCTGCTCAAACAATTGCTCAAACAGCTTCGACTCCTGAAATCGCCCGTGCCGGTTCTTGGAGAAGGTCGAGTGATGCGGAATCTCCTGATCGAACCCAAGACCGGTGAACCATCGCCAGGCCAGATGCATGCGCAACTCTTCTACAAGTTTGCGCTCACTGGTAATGCCGTACAGATAGCCGATCAGCAGAATGCGCAGCAGCAACTCAGGATCAATCGACGGTCGCCCTGTCTCGCTGTAGCTGTCTTTCAGTTGCTGCCGTACGAACTCGAAGCTGATGTGCTTGTCGATCAGCCGCAGCAGATGATGTTCGGGAACTTGATCTTCCAGGCGGAAGTAGTAGAACAACGCTTCGGAACGGTCGTGTTGCCCCATCATGATCAGCAGGCCTCCGACGATCAGAATCAAACAGAGCATGCGAATGCTTTCTTCTAACATGCTTCCGCTGAATCTCATCCTGCTAATCGAGTGACTTTTTCAACACCTACGGGATTTTTCACCAACTACGAACACTGCCCCGTAGACAGGTTAGTACTACCCTGTGCAGGGGAATTGTGAGGTACAAAGCTAGCTCGCCCATTCGAGGGGAGGCTGCACAGACCAAGCGTTCATACCCACGTCATCTTTCAGTACAATCCCGACGGGAGACTAAGATGAAGAACCTCTCTGGCTGGCGTCTTGGTGCAATCTCGTGGCTCACCGTCGGATCGACTAACACAGTAATGCGATTCCGCATCAGCGGCATTACAGCTGAGAATATGGGGCATGGCGTAGCAGCTGTTGGCTTGCCTATCCTTTTCCTCAGCTTCATCTGCATGTCCAAATCTCAAACAACGCGCACTGTCTTAGGGGTGCTGTCGTGGCTGTTTCTGTTGGGAACAATAAACCAGATTCAGAATCAACACGATCCTTACGAAGACGCTACGCGTGCTGGATTTGCATACATCAAGGACGCAAACGACAAATTTGAATCGCAAACGGCTGGTATCACCACCAAGGACATATATGCCGCTGAGACATTCGCTGACAAGAAAGCCATGTCTCAAACGCTCGACAAAATAAATAGATTGTCAGCGGCTAACCAGGAGCTTTCGAGAGCTTGCGCTCAGTTCCCGAGTGTCGTTCAGCAAGCACTCGTGAAGTCTTCTGTCTCTGCTGCTGCGCAAGAGAAGTTCATGGCAGGATTGAGGCAATCTTATACGGATTCGCTTCGTGTAAAGGCGCTCGGCACCCAACAAGAATGGGCGGAATCAGCGGTTCTTCTTTACTCATACGCGTTGTCGCATGCTGGAGGGATTCAGGTTTCTGACGGCAAAATCCTCATATCCGACAATGGAACGCGGACTGCATTTAACAAGATACTCGATGACTCGCAAGCTCTGGCGAAAAAGTACACCGAGATGAATACCAAAGCCAACCAACAAAGCGAAGAAATAAAGAAAACATACGGGATTCGGTAATCCTTCTGCCGTATGAAGGCCGAATATTTAAAGAACGTGGGCGACCGTGGCTTAGCTGCGCACGCTCCCATGGTGTCGCCCAACTGTCGTTACCAGGTGTTATCGCAAGTGTGCGCTTTTGTTTCGCCTTTTTGGAGCATGATGAGTGCAAATGGGGATATTACGACAACTACCGTCTTGAACTGCCATACGAGCAGGCTGCTTCCGTGAAGTTCGCAAGGGGTCAGGTCTTCACCTTATACAAAAAATATCCAACGAAACAAACGGCACCGAGATAATACATTGCGACCGCCCACCAAAATTCTCTCGGTTCTTTGGCGCGGTAGGCCCAACCACCGTACCGCCCATAAGTTTTCCCGGTGCACGTCGAGACCACAGCCGCGACAAAAAAGATCGCCCCAAACACCAAGAAATAATACGGCGACTCGATTTGGCGTGAATACCAAGGCGTCATGACTGACCAATGTTTCTACTCGCGTAAATTTCAGTATGTCACTTCGCAGCACGGACGGCCATTACGGCACTGAGAAGTTGGCTGACCTGCGGTCAATTAGTGAAATCGGGATTTTGCGACAAGTATCGAGCTGGCAAGATGAACGGCTACTTGTAATGGATCATTCTTAGGATTCGTCCGTCCTTCTTCGACAGCTTCACTTCCGCAGCGCCACCGTCGCAGTCCGTCGTCACGCCGCCTTTGTCCCCCGGGCAGTGCAGAGTGCCATCTACAGTCCAGACGCCATTTTCCAGTTTGGCTGTGAACGGTCGTTCCGATTCAACTTTTTCTTTCCCGTAGACGGGAATCAGCACAGCCTCAGCGATCTTGACTGCGGTCGCCGAATCGGGGACGAAGCCGACCTTCGGTACAAAGGATTGCGCTTGTGCTGCGGCGACCAAGATGACAGAGCAACATATGGCTCGATGCAATTTCATTGGCGTACCTTGCCCCATTATCCCCCAACCGCGTGCATCTCATGTCAAATGTCGCAACCAGGCGTTTTCACAAGCTTGCGCTTTTGTTTCGCTTTTTGAAGATCAATCAGCGTCCTAGGGATTTATCAACCGTGACGCCGCCGGCGGGTGAATCGGCGTGCAACAACACCAGTAGGCTTGTGAAAATTTCGCACGGCTCCGCGAAGGACCGGGCGCGGCGCCCCGAGCGCAGGGCGTAACTCCCCGCCCTTCAGCAAGTTACCTTGTGTACGTACACTATTGTCAATATGCCCTTGACAGCCATGATATGGGCTAAGTTTCTGATCTCCACGAAAGCCCTAAGTCACTGTTAGTGAAGAACTTTTCTCCGGCTGCATTTTTTCTTCATGTAAAAATCGCCCAAATCTCCACGCCCGCTAATTCATTGCTAATGGAGAACTTATCTCAGCGGCATTCTTCACCTCGCGTGCCACCGCTCTCCCCGGAAAAATATTTTTGGCGAAACTCAAGCGAAAGTACGTGACCTCCGAAAAAAGGCTGTGACATCCATCACAACTCCGGCTCGCTGACAGCTGACAGCTGACAGCTAAGAGCCAAGAGCCAAGAGCTAAGAGCTAAGAGCTGCCAGCTCTCAGTCGTCGGCGCCGACGGTAGACTGCGAGGCTTGGGAATTGGCGGGCGCCATTTCCTGGTCTTTGTACTGTAGCTGATAGAGCTTGTAGTAAATCTCGTGCCGGGCGAGGAGTTGCTGATGCGTGCCCATCTCGCGCACCTGGCCTTTGTGCATCACAATGATCTTGTCGGCGCGCTGAATGGTCGAAAGGCGGTGCGCGATCACCAGCGAGGTTCTGCCCTCGACCATCCGGTTGAGCGCGTCGCGCACGCGGAATTCGGTTTCGGTGTCGACACTCGACGTCGCTTCATCGAGAATCAGAATCTTCGGATCATGCGCCAGCGCGCGCGCAAACGAAATCAACTGCTTCTGCCCGGTCGAAAGCGTTGAGCCGCGTTCGCGCACCTCTTCCTGGAATCCGCCGGGCAAGAGTGCGAATAAAGTCGGCCAGGTTCACGTCCTCGGCCGCCTGCTCGACGTCTTCGTCCTGAATGCGGCTGGTGCCGAGCCGGATGTTGCCTGCGACCGTGCCCGTGAACAGGAAAGGATCCTGGAGTACGACCCCGATGCGGCTGCGCAGATCGGAGAGGTCCATGTCGCGAATGTCGACGCCATCGATGCGGATCGCGCCGCGCTGCACGTCGTAAAAGCGCATGAGCAGCGAAATCAGAGTGGTCTTGCCCGCGCCCGTATGGCCGACGACCGCGATGGTCTGGCCGGGCTCGATGACGAAACTCACGTCGCGCAGGACCCAGTCGGGGGTGTCGTCGCCGCCGTTGTGGTCGGCTGAGCTAGTCTGCGAACTTTTTTCCGCGCCCGTCGCCCCCCGGGTGTTATAGGCGAACCAGACGTGGTCGAATTCAATGCGGCCTGGACCAGTTGCCTTCTTCGTAATGGCCGGAGAAGTGATCTCAACTTTCGTATCCAGCAGCTTGAACACGCGCTCGCCCGCCGCCATCGCGCTCTGGAGGATGTTGTATTTTTCGCTCAGATCCTGGATGGGACGGAAGAAGCGCTGGGCGTATTGCATGAAGGCGACCAGCACGCCGATCGTCATCACCGTCTCGGTAACGTTGACAGTAAGAAGCCCATTTCGCGAAAAACCGAGATCGATGGTCGACACATTGAGATGGCGGAGGATGCCGTTCCCGCCAAACCAGATAATGCTGGCCACCGCGATCGACGACAGAATTTCCACGACCGGATAATAGATGGCGTATGCCAGGATCGCGTCTTTGTAGGCCTCCATGTGCGAGGCGTTGATCTCGGAGAACTGGTTGTAGGCGCGCTTTTCCCGGTTGAACAGTTGCAGCACCAGCATGCCCGAAACCGCTTCCTGCAAAAACGAATTGATCCGGGCAATGGCCGTGCGGATGCGGCGATAGGAGTCACGCACCTTGTCGCGAAAGACCTTGGTCGCGTAAATGATCAGCGGAAGCACGGTAAAGGTCAGCAACGCGAGCTTCCAGTTCATGTCGAGCATGATGGCGAGGATGAAGGCGAGCACGAATACATCCTCGAAAATCGACACCACGCCCGCCGTGAACATCTCGTTCAACGCATCCACGTCGGTGGTCACCCGCGTCACCAGCCGGCCCACCGGGTTTTTGTCGAAAAAGGCGACGTGCATGTGCTGGAGATGCCGGAAAATTTGGCTGCGCAGATCGAACATCACCTTCTGTCCGGTCCACTGCATTAAATAGGTCTGCACGAATTCCAGCGCGAAGGTGAAAAGCAGCAGCCCAACGTAGAGACCGCCGATCTGCCCGATTCCCTTGAGCGCGGAATCGCTCAGGTGATCGCCGAGCCAGGAGTGGGCGCTCGGCGTCTTGGCCAGGTATTTGTCGATGGCGACCTTGGTGAGAAATGGGCCCAGCACGTCGGCGATCGACTTCAAAACAATTGCTGCCAGGGCTACCACCACGTGCCATTTGTAGGGACGTAGATACCCGAGCAGCCGCCGCATCAGCCGGCCGTCATACGCTTTACCTATGATTTCGTCTTCTTGGTTGGACGCCATTCGCTACTGAGGACCCGGACCGAAAGCTAAAGATTACCCTAAATAGATGGCCGAACGGTGTTGAGGATGGAAAAGGTTTACAAACACCATTATGTGATTGCGATCACCGCCCCAAGTGCGGTATTTTTCTACGATTTTCGGATATTTGTGGCCCTATGGCCAGGAGGCTCCATGGTTGCGAATATTTCGACCGCCCAAGGTAATCCGATAGTGACAGCCGCGCCCAGCAAGCACGAACGCTGCGGCTGGTTCCAGGCATCATCTTCCGTGTGCGCGGACGTCCGCCAAACCAACGGCGCGCCCTGGCGGCTGGTGCTCCTCGGCGCCCCAGGCGTGGGCAAAGGCACGCAGGCCGATCTCCTCAACCAGCGGCTCAATGCCTGCCACCTCTCTACCGGCGATCTTTTCCGCGCCGCCTCCAAGCAGAAGGAAAGCGAGCAGAGTCCCGCCATGCGCGCGGCCATGGAGCACATGCGCCGCGGCGAACTGGTCCCCGACAGCACCGTGTGGGAGATGGTGCGCGAGCGCGCCGACTGCATCCGCTGCGGCACGGGCTTTGTGCTCGACGGCTTCCCGCGCACGCTCGGCCAGGCCGAGTCGCTCAAGCATCTCATGGAAAGCGAGAAAATTCTGCTCAATGCCGTCGTAAATTACGAACTGCCCTTGGCGGAGATTGTCGCGCGCTTGAGCGGCCGCCGCACGTGCGAGAAATGCAAAGCGGTCTACCACATCACCGGCAACCCGCCTAAGGTGGAAGGAGTCTGCGACCGTTGCGAAGGCAAGCTTTTTCAGCGCGAAGACGATCGTCCCGAATCGATCACTGTGCGCATGGCCGCCTACGAGCGCAGCACAGCGCCGCTGATCGAGTTCTACAAAGCCCTCGGATTGCTGGTCTCGGTTGCCGCCGTCGGATCACCCGATGAGATTTGCGCGCGTACGATCGAGGCGCTCCGGGCAAGGGCGTAGCCTTTCGACTCAAAATTCTCAATGCTTCCGTGCAGGGCGGCCCGCCTTCAGCGTAGGAGTGTGCTCCTTGCCGCAGGCCGGGCACGTAACTTTGGCATTCTGTTCCTCCATTTGGTGAAGGAAGGTTGAAAACGCCTGCCCGCAGTGGTTGCACAGGGTCTCAATGGTCTGGTCGCTGGGATTCTGATCGCTGGAATTTTCCTGATCTCGTGCCATCACAGTTTCCATTTTATGCGAACGTTGGCCAGTGCGGACAAGGCCGCGCGAATACAATAACGACTACATGCCGCTCGGACTTTATATCTCAGTCCCTTTTTGCCGGACCAAGTGCAGCTACTGCAACTTTGCCTCCGACGTGTTCTCGAAGTCTGCCTACGAGAACTATGTTCGACGGGTGATCGAGGACATTGCCGGCTCACCCGCCACGGCGGCCGAGGTTGGCGGCCAATTCGACGAACGCGTCGATTCCGTTTATCTGGGCGGAGGAACGCCCTCCATCCTTGACGCGTCGCAGTTGTTGCGCATCTTCGACGCGGTGCGCGATCAATTTGAAATAACTCCGGATGCCGAGATCACAGTCGAGTGCGCACCCGGCACGCTCACGGATTCGCTGATCGGGACCCTGCTGCGCGCGGGTGTAAACCGCGTGAGCTTGGGCGTGCAATCGTTCGTGGACCAAGAGGCGCAGTCGGTCGGGCGGTTGCACCAACGCTCCACGGTGATTGAGGAAGTCGGCCGCCTCCGCGAAAACGGCCTCCATGGCATCAACATTGACCTGATCGCCGGTCTACCTCACCAGACTGCGGAAAGCTGGAAGTTTTCCTTGGCCGAGACTGTCGCTCTCGGGGTCCCGCACGCCAGCGTTTACATGTTGGAGGTCGATGAGGATTCGCGCCTGGGCAGGGAACTGATCGCCGGGGGCGCACGCTATCACGCTCACTTTGTGCCCGACGACGCAGCCACCGCTGACTTCTACACCCAGGCTTGCGCGACGCTGAACTCCGCCGGCATGGCGCAATACGAAATCTCCAACTTTTCCCGACCGGGAGCGGAGTCCCGCCACAACCTGAAATACTGGACGCGCCAGCCTTATCTAGCATTCGGCGTCGATGCCCATTCGATGCTGCTCTCGGCAGACCCCAGCCCGAGCCATGAAGCCATCCGCTTCGCCACACCGGACTCGCTCGACGCCTACATGAATCGCGCGCCGCTGACGGTCACGCCTGTCTCCCGCCATGCCGCGATTGAAGAAATTTTTTTTCTCGGTCTGCGGCTCAATTGCGGCGTCGATCTGGCCGCGCTCGGCACTCACTTCGCGGCCGATCTCAATCCATTCCAAGCGGCGATCGCCGACTGCCTCCGGGATGGCTTGCTGGAAAAGCGCGATGAAAGGGGCTGCTTGACCGCACGCGGTCGCTTGCTCTCGAACGAGGTGTTTGCGAGATTTTTGCTCGAAGAAGCGGAGCCGAAGATTGTCGGCTGATGAAGATTGTCGGGACGAGGAAAAGAAAAGAGGAACGACGGCGCGCAATAAGCAAAAGTGGGAACCGGCCACGTGAATCCACGTTAGTTGGCCGAAGAATGCCAGTCGGCGATTGGCCTATCCGGCTCCCACCATGTCAAGCGTCTTTGGAAGCGCCACTTCCCAGATGCAGGGCTCCGAGGGCAAGGCCTCAATTCCTGCCTCCCCCGAGCTGGCCCAGGCCACCCGAAAGCGCGCTTGCAGTGATCCGTGCTGCACATCGAGGAGTCCGCCGGCGCACAACTTGGCACGCACTCCCAGCAACACGGCGCCGCTCCGGCTCACGTTCTTAACCCGCACGACCTCCGCGAACGGGCGTGCCATCCGGTCAACCCCCCGGATGCGCACTGGAAATTCGACCCTGAGCCGCGGCTCTTTGCGCCGGTCCATGCCTGCTAAATCCACTTCGGATCATAAGTCCGAACCTTCATGCACGAAAGATCGCGTTGGTGATCACGAGGAGGTTACTTGAGGGAGGGCTGTAGGCTTTCGGCCTTAGGCTCTGGGCGCTTGCGGCTGACTTCGCTTTGGCGCCCAGATCGACGACGAGAGCCGAGAGCCCAAAGCCTAAAGCCGAGAGCCAAACGCCTAGTTTTTCCACGCGCACGAGCCCGGACCATCCGGACTCCCGCACGATCCGCACGGGCCGGCGGGCATCGGAGAGGACGAGCTAGCCTTTGCCGAGACTGCGAACACTGATAGCTTGGGCTCCAGCTTTTTGCTCTCACACTTCGGGCAAACGGCTTTTCCCTTGCCGTAGATGAGCGCCTCGAACTGGTGCTGACATTCCTTGCAAACATACTCAAAAATAGGCATCGGTCGGCTCCGCGAAGAAAGTTCCTCATTTGTATTTAAAATCAAAGTGTGGGCAGTCCGCAAACTCCAAAAGAGGTCAACCCCTTCGTGCCGCGCCGCTGGCTGCGGGGAGGACACCTCCAAACGGTCGCCAGCTTTCTGATCCAGCGTCGTCTCCACCTGCCGGAGCCCGAAGCGCGCATGATCGAGGTTGCTCCCGGCGTTCAGGTATTGTGCCACTGCCACTGGCAGGCCGACCGCGCGAACGCGTTGACGCTCGTCATCGTGCACGGGCTCGAAGGATCGAGCGATTCACAATACATGCACGGGATTACCGCGAAGGCCTTGCGCGCTGGGATGAATGTGGTCCGTTACAACCAGCGCAACTGCGGTGGCACGGAGGCCCTCGCCCCCGTGCTCTACCACTCGGGACTATCCAGCGATATTGCAGCAGTGGCGCGGGAAATCATCGCCCGCGACGGAGTTTCGCGTCTCGCGCTGGTCGGGTTTTCAATGGGCGGCAACCTGGTGCTCAAGCTGGCGGGCGAATGGGGAGCGCAGCCGCCGCCCCAGTTTCGCGCGGTCGCCGCCTGTTGCCCATCGCTGGATCTCGCAGCCTCGGCCGATGCCCTGCACGCACCCTCGAACCGCCTTTATGAGACTTATTTCCTGTGGGCCCTGCGCCGCAGAATGCGCCAGAAAGCGCGGCTATTTCCCGAACACTTTGATCTCGGGAGGATGAAAGGCATTCGCAGCCTGCGCGAGTTCGACGACAAAATCACCGCCTATTACTGCGGCTTCAAAGGTGCTGTCGATTATTACGACCGCGCCTCCGCGGTGCATGTGGTCGGAAAGATTTCAGTTCCAGCGTTAATTTTGCACGCCGCCACCGATCCTTTCATTCTCATCACACTGGAGACGAGGCAGAAAATTCTCGCCAACCGGAATATCAAGTTTGTGGAAGTTGAGGATGGCGGCCACTGCGCGTTCATTGGCGCGCGAAGCCGCAACGGTGCCGGAGAAGCCCAAGATGCGATTCACGACGACGGCTACTGGGCCGAAACCGAGATCGTGAATTTTCTAGCCCGGTGCTGAATTCCGCCCGCCGGCAACGCATGACCGATAACTGAAGACTGACGACTGACAACTCAATGGATGCCGACTTCTCTATCGAGCTGGGCCGCGACGATCCAGTGCTTGATTTTCCCTGGAGCGATCCTGCCGGCAAGCTCGCTTATTACGACTTGAAGCGGCAGCCGGAGCTGATCGCGAAAGTCGAGGAGGCGCGGAGATTCCCGGAGCTGGCCGAGTTTCTCCGGTCGACGAACTCGCCACGCAGTGCAGTAGAAAGTGCGAAGTGCGATGCCTGGGCGACAACTGAAATCAGCGCCGACGAAGAAATATTTGATGCGCCCCACAAATTTGCCAGTTACGTAGATATCGTTTTTTCGAATATCGACCGCTGCCGCGCATTCGATTTCCATAAGGAATTTGCCGGCAAATTGACCGATCTGCTGCGGCGTGCGCCCGAGATGTCCGCGTCGGCAGAACTGTGCGTGCGGCGCTGCTTCCTTGCCGAACGACAGCAGACGAGCGAAGGCTTCTACTTCACGCTCTATGTGAATGGCTATGGGAACGACGAATTAACCGCGCGGAAAAACTGGGCAATTGCATTGCAGTTAACGAGGAACGCCATTCTCCAGTTGTCAGCCGGCACGTAACGAAGTGAAAACGATGGGTGGCCCAGGTCTCGTTTTTCGAGACCTGGGATTTATCCATGAAATCGACCCTGACCCTCTGAGGGATGCGTCTCGCAGCTAATAGCTAATAGCTAGAAGCTCAAAGCTAGTTAATATCCTGCCGCGCCTCCAGCTTCTTCACCAGCCCATCCACATACGTCTTCTGGTTCTCCGGAGCGCCCGCTAGTGCCAATTTCATCTCCTTGGCGGCATCGTCGTACTTGCTCTGTGCGGAGTAAATGCGCGCCATCCCAGTATGCGTGAACCACATGTCGGGATGCTTTTTGGCGTTGTCGCGGAAGATAACGAATGCCTCATCGCTCCGTTTTTCGCCTTGTAAACCTCGTGCAAACAGGTGGATTTGCAACGGCGTCGCAAGTTCGAGCGCCCGTTTCTGCGCCGCCATCGACTCGTCTTTGCGGTTGAGGGCCGCCAGCACCTTCGCTTTTGTGATCTCGTTGTCGTATCGATCTTCATTCTCGATCGACTTGTTCTCATAATTCAGTGCGAGCTCGTAATCTGTTTTCTCCGCCAGCAGGTAGTTCGCGGCATCGTCCCAGCTGATCCATGTGTACTGCGAGAGATTTCTCAGTTGCTTTTGGAGACTGGCTTCGACCAGCGGATGCACATCGACCGCAACCTTGAACGGCACTGCAACCTTCTCCCATTCGAGTTCGACCACGGTCGAATCCGGCTTTACGTCATCGAAGTCGTAGGTCAACGCGTTGTGCATCTCCGCCGTTTGCGGCTTCACGTTCACGCGCAGCGCGTCCTCCGCTTCTTTGTAGGTGAACGCTCCCCACGAAGTCGAGTTCTTCGAAAAAATAATCGTCCACTCGTCGGCGTTGGGAATCATGTGCAGCCCATACGTCCCGCGATCCAGCGCCTTGCCTTCGATGGTGACGGGATCGCTGAACGTGATCGTCGTGTTCTCATTCGCACCCGCGCGCCATACCTGCCCGTAAGGAACGAGGGCGCCCCAAACTTTGCGGTCATTCACCAGCGGACGGTGGTAGTTAATTGTGATGTCGGTGATACCGACGCGCTGCGAAACGACGGCGTGCTGGCTTTGCCGCGGCAAATCGAGAACGAACGACTGCGCTAGGCAAAGGCCGGTAAGCGTTGTCAACAGCAGGCAGAACAGGACTCCTCGCAAAGCTGTTCGGAACATGGGAATGCCTCCTTCGATTGTGTTCATCATTGTTTGAAAAGGGCCGCGAGTCGCGCGCCCACCCCTGATCGGCGTTTTAGACGCACCAGGACCGAGTAAGTAAGCAGGCTGCGTGAAAGGTCTTGCGTCTTTCCTGCAACCGCGTGCATATTCCAATGATCGGTGAAACATTTTTCTTTGAAAAGTTAGCTTTTCAGTCCTATACTGCGCGAATTCGTCGCGGAAATCCCCCGACCTGCGATTCCTACTTCCCAATTGTTAACGGAGGAAGCTTGTGAAAAAGACGTTCCTGTTCTTCTCCCTTTTGGCGCTTTGTCACCTGCCACTTCTCGCTCAGACCGGTCATGGTCCACGGACTATACACAGCACGGAAAAATCGGCGATCCACATACCGTCAGCGGAGCCTCAAAAGGGTTTGAAGAAGATCTACAGCAACCTGGGCTCAAAGACCGCCGCATACAACGACACCGAAGGCCCGATCATTTCCGGGCCAAATTCCGGGAGCGGCTTCACAGAGTTCGTGGCCATCCCTTTTACCCCGAAAGCCAACTCCACGGTTGAGCAGGTGCAGGTCGCTGTGCAGTATTTGAGCGGAGCGAACCAGGTGAATGTGAGCATCTATGGGGATGCGAACGGCGCCCCGGGAACCTTGCTGGCGGGCCCCGTGACGGCGACAAACCTGCCTACTTTTGGAACGTGCTGCACTCTTGGCGTCGCCAATTTTTCTCCGCTGGCAGTTACCGGTGGAACGCAATACTGGTTGACGGCGGACACGCCCTCCACCGGAACCGGCAGCGACTTCTATGGTGTATGGGACTGGGTCGGCAAGCCGCTCTATCCGCAGGCGCGTAACAAGGGCTCTGGTTGGACTTCACTCGAGGGCAGTCCTGCGGAATCCGCCGGCGAAGTGCTCGGTAGCATCCCGTAGCCGCGTTTTCAGCTCAGCGAAATTGGCATCGTGTCGTCGTAAGTTAAAAGAGGCCAGCCAACGGAGGGAAGAATTCGTGAAAAAGACCTTGATGTTTTTATGTTTCCTCTCACTTTGCAACCTGACCCTATTCGCCCAGACCGGAAGACTCTCTGTTCACACCACGGAAAAATCGGCAGTCCACGTGCCCCCGCAGGAACCGCCGAAGGGTTTGAAAAAGATCTACAGCAACCTCGGCCCGAAGACCAACCTTTACGATGACGCGAATTTCTGGGTGGTTTCGGGACCAAACTCCGGGGCTACCCACTTCTTCGCATTGCCCTTTACGCCGAAATCCAACGCCACGGTTGAGCAGGTGGGCGCTGCTTTGCAATATGACGGCAAAGGCGCGAACCAGGTGAATCTGAGCATCTATTCGGATAATGGTGGCGTGCCGGGCACGCTGCTGACCGGCCCGACGACGGTCACAAATTTGCCCGCCGCCGGAACTTGTTGCGCCCTTGCGGTCGCCAACTTCTCCCCACTTTCAGTCACCGCCGGAAGCAAGTACTGGGTGGTCGCGGATACGCCCCTGAGCGGAACGGGCAGCGACTTCAGAGGCGCGTGGGCGTGGCTTGCCAAGCCCATCTATTTGCAAGGAGAAAACGACGGTACTGGTTGGTACGGTTACGACACTAGCCCCGCGGAAGCCGCCACCGAAGTGCTGGGAACGATCCCCTAGGCAAGCAAGGCCTTCAGCTCACCGAGGATCCTGCCTCAAACTGTCGTGCCGTCGGCCCGCCCCGTTCACCAAGAACACCTCAAAGAGGTGTCGCTGACGGCTATCTTCCCGCCCGCCCGTTGCGTCTAAATCGTCCAGGGGTATCCATTTCACGGAACCCGTGTGCCCCTTTCGCCGTATTAAATAACAGACGGCAGCGCGGACTTATGCCCATGGGCAGAAGCGCGCTCCGGCCAAGCCCATGCGGATGCTCCTCGAAATCGTGCGCCAGTCGCTTTCCACCCTGTGGGCGCATAAACTCCGTTCGTTCCTTACCATGTTTGGGATTGCCTGGGGCGTAGGCTCGCTGCTCCTGCTGGTTGGCCTGGGCGAAGGCTTCCGCAGCGGCCAGAATCGGCAACTGGCCAACCTCGGCCAGGACATTATGTTTACATTCCCCGGACGCATTCCCGCCGTCGAAGGCAGCACCCAGTCCGGCCGCACCTACCATTTCACATACGCCGACTACCAAGCCATTCAGAGCGAGGCGCGCTCCCTGAAGTTCGTTTCACCCGTGCTGAACCGCGAAGACATTCGCGCGGTCAGCGATTACGGTTCGACCAACGGACAGGTCTTCGGCGTCGCCCCGAACTACAACGAGATTCGTCACGTCCCGGTCGAGCCCGGCCGCTGGTTTAATGACGAGGACAACCGCGAGACCCGCCGCGTGGCCGTCGTCGGCTGGGAATTGCTGAAGAATATCTTTCCGGGCCGGCCCGCCGTCGGCTCGACCATTCTGCTCAACGACATCAGCTTCGAGGTGATCGGCGTCGTCACCAAAGTCGGCCAGGACGGCAACAACGGAACCAACGCGCGCATTTTCATTCCCATCGAAACCATGCGCAACCTGTTCCGCATAAAAGATCAGAATTCAGAAGACGCGATTTCGTTTCTCAACTATCGCCCGCTGACGCCGGCGCTGGACAAGCAAGCCAAGACGGAAGTGCATGAGATCGTGGCGCGCAGGCATGGCTTCGATCCGAAGTTGACCGACTCCTTCGAAGACTGGGACACGATCGAAGACAACCAGCGTGTCGGCAAAATTTTCAGTGCCATGGATTGGTTTCTCGGCGTGGTGGGAGTGGTGACGCTCGGTCTCGGCGCCATCGGCATCATCAACATCATGCTGGTTTCAGTCACCGAGCGTACGCGCGAAATCGGTCTGCGCAAAGCGCTGGGCGCAACCCATCGCGCCATCATGACGCAGTTTTTTGTCGAAGGCGCTTTTCTGACGGCGCTCAGCGGAGGCATCGGCCTGGCCATCACAACGGCATTTGTCACGCTGCTGGCGGCATTGCCCGCGCCGGAGGGTTTTGATACGCCGCGGATAGTTCCCGCGTCGGCAGTAGTTGCGATTCTTTCGCTGGCCATCGCAGGCATCGCGGCGGGCCTCTATCCCGCACGCCAGGCCGCGCTATTGCAGCCGGTCGAGGCCCTGCGCCAGGAGTAGAACGATTGGACGACATCCGTGTAATCGCAGAAGACGGAGCAAGCGTGAAAGCGCGGAATGCTGCGCGAGCATGTAAACGTAAGACTTGCGCAACCGTGGAAGAGCGGCCCTTCAGGGCCGCTTTAGCTGTTGGATGATTAGGGGCTTTAGCCCCGGTAGAATCTTTATGATCGTCGAACTCGGCCGCCAGGCCTACAACGCGCTCAAGCACAATCGCCGCCGCAGCGTGCTCACCATGCTCGGCATGGCCTGGGGAATTGCGACGGTTGTGCTCCTCCTCGCCTACGGTACCGGATTCGAAAACGCTCTCTGGATCGCCTTCCGCTCCTGGGGCACGAACCTCGTCTTCGTGTTCCCCGGCCGCACCTCGCTGCAAGCCGGAGGTACCAAAGCCGGAAGCGAAATCAAGCTCACCGTCAACGATCTCGACTACCTCCAGAATGAGGTCCCGCTGCTCAAGCGCATCTCCCCCGAAGCGGCCAAGCAATGCGTCGTCGCCTATGGAATTCGCAGCGACAATTACGGCGTGAGCGGTGTCTATCCCTACTATTCGCACATGCGCCGCATGGACGTACAAGACGGAACGTTTTTCACCGAGCTCGACGAAAACACGCGCAGCCACGTCGCTATACTGGGAGCCGACGTAAAGAAAAAGCTCTTCTCCGGACAGAACGCTCTCGGCGAAAAGGTGCGCCTCGACGGCATTTCCTATCAGGTCATTGGCGTGCTGAAGTACACCATTCAAAATGGCGACGACAACATGAACGGCAAGGTGTACATCCCGTTCAGCGCCATGAGTGACCTGATGAACACCTATTACCTGAATGCCGTCGCGATCGAGTACGAAGGCGATCACCAGAAGGTCGCCGACGCTGTCCGGCGCTCGATGGCCTTCCACCACGAGTTCGATCCCAAGGACAAGCGCGCCATTTTTGTCTTCGACGTTTTCGCCGACCTGCTCGACCTGCGCTTGATTACGACGGGCATCAAGATTCTGCTCGGCTTCATCGGCCTGCTCACGCTCGGCATCGGCGGCGTAGGCCTGATGAACATCATGCTCGTCTCGGTGACGCAGCGCACCCGCGAGATTGGCGTAGAAAAAGCGCTGGGCGCGCGCGGCTGGCATATCCTCGTGCAATTTCTAGCCGAAGCGCTGGTCATCACCGCGCTCGGCGGAATCGCCGGCGTGGTGCTCGCCTACATCGTGTCGTGGTCCGTCGGATCGCTGACGCTGTGGAGCGCCTTCATCGAAAACGGCAAGGAAGGCGACATTCGCCTGACCATCAATGCCGCGACGCTGATTGCTTCAACGGCCATTTTGGGATTCGTCGGCGTAGTCAGCGGAATGCTCCCCGCAATCAAAGCGTCGAGGCTCGACCCCATCGAAGCGCTCAGGTATGAGTAGATCTCTTTGGGCGCGCTCTCAAAGCACTACCAAAGAGCGCGCCCTTGAGGGTTAAGGATGGTAAGGATGGCTCCGATCCCACTCATCCCGATCCGCGTGGACGGCGATGGAAGAGATGCGATCGTTCCAACTCTTGGAAGGGTTATCGGGAAGCCTGATACTGTGCAAGTCGGCCACGTCGTGCTCGATCCGGACACTCACACCCCGGAAATCATTGTCGATGAAGAGGCGTACCCGGGCGTCACGAAATACACGGATAGAACTGATCCTGTCGTTAAACCCGCCCGGCAACGAGGGCCAGCGCTCTCCCCGTTTCAGGCAGAAGTACTGTCCCCTGAAATCAGGATCTTTGTAGAAGCACGCCCCGCTTTTCGGGGGATGTGGCCGGCCCCATTCCCGTTGGGCGAATGCCGGTAGAGCAGCGAAGGACAGAAACATAGACCGCCATGAGTGCAAAGCGCAATCGCATGACTCCTCCTTTGGATTTGAATTGTCGTTCTGCAAATTGTCGTTCTGAAGAGTGATTCGCCCGAATTCTATCATTCCGCCGCGTGGGTAGACCTTCCAGCCATTTACCAGTTGTGAGACGCCTGCCCTACCTATTTTATAACTCCATACTTTCTCAATATCTCTGTCGCCTTCTCAATCGGCAGCGCCTCCACGGTGTGTCCATGCCCTGTCATGGTTGTAGCGCGAAACATCGAGTTGTAAATCGCCTCCTCCGTCGCCTCGATCACCGCCTCAAATAACGGCGACATCGCGTCGTTCGTTACCACCTCGATATGGCGCGTCAGCGACGTGTCCGCAGTTCGTATCCGCACCTGCTGCTGCCGTGGAGAACGCAATGGCATAATCGCCGCTGCCGTTCGAGGCCGAGCTTCCCGTGCGAGCCACGCCCAGCCACGCCCTCGCTGCCAAGCGCTTCAGGTTTCGCGCGTCCATGGGCGCATCGGTCGCGACCACGATCATCACCGATCCGTTGCCCGAATCGTTTCTCAGAACTCGCCGCCAATCTTGCGCGTGCCGTCCGCTTTCCGCCCGTCTGTTCAACTTCCTCGCGCAGATAGTATTGCCCGAGCTCCTGGCCCACCGGCGCGCCCGCAATCGTAAGCACGCCTCCATAATTTGTCTGCACGAGCACCCCAACGGTGTATCCGCCGAGCTTCGACGGCAGCCGACGCGACGAGGTTCCAATGCCTCCCTTCCACCCGAACGCAACCGTTCCCGTGCCTGCGCCCACGGCACCTTCCTCGACCGGGCCGCTTTTCGCATTTTTGATGGCGGCAAATACATCCTCGGGGGTGATGTGACGCCCGCGAATGTCGCTCAGATATCCATCGTTGGTTTCGCCGACCACCGGGTTGATCGACAAGACATCCTCATTGCCCGGCAAAGCCAGCATGTAACTGATGAGTGCGTCGGCCACGCGCGGCACGCTGGTGGTCGAAGTGAGCAGGATCGGCGTTTCGATGTCGCCGAGTTCCTCGATCTGCGTCGTGCCAACCATTTTTCCAAAGGCATTGCCGACAAAAACCGCGCCCGGCACTTTCTCGCGATATAGATTGCCGGGATGCGGAACGATCGCGGTTACGCCCGTGCGCACGTCATCGCCACGGATGATGTTGGTGTGCCCAACCTCAACACCGGCAACGTCGGTGATCGCATCCAGTGGTCCAGAAGGTAGAACGCCGACCTTCAGCCCCAGGTCCGAAGCGCGAGGGCGCGTAGCGGAGCCCGCGCTTTGAGAAGGCGTGCTCTGCGCAAGAGCGGTCGAGAGCGCCAGCAACACCACGCCCGCGAGAATCATCCTGCGCGTGGCTCCGTCGCCGAAGAGAACGAAACGTATCTGCATCATGGAAAGATGCTACTACGCGCCAAACAGTGGCTCTCGCGCCGGCGGTTATACTCGCGATCCGGCACAGAATCATAACCAGGCTTTATCGACAGACGCGAAGTCGGATTGCTATGATGAGCGGCGATTGCAGTGAGGTGGACCATGGCCGTCGCGTCTATTACGAAAGTGAACGTCAAGCAAGCGGTGCCGTTTTTTGGTGTGTCCAACATGGAAGCCTCGCTGCGATTCTATGTCGACGGCCTGGGTTTCGAAATGAAGAACTCGTGGATTCCGGGGAAGAACAACCCCGACGGCAAAATTCGCTGGTGCTGGCTCCAGCTTGGCGATGCCGCACTCATGCTCCAGGAGTTTTTGCCGGAAAATCGGCCGAAGGAAGCACTTGGGACTGGGACGTCGGTCTGTTTCATGTGTGAAGACGCGCTGGCGCTGTATCGCGACTTCAAATCACGCGGCATCCAAACGCGCAAACGTCCTTTCGTTGGAAACAATCTCTGGGTAGTTCCTTTGACCGATCCTGATGGCTACCGCGTCGAGTTCGAGAGCCCCACCGACGCCCCCGAGGAAAGCGAGCTTGAAGAATAGCCTCGCGCCGGGCTTTTTCGCCGCTGATCCCTGAGGCCGCCAGGCGTCGCTTTCGTTGACTTGACACTTGCGCCGGACGTACGATCTGCTCCAGTGATCGGCGAAACCAGTGATCGGCAAAACCATTTCGCACTACCGCATTCTCGAGAAGTTGGGCGGCGGCGGAATGGGTGTTGTATATAAGGCCGAGGACTTGAAGCTGGGCCGGTTTGTGGCACTCAAGTTTCTGCCCGACGACGTCGCCAGAGATCCACAAGCCCTCGCTCGTTTTCAACGCGAAGCCAAAGCTGCTTCTGCGCTGAATCATCCCAACATCTGCACCATCCACGAAATTGATGAACAGAACGGCGAAGCTTTCATCGCCATGGAGTTTCTGGACGGGGTGACACTGAAGCACCGGATTGCGGCTCGGCCGATGGAGACCGAAGTGATCCTCTCCCTCGCGATCGAGATCGCGGATGCACTCGACGCGGCCCACGCCCAGGGCATAATCCATCGCGATATTAAGCCGGCCAACATCTTTGTGACGAAACGCGGTCGCGCCAAGATTCTTGACTTCGGATTAGCGAAGGTGATGCTCGCAGCCGGCTCTTCCCAACCGGCAGCCCACATGGAAACGACGATCAACATCGAGCACTTGACCACTTCCGGCAATGCTCTCGGCACCGTCGCCTACATGTCGCCGGAACAGGCACGAGCAAGAGAACTGGATTCTCGTACGGATTTGTTTTCGTTTGGCGCTGTGCTCTATGAGATGGCTACCGGCCAGCTCCCCTTTCGTGGTGACAGCTCAGCCACCGTCTTCGATGCCATCCTCAACCGCGCTCCGGTGGCGCCGGTGCGGCTGAACCCCGACGTCCCGGCTGAACTGGAACACATCATCAATCGCGCACTGGAGAAAGACCGTAACCTCCGCTATCAGAGTGCGTCGGACATGAGGGCCGAACTGAGCCGTCTTAAACGTGACGTGGACTCGTCCCAGCACGTCGTCGCGGCTTCGGCGGACGATGAAACGTCGGCACTGAGCCTTACTCCAACCGGCACATCCAGTGCGAAAAGTCGCCGGGGCTTGTCGGATCAGCCCACGAATCGGGCAGATACCCTGAATCGATCGCGCCCTTTTCCGTGGAAAATGATCGCGGTTTCTGGCTTGCTATGTGCCGCACTCGTTGCTGGCGGTGTCTACTGGCGCTCGCATCGTGCGCCCAAGCTAACGGACGAGGACACGGTAGTGCTGGCAGACTTCAAGAACACCACTGGCGACCCAGTCTTCGATGACACCTTGAAGCAGGCGATTTCGGTCGAACTGGGCCAGTCTCCATTTTTGAACATACTTTCGGAGGCACGAACTCGCGCCACACTAAGACTAATGGCGAAGCCATCCGGAACCAAAGTGACGTCGGACGTAGCGCGCGATCTCTGTCAACGCGCGGGCGCGAAAGCTTATGTCGCCGGGACGATCGGAAGTCTCGGCAGCCAGTACGTCATTGGCCTTGATGCCGTCAACTGCAAGACGGGAGACCTCCTCGTGCAGGAGCAGGTAACTGCGGAGAATAAGGAACGCGTGCTGAGAGCGCTCGGCGAGACGGCAATCAGGCTCAGGACGAAGCTTGGGGAATCCCTCAGCACAGTTGAAAGGTTTGACATGCCCCTGGACCAGGCGACCACGCCTTCTCTCGAAGCCCTGAAGGCGCTGTCCGTCGGAAGAACAACCCTGCAAGAGCAAGGCAGCGCAGCAGCGATTCCATTCTTCAATCACGCCCTCGAACTCGACCCGAATTTCGCCGCCGCTTATGCGGCCCTGGGGATTTCGTACTCGAATCTCAGAGAGCCCGGTCGAGCCACTGAGAATCTGCGCAAGGCCTATGACCTGCGCGACAAAGTGAGCGAGCGGGAAAGACTCCGAATCTCGGCGAACTATTATCTTCTGGCCACGGGTGAACTCGAAAAAGCAATTCAAACCTACGAGATTTGGGCCCGAACCTACCCGCGCAGCAGCGAACCTTTCGGCAATTTGGGAGTCGATTACACCTATTTGGGGCAGTACGAAAAAGGAGTGGCGGCAAGCCTGGAAGATCTCCGCCTCAACCCGGGAAGCGCAGCGGCCTATACGAATCTCGTCGGGCTCTATGCCGCGCTGGATCGTCTCAATGATTCGAAAGCGCAATATGACCAAGCCATTACGCACAAGGTTAACAATCCATTTATTCACGGGAATCGCTACGGAGTTGCCTTCCTTGAAAACGACAATTCCGGGATGCAGCAACAAATCGCCGATGCCAGCGGCAAACCGGGAGAGGATGTGCTTTTTTCGTTCGCGTCGGATACCGAGGCATTCCACGGCCGCCTCGCAAGCTCGCGGGACTTATCCAAACGCGCCTCCGACTCTGCGCTGCGCAACGATTCACCCGAAACAGCAGCGGCGTGGCAGATGGATGTTGCTTTGCGCGACGCCGAGTTTCACAATGTCGGGCTCTCGCGGCGGGAAATCAACTCTGCGCTCGCTACCGCGTCTACGCAAGACGTGAGTCTTCTCGCGGCCCTGGCATTGGCGCGCATTGGAGATACCGAACAGGCAAAGCGCATGGCTGACGATCTGGCTGGACGCTACCCACTTAACACCGTAATCAATCGCTATTGGCTCCCCACGATCTACGCCTCGATTGAGATTCAGCGCGGCAACCCAGCGCGCGCCGTGGAACTTCTCCAAACCACGACCGAGTACGAACTCGGGTCTCCTCTACCGCAGTTCGAGGTGGGCGGCACGCTCTATCCCGTATACGTCCGGGGTCAAGCCTACTTGTTGTTGCATCAGGGGACGGAGGCGGTGCGTGAGTTTCACAAATTTCTGGAGCACAGGGGGGTTGCGGTGAATTGCCCGCTGGCGGTGCTAGCTCGCCTTCAACTCGGCCGGGCATATCTGCTGGCGGGCGATTCGAAAAGCGCACGCCAAAGCTACCAGGAATTCTTGGACCTCTTAAAGGATGCCGACCCCGACGTTCCCATCTTAAAAGAAGCCAGGACGGAACATGCGAAGCTGCCATGACTGGTGAACCTAACCTTCGCCACCTAAACCCAGCCCGCCCGGCACCTCCACTACAATGTTTCCGTGCCCGACTCCCCTCAGCTCGCCAAGGTTCTCGAGCACCTCCGCCTTTACGATCATCCGCTGCTAACGTTTTCCGCCCGCGAAACGAACGGCCTCATCGAAATTCTGATCGATTTGAAGAACTCAACCGTGCCAGTGCATCAGTATGTTCTGCCCATCCACGCCCGCGATCTCGACCATCCGCAGTTTGCCTGGCACCTCCAGCGGCAAATCTACGACGGCCTGCACGACTACTTCATCGAAATGTTCATCAAAACGCCGCAGGATCGCGAGAACATGGGTTTGGTTTAAGTATTTTAAGTAAATCACTGATTTATAAAGACTTTATTCGTAAGTCCTTATTCCTCAAAGACCTTGTGATAATTTCGCGCTAGGTCTTTGATTCTAAAAGACCGATATTAGGGGATCTGGCCTGTCTCTCCGCGAATACATCGAGCGCGAAATCCGCGAATCCGGACCAATGCCGTTTTCGCGCTACATGGAAATCTGCCTCTACGATCCAGTTGCAGGCTACTACTCGCGCAACGCCGAGCAATTCGGCAAAGCTGGAGACTTCTACACTTCAAGCGATGTTCACGCTGTCTTCGGACGCCTGCTCGCCCGCCAATTCGAGGAAATGTGGCAAGCGCTCGACCGTCCAGCGCAACTGGAAATTCTGGAACTCGGTCCAGGTCGTGGCCTTTTCGCCCGCGACGTTCTCGACTGGTCGCAGAAGAAGTTCCCGGACTTCTTCGCGTCACTGACCTACGCGCTTCAGGAGTCATCGCCAGCCCTGCGAGCGAAGGCAGGTGAGACTCTGGGCGAGCACATCGGCAACGGCAAAGCTGCAATCTCCATCGTAGAGACGCGGCTTGCCGCGTCTCCCGCGGCTGAAGTCCGTCGCACTTCATCCCGCGAAACTCCCCTCATCATCTTCGCCAACGAGTTCTTCGACGCACTACCCGTCGAAATCCTCAGCCCCCAGGGCAAACTCCATCTCGCCTGCCAAGACCGCCATCTGAAGGAAATCTGGCTTCCGCCCACAGACGAAGAACTCGAATTCCTCGATCACTACAGCGTCCATCCCGAAGCCGATGAGAATGACATCGACCGTATCGAAGTTTCACTCGCCGCGCAACGTTGGCTCACAGAGGCCGCAAAGGCCGTGCAGCGCGGTTTTCTGCTGGTCGTCGACTACGGCTACACGCGCAGCGAGCAACTCGCAGGACGCCATCGCGGAACGCTTATGGCTTATCGCCAGCACTCGGCCAGCGCCAATCCCTATCAGGCTCCAGGAGAGCAAGACCTGACCGCGCACGTAAACTTCACCGCGTTGACCGCCGCCGCGGAACAAGCCGGAATGCGCACCGAGAAGCTGATCACGCAATCGCAATTCCTGCTGGGCATTGGCGAGAAGACGCAGTTTGCCGATGCCTTCGAGGACTGCCGCTTGCCGCAAGAAAGGGCCAAGGTCGCCCTCCAACTCAAACACCTTGTAACTCCAGCCGGAATGGGCGAATCCTTTCATGTGCTGGGAGCGAGCCGTAACGTTGAGCCCGCAAGAGTCGCGGCCCTGAGCGGCCTGAGTTTCGGCGTGACTCATACTGGTTAAAGGGTAGGAGAGCGGTCACGCGCCCAAACCAAAGTGCACTATTTCCAGTGCTATTTAACACTCCTGAAATATCTTTGCAGTAAACTGCCGATCAGACTCGTATGGGATCAGCACGCTCATCCCAATTCGCTTTGCCGCTTCAGGTGGCTGCGGTCTGCTACCGCAGGCAGAACTCGCACGCCGAGTTCCTGCTCGTCAACACCAACGGTGGCAACAAGTGGACGTTTCCCAAGGGAGCCCCCGACACTCGTCTCTCGCACAGCCAGGCCGCTGAACGCGAAGCCCGCGAAGAAGCGGGCGCGATCGGCACGATCGAGCAGCGCCACTTTCACGTCTACATCCACTCGAAGGGTGTCTTCTGGCAGCCTGGTGGCGTGCAGGAGTACGTGGTCAAAGCCTTCCTGATGGATGTTCGCCAGACGCGTAATCCTCATGAAGACGGCCGCAATCCGACCTGGTTCGACGCTGCGGAAGCGCGTTCCATACTTGCCAAGGGCAGAGAGGTGAAGTACGCCCGCGAACTGCAAGCCGTCATCGACCGCGCGCTCGAACAGATCGGCCAGCCGCACGTCGCCGCCGTCCGCTGACACGAAAGGCAGCTCCGCACAGGCTCGGGCGACTACTCTCCGTGTTTTCCGCTCCTGCCTCTTGACGCATTCGCTACTATGTTTGACGAGGAGAGCACTGTGGCAAAGAGTGCGAATCGCGATGTGGCTAAGACTCCGGCGAAACAACTGGCGAGCTTCATCGGGAAGTTCGATCCAAAGATTGCCAGGCAGATTCGCGAGGCGCGCCAGGTGATGCGCAAGCGCTATCCCACCGCCAACGAACTGGTGTACGACAACTACAATTTCTTCGTCATCGGATATTCGACGACGGAAAGGCCCTCGGACTGCATCTTTTCCCTGGCGGCGAATGCCATGGGAGTCGGATTGTCGTTCTACTACGGGTCGACCTTGCCCGATCCGCATAAGATTCTCCAGGGCAGCGGCAATCAGAATCGATTCGTTCGGTTGCAGGGTGCGGCAACCCTATCCGAACCCGCAGTGAAGGAACTCATGCGCGCAGCCGTCGTTCAAGCCGAGCCCCCCCTTCCAGCTTCGGGCGGTGGGCGGCTAATCATAAGGTCGGTGGCGGCGAAGCAAAGACCGCGACGGTTGCCTTAAGTCCCGCTTCGCGCCAAGAGTGTCCGCGGCACGCCCTCTCATGAGACGATAAAAGAGTCCATGATTCAGCTCTCATCCGCCGGCAAGCGTTACGGCCACAAACTCTTGTTCGAGGATGCCGACTGGCTCATTACGCCCGAGTCGCGCGTCGGCCTCGTGGGCGCCAATGGCACCGGCAAATCCACGGTGATGAAGATCCTGTCCGGACTGGAAACGCTTGACTATGGCTCGATTTCGCGCACCAAGGGGATTTCAGCCGGATACCTGCCGCAGGATGGGCTCACGCTTTCGGGCCGCTCGATCTTTGCCGAGTGCATGTCAGTGTTCGACGAACTGCACGCCATGGAAAGAGAGATGGAGTCGCTCACACACAGCATGTCGGAGCTCGACCACACCGGCCAGGAATATGCGGACGTTGCGGACCGCTATCAACGGCTCGAGCACGAGTTTCGCGCGCGCGATGGCTATACGCTCGAGGCCGAGGTAGGCAAGGTCCTCACCGGGCTGGGCTTTCATCGCGACGATTGGGCACGCCAGACGGAAGAATTTTCGGGCGGATGGCAGATGCGCATCGCGCTCGCCAAGCTGCTGCTGCAAAAGCCGAACCTGCTCCTGCTGGATGAGCCGACCAACCATCTCGATCTTGAAGCGCGCAACTGGCTGGAAGAATATCTTGGCAGCTATCCCTACGCTTTCGTGCTGATTTCGCACGATCGCTATTTTCTCGATGTGACCGTCGACCGCATCGTCGAAATCTGGAACAAGAAACTGCATTCCTACGTTGGCAACTACGACCAATACCTCGCCGCGAAAACTGCGCGTAAAGAGCAGCTCGAATCGGCCTACAAAACGCAGCGCGACCGGATCGAGCAGCTCGAAGTTTTCATCAACCGCTTTCGCTACACGGCGACCAAGGCCAAGCAGGTGCAGAGCCGCATCAAGGAACTCGATAAGATCGAACGCGTCGAGATTCCGGAAGAAGAAAAGGTCGTACATTTTTCGTTTCCACAGCCCAAGCCGAGCGGGCGAATCGTTGCCGAGTTTGCGGACGTCGCCAAGAGTTATGGCGATCCCGGGCCGAATGACCACAAAGTGTTCGCCAACGTGAATTTCATGATCGAGCGCGGCGAGCGCATCGCTCTGGTCGGTGTTAATGGGGCAGGGAAGTCGACGCTGATCAAGCTGCTCGCGGGCACGGAGCCGCTCAGTGCCGGCGAATACAAGCTCGGCCACGAAGTCCAGCCGGATTATTTCGCGCAGGATCAATACAAGGAACTTGCACCCGAGGCGCGGATTCTGGACGATCTCGGCGAGCTTTCGCCGTCGTCCACGCAAACGCATCTGCGCAGCCTGCTCGGCTGTTTCCTGTTTTCTGGAGACGATGTGTTCAAGCGCATCGGCGTGCTATCCGGAGGGGAGCGTAACCGCTATGCGCTGCTGAAGATGTTGCTCCATCCCGCGAATTTCCTGCTGCTCGATGAGCCGACCAACCACCTCGATATACGCGCCAAAGACGTGCTGCTCGAGGCGCTGATGAGATATACGGGCACGGTCGTCTTCGTTTCGCACGACCGCTACTTCATCGACAAGCTGGCGACCCGCGTCTTCGAAATCGGCGATGGCAAGGTCGAACTTTATCCGGGCAACTACGAAGACTATCTCTGGCGCAAACAAGGCGGGGCCGTGAAACAAACCGCCGCGCTGCAGAACGAGTTGGTCGGGGAACTCTCGGCGGTGCGCTCTGCCGCGACTCGTCCCTCCGCAAGTCATTCCTCTGCGAATTATGCCTCTCCAAATCATTCCTCGGCGAGTCAGGCTTTGGCGCATGAGATAAAAGAACAGTCGAGTTCGTCGGCCGCGCCTACCAACGGCAATGCGCCGAAACCCGAGTCCGGCGATTCCAAAGCGAAGCGTTTGAACCCGATCAAGCGCAAGCAAATGCAGGACAGGCTGCGCGAAATAGAGGAAGAGATCGCGCGTGTCGAAGCCGCGATCGCGCTCTACGAAACGCAGTTGCAGAGCTTCGTCAGCGCCGAAGAAACGCAGCGCCAGACGCAGGAACTCGCCATGCGAAAGAGCGATTTGCAGGAGTTGATGAAGGAGTGGGAGGAGATCTCCGGCGTTCTGAGCTGAGGCCCGCCGTGTCGCGAAGGGGGGACTGTCTTGGGTTTACTTAGAACTGACAGCTGACAACTGCCTTTCGCTACCCGCCCGCCTTCAGCTCCGTCAGCACCTGCCGCGCAATCTCTTTCAAGGTCTCGAAGACGCCCTGGCCCTGGAAGGCAATCGCCTCGACTACCGGTTCGTTCTTCTTGCGCAGGTCTTTGGAGAGCGCATCCACGGGCAGGATATTCGGCAGATCGCGCTTGTTCAACTGCAGCACGTAAGGAATCTTGTTGAAGTCGTAGCCGTGCTCTTTCAGGTTCGACATGAGGTTGTCGAGTGCCTCGACGTTGGCGTCCTGGCGCTCTTCCTGCGAGTCGGCGACGAAGACAATTCCATCCACGCCGCGCAAAATCAGCTTGCGGCTGGCATCGTAAAAGACCTGCCCGGGAACTGTGTAGAGGTGAATGCGGGTCTTGAAGCCGCGAACAGTGCCGAGATCGAGCGGCAAAAAATCGAAAAACAGAGTTCGATCTGTCTCGGTGGCGAGCGAGATCATCTTGCCCTTTTGCTGTTCGGCTGTTTTCTGGAAGATGTGCTGCAAGTTCGTCGTCTTGCCGCCTAGTCCGGCGCCGTAGTAGACGATCTTGCAATTAATCTCGCGTGCCGCGAAGTTGATGAAACTCAAAAGATTCCCTCAGGAACACCGGCCATAAGGACGATTGCGAACTACTCCCTCAAGCGGGAACTGCTCGCTTAAACCACACAAAACTGTACTTCGGATACTGCTCGTTTTATATCACAACGGATGGTAAGGCTGCAGGTTACCCGGGTTACTGAAAAGCAGCCGTCAGCCCTCCGCCGTTAGCCATCAGTTTCTGGGGCTTTCTGGAATTCACCTGAACAATGGCTAATGGCAATAGAAGCCGATTCCAACGCGATGTGAGACCTTCCTGATGGCTGAGAGCTGAGAGCTGTTTTCTCACCGCGGAGCGGGGAGCGGGTAGTAACCCTGCTTGGCATACACTTTCACGTCCCGGCGGTGCACTCGCACCTCGATCTCACGGTATCCGCCAATGCCTTTGCTGCTGTAGCCGAGCGTGTACTGATTGCGGGCGTCACCGAGCGCAGCGCTGTAGGCGTGCTCAATTGACTGCGCCGAGATTTCGTTGTACACCGTGCCTCCACCGGTCGCCGAGACATACTTTGGCAGGATATCGCTATAACCGAGCAGGGCGGTCGTTTTCGGCAGGTGGATGCGCTGAATCCTCCCGTAAATGGGGGTTGCCGCGCTTTCGAGGCCAATCGCGTAGACGGTGATTTGCTGCGTCTGTAGCACCTTCAAGGTGTCTTTATAGCTCGCGGTCGAGCCCAATTCGCGCCCGTCGCTGATCACGAAGATAACCTTTCTTCGCTCTCGCGGGCGCTTGGATAGGTCACGCGCGGCCAATAGGATCGCATCATTCAGGACGTGCGCGACCCGCGGCGGCGTGCTCACGGGCGTCACCGGCTGGTCGACCGGGATTCCGTTGATGATCGGCCCCTGCGGCCCGAGCGGCCCGCTCGTCACTGGGGGCCCATTATTTGTGCCGCTGTAGCTCTTGACATCGTTGAGAACAACTGTCAATTGCTTGCCGACGCTGCCGTAATCGGAAAGGCGTCCTGCGGTCGTGCTGTAGGTGTAAATGGCCACTTCATCGTAGGGAGTGAATGCGCCTTGCAGGGCGGAGAGCGTTTGCTGCACCTTGCGGACGCCCTCATCTGGCATGCCCAGATCAATGATCACAGCGGCTGAAAGCGCAAAGGGATCGCTGGTGAAGAACTTGAGCTGCTGCTTCTGGCCGTTCTCCAGAACCGTGAAGTCTTTCGGCAAAAGGCCATTTACCATGCGCCCATCCGCGTCTTTGACGGTTACCGGGACGAGTACGAGGTTTGTCGTCACCCGAAAGGTGTAACCCACATCCTGGCCCGTGTCCCTATCCCGGGGCACGCTGCCAGCCGGCACGGTTTTGATCGGAGGCATGGCGGGCGGCGGGGTCTGATCTGAATTCTGGGCGGGGACATCAGGCGCGCTATGTGGAGGTTCCTGGGAGGTGGCCTTCGAACTGCTTTCCCCGGTATCCGAGGCATTTTCCGGCTGGCTGCTCTGGTCGGCTCCGGGCCGCGGGCTGGGCGGCTCAGGGGGCGGAATAGGACGGACGGCCGAGGGGGCATCGGGAACTTCTTCGGGCTTTTGCTGATCCTGGGAGCGGAGGTTCCCGGGCAGCAGTAAACTCAGTCCCAAGATCAGGAGCGCCCTAGTCGTTGACCTGGTGGCGATGGCGGCGATACTCGGAACCCCTTTTTCGTTCTTGTTCATCGTCATCCCGTTCCTCTGTCCCAGAGACCCTATTCGGCGCTCTTTTTATTACTATTGAGATGCTTGACGCGGTGGTTGTGGCGCATCTAACCGCAATAGGTCTCTACAGGATAGACTAGCAAAGTCCAAGAACAAAATGGCCATGCAGAAACAAAATTCCCAGCTCGGAGTGTTGGCCCGTGCAGCCGCTCTGATCCCATTGCTCGCCCTCGTCTCCCTAAGCGCCGTTGTGATGACTCGGAGCTTGGCCGCCCAGGATTTGCCGAAGGCTTCCAACGCGCCAACATCCAACTCTTCGACGCAGCATGTCCCCGACTCCTCTGCCGGCAACTCCGCGCAAGACGAGACCTCGACGACTCTCAAGGTCAATGTCGAGGTTGTTCAGCTATTTTTCAATGTCAAGGACAAGCACGGTGCGCTGATTCCCAACCTTGCGAAGGACACCTTTGACGTCTTCGAGGATGGCAAGCAGCAGACGATTAAGTACTTCAAGGCCGAATCCGATTTGCCACTGACGCTCGGCATCCTGATCGATTCAAGTGGCAGCCAGGAACGCGTCCTCGACATGGAAAAGGAGGTTGGCGCGTCGTTCCTTGAAAGTATCATTCGCCCAAAGGACGAGGCCTTTGTCATCAGCTTCGACATTGACGTTAACCTGCTGCAGGATTTTACAAGCTCGGTCAGCAAGCTCAGGCACGCGCTCAACGAGGCAAGGATTAACACGGGCGGCGTGAGTTGCAGCGGCGGTCCCATCGGTCCCCAGGGCCCGATTCCTTGTTCTTCCACGGGGCCGCGCGGGACGGCGCTATACGATGCCGTTTATCTCGCGTCCCATGACGAGTTGAGCCATGAAGTGGGGCGCAAGGCGATGATCCTTCTGACCGACGGTGAAGACCAGGGTAGCCGCCTCAAGATCAAGGACGCGATCGAGGCCGCCCAGAAATCCGACACAATTTGCTACGTGCTGCTGATCGCGGACCGGGGATTTTATGGCTTTGGCGGACTTGGGTATTCCGGAGACTCCGAGATGAGGAAGCTCACACAGGAAACCGGCGGCCGCGTCATCGATGTGGGCAACAAGGTCGACAGGCTGCGCAAGGCCTTTGACGATATCGCCGCCGAACTGCGCAGCCAGTACAACATCGGCTACACGCCCACCAATGCCAATCTCGATGGCAGCTTCCGCAAAGTAGAAGTCAAATCCAAGCAGGGAGACTACAAGATTCAGGCCCGCAGCGGGTATTATGCGATCAGAAAGCAGGAAGAATAGAGGTTATTGAGTCATTGAGCGATTGAGTCATTGAATCATTGCAAACATCGGGACCCTCATCACTAAATGATTCAATCTTAGCCTTCTTGACATTTCCCCCCTTCTCGTCCCACACTATCCAGAATCGGACGTCCCCCGTCCGTTGTCCCAGGTTCCCCCCTTTTAAGAAGCCTTCCCAGGAGGTTCGTCTCGTCATGCTGCGCCGCATTCTGCTGTCTGTCTTAACTATCTCTTGTTTAGCCTCCAGCCTCTGGGGTCAATCCCAGTCACCCGAGGTTCGCACCGGCATTTTCCGCGGCATGAAGGTCACTTATACCTGGGTCCCGAGCAAAGAATCGAGCGGCATGGGCAAGGCCATCTTTCAGGGTGACATCATTCTCGATCATGTCGACCAACTGCCCTCGGGCAATTTCATTGGAAACGGCCTGGGTCTGGCGTATACGCAGTACCTGTGGCCCAAGGTAGGAAGCGTCTACCAGGTGCCTTACATCATTGACCCGGCCTCCGGCGACCTGACCAACCTCAATACGGCGATCAATCAATTCAACAGCAACTTCGCGGGCGTGATTCAGTTTGTATCCCGCACCAGCGAGACCGACTACGTTAATTTTAATTTTGATCCGAATAATTTCAGCGGCTCCTGCGAAGCCTACGAAGGCCGAATCGGCGGCGAGCAGACCGTAGGCGGCTCGGCTTCCTGCACGGTTGCAACGATTCTGCATGAGATGGGGCACGTTGTCGGCGTGTGGCACGAGCAATCGCGCCCCGACCGCGATACCTACGTCAGCGTCAATTATGGCGCGGTCATCAAGGGCTCGCGCGGCAATTTCGACGTGCTGCTCGACGACAACCAGGTCCTCAGTCCCTACGACTACGCGTCGGTGATGGAATATCCGGCGTTCTCTTTCTCGCGCAACGGGGAGCCCTGCATTGAATCGATTCCGGCAGGGATTCCGCTGTCAAATCCGAACGGGTACAGCGCCGCTGACATCGATGGCATAAACCGCCTTTATGGCGCGATTCCTACCTCGGTTACTGTTACGAGCAATCCTCCGGGACTACAGGTGATCGTCGACGGCACCACCGTGACCACGCCGCAGGTTTTCAACTGGACGCTGAATTCCCAGCACGCGCTCGATGTTGCCTCCACGCCTCAGACGCTCAGGGGCGTCAGTTACATCTACGGACGCTGGAACGACTCGACGATGCAGTCTCACACCATCACTGTCGCGCCTGGCAACAACCAGATCACCCAACCCGCGACTGCTCCGGCGGTGACGGTCTATTCAGCCAACTTCATTCAACTCGTGCCTTACGTCAACGTGATTTCTCCCGGCGGCGCAGGCAGCGTCGCGACCTCGCCCAATCCGCAAACTTATTCGGGCCTGTCAGGCCAGTACTACATCATCCGTCAGCTCGTGACGCTGACAGCGAATCCCGGCTCGGGCCAGAATTTCTGGAACTTCATCAACTCGCCCTTTTACCTGCCTGGCGGCATCGGAGCGAATCCCAAGACTTTTTACGTGATGGACGACGGGAACTCCATCAACCTGACTACCTATTTCACCAGCTCTCCCGTCTACACCGTAACCACGAACCCCGTGGAGTCGAATGTCGGGGTGATCGTTGACAACACGTTCTGGTATGCGCCCCGCAACTTCGCGCTTCCGTATGATTCGAGCTGGACCGCCTCCAGCTCCCACAGCGTGAGCATCGATTCGCCGCAGTATCCGTGGAGCTCGAACACGCGCTTCAATTTTTCCAGTTGGAGCGATGGCGGCGCGCAAACGCATAATGTGACGCTTCCTGGCAGTGGAGGCGCGACCTACACCGCCAACATCACACCCGACTTCTACGTCACTGACTATCCCCTGGAAAGCTGCGCTGGCTCAATCGCCGTCTCGCCCGGATCGCCGAGCGGCGATGGCTACTATCCGACCGGTAGCCTGCTCACGTTTACACAGACAGCCCAAACCGGATGGACATTTACGGGCTGGGTCTATGACTTGAGCGGCACCACCAACCCGCAGAACTTAACCGTAAGCGATGAAGTGCTGGTGGCGTCGGACTACAGCACCACTTCGACTCCATTGCAGCTCACCAGCATCAGTCCGCCGAACGCCACCGAGGGCGGCGCGGCCTTTACTCTTACCATCAACGGGGCGGGCTTTACTTCGTCGACGGCCGCGTACATCGGGGGGGCCTTTCGCCAGCCGACATTCGTGAATTCGACCAAGCTCACCGTCCAGATCAATGCCTCCGACATCGCGACCGCGGGCGCGTTTCAGGTTGCGGTGGGAAATTTCCCATCGGGCGCCAGTTGTGCAGCTTATGTTCCCACGACGTTTTATGTGTTGATTGCGTCCGGAGGAACGGCGACCCTGAATGCGAAGACGCTGGCTTTTGGAAAGCTGGCCGCGGGCGGGGTGAGCCAGTCCAAGTCGGTGAAGCTGACCAACTCCGGCTCGGGCCCGCTGTCGATCGGCTCGATCATGGCCAGCGGAGAATTCGCCCAGAGCAATAATTGCGGCAGCTCGCTCGCCGCGAGCGGCAGTTGCACCATCAACGTCACATTTAATCCAACCAGCCTCGGTGCGGTTACCGGTGCCCTCACCGTCACCGACAGCGCCGCCACCAGTCCCCAACTCGTCAAGCTGACGGGAACTGGTGAAGTTCCTCTCACGGTCAATCCCACCAGCCTCACGCTGCCGAGCACGGCTGTCGGGTCGAGTTCATCGGGATCGGTTACGGTGACCAACGGCCTGCCAACGTCGATCACCTTAAGTTCAGCCGCCAGCGCGGATTACTCCGTTACCGGTGGGACCTGCGGCAGTTCTTTGGCGGGTGGCGCGAGCTGCACCATCGCCGTCACGTTTACGCCGCAATACAAAGGCACAATCAAGGGAGCGCTCGCGCTCAGCAGCAACAGCGAATTCAGCCCGCTGACCGTTGGACTGAGCGGCCCGGCCACGGGCGGCCCTAAAGTACCGTTGAAGCTGAGTCCCACTTCGTTGACTTTTGCGTCGACCGGAATGGGTGCGACGAGCGCGGCAAAAACGATTACCGTCACGAACAAAGGCACCGGCACGATCACGATCAACGGCATCAGTGGCAGCGCCAACTTCACCGCGGTGGGCAGCGGCAGTTCACCCTGCGGAGGCGCGCTCGCCAAGTCCGCCAGTTGCACATTGTCCGTCACCTTCACGCCTACCGATACGGGATCAGTCAAGGGATCGGTCGGCATCGCGACCTCCGGCCCGGGCAGCCCGCAGATCGCTGCTCTCTCGGGTACGGGAGCGGTTCCCGTGACACTCTCTCCCACCAGCCTGTCGTTCTCGAGTCAAGCGGTGGGCACAACGAGCCCTCCCAAGACCGTGACGCTGACCAACATCTCGGGGAGAACTCTGACCATATCGAGCCTCGTTGCAAGTGGAGATTTTGCTGCCGCGCCATCAGGCGGTACTCCCTGCGGCGCGACTGTCGCCTCGGGTGCGACGTGCACGTTCAGCGTGACGTTTACCCCCAATGTGAAAGGTTCAATCAGCGGGGCCGTGACGGTGAGCGACAGCGCGCCGCTCAGCCCAGAAGTAATGAAGCTGTCGGGAACCGGGCAGTAGGATAAAAACTTCTTCTCCGCGGATTTACACTGATGCACGCGGATTGAGATTCCGTGGGTCTTCTTGCGAGATATCGGGGGACAATCGCAGGCAGTGGCGCATCGCATTTGGTTTTAAGATCCCAAAGTAAATCCGCGTTCATCCGCGTAAATACGTGGAAGAGAAGTTGACTTCTTGACCTCTCTCCAGAACTGGAATACAACAGTGCCTACGTGCTCCGCATCAAATCGGGGCTACCCATGGGCGCAACATCGGAGCCGTCTCGGGGTTTGTATTCACGCGTTTCAAAGGAGAAAGCGAATGACTCGTAAGATTAGAATTCTCTGTATTGCATTGCTAACCGTGGTCGGGTTGGTAGGTTCGTCCTTACCGGCACGGGCCGACGACGAGCATGGGAGACATGAACGTTGCGAGAGAGATATGCACCGGGCGGAAGATAAGCTGCACGAGGCCATCGAGAAACACGGCGAACACAGCAGACAGGCCGAAAAACGCCGCCACGAACTCGAGGACGTGAGACATCGTTGCCACTGGCAGGAAGACCACGACCACGATCACCACTAAACTCAATCTCAGAAACTCGAGCGGGCCGCGCGAATGCGGCCCGCTTCATTCTTCCAGGTATCAAGTTGACTGAACTGTTCGCCGCCCTCGCTACCGCAGGTCCGCAAAATCCTCCACTGCGAATAACTGTCCGCTCCGCTCAACTACTCCTACGCCAACGGAATTCATATCAGTGTCGAGAATATTTGCGCGATGCCTCGGGGACTCCATGAATTGTGCGTGGATAGATTCGGCTCCAGAGCCCTGCGTCACGTTTTCCGAGAGCCAACTGAAATGAGCGCCCGTCTGATTCACCCGCGCCGGGAGGCTGGGTTCGCCTTCAAATCCGTGCTGCACCGACCTGTGTTCGGCCATGACCGCCGCATGATGCCGGGCTGCTGCCGCCAGCGAGTCATTCCAGTGCAAGGGAGCCATGCCCTGATTGCGCCGCGCCTGGTTCACCGCCGCAAACAGTTCCTTCTCGGCTCGAAATGCCACCGACTGGCCTGCCGTAGCGCGGACTTCCTCGGGTTGGGCTTCCAACTGGCCAAGGGCCAGTCCGCAAGCCAGACTCCCCACAATTGCCACCGCCGACATCCGGGTTCCGATTCGCATTCGTTCTCTCTCCCAGGCAATCAGAACCCGGATCCGCCGTCCCCACAAGTTACGCACGTCGGGGAAGGCAGGGGGCCTGGAGGTCCAGTCCAGGTGTTGTCCGGATGCTACCGGCCCCAGTAGCGATCGTTGCGCGGGTCACGGTATTCACGGCGGAGTTCGCGGCGTTCGTGGCGCGCCGCCCGGTAGTTCCCGTAATAGAGGTCCCGGCGCAACTCGCGACGATCTTGAACGACCCTCGCCTCGTCTCTGCGAATGTCACGGCCTCGCCGGTAGCCTTCGTCGGCAAACAACGAGCCTGCTCCCAAAGCCATCACCAGCAAAACTCCTGCAATTGTGCGTTTCATAGTGTTCTCCTTCTTCTCCGGGAGATTATTCCCGAAGAAATATCCCGAAAGCTTGTCACCGCTTTACTCGGAATGCCTTCTGCAATGCAAACACGCACACGGGCGCCGAGTTGCGCGATCTGGCGGGAAATGCCACGGCGGTAACCTGGAGGTGTGGGAGTGAGGAGGGTCTAAGTCACCTTCGTTTCCTGCGGATTGACACGGATTCTCGCGGATTGGGTCTTGTTTTGCCAATCATCCGCGAGAATCCGTGTTAATCCGCGGAGAGGAAGTTGAACTATGTGAGCGCTACACGGTCTTGGGCCGATTCTTGACCGGAATCACAAATTTCAACCCTGACCAAACGTCGGTGACGGCGCAAACCTTGATGTCGACGAGCTCAACGTCAAGTCCCCTCTGGCGGACGACGTTTTCATCGAGATCGGATACGATTCCGGAACTCTTTTTTGGCCATGAGATCCAAAGCATGCCCGCGGGAGCCAAGGCGCGTGCGGCGGTCACGAGATCAAGGTCCAGTCCGGCGCGCGATTTGACGAAGAGGAATACAAAATCGAGCGAGCCGGCAGCGGGCTTCAATAAACTACATTTCTTGAACGCATCAGCAAGCTCGGTTTTGACGTCGGCAGGCGCATGCAAAAGAGCAACGCGAAAGCCATCCTTGATTCCAAGTTTCTTAGGGAGCGGAGTTCCGGAGTAACCAGGCATGATAGAAGCTCGTGACTCGAAACTCGCGACTACTGTTTCGGCGCGTAATACCCTTTGCGCGTGCGCACCTTCAGACCCTTTCCGGGCGCCTGAATCTCGATCGTACGATAGCGCCCATCGGCCATAAAGTTCTCGGGCTTATAGGCCAAGGCATACTGGCTGCGCAACTCTTCCTGGATGGACGAAAAGGCGTCCGCCACCTCGCGCATCTGGAATGGGAAAAATGCGCGTCCGCCAGTGGCGTCGGCGATGCGCTCCAGGGTTTTATCGCCGGCGCCCTTCATGCCGCTGATGTTGGTGCTGATGGTGTAGACGATCGTATCGGCGCGTTGGGCCATTTCGATAGCTTCCTCACGCGTCACGTGACTTTGATTGTCCTCGCCATCGCTCAGCAGAATAATCGCGCGGCGCACCTGGTGCGTCTCCTGGTGTTTGAGCAGTTTGTCGCGGCAAGCGAAATACAGCGCGTCATACATGGCGGTGCCGCCCCCGGCACGGAGACTACGCACACCGATGGAAAGGCTCTCGGAGTTGTCCGTGAAATCCTGCACCACCTCGGGAGTTACGTCGAAGCCGACGACAAAGGCCTCGTCATACTTCCGGCGAATCGTGCCATTCAGGAACTCGATCGCGGCTTCCTGCTCGAACTTGAAGCGGTCGCGCACCGAGTTGCTCGCATCGATCAGCAGGCCGACCTGCAATGGCAGATCGGTTTCACTATGGAAGCTGCGCAATTCCGCGGGCTTCTTGTCGTCGACGACTTTGAAGTCTTCCTTTTTCAGATCCTTAATGTAATGGCCGTGCTTATCGGTCACGGTAAAGACAACGCGGACTTCGTTCGTAGTGGTTCTGATGGTAGCAATCGACTCGTCGGATTGTGAACCGGTATTTCCAGAATTTGGCTCCGCCGGTGGTCGTCCTCCTGCCTCTGGCGATGACGGAGCCGGACTCGTTGCCGGAGGCTGCGCAGGAGGCGATGCGTCGTTCTTTGCGGCGGGCGCCGCATTTTGCGCCGCCACAGAATGGCTCGCGCCCATGAGCAATGACGCCCACACAACAAGCAATAGACAGGAAAACAGAGCAATACGTGGTTTCATCCGGATTGATCTCATTATATCCAGAACGGGCCGCGGGAAGGACGCATGAAACGGGAAGCGGGCGATGACCTTGGTTCACCGCACGGCATGCGGTTAAGAGGGTTTCTCCGCGCCACTCTCCAGGCTCACCAGCAGAGTTTCCAATTCTGCGGGCAGCGGTCTCGAAAAGCTTAACAATTCTCCGGTTCGCGGATGGGCCAGTTCCAGCGCGCCCGAATGCAGAAAATTCCGGTCCAACCTCAGCGTAGCGGGCATGCCAGCGGCTCGCCGCTTGTTCGACTGCGCGCGTAATTCACCCGGCGCGCCATACAGTGAGTCTCCCACCACCGGATTCCCCAGCGACGACATATGCACGCGGATCTGATGGGTGCGCCCCGTCTCGATTTTGACCTCCACTAGCGCAAACTTGCCGTAGGGCGAATCGATTTTCTTCTTCACGACGTAATGGGTCACGGCATCACGCCCGCCAAACCCGCGCGTCGTCATGCGTGTGCGTTTTTGAGGGTGGCGGCTGATCGCGCTCTGGATCGTGCCGCGCTCGCGCTTCGGCCAGCCATGCACGAGCGCGATGTAAGTTTTGTGCACCTGG
Source organism: uncultured Acidobacteriaceae bacterium (assembly GCA_963698865.1). Lineage (GTDB taxonomy): Bacteria > Acidobacteriota > Terriglobia > Terriglobales > Acidobacteriaceae > Acidiflorens. Next base: position 506,326 of record CAVOSL010000008.1, on the reverse strand, counting down.
CGGGCGCTGAATTGCCTGGCTAATTGCCGGTGCGACTCATCGTTCTTGGCGACCACCATCAGCCCACTGGTCGCGCGGTCCAGGCGATGCACGATCCCGGGCCGCAGCTGGCCGCCCACGCCGGACAGGCTCTTGAAGTGATGCAGTAGCGCGTTGACCAGCGTTCCTCGATTGCGCACATCATCGGTGGCGCCCGCGCCGGCATGTACCATCATGCCGGCGGGTTTATTAACGACGGCCAGATCGTCATCTTCATAAACAACGTCGAGCGGAATTTCCTCCGCGGTCGCGCGTAACGGCGGAGCCTGCGGCGGCCCAACAATGATGATCCTCTCATCACCCTTGAGGCGCAGTGACGCCTTGGCCGCAACCTCATTCACAAGCACTTCACCTTTTTCGATGAGCTGTTGTAAGCGAGTTCGGCTGACGTCGGGAATCTGCGCCGCCAGGTATTGGTCGAGGCGCTGGGTCGCGTGCTTGACAGAGACGATCAGGTTAAGGGGAAACTCACCCGGCTTCATCTCGGAGATGCTACAGGAGGAGGCCGCTCTAGCGCCGCGTTTTTTGCGTGGCCAGACTGGGTTGCCCAGACGCAGGCGCAGGCGCACTTTGCAGCGACCCGCTCTTCAGCCACCAAATCAGTCCGCCCGCAATCACTAGGCAGATCGAGATCAGTTGCGTCCCCGACATCAGGCCGCCGAAAACCACGCCCCGTCCCTCATCGCCACGCAGAAATTCGATGAAGAACCGCTCCACTCCATAGAGCATGATAAAAGTTGCGAAGACCTGTCCATCGAATTTCTTGCGCTTCAGCAGCCACATCAGGAAGACGAAATTAATGAACTCGGCCGCGGCCTCAATCAATTGTGTGGGCTCGAGCCTCACTCCGAGCGGTGTCTGGCTCACCAGATTCGCGAGGGGATTGGTAAATGTCACGCCCCACCAATGATTCGTTTCCTTCCCATAACAGCAGCCTGCCGAGAAGCACCCAAACCGGCCAAGCACGTGTCCAAAGGCGAGCCCGGGCGAGAAGGCGTCCATGGTGCGAAGAGGAGGCATGCGATGGCTACGCATGTACCATGCGCCCACCACCAGCGCACCAATCAGTCCGCCGGAGAAAACTCCCCCAGCTTGGAGTGTGTTGAGGCTGAAAATCTCGCGCCAATGCCCGTCAGCGTAGCTGCTCCAGTCGTTGATGATGTATAGAATCTTCGCGCCGACGATGCCGGCCAGTACCATAAAGATGCCGAGGTTCCATGCGTCGTCGCCATTGATGCCCTGTTTTTCGGAATTGCGCACGCTGATCCAGAGGCCCAGTAGCACGCCACTGGCGACCAGCACCCCATAGGTGGGCAGATAGAAATTGCCAATCTGAAAGAGTCGAGGAAACACAGTCGTTTAGATGCGATGCGGCGCTGGAAAGAGTCTAACAGGAAGACAGCTCCAAGCTGCCAGCAATACCTAAAACAACCTCTTCTAAACGGACGACACGGATTTACGCAGATCTTTGAGTTGACTGCACTTTCCTTGGAGCTCGGCGCTGAGAGCTTGGAGCGAGAAAAAACCGACCCACGCAGCCGTGTGGTGGGCCGAGAATGAACCCGTCTCAGACGGTGGGAACCCGCCGCGACCCATTAGGCCTTTCCGCATGGCGGAACATGGCACACCGGATCTAAGTATGCGAGTCGAGTCCCCGTTCATTCGGCATTGGTTCAAAAATCGGTTGCCACCAACACCAACTTTGCAGGCCGGTTTCCACCTTTGATGCTAGGGAACTGGCGCCTGATTCGCAAGGGGGAAGCGCAAAATAGTTGGCAGGAGGTTTGCTACGAGAACCACCCAAGGGGTACGCCCTTATGAATGCTGCATGAACGTGACGTTACCGTCGATTTATCCCGCCCGGCGATCCTCTTGCAAAATTTCATCGAGAGCGCTGGCCAGCTTGCTGGCGCGCTGCCGCGCCTCGGGCGTTGCCGTCTCCAGGCTTCGCTTCAGCAGATGATACTCGTCGGCAATATTCAGCGCCGCTAGCACCGCGAGGCGCACCGAATCGACCGTTGCGGTTTGCTCAGAGACCGCGCGCATCTTGCCGTCTACGTATTCGGCCAGCTTCAGGATGTAGTCGGCGTCCGAGCCGCGCAGGTTGTAGACCTGGTCGAAAATCTCAACCCGCACGCTTCCATTTGCCGGATCTTTCGTTGGAGATTGTTTGCTGGCAGTCGCCATGTCGCTCCTCGGCGGATTCCGCCCGGTTCTAACTCCTATGATTCGCGAGTGCGTAAGAGGTTGCCGCCCGCTTAACTGGCGGCTTGTTCCTGGCCAAGGCCTTCCATCTGGCTCAACATTTTTTCCACCCGGCCGCGTATGTCCTCCCGATCCTTGCGCAATTGCACCAGTTCGCGGCGCAGCGCCTGATTCTCTTCTTCACGCTGCTCCAGTTGTTCGCGCAGCCGCTCGATGTCGCGCTCGGCATGGGCCCGCGCTTCCTTGGCGGCTTTGTATAACTCAATGGTGCGATAAACTTTCTCTTCCAGCGCCTGAAAATCTTCAGCAGGAACCTGCGCAGATACCTCTTCGATGCCTTTGGCGGACATGAAATACTCGCTTTCGGGTAGGCGTTGCGATCGTTGAGGCGAGTATAGCGCAGATTCCTGTGGAATGGCCGGGAGTCGTGCCCTAAAGGTTTGCGCGATGGGCCATCATCAGCCCATCTCAACTTGTCATCCTGAGTGAAGGGCGCAGGAGCGAAGCGACTAAGCACGAGTCGAGGGACCCCTGCATTCTTCACGGATCTTTAGGGCGGGCAATAAGTCATCCTCGTTTTAACTTCTCCAACCTTCGCCCCGCCTCATCCAGCGTCTCCGGCTTCTTGCAGAACGCAAACCGCACCTGTTGCGCTCCATCCTTGGCGTGTTTATAGAAGCTCGACCCCGGCACGCACGCGATGCCGATTTCCTTTACCAGATGGCTCGCGAACTCGACGTCACTCTTAAATCCAAACGCGCTGATGTCGGTCATCACGTAGTAAGCACCGTGCGGACGATAGCACCGAAAGCCGGCCTTCTCCAGCGCCGGAATCAGATGATCACGCCGTGTCCGGTAACGCTCCGCCAGTTCACTGTAGTAGCTAGCTGGCAGACTGAGAGCCACTGCGCCCGCCTCCTGCAACGGCGCAGGAGCACCGACGGTAAGAAAATCATGGACCTTGCGAATCGCGTTGGTGATGGCCGGAGGCGCAACCGCCCATCCCACGCGCCATCCCGTCACGCTATAACTTTTAGAAAGCCCATTGATGGTAATCGTCCGCTCGCGCATTCCGTCAAGGCTGGCAATCGAAATGTGTTTCGTGCTGTCGTAAAGAATGTGCTCATAAATCTCGTCGGTAATCGCCAGCACGTTGTACTCGACGCACAAATCGCGAATCAACTCCAGTTCCTTGCGCTTGAAAACCTTACCAGTCGGGTTATTCGGCGTGTTGAGAATGATAGCTTTCGTGTGGTGCTGGAACGCCTCCCGCAGTTCCTGAGGATCGAAGGACCACTCGCCGTCGCCGCTCTGAGGCGGTCGCAAACTTACAAACCGAGGTTTCGCCCCGCTCAGAATCGCATCCGGCCCATAATTTTCGTAAAAGGGCTCAAACACCACGACCTCGTCGCCCTTGTTGCAGACCGCCAGCAGCGTGGCAATCATCGCCTCGGTAGAGCCGCAGCAGACGACGATCTCCCGCTCCGGATCGACATCGATCGCCTGCCACACCTTCATCTGCCGCGCAATCGCATTCCGCAGATTCTTTGCGCCCCAAGTGATGGCGTACTGGTTCACGTCGTCGGAAATCGCCTGCTGGGCAGCGCGTTTGATCTCCTCGGGTGCGGGAAAATCCGGGAACCCTTGCGCCAGATTGACAGCCCCATGCTGCATAGCCTGCCGCGTCATCTCGCGGATCACCGATTCAGTAAAATGCTCAACCTTGTCTGACAGAAAATGCTTGGGAAGGGAAGAGGTCAGGGTCATGGAAAGAAAGGCTAGCATAGGAGGAATTCTCCAAACCAGCCACCGCCCACGTGGGGACAGCCGCCGGCTGTCCAAAGGGGGTGAAGCCCCGCTGGGCGAAATCTACGCGCGGTGCACGCCGCCGAGCGCTTCGAGAGCCGCGACAATCCGTCCCGCCCACGCCGCCACTTCATCATCTCGCAGCGTACGCTCGCCGGACTGGAACTTCGCCCGCATCAAAATCGAATATTTTTCCGCGCCGACTTTTTCCCCGCGGAAAACTTCCACCGGCACAAAACCGCGCATTTCCGCAATCCCCAGCGCCGCCACGCTCTGCCGTATCTTCTCGAACTCGACGGCGTCGGCAAATACAAACGAGAAGTCGCGCTCCACAGCAGGGAAGCGCGGCAGCGCCTCGTATCGAGGCTGGCGCAAATCGTGCTTGTACACCTGGTCCAGATAAACCTCGCCGATAAAAACATCTTGCTTCAGCTTGCGAGCCGCCGCCACATCCGGATGAATCTGCCCAAACTGCGCCACCGTCGCGCCATCCATCACCGCCCGTGCCGAGCGCCCCGGATGATAGTAGTCTGCCGTCTGCGCATCGTATCCCAGTTCCCAGTAGCCAAATACCGCCAGCAAATCCTCAACATCGCCTTTCAAATCAAAAAAAGACAGCGGCCGCGCCTCCGCGCCTGCCGCGAGTCCGCGCACCACGCCCGCATCCACGCTGCCCGTCGCGCCAAGCACGATCTGCTTCCGCTCGATTGCCTTTCCGCTCACCGCCTCAAACGCATTCCCCGCCTCAAACAGCCGGACATTCTCGCTGCCGCGGTTCAGGTTGTAACCGAGCATGTTGAGCATGCCAGGCACGAGCGACGTGCGCATCACCGAAGCCTCATCGCTCAACGGATTGGCGAGATCAAGTTCCTCAGCCTTTGAGAAGCGCCCCGCGTCCTTTTTCGAAATAAACGTCAGCGAAATCGTCTCGTCATACCCAAGTGCCAGCAGCGAAGACCTTAGCCGCGCATCCTTATGGGCATCGGGCAAGTCGCGAACCTCGCCGCTGTAAGCGGGAAGTGTATTGGCAAATTTGTCATACCCATGCAGCCGCGCGATCTCTTCAATGATGTCGATCTCGCGCTCAACATCCAGCCGCCAGCTCGGAATCTGCACCAGGTAACGATCTTCCGTTCCCGTGGTGAGCACGAATCCAAGGCGAGTGAGAATGCGGCTGATCTCGTGGGCCGGTAGCCTCTCTCCTAAGATCCGATAAACCTCGCGCAGATCAAGCTCCACCGGAGCGAGATCGAGCCTGCGCGCGACGACGTCGATCACCTCGCCGACTAGTGTCCCGCCACCCGATTCGAGAATCAGCTCGACCACGCGGTTCGTCGAAACAACCGTCGACTCAAAATCAGCGCCACGCTCGAACCGGTGTGAAGCGTCGGTGTGAATGCCGTGCCGCTTTGACATCCGCCGCACCGCCACCGGATCCCACCATGCCGATTCAATCAGGATGTTCCGTGTCTTCCCGGTAATCATCGTGTCGAACCCGCCCATCACTCCGGCGAGCCCCACTGGTTTCACCGCATCGGCGACGACGAGATCCTCGGTGGTCAGGTTCCGTTCGACGCCGTCCAGAGTCTTCAAAGTCTCGCCAGACCGCGCCTTGCGAATCACCAGCCGCCGCCCCTCCAGCAAATCAAGATCGAAGACGTGCGTCGGCTTGCCGCTCTCCCACAAAACATAATTCGTCGCGTCGACGGCGTTCGAAATCGGCCGCTGATCGATTAATTCCAGACGCGCAGCAATCTTCGTAGGTGATGCCTTCACCTGGACGCCGCGAATCTCCCGAGCCGTAAACCGCGGACAAAGCTCCGGCTCCTGAATGTCAATCGTGACTGCTGACTTCCCCTGCGCGGCAGGCAGTTTCGGCACAATCGGGCGCAGGGGCAAATCGTAAAGCGCAGAAGCCTCGCGCGCCACGCCGTAGTGATTCATGGCGTCGGGACGGTTGGTAGTAATCTCCATCTCGTAAACGGTGCCTTGACCTTCGCCGGTGATGCCTTCGACCGCGACGCCCGCAAGCGTAAGTTCATCCGCAAGACGACGGTAGTCGACAGGAACGTCAACGAAGTCGCTCAGCCATGATGGCGAGATTTTCATGAAAGAAGCTCTTTGTTAGCTCTTGGCCGTTAGCTTGTGGCTCGTATCGGGCTGATTTTGCAGTCGCCAAAAGCCAAGAGCTAAAGGCCAAAAGCCTTCGACCCAAACTGCTCCAAAAACCGCACATCGCCCGAAAAGAACAACTGAATATCGTCAACGCCATACTTCAGGATCGCGATCCGCTCCACACCCATGCCAAACGCGAATCCCGAAACCTTCGCTGGATCGTAATCCACAAATCCATACACATTCGGATCGACCATGCCGCAACCCAGAAGCTCGATCCATCCACTGGCCTTGCAGTTCCGGCACGGCGCCCCATCGCGCACGCCTTTGCCGTCGCAGAAAATGCAGCTGATCTGCACATCCGCACTCGGCTCGGTAAACGGAAAGAATGACGGATAGAAGCGTGTCTTCACGCTCGAGCCAAACATCGCTTTCATCGCATGGTCGAGCGTGCCCTTCAGGTCGCGGAACGTAATGTTGGTATCGACCGCCAGCCCCTCGATCTGATGAAAGATCGGCGAGTGCGTCGCATCAAGCGCGTCGTTACGATGCACTTTCCCGGGACACACCACGCGCACCGGCGGCTTCATCTTCTGCATGGTGCGAATCTGCACCGGCGAAGTGTGCGTGCGCAGCAGCAACCTGTCGCGTTGCGGCTTCGATTCCTGCCCCGCGATAAAAAGTGTGTCCTGCGTATCGCGCGCCGGATGATTGGGCGGAAAATTCAACGCTTCAAAGTTGTAGAAGTCGGTCTCAATCTCCGGTCCTTCCTCGACAGAATATCCGAGGTTGCGAAACACGCCGATCATCTCGTTCATCGTCTTGATGACGGGATGTTCCGCGCCAAGCATGCGGCGGATTCCCGGCAACGTGATATCGACTCGCTCCGCGGCAAGTCGCGATGAAGAAGCCCCGCTCTGAATGCGAGTGAGCGTCGCCTCAATCGTTTCCTCAACTTTCTTCTTGAGGTCGTTAACGCGCTGCCCGACGTCGCGCTTGTTTGGACCGGGCGCAGCTTTCAACCAAAGATCGTTGAGTTGCGTCAGTGCGCCGTTCTTGCGCGCCATCCAACGATCGCGGTAAGCCTTCCAATCGCTCTCGGAACCGGCTGCGGCGGATTCCTGCTCGAGTGCGGACACTAACTCTCGCGCCGCGCCGTCGAGGGCCGCTGCAGAGAAATTAGTCAGTTTGGGGACGGTGTATGGCATCGTTAGAACAGCACCACATCAGAATTGTCATCCCGAGCCCAAGCGTAGCGACTGGGCGAGGGATCGGCAGTTTCCTCCGCCGCGAGTAACTGCGGATCCCTCGCTTCGCTCGGGATGACAAGGCTTATGAACTGATGGCTGATGGCTGAAACCTGACGGCTACGCTGCCGCGTTCGCCCGCTTCGCCTGTTCCGCCAGGTTAGCAAAGCCCGCCGCGTCATTCACCGCCAGGTCCGCGAGAATCTTGCGGTCGAGCTCGACGCCCGCCTTCTTCAGCCCGCTGATGAACTGGTTATAGTTCAGTCCATTCAGCCGTGCGGCCGCGCCGATGCGGACGATCCAGATCGAGCGATACTGACGCTTTTTCTGCTTGCGGCCCGAGTAAGCGAACTTCAGCCCGCGTTCGACGGCTTCTTTCGCCGAGCGGTAGAGTTTTGATTTAGTTAGGAAATATCCACTGGCGCGCTCTAATATCTTTTTGCGCTTGGCGCGGCGTTTAGTTCCGCGTTTTACACGAGGCATTGCTGTTCTCCTTTTTTATTTCGTCTGGCGGCTGGAGGTAAGGAGGCTTCTACCCCGCTTCCCGAAGGAAGCGGGATTTCCAAAGCCCGACCTCTTCACACGCCGCTGCGGATCGATTTCGATTCACAGACTTGGTTAAGAACGGGCGCGGGCGCCCGTCGCTCCCATTACATGTACGGGATCATTCGTGCCGCTTTTTTGTAATCACCGTCACTCACCAAGGTGGGTTGGCCCAGTTGTTTCTTGCGCTTCTTCGCCTTGGATGACAGGATGTGACGCAATCCCGCCTTGTGACGTAGGATCTTCCCCGTCCCGGTTTTCTTGAAGCGCTTGGCAGCGCCTTTGTGTGTTTTCAGTTTAGGCATAAAAAATCGGTTCTCAGTTCTCGGTTTTCAGTTCTCAGTCAAAAACCACCAGCGTGTAGGCAGCGCCCACAAATCTTCTTTTCACCCGCAGCGATCGCACCAGAGTCTTACTGATGACTGATAGCTGACGACTGAAAACTGCTCTTACGCCGTCTGGGCTCCGCCCTGCGCGGGCGGTGGCGGCGCTGGCGCGGGCTTCGACGCAGGCTTTGGCGATACCGGTTTTGCCGCCGCCGGCTTCGCGCCCGTGTCCTTTTTCGGCGCCAGAATCAAGTGCAGGGTGTTGCCTTCCTGCCGCGGCCGGAATTCAACGATGCCCTTGTTATCGACGTCCTTGATCAGGCGCTCGAGAATCTGCCGGCCCAAACTCTGCCGCGTCATTTCGCGCCCGCGGAAGAAGATCGTGGCCTTGACCTTATCTCCCTCGTCGAGAAACCGCAGCACATGATTCTTCTTCGTATCGTAGTCGTGGTCGTCGACGTTGATACGGAACTTCACTTCTTTAACCGTGATGACCTTCTGTTTTTTCTTGGCTTCGCGCTCGCGCTTCTCGTTCTGATAGAGGAACTTCCCATAATCCATGATGCGGCAAACCGGAGGTTGCGCAGTCGGGGAAATTTCCACCAGGTCCAGGTTTCGTTCGCGGGCCATCTTGAGCGCTTCGAAGGGGGGCATGATACCGATCTGCTCGCCTTCGTCACCAATCACGCGCACTTCACGGGCACGGATGCGCTCATTCATGCGGATAAAGCGTTTGTCGATACGGTCCTCCGTCTGCTAACTCGCAGAAAATACGTTTAAAAAGTATAACATGGCGTTTCGGTTCAACTTTCCACGCATCCGCGCCGGAGACTATTTCGCGACCACGTCAAACGGCCGCATCATCTCATTGTCCTCATGTTCCAGAATGTGGCAGTGCCAGACGTAGCGCCCAGTGTATCCCTCAAACTTGACGATGATGCGCGTCACCATCCCGGGTTCGGCGCGCAAGTTGCTCGTCCAGATAGTTGTGATCCTGGTCTGCGGTGGCAGCCTGGCTGTAGTCGAGCCGGAACGGATTCGATGCGGCGGCGCCGTTGGTAGGATTCACATTGGGTTGTGGTTGAGAAGACCGGCCGACTCCAGCCCATTGACCGACGGCGTTTTGGCAGAAGCGGTGAACTTGTTTTCAAAGCGCGTATTTAGCGCATTCGGATAGGTCCCGAAGTAGTGGTCGAAGGAAACGTTTTCCTGGAAAATCACCACCAGATATTGAATCGGTGTCGCTGTCACGGCGGACTTGGCATGCGGCTTGCCGGCAGCAAACGCGGGAGTGACGCCCGGTCCCAGGGCGATCAACAGCGTTAGTAACGACGCCATTGTCTTCCTGACGTGGGCAGAGGCATGGTGTGTTTCAAACATGCTTGTTCTCCATTTTTTATTTTTTCCGGCGCATGGCCAGAGCTTCCTCACCCGAGAGGATTGGGAGAAACACTAGGAGGGAATTGTTGCGTGGTCGTGACTGGATTGTTAAGCAAACGTAAATTCACGGTGAAAATGAAGGATGGGCGCAAAAAATGGAGAGTTCCAAGGGCCGTCAAGCAGCCGCGATCTTGGAAGATCGCAGCCGCCGGTAGAGCTGCAGAAATTCATCCACCATCCTGCGCGCAGTGAAGCGTTCGCGGGCGCGATTGTAAGCGCGCGTTCCATAGAAACGCACGAGATCCCGATCCCGATCGAATTGCGCGAGTACCTCGGCAAGGCTCTCGGCATCATTGCGCTCGAAGTACAGCGCGGCATCCCCCCACAATTCGCGATACACAGGGATGTCGTTCACCACCAGGGCACAACGCGAAAATGCCGCTTCAATCGAGGCTAGTCCCGTTGGATCGTAACGAGAGGTGGCTGCAAACACTGTCGATTTACTATAAAGATTGCGCAGTTGCGACTCCGTCTGCGCTCCCTTCACGGAAATTTCGGTTGCGCCGGTCGAAACTTTCACGTCCGCGCGAATCGGCAAAGCCGGTGCCGGAATCGGATTGTCCGCGCCTACAATGCACACCGGCAATTTGTGCGAGTGCTGCGTCAGCAACGAGACCTGTTTGCCCGAATCCCACAGCCGTCCGATCGCCAATACCAGTTCTTCCTTCGCCACGAAGGGATTGAAGTAAATTGGATTGCGCCCGGCGGAAACTATGTGTCCGGAAAATTCGTCGCCATACGCGACGCGCAGCATCTGGGCCATCCAGTTGGTAGTGGTTACGACGGCCTCCGCGCGCTTCAGTCCCGCCACGATCGTCTTCCGATACCAATCGAGCCACTCCGAGTGCGCCGGTTCTTTGCCGTGAATGGTCAGCCACCACGTGATCACGTCGCCGTGCGCCGTTACCACACGCGGTTGCGGCACCGGCAGCGCCCCAAAACTCAGTTGATTGAGATGGAGAATATCGGGGCGCGTGTCGCGCACGATCTGGCACAGATATTCCTGAGCTGCAAAGAAGTCCTGCTCACCTTCCTGCATCCAGTCGAGTCGAAACGCGGTGGGATGATATTCCAGGCCGTGCAGGCTCTGCATCCACGCGGTCTGATCGGGCAGCGGTATCTCGCCGAAGCTGACGAGCATCACCTGCGCGCCCTGCGTCACCAGCCCCGTCACCAGTTCGCGAGCGTAAGTCCACACGCCGCTGAACGTGTCCGCCGTAACCAAAACCCGCACAGAACCCCCGGCCAACGGCCCAAACCACAGGCAAGGTAGCTCTAGTGTATTGGCGGAGCGGGCTGATGAAAAGCCCTTTTTTTTGTGGTTTTCGAGAGGTTGGTAGTTGCTTTTTGCCCGAATTTGCAAGGGAGTACCCAGGTTTTCGCCCCGTCCTTTGGGCGCTAACCTGGGCCTGAAGCGGTAGTTAGACCCGCTGCGACTCTACGTCGAATCCGCCCAGCGCGATTCCGGCATATGTCCGTAACCTCGATGGCGTTCAATCGGAACTGGCCGGAAAGCGGGTATCTCGAACTCGCCCGCCACCTCCTGCCGCATGACCACCTTCGGTGGAGCGAGAACACGCATACTCCAAAGCAAATCGTCGAGTGCCGTGCCGAACCCAAAGTGCGCGTCCACAAACTCGAGTTCCGCCGCCGGGATACTCGTACGCCCCGAGATGAGAACTACCGGCACCTCCGGCATAAGATGTTTAATCTCCCGCGCCAATTGCGCGCCCGTCATCGCCGGCATTTCATAGTCCAGAAGCGCCAGGTCGAAAGAAATCCTGCGGCAGAGCGCAAGCGCTTCCAGCGGATCGTTTTTGCTGATCATTCGGAAACCACATTCTTCAAGAACACTGGCCAGCAGACGGCTGGACTTGGGATTGTCGTCTACGTAGAGCACCGTCGTTCGTTCATCCATTACCTGCCTCCATTGATTTCTGATTTCCCGAGCTTGATTTGCCGAGGTCGTGGCAGCGCGACCTCCGGTCTTTCAAAACGAACGAAATCCTACGGCGTTTTTGCGGAGGAAATGGGTAGAGATTTGTAAATAGAAAGGGCACTCGCGAATCAATCACGGCTAGTAATTTTGCTGTAGCAGTAGTGCGCCTTTGGCGCGGTGATTGTTTCGGCGCTCCAGCTTCGCCTGCATTTTTCAATCTCGAGAGATCAGTTCCCGGGGTCCACCAGGCGGCAAATAAATCCCCATCCGCCGCCGAGTTCGCTGACCGCTAGCATCAATTCATTGCCCCCCTTCTTCAATGGGAGGTAGACAGCGTCATTCTCCGGGTTCACGATGCCGAGGAATCCGGGGTCGCGAAACCCCTGGGCGCTTCGCCCACGGTAAAGAATCTGGCCATTCAGGAACACGCTGACGTCGTCGCTGTAGCCGATGTAAAGCTTTTTCACCTGGTCGCGGTCGGCATCGATCCTCGTCCGCGCATACAGGACCTTCATTCCAGGCTGGGGCTCCAGGCGCTTCGAAAAATCGCCTTGAAACGAAACTCTGAGATGCGGAGCCTCACGATAGCGATAGAGAACGACAAAGCCGGGCGGCTCCGCCTCAACGTCCTGCCACTTGATGTTCTCTTTTTCTGAAGCAGTAAGGGGCTGCTCCAGATTCCGCGCGAGCGCATCGTACGATGGCGAGACGCTCCACTTGGTCAGCGTGTTCGGTGGCATTGGCGGCTCGTGCCTTTCCCACGGCGCATCGGGTGTCGTCCGCACTTCGAAATTCGAGTAATAGGTAGCGCCAGTCAAGACATACAGGGCCACTTGTCCTTTCTGGACGCCGCTCTTCAGATCGTCCATCACCAGCGCGGGCTTGCCCATGTCTTTGACATAAAGTTTTGCCTGCGCGCCCGTCACTTCGAGGCGCAAATGAAACCAGGTATCTTTCGGGATGTCGACCGCGCCGGTGAAGCCCGGCCCGTTGTAGATTTGCCAATTTCGACCGGTGCCAAGAACCGGCGTGTACTGCATGGCGTCAGGAAGTCCTGACTTGTGCTGGCGGAGATAGACCTCTTCGTAGTTTGCGCCGTCCGCACGGATGCGAAAATCAAACCCGAAAAAACCGCGGCTGGCCGGGGTTGCAACGTCCACATCGAGGACGCCGTCGCGCATTTCAAGATCTTTCAATATCGCGGCTCCGCCATCGAGGAGGAGACACTTGCGGCCTTGATATTCAGTCACCTTGGCTTGTCCCTGTAGGTCCCAGCGCGGGGAGTCCGCGGGAACCGAGAGTTTCTGGGGCGTGAAATCAGCCTTGAGTTCGGGAACAGATGACTTCGTTTCCTGGCCCGGAGAAGCTGCTACCAGGGTCAGCAAAAAAAGTATCCGTGAGGAAACTTGCGACACGGCTTTGCCCATGAATCACCTCTCTAGTCTCGCGGTTTCGACAGCGATGGCCTCGGTGCTCGCTCAGCGCAGCGCAGCTTCGTTGAACACGAGTTTCACGAGATGGATCGTCATATCGTCAAACTCCGTCGCAAGGTCTTTATCGTCGCCGGCGAATCTTGCCCGGAACGGCGTCAAATCCACCGAGCCCTTGACTTCGTCCAGCGAGTGGAATCCGGGATGACCGATCTGCCGAATTCGTGCGCGCACCTGCTCCACCGCGCTTCGGAACAAGTCGGCCACAAGATAGAGATAGGTCTTGTCACGCAATACCGGCCCGTGTCCGGGAACGATAATTTGCGCGTCCAGTTGCGCCATTTTCTGCAGCGTTTCAATCCACTCGGCGGGGTAGCCATCATAGGTATACGGGATGGGATAAACCAACAGGTCGCCCGCGACCAGGATTTTTTCCTTGGGCAGGTACACGACGGCATCCCCCGGAGTGTTGCCCCGTCCCAGGTGCTTGACCTGAACCTCGCGGTTGCCAATGTCGATATCAAGCTTGTCGGTAAATGTGAGAGTGGGAGGCTGGTAAACCAGAGCCTTCAAATCCGCCAGCCTCTGTTCCAAGCCGGGCATGAGATCTTTGACTTGCTTTTTCTCTTCTTCCGTTAGTGCTCGGCCATGCTGATCCTTTCCCTGCTGGAAGGCGGCGATGGCCGCCGCAAGCTCCTTTGGTCCGCGCTCGATGTTCCCCGGTTGGATGAGATCCATGTCTTTCTTCGTCTCTTCTTGGGCGATGATGGCCAGGGAAGGGAATGCGTCCATGTAGGTTTTATTTCCATTGTTGTGATCGTTATGGAAATGTGTGTTGAGCAGATAACCCACGGGTTTGTCGGTCCACTGGCGAATCTGCGCGATATCCTCGCGCGCCAGGGCCGGCCTGTAGGTGGAGTCCACGACGAAAACTTCCCGGTCGCCAATAATGACCGTCGTATTCCCGTTGACGTTGCCGTCATTCAAGTTCTGGTGCTGGATGGCGTACACGCCATCCGCCAGCCTGGTGACTTGGCGTTCGCCGGAATCGCCGAATAAGGGGCCGGCGGAAATCAACAAGGACGCCAGGGCAGAAATAGCTTCCGATGAATCATCTGCGTTGTAATCTCTTTCTTGCTTGCGATTTGACTCAGAACTCGAACATGTAGACGACTTGAAAAGAGAATCGATAGCAGGGTGGCGAACAAAATGTCACTCGGCGCGCAGCTAGATTGCGCGTGCGTGCCACCGCCGACGGCATGATTTCGGAAATATTCAGAATGTTGCAGATCAGCCTGAGGACTTCTCAGGTGTTGCCGGCGTATCGCATGAGCACATAAGCATTGCAAGCAAACCAGCGGCAAAAGAGATGCGCGACAAGAGTGAAGCGCCCTTTACCTTTCCTCTCGGCGTCTTCGCCTCGAATTATTCGCTGGCCGCTGCGTTCGCCGCCAGTTGCGTCCGCAGCTTCTGCGCTGCTCCATGAACCAACATGAGCCGCTCCGTTGCTTCCACAGGCAAACCCGATGTTTCAAGCGCCAATTCACACTCCAGCAGCAACGTGGTCAGCGTCCCACTCAATTCACCATGCAGTGACCGCGCCGCGGCCTCGCGCGCCGATGCTTCTTCGTACTTGCGCCGGCGTACCGCAGCACGAACCTCACGGACCAAACGCTCTGTCCCACTGATCGCCAGGTTGACTTCGACCGGAATCGCCGTTCCCAAGTGCTCGATCGCCGTGTCAATCTCAGCGGGCTCGGTTTGCGCAAGCTGCTTGTCAAATACTACGGCCGTGTAGCTTTCGGTTCGCAACAGCGTCGTCGCTTCCAACAAACTTTCCGCCGTCCCCACACCCTCATCCATGGCTTTCTTCGAGCGCCGCTGCGCATTCCGCTCGCCGCTCAATTCCTGTTACAAGCAGGATCATGTCTAATCCGCTTGCAACCACGCGGCCAAATTGTTTTTGTTGGATCAGAAAGACTTACGAGCCCGTCTCGCAATATGATTTCCCGTTCCAGCACCGCGATCCATTCTGCGATTCAAGGTTGGGAGGTTCAATCGTCGCAGCCTTCAATCCGAAAGGTTGGTTTTACATTCTGCTTTCCTGAGATCTGAGAACTGATAACAAGCCTAAGAACTCAAGACCTGCCCCTTAGCCTCAGCCCCATATTCCTTCAGCTTCCGGTACAGCGTCGTCTTACCAATGCCCAGCAGCCGCGCGGCCATCATCTTGTCTCCATTGACATGTGCCAGCGCATCCAGAATCGTTCGCTTTTCCAGTTCGGCGATGGGAACGATCCCATTTGCTGGCCGCGCTAGCAGGCTAGCAGGCGCGTTCGACAGATTCGTCGGTAGGTCGCGCAACTGAATTTCTGGATTGCTCGACAGCGCACATGCCCGCTCCAGAGAATTTTCCAGTTCGCGCACATTTCCTGGCCAGTCGTAGCTGAGCAGCATCTTGAGCGCCTCATCGGAAATGATTTTTTCCACGCCCGAGTCGCGCCCGATCCGCTCTAGAATATGCGCGACCAGCAAGGGAATGTCCTGTCGCCGTTCGCGTAACGGAGGAATCCGCAAGGTCAGCACATTCAGACGGAAGAACAGATCGCGCCGGAACGTCCCTTCGGTTACGGCCTGTTCCAAATCGCGATTGGTCGCGCCTAAAATCCGCACATTGATTGGAACCTGCTTCACGCTCCCCACCGGCCGAATTTCCTTTTCCTGAATCGCCCGCAGCAGCTTGGCCTGCAAGTCAATCGGCAGGTCCCCAATCTCATCCAGAAAGACGGTTCCGCCCTCTGCTATCGCCAGTAGCCCATCCTTGGGATTCGTCGCCCCGGTAAACGCGCCGCGTACATGTCCAAACAGTTCGCTCTCAATCAGCGTCGGCACCAGTGACCCGCAGTCCACCGGAATAAACGGCTTGTTGCGCAATGGTCCCGACATGTGAATCGCCTTCGCCACCATCTCTTTACCCGTGCCACTTTCGCCCAAAACCAGCACCGGATGCGTGCTTTGTCCGGCCTTCGCGATAATTCGATAGAGCTTCTCCATCTCGGGCGCGTGCCCGACGATGTTGGCGAAACCTTGCCTCGACCGGTTCATCTCCCGCCGCACGCGGCTCTCGGTTTTCGCCCGCAGGTATTCCGCCACTCCTTCCAGCAGTCGTCTCAGCTCTTCCACGCTGAACGGTTTGGCGACGAAGTCATACGCTCCGCCTTTCATCGCCTGGACGGCCGACTGCACGGTCCCGAAGCCGGTTGCCACAATTACCACGGTCTCGGGCCGTTGCCGCTTGATCGCCCGCAGCGCCTCCAGGCCGCCGACGCCCGGTAGCCGCAAATCGAGCAGCACGGCATCAATTCCATTGCTCTCGATCATGCGATAGGCCTGCTCTGCCGACTCGGCCACTTGCGCGCTAAACCCCAGCGAGTGGGCCACGTCCCGCGAGGCCTCCCGCAGCGCGCGGTCCTCATCAAGAATCAGCAGGTTTAAGAAATTAGCCGCCTGCATCTGTGGGATATGGGCCTGCGCAGGATGACCTTGCGGGGCATGAATCTGCGGAGCATGTCCCGATACAGTGCTTGTCGTGACGCTCGACATAGTGAAACCTCCCTTTACTTCGGTGTGTTGACGATCCGATTAAGAACCTGAGTATCGGTGGTCGCAGAAGTTTGGCCCTCGGTGCCATCACGAACGGCTGTGCCCGCAAGCATTGATTTGCACGATTCAGCCTCGCCGGCCTGTCCCACCGCTGGCATAAATATCTCAACCCGGGTGCCTAACCCCGGCGTGCTCGCAACTTCAATCGCTCCGCCTAGTTCTCCGACGACCTGCTGCACCGTCCCGAGTCCCAGCCCCGTGCCCTCTCCGGCCTTCTTGGTTGTGAAGAAAGGCTCAAAGAGATGAGCGCGCGTTTCCGCGCTCATTCCGCATCCGTTGTCTTCCACCGTCAGCAGGATGGCGAACTGTCGTCGATCGTCCGCGTCGTACTTTTGCTCGCCACGGTCCAAAAGGTTTTGCGGCCATTCTGTTATCCGCGTGCTTACCCGAATCTTTCCACCCGGGACGTTCCCGTGGCCGAGCGCATCGCGCGCGTTCAGCACCAGATTCAGCACGATCTGCCGCAACTTCGCCGCGTCGGCTATCACCGTTCCAGCCGCCGGGTCCAGCGCCGTGATCAGTTCGACCTGCTCCCCAAGCATGTGCCGCAGCAGGTTCTCCATGCACGCAACCACCTCATTCATTCCGATCGCCTGCACTTCAGAACCTTGCTTGCGAGCCACCGCCAGCAGCTGTTTCGTTAAGGCCGCGCCCTGCTCGCACGCCAGTTGCACCTCGTGTACGTAGCGATGAAGTGAACTGCCCGGCGAGAGTTCCGCGAGCATCAAGTCCGAGTACAGCAGAATCCCCGTCAGCAAGTTGTTAAAGTCATGCGCGACCCCGCTGGTCAGGCGTCCAATCAACTCCATCTTCTCGGCTTGCCGCAGACGTTCCCCCATCTGCCGCGCTGCGCCGGCATCTTCGAGGGTTCTCGCGCGAAACGGTATCATCAGCGGACTTGGGATGACGTCCGGGGTCGAGTTGAGAGCGCGCGACGCAGAAAAAGTCTCCTGCGTGGCAGGCGGTGCCAGCGCGATCGCACCCTGAGTTTGGCTCGTAACATCCATGCTGAAACCGGTAGTCCTGTTTCAGCTCGCCGCCCGATGATCGCCGTGATTCTGCGGCCGGAGAGAGCCGCCCACGTTAGCCGGAGACTCGCGTTTCAAGCTGGGAGAGCTTTTCCGCGAATGGTCCGCGCTAATCTGTTTAGGGAAACTTTAGTCCAAACACTTTTCCCGCGAAGTGCGTGCCGTCACACCAATTTTGTGATGATTTCGGAAGGGGGCATCTGCTTAATCGAGGGGGTGCGTTTAGATCCGATTCTTATTTCGAGAATTCGCCCGTCCCATTCCGCCCCGCACACGTATCGGAATGGGACCTGGCGTCACTTCAGAACCGCACGCGGTCCCGCGTTCACGGCAAATCCACTCCCTGCGTCAAATGAAAAGTGAGCCGCCGCTCCGGAGTGAACACCACATCTTTGGCAGTCCCGCCGTCGCGCGCGCCGCCCTTGGCAAAAACACTTGATGTTTCAAGAAGTATGGTTTTCCCGCCCACCACGACGCTCACCAGCGCAATGCGAAGGTAGCCGTGCTCTTTTCCCTCCGAGTGCCTGGCATCGAGCACACGCCCAACGACCGCCGCTCCGTGCGCGACCAGCGTTTGCCCCTCGATCACCACGGGCTCCTCAATCGTCCCGTCAAATATGTCTCCCCTATGCGCCGAGGCGCTCGAAAGCTCCTTACGCAGCCGGACAGCAATCGACGTGCCCTCCGGCAGCCGCGTGATCGCCGGAACCAGCGAATGTGAGGGCGAGACACCACTTGCCCCGGACTGCCGATCAAACGGCAATTTCTGTGTGTCCGCGGACGACGGCTCCGGCACATTCGGCCGCCGGCCGCACCCCAGCGCTACCACCAGCAGAACCGCGACAAGCAGCGCAGCCGCACTGCGCCACCCCCGCAATCGAATCCTCGTTTTCATTTCTAATGCGATTGTACGAGACATCTCCTTGCTAGAATCGAAGCATTGTTCCATGACTGACAATCCATCCAACTCAAGCGGACCGGGTGCCAGCAGCCGCGTGCAGGCCGAAAACTACTATTACGCCGCCCTCGACCATGTCGCGGAAGGCCGCGACGTGCAGGCCATCAACGACTACCGCCAAGCTCTGGCCGCCGATCCCACCTTCACCGACGCGCTCCATGGCTTAAGCCGCGCCCTGCAAAACCTCAACCGCCTTGACGAAGCCATCGAAATCGCCCATCAAATCTCTGCCATTGAGCCCGACGACATCCTGGCTCACACCAGCCTCTCCATCCTCTACCAGAAAAAAGGAATGATTCCGGAAGCCGAAGCAGAAGCCAACAAGGCCCGCATCTTGGGCTGGAAACAGCAGTTGAAGAAGCCAGATGGTTAATCGTTTGGACACTTCCCAAGTTGACAGACGAAGTGATAGCAAGCACCCTAAGCAGTCGTCACCGGATGGAGCGCGAGATGCGAACAATCATGCCTTGGGGCCGCGTGACCTGGGTCACAAACTTCCTGAAGACTTGTGGATATTCTTACGTAGAGGGTGATTTTCTTCTGCACTTTACCGGCTCGCGGAGCCAGAGATGAGTTCCATGGCCAGCAAGCCACAGACCGACCAAGCACTCGCGGCGCAATACCGCCAACTCGTAGAACAGGTTCCTGCCATTACTTACATGGCGGAGCGAGGTTCCCAGGGACGTTGGTTCTACGTCAGCCCTCAGATCCAGCACATTCTCGGGTTTACGCCAGAGGAGTGGATGTCGGACACGCAACGCTGGCGTAAGCAAGTCCATCCCGACGATCTCCCTAGAGTGTTGGCCGAGGAGGAAACTCTATCCCGGGAAGGCGATCGATACCGTATCGAGTATCGCTTGCGCACTCGTGATGGTAAGGATGTCTGGGTCCGGGATGAAGCGACCTATGTTCGCCATCTGGAGGCGGGCAACCTGGTTATGCGTGGCCTGCTCCTGGACATTACCGAACGTAAAGAGACAGAAGAAGAGTTACGCGCGAGCGAGCAGCGTCTACAAACGACAGTCAATGCTGCCCCCATCATCTTGTTTGCTCTGGACTCTGCGGGCGTATTTACGCTTTCAGCGGGGAGAGGACTCCATGGCCTGGGATTGAGCCCTGGAGAGGTCGTAGGGCGCTCGGTTTTTGATCAGTACCGTGATAACCCGAAGACCCTCGAACACGCCCGCCGCGCGTTGGCAGGAGAAGAATTCACAGTCATCGATGAGCTGCCACAAGTGCAACGAGTCTTCGAGACCCGATGGTCTCCCTTGCGAGACAGCCTGAGTAACGGGAGCGGTGTCATCGGCATCGCCACCGACATCACCGAGCGCGTGCAGTTGCAGGAACAACTGCGCAGCATGCAACAACTGCAAGCCCTTGGCCGGTTGGCAGGCGGGGTCGCCCATGATTTCAATAACCTCATGGGAGTGATTCTTGGGTACTCGGAGCTGCTCAATCAGGCATCGGATCTGACCGATCGCATGAAGAACGGCCTCGGTCAAATCCGCCGCGCGGCGGAGCGGGCGGCGGCGCTAACCCAGCAGTTGCTGGCTTTCAGCCGCAAGCAGGTTCTCCGCCCGAGGATCCTCGATTTAAACGGAATTGTCTCCGACGTACAGAAGATGCTTTCCCGCGTGATTGGCGAAGACATTGAACTGGTGAGCCGGCTCGATCCTTCCCTCGCCCGCATCAAAGCGGATCGAGTTCAGATCGAGCAGGTCCTGATGAACCTCGCGGTGAATGCGCGCGACGCCATGCCGAGCGGAGGCACACTTCTCCTGGAGACCGCCAACGCAGAACTCAGTGAAGCCTATGTACGCCAGCATCCCGGCTTCACCCCCGGACCCTGTGTAATGCTGAGCGTGAGCGACACGGGACACGGCATGGACGACGAAACTATCGAGCATATTTTCGAGCCCTTCTTTACCACCAAGGAATTGGGCAAAGGCACAGGCATGGGCCTGGCTACGGTCTACGGCATTGTCACCCAGAGCGGAGGCAACATTTCGGTCTCCAGTGTGCTCGGCAAGGGTACAACCTTTCGGGTCTACTTGCCCGCCGAGACTGCCTTCCCGGAGACCAGCGTCGAAGAACAGGTTGAGGGAATTGCTGGTGGCACCGAGACGATCCTGGTCGTGGAGGATGAACCCAACCTGAGAGAGATCGCCCGGGCTTTTCTGGAAGATTATGGATATCGTGTGCTGGAAGCAGTCGATGTGGAAGATGCGCTTCAATTAGCCAACACTCTCGGCGATTCCATTCATCTCCTGCTGACCGATGTCATCATGCCGCGGATGAGTGGCCGGCAACTGGCCGAGCAAGTTCTCGCGGTGTGCCCGGGAATCAAGGTTGTCTTTATGACGGGCTACACCGACGACATGGTCATCCAGCACAAGGTCCTGGAACCCGGGGTCGCGCTTTTGCAAAAACCCTTTGACAAAATCGACCTCGCGAGAAAAGTCCGCTCGGTACTCGACCAACCTTAATCAGGACATCTGGCCGTCGGAGCAATCGGTGGACGAGCCAGAAAGAATTCGATCTCATAAAGATTCCATCGTCCGTAGTTAGTCTTCTTTTTCCGGATCCGCTTCCACGCCCGCTTTGCGCAGCATTCTTCTCAGGGAGCGCTCACCGCCCGCGCCGCGCTGCTCGGCAGCTATGTTGCCGTCGCGATCGATGACGACATAGATGGGATAGGCATTCGCCTGGTACATAGCGGCAAGGTTCGTATCTTCGGTGAGGACGATGCGGCAGGAGCGCGGGGTCTCCTGCAGATACTGCTTGACCTTCTTTTTGGATTCGGCAACATCGATGGCGAGCACGACTACGCCCTTGCCGGCGAACTCTTTATCGATGGAGTCGACGAGCGACTGCTCGCGGCGGCAGACCGGGCACCAGGTTGTCCAGAACTGGAGTAAGACGACTTTACCTTTGACGGTTTCGTTGTTATAAGTCTCGCCGGTGATGGTTTTGGCGTGGAAGCGGGGAGCAGGTTGGCCTTCTTCGTCGGCGGCGAATGTTAGGGCGGAAGTTAGTAAGACGAGGACGGCGAGGAGAGATAGGGAGCGGTACATGGCGTGGAAAATATAGCACAGGTTGGTGGCTTGAGAGGTAATTTGTAAGTTCGACATGCACAGACGGGAGCGCTCCTAGCCCCCACTATTTCTGCTCACGGGGCATCGACTACGCAGCGGAAGCCGATGGTGCCGGCACGATCGCGCCCCGGCGACATCAGAAGGTATTTCTCGTGTTCGTCGAGACGGTAGGTTTGTGGGAAATACCAGATCGAGCCTTGCGGTTGGTAGGCGGCGCCGCCACGCAGGATTGCCGCGCGTGTGTGAGGATCGCGAAATTCGTCGGTCCATTGCGAGACGTTGCCAATCAGATCGAGAACGCCAAGAGCACTAACTCCTGCTGGAAAATCACCGACATTGGCAACTGGGTGCATCGAAGGCCCGGAATCGACTGGCGGCAAAGCTCGCGGATTCCAAGCATTTCCCCAGGGATAGGTACGACCATCCGTGGATTGCGCCGCGTACTGCCACTCCCACTCATGGGGAAGACGCTTGCCACTCCAGGCCGCATAAGCCCGTGCATCTTCAATGGAGACCCAGGTTACGGGCTTGTTCTCCCAGCCTTGGGGAAAGTTGCCATCCTTCCAGTCGCGAAGAAAGTTGTGGTCGTCATACGGGTGGTAATGGGTCGCGTCAAGAAATCTCTTGAACTCAGCGTTTGTAACTGGAGTGCGGTCAATATAGAAGCCGCGTAAGTGGAGATGGTGCCGGTGGTAACGGCGCGGCAGCTCTTCCCAGGGATACTGCACGTCGACTCCCGGATCGTTGCCGCCTTCGATTTCTATGCCGCTCACCTGGAAATCAAAGTCTCCTGCCGGAATGCGGACCATGCCGGGAGGTGGAGTCGCGGCGGGCTTGGTGGGCGCGATGTCGGCCATCGTCTGCGCCACGGCCTTCCACTCGCGCGGGTAATCGCTGAGCGGTCGACGCGATCGGGCGGCCATAAATCCGAGAAGCTCGTCGATTTGGGGCGTGCGCCCCGTGGTCGCGAGAACGGCCCCGTAACCTGATCCCTCGATAGAAAAGCTCAACGTGGCATTACCGCCAGTAAGCATGGGCGTGAGTTCTATGCCGTGCCAGAGATCGTAATAGTGCACTTCGGGATGCTGCGGCACGGATAGTTGAGCGCCCGTTACTTCGTATTCGTTGCGATTGACAATCGTCCAGAGAGTCCCGTGAGAGGTCGGAAAGCGGCTGGCGAAGACGCCGGATTGAACGACGGCCGTGTGCGGCTCCCAGTCCGGGCTGCGCAGATAGTCGGCCATGGCGCGCTCGATGCGACTGAATCGCAGGATGGCCTCGGAGTCGCGGGGCGTGCTGGCGTACCAGAAACCCCAGAGATTTTCGAGCGAGGCGTACCCCTGGCCGTTGAAGAAGGCGTGCTGCAAGCTGTCAGTTTTGTCGCGTGTGAAGCGGTCGGTGACGTTGACCGTGTGGCGCGCCTCCATCCACTTGTCTTTGCTGACCATTGGAATGAATGGATATGGTTTGCCTTCCCAAGTTACCCAATCGTTCCAGCTAAGGTTGGTCCAGGCGAGAGACTCGTCGCGGGGCTGGAATTGAGGCTCGAGGGCTAGCGGATGGCCGATGGTGTCGGAAGCCTGGCGAAAGTGGGGCGGGACGCTTTCGAGCGTGTCGAAGTTGATGCCGTCGGCACCGATTTCCTTCAGAAGTTGTGTCATGGTTTCGGCGGGAGCTGCGCCGCCGGCTTCGGGCCGAGTTCCGGTATCCCACGCGAGAATCGGAAAAAAGACTCTCACGCCGCGTTGGTGGAATTGGTCGACCATGCGGCGCACTCCGACGATACCGCCGGGGAGATCGCGAAGGAGATTGAATTGGCTGCGGTCGTCGACTCCGATGTTGGGGTAGACGTGCCAGATGAGCACGGCATCGATGGGGCCGAGCCGGGCTTCAGTTTCGGACAGGAAGCGGTCAACCGTATATTCGCCTTTGTCGGGATCGTAGAAGCTGCGATCCCAGATGAGCAGTTGCACCTGGGAGAAGATGTGTTGCGTCCATTCGAGGTCGGGACGGTCGTATTGCGAAGAGTTGTACCGGAGGAGGGTGCGGCGATCGTTGCGCCATGCTCTGAGTCCTTCCAGCCATGCGGCCTGCGCGGCGGGAGACTCGGGGCCGGAGAAGAAGACTTCGCTTGGAGGCGGCGGTTCGGTGAGCGTCATGACGCCGGTGTGGGAGACGAGGTCG
Organism: uncultured Acidobacteriaceae bacterium; assembly: GCA_963698865.1. Lineage (GTDB taxonomy): Bacteria > Acidobacteriota > Terriglobia > Terriglobales > Acidobacteriaceae > Acidiflorens. The sequence continues at coordinate 482,308 of CAVOSL010000008.1, read as the reverse complement.
TGGCGCGTCTTCCATTCGTCGGCGAAGAGAGAGAGGCAAATTAGGAATGAAATGCGCTGATGAAGAGGGTGAGAGAACGGATGAAGGTCCGGGTCATGAAATCGGGCCACCTGGGCGCCCTCGTCACATCGAGTGATGTTAGCAATAGCGGAAACCACAGAGTACACGATTGACACGAAGGAACCAAGGGACTCGAGAGGTGACGGCGCTGGGAAAACTTGATGAGCTAGAAGCTCGTCCTAGTTGTGTTCTGTCGCGCAGCCGATCTCAGAAGTCGAGTCGCACAGCGAACTTGGATGATGACGCGGGTCGTGAACGGTCTGGTTTACCACGCCGAAGTTAGAGGGGCTGCTCATGTCCTGCTCTGAGGGTCCACCTGCTGCCCGTCAGGCAGAATTCCGGGTGGTTAAACAGGTTGAAGAACTCGGCGCGGAATTCGAGATCATTCCTCCCGGAAGGAAGGAAATTCCTTGAAGAGCGGAGAAATCTGTGTTCACAAAGCGCGGACCATACACAGGCGTGCGGACTCCGCGTTGCCCAATTCGCCAGCGGGAGCAAAGTCGAAGGCGCAGTTATTGAACCAATCGAGATCGTGTTAATGCGATCCGGAGCCAATCCTCCGTTGCGATTCCAGGACCTGGCTCCCGGGTTTGGTTCTTTGAACAATGCCGGCCCGGTTGGGATCGGAGATCTGATTGGGACGATTGAGGCTGCTCCATTCCACTGGAAGTTAACGTCTCCGACGGCATTGGCGCTATCCGCGACGAAGAGCGGGAAGCCGGATAGTGGCTCTTTCAATCACGTTCAACGTGCCAATTGCCCACGCATGGCATTGGGGACAGCGCTCCAGTCGCAGCCGTAACGCTTGCCCTTCCCGAACGGCAGATCGTAAAGGACGCTGGCTGTGAAGGTATCGTTCACATTGAGCTGCGACAGGCCCCAATCGGCCATCTTGCGTGCCGGGAAGCGGCCAATACTTTGCGCCGGCGAAGCTGCCGTCGCCATCGGGCATAGCCCTGAATCGAAGGTGCGAGACCACGTGTAGCCAATCAGAGCATACAAGCCATGGCGTACATTCTTGGTCTCGGCTTTGATCTGGAGCGAATCATATTGAACTCGTCCGCCGTCGGAGATGTTCTGGACGTTGGTAAATTGGCTCTGATAGGGGGCAGTGAACGGAGCGCCTCCCGGACCGCAGCCGAGGAAGTAACCGTTGCTTCCGCCGATACAAGCGGCCGGCGAGTCGAGGTTCATGTTCAACCCGAAGAACAGAATGTGCGTGCCGCGGGAGCCGGCATATCCGGTAGTAAGAACGATATCGCCGGGGAGTTGACGCTCAACATTCAAGTTGAACTGCTGCACTATACCCTGTTTGAAGTCGCGGTTCATCGACCAGAGTCCGCCCGTGAACGCTTCGGGGTTCGGTGCCGAGGTGAGAGGTTGGAGATTGGGTTGCACGAGCCCGTACTTAATTCCGCAGGCGTTGGGCGTCGCCGATACCGAATTGCCGAACTGGCAGGTCGAAAAGAGAAACTGGTCGACCTCTGCATAGTAGGGAGGATTCTGCCACAGTCCTTGCGCGCCTGAGCTCCAGGCGGAATCGTGGTAGATTGCGTAGCCGGCGCGAACCGCAGTGTTCTGGCTGCCGAAGGGCTTCCAGGAGATCCCGATGCGCGGTTCAAGCGCAGTCTTGTCGAACTTCACTCCAGCCGCAGCATCGGAGCTGACGCAGTTCGTACATCCTGCTCCAAAGACCGGATTCCCGGCAATCAAGAACTGGAGAGTCTTAAAGTCAAAGTTTGCCTGACGGTTGCGAGTTTCTGTTTCCGGAGTGACCAGGGCCCAAGCCAGGCCCAAATTCAAAGTGAGATTGCTGGTCACGCGCCAATCGTCCTGCACGAAGGGGCGGAACAATTTCCAGCGGCGGCCGGTGGTGGCTCCATAGAAGGTCTGGTCGTGCAGGGAGCCGAAAGGCTGTCCAACGAGCAGATCCGCGGCGTTGTCGCCGGTAACATCACTCCCCATGATGTAAAAGCCATCCTGAAAGCCGTTGGTCATGACATTCATTTGGTTAATTCGAACGCCAAGTCCGACGCGGAGGTCATGTTTACCGCGAATCATGTCAAAGGTATCGGAGAACGTGAAGACATTGGTGCCGCCCTGGAAGGGAGCAAAGCCGCGATCACCCAAAGACCAATAGGTGGTCATCAGGAACGAACTCAGGCCGCAGCTGAGGCAGTCCTTAGGAGTCTGGGTCAAGCCCGGAGGAGCATTCGGACATTGGCCATTAAGGTCAGCACCAACAATACCTAGGGTATCCGCTTCGCAGATAGGGGCGCCAAATTCACCAAACGAAGTGATGTGGTTAAAGATTCGGTTATAGCCGAAGTAGGCCTGATTGATGTTGTTCGAGTTGAAGATGTGAGTTTCCGAGATGACGACGTTGCGCCCGTGATTGCTGATGATCTGGTTGCTGCCAAAGGCGTTGAGTTCTGCCCAGTCTGGCGAGCCACCCGGGACGAAGGAGTTAGCTTGATCGTAGGTGAAACGTGCAAAGGCGGAGTCCTTGCTGGAAAAGTTGTGATCAACGCGGATGGTCGCGTTGCCCTCGTTCAGCCTTCGGACGGGGACGTTCGCATAATTGATGCCGAGGCTGTTGTAGGTATCGAGCCCGTGGGGATAGAGTTTCATGAGCGCGAGGCCGATGGGATCGGCCAAGCCGGAACCGGTAGGGCCGCCGGTGATGGGAATTTTGTTGCATGGGTTGCCAACAACCCCAGGAGTGCCGTAATTCTGGCTGCCGTCGGAGTTTACGGGCATTGGATTTCCCGAAGAATCGCACTGAAACGTGGTCGGCTCGCCCGATGCGCCGTTTAGGTTTGCATAAGGATTGAGCAACTGCCCAGCGAAAGGATCGCCGGTGAAATCGGCATAGGCAGGATTGACGAGACCCTTCTCTGCATCCGTGGGAACGGTTCCGGTAAAGGGAATTCCGTGCCGCTGGCGCTTGGCCTCGTAGTTGACGAAAAAGAAGGTCTTATTCTTCTGAATCGGTCCGCCGAGCGAGCCGCCGAACTGATTGAGATTGAACTTTTCTCGAAGGGGACCAAGTTGCCCGAACTATCGAAGGTTTGTGCGAAATAGCTTCTCGCGTCGAACTTCGTATTGCGGAAGTACTCGTACAGAGTTGCCGTGCCAGTTGTTGGTGCCGGACTTGGTGGTGATCAGAACGGTCGGACCCGCGCGGGTTCCATATTCTGCCGAGTAGTTGTAGGTGAGGACCTTGAATTCCTGAATGGAGTCGACTGGTGGGCAAAATCGCGATGCCGCCTCGAGGTCGAGTTCGATCATTGTCGTTGTTATCGATCAGCCAGTCGGTGCTCTGAGCGCGCGAACCGCCGACCGAGAGCGAGAACGTGCCGCGAGTGGCAACTTCGCTGCTGGCAGCACTGTTGAAGAAGCTGTTGGGTTGGTTTCCTGAGTGGTTCCGGGAGTCAGTGTGGCCAACTGAACGAAGTTGCGGCCGTTCAGAGGAAGGTTGGCGACCTCTTCGGACGTGATGACCTGGCCGAGCGTCGGATTGGTGGTTTCGACGGCGACCTAGTCGGCGTTGACCTCGACGGATTGATTGACGGAGGCGGGATTCAGGGTGAAGTTGATCTTCGCGTTGCTCGTCGACCTGGAGACGGATGTCTTTTTGCTCGGTGGTCTGGAAGCCCTGCGCTTCGACGTGGATCGTGTAAACGGAGACGGGTAGCAGCGGAACGAGATAGTGACCAGAGTCGTCGGTCTTGGCGTCACGCGTCGAGGCCGGTTGCCTGCGAAGTGACTCTTCACGCTCGCGCCGGTGAGGACGCCGCCGGTCTTGTCGGCAACCGTGCCGGAGACACTGCCATTTGCCTGGGCGTGTACGAGCGTGGAAAGCGCGGAGCACAAAACGACTACGAGCAGCACTCTTCTTGTCGACATTTGGTTCCTCAGGCCACCCACATCTGTGGCGATTTGGGCTCGGTATCTTGGGTTTGGCTTGTCGCGCAAAGATCGCGAGCGAGTAAGACCCGACTCCGAGCGTCCATTTTTTTGATTCGGTCATATAAATGGATTAGCCGTGCAAAGTCAAGAGTTTTGTGCAGGTTGGAGTTTGTAAGCTAGGTCAGTTGCACAGTTGTTGTGTGGGGAGAACCGAGATTTGTGGGAAGGACGTGGCGGCGAGTCCCTGGCGCTATGGTCGCACGCTCTCGTGCTACGGTTGTGCTGTGCCTTCGCGGATTTTTAGTATTTGATTCGCCGAAACATTTTCCAGGCGTTGTGTCAGGCCGCTGGGCCAGCGAATCTCGATGAGATCCGCCTTCGTCGCTTGCCCCATGCCGAAATGCAGGCGGAAGTCGTTTTGCGAGATGTAACTACCACCGCTGCGCACTTCCTGCGTTTGCTGATGATCGACTGCCCCGTCTTTCTCCGGTGCTCTGACGTGAACTGTAACGCGCGCGCCGAGGGCGTCGCGGTTGGATTTTGTTCCTTCCAGTTTTAGCAGCAGCCAGTTGCCATGGTCCCCGAGATTCTTGAGCAGGCTGGGGCGATCATGGCTGTTGTTCACGACGATTTCCTGCGATCCGTCATTGTTGAAATCAGCGGCGGCGACGCCGTGGCTGTTAAACGGAGTGGTGATGCCAGGCCCGGCGTCTTTCGAGATGTCGAGAGAATTTTCCGTTGTGCTGGTTCCAGTAAAGAAGCTTGGGCTCTCGGAACGTGCTGCTGAGTCCTTTGCCGTCAAGTTCGGGATAGACGTGTCCGTTGGCCATGAAGATGTCTGGCCAGCCGTCATTGTCGATGTCGACGAAGAGCGCGCCCCAGCCAAGGTATTGCGAGTTGCGCGCAAGGCCGGCGGCGGCGGTAACGTCGGTGAAGGTGCCGTCGTGGTTGTTGTGGTAGAGCGTGGCCGTGTCGTCGGAGAAATTGGTTTTAACGATGTCGAGCCAGCCGTCGCCATCGTAGTCGACAGCGTCGATGCCCATCCCGGCTTGCTCGTGGCCAGAGTCATTAAAGGCAACGCCGGATTCCACGGCGACTTCTTTGAACGTACCGTCGTGATTGTTGTGAAACAGCAGGTTGGGCGTGGTGTCGCAGGAGACGTAGATGTCGGGCCAGCCATCGTTGTCGAAGTCGCCGGTAAGCGCCGTGAAGCAGTAATAGGCGCCGGTTTTCGCGACCCCGGATTTTTCACTCACGTCGGTAAACGTGCCATCGCCATTGTTGTGGTAGAGCTCGCTGTGTGTACCTTTAAGGCCGCGTGGGCCGCACATCACGGGAAGGCCCTTCCATGTGCAGGTGGCGGCGCTGCCGGGCTCGGGCGTGTGCGCGGGATCGAAGTCGACGTAGCGAGCGATGAAGAGATCGAGGCGGCCGTCGCGATCGTAGTCGACGAAAGAGCAGCCCGTGCCCCAACGGACATCGTCGTGCCAGAGTCCGGCTTTCCTCGTGACATCGGTGAAAGTGCCGTCGCCCTTGTTGTGGAGGAGCACGTCGTGGCCCCAGAACGTGACGAAGAGATCGACGTGGCCGTCGTTATCGTAGTCGCCGGCACAAACGCCCTGTCCCCAGCCCGTGAGGGCGACTTTTGCCTTTTGGGTCACATCTGAAAACGTCCCATCATGATTGTTGCGGTAAAGATGGCTGGTCGGCTCCTGGCCCTTAGGAAAACCTTCGAGACGGCTGCCGTTGACCAGGAAAATGTCGGGCCAGCCGTCGTTATCGAAGTCGAACGCCGCGACGCCGCTGCCGGTCGTCTCGATGATGTACCGCTTTACCTTGTCGCCGCCAGCTTCGGTTTTGGCGGTGAGGCCGGCGCGCTCGGCGATGTCAACGAAATTGACTTTAGGGGGCGAAGGGGCAGGGTGCGCGGGCTTGGGTGTCTGCGCGAACGAAGGAGCAAGAAATGACAGCGTGAGAATCAGTCGAAGAGCTCGCCGCGGGGAGTGCATGAGAAGATCCGGGAGAATTTTACCCGTTTGCGGCCAGGGACCGTGCTGTCGGAGAGGGAGACCGGGCAGGCCCCGTCTCTACGAATGGTTCGCTCGACTTCAGCCGTTGGCCTTCGCTACGAACAGAATTCCCAAACAATAGAAGACGAACATCAGAAATAGATAGACCTTCGCTTTTCCCGGCGCGCCGGCAAATTCTTTCCAGGCAAAGACTCCCCAGAGCGCCGCGACCATGGGCGCGGATTGGCCGATGGCGTAGGAAATCGCGAAGCCGGTTGCCTTCCCGGCAACCACGTTAAAGACAGTCCCGACGCCCCAGATGCAGCCGCCGAGGAGTCCGAGGAGATGCCCGGAGGCTGGCCCACCGAAAAAGCGCCCGAAGCTGACCGGCTCGCCGACCAGCGGACGCTTCATGAAATACAAATTCCAGATGAAGCACGAGAGCAACGCGCCGAGAGTCAGAGAAACGACCGAACTGTAGGGAGTGAGCACGTTCCCGCGCGTGGCGCCATAGGCTACGAAAGGATTCCACAAGCCCATCAGCACCCCCGAGACGATGCAGACAACGATGCTCTTTTTCGATACCCCGCGGCCTTCGCCGCCTTGGATGCCATAAGCTTTGCCATCGAAGATGACGGCGATCAGGGCGCAGGCGACGCCAATCCCAAGAAACAGTGCGTTGCCCTTCGGTTGAAGCGAGTAGCTGAGCACGGTCCCGACGACGAGGGCAATGCCGATCGAAACCGGGAAGGCGATGGCCAATCCGGCCATGTCAATCGCGGCAACAAGGAGCAGGTTGGCGAGATTGAAGATGGCCCCGCCAACCATCGTGGAGACGATGTTGGCGGTGTCGGCGGAGTGGATGTTGTTCAGGAAACTCGAGGCGTCGTTCCCCGTGCTGCCCATGGTCAGCGCCAGGATGAGCGAGATGAGGAAGATTCCGATCGCATAGTCCCAGTAAAAAAGCTCGAAGCGATAGTTCTTGACGCCCTTGTAGGTATTGGCCCACGAGCCCCAGCAGATGGCGCTCGTGATCATCATGAAAAGTGCAATGCTCAGCGAATCGGGGGTGTACATGGCGTTCCTTTAACCACTTTAACCACAAGGTACACAGGAGAAGACCACTCTACTTTCCTCTAATTCTCGACACAAACATTTGCAGAAAGCGGTCGGCTTGTACTTCAATGCAAACCTTCGCGTTCGGTTCGACCTTTTCCAGCCCTTCGATGACGAAGCGATCTCCGTGCAGCACGTTCTTCTCGATGTAGCCCTGACGGTTGGCGACCGTCTCTCCGCGGGTGAACTCGCCGCGCGTTTCCACATCGACGTGCATGGCGGGCGCGGTGACGAGGGTGGGATCGATAGCGACGCCGACCGCCAGTGGATCGTACATGGGCGTGCCCGGCGAATTATATTTCGCGGACAAATCGATCAGGAAGCTGGCGACCTGGTAGATGAAATCGCTGACCGGGGTGTGAACCTCACCAATTTGTTCAAGTTGTTTCTTGGTCAGGAGCGTTTTGTTGCCCACATCGAGGCCGACCATGGTCACCGGCCATCCCGCCTGAAAAACCATTTGTGCAGCTTCGGGATCATTGGCGATATTGGCCTCCGCAGCCGCGTTAACGTTGCCGCCGGAGATGGAGCCGCCCATGAGAATCACTTCTTTCACCAGCGGAACGATGGATGGATCTTTTTTGATGGCGAGGGCGATATTGGTAAGCGGCCCGACCGGGACGAGCGTGATTTCGTGGGGCGCGGCGTGCACCATTTGGATGATCAGGTCTTCGGCGCGACGGGAATCGACGTGACATTTGCTGGCGGGTAGTTCGGTGTTCGCGAGGCCATTCTTGCCGTGCCAGAATTCGGCAGTGATGAGTTTCTGAGCAAGCGGGTGCTCCGCTCCGGCTGCCACCGGAATATCGCAGCGGCTGGCGAGCGAAACCATGCGCAGAGCATTCTCCAGCCCCTGCGGCTCGACCACATTGCCCGCTACGACGGTAAATGCGCGCACGTCCAGCTCGGGCGACTTGAGCGCCAGCATGATCGCCATGGCGTCGTCGGTGCCGGGGTCGGTGTCGATGATGATTTTTTTCGGGGAAGCGGCCGCGATCGCCGCCAGGAAAATCGCGAGCAAGAAACCAAGAAGCAGAGTACGAGCTGTTTTTACAGGCGCGCTGGATGGTTTCAGAGAACCTCCTCCATAATTCTTTGAGAGTCGCGCGTAGCCTAGTGGGTTGATCGGTGCCTGTCAAGGTGGAAGCCCGCGATTGTCAGACCACATTAGAAATCCCCCCGTGATGGCCATAGATGAGGCAGGCTGCGTCTTCTGCCGGTGGAAGAATTGCGGCAAATGTTGCGAATTGTTCATCTAAACCCTGTGCCGTGGCTTCATCCACAAGCGCTGCCGAATCGCTGGATGCTGCCGTACAATGGCTCGACTGCCGCGATTCGGCTGCGGTAAGGCCCATTTACAGGTTGCTCTTGATCGATGTCGACCGACGAACGCTCAATTCGAAGAGCTGACCCCGCCAGCGAAGCCATCGCCATCTTTGGCGGCCGGCCTCTCCTCCGCAACAACGGCATTCCCCTGAATCTCGATTGGGTGCGCGATGTGCGCGTGAACAGCAGCGCAGTCGAGCGGCGCGCGCAGTCAATGGTGGCGCGGCGCACGGTGAAAAAAGAATGCCAGGCGGCGTGGCTGCTGCGCGCGATTACGTGCATGGATTTGACGACGCTCTCGGGCGACGACACCGACGAGCGCGTGCGGCGGCTGTGCGCGAAGGGGCGGCATCCGATTCAGCAAGAGCTTGTGCAGAAGTTGGGAATCGAGAGGCTGGGAATTAAGGTCGCTGCCATCTGCGTCTATCACACGTTCGTGGAAACGGCGCTGGCGGCGCTTGAGGGCAGTGGGATTCACGTAGCTGCGGTATCAACGGGTTTTCCGGCGGGCTTGTCGCCACTGGCAGAGCGCGTGGCGGAAATTCGGCGATCGGTGGAGGCGGGCGCGGATGAGATCGATGTCGTGATCACGCGCGCGCATGTTTTTGGCGGGCGCTGGCAGGCGCTCTACGACGAGATTGCGGCGTTCAAACAGGCATGCGGATCGCGGCACATGAAGGTCATTCTGGGGACCGGCGACTTGCTCACCTTGCGCAATGTGGCGCGGGCAAGTGTCGTCGCGATGATGGCGGGCGCGGACTTCATCAAGACTTCCACCGGAAAAGAGCCCACCAATGCGACGCTGCCGGTTGGCCTGGTGATGACGCGCGCGATTCGCGAGTATGCGCAGGAGACCGGCATGGCGGTAGGCTTCAAGCCGGCGGGCGGGATTCGCACGGCGAAGCAGTCGCTGGATTGGCTGGCCATGATCAACGAAGAACTCGGCGAGTCGTGGATGCGCGCGGAAATGTTTCGGTTTGGAGCGAGTGGGCTGTTAGGTGATATCGAGCGGCAGTTGGAGCACTTTGCTACCGGGCGGTATTCGGCGGAGTATCGGCATCCGTTGGCATGAGCGGTGGGCGGAGACAAGACTGCAGACTGCAGATTCCTCGCTGCGCTCGGAATGACAATTCATTGAAGAATTGAAGATATGAGCATTGCTGAAAAATTCGTAAGCATGGAATACGGGCCAGCACCAGAAGATTCGAAAGAAGTCTCTGAGTGGCTGGACCGTCATGGACGGCGCTTCGCGCATTTCATTAACGGCGAGTGGCTGCCGCCGGCTGCGGGCGAATATTTTGAAACCGTCGATCCTTCGAATGGCGAGAGGCTGGCGGCTGTCGCTCAGGGATCAGCCGCCGACATCGATGCCGCGGTCAAGGCGGCGCGGGCGGCGTCTTCTTCCTGGCAGGCACTCACTCCGCATTCGCGCGCGAAGTACTTGTATGCGCTGGCTCGGCTGGTGCAGAAGCATTCGCGGCGTCTCGCCGTGCTTGAAACGATGGACAACGGCAAGCCGATTCGCGAGAGCCGCGACATCGATATCCCGCTGGTCGCGCGCCATTTTTATCATCATGCCGGGTGGGCGCAACTCTTAGGGCAAGAGTTTCCGGAGTATGTTCCTTGCGGCGTGGTAGGCCAGATCATTCCGTGGAATTTTCCGCTGCTAATGCTGGCGTGGAAGATTGCTCCCGCGCTGGCGACCGGGAACACAGTTGTGCTGAAGCCAGCGGAGTTTACGCCGCTCACCGCGCTGGCCTTCGCTGAACTTTGTCGGGAAGCAGAGCTGCCTCCGGGGGTCGTCAACATTGTCACGGGCGACGGGCGCACGGGCGAGGCTTTGGTGAAGCACCAGGACGTGGACAAGATTGCATTCACGGGATCGACCGAGGTGGGCCGCGCAATTCGTGCTGCGACCGCAACCAGTCACAAGAAGCTTTCGCTGGAACTCGGCGGCAAATCTCCTTTTATTGTGTTTGAAGATGCCGACTTGGACAGCACCGTCGAAGGGCTGGTGGATGGAATCTGGTTCAACCAGGGCCAGGTGTGCTGTGCGGGCTCACGCCTGCTGATGCAGGAGAGCATCGCCGAGCCGCTGACTGCCAAGCTCCAGCAGCGGATGAGCACCTTGCGCATCGGGGCTCCCCTCGATAAGGCCATCGACATTGGCGCGATTGTCGCGGCCGTGCAACTGGATCGCATTCGCAAGCTGGTCGATCAGGGAGTGGCTGAGGGCGCGACTTGCTGGCAGCCGCAGACGACGCTGCCGTCGCGCGGGTTCTATTATCCGCCGACCCTGCTGAGCAATGTGCATCCGACCTCGATCGTCGCCCAGCAGGAAATTTTTGGGCCAGTGCTTGCCGCCATGACGTTCCGCACTCCGAGCGAGGCGGTCGAACTGGCGAACAATACCGTCTATGGGCTCGCGGCGTGTGTCTGGAGCGAGAGCATCAACGTGGCGCTGCATGTGTCCGCACAACTGAAAGCCGGCGTCGTTTGGGTGAACTGCACGAACATGTTCGACGCTGCCTGCGGATTTGGCGGCTATCGCGAGAGTGGCTTCGGACGTGAGGGCGGGCGCGAAGGGCTGATTGAGTATCTCGAGCCGGCGTGGTTCAAGAATGCGCCGGCGCTGGAAAGCGAGGTCACCGGTCACCGGTCACCGGTCACCGAAAAGCCGGCAATCGCAGATTCGAAGGATGAGTTCGGTGGTTTGGCTCATTCCGCCTCTCCCGCGATTGATCGCACCGTGAAGCTTTACATCGGAGGCAAACAGGCGCGGCCCGACTCCGGATACAGCATGGAAGTGCGCGCGGCGGATGGGCGACTGCTGGGCGAAGCTCCGCTCGGAAATCGCAAAGACATTCGCAATGCCGTGGAGGCGGCGCGCAAGGCTGCGGCATGGACGAAGGCGACAGCGCACAATCGCGCGCAGGTGCTCTATTACTGCGCGGAAAATCTTGCGCAGCGCCGCGGAGAGATTACGCGGCGGCTTGCGGACGTGGTCGGCACGAGGGAGGCTGCTGCGGAAGTCGACCTTGGCATCGAGCGCATTTTTTCTTATGCGGCTTGGGCCGACAAGTTTGATGGCGCGGTGCACAATCCTCCGTTTCGTAATATTGCGATTGCGATGAATGAGGCCATTGGAACGGTCGGCGTGATCTGTCCGCGGGAGGCGCCGCTGCTGGGGTTCCTTTCCTTGGTGATGCCGGCGCTCGCGATGGGCAACACTGTGATCGCCGTTCCCTCGGAGGCCTATCCCATCATTACGGGTGATTTATACCAGGTGTTCGACACGAGCGATCTGCCGGGTGGTGCCGTCAACATAGTCACCGGATATGTATCCCAGCTTTTGAAGCCTCTGGCCGAGCACGACGACGTGGACGCGATCTGGAGTTTCGCCGACGAGGCCAGCGCAGCCGCGGTCAAGGCGATGTCGGTGGGCAACCTGAAGCAAGTGTTCACCAACGAAGGCCGCGCGATTAACTGGTTCGATGCCAAAGTGGCCGAGGGGCGCTGGTTCCTGGAGCATGCCGTCCAGGTCAAGAATATTTGGGTGCCGTACGGAGAATGAACTCTGATCATTGAATCATTGAACGATTTAATCATTGAGTCATTGAAAGACTGGTTCCGCAGGCTGGTTGTCCGCTACGAATTTCATGCTGAGAACTTCCTCGGCATGGTGCGGCTTGGCTGCATGAAAATAGTGCTGCGCTATTTGTGCGGACCGAATGAATCGCGTCCGCATGACTTCACACGAAAGCTCACCCATTCATTTGGAGGCAAGATTTGCAGCCACCGTTCCGATCCAAACAGGACGTCATCATCAGCGCGCCTTTGGAAGCGGTGTGGTCGTACACCATGGATCTCACGAAGATCCCGGAGTTCCATCCTCGCGTGGTCAAGGTTGATCTTCTTTCTGGCAAGACCCTCCGCGAACCAGGCGCGTCCTATCGATGTCATCTTTCGGGCGGGAAGCACTCCTGCATCGAGAAGGACATCGAAATTGTCCCGCTGCAGAAGATCGTCACTGTATTGCCGGAGGACACATTCGGTATCAGCAAGATTCTCAGCGACTACAGAGTGGAAACCACGTTCCAAACGCTCGGCAATCGGTCAACCAAGGTGGAAATTAGCCACTATTACTCGACGACAACCCTGAAAGCCAAGCTCCTCAACCTAATTGCCAAGGGTAAGATCGCCCGCGACACCCAGGCAACATTGAATGCTGCCAAAGCCACGATAGAGGCTGCCTGCCGTGCGGGCTAGGGGTTTATCAGGCCGGTTCCAATCTGCGAAGCCTCTTAATGATTTAATGATTCAGTTCTCAATGACTCAATGACTCAATGACTCAATCTCTCAATGACCCAATGACCCAATTTCCATCCGCTCCCCGCGTCAAAATCTGCTGCATAGCGAGCGTTGAAGAAGCCGCAATGGCCGTCGAGGCCGGCGCGTCGGCTCTGGGGCTTGTGTCGCACATGCCGAGCGGTCCGGGTGTGATCGGCGACGAACTGATTGCCGAGATTGCCGCAACCGTACCGCCGGCCATCGGAACGTTTCTTCTTACCTCGCGGCAAAGTGTGGATGAGATTGTCGCGCAGCAGCACTCCTGCAGGACGAACACCATCCAGATTTGCGATCACCTTGTCCACGGCACGCACCGCGACCTCAAGCGCGCGCTGCCGGGGGTTTCGATTGTGCAGGTCGTGCACGTAACCGGCCCCGAGTCAGTGGCGGAAGCAGTAGCAGTGGCCCCACATGTGAATGCCATTCTGCTCGATTCTGGCAATCAGAAACTTGCAGTTAAAGAACTCGGTGGCACCGGCCGAAGACACGACTGGACGCTGAGCCGGAGGATTCGCGACCGCATCGCGGTTCCCCTGTTTCTTGCGGGAGGACTCACGCCGGAAAATGTTGGACAAGCAATCCGCGAGGTCGGACCGTTCGCACTCGACGTATGTTCAGGCGTGCGAACCGACGGGAAACTGGATGCGGAGAAGCTGACGCGGTTTTTTGGTGCTGCAGGTGCGGACTAATCGATAACGTGCAGTAACTGCAAAGTTTTGCGCAATTCACTAATTGACAGAGCAATCGCCTGCGGCCATACTTTCCGCCTCGAAGCTCGCGAAATACGCCCCCCAGCTTCGCATTTCCCAGGAGGATGCTTATGACAAAGTCCCGTTCATTTCAAGTCGTCGTTTGCCTGGCGATTGTTGTCTTCTTTGCCTGCGGGCAGCAAGCGCTGGCGCAACATCATTTGCAGGTTCGAGTCGTCTCCGGAACGCACGCCGACGGAACTCATCCGCCAAGAGTCGCTAAGGAGAGGAAGGCCCTTGAGCAGCTAATCGCTGGTTTTGGCGTTCTTCCCCCAATAGACGACAGCGGCAACGACGAGTGGCCCTGTTTCCCCGGAGGCGGCAATCCGAACGATGCCGATTGCGCCAGTATCGCGGCCGGCGGAGTGGTCCTTGGCCAGCCCGCTTTCACGCAGTCGCTCAGCGCGTGCGATGCCAATACCGGCTCCAGCCCAAACTGCGGTCAGATCTTCTCCTTCTACGAAGACGATACCGGCGACAACAATGACAATCTCATCGTCTCCGTCGTAGTGAAGCAAGGTGCGAAGTACATTCTGAACACAGGTCAGGTCAACCTCGGTCTCAATCCCTTTGCGGCGGGCTCGGTCATCGTCATTTATGACGATACGGCTTTCGGAACCCTCGGGCAGACGGGGCCGAACAACGGTTTTTGCGCGGGAAGTAATCTGACGTGCGTGGATCCGGTCTCTGGTAAAGCCACTATCACCTTCACAATCACGGTCGGTACATCAACCATCAAGAGCACATCCAGCATATTTTTCCAGTAGCCAACTGGCTGTGCAAGTTCGTGACCTGAGCCCCACCCTTCGCACTCGCAATTCTCCGAAGAGTGGGGCTTTTGGTTTGCAGTGGTTCGGTAACCGATCGAAATTCCGACTCGCGGTTGACATGCCCGTCGCTGCTGACTAGACTCGCCCTTCCTGATCAGAGTTTCTTTGCGCGCGCGCGCCAGAAACGACGAGAGAAATCATGGCCAAGCATCCTCGCATTGCGGTTGTCGGCAGCGCCAACGTCGACCTCACCACGTTTTCCGACCGCTTCCCGAAGCCAGGAGAAACAATCTTCGGCGACAAATTTGACCTGGGATTCGGCGGCAAGGGCGCGAATCAGGCGGTGGCGGCACGGCTCTGCGGGGCCGACGTGTTCATGGTGGCGCGTGTCGGAGACGACTTGTTCGGGCCGGCCACGATCAAGAACTTTGAGAGGCTCGGCATTGACGCTTCGCACGTGCGGATTGTCAAAGGCGTTTCAAGCGGCGTGGCGCCGATCTTTGTCGAATCGTCGGGGCAGAACCGGATCATCGTGGTCAAAGGTGCGAACGACAAATTGAAGCCCGCGGATGTGGACGCCGCGGCTGACGTGCTGAAGAGCGCCGATTGCATCGTGCTCCAGTTCGAGATTCCCGCTGGAGACGGTTTATTACACGATTCATTTTGCGCGGAAGAATGGAATCCGCTGCATCCTGAATCCCGCTCCGGCGCTGGCGATTGACGTGAAGCAGATCTCGGATCTGGATTATTTCGTGCCCAACGAAAGCGAGGCCGAGACGATTTCCGGTTCTCCGGTTCGTAATGTCGACGACGCCAAACGCTGCGCGGAGAAGTTGCTGGGCAGCGGTATTCACCGCGTTCTGATCACACTGGGCGCGAATGGCTCGCTGCTCGCCGGACGCGAAGGCATGGAGCACCTGCCCGCCTACTTCATGAAGAGCGTCGACAGCACGGGCGCGGGCGATGCGTTCATCGGAAGTTTCGCCACGTTTCTGGGCGAGGGATTGCCCGAGCGTGATGCCGTGATGAAGGCCAATCTTTATGCCGGGCTTTCGACGACAGGCGTGGGAACGCAAAAGTCTTTTTACGATCGGGCGCGGTTTGAGATGGAGTGGGCCTCGATCACGAAGGCATAAGTAAAGGCGATCTGCCATCCGTAAGCGGCCTTGAGTAGGCGCACGGCTTCCAGCGGGTGGCGCACGGTCTAATGCTGCGATGACGACTCTTTCAGCGTCGGCTTTAGCCGCTGAGGTAAGCGAAAGCGCGGGAGTCTTTCTCGGCATGTTCCAGCGGTGCTGTTCAATGCCGCCGTTCCTCACACCGCGGAATTTGTGTCCCAGAGGCCACTTCGCGTATCGTTCCAATTTCGACTGGAAAAACGTCCAGCTCAAACATGAAACGATCATTCCTGGTGGTGTGCAGTCTTTTTCTGATGCTGTCGTTTGCGGCTGCTCAGGATCGTCCCGAAGAAGGCGGGCACGAACTTGAGGTCTGGACCGGCGGCGGACATTCCGTGCCCGGCGGCACCAAGGACACGAGCATCTGGAATGCCGGCGTACGCTATGGCTGGATTCTGACCGCGCCCGCACGGCCCCGGATTCTTGAGCGGCCGCTTCGAGTATGCCGTCGACGCCGTGCCGGTCTTCGTCGTCTTTCAGCGCGCCAACACCGCTTATGGTGCGGGAGTGAATCCGTTCGCGCTCAAATGGATCTTCGCCACCCGTGGCGATGCCCAGCCCTACCTAGAGTTGAACGGTGGCACTCTATTTACCAACCACGAAGTTCCCTTCGGGACGTCGACCATCAACTTCACCTCCAGCGCCGCCCTCGGAATCCATTTCCTGCGCCACCAGGCCTGGACGGTGGAGGTTCGCTATATGCACATTTCCAACGCCGGCTTAGCCACGCCAAATTCGGGAATTAATACGGTGCAGGTGCGCTTGGGATTTGGAAAATTCTTCGGAAAGAAATAGGCTGCAAAGAAATAGGCTGGCTCTTTTGAAGTTCTCGCAATTCTGTCATGTTGAGCGAAGCCCCTGCGCAGTCGAAACATCCCTACTCCCGCGCCGCATCCGGAGTGAGGAAATCCAGGAAGCCAAATAAACTCAGGTTGCCCAAGATTGGGTGATTGCCGACCCGTCGCCGCTTCAGATCTCGATCGCGGCTCCAAGCCGATTACTCCAACCATCTCGGCAACTTGTAGAATGCCTTAACCCAGAATCCGTAGTCCGCTGGAATTTAACCAGACGACTTTCCCGGAGGCGCGTGATGGCCAATCCGATGCGCTGGAGCGTGGCGCCTTACTTCATCGTTGACGATGTAGTCTCCACCGCCAATTTCTACCGCGACCAGTTGGGCTTCCATTACGAACGCTTCTGGGGTGATCCGCCATGTTTTTGCATGGTCGGTCGGAGCGGCATCATAATCATGCTCAGCCAAGCTGCCAAGACGGGCGTGATGCGACCAAACAGCCTGGCCGATCCAAGTGGCGAAGCTTGGGACGCCTACGTCTGGGTTGAGAATGCCGACGCGTTGTGCGATGAATTCAAGTCGAAAGGCGTGAAGATCGCACGCGAACTCTGCGATCAGCCGTATGGCAACCGCGACTTTGAGGTTGAGGACTGCAACGGTTATAGGCTGTGCTTTGGGTCTGGCTTGGGAGATCACACTGCTCTTGTTGAGAAAAGCGCAAACAGATGACGCGCTAGGGTACGTGGCCGCTGGACCACTGGCAGGCTGCGGAAAAAGTTGCGGCGCGCTCGATTTTGGGTGGCGCAGATCGTGGATTAGTTAGGGGGATCATGCGCTCGACCGAGTAGAGGAAGCCTGCGACAATGACTCGCGGCTTCAATTTGCTCTCAGTGGTATCTGGCTCCTGCCGGATAACCCCGTCTTGCAACGTTGGCAAGGGCTGATGACGAAATATGGGTTCCGAAACGGGGACCGCAAGCCGCTCTCGCACCATGAAGAATCTGGGCAACTCCCATTACTACTCATTAACCAACAGACGGGCGAATAAACGGCGCAAGCTTATGACATCGCCTGTGGCTGTTGAAAAACTAATTTTCCAGAAATCTGCAAAAATTGATTTGCGTCACGATCGCTTATGAGCAATTTTCTCGACTCGCGTAGACATTTTCTATCCCCAAATTTGAGGGTGTTTTTCTCGGAAAGGGACTTTGCAATAGCCACGGCCTGTTTACAACAACTATGCGCTCCCACCTTCCGCGTGATGCAAAAGAAGAACCGCCCAGAGATCGGGCGGCTGGGTTCTTGCCTGTGAGGAGGAGAGTTTGAAACCTAACGGATCCTGAACTTCTTCTTGCTCGTTGCTGTGCCGTTCGGAGTCGTGACTACAATCTTTCCAGTGTTCGCGCCCGGGGGCGCCGTCGCTACGATCTGAATCGGGCTAACGACCCTGAAGGTTGCGTTGACACCGCCGAATGTGACCTGGGTGGCTCCCGCGAAACCGCCGCCGTCGATCTGAACCTGTGTGCCCGCTGCTCCTGACGTCGGACTGAAGCTCACGATCATAGGCATGATGTGGATCGGGTTTACTGTCTGGACCTGCGCGCCGGTCACATAGGTCACGGTGACATAGCCGTCCACTGCGTCCTGCGGTACTTGCGCTCTGAGAACAGTGTCAGAACCCGCCCGGAACGATGTGGTCTCCCCAGCAAAAGCTACGCTGTAGGTCTCGGTAAGGTTATCGCCCAGAATTTGGACCGCAACTCCAGGCAGGACAAAAATTGGACCTTCTATCTTGACAAGGCGAACAATGTCGTTCTGAGAGCACTCGCTGTAAATGTTGCCAAAGGGGGGGGTGTAATATAGGCCCGAACTCGTCCCATAAATGCATCCGTTGGTGTGCTGAATTGGAGTGCTTACTGGGGTTGCCCCGTCAGGTCCGCTGAAATCAAACAGTGTCTGAAAAGAATTTCCGGTTGTAGTTACCTGATATATGGAGCCGGCCTGTGTAGCGTTGCCACCGCTAGAATTCGCCCCATAAAGAAATCCATCGGATGCAGATAAAACTCCAGCAAGCGGACCGCACCCGCCCGGACCGCAATCGAAGCTGTAGATAGAGTTGACCGTGCCTGACAGGGTCATTTTGAAGACGTTTCCGGCGTAGGCAGACGGTCCGTAATACGTTGTGCCATACAGGTTGGTATCTGACCCTGGTCCCTGGGTTAATGGGCCTCCCGGGGCGCAACCGTCGTTGGCGCATTGGAAACTGTAAACATCAGTGATCTGATCGCCATTAACCCGAAAAACGTTGCCGTTTCCGTTTCCACCGTCGTAGGTGGTGCCGTACAAATCTCCGTCCGATGCCAAGTAGAGTGGGTCCCAGACTTGGCCAAGACCATTGCCCAGCAGCTTGAAGGTGCCTGCCGGAAGTGTCAGCCGGTATACTGCCCCTGAAAGAGTCCCACCATATAGATTTCCATCTGCGCCCTGGATCGGGGCTGTCACTGGATTGACCCCCTTTCTCTTGCTCAGGAAGCTAAAAAGCACGGTCAAAGTGTTCGGTGGCACGAAGCGAAAGATTGTCCCATAGCCAAGCTTGCCCCCATGATAGGTGGTACCGTAGAAATTCCCATCATTTGCGAGTGTCAGCGCGCCTGCAGGAGTGCTGCCATGGGGGCCATCGAAGCTATAGAGAACGGTGTAGGCGCCTGAAGGCGTGATCATGAAGATCGTGCCTGCGCCGTAGGTGCCGCCGCCGGAGGCAGTGCCATACAGGTTGCCGTCGGCACCCTGAGCCAATTGGCCATAATCATAGGGCAAAGAACCGTCAGTGTCACCGTTGAAGTCGTATAGATCGGTGTAAGTGAATTGGGCTTGCAGCGGGGCGGCGGCGAGCGCGATCAGCATTGCGCAGGTAACAATCAGGCTGTGAGCGCCGATCAACCGGCGCGATAAGGCTTGAACAACTCGTAGCATCAACATGTCTCCTCCTTTGTCGGCTGCTTTCAGACGATTGCGACTCGCACATCTATAAACGCGGGGGCACCAGATGGGCCCGTGGTTCTCCGAAGCCCATAGCTGAGGAAGAAGATGGGGAAAGATGGCTGCGGAGAGGCCGAAGCCTCCATTTTGCCGAGAAGGATGTATCAGCCCCAACAATTTGTCAAGTGGAGTTTTTCACAGTTCTTCACTGTACAGAACGACCGTTTGAAACAAAGGATTAGTGTGATCCCAAGCAGGGTGGAACCTTTTTTCCCAGATTGCTGTTGTAACATCGCTGGTTACAACAGTTATCGCGCTCCCACCTTCCGCCTAATTTGAAGGTGCCATTGGCGGCAAAGAAATCCATGGCTATCGACCACTTCAAACTGCAAACAAACTCAGATACAGTGTGAAAGCGAGTCGGCTACGGCCCGACCTTCACCTCGAAGCCATACACGGTGCTTGAGTTGTCCGCGTAAGTGCCAGTGATGATTCCGTAGTCGTTGAGGTGCCAGGGCTCAGTTACAGCGGGCGGTCCGAAGGGCGCGTCGCAGCTGGTGAATGTCCCGCTTTGGTAGACGTAACAGTGTTCCCAAGTCCATACGACGCCGTTGACGATGGTGGGATCGCCATACCCGCCGACAATCAGCCCACTGTTGTTGATATCGGCGACATAGTTTTGCGAGTAGCCGCCCGGATAATCGAACGTCGTGAAGGAACCGCCATTGAGCAAGAAGCCGTGGGTGTCGCCGCTGCTATCACCGTAGAAGCCCACAATTTCTCCTGCGTTGTTAATCGACCATGGCTGGGTGAAGGCGGCGCCGGGCACCTCGATTGAGGAGAAAACGCCCTTGGAGAGCAGGAAGCCATGTTCGGTGCTGTCGATTGCTTGTCCCACGATGTCCCCTTTCTTATTAATTCCGCTCGGCCGGGTGAAGTTTGCGCCGGGATAGTTAATAGGTGTGTATGTCTTGCCAATCAACCGGAACCCGTACACTGCACCTATGAGGGGATCTGCTCCGTAGGCGCCGACGATGACGCCGGCATCATTGATCGCAAGCGCTTGAGTCCAACCCGCGCCCGGATAGTCGATAGTGGTGAATTTAGTGCCTTTGAGAAGGAAACCGTGGTCACCCCAGTTGTAGATTGCGTCCAGCCCATAGAAACCCACGACGTGTCCAGCTTTGTTGGCGCTGGCAACGCCGCTGTCCATCTGACCCGGGAAAGTGAAGATTCCGAAGGTGAGGCTTATGTCAGTTGAGCCTAGCGATTGCGTCTGGTGGTTTGCCAGACGCGCTGGCTGGGCTTCCGCTCCGGACATCGGTATTCCCAAGCGAGAATGGGCGGGGCCAATCGACGGCGAGTGGACTTGAGCATCTGCCGCTCCGCAAACCAAAGAAGCACAGAAAAGCGTTACAGGCAAAATTTTCAAGGTGAGTTTCACACTGTTCTCCTGAACTGGATGTTTCTTTTCAAACTCCAAACGCATCTTCATCCATAAGTATTCCATCGCCGTCCCCGAACTTCTTAACTCGTGCGGGGCGTGATTCTGTCCCAGTCGGGGAGACAAGTCAAGATGCAATTGTTTGCGATGTTGACGGAGATTTGCCCCGGTTACCCGATTGACCGGAGTCTGTGGCTTGCGCCTCCAAAAGTCTACGCGGGCCTGGGAGCCGAATCGGGACAGATTGTCCTGCACTTTTGAAGAGCCTTTGAAATTCCGATGTGCTTGGACGCTGCTCTGCATTTGCCGCAAACAGGTGTTCTTCGATAAGAAAGGCGTGAAGTGGTATTCGGTCCCGTCCGAAGCCTTCAAAAGAGGCAGAGCCATTCATGGCGAGTGGAGAACCGTGGATCGGCCCGATCTGAGGGCGTGGCCTCTGCCGTCCACGTGGTCTGCCTTGGGTGTGGAGCAATCAGCAAAGATGCGCTTTCCTGCACGCCTACGTCACCTGTCGTAACATCCCCATTACACTTAAGACTGCCCACTTATTCGAAAAACGTCTTGACTTAGGCCCACTCACTGCCCTCAACTATCTACAGCGCACACGGTGCGACGGCTCCGGTCTGGTGTAGGGTCGACACTCCTGTCCGCCTGCCGGGAAGAGCGAACGATCTTTGACATTTTCATAGACCTTCGGTCGTGCCCAGCATTGACAATTTCATCGCGACACCAAGAGCTAAGCTATTTGATTTCAAGACTTTGTAAAATTGTCCCTTTGGAATCAAGACTTTGCGTGGAGCAACCACCCTAAAACCGCGAAAATAGCGCGATTTTAAGACCTAACTCCCACGGGCTCAAGACTTTGCCTCTAAGTCCTGTGCGCTCAAGACTTTGGCGGGAAAATAACGCTAACTTGATGATTCCAATAGACCGGTACAAGGGGGGGAGGGGGGTAGGTATTAAAATAGCAAAACACGCTCCGGGCACGCCTATATCGACGAAATTTGGGCCTTCGGCTCCTGGCCACCCAGCGCAGCGCTCAGTCGCACCATCGTCCAACCAAGCGCCGCCAACCCTGCGAACCATATCGCAAACGCCGTCTTCACGACCCAAGCAGGGGCAGCCCCGACCCGCCGCAACAAGAACGGCAGAAAGTTCCAGGTCGTGACATGGACGTAGTCCCATTGATCCTGAGTCATCGAATCGTTGTTCAGCCCCCAGGCCTCCATTTTGCCGAGCGCGAACGCGGCAATATTCTTGAAGCGCAATGCGATCACGAACGTGGGATGGCCGAGCGTTTCCATCTGATAAATTTCCAGCGACATCCAGAAAGCAAGCGACGCAACCTGGATAATGAAGCTGGCGGCGATGAGAGTGAGGCCAGCATGCCAAATCCACCGGCCCAGGCTGGAGCGATAGTGCACCAGCAATGGAACCGCCAGCATGGCAACCAGTTCGACCGTGGTCGAAACATAGCGATCGCCCCAGGCAAAATCTCCCGCCCAGTACGTGTATCGCGCATAGAAGCTGATGTAGGCGCCGAGCAGCAGCAGGGAAGCGATGGCGTAGGCGCGGAGCTCGGGCGAGAGGCGCTTCCACAAGACCACGAATAAAAAAATCGCCAGGATGATGAGTGGATCGAACAGAAATATCGATTTCTCGGGAGCGAAGAGCGCGCCCATGGCCCCTTCATGAAAGGGTGTGCTCCAGGGAAAATTCGCGGGCAAGCTTGGATCGCGCTGCCGATACTCGTGCGCAAAGTTGGCAACATAGGTAGTAGTGAACGATTCAAAACGATAGTAGTTGTAGGCGCGATCGATAAGCAAAAAGAAAGCGTACACAGGAGCGGCAATTTTTGAGTAGTCGACGAAACGCTGCCAGAAAGTGCGCATGCCAGCGCGCTCGAACCACAGAACGAACAAGAGAAAAATGCCTGCCGCTATCAGATCAAGCCCGGTCGTCAGGCGAGTGAGGAGATTGAGCCCCAGAGCCGCCGAGCCGATGAAAAGCGCTCGCCGGTTTCCGGTTCGCAGCCACTCATATTGAAATGAAAATCCGGCAAGCGTGAGCAGCATGATGTAGTTGTTCTCCATCATGTTCTGCGTGTAATGCAAATGCGTAGTGCAGAGCATGAGCGCGAGCACGCCCAACACGGCTTCCTTCACCGAAAACGAAAGCTGCCGCAAGAAGCGGAACGCGATCAGCGCGGTCAGAACGCTAACGAGAATGTTGGTCGAGTAACTGACCACGATACTGCGTACAGCAGGGTCATCCTCGTAGCCGGAGAAGATCGGCAGTTGCTCGATCCCAGTGGCCACAACATCCGTAGGCAACATCAGCAAGCTCTGCCCGATGCCGTACCAGCTATAAAGTCTGCCACCGCGCCCGACCAGGCCAAACTCGGGATATTCGTTGGGGAAGACTTGCGGCTCCGAAGTCCAAAGCCAGTGCGTAGTCTGGAGCCGATGCATCGTGTCGGCGGTGCCAAGTTCGCCCGATTGCACGACGAAAGCGAGCAGGGCGGAGACCAAACACAGGAGGACGAGTGGGTCACGGAACCACTGATTGAGGCGCGATGACATTTGTCAGAATGATATTGCAGCAAACAGGCAACTGATCACTGTTGGTGCAAGAGTGCGGCGTTGCGCTTGGGATCCTGCTTGCGTCCACAGCACGGTCCCGGCGGAATCGGTGATCCATGTGGGCAGGTTTGCGGATGGCCGAGGAAGGAACAGATTTTGTCCGTCGCTTCCGCCGACAGGATGTGCTCGAACTTGCAGGCCTGTTGCTCGATTTCGGTTTCGCTGTCCATGGCGAGCGAGTCGGTGAAAAGCCGCTCAGCGAGGCGATGGCGGCGAATAATGTCGGCGGCGCGCTGGCGTCCGCGCGTGGTGAGTTCGACGATCAGCGAGCCTTCGCCGATGGAGACGCCGCTCGGCTTGAGCGCGTCATGGCATGGGTTCACGAACGGCTTGTGATCGTGCGGCTGCGGCGGATGAGGATGAGTTGCCACCAGACCCATGGCTTCCATTTTTTCTACCGCGAGCGACACGGGCAGCGCGCCATGAACTTCCATGCGGGCGACTTCGGCGATCTGGGCATGCTCCTCGATCACGTAAAGTTCTTCGAGAACTTCGTCGAATTGTTCTTCGTCGGCCATCGCGAAAACTTCCTGCGCGGCGATTTTGCCGTGATGCAGTTCGATGCGGCGATCTGCCAACCGCGCGACCACCGGGTCGTGCGTGACCATCACGATCGTGCGTCCCTGCTGATGCAGCTCGCGCAACAGGCGAAGGACGATCTCTTCATTGACGGCATCGAGATTGCCAGTCGGCTCGTCGGCCAGAACGATCTTGGGATCGTTGATAAGCGCGCGCGCAATGCAAACGCGTTGCTGCTCGCCTCCCGAGAGCTGCGAAGGTAAATGCCCTGCACGATCGCGCAAGCCGACGCGCTCCAGAGCTTCGAGCGCTTCCTTTTCGTCCGTCATGCTGTGAAAGTATTGCGCGAGCATGACGTTTTCGACCGCAGTGAGATACGGAATCATGTGGAACTGCTGAAAGACGAAGCCGATGGTTTCCGCGCGCACGTGATTCAGGTCGGACGGGCTGAGGCTGGCGACGTTTTGTCCGTCGATCCAGATTTCGCCGCTGCTTGGCCGGTCGAGGCAGCCGATGAGGTTGACCATGGTGCTCTTGCCGCTGCCCGACGGGCCCATCATGGCGACCCACTCGCCGGGCGCGATCGAGAGAGAGATGTCGTCGAGCGCCTTGATGAGACCCGCGCCGCCATTCTGCTCCTCGCGGGCGGGGTAACTCTTGGTGACGTTCTTGAGTTGGATCATGGGCTGGCCTCTCTACTCTCCTCTCAGAATAATAGCGGGTTGCACGCGGCGCAGCAGGCCGATGGGCAGCACGGCGGAGAGCAGCGCGACGGCAACGCTGCCGGCAAGCACGTAGGGGAAAACGCCGAAGCGTGGCACCACGGGCGCGTGGAAGTTGGCGCGCCCGATCCAGGCAGCGACTCCGATGCCGACGAAGAAGCCGAGAATCGCGCCGACCACTCCCAGCGCGGCCGCTTCCGCCGCAAAAAATGTATTGATCAGCCGCTCGGATGCGCCCAGCGCTTTCATGATCGCAAAATCGCGGCGGCGATCGAACACCCAGCCGATCAGTGTAGCGAGCACGCACAGCGCCGACGTCAGTACGACCAGCGTCGCGGATGCATAAAGCGTGGCGCGCGTTTTGTTGAGGACGTTCGCTTCACCTTCCATGATTTGCCGCACGGGCCGGACGTCGGCCTCCGGCAATGCGGCGGCGAGTTGCTTTATCCCCTGTTGAATCTCTTCGGCGGATCCGTTCACGGCCACTTCTATCGTCGTTGGCGAAACGCCGGTCCAGTTTCGAAATTCCGATTGATCCAGATAAATGCGGCTGTCTTCGCCCGCGCCTGTTTGCAGCAGGCCGGCGGGCACAAGGTGGATCGTCTTTCCTTGGAATGTCAGATCGAAAGCTTGGCGTTCGGGCGTGACGACCGCGGCCGCGCGCATGCCGACCAATGCCTGCCCGGAATTCGTCGATGATTCGGGCCAATGCGTGACGTTCCACCAGTGGTTGAGCTGCCTTGCGCGGCCAAAATCGGTTCCAACGACAACCACGGACTGCCCGTCCGGGGTGCGGGCGACGGCATAGGCGAAGGGAACGGCGAGTGTCTTCGCTCCAAGTGTTGACTCGATTTTGCCGATCGCGTCGGCCGGCAGAGATTGTACGCTTGCGTTCTTATCGTTGTTGTGCTCGACGATGACTACATTCGCGCCATAATTGCGGAATTCCGTGCGCAGCTTCGCTTGGACATCCACGTAGAGATTCATCATCGCGGTGGCAACGGCCGCCGCCACGATCATGGCGAGCAAGGCGGAGGCGGCGCGCCCTCGGCGCAGCATGGCGGCGCGAACCAGCATGCGCGCGAACATCGATGTATGCGGCGCTGGCGCGCGCCGCTCGGCAACTTCCTTGGGAGTGCGCAGGGTGGCTGGAGCCGTGCTCATGCCTCACCTCGCAGCGCGAAGACGGGGTCGAATTTGACGGCGCGCCGGATGGCCGCGGCGCTTCCGGCAAATGTCACAAAGACCGCAATCGCGAGAATGATGGGGAAGAGCACGGGCTGAATCGAAATCTGCGAACTGAAGATGGAGCGCCCGATCTGGCGGGCGAGCAGCGATCCGGCCGTGAATCCTACGACGCCGCCCATCAGCGCGAGCAGCATGGCCTCCGCAAAGAAGATGGCGGCGACGGTGAAGTTGCCTGCGCCCAGCGCCTTCATCAGGCCGACTTCGAGCCGGCGTTCAAAAATCGCGGTGGCCATGGCGGCGGAGACGGCCAGGGCTGAAGCGAATAGGGCGGCCAGCGTGACCAGCAGCATCAAGCCTTTGATGCGCGCCAGTACCGTACCTTCGTTTTGCGCGACCTGGCGAATCTGCTCGGCGTGCGAGTGCGGAATGGCTTCCTGCAATTGATACGCGATCGACTCCACGTACGGCGAGCAGTACCAGCGGTCGTAAACTTCGGGCGTCATCGTCTTGGGATCGCGGGCCGAGAGTGCATCCGGTGGCTTGGTGAGCGCGCTGACGTACACGCGGCGAACTGCGCCCGGTTTGCCGAGAATCTGCTGCGCGAGAGCGAGCGGCGCGACGATTTGGCCGTCTTCGGCTGAGCCCGTGGACAGAATGCCGGAGATGGCCACTGCTCGGCCATCGATTTGGAGCGAGTCGCCGGCATGCTTGCCGAGCTTGGCGGCCAGCCGTTCGCCGAGCAGAACATTCTGCGAGCTGTCATCCGGCCATCCGCAGTTCGATCCTGAATTCGTTTCCGTTGGACGGTCGGGGGCGCCCGCCGCTCCACAATTTCCTTCGACCTTCCACCAGGGGTGCGTGATGCGCACGCCCGTCGTGAAATCTTCCTTGCCGAATGTCAGGTGCTTGTCGAAGTACGTGCCGAGCAGCGTAATCTCATTCGGATCGCCGGCCACTTTCACCGTTACCGGCAACATGGGCGAGAATCCGACAATGTTGTGATGCCAAAATGTGCCACGAATTTTTGGAAGATCGGATTCATTGAGAAACGCGCCATCGCTTGGCGGCTTCAGGTTGATGCCGCCGATCTCGACGTCCAGCGTGTCTTCCTGCGGTGTGATGACGAGGTTCGCGCCGTAACTGCGGAGTTCGCGATTGATCTTGTCGCCGATGTCGGTGGCCACGGCGATCATCGCGGTCGCGACGGCCACACCCAGGGTGATGGCGATGCCGGCCAAAAGTTTCCGCCGCATCTGGCGGCGAAACGATTCGTAGACGAGACGGGGAAACATTATTATTTCTGCTCGAAGTAGTGGGCGCCCGCGGCTACCTCGGCCTCGGAGATAATGACGGCATCGTCGGTCACCTGCGCCTTCAGCGGAATGGGATTGCATCCGCCGGGCATGCCAACCGACTGCGGGTTGATGGGAGCGGCGCAATTCTTGCAGATCACGCCCTGCGATCCTTTATAGAAGCCGACCGGACCGCAGATTTCGCAGGCGTCCAGCACGGTGGCGACTTTGCCGTCCGGCTTCTGGTAGAGGAAGAAGCGGACTTCAAGCCCGTGCTCGGTGGCGGCGTAGCGGTGCAGCTCGCCGTCGTAAATCGTCTTCAGCGGGATCGAGACCTTGCCGTCAACGAAAGTAACCTGAGTCGCGGGGGAAAGAGCGCTCGCGCTCTTTTCGTAGATGAAGCTAGCCGTGATCATCACGATGAACAAAAACGAACAGGCATATACGGAGGCCATCCAGAGCTTCTCGCGGCGCGCAGTCCAGAGAGCCTTGCGGCGAGCGGCGCCAGCGGCGGGCAAGTCAACCGGCTGACGGCTTTTCATCTCGAAGAGAACCATGAGTCCGGCAAGCGCGAGGATGGTGATGAAAAAGAAGAGATCGTTGCGAACGATCGGGCCGATGATGGCCATCTCCCGGCGCGAAGAGGGAAGAACTCCGTTTTCGGAGAGTTCGTGCAACCCTCCGATGACGAGTTGCGCCGCGACCAGAAACAGAATGGCGGTGGTGATGCGGAAAAATTTCTGCAGATTGATTTTGACGCTGCCCTTGACGAACATCACGCCGAAGAAAATGGCGACGGCGACTCCAAGAATGGTGCCGATGAAGCTCATCAGTTCGGTGGAATTGAGGGTGACGGCGGACAGGATGAGGACGGTCTCGACGCCTTCGCGCAGCACCATGAGAAAGACAAACAGGAAAAGGCCGATCCAGGCGTCCTCGCGGGCGAAGAGGCCGATTTTGCCTTCAATTTCTCCTTTGAGTTTGCGGCCGGTCTTCATCATGAAGATGATCATGGTGACAACGAAGACGGCGGCAACCAGCATCACCCAGCCCTCGAAAATGTCCTGGTTCCACTTCAGGCGGGAGAGGACGACAGCCAGGGCAATCGAACCCGCAAACGCGCTGCCGAGAGCGGCATAGACCGACTTGCGCAGATCGTTGCGGCCGATCTTCGCCAGATAAGCCAGGGTGATGCCCACGATGAGCGCGGCTTCGACGCCTTCGCGGAGCGTAATGATGAATGCTTGCAGCATTTAAAGGACGACCTCGTCAACAAGAGCGATTTTGAGTATTATCGGCGCCGGAATCCAATGACTTTGGGCCAATTGAAATTGAAAATGAATTTCAATTTCAATATGGATAGGATACGGGGCGAAGGCAGGCAGGGTCAACGCGGGAAGTCACCGTCGGTTGTGATTTGCATCACACGGGGAATTGGGGGGATTGAATGGAATTCCCGGAAACGCCAGCCCTTTCGTGACATTGCCATCGAGCGAGTGGCCTACGATAATCTTCTTGTAGCTGGACAGGTTAGTTCCCGAGACCCGGACCCGATTGGTTCGGGTTTCTTTTTTAGCGCTTTCTCAGATAATCCGCAAAAACGTCTTTGCCTGCCTGACTTCAGGGAAGAGCTTTTCTTCCTCCATAAACTCGCGCGAGTGTACGCACCTTCTGCTCCCCCGCAGCTTCACCGGATGCTTCAGGTGCAGCATTTCGTGGTAGACAATGTATTCCACCACGTAACGCGGGACGCGCGGGTCGTCAAACACCCGGCTGATGACGATGGCATTGTGGGCGGGGTCATAGTGGCCGAGGCGGTTGCGGGCGTGCTCGCGGCTCCAGGTGAGTTGCGGACGGCCCATCAATCCGTGAAAAAAACGGCGGTTCAGCTCGTCGAAAATTTCCTCGAGGTGATAATGATGGCCGCGGGCGGAGTGAATATGTTTGCGCCCGCGCAGTTGCCGCACTAACCGCGCTTTGGCGGCGAGGTCATGGCTGCCGATGTAGCGGCGGTAACGCGTGCTGTGGGCGCGGTCAATCGGCTTGCGGTAGAGCATGGCCAGCAGAATATGAGCAATCGCGTGCAGCACCGGCTCGGGCGCGCCTTCGAGCAGGTCCGAGAGCCGAACGTAGAGTTCCGATTGGCGCAGGCGAATCGTGTTGTTGATCGACACAAATGGATAGAAGCGGATGTGCATCGGCGGAGCAGGTGCCCGCGGCCGCAGTTCCGCGTAAGCGGCATGGAAGATCTCGGACAGATGGGGGGACACGGTGACGGAAGATTAGCACGGCAGAGAGGTGTTCATGCAGGGGGCGATGTCATAAGGAGAGCTGCGAGGGGCGGTCCCATCGCACGTATGAAATTCAGCGGCGGCTCGGTTTACGACATCGACCTCACACCGACGCCCTGCCGCGGAGCTTGCGGAGCACAACAAGATCGCCCGAGTCGGCGGCTAGATCCGTGGGTACAAAGAGCCGATTGTCGTGGTAGTCCATGCTGCTGATCTTTGGGAGGTTGAGGTGTAAGGGATCACGCTCGTTCGTGTCATTCGCCCGTTCATCGTAGGCCTCGTGGTTGCCCGCAATCGTAGAGATGATCCCGGTAATGCCGTCGATCATGCGAACGACGTGGTTGAAACGGTCACCAATGTACACGTTCTTTTCCTCGTCCACAGAGAGGCTGATTGGCCCATCGAACTTTGCGTTCGGATCGCCACCAAACCGCGCGTATCGCGCGTCTCTTCCGTCGCCTGCGTATCCCGGCCGGCCATCTCCCGCGATCGTGTAAACGCACCGCCGTGCCGGGTCGACGACGCGGAGGGCGAAGTTGCGGCTGTCCAGCACATAGATCGGTGGTCCGGGCCGCGCCGTATGTCGTAGATCCAGCTGAAGCGCGATTCGCCGAACGGCACCGTATCCGCTTGAAACCCCGGGGTTCCGTCGCCGAGCGTTTCCACGGGGCCTCCGATTGAGTCGAACCGCCAGAGCCGGCATCCGGTTACCTCGTTCACCCAGATGTAGCCTTCGTCATCGACGACGCAGTTGCCCATGTCCACCAAGCCGAGTGCATGCCCGTCAACGAGCAGGCGCGCTGCCATCGTGAGTGGATCGATGCGGTAGAGTTCGGCGGTCTTGAAGTTCGACACCACGAACGCATCCTCGGACAAAGCGTCCACGTACATGGGAAGATCGAGGGGCGCCGAGATGTTCGGCACATCCGGAAACACCGGTCGGGCCGCGACGGTCCATTGGAGGCGATCGTCCTCGCCCACCAGACCCATGAAGTGTTTTCTGTGATCAACCGCAAAATACCGGCCCCGTCTGTCGTAGAAACCGAAGTGGGCGAGACCGCTCCTGACAATGTCCTGTGCAAAGTCGAAATGCAACATCCGCTCGATAATCCAGTCGACCATTATCAGCCTGACGCTAGTTCTTCTTCTTGTGCTTCACGTAGTCCTCGACTTCCGCGAGCGTCTTGCGATGGTCGCCCGCGCTGGTGTCGACCGTGTCGAGGGCATCGGTCAGCAAAAATTCAAATTGTTTCGCTTCGGCGGGATTGGTGGTGGACGCGTCCTTTAACGCGCGCAGCTTTGACTGGAATTCCGTGTCCGCTTCAATCACCAGCTTCATCGGCTTGCGGATATCGTTCTTCCGGCCGACGTACATGTCGATGTTGTCGTTCAGTTCGTCATAGAGCGTGAGAAAGTCCTGGAGCATGTCATGGGTCTGCAAGCCGCGCTCGGTCGTCTTGGGATTGCTGCGCATTTCTTCCAGCTTTGTCATGCGATCACGGGTAAACTTCACGTAAAGCTTTAAGCGCTCGTCAGGGTCGAGCATGGTGTCGCGGAGCTGATCGATTTCCAGCGGATTGAGAGGATCGCTTTTTTTCTGCGCGTACAGGGACGGCGCAAGCAGGAGAAGTAGCCCGAGCACAGCCTGCCATTGCCACCGGCCCGTCATTTTTGCTCCTTCTTCTTGTTGGCAAACATTTCTTTCAGGAGGGTAGTGCGCACCTCTTCGATACGGCGAATCGCCTGCTCAACCGGAGCCTGGTCCTCGTAGGCAAGAGTGCGCTTGATGTCCGCGAGTTTCTCCGACGTTTTTCGCGCCTCGATTTCGACATTCTTAAGATGCGTTTTGCCGGCAATGGCAAAATCGCGCGCCTTTTCGAAGTAGAGGGCAGCGTCCTCCACCGCAGCGCGCGCCTCGTCAACATGGCCCTCGGTATAAAGTCTGTCGGCAGCGTGAACCTGGAGTTGCGCAACGCGCACGCAAAGTTCGGGCCGGTCGGCCGGATGCGCGCTTTCGATACGGGCCTTAAGGTCGGCGAGCATTTCCCCCGCCACGCAGTTCGCCGCGAGCGCGAGAAGAAGAAGACTTAGGGCGAGTCGTCGCATGGCACTATTTACCGCATGAATCCTTGTCGATCATCGTTTCTTGGGCTCAATCGCAATCAG
The DNA here is from genome assembly GCA_963698865.1 of uncultured Acidobacteriaceae bacterium. Classification (GTDB taxonomy): domain Bacteria; phylum Acidobacteriota; class Terriglobia; order Terriglobales; family Acidobacteriaceae; genus Acidiflorens. The sequence continues at coordinate 450,802 of CAVOSL010000008.1, read as the reverse complement.
CCGATGCCGGGCCTGCCACTCCTGATCGGGATACTTCCCATTCGCCGAATCGAGAAAAGAATGGTAGTCGGCCGAGGCCTGCTTCCAATCGCCTAAATGATCATAGGCCGATGCCCGTAGAAAAAAACAGAGTACCGGCATATCGCCATTCAGCGTCGCGCGGCCGTTGAGCGCCCGGACCGTCAGGTCGTAGTTTTTGTTTTCACTGGCGGCAAAAGCCAGGTCCACGTAGGCGTCCGGCGAGTCGCGCTTCAGCCGGACCGCAGCCAGCATCTCCTGTTGCGCCTCCGGAAACTTCTTTTGCAGCAATAGAGCACGCCCGAGCGCGCGGTGCAATTCCGGGTCATTCGGGTGGGCCGTAACGAGAGGCCGGTAAGCAGCCTCCGCGAGATCGTTTTTTCCCGCGCTCGCATAAAGATCCGCAAGCTCGCGCTGGGCCTCCATGTCTTTCGGTGCAAGTTTTACAGCGGCCTGAAATTCAGCGATGGCATCGTCGTTCTTTTTCTGGGCGACCAGAACACGACCGAGCTGAAGATGGAGCCCGCCGTCGTCCGGCCGATCGGCGGCAAGACGGCGAAGCAGCGGCTCGGCGGCGGCGAGGCGGCCCGACTTCATATAAATATTAGTCAGCCCGATCGCGGCGTCGGTGGAATGCGCATCGATCTCGAGCACCTCCTTATATTCGGTTTCAGCGGCAGGGAAGTCCTTTTGGCGCTCATCCAGCAGTCCAGCCGAAAGATGCGGCTCGGGATCGTTAGGTGTCAATTCCGCAGCCTTGTTAAAGGCCTGCACAGCCTGCGCCGGGTCGCGGTTTTCAATGGCATGACCGAGCGAAAGCCAGGCGCGAGCCTGTCCTTCTTCCACGTGCGCGGTTGGGGTCAGCGTGGTGGCTGCGCGCAAGTACTTCTCGGCTTCGGGATTGTGCGTGCGCGCCAGCATCAGGCCCAGGTTCAGGTTCGATTCAAAGACGTCGGGCTTGGCGGCAACCGACTGGCGATAGGCGGCAATCGAGTCATCGGCGCGGCCCAGGCGATTGAGCACGAATCCGAGATCAAACCACGCCTGGTAAACCCACTTTTCTTTGTTGTCGGGATCGCGGTCGAGAGCCTTCTTCAGCAGCGTTTCCGCCGACGAGAAGTCGCCTTTCTGAATCGCATTCTCCGCCTTCGCGATCTCGGCGGGCTGCTCCTCCACAGTTTCACGATGATGGCGGACAGTGGTGTGGCTCTCGATGGTTTGCGCGACCGCCATGGTTAGGAGGATAGTCGCGACCAGCATCGCGAGGAGCGGTTTGGTGAGACGGAGCATGTAGGCGCGCGGCGTCCTAGATTGGTGATCAATGATCAGTGATCAGTTTAAACCGCCGATTAGTAAGACGCGGAGACGCGGACGAAGGAAGCCTGTCCTGGTATAACCGCCCGTCGGGCGGGGCCGGTTCTCCACGGCCGTTTACTTCTCGCCAGTGCGATGCCCATTGCCGTTCAATACGTGCTTTAGGTACTGACCGGTATAGGAATTCTTCAACTCCGCGATCGCCTCTGGCGGGCCAGCGCCTACAACTTGCCCGCCACGGTCGCCGCCTTCCGGTCCCAGATCGATTACCCAATCCGCGGTCTTGATCACTTCGAGGTTGTGTTCGATGACGATGATCGACCCCCCCGCATCGATCAGACGGCGGAAGGCGAAAAGCAATTTGCTCACGTCATCGAAGTGCAGGCCGGTGGTGGGCTCGTCAAAAATGTAAAGTACGCGGCGCTTGCGGCGAGGCCCATCGCCTCCTTCGCCTCGGCCGCTGGTGGATCGTCCACCGCCCTGCAGGTGCGCGGCCAGCTTCATGCGCTGGGCTTCGCCTCCCGAGAGCGTTGTGGCCGACTGGCCAAAGCGGAGATAGCCAAGCCCAACTTCATCGAGCACGCGCAGCTTCTCCGTGAGCCGCGGAACATCGGCAAAAAACTTCAGCCCTTCGCGGATGGTTAGGTTCAAGACCTCATGGATGTTCTTGCCCTTGTAGCGAATCTCCAGTACCTGCGGCTTGTAGCGCGTGCCCTTGCACTCGTCGCAAACGAGCTCAACATCGGCGAGGAATTGCATCTCAACCGTCACCACGCCGTCGCCCTGGCAATTTTCGCAACGGCCTCCGGGAACATTGAAAGAAAAGTGTCCCGCCGAAAAGCCCCGCTTCTTTGCTTCCGGCAGCGCCGCGAAAAGTTCGCGGATGATGTCGAACGCCTTGATGTAGGTGACCGGATTCGAGCGCGGCGTGCGGCCGATGGGAGATTGATCGACGAGCACAACTTCGTCGAGCCATTCATCGCCTTCGATTTGATCCCAGAGCGGAGCGGTCGGCGTGCTGCCGTTCGACTCGCGCTTGGCGGCAATGAGGCCCTGATAAAGCACGTCGTGCAGCAGCGAAGATTTTCCCGAGCCCGAAACGCCCGTGATGGCGACCAGCATATCGAGCGGAATTTCCAGATCGATGCGCTTCAGGTTGTGAGCGCGCGCTCCCGTTACGCGAATTTTGTGCGCGCCCAGCGCCCGGCGCTTGGGCGGAATCTGGATGTGCAGTTCGTTCGCCAGGTAGCGGCCGGTCAGCGACTGCGCCATGCTCTTAATTTCCGCGTACGTGCCCGCGCCGATAACTTTGCCCCCGCTCTCGCCCGCGCCCGGCCCAAGATCGACGATGCGGTCGGCGGCGCGCATGATGTCGGGATCGTGCTCGACGACCAGGATCGTGTTTCCTAGATCGCGCAGCCCGTGCAGGATCTTGATCAGCCGGAAGGTGTCGCGGCTGTGTAGCCCGATCGACGGCTCATCGAGCACATACAGCGTGCCGACCAGCCTCGCCCCGAGAGAGGTCGCAAGCTGAATCCGCTGCGCCTCACCGCCCGAGAGCGTCGAAGCAAGGCGGTTCAGCGTCAAATATTCGAGCCCGACTTCATTGAGAAAGCGCAACCGCTCCTGGAGTTCGACCAGAAGCCGGTCGGCGATGGCCGCCTGCGCCGGAGTGAGTTGGATTTGTTCGAAGAAGCGGGCTGCTTCCTCGACCGTCATGCTGCACACCTGGCAAATATTCTTGCCTTCGATCCTGACCTGCCGCGCCTCGGTGCGCAGCCGAGTGCCGCCGCACGTCGAGCAGAGCGAGTAGCCGCGATAGCGGCTAAGGAAGACGCGCACGTGCAGCTTGTATTTCTTGCGCTCGAGATGCTGAAAGAATCCGCGCACCCCCGTGAAGCGGTCTTCACCTTCGACGACCTGCCGCTGTTGCTCAGCGTCGAGTTCAAACCACGGCACGTCCAGCGGGATTGCGGCTTGTTTCGCGAAGCGCTTCAGCTCCGTGAAGAGTGGCCGGTACTTCGGCTTGGTCCAGGGTTCGATCGCACCTTCATTCAGAGTTTTGCCTTTGTCGGGGATGACGAGGTCGAGATCGAAGTCAATCGTGTTGCCGAATCCCTGGCACCGCGGGCATGCGCCATACGGGTTATTGAATGAGAAAAGCTGCGGCTCAGGTTCCTCGTAGCGTGTGCCGTCGTTTTTGCATTCAAAGCGCTGCGAAAAACGCAGGCGCTGAGGAGTCTCGCCGTCACGCGGTGCGGTTTCAAAAATAACTTCGCCGGATTCGCGATAGGCAATCTCGACCGCATCGACGATTCGCGAGCGTTCCCCGGTCGAAACGGACAGCCGGTCAACCAGTGCGAAGACAGGCTGGGCGAAATTAATGTCGAGCAGCGATTCCGGAGTGGAGAATTCGAAGACCTGCCCATTCTGGAAGAGCCGGTTGAATCCACGCTTGCGCAGATCGAAAAGCCGAGTCTTAAGCGCGTCGGGAAGTGTGGCGCCGGCTTCCTGCCGGCTGTCCTGCGGGCGTCCCGCCCGCAGCTTCGAGGTCGATCCACCGTCCGCAGATGGCTTACGGCTGCGACCTTTGCTCTTCCCGACGGAGTTCTTGTCTTCGCCTGCCGTAATTGGTTGAGCCAGCCCAAGAGGAAACAACACATTCAGCCGCGCACCCTCGCCGAGCGCAAGAATGCGTTCGGCCACCTCGTCCACCGTGTCTTTCTTAACTTCCTGGCCGCAGATCGAGCAATACGTCCGGCCAATGCGCGCAAAGAGAAGACGCAAGTAATCGTAGATCTCAGTAGCGGTCGCCACGGTCGACCGCGGATTGCGCGTGGAATTTTTCTGCTTGATGGCAACTGCCGGCGCAATGCCCTCAATCAGGTCGACATCGGGCTTCTCAATCCGCTCCAGAAACTGCCGCGCATAGGCCGAGAGCGACTCGACATACCGCCGCTGTCCCTCGGCGTAAATCGTGTCAAAGGCAAGCGACGATTTGCCCGAACCGGAGACGCCGGTCACGACCGTGAGGGCGTTGTTCGGAATGTCAAAATCGATGTTCTTGAGGTTATGAACCCGGGCCCCGCGAACAATAATGCTGTCTGTGGACATCTTCCCCTGGGCAGAGCCCTGCTTCGCGCCGATTCACTGGCGCTACAGATCGGCCAAAAAGCGACACCGAATCTTTCTATTATAAAGGGTCGGTAGCACCGTGCGGCAATTTCTCCGCTCCCGCACGCTAGAATCGCAGTGCATGCCATCCTCTCGAAATGAGCGCGAGCATTGGAACCAGAAATACCGCGAATCGCCCGGCTCCTGGCTGGAGCCGGACCCGTTCCTGCTGCGTGCTTTCTCCGAATACATCCGGCCGCTGTTTCCCGCCGCCGGACATGCGCTCGATCTTGCAGGCGGAGCCGGGAGAAATGCTATCTGGCTGGCAAAGCAGGGCTGGGAGGTAACACTCATCGATATCGCGGAAGCCGGAGTCGAGCAAGCGCGCGAGAACGCCGGCGCGCTTACGTCGCGCATTCAATTTGTAATCGCTGATCTAACCGGCTTCCGGGCGTCGCAGACGCAATTCGATGTCGTGATGGCTTTCTTCTATCTGGACCGAAGAATATTTCCTGAAATTGTGAAGGCGGTGCGGCCGGCTGGGCTCCTCATCTACAAAACTCTCACGCACGCGCAGCTGGAACTGCCCGGCGGCCCAAAGGATCCCGCCCATTTGCTCGAAGAAGGCGAACTACCGCGGCTGGTCGACGGTTTGGAGGTATTGCACTACCGCGAGCAGATCGCGGAGAAGGCAACCGCAGAGCTGGTAGCAAGAAAAAATGCAGCAGATCGTGAGGTTTGACTGTAGCGCCGCCGTCCCGGCGGCTGTCCGACGGGCGTCCTCGCCCGCCGCGTTGGGAGAAAGACGCTCTCGATACAACTGGCAAGATGCCAGCGCTACGATAACTTTTGTCGTCGCCCAGAATCCGCTAGACTAAAGAAGTCTCAAGCGGCCTCGCGCCCGTGCGAAAGTGGCGGAATTGGCAGACGCACCAGACTTAGGATCTGGCGGGGAAACCCATGGGGGTTCGACTCCCCCCTTTCGCACCAATACGTTGAGAAAGGCAAAACGTCGAACAGAGCGCGGGTGCAATGTTTTGCTTGCCCGCATGTGCCGGTGCTAAACTTCGCGAAATGGCTACCAAAAAGAAAACCAAAAAGAAATCGTCGACGACGAAGAGGACCGCCCGCAAACGAGCAACGCCCGCCCGCAAAAAGAAGGCGGTGAAACGTCCCAAGCCGCTGGTAAGAAAGAAATCCGTGCCGAAGAGTACGAAGAAGGCGAGGGTGATGCCGGCTAAGAAGCAGACGCGGAAGGGAAGCAGGCGTGCGGGTTCTCAGGAGTTCTCGGTGAAAAGTCCGGGGTCTCAGTCGGGCGAACAATCGGGAGATTTACAGGGTCTGTCCCGCCGTGAAGGCGCGGATTCGGAAAGCGTTCGAGAGTTGCTCGAGGAAGGGAATGCATTTGAGGCCGACGTCGTAGCGGGCGTGGAGCGCGGCGATGACGGCGACGCGAAGGAAGTTCGCACCCACGAGGTGCCGGAAGACGATGTTCCGGATGAATATCTGGATGAAGATTGATTGCGAGGTTGGTTGCGCGTAGAGTTTCCCAGCGCAGGTTCAGGTTGAACTCATGCCTCCTTTCCAATCTAGGTTGATCATTCGATGGTTAACGTCTCCCTGGCTGATTTTCTGCATTGCGATTATGGTGCGAATTCCTTTGATATGGGGACGCATGCATGATCCGCGAATAGAATTCAAATTCACCGAGCATGCCGCAATTGCGCATTCCTGGCTCCGGGGACAAGGCTATAGCGGAGCATTTCCGGGAACGACCGTTCCCACTGCGTGGTTTGCGCCCGGCCCCACCTTCTTCCTCGTACTGCTGTTCAAGTACTTTACTGCTCTAGCGTCCGCGTGCATCGTGTTGGTTCTCAACCTTGTCTTTTCGGCGGCTAGTGCGGTGGGGATTCTTTTGGTGGGGAAGGCGTTGGTAGGGACGCGCGCCGCCGCCATCGCAGCGTGGGCATGGGCTCTTTGGTACTACTGCGCCGTATTTCCGCTCATTCTGGATGCAACCAGTTTTAACGCGCTGCTTTTTCTGATGGGCATATGGGGACTGCTCAAGGTTGAGCGGTCGCGTCGGGCATGGCAATGGATCGCGTTTGGAACATTCGGGGCTTTGTGCTGCCTGGTGAATCCAGCGTTTTTTACTGTTCTCGCTCCCTATTGGATCTGTTTGTGGATTCTTGCCGCGCGAGAATGCCTGGGTTGGCGCCGGGGCATCGCGGTCTCAATCATGGCATTCGTTGTGACGCTTGCTCCGTGGGGCGTGCGGAATTATGCCGTGTTTGGGAGATTTATCTTTGTCCGGTCGGATCTTCCCGCAGAGGTGTATTACGCGAACCACGAAGGATTAGGGCGCGATCTGGCAGATTACTCATCGTTCCCCGGGGCAAATCCAACCGAGTACCAGCGACTGGGCGAGCCTGCCTATATCGACGAGAAAAAAGCGCTGGTGATTAAATTCGTTCGCGCGCATCCCGCAGAGTTTGTGCATCGCACAGGGGTGCGTGTTCTGAACTTCTGGACCGCCCCCCAGGGAGAGGGAATGTGGCTGGTCTCGGCGGGCGCTTTCGTCGGACTTGGTTTAGCGCTAAAAAAGCTGAAGGCCAAGGCCATGCCACTCGCGATTCCTATGATTTGTTTCCCGCTCGTGTACTATCTCGTCTACTCATTTCCAAGACATCGCCATCCGCTCGATCCGGTGATTCTTCTGCTGTTCGCCTACGCCGTGGACCAGTTGATTCTGCGAGTCGAGTGGATCACTGGACGAGCCAGTGGCGGCGTTGCCTGATGTGCGAAAACGCCTGATTTGCGGACGGGCCGAGGGTCACGGTGGGCTCAGGGGCGTTAATGAAAATCGTGCGACGGCGTAGTTGCCGCGCTGATCGATAGCGGCTGAATGCTGCGCGCTTTCAGATGCACGATGTTGTCCTGATTCTGAACGATGCCGGAGACGAGCACGAATCTTTCGTTGAGCACCACCATCCGATTCTGATCGTAAAAGTCGGGACTGATAATCACTCTCGATGTTCCTGTTTCATCTTCTAATGTCATAAATATGAGCCCCTTTGCTGTGCCGGGACGCTGGCGCGTGATGACGCAGCCGGCAGTCGTAGCCTGCTTGCCATGAGGAAGTTCGCGCAGTTCGATCGCAGACTTGACTCCGCGCGCGCGCAGAACTTCCCGACGATACGCCATCGGATGATGGCCAGTGGTAAGTCCCGTGCCGTGATAGTCGGCTACCAATCTTTCTTCAACATTCATGCGGCGCAACGGCGATGCCGCGTCTAGCTCGACAATTCCTTCCAGCAGCGGACCGGTTCGCCGGACTGCCTTCTCGACCTGCCACAAAGCGTCGCGGCGATGCAGGTTAGTATCTGCCGACAGATTATTCAAGGCACCGATGCTGGCAAGGATCGCCAGATTATCGCGGTTGAGTTGCGACACGCGGTGAGCGAGGTCTTCGATCGAAACAAAAGGAGCGCGCGCTCTCTGCTGTACAAGAACCTCCGCCGCAGCCTGCTGCAATCCGCGCACATAACGAAGTCCAATGCGAAGCAAGAGGCTGTCGGGTCCACGGTCATCGGCTTCGAGCGTGCAATTCCAATCCGAGCAAGTCACGTCCACCGGTTTCACGCGCAAGCCGTGCCGCTGCGCATCTTTTACGACCGTTGCCGGATGGTAAAAGCCCATCGGCCAATTGTTGAGGAGCGCGGCAGTGAAAGCGGCAAGATAGCGAACCTTCAAAAACGCGCTGGCATAAGCAATCAGCGCAAAACTCGCGGCATGAGATTCAGGAAAACCATAGAGTGCGAACGAGCTGATGAATTTCACAATCTGATCTTGCGTAATTGGCGGAATGCCATTCGTCGTCATGCCAGCGCGAAGTTTTGCTTCAATCTCGCGCATGCGCTGCCGCGAGCGTTTGCTCCCCAGCGCGCGCCGCAATTCTTCCGCCTCGCCTCCGCTGAAGTTCGCGCAGATCATCGCCAGCTTGAGCAGTTGCTCCTGAAACAGCGGCACGCCCAGTGTTCGCTTCAAAACAGGGATCAGCGACTCATGTGGATATGTGACCGGCTCCTTCCCTTGCCGCCGCTTTAAATATGGGCTCGTCATCTCCCCGGTAATCGGGCCGGGTCGAATCAGCGCAACCTGTGTGACTAGGTCATAAAACTTCGTCGGATTATTTCGCGGCAGCGACGCCATCTGCGCGCAGCTTTCGATCTGGAACATGCCGATCGTATCCGCCTTGCGAATCGTGTCGTAGACGTCAGGGCAATCCTGCGGAAGGTGCGCCAAATCCACCTCTTCGCCGTAATGATCCTGAATCAGGCCGATCGAATCTTTCAGTACCGCCATCATTCCCAGGCCGAGCAAATCAACTTTAATCAGTCCGAGATCGGCGCAATCATCTTTATCCCACTGCACAACCACGCGTCCGGGCATGGTGGCGGGCTCAAGCGGGACAACAGAGTCTAATTGCCCCTGGCAAATTACCATGCCGCCCGAATGCTGGCTGAGATGGCGCGGTAAATCCTGCACGCGCTGGCAGAGATCGAGATAGACGGCGATCTGCGGATTGCTGAGATCGAGGCCAGTGTTCGTAAACTGCCGTTCCATCGTGTCATTCGGATCGCGCCACTCCCACGTTCCGACAATCGACGAAAGCCGAGCGAGCGTGTCTTCGTCAAAGCACAGCACCTTACCCACCTCGCGCGCGGCCGAACGCCCGCGATAGGTGCAGACATTGGCGGTCATCGCCGCGCCACGCTGACCGTAACGCTCATAAACATATTGAATGACCTTCTCGCGCTCATCGCCACTCGGGAGATCGAGATCGATGTCGGGCCACTCGCCGCGCTCCTCCGACAAAAAACGCTCGAACAGAAGATCCATGCCGATGGGATCGATAGCGGTGATGCCGAGCGAATAGCAAACCGCGCTATTGGCGGCCGATCCGCGTCCCTGCACGAGAATGCCGTTGCGCTCGCAAAAACAAACCAGGTCCCACACGATGAGGAAATAACCCGAGAGCTTGAGCTTCTCGATCAGCGCCAATTCTTTTTCAAGTTGCGCCCGCACCCGTGCGCTGACTGGACGATAGCGGCACCGCGCGCCATCCCACGTGCGCTTGTGAAGAAACGAATCCATCGTTTCGCCGTCCGGCACGGGATAGCGCGGAAATTCGTAGCCTAATTTCTTAAGCGTGAATTCCAAGCGCGAAGACAACTCGGCTGTGTTGGCGATGGCTTCAGGGAGATCGGCGAAAAGCTGGGCCATCTCTTCGGCGCTGCGCACGTAACGCCGCGAATTTTTCGCCAGCAACCGGCCTGCGGTATCGAGCCGGCGCTTATTCTTGAGGCAGGTAAAGACGTCGGCAATCTCGCGCTCGGCGGGCGTGGCATAGCAAACGCCGTTCGTCGCCAGTAATGGCAGATGTAGTTCGCGTGCCAATTCGATCGCGGACTGGTTGCGCGCCTCCTGAAAGCGCTCGCCATGCCTCTGCAATTCGACGTAGAGATTTTCGTGGCCAAAAATTGAAGCCAGTTGCTGCAGCAATTGCCTCCCGCCTGCAATTCCGTCCCTGCCTAACGCCAGCGCCAGCGGCCCATTTTCATCTCCCGTCAGACAGATCAATCCCGCGGCGTGATCCTGCAACTCAGAGAGTGAAGCGGTCGCGACGATTTTCTTCGACCCGCGAATCTTGGGTGTGCGCAGTTTTGTAGTGGTAATCAGTCGGCAAATATTCTGATAGCCCGTGCGAGTCGCGGCCAGCAGCGGATAGTTTCCTCCTTCGGCAACGCAGACTTCCGCGCCAATGTGCGCTTTGATTTTGCGTTGCTCAGCCGCCATGTGAAAGCGCGGCGCGCCATAGACTCCGTGTCGGTCAAGCAAAGCCATGGCAGGCATGCCGCGCTCCGCGCCCGCGGCGATGAGCGACTCAGGCAGGGAAGCGCCTTCCAGAAAACTGAAAGCCGACCGGGCATGGAGTTCGACATAGGACATGGGACTGGATTAAAACCGCAGAAGACGAGTTCATTTAGTAATTGTGTAATCGGGTAATTGAGTAATTTGAAATCCATCGTTTCTCCAAATTACACAATTACCCGATTACTCAATTACAAAATCGGACCCTGACACGCCGCGTCGTTCTCCTCAATCAAACACTCCTTCCACAAACCACTGCTCCCGCATCCGGTCCCGATAAATGCGGTAAAAGCCAAGCCCGGCTGTGGTTTTCAGTGCCACGTCCCATTCTTCCCGCCACCAGGCAGACGCGTTCCACCAATCTCCGGAACTCGACCACGGTCCCGAAGCCGCCAGCACACGGCGATGCCGATGCCATAGCCGCACAAAATGCGGCTTCACTCCATCAAGTTCCACCGAGGTCTCAAGCGCCGGCCGAAACATTCGCAGCGCAATTACGTGAGCAGCAGGGGAAGAAAGATTCGCAGTATCGTGCCCGCCATCATCGATGCTGAAAAAATGCTGTACCGTGAAGCTGCCGGGCTTGTGTGTATCCACCAAATCCGGCGACCCAACGCAGGGGATCCCTGCGGCGTCGGTGCTGCCGACAACTCCGCGCAGCCGCTCCAGCGTGATTTCGAGTTTTTCCGCCTCGGGCGAAGGCGGCGCAAAAAAATTCTCCTGCGCCACGCGCGGCTTGACGGGCACAACTTCCAAACTCAACCGCCGCACAGGAGCCGAAAATGTAGTCTTCTCGAAGTGCAGCCGAACCAGGCCAAAAAGCAGATTCCTATCTTGCGTGGGAACGGGCAGCTTCCACTCATGCCGGTACTGCTCCTCTTCTTTTGTCCCGCGCTGCATCTGACGCACTTCCAGGTCGACCGTCAGCCGTAGTTCTTGCGCCGCCAGCGCCGAGTTGAGCAGCTTCAAGCAAAGCTCCTGCAACAGCCGGTTCAAAATAAAAAAACTCGACTCCAGCGTCTCCACCGGATCGTCGAATTCGAAACTCCCCACATACTCCGCATGCTGCTCAACCGTCAACAGCGGCCGCTCGATCTCGCCGCGCGCCAGCTTCTGCAGATACAAACCTTCCTGGCCGAGCCGCTCGACAGTAGCCACCGCCGGCAGCGCGGCCAACGAGTGAAACGTGCGAATCCCCCAACTGTTCAGGGTTTCCAGCATCTCAGGCGAAATCGGCAGCACACTCACAGGCAACGAAGCCAGCCGCTGAACTTCTTCTCCCGCAGAAATAGGAATGAAGATGGGCGCAACGCTGTTTGCAGAAAAACCGCGCGCCGCCAGAAACGCCGTATCCGGATTCGCGGCCATCGCAATGCGAAGGTCAAATCCGATTTCTACCGCCTGCGCGATCATATTGTCCGCCGCAATTTGCCACGGTCCCAGCAGCTTTTCGCTCCCCGCCAGATCCAGAATCGCCGCGCCCGGGCAAGTCGATTCCACTCGCGGAGAAAATGTCCCAGCAAAATTTACCAGCGTGGCTTGTGCCGATTCCTCGTCTGTCAGCGAGCGCTTGCGCAGCGACACGCCGCCGTAGGTTCCGACTTGCAGCTTGGTCATGCCGGTTTGAATACCCGCGCGCCGGGCGGCCAGGTTAGTCGTGAAGACGCGCGGCAAATTCGCCGGCCCATCGAGAATGGCCAGAGGGAATGCCCGCAGCGCCGCCCGCGTCTCCGGCATTGCCTGTGACATCTCGGGCAACAAGGCGGCTTGCACCGCAAAATCCGGAATATAAAAGCATGCAAACACGATTCATACCGATGGGTGCCCCACTCATTGCGTTCGTTGCAATGAGTAGGATTGAAATTAGTCCCATTGCGCCGGGAGAGAAAAGCCAGTTCTTTCCGAGAATTTTTCCGCGCCTCCCGAATATCTTTCTGAGCAAACCGGTTTCTTGTCCCGCCCGCGCACCACTTCAACATTGAGATTCAGTTGCGTGAGCAGGTTTCCCGTAAACGGAGCTGGACCGCTGGCTGTCCCTACCCGCAACACCAGCCCCGCGCAACTGGTGGCGTGTGGCTCTTCCGCGACAAAAACCAGAGCCGCGGGAAATTTTTCGATCACCCGGCTAAAGCGGAACCAGGAACTCAAGGGAACCTTCCGCACCACGCGTTCCGGAATGCCACTAAGGTTCACGGCAATCAGTCCAAATCCGCCGCTCTGCAGCAAGATGTCGGTGACTTTGAAACCCTGCTCCAGCGGGGGCAGTTTCATCCGGCTTTTCCCACAGCGTACCCAAAGCAATCGTGGCAGATAAATTCCGGCAGCGTGCCCGGAGGCCGGATCGAACGAATCCCCCGCATCCACCAGCGCACAGAAATGATCGCGCGACGCCTGCGCCAGCAGGGAAGTCAGCACCGAGGTTTTGCCCGAAGAAGCCAGGTTGCTTCCGCAAATTTCGGTCAACGCATGCAGCGGAACTCCCTGCACAGCCTCGTCGATCGGCGCAATCCCAGTCGGAATGCTGCCCCGCTCCTGGCGCTGGTACACGGTAAAAGCCGAAGGCAGTTTTTCTTCAATCTGCGCTCTCAAAACCTGCATCTCTGCCCGCACTATATTCGCCTTTTGTTCGCCAAGAGAGCTACAGTAATCCTTCGGCAAAACCGTGTCAATCCTTAATTCGGAGGGTTTATAGGTAACTCATTGAGCAGGCATGGAATATTTTTTTCAGCTCCCCGGAAAGACGAGAAGAAAGTATCGAACTTCGCAGTAGGGTATCCAACCCTAACCGGCTGTTTAGCGTCTTTGTATAGTTCTGCCGTCGAATCCACGCAGCCCGTCGCGACGAGAGCAGTACCGGGTCAGCGTAGGCAGTCGGCAAGAGGAACACATGCGCAAGATATTCTCCCCTCGTATTGTGTTGTTGTTTCCACTCATCGTGATGGCCCTATGCGCGGCAGTTTCCGTGCCTGCGTTTGCCCAAATAGGTATCTCGGTTTCCTTCGGCCCGCCCCCGCTTCCCGTCTACGACCAGCCGGTTTGTCCCGGCGATGGTTATCTCTGGACCCCCGGTTATTGGGGATGGGACGCGGATTTCGACGACTACTATTGGATTCCGGGCACCTGGGTGCTGGCGCCTGAAGTCGGTTTCTTCTGGACTCCGCCCTACTGGGCATGGGCCGATGGCGCCTATGTTTTCTATAACGGTTATTGGGGGCCGGAGGTCGGATTCTACGGCGGGATCGATTACGGCTTTGGCTATTTCGGTACCGGCTTCGTCGGCGGCCGCTGGGAAGGTGGACACTTCTTCTATAACCGCGCCGTCCTGAATGTGAATGGCGAAAACATTCATAATGTCTATGTCGAGAACGTAAACCACACCGTCGTCAATCACGTCAGCTACAACGGTGGCGAAGGCGGAACAACCGCGCGTCCCACTCCGCGAGAAGAAGCGGCCGCCCGCCAGCGGCATGTCGGTCCCGTCGCCGCGCAAATGCAACACATCAATGCGGCCCGCGGAAATCCCGAACTGCGAGCCTCTGCTAATCGTGGCAAGCCGGCCATCGCCGCAACATCTCGCCTAGGAGACTTCAAGAGCGGTGCTATGGCCGCCCGCGAGGCTGGTGGAGAGTACAAGCTCCATCCGAGCCGCGCCGGAGCAGGCGCGCCTGGTCGAGAAACTGGCGCTGGCGGAACTCATGCCAACCATCCCAACGATCTTCCGCCCATCGAGCGCACCACTCCCAACACCGGCAACGCCAAGCAGGACGCAAAATACCAGAAGGAACAGGACAAGCTAATCGCCAAGCAGAATAAGGATCGGCAGAAATTACAACAGCAGCAGGACAAAGAGCACGCGAAACTGGCCAAGCAAAATGCCGACGAAGCCAAAAAACAGCAGGTTGAGCAACGGCATCAGCAGCAGACCCAGGAAATGGTGCAACGTCACAGCCAGCAGCGTCAGCAGTTGCAGCAGAAATATTCGCCACCACCGGGGCGAGGCGGTAAGAAATAACAGGATCGTAGGTCAGCGCTCGTCCGATGAAGGCCCGCTTTGTCTCACGCTTAAGAGACAAAGCGAGTTTTTTATTTTGGGTTTTTGGGTTTAGCTTTTAGCTCGAAGCTCGTGGCTTATAGCTCGTAGCTCGATCTTGTGATTGACACCACCTCCTGGCCCCCTTACATTTGCGGCATCATGCGAATTCCTAAAAAAGTCCTTATCCCGCGGATTTTCTTGCGTAAGTCTCTCGCGCTCGCGATTCTCCTTGCGGTTTCCTATGCCGTTGCGGCCACCCAATCCGCCGATCCCCATCGCTACCTCGACGACATCAAAGCGCTGACCACTCCACAAATGGAAGGCCGCGGCGCCGGCACCAAAGGTTTGACCCGCGCCCAGCACCTGCTCGAAAAACGATACAAAAGCCTGGGCCTCGAACCTGCCGGCACCAACGGCTATCTTCAGCCTTTCACCGTGATCACCGGCGCGCAGTTGAAAGGAAAAAACGAATTCGTAGTGCTGACCGGCGACGAGAAACGCGCCCTGAAACCCAAACAGGATTTTGTTCCTTTCAGCTTTTCCTCCTCGGGAACCGTGCACGCCGCGCTCGTCTTCGCCGGCTACGGCGTCACCGCCGACGAATTTCACTACGACGACTACGCCGGCATCGACGTCAAAGACAAAATCGTTGTCGTCCTTCGCTACGAGCCCTCATCCTTCGCCGAGAAAGGCAAGCAGGGAATGACCCGCCATTCGCAGTTGATCACCAAAGCGATCAACGCGCGCAACCATGGCGCCAAGGCGCTGGTCCTGGTCAACGGAAAACTTGGTGACGGCGAAGAAGATCTGCTCACTCGCTTTGGCAGCGTGAGCGGCCCCCAGGACGTGGGCATCATCTTTGCCCAAGTCAAGAACGCCGTTGCCGATGACTGGCTGAAATCGGCAGGCAAGTCGCTCGCCGATCTTCAAAATCAGATCAACTCATCGTCAAAGCCCGAGTCATTCGAACTTCCGGCGAATCAAAGCGGATCGCTAACGGTCAATATCAAAACCACCCGTGCCACGGTCGACAACGTGTTGGCATATCTTCCCGGCAAGACCGATGAATACGTCATCATCGGCGCGCACTATGATCATCTCGGCCGCGGCAATTTCGATTCGCTCGCACCCTCGCAGATCGGCCAGATCCATCCCGGCGCCGATGATAACGGCTCGGGAACCGCCGGCGTGCTCGAACTGGCGCGCCTTCTCGCCCCGCAAAAAGGTCAGTTCCGGCGCGGCATTCTGTTCATGTCGTTCGCCGGCGAAGAACTCGGTCTGCTCGGCTCGGCCGAGTGGGTCCAGAACCCAACCCGCCCGCTCGACAAAGCCGTCGCCATGCTCAACATGGATATGATCGGCCGCATCAAGGACCAGAAGATTTACATCGGGGGCGTAGGTACGGGTTCCACGCTGAAGGCGGATGTTGAAAAGGCGGCGGAGAATTCGGGATTCAAAATCGAGTACTCGCCCGGTGGGTATTCTTCCAGCGACCACACTTCGTTCGTCAGCAAAAAAATTCCGGTCCTCTTTTTCTTCTCCGGCCTGCATTCCGACTATCACAAGCCCTCCGACACCTGGGACAAAATCAATCCCGACTCGGCCGCGCGTCTCCTCGACGTAGTCGGAACCACAGCCGACGAGTTGGCCAACGCCGACGAACGCCCGACATTCATCGTCGTTGCCGAAGAGAGGCCCGTCGGCGGATCGGGCGGTGGCGGCTACGGTCCCTACTTCGGATCGATTCCTGATTTCGGCCAGGTGGAAAATGGCGTGCGCTTCTCCGACGTGAAGCCCGGTTCACCCGCGGCCAAGGCCGGCTTCAAGGGAGGAGACATCATGGTGCAGTTCGGCGGCAAGCCGATCAAGAATCTCTACGACTTCACCGATGCCCTCCGCAACAGCAAAGTCGGCGACGTCGTAGAAGTAAAAGTATTGCGCGACGGCCAGCCCATCACCGCCTCCGTCAAACTCGAACAGCGAAAGTGAGCAATTGCAGGACTGTGGTAGAGACGGGGCTTGCCCCGTCTCCGCTCTTTGCCCTCGCCGCTCCCCACGCGGTAAACTGCCCGATATGAATACGCCGAACCAGCCTAACGTAAAATTCGTTCAAACCCCCGACTACCGCGAGTCCTATTCCAACAGCGTGCAGATCCGAGTCAACGTCTGGGACTTCTTTCTCGTCTTCGGCACCATGCAGCAAAGCTCCGAAACGCAGGTCGAGCTGCATAATTTTCAGGGAATTTATCTCAGTCCGCAGCAGGCCAAGGCGCTCATGTCGCTTCTGCAACAGAATGTCGTCAACTACGAAGCCGCCTTCGGCGAGATCAAACTCGATCCGCGCGCTCCGGGCGGGCCCGTTCACTGATGGCTGCGCGGCCAACCCCGTCGCCTTCCGACCTCGAATCCAGATCCCAGCCTGCTGCCATCCCCGCGCCGCAGCAGTTTCTTCTGTGCGCTCTGTTTTTCGCGGGATTGATGCTCCTCCACGCGCCGCTCCTTCGGCTGCCGTATTTCTGGGACGAGGCCGGATACTATGTTCCCGCTGCCCGTGATCTGTATTTAACGGGCGCGCTCGTGCCCCAATCCACCCCTTCGAGCGAGCATCCGCCGCTCGTAATGGCATGGCTCGCATTGGCATGGCGCGTTGCCGGCTACTCCCCGCTCGTCACGCGTACCGCCATGCTGATGCTGGCGGCGTTTTCCCTGCTCGGACTATTTCGCCTGTCGCGGGCTGCCGCTAACACGCACGTAGCTTGGGCGACGACTGTGCTGGTCGCGATCTACCCAGTATTCTTCACGCAAAGCTCTCTCGCGCAGGTCGATCTACCGGCCGCCGGATTCACATTCTGGGCTCTGCTTGCTTTCCTCGAAGACCATCCCTGGAAGCAGGTGGTGTGGTTCTCGCTGGCAGCCTTAGCGAAGGAGACTGCAATCATCGCGCCGCTGGCACTCTTTGCCTGGCAATTGATCGCGTCCGAGATTGGCAGGCGTTGGCCTGATAAAGAATGGGCAGGCAAACGCTGGGCCGAACTCGCTCCGCCCAAAAGCCGCCGCACCCGCGCCTTCCACCTCCTCGTGCCAGTCCTGGCACTGGTCTGCTGGTTTGCCTATCACTACGCAAAAACAGGTTACGCCTTCGGCAGCCCGGAATTTTTCCGCTACAACGTCGCCGAAACCCTGAATCCCGTGCGAATTCCGCTGGCTCTCGCGTTGCGGCTCTGGCAAGTCTGCGGATACCTTGGCCTCTACCTGCTCACGTTGGCGGGGGCGCTGTCGCTGTTGCGGCGTCCTCGAATAAAAAACGGAATTCCCCGCCCGCGCATCGCAATCTGGAAACTGGCAGCCTTCACCGCGGTACTCCTGGCGTACCTGCTATTCATGTCCGCGGTCGGCGGAGCCGTGCTCGCCCGTTATCTCCTGCCGGTAGTGCCTCTCATAATTCTTGCCTGGGTTTTCACGCTTTGGCGTAGGGTGCGCTATTGGACGCTGATCGTGGGGGCTGTCGCAGTGGCGTTCGTCGCGGCACTCTTCATCAATCCACCCTATGGGTTTTCTCTCGAAGACAATCTCGCCTATCGCGACTACGTCATGTTGCACGCCGAGGCCAGCCGATTCCTGGCCATGACCGATCCGAACGCTCGCGTGCTAACCGCATGGCCGGCGTCCGATGAACTCACTCGCCCCTGGCTCGGCTACATCGCCCGCCCGTTTCACGTCGTCCGCATCGAGGACTTCACCGCCGCGCAGATCGAACTGGCATCTCTAGCCCGCGGCCAATTCAGCGCGGCCCTCGTCTTCTCCACCAAGTATCAGCCGCCGCATCCGATCGTCGAAAACTGGCCCGCGTGGCAGCGTCTCAAAGAAAAGCTCTTCGGCTACCATCGCGACCTGTTGCCCGGCGATATCGCCAAGCGTCTAGGTGGATCGATCGTTTATCAAAAGAGAGCGAGTGGACAATGGGTCGCAGTGATCACCCTTGACCAAAATACAGCTCAGGATGCTGAGTTGAGGCGTTAAGCTTTTCTCTGCGAACTCGCCGGTTAAAAGTTTTCTATTCGCGCACTCGCAAACCTACTCCCGCAGCAAATGACACGAGTGCGTTTTTATCACGACCCAAACTTGTTTTCCGGTGATTAAAGCGAGGGCCTCCCGCGCCGCCAGCGTGAGATGCACTTCGAACCGAGCGCCTCCACAATCCACAAACGCTAAGACAAATCCCGCCATCTCTTCGAGGCGCTGAATCGTCCCGGGTAAAACATTGCGGGCACTTAATCCGCGCGGATTCTCGGTGGCCAGCAAAATGTCCCCTGCACGAATTCCAACCCGCAAGTGCGACCCAACCTCCGCCCGCACCAGCGGCGTCTCCAACTCCAATTTGCCGCCGACGCGGCACGTCATCGTCCCGCGATTTTCATGCAGGCCAATCACAGTAGCGTCGAAAACATTCTCAAATCCCGCCAACTGCGCAACCGTCTCCAACTGCGGAGCGTGCATGACATCCTTCGGCAATCCCTGCGCCACAATCTTCCCCGCGTCCAGCACAATTACCTCGGCCCCGAGCGCAAACACCTCTTCAATACTGTGTGTCACAAATAAAATCGGAATTCTGTAGGTCTGGTTCCATCGTCGCAGGTCGGCAATAATCAGCGAGCGCGTCGGGCGATCGAGCGCAACCAACGGCTCATCCAGCAACAGCACCCGCGGCTCGGTCACCAGAGCCCGCGCCAACGCGACCCGCTGCCGCTCGCCTCCCGAGATCTGCGCCGGCCGTCGCTCGCGCAAATGTTCGATGCGAAAGGCGTTCAGCATCGCGCGGCTGCGTGCCTGTCTCTCCGCGGCGCCAAACTGCCGAAGGCCATATTCGACATTCTCTTCGGCGGTCAAATGAGGAAAGAGCGCCAGATCCTGTAACACATATCCGATCCGCCGCTTCCAACTAACTAAGTTGCGCTTAGTCTCAGAGTCATAAATCGCTTCACCGCCCAGCGCGATTCGTCCCTCATCCGGATCAGTCAGTCCGGCAATGCAATCGAGCAAAGTGGTTTTTCCCGCGCCCGAAGCGCCGAAGAGAATAGTGAATCCCGCGAGTGCCCGCAAATGCACGTTCAAAAAAAAGCTTCCCGCCGGACTGGGAAAGCGTTTGCGAATCCGCACCTCAAGTTCGGAAGAGATCGCGTTGGTGGCGACCGGCGGTACACTCGCAGTTTTTACTTCCACGGCCCCACCACCCACGCGCGGCGATTCAATCCATACACGATCGCCAAAAGCACAAAAGAGATCACCAGAAGCACGAGCGCCGTCGAGTTTGCGCTGGAATATTGTGCCTCCTGCACGCGGTCGTAAATGTCAATCGAGATTGTCCGCGTCACCCCAGGAATATTCCCGCCCACCATCAGCACCACTCCAAATTCGCCGAGCGTGTGCGCAAAACTGAGCGTGAAGCCTGTAACCAGCCCGGCTTTCGAGAGCGGGACGACCACGCGGCGAAAGGTCTGAAGAGGAGAATGCCCAAGCGTCGCCGAGGCGTGCAGCAGTTTGGCATCGACAGAACCGAACGACGCTGCAAATGGCTGCACCGCAAAAGGCAGGCTATAAAGCAACGACCCAATCACCAGGCCCTCAAAAGTAAAGGCCAGTGTGTGGCCGGTCAGCGATTCCCACCAGCGTCCAAGCGGGCTGCGCGAACCAAGCGCGACCAGCACATAAAAGCCGAGCACGGTCGGGGGCAAAATGACGGGAAGGGCGACCGCCGCCTCGACCAAAAATTTCCACCGCCATCGCGAATAAGTGATCCAGTATGCGACCGGGATCCCGACCGCCAATAGCACGAACGAAACAATCGTCGCCAGGCGCACCGTCAGCCAGAACGCCTCCCAGTTCATTTCGGACGCGTCCCAACCGGGCCGCTCGCGGGCAGGCTGAAGCCGTAGCTCGCGAGCAGGGAAGTCGCCTCAGGTCCGCGTACGAAATCTAGAAAATCGCGCGCCTCGCCTGCCTGCTTGGACTTCGACAAAACGACTCCTGCCTGGTTCAGCGTGGGATAGGAGTCAAGCGGCACAGTCCAGTACCGCCCCTTGCTCTTCATGCCCGGCGCGAGCGCATGCGAAAGCGCGATCAGTCCCGCCTGCGCATTGCCGGATTCCACGAACTGCGCCGCCTGCGAAATGTTCTCCCCGATCACAAGTTTGCCCGAAACCTGTTCGTAAATCCCAAAGTGCCGCATTGCGCCCGCTGCCGCGCGTCCGTACGGTGCCGTTGTCGGATTCGCGATCGAGATCTTCTTCACCGAGGGATCGAGCAGCGCGTTAATGCCGAGTTTCGACAAGTCCAGCGGCGACTCGTTCGGCACCCACAGCACCAACCGTCCGATCGCATAACGGTAAAGGGTGCTTCCCGACGCCAGACCCTCGTCGATCAATTGTTGCGGATAGCCCTCATCCGCCGAGAAAAACACGTCGAAGGGCGCGCCGTTTCGAATCTGATTCGTCAAATTGCCGGACGCACCGAACGATAGCTTCGTCCTGTGCCCGGTTTTCTTCGAGTACGCAGCAACGATCTCAGGCATCACAGCGCTCATATCGGCCCCGGCCGCCACGGTAATTTCCTGCGCCCATGCTGAGACCGAAAACAAAAACACGGCTGCGATCTTATAGAGCAATGGATGACCCCCGAGCAGCAGATCAAAACCGAAACATCGATTCTAGCGCCGGCGTCCTCGCCGGCTGTCATGGCGGCGTCCCGCCACACCGTCTCAAGAACGCGACGTCTACACCAGCCTACTCTTAGCCAGCGGCAGCTCCCGCACCCGCTTGCCCGTCGCGGCAAACACCGCATTGCACAGCGCCGGCGCAAAGGGCGGAACGCCTGGCTCACCCACACCGGCCGGCGGCGCATCGCTCTTGACGACCTCAACCGCAATGTGCCGAGGCGCCCGATTGATGCGCGTAATCTGATAGTTGTCGAAATTACTCTGATCGATCGCTCCGTTCGTCGCCGTGATCTCGCCGAATAACGCCAGGCTGGTTCCAAACACCGCCGCCCCCTCAAACTGATTCCGAATATTGTCCGGACTGACCACCGTCCCCGCATCCACCGACGTCCACACATTCGGAATATGCACTTGTCCTTTCGCGTCGACCTCGACCTCAACCACCGTCGCCACATACGTCAGGAAGCTGCGATGCGCGGCAATTCCCAGCCCGCGCCCCTTACCCATCGGCCGCTTGCCCCAGCCAGAATTCTGGGCAACGATTTCGACCACGCGCCGCAATCGCGCCGTGTCCAGTGGATAATTCTTCGCATCCTCCGCTTCGTCTCCCTTCAGGCCGAGATCCACAATCCGCCCCGGCCCGATCAATCCCAACAAGTATTCAACCGAATCCTTATTTGCCTGGTGCGCGAGTTCGTCCGCGAAAGAGTGAATCGCAAATGCGTGATAAATATTCGCCACACTGCGCAACCATCCAATCCGCACGTGATAATCCGCCGGCCCATTTTCCGCGCGATGATTCGGAATATCGAACGGCAGATTGTTCCATCCCAAGCCCATCTCATCGTCAGCGTACTTCGCTGCCGCATCGAACGTCGATGCGATCGGCGGATACACCGTTCGCTGCAACCACGCGGTGGGCTTGCCATCCGCCCCGATCGCGGCCTTCATGTACATCGCCGCGACCGAGTGGAAGTAGTCGAAATGAATGTCGTCTTCGCGCGTCCATGTCACTTTGACCGGCTTGCCAAGTTGTTTGGATAGAAAGGCAGCCTCGGCGACCTGATCGGGTTTCGACTTACGCCCAAAGCCACCGCCCAGCAAAGTCACATGGCAGATCACATCTTCTTTCTTAATTCCCAGCACGCCCGCAATCGTCTCCTGCACGGCCTGCGGATTCTGCGTCGGAGCCCAGGCCAGCACCTTCCCGTCGCGATACTCGGCGACCGCGACGTTTGGTTCCATCGCAGCGTGCGCGAGGTGCGGCGTGTAATACTCGGCCTCGAAAATCTTGCCGCCCTTGCCAAACTCAGCATCCACATCGCCGACGTTCCGCACCACCTTTCCCGGCTGCCGCGAAGTCGCTTCCAGCGTTTTACGGAACTCGGCAGAGTCGTAACTCGAATGCGGGCTCGAGCCCCACTCGATCTTTAGCGCCTTGCGTCCCTTGAACGTCGCCCAGGTGTTCTCGCCAATCACCGCCACTCCGCCCAAGGGCTTAAACAGATGCGGAGGCGTGACCGTCTCAATGACGATGGTCTTCTGCACGCCCGGCACCTTAAGCGCGGCTTTGTCGTCGTAGGACTTGATCTTCTGTCCCAGCACCGGCGGATGCTCAATGGATGCATACACCATCCCCGGCATCGTAGCGTCCATGCCAAACATCGCCTTGCCCGTCACGATCTCCGGCAGATCGAACAACGAATTCGTCTCCTTGCCGATGTACCGCCACTCCGACGGCTTCTTGAGCGGAATCGGAGCACTCTCCTTCTTCGGAACCGGAAGCTTGCCCGCCGCCGCCGCCAGTTCTCCATAGCCAAGCTTTCGACCGCTCGCTTGATGCACAACGAAGTGCGGCTCGGTCGTGCATTCTTTCTGCGAAACGCCCCACTGATTGGCGGCGGCGGTCATCAGCATGACCCTAGCGGTAGCCCCGACTGTGCGCATCAACTCAAAGTTGCTTCGTACGGAGTGCGATCCATCCGTGTCCTGATCGCCATATTTGGGATCGCCAATCGCCTGCTCAATCATGACCTTCGACCAGTCGGCATCGAGTTCGTCGGCAACCACCAGCGGCAGCGCGGTGCGGCTGCCGCAGCCCATTTCCGAACGGTGCGCAACGACGGTCACCGTTCCATCCGACGCAATCGAGAGCCAAATGCTGGGATCCAGCCGCGCCGGCGCCGTTTCTTCGGCGGCCCAAACGTGCTTCGAAACCAGCCGCGCGCTCAAAATAAGAGCGCCCGAGGCCAGTCCTCCCACCAGAAATTTCCGCCGGCTGACATTCTCGATGATGTTCATGCCAGCTCCTTCGCGGCTTGATGAATCGCTGCCCGAATCCGCTGATACGTCCCGCACCGGCACAGATTTCCAGACATCACCATGTCAATGTCGTCATCGCTCGGATTTTGGTTGTCCTTCAGCATCGCAATCGCCTGCATGATCTGCCCGGTCTGGCAATATCCGCACTGCGGAACGCGAATCTCCATCCACGCCTTCTGCACCGGATGCATGGGCTCAATGCCTTCGATGGTCGTAATTTCAGTGCCCGCCACGTCCTTCATGGCGGTCGAACACGACCGGATCGCCTGGCCATTCTGATGAACCGTGCAAGCACCGCACAACGCGATGCCGCAGCCAAACTTCGTCCCCGTCAGCCCGGCCACGTCCCGCAAATACCACAGCAGCGGCATTTCCGGATCGCCCTCAAACGTTTTCTCTTTCCCATTCACCTTCAGGCGAATCATGATTCCTCCAACCAGGATCTTGTGCCACGACATTAATCGTTGCTGATTTAACCCATATCCTATTCGCAGAGCCGAAAATGTGGAAGAGCGAACAGAGTTCAACCCGATCCCACCACAGAGCCACAGAGCCACGGAGAAGGTCATGTTTCTCGATTTTCTCTGTGCCTCTGTGTCTCCGTGGTGAATACGCTTTTCGCCCGCGTCATATAATCGTCTGTCATCCACGGAGGACATTTGGCCTACGACGATCTGCGCGACTGGATCAAAGCGCTCGAGCGCGCCGGAGAACTGAAAAGAATCCGCACCGAAGCCGACCCAGTTTTCGAAATCACGGAAATCACCGACCGCGTATCGAAGGGCAAGCAGGGAAGCGTCGGCGGCTCCGCGCTCCTCTTCGAAAACGTCAAAGGCTATCCCGGACAAAAGCTGCTCATCAACCAATTCGGCTCTGCCAGCCGCATGCGCCTCGCCCTCGAAGTCGATTCCCTCGACGAAGTCGCCGAGCGCATTCGCGCCTTCATGGACGTCAAGTCTCCGCAGGGCTTTCTCGACAAAGTAAAGATGCTCCCCATGCTCGCCGAAATGGGCAAATTCTTTCCGAAGACTCTCCCCACCGGCCCTTGCAAAGAAGTCATCAAGCGCGACAACTTCTCGCTCGTTGATTTCCCCATTCTCCAGTGCTGGCCCAAAGACGCCGGTCGCTTCATCACGCTCCCCTGCGTCATTACGCGCGACCCAAAAACCGGCAAGCGCAATGTAGGCATGTATCGCATGCAGGTCTACGACGAGCGCAGCACCGGCATGCACTGGCAGCGCCAAAAAGTAGCCGCTGAGCACTACCGCGACCGGCTGCGTGCCGCCGCCACTGGTTCCGGGGGTGCCGAGGGTGCCCCACTCAAGCCCTCTTTTGGCTTGAGTGGGACCTCCACTGGATTGAGTGGGAATTCCGCCGCCGTCGACATCATGGCCCGCTCCTCCGGCGGCGCGATGCTAGCCGATGGTGATCGCCCCCAAGGCCGCATGGAAGTCGCTGTAGCGATAGGCACCGAGCCCGCGCTCACCTTCTCCGCCATCGTCCCCGCGCCGCCCGACGTCGAGGAATTCATCATCGCCGGCTTCCTCCGCCAGAAGCCAGTTGAGCTGGTCAAGTGCGAAACGGTAGACCTCGAGGTTCCCGCCCACGCCGAAATCATCCTCGAAGGCTACGTCAATCTCGACGAACTGCGCACCGAGGGCCCCTTCGGCGATCACACCGGCTTCTACTCGCTCGAAGACGAATACCCCGTTTTCCACGTCACCTGCATCACGCACCGCAAAGACCCAATCTACGCGACCACCATAGTCGGCAAGCCTCCGCAAGAAGACGCCTGGATGGGCAAAGCCGTCGAGCGCATCTTCCTCCCGCTCATGAAGCTAACCATCCCCGAACTCGTCGACATCAACCTCCCCATCGAAGGCGTCTTCCACAACCTGATGATCGTCTCCATCCGCAAGTCCTATCCCGGACAGGCCCGCAAAGTGATCAACGCCATCTGGTCGCTCGGGCAGGCAATGTTCACCAAATGCATCATCGTGGTCGATGAAGACGTCGACGTACAAGACCTCGCTGACGTGACTCTCAAAGCCCTAAACAACATCGACCCCGAGCGCGACATCCAGTTCACGCTGGGGCCGGTGGACTCGCTCGATCACGCCTCGCGCCTGCCAGATTACGGCTCAAAGATGGGAATCGACGCCACACGCAAGTGGTCAAGCGAGGGTTTCGCTCGCCCGTGGCCCGACGAAATCACCATGGACGCCAAGACTCGCGCGCTAGTGGATAGTAAATGGAGGGCGCTGGCGAAGGAGATGGGCATCGAGTAACAGCCCTACTTCCGCTTCCGCGTCAGCATTTCAAGGTCTTCCGGCGTCCTCGGCCAATCCTCGCGCAGCAATCGCGACAGCGACCGATCCGCCAGCAGCCGTCCTCCGGTCTGGCAGTTAGGACAGTAGTTAGTCTCATTCGCCGCATACCGAATCCGCTGAATCTTCGACCCACACCGCGGACACGGCTCTTTGTACCGTCCATGCACGGCCATGCCTTCGCGAAACGCCGTTACGTTCTCTGGGAATTCGTCCGCCGCTTCTCGCCGAAGGCGCTCCGTCCACGACCGCAAGCTCGCCTGCGTAGCTGCAAACAAGCGTTCGATCTCCTCGCGCTTCAGCTTCTGCGTCAGCGCCAGCGGCGACAGGCGCGCCTCAAACAGAATCTCATCCGAGTACGCATTGCCAATTCCGCTAAACAGCCGCGGATCGCTGAGCGCCCGCTTCAAAGTGTGATTCGCAGAAGTAAGCGCCGCAGCAAACCGATCCAGGTCTGCGTCGAGAACCTCCAGTCCGCCAGGATCGAGCGCGGCAAGCCCAGCTTCGCCCGAAACCACATGCAGCGAAGCCCGCTTCTTCGAGCCTGCTTCGGTCCAGAGCAGTGTGCCATTGGCGAAGTCGAATGCTGCCAGCCCGCGCGGCGGCGAAACCTTCACACCGCGCTTCTTCCAATGCAATCGCCCAGCAATCATCAGGTGTAGCACGAGCCACAGCTCAGCCTTCTCCTGCCGTTCATCCCGCAAGCCGATGCAGATGCGCTTTCCCAATCGACGCAAGTCAGCGACAGTCTTGCCCTCCGCGCTCGTCAGCGAAGGAGTGACTGTCCGCAGCAGAAACGGGCTCGCAATGCGCACCCGCTCCAGACGCCGATGCAGAATCCGTTTCTCCAGCGCCTCGATGTACACCGTAATGTCAGGCAGTTCAGGCATAGCGTCGCCAGGAAATTAGACGAGTGTAGCAGCCCGCGTGTCGCGCCCGAACGTGCCATCATGCCGGTCGAAGCCTTCTCTGCCGACATCACGACCGAAGCCTTCTGCTTCTCAGAGACCTTCGTGTACCTTCGTGCCCTTTGTGGTGAATGCCTCTGCAACCCGAGCCAGCCAGCAATCCACCGTATAGACTTCGCCTCCGATTTGTGCTGCTATAGAGAAAAGAACACAGTGTGGACCAACGGACGGGGTGTCCGTTCTCCGTTTCCGCGCCAAAACCTCAACCTTCAATCCATCTCATCTGAAGGAGAAAATCATGAGCAAGAACGTCAATTACATTCCCGAAGGGCGCAACTCTGTTACGCCATACCTCATCGTCAAGAACGCAGCCCGAGCCATTGACTACTACAAGAACGTCTTCGGCGCGACCGAACTGATGCGCATGGATGGTCCCGACGGCAAAATCGGCCACGCGGAACTGAAGATCGGCGACTCGATCATCATGCTGGCCGACGAAAACGTTGCCATGGGCAATCGCAGCGCGGAGTCGATTGGCGCTTCGCCAGTGAGCCTGTATGTCTACCTTCCCGATGTCGACAAGACATTCGAGAAGGCGGTCGCAGGCGGCGCGAAGATGCTGAAGCCGGTCGAGGATCAGTTCTACGGAGACCGTTCCGGTTTCCTGCGCGATCCCTTCGGACATCTCTGGGGCCTCGCGACGCACAAGGAAGACGTCTCGGCGCAAGAGATAGAAAAGCGCATGAAGAAGATGATGCAAGCAGCGTAAGGCAGAGCTGCGGCGACCGAAATCTGATCGTAGAAATTGCCCGGGACAAACGCGACGTTTCCTCAGCCAGAGGACAAAAAACGTCTCGTTTGTCCTGGATTTTTTTGTTTACAGAATTTCTGTGAACCTCGTGGAAGAGATCATTTGATAACCATATCCCCTGCGAAGTGGTCTTTTGGAATCAAAGACTTGGCGACCGAAAAACGCCAGGTCTTTGAGAAATAAGGACTTACTTGTAAAGTATTGTATAATCAATGACTTAGCTTGATCTCTCGTTCGTTTTTGCGGGATTTTTTCGGCGCATCTTATTGAAGAATAAATACTTTACGTTGAAATTGACGCGCGGAACCTAGCGGCGCGGGCCGCGAAACGGGGAATTCGAACCCGCCAATAGCGGAGGATCGGCATGGCCAAGAGAGATATTTTCGGTGAGTTGATGGAGGGTGTGGAGGCGATGAAGGGCCACCGCGCAGGAAAGATCACTTTGCGGAGCTACAAGATCGAGGCCGCGCCCCTTCCCGACGTCGATTCGAAACTCATTCGCGATACGCGCAAGCGACTCGGCTGCTCGCGCGCAGACCCTCGAAAGTCGGAACCTCTTCTAGTCGAATTCAAGATCGAGATTCTTTCCCAATATCCAGTCGCGACAAATTCCCTCGACCGCCAAGGAGTCTATCCTCGCGTGATCTGTTAATCGGTCTTTCAGACCCAACTCAAGTTGGCGTACTCGAAAAGCCTTTGGGGGCGACGTTTGTTCCCACTTCAGATAGGCTGCGCGCAGAAAGATATATGCCAGAGTGAACTGCTCACGGCCGATGAGCAACTCCGCAATCCACGATCTAATATAGCCCTGATTTACTAGGTGCTGCTCAGCTGCCTTTTCCAGCAATAAGGCTGATTTTTGGTAACAAATAAGAGCGGAATCAATCTGACCCATTAGGTGCAAACATCTTCCAATATTCCCATAATGGGCTCCGTCCCTCCTCCCATCGAGCTCTTGGGGATCAGTAACCTCTTTAAGATTCCTGCCCAGCAAGAATATGCTCAGGGCGGCCTCTGGTCTCCCGGAGTCCCGTTCGGCGAGTGCTAGATTATGGGAGACGTCGTACGTCGTGTCGACATCCGAGGAGACTTTGAGGTCGTTACCAATCTTGCCCCATCTAACCGCATCTATGAAGTCTCCACGCACCCACTTCGAGTAACAACGAAGGTCGCAATATCGGATATAGCGAACATCCTTATTTGGAACTGTGACTCCGTATTGATCAAGCAGACTGTCGACTTCGCCCGCCTCGCCTAACTCACAAAGCATGTGAATGTACGCACCGAATACCTGTTCGAAGTGTTTAAACTCGGGATGTCTAGAGACCCAATCGACGGCCTCGAACAGCGCCCGAGCGGTTCTAGTAAATTCGCGAGGATAAGCACTTCCAGTGAACGGCTTGCGCACCTCATCCAGAATCGAGAACGCATCCTCGAACCTTCCTGCTGCGATATCGAGCTCCGCACTCTGTGTCCAGTATTGAAGAACCACAATTGAAGGTCGACGCGAAAGATCCGATTTGTGGCTACCTATGAACCGCTGGTAAACCGCGATAATCCTGTTGATGTATGAAATGCGCTCTTTTTCAGGGAAGTTATACCTAATAAAGTGCCGCACCATTGGGTGCAGCTCAAGGAGGTCGGGTCCCTTTAGGGGCTTTTTTATGACAATTAGGTTCAGTGCGCGGAGGGTCTTGAGGGCTTTAACCACCTTGTTGTGGCCAAACTCGCCACTCAAGTAGTCGCTAATTTCTACGTCGGTTTCGGGCTTGAGGGTCTCTGCCATCGCACGCATGACCGTTTGCTCACGCGGCCTAAGAGTTTTCCAGATGGATCTGAGGGTAACTTCTGGGAGCAGATCGGCCCCCGAGCCGACCTGCGCGAGGAGATCGCGAAGGGTGACTGATGGCGCTTGTTTCACAGCCTGACTCGCGAGCAGATCGAGCCAAAAGGCGTGCCCCTTGGTAAGTGCGTGTGCCTCCTCTATCTCTTCTCTCTCGCAAGGCGCGGCCCGCTCAGTGAACAGCTGCAGGGCCGCATCTAAGCCGATTCCTTCCAGGTGAATGCTTTCTGATAGCGGTGGGTCATATTCAATTTCCGGACGACAGGTGAAGACGGCACGCGATGGCGATTCGGAAGCCAGCAGCGATACGATGAACAGGTTGGGAATACCGGTCAGTTTTCCTCTTTCGAGGTCAACGTAGTGATCCACATTATCGAACGTGAACAGAACCCTTCGGTCTTTTATGAGCGCTAAAAGGACCTCGATAATGGATTCGGGACTTTGGCGGGCGAGATCCTCTCCCGAAACGTTGCCCTCCGACAATGTCTCGACTACAGATGACAACTGATTCTCGAATCGCTCCCTCTCCTCCTTGCAGTCTCTCCAGACAAAGAATGAGAAACGGCCCTTTGACTGGCACTCGACGTAATATTTCGCCGCCACTGTAGATTTCCCCTGACCACCAATCCCGGTCAAGAACACAACCCTCGCCTGCCGTTCCCTGAGGCGCCCTAATTCTTCGTCGCGGCCGACACAGATGTCTACTTGCGGAGGACGGTCCTCGTCATTCCCCTCAATGATCCTCGGCTTGCCCTCCTGCCGCGCCACCTCCGCAGATAGTTCCGGTGTGACATGCACCGGGTTTGACCTAACGGGGGCTTGCCGAGACAAAATGGGTTTCAATCGCTGCCATCGTTCATGTAAAAGCGGGAAGAACTCGTTACAATCTATTCCGTGATAAAGATTGACTCGTCCTCGGTCGAGGCCCGGCCCAAGTTGCGCCCGCAGGGGCTCGGACAGGCTAGCTTCTCTTGGATAGAAGGCCCATAACACTTCAGGGTATTCGGTGAGATCGCGAACGACATCCATCAAACACTCTGTTAAGACATCGTCCCATCCTCCGTAAGCACAAGCCACAACCAACTTGTCTCGCAGAAGGGATTTGAGGGAGTCTTTCAGATGAGGCCTGGGCTGGTTCAACTGCCTCGGAGTGTGAAGCGTGTCGGCCCCATGCCAGAAACCGTGAAGGTGAATTACGTGGCAACCGGTGGCGCGTGTTTGGTAGAGATTTCCATCCGAATACAAAGTAGTCCTGTAGTGGGTTCCCCCAGCCTTTTGGATGGCTACCTCAATTAGCGGATCGAAGTTAGTCGTGAGGATCACATGGCCGAATACGTTCGCATAGTCGGTTGCAAGCCTGCCGAGGCTTTCCACTCCCGGATTAAGATTCCAGCCGGAGGTATCTAGGTCGAGGGTCTGACAGCCGGTCTCTGCTGCTGACTGATTCGCAAAGTCAATCGGGATTGATAATGATTCAGGAATACGGGCGCACAAAACGGCTTTGCCGACAATTTCATTTGCAATATGCTGGCCCCTGCGTCCCTGGAGAAAAGTAAACGCGGCCTGATATGCCTTAGAATCGGCTCTTGTCAGCTCTCTCTAGCGCCTCCTTCTCCGTATTACTAGATTCGAACTCACGACGGATCAGATCGATCACTCCATCAACCCCAGGGACCCCTAGACTCCCTGGGCTCATAGGTGCCGAAAGTGGGGCGCCAACAAGGAAAATAACTTCCTGGGCGCGCCTAGTGATTCCCGTAGTTAGCCGCTGTAACAGGGCTTCTTGATCGTAGAATGTATATGGCGATATCACGAGCGAGTCGATACAAAACAAATGTACACTGATCGACCCAATTTCTGAGTGATTTTTGCATGCGACGGGACGTTCCCCAATTTCCCGACGTTGACTTCCGCCTTTTCAACGCACCAGAAGTCCTACCGCTGCGCCCTCCGCCCCGACTGACTCTCCATCACCACGCGCAGAATGCGGTTGATGCGCGTCTGGTAGCCCTTGCCATGACGCTTGAGCCAGGCGAGCACGTCATCGTCCCGAAACGAATCGTCAATTGCTCCTTTGCCGGCGGCCAGGGCACCTAGCTTCGGGCCATGAGCTACGAGCTACGAAACCATGATGCATGCGGCCTGCTAACTTAGCTTGCGGCGGTTGTGGAACATGAGGTTCCTCGCTCCCTTGCGGCCGTTGCCGGTACATGCGTTTCGGTTGGTCGCTCGGAATGACAATGCGTTTAAAGGGGCGGACGAGAGGTCTCCTTTAAGAAAAAGCTCAACGATTAAGAGAAAGCTCACCGCTGCGCGCTCGCCCGGCTGACTCTCCATCACCACGCGCAGAATGCGGTTGATGCGCGTCTGGTAGCCCTTGCCATGACGCTTGAGCCAAGCGAGCACGTCCTCATCCAGACGAATCGTCAATTGCTTCTTCGCCGGCGGCCAGGGCATCGTCGCTTTCTTGAAAAAGGTCTTGTCGAGCCGCGGAATGTCCGAATAGTCAATCTCGGAATCCTTCATGCGGTCAATCCGTGCCAAGTCGCTTTTGATAGATCTTTTGCTCACGTCGATTTCCCTTCCTCATCGAGATGATGCGCGTCACGTCATCGCGCGGCGAATGGGCTATGACCACCACACGCCCAGCCAATAGGCCCAGAGTAATGAGCCGCTCTTCGCCATAAGCAAACCGGTCGTCTTCGAAGGTGACGCAGAGGCCGTCAAATACCCGCTCCGCATCCTCGAAGCTGAGGCCGTGCTTGACCAGGTTCTTCCGGTTCTTTTCGTCGTCCCATTCGTAGTTCATTCCATCTCAAATCTTATTGTAGTTCTTTTTGTAGTTACAGACAAGAACTAGAAAAGTGTATTTTATGTGAATCTCAATAATAGTTTGTAATCAGCCCCCGGCTCGTGTACAGTTCTGCCGATTGCCGGAGGTGGGGTATGGCGACGCGCCGGAACTTTCTTGAGAAATCTACTCAATTGGCTGCCGGCGTACTCGCTGGCGGGGCCATAACCGCCTCCATTAGTGAGGCGCAGACTCAGCAACCTCAGGAACCCAAGAAGAAACTGCACATCTTGATGAGGAGTTCCTGGGGAACCGATGAGCCGACCCGCGCCTCCTTCGTCTTTGGCCACGGGCTCGCACTGGCCGAGGCCGGGCATGATGTGCAGATATTTCTCACGCACGACGCAACGTACCTCATGCGCAAGGCGACGGTTGATGCGGTCAAACCCATCGGATGGCCTCCGCTGAGCGAGACCATGGCGAAGGTTGTAGCCAAACGCATCCCGGTATTTTCTTGAGGAGCCTGCTCCCGGGCCCGTGGGGTTACGGATGCGGACTTGAGCACGTGGAACGCGCAATGGGGCACGGTTCCGATCTATGTTTCACTAGTGGAATGGGCCGACCACGTCATTAGTGAATGAAGATAAACCGGAGACGTACCCCCATTTTCCGATATTGGTTTCCTTCTCTTCGAGGCATCGGAATCTTACCGCCGCGCAGTCCGCGGCTGGCTCTCCATCACCACGCGCAGAATGCGGTTGATGCGCGTCTGGTAGCCCTTGCCATGACGCTTGAGCCAAGCGAGCACGTCCTCATCCAGACGAATCGTCAATTGCTTCTTCGCCGGCGGCCAGGGCACATAGCTTCGAGCCATGAGCTACGAGCTACGAAACCATGATGCGTGCGGCCTGCTAACTTAGCTTGCGGCGGTTGTGGAACATGAGGTTCCTCGCTCCCTTGCGGCCGTTGCCGGTACATGCTTTTCGGTTGGTCGCTCGGAATGACAATGCGTTTTAGAGGGACAGACGCGAGGCCCGTGGAATGTCCGAATAGTCAATCTCGGAATCCTTCATGCGGTCAATCCGTGCCAAGTCGCTTTTGATAGATCTTTTGTTCACGCCGGTTTCTCATTGTAGTTCGTTTTGTAGTTATGGACACCACGTTGCGCGCCGCAGCCTCACCTCAGCGGCTAAAGCCGACTCTGAAAAGGAGCCAGTTATCGCAGCGGTTAACCGCTGCGCCACCCAAAATCAACTGCAACACCGACTCCTAAACGCAAACAAACCCGTTCCAACAATCCTTAAGTTTGTGCTGCACTACCCTAATTACTGATCGTCTATGACCCTGAAACCAAGCCTCTTCAAATCATCCGCATCCTTCATGCGGCCCGTGATTTGCCCACGATTTTGACCTAAAGCATGCGATGCTACGTGGTATAGTATTTATACCTTTACTATACCGATCCGGCAGGCGCCGAGATCCTATGAGGTTCGAATACGATCCCGAGAAGAGCGCCCAGAACAAGCGGAAGCATGGCATCGACTTTGAGGAAGCCCAAGCACTTTGGGCAGACTCGGCGCTGGTGGAGATTCCCGCCCGCACTAGCGATGAACCGCGCTGGCTGCTGATCGGCAAGATCAATGACAAACACTGGTCTGCCGTCGTAACTCAGAGAGGCGAAAACCTGCGACTGATCTCCGTGAGGCGTTCGCGCCAGGAAGAGGTGACAATCTATGAAAGCGAAGACATTTGATCGCAAGTTTGATCGCGGTGCGCGAGTGGTGGATCAACTCGATCTGAACCAGGCGCGCCGTGTGGGCACCAATCCAAAGCGCGTCAACGTCGATTTTCCGGCATGGATGGTCGATTCCCTGGATCGGGAGGCCCGCCGTCTGGGAGTGACCCGACAGTCGCTCATCAAGCTCTGGTTGGCTGACCGATTGGGCCAACCCGCGTCCGTCGGAAAACGCTAAACGCCGGGTTTTGCGCGTTCTCTGCGCAAGGGCGAAAGGTCACTGTTGCGTGGCGGCGATAAGAGCACCCAAACCTTACGGAACCGCCATTGAGTCGCCCTCAAACTTGTGTTCTTATTAAGGACAACGAAATTCCCGGCCCCAACCGGGGCACCCCGAGGAGATCACCATGCCAGATACCATGCCAGGCAGTAGGCCAGTCCACCACATTCCCGAGGGCTACAACTCCATCACGCCGTACCTGATCGTCAAGGGAGCGGCCGACGCGATCGACTATTACAAGAACGTCTTTGGAGCCACCGAAGTCATGCGCATGGCTCAGCCGGACGGCCGCATCGGCCACGCGGAACTGAAGATCGGAAATTCGCACATCATGCTCGCCGACGAGTTCCCTGAAATGGACCACCACGGACCGCTCTCGCTCGGCAGTTCGCCCGTGAGCATCCTTGTATATGTCGAAGACGTGGACGCGATCGTGAATCGCGCCGTCGCCGCCGGAGCGAAGATTCTCAAGCCCGTGCAGGACCAGTTCTATGGCGACCGCTCGGGATTCATTCGGGATCCATTCGGCCATCTCTGGGGCGTAGCCACCCACAAGGAAGATGTCTCGCCGCAAGAGATGCAGGAACGCATGAAGAAGATGAAGCCCGCGGCGTGATGTAATCTCTAATCTGATGTAGAGCAAAACGAGAAACAGAAAAGAAAGGACTCCCCCATGCTTTCAGCCGGCAATCGTTTTCCGGACTTTTCGCTTCCCAATCAGGACAGCAAAATCACCAACCTCAGCGACTTCGCGGGCCACTGGCTCGTGGTCTATTTCTATCCCAAGGACGACACGCCCGGATGTACGATCCAGGGCAAGTCTTTTACCTCGGCCAAGGCCGACTTCGACGCGGCCGGAATCAAAGTGGTCGGAGTGAGCGCCGACGATGTCGCCTCGCACAAGAACTTTCATCACAAGTTTGCCTTCAAGATCGAGTTGCTCTCCGACACCGATGCAAAGCTGATGAAGACGCTCGGCATCGGCCAGGCGGAATGGAAGGGAATGAAGTTCTGGGAGCGCACCACGTTCGTGGTCGATCCCAAAGGCGTGATCGAGAAGGTCTACGAGAAGGTCGATCCCAACGGCCACGAGCGGGTGCTGCTCGCGGACATCAAGGGCATGCAAGAAAAAGCGGCGTAAAGTCAGGACGTTAGCCGCGAAGCGGCGTAAGAGTAAAGCCCATGGCGCAAGCCATGGGTTTAGTCGCTGAGAACGACAAAGCCGCTGAGCGACGAAAGAACGGCGTGTACGCTACTGGGGCATCGTATTCGCGTTCAGTCCCTGATAAATAAACATTCCCGCGATGACCAGGATCATGAGGCCCGAGAGCGCGCCCAGCACACGCACAATCGGCGTCAGCTTCTTCATCTTGGCGAGAACTTCGGCCTGGTCCTTCTGCATCTGCGATCCAGGGTCATTGAGCATGATCGAATCGTCCTCGTGCATGGAGAGCGTGCTCTTGTAGATGAGGATGACGATCAGGATCGTGGTCAGTACACCCCACGCAACGAGCAACATGTACATAGGAGACATACGCCACCTCGGCTCTGAAATCGGGCTATCCCGACCGTGCCTGCTCTGGGCGTCAGACTGCCTCGCGTCAGATGGGTTCCGGTACCGGGCCCCTGCTGCGCACGATTATAGACCCATTGGCAAGAGCTAGCGCGTTTCCTTTTTTGAGGGTCCGTTTGGAGCCTTACAAGATTGGCGACCGAGTACCGATTGCGGGCATCAAATTGGTGGCTCAAACAGGCGTTGCGTCTGGGTTTGGCGGGAAAGTTTGGCGGGAAGGTTCGCCCGCCGTGTGAAACTCCGGGGCCGCTTGCACCGTTTGTTATAATGATGTCCAAGGAGATCAACCGATGGCAACCAGTACGCCCGTTCAACCAACCAACGCTCAACCGAAAACCACAGGGCCAAACCTGACTCCCGGCGCCGTCGCCAAGGTGAAGGAGATTATGGCGCAGCAGACTCCGGTGCCGACGGGATTGCGGCTGTCCGTGGTCGGAGGCGGCTGCTCGGGCTTCCAATATTCCATGGCGTTCGAAAATGGCGCTGGAATGATGGATAAGGTTTTCGATTTTGACGGCCTGAAAGTTTACGTGGATGCAACTTCGCTGATGTATCTGGGCGGCGCGCGCGTCGATTATGTCGAGACGCTGGAAGGCGCCGGCTTCAAGTTCGAGAATCCCAACGTGAAGAGCACCTGCGGCTGCGGCTCGTCTTTCAACGTATAAGGATCAACGTCTAAGTTCAACGACTACGGCAGATTTCCGGATTTCGTGTTTCATGAAAAGCCTCGCTTCCCGCGAGGCTTTTATTGTTCCTGCTGGGGATTTTGTTGTTGCTGAGGAGGTTGCAGGCCCTGCGATCCGCCAAAAGACTGCCCGCCGAATGATTGCCCGAACCCGGACTGTGGCTGCGCTCCCGGCATTTGTCCGGCTGGAGTTGCGCCGGGCATCACGGAGTGCGTTTGCGGAGTCTGCCAGGGTCCGACGAGCAGCCCGCCAACGTCGGAAGTCGGATCGTAGACAAAGATCCAGTCGTTGTAGTGGTTCTTCTTGTTGTACTCGCGGATTGTCTGGTGCTTGCTCGTACTGGCTACGCCCAGAATCGGGCCGCCGCCGAAAACCGTCCCGTTCAGACCCGTCCCAGTCGACGAACCGGAGTTGAACACTGGATTCCCACTGGGGCTGGAACCAGTGGAACTCGAAGATGAGTTCCCTTGCGAAGTCGGAGAATCGGACTCCTCGTCGGCATCTTTAGTTGCGTCCGATCCGGTTCCAGCCGTCGCTGCCCCAGCTCCTCCTGCTGCTGCCCCTCCGCCGAAAGCGGACGGGTTCGGCTGTGTCAGGGGATTTTGCCCAGGACCTAAATTTGGTGTCCCCATACCGGGCACCTGCCCCAGCGACGGACCGTTGTTCAAACTGATGTCCTGCATGTGCAGCAGCTTGAAATCTTTCTCTTTTCCCTGCCGGTCACTCTGCAAAGGATCCTTGTAGCGCTTGCGCAGGAAGCGAAGGTTGTTGGTGCTTTCGAGATCCTCAAGCCGCGTCGGATACCGGCCAAATTTTTTGTAGAAGTGCTGAATGGCCCGCATGTACTGGGTGCCGCGGTGGCACATCTCTTCTTCCTGATCGCGCCGGATCTGCTGGGCCATGTCGGGCAGAACGGCCAGCAAAGCTAGGGCGGCAAGCGCCACCATTAGCATCAGCGTGATCAGCATGTAGCCGGACTGGGAGATTTGTGATTTGCGATTTGTAATTGGTAATTGACTCGATCTCAAACCACGGTGCACCATAAACGCTCACTCGCCTTCAAATTACCAATTACAAATCACCAATCACAAATCGATTTACCCCTGGGTTAGTGGAATGCTCTGCCGGTTGTTGTAAAGCACGTCTTCCATTTCCACCGAACTCGGTCCGATGCGCAGCACGCGGTAGCGGCGGTCCACGATTTCGCCTTCGCCCGCAATGAAGACGTCTTCGCCCTGCGAGAGAAACGCGCGCTTGGGCTCGCCCGGCTCGTTGGCGAAGCCAAAAAACTTCAACGTAATGGGCGGAGGCGGTTGAACCGGCGGATGCTGGAACAATTGCGCTTGCCGGTTGGGATCGGTGATGCCGGGAGCCAGCGGTTTTGGGATGGTCGGCACCGACCCAGCCACAAAAATATTCCGTCCGTTGCCGGCGTACTTGATCTCCTCGCTCTGTTTGAGGAGATTCAACTCGAGCGTGGGATCGAGACGCGGTTCCACCACCGCGATCACCTTGCCCGATTTTGTGCGCCGCGTTGAGCGCTTTCCAGTTCCGGCGGCAACGGTCTGCGCCGCCGAGGGCGCGCTCGTGGTCGACGAGGGCCAGAACTCATATGCCAGCAGCAGCACCGCGAGTGTTCCCAGCACCGCGAGGGCGATGACTTCTTTCCGATTTTCCATCCCCAGCTTCACTCAGGCCCCTCGCAAGAAGCTGTGCAGGCCGATTTGCAGCCGCACCGGTCCGGCGCCTTCGCCGGCAAGATCGACGCTGTCCACTGTAAAAAACATTTTTGAGCGTTCCAGCGTATTGATGAAGCGAACCAGTTGCAGGTAGTCTCCAGAGAAACTCCCCTCGATTTCAACCGGCACGATGCCGGAGGTTTCCGGCTCCTCTTCCTTATATCTGGCCTGTTGGATGCGAATGCCGTTTTCGGAGGCCAGCTTGCCAAGCTCCGTGGTCAGCTCCGAATCCCTTTCAGCAAAACGGTCCTTGTAGAAACCACTGATCTGATTCTTGGCGAGCACGATCTTCTTGTCCACGCCGATCAGCGGTTGTACGTCGTGCGTCTTCTTGGCCAGGTCCGCCGTCAGTTGCAGAATCTGTGCGCGCCGCGAATCCGCCGACCCAACGAGGGGCGAAAACAGAATGCCGGCCGCTACCACGTCGGCCACCACCATGGCGGCGATGGCAATCGTCAACTTCTTGCGAGTTTTTCCGAGATCCGGCATTGGTTTTTTACTTTGCGCTCCTGACCGCCTCGTCGGGAATGTAAGTCGTAAAGATGGTTGCCGTCACTCCTGTGCCGGTGTCCGAGTTTCCGGTCTCCTGCACGAGCTGCGCGTTTTGAAAATGTTTCGATCCTTCCATGCGATGCACCAGGTCCACCGCGTCCAGGCGAT
This sequence comes from uncultured Acidobacteriaceae bacterium, assembly GCA_963698865.1. GTDB lineage: Bacteria > Acidobacteriota > Terriglobia > Terriglobales > Acidobacteriaceae > Acidiflorens. The sequence goes on along the minus strand of CAVOSL010000008.1, from coordinate 412,002 downwards.
TATTGCCGGAAACCCTCATGTCGAGCTGCATTTCGTTCTGCTCGTTGAACTCGGGCCGTAGAGAGACCACATGCAGGTTGGGGGGCATCACCTGCTCCAGATCTTCGAAGACCCGCGTCCACGAGAACGCCTTGCGCTGGATCAGGCCATTGAGGAATTGCGATTGATCGCGCGTGCTGCGGTTCGATGCCATATCGAGAAACGCCTGCGCCTCGGTCCGTTCCTGGTCACGCTGCGCGATTTTCTGCTGAAGCGCCCCAATGTAATGGCGATCCCGGCCCGCGTTCCTCCAACTGCTCACCGTCCAGCCAATCAGAGCCAGCGTGATTATGGCGAGCACTGCAATAGCGAGTCCCCAGCGCGACCAAAATTCGCGCGGGTCTTCATAGGGACGAGTCGCGAGATTGATGCCCAGACGCATAGTTAAAAATCAGCACTTAGCTTTCGGCCTTTAGCTTTTGGCCTCCAGCACTTAGCTTTCAGTTTTTGACCCTAGCTAACAGCCAAGAGCCAAGAGCTAACAGCTTCTTTACGAAATCAAAGCTCCCACCACGCCGGCCATGCGCCAGCGCGGAACCGTTCCGGTCGTCGAGCCGATCTGCGACGCCGTAATCAGTTCCTCAACCTGCGCGCCCGACTGGCTCTTCAACGCAGTTGCCGCGCCGCTCATCTCCGAAAGGCCCGACACATACACCCGCTCAATATTCAGGTTGTAGGTGTCCTGGAAAAAGACGACTGACGGATACACCTCTTCCGCCAATTGATCACCCGTGATGGTGACGCCGCGCGTATTCTCCAGCGTGCGGATCAGCAGCAGATGCTCCTGATCGAGGATCGCGATGCCGATCGTGTGCGCATCGACTTTCACGACCAGGGTGGGCCGCTCTGCGTCCGCCGCGCCCAGCGCCGCCAGCATCGAAGGCATGACCACTCCGGGGCTGTAGCCCGCGGCGCGAAACGCCGATTCATATTCTTCCAAGACCGTGTTCAAAACGACCGCCGCCACCACCTGAGTTCCCTTGCCGGTCGATTGCGCGTGATACGAAATCTTCGCTTCTTCCGGGTCGAAGGGAAGCGACTTCTTCAGCCGGAACCGAACAACCGCCTCGGCCTCGTCCGGCTTGGCCGGGAGCGTTTCGAAATCGAGCAGCACCACGCGCACCGCAGTGTCGGGCAGAATCGCAATCACGTCGTGCGAACGCGCGCCCACGCTTCCAAGCGCGCTCTCAATGGCTTGCCCAAGCGCGGCGCCATCGCGAAGATTCGCCTCCATCAGATCGGGTACCACGGTTCCGGGCGCCAGCTCACGCGCCGCCGACATCTCCACCATGCGTCCGCGATCGGCAGCGCGCCCCGCCAGCACGCGGTCGGCTGCGATTTCGCAGGCCAGCACCGGACGCCGCTCATGTTTGGTAGAAGCCATCATCGCTCTCGAATCGAAATCAGTTCTGCCTCAGCACTCGGCAAAGGAATTGGTAGCCGGTCTTCTCTTAAACCATCCAGGTGAAACTCAATCGCCTCTTGAATCAGTGAGCGCACATCTTCCCTCGTCCGACCGGTTGTAACTACCCCCGGCAGATCGGGAACGTATGCCGCCCATCCCGTTTCAGATTTTTCGTAAACAACTATGTAGTTCACTTGAGTCCTGCCTGTTTCATCACGCTGTTCAAGGTACCAGGAGGAAGGTCGTCATTCGGATGACCCGGCAGAGTGACGCGTCCCGACTTCACCGGATGTTTGTACTGGCGATGACTCCCTCTAGTTTGTTTCAAATACCAGCCATCTCGCTCCAGTAGCCTGATGATATCCCGTACCTTCATGTCACAACAGTTACCTCAGCGGGTGCCTGGATTGTACTCACGTGCACCGCATGAGTAATCCGTCACCGCATCGTTTCAATGAACGTGACCTTGTTGATTTCCTTCAGCGTGGTCGCCCCGGAGCGCACCTTGTCCAGCGCCGACTCGCGCAGGAAGCGCATGCCTTCTTCGCGTGCCGCTCGCCGGATCTCGGAAGTGGGCTTCTTTTCGAGAATCATCTCGCGGATGCGGTCAGTCAAATCCAAAAGCTCATGAATGGCGGTCCGGCCGCGGAAGCCCGTGCCGGCGCACTCAATGCAACCCTGTCCTTCATACAGCGGAACCTGCGCCCACTGCGCGGGATCGAGTCCGCTCGCTTCCAGCACCTCCGGCGGATAATGCACCGCCGTGCGGCAGGAATCGCAAATGACGCGCACCAGTCGCTGCGCCAGAATGCAGTTCAATGCCGAGACAAAGTTGTACGGTTCGACGCCCATATTCAGGAAGCGCCCGAGCACGTCGACCACGTTGTTGGCGTGCACCGTCGTAAACACCAGGTGGCCGGTAAGCGCCGACTGGATGGCGATCTGCGCCGTTTCGTTGTCGCGGATTTCGCCCACCATGATCTTGTCCGGGTCGTGCCGCAGAATCGAGCGCAAACCGCGCGCAAACGTCAGGCCCTTCTTCTCATTCACCGGAATCTGGGTGATGCCGCGGATCTGATACTCCACCGGATCTTCAATGGTGATGATCTTGTCTTCGTCCGTCTTGATCTCGTTGACCGCGGCGTACAGCGTAGTCGTTTTGCCGCTGCCCGTCGGCCCGGTCACCAGCACCATGCCGTACGGTTCCTTGATGTAGCGGCGGAAACGCCGCAGATCAGTTTCATCGAACCCGACCACGTCGAGCGTGAGCTTTTTGAACTTCTCGCTCATCGACTCTTTGTCGAGCACGCGGAGCACGGCGTCTTCGCCGTGAATCGACGGCATGATCGAAACGCGGAAGTCAATTGCGCGCCCGCTGTACTTCACGCGGAAGCGGCCGTCCTGCGGCACGCGGCGCTCGGAAATATCGAGCTCGCTCATGACCTTGATACGCGAGATGATGGTCGAGTGATGCTCTTTGCCGATGGGCGGCATGGCATTCGTCAGCACGCCGTCAATACGAAACTTGATGCACACCGAGTCGTCGCGCGTTTCGATGTGGATGTCGCTCGCCCGCCGCTGCAACGCCGTAAAAATCGTGGTGTCGACCAGGCGGATGATCGGGCTCATGTCCGCGCCCGCCGTCGCCGTCAGCTTGTCGATCGAAATCGTTTCGTCGTTGCCGGCTTCGTCCTCGCGGATCACGTCGAGCGTGAAGCCCTCGCTGGCATCCTCCAGCACGCGCTTGGACTGCTCGGTCTTTTGCAGGATGTCGGATATTTGCTTGAGCGTTGAAACCTTGGTGACGATCCGCTTGCCGAGGAGCAGGCTGATCTCGTCGATCATCATCAACTGGCTGGGATCGGCGATGGCGATCGCCAGCCGTCCGTCCGCCGTCTCATCGAGCGGCACGAACTTGTAGCGGAACATCAGGTGGACGGGGATTTTTTCGAACAGATCGTGGTGCAACTGGAAGTCGCTGAGGTCGATAAATTCGCAACGATAGCGCCGCGCAATGTCGCGCGCGCGTTCCAGTTCGTCCGGAATTGCCGGAATCGGTTCCGGCAGCTTCCCGCCATTCACCAATGCTGATTTCTTATCCGCCATTGCCATGTCCAGTTTACAGCCTTAAATGCAGCTTTCTGCTCTCGGCGCTTGGCTCTCGGAAAACCTGTCGCCTGAGATCGTCCGCACTTCGTTCGACTTCCATTTCACTGCCAAGCGTCATTCCCAAACTCCGAAAGCCAAGAGCCAAGAGCCGGTTTTAATGCGCCTGCGCTCCCAACGTAAATATCGGCATATACAACGAAATCAAAACGCCGCCCACAAACACCGCCATCACAATCAAAATCAACGGCTCAATCAGAGCCATCGCCGCGCCCAGTGCCGTCTGCACGTCTTCTTCATAAAATTCCGCCACCGATGCGAGCATCGCCGGCAGCGCGCCCGTCGACTCGCCAACTTCGAGCATCTCCACCGCCAAGTCGGGGAACAGCTTCTGCGCTTCCATGCTCTTGGCCAGGCTCTGGCCTTCGCGCACCCGCCCCGCCGCGGCCTGCACGCCCAGCAGCATCTGCCGGCTGCTCATTGAAGCGCCCGCCGTTTCCATCGCCGGCACCAGCGGCAAGCCGCCCTGGAGCAGTGTTCCCAGGATGCGCGAGAAATTGGCCACCTGATACTTCAGCCGAATCTCTCCAATCAGCGGCAGCGACAGCAGGAATTTGTCAATCGACTGGGCACCGCGGTCGCTGTGCTTCCAGCGCCACAACAGAATGCCCGCCACCGCCAGCACGAGCGCGACGATCCATCCATACTTCTGCGCATGCAGCCCAATTGCCAGCATGATTACGGTGATCGTCGGCAGTTGCGCGTTCAGGTTGTTGAACAAATCGGCAAATTTCGGAACCACGTAGGTGATCAGGAATGTCACCATCACGATGACCACCGACACCAGCAGCGTGGGGTACACCAGAGATACCATCAGTTTCTTGCGGAAGGTCTGCACCATGCGCTGGTATTGAATGTAGCGGCTCAAAACTTCTTCCATGTTGCCGCTCTTCTCGCCGGCCATCAGCGTGGTGGTGTACATCTTCGGGAACATGCCCTGCGCGGCGAACGCGTCGGACAGCAACTCGCCGCCCTTAACCCGTTCGCGAACGTTTTCCAGCAGGTGCAGCAACATCTTGTCCCGCTGCCGCTTGATCAGGAGATCGAGCGCCGTCAGAATCGGCAACCCGGCCTTGATGAGTGTAAGAAATTGCTGGTTGAAGATGAGGAACGTTGCCTGCTTCAGACGCCCCCGTTTGCCGAACTGCTTCGTGCCGCCACTGAACAGCGTCCGCGGCTTGACCCAGTAGACGAGGTATCCCTGCTGCACGAAGCGGTCGTGCACTTCGGCCTCGGAATAGCCGTGCTCGACCTGCTGCCGCAGGTGGCCCTGCTCGTCGGCCACTTTCACCAGGAATTCTGCCATGGGATTACCGCTGCATTCTAAAACGCAACATTCCTACTGCTAAAGTCTCACTCCAGGGGGCTGTAGGAAAGTGTAACATCCTGTCCCCAAAGCCCTTACCGTCAGGTATTAAGCCAAGTGGTACGGAAGTAATCCAACCGCTATCGGATGATCGGATGATCGGGCCATCGGGTCATCTGAGATCAAAAGCGCTTGACTTTAGATGCTTGGACTTTAGATGACCCGATGGCCCGATCACCCGATGACCCGATTCTTCTACGGTCCCAGCGCTCCCTCCACGGTCTCTACCCCCGGGGGAGGAGCAAAGTGAAAGCGGCTGTCGCCTAACTCAACGTTCTCCTTCCAATCCTTGAACCGGAACTCGGTCGTCCCGCCGTCCGCCTCCATCAGAACGATTCGGACAATCTGATTAGACACCGAAATTTCCAGTTGCACCTCGCTCAGTTGCCCCGCCATCGCCTTGGGCACGCCGCGCAACAAAGTGTCGCCCGGGATTGCGGGAGACTTATCTACCACCATCGAAAGTCCCTGTAATTCATTCTCCAGCTTGGTCTTGCCGAGCAAAAAGGCGATCGGCGACCGCAAGTCATCCAGCCGTTTCAGGTCTGTCTTTCTTGCCTGTCGCTCGGCCGGAACGTAAAACCACACACTCTGACCGTCGCTCACAAACAACTTCTCCTTGGGAGAACGGTATTCCCACCGCATCTTGCGCGGCTTTTTCAGCCAGAGCGTCCCCGATTCCTCCCGCTGCGCGCCATTACCGCTATAGGTTTCGGTGAACTCGCCTTCCAAACTGCGCAGGTGGTTGTAGTGGTCGTCGACCGCATGGGCCAGTTCGCGCACACTGGGCTGAATCGTGTTCTGCTGGCCACGCGCTTGGGCCGCGGACAGCGACACAGCTACCCAAACGATCAAACAAACTCCTGCTTTTCTCACGAGCCGTGGTTGTCCCCTTGTGTCCCATTTTACATAGAAACGGAAACGCGGATTCCAAGATCGCACGGTCCGGCGGTGGCGGAGCGCTCGGGTTCGAGGGTAAGTATCCACGCAAACTCTGCGGAATTGCGTTCGCCTTCTAGACCCTTCGTCGCTATGGGCCGGCGATCATGAAGACTGGATTCTGGGGTGGATTTTGGGTGCTGGGCGGAATTGGGGAGCGCGCGCTGTCAGCGGCGGGAAGATTGAAATAATAAGTGTCGGTGGCAGTTCGGATGATGTTGACGGCGCCGCCATCGCAGGTGGAGAGATAGGCGCGAGTGCTGTCGCCGCCAGCGGCCATCATCATGCGGAAGCCGTTGCCCATGGGGCCGATCTGGTCGCGGGTAGTGGCACAGGTGGGAACGTAGTAAGTCGCATTCGCTGGGTTCGCGGCATCGGGGAATCCGGGAACGGCGATTGAAGTTTTCACGGTGAAGTTGGTGGCGTTGATGACCGTCACTTGCGGGCAGACGTTGTCGGCGCTATCGATGTAGTAAGAACCGACGTAGGCGCGGGTGGCGTCCGGGAGAGAGGTGGCCGCGATTGTATGGAGCGTTCCGGGAGTGGTGGTCGCACAGGGATCGGAGGAACTCCGCAGGGTTGGCGATATGGTTGCGATGGGAACGGTCGCCAGGATGGAGGGCGTGGACTGCGAGACATCGACGATCACCAGCGCGCCTGTGCCCGGAATGTAAATGCGGTTGAGGATGACGTCGTACCAGAAATCAGTGGCGCCGGGAACCTGGATATTTTGAGGTGAATAGCTTTCGTACAGGTAGTCGGGACCGGCGGTTGCAGTTGTATCGATGTAAGCGAGTGTGCCGTTCTGCTCGAGTACGTAGACACGCTGGCTATCGTTGCGAGCGGCTTCCCATATCGGAGGAGAGGAAAGCGGGAGTGTATAGACGGGCGGTACGGGGCAGACGGAATTCACGCAAACGATGCGTTGTGAACGGTCTTGCGGGTTGAATCCGCCGATGGTGCCGTCGCCATAGTTGGCGACGTAGAGCTTCAGGATGTTGGGAGTTTCGGTTATGGCAACGGGGTTGAGACCGACGGGGAATATGTGTGTGATGGTGCTTTGCGCCGTGTTGACGACGGCGATGGAAGGTGGAGTGTATCCAGGCATGGAAACGTAGACGGTGTTGGCTTCGGTAGTGGCCACAAAGTTGGGCGCCGAATCGAATGGCAGGCTGATGGTGGTAACGGTAGCGATGGTGGTGCCGGAGAAGGTGAGGCGGCTGAGCGAGTCCTGATTGGCGCCGGGAGCGGATTGGTTGGCGACAATCACCTGGTTGGCGCTCAATTGAAGGGCGTGAATGGGAACGAGGCCGATGTTTCTCTGGCTCATGTCGGTGTCGCCCGAGACGTCGATGGACATGGCGTTGCCGATTACCGGGGTTTCTACGCCGCCGGAGACGGTTCCGTTATCGCTGATGATGAGCACCGAGTGCGCGGCCGCCGGGTTGGGGAACTTGGGCGGATTGGGAATGATGATGGGGCGGAAGACGTCGCCGCAAGACAAACAGATGATGACTAGAAACAGTACTGCTCCCAGATACAGAGACCGCTTCATTCAGACTCCAGGAAGGTGGATTGCACGGAAACGGCTATTGTAGCGGAGTGGGCTGGTTAGGGGAAATGGGGAGAGAGCGTCGTAGGTCGATGGTCGTTAGTCGTTAGTCGTTTGGGGCTTCCGGAAGCTACCGACAGGACCGCTCGAATCAAGAAGGAAGCAGCGCAACGACGGTCCCGACCGACTGACGACCGACGACTAACGACGTTCTTTATCCTCGGCGGGCTTTGCGGCGCGGCTCGGCTTCGCGGGCTACTCTTCTTTCGGAGGCGGCTGGCTTCTTCGCGTTTTCCAGGCTCTCTTTTAATGCGGCCATCAGATCGACTACCGGAGCCAGCTTTTTGGGCTGCTCGACGGCCTGGACGGTGCCGCCTTCGAGCTTGGTCTCGATCAGTTTCTTGAGATTCTCCTGGAAGTCGTCTTGATATTTTTCCGGGTCCCAGTCGGCGGCGAGGGCTTCGATGAGCTGGTGGGCGACCTTGATCTCGGCATCTTTGATTTCCACGTCGGGGGGCCCAAAGCCCTCGACCTCGCGGACCTCTTCTTTGTAGTACATCGTATGGAGCATCATGCCGCCCTTGTGCGGGCGCAGGAACACGGTGTACTCGCGGTTGTGCATGGTGAGCTTGGCGATGGCTACATACTCGCTCTCTTCGAGAGCCTTGGTGAGCAGCGCGTAGGGACGGCGGCCAGCCTCCTCGGGCATCATGTAATAAGAGGACTCGAAGTAGACGGGATCGACCTCTTCGGATTTGACGAATTCGAGGATCTCCATGGTCTTGGCGGTTTTGGGCTCGATCTTCTTGATCTCGTCGGGCTCGACGATGACGTACTCGCCCTTGCGGTACTCGAAGCCCTTAACGATGTCGCTGCGGTCGAGGACCTGGCCATCAGCGGAGCAAATGAGCTGTTGCTTCACGCGCTGGTGATCGGTGCGGTGAAGCTGGTTGAAGGAGATGCCAGAGCTGCGCGCGCCGGAGAAGAGACGCACGGGAATGGAGATCAAGCCGAAAGTCAGATAGCCGGACCAGACGGAAGAGGCCATAGCTCACCTTTATATAGCCATCGGGGACGAGGCAGCCCTCGTTCCTATCAGGCGATTGTTGAGATGCCGGAAGACCGGCAAGCGTACAGAAGTGTAGCGTAAACGGTGCAAATTGGTCTTGCCAGATTACGGGGCGAATCCAAAGGCCAAGCACTAGATAGTGCGGTCGGGTGGCGGTGGGGGCCGAATGTTGTGTTGATGGATGCGGTACGGCGGTTAAATCGAGTTCTCAGTTCTCGGTTCTCAGTAAAATCTTCATGCTTGGAGCTTGGAGCTGAGGGCTTGGAGCTTCCTTTATTAATGTTCATTCCTTTTCTATCTCACGCATGGGCTTCCACGCCGGAACGACTGGTTGCGGCCGCCGCGGTTACGGTGGCCTTTGCTTTGCTGGCGCGGATGGCGCGGGGCGTGACTTGGTCGGGCGCTGTCGGCGGAGGGCTGGCGTGTCTTGCGCTGTTTGTGGGGGCTGGTCCGGGGGCGTTTGCCGCTTTGACCGCGCTATTTGCAGTGACCTGGATGAGCACTCGGCTGGGGTATCGGCGCAAACAGGAATTGGGATTGGCGGAACGGCGTGAGGGAAGGAATGCGCGGCAGGTGCTGGCGAATTTGGCGGTTGCGGCGGCGGGCGCGGTGGCTTTTGGGGCGACGGGAAATGCGCGGTGGCTTATCGCCGCGGTCGCGGCTTTGGCGGAGGCGGCTACCGATACGGTGGCGAGCGAGGTGGGAGAATGGCGGCGCCGGGATGCGTTCATGATCACGACGGGGGCGCGCGTGCCGGCGGGGACGGACGGAGGAATTACGGTTTCGGGCACGATGGCGGGGCTGGCGGGCGGAGTTGTGATTGCGGCGGTCGCGGCGGGTTGCGGGATGGTTGCGCGGCGTGAGATTTGGATTCCTTTCGTCGCTGGGTTTGCGGGGATGGTGATGGATAGCTTGATGGGAGGGACGATTCAGCGGCGCGGATGGATCAGCAATCAGGGGGTGAATTTTGTGGCTACGGCGGTGGCGGCGGGGATGGCTTGGGGGATTGGGATGGTTGGGGGATGAATTGGAATTTCTCTCGAGTGCGGCATTCGTGTGACGCACGCGACAGACGGGACAAGCCCAGTCTCTACGGAAATTTTGGGATGACACGCTACGTTCAGATTCGTTGTTTGACGCGGTCTAAGAGAGCGTACAGCACAACGCCGAGAGCGGCGTTGGCCACTCCGGAGAAGATTTCGTGGGGCCAGCTCCAAGCTAATTGCAGGCTGACGAGGACGCGGGCGATGAAGAAATAAATGAACTCGTGTACCACATAGAAGAGGATGGTGAGCAGAAAGCGGGCGCCGGCGTTTTCGGCATCGATTTTGATGCCGAGCGAGGAGGCTCCAAATCCAACCACCGTTTTTGCAATGCCGTAGAGGCCGATGGGCTGTTGGGTGAGCGCATCCTGCACGATGCCGATCAGGCCTCCGGTGAAGAGGCCGGCGAGCGGGTTGCGGCGCGCGGTGGCGAAACCGATGGTGACGAGCAGGGGAAGATCGAAGATGGTGAAGAACGCGAAATGCCGGGGCAGCCAGGCTTGCAGAAAGATGGCGGCGAGCGGGATGAGAATTGTTGCAGGGAGGCTGAAGCGGTAAACCTCAACCTGCTCGCCCGAAGTGTAAGTGATGGCCACGTTATTGCGGGGTATCCTGCGGTGGTTGCGCCTTGGGCGGAGCGGAGGCGGCGTTCGGGTTGATAGGCTTGGGCGCTGGTTTAGTGGCGGCGCCGGCGGTTGCGGGCGTTCCGGCGGCGGGCGTTTTTGTACTGGTCGTCTTTGTACTGGACTGGCCGTTGGCAGGCGTGGCGGTCGCGGCGTTGCCGGCAGTCGACGAAGGCGGGGTGGTAGCGGTCTTCTTCGCAGGCGAGGTTTGAGAATTGAGCGTCGCAGCCTGCGACGCGGGCACACTCGCGATTGACCCCGAGTTCGGCTTCGCCGTAGCAGTATTTCCTTGAGCAGTGCTTGTGCCGACTTGTGGCGTTGAAGGCTTCGGCTTCGGCGTTGACTGCACAACCGGAGCCGGAACTGACAGGTTGCCCGCGGGAGTTTTGGTGGCCGCGCCAGAATTCTGAATCGCGGGATTACGAGTGCCGGAATTTTGGGCGCCGGGTTTCGCTCCCGGGGTTTGGCTAGCGACAGTTGCCTCCGGTTTGGGCGGCACGCCCGGCAATCGCTGGGCCAGGATGTCGACGGCGCGCACTGGAGTAGTCTGATCGGGCTCCGCCTGCTTCTCGTCAACCCTGGTTACAACGAGGACTTCTTCTAGACGATTGAGGTCGGCGGCCGGGCGCACGCGAATGTTGAGGAAGAGATCGCTGCCCGTCGAAACTTTTGTGACTGTTCCGACGGCGAGACCTTTCGGGAAAATTCCGTCGCCGCCGCTGGTGAGCACCTGCTCACCGACAGGCACGGTTTCGTCACTCATCACTCTTTCGAGCGCCACAGCACCGGACGAGGTTCCACGCAAAATGCCCTGCAGCCGCGACTTTTCGAGGATGGAACCGACACCGCTGGTCTGATCGTCGATGAGGAGCACGAGCGAGGTGGAGCGGTAGACGTGCAGGACCTTGCCGACGATGCCGTCCCTGGTGAGGACAGCCATGTCCGGCTTAAGGCCATCACGCGCGCCTTTGTCAATGTAGACCGAGCGCGAAACCTCGCTGCCGGTACCTCCGATGACCTGCGCGGCGGTGGTCTGGGCGATGAATTGCTCCTTGAAACCGAGCAGAGCTTGCAGGCGGTGTGCCTGGTCGGCGTCCTGCATCATGCGCGCCTGCTCGATGTGCATTTGTTCGATCTGGCGTTTGAGTTCGCGATTCTCGGCACGCACGCCGCGCAGATAAATATAGTTGTGCCAGAGATTGCCGGTGGAATTCTGAATCCAGGACAGACTTTTTTCGAGCGGAGAGACGGTGCCCACCGCCCAGACGCGAATCAATCGTGTCGGCTCGCTGTCGCGCGTGCGCTTGACCTGCACGGCGAGGCCGAGGATCTGCGCGAAGAGCACGCCCACGAGCACGATCAGATTGCGGTAGCGGCCGAATACGGATTCCATGACACCAGTTCTCAGTTCTCAGTTGTCAGTGAAACCGAGCGCGTGACGAACCGCGAGTTGCGAGCCGGTCCAACTGCAGATTCCTCGCTGCGCCCGGAATGACATCCCCTAGGTTGAACGCTCGGAATGACAATCCGAGGTAGAACGTGACAACCGTGACATCCGATTTGTGTTTGCTCGCCGCCGGTTTGCTCGATACTCGGGGCTCGCTACTCGCGGCTCACTTGCTACTCGATCGAAATTTTGCGCAGCAGCTTGAAGTCGCTGAGCATTTTGCCCGTGCCGAGTACTACGCTGCAGAGCGGGTCGTCGGCGATGGAGACTGGGAGGCCGGTTTCTTCGCGGATGCGCTTGTCGAGATTTTTGAGAAGCGCGCCGCCTCCAGTTAGCACAATGCCGCGGTCGCTGATGTCGGCAGAGAGTTCGGGGGGCGTGCGCTCGAGCGCTACGCGGATCGCGTTCATTATGGTCGAGACGCATTCGCTGAGCGACTCGCGGATTTCGCTGTCGTCTACCGTGATGGTTTTGGGCACGCCTTCGATCAGATTGCGGCCTTTGATTTCCATGGTCAGCGGCTTGTCGAGCGGATAGGCGGAGCCGATTTCCATTTTTATTTGTTCGGCGGTGCGCTCGCCGACGAGCAGGTTATATTTGCGCTTCAGATAATTCATGATGGCCTCGTCCATCTGATTGCCGGCCATGCGGACGGAACGCGAATAGACGATGCCGCTGAGCGAGATGACTGCGATGTCGGTGGTGCCGCCGCCGATGTCGACGACCATGTTGCCGCTGGGCTCGGTGATGGGCAGGCCGGCGCCGATGGCGGCGACCATGGCTTGCTCGACGAGGTGCACCTCGCTGGCTTTTGCGCGATAAGCGGAGTCCATGACGGCGCGCTTTTCTACCTGCGTGATTTCCGACGGGACGCCGATGACGATGCGCGGGTGCACGAGCATCTTGCGGTTGTGCGCCTTCTGGATGAAATAGTTCAGCATCTTCTCTGTGACCTTGAAGTCGGCGATAACGCCATCCTTCATGGGCTTGATGGCGACGATGTTGCCCGGGGTGCGGCCGAGCATTTCTTTGGCTTCCTTGCCGACGGCCTCGACTTCGTTGGTGTTCTTGTTGAGCGCGACGATGGAGGGCTCGTTGACGACGATGCCTTTGCCGCGTGCATACACCAATGTATTGGCAGTGCCGAGATCGATAGCGAGGTCGCTGGAGAACATGCTGAAGAGCGAGCGCAGATTATGGGATCGCGAGGATCCGTTGGAAAAACCGTTCTTTGACATGGCAGAACTTCTTTCTCTCTTGGTAAACTCCCCGCCCCCCGAAACCGGGCAGTCTTAGCGGAGGTTGTTCTCGGTGCTTCTATTCTACTTGCTAATGGCGGCTGAGCGGGTTGCCAGTTGGGCACCCGTTTTCCCGCCGTTATCTCGACCGATCCCGGGCCGTCCCTCCGGGACTTGAATCACTTGTCCCACTTCACCCAGCGCTGAGGCGCTGGGCTAAGCTGGATCCGTCTCCGGGCTGAGTGACATCCACCTTCACCAACTGCTTACCAGCTGCGGAAAAAGTTGTTTCCCGCGCTTCCGCCTTACCTCAGCGGCTAAAGCCGACGCTGAAAAGAAGCCAGCTATCGCAGCGGTAAACCGCTACGCCACCCAAAATCAAGTGCGACGCCGACTTTTTTCGCAGCCTGTTACGCCGTGGGCCGCATGCTAACGCCGCTTCGCGGCTATCGTCTTGCGTTTTTACTGAATCACCACTTTCTTTTGGCGGGTATTGACGCCCCCCCTGGAATTCTGTGCCGTTACCGTAATGGTGTTTTCGCCCAACGGCAAGGGCGGAGTGAAATAACGGAAGGCGCCATCGTCACCGACGAAGGGAACTTCCATTCCGTTCACCATCACTCGCGCGCCACCCTCGGTTTTGCCGATGACCTCGATGACGTGCCCGTGCTGCACAAAGGGATCGATGTCGAGCGAGATGTCAATCTTCTCTTTTGTTTTAGCGATGATCGTGAATCTATTTTTTTCGCTTTCGACCGACTCTTTGCCGGCGGCATCGTAGGACTGGATCGACCAATAATAAGCGCCGATGGGCAAGCCCGTGACGACGACGCTGGCGGTCTGCACCTTGCGATCGAGGATCACCGACGAGAAGTACGGGTTGTGCGCGATGCGCAGCCGGTAGCCGGCGGCATTCGTCATGGGGGTCCAGGTAAACTCAACTTCCTTCGTCTTCTCGGACGGATTGGTAAAGACGGGCATCATGTTGCCCGGAGAAATGGGCGTGGGTGGGCCGATCTCGGTGGCGCGCTCCATCTTCCTGGAGTTGTCCTGGAAACTGACCTTCTCCCAGCTGGCCAAACGAACGGTCTCGCCGTTGCGCTCGATGTCGCCGCTGCCCTTCTTCACCAAAATCTCGTGCTGGTCTTCCTTGGGATCGTTGTGTACCATCGCCGAAGAATCCGGGGCCAGGGAGGCCTTGGCGCCGGCGACAATCACCTGCGATTTCGAACCCTGCACGTAGGTCGCGGTCGTGAGATCGACCGTGCCGGTGGTGACGGCGACGGCGACGTTGGTCTGTTGCTGATCGTTGGCGGAGTTCTCTTCGATCACGATCAGCGAATCCTGCTTGACCATGTAGTTGGTACCGTCGTTGAAAACAATTTTGGCCATGCCTTCGGAGCCGGTCTGAACGACGTCGCCTTTTTCGAGCGGCACACTGTAGTCGGCGTTGATCCAGGTGGTGCCATTGCTTTTGCGCACCTTTACTGTGCCATCGAGCGCGGTGAAGTGGGCCTGCTGCGCGACCGGTGCGGACGGCGTTTTCAGTGGCGGGGCGAGGCCAGCGACTTTTTCCAAAATGTCAGAAGAGAGGCGGCCGGCAGCCCTTACGGTGGAGTCCGTGAATTGCGGAAAGATGACGTGCAGCAAGATGACAAAGATTGCGATCGCGCCCAGGAACATGAGCACGACGCTGCGATACGTTACGGTTTTCCACGCGACGTAGACACCCGGCTTGGATTGTCGGTTGGACAAAGGTCCGCTGTCCTCAATCTGAACTTGCGAGAATCCGCGAGATTCTCAATCTGTAGTCATCATATCGCCGGTGGGAGCGGGATCAGCGTGGGGTCATGGGTTAGGGAGTTACGAAAGTGACGGGGGGACCGGTCGGTTGGCTGGGGCTCCCTGAAGGCTTTACATCCTTTTTCACCACCGAGTCACAGAGACACAGAGAAAACCTCAAAACTAAAAAATCGAGAGCGGTCGGCCTTTGCTTGAGGCTGGGTTTCTCTGTGCCTCTGTGACTCGGTGGTGAAAGAAAGTCAGGACGAAACCCTGGGCAGCCTCGCCTTGCCGCTGTCCAGCGCGGTTGTTAGCATGGAGAGGAGCATTTTGGGTTACGAGAATCGCAATCATCCCAGGAGGTTTTTATGGCGACTGATACCTTGACCAAGCCGGTGATCGACGGCGGCAACACGAAGACGAGGGTCTTCAAAAATTTTATTGATGGCGAGTGGGTCGAGTCCCAGAGTGGACAGACTTTTGAAGACCGCAACCCCGCCGATACGCGCGAAGTGGTGGCGATATTTCAGCGCTCGAACAAGGCCGACGTCGACGCCGCGGTGGATGCTGCGAAGCGTGCCTATGCGAAGTGGCGGCTGGTGCCGGCTCCGCGGCGGGCGGAGATCGTTTTTCGCGCGGCTGAGATTTTGATGGAGCGCAAAGAAGAGTACGCGCGCGACATGACGCGCGAGATGGGCAAGATTCTGAAGGAAACGCGCGGCGATGTTCAGGAAGCGATCGACGCCGCTTACTACAACGCGGGCGAGGGTCGGCGGATGTTTGGCCCGACCGTGCCTTCGGAGTTGCCCAACAAGTTTGCGATGGCGGTGCGGCAGCCGATCGGGGTTTGCGGGATGATTACGCCGTGGAATTTCCCGATGGCCATTTCGTCGTGGAAGCTGCTGCCGGCGGTGGTCTGCGGCAATGCTTGCGTGATCAAACCGGCACAGGATACTCCGCTTTCGACATTTAATTTGGTGCAGGCGCTGACCGATGCCGGCGTGCCCAAGGGCGTCATTAATATTGTGACTGGATTCGGCTCCGAGGTTGGCACGCCCTTGACCGAACATCCGACGGTGCGGGCGATTTCCCTGACCGGATCTTCGGCGGTTGGCAAGATTGTGGGCACGACCGCGGCGAAGAGTTTCAAGCATTGCTCGCTCGAACTGGGCGGCAAGAATCCGATGATTGTGCTCGACGATGCAAATTTGGATCTGGCGATTGAAGGCGGCTTGTGGGGCGCATTCGGCACGACCGGCCAGCGCTGCACCGCGACCAGCCGCATCATCGTACAGAAGGGCGTATACCGCGAATTCGTCGACAAGTTCGTGGCGCGGGCGAAAAAAATCAAAGTCGGCAACGGGCTGGATGAAACAGTCGAGATGGGTCCGGCGGTGAACGAGAGTCAGCTGAACACCGATTTGAGCTACATCGAGATCGGACGGGAGGAAGGCGCGAAGCTGATGCTGGGCGGCAACCGGCTCGATAAGGGCGAGTATCAGCATGGCTGGTTCATTGAGCCGACGGTGTTCACGGATGTCGATCCGAAGATGCGGATTGCGCAGGAGGAAA
This sequence comes from uncultured Acidobacteriaceae bacterium, assembly GCA_963698865.1. Classification (GTDB taxonomy): domain Bacteria; phylum Acidobacteriota; class Terriglobia; order Terriglobales; family Acidobacteriaceae; genus Acidiflorens. The sequence continues at coordinate 395,761 of CAVOSL010000008.1, read as the reverse complement.
TTTTTGGGCCGGTGGTGTCGATCATTCCGTGCGAGGATCTGGAGAACGCGATTGAGATCGCCAACAACATCGAGTACGGGCTGTCGTCGTCGCTCTATACCAAGGATGTGAACAAGGCGTTTGCGGCGGTGCGCGATCTGGAGGCCGGGATTACTTACATCAACGCTCCGACAATTGGGGCAGAAGTTCATTTGCCGTTCGGCGGAACGAAGGCTACCGGCAACGGCCATCGCGAGGGCGGCATTGGCGCGATTGATTTCTACACCGAGTGGAAGGCTGTGTACGTGGATTACTCCGACAAACTGCAGAAGGCGCAGATTGATAGAGCGGAATAAAGAAGTTCTTGGTCCTTGGTTCTTAGTTCTTAGCTGTTAGCCGTCAGACGTCAGACAGTCAGAGGGATGAGCCTTCTGACGGCTCATGCACGCAATCTCTGCTAATCTCGCGCAGTTCAGGGCCCTTACTACCATGATCCGATTCGCCGTTTCCCTTTTGCTGGCCGTATGGTTGCTTCTTGCTTCGTCCTTCGCTGGCAACGTTCCCGCCGACCGCGTCTTTCGCAATGGCACAGTTTTCACGGCCGATGCCAAAAGTTCCATCGCCGAGGCGGTTGCCATCCGCGATGGCCGCATTCTTTACGTTGGCAGCAACGAAGGTATTGCACGTTTCATTGGTCCTGCGACCAAGATCACAGACCTCAGGGGCGGCTTTCTTATGCCGGGAATCGTGGATGGTCACATGCATCCGCTCGAAGCCGGGCTGAAGATGCGGAAGTGCAGCCTCAACTATACGTCGGAGCTCACGGTCGCCGAAATGCAGCGGGAGATACAGGCTTGCCTCGACAAGACTAGGAGCCAGGAACCGGACGGGTGGCTGGAGGTGGTCTACTGGTTTCAAGAGGCCATGCGTCCGGCAGGGCTGAGGACGAACCGCACGATGCTGGACGCGCTGAAGACATCGCGGCCAGTCATTGTGTATTCGTCCTTCGGGCACACGGCGCTGGCGAACTCGCGGGCGCTTGCGCTCGCAAAAATCACCAAAGCCACACCGGATCCGCTGGGCGGGAAGATATGGCGTGACGGCGACGGCACTCCTACCGGCCTGCTTGAAGACTCGGCATACGCGGTGTATTCGGATCTCGTTCCCAAGCCTACGGCCCGAGAGAATGTCGCCGCCGCGAGAGCGGCGCAGGAGGCGATGATCCGTCAAGGCATCACGTCGTTTCTCGATGCCGACGCGGCTCCCGAGGACGCTGCCTCCTTCACGGCTCTGCAGGCTGCGGGGCAACTCGCAGTCCGTGCGCACTTCGCTCCGGAGATCGATGTCGAGGAAGGTCGCGACCCGGTTCGTGCAGTCGCGAAGGTGGTTGCGTACAAGCAGCAATATGACCAGGGCGCGATCAAGGCGGCGCCGAGTATTACGGTACGGAACGCGAAGCTGTTTCTCGATGGCGTGATTGCGGTCCCGGCGCTGACCGGCGCGATGCTGGAACCGTACCTGATGAATGCCGGAACGGAAGAGAATCCGCGTTGGGTGCCAAGCCAGAACCGCGGACCGGCAGTCTATTTTCCTCCCAAGCCTTTGGCAGAAATCCTGGCACGGTTAGCCCGGGCGGGCATCGATCCCCACATGCACGCGGATGGAGACGGCGCGGTGCATGCTGCACTCGAGGCGATTGAAGCCATGCGCAAAGAAATCGGCCAGGCGGATATTCGGCCCGCGATTGCGCACGACGAGATCGTCAGCCCCGCCGATTTCGGGCGCTTCAAAGCGCTCAATGCGCTGCCCGTGCTCTCGTTCCAATGGGAAAAACGAGCCGGCGACACGGTGGGATTGACGAACTACTTTGGCCCGGAACGCATGAAGATTCTCGAACCCGCGGGGTTCCTGGCAGCCACCGGCGCGCGCATTGTCTTCGGCAGCGATTGGCCGGTCGATCCGCTCGACGAGTGGCTTGCTTTTAAGGTTGGTGTCACGCGCACCGACGTCCCGAATGCGCCTGTGGAATTCCGAGCGCGGCTGGGCGAGGACCCCGGCCTCTCGCGTGAGACAGTACTGCGAGCGGCCACGATTGATGCCGCCTATGAACTGCATGAAGACGACGTCACAGGCTCGCTGGAAGCCGGCAAACTCGCGGATCTCATCGTTATCGATCGCAATCCGCTGAAGATTGCCGAGGACGATATCGCAAATGTGAAGGTGCTGGAGACGGTGGTGGGCGGGCAGACGGTGTACGAAGCCACGGCACCCCGCTAGTTAGGAAGAATTGCATTTCTCTGCGTTTTCGCGGTCTCTGCGGGTAGAATTTCCACATGCCACTTACCCAAGCCCGCGAAATCAACTGTGCCTCCCGTCTTGAAAATGTTCATTACGCCATCCGTGATCTGGCCTGCATCGCCGACGCAGTTGCCAAGCAGGGTCACAAAATTCTTCCGCTGAATATTGGCGATCCCAACGTTTTTGATTTCGTGACACCGCCGCATCTGATCGAGGCCGTTTACAAGGCCATGCGCGACGGCAAGAACGGATATTCACCTTCTTCCGGCATCAAGCCGGCGCTGGACGCGATTCGCGGCGAGGCTGCGCGCAAGGGCATCACTACTATTCAGGATGTTTTCATTACGTCGGGTGTGAGCGAGACGGTGGACATCTGCCTTGCGGCGCTGCTCAATCCCGGCGACAACCTGCTCACGCCTTGCCCCGACTATCCGCTCTACTCGGCGGTTCTGGCGAAGCTCGACATCGGACTCAACGCCTACTACCTGAATGAAGAAGACGGATGGCAGCCCGATCTTGACGACATTCGCCGGAAGATTACGCCGCGCACGCGTGGCATCGTGCTCATCAATCCGAACAATCCCACGGGCTCGGTCTGCACGCGTGCGATGCTCGAGCAGATTGCCGAACTGGCGCGGCAGCATAACCTGGTTATCTTTGCGGACGAGATCTACGACAAGCTGATAGTTGAAGACGACCCGCACGTCGCCATGGCCGAGGTTGCGCCCGATGTTCCGGTGATCACGTTTGGCGGACTTTCAAAAAATTATCTTGCGCCCGGATGGCGCATTGGATGGGGCATTGCCAGCGGCGAAGCTTCGGTGATCAAGCCTTACGTTGAGGGCATCAACAAGCTGTTGCGGGCGCGCATCTGTGCGAACCATCCCGAACAATACGCAATTCCGGCGGCGCTCGATGGACCGCAGGATCATCTTGTCGAGGTCAAGCGCAAGCTGCGGAGCCGGCGCGATCTGACGATGAAGTGGTGCAGCGAGACGGAGCGCGTCAGTTGCGTAGCGCCGCGCGGTGCTTTCTACGCATATCCGCGCATCGACATTCCCGAGGGCGACGACGTGTTCGTCACCGAGTTGATCCGCCAGAAGCACGTGATGGTGGTGCACGGATCGGGATTCGGGCAGCGTCCCGGAACCAAACACTTCCGCATCGTTTTTCTGCCGGACGAGAAGACGCTGAGCGCTGCGTACTCCGCTATCGGCAGCTTCATGCGCGAACGCTACCGATAGCAGAGCGACAGCCGCTTCCGGACTTCAGAAACAGCAATAATCTTCGTCGAGTTGCTTGTCTTGCTCTTGATTCATGGCGCACGAACTGACGGGCGTGGGCGCCCGTCGCTCCATTCCTTAATTCAATGCGCTTTATAATGGTCGCTGACCATGGCGACCTCGCAGCAAACCCCTCCCGCTCCGGGCCTCAAGGCGCAGGCTGATCGCTTTTGGCAGCGCGTCAGCGAAGGGCTGGAGTTGCACCAACTCTGGGGGCAGTTTGAGAAAGATGCGCGCTCGAGCTACCGGCTGTATTCGGCGGGACTAGGGGAACGGCTAGAGGGACAATCGCGGCGCCAACGCTTCTGGTACATGGCTAAGGCGCTGTTCTGGGCAGTGATCGAGAAGCTGTCGCCGGCGCGGCGCGTGCTGCTGCTGCTGGGACTCATCCTGCTGTTTTTCCCAACCGGCGGGTTTGAGTACACCAACGGGAAGAACCACGTTGAGGTTGTCAGCATCGACACGCACGTGTGGGGCGGTCTGGTGATTCTTCTGGTGCTGCTGCTGGAGCTGGCCGATCGCGTGGTGATGAAGCGCGACCTGGAGATTGCCAAGGATATTCAGAGCTGGCTGCTGCCGGGAGCGCCGCTCCAAATTCCGGGGTATGGGATCTCGTACGCCACACGTCCGGCGAACACCGTGGCGGGCGACTACTACGACGTGATTCTGCGGCCCGGGGCGAACCCGGGGGAAGATCGCATACTGTTTGCCGTGGCGGACGTCGCGGGAAAGAGCATTCCGGCGGCGATGCTGATGGCGACGTTCCAGGCGAGCCTGCGAACATTGTCGAGCATGCCCACGCCGCTCGATCAGCTCGCCAGAGAACTGAATCGCTATGCTTGCTCGAACAGCCAGGAAGGAAGGCGGTTCACGACGGCATTTCTGGCGGAGCTCGACCCGGCGACGGGCGCGATCGCGTATGTCAATGCCGGGCACAACGTGCCGATGCTGCGCAGAAAGTCAGGAGTGATCGAGCGGCCCGAGGTGGGAGGAATTCCGATCGGCGTTTTGCCGGAGTCGGCCTACGAGGTGGGGCGAACTCGTCTCGATGCGGGAGACTGGCTCGTCATCTTTACGGATGGCATGGTGGAAGCGGTCAATGCGGCCGGTGAAGAGTATGACGAGCCGCGGTTGGTGCGGATGATTGACCGGGGGGCCGGGTCGGCACCGGCGGAACTGCTGCGCAGCTTGATGGCCGATCTGGATCAGTTTGTCGGCAACGCGCCGCAGCATGACGATATGACTTGCTTGCTGCTGAAGCGGAGTTAGTTCCGCGAGGCAGTGTTCGGCGAGCGAGTGTTCAGTTTGTTCTGCACGTCCACATAGGCTTGCCGCATGGATGGATCCTGAGCGACGGCCTCGCTGAGAGTTGCTCGCGCGTCGTCATGCCGGCCCATATTCTCGAAGGCCGAGGCAAGCCAGACCTTAACAATGGGACTGTCTTCCAGCCGAACCGCGCGCTGGAAACTTTGGATCGCGTCTTCCGGGTCGTGAGTGAGCAGGAGCGTTCTCCCATAAGCAAACCACGCTGGCGCCCACGCCGGGGTCAATTCCAGAGCTCGCTGATAGCAAATCCTGGCTTCCACGAAATTATTTCGCGACTCGAGTTCATCCCCGAGCATGATTTGGGCGGCGATGTTTCGCGGGGCGATTGCAGCCGCTTTGGCCAGCAATAACAGATTGTTCTTCCAGGGCTGAGACTCGGCGATGGTTGTCAGGGCCACGCCGCACAACAAGCCCGCGGCCAGCAGTTGCTGTGCAAGAGGGGTGATTGTCTTGGCGAAGCGGCGTCCTAACTCGCACAATGCCATGGCCGCGAGAATGCAAAAGCCCGCCGAGGGGATGTACAGATAGCGATCGTGAACCAGGTCTCCCCAGTAGAACACCCGAAAATCGAGGACGAGAAGGACAGGCAGAACGATCAAGAGTGCAGCAACTGTGACGGCGAGCGAGCGATGCCGCCAGAGCAGAAACGCGGACACCGCCAAGGTAGCCAGCACCGCAGCAAGAGGAATCCAGAAGGCAGCCATGGTCGCGTGTTCGACCAGGTCGTAATCGTAGAGCAAGCTGGTGTGAATGGGCAGAAGAAGGTGGCGCTCGTAGAACCACAAAACGCTCGGCCATGTTCTGGCCATGGTCAGCCAAGATGCGGGCGTGACGGTGGCGACCAGTCCATGAAGAACGTGCGTTCGCACTGCGAAGTAGAAGAGGGCGACGCCGACATAGGGAGCGAGGCGGGCTGCCAGATGACAGCGTGTCGAGGTCTTACTGGGAGATTCGAGAAACGCGATCGCCGCGACGAGCGGCAATGTGATGAGCGCTGTCTCTTTTACAAACAGGGCGGCTAAGAAGGCTGCCAGCGAAAACGCGCGCCACCCATAGCGCGCCGTATTCGGGGAAGACGCTTGTCCGATCAGGAAAGCAAGTAGCACGCACAATATGCCCGCTGTCACCATCAACTCCGGCGATGCCGAGGCCCAGACGACACTTTCGACGTGAACCGGATACACGGCAAACAGCATGGCCGCCAGGTAAGCGGAGGCGGGGCGCAGTCCGAGCCGAAGGGCGGTGAAATAAAGAAGGAGAGTGTTTCCTATGTGAAAGAGTAACGAGACCAGATGAAAGCCGAACGGCCCGGGACCGAAAAGGGTCCGGGTGAGGCAGAGTTGTGCGAAAAACAACGGGCGATAGAAGACTGGCTGGGCCGCGTTGTGCAAACCCACCGCTTTGGTAATCGACTGGGTAAAAAATCGCGGAATATTTTCGAGCGTGAGCAAGTCGCGGTTTTCCACGATTTGGGGCTTATCGTCATAAACAAATCCGTAGCGTAGCGCGGGGAGGTGTGGGGCGGCGGCGCTGAAGGCGAGAATTGCGACCCAAAGCCACTGGCGCGGGCGCCGATTCCCCGCGGATGCGGGAGATCGCCCGGCAAGACCCGCAGGCTCGGACGTCATGGTGGGCATAGTTACTTTTCATTGTGCAGCACTGGCGCGCGAGCGCAAAGGCGGGTGCCGACTCTTCTGTTACGTGAGTTATAGCGATTGCGAAAATCTCCACATGGACAGCCCGTTAATTTGTGGCCCTGGGGCGGAGAAAAAGGGGGCTCGTTGGGCATTGCCACGGGAAGGAGCTGTTAATGGGATAAACTGCAAGAAATGGATGGTCTGGGCGTTCTGATTTGGGGATGACGGTTTGCGATAGGCTAGTTTCCGCCTCCAGCGGCCTGTTTGACGGCGAGCTGAAAGTGGCAAAATTTGTCAAAATGGTTCCCTGAAAGTGTCATACTGGCAAAAACGCCCAATTGGTTGAGGTGACTAGGGGGCGGAAGTACATTGAAATGAAAGGTATTTGACACGGAGGGACACCTGACTTCGGTCACTTGGGTCGGTGGCAATAAGAGTGCGATAGTAGCAGCGAGTTGGTCATCCAACCACACAAGTCAACGGAGACGAGGAAAATATCGATGCGGAAACAAAAGGGCTTCTCACTAATCGAACTGCTGATCGTGGTCGCGATTATTCTTATCATCGCGGCGATCGCAATCCCGAACCTGCTGCGCGCGCGTATTGCTGCCAATGAATCGTCCGCGGTGTCGTCGGTTCGTACCGTAAACACGGCTCAGATCACTTTCAACTCCAGCTACTCGACGGTCGGCTTTGCCAGCACGTTGGTCGCCCTCGGTGGCTCGAGCTGCGCACCGCCTAGCGAGACGGGCGCTTGCCTGATCGACACCCAGCTGGCTGCCGGCACCAAGAGCGGCTATTCGTTCTCGCTGGGCGGCGCGTCTGGCACCCCGAATGCGACCTATCAGATGTTCGCTTCGCCGATTCAGCCGAACCAGAGCGGCGTGCGTTACTTCTGCTCGTTCGCGGATGCGGTCGTACGCGTGAACCCGACGGCGTCGATCTCGACCTGCGACTACACGCAGTCGCCGTTGAACCAGTAAGTTTGAGTTGGCAAAGTACCTGGGGGAGGGTACCAGCCTAGAAGAAGCAGGGGAGAAATCCCCTGCTTTTTTGTTGTGTGCCGAACATGTTCGACAGCTTGGGGGTGCAAGCCCCCTGCTCAACCTGGTGGAGGTGAAGAGCTAGAGAAGCTACACGTTTCTCGCTTTTTATGTCTTCGAACCTGACGAAAAATGTCACTTCCAGCGCTTGGGATTGCCAGAATTCGCCGTTTGAGCGGAGCGTGTCAGATTCGGCCTGCATTCAAAAGGGGTTAGAAGTGGCCCGGATGAAAATCGTCCGGCATTCAAAGTGCATGACATGACGTTGGCGTATTAGAAGAGTCTGCTGGGAGATTGGGGATCTTGGGATGAAAAGGGTGCGAGGATTTTCTCTTATTGAGTTGTTGATTGTCGTGGCCATCATTTTGATTATCGCCGCGATTGCCGTACCAAGTTATTTGCGCGCGCGGATGGAGGCGAATGAGTCCTCGGCGGTGAGCGGCCTGCGGACGATCAACACGGCGCAGATTTCTTACCAATCGGCGTATCCGACGGCGGGTTTTTCGTCGTCGCTTACGGCCCTGGGGGGAACGAGTTGCGCTCCTCCGGACCCAACCAGCGCCTGCATGATCGATACGGTGCTAGCTAGCGGATCGAAGAGCGGGTACACCTACAGCATGTCGAATACGAATGGCACTCCGACAGCGACCTATCAGGTGATCGCCAATCCACTCGTGTGGGACGTGTCCGGCGTTCGTTACTTCTGTACGTTTCAGGATGCAGTGGTACGCTTCAGCCTGACCAATATCACGACTTGTGACGCCTCGGTGCCATCGCTGAATTAGTCACACCACCTTTGATAAGAAAAGGCGCGGCGAAAGCCGCGCCTTTTGCTTGGAAGCACATTTTTTGAGTGCTGCAGTTTCTACTATCCAAACACCGCGAACCCAAGTTGAACGTAGCTGAACCGGCTTTCGGCGCTTGCTTCCTGGCCTCCGGATTTGGAAACTGAAAGCCTCGCGGGCCTCAAGACGACCCTCTTTACCTTGGTAACCGTGGGTGCGGCGTTCGGCCGCAGTGGGGGTGGGCATTGCATATAATCGCTACATGAACTTCCACGCACTGGGCCGGGTCGTTTACGCATAAACCATGGCAGCGATTGAAATCCAGGACTTAGAAAAAACCTATCACGTCGGCTTCTGGCGCATGCGTCCGAAGCTGGCGTTGCGCCCGCTGCGGCTGACGATCGAAGAGGGCGAAGTGTTTGGCTTCCTGGGCCCAAATGGCGCGGGCAAGACTACGACGCTCAAACTGCTGATGGGGCTGGTTACGCCCACCGGCGGCACGGCGCGAATTCTAGGGATGGACTTTGACGATCCGCGAGTGAAAGCACAGATCGGGTTCCTGCCCGAGCAGCCTTACTTCTACGACTACCTGACGGCACAAGAGCTGTTGACGTACTATGCGCAACTTTCCGGCGTGCCCGCTAAAGACCGGTCAAAACGAGTGGCCGCGATGCTGGAGCGCTTTGGGCTGGCCGATGCGGCGCGCCTCCAGTTGCGAAAGTTTTCCAAGGGCATGTTGCAGCGCGTAGGACTCGCGCAGGCGATTCTGCACGATCCGAAGGTTGTGTTTCTGGACGAACCGATGTCTGGGCTTGATCCCATGGGACGGCGCGAAGTGCGGGAGATGATCCAGCAGATGCGGAACGAGGGGAAAACGGTGTTCTTCTCAACGCACATTCTGTCGGATGCCGAAGCGCTCTGCGATCGGGTGGCCATCATCTATCAGGGAGAGTTGCGCGGCGTGGGCGCGGTCGCGCATTTGACCTCGCAGGCGCAGCGGAGGGTGGAAATCATCTTTTGCGCGTCAAGTGTGCCGGCGGCTCTAACGAGTCTGGGCGCTGAAGCGCGCGTCAGCGGCGACATGGTGAACGCGGTCGTCGAGGAAGAGAAGCAGGATGCAGCCCTGGAGATTCTGCGGCGCGAGCAGATTCGACTGATTTCATTGACGCCGGTGCGGGGTTCGCTCGAGGAATATTACGTCCAGAAATTGCGGCCGCGCGAAAACGGCAAGGGAGCGGGCGCATGAACTCGCGAATTGGCTACGTTGCGTTCAACACATTTCGCGAAGCGGTGCGCGACCGCGTGCTCTATAACCTGATCGCGTTTGCGCTGCTGCTCTCGGGAGCGGCGGTGCTGGTGGGCGAGATTTCCATCGACATCGAGCGGTTGGTGGTCGTGAACCTCGGCCTGACCGCGATATCGCTCTTCGGTGTGGTGATCGCGATTTTCATCGGAATTGGCCTGGTCTCAAAAGAGATCGAGAAGAAGACGCTGTACACGGTGCTGTCGCGGTCCGTGCGGCGCTGGGAGTTTGTGGTCGGCAAGTTTTTTGGGCTGACCGGAACGCTGATCGTCAACACGTTCTTCATGGCGATCGGCGTTTTTCTGGCGCTTCTTTATGTGGCGCATAAATTCGATAAGGCCGACATCTCGGTGCTGCTCGCGCTTTATTTCATCGTGCTTGAGTTCCTGATCGTGTGCGCGCTGTCCCTGCTTTTTTCGTCTTTCTCGACGCCGCTGATGTCGGCGGTGTTTACGTTTGCCTTGTTTGTGATCGGGAGTCTGGCCGACGACCTGCGTGGGTTTGCCCGCCTTACGCATGGAATCCCGGGTGCGATTGCGACGGCAATCGCCTATCTGGTGCCGAATTTTTCCGCCTTCAACATCATTAACCAGGCGGCGCATGGCGATGGGGTCCCGGGCCGGCTGATTCTCTATAACACGGCCTACGCGCTGCTCTATTCCGCGATGGCGATCTCGGGAGCGGTGCTGATCTTCCAGCGCCGAAACCTGAAATGAATAACGCGCGGCGAGTCAACGCGATCGCGGCCGCGGTGCTGCTGCTTTCGATGGCGGGTGGTATCGCCGTGCTTTTCGCGATTGATCGCGTGCAAATGAGGCAGGAGACGCAGCAGACGCTCTACATCCGTTCGGCAACAACTTTGCGCCGCCTGTGCCTTGGATATACGGGTTTGTTGGCCGACATTTACTGGACGCGCGCAGTGCAATATTTCGGCGCCCAGCATCACAAAGGTTCGGGGGACTTTCGGCTGCTTGCCCCCTTGCTGCAGGTTACCGCGGAACTCGATCCGGAGATGCTTCCGCCGTATCAGTTTGGCGCGAATTTCTTAGGGCCGCAGCCGCCGAATGGCGCGGGACGCCCCGGCGAAGCCCTGCAATTGCTGCAATACGGCATTGCGCACAATCCCGACAAATGGCGGCTTTATTACAACCTGGGTTTTTTATACTTCACCGAATTCAAGGATTATCCGAGAGCGGCGGAGGCCTTTGCGCAGGGCGCACAGCTTCCAATCACGAACGGGTTCATGCCGATTCTGGCGGCGCGCATGGCGCAGCAAGGCGGCGAATTCGAGACCGCGCGCATCCTGTGGTATTCGACCTATCAAAGCACGAAGGAAGCGTCGATCCGGCAGAACGCGGTCGATCATTTGCGGGCGCTTCAGGTGGATGAAGAGGTCACGCAGCTGGAGGGGCTTGCAGCAAAGTACCGGCAACAGACCGGGCATTTCCCTGCCAGCATGGCCAATCTGGAACGGGCGGGATTTATTCATGGCACCCCGCTCGATCCCAATGGGCACGCTTACAAACTCATGGCGGATGGACGCGTGGAAGTGCAGGATCCGGAGAGCATTCTGTACATCACCAAGGGCCTTCCGCCGGGAATGGAATCGCCCATGCCGAAGCCAAAATAGCTCTCAGCTCTCAGCTGTCAGCTTTCATTTTCTCAGTTTCCGCGTTTCATTCCTTGAGAGATGTCATTTCGAGCGTAGCGAGGAATCGGTTGTTGCTTGCGAGTCTCATGGCCCACGGCTCGTGGCTTTCTTTTGCTAGCATCTGAAACGTGCCTTCGGATTTCTCTCGACAACTTCGTTCGTCGCTCCGCGGCTGGTGGCGCGAAAACGCGCTTGCTCGCGGCTCGGCTGGCGCCGCGTTTCTTCTGGCGCGTGAATTGTGGGGATTTGTGCACGACTCCACTCCGTCACGGCAGCGTTCACGCTATGGCGACATGGAGTACGACTGGGAACAGCGCGTTAATACTACCGCGGGCACGGTTGACTGGCGAACTCGGTTGCTGGGCGTGTTTCATTCTCCGTATCAGCCGACCGAACCCGGCTTGTTTCGCGAGATGATGGGGGCTTTGCCGATCGATTTTCGCACATTTACGTTCATCGATATTGGCGCGGGTAAGGGGCGGGCGCTGCTGATGGCAACAGAGTACCCGTTCAAAAAAATTATCGGCGTCGAGCTGATTGCGGAGCTACACCGCGCGGCCGAGGAAAACGTTGCGGCTTGGCGAGCGCAGTCGCCGGCGCGAAGCGCAGCATCCATCGACGCGTTATGCTTGGATGCCCGAGAATTTGTTTTTCCCGAAACGCCGCTTGTCGTCTATCTGTTCAATCCGCTGCCTGAGCCCGGACTCCGGCGCGTCATCCGAAATCTCGAGGAGTCGTGGACTGGCGCGCCCCGTCCGGTCTGGATCGTCTATCACAACCCGCTGCTGGATCCCATGCTCGCAGCTCGCGGCCTTCTGGAGCGAGTCCTCGGATCTCGACGATACTCGGTTTACCGGACGAAGGGCATGGAAGCCGATTAGAAGTTCCGCATGGGAAAGGCCGACTGGTGGCCCAATCAAGCCTTCTTTTGGTTTGAGTGGGACCGACCGAGAACTGAAAACTGAGAACTAGAACTGCCGCTACCGCCCGGCGGCGGCCTGCTCGAGCGAGCAGTGCCGATATCTAAGCGCAACATTCATATAGACTTTTCCGCGCTCGGTGCTGAAGCAGAGCACCACGGCTTCGGTGTCTTCGCTGCTCTTGGAGCCTTGCTCGGAGGTGTGAACCGTGGGCGGATGCACCCGAAAATGAAACCCCTGATCGTTCAAAACAGTAACGGCATTCCCAATAATCTGATTGGCCAGTTCGCAGACCGCCTCGCGCACCAACTCGTCGCTGCTTTCAAGCTCGCCGCCAGCCATGTGCCCGGCAAAGCAGGTAGCCGTCTTCTCATCCGCATCGAAGATAATGCGCCCTTCAATATCCCCAGTAAGGCACACCTCAGCAGCAATCCCCCTCCGCCGGTAAGCTTGCTCATCCATCGTCAAATTTTCGATGGATACGGTGGATTCGAGCCCCTGCGCGAGCACCGCGTCCGCGGAGTTCAAAAAGGGCTGAATCAGTTCCATGCGCATTCGGTTAGGCTCCCGCGCCCGCGCCCGCCGTCTGCGGCGTGCTCTGATCGTCGCGCATGACGTACTTGATGATTTCGTAAAGAACCTCGGGCTTGACCGGCTTTTGCACGAAATGCCGTGCCCCGCGCTGCAAGGCAGCGACAATGTTCTCCTGATAGCCGACCGAAGAGACCATCACGATGCGCGCGCTGGGATGCTGGCCGACAATTTTTTCCGCCGCCTCGATGCCTTCCATCTGCGGCATGGTGATGTCCATCAACACGATGTCGGGCGTAAGCCGATCATATTCGCTGATCGCCGTGACTCCGTCGCCCGCTTCGCCGGCGACTTGGCCGCCAAAAGACTCGACCATCTTGGCCAGGTTCTTGCGCGCGAACACGGAATCGTCCACGATCAGATAGCGCACCGGCTGGTTGTCCCCACTCCGTTTTACGGGCGCAAACTGTTCCATGACACTCCTCCACTCTTAACACTTAAACACGACCCCATTGCCTTCCGATAGATAACGCCAGTTACCATAGTTATCATCTTTCTACGATAAAGCACAGTTACTCTAGTTACTCCCAACGCTCGCACCCTTACCAGTATCTCCTTCATCTGCATGCCCGCGATCGCCCGAGCATTGCGCCTGCAACACGCTCGGCAGATCCTGCAAATCCATGGTATGAATCGCAAACCCGCGTTCGATCGCGGCTTTCGGCATGCCAAATACCACGCACGTCTTCCGGCTCTGCGCAATCGTCAGTCCGCCTGCTGACTGGATCTCTCCCATTCCCGCGGCTCCATCTTCCCCCATTCCAGTCATCAGCACTGCGACGGCCCGCGGGCCGAACTCGCATGCGACGCTGCGGAAAAGCACGTCCACCGAAGGACGATGACCGTTCACCGGTTCCTCTTCGTTGAGCACGACCACGTTGCCGAGCGGCAGCTTCTTCACCCTCATGTGCCGATTGCCCGGACAGACGAGTGCGCGTCCGGCAACCAGCAGATCGCCCGACTGCGCTTCCTTGACGCGGATTGGACAGGTATCGTCGAGGCGTTTGGCAAAGAGTTCCGTGAAACCGTCAGGCATGTGCTGAACGACGAGGATCGTGCCCGCGAAATCGACGGGCAGATTCGAGAACAGGTACTGCAAAGCGTTCGGCCCACCCGTCGATACTCCAATCGCGATCACGCGCGTCGGCGCCGCTGGCGCCTGTTTCCTTACCAGTTCGCTGGGCGTTTCTTCGGGCAGGAACAGTGGAGCGCTCTTCCCAGCCTGCGCCGCGGCCCGGATCTTGCCGATCAACTCGCCGGCAATCTCGGGCATGCGCGCGGAAACGTCGGTCGGCTTGGCGACGAAGTCGAAGGCGCCGTGCGACAGAGCCTTGAGCGTGATCGCCGCGCCCGCCGTGCTGTGCGAACTGACCACGATCACCGGCAGGTTCCAGCGGCGCATGATCTCCTTGAGCGTGTCGATGCCGTTCAGGCCTGGCATTTCGAGATCGAGGGTGACAACGTGCGGCGCCAGTTCCTGGATCTTCTTGAGGCCGAAGTTGCCGTCCATGGCCGTGCCCACAACCTCGATGGAACTGTCCTCTTCGAGAATGCGCGGAATGAGCTTGCGCATGAGTGCGGAGTCATCAATGACCAGCACTCGCAGGCGTTTCTTCATGCCTGACCGCCTGCCGTGTGATGCGTGTGGGGCGCGCGGCTTTGGGGCGCGGCATTGAGATTCGAGAGCAAGCCCGCAATTGGCTGGCTGCTGTTGGAGCGCGAGCGCGTGAAGCGCTCGACCAGCGCGATGAGGTTGAGGATCAGCACGACGCGGCCATCGCCGAGGATAGAAGCGCCGCTGACGAGGTCAGTCTTGATTGACTGATCGTCGAGCGCCTTGATGACCAGCTCGTCTTCGCCCGCCAGTTCGTTAACCATCAGCCCGAACTTGCGCTCGCCGTGATGGATTACCAGGACAAAGACTTTCTGGCGCGGCGCTTCCGGTCCGGTTCCAGGCGCGCTGCCAAGACGAAGCAATGGAAGCACGTCGTTGCGCAACTGCAGGACTTCGTAGTGTTCCACCTCGTGGACTTCCGATTCGGTGGTGCGGGTGATCTCGCTGACGGCATTTAGCGGCAGCGCGTAGAGCCGGTGATCGACGCGGAACAGAAGCGCGCGCAGGATGGCGAGCGTGAGCGGCAAACGCAAACGGAAGGTCGTGCCGCGTCCCGCCGCAGTTTCGATCTGCACCGAGCCTTTCAGACGCGTGAGCACGGTCTGGACGACATCGAGGCCGATGCCGCGCCCGGATAGTTCGGTGATCTCTTCGGCGGTCGAAAATCCGGGACGAAGAATCAGCTCAAGAGTTTCCGCTTCGGTCAGGCGCGCGGCTTCTTCCGGCTTCAACAGGCGCTGCACAAGCGCGCGCTGCCGGACCTTTTCGGCGCTGATGCCGCGTCCATCGTCGGAGACCTCGATGACGACCTGATTGCCCTGGTGATAGGCCTTGAGGCGCAACGCGCCCTGCGGACGCTTGCCCGCGTGACTCCGTTCGCCGGGCGCCTCGATGCCGTGTGCCACCGCATTGCGGAGGATGTGCATGAGCGGCTCGGCAACCGCGTCGAGGACGCTCTTGTCGAGATCGGTGTCTCCGCCCTCAATGGTGAGCTCGACTTCCTTGCCGCATTGATGGGCAACGTCACGAACGGTACGCGGAAACCGCCGGAACAACTGGTCCACGGGAACCATCCGAATCTTCATCACGGAATGCTGGAGGTCGCCGAGGACCCGCGACTGAAAGGCCATTACGTCGCTGAACCTCCCCCGCAGGCTGTCTTTCGGGAAGCGCTGGCCGAATTCGGCGAGGGTCTGCTGGAGCATCGACTTGGCGAGGATCAGTTCGCCAACCAGGTTCAGCACACTGTCGATGCGCTCGGCATCGACGCGCAGAATGTTGTCGGCCGTGTTCACGGGAGAAGGGGCCGGGTCTGCCACAGCAGGCCCTTCGGCTCCCTCGGCGTTGGCCGCATGGTCCGGCTCGATTTGGCCGTTTGCTTGGCTAGTGGTCGTTGCGGGAGGTTGCTCGCTGAGCGGCGCAGGCGCAACGAGAGCTTTCACCTCCACATTCTGGGCGATGGACGGGATGCTGCATTTTGCACGGATTTCGTCCAGCGGTTTCCCGGAGGCGAGCGCGACTTGCACACGATCGATGGGAGCAGTGGACCCATCGGCGGGATGAACTGCCAGAAGCTCTCCCAGGCTGCCAAGGGCGATCTGAATCATCTGGCGCGCGGCAATCGGCATGCCGCATTGTGGATCGAGCTGAACGATTATGTGATGAAGTCGTTTGCCATCCTCGGCCGCGTGGGCGATTGCAAGTCGTTCGTACTCCGACCACGGGGCCGTCTCTTTCACGGTCTTCTTGTCGGTGCCCTTCGCCGTTTCGACTTCGGCGGCCTTGGGTGTGGCACCAGCAAGTTCAGGGTGCGCGAGCCGGGCGATCTCCGCGCGCAAAGGCTGGAAGTCAGGCAACTTTTGTTTCGCGTGGTAGGCGTGGATGAGCGCGCCGAATACGTCGGCCGCGCGCATCGCCACTTCGGGTACTACTGCGGCATTCGTTTTGAGTCCGAGGACATCTTCAAACTCGTGCGCCAGTTCGCTGAGTTCGCGGTAGCCGCAAGCAGCCGCGTCTCCCTTGAGCGTATGCACGATGCGGCGCAGGCTGCGGAAGGTTTCCGCATCACCCGGAGTCTTCTCGAGGCGAAGCGCTTCCTCGTTCAGCTTTTCGACGAGTTCGGCCGCGCTTTCGAAGAACAGCTCACGCAGTTCGCTCATCCGGTCATCTGGGGGATTGCTCACTATTTGACCTCAATGCGTTGGTAAGCCGTGCCCGCGTCGCGATGCACCATCTGGAATTTGTCGGAAAGGCCGAGGAGGCTTTCGGCATGGCCGACGAAAAGGTATCCGTTGGGATTGAGGCAGCGATAGAATTTTTCGACCAGCCGCTTCTGCTCGGGTTCGTCGAAGTACATCATCACGTTGCGGCAAAAGATCATGTCGTTGCGCTGCGGCAGGTACTCGGTCTTGAGGTTGTGAAAGTCGAAGTGCACCAGCTCTTTCATGCTCTTCTTGACCGCGTAGTGCGCGCCCACCTTGTCGAAATAGCGCAGGCGGAAGTTGTAATCGACGGGCGACATCTGGTGCTCGGTGTAGGAAGCCTCCTGGGCGGCGCGCAGAACCGAATAGCTGATATCGCTGGCCAGAATTTCCAGACGCCAGGGCGCGGGCACCAGCGGTTTTGGCAGCGTGGGTGCGGCGGGCATGGGATTGCGCAGCGCGTGATAAGAAAGCGCGTCGGCGACCAGCATGGCAATCGTGTAAGGTTCCTGGCCCGTGGAGCAGCCCGCGCTCCAGATTCGCAGACTGTGATCGCGTCGTTCCTGCTTTTGTTGAAGAATGTCTTCGAGAACGTCGCGCTGAAACAGATCCAGTTGCGCCTTGTTACGGAAGAAGCTGGTCTCGTTGACGGTCAGGTTTTCGAGCAGCTTCGCCAGTTCCTGCTTGCCCTGCTGACTGATAAGCAGGCGGTAGTAGCTGTAGAAGGAATCGATGCCGCACTCTTTGAGCCGGCGGATGACACGGTCCTGAAGAAAAGGCGTGCGGCGGTCATCGAAGTGCATGCCGCACTCCTGGTAGACGAGGGCCTGGACCAGTTTGAGTTCGGCTTCGGTCAGCGCGGGCGCTTGTGCTTCGCTCGTGTTCATGGAGTTGGTATCGGAGCTGTTCCTTCGCTGCGCCGGGCTACTTGCCGGTGGCGGCGCTCTTTGCCCCTGCTTTTGGCTTTGCGTCGGCTGCTGGCCGTTCGTCGTCCTCCGATTGGCCAGCGCGCGGTTCGCGAACCGTTAAGACCTTGTCGATGTCGAGCAAGATGATCAGCCTCTTCTGAAATTTGCCGAGGCCGGTCACGCAATCGAGGCCACCCTCCTTCATCATCGCGGGCGCCGGCTCGATGTCGTCTTGGGCAATCTTGAGCACCTCGGAGGCCGAGTCGACGATCATGCCCACCAGACGGCCGCGATGTTCGACCACCAGAATGCGGCTGTGACGGGTAAGCGCGGTTGATGGCTTGCCGAAACGCTTGCGCAGATCGACCACCGAAACAATCTTGCCGCGCAGATTGATTACTCCTTCCAGGTGCGCGGGGGCGTCGGGGACCGCGGTGATTTCCGGCACGCGCACAATTTCGTGCAGCGCCATGATGGGGATGCCATAGGTCTCGCGCCCCACCTTGAAGCCGACAATCTGGGTTTCCCGGGTTGAAGACGCAGTCAAGTTAACGGGCTCCTGCGGTGGTATGGCGCGCCGCCGCGCGGTTCGTGTCACGCGATTCGAGTGAGAAGCGGTCCATGGACTCCAACAGGCCGCGCGACATCTTCGACATCTGTTCGGCCGATGCTGCCAACTCGGTTGAGCCCGAGGTGGAGGCTTGGACCAGCGTGCGCATGCGTTCCATGGCTTGCACCACCGCCTGCGCCCCCGCTGCCTGCTCCTCGACCGCCGAGTTGATCTCGTGGGTGATCTCGTTCAGCCGGGAGGTTGCCTTTGCGATCTGCGTCGAACCGTGGGACTGTTCATTGGTAGCCGCACCGATTTCGTGCGCGAACTTGTAAACCTCGGTGACCACGTTGGAGATTTTGCGCAGCGCCGCGTTCAGGTCCTGACCGAGATTCAGGCCTTCATTGACGATCGTGGTGCTGTTTTCCATGTTGTCGACCGCCTTGCGGGCTTCTTTCTGAATGCTTTGAATCAGCTCGGAAATTTCCTTGGTCGATTGCGCCGATTTTTCGGCCAGCTTGCGCACTTCGTCGGCGACCACGGCAAAGCCGAGTCCATGTTCGCCGGCGCGGGCCGCTTCGATCGCGGCATTCAGGGCAAGAAGATTGGTTTGTTCGGCCAGGTCGTCGATGACTTCGATGATCTTGCCGATATCGTCGGCGCGTGTACCGAGCGAGTCGATGATCGCCCCTGCCGAGCGAATGGTCGTGTTAATGCGATTCAAGCCGTCAGTGGCCTTTTCCATCGTGCCGAGACCGCTGTGAACTTCTTCGCGCGAGCGGTTGGAGATATCGAGGAGAACCTTGGCCGTGTCGGCGACGCGCTGGATCGAGGTCACCATCTGGTCGATCGAAGCGGAGGTCTCACTGACGCTGGAAGCCTGGGTCTGCGTGCTTTTCACCATGTTCTGCACGTTGACGCTCATCTCGTGCATCGTGCTCGTAACTTCATCGATGGCCGAGGAGGTCTGTAGGCTGTTTTGGGCGGATTCGTCGGAAGAACTGGCCACTTGCGTGGCCGCGCTAGCCACCTGTGCCGCCGCGTCGCGTCCATTGCGCACCAGGCCCCGTAGTCCTTCGACCATGCGCCGGAAAGCGTTGGCCAGCGTGTCATTGTCCGAACGCGGGTGCACTTCGACTCCCAGATTGCCGCCCGCAATCGCCTCCGAGACCGCCGCCATTTCTTTCAAGTACTTCACCATCGAATCGAAGGTGCGGGCTAGTTGCGCGATCTCGTCTTTGCCCCGCACATCGATGTTGTGGTCCAGCTCTCCCGACTGGCCAATCTTTTCGGCTATCAGGATCAGGCGGTTCAGGGGTTGTGTAATTTCATCGGTCTTGCGGTAGGCGATAATAGCGCCCACGATAAAGGCGAACAAAGAGCTCAGGATGGCGATTACGACGGTCGCGGTCGCAGCCAACTGGTCGTCGGAGTGGCGCTTGTCAAGCAATTCGCGGTTTTCGCGGTCGACTTCGTCGAGCACGTCGCTGGAGCGCGAGACGAACGAGCCCGGATCTTTTTGGAGATAGAAAATCTGCAACTCGGCGACGGTTGCATTGCCGCTATCGACGGCCCGGCGCCGTTCGACGAGCGGGCTGGCAAAATCGCGGTCCCAGCCCTTCTCAAGATCCTGCACTTTTTCGAGGCTGTTGCGCTGCTGATCGGAATTGACAAGTTCCTGGGCGCGATGCAGCGCGTTCGACAGGAGGTGTTCGCCATCGTTCATCTTTTCGACGTCGCGTGTATCGCCGCTCAGCAGGTAATTCTGGAGGTGCAAGCGGTTCTGCATCATCTGGAAGCGCACAACCGAAACCGCCTCCGTCATGTCGATCGAACGCTGCGCGGCGGCTTTGGCCTCATGCTCGCGCCACACCGCTACCATGTTGACCGCGAGCAGGATCAGCACCATTGCCAGGATGACGCCAAAGCTCAAGTACAACTGTTTTCTGATGCTCATATTTTTCTGCCTTCCTGGACAGCCGCTTTCCGAGTTCTATGGGGTTGGGTCAAAGCGGAACTGCAGGTTTTCGGTCGTCTCCTTTGGGCGGGCTTCGTAGTGCCATTTCCGGACCGCATCGATTACAGCGTTCGCCAGCAGCGGGTGCCCGCCGACAACCTTTGCATCTTTCACGGTGCCGTTGGGAGCGACCATGACTTGGACCTTTACAACTCCCGTAATCTTCATTCGCCGGGCGAGCTCCGGATATACCGGTTCGACTTTGGTCTGTACTTTGCGGCCATTCTCTTCCTGCGCGTGCGCGATAGGACTGAAGCCTGGAATGACCGTGGCGATGGCCAGCAGACCCACCATCAGCATGCCTCGCCAGCCCTGTAGGGACACAGTCCTCTCCTCTCGTAACCCTTAATCAGCAACCCTATCTTCTTCTACTCAAGCTCGGCTCGAAACCAAAAGTTGGCCTCATGCGTTACTTTGGTGATCTCCGCAAGCTGCTGAGGCGCTGGTGTTTAGGTCGTGTCGTGGAACTTTCGCTATGGGCCAGGTCAGCAAACGGCGATATCACTATGAGATAGAAGGAGGTGTGACTTTGGTTTCCCATGTTGGCACCCCTACGCTCATTCTCGCTTGACTCAATTTGAGAATGGAGCGTAGCCTTTTTACATAATTAGCTTATTTTCAACCGCTTAGATCGAGCGGATGGTGCGAGCTGACGAGCTACGAGGGAAATTCCGGGTTCCCCACAGTGTCTCATTCTGAGGCATTCGAGCAGCTTCTTCTTGAACTCTCGCGCACTACTGTTGAACGCAACGACCCTGGCGAACTGATCCTGTCGTTCTGCCGTCTCACGCGCGCTTTCTTCCACGCCAGCGGCGCCTACTTTTGGAGTTGCACGGCCGAGGGAGAACTCGTCGGAGTCGAAGCGGACGGGCAGGAGGCATCTCGATTTCACGGCACCCGGCTGCGCACGGGAGACGTGTCGGTGGCCGTCGATGTTCTCCAGAAACGGCATCCTGTCGTTCTGAATGAGACGGGTCTGGCTCATTATCCGATGCTGGGCGACCTTCACGCCCGTTCCGCCTTAGCGGCGCCGTTGCTCGTAGCCGGCGAAGTGATTGGTGCCATTGCCTACCTGCATAGCGCCGATGCAGCCTTCGACGAGGTCGCCGAGGCTAGAGTCACGATCCTGGCCGCGCAACTCTGCACCGCGCTGGAAGCGCTGCGGCTAAATCGGTTGTCGCGGGAAGAAAAGCGGAGAGCCACCATTCTGGCCGATCTGGCCTCCCAACTCCACGGCTCGCCTGACCCTCCGCCGGTGATGGAGAGCATCGCTGACAGGCTCCGCGACCTCTTGCAGTCGCCCGCCGTGCTCATCTTTGTACAGCGCGAGAATCTGCTTCAGTTGCTGGCGGCCTCGGCTGAATTTCCGCATCTGGCGCAGATAATTCGGGCGCGCGCCCAGGAGAACGATCTGCGGTCGGCGCTCGAGATTGCGGCGCGCGCCGTGGCCGCGGGCGAGCGCATTACCGTCAACATCGACGGCGCTTCGCACTTCGGCCCGGATTCTCCCGCCGGCACGCTGGTCGCCGCTCCTTTCCGCACCTCACATTCTCACGGTGCGATCCTTGTCTATCCCCGGCTCTCGGCGCCATTTACCGAGGATGAAAAGACGCTGGTTTCGGCGCTTGCCGGTTTTGGAGCGGTCGTCGCAGCCAACACCGAGCTTTATGCCACGGCGCGCGCCCAAGCAGAGGAATTGCAAGACATCCTCGAGATTTCTTGTGAACTTGGGTCGGCGGGCAAACTGGATCAGTTCATGCATACATCGGTCGTGCGCGCCGCCAGTTTCCTTGGCTTCCAGCGCTGTTTCATTGGTCTCCTCGAGGGCGCCACTTTCCATGTTCGTTGGGGATTCGAGAACGGGCGCGCTCGGCCCGTCGATATTCCACTCGACGAAGGCGTCACCGTGCGCAAGCTCAGACAAAAGGATGTATTCCTCACGGAAGATGCGGCCAGCACCCTGGGCGCGAATCTCGAGTTCGTCGCGGCCTTTGCCATCAAACAACTGTTGGCCGTACCGCTGCTCGGCTCAAACGGCGAAATACTCGGCATGTTTGGCGTGCTCGACCGGGCGACTCCCGGGGCGATTAGCGACGAGGATGTTCGCCGTGCTCGCGCGCTGGCCGCGCAAGTTGCTATCGCGCTGGAAATGACTCGGAATCTGGAACGTTCAGAGGAGCATCGCAGGCGAGCCGAGACGCTGGTCTCAATCGGGCTCGAACTGAACACCGTCCTCGATCTGCCGGAATTCATGCGCAACCTCGCGCTGCGCACGGCCACACTCTTTGGAGGACGCTCCGTAGCTCTTAGCCTTTTCCAGACGCCAAATCTGGAAACTGTCCTTTTGCGCGCCGGCGTCGAGGTACGAGAAAAACCGCTGGTTCAACAGCTCGGCAAGGCATTGCGGACGGCGGTGCAGAAGCATACGACCGATGTGGCCCTCGCTCCAGCCACCGATGTGCTTGGGTCCTCGCTGGCAACCAGTCTGGGATGGGCCGACTGCACGCTGGCGCGCTTGACCGGCTCATCGGGTGAGCTCATCGGTGTGCTCTGTCTAGCTGATCGGGGAGCCGTTCTCGCGGCCGACGATCAGCAGTTGCTGCGTGCCATTGTCGGGCATGCCAGCGTCGCGCTCGAAAATGCTTGCTTGTTTACCAGGGTGCAGCAGGCGAACCAGCATTGGATGGACGTTTTCGACGCGATCAGCGACTACATTGTGGTGCACGATGAACAGCGGAACATCCTGCGCGTCAATCGCTCGCTGGCCGATTTGGTTGGGCTGGCGCCGGAGCAGTTGATCGGCGTAAATATGCGGGCGCTCGACGCCTTATCCACGGCGGCTCCTCCGCACTCGTGTCCCTTCTGCCGCACGGGCGAGGGACTTGACGAATATTTCCATCCCGGGCTGGGGCGCGCCTTTCTGATTTCCACCTCGCGCATTCATCCCGAGAAGATCGAGCCTCGCCTGTCTGGGTCCGATGAGACGCTAAGCAGCTTGAGCGGCGAAATGCAGACCGTTCATGTGCTCAAGGACATCAGCGACCGGCGCGATGCCGAACGGCGCTATCGCGAACTTTTCGACAACATTCAGGAGGGGATTTACGTTTCCACTCCGCAGGGCCGTTTCATTGAGGTGAACGATGCCCTGGTGCGCATCCTGGGCTATGACAGCCGCGAGGAGGTACTTCAGCTCGATATCCCCACCCAGCTTTATTTCTCGCCGCAACGGCGGGAGGAATTGATAGAGCTGCTCAAGCAAACCGGTGAGATGCACAATCACGAAGAGATCCTGCGGCGCAAAGACGGCTCACCGGTTCACGTTTACATGAACTGCTATGCGGTTCGCGATGCCGGCGGCAATGTTCTTCAGCAGCGTGGCTTAATGCTCGATATCACCGGTTGGCGGCAGTCGCAGACCGAGCTCCAAAAAGAACGCGATTTTTCCGGCAAGATCCTGAGCCACACCCAGAGCCTGATTCTGGTCACGGATACGACGGGAATTATCAGCTATGCCAACCGGCGTTGGGGCGGGCTTGGATTTCAGCAAAGCCAGTTGGTCGGACACGATTTTTCGGATTTCTGCGCGGCGCCGCGGCGGGATGCGCTGCGCCAGGCTTTGGCCTCGGTCGCGCGCGGCCAGCAGGTGGATAACTTCGATCTCCCTCTTATTCGCGGCGATGGCGCGAGCGGACAATTTTCGGTCAATCTCAGCCCGATCAACAACGAAGAGGGGAAAGTCAGCAACATTGTGGTCGTGATGACGGATGTGACCGACTCCGCCGTGCTGCGTTCAAAACTTGTACATGCGGAAAAGATGGCCGCAGTCGGACAGTTGGTCTCGGGAGTCGCGCATGAGGTCAACAATCCTCTCACGGCCATCCTGGGCTTTGCCGACCTGCTCATGGAAAATCCGGATTTGCCCGAGAGCGCGCGCCGCGATCTGCGGGTGATCCTGCAGGAAGCGCAGCGCACCAAGCAGATCGTTCAAAATCTGCTGAGCTTCGCGCGCCAAATGCCGCCGCGGCGGCAGCCGGTCCAGTTGAACTCGATCCTGCAACGCACGGTCCAACTGCGATCCTATGACTTCATCAGCCATGGCATTCAGGTTGTCGAGCGGCTCGACGAGTCGCTCCCGGAAATCGTCGGCGACTCCCATCAGTTGCAGCAGGTCTTCCTCAACATCATTAACAACGCGTATGACGCAGTCCGCGAGTGCGGACGCCCGGCGCGCATCGAGATCATGAGCGCGCGCACCGCTGGCTACGTCGAAATTGCATTCCGCGACAACGGTACCGGAATCGCCGATCCGGCCCGGATCTTCGATCCTTTCTTCACGACCAAGGACGTCGGCAAGGGAACCGGCCTTGGCCTCAGCATCTGCTATGGGATCGTCCGCGAACATGGCGGCGAGATCATCTGTCACAACAATCTTGATTCCGAAGGCGCCACGTTCGTCGTTCGGCTGCCACTGGCGGCGGACTCGGCAACCTTCGGAGCGGCTGCAGGAGTGTACCCACAATGACACAAACTGGAATCAGATCCGCTTGTGCCCCAGTGCTTCTCATCGAAGACGAGCCCGCAGTTCTGGAGTTCGTCCGCTCGGCTCTCGAACGCAACGGTTACTCGGTGGTATGTACTGAATCGGGCGCGCAGGCGCTCAACCTGCTCGCGAGCGGCGAGTTTCATGGCGTCGTTTCGGACATGCGCACACCCGGCGGCGTCGATGGCGCACAGGTGCACGCATGGATCGTTGCGAACCGGCCCACCCTCGCCGGTAAGGTCGTGTTCATCACGGGCGACATCGCCAACGAGGAGACGGCTGCGACGCTACGCCGCACCGGCGCGCCCTGCGTCGAAAAACCATTTCGCGTGCACGACTTCATTTCCGTGGTCGAACAAACCATGGGCAAGGCGGCATGATGAAATCGGACCTCCGCATTTGTTTATTGATTGTCGATGACGAGCAAACCATTCGCCGCCTTTGTATGACGGTTGGTGAGTCGCTCGGCTTTTCGTGCCGGGAGGCCGAAAGCGGTGATGCCGCTGTTGCTGTCCTGGAGGCGGAACCGGTGCACATGGTGCTCACGGATCTGGTGATGCCACATATGAGTGGCCTGGAATTTCTGGAGCAGGTGAAGCGCAGCCATCCTCGCATCGAAGTCGCGGTCATGACGGGACATGGCTCGGTGGAAACTGCCGTGCAAGCCATGAAACTGGGGGCCTACGACTACATTTCCAAGCCCTTTGCGCCGCTCGATGAATTACGACTTTTCCTGCGCCGCATGGCGGACAAGGTTCGCCTCGAAGAAGAAAATCTCTTTCTCCGTGAGCGCTCCGAGACGGAGACCGCGGTCCACGGCATCATCGGCAACTCCCCCGGCATTCAGAACGTGTTACGGATGATCTCGCGGCTCAAGGACACGCGCACTCCCGTGCTCATCAGTGGCGAGAGTGGGACCGGGAAGGAACTCGTCGCGCGTGCGCTGCATTTTCGCGGCAACCTGGCTGGACGTCCGTTTGTTGCGGTCGATTGCGGATCGCTTGTCCCCACTCTGATCGAGAGCGAATTGTTCGGCTATGAAAAGGGCGCGTTTACGGGCGCGCTCCGCTCCAAGCAGGGGCTGCTGCAGTCGGCGGATACGGGAACGATTTTTCTCGACGAGGTGGGTGAGCTTCCGCTGGAGATGCAGGCGAAGATCCTGCGCTTTCTACAGGAAAAAGAGGTTCGGCCGGTCGGCAGCAATCAGAAGATAAAGGTGGACGTGCGCATCATGGCCGCCACCAACCGCGATCTCGAGACCGATTACAAGAAGGGAACGTTCCGCAAAGATCTTTTCTTCCGCTTGAATGTGGTCACAATTTCCCTGCCGCCGCTGCGCGAGCGGCGTTCGGATATTCCCATCCTCGCGCACTGGTTTCTGGAACGGCTCGCGCCCGGCCGCGCAGTGCAGATCTCGGGTGATGCGATGAAGGCTTTGCTGGCTTACGATTGGCCGGGCAACGTGCGCGAACTGGAAAATTGCCTGGAACGCGCCATCGCGCTCACCGACCGGAGCATGCTGGGCCTGGATGACCTGCCAGCTCCGATCACGCGCGACGAGATGCGTGCCATCCCGCAACTGCATGCGGTGCAGGAGATGTCTCCGCCCACGACCACCGACCTTGAAGACATTGAACGCGCGACCATCGCGCGCGTCTTCTCGCAAGTCAATGGGGACAAGGCTCGCGCGGGCAAAATGCTCGGCATAAGCCGCGCCACACTCTATCGAAAGCTCAAGCGCTATAACATCGGAGTGCGGGCTGAGCCCGCCTCAGCTACTCTGCAATAGCCGTCTCAACTCCCGGTCGCAATTTGCGAATTGAGACGATTCCCGCCGCTTGTTTCAGTGTGAGACGAGGGTTGCAATCGGCCTCCCAAAAGTTCGCGCCAGATGCGCCAAGTCGCGCTGTAACTACCATTGCTTTCTGACACTTGTTCGTCGGTTCATGTCCTTCAAGAGTTCGGCGCTCTTCGTGCATCATTCCACGGCGATAAAGCACAACTGAGTCTGAACGCAAGTCTTCCAAAACAGGAAGAGCGAATACTCGGCTGCTCGTAGTCAATGGATATGGATGAGGTTCTAACCGAGGTCTAATTGTGCCCAACCAGGCCAGTGCCACTGCCCGTGCTCTTGAGTTCGACTTTGTAAGCCGCCTCGCCAGGTTTTTTCCTGACGCGACGCCGGTCCGCATTCCGATTCGATTAAGTCATGCTAACCCGCAGGAATCGGCCAGTGAGCATGGCGAGAGTACAGAAAGCAATACCAATACCAAAGATGAACGCAACGGGGCGGTCGAAAATCCCTGGCATCCGTTGCAGGAAACCGTAATTGAGTTCGGCACACCGCACGAAGTTCTATTTGTCGTTACCCAGCCGCTGGAGTTTGCCGACCACCTTCTCCTCGAAAGCAGGGATGGTGCGCTTCGGGCCGAAGCCTCCGTCGTCGCGGTTCAATATCACCCGGAGCGGACCGTAGTTGCGGCTCGCTTCCTTAAACCCGTTCCCAATTGGATTGTGAAATCATGACTGCTCCTCAACAATCGCCACAGGACGCATTCGCCACGTTGCAGGCGTTGCAGCCCATTTACCGCGCGCTGGTCTCGGAATTTGTCATCGAAGTGCCGGCCTGTCCTCTCTCCATGGCGGGTGCCACCGGCGAACCGGAAAACCATGACGCGGAATTTCAGACCCAGGCTGAAGAATGGTTTCAGCAGGTGGACCGCCAGATCCAGGTGCACCAGTTGCGGCAGTTCTTGCAGACGACACCTCTGGCGAGTGAAGCCGTGCTGCGCAATCTCATCGCGCACCACTTGCGCAAGCCGATCAAGTCCGGGTCAGACCGCGACAAGATCGACTTCCTGCTGGTGCAGTATTTTTCTCTTTGCACGCCGGCGGGCATGGAAGATTCCGAGGTGGACTTGAAGTACGTTGCCCAGGTGCTCGAGCCGGTGCTCGGCCCGCAATCCCCTGAAGTTCCCGAATCGCTCGCGCCGCTGGATGAGCTGATGCAATCGGCTGGCAAGTGCTCCCGTCTGAGCGAGCTTCTTTACAGCGGCACGCTCGACCAGGGGCGCAAGCTGAAATCGCAGGCCGGAGACAACTACTTCGATCCGGCCGCCATGGCCGCCTTCGCGCGCTTCGGTTTCATGATCCGGCGCACCTTCTTTCGTCTCATGCACGGCGATCTCAACGCCATTCAGGACGGCCTGCGCGAACTGGAACGCCGTGGCATCAATACCGTCGACTGCCGGCGCGCGCAATTTTCCGCCGAAGAGCCCACGGCTCGTTTGCGCATGATCTGCCAGTCGTGGAAAGTGATGTTCCACGCCGAATATTCGTCGGGTCATCCATTACGCATGCTCGTCGATCTGAGGGCTGCGGTCGATGACGCCCTCCGGGGCGAAGCGGAGCAGAAGCCGCTTACCGTGCGGGCTGCGGCTGCTTCGGGAGATTCCGACTCCGGCTCGGTTCTCGAGGAATAAGATTGCCGAGCCTCCGAACTAAGACCATGCACCTCAGCTGCCCCACCGTACTGATCTTATCGAGCAATCCCGTCTTCGCGCGGGAGCTTGCTGCGAATTGGCCCTGCGATTCAAATCCGCCTGAGTTTACGGTCCTCGAACAGGGCCTATTTCGCGAGTTTGTGGGCGGCAACTACGACCTGGCGATCGCGGACGCAACGACGTCCGAACACCGGTCGGAGCTGAAACAGGCGCTCGCTGCGGCGTCTAAGCCCGCGATTTTGGTGTACTCCAATCGCTCGCAGTCTTCCTGGCCCCAACAAGAAGTTGCAAGGGCCGCAAGCAATGTCATTGAATTGGGCGGTGAATTGGGCCATGGCAAAGGGCATGGTCAAAAGCCGCGGTGGCCCGCGATCGCGGGGCTATTGGGACGCGAGATTCTGCGACGCTGCCAGGCTGAAGATCGTGCGCGCGACGCCGAGGCTGTTTGCGACGTGGCGCAGGCAGAAGCGACTCTGGGACGCTACATCGTCGAGATGCGTCACAACATCAATAACGCGCTCACGTCCGTTCTCGGCAATGCCGAACTCCTCACCCTGGAAGCTGGATTGCCGGCGCCTGCCCTTTCCCAGGCCGAAACCATCCTCAACATGGCACTCCGTCTGCATGAAGTCTTTCGGCGTTTCGCCTCGATTGAAAAAGAGCTCTCCGTGTCTGCCCGCCAGTCCGTGAAAGAGACAGAACATGCGCACGCCGCGGCCAGCGGAAAGTAAGAGCGCATTACAACTCCATCGTTTGCGATAGACTCCAACTAAGGAGCCTTTCACTGCGACTCGGCCAGCCGAATTGCGGGAGATCGTAAATGTCCACGAGAAGATTCGTTGTTCGAACCGGGCGCGCAATCACTGGCGCCATCGTTTGCGCGTTGCTCACCTTAGTCTCTTTCTTCCCGCCGTCCTCGTCTGCACAAGCCAACCCTACGTCGCCCGCGAGTGCTCCGAATGCCGCCTTGGTGCAGGAATTTCCCGTGACCATGCGGCAAAATGTCGTCGCCGGCAAAACTCCGGTTGGGACGAAAGTTGAGGCAAAGCTAACCATTGCGACCTTGGTAAAAGGCGCGGTCATTCCCGAGGGCGCAATCTTCTCGGGAGAGGTGGTAGACTCCACGGCCAAGTCGAAGACGGATCCGTCGCGCCTCGCCATTCGCATGGATTCGGTGCAGTGGAAAAAAGAATCGAAGCCAATCAAGGTCTATTTGACGGCTTGGTACTACCCAGTGCCAATGCCCCAGGATGCCGATCAGGAAGATTGCCGAACGCTTGGAGGTTTGGGCATGAATTGTCCGGCTGGGCCCGGCGTGCCGGGCGCTGGTCCGGGTATGGGAGGGACAAGATTCCCGCCAAACTCGATGCCGTCGCCATCCGCGCCAGTCTCTCAGAGCCGGGTTGCGATGAAAGATATCGAGTCAACGCGCGATAACGATGGCACCCTGGCGCTCTCTTCCGCGAAGTCCAATATCAAGCTCGATAAGGCGACAACCTACGTGTTCGCTACCGGAGAATTAATGCCGGAGAGCAAACCAACTAGCGATCGTACAAAGTAGTGAAAGACCGCAGGCGCGCGCTCAATTCCTTCTTCAATGCGCCTGTAAGATAACGCCACTTCCAGTTCCCGCTAACGCGGCCGGGAAGATTCATGCGGGCCTCCGTGCCGAGGCCGAGCACATCCTGCAGGGGAACGATCGCGATGTCGGCGACCGACGCGAACACGGCGCGGATCATCGCCCAGTTGATCTCGGAGTCATCCTGCAAGTTAAGATAGGCGCGAGCAAAGGCGTGTTCCTTGTCTATGTCTTCCAGCGTGCGTGTGCTGTCCGCGCCCACTGAACTATTCCACCAGCCGACGGTTGTGTCGTTATCGTGGCCACCGGTGTAGGCGACCAGGTCGCGGCTGTAGTTGTGCGGACGGAACGACGGACCTTGGGGATCCTTGCCGAAGGCGAATTGCAGAAGGCTCATCCCAGGAAGTCCAAATTGATGGCGCAGTTTTTCAACCGGAGGCGTAATGACTCCGAGGTTCTCGGCAACGATGGGCAGTCCGCCGAAGGCATTCTGGAGAGCGGTGAGAAACTCTTCTCCCGGCCCTTTCACCCATCTCCCATTCATCGCCGTGGTTTCGCCGGCGGGAACTTCCCAGTAGGCTTCAAATCCGCGGAAGTGATCGAGGCGGAGCATATCAAAGAGCGCGAGCGAGGCTCGGAAGCGATCGATCCACCACTTGTAACCGCTCGCCGCAAGCACCTCCCAGCGATAGATGGGGTTTCCCCAGAGTTGGCCGGTGGTGCTGAAGTAGTCGGGCGGAACGCCCGACACAACCGTGGGCGAGCCATTCGCGTCGAGGTAAAAGAGATCGGGATGAGCCCACACGTCCGCGCTGTCATGCGCGACGTAGATAGGAATGTCGCCCATGAAGCGGATGCCGCGCTCCTGACAATACCTCTTGAGCTCACACCATTGGCGGAAGAACTCGAACTGCCAGTACTTAAAGGCCTGGATTTCGGGAGCGAGGCGATCGGACCATTCGCGGATAGCTTGCGGATCGCGACCACGGATTGCGGGATCCCATTGGGTGAAGATGATTCCGCCGTGAGCATCTTTCACGGCCATGAAGAGCGCGTAATCGTCGAGCCAAGCTACGGATTGCTCGCAGAAGCGCTCGAAGGCTGCGCGATCGGAGGACGAGGCGTCGGCGAAGAAGACCTGGGTGGCGCGGCGCAAGATGGGCAGCTTGTACGCAATGACGGAACCGTAATCGACGGAGTCGTCGGGGAAGGTTGGAACGCGCGCGAGATCGGAGGATTGCAGGAGACCTTGATCGGCGAGGCGGTCGAGGCTGAGCAGCATTGGATTGCCGGCGAACGCAGAAAAACATTGATAGGGCGAATCGCCATATCCGGTGGGATTGAGCGGGAGAACTTGCCAGAGCTTGATGCCGGAATCAGCCAGGAAGTCAGCGAACTCGTAGGCGGAAGGCCCGACGTCGCCAATGCCGAAGCGCGCGGAAAGGGAAGTGATGTGGAGGAGGACTCCGCTGCTGCGAGGGAATTTCACTTGGTTACGATAAGCAATCGATGAGCGGTCCGCAAGGCTGAGATCAATCTCAGCAGACATTCTCGCCGCCCAAGGCTAAAGGCGAAGCAGCGCGAAACCTGACTCTGGATCCATCTGCCTATGCAGATGCTGAGGATTCTCGGTGAGTATGAGTTCGCAGGTTGGACGAACGCGAGCCTCGAGTAGATGTCCTCCGTGAGCGGTCCCGTCGGGTTTGCCCACGACGGCGTGGGCGTGAACCCGCGGTTTCCCATCTTGCAACGTGATGTCGCCGATGAGCGATAGCAACTCTACTTGCTCGTCGAGTTCGACCGCCGTTTGATATTTCCTGGTTTCCCAGTTAAACCAGGCCAGCTTGACGAACGAAAACGCTCCAATGGCTTTAAAGCTGCTGCCTGCCAGGTTCTGTTGCGCCGCGAACTGCTTGAGGCCGGACGCGAGTTCGTCACCAGTCTCGAAGATCAGGGCGTAGGTCGTTGGTTGGTCGGAAAGAAGTTTGTGACGCATGGTCCTTGGATGCTGCTTCCGGGAGCCGAGATTTGAAAATGCATCGAGGTTAGATCGGGAGGTTAAATCATAGGCAGGCGCAGGCTCCGTAATCACGGCGTCGGTCTTAGAATGACTGGGGTGTGCCGAAGGAGCGTGTCGCTATGTTCTTCCTGGCTTGCAGTCGGGAAAGTCGATTCGAGTTCCCGCTTTCGAGTGTGATTGTGTTCGTTTTATGCCTGTGCTTGGCAGCTCCTGGTTTCGGACAAGCAGATAAGCCAGCCCCATCGGTTGCCGGTTCTGAAGCAGCCAAGGCCCTTTCTAACAAAGCAAAGCAAGTTGGAACGAGGCCTGCCGAACCTCCGCCTGTATTGCAGGAACTGAATTCCGCAATCGAACAACTCACGGCCCGCATTTCGCCGGCCGTCGTGCAAATAGTTGTCACCGGTTACGGCGCCCTCGAAGAGAATCGTCGCGGTCAAACCGCGCTCATAACCCGCGAACACGCCATCGGGTCGGGTGTGATCGTCGACCCGGACGGCTACATCATGACGAACGCCCACGTGGTCGAAGGAGCACAACGCATCCATGTGGCTCTTCCGGTATCAACGGTAAACTTTCCCGACCAGATTGTTCCTGCCGGCAAGGAGCGGATCGTCGAGGCTCGAATTGTCGGAATCCACAAGGACACCGACCTTGCCCTCCTCAAAATTGACCTGACTGGCCTGCCCACACTGTCGCTTGGCAGTCGGCGTCCAGTGCATCAGGGAGAAATCGTGTTCGCCATGGGCAGTCCCGAAGGACTGGAGAATTCCGTGACCATGGGCGTAGTAAGTGCGGTTGCGCGGCAGGCCGATCCCAACCGTCCGATGGTGTACATACAGACCGATGCTCCGATCAACCCCGGCAACAGCGGCGGCCCGCTGGTCGATTCGGACGGCTACGTGGTCGGGATCAATACTTTTATTCTGTCGGAGGCGGGTGGCAGCGAGGGTTTGGGCTTTGCCATCCCGGCGCGAATCGTCCGTTTCGTGTACGAGAGCCTGCGCAAGTATGGACATGTGCATCGCATCGAGATTAAGGCAGGCGCGCAAACGATCACCACCACCTTGGCCAAAGGGTTGGGGCTGGTACAGGATTGGGGCGTCGTAATCGATGACGTGACGCCTGGAGGCCCTGCGGAAGCAGCCGGTCTGAAGATCGGAGACATCGTGATCAGGGCCGATGACCGGCTCATTGGCACACTGCCGGCCTTTACCTCTGTCTTGTACCTGCATCCTCTGGATGACGTGCTCAAGTTGGAGGTTCTCCGTGGCACCGAACGGAAGACTCTGTTCATCCCCGTGCTTGAAATGAAAGACCCCATGGATGCCCTGCCGGATCTTGCCAATTCTCGCGAAAATCTGGTCTCGCGGCTGGGCATTCTGGCGCTCGATTTGACCGACGACTTACGTTCGATGGTCGGTCCGCTACGCATTCCTTCGGGAGTTATCGTAGTCGCACGCGTCGCTGACTTTATGAGTTCTGTCACTGGTCTGCAGACGGGAGATGTCATTCACAGTGTGAATCAGGCATCGATCGATTCTCTGAGCTCTCTGCGCGCGGCCATGAGACAGATCAAGCCGCATGACGCAGTCGTCTTGCAAGTGGAGCGGGCAGGTGGTTTACAGTGGCTGGCGTTTGAGTTGGAATAATTTTGCTAAATGGTGGAGGCGGCGGGAGTTGAACCCGCGTCCGAAAATGTTACTGGCGAGGAGACTACATGCTTATTCCAGTTCCTGCCTTGGGCATTACCCCAAGACGTTCGCGCCGGCTGCTCAGAACGGACAAGAAACAGTCGTCGCTAGCCTGAGATCTTAGCCTTCCGCCCCAGACGTAGACGGGAAGAGCAGCCCTCTGTGCGACGCTCTTTCGCGGCCCAAGGGCGAAGCTGCGAAGAGCGGCTGCCTAACTAATTAGGCTGCGTATGCCATCTGTTGATTGGCAATTATCATTTTGCAAGCGATTACGGGTGCTCACACCCCGGCATGCCTCCTGGCCGCAAGCATCTCCGTCGAATCCGGGACGCCCCCACTGGTGGGACTAGCCAGCAAAGAACTACTTCCATTTTACACCCGGTTCGTCGTTACCCTCGATTTTCAGGTCTAAGTTTCTTGCGGGGAAGACTCACTACTTAAGACATCACGCTGTCCCGGATCTTCCGGTTTAAGGTGTTTTGGTGAGAGAAAGAACCGAACAATTTTGCCGTACGGCCGTCACAGTCCGGACGGCCGCACTTTGGTATATAGATTTCAAGGGTCTACGCGAATCCCCTCCGATTCCGAGGTCTCGAACGCGAGGGGATTGGTATGCGCTGCTGTGCGTCACTTCTAGTTTCAGTTCACAACATTTTTCGTGGAAGTAGTTCTCTATCCGCTAGCCTGCTTCGCGCACTTGTCCTCTCAACGTTCGCATTATTGACATCATTTCTGGTGTCAGCGCAGGACGCGTCGAGCGGCGCGCTGCGCGGGACGGTAGTAGATGGGCAGGGCGCGGCGGTGACGAACGCGGATATTGTCGCGATCTGCGTCGAAACGGGAGTGCGCTATCACACGGGTACGGATTCGGCGGGAAGGTTTGTCGTGGATCTGCTGCCGCCCGGAAATTATTCGGCGCGGGCGGAGGCGGAAGGGATGTCGCCGCAGATTTCTCCGGAGATCAAGGTGGAGATTGGCGCAGCGCAGCAGTTGGCGTTCAAGCTGACGGTGGCGGGACCGAAGGAGACCGTGACGGTGTCCGGGGCTCCGCCCATGGTGGACACGAGCCCCAACGGGCCTTCGGCGCTGCTCGACGAGCAGGCGATTTTGAACCTGCCGCTGGCCGGGCGGAGATACACGGAGTTGTTGCTGCTGACGCCGGGCGTGACGCAGGATCCGCGCGGTTTGACTTCGGGATCGAATGGTGACCTCTCCTATGGCGGCATTCGCGGATACAACACGACCTATATGGTGGATGGATCGGACGACAACAACGGGTTCTTCGCGCAGGCTCGGGGACGTTATCGGGCGCCCTACCAATTTTCGAACGAAGTGGTTGGGGAGTTCCGCGTGTCCTCAAATAGCTATGGGGCGGAGTCGGGACGGTCGGGCGGCGCGGTGGTCAATATTGTTACGAAGTCGGGATCGAACTACTGGCATGGAAGCGCCTTTTACTATCTGCGAGACAGTGCGATCGGCGGGGCGGCACCTGCGTTTGTAGGGTTCAATCCCAGCAGCCAGCAGCATCAGTTTGGAGGGACGGTCGGCGGGCCGATCCAACGCAACAAGACCTTCTTCTTCGCCGGCTACGATCAGCACATCTTTCATCTGCCGACAGTGGTGGAATTCAGGAACGGGCAGATGGTAGTGACGCCTGCGCTCGGCACGCCGGGGTTTCCTTTGGATTACGAGGTCTGCGATCCGCACATTGGCGGGTCGGCATGCGATCAGACTCTGGTGGCTGGGGCGGCGGCGCAGCTCTCGCAACAGGGCGGAACGTTTCCTGCCAAGATGCTGGGGAACACCGGATTTCTGAAGATTGACCGGGTGCTGGGGGCACGCAACCTGCTGTCGGCGCGCCTGACTACCTCGCGGTATTACGGACAAAATAACGTATTTCTCGATCCATCCAGCCCGGTCACCAATGACGCACTAAGCGGGAATGGGGAGGAGCAGGTTCGGACTGAAAGCGCCGCCGTGACGCTGACGAGCACCCTCTCGCCGCGATGGACGAGCCATCTGCGGGCCCAATTTTCGCGCGATCTGCAGCAGTCATATCCGAACTCAACGGCGACGCGAACGGAAATTTACAACTGGCTCTCGGATATGGGTCAGTCGTCGATTTTGCCGCGGCAGACGCGGGAACACCGGCTGCACCTGGCCGAGACCATGAGCGTGAGCCGCGGCCGGCATGAATGGAAGTTCGGCGGCGACCTGATGCGGACCTGGGACTACAACTATTTTCCGTCCCTATACGGCGGAGAATACATTTTCAACTACATCTCCGTGAACCCGTGGACGTTAGTGCCGATGCACGGAGGAGTGGACTTGACCCCGCTGCGGGCGTGGGCGCACACAGTAATGCCCAGTTGGGATTTCGACTCCGGCACCTGGACCGGTCCCACCGCCAACCTCGCTCGTTATTATGTGCAGAACTTCGGCAACCCTGTTTCGCATCCAAACAGCAACGACTATGCGGCATTCGTGCAGGATACGGTGCGGCTCACGAGTCATTTGTCGGCAAGTCTGGGAGTGCGCTATGACCGGCAAACTTTCTCGCGTGAGGGGATGGTGAGCAATCCGCTGTGGCCCTTAGCGGGGAAAATGCCGGAGCCGAACAAGAACTTTGCCCCGCGGATTGGACTCGCGTATGCCATCGGTGACAAGCGGCCGGTGATGGTGCGGGCGGGTTACGGGATCTTCTATACGCGCCTCCCCCAGCTTTATGAGTCGGCGGTGATGAACGACAACGGCGTGACCAATCAGTTCCTGGAACTCGATAACACCGATTACTACCAAAACCAGGTTTTTCCACAATATCCGAATGCCGCGGTGAACTGTCCGCGCGGCCCGGTGAGTTGCGCGTTGCCGGCGTCGTGGCAGCCATATGCGACAACTGAAGTGGCGGCGTTTGGGCCGGGGTTTAAGACGCCGCGCGTACAACAGGCAAGTTTGCGGCTGGAGCGGGAGTTGGCGGATGGATTCACGGCCGGAGTCTCATATCTGTTTGTGCATGGTACGAACATGATCCGGGCGCGGGATGTGAACCTGCCGCCGCCAACGCTCTATAGCTATCCGGTCTACGACCCGACCGGGAGTGAGTTCCAAAACTCGTTCTACAACGTGGAGTCGTTTTCGACGTGGCAGACGACATACAGCCTCGATTGTCCCTATCCGCCGTGCATCAATCCGTTGCAGCGGCCGATTGCGCAACTGGGCGCGATCGATCAATTTGAAAGCGC
This sequence comes from uncultured Acidobacteriaceae bacterium, assembly GCA_963698865.1. Classification (GTDB taxonomy): domain Bacteria; phylum Acidobacteriota; class Terriglobia; order Terriglobales; family Acidobacteriaceae; genus Acidiflorens. The sequence continues at coordinate 359,079 of CAVOSL010000008.1, read as the reverse complement.
GGCGTCGAGCGTGTACCACGGCATGACCGTATCATTACGAAAACGCATGTCACGAGGGTTGTCCTTCCGCGTGGGATATACCTGGGCCCACGCAGTTGACGATGGGCAAGATGCGCTGGTGGCGGGGCAGCCGGCGACCGTGCAGAATTCCTATGCGGCGAACAGCGAGCGTGGGCCGAGTGTGACGGATCAGCGGAATCGGCTTACGGTGGCGGTGATGGAAGAGCCGCGTATTTTTGACACGGGACAAAGAACTCTGGCGGCCATGTTCAATCACTGGAAAATCTCCGGGGTGATGACGTACGGGTCGGGGCGTCCCGCTAATGCGGAGGTGTATGGCGATGCCAATCAGGACGGTAATACGAGCAACGACCGGCTGGCCGGTTATGGCCGGAATGCGTTCACCGGTCCGGATTATGCAACCATGGATTTGCGTTTAGGAAAAAGGATCAAGTTTGGCAGGCATTGCCACTTAGATCTTAACGCGGAGTCGTTCAACCTGTTTAACCGCGATAACAAGACCTACGTCATCTCAGATATTGGCTTTTATAACTCGGCGGGTCAGTTTATTAAGTACAGCCAGTATGCCGGAGGAACTTACTATCCAGCCTATTATCAGCAACCTACGAATTTTCTCCAGTTGAATAGTGCATACGCGCCGCGGCGTCTGCAATTGTCGATGCGGATGAACTTCTAGGCCATGAACATCAGGAGGAGGAGCCTGTGAAGTTCGGCTCGGACGGCGGCCCAACTAAAACGCCACCCTCATCTTCAGGAACAAGTGTGGGCCCACGTGCGACGGGGAGTTGCCCGCACTCGTTGAAACATGGAAAAAGGCGAAAATTTCTGCACATTCCACTTGACTTAGGCTGCAAGGCTTGCCATAACTTAATGGTCCCGTCAGGGCGGGTAGGGGGGTGCAGTCAAATTGGCTGAAGTTCGACTTCAAGAGGGTGAATCCCTCGAGAACGCGCTTCGCCGCTTCAAGCGAAAGGTACAAACCGAGGACATCATTAAAGAAGTAAAACGTCACTCGTTTTATCTGAAGCCCGGCGAAAGGAAGCGTGTAAAAGAAGCTCTGGCGCGCAAGCGCAGCCGCAAGAAAGCGCGGAAAGAGCAAGACTAAGAGCCATCCAGGACGGGCCGCTTCGGGGTGAAGCGGTCCATGCCTCTACTCAAAGTTCCACAAGCTGTTTCTGAGGAATGTTGCAAGCTGTAAACCACGTGGTGCACACTGCGTGGCGGGCCGAGTCCATGGGGATGCAAACGAGGGGGATCGTAGTCTCCTGCCCACGTTGTGAACCGGATCCTTCCCATTCGGGTCTCCCGTGTTGCGCAGGGTTGGGGAATGGGAGCGCCTCTTGCAATGGAATTCCAGGACAAGATTCTGAAGTGCGTCGATTGCGGTACGGATTTCGTGTTTACGGCCGGAGAACAATTGTTCTTCCATGACAAGCAGTTCAAGAACGAACCCAAACGTTGCAAGAACTGCAAAGGCAAACGCGTGGCCGGGCCGGGAATGGGTTCTCCCGGGCATTCGTTCACGAAAACAGAAACCCGCACCAACTGCTCGCAGTGCGGGAAGGAAACAACAGTCCCCTTCCGTCCCACCCAGGGACGGCCGGTGCTGTGCCGCGAATGTTTTCAGCAGCAACGTCGGGTCGCGAGCGCCTGAAAACTTCCTGAACAGCTTTTGAAGGTGTCCCGCGGCCACTTAGCCGGCGGAACGCTTCGGCGTTCGTGTCTGCTCTTCGAGCATGCGCTGGCGGTGTTGTTGCTGGTCAGCGTGGCGAATGAGGAGCGCCTCGATCTGGCGCACCAGATCGCGGGTGCCGACGGGCTTGACCAGCATGGAATCCGGTTGGTCGGTACCGCGGCGTCCATTCGTCCAATTGTCCTCGGAAGGCGGAAAAGCAGTCAGCAAGGCAGTGGCGGGCGCATAGCTCTGGCGGTGCGCGGCCCGAATGACCTCGAGGCCAGCCTCTTCCGTTTCCATCCGCAGGTCGCTGATCACCATGTGATAAGTGCTGGAGTCCATCCGGGCGAACGCCTCGGCGGTGCTTTGTGCAATTTCCACTTCAAAGCCGTGGAGTTCCAGAACAGCTTTCAGGGTAAGCAGGACGGCGAGATCGTCGTCGACAAGAAGAATGCGTCGTTTCATGCGCACCTCTTGGCTGGTTTGAGATGCAGCGCGCGTACGAACCGGCGGACTAGGCGGCTGTGGCGACCCAGCGCCGATCCACTCATTTAGTATATGAAGGTGGCCCGTTTCTACATAGAGAATTTTGGCTGTCGCGCGACTCAGGCCGATGGCGCCGCTCTGGAGCGCCAGTTCTTGGAGCGTGGACTGGACCGTGCCCAAGTGGCGCGCGACGCCGAAATTGTCGTGCTCAACACCTGCACGGTGACCGCGGGCGCCGATAAAGACGCGCGCGCTTCGATCCGGCGGTTGCGGAGGGTGAATCCGGAGTGCCGCATTCTGGTGACGGGATGCTACGCCCAGCGGGCGCCGGAAGAACTGGCGGCCTTGCCGGGTGTGACTTGGGTCGTCGGGAATTCGCATAAACACCAAGCCGCCGAGATTGCCACAGGCTCTTCTTCTGGATTTGTTTCGCTCGACCAACTTTCGCGGCGCGCTCCAGAATTCCCACCGAATCGCAGCGAACGGGATCATGGGATGCACCCCGAGATTGTTGTGGGAGACATTTTTGCCCACACGGAGTTGATGGCGGCTCCCGTATTTGAGGCGGCGAATGAGCGCACGCGTCCCAACCTGAAGGTGCAGGATGGCTGCGATAACCGCTGCTCGTTCTGCGTGATTCCTTACGTGCGCGGCCAGAGCCGGTCGCTCCCTCTCCAGCGCGTGTTGGAGGAAGTACGAAATCTCGTTAGCGCTGGCTATCGTGAGGTAGTGATTTCTGGCATCAACTTGGGGCGGTGGGGAAGGGACTTGCCGGACGTTAGTTATTTGCCGTCAGCCGTTGGCGAACTCAAGTCGGCAACCGGTGGGCGATCCCGCAAGCCTCAGTTGGCAAAGGACCGCGAACGACCCGCGACCAACGACCAACGACTCGTTGACCTCATTCGCGCCATCCTTGCGCAAACATCCCTTGAAAAACTCCGCATCAGTTCTGTTGAGCCTATGGATTGGAGCGATGAACTGATTGAACTGGTCGCGTCTTCCCCCCGGATTGCCAGGCATGCTCATGTGCCGATGCAGTCCGGGAGCGATGCGGTTTTGCGGCGGATGCATCGCAAGTACCGCCCATGGCACTACCGGGAAAAGATCTTGAAGATTCGTGAGGCAATGCCTCACGCTGCCGTTGGAGCTGATGTGATGGTCGGATTTCCAGGCGAGAGCGAGGCGGAGTTCTTGGAAACCCGGCGCATGATCGAAGAACTACCGTTTACGTATTTGCATGTATTTACCTATTCGGCGCGTCCCGGCACTCCGGCGGCGCAACAGGCTGGGCAAGTTCCAGTGGTAGTGGCGCGCCAAAGAAACGAAATACTGCGCGAGATTGCATCCGCCAAGAAAGCTGCGTTTTTGCGTTCGCTGGTGGGAAGGGATGTGGAAGCAATTACATTGCGCGCGGGTGGGTCAGACTTTACCGAGGCGCTCACGGATAATTACTTGAAGGCCCGAATCGAGCGAAGCATCGAGCCGAATCGCTGGATTCGCTTGCGTGTCGAGGCGGTCGAGGGCGAGTTCCTCGTCGGACAACTGATGGAGTCCGACTTTGCTATAACCTTTGCATCCGACTAGCGACTGCACCGCCGCGTTGTCTGCTGTCGCGTGCCCGTCCCTTTCACACTAGTTACTCGAAGGTTCCCCGAACCCACAAACACATTGACCTCAAACTGTTTGCTTGCTTACGATGAATCTAAATCAACATGCGGGAGCCGTTTTCAATCATGTCACCGTCAGCGTTTCGATCGGCTGTGTGCTGTTTGCTGGCATTCCTTTTCCCTGCGCACATCATGGGGGAAGAAACGGCATCGGCGATGTTGTACACGGCTGGCTCGGCCTGGCTGAACGGGAGCGCGGTGCCGAAATCGGCGGCGGTGTTCTCGGGTGACTTGCTGCAAACGCGTGCCGATTCAACCGCCAGCATTCAGGCGAACGGATCGAGCGTGATGGTGATGGCCGATTCGCTGGTGAAGTTCGAGGGACCGGCAGTTGAGGTCGAGCATGGCGGGGTTCGTGTCACGACCTCGAAGGCTCTTGCAGCGCACGCAGGCGATGTGACTATCAAGCCGGCAGGGAATTCCTGGACTGAATTTCAGGTCGTCGACGTGGATGGGCGCGTGCAGATCGCGGCCAACAAGGGCGACCTTGCTGTGACCGACGACCAGGGAACGACGACCGTGTCCCAAGGCCAGCAGACAACTCGCGACGATACGAGCAGTCCAGAAAAAAAGAAAAAGAAAAAGCGGCAAGGGGCCGCGGCCGCGGGGCAGGGCGGCATTATGAGTTCGCCGTGGGCGGTGTACGGAGGAATGGCAGTGATCGGTGGCGGGGCAATCTGGATATTCCTGCAGAACAGTCCACCCGCCAGTCCGGCGTGCCCGACCAACCCTTGTCAGTGAGTTCTTCTTGAAGTTATTCCCAGAGTTCTTGCCGATGTATCCTGTGGTGGGCGGCTGAATTTATGTCCCGCTACGTTTCCTACCGAGATTTCGATTGGATCCTGCTCAGCTTCGTGCTGGCAATCTGCATGCTGGGCGTGTTTCAAATTCACAGCGCCACCGAGCACACCAAGTTCGCCGAATCCCACCTCTACATCAAGCAAGTCTATTGGATATTGGGTGGCCTCGGCGCCATGTTCCTGGTCAGCTTGGTCAACTATCAAGCGCTGCTTGAACAGGTTCACTGGATGTACGTGGTGTCGCTGACATCGCTCATCGCGGTGCTGTTGTTCGGCCAGCGGTACCTGGGGGCGAAGCGCTGGATCAAAATGCCGGCAGGAGCGCATTTTCAACCGTCGGAATGGGTAAAGCTAATCCTGATTCTGGCAGTCGCCAAGTACTTTGCCGACCTACAGCAGCGTGAATTGTCCTGGCCAGACTTCTTGAAGGCAGGCGCGATCGTGAGCATCCCCATGCTCCTGGTCCTGAAGCAACCAGACCTCGGCACCGCCCTCACCTACCTGCCGGTGGCGATCATGGGCCTGTTCCTCGGCGGCATGCGCTGGAAGCAGGCGGCAGTAATCTTCTTGATTCTCGCGCTACTGCTGCCGGTAGCGTGGGTCAAAGTCTTAAAGCCCTATCAGAAAGAACGCCTGAGTAGTTTTCGAGATCCGGATGCGGATGCCAAAGGCTCCGGATATCAGGTAAATCAGTCACTCATCGCGGTGGGTTCGGGAGGCATCTGGGGTAGCGCTCAGGGATCGCAGACGCACCTGGCGTTCCTGCCGGTGCCGCAAACCGACTTCATTTTTGCCGCGTTCGCCGAGGAGCACGGGTTTGTAGGTGCTCTGGGGGTTCTGCTGTTATACTTTATTGTGCTGATGCGTTTGACGCAGAATGCGCAGACGGCGCCCGACCGCGCCGGCGCTTTTCTGGTAATGGGTGTGGTGGCTGTGCTTAGCTTCCATATCCTGGTCAATGTCGGCATGGTGGTCGGCTTTATGCCCGTCACCGGAATACCTCTGCCGCTCATGAGTTACGGTGGGTCTTCCGTTCTTTTCATGTTTTTGGCGCTGGGGATCGTAATGAACGTCAGGATGCGCCGCTTCGTGAACTGAGTAGGAGAATTGAGCGGGGGAAGGCAGAGATTAGGGCGTCCCTCAGGAGTGAGAACGGCGCCGCGAAGCAGGATTTAGCAAGAAACAAGATTAATTACGAACCGCCCTCGCGAAAAGTAGGGCAGATTACCGGCGAAGTGGAAGCCGGACAGGATTGAAGCCGGTCAGGCGGGGAACGGCCCCCTCGAGGTGAGTGAGTGGCCACAAGCCTGACAGACGGCTCAAACGCGATCAGTGCAGAGACGTAAGCAAGAATCACTGCAACCGAGTTCCCGACCTGAGTTCCGGGAGCGCGCCCGCTCATACCCAGAGCGCCGCTGAACGCCACCAGTCCATCCGTCCGCTTGCTTCTCGTCCGGTGACCAACAACCGGAGTATCGATGAACAAAGAATTGTTTGTATCAGCCACACCCCATGAAACCAAAGTTGGGATCACGGAAGACGATCAATTAGCGGAAATTTACCTCGAACGAGAAAACGAATACACCTTAGCAGGCTCAATTTACAAAGGCCGTGTAACGCGCGTGCTTCCCGGCATGCAGTCGGCCTTTGTGGACATCGGACTGGAACGCGACGCCTTCCTGTACGTCTCCGACTTCATGGACCTCGAACAGCAGGACGAAGACCTGGATGAAGCGATCCCGGCAAATCGTCCGGCGCAGTTGAACGAAGGGCAGCCCCGGCGCACGCCGGAGGCAACGCCTTCGGGCGGGGAGGCGCAGTTTGCCGAGTCCGCGGGCGACGAAGGCAATGGAATTGAAGCAGCCGCCGCGGAGCCCGCGACTGTAGCTGAGCGAGACGGTGGACGCGACTTCCGTGGACGACGCCGTCGCCGCGGCCGTCGTCCTGAAAACGGGGATCGCGGCCGTTCGGCGAGCGGAGATCGTGGGGAAAGCCGCAACGACGCGCGAGGCAGTGAGTCTCGAAGCGAGAATGATCGCGGTGATCGGCCGAGCGGTGCGCGCACTGGAGGATTCGACTCGCGCGGAAGCTCGGCGTCGCGCTTCCAACGCCCATCTTCGCCGGGCCGGCCCGGTCGCGATTACGATTACGGCCCGCCTCCAGGGTATCAACCGATCATTCTGCCGGGTGAATCGATTTCAAAGTACCAGCGGCAGGCACAAGCCGCGGTTCCGGCGACCGAGACGGTAGAACAGTTGCCCGCGGCAACCGCAATCGTGTCGAGCTTTCCGGAAGACGAGCCGATCTTTGCCTCCGAAGCCACCGAGCCTCTTCACGAACAACACGATTTCGCTCCGCAGGCTGAGGCATACGAAGAAGCGCCTCCGACCGATGAAGGAAAGCATTCGGTGGTGGTGAGCGCGGCCCCCCAGATCTCGGAATTGCGCAGGGAAGAGCCACCCGCGGAACAAGCAGCGGAGCCGCAAGTTGAGACGTCTTCGCGCACCGAGGTCGGTCCATACGAACTCGCCCACGAAGCGGACTTTGCGACGGCATTGGCTCCGGACGCGGCAACACACGTAGTCACGGATGTGATCGAAGAAGCGCAATCCGCGGCGCCGCCGCAGGGGCGCTTGGAAGAGCAGGAGATCGAAGAAGAAGAGGCCGAGCTCGCCGCCTACAGCGAAGAGCCAGGCGACGACTACAGCTTCGAGGAAGTGGAAGAAGAAACGCGTGCGGCCGGAGGAGAGTTGTTGTCGGCGGCAGTTGGCGAGACCAGCGCTACTGCGGGTGAGTCCACCGAAGCGGGCGAAAATGGCGAGGTTCCCGAGGCGGTGCTCGAAGCGGAAGAACGCGAGGCCGAGGAACTTGAGCTGGAAGAGGCGCAGGCGGAAGCCGAGGCATTGTTGGAGGCCGAAGCGATTGGCGAAGGCACAGTAGATGCCAGCGCTGAAGTTCGTGCAGCTGCCCCCGAAGCGAGATTAACGCAACGCACGCAGCGGCGGTTTGAGCGTGGCGGCGATCCCGATCGGCGGCGCGGCGGGCGGCGCGGCCAACGCCGGCGCTTCCGCAGCCGCGAGAACCAGGTCGTCCCCCAGATCAGCGAGCTGCTGAAAGAAGGACAGGAGATTCTGGTTCAGATTGCCAAGGAACCGATCGGCAAGAAGGGCGCGCGCATCACCAGCCACATCGCTCTGCCGGGGCGGTTTCTGGTGTTCATGCCGACCGTCAACCATACCGGCGTGTCGCGCAAGATTTCGTCCGAGGACGAGCGGCAGCGCTTGAAGCACATCATCCAGAGCGAACGCGAAAATGGCGGCGGCGGATTCATCGTCCGTACGGCCGCAGCTGGCGCAAGCGATGACGAATTACGCGCGGATATTCGCTTTCTGAAGAACTTGTGGAACGAAATCAAGTCGCGCTCGGAGAGCAGCAAGTCGCCGGCGCTGATCTATCACGACCTGAATGTGGTCGAGCGCGTGCTCCGCGATCAGGTGAGTTCGGACTTCTCCGTGATCTGGGTCGATACCGAGACGGAGTACGAGCGCATTCTGCGCTTTGCCAACCGCTTTCAACCAGCGCTCGTCAAGCGGGTCAAGCTCTACACCAAGGAGACGCCGCTGTTTGAGCAGTTTGGCCTGAACGAGGAAATCAACAAGGCTCTGAAGTCGAAAGTCTGGCTGAAGAGCGGTGGCTACATCGTGATCAACCAGACCGAGGCGTTGGTTGCCATCGACGTGAACACCGGCAAGTATGTCGGCAAGACGACGCGTCTCGAAGACACGATCGTGAAGACGAACGTGGACGCGATCCGCGAAATCGTGCGCCAAGTCAGGCTGCGCGACCTCGGCGGCATCATCATCATCGACTTCATCGACATGGACGAACGGCGCAACCGGCAGAAAGTAATGCAGGCGCTTGAAGAGGCGCTGCGCGCCGATCGTGCGCCCTCGAAGGTGCTGCAGTTTAACGACTTCGGGCTGGTGGCAATTACGCGCAAGCGCGTGAAGCAGTCGCTCGAGCGCACCATCGGCTCCCCATGCCCCTATTGCCAGGCCACCGGGTTTGTGAAGGCCGTCAATACCGTCTGCAACGAGATTTACGTCGAGATGCGCAAGATCTCACAGCACCTTGAGCACAGCGATGTGATGTTGCGGGTGAATCCGGAAGTGGCCAAGGCGCTGAAAGCGGGCAACGCGCGCCTTCTGAATGAAATGGAAGAGCTCACGAAGAAGACCATCATCGTGAAGTCGGATCCCGCGCTGCACCAGGAGCAGTTCGATATTCACTAGACCGGATTTTCAAAACAGGCCCAAGGGACAAGCTCATCGCTTGTCCCTTTTGCTTGTGACGCTCATGCCTGAACGGCTACAGTGCCACCAGCACTTTCTCCGCTTCCTTGGCGCGCGCGCGTAGTTTGTCCAGCGTGAGTCGGATCGACCCATCGCTGTCCTTCACAGCCGTCCATCGATTCGGCGTCGGGGTGAGCGAAGCAACATGCTCGGGAACTTGCTTCGTGATCTCGAGCAGCACCGTCAGCGAATCGGCATGCAGCTTCCAGAGCGTGCTCAGACGCGGCGCCCGTTTGAGCTCTTCCATTTCCGTCATCATGCGCGCGGACATCGCTACCAGCCGTAGCACTGCGCGCGCCACATCCGCGCGGGGGCTGTTTTGTTCGAGAAAATCAGCAGTGCAGGCGTCGATTTCCGCGGGGCTAAGCATCAGGTTGAAATATCGCATCGGGACGATCTGACGAAATTTCGGGTCGGCGACGCGCACGAAAACACGAATCGATTCTTCCACCCTCTTCAGCTTCGCGTCTTCCGTGGAAACCGCGTGTGGCGTGATGGCGGCGGGCACATACTTGAGTGCGCGAGCGGGAGCGGCTGCCGCACCGCCTCCATTGCCGCCGGCACGATTGGATTGCGCACCCGCAGGAGCGAACGAAGGCTGGGAACGGCGGATGGGCGGCCGCCGTTCCAGTTCTTTCTTGAGCTGCGCGAAGCGGCGGAATTTTTCGAGAGCTGCCGCGTAATCAACCTGCAGCAAAGCTTCCTCGTCCAAAGCCGACACGTGATCGACAGTGACTTCAAAGCCGTCGACGGTAGTCAGAATGCTGCCGCCGAGTTCTGCGAGTTGCCGCGCAAATTCCCTGATTTCGCGCGCCGCAGTCGCGAACAGCACATCGAATCTGCGCCCGAAACCGGCGTTGTAGGGAGCGAGCGTCGCCAGAACCCCCGGATGATAGATCGATTCGCCGAGCGAGGCCTTCAGATCGCGAACCCGGGAAATGATGCCCGAATCCATCAGCGTGTCGAAGTCCTGAAAACGGTTTGCCTGCTCCAGCAGCGGTCCAAACTCGCGCAGAAGCTGGACGTGTTCCTCCGAAAGAGCTGGCACATCTGACTCCGAGAGAATTTCCAGAAGAGCGATTTCAAACGGAGACAATGGGATCGAGCCGTCCAGTCCATAGCCGTGACGCTCCCACTGACCAGGCACGCGCGGGTGACGATAGAGAAACGTTGCGACGAGGTCGGTCTTGTCGCGATTGGCGGCGGAATCGTCGCGATGGCGGGCGAAGTAGCGCAGCACCGCCTCGGCCACTTCGGCGTCGAGATCGGGTTTCATCCCCACTCGCAGCATGGCGGGAGAAATCGCCATGTCGAGCAGTTGGACCCAGAAGTGCATTTTCTGGAGCGTTGGACGTGGGTCCTCGGCGTGTCCGATGACGTCGGAAGCGAGCTCGGCTGGAACCGGAATCTCTCCGCCAAGCTGTTCACTCAGCAGGCGCTGGTAAAAAGCCTGGACAGTGGCCAGAAGAGCAAGCTCCCAGTTGGGATCCTCAACCAAACTCAACTCCTTTGAGAGTGTGCACTCGCACTGAAGGAAGCTTCTATTAAGTAAAACCCGAAAGGAGCGGAGGTGCAATTGGTTAGTCGGTTACGGAGGTCACGGAGGTCACCGCACAACCAGGCGTCCGGACAAGGACATCGATGAGAGCCGTATGAGCGGCGGGTTACTGAAAGACGACGGTCTTGTTTCCGTACAGCAGGATGCGGTTCTCGACATGCCAGCGGACGGCGCGCGACAACACGACCTTTTCGATATCGCGCCCTTTCTGCACGAGGTCCTCGATGCTATCGCGATGGTAGATGCGCACCACATCCTGTTCGATGATCGGCCCATCATCGAGAGCCTGCGTAACGTAGTGCGAAGTCGCGCCGATCAGCTTGACTCCACGCTGAAACGCCTGCTGGTAGGGTTTCGAACCCACGAACGCCGGCAGAAATGAATGGTGAATGTTGATGAGGTTCCGCGAACCCATCGCGGCGATGAACTCTTCCGAGACTACCTGCATGTAACGGGCGAGAACCACCAGATTGCATTGGTGCTGGCGGAGCAGCGCGAGTTGCTGCTGTTCAGCTTCCTGCTTGTTCTCTTTTGTGACCGGGACAACAAAATAGGGAACGCGGTAGAAGTCGGCGATGCGCTGATTGTCGGGATGGTTGGAGATGATCAGCGGGATATCGCACTGCAACTCGCCGCTTTGATGACGGTAGAGCAAGTCCTGAAGGCAGTGATCGTACTTGGACACGAAGATCGCGACGCGATGACGGTCGGCGGAGCGGGCAACGCGCCAGTCCATCTTGTAGTCGCGGGCCATGGGAGAGAAGCGCTCGGTGAACTCCGAGAAATCGAAAGAAATTCCGTCGAGATCGAATTCCACGCGGGTGAGGAAGAGGTTCGATTCCTGGTCGGTGTGCTCGTCGTTCGAAACGATGTTGGCGTTATGGCGAAAGATGAAATCGGCAATTGAAGCGACCACGCCTTTACGGTCGGGGCAGGAGACAAGAAGGATGGCGGAATTATGCATAAAATCTTCGGATCCGCGTTGCCGCTACCTCACCTCGACTGGTGGATAGTCTTCGATATACTCTTCACCGTTGCAGCCATAATAGGCAACCTTGCGTGCGACGAAATCGGCATCGTACCGCGCGACGCCGGCGCGCCACGAGGCCTCCAGGAATTCCGGAAACGTGCTTTTGCCGGCCTGATCGGTGCGTAACGCAGAAATCAGGGCCTCCCGGTTGAAGGCAGGCACATCGACAGTGCCCGACGACAGGGGCGTTCCCAACGTTACGACCGGCCCGTCCTTAGTGAGATACAAACTCTGACACGCAGGCAAGCACCAGAGATTGCGCGTCACACCCGCACGTCGCAGGGTCTCTGCCAGATAGGGGAAGCCGCCCACTTTCGGCCTACCCGCCATCGCCCGCTGCTGGGCCGCGTTCAGGTTCTCTATTGCTTTGCTCATTCAGCTTCGTCCTCAGCAAAATTGAATTATTTCTTCAGCACTTTCGCAATTTCGCGGGCGGCATTGGCTCCAGAGCCCCCAGTCAGGCCGGTTCCCGGATGCGTGCCGCTTCCGCACAAGAAGAGCCGGTCAATCGGCGTTTGGTAGCGGGCCCAATCGAGCAAGGGCCGCATGGTAAAGAATTGGTCGAGTGCCAGTTCGCCGTGAAAAATATGACCGCCGGTGAGGCCGTAGGTCTCTTCTAGGTCTTTGGGAGTGATGATCTGGTGGCGCAGGATCAGTTGCGGCAGACTCGGAGCATACTGCGCGATGGTCTTCACGACCGTCTCGCCGAGCGCTTTGCGCTGGCTCTCCCAATCGCTGTCCTTCAGGTTGTAGGGAGCGTACTGCATGTAGATCGACATCACGTGCTGGCCCGTAGGCGCGAGTGACGGATCGGAGACGGAAGGGAAGGCGATTTCGAGGTAGGGTCTGTGCGAGAAATTCCCATACTTCGATTCGTCGAAGGCACGTTCAAGGTAGTCGATCTCGGGGCTGATTTGGAGGCGGCCTTTGAGGAGGTTGTCTTCAGTGCGGCCTTTGAGTGCGGTGAATTCAGGAAGAGCCGATAACGCGAGATTGATCTTTGCCACCGTTCCCAGGCAGCGATAGTTCTTGATCTTTTGTACAAAGTCAGGCGGCAGGTGAATCGGATCCACCAGCCGCGTCAGCGTACGCTTGGGGTCGGCATTGGAAACGATCGCTTTAGCGGTAATCTCCTCGCCGGAACTGAGCACGACTCCGGTCGCGATCCCGTCCTTCACGCGGATTTCTGAGACCGCAGCATCGGTACGAATTTCAGCTCCGGCCTGTTGCCCTGCGGCGGCCATGGCTGCGGCGATTGCGCCCGCGCCGCCTATAGGGAATTGAACGCCGCCCGCGGGAGTCGGGTCGGCTGCGGCGCGCAACAGCAGAACCAGTGCGCTGCCCGCGGACCATGGGCCAAGAAAAGTTCCAAATATTCCCCGCGCCGCAATCGTTGCGCGAAGAGGCTCGGTGTCGAAGAACTCGGAAACTAAATCCGCGACCGCCATCGGCCCATAACGAAGAACGCGATACAAATCTTTCTTGCCCAGTTTTCGGATGGAGCGGCCGGTCTTCAGCATTCCCCAGAGATCGCCGCTGGAAGGACTATCGATATTCGGCGGCGTGAGCATCAATGCCTCGCCGATGACCTTGCCGATCTTTCCAACAGCTGCCGCGAAGTCGCCATATGCGGTGGCATCTTTTGTCGACCACTGGGAGATTTCCTGTGCGGCCTTCTTCAGGTCGGAATGCAGAACCAGCGCCCGGCCGTCGGGCAAGAGAGAAACGGTGCTTACCTCCGGCGTCGTCAGCTTTAGCCCGTGACGCTCGAGTTGCATGTCGCGCACGACGTCGGCGCGAAGCGGGCCAGACGAATGCGCGAGCGTCGAGCAGCGGAAGCCGGGGTGAAATTCCTCGGTAATGGCTGCGCCGCCCACCTGCGAGCGGCGTTCGAGAACCAGCGGTTTGAATCCCGCCTTGGCCAGATAAAATGCGGCGACGAGCCCGTTGTGCCCGCCACCGACAATGATGATGTCGCGCGTCTCGGCCATCGGCTATGCGGCCTTTCCGTCTTTCAGAATTTCGAGCGCCGCCAGGCGGCCAGGCGCACCCATGATGCCGCCGCCGGGATGCGTGGCCGATCCGCACATATATAAGTTCTTGATTGGCGAGCGGAACTGTGCCCAGCCCGCGACCGGACGCAGGAAAAATAACTGCTCGAGTGACAATTCGCCCTGAAAAATGTTGCCCTCGCTCAGCCCCCATTCGCGCTCCAGGTCAAGCGGCGTCACAACCTGGCGGTGCAGGATGATGTCTTTGAGATTGGGCGCATACTCCGAGATCGTATTAACGACGTTGTCGCCGAATCTTTCCTTCTCCGTATCCCAATCGAGTCCGGGCGCAAGCTTGTAAGGCGCGTACTGCACAAAGCACGAGAGAATGTGTTTCCCCGGCGGTGCCAGCGACGTGTCCGTCAGCGTAGGAATGACCATGTCGATGTACGGGCGCGACGACCAGTGCCCGTACTTCGCCTCGTCGTAAGCCTTCTCCATATACTCAACGCTCGGCGAAATGGACATCGCACCGCGCAGATGCGCGCCCACGCCGGGCAAGCATTTGAAATTCGGCAGCCCGTCGAGCGCCATATTTACTTTGCCGGACGAGCCGCGGAACTTGTAGCGCTTCACGCCATCCATGAATTCGTCGGGCAGATGGCCGGGCTCGATCATTTTGGTGAAGGTGAGTCGCGGATCGACGCTGGAAGAAATTACATCGGCATGAATTTCGTCGCCGTTTGCCATTGCAACTCCGTAAGCGCGTCCATTCTTGACCAGAATTTGCGCGATGGCCGCTTCGGTCCGAATCTCGACTCCGGCCTCGCGGGCCGCACCGGCAATCGCGTTTGAGATCGCGCCCGTTCCGCCGCGCGCAAACCCCCAGGCGCGGAAAGCGCCATCGATTTCGCCCATGTAGTGATGGAGCAGAACATATGCGGTCCCGGGCGAGCGCACCCCCAGAAACGTGCCGATGATGCCAGACGCCGACATGGTCGCCTTGAGCACATCGGTCTCGAACCATTGGTCGAGGAAGTCGATCGCGCTCATGGTCATCAACTGGACCTGGTTGTATTTGTCCTCGCTCGACATGCCCTGAAAGCGGCGTCCGATGAAGAGCAGCTTCATCAGTTCGCGCGGATTGAGCGTCGACGGATCGGGCGGAATCATGCTGAGAATCGGCTTCACGAAGCGGCACATGGCCTGCATCGCCTTGCCGAACTCGTCGTAAGCCTCGGCGTCAACCCGCGAGTGGCGGGCGATCTCGCGATGCGTCTTGCCATGATCGTTCACGCGCCAGAGATAATCGCCGCTCGGCATGGGCGTGAAAGTGCCGTCGAGCGGAAGAATTTCGAGGCCGTGCCGGGGAAGATCGAGGTCGCGAATAATTTCCGGCCGCAGCAGCGACACCACATACGAGCACACCGAAAACTTGAAACCGGGGAAGACTTCTTCTGTGCAGGCGGCGCCGCCGAGAACGTAGCGCCGCTCTAGTACGAGGACTTTCTTTCCCGCCTTCGCGAGATAGGCGGCGTTGGTGAGGCCGTTATGGCCTCCGCCGATCACGATTACGTCGTACTTAGAACCAGCCACTAGCTTCTAGCTCCTGGCTTCTAGCTGTCAGCTGTCAGCTCTCAGCTATCAGCTTTCAGTTTGAATCTCGCTTTTCGGCGAGAGTGAGTGGGAATCGTTCTCTAACAGGTTCAGGAATGCAGACGTACGATATCACTGCGGCGGCTCAGAGGCCACTTGGAAGGACACTCCATTGGATGAGACGGGACATGATTCAGACAGACATTCTATTCGAGAGGCCCGAACTTGTCGCTTAAAAAGTGGAGTGTGGCTTGGTTGCCCGCCACGCAATCCCCACATATAATCCAGCATTCGGAACGTCCCTGGAGATTGCCTTGCCTATCGGAACCGCGTTTCACGAGAGAACGTTTGCGCTCTGCCACAGTCTGAACTACCGCGAGTGGTCGGGCTTCTACACGGTCAGCGTGTATGAGGTGCACCATGAGCACGAGTACAACGCGATCCGCAATGCCTGCGCGCTGATCGATATCTCGCCGCTCTACAAATATCTGGTTACTGGCAAGGATGCGACCAAGCTGGTTAATCGCGTCATCACGCGCGACATCGGCAAAGTTGCAGTTGGCCAGGTGATTTATGCGTGCTGGTGCGATGAAGAGGGCAAGGTCATCGACGACGGGACCATCACGCGCCTCGAAGAAAACAAATATCGCTGGACGGCGGCCGATCCGAGCCTGCGATGGTTCCGGCAGAACGGTCTGAACATGGATGTTCAGATCGAGGACATTTCGGAGCAGACGGCGGCATTGGCGTTGCAGGGACCGGCCTCGGCAAAACTGTTAAAGACGGTCGCCGAGGCAGACATCGCCAATTTGAAATACTTTCGCAAGACGAGCGGGAAGATTGCGGGCGTTCCGGTGGACATTTCGCGCACTGGATATACCGGCGACCTGGGCTACGAGATTTGGATTCCACTTCATAACGAACACGATGCCGTCAGAGTTTGGGACGCACTGATGGAGAAAGGGAAGAAGTTCGACATTCACGCAGCGGGAATGCTGGCTCTTGATGTGGCGCGCGTGGAGGCCGGGCTTTTGCTGATTGAAGTGGACTACATCAGTTCGAAGAAGGCGCTGATTCCATCGCAGAAGTATTCGCCGTATGAACTCGGCTTCGGGAAGATGGTGCACCTCGAGAAAGAAAACTTCATCGGCAAACGCGCGCTGCAGCGCGACCACCAGCAGGGCGCGGCGCGGCAGTTGGTGGGACTGGAAGTCGACTGGGTCGAAGTGGAAGAGCAATTCGACAAGTTTGGATTGTCTCCGGCCGCGCCCAGCCAGGCATCGCGTGTCGCCGTACCCGTGTATTCGGGGGATCGGCAGATCGGCAAGGCGACTACCACCGCGTTTTCTCCGCTGCTGAAAAAACTGATCGCGCTGGCGAGCGTGAATTCCGAGTACGCGAAGACGGGAACGAAGCTTCAGATGGAACTGACGATCGAAGCGCAGCGCATGAAGACGACGGCGACGGTCGTGCCGCTGCCGTTCTTTAATCCCAAGCGGAAGACGGCGGTGCCAGTTTAGGGAGCGATGCTACCGTTTCCGCCGCTCTCAAGGGCCAATTTAGTATCAGAACACGCGGTAGGTGAACGTCATCGCCGCCTGGTGGGTGCGATTCGTCGTGAACTCTGCGAGAGCAAGAACCGCCCCTGAGCCGGTGAACACGGCCCCATTGCAGTCATCCCCGAAGTAGAGATCGTCGGGAATGGCACCCGACAACACACCGGTACAATAGGGGAAAGGCAAGGACAGAGCCAAGCCATGTTTCTCGTATGCGAGAGCGGCAAACTCGGATGCGCCGAAGTTACTTGTGACCTGGCCGTCCAGATTGGGCTGAGCGACCCGGGCAACGATGCCTTCCCATTCGCAATCGCGTCCGCAGTCCTTGATGGTAATGGTAACTGAGATGGTGCGATCCTTGGCGTTCGCATTGATGGATTCAATAACGCCGAATGCGAAGCCGCCTTCATAGTTAACAACGAGCGGCAATTTTCCTGGACCTTTCGGCTCGGAAAAAGTCGGGTTTGGGTCGCCGATGTATCCGGCACCAGGCACCTGAGCGTCGGTGGCGGTGCCGCCCTGAGCGTCGTTGATGATGTACTCGAATCCCTCCACGGGATTGGCGGCGTTGAGATGTTCGGTGCCGATGGGGGATTGAATTGAGCCGATGGTACCGTACTGCGTGACGCAGAAGCTAAGCGAGGGCGACTTCGTCCAGCTATAGGTGTAGGCGCATTTTTGTTGCGCGGCCATGACAGAGGGGAGCAGTAGCAGTGTGACGACGACGATCAGACAGGTGGTTTTCATAGGTAACCTCTCCGAAAGCGAGCGGAATCTCCTTCCTGCTATCAACAAGGGTCTATTTGGTAAACGCGTCATACGGCCGTAAAAACTTCGCCGGCTTGTAAGTTTCGAAGGCCGGCGCCGCCGCTACCACCTGGCCGTTTACCTCGATGACGTTGAAGCTCGGCCCGAAAGCGGTCGCTTCGTTATTCAGATCGGTGGGCGTCAGGTCCTTCCATTTGCCGGTGCTCATGCGCAATTCCAGACTCTGCAGAGCCGTGAGCGTTTCCGCGGGAGAGAACTCGCAGTGGCCCGCCCGGTGCACAAAGATTTCCTTCAGATCGGGTTTGTCCTTCGCCTTGCTCGCTACCGACGCGTAGGCTTGTTCATCCTGCACGGACACCAGTCCATCGCCCGTGGTGTGCATGGTGAGCACGGGAAACGGCAACTGGCCGTTGTAAATGACATTCTCGGTCAGGTATTCGAGAGCGCCCGAGTCGGCGGTGATTCTCGCGCCTTTCTTCAGCGTCGCAAGGTCAGCTGCCAAGTCGAGCCCAGCCGCGGTGTAGAGCGCCTGCACCTCGTCGTAGTCGACCGACTTTTTCAGTTGCGACATATAGTTCACGCCATTGTTAAACGACGGATTGCCGCCCGCGCGCCCTTCCAGTTCAGCGCGAAAATCGAAGACAAACGGGAAGTCAACATTTTCCAACCACGAAAACTGGTTGGCTTCGCGATCGGTGTAGTCGGTCTCGGCGGGTTCGGGAGAAGTGGGATCGTACCAGCCCGGAGTGTCGGCGAGTGCGGCCGTCAGCGCGATCCTGGCCTTTCCTTGCGGCGTGCCCTGAGCCGCGTTCAGAAACACCTCCGCGGCGGTAAGATTCGCGCCTGGATTGCTAATATCCACGACTTGAAGCGCCCCGCCCGCGACCAACGTATTAAAGGCAAACTCGGCGTCCAGAGCCTGGTTCCACGTGCCCACGGCGCCGCCCACAACTCCGCACATGGGGAGCGCGCCGTTGAATTGAGTCGGATACTCCTGCACCAGGGCGGCGGTGATCATGCCGCCAAGCGAATGTCCCCAGGCGATGGTGATCGTCGGCGTGCCGACATCCGACTGGAACACTCCGAGCGTCGCAATCTGATCGGGCACCGCCTGTTGCACTGCCCAGCCCGTGCTCGCATAAGACGACCCCGCGAGCGCATAGCCGGCCGCCAGCAAATAACCGCCAGTAAGAGGATCGCCGACATCTTCCGCTGGATTTGAGCCGCCGGGTGCGACGTATCCGTGACTGTAGAGCAGCAGGGTGCCATTCCAAGTGGCGGGCACGTCAATGACGTAGGTGGCGCCGTCGGCTAATGTGCCAGTAATGTGCTTTTGCGCCGCTGCGCTTCCCGAGAACAGGATGATGAATGCTGCGGCAAGTGCGGACAACAATACTCCTCTAGCAGTCTGCGGCATAGGAATCTTCCTTCTTCTTGCGGAGTGAGAGAACGGGCCCAGCCGAGGTCGGACGCGTTACCGGTCAATCGGCGTCGGAATTTTGTACCGATAATGCGAACTTGTCAACCTAAAACCGCGCGAAACGCTGTCTGGGCGGCTAGTTTGCAGTGTCAATCGAAGACTGAACTTGCAGCCAGTTTTGTCCGACCACGGCTAACAACCCCGTCCTCTTAAAAACTGAATTTATTTGCTGCTGAAGCAGAACACGATCATCAGCGCGGGTATGAGCATAGACACACGTATACCCTGCAACATAAATCTATTCCTCCAGAATGAAGACCAACTAAAACGCTAAGGTGCCAGTTGAAATACGATGCCCTGGCCCGCATCTCCACCGACGGGTGCCGTGCCCCAGACATTGCCCGCCGGGTCGAATGTCAATCCATAGTTGGGATAGGAGCCGTCGCGGCCCTTCCCGAAGACATGCACCAGCTTCTCTTTCCACTGGCCGTGCGAGAATTTCAGGCTGAAGATGCTGCCGCAATCACACGATGGCCGTCCGCCCGTCGAGGTGGTGCCATAGAGCGTGACCGCATCCTTGAACAGTAGCGTGCTTGTTGGGAAACTTCCGTCCGTACCGCCCTGAAAATTGTAGAGAGTGTTTTCCTGCCAGCCGCCATTCGGGCCATGCGACAACTGAAAGACCGCGCCCATTCCGTACTGACCGCCAAAATAGGTGGTGCCGTAGAGATTGCCCGCCGAATCGAAAATCAAACCACCATAGGGATACGCGGCATCGGGCATACCCTTGAAGTCGTAAAGCACGGTGGTCTTCCATGATCCGTGCCCGGTGGGCGTGAGTTCGTATACCGCGCCCGCTCCTGCGGGGCCGCCCAGTTCAGCCGTGCCATAGAGATTGCCCGCCGCATCCATCAACAGCGACCCAAGCGAACCGACCGCGCCATCGTTCTTGCCAGTGAAGGCGTGAATTACCTTCTGCTGCCAGCCATTCTGCGTCGGAGAAAGCTCAAATACTACGCCATCCTCGTGCTTGCCGCCGTCGGGGGCCGTGCCGTAAAGATTCCCCGCGCTGTCGAAAATCAACGGGCTGCCGGGGCCGAAGCCGTCGTTCCCACCAGTGAAGTTATAGAGAGTATTCAGGGTCCAACTGCCGCCGGAGGATATCAGCTCGAAAACCACGCCGCAGCCATCGCCCGCGCAAAAGCCGCCCCCGCCGCCGGCCACGGCCGTGCCGTAAAGATCGCCGGCTGCGTCGAGCGTGACGCCACCATGCGGATCGGAGCCGTCGATGCCGCCCGTAAAGCTCCACAGAATTTGCTCTCCGCCGGACGGCGTGATCATGAAGATGGTACCGAGGTCGAAGTCGCCGCCGGCCGCTGTGGTGCCGTAGGCGTTTCCAGCACTGTCAAAGGCCAGCCGGCTCGCGGGATTGGCGCCATCCAACCCAGCGCCGAAGTTGTACACCCTCTTGTAGGAGGCAGCCTGGGCGATACCCAGGAGAAGGGTAGCAGTTGCGAAAACAGCGAAAACATTTTGAAGCATTGCTCTCACTAGACGGGGATTCATAGTCATCCTTCCTTTGCGCGGGGGACGCTTGCAGAGGGGAACGGCGCGGGGACCGCGCCAGAACTATAGCACTAAGTGGCGCTTCAGGCGCGTGTTTTGAGGGGCTGGAGATGGTTTTGAGAAAAAGATACGGAGTTTGTATCGGGCCTGACCTTGGCTATCTCAACGGTGCAATTTCATGGCTCTTCCGTTTCCAATAGAGGTAGCCCGGCACGCCGAGCAGGATAATCGCGCCGCCGCCCAGCGCCTCGATTGGCCGGGTGATGATGGTGTTCAACGTCCAGGCGCCGCCCACCAGAACATAGATCGCAGGCAGCCACGGATAGCCCGTGCAGCGGTACGGGCGCGGAATGTCGGGTTTCTTCCACCGCAGTACGAACAGGCCGATGACCGTGAGCGTGTAGGAAAGCACCATGCCGAAAATCACGTAAGTGTAAAGCTGATCGTAGCGCCCGCTCAGCGTGAGGACCGCTCCCCAGATCCCTTGGCCAATCAGACTAAAAGCGGGAGTGCGCCATTTGGAATGGACGATCGCCATGCGGCGGAAAAAGACGCCGTCCTGCGCCATGGCCATATACACGCGCGCGCCCGAGAGCGTGCAAGTAGCGGCCGCGCTGAAACAGGAGATCGCGATCATCGCCGAGAGCCAAAACGCGGCGCGTGGCGAAAACAACGCGGCTGCGGCAGCGTGGGCGATCGTTTCATGTTTCGCGACTTCACTGAGCGGCATCGCGTAGACGTACGTCATATTCATCGCGAGATAGATGACGCCGACCGCCAGCACTCCGAGAACCATGGCGCGCGGCACGTTTCGGCGTGGGTCCTTCACTTCACCCGCCACCCATGTGATGTAGACCCATCCGTCGTAAGCCCAGAAGACAGCAATCAATCCCACCCCCAGTGCGGAAATCAACTGGGTGGGGCTCAAGCCCATAGTCAGTCCGCCGGGTGCCGGCGCGGTGAAGTTCGACCAGTGTCCCTTGCCGATCGCGAGTCCCAGTACCACGAAGAGCGCCATCGCGGTGAACTTGGTCCAGGTCGAGACATTCTGGAGAAGAGCTCCCCAGCGCAGGCCGACCACGTTCACGTAAGTCAGGATGACGATGAGAATCAGCCCAACCAGATGAGCGCGCGTGAAGACAATACCGATGGCGGAGAACATTACGCGTTCTTGCGAAATGCCTGGCAGTATGTTGCCCATGTAGGCTGCGCTAGCCACCGAAAGCGCGGCGATGGTTCCACCATTGGCGACGGTGAACAACATCCAGCCATACAGAAAAGCGGGCAGGTCGCCGTAGGCCTCCCGCAGGTAGATGTATTGGCCGCCCGAGTCGGGAAACATCGAGCCCAGTTCAGCGAAGGCCGCGCACGCGCACAGCGAGATCGCTCCGCCGAGGACCCACACCAGGAAAAACAATTTGGTATTGGGCAGCGGGCCGGCAATGTCTTTGGCCGTTAAAAAAATCGAAGAGCCCACGACGCCGCTCACCAGCAGAAGCACAGCATCCAGCGGACCCAACCCCCGGATGAGACTCGGCTGCTCGCTTGCTTTCGTTGTTTCGGGAGACGGGGCGACGGGATTCATGTTGTCATCTCAAAGCGGCTGCAACTTCTCAAGAGCGTCCGCACCTTCATCCCATGGCCAGTTCATCGGGAGACTCGAGAGGTGTTCCGCAGCGTCGGCAGATGACTGCCGAGCAGTCGCCGCAGGTGAGCGGGTCGGTGACTTCGACTGCACAGACGGGACAGTAAAGCACCGCCGCGTTCTTCGCATCGGACGGCGGCCTCGGCACGGTTTCCATGAGCCGGACTGTAACACAATCGGAGGGCAGGGAATGGAAAAGTGCTCGCGTCACGCGTGGAGCGCTCAATCTCCCGGCTTGCGCAGCACGGGATTGCCGGCCTCCGGGGGCAGCGAGAAGGGAAATTGCCACACTCTTTCTTTCGAGTAGACGGCGAGAATGAAATCCTCATGTTGCCTCCACGGGCCAATGAATTTGTTCCGGGTGGGGAACAAAACCCAGCCGTGCGTCTCCGGATTGCCGGCGTTGAGGATGGCGGACGACAGGTATTGGGTGGAGAGAAACTCGATGAACTCGGCGCCTTCTTTTTCGTCGATGCGCAGGCGCGCAATTTTTTGTTCCTTCATCTCAGGATGTTTCTTGATTTGGCGCTCGCTGTCAAAGACCTTCGTGTCCAGATCATTCTGCAATTTATTCTGCAGCATGGCCGGATCCATGGTGCTTTCGATCACATCGTGATGGCGGACATAGTCCAGCCGCAAGTCGGCCGGGAACTCGAAGTTGCCGGGACCCTTGTAGTTCACCGCGAGGTAAAGGGCGAAAGTCCGATAGAAGCCGTGATGAATGCTCTTGGTAAGCTCCTGCGAATCGACGATCAGGTTCAGATCCAAATCCTTGTCGGTCAGTGTCCAGCGCAAACGGCCGTCGGCTCCCCTCTGGAACGAGCAGCCCGGTGCGCCCTCGGTCCAGCGCACGGTGGGAAGTGCAGGTTTCTTCTTTGCGTGAGCAAGGGGCAACGAGAGCGCCACCCACAAAGCGATGGCGACAGTCCCAAATACCAATCGGCGAGCCTTCATTGATGCCGAGTGTATCAGCGTTCGCTGGCGAAGTTCATCAGGGGCGCTGCCCCACCAAGAGAAAAGAATCTGGATCCCCGTGAATCCGCGAAAATCCGCGGAGAGGAAGTTAAGACGCGGCAGGCTCTACGGTCGCGGAAGGCTGCGCAAAATGTGTTAGATTGGAAATCGGTGGGGCGCGTAGCTCAGTTGGTAGAGCAACGCCCTTTTAAGCACCAACCGCCACCCCCCCGCCCCCCCCCCCCCGCCCCCCCCCACCCCCCCTCCCCTCCCCCCCCCCCCCCCCCCCCCCCCCCCCCCCCCCTCTCCCTCCTCCCCCCCCCCCCTACCCCCCCCCCCCCCCCCCCACCTCTCTCCCCCCCTCCCTCCCTCCCCCCTCCCTACCCCCCCCTCTCCCCCCTCCCCCTCCCCCCCCCCCCCCCCCGCCCCCCCCCTCCCCCCCCCCCTCGCACCCCTCTCCCCCCACTCCCTCCCCCCCCTCTCCTCCCTCTCCCCCCCTCCTCCCCCCTCCCCTCCTCTCCCCCCCTCCCCTCCCTCTCCCCTCCCCTCCCCCTCTCCACAATATCCACACAACTTATCTCATCAACCATCCCATCTCCTCTCCATCCCTGTCCTCACTTATAACCCCCCACCTACCATACTACCCCGTCAACCTCAACCCGTCCGCTCCAACCTATCCCGCCTACCGCCTCGGCTCAAATCAACCATCGTTCTCTTCACTTTACCCCCCCCCAAAAACACACCACTTCACAGAGCCTCGCACTCCTCATCCCTCTTCTCTGTACTCTCACCGCACTCCGTCCTTCGTTACCTAACTATCCCCTTCACCTCCCTCACACACCACCACCCTCATTAAATCCTATAATACGAACCGCTGTTGAGTGACGCTGAAGCTGCGCAATTCTTGGGTGGCTGCACCCTAAGACTGTGCAGCGATGGCGCGGCGTCGCAACTGCCTGCCTATCGCGTGGACGTATTGGCGCTTCCGGCCAGTGAGCTGTCCGCATGGCTCGTGTACATTCAACGGCCAGAACAACCCGCCTGCTCAAATCCAAAGGGAGATTTGATGAGCAGACGGTATCAAGAGGGTTGTCTGTACCGTGAGAAGCGAAAAGCCGGTCCTCAAGTGTGGGTCTTTCGTTAGCGTGACGGACAGCGCAACCGAAAGAGCAGATAGCACCGTGGAGCAGTTCCCAACCAAGTCCGAAGCGTTGAAAGCTTGCGAACCGCTCCGCGCAACCATGAACCGAGGGAATCAATCTCCGCGAACGGTTGCGGACTTGGTGACCCACTACACGGAGAAAGAATTGCCAGAGGAAGCAGCAACAAATCGTTCTCCACGCGAAAGACGTACCGGTTATCTCAAAAACCGGATTGTTCCCGCGTGGGGCAGCCACAGACTCTCAGCCGTCAAAACAGTAGCGGTTGAGGATTGGCTGCGAACGCTGCCTCTGGCACCCGGCACCAAAGCCAAGTTGCGAAACATCATGTCTGCGCTTTTCACTCATGCGATGCGGCATGAGTTGACAGACCGCAACCCCATCAAGCTAGTACGGCAGTCCGCAAAGCGGCAGAGCACGCCCGAAGTCTTAACGGCTGAGGAGATGCGTGCGCTGTTGTCTGAGCTGGATGGTCCGTACTACACAATGGCGTTTATGGCTGCCGTCACCGGGCTGCGAGTCAGTGAGCTGCTTGCGCTCAAGTGGGCGGACGTGGACTTCGCCGCTTGGGAAATTCATCTCCGCAGAGCAATCGTTTCTCAGCACATCGGCGCGTTGAAGACCGAGACTTCTCAGAAGCCGGTTCCCCTCGACACAGCTTTGGCCGATGCGCTGCTGGACTGGAGGGGACACTGCCCTTACAATCAAGACTCGGATTACGTTTTTGCATCGGCTGAAAAGCACGGCAAGCAACCGCTGTGGCCTTCCAGTGCGATGTCAAAACACATCCGCCCGGCTGCACTTCGGGCCGGGATTGTGAAGCACGTTCGTTGGCACGTATTCCGGCATTCGTTCGCAACGCTCCTAAAGGGAAACGGTGAGGACGTGAAGACGGTACAAGAGTCGTTGAGGCACGCGGACAGCAAAGTGACGCTGGACACCTACACTCAGGGACTCATGCCAGTGAAGCGAGCGGCACAAAAGAAAGTCAGTCAGATGATTGTTCCCATTCGTTCCCACGTACAGGGGATGGAGGCTGCAATCGCTTGATTGTAAAGGTGGGCGCGTAGCTCAGTTGGTAGAGCAACGCCCTTTTAAGGCGTGGGTCGCAGGTTCGATTCCTGCCGCGCTCACCAAATTTAAGAAGCGTTTCAGTGGCCCTCCACGTGAGGGCCTAACATTTTTATAGGCAAGAATCCTACTAAATTGAATGATTACAATTCGCTGCCGCGCCGTGCTCTTTGACCTGGATGGTGTGCTCATCGACTCCACCCCCGCCGTCGCGCGGGTCTGGCATCGCTGGGCGGTTGAGCATGGATTGGATCCCGAAAAAGTAGTGAAGATGGCGCATGGGCGGCCCAGCCGCACCACCATTCGAGATCTTCTACCGACCGCCAATGTCGAGGTTGAAGACCGCGAGGTCGAGCGGCGTGAAATCGAGGACCTTGATGGCGTTGTCCCACTGCCGGGTGCGAAGCAACTTCTGGACAGCTTGCCGCCCAGTCCCTGGACCATCGCCACCTCCGGGACTCGTCCGCTAGCGGAGGTTCGGCTGCGCGCCGCCGGCCTGCCCATTCCTGCGTCGATGATCACGGCTAGCGAAGTGAAGGTCGGAAAGCCGGACCCAGAGCCATATCTGAAGGCCGCCGCGAGCCTCGGGTGCTGGCCTTCAGAGTGCGTGGTGGTCGAAGATGCACCGGCAGGAGTGCGCTCCGGCAGGGCCGCGGGCGCGCGTGTGATCGCATTTCCCACGACCATGCCGCTGCGAGAACTGGAAGCCGCCGGGGCGAATTGGATTGTGCGCAACTGTGCAGACATTAGCGCGCGCCGTGAAGGCGGCGAATTGGTTCTGACTCTTCTTCTCTCTCACTCTGGTCAGTAGTTGAAAGTAGATTTGCGCCTGCGCATGCGCTCAACTAGAATCGTCCGTCACATCTAACGTTGCAGAACCGTATCGTCAAACGAAAAATCGCCAAGATAGGCAGGATCTTGTGATCATCGGTGTTCCGAAAGAGATTTATCCAGGAGAGCGGCGAGTTGCTCTGGTACCGGCCGTGCTCCCGACCCTCATAAAAGCAGGTTTTGAAGTGCAAATCCAGGCGGGCGCCGGAATTGAGGCCGGCTACACCGATTCGCTCTACACCGAAAAAGGCGGCAAGATCGTCGCCGATCGCCCCGCCGTTTTTGCCGTCGCCGACATTATTGTTCAGGTGCTTTGCTACGGTTCCAACGACGTTACCGGCCAGCAAGACGTGCCTCTCTATCGGCGGGATCAGATTCTCGTTGGATTCCTGCGGCCGTTTGGCGCGCTCGACGTTCTGCAACAAATCGCGCAAGCCGGGGTGACGTCATTTGCGGTGGAGTTGATGCCGCGCACAACCCGCGCTCAGAGCATGGACGCGCTTTCTTCGATGGCGACAGTTGCCGGGTATAAAGCGGTGCTGATGGCCGCCGACACCCACCCACGCATTTTCCCAATGCTTACGACGGCTGCGGGAACGGTTACTCCGGCGCGTGTTTTTGTGATTGGCTGCGGAGTCGCCGGATTGCAGGCGATCGCCACGGCAAAGCGCCTGGGCGCCGTCATATCAGCGTACGACCTTCGTCCGGCCGCGAAGGAGCAGGTGCAAAGCCTGGGCGGACGTTTTGTGGAACTTCCGATTGAGGCGAAAGACGCGCAGGATGCCCGCGGATACGCGCGCGCCCAGGACGAGGATTTCTACCGGCGCCAGCGCGAGTTGCTGGGAAAAGTTGTGCAAGAGAGCGACGTCGTCATTACCACCGCAGTCATTCCCGGAAAGAAGGCTCCCATCCTTGTCACCGAAGAGATGGTGAAGGGAATGGCGCCAGGTTCCGTCGTGCTGGACCTGGCCGCCGAACGAGGAGGGAACTGCGACATCACGGAAACCGGAAAAACGGTCGTCAAACACGGTGTCACCATAATTGGAGCCATCAATCTTGCGACCGGTGTGCCGTATCACGCGAGCATGATGTATGCGCGCAATATCACCTCCTTTGTTACGCACTTGATTAAAGATCAGAAGCTGAATCTGAATCTCGAAGATGACATTGTTCGCGAAACGCTGCTGACTAATGGCGGAGAGATTGCGCAATCGCGCGTGCGCGAGTTTCTTAAACTGCCGGCGCTGGCCAAACCAGCATGACCTGACAGACCCACTTAAGCCAGCGAGCAGTTTGAGTGGGCCACTCTCGGCGGACGACTTCGAACGGAGGAATGATGAACAGTAGTTCAACCCTGATCAACGCACTATTTATTTTTGTGCTCGCCGGCTTTATCGGCTTTGAGGTGATCCGGCGCGTTTCGCCGCTTCTGCACACGCCGCTGATGTCACTCACCAACGCATTGGACGCGATTGCGGTCGTGGGCGCGATCGTACTGGTGGGCGAACACAAGAGCACGCTTTCGTTCGTGTTCGGATTCATCGCGGTCGTCGCCGCCACCAGCAATATCGTCGGCGGTTTCTTCATCACCGACCGCATGTTGAAGATGTTCAAATCCAGCCGTCCCGCGACCAAGTCATGAGCCCTGAATTTGCAGGCAGCCAGGTAGTCATCGAGATTCTCTATCTCATCGCCAGCGTGCTCTTCATCCTCTCGCTGAAGTGGATGAGTTCGCCGACCACGGCGCGTCACGGCATTTGGGCGGGCGAGGCGGGCATGTTGCTCGCCATCATCGGCACGTTGCTGCGCGGCGGCTTCCACGACTATCACATGATCGCGATTGCGCTGGTCCTGGGCACGATCATCGGCGTGCCGCTCGGCAAGGTCGCGATGACCGCGGTTCCGCAGCGAACCGCGCTCAGCCATGCCTTCGGAGCGCTCTGCGTCACGCTGGTGGGCTCGGCGGAATTTTATTTGCGGACGCCACAGATCTCGCGCTTCATGATGTCGGTACTTTCGATCGAGGTAATTCTTGGCGGCTTGACCGTTACCGGCAGCCTCATGGCCGCGGGAAAACTGCAAGAGATTCTTCCGCAGCGGCCGCTGACTTATAAGGGACAAAACCTCGTTAACTTCCTGCTGCTCAGTGTTGCACTGGTGATAGCGGTAACGCTGGTCATCCATCCCGAGCATCGGGAACTGTTTCCGTTCATGATTCTGCTGGCGCTGATCTTCGGGGTGCTGCTGATCATACCCATCGGCGGCGCGGATATGCCGACCGTCATCTCGCTGTTGAATGGCTATGCCGGACTTTCGGCGGCGGCGATGGGCTTTGTGCTCGACAACAAACTGCTCATCATCGCCGGCGCACTGGACGGATCGTCGGGTCTGATCCTGTCCATCATTATGTCGAAGGCCATGAACCGGTCTTTCACGAACGTGTTGTTCGGCGCATTCGGGCAAGTGCAGGCAGCGGCGGCAGCGGGAGAAGCAAAGCCGGTGCGCAGCGCGACGCCCGAGGAAGCGGCCGCCATTCTCTCGGCCGCGAATCGCGTCATCGTGGTACCAGGCTATGGCATGGCCGTGGCCCAGGCGCAACATAAAGT
The DNA here is from genome assembly GCA_963698865.1 of uncultured Acidobacteriaceae bacterium. Taxonomy (GTDB): domain Bacteria; phylum Acidobacteriota; class Terriglobia; order Terriglobales; family Acidobacteriaceae; genus Acidiflorens. The sequence continues at coordinate 330,326 of CAVOSL010000008.1, read as the reverse complement.
GCGCGAACTTTACGACGCTCTTACCAAGCGTGGAGTTGACGTGCGCTTCGCGATTCACCCGGTGGCGGGACGTATGCCGGGCCACATGAACGTATTGCTAGCCGAAGCCGATATCCCGTATGACCGCCTGGTTGAAATGGATGAGATCAACGGCGACTTTCCGCAGACCGATGTGGCGCTGGTGATCGGCGCTAACGACGTTACCAATCCTGCGGCCCGTTCCGACAAAACGAGCCCCATTTACGGCATGCCAATTCTCGACGTCGATAAGGCGCACACCGTGATGGTGATCAAGCGCAGCATGAATCCGGGGTTCGCCGGCATCGACAACCCGCTCTACTATCTGGACAACAACCTGATGTTGTTCGGAGATGCAAAGGCGTTCGTCGGGCACATTGTCCGCGAGCTTGGCGGAGGACACTAGCAGTTAGTCTCGTTTGCTCTTCGCCGAAGAGTGAAAGACGACATTATTGCGGCTGGACTGTCGAATCCTTACGGCGACTGCCTCGTGAAGCTCGAAGCTTGTGCCCGAGTTTGAACGCGGACTGCAGTCTCGCGAGAGAGGAGATCGCGAGACTTTGGCCCAGCGAAAATCAGGCAGCCTTCTTACTCTGCCTGAGTTTTGCCCAGCGCGCTTTTTGGGCTAGAGAAATTCTCCGGCGACCTGCCGCCGAGAGCACGCGCTTGGCTCGATGCGAGCCACCACTCATCGTTATGCCAGCACCCCGGGTTAGCTTTTCAAGAGCCGTGATCGCTTCCCCTAGTTTCTGGACCTGGTTTTGTGCGTCCCGGCGTTCCTCGCGGAGCCGGGCTAGTGCCTTTGCGATGTTCGTCATTCAGTAGGTACCCCCTCAGGTAACTATCGTGGGCAATTGTATTACTAGGGTCGGTATCGTGCCAGATTTATTGCGGTGATAAATTGAATTAGTTGTCCCATAATGGTGACCGCGGGATAACTATTCCCGGTTTCGAACTCGAAACCTTATCCCACTGGCGGTAGGAGGCTGGAGGATCCAAACAAGAAAAAGGCGCCAACTGCGAGGCTATAGATCGCAGTCAAAGCGGTAACCACGAACTTAAAGCGGGGAAGCCGCGAGCTGGCGCCGAACAACCCCACCGCCAGTGCAGTCATGATGGTATTCATTACCAGCAACCCGGCAATAAACATGATTAGGCCAAGAAAGCCCTTGCTCACTCCCCCCAGATTGGCCGCGAGAAGAAAGATCATCAGTTGACTCGGCGTCTCCGCACCCAACCCATGCACCACCCCGATCATTACGACCGACTTTGGGGTGTAATTCCAGGTCTTGTTGGCAGGCGCCGGAATGTCATGGTCGTGCCAGTAACTTTTCATCTTCCAGTGCAGCCAGCGCAGCGATTTGGCCATAAGGTGGAAGCGGCTCTGGGGTTCGGAGTTCCCCTGGAACAACGATCCCAAAACATAGATTCCCAGCACCAGCAGAGTTACTCCCACCAGGCGCTCTGCGATCCTGTCCATGCCGTGCGGCAATGAGAGCTGAAACACTATGACCGCACTGCCCAGCGCGGCCACGGTGGCCGCATGACCCAGCGCATAAAGCAAGCCAAGGCGCATGCCCCTCCACCGGTCCCTTTGCACGCTGGTGATGTCCGTGATGGCCGCAATGTGGTCGTAATCGAATCCGTGATGAAATCCCAGGATGGCCGCCGAGAGGAGCGCGAGTTGCAGACTGTTCGGCGTGATGGTCATGGATTCCGGAGGCTGCCCCGAAAACTCTCATTGTTCCACAAGGCGACGAGAATCGGAAATGGCTTCCAAAAAGGTTCGAGAACGCCAGCACCAAAGTTTAGGAGGTCTAATCTCAGTTAACCCTTGGGCACTCGAATGACAGCTAGAATAACGGCATCCACTCGCATCTGGAGGTCGTCGTGAAGGTGAAGCACTCTTATGGAGCGATAGGCGCGCTGTCTGTGGGCCTGTTATGTTTTGCGGCGAGTCTTTGCGCCCAGAACGCGCCTGCTCCCGCGCACGAGGGAGTTCCCCAAGGCTGGTCCGACCACAGTATCGTTTTCAGCTTGGACGGTCTTGCCAAGTATCCGAATTTGATGGACCAGGAACCGCGGATTCGTCACCAGGTTATGCAGCGGTTTCGGGCGCTCAATCCCGAATATTTCCGCGGCATAGCAGACCCCGAGGGCGCCTCAAACAACCTTGGGCAGCATCGCGATTGGAGTGTCAGCTTTGTCCGGGGTCGCGTCGCCGACAACATGTATCCGGCTAAGTTCTCCTTCGACCCAGGCGCTCCACCCGACTGTACTAACGACTATGTTGTTTTTGGACTGAATGTTGTCGGGGCGAAGGGTAAACAAGCGAACTTGGTCGCGTTCAATAATCTCTATTCCGGTCCGGGCGGCATTTGTGGACCGGTTCCGACGGTGTTGTTCGCCTATGACGTGTCTACTCAAACCGGAGGAAAGGTCAACCTTTCTCCGGTAATTTCCCTGGACGGGACCAAGATTGCCTTTGTGGAATCGGCCACCGGCCAAGCGATCTTCCATGTCTTGACGTGGACGGCAGGCGAGGGTGGCATTACTTCGGCATTTGTGCCCAGCAACATGACTTCTCTTACCTTTTCGCCGACCGCAACCAGCACAACATCCTCGCCCTGGGTTGATTACACCAATGACGTGGCATACGCCGGCGCGGATGGCGGCCTTATGTACAGGATCAACGGCGTCTTTCGTTCGACGCCCGTACTCGCCGGAGGGAATTGGCCGGTTACGGTTAGTGGTGGCCACAAGCTCACTCCTCCTGTCCTCGATAGCCAACTCCACGCGCTGATGGTAGGGAGCGCGAACGGGAACCTCTACCAGGTGGACTCGAACCTTGGTGCCGTGGTGGCGGTCGCGGCGGTGGGAGCGGCCGGAAAGACCAGTCCGGCAATCGTACCCCCTCCCGTCGTCGATATAACAAATGGCACAACTTTTGTGGTCGCTGCCAACGACGCAACTTCCGCCGTTCTCGTCGAATTCGACACCGCCACACTTGGTGTGCCGCTAGCCAAAGCCCGCATTGGATTGGGATCTTCCACCAAGACCGCGCTCACGTTGGGGCAACCCGCTTTCACCAACGACTACTATAATGACCCATCCACCGGACAAATACGGCTTTGCGGGACGGGCGCTTCCGACACCACGCCGTGGCAATACGCATTCAACTTTACCGGGCGAACCATGCATACGACAGCCGCTTTCTCCCAACAACTCCTTACCTCCACTGCGGCCGTCTGCACCAACTGGACCGAGTTCTATAACCCCAATATCAATGGCGGCACCGATTTCTTCTTCTTTGGATTAGACCAGGACTGCTTCGGAACCGGTACCGATGGATGCGTGGTAGCCGCAACCACCGAAGGTTCGCCACTTACGACCGCCGATGTTCCCGGTGGGCCCAGCGGAATTGTGATCGATAACTACAGCACCGCCGGGCAGGCTTCCAGTCTTTACTTGTCATCTGAAACGGGAAGCACCGGATACAAATTCACGCAAAACGGATTGCAGTAAGCCGCACTGAGGCACAAGAAAGTCAAAGGCCCTGCCCCGGATTGTTTCGCCGGAGCGGGGCCTTTGCATTTGCCTGGACGAAGAGGAATGCTGCGAGTCGTCTCAGCTCGATCTTCCTGCCGAACTACTCCTTGGAGAGCTGCCAGCCTTTGTCGGTGCTCACCACCAGCACCGTAACTTTGGTCGGACCTCCGTGGTAGAAGGCGGCTCCATATTTGTCGATTAACTTCGAACGATCCCAGGTGTTGAAGGCCTTCACGGCCGGCCCCGAGGCATCCAGGAGATCGCCACCCTTGGTCGTAACCCAGTTCCAGGAATACTCGACCGCAGCTTTGCCCGGTCCGATCATGGTGATTTTGTCGACCCCCACAAGTTTGCGCTCCGCCAGGGGTACCGCATACTCGTCGTTGTTGTCCTGGTTCTTCGACTTCTTTACGCCCGGAATTCCGTTGAGCCACGCTTCACCTTGCGCGCTTAGTACGACCGGAGTCTTGCCCTTCACCGCTTTGCCAAGCTTGAGATAGCCTTCCTTCTCAAGCAGGCGATAGTGAGGATCGCCGGCATTCTGGCTGGTCTCGTATGTCAAAGTGCCGGTCGCAAAACGCAGCGTGACCGGGCCGAGGCTATCAAGGCTGGCCTGCAGCACCGGGGTCACCTCGGCGCTGGTGGGTACTTTCCGGCTTTCCATCACAAAATAGATAGAAACGCCCGCGATCGCGACAATAAGGCCGACGATCAACAGCAGCGGGACAATCGACGAAGTCTTTTTTTCTAACTCAAGCTCCTGCTCAAACATGACATCCTCCAGGGGGCTGTTTACGCCCCACCCGACGCCCAAATGCAACTCCATTCTGCTCTTGGAAATTGCCCTCGCCCTGTGACGCTGCTCACTTAACATTGTGAAAGGGATCACCGGGCGCGCATCGCGATCGTCATTCCCGTTCAACTCATTCGCAATCTCTTGCAGTTGGGATTGAAGTCAAACATGATGGGCAACCTCTAAACCGCTTAGCGCATTACAGTTATGCTCTTTGCGCGGCTGGACATTGAATTGCCCCAAGCTTGGTGCTGCAGTGTGCCCTGCAAGCGCGGACACAGACGATCTATGAACGCCAGCCATTCCACGACGACCGTTGCAACCGGAAAATCGGATCACAAAGTCTCATCCGTTTCATGGTTGTTAATTCTCAGCGTGGCCGGCTGGATCCTAAGCTTTTGCGTTTTCGCCTGGTGCAGCCCCACTGTGCCTCGGGTGAGTCTCCCGCGTGTCCCGCGAGTAGAGTCCGAGCGGCGACTGGCCCGAGTGCCGGCGCATATTTCTGAATTCAATCCAGTCTCAGAACCATTAGCATTGCCAAAATGCGGAAATGTTCGTCCGCCAGAAGCGCTGCTTACTCCCGACCCGCTGCTGCCGCCTGAAGACGATGACCAGCCGGTGCGCGTCAGCTTCATCGTTGGCTCCGATGGGCATGTGCACAGCGCCTTCGTCCTCAATGGCGCCGGCCCGGATCAAGACGAGGCCGTGCTGCGGGCGGTCCGGCAGTGGCGTTATCGGCCCGCCCTGTGCAATGGTGTTCCCACCGATTCCGAAGCGCGCGTACGTTTCATTCTCCATTAAGCTGCAAATTCTCCTACAATGTTGGGACTGCCAGTGACCGGTCACCGGTCACCGGTCGTTTGTGATGCAGTGGTCGCCGTGTTCGTTCATCGTTCGACGAGGTTTGCCTATGAGAATAGGACTTAGGGCGAGGATAGCTGTTTTGCTCCTTGTTGTTTCGGCGGTCGCTTCATGGGCTTGGGCGCAGGACGACGAAGGTCCGACGTCGTCGCTGCGGATTGTGGTGGTGCGCGACACCGACGGCAAGCCCGTGAAGTACGCGCAGGTCGTGCTGCATCCAATCAATCGCAAAGGCAAAAGCAAAGGCGAAATGGACCTCAAGACCGATGTCGATGGACGCGCCAGCGCCGACTCGCTCCCCTATGGCAAGGTCGAACTCCAGGTGATTGCGAAAGGCTTCCAGACTTTTGGCGAGGATTATGAGATCAAGCAGCCGGCGCTTGAGATTACCGTGAAGCTCAAGCACCCGGCCGGACAGTATTCGATCTACGAGAACCACGACGACAAGAATCCGCCGCCGCAGAAACCGCAGTAGGTTGTGAATTGAAAAGTGGAAGCTATCTCATTAATGGTTTTGGGTAGGGCACGGCTTCAGCCGTGCCGCCCCGCATCAGGAAAGATAAGGGCTTTAGCCCCTGAGGGAAGGTCGGGCGCTCGCGAAAACGATTTATGAGACGAATTCGTAGATTCTGATTTAGAAAGGTTGTCATGGCAGCGCAAGAATTGACAGTCGAGCGCTATGAAGGCGTAGCGGATGATCAACGCATCCTGCTGTTGAAGGGCCCGATCACGATCGAAACAACTCCAATGTTTGAGCGAGCCGTGCGTAATGAGTGCGCCGAGACGATGATTCTTGACCTGTCGGATGTTCCCTACATTGATTCGGTGGGACTAGGCTCGCTGGTCTCAGCTTATGTGTCGCACCAGAAGATGGGCCGCTGCCTGGTGCTGACGGGAGTGAAGCCGCGCGTCGGCAAGATTCTGGAAATCACAAAAGTAAGAGACCTGTTCGTGACCTTTGCTACTACGTGGGAAGCGGTGGAAGCGCTGGCGAATACCGGGCAGGCGTAAAGAAGGAACCACAACTTCTTTCCTTGTATCCTCGCCAACGGACCTGTCTGACCCCAACAGTCCGCGCCTTGTCTGATACACATAAATGTGAGATCATTACACATCGAGATTGTGATCGGAGAGCTGTACGATGCGGACCAATATCGACATTGACGATGACTTGATGAGAAAAGCAATGCGGCTCGGTGGGATTGATACCAAGAAGGCCACCGTGGAGGCCGCCCTTCGTTTGTTCATCCAGACGCGCGCGCAGGCTGGTATGCGACAGTTGCGAGGCAAGGTGAAATGGGAAGGAAATCTCGAGGAATCACGCCTGGGGCGTAACACTGAGTGATTCGAATGGTTATCGTAGATACGACTGTTTGGATCGACTATCTCGATGGCACTGTAAATCCCGAAACCGAGTGGCTGGACCGCGAAATGACGCTCCAACGAATCGGTCTTACCGATATGATCCTCTGCGAAGTGCTCCAGGGCATCCGTCAAACCGGCGAGTTTCAACGGACGCGAGATCGGATTCTCAAGTTCGACGTATTTTCGACGGGAGGCGCCGAAAACGCCATCGCAGCCGCTGCGAACTACCGCACCCTGCGCCAACGTGGCTACACCGTTCGAAAAACTGTGGACTGTTGGATCGCTACATTCTGCCTGACATTCAGTCACCAACTTCTGCACCGCGACCGCGATTTCGATCCATTTGAGAGTTTGTTGGGGCTGCAAGTAGTACACGCCGGCGCCTGATCGCTACGTCACTTGCGGGGGTGGAATCTGTTGCCTGTGGTGTAGGGCGGACACTCCTGTCCGCCGCCGTTGCCGTTGGTGTTGCGCTTGTCTCGCGGTTATTCATGTCGCGGCGGGGCTAGCCCCGGCTCTTGCTCTGTCGCCGTCGTTCGCAGTTGCTCTTGGTGTTGCATGTAGGCGACACGTCCGGTTTCCTCACACCTATCGCAACCCAGTTCCCCCGCAAGACCTGTTTTGGCTTGCTGAGATGGAGTCTGGTCAAGCGCGGGATATTCGAACGTCTGCAAGATTAGAAGTAGAGCAGCTTTCCTCAATAGGCAACCGGGTGCGAACGACGAGCGGGGATCGAGTGCGAGTGAACGGCAAGAAGGCGCGAACGAGCAGGGACACACTGTCCAGACTGTCGAACGGCCCCATTCAAGCCAAAAGAGGGCTTGAATTGCCCACCAGCCCTTTCACTTTGGTAGGACTTCCCAAGCGAACAATTTTGCGGCCTGATGAACTGGATGAATTAGTCCACCGCAACTGCTCTCAACTCTTGGACCAAGCTTGATCCCAGCAACATTGGTCGCGATGGTTTCAAAGGACCGAACGAGCGGAATGAGGTCAACTTGTGCGGGCGCATGCTCGTATCCCACAACAAGCACCGCTTTTCGCTCAGGCATTTTTAAACCCAAGAGCTTGTAGCAGTCGCCGATTGAGCTTGTGTTGCCTCGATAGGGGTGCAAGAGGTTGACCGACCAGTTCTCCGCTTCTTTACCGTTGTCCCCGTAAGGCCTTGCGATTTTGACCTCGATCGCCCATTCATTTCGAATCAACAAGTCTGGGCATCGCATCGTTCGCGCGGACTCGTGATACCTCGGCAAAGAGTTGAGATAAGCGGCGATCGCTTTTACAAGTTGTGGTTCGCCGAAGGGTCCGACGCCTGGCTGAAATTCGCGGAACCTGCTCCCTGCAGCATCAAGAGCAGATACCCCCATCGCGACATCTGTTACGACTTCCTGTAGTTCCATGCAGACTTCCTCTTAGAGGTCTTCCTAAAACCTAACACCAGCGACCTGCGACCGGCTCTCTCACTCCTGCTCAATCGTCCACGGCGGTTTAGAGGAAATGTCATACACTACCCGATTCACACCGCATCTCATTCACAATCCGGTTCGATATCGTCTTCAGCACTTCGTCGGCGCCGGTGATCCTCTTAGGCCCTCCCTTGGCGTGCGCGGCGAACGCCTCCCGACCCCCGCCCGACCCTCCATCCTTATTCATCACATTCCCATCGTGTCCACCATCACTGACTCCATCGCGATGCCATGCAACAATCATCCCCAGATCGAGGCAGCGAAGCGTGTGCCCGCCTCCAGAGGTAAGGGCTAGAACTTTTGGCAAAGAACCGTCGAATACGCTCTTTGAAAAGTCAGGCAACAAAATTTGGCGGACTGAACCTAACTCCTTATTTCAGAATACTTTGCGTGTAAGTATTTTAGAATGAATACTTTAACCTAAAAATGATAGGGGGGGGGAGGGGTGCGCATTCTGCTTACAGATGCTCGTAACCAATTCAAATTAAAATACTTGTTCGGATTATTCCCCAAAGCATTTTGACGCCAAAAAGACCGGATGCGGGCCTGGAAGAACCTGAGATCTGAGATCTTGGAGCTAAGAGCGAGAGCTAAGAGCTAAGAGCTGCTTTCCTACTCCCACTCAATCGTTCCCGGAGGCTTCGATGTGATGTCGTAGACCACGCGGTTCACCCCGCGCACCTCATTCACGATTCGGTTCGAAATCGTCTTCAGCACCTCATACGGCAGTGGAACCCAATCGGCGGTCATGCCATCTTCGGAATGCACGGCGCGAATCGCGCAGGTATAAGCATAAGTGCGCTGGTCGCCCATGACTCCCACCGACATCACCGGCAGCAGCACAGCAAACGACTGCCAGATTTTCTGATACAGCCCCGCCCGCTTGATCTCGGTAACCACGATCTCATCGCATTCGCGCAACAAGTCGGCGCGTTCTTTAGTGACCTCACCAAGAATGCGTACGGCCAAACCTGGCCCCGGAAATGGCTGCCGCTGCAAAAGATCCTCAGGCAGTCCGAGATCGCGGCCGATGCGCCGCACTTCATCCTTAAAGAGGTCTTTGAGCGGCTCGATCAGCTTCAGCTTCATCTTCTCGGGCAACCCGCCGACGTTGTGGTGCGACTTGATCACCTCCGACGGTCCGCGCACCGAGCGCGATTCGATCACATCGGGATAGAGCGTGCCCTGCACCAGCCACTTTACGTGGCCTTCTTTCTTTTCGATCTGGCGTGCCTGTTGTTCGAAGACCTTGATGAACTCGTTGCCGATGATCTTGCGTTTCTTCTCTGGATCGCTGACGCCCGCAAGTTTAGTCATGAAGCGATCGGTGGCATCGACTGCGACGAGGTGCAGGCCGAGTTTGTCGCGCAGGTTTTGCTGAACTTTCTCGAATTCGTTTTTGCGGAGCACGCCGTTATTGACGAAGACGCAGGTGAGACGCGACCCTTCGGCTCCGCTGAGGGCAGGTTTTCCAGGTCCGTCGCGGAGCGCGTGATCCACCAGCACCGCAGCGACCGACGAATCGACGCCGCCCGAGAGCGCGCAGATCGCTCGCCCGCTGCCGACTTGCGTTTTCACTTGCGCGACGGTTGCATCGATAAAATGCTGACCTGTCCAAGTAGGTGTCGCGCCGCAGATGTTCAATGCAAAATTGCGCAGAATATCCGCGCCGAGCGGAGTGTGATGAACCTCGGGATGAAACTGCACCGCCCACATCCCGCGCTCCGGATTCTCAATCGCAGCCACCGCATGAGGAGTTTTTGCGGTCAGTCGGAATCCGGCAGGCAGTTCCTCGGCCGAGTCGCCATGCGACATCCAAACCGCCAGCAATTTCGGCAGCCCTTGAAACAGTTGGGAGTCGCCGACCTGTAGCTCGACTTTGGCATGTCCGTATTCACGCTTGGTTGCCGGAGTGACTTTTCCCCCCAGCGCATAGACCATGAATTGCAGACCGTAGCAGATGCCAAGCACAGGCACACCAAGTTCAAAGACTTTCTTGTCGGCGTGTGGCGCGCCTTTGTCGTAGACCGACGAAGGCCCGCCCGAAAGAACGATGCCGACCGGCGAGTAGCTGCGGATTTCCTTGAGGCTCGCGTTAAATGGCAGCACAACGGAGAAGACTTTATTTTCGCGGATGCGGCGCGCAATCAACTGCGAATATTGCGCCCCAAAGTCGAGGACAACGATTGCCTGGTTAAGCTGGGATTGGGTTTCCACGGATGAGTTTCTCAGATAGACCGTCGAGTTTGCAAATGAACGCAGCAGCCGCGAGCTTCGAGCTACGAGCAACCCAAGGCGCAGGCTCCGAGGCGCTTGCTCGTAGCTCGAAGCTCGAAGCTATTTCACCACGACATTCACCAGTTTCTTCGGCACCATAATAACTTTGACAATCTCTTTCCCCACGATTGCCGCCTTTACTTTCTCGTCGCCAAGCGCCGCTTGCTTTACCTCGTCGTCGGTGGCCGTTGCGGGGACGACGACTCGGCTGCGCAGCTTGCCGTTAATCTGCACCGGAATTTCAATCGCGTCTTCCGCTGCCAGCGCGGGATCGTACTTCGGCCACGGTGCCTTCAGCAGATTGCTGCTCTCCCCGTTCATCTCCCAAAGTTCATGTGCGAGATATGGAGCCATGGGCGCGAGCAAAAGCGCGATCGAGCGGCGCACCTCGCTGATTAAGGCTGCGGGCACTCGCCCTTCGGCGATCGCTTCCTCCGCACCGTACAGGTCATTGACCAATTCCATGACCGCAGCGATTGAGGTGTTGAAGTGCCAGCGTCCCTGAAAATCGTCGCTGACGCGCCTGATAGTCTGGTGCAGCTTTCGCTGAATGGCCCGAGCTTCCGGCGAGAGAGCGGCTTGTCCGCTGAACCCATTGCCCTGTATCTCGGCAGAACTGGGACCAGATGGATTCTGCGCGGCAGGCAACGCACCAGCATTGCGCACAAAGAAGCGGTACACCCTGCTCAGAAATCGCTGAATGCCTTCAATTCCGGTGTCCTGCCAATCCAAATCGCGATCGGGAGGCGCGGCGAACAACGTGTACATGCGCACCGCGTCGGCTCCGTAGCGCGCCACCATCTCGTCGGGCGAGACCGTGTTGCCGAGGCTCTTCGACATCTTCGCGCCATCTTTAATCACCATGCCTTGTGTGAACAGGCGCTGCGTAGGCTCGTCGTTTTTGACGAGCCCCATGTCGCGCATGAACTTCGTCCAGAAGCGCGAATAAATCAGGTGCAGGATGGCGTGCTCGACCCCGCCAATGTATTGATCGATGGGAAACCAGTACGCAATCGGACGCGAATCGAACGGCGCTTTGTCGTTTTGCGCGTCGGCATAGCGGTAGAAGTACCACGACGAATCGACAAAGGTATCCATCGTGTCGGTCTCGCGTCGCGCCGGGCCGCCGCACTTTGGACAAGTGGTATTCAGAAATTCCGGTACGCTCGCTAGCGGAGACCCGCCCGCCAGCGTGACTTTCACGTTCTCCGGCAAAATCACGGGCAGGTCTTTTTCGGCCACCGGCACGATCCCATCTTTCTCGCAATAAACCATCGGAATCGGAGTGCCCCAGTAGCGTTGGCGCGAGATACCCCAATCCTTCAACCGGAACGTAACCGTCGCCTTGCCGAAGCGTTTTTCTTCGGCAAAGGCCGACATCTTCGCGATCGCTTCCGCGCAGGTGAGTCCGCTGAACTCGCCCGAGTTCACGACGATGCCGTCTTCGCTGACGAACGGAAGAGCCGGCTCGGCCATCGTTTCTTCCGGATTGGTGCTCGCCGGAAGAATCACGAGGCGGATCTCCAGGTTGTACTTAGTCGCGAACTCGTAGTCGCGCTCATCATGCGCGGGTACGCTCATGATCGCGCCCGTGCCGTAATCCATCAGAATATAGTTGGCCACCCAAACCGGCAGCGCCTCGCCGTTAAATGGATTCTTGGCATAGCGCCCGGTGAAGACGCCATGCTTCTCGATCTCGCCGATGTCGCCTGCCTCTTTAGCACGGCGCTGTTCGGTAACCATCAGTTCGACCTGCGCGCGCAGCTCGGCGTTGCGCGCGGTCATGTCCGCGACAATCGGATGCTCGGGCGCGAGTTGGATCGAGGTCGCGCCGTAAATGGTGTCGATGCGCGTCGTGAAGACGGTGATCGTCGATCCCGCGGGCCCAATCGTCCCACCGAGATCGAAATCCACCAGCGCGCCTTCGCTGCGCCCGATCCAGTTCTGCTGCATGATCCGGACTTTTTCCGGCCAGCCCGGCAGCTTTTCCAGACCGCGCAACAACTCGTCCGCATACTTGGTGATCTTCAGGAACCACTGCTCCAGTTCGCGCTGCTCCACCGGAGTATCTTCGTGCCGCCAGCACATCCCACCGACCACCTGCTCATTGGCAAGCACGGTGCAGCACTTGGGACACCAGTTCACCTTGCTCTTCTTGCGGTAAGCCAGCCCTTGCTCGTAGAGCTTCAAGAAGAACCACTGGTTCCACCGGTAATAATCGGGCAAACACGTGGTAACTTCGCGTGACCAGTCATAGGCAAAGCCCAGCCGCTTCATCTGCGCCTTCATGGCTGCGATATTGTGCAGGGTCCACTCGCGCGGAGGCGTGTTGTTTTTGATCGCTGCATTTTCCGCCGGCAGACCAAAGGAATCCCATCCCATGGGATGCAGCACGTTGTACCCGTTCATCCACATGTAGCGCGCCAGGGCGTCGCCGATGGCATAGTTGCGCACGTGTCCCATGTGGAGCGCGCCGGAAGGGTAGGGAAGCATCTCCAGCACGTAATACTTCGGCTTGGTCGAGTTAGGCTCGGCGGCATAGAGCGACGCATCGCTCAGCCAGCGTTCCGACCATTTCTGCTCGATGCGCTGCGCATCATAGCGCTCGTCGCGGGTGGTCATTGTAGATTTGTCGTCTTCGGCCATAGAAAGATGCAAAGATGAAAAGGTAATCGTTTATTTTACAACGCGCTGGGGAGACGTCCCCGGAGCTAAACGGATTCATCGTCGGTTGAAGACAAGAAATATCGTTGAAACGAAGGGCCAACACGGTAACACCACTGCACGGCGAAGAACAGTCCAACGACCCGCAACAGCCGAAGGGAGATTAAGACAATATCGTGGTCTCTCGTATGCCTCATATATGTACCGCCGGTAATCGTCGCTTCCCGTGAGTAATAAAACAGTGAGTGCAGATCCGAGGGGAAATAGCTGAGATCAGAGAGAAGCCAGAATAGAAAGTAAAGAGACAGTGCACGCGCGACAATCGTGATCGCCTGATGCAAATCGATCGGCTGCGCAAGAGCTCGATTTGAATCACTTCCAATGCTATCGTTCATCGATAAACCTCCTTACGATGGCCAACGGTGAGCAGGAGAATTGTGACCCGCTGGTCCTGAATATCGCAGATTAGACGGTAGTCGCCAACGCGATAGCGCCAAAGGCCTTTCTTGTCGCCATGGAGAGGCTTACCGAGCTGGCGCGGATTTGCGGCGGGCATAACGCGTGTGCGCAGGAAACTGACGATTGACTCTTGCGCCATCCGGTCGAGCTTCTGAATTTGCTTCTGGGCGGTTCGGGTGATTTCGACTTGCCAGGACTTACCTGGCGAGGCCAAGGCGGCGCTCCAGTTCTTCGAGCGTGATGGTTGGCTCGCGTCGTTCGAGGGCGGCAATGCCTTTCAGGTAGTCCTCGCGATCTTCGAGATACTGACGGATTGCTTCACGGGCGTAGTAGCTCTTGCTGCGTCCGGTTTCGCGGGCGAGGGATTCCAGCTTTTCTTCGAGTTCGGCTTCGAGGCGGATGCCAAGCATAGGGTGTTAAACATGTTTAACATAGCACAATTTTGAGCAGTTCGCAACGTCCTAGGAAGCGTCCCATCTTTATATTTTTTCTCGTTCCTTACTGGCTAGCAGCTTCAACGCCTGCACATTGCGCCAATCGTCTCCGGGATCATGGATCGGCGTTTCGGCGATGAACGCTGCATGCTTTAATCGCCGGTCGTTCAACAGGGCACGGAAAGTTTCCAATCCCAACTTGCCGCGACCAATGTGCTCGTGCCGGTCGAGCCGCGATCCGCGCTCAGCCTTGGCGTCATTGCAATGCCATACGCGAACATTCTTGAAGCCAATCGTCTTCTCGAGATGCCGAAGCGTCAGCGCGCGTCCTTCCTCGCTCACAATGTCGTATCCGGCGACATGCGTATGGCAGGTGTCGATGCACGCGCCCACCGGCACATCTCCGCGCAATCGCTCTAATAGTTCTGCGACTTGTTCGAACGTCCCGCCGAGAGAGAATTCGGCGCCGGCCGTGTTCTCGATCAGCACTGTCAATCCTGCTAATTCCATTCCCCGCGCAGCCTCCTCAATCGCGCTCGCCACACGTGCCGACCCATCCTCGCGGCTCGACCCGCGAAACGATCCGGGATGCAGCACAAGATATTCCGCGCACAGCGCCGCTCCGCGCTCCAGTTCTCCCCGAAACGCGGCGATTGACTTCGAACGAAACGGCTCCGCCGCTCCCGCCAGATTGATTAAGTAATTCGAGTGGATCACGAGCGGCTTCAAATCGTACTTCTCCCGCAACTGTGACATCGCCTCGCACTGCGGGCGTCCCAGCGTATAAGGCTCCCACTGGCGCGGGCTCGTCGAGAACACCTGAAACGTATTGCATCCCAGCCGAAAGGCGCGCTCGGCCGCGTTCTCCACGCCGCCTGCAATCGAGGTATGAATGCCGATGCGGCGGGCGGTCAATGCCGGAGGTTTTTTCGGCGCCGGCCATTTCAACGGATCTTTGTCAGTTGGACGAAACTCCGCCACAGGTTCGAGCTTACCTCATCGTAGAGACGGGGCCCTGTCCCGCCTCACTGCCTCAACCGCGCTCCCATTGCCCTTGTCCGCCGCGAACGTTAAACTCATCTCTCGGAGTCAACGATGCTCGTCGTCATGCAGGCGCAGGCCACCGAAGAGCAGGTGCGCGCTGTCTGCCAGAAAATCGAATCGCTTGGATACCGTGCCCATTCCATCCCGGGCGCGCAACGCACCGCCATCGGCATTACCGGGAACAAGGGCGAAATCGATCAAGGCGCGCTCGACGATCTGCCTGGCGTACAGGAAGTGATCCGCGTTTCCAAGCCTTATAAGCTGGTCAGCCGCGACACGAAGCCCGATAACACGATCCTTAAGTTTGCCAATGGCGTCACCATTGGCGGCTCCGAGTTGGTGGTGATGGCCGGACCTTGTGGCATCGAGAGCCGCGAGCAGGCCTTTGCGATTGCCGAGCGGGTGGCGCGCGCGGGGGCACAATTCCTCCGCGGCGGCGCTTATAAGCCGCGCACCTCTCCTTATTCGTTTCAGGGAATGGGGGAAGAAGGCCTGAAGATCATGGCTGATATTCGCGACCGTTTCGGCCTGCTCATTGTTACCGAAGCAGTCGATTACGAGTCGCTCGACCTGGTCGACCAATATGCCGACATGATCCAGATCGGCGCGCGCAACATGCAGAACTTCTCTCTGCTCAAGCGCACCGGACGCGCCCGCAAGCCGGTGCTTCTGAAGCGCGGCATCGCAGCCACGCTGGAAGAATTCCTGATGGCCGCCGAATACATCATGAGCGAGGGCAACTACAATATCGTCCTCTGCGAGCGGGGAGTGCGCACCTTTGCCGACCATACGCGCAACACGCTCGATCTTAGTGTGGTGCCGGCCGTGCAGCGCCTTAGCCATTTGCCGATCATCGTTGACCCAAGCCATGGAACCGGCAAGCGCAACAAAGTCACTCCCCTCTCCCGCGCCGCCGTAGCCGTGGGAGCCGATGGCCTTATCATCGAGGTGCACAACGATCCCGACCGCGCACTCTCCGATGGCATGCAGTCGCTCTATCCCGACCAGTTTGACACGCTGATGGTGCAAGTGAGGCAGATTGCTGGGGTGCTGGGACGATCAATTCCAAAAGGTACCGAACCAACTGTCTTAGCGGCCGGATCGCGGGAATCCCGTTCAACAGGGGAATGATGAAGGGAAGCGCAGTGCTGCTCGCCTTACCGCTTATGTTCGAGGTGGCCATTGCGCAAGGTCAAACTTCCGCACCTCCCAAGCAAACCGTCGCTCCTAATGTACCGAGCGAGTCTCGCGGCGATCACGTTGTTGTAACAAGCCCGCAGGCCGTCTACAGTCCCGATCCGACGTTCCCGAAGAAGGCACGTAAGGGTCATAAAAAGGGATGGATAGTGTTTTCGTTGGCTGTCGGTCAAGACGGACTCCCGCGGGACATAACGCTCGTGCGCGGAATCAGTACAGAAGTGGATGAGGCGGCACTGGATTCTCTGAGGAAGTGGAGGTTCACTCCCGCGATGAAAGATGGCAAGCGGGTCGCGGTTAAGATCACCGTCGAAATCGATTTCATACCCTAACCGGAGCGCCTCCTCATTTTTGAGAAAACTTCTTCTAATCGTCGTAGTGCTTCCCCTCCTTGCCGGTGTCGGCTGGTACTACTTCCACCAGCGCACGCTTTTTCCCGCTTACCGCCCGCTCTACCGCGAGTACGCCTATATCACGAATGGCAAGAGCAACTCGGTTTCCGTCATTGATCTCACTTCCGATCCGGTTAAGGGATTCACGGTGGTGCGGACGCTGCCGGTCGGCATAGAGCCCACCGGAGTCGCAGCCAATCCGCAGAAGAATGAGATTTACGTTGTCAATTCCGGCTCGGCGAACGTCAGTGTGATCGACGCGGAACATAACAAAGTCGTCGCAGCAATCGGGGTGTATGGCCGTCCGTATTTCATCGACGTTTCCCCCGATGGTCACCGCGCTTACGTTGCCAATTCCGGCTCCAATAATGTTTCGGTGCTCGACCTGGACCATCGCACCGTGGCGGCGACCTTGCGAGTCGGCGCAAACCCAGGCCTGGCACGGGTTTCGCCGGATGGGTCGACGGTCGTGGTCAGCAACCGCGCCGACAACTCGGTGTCAATCATCGATGCAGCCCGGCTCACTGTGCGGTCGGCCATCAGCATCTGTCTCCAGCCCGAAGACATTGCCATTCTGCCCGACTCGACCAAGGCATTCGTCTCCTGCTCGGGATCGGGACAGGTCGCGAGCATCGATCTGAAGAATGACAAACTGCTCGCGCTGCTCGACGTTGGAAAATCGCCGGTGAGTCTGGCGCTCAAGCCCGACGGCGGCGAACTTGTGGCCTTCAATTTCGATGCCGGCAGCATCTCGATTATCGAGACAACGCCCAACGAAGTGCTGGGCAGCTTTCTGGTCGGAGAGCAACCGTCGCGCGGAGTTATCTCCCTCGACAATTCGCGGCTTTACGTTTCCAACTTCGGATCGAATAACATTGCGGTCTACGATATCGATCTCGGCAAAGTGGTCGCGTTTCTGCCGGTGGGCACGCGCCCAGACGCGCTGGCGCTCTCGCAAAGTCAGGAGTACTTGCTGGTGGTCGATTCCGGTTCTTCGGATGTGGCCGTCATCCAAAGGCGCACGCCGAAAAAAAAGTTTGAGCCCTCGGAGTACTCGCTGCTAACGATTCTTCCGGTAGGCGTCCAGCCCAACCAGATCGTGGTGAAATCGTTCTTGCTGACCAAGCCGGCCGAACGCCGCTAACTGCCAATTTTTCGGGTGCGGCTAAATATCACTGAAATAATTTTCCATAGAAGCCTATAATCGGCCCGAAAATCGGGGGTGCGAATGAGCCGTTCGACCGGCCCGTTGCACGGTCCTAGTTTGATAGCGAGGCACGATATGAAACGAATCTGGAGTGCAGCAATTTTAGCGACTATCTTCATCGGGATCAGTATCGGAATAAGCCTGGTGGGCTGCGGCCCATCCGGCACCCAATCCTCTAATACTCCGCCATCCACAGCGACGCCGGCTCCCAAGAAAGAGTCGGTTCTGTACACGGGCAAGTCGTGTCTTTCGCAGATGGCGGGCATGGCCGCGCGCTGGTCGCCTGACGCGCTGCCCTACCACATGGAGTCCACTCTCAACGCCGAGAGCGACGGCCATGACGGCAAATCGACCGTTTGGCAAGGCATGTTCGCCTCGCCGAGCCGGCGTACGTATCGGGTTTTTACCTGCTCGGGTAGCCGCTTGCCGGATTCGCCCCCGCTCGGCGTGACCTCAACTCCCGAGGAGCCCTACTCGTCCGAGGTTCAACGGTTGATGTTCCAGTCTTTTCAAGTGACTGCTGACTCCGACGAGGCGTTCACGCTCTCTCAGGAGAAAGGCGGGTCCAAGCTTCTGGAGAAGAATCCCAAGCAACCGGTTCTGTATCTGCTGGATTGGGACGCGAAAAATAAGCAGCTGCTTTGGGTTGTGGTGTACGGGGATTCGACCAAGGACGCCAAGGGCCGAGGCGTGATCGATGCGACCACCGGCAAGTTTCTGCGCGCCGGCTAGACAGATTTACGCAGGAATCGAATTCGATTTTGGACGATTGCTCGCGTCTCCGTGCCTTACGAAACCTTGCCGCGAAAGTGTTCGAGGATAGCTTCGGCCTGAGATCTTGTGACCACGGCCGACAGAGCGGCGCTATCGGCCTGCTGCACGGCCTGTAGGCTGCCGAAGTGTTCGAGCAGGCGGCGCGTCGTCGATTTGCCGACGCCCGGAATTTCACGCAGCTCGGTCGAGCGGTCACGAATCTGCCTCCGCTTGCGGTGGAAGGTCACCGCAAAGCGATGCGCTTCATCGCGGATCTGCTGAACAAGGTGAAGGACAGGCGAGTGGTGGTCGAGCACGATCGGATCATCTTCCTGTCCGCAGACATAGATAATTTCTTCGCGCTTGGCAATCGCCGCCAGCGGCTGGTTGATGATCTCCAGCCCTTCGAGTGCCTCAGAAGCGGCGTGCAACTGGCCAAGTCCGCCGTCGATCAGGATCAGGCTGGGGAGCGGCTTCTTCTCCTCACAGAGCCGCTTGTAGCGGCGCGTGACCACTTCGCGCATCGAAGCAAAATCGTCGACGCCCTCGACCGTCCGGATAATGAACTTCCGGTAGTCCGACTTCTTCATCTTGCCGTCCTCCCAGACGACCATCGAGGCGACCGTCTCCGCTCCCTGAATATGCGAAATATCGAAGCACTCGATGCGTTTTGGGAGTTCTGGGAGCGCGAGCGCGTCCTGCAAGGCTTCCGCGATGGCGCGCGCATTGGGCTTGAGTACGCGGAAACGCTGATCGTAAGATTGCTTCGCGTTATTGCCCGCCAGGTCGATGAGCTCGCGCTTGTCGCCGCGCTGGGGAACGGTAATTCGAACGCGCGCGGCGCGCGCGCTCCCGCCCGCGAGTTGATCGCTTAGCACGTCTTCGAGTTCTTCGCGATCTTCGAAGTCGACCGGAATATAGATATTGCGCGGGACGTAGGGCTGCCCAAGATAAAGCTGCTTGAGCAAAGTGGAAAGAAACTCCCCCGGATTAAATTCCTGCGGAGGCTGCGCGGAAGCCGGCTCCGCCTTATCATCCCGAGAGCTATCGGTCGGCAAGGCTGCTTCTTCTGAGTGAGATTCAGAGGGCGGCGCCACCAACTCCGGCAAGTCTTCCCAGAAAAATTCCCGCCGATCGAGCACCCGCCCACCACGCATGTGAAACAAGTTCACGGCCAGCATTCCATTTTCGTAGTGATAGCCGAAGACGTCGGCATCATCGCCCTCCGCGGCGGCGATGCGCTGCTTCTCCTGCAACTGCTCGACCGTCGAAATCAGATCGCGATATTTGGCGGCGCGTTCGAACTCTTGCGCATCAGCCGCCTCCGCCATGCGCTCGCGTAGAGACTTGACGAGATCGGTCTGGCGGCCTTCGAGAAAAAGCTTTACGTCGCGCACGGCTTCCTGATACGTCTCGGGAGTCGTCAATCCCTGCACGCATGGACCAAGGCAGCGTTTGATGTAGAACTGCAAACACGGCCGCGGATGAAAGCGATTCAAATCGACCGTACACGAGGGAATCAGAAAATGCCGGTGGATTAAATCGACAATTCGATAAGCGAGGTTGGCAGGGAAGTACGGCCCGTAATAAACGCTGCCATCTTTGCGCAGCCGCCGCGTGACGTAGACGCGCGGGTAGCGCTCGGCAAGCGTGAGTTTCACGTAAGGATAAGTCTTGTCATCGCGCAGCAGAATGTTGAAGCGCGGCTTCTTCTGCTTGATGAGGTGGTTTTCGAGCGCCAGCGCCTCTTTGTTATTGGCGACGACGATGTAATCGACATCGACGGCCTCGCGAACGAGCGTGCCGGTCTTGGCATCCTCCCATCGTCCCTGATGAAAATACGACGCAACGCGCGAGCGCAGGTTCTTGGCCTTGCCCACGTAGATGACGTCGCCCTCGGCGTTTTTGTAGAGGTACACGCCCGCGGAGGTGGGGATGGTGCGAATTTTGGCGAGAAGGTCCACGGTAGTTCGATGCGTCAGGGCGGACAACAATCCTGCGGCTCCTGGCGCTACCTAATAAGAATATGGGATCGTCAGCTTCGAGGTCACGCTCGACAAGTAGCGACGCCAGAGTTTGAAGTCCTGATTTTCATTTTCTGGAAAGGATAGAATCTCACTCTATGGAACCCCACGCCTTTGTGAAGGAAGTGTATCGGAGGATGAGTTTACGGCACGCCAGTTCCTCGCCGCCGATCGCGTGGAAAGCGATGGAGAACCAGAGCCAGGTGCTACAGGCAGCCCACGAGCTGCGGGGGCTTTTGCCAAGCGAGAAAAACGCCGCCATCCTCGATGTTGGTTTCGGACGCGGCTGGTTTCTGGCAGCCTGCCTGAAGCTGGGGTACAACAACCTCTCCGGCGCTGACTTCGGAATCTCAAATAAAAGCTACGTCGGGGCGTGGAGCGCGCCGCCAATTCAGCTCCACGAGATTGAGGACAACATCGGAGACTTCTTGTCGGACCGGGAGGAACGATACGACTTCATCCACCTGTCGCACGTGATCGAGCACATACCGAAGTATTCGCTATTGTGGGTGGTGGACGCGCTCTATCGGGCTCTGAGGCCTCACGGCGTGTTGATGCTGCGCACTCCGAATATGGAAGGTCCCTGCGCGAACTCCTGCCTTTACGTCACGTTGGCTCATGAGTACGGATTCTGCGGATCAAACCTGGAATCGCTGCTTGACATCTGCGGGTTCGACGATATTCGCTTTCACCACGCGATGACGTTCCAGCCCACTGTCAAACAAAGAGGAGGCATGCTATTCCGGCGGCTCTTCTTGAAAGAAAGCGAGGTCAGGCACCGCTTGTTCGGAGTCAACAAGGGTGGCATCTATGACGGTGAGCTGGTGATGACGGGGAAGCGAGGAACGATGTCGCCTCTCTTCGACCCTAAGTACCGGTGACGCATGCGCCGTTTGTGCGTCTCAATTGTAGGACGGTTCTGCGCGATCGTGGTACAGTATGAATAAATGGAAGACACAATTACAATTCGAGTTACGTCTGATCTCTCCGCATGGCTCAAGACTACTGCGCGTAAGACGGGTGTGCCGGTAAGTCGGCTCATCCGCGAACACCTGGAGCGCGCGAAGCGGGAAACCGGCGAAAAGCCTTTTCTTCGGTATGCGGGCATCATGAGCGGTCCGCCCGATCTTTCTTCCCGTAAAGGCTATTCAAAGAAATGAAGGGCATCGCCGACACCGGGTTGATTGTCGCGCTTCTTAATCGCGACGATCGGCATCACAAATGGGCAGTCGAGATTGCTCGATATTCCTCCGAGCCCCTGCTTACCTGTGAGGCGGTATTAAGTGAAGCGGGGTTTCAAGTCGGATCGGCGGAATGGGTGCTTGGTTTGGTCCGAACCGGATTCTTGAAGCTTGCTTTTGACCTTTCCAAGAACATCGAGCAGGTCGCGGAACTCGCGCAACGCTACCAGGATCGCAGGCCTGATCTGGCGGATTTGTGTCTGATTCGGATGAGTGAAATCCACGTCGATATTCCTGTGCTAACGGTGGATGAGACGGACTTCCGCGTTTACCGGCGAAACGGCAGGGAAGTCATTCCTATGGTTTGCCCACCACGAAGCTAGGGACGTGGCCGCTGCTCGCTGTTTTAGGCGCCCCACGCCTTCACAAACTCCACCAAACTGCGCAGCGCAATACCCGACGGTCCCTTGGCAATCCAGGGCTTCTGATCTTCCATCCAGGCGGTGCCGGCGATGTCGAGATGAATCCACGGCGTATCTTCGGCGAACTCTTTCAGGAACATGGCCGCGAAAATCGCTCCGCCCCAGCGGCTGCCGGCGTTGGCCATGTCGGCGATATTCGATTTGATGAGCTCCTTGTATTCGTCATCGAGCGGCATGCGCCACATTTTTTCGCCCGCCTGCTTCATTGCTTGCGCGAAGCGGTCATACATCTGATCGTCGCTGGCGAAGATTCCCGCATTCGCGTAGCCAAGCGCGACGACGATAGCTCCGGTCAGCGTAGCCGCGTCGACAAGATGCGTGCACCCGAGTTGCCTGGCATAAGTCAACCCATCAGCCAGCACGAGACGTCCTTCAGCGTCGGTGTTGATGATCTCAATCGACTTGCCTGACATCGCAATCTGCACATCTCCGGGCTTCTGGGCCTTACCGGATGGCATGTTCTCCGTCGCGAGGATGATTGCCGTAACCTTCACCTTCGGCTTCAGCAGCGCAATCGCGCGCATGGTGCCGATCATGGCCGCTCCTCCGGCCATGTCGTACTTCATCTTCTCCATGCCGTCGGCGGGCTTGATCGAGATGCCGCCCGTGTCGAACGTAATGCCTTTGCCAACTAGACCGAGGTGAACATTCGCAGGCGCGCCCGCCGGGTTGTACCGCAGGACGATCAGTGCAGGCGGCTCGTCAGAACCTTGGGCGACTCCCCAGAACGCACCCATTTTCAGGTCCTTAATTTTGTCCGGCCCGAGGACTTCACATTCCAGCCCGACCTCCAACGCCATCTTTCTGGCGCGATCGGCGAGCAGGTTGGGCGTCATGCGGTTCGAGGGCTCGTTCACCAGATCGCGCGCGAAGTTCTGCGACTCGCCGATGATGCGTCCCACGTCGAGCGCGCCTTGCAGGGCCTTCGCATCTCCCTGGACATTTCCATGAACGACGATGATCAGAGCGTCAATTTTCTGTTCCTTATTTTTGCGGTCGCTCTTGTAGTAGTCGGGCTCGAAGCTGCCAATCAACGCACCTTCCACGATTGCGCGCACACCGTCAGCGGCCGCAACGGAGGTTTCAGGCACGACGAAGGCGAAGTTGCTAATACTTTTGGCTTTGAGCGTGCGCACGGCCGCGCCGGCGAGCTTGCGCAGATCGGAGGCGGAGAACGTCTTCGCTTTCCCGCCGCCGAGCAGCAGCAGGCGTTTGGCCTTCATCCCGGCAGGACGATGCAGGAGTGTTGTCTCGAAAATCTTGCTGGTCACCTCGCCGGAGGCGATGACATCCTTGGCGGCGGCCGACGCGGCGGCGTCGGAGGTGGCAACCGACGGCACGGGCTTGTCTTTGTCGCCCTGGTCTTTCTCGGCTTGGTTTTTTTCAGGTTGATCAAGGACGACAACGACGAGGCAATCGGTTTCAATCGCAGAGGGAGCGGTGGAGGAGAGATTTGTATTCATAGTTGGAGTTTCTTCAGTATCCACGGTGAGGCGTCCGACGCGCAAGTTGCGGTCGTCCAAGCAGGCTCTGTGGTCGTGCAGAGGCGCGGCAAGGCGCGTCTCTACTATCAGGTTCTAGGCCTTGCGAGAGCGCGCGATGGCTTCGCGCGCCTCGCGGTCGGCGGTGCGGCGGCGTTCGGTTTCACGCTTGTCCCACTGCTGTTTGCCGCGCGCCAGCGCCATCTCGACTTTCACTCTCCCGCCTTTGAAGTAGATGCGGGTCGGGATAAGAGTGAGTCCCTTTTGCTGGGTCTTGCCAAAGAGTTTGCGAATCTCTTCGCGGTGCGCGAGCAGTTTGCGAGTGCGGGTTGCCACGTGGTTGGAGTAGCTGCCATGCTCATAAGGACTGATGTGGCAGTTCAATAGCCAGAGTTCCCCATCCTTGACCAGCCCGTAGGAGTCCTTGAGGTTCGCCTTGCCGGACCGGATCGATTTGACCTCCGTCCCGGTCAGAACCACTCCCGCCTCGAATTTTTCGAGCAAGAAATAATTGTGCGCAGCGTTCCTATTGACGGCGGCATCTCTCTCCCCTGCCGCAGTGGGTTGACGGCGGGGATTCTTCTCCCGGTTGGACTGCGTTTGGTGGGTCGTCTGCTTGGCCATTGCTAAGAAGAACTTAGCATGAAGGAAGAGGCTAGGTCTTAGGTCTTGGGTGTTAGGTCTTAGGAAGATCGAGATCGGGACGGGCTTTGGGACTCTGTCCGGGTTTGGTTTTCCCAGATCTAACACCCAAGACGCAACACCTTCCCCTTCAGTACAGGTACTAATGAGTGTAAACATCAGGGCTCCAATCACTTCGGAAGCTAATTGAGGCGATGCTATAATCCAATTTTCCAATCCTTTCGAGCGGCAAAGACCCGGTCGGACACCGATTCTGCCGGTTCTTTTGCGGTGTTGGGCGATAACACTGTCCGGTAATCGACCGGCGAGAGAAATTCACATGAGGGCAGTTTGATGATACGGCTGAAGCGTCCGGCTCTGTTCTTATTGCTGGTTTTGTGCGTGGGCACCGCGGGCATCGCGGGCGACAAGGCCAAGGCTCTCTATGAACAGGGCGCCGACGCGCAAGCCCGGCAGGACTACGAGAAGGCTTACGAGTATTTCAAGCAAGCGTATGATCTGAAGCCCAAAGATCTGCGCTACCGCACCGCCTACGAGCGCAACAAGTTCCTTGCCGCCGCTTCGCACGTCCATCGCGGACAGATTCTGCGCGACGCCAACAAGCTCGATGAGGCCCGGGTCGAGTTCGAAAGGGCTCTCCAGATCGATGCCTCTTCTTTCATTGCCCAGCAGGAACTGAAGCGGACCCTGCAGATGATTCAGGAGGGGCAGAATCCGCAGCCCCAAGCAAGTGCCGGCGGTGGAGAACTCCGCAAATTCCTCTCGCAGGCGCGAGGCCCGGTCGACCTGGCGCCGATCTCGAACGCTCCGATTACGCTCAAGCTGACCGAGAAGTCGAACGTGATCTACGAAACGGTCGGCAAGTTGGCCGGCGTCAATGTCCTCTTCGATCCCGACTATACCCCCAAGCAGGTGCGGATCGAACTGAACGGCGTCACGCTGGAAGAGGCGCTCTCGATTATCTCCTTCCAAACCAAGACCTTCTGGCGGCCGATTACTCCCAACACGATTTTTGTCGCGCAAGACAATCCCGCAAAACGGAAAGAGCTGGAACAAAACGTTCTCAAAACTTTTTATCTTTCCAATCTTTCCCAGCCCACCGAATTGCAGGATGTCGTAAACGCGATGCGCACGATTCTGGAAGTCAGCCGCATCCAGCAACTGCCCTCACAGGGCGCAATAGTCGTGCGCGGCACTCCCGATCAGGTGGCGCTGGCGCAAAAGCTGGTCGACGATCTGGATAAAGCCAAGCCGGAAGTCCTCATTGATGTTGCGGTCATGGAAGTCAGCCGCGACAAGATGAGGAATCTGGGAATCAGTCCGCCGACTAACGTCTCGGTGGCACTCCAGCCAAACGTGAATACCACGGGCACGACGCAAACCGGCAGCACCGGCGGCGTTCCGACCTCCACCAACGGCCAAACTACCAACGGCGTCACCCTTAATACCCTGGCCTACCTGAACGCGACTGATTTTCAGGTGACGATTCCGGCCGCGTCCGCGACCGCGCTTTTGAGCGACAGCAATTCAAAGATCGTGCAGAATCCGCAAATTCGCGCCCTGGATGGCCAGAAGGCGACTCTCAAAATCGGTGAACGCGTGCCGGTGGCGACCGGATCGTTCCAGCCCGGCATCGGCGGCGTCGGTATCAACCCCCTGGTCAATACGCAGTTTCAATACATCGATGTGGGCGTGAACATCGACATCACGCCGCGCGTTCATGCCGGGCGCGAAATTTCGTTGAAGCTTACGCTCGATGTCTCCGCCGTGACCTCCTATGTCAGCATTGGCGGCATCAGCCAGCCCGTCATCGGCCAGCGCAAGGTCGAGCACGAGATTCGCCTGAAGGACGGCGAGGTCAACCTGCTGGGCGGGATTCTCGAAGACCAGCAGACCCGGGCGCTGACCGGCATCCCAGGCCTGGCGCAGATTCCAATCCTGAAGTGGCTGTTCTCTCAGACCAACACCGAGCACCAGCAGGACGAAATCGTATTCGTCCTGACACCGCACATCATTCGTGGCATCGAAACGCCTGCGGGCAGCAGGGATTTGCTGGACGTGGGAACGGCCAATTCGATCGAGTTGCGGCGCACCACCGCGACGACGACTCCAACGAGCCAGACTCCAGCAAATCAGAGCCCGGCAGCGCAGCCGCCGGCAGCTACGATGCCGCAGAATCCGCAGGGCGCAATGGCTCCCCGTCCTGGCATGGTGCAACCGGGCGTGGTACAACCGAATCCGGGATCGCCCAACCAGGCGGCCGTGAATCCGATGCCGGGAGGTCAGGCGGTTCGTCCTGGCGGACCGGGTCTTCCAGGCGGGCCGGCGCAGCTTGCGGGCGGTACCGCAACTGGCTCATTCCTGTTCGATCCTCCGACTATGACTCAGGCCAAGGGTTCGACCTTTACCGTAAACGTCATGCTTACCGGCGGACAGAACGTCTACTCGGTGCCCGTGCAACTGAGCTACGATCCGAATCAACTTCAGGTGGTCAACGTCTCGAACGGCGGCTTCCTGTCTCAAGATGGGCAGGCGGTCGCGCTCGTGCATCGCGACGATCCCACGACAGGAACGCTGCAGGTGACGGCCACGCGGCCTCCGGGAGTTGGCGGCGTGTCTGGGCAAGGGTCGGTTGTAACCCTGACTTTCATGGCTAAGTCAGCGGGCCAGTCGGCATTGACCATTACGCGCGGCGGAGCGCGCGATCCGGCCATGCAGCCGATCGCCATGAATGGAGCGCAAGCCGCCATCACGATTCAGTAAACCGAGCTCTGGGATGAACCATCTAACTACTATGAGCCGATCGAACTTGCGACGGATCACGCCCAAATCCGCGGGGCGGCAGCGTGGCTTCACGCTGATCGAGCTCATTGTCGCGACCACGATTCTGCTTATTCTGACCGGAATGGTGTTGCCCTTGGCGCAGGTGGTCATCAAGCGGGACCGGGAGAAAGAGCTTCGGCAGGATTTGTGGACGCTGCGCGATGCCATCGACCGCTACAAAGACGCTGCCGATCGGGGGTCCTTCCAGACCAAAGTGGACAGCAACAACTATCCTCCCGATCTGGACACGCTGGTCAAGGGCGTGGATGTAGCTGGCAAGAAGCTGAAGTTTCTGCGCCGGATTCCCGTCGACCCAATGACCGGCAAGGACGAATGGGGATTGCGCTCGATGCAGGACGATCCAACATCGGATTCATGGGGAGAGCAGAACGTGTTCGACGTTTATACCAAGTCGCAAGGCACGGCGCTCGATGGCACGAAGTATAAGGACTGGTAAAGCAGAGCCAGATGAAATTTTGTGGGGCAATTCGGCGGCCGTTGCGCGTTCTAATAGCAGGCACCAGGATGAAGTTGAATTCCAGAGTTCGGCAGCGCGGGTTCACCCTCATCGAGATGATGATCGTCATCATGGTGATGGGTGTGCTGATGGCGATCGCGCTTCCCATGTACAACCACAGCATCACGCGCTCGAAGGAAGCCAAGCTCCAGCATAATCTCGTGACCCTCAACAATCTCATCCAGCAGTACACGCTGGATAAGAAAAAAGAGCCGCAACAGCTCCAGGATCTCGTGGATGCTGGATACATCAAATTTATTCCTGACGACATTACGGGCAGCAATACGACCTGGCAGACAGTCAACGTCGATCCGGAGCACGCGGTGAACCCCGACGATACCGGCGGCATCGCGTCGGTCCACAGCGGCTCCGACCAGACGGCGATTGACGGCAGCGCGTATTCAAGTTGGCCTGAACCACCCCACGAATGAGCAGAAGTATCCAACGCGGCAGCCGTGGCTTCACCCTGATCGAGATGATGGTAGCCATCAGCGTCATGGTCATTTTGCTCTCGATTGCGATGCCGCTCTTTAGTGTGAGCATCCGTCAGGCGAAGGAAGATAATTTCAAAAAAAATCTCGAGACGCTGAACCAGGTCATCTTCCAATACACGCTCGATAAGCAGAAGGCGCCCAAATCACTCGAAGATCTGGTAACCGCCGGATACATCAAGGAAGTTCCCAAAGACGTTACCGGAGCGCCGGACTGGCAGACCGAAGAGGACGACAAAACGATCATGAACATGCAACAGACGGAAGGCGGCATCTACGCCGTGAAAAGCAGCTCCAGCCGCATCGGCAGCAACGGCAAGGCGTATTCCGAGTGGTAGAGACTCGAGTTGCCTGACACTGCGACCCGACATTTGAGACTTGCTTTCTGCTACCTTAATCACTTCCATCTCCAGAGGTGAATTTGAATTTCGATTTTCTGAATCGCTTTCAGCCGGTTGCGCAACTGATCATGCGGCTTGTCCTCGGTGCGATCCTGATTGCGCACGGGTACGGGAAGGTCTTCGGCGGTTTTCATCAACACATGAACATGGTAGGTTCGCTGGGCCTGCCACCCTGGATGGCCTACCTCTCCACGGGAACCGAATTTTTTGGCGGGATTGCCATCGTACTCGGCCTGTTTACGCGATTCTTCTCACTGGCGGCTGTGATCGAAATGGCCGTTCTCATCTGGAAAGTTCACTTCAAGAACGGATTTACCGGCCCGGGAGGCTACCAGTTTCCCCTCGCCCTGGGCACGCTCGCGCTGGCCCTGCTTTGCTTTGGCGGTGGCCCGTGGGGCCTTTCCTTTCCCCGATCCGGCGGAGCGCGCAAGGCGAAGGGTTGATTCCCCCGGGGGGAGCCGCCCAACGAGATAATACCCAGAAATCCTCCGCGTCCTCTGTGGTTTTTTCATCATGGCGGGCGCTTCTGAATGCAGACGGTGCGCGCTTCTTTTTTCGTCTAAAACTCTGCTAGCTCCTTCATCGCCCGAAACAAGTCGTTCGCTTGTGGCAGAATTGCATCTTCCAATATCGGCTGGTAGGCGACGAAGGTGTCGGTGGCGGCGACGCGCTTGACCGGCGCATCGAGGTGCTCGAAGAGCTGGTCGGCGATGCGGGCGGCGATTTCCGCGCCGTAGCCCCAGCTTAGGGAATCTTCGTAGGCGATCAGTACGCGGTTTGTCTTCTTGACTGACGTGGAGATCGTCTCCCAATCGAATGGGTTGAGCGAACGCAGATCGACCAGTTCGACGCTGACGTTATGCTCGCGCTCGATCTTCTGGGCGGCTTGCAGCGCGCGCGGCACAACTGCGCCGTAGGTAATGACGGTGAGATCGGTTCCCGGCTGGACGATTTTCGCTTTGCCGAACGGAATCATGTAGTCGGGCCCGGGATAGGGCGCGCGTCCGAAGGTCTCGCGGTAGAGGCGCTTGTGTTCGAGAAAGAGAACGGGATCGTCGCAGCGGATGGCGGTGCGCAGCAGGCCGGCGGCGTCGAGCGCGTTCGACGGGAAAATCACGCGCAGGCCGGGAATGTGCGTGAAGATGCTTTCGCCGCACTGGGAGTGGTAAATCGCTCCGCCGGTGAGATAGCCGCCAATGGCGACACGGATGACCAGCGGCGAGGAAAAGGCATTGTTGGAGCGCCAGCGCATGAGCGGAAGCTCGTCGCGCAGCTGTAGCATTGCCGGCCAGATGTAATCGAAGAATTGAATCTCAACGACGGGCTTGAGGCCTCGCGTGGCCATGCCGACGGCGCGGCCGACAATGTTGGCTTCCGCCAGCGGAGAGTTGAAGACGCGGTCGGCGCCGAATTCGCACTGCAGGCCGGAGGTGAGTTTGAAGACTCCGCCTTTGCCTTTGACCAGCTTTTCTTTGATGTACTGCTCGCGGCTGCAATCGGCGACGTCTTCTCCGAACATGACAATGCGCTCGTCGCGGCGCATCTCGTCGCGCAGCGTTGCGTTGATCAGGTCGGCCATCGTCTTGGGTTGCGAGGCAGCGGGGCGCTTGCCGTCGCCGCCGGTTTCGGGCGGGGCGAAGGCGGGATGGGTATCGAATGCGGCTGACGTGGGATCGAGGTCGGGCGAGTAGACGAAGTTGTAGATCGTGTCTGGCTGGGGCAGGGCGGCTTCGAGGGCACGATCGGTGGCTGCCTGAATTTCTTCTTCGACTTCGGTCTCGATTTTGTTGATGCCCTTTTCGTCGAGGATGCCTTCGCGCAGCAGGAACATCTGGAGGCGCGGAATAGGATCGCGCGCGGCATCCTGCTGGCGCTCGCTATCGGGACGGTAGAGGCGTTCGTCGTCGGAGAGCGAGTGCGAGTATGGACGAATCACGTGCGCGTGCACGAACGCCGGACCATTGCCGGCGCGGCAATATTCGGCGGCGCGGTGGAAAGCGGCGTAGGAAACGATGGGATCGGTGCCGTCAAATTCCTCGAAATGGAAATTGGGAAATCCTGAGACAAGGCGCGAAATATTGCCGCCGGCGGTCTGCACCTCGACGGGAACCGAGATTGCGTATTCGTTGTCCTGGATGCAAAAGATGACGGGCAGGCGGCGATTGGCGGCGGTGTTGAGCGCCTCCCAGAATTCACCTTCGCTGGTGGTGCCGTCGCCGAGCGAGACGTAGCTGATCTCGTCGCCGTGAAACTCGACATTCTTGAACTGGCGGTAATCGCCTTCGGCTTTGGCCGCGGCGCCGGGGTGCTGCGAGAAATAGCGCCCCGCCTCCGCACAACCGACCGCGTGCAGGACTTGGCTTCCCGTGGGCGACGACTGCGTGACCACATTGAGCGCCTGAAAAGCCCAGTGGGAGGGCATCTGACGGCCACCGGAACTGGGATCTGCGGCTGCGCCGACAGCGCCCAGCAGCATTTCGTAGGGAGTGGCGCCCAGGCCGAGGCAGAGTGCGCGGTCGCGATAGTAAGGAAAGAACCAGTCGTAGCGGGATTTGAGCGTGAAGGCGGCAGCGATTCCGATCGCCTCGTGGCCTGCACCGGAGATCTGGAAGAAGATTTTCTGCTGGCGCTTGAGGAGGATCTCGCGGTCGTCGAGGCGGCGCGAGGTGAACATGATGCGGTAGGCGTCGATGAGCTGCTGGCGGGTTAGCCCCTGGTAATCTGCGGACTTCTGTTGCGCGTTTTTTTCACCAAGCTTGGGATCTACTTTGGTTGTAGCCATGCTTTCCCGTCACCCCACGAAACCGCCGTGCCGGGGTTTATTGTAAACGAGCTTCGAGCCGCGAGCTACGAGCTTCGAGCGGCCAAAATCCCAGCTGGATTCGGCCCGCCCTGAATGAGGTTGCTCGCGGCTCGAAGCTGGCAGGGGCATTCATCATTTATCCTGTCATTTCCATGATTCGTTTTCTCCGCCAGTTTGATCCCCGGTTAATTCGGCTGCTGGTCTTCGATCTGGATGGCACGCTGATCGATTCGCGGTTGGATTTGATTCATTCGGTCAACGCCATGCTGCGGCATTTCGGGCGTCCCGAACTGGATGGAGACGTGATTGCCAGCTACGTGGGGGATGGCGCGCCGGCTCTGGTGCAACGGGCGCTGGTGGCGGACGGCGGCGAGGGAGATGAGGTGTTCTTCCGCGTCGCGCTGGAATATTTTCTGGGCTACTACCGGATGCACAAGCTCGATCACACGACTGTGTATGAAGGCATTCCGGAGACGCTGGCCGCGCTGGCGAACGGGACGGTACGGGCAGGGGCGGTCAAAAGTGTCCGCCCTACACAGGCGTTGCAGAGTGAGGCGGACGATGGCTCCCGCCCTACACGGCTGATGGCGGTACTCTCGAATAAGCCGGTGCGGCCGTCGCAAGACATTGTGCAGGCGCTGGGCATGGGAGATTATTTCGTCCGCATTTACGGCGGCAACAGCTTTGCGACGAAGAAGCCCGATCCGTTGGGCGTGCGGACGCTGCTCGCCGAAACCGGCATGGCCGCGGAGGAAGCGCTAATGATTGGCGATTCCTCGATCGATGTGCTGACGGGGCGGAATGCCGGTCTGTGGACTTGCGGCGTGACGTACGGTTTTGCTCCGCATTCGCTCGCGGAAGTGCCGCCGGATGTGCTGGTGGATGGGCCACGGGAATTGGGGGAGCTGCTGGGGTAAGTGAGACAGGAAAAAATCCTTTCCTGGCAATCCTTCTGTTGACAGTGGATTAGCGCGGTCTTAGGCTGAAACAATGGACGTTCGGTTAACTCCCGATCAGGAAGCCTTTGTTCGGCGCGCGATTGAAGCCGGCAGGTTTGGCCGCGCCGAGGATGCGGTCGAGGAAGCCCTATCCCTTTGGGAAGAACGTGAACGCAAGCGCGTGGAATTCCTCGCGACACTCGATGAGGCGAAAACAGCGGTTGCCCGCGGCGAAGGTCGCGCTATTACGAAAGAGTCGATGCGCGAGCTTGCCGCCGAAGTGAAGCAGCGCGGTCGAGCCCGTCTGGCTGCCGATCAGTCAACGTCCCGCTGATGGCGCACCGCATAGCGCCGCACGCCTGTGCCGATCTCGACGACATCTGGTACTACGTCGCGAACGAGAGCGGAAGCATCGAGACCGCTGACCGGCTCATTGATTCCATCACAGAGAGGTTTCTCCTGCTGGCTCGCCATCCCTATCTGGGCCGTCGCCGCGACGATGATTTTGGAGAAGGCCTCCGTAGTTTTGCTGTGGGTGAATATGTCATCGTTTACGCTGTCGAGGAAAAGGGCATAGTCATTCTCCGCGTGGTGCATGGCCGCCGGGATTTGGAAGAAATCTTCGGCTAGCGCCAACAGTGGCGGCGCCGTAAATGGCGTGGCTCGATGTTGATAGATCCTCCCTTCACCGTAGCGTTCCTTCGCACGAATCCGTTCCTTTATTCCCAACCACGTCCGACCCTGCTACCTTCAATCATCGAAAATGAACAACGGCACCGACTCATGGGGTTTCACTCCATCCGAGCTGCGCAAGCTGCGCGCACTCAAAACTCCTCATGGTATTCAACGCGCACTCGATGCCATGCCGTATCACTTGCAGGACACAGCCTGGTCTCCGCGCCGGGTCTTGGCGGCAAACACCTCGCATTGCTACGAGGGCGCGTTGTTCGCGGCGGCGGCGCTGCGGGTGAATGGATTTCCTCCGCTGATCATCGACTTCGAGGCCGAGCACGATACCGATCACGTTCTTGCCAGTATACAAAATCGACGGGCATTGGGGAGCAGTGGCCAAGTCGAACTACACTGGGTGCCGGTATCGCGAGCCGGTGTACCGGTCGCTGCGCGAGCTGGCGCTGAGCTATTTCGATGTCTACTTCAATCTGCGCGGCGAGCGGACGCTGCGGTCGTTTTCGCGTCCGGTGCACATGAAGCGCTTCGATCATCTCCATTGGATGACGACCGACAAGCCGGTCTGGTTTGTGGCCGAATATCTGCTGACGATTTCGCATACTCCGCTGATTTCGCCTGCGCAGGCCAAGCGCCTGCATCGTCTGGATGGAAGGTCGTATCGGGCGGGGTTGCTGGAGCGGGCGGAGAAGTAACCCGTTCTCAGTCGTCAGTTCTCAGTTTTCAGCTGGAACCTTGGCATCCTTACAATACGTACTATCAGCATGCGTTTTTCGTCGCATCTTCTCGCCTTGGTTGTGATCGCGTCCGTTGCCTTGGTGCCAGGAACCCGCGCCAACCGGCATTTCGGAAGCTCCTTCAATTCCTAAGTCTCCTTCGTCTGAAACGAATTCCGTTCCTCCGATCAAGCTTGAGCCAGACGCTTCCGGAGTGATCTCGCAGGCGCAATTCCACGAATTGCTCCGCTACGCGCAGGATCGAGAGGTCGAGAATGAGAAACGGCTGCGCGACTACACCTATATCGAGCGCGAAGAGGAACACAAGCTCGATGGCAAAGGACAGGTGAAGAAGATCGAGATCCGGACGTCGGAAGTTCTGGAAGTTTACGGCGAGCAAGTGGAAAGGCTGATTGCCAAGGACGATAAACCGCTCTCGGACAAGGAAGCGAAGAAGGAAGAAGAGAAGATTCAGAAGGTCATCGACAAACGTAAGAATGAGTCGGAGAGCGACCGGCGCAAGCGGTTGGAGAGGGAAGAGAAAGAACGTGAGGAAGATCGCAAATTCGTACTGGAAATCGCCGACGCTTTCACCTTTCGGCTGGTGGGGTCCGAAGTGTTGGACGGGCGCGACACTTGGGCAATCGAAGCCGAACCTCGCGCCGGATACCAGCCCAGGGAGCGCGCGACCAGGTTGCTCAGCAAGTTCAAAGGCCGGGTGTGGATCGACAAAGCTGAAGGCCAGTGGGTGAAGCTCGACATTACCGCCATCGATACAGTCTCGCTCGGTTGGTTCCTCGCCAGAATCCATAAGGGCACTCACATAGTGGCGGAACAGACCAAGATCAACGACGAAGTCTGGCTGCCGAAGCATGTGGCCGTACAGATCGACGTCCGGCTGGCGCTGGTGAAGAATTTCAACGTAGACGTGGACCAGACGTTCCGCGACTACAAGAAATTCCGGACCGACTCAAAGATTACGGTGATGGGGGAAGAGAACCACCAGTAGCGGCGGGCGGACAGCTCTGCTAAAGAACATCGACGACGATCAGCGTGATGTCGTCCTGCTGGCTGGTTGATGCCGGCTGCCAGCTGCGAAGCTCGGAAAGCAATTGCTGCGTCAGTTCGCAGGCTGGCTTTGATCGGTGGTCGCGAACTATCTGTTCAAGCCGTCGATCTCCGAATGATTCGCCGCGCGCGTTCTCAGGCTCGATCAGCCCGTCGGTATAAATCAGGAAGCGGTCGCGTGGCTCCACCGCCAGACTGCACACCGGGTACTCGGAGTCTTCCGCGAATCCAAACAGCCGGCCGTTGCTCTCAACGGGTTGGAGTTCGCCGCGCCCATCTCTCCACCACAATAACGGCGGATGGCCCGCAGCCGAATAACGCACACAATGCTTCCCGGTGTCGATGCACAGGTAAGCCGCGGAGGTGAGCTGACCTCGAAGTTCGGTTGAGAGAATGCGATTCAATCCGCCCAGCACCTGCGCGGGATCGTGGGAAACGTCGGCGACCGACTGCATCGCGATTTTAATCATCGAAGAAATGAGGGCCGCCGGCACGCCGTGGCCAGAGACATCCGCCACCAGGATGCCCAGGTGGTTGTTATCGGTCTGGATGAACTGGTAAAAGTCGCCCGCGACGGCGGCCATGGGCTGGTAAGAAGCGGCGATCCGCAAGTTCTTCAGCTCCGGAACGCCTGCCGGGAGAATGGAAGATTGGATCTGCCGGGCGGTCTCCAATTCGGTCTCGATGGAGAGTAGGCGGTGCTCGTTGGTAAACAACATCTCCAAGGCCACGTAGCCCAGCGAAAACAAGAGCGCAGCAAATGCTAACGAGTTCAGAAAAGCCAGGTTGGTGGGGTAATCCAACACGCCCATTACATTGGTGTATAACGCCTCCACTGCAAAGATTAGTGTGCCGATGGCGAGCACGCGGTGATTGGGGATGACGAGAAACTTGGAAAATTTCGGCACCAGCGTGATCGCTAACACGATGAGCAGGGTGAGAACCGCGACCAGGTTGTTGTAGAACATCCATTTGTCGCGTGGTCCGCCCAGAAGGAAGGTGCCAAAACCGAGGAGAGCAATCGCCACGGCCGCGAAGGTTGCCAGTTGAATCAGAAGCCTGAGTTTGCCCAGGGTCAGCTCCCGCCATGCGAGCAAGGCAGAAACTAGGATCAGATACATTCCCGCCGTACTCACATAAGGCAGGGCGGATTTAACGGTGCTCGGCAGAATTGCTAGAACGGTGGGGTTCTGGTCCAATATTTGGAAGCCATACAGGCCGCTCCAGATTCCCCACCACACGAGGATGCGCACGCCTCTGCGCCAACGGATCGCCGCAATGGCACAGGCGGTTGCGCCAATTGATAGAAAAACCGTTCCTAAGATGACATCTATCAATTCGGCGCGGAGCGTTGCGAGAGTTGCATCGGCCGCGCTTATGCCATCCATCTATTCGACCCGATATTCGATCTTGATGCCGCGACGCTTCACCTCTTCCAGGAAGGCAGCGGCGTCTACGTCGCGCTCTTGCAAGACGGCTCCGCGTTTCGCGATAGCGCCCGAGCACATCATCTGCAAAACAATGGACGCGGGAAATGCCGTCGTGCGCATCATGGCGCTCATGTCGGTCTTGGGATCGTAATGGTCAACCATGGTGTAGCTGGCGATTCGGCCCTTGAGTTTGCCGCCGAGCAGGCCGCGGACGCCGGGAGCTTTGATTGATTCGTGCGCTTCGATGCGCATCAGGCAAACGTCCGGGCCTTTGCTGGCGAATTTGCCCTCGAAGACTTTCGACATGAGTGCGCGGGGTGCGATCTCCGAACCGTTCACTCGCAATTTCTCGCTCGAAAACAGGCCCAGCTCCTTCAATTCGCAGAGCAGGTCGTAGTGTCCCGGATAGCGAAGAGTCTTCTCGAAACACTCTCCGACCCGGCCCTCGAAGGTTTCGGGCAGCGTGGATGTGCCGCCGGAAGTCTGGAACGCAACCAAAGGCGCGAAGCCATCCATGTGGAAGGGCTCGGGCTCGGTGAGCGCCTCGATGGTGGTGAGCTTGCCTTTGCGCAGAATGCGGGCCGGCTCGACGTATTCATTAATTAAGCCCTCGACCGAGAAGACGAGCTGATAGTGGAATGGAGGCATCGGTTTTTCCGGCAATCCGCCGACGTAGAGCTTGAGCGCATCGGCGCGGCCGTCCAACCGGCGAACAAGCTCGCCGCCGAGAATCGACGCCATGCCGGGCGAGAGCCCGCAGTCGGGGGCAAGGCCAACGCCTCTCTTCTCCGCTTTCTTCGCGAGCGCTAATTCCTGGCGCACGACCGTGTTATTTCCGCCAAGATCGGCGAAGTGGCAACCGGCGGCAATCGCGGCCTGCGCAAGTCCCAGATTTAAGAAGTAGGGAACCGCGGACAACGCGCCATCGTGACCTTTCATCAGGCGGGCGGCATCCTTTTCGCGCGAGGCCTCGACCTCGACAGCGCGAACCTTCTTTGAGCCGGTAATGTGGTTGACGCGGGCCGCCACGTCACGAGCTCGTTTCAAATCGCTGTCGGCGAGGGTGACGGAATCGACCTGAGTCTGACAGGCCATATCGTAGGCGGCGGCCGAGCCCATCATGCCGGAACCGATGACGAGGAGTTTCATGGGTGCTCCTAGGAGTGCTGAATTTATGGAGAAGACAGTTCAGGCTAACGGAATGTGGGCCGGAAAGCGGTGATGTGGCTCACTCAAGACAGGTGATTTTGAAACTCGGGTGCGATGCCGGATCCCGCCCTCGCCAGGTTAGTGCCCGCGGGAGGCGCGCGGAACGTGGAACGCTTTCCGATCAGAGCAGCTTCTTCACCTCGGCCTCGATGACCGAGACATCGGTTGCGCCGATGTAGCGGGCTACGAGGTGGCCGCTCCGATCAATTACAAACGTGATGGGCAGGCCGAGAATGCCCCCGTATTGATCGGCGAGCTTCGCAGTGCCCACGGCGACTGGGTAATTCATCTTGAACTTCTGCTGAAATTCACGCACCGGCGGCTCGCTGTCGTCCATGGAAATACCCAGTACCTGCAGCTTCTGTGACGAATATTTGTTTTGAAGATCGATGAAATGGGGGATTTCCTGCTTGCAGGGTTCACACCAGGTCGCCCAGAAATCCAGAACGACAATTTTGCCGCGATAGTCGGAAAGACGCACCGGGCGGCCCGAGAGATCGGTGAGAGAAAAGTCGGGAGCGGGACGAAGAGCAGCCGCGTTTTTCTGCTGCGAGGGCCGGCACGATACGAACCAGAACAGCGCCAGAAGTGCGATCGTGACAATAACGACAATTCTCTTCAAGATTATTCGCCCTTGATGTAGGGATATCCCTTATTGACCCAGTCGGCGCCAAAATTGTTGGCAAGGTAGAGAACCTTGACGTTGGTGAATCCCAACTTCGCGAGCGCGTCGTAAGCGGGATTCACGTTCGGGCAATGGTTCCACGGACAGCAGCCGCAATAGAGAATGATAAAAGTTTTCTTCGGCAGCTTGCTGACGCGATTAGCCAGGCGCTGAAGACCGTCCGGAGTATTTCCTGCGCCGATATATTCCGATCCCGAAATGTGCGCTTGTACGTACAGCATGCGCGAGCCGACCTGAAACAGCAGAGGCTTAGGGGCCTTGGCGGATTTATTGTTGAGTATGCTGACGAGTTCTTCGGGAGTGAGCGTTTTTAAGTTGGTGCTGTCGGCCGCAAATGCCAACGGAGCCGAAGAAAACGCGCAAAAAGCGATGAGAACGGACAATTTACGCAGGAAAAAATGAAGTCGCAAGATTGGAGTACCTCCGAATTTCATTATGTGCGCGCGATTCGCGATCAGCAAGCAGCGCAATCCGCCAGCGAAAATGACTCCTGGAGGGGCGAATTCCGCTTTGCACGAAGGGTCGATTCTACCTTTGGGTTCAAATACTTGCGCGGGCGTGCCAGCACCTCCGTACCGTCTCTAGTACCTTAGTTACGCAGAGCACAGTACCGGCAGCGTCATTCGCATGAATAGCGCATCCTGTTGTATTCAGCCATCCCCTTACCACAATATATAGGCGGCTACCGCAACTCCGCTTTTCCTGAATTCCAGAAAAACCCCATAAAACCCAGTAAAACCGGGTGATTTGCTTGGAGAGCCCCGTACTTCCCTTTGAGATATGCTCGGGACACCAAAACACTACGCGAACGCATTTGTATCGAGGACTTCGTTGCGCGCCTCTTCGATACATGCGAGCAGAGAAGGGAATGCGGGATCTGAATTCTGTGGAGGAAGAAAACGTCATGGCCGAGTCGAGAGAAGTCATGAACATTCGCCAGGCCTCCCAGTATCTGGGGGTCAGCCCGGACACGTTGTACAAGTACGTGAACGAGCAAAAAATTCCGGCATTCAAGTTGGGCAATCGCTGGCGTTTCAAGAAATCGAAGCTGGACCAATGGATGGAAGAACAGTCGATGGAAACCGAGCCGATGCCGAAGAAAAAGGTAAAGGCGGCGGTGAAGGCGGCAGGACAGCAGTAAGAGATAAGCCGGCAGCGCCGGCGCTGGAGAAATCATGTTTGGAGCGAAGACGATCGTAGGCCTGGATGTGGGCTCCTCGAGCATCAAGGCGGTGGAGCTCAGAAGGACGCGCACCGGCATCGAAGTGGCGCACCTGGGGCTGGAACCGATTGCGCCCGATCTGGTGGTTGATTCCATGATCGTGGACTCGGGCCAGGTTTCCAGTTCGATCGCGAAGCTGTTCACCGAAACCGAGATCAAGTCCAAAGCGGTGGCGACCGCGGTGAGCGGCCACTCGGTGATCGTGAAGAAAATTTCGCTGCCCTCCATGAGCGATCAGGAACTAGCCGAGACGATCGAGAAGGAAGCTGCCCAGCACATTCCCTTCGACCTCTCCGACGTGAACCTTGACTACCAGATTTTGAGTGACGACGCGACCAGCCCACAGATGGACGTGCTCCTGGTGGCTGTCAAGAAAGACAAGATTCTGAACTACACCAACGTACTCTCGATGGCCGGCAAGACTCCCGCTATCGTGGACATCGATGCCCTGGCTTTGCAGAACTGCTACGAGTACAACTACGAGCCCGCGCCCAATCAAGTGGTGGCGCTGCTCAACCTGGGCGCGAGCGTGATGAACATCAACATCGTCAAGGGCACGACGCCGCTGTTCCCGCGCGACGTTTCGGTGGGCGGACATCAGTACACCGACTCGCTGCAGAAGGAACTCGACCTCAGCTTCGACGATGCCGAACAACTGAAGCTCGGCAAGAAAGCGGGTACCACGCAGGATGACGCGAAGACGCCGATCCTGCAGCAGGTAACCGAAATCATCGTGCTCGAAATTCAGAAGACCTTCGACTTCTTCCGCGCCAGCGCGGCCGGCGAGCACATCGAGAAGATTTATCTGGCCGGCGGTTCGGCCAAGGTGCCGGGCCTGGTGGAGGCTCTGCGGCAGGAATTTTCCATGCCGGTCGAATTGTTCAATCCATTTCAGAAAGTACAGGCTCCGGTCGATGGTGCGGGAGCGCAGCTCGTGGAACAGAACGCCGGCCAGTTGGCCGTCGCAGTGGGTTTGGCCCTGAGGAGCTTTGAAAAACTATGATTCGCATCAACCTGCTGGGTACCCCAAAACCGAAAGGCAAAAAAGGCCCGGCCTTCAGCATGCCGAGCATGGACTTCAACGTCGGCTCGCCCATGATGCAGGTGGCGGCTGTGCTGATCATTGCGGGTCTGCTCAACGCCGGGGTACTGGTACCGGCTGGACCGCGAGAAGAAGCAGATCGCGGTAGCCATGGCGAAGGCCGAGCAGAAGAATCGTGAACTTGCCGATATCAAGGTGCGCTACCTGGAGCGCCAGCGGCAGGCGGATGCTTACAAGCGGCGTGTCGATGTCATTGACCAGTTGCGCAATGACCAGACCGGCCCGATCAGCTTGCTGGCGATGATTGGCGACACGATCAACGGCACGGAAGCGGTCTGGCTGAACAGCATGCAGGATCAAGGCGCGAACATCGCGATCGACGGCACCGCGTTGTCGAGCGACGCAGTCGCCAACCTGATTACGAACCTGCAGAAGACCGGCTTCTTTAAGAACATCGAAATCAAGGAAACCTATCAGGACGAAACCGTAAAGGACATGCAGGCGTTCCAGTTCACTCTCACCTGCGAAAAGGGCGGCAAGTCGTAAAGGCGGAACGGCGAAGGCGGAACACTCGAAGGCGGAACAAGCGATGAATCTTGGCGAGCTAACCGGAGTAAAGCTGTTGGGCGTGCTGGTGCTGGGCGCGGGGCTGGTGACGGGCGGACTGTATTACACGGTCTTCAAGTCGCAGCGCGACGAAAACGCGATGGCGCAGACGAAGCTGCAGGCCAAAGAACGCGAAAACCGGGAACTGGAAGCGTACCGGCCGAAGCTGGCCGATATCGAGCGCCAGTTGGCCAGCCTCAAGCAGCAACTGGAAATTGAGCGGCGCATCGTGCCCGACGAGAAGGAAATTGACAACTTCATGCGCATGGTGAGCGGCGAGGCGCGCAAGGCGGGCGTCGAAGTCCGGCGCTACACCGCTCGTCCGTACACTTCGAAAGAGTTCTATACCGAGGTGCCGTTCGAGGTCGAGTTCGACGGCCCCTACTACTCGATGCTCGGCTTCTTCGACCGGCTGACGAAGGTGGAGCGCATCGTGAATGTGGGGAACCTCATGGTGGCTTCGGTGCGGAAGACATCCGACGCCAAGGTGAAGCACACCTACCAGTACGCGCCCAGTGAAACGGTGGTGGCCACCTGCCTGACGACGACATATTTCAGTCACGATCTGGAACCAGGGGCGGCGACGGCGGCCAAGCCCGCGCCCCCGGCGAAGGCGAAGAAATAGGAGAGACGAATGAAGCCGACGATGGCAATTTCGGTTTGCGTGCTGGCCGCGGGACTGGCGGTGGCGCAGAATCCCCGCGTGATTCAGAACACGCGCGCGACGATGAACGGCGTGCACGGCACCTCGACCGCCGCTTCGACTGCGGCGCTCGGAGCGCAACCCAAGACAACAGCCCCGCATGCGGCGCACACGCCGGCAACCTCGCCCGCGCACACGCGCGAGCGGAAGACGGCGCACCACTGGAAGAGGGGCGAGCGTGCGATGGGCGGGACGACCGTGGTGGTGGAAAAAGCCGCTGCCCCAAAGGCTGAAGCTCCGGCTCCCGAGAAGGTTGGGGAGATCGTCGGCACTCCGGCACCCGTGGCGGCCGATGGCACCGCGGCGGATGAAGACGCGGCTGCCTCTCAGAAATACAACGCCAATGGCAAGCGCGATCCTTTTGTCAGCCCGGTCGTGGCCCATGCCGCGGGCGGTTCGGGTTGCTCCACCGGCAAGAAGTGCCTGGAGATCGGCAGCATCAATCTCCGCGGTGTGGTGCATAGCGAAAACGGATTTATTGCGGTGGTCAGCAACAGTTTGAATAAAGCGTACTTCCTGCGTGAGAACGATCCCGTCTTCAACGGCTACGTCGTGAAGATCACCGGGGACTCGATCGTCTTCCAGGAAACGCTGCAGGACCGGCTCGGCAAGACTTTTACACGGGAAGTGACCAAGAAGATCACAGTCCCGGCGGTTTAGGCGGGAAGCAAGCGACTTCGAAGAAACACATGGAGGCGGAAGGGCCTCACATGGGGAGATAGGGAAATGCGAAAGCAAGTGCTGGGTCTCATAATTCCGCTGCTCGCGTTGGCACTGGTCGCGACCGCGGCTGACGTTACGGTACAAGGGGGAACGGCGAGCCTGCAACGGCTCGAAGTCTCGCATGACCGCGACGGCCTGCGTGTCGAATTCAAAGCAAAGGGCCCGCTTGCGCCCAAGGTGACGACGCTCGATTCTCCTGCGCGCATCGTGGTCGACCTCCCGAACACCGTGATGGCCACGGTCCAGAACTCGATTCCGATCGGCCAAGACGGCGTGAAGGGCATTCGCATCGGCATGGACGCCCAGCACAACACGCGCGTCGTGTTCGATGTGACGGGCAGCCTGCAGCATGAGTTGGTGGCGGGTGCCGACGGCGCTTACACGCTGAAGGTTTCCGCTCCGGCCACGGCGTCCAGAACGGCTGCGCCGAAGACCGTCACTGCGAAAAACTCTGCGCCTAAAGTCTTGACAGTCGCGCGGGCCGAAACCGAGATCGCAGCGCCGGCACCGTCGGCGATTGCCGCTCCGGCGCCCAAACTCGAACTCGCTTCGGCTACCGTGCCGCAGCCTGCCGCTCCAGCGACGGTGACTGCTCCCTCGACCGCGAGCGCGGGCAAGCCTTCGGACTTCGCGATTGTCGAGCCGAAATTCACCACCAAGCCCGCGGAACAGACCTCGGTTGAACCGGCTGCCAAGGCTGAAGAAGCCGCCAGCCGCTTCGCCGACAAGACCGCCGCCGAACTGGTTGCCACCACTTCGAACGCCACCATGCAAGGCAGCGGACAAGTTCAGCCCGCCGTCAATCTGGCCGCCGAGCAAAAGGAACAGCTCGCGCAGAAGCCGGCAGCGAATGGCTCGAAATATACCGGCGAGCCCATCTCGGTCAACCTGAAGGATGTGGACCTGAAAGATTTCTTCCGCCTGATTCACGAGATCAGCGGTCTCAACGTCGTGCTGGATCCGAACGTGCGTGGGACGCTGACCATCGTGCTCGACGATGTGCCGTGGGACCAGGCTCTGGACATCGTGCTCAAGAACAACGATCTGTCGCGGCAACTGGATGGCAACGTCCTGCGCATCGCAACCATCGACACCTTGAAGCATGAAGCCGAAAACCGCCGCGCGCAGATCGACGCCGAGGCATTGGCGGTTGACAAGGTGACTATCACCCGCTTCCTCAGCTACGCCCACTCCAAGGACGTGCTGCCGACTATCAAGAAATTCCTCAGCCACCGCGGTGACGTAGTCGCCGACGAGCGCACCAATTCACTGATCGTATCCGACATTCCGGCCGTTCTGCCGGGCATCGACCGCATCATCCAGCAGATGGATCGCAAAACGCAGGAAGTCGAAATTGAGGCTCGTGTAGTAGCGGCGACGCGCAGCTTCGCGCGCGACATTGGCACGCAGCTTGGCTTCGGCTGGGGCAACGGCGCGACGCAGTTTGGCGGCGTACCGGGAACCGGCGGTCCTGGAGCTTCTCCGTACAGCGGGACGGCGGCGAATCCTCTCTATCCGCTTTACGCAACCGGCAGCAGCGCGATTCCGTTATTCTCGAACCTGGGAGCTCCCGGGCCGACCAGCGCCCTGGGATTCTCTGTTGCCTCCAACAACTTCCGGCTTGATTTTGCTCTGACGATGGCCGAGTCGCGCGGCTTGCTCAAGATTTTGTCCCGTCCGCGCGTGGTTACGCAGAACAACATCCAGGCGGTGGTGAAGCAGGGCACGCGCGTGCCGATCGTTACCACCGGCCAGTTGGGTGGACCTCCGACCACGACCTACGTGGACGCTTTCCTCCGCTTGACCGTGACTCCGCAGATCACGTCGGAAGGTACGATCTTCCTGAACGTGGACGTGGAAAACACCTTGCCCGACTTCGGCCACCAGGATCAGTTGGGAAACCCCACGCTGATTACGCAACAGGCTACGACGCAAGTGCTTGTGACCGACGGCGGAACGGTTGTAATCGGCGGCGTAATCCAGACCAACAACTCGCTCAGCGTGTTGTCGGTGCCGCTGCTTGGTGACATTCCGTACCTCGGCAACCTGTTCAAGCGCCACAGCGTGCAGACCAGCACGCAGGAGCTGATCTTCTTCATCACGCCGCGCATCGTTCAGACATAGAACGAGCAGGCGTAAGTCTTAGGTTGAAGTAAGCATAGCCGCTGGAGTTTCCGGAGAAACCGCCGAGAACCCGGCGGTTTCGCTTTTGTAGAGCCGCTGACGAGCGCTGCCGGAACGCTCAATACCCAGAAAACTGGGCGCGACGAATTCGGTCTTCGGTGTATACCATTCAGTTACGTAGACCCCTCTATACTGGTCTTTTAAGATCAATACTTTACGGTAAAATATCAGCTAGGTCTTTGAAGAATAAGAACTTAGCTTTTCT
This sequence comes from uncultured Acidobacteriaceae bacterium, assembly GCA_963698865.1. Taxonomy (GTDB): domain Bacteria; phylum Acidobacteriota; class Terriglobia; order Terriglobales; family Acidobacteriaceae; genus Acidiflorens. The sequence goes on along the minus strand of CAVOSL010000008.1, from coordinate 285,584 downwards.
TTTGGAATCAATACTTTAGGAGAATTTCGCGCCGGTCTTTGAAAAATAAGGACTTACTTGCAAGGTATTTATTTTTCAATCGTTTACAACGCGTGGGACGGAATCGTTTCCAGCTACAGCATAGCATGCCGGCTGCTACACTCTTCGAATGGATCACGGCCGAATGGATCATGGCGGGAGACTTGGGAGGCTACATGGGCAGCTCCCTGCCAGCCGGCTTGGTTTCCTTCTGGTCACTCATTTGCCAAACATCCGCTACCTGAGTGGCTTTACGGGTAGCTCAGCGGCGCTGCTCGTCGGCCCGGCTGGCGCCACGCTTTTTACCGACGGACGCTACCTTACTCAGGCAAAAGAAGAGGTCAAGAACGCCCGCATCGTGATCGGGACCAAAGCTCCGGTCGCCGCCGCCGCGGAGTGGCTAATGCGGGCCCGCCCAAGGCAGCCGGGCTCACCATTGGTATTGGGCGTTGAGCCGGAATCTCTCTCTGCCGGGTCTCGCGACCGCGTGGCAAAGCTGCTGCGCGGCAAGGCTCGGCTGCGCTCCGCGCCTCCGCTCGTCGAACGCGCGCGCATGGTCAAGGACGCGGAAGAGATTCGGCTGATCCGCAAGGCCATCGAACTGGGAGCCAGCCTGTTTGAAATCGCATGCAAAACGATCCAGCCGGGCGTGCGCGAGGTTGCGGTTGCGGGCGCTATGGAATACGAGGCGCGATCGAAGGGCGCCGAAGGCATGTCATTTTCGACGATCATTGCGGCTGGCGGGCGTTCGGCAGTGGTGCATGGGCGCGCTTCAGCGGCGCGCATTCCGCGGCGGGGGTTCGTGGTCTGCGACTTTGGTGTTATACTCGCGGGTTATTGTTCAGACCGCACGCGTACCGTGCACGTGGGGCAGCCTTCGAGAGGAGCTCGCAAGCTGTATCAGGCCGTGCTGGAGGCGCAGCTGTCGGCGATTGCCGCGGTGCGGCCAGGAGTCACGGCGGCCGAGGTCGATGAAGCGGCGCGCAGCGTGTTGCGCAGGGCGAAGCTGGCGCAGCACTTCACGCATTCCACCGGGCATGGCCTGGGACTTGAGATTCACGAGGCGCCGCGCCTGGCAGTGGGGCAGGATCAGAAGCTTGAGTCCGGGATGGTCGTCACCATCGAGCCGGGCGCGTATGTGCCGGGCAAGTGGGGCGTGCGCATCGAAGACGTCGTGGTGGTCACTCCGTCGGGTTGCGAAGTGCTGACGCCGGGGGATAAAGAACTGGTTGTCCTTTAGCCGTGGATAGCGTCATAAGCGCGGCTGACTCTTGCGGCTGAGCAAACGCTTCGGTCAGGGTTTGTGACTTTTTTGAGCGCACAGAATCGTTCGCGCAGACAGTATTCGAGGGAGTAGGGGTCCTTCGACTCCGCGAGCCATTCGCTTCGCGAATGGTTTGCTCCGCTCAGGATGACAATTTCATAATGAATCAAAAAGAGCTGAAGGAACTCATTGAGTTCTTAATCGAAAAAGACATCGCCGAATTTGAGTTGGAGCGCGGCGATGTGAAAGTGAAGATCAAGCGCGCGTCGGAAGCGCCGCCGGTCGTTGTGCCGCAGGCGAGCTACGTGGCCGTGCCGCAGGCGGCGCCCACGATGGTACCGGCAGCCGTTGCGGGTGTTCCCAGGGAAACCGCGGCTGCTCCTCCGGCGCCCATGCCGGAAGAGAATCTCCATATCGTGCGCTCGCCCATCGTCGGCACCTTCTATGAAGCGCCCTCGCCGGGCGCTCCTCCATTCATCAAAGTGGGAGACATGCTGGAGGTTGGGCAGGTGCTGTGCATTGTCGAGGCGATGAAGCTCATGAACGAAATCGAATGCGACGCGGCCGGAGAATTGGTCAAGAAGCTTGTTACCAACGGCCAGCCGATTGAGTACGGGCAGGAGTTGTTCGTGCTGCGGCTGGCGAAGTAGCTCCAAGCTCTCGAGCTCCAAGCAACCCAAGGAAAATCCGATCATCATGGCAGCAGGATGCTTCTTCAGCTCAAATGCTGACAGCTAGTTTCCGGAGCTGTGCGACCCAACGCTGATCGAACTTTCACATCATGTTCAAGAAGATCCTCGTAGCCAATCGCGGCGAAATTGCCCTGCGCGTCATTTGCGCGTGCAAGGAGCTGGGCATCCGTTCGGTGGCGATCTACAGCGATGCCGATCGGAACTCGCTGCACGTCCGCTTCGCCGATGAAGCCATCTGCATCGGGCCGCCGCAACTGGCGCAAAGCTATCTGAATATTCCAGCCGTCATCAGCGCCGCCGAGATCGCCAACGTTGACGCGATTCATCCCGGCTACGGCCTGCTCTCGGAGAATGCGAACTTCGCCGAAGTTTGCGAGGCCTGCCACATCAAGTTCATCGGCCCGACTCCGGATGTGATCCGGCTGATGGGCGAAAAGGAAAAAGCGCGCGCCGCCATGAAGAAGCATGGGGTGCCCATTCTTCCCGGTTCGGATGGCGTGATCGCATCCGAGGACGAGGCGCTCGAATGGGCGCGGCAGGTCGGCTTTCCGGTCATCATCAAGGCATCGGCGGGTGGCGGCGGGCGCGGCATGCGCATTGTGCGCAACGCAGACGAATTGCCGGCGTTGTTCCGGCAGGCGACCTCGGAAGCTGCGGCGGCGTTCGGCAACGGCGATCTCTACATGGAGAAGTATGTCGAGAATCCGCGCCACATCGAATTCCAGGTGCTGGGTGACGAGCACGGCAACGTCGTCAGCCTGGGGGAGCGCGAGTGCTCGATCCAGAGGCGGCATCAGAAGCTGCTGGAAGAATCGCCTTCGGTGATGATGACGCCGGAACTACGCGCGGAGGTCGGCGGCATCTTGAGCAAGACTTTGAGCGCCGTCGGCTATCACAATGCCGGCACCATTGAATTTCTAATGGACGCAGATCGCAAGCTGCACTTCATCGAGATGAATACGCGCATTCAGGTCGAGCATCCGGTGACGGAGATGGTGACCGACGTCGACCTCGTGAAAAGCCAGCTCATGATTGCGGCGGGCGCCAAGATGGATGAAGTGCTCCAGGGCCCGATCGTGCATCGCGGGCATGCCATCGAATGCCGCATCAATGCCGAGCATCCCGAAAAATTCACGCCGTCTGCGGGCAAGATTACAACCTTCAATCCTCCGGGCGGGACGGGCGTGCGCATCGACACCGCCGCCTATGCTGAGGGCACGATTCCTCCTTATTATGATTCGCTGATTGCGAAGCTGGTGGTGCGGGGCAAGGATCGCAGCGAAGCCATTTCGCGCATGAGCCGCGCGCTCGAAATGTTTATCGTCGAGGGAATTTTTACGACGATTCCGCTGCACCGGCGAATTCTGGCGGACCCGGAGTTTCGGGCGGGGAAGATCGATACCGGGTTTATTGAAAGGTTTTTCGCTAAGGGGAAGTAGTTTTTCCGATCAGGCTCGGCCGGCGAACTCCCTCGTTTCTGTCGATACCTTGATCTTCTCGCCTTCCTTGATAAACAAGGGAACCCGGATCTCGATGCCGGTTTCGAGCTTTGCGGACTTGGTGACGGTGCCGCTGGAAGTGTCTCCGCGGACGGCAGGTTCAGTGTAGGTCACGCTTAGCTCCACATGAGGCGGCAGATCCAGGCCGATGGGATTGCCGTTGTACTTGTGCAATTGGATGATGGAACCCTCGACGAGAAAGTCCAACGCGCCGGCCATCATCTCCGCGGAAAGCGTAAGAGTTTCGAAGCTCTCCTGATCCATGAAATGGAAACCGGTGCCGTCGCTGTAGAGATAGGATGCCGGGACGGTTTGAAGATCGGGCTCCTTGAATTTATCGCTGGCTTTGAAGGTTTTGTCGAAGACGGCGCGGGTGAGCAGGTTGCGCATCTTGAGGCGAACCAACGTCTGAGCGCCGCGAGCGGTGGGCGTAGAAACTTCGGCTTCGAGACAGAGGAACGGAGCGCTGTCGAATTCGAAAAATGTTTTGCGTTTTACGTCGATGGCGTCGATGAGTGCGGCCATAATTTTCAATGGTAACGTAGGTGGAGCCTTACCGGTCCTGCCCGTAGTTCTTGCGCAAAATTCCCGCCAGAATGATCAGATACGCGGCGAGGCGGACGACGTAGATCCATGGGCTGGCTTCGTTGGGATGGTCGGATCGGAGGATGGCGATGCGATTCAATCCTTCGATCAGAAAGGCGATGCCGAAACAGAGGAAGAGCGCGTCGCGGGTGCGTTTCCAAAACTTGAAGAAGAACATGGTGGCGGTAATCGAGGAGGTGGCGATTACCCCCAGGAGAAAATACTCGATATTCATGATTCACCTTCCCAAACCAGCCCATATAAAAGAATCATCATGGCGAGGGCAGCGGTCAGTAACCTCAGTATGTAGAGGTCGACTTGAGGAAGCATGATCAGGTCGACGAAAACGAGGGCGTTGGAGAGGGCGAGGCCGAGGAAACAGAGGCCGCTCCAAAGCAGAAGCTTGGCGCGGCTACGCGCGTAACCGCGGAGAAGAAGCACGCCGCAAACGAGAGTCACCACTGCTCCGATGATGTAGACCGCCGATACCATCAGCTCTTCTCCCTGGTGAAACGAAAGGCGCGGGCAAACTGCTCGACCGCGGAGGGGGCTTTCGCATGGATTAATTTTGAAATGCGAATCAGTTCATGACGGTAGGTGCGGTCGAGAAGAGACATGAAATCTTCCCATTCCGGGGATTGTGTCCGGTAGATGTACTCGCCGGAATGTTGCGGCTGCCGCGCTATCAGCTCTTTCTCGACGAGGTCCTGCAAGACGGCCAGCGTCACCTCGGGCGAAACGTAGAGAGCGTTGGCCATCTCACATACGGACCAGGCCTTGGGCCGTTTGTTCCAGATCAATAACAAAGCTTCAATCTGCGGAACGGTGTCGATTTTTTCGAGGATGAACTCGTCAACTTTCGATCTTGCTTCTTTCTTGTCCACCACCGGCATCCGTCGTGTGGAATTTTTTGCGGTGATTATCCCCTTCCGATGATAGCGCGTCCGGAAGATTTCGTGTTTCGGGGGACTGTTTTCTGACTCGATGGAGGGCGGTGCACAGGTTGCGTGGAGAAGGTTAGACTGTGAGCACGCAATGGTTCTGCCTCGTCTTTACGCCATTCTCGACGCCGCATGCTTCGCCGATGGGGAAGCAATGTTGCGTGCGGCGGCGGAGCTGGCCGCGGGCGGCGTGACTCTGATTCAGTATCGCGACAAATCAGGGGATGCACGCGAGATGCTGGATCGGGCGCTGGAACTGAAGCGACGTTTGGGGGAACGAGTCAAGCTCATCATGAACGACCGCGCTGACCTGTGCCTGGCGGCGGAGTTTGAGGGGCTGCATGTTGGGCAGGATGATCTTTCTCCTGATGCGGCGCGGCGCATCATCGGGCCGGATCGGATTCTCGGCGTCTCGACGCACAATCCTGAGCAGTTGGCCGAAGCCGACAGAGACTTCGGCCGACTATCTTCGCCATCGGCCCGGCCTTTGTCACTTCTAGCAAAGCCAATCCGGACCCGGTCGTCGGCCTCGAAGGCGTGCGCCGGGCAAGGGAACTGACGCGCAAGCCGCTGGTTGCCATTGGCGGTATCACCCGTGCCAATGCCCGCTCGGTGATCGAGGCTGGGGCCGGCTCGGTCGCGGTGATATCTGACTTGATACGGGAGCCCCGTAAATCAGCAGAGGAATTTTTGCGGATATTGGGATAGAGTCTTGATTCATGTAGCGCCGCCGGCAGGAATGCCGGCGCTACAAAACCAGGAGATTCGTGAGCACTGACGTTCAACGTCCACCGCAGCCACCGACTTCAGGGAAGCCCATCGCCAGTGATTGGGAGCGCCATACCCACCAAGACACGGAGCTCGTCAAAGGTCTCGGCCTGACGAGCGCCACCATGCTGGTCATGGGCTCGATGATTGGTTCGGGCATCTTTATTGTGTCGGCCGAAATTTCCCGCGAAGTGCAATCGCCCGCGCTTCTGATAGGAGCCTGGGTCATCACCGGATTTCTGACCATCGTGGGCGCGCTTAGCTATGGCGAACTGGCGGCGATGATGCCGCGCGCTGGCGGCCAATACGTTTATCTGCGCGAATCGCTCGGCCCGCTCTGGGGCTTCCTGTATGGGTGGACTCTATTTCTCGTCATTCAGACGGGCACGATTGCCGCGGTGGGCGTGGCTTTCGGCAAATTCCTCGGGATCTTCTGGCCGGCCATTTCCTCGAGCCACTGGATTCTGCACCTCTGGAAGGTGCCGACATTTGCGATTGGCCCGGTGACTCTCGGGGGCATGGATGTAGGCCTCAATACGCAGAACCTGATTGCGATTCTGGTAGTGGTTGCGCTTTCGATCATCAATATTTTTGGCGTGAAGACGGGCGCGTTCATTCAGAATATTTTTACTGCCGCCAAAGTTTCTGCGCTGCTGGGATTGGTGCTCTTTGGGATATTCCTGGGGCGGAACGCCAAAGCTATCGCCGCCAATTTCGGGGCAAATTTCTGGAATAATGCGGGACTCGGCACGCTGCATGATGTGGGTGGAGGCATTCTGGTTTCCACGCTGACCGCGCTGGCAGTGGCGCAAGTCGGCTCTCTGTTTTCCGCCGATGCCTGGAACAACGTGACCTTCACCGCCGGTGAAGTTAAAAATCCGAGCCGCAATCTGCCGCTCTCGCTCGCGCTCGGAACCGGTGTGGTCATCTCTCTTTACATCGCGTGCAATTTTATTTATCTCGGGTCATTGCCGCTGTGGGGCAGTCCGACCGGATCGAGTCTGCTGGAGCGCGGAATTCAATATGCCAGCGAAGACCGTGTGGCCACCGCCGTCATGACGCAGATGTTTGGCTCGGCGGGCGGAGGCCTGATGGCTGTGGCCATCATGATCTCGGGTTTTGGTTGCTGCAATGGATTGATTCTTTCCGGTTCACGCGTCTACTACGCGATGGCAAAAGATGGCCTATTCTTCCGGAGTGTTGCCGGGCTGCATCCTACCTACAAGACGCCGGTGGTTTCGCTGATGGTGCAGATGGTGTGGACGGCGATCCTTTGCATTTCTGGAACCTACAATGACCTTTTGAACTACGTCATTTTTGCGGTGCTGGTGTTTTATATTCTGACCATCTTCGGGCTTTTTGTTTTGCGCCGAACACACGCGGATGCCGAGCGCCCCTACAAGGCTATCGGATATCCGGTGTTGCCCGCGATTTATATCGTGATGGCTTTGTTTATCGATGTGGTGCTGTTACGCTACAAGCCGCAATACACCTGGCCGGGATTGTTCATCGTGCTGCTGGGGATTCCGGTGTACTACCTGTGGTCGCTGCGCAGTCGCGCGGCTTCAGCTTAGGTTTCAAGGAGAGACGAAAGAATGGCCAATCTGCTGGCGACCAAGCCACTCGAAATGATCCTGGATGAATCTGAGGAACATGGAGAACATTCGCTGAAGCGGGCGTTAGGTCCCACGAACCTGATCACTCTCGGCATTGGCGCCATCATTGGAGCCGGAATTTTTGTCCTGACCGGAGCAGCGGCAGCGCAGTATGCCGGACCCGCGATTGTGCTTTCGTTCGTTCTGGCTGGCATCGCATGCGCCTTCGCAGGTCTCTGCTATTCGGAATTCGCAGCCTTGATTCCGATTGCCGGGTCGGCCTACACCTATGGCTACGCGACCCTGGGCGAAATTTTTGCCTGGATCATCGGGTGGGACCTGATCCTAGAATACGCCTTTGGCGCCGCCACCGTTGCTTCGGGCTGGAGTGGTTACGTAAACAGCTTTCTGCAGGACTATGGCATCCACTTGCCTCCTTCGCTGACCGCGACTCCCGGCACTGACATGGTGATGTACAACAATCGGTGGGAGCGCCTGGCGACGATCCTACCCACGCTGCAAGCCCACGGCGTCGATCCAGCCTCCCTCGCCCACGCGCACGGTTCGTTCAATCTGGTCGCATTTATTGGTATCGTCCTCGTAACCATCATCCTCGTCATCGGCATTCAGGAATCGGCCAACTTCAACTCGGCCATCGTCATTGTCAAGGTCGCAATCGTGCTTACGTTTATTGCAATAGCAGGTGGCTTCATTCTGAAGAACCCGGAGATCGCCACCCGCAACTGGCATCCCTTCATTCCACCGAATACCGGCGAATTCGGACATTACGGCTGGTCGGGAATCGCGCGTGGAGCCGGCGTGATTTTCTTCGCCTACATCGGATTTGACGCCGTCTCTACCGCGGCGCAGGAGGCGAAGAAACCGCAACGCGATATGCCGATTGGCATTCTCGGATCGCTCGTGATTTGCACCATTCTCTATATTCTTGTTTCCGGACTGCTAACGGGAGTTGTTTCCTATACCACTTTGAACGTTCCTGATCCGGTCGCGGTCGGCATTGATCACACCGGCGTGCGCTGGGGCAGCGTCCTTGTGAAACTGGGTGCGATCGCTGGCTTGGGCAGCGTGATGCTGGTGATGTTACTGGGACAGTCTCGGGTGTTCTTTTCAATGTCGCGCGATGGTCTCCTGCCGGAATGGGCGGGCACCGTGCATCCGCGCTTCCGGACACCATGGATATCGAGCATTACTGTAGGGATCTTCGTGGCAATTTTCGCGTCGCTGATTCCGATCGGCATTCTTGGCGAACTCGTCAGCATCGGGACATTGCTGGCATTTGTGATTGTGTGCGCGGGCGTATGGATTCTGCGTGTGCGCCGTCCCGACCTTCCGCGTCCGTTCAAGACACCCATGGTTCCGTTCGTGCCGATCATGGGAATTCTGGTGGCTGGTCTCATGATGGTGAGCCTGCCGCTCAGCACCTGGCTGCGATTGATTATCTGGCTGGCGATCGGTATGTTCATTTACTTTGGCTATGGGCGCAATCACAGCCGCGTACAAGCGGCCGTCGCCGGGCAGAAGGCAAAGTTAACGGGAGTTCGGTAAGGACGCGGTTAGCTGCGCCTTTACTCTGATTTCGTCTCTTGCAGCTTGCGGGCGATCGCCGTAACCATTCGCCGGGGCGCGAAGCGCACCGATTGCGCTACCAGCCAATTCTTAAAGCCAGAGATGACCACCGGCTTTCCCGCCATTAGTGCGCGATAACCGTCTTCCGCTACGGTGCGAGCGTCCATGGTTCCGTAGGTTGTCAACCGGATGCCGGTGATTTTCGCGCGATCCTGAAATTCCGTGGCTGTCGGACCGGGGCACAGGCACGTCACGGTAACGCCCGTTCCAGCGAGTTCGTTGGCAAGCGCCTCCGATAGATGCAAAACATAGGCTTTCGTGGCGTAGTAGACAGCCATCAGCGGTCCCGCCTGAAACGCCGCGGTGGACGCCACATTCAGGATGCGTCCGGTCGTTTTGTCGGCCTGAGCACGCTCGATCATCCCAGGAAGATACAGCCGCGTGAGATGGGTCAGCGTGGTTACGTTGAGTTGGATCTGGCGCAGGCATTCTTCCAGGTCGCTGTCGGCGAACAAGCCGTACTGTCCAAAGCCCGCATTGTTAACCAGAATGTCGACCACGATGTTCGCGCGCGTCGTCTGATCGAGAATGTAAGCCGCCGCTCCGGGATCGGACAGGTCCGCAGCTAGAATCAGTGAGCGAGCGCCGTGCGCCTTCTCAAGTTCGGATGCCACCTGGCGCAGCTTGTCGGCGCTGCGCGCTATGAGCACGAGATTGTGGCCTTCGCGCGCGAAGATGCGGGCGAGTTCCAGTCCGATACCAAAGGATGCGCCGGTGACGAGTGCGGTTTTGCGGTCAGGCATGAGAATCAGCTACGAGCCGCGAGCTACGAGCTACGAGCGAGCTACGAGCCGCGAGCTATGAGCTATGAGCAATTGCAGAGGTCAGAGGTCAGATTGCAGAGGTGAAACCTTGAGTACGCTTCGCTCCCGCAAGATGCCTCCTACTCTTTTCGAAAGAAATGGCGGGCCACAAGTGACCCGCCTCAAAATCGAAAAACAAACAGGCCTAGACGTGCGCCAGCGCCGGCTCCACGCCGTAGATCGAGTGCCACGAGGTGGCGGCCTTCAGCTTGCTGTTGACGTTGTTGATGTTCTTCACGCCTTCGGTCTCAAGCCATTTGCGGAAGGCGTCCGCGCCCTGCTTGGCATAGACCGGAATGCCTTCTTTCCAGGTCGCGCGGCCGCAGAGCACGCCGTTGAACTTAACGCCGGACTCGCCCGCCAGTTCGAGCGTCTCACTGAATTCGGCGTTGCTAACACCGGCCGAAAGGTAGATGAAGGGTTTGGTGGCCACGGCAGCGGCCTTGTGGAATAGATCGATGGCTTCCTTCTTCGTGTACGCTCTCTCGCCGCCGAACGACTTCGTTCCTTCTACGCACTTCATGTTGACCGGCACTTCGACCTTGAGCACGTCGACGCCGTATCGGTCTTTGCTGAACTCGCGCATGCTCTCGGTGACGATGTACGGCTTCTTCTTCGCGTATTCCACGCCCTTCTCATCGGCGCCTTCTTCGTAGCCGACAAACTCCAGGAAGAACGGAATGTCATTGGCGCGGCACTCGTCGCCGATGCGCTCGACCCAGGCGTGCTTCTGGTTCGTTCACGTCTTTCGGGTCGTAGGGAGTGTAGTAAAGAAGAATCTTGACGCAGTCGGCGCCAGCTTCCTTCAGGCGCTTGGCGGACCAGTGGTTGAGCAGATCGGGCAGGCGGCCGGGGCCGGTCTTGTCATAGCCGGTTTTCTCGTAGGCGAGCAGCAGGCCGGCGTTTTTGGCGCGGCGCTTGGAGGCCGGCAGTCCCCACTCGGGATCGAGCAGAATGGCGCTGGCGTGCGGCGTGAGAACCTCGGTGACCAGCGACTTGAACTCTTCCATCATGGCATCGTTAACGGCCGAGCCTTTTTCTTTGGCGAGCGACTTCTGGAGCGAGCCGCGCTGGTCCATGGCGGCCGCGGCGATGACGCCATGTTCGTTCGATACTGCTTTCAATCCTTTGAGTTTTCCGGGGGTAAGTTTCATGAAGCCTCCTTATGAGTTCGGAAACAAACGATCATTTTAAACCTTAGCTTGCGGCAATTGAAACTCGCAATGAACGAAGGTATGTGATCATCATCACTGCCGCAGCGCTAGCGTTCCGAGTACTGCCTGTTGTTTCGCAATCAGCGAATGAATGCCCTGGCGCGCGAGCGACATCATCTTTGCGAGTTGCGCATCATCGAAGACCTGGTGTTCGGCGGTGGCCTGCAGCTCCACGATTTTATTGCCGGCAGTCATGACGACGTTCATATCCACGTCGGCGCGCGAGTCTTCCTCGTAATTGAGATCGAGCACGACTTCGCCATCCACGATGCCGACACTGATGGCGGCGACGAAGTCCTTAATCGGCGCGGCGGTCAGAGTTCCCGCATCGATCAGGCGTTGGAGGGCAAGCCCGAGCGCGACGAACGCACCAGTAATCGATGCGGTGCGCGTTCCGCCGTCGGCCTGGATCACATCGCAGTCGATCCAGATGGTGCGCTCGCCGAGGCGCTGCAAGTCAGCGACGGCACGCAGGGAACGGCCGATCAGGCGCTGGATCTCCTGCGTGCGTCCGCTCTGCTTGCCTTTTGCTGCTTCGCGGGCGGTGCGGGTCAAGGTGGAGCGGGGAAGCATGCCGTATTCGCCGGAAATCCATCCTTTGCCCGTGTTGCGCAGGAAGGTGGGGACGGTCTCTTCGACCGATGCCGTGCAGATGACGCGGGTGTTGCCCATTTCGATGAGGGCGGAGCCTTCGGCGGTGGAGATGAAGTCGGGAACGATGTTGATGGGGCGGATTTGATCAGGAGTGCGATTATCGTTGCGAAAGATCATGTGATGGAATTCTATCGGGTCATCGGGTGATCGGGCCATCGGGCGATTGAGAGATTGCGCGATTGAGGGATTGAGAGATTGGGCGCGCGCGCAATCTTTCTTTACTTGTCTCTTTACTTGTCTCTTTACTTGTTCTCTTTCTTGTTCTCTCTCACTTCGGCGATGGTCTGTTTTTCTGTTTAGCGGTTGGCAAAATTGACTAATTATGGGGGGGTACCCCCCCTCCCCCCTATTTTCCCTCAAAGTATTGAAAACAAGTTACTTAACTCCAAAGTATTCAATAATAAGGACTTAGTGGCAGAGGTTGCTGATTTCCGGCCATTTTGCATACTTTCCGTGTCACCGTTGAGTTGTGAAAGAGCGCTTTTGGAACACTTTTTTGCTGGCTCGAATATCCCGTTTCTGGGGACGGGCGCACTTCTGCCTGGCCACAGGTCAGTCATTATTGTGGCGCGCGGCGGGGTGGAAGTCTGTGATGCGGGGCACGGCGGATTTGTGATGAAAGAAGGTGAGGGATCTGAGTCTGGAATCGAGGGCCCTCGCCTTGCCGAGGACTGTATTTGGAGTTTTTCCCGCGATCCTTGGTGCTTGACCATGGCGACTAAGCGGCTACAATCTTCGTAGAGAACCCATCATGACGATCGATCTTAAACCCGAACAGCAACGTGTTATCGACCTAGCCGTTCAGTCCGGCGCGTATCAGGATCCAGGCGAGGTTCTCGATCAGGCCTTTGAGATCATTCGCGAGCAGCTTGACCTTGAAGATTGGATGTTGGAGCAACGCGACAAAGTAGCTGCTCATGTCGCCGTGGGTTTTGCCCAAGCTGAACGGGGTGAACTGACCGACGGAGACGCGGCAGTAGAAATGTTGCGGCGGCGGCGGCTCGGAGCGACTCAAGCCGCGGATTAAGAACTGAAAAGGAATGCGCCATTTCAACTAACGCCGCAGGCTACCGAAGACCTTGATGTCATTTGGTGGACGATTGCGCAAGAGAATCGGGACGCCGCCGAACGAGTTGAAACCGAGATTATTGCCACCTGCAAGCGGTTAGCGAAACATCCCCGCATGGGAACCAAGCGGCAGGACGTTACCACGCTCGCTGTACGATTTTGGACTGTCACAAGGTTTCCCAATTATGTAATCGTCTACCGTCCGGAGACCGCTCCATTACAGATAGTCGCGATCCTTCACGGAAAACGCGATCTGAAAGAGGTTCTGGAGAGACGCTTCTGATGGGGTTAAGTTGGGCCGGAATTTTTACGCCGAAAAAGTTCGAGAGCACACATAAGAAAGGAGAGCACCTCTTGAATGTGAAAAGTCTTACAGTTGGGTTAATTATCGTCCTTTCCCTGCAATCACTTTCCGGGCATGCGCAACAAGGAAACGCCGCTCAAAAGACCACCCCACGATCAACTTTGGTACTAAATACGATCGCCCCTTCAGCTGGCACAAAGTTGACGGAGAAGATGGTAATAGTTGCAAACTTGAGCTACAACATTACTGATTTCGAGAATGGCCGATACACAATTCTGGCCCAGTTTGAAACCAAAGCAGGGAAAAACACGACGGATGGCGATTTTCCTAATGCAGGTTATCCTTCCTTGAGCCAGTCCGCAGGCCAGTTAGACTTTTCCTTCCCGATCAAATATGTCTGGCATCATAAAGATGTCAGGCGCCCCTTCGTATTGTCGTTTTACTTGATGAAATGGAAAGATCGGAGCTCGGGCACAAGAGTAGCCAGCACAGGCCCCGTGGAATTCCAAGCCCAGTGATGTGCTCATCTCTCTGCCGCTGTTTTTGAGTTTTTCGTTAGAGAGCTGGCCCATCATCTCCTCGGTTTTCTTGTGATTGTTGAAAGAAAGTAATTGAGGCTGCCTCACCCCATTCGGCGTAAGGCCCTGTTTGTTGGCGTAACATCGCCGTATCACTCAAGACATAGGCGACAGTGTCAGTGAGCGTAACGCCTTGCGTACATCAGCGGGCATGGGCCTTCACTTCGGGCCTGACCTCACTGTCCCGTCATTGCCTGGCTGATGGTTTGCACGTCGAAGGTGTCGGTCAAGTTGGCGTGTCCCGCCAGCGTTTCCCGCGTCTTGCCTTCCACCAGAATGCGCACGCGCTGAATTCCGGGTACGTTCATGGCCAGCGTTTCCACCAGTGAATTCACCGTGAGTTGCTCGACGAGGATGCCGGAACGGTGCTCGTCGGCGAACGCTGCGTTCAAATCGATGACGGCGGCGCCCGGTTCAACCAGATAGATGCTTCGAATGTCGGAGGCCGCCGACATAGGATGCGCCGCGCCCGGTTGTTGATAGATGCGCAGGAGCGCGCGCAGCAGCTCTTCGCCACGCTGCTGGCGTCCGCCGGGAAGAGGAATCTGCGCGGATTGAGGCCGAAGAGATCCGGAGGCGTCATCGGCAACGTAGAGCGTTACTGTCTCGGTTGGGCCGGATGCGGGAGGCGCCACGGGAAGGGCATTGGCGGCCGGAGACTCCAGTTCGCGCGCCTGACGCCGCATGTGGCGCGCGTAGATTCCCATGGTTACTACCAGCACCAGCATGGCTGCGACGCTGATTACCAGGTGGCGCGGAATCGAAAAAGCAATCGGGTCATCGGGCCGTCGGGTCATCGCACCCCCAGGCGATCACGCACGGAAACTATGGCATCGGCAATCGCCGCCGCTACCTGCTGCTGATAGGTGGCGGAACCTAGGTCGGTGACGCCATTGTTTCCGGGCGCAAGCTCCACGGCAACCGCGGGCATGAGCACATTGTTCAGCGGCCGCAGCGAAGCGGCAGAGGAATGGGCGGACATTTTTCGTTTCTGAAGTTCGATTACGATTGCGGCCGCAACGGCGCCGCTTACAGGGAGTGCGGGGGCCTGCGCCGCGTTCCAGGCATGGAAGGTGCCCTTGCTCGCTCCCTCTCTGGGCAGCAAGGCGGTATACACACGCGCGCCGGTGCCTTCGGAGGCGGCATGAAGACTGATGTAGGCGAGGGCTTGGGCGGCGTTGGCTGCTCCGGCGCGTTGATCGAGCGAGACGGAATTATCTCCTTCGCGCGACATCATGACCGCAAACCCGCGCAGGTCGAGTTCGTGACGCAGCAGGCGGGCGAATCCGAGGGTGACATCTTTTTCGGCGAGGTTGTCGGCCAGGGCGGCGCCGCGCTCGTCGCCGCCGTGCGCCGCATCGACGTAGACTAGCGGGCGGCGGATGGCGACTGGTGCATTGCCAGGCGCCGCGGATGGAGCCTTACCCTGGGATGGAATTGATGAGCCCGTGGGCGCAGCTCCGAGTCCGGCATTCGCCGCGGCCGGGGCGGCCGCCAGCGTGATCGTCTTGCCGCCATTGCTGAACGTGGCCAGCAACGGGCTGTTTGCCGTCACATCGAGTTCCGCGACGCCGTTGTTCTCGGAGTAGGTAGCTTGCGTGATGACCTTGTCGGTGAAGGAAATGGATTGGCTGCCGGGAGAAACGACCGGGTCGCGTTTGAAGACCATGCGCACGCGGCCGGGTTCGGTGGAGATGGTTGGGTTCACGGGGGCGTTGAAATTCATCACCAGCCGTGACTGCGGCCCCGACTCGATTTGAAAGCTCGGCTCGATGCCGACTTGCCCAATGAAGAGGCGACGCCCGCTCTGGTGAAAGTCGACGGGAGCGCCTAAAAAGCGCGGCAGCAGGATGCCAAGCGAGGCCAGCGGAACGAACCCGCGCGCGTTTTCAATGAGAAACGGCGCCGTCAGATCGAAGTCGCGCCCGCGAATTTTTGCGCGGGTCTTTCCCGCGACGAAGTTGCCATCCACCGTGTTGTAGCGAATGCTCCAGCGCGAGCCCGCAGTCTGGCTGCTCACGCGCCCGAGCGGTTCCAGCAATTCGAGCAGGCCAACATATTCGTGCCCGGATCGGTCCAGCACGGGAAGCGTGTAGGTGGCGACGGGAGCGTAAATGGAGAGCTGCTTTTCCTCGGCGGATGGAGGTGCGGCAGCGGTGTGTGTGGCCATCGCCAAAAGTAAGACGGTCGCGATGGCCAGCGCCAACGACAGCGTCTTACTCTTTTTCCTGGTGGTGGAGGACACTCCGCTCGTTCTCGGTTCCCAGTTCTCAGTTCTCAGTGAAATCAGTTCGTACCGGGAACTGAGATCCGGGAACCGGGAACTGTAGTTTGTCCAATGCGTAAACCGTAAGCCCGCTGAGCAGCTTCGGATAGAAATCGGTGGACTTCTGCGGCATTACCTCACCCGCGAAAGCCACGTCGCGCATCTGCTCGATGCGGACCGGGTTCATCAGGAAGGCCATCTGCGCCTGTCCGGTACGCACCTGCGCCAGTGCGTCTTCCGCCTCGCGAAAATAATGAATGTTTTGTTGGTTGCGGATCGCCTCCTCGGAGATGTGCAGGCTGCCCTCCAGCAGGCACTTGTGGAGCTGGACGACGTCGAGCGCCTGCTGCCGCAGAGAAAGATTGCCGAAAAAGCTGGTGCCGATTGCTTTCGGAGTGTGAAGGAGCAAAGTGCGGTCGGCCGCAACGGCGAGGAGTGCTGGACCCGCGTGTCCCGCCTGCTTGAGGATTGCGCTGGCACGCGCGGCATCGATTCCGGTGTCGACCTCTTCTACATTGAAGAATTTCCGGATGGCGGTAGGGAATTCTGCGAGACGCGAAGCCGCTAGCCCGAACACGACGCGGTGGGTTGGCAGGATGACGAGGCCAGGAGCATCCATGTCGACGAAGGTCATCATTACCCAGTTGTGCGGCGCATCCTCCGCGGTTGCGCCCGGTAACTCCCGCGCGTGGACCTCGTTCCGGTAGGTCAAGGCTGTTTCATAACGATGGTGGCCATCGGCGATGATCAGGTTTCGATCCCGCATTTGCTGCTGTACCGGGGCGATAACAACGGGATCAGACACGCTCCAAACGCGATGAACGACGTCATATTCATCGGTTACCTCAATGGCGGGCGCTGCGCTGGAACAATCCGAATCGAGCGCCGCATCCACCGTCCCAGCTCCGCTGTATAGCATGAATAGCTGCCCAAAATGGGCACGAGTGGCGCGCAGCAGGTCGAGCCGGTCCGCTTTGGGCTTGGCCAGGGTTTGCTCGTGGCGAAAGACCACTCCCGCTGAGTACTCTTCAATTCGCCCGAGCCCTATAAAACCCCGCCGTTCCGCCACCGTCTGGCTGCCGGGAACGTTGAATGTCTGGGTGTAACGATAGAGCGAGGGCCCCTGATCCTGTCGCAGCACCCCAGCACGCCGCCAGTCCTGGAAAGCCGCCGCCGCGCGCGTGTAGACATTCTCGGACGCGGTATCCCCATCAAAACGCTTGCCCAGGATGATTCGTACTAAGTTATAGGGGCTGGCCCGGTAATAGGCTTGCTGCATGGCCGGGGTTATTTTGTCGTAGGGCTGGGTCACGACCTGGCGGATCGGCGCACGTTCGGCGGCGTAGCGCCAGGCTCGAAATGGCGAGATTATGGCCATAAGATGAGTGCAGGAAGCGAACGCAAAATTGTAGCAGGCGGAGATGCACGCGGCTTCACCTTCTCGGCAGCCGCTAGGTAATAAAATGCACACGCTGGCGGACAACTAAGTCCGCGGGCAAAGGAATCTTAGCGAGGCGAAAAAGTGACAAATCTTTTTCAGGACTGTGCTACTATCCGCTTAAGTAAGGGTTCTCGGAATCCCTGTGGGGCGCGTTTGAGCCTCCTGGCGCGGATTTGAGCTGATCAGCAGGGCCTATGCGGCGCGGCGAATCGTTCTCGGCTCGGATGTTTTTCGCGGTTCTGCTGATGGTTGCTGTCTGCCATACTTTCTCGGCGCGAGCGCAAAATTCGACCGAAGACGTTCACATCCAGCCGCGCATTCAAGCGTCGGTGCCTAAAGAGCCGGAAGGCGATCCCGCGCTGCGCACCCACACCAAGCCCCTTAAGGTGGATGTCAATCTCGTACTGGTGCCGGTCACCATCACCGATCCGATGAACCGGCTGGTCACTGGACTGGACCGCGACAATTTCAGCCTCTTTGAGGGCAGGGAACAGCAGGAGATCAAGACATTTTCCAGCGAAGACGCTCCGGTATCGCTGGGCGTGATCTTCGACATGAGCGGCAGCATGACCAGCAAGATCGAGCGGGCGCGTGAGGCGGTCATTGAATTCTTCAAGACGGCGAATCCTCAGGACGAGTTCTTCATGATCACGTTCGCCGACAAGCCGGAAGAGATTTCCGACTTCACAAACTCGATCGACGACATACAGGGCAAGCTGGTCTACACCATTCCCAAGGGCCGCACGGCGCTGCTCGACGCCATCTATCTCGGCATCAGCAAAATGCGGCAGGCCAAATATCCGAAGAAGGCGCTTCTGATCATCTCCGACGGCGGCGACAACCATAGCCGCTACACCGAAGGCGAGATCCGCTCCATGGTCAAAGAGGCCGACACGTTGATTTATGCGATCGGCATCTACGATCATTATTTTCCAACGGACGAAGAGCGCCTCGGGCCCGCCTTGCTCAGCGAGATCACCGAACTGACTGGCGGACGGGCATTTACCATCGATAACCCCAACGACTTAGCTGATGTTTCAACAAAAATTGGTATTGAGCTACGCAACCAATATGTCCTCGGATACCGTCCAAAGAACCCGGGCCATGACGGCAAGTGGCGTAAAATTAAGGTCAAGCTGAATCCGCCAAAGGGGTTGCCGCCGCTACGGGTGTTTGCGAAGACGGGTTACTATGCGCCGACGGAATAACGTTGCTCTGCTGATTTTTCTCCTGACCACTCTTTTTGCCCTCTCGCAGGCGCAGGCGCCGTCGGCCTCGCCCGCGGGTCAGCCGGCGGCTCCAACTCAGGCGCCGATTGCGGCTCAACCTGGTCAAGCTCAACCAAGTCAAGCAACCGGGCAGACGCTGCCCTCTGCGCAAAGCCAGCCTGCGGATCAGTCCGCTCAGCCGCCCGCAAGACAACCGGTCTCAAGTTCTCCGTCGCAACCGGATTCAGGCACGGGGCAAAACCCGCCCGCTGGGAGTTCAGCCCAGCAGCCCCTTTCACCGAGCGGTGAGCAGAATCCCGACTCCGGCGACAACGGCGTATTCGTTTTCAAGAAGCAGGTTGAAGAAGTGGTATTGCACGCCACCGTGGTCGACAACAAGCAGCACATCGTCACCAACCTCGATAAGGGCAACTTCAACGTCTTCGAGGATGGACGTCCGCAGACGATCACGTCGTTCCGACACGAAGACATCCCCGTCGCCATGTGCATCGTGGTGGATAACTCGGGATCGATGCGCGAGAAGCGCGAAAAGGTGAATGCGGCGGCGCTGAACCTGGTGCGCGCCTCCAATCCCAACGATGAGGTCTGCGTCGTCAATTTCAATGACGAGTATTACCTCGATCAGGATTTCACCGCCAACATCAACAAGCTGAAAGAGGGACTGGAAAAGATCGAGACGCGTGGCGGCACCGCACTTTATGACGCGGTTGTGGCTTCAGCGAATCATCTGAAGCAGGATGCCAAGCTCGAAAAGAAGGTTATCTTCGTGGTCACCGACGGCGATGACAATGAGAGCACCGAGACGCTGGAGCAGGCTATACGCCGTCTGCAAACCGAGAACGGCCCCACCGTGTATGCCATCGGCATTCTGGAGGGCGAAGATCACGCCCGCCACGCCAAGCGCGCTTTGCAAGTGATGTGTGAGAGGACCGGCGGAATCGCATTCCTGCCGAAGACCCTTGATGAAGTCGACGCCATCAGCCGCAGCGTAGCCCACGACATCCGCAGCCAATACACGATTGGGTACAAGCCGACAACCCCGAAAAGCGAGGGCGGTTATCGCACGGTTAAAGTGGACGCGCATTCCTCCAAACACGACAAGCTGACGGTCCGCACCAGAAGCGGCTACTACGCCGGCCAGGAATCGGCCAACGCCAGGGGTGGCCAGTAGGGCTTAGTATGGCAATTCGTTCCCGCGGATTACACGGATTTACGCGGATAATTAAAAAAGAAGAAAATCAGTGGAAATCCGTGGCAATCCGCGGGAATGAATTTCGTGGTGTGAAATCGCCAAGTTACCAAATTGCAAGATTACGAACTCCTCCGATTGACGCTCACCCCACCCCTTCCTTACTCTGATACCGTGCCCCTGATGACTGCACCACCGCGCCTGCGCGTCAGCGACGACATCACCAAACTTGTTGGCGAAACCCCGATGCTCCAGCTCACCAAGCTGGCGCCGAAGGGTGCAGCCGACATCTTCGCCAAGCTGGAATACCTTAATCCCGGCGGCAGCGTAAAAGACCGGGCCGCCATCGGCCTGATCGCGCGCGCCGAGGCTGAGGGGAAACTGAAGCCCGGCGGCACCATCATCGAAGCCACGGCTGGCAATACGGGAATCGGCCTCGCGCTGATCGGAGTGAATCGCGGCTACAAGGTGCGCCTGTTTGTGCCGGAGAAATTTTCCGAGGAAAAGGTCCTGATCATGCGCGCCTTCGGCGCCGAGGTCACGCGCACTCCGGACGCCGAAGGCATGCAAGGAGCCATCTCGCGCGCCAAAGACCTGGCCTCCTCCGATCCCAAGGCATTCCTCGCCGCCCAGTTCGATAATCCCGCCAACACCGACTACCACTACGAGACCACCGCCCGCGAGATTTTCGAGCAGATGGAAGGCCGCATCGACGCCATCACCATCGGCTGCGGAACGGCGGGAACATTCAGCGGCATCGCCCGCTATTTGAAAGAGCGAATTAAAAAGGTCCACTGTGTGGCGGTCGAGACTCAGGGATCGGTGCTCGGTGGCGGCAAGGCCGGGACGCACAAGGTCGAAGGCATCGGCAACAGCTTTATCCCCGGAAATTTTGATCGCTCGGTGTGCGACGAGGTTTTCATGGTTACCGATCCGCAGGCCTTCGGCATGGTGAAAGAACTGGCTGCCCGCGAAGGCGTGCTGGGAGGATCGAGTTCGGGGGCCAACGTTTACGCGGCGGTCGAAATCGCCAAACGGCTGGGAGCAGGGAAGCGCGTGGCGACCATGATTCCGGATTCTGCGGAGCGCTATTTGTCGAAGAAAATTTTTGAAGGCGGAATCTAGCGCCGCCAAACTGACCGTGGTGCTGGCGACTCGCCGGGCATCCGGCGGACGAGCACCTCGTCCGCCCCGCCAACTCGTGGACACTGCCCAAAATCCGGAACTGCCTGCAGAGTCAATGAGTACTATAGCGATTTAACGCCAGCCATGATCGGAAGGGTAGCCCAAAGTTTTGCTACTTTGCCTTTGTTGCCAGTCTCATTGCTTCACCACCTGCTTTACAGTCCTCGAGCTTGCTAAGTGATAAACGTCGCCTGGATAGCTGGCCTCGATTACGTATCTGCCGGGCGTCGAGAAGGATGTGGTCAACGTCGCAACGCCATTTGTCGTTGTGCTTGTCCCAATCTCGCTCCCGTCGCTGTAGAACGTCACAACTTCGCCTGCCGGCACAGGTGGAGTCGAAGCTACCGTGGCCGTAAACGTCACCGCCTGATTGACGTGCGACGGGTCGGGCGACGATGCAACGCGGGTGGTAGTCTTCACCGTGAACTTGTTCAGCAGCACGCCAACCACGCCATTAGAGCAATGGTGACCGGTTAATTTCCCGCATTTGTTCGCTACCGCCGCGTCGGGTTTGCCGTCGCCATTCAAGTCCGCGATTGCGACCGAAACGGCACCACTTCCGCCTGAGCGGTAACTCTCAGGCCCCTGGAAGGTGCCGCCGCCGTTGCCCATCAGCACTCTTACAACGCCGCTGTTGTAGTCCCTGCCATCGCTGCCCGTTACAAGCAGGTCCGGTTGCCCATCGCCGTTCATGTCCCCAATTGCAACTGAAGAGACCGCATAACCCGCGTTGTAACTGACCGCTCCCTGGAACGTGCCATCGCCGTTGCCCAGCAGCACACCCACTACGCCAAAACCACCACCGCTGCAGATGCTATTCGTGCACGGGTTGATCACGACCAGATCTGGATAGCCGTCGCCGTTCAAGTCCCCTGTCGCGAGCGAAGTGGGATAATATCCGCCCGAACCGTAACTGACGGGCGGCTGAAAGGTCCCATCGCCGATGCCCATCAGAACGCTCACCTCGCCGGTACCCGTGCAGTCGCCGTGCTGGTCGACACCCTGGCATCCATTAGCCACGACCAGATCCAGCTTGCCGTTGCCACTCAAGTCCACGATCGTGACCGATACAGCCCCCACGCCACCCGAGTTGTAAACGATGGCTGGTTGGAAGGTGCCGTCGCCGTTGCCCATGAGCACGCTCACACCGCCGCCCCCGCAGTCGACATCTAGGCATCCATTGGCCACGACCAGATCCAGCTTGCCGTCGCCATTCAAGTCCGCGATTGCGACCGAGGCGGCATAAATCCCTCCGGAGCTGTAAATCACAGGCGATTGGAAGGTGCCGTCGCCGTTGCCCATCAATATGCCCACCCCACCGCTGCCGCTGCCGGGGCAGTCGCTCTTGCTCTGACAACGGCTGGCCACGACTATGTCCGGATGCCCGTCGCCGTTCAAGTCCCCAATTGCGACAGCCTGGGTATAGTACACACCCGCGTCGTAACTGACAGCCGTTTGGAAAGACCCATCGCCGTTGTTCAACAGCACGCTCACCTCGGCGTTATCGTTAGGGACGAGGCAGTTGTCACCCTGGCAGTAATTGGCTACGACCAAGTCCAGCCTGCCGTCGCCGTTCAAGTCCCCAATCGCGATGGAGTAGGCAAGCCACCCACCCGAGTCATAGGACACCGGTTTGCCAAATACCTTCCCAAACGCGAGTTCCGGCTCCAGCCCAGCCGGAGGGAACTCCGCACCCCCTCCCGCATTCTTTCCTTGAATATTGGGAATTGCATTCGGCTGATCGGGGTGCGCTAGCGGCTTAGACTGTGCCGTCGCCGGCACGCCCATCCAAATTGCGAGAACGAAAACAGCGAGCGAGTAAGCGAGTCGAAGCCGTAGGCGGCAGGATTGCATGGCTTCCTCCGGGAACTTACGAAGATTGTGGAGCGCCACACGCGAGAAAGGCGTGGGACCGCTGCAGGCTAGCGTGAAAAGTCTAGGAGCAGCGCCTATCGCTGTCAGTGATGCCTGTCACCGGCAGCTTGGGATGACCCGTGGCGCGTGTTTCGCCACGACTTCTTGGCGAGGAGATGTGGATTACGCGCCACTACGAGCAGGAAAGACTGAGCCGGTTTTGACCTCCCTCAAAACTCTAGCCAGCGAAGACATACGCCAGCCGAGAGCCGGGTAGATTGCAAGAACGACGCGACAGTTAACGAAATCAGGCGTGGGTGTTGAAAAAGTCCCTTTCCCCAAAAACAGGCCCAAATTTAGGGATAGAAAATGTCTACAGGCATCAGAGAGTCGCTTCTAATCATCCTGATGCAAATCAGTTTTCGCAAATTTCGGAAAAAAGAGTTTTTCAACACCCACAGGCGACAGCACAAACTTGCGCTTTCGCTTCGCCTTTTTGAAGGTCAATGAGGGCTATCGGCGGATTTATCACCAACTCAGGACACGAGCATCCTTACGACGTCACCTCGCCCTCCGGACCTGCGATTACCACCACATAACCGTCAGGATCGCGGAGCCAGATTTCTCGGTGTTGGGGCGCCGGGTTGACGTGAGGCTCTTCAATCACTTCAGCGCCTAATGCTCGCGCTCGACCAACCGTCGCGTCAAAGTCGTTAACCTGGAACCAAAGCAATACCCCGTGCCCAGGAGGCGCGGCGTTAGCGTTGACAAGGTTTGGATGATGCTCTTCATCCCACGCGTGGAGTTGAAGAATCAAGCGGCCCGACGAGAAGACCCGATCGTATAGATCACGGTGCTCGTGATCAGGCAGCGAGTCTGCCGCAAGCAATCTCCCGTACCAACGGCTGCTCGCCCTAACATTGCGGACAGCAATCAGAGGTTGAGCTTCCACGGACACAGCCATACGTAATAGCATAACTGCTGATACGGGCGCTAAACTCTCCAATTACGAGGACTCACCTCTTGATCGCTAAACAGCCAGACTCCATAAAGCAAGGCTTCGCGACCCGCGCCATTCATGCCGGACAAGAACCCGAACCCGCCACCGGCGCAGTCAACGTTCCGATTTATGCGTCCTCTACCTACGTGCAGGAAGAAATCGGCAAGCACAAAGGATATGAATATTCGCGGGTGTCGAACCCGACGCGCGACCGGCTCGAGACCAACCTTGCAGCGCTCGAAGGCGGAGTCGCTGCCAAAGTGTTTGCCAGCGGCATGGCCGCGATCAACGCGGTAGCCACCATGCTTAAAGCCGGAGATCACATCGTCGCCGGGCACAACCTCTACGGCGGAACGCCGCGGCTCTTCAATCAGGTGCTGGTCAATTTTGGCCTGACGTTCACATACGTTGATACCTCGGACCTCAACGCCGTCGAGCGTGCCCTGCAAAAAAATACTCGTCTCGTCTTCCTCGAAACGCCGACGAACCCGCTGATGGAGCTGTGCGATCTGCGGGCCATCAGCGAAATGAGCCATCGCCACGGAGCGGAGGTCGTCGTCGACAACACGTTCATGTCGCCGTACTTCCAGCGTCCGATCGAGTTTGGCGCGGACATGGTGATCCATTCGACCACGAAGTTTCTCAACGGCCACAGCGACGGCCTGGGTGGAGTCGTCGTCTGCACGAAGAAGGAACAAGCGGAAAAACTCGCCTTTCTGCAAAAGTGTGCGGGTGCGATCATGTCGCCGTTTGAGTGCTGGCTGATTTTGCGCGGGGTCAAGACGCTGGCCGTGCGCATGCTGCAGCACGACTTCAATGGCCGCAAGGTCGCCGATTATCTGGCGAAGCACAAGAAAGTTCAGAGAGTCTTTTATCCCGGATTGCCCGACCATCCGCAGCACGAACTGGCGAAGCGGCAGATGACGGGCTTCGGCTCAATGATTTCGTTTGAGACGGGCTCGCTCGCGAACGCCAATAAGATGCTGCGCAGGGTGCGGGTCTGTTCGCTGGCCGAGTCGCTGGGTGGAGTCGAAACGCTGATCTCGCATCCCGCCACCATGACGCATGCTGCGGTCGGCGAAGAGGGGCGGCGCAAGATCGGCATCACCGATGGCATGGTCCGCATCTCGGTCGGCATCGAAGATGTCGACGACATCCTGGGCGACCTGGATCAGGCGCTGGCGGCGATTTAGCGGTTCGTTATCAGTCGTCAGTTTTCAGTGATCAGTTAAAAACCGACCCACCGCGAAAGCTATACCACCGACTGCTCAATCCACTGCAAGTAGGCCTGGCTTCCATCCGCAATCGCAATCTCGATGCACTCCGGAACTTCGTACGAGTGCAACCCCGCGATCGCGTCCCGCAACGAAGGGAAAGCTTTTTCTGTAGTCTTGATCACGAGCAGATGCTCGGCCGAAGTTTCGATTTCGCCCTTCCAGAGGTAAACGGACTCGATGTTGGGTACGATGTTGACGCAGGCCGCGAGTTTGCGTTCCACCAGAGCCTGCGCAATTTCGCGGGCTTCTTCCAGCGATCCGCAGGTCGAGAGGACAACCCGTTTGTCGGTCATATAATCAGACCTTGGCTATCAGAATTCAGTTGCAAGTGATTCAAACTCTACTCTGGAATGCAACCGTGCGAAAGCCAGGCGGCAGAGAACCGGTGACCGGTAACCGGGAGCCTGCAATATGCTGTTTCCTACGAGGCAATCATGAGCACCCAAATCAAATTCGGCACCTCCGGCTGGCGAGCGGTGATGGCCGAAGAGTTCACCTTTGCGAACGTGCAGCGGGCGCTGCATGGCATCTCGCGCTACGTTGTGTCGCAGAAGCCCACCGGCGCCAAGGTTATCGTCGGTCGAGATCCGCGCTTCTTGGGAGAAACCTTCTGCGGCATGGCTGCGGATGTTCTGGCGAGCTATGGCATCACGCCGCTCGTCATCGTCGAGCCCGCGCCCACGCCAACCATTGCTTACGCGGTGATTCAATCGAAGGCCGATGGCGCCATCAACTTCACAGCCTCCCACAATCCGCCCGAGTACAACGGCATCAAGTTCTCCACGCCCGATGGCGCGCCGTCGCTGCCCGAAGTGACGAAGGCGATCGAGGCGGAGATTGCGGCATTTGATCAGAAACCGCTGGCGCCGCAGGCTGCTAAGGCGACTTCGCAATCCCTCGATCCGCGCGACATGTTATCTCAGGCGCCTGGCTGAAATCGTCGATCTCGGCGTCATCAGGAAATCCGCGGTGAAGATTGCTTTCGATCCGATGTGGGGCGCGGCCCGTGGCTACTCGGATGGCCTGCTGCGCGATGCCGGCATTCCGGTCTCGTCGGTCCACGATTTCCGCGATGTGCTCTTTGGCGGGCATGCGCCCGAACCCGACGATCATCTTCTCGAAGACCTGCGCCGCGAGATGAGCGAAACGGGCGCGGGCATTGGCATCGCAACCGACGGCGACGCCGACCGCTTCGGCATTGTCGACGAAGATGGCACGTTCCTTCAGCCGAATTACATCATCGCGCTGCTCTTCGATTACCTGGTCGAAACGCGAGGATGGAAAAATGGTGTTGGCAAATCGGTAGCGACTACGAATCTCATCAACGCTCTTGCCGACCACCACAAGATCGAGCTTCACGAAACGCCGGTTGGCTTCAAATATATTGGCGAACTGATTAAGCAGGACAAGATTCTGATCGGGGGCGAAGAGAGCGCGGGCCTTTCGATTCGCGGGCACGTTCCGGAAAAAGATGGCGTGCTTGCGGGACTGCTGTGCTGCGAGATGGTCGCAAGGCGTGGGGCCTCGCTCGGCAAACAACTACAGGATGTATTTGGCAAAGTTGGTTCCTTTTATCCGCTGCGCGAGAACTTCCGCTTGACGCCGGAAGTGCAACGGAAGTTTACTGAGAAGTTACGTAGTGATCCGGGCGAGTTTTCTGGCAGCAAAGTTGCCAAGGCCGTGCGGATCGATGGACTCAAACTGGTTCTCGCCGACGGGTCATGGGTCTGTTACCGGCTGTCCGGAACGGAGCCGGTGGTACGTGTCTATAGCGAGGCGCGGAGCAGGGAAGGCCTCGCGAAGTTGAGCGTGGCAGCCAAAGCATGGATCTTCGATTAGAAAATTCCCGGGCGACGAATCGCCAATCCGGCGATCTGCGCCTGGGTCCGCTGTCGCGCGCGCGCATCTTGACGCGGCCCGAGGAAAGCATTCGCGTGGTGATGGAGCAGGCTCCGCGGGCCGAAGCGGTGGCTGCGCGCTGGATCGAGCAAACGCGCCCAGCCTGGACCTGGCTGGCGCGAGAATGGCGCAGGCTGGCTGCGGTGCTGGCCATCGTGTTTATCGGTGGAGTTGTTCTGCACGCCATGCTGGGCCGGAATGGCATTGTCGTCTACCGGCAGAAGCGCACCGAGATGCAAGCGCTGCAAAGCGAAGTCGATCGCTTGCAGAAAGAGAATGCGCAATTCGCCGAGCGCATCAAGCAGCTCAAGTCCGATCCGTCTGCGATCGAAAAGGAAGCCCGCGAGCAACTCCACTACACGCGCAAGGGTGAGGTCATCTTCGTAGCGCCGGCACCGCCGCCGAAACCGCCGGTTGGCAGAGCCCAGAATTAGCTCCAGGCTCTGGCCAAGAGCTCCAAGCTCTCAGCTCCAAGGAAAAACCGCTCCTGGCTTGTGCAAACTTCTTTTTCCACGGATTTCACGGATTCTCGCGGATTTTGGATTTTTTCTTCTGGACCTTGCTTGGAGCCTGGAGCTGAGGGCTCGGAGCTTGTGTTAGAGTTCTGAAGAATGCAGTTCGTGTGGGCTTATTCTTGAGGAGGATGGTATGCGGAAAATTGTTTTATTGTTCGTTGCGCTCGCGTTGGTGCTGCTGGTTGCATCGGTGAGTTTTGCCGCCGACACGCAAACCGTGAACGGCTGGATCAGTGACTCCAAATGCGGCGCTAAGGGAGCGAATGCCTCGGCCGAAGCATGCACCAAGAAGTGCATCACGGCAGGCGCGAGTCCAGTCGTCGTTACTGACAAGGACGAGAAGGTTCTAGAAGTTGAGAATCCCGATGCGCTGAAGGATCATTACGGCCATCACGTTGCCGTGACCGGTCACATTACCGGAGATAAAATTCACGTTGACAGCGTGAAAATGCTGTAGGGCTAACTCCCGCAGAAATAACAGGGCGACCCAAACCGGTCGCCCTATTTAGTTTTTTGGTGTCTCTCCGATTAACGCACCACGCCTTCCAGCGGCGAGCTGGCGGTGGCGTAGAGTTTTTTTGGCATCCTGCCTGCCAGGTAGGATTGGCGTCCGGCTAAAACGGCGTGCTTCATGGCTTCGGCCATCAAGACCGGCTCTTGCGCTCCCGCGATGCCCGTGTTCATCAACACGCCGTCGTAGCCTAGTTCCATGGCGATCGTGGCATCGGAAGCTGTGCCCACTCCGGCGTCGACGATCAGCGGAACTCCGGTGATGAGTTCGCGCAGAATGCGCAGATTGGCGGCGTTCTGAATGCCGAGGCCGCTGCCGATGGGCGCGCCCAGGGGCATGACCGCGGCTGCTCCGGCGTCGACGAGCCGTTTGGCGAAGACGATGTCGTCGGAGGTGTAGGCCATTACCGTGAAGCCTTCTTTTACGAGCGTGCGCGTGGCTTCGAGCGTGGCTTGGACGTCCGGGAAGAGCGTGGCCTGATCGCCGATCACTTCGAGCTTGACCCAGTCGGAGAGTCCGGCTTCGCGGGCGAGGCGGGCGGTGCGGATCGTCTCGTCGGCGGTGTAACAGCCGGCGGTGTTGGGCAGCAGAAAATATTTATTGGGATCGATGTAATCGAGCAGCGATTCCTTGCTGCGGTCGAGATTGACACGGCGCACTGCCACGGTTACAACTTCGGCGCCGCTGGCCTCGAGGGCGCGCGCGGTTTCCTGGAAGGATCTGTATTTGCCAGTCCCAACGAGAAGGCGGGACTGAAATTGTCTGCCGGCGATGATGAAGGAGTCCGTCATGCTCATATTGTACGGCGAGCTACTCTCCGCGGTACATGCGCACTCCGTACAAGTTGGCAATACACGGTTGGCAGCGCCTCGGTGCCGGGCCAAACAAAGCTTTGTACGAGCCAGTGCGAGAGAAATGGCCCAAGCTAAACTTCGATCCGCAGCGCTTACGGAACACTCACCGTAACTGTCGCGGTCGAGCGCCCATACTGGTTTGTGGAATAGAGAGTGTAAGTCGTTGTAGCAGCTGGTTTCACGGTCACGCTCGTGCCGCTTATCGCTCCAGATCCAGGAGACACAACATTGTAGGTCGCGCCACTCACGCTCCAAGAGAGCGTGACGCTTCCGCCCGACTGAACGTGGGTTGCCGATGAGGTAAAGCTCGCAACGGCCGGCGCAGCTCCCGTGGGATGGTTCGAATCGGTGTATAGAGGATTGATCTCGACCACCTCAAACGCCGACGATGGAACTGTCTTCAGTTCTCCAATCTCCGCGCCCCATCGATTGTCCGAAACTCCGGTTACGTAAAGCGCGCTGCCATTGTCAGCGAGAATCAGCCCGTAATGTTTCATAGCCGTGAGAATGGTTTGTGTGTTGGCCGAGAATCCGGAAATGTCATAGCTGGACTTCAGACGCAACCGCATTCCCATAGGAGGAGCGGAAGAGTTGCTGGTCGTTCCCGCAGCATGCGACGCGGGCGGAGTAAACGCCGCGTACGTTCGAGGCAACGTAAACCGGAATGCGTGCTTGATGCTGCCTGAAGCGGCTTCGTCGTAACGCACCAGACCAGGGAAGATCGGCAAACCTGCGGCATCGGCCGAAGTCCACGTCCACGGCCGCTGCGCGTTGCCATCGCTCAGCAAATCCCACACCGCGGTCGAATCGGCATTCCACGAACCGTCACTGTTTGACGAGGCGTTGTACAGCTCATACAGAAAGCAATTGCCATTGTCGAGGACCAGCACGTGCTGGTCGCCGCCGCTGCCAGCGCCGCCTTCGACGGGCGCATTTGCCGGAATCGGCATCGGTCCCGGATCGCTCTCGTCTGGATACGCGCCCAGATGCACGTCCACCAGCGCCTGATTTCCGTCCACCACCACATAAGGAATTCCGTAGGTTGGATCGTTACCCCAATCGGGATGCATGTTCACCGAGCCGACCCAGTTGCTCATGATGCTCGCCGAATTCGGATCCAGCGCCGAAGCCGAGATATCGGTGTTCCACAAGCCGCTGCTTGTGAAAGGGACAAAGCCGTTCAGGTTGGCGGTTTGGCCGGTGCTCATGACATTGCACGGCAAATTGCCGCCGCCGGTTCCACCACCACCGCCGGTTCCGCCGCCTCCACCAGAGGACGACACGCTTCCGCCGCAACCAACCAGCAGGATTGTCAATGCGATAGGAAGGATCAGGGACGATGCAGTGCGGGCGGAGTGTCGGGTAAGCATCACCAGGCAATTCTCCGGCACGCCACGTCACAGTGAAAGAGAGCTTTCGGACATGTCCGGTTTCCGCTTGCCCCACGGTCACTTTCCACTTGTTCATGAACGGTTGTCCCCCGAGATATGAACATCCGCGATGGGATCTGGTCGCGGAGGCCATTTATGTTGTCCGCCGAACCCATGTGATCCAGATCACCCCGAGAAGTGATCTCGCCTACGGGCCGCGAGGATACTTGCGGCGATACTCGTCAACAGGTAATCGAGGTTGGCAACAACAACGAGCGGCAAGGAGTCTTTATATGGCATCACCCGCAATCATCTGGCGTAATCCGCAAAGTGTGCAGCGGCGGCGCCTCTGGAACCAGGCGCGCCGCAATGGCAATCGCCGCACTTATATCGTCGTTCGATCCAGCTTTGGTGAGGAGGCGGAGTGGGAAGGCTTGCCGAATCTGGAGATGATCGACGGCGGGGCGGGCGCCGGCCGGGAGAAATCGGCCGATCGTGGATTGTGCTCGCGCGCCTGAAATCGCGGTGACGCTCAGGAAACGCGGAGGGTTGAGATTGCATCCAAGGCAGCGGAAGAAACCGATCCCATGGAACGTCTCAGATCCGATCTCCCCAAACTACTAAACCTTGCCGCGATCTTACTCATCAGTGTGCTCGCGCTCGCAGGTTGTCAGCAAAAGGAAAGTCCGCAGGAATTAAGAGAGAAAACCGCCGAGGCCACGGCGCAAGCGAAGAGCGACGCCAAGGCGGTGGCGGACGGAATCCGCGAAGGCTGGAACCGCAATCAGCTGGTGGATGTCAACTCGGCGTCCAAGGAACAGCTGCTAAGCCTGCCCGATATGAACTCCGCGGAAGCGGATCGGGTGATTGCGGGACGTCCCTACAATGAGCCCAGCGACCTGGTGACGCGGCGCATCGTTCCAAAAGCGGAGTACGACAAGATTGCGAACCGCGTGACGGCGAAGAGATGATTCCCCGTGCGGTAAGAGAGAATTCCAGTTTCCGGCGCGGAGCGGCGGGAGCACGCTTCGACTTCCTTGCTAAGCAACGACTTTCCAGACGTAGAAATTCTTTTCGTCCGCCAAAGTCTCGATCGAGATGCCACTCGAACTTGCTCCCCGGTGAACGGCGGAGCGCAGATTAGCCAGACCAATACCGCCGACATCAGTGAGCGGAATTTCAAGAGCCGAGCTCGGCTCAGCCATTTCCAGTTCCTTCAGAATTCCCTGCACGAGTTCGTGGTGCTTGCCGCGCCGGCCCCGGTCAAGCATGGAAACCTCCACGCGCCGGTACTTTCTCGCGGCGGGTTTTTGCAGTCTGCTGGTCTCTTCCTTTGCCATGGGCGGGGCCTCCTCGCTTAAGGATGTCGTAACGATACCAAAACCGAATTCGTGTGTCAATGATATTGTTTCTATACGTTATGTAATGATATATTGACCGAAATGTATACGACTACGTATACACTACGATTAAAGTATGGGACGGTGAGTTCCAATTCGGATTGCGTGTGCTTTCTACTCGGGTGGCTACGTCACACGAACCCAATATCTTCACCTTTTTTTAGTGGCATGGGTATGCTGAAGTCATGAATGTCAGTGGGGTGGTTGAATGACTGAAGTCTATTGCTGGCAACAGTCTTACCAAGACGCGATGCTGGAATTGAGTCCGGCAGAGATGAGAACGAAGATCGCGCGCGCGCGTTGTGAATTAGAAAAGCGAAACCTGGAATTGATGTGTACCCAGGATGAGAATTCTCGCGCCGAGAGACAGGCGATCGCGGACGCTTTGAGCGGCCTCCGGGCGATCGAACGATCCGAATTGACGGTGCCCATCGAAGCTGTCACGCCGGGGCGCCGCATTGACGCCTAACCAAAAGCAGGGAGCTTACATGAAACCTATATGTCGCGATTTTTCATCGTCGGGGCGGGAGAGGCGATTGGCCTCGCGGGTTTTGGGGCATGCGCGAATTGTGACAGACCCCAAGAAACTGGGTGAACTTCGAGCCGAAGCGGCGAAACGAAAATGCCGCGCGGAGGCTGTTTCCAGAGGTACAATACGAAAAAGCCAGCTTCGTGGGGATTGCTGGGAAATCTAACTATTCATCCTTAAGGGCTCTGACCTCCATCGTGGAGCGGGTATGGCGATGCAAGCTTCCTCAACTCGCGGGCAAGAATGGGACGGTATGGAGATTGGGAATCATGTCCCGTCCAAAGTGAGTGTTGGCCGGTACGGTGTAGCCATACTGACGGCCATCCTGGCACTGACCTTGCGCGGCCTGTTTTCCCCCATCCTTGGAACCCACGACCCCTATCACACGGCTTGGGCTGCGGTCTTCTTTGCGGCATGGTATTGCGGCGTGGGTCCGGCGATCGTCACCACACTGATGACGGCGGTTGGTGTGTGGTATTGGTTCCTCGCTCCCGGACATAGCTTCGCGGTTGCCGATCCGAAGATTCAAGCGGCTGGGATGGCAGGGTTTCTGATTTTATCCGGTTTTGTCATCGCGCTCGGCGAGGCCAATCGGCGATCGAAGGTAAGATCCGAGATTGAGATTCGGGAACGAATCCATACCGAGGAGAGGCTGCGAGCGCGAGAGCGGGAACTGGAGGCGCTGCATTCGGCGCTCGCTGATCGGGTGGAAGAAAGAACGACGGAGTTAAACACGGCGATCGCGGGGCTGCGCCAGCTTTCGGCACGGTTGCTGCAGGCCCAGGACGACGAACGCCGGCGTCTGGCGCGCGCGCTGCACGACAGTGTGGGGCAGTTGCTGGCGGCCATCATCATGAACATGGAAACGGTGCGATCTTCACAATTGGAGCCGGCCGCGGCAGCCGCGGTGGCTGAGAACGCCAAGCTGGTGGAGCAGATCAGCACTGAAATTCGCACTATGTCGCATCTTCTGCATCCGCCATTGCTCGACGAAGTGGGCCTGGCGTCGGCATTGCGCTGGTATATCGACGGTTTCGCGTCGCGCAGCAAGATCGCGGTAAACCTGGAGATCGCGGGTGATTTCGGCCGCTTGTCCAACGATATGGAGATCGCGATTTTCAGGATGGTGCAGGAATGCCTGACCAATGTGCACCGCCATTCGGAGAGCGAAACGGGCGAAGTACGCCTGCTGCGCGACGTCGATCGGGTCTTGGTCGAAATCAAAGACAGGGGCAAGGGCATTCCGGTAGAAAAGCAATGGGCGCTCAGTTCCGCGCAGCAGGGTGGCGTGGGTTTTCGGGGAATGCGAGAGCGCGTTCAACAGTTAGGCGGGCGGCTGGAAATCCATTCCGATGAACATGGCACGATCGTGAGGGCCACAATGCCGGTGGCGAAGGTTGCCGCTCCCGTATTGCACCGGGAAGTCGCGTAAATCTCTTCTAGACTGACCGAGGTAATTTCTTCTTCGTCTTTGACGATCTCAGCGCCGTCACATCCTCTTCACAGTTGAGTGGTGGGCCGCCGGCGAGGGCGCCGGCGAGTTTTTTGGCCTCATCACTTTCGGAGTCGAGAACCGTGACGCGAGGTCCAATGTAGGGCCTTTTATTATGGGCGAGCTTGCGCTCGTTCTTATTTTTCATGCGACCCCATGAACTGTCGTTCTTATAGCAAAGAGCCGTGAGCCTTTCGTTGGGCAAGTAAGATTGTCCTGTTTTCGTAACGTTCTACTGGGAGCCGTAGTCGAGAGGCGGTCAGGGACGGGAAACGCGCCGAAAGGTGTCTGGCACTAGCCACTGACCGCGGCCATCTGGCACACTGAATATCTGATTGCTCTTCAAGCTTAAAGATCGTCAATTACAGAGATCGTTGATTCCAAGTTAGAGTTCTGATGGGGAAAATTCACGTACTGCCGGAGCGCGTCGCCAACCAAATTGCCGCGGGCGAGGTAGTGGAGCGTCCGGCGTCGGTGGTGAAGGAGTTGCTGGAAAACGCGCTGGATGCGGGCGCGACGCGGATTCGCATCAACGTTGAGGCGGGCGGAAAGAAGCTGATCCAGATTACTGACAATGGCTGCGGCATGGTGCGTGACGACGCTATGCTGGCGTTCGAGCGGCACGCGACTTCGAAAATCAGGGACACGGACGACCTGCTTAGCATTGCCACGCTCGGCTTTCGCGGCGAGGCGCTGCCGTCGATTGCCTCGGTGGCGCGGCTGCACCTGGAAACGCGGGCCGAGGAAGAAGCAGCGGGAACCGTGATTGAGATCAACGGCGGAAAGATGCTGCGGGTCGATGAGGCTGGGCTGCCGCTCGGGACTTCGATCACGATTCGTGATCTTTTTTTTAATACGCCGGCGCGGAAGAAGTTCCTGCGCTCGGATTCGACCGAGCTGTCGCACATTGCGTCGCTGGTGACGCATTATGCGCTGGCGCATCCGGAGAAGCATTTCGAGTTGCACTCGGCGACGAATGCGCTGCTGGTCGCGCCTCCGGTGGATGGGCATCGCGAGCGCGTCTATCAGGTATTCGGAAAAGAGACGCTCGATCAGTTGATACCGCTGGCGGCGGTGCAAGCGCTGGAGCGCGTGGGATTGCCGCAACCTCCACCCTGGCGGCGTGATCCGGACAAGCCTGCTTTCATCCAACACGTTGAGGAACAGGACGACGCCGCGCGGACAGGAGTGTCCTCGCCACACGAGCCCGCGCCACACGGGGAGTTGCGGCTGCATGGGTTTGTTTCCAAGCCGGAGATTCAGAAGCTCAACCGCAATTCGATTTTTATTTTTGTGAATGGACGGCTGATTCGCGACCGGCTGATCCAGCATGCGCTCACCGAGGCTTACAGGAACATTCTGCCGCCGACGGTTCATCCGGTGGTGCTGCTCTTCATCGAGATGCCGGCCGCCGAAGTCGATGTGAATGTGCATCCGTCGAAGACGGAGGTGCGGTTTCGGCAGCAGACCGTAGTGCACGATTTTGTGCGTGACGCGGTGCGGGCAGCGCTGATGAAGGCGCGTCCGGTGCCGCAGTTCTTGTCGGAGATTCGCGCGCAGCCGACAGCGAGTCCGGGACTTACCCCGGGTGCGCGATCGAGCGATGGCGCTCTACGGGCGCCTTGGCAAAGCATGTATGAGCCCGCTGCCACTGGCGTTCCGGCGGCTTATGCTGAGCACGTTGGAGAGAACACCGCAGCTGTTGGTTTTGCGTTGCAGCCCCCGGCGATTCCCGCTGTGACAGCGCGGCTGGAGTTTGAAGGCGGCATTGCGATTGAGGCGAATGCGGCGGTGTCGCTCGCTCGCGCGCCGGAAGTTGCTGTCCCCGATCATGGCTGCGCGCCGCCGATCGAGCAGGCGGTGCAGGCTCCGCCAACGCTGGAATCATTGCGCACGCTGAAGGCGCTCGGGCAGATTCGGAATTCATTCATCCTGGCGGTGAATGAAGAGGGGCTTTGGATTATCGATCAGCACGTGGCGCATGAGCGCGTGCTGTTTGAGCGCATACTGCGGCAGCGGGCTGCGCAAAAAGTTGAGAGCCAGCGTTTGCTGATGCCGCTGGTGATCGAGTTGACCCCGGGGCAGCAGGCAGTATTCAGTGAAATTGCGACGGAGCTGGCGCACAACGGATTTGAGGCCGAGCCATTTGGCACGCGCAGCATTGCCGTGAAGCTTGCGCCCGCGGGTGTGGATGCGGCGCAGATCGAGCACATGCTGAATGAAGTTCTGGAACAGCTTACCCGCGAAGATCAGGCGATTAATTTAGAAGCGGTACGCACGCGGATTGCGGCGTCGATTGCGTGCCACGCGGCGATCAAGGTCAACATGCCGCTCGAGCAGAACAAAATGGAATGGCTGCTCGCGGAGCTGGCGAAGACACAGCATCCGATGTCGTGTCCGCATGGAAGACCGGTTGTGCTGCGCTATACGATGACGGAGATTCAGCGGGCATTCAAGAGAATCTAGTCACCACACTGCACAATGTGGGCGATGTCCTACCCAGAGATCCTCACCCTTTTTCTCAAAGAGCGTTTTCTTGCATAGGCGCGCTGGGCGCCTCTATCTATGGTTCCGGCCTCCTTGGCTAAGTCAAAGGATTTTCGGGGACGATGACTATTTCGCATTCCACAAGGTAATCCCGTTTCGTACTCACTCAGGGAGCTATGCAGCCCGACGAGGTTGACCCGATGGTGATGGGCGATGAACTCACACTCTTGGTAGGATCGGTGACCGAGGTTGCGGTCAGCGTTACTGTGCCGCCGGAGGGCACAACGGGAGGGGAGTTGTAGGTGATGGGGATCGCGCTGCCACCACCACCCCCCGAGTAGAATCCGCAATTGGCGCTGCCGCAGGTCGCCGTCCAGTTGAGGCCTTGATTCTTGGGATCGTTGGTGACCGTGGCGGCGACGCCGCATTGTTCGCTTACTGTCATCTCGGTGGGAGGCAAGAAGCCTGGAGTGAACGTGACGGTAATGGGTGGCGGGACGTAGGCGGCCGGGCCGCAGGCCGAGAGGAGCGTCACGGCGGTGATTGTAATGAGCGCAAGGGCGAATGGGAATCTTCGAAAAACGCGAAACTTCGCGCGCACGATGGGACGGCTCTCCTGGGACGGGAGAGAAGTTAGACGAGTGAGCCCGCTTTCTTTTGAGTTCGGCATTGGGTGACGGGTGTCGAAAGTCTAGCATGGACAGCCAGACCCACACACCGCAATGCGCGATGGGCGGCGCGCCATGAGCGCTAACGCAAGAATGTTTCCGAGTTGGCCGTTACCCGAGCACAATCAATTTCCGGGCCCACGGAATTTCCCCATCTCCGATTTCTTCTTAACTCGCAGCGATTTTGGATACTGTTAACTATGGTTAACTTTATGTGGTATACTGCCATTCACATCAGGTTCTTCCTCCCATCGCTCAGGGGTGTGGCGAGGGGCATCTGAGATTGCTGACTGAATTTTTCCGTTCAATGACGCTGCCGCTGCGCAATCTCAAATCGTTCGCGACGCGATCGAGGAGCATGTTCTTCGCGGCCTCGTTCCTTGTGTCCTGCATGCTTCTTCGCGCACAGGGCGCGCCGGGCAACGCGATAACGGGGTTAGTCACTGATCCAAGTGGCGCGGCCCTGGCGGGGGCGCGCGTGATGGCTTCAAGAGTGAGCGGCAATGTCTCACGAACCGCTACCACGGATGCAGCCGGGCGCTTCTCGTTCCCCGAAATCGCTCCGGGCCGGTATGTGCTGCACGTCGAGGCTGCGGGCTTTAAAGCCGCGGAAGCTATCGCAGAGACTGGACCCCGCAACTCGGTCACCTTCACGATCGTTCTTTCCGTTCAGAGCACCTCGGAGACGGTGACGGTTGAGGGCACGGGCACGGACGTCGAAACCGCTGCCCGCGCGCATGTGGACATTAGTCCCTCTTTGACGAACGCGTTGCCTGATGCTCCCGTCAACGGCGGGTTCAGCCGGGTGTTGACGCTGGGCACGCCCGGCGTCGCGGCCGAATCGAATGGAGGCTTCCATCCCCTCGGAGAGCATGCGGAGGTTTCATTCAGTGTCGATGGGCAGCCGATTTCCGACCAGCAGAGCCGAACCTTCTCTAATCAAGTCTCGCTGAACACGGTCGAGTCGATCGACGTGATCAATGGCGCTCCGCCGGCCGAGTTCGGAGACAAGACCAGCATGATCGTGCGGGCCGTGACTCGATCCGGTCTGGGTGCCGGATCGCCCACTGGCACGGTATCGCTTGGTTACGGCACGTTCGGCACCGCCACTACCGATCTGTCGCTCCGAGTGGGTGATGGCAAGGTGGGCGATTTCTTTGGCGCGGATGCTGTGAATAGCCAGCGCTTTCTCGACCCTCCCGAGTTTGTGCCGATGCATGCCGCGGGGAACGCCGAGAACGTCTTCGACCGCATAGACCTGCAACCCACTCCGGTGGACTCACTGCATTTCAACCTGACCCTGTCGCGATCGTGGTTTCAGACGCCGAACACGTACGATCAACAACAGAGCGGACAAGATCAGCGGCAGTTCATGCGCAGCGGGAATTTCGCGCTCGCCTACTCCCACGTGTTTGGCCCGTCGTGGCTGCTCGATGCGAATCTCTGGTGGCGAGGGGATCACGTGAACTACTATCCATCGCAAGATCTGTTCGCGGACCAACCCACCACGCTCTCCCAGAATCGGTCACTCAAGAACTTCGGAGGGAGGGTCGATGCGTCTTTGTCGAAGGGGCGCCACAACCTTAAGACGGGGGCCACCGTTCAATGGACTCCTCTGACTGAGTCGTTTGACACAGGCTTGACCGATCCCGGATTCAACTCGCCATGTGTGACCGGGGACGGTGTGCCCGTGCCGGACCCTGCCCTTACCAATCCGGACCAGTGCGGCGCAGATGGGTATCTCCCGAATCCCGCGTTTCAGCCCAGCTTGCTGCCGTACGACTTGAGCCGCGGGGGCACGCTTTTCCAGTTCCACGGAACCGCAACAATCAAAGAGCAGAGCGCTTACGTGCAGGACTCGATCAAGCTGGGGAGGTTGGGTCTCAACCCCGGTCTGCGCATTGATCGCTACGACGGAATTTCTCACAGCACCGCGGCCCAGCCGCGAATGGGTCTCAGCTACCAGTTGCCCCGTGTCGGAACCGTCCTGCGCGCGTCCTATGCTCGCGTCATGGTGACGCCCTACAACGAAAACCTGGTGTTGTCGAGCGCCACCGGTCCCGGCGGTCTCGGCGGCGGGGGCTTGGGCAACGCGACGGTGGTCCCACTGTTTTCCGGACACCGCAATCAATTCAACGTCGGGCTCGCTCAGGCGATCGGCAAGAAAATAACGATTGATGCCGAATACTTTTGGAAGTTCACGAGAGGGGCATTCGATTTCAACGTGATCCTGGACACGCCGCTGAACTTCCCGGTTCAGTTTGCGAAGGCAAAGATCGACGGAGCGATGGCTAAAGTCAATCTCGCCAGCGTCCACGGTTTCTCCGCGTTCACGGTAATAGGACATACCCGTTCGCGGCTGTTCAGTCCGGAGGTTGGAGGCATAAATTTCGGAACGCAGTACGCCCCCGTGGCCCGTCCCGACCACGATCAGGCTTTCCAGCAAACGACTTTCGTACGCTACCAGCCTACGGTGCGAGCACCATGGGTCGGCTTCACCTGGAGATTCGATAGCGGGCTCGTGGCGGTGAGTGTGCCCGATTATGCGACCGCTTTGACGCTGTCGGGAGACGAACAGGCGCAAATGGGACTCTATTGCGGTGCGGTGTTTGCCACGCTCAATGTGCCCCTGCGTTCGTGTGCCTCGCCCAGTTTTGGGGCGACCAGGGTTCACATTGTGTCCCCTGGAACTTATGATCCGGACCGCAATCCATCTCGCATCACACCGCGCAATCTGTTTGATGTCGCTGCTGGCTTCGATGATATCTGGCACCGGGAGCGCTATCATGTGGACGGCAAGATCACCGTCACCAATCTCATGGACAAGGAAGCTCTCTACAACTTTCTTTCCAGCTTTTCGGGTACACACTTCGTTACACCCAGGTCGGTGCAGGCCGAACTTAAGGTTCGATTCTAAAGAGCGCGGGGAAATC
Source organism: uncultured Acidobacteriaceae bacterium (assembly GCA_963698865.1). Lineage (GTDB taxonomy): Bacteria > Acidobacteriota > Terriglobia > Terriglobales > Acidobacteriaceae > Acidiflorens. The sequence goes on along the minus strand of CAVOSL010000008.1, from coordinate 245,855 downwards.
CGTGTCAGCCTGAACAGCCGAGACAAATTGTTTACAAGATTCTGACTCCAGAATGACATTCGCCGGGGGATAGCTGCGGTAACGTTCTGGCGCCATGCGATTGTCGAAACTGATAGCGAATCGGCAACGGCTGTCGGACTAAGGGGAGGTTTCATCATGAGGGGCAAAGCAATTTTTCTATCGGCAGCCGTGGTGGCGGTTGCTCTGGGCGTATTGCGCTTGGGGATGCCGGCGGCAGTGAGAGCAGGCAGGGAGGTCGGGCCGGGGACGACGATTGTGCACAGCATGTTTGGCGGTCAGATCTTCGGCTTTGACATCGACCAGAACGGCACGGAGGGTGTCCTCAGCGAGGCGCAGACGCTCAATGCCAAGGGGAAGATTCTGTCGGCGGTGGAGACATTCGATCAGGCTACCGGGACAATTTTAAGTGTGGTGAAAGAGCTGAAATCGCACGACGACTTTCTGACGCTGGGGATTGTGGGAAGCAGCGTCGGCCTGGTGGAACATGAGCATGAAAAAAGCGGGCAGATCTACGTTACGAAGCGGATCTATGAGGAACTGAAGCCGGTGAGCAGCAATAAGTTTACCGGGACATGGAAGTCAGGGTTGGCGACCGAGGACATCATTATGGGCGTAAGCCGGAACCAGGGGGCGGGGGGGACGTTCACGAACGCGATTTTGTATTTCGAGAACAGTGGGAACTTCAACACCCTGGTGTTCGGGACGAACTTCAATACGAAGAAATCGGGGCCGCAGGTCACGCTGACCGATCCGACATTTTTCTTCAGCAACGAGCCGGTGGTCGGGTATGACTATGTGACGAATCAGGCGGTGGTGGCGTCGTCGTCGGGCGAGGTGGGCGGGCCGGCTCCGCAGATTGCGCTGGTCGATCTGACGAAGGGAACGGTGACGCAATTCACGGGAATTCTGGGGCCGCCGCCGTATCACCAGGGAACAGTGAATGGAATTGCGGTGGACTCGGAGGACGGGATCGCAGTGACGTCGACGGAACTCGATGCGCGGATTGAGTTTTACGACCTGAAGAAGGAGGCTGGATTTGCGGTGACACTGCCGGGAGATGTTGGACAGCTGCAGAGTGGGACGGATGTGGAATACGATCCGGTGAACAAGCTGTTTTTCATCGCGCAGTCGGTGTCGTCGACGGGATCGGGGAGCAGCATTCAGGTCTATGACACGAAGGGGAATCTGGTGGAGTCGCTGAACGGATTTAATTTTTCGAATGAGTTCAATGTTGTCCCGACGCACATTGCGTTGAATCCTTCGAACCGGAGCGGGTATGTGGATGGGCCGGATTCGGGGGTGACGGAGATTCAGTCGTTCACATATTGAAAGGAGTGTTCACGCCCGCACGGGCGGCCCTGAGGCATTTAGCCCCCTTTTTTTTCAGGGGCTTTAGCGGCAAGACTAGGATCATGCCTTCTCCCCTTCTACTCCAATCGACATGCGGTCCTGTCCTGTTTTTGTTCACTCATTCAGGAGCGGCTGGGCGCCCGCCGGCGAGACGCCGCCGCTGTATGTTCCGTTTGTCTAGCTTGTATGGAATCTGTAAATTAGGCTAAATTCGCCGTTTCTGAGCGAATTTCGCGACTTTTCATTTGTCACCAAATTGTAAAATCCCTGTTACATTCTCCTCCGAAATGCGCCAATAAGCTCAAATCACGCTAGAGTTTAGCGGTATCATTGCATGCCTGTGAGGGCGTGGGGAGAGACGTCAATGTTCAAGAGTGTGGGTCAAGGGGCGACCATGGAACTGCCTCCGCAGAGTGGAGAGAGAATACTGGTGATCGAAGATGACCGAGCGGTGCAGAAGGCGCTGCTCCGGCTATTTGAGGCGGAAGGATTCGCGGTTGAGGTGGCGGGGAACGGGACGGAAGGGCTGGAGAAGTTCCGGGCCGCGGTTCCGTCGGTGCTGGTGCTGGATCTGAGTCTGCCGGGAACGCCGGGGCAGGATATCTGCCGGGAGATCAGTCAAGCAAATCCCTCGTTGCCGATCATTATTTTGAGCGCGCGCACGGAAGTGATGGATAAGGTGCTGCTGCTCGAACTGGGCGCGCACGATTATGTGACGAAGCCGTTCAGTCCACGCGAACTTTTAGCGCGCGTGCGCACCGCGATGCGGCGGCGGGCGGCGCCGGCTCCGGTGTGCGAGACCTTCAGCTTTGGCGACGTGAATGTCGATTTCACCAAGATGGAGCTGCGGCGGGACGGCGAACTGGTACCGATGACTTCGCAGGAATTCAAGGTGCTGAAGTTCATGATCCAGAATGCGGAGCGCGTGCTGACACGTGAGGAACTTCTGAATCAGGTGTGGGGCTACAGAAATTATCCGAGCACGCGCACGGTGGATAACCACATCCTGCGGCTGCGGCAGAAGCTGGAAGCCGACCCGGCGAATCCGCTGCATTTTCGGACAGTGCACAGCGCGGGATATAAGTTCGTTCCTTAGGGAGCTACGAGCCACGAGCCATGAGCTTCTAGCTTCTAGCTTCCAGCTACTAGCTGCCGGCAACCTGCGCGGTTGCTTTTCGCTGAGATTGGAACTTGACATCCGATCACAGCGCACGCGCACTGACATCTAGTCGCGAAGTTTTACGATTTAGGTTTGTTGGTTTAAAGGGGATGCTTTGGTTTCGAAGGCGGGCTCCGAACGAATACTACGATGTGTTTGCTCGAAGCTCGCGGCTCGAAGCTCGTAGCTTTTTCTTCATGAATGGTATTCGGCTCCGAACCAAATTTTTGCTATCGATGGTAGCGGTCTCGGCGACCTTGACGGTCGCCACCCTGCTGGTTGTCCAGTACACGGTACGACAGCGGGTGCGGGTGGAGATCGAGCGCGACCTGCAGAATTCCGTTTCCGCGTTTCATAACTTCCAAAGCCAACGCGAGGCGATGCTGGAGCGCTCGGCCGCGCTGCTGGCCGACCTCCCGAACGTGCGGGCCATGATGACCACGCACGACGCGACGACCATCCAGGATGCTTCACGGGAGTTGTGGCGCCTGGGCGGCAGCGATTTGCTGCTGCTGGCCGACGCGTCGGGGAAAATCGTGGCGCTCCAGACGACCCCGCAAGAGATCACCATCCGGCAGGGACAGGAATTCTTTCAGCAAGTGACTTCGCAGGAAGAGACGCGCCACTGGTGGTGCGTGGAAGGACATCTGTACGAAGTTTTCCTGCAGGATATTTATTTTGGCCCCAAAAGCGAACACAAGGTGCTGGGATATCTGGTGCTGGGATATGAGATCGACGACCGGTTCGCGCGCGAGTTGAGCCGGACTTCCGCCAGCGAAGTGGCGTTTCGCTATGGCGACGCGATTGTGCGGAGCACGCTCAAACCGGCGCAGGAAGCCGAGTTGCTGCGGGTCGCACCACGGGGCGCGCAGGGCGGTATGCGGGAGTCGGACCAGATTCGGCTGGGCGAGGAGCGATTTCAGGCCACCTCGGTCGACCTGCCGGGCGTGATCGACGGAAAGAACGCTCCTCCGCTGAATCTGTGGGTGCTGAAGTCGTTTGACCAGGCGACCGCATTCCTGAGCAGCCTGAATGAACTGCTGATCGCGCTCGGGCTGGCGGCAGTGCTGGCGGGGACCATGCTGGTATTTGTAATCTCGCGCACTTTCACGCGGCCGCTGGAGAATCTGGTGGACGGCGTGCGGGCGCTGGAACAGGGGAATTTCGCCTTTCCGCTCGAAGCGCATGGCAGAGATGAAGTCGCTGAGGTCACGGGAACGTTCGACCGCATGCGCACCAACCTCCAGAAGACGCAGCGCGAGTTGCTGGATGCGGAGCGGCTGGCGACCATCGGCCGCATGGCGAGTTCGATCTCGCACGATCTGCGGCATTCGCTGGCGGCGGTGGTCGCGAACGCCGAGTTTCTTTGCGAGAGCAAATTGACGGCCACGCAGCGCGAGGATCTGTATGCGGAGATACGGGTCGCGGTCAATCAGATGACGGAGTTGATCGAGTCGCTGCTGGAATTCTCGCGCACCCGCGAGTCGCTACGGCCATCCTATGGCGATGTGCGATCCGTGGTGGATCGCGCCGTGCAGACGGTCAGGGTGCATCCCGAATTTCATGGCATCCGAATTCGGACTACCTGTGAAGGTCTGACCGAGGGGTGGTTCGACTTCAAGAAGTTGGAGCGCGCCTTGCTGAATCTGCTGCTGAATGCCTGCGAGGTGGTGCCCAGTGGTACGGGGAGAATTGAAGTCGGGCTGCGCCGCATGGGCGAGCGGATCGAGATTCGAATCGAGGATAATGGGCCGGGCATCGCGGATTCGGTGCGGGGAAAATTGTTCGAGCCGTTCGTGAGCTATGGAAAAGAAAACGGGACGGGGATGGGACTTACCGTCGTGCAGAAGATCGTGCAGGATCATGGCGGCGAGGTTGCAGTAGAGCGCTCATCGGCCGCCGGAACAACATTCCTGATCAGTATGCCGTTGAGTCCGGCGCCCGAAGGTGCGCTGGCCAAGCACGCCAGCTAGATTGGTGGGAGATGAGAGGTTTTTAATTCCAGTGGTGGAAAAGCTCTCTGAGTGACGGGCCGAAGGTGCGCGCGACGATCGTTCTTTCGCCGCGCCACGGCTTTTGTTGTTATCTTGCCTGCCGCCCGCGGCTTGCGCCGCGTGGTGAATTCCTTCGCCGCTTCGCGGCCTGTGAGCCGAGTATCTACGGCTCATGTACGTTCAATGGCTTTTGATCAGTAATAAACCCTTAAAGTTCAGAAAGATTCTCGTGCCTGTGGGAGGGGATATGAACAGAGAGCGCGGTGGTCGATTCTTCCCGGGGGAGAGGCCTGTCGAGCGTTGCTTGACTACACAGCCAGCCAGCCCCTGCGGCCAAACCCGGGCCGCAGGGGGGCCCCGGCCGCGGGCGGCGGTTTCTACCTGTGTTCTTCTGGCGCTCATGTTATGTTGTGCAGCCAGCCTTGCGCAGAATGGCGCTTCTTCTCAAGGCACCCTTTTGCAGTCGGTTCGGGAATTGAGTGACCAGGTGCGCGAACTGCGCGCATCCGTAGCTGAGATGAAGGCCGATTCGGAGCGCTCGCACGCCGAGACCCGGGAATTGCGGCGGGAACTTGACGAACTGCGCGCGGCAGGTAATCCGCAGAAACCTGGGATCATGGAAGCGGTCGTGCGCACGGTCAGCAAAGATGCCGCCTCCACGCTCGCAAATTCGCCCCAGGAAGCCTCTCCGTATCAAAATCCACAGGGCAATGCGTCCGAGGAACAAAAGAAGTCTTCGCGAGCGGCGACGCTCGATGAGGAATACGAGCTGCTCAGCGGGGAGGTGGACGATCAATATCAGACAAAGGTAGAGAGCGCATCGAAATACAGAATGCGGATTTCCGGCATCGTGCTGATGAACATATTCAGCAATCAGGGCGTGGTCGATAACATCGATTTTCCGGGGCTGGCCTACGGGCGGCTGCCCGGCAATTCAGGGGGAAGTTTCGGAGCCACGCTGCGGCAGTCACAACTTGGGTTTGAAGTGTTCGGGCCACAGTTGGCTGGTGCTAAAACGCGGGCCGACCTCCAGCTCGATCTGGCAGGCGGATTTCCGGCCGAGCCCAATGGAGTCAACGCGGGCCTGATGCGGATCCGCACCGCCACCATGCGAATGGACTGGGAGAATACCTCTGTGGTCGCGGGGCAGGACGGACTTTTCTTTTCGCCGAATTCGCCGACCTCATTTGCGTCCCTGGCCGAGCCAGCTCTCTCTTATGCGGGGAACCTATGGAGTTGGGTGCCTCAAGTCAGGGTGGAGCACAGGTTTAACGTAGGAGAATCGTCGACTCTACTGCTCCAGGGAGGCATTCTCGATCCGGTGAGCGGGGAACCGCCGCTAAATGGTGCGTATCGCTGGGCCGGGCCGGGCGAGGCTTCGCGGCAGCCGGCATACGGCACGCGCATCGCATGGACACACGACATTTCAGGTCAGCCGTTGAGGCTGGGTGTGGGTGGGTACTATAGCCGGCAGGTGTATGGGTTCGATAGAAATGTGGACTCATGGGCGGTGACGAGCGACCTGGAAATTCCGCTCGGACCCAAATTTGCGGTGAGCGGCAAATTTTTCCGCGGGCGCGCTCTCGGAGGCCTGTACGGTGGCTTGGGACAGAGTGTCTTGTTCAGCAGCAATGATCCCCAGGATCCCTACACGCAATTAATTGGCGTGAATACCGTGGGAGGATGGACCCAGTTAAAATATCGCGCGACCGCGAAGCTGGAGTTCAACGGGGCGTTCGGAATGGATAATCCGTTTGCCCGCGACCTGCGGTACTTCCCGTATGCTTACTCGTATGGGGAGCCGATTCTGTCGCGGAACAAAGCGGGATTTTTCAATGTGATCTACCGGCCGCGCTCGGATTTGTTGTTCTCGGCGGAGTACCGGCGGATTGAGACGGATTCGATCACCGATCGCGACTGGGGTGCGGGACACTTGAATTTGAGCATGGGAGTATTGTTCTAAGAGGATTCCGCGAGCCGCGATCTTTGGTAGTGGCTGGAGGCTCGTGAATCGGGGCGCGGAAGACGTACGGGGACTCCCGGAACTGACAATGAAGCACAGAAGCCATTTAGCGGTTGCACTCATGTTGTGGGCGTGTGCAGCCGGAGTGTGCGCCGATATAGCCACCGTGCGAGGGCGTGTCGAAGTAATTCGCGAGGGCAGCGCAGACGCAAAAAAGTCTGGAGCAAAGAGAAGGCTCAGCGCCATTCCAGTAACAGTCGTGTGGCTGACGCCGGCTGCGGGCAGCGGTGTGGCATTGGAGGCGCCCAAGCCGAATGAGGGCGGCAATCCGAAACTGGTGCAGAAAAACAAGACTTTTGAACCGCGCGTCCTGGTTGTTCCCGCCGGGTCGATGGTTGAGTTCCCGAATCACGATCCCTTCTTTCACAATGTCTTCTCGCTCTTTGAAGGCAAGCGTTTTGACCTCGGACTCTATGAGGCGGGCAGTTCGCGCGGCGTGCGCTTCGATCGCCCCGGCATCAGCTACATCTTCTGCAACATTCATCCCGAGATGAGCGCGGTCATCATCACGCTGTCCACGCCGCTCTATTCGATTGCGAACAACGACGGGCAGGTAAGCATCGCGGGCGTCCCCTACGGCCGGTACATGCTCCACATCTGGAGCGAGGGAATGGGTCCGGAGAACGAACGGCCGCTGGCGCGCGAGATCACGATTGGGGAAGAGGCGACATCGCTGGGGGTGATTCGCGTCCCAGTGGCGGACGGCCAGCACATGGCGCACAAAAATAAATACGGGCGAGACTACGACCAGCCTACTCCGGACAGCTCGGTGTATCAGCAGCAGAGATGAGTCGTTCATAGTCGTTCGGAAACTGTCCTTGGTCCTTCGTCCTTCGTCCTTGGTCCTTCGTCCTTGGTTCTTAGCGGCGCACATAACTACGGCTTCCCCCTGTACACACGGCTGCTTTTTCGTGAGGAGAACCCGTTCTTGCGCCGCTCCTCGAAGTCGGGTAGCGAGGGACGAAGGACCAAGGACCAAGGACCTTCCATTTCCCTTTCCGCAGCCAGCTTGAGAGAATTCCTACATGAAAATTGAAAAGATGCTGAAGAAGTATCGCGTCGAAAATGGCAAGCATTTTCGGCTGAAGGATTTCGACCCCGCGGATACGCATGGGCTGGACTCGGAGGCGAAGCAGGAGGCCAAGGACCTTTTGGCGGACGGCGTCGAGAAATTGAGCGAGTTGCAGGACATTCTGGCGGCGCAGGATTTGTGGGGCATGCTGGTAATTTTTCAAGCGATGGATGCGGCGGGCAAGGACGGCACGATCAAGCACGTAATGTCGGGGGTGAACCCGCAAGGCGTCGACGTCACTTCGTTTAAGGTCCCCACAGAGGAGGAACGGAACCACGGATATTTGTGGCGCACCAACCAGCACGCGCCGGCGCGCGGGCGGATCGGAATCTTCAACCGCTCTTATTATGAAGAAGTGCTGGTGGTGCGCGTCCACCCCGAGGTTCTGGCCAATGAAAAATTGCCGAAAAAGCTCATGACCAAGAACATCTGGGAGGAGCGGTACGAGGACATCAATAACTTCGAACGTTATGTGGCGCGCAACGGGATCGTGGTGGTGAAGTTCTTTTTGAATGTTTCGAAGAAAGAGCAGAAGCGCCGCTTCTTGGAACGCCTTGACACTCCCAAAAAGAACTGGAAGTTTTCGGCGGCGGATGTGAAGGAGCGCCAGTGTTGGGACGACTATCAGAGGGCGTATGAAGATGCGATCCGGGCCACTGCGAGTGAGCACGCACCGTGGTATGTGGTTCCGGCCGATCACAAGTGGTTTACGCGGCTGGTGGTCGCGCAGGTTCTGGTGGACGAGTTGAAGGCGATGAAGCTCGAATATCCCAAAGTAAGCGGTGAGAAGAAGAAAGAACTGGCGGAGGCGCGAAAGCGGTTGGAGAGCGAGTGAGGGGCGAGCTCTAGCAGCCTCTCAGCATGACGGTTGGGCAGATTTCTGGGCTACTTCAGAACAATCGGCAATGGCTGGTCGTACGGCTGGATGGTCACAGCCAGAGATTTTCGCTGGTCGAAGGCTTCCTTTTTGACGGGGAAGCTGAACATGATGGTTCCTCTCTTCGGGGTTCCGGGCAGGAGTTTTGTTTCTGGCGGGAGCGGCGGCTCGGAACTTTCCTTCAAAACCGGGAAAGCCTGAAAGTAGCGGTCGAGATCGACGGCGGAGGCGGCTTCGTCATCGTAGGTGTGGCCGTCGGCAGTGCTGAGCTGTGCCTTGAGGGTGTGAATCCAAAGCGACTTATCGGCGCTATTTTGCAGCGTAAGGGTGATCGCGACGAGCAGCACGTTCTGTCCCGGAACTTCAGCGGCGGAGACGAAATCGATGGATCCTCCGCCCTGCGGCTTGGCGCGCTGGTGGAAGGCGATGATCGCAACCACGATGGCAACGGCGGCAAGGCAGATGAGCACAATGCCGGCGGGCGGTAAATTCCGTTTGGCAGTTCCGAACTCTTCGCCGATGTTGAAGTTGGTAGGAGGTTGAGTGGGAGTTGTGGGAGTGGGAGCCGGTGCGGCCGACGCCGAAGGACTTGGGGCCGACGGAATAGGCGTTGGATCGGGGAGCGAGTCGGGCATCGATTGATTGTAGAAGTTGGGCGCCAATTGGAGAAGGGGACCATCCGCTTCCTCGCCAACTCAAAGTTTCCAAAACCCCTAAAAGTGGCAAAAAACGCGGAGATTTAGGGTACCTAGCCCCCTTAGCTACACATCCGCCGGTTCCACGTTGTCTTGGGCTTCCGGGCAATGACTTTGGTTACCTTGTCTGCGGTGACGGGTGCTGTCACGATGCAGGAGAGTTCCCATTGGGAGGAATCCTGCGGTGAAATGCAAATATATTCTGGCGGCGCTCGGATGCGCCCTTCTGGCTTTGAGCACGGTGGGTTGTGGCGCGTTCAAGGGAGATACCAACCATCTCCAGTCCATTACCCTCGATGTCGCGTTGATCAATGGCGTGGCCCCTTCCGGTCAGAGCGGCTTCGTCACTTTGCAGGGTAACGGTGGCACAATCCAATTTCAGCCGATGGGTAACTACGGCGGCGGCGTGGCCAAGGACCTGACCAGGATGGCTACCTTCAACGTGATTGTTGATCCATTCCACAATCAGGATGCGTTCGATGCATTGCTGCTCGATCCTTGCTCCGGCCCGTGCCCGCTACCCTTTGATGGCGTGCATGGGACAGTGCAGTGGGACCCCACGGGACTAGTCACGGCGGTGGAACCGGCAACGTGCACGTGGGTGGATGTTGAGCCGTTGGACCAGAATGGCAAAGTGCAACCCCCCTCATGGCTCTACGTCGGCGCGTACATGGTCACGGCCTCCTATGCTGGGGTTACTTCCCAGCCCGTCTATGTTCCAGTTGCGTCGTCTGGCGGCAACCAATTTTATAACGGCCAGGAAAACAACCCGAGCGGAGCCTGCGGGCCTGGCAACTAGCAGTTCTACGGATAAAGCATTCCGTTATGGGGACGGTCATGAGATCGTCCCCATTTGATTTTCGTGTTCGAAATTCCTTCCTTGCGGACCCGAGTTTGGCCCCGCTGCCTCCCACCCCGTATAATCCTAAGGTTTTGCTGCAATCGTAAAAATTGACATGGCATTCATAACCGCAACGCAAGCGGGGCTGGGATGAAGGTGCGCACCGGCATCGAGGTATCGGGGCAGTCCGACATCGGCTGTCTTCGCCAAAATAACGAAGATTCGTTTGGCTACTGGGAACCGGACGATGACGCTGCGTTTCAGCGCAAGGGCCGGCTGGCGATCGTGGCCGACGGAATGGGCGGCTACGAGGGTGGGCAGGAAGCCAGCCAGATGGCGGTGGATACCATCCTGAAGGTGTATCGCGAGTTTGCCGGCGACGATCCTCAGCAGTCGCTGATTGAAGGGCTCCAGGCAGCCCACCAAAACATTCGGGAATATGGTCTTTCCCATCCCCTCCTGCGCGGCATGGGGACGACGTGTACCGCGATCGCGATCGTCAACGAGGGACTCTATTTCGTGCATGTCGGAGACACCCGCCTTTACCTCATTCGCGATGGCCGAATCATTCAGGTAACGCGCGATCACTCCTATGTCGGGCGGCTGGTGGAGGCGGGGATGATTAGCCGGGAGGAAGCGGAGACACATCCGCAGCGCAATATTCTGACGGCGGCGGTGGGAACGAATCCGGAGCTGATCATGGATTCGCCGGGACGTCCCGAGCCGTTGCGGGCGAAGGACGTACTGCTCCTGTGCAGCGATGGATTGTGGGGAGTGGTCCACGACGGGGAAATTCTGGCTGCGGTCGAAAAGCATAATCCGGACGGAGCGGGGCGCGAGCTCATCGAGTTGGCGCGCCAGCGCGGCGGGCCGGACAACATCACGGTGAGCATTTTGCGGCTGGAGTGAAGGGAAGTCAGAAGTGAGGTCCTTGGTCGCTCGTCGTTCGCGGTCGAGCGCTGAGTTCGGCCCCACCGAACGACCGACGACCAACGACCAACGACTCGCCAATTCTCCTTCCTAAAACTGCAACCTTCTGCACTCAAGGCCATTTCCTGGCCCAAAGTCACCCTGTAACCGATTGAAATCGCGGGACTAGCAGTTCTTTTCCGTTTTGTTCTTTGGCAAAGTGCGTGCAGAGTCTATAATGTCTATTGAATCAATAGGCATTATAGGAACGAAGGACTTACATGAAAGTCTCCCAAAAAGGACTCTACGCACTGCAAGCCCTGATGATGCTGGCGCGGCACTACCGGCAAGGCGCCATCCGGATTCGCGACATCGCCTACGAAGAGAACCTGCCGGAAAAATTTCTGGAGCTGATTCTTCTGGAACTCAAGAACGCGCGCATCGTGGAAAGCGTGCGCGGTGCGAAAGGTGGATACCAGTTGCGGCGGCCGCCGTCTGAGATTCGGATGAGCGAAATCATCCGGCTGGTCGATGGACCCTTGGCTCCATTTGGCGATGCCGAACAGTTGCGCGAGTTGATTGACCGCGATGATGACAGCCGGGCGCTCTACGAATTGTTCCTTGAGATCAGAGATGCGGCCGCCAAGATTCTGGAGGCCACGACGCTGGCGGATTTGATTCCCAGCAATGGGACAGCGGCGAAAGCAAGAAACGCCAGGAAGAGAAAGTCGGATGCGAATTTATTACCGATGGCGGTATCGACCGGAGGACAGGCGGGTCATGACTAAATCGTGCCGTGGGGTTGGATTTCTTCTCGCCGGAGTCGTGCTGGTTTTGCTGACCGCAAACCTTACCTGGGCCCAGACTGTCATTCATGTGGGGGCGTTCCCGAATATCACACACCCGCAGGCGATGGTGGGAAAGAACGACGGATGGTTCGAGAAGGCGATGGGGCCGGGAGTGAAGATCGAGTGGAAGAGTTTCAATGCAGGGCCTTCCGCGATTGAGGCGCTGTTCGCCGGCGCGATTGACATGACCTACATCGGGCCCAACCCGGCGATCTCCGGGTATGTGCGATCGAATGGTGAGGCGCTGCGCATCGTGGCGGGGGCCACCAGCGGGGGCGCGGCGCTGGTGGTTCGGAACGATTCAGGAATCCAGAAGCCGGAGGATTTCCACGGCAAGAAAGTCGCGTCGCCGCAGATGGGGAACACACAGGACGTGGCGCTGCGGGCGTGGTTGATTGCGCATGGCATGAAGTCGACAGACAAGGGCGGGGACGTGCAGATAATACCGCTGGCCAATCCCGATCAGTTGACATTGTTTTTGAAAAAAGAGTTGGACGGGGCATGGGCTCCCGAACCGTGGGCGACGCGGCTGATCAAGCTGGGGAATGGGCACTTGTTTCTTGATGAGCGGACGCTCTGGACGAATGGCGACTTCGTCACGGCGCACCTGATCGTGCGGACGCAGTTTTTGAAGGAGCATCCGGACCTGGTCAAGAACTGGATTCGCGCGCACGTCGAATTGACGGATTGGATCAATGGGCACTTGCCGGAAGCGAAAACATTGCTCAATCAGCAGATTGCGAAGGAGACGGGCAAGGCACTTCCGGATGCGGTTTTGGACGAGGCGTTCGGCCGCATGAAGGCGACGTATGACCCGCTGCGCGCGTCGCTGATGATTGCCGCCAAATCGGCATTTGACGCCGGTTTTCTGGGCCGGCAGATGCCGGATCTTTCGAGTTTGTATGACTTGTCGTTGTTGAATCAGGTTCTCGCCGAGAAAGGAAAAAAGGCCATCCAATGAGCGCAAGTCCACAAAATACCTATCCACCCGTGGTTCCGCCAATACCTCGCAGGATTGGCGTGCGTCCCGACGTTTTTCATGGGAAGCCTGTGGCCTCGATTGTTGCAGTACCGGCGCCAGCGGCCCATACCGTAGTGCCTAAGGTCGCGCTGGATGCGATCTCACTGAGTTACACGACCAGCGCGAAAGGCCGGCTCATCGCGCTCGAGAACATTAGTTTGGAAGTGAAGCCGGGAGAGTTTCTGTGCGTGGTCGGGCCGTCGGGATGCGGGAAGTCGACACTCCTGCATCTGATTGCCGGATTGCAGCCGCAAACTTCAGGGACGGTGCTGGTGGATGGAAAGCCGGTGACCGGGCCGGGCACCGATCGCATTTTGATCTTTCAGGAATTGGGACTGTTTCCGTGGCTGACCGTGGCGGGCAATGTCGAGTTCGGCATGAAGATGAAGAATGTGCCGAAGGCCGAGCGCAAGGAGAAGGTTCAGGAGTATTTACGTCTGGTGCAGCTCTCGAAGTTTGGCAACAGCTACATCCACCAGCTTTCCGGCGGAATGCGGCAGCGTGTGGCCCTGGCGCGAGCGCTGGCGACGGGTCCCGATGTGCTTTTGATGGACGAGCCCTTTGCTGCGCTCGATGCGCAGACTCGCGACCTGCTCCATGACGAACTGGAGCGGATCTGGGCCGAGACGGGATGCACGATTATTTTTGTGACCCACAATGTGCGCGAGGCTGCGCGCCTGGGCGATCGCGTGGTGCTGCATGACGTTTCGTCCCGGGACGCGTAAAGCAGGAGTTTCGCGTGAACCTGCCGAGGCCGCGGCACATGGAGCATCCCGACGTCACGCGCATGGCGCGCAACGTTCTGGATTGCCTGCGCGAAGAGATCAACAAGAGTCTGGAAGCGGAGTATGCCGATGAAAAAACTCGCTAAGCAAGCCATCTTCTACGGAGCGCTGATCGGGGTTTGGGCGCTGGTGGCCAAGCTGCGTATCTGGCCGCCCTATCTGTTTCCGCCGCCGTGGGGGGTTGCGTCCGCGCTGCGGGATGGCTTCGCAGACCACAGCTTCTGGATCGGGATTGCAGTGACGATGAAGCGCATGCTGATCGGCTACAGCTTGTCGGTCGCGCTCGGGATGGTTTTGGGCCTCGGCGTTTCCAGCAGCAAGTTTCTGGAAGAAACCATGGGCGGATTGCTGGTAAGTCTGCAATCTCTGCCGAGCATTTGCTGGATTCCGCTGGCCGTCCTGTGGTTCGGGCTGACGGAGAAGGCGATTTTGTTTGTCGTGCTGATGGGCTCGCTGCTTTCAGTGACGATTGCCATGGAAGATGGCCGCAAACAGATGCCGAAGATTTATGGCATGGCGGGACGGAATCTGGGAGCGAGCGGCTTCCGCTTGTTCTGGTCCGTGCTGCTGCCCGCGAGCCTGCCGTTCATCGTGAACGGAATGAAGCAGGGCTGGGCGTTCGCGTGGCGCTCGCTCATTCAGGCGGAGATGATTTTCCTCAGCCTCGGCCTCGGCCAGTTGCTCATGATGGGCCGTGATCTAAGCGACATGAATCAGGTGCTGGCCGTAATGATTCTGATTATTTGTCTTGGCTACCTGGTAGATGGATTGATTTTCCGCACCATGGAGCGGCGGCTGCAAGTGAAGTACGGGCTGGCGGTATAAGGAAAGCTACTAGCTTCTAGCAGATTCGGCTTTGAGACGCGGCTTGCCGCGTCTCAGTACCCAGCACACATTTGGCGCCCGCGCGAGGCGGGGCAAGCCTCGTCTCTACCCACGTTCTTCGATGACCCTTCATCCTTCGTTATAATCAAGCTAGTAAGCATGAATACTGCATTGCAAGGCTCGATAGCGGATGTTTCGGCTGACTCAGGCATCGGTCACGAGTTCCGCGCCCTGCTCTCGGGCTGTGGAATCTACGACCTGAGTTCGCGGGCCAAAATCCGGCTCACCGGCAGCGATCGCGTACGCTGGCTGAATGGGATGGTAACGAACAATATCCGAGACCTTGCCCCGAACCACGGCGTTTACTGTTTTCTGCTGAACGCGCAAGGGCACATTCAGGCCGACCTCTATGCTTACAACGTGGGCGATTCGGTGCTCGTCGACACGGACGCGCAGTTGCGCGAAAAGGTCCTGGCGCATTTCGACAAGTTCATCATCATGGACGATGTGGAAGCAGCGGACGCAACTGCGACCCTTGCTGGCATCGGCATAGCGGGACCACAAGCGAAGGCTGTAATGCGCGCGGCCGGGATCGAATTGCCTGAGCTAGCGCCGCTTGAATTGTGTACTCCGAAATGCGAGTGCGCCTGCGGGTGCCTTACGTGCACGGTGGTGCGCGGTGACGAGGCAGCCGGCGAGTCCTACGAAATTTGGCTAGCGCCTGAGCAGATGAAAACTGCCTGGAACGTCGCTCCTGGCGGCGGGCGCAACCGCCGTCGGACCCGAGGCGCTCGAGATGCTCCGCATCAGCCGGGGAATTCCGCGCTATGGCGTGGACATTCGCGAGCGCGATCTTCCGCAGGAAACGGGCCAACTGCGCGCGCTTAGTTTTACGAAGGGCTGCTATCTGGGGCAGGAAATTGTCGAGCGCATCCGCTCGCGCGGCGCGGTGCACCGCGAGTTCACGGCGTTCGCGGTCGAAGGTCCGTTGCCCGCGCCGGGCACAAAGATTCAGGCGGGCGAGAAAGACGTCGGCGAAATTACGAGCAACGCGAACTTGCCGTTGGCCGCAGGGAACAGCGCCATCGCGCTGGGCTATTTGCGGCGCGAAGCTGTCGGTAAGAACTTGCACGCGAGCTCGGCGACGCTGAAACCAGCAACTTTGCCGATCATCTAAGTTCTGAATGTAATGGACCGGTAACTCCCGACGCACGATATTCAGATCGAGCGAACGCAAGGATCAGGAAAAACACATGGCTGAAAAGAAAAAAGACAGCGACTTCAAAGTAAGCGACCGGCGCCTGTTTACGGCGGACGGGGAACTGCGCACGCCATCGGCTGAGGAAGAGGAAGCTCAGCCTGAGCAGGCGACACCCGCCCGAGCGGCGGCCGCGGCGGCCACCAAAAGCGCCGAGCCTGCACCAGCAGCCCATACTGAGCCGGACGCGCCTCCGCCTCCGAGCGCCTCCGAGCAGCAGGCGCAACATGATGCCTATCGTGAATCCGCCCGCGACCTCGACCGCCAAGTCGAGTTGAGCGGCCATTCCGCCAAGGATCTCCAGGTGGATTTCAAGCGCTTCGTCGCGTCGCTCTACATGACAGCGATGGTCCAACTCGGCCTGATGCATGAACGAGGTGCCCAACCGACCGTCGACCTGATTGGCGCGCGCCAGACCGTCGATACGCTCGGCATGCTCGCCGAAAAGACAAAAGGCAACGTTACTCCCGAGGAGCAGGGATTCTTGCAGAACTCTCTCTACGAGCTTCGGATGGCGTACGTCGAGGTCACGAACGCGCTCGCTCGCGCTCCACAGACCCCCGGCCCGGTCACAGGTACCAACGGCTGATGTTCATGCTAATGTGCATTCGTCCGAAGTTCATTCTTTAGATGCAGGCAACTCTGACAGTTCTCGGCAGCGGCACCTCGATGGGAGTTCCCACCATTGGCTGCGACTGCGCCGTCTGTCGTTCTAACGATCCGCACGACCGGCGCACCCGCCCGTCCATCATGCTCAGTTATAACGGGCATCATGTGCTCATCGATACCACTCCCGATTTTCGCGAGCAGGCCTTGCGCGAGAACATCACGCAAGTAGACGCAGTCCTTTACACGCACACGCACGCCGATCACATCCTCGGCATCGATGACCTGCGCCCGCTCAGCTATCACCACAAGCTCGGCAAACTGCCGCTCTATGCGACCAGGGCAAACTGCGAGTTCCTGCGCAACATGTTCCGCTACATTTTCGAAGCCAATTACAAATTTGGTGGGCTGCCGCAGGTTGAACTTATCCCGATGGAGGGCGCGCTGGACTTGTTTGGCGCGCACTTTGAGCCCGTCACCGTCATTCACGGCGAAACCCCGATTCTTGGTTTTCGCTTTGGATCGGCCGCCTATCTCACCGATCATAGTTCGGTACCTGCCGAATCAATCGAGAAGTTGCGCGACCTGGATATCCTCTTTCTGGATGCGCTGCGCCACAAGCCGCATCCCACGCACTCTTCGGTCGAGCAGTCGTTGCAAATCGTGGCCGAGGTTAAGCCCAAGCGCGCATTCTTTACTCATATATGTCACGACCTCGCGCATGAAGAAACGAACGCGGCGTTGCCGCCGGACGTGAGACTTTCGTATGACGGTATGAAACTGGAATTCGAGATTTAGATCTCACCGCCGAGAAAAACATTTTTAAGTTTTTTTCGGTGTCTCGGCGGTGAATAAAACTGCAGATGCAAGTCTTCCACAAACTCGCGGACATCCCCCCGGACTTCGGCCCGTCCATCGTGAGTGTCGGTAACTTCGACGGCATCCACCGCGCCCACCGTGCCGTCATCGATGAGATCGTGCGCCGCGCTCGCGCCGCGAAGGCAGTCTCGGTGGTCGTCACGTTTGATCCTCACCCTGCGCGCATTCTGCGTCCCGATCACTCGTTCAAATTACTGACTCCGACTCCAGAAAAACTTCGACTGTTGCAGGAGACGGAGCTGGATGCCGTCCTGCTGCTCCCGTTTTCGCGCGACCTTTCACTGATGAGCCCGCATGACTTCGTTCACGACATTCTCAAAAGGCATGTCCATGCGCGTGAAGTGCACGAGGGGTATAACTTCCGTTTTGGCCATCAGGCAGCCGGAGATGTTGAAGTACTACGTGAACTTGGCAAGAGCATGCACTTTGAGGTTCACGACTACCCGGAGATGCGTCTGCGGGGAGAACGGGTTTCAAGCAGCCACATTCGCAAGCTGCTGGCGGAAGGGCGCGTGAGCCGTGCGCGTCATCTGCTCGGCCGTCCCTTCAGTATCGTTTCTACTCCCGGACGCGGTCGCGGTTATGGGAGGCAATACACTGTGCCCACCATCAACCTTGCGCGCTACGAGGAACTTGTTCCGAAAGACGGCGTCTACATCACGCGCATGCGCGTGGGCAGAGTTCCGAACGGCGAGTGTTTTGACTCGGTGACCAATGTCGGCAACCGGCCCACGTTCGGTGCCGAGTCGTTCGCCGTCGAGACGCATCTGCTGAACTTTCATCCACTCGAACTGACGGCCGAGACGGAGGTCGAGCTTCATTTCCTGGATCGTCTGCGG
The DNA here is from genome assembly GCA_963698865.1 of uncultured Acidobacteriaceae bacterium. Classification (GTDB taxonomy): domain Bacteria; phylum Acidobacteriota; class Terriglobia; order Terriglobales; family Acidobacteriaceae; genus Acidiflorens. Next base: position 227,853 of record CAVOSL010000008.1, on the reverse strand, counting down.
GATGAGATCAAGTTTCCATCCATCGACGCTCTGCGAGAGCAGATCGGAAGGGATGTGGGGAAGGCGCAGAGGTATTTGCGTCGATTAGGTGCAATTGGCATGATGACCAGATGAGCTAATTGAGGTAACTATGGAGACTTCTACTCGCGTCCAGTCCACTTCGGACCGCTATATCCGCGTTGCTAGCCCTATCCATACGATCGTTGTGCTTGTGGCCTTGACCGGTTGGGCATACTCGGCCAAGATTTTTACGGATCAACTCAGTGCGGCTGCTCATCCGAACCGCGTACGCCTCTATTTGCTCACCATCTTTGTGGAATGGTTGGTCTTCGTGCTGGTGGTGGCGGGCGTGCGGTGGAGTGGCGCGTCCGTCTTCCTCGTCGTCGGAGATCGTTGGCGCTCCTTCCGCCAACTGCTCCGCGATATTGGGATTGCCGCTGGGTTCTGGATCGTTGCCGTAACGCTACTTTGGCTGTTTAGCAAGCTTCTGCGTGTCTCCGATCTGACTCACAATATGCAGCTCATGCTCCCGCATACCGCCGCTGAAATAGGATTATGGATAGCGCTGTCAATTACCGCCGGTATATGCGAGGAAACGATCTTTCGAGGATACCTGCAACGACAGTTCATAGGCCTGACTAAAAATGCTCCCGCCGGCATTCTCCTTTCTGCCGCCGCATTCGGCGCGGCTCATGCGTATCAGGGCTTCCGGCATGTGATTCTTATCGCCCTGTTCGGAGCGATGTTCGGAATTCTGGCCTATTGGCGCGGAAGCGTTCGCCCGGGAATGATCACCCATGGGTGGCAGGACACATTGGGCGGAGTGGTTGGCGGTTTAGTGAAGCACTAAAAACTGCGCGGTGACGCGCAGTCATTACCTTCTTCGACCGTCGACTCTGCCCCACTGCTACAATCCACCCCGCGTGGCTATCAGCCCAATCCAACTCCTCAAGCGAGCCACTCCCGGCCAGCGCCGCACGCTGCTCGCGGCTTTCCTCAGCCCGTTTCTTCGGTCACTTGCTCAAGGCCATTCACGAGGTGATAATCTTAATGCGACGTCGCAATATTAGACGAATCGAGACTCTCGCCAATGCCTCACGATCAAACCAAGGAAAAGGCGCACGAACTGATCGAACGCATGGCCCCAAGCCAGGTCTCTGCCGTGGTCGGTCTGCTGGAAACCATGCTGGATCCCGTTTCCCGCGCCATCGCCAACGCCCCCATCGACGACGAAGCGGAAGGCGAAGCGGAGCGTCAGGCGGTCGCCGCCTCCAAGGCTTGGATGGCGCAGCATCCCGGTGAAGGCATCCCTCAGGAAGACATCCTCACCGAGTTTGGTCTTTCCACCGAAGACCCTAAACGCTGACTGGAACGGGCGTGAAGAAAATTGTCTTTACCGTCCCTGCACGCGCCGATGTCCGGCGCATCGACCGCGACTCCGCCATGCGCATCCTCACTACTCTCCATCGCTTCGCCGAGACCGGCGAAGGCGACATCAAGAGTATGCAAGGGGACTCCGGCGAACTGCGGCTTCGTGTCGGCGACTACCGCGTCCGCTTCACCGAAGAGCCCCCGGACACTCTCCTCGTCCACGCCGTAAGGCATCGCTCCGAAGCCTACCGCTAGACCGATCCTCTCAAGGCATCAGCGAATGTTCGAGTCGCTGACGACCCGCTCATCCTCTATCCGGGGGCATCTGCTCCCCCTGCTACAATCCACCCCGCGTGGCTATCAGCCCAATCCAACTCCTCAAGCAAGCCACTCACGGCCAGCGCCGCACGCTTGTAGCCGCTGCCCTTGGCTGGATGCTGGACTCCTTCGACGCGATGCTCTACGCGCTCGTGCTCACGCACGTCATGCGAGATCTGGGCATGACGAAAGGCACGGCCGGATTTCTTTCTACCCTGATGCTGCTGGCGTCGGGCATTGGCGGGATCCTCTTCGGCTTTCTCGCTGACCGCATCGGGCGCAAGCGCGCGCTCATGCTCAGCATCTTGACTTATTCGGTCTGCTCGTTTGCGTCCGGGCTCTCCACGACGGTGCTCATGCTGGCAATCGTTCGCTTCATACTCGGCCTGGGGATGGGCGGTGAATGGAATACCGGCGCAACCCTCGTCGCCGAAACCTGGCCCGACGAACTCCGCGCCAAGGCAATCGCGATCGTGCAGAGCTCGTGGGCGATTGGGTATGCGCTCGCCGCACTGGTTGCCGGGATTGTTCTTCGTTATGCCAACTGGCGGATGGTGTTTTTTGTCGGGATACTGCCTGCCATCGTTACGCTCTGGATCCAGAATCGCGTACCCGAGTCTGAGATGTGGATCGAACGCGGCAGAAGGCAAAAGCTTGAACCGCAGAGTTCGCCGAGAAAAAAAGATTTGGCCTCCGGCGCGAATGCCAATTCTTTCTTCAGCATCTTCCGCCCTCCATATCTGAAGAGCACATTCGCACTGCTCTTGGTCAATTTCTTTGGGCTCTTCGGCTGGTGGGGACTATTTCAGTGGATCCCGGCTTATCTGTCTCTTCCGGTTGAGCGCGGCGGTCGCGGCTTTGGGGTGATGGGGACTGCCTCGCTCCTCATATTCCTCAATCTCTTTGGAATGTTCCCCGGATATATCAGTTTTGGCTGGGTCGCAGATCACTGGGGACGCCGGCGCTCATTTGTGCTTTACCTGTTCGCCGCAGCGCTCTTGATTCCGTTCTATGCGATGGCTCGTTCGCAAGTCGCACTTCTTTTGCTGGGAACCGTCGTGGCCTTCTTCGCGACCGGCTTTTTCTCAGGTTCAGGAGTCATCGGCAGCGAAATCTATCCCACGCGTCTGCGGGCTCGCGCCTTGGGATTTACCTACACCGGGGCGCGAGCGATGAGCTCAGTGTCTCCTTATGTAATCGGGAAGATCGGCGACCTGAAAGGACTGAATTGGGCTTTCTATCTATGCGCGGCGGCGTTTCTGCTAGCTAGTCTGACGGCCACTCAGTTGCCCGAGACAAAGGGGCAAAAGCTGCAATGAGTGGGTGCTGCATTCTCATTTACATCTGGAATCGAGTGATATATTCTATAGGATGTGACATCGTATAGGATGTCAAGTGATTAAACGAGTCGTGCTGGACACGTCAGTGGTTGTGGCTGCGCTCCGCACACGAGAGGGTGCAGGGAATGCCGTCCTTCGTCTGGTTGCAGCGCGGCGCTTGACGACGTTGGGAACGCCGCCGCTTTTCCTGGAGTATGAAGAAGTTCTCAAGCGGCCTGAACAGCAATTGGCCCACAGGTTATCGGAAAAGGACGTTGACGATTTCTTAGCGGAGTTCGCTGCATTGATCGAGCCGGTCGAACTTCACTTTCGCTGGCGGCCACAGGGCCGAGATCCAAGCGATGAGATGGTCATCGAAGCGGCTATCAACGGTGGTGCAGACGCGCTCGTGACATATAACGTGAGTGATTTTGCAGAGGTGGGCAAGCGATTTCGAATTCCAGTTCTTCGACCTGGCGATCTATTGAAAACGGTGAACCGATGAGCAAATCTACCTATCCTTTAAAACTTCCGCTCTCCATCAAGAAGGCTGCCCAACGGCTGGCGAAGGATGATGGGGTTTCGCTTAATCAGTGGATTGCGGTGGCGGTAGCTGAGAAGGTTGGAGTGGTGGAAACGGCAGATGCGTTCTTTCAAAAACGCGCAGGCAAGGCTACCGGAAGGGGCCTAATGAAATATCTTCAGAATGCGCCGAGGGTTCGGCCGGAACCGGGAGACGAAATCGACTAATTCGCTGCTGTGCCCACCACCATTGCCGACCCGACTCCGCTACATTGGAGAGATTTCTGTTTCAGGTGGTTCGTTGGCCGTTATTCAATCGGCTCAACCACCAGTTCTTCGGCCCGTGCCGCCCGCTCCGGCATCTGAATCAGCACAATCGCTACCAGCACCAGCACGATGCCGAGCGTCTGCACCGGATGCAGCAGTTCTCCCAGAACAATCGCCGCAATCACGATGCTGAAGACCGGTTCCAAACAACTGACGACGATGGCGCGCGTTGGCTCCAGGTGCTGTAGTCCGGCGAAGTAACACGAGAACGGCACGAGCACCGACACCAGCGAGAATACGGCCATGAACGCCCACTGGTCGCGGCCATAGTGAGCGGTCATGATCTTCCATGGAGGATTCACCACGATCCAGAATGCCGACGTCCCGGCGAGAACCCACAGCAGCACCTTCCAGTGGTCGTAGCGCGCCAGCAGAACATGTCCGCCGACGTTGTAGAACGCAAACGAAAATGCCGCCAGCAGAGCCGCGGTCACGCCGCGCATGTCCATGCGAAATCCGCCCGATCCCACTAAGCCAACGGCCAGAGTGCAGCCCATTACCGCCAACGCCACGGCCGCGCTTCGCCGCCACGATGGACGCTGCGCTCCGCGCGCAACCGTATACAGCAGCACCCACACCGGCGCCGTGTATTGCAGAATAATCGCGGTCGCAACATTCGTGCGCTGAATCGCCACGTAGTAAAGGTAATTCGACGCAGCCACGCCCAGAACTCCGAGAAGAAACAGCCGCAGGAGATCGCCGCGCGGCACGGCCAGCGCAGCCCAGCCTCGCCGTGCCAGCAGGATCGGCAACAGCACAACCAGCGAAAGCGTGACGCGGCTTTGCGAAATGATTAAAGGATTAATGGCGCCGAGCGACGCGCCTCCCGGCAGCAGGTGCCCGGTAAACGCCGCCCGCCCGAGCGTTGCGGAGATTCCCCATGACAGTGCCGCGCTCGCAATATAAAAATATCCCCGCAGCGCATGTGGATGGGAATTGGCCTTCACGCGGCGTGCTCGATCGTGTAGGTAATCTTGGCCGTATTCTCGAGCATCGCCGAAACCGAACAGTATTTTTCTTTCGAGAGCCGCACCGCGTCTTCCATCGCCTTCGCGCTCACCTGTCCGCGGACTTTATAGGTCAGGTGAATCGACGTATAGACTGCCGGGTAGCCATCGGCGCGCTCCCCTTTGGCATGCACCTCGAGTCCTGCGAATGGCTCGCGCTTCTTTCGCAGAATGCCAACCACGTCTGACGCGGTGCAGCCGCACAGTGCAATCAGCACCAGTTCCACGGGCGAGTTCGCGGTTTTCTCGGCCGCAGTGTCCAGCACAATCGAATGGCGCGACGTCGCCGACCCCACATACCGTTCGTTATCCGTCCAGCTCACGGCAGCTTCAATCATGAATCCCTCTCTGCGATTGGTTGTTGCTCTTCCATAGATGAGCTTGGACGGGGTGTGGCTTCACTCGCGGAGACGCCTACCGCCGATTATCCGTTACCGGCTCGGGATGAATCAGCACCCGGAACAGCTCCGGCGCGTCCTGCTTGAATCGGATCTCCAGCGCCGTCTGGACATCATGCACGCGCGAGAGCGGCATATCGTCGGGCAACGTGCAGTGGCACGAAACATAAAGCCGGTCGCGAATGCGCTTGAATTGAAATTCGTGCACGTCCATGACTTCGGGAAAATCCTTCGCCACGTCTTTCAGCCGTTTTTCGAGTCCCGGATCGAGCACGATCTGTTCTCCGCTTTCAATCGTCGCCGGCTCGCTCTCAATATGCGTCAGGATAGTCGCAATCTCCGGAATCTCCTTCCGCATCTCCGCTTCCAGATGCGTCACCTCGTCGTGCGCCTGCTTCATGCTGAGCCGTTCATCGAGCTCCAGATGCTGTTCCACGTGCAGTTCGCCCGCCAGGTCCTGCACGCTGATGTCGTGCACATTGAAATTGTGACGGGTGGCCACCGCCCGAATCCTGTCAAAAATGTTTTCACTGTGCTGGGCACGCGGAAAGGAATGCACCATCACGTCCGCATCCGGCAAAATTTCTCGAACGCGCGCTGTCACCGTGTCGGAGATCTGCTCCGATCGCTGAAAAGTGAAGTTTCGCGCGAGGCCGAGGGAAACATCCGCGAAGTAGCGGTTACCCGCTTTGCGGATCCGGACTCGGTCAACTTCGAGCACTCCATCGACTGCCCCGATCCGGTCCAGAATCTGGTTGCGCACGCCGGCCGGCGCGGCATCGAGCAGCGCATCCATTGTCCGGCGCGCCAGTCGCCAGCTCACCCACACCACTACGCAGGCTACAAACAGGGCCGCGATAGGATCGGCCATCCGCAGCCAGTTCAGGCGATACGCCCGCCCCGCCCACACCAGCGCCAGCCCCAAAATGACGACACCGCTCGACCAGATGTCGGTAGAAAAATGCAGTGCGTCGGCTTCGAGCGCCTGGCTGTCATATTTCTTTGCCATACCGCCGAGAGCCCGTGATCGCCATAAATCAACGCCCATCGACAGGAACATCACCAGAAATGCATAAAGCGTCGGCTCGATGTCTACATTCTTGTGAAGGAAGAGGCGTTTGAAGGCTTCCTCGACGATCCACACGCAAGTGAGTAGCAGCAGCCCCGTTTCGATGAAGGCCGAGAAGCTTTCCACTTTGCCGTGGCCATATTGATGGTCGGCATCGGCGGGCTTGTCCGAGACGCGCACCGAGAATAACGTAACCAGCGCGGCGATCAAATCAAGGCCCGAGTGCGCCGCCTCCGACAGGATTCCCAACGATTGCGTGGCCAGCCCCACAACAATCTTGAGCGCGGTGATGACCAGCGCCGCCAGCACCGAATTCCCCGCGACGCTGCGTTTTTCCCGCCGCATCGAGTCGGAACTGAACGCGCCCTGCATTTCCGGCATATTCGTCATTATCGCCTCGGACCGCGGTGTCGCCAACCCTTTGCTTTTTTGCAATCGACAGCCTCCGAACCGTTCTGCAAAACTCTTCCCTCCGTCACTCTTCCCTCCGTCACTCCCACGTCCCCGCTCGCCGTGCTAGGATTACATGTTTCTCGCATTTCTTTCCTGGAGGAAGCCTTTCCATGTTTCGTCAGTTACTCGCGTGCCTTTTACTGGTCGCCTTCGTCAGTGGACAAACCGCGCCGCCAGCTTCGCCTGCCCCTGCCCCTCCTGCCGGAGCGCAAACCGCCGCTACCCCCGGCAAAGCGCCCGAGACTCCACCGCCTCCAACCGTGAATCCCGACGATCCCGTCGTCACCATCAAGGGCTTCTGCTCGGATCCCTCCCTCACCGGTGATGCCTGCAAAACCGTCATCACCAAGGCTCAATTCGAAAAGCTGGCCGACGCCCTGCAGCCCAACATGTCACCTGCCATGCGGCGTCAATTGGCCACGGCCTATGCCCGCATGCTGACGATGTCGACCGCCGCCGAAAAGCGTGAACTCGATAAGACCCCGCATTTCGAGGAAGCCACCCATTTCGCGCGCATGCAGATTCTCTCCCAGGAACTCGGCAAGGCCATTCAGGCCGACTCCCAGAATGTGAGCGATCAGGATATCCAGGATTACTACCAGAAGAACCAGGCCAACTTCGAGCAGGCCACGTTTGTCCGAATCTTCGTTCCGCACACCAAGCGGGTCGAGGCGAAGCCGGTCCCGCCGATGACGAAGAAACAGAGGGAAGAGGCGGCCGCATCCAAAGACGCTCCTCCCGTAAAGAAATCGAAGGATCCCTCCGATCCCGACGCCTCGAAAGCAGCTACCGCCAAAGCTCCCGCTAAAAAACTTACCCCTGAAGAGCAGCAGAAGGCCGGGGAAGAAGCGATGAAGGCGGAAGCCGCCAAGTCTCCGCAAGCGCCTGATCGCGGACGAAGATCCCGAGAAGCTCGAAAAAGCCGCTTTCACGGCCGGCGGTCTGCCCGGCACTCCGCCGCCCACCAAGATGGAGAAAGTCCGCCGCACCACGCTTCCGCCCGCTCACCAGTCGGTCATGGAGCTCAAGCCCGGCGAGGTTTCCGAAGTTATCTCCGATCCCAGCGGCAACTACATCTACAAAATGGTCAGCAAGGAAACCATGCCGCTCGACACCGTGAAGACAGAGATCAAGAACACGATTTCCGCCCAGCGCTACCGCGAGGCCATGCAGAAGTACCAGAACAACGCTGACCTCAACGACGCCTATTTTGGCAACATGCGCGGCCCCGGCATGTCGATGCCGCCGCGTGGGCCCAGAACTCCTCAGACCAAACCGGAGGATAACGACCGCGATTAAATGGAAACGGCAAAGCCTACTATCCTCGTAACCGGGGTGTCGGGCAATCTTGGCCGCCGGCTTCTGCAACAGCTGTCTGGCTACACGGTGGTGGGCGTGGACATCGCGCCCCCACCCGAATCCCATGCTGTCGACCGTTTTGTCCCCCTCGACCTCGGGCGCGAGGAATCCGCTCACCAGCTTAATCTGCTGATCCGGGAACTCCAGCCGGTCTCGGTGGTTCACCTCGCTTTTGTCATTGATCCGCAACGCACCGGCGTGCTCGACGTCGACCGCATGTGGCAAATCAATGTCGCCGGCACGGCTCGCGTCATGGAAGCCATCAGCGAGGCCAATCGCGTCGCCCCCAGCCCCAATACCATGGTGCGTCAGCTCATTGTGCCCAGCAGCGTCTCGGTCTATGGCCCGGATTTAACTGAGGCCGTCACCGAGGACGCGCCCCTGCTCGCGCACACCCTGCCCTATGCCGTTCACAAAAAAGAGAGCGACCTGGTGGTGCAGCATCGCGCGCCGTCGCTCCGCAATTGCGGCGTCTTCCTCCTGCGTCCGCATATTTTTGCCGGAGCCACCGTCGAGAACTACCTGATGGGAGCGTTTCGCGGCACGCCCAACGGCAAAGGAGCGCGCGCCGCCCGCATGCGCAAGGCCGGCAAGCGCCTCCCCTGCATGCTGCCCTTTGGCAGGCAATATCTGGAAAATCAGCTCCAGTTCATCCACGTCGACGACATGGCGCGCCTGATCGCCTGGATTCTCAAGCGCGAACCGGAAGCGCAGCGCCTGACAATTCTGAATGTCGCGGGCCGCGGCGATGCCATGACCTTCGGCCAATGCATCCAGCTCGCGCAAGCCAAGCTGATTCGCGTTCCCGGCCAATGGACCATGCGCCAGATTCTGCGCTTCCTCTGGAACTGGAACATCTCAGCCATCCCGCCCGACGCCGTCCCCTACATGAGCGGCCAATACACCATGAACACCGACCGCCTGAAGAATTTCCTGGGCCGCGACTACGAGCAAGTAATCGCAAAAACCAGCCTGGATGCCTATACGGACAGCCTGCAAAAGCCCTCAGCCGCGGTCTGATTTTGCGAGTGACCTCCAAAAGCCGATAGCGCGCTATTACGGTCGTCGCTCTTTTGCCACTTGTGCCGTTTCGTCTCTTTTTCGTCAGGTGGCTTTAGCGTCGGCGAGTGTGTCTCTTTGCCGAGGCCTCGGATCGAGCTTCGGACCCAGGTGGTTCACGGAACGGTTCCACAGCAATGCGCTCGTAACTCACCTCCAGCACGGTCAGGTCTTCTGTTCCGCCCGGCAAGTGAACGACTACGCTGTCACCCGCCGCCGACTTCAGCAGCGCGCGCCCCAGAGGTGACACCCAACTGATGTGGTTGCGCTCGAGATCGACCTCGTCCGTGCCCACGATGCTCACCACTCGCGATACTCCCGCGGCATTGGCATAGCGCACGGTCGCTCCAAAGAAAGCCCTCATCGCCGCCTGCCCCGTCCTCGGAGCTTCCGGGTCCACCACCTCCGCGGCTTCGATTCGCTTCGTGAGAAAGCGAATCCGCCCATCGATCTGCCGCAGCCGCCGCTTGCCGTACCGATAGTCGGCGTTATCGCTGCGATCGCCGTTGCTGGCAGCCCACGCCACCACCTCCACCACGGCCGGACGTTCCCTGGTGAGCAGAAACCGGTGCTCATCTTTCAGGCGCTCCAGCCCGTTCGGCGTGATGTAGTTCTTGACGTGCGTCGCGGGCTCGTCCCGTCGTGGTTCTCTCGTAAACCCTTTTCGCATCTCGTAGTCTTTTAGCCTCTCGCTCGCAACGCAGCAACTCCCGCCCGCAGATTGCCATAGCTTACACTCAAACTACATGCTCAACCGGGGCCATGCCTATACCACGATCATCATCACCAAATATCATGGACGGACCCTGCTCTCCCACCTGGCAAGCCTTTACCCACACTCAACCCCAGAAGCCTGGCAACAAAACCTGAACAATTGCGAAGTCACCGTCAACGGCGTCACGGCGACCGGAAGCGAATCGCTTATTTCAGGCCAAACTCTGGTGTGGAACCGTCCACCCTGGATCGAACCGGACTCTCCTCAGCACTTCGAAGTACTGTTTGATGACCCCCATTTGTTGGCCGTCAACAAACCTGGCGGACTGCCAACCCTCCCCGGCGGCGGTTTCATGGAAAACACCCTCCTGCGCCTGGTGCAAAAGCAAACCCCCAACGCAAACCCTGTCCACCGGTTAGGCCGGGGCACAACCGGCATCGTTCTCTTCGCCAAAACAGCGCAGGCCGCCGCTAAACTAAGCGCAGACTGGAACACACCCAGAATTCAAAAAATCTATTGGGCGCTGGCTCAAAACGTTGCACAGCACGACGCCTACGAAATCCTCACACCCATCGGCCTTGTACCGCACCCGCGCATCGGCATGGTGTGGGCCGCCAGCCCGAGTGGCAAGCCGTCAAAGTCATTGGCGAAGGTGATCTCACGCACCGCAACGCACCACAACCTTTGAGGTAAGCCTGAATTCGGGACGCCCTCATCAAATCAGAATCCATCTGGCATCCATCGGCCATCCGCTGGTAGGCGATCCTCTGTACGGATTATCCGGCCAGCCTCTTGAAAATCTCCCCGGCCTCCCCGGCGATGGAGGATATTTCCTGCACGCCCGATTTCTAAAATTCCACCACCCCATCACCGGAGAACAAATCAATCTTGAGGCAGCTTTGCCGTCTGGATTCTCATTGCATCAGTAGGTTCACGGGGGATTCAGATCAGGAGAAATTCTCGGACGGACGGAACGTTCCTAGTTTTTAGGCGAATGGAAATTGGTGAACGTCCCGTCTGCCCTGCTTCTTACCGCCCACCCGCCTTGAGTGGGCCACTTATAGAACCCGCCTGTGCGGAGATTTCCCCTGATAAAATATTGAGTATGACTGCTAATCCCAACACCCGCCGCGATCAGTTTATCGAGAAGCTAACAGCCATCCAGAACACGCGAGCTTTTTTCAACGTAGACATTCTCTCAATCGCGGGTGCAATGACTGACGACCAGCTTGAGAAATACGTCTACGACAAGGAGCACGAAGCGGCGGACTATTCTTCTGGCCGTAAGAGCTTCGTCACAGGGAAATAATTTAAAACGGAGACACGACCGAAAGGGGGCATACCTTGACGCCAGAACAGAGAAAAGCGCAGATTGAAATTACGTTGCAGAGAGCACGGAACTGGCCTGACTTCAGATTTGAGATGGAACAAGTCTCAAACGTTCATTGGGTGCTTCGTGGGCCGCGCGGCTTTTGGCCACCCGAAATTCATCTCGGCCCGAAGGGCGGGATGGACATAGAGGAATTTCGGAGTTACTTGTCTACCATGCGGGATGGAAGCGGCGGCGCGCTCACAGCATTGGTTGAGCGTGCCCGCTGGGATAGATAACCGTGTCGCAGGACATCCTCTGTCTTGTTAGGAGCTTTTTCCCGGCTGTACCATCTGCTTAATGACGTCGCCGGCCCATTCTAAATTTCGCGCTCTTTGCGAAATTCACAGGGGGGATTCTACGGCGGAGATCGAGTCGGAATAGACGGACACGAGAACATGAAAGAGCGGCAGGAAGACTTCGTCCAGCAGTAGAACTGACCCATTCAAGCCCAAATCGGGCTTGAGTGGGCCACCCGTCGTCTTTATAGCCATGGGAGGAACGTATGGGCATTTGCAGATACTGCCAGAAAAACGCTGGAGGGTTTTCTGATGCTCACGACACCTGCCTGCAGAAAGCAAACGCGGAAAGGGAGTTTGCAAAGAAAGCCTTGGATGCGTTTGGAACGGCTAGACCGCGCACAGCGTTGAGGGCGCTAACTTTTGCATTAGGCCATCCCCTTTACGAAAAGCTGACCAAAGAATTAGACGATGCACTCTTGGCCAAGCACCGTGGCCTCATAGATAAGTTTCTTGAAATCGCCGAGCGTAAGGTCGGCGTTGTTGACGATTACGGCGACGAAAATTGGGACGCGCTAGTAAAGGAAGTTGACCGCTGCGTCCTGAAAATAGCAAAGATTGAAGGTGACGAGCGATTTCGAGACTTGAACGGGGAGTGGACGTTTAACTTGTATGAACTTCCTCAGGTCGACAGCAAAGGGGTTCATTATGGTTGGCTCAAATATACGACGCTCCGGGATAATCTAGAAAAGTTATTCCGTGCCTATCACGCGAAGTGCAAAGCGAACCCACCGACTGAGACGTTCGATGAGCTTTCAGGCGTCGATTTCGAGGTTTATTTGGCAAGACTTTTGAAGAAACTTGGTTTTGAAGACGTTACCGGAACCCCTACCACAGGCGACCAAGGTGCGGACTTGCTGGCCAGAAAGGATGGTCGAAAGATAGCCATTCAAGCAAAGAGGTACAAGGGGAGCGTCGGGAATCAGGCAGTTCAAGAAGTTGTCGGTGCGTTGAAATTCTATAGAGCTGACGAAGGATGGGTCATAACAAGCGGGAGGTTCACACAACCCGCTCGTGCTTTGGCTCAGGCGAATGGCATTCGCCTCGTTGACGGCTTGGACCTGCGGAAACTCGATCAGGACTGAAGGTCTGGATAGACCGTGTGGTGGGCGGGTGGCCTGCCTTTTGCGATGGAATTCTAACTCTGACTGTTTGCCGCGAGGAATCTATTACAATCACTCTCGAAAGCAGAGGCCACTGTCATGCGTCAGTTTCTAATCACAATTACGCTGGTTATTGCTGTGATGTTCTCGGTGTTCGCAACGGCTGCCGAGACGCCCGACTTCTCTGGTACTTGGGTTCTCAACGTCGCAAAGAGCACGCTCCCGAAGGACAGCACGACCAAATCCGAGACAATCGTTATTGAAAACAAGAAGTCGGCAATTGTTTTCCATTACAAAACCGACGGCAAGAAGTCGACGGAAACCTACACCCCGGATGGAAAGAAACGCGCTTCGATGAAAATGTCGTCAGGTCAACTGAATTCGAGCGCGAGCTGGCACGACTCAGTGCTTGTCATCGAATCCACGCTGGATATAAAGATCCCTAACGCCACTGTCGTTGTCACGGGACTTAAGCCCGTCGTCGATACTTGGACACTGACGGCTGAAGGTCGAACTCTCACTCACGAAGCAGACGACCACAAAGAGATCTACGTCTACGAGAAGCAATAGACGTCGCCACCCGCGATACTGAAGGGAAAGCCATCGCTGTCGGCAGTGTGAAGGCCCACTTCTCGAAAAGCGCGAGAAGTGGGGCACCCCCAGTTCTGTTTAAATCCTAAGATCGGAGCCGAGGCATACTGAAACCGCAGAAGGGCGCCACCCGCCCACCCTCCAACTTCTTATTTCGCCTGCGCTAGCTTCGTAACAACTGCGGCAACTTTATCGAGTATCTGGTTCCAGCCCTCCATTTGACCGCTATTTTTCGCGCTCTCCATGGGTTCATTTCCAATGAAGGTGAGTTTCGTCTGGCCGTTTCCGAGATCCTCAAAGATGGTCACGTCGTACGCACCGTCGATGGCCTCATGTTCTATTCCTAATTGCGCAGGATCAACCTTGTTTCCCTTCGAGTCGGAAAAGTACATCAAGGAAACGATCTTTTCTAGGGGAACAATCTCGTGGTATTCAACCGCATTCCAGAACTCCTGCCCATCCGGCGTTTTCATGCAGAAGAGAGATTTTCCCCCCACGCGAAAATCCATCTGGCAAACGGGCGCAGTAAAACCCTTCGGCCCCCACCACTGCATCACGTATTTCGGGTCTGTCCACGCCTTCCAAACCAATTCGCGTGGGGCATCAAAAACTCTTGTGACAACCATCCGCTCGATCTCGTTAACCGTGTTTTTTGTCATCTCTGATCTCCGTTTTTTTCATTTGATTCACAACCACCTCCAGCTTGTCGAAACTCTCTTCCCAGAACCTGCGATAGCTGATCGCCCAGTCGCTGACCGTCTTGATCGCCGCCGGCCTAAGCGTGCACACACTCTCTCGTCCACGCTTCGCCTTGATCACAATCCGCGCCCGCACCAGGTAGGCAATATGTTTTGAAATCATCTGCTGCGAAAGTGCGAACGGTTCCGTCAATCCATGCACAGAGGCGGGCCCATGGGAGAGCCGTTCGATCATTGCCCGCCGGGTTGGATCAGACAAAGCCGCAAACGTTGTACCTAATTTATCCACAACCGTATGGTAGTGGATTATCCGTCAATGTCAAGTGTGAATTTTTGCGATCCCTGATTTTTGTTCACTGATCCGAGTTGGCTCGCTACGCGGCGCCGTGATCGAGGCCTGACGCGGTGGAGAGGCGCGGTCCCTATCTTTCATAGCGGAGAATCCCCCTTCACCCCTTGACTCGCAGAGTAAAATAGAGAAGTAAAATTGAAGTGTCGAACAATTCGGAGTTCCCCCCGCCTCCCAGGAGGCAGGCAGTCTTCGATCTTTGAAAATTCTCTAGGGCAGAAGGCCGACAGCAAGACCGGCGCATTGGCCGCCATGTCGTCGTAAGTCCTTATTCCGGAATACTTTGCGTGTAAGTAGTGTAGAATGAATACTTTAACTATAAAATGATAGGGGGGGGAGGGGTGCACATTTCGCGACTAACCCCATGTAAGTCTATGCACTAAAAAGAGATAAGTCGCAGTTGGTTGTCGCCACTAAGATGCATCCAGTCGGCTCGTTCAAGCCTTCGCGCCGCGGTAAAGCCCGGCAATTCCGAACGTGTAGGGAGTCCACGAAGCCTCTGCGAACCCGGCCTTTTTCATCCGCGTCAGCATTTCTTCAGGAGCAGGGAAGCGCTCCACGGACGCGGGCAGATAAGCGTACGGCCCTCTCACTCCGGAAATCAGCGTGCCGATCTTCGGCAGCACATTTTTGAAATAGACGCGATACACGCTGCCGATGAATCCGCGCGGCTCCCCGAAATCCAGAATGCCGCATTCGCCGCCCGGAGCCAGCACGCGAAAAATCTCGCGCAACCCCGCGTCGTAGTCAGCAAGATTGCGAAAGCCGAACGCCGATGTGACCAGATCAAAGTGTGCATCAGGTAACGGCAACCGCAGCGCATCCGCCTCAATCCATCGTAGAGACGGTGCTTGCCCGGTCTCTCCCGCGGACGTTGAGGTTTTCGCTGTGGCGCGTACGAGCATCGCATGCGAGAAATCGGCGCCGAAGATTCGAGCATTCTTCGCTCTCCGCCGCAGAGCGAATGCCATGTCGCCCGTGCCGCAACACAAATCAAGCACGCGTGCGCCAGGCCGTTTCAAAATTGCGTCGAAGCGCCGCGCCGTCCGCCACCACCACGCGCGGTCGACGTTGAATGAGAGAACATGATTCAGCAGGTCATAGCGCGGCGCAATCGAAGTGAACATTTCGCGCACGGCCTTCGAAGCCGCCTCGCGATCGGCCGCGCCCTCCGGCGCCGCTCCAACAATTTTTTCCTTTTCGACTGAGTTCATGCTTCGGATGAGTTCAATGGGAAATGTTCAATCGTTCAATTCCGCGCCAGCTTTCGCATCTCTTCTACGGCTGCGCGCACCGCGGTTTCCGCCACGTCGCTCGTGATCTCCACCTTGCCAATCTCACGCGGAAGAATAAAGTGCACGACTCCTTGTCGAGTCTTCTTGTCGAACTTCAGCCGCTTGAGAATATTCGCCGTCTTCACATTCACGCGCGGCAGTTCGCCGAGTCCGAGCACAGCATTCATGATTCGCCCAGCCGTTACGCTGTCCAGCTTGCCCGTCGAGAGTGCAATGTAAGTCGCCGCAACCAATCCCCAGCCAACAGCTTCTCCATGCAGCAGAAGCTTGTAACCAGTCTCCGCTTCGAGCGCGTGCCCGATCGTGTGCCCCAGGTTGAGCACCTGCCGCAAACCGCCCTCGCGCTCGTCCGCACTCACCACCGAAGCCTTCAGCCGCACCGAGTCGGCAATCACGCGCTCAATCACCTCAGGCTCGCGCGCAAGAATCTCCTTGTGCTTCTCCTCAAACAGACGGAACAGTCCCGCATCGCCGATGATGCCGCACTTCAGCGACTCATACAGTCCCGCGCGATATTCTCGTGCAGGCAGCGTTATGAGTACCGCAGGATCGACCAGCACCGCGCGCGGCTGATGAAAGGTCCCCAGCAGATTCTTTCCCGCCAGCAGATTCACCCCAGTTTTCCCGCCGATCGCCGCATCCACCTGCGCCAGAACGGTCGTCGGAACCTGGATCACATCGACGCCCCGCATATAAACCGACGCGAGGAATCCCGTGACATCGCCGACAACGCCTCCGCCGAGCGCAATCAGCGTCGCGCCGCGATCCGCGCCCGCTTTGACAAGTTGCTCCGCCAGCTTCTCGAGGGTTGAGAGCCGCTTCGCGCGCTCTCCGTCGGGCATCTCCAGCAAAGTGGTCTCAATTCCTGCCGCAGTCAGCGATTGCACCAGAACCTTTGCCCATCGCTTCCGAACCGGAGGAACCGTCACGACAAAGGCTTTCCGCTTCCCAAGCAGATCCGCGAGAGATTCGCCCGCCCGCGCCGAGCGATCCGCTCCCAATCAACACGTCATAGGAGCGCGAAGGCGTCGTTACCGGAATGCGAATCATGACCGTTCATCATAGCGTATGGGCAGGAATCGAGCTATGACTGGACGTGTCGAACAGTCGCAGGCGCTACGCATGCTTGGGCCGCGCGACCGACGCCGCAATCGAGATTGCCAAAATGCCCAGCACAATTCCCAGCGTCCACTCGGTGGGCACGTCCACGTAGTGCTCGCCAATCATCTTCAGCCCCACGAATATCAGCACGAGTGACAGCCCATAATGCAGGTAATGAAACTTGTCCATCATGCCCGCCAATGCAAAATACATGGAGCGGAGTCCGAGAATCGCAAACACATTCGATGTGTAGACAATAAATGCATTCAGAGTGACCGCCAGCACCGCGGGAACGGAATCGACGGCCAGCACAATGTCCGTAGTCTCCACCACCAGCAGCACCACAAAGAGCGGAGTCGCATACCATCCAGCACGGCGCACGAAGAAGTGCCCACCCTGATAGTCATCGGTCACCGAGAACACGCGCCGAAACAGGCGAAGCACTGGATTCTTCTCCGGGTGAATCTCCTCTTGCCCATGGCGCAACAATTTCACTCCTGAATAAACCAGAAATGCGCCAAAGGCATAAGTAATCCATTCGAACCGCTGGATGAGTTCGACGCCGGTGGCAATAAACAAGCCGCGCACGGCGAGAGCGCCGAGAATTCCCCAGAACAAGACTCTGTGCTGGTGTTCACCGGGGACATTGAAATACCGGAAGATCAGCAGAAACAGGAAAAGGTTGTCAGCGCTTAACGACAATTCGATGACGTAGCCCGTCACAAATTGCAGAGCCGTCGCGCGTCCTTGCCAGAAAAACACGACCACTGCAAACGCGAAGGCCAGTCCGATCCACAGCGCCGACCATGCGATGGCTTCGCGAACCTTAAGTTCGCGCCCGCGCCGGCCGACAACGAACAGATCCAGTGCCAGCATCGCGAGAACGAAAAGGTTGAAGAGAATCCAAAATAGGAGCACAGGAAATCTTACGATATTGAACCGATCTCGGCCTTCCGCTCACTAGCGAGCAGTGTCTATAAGGATTCGAATCTGATATCTTCGTCTCGCGTGACCCAGAAAAAGCGAATCGCCATGATTCCCGGCGACGGCATCGGGAAGGACGTCATCCCCGAAGCCGTCAAGGCGGTCCAAGCGTCCGGAGCCGCGGTCGAATTCACGCCCTTCGACTGGGGCGCCGACCGCTATCTTGCCGACAACACTACAGTCCCAGCGGATGGTTTCGCCATGCTTGGCCGCGAGTTTGATGCCGTGCTCGTGGGGGCGTTTGGCGATCCACGCGTGCCTTCGAACATTCATGCCAAGGAAATTCTGCTCGGCATGCGCAGCAAGATGGATCTGTATGCCAACGTGCGGCCGGTGCGATTGTTGGATGCAGATTTGTGCCCGCTGAAGGGGATTGAGCCGAAGGATGTGGATTTCGTGGTGATCCGCGAGAACACCGAAGGCGTCTATGGCGACCTCGGCGGAGTCTTCAAGCAGGGCACACCGGATGAGATCGCGATTCAGGAAGACGTGAATACACGTAAGGGTGTGGAACGGATCATCCGATACGCGTTCGAGTTCTGCGCGACGAATAGGAAGCTGGACGGCTCGCCGCGCCGGCGCGTTTTGATGTGCGATAAATCGAATGCCATGACGCATGCGGGCGGACTGTGGCAGCGCGTCTTCAAAGAGGTCGGGGCGGAATTCCCGCAGATCGAGAAGCAGCACATGTATGTGGATGCTCTCGCCATGCAGATGGCGCGCGATCCGCGCGGCTTCGATGTGATCGTGACCAACAACATGTTTGGCGATATCTTGACTGACTTGGCCGCGGCGCTTCAGGGCGGACTGGGAATGGCGGCGAGCGGAAATCTGCATCCGGGCAAGACGTCGATGTTCGAGCCGGTGCATGGTTCGGCTCCGCCCCTGGCGGGTAAGAATGTGGCCAATCCATTCGGCGCGATTCTCACCGCGGCGATGATGCTGGCGCACCTGTGCATGAGCGCGGAGGCGCAGAAGATTGAGGCGGCAGTGCTTGCCGCAGTGCGGGGGAAAAGGACGACCTCCGATATTGGGGGGACATTGGGGACGCGAGAAGCAGGCAAATGGGTGGCGGATCTGCTCGCAAAGTGCTGAGACCTCCTGTGAGGCCCTGTGTACTCTCTGGTTTTCCGGTTAATGAACCCTGTTAACATCAAAGTACGCGGTGAGAATTCCCCTACGCTGGACTGTGCGGTTACACCGTAGGGGTCCTTCGACTCCGCGAGTAGTCGCTTCGCGAGTCACTCGCTCCACTCAGGATGACATTGGATGAAGCTGCGCAGTTTTCTCACGATTTTCTTATTGCTGTTGCTAATGGTCGTTGCTGCGTGGTCGCAGACTGACCAGCCGCAGTCCCCGACCGATAAGGCCCACCCAACAACAAATCAGCCACAGGACTCATCACCTCAAACGTCTCCTGCGCAAACTTCCGCAGGCGAGGATGCCCACGCTCCGGAAAAAACCATCTCTCCTCAGGAGGCAAAAGAGCTTTTTCGCTCGGTAGACGAGTTGCTGAAGTTCGCGAGCGATGACACGGGTCTGCCCATCAAGCATGACATCAAGCGCAAGCTGGCGGACCGGCAGGAGGTGCAGTCGTACCTGGAAAAAGGGATGAAGGACGACAAGGACGCGAAGCGGCTGGAGCGGTCATCGGAAGTGCTGAAGAAGTTCGGGTTGATTCCACGCGATTTTCAGTTGGGACCGTTTCTCGTCTCGATGCTGAAGGAGCAGGTTGCCGGTTACTACGATCCGAAGAAGAAGACGGTCAACATTCTGAACTGGATCGATCCCGAGCAGCAAAAGCCGGTACTGGCGCACGAATTGACGCACGCGCTCCAGGATCAATCCTTCGGCATGGAGAAGTGGATGAAGGAGGCGGAGACCGAAGGCGAAAAGAAAAACGATCCAACGCCGACCGACATCGATACGGATGAAGAGTCATCGGCACGTGAGGCCGTCGTCGAAGGCCAGGCGATGGTCGTGATGCTGGACTATTCGCTGGCGCCGACGGGCAGGACGCTGCTCGATATGCCGCAGATCGGCGAGGCGATGAAACAAGGAATGCTCGATGGCCCGGATTCTCCGACGTTCAGCAAGGCGCCGATTTTTCTGAAAGAGGAGTTGACCTTTCCTTATCGCTTCGGCATGGATTTCACGCTGGCGCTGGAGAAGGCTGGCGGGAAGAAGCTGGGCTTTGAGGGAGCGTTCAACAATCCGCCGACAACCACCCGTGAAATTATGGAGCCGGACACATATTTAGGCCACGAGAAAATCGAGCCCTTGAAGCGAATCGACTTCAAGAAAGACTTTGAGAAATACGACACGTTCGACATCGGCGCCATCGGTGAATTCGACGTGGATGTATTGGTAGAGCAGTATGCGGGTCGCAAGGAGGCGGAGGCGATGTATCCGGCGTGGCGGGGCGGATATTATTTCGCGGGGCACGCGAAGGGCACGAAGTCAGGCCCGCTCGGAGTGCTCTATGCATCGCGCTGGGCGACGCCGCAAAAAGCAGCGGAGTTTGCCGCCGACTATGCGAAATCGTTGGCCACGCGCTACCAGAAGCGGCAGGCTCTGGGAGGCGATGGCAAAGTCGCCGAGGATGCGCCACCGCCCGAGTCGTGGAAAACGTTGCGTGGACGGCATGCCTGGATGACGGAAGAGGGCGCGGTAGTCATCGAAGTGCGCGGTGACGAAGTGCTGGTCAGCGAGAGCCTGGACGACGAGACGACGAAACGCGTGGAGGGAGATTTCTTCGGGGAGGCAGCGGACAAGAAATAGATCGGACGCCGAGTGGAAGTCAGAAGTCAAAAGTCAGATTGCAGAAGTAAAGTTTTTTGGCGGCGAGCGCCCGGGTGGATTTGCTTCTTCAAATTTGACTTCTGACTTTTGACTTCCTTGCAATCAGGCCGCGATTGCTATACCTCCCTCTCTTGTATAATCACCAGTTCCGCAATCCTTTCCAGCCTTTCGGGAGCACGCTTGCAACAAGCAGAAATCGGCATTATCGGCGGCAGTGGTTTGTACCACATGCCTGGCTTCAGCGACATACGCGAGGTGCGGCAGCAGACACCCTTCGGCGATCCCTCCGATGCATACATCCTGGGCATGCTGGAAGGCCGCAGAGTTGCCTTTCTGGCGAGACACGCGCGCGGGCACAAGCTGTTGCCGAGCGAGTTGAATTTTCGTGCGAATATTTACGGTTTCAAGCAGCTCGGCGTAGAGCGCATCGTCTCGGTTTCGGCGGTCGGATCGCTGAAGGAAGAGCACAAGCCGCTCGACTTCGTCATTCCAGACCAGTTCTTCGACCGCACGCGCCATCGCATCGATACATTTTTCGGCGATGGAATTGTGGTGCACGTCGGGTTCGGCGATCCCGTGTGTGGAGAGCTGACGAAAGTTGTTGCGGACGCCTGCCAGCGTGAGGGTGTCACCGGAAAGCTGGGCGGGACCTACGTCTGCATGGAGGGTCCGCAGTTCTCAACCAAGGCCGAATCGAAGGTGTATCGCAGTTGGGGCGCCGACGTAATCGGCATGACGAACGTGCAGGAAGCGAAGCTGGCCCGTGAAGCCGAGATTTGTTATGTCACGATCGCGATGGTGACCGATTACGATTGCTGGCATCCGCATCATGACGAAGTGACGGTGGCGCAGGTCATCGCGGTGCTGACGAAAAATGCCGAGAACGCCGCCAAGGTCGTGAGGGCAACGGTCCGAGCGATGCCAATGACGAGATCGTGCAAGTGTGGCTCGGCGGTGGCGCACGCGATTTTGACAGACCCCGCAAAGGTTCCGCCAGAGACGAAAGAGAAGCTGAAATTGATCTTGGGGAAGTATGTTTAGCCGTCGTTGGTCGTTGGCTCTGGTCGTTCGGAATTTCGTGGAGCGCCCGCGCATCGCTCGTCAACGACTAACGACTAACGACTAACGACTAACGACTAACGACGATTCCGGAGACTCATGAGTATTCTCGTAGTAGGTTCCGTTGCATTCGACACAATTGCCACGCCCTCGGGGCGGGTCACGGACATTCTCGGCGGCGCGGCGACTTACTTCGCGCTGGCCGCCAGTTATTTCACCAATGTGCGCGTGGTCGCGGTCGTGGGCGACGATTTCGCGCCCGAGCATGAAGCCGTGCTGACCAAGCGTGGCGTGGACACGCGTGGCATCGAGCGCACGAAGGGCAAAACGTTTCGTTGGGGTGGCCAGTATTTAGACAACTTGAACGAAGCCAAGACCGACTTCACCGAACTGAACGTGTTCGAGCAATTCCAGCCACGCATTCCAAAGGAATATTCCGACACGCAGTTTCTGTTCCTGGCGAACATCCATCCTACGTTGCAAGCCGACGTGCGCCGCGAGATGGATGGAGTCCGGCTGACCGGCGGCGACACCATGAATTTCTGGATTACGCGCACGCCGAAGGAACTGGCTGAAACGCTGAAACTGGTGAATGTGCTGCTCATCAATGACACGGAGACGAAGATGCTGGCGGGAGAGAAAAATCTTCCGCGGGCGGCGCAGAAAGTCTTGGCGATGGGTCCGAAGGCGCTGGTCGTCAAGCACGGTGAATATGGCGCGACCATCTTTTTTCGCGAAGGAGCCTTCGGGGTGGGATCGCATCCATTTCGGGCGCCGGCGCTGCCCATCGACGAGGTGAAAGACCCGACCGGCGCGGGCGACTCCTTTGGCGGCGGATTCATGGGATATATCGCATCGCAGGGCGAAGTGAATCGCGAAGTGTTGAAGCGCGCCCTATTTTACGGCGGCGTGATGGGATCATTTGCGGTGGAACGATTCGGAACCGAGCGGCTGCAGAACCTGACGCGAGATGAAATTGACGCGCGTTTCCAGATCTTCCGTGAGTTGACGCACTTGGAGTGAAGGTCTGTGTGTGAACGAGATACTGCGTCGCGTGGCGGGAAAATCACTTGCGCGTCAAACATCATTCCTCAAACATTCAACCTCAACTCATGCCCACTCGCCCTGTGATCGAAACAACTGCCGGCGCTCAGGACCGTAGCGCGATTCGCGTTGGCGGGTTGGCGGTGCTGGCGTCGCTGAGCTCTTTCTTCTATTACGTCCAGCACGGCATGATTCTGATGCACGGCGACGCGACCGCGCACATCAACATTGCGCGGCGCGTATTCGATTCGCTCACGCCAGGGCCGCTGCAACTCGGCACCGTATGGCTCCCCTTACCGCATGTGTTGATGATGCCGTTTATTGCCCCCGACAAGCTGTGGCAGAGCGGCGTGGGCGGTTCCATCCCATCCATGGCGGCCTATGTACTCGGTGTCCTGGGCATCGTTCGTCTCGTGGGAGGATTGCTGAATTCGGACGCGCGCACGCGGCCCGCGGCACAGGCGGGCGCGTGGGTCGCCGCCTTTGCCTATGGCGCGAATCCTAACCTGATCTACATGCAGGCGACGGCGCTCACCGAACCTCTCTATCTGGCATTCTTCATCTGGGCGGCAGTTTACTTTGCGGAATTTCTTCGGGGCCTCGGAGAAGACGAAACTGCTGGGCAGACAATACGTCGTTCGCTGCGCCGCTGCGCCTATTGTGTAGCCTGCGCTGAGATGACGCGCTATGACGGCTGGTTTCTTGCCGGGGTGATCGGCGCGATCGTTTGCACAATCGCATTGCGGCATTGGCAAGATCGCGCTTTGCACTGGAGCGCGTTGAAGTTTCTGCTCGGCATTGCAACTGCGCCCGCGCTGTGGCTGATCTACGACGCCGCTGTCTATGGCAACGCTTTTAATTTCGCCAACGGCCCGTATTCCGCTAAAGCGATTGAGTTGCGGGTTGCCGCGCCCAATCCCGCATTTCACAATTTTTGGCTCGGCGGGCTTTACTTCCTGAAGTCCGCGCAAATTACTCTGGCGGTCGGAAACTGGGGCCGATGGTGGTTGGCAGGCGCACTGTTGGCCACTCTGCTCGTGGGGTGGATTTTGCAAAAACGGGCTCTCACGGTCTTGGTAATTCTCTGGGCGCCGCTGGCCTTTTATGCCTACTCGCTTTCCTACGGATGGGTGCCGCTGCACGTGCCCATGTGGTGGCCGCATGCCGTCTTCAATCAGCGTTTCGGCCTCGAGTTGCTGCCCATGTTTGCGGTCTCGGCGGGGCTGTTGGTGGCGACGATCTCAGCCAGGTCTCTGGTAGCGCCCGCGTGGATGATTCCGGGAGCGGCGGTCGCGCTCGTGGTAGCCAGTTACGCATTTGTCTTGCATGCTCAACCGCTGTGCCTGGTTGAGGCGGAGCGAAACTGGAATATGCGGCGTGGCCTCGATACCTCGGTGGAACAGGTGCTGAAGGCGTTACCGCCGGATTCGATGTTCTTGATGGACCTGGGTGAACATGTCAGCATCATGGAACGCTTGGGAATCCCGCTCCGCCGCGTGGTGAATAGCGAGAATCGTCGGCCTTGGATGCGGCCGACCGATCCCCAAGGCATTTGGGAGCGGGCTCTCGCCGACCCTGGGGCGTATGTTAATTATGTAATCGTTTTCGATGGCGATCCCGTGGACCGTAGTGTCAATCGGACGAATCTCACTCTGCTGACGGTGATTCATTCCACAGGGCAGCCCGCAGCGAGAATTTACGAGACGCGGCGTGCGATGAATCAATCGCGTTAACCCTTCGCTGGCGGCAGCTGCGATGGCGCCGGTATGCCGATGATAGAATCCGCCCGACGATGGAAGACGCATGACTGGCTCGCATAACAATCGCATCGTGTTCACCAAGGCTTCTGCCTGCGGCAACGATTTTCTGATCGCGGAAGGCGCAGGCATCGACGATCTCGGCGTGCTCAGCCGCCGCATGTGCGATCGGCACAACGGAGTCGGCGCGGATGGCGTGGAATGGACGTTTTCCGATAAGGACGCCGACGTGCGCGTTCGCCTGATGAATACGGACGGTTCGGAGGCGGAGATCTCAGGCAATGGCACGCGCTGCGTGGCCGCGGAGATTTGCGCGCGCACGGGAAAAGAGGAAGTCAGAGTGCTCACGGCAGCAGGAGTAAAGACCTGTCGTTTAATCGAAAGACGCGATCCGGCCTTTGAATTTGAGAGTGACATGGGAAAAGCCGACGTCGGCAGACAACTTGCGATTGAAACAATGTGGTTGCGGGCGGTCGGGACCCAGGTCTCGATGGGCAATCCGCATTTTGTGATCTTCGTCGACCAGTTTCCGGAAGGTTGGCAGAAGCAGGCAGCTCTGATCCAGACGCAGCCGCAGTTTCCCCAAGGCACGAACGTGGAGTATGTGCTTGTGCGCGGGCCCAATGAAATTGAAATTCGTCTCTTTGAGCGAGGGGTAGGAGAGACGTTGTCGTCAGGCACGGGATCGTGCGCGTCGGCGGTGGCCGCGATTGCAAGCCAGCGCGTGTCCTCTCCGGTCAAGGTAATTGCGCCCGGCGGCGCGCAGACCGTGCGCTGGGAGAATCAAGTCTTTCTGCGCGGTCCGGCGACGCTCGTGTGCCGCGGAGAATTCTTCTGTTGAGCATTTCCCGCGCGGTGCGGGAAGTCTCGAGTCGGAGTTGGCGATGGCTAAGCCGTGGAAGCGGCACATGCGCTGGTTTATGAACGTGTGGTTCCCGTTTCTGGGCGCGGGTATTCGCGTGACTCGCCTTGAGTCTGACTGGAAGGCGATCGATGTGGAGATGAAATTACGATCCTGGAACTCTAATTATGTCGGCACGCATTACGGCGGCTCGCTCTATTCCATGACCGATCCGTTTTACATGCTGATGCTGATTGAGAATCTGGGCCGCGATTACATCGTGTGGGACAAATCCGCGACCATCCGGTTCCGCAAACCGGGTAAGGGCACAGTGAAGGCGAGCTTTCGATTGTCAGACGGCCAGATAGCGGACATTCGGCGGCAGCTTGAAACCGAGGATAAGGTGCAACCTACATTTAAGGTCGAAGTCCGGGACGAGAACGAGGCAGTGGTTGCAGAGGTTGAGAAGGTACTGCACGTCAGAAAAAAGAATGTCGCCGTCTCGGCTTGATGCCGTCAGGATGAGTTCAATATGTCCTCTGCTCCCCAATCCGTGCGAGTGAAGCCTCTGGCGCTGCGCCGCGGTGACAAGGTCGGCATTGTCGCGCCCGCGTCCAACATCAAGCGCGAATTGTTGCAGGCGGGCTGCGACGGGCTTCGCGACATGGGTTACGAGCCGTTTTATTTCGAGTCGATCCTGGAGCGGGACCTGTATTTTGCAGGATCAGTGGAGCGGCGCGCGCGCGAACTCGAAGAGATGTTTGTGCGGGACGATATCCGCGCAATCGTGTGTGCGCGCGGCGGATATGGCGCGAATTATCTGCTGCGAGCGACGGATCTGAAGAAGATCGCGGCGCATCCGAAGATCTTCGTTGGGTACAGCGACGTAACGACTCTGCTGACTTGGTTCGCGGATTATGCCAACCTCGTGACGTTTCATGGTCCGATGGTTACAAAGGACTTTGCTGTCGCTGGCGGAGTCAACCTCGCTTCTTGGCAGAGCGCGCTGAGCGGAGAAGGGAAGTGGGAGATTGGGGCAGACTCGGGTGCAAAGCCGCTGGTGGCGGGCGAAGCAGTCGGAATTCTCTATGGCGGATGCCTTTCGTTGCTGGTCGCCGCGCTCGGCACGCCTTACGATATTCACACGGCTGGGACGATTCTCTTCATTGAAGACGTGGCTGCGAAGCCTTATCAGGTTGACCGCATGCTGATGCAGTTGAAGCTTGCGGGAAAGTTCGAGGCCGTGCGTGGAATTATCTTTGGCGAGATGATGGATTGTCGGCAGAGTGCGGATCAGGATTACTCTCTGGAAGAGGTCATGCTGCGCGTGGTTGGCGATCTCGGAATTCCGGTCGCTTTTGGCCTGCGTTCCGGACACGTTTCGCGCGCCAACATCACGTTGCCGATTGGCGTTCGCGCGCGGCTCGAAGTCGGCGCCGACGCAAAACTCACGATCCTCGAGGCGGCAGTCGAACGATGAGTACCAAGAAACGCATTCACCTGATCGGCATTTGCGGAACGGCGATGGCTTCACTTGCGGGCATGTTGCGCGAGCGCGGATTTCGCGTTACTGGATCCGATGCCGCCGCTTATCCTCCGATGTCGACGTTTCTCGAGTCGCTGGGAATTCCGGTGGCGCAGCCGTTTGCTGAGGGCAATCTCGATCCGCGGCCTGATCTGGTGGTAATCGGCAACGCGCTCTCGCGCGGCAATGTGGAACTGGAGCGCGTTCTCGACGAGCGCATTCCATTCTGTTCGCTGCCGCAGATTCTGCATGACGAGTTCCTTGCGGGAAAGGAAGTGCTGGTTGTCGCGGGCACGCACGGCAAGACGACGACCACTTCCATGCTGGCGTGGATCTTCGAGAGCGCAGGATTGCAGCCATCGTTTCTCATCGGCGGCATCGCGGAGAACTTCGGCAGCAGCTTTGGACTTGGCTCGGGCAAACACTTCATCCTTGAAGGCGACGAATATGACACTGCGTTCTTCGACAAGGGGCCGAAGTTCATGCACTACTTTCCCGACTCGCTCATTCTCACGTCGGTCGAGTTCGATCATGCCGATATTTACAAGGACCTTGATGCGGTCGAAACCGCGTTCAGGCGTCTCGTGAATATCGTTCCGCGTCGCGGGCGCATTGTCGCCTTTGATGGTGGTTCGAACGGAAGCGCAAGTCTGGAGCGCTGTCTGGCGAAGGCGTTTTGTCCCGTCGAGCGTTATGGACCTTCGGATCGCGCAGCGTGGAAGATCATAAATCTCAAGCTAGACTCCGAACGAACGACGTGGTCTGTGCTGCGTGACGGAAAAGCCTGGGCTGACTTCGAGTTCTCGCTTGGCGGAGAATACAACGTCTGGAATGCGACCGCAGCGGCTGCGCTCGCGGCGAATTGCGGAATCTCGAAAGATGCAATTGCGAAGGCTCTCGCAACCTTTCGCAGCGTCAAGCGGCGTCTCGAAGTCAAAGCCGAAGTGAATGGCATCACTATCATTGACGACTTTGCGCATCATCCGACTGCGATTGAGCAGACGATTCGGGCGCTGCGCGCGCGTTATGATGGCCGTCGACTTTGGGTCGTGCTCGAACCGCGTTCGAATACCTATGCGCCGCAATGTGCTTCAGGATGCGCTCGCGGCGAGTCTCTCGCTGGCCGATGAAATTATTCTCGCCGCGATTTTCAAGTCCGACGCGATTCCGGAAGCGGAGCGACTCGACATGAATCGCGTAGTGAGCGCGATTCAAACGCGTGGAAAGCGCGTGCGAATTTTTCCCGATGCCGATGCGATTGTCAGCGCGCTTGCGCCCGATCTGCGCTCTGGCGATGTGGTCGCGATCCTTTCCAATGGCGGATTCGGCGGCATTTATGAGAAGCTACCGGAGCGCTTGCGCAGCGCGCGCGCTCGGGCATAATTGCTTTGTGCTTTGTGTCGTTTGTGGTTAGAAAAAAACGTTGACCACAAAGGACACAAAGGTAAACAAAGGAAATCTGAAAGTCACTATGGAGCGAACGGAGAGGGCGGTGGAAGTCGAGAGTTGCACTCAGCTGCCACGGGCGGCGTCTCCCATTCGCACCATCCTCATGCTTGGCTTCTGGCTGCTGGCCTTGCCTTGCGCCGCTTTGACCGGAATTCCATGGACGTATCTCACCCGGAACGTCAACTTTCTCTACCGCACCTGCATGTGGGGCGCATTTACTGGAGTGCGCATCGCGGGCGTGAAGGTGCGGGTGATCGGGCTCGAGAAAATCGATCTGTCACGCAGCTACATTTTCATGTCGAATCACATTTCGAATCTCGATCCGCCCATTGCGTTGCCGCTCATTCCGCGCCGCACATCGGTGATGGTGAAAAAAGAGCTGTTCAAAGTGCCCATCCTCGGCGAGATCATGCGGCTCGGCAGCCTGGTGCCGGTCGATCGCGGCAATCGCGATGCGGGCATTTCGGCGGTGCGCGAGGCTTCGAAGGTGATGAAGAGCGGAGTCAACATGACCGTCTATGTCGAAGGCGGCCGGTCATTCGATGGGCGCTTGCTGCCGTTCAAAAAAGGACCGTTCTATCTGGCGGAAGAATGCCAGGTGCCGGTCATTCCGATGACGATTTCCGGAACCGAGCGGGCGATGCCGAAAGCGCGCTTCGGCATTCAGCCGGAGCTGGTGACGGTGCAATTTCACGATCCAATCGAACCCGCGGATTTCGGGGATCGCGAGTGCCTGATGGCGAAGGTGCGGGCCGCGATCAACAGCGGACTGCCGGCGGAGTTACAGGAGTAGGCTGGTCGTTGGTCCTTCGTCCTTCGGCATTAGCGGTCCCTGCGATCCTTGTCGTTTTTTTAACTGCGTTATTTGTTGGCGTATTATTTGTTGGCGTATCTCTAATACTTTGAGCAGGATGCGTGCGCTCCGTACCGAAAATGCATACCCCTCCCCCCCTCCCCATTTTTGGTTAAAGTATTGATAAATATGTACTTACACGCAAAGTATTCCGGAATAAGGAGTTAGGCCGTGTTTTTGCCTTTTGGACGGATTCTGGAGCGGGTGGCCGCTTGCCTCTTTCCTCACAATTTGTCAAAGAGCAGCTTGACCAGTGGGCCGGACAGCGTCGAGGGGCGTCTCCTGGGAGATGGCACACCTCGGCCCTTCTAAACAGGTCGATCACTATTGTGGGCGTTGACGAGTTCTAAGTCTAGGACTTCTGTCACTGCGGGTTTGTGATGAAAAATCAAGAGGCGCGTGGTGCGAAAAAGAGTAAGCGCACGGATCATCGACGTATCGCGCGCCGGGTTCATCCCTTGCGTCAGAAGAAATCCCAAGCGGGACATGACCGTGGAATCCCGGCCTTCAAGAAACGAAGGGTGGGGCACGCGGCCGGTTTTTACGAATTAGAACTTTGGGTATATCCGGTCTGCCTCCGACTTTTGAGAGTCTTGGTCGAGTCGAAAGCCCACTCATTCGCACAGAACGCGAATGAGTTGATGGGGTACCCGGCCCGTATCTGTGGGCTGCTTATCGCCTTAGGACCTGACCGCCATGTACCTCAAAATGTGTTTTTTCGCGGACCACAATCAAGTCAGGAGCCAGCTTTGGATCTGGCTCGGAGGACAAGCTCGCCGCGTGGAAGTGACGACTAAGAAAAGCGATTCTACGCTTCGTCAGAGCCATGTCTGGGCTGCCGGGATAGGTCAGCGCATAGCTGATGTCGGGTCCACTCGATGTGCGAATAAACGTGCGTAGTTCCTTGTCTCCGGGTTCAGTCAGTCGAATTGAATTCGGCCTGTACTTAAGCTCGCAACCGGGATCGGCAGACGTAACGTCGGCACGAATTTGGAGTGGTACACCGAGATCGCGCGAAACAGATTCGGCCGCGACTTGCCAGGGAGACTGTCCGACGGTCTGCTTTTGCGAGGCACTGATTTCAAGCTGCAGCTCCCCGCTCGGTTGCAAACCTACCGAATGCACAGTTAGCTCGCTGACTCCGACCGGAGAAAGCAAAGACGTCAACGAAGCCTGAGTGGTTCTCCTGGGCCTTGGCTATGGTGGCAGTTGTAGACGGGGCTGCCCCTTTGGTTTCGGTTTGCTGAACAACGCCCCCGCCCAAATAGTCCTTTCCTTCAACTGGGCTTGCTCTCTCCTTTCGAGCCAACTGGAGTTGCTGAAGTTCAAGCCGAACCGGGCGCCCGATAACTCTTGTGAGCTCGCTCTGGAGTGCCTGCACTTCCGTCGGTTCTATGAACCGTGATGTCTGCACAATGGCAGCAACTGCGACGTAATCCTTGGCAACTTGTAGTTTTACGTTATTCAACTGACGATCCTCGGACTTGGGAAGTCGGCGTCTCAGCAGATTGGAGACTTCGGTTCGGAGTTTCGCCTGTTGAGCTGCGTTCCGTAGCGTTCTCATTAGAGGAACGGACAGCCCCAGAAGTACTAGAACAGCAATCACAATCCGGTAGCGGGCAATGAAGTGCTGGCCGTCGGCGCCTGCGCTTTGGGGGCGAACGCCGATAGTGAGAAAGACCAATCCGGCGCTCAGAACAATCGCGGCAAAGTTGGTGAGGAACAGCATGAAAGCGCCGCTCGCGATTGCTCCCTGTGCTGTGCCGATGCCATACCCCACGGTAGCTAGCGGAGGGATGAGGGCGGTGGCGATTGCGACTCCCGGCAGAATGGTCATCGTAGTCTTGCGCGATGCCAGTGCAAGAGTACCCGCGATTCCTGAAAAAAAGGCGATCAACAAATCCATCAGATTGGGATTAGTGCGTGCCAGGATTTCAGCGGTAGCTTCGCGGAGCGGAGAGAGAAAGGTGGCAAATACCGTGATGACAATCGCCTCGGCGACGCTCAGCCCCACGTTCCGTGCCGCCTTCTTTCCGATGTTCCAGTCGGCGGCGGTTAGCGCGAGCCCACAAGCGAGAATCGGGCCCATGAGTGGCGAGATCAGCATCGCTCCGATAATTACGGCTGGACTGTTTAGAAGCAAACCGAGCAGCGCGATCAGAGAGGACAGCACCAGCATCGCGAAGTAAACGACGTCGAACTGCCTGCTCTCGTCAGCTTCTTGGTGAAGATCGGCAGCGGGTCGAAACAGTTCACGTAAGCGGGATGTACGCCAGGTCACCACCGTTTTACGACTCCTCGATTTCGCCGCATTTTAAAGTAATAACGATCATGATTGTTCGGCGACGATAGACTTTCGTGGAGCGGCGCTTGGTTTGCCAGAATGAAAGTCGGATTCATCAATCATCTTGGACGCGGTGTGTGCTGACACCCAGCCATCGTGCATCGCTTGTTCGATCGTACTTTGTTCCGCCGCGCTCAGCCGGGCCCGTGCGACCTGCAACTCCTCGGAAAGACGGTCCTGGTTCTCGCCCAGAATGGAATCGACGGCCATGTTTGCATTTTCCATTCTCGCGTCAAGCTCATGGCGCAGTTGTTCGTGCACCTGACGGGAGATCAATTGTTTGTCTGCCATGCTCTCCAGTTCCGAGAGGGCTGACGCGATTGCCCGCTGACGGACGCGGGCTCGGGAATAATCGTCTTCATTGTTCTTTCCAATTCCAAGCAATCGGATGAGTGGTTTCATCGTGATGCCCTGAACCACGATCGTGAATGCAACCACTCCGAAAGTCATGGTCAAGAACTGGTCGCGATAAGGGAAGTCCTTCCCAATACTCAGAACCAGTGCCAATGAAAGAGCTCCCCGCATACCTCCCCATACCATGACATGTTGCCAGCGCAAGGGAATTTTAGTCGAGAGCAGACTGCTGATAGGAACAAGCCCGTACACAGTGAGTACTCGCCCAGCAAGCACCGCCACTATCGTCAGCATCGTAGCCCGCCACATGTGAAACAAGTCGCCCACACGCACCTGGAGTCCAATGAGAAGGAACAGAATGGAGTTGATAAGAAAGGACGCGTACTCCCAAAACGACCACAACGCAATGCGCGCGCGAGAACTCATCCCGGTGCGTACGCCAAAATTGCCAATCATCAGGCCTGCGGCCACGGTGGCAATAACCCCAGACAAGTGCAGTGACTGCGCAAGTAGGTAGGAACCGTATGCCAGTACGGTTGTGAGGGTGATCTCAATTTCCGGGTCGTCGATTCTCTGTGTTAGCTTGCTGAACACGTAGCCCAAGCTCGCTCCCACAGTTATGCCACCCGCAACTTCCACAACAAAATCGCGAAGGCCGGCCAATATGCCCAAATGAGAATTCGCAACGGCTCCAAACAGGATTCCGTACAGAACAACCGCTGTTCCATCATTAAAGAGACTCTCTCCTTCCACGATGATCGTGAGTCTCTTGTCAACGGCCATGTCCTTGAAGATGGCGAGTACCGAAATAGGGTCGGTTGCTGCCACAATCGCGCCGAAAACGAGTGCGGCGAGAACGGGGATTCCTAGGGCCCAATGCAATGCAAAGCCCGAGATCAGAGTTGCCGCTAACACCCCTACGGTGGCAAGTAGACAAATCGGAACGAGGCTCTCGCGCAGGTGTCGAAACTGAATCTTCAGGCTGCCCTCAAACAAAAGAGCAGGCAGAAAAATAATCAAGCTGACATCGGGTGTTAACCAGTCGGGAGGATGAGCGAAGAGACGTTGCAGTATCGGCAGGTGAAACGATCCGAGCAGCAGTCCTCCCAGAACCAGAGCGACAGTGTAAGGAATTCGTAGACGCGCAGCAATGACGGCAATGCTCGAAGCCGCGATCAGGAGCCAGACGAGAAACTCAATCGTCGAACTGGGCGTCATTCGTTAGCTCCCACGGAACTATTCTCCTTGGTTGAGACTAGCATTTTCGGTGCTGAAGATCTCCCTTGTTGCAGCCGGACTTGCGGCGATCATCTACGGGGCGTTATACACGTTCAGGAATAGTCGACAAGGCGTGCCAGATTCAATGCAGGTCGGGAGGGTTCTTAGTCGGACAGACGGGACGTACCCTAGTTATTTGCTCCCAATCTGGGAACGATAAGAAGTCAAAAAACATGCCATCCGTCGTCCGGCACCGAATCTTGTCTGTTAAGTTCTTACTATGGCTCGGCTGGCCCGCGTCGTGGTTGTCGATGTTCCCCATCATGTTACGCAGCGGGGGAATGCCCGACAAGTCATCCTCTCCAGCGATGCCGATCGCGTCATCTACCTTGAACTGCTCGGGAGTATTCGCAACTTTACGGTCTCTCCCTGCTGGGATACTGCCTGATGTCGAATCACGTGCACCTGATCGGTTTTCCGCAGACCCTCGAAGCGCTCTCGTAATCTCCTAAGCAGGCGCATGGACGCTATGCCGCGTGACTGGAAAAAACTGGGGTACGTCCCGTCCTGTCCCTAGGTTTCCAGGTTTCCCCCCCAAGAGCGTGACAAAGTCCGACTGTTCTAGCGTCCTCTCTGATGTGACCATCGTCACTCTTTTTCGTAACTGTACTTTGTGGTACGGGTCACAGATTATGGTGAGCGTATTAAGACATCCTATGTGGGTGGCTGAAGAACGTGGGACAGTTCTGGTGGGAAAACCAATCGTAGAGAAACAAGAGGAATATAGTAATGATTAAGTCAGCAGGCTTATTCGTTGCACCCTGGCTGCTCTTTGCTTCTTGTTTTATGGCGCAGGTTCAGGCCTCGGCCTTGACCAAGACCACCACTACGCTCACGTCTTCGCAGAATCCGTCCGTCTATGCCCAACCGGTAACGTTCACTGCGGTGGTCGCTCCCGCACCGGCGGATGGAGAGACGGTCACGTTCTGGCAGGGGAAGACCTCTCTGGGAACGGGCACATTGAGCGGCGGCACGGCGACTTACACCATCTCGACTCTGGCAGCAGGTGGTACGGATTCGATCAAGGCGGAATACCCCGGTGACAACGCGCACGCGAGCAGCACGTCCAGCTCAGTGGCGCAGGTGGTAGGCCCTGCCCCGACCTCGACTACTTTGGTTTCCTCGCAGAATCCGTCAGAGGTTGGGCATCCGGTTAGTTTTACGGCGACTGCGACCGCGACAGCGTACGGCGGCACACCTACTGGCAATGTGTCTTTTTATAACGGCAGCACAAAGCTAGGGACGGTAACGTTGGCCGCAGGTGTGGCCAGTTACACGAGCACAAAATTGTCCGCCGGCGCCGGCTCGATCACAGCGGTCTACCTCGGCGGCAAATCCTACCTCACCAGCACCTCAAGCGTGCTGAGCCAGAGGGTGAGCGCAGGGGCAGTATGCGGCAAGGGCAGCGGAACAGTGATCGATGCCTCGATGATGTGGGATAGCATTTCGCGTTACTACGAAGTTTATGTCCCCGCGAATCTCCATGCGAGTCCGGTACCCATGGTTCTGATGCTGCATGGGACGCAAACTACCAAGTCCACCGGCTCTGACCCGCAGCCCGTCATTTCCATAAATTGGGGCTGGGTGCCGGTCGCCGACGCGAACTGTTTCATCCTGGTCAAACCTGCATCCACGTATAACCCGTCAACCTACCAGTGGAACTGGAACGCATATTTCATGGATGCAGCGTTTCCGTCGAAGAGCGAGGGTGGGACGTGCGCTGAACCGCCAGCAACGGGTTGTCCAGACGATATCGGCTTTCTGAAAGCGCTGATCGGCAATCTGGAGACACAGTACAACGTGAACCCGAACATGGTATACGTTGCCGGGTTCTCTTCCGGCGGACAGATGGCGGAGCGGGTCGGCGTCGAACTCGCCGGTACTGTGGCCGCTATCGTCGCCGCTTCGGGCCAACTGGAAGGTCAGACGACCCCGCCGCCGGTAGTCTCTCCACAGCTTCCGCAGGGATTCCAGCCCATTTCCGTGCAGGAGTGGCACGGCACGCTCGACCAAAACCTGGGACCGTGCAACTACGGCACGACGAAATACAACGGCGTTAAATTCTACCTGGATACGGTCGATGACACTTTCAACTTCTGGGCCTCGACCAATGGCTGCACCACGTTCAAAACCACAAAGCCCCTGTGTCTAAACGGCGCGCCGAACAACTTGAATGATGCGCCCATGCAGAGCATTGCGGGACTGACCGGAAACGATGCCATGGGATGTACGGACAATGTCGAAGTCCAATTCATCTGGGAGCCCAATATCGCGCACTCGTGGCAGCAGCAATACGATGATGTCCGCTGGAATTTCTTTGCCGCTCATCCATTGCCAGAGTTGCGGTAACGATGAGAAAAGGAAGTAAACTAGGCCATCTGGATGGCGCTTGCGGCGGCGCCGGGAACCACAGCGCCGTGACTAAGAGCCGTCCAGCGGTCGGGTGCCCGGCCCTTCATTTCTTGCAGGGTGGGACTCCACGGTCGTCTGCAGCGGGGGAACCTCGCTAAACCAAGAGGTGAATCGAGCGGGTGGTGAGCCGATGATCCCCGCGACCCACCGCTTCTCGCGAGGTTCGGAAAAACACCCCAAACGCTCGCGATGTGGAATCCCACCCACAGTCGGGCACTAGCGGACTGCGGATCCCTCGCCCACTCACTTCGTTCGGGCTCGGGATGACAACCCTCAATGAAATTTTAGTGACAACCATTTGCTACGTTCCTGTGCCGGTCAGGCTCGCCGTCTGCGGGCTGCCTTGGGCGTTGTCGCTCACGCTTAGCTGGCCGGTTCTGGTGCCTGTTTTCGTCGGGGTGAAGGTTACGTTGATCGTGCACTTTGCCTTGGACGCGAGCGTCGATCCGCAGGTGGTGGATTGGACGGCGAAGTCTCCCGTGGTCGAAATGACTATGCTGGCTAGCGCCCCGGTCTGATTGTTGGTCAGCGTGAATTTTTTGGCCGCGCTGGTTGCGCCGACCTTCGTCTTCTTGAAGGTGTAACTCGCCGGAGTCAGCGTGACGTTGGCAACACCTGTGCCCGAGAGCCCTACACTCTGCGGGCTATTGGGAGCGTTGTCGGTAAACGTGAGCGCGCCACTGCGTGTGCCGAGCTGCGTGGGTGTGAAGGTCACTTTCACCTTGCAGGACGCGCCTACGGCCAGGGTCGCTCCACAGGCGTTCGAGGAGACCGCGAAGTCGCCGCTGGCGGTGATGCTGGTGAAATTGAGCGTGGCCGCGCCGACGTTGGTCACAGTCACGGTTTTGGCAGCGCTGGTCGTGCCCACGACTTGATTGGCGAAAGTCAGCGATGCGGGTGAGAGCTTGACGACCGGAGCAACCTCCGGGGTCAACATATAGACGACGCCGCAGCCTCCCGCGTCAACGCAATTGGAGGCGGATAAGTTTCCGGCGGAGGAGGCGGTGCCGAAGAGATTTCCCGCGGCGTCGAAGAGCGGGGCCGCGAAAGGAAAACCGCCGTCGCTGCCGCCGTGGAAGGCATATTGGGCGATCTCGTTCCATGCCCCCTTGCCGCTGAGGGGCGGAGTCAGTTCAAAAACCACTCCACAACCCACAAAGGCGCTGCAATTTGCACCGGAGATGTCACCGCCTTGTGCCGTCGTGCCGTAGAGGTTGCCATGGGTATCGAAGATCACTCCGGCGTAGGGATATCCGCCGTCGGTGCTGGCGGTGAAGGTGTAGATCGGAGTTTCGGTCCAGTCGTCGGAGCCGACGCCAGGCGGGCTGAGCTCGAATACAACTCCGCAGCCCCCGGACTTCTTGCAGGTCGCGCCCGAGGTGAGGCCGCCGATGGCGGTGGTGCCGTAGAGATTTCCTTTGGAATCGAAGGTGAGTCCGGCGAAAGGCAGACCGCCATCGCCGTGGCCGGTGAAAACAAAGAGCACGTCCTCGGACCACGAGCCGGAGCCGCCGCTGGGCGGGCTGAGCTCGAAGACAACGCCGAGGCCGTGCGCGCCTGAGTAGGTCGTGCCGTAGAGGTTCCCGCTGGAGTCGAAGATCACGCCTGCCAGAGGACTTCCGCCATCGCTGGAGCCGGTGAAGGAGTAAAGCGCGGTCTCGGTCCACGTGCTGGGGCTGCCACTGGGCGGGCTCAGCTCAAAGACGGTGCCGTCGAGGCCGGTGCCGCCGCCGGAAGTGGTGCCGTAGAGGTTGCCGTTGAAGTCAAAGATCAGGCTGGAGTAGGGAAAAGCGCCGTCGTTTCCGCCTTGGAATGTGTATAGGACAGTTTCCGTCCAGGGTGCTTTACCGCCGCTGGGCGGGGTCAGCTCAAAGACCACGCCGCAGCCGCCGAGGCCGCTGCAATTGCCTGACAACTTACCACCATTGGAGGTGGTGCCGAAGAGATTGCCCCTGGAGTCGAAGATGAGACTGGACTGCGGATAAGCGCCGTCGCTGCCGCCCTGGAAAGTGTAAAGGACGGTTTCGGTCCAGGGGCCGGTGCCGCCGCTGGGCGGAGTGAGTTCAAAGACCACGCCACAACCGGTGGGCGGATCCTGGCCGGGGCAGTTTGATCCCGACGTATTGCCGCCGTAGACGGCGGTGCCATAGAGGTTGCCGTGGGAGTCGGAGATCAAGGCGCTGGCGGGAGAGGCGCCATCGCTGTTGCCGGAAAAGGTGTAGGGGACACTCTCGGCGTATTGCGCGTGTGCCGGCGGAGCGATGCAGACGGCAAAAAACGTGAGGACCAACAGGAGAAGCAGCTTCGAGCCGGCAAAGTGAGATACGAGATACGGGGAGGACATATTGTTTCCTTCTAAGAACGCTGGATCTTGTAAGTCGAGGACGCCGGTGTTATGGGAAGAAACAATTTCAAGTGGGGCGAAGTCTATCACCTCATGGACGGCTGTGGCAACGGCGATTCGGCGCGCCCACAGCGGCATATGGACGCAAGACTGGGCAGCCGGGAGAATGAGTTCAGGATTGATTCGCCAGCTTCCTCAATGTCTTGACCATGTCCGGCAGCCTGGGGTACACCGCGCAACAGCGCAACCATAACTTGTGGTCGATGGCGGGGGCGCCGCTGACCATGGCACCAGGAGCGACGTCTTGGGGGATGCCGCTTTGCGCGATGGCGATGGCGCCGTCGCCGATTTTTACGTGGCCGGCGACACCGACTTGTCCGGCGAGAATGACCTTGTTGCCGACGTCGGTGGTGCCGGCGAGGCCGACCTGGGCGCAGAGGAGAGTGTCTTCGCCGATGGAGCAGGCGTGTCCAATGTGGACGAGGTTGTCGAGCTTGGCGCCGCGCGCGATGGAGGTGTGGCCCACGTTGGCGCGGTCAATGCAGGTGTTGGCCTGGATCTCGACGTCGTCGCCGACGACTACGTTGCCGGACTGAACGATTTTGTGCCAGTGGCCGGACTCGTCCTTGGCGAAGCCGAAGCCGTCGGAGCCGATGACGACTGCGTTCTGGAGCAGGACATTGTTGCAGATTTCGCAGAACTCGCGGACGACGGCGTGCGTGTGGGCGAAGAAATTGTGGCCGATCTTTACTCCGCGATAGATGGCGACATGGGCAAGAAGGACGGCGTTGTCGCCAATTTCGACGTCTTCATCGATGGTGACGTAGGGACCGAGGTGGGCGTTTTTGCCGAGTTTTGCTGTGGGGTGAACGATTGCGGTGGGATGAATTCCAGGAGCATAGCGCGGCGATTGATAGAAGAGCTCGACCGCTTTGGCCCAGGCTAGATAGGGATTGTTGGTGCGCAACATGCCGGTGGAGATGGCGGGAAATTTTTCGTCGACGATGACGGCCGAGGCGCGCGTGGTTTTGGCGGCGGCCGCGTATTTGGGATTGTGGACGAAGGTGAGTTGGCCGGGGATGGCTTGGTCGATGCCCGAGACGCCGGTGATTTCGGTGGCGGGGTCGGCGTTTTCGATTTTTGCGCCGATGGCGTCGGCGATTTGGGAGAGCTTCATGGGATTGGACCTTTCTGCGAAAGGTGATTGTAAACGCAAGGAGTTCGGAGGAGGTGATGTCGTGGTTCGGGTCGGCGCGGAGTGCGTGACGTCCGGCTGTTCAAAAGTGGTGCGGGTTTTGAGTGAAATGGCGATTTTTCGTCAACCATCTTGAGTACACGGTACAATCAGCACGGATGAAATCTGGTAAAAGACATGACGAACTGCCGCGCTGGCTTGTCGACCCGCCGGGGTCTGCCGGTTTCCTCGGAAACCTAAACGAGATCGCGCGCCGTTTCTGCGAAATGATTTCTACAGGCTTCCGGTTCCACCGTCGAGGCGTTCAAGAAGAAGTGATAAGGCCAGGGATGAGCGAGAAGTATCCTGAGTGGGTTCAAAGTCCTGTGTGTTGGTTGCCAGAAGAGGCAAGCTGGACGAGATCAAGTCCTTACTTGAACAGAATCCTGCGCAGGTTCACGAAAGAGACAATGCGTTTCGGACTCCGATGCATTGGGCCGCTGAAAACAACTGGCTAACTACTTTGGCCTATCTCTTGGAAAGAGGCGGCGACGTGAATGCACGTACTATTTACGGATACACTCCCCTGCACTTTGCAGCGATAAAGGGCCATCGGGAGGCAGTTGCGTTGCTTTTATCAAAGGGAGCAGATGTAAACTCGGAAAACGAAAAAGGCAAAACGCCTCTCGACGGCGCTTGCTACTGTCGCAATGATGATGTTGCCGAGTTGCTTCGTAGTCACGGCGGAACAGGTCGACCCGAAATGCGAAAGTAAAGCCGAGTTGATGGTAGGACACCGCTCCTCGCGATTCCTACCTTGCGTGACCGAAACTGATGCGTGGTCACCGAGAATCGTATGTTGGCGTAAACAGGCGTGGGTGTTGAAAAAGTCACTCGATTAGCAGGATGAGATTCAGCGGAAGCATGTTAGAAGAAAGCATTCGCATGCTCTGTTTGATTCTGATCGTCGGAGGCCTGCTGATCATGATGGGGCAACACGACCGTTCCGAAGCGTTGTTCTACTACTTCCGCCTGGAAGATCAAGTTCCCGAACATCATCTGCTGCGGCTGATCGACAAGCACATCAGCTTCGAGTTCGTACGGCAGCAACTGAAAGACAGCTACAGCGAGACAGGGCGACCGTCGATTGATCCTGAGTTGCTGCTGCGCATTCTGCTGATCGGCTATCTGTACGGCATTACCAGTGAGCGCAAACTTGTAGAAGAGTTGCGCATGCACCTGGCCTGGCGATGGTTCACCGGTCTTGGGTTCGATCAGGAGATTCCGCATCACTCGACCTTCTCCAAGAACCGGCACGGGCGATTTCAGGAGTCGAAGCTGTTTGAGCAATTGTTTGAGCAGATCGTGCGGCAGTGTGTGGAAGTGGGACTGGTGAGCGGAAAGAATCTCTCCGTCGATGGCAGCTTCGTGGAAGCGAACGCCGCCAAGGAGAGCCGGATTCCACGGGAGCAGTTAGCGGAAGCAGCCCAGGTCCATCACACCGTGCGGCAGTATCTGCGGGAAGTGGAAGAGCAGAACCCGGTGGAGGAGCCGGTGCACGAGCAGGATCAGGTGTCGACCACCGATCCCGATTCCACCTATGCCACCAAAGGCGGCACCCCGGCGCGTCTCGGTTACTACGACAACTATCTGGTGGATAACGACAGCTGTGTGATCGTCGGAGTGCAGGCCACGGCGGCGCGCATGAGCCAGGAGACGGTGGCTGCACAGGACATGCTGACCCGTTTTGCCGAGTGGCAAGGACGAAAGCCCGAATCGGTGGCGGCCGACACGACCTATGGGAACGGGGAGTTCTTACAGTGGCTGGCCGATCGCGGCATCACTCCCTACATGCGGACCCGCGACAGTATCCACAGAAAGAGGAGTCCATTCTTCGGTCCCGAGCGTTTCACGTACGAACCGGAGCACAATCGCTATATCTGTCCCGCTGGCCAGCCACTCAACTACGGGGGTCGAGTTTATCGGAATCGCGCCTTCAACTACATCGGGACACGCAAAAAGTGTGGCCCGTGCTCGCTCCGACCACAGTGCACCAGTGCCGCTTTCCGGGGCCTCATCATCCACCAGAACGAACCCGCCCGACAACGGGCGCGGGAGTTGGTCAACACGCCAGAGTTCGCCAAGGCACAGCGGCAAAGGAAGAAGGTGGAAGCCTTGTTCGCGGAACTGAAGAATCAGATCGGATTGCGGCGCTTGCGTCTACGGCGACTCAGGTTTGTGCGCGAGCAGTTCTTCCTGGCCGCAGCTGCGCAGAACCTCAAACGCTTGGTCCGGTTCCTCGGCCGACCACCAGCCTCAACGGTTCTCGCCACCTAGAAAAAAGAGAGGAACCACTCGGCTCCACTCACAGGCAGAGCACAAGGTCGCTTCAAACATCGACTTTTTCAACACCCACAGGCGTTAGCACAAGCTTGCGCTTTTGTTTCGCCTCTTATAGAGGTCTCTCTCCCGTCTACTTTGACCAAGAACGCGTGTGCCCGGAGGGAGCGGCGCGTACGAACCAGGCACAAGCAACGATAATCGAGTAAATTTTAGGATTCGAAGAGCGTGACCTGACGGGTGTCGGGCGGGCCTTTGCGGCGGCGGCGGTTGCCTGCTCCTACGACGGCCAGCACATTGACCGAGGTCAGGGCTTCGCGCGGGACGAAGACTCTCTGTGTGTTGGAGCGCAGGTCGGGAGGATTGATCAGAAATCCTTCGGCGGGATTTTGCGTTAGATCGTTGGGGAGAATGCCTTCGATGACGTCGCTGTCCTTAAATTTCAGGCGCACCCACAGGCCCTCAGTGCGCGGCCGGGTGGTGAAGGTTTTGCGGACCATCAGGTCGGTGTCGGAGAATTCGCGGACAAAATAGACGGCCTTGATGTCGCGCAGGTCGATGGAGACGACGTTGCCGGTGGTGTTGAGCAGTTCGAGCTTGCCGTCGACGACAAAGTTTGCGGGCGCGACGTAACCGTTGATGGAGTCGCGGTCGGCTTTGCGAACGATTACTTTCTTGTGCGTCGAGGACATGGGGTCAGACGGGCGCTCCATCCGATTGTGGCATGTTGCAGAAGTGCGATAAGTCGCGGGTGCCGACCTCAGCGGCTGAAGCCGCCAAAATGATAAAACCTACACCGCAGCGCTAAAGCGCTGCGCCACCCCAAAGCTCGTACTTTTGCCGCAGGCTCGGCTGACGAATGAGACGCTCCCACAGGGATTCTCGCACCTCCGGCATGGAATCGAACAGTTTGTCCTTTCACAGTAGCCAAACGGTAAACCTTGTGTTATTTTCTGTAGCTTGCTGAAATTGGAATGTTCCTGTATAAGTCTAATGGCTAGAGCGAGTTAGATTCTGCAGTTGGGAAGCTCTCCAAGGGATCGCGCGTTCGCCTGTGGAAAAACTGTGAATAACCCCCGGATCCAGCCCCGGCAAGACGATCGAGACGACTAGGACGGCATGGCCGATTACATCTATACCCTGGAAACCCGGCTCTCGCCGGACCAACAAAAGGCAGTCACACTGGTAGTAGACGCTGCGAAAGCGGCGGAGATGAACGTGTACCTGACCGGTGGCGCGATCCGCGACATCATCACCGGTTTTCCCATCCGCGATCTCGATTTCACCGTGCAGGGCAATGCGCTCAAGCTGCAAAAGGACCTGGAGAAGGCCGGCGCTGTGATTGGCGACGCGGATGAAGACACGCGGTCGCTGCTGCTGACATTTCCGGGTGGCGTGCGCGCCGAGATCGCGATGGCGCGCTCCGAGCGCTACGAAAAAACCGGCAAGCCTCCCATCATCGCTCCCGCGACAATTATTGAAGACTTGCGGCGCCGCGATTTCACGGTGAACGCGATGGCGCTCTCGTTGAACGAGGGATCGCGCGGGCTGCTGATGGATCCCTTTAATGGTGCCGCCGACATCGAAGCGAAGGTCATTCGTGTTCTGCACAACTATGCCTTCCTGGAAGATCCGTCGCGGATGATTCGCGCGACGCGCTTTACCACGCGCTTCCACTGGCCGCTCGAAGAGCGCACGCAGGCGCGGTACGAGTCGGGCAAGGAAAATAGTTACATCGACCACATTCGCAATAGCAATATTGGGTACGAGATCGAGCAGTTGGCGTATGAGGACGATGCGCTGAGCGTGCTCAAGGCTTACGAGAAGGAAGGCTGGCTGAAGGTGCTGCATCCGCGCTGGAGCACGGCGAAGGTGGATTCGGCCGGGTTGAGTGCGCTGGCCAAGACTCGGCAGCAGATGAATGAACTCGGCTACATGCCGGATATGGCGGCGGCGGTTCTGTACTTTTTGACTTCGCGCATGGGCGACAAGGATGTTGCGGATTTGCGGCGAGCGATTCCGCGCAAGGATCTGGTCGAGGCGTGGAAGGACGTGGAAGATAATGCCCGCGATCTGGCGAAGCGGTTGATGGGGAAGGAAGCGGCAACGCCTTCGCGGACGTGGCAGTTGCTCTCGTCGGCGCGCCCGGAGATGGTTTTGTTTTTGGCGGTGACGGCGAAGCAGCAGGCGGTCACGCAGAAGATCAAGAATTTCTTTACCAAGTGGCGTCAGGTGCAGCAGAAGGTTCCATTGCCGGAGATGACCGAGCTGCGGATCACGCCGCAGATGCCGGAGTATCCCAAGATTGCCAATGACGTGTTTATGCTGTTGCTGGATGGCAAGCTGCGTTCGCGGACCGAGACTTTGAAATATTTGAAGCCGCTGTCGCCTCCGCCGCCTCCGCCCCCACCGGCACCGGTGCGGCGCGGCCGGGGAGCCAAGGCAGCCGGGGCGGTCGCGGAAAAGGGCAAGGTTAAGGGCAAGGAGCAGGCGGTAGCGGCTGTGGCTGCCGGTGCGGCGGGAAAGGCGGCTCCTGGGCTCAAGAAAGCGGCGCCTGTGCTGAAGAACGTAGCGAAGGTGGCTGCGCCGATGGTGGGCGCTGCGGCGGTAGCAAATCCCGAGGCTGCGACCAAGGGCGCTGCCAAGGCAACGGCTGCGGTCGCTGCGAAGCCGGAGAAAGCGGCCAAGAAGCCGGCGGCTACGCTTGCTAAGCCAGCGGCCAAGAAAGCACCCAAGAAAGCCGCCAAGCCAGCGGCCAAACCGGCTAAGAAATCGTCTTCCAAGAAAGCTCCGGCAAACAAGGGCAAGAAGAAATAGCCGATGGTTAAAGGCGTGTAAGACGCCCGACTGTCGCTGATTTCAGAGATTTCCGGCTGGAAACAAGTGGCGTATAATACCGCCATGCGTCGCCTGCTTGCCTTCGCGGCGTTCCTCCTGATTATTTCGGTAGTGCCTGTCTACGCGCAGCGCGGTGGAGGGCATGGCTCGTCCGGCGGAGGCCACGGCGGATTCAGCGGCGGGCATGGCAGCTTTGGCGGCGGGCATGGGGGCGGCGGATTCAGCGGCGGTCACACCGGTGGAGGGTTCGGCGGGCACGCAGGCTTCGTTTCGCATGGTGTGATGGGCGCCGGTTCGCGTTACGGTTCAGGGTCCCACCTGGGATCGCGGCAAT
Organism: uncultured Acidobacteriaceae bacterium; assembly: GCA_963698865.1. GTDB lineage: Bacteria > Acidobacteriota > Terriglobia > Terriglobales > Acidobacteriaceae > Acidiflorens. Next base: position 183,399 of record CAVOSL010000008.1, on the reverse strand, counting down.
TCTACAGTCGCGGCGGCCATTTCAATCACGGACGGTTCGACCATCGCTTCCGAAATCGTTTTGGGTATGGGTACGGGTATCCGGGCTACGGCTACGGTTACCCGTATTACAGCTATCTCCCGGGAATTGATCCGTATTGGTGGTGGGATAGCTACCCGTCGGATGACGCCGAGCAACGCCAGATTGCGGACGAGATGAATCAGGAGAATCTCGAAGAGCAGCAGGCGCTGCGCGAGCAGGATCAGGATGCATACGCGCAGGCCCGGCCGATGAGGCGTCAGGCGGAGCCAGCGGCGAGCAAGGAAGCCGACAACGATCCGGCGACTGTTCTTATTTATCGAGATCAGCATCAGCGTGAGGTTCGCAACTACGCGATCGTGGACGATCTGATTTATGTCTTCACGCCGCAGCGCACGGAGCGGGTTCCGCTCTCGGTGATCGATGTACAGGCGACCATTCGAGCGAATCAGGACCGCGGAGTCGACTTCCGGTTACCGGGCGTGAGCGAGGGGCAATAACGCCATTTGCTTGTTTTCCTCTTCTGTGGATAACTTCGCAGTTTTCCTTGCTTTATTCACCGTTAAAATGAGCGCAACCTTTTTGTCAAGCTTCGCGTTACTTTGAGCCCACATGCCTGAATTTGTCCATTTGCACCTGCATAGCGATTACTCGATGCTCGACGGAGCGTGCGATGTCGAGAAACTGGTTGACCGCGTAAAAGAGCTTGGCATGCCGGCGGTGGCGATGACCGACCACGGCAATATTTTTGGCGCCGTGCATTTTGTGAATGCGGCGAACAAGGCCGGGGTGAAGCCGATCGTGGGCTGCGAGCTATACATCTGCAAGAAGGACGACCACGACATCCAACGGACTCCGCCCGAAGGCGATACCTACAACCATCTGCTGGTGCTTGCGGAAAACGAAGAAGGCTACCGCAATCTGGTGAAGATCACTTCCGAGGCCTCGCTGCATGGGTTTTATTACAAGCCGCGCGTGAGCAAGAAATTTCTCGCCGAACATGCGAAGGGATTGATCGGGCTTTCCGGGTGCCTGAAGGGTGAAGTGGCGGAGCGGCTGACGGAAGGGAACTACGATGCGGCGCGGGCGGCGGCGGCCTTTTATCGCGACTTGTTCGGCCGCGAGAATTTCTTTCTCGAGATTCAGGATCAGGGGCTCGAGATGGAACACCGCATCCACCCGGGATTATTTCAACTGGAGAAAGATCTCGAACTGCCGCTGGTCGCGACGAACGACAGCCACTACCTCTGCGAAGACGACGCCCATGCGCAGGACGTGATGTTGTGCATTCAAACGGGGAAGTCGATCCAGGATACGAACCGGATGAAGTTTGAGGGCAACCAGTTTTTCGTCAAGAACGGCGACGAGATGCTGCGCGTGTTCAAGGATGCGCCGGACGTGCTGTCGCGGACGATGGCGATTGCCGAGCGCTGCCACCTGCAGCTCGAGAAGGTTCCGAGCCCGTTTCCGCGGTTCGACGTGCCTGAGGGATTTACGGCCGACAGCTATTTCGAGCACATTACGCGGCAGGGGTTTGCGCGGCGGATGGAGAGTTTGCGGCGGCTCTTTGATCAAGGGCGGCTGAAGCATTCGCTGGCCGATTATGAGCAAAGGCTCTCGCGCGAGATCGCCATCATTCAGCAGATGAAGTTTGCGGGATATTTTTTGATCGTGTGGGACTTTATTCGGCACGCGAGGGAGAAGGGGATTCCGGTGGGGCCGGGGCGCGGATCGGCGGCGGGGGCGCTGGTTGCGTACTCGCTGGGGATTACGGACATCGACCCCCTGCAACACGAGTTGCTGTTTGAGCGCTTTCTGAATCCGGAGCGCATTTCGTTGCCCGATATCGACATTGATTTCTGCATGAACCGGCGCGGCGAAGTGATCGATTACGTCACACAGAAGTACGGGCGCGAAAATGTCGCGCAGATTATTACGTTTGGCACGATGGCCGCGAAGGCCGCGATCAAGGACGTAGGGCGCGCGATGGACATGCCCTACAGCGATGTCGATCGCATCGCGAAGATGGTGCCGACGACGCTGAACATCAAGCTGGAGGATGCGCTGAAAGAGTCGGCAGCGCTTCAGGATGCGTACGAGAAAGAGCCGCAGGTGCGGCAACTGCTCGACACGGCGCGGAAGCTGGAAGGGATGGTGCGTAACTCGGGAGTTCATGCCGCGGGCGTGGTGATTTCTCCGCGGCCGCTGATTGAGCTGGTGCCGCTGCACAAGACGAAGAACGACGAAATCGTGACCGCCTTTGACATGGTGGCCATCGAGAAGATGGGCCTGCTGAAGATGGATTTTCTCGGGCTCACGACGCTGACGATTCTTGATGACACGCTCAAGCTGCTGGCACAAGAGGGTAAGCAACTAACACTCGATGAGATCCCGCTCGAAGATCAGGAGACGTATCAGAAAGTTTTTCATCGCGGATTGACTTCGGGAGTGTTCCAGTTTGAATCGCACGGGATGCGGGATGTGCTGCGGCGGTATCAGCCGAATTCGATCGAAGACCTGACGGCCTTGAATGCACTCTACCGGCCGGGGCCGATTCAGGGCGGCATGATTGACGACTTCATCGAGCGCAAGCACGGGCGGCGCAAGATTGAATATGAACTGCCGGAGCTAAAAGAGATTTTGCAGGAGACGCTGGGCGTCATCGTTTATCAGGAGCAGGTGATGCAGGTGGCGAACCGGCTCGCGGGCTATTCGCTGGGTGACGCGGATTTGCTGCGCCGCGCCATGGGGAAGAAAAAACCGGAAGAGATGGCGGCGCAGCGGGAGCGCTTTGTACAGGGCGCGACGAAGAATGGGTATCCGCCGAAGAAGATTGAAAAGATTTTCGACCTGATGGCGCAATTTGCCGGATACGGCTTCAACAAATCGCATTCGGCCGCTTACGCGTTGCTGGCGTATCACACGGCGTATTTGAAGACGCACTATCCGATCGAGTTCATGGCGGCGCTGCTGACTTCGATCACGGGTGATACGGACAGCGTGGTCAAGTACATCAACGAATGCCGCGAGATGGGAATTGCGGTTGAGCCGCCGGACATCAACATCAGCGACGCGAACTTTACTCCTCATGAGCAGGCAATTCGCTTCGGACTGGCGGCGGTGAAGAATGTGGGCGGCAATGCGATTGAGTCGATCACGGCGGCGCGCAAGAAACTGGGACGGCCGTTCCGGTCGCTGTATGAATTTTGCGAAGAAGTCGACCTGCGGCTGCTTAACAAGCGCGTGCTGGAGTCGCTGATCAAGAGCGGGGCGATGGATTGCTTCGGGCGGCGCGCGCAGGTGATGCAGGCACTCGATAAAGCGATTGATCGAGCGCAGAAAACACAGAGGGATGCCGAGTCCGGCCAGCATGGGCTGTTTGGGATCTTTGCGGACGAACCTTCAGAGCAGGCCAACGACGCGCTTCCCAACGTGCCGGACTGGGACGAGCAGGCACGGCTGGCAGCGGAAAAAGAAGTTTTGGGATTCTTTATCACCGGCCACCCGCTGGAAAAGTACAAAGATAAGCTGCTGGACCTGAACGCGCTGTCGACCGAAGATATCTCCGCGATGAAGCGGTCGACGGCCAAGGACGAAAACATCACGACGGCGGGCTTGATCTCGGGCGTGCGCGTGGCCAAGTCGAAGCGCAGCGGCGAACTGTGGGCACAGGGGACGCTTGAAGACATGCACGGAAAAATCGAGCTGCTGGTTTTTCCGGAGGCGTACAGGAAGCTGGCGGAGAAAGTGAAGCTCGAAGTTCCGGTGCTGATTCGCGGCGGGGTTCGCATTGAAGAAGGCGCGAATGCGAAGCTCACTGCCAACGACATTATCCCGCTGGATGAGGCGCGCGTGCCATTGCCCAAAGCCCTTCGTATTCGGCTGCTACTGGAAAGTGCGAACGACGGGACTGTCGACGCCTTGCATGCGCTTTTTAATGAGCGCAAGGGCGAGGCCAAGGTATTGTTCGACCTGGAACGCGACGGCGATTTCATGGTGGTGATGGAAGCCGAAGGCTATAATGTGATGCCGGACCGCAATTTTCTGAGCCGGGTTGAGGAACTGTGCGGCCGCGGCAGCGTCCGCGTCATTAGTTGAGCTGTAGTAAGTTGATCGTGACTCAAAGATTCGACCAATGCGTCGGGCCAAACTAAAACGCGCGCGTCAGGCGGAATCGGGCGCGGCGCATCCTTCCGTAGCGGGTGCGGAATTTCTCCTCTCCATCGTGGAAACGCACAAGACTCGAGGAAATGGAAACGTTATCGGCATGGAATCTGGGCTGAAAGCGCAGCAGGAACTGGACAAGATCGAGGAGCAGATCGCGCGCCTGGAGTCGCTCGAAGGGCAAAGCAGCGAGACGCACCGGCAGATTCAACAACTGCACGATCGGCTGAAAGATCTTCGTCAGGAGTTGTCGTTGCACCTGAATGCCTGGGAGCGGACGAATCTCGCGCGGCATCCGCAGCGGCCCTACACGCTCGATTACGTAGAACGCATTTTTACGGACTGGAGCGAGGTCCATGGCGATCGCGGATTTCGAGACGATCCGGCGATCGTGTGCGGGATGGCGCGCTTTCACGGCGAAGAAGTTGTCGTCGTCGGTCAGCAAAAGGCGCGCGATGCCAAGCAACGCGTTTACCGGAATTTTGGCATGCCGCATCCGGAGGGCTATCGCAAGGCGATGCGGGTGATGAAGATTGCCGAGAAGTTCGGCAGGCCGATCTTCACTTTTGTCGATACCGACGGTGCTTATCCGGGGTTGCACGCGGAAGAGCGCGGACAGGGCGAAGCGATTGCCCGCAACCTGCTGGAGATGTCGCGGCTGGAAGTGCCAATCATCGCGACGGTGATTGGCGTGGGCGGAAGCGGCGGCGCGCTGGCGATCGCGGTCGCGGACCGCGTGCTGATGATGGAGAATTCGGTTTACTCGGTGATCTCGCCGGAAGGCTGCGCGTCCATCATGTGGCGTGACGCGAGCAAGAAAGAGCTAGCCGCGGAGGCCATGAAGATCACGGCCAAAGACATGAGCGAGCTGGGCTGTATCGACGGCATTATTCCTGAGCCGCCCGGCGGCGCACACACCGATCATGCGCGCGCCGCCGAGTTGCTGGATGCGGCGTTACAACAGCAGCTCTCAGAAATCAAAGGAAAGTCGGCACGCGAGCTGCTGGAGAGCCGCTACCAAAAATTCCGCAAGATGGCGCAGTTCTTCCAGGTGGAAGCGTAGGAACACAGGGGCTAAAGCCCGGTCTGGATTTGCGCAGCGTGCGCGGCCCTGAAGGGCCGCTCTTCCACTCTCTATAGAATCGTCACCCCTCTGCAGAATCGTCATGCCCCCTACAAAATCGGCATGTGCAAACACGGCTGCACCATGAAATCCAGCGCGTTGATTTGCTTCAAGGCCTGATTCACGAGCGACGTTTTGCATTCTTCCAGACTGATGAGGAATGGCAGGTGGGTTTTGGGGAAGCCGGGCCTTTGCAATACCGAGTCGATGTTGATGCCGGACTTGTCAAGAATCGTCGCGAGGCTGGCGATAATGCCGGGACGGTCTTTCACCAGAAAACGTAAATAGTGTCGGGTTGTGAAATCGGACGTGACGGTGGGGGATTTTGCGACGGGTATTTCGGAGGCGTGCCCTCCGCGGCCACTTTGAGCCCGTTTCGCATGAACGATAGCCAGAATATCGGAGACGACGGCGACGGCCGTGGGATGTCCGCCGGCGCCGTGCCCGCCGAAAACGGTTTCTCCGCCGTAGGTGCCGGTCGCCACCACCAGATTCTGGCTGCGTTCGACGCGCGCGAGTGGCGAATTCAGCGGGACCAGCGACGGCTGCACGGCCGCGAACAGTTGGTTGCCTTTCAGTTCGGCCAGCGAGATTTGGCGGATCGTGCATCCGAGCTGGTTCGCGTATTCGAAATCAATGGCGTCAATCGGTGAAATGGATCGTGCCACGATGCTGTTCGATGCGACGTTGCAGTGCAGTCCGACGCGAATCAGGATGGCGAGTTTGGCGCGCGCGTCGAGGCCGTCGAGGTCGTCGGTGGGATCGGCTTCGGCAAAGCCCAGTTTCTGCGCCTCGCGCAGCGCAGTGGTGAAGGGAACTCCGCTGCTTTCAATCTGCGTGAGGATGTAGTTGCACGTGCCGTTCAAAATTCCGCAGATCTTGAAGAGATTGTCACCAGCCAATCCCTGATGGAGGCCTGAAATCACCGGCACGCCACCGGCGACCGAGGCGCCGAACTCGATGTACTGGTGCAGGCGGCGCGCCATGCCAATCAATTCAGGACCGCAATGCGCGATGAGCTGTTTATTCGCGGTGACGATGGACTTGCCGGACGCGAGCGCGCGGCGCACCCAATCTTCGGTGGGGAGTACCCCGCCCATCACCTCGACGACGACGTCGACGTCGGAGGAGAGAACGTCGTCGATGTTTTCTGTCCAGACGACATCCGGGGGAATCCAGTCAACTTTTTTGCGCGCGACGTTGCGATTGCAAACGTGGGTGAGGCGGACGGGAATGCCGGAGCGCTCGACGAGGATTTTGGCGACGGACTTGCCCACCGTTCCGAAACCAGCCAAAGCGACCTTCCAGACTTTGTCGTCTGGGACAGCGGCCTTCGCATTTCGCGAGCCGGATAAACCTGCCTCTTCGCGAGCCATTGATCGTCCATTGTAGCGGTCGATGCAAGTCTGGGCGAGGTTGGCTCATTAGTTTGGCGTTACGTCAGTTCTGAGCGCTCGCGCCGGGTGCCGCTTTCTCGGGCGGATTATCAGGTTCTTTCATCGCGGACTTGAAGCCGCGAATGCTCTCACCGATGCCCTTGCCGAGTTCGGGCAGCTTCTTTGGCCCGAAGAGGAGCAAGGCGATTCCGAGAATTATCAGCAGATGCGTAGGCTGGAAAAGTCCTTCAAACATGAGTTCCTCACTTGGATCGAATGGTTGCTGCTTTGCAATAACGGACGCCGCAGGATTTATTCCACGGCGTCCGTGTTTCCCGTCGGTAATTGTCAGAAACCGCGTTGCGCTGCGTCGGCCTGTTTGGCCAGCGTGTTAAGTGTCTTGAAGAACGCCGGCGATTGGCCCTGGAAAAGGCCGTCGGCGGTCAGAAAGTTTACGACTCCTCCGGCAATCCCTTTTGGATTGGTCGGGCGAATCACCGCGCAATTCGGCAGACTCTCATTAATGAACTTGCAGGGAATCGGGAAGATCAGATTGGTTTGCAGCTCAGGATCTCCGGTTGCATTGAAATCCGGAAACGTGAGTCCGTTGGTTGGATCGGTGAAGGGAGCGATGGGCGTTTGCACGCCATTTCCGGCGAAATCGACCCACTCGAGAAAGTGCGCCACTTCGTCGCCACCGATGCTGAGGACAATGCGGAGGACTTCCAGGTTGCTGGCTTTCTGGGCCATGGCGGAGTAGAGAGTGCTGCCGCCCTGCTCGATGGTTCCGAAGTGGAAGGCGGCTGTGTTAGCGATGGCCTGAATGTGATCGGGCGGGCCGAAGTCATCATCGTTGCGAGGAATCGCCGGCACATTGACGAGATTGATGGCCTGCGGGAAGGTGTCGCCAAAGTCGGGATTGCCGGTGCTGCGGTAACGCGTGTACCAGCTGGTGTCGACGGTGAGGTTCATCAGATTGGTGAGGCGGCCGATCTGCTGCGCGCCGGTGGCCTGGCTGCTGGGCAGAGTGCGGAAGGCGTCGAGAGAGACTGGCTCGGCGCCCTTCGAGATGAGGTAAGCATTCAGGAATGTGGCGTGGCTCTGTTCGTCAAGCGTGTTGCTCGCGATGTATTGTGAGCCGTCGCCATCGAGTTTTTGCAGGGCCTTCTGATAAGGGTTTTGCTTGCCCGGTGTAACTCCTCCGAGCTCGGCGTATTGTTGCCAGAGGTCGGCCTCAATGAGTTCCGCCGCGGCCAGAAAGCGCAGGATGGCCGTGTCGCCCGCGCTGAGACTCTTCGGAGACTGCGCGTGAGCTTCGCCCTCGGCCGAGAGTGGCGAGGAGAGAACCGCTGGCCAGCGCGGCGCCCGCTACGCCCATGCCCTTCAGAAAGGAGCGGCGCTTGACGCTGGTTGCTGCGGGTGAGACTTCTGTCGAATTCATGGATTCGGAGGATGGAACTGGTGTGAGTGTTTCGTTTTTCATTTGCAAGACTCCAGATTTCGAAATTGAGTTCGGCGATTTCGCCTCGTGAACCAAAATCGCCGCAACTTCACGGTAGGTTGTTCCGCAGCGGTTTGTGTCATAGCTGTGTCAAGTGCGTGTCAAACCTTTTCAACGCGGAAGTCCCGGGACTGAACACGCAGTCTGGCTCGCTGAGAGAATCAAAGGTGTATCGAGGAGGCGAGGCGGGGCGGTTCGTTTCGACTCGTTCGGGGCGGTATAATAAAGAGTTTTCCGCTCACACTTCGACCAACTACCGGACGGGGTCGTCCGGTCAAAAACAAAGGAAGGTTCAGGGAAATGGCGACAACGGATATTGTGCCCCGGGAGTCATCGGGCCAACCGGGGCAGAAACGCATTGTTAATGACATGACCATTCAGGTGGCGACGGTGAATGGGTCGGGCTCGCAAAGCTCGAACACCGTCCTGTTGCGTAGCATTTTTCAGATGGGCGTGCCGATTTCGGGAAAAAACATGTTCCCGTCGAACATTGCCGGTCTGCCGACCTGGTTTACGATTCGCGCCAGCAAAGACGGGTACATTGCGCGGAAGAAGGAAATCGATCTTCTGATCGCGATGAACGCCGAAACGGCGCACGATGACGTGAGGACTCTGGCGCCGGGGGCGAGCGTACTGTACGACGAGCCGCTCGGACTCGATAAATTGCGCAATGATCTGACTTTTTATGCTGTGCCCTACGACAAGTTGGTGGCGGCGGTGTGTTCGGAAGCCAAGTTGCGCAAGCTGATCAAGAACATGATTTACGTTGGGGTGGCGGCGCAGTTGCTGGAGATCGAATTTGCCGAGGTGGAGAAGGCGATTCGGAAGCAATTTGCCACCAAGGCCAAAGCCGCAAACTTGAACCTGGCGGCGGCGAAGGCGGGCCACGATTATGCGGCTGCGAACTTGAAGAAGCGCGATCCGTACCACATCAGCCGCCTGGACAAGACGAAAGGAAAGATCATTATCGACGGCAACTCGGCGGCCGCGATGGGCTGCATGTTCGCCGGATGCACGGTGGTGACGTGGTATCCGATTACGCCCTCGTCGTCGCTGGTCGAGACGATGATCGACTACATGAAGGAATACCGAATCGGGCCGGATGGCAAAGCGACGTTTGCCGTGGTGCAGGCCGAAGACGAGTTGGCGGCGGTGGGCATGGTGATTGGCGCAGCCTGGGCGGGCGCGCGTTCCATGACTGCGACGGCTGGTCCTGGCATCTCGCTGATGGCGGAATTTGTGGGGCTCGCATATTACGTGGAAGTGCCGGCTGTGATCTGGGATATCCAGCGCGTCGGGCCTTCAACTGGGTTGCCCACCCGGACGGCGCAGGGCGACATACTCTCCACCGCGCTTCTGAGCCACGGCGACACGAAACACATCATGCTGTTCCCTGACTCCATGATCGAGTGCTTCACGATGGCGCAGGATGCATTCGATCTGGCGGAACGTTTTCAGACGCCGGTGTTTGTCATGTCGGACCTTGATCTTGGGATGAACAACTGGATGTCGGATCCATTTCCATATCCCGAGAAGCCGATCAACCGCGGGAAAGTTCTGAGCAAGGCGGACCTCGATAGGCTCGGTGGTTTTTCTCGCTATGAGGATATTGATGGTGATGGCGTAGGCTACCGCACACTGCCGGGCACGGATCATCCGGCGGCAGCCTGGTTCGCTCGCGGCAGCGGCCACAATACAAAGGGCCAGTACAGCGAGCGCCCGGACGACTTCGAACGCAACATGGAGCGCATCAATAAGAAGTTTGAGACGGCGCGCTCGGCTGTGCCGAGGCCGGAAATGGCGGGCAGCGGCAAAGCGAAAGTGGGCATTATCGCCTACGGGACTTCGCACTGGGCCCTGATTGAGGCGCGCGACCAACTGCAGAAGGAGTACAACCTGGAGACGGACTATCTGCGTTTGCGCGCATATCCGTTCACTCGCGAGGTGCACGACTTCATTGCGCAACATGATCGTACTTATATCGTGGAGCAGAATCGCGATGGTCAGATGGCCAGTCTGTTGAAACTCGATATTAAAGCAGAGCTGACGCCGCGCTTGCGTTCGATCTGCCATATCCATGGACTGCCGATCGATGCGCGGTCGATTACTGACGAACTGATGATGATGGAGGGTAAGTAAATGGGGACGACAACGACGCCGACGCCCGCGCCAAAGACCAACCGGATTGGGCTGCAGGTTATCGATTACCGCGGCGGTAAGACGACACTGTGCGCGGGATGCGGGCACAACGCAATCTCGGAACGCATTATCGATGCGATGTATGAAATGGGTGTGAAGCCCGAGCGTGTCATGAAGTTCAGTGGCATTGGCTGTTCATCGAAAAGCCCGGCCTATTTCATGAACCGCTCGCACAGCTTCAATTCCGTGCATGGGCGTATGCCTTCGGTCGCGACGGGAGCCATCCTCGCGAATAAAAACCTGCTTGCCCTGGGGGTTACGGGCGATGGAGACACCGTTTCGATCGGGGCGGGGCAGTTTGTGCACCTCATGCGGCGTAATATGCCGATCATTTATGTGATCGAAGACAACGGCTGCTACGGGCTTACGAAAGGACAATTCTCGGCGACCGCCGATCTGGGGTCAACGTTGAAGAGTGGCGTAGTCAACGATCTGCCTCCGGTCGACACTTGCGCGATGGCGATTCAATTGGGCGCGACGTTTGTGGGGCGGTCGTTTTCCGGGGACAAAAAGCAACTGCACACCATGCTGAAGGCAGCGATTGCGCATAACGGAACGGTGATGCTCGATGTGGTCTCGCCATGCGTGACTTTCAACGATCACGAGGGCTCGACAAAATCGTACAAATACATGCTGTCGCACGAGGAGCCCCTGCATGAAGTCAGCTTCGTGCCGGCATTTGAGGAAATTAATGTCGAGTACGATCCGGGAACGACCCTGGAAGTAACCATGCACGACGGATCGAGCCTGCGCCTGAAAAAGTTGGAGGAAGAATACGATCCGACCGACAGGATCAAAGCCGTGCAGCGCCTGATGGAGTCGCATGAAAAGGGCGAGGTGCTGACGGGCGTGTTCTATGTCAATGCCAAGGCGCCAAGCTTCGTCGACATGCTGAACGTGACGGACGAGCCGCTGGCGACGCTGCCGGAATCGGTGGTGCGGCCGAGCCGGGAAGTGCTGGCGAAGTGCATGGAAGAGCTGATGTAGTAGCTAGGAGCTACTGGCTTCTAGCTGCTAGCGAACTCACAATCAATTGGCAAAAAAAGCCGGTCCCCTTTAAGGGACCGGCTTGATTTGTTTAGGACGCTCGAATTCCCTGCCTAGTTCACAGCGAAGATCAAGTCGTCGTGATCGTCGTAGGTGCCGGTGCTGCAAGAGGACGCGCTTCCCGTGTAGCGGAAGTTGGCGCGCACCGCCTGCAAGCTGCCGGTGGGGAGGGTATAGGTCGCGGAAATGCTGCGCGCTCCGCTTCCGGACGGTGTGAAGGTTCCGATCAACACCCAAGATGGACTGTTGGCGTTGGCCGCGTAGTACAAGTCGAGGTGGTCTGAGGTGTACGAACTGTATGCCCAGACGGTTGCGGTTACCGTAACGGTGGTGCCATGGGTCATGGCTCCGCCGCTGGTTGAGGCAACGACCAGCCGGTCGTTGGATTCGTCGGAGTGGAAAGTTCCTGCCGTGCCATCGGAGCACGAGTTGTTGATGGTGTTCGGCTGATTGGGTTCATTGCCGCCGGAGAGCGTGTCGCGTCCAAGCAGCAGGGTTGGACCCGAGTCGCAGGAAGAGCCTACGGCCGCACACTTCGGCGCTTTGAGCGTCGAATCGTAGACCGCAGTCTGGCCGCTGCCGACAGGGGTGACCGTCAGAGTGATGTTGGTCGTCTGCACGATGGAGCCTGAGGTGCCCGTGACGGTGACCGTCGAAGTGCCGGTAGTAGCCGACGCCGACGCGGTAAAGGTCAGGGTTGAGGTCACATTGCCATTGGCCGGAGGCGTAACCGGGTTGGGGTTGAAGGCTGCCGTGACGCCGCTGGGCAGGGCGGAAGTGGTGAGCGTAACTGCAGAGTTGAAGCTGTTCACGCTGGTGACGGTGATGGTGCTATTGGCATTCGTGCCTTGGACCACGGTTACGGAACTGGGCGCCGCCGCAACCGTAAAGCCGGGCGTGCCTGCTCCGACCGGGAACACGAGGTCATCGTGGTCGTTGTAGGAGCCGGTGGTGCACGACGACGCGCTGCCCTGGTAGCGGAACTGCGCGCGCACCGCCTGGTTTGAGCCGCCGCTCGGCAGCGTGTAGTTGGCGGAGAGCACCTGCGCTCCCGCCGCGGTCGGAGTGATGGTTCCGATCAGTACCCACGACGGACTGCTTGCGTTCGCCGCGTAGTAAAGATCGAGGTGGTCGGAGGTGTAGCCACTGTAGGCCCACACCGTGGCGCTCACCTTGACGGTCTTGCCCGGCGCCATGTTGCTGCCATCGGTTGTCTGCACCACCAGGCGATCGTTCGATTCATCCGAGTGGTAGGTCCCCGACGTGCCGTCGGCGCACGAGCTGTTGATGGTGTTGGGTTGATTCGGTTCCGAACCGCCGCTCAGCGTATCGCGCCCGAGAAGTAGAGACGGACCCGAATCGCAGCCCGAGCCGACGCTCGCGCAGGCCGGAGCCTTGAACGTTGAGCTGTAGGTTGCCACTTGCAGGCCGCCGCCTCCCGAGGAGGTAACCGTCAACGTGATCGGCGTCGAGTGAACAAGCGAGCCCGACGTTCCCGTAATCGTGATGGTGGAAGTGCCGGTGGTGGCGGTACCCGAGGCGGTCAGCGTCAAGGTGGAGTTCACGCTGCTATTGGCCGGCGGAGTCACCGGGTTAGGTGCGAACCCGGCTGTTACGCCACTGGGCAAGCCGGACGCGCTTAGAGTAGTGGCCGAACTAAAGCTGTTCAGACTGGTGATGGTGATTGTGCTCGTGCCGTTGGCCCCTTGCACAACCGTCACCGAAGAAGGCGACGCGCCGATCGTGAAGTCTGGCGATGCTGCCGCATTGACCGTCAACGCGATCGTCGTGCTGTGAACGGTCGAGCCGGAAGTCCCGGTGATGGTGACGGTGGCTGTTCCGGTGGTTGCCGTGCCGGAAGCAGTGAGCGTCAGGAGAGAGGTGACATTGCCGTTCGCCGGAGGAGTGACCGGGTTCGGCGAGAAGGCCGCGGTCACGCCGCTGGGCAAGCCGGAGGCGGTGAGCGTGGTGGCCGAGTTGAAGCCGTTCAGGCTGGTCACGGTGATGGTGCTGGTTCCGTTTCCGCCTTGTGTGACCGTGACCGAAGAGGGGTTTGCCGCGATGGTGAAGTCGGGTGAACCGCCGCAGCTTGGGAACTTGAAGTTCGCGATCCGCGTGCTCCAGTTGAAGGTGCCGTTGGTCTTGATGTACTCCTGCGTGTACCAGAACGTGCAGTCGTCCACCGGGTCGACCTGCATGGCGCTGTAGTCGCCCCAGCGGCTCAGGCCGGTGGTCTGTGAACCGGAGCCGGTGACTACGTTGACTTCAGACTCCATGGTGCTGGCCGGATCGGAAGCGAGGCGGCCCGTGTAGCGAACGGTGGGATTCAGTGTGCTGCTCGACACGCTATAGCCGAGCGCCATATCGCCAGCCTGGTCCATCGCCACCGAGCCCATCCAGCGATAGCTGGAGTCGGGAGCGAAGGTGCTTTGCTGGGCGACGGTGGGAGTTCCGCCGGGATTTTGAATTTCGTACCAGCGGACGCCGCCGCTGCTGCCCGCGACCACCGACTGATTCACGACCAGCGATTCGTGGGTGCTGAAGTTGCGATAGGCCAGCCGGTACATGAGGCGGTCGGCGAGGGAATCGAGTTTCTGCGTGGTGCCGGGCTGAACAACGCAAGTTCCGCCGGCGCACAGCGGGCTGAAGGCAGCAACGGAGATCACCGTCGGACCCGTGAAGCTGGAGTTGGAGGGCGTGTTGAAATCAACGTGGAATTTGTAGAGGTTCAAGTTGTTGGTTCCGAAATACACCATGTAGTTCGGAGAACCAGCGGGCGGAGCGGTCAGGCCGTCAATGTCGGAGGGCAGCAGGCCTCCAACGGACGTGCCTTGCTGGAAGCAAATCTGGGTCGCGGCCGTCCCAGCCAGCATGGCAGATCGGTTGTAGGCGCAGGCGTCGGCGCCGACAAACGTGGTGCCGCCGGCAAACATGTTGAAGGTCTCGTAGTACGCGTCGGACCACACGCTCATCTTTGGATAGTCATCGAAGTTGCTGTACTGGAAGCTATAGCGGTTATAGGTGCCGGTCGCGTCGGAGGTGGTGGAGACGGCAATGCACTGCAGGTAAGGTGTAGTCGAGACCGAGAACTGGCTGAAGATCCAGCGCTGCGCGGCCTTGTCGTATTGAACGATCGGGTCGCCGTCGTTGTTGGTCTGGCACCCTCCGCCGAATCCGGACCAGAGCGTATTGCCAGCCGTAGGACCGGCGATGAGCGCGCCTGTCGATTTATTGAAAATGGCGAAAGAGGTGTTGACCCATTGCACATACTGCGTTGCGCCCACAGTTCCTTCGGTATCGGGTGGAGCTCCCGTAATGCTGAAACCGTATTGTCCCTGCCCTAACCCTTCAAAGCTGAGGCCAGTCGTCGGAGTTTGTTGGCTGACGGTTTGCTGGCGCACGGGATCCTCTTCGAGCTGAGTGAGGCCGGGGGGCAGCGGAATTCTGCGCATCTGCTCCGCTTCGTGTACGACCAAAGAGGGCATGGGAGCAGCCTGGATCAAGTCGCGCAGCGGAGCGGAAACGTCGTGGTGAACTTGCTTGCGAACCGTCATCGTCGATTGCGCGCGGGTGGTTAGGGATGAGCACAGCAAAAGACATGCGAGAAGTGCGGCATGTCCGGGGGAGAACAGTTTCCGTGGGGGCATAGCGACTCTCTCCTTCGAGAATTTTGAATTTGACCGCGACATCGGAAGGGGCGCGTGCATGGCTTGAAGTGGCGGCCGGACCGTTGGCTAGACGACTACTATGGACAATAGTGGGGAATTGTAACCGCAGACTGATGTTTTGTTACAGAAACCTTACGACTGACCGGTCGGTCGGAAAGGAGTTCTCAGTTCCCAGTTGTCAGTTCTCAGTAAAACCGGCCGTCGGGTGGGAACTGAAAGTTGGGAACTGAGAACTGGGGAACTGAGAACTGCGCTACATGGTCAGCACAACGCGAAATCTGGCGCGGCCGCTCATCATCTGCTGGTAGGCTTCCGCCGCTTTCTCCAGCGGATACCGCTCGATCATGGGGCGCACACCGGTGAGGACGCTGAAATTCAGGGTGTCTTCCCAATCGATGGACGATCCCGAGGCCCAGCCCTGGATGCCGCGCTGCGCGATGATTAGTTGAATTGGAGTCACGGTGATGGCGTCCGAACCTGCGCCGACGACCATCATCTTGCCATTTGGGCCGAGGCCATCGATGAGGGCCGACATCGACTTTGAGTCTGGGGCGGTCGCGAGAATCACGCGCGCTCCGCCGAGTTTTTGCAACGGTTCGGCAGGATTCTCCGCCGCGGAATCGATGTATTGATGAGCGCCGAGTTTGCGGGCCAGCGGCTGCTTATCTGCGCCGCGGCCGATGGCGATCGTGCGGAATCCCATCTGGCGGGCGTACTGGATACCGAGATGTCCGAGGCCTCCTATGCCTTGCACCGCGACCACTTCGCCGGGACCTGCTCCCGAATTGCGCAGCGCGTTGAAGACCGTGATGCCGGCGCACAGCAGAGGCGCGGCCTCATCAGCGGGGAGATCGTCGGGCAGGGCGGCGACCGCTTCGGCTGGCGAAATCATGTACTCGGCATAGCCGCCATCATGAGTGATCGCTGTGATCTTCTGCTTCTTGCAGAGAACGAAGTTACCGCGGCGGCACGGGTCGCACACGAAATCGTGCCCGCCGTGCCAGCCAACGCCCACGCGCTGGCCGGGTGTCCATTGGGTGACGCCTTCGCCGACAGCGTCGATCCGCCCGGCAATTTCGTGTCCCGGAATGCGCGGATACTGGAGGCCGGGCCAAAGGCCTTCCTTCACCAGCGCGTCGCTGTGACAGATGCCGCAGGCTTCAACCTTGACGCGTACCTGGCCGCGGGCGGGTTCGGGGATGTTACGTTCGACGAATTCGAAGTTTCCGCCGGGCTTGCTGACTTGAACGGCTTTCATGCTTGGCATAGTTTGTCCTCAGGAATTCAATGGATTGCACGAAGCGAGACAAGAGCTAGAGATGACCGAGGAGATTAAAACGACTCAGTTTTGGCAATTACAGATATGCCAGGACGGCGAATTCCCAGGGCTGGCCGAGAGAGTACGACGAGCACGAACCGGGGCAGTTTAATTTGCTCTTTGAAATTATTTCTTTTTTGTTAATTTTCCCTCGAACGAATGCTCCGGGCTGGAGCCGGGCTCGGGGAAATCGCTGTCTGCCCCTTCGACCAGTGGGTTCTTGTCGCGGTGCGAAAGCTGGCCTCGCATCGAGTTGTTGCCCGGCTGGTTGCGTTCATCGGGCTCGCGCGAACCCTTTTCACGATCGGAATCATTATTGAGATGATCACTGACACTCTTGGGCATGACAAACCTCGCACGTACGCTTATGCATTTATGACAACAGATGAGGCTACACGCAAAGAATGCGCCTAGCAATACGGCTTGGACGATGCTTCAAGTGGCAGGAACGGTTCGCAACTTGCTGTAATCGCTGCGATAGGGAAATTTAATGGTCGGTTAACCGACAGTTGAATCTAAGATAGTTCATGGCTAGCAAAAATCGAAGACACTATCTGTTTGCCAGCGATTTCGATCAGACGTTGACCTTTAACGATACGGGTTACGTTCTGAGCGAGCTCGTAGGCATTGCTGTCGAAGAGTTCGAGCGCAAGATCAAAGGCATGGCCAAGCTGAACCTGGTTCAGCAAGGCGCCGAACTTTCCTACCTGCTGCTGCACGATCCGGAGTTTCGTTCGCGCGTGCGGCGCGACGATCTCGTTGCCGTGGGCAAGCGCATCCGTCTCAAGGAAAACATCGAGCAGGTTTACGAGATTCTGGACCGCCGGATCGACGGATTTCACTTTGACTTTTATGTTTTGTCGGCCGCGCCGGTGGAGGTTATTCAATCGGCGCTGGAAGGCATTGTGCCGCAGGATCACATCTTCGGCACGGAGTTCGAGTACAGCGCGAGCGGAGAGATCCAGACGCTGGTGCGGGCGACCGCCGGCTATGGCAAGGTTGCGCGGCTCGAGCAGCTATCAGAGGAACTGGGTGTGCCACTCGATCACGTCGTATATGTTGGCGACGGCAGCTCGGACATTCACGTCATGCTGCACGTGAACCGGCACGATGGATTCACGATCGCGGTATCGGAGTCGAAACATGTCGCGCAGATTGCCAAGCGTACTGTGCTCAGCGATAACGCGCTGGCTACGCTGGTTCCAATCCTGGAGGAGATCGCGGGCTGGACGCGTCCGCGGATTCGGCAGCTCTTCGAATCCTATGGATTCCTGATTCAAGGATGGGAGAGCATTCAGACGGATTGGGTGACCCTGCGCTCCACCAACGCACTGGCGGAAAAGTCTGTGGCAGCGGCCGACGCGGTTTGATCCTCGGCGGGAAAGAATTCGTACAACTAATCGTGATGCGCCGGGTTCTTACGGCATGGGCTGGCTCACGCAGTGGGCTGGTTCCGCGTCTAAGTATTATCTAAACTTTCCGAGGCGCAGTATGAAGCTTTCCCGCGTTTTCTTTCTGGTTCTAATCGCAGTTGCATCCACTACATTTCTGAAGGCGCAGCCGCAAGGCCCGCCTGCTCCGTCGCAGCGCGAGTTTGTGCCACGGGGTATTGATGAATTGCGGCAGGGCGCTTCTTCGAAGACGGAATTCACGCTCGATCACTCGATGCTGATCCTGGCATCCAAACTCGATCCGAATAATGAAGACCTGCAGCGCGTGATCGCGGGAGTGAGCGGCATTTCCGTGCACGACTTCCGCTATGCGATGCCGGGTACATTTGATCCGCAGGCAATCGACGCGGTCCGGGACGATTACCGGGAAGCAGGTTGGAAGCAGTTGATGAACAAATACGAGAAAAACGGCGGCCCGGGCGTGACCGATCTATGGGTACGCCTGGAGAACAACGCGATTAGCAGCGTCGCGATTCTGGTGGCGAAATCCAATGAGGTCGACTTCTTCGTCGTCAGCGGATCGATCAGCCCGATGGACTTGTCTCATCTCGGCGGGCACTTCGGGATCCCGAAGATTGAGGGCGGAGTTGAAGTGCCGAATACGGCTCGAAGGTGACGGCTATCGATTTCTTGTGGGAGCCGCCCCGAGCTTGCGCAGTCTGTCGCGGGCTTGCATGGCCTCATTGGTTCGCGGATAGCGCTGAATTACGTGCTTAAGTTCCTGCTCACCCTCGTCTTTTTTGCCAGTTTCCAGGAGCGCGAAGCCCTTTTTGAGTTGCGCTGAGGCCGCCTTGTTGCCGCCGGGAAAATTCTTCAGCACCAGATCGTAATTGGTGATCGCCTTTGGATAATCGCCAGCCTTGTAGGCAATTTCCGCGAGGTAGAAGTAGGCATTTCCCGCGAGATCGGTGTCGGGATAATACTTGATGTAGTCGTTGAACTCCTGGGTGGCGACATCGCTGCCGCCGTTGTAGTCGCGCAGCGCGTTGTTATAAAGCACGTCGGGCGGAGGCGCCTGGGCCATCTGCTTCGCCTGTTCCTGCGCCTGCGCTTGCTGAGCGGCCAACGACTGCTGGGCCGCCTGCATGTCTTCGAGTTGCTTGCTGACCTTCGCGAGGCGGACCTTCAGTTCGTCCATGGTGTCGTTCAAAGCCTGAATCTGCCCGGAAATCTGGTCGACCTGCCCGGCGCGATCCGTCTGCTGCCGGTTGAGCGAAGACTGGAGGTTGTCGATCGCGGCGCTTACCTTGTTGGCCACGACCTTGTTCTCCTCCAGCATGTTTTTCATGACGCCCATGCGCTCGTCGAAGGACTGCTTCATCTGCGTCATGGCCTGTTGCAGTTGATCGACTTGCGTCTGGAGTTGCACGATGTCGCGGTTGGCTCCAAAAGCTGGATTGAATGTTCCGAGCAGAACGAGTCCAACCGTCGTCACGAGTGCGAGAAAAATACGATTTGATTTCATAGTTGACCTGAACGTTGACCTGAATAGCAGAGCTAACAGCCGGGTGTTAGATGCAAGAATCCTGCCTTTGTTGAAAGGGACGGAGCAGAGCCCCGTCCCCGAGAGTTATTTGCAGCGTTCTATTTTTCGTACACGAAGTGGCCGCGGCGGTTTTGCTGCCAGCAGCTTTCGTTCGACTCGGTGCAGAACGGCTTTTCCTTACCGTAGCTGTACGTCTTGATACGATCGCCGCCCACTCCCGCCTGAATGAGCGCGTTCTTCACCGCATCGGCGCGGCTGGTGCCGAGGGCCAGGTTGTACTCGGTCGAGCCGCGTTCGTCGCAGTGCCCTTCGATGGTGATGTGGATTCCGGAATGCTGCTGCAGGAACGCCGCATCGCCCTGAATCGTCGCCTGATCGCTCGGGCGAATATCGGACTTGTCGTAATCGAAGTAAATGTCCTTGACGTTTTGCGCGAAGAGTTCCTCCTCGGTCGCCGATGGCGGTGGTGGCGGAGGAGGTGGCGGAGCATTGACAGTCACGCGCGCCGTCGCGTCCTGGGTGCCGCCGGGCCCCTTGGCGACCAGATGGTAGGTGGTCGAATCCGTGGGCGTGACCTGGCGGGAACCGCTGGGATTGACGGGGCCAATCCCGTCGATGCTGACCTCGGTGGCGTTGGTGGTCTGCCATGTTAATGTCGTCGGCTGGCCCTGATTAACGGTGTTCGGATTCGCGGAGAGCGAGGCCGTGGGCGCGGTCGGTGCGGGTGGCGGAGCGGGTGGGGGCGGAGCGACTGGATGATGGCATGCGCCCAGGAGCATGATCGCGCCGAGTGCGCATACAAGCAGGGCCCACTTCCTGATCTGGTGCTTCACTGATTCCTCCAAGTTTCCGTGCGCCCGAATTGTGGCGTGCCATGTACGGAATCGCGGCGGAGCGCACTATTGGCCGGCCGCGACGTCGTAAGTTCTCAAAAAACGAATTTACTGCTCAAACAAAAACTCTGCAAAGCGAAAAGTGTAAGACAAATGAAAACCGAAGAGGACGCCGACGAATTTTTGCCATTCAAGACTTCGATCTCCTCCGTGTACTCTCTGGCTCTCATTGGCATTTTTATTTCCAACTCCAGTTGGGCTGAGTGTTGTTGCCCTTGACCGTCAACTGCTTCACATTCGTGCCATCGGCCAGCATGGTGAAGATCTGGTCGGTGCCGGTGCGGTGCGACTGGAAAATGATATGCCGTCCGTCGGGCGACCAGCAGGGATAATCGTTGCGTCCCGCATCGTGCGTGAGCTGCACCCACTGCTTGCTGGCGATATCCATCAGATAAAGGTCGTTCGAGCCGGGCTCGCCGGGTCCATATTTGCGCATCCAGGAGAACGTCAGAAACTGCCCGTTGGGCGACCAGTTCGGCGAAACGGCATAGCCCTGATCGGTAATGCGCTGGAGGTTCGTGCCATCGGCTTCCATCGTATAAATCTGCGGGAGGCCGGTGCGTCCGCTGACGAAGGCAATCTGCGATCCCGTCTTGCGATTCCATGTCGGAGCGACGTCGGGCCCCTTATCGTTCGTAAGCCGCTGCACGTGTCCGCCCGAGCCATCCACCACAAAAATATTGGGGTAGCCGTTGCGCGACGAAGAGAACGCGATCTTGCCGTCGGGTGACCAAGAGGGCGAGAAGTTCATGCCGCCAAAATGGGCAAAGCTGACCATGCGATTGAGATCGAAAGAATACATCAGCGTTTCCCAACCACCCTTGGTGGCGGAGCTGAAGGCAAGGCGGGAGCCGTCGGGCGAAATGCGCGGCGAAAGCGAGATGCTTCCCAGGTGCGTGATCTGTTGCTGGTTGGCGCCGTCATAATCCATCATCCAGATTTCTTTGTGCCCGCTGCGGTCGCTGACGAAGAAGATCTTCGTCTCAGCAATGCCCTGGATTCCGCCGCCCAGGCGGAAGATGATCTCGTCGGCAAACTTGTGCGCGATCATGCGCACGGCATCGCTGGTGGCGGAATCGTTGTACTGCTTGCCGAGAACCTGCGGCGAGGCCTCGTTCTTCACGTCGTAGAGCCAGCCCTGAACGGTAACTTTATCGGCGTTCACGCCGAGGTTGCCGAAGGCCAGCATTGAGGCTTCTGGCGGAGGCGAGGCCCAATCCGCGAATTTGACCTCGGTCGGCTGCCCCGGCACTTGAATGGGGTAGAAGCTCTTGGAGACGAGTGTGAAGATTCCAGCGTTGTCGAGGTCGTTCCAGAGAGTGCCGTTGAAAGTCTTCAGAAGGTCGCCATTCTTGGGATCTTGCGTGGAAGGCCTGAAGTCGGCGGCGGCGAGGCGGACCTTTTCGACCCCGAGTCCGGTGCCGGTGCGGATCCAGTCTTGTGCGGAGCTAGTGGCCGCCAGTGCGAGCAGCAACGCGATAGCAACTAAAAGCTGGCAGCCAAGCTGGGATTTTAGATCGTGGCGCGACGTAATCCTCTGGCCTGACGAGCGAATTTGTCTCTCCTTAATAGGATGTCCGGTGGGGGGTGTTTCGTTGCTCAAAGTTTGCTCCATGTCGTCGTTAGTCATTGGTCCTTAGTCCTTGGCAACCCGGTTCTTTCCGCTTATTGCGTCGCCGCGTGCGTGCGATATGAAACCCCGAACGACTAACGACTAACGACCAACGACTACTTCTTGTAATCAAACCAAAACTCCACCGAGACCCTGCTCCCAGAATATTCTGGCGGCAGCGGGCCGAAGGTGTCGATGCGCTGAATGGCATACACAGCCGAGCGATCGAGCGATGGCACTCCGCTGGATTGCTCGATCTGCACGTTGCCCGGATGCCCATCGCGCGCGATGTCAAAGGTCAAATAAACTCGATTCGCCTCATGAATCGTGGGATCGATTTCGTACTTCAACCAATTCTCGGAGACCTTGCGTTGCACCGCCTGCACGTACCATGAGAAGCGGCTGCCGAAATCGCCCCCGCCGCCGGTGAATCCGAATCCGCCCTTCGCGCCGCCGGCACTGAACATCGCATACGGGCCGCTGACCGGACCGCCTTCGCCATAAGGAATCTCGTTCGACTCCGGCTCGGGCTGCGTCTTACGCGCCGTCGTGCTCGTCACCGGCTTTGGTTTCGGCTTCTTTTTTGCATTCTTATCGGCAATCGGAATCGCATCCGGCTCTTTTTCTTCCACCTTGGGCTGCGATTGCGCAAGGCCCTTCGATTCAGTGGCCAGCACATTGTTTGTCTGTACGGGACTCGCCGGCAACGGAACCGAGTTCACCAGAGTCGCTCCCATGGCGTCCCCGCCACCACCGCTGCCCCAGCCTTGGCCGCGAATACCGGTGATGTAGGTGGCCCAGAGCAGGATGAAGGCGCTGAAAGCCACATGGAGTCCCGCCGACCACGCCAGAGGACGGCCGAGTCCGCCGGGTTCGAGTTCACTAGTGCTGGCCATGCGAATCAATGGGCTGCGTCACGATGCTCACATTGGCAATGCCCGCCGACTTAATTGCGTCCATCACGGTTGCAAAGGCTCCAAACGGCACGTCCTGGTCCGAGCGCAGATAAATTGACTGATGCCGGGGATCACGAATCCTTTGCTTCAGCGTCGCACCAATCTGGTTGATATTGATGGGGTCATTGCCGAGAAAGACGCGCTGCGACTTATCGATGCTGATGACGAGGCGCTCTTCGGTGATCTCCTTGACGGTGCGTGTTCTGGGCACGTTGACCTCAATGCCGGACTGAAGAATCGGCGCGGTCACCATGAAGATGATGAGCAGGACGAGCACAACGTCGACGAGCGGCGTGATGTTGATGTCCGCCAGGGCGGTTTGCGTGCGGCCGTTGCCGGTAGTGAAGGCCATCAGCGGTGAACCTCGCTGGCGGTGGGAACCTGCTGGCGCTCGATCAAATTGAGCATCTCGAGGGCGAAGTCGTCATTGCGCGATGCCATCTCGCGGATCGACCCGATAATGAGGTTGTAGGCGATGACCGCGGGAATGGCCGCGGCCAAGCCCGCTGCGGTCGTGATGAGAGCCTCGGAGATTCCGGGAGCGACCGCGCGCAGAGTGGCCGCGCCCGCGGTGCCGAGGCCGTGGAAGGCGTCAATGATTCCCCACACGGTGCCGAACAGTCCGATGAAAGGCGTGACCGCGCCGGTGATCGCCAGCCAGGGAACATTGCGTTCGAGACGCGTGATCTCTTCTGACGAAGAGATCTGCATGGCGCGCTGAATCGCGATCGGGCTCTGGATTCCGCCGGTGGTTCCCATCTGGCGCCTGAACTCGGCGACCGCGCTCTGGAAGACGCCCACGAGCGGACTCGGACGGAACTGGTCGGCCACCGAGACAATATCCTGCAAGCGTTGCGCCTTGCGGAAGGCGCGCCCGAAACGCTCACTTTGAGCGCGCGCCCGCTTGATGACGGTCCACTTGGAGAGGATGACAGCCCAGGAAAGAACGCTGAACAGGAGAAGGATGGCAAGTACGGTCTTGGCGACTGCGCCAGTTTGCAGGACGAGATCGACTATTTCGCCGCCGACAAAGGACAGGAGGACGGGATGCAAGTGCATTGATGTTCGGTAAAACCCCTGTTGGAATTATAGACCCAAGGTAGCGCGGGCCACGTTGAGGTATCGCATCGGTCAATGCGGAATTGGCGGCAGAGGTTGCTACGAGCCGGGAATCTCCGCTTGCGCGATATTCGAATACCCGCTCTCCTGGCCTTCAGCGTCCACCTCGGTAGCGCAGTAGTAGTAAGTCATTCCGCCTTGCACCGTCGAGTCCGTGAAACTCGGCGAAGAGTCGAGGCTGGAGTTGATTTTGGAATACGGTCCTCCGTCGACGGTGGAGCGGTAGATGTTGAATCCGACCCAATTCTGATCGCCCGGTTGCCAGGACAGGGCGACACTGTGGGAGCTTTGGTCTATGCCGGTTCCCGCGAGCTTGATGACAAGCTCGGAGTCCTTGCCAGTGTTGGCAAGCGTGACATTTCCGGCGACGCGTCCCGTGGCCGTGGGAGCGAAGACGAGAGGGATTTGGACGGTTCCTCCGGGCTTAAGGGTCTTTGGCAACGGGAAGGTTCCGACTGAGAACTCACTGCCTTGAACGGTGTCGGAGGTGATCTTCAGCGACCGCTTGCCGGAATTCTTGAGGTTGATATTGAAGGATTTGGAACTACCAGTCGGTGTCTTGCCAAAGCCGTGCTGGCAAGGTTGGCAATCGAGTTCCTGCGCGGAGACTGGAGCTGCCGCCAAACCCAGAAGAAGCAATGAAAGCAAAGACACGAATAGATAGCTGGTCGGGGGGAAGGACTTCATGAGCCTATTTTCGGAAAGGAATCCCTCTTGCCGCAAAATCACTAGGGCATTCACGGTATCGAGCTAGGCAGGCTTCGCGACCATGCGCTCTGTGCTATGCTGCGCCTGAATTCTGGGAGCGGTTGTGCTGGCTGAGCTGAGGCTGGAAAACTACGCGGTAATTGACAATGCGGTGATCGAGTTCGCTTCGGGTCTGAACCTGCTGACGGGCGAAACCGGCGCGGGAAAGTCGATCCTGATCGACGCGCTCGGACTCTTGCTGGGAGAGAAGGCGTCCACGGACGTGATTCGGACGGGCGCGGAACGGGCCGTTGTCATGGGCGTGTTTGAGAGCGAAGGCGCGGCAGCGAAGGCGATCGACGGCATTCTGGAGACCAATGGGCTGGATGCGAATTCCGGAGATGCGTCGCTGATTCTGCGGCGCGAGATTGCCGCAGGCGGAAAAGCGCGGGTGTTCGTCAACAACCAGCCTGCGACCGTGGCGGTGCTCAAGCTGCTTGCGCCACATTTAGGGGTGATTCATGCGCAGAATGAGTCGATCGTGAACTTCGATGCCTCTGCGCGGCAGAGTCTTCTGGATGCGTACGCTGGCATTGAACTCGAGGACGTTGCGGAAGCTTATGCCGAATGGAAGCGGATTCGGGCGCGGATTGCGGAGTTGGAACGGGACGAGCAGGATCGGATGCGCTTGCTCGATCTATGGAGCTTTCAGGCGCGCGAGATCGCAGAGGCTCGGCTGACGGCGGAGGAAGATGAGCGGCTCGAAGCCGAGAAGCTAGTACTGGCGAATGCGGAGAAGATCTACGGCGCGGCGATGAATGCGTTCGATCTGCTCTATGAGGGGAATGCGTCGACTTCGTCGAGTTTGCGCGCTGCACAGAAGCACATCGAGGAACTGGCGCGCTATGAACCGAAGTTTCAGGAGGCGCTCGGAGCGCTGGATACGGCGCGCATCAGCGTGGAAGATGTGGGCGCGACGCTGCGCGATTATGCGGGCGGAATTCATGCGTCTCCGGAACGACTGGCTGAGCTTGAGGAACGCCTGGCGTTGCTGGATCGGCTAAAGCGCAAATACGGTCCTCGGCTGGAGCAGGTGATTGCGTTTGGCGCGGACGTTCAGCGCAAGCTGACGGAGATGGAGAACAAGGATCAGGTGCTCGGCGAACTGCGCGCGCAATTGGCGACTGCAGCCGAGCGTTATCGCAAGGCTGCGCGCGACGTTTCACGCAAACGCTCGGAAGCCGCGCGCAAGCTGGAGAAGCTGGTGGAGGCTGAGATCAACGATCTGGCCATGCGCGCGCAGTTCGCGATTATGGTTGAAGAAAACGATACGGAAGAACATTGGAGTTCATCCGGCTTCAATCAGGTGATTTATCGAATCGCGACCAATGTTGGCGAAACGATGCGTCCGCTGGAACAAATCGCATCGGGCGGCGAATTGTCGCGCACGATGCTGGCGTTGAAAGCGTGCGTCGAAGCAGGCGCAAATTCTGCAGCGAGAAAAAGTGGGGCGCGGGCGCTCTCGTCCGCGTCGTCGGCCCAACGCACGCTGGTCTTCGACGAAATCGACACCGGCATTGGCGGCCGGGCTGCGGAGGCGGTCGGGAAAAAACTCAAGGCGTTGGCGAGAGGCAACCAGGTGCTGTGCGTGACGCACCTTCCGCAGATTGCAACTTTTGCTGACCATCATTACCTGATCGAAAAGCGGACAGCGTCCGGCCGGACCAAAACTACAGTTCGGCACGTCACAGGTGAGGAGCGAACCGACGAAGTGGCGCGCATGTTATCGGGCGCGAAGCTGACCGAGACTTCTCGGAAACATGCCGAGCAGATGATTAAGGCGAATGCTTAGGGGGCCTCGAGTTGCGAGTTACGAGCCGCGATTTTGTGCGTGCCCAAACCCCGATTCGCTCCTGCAGTATCCCCTCCAGTCTTGACTTAGCTAAGCTGAATTAGCTAATATTTTGTCCATGGAAACCGTCACCATCCACAAGGCAAAAACGGAGCTTTCGCGGCTGATTGAGAAGGCTTGCCGGGGCGAGGAAATCGTCATCGCTCGCGGGAAGAAGCCGGTGGTGCGGCTGGTTGCGCTTCCGGCGGCGCTCAAGAAGCGAAAACCTGGAATCCTTAAAGGAAAGATTTCCTATACCGCAGACGCGTTCGCTCCGCTTACGGATCAGGAACTGAAGGATTTGGGATTCGAGTAAGCGCGTGCGCTATGGAAGCCTTGCTGGATACCCACGTTGCCATCTGGTGGTTTGAAAATTCTTTGGCCCTTTCACAGCGGGCCTCGGCGATTTTGGCCGATCAGCGCAATACCCTCTATGTCTCAGCTGTAGTCGGATGGGAGATTGCGATCAAGTTCAATGTGGGCAAATTTCAGTCTGCCGAACTGATCGGAGACATGCCGGGCTACCTTGAGCGGGAAGGCTGGCTAGAGCTACCGATTAGCCTCGCGCACGCAGTACGCGCGGGCTTGCTGCCGCTGCATCATCGCGATCCGTTTGACCGGCTCCTGGTGGCGCAGGCGCAGGCGTTGAACTTGCCGATCTTGAGTGCGGATCAGGGGCTTGATAAGTACGATGTGCGGCGGCTCTGGTGAACGCGGGCTGGGCCCCTAACGGCTTTGCTCAGGGTGGCCCCGCTTGTCGATGGCTCGGTTGGCCGCCGAATTTTCCTGTCTGCTGCTAATCCTTGCTCCTGCAAAGGCTTACGTTGACCCTCCGTGCATTTTCCGGTACCCTTTTACAATAACTAAAAGCATCTTTTTGGGGCTGGCGGTACCCTAATACAGTTGGGTTTGGCCGTGCCGAGGGCGGGACGCCCTCGTAACCGCCGGCAAGATGCCGGCGCTACGCGTTTTAAGGGGGATGGCATTGTCGGAAACAAAACACATGTCTGAGGGCAAGCAGCTTTTGCTCCTTAAACCGCGGGGATTCTGCGCGGGGGTGGTGCGGGCGATCGATATCGTCCGGATTGCCCTGGAGGCATTCGGCCCGCCCATTTACGTGCGCAAGGAGATCGTGCACAACCGGTCTGTCGTGGAGGAACTCCAGCATAAGGGCGCAATTTTTGTCGACTCCGTCGACGAAGTGCCGGAGGGCGAGCGCGTGATTTATAGCGCGCACGGTGTGTCTCCCGAGGTGCGTGAGAACAGCAAGCTACGCAGCCTGCGGGTGATCGATGCGACTTGCCCGCTGGTCACGAAGGTACACGTGGAGGCGGTCAAATTCGCCAAGGAAGGCTATTCGCTGATTCTGATCGGACACCGCGATCACGACGAGGTGATTGGGACGCTGGGCGAGGCTCCGGCGGTAACGCAGGTGGTGGGGTCGCCGGAGGAGGTGGCGGCGGTGACGCTGCCCGATCCTAATCGCGTAGCCTATCTCACGCAGACGACGCTGAGCCTGGATGAGACGCGCGACATTATTGCGGCGCTGC
Source organism: uncultured Acidobacteriaceae bacterium (assembly GCA_963698865.1). GTDB lineage: Bacteria > Acidobacteriota > Terriglobia > Terriglobales > Acidobacteriaceae > Acidiflorens. Next base: position 155,340 of record CAVOSL010000008.1, on the reverse strand, counting down.
GCAAGCGGTTTCCGAATATCAAAGGCCCGGCCGCGCAGGATATTTGCTATGCCACGGAAAATCGGCAGGTGGCGGTGAAGCACGTGGCTTCGGACGCCGATCTGCTGCTGGTGGTGGGGTCGGATAACAGCTCGAATTCAAAGCGGTTGGTGGAAGTGGCGCGGAGTCTGGGCACCGAGGCGCATCTAATTGACAACTACAGCAACATTCGACCGGAATGGTTGCGCGGGGTTCGGACCGTAGCCCTGACGGCGGGGGCATCGGCTCCGGAACACCTGGTACAGGAAGTGGTGGAGTTTTTGGGTGGCAAGGGATTTGGCGACGTGCAGGAGCTCGAAATCATGCCGGAGAATGTGAGATTTGGATTGCCTCCGGAGATTGTGGAGACGATTGCGGCGGCGCCTGGAGCGGGAGTCGAGGCTTAGTTAGCAGTGATTGAACGGGGGCGAGACGACCCCGTAACCGCCGGCGAGGACGCTGGCGCTACGACAAGGAGATCTTCAGGAGTTTGAATGGACGAATCTTCCTCCCCTCATAGTCCGGCCTCGGCGCCGCAGATGCGATTTGGAAAGATTGACGACCTGGTGAGCCGGGTGGCGGCCGGTGTCGATGCGGCGCGCAAATTTCTATTTTCCCAACAGCATGAAGAGGGATATTGGTGTGGTGAGCTAGAAGCTGACACCACGCTCGAGTCGGATTACATTCTGCTTCACACGCTCCTCGGGACCGGCGACCCTGCGCGCTTCGAAAAGGCGGCGCGCCACATCCTGAACCATCAAAATGAAGACGGTGGCTGGAGCATCTATGCTGCGGGGCCGTCGAATGTCTCGGCTTCGGTGAAGGCGTATTTTGGGCTGAAGCTGGCGGGGTATAACGCCGATCATCCGGCGCTGGAGCGGGCCCGCAAAAAGATCCTCGAGCTCGGCGGCATGACCGAGGTCAACACATTTACCAAGATCTATCTTTGTTTTTTCGGACAGTACGACTACAACGCGGTGCCGGCGGTTCCCCCGGAGATTGTGCTGTTTCCGAACTGGTTCTGGTTCAACATCTACGAAATTTCTTCGTGGTCGCGGGCGATTCTGGTTCCGCTGTCGATCTGCTACGCGAAGAAGCCGTTCAAAAAAATTCCCGATGAGATGGGCGTGGAAGAGCTGTTTGTGGGCGGGCGCGACAAGTCGCGTATGCACCTGCATTGGGCAAAGAAGCGGATTTCCTGGCGGAATTTCTTTCTGGTGCTCGACAAGATCGTGCATTGGGCGGAGGCGGTGCATGTGCGGCCGCTGCGCTCGATTGCGCTGAAGCGGGCCGAGAAGTGGATGCTGGAGCGCTTTGAAATGAGCGATGGGCTGGGCGCGATTTATCCGTCGATGATGAATGCGATTATCGCGCTGCGCTGTTTGGGATATTCGCTGGACGATCCGCAGGTGATTCGGGCGCTCGATGAGTTTGAAAAGCTGGGAATTGAAGAGGGCGATACATTTCGGATGCAGCCCTGCATGTCGCCGGTGTGGGACGCGGCGTACGCGCTGTTTGCGCTGGGCGAAGCTGGAGTGCCGGCAAACGATCCGCGGCTGGTGAAGTGCGCGGATTGGATTCTGCAGAAGCAGGTTAGAAAGCCGGGCGATTGGAAGATCAAGAACCCGAAAGGCGAACCGGGCGGGTGGTACTTCGAGTTCAATAACGAGTTTTATCCGGATGTCGATGACAGCGCCATGGTGTGCCTGGCGCTGAGCCGCGTCGAGCACCCCAATGGGCGCTATCAGCGGGAGTCGGTGCAGCGTGCCATTGATTGGGTGCTGTCAATGCAGTGCAAAAACGGCGGGTGGGCGTCCTTCGATAAAGACAACGACCGGATGGTGTTCCAGTATGTGCCGTTTGCCGACCACAACGCCATGCTCGATCCGCCGACCGTCGATATTACCGGGCGCATTCTGGAGTGCCTGGCAACGTACGGTTTCGATCAGAATCATCCGGCGGTGAAAAAGGCGATCAAGTTTATTCGCGACGAGCAGGAGCCCGATGGGAGTTGGTTCGGGCGCTGGGGTGTGAACTACATCTACGGGACGGCATTGGTGTTGCGCGGTTTGCAGGCGATGGATGTGGACCTGAACGAGCCGATGATACAGCAGGCCGCGGAGTGGCTGCGCATGGTGCAGAACTCGGACGGCGGCTGGGGCGAAACGGTGGGATCGTATGACGATCCGAATCTGCGGGGGCAGGGCGACAGCACGGCCTCGCAGACGGCGTGGGCGATTATGGGACTGCTGGCGGTGGGCGACACGCGCAGCGAGTGCGTGGCGCGCGGCATTGCATATTTGCTGAAGACGCAGAAGAAAGATGGCTCGTGGGACGAGGCATTTTTTACGGGAACCGGATTTCCGCGCGTGTTTTATTTGAAGTATCACTTGTACCGGCAATACTTCCCGCTGATTGCGCTGACGACGTACGCGAAGGTAATGGCGGAGAAAAACAGCTCTTAGCTCTTGGCCGTTAGCTCTCCGCTCGGCTGCGTGGCGGCACAGCGCAGATCGTTCAATGGCTAATAGCTAAGAGCCAGGAGCTAATGGCTGACTGATGAAGGCTTTTGTTACTGGCGCTACCGGATTTCTGGGCAGTCATGTGGCTCGCGCTCTGGTTGCTCAAGGAGCCGAGTTGCGGCTGCTGGTGCGGCCTGCGAGCGATCCGCGGAATATTGCGGATCTGAATGCGGAGCGCGTGACTGGAGATTTGCGCGATCCGGCTTCGATTGAGAAGGCGGTTGCGGGCTGCGGGGTTGTGTTTCACGTCGCGGCCGACTACCGGCTGTGGGTGCGCGATCCGCAGGAGATGTACCGGTCGAATGTTGAGGGCACCCGCGGACTGCTCGCGGCGGCGCGGAAGCACGGCGTTCGGCGCGTGGTTTACACGTCGAGCGTGGCCACGATGGGATTTGGATCGAATGGGCATGGCAGCGCGCACTTAGCGGATCGGGCCTTGACGGACGAGGAGAGTGCGGTCTCGATTCGGGGCATGATCGGCCACTACAAGCGCTCGAAGTTCATGGCGGAAGAACTTGCGGTCGAGGCGGCGCGAGCCGGGCAGGATGTTGTGATCGTGAATCCCACGACGCCGGTCGGCGAACGCGATGTGAAGCCGACTCCGACTGGCCGGATTGTGCTGGATTTTTTGAAGGGCAAATTTCCCGCGTATGTGGAGACGGGATTGAACCTCGTGGACGCCACGGAATGCGCTCGCGGACATATTCAGGCGCTCGAAAAAGGCAAGAGCGGCGAGCGCTACATTCTGGGCGGCGAGAATTTAACGCTCAAGCAGATTCTCGACCGGCTGGCGGCGATTACGGGATTGAAGTCGCCGAGTGTGAAGTTGCCTTATGTGTTTGCGCTCGCCACCAGCGTAGTAGATGAAATGGTGACCGGGCGGCTGTTGCGCCGCGAACCGCGGGCTACCATCGATGCGGTGCGCATGGGACGCAAGATGATGTTCGTGACGTCGGCGAAGGCGGAGCGGGAACTCGGCTGGCGGGTGGTTCCGGTGGACGCGGCGCTGCGGCGGTCGGTGGAGTGGTTCCGGGCGAACTCGTATGTGTAGGGTCGCTTTTATCGCGGCGTTGGAACGGGAAGTGGCGCCGCTCGTTCGAAGCTGGAACTTTCGCGAGATCGAGCACGATGGTCGGCGATACAAGTTGTTTGAGTCGGGCGATGCGGTTTTGATCTGCGGGGGGATCGGGGCGCAGGCGGCGCGGCGCGCGACGGAAGCGGCCATTCAAGCGACGAGAGCGGAGCGGGTGATTTCGATTGGCTTTGCGGGAGCGCTGGATTCGTCCTTGAAAGGCGCCGATGTTTTGGAGCCTCGAGTTGTCGTGAATGCTGCGGATGGTTCGCGCGTCGACACGTTATCCGGACAGGGAACATTGGTGAGCTACGCGTCCGTTGCCGATCGAGAGCAGAAGCAGCGGCTGGCGAAGTCTTACTCGGCGGTGGCGGTGGACATGGAAGCGGCAGCGGTAGCGCAAGGCGCGCAGGTTCACGGAGTGGAGTTTGGCGCTCTGAAAGCAATTTCCGACGCGGCGGAGTTTGCGATGCCGCCGGTGGAGAAATTTGTGGCGGGCGACGGGACGTTTCAGTCGGCGCGATTTGCATTGCATGTGGCGGTGCGTCCCTGGCTTTGGGGACGGACGATTGCCTTGGCTCGGAATAGCGCGAGGGCGAGCCGGTCGCTCTGTGCCGCGATTCAGAGTTATTTGGCGCGGGCGAACGTCGCGGTTGTAATGACATCTTAGGTGGCGTCGAATGCGAGGGCGGAACGCCGGCGCTACACGAACTTTATGGCGATGGTTGGGACAGTAGGAGTTGGATAGTTTGATTGGCCGAATTCCCGCCACGATGAAGGCTGCGGTTTATCGCGGCATCGACGACGTGCGCCTGGAGGAAGTGCCCGTGCCGGAGATTGGCGCGGGCGAGATGCTGGTGCGTGTGCATACCTGCGGCATTTGCGGGACCGACCTGAAGAAGATTTCGACCGGCTCGCACTCGGCGCCGCGCATTTTCGGGCATGAGACTTCGGGAGTCGTAGCGAAGGTCGGCAGCGGCGTGCGTGAGTATGCGGCCGGAGATCGAGTGATGGTGTTCCACCATATCCCGTGCCGCGAGTGCTACTACTGCCGGCACAAGACGTTCGCGCAATGCGCGACGTACAAGAAGGTTGGGTGCACGGCCGGCTTTGAGCCTTCCGGCGGAGGCTTTTCGGAATACGTCCGGGTAATGGACTGGATTGTTCGAAAGGGAACGGTGCCTATTCCGGATGGGGTGTCGTTCGAGCAGGCCTGTTTTGTCGAGCCGGTGAACACCTGCATCAAAGGAATTGAGACGCTTCGGCTGGAGCCGGACGAAACGGTGCTGGTGATCGGTCAGGGGCCAATTGGGATGATTCTGGCGATGCTGGCCAAGCGGGCGGGTGCGCGCGTGATTACTTCCGATTTGTATCCGGCGAGGCTTACAATAGCTAAGAGTTTCGGTCTCAACCAAACTATTAACGCTTCGCAGGCCGACGCGGGACAGTCCGCGCGTGAAATGACCGAAGGCCGCGGAGCAGATGTAGTGATTCTGGCAGTTGGGGGCAGCGGGTTGATCCGGCCGGCCATGGATGCGGCGCGGCCCGGGGGGCGGGTATTGCTGTTTGCGCAGACGGCGCGCGGCGAGGCGACGATCGATCCGGCGGCGGTTTGCGTGGATGAAAAGACGTTGCTCGGTTCTTATAGCGCGTCAGTGGACTTGCAGGAGGAGTCGGTACGGTTTGTGATGAACCGCGAAATGGACTTGGAACGGCTGATCAGCCACCGCTTTCCGCTGGAGCGCAGCGTGGAAGCGCTTAAGCTGGCTGCTCATCCTCAACCGGACTCGATGAAGATAGTGATCCAGCCGGGCAGCACGTGGGCGCCCGGCACGCCCGCTTTTGGCGCGCCGCGCGAGAGCGCACAGGAAGGAACTCAACTGTGAACAAGATGACGGCGGCCGTCCTGTACGGCAAGGAAGACATCAAGATCGAGCGAGTGCCGATCCCGCGCGTGGGTGATGGGGAAGTCCTGGTAAAGGTGCACGTGGCGCTGACCTGCGGCACGGATTTGAAGGTGTATCAGCGGGGCTATCACGCGCGCATGATCGTGCCTCCGGCGCTTTTTGGACACGAACTCGCGGGAACGGTTGAGCAGGTGGGCGAGGGCGTGCGCGGATTCAAAAAGGGTATGCGCGTAGTGGCGCTGAACTCGGCGCCCTGCGGAATGTGCTTCTACTGTTCGAAACATCAGGGAAATCTTTGCGAAGACCTGTTGTTTAACAATGGCGCTTACGCCGAATACATCCGGATTCCACGGCGGATTGTTGAGACCAACATGCTGGTGGTGCCGCCGCATGTGAGCTTTGAAGATGCCGCCATGACAGAGCCGCTGGCCTGTGTGCTGCGCGGACTGCATGAAACGGGCGTGGAAATCGGCGACACGGTCGCCGTGATCGGCGGCGGTCCGATTGGGTTGATGTTTGTGCAGGTCGCAAAGGCCATCGGCTGTAATGTGATCGCGGTCGTGAAGCGCGACTCTCAGGTGACGCTGGCGCGGCGCAAGGGCGCCCATGAAGTTGTGCAGATCGGGCAGGTGAAGGACGCGGTTGAGGCGGTGCGTGAACTGAGCCCCGAGCGGCGCGGCGCGGATGTGGTGGTGGAAGCGGTCGGGCGGCCCGAGGCCTGGGAGTGGGCTGTGCAGATGGTGCGCAAGGGCGGCACGGTGAATTTCTTTGGCGGCTGCGCGGCCGGGACGAAAGTGCAAGTCGATACCAACCGGCTGCATTATTCTGAGATCACGCTGAAGGCGACCTTCCATCACACGCCGCAGTCGGTCCGGCGCGCGTTTGGGCTGATTGCAGAGAAGAAGGTGCGCGGCACCGATTACATTACCGGCGAGGCGCCGCTATCGCGGCTGCACGATGTTCTGCGGCACATGCTGAATCGCACCGACGATATCAAGACGGCGATAATTCCAGGGCACTGACGCCGGGGCACTGACGCGTGACCCCAGCGGCTCAAGCCGCAGCGACAAAGCCTTTTTATGGCAGCGCTGAAGCGCTGCGCCACCCGAAATCCGATCAATGAGCACGATTGCCAAGAGCGAGCTGGAGAATCCAATCGCCCCTTCCGTTGGATGGGCGACTCTGCCGGCGGAGTATGCGATTCCGGAGGTCGCGCCTTCGCTCGCCGAGGCGCAGGGATATTGCCGGCGGCTGGCGCGCTCCCATTACGAAAATTTTTCGGTGGCTTCGTGGTTTCTGCCGAAGGGGCTGCAGCAGCATTTCTTCAATGTTTATGCCTATTGCCGCATCTCGGACGACCTGGGCGATGAGGTCGGCGACCCGGCCGCTTCTCTTCAGCTTTTAGATCAGTGGGAAGGCGAGTTGAATGCCTGCTATTCCGAAGACGGGCGGCCGCGGCATCCGGTATTTGTGGCGTTGGCCGGGACGGTGCGCGAGTTTGAAATTCCGAAGCACGAATTCGTCGATTTGCTGACCGCGTTCCGGCAGGATCAGAGGGTCGCGCGGTACGAAACGTTCAACGATTTGCTGGGCTACTGCCGGTATTCTGCGAATCCCGTCGGGCATCTTGTCCTGTATTTGTGCGGCTATCGCGATGCCGAGCGGCAACAGCTTTCCGATTACACCTGCACCGCGCTCCAGATTGCGAACTTTTGGCAGGACGTAAGCCGGGACTACGACAAAGGGCGAATTTATCTTCCGCTGGAGGATCTGCGGCGATTTGGCGTGAGCGAGGAGACGATTCGCGCCGTCGAAAATTCGGCGGCTTTTCGCGAGATGATGCGCTTTGAGGTCGAGCGTGCGCGCGAGTGGTTTGCGCAAGGATTGCCGCTGGTGGGGAAAGTTGACGGCAAGCTGGCTCTCGACATCGAACTTTTCAGTCGTGGTGGACTCGAGATCTTGAATGCCATCGAGCGGCAAGGCTACGCGGTGCTGGGGCGGCGGCCGGCAATCTCGAAGGCAAGGAAGCTGGCGCTGGTGGCGCGCGCCGCGCTGCTTCCCATTACGCGAAAATCACGCATGCCCGCGGGGAAGGCGCGATGAGTTCGGCCGTGGGAAACGCACCTATACCATTTTCGCCGACGCGCTCGCAACTCAACATGGCGTATGCGGTTTGCCGGGGCATTGCGCGCGGCTCCGCCAAGAATTTCTATTACGGGTTTGTGGTTTTTCCGCAGCGCAAGCGGAATGCGCTGGCCGCCGTGTACGCCTTCATGCGGCGCTGCGATGACATTGCCGACGATAGCACGCTGCGCATTGTGGATCGGCAAAACAAACTGGCGGAATGGCTGGATAGAGTTCATCGCGCCTTCGCGGGCCAGCCCACCGACGATCCCGTGCTGATGGCACTGACCGATGCGCAGCGCTCGTATCAGATTCCCGTCGGGCTGCTCGATCAGCTTGCCTTTGGGACAGCAGCGGATCTGGACCAGCCGGAACCAGCCGAGAACCTTCGTCCATCTCCAGCAGATCCCACTCAATCGCAACAACCGCGATTGAGTGGGGCACCCTCGCTGGCGGCGCGCTACAAGACATTCGAGGAGTTGCGGCAGTATTGCTACGGAGTGGCGTCGGTCGTAGGCCTCGTTTGCATCAGAATTTTTGGCTATCGCGATCCCGCGGCTGAGCCGCTGGCGGAGCAATGCGGGTTGGCGTTCCAACTGACAAACATCATCCGCGATGTCAAAGAAGATGCCGCGATGGGCAGAGTCTATCTGCCAGAAGAAGATTTGTTGCAGTGCGGGCTGCGGGCGGGCGATCTGGCTGCGCCCGAGGTGGCGCGCATTCGGCCCGTGCTGGCGATTGAAGCCGACCGGGCGCGCGAATGCTATCGGGCGGGGGAAGAATTGATTCCTCTGGTCAATGAGGATAGCCAGCCGGGCCTGTGGGTGCTGATTACGATCTACCGGCGACTGCTTGAAAAGATTGCGGCCAACGATTATGACGTTTTCGGCAAGCGCGTGCGGTTGACGGTACCCGAAAAATTGAGCGTGCTGGCGCGGGGAATGGCGAAACGGCTGCTGTAAGGCCGACCTGCCCTCGGCTGGACCGTTGGCGATCCCACTCAATCGCAAAGTGCGCGATTGAATGGGGCACCCGCTGCCCACGCGATTAATTTTCTTCCATGCAAAATTCCACGGTTGCGATTGCCGGCGGTGGTTTAGCTGGGCTGGCGGCTGGATGCGCCCTGGCCGACGCCGGATTTCGTGTGACCGTGTTTGAGCGGCGCCCCTTTCTGGGCGGGCGGGCGTCTTCCTACCAGCATCCCGGCACCGGCGAGATTGTCGATAACTGCCAGCATGTGCTGCTCGGGTGCTGCACCAATCTCATCGATTTTTACCGCCGCACGGGCGTCGAGAACCGCATTCGCTGGTACGACAACCTGACATTTCTGGAGCCGGGCGGACGGGCCTCGGTGATTGGGCCGTCGGCTCTACCGGCGCCGCTGCACACCTCGCTGGCATTCTTGCGCGCCGCGTGCCTCAATCTTTCCGACAAATTGTCCATCAGCCGCGCGATGATGGCGCTGGCTCCGGCGCTGCCGGCGGATCGCGGCCAGTCATTTCTTGATTGGCTGCATCAGCACGGGCAAACCGCGCAGGCGGTTGAACGATTTTGGAAGACGATACTGGTGAGCGCGTTGAATGAAGACCTGGATCGAGTTTCGGTACCGTATGCGGCGCAGGTGGTGCGCGAGTCGTTCTTGAAGTCTGCTGCTGCGGGGCGGATGGGAGTCCCGACGGTTCCGCTCACCGACCTGTACAGCGCGGCGGGAGAGTACATTCGCGGACGCGGCGGAGAGATACGGTTGCGCGCAGGGGTTGAATCATTTGAGGCGCACAGCGCGGGTGTTACGGTCGTTGCGAACGAAGAAAGATTAATTTTCGACTACCTGCTGCTGGCTGTGCCGTTCGATGGGATTGCGCGATTGCTGCCAGACACGCCCGAGGCCGCGCCGCTTGCGGCCAAACTCGGGCACTTTACGACTTCTCCGATTACCGGAATTCATCTTTGGTTCGATCGCGAGATCAGCGATCTCGATCATGCCGTACTGCTCGATCGCACCATCCAGTGGATGTTTCATAAATCGCGGCTGATTGAAGGCCGGGAGAAGGGAAGCGGAAGCTACGTGGAACTGGTGGTGAGTTGTTCGCGAAGCCTGGTCGAGAAGTCGAAGACGGAGATCGTGGAGATGGCGGTGCGCGAGGTGCAGGAATTTTTTCCCGAGGCGCGGGCGGCGAAGCTGGTGAAGTCGACGGTGATTAAAGAAGTGAATGCGACCTATTCGCCGGGGCCGGGAATGGACCAGTATCGGCCGGGGTCGTCGACGGGGTGGCCGAGGGTTTTTCTGGCGGGCGATTGGACGGCGACCGGCTGGCCCGCGACCATGGAGGGCGCAGTGCGGAGTGGGTACCTGGCGGCGGAGGTCTTGAGCGGCGCCGCGAAACTCAACGGCAAATTTCTCGTCCCGGATTTGCCCGCCTCGGGATTGATGAGGCTGTTCTCTTAACTCAAGACCCCCGTCCGCTCGTGAGGGACTTTCAGAAAGTTACTTCCGTTTTGTGGGCCGGTTACCGATCGCCTTCTCGCTAAAGAATTTCTCGCGGAGTAACGATCTTATAGATATCTATGTCCGCGTCTGCGAGCGAGGACGACCGTCGACGGCACAGACGCATCCCTTGTGGGGGCGAGGCCCGCATCAGCTTGCTGCCTTGGGATGGCGCGTTGTATTTCGGCGCGCTGCGAAATCTGAGCCAGGGCGGGATCTGCGTGGACATGCCTTGTCCGCTGGAAGTGGGCTCTCGCGCCGAACTCCTGGTACGCATCAACGGGCTGACCTTCCGCACCGTGGGACAGGTGACAACCAGGGAGCGCTTGCGGACTGGGATGCAATTTGTCCAACTGACCGCGACCGGCAAGCAGATGTTGCAGGAGTTCCTCGTAGATCAGGAGGAGCTGCAGAAAACGATGGCAAGGCTTCGCTCGGGTAGGGTAGAGAGCGAGTCGGAGTTATCGCGCCAGTTGACGGCGGCGGGGATCCGTCCCGTGGTCTTGAACAGCCGCCTCCCGCTGGTTTCCGGTTCGGCTGAGAAGAGAGCGGAACTGCCCGCGAATGAAGGAACGATCGAAGCCGTAGAAGCGGTCGTTCGAGTCGACGTCTTCGGTTAGTTCGAGACTATTTTCGGTCATCACGTCGCCATAATCACATTGCCATCAGCGCCACGCCGGCAGCTACCAGGATGGCTGCCATCCAGCGGCGACGGCCTACCCGTTCATGAAGGAAGATACGCGCGGCGACTGCATTGGCGACGAACGTTAGCGAGGCCGAGGCGGGCACCACGAGGCTGAGATTTCCCCAGGAAAGCCCGAAGAGCAGGCTGTAGAAGGCCACGGCCATGGCAAGGACTCCGAGAAAGAAGGTCGGAGTCGCAAGAATGCGGCGTATAACCGCAAGCAGGCCGCAGCTCTCCCAAATTTCTCCGACGTCGCCCACGCGCTTCATGGAGTAGGCAAGGAGAACGTCGCCGGTGGTGGCGGCTAGGGTGATGAGAGCGATGGCCGCCCAGGCGTAACCGTTATTCATGAGCGGACCTTCTCTTCTTGGGGGACCGCATTTTGAGGTTGATGGCGGGCGTGCGTTTTGGACGGGCCAGCAGCCACGAAACCAACTCCGGCTGCGATCAGGGCAATGCCGAGCCAGCGGCTCGCTGAGATCTCTTCATGAAACCCGATGCGCGCAACGAGCGCCACCAGCACATAGCTCAGCGACGTTGCCGGCAACACGTAGGTGAGATCAGCCCAGGAAAGCGCCGACATGTAGGACGTGAAGAAGGCCAGCAGCAGGATGATTCCAACCGTCACGAAGGGATTGAGGATCGCCAGGAGCAGGCCGGGGATGTTGTGCAACGACGCGCCGCCGAGCTCCTTCATACCGCGGGCCAGCAGGGAATCGCCCAGCGTGCTGAAGACGGTGATGCCGGCCAGAACGAGGTATTTACGAAAGGTCATCGGAGTCTGGAGGATTGAATCATTGAGAGATTGAGTGATTGAGTCATTGAAAACCACCAAGAGCTTTTGACCTTCAATGACTCAATACCTCAATGATTCAATCACTCAATGATTTAATGACTCAATAACCTCAGGCTTTGACTGGTTCCACCGCGGGCGCTTCTTTGCGGTTGTCCTGCACCCACTTGTGGCGCTGGGCGCGAAGCTTCAGGAAAGTGCGCGCTTCTTTATAGAGACGTTTGCGCTCAGAGTTATTGAACACCGCTTTGCGCAAAATCCGGTACGCTGCCTTCGGCCGGAAATAATATTCGTCGTAGAAGGTGTGGACAGCCTCAAGAATTTCGGTGGCCGGCAATCCCGGATACGAGATCTGCACCATCTGGTGGCCCATGTCGTCGACCATCTTGGTGTCGGCGGTCATAAAGCCATTCTTGATCGCGTTTTCGTGCAGTTCGGTTCCGGGATAGGCATGCGCGACCGAGACCTGAATGGTCTCGACGTCGAGTTCTTTCGCGAACTTGATCGTGTTCTTGATCGTCTCGCTCGTCTCGCCCGGCAGGCCGAGAATGAAGTCGCCGTGGACCACAAGACCGAGCTTGTGGCAATCCTTGGTGAATTGGCGGGCGCGCTCGACCGTGGCGCCCTTCTTGATGTTCTTGAGTATCTGCTGGTCGCCCGATTCGTAGCCGACGATGAGCAGGCGGCAACCAGCCTCCTTCATGGCCTTGAGCGTTTCGAAATCTGTTGTGACACGCGAGGTGCAGGACCAGGTCAGGCCGATCGGCTTGAGCTTCGCGCACAGCTCGATGGTGCGCGCCTTCTGAATGTTGAAGGTGTCGTCGTCGAAGAAAAATTCCTTCACGTAGGGCCAATACTCTTTGGCCTTGGCCATTTCGCGGGCCACGTCGTCCGTCGAGCGTTTGCGCCACGGGTGTCCGCTCAGCGTTTGCGGCCACAGGCAGAAGGTGCACTGGGCGGGGCATCCGCGGGTGGTGTAGAGCGAGACGAACGGGTGGAGCAGGAACGGGACGTTGTAGCGGCGAACGTCGAGGTCACGGCGATAAATGTCGGTCACGTGCGGCAGCGCGTCCAAATCCTCGATGGTGGGCCGGTCGGGATTGTGCACAACCTGTCCGTTTTTGCGGTAGGAGATACCGAGAATCTCTTCGAGCGGCTTGCTGTTGGCGTATTCGACGATCGAGTAGTCGAATTCCTTGCGGCAAATGACGTCGATTACTGTCTCTTTCAAGGCCTTGTCGGGCAGCACGCTGACGTGCGGGCCGACGAAGGCGATCTTGATGCGCGGATTCGCGTCTTTGATCTTTCGCGCAATATTGAGGTCGCCCTGGAAGCCAGGCGTGCTCGTAAAAAGCACAAGAAGCTCGTAGTCCTGGGCGATGCGAATGGTTTCTTCGGCGCTGATGTGATGCGGCGGCGCGTCCAACAGGCGCGCGCCTTCCAACATGCCGGCGGGATAGGCGAGCCACACCGGATACCAGTAAGACTCGATCTCACGCGTAGCAGGCCAGCGCGAGCCGGCGCCTCCATCGAAGTTTTCGAAGGAAGGGGGGTTTAAGAACAGCGTCTTTAAGGGCATATTTGTCGTTTTTCTATTCTAACATTTTGCTGGGCGCAAGGACCGCGAGGTAGCTACCATTCGGGTACGTTTTACGGGCCTAGAGATTGGATGCAGCCGCGGCCTGCAAGTTCCTGATACTTGGCATGTTGAATGTGGCGGCGACGGCGCCACGACAGCCGGCAGGATGCCGGCGCACTTTCAAACTCATTTCGAAGTTGAGTCCGCCAGCGCCCATTTCTCCAGGTCGCCGGTGGCGCGGAGCAGGTTCATGCGGGCGCGCTGATACTCGAAATCGGCATCCTGATAAACCAGGTAGCGTTCGTTGGCCTGCACCTGTGCGTCGGCCAGTTCGTGAAAGGTGCCCGTATTGGACTGAATGCGGGTCTCGGCCGCCTGCCAGGTGGACTCCGCAAGCTCGTATTCGAGCCGCGCGACATCGCGGGCGGCTTCGAGTTGCTCGGCGGCACGCTGCAGTTTCAGTGTTTCTTCGGAGACCTGATTGCGGGCCGCCTCAGCCTGCTTCTTTGCTTTAAGGGCTGCGAAGTCGGCCTCCTGGGCGCGGGCTCGCTGGCTGGCGTTGAAAATGGGAAGCCGGATGGCCACGCCGACGGTCGCGTTGTCGGGACGAAACGTCCGGTAGAACTCGGCATAGTTATTAAACGTAGACAGGCGCGCGTACTGCGCCGAAAAATCGAGTGTCGGATAGATGGCACGATGTTCAGCACGGGCACGCATTGATTCGGCCAGGGAATGCTGGTCGGCAAATTTGATGGCGGGACTTGCGGCGACGGCCTTGCTGGCGGAATCGTCCTCGGCGGAAACCGGAGGCAGCGTGGGAATACTCTCGGGCACAAGCTCGATAGAGGAGACGGGCAAGCCCGTCAAGGTGGCGAGATGGCGGCGGAGAACGTCGGCAGAACCGTTCGCTTCGGCGCGGTGAAGACGCACGCGGGCGGCGGTTAGCTTCGCTTTATTTAGATCGGTGGCGCTGTCCACTCCTTCCTGCACGCGCTCGGCGACTGCTTGTTCGACCTGCTGCGCTTGCGTTTCGTCCTGCTGCAATCGCACCAGCCGTGCGTCCCACTTGGCGAGTTCGGCATAGCTGATGACGACATCCTGGATGACGGCGTCGTGCTGATCCTTGGACCTGAATTCCGAGGCATGAATGTCGGCTTTGGCGGCCCCCAGATATTGATTCTGCGCCATGTTAAACACCGAGCTTTGCGCAGTAGCCGTAACCAGCGAGGGAGCTGAGCCCTCGATGGTCAGCGGAAAGCCGTAGCTCCAGCCGAGGCCGGAACCGACCATGAGCTGTGGGATCACGTTGTTGCGCAATTCGCGATAGGAGGCAATCGAGCGCTGAACATCCGCGTCGGCAATCGCAGTGGTCGTGCTGTGCGCGAGCGCGAGACGGATGGCGCGCTCGAGAGGCAAGGGTTCGGCCTGCGCGCGTGTCACGAGCATCACGACGCTTGCGGATAGCGCGAAAACGGTGGCAGGGCGAAACCAACGTGGCAATCGGAGATTCATCTCGTCACCTCGATCTTGTCAACACTTCTTATTAAAGACGAAACGGGCCGCGAGGATGCGGCGATTGGAAAATTGTAGTGCTCAGGATGCAACGAGGTCTGGAAGTTGACAAAAGATTGTTCCGGAGTGCGGAGTGGAAATAACAGAATCCTCCCCGAACTCTGCGGGTTTTCTCCGCGAACTCTGCGCTTGAAGGCTCTTGACTGCATGGAACTAAGAGCTTTCGACCGTGGAGTGCGCAGAGAAATCGCAGAGAACGCAGAGAGAGCTCCGCTCACGGGCCTCAGTGGCTTACTCGATTGAGCGCCTGTTGCGCCAAGCCGAATTGGCGCGCCAGAGAAAGGGAAGAGCGGTATTCGCGCGCCGCGGCTGCCTTGTCTCCCTGTCGTTCCAGAAGCATTCCCAGCAGGTAATGCGCTTTGAACGCGGGCGCCTCTTCCACCGGGCCGGAAGCGAGATAGCGCTGGAGAAGCTGGATCGCCAGCGCGGTGTTGCGGTTGGTGCGATACAGATTCTGTGCAGCATCAACCAGAACGTCAGGTTTCGACATGGTCGCTTGACTGGCCCGGATCAGCGTCTGTTCCATATCGTCGTAGCGCTTCTGGTGGCGGTAGAAAAGCGCGAGGTTCAACCAGGCTTCCGAGTCGCCGTGGCTATCCCTGATCATGAGGCGGTACTCGCGCTCGGCGGTCACGGCATCGTTATTCTTCTCGGCAAGGTGCCCATAGATCCAGTGCTCGCGATCTGGCGCAAGAGCAGCCAGTATCTTCGCCTGCCCGCGGGCCTTATCCTGGCCACCGCCGACTATTCCGGGGGCATCGTAGTAAAACTCCGCAAGATCGCTGTGAGCCTCAACACTACTCGGATCGAGCTGCACGGCACGTTCGAACTCCTGCCTTGTTTTTCCGGCGAGGCCGGCGGCCGAGAAGAAATTCGCATGGTCCGCCTTCTCGCCGTAGACGTGGCCCAGCCAGCGGTGATATTCGCTATTGCCGGGCTCCAGTGCGATCGCTTTTTTGCACGAAGCCTCGGCGCGATTCAAGTCTTCAATCGCCAGGTAGGCGCGGCACAGCAGGTTTGCGGACTCCGCATCGGTCGGCGCCGCAGAATGGCCGTTGAGAGTGGTGATGACCTCATCGATGCGGCCGGCCGCCAGCAGGTCACGCGCGGAATCGATAGCCGTGGCCGACATGGGCGCTAGCGCCAATACCAAAAGCAACCACAATTGGGTGATGCGTTTGATCATTGAATACTTAACCATGGAGTACTTAACCTAATCATAGATCCTTCGTCCGATAAAGCCCTGTTCCCGATGACCTTTCGTCTTCAAAATTTGACCTGCGTCCCCTCGCCAATTGGCTTGCCATTGGTGGAGTTAATCGCGATCACGTCATTGGCCGCCAAGCCGCTCTTGATTTCAACCTGCGTCAGGTTGGAAAGGGCGGTTTCGACGTTGCGACGCTTGAGTTGATGTTCGACAACCTGCAAAACGTATGGTGTTGTATCGTCGGTGCGCAAGGCCTCGCGGGGCACGATCAGCACGTTGTCGTGCTCGGCCGCGGTGATGGTGACGCCGACATTGACGTTGGGCAGAAGCTTGAGATCTTGGTTGTCGACAATGCTGGTGATCTCGCCCACGTTGCGCGAACTGTGCACCTTCACCGTCGACGGAATTCCGCTGACGGTAGCCTGCCAAATGCGCCCAGGCACCGCGTCCCAGGTAATTTGAATTGCATCACCGGGAGCGAGGCGGGCAACGTCAGGTTCATCGACGAAGGCGCGGACGAGCACGGTGCGAAGATCCGCCACCTGCAACAAAAGGTCGCCGCTGGCCACGAAGCCTCCCTGCTTGACGGGCAGCGAGTACACAATGCCGTCAAAAGGCGCGCGCACATTGGATTTCGCCAGAGTATCCTGGGCGGCATCGTAGGCGGCGCGCGCTTCGTCGCGCTGCGCCTCGACGTGAGCGATCTCAGCCGTTGAATAGCGCTTGGTCTGCTTTTGCTTCAGGAACGCGAGCTGCGAATCGGCCCGCGCCAACGCATTTTCGGCTTCGCGCACTTCACCATCGGAGGCGGCGCCTTCTTTTTGAAGTTTTTTCAGCGCATCCAGATTGCGTTGCGCGGAGTCGCGGTCGGTGCGAGCCTTGGTGAGCTGAACGTCAAAGTTCAGCACCTCTTCCTGATTGCCGCCGCGCTCGATATCAGCCAGATCGGCTTGCGCGGCCTTAAGTTGCGTTTCTGCATGAGCTGCTTTGGTCCGGGCATCGGCATCGTCGAGCACAACCAGCAACTGCCCCTTGCCCACCGAAGCGCCCTCCTTGACGAGAACGCGCTCCACACTCGCCGCTACGGGAGCGTGTGCCTCGAAATTATTAACCGGCTCGATCTTCCCGTTGGTTGCGATCACGCTGCGGATTTTGCCTTGTTCGACCTGGGCGGTGCGGATCGGCACAGACTCATCGCGACGGAATACAAGGGCCGCGAGCAGACCTACGGCCGCCAAAATAATGAGTGCGGTTGCCGGCCACCGTCGAGGCTGCGAACTGTTTCCATTCAAGGGCATGCAAGGAAAAGCGCAAGCTTCAATGTATCATTCGCGCGCGCCACGGGGCACGCAAAGTTACCTTTGGGACTTGGTCGATTAGATGCACGGGGATGGCGTTTTGCAGCAGATTTGGCGGCGAATTGGAGACGAAAGTGCCAAGTCTCAGCTATCCGGTCACAAATCACGGGTTTGGGTTCGCAGAAGTGGTCTTCGGTGCTTAGGTTTCTTGGCATCCATGACTCGGCCGACTCCTTCTCCGCGGATTGACCTCGATGTACGCAGATTTGAAAAGAGCTCCATCCGCGAGAATCCGCGTTAATCCGTGGAGAAGAAGTTCGACGATCTCGCTACAATAAACCATGCCGAAATCGCGCCGCTACACCGACGAGCATGCCAGCGCCGGGCTCGACCACAACTTCCCGGAGATCGAAACGTGGCCCAATCAGTTTCCGGGATATGAGATCGTCGTGGATGATCCCGAGTTTACGTCTGTCTGCCCGAAGACGGGACTGCCGGACTTCGGAACCATCGTCATTCGCTACCAGCCGGACCAGCGCTGCCTGGAACTCAAATCGCTGAAGGAGTATTTGCAGTCGTATCGGAATTTGGGAATCTTTCAGGAGAACATTGTGAATCAGGTGCTGGAAGATGTGGTGCGGTGGGCAAAGCCGGTATGGGCCGAAGTGAAGGGAGACTTTCGGCCGCGGGGAGGGATTTCGACGGTGGTGGTGGCGCGCTGGCCGCGGGAAGCCAAAGGCAAAGGTAAGAAGTCAGATTGAAGAGGTAAGCGCCCAAGGGTTTTCACCTCTGCAATCTGACCTCTGACCTCTGCAATTATCGCGACGCGACCGCTGCTCGTGGCTGAATCCTCTCAATTTCGGCGGCGCGCACGGCCTTCACCCGGCTGATTTCGTACGCTGCCTGCAAGTTCAGCCAGAACTGTTCCGTAGTGCCAAAGAAGCGGGAGAGACGGACGGCAGTATCTGCGCTAATACCGCGGCGCTCAAGAACAATATCGTTAACGCGCGGCGCAGGAACGTGCAGGCGCTTGGCCAGTTCGTAGGCGGAGATGTCCATGGGCTTGAGGAATTCCTCACGCAGGATTTCGCCGGGGTGAAGGCTCCAGTGCGGCGTGCCCTTTCTGAGTTTGTTCATTTTCTTTCCTCCCTCCTGTGCGGTCTGCGACTTCTTTATCTTACTTCTTCAATTCGACTTCTGACTTCTGACTTTAGATTTTCACCTCTGCAATCTGACCTCTGACCTCTGCAATCTGCTATATTCGCTCGACCCGTGTCACCCAAGCTCTATCCTCGCACTGCGCTCGCGCTCCTCACCGCGCTCAATCTGCTTAACTACATCGATCGCTCCGTCTTGTTTGCGGTCCAGGATCTGGTCAAGGCGGAATTCCATCGCAGCGACGCGGCCTTCGGCCTCCTGACCAGCGTCTTCTTCATCTTTTACATGTGTGCGGCACCCTTCATGGGGCCGCTCTCTGTGCGCTTCTCGCGCAAGCCCGTCATCATCGTCGGCGCGCTTGTCTGGAGCGTGGCCACTCTTCTCACCGCCGTCACCCACAACTTCACCGAGTTGCTGATTCGCCACACCATCGTCGGCATCGGAGAGGCGAGCTTCGTCATCCTCTCTCCAACCTTCGTCGCCGATATGTTTCCCGAAGACAAGCGCGGCCGTGTGATGGGAGTGTTTTACCTGGCAATTCCCGTGGGCACCGCGCTTGGCTATCTGCTGGGCGGAATCATGGGGGCGAAATACGGATGGCGCGCGCCTTTCTATGTGGGCGCGGCCCCCGGAGTGCTCCTCGCTTTTCTGTTGCTCTTTATCCCCGAGCCGCAGCTTGGCCAGTTTGATGCGCCGGAAAGCGCGCCAGAAATCAATGCAGCGCAAGGGCTAAAGGGATGGCTGGCCACGGTCCAAGGCCTGACTCACACTCCCGCCTTCCTGACCGCGACCTTCGGCATGGCGATGATGACCTTCTCGCTCGGTGGGCTTCAAGTCTGGATGCCGACCTTTCTCCATCGGGCGCACGGCTATAGCTTGCGTCAGGCCAATCTGTTGTTTGGCGCGAGCACCATGTTCAATGGCCTTTTCGCTTCGTTAGCCGGAGGATGGATTTCCGACTGGCTGCTGCGGCGCACCAAGGCCGCACACTATCTGGTCTCCGCCGTCAGCCTGGGGCTGGGCATACCCGCGATGTGCTTCGCGCTCTTTGCCGACGGCACGCCCATGATCGTGGGCATCTTTCTGGCCGAATTTCTGCTGCTCCTCAACACCGGCCCGCTGAATGCCGCCGTCATCAATTCTGTCGGTCCGCATGTGCGCGCGGCCGCGCTTGCCATCAACATTTTTATCTTCCACCTGCTCGGCGACGTGCCTTCCGCCTACCTCATCGGTTACGTCTCCGACCGCTATTCTCTGCGCCTGGCGTTTCTGTCGCC
The DNA here is from genome assembly GCA_963698865.1 of uncultured Acidobacteriaceae bacterium. GTDB lineage: Bacteria > Acidobacteriota > Terriglobia > Terriglobales > Acidobacteriaceae > Acidiflorens. The sequence continues at coordinate 135,643 of CAVOSL010000008.1, read as the reverse complement.
GGTCGTCACGATTGCGCTCTCCTCTGCCATACTCTTTTATGGGATGAGGTTTGCGCCCGAGGTGGTGATCGTGAAGGAAAACTCGGCGCTGGAGACTTCCCCAGGTTAGCGCGCCAAGTGTGCGCGAACCCCGGGGCAAGCGCCCTCTATATTCATCGAATGATTCTGCACTATTCATACTGGATCGCCGGCGTCCTTCTAGCCGTCGTGTGGTTTTCGCGCATCTTGCAAGCCGCCATCGGCATGCCACGCGTCGCCGATGTGGCCGAGCCGGAGTGGGACCGCAAGCCGCCTACTCCAAGCGGCGAACCTCGCGTCAGCATCATCGTTCCCGCCCGCAACGAAGAAATCGATATCCGCGCGACGCTCGAGAGCTTGCTGGGCTTGGACTATTCCAACTACGAAGTAATCGCGGTGGATGATCGCTCGACCGATCGCACCGGGCAGATCATGGACGAGGTATCGGCCAGCACAGGTACACTGCGCGTGATCCATGTCTCCGAACTGCCGCCCGGCTGGCTGGGCAAGACGCATGCCATGTGGAGAGCAGGGAAGCAGGCGACCGGCGACTGGCTGCTGTTCACGGATGCCGATGTGTTATTCAAGCCGGACGCGCTACGGCGCGTGGTTGCCTATGCTGAGTCGGAAAAAGCCGGCCATGTGGTGCTCTTTCCCCGCATGATCATGAAGCACGCGGGCGAGCGCATGATGATCGCTTTTTTTCAGGCGCTGTTTGTTTTTGGGCATCGCCCGTGGAAGGTTGCCGATCCAAACGCCCGTGATCACATGGGAGTTGGCGCGTTCAACATGGTCCGGCGGCCCGTGTATGACGCGATCGGCACCTACCAGGCATTGCGCATGGAAGTGCTCGACGACATGAAACTGGGCAAGGTTATCAAGAATGCGGGCTACGCCCAGCGCAATGTTTTTGGCGAGGATTTGATCTCACTCCATTGGGTGCGAGGAACGTTCGGCATAGTCGATAATCTCACCAAGAATTTTTTTGCCCTGCTCTCGTTTCAGTGGCCGCGCACCGTGGCCTCGATCATCGCGCTCGCCTTTCTGAACCTGGGCCCCTTTGTCGGAATCTGGCTGGCTCACGGCTGGGCGCGCTTGCCCTACGCGATTGCGTTGGCGTCGCTGTTTGGAATCTATTACGGAATGTCCCGCCTCTCGGACGTGGCGCCCTATTACATCTTTCTCCATCCGATCAGCACTTGCCTCGTCACCTACACCGTGGCTCGGTCGATGGTGCTGACAATCCGGCAGGGCGGCGTGGTCTGGCGAGGCACCAAGTATCCGCTGGAGGAGTTGCGCCGGGGGATGGTCTGACCCAATGTCGAGAGCGCAACTCGCAGCGCGCTACATGCGTTCGTGAATCTCATCACGATTAAATCGCCAGCCTCTAGATTGACCGCGACCAGACAGACTCTTGAACTCCTCAATGCTGCGTTCGGCATCGTCGCTGCCAGCCAATTGTTCCAGATATTCGCGAATCAGCTGATTGAGGCTTTTGCCCATGGCGCTCGCTCTCTCGCGAGCCTGGACAAGAACTTGCTCCTCAATGGAAACGGTGAGTCTCACAAGCACAGTATACGTGGGGGGCGCGCCTGTGAAATTCGGGCCCTCCGCCCTCAGCGAATCATGCGGAGTATTGCTCCTGATTCCGTCATTCCCATGTCCTTGCGTTTTTCTTCAGAGAAGGAATGTAATTTACATGACCAGCAGAACGTCACTGCCGGCATTACCGTCTCGGAACACAGCATGTAAGTCGAGACAGGATGGAAGTCAATTCTCATAGTTAAGGAGCAAAAATGCGAACTTTCCTGGTGGCAGTACTCATGCTTGGAGTTTTGTCGCTTCCGTTGATGGCGCAAGATAACCCCAAGGTTGAGGTATTTGGCGGGTATCAGTATTTGCACACTGGCGACATCACGATAAGCGGCCAGAGTGTCCCGAACAGTAGTCAGGGTTGGAATGGTTGGGACGCCTCCGCTACGGGCTACTTCAATAAGTACTTCGGAGTCCAGGGGGATTTTAGCGGGTCCTATGCAACGATCAGCAGCGTCTCCGGTCACGTTTACACCTACGCCGGTGGCCCAGTGGTTGCCTACCGCGAGGGTAGGGTAAACCCATTCGTGCATGCGCTCTTCGGAGGAATCCACCTGAGCGGTTCGGCGTCTGCCGAGGGCGTGTCAGCTTCGGCTTCCTTGAACGGCTTCACCATGGCGTTTGGCGGCGGCGTGGACGTGCAGGCCACCAAGGTCGTCTCCGTTCGCCTAATTCAGGCCGACTGGATTTACTACCATTTCGGGAGCACCACAATCGACGGAGTGGCAGTCCCCTCATTCAGCCAAAGCAACAACGTCAGGATCGTAAGCGGTATCGTGTTTCGCTTTTAGATCCCAGGTAGTATTTTAGAGAGCTGCTTGAGCCACGCGGCTCAAGCAGCTTTTTCTATTGTTCCTCGGCGTCAATGATCGGAACAGGCGGGCCTTGCTTGGCGGGCTTCGCCTTCTTGGTTTTTGGCGCGCGGAACGTACCCGCGCTGAAGTGGCCCCGCCGCTCAACGTCGTAGTCTTTCGGAATCGCAGTCAACTGCGCCGCATGCTCACCCAATTGCTGCGGGTGGCGCAGGATAATCTCGGCGCGGTCGTCATATTCTTCGATCCTTCCCTGGATGGCTACTACCCGTCCCTGAAGTTGGCGAATGTCGCCCAGGTTTCTTAGATCGCTGGAAAACACTACCACCGTGAACGGGCAGGAGCGGTAGTCGGCGCAAAAATCAAGAAACATGACGCCGTTGCTGCCCTCCTCAACGCGCACTACCATTCCCGTGACGCAGTGCGGCTTGCCAATATGCTTGCCGGCTTCGGCAATCGAGAGGCAATTCTGCGGCGCCTTGTTTGTGCTGGCAGAAGCGCTTGCAGAATTGCCGGCAAAAGAAGCGGCGCTCCCAACCAGCACAATTGCAGCGAGGTAAGCGAAAGTCCTGCGCATCGACGGAGACTCGCCCGTACGCGTGTCTCAGAATCAATTGTAGGAGTGATCGCGCCTGAGAATGCCGCGCGGCGGGTAATTTTCTGCAAAGATGCCTTCCCAAAAAGGGAAGACGGAGCTGGAGATTGGCTCCGGCTCCGTGAATTTTCAGGCGCGAAAAAAGCCCGCTAGCGCGTAAACGCCTTCACCGCATTCGCTTCATCGTCCTTCACGTCGAAGACGGTGTAGAGCTTGGTGATCTGCAGCAGGTCGTGAACTTTCTTGGTCAAGTTCAGCAGCTTGAGTTCACCGCCCTGGTTTTTGGCGGTAGTGAAAGCGCTGACCAGTTCGCCGATGCCCGAGCTATCGATGTAATTGACATCGCCAAGATTGAGCAGAATTTTTTTCTGTCCCTTGGAAAGCAAATCGCGAACCGTGTCGCGCAGAACGACGCTGCCTTCGCCGAGGGTGATCCGGCCGCTAAGGTCGACAATCGTCACGCCATCGACCTGACGAGTACTGGACTTCATAGTCACTGGGGAGCCTCCTTGGATTCCGCGTCGCCGCGGACGTGCTTGATCATTTTAAGTTCGGTGCCCGTCTGGGAGGGGTGGATCTCCACCACATCCATAAACGAGCGGATCAGAAAAATACCGCGGCCCGATGTTTTTAAAAGGTTTTCCGGCGCCAACGGATCCGGAATCTTGCTCGCCTCCAGCCCCTTGCCCTGATCGCGAATAATGATGACAAGATCCTGGGGTGTGCGCTCGAAAGCCAGCGTCACCTTTTTGTTCGGGTCGTACGCATTTCCATGCAAAACTGCATTGACGGCGGCTTCACGCACTGCCATGGAGATCTTCATGATCTCCTCGTCGTCAAAGCCCGCCTCAGCCGCCATGCGGCCAGCCGTCTCCTCCGCGTTGTTCACCGTCTCCAGCGTCGAATCGAGCGTGTAGGAGACGCGGTCATGCGACATAAAGCAAATGGTCCTGAGCCGGCATTGTCCGCATTATTAATTTTGACACCGCAGCCATGATAACAAGGCTTGGCCCGGCGCGGGCGAATTGAAAAGTGTGCCTGTCGGGACGGGAAAAGTCAACGTTGAGCCGCCTCTAGCGGCACCACCATCTGTCCGCCCGCAGAGGACTCAACCGGCGCGCTCCCGTTGACAATCTGCTCCGCCGCCTGCGTCGTGTAGTCCAGCACGCGTCCCGGGAACACTCCCAGAGCAAGCGTGGCCGCCACGCAGATCGCCATGGCAATCGCCGCCGCCGCCGGAATCGGAGTAACCGGCACATCTCCGCGCGGCTCGCGCATGTACATCATCACGATGATCCGCAGGTAGTAGTACGCTCCAATCGCACTGTTTAGCACCAAAATGATCGCGAGTCCGACCAGCCCCGACTTGAGGTCAGAATTCAGCACATAAAATTTTGCGAAAAAGCCGCCGGTAATAGGAATGCCGATCAGCGACATCAGGAAGAACGTGAAGGTTGCTGCCAGCGCCGGCGATCTTCTCCCCAGCCCTGCATAGTCCTCGAGGGTCACATACTTCTCGCCCTGGTTGGCGAAGTGACTGACGACCACAAATGCGCCGACGTTCATGGCCGCATAAGAGGCCGTATAGAACATGGCCGGCGATACGCCCAGGTCAGGCTTGGCGGCGAAGGCGGCGAGTACATATCCGGCGTGCGCGATCGAAGAGTAGGCCAGCAACCGCTTGACGTTGTCCTGCACAAGAGCGCCAAGGTTGCCAATCGTCATGGAGAGCGCCGCCGAAACCCAGAGCAGCCAGAACCAGCCCGGGGCCTTCGTTTCGACCAGTACGCGCAGCAGCACAGCAAATGCTGCCGCTTTGGGACCGGTCGACATCAGTCCAACGATCGGAGCCGGCGCGCCTTCATAAACGTCCGGCGTCCAGATGTGGAAGGGAGCCGACGCCACTTTGAATCCCAGCCCGACGAACATGAGCGCGACCGCCACATAAGCCAGCAACCCGCTCTGGCCGGCGAGCAGAGTTGTCGAATCACAGGAATGCTGGTCGATCCCGTTGCCCCGAACATCATCGCGACGCCATAAAGAAAGAATGCGGTGGCAAAAGACCCGAGCAGGAAGTATTTGAGCGAAGATTCGCTGCTGGCGGCGTCGCGCCGCCGGAATCCCGCCAGTACGTAAGTCGAGATCGACGAGATTTCCAGCGCGATAAAGATAAGCACCAGTTCAATGGCCGACGACATCAGGCACATGCCGACCGTGCCGAACAAAATCAGCCCGTAATACTCGCCGGCCCGGATGCGCTGCACGGCCATGTATTCGTAGGAGCTGAGGATAACGACCGCGGCAATGGCGATCACGAGGACGTGAAAGAAAATGCTGAAGCTGTCGACTTGCACGACGCCGGAGAACGCGGTGCCGGGATGGCCGGCCATAACAATGGCGGATGCGAGCGCGGCGACCGCGCCGATGAGTCCGATTGCACCGAGAGGCTTCTGATTGCGCTCTGGGTCAAGCAGCGGATCGATGACCATGACGATCATGCCGAAGATCGAAAGCACAAGTTCCGGCAGGACGCGCAGGTAGTCGTCAAGCGGAGGCGTAACAAATGCTCCCGCAGCCAGTAAACCGTGAAGGGAGTGAGCCATCATCGCCACTGTCATTGGCCCACCACCTTGGCCATGAATTGCGTGTAAGGCGCGAGCGCCGACTGCACTGCCGGGTCGATGGCGTTGAGCCACATGATCGGCGCGACGCCCATCACGATGGCGGCAACGGCAATCGGCACCAGAGCCGATTTTTCGCGCGGATCAAGATCAGGCAGCGTGTTATTCACGTCGTGCGTCACTTTGCCGAAGAAGACGCGTTGGTACATCCACAGCAGGTAACACGCGCTCCAGATTACGCCTGTGGCCGCGAGAATGCCGTAGATGGGCCGGGCCTGAAAGGCTCCGCTCAAAACTAAGAAATTCGCCAATGAATCCGTTCATACAGCGGCAGGCCGGCGGATGCCAGTACCGTGACGAGAAAGAACGTCGCATACTTCGGCATCGGCGTCGCCAGCCCGCCGAATTCGGTGATTTCGTAGGTGTGGCGGCGCTCGTAAAGAATCCCCGCCAGCATGAAGAGGCCTCCGGTAGCGACGCCGTGCGAGAGCATGATGAACATGGCTCCGTTAAGGCCGGCGGTAGTGAAGCTGAAGATTCCCAGAACCACAAAGCCGAGGTGGCTGACCGAGGAGTAGGCGATCAGCTTCTTCATGTTCGGCTGCACCATCGAAACGAGCGCGCCGTAGATGATGCCGATGAGCGCCAGAACCATGATCCATGGCGCATTGCTGCGCGCCTGGTCGGGAAACAGCGACAGATTGAAGCGCAGCAATCCGTACGTACCCATCTTCAGCAAAACGCCGGCCAGCAGAACTGAACCAGCAGTCGGCGCTTCCACGTGCGCGTCCGGCAGCCAGGTATGAAGAGGGAAGAGCGGAACCTTGACGGCAAACGCGATGAAGAATCCCAGAAAGAGCCACGGCGCAGCGGTAGAAAACCCGGGGATCGTCCCGGCATGAATCTGCCGCTGAATCTCGGCGAAGTCGAAACTGTTCGGCGAAGTATGCGTATACAGCCAGATGATCGCCGCCAGCATGAACATCGACCCGATCATCGTAAAGAGGAAATACTTCACGGCGGCGTAGACCTTGCGCCCGTGGCCGTACATGCCAATCAGCAGCGCCATCGGGATCAGCGTCCCCTCCCAGAAGAAATAGAAGAGGAACAGGTCGAGCGAGGTGAAGACGCCGATCAGCGCGGTTTCGAGCAACAGCAGTAGAATGAAGAATTCCTTCACCCGCTCGTGAATCGACTTCCACGAAATCAGCACGCACAGCGGTGTGAGGAAGGTGGTCAGCACCACCAGCCACACGGAGATCCCATCGATGCCCATGTGGTAATGAATGTTCGGGCTGGCGATCCAGGGCTTGTCGATCTCGAACTGAAAGCCCGCCAGGTTGCGATGCAGGTGCACCGGCAAATGGATTGACGCGACAAACGCCAGCAACGAAATGACGAGCGCAAACAGCTTGATGTCGCGATCGCGGCGCGGGATGAAAAGAATGAGCAGGCCACCCGAACGCCGGAATGAAAGTCACCAGCGTCAGAATGATCGGATTGAGGCTGGCCGTGTTCATCGCACCCCCATCCAAACCATGTAAGCGATTACCAGCGCACCGCCCGGCGGCGACCCATCCCGCGTACGAGCGCAAATTGCCCGATTGCATATGGCGCGCCTCATCGGAGACGTGACGGGCGGCGTCGGCGGAATTGTTTACAGTGGCGTCGATCACGCCCTGGTCAACGCCATGCCAGAGAATTTCGGTCGAGCCGTCGATGAGCGGCTTGACGAAGAGGATCGCGTAGAGTTCGTCGATGTAGTACTTGTTAACGACCGCTGTGTAAAGGCGGCCAAGGCTCTGCGCGATGCGCGCCGGGAGCTGCGGCTTGCTGCTGTAAAGGAGCCAGGCAAAGAACCATCCGCCGAACGCAGCCAGGATCGAAATGCCCATCAGCAACTTCTCCATGAATTGGCTGGCTGCTTCTCCGCCGGTTTCGCGCGCCAGCTCAGCCGCAGGCGCGGTCTGAAAAACCGGCGCCAGAAAATGCTCGAACCGCCCGCCGATTCCGATCCAGCCACCGACAACCGAGAGAAACGCCAGAATCACCAGCGGAGCCAGCATCACCCACGGGCTCTCATGCGGCTCGCCATGGCCATGCGAATCATGTCCGTGTGCGTTATGCCCGTGCGCATCACTGTGCCCATGGCTCGCGGAGCCATGCGCGTCAGCCGCGGGCGCGCCCCGGTAGTCGTCTCCGCCAAACGTCATATACATCAGCCGAAACATATAAAATGACGTGATAAACGCGGTGATCACGCCGATCAGCCAGTACACCCAGCTTCCCGAAGGGCTGGAGTAGGCCTTCCACAAAATTTCATCCTTCGAGAAGAATCCTGCAAATCCCGGAATGCCCGCGATCGCCAGCGTAGCGATGCCCATGGTGATGAACGTAATCGGCATGTACCGCCGCAGCCCGCCCATCTTGCGCATATCCTGCTCGCCGCCCACGCCGTGAATCACCGACCCCGCCGCGAGGAAAAGCAGTCCCTTGAAGAACGCGTGTGTCATCAAGTGGAAGATGCCAGCCGAAAACGCGCCCACGCCGCACGCCATGAACATGTAGCCGAGCTGCGAGACGGTGGAGTACGCGAGAACCTTCTTGATGTCGGTCTGCGCGATGCCAATGGTCGCGGCAAAAAGCGCAGTCAGCGTTCCGATGATGGCAACGACGGTCAAGGCCGAGGGCGCGCGCTCGAAAATCACGTGCGAGCGGGCGACCATATACACGCCCGCCGTCACCATAGTGGCCGCGTGGATCAAGGCCGAGACGGGCGTCGGGCCTTCCATCGCGTCGGGAAGCCAGACATACAGTGGAATCTGCGCCGACTTGCCCGCCGCGCCAACCATCAGCAGAAGTCCAATCGCAGTCAGCACGCCGGCTCCGGCGGTCTCCGGCGAATACGTGCTGAATCTTCGCAAACAAAGACTTTCGTGAAATCCAGCGAATGGAAATGCTTGATCATCAAAAACAGGGCAATCAAGAATCCAAAGTCACCAATGCGATTAACAATGAATGCTTTCTTCCCAGCCGCCGCCGCCGAATCTTTAATAAACCAGAACCCGATCAGCAAGTACGACGCCAGCCCAACGCCCTCCCAGCCAATGAACATCATCAGATAATTCTTGGCCAGCACCAGCGTCAGCATAAAAAACATGAACAGGTTCAGGTAGGCCATGAAGCGGTAGTACCCGTCGTCGTCCCACATATACCCAACCGAATAAATGTGGATGAGAAAACCGACGCCGGTGACGACCAGCATCATGACCAGCGAAAGCTGGTCGAGGTAAAAATCGAAATCAACCGAAAAACTCCCCGACCGGATCCAGTGCGCAAGCGGAAAAGAATAAGGTGCAGCCGCGGATGAGAACCGGAGCGCAATAAACAACGCCAACGCAAACGCCGCGCCGCAAAACGTAAGCGCCACGGCCGTGATTGCCCTCTTCGACGACTGCCGTCCGAAGAAACCATTGATGCCCGCGCCCGCCAGCGGCAGGACCGGAATCAGCCAGAGATAGGGATTCGGCGTCATAGCTTGAGCAGGTTCACCTGGTCGACGTTCAAAGTTTCACGCGTGCGATAGACGGCGATGATGATGGCCAGCCCAACAGCCGCTTCAGCCGCGGCCACAACCATCACGAAGAAGACGAAAATCTGCCCGCTCAGCGAGTGCCACTGCGCCGCGAACGCCACGAACGAAAGATTCACGCCGTTCAGCATCAGCTCGATCGACATGAAGATGGTGATGATGTTGCGCTTGATCAGAAAGCCCAGCACGCCGCACACGAAAAGAATTCCGCCGAGCACGAGGTAATAAGAAAGAGGAACCATTCTTCAATGCCCCTTTCCCGAGGCGACAAGTTGCGGCGCGTCATTTTGCTTCGCAGATAGCTGGTCCGGCTGCTCCGGCTTCGCGGGATGATGCGCGATCGCCTCCGGCCGGCTGGCAAGAACTACCGCTCCCATGATCGCGATCAGAATTAGCACCGAGGTGATTTCGAAGGGCAGAAGGAACTCGTGAAAGAGCAGCCTCGCAATCTCCACTGGACCGCCGGGCAGCGCGCCAATCGGCACCGAGCCGGTATGCCCGCGCGCGACCAGCGTCCAGCAAACCAGCACTGCCGCGATCAGCACTCCCGGCACGCCGATCAGGATGGCGACCTTGCTGCCCTTGGTGTGCTCCTCTTTTCCGGCATTCAAAAGCATGATGGTGATGACGAACAGCACCATGATGGCGCCGGCATAAACAATGACCTGCACGGCCGCCACGAACTCCGCGCCCAGCAAGAGATATTCGGCGGCCAGCGAGGCCATCACCACAATCAGCGAAAGCGCGCTGTTAATAGGATGACTCTGCGCCAGCAGGTTGATAGCTCCCGCCACGCAGATCACTCCGAAAAAGAGAAATAAAATTAAGTGAAACATAATGAATCGAGCTACCAGCCTCTAGCTACTGGCTCCTAGCTAGATGCTAGTGGCTAGAAGCTGCCCTACCACGCCACAATCAGCGCAGTCACTACAATATTCGCCACTGCCAGCGGCAGCAGAACCTTCCACCCAAACGCCATGAGCTGGTCATAGCGAAAGCGCGGCAAGGTCCACCGCACCCATACGTACAGAAACATGAAAAAGAAGACTTTCAGGCAAAACCAAAGCACCGGAAGCACTGCCTGCAAAATCGGAGGCCCGAAACACCGGGCCCAGCCATCCGCCGAAGAACAGAATTGTGGCCAGGCATGCAACCGTGACCATATTCGCGTACTCGGCCATGAAGAACATGGCAAACTTCATCGCGCTATATTCCGTGTGATACCCGGCCACCAGCTCCGACTCCGCTTCCGGCAAATCAAAAGGCGTGCGGTTCGTCTCCGCATACGCCGAAATCAGATAAATGAAAAACGCCACCGGCTGAAGAAAGATATTCCAATGCAAATGCCGCTGTGCATCAACAATGTCCCGCAGACTCAGACTTCCCGTGATAATCAGCACGCCCACCAGCGACAGGCCAAGCGAAACTTCATAGCTGACCATCTGCGCGCTCGCCCGCAGTCCGCCCAGCAAAGAGTACTTATTGTTCGAAGCCCAGCCCGCGAGCGCCACTCCATACACGCCCATCGAAGTAATGCCCAACACCACCAGCAGCCCGATGTTCAAGTCGGTGATCTGAAGATAAGTGCCCCAGGGCCCGAGGTCGATGTAGTTTCCGAAAGGAATGACAGAGATCGAGGTGATGGCAAAAACCATCGCGATCATCGGCGCCGCAATGTAAAGCGGCTTGTAAACGTGCGGCTGCGTCAGATCTTCTTTAAAGATAAACTTCACGCCGTCGGCCAGCGGCTGCAGTAGCCCAAATGGCCCGACCCGCGTGGGCCCCCAGCGGTTCTGAATGTGCGCCGACACCTTGCGCTCCAGCCACACGCTGTAGGCCACAGCCGTCAGCAGCACGCCGATCACGGCGAGAGACTTGATGATCGAAATGATGGCGAACGTCGTTATGCTCAAAGAAATGTCTCGTGCCTAGCTTGTGTAGCGCGGACACATGTCCGCGTGCTTTTGATCTTGGTTCTAGTCCGCGGCAACCTCGACATCAGCCGACCGATTTTCCATCACCGAATTCAAAGTCTTCGAATACCGTCCCAGAGTTCCCGAGCTGAACAAGTTGTCGTGCGCCGGAGCAATGAGCTCCGGCTTGTCCACCGCGCCCGCCCCGCTTTCGGCAACCTCAATATGCTGATCGTTGCCCGCCAGCAAATTAATCCGCGACACGTCGTAGCCGGCAACCACGCGCTGAATCTCATCCAGAATCGCCATTGGATCGAACGGCGTCATCTTCGGCTCCAGGTTATGCGCGTCCAGCCAAACCGCATGCCGGTCAGCCTCCCCCGATTGCGCCCCGCGTGTCTGGCCCATGTCCGCATGCGTGCCGCCGCCGAAGGGAACAAGTCCGTGGACGTCAAAGCCCATCGCATCCGCGATGCGAACGATCATTTCGAAGTCGGGCTTGCAGTCGCTGACTTCGCCCGCTTTCTTCACCAGTTGCAGATCGCCGCAGGTGTTGGTGCACGTTCCCGATTTTTCGTACGCATTGGCCGCAGGCAAAATCACGTCGGCAATGGCGGCAGTTTCTGTCAGGAACATATCCTGCACAACGACGAAGCTCTTCGAGAGCGCGAAGGGATCGACGGCCAGGCGTCCGACGGGATTCGACCCGGCCACATAAAGCGCCTTCAGCTTGCCGGCTTTGGCCGCATCCATCATCTCGGGGAGAGACAATCCCTTTTCTGCGGGAAGCGCGCCCCATTCCTGCTGGAACTTCACAGCGCCGGCGACGGGTTCGTATCCGGGCAGCAGGTCGGGATAAAGACCCATATCGCTGGCGCCCCGCGAATTCGAGTAGTCGCCAAGGCAGATGAGCTTCGCACCCGTGAGGGAAGAAGCAAACGCGACAAGCTTTTCGAGGTCGGCTCCGCGCAGCTCCGACCCGAAGGCAATAATAAGGTCCTTCTCGCCACGGATCTGCTCCCGAAGGGCGGTCCAGGCGTTTCGGCCCGTGCCGCCCGCCGTAAGCGAATCGAGCACGGAATCGTCTCCGGCAAAAAATGCCACGGCCTTCGCCTCGGCTCCAGCCGGCAGCAAGCCAAATCCCACCGCCTGTTTCTTCAATTTGATATCGGTCGAGTTGATGACATAGAGCTTCGCTCGTCGCAACCGCACGTTGGTGCGAATCTGCCACGCCAGCAGCGGATGCTGGTTGGTCGGATCGTTGCCGATCAGCAAAATCGCCGGCGCCGTCAGCACATCGCGCATGCTTGCGGTTTTGCCAGGCTTGCCATGCAGCGCCGCCGCCAGGGCAGGGAAGTCCGCCGTGCGGTGATGATCGACGTTGTTCGTCTTCAAAACCAACCGCGCAAATTTCGAGAGCAGATAATTTTCTTCATTCGTAGTGCGCGTCGAGCCAATAACTCCAATCGCCGCGCCCCCATCCCTGTCGCGAACCTCGCGGAAGCGCCGCCCAATCAGCTCAAACGCCTCTTCCCAAGTCGCAGGCTCAAGCTTGCCGTTCTTGCGAATCAGCGGCGTAGTCAGCCGTTCTTCGTTATGCGCAAAGTCAAACGCATAACGCCCCTTGATGCAGAGAAAATCATTATTAATGCCGCTCTTGTCGCGATTGTCTCCGCGCACAATTTCCATGCCCGTATCGCTGCGGCGCACGCCCAAAGTCGTCTTGCAGCCGTCGCCGCAGTGCGTGCACACGGTCGCAACGTGATTCATCTCCCAGGGCCGCGTCTTGTAGCGATACGCGCCCGAGGTCAGCGCGCCGACCGGGCAAATGTCGATGCACATACCGCACTCTTCGCATTCAAGGTGATCGCTCTGATTGGGCGCAATAATCGAACTGACGCCGCGATTCTGCACACCCAGCGCCCACACATCCATGCCCTCGCCGCACACGCGCACGCAGCGATAACATAAAATGCAGCGCGGACGATCGAAGAACACCACCGGAGACCACTGCTGCTCTTCGCGATGATTCTTTGCCTCGGTGTACTTCGACTCCGGCGCGCCATACGAGAACGCCATGTCCTGCAATTCGCATTCGCCGCCCGCGTCGCACACCGGACAGTCCAGCGGATGGTTCCCGAGCAGCAACTCGACCATCGCCTTGCGCGCCTGCCGAACCTCGTCGCTGTCGGTAGCGACGACCATGCCCTCGGTGATCACGGTTGTACAGGCCGTCTGCAGCTTGGGCATCTTCTCGATTTTGACGACGCACATGCGGCACGCGCCCTGCAGAGAGAGTCCGGGGTAATAGCAAAAGGAAGGGACCTCGATGCCCACAGATTTGCAGGCCTCAATCAGCAGCGTCCCGGCGGGGGCCGTGACCTTCTTACCGTCGACAGTGAGATTTACGTCTGGCATTTGCAATTTGTGATTTCTAATTTGTAATTGAAAGTCTAGGCTGCGCTTTTGGTTTTCAATTACCTATTACAAATTACCAATTACAAATTTCAATTAAGCTGGGACCTGCACCCGCTCTCCCTCCGCCGCCTTCTCAAACGGACAAGGCTTGCCATCCAAGTGGTCTTCAAATTCTCGTCTGAATTTTTTCACGAAGGCCATAGTCGGCATGGCCGCCGCATCTCCCAGCGGACAAAACGTCTTGCCAAGCATGTTTTCCGACAGGTAATAAATGTTGTCGATATCCTTCATCACTCCGCCGCCATTGTGAAAGCGTGTCAGCGTTTTCTTCAGCCAGTCGGTCCCCTCACGGCATGGAATGCACCAGCCGCAGCTCTCATGCTGGTAGAACTTCATCGTGCGCAGCGCGAATTTCACGATACAAGTCGTGTCGTCCAGCACAACCACGCCGCCCGAGCCCAGCATCGATCCCGCCTTCGCCACCGAATCGAAATCCATGGCGATGTCTATCTCAGACGGCAACAGCACCGGCGTCGATGACCCACCCGGCACTACCGCCTTCAACTTCCGGCCATTCGGAATCCCGCCGCCCACCTCATAAATCATCTTCTTAAGGTTGTAGCCCATCGGCAGCTCATAAACGCCTGGCCTGTTCAAATGTCCGGCCAGGCAGAACAGGCGCGTACCGCCGTTTTTCGGCGTCCCGATCTTGGCGTACGCATCCGCGCCCCCCAAAATAATCGGGGGCACGCTCGCCAAAGTCTCGGCATTATTAATGACCGTCGGCCCGCCCCACAGTCCAACCACGGCAGGGAACGGCGGCCGAATGCGCGGAATGCCGCGCTTGCCTTCGAGCGACTCCATCAGCGCCGATTCTTCTCCAACTTCATACGCGCCCGCGCCGCCGTGCCAATACACGTCGAGATCGTATCCGCTGCCAAAAATATTCTTGCCCAGGAAGCCCTTGGCGTAAGCGTCCTTGATCGCCTTCTGCATAATGACCGACAGGTAGCGATACTCGCCGCGAATGTAGATATACCCGGTGTGCGAGCCGACCGCGATAGCCGCGATCATGACGCCTTCAATCACGGCATGCGGGTCGTGTTCGAAGATCAGCCGGTCTTTACAAGTTCCAGGCTCGCTCTCGTCGCCGTTGCACAAAACATATTTCGGCTTGGCCGACTGCTTGGGAACGAACGACCATTTCATCCCGGTCGAGAATCCCGCGCCGCCGCGTCCCCTCAGCCCGGAATTCTTGACCTCATTGATAATCGCATCAGGCCCCATGGCGAGCGCCTTCTGCACGGCCTTGTAGCCGTCGAGCGCGACATAGCGATCGATGTCGGTCGCGCCCTGTCCAAAGCGCCGCGAGACAACTTTTACCTCGTCGGGATGGGAAACCAGCGTTGCCATTTGAAATTTGTGATTTGTAATTTGTAATCGAAAATCTAGGTCCAGCGACCGTCCGGTTTTCAATTACAAATTACAAATTACCAATTACAAATTCTTCTTACACTCGTCCAAAACCTTATCCAGTTTTTCCGCAGTCAGGTTCTCGTGAAAGTCGTAGTTCACCTGCGCCGCCGGAGCCCAACTGCAAGCCCCAATACACTCAACTTCTTCCAGCGAAAACAAGCCGTCCTGCGTAGTGCCCTTGTGTCCGATGCCCAGCTTCTTCTTGCAGTGGTCAAGCAGTTCCTCGCCGCCGCGCAGCATGCACGCGATGTTCGTGCACACCTGCACGTTGTACTTGCCACGCGGCTTGGTGGTCAGCATCGAGTAGTAGCTGATCACGTTCCGCACTTCCAGTTCAGTCAGCCCCAACCGCGACGCCAGTTCCGCGATGACTTCATCGCTCAGATGCCCCACCTCATCCTGCGCATAAAGCAGTGTCGGCACCAGCGCCGACCGCTTCGTCGGATAATGCGTCAGCATCTCGCCGAAACGCGTTTCGAATTCATCGGAAAACCGCATAATTTGTAATTTGCAATTTCTAATTTGTAATTGAAAACCCTAGCCTCTTACGTTCCGCTTACGAACCGACTGCAAGGTCGCCGTGAAGATCGCCGTCAACTCCTTAGACTCTTGCAAGAGGTCCTTTAGTAGAGCAGGCTGCACAATCTCTGCATCCACCAGCATCTCCATCCAGAATCCAGTCTCGTCTGCCTCTTCCGCAACAACTCCAATTCGGGCAGCAAACTCAGCTCTCGATCGCCCCCGACAAGATGCTCGATAGTCCGCCGCTACCGCAGTCCCGCACCGCAAAAGTTGTTTGCCCATCACCTGAGCGTCAGCCGTGCGCGGCAGTGAGCGATAAAGCTTTACGACCCGCAACGCGAAAGACTTGGTCCGAGCACGCAATTCCTCGGGTGTCATGAGCTTTTCAATTACAAATTACAAATCGCACATCGCAAATTAATGCTTGGGCGTCATGAGCTTTTCAATTACAAATTACAAATCGCAAATTACAAATTTCACCGGTCAATATCTCCCAGCACGACGTCGATGCTCCCGATCGCCGCCACCACATCGGCAATCAAATATCCCTCGCACATTTTCGCCAGCGCCTGCAAATTCGCATACGAGGGCCCACGCATGTGCACGCGATAGGGCTTAGCCGTCCCGTCGCTCACGATGTAGTACCCCATCTCGCCGCGCGGCGATTCCACCGCCTGATAGACCTCGCCCGCCGGCACCGAGAATCCTTCGGTAATAATCTTGAAGTGATAGATGAGCGCTTCCATCTGCGTCTTCATCTTCTCGCGGTCGGGCAGCACCACTTTGGGCGCATCGGCCTTCACCGGACCCTCCGGCATTCCGGCCAACGCCTGCTGCACGATGCCAATCGACTCGCGAAGTTCCTGCACCCGGCAAACGTACCGCGCCCACACATCGCACCCGTCGTTGATGGGCACGTTGAACTTGAAGTTTTCGTAGCCGGTATAGGGAGCGTCGCGCCGCAGATCGATATCCACGCCACTCGCGCGCAACGTCGGGCCGCAAGCGCCAAGCGCAATCGCATCTTCGGCGCTCAGCTTGGCGACGCCCTTCACGCGCATCTGGAAAATCGGATTCCCTGTCAGCAGTCCTTCATACTCATCCACGTTCCCCGGGAAGCGGTCGGCAAACTTCTTGACCTTCTCAAAAAATCCCAGCGGCGGTTCCAGCGCCAGCCCGCCAATGCGGAAATACGAAGTCATCATCCGCTGTCCGCTGACCATCTCAAAAAACCGCAGAATATCCTCGCGCTCGCGGAAGCAATAAAGAAAGACGGTCATCGCGCCGAGGTCCATGGCGTGCGTTCCCAGCCACACCAGGTGCGAATTGATGCGGGTCAGTTCGTTCATCAAAACCCGCATCCACTGCGCCTTCGGAGGAATCTCCAGCCCGAGCAACTTCTCCACCGCCAGGCAATAAGTCAGATTATTCGTCAGCGGGCAGAGATAATCGATGCGGTCCGTCAGCGGCACGACCTGCTGATAAAACTTCGCCTCGCAGGTCTTCTCGATCCCGGTATGCAGATAGCCAATCTCCGGCTTAAGCCGCACCACCGTCTCGCCATCGATCTCCAGCACCAGTCGCAGCACGCCATGCGTCGACGGATGCTGCGGTCCCATATTCAGAACAAGTGTATTGTCCTGTCCGGGCTCGGCGAGACTCGGTTGCATTTGCGGCATGACTAGCGGTATCCCTCCACCGGATAGTCCTTCCGCAGCGGATGGCCTTCCCAGTCATCGGGCATCATGATGCGTTTCAGGTTGGGGTGTCCGGTAAAGCGCACGCCGAACAGATCGAAGACTTCGCGCTCGTAGAAATTCGCCGACGGCCACACCGACGTCACCGATTCAATCGACGCGCTCGATCCATCCAGCCGCGCCTTCAAACGCACGCGCTCTTTAGTAGGAATCGACAGCAGATGATAGACGACCTCAAACCGCGGCTCCGACGGATGCCAGTCCACGCAGGTAAGATCGGCCAGATAATTAAAAGGACAGCCAGCATCGTCCCGCAAAATCGCGCAAGCCTCGCGGATTGACCCCTTGTCGATCCACACCGTCAGCTCTTCGCGGTCAAATTTCGCCGCCGTCACAGCCGCCGGGATCGACTCCATCAGCCGGCCCAGCGCTGGATGCGCCTTCAACTCGTCAATATTAGTGATCGGGGGAGCGAGCGGCACTTACATGTCCCCCCGCTTGGCCGCGCTCATACCCCAGTCCAGCACGCCTTTTTTCCATACATAAAAAAGCCCGACCAGCACGATGGCGATGTACACCATCATCTCGCAGAAGCCGAACATCTTCAGTTCCCGCAGAATCACCGCCCACGGATAAAGAAAGACGGCCTCCACGTCGAACAGAATAAAGAGCATGGCGACCATGTAGAACTTGACCGAAAAGCGCCCGCGCGCGTCTCCAATCGGCTGCACGCCGCACTCGTAAGCAGACATTTTGGCCCGCCCGGGCTTATGCTGGCCGATGAAGTAGGAGAGCAGGACAATCGCCGTCGCTAGGCCCAACGCAATGGCAAAATGCATCAGCAAGGGCAGGTAACCGGCAAAGTGATTGTCTGGCATAGGACGAGCTATATATAATTCGCGCCAAGCACAACTAAACCCTCTAGATTAGTTTTGGCTGACAGAGGTGTCAAGCAAAGTACGAGATTTTACAGTGGTTTAATCTGGTATCTGCGCGTTCGCCGAGCGCGAGTGAAAGACTGACACAATGATCTTCGGTTTTAACACCGATATTCGTCACCAGGACACCGTGTATCACGTGCAGAGCGAAGCGCGCGAGGGCGACCAGTTGCTCCAGACGCAGGTCTTCGTTCGTGGCCGCTGCATCGGGAAGCGGGCCGTTTCCTGGACTGCGGCATCGCAAGCTGGCGGCCCCCAGGCCGCCGACGGTGCCAACACCGCAGACTCCAGCGCCACTGAGGCTGCCCATGGTGCAGCCGATCTCAGCCGGGATCAGGACAAAGAAAAGTTGCTGCGCGACCTCCATCGCGAGGTGCTGGACGCAATCCGCGAAGGCCGGTTGGACTCGATTCTCGATAAGCGCGACACTCCCGAAGCGCTCGCCGCCGTCAAAGAACTCGATTTGCAGTGGACAAACGCCGACTCGGTCCATACCGGCGGAACTCTGACGATGAATCTACGCGTAACCGAGGCCGGGCAGCCCATTCACGGTGCGCGCCTTACTTTCCGTTTCGCCCGCCCGGGCGCCGCTCCTTATTACGCCCAGGTGCTCAGTGACCCGCAGGGCAATGCCGAAATGAGCGTGCACGTAGACGAAAATACCCTGCCCGATTCGTCGGTGCTGGTCCAGGCAAGTTTCGAAGGCCGCACCGCCACCCGCAAATTCCAGGTAAGGAAGGCGTAGCGTTCTTTGCGCGGTTTTCTCCGCCACCGCCATAGTCTAAGATTTTTGTTGTTGGCCGAGTGATCGCAATGACCCTGACCATCAACGGCGAGTCGCGCATTTCCGTTGCCAAAACTCTTGCCGCGTTAGTCGCCGAACTAGGCATGAAGCCCGACCGCGTAGCCATCGAACTCAACCGCGACATCGTCTCCCGCGATCGCTGGCCGCAAACGGAATTAAAGGACGGAGACCAACTGGAAATCGTGCACTTCGTAGGCGGCGGATGAGGTAAGCAAGAACTGGAGGCCCCGGGCGGAGTCGAACCGCCGACCAACGGTTTAGGAAACCGCTGCTCTATCCATCTGAGCTACGGGGCCGAAATTCTTTCAATAGCCTGCTTCCGTTGGGGTTAGTTTACAGCAGTAGTAACGCCAGAGAGGCTGGCGGCTCACATCCCCATTGCCCTCCCGGAGCCGTTTCGCTGGCCTAGCCATGTTCGACGCGCGCTTTTATATCCGCGTACGCGTCCTCGATGAGCCTGCTTAGCGCCGCGTCGTTAGTGGCCGTTCCCGGTCTCAGCTTCACATGGCGCATGAACTTGCCGGCGCCTTGCAACAAGCGCGCCGGATCCGGCAGCGCTGCGCCATGAAAGAACCCCACGTTTACGTGCGACGTGAATACATTGACGTAGCCAAAGGGCGCATCTCCCAAACATGCCACCGGACAGCCGTCATGCAAAAGCTCCCGCACTTCGTCCCCGCATCCTCGCATCACCTCAAACCACTGCTGCGCAATGGCCCCCAATTCACCGGCATGCTCTCTCATCCACGCATCGATGGCGGGATCGCGCTCGACCGCGCCGTTGAATCGCAGAAAATCCGTTTTCATCGTCGCTCCACTTTCTGCTTTCGAGATCGATTACACGAACAATTCAGTCGTCAGTTTAAACGCCCGAGCGAATCAAGCAGGAGCGAAAGGCCTGCAAATGGCGAACCTCTTTATTCCGCTACAGAAGGTTGAGTTCGTAACCCATGGGAATGACGATGTTCTTCGCACCCGCAAAGCGTTTTATGCGCTCGATTGCGATCGGCCCCTGCGGACTCACTTTGGCGAGCAGTTCGGCATAGTCCGCAAACCGCTGTTCCGTGTGAAACTTCTCATGGCTCCGCAAGCCGAAGTGCTCCATGGCTTGCGCGCTGAGCCGGACCTTGTCCTCTTCCGCACCGTAGTAGATCCATTCCGAGTCGGGCGAATGATCGAATACCACGATGTCGCGGGCCAGATTCTTGGCATGCGCCAGTGCTTTCCGGGGATCGGCCATCTCGTGCAGGCAAAATTCGAAATAGACCACATCGCCTGACACTGCGACCTCCTCGAACTTGCCGCCAACAACTTTCACGGAATCTTGCAGGCCCTTTGCGGCAACGATCGCCGCCAGCTCTCTAAGGGCCTCGACATCCTGATCGATGGCAATGAGCGTCTTCATTCCGGCGGACAGGTCAAGCAGTTGCTTTCCTCCGGCTCCGACAAAAAGCACAACCTTATCCGTGAAGTCGTAGAAGCGCAGAAGATTCTTTGTGAGTTGTGCGTAGTCGGTAGCCAAGGGTGAGTCCTTTTTCCCGGATTTCGAAGAACTGGCCCCCCAGTAACTGCAACGGCCAGACAATTATTGTTTCGACTCGCAATCGATGCTAAATCACTGGTGACCTGCGAAAATCGCGATCATACTCATTGACCCCACCCCGAGGGTGTTGAACGCGAGAAAAGCGCGAAGGGGCAGCGCAAGCTTGTCGCCTGATAGCGCCAGTCATCGGACAACCGTCGTCGGGGTCATGCAAAATAAAAGCCGCCCAGTCATGGGGCGGCTCACATATCCCTTCTGGAATTTCAGTGGAACTGTATTGCGCCTCCGCATGAGATGTAGTTATCGGCTGAGCATTTATCGCCGCCGCCGTATGTGATTACCGCAATTCTGTCGTTGTTTACCCTGAAGGACCAGCTCCAATCTCCCGGGAAGCCGAGGACCTGCGAGAAAGTGATGTCCTTTGTGGTCCAGCGCACCGCCTGGTCCACGCTGTAATCGTCAGCCCAACATTCGCCGGTCAGGTCGCCCAGTTCGTTGATGCCATCGGTGTAACAGATCGTGAATCCACCCTCTGGAATGGGCAGCATGATCGGATTGCTGTAGGTCTTCCGCGAACCGTCGAGCGGCTTCCAGAAGGCTGGGAGCCAAATACTAAAATCCGCTGGTTCGAGGTCGCCCGAAATCTCCCCGCGGTCGTTAATGTTGAAGGGCTCCGAGACCGGGTAGCCGGCAATGGCGGGTAGTCTGGTGAGCTTCCACTTCCCATTCTTAACAGGCGTCCAGAGCACGCCCACAAAACTGCCGTCATCGCCGTTACCCTCCCCAACAATCTGGCCAAAATCATTCACGGCCCACCCAAACCATCGGGTCATATCGTCGAAGCCGGTCGTGTCGAGCTTGTGGATTGTCCAAGTGACGACGACACGGCCGTTTTTCCACACTACCGACGGTGTCCAAACCACCGGCAGCGTCGGAGCACAGTTGATGCAGCTATCCTCGACTCCACTCCAGCCTACGATCAGCGTCCCCAGCTTGTTGACTCCTGCCGCATAACTGGAGTTGTAGGTTGGGTAGCCGATGTCGGCGAGCGTGCCCAGATCGACCATGCCCGACGTCTCTGTCCAAGCGATCGCGTGGGGACGGTCCTGGTCCGTGCTGGCGGAATGCCCGACAATCAGGCCCGTGTCCGAGATCGCAACGATACCCTCGTCCCAGCCACTCTCCGTTCCACCCAGTGTGCCCAGGTCAATCCACTCTCCCGCATGCCGGCCCAACAGCGGAACGGCGAAGTTGCGGGTCGAGCCGTCGGGCAGTTCGCCCTGGGCCACCGCAACTCCAAAATCGTTAACGTCTCCCATGGAAGCCCAGGTTCCACCCGGGAGTCCCAAGTTCCCAGACCTTGCTCTGGCGAGCAGCCGCCTGAGTGGCGACACTGGGGTTGCCTGGTGCGCCGTTAGCCTTCGGAAACGAGTTGAATGCTCGATGATGAACTGAATGTTTACCCATGCGTGGCCCGGTCGCTTGCTGCTGTGCCCCTGCCGCCGAGACGAAACACGCACATAAAACCAAAGCCAAAATGCTGCTGCGTTTCATGATTGCCCTCCACAGGTAAAGATCTTGCGAAATGGGACGGAAGAGAATCCGGGATAGACGGTTAGACGATCCGTGTTCCGGGTTCCCAGTCGTGTTGTGCCTTGAATGTAGCGTTGGGGATTGTCCCCAATCCTGACGCAGGAACTAACTACGCAGGAACTAACAACGAAGAGAGCAGTTAAGGATGTTGAGGGAATCCGACACTGTGTGCACCGACCGTGCCTGCGGCCTCTGATACGGTCCGCAACCGGCCACCGGATCGGAGCAGCGCGGAGACGCAACTGTCAGCACCATTTGCGCTGCTGCAGCAGTCTTTGGTGCTGCCATTGAGAAGAGAGGAGTGCTGTCGCAAGGCAAGGATTCGGACTCATCGTACGGGGTCTCTGGCACATCTTCAGCTGGAACAACCAGAGACGCGCCGAAGGCCAGAAGCGTGAAAAGAGCGAGAATGCAGCACGACCTTCTCATAAAGGAAGCGCTTCCCACGAATTCAAGGACCTTCGCCTCAGGGGGTGCTGCGTCTCAACGGGCGGGAACTGCTCTTCGGGGAGGCGAAACCTTCATCGCCGACATTATCCTCCTTTCCGACGGCGGCGGCGAAGAAAAAAGGGGCTTAGTCGGACTGCTGATCTGTGCAACAGGCAACCACCACCGCTCGTTGTGATGTGATTACGCCCGCCGGTTGGACATGTCAGGCTCTTAGCCTTGATAGTTGGCGTTAAATCGCCCGCGATCACGCTCAATGACTCGTTGACGTCATCTTCCAGAACGAATCCGCGCACGGGAATTCCCAACTGCCAGCTTCTTTCCCCGTAAATTCGTCAGTGGTCCAATTCCGTCTAAATGCCCGAGCGGCTCATGCGGGAACGATAGGCCTGTAAATGGCGAACCTCTTTGCTCCCCTACAGGAGGTTGAGCTCGTAATTCATGGGGACGATGTTCTTCGCACCCGCATTACCAGCTTGGGCGCGCCCTCTGCAGTGGAGGCTACTGCGCAGTCCAGGTCATGTCCACGCGGACCGGGATTTCGTTCTTGACTGGCATCGTCAGGAGCGAGGGCGGATCGATTTTGAAGTCGCTAAGGGTTGCCGGAATGGTTCCCGTGATCCGTATTTCCTTGCCTTCAGGGGCGAGCTGAAATTGAACCTGACTGTAATGGGCCGTCTGGCCGGCGAATTGGACTTCTAGGTCGGCCTTGATGGTCGTCGAGCTTGCGGCCGCTTCGGGCAGGCGAGTACGCACCGTGATCATGGGAAACTCGGCGCCGCGCGTCACCTGAATCATGTGCAGGTCGCGGTTGCTGTCGCCGGAGTCGAATGATTTGACGGGCACAGCGATAAGGAGATCGCATTGGCCCTCGTGACAGACCGCTTTGCCGCGCGCCGCATGACTGGTGCCGTCAGTCTGGTGAAGAGGGTGAGAAACGTGGTAGGTCAACGTGCTCTGTTTCAGAATCCACTCGCGATCCGATGCGAACAGAAGCTGTGACCAGCAGGAGAGTGCAACGAACGTGAGGATCTTTCTTTTCATGCTTGGCTAGAACTTCAGGGACACCGACAAGAGAGCCGCGCCAAAAGCTCCCGCGGTTACAATAGCGACTGGTCCGTGGGCGCTCGCGATACCATGCACTTTTTCGCCGTTATTTTTCTGGTTGAAGGCCATGGCGCCGAGAATGGGCGTCAGGATCATCCCTGGACCGTGAATCCAAGCGAGAGCTTCGTGCACACGTATAGGGCCGCGTTTGTGGGTGCCGGGGACTCTTGGCGCTCGAATCGCGTAGTAAGCTGTGATGCCGTAGAGGTCGCCGGTAAGAGCGCCCAGCGCCACGTGCAGATCGCGGGACGACGAACTCGTATTCTTCCCGCCTGCATTGATCGACGTGATGAGAGTTGCGAGCAGCGGCACGGTGGTGATCAAGCCCATGCGCTGGTGAATCTTCAACATGTGCGTGCGCTTGTCGAGCAAGGCCTGCGTGCGCGCATCGGCCTGCGTTTCGGCGGGAGAGAATCCAAGATCGGAAAGCGATGGTTCGGACGTTTGGCTCTGCGTGCTCGATGGCGCATTGGGCAGTTCGTTGGATGGGGCTGCCGCTGGCGACTGGTGCGAGGCGGCCGAAAACAGCCTAAGATTTGCTGCCTCGTAACGCTCTCCTCCATGCAGCGTCAACCTGATTACGTTTTCTCCTATCCCTTCGACGGACGCGGAAACTTCATATTCACCGGGAGAAAGGCTGGTAACGCTGTATTTTCCTGCCGTATCGGTTTGACGTTGCACGGATTGGCCGGTGGATACGTTCTTGACCGAAACCGTGGCCTTGGGAAAGGGTTTTCCGGATGAATCCGTGACGACGCCCGAGAGCGTGGCATTGAGGTCCTGAGCTTGCGAGGAAGCCAACGCGCATAACAGGGCAATCGCCAGACCTACGGTCACCTTCGTCGTGCTCAATTTCACTTGGCCACCTCTGGGAGTTAATAAAGCTGGGATGCGCGAATTAAATTTTAAGATGTGTGTAAAGTTTTGGCTGAACAAGAGCATTCCCCAAGCCAAGAGTATGACGGGTCGTGTTCGTCAGGTGGCGACAAATCCTAAAATATGCCATTGACACCTTGGGGTCATTTTTCAGTGCACGAATCGGTCCACGGAAACCCGACTGCCGGATCCTTTCCCCGAAAATTCGTCAGTGGTCCATCGTAGATGTTCGCTTCTGACCGAAGGAAAAGCAGCCCTTGAATTAGAAAACTGCTATTTCTGTCCACTGAGAGACGGGCGGTGCGACCCAGCCTCACTGTTTCACATCAAATTACCGTTCATGAGCCTGGAGGCTCCGGCAAAAACGTCATTCAAAATAGTCAGGGAATAAAAGAAGCCGCACGCAAACGTCGCGCTCGGGGATATGACCCACGAGCCTCGGAGGCTCCATCAAGAACTTCATTCAAAATAGGCAAGTGACCGACACGTAAGCTTACACTTGAGCCAAGTAAAACTGAGCCGCCTCATCCCCACCTCGAAGGAGAAACAATGCAGAAACGCAAACTTGGAAAGAGCAACCTGGAAGTCTCGGCCCTCGGCCTCGGCTGCATGGGAATGAGCTTTGGCCTCGGCCCCGCCGTACCCAAGCAGGATGGAATCGCACTCATTCGAGCCGCCGTCGAGCGCGGCATTACATTCTTCGATACCGCCGAAGCGTACGGTCCCTTCACAAACGAAGAACTCGTCGGCGAGGCGCTGGTCCCCTTCCGCCATCAAGTGACAATTGCGACGAAGTTCGGCTTTGCGCCCGATCCGAGCGGTGGGTCGGGGTGGACGGCCGTGAACAGCCGCCCCGAACATATCCGGGAGGTCGCCGACGCCTCGCTCAAGCGCCTCCGCACCGATGTCATCGATTTGTTCTATCAGCACCGCGTCGATCCGAACGTCCCCATCGAAGACGTCGCCGGAGCGGTGAAAGACCTGATCCAGCAAGGCAAGGTCAAGCACTTCGGCCTTTCTGAAGCTGGCGTGCAGACGATCCGTCGTGCCCACAAAGTGCAGCCTGTCACCGCGCTCCAGAGCGAATACTCGCTCTGGTGGAGAGAGCCCGAGGCGGAAGTAATACTGGCGCTCGAGGAACTCGGGATCGGGTTCGTTCCCTTCAGCCCTCTCGGCAAGGGCTTCCTGACCGGGAAAATCAGCCATGACACCAAGTTCGACAAAAGCGATTTCCGCAACATCGTCCCTCGCTTTACGCCGGAGAATCGGAAAGCGAATCAGGCGGTGGTGGACCTGCTCGAAGAGTTTGCAAAACAAAACAAGGCGACTCCGGCCCAGATCGCGCTCGCCTGGTTGCTCGCGCAGAAGCCGTGGATCGTTCCCATCCCAGGCACAACCAAGCTCCATCGTCTGGAAGAGAACATCGGCGCCGTCGCTATCGAACTGACGACCGACGATCTCCGCCAGCTGGACAACGCGACATCAAAGATTGCCGTGCAAGGCGCCCGATACCCGGAACATTTCCAGAAACTGGTCAATCGCTAAAGAGCGGAATGCGGTGCCGGAACGGCCCCTCGGTTCGAGCGGTTCGAAAAAAGGAGGATGCCATGCCATCTCAGAACGAAGCTCTAAAAGACCGCCTCTCCCGCTATCGCCAGATAAAGATCACGGTGACCGGCAGAAAATCAGGACGCGCTATCTCGATTCCGGTCTGGTTCGTGTTGGAGAATGACACGCTCTACCTCCTGCCCGTGCAAGGCTCGGACACCCAGTGGTACAAGAACGTGCTCAAGAAACCGTCCATTCGACATCGACGCGCGCGGCGCCGAGGCCGAGTTGCAGGCCGTTCCGATCACCGAGGCCAAACAAGTATCATCCGTAGTCGAGAAATTCCGCGCCAAGTATGGAGCCGGCGACGTGAAGAAATACTATTCAAAGCTCGACGTAGCCGTCACCATTCAGATGCCATAATCGGAACGTCGACTGCGATACCGCCTTGTGATCGCATCAGAAATTCGTCGCCATTTGTGCCTGCAAAAACGAGGTGGAAACATGCTGGACGTGCCCAACCAACACCTGCTTGACGCTCTGCTGGACTCATGGGATCGCAACAATACCATCCTGGTCAACCTCCTCCACGCCATCCCCGACGGCGCACTCGAGATCAGGCCGATGGAAGGCAGCCCATCCGTGGGGGAGTTGTTCACGCACATTCACTATGTGCGCCTCGTGTTCGTCTCCGAGGACGCTCCCGAGTTCGCCGGGCCCGTGCCCGAAGAGTGGGTGACTGAGCATGATCGCGGCCGCATCGCGGCCCTATTGAACGAAAGTGCCAAGGCCGTAAGAGACGCGGTAAAGGGAAGATTAGAGGCCGGCCGCGCCATGGACCGTCACTTCGATCACCCCATCCTCTTCTTCCAGCACATGATCTGGCACGAGGGATACCATCACGGTCAGATCAAGCTGGCGCTCAAGTTAGCGGGCCGCCCCATCCCCAATAAAGAAGCTGGCCCAATCACCTGGCGCATCTGGATGAACAAAACATCGAAATGAATTGCTTCGCTGGACGGGCGAGGGCAAGCGGTTCCCACGCGCGGATTTCCTCTTAAATCCACATAAATCAAGCCGTTATCAGGCAATGTACATACGATCGGGTAAGCACAAAATGTTCCCCAGGCCCAATTTCTCCATAACTCCCTGATCACGCGCGGGATAACGCAATATGTACGTACACATATATATGCCAAAATGCTCCACGTGGAGCATTCCGTTCCACCGGCAACATCCCACCCCCGATCCCCCGAGCCCCGGCCGCTGTCCCATCCCCGGTTGCGGTCGCCCGCGCCGCCCTTTATCCTTCCCACGTATGCCCAGCACTCTTGTCGAATGCGTTCCTAATTTTTCCGAGGGCCGAGACAAGGCTAAAGTCGATGCCATTGTCGAGGCGATGAAAATTCCCGGAGTCTTCCTGCTCGACCGCGAGATGGACTCCGACCACAACCGCTGCGTCATCACTCTCGTCGGTGAGCGCGAGCCGATCCAGGAGGCGGCCGTTCGCGGGGTAGGGAAGGCCGCCGAGTTGATCGACCTGACCCAGCATCAAGGCGCGCACCCTCGCATGGGCGCCGCCGACGTCGTGCCGTTTATTCCGATTGATGGTGTCACCATCGAAGACTGCGTGGCCATGTCGCGGCATGTGGGCGCGGAGATCTGGAAGCGCTTTCAGATTCCGGTTTATTTGTACGAGGCGGCGGCCGCGACTCCCGAGCGCCAGAACCTCGAGAACATTCGCCGCGGCCAGTTCGAAGGCATTCGCGCGGAGATCGCGACGAACCCCGCCCGCAAGCCGGATTTCGGCGAGCCGCGCGTGCATCCGACTGCTGGCGCAACCGTCGTGGGCGCGCGCAAATTTCTTATCGCCTACAACGTTTTCTTGAATACTTCCGATGTCGACATTGCGAAGAAGATCGCCAAGGCCGTGCGCTACTCCAGCGGCGGGCTGCGCTATGTGAAGGGTGCTGGCTTTCTGGTGCGCGGCATGGCGCAGGTTTCGATGAACCTGACCGACTTTGAGCAGACGCCGGTGCATCGCGTCTTTGAGTTCGTCAAGCGCGAGGCCGCGCGCTACGGCGTTATTCCGGTCTCGAGCGAGATCGTCGGCCTTATTCCCAAGAGAGCTCTGGAGTCGGCGGCGGAGTGGTTCTTGCAGGTCGAAAATTTCGATTCCTCTCTAATCATCGAGAACCGGCTGGCGGCGGTGATCGGCGGCAAGATGGCGGTGGGTGGTTTGCGCGCGGGCGTCGAGCCGTTCATTGAGCAACTGGCCGCGCCGACAGCAACTCCCGGCGGCGGAAGCGCGGCGGCCGCGACCGGGGCGATGGCGGCGGGGCTTGCGAATATGGTGGCTGCGATGTCGCGCGGGAAGAAAGCCTACCTGCAGCACGAGGCCGCGTTGAGCGAGGCGATCGCGCGCCTCGGGCAGATTCGCGAAGAACTGAAAGCGGCGATTGACGCCGACGCCGAGTCCTACAACCTCGTAATGAAGGCCTACAAGGCGGCGAAGGAATCGAAGAACGGAGATGCGGCGATTAATGCGGCTTTGAAGCAGGCGACGAGCGTTCCGTTGGGAGTGGCGGAAAAAGTAGTCGAGGTCATCGGAATCGCCAGCACTCTTGCGCCGATTACGAATCCGAATATGAAGTCGGACCTCGCAACCGCAGTCGCGCTCGCCAAGGCCGCGCGGGCCGGGGCCTTGGCGAACGTGGAGATCAACCTCGACACTCTGAAAGATGAAGCGTTCGTCGCCGAGACGCGAGAAAAAGCGGCGGCGCTGCGAGGCTGAATTCGCCAAAGCACGGGGAGAATGCCTTTCGGAGGCGATTTAGATTGCCGTGTACATGGGGTCCTTCGACTGCGCGGGCGCGCTTCGCTTACCCGCTTCGCTCAGGATGACAAAGTTGAGGAGCGAGCGGGAAGAGCGAGACACTCAGCAGCGAGATAGTCCCGCCCGCGATTTTCCATGCAAGCGCCTCGCTCATCGTCGTTCCACTCTCAGGCCGAGGTATGCACTTTGGTACCGGCGGCACAGCCGCTATCCGGACTAAAATAGGACAGTCACTTATCTTGCGGTGGCAGATTTGCATCTAACCGTCCAGACCCATGTTTGAGGAGTTTATGAAGAAATTGTTTGCGGTTGTTTTGCTTCTGTGCACGGCTTCCAGCTTCGCCATGCCGATTGCGTCGTCGGCGCGCTCGATGGTGCCATCGGAGGTTCAGCAGTTGATCGGCGTGGACTACCGCGCGCTCAAGGATTCGCCGACCGCTCTGGCGCTGAAGGATCAAGTGCTCCCGCCCGAGTTGAAGAGCTTCGAGGCCTCGCTGAAGAGCTTTGGCATCGACAGCGACCGCGATCTCGACCAGTTGAGCTTTGTATCGTTCCGCACTCCGAAGGTGGGCATTCAGATCGTGTGCGTCGCGCAAGGATCTTTTTCGGCCAAGGCGGTGCTGAAGAAGATGAAGCTGAAGAAAATCATGGGATCGAAGTACGGCACGGCTCGCGTCTATCCGATGGGC
This sequence comes from uncultured Acidobacteriaceae bacterium, assembly GCA_963698865.1. Taxonomy (GTDB): domain Bacteria; phylum Acidobacteriota; class Terriglobia; order Terriglobales; family Acidobacteriaceae; genus Acidiflorens. The sequence continues at coordinate 106,004 of CAVOSL010000008.1, read as the reverse complement.
AGCGGCTTTGTGATGACCTTCCTCGACGACAATACGATGGCCTTCGGCACGGAACCGGCATTGCACAGCGCGCTCGATGCCCAGCAGGGCAAGCGCCCTTCGCTCGATTCGAATCCGCAGATCGCCGACCAGATGGCCGCAGTCGATGGCGCTCCCGTTTGGAGCGTGCTCGATCAGGAAGGCACACAGGCGATGATGCGCTCGGCGCTGGGCGACGCTTCCAAAGTCGCCGACTATGAGACGGTCAAGAAGCGCATTCTGGCTTCGCGCTATACCATGAGCTTCCAGAGCGGCGTGAACTTCGACCTCAACGTGCTGACGTCGGACACGATGACGGCAGGCACGCTCTCTTCGCTGGTGAAGGCGGGAATCATGTTCAAGAAGCTGAACGCCTCGGCTTCGGAGAAGACCGCGCTCGATGCGACCACGATCGACTCCGACGGCAACAATTTCATCATGCATTTTAAGACGGATGATCAGAAGTTTCAGGCGCTAATGAAGTCGCCGCTGTTTGCGGCGGTGTCGCACTAGTGTAGTGCGTCACAATTAACAACCTTTATCAATCCGCGAGCGTCTTATGATGAGGAGACGGTCACGGATGCGTATAGCCCCTACCATTAGGTTGAGTCCAGAGCAACGGACGGTGTTGGAATCTCAAGCCCGGAGCCGATCTCTCCCGGTGCGGGTGGCGGAGCGCGCTCGCATTGTGTTGTTCGCGGCTTCCAGTCAGCAGGATTTGGAAATCGCCGCCCGCATGGCCATTACGCCGAAGAAAGTTTCCCGATGGCGCAAGCGTTTTCTCGCGCTGGGCGTGGCGGGGTTGCAGAAAGACGCGCCCCGTCCTGGCCGCAAACCCACCATCGGTGCTCGCCTGACCAAACGCGTGGTGACCCTGACTACGCGCCAGCAACCGGCCAACGCCACCCACTGGAGCACGCGCATCATGGCCGCGGCCGTCGGCATCAGCGAAGCCAGTGTGCGGCGCATCTGGCGCGCCCACGGATTGAAACCGCATCGCGTGGAAACTTTCAAGATCAGCAACGATCCGGCCTTCGCGGAGAAACTGGAAGACATCGTGGGCCTGTATCTCGATCCGCCCGAACACGCGCTGGTGCTGTGCGCCGACGAGAAGAGCCAGATTCAAGCTCTGGACCGTACCCAGCCCGGCTTGCCGCTGAAGCGCGGGCGCGGCGCCACCATGACGCATGACTACAAACGCAACGGCACCGCCACTCTGTTTGCCGCACTGAATGCGGCCAACGGCGAAGTCTTCGGCCTGTGCCAAGAGCGCCATCGCCACCAGGAGTGGCTCAAGTTTCTCCGCCTGATCGACCAAACCATCCCCGCCAACCGGCAGTTGCACTTGATCTGCGATAACTACGCCACGCATAAGCACCCCAGAGTGCAGCGTTGGCTGGCGCGGCACCCGCGCTTTCATCTGCACTTCACTCCTACCAGCGCATCGTGGCTCAACATGGTGGAACGTTTCTTTCGCGACCTGACTCAGAACCGGCTCCGTCGCGGCGTCTTCCGCGATCTGGAAGAACTCATCATGGCCATCGGGACCTACATCGACCGTCATAACGAAAGCCCGAAACCGTTCATCTGGACCGCACGCGCCGCCGACATCCTGGAAAAAGTGAAACGCGCTCGCCGCACCCTGAATAAACGTCAATCTGCATGACGCACTACACTAGAGGCTGGTCGTTAGTTGTTGGTCGTCGGTCGTTAGTCGTTAGTCATTGGTCATTGGCGTTTCGCAGAAACTAGTCCTGGGGACGTGGCCGGGATTTTTATTTTTTGACAGCGGTTTAGGCATTGGCCGGATGGGACTTGTCGACTTACTGGAGCTTACGCAGTGCTGATGCAGGCGCAAATTGCTCTGCCGCATTACACGCACGAGCTGTAAAATTACGCCACGCGGATTCTGAGCCGTCCTGACGCGCTGGCGCGGCATTCTGAGTGAATCGCCTGTTTTCGTCAGCTACGACCTAGCAGTGCAATATGTGCTATCTTCGGCGGATGCGGATCGGGTGCTGCCTGCTTCTTGTCGCCTCACTCTGCGCCCTCATCGCCGCTCCTATTACGGCACAGGAAAAGGGCGAGCAACCAATGCAGGGGTTCACGGGTTATCCGCCAAGTGTTTACATGCATCCCTTTTTGGCCTGTGTTTCCGATGCACCATGTGCCCAGACCGACAAGTTCCATCTTGACCGGGTGCCGACAGGCTGCTGTGTTTTGATCGTCACCAACGGTGATGGACAAGGGACGGACGAAGTGCGCAGCTACGAAGTTTTTCTGAATGGCGAGCGCGTCGTCCCCACAGATAATTCACGAAGTGCTCAAGCAACCGTGAAACTGCGGGCCACCAACACGCTCAAGGTAGTTCTGAGCGGCACTCCCCGCTCCAAGGTGTTCGTTCAAGTTGCCTATGACCCACGTCAGTCAAAGTGACCAGTCCGATGATTGGCGTAACATCTCGATTACACTCGTTGACGCACTTTTTTCACCGGAGCAACGGGTCGTAGAATGTCTGCTCAACTTCCGACTTAATAAACTCAGCACTTTCTTACCGGCCGCAACGTTCCGCGGGGACAACGGATCGGGAGAATTCCTTGCGGCGGCTGGTGCGCGGAAAGAATGTAGGGGTCCTTCGACTCCGCAGTGCCTTCACTTCGTGAAGACACTGCTCCGCTCAGGATGACAGCGTGGGAGAGAGGATGACAGCGTGGGAGAGAGGATGAGGGCGGGCAGAGGCCCCTTCATTTTTCGGATGATTTGCGGGCGACACGTTTGGCGGCGGCCCAGCCTTCTTTGTTGGTCTGGCGGGCGCGGCCGAGGGCCAGCGCATCGGCGGGCACATCTTCTGTGATGCAACTGGCGGCCGCAACATACGAGCCGCGTCCGATCTTTACCGGCGCTACCAGAGTCGAGTCGCTGCCGATGAAGACTCCGTCTTCGATCACGGTTTTGTATTTGTTGACGCCGTCATAATTGCAGGTGATGGTGCCCGCGCCGATGTTGACGCCTTCCCCGATCTCGGTGTCGCCTAGATAGGTGAGATGGTTGCTCTTCGATCCTTTGCCCAGCTTCATCTTCTTGGTCTCGACAAAATTTCCGACGTGAGCGTTTTCGCCAATATCGCTGCCCGGGCGCAAGCGTGAATACGGCCCGACGGTGGCACCGCGAGCGATACGTGAATCGTCCATGACGGTGAGCGGGTTGATGGTCACGTTGTCGCCGATTTCGGAATCTTTGATGACGCTATAAGAGCGAATGCGGCAATCGACGCCGATTTTCGTCTTGCCGAGTAACTGCACGAAGGGTTCGATAACCGTGTCCTCGCCGATTTGGACATCGCCGTCGATGACGCATGTCTGCGGATAGAAAATGGTTACGCCCTCGGCCATGAGCTGATGGCACTTTGCGAGGCGCAAGCGCGCGTCCAGGTCGACAATCTCCGCCCGCGTGTTGCTGCCCAGAACTTCACCGGCGTCGGCGGTCTTGACGGCGACCACTTTCTTGCGGGCGCGATTGAAGACCGCAGCCATGTCGGTGAGGTAGTACTCGCGATGCGGATTGTCGGTGGAAAGCTCGTCAATATGCTGATAGAGCGCGGGCACCGAAAAGGCATAGAAGCCGGAGTTGATTTCGCGGATTTTCTTCTGCGCCGGGCTCGCAGCTTTTTCTTCGACGATGGCGCGGACTTCTCCGCGGGCCCCGGCGCTGCGCCCACTCTTGCGCACGACGCGGCCGTAGCCGGTGGGATTGGCGAGATCGGCACTTAGGAGCGTCATGGTCGCGCGTTGGGCATCGTGAAAAGCACTGAAATCCCGAATGGTCTGGGCGGTGATCAAGGGCGCGTCGCCGGAGAGCACAATGACCTGGTCATAAGGCGCCAGCGAGTCGCGCGCGGCCATGAGGGCGTGCCCGGTTCCGCGCTGCTCCGCCTGCAAGACGAAGTTGACGCCGGTGTGGCGAACCGCTTCGCGCACACGCTCGGCTTCGTGGCCGATGATGACGAAGATGTCAGCCGCCGGCACGACCTGCATGGCGGTCGCAATGACGTGGGCCAGAATCGGCTTGCCCGCAATTTCATGCAGCACTTTTGGATGTTTGGATTTGAGACGAGTCCCCTTGCCGGCCGCCATGATGGCGATGGCGGTGCGGGACGGGCGAGGCGAAGATGGTTGCGAGGTTTTGCCGAAATTTCTTGGCATGCTCTAGCCAATATAACGCGAACGCCATCGGAATTAAGATGACAGGATTGAGACGGCTCCGATGTCTAGCAGGTCTGCGGGAAAAGTCGTTAGTGAGCGAGCGTTGTCACCTCAGCGGCTGAAGCCGCATTCAAAACCATGCAGTTATCGCAGCGCTAAAAGCGCTGCGCCACCCCAAATCTAACGCAACCACGACTTTTTCCGCAGGCTGCCAGGGCAACTGTCTACCGTGAAGCCGCATGGTGCGGCGTCTGCGCCATGAGCGCCATGAGGTCGCTGGCGACTCGATCGGTAGCGTGGCGGGCCACGGTGCCCTCGTCGAGATAATCGCCGAGAACGGGGCAGATTCCGAGGCCCTCGATTGCCTCGAGATCGACTACGATTTGCGACGCTCCTTCGAGGGCGTACTTGGCCTTCATCTCCTCCGATGCGGGCTTCTGATTGATCAGGGCATAGTCAAACAGTTGCGCGTGAGCGTGGCGGTTGAGAGCGCGAATGTGATCGGCGGCACTTAAACCAAGGCTTTCATTGGCCTGAGTCATCAGATTGCAAACATAAACTTTAATTGCATTCGAATTGATGATGGCATCGACGATCCCGTGCACTAAGAGATTCGGGATCAGGCTGGTAAAAAGCGAGCCGGGGCCAATCGTGATGAGGTCGGCGGCGGCGATCGCATCCAGCGTCTGAGGCAACGGCTGGACATCGGGCGGCACGAGAAAGAGCTCGCGGATCTTCCCTTTGCTGGCCGTGATTCGAGTCTCGCCGCGAACGCGCGATCCATCTTCGAACTCCGCTTCCAGTTCAACGGACGAAGTGGTGGCGGGGAAAATATGGCCACGAGTAAGCAGAATCTCAGACGACAGACGAACCGCCTCCGCGAAGTCTCCAGTGATGGACGTGAGCGCGGCAAGAAAAAGATTGCCGAAGCTGTGGCCCTCCAGGCCATCACCTTTTTGGAAGCGATGCTGAAAAAGCCGCGAGAGCAGGGCTTCGTCTTCCGAGAGAGCGACGATGCAGTTGCGCACGTCGCCGGGCGGAAGCATGTTGAATTCCTTGCGCAGGCGGCCGCTGGAGCCTCCGTCGTCGCTGACGGTCACGACGCCGCACAATTCGCGAATCGCGGTTTGCTGGGCAGCGGCGAGCGCGGGCGTCAGAACATAGTGTTTGAGCCCCTTCAGCAGCGTCGATAAGCCGGTGCCGCCGCCGATGGCGACGACACGCAAATCGGCCGCGACGTTCTGCTCCGATGGATTGGCTCGCTGAAGAGGGACCATACCGCGTCATCCTTACTGGCTAGTAGGCGCTGGTCGGTTCGCTTTGCGACGCGGCCTCTTCGGCGCCCGGATCGGGGTAGAGCAACTCGGTGAAACGCGGATCCTCAGCCAGATTCTGGAAGTCGCCGTCGTTGCGCGCCTGAAAGCGCAGCCCCGGGGTAACCTGAATGGCCTCCTGCAGCGTCTTGAGCGACTCTTCGACGTGGCCGGTAAGGCAGTAGAGCGCGGCCAGTCCATAGAGAACATAGTCCGACTGCGGCTGCTGCTTGAGGAGTTTGTCGAGATGCTCGCCGGCGGTGACGAAATCGCCGGTGTTCACGAGCGACATCGCGTAATCGAAGTGCTCTTCGGGTGTTTTGAAGTGCAGCGACGGTTTGTCGAGAAATTTGTCGCACGTGAGGATGTGAAGCTGGGCGCGATCGACCAAGGCCTTGTTCGGCCCGGCGAGCACTTTCTGCAAGCTGGTTTTGGCCTTCTCGAACTTGTGTTCCTGCAAGGCTCGCAGCCCGGCCTCATAGGCCTGGAGCGCCTGGGTGTGGCGCGGATCTTCCGCAACTTGCTTCTTGGGAGTTAACTTCGGTGCCATCAAATACCCTCGTTTCCACTAGAAATAAAAATGCTGTAACAGAGAACTACCATTTCGGAAAAAATGTGAGACCGACTGCGGCGCTCACTCGATGCTGACTGCTTTATCCAGGTCGATCGACTTCCATTCGCCCTTGATAATTCCGGCGCGAATCTGGCGTGCCGTTTTGCCCTTCTTGTACATCGTATACGTGTAGTAAAGCTCCTGCATGCAGGTCGAGCAGTGCGCGCCATGCATCCCGGAAAAACAGCTGTGCAGGCTGTTGTGCCCCATGCTGCGGTCGCAGTAGCAGTAGCAAGGCTGCTGGTAAATCACCCTGGGAATCTTCGCCGCCAGTTCATAGGCATGGATCTGGTAGGGATGCTGCGCGTTCTGTCCCCAAAGCTGATCCTTGGTCAGGATGGGCGGCAGCTTCACGGTTTTGGCTGGAGGCGCATTAAAGTGCGGAATCTCATCCGACTGGGACTGAAGCCAGGGCGCGGAGAGGAGCGCAACTATCAGAAATAGCGCCGCGGAAGCGGCCACACGTATACGCATGAAAAAACCTCGAAGCTAATATTCTACCCTGCTTTGCTTGCGCATGTGACCAGGGAGGATGGAAGGGGTACCGCGAACGTATAACAATCAGGCGAGGTCGGACCGCTTCGGCTCACGCCTCGCACCATGTCGAATATGAAGGATCTCAACCCGCTTTTGCCTCTCCAGAACCCGGTAGAGCACTCGATAGACATGAGGCTTGCGGCCATGCAACAAGTGGCGCAACTTTCCCTTCGCCCGTATGATAGGACCCCGATTGGGGTGCTTTTCGAGGCTGAGAATTCGCTGTCTAAGGCTCAGATACCACTGCAGTGCCGAGACGGAGCGCTCGGCGTTGATTTGCTCGTAGAGTTGACTGAGGTCGCGCTCCGCCCGGGGCGTGATCTCAACGAGATAAACCATGTTTGGCTTCAAACTCGGCGAAGAATTCTCTCACCGGTCGTACTCTCCCTGCTTTTGCGTCTTTAAGCCCTTGGCGGATGCCCTCGGCCGCGTCGGCATATGCGGCCGCGTCCAGTAAACGCTGGTAGGCTTCTGCATCTTGTACAACGGCCGCGGCTTTGCCGTTCACAGTGAGCACCATCGGGCGCTTACTTCTCTTCAGTTGTTTCATGAAATCGCCGGACCGGCGTCGAAAAGTCGTAAGGGACTGTATATCTTTGGCGAGATCGAGCATGGGGCGTGCCGCTCCTCGAAGCACCTAATTAGGTGCTATCAGAATAGCATGTCCTTGTGCTTGGAGGAGCGGGCAAAAAAGGGGAATCAGTTTACCGTCAGGGGCGCTGAAACGCTGCCGATCCTGCCGGTGACGTCGTCCCGCACCACGAAGCGCACCATGTACTCGCCGGGTTCCAGTTCGAGCTCATTCCTGAAGCTTACGCCCTGGGTTTGGAACGTGGAGAGCCGATCTGTCGGAATGTTGCCGCGAATCGTTTTCGCGATGCGGTCGGCCTCTTTTCTATTTTTTGTGCCATAGGCCAACGCCATATAGTCAAAATTCAAGAGATTCTCGGCTCCGAGCGTGAGCCCATTAACAGGCATTTGCAGCCCGAATTGGACTTTTTTCTTCGAGCCTTCTCCCGACGTGGTCAGCCAGCGCACCGTGATAGGCACGCCGGTGCTATCGAAGGGAGAAAGGACCGCGAAGTCGAGCTCGCTCTTACGAGTAATATCGGGATTCATGGTCGCATTGGTCACGAGGAAGCCGGATCGTGCCCGCACCTCCGAATTCTTCGCTCTCTCTTTGTCGCGCAGGCTTACCTTGAGCCCCCGCCATCCCGCCTTCGTATTCTTGGTGTTCAGGTAATAGCCAATCAGATAGTAAGAGGAGGAGTCGTCCACGGCGCGCTTGAATAGACCAGCAATGTCGTTGTTGTTGTAGAATGCTTTTCCGCCCGTCATCTCGGCTACTTCCCGCAGAGTATCGGTCTCCGAAGTATTCAGCCAACTCCGATTGGTGGCCTGCCGCATGGCATCGTTCGCCCGTGAGGATCCGTGAGTTGGCATGTTCTGGCGGGCAGGTTCCGCTTCCAGGGAGTAGTTCAGCAATCCGCGAACATCCACTGGATATACGGATATATTCGCCTCGTTCAGAACCGCCGTCGTGCGTTCCCAGAGCGAGGATAGATAGCCTCCCGGAATCGTAGAGGGCGAATCCAGGTAGAAGGGCATGCCCCCGGTGGCCCAAATCACCGATTTCTTCCCGGGAATCCCCTGCAACGACCAGGCGATCCCAAGAAAGGCGTTCAAGGTGGTTTCGATCGCGGCTTCCTGCTTGAAGGTCGCGACCGAAGCGTCTGCGCTAGTGGCAAAATTTTCCAGCATGCCCAAGGTGTTGCCGTTGCCGCTCGCAAAAGCGAACGTGTCAAACACAGGCGAATCGCCGCTTACTGAGGCGACCTGCGCGTCAGTGCCGATTCCCGTCATGGCGGGTTGCTCACTGCTGACCTTGTTCAGCGCCTCGATCAACTCCTTGGAGTTGCCGGTCAGGCCGTGAATTACGCTAAGCCCCCTGGAAGAGATCACCACCAATCCAAAGATCTGACTGGAGTCCAGATTCTTGGCGAGAAATTTCAGCAGTTCTCTGCGGCCGTAGGTTTGGTCCAGCATGGGGGTATTCAGCGTATCCAAAGCGACCACCATAACGGAGCGCGGCTGCCCCCCGGACGCCGATGCCATGTTATGAAACTCGCCAGGTGCGGATTCCGCAGCGGGCAATGGCGACTTATTGGCGGTCACTTCCTCGAAGGCGGTTATTTTTTGCTCTTTCCCGCTTTCCAGGAGCTGGAAATCTTCCTTCTTCAGATTGGGAATGTGGTTGCCGGCTTTGTCGACGACGACCACTGGAACCTGGACAAGTACGACCTCGCTTTTGAATTCGACCCTGCCCTCATCTTCGGCGTGGAGCGCGGTAGAGCTGGGTATGAAGGAAGGTTCGGGGGCGACGTCGGGGCCAGAGTTGGGGTGAGAACCGGTGCCGCCAACTCCGTGCCCACCACCACCGCCATGTTGCGCAAACGCGCCCAGAGAAAAGAGGAAAAAGAAAAGAGCGATTGGAAGGATGAGCAATTGAGGTCGACGACACAGCCAGAACATAAGGGCCTCCCGGGCCAATCAATTTTACGCCCGGAGGCACACGCCGGAATACGACATTCCGGCGCATGTCATGCGGAATTTAGGACTAGCCCAATTTTTCAAAGAACAAACAGATGGTCTCGATCCCCCGGTGGAAGTTCGGGATGTGGAATTTCTCATTCGGGGCGTGCAGATTGTCGTCCGGCAGGCCGAAGCCCATCATGACCGATGGAATCTTCAGCACGTCCTGGAAATCCGTGACGATTGGAATCGAGCCGCCGGAGCGGATGAAGACTGTCTCTTTCTTGAAGGTGTCGTGCAGGGCTTCGGTGGCCGCGCGGATGAAATGATTGTCGGTGCCGACCACGCAGGCCGGGCCTTTGCTGTGCACCTTGATCTTGGTTTCAATTCCCTTGGGAGTGAGTTTCTTCACGAACGCCGTGTAGCGCTTGAGAATGTCTTCGGGGTCCTGGTTCGGCACCAGCCGCATGGAAACCTTGGCCGCCGCTTTGGCAGGGATGACGGTCTTTGCGCCGGCAGCGGTAAAGCCTCCGGGCATGCCGTGCACTTCAAGCGTTGGCCGAGCCCACGTGCGATAAAGCACTGAGAACCCAGGTTCGCCCGTTAGCACCTTCGATCCGACTTCGGTCTTGCGGTAGCGCTCTTCATTAAACGGAAGGCGCTTCCAGGCCTTCAGTTCGTCGTTGGTCGGAGCTTTGACCTTGCTGTAAAAGCCGGGGATGAGCACCTTGCCCTTCGCGTCTTTCAGCTTGCTGATGATCTCGATCAGCGCGAAGAACGGATTCGGCGCCGCGCCACCGTATACCCCCGAGTGCAGGTCGGTCTTGGCGCCATAGGCTTCGATCTCGGTATAGACGAGTCCGCGCAGCCCGACACATAGAGTCGGGAGATTGGGCGCAAAAAGTTCCGTGTCGCAGACCAGCGCAAAATCGGCCTTCAGCCTGGCTTTCTGCTTGCGAACGTATTCGGCGATGGACTCGCCGCCGACTTCTTCTTCGCCTTCGAAGATGATTTTTACGTTAATCGGCAGCTTGCCATCGTGCGCCTGGAAGAGCGATTCCAGCGCCTTCACTTCCATCCAGAGCTGGCCTTTGTCGTCGACCGCACCGCGCGCGTAGATGTTGTTGTTGCGCTCAGTCGGCTCAAAGGGAGGGGTGTGCCACTCATCGAGCGGGTCGGGCGGCTGGACATCATAGTGCGCATACATCAGCACGGTCGGCTTGCCGGGAGCGTGCAGCCAGTCGGCGTAGATGAGCGGATGGCCCTTGGTATTGATGACCTCGACATTGTTCATGCCGATGCGGCGCAGTTCGTTGGCCACGAAATCGGCGGCCTTCTGAACGTCGGATTTATGTTCTTCAAGAGTGCTGATGCTGGGAATGCGGAGAAGGTTTTTGAGTTCATCGACAAAACGGGGCTGGTTGGAACGCGCAAAATCGACTGCGGGAGAAGCCATGGGTAGCCTTTCTGGCGCTAGATGGATGAGGGACGGAAGAGCGCCGAAAACGTTTCAGTATATACCCGAACGGGAGGTGGACTCCCAATGGTCGCCGTGCGCAATCTGCGCTTCCTCACCACAGAGTCACGGAGAAAACCTTGAACCTGTAAAACCGGAAGGACGAAGGTTTTGCAAAATATCTGGAGTTTCTCTGTATCTCTGTGACTCTGCGGTGAAAAAGAAGGTCAGGACACCAGCGGGTCGGCGGTACTGTGAAAGGGAAGCCAGGGCGGGCCTGTGAACAAAACCGGAGCGCGAATCCCTCGTCGCGCTCCGGCACCATCAGCCAGGAGACCGGCTGTGGTGAAGTTATTGCTGCAAATCGGCGGGGCGCCAGCTACGAATCGGCCGTGCGCAGCCGCCCTGTTGATTCGCCTCGTCCAGCCTGCCTGTACCAGACTTCTTCTTTTACTTTTTCACGGCGACCTGGAAGACCGTGTTGCTGGTGAGCGTGCCGTTGGGCGTTACCACCCTGACCACGCCGGTAGTGGCGCCTGCGGGTACGTTGGTCGTGATTTCGGAGCTGGACGCTACTTTGAACGTCGCCTCTGTGCCGTTGAAGGTGACGCTGGTCGCGCCCGTCAGATTCGTTCCCAGAATCTTGATGGCCGCTTTTACCTTGCCGAAGGTCGGCACCGTTTTCACAAACGGGCCGAGACCCATGTCGAGGCTGAAGATCGTGCCGACGCAGGCTCCGGGGCTACAGCTTGGCCAGCCAGTCCCGCCCTGCTTCATGGTTCCGTAGAGAGTCCCGTTGGTGTCCTGCATCAGCGTGCCGCCGCCGTTTGGGCCAGATCCGTCCGAGCCGTCGAAGCTGTGCAGCGTGGTCAGCGCTCCGCTGGGGGTGATTTGGAACAGTGTGCCTTGGTCATTGTTGTTGACTCCGCCAAACCACGTAATCCCGTAGAAATTCCCATCGGTAGCGAGATAGAGGTTCGCGGGTTGTTCGCCGTCCGCGCAATGATTTAGGCTGCAGAAGTTGTAGAGAGTGGTCACCGAGCCGCTGGGGGTAACAGTGAAAAAGGTGCCCCCGGCCCCGTAAGTGCCGCTACCGCCGGTAGCTGTTGTCCCGTAGAAATTCCCGTCGGCGCCCTGGACCAACGCCGAGCTCGCCGGGGTGAAACCCGGAAAGTTGTAAAGCGTGGTCAGGGTTCCAGCTTGCGTGATCCTAAAAATGGTGCCATAACCAGCGTTGACACCGTCCGTTCCGCCGATGGATGTTGTCCCGTACAGGTTCCCGTCGCTGCCTTGCACCAGCGCATAGGTGGGCTGGGCGCCATCCGTGCAGACGCCGCCAACGATGACCGAGCAAAAATTGTAGAGGGTGGTCAGCTTGCCCGCCGGAGTCATCTTGAAGACAGTGCCCTGACCATTCGCCCCGCCAAGCTTCGTTGTGCCGTAAAAGGCCTTATTGGAGGCTAGAACCAGCGGCGCTACGGAAATGTTGTTGGTGTTGGTATATAGAACTTTCAACTTGCCACCCGCGCTGAGTTTGAAGTTCTCACCATCCAGAGCCACCCCGTAGAAACTCCCGTTGGCGCCCAGTACCAGATTCTCGGGAGCCTGGGCGTCCCGGCATTTTCCGATGTCGTAAAAAGTGCAGAGCGTCTTCTCGCTGCCGCTGGTGCTGATTTTGAAAAATACGCCGGCGTCGAACTGGTCTCCGCCCGCCAAGGCTACGCCGTACAAGTTCCCATCGGTGCCCTGCACCAGCCCGGCGGGGTAGGCGCCATTTGAGGACTGGAAAGAGTAGAGGGAGGTAAAAGTTTGAGCCTGTGCGGGAACAACCGCTCCGGCGAACATGGTGGCCGCGACAAGCATGGTCAGCAACATTGCCGCCCTGCCTGAGTGTCTTGCCTGACGATGATTCGACTTCATTATTGTTTGTCTCCTGAGAGTGAAGTGCGTTTAGGTCTTGCCAATCTTGCGGGGGACCTTATCTGGAAAACTGTGTGCGACTTTCTCGTGGAAACGCGCTGCGGTCAATGTTCTGGGGATAGCGGGTGGATGGCGGCGGTATAGCGAGATAACAAATTCTGTTTCAAAACGTTAGGCGAACTTATTGCCTGAAATGCGAGACTCGGAGTAAGCGAAATCGTGCCTCCCACGTCTATTGGGTCAGGTGGTAGACTACTGACTCCCCCAGCTGATCATTTTTTTCCTATGGGTTCTGCACAGACGCCTCCGGCGCTTGTTCGCTTCGGTGTGTTCGAAGCCGACCTGCGCGCGGGTGAACTCCGGCGCAATGGCATCAAGGTCCGGCTCCAGGATCTGCCGTTCCGGATGCTGACGCTGTTGCTGGCGCGGCCGGGCGAAGTCATCACCCGCGACGAGTTTCGGCAGGCGCTCTGGCCGGCCGACGTCTTCGTGGATTTCGAGCAGGGGATCAGCAGCGCCGTCATGCGCCTACGCGATGCCTTGAAGGACTCGGCTGACAACCCCATTTTTATTCAGACGGTGGAGCGCCGAGGGTACCGGTGGATTGGACCGATCCTTAGCCAGGCGGCCGCTGTGGACCAAATCGGCGCACAGCCGGCTGACCTGACGGCTGCGCAAACTCCCACCGGGAAGGGAAATGGAGTCGAGGCCGAACGGAAGAGTGGGGACTTTACCGCGCGTTATGAAATTGGATTAAAGACGCAGCCCCCGAAGCGCAGTTCACGATTGCGCCCATGGCTGGCAGCAGTGTTCGTTGCCGTGTTGGTCGCGGCTGGAAGTTTTCTATGGCAGTCGCGCCGTCCCGCTCCCATTTCTTCGATCGCCGTCCTCCCCTTCGACAATCTCAGTTCTCCGTCTTTCGATGACGCATTCAGCGACGGGCTTACCGACGAGATCGCAGCCTCTGTTTCTCATCTTGACGGAGTACGCGTAGCCGGTCGCCGCTCGGCGTATGTATTTAAGGGCAAGCACGACGACTTGCGCGCGATCGGGGCTCGTTTGAATGTCGAGGCGGTGGTCGAAGGCAGCGTGCAGCGCTCCGCCGACCGGACTCATGTCACGGTCGAGCTCAATCGCACGCGTGACGGCTTCACCATCTGGAGCCAGACCTACGACGGCACCACCAACGACTGGATGCAGATCGAATCGCAGATCGCCGGCTCGATCGCACAGGCGTTGGCACGCAGAATTTCTCCTCACGACACTCCAGCCACCCACGACGCCGAAGCCCACGCGCTGTATCTCGAAGCCCGCTATCTCTGGAACCGGCGAAGCTTTCCCGAGGAACTCAAGAGCGTGGACCTGCTCCAGCAGGCGATCGCCCGCGATCCAAACTATGCTCTCGCGTGGGCTGCACTGGCGGATTCGCTGATTGCCATCGGTGATGTCGAAGAGGTAGATCCGGCGGCTTATCTGCCGCGGGCTCGGGACGCGGCCCTCAAGGCCCTGCAACTCGATCCATCGCTAGCCGAACCCCACGCGGCGCTCGGCATGGTCGCCGCCCATTACGATTACGACTGGCCGACCGCCGAGCGCGAATACAAGAAGGCGTTTGAATTGAACCCGAGCTATGCCAGCGCCCACCAGTACTACGCTCTCGGCCTGATGGCCCATGGCCGCTTTGCGGAAGCCGAAACGCAGCTCGATATTGCCCGCCGCCTCGATCCTCTTGCGCTCATCGTGGACGTCGATCTTGCGCTGCTGCGCAAATTTCAGCGCAACTGCGACGGCGTCATTGCCGTTTCAAAAAGCATCCTGCAACGCGATCCCAGCTACCATCTCGCTTACAGCATGCTAACCACGGGTTACTATTGCGAACGCCGCTGGGATGAGTGGCGCGCGGCTGACGCGCAACTTCCTCAGGGAGACATTCTGCGCGCGCTGGCAAACGGCCGCCCGGACGAAATCGACCGCGCCTTCCGAAAGCTGGTCGACGAGGCGCAGAGCGGCGCCCGCCGGCCCTACGACGTTGGCCACTACGCGAACCTGAAGGGAGACCGCGCCACCGCGCTCGACTGGCTGGAAAAGTCCTACCAGCATCACGACTACTGGATGCTCTTCATCAACGTCGATCCGGAGTACGATCCCATCCGCTCCGATCCGCGGTTTCAGGCGATCGTTCATCGGCTCGGTGTCGGATAATCTGTCCTCGGCGAAGGTTGTCCTCCGATTTGGGTGAGGCCATCTTCAGCGGCCGAATCTTTCCGCCCGAAAAGCTGATAGATCGTGCGCGGGACGCTCACCGGCAATCACCTGCCCCATGACGCGCGCCGTCACGGGCGCCAGCAGAATGCCATCGCGAAAATGTCCGGTGGCCACAAAGTATCCTGGAGTAGAGGTCCCGCCCAGAATTGGGAGCGCATCGGGCGTCCCGGGACGGAGCCCCGCCCAGGCATCGTGGATTCGCGCGTCAGCCAGCTTGGGAACGAGGTCCAATGCGGCC
Source organism: uncultured Acidobacteriaceae bacterium (assembly GCA_963698865.1). Classification (GTDB taxonomy): domain Bacteria; phylum Acidobacteriota; class Terriglobia; order Terriglobales; family Acidobacteriaceae; genus Acidiflorens. The sequence continues at coordinate 90,910 of CAVOSL010000008.1, read as the reverse complement.
TGGTGCAGCATCTGGATGGTCTCAGGCACGGTGCGTTTGTCGAAACCGGCTTCTTCCTGAGTGGCGCCAATCAGCAGGCGGCCATCGCTGCGCGGGATCAGGTAAACATCCGGCGTGCGGATGACATGACGGATCAGCTCTTTCTGCGGCATGATCACGCAGAGCATCTGGCCTTTCACAGGGCGCGTAGGGATAGTCGGCCCATCGGGTGCCCGCGTGGAGGTCTGTTGGCCATCGTCTACTGGTGTGGAAACTGACGCCCTCGGCTGTCCGCTCTTTCCCGCTTCTGGAATTCCCGCTCCGCCTTTTACTTCGAACGCAATCTGCCCAGCCCAGGCCCCGGCACAGTTGACGACCACGTCGGCGGCGAAGCGCGTCTTGTTGGTACGGACGCCGCATGCTTTTCCATTGGCAACTTCGACGGCCAGAACCTGGTCACCCGATGAAAAATCGATTCCTCGATGTTTGGCGGCGGCAATGGCGGCAGCGGTTACATGCCTGGGGTCGACGCTCCGCTCTTCGCGATAAAAAGCTGGGAGATAAAAAGCGAGCCCATCATTGGCACGAAGCGTCGCCGCGTTCAAACTGGGCTCCAACTCGCGAAACCGCGCAGGCAACTGCCCAGCAGTCAACAAAGCCTTTTCGTGAGAAGGATCGACGAAAAGCAGCGTGCCATGGTCGCGCAAATCAATCTTCATGCGCGATTCGTCTTCGAGTTCGTGCACGAATTCGGGATACATGCGCGCGCTGGCGCTGGCCAGGCCGCTGAGCGGCGGCGGCATCTCCAGAGGGAAGTCGGCCAACATTCCTCCCGCCGCCCACGAGGCCTCGCGCCCCGGCTCGCCCTTATCAACAACCAACACGCGCAGGCCGCGCCTGTTGAGCTCAATAGCCAGCGAAAGTCCAATAATCCCGGCCCCGATGATGATCGCGTCCCAGTGCTTCACGGGTCCATTCTAGACGGTCGTCACGGCCCGGGTTACCAACGTCCACGAACCTCAAACACAATTGACACCAGCCCGCATCTCACAAACAATAGTGCTATACCCCTCAATTGGAGAGAACAGACATGCCAGAACAAGGCGAGCAACCGCACGTGTATCACCCCGAGACCGGGGGCAATGTCGGGAAATGGATACTGCTGGCATTGGCGGTCGTTTATGTAGCCGGATCGCTGTTTTTCGGCTATGAGATGTACACCAAGGTGACCAAGCTCACCGACGAGCAGACGGCGAGCCAGCAGCAGATTGCCGGCTTGACCAAGCGCATGCAATCCGCCGAGGCTGATGCCGAGGCGCTGGGTGAAAAGATTGGCCTCACTAAGAAAGAAATGGTGGCACGGGCCGCCGAGTTGCAACGCATGCAGCAGGCGGCGGCGCAGAGACTGGCTGAGCAGGAGAAGCAGGACGTTAACGCGATCGGGACGGAAGTTGGGGGCGTCAAGAGCGACGTTGGCGGCGTCAAGACTGACCTGGGCACGACCAAGGCTTCGCTCGAAGAGACCAAGGCGCAATTGCAGCACACCATCGGCGATCTTGGCGTACAGAGCGGACTGATCGCCAACACACGGGGCGATCTGGAAACTCTGAAGCACAGGGGAGACCGCCAATATTACGAATTCACGCTGCTGAAAGGCGCCAAGCCGCAGGCGATTTCGACCGTTTCCCTGCAACTGAAGAAGACCGACCCGAAGCGCGGCAAGTACAACCTCAACGTGACCGCCGACGACAAGACCATCGAAAAGAAAGATCGCACGCAGAGCGAACCGGTGCAGTTTTATACCGGCCGCGAGCACATGCTCTACGAGTTGGTGGTCTGGACGGTCGACAAGAAGAAAATCACGGGCTACCTGAGCACGCCCAAGAACGCGCCCGTGCCGATCACGGCCACGCCGCAGTAAGATCAAAGTTAGAAGTCAGAAGTTAGAATGCAGAAGTAAAGCCATTGGGGCGGATTCGAGATGGCGGATGGTATTACTTCTGCATTTTGACTTCTTACTTCTGACGTGCTTTGTATGACACGGTAATATCGAAGGCATGATCCCTCCCAGCGCGCATACGCTTCTTGAGATCGCACTCCGCACCGGCGTCATCTACCTGCTCGTGCTGATTGGCATTCGCCTTAGCGGGAAAAGGGAAGTCGGGCAGATGACCCCGTTCGACCTGGTGCTGCTCTTATTGCTCTCCAATTCCGTTCAGAACGCAATGACCGGGCCGGATACATCGGTGGCGGGGGGCGCGGTCGCAGCCATCACGCTGCTCATTCTGAATTACGTGGTCGCCGAGCTTTCGGGTGGCAATCGCCGCTTCCGCAAATTCGTCCAAGGCCAACCCAGCCTGCTCGTCCATGATGGCCAGATTATCCAGGCACACATGGCCAAAGAACACGTCAGCATGGATGAACTTGAACGTTCACTGCGCGAACACGGCCTGGCCAGTCACAAGGACGCAGCGCTGGCGGTGCTCGAGGTCGACGGTTCGATCAGCGTGCTGAAGTACGAGGACATTCAGCCCGCCGCCTCGACCCACCTCAATCGCCGCCGATTCCTCAAGAAACCGTAAGGGAATGTTCGAGGCGCGCGCCACCGGTTGGAAGCACCACCAACGCGAACTGCTCCATCCTGACGTCGCGTTGTTTGCGACGTTAGGATGGGTATTTAAGAGGATGGGTACTAACGCGCTGGCGGTGTCTGCTTCTGATTCTTTGCCAGATCGGCCGGCGGTCCGAGATTTTCCGGCAGTGGCGCCGTCAACGAATCCATAAACGCCAGAATGTCGCCACGCTCGTCGAAGGTCAGAAAATCGAGCGCGTGAATTTTCTTGTCAAGATGCGCATTGGCATTTCCGCCGCCAATATAGTGGCTGAGCGCATCGTTCAACTTCGGAAAGCTTCCGTCGTGCATGTAAGGCGCGCGCAGCGCGATACCCCGCAGGGTCGGTGTCTTGAACGCACCGGTATCCGCGTCATTTTTGGTTTGCGCGAAGCGGCCCAGATCGTTCAGATTGCCCTGAATATCGGCGCCAATCCCCAGGTTGTGAAATTGGTTGTCGGTGAAGAGCGCGTACTTGTCTCCAATGGTATGGCAGGATGCGCAGTCGCCCTTTTTCGGATCCGTGAAGAGCTTTAGGCCGCGTTGCGCCGACGCCGACAACGCCTTCTTATCGTGACCATAGTAGAAGCGATCGAACGGCGAGTTGCCGCAGAGCACGGTCCGCTCGAACGACGCAATCGACTTTACCACCAGATCGATCGTGATCCGATCCGTGCCCCAGGCTTGCTTGAACTGCGCCACATACTTCGGGTCAGCCTGTAGGCGTGCGACGGCCGCTTCGTGGGTGGTCGCCATTTCAACTGGATTCGCGATCGGCCCCTTGGCCTGCTCTTCAAGGCTCGGCGCGCGGCCATCCCAGAATTGCAGGTCGTTGTAAGCGGAATTAATGACCGTAGGAGAATGCCGGGTGCCCTTCTTTCCGCCCACTCCGGTCGAAACCGATCCCCGATCTGTAAAACCAGTCTCCGGGCCATGGCAGGTTGCGCACGAAACCGTGTTGTCGGACGAGAGAACCGGATCGTAATAGAGCCGGCGCCCAAGCGCGATCGTCTCCGCCGTCGGCGGATTATCGGCCGGAATCGGTACTGGCGGCAGCCCAAGCGGGGGCTTGATCGTAACCGGCTTACCAATCGGCTTGATGGCAGCAGCTGCTTGATCGGCGGCAAAAGCGGTGCTGCGCGCGCTGTTCAGACGCCCGGCAGTCAAGATCAGCAAAGCCGCGGCGCATATCAGCAGGGTCGTTCCTATAACTCGTAGTGTGCTCATAAAGACTCTCCTTCGATCATGCCGAAATTGTATTCAGCGACAGAAGGAGAGTTCAGTGACGTATGACACTACAGGAGGTGTGGCGCGGACACTCTTGTCCGCGCAGGCAGTTGATCCACCGCAAGCACGCGGACAAGAGTGTCCGCGCTACACATGCAGCCTCTAAGGGTGCGTCATTTTTTCCGGCTTCACCAGCGCATCAAATTCCTCGCCGGTAAGATGTCCGAGCTTCACCGCCGCTTCGCGCAGGCTTGAGTGCTCGACGTGGGCGGTATGTGCAATTTTCGCTGCGTTGTCGTATCCCACCTTGGGAGCGAGCGCCGTTACCAGCATCAGGGAATTCTTCACATACCAGTCGACCTTCGCGCGATCCACTTCGATGCCCTTGATCATGTACTCGACGTAGCCGTGGCACGCGTCGGTGATCAAGGTGACCGAGTGCAGGAAGTTATAAATAATGACTGGCTTGTAGACGTTGAGTTCGAAGTTGCCCTGCGAGCCGGCGAATCCGACAGCGGCGGTCGCGCCATGCACCTGCACGCAGACCATCGTCATGGCCTCGCATTGCGTGGGATTGACTTTGCCGGGCATGATCGACGATCCGGGCTCATTCTCCGGAATCGAGAGCTCGCCCAGGCCGCAGCGCGGGCCGGAAGCCAGCCAGCGAATGTCATTTGAAATTTTCATGAATGAGGCGGCCAAAGTTTCCATCGCGCCCTGCGCAAAGACGATTTCATCGTGCGCGGAAAGCGCGGCAAACTTGTTGCCATGCGAGCGGAAGGGAAGGCTCGTTAGTTCGGCGATTTTTTTCGCGGCGCGCTCGGCGAATTCCGGGTGCGTGTTCAGGCCTGTGCCTACCGCGGTCCCGCCAATTGCCAGGTCGTACAAGCCTTCGAGCGCCTGCTCTAACCTCTTTATGTCACGCTCCAGCAATGAGGCCCAGCCGCCGAATTCCTGTCCGATCGTTAGCGGCACGGCATCCTGCAAGTGCGTGCGGCCAATCTTCACTATGCTGTCGAACTCTTTCGCCTTGGCCGCGATTGCATCGCGCACGGTCCTGATTGCCGGAATCAGGTCGTTCTTTACCCGCGAAGCGGCCGCGATGTGCATGGCTGCTGGAAACGTGTCGTTCGACGACTGCGACATATTGACGTGATCGTTCGGGTGCACCGGCTTCTTGCTACCCATCTCGCCGCCCGCGATCTCAATCGCGCGGTTCGAGATGACCTCATTCACATTCATATTGGTCTGCGTGCCCGAGCCCGTTTGCCAGACGCGTAGCGGAAACTGGTCATTCAGTTTGCCGGCAATGACCTCGTCGGCGGCCTGCACGATGAGCTTGGCCTTATCTGCGGGCAGCTTACCGAGATCCTGATTCACCAGCGCGCACGCTTTCTTCAGGATGCCGAAGGCGCGAATCAGTTCGGGAGGCATGGTGTCGCGTCCGATGTTGAAGTGCAGCAGCGAGCGCTCGGTCTGCGCTCCCCAGTAAACGTTGGAGGGAACTTCGATCTTGCCCATGCTGTCGGATTCTGTACGGGTCTTCACGTGGGTCGAAGCATGGTTCGTAAGAGGTTCGGTAAGAGTGGCCATGATGGAATCTCCTGCCAGGAGGAACGGATCATTATACGGCTGCGTGAAAGGCAAAGGGCTGGTTGCGATCAGTTGTTGGAGTCCCTAAATTCAGTTTCCACCACGGAGTCACGGAGTCACGGAGAAGACCAATTTTTTAGCAAACGCGCTCTTTTTCGATTTCACGTTTTGCTCTTTGTTTAATTGGGGGTTGCTGGTGATTTTTGCTGATTTGTGTACCCCCCTACCCATTTTTGGTTAAAGTATTGATAAATATGTACTTACACGCAAAGTATTCCGGAATAAGGAGTTAGCGGCCAAAACACTGGCATGACGGAGGGAGTTTGGAGGGCGTCGATAGCTCCTGAAGATGGACAGGGTTCTGCCTTCGTCGATCATATTGTTTCTATTTTGAGGTATGGCGGGCGAGGTGTCTGTGATGGCGCACACTGCCCGGTGGTGATGAAAACATCGCTCGTGAATGTGGCCGTGAAAAAAAACCAAGATTGAGGCGGCAGCGGAATCCCAGGTCTCGAAACGCACGAGACCATGGCGCCCGGCGGGAAACGTTGGCCAGTCCCCGTTCATGGCGAGCCCCGTGGCGACCCGACCAGGATCGTGCCCTCCCGAAAACCTGCTAGACAACTATTCGGTTGACACTGTAAACCGTATGCTTTACACTTGAAACTGTGATCGCCAGTTTCCGGCACAAGGGCCTTGAGGAGCTTTACCTCACCGGCAAGACACGCCGGATCGGGGCGGATCAGGCCGGGAAATGTGCACGCCTCCTCCAACTATTGGAACTGGCGGAGCGTCCCGAGGAGATGAACATCGCAGGCCTGCGCTTCCATGGTTTGCATGGCAAACCAAAACGCTGGTCCGTGCGAGCGACGGGAAATTACCGCATGACCTTTAGTTGGTCGGGCGAAAATGCCCTGGAGGTTGACTTTGAAGACTACCACTAATCATCGAAGCAAGAAGAAGAACGGATTACCGCCTATTCATCCCGGTGAGATCATAAGGGAAGACATCCTGCCCTTGACGGGCTTGTCTGTCACGGCTGCGGCCAAAGCCCTCGGCGTCTCGCGCCAGATGCTGCATGGCATTTTGGCTGGGCGCAAGCCGTTATCTGCCGTCATGTGCCTGAAAGTTGCCCGCCTGTTGGGCGGCTCGCCGGATCTCTGGATGCGCTTGCAGGCCACTTACGATCTGAAAAAGTCTCAGGAGGACAAGAAGGTTATAGCCCGGATCGCGCGCATCGTGCCCCTGCGTTCCGCGGAAGAAGTCCGAGTCTGAGCCCGGAAAGAGCGTGTGATTTGATCGCTGACAAACCGGCGAGAGATTTGCCGCCAAAAACCAAAATCTTAAGATTGAGGCGGCAGTGGAATCCCAGGTCTCGAACAAAAGCACGAGACCTGGGGCACCCAAGGGCGGTGTGGCGATCACGCCGCTTTTCTTTGATGAAGCTGGGCGAACGCCTCCTCAATGGCCGGAACCAGCAGGTAGCCGGCTGACTTTGAAATGACGCGTTGCACACCGACCCTTTCTGCTTTCTCTTCGACCAGGGGAGAGGCGTAGAGAGTAAGCATCAAGATCGGGATCATGGGAAGAGCCTTGGAAATTTGGGCGGCTGCCTCAAAGCCGTTCAGTTCGGGCATGGCGAGGTCGAGGACAATGAGGTCCGGCTTGAATTGCTTGGCCTGGTTAACCGCCTGAACGCCGTCCTCCGCTTCGGCGCAGACGTTCCAGTCCTCGTGCTCTTCGATGAGACGGCGAAGCCCTCTGCGGAAATGCAGTTTGTCGTCGGCGATCAGGATCTTCATTTGGGAAGCGTCTCCCAGCGCGGCTGTTTTGATGACGGTGGGGGCCGCGACAGTTGCCGTAGGGGGTTTTCTGTAGATGCTTGCTGATGGGGTGAATGGCCGCGAACTTTGGCGAACCGTGAGCGAGCCGTTTTCTCGATTCGAATCGAAACTTATGTATAATCCGCCGATGCAAAGACTACCCTGGAGCACAATTGCGCTCGGCTCGCTGTTGCTGATCTCGGCCGCCTCAACCGGGGGACAGGAAGTGAAATCTCCGGCGCCTGAAAAGTCGAAGGCGCCCGTCAAAGTGGAGCAGCGCGGGCGCATCCTTGGAATCGGAGGTGTCTTCTTCAAATCGGGGAATCGCGACCAGATGCGGGAATGGTATGCGAAGCATCTTGGACTCGCTGACAAAGGCCAGGGCGCAATGCTTCCGTGGCGCGAACACGACGACCCGCAAAAGGAACACGTTACAGTTTGGACGGTTTTTCCCAGCTCCACTAAGTATTTCGATCCCAGCCCCGCGCCGTTCATGATCGACTACATCGTGGACGATATGGATGCTTTGCTCGACCGCTTAAAACAAGAGGGAGTAAAGATCGACCCCAAACGAATGGATGAATCCTATGGTCGGTTTGCGTGGATCTATGACCTGGATGGAAACAAGATTGAACTCTGGCAGCCGCTGCCAGCAAAGCCGTAAGAGCCTTCCCCTGCCGGCGCTGACGGCGAGCGAAATTGAAGGCGCTGGCCGGGCGTGCCGACAGCGAAATTGATATCGCCGCTATCTCCGAGATGACGGAAGAACAGTGGAAAAGCGCCCGGGAAGGCACTTCTATCGCCCGCGCAAGCGCCAAATCATGGCACGCGTGGAGGCCGATTCGCTGGATTAGCTGAAGAGGCAGGTAAGGGTTATTAGTCTCGCATCAATGCAATCCTGCGGCGCTAGATGCTGGTGGCGGTGAAAGCGGTCAGGTAGAGATTTTGCTCGCTGACAAGCTGCGAGAGATTTGCCGCCAAGAGGCAAATCCGAAGATGGAAGCGGCTGTGGAATCCCAAGTCCCGAAAAGCCCGTAACCTCGGGTACCCGGCAGTACTTTGTGCTGCAGGAACGTGAGTCCTCGGAAGGCGGAACTAAACTCCCATAAGGGCGCGAAGACTGATGGCCTTGGAATTTGGCACAAGGGGGCGAATCCCATTTGCGCCATTGACACCGCTATCCCCGAGAAACTTGCGCAGCCCTCGCGTGTTCTGCACGGCTTGAACGTAAATCAAAGGAGAGAACGCGGACCAGTGGTGACCGAGAGCGCCGCCGAACAAGCCTCCCACATCGTCAGCTCCGCCCTGCACCGAAAAAGAATGGATACTTCCCGGTGGAAGATCTCGGAAGGTGTAGCTGCCCGAGGCGCCATTTCCATCCTGTTCGACGCGTGAGCCGACGGGCGGATTCGCGCTGTAATCACATGTCACGCCGTAGACGTCGTAGGGCTTCGACGAAGTCCAAGTGATTACGATCCGATTGGAATCCTGCAGCGTTTGAGGATACGCGGCCCCTGTACACACGGGGGCAGGATAGTCTATCTCCGAAGACGGGATGGAAGGTTTCGCTGGGGTGGTGACGGGAGTGCTCTTATCGATGTAAACGGGATAATCGCCTCCGTATCCGTCGAGACTCGCAACTCCCCACAACAAGAAGGTGTAGCTTGTATTTGGTTTGAGATTCTGGAAAAAGGTGGTAACTCCGGAGGCACTCAAAGGGCTGGTTGACGAGCCTTGGCTCTGTTCCGGCGCAGGAAACGGTCCTTTTGCCGGAAGCTGGCTGGTCTGGTACTCATCGATTCTGACGTAGACGTAGGTCTCGCCTGCGCTGTCGAGAAATGTAATGTCTTGAGTGTTGACCTGCAGCTCGGTGGCGCTAGTTGAAATTACGATCGCCGTGATGTACGCCATCGCAATCGGTCTCCTTGCCTCGCTGACTAAAGTACGAATGCCAGCGACGTCCGCGTCCTCAAGAGCAGATCAGCGTTCTAAAGCTCAGAGCCTTACCGGGCTCCCCTAGTTGGCGCAATCCCTTGCTGAAATCCTTGTTGGGCCAAAAAAGTGACTGGATATAACGAAAGGACAATGAGGGAAAGCTTAACGCGGAAAATGTCACTTCGGTCTGCGCGATGTGGCCGCACATTGATGTGTCGTGAGTCGCTGAATCGTCGTACGTGTGGGTGAAAGAAAATTCCTGAAATTCAAGACCCGGGCTTTGCTGGGAATATTGCAGTTGCGCCAGCCCATTACCCGTAAATGGCAAGGCGTCATAAAAGACAGTGCCGTTGCAAGTCTCGGGGGGCTTATACCCGAGGAGAGTCTCGGTCAGGCCCGAGAACCCGCCGACGACACCCGATAGGAGAGTTCCGAGGTCGCCGAGTACACCTACGACCTCGCCACTTAAAGCGCCGTAGTAGCTGTCCAGCATCTTCAATTCGATCGGAATGATCTTATCGTCACTGCCCTGGGGGCGGTCGCTGATATTGAAACCGCTGTAGATCAACTGGACGAGATCGTCGGGCTGGACGGAGATTGGCCCCAGTATCCATCCTCCAAGATTCAATCCGAATTTACCTTGAATGTCAGGAGCAACATCGCTAGCGGGGATGCGAGCTCCGCTGCTCGCTACGAACGTGCCGGCGAGTTTCCCCTGGGGCTGCCCATTCACGAGTGCTGTGAAGGTGACGATGTCTACGTCGGCAATCTTGCCGCGCTGGAATATGACATTCAGTTCATCGAGTCTGAATCCGAAATATGCCATAGGTTACATCCTCAGGCGCCGCGAAGAGCGGACCTCGGTTGGCTGCTGGCGATGATTATTGAAGCGTAACCAGGACGGCAATCAGGTCTTGACCCGACTCTAATGGCTGCAACGCCTTCCCGATGACGGCGCCAAAGGCCCGCAGGGGATCGGCAGCTTTCATGGCATAGCCGGGGTTCGGAGAAGTGGTCAATAAGTCGCCAACTTCCACGGAGCCATAATCGGCGTCCACCTTGCAATAGGCCTTGCCGGTCAGCGAAATGACCACCCGGGGCGAGTTGGTGACATTCGTGTCCAAAATGATGCCGGGGCGATGGCGGCCGGCACCTGCCACTATGCCGACCACTTTCTTATCGTAGGAAGCCTGGCTTTCGATCAGCGCTCCGCGATCGCTCATCACGAGCAAGGTTCCAGGTGCTGGCGGATGATTGCCATCGTAATCGAATTGCTCGGCGCAATCCGCTCCGGACAAATAGATATCCCCGGTTACGGTTACGTTGCCGTCGAAATAGCCAGCGTTGCCGCTACTCTTTCCGTAAACTCCATTACCTCCAGCGGTGTGTATGCCAGCCACCCCGGACATAGCTGGACCGGCGCTCTCGCCATGCACGCCATCGTTCTTCGCGCTCTTGCCGTAAACGCCGGTAGCAGTAGATGTACTGGTGCCGGAAACAGCCGGCTTATCGATCTCGCTGAACGCTTGCAACGGAGGGAACTCCGTGTAAACGGTCTGTATTCGGTCTTTCGTAATGTTGGGGTCGGCCGCGATTTTTTGTGGATTAGGGGACATGCAGACACTCCTCAAGTTGGCGGAAGGATACTTCCAATCTAGCCCGTCGGCAAGCAGAAAACGTCACACGGTCGTTCACCCTACCGTCATTCCGCTAGTCTCTTGCCTGGCCCGCGATGGAAGATGATTTAGAGCAGAACCGGGCTAGAAAGAAATCCCTCTCATTCCCTTTGTGCACATTACTCAGTTTTCGTTTCACGTTTTCGACTTTATTTTTTTGCATGCGTTTTCTTCTTGACTAGTTTTGAAAGTGAGCTAGAGTAACTTTCGCAAGCCACCACGCCTTCCCTCAGTGGCGCCGCTGCTTTCCCCGCAGTCTTCCTAAGGACAACAAAAAACCGAAACCGCCGGGCCTTATTTCCCGCGGACCATTTGTGCGCTTCAGGAACTTTGCCCTGAGGCGTAACGGGAAACCTTTGCCTGGCTATGCCAACCCAGAATGGGGAAAAGGAGAAATATTCGTATGCTGAACTTGAATTGGCGTTTCATGGGCCGCGTCACACTTACGGCGGCCATGGCTGTATCGAGCGTTAGTCTGACAACATTGGCAGCGGCCCAGAGGGAAGACGCGCATGCCATCCTCGCGGCGGCTCCAAAAGTCACGACCAGCGTTGCGGGAGTTGAAACTTTTCCGGCTCCGCCCAGCAGCTTCAATCCGCTGACGGCGACCAATCATGACCTGCTCATGTATGGATTGCCGCAGCGTCCCGACGACACCAACAACTCGAAAGCCTACGAGCAGTGGGCAAAAGCCATGCAGGCGCTGCAGTCTTGTTATCAGCATGCCCAACTCAATGGTCCCTCGACCTCGCGAGCGGGCGGAGCGCAAGCCTGTCACGGCAACGACGTCAAAGCCAAACCCTACACCAGCCGCGAGATGGTGCCGGCGCTAACGCAGGCGGCTCAGAATGTCGACGGAACCACCGCGTATAACTCATTCAACTGGAGCGGCATCGCAAACACCAACAAAAACAAATCATGGAACAAGAAGACGTCGTTCGATGAGATCGTCTCGATCTGGAATGTTCCGGTTTCGAACCATCCGTTTGGCAACTTGCCGTGTTCGGAAGGTCCGTGGTTTGAAGTGACCTGGAACGGCATCGACGGCTTCAACAATGGGGACGTCGTGCAGGGAGGCAGCGCGGAATATTGGGACGACGGAGGGTGCGGCGGCCCGATCGAATACTACGGCTGGGTCGAATGGTATCCCAGCTATTCCATTCTCGCGATCTACTGTGGCAGCAGCCCTTGCCCCGTGGGCCCGGGCGATGACTTCGAAGTAGTCACCTTCGCGGCTCCGGGAACCTCCGAACAGTTTGTGTTTGTGGAAGACGTTACCCAGCAGTGGTCCGGAACGTTTGGACTTAATTACATCTCGGGGCCCGGGGTGGTGGGCAGCAGCGCCGAGTATATTGTCGAGCGGCCTTGCTGCAATGGCGGCAATTTCTTTCCGCTCGCCAACTATGTCTGGGAATTCTTCGACGACAGCTTCGCGTATGACGTTGCCGGAACGCTTTTCTATCCGGGCAATACCAGCGCCAACACAGCCATCATCTCCATGCTGGCGGATGATGGCAGCACCACGATTTCGTATCCCGTGTTTTATGGAACGGCCGGTAACCAGGGCCGCTATAGCATCTGGTTAGCGGACGCAAACTGCGCGTACTCGGGCGGCTGCACTCCCTGAGCCGCGCCGCTGGTGTCCCACTCATTCGCAAACGTTGGGTTTGCGAATGAGTGGGTTCTGGGTAAACCTAGGGCCGCGCTTCATAGACGATGTTGAAGGGCGTTTCGGTGGCGCGCCGGAAATGGTTGAACCCGGCCGATGTAACCACCTCACGAATCCGTGACTCGCCTGCCTGCGCTCCCAGGCAGAGCCCAACTTCCTGTGAGCGTGAGCAGGGCGTACACAGCAGGGTGGAGAACGAATAGTAGACTCGACCTAGCGGATTCAGATTGTCCTTCAGCTGATCATTGGCAAAAGGTTCGACGATCATCCAGGTGCCATTTTTCGCGAGCGAGCGTCGCACGTGCGTAGCCGCGCCGACCGGGTCTCCCATATCATGCAGGCAATCGAAAACGGCCACCAGATCGTAGTCTTTGCCCGGGTATTCTTTGGCCTTGGCGACCTCGAAAGTAATGCGGTCGCTCACGCCTTCGCGACGGGCGCTCTCGCGGGCGGCTGCAATGGACTCGTTGTGATAATCGAAGCCGAAGAATCGAGAGTTGGGGTAGGCCTTGGCCAGCAATAGGGTGGAAGCGCCTTTCCCGCAACCGACGTCGGCAACGCGCGCTCCCGCTTCGAGTCTCTCTTTGACACCCGACAGCGAGGGAATCCATGTGGTTACCAGGTTGGCGGCATAGCCGGGCCGGAAGAATTTCTCGCACCCGTGAAAGACGCCGTCCACGTGCTCGTGCCACCCCATTCCTTTTCCCGAGCGGAAGGACTCTGTGATTCGCGGCACCGCGGCGAGCGACCCCAAGGCCAGCTCGAATGCTCCCGGAAGGTACGCCGGGCTGTCTTCATTCGCGAGTGTGAATGCCTGCTCTTCAGTAAGACTGAAGTTTCCGGTATTTGAGTCGTACGTGATGTATCCACCGGCGGCTTGCGATGCCAGCCACTCGCGCACATAGCGTTCATCAGTATTGGTTCGACGGGCAAGCTCTTTCGGGCCCATGGGATGAACCGCGAGCGCTTTGTAGAGGCCGAGTTTTTCGCCAATCACCACCATTCCGGCATGAACCGAGGCTCCGAGATCGGTCACAAATTGGCCGATAAAATTGTTCAGTTTGTTCATATCGACAACAGGAACTTGTGCTGTGCTCACTTCGAATATTCTCCTTGTCTTGAGTCAATTTGCTTCTTGCTTATGTGCTGCGCTGATTCCTCGGGCCGATCCCAAGGGCATGCCTCATGATCCGACCACCCATTCACTTAAGGGTTCTGCCCGCTAAATGCATGAAAGGCTAACGCTGCAACAAAGCCAGCATAACGATGAGTGAGCGGCGAAATGTCACCCCCATGTTAGAGATGTGTCATTTTTGGCGCGGATTGGCCGGTGGCGCATTCGAGCCAGAGCTTATCTCGAACCAGCAAGGGATTTAGCGCCCATAATCACCAAAAGTTTTGCTTCCATGTGGCTGAAAAACTTACGGTTGTCAGTCCTCAGCAAATCCTCAGACGAAACTCAGCCTGCGCCAATTGACCCTCCACGCTACCGGTGACATAACCCTCATGGCCGCGAATTGGTGACTCAAAGCGCGACTGAGGGAAACGCGGGGAAGAGGCTTGGGGAATCCTCTTCCCTGCAAGACAAAACAATTGGAGGTTTCGGTGAGCCAATTTTCCCGCGCTTTGCACATGTGCAGATAGGGGCTTTCAGGAAAAGAACGCAGCCAGTGACGTAACGCAAGCCGCCGCGCCGAACCTTCCCGTCAGCGCAGCCCTTCCCGATTGATTGAAGTGCAACTTCGCGCTCCGGCGCGCAAACCCAGGAGGGAATATGATTCGGACAACTGCTAACAGATTCGTGCTTGTACTTGCCCTATCCACTCTCGCTTTGTTTATGGCAAGCGCAGCATTTGCACAGCCTAGCCTGACGATCAACCTTGCGGTCACGCCTCCGTCGGGCCTCGATGCCAATGGCAATCTCGACTACGACGCGACCGTCACCAACATTGGCAACGGCGACGCCAATAACGTAGTCGTCACCTTCGTCATGAACTTCGAGGATCTTCCGATCTCGCCGCCGCCGAGCGGAGGCTGCCTGTTCACGCCGGGCCCGTCGAATCTGACGGTGGTGTGCAAGGTGGACCGCATTCAGGAGAGCGGCAACAGCCACGACTTTCTGATCACCGTGCATCCCACTAATACGGCACCGATGGATGTAACGGCTACCGCTCAGGCCGATGGAGTGAGTCCGGTGAGTGCATTCGTGACCAGCACCATCACCGAAGTTGGACTCAGTGAAATGCAGGTTACGATGACGTCAACCAATCCCGGGAAAGTTGGAGAGCCGCTCGTCTATACCGTGACCGTCTACAACATCCAGGACGACGACGCACAGAATGTGTTTGCGGTGCTCGCGCTGCCGAAGGGCACGACGTTCGTCTCGGCGACCAAGGGCTGCTCGCACGGGACGCTCGTGGCGTGCAAGCTCAAGGAAATGGGCCCTGGGACCGGCAAGACGATAACGGTCACAGTTTTGCCCGCGGTCTCGGGATGGACGCAAGCCACGGCGGGCGTGCGTCTGACAACACCGGATCGCGACCCAACCAACAACAGCGCTGCCACCAGCGTTTGGATTAACCCGTAATTGGATCAATTGCGGATCGATGCTTGTCCTGACGCCGCGATTTGTGCGGCGTTAGGCTTTTTTGTCTTGACCGTACCTGCGAATCAGAGGAAGATTATCCGCGCTGGATCCTCCCCTAGCTTTTCCACCCCTGTTTATCAGATCCGCAGGCCCTTTCCGTAAGTGTCGACCATCGAAGGAGACCTATGAAGAGTGCAACCCAACCCGCAATCCAACGCTCCGAAGGCAACCGGCGACGGGCCACATCCGTTCTTGGTTTGCTGAGCGTACTGATGTTTGCTGTGCTCGCGACGGGATGGGCGCCTGCGCAGGGTTTCAGCTACTCATCCCTGTATTCGTTTGGCAGCACGACGGGGGACGCCGTCAGTCCTAATGAAAATTTCGCGATCGACGCGCAGGGCAACTTGTATAGCACCACCTCCGGGGGCGGAGCTTTCGGCAATGGCGCCGTGTATGAGATCGCTGTCACCGGCCAGGAAAAGGTGCTTTACAATTTCACGGGGATAGCGGGCGACGGCGCGATTCCAGAGGGCCCCGTGCTGGTGGACGCCCAGGGCAATTTGTATGGGACGACTGCAGGTGGAGGGAACTTCGGCTACGGCACCATATTTAAGTTGGATACGGAAGGCAACGAGACCATTCTCTACACGTTTGCCGGAACGGGCGACGGCGCGTATCCCTTTGGCGGCATAGTGATGGATGCGCAGCATAACCTCTATGGCGGGGCGCGCTCGGGCGGAAAAGGCGGATCCGGTGTGATTTACAAACTCGATGCGAGTGGCGTAGAGACGGTGCTTGCCATTATAGGTTTCTACATAAGAGACTACGCCCCCTCTCCCGGTGTGTTCATGGAATCTGCCGGCAACCTTTATTTGACCAACGGATATGCGTTATTCGAACTTACGGCCGGCGGAAATCTGATTGGGCTCTATGGCGCCGAGACTCTCAACTCGGGGATAGCCAGCGACGGGCAAGGCAATTTCTATGGCACTGTCACCATCGGCGGTTACAGCCGCAAGCACCGGCCAATCGGATCGGGATATGTGTTCAAGGTGAATTCGCAAGGGAATTCGACCACCCTGTATGAATTTTGCCCGGCTACTCAGGGTAGTTTCTGTCCCGACGGGGCGTTTCCGTATGGCGGTCTGGTCATTGACAGTGCGGGTAACCTGTATGGCACGACCTCCCAAGGTGGCAAAGGTGGCAACGGTGTTGTGTTCATGGTCGATCCGGCCGGCAACGAATCCGTACTGCACACCTTCGCGCAGGGCCGTCATGGCTCCGGCTATCGGCCTCTGGCGAACTTGGCCATCAATGGGCAAGGGAGCCTTTACGGCACCACGTTCTACGGTGGTGACTCGGGTGGCCCGGACGGGGGAGGGATCGCGTTCGACATGCTGGCGCCTGGGTCGGGCAGCACGACCAACCTGACTTCAACTCCGAATCCATCGTCGACTGGAGAAGCGGTGACTTTTACGGCCGTGATCTCCGGCGCTGTGGCGGCCGCCGACGGCGACACGGTCTCCTTTATGAAAGGCAAGACGGTGCTTGGGACGGGCACGGTGAGCGGGGGCTCCGCCAGCTTTACGACTTCGACGCTGAAGGGAAAAACGACTGTCACGGCGGTTTTTGGCGGTGATCTGAAGTTGTCCGGGAGTTCTGGTTCGGTGCAACAGGTCGTGAAGAAAGCAAAGTAGCAGGGACTGTGCTCGCATAGCCGCTTGAGCGCTTACCCCTATTGGTATCTCACCCAAGGTTCGTCGGCTTCCGGGGGCGGCAGTGTGGGCAGATTCTTGGGACGATAGTCTGTCCGTTTCTCCCAACGCACGCGTACCGTCTGGTGAATCTGGAGCTTCGCCGGAAGGAGGCGTGGACTTCCGCGGGGCACTGACCAATTGTATTTTCCGGTCGCGAAATTGTAGGACTTGTGGGGCAGGTATTCGAGGATCCACCAGGCCCCGCGCAGAGAGATATTCAGGTCGGCCTCGGGATTAGGCGCAGCGTTATTGGGTGGAGCATTGTTGAGTGGACCATTCGGCTGCGCGTAACAGAGAACTTGCTTTACCTTCTCATCATCGAGCAGAAGTCCTCTGCTTTTCGCCTCCACCAGAAGCCATTCCAAGGCGATCTGCGAGAGCCCGCTTTTGTCAGGCGGATAGCTTCCGCCGACGTCGGAGTGCACGCCCGCGAACCATACTTGTTTGAAATCCTGAGTGATGGGACTGGGAGTACCGTCGCCCAAGTCATCACCCTGCACTACCTGTGTGAAGGAGTTTTGCCGGAAGAAAATTCTCTTCTCGTCTATCGACTGGGCGTGACGCACGTTGGCGATGATTGGATTGCGGGCCGTGTAGGGCAGCCGCACCGGTTGGGTCACCCATCCCACGGAACTCACCGTATCCCAAAGACCGGCAAAATGAATAGAGCAGGGGCGCGAGAAGACTTGCTGAAACGCTTTCGCTTCATCCAGCAAGGCACGGTGGTCTTCTTTGTGGCGCCGCTCGAACATTCGAAGCACATAGGGGATCTGCGCCTCATTGCCCGGATGCAGCAGGCCAAACATCTTGAGCAGGCTGGCCAGGGCGCGCGCGGTGTAGGCCCCGCGGCTGAATCCGAACAGGTAGACACGGTCATGTACGGTCTGCCCGCCCACCGAATCATCGTTGTAGTTGTACATCAAGTATTGATAGGCGCGGCCGACATCTTCAAAGAAGCCGGCGCCAAAGGCGAGGCCCTTGATGCGCGTCCATTGCTTTTCCCACCAACTGGAGGCGGTGGGCGCGCCCATGGTTCCCACGCCGGGATGGTAGTAGGACACCTGGTCCTGATTGATCACCAGGGTGCTGCAAAGCTTGACCACATTGGAGTTGCTTTCCGGATTGAATTCATTTCCGGTCCCGTCGCAGCAGATGACGATATTTTTGGGCATATTAGTTTGCTGGGACTGGGCGCCCATGCTCGACAGCGTGTTCTTTGCGGGTGGTGATCGAGATCTTCATGGGATGTCAGCCTCTTCCTCGAAACTGGATGATTCTGTGGCGATCGCGTTTAGAGGGACGGCTGGCGGGGAGCTGTTCAAACTCTCGCATCGCTTTGCGCTCGGCCGCGGCTTTCAGGCGCGCTTCGCGGCTCGCCTCGGTTTCGCAATAGAGAGCTTGCGCAACAGCAGCGGGACCGCGCACCTCGCTCAACCCTAGCACCTCGATTTCAAATTCGCCACCGTCGTTGGTCACGCGGAGCATTTCGCCGAGGTGAATCTCGCGGGCGGGCTTGACGGTCTGGCCGTTGGCCAGAACGCGTCCCAAGCCGCAAGCCCGTGTTGCCAAGGCTCGCGTCTTAAAAAAGCGCGCGGCCCACAACCACTTGTCGATTCTGATGCAGGTTCGCCTGGAATCCATAGCAGAGAATTTGTAATTTTGCGATTTCTAATTTGTAATTTGAAATGCTCATGCGCTCTCAAATTACAAATCACAAATTACCAATTACAAATTTCAGATCGATTTCACCGGAATTGCCATCACATCATCCACCAGTCCTACTTCTTTTTGCACGAACGGCTCGGCGTAAGTCACGCCTCCGAGCATGCCATAGAAGCGTGCCATTGACTCGATGCGCGCGCGAATCTCGGCATGGGCAGGGAAGATGCCGCTGCCCGCCTGCTGATCGGTGAACTGCGACTTGTAGGCCATTAGCGAGGCGAAGCGGGCTTCGAACTGGCCGGTGATATCGACGACGAAGGTTGGACGGACGTCGCGATAAAGGCTGGCATAGATAATCTTGAACGGGCGATGCGGCGCGAGCGAAGCAATCTCATCATTCGCCACGCGCTCCCGAGTGTTGACAGCGGACGGCGGACAGCTAACGGCTAACTTCGCCAGTCCTGACAGGAACGCCGCTTCATATCCCAGCGCAGATGCGGTGTAGTGATCTGGGTGCCGGCCCTGCCAGTAGGGAAGAATCAGGACGTGCGGGCGAAGCTGGCGGAGAACGCGGACGATCTTCAGCCGATTCTCCCAGGTGTTTTCGACGCGGCCGTCGGGAATGTCGAGGGCCTCACGCCAGGAAACTTTGAGAATGCGGGCGGCATCGGCGGCTTCGCGCGCGCGATCTTCGGCGGAGCCGCGCGTTCCCATCTCGCCCTGCGTGAGATCGAGAATGCCGGTGCGGAATCCGCGCTCAGCCATCTTGAGAAGTGTGCCGCCGCAGGTTTGTTCCACGTCATCGCGGTGCGCAGCCAGGGCGAGAAGGTCGAGGGTCATTGAGTCATTGAATCATTGAGTGATTGAATTGAGTGATTGAATCATTGAGTCATTTAGTGATTGAGTAAGTTTTAGAATTGCTGCGCGACGAGTTCCCAATTACGCAATTTCCAAATTTCCAAATTTCCCAATTTCCTAATTACGCATTCTCTATGCTGCCGGCTTAGTGGTGCGCCGATTCGCTAGCACGAAGGCGAGGCCGAACATAAACAGAGCGAACAGGACCAGCGTCAGAATCGAGGCAGTCAGCGAGAAGGCGCTCGGGGCGTCGGGATACATCAGGGTGCGTAACGCTTCGACGCCATAGGTCAACGGGTTCGCATACATGACCCCTCGAATCCATCCCGATGCGCCAGAAAGAGGGAAAAGCGCGCCCGAGAGCAGCCACAGAGGAATCAGGAACAAGTTGATGATGGCGTGAAAGGCCTGGGTGGAATCCATGGGCCAGGCGATCGCGAAGCCGAGGGCGGTGAGCGCGAAAGAGACGAGAAAAACAGTCAGGGTAATCAGGCCGAAAGACTCGAGCGTGATGTGGACGCCAGCCAGAGGAGCAAAAACCAGAAAGGCGAGTCCTTGAACGGCGGCCAGAGTGGTGCCGCCCATGACCTTGCCGAGCACGATGGCGGCGCGCGGGACTGGCGCGACCAGCACGGATAAGAGGAAGCCTTCGTTGCGATCCTCGATGACTGACATCATGGTGAAGATGGCGGTGAAGAGCACGATCATGACGAGCGTGCCGGGATAGAAATAATTGAGATAGTGCTGCTGGCCGGCAGATTGGCCGGAGCGGAATGAGGTTCCGAAGCCGGAGCCGAGGACGATCCAGAATAAAAGGGGCGAGAGAATGACGCCGACCACGCGCGCCTTTTGACGATAGAAGCGCACGACTTCACGCCACCAAAGCGTGAAGGCGGGCAGCATGACGCCGGCGGAAGCCGGGACGGTCGATGTGCGCGGTAATGTTGCGGTTTGAGTCGCCATGGGATTTGTAATTTCTGATTTGTAATTTGTAATTGCAGACCTTGAGATTACAAATTACAAATCACCAATTGCAAATGGCTAGTGTTTCTTCGTTTTCTTCTTCGTGTTCTCCTCTGCCACGGCTCGTTCGGCTTCCTCGTCCCAAAACTTGTGGCCGGTACGGTGAATGAACACATCTTCGAGCGTGGGCTTGCTGACGCTTAAGGACTGAATTTCTCCCGGAAACGATTCGACTACGTCCGGCACAAAGCGATGCCCATTTTCGATCTCGATACGGACGTGCTTATCCATGACGCTGGCGTTGACGTGAAATTTGTTGCTTATCGCTTCGGCCAGAAGTTGGGGGTCGCGGGCTTCGAGCAAAATCACGTCGCCGCCAATCTCGCGCGTCAGCGACTGCGGAGTGCCGAGCGCCACCAGGTTGCCCTCATTCAGAATCGCGAGGCGGTCGCAGCGTTCCGCTTCTTCCATCAGGTGCGTGGTCACGATGATGGAGACACGCTCCTGATCGCGGAGGATTGCCAGGTATTGCCAGAGGTCGCGGCGTGCGCCGGGATCGAGGCCGGTCGTAGGCTCGTCGAGCAGCAAGACCTCCGGATGATGCAGCAGTCCCTTGGCCAGCTCAATGCGGCGCTGCATGCCGCCGGAAAAAGTTTCGACGCGGTCATTGGCGCGGTCGAGCAACCCCACGCGCGTCAGAATTTCCTCAATGCGTGTTTTCAGCTCGCGGCCGCGCAGGCCGTAGAGATGTCCCTGATGCCACAGATTCTCGCGGGCGGTTAATTTGGGATCGACGCTCTGCGCCTGAAAAACTACGCCGATGCGGCGGCGCAGCGCTCCCGGCTGGCGAACGGCATCGAGGCCCGCGATGATGGCCGTGCCAGAGGTCGGCACCATGAGCGTGGAGAGAATGCGAAAGAGCGTGGTCTTGCCGCTGCCGTTCGGTCCAAGCAGTCCGAAGAGTTCCGCGGCGCGAACATCAAACGAGACGCCATTGAGAGCGGTGCGGTTCGCGTAGCGATGAATGAGGTCGCGAACCTGAATGATGGCGGGAGCGGAAGGTTCGGCAGGCTTATTAGCCGGAGCGAAATCGATGGCAGTTGAGTTTGGAGCCACAGGCCATTTTACGATGCAAACCGGAAGGCGTCACCTTGCTGTACTCGTCCAGTAGATGAGTGACACTTTTCATTCCTTTCGTTGGGATAGGTTCTGTCGCAGGAATTGGAGCGGGGTTAAGTAGCCGAGCGCCTGATGGGGGCGGACGGTGTTGTAGATTTTTTCCCACTGGCGCAGTTCGCGATTGAGTTTTTTCATCTCGAGGGAGCAGGCGGTAACCTGGTAAAACTCCTCGGTATGGGTACGGTTGGCGCGTTCGACGGCGCCATTGAGTTTGGGCGAGCGCGGCGGCAACACGAACAAATGCAAACCGCGGAGCTGGCAGGCTTGTTCGAACTCGGCGGCAAACTCGGAGCCACCGTCGACCTGCACCGCCCGAATGGGAAACGGCATGCGGTGCTGCAAGGTATCGAGGAACTCGGTCGCGGTTTGGGCAGTGGCGCGGGTGTGCGCCTGCACGACATCCCAACGCGAGATGACGTCGCGGGCGGTGAACTGTTTGAAGGCCACGCCCGGCACCGGACGCACCTCCAGAGTGTCGACCTGGACCAGATCGCCCGGCTCCAAGACCGCATACTGCTTGGGTTTGCGCACCGCATAGGGACGAGTTCGCAGCGCCCGTCGCGATCCCGGAACCCCCGGACGCGGCGGCTCGACCAGCCGGCCCTGCCGTTTGAGTTGCGTGAGAATGCGTCCCACCATGGAGGTCGAAACCGGATTCCGCTGGCGGCGCAGAAGAACCGCTAGCTTATCCTTGCCCCAGCGTGGAAACTGCAACCGCAAAGTCAAAACCTTTCCTTCTAAAGAAAAAGACCAAGTGGGCTGGCGTCGTCGCCGGGGACAATGACTGCGCTCTTCCAGGGTCGTCAAATCGTACCGGTCATAGCGTCGTTGCCAACGATAAAACGTCTCCCGGCTGATGCCGAAATGACGACAGGTCTGGGCTACGTTGCCCGAGCGCCCATAGAAATCCATCCAAGCCAATCGAACCCGGGCCTCTCGACTTAACTCCACCCCGATCCGAGCCAGGCGCCCAGACCCAGGCGGTTTCCCTCCGCGAATTTGCATTCCGACACTCTATTCGAGTGTCACTAATCATTCTGAACGAGAGCACTTGCAAGAAACGGAGTAGTGGCGCACTTTGAAAATTCATCGACCGCAAAAATCTTCTTTGATGATTACGGCCAAGACGAAAGCGAGCGCCGCCCAAAGCCATGAATACATGACCAGTAGGTCAGCCGTGCGCTTTTTCATCATTTCGCCCCTGTTTTCCTGAGGCACTACCGAAAGGGGCGGCCCTTCCGATATTGCCTGTTGAAAAATGACCCGGCTCTCCAGTTGGGTAACGGTCAGGCCGCGACCGGCTTCCGCTCTCCCCCCGGCACGTGCTCGGCGAACGAGATGGGAACATGCCGCCACACCTGAATGGCGAGAACAACCGTCGTCGCCAGGAGCAAGGCTCCGACTGCAACGTGGACGACCGTCGCAATCACCATGGGCAGTTCGGGCTGTGCGGCATCTTTGCCCCACATCACGCGGGTCACAAAAGCGGCAAATCCCAAGCAGAGCTGCCCGACCATCAGCCCGAGCATGAGCACGGCCGGGCGTTTGACAGCATCGACCTCGGAATAGACTGAGATGGCGCGGATGGCGGTCCAGGCAAGCACAATCGCGACCACCGCCGCATGAACCACGTGCGGCCACCAGCTCATGCCGTGGTGCCGGAACATAGCGCCCAGCAACAACTGTACGTACAGAACGAAGATGGAGAGCAGCGTGAGCGTGAAGAGTGTCGGGCGGCGCGTGTCGAATTCGGTGCGCGGCTGCTCCTGTAGCCAGCGCCGTCCGGTGAAAACTGCGATGGAGACCGCGATGCAAAAGAAAGTTTGCGCGACCGCGGCGTGCGCGCTCGAAATCGGCGCCGGCAGAAAGAAGAGCACCGTGAGTCCGCCAAGAATTCCCTGGATGATGACAGTTGCCAGCGCCGCCACCGCCAGAAGCCGTAGCCAGCGCCGCTTTTCAGCCCGCCAAGTCCAGACCGCAAGAATAATAGTCAGCAGGCCGACGAACTCGGCGACCATGCGATGCCCGTGCTCGTACTTCACGCCTCCCACCATGTGCGGCATTTTGTAGAACGAGCCGAAGGTGGTTGGCCAGTCGGGAACCGAGAGCCCCGCGTCGTTACTGGTGACCAAAGCTCCGGCGACAATCAGGATCAGAGTGACGCTGGCGGTAAAAATAGCGAATCGGTGAAGACCCTGGTTATAAGGAAGTTCAAGTTCCTTCAACATGCATCCCCTGAGAATAAAGGCGCGCCACGCAAGACCGGACGCGGCTGGAACGCACTAGTTTAACAGACCGCGCGGAGACAGCCGGAGTAACTTCTTCTCCGCGGATCAACACGGATTTTCGCGGATTTTTCTTATCTTTCCTTCGGCTGTCCAAGGGAGTGAAGCTTGCCTACGCCACCGGCATGGGAGCCACCGGCTGGCGCGGCGATTCCATGGCGGCGATGATCGCATCGGCGAACTCGGATGTGCCGGCGCCGCCCCCCACGTCGCGGGTTAGTTTGCTGCGATCGCGGTACACGTCATCGATGGCGTTGCGGATCTTCCACGCGGCCTCAGCTTCGCCGATGTGGCGCAGCATGAGCAGCGCCGAGCGCAGAACAGCGGTCGGATTGGCGATGTTTTTGCCGGCAATGTCGGGAGCCGACCCGTGCACCGCCTCAAAGATCGCGCACTCATGTCCAAAATTAGCGCCCGGCACCAAGCCGAGCCCGCCGACCAGTCCCGCGCAAAGGTCGGACACAATGTCGCCATAAAGATTTTCGAGCAGCAAGATGTCGTACTGGTAAGGGTTCATTACCAGTTGCATGCAGGTATTGTCGACAATGTGCTCCCCGTAGGTGATTTCGGGAAATTCCTTCGAAACCTTGCGCGAGCATTTCAGGAACAGGCCGTCCGACAGCTTCATGATGTTGGCCTTGTGGATGCAATGAATCTTCTTGCGCTTGTTCTTGCGCGCGTACTCGAAGGCGAACTGCGAGATGCGCGTGGAAGCCTTTTCCGTGATGATTTTCAGGCTCTCGACCACGCCCGGGATGACTTCGTGCTCGATGCCCGAGTACAGGCCTTCGGTGTTTTCGCGCACGATGATGAGGTCAACGTCGGGATAGCGCGTCGGAATGTGTGGAAGATTGCGGATTGGCCGGAAGTTCGCGAACAGCTCGAAGCGCTTGCGCAGTTCGACGTTGATGCTCGAAAAGCCGCCGCCAATCGGCGTAGTGACCGGGCCCTTCAGCCCGACGCGCGTGCGCTCGATCGATTCGCTCAGCTCCTTCGGAATGTACTCTTTGTATTTTTCGAAGGCCTCGCTGCCAGCCGCGAAGCTCTCCCATTCGAATTTGACGCCGGTGGCTTCCAGGATGCGAACGGTGGCCTGGATTACTTCAGGGCCGATACCGTCGCCGGGGATGAGAGTTACTTTATGAGGCATAAATTATTTTGTCATTGAAGCATTGAGGTATTGAGTCATTTAGAAACTACTCATTTCGATGTTGCTTGGATGTGCGCAACGACGCTCCGAAAATCAATACCAACTCATTCGCTTCTTTTAGAAGGTCTTGTGTTTTTTCTGGACGGACGATACCCGTCTCCCCGAGGAGTTCCAGCCAGAAGACGGTCTCATCAGCTTCCTCGACGACAATTGCCATTCGTGAGATGAATTCCGCTTGGGAACGGGCTCGGCAAACGGCACGATAGTTCGCGGCGACGGACGTGCCGGAGCGGAGGAATTGCTTCCCAAGAGCCTGAGCATCGGGCGAGTGGGATAGCGAACGAAAAAGGTTCACCACTCGAATCGCAAAATTCTTGCCGCGTTGCTTGAGCGCGGTCGCCTTTGCCAGAGCGGACCTAACTTCAGGCTGTGGGGGATTCATAAATGATTCAATCTCTCAATCACTCAATACCTCAATCGCTCAATCAACTTTTCACCGTGCTCTTGCTCTTCGACTCTGCTGCATCCTTCGTCTTTAGCAGGTCCTTCAGCTCGGTCATGAACTCCCCGACGTCTTTGAAATCCAGGTAGACAGAGGCAAAACGCACATAGGCGACTTTGTCGTGCCGCCGCAGCCGATTCATGATGAGCTCGCCGATTTCACTGGTCTTGCGCTCGCGCTCGGGAGATTCGATTACAAATGTCTCCGCCTCGTTCACGATCTGCTCGAGCTTGCTGATCGGCACCGGCCGTTTTTCGCAGGCGCGCATCAGCCCGTTCAAGACTTTTTGGCGGTCAAAGCGTTCGCGGCGGCCATCTTTTTTCACCACCATGTAGGGAATTTCGTCGATGCGCTCGTAGGTGGTGAAGCGCTTCTCGCACTTCAGGCATTCGCGGCGGCGGCGAATGGAATCGGCTTCCTTGCTCTCGCGCGAATCTACTACCTTGTCATTTTCAAAGCCGCAAAAGGGGCATTTCATGGGGCGTATGGCTTTTCAGGTGTACTTGTAATTGTAGCAGGCAGCTTCGAGAGTCCAGAAAGTGCGGAGATCTCTCGAAGCAATTGGACGTGCGCAGCGGCCCTACCGGAATAGCCAGTCAAAAAAGAATTACGCGCAGTACGGCCGCCCAGCCGCTTGGAACACGGTGGAAGACAAACATGTCGTGTCCTCGGTCAGTTTTTCTCTGGCCTTTCTGTTCGTAGCTCATCGTCCAGTCATAAGTTGCGGCCGCAACGTTTCCCCAGGTGTCGATGGCATGGTTGGATTCGACGTATTCGAGGACATGCGACTTGGACATAAACTGCGCGTAGCTTTCGATAAATGCCGGCCGGCCCTTTGCATATTCCTTCATCCCCGGGCCCTTCATCACGATGTTTTCGTCGAGATGCGCTTCCATCGCCGAGAAATTCTTTTGTCTCCACGCCGAGTTGATGGCATCGAGTGTGCGACGAACGTCTTCCATCAGGTTGTCCTTCCCGCTGTGGCCTGTTGTTCGGCCTCGGCGCTTTCGGCGGAGAGCTTGCGCAGCGACAGGCGCTCGCGGTGCGCCAGGAGCAGTCCGGCGGGAACCACCGCTACAAAGGTCACCAGCCACAACATGATGCCGCAGCTTACGGCGAGTTCTTTGGGAACGATGTGGAACACGTGATCCATGGCGCTGATAGTTGCCAGTTGCGATCCGCCGCCGACGCCGGGCAACTGTACCATCGACCCGATCATGCTCGAGCCCATCAGAAGCAGAACCTTGGTCGTGCTCATGGCTGCCATGGGCGCGCCGTAGGCCATGGTCACCTCTTTATAGGACACGGCAATCACCCACCACATCAGGACCGACACCGCAGCCAGTTGGAGAAATTCCCAGGGCCCGTGAATGGTGTCGAGCCCGGCGGTAAACTCGCGAATCTTGGTGGCGATGCGGTGGCCGAGATTTTCGGCAAGATGCGAAAAGCGCTTTTCGACCCAGGACGCAATGGCGTTTCCGCGATAGGACATCAGGATGGCGCCAGTGAAAAGTCCGACGACAATAGCGACCAGGAAAAACCCTGTGAGGTGAACCCAGTGTCTAACTTCCCAGGGCGTGGAGGATGCTTCCACGAATGTCCGCAATTTCGAGGGCAGGAAGATTCCGCAGACCAGCAGGACGGTGAAGCCGCCGACGTCGAAGATGCGCTCGACCGTCCAGACCGCCACCTGCGAGGCGAAGCTCAAATTGGTATGGCGCGCAATCAGGTACGGGCGGATCAGTTCGCCCGGACGTCCGAGCAGCGCCAACGCTGTGAATCCGATCAAGGTCGGTGGAGTCAGACCCCAAATCGATGCGTTTTTCTGAACTGGCCGGAGAAAGATTTTCCAGCGCACGGCGCGCAGAAAGTAGGCGAAATAAATCAGTACCACGCCGTGGAAAATATGCCGCCACCGGATATGAAACTGGAGCAGCAGGGCCCAATCGAAGTTCCGCCAGGTGCGGAACTGGAGGTACACCAGTGCCACCAGGACGAGAAAAACGACCGCGAACGCAACGTATTTTCTGTTTTTCATCCCGTGCGAGGTTCGCGAGACGCACCACTACGCTGAGCGCGGCCCCACATGAAGGTAAATGAGAGTGCAGTCACGGTCAACGCGTGGAAGCATCCGTAGCGGGATTGGCGGCGAGTTGGGTTGCTGGAGTTGCGGAAACTTTCGTGGCGTGCGGGGTTGCGGCAGCGGCGGTGGATGCCGATTTCCGGCCCTGGAGATGGGCAGTCTTGCTGGCGGACAGCTTGGCCGATCGGGCCGCCTGTGCAGTTGCCTTTTCCTGGGCGATTTTTTTGCGGTTGTAGTCGTGCACAATGCGCGCCACATAAGCGCGCGTCTCGTAAAAAGGCGGGACGCCGTTGTAGCGGTCAACGCGCTCCGGCCCGGCATTGTAGGCGGCGAGCGCCTTGACGAGATCGAAGTTATAGCGCTCCAGCAGCTCGCGCAGATAGCGGCTGCCGCCGCCAACGTTGGCCTCCGAATCGAACGCATCCTTCACGCCCAGTTGGCTGGCGGTCGAGGGCATGAGCTGCATCAATCCGCGTGCCCCCTTGGGCGAGACGGCGTGCGAATTGAATCCGCTTTCGGCGTGGATCACGCTGTTCACAAGATCCGGATCGAGGTGATAGGCAGCGCTGGCGGAATTGACGACCTGGTTCAGATCGACGCTTCGACGCGCTGGGATGGCTGATGTCGGAGCGATTTTCGCGGCCGGCACCGCGGCTGGCACAGGCAAGGTCAGATCTTTCTCAAAGCCGGTGATGTCGCTGGTCGGAACATCGGTGAAGCTCGAATCATCGGCGGACAAGAACAGCCGCGTAGTATCTCCCATCACCGCGCGATGCTCGTGCCGGATGCTGAAGCCGTTGCGGAGTATCGCCAACTCGGCAGCTCTGGCGGGAGGCGCATAGAGGGCCAGTGCCACGACACACAAAAATGCCGCAACCACCGCCGCGATTTTCGCAGCCGCCCTCGTCGACATGAATCTTCCATGAATCATTTTGGTCAAAAGACGAATCGTTACAGGCTGACCCCGATCGCTGGTCCGTCGACTTGGCCAAGCGCAGCCGATGCAATCTCTTTTCCCTCGAGCACATGCTCAATGGCCGCCGCCACGCCATTTTCAGAATTGGAGCGCGTCAACGTCCAGCCCCGGTCCAGCAGTTCTTGCGACGCATTTCCCATGATAAAGGGTTGTCCGGCGAAAGCCAGCATCTCGATATCGTTGTAGTTATCACCAATGGCCATGACCTGCCCGCGGCCGAATGCCGCGATAACGCCGCCCAGCGCTCCAGCGCATGCCCCTTGGAGCAGCCCGCGTTCAGCACATCCACAATGGAAAGATCGCGGCCTGGGTATTCGGTTCGCAGCACCGTCACGGGTAAGCCGCAGCGTTCCAGCGCCGCCAGCGCCTGTTGCATCAGTGTCACGGGGCCACAAAACATAGCCTGCACCGGATCGGTGGTTAGGGAATCTTCGATCGGCACCGCGAACCGGATGTACTCCATATTTTTTTGCAGCCAACGCTGGATGCTCAGTTCAAGCTCCTGCAAACGCTCGATCACGATGGTGCCCGCGCCCTCGCTGTCGAAGGTAAGAACGGTCTGGCCCCGGAATTCTTGCATTACCCCCAGGAGATCGCGGCAGGTGGTGTGCGGCAGCAGGTCGCGGTGAAAAGTCTCTCCGGCAAGCGACCGGGTAATCGCGCCGTTGGAACTGATCAGCCAGAGATCGAAGCCAAGCTGCTGGGCGATCGGCAGGGCGAAGGCATGGCGCCGCCCGGTGACGAGGATCACTTCAATACCTTGAGCGTGGGCGCGCCGTAAAGCCGCGAGATCGCCTTCACCAATCTGAAACTGGGGATTCAACAGGGTGCCATCGATATCGATGGCAATCAGGCGGAGGGAATCGGCGGCCACAATCGATTTTAGCATCCGAGTGTACCGCGGGCCCTCGCCCGCATATGCGGCCAGCACGCTTGGGGCAAAGTCAAAAAGCAAAGACCGCGAGGCCGTCGCGACACCGGCGCCGCACCATGAAAGCCTCAAGGCACAATAATCGTAGTCGCCGTGCCGTATGGGCCGGGGGATTGGAAATCCGCTTCGGCGTGATTCACATCGCACTGCCCACCGTTGATGAAGTCGCAACCCGCGCCATTGCGCATAAAGAATTCAAGCTGGTAGGTTCCAGATGGAACCGGGCCGATGACGATCTTGTACGTGCCCTTGCCGTTAAGGTCTGTGGTGATGACGCCGATTTCAACCTCCGCAATGGTTGCGGTTACACCTTGCCGCGTGAGCGAGATGCACGTGCCATCGCTGTTTTCTTCGGTCGGGAACTGGCCGAAGGTCGCGGGGAATGTGGTGCAGAAAAAGTTAAGGCTCCCCTGGTAGAGCTTGAGCGGAGTTGCGCCGACCAGATTGAAGGTAAGCGTCAACTTGCGCGACGCCGATACCGACCATTGGATGTTGCTCTTGGTGTAATTCAGCGGCTCACTAAAATAGTCCCAGCCCGCAGTCCATTTCTGCTTGGTCGCGGTCGCAGATAGAGCACTCGCAAAAAAAACAAGCAGCGCAGCAACAGCCAGTGCTTTCTTCATCGCCATCCCTCTCGAAAAAGCATTTGCAAGCATGAATCCGCATGATGGCGGCCACACTATAGCACCATTCGTTGCTGCGTGTGCGAGAATCATTTTCCTGGGAGACTGTGCATGAAATTTCACATCCTGCTTCTGCTCGCCGTCCTGCTGCCCCCGACTTTGCCCGCGCAAACCTCGCCCGACACCTCCGGCAAGCCGTTCGTGATCGAGTACTACTACAAGGCGAAATGGGGATACGCCGACGAATTCCTTCAGTTGTTCAAGAAGAATCACTACCCGCTGCTGAGGAAGCAGGTCGAGATGGGCCGCATGCTCAAAGTCTGGATGGACCAGCCCCGCTATCACACCACCGAAGATGGCCGTTGGGACTACCGGGTCACGATCGTCTTCAAAAACTCGGCGGCCGCCAACGAACCGTTTGACGAAGAGGCTCTGAAAAAGCAGCTCTGGCCCGACCAGGCTACTTATGCAAAGGAGGAGCAGCGGCGCTTTGAGATTCTTCTCGGCCATTGGGATCTGCCGGTCAAACAGGTGGATATGGACGGGAAATAACCGCCCGCAGAAATTTGCGCCGGCTTCGCCAAAGAGTGGGAAAATAGGTACGTAAGGCTGCGCGCTCCGCGGGCCTAAAGCCGCGGGAAGGAGCCCTTATGCTGAATTCCTGGCGAAAGAATCCCCTCTTCCACTTTCATCCCATGCACAATCTGTACTCGCTGATCATGGCGCTGATCCTCTTCGGCCTGATTGTGCTATTCATGGCGATGCCGGCGCGATAAGCGGCACGTTGAGAAAAGAAGAACGAAGGCGGAAACAGGCAACTCTGCGAACTCCGTGCCAAACTCTGCGTGCTCTGCGGCGTAAGGCTTTTTCCGCCCGACTAAGATGCGACTGGCGTAGCTCGCCAACCAATGTTCCGCAGCCGCCATTGAAGCGTGAATCCGCGCGTTCGAGTGCGCGCGTTTGCAAACTTCTGCCCCGATGCGAGAACATAGTTGGTTTGCACACATCTCAAAAATGAAATAAGGAAGCAGCCAAAATTATGGCGACAGGAAAGAAATCTGCAAAACCGGCTTCGAAGTCAGACGAGCGGTCTCCCGACGTGACGATTGCGCCCGCCAAGGGCAAGTTAGGCGTCATGATTCCCGGCATGGGCGCAGTCGCGACCACTTTTGTGGCGGGCGTCGAAGCGGTCCGCAAAGGCATTGCCGCTCCCATTGGCTCCGTCACGCAGATGGGAACGATCCGCCTCGGCAAGCGCACCGAGGGGCGCTCGCCCAAGATCAAGGAATTCGTTCCGCTCGCCGGCCTTGATGACCTCGTATTCACCGGCTGGGATATTTTTGAGGACAACATGTACGCGGCGGCGCGCAACGCCGGGGTGCTGGAGCGCGATCTGCTTGACAAGGTGAAAGGCCGTCTCAGTGCCATCAAGCCGCTCAAGGCGGTCTTCGACCACAATTATGTCAAGAAGATCGACGGACCGAACGTGAAGAAAGGGAAGAACAAGCTCGACCTCGCCGAGCAGTTGCGGCAGGACATTCGCGATTTTCGCAAGTCGAGCAAGGCCGATCGTCTGGTGACGATCTGGTGCGCGTCGACCGAGACCTTTATCGAGCAGAGCGCCGCGCACCAAAGCGTGAAGTCGCTCGAAAAGGCGATGAAAGAGAATGATGAGAACATTGCGCCTTCGATGGTGTATGCGTACGCGTCGCTGATGGAAGGCGTACCCTTCGCCAACGGCGCGCCGAACCTTACGGTTGATATTCCCGCCATGCACGAACTGGCGCACGAACGAGAACTGCCGATTTGCGGCAAAGACTTCAAGACCGGCCAGACGCTGATGAAGACAGTGCTCGCGCCGGCGTTCAAGGCGCGGCTGCTTGGACTGAGTGGATGGTACTCGACCAACATCCTGGGCAACCGCGACGGCGAGGTACTCGACGATCCCGGCTCGTTCAAGACCAAGGAAGAGTCGAAACTGGGCGCGCTGGAGCACATCCTGCAGCCGAGCCTCTATCCCGAGCTTTATGGGAACATCTTCCACAAGGTTCGCATCAACTATTACCCACCGCGCGGCGACAACAAAGAAGGCTGGGACAACATCGACATCTTTGGCTGGCTCGGCTATCCGATGCAGATCAAAGTGGACTTCCTGTGCCGCGACTCAATTCTGGCCGCGCCGATTGTGCTCGACCTAGTGCTCTTCATGGACCTGGCGCAACGCACGCCGGAACTGCGGAGGTTGGGGATCCAGGAGTGGCTGAGCTTTTACTTCAAGTCGCCGATGACTGCGCCGGGCTTGTATCCGGAGCATGATTTGTTTATTCAGCTGATGAAACTGAAAAACACGCTGCGGCATTTGAAGGGTGAGGAGTTGATTACGCACTTGGGGTTGGAGTATTACGACTGAGGCTTAGGCAAGGAGGGACGGGCGCATTGTCCGTCCCGACCACGCGTCGTCCGAGCGAAAAAGTGGACCGCGAGCCATTGGCCGATGACCAGGAGGCCAAGGGAAACTGCTCCAGCCTTAATGAATGACAGCTTGAATGAATGTCGGAGAAGTTCGGAAGAGATTCCACCGAGAAAAGTCACGATTATCAAAGCGGTAGTTAGCGGTACGTTCTCTTTGTTAGTTGAATCGTCGGAATGAATATCACTCGTTCCGTAGGGGTCTTCGTCGTAGGCCATCCACGCGCGTAGACTGAATGCCAGCGAGGCGCCAACAAAGACAATGAGCAGAAAGAGGGCCAAAGGTCACCTCTCGAATAATGTACTCCTGTTGGGCGTTACCAGAGAGTTCGAATCAGTGGACTCTTCCTTATCCGCTCATCTCGCGTCACGAGTGCTATCCCTTCCGCGCGCGCCGTCGCGCCAATCAGGCGGTCGACTGGATCGTGCGGGTAATCGTCGGGGAATTGCGTGGCCAAGGCCGCGATTTCCGGCGTGATCGGAATCACGGTTATATCCTCAAGCAGCGCTCGAACCGATGTCTCGACCGAACCGTAGACTTGCACTTTACCGCGAGACACTAACAGGGCAAGTTCCCATACCGTGATCGCAGAAACGGAGAGTCCGCCGCCGCGACGAGCCCGGCGAATCGCCGAAGCAGCGCCTGGCGAGAGTCGCTTGGGATCCTCTGCCGCCCATGCCACGATGTGGGTATCGAGCAAAATCAACGCAGCGCTTCCCAATCTTCAAGCGGGACCACGGGTGATTCAATGTCGCCCACGATACGCATCTTGCCATTCAGCCGGCCGATCCAATCGTCTTTCTTCTTATCTACAACCGGGACCAGTTTGGCTACCGGCTTTCCCCGCTTTGTGATCAGGATTGGCACCCGGGTTGCCTGGACGTCGTCCATCAGGGTTAGGCAGCGCGCCTTGAACTCTCCTGCCGCTATCTTCTTCATGGACAGATTATAGCATACATGGTCATATTCGGATGACCATAGACATTTGCACTGCGCTATTCGTCCATTTCCCACGCCTTCTTCAGCCACCTCTTCAGCTCTTCGTCGATGTCGGCCTTGGACTTGACCTCGATGCGGTGGGTGATGCGGTCCTTCTTCTCGTAGCCGCCGGTGTTGATCAGGCGCTTGGGGGCTTTCGTGTTGCCGAGGGCCAGACCGAAGTCGATGCGCGTGTTCGTCGAGGGTTTGATCTGGGCGAAGACGTGATTGCGATAGAGCGGCACCATCGTTTTGCACGGGCAGGCTTTCACGTCCTTGCCGATTGAGAAGCCGAGTTTAAGTAGCTGCTCGTAGAGCGGACGCAGAGCCGAGCGCGGGCCGGCGTATTGCGCTTCCACCCATTCTTCGGCCTGCTTGAGGTAGGCTTCGGGCGAGTCTTCTTCTGTGTTCTTGCCTTCGAGGCGGCCCGCGATCCAGGCGGCGTTGTTTGTGCCGAGGTTGTGCTCCTTCTTCAGCCATTCGATGCGTTCTTTCTCGGTTGGAGGACCTGACTTTCTGGTCAGCGCGAGCCATTCGTCGAGCGAGCGGCCCGTCTTCTGCGGCATGTCTTGGATCCACTTCTTAATCTGGGCAACTCCGGGATGAACGCTGTAGGGAGACGCGAGCGTGTTGGCAGCGGGCATAAAGGCACCTCACAGGGTGAAAGTCGACGGACATGATAACCGAGTTCGGGGGAATTGTTGTCTCTCGATCCCATGGCATCGTGTTAGAGCCGTCCCGCGATAGAATCATGCCGATGGCTGCCAAGAAGACTCGACATCGCAAGGGTGCTGGACATGGAACGCAGTATGTCCGGCTACAGAAGAACTTCTGCTTTGCCTGCGGGAAGAACAATCCCGAGGGCATGTTTCTGCGCTTCACCTATGACGAGGAGCGCAACTGCTTCGTCTGCCGCTTCCGGCTCGGCAAGCGCTATACCGGACCTCCGGGACATTGCCACGGAGGAATCATCGCTACCATTCTCGACGAGGCCATGGGCAAGGTGAACAAGCTTCACCAGGTCATTGCGCTGACCTCCGAGATTACGGTGAACTATCTCAAGCCTGTTCCGCTCTACAAGCCGTTGCGGGTCGAGTCGCGCGAGGAGAAGGTTAAAGGGCGGCAACATATCAACGTTGCCGAGATACTGAACCAGAAGGGCGAAGTGCTGGCGCGCGGACGCGGGCTGTTTATCGCCATCGATCCGCAGAGGATGTTCGCCAAGTTTGTAGACAGATAAGCTTGTGTGGCGCGGACGCTCCCTTCGACAAGCTCAGGGAGGCTTGTCCGCGCAGGCTGCTTGCCCGCTGCCGGCACGCGGACAGGAGTGTCCGCGCTACATTTGCTGCATCCAACAGAGACGTGGGGTTTCTCTATGCTCAACAAGACATCTTTGATCGTTGCGTTATTGGCCGTTCTCTGCGCGGGCACTGTCGCGTTCGGTGCTGACAGTCCGCAATCTGCCGCAGCGCCTGTTCTTGTCGAACTGTTTACTTCCGAGGGTTGTTCCAGTTGTCCTCCGGCTGACACTATGCTGGCCAATCTTGATCGCCTGCAGCCTGTTGCGGGCGCGCAGGTCATCGTGCTGGAAGAGCATGTCGACTACTGGAACCACGATGGATGGACGGACAAATATTCCTCGAGCGCAATCACCGAACGGCAGACGGAATATGGGGTGCGCTTCAAGCTCAATGAGGTTTACACGCCGGAAATGGTGGTTGATGGAGAGACGCAGTTCAACGGGAGCGAGCCGAAGGCCGCAGTGCAGGCGATCGAAGCGGCGCGCAGCAAGCCCAAGGTTGGGGTGCGAATTACGTCGTTCTCGGTGGATGGCAAAGCGATTCACGCGCACATCGACGCCGACGCGTTGCCTGCATCGCTGGGCATTCGCAAAGCCGACATCTTTGTCGCAGCCGCGCTCGATCATGCCGAATCGCAAGTGCTGAAGGGAGAGAACAAGGGACGCGATCTGAAGCACGTTGCGGTTGCGCTGACGCTCAGCAAAGTCGGGACTGCAGAAGAACGTGGAGCCTTCAGCCGCGATGTAGTCGTGAAGCTTCCGAATGCGGTTGAGGCTGGCAATTTGCGGGTGATCGCGTTTGTGCAGAAGACAGATTCTGGCGAGGTGATTGGAGCTTCGTTGCGGCCAGCAGCCGGCGCGAAGGCGGAATCCGCTGGCAAAGCGGAATGAGCTTGGCTATTTACTACTTGGTAATGAGACCCCCTCCTTGGCGGTCTTGTGGAATCAAGGACTTAGGAAAAGTATGCTGCCAGGTCTTTGAGGAATAAGGAGTTAAGGTGGTATTGTGGAATCAAAGACTTAGCGGTCGACTCTTCTGGTCTTTGAAAACAAAGGACTTAGATGTAAGGTATTTATTAGTCAATAACTTACGATTTCATGGAACAGGGGTGCTCGCCCTATCAACCGCAGAGATTAGGCAAAAAATCGGGCACGCCCTGGGGCGTGCCCGATCTTAGTTAGCTGACAAACTTCCAACTAATTCACAGTCAAGGTGAACGGGGTTGAGTGCGTGATTGCCTGCGCTCCCGATCCTTCCTTTACGGTCACGGTAACCGTGGACGGTCCCGAGGGCGTCGGAGTCTTGATGGTAACCGTGGCATTGCCGTGCTTGCTGGTATCCGCCTGCGAGGTTGCGGTGATGGTTACTGCTCCCGGAGGCGTGGACGTTGGAGCTGTATACAGACCACTCGAACTGATCGAATCGTCTGTCCCGCCGGAACTGATTGCCCAAGTCACAGCCGAATTCGAGGTGCCCGTGACGTTGGCGGTGAACTGCTGGGCCTGTAGCGGCGCTCCCGAGAGATTAGGCCACAGGGTATTAACACTGCCCGGGCTAACGCTGACCGCAACGGGCGCGGGAGAACTACCGCCGCCTCCGCACGCGATTAGGAAGCCAGCAAAAACAACCATCAGGCACAACCCAGCCACCTGGTAGCGACGCCGCATGCCGCGCCCGGCCAATCCGACAAAGAAGATGCCGGCCAAGGGCAGAGTCAGCGGCAACCACAGCCGCGGCTGCTGGTTCTGCGCCCGTCTACGCCTGCTGCGGACTCCGCCTCCAGCGGCGCCTTGGAAGGGCCCGGAGGTATTGACGGTAATTTGCACTGTCTGCGGGCTCGCGGTGCCGCTCACAATGGTTCCGGATGTGGGGTTGAACGAACACGTCGCTCCGGTTGGTAAGCCCGAGCAACTGTAGGTCACGGTGTCAAGGAATGTGCTCGATCCTACTGCCTGGATTGTCATGCTTGTTGTGGTAGTTTGTCCGGGGTCCGCGGCCGCGGGGTCGGATACGGTGCCGGAGAATTGAAAGTCCTGCTCGTCGACGATCTGCGGCGGATCTAGACTTCCGGAACTCGTCGAATTGTTGGAATCTCCGTTATAAAGGGCCGTAATCGCGTGCGTTCCGGCTGCGAGCGAAGACGTAGTAAAGGTTGTCGTTGCCGAGTTTATGATCCCATCACACACGCAGCCGAGGGTGCCAGTGCCAAGTGTAGTGGTCCCATCCTTGAAGGTCACGGTGCCAGTCGGCACGTTGGTGCCGGAAGTGGTAACCGTCGCCGTGAAAGTCACCGAATCGTCCAGATTCGACGGATTCAAGCTGGAAGCGACGGATGTGGTGGTGGAGGAAAGCCCGGATACCGACCACGCAGCAGCCAGGTGGCTGAGGTTGACTGAGCCCAGCCCCACCGCGAGGTTGTATTTGGTGGTGGCGTCAAAGTCAAAGGTGTTGAAGCCAATGAGATTTGTACCCGAGCTTGGGCACTGCAAGGCGGCGGGCCAGGGATCGCCGGTTATCCCCGATACGGGCTGGCCCGGATCACAGAACGCGCCAATTGAATAGGATCCGGTGTTGGCGGTAGTAACCGGGTTGAAGGCACCGTTGGTGGCGTTGTCGGCGGCTAAGGCATACAACGTGGGGTTGACGTTGCCCAGGCCGGGATTGGCCTGAATTCCGTTGGTCACGACATACTGATTGAGTAACGTCACCATGCCGGCGAAGATCGGAGCGGAAACAGAGGTGCCCCCGTAGATTGAACAATAATTAAAGTTCTGATTGACAATGCACTGGGTAAGCATGTCCTGGATGCCCGTGGTTGGCGAGTCGCAAGTACTGCCACTCCCTGGGGTGATTTGAGTACAGACAATGTAGCCGGGCCAATTGGCCGAAGCTAAAAGGGAGACGTCGGGCGAAAAGCGCGCCGGAGAGGTAGTCTGCCCTAGTCCGTTGGGATTGATAGAGTTGAGATCAAGGCCTGCCTGCCAGGTGGGTTGTCCGAACCCCGCATTACAGACCCCGTTGGCGTCTTCCCCGGAACAGTTGCTAATACCACCGCCACCAGCGGCAATGCCGATGACGTTCTCCTGCATGATGTCCCAATCGGTCAGAAGGGGTCCGCTGCCTACGCCGTTGCCGGTGCAGAAGCCAGTACTCTGGTTAGCCTCGCAGA
Organism: uncultured Acidobacteriaceae bacterium; assembly: GCA_963698865.1. Classification (GTDB taxonomy): domain Bacteria; phylum Acidobacteriota; class Terriglobia; order Terriglobales; family Acidobacteriaceae; genus Acidiflorens. The sequence continues at coordinate 52,923 of CAVOSL010000008.1, read as the reverse complement.
AAATCGCAAATTCAAGCGAGTCGTTCCATGCCTCCTCCGGGATGTAGGACTTGGCGGAGCCACCGCCAGTACCGTTGGAAGTGGTCCAATAAGTGGAACCATATTCGGTATAGGGGATTAGAGTGCCGCCTACGCCGGTGACGTACTGGCTGCTGGCGGGATAGGCGGCCGCGTACCCAAATTCAGCGAGCGATGCCTGATAGTCGCATTCGGCCACGCCGGTATCACCCGAGGAATTCATAAAAGTAATGCCCTGGATGTTGGCCTGGGCCAGTTCTGCTTCGTCGGAGGCGATGCTGAATTCCCCGGTCCCGAACGGGTCCTCAGCGAGTTCGCAGGGAGAGGTGTAACTCATGGTGATGACGGGAGCGACATTGTTGTCCACCGCGTAGTACCACGAGTCCCAAGTGGTGCCGTTGTTGGCGTTGGAGGTGACGTAGATAACTTGTGCGCCGGGAGCGGTAGCGCCTGACCATTCGAGGTCGATGTCGGCTTCCGGCAGATCGCCATAAATCTGAGTAGCAGTTCCGTTCACCAGGACATACTTAAAATGGGAGGTATTGCAGGCCGTGATGATGTCGTTGCTGGTCGTGCAACTGATCGCCGAAAGGCCAAAGTTCTGCCGGAAGTTCGTCAGATCGGACTGGTAAATTCCGGTCTCGCCCATCACTGCCAGCTTTTGTCCGGTGCCGTCGATGCCACTGCCATAGAGAGTGGCTACGTCATAAATAGTGGTGATGTCGCCGGGCGATATGAATTGGTAGTTTCCGCCACTGAACGAGTAGGCAGGAACCGCGCGCCGGGCTTGTGATTGCGGACGAAAATTACTGAGGCCGCGCACGCCGGTTACGATGCCGGAGAGAGCCGATGGAATGACGGCAGGGGAAGTGTTGGAAAAGTGTATTTCGCCGCCGGTTTTGAAGTTGTGAATCGGGGTCTGGAACGCGGCTTCGACCTGAGCGGCGGTTCCGCTAAAGGCTACCCAGTTGCGGGCGCGAGCCGTCCGCACGATGGTGAATCCCTGCGCCTGAAGCCAGCCGGCCAACTTGTTCATGTCGCTCTGGCTGAGGCCAAACCTGTCGGCGTATTGCTCGGGCGTTAACCACTTGTGATAGGAGGCGGAATGGGGGTTCTGCTGGTCGGCAAGAAGCTTGTTGATGGCCTTTTGCTGGGCTGCGGTGGGCTTGGTGAGCAGGGTGAGGTAACCCATCTTCATTGCGGGGTCGACCGCACCCTGATCAAATTCAGGACGGGCCTGCAAAGGAACTCCGCTTGCAAACCTTACTGTCGGGCCGCTGGTGATTGCTCCAATGCGGTCGGTCGGGGCAGCGTATGAGGGAGTGTAGAGAACCAGAATCGACAGGATAGAGAGGGACAAAGCAGCCAGACGGATGCGTGCCATGCAAACTCCTTGGACCTGAAACAGTTTTTTTGGTGGGACGCCCTATTTTAGGGTGACTTTCTCGATATGGGAACAAGTTTTTTGTAAATTGGTTGTACGCGAGGCACCAAAAGAAGCATTGAAGCATTGAAGCATTGAAGCATTGAGAGATTGATTCATTGAGAGATTTAGAGACCCAGAGCCACCCCGGGACGGACTTAAATCTCTCAATGATGCAATCTCTCAATGCCTCAATCGTTACACTTCCGCCAGTTCCTCTTCCAGTAACTGCTTGTTATAGAGGTCGGTGTAATAGCCGTTTCTGGCTATTAGCTCGTCGTGGGTGCCTAGTTCTACGATGCGTCCCTGGTGGAGGACGGCTATGCGATCGGCATTGCGGACGGTGGAGACGCGGTGCGAAATGAAGATGGTGGTTCGGCCGCGCATCAGGTCGCGGAGGTGGTTGAGGATTTTGTCTTCGGTGTGGGTGTCGACGCTGGAGAGGGCGTCGTCGAGGATGAGAATGCGGGGGCTGCGCATGAGGGCGCGGGCGATGGCGGTGCGCTGCTTCTGGCCGCCGGAGAGGGTGATGCCGCGCTCGCCTACCGTGGTGTTATAGCCGTCGGGGAAGGATTCGATGTCGGCGGCGATGTTGGCGGCTTCGGCGGCTGCCTGGATTTCATCCAGCGTGGCGCTGGGGACTCCGAAGGCGATGTTTTCGCGGATGGTGTCGGAGAAGAGAAAGGTTTCTTGCGGAACGAATCCGATGTTGCGGCGCAGGTCGGCAACGGGGAATTCACGGATGGGACGGCCGTCGATGAGGACGGAGCCGGGCGCGGCGTCGTAAATGCGCGGGATTAGGCTGACTAGCGTGGTTTTGCCGGAGCCGGTGGGGCCGACTATGGCCAGGCTTGATCCCGCAGGGATGCGCAGGTTGATTTCTTTGAGGATGGGCTGGGTGTCCTGGTAGGCGAAGGTTAGATTGGCGAATTCGATTTCGCCGGTGAAGCTTCGAGCTTCGAGCTCCGAGCTTCGAGCTAACCCTTCGGAATCGGCTGGTTTGCTCGTGGCTCGCAGCTCGTAGCTCGAAGCTTCTTCATCCGCGATTTCGGGCTTCGCGTGCAAAATTTCATTGATCCGAATCAGTGAGGCTGTGCCTCTTTGGAAGATGTTGATCACCCAGCCGAGCGCGATTACCGGCCAGGTTAGCTGCACCATGTAGGTGTTGAAAGCCACAAAATCGCCGACATTCATTTTGTGGAACAGGACCTGCCGACCGCCCACCCACAGCACGATGACTACCGCGGCTCCGAGCATGAGTTCGAGGGTCGGCCAGAGCATGCCCATCAGGCGGACGAGGCCGAGGCTGCGACGGATGTATTCCTGATTGGCGGTTTCGAAGGCGTCGATCTCGGCCTGCTCCTGCACGTAGGCGCGGATGACGCGAGCGCCGGAGAAGTTCTCCTGGGCGCGGGCGGAAATGTCGGAGAACATCGCCTGGATGCGCTCGAAGCGCTCGTGAATGCGGCGGCCAAAATATTGAATGACGATGCTGGCGATGGGCAGGGGAGTGAAGGCGATCAGCGTGAGCTTGGGGCTGATGGCCAGCATGAAGAGCAACGCTCCGGTGGTGAAGACGATGGTGTTAGCCGAGTACATGATAGCGGGGCCAAGCAGATTGCGGACCGCGTTGAGGTCGTTGGTGGCGCGCGCCATGATGTCGCCGGTGCGGTTGCGCTGGTAGTAGGAATAGGAGAGGCTTTCGAGGTGGGCGAAGAGGTCGTTGCGGAGATCGAATTCGATGTCGCGGGAGATGCCGATGACCACATAGCGGGTGAGGAACTGAAAAATGCCTTTGAAGGCGGCGATGGCAACGATCAGCAGCGAATAGATGAGGAGCTTGTGGCGGGTGACACCGGAGTTGAGGTCGTTGATGGCGCGGCGGATGACTTGCGGGAAGAGAATCCAGACGCCGTTATTGAATAGAACGCACAGGCCTCCGATGGAGAGGCCGAGCCGGTGCCGCTTCAGATAGGGAACGAGGGGCCGGAGGCGCTCGGGAAACATAGACGGTCAGTAGATGCGATTGTAGCAGCGCGGGGTGCAGGATTAGCTCTCAGCCGTCAGCTCGTCAGCCATCAGTTAAACCTTTAGCAGCGAATGCCGCGGCTTCTCTGGTGGCTGATGGCTTTGAGCTGAGGTTGAGGCCGCGAGGTCTCGGGCGGGACTTATGTTCGGTTGCGGCTTATGGCTTGCGGGTGGGAGGTTGGTTGGCGCGGGGGGCAAACCATGTGGGAGCGAAGAAGATGCAGGCGGCGGTGACGAGCGCCGCGGTCCACACGGAGAGCATGAGCGCGGTGAAGATTAATCCGGAATAGAGCAGATCGGCTTGCTCCATAATCAAGGCCTTAGTGTTGGTGCAAACTATATGCCAGGAAGCGTTAAAGGTTCAAGCTGATCGCGGGAAGCTCACGGCTTACAGCTCATGGCTAAAAATGCCGGGCGGGAAACCAGAGAGTTTCTTTACCCCGCCCGGGTTAGGAGAGAGAGCACTAAGGAGAGCAATCGTTCTAAATTCAGTTCTCGTCTTCCGGCGTTCTAGTCTTCTGGCGGCGCACCCATGTGATGCATGTGCCCACCATCGTGTTCCGACTCAAGTTGCTGGAATTTTGTCTTTTGGTCGGGGGTCAGGACCTGCATCATCTCGGACTTCATGCGGGCGTGCTGCACTTGCATTTCGATCATGACCTGCGCATTCTGGGTGGCGAGCGCGCGGGTTTTGGCTTCGTCAAACGGGCCGCTGGCTTCGAGCGTTTTCATCGCCTCGTGGTTCTGGCGCATCTGTTGCATCAGGGGCTGGAAGGTGGGCTTCTCTTTGGCCCAGATGGCTTTGAGCTGCTCCTGTTGGGTGCTGCTCAGGTCGAGTTTTTCGGTGTACATGCTGAGCATGTGATCGAAGTGAGCGTCGGGACCACCTTGTTCGTGCATGTGTTGAGCAACCAGGGCCGTGACGCCCAAGAGAAAGGCAGCGCCGACGGCAAGGAAGAGGAAGCGAGCTGATTTCATTGAAAATCTCCTAGAATTCCGGAGGCAGCCGGGACTGATATGGAGATAAGAACACTTTTTTGGAGTGAGCACAGTAAAGAGTCGGTCAAACGGGGTAAAGTTTTGTAAAGCAGCTTCTAGCTATTAGCTGCTAGCTTCTAGCTGCTAGCAACCGACGACTTCCACTTTTGGTTCTTGGCGGCCGGTGTTGCTAGAAGCTAGTTGCGAGCGGCTAGTAGCCGACAAAACACAAATCTTTACGGCCCACCGCCCCGCTGAGGTGTTAGATGAGTAGAAGAATGGAACGCGTTCTGGTGGTTGACGATGACGTGGAGCTTTGTACGCTGGTCGAGGAGTATCTTACCGCCGAGGGTTTCAGCCTCAAGGCGGTGCACGATGGCGAACGCGGATTGCAGGCCGCGCTTACCAATGAATATGCGCTAGTCGTGCTTGATGTGATGTTGCCGGGGATCAATGGCTTTGAAGTGTTGCGGCGGATTCGCAGCGTCTCGAAGATTCCAGTGCTGCTGCTGACGGCGCGCGGCGAGGATGTCGATCGCATCGTCGGCCTTGAGATCGGCGCCGATGACTATCTTCCAAAGCCGTTCAATCCGCGCGAACTGGTGGCGAGGATTCGCGCGATCCTGCGGCGCACCAAACCGGCGCGGGCAGCTGATGAGGCGCCCGAAGTGCTCAATGTCGGCGACGTGGAACTCGACCCCGCGACCCGCACCGTGCAGCGCGCGGGCCAGCCGGTTGACCTGACTTCCGTTGAGTTTAATCTGCTGGAAGTTTTGTTGCGCGAAGCCGGACGTGTAGTGACGCGCGAACGCCTGGTCAACGCCGTTCTGAGCCGCAAGTTCATGCCCTTCGATCGCAGCATCGATATGCATGTCAGTAAAGTGCGGCGCAAGCTCGGCGATTCCGACGAGAACGGCGATCACATCAAGACGATTCGCGGGGTGGGATATATGTTTGCGCGGCCGCATGCGAAGGCGCCGGAGACCAAGGCGGCGGAGGCGAGAGCGAAGAAGAATTGAATCATTGAGAGATTGAATCATTGAAGAGTCTTTTCCTCAGAATCTTCGTGTCGTTCTGGGCGGCCCAGGCGCTCTTTATTGTGCTGGCCATCCTGATCACGATTGCTCTGAACCCCACACGGCACCGGATCGAGAGCCAGGGGCCGGAGGTGATTGCCGAGGCAGTCAACGCGTACAACACCGGAGGCGAAGCGGGCGCGCGCGCCTACTTTGACACCATCCGCGATAACGAGCGGGTTCGCGCTTTCGTTTTCAACGAGGAGGGTCGGGAACTGGGCGGAAGGCACGCGCCGCCCTGGATCGAAGATGCCCGCCGCAATATGCCTTTTCACCACGGCTGGCTCGACAACCTGATGCCAGATCGCATTAAGCGGCAGGGGCTGACGCTCGACGGAAAGCGCTACACCCTGGTGATCGAGGTGCCGCCGGGACCGCGCGTATTTTTCGGTCCGCACGAGATTCCGGGGCTGGGGATCCTGATTTTTGTGGTCTCGTCGGGGCTGGTTTGCTATCTGCTGGCGCGTTCGGTGACGAGCCCGGTAACGCGGCTGCGGCGGGCGGCGCAAAGCCTGGCGGCAGGAGACTTGAGCGCACGCACCGGCGCCCCCGCGGGCAAGGCTGGTGATGAGATCGTCGAGCTCATGCGTGACTTCGACCGCATGGCGGAGCGGCTGGAGGGCCTGGTCGATTCCCAGTCGCGCCTGCTCAAAGACGTTTCGCACGAGTTGCGCTCGCCGTTGGCCCGGTTAAGTGTGGCGCTTGGGCTCGCGCGGCAGCGCCAGACCCCGGAAATCGAGGGGCAACTCAACCGCATCGAGCTTGAAGCCGACCGCCTCAATCAGCTCATTCAGAGATTGCTGACGATCGCGCGCCTCGAATCGGGCGCGGACGGCATCCGCAAGACGAGTCTCTCGCTGCGCGAACTGGTCGAACAGGTGGCGCACGACGCCGAATTCGAAAGTGCGGGCCGCCAATGCCGCGTCATGGCCGATGGCAATGGCAATAGCGAAGACGAATTTCTGGTCGAGGGCGACCCTGATCTTTTGCGCAGCGCCGTGGAGAACGTCGTGAGAAACGCGACTCGCTATACTGCACCGGGCACGACGGTCGAAGCGAAACTGGAGCGGCGGGCGGAGCTCAAACGGCAGCGGCGAGGAGATAGTGATTCGCGTCTCCGATTCCGGCCCGGGCGTTCCCGAGGCCGCGTTAGCAAAAATATTTGAGCCGTTTTATCGCATCGATGACGCCCGCAATCGCCAGACCGGCGGAGCCGGATTAGGGCTGTCGATCGCCGCCCGCGCAATCCGTCTCCACGGCGGCCAGATCACCGCATCCAACCGAAAAGAGGGTGGGTTGGAGGTGGAAATACGCATTCCGGCCAGTTCCGGGTTTGCTCTTCCTGCCCATTCCTGATACACAAATATATTTCAGCCAATTGAGAGATTGAATCATTGAGTCATTGAGCGATTGAAAACCCCTGCTCCGCGGCATCTCAAGGATTCAAGCACTCAATGACTCAATGATTCAATAGGCTGATCCGAGTCGGTCATTCTAGGAGAGTGGATGTTAAAGAAAACAGGCGTAGTGGTGGCATTGCTGGGCATAGTTGGACTCAGTTCGCTTCTCATGAGTTGCGGGAGCGGGAACAATCGGCCAGCGGGAATTTTATACGTTGTGAGCCAGTCGCTCGTCAACATAAGCTCTTATGCGGTGGACCTGGGCAGTGGCGAGCTGTCGCTGATCAACTCCGATCTTGCCGATACCTGCCATGACACGTCGTGCGGCCTGCCGCTGACCATTTCGGTCGATCCGAGCGGCGCGACCGCGTTCGTCATGAGTCAGAACGCGATCTCGGGATTGACCGTGAATTCGGACGGAAGCCTGTCGAATCCGACGACGGTAGCGACCTTGCCTAGTGGCCAAACGGCGCTAGCGATGTCATCGACTGCGGCTGGGGATATGCTGGCGGTGATCAGCGTTGGGCTTCCGAGCCCGACTGATTGTCCGGATATGAGTGGTGTTTACGGCAGCGACTGCCCGTTGATATCGATGTACAGCACGCAACCGGGCTCGACTAGCGTAACTCCGACCGGCAGCTTACCGTTGAGCAGGATCCCGACGGCAGTATCGCTGATAAATTTCACTTTCCCTGGTCAATCCGCAAAAACGCTGCTGTTCGTCACCAGCAATCACGACCTTACCGCCGCCCACAACGACAGCGAACTCAGCATGTACCTGGTGGATAGCTCGGGCACTCTTACGACCGCAGTCAGCCTCGCCCTATAGCGCGCAAGCTCCCAATCCGCTTTCCGTGCTGGCGGTCAACACCAATCCTCCGACGCAGAACACCGGCGGCGTTTTTGTCTACGTGGGAAGCCAGGCGGCAGTGGCCGGTTCGGTGAGTGCCTTTGAGGTTTGCACCCAGGTTGATACGAATTGTAAACAAGGGGATGTGGATAACGGGAATCTTGCAATCGCGGTAAAGCCGACCACGATCGGGCAGAACCCGATCACGATGCTGGCCGATCCGACCAATACGTTCCTTTACATCGCCTGCTACGTTGGTAACAACATCTACGCGTTCAGAATGACGACGGGATCGGGAGCGCTGACCCCGCTGCGTCCGGCGTTCCAACCGACGGGAGCGGGACCAGTAGCGCTGGCCATGCATCCCAGCAACAACAATAGCAACGAATATCTTTACGTCTCGGACAACTCGGCCAGCACGCTCGAGGGTTACACGGTGGATCTAACCGGTGGAGGGCTCAGCAATCCCATGGCACCGTTCATCTTTACGCCCGGAAATCCGTATGGCATGGCGGGAAGGTGAAGCTATTGAGAGATTGAATCATTGAATCATTGAGTCATTGAGTCGAGCGTTCGTCGGGGTTTCAATAACTCAATCTCTCAATGATTCAATCTCTCAATAACTCAATCCCTCACGTTGGCATGCGCAGTATGAGATAGCCGCCAATAAATCCGAAGACCAGATTTGGCGACCAGGCCGCTACCGTCGGCGGCAACTGGCTTAAATTCCCCATCGCCTCAAATAAGCCGGAGATCGTCCAATACACGACGCCGATACCGATCGCGGTGGCCACGCCGGTCAAGGCCCCGCGCTTGCCCGCCGAGAGCGCAAAGGGGATCGCGAGCACCGCCATTACCAGCGTGATCAGCGGATACGCGATCTTTTTTTGCAGTTGGACGCGCAGGCGCACCACGTCAAAGCCGCTCTGCTCCAGGTCGTGGATGTATCGGCGCAGCTCGTCATAATTCATCTCCGACGACTGCTTCACCTCTTTCTTGAAGTAGGCGGGCGGCTCGCTGAATTGCGGGAAAGTGGTCGCCTCGAAGCGCCGGTAATTTTCGATGGCCGGTCCACTCAGGCTTCGCTCCCAGCCTTGTTCGTAGACCCACCGCCCCATCTGGCCCGACCAGCGCGCCCGCGTGGCCGCAATGCGGTGCGTGATCTGCAAGGTATGCGGATCGAACTGGAATACCGAGATGCCGCCGAAGGTGTCGCGGTCGGGATCGAAGAGTTGGTAGTAGTAAATGTCGGAGTGCTGTCCGAAGATCCATTTGCGGTCGGGGCGCAGGTAGGTTTGGGCGGGCTTGCCCTTGATGCGGTTGCGCAGTTCGTCCTGGCGTTTGTTGGTAAAGGGCAAGTAGAGCTGGTCGGACAGAAACAACACGCCCGCCACCACCGCAGACGAGATAAGCACGGGAATGACGATCCGGTAAAGGCTGATGCCGGTCGCCTTGATGGCGGTGATTTCGTTGGTGCGTTGCAGCAACCCAAACGTGACCAGCACCGCCAGCAGCATGCTCATGGGCGCAATCGGATAGTAGAGAAAGTAGGGCGTCACATTGAGCAAATACTCGCCCACGGTCAGCACGGAGATGCTGTTGCGGAGAATATCTCCCAGCAACTCGAAGAGCGTGAAGACCAGGAGCAGCATGACGAAGGCGCCGCCGATCATGGCGAGATAGAGCAGGAAATCGCGCATGACGTAGTCGTCGAGAATCGTTGGGAATTGAAGATTGAAGAGCCGCCAGCGCTTGGGGCCTGGGAGCGCGGCGGTGCGCTGATTGCGGGCACTCCGAGTAAGAGTGCCAGGTGACGCCGGCGAGCCTGCTCGCCCCACAGCCTGGTCGCGCCCGTTCTGGATGGCGTCGACGGCCGCTCCGTTTGGCGGAATCGAAGAAACTTCCTCCGGCAGGGCTTTCGGCTTCCAGAGCCGGGCCCAGGACAAGGCGATGGGTCGTCGCTCCGATTGCCAGAGCAGAAAGGCGCCGCCTACCAGGAACAGGAAGTCGGCGAGCCACACTCCCATTGCGGGCGAGACGCGCGCCTGCCGCGCCAGGGAAACGCCGATCAGGGAAAGCGAGTAGTAGAGGAAAACCAGGAGAATCGTGAGAACGAACCCGCTCGACTTGCCGCCCTTTTTCGACGAGAGGCCGAGAGGAATACCGACGAGCGCGAGCATCAGGCAAGCCGTCGGCAATGCGAGCCGCCGATGGAACTCGATCATGGTCCAGCGGCGCGTGTTTGCATCGGCCGTGCTGGCGGCGCGCAGCAGTTCGGAAATCTTCATCTCCCCGAGCGTGGCTGGCTCCGCCTGCTGGTTGCTCGCCGACGGCGGAATCTGAATCGGAATATCGGTTGTGTCGAACGTCGAGATCTGATAGCGGTCCGGATTCGTCGGATCGGTCTCGTGGGTCGAGCCATTGGTGAGATGAAGGTCCAGCCTGTCCGGTCCCTGGCTCACGAGCAGTCCTTCGCGGGCCAGCGTGACGCGAGGCGCCGCCGGATTCGTCAGGTCGGCGAGAAACACGCCCTTCCACAGCGCTCCTCCGGACATGGCCTTGACGTCCTCGACGTAAAGAACAGTCTTCGGGAAGCCTTCATAAAAGACGCGCGGCTGGACTTCAAAGGAAGCTTGCGAGGAGCGCAGCCGATTCTGGAGCTCGGCCAGCGAGGCCAACGACCGCGGCGCCACATAGACGCTATTGGCCAGCGCCAACAGCCACGCGACGACCACAAAGATCGAGCACACGCGCAGGAATGTCCAGACGCTCATGCCGCTGGCGCGCATGGCGGTGACTTCGCTATCGGCGGAAAGGCGGCTGAGCCCGATCAGAATGCCGACCAGCACGCCCATCGGGATGGTGTAGGTCAGCGCAACGGGAACCGTAAAAAAGAAAATCTGCGCGATGCTCGGCAAAGGCGCGCTGTTGCGGACGACCAGCTCCAGAATCCGCCCCAAATCGCGAGTAAATAAAATGAAGGTGAAGACGGCGGCGCCGATGAGAGCATGGGAGACGACTTCTCCCAGAATGTAGCGCGTAAGGATGCGCATCCGCAGAGGCCTGGCTGATGCGAGTCTAGCACGGAAGGCGCAACCGCTCGCAGCGGACGTGTTTTTTCTCAGTAGATTAGGACGTGCATTGTCGCGCGGCGCATTTTGGCGCACCACGGACATCATCCTGGCAACCTACAATTCCGCGCTATGATCCAGATGGCCCTCGTCAGAAACCTGTGCGCTAAGATTGCCGTTGAGGAAGACTCCGCCAGACTTGCTTCGCTGATCATGGAACTGCGCGCCATTCTGTCGAGACGCGCAATCTTCGCCGAGGTCACGACCTTCAAAATCAAACGTTGTTCCAATGCCGATCAGGCGTCACCTTTAGGGCGGGCGGCGTTCCAGCAGCAAGCGCTTTTTCCTCCTCACCAACAACGCTCCACCGGAGGTGCAAGCACCCTTCGAGAATCGGTGTTTATGCGCTGTATACTAGGAGTATGCGAATGCGCCGGAGCGGCAGGCGCGTCACAATGATTTCAGAAGTAACTCTCAGAAGCAGCAAGGAATCCAAACTTGTGAAGCGAAGGACCACTTAGCAGATGGGCTATAAACACGATGGACACGAAGTCGAAGTATCGGCAATCCGCACAAACCGGGGATGGAAGCCGGCATTAAGAATCGACGGTGGAGATCGCCCCTTTGCGGCCGCCGGGCGTTTCCAAATCAAGTTTTTCCACGACGAAGAAGAAGCGTTGATTTATGCTGACACGTGGGCGGAGTGGCTCATTAATAATGGAGTGAAATTGTCTTCCGAGAACTGACGTCGCATCCCACCTCTCGCCGGAGCTTCATGCTCCGGCGAAAGTAGTGGTCTTCCTACACGAATACCTCTCCCGGCAATGCAACCAGCGTTCGCAGCGCAAGCGTGTTGTGAGAGATCCGGCGCGCTGGCGCGAACGCGGGGTCAACTTGCTGGCGCTCGATCCGCAATTGAAGAGCGCGTTCGATCTGGCGCAGTTCCAGTACCTCCGCTCCGGCGACCAGGGTTGAAGCGCGCCCTTGCAGACCGGCTCTGCCGGTGCGTCCCACGCGATGGATAAAGTCTTCGGCCATCTTGGGCAGGTCGTAGTTGATGACGTGGGCAACATCGTCAACATGCAAGCCACGCGAGGCGATATCGGTAGCCACCAGCACCTGGTAGCGGCCATCCTGAAATCCGTTTAGAGCCCCGTTGCGCTGGGATTGGGAGCGATCGCCATGAATCATGGCGGCGTTGAAGCCGTCGCGCACCAGTTCCTTGGCCAGCCGTTCGGTGCCGCGTTTGGTGCGCGTGAAGATCAGCGTTTGCCCCTTTTCTTCATAGAGGAGTTGCCTTAGGACGTCGAGTTTCTCTCCGGGCCGAACTTCATAGGCCTTGAGCTCGACGCTCTCGGCCGGCTTGAGTACCGAACCCAAAGCGACGCGCACCGGTTCGCACATGTAGTCATGCACCAGCCCGGCAACGGATTGCTCCAAGGTGGCCGAGTAGCACAGAGTCTGCCGTTGCCGCGGGAGCGCGGCGATAATGCGACGGATGGCGGGCAGGAATCCCATATCCAACATGCGATCGGCCTCGTCGAGCACGAGGACCTCGACGTGGCGGAGGTCGGCGAACTTGCGGGTCATCAGATCCTGCAATCTGCCGGGCGTGGCGATTACCAAGCCCGAGCCGGCACGCAGCCTCTGGATCTGCGCCTTCTCGGAGACGCCGCCGATGATGAGCGCGGCTTCGGGCAGGGACTTGCTGCGCAACTGCTCGTATTGCTCGTGAACCTGCATCGCGAGTTCCCGCGTTGGGAGCAATACCAAAGCGACCGTGTGGCGCGCTGGCGTTCGGTTCAGAGTCTCAATGATAGGAATGAGAAACGCCAATGTCTTGCCCGTGCCCGTCTGGGCAGTGCCGATGACGTCTCGGCCTTCAAGTGCTGGGGGAATCGCGCGTTCCTGGATGGGGGTGAGGGTGGTGAATTGAGCTGCCGCCAGCTTCTGCTGTAAGGCGGAAGACAGGGACAGTTCCGAAAATGTAGCCATTCGATTTTTTACTTTCTGGAGAGGCTTATGGGCACACACTCTGACACACGTCGAGAGCTGCCGTACCGCTCACATTTGGTTTTTAGATTTCACGCAAATAAACGGAAGGCAGGAAAGGCGGAGATAAATCTGGTCAAAAGAGTGACCACCGCGTGACAAGCAAACCGTGGCAATAGCGTCTGAGTTATTGTAACAGAAGCGGGAAACCGAGAGGGGGTAATCAGACGAAAACTATAGTCATAGATTGAATGCTTTAACTCCGATCCGCGTAATTTCTCCATATCGATCGACAAGCCGTGAGTGTCCAATGGCACACTTTTCCCTTTACTTAAGGTGTCCATTGGAGTACAAGAAATAGAGTATGCAAACGGTCGTCGAGACGCCGGCCTACCTCGCCATCGCGAATAAATTGTTCACTGGGGAGGAGCGTGCCGGCATCGTGACGAGGGTTGCGACCGACCCTGAGTGTGGCGATATCATGCAGGGCACTGGGAGGTTTTCGCAAGTTTCGCGTCGCCCGGCGGGGAACAGGAAAAAGTGGTGGCGCTCGTGTCATCTACATTCAGCGCGGCGCGGCATTTCCGATTTTCCTCGTCGCCGTCTTTCCCAAGAATGAGAAGGAGAACCTTACAAATGCCGAGCGCAACGAACTCAAGAAACGCGCCGACGGAATCTTTACGAATTACCGCAGGAGATAGGGAAATGAAAACACAGTTCGAACAACTCATGAGCGGCCTCGATGATGTCGAAGCCTTTCTTTGCGGCAAAACTGAGGGATTCAAGGTCCACGTTCCCGAGAGGGTCGATGTCCGGGAAATCCGCAACCGGCTGAAGATGACGCAAGCCAGGTTCTCCCAGACCTTCGGCTTCAGTCTCGACGCCATCAAGCATTGGGAGGGAGGGCGCCGCATTCCGGAAGCATCAGCGCGCACTCTTCTGACGGTGATCGATAAAAATCCAACCGCTGTCCTGACCGCCCTCCAGCCGGCTGCCTTCGCCGTCGCCGCCGGATCCTCAAGAGTCCGCGCAGTTCACCACCGAGCGGCCAAGAAGGCGCGGAGAAACGGAAGACCTTAAGAACAAGTTTTAAACGTAGCGTCCGGCTGTCGCGGGCGCGTCCCCCCATCGCGCAGGTAATAAAGGAACGGCCACTGGCCGCCCCGGGACATTGTGTCCCGATCACCCACGTTCGCGTGTCTCGACCGCCGCACGGAGGTACATCGTCTGTCCGGCCGCCAGTCGACCGATGCGAGTGACGGTGCCGTAGATTCCCGCGTTGTTCTGGTGCGCACGAACGACCGCTTTCAGCACTTCTGGCGCGGGAGCTGCCGAATCGGGATCCAGGTTCACCATCGAGCAGCGGAGGTCGGGCATGGTGACGGCGATGGCGGGGGCGTCGTCCCCCTCGCCGAATGAGAGCGTACCGCCCACCCACTCGTCTTCCTGGAAGGGAGCGGATCGCAGTAAACGAACCAAAACATTGGGGCGAAATCGTCGCACGTCGAGGCTCCGCCCTGCCAGCCGTCCGATCTCGTGCACCGTATCCAAGGCGATCACGGAAATGCTGGCTTCATCGAAGATGCCATGTTTCAACTGCATCATCTGCACAGGAGCACCGTACCGGCGTCCGACCTCGGTGGCCAATTCGTCCCCGAAGACAGGCAACTCCTGGCCATCTGGCGTGCGAATATGCGTAGGAAGTTCTCCCGGAGCGCCGTCTCCGCGGCGGTGCGGAACAAACCGGACCAGGTCGGGAAGCTTGCTTGCCGATAACCATGGGAATTCGCTGTGGTCATTTATGCGCCGGAATGCCAGGCGCCGGTCACCCTCGAGGCCGTGCCATCCCAGCTCGGCGACCTCGAGTCGTTCGCCTGCCATGGACTTCACGGGATACCGGAAAATCGCCTCTACATGTCCGATTTCTATGAGCATGCTTGTTGTATCGGTCGTCCTATTTGGCGAGGATTGTAAGGGATAGTTGAGGTAATCAGCGAGGGGGTCAACTCATTGATGTCAGACTATCTTAGAAATACTTGTTTATGAATCAATGACTTGCCATTAAAGCATCACCTAAATCTTTGATTCCAAAAGAGCGCACCGGGACGGGGCAAACCAATCAGCGATTCTTACCCAGCCCAAACTTCTGCTTGTTCGCCGCGAAGAAAAATCGCGGGCCTCACCGCATTCTCACGGTAAACTCAATTCAATCCCCCTTAAAGGCCCACAATCTAGCTGTGATCGAAGTCGAAACCATTCCCGAATCAGCTACGCAATGGCCTGAAGCTCCTCGCCTGCTGGTCGAGTGGTCTTCGCCGTGGCAAGAGTTCAAAACTGCCTGGCGGCCTGCGCTCACGCGCGCTCCGATTGCGCTTGCCGGGGAAGCTCCGGTGGGGATGTTTCCGTATCGCGGAATGTTGGTCTCGTGGGCGCTCGAATGCCTGCTACTGATTGCGGTCATTGTGCTGCCTGCGCGCATTGCCAGCTTGCAGCCGTTCGTTCCGCCTCCGAAGCCGAAGTGGGATGTCATCTACTACACCGGAGACGAATTACCGCAAACCGTCGATCGTGGAGGCGCGCAAGCCGGCAAATCGGGACGCGCAGGTGGACAGCAGGCGCATCATCGCACGCAGACCATCAAAGTCGCGCGCGGAGACAAGCCCGGAGAAACGGTGGTTGACGCGCCTAAACTCAATCTGCCGCACAGCGATTCGGCGGTTGCGAATCTGCTGGCGTTCAAGCCGATTCCAGGACCGCCTCCCGCGGAAGGAATGCAGGCGAGGCTGGTCGCGCCCGCGCTGCCGAATGTTGCGCCCGTTCCTCCTGCGCCGGAAGTCGGGTCTGCGAGCCGCAATCAGGCTAACCTTGCGGCCAGCGTGGTAGCGCCTGCGCCTGAAGTTGCGCACGACACGCGGCGTTCGTCAGCGATGAATCCGACTGTTATCGCGCCCACGCCGAATGTTGCTGCGGACAAGCTGCGTGCGGCGACTGCGATCGCATCGACGGTGGTTGCGCCCGCGCCTGCAACACCGCGCGATTTGGCCAGCTCGCGCGTGCCGATGTCGCAGACGACTGACGTTGTTGCGCCTCCAGTTTCAGCGCCGGCGCGAGACCTGGCTGCTTTGTCCAACGCCAAGCTATCGCTGCCGCAACAGACCGTGGTGGCTCCGCCGCCATCGTC
The DNA here is from genome assembly GCA_963698865.1 of uncultured Acidobacteriaceae bacterium. Taxonomy (GTDB): domain Bacteria; phylum Acidobacteriota; class Terriglobia; order Terriglobales; family Acidobacteriaceae; genus Acidiflorens. The sequence goes on along the minus strand of CAVOSL010000008.1, from coordinate 36,906 downwards.
GGCGTATGAGATCAACAGTTGGGGAAGCGCGCGCACTGGCGATCTGCGCTCGCAACCAGTTCCGCCTCCGCCTTCGGCTGCGAGTGGAGGAGCGCAAGGGCACGGACGATCAGGCAATGGAACGCTCGCGGCCGAAGTTGTTCCGCCACCAGCGAGCATCGGCGGAACAGGAAGCGGAGGATCAGCAGGCGGCCAAGGCAGAAACGGTCGTGGCGGAGCTGGACAGCTTGATGCGAATGCAGTTGTTCCGCCTCCTCCAAATATTGGAGGAAGTGTTGGCGGAGGAAAGTCGCTGACAGGCAACGGACGCGGCAACAAAAGTAATGGGACCGGAGGACCGCTCGACTTGGGGTCATCGGTTGCGCCTCCGGGCAACAACGGAAACGCTGCCGGAAACGGTGTAGTCGTGTCGAGCCAGCCCGGATCGAAAGTCGGCTTGCCGAACGGAGCTGGTGGCGGGGCGATCGCGATGTCTCCGGAAGGCACGGCGAAGAGCGGACTTGGAGGGAGCGGCGGAGGAAGCGGCATTGGCCGTGGAAACGGTTCGGGAAGCGGACTTTCGGGCGAAGGCTCAGGCTCGGGGAGAGAAGGCGCGGGTCGCGGCTCAGACGCAAACGCGCGCGGCGGAATCTCACCCTATCCTGGTCCGGGAGGAGCGGGCAGCGGAACGAACGGCTCGCCCGCGGTTCCGGGAGTTTCGGTGCAAGGAGGAACGACGACTGTTACGTTGCCGAGCTTCGGGCCTCCGAATGGCGACTCGCCCAGCGGACCGGGACGTTCATCAACCAGCTCGCATCGCGGATTCGAGGCGACGGTCGAAGCGGGCTCGCGCTCAGGTGGAGTTTTCGGGACGGGCTATTACGGATTCCTCAAGGGCAAGAACTACTCCATCTACATCGAGACGGCGATTGGCATGGCGGTCATGCAGTACTCCGATCCGGCGTCGGCGGCGCGTCCCACCGGCGAATCGCTGAGCGCACCCGAGCCGATGAGGAAGGAACTGCCGGTTGGACTGCGGCCAACGCGCGTGATTCTGGCCTGCACTCTGGATCGCTCGGGACTGTTGAAGAATGTGAAGGTGCTCGAGCCGGGCGCGGCGGAAACGACCAGCAAGATCGTGGTTGCGCTGCAAGGCTGGAAGTTTCGGCCGGCATTTCGCGGGAACGATCCGGTGGAAGTTACGGCGATCTTGGGATTTGGGGTGGACACGCGGTAGGCGATTGCAAGGTCGAAGTCAGAAGTTAGATTGCAGAAGTAAACCCTGGTATCTGGGACACAACTGTATCCAGGACACAACGGTAACGCCGCTCTGTGACTGAAAGCCGCGCCACCAAAGGGCGCGAGGTATATAGTGGTAGGTTGCCGGGATGCCAGCAAGCGACGTCCTTCCAACACGATCTCCTGAATTCCACCAAGCCTAGCCATTCCTCCCCTAGCTGGCGGATCGTGAAAGCGTGCGATGAGAATCACGCTGTTGCATCCCGCGATCAAGAACTACTCGCAGTCACACCGCCGAAATAGCGGACACCTCGGACTGGGCTACCTTGCCGCCTACTTGGTGCGGCAGGGACATACCGTTCGCGTTCTCGATGCCAAGAACGAAGCCGTGACGGACGAGGTGTTGCGCCAGCACCTTCTCGAGTTCCAGCCGGAGATTTTCGGCGTGACCTCGATGACGCACGAGATTCACACCGCGGCCGAGGCGTGTGCGGTGGTCAAGCGCAGCCATCCTGAGATCTGGACGGTGGTCGGAGGAGCGCATACCTCGGCGCTTCCCGAGCGGACGCTGGAGGAGTTTCCCTCGATCGACATCGTGGTCGCGGGCGAGGGCGAGATCACGATGACGGAAATGGTCGAGGCCAAGGCGCGAGGCGCGCGGCCAGCGGATCTGGGGAACATTCTGGGGATCGCGTTTCGAGATGGCGGGAAAGCGATCCGCACGGGCAAGCGGCCGTGGCTGGAGAATCTGGACGAGCTGCCTTTTCCGGCGTGGGAGTTGTTTCCGCCGCGGATTTCGTGGGGGGTCATGTCGGCGCGCGGGTGCCCGTTCGGGTGCAAGTTCTGCCAACGGGTGTTGGGCAGGCGGATGCGGCTGCGCAGCGTTGACAACGTGCTGGCCGAATTCGATGCGATCGAGGAACGGCTTGGGGAACGCGACATCTGGTTCCGGGACGAGACGTTTGGACTGAACAAGCGCTGGCTGGATGAGTTCCTGGAGAAACTCAAGGCCAGGAATGAGCGCAAGGGATATGTGCTGGATTGGGGCTGCAACTCGCGGGTGAACATCGCCGATATAAATCAGTACCGGCGAATGAAAGAGACCGGGTGTTACCGGGTAAGCTTTGGCGTCGAATCGGGCGACGAGGCGATTCTGAAACACATCAGCAAGGAAATCACTCCGGCGATGGCGGTGAAAGCGATTGCGGCGGCTCAGCAGGCGGGGCTGAAAGCGGCGGCGTTCTTCATTCTCGGGCATCCTGGGGAAAATTGGCGGACTGCGCTGAGGACGATGCACTTGGCGGCGAAATGCCATGCCGATTCGATCGCTGTGGGCGTGATGGTGCCGTATCCCGGAACGGAAGTTTGGGGGATGGCGCGCAATGGGCAGTATGGATACAAGCTGCTGAGTGAAGACTGGCGCGTCTACGACAAGTATTTTGGAGGGGCGTTGTCGGTGGATGGGTTGTCGCAGCGGCAACTGGCATTGCTGCAATCGCTCACGTATGTGTGGTACTTCGTCTACAACATGAGATTGCGGCAGTTGCGGCGATTTGCGCGGAAGTTTCGCGGCGAAGCTTGGACAATGGTCAAGCGGCTGCTCAGCCCGGCGGATGTTCGGAGGAGTGACGCGGCGGCTGCGCGCATTGTAGGGAAAGTCAGTTGACCAACGGGGCATTCGTTGCGTTCTTGCCCGGCGCTGACCCCGAGAGCAAAACAACGAAGCCTTCTCACAACTCTGCGCTTTTGGTTCGTCTTGTCAGGGGCCAATGAGCGTAATGGGGATGTTTCGCCAATCATCAGCTTGCCCGCGAAACGAATTCCACATCCTCGAGGAGGCGATCCACAGAGCGCTACTTCCTCTGACGAAAAGAGTACTTGAGGTCTCCCGTCAAATTCTCTATAGTCCCACTTTCGCGCAGCGGAGAAGTATGCGTATTATTTTGTTTATGGTCGCCGTCATTGTGGGAGCTAGTAGTTCTTCTCTCGCGGCCGAACCACCGACGCCCTACGAGGTAATTCGCTTTCCAAGTGGCAACCTCACATTAGGTGGCGAATTGTTTAAGCCAAAGGGCGAAGGTCCTTTTCCTGCAGTTCTTTATAACCATGGAAGCGCTGAAGGAATGCTCAGTGACGCTGCGAGCACCGCCATGGGTCCCCTTTATGCTGCTAAGGGGTGGGTCTACTTTATGCCTTATCGACGTGGACAAGGCTTGAGTGCCAAAGCAGGTCCATACATTGGGGATCAAATCGCAGCGGCTGAAAGATCAGGCGGTCACGCCGCCGCCGTCAAAACAATGATTGACCTGCTGAGAGGAGATCATCTGAGTGATCAGTTGGCGGCCCTCGCATGGCTGAAACAGCAAAAATTTGTGCAGCCAAACCGGATCGCAGTTGCCGGACAGTCTTTCGGCGGAATCGAAACAATTCTTGGTGCCGCTAGCTATTCCTTTTGCGCAGCCGTCGATGCATCGGGTGGAGCGATGAGTTGGAAAGAAGAACCGGCCATTCAAGAAGTCATGAAGGAGAATGCTCGGTCTTCAAAGTCACCGACTTTCTTTTTTCAAGCTGAGAATGACTATACCCTTGAACCAAGTCAGGTCCTCTACAAGGAAATGCTTGCTTCAGGAAAGACAGCCGAAATTAAGATTTATCCGCCTTATGGCAAAACCAATTTTGATGGTCACAGCTTCACGTGGCTCGGAAGTTCAATTTGGTTTAACGACGTGCTTGGATTCATTCAAAAAAACTGCGCTGCAACTGCCGGTAAGTAAGTTCATCCTTCCGAATGGCTCCCGGACGGATCCCGTGCCTGAAATTAATCGGAGTTTTTGCTCTTCTCCGCACGAAAAAATCGTAGCGTCATAACACCAACTGTTATTAACAGGGCGATTTCACAAGCGTGCGCTTTTGTTTCGCCTTCTCGAACGTTAATCAGCGTTTTCTCACGAACGCTGGGCTAGCGTGGCTCGCCCCTTCGGGCCTGGCGCGTGCCGGGCTTTGCGACACGGATTACCCGAGTTAGTTCTTATCGCCCAGGCTTTAGTCCTTACGGACGACCGCGGTCGCAGCAAAGCCACGACCGCGGATCAGCAACCTACCACATGGAATGCCACGGGGAAAAGCTTAGGGTCTTAGTCTCCCGAGGGCATCAGTTCGTCTGACTCTTCTTTGGAAGAGGAGGCGATCCCGCCTTGCGATGTCGGCGACGTCTTGCGAATCATCTCCGACAGCAGTACGCGGTCAGGATTGAGCAGTTCGGCAACGCGCTCCTTGCTGACTTGGGCGACGATGATCTGCCCAATTTCGGTATGCACATCCGAGAAGATTCCGACACCTTTCATTCTTTGAGTCTGAAATTCGTTGTCCTCGGTCGGCGTGACGTAGTGTACCGAGCTGGCGTTGTAGCGGTGGATCAGGAAGAGTTGGGCAACGGTCATCAGTCGCTTCTTGCGGACCGGTGCGAGCGTGTTCGAGTCGCGGATCGAAAGGATGTGGCGCCCGCGACGATCCAGGATGTAGGCGAAAACAACGTTGGCAAGCTTCTCGCCGCTTGGTTCGTTTACCACACTCAGCTCAAGCAGCTCCGAACCAGCGGTGTGCGGACGCAGGCGGACGCGAATCTTCTCCGCGTAGTTGTTGTGCTTGCTCCAGTCGGCGAGCCAATCTTCGAGCAGCTTGGTTGGGACCTCGGTCTGCACCAGGTGCTGGAATTGCGTGGATCCTTTGCCCATCGCCTTGGTCGCGGCGGTTCGTCCGGACGAGGCCATCAGTGCGGCGTCGAGGCGCGGACCACCGACGAGCGTTTGCGGCGTGCGATAGGGCGATTCCAGCAGCCGGAACTTGCGCTGCAAGCGCGCCAGAGCGAGCATTCCGTCCTGCTTGAGAGCGGTGGCAAACTCCTCGGCGGCGAGGCCGTCGATCTGGTGTCCACCGTAGGTGATGAAGTTAAAGACGAAGCCGAGCTTGCCGAGTTCTTCGGGGAAGCGCTTCATCTGCTCGTCGTTCATGCCGGTGGTGTCCCAACTGAATGATGGCGAGAGATTGTAAGCCAGCATCTTGTCGGGGAACTCGGATTGGATGGCGTGGGCGAACTTGGCAGCGTCCTCGATGTCGGCGGTCTTGGTCTCCATCCACAGGATGTCGGCAAAGGGCGCGACCGCCAGTGACTTGGCAATGGCGTAACCGATTCCGGCCTGGATGTGGTAGAAGCCTTCGGGAGTCTTGGGCAGCTCGCAATCCCAAGTTACGTGGATGCCCATGGAGCGGGCGCGCTCGCGGGCCTCGTAATGAGAGGCGCGGCTCGCGAATGCCAGCCATTCCTCGACCGTCATGTCAAAGGGATAGCCTTCGGCGGTGCGGAACTCGAGCAGTTCGGCGACAGCGCGACCATAGGTTTTCATGCCTGCTTCCGCCTGCCAGGTTTCTACGTAGCGCGTGTCGATCTTGTCGAGGGCTGCGTCGAGTTCGGTGGATGACATGTTTCTGAGAGCGGGCGCGCGCTCGGCGAGCATGGACAAAAGCCCAACTCGCTCCAGCCAATCGAAGGCCGCTGCGTACTCGACCTCGGAGAGGGCGAAGAGCATGTGCCCGCGAACCTCGTCGACGCCGAGTTCGTGGAGCTTGCGCAGGATGGCGAGATAGCCGGCTTTGTAGCTGGGCAGATCGAGGTTGGTGGCACCAAGGATGAAGGGCTGGTCACGCTCGTCGCTGCGATTCTCGATGAAGGTTGCTGCTTCGGCGTCGGTGCGGGCGACGATAATGCCGGGGACGCGCATGATGTCGAGTTGGAGGCGGGCAGCGTTGAGGCGCTTGATCTGCTCGTCCACGGAGACGAGCACTTTGCCGCCCTGGTGGCCGCACTTCTTGGCTCCCGGCTTCTGGTCTTCGATGTGATAGCCGGGGACTCCGACTTCGACAAAACGGCGGATCAGATTGCGGACGTGCGCGTCGCCACCGTGGCCGGTGTCGGCGTCGGCGATGATGAAAGGCCGAAAGTCGACGGCGGGTGTTGACTGGCGCTGTTCTTCGGTCATGCGGGCGCGTGCGAAGTGCTGGTTCTTATCGGCGGTTAGAAGTGCGCGTACGAGTCCGGCGGCTTCGTCTGGAACCTGGCCTAGCGGATAGCTGGCCAGATCGGGCCCCGGATCTTCGGCTAGCGATCCCTTGGCAGAGGTCGCCCAGCCGCCGAGGTAAATGCCTTCCATCCCAATTCTCTTCATCATTACGGCTTGGCCGGGAGAATAGGGGCCGAAGGTGGTGATTTGCTTGCGCTCTTCGAAGAGCTGGCGGAGGCGTGTGTAGAAGGCCTCGGCTGCCTCGCGCGCGATGGTGTAGTCGCCCGCCAACGTGCCTTGCTGCTCGGCTACCTGGCGTGGGGAGTAGAGGCGGATGATACCGTCGAAGCGCGGGCTCGCGAACCAATCCTTCGCGGCCGAAACTTGCTGGTCCAGAATAGTCATAGTAGTTTCCTGGCTTTCAACGTTCATCGTGACTGTACTCCTCAATGGGGATGGAAAACTGTGATATCTGGGGGAATGGTGCAATCCTGAGGATCGGGGAAGACGTCCCGAACCGATCTTGCGGGCAAATGCTGAAGTCCGTCATACGACCGAAGACCGTCCTTCGATCCTTATGATCGAAGGACCGGTGTGTTCCGGTGTTAGTCGCCCGAGGGCAGAAGTTCGTCGTCCCAGCTGTGTCCCGCCAGTGATGGATAGTAGAGGGCCGAAAAGACCGCTAGACTGCGGCTGTACTCCGCATTCAGGATGGCGTCGTCGATATTGCTGGTCTGCCGGTTGGAATTATTGGAAGTCGTCATCAGGTTCACCCCACGACAAGATTTTCGTGCCCGCGACCGCGCGCGTCCTGAATGCAGTAGACCCCGAATCGCCTGTCCGGGACAAGCCTGTACGGACGCGGTGTCCCACTGGGTCAAATTGACCTAGTGGGGAAAAGTCGAGCCGGCGAGTAGACTATGGTGTTCTGAGAGGTAAACTTGTCATGACAAAGCCAGGCGCACTCATGGAAACTCGCTTGGAAGACCCTCGATTGGAAAATCAGGCACAGACCGCAATTCTTAACCCTGAAGCACACGCTTTTCTGTCGAAGCTGGCGGCGCAATTCGAGCGCCGGCGGCAGGAGCTTTTGGCGCGGCGGAAAGTTGTGCAGCAGAAGATTGATGGCGGTTGGAAGCCGGATTTTCTTCCTGAAACCGAGGCGATCCGCAGCGGCGATTGGAAGGTCGCGCCGATTCCCAAGGACCTTTTGGACCGGCGGGTGGAGATTACCGGGCCCGTCGATCGGAAGATGATTATCAATGCGCTAAATTCGGGCGCGAGCGTTTTCATGGCGGATTTCGAGGACTCGAATTCGCCCACCTGGACCAACAATATTGAAGGGCAGCAGAACCTGCGCGACGCGGTGCGGGGAACGATCGAATATGTGAGCCCGGAAGGGAAGCTGTACAAGCTGGGCGAGAAGACAGCGACGCTGGTGGTGCGGCCGCGGGGATGGCACCTTGACGAGAAGCACTTTTCTGATCGATGGCAAACCGATTTCCGGATCGCTGTTCGACTTCGGGTTGTACTTCTTTCATAACGCGAAGGCGCTGATCGAGCAGGGAACTGGACCTTATTTTTATCTGCCGAAGATGGAGAGCCACCTTGAGGCGCGGCTCTGGAATGATGTGTTTTGCTTTGCGCAGGATGAGCTGGGCATTCCGCGGGGAACGATTCGGGCGACGGTTTTGATCGAGACGATTCTGGCCGCGTTCGAGATGGATGAGATTCTTTACGAACTGCGCGAGCATTCGTCGGGGCTGAATTGCGGGCGCTGGGACTACATTTTCAGCTTCATCAAGAAGTTTCGGGCGCACCCCGAGTTCATGCTGCCCGACCGTTCGCTGGTCACGATGGAGCGGCATTTCCTGGCATCGTATGTGGAGTTGCTGATCCAGACCTGCCACAGGCGCGGCATTCATGCGATGGGCGGGATGGCGGCGCAGATACCGATCCGCAACGATCAGGCCGCGAATGAAGAGGCGCTCGACAAGGTGCGGAAGGATAAATTGCGCGAGGTGAAAGCCGGGCACGATGGAACGTGGGTGGCGCATCCGGGGCTGGTGCCAATTGCGAAGGAAATTTTTGATGAGTACATGCCGCAGCCGAACCAGATTGCGAAGGCGCGGACGGACCGGCCGGTTAGCGCGCGGGATTTGCTTGAGGTTCCACAGGGCGAGATTACCGAGAAGGGTCTGCGCTGGAATATTGACGTTGGGCTGCAATATGTGTGGTCGTGGCTGCGCGGAAATGGGTGCGTGCCGATCTACAACCTGATGGAAGATGCGGCGACGGCGGAGATTTGCCGGGCGCAGGTCTGGCAATGGGTGCGGCATGGGGCGCGGATGTCGGGCGGGAAGACCGTGACGGCGGAGTTTGTGAAAGGGATTGCTCGCACGCGAACGGCAGAGTTGCAGGAGGAGGTCTCGGGGAAGACTTCACATGGGGACCGTCGATTGCAGCAGGCTTGCGAGGTGCTGGAAGGATTGATGACTGGGGCGGAATTTCCGGAGTTTCTGACGCTGGCTACCTATGATCTGCTGGATTGAAGTAATCGATATGTTTGATTGGGTGTAAGACCCGGCGAAGATGCCTTGAACGGAAATAGTTTGAGTGCTAAGTTCCATGGCATGAGGTTCGTTACCACGATTGCCGCACTGGGCGTAGCCCTATGTTGCTGTGTTCCGGCAGGGTCTGTGATTGTCACAGAAAAGAAAGTTGGAAACCGGACGATCATGTGTATGCACACCGGTCTAATGAGCGAACTCAAGGATTGTGGAGTCCACTCTGACTGGTATACATACGTTTTTGTGGGTTCGATTTCTCTCATCACTCCTATCGAAAACGAGGAAAAACTGATCCAAATCATCCCGGAAGAAGTTTTTGCAGGGGAGCCTGCGACTCCGCTCACAGTGCAAACATCTCAGGGAGCGTGCCTGCCGGAACTAGCCGCGGGGGATCGGTGGCTCTTCTACCTTCGTCAGGAAAAGGGACAGCCTATCTTCCTCGATTACTACGGCAATGACAGCCTTCCAGTGGCCAAGGCACAAGAACGGATCGAAATCCTTCGTCGTCTCAAGACGATAGGTGACTACGGCATCCTGCGCGGGCACGTGCTTCGGGGGGAGTTCTATGATGGAGCGCCGGTTTCCAATGCGCGCGTCGTCGCCCGCCGAAAATCTGACAAGAGGAAGTTCGTCACGCGAACTGACGGCGACGGGCACTATGAACTCGACCCGCTTCCCCCCGGTGAGTATAAGGTCACTGTAGACCGCATCGACTCATTCAAGCCTGATAGCAACGACATGGAATTAAGTGCTGGCGCGTGTTGGGACTTGACGATTGCAAAGAAGAGCGAGTAACGGCTCAGTCCGCTAGCCCTGACCATTGGAGAGTGCGAAAGTGGTTTGGCGAGCTTCGCTCGCCTGGACAGCCGAGGGCGGCTGTCCCCACGTGGTCTATCGAAAGATCATTGAATTGGGACGGCTTCTTGAACTACAACCTTAGGGATGGCTACTCGCCAGGATTCATCGCCTACCGCTGGCATTGATGACGGACTGCTCTCGGAGTTGCAGGAGCATGTGGCTGCGCGTGAGATTGAACGCGGGCTGGCGTGCTTGCGCGCGCATCAAGATGTGATTGCTGCCATCGATGGCCGCCAGCCGGGGGCCGCGCGTCTGCTGGCGCTGGTGGCAATCTGGAGCGACATCGGATTCAGCGGCTCGCCGACGGTGAAAGAGTTGCTCGACCGCTTTGCCTCGCGCTCCCACCTTTCTATCTCCGACTACCTCTGCTTGCGGATGACGCAGGGCATGGCCGCCATGGCGGAAGAGGCGATGGAGACGGCCATTCCGCATTTTGATTTCGTCCTCGGCTTGCAGGAAGAACTCAACAACCGTTTTTTGCTGGCGATTGCGTACTACTGGAAGGGGCGCTGCCTGCGGCGGCGGGGCGACTACGACGAGGCGCTTATCTTTACTGGAAAGGGAAGAGATCTGGCGCTTGCGCTTGGCCATCCGCGGATGGCGGCGGTGATGCAGGTGCTTGAGGGCTGGATTTTGTTTCAGCAGGGAAAGTGGAAAGAGGCGGTGCGGGTGTCGGAGGTGGCGGAAAAGGCGCTGCGGCCGACCGATGACTATGTGACGCTGGGGAATATTCAGTCGTTCTACGGACGGATGGCGCGGCGCGAGGGCCGGTTCGATAAAGCGATTGAGCTTTTTGAGAACGCAATTGAGCAGTTTCGCAAGCGCGATCCGCACCATCCGAACCTGGCACGCTCGCTGGCGAATATGGCGTTGGCCAAGCGTGGGATTGCGCTGCAACTGCAGAAGAGGATCGATGTCGACGCGCAGCGGCGGCGCAAGACTTCTTCCAGCGCGGCGGGCAAGGAGAGCGCGAGCGCGGGGGATGGCGCGGCGAAACGGGCAGCAGGTTCTGCCGGAGCCGATTATCGCCGCCGCCTGACGCAATTGCGGCATGAGGCGATTGAGCATCTCGAGGCGGCGCAGGCGATTTACAAGCAGCGGCCGAATCATCACGGGAGCGGCACGGTGTATCTGAATGCCGCCTACATTCATCTGGATAACGGCGACTTTCAGCGGGCAGAGGAAGAATCGTCTTCGGCGTATCAACTGGCGGAGGAGAAGCACGATTACATTCTGATGGGGCGGGCGCGCATTTTGCAGTGCATGATCGAGAACGCGAAGGTGGAAGAGGAGATTGGCGGCGGCTCCGATCCGGGCAATCATGCGCGGCGTGCGTTCGATTTCAGCCAGGAGGCGATTGAACTGGCGAAGCACACGCAGCATCATTTGCTGCTTTCGACCGCTTATTTGTGGCAGGGGTTGACGCAATGCAATTCTTTTTTTGACAACCTCGATGCGGCCCGCGAATCGTATGATCTGGCGCGGACGACTTGCGGGGACAAGCAGCCGGACAGCATCTGGCAGGAGATGCAGGCTTTGCGGGGGAAGATTCTGCATAAGGGGAGCGTCGATCCTACATTGAAGGCTTGGTCGCAGGGGTCGGTCGGGGACAAGTCGTTTCGGCAGATCAGCGACGAGTTTGCGGAGATTGTGATCGCGCGGGTGTATGAGCGGGAGGGGCGGAAGGTTTCGCGAGTGGCTTCGCGGCTTTCCATCTCGCCTAAGAAGGTGCGGCGGATTCTGGCTCGGGTGGGGCGGCGGAAGCCTCGCGGGGGCTGAGACTTCCGGTACGATGTCGGCAAAGAGCTTTTAACCGCTGAGATCGCTGAGATTACGCAGAGATCGCTGAGAGAGTCTCGGACGAGGACGCGGTTGATCAGACGTTCGCAAAGAGCTTGAACCACAGAGGGCACAGGGGTTCACAGGGGAATTCTTAACGACTATGAAGATCGCCAACAATGTTACGGAGTTGATCGGGCACACGCCGCTTGTGCGGTTGAATCGCGTGACTGAGGGGTGTGTGGCGGAAGTGGTGGGAAAGCTGGAGAGCCAGAATCCTTTGGGCAGCGTGAAGGACCGCATTGGCGTAAGCATGATTGCTGCCGCCGAGCGCGAGGGGAAGATTCAGCCGGGGAAGACGGTTTTGATTGAGCCGACCAGCGGCAACACCGGGATTGCGCTGGCATTTGTGGCGGCCGTCCAGGGGTACAAACTCATTCTGACAATGCCGGACACGATGAGCCTGGAGCGGCGCGTGTTGCTGTTGGCGCTGGGAGCGGAGATTGTTTTGACTCCTGGGTCGCGCGGGATGAAGGGCGCAATTTGGAAAGCGAACGAATTGCTGGCTTCGACGCCGGGTGGTTATATGCTCCAGCAGTTCGATAATCCTGCGAATCCGGAGATTCACTCTCAAGACCACAGGACCGGAAATCTGGGAGGACACTGACGGCCGGGTCGATTATCTGGTCGCCGGCGTGGGCACGGGCGGAACGCTTACGGGAGTCTGCGAGTACATCAAACCGAAGAAAGCATCGTTCAAGGCGGTGGCGGTTGAACCCGCGGATAGCGCGGTCCTGTCGGGCGGGCCGCCCGGATCGCACAAGATTCAGGGAATCGGCGGGGGATTTGTGCCGAGCATTTTGCGGCGCGATTACATCGATGAAGTCATCACGGTGACGAATGACGAATCGATTGAAATGGCGCGTCGACTGCCGCTGGAGGAAGGCCTGATGGTCGGCATCTCTTCGGGAGCGGCTGTGGTGGCGGCGTTGAAGGTGGCGCGGCGACCGGAGAATGCGGGGAAATTGATTGTCGTGATTCTGCCTTCATTCGGCGAGCGCTACTTGAGTAGTATCCTCTTCGAAGGACTGCGAACCCGGGCGCTGCAGATTCCGACCGCACCGATTCCGGAGTAATTGTTTCTGGACGTTTTTCGGAATGAGGCATGCCGCATTTGCTGTCGCATATACGCGAAGACGTGGCGACTGTGCTCGACCGCGATCCGGCGGCGCGCTCGCGCCTAGAAGTGCTGCTCTGCTACTCGGGACTGCACGCGGTGTGGTTCCACCGCATCAACCACTGGCTTTGGAACCGGCGATTTTTTCTGCTGGGGCGCTGGCTGTCGCAGGTCGCGCGGCTGCTTACTGGAATCGAAATTCACCCTGGGGCGAAGATTGGGCGGCGGCTCTTTATCGATCACGGGTTGGGAGTGGTGATCGGAGAAACTTCGATCGTCGGCGACGACGTCACTCTTTATCAGGGTGTGACTCTCGGCGGGACTGGCAAGGAGCATGGGAAGCGGCATCCAACCTTGCTCGACAACGTAGTGGTCGGCGGCGGCGCGAAGATTCTGGGAAATATTATTGTGGGCCGCAATTGCCGGATTGGCGCGGGTTCGGTGGTGCTGCGCAATGTGCCGGATGATTCGACGGTGGTGGGGGTGCCGGGGCACATTGTTTTTCGCGAAGGCAAGCGCGTGGTGATTACCGATCCGAAGCAGATTAACGATCCGTTGTCGGAGGCGTTGGCGGCAGTGGCGGGCGAGGTGAATAAATTGCGCGAGCGCGTGCAGCAACTTGAGGGCGCGGAGTCGAAGCATGAGCCGCTGTCGCCCTCGATTCAGCGGATCATTGAGGACATCGATTATCAGATTTGAGTGGGTAGCGCGGACACTCTCGTCCGCGTGCCGGCGGCAGATCAGAGGTCTGCGCGGACAGGAGTGTCCGCGCTACACTTTCCCGGGTCAGTTGACCTGAATCAGAGATAGATGTGACACTCGATTGGCTTACGTGGGGACGGTTTTTCTGCGCGCGGGCTAAAAGCCTTTTAACCGCAGAGGTCGCTGAGAGTAGCGCAGAGTACGCAGAGAAATCCTGGCGCGGCGGTTTCATTTTTCTTGAGCCGATTTTTCCGATGAAATACGGGTTCGTCATCGATCACCGCAAATGTATCGGCTGCCATGCCTGCACGGTCGCGTGCAAAACCGAGAACCACGTTGCGCTCGGAGTGAACCGCACGTGGGTGAAGTACGTCGAGAAGGGCACATACCCGAATACGCGGCGTGTGTTTCAGGTGACGCGCTGCAATCATTGCGAGAAACCGCCGTGCGTTTATATTTGCCCGACGACCGCGATGTACCAGCGACGGGACGGCATTGTCGATTTTAATTCCGACCGCTGCATCGGGTGCAAGGCTTGTATGCAGGCTTGCCCGTACGACTCGATTTACATCGATCCCGATGAAGGTACGGCGGCGAAGTGCCATTTCTGCGCGCATCGGACGGAGTTGGGACTTGAGCCGGCCTGCGTGATCGTGTGCCCCGAGCACGCGATCATTGCCGGGGACATGAGCGATCCGGAGAGTGAAGCGGCGCAGTTGACGGCGCGCGAGCCAGTGCGGGTGCGCAAGCCGGAGCAAGGAACACAGCCAAAACTTTATTACATTGACGCGGACGAGGCCGCTATTGTGCCGACCGCGGCGCGGCATGAACCTTTTTATATGTTCTCGCAGCGCAACGCGGCGTTGCATGGGAGCGGTGCGATCTATCCGCCGGATAGTCCGCTGCTGCAACCGAATGCGTTGGCGGCGTACGACGTGGGGCACGCGCGTCCGTGGGGCTGGCAGGTTCCGGCGTATTGCTGGACGAAGTCAATTGGCTCGGGGGCATTGGCGATTCCGGCGATTGCCATGGCGCTGGGACGGTTGTCGGGCGACCGGGTGCGAGATATTGCGCTGGCGAGTGTTGCACTTCTCTTTACCGCGATCACAACGGTTTTGCTGGTCGCCGACCTGGAACAGAAGAAGCGCTTTCTGCGGGTGATTTTGACGCCGCAGAGCAAGTCATGGCTGGCGCGTGGTGCGTTCATTCTGATTGGGTATAGCGGATTGTGCGGCGTGTTCTGGCTGGCGGCAGTTTTCAGATTGCCTCTGATTACGTCTCTTCTTCTTTGGCCTACGGTGATTGTTGGATTTGGCGCGGCCTCTTACACTGCATTTCTTTTTGGGCAATGCGAGGGGCGCGATCTTTGGCAGACTCCGCTGCTACCGGCGCATTTGATTGTGCAGGCTCTGATGTGCGGGTCGGCGGTGCTGGCTTTGCTGCCGAAAGCTCTGGGCGGATCGGATGCCAGCCGGGAGTTCGCCATGCCGGCTTTGATCGTTACGTTAGTGCTGCATCTGGTCATGATGCTGGGTGAGATTGCGATGCCGCATACGACCGACAACTCGCGCTATGCGGCGCGGTTGATCACGCATGGGCCGTTTTCGGGAGCATTTTGGGCGGGAGCGGTTGCGTTTGGCGGATTCGTTCCTCTCCTTTTTATGTTGGTCCTCCCGCACAATGCGATGGCGGGTGGTGTGTCGGCGGTCCTTGCGCTGGCAGGGCTGCTGATCTTTGAATGGTGTTTTGTAATGGCTGGACAGAGCGTGCCGAATAGCTAGAAAGCACCTTGTGTAGAGCGAGGGACAAAAACACATGGAGTTCGATTTCAAACGCGACGGCAGCCACCTGGCATTCTGTCCGCCGGTGGAGAAGTGGGATGACTGGGTCGAACTCGATCCGGAAGAGTGGCCGCGGCGCGTTGAGAAACATTTTCAAATCGTTCCTACCACTTGCTTCAACTGCGAATCGGCTTGCGGGCTGCTGGCTTACGTCGACAAATCTACCGGCAAGATCGAGAAGTTCGAAGGTAATCCCATTCATCCCGCTTCGCGCGGGCGGCTTTGCGCCAAGGGGCCGGCGACCATCAATCAGATTCACGATCCGGATCGCATTCTTTATCCGATGAAGCGATCGGGCCCGCGCGGATCGGGGCAGTGGGCGCGGACATCGTGGGATGAAGTGCTGGAAACTTTTGGGTCCCGCATCCGCAAGGCATTTCAGGAAAATCGCGGTGAAGAAGTGATGTACCACGTAGGGCGGCCCGGACACGACTTCATCATGGACCGGACGCTGCAGGCGTGGGGGATCGACGGCCACAACTCGCATACGAATGTTTGCTCGTCGTCGGCACGGCTTGGATATTTGCTGTGGCACTATGCGGACCGGCCTTCGCCGGATCATGCGAACGCGCGCTTCATTCTCCTGCTATCGGCGCATCTGGAGTCCGGGCACTATTTCAATCCTCATGCGCAGCGGATTATCGAGGGCAAGATGGCGGGGGCGAAGCTTGCTGTCTGCGACCCGCGGCTCTCGAATACCGCGAGCATGGCCGATTACTGGCTGCCCAGCTATCCGGGCACCGAGGCGGCGATGTTGCTGGCGATGGCGAAGGTGATCCTGGAGGAGAATCGGTACGACGCAGAGTTCGTAAAGAATTGGACGAACTGGGAAGAACTTGAGGTTGATGGATTCTCCGCCCGGGGACAGAACTTTGACGCTGCGATTGAGGCGCTCAAGCGGCACTACGCAAAGTTCACTCCCGAATTTGCTGAAAAAGAAACTGGTGTGAAGGCCGAGGTCATCGTCAGAATCGCGCGTGAGATTGCGACCGCCGGCAGCCGGTTTGCTTCGCATCTGTGGCGGGGCAGCGCTTCGGGCAATCTGGGTGGATGGCAGACTGCGCGGGCTCTGACGCTGCTGCATGTGCTGACCGGCTCCGTCGGGACGCCGGGCGGACACAACTTGAACGCGTGGAACAAGTTTGTCCCGAAGCCTTTCAAAGTTCCGCCGCCGCAAAAGCATTGGAACGAGCTGCTCTATCCGCCGGAGTGGCCGCTGGCGACGCATGAACTCTCTCCCTTGCTGCCGCATTTTCTCAAGGCGGGCCGCGGGCGCATCGAGGCCTACTTCACGCGCGTGTTCAATCCGGTATGGACTTATCCCGATGGATTTTCATGGATCGAGATGTTGAGCGATGAGGAGAAAGTCGGCTTGCACGCGGCGCTGACTCCAACGTGGAGCGAGACGGCGTGGTTTGCCGACTATGTGCTGCCGATGGGGTTCAGTTCCGAACGCCACGATTTGATGAGCCAAGAATCGTATGCCGGGAAGTGGATCGGTTTTCGGCAGCCAGTGGCGCGCGTGTTGCGCGAGCGCGCGGGAGAAAAGTTCGAGTACACGTATCAGGCGAATGTTGGCGAAGTTTGGGAGGAGGACGAATTCTGGATCAACCTATCGTGGGCAATCGATCCTGATGGCTCGATGGGCATACGGCAGTGGTTTGAATCGCCGTACCGGCCCGGGCAAAAGCTGACGGTCGATGAATATTACGGATGGATGTTTGAAAACTCGGTGCCTGGATTGCCCGAGGTGGCGGCGAAAGAGGGATTGAAGCCGCTCGAGTACATGCGGAAGTACGGTGCGTACGAAGTCACGACCGATGTGTATCGGCAGAACGAGAAGGCGGTCGCGCCCGCCGATCTGGCGGGATCGAACATTGAAGCGAACGGTGTCTTAAAGAAAGATGGTAAAGCGGTCGGTGTGATGGTCGAGGGCCAGCCAGTGGTTGGCTATAACACGCCTTCGCGCAAACTGGAATTATTTTCGAAAACGATGGCCGACTGGAAATGGCCCGAGTTCACGCTGCCCGAATATTACCGGAGCCACATTCATCGCTCAGCGCAGGCGGCATCGCTGGGAAATGCGGCGTCGGATTTTGACCCGCGCTACATGCCCCGCGTGGAGTGGCCTAAAGATGCGCGCGGCGATGTCTACACGCTCCTGCCCATCTTCCGCCTGCCGAATCTCATTCACACGCGCTCCGGCAATGCGAAGTTTTTGTATGAGATTTCGCATAAGAATCCGCTGTGTCTGAATCCGGTGGACGCGCACAAGCTTGGCGACATTCGCACCGGCGATCTGCTGAAGGTGCACACGGAAATCGGCTACTTCGTTCTGCACGCTTGGGTCACGGAGGGCCTCACGCCGGGGGTTGTTGCCTGTTCGCATCACATGGGGCGCTGGCGGGTAAATCAAGATGAGCAACTGGAGCGCATGTCGAGCGCATGGGTCGATCTGAAGGAAGTCGCCAAAGGACAATGGAAGATGCGCCAGCTTTCGAGCGTGGCGCCTTATGGCAGCCCCGATGCTGACACGAAGCGCGTCTGGTGGAGCGACGCCGGCGTTCACCAGAACCTCACCTTCCCCGTGCATCCCGATCCGATCAGCGGCATGCATTGCTGGCATCAACTGGTGCGCGTGGAGCGCGCTACGGCCGATGACCGCTACGGCGATATCTTCGTGGACACTAATCTCTCGTTCGCCGTCTATCAGCGTTGGAAGGCGCTTACGCGTCCTGCGCCCGGGCCGGGAGGACTGCGGCGGCCGCTCTGGATGCCGCGCGTGGTGCGGCCCGAGGATGCGGCCTTCTATATGAAAAAGGGATGAAGGTGGGACGACTCCGGGGCGCAAGAAGGTCAGGGCCGGCACTTTTTCGGGCTTGCCGTAACGTCCTCGTCACTATTGGAACGCCGATTGGCGCACATTGGCGTGCTACGCAAAAAGCAGGCGTTGCTAGCCTAGATCAGACACGCTCGTTCGGTGTCTCAGCATGGCCTTGCAAATGGAAACTGAACATCCTTATCTCCAATTTGAGCGGATTGAAGTAGGCCAGCAGGTGTTATCGGAATGCAGCATGTGCAAACGGGCATTTCAGGCCGTGCCAAAACCAAAGGAAAGAACGGATGATGTGCTGCTGCGAATACGGGCGGAATTTGACGCTCACGACTGCGCATGCGGGTCATCCGAGGGACGGAAAGTAGCCACGCGCGCCCCGAAGTATCTCCGCGAGAGCGTCTCGCGTATCTTGCCTGCGCGTCCCACGCGTCCAAAACGCAATGAATGAGGCGGCCGCGTTGTAAAATAACGAAATGCCGTTGAATGCAGGTAGTCCTCATTTCAAGAAGCGCACGCCTCCTCCCGACGAAACCTTTGAAGAAGCGAATTATCTGAAGTCGCTTGGCGAAAAGCAGAAGGTCGTCAGCCTCAAGCTGGCCGACGGGGAAGTGGTGCGCGGGTGGATCGAGTACTACGACAAAAATATGGTGCGGGTGACGCGCGACGATGGTCCGAACCTTTTCATCTTTAAGCACGAGATTGTCTACATCGCGGAAGACGGGAAGAAGAAGTGAGAAGAGCAATTCTCAGTTGTCGGTTCTCAGTTTTCAGTTTTAATCCTTCAATCCTGAACCGCGTTGATTTGGACCGAAATACCTAAAGCCGTTCCATGACATCCACTCAATCTCCGGAACTCCTCCTTCCCATGCAGGCGATTGCCCGCGAGGCGGGCGGGTTGCTGATGGAGCATTTTCGGCGGCACGTGAAGATTGAGTATAAGGGCAGCGCTGACCTGGTTACGATCGCCGACCGGCAAGCGGAGGCGCTGATCCTGGAACGGATTCGGCGGCAATTTCCTTCGCACGATGTAATGGGCGAAGAGGGGACGCGGATTGAAACAGGCAGCAACTACAAGTGGTATGTCGACCCGCTTGATGGCACCACGAATTTTGCGCACGGGTATCCCGTGTTTTGCGTCTCGCTGGCGGTGGAGTTCCGCGGGCAGAGGATCGCGGGCGTAATTTACGATCCGACGCGCGACGAGATGTTCAGCGCGGCCAAGGGCGGGGGCGCACAGTTGAATGGCGGGACGATACGCGTTTCGTCCACGCCGAAGTTGGCGGAATCGCTGATTGCCACCGGTTTTCCGAGTCATAAGCGGCACAAGAATCCCAACATTTACTTCTACCATCAACTTACCTTGCGGTCGCATGGCGTGCGGCGGGCGGGATCGGCGGCGCTGGATTTGTGCAATGTTGCTGCCGGACGCTATGAAGGCTTCTGGGAGTTCAATCTCAATCCCTGGGATACGGCTGCGGGCGTGTTGATCGTGGAAGAAGCTGGAGGCCGCGTTACTGACTTTACCGGCGGAGCATTTCAGATTGACAGCCGCGAGACACTGGCCTCGAACGGCCACATTCATGACGAGTTGCTCGCGCAATTTCAGGAGATCTTTGCTGGCCGCGGCCTCGAAGAAATTGCCAGTGCCGTGGCCTACGCTAAAGAGCGCAAACTCTAACTCCGTCTCTCCGAGGTCGCATTTCGAAGCGGTACAATACTCTCGTGGGGAACTCGAATTCACTGCTCGACCGCCAGGTCGAAAAGCGCGCCAATCATATTCGGCTTCAGGGGCGCATCCTTTTTCTTACCGAGGATCCCGAGCTGATCAAGAAGCAGCTTGCGGGCTGGGACATGCCATGGGACACGAAGAATCCCGGCGCCAATCCAAAGCTGCGCGACGATATCTCGACCGACGAGATTACGCCCGCGCATCTTTGTTTTTATTTCGACCAGACGCTGGGCGAGATTCCTTATGCCGGTTTGAAATGCCAGGGCGTCGCGCCCATTGGACGCAACGACGTTAAGAACGGCGGCTTCGTTTGTTCGGTCAGTGGCAAGCGGCGCGGCAAGGGATCGAGCCGCGAGCAGTCTCCTTACGCCGAAATGTGCGCGGGCATTCAGGTGGTGATTGCCGAGAACATCGAGCGCATTTACAAACAGAATTGCCAGAACCTGGGACTGCTTATTTCTACTAATTTTTCGTTGATTGATCGGATTCGCACGGGGGAAGAGATTTCGCTTAGCGAATTTACTGCCGGGGAAGACGAGATTACGCGGCAGGTGATCGAGTATGGCGGATTGTTTCCGTTTAATGTGGCGCGGATGCAGGGGAAGGTTTTCCTTCCGGGGATTGAGCCTGGGGCAGGGGCGGGCGTGGGTAGGAGCACCGGCAAAACACCAACGTCAAAGGCCGCGGACAAGAGTGTCCGCGCTACACGGGCTATGACGCTCGCGGAGAAAATCTTTGCCACGCACATGATAGCGGCGGATGGCAGCGTTGGCGTGCCTGCGGTTAAGCCTGGCGACACTGGATTTACTCGCGTTGATCTGCGATTTAGCCACGAATATGTCACGCCGATGGCTTCCATCTTTTATGAGCAGTATGTCGGCAGAGACGTTCCGGTTAATGATGCCTCGTCGATCCGCTTTTTTCGCGATCACCTGACGTTTCTTGACGAGGTCATCTCCGAAGACAAGAAGAAAATGGGGCTGCTCGACCTCGCTACGCAGCTCAAGCTTAAGCAGGCGGAGTTTGCGCGGCAGCAGGGAATCAAACTGCACGGCGAGCTTCCCGATCGCAAGGGTTCGGAGGGCATCTGTCACTCTGTAATGCTCGAAACTTACGCACTGCCGGGGCAGGTGAATGTTGGATCGGATTCGCATACTCCGCATGTGGGCGCAATTGGCTGCATCGCATTTGGCATCGGAACGACCGATGTTTTCAATTCGTGGATCACTAAGGATGTGCGCGTCAAGGTTCCTGAGTCGGTGAAGATCGTGATTCGCGGCAAGCGGCATGCGAATGTTACTGCCAAAGATTTCATCCTCAAAATTCTTTCGCTCGACTACGTGCGCAGCGGGCAGGCGCTGGCCAAAGTCATGGAGTACGCGGGCGACGCGGTTGAAACGCTGAGCGTCGACGAGCGGGCGACGATGACTAACATGGCCGCCGAAATTGGCGGCTTCACCGGCATTGTTGCGCCCGACGAAAAAGTTGTCGAGTTCCTTATCGAACGCCGCAACATGCCGCGCGCCGAGGCTGAGCGCATGATCGCCGGACTTACCAGCGATAACGGCGCTGAATATTCTCGCGTTATCGAACTTGACGCCGCCGCGATCACGCCAATGGTCGCTACGCCCGGCGACCCCGGGAACGGAAAATATGTTCGCGACCTCACTACGCCCGTGCCTATCGAGATTGCTTACGGAGGCACCTGCACTGCCGGCAAGAACGAAGACATGGATATGTATGCGGCGGTGCTGGCTGACGCGCTGAAGCATGGGCGGCGAGTTTCGGATCACGTCCAGTTTTTTATTCAGTTTGGCTCGCAAGAGACTCGGGAGTACTCGCGGCGTCGCGGGTACATCGAAATTTTTGAGCGGGCCGGGGCGCGGATTATTGAGCCTAGTTGCGGAGCTTGCATTAATGCCGGGCCGGGTGTTTCTACTCGTCCCGATCAGGTGGTGATCAGCGCGCAGAATAGGAATTTTCCGGGGCGGAGCGGGCCGGGGCAGATGTATCTGGCTTCGCCGCTTACGGTGGCGGCGAGCGCGGTGGCGGGATATATCGTCGAGTATGAGCCGAGCGCGAGTCGCGAACTGATCCCGGCTTGATCTGCCAGGCGTGCTCCCCGGTTGATAACTTCCACCACGGAGGCACGGAGACACGGAGAAAACCAAGTGCTTGGCAAACCCGCGCCCACTGGTTCTTCTCCGTGACTCAGTGGTCAACGAAAAGCAAATTAAAGACTGCCCCCGGGCCGGTGCCCCACCGGCGTACCCCCCTCCCCCCTCCCCCTCCTACCTCGGTATATTAGAATCAGTCAGTTAGAGTAAGTTGGACGCCAAAGTATTCGAATGATTGGAGTTAGACTTATTTCTTGTAAGTCCTTTGCTGGCTTGCGCTTAGGCATGATTTCGTCCATTTTTCCGCTTTTTCTCCCTCCAAAGTATTCGGGAATAAGGAGTTACAGGCAAAGTCTTGAGCGCGTTGGGGTTAGAGGGCGAAAATGCACCGATTTTGGGGCTTTCGCTGCAAAGTATTCAGGAATAAAGGCTTATTTGTAAAGTATTGCGGAATAATGAGTTAGTCCTGCGTTTTCTCGCTTCCGTGAGCTATTCGACCTGATCGTCTGTACCCGCATGGGCGGGGCGCCTGCTCCTCCACACCCTTTTTCAAAGAACTGCTCGTGCTGAACGCTTTGTGCGCTTCTGCTTTTATGGTTGGGCTTTTCGGCGGCTAAGTCAAGGAGTTTTCCGGGTTCGCGAGTCAAACGGAGAGCGGGGCGATGGATCAGAAGGCAGCATTCGCCGCCGCGAAGTTGGAGGGATGGACTTCGCGTTCAATGGTGCGGGAAAGCTTGTCCTGGGCAACCTCGAGATCGTACGCGGACTGAAGATTGACCCAAAAGGCCGGGGTGGTATTGAAGTAGCGGGCCAGACGCAAAGCGGTATCGGGAGTAATGCCGCGACGCTCGCGGACGATCTCGGCAATGCGAGTGACGGGGACACGGAGATCGAGCGCCAGCCGATTCATGCTGAGCCCGAGAGGCTCCATGAAATCGGCGCGCAGAATTTCGCCGGGATGGATGGGAGGAAGAAGTTTCTCGCGCTTGGCCATAGATAGCTCCTTAGACCTGGGTGCTTCTAGTGATAGTCCACGATCTCAACTTCGTAAGCGTTGCCGTCCCGCGACATGAAGCGGAGACGCCAGTGATCGTTAATGCGAACGCTATGCTGCCCCTTTCGGTCGCCATGCAATGCCTCCAAGCGATTGCCGGGCGGAGCTGCCAAGTCGCGCAATTCGGTGGCACTGTCCAATTGCCGAAGCTTGCGCCTTGCGATGCGCTCGACGGCCTGAAAACGGCGGCTCGGTTGCCGGCGGTGAAGTCGTCCGGTTTCGGCGCAGCGGAACGACTTGATCACAAATGCGAGTCTATACCGTTTAGCGTTTAACGTCAAGCAGGAAACGACTTGACAACGCGAGAGCGAGCAGTGCGCCACCGGAGCCAAGAGAAAGTGCGGCATCGGCGTTGGAGATCAAGCGCCGTCCGGTCGGGGGTTGTGCCGAAGCTGAGAGCCCACTCATTCGCAAAGTGCGCGAATGAGTGGGGCACCCTCATTATCTGGGGCACGCGGCGCTGGGTTGTCTTGGCGCGGCAAACTGCAGATCCCTCACTTCGTTCGGGATGACAAGGTCATATGTTCAGGATGACCAAGAACAGTGGGTGACAGAGCATACGGCATCGTCGGATGTCTCGATGGACCATTCGGCCAGAGCTAGTCGAGTGGAAGTGTCCGACTTACTTCAGCCCTTCCACCAGATACAAATCCGCGAGCATTCGGTGGTAGCCGAAGACGCACATCTTGGCATCCTGCGTCATGATGATTGGCCCGATCGTTTCCACTCCCGCTGGATCGCTCGGCATCAATTGTTTCCAGAGAGTTCGCTTGCCGGTATGAACGTCGAGTCGATAGACGCTCGCGGGCAACTCGCCAGGTTGGTAAACATAAATGGAGCTGTTGTCCTTGCTCCATGTGATCGGCTCCTCGGCTGAATTGAAGCCGGGAATTGGAACCGGATTTCCGCCAGCAACCGGATAGAGATAGCCCTTCTGATCGGGGCCGATGCCCGCGACCCACTGTCCGTCGGGCGAGATGACGAAAGTGCTGCCGTTGACGCCCTCTTGCGAGATCGCCTGGCTCTTGCCGCTGGCTAGATCGTAGACGTAGAGCTTGACGCCGTGATCGGGCTCGTTGCCGGCGAAGAGAATGCGCTTGCCGTCAGGAAACCAGTGCGCCCAACTGTGCGAGATGTTGTCGTTGGTGAGGGCTCGCGCCTCGCCTGCGCCAGTGGGCAAGAGGCGGAGTTGGGAGGGAGAATCCTGGGTCTGGGCGATGGCGGATTTGCCGTCGGGCGAGAGGGCGATCGCGCCGCCGGGGCCGAGAAGAACGGCGGGCGAGCCGTCGGTTTTTCTTAGATAGACGGCGTAAGAGAGACCGCCGGACTTGGAGTAGTCGAGCGAGCCGCCTCCGCCCTCTTCGTCGAAGAGGAGCATTTTGCCGTCGCCGGAGAGTTCGGCCGGGTAGGAATAATCGAGCCAGGAAAGATCGCGCTGCTTGTTTTCGTCGGAGGCCACGCCGATCAGTTCGCGGCGCCAACTGGCGCGCATCAGGAGGACGCGGCCGTCTTTGCCCATGTCGAGCAGCATTAACGCGCCGGGGAGGCGGAGAACCATGCGCTCTTTGCCGCCGAGCGTGACGGCGGACAATGTGCGGTCGATGCCGGATTTGCTGGCGGTGAACCAGACTTCATCGCCTTTGGGATTCCAGGCGAGGCCTTGAATGGTGTACCACTCGCCGGAGAGGATCTTCTTCTTGCCCTGGAGATCGACGATGGCGACCGATCCGCGATCGTCGCCCTGGATGGGGTGATCGAGGAAGGCGATCTTGTCGCCCTGGGGAGAGAAGCGGGGATGACCGATCCAGCCACCGGTTTCGTAGAGAACTTTGCCGACGGGATACTCGAGGCGATTTTGGCCGTTGTAGTCGCGGACTACGGCCAAGCCGCTGCCGTCGGGCGCCCAGTCGGCCCATTGGACATGCTCGAGGATTTCGCGAGGGGCTCCGCCGACCAGCGGGGCGCGGGCGAGCGTGCCCATGGTGACCCAAGTGCCGACGGCGTGTGCGTTCAGCAGCACCGCCATTTCCGAGGTGGAAGAAACGGACATGAGCTGGGTGCGACTTAGGCCCATGGAACGAGCTTCGGGAGCTTCGGGGCGGGCGGTGAAGACGTCCATGGGACTGCCTTGCCAGGCGGCGCTGTAGAGGATGGTCTGGCCGTCGGGAGCAAAGCGGGCGGAGCGAATGCTGCCGCGGCGGAAGGTGAGCTGGCGGTAGAGCGGTGGAGGCGGCGGAGGTTCGGAGAAGAACACTCTGCCGGCCATGACGCCGAGAGCCAGCATGACTACTGCGCAGGCCGCCAGCACCGTGATGCCAAACCTTCGGGGCTCAGCGACGACCTTGGTGGAGGACGAGCTTGCGGCCGAAGTGGCGACGGGACCGCTTCCCGAAGGTGGTCCGGGTGCCTCGGTGACGACCGAGGTGCGGGACGAATCGAGGGAGCGCTGGAGGCGTTTGAGGTCGGCGCGGATTTCAGCGGCCGTCTGGCAGCGCATCTCGCGGTCTTTTTCGAGGGCTTTATTAATGATGTCTTCGAGCTTCTGGGGCAGGTCGGGATTGAGGCGGGAGGGAGGAGCGGGGGCGCGGTTGAGGATGGCTTCGGTGATGATCGCGGAGGTTTCGCCGCGGAAGGGCGCGGTACCGGTCGCCATCTCGTAGAGCACAACGCCGAAGGAGAAGAGGTCGGTGCGTTCGTCGAGTTCCTTGCCGCGGAGTTGCTCGGGCGACATATAGGCGACCGTGCCCACGGCACTGCCCGGGCTGGTGAGATCGAGAGCGCTCGCGCCGGCGCTGGTGAGCGAGTCGCCACTGACACGGCGCGTTTGTTGCGTGACCTTGGCGAGGCCGAAGTCGAGGATCTTGGCGTGGCCGCGATCGGTAATGAAGATGTTGGCGGGCTTGATGTCGCGGTGGACGATGCCTTTGCTGTGGGCGGCTTCGAGAGCATCGGCTACCTCGACGCTGACGCTGAGGAGGCGGTCGAGGTCCATACGCTGGCCGGGGAGGTGCTTCATGGTCTGGCCGGTCAGGTACTCCATGACGATGAAGAGGTGGCCATCGTGCTGGCCGATCTCATGGATGGTGCAGATGTTGGGGTGATTCAGGGCAGAGGCAGAACGAGCCTCGCGACGGAAGCGCTCGAGCGCCATGGGATCTTCGTTGGCTTCATCGGGTAGGAATTTGAGGGCGACGAAACGGCCAAGGGTGGTGTCTTCAGCCTTGTAGACGACACCCATGCCGCCGCCGCCAATTTTTTCAAGAATGCGGTAGTGAGAGACGATTTGCCCGATCATATTTTGAGGAGCATTGGTGGCGCAGTCACCGTGTGGCCGCCATCTTAGGGGGAAAGATTTATTCCGTCAATGAGAAGGTGGTGCGGTTCTTAGTTCCATTCCGGTTCGCCATTAGGGCACCGGCAGAAATGGACATGCGCCAAAGTGCGCCAAGGGTGTACGATGCCATAAGTAGGTGAGGACTCCAAGCGCAAGACTTATAGGTTTGATCTGCACAGGGCAGGCTCCGTTCTGGGGCCCGATGTTTGTTCCCTGCGATGAAACACGCACCGAAGGGCGTTTTCTGGAATCGCGAGGGAACGATGAAAATTCTGCTCTATAACCCCGACAACGGTGTCACGCGTAATTTCATGCCGCATCTGTGGATGTTCCTGTTGCAGGCGCTGACGCCGCCAGGGCATGAGGTGGCGCTGATCGATGGCAACGCCTCTCCCATGGATGAAGCGGGCATCGCGCAATATGTGCGTGACCACAAGATTGGACTCGTCGGCATTGGGGCGATGACGCGCATGATCGCGAAGGCGTATCGCATGGCGGATGCGGTGCGAGCTGCGGGGGTTCCGGTGGTGATGGGCGGACCTCACGTTACGGAGATGGCCGATGAGGCGCTGGGGCGCGCTGGCGGTCCTCAGCATGCCGACGCGGTAGCGCTGGGTGAGGCCGATGCTACCTGGCCTCGGATTGTTGAGGATGCGGCACGCGGTCAGCTTAAGGCTGTCTATGCTCCGGTGGATGCTTTTGGGCAGGAGAGCAAGCCGTCGCTGAAGGATTATCCCGTCATACCTTGGGACTCGATTGACCTCAAGCAGTTCAACCTGGTGCCGAAGGCGGTTACGCCACTGCTTCAGAAGATTGGGGAAGGGTGGGGGTCGTTTCGGATTATTCCGGTCGAATCCGGGCGGGGCTGCCCGTACGGTTGCGAGTTCTGCACGGTGACGGGATTTTTTGGGGACTCGATTCGTTTCCGGAGCAACGAAAGCGTTGTCAATGAACTGCTGTTGTTGAAGGCGCGCGCCCGCAAGGAGAAGGGCCAGATGGCGGTCTTCTTTATTGACGACAATTTTGCCATCAACATCAAGCGGACGAAGTCGCTGCTGCGCGACATTATTGCGGCGGGAGCGCAGGTGCATTGGGTGGCGCAAATCAGCGCGAATCTTTTGCGCGACGAAGAACTGGTGGACCTGATCTCGGCTTCGGGAGGGAAGTGGGTTTTTATCGGCATGGAGTCGATTGATCCGGCGAATCTGAAAGACGTGAACAAAGGATTCAACAAGCCGGGCGAGTACGCGGCGGTGCTGGAGCGGTTGGCGTCGCGCAACGTGTATGCCATCACCTCTTTCATTTTTGGGATGGATAATGACACCGTTGGAGTAGCCGAGCGGACGATGGGGCAGGTGCGAACCTGGCCGCCGGGGCTGCCGATCTTTGGACTGCTGACTCCTTTGCCCGCGACTCCGCTGTACAAGCGCCTGGAGAAAGCCGGGCGGCTGACGCGACCGAAGCACTGGCAGGAATTCATTCCGTTCGCCATGGCGCATACACCGCTGAAGATGACGATCGACGAGGCGCATGAGGAAGTGAATCGTGGGTGGGCTGAGGCGTATAGTCCGGAGGCGCTGGCGGCAGCGGTCGACTCGCTGCGCGATCAACCGCTGGGCTATCGCGTCAACATCTTCCTGGCGCGGCTTTGTTTCCGCGGGATTTATTTCCCGATGATGGGAAAGAGGGCGTGGGTCAAGATGCTGGCGCAGAATCGGCGGACGGTTTTCAAGCTGGTGCGGGAAGGGTTCAAAGCTGGGGCGTGGCGAGGCGCGCCGGCGCGGGGTCTGGCAGAGGCGCCGCAACCGGAAACGGGCGAGGCATTTGCGCAGGGCGCTGGGGACTGAGGACGCGAACGGATCGAATGCCGAGCGATTTCATCCGACTAGCGGAAGCTAGCTGAAGGCACCCTCTTCCCAAGGGGGTTGGCGGAGTGGAATTCCTCTTGCGCGCGGCGCAAAAATTCCTGCTACAATTTTTGCATAGGTTCTGTTACCCTCCACAGGTTCTAGGAGCACTAAAAAGATGGCCTACGTAATTGCCGAGCCTTGCATCGGTACCAAAGACACTGCTTGCGTTGACGCCTGCCCGGTGGATTGCATTCACCCCAAGAAGGATTCCGAGAAGTACGCGACGGAGGAGATGCTGTATATCGATCCGGTCGAGTGCATCGACTGCGGAGCCTGCGTTCCGGTCTGTCCGGTGTCGGCGATCTTTGCGCTCGACGACCTGCCGGAGAAGTGGAACGCGTTCACCGAACGGAACGCGAAGTACTTCGGACGGTAGGGGAGCTTCGAGCTACGAGCTTCGAGCTAGCAAAAACGGCTTCGAGCTCCGAGCAAGCAAAAGCAGCTTCGAGCTTTAAGCAAGCAGCTTCCAGCGATGAGGTGCGAGCGGACGGTTCGGATATCAGCTTCGGGCGACACTTCAGGTTTCTAATCCGCACGATTTTGTTTGCTCGTAGCTCGCGGCTCGTAGCTCGAAGCTGACTCTCGGGCTCGCTGCTGACGCCTTCTCACTCCATCCATTACAATCAAACTTTAACCCTGAGCCATGGCGCTGAAGGAGTCGGAAGCGATCGTTCTGCGCACGTATCCGCTGCGTGAGTCGGATCTGCTGGTGACGCTGTTTACGCGGCTGGAGGGTAAGGTGAAAGGCGTGGCGCGGGCGGCCAAGAAGTCCAAACGCCGCTTTGGGGGCGCGCTGGAGCCGATGACGTATGTGCGGGCCGTTTATGACGACCGCGAACGGCAGGAATTGGTGCGGCTTGATTCGTGCGAGGTGATTGAGTCGCCGATGACGGGCGAAGTGACATATGCGCGGGCGACGGCGCTGGCGCATGTGGCGGAGTTGCTGGATCAGTTGATGCCGGATCGCGAGGCTAGCGATGCGGTGTTTCGGCTGACACTGGCGGTGCTGGCGGAATTGCGCGGCCGGGCGCTGTGGATGCCGGTTACGTACTTCGAGCTGTGGATGACGCGGCTGATGGGTTTTTTGCCGGAGTTTGCGGAGTGCGTGGTTTGTGGTCGGGCGCTGGATGGAACGCGGGCTTATTGGCATGCTTTGGCCGATGGGCTGGTTTGCGGCGACGATAAAAGGATTGCGTCGTCGGAGATGTCTCCGGAGTCGCGGAAGATTGCGGCGCAGATGCTGCGGTCGCGAGTTTCCGAGTTTGCAGAGTTTGACTGGCCGAAGGGGCTGGGCGCGGATTTGCGGAAGTTTCTGGTGCAGGTGCTGGAACGGCAGATTGAGAAGAAGCTGGTGACGGCCGGGATGCTGGAGAGGATCTAGCTTCGAGTTGCTAGTTACGAGCCGCGAGTTGGTTGCTCGTGGTCGGTAATGTGGAGATGGCGGCGAACTGCAGATTCCTCGCTGCGCTCGGGATGACAACGCCACTTTAGATGGACTCAGATTGATGAACTCATATCGATGAACCAATCAAAGCCTAATTCGCTGACGTTTCAGGAACTCATTCTTAAGCTGCAGGCTTTTTTTGCGGCGCGCGGGGCTGTGATCCAGCAGCCTTATGACGTTGAGGTTGGGGCTGGAACGATGGCGCCCGAGACTTTTCTGCGCGTGCTTGGGCCGAATCCTTACAAAGTCGCTTATGTACAGCCTTCGCGGCGACCGGCGGACGGACGGTATGGCGAGAATCCTAATCGGTTGTTCAAGCACATGCAGTTGCAGGTGATTTTGAAGCCTCCGCCGGAGAATGTTCAGGAGCTTTACCTGGAGTCGCTGGCGGCGATTGGCATTGATCTGCGGCAGCATGACATCAAGTTTGAGGAAGACAACTGGGAGTCTCCTACGCTGGGGGCTTGGGGGATTGGCTGGCAGGTGATGCTGGATGGGCTGGAGGTCACGCAGTTTACTTACTTCCAGCAATGCGGCGGAGTGGATCTGGATCCGATTTCGGCGGAGCTGACTTATGGGTTGGAGCGCTTGTGCGCGTTTTTGCAAGATGTGGATTCGATCTATGACATTGTGTGGGCGCGCGATCCGGATACCGGCAGGGAAGTGAAGTATGGGGACGTGCGGCTGCTGGATGAGCAGGAATTCTCGGTTTACAACTTTGAGGCGGCGGATGTGGCTAGCGCCTGGAAGCATTTTGAATTGTGCGAGGCGGAGTGCAAGCGGCTGCTGGAGCGGTATGCAGAGTTGGGGCGGGATAAAGCGGCGGAGGATGGAGCGGCGCGGGAAAAGGCGCGGTTTCCCTTGCTGGGGGCTTACGATCTGTGCCTGAAGTGCTCGCACTATTTCAATATTCTGGATGCGCGCGGGGCGATTTCGGTGACGGAACGGGTGGGGGTGATTGCGCGGGTGCGGGCTCTGGCGGTGGGGATTGCGAAGGCCTGGATGGACCAGCAGTACCCGGCGCCGGAAAAAGAGGAGCGGGATGCGAAACCTGCCGGGAAAGAGAAGAAGGCCAAGTTGGCGCCGGTGCTTACGTAGACTTCCGTTGAGTGCATCGTGAGAACTCCCTGCGTCGGCAGGTGTCGGGAAATATCGTAGGGGTCCTTCGACTCCGCAGTGCTTTCACTTCGTGAAATGCACTCCTCCGCTCAGGATGACAGAGTTGGGGTGGGATCGAAGCTAGCGAGAGTACTAGCAAATTCTTGTGATTCGGCTCACATTCACAGGATTTTTATTCTGAGAACATAAAGTAATTACCCAATGGCTGACTTTTTGCTTGAGATTGGATGTGAAGAGATTCCCGCGCGGATGATTGAGGGCGCGATGGGCGAGTTGCGCGAGCGCGTGGGTGCGTTGCTGCAGCGGGAACGGTTGGCGCCTGGCGCGGCAAACTTACTTCGCTGGATACGCCGCGGCGACTGGCGGTGATGGCTGCGGGGATTCCTACGACGCAGCCCGATGTTACTGAGCAAGTTACGGGGCCGTCGGCGCAAGTTGCGTTCAAGGATGGGCAGCCTACTCCCGCGGCGCATGCGTTTGCTAAGAAGGTGGGAGTGGATGTGGGCGCGCTGGAGCGCGTGGCTACTCCCAAGGGCGAGTACTTGGGCGCTACCGTGACGCGCAAAGGGCGGGCGGCGGCGGAGATTCTGGCGGAGGCGCTGCCTAAGGAGATTGCGTCGCTGTACTGGCCGAAGAATATGTACTGGCGGAAGCGCGGAGAAGTGTTTGTGCGTCCGGTGCGTTGGCTGGTGGCAATGCTTGATGCTGAGGTTGTGCCGATGGAAGTGTTTGGGATTGCGGCGGGCAGGCACTCGCGGGGACATCGCCAGTTGGCGCGCGACGGGGCGACGATTGCGCGGCCGAGTTCGTACGTGGAGGCGCTGCGGGCTGCGAAGGTTTTGGGCGGGCCTGAACGCGAGCAAGTGATCCGCATGGCGCTGGATGCGGCTACGCGGACGATTCCTGGCGCGCGGTGGCGCGAAGATAAGGCCTTGCTGGCGACCGTCGTCAATCTTACTGAGTTCCCGTCGGTGATTCTGGGGAGCTTTGACGCGGAGTTTCTGGCGCTTCCCGAAGAGGTGCTGGTGACCGTGATGCGGGACCACCAGAAATATTTTGCGATTGAAGGGGCGGGCGGAAAGCTGTCGCCGTATTTTCTGGCGGTGCTTAATACCGACGGCGATGCGGATGGATTGATCCGCCATGGCAATGAGCGGGTGCTGCGGGCGCGCTTCAACGACGCGCGCTTCTTCTGGCAGACCGACCAGAAACAGAGTCTGCGCGAGCGGGTTGAGCTGCTGAAGCATGTCACATTTCAGAAAGACCTGGGCAGCTACTACGAAAAGACGCTGCGGGTACAGCATCTGGCGAGCTGGTTTGCGGAGACGATCAAGCAGAACGGGATGGCGGTGCGGCCGGGTATTGTGCACAAGGCTGCGCTGCTGGCGAAGACCGACCTTACAACCGAGCTGGTGAAGGAGTTCACGGAGTTGCAGGGAATTGTCGGCGGCTTATATGCCAGGGCGCAGCAACTGGATCCGGACTTGCCAGAGGCTGCGCGCTGGGCGGTGGCCGACGCTATCTACGATCACTACAAGCCGGAGTCGATGGAGGACGAAGTGCCGCGGACGGTGGAGGGGGCGGTGCTTTCGATTGCCGACAAGGCGGACTCGATCGCCGGCATGTTTGCTCTGGGGCTGGTGCCGAGTGGATCGAAGGATCCGTTTGCATTGCGGCGGCAGGCGAATGGGATTGTGAAGACAATTGCAGAGCACAAGCTGCCGCTGCGGTTGTCGCAGATGATGGTGGATGCGCGGGAGCAGTACTGCGGGTCGGAGGCGGAGAAGAAATTTGCGAAATCCGATTATGCGGGGGCGATTCGAGGGTTTTTCAGGGAGCGCCTGGAGTTTTATCTGAAGGAGGCGCGCGGACATGCGTATGACGTGGTGAATGCCGTGCTGGCCGCCGATTCTGAGGATGTGGTGGATGCGGTGGCTCGGGCGGAGGCGGTGAGCAGGGTGCGCGGGTCAACGGATTTTGAATCGATTTCGATTGCATTCAAGCGCATGAAGAATATTTTGCGACAGGCAGCGGAGAACAATCGCCGCATTGCGGATTGGTTGGAGGCTGCGGCGCTGGTGGAGGAATCGGAGAAGGAGTTGGCGGCACTGATTCCGCAGACGGCTCGCGCGGTTGAGGAGTTGCGGGCTTCTCGTAATTATGAGCAGGCGTTGCTCGAAATTGCGCGGTTGCGTCCTGTTATCGATAAGTTTTTCGACAAGGTGATGGTGATGGTGGACGATGACCATTTGCGCGCGAATCGTCTGGCTTTGCTGCAGACACTGGTCAAGGAGTTCTCTACTATCGCCGATTTTTCGGAGATGGTGACGGAAGGTTCGAAGTAAACGGTTGTGACGGATGATCGGCGGGCGAGTCGCCCGCCGTACCGCCGGCGAGTCGCCGGCGCTACTTTCAAGATCGCCGGGTTGTCCGGCATTAGACGAAAGGACTAATACATTATGGCTACGATTACTCTCCCTGACGCGGAAATTGCGGAAAGCAAAAATTCTACTTCTAACAATGCCTCGACGAAGTACGTTTACTCATTTGGCGGCGGGAAGGCTGACGGCAACGGCAAGATGAAAGATGTGCTGGGCGGCAAGGGCGCTGGCCTGGCGGAGATGACGAATGCGGGATTGCCGGTGCCTCCCGGATTCACGATTCAGACGGAGGCTTGCCGCGAGTATATGCGAAAGAATGCGGTGTCGAAGGAAGTCGAGAGCCAGATGGATGCGGCGCTCGCAAAACTCGAGGCGCTTCAGGGGCAGAAGCTGGGTCAGGGGGAGAATCCGCTGCTGGTGAGCGTGCGCTCGGGTGCGAAATTTTCGATGCCTGGGATGATGGACACGATTTTGAATCTTGGGCTCAATGACAAGAGCGTGGAGGCGCTGGCGAAGCGGACGAACAATCCGCGGTTTGCGTATGACTCCTACCGGCGGCTGATCCAGATGTTCGGCAACGTCGTGCTGGAGATTGAGAAGGCGGAGTTCGAGGAAGTATTTGACGGCAAGAAGAAACAGCGGAAGGTGAAGCTCGATACCGAACTCGATGCCAAGGCGTTGAAGGAAGTGATCGAGGAATATAAGAAGGTCGTCAAAAAGCATGCCAAGCGCGACTTTCCGCAGGATGCGCATGAGCAGTTGGCGATGGCGCGCGATGCCGTGTTCCGCTCGTGGCAGAACGATCGAGCGAAGCACTATCGGCGAATCAACAGTATCTCCGACGATTTGGGCACGGCGGTCAATGTGCAGGCGATGGTGTTTGGCAATCTCGGCGATACGTCGGGTACGGGTGTTGGGTTCACGCGTAATCCTGCGAACGGGACGAAGGAATTCTATGGCGAATACCTGATGAACGCTCAGGGGGAAGATGTCGTCTCGGGTGTTCGCACGCCGGTTCCGATTCTGGAACTTGAGAAGGCGATGCCTGAGGTCTACAGGCAGCTGCGTGCGATCACTACGCGGCTCGAGACGCATTATAAGGATATGCAGGATTTCGAGTTCACCATTCAGGACGGCAAGCTGTACATGCTGCAGACACGGAACGGCAAGAGGACCGGACTGGCGGCGGTGCGGGTGGCGTTACAGATGGTGGACGAAGGACTGATCGCGAAGGAAGAGGCGATCTTCCGGGTGGAACCGAATCAGCTTTACGATTTTCTGGTTCCGCGGCTCGATGAGAAGGGACAGAAGATTGAAGTGCTGGCGAAGGGCTTGCCTGCATCGCCGGGCGCGGCGGTCGGGCAGATCGTCTTTACCGCCGATGAGGCCGTTGAGGCGGTGCATAAGAATGGCAAGGCTTCCGTGATTCTGGTGCGCGGCGAGACTACGCCCGAAGATATTCACGGCATGGAAGTGGCGAAAGGCATTCTGACGTCGCGCGGCGGCATGACTAGCCACGCGGCCGTGGTGACGCGCGGCATGGGCAAGTGCTGCGTGGCGGGCGCGGGCGATGTGGACGTGAACGAGAAAGCGGGCGAGATGCGCGTGAAGGGGCAGGTGTTCAAGGCGGGCGACTGGATTTCGCTCGACGGGACGACTGGCCGCGTGATCAAGGGCAAGCTCAACACACTTGATCCGTCGCCGGATGATCCGGAGTTGCAGAAGTTTATGGCATGGGCCGATCCGTATCGCACGATGAAGGTGCGGGCGAATGCGGACATTCCGCGGGATGCGATTCAGGCGCGGGCGTTTGGCGCGGAGGGGATCGGACTGTGCCGCACCGAGCATATGTTCTTTGGCGAGGCGAAGATCCCCCACATGCGGGCGATGATTCTCGCCGACACGGAAAAAGACCGGCGGGCGGCGCTGAAGAAACTGCTGCCCATGCAGCGCAACGATTTCATCGGCGTGTTCCGCGCGATGGACGGATTCCCGGTGACGATTCGCACGCTCGATCCTCCGCTGCATGAGTTCCTGCCGCGGCGCGAAGACTTGATGGTGGATATCGCGACTTTGCAGTATGCGGACGCTAAGGAGAAGAAGTCACTGGTAGGGAAGTATAAGGATTATGGGGCAAAGGTAGTCGGCGATTTGAAGAAGCTGATGCCGACGCTGCTGGCGCGTGTGGAGCAGTTGCACGAGTTCAATCCGATGCTCGGGCATCGCGGGTGCCGGCTGGGAATCACTTATCCGGAGATCACCGAGATGCAGGCGCGCGCGATCTTCGAGGCGGCTGTGGCGGTGGCGAAAGAGGGCGTGAAGGTGTTTCCGGAGGTGATGATTCCGCTCACGGCGACGCTGAACGAAATGGCGAACCAGGCGGCAATCGTCAATCGCGTCGCAAAAGAAGTGTTCGCTGAAAAGGAGAGGACCGTCGATTACATGGTCGGCACGATGATCGAACTGCCGCGGGCGGCGCTGGTGGCCGACGAAATCGCGAAAGAAGCGCAGTTCTTTTCCTTTGGGACGAACGACCTTACGCAAACGACGTGGGGATTCTCGCGCGACGACGTGAATAAGATCCTGCCGACTTATATTGAGCTGGGGATCATCAAGCACGATCCGTTCGCGGTGCTCGACCGCGAGGGGGTTGGGCAGTTGGTGAAGATGGCGACGGAGCGCGGACGCAAAACGCGGCCGAACCTGAAGGTTGGCATCTGCGGTGAGCACGGCGGCGAGCCGTCGTCGGTGGAGTTCTGCCATCAGACGGGGCTGAATTATGTTTCTTGCTCGCCGTTCCGGGTGCTGACAGCGCGGCTGGCGGCGGCGCAGACGGCGGCCAGCGAGGCGTTGAAGATAGAGGGTGGACGGACCAAATAACAACCACGGAGGACACTGAGGGACACGGAGGATTTTTGGAAACTCCGTGTCTTCTTTTTTCAGTTTGCTTTCTGAAGTCTGGCGATCAGTTTTTGGGCTAGATTTTCCTCGGATTCGGACCAGAGCAGGCGGCCGGTTGCTCCGGAATTCTTCTCGACATTGGCGGTGAATTCCACCAGGCGTTGTACATTGCTGCGAATGCAGTTTTCGGCCTCGAGGCTCAAGGCAAGTTCGTCGTGAAGAAAAGGAGTGTCGAGACCAAAGTCGATCTGGATATGGCCGGCGTCCGCAGCGGCATTTTCTTCGAACTCGGGGCCATGAGCGATGGTGCGAACCAGGAGCGGCTCCTGGATCCATTTCTGGGCGCCCGTTGGAGGGCTCCACAGGTCCCAATAGCCTTCGAAGACGTACGCATAGTCTTCGTGGAGAAAGTCGGCAACGGCACCCGCAGCCTCTTCCGGGGGAAGACCGGGAGCAAAGCGACGCTCGAGGATAGTGGGCTCGCCCCAGGAGACGGGATGAACGGCGGCGTAGGTCACGCCGGGTCTGGAATGGGAAAAGGGAAGCTGCTGC
Organism: uncultured Acidobacteriaceae bacterium; assembly: GCA_963698865.1. GTDB lineage: Bacteria > Acidobacteriota > Terriglobia > Terriglobales > Acidobacteriaceae > Acidiflorens. Next base: position 327 of record CAVOSL010000008.1, on the reverse strand, counting down.
AGGACACTGACGGTGCGAGGGAGAATCTCTGGCAGGTCGAAGGTTGGGAACCACAGGCTCAAGTAGAGTGAATCGGGCATTGGGATATTCTAATCCTCTGGAAATTGCGGAAAGCAAATGAAAACCACGGAGGACACGGAGGGTCTTAGAGTCTCAATCCTCTGCGTCCTCAGCGGCCTCTGCGGTTTTCAATTCTGTGGATAGGCGAAGGCCATGGTTTTGACAGCGTAAAAAGCGCGCTGTTAGTATGAAGTTCTGCATAAATCCGGCCGCACAGAGATCTTTTCAGCCGGAGAGTCCCCGTCGTCTAGCCTGGCCTAGGACATC
>CAVOSL010000007.1:1160000-2862869 GCA_963698865.1 uncultured Acidobacteriaceae bacterium | reverse complement strand
TCTCAATGACGATGTAGTCCTTCACATTCGCACTGCCGAGAGGAATGCTGGCGGCGACCGTGGCACCGAGCGCCGGAGCCATATTGGCGGTGATCTTCTTCTCCGTCCAGGTGCCGTTGACGAAGTCCACATTGAAGCTGCCCGCTGTGGGCACGGTGTTGACGTAAAGTTTGAGCGAGGCCTTGGCGATATCGCTGCCGGTGTAGTCGACGGGCAGCGGGGAGAGATCGAACCGGATGTAGGCATTCTGCGAGGCGCTCTGCACGTCGAGAAGGGTCTTGGCGCCGAAGTTGGCGCCCGGTGAACTCGTATTGGTGTAGGCGTCATCGCTCGGCGTAATTTGGGCGAACGCGGGCAGTGCGCCGAGGGCGAGAATCAGCGCCGTGCGCAGAATCAGGTTGCGTGGAACCATTCGGCGTGACCGCGTTAAGGACGCGGCGTTAATTGCTTTCATCGCTCTCTCTCCGACTAAACCTCTGGATTTTGTCGTGACGTGGAAGCCCTGTGGAATGTGGATGTTGCAACCCCCCACCGACTTGCATCCATCTAATCCCGAGGCGCGCGCGAAGTCTTGACGAATTCCTGAGTTTTCTTTGATAGAATCCTGAGCACCCTTCCTCCCCCGGGGCCCGCCCGAAAGCTGGAGAATGCAGCCGATCTAAATGCCGCCCATCTACCAGTTCAACGAGTTTCGCCTGGAGACCGCTGAGCGCCGCCTGGCAAGCAACGGAACTGACATCCCCCTCGCCCCAAAAGTCTTCGACACACTGGTGGTCCTGGTCGAGAACGCGGGTCGGCTTCTGTCCAAGGATGAACTGATGCAGCGGCTCTGGCCCGATACTTTCGTCGAAGAGGTGAGCCTGGCCCAAAACGTCTCGCAACTGCGCAAAGCTCTGGGCGACCCCGGGCAACCGCTGATTCAGACGGTGGCCAAACGCGGTTACCGGTTTGCGGCAACGGTGCGAATCGTAGGGGAGGACCCCCCGTCCAACGGGGCGACCGATCTCAGGTCAATCGACCTCGGGTCGAAGGTTGAGTCTGATCCCGATGAAATCCGGGCGATTACACCGGGTCGGGCCCGAGCCAATTGGAAACTGGCCTTAGGCGGAGTAATCACCCTGTTCCTGGTGGCCCTGCTTGTCTATCACGCTCTTTCCGGTCAGAGGGGCAGTAAAGCGTCCGCGGCCGCTCCCGCGATCCGGTCGATCGCAGTCTTGCCGCTTTCCAATCTCTCGACAGATCCCCAACAGGAATTCTTCGCCGACGGAATGACGGACGATTTGATCACGGAGCTGGCCAGGATCCGGGCCCTGCGCGTGATTTCACGCACCTCGGTCATGCAATACAAAGGCACGAGAAAGTCGCTGCCCGCAATTGCGCGCGAATTGAAGGTTGACGCTCTGGTGGAGGGATCGATCTCCCAGCGCAACGGCCAGATCCACATTACCACCCAGCTGGTGCAAGCGAATCCCGAGCAACACATTTGGGCGGAGAGCTATGACCGTCCTCTGGCCGACGCCCAGAGTCTCCAGTCCGAGATCGCCAGCGAGATCGCCGGCGCGCTGCGGACGACCATGACGGATGACGAACAGACCCGTATGCGCAGGTCGCGCGCCATCGATCCCGAGGCGAGGCTGCTGTACCTGAAGGGCCGCTATTTCTGGAACAAGCGAACAGCGGAAGGAGTGAGAGAGGGGGAGAAATACCTCCAGCAGGCGATCGCCAAAGATGGCGATTTCGCCCAAGCCTACGTCGGTCTGGCAGGCGCCTATATTCTCGAAGGCGGTTGGGGAGTAGAACCGGCTACGGTAGTGCTTCCCCGAGCCGAAGCGGCGGCGCAAAAAGCCATCGCGCTCGATTCCGAAAACGCGGAAGCGCACGCCGCTCTGGGATTGATCGCAATGAACTATGAATGGGATTGGCCAAAAGCCGAACGCGAATTCAAACTGGCTCTTCGTTTAAACCCCAACGATTCCACCGCGCATCACTGGTACGGCGACTACTTAGGAGCGCAGGGACGATTCGAGGAAGGGCTGGCGGAGATTCAACGAGCGCAGGATCTTGATCCGCTATCGCTGGCGATTGCGTCGGACCGCGGAAAATTGCTCTATTTCAGCCGACGATACGATGACGCCATCGTCCAGTTGCGCAGAACGGCCGAGATGGATCCCAGTTTCCAGCAGACGCATTACTGGCTGGCTCGCGCCTACGCAGAAAAAAGAATGAAACCCGAACTGGACGCTGAACTGTCGATTCTGCGACGCGTGGCAGGGGAATCACCTAACTACTGGGTGATGGTAGGCCTAGCCAAATCGATGGTTGGTAAGCCAAGCGAAGCCCGGGATGCGGTTGCGAAAGCCGAAGCGGGTTCCGGAAGCCGGCCAGATCCAGCCGACATGCTGTTCGCGCACATGGCGTTGGGTAACGCCGACGAATCCTTCGATTGGATGGAAAAGTGCTACGCGACGCACTCCACGATGATGACGTCACTGAAAGTGAGTCCAGACTACGACACTCTGCGCGGCGACCCACGCTTCGCGGCGTACCTCCAAAGGGTAGGATTGTTGAACTGATTTTTCCAAGCCGCGGCGTCGCCGCGCCAAGTCGACCGTTGGCCCATTCAAGCCTTCTTTTGGCTTGAGTGGGACCGACCAGAGTGCCTTCGGTAAGCGGCCCTGGGCATCATCAAATTTATTGATGCCTTCCATCACCGCCCGCAAGCGTCTCATTGATAAGCCTCTCGGAGCGCGGGCCGTAAGCCCGACAAAAAGCCAGCACATCGCCATCCAGATATAAACTAATCCGCCTTTTACCCGGCTGCTTCAGGGCATCCTTGCGGTGCATCCACATCGGCTTTCGTTTCACGCCGCGCACACGAAAATGCAATCTTCCCCCACCTTTCATTCTCGCGCCCCCGTCCAGTTCCTTCGCAGCACATAGAATCGAAAACCGCCCTACCGCGAATCCTCAATCGTCCCCGCGAGCCGGAGTGTATAACTAAACCATTCGCCGAATCCGGAGCAGCTTGTGACAAGAACCTCGGTCGCTTTCATCGCCCGCTGGGTAGCCCGCGCGTGGAGCGTTCTTAACGTCCTGATTGTCTTCCTGTTCGCTATCGGGGAAAGCCTGCGGCCCATCGGTGGCGTGCCGACCATTCAGGAGTGGATCAGCCTGGCCCTTTGGCCTGTTGGGGTTGCGGTGGGATTGCTCCTCTCCTGGCTCCGCGAAGTGCTGGGGGGAATGCTGGCGATCGGATGTCTCCTCGCCTTCTACATCTGGAATCTGCTCCGCTCCGGACACCTCCCGCGCGGTCCGTTCTTCCTCCTCATCGCCGCCCCGGCCTTCGTCTTTCTCCTGTCCGCAACGTTGTCCCGCAACGCAGATCCCAGAGAACCGTAATAAAGAACCGAAATCCTGAGCGCCGTGCGGGCGTAACCCAGAAGTCCTCGCCCGGTAAACCCGCAATGCCCATATCCTCAATACGTTACCGAACTTGTACGTACATTTTTGTCAACTATTGCTCCACGTGGAGCATTTTGCTCCAGAGCCTTCTCAAGACTCCGCCATCTCCCCTAAGTTCCCCTTTTGCAGCAGATACGCGCCCGGCCCCTGTTGCCCCCGCACCGACCGGCAAAACTCGGAGACGAAGAAGCCCGCCTTCAGGCTCTCCCGGAAGGCCCAGCGCGTCGCCTCCCGCCACTCCCGCGCCAGCCCCATGTCCGCCGCCTCGACTGACAGGATCTCTCCCGGGATCTCGATGCTGACCCGCTCGCGGGCGAGCGCCTCGCCCAGCTCTGCCCGCACCGGCTGGCCCTTGCCATCGAAGCGGACTAGAGGCGCCAGCAACCGCAGGGCATCGAGCATCTCGGTCCTGGTATTTTTCCCGGCGATGCGGTCGCGCACGCGCCGTGAGCTTAGTAGCCAGCGGACCCACAGGCGGTCGGTGCCGTTGCGATGAAGCATGCTGGAAGTTTCCGGGCCGTAGAAATCCACTTTGTAAGTATCGGAGAGGACGCCGAGCTTGGCGAAATTGAAATGGGCGTTGCGGCTCTGGAGGGGGTCGAAGGTCCAGGTCATCTCATGGATGCCCATGGCCAGCGCTCGCTCGCGTTGCGCATGCTTGAGCTTCGCTCCGAGATCGAGGTGCCGGTAGGCGTCTAGCACGGCCAGCATGTGCGAGTGAATGGTGGTCTGCCCGTGCTCGCGCCCGAGGAAGCCGAAGGCGAAGCCGACCATCTTTTCTTTTTCCAACTTCTTTCCGCCATCGTGCCTCTGCTCGAAGGCGCCGACAAAGATGTTGCCCGCGGCGCGGAGCGCAACCGCGAGGGTCAATGGTATGGCGTCTTCCTCGGCCATACCCCAAACTTCTTTTTCGACGGCCTTGAGCTGATTGAGTTCGTCGATCGTGCGCAGGTCGCGGATGGTGATCGGTTGGGCGGATGCAGTCATTGCGGGCTTGTTTACAGCACAGGCCGCGGTCTTGTCAATGCCGCAGCTACGAGCTACGAGCTTCGAGCTGAAAACTATGGCCGATCCATTACGCAACCATTTGGTTGCATTTTGATCGCGGCTCAAGGCGTAACTCACTACCGCGTGAGCTGTTTTTTCTCTGCCGGAAAATTGAGGCGTATGCCCACCCTTGCCAAGATCGGTGGACCCAGGTTTACTACCGGCGTGCGCGCGACCTGATAGCGTTGGTTGGTGAAATTCTCCGCGGCTACAAAAATCTCCAGGCTCCGATTCAGCGCCCGGCCTACTTCGAAATTCATGGCATAGAAAGCATCGAGGGGCAGGGTGTTCAAGTCGTCGTCGAATTGGCGGCCAATGAAGCGGCCTTGCACGCTGGCGAAGAGGAAAGAGGGGTTCCAGTAGCGCGCCTCCCAGGTGAAGCCGTGGCGCGGGACTTGCGGCACGTTGAGTCCTACGAGATCGTTGCCGCCGGGATTGGGATAGCTCAGCACGGTGGCTTGCGTGTAGACGTAGCCCGCGGTGAATTGGAAATTATTCGTCACACGCAGCACGCCTTCGAACTCCGCGCCGCGCGAGCGTGTGCGGCCGAGATTTTCTTTTTGCTGGAGGTTCGTTCCGATGGTCACGTTTTCGACTGGGTCGACGATGTCGCTCCAGAAAAAGGTTCCTCGGAAATTGAGACGGCGATTCCAACCTGCGACGTTGACGCCCGCTTCGGCACCGGTGAGGCGCTCGGCGGTCAGCATCGGGTTGTTGAGCGTCTGGATCGCGCCCACACGGAAGGGACGATAGAGTTCGTTGAGGGTGGGAGCGCGGAAGGCGCGGTAGAAGCTGCCCGTCACCGATACATGTTGATTGAGCGCGCGTAAGAAGGAGAGTCGCGGATTTAGCACCAGCTTTCTGCGATCTGCATATTGCGTCAGCGTGGGCGGGCCTGAAACTGGAACTACGAACGTTTGCCCTTCGAAGTTGCTCCAGTCGTCGATGCGAGCAGAAGCGATGATCGTCCACTTGGGGCGCTGAAAAATATCTTCGCCGAACCAGCCGAGAGCGCGCTGGCGCCCCGAACCGATCTGTGCATCGTTGGTGGCGTTGTTGAAGAAGTCGTCGACGCTGGCTCCGATCACTTCGTTAAAGTCCATGCCGGCGATGAGCGTCTGGCTCTTGCCTAGAAGGTGCGTCCACTGCGCGCCTCCGCCGACGATTTGCTCGGGCACGTGCTGCGCGTCGGTCAGGGTCTCGGTGTCGCGCGGGCCGTTGATGCTCTTGATCGACGAGTAAGTCTGATGGTAAGTTTCGGCGTCTCCATAGAGGCGGATGGAAAGCGAATCATTCTTGCCGAGCGATTGATCGAGGCCACCTGCGCCTTCTCCGAGCGTGGTGTCGTTGGTTTGAAGCGTGGTGCCGTTGTGGCGAAACTCGGTGAAGTAATTTCCGCGGAGAAAGACTCGTCCGTTGTGCGGAAGCTCGCGGCCAATGCGGGCGTAGACGGTCGCATCCTCGACGTTGGCTTTCTTATCGATAGGCCCGCGATCGGCAAACGGCACTAGAAGGAAGCCGTCAGTGCGAAACATCTCCGTGGTCGCGGAGTAGTCCCATTTGCCGACGCGGCTGCCTGTCCACAGGGAAAGATCGGGTGTTTGTTCGTTGCCGTAAGAAGTTTCGAGGGTGAAGGCGGGGGCTTCAGGAGGGCGCATGAGGAGTTGAATGATTCCGGCCATGGCGTCGCTGCCGTAGAGATTCGAGGCGCCGCCGCGCACGACTTCGACGGTGGAGATGGCGGTGCGCGGAACGCGATCCCAGTAGACCCACCCACCGAAGGGATCGATGAGCGAGATGCCGTCGGCGAGGACGAGGGCGCGACTGGTAGCACTGCCGCCGAGTCCGCGCAGGGAGACGCCTTGCGTGGAAGGATTGGCGGTGCGACTGCCGGAGCGGCGGAAGAGCGAGAAGCCGGGAACTTCGCGGAGGACGTCGTCGGTGCGAACGGAGGGCGCAGCGTTGAAGTCTTCGGTCGAGAGCAGGACGGTGCTGACGGGAGCTTCGGAGAGGCGCAGTTCCGCGCGCGCGGCGGAGACTACGACTTCTTCTTTTGTGGAGGCTGGTTCGAGGGAGATGTCGAGGTGGATGTAATTGTTGTTGGCCGCGCTCTTCGCAACGGACTTCGCCACGGACCATGATTTGCGCACGCCAATGAAACCTTGCACCGAGACTTCGACGGTTCCCTGCGGTTGCGGAAGGTTGGTGAAAGAGAAAAGGCCACGGTCGTCGGTAGTGGTAGATGCCTGGAATACGCCGGACTGGAGGTTGACGGCGGCTCCGCGAATGACCGCACCGGTCGCGTCGTGAACCACGCCTTCCACGGCAACAGGAGCGAGCGTTTGCGCCCGGAGAAGCGCGCCCCAGAGAAAAAGAAAAACGAATATATCTAGCCGATGCCTGAACATCTCTATGACGAGCCTCTTTTCGACGATATCAGAGGCGCGTGTTTCTGCTTGGCGAAGATGCGGTCGGTTCCTAAAGTCCAAAACAGATTCCAGTTCAAGTCGTGCTCAAATCGTGGTACCTTACCGTGCGCTGAAAAGGGACTTCATGAAATTAAAGTTCAGGTTCTCGGTATTAGTGTGGGTTACAGTTCTGCTCGTGTTCGCCTTCGGCGCCACTTTTGTTCTGGGGCAGACTACTCCTCACTTCAATCACATCATCTGGGTGGTGGAGGAGAACCTAAACTACTCGGACATCACCGGCGCTACGTGGCCTAATCTGTATGCCCTGGGCCACACCTGGGGATATTCGACGAACTTCTTCTCTGACACGCATCCCTCGATTGGCAACTACGAGGAGTACATCAGCGGCCAGATTCTAACCAACAACGACGCCTGCAATCCCAACGGCAGCGGCGGTTCGGGCTGCCCGTTCCCCAGCACCGTCGATAACATCGTGCGCGAACTTTTGGCCCAGGGCCTGACGTGGAAGTCTTACGCCGAGTGCATACCCAATGCGGGCTACTTAGGCGGAAACTATAAAGCCAAGACCTGCCCTACCGATCTCACGGGTAACAACACTTACTACGTTCGCCACAACCCATTCCCGTATTACTCGGACGTATACAACAACCCAACGCAGGCGGATAACATTGTTCCCTTCAGCGAATTCGCGAGCGACCTCGCGGCTAAGAACTTACCCAACCTCACCTATATCGCGCCCGACGGTTGCGACGATGCTCACGATTGCCCTTCCTATCCCGGCCATATCAACCTAAACGCGGATACATGGTTGCAAACGAATGTCATCGGCCCTTTGACCAATCCGGACGGTTATGGCCCAACCTTCGACGATGGAGACCTGCTAATTGTCACGTTTGACGAATCGAGGAATGACAACAAGAACGGCGGCGGCCAGATTTTCATTGGGATGGTCAGCCCGAAGTATTCGAAGGTGGGCTATGTCTCCAATATCTCCTACGGCGAAGGAGCCCTGGCATGCACGCTTACTGCAAGGCCTCGGCCTGACCGCGGTGTACGGGGACGCGTGCAGCACCGCGCCTCCGACGCAGTACGCCACTGCCGCCATGTCGGATTTCTTCGGACAGACATCATCGTTTTCTTTGTCCGCGAATCCGAACACGCTCTCTATTGCGCAGGGAAATATCGGCACCAGCACAATTACCGTCACTGACAATGATGGTTTTGACGGCGAGGTCACCTTAAGCGCCTCGGGTCTGCCGAGTGGCGTGACCGCGCAGTTCGTTCCGAATCCGACCACCACCACCAGCACGCTAACGATTACGGTCGCAAGCGGCGCTGCTCTCGGGACCTCCACCATCACCATTAACGGCGTCTCCGGAAGTTCGACCAATCAAACGACGATAGCGCTCACAGTGACGGCCAGCGGGCCGATCGTGGGTCTTTCGCCGACGTCTCTGACCTTTTCGAAAACCGTGGTGGGCGTGACGAGCAAGCCGAAGACCGTGACCCTGACCAACACCGGAGCCTCGACTCTCGACATTACGGGCATCGCGGCCAGCGGAGATTTCGCTGTTCAGAGCATGACCTGCGGCGCCACGCTGGCTGTGAAGGCCAAGTGTAAGGTGGAAGTCACCTTCACGCCGACGCAGGCTGGAACGCGCACGCGGAGCTCTGGTTTTCACCGACAATGCGGCGGGGAGTCCACAGACGGTGGCGCTATCGGGCACGGGCACTGTGCAGGCGGCGCTCACTCCCGCCAGCGAAACGTACAAAAATCAGAAAGTAGGCACGACGAGCAAGGCGAAGAAGTTTACGCTCACTAACGATGAGGCCGTCACGCTGACGGGCATTGCGATCTCGACGACGGGAGATTTTGCAGTGTCGGCGACGACGTGCGGGTCGAGCCTCGCGGCCAAAGGGAAGTGCACGATCGATGTAACGTTTACACCCACACAGACGGGGACGAGAACAGGACAACTGAGCGTGAGCGACAGCGCCATCGGCAGCCCGCAGACGGCGGGCCTGAGCGGGACTGGAGACTAGTTTCTGGAGGCTGGTGAAGGCTAGGGGACGGGGTTTCCGGGATTCCCCAGGCTCGGAAACAGGTGTTTACAGACTTGCGCTTTAGATTCGCCCTTTTGAAGGTCGATAAGTGAAATGGGGATTTTGCAACAACGCACCAGAGCCACGTTTTCAGCGAGTGATGAAAAATACTCTTATTGACGCGAAGACGGATTGGGCGGAAAATGCGGCGTGCTTTTTGGCGGTGACGGACGCCTACTAAGGACGCTTCTCTAAGGAGGAAATTCAGTGAAATCGAAAAGCTTGACGATGATCGCTTTGGTGGTATTGGGCTGCGGCTTTGCTTCAGCACAGACGGGCACGTTCAGCTTCTTTACCGCCAGCGGATATGGACCGTTTTGCGACTACATCGTTATTACCTATAACAGCGGCGGCGTGGTTGCAGGATATGACGACCTGACCACAGATTGCGGGTACGCGTACAATGTGCCGATCGTGGGTTTCGACGCCACCACCGCTAACAATGGCCAGCCGGCTCACGGCAAGGGCATTGTCGTTGGCGACGCCATCTACGACGCCGAGGACGATGCGTACACCGGCTTCCAGTGGACACTGTGGCTATCAGGTAAGGTGGGCAAGAAGAAACATGGTGTTTTCACCGGCCCGTACGGTTGGATGGGCGTTGCTGGAAGTTTCACCGGCACCTACTTCGGTGACAATTATGGCTACTTGGCCGCTGGCCCTCCGGAGAAGGGTGAAGTTGCCGGCCATGGGACCAATGCCGGCCATTTGCCGAAGAAGCTGAGAAAGTAACCAATCTCGATTGTTTGCGTGTACCCACAGACCGAGCCGCCCGATGTCTGGGCGGTTTTCCTTTGCATCAGAGCGGAGGTGCGGCTGTAACACGCGATTACATTCAAAACCCCCTCGATGAGCAAGATTGATCCTCGAGCCCACAAACAAATTAACAAATGTCCTGCTCACTCCTTGACCCTGAGCGCGTCCTATGGAGCGTTCTCCCCTGCGAGCGTGCCAAAGGCTTGTGGATTGCGCAGATTGTCCGGAGTGGATTGTTCGGAGGCGGAGGTAAAGGGGCGGAAAGGAGTGGTCGTGAGCGGCAGCTTTGTGAATTCGGAGGCAGTGATGGCTCTCCTTGTAATTCCCAGCCAAGTGATCTGGTCATACTCCGTGTTCGGAGCAATTCTGGCCATCGGGCTGGCCGCGATTTTTCTTCGCGGGAACTGGCAAGAGGCGCGGGGACTCGACAAACTGCTTCTGTTCGGGCCGCTTTTTTATGCCGCGCCGGTCGCGGCCTTTGGCACGGAACATTTCACCTTGACGAAGGTGATCGCGTCGATGGTACCGGCGTGGATTCCGTGGCATCTGTTTTGGGCCTACTTGGTGGGCGCCTGCTTTATCGCAGCCGGCCTGAGCCTGGTGACGGGAATTCAGACACGACTCTCGGCGAGTTTGCTGGCATTGACGTTTTTCCTTTTCGTAGCGTTGATCGACGCTCCGGGTTGGGCGCGCAATCCGCGAAATCAGATTGCGCTCACGCTCACCCTGCGGGAATTATCCTTCAGCGGGGGCGCGCTCGCTCTGGCAGCGAGCCTCACGGCGCGGTGGCGCGACCGCGGCTCGCAGATTCTGGCGACCATTGCGCGATACTTCATTGCCATTCCCGTGCTCTTTTATAGCTTCGAGCAATTCATGCGCGGCAACCACGTTCCCGGCGTTCCGCTCGTAAAGATCACTCCCGAGTGGCTCTACGGGCATGCCATTTGGACCTACCTGGCGGCGGTAGTTTACGCAGTCGCGGGCATCCTGTTGTTAATCGGCAAGAAGACCCGCGCCGCCGCGACGTGGCTCGGCTTGACCATCCTCCTGCTGGTGTTGATTGTTTACGTGCCGATCACGATCATGGAGCGCACCAGTCTCGAAGGCTTTAATTACCTGGCAGATACCCTGATGTATTGCGGCGCGGTTCTTCTGCTGGCGGGCGCCATGCCGCAAAGGCTGCAGCCCTAGGCGTCGATGAACGTAAAATTCGCCGAGCTTTAGCGCTTGCTTCCCAGCGGGAAACGTCTGAGTTCGTCTGCCGCCTCTCCTGAACGGCGACCCAGGGATTTCCCCGCAACTCATTGTGTTCAATGACCGAACGGGGCCGCATCTGGGTCACGGGCAGGAGTGATACCCGTCACGGCGGAGAATTGCCACAATGATGAAACTTACATCAGCGCGGCAGGAAATGCAGTGAATCGCCACAAGGCGATTCAAGAAGTCGCGGTAGTGGTGAAAATAGCAACACGTTACTTTTGGCCACTGCTCCCCTCGCGCAAACTTAAATTCTGAGAGGAAAAAGCAATCATGAAAACCACCAAAATCGCGGCGCTTGTACTGACGATCGCGGTCGCTCTGTTCATCCTGATTCCGAGTCTGTCCTGGGCCGATGATGGCGCCACTCTGTACAAGTCGAAATGTGCCGCGTGCCATGGTGCGGACGCAGCCGGCAAACCGGCCATGAAGGCTCCGGCGCTGGCGGGCAAAGACGAGGCAGTAATCACCAAGGGCATCGCCGAAACAGCAAAGCATCCGGCTCCCGTTAAGGGCTTGTCGGCCGACGACGCGAAAGCGATCGCGACCTATCTTAAGGGCCTGAAGTAGTAAGGGATCGGCTATTCCTTTGTGGTTTCCGAGCCGTCCAGTCCCCCAGCGGCGGCGGGAACCTGCGGAGGTGCATGGTGCTGGTGTCCGGTCAGACTGGACGCGATGCGCGTGCTGTCGGCAGCTCCCCGAAACTGGTTGAGGGCCGAGCCTCCTTCGCATTGACAAACGGGAACAGCCCGCCCGGGTTTCGCAAATGGTGTGGAACCCGGGCATTTGTTTGGCATACGAGCCGGCCACGATGGCGGCGCTTGATTGCCACTTCGCCACAGCTCTCACATCCGCCGACCCCCACGCCCGACGTGCGGACTGTCCTGTTCCGGAGTGGCCCGGAGATCAACTCATGAGTAAGGCCATTCTGTATGACTCAACCATGTGCATCGGCTGCAAGCAGTGCGAAAGCGGCTGCGCGCAGCAGAACAAGCTGCCGTATGACGACAACGTCGCGGCAGAATCGGTGCAATCGGCACATAAGTACACGGTCGTCCTGACCAAGAACGACAAGTTCATGCGCCGCCTGTGCATGCACTGCGAAAAACCGGCGTGCGCGTCGGTTTGCCCGGTGGGCGCCCTGCACAAGACTTTGGCGGGGCCGGTGATTTATGACGTCTGGAAGTGCATCGGCTGCCGTTATTGCATGGTGGCGTGCCCGTTCAGCCAGCCAAAGTACGAGTGGCAGGCGCTGAATCCGCGAGTGCGCAAGTGCATTATGTGCCCGGACCGCGTGGCGGCGGGCAAACAGACGGCCTGCGCCGAAATTTGTCCTACCGGGGCAACGAAATTTGGGGAGCGCGACGAGCTGATTGCAGAGGCCAAAAAGCGGCTGAGTGACAATCCCTCCAATTACAAGCAGCGGATCTACGGCGTCGACGAGGTGGGCGGAACGTCCGTCCTCCTGATTGCGGGAGTGGATGTCGAGGAATTTGGCTATCCGTCTTCCGCCAAGATCGGCGACACGCCGATGCCGGAGTACACCGGGCGCGTGATGGAGCGAATTCCGGACTTCATCCCATTGTGGACGCTGGTGCTGGGCGGAATCTACTGGGTGTCGCATCGTCGCGATGAAGTGGCCGCGGCCGAGGCAACCGAAAAGAATGGGAGCGGGCAATGAAATTCAGATTAACTTTTTGGCGGGTCGTCTTCATTGTGATCATGGTGGCGGGCCTGTACTCCTCGTTCGTTCGCTATTTTCGGGGTCTGGGCGCGGTTTCCAACATGACGGACCAGTTTCCCTGGGGACTGTGGATCGGGTTCGACTGCCTGTGCGGCGTGATGCTGGCGGCGGGCGGGTTCTGCATGGTGGGCGCGGTTTATCTGTTCAACGTGGAACGCCTGCATCCAGTTGTGCGGCCAGCGGTGTTGACTGCATTCCTCGGCTATCTGCTCTTCATCGTTGGATTGCTGTTTGATTTGGGGCGGCCGTGGTTCATCTGGCACCAGATGATCTACATGAACTTCCATTCGGTGATGTTCGAGGTCGGGTTCTGCGTGATGACGTACACGACCGTGCTCTTCTTCGAGTTTCTGCCCAACGTGTTCGAGCGGCTGAACTGGAGGCAGCCGATCAAATACATCAACAAGATCTACCCGGTGCTGATCGTGGCCGGCATTCTGCTCTCGACCCTGCACCAAAGCTCGCTTGGATCGCTGTATCTGATCATGCCGAGCAAGCTGCATCCGTTCTGGTACACGCCAGCGCTGCCGTTCTTCTTCTTCGGATCGGCAGTCGCGGTTGGCCTGGCGATGACCATTTTCGAATCGACGCAGAGCGCGAAGGCTTTTGGCCGGCAGCTGGAGCTGCCGGTTCTGGTGACGCTGGGCGGGGCGCTCCTGGTGGCGTTGTGGGTCAACCTGCTGTTGCGGGTCGAAGACTTCTACCATCGCGGCATCCTCGGACAGGTCTTCAAGCCCAGCTATGAAGCCTATTTCCTGTGGCTGGAGCTGGCGCTGACCTTCGCCATTCCGATGGGCATCCTCAGCTTCAAAAAGGCGCGGCTGTCGCCGCAACTGCTGTATCTGGCTTCGATCTCGACGGTGTTGGGCTTCATTACCAACCGGCTGAACATCGCGCTCATCGGCTTTGAGACGTACGTCGGCCATCACTACACGCCGAAGTGGACGGAGTTTTCCATCACGCTGATGATCGTCGCGATGGGCTTCGCGTTGTTCGGGGTGGCGGTGAGATACCTGCCGATTTTCGAAAGCGAAAAAGCACACAAGCTCGAAGAACCGGAAGTAGCGGTCCGTGCCGGGGTTTTGAGCCATGCAGGAGACTGAGACAAAAACGAACGGCACGCCCGCCCCAGTGCGCTACGGGCTTGGAACCAAGCTTATTGTCATGCTGCTCGGGGCAATGCTGGTCATTTTTGCGCTGCTGGGGTACCTGACGATCCGGTTGCAGCGCGAGCACATGGAGGCCGCAACCCTGCTGAGCGCCGAGCGCATCAGCGATGTGATTCAGCGCAATACCACCGAGTACATGCTGCACAACGACCGGGAAGGGCTGCACCGGGCCATTTCCGCGATGGCTAACGAGCCGGGGGTGGTGCGGCTGCGGGTATTCGATCGGGAAGGGCGCATCAGCTACTCGTCCGAAGCTCCAGAGATCGACCAGGTCGTGGATAAAGCCGCCGAAGCCTGCTACGGCTGCCACTCGCAGCAACAACCTCTGTCAATGCTGAACCGGCCCGATCGATTTCGAATTTATCCCTCGAAAGGCGAGCGGGTGCTGGCCATCATCACGCCCATTGAGAACCAGCCTAACTGCTCGAATGCCGAATGTCATGCGCATCCGGCGAGCCAGAAGGTACTGGGAGTACTCGATACGCACCTGTCGCTGGCGCACACCGATCAACAACTGGCCGAGCTGTCGTGGAGAGTGGTGATCTGCGATGCGGTAGCGATGGCGGCGACGGCGGTGCTGAGTTGGATTTTCATTCGGCACGTGGTTGACCGGCCTCTGAAAAAGCTTCAGGAAGGGACGGAGAAACTCACGGAAGGTGCTCTGGGCTACCAGATCGAATCCCAGTCGCAAGATCAGATTGGGATGTTGGCCGATTCCTTCAACATCATGAGCCTGCAGTTGCGCGACGCGAACGAAGAGATCGTGGCCTGGGCGCACACGCTGGAAGACCGGGTGGAGGAAAAGACGCGCGAACTGCGGCGCGCGCACGACGAGGTGCTGCACGTCGAGACCATGGCGTCGGTCGGCAAGATGGCGGCGGTGGTGGCGCACGAAATCAATAATCCGCTGTCGGGGATTCTGACCTATTCGAAGCTCATCAAGAAGTGGGTGAACAACGGCCAGGCAGCCACCGAGAAGAAAGAAGAAGCGGGACAGTGCCTGGATCTGATCACATCGGAGAGCCGGCGCTGCGGCGAGCTGGTGAAAAATCTGCTGAGCTTCTCGCGGCAGTCGCCGATGAACGTGCAGTCCACCGACCTCAACAAACTAGTGGGCCAGACCACCATGCTGGTGCGGCCGAATTTGAAAATCGCCGGCATCGAGCTGCACGCGGACCTGGCAGAAGGGCTGCCCCTGTTGCATTGCGATCCCTCGAAGATCGAACAGGTGCTGCTGGCGGTAATAGTGAACGCAGCCGACGCGATGGCGAAAGGCGGCAATCTTTGGATTGTGTCGCTACTTGTCGGAAGACGGCAACCGGGTTGTGCTGACGGTGCGCGATGACGGCTGCGGCATTCCGCCGGAAGTCATGCCCAAGATCTTCGAGCCGTTTGTCACGACCAAGGAAAACGGCCACGGGACAGGCCTGGGGCTCGCCGTAAGCCGCGGCATCATCGAACGCCACAGCGGCCAGATCAAGATTGATTCAGAAGTTGGAAAAGGAACGACTGTAACCATCACATTGCCCGTGCCGAGCCGCTCCGCCATAGCGCAGGAGCCTGCTTCATCCCTGGCAGGCACAGAAACGAAAACGAGGTGAATGCCTTGACGCCACAAGCAAAACTACTGATCGTGGACGACGAACTGAGCGTGCGTGACTCGCTGGCCAAATGGTTCCATGAAGAGGGCTATGAAGTCGGCACGGCCGAGGACGCCAACGGCGCGCTGACCAAGATGGCCGAGAAAAATTGGGATGCCGTGCTGTGCGACATCAAGATGCGCGGGACCGACGGCATCGAATTGCAGCGCCGCATGCATGAGATCAATCCCAATCTGATCGTGATCATGATGACGGGCTACGCATCGGTGGAAACCGCCGTGACCGCGCTTAAGAACGGGGCGTATGACTATGTGACCAAGCCGCTCGATCCGGACGAGATCGCGCACCTAGTGAAAAAAGCCCTCGCTTTCAAACGCACCGAGGAAGAAAACGTACGGCTGCGCGAGACGGTGGCGGAGGTGGCGCGGCCCGAGGACATCATCGGGGAGAGCGAGGCGATGCGGAAGGTGTTTCACGCGATCGAGACGGTGGCGCCCACGGACGCGACGGTGCTGGTCACGGGCGAGAGCGGTACGGGCAAGGAGCTGGTTACGCGCGCCATTCACCATGCCAGCCCGCGGCGCTTCCATCCGCTGGTGGTGATTCACTGCGGCGCGCTTACCGAGACGCTGCTGGAAAGCGAGCTATTCGGACACGAAAAAGGCGCATTCACAGGAGCGCAGTATCGCAAGAAGGGAAAGTTCGAAATCGCCGAAGGCGGAACGGTTTTTCTCGACGAAATCGGGGACATCAGCCTGAAGACGCAGACCGACCTGCTGCGCGTGCTGCAAGAGCATGAAATTGTGCGGGTGGGCAGTACGCAGCCGATTACGGTTGACTTCCGCTGCGTAGCCGCGACCAACAAGAATCTCGAGCAGCTGATCGAAGAAGGCAAATTCCGGCCCGATCTCTTCTACCGCTTGAACGTCTTCCACATTGAGCTGCCGCCCTTGCGCGACCGGCACGAGGACATTCCGCTGCTCGTCAATTACTTTGTGCGAAAGTTCTCGCTGCAAATGAATAAGAAGATCAACCGGGTGAATCCTGCCGCCATGGACCTGCTGCAACAACAGCCCTGGCCGGGGAACATTCGCGAACTGGAAAATGCCATCGAACGCGCCATGGTGGTGGCGCAGGAGCCGGAGATCCGAGAGCAGGACTTCGTCTTTAAAACCCAGACCTCGTCCTCCAATGGGACTTCGAAATCGCTGGAAGAGGCGGAAAAATCGCATATCCTGCGCGTGCTGGAACAATGCAGCTGGAACCAGACCCGGGCAGCGGAGATGCTCGACATTGACCGGGTTACGCTGCATCACAAGTTGAAGAAGTACGGCTGGAGCCGACCTGTCGAAACGCGATGAAGATGCTCGATCTGCTGCCGATCGGAGAGATCGACCCGCGGCTGCTACAAGACCTGGCGCCCGCGCTGGCCAATGCTTTCCGAATTCCCTGCCGGATTCGCCAGGCAGATGCCCGGCTGGATCCGCAGCTCGCCTTTCACCCTGAGCGTGGACAGCATCATTCCTCGGAGATTCTACAGGCGATGCAGCCGTATTCGAGCGGCGCGTGGCGGGTGCTGGGTGTGACAGCCGTCGATCTTTACATTCCCATTTTGACCTTTGTTTTTGGCGAGGCACAGATGGGCGGGCCGTGCGCCGTCGTCTCCTATCACCGGCTCAGACAGCAGTTTTACGGGCTGGCGGATGACCATGACGTCCTGGTGGACCGGCTCGTCAAGGAGGCGGTGCATGAGGTCGGCCACACTTTCGATCTGACCCATTGCCGTGACTATTCCTGCGTCATGGCGCCCTCGCATGCGGTGGAATGGATTGATTTAAAGGATGCTGCTCTGTGCCCGGATTGCGAGGAGCGAGCGCTGGAACTGGTGGAATGAGAACTTCTTTCACCACAGAGTCACCGAGACACAGAGGAACCCAACTCGCTTGGTAAATCCTTCCTCTTTCGGGTTTTTGTAGGTTCGAGATTTCTCTGTGACTCTGTGACTCCGTGGTAAAAGAAGTAAATCGGGACACTATTCATTCGCTAGCTGAACGCCTGCCTTTGCACCCATTGTGATCACATCACATTTACTTTGTGCGATATGTCAGTGCGCCGTCACGACGGACAGCATTTCGTCAATCGTCACTTAGCAGGTATTAGTCGAGGGAGGGCTCAAAGAAGGTAACTGGCTGTAAAGACACGTCCTAAGATGAGACTGCTAAGTGGGGCAATTGGCCGCAGAGTTGCAATGTTTCTGGATCTCCCCCGGGCATGAGCCTGATGGTGAGACTACGGAGCTTACGATGCTTCAAAAATGCGCGAACCCGGGATGTACAGTCCCGTTCCGGTCACTGCGCGAAGGCAAGCTATTTGTATCGGAAACGGCGACTACTGACCTGGAAGACGGGTTCGATGGGAACCGTCGTAAAACGCGAAAGCGCGAGCATTTTTGGCTGTGCGGAGCCTGCTCAGCGCATTTCACGTTGCATTTCGATGCCACGCTCGGAATGTTGACGGTTCCCCTTCCTGAACATGCCGCGCTCCGATCGTCAAAGATGCAAACGATGCCGAGGCTGGCAAGCGGCGTCTCATGAGGAAAATCTTGATGGATTGCGGCATCCTGAAACATTTACCTTGCGCAGTGTGCGGGCTGGTTACCTTTCGCCACGATGGGTGGTACTTGCTGATGGAAAACCGTTGGCTCGACCATTTGAAGGTGCTGACCTGGCAGGCTTCTCTGGCCGGAAAGCGAGAGGCGCGAAGCGCGTGTTGCCGGGGACATCTGAAGGTAATCGTAGCCTATTGGCTGGAAGAGGCGAGCCTGCCGCTGGCTTCGCCGAAGCTCCACCTCTCAATTCCATTGGCCGGCGGCGAGGAGCACTCCGAGCCCGAACCGCAAGCGACCGGACGACTCATCGGGGAATTGTCGGTTCATCGGGACTCGTGGTCGCGAAGCTGGTCTGGGTCGCCGGCAGCCCTCGAATGCATTCTGGACGTGCTCATTCCCGAGACCACCGAAATCAAGCGCCCCCCAAGGGAATATCGGACTTCCGTTATGCAGCCGGAGCCGGCTGCGGGACTCATGCTCCACTAGGGTCTTGGCAAAACTGCCACGCGTTGGGCATAGGCTTGGAAAACACTTGAGCCTATGCCTGGCGTTGCCTCCACTCCTGCCAGTCCAGCTTGACTTCACTTTCCGCGGATTAGCACGGATTTTCGCTGATTGGTCGAAAACCTCAAACCTATCTGCGTGGTTCACCGTGATCCGCGGAAAACGAGGTAAAGCAGAGGGCGAGAGCTCTAGCAATAGACACCCGCGCCCTAGGCTGGGGCGCGGGTGGGAGGAACGACCAAGCAACAAAGAAGCTAGTTGGTGTAATAAGCAGCGTTCTTGTCCACGAACTCTTTCTTTTCCTCAGGAACGTCTTCGACGGCGAAGATCGCGTCCGAAGTGCAGGCCGGGACGCAGGCGCCGCAATCGATGCAGCCGGCGGGATCGACATAGAGCTGGGTGGCTTCTTCGACCTTGGGCTCGTCGGTTTTGGGATGAATGCAGTCGGTCGGGCAAACATCGACGCAAAGATGGTCCTTGATGCAGTTGTCGGTGATTACGTACGCCATATTCTCCTGATTCCTTTCCTATGACTTCCCTCACAACTTAAAGCCTGGAGGAGCGGGGCGCGGTGACCATGATCACAGGGCGGTGTGGCCTATAAATCACTCGGGAATGTGACGGCCGTCACAGCGAGGGGAGACATTGGCGGGTAGAGTCTCATCATTACTAGAACCAAGAGAAGTAAATAGCATTGCCCGGCCCAACCCCACGACCCCACATGCCGCCACCTGGCGGCGGGCCGGGCACTCGCTAAAGGTCGACCGCTCCAAGCTCTCAGCTCCAAGCTCCAAGCCATCAGTTCTAGGCTATTGTTTGTCGAGACGCGAAACCTCAGCCTCTGTAGCCTTGAGCTTTTCTGCGCACTGAAGGCCACCTCTGTTTACGGTATACTCTCTGGTCCTGACAGGAGCCCCCGGTTAGCAGAGCACTCGTGTGCCTTGCAGCGGTTCCTGCAAGATACACGGAGAAGCGCAAGACAGCGGTCGTGGAACCGGGCTTCAGAGTCCGGCTCAAATCAGCAAGTCCGAGGCGTCCATCCGACATCGAAAGAGAGGAAATCGTGCGCCTGATTCCACACGACGCGAAGTTCTTCGAGCTCTTCGCCGAGCTTTCCGGCTACCTGACCGAGGGGGCCAAGCTTTTGCGCGCCATTCTGGAGGACCCGCGCGACCTCTCCATGCGGGTAGCGCAGGTGCAGGCGGTCGAGCACAAGGGAGACCGGGCCACACACGCGATTATCATGAAGCTCAATCAGAGCTTCATCACCCCTTTTGACCGGGAGGATATCCACAAGCTGGCGTCCTCGCTCGACGATGTTCTCGACTTCACGAATGCGGCCGCCAACCGGCTGGTGATGTACAAAATCACCGACCCACCGCCGGAAGCTGCGGAACTGGCGGGGCTGATTGTCCTGCAGAGTGAGGAGCTGTCGCGCGGCGTTTCGGTACTCGAGAAAAATGGAGAAGTGTTGAAGCACTGCGACGAGGTCAATCGCCTGGAAGACGAGGCCGATCACCTGAGCCGAAAGGCGATTGCGCGCTTATTTGAGAGCGAAAAAGATCCGATCCAGCTAATCAAGATGAAGGAACTTTACGAAGTTCTGGAAATGGCCACCGACAAAGCCGAAGACGCCGCCAATGTGCTCGAAGCGATTTTGCTGAAGAGCGCATAGCCTTGAGATCTACCCAGAGCCGTTGCCAATAATTAGGAGGCCCCCTCTCCGGTGCACGCCGACGTAGTGCTCGTCCTGATCACGATCCTGGTAGCGCTCATTTTCGATTTCGTGAATGGCTTTCACGACTCGGCCAATAGCATTGCTACCGTCGTCTCGACGCGCGTTCTTTCTCCCAAGCTGGCGGTTTTGTGGGCGGCAGCTTTTAATTTTCTGGCCGCTTTTTTCCTTGGCACCGCGGTCGCCAAAACCATCGGCAGCGGGATGATTCATCTCGAGTTCGTCAATCAGTATGTGGTGCTCGCCGGGCTGTTTGGCGCGATCGTTTGGGATCTTTTGACGTGGTGGTGGGGGCTGCCAACGTCTTCGTCCCATGCGCTGATCGGCGGCTATGCGGGCGCGGCGATGGCGAATGCCGCTCTGCACCGCGGCAGCGACTCGATGTTTTCCGTCATCATTGCTTCGGGCTGGTACAAGACGCTGATCTTCATCGTGGTGGCGCCCGTCATGGGGCTTGTTCTGGGATTCATCTTCATGCTCTCGATCTACTGGATCTTCCGCCGCGCGGCGCCGCAGCCCGTCGATCGCTTGTTTCGCCGGTTGCAGTTGCTCTCGGCCGCGGCCTACAGCCTGGGACACGGCGCCAACGATGCGCAAAAAACCATGGGCATCATCGCGGGCGCACTCTATACGGGCGGGTTCATGAGCAAGTCCGACATGCTGGGAAGCTGGGGACACTTGCGCTGGCCGATCATTCTGTCCGCCCACGCGGCGATCGCCGCCGGAACGTACCTGGGCGGGTGGCGCATCGTGAAGACGATGGGCCAGAGGATCACGAAGCTGAAACCAGTGGGCGGCTTTTGCGCGGAGACGGCGGGCGCGATTACGTTGTTCGCGACTGCCCTGGCCGGAATTCCGGTCAGCACAACGCACACAATTACCGGCGCCATTGTGGGAGTCGGTGCCGTGCATCGGTTGTCCGCGGTGCGGTGGGGGATTGCGGGACGCATCGTGTGGGCATGGGTGTTCACGATTCCCGCTGCCGGACTGCTAGCCGCCCTCACCTTCGCAATTATCAATCGTCTGGCGTAAGAGACGGGCTTGCCGTTTCAGTTCTGTTACAAGCCGCTCTTCAAATCGGCCGCCAGCAGGCGGTGAAACCACTGTTCTCCAGCCTCGCGGCGCACGGAAAGCCTCCCCGCTCCGTAAGCCCACGACTTGAGGCCGCGCTGCACCGCCTCGCAAATGCCGAGATCCTCATCCTGCACGCGATTGCCGACCGCGACGCTCTCCTCGTTGTAGGCGCGAGCCGCCTCGCTCACGTCACTGAAGTAGAAATCGAAAACGACGCGGCAATGATCGACGTCAAGCGGGATCACCAGGTTCGTGTCCAGATAGCCTTCGTAGCAATTGAACATGAAGTTTGGATAGAGCCAGAAATACCGGGCGCGATCGCCCTTGCGGGTCGCGCCCGTGGCGGCGTCTTCGGCCGAGCTCACCATCGGGCTCGATTGCAGGCAGTACCGGTCTTCGTTTTCGATGGTGTACTGCTTGTAATCGAGGACCGAGCTCAGCCCTTTATGAAGATGCGGCACGTGGTAGCCGCCGTCGAGATAGTTATCGACGAAGACCTTCCAGTTGCAGGCGATGTCGTAGGTCCTGGTCGTGAAGTAGTGGAGCTGGCCTAGGCCGAGCGGGGAAACGCGGTTGATCAGCGAGCCTAGAAACTCGTCCAGCGGCGCGGCCTCGGGGTCGAGATTGACGAAGACGAACTGCTCCCACGTTTCGACTTTCACGGGAACGAGGCCATTGTCCTTGCGCTCGAAGTTCCTGACGCCCTCGAACTCAGGCATGCCCTTGAGTGCGCCGTCGAGGCCGTAATTCCATCCGTGGTAGGGGCAATGCAGAATGGAAACCTGCCCGCACGGCTCGGTGACGACGGCGGCGGCATGATGGCGGCACACGTTGTAGAAGGCGCGCAGCACGCCATCGTTGCCTCGGACGGCTACGAGCGGTTCGCCCGCAACCGTGGCCGACACGAACTGGCCGGGCTTGGCGACCTGATCGGCTCGGCCCATCACCTGCCAGCTTCGGGAAAAGAGCGTCTGCCGCTCCAGTTCGGCAATACGCCGGTCGACGTACCAGGGCGCCGGAATGGTCGAGGCCTCCGCCAGCGGAGCCGCCACATCATAACTGTTTACGATGTCGGCAACAGTGGCACCGAAAGTTTGTGTCGTGGTCTGCTCCGCGGGCGTAGCTTCGATCCTCATGGCTCTCTCTTTATTTCTTGCGATGCGGCTTCAGGAATTCTTCGTGGCCGACGCTGTCTCCGCCCCAATGGCCCGGCGCAAAAGTTCGACGAACTGTTCGATGCGCGCCTCTTTCTTTTCCGGAACCGGACCGGTCTTGCGGAATAGGCCCGGGTCTAACTCTTCGGTCAGCAAGGCATCCTGAAAGCGGTCCATGGTCCACTCCAGGATCGATCCCATCATGTCGACGTCGAGATCGGAGCGTAGTTCTCCGCGGTCGATGCCGAATTTTACGAACTCGCGCCACCCATAGGGATCCTCGGTCACCAGAAAACGGTTGATCTCCTTGCGCAGCGCGAGGTCGGTGCCGTAATTGCCCACGAGATAAATACGATAAGAAGCCAGGTTGTCGCGTACCATGTTTTCGGTGCGAGCTAGCCAGTAGCGCAAGACTTCGAAAAAACCACGCTGCTGCAAGTCGGCGGGCACCTGCAAATATTTCGGAAATGACAGTACCGCTTTCTTGTAGGCCTCGAAAAACAGGCCATCTTTACTTTTGAAGTGTTGGAACACGGATCCCTTGGCGATTCCGAGCTGTGCCGCGATGTCCTCCACGCGCGCCGCGCTGTAGCCGCGATCGGCAAAATGCCGGATCGCGACCTCAACAATGCGGGCGCGTTTTGCTTCCGACCTCGGCCGCGGCTTTACATCCCGCCGCAGTTGTGTTGGTTTTGCCAGACTGCTAACAATTCCCTCCAAAATGGGCCCCCTCAAATCTGGTCTGACCAGGCCTGGTTTGACCAATGGTCAATGCAAGATATAGCACGCGCAAAGCGCTTTGCAATGCCTTTTCTGATCGGCAGTTGGCGAGCTTTCCTGAAGCCGGAAGCGAAGCCCATTTTGACTTTTGGTCAGCGGGCGAGACCGGCTCACCACAAAGACCCGGGGACACAGAGGGAAAACATCTATTTTCTTCTCTGTTCTTGTTCTTTGTGACTCTATGACCCTGCGCTGAGACTGGGCAAAATTCGACGAAGCTTTCGCGGGGCGGGCGCGTCCAATGATGGTGGTCGGGACGATTAGAGCAAACTAAGGAGAGAATTCGTGAGTGAAACGGTTCAGCAATACACGCAGCGCATACTGGCCCACACCGCAGATCAGGATCCCCTCAAGGTGCAGGCAGCCACACCCAAGAAACTCGAGCAGCTCGTAAGGGGTGCCAGCCCCGCGAAGCTGCGCAAAAAGCCCGCGCCTGACAAATGGTCGGTGGCGGAAATTCTGGCGCACCTGGCCGACGTGGAAATTGTGATCGGCTGGCGGATGCGCTCGATTCTCGGCGCTCCGGGAACTGCGATTCAGGCCTACGATCAGAATGCCTGGAATGGGTCTCTACATTATGGCAAGCGCGATCCCCGCAAAGATCTCATTCAGCAGCGTGTTAACCGGGAGGCGAATCTCGCGCTGCTCAAGATTTTGACGCCGGAGCAGTGGCAGCAGTTTGGCATGCATTCCGAGCGCGGGCAGGAAAGCATCGAGCGCATCGTGAAGATGGTGGCGGGCCACGACCTGAATCACATTCAGCAGATCGAGAGAATTCTGGAGCCGAAGAAAAGATAGGTGGCTACTGGCCGGTTTTTTGCGCGGCTTCCAATTCGTGGGCGCGCGCAATCAGCTTTTTGATTTTGCCTTCGATCGATGCGTCCCCGATGCGCTCATCCTGGAGCACGCCATCGGCGTCGATGGTGAAGGTGTGGGGTATGGCCTCGACGGCGAAGCGTTTCGCGATCGAACCCGAAAATCCGCCGTCGCGGTATTGCGGCCACGACATCTCGTTCTTTGAAACAAATTCCCGCCACTTTTTTTCGTCGTCGTCCAGGCTGACGCTCAAAATCACCAGCGGTTGCCCCTGAAATTTCTTTGCTAGTTCCTTCATATGAGGCAGGGCCTCGCGGCATGGCCCACACCAGGTCGCCCAGAAATCGATGAGAACGACTTTTCCATGCAAGTCGTCGAGCGAAATGCGTTGCCCATCCATGGCCGTGATGGCGAACGGAGGCGCCATTCGCGCGCGCGCCAGTTCAGGCTGAACCGTGAAGCGCAGGGCGCGCTGGCGGTCGGGATCGTCCGCCGGACGCATCTTTACATACTGTTCGAAGCGCGCCTTGGCGGCGGCGTCCTGCTTGAGATGCGCGAGCGCAAGACCATCGCTGTAATACGCGTCCGGAAAATTAGAGTATGTTTCCAATGCCTTCGCCAGTTCGTCGTGCGCGCGCGAGAACAGGTCGTCTTTCTTTCTGTTGAGCGCTTCTTCATACAGCAGGTGACCGAGTTCATAGTGCGCCACGGCGACGTCTTGATTTCCCTGCGCCTCGGCAATCAGTTCGCTCGCGCCGAGTTCCGCCGTCTTCCAGTCGCGCAACTCGATCCCGTACTTCACCATCTTGACCTGGCAGGCGACGCAGTGGCCGCCATCCTGCTTGTCGGCTTTCTTGTATGCCTCAAGAGCCCATTCCTTTTCATGCTTCTTCGTTTCGAGTTCTTGCGCCTCACGAAACGTTTTTTGGGCCTTGTCGTTGGTGGGGCCGGCCGGCGCCGTGGTGTGTTCCTGCGCAAACAGCAGTGGGAGGCAAAAAACAAGGGTCAGAAAGACTGCGCGTGATGACATGAGTCATTCCTTGGGGGGTAATGACTTACGGAATGACGTTAGCACGAGTTCCGGTTTAGCGCGACGGCCTGTTCAGAGGTTCGACGACTTGGCTGGATAGGAGCCGGAGTCCAGCGATCCACCGTCCAGGGCCGAGTCCAGGACCATGCTCAACTTGTGATGGTCCTGATCGCCCAAGGCCACAAAGCGAAATGGCTGAAGGCACGCGGCCTTGGATTTGGCCTTGCGAACGGGCCGCAGCATTTCGGCCATGGCATGGATGGGCCCGGAACGGGTTAGGAAGGCAATTTCCACGAAATCGCCGGTAGAGAGCTCGGTCTGCAATTGCAGCAGGCCGCCAGTGACGGAAATGGATTGAAGTTTTGCGCGCGCATGGCCGCCGCCTTCCACTTGGATGGCAGCGGCGATGGAACCGTTCAGATGGACTCGGGGCGCACGCCGGGAGGCGTCGGGTTGGGGGAAGTGAGTCATAGCCAGTAGAACTATGACACCGGCGGGAGGGCCGGGGCAGATTACCAAAGCGCCTGTCCACGGGCGTATGCTTGGAGGGCGGAAGTGGCGCAGTTTGGCAAGCCAGCGGCCCTCAACCTGGGCCGATTTGCGATAATAACGGCAGTAACTTTTCCTCCAGAATGTCCGGCGAGTACGTTAGTGCAAGCGGGCACTGATAACAAAAAACTTGGGTGGGTGAGAGGTTGGGAGCCATGCAGGGAGCCACGAGTTTGGGGTTCAGGTGTGCGGTGGTGGCGGTGTGTGTGCTGGGTGCGTTGTTGACGGGTTGCTCCCGCGATCCGAACGTTCGCAAGCAGAAATACCTGGAAAGCGGCCAGCGCTACTACGACAAAGGGCAATACGCGGAGGCCGCCATCCAATTCCAGAATGCCATCCAGGTCGATTCACGCTTTGCCGAGGCCCATTACAAGCTGGCGCGCACAGCGATGAAACTGCAACAGTGGCAGGGCGCTTTGCAGGAATACCAGACTGCGGTCCAGATCAATCCCGAGCACGCCAATGCACGGATCGAGTTGGCGAAGCTGTTGGTTAGCGGGGGCGCATACCTGAACGCGAAGGAACAACTCGATTGGCTCCTGCAGAACCAGCAGACGAATCCTGACGTTTACCTGATTCTGGCCACCTACGATGACGCCACCAAGGACACGGCGGGCGCGCTAGCCGCGTTGCGTAAAGCGCTGCAGCTGGATCCGACCCGCTCCGAGACTTATCTGGCCATGGGGATTATCTATGCCGAGGGGCAACAGTGGGGCGACGCGGAGAAGAATCTAGACAAGGCGGTTGAGCTGGACCCGAAGTCGGTCGAGGCATTGATCAAGCTGGGGAATTTCTATCAGACCCGCGGACGGTTCCCAGAGGCGGAACAGAGGTACCGGCAGGCGATTCAGACTGCGCCCCACGATCCGAATGCGAGAATGTCGCTGGGCGGGCTATTCCTGGCGGAGAACAAGCCGCAGCAAGTGGAAGATTTTCTACGCGAGACCAAGAAGGATTTTCCCGGGAATTCCGTGGGCTATTGCCTGCTCGGCAACTATTACATTGCGAGCAACCAGATGGACAAGGCGCTGGCTGAATTTGGCGCGTTGTATCAGGAACACCCCAAAGATCTAATCGTCAAGAAGAACTATGCGCAGCTGTTGATTATGCACGACCGGCTAGACGAGGCGCGCAAGCTGGATGAGGAGATCCTGAAGGCGCAGCCGGCTGACGTGGACGCTGCGATCTACAAGGCGGAGATCGAAATGCGCGGCGGGAAGGCAAGCAATGCGCTCGACACGCTGCAAGGCGTGCTGAAGAACGATCCCGACAACGCGGTGGCGCATTACCAGCTGGGCATGACATTCGATCAGATGGGCAACGGAGACCGAGCGGAAGCGGAATGGCGGACTGCGGTGCGGCTGCGGCCGGAAATCATCGAGGCGCATGGCGCGCTGGCGCGGGCCGCTATCCAGAAGAACGACGCGGCGGCCCTGGCGCAGGAGGCCGACCAGATTATCGGGTTGCAGCCCAAAGCTCCGGACGGGTACCTGTTACGCGGGATTGCGGAGTTGGATCGCAAGCAGTATGTGAGCGCCGAACGCTACTTAAAGCAGGCGATCGAGAGGGGCCCGAACAACGCGGCGGCGTATGTGCAGCTCGGAAACCTGAAGATGGCGCAGAACCAGGTAGGCGAGGCGCAGAAGGCGTATCAGCAGGCGCTCGATCTGGATCCGAACTCGACCGATGCCCTGGGTGGAGTGGCGAATGTCTCCCTGGTGCAGAAACAGCCGGACAAGGCGATTGCGAAGATCCGGGAGCAACTGGGAAAGTATCCGAACAATTCCGGGTTCCACGTCATGCTGGGCGATCAGCTACAGTCCGAGAATAAGGACCTTGGCGGAGCGGAGGCGGAATATAAACGAGCCGCGGAGTTGAACAAGAACAATGTCGATGCGTTACTGAAGCTCGGCCTGGTGCAAAAGGCCCGAGGCGATGAAGACACCGCGTTGCACACCTATCTGGACGCGGCCGAGAATAATCCGAAGCAGTACACGTTTTACATACTGGCGGGTGGCATCTACGAAAACAAGCAGGATTGGGAGCGCGCCAAACAGATGTATCAGAAGGCGCTGGCGCTTCAGCCGGACGACGGGGTCACGTCAAACAACCTGGCTTACGTGATGCTGCAGCAGGGCGGAAACCTGGAAGTCGCTTATGCGATGGCGCAGACGGCGCGGAGGCAACTGCCGGACAATCCGAGTTCGGCTGACACTTTGGGCTGGGCGCTCTATCAAAAGCACGTTTACGGAACAGCGATTGGGCTGTTTCAGGAAGCCGTCAAAAAGGACCCGGAAAACGCGGTCTACAACTACCACCTCGGCATGGCCTACGCGAAGAACGGGCAGGCGGCGCAGGCGCGCGTACAACTGGATCGAGTCGTGAAGTTCAAGCCGAACTCGACGGAGGCAGAGGATTTGCGGCGCGCGCTGGCGGAGCTGAAGGGATAGCGCGGCTTTCCTTTTTGTGGGCTATGGCGTCCGCGGGAGATTGATCTGAAACAATTCCCGGAGCGTCACGCGCCATTCATCCTCTCCACCGAGCACGCGCTCCTCGCGCCGTCCATCGATGGTTTCGATCAGCTTCAAGTCCGACAATGTAACCCGCCCGCGATCCGTGGCTCGCGAGCAGATGCGCTGGCGCGTGAAGTGCGATTCGGGCGAGGTTTGCTGGTAAGCGCACATACCTTCGAATTCGCTGAGCTGGCGCGGTTGCAACGTAAACGAATACTGCCTCTTCCACTCTGCCTTGTCATCGCCTAACATGGCCTCCACAGAGAATCTCCCACCTGCTTCCATCAAGCGATAGACGCGGCCAATCTGGCGCTGCTCGAGTCCGGCTTCCAGGCACAGAGGCTCGATAAAGCTGTCACCAAAACCGACATCGACGAGCCACGGACGATCAAGATCTCCCGTCCGAGCTTCGCTTGGGCGGGGGCGTTCGGCCGGCACTTCAACGCGCAAGGCAAGATGGTCGAATTCCCGACTATCGCTGCCATCGGGGCGCGCAACGCACGCCGACAGAAGCGTTGTGCTAAATCCGAGCGCGCGCAGCAGCACCGCAAACGCCCCGTTGAGTTCATAGCAAAATCCCCCACGATGTTCGTCGATAATCTTGCGCAGGAAGCTGCTTTCATCGCAAATAATCGTGCGACCGAGGGCTATGTCCAGGTTCTCGAAAGGCACCGTCAGCATGTGCGCGCGATGCAGGGCGCGCAGAGTGTCCGCCGAAGGCTCCTTAGAGCCCGAATACCCGATACGTTCCAAATAGGCGGACACCTCAACCATGACTCCATTGTAGGTCGAGGGCGGGAGCTGGCGGCGGCAACGCGGCTCGTAGACCGCGCCGCTGCCGTTGAGTTTCTTGTAAACATCAGCCGACTGGTGCGCACGAACGGGGGCTAAGGGTTAGAATTTCAGCAAGTGAGGTGCCATGCCAACCCAGGGAGAATCCAAGCCCAAACCGAGCGAACCGACAGCAGCCGAGCACGTTGCCGCGGCCAGTCAGATTCTTAAGACATTGCAAGCAAAGATGGGCGAACATCCGGAAATTGGAGAGGCCGTCACCAGACTTGAAATGGCGCTGGCGAGTCTTGGTGTGCAGACTGGCGGATTTCTGTAGACGGCGGCTGTTGGCTCTTGGCTTCTTCTCGCTCCTTGTTCTTACTCTCCCGTCAGCCAGTTGTATTGCGCGTCGCTTAATGGGACCACGCTTAGTCTTCCCTGCCGCACCAGCGGCGAATCCGCGAATAATTTCTGCGCTTTGATTTCGGCCAGCGTCTTTGGTTCAGCGATGGCTTTGCCTGCTTTTATTTTTACTAGCGGCGTCTTCGGGTCGCTGGGATCGACTGACACCACCGACGCTGTGCCGACTGCGCTCTTTTCGTCTCCGGTGTGATAGATCGCCAGGCGATCGCCGGGCTTCATCTCGCGCAGATGCTTGACTGCTGCGGGGTTGGTCACGCCGTCCCAGATAGTGGACTTTTCGCGCTCGAGATGGGCGAAGGAATAGACGGTGGGCTCGGTTTTGAGTAGATAGTTCATGGGGTGAGATTGTATCGAAATCGCGTGGGTGTCGCTTGTGCAGGGCGAATTCGTGCTTGTTTTCTCAAGCGGGCGACAAAATTCCGTTGAGGGAATTCCCTGCGGCGGCGTTGCAGTAGGATGGGTTTGCTGGGGTCCTTCGACTGCGCGCTGCTACGCTTCGCTTAACAGCGCTTCGCTCAGGATGACACCATTGGGATGGGGACGAAGGACTGCAGATTCCTCACTTCGTTCGGAATAACAATTCTCCTGAGGACGCGGCTAGGCCGACGGATTGATGATTCGGCCTCTCGCGCACTACCATATTCTTATGCCTGTCGAAACTGAAGCTCCCGGCTCGGCCGTCAATCGCTCAGCTAATTCCAACGCAACCAAACCCAACATTCGCGCGCCGCGCGGCTCTGCGCTTTCCTGCAAGGGCTGGCAGCAGGAAGCTGCCATGCGCATGCTTATGAACAATCTTGATGAGGAGGTGGCGGAGAGGCCGCAGGATTTGGTGGTTTATGGCGGGACTGGGAAGGCGGCGCGCAATTGGGATTGCTATCACGCGATTGTGCGGTCGCTAAAGGCGCTCGAAAATGACGAGACTTTGCTGGTGCAGTCGGGGAAGCCAGTGGGCGTTTTCAAGACGCATGAGTATGCTCCGCGGGTGCTGATTGCGAATTCGAATCTGGTGGGGCATTTTTCTAACTGGGAGAAGTTCAACGAGCTGGAGCGCGCCGGGCTGATGATGTATGGGCAAATGACGGCCGGGTCGTGGATTTATATCGGGTCGCAGGGGATTGTGCAGGGGACTTATGAGACGTTCAATGCGGCGGGGGATAAGCATTTTGGTGGAGATCTTTCGGGCAAGCTGATTGTTTCGGGCGGCATGGGCGGGATGGGTGGCGCGCAGCCTTTGGCGGCTACTATGACGGGCGCGGCGTTTTTGGGGATTGATGTCGATCCGGAACGTATAAAGAAGAGGCTGAAGACCGGGTATTGCGATTTTCTGGTCACGACCCTGGACGAGGCGCTGCGGATTTTGAAGAATGCGGTGCGGAAGAAAGAAAATGTTTCGGTGGGGCTGGTGGGTAATTGCGCGGATATTATTCCGGAACTGGCGGAGCGCGGCGTGGTGCCGGATATTCTTACCGATCAGACTTCGGCGCACGATCCGCTGAATGGATATGTACCGAACGGGATGACGCTGGAAGCGGCGCTGGAGTTGCGGGCGCGCGATCCACGGGAGTATCAGGAGCGGTCGCTGGATGCGATGGCGCGGCATGTCGAGGGGATGCTGCGGCTGCAAAGAATGGGGTCGGTGACATTCGATTACGGCAATAATATTCGGACGTTTGCGTTTCAGCGTGGAGTGAAGAACGCTTACGATTTTCCGGGATTTGTACCGGCTTATATTCGGCCCTTGTTTTGCGAGGGGCGCGGGCCGTTTCGATGGGCGGCATTGTCGGGCGAGGCGTCGGATATTGCAGTGACGGATGATCTGGTTTTGGAGTTGTTTCCGGAGAATCGCAGTTTGCGGCGGTGGATTGAACTGGCGCGGAAGCGGATCAAGTTTCAGGGATTGCCGGCGCGGATTTGCTGGCTGGGATATGGCGAGCGGGCGCGGTTTGGGCTGGCGATTAATGAGTTGGTGAAGTCGGGGAAGATCAAGGCGCCGATTGTGATTGGACGCGATCATCTGGATTGCGGGTCGGTGGCGTCGCCGTTTCGCGAGACGGAGAGCATGAAAGATGGCTCGGACGCGGTGGCCGACTGGCCTCTGCTGAATGCTCTGGTGAATACGGCGGCGGGGGCTTCGTGGGTGTCGATTCATAATGGCGGCGGCGTGGGGATTGGCTACTCGCTGCACGCGGGGCAGGTGACGGTGGCGGACGGGACGGAGATGATGGCCTCGCGCATTGAGCGGGTGCTGACGACTGATCCGGGGATGGGCGTGATACGGCACTTGGACGCGGGGTATGAGGAGGCGCGGGAGTTTGCGGCGGCGAAGGGCGTCAGAATTCCGATGGAACATTAATGAACATCCACCACGGAGGCACGGAGACACGGAGTTTAATAGGGCTTCTGTCTGAAACCCTAACTGAAGGCATCATCGGCGCCGCGATTGAGGTTCATCGGGAGCTTGGTCCCGGATTTCCGATGGAACGTAAATGAACATCCACCACGGAGGCACGGGGACACGGAGAGAAATTGGGCTTCTCTCTGAAGCGCTAACCGAGTCAATCATCGGGGCCGCGATTGAGGTTCATCGGGAACTTGGTTCCGGACTTCTCGAATCAGTCTACGAAGAGTGCATTTGCCAGGAACTACGACTGCGCGAAATCCCCTTCTTGGCACAGGTTGAAATGCCTGTCATCTACAAGGGACGAGAAACGAATGGGAAGTATCGCATCGATCTGATTGTCGCCGACGAGGTGGTCGTCGAATTGAAATCAGTGGAGCGGCTTCTGAGCGTTCACGAGGCCCAACTGTTGACTTACCTTAAGGTAACGGGAAAGCGCGTCGGCCTCGTCATCAATTTCAACGTACCGGTCCTGCACCGCGGAATTGTGCGCCGGGTCCTATGATGTTGCGACACTCCGGACCTCAGTGACTCGGTGGCAGGTTTTCTGCCTTTCGGAGCGGCCAATGCAAGGCCGTCCTTTAAAACCGGAACAAGTACGACGCTTTCACGAAGAAATTGCGGCCGTCGTTTCTTAGGCGGCCTGTGGGATCGTGGTTTACACCTCCGAGGCCGTCTGGCGACAGGGGTTCTCCGATATTCTCGATGTTAGTGTTGTAACCGACATAGAGCGCCGTATTCGGATGTACCAAGTAAGTGAACAGGAAATCGGCATTGAAGTTCTTGGAGGTTTGGAGATAGGTGAAGTTGGGGTTCGCGAGCACGGCGTTGTATTGCCCGATAAAGCGAAACGAAAACTCCTTGGTGAACTGATAATTCCACTTACTTCGGATGATGTGGTTGTTCATGCTGCCGGTCGGCCGCGCCAACTCGGGCTGCGGGTTCGGGCAGTCCGGGCAGTGGCGGAGGCGGAAAAAGATGTAGGTGTTGTCGATCCGCAGGCCGCGATTGGGGCGGACCGTGAGCGTCACGTTGGCGCTGGCGCGCTTGGCCATAAACGGGAAATACAAAGGGCACGTTGCCGGGTTTTGGTTTGGGTCAAGACACGGGGCGTCGTAGTTCACGCGCGTGCCGAAGCGGTAGTCAGCCTGCAAATAGGCCTTGCGGAAGTAGTTCGTGTTGAACTGGAACTGGGTGGTGTTGCGGACATACTTCTGAATGTCGCCAACCGGGATCTGCGAAAAATCCTGGTTGCGCAGGCGCTCCATCTCTCTGGCGTATAACACTGTAATGAAAGTCTGACCGACCAACTCAATCTTCATCTCTGGAAAATAGCCGGACGCGATTTGATTGCCTTCATGATCCCAGTTCTCGTAGGTCTCGAATTGCGGGCCCCAGGAGATGAGGTGTTTCCCTTCCGGACGAAAGCTGTACTGAATCCTCTGATAGGGAGTGCGAATATCGGGCTGGGGGTCGAACCCAGTTAAGGTTCGGAAGTTCGGACTGCGGTCGGAGTAGTCGAGAAAGTAATTCAGCTTGCGTCCATCGCGCTGAAGGATGACTTCGGCGGCTGATCCGGTCTGGTTTTCGCCGGACGTGTTGAATTGGTTGTACAAGGGATCGGGCGGGTTGACGGTGGCACTGTAGACTCCTTGCACATTCGCCGCCCAATGTTGGTCGAGTCGGAAACGTCCATCGAGGCTGCCGACGCGGTTGAAATATCCGTTGACCTCGCGGTCTGCATACATGGCCGCCACGTGCGACTGGGCGCCGATGTCATAACTGACGCGGCTGATAGCGAAAAGAGCATGGTGATCGAAGAGCGGGTTGCTGGGAGAGACTTGTTCGCTGGGTGAGTCGGTCTCGGCCACGAGCATGCCGACTCCCCAGGGACCATCCTTGCCGGTCAGCCTGACGCCCCATTTTGGATCGACGATGCGGCGCGTGAATGCTAGCGCGATGGGCGTTTGAAAGTAGTTGGCATTTTCCTGGAAGAATGGCCTCTTCTCCGGGAAAAATACTTCGAAGCGCTGGTTAACCGTGACCTGCGGCTGATCGGATTCGATCTGGCTGAAGTCCGGGTTGGCGGTCAGGTCGAGGACAAACTTATCTTTGAGCACGACCTTGGCGTCCAGTCCGGCCTGACCAAAGGCAGTGCGCTGAGAATAAGCCGGGTGATCGGGGTCAGTCAGGTCAAGTTCCTTGAAGGAGCGAAAAATGCCGTAAGGGATGAACTGCAAATTCCTGCCGGGCGAAATTCGGTCGAGGCCGGTCGCCGTGCCTTCCTGATTGAGGCGTCCCTGAACGCGGCTGGAGTAGGGCGGCCAGAAAGTATCTTCGTTATTGCGCGGAATGCCTCGATTGAGGAAGATCCCCCAGGTTTTTGGATCGCTGGACGCGAAGCGCAGGCTACGAAATGGGATCGCGATCCAGACGACGTAGCCGCGGTCGGTAAGCTTTCCCGCCGAGTTCCAGACGGTATCGAATGAGGGATCAAAGTTGTCGTTTCCGCTGCCCGGGCCCTTCGGTCCAAAGAGAATCGGCTTGGACGCCGAGGGCATTGACGTTGAAGGCATAGGCGTGACGGTGATCGTGAAAGGTATCGAGGATGATCTCGACTGTGTCGTCATCGAAGATATCTTCACGGCGGGAGAGGCGGGCACGAAGCTTCTGCGGTTCGGAATCGAAGCAGATGAAAATCGTATAGAGGTTCTTGTCGTCGTATGCGAGGTAGGCTTCGGTGCGCTGCGAAACGGGCGCGCCGTCGCTGGGAATGCGTTGGGTGAAACGAACTACTTTGGCGAGTTTGCCTCCCCAATTGGGTGGGGGCTCCATATTGAGGAATTCTTCCAGCCTGGGAGGAGTGGTCACGCGGGGAATTTGAACCGTCTGGAATTCAGGCTCCGCAAATACACGAGTAGCCGCAAACACGACGAGCAGTAAAAACAGTCGAAGGGCGGCTTTAGGCGGCAATCCCTGGAGCTCCAGCAGGTTCAGTATTAGACGGCCGTACCCCGGGTTGGTGAGCAGGTAAGACCTCTGTAAAGCATATTCGCTTTGTAGCGAATATTCTGTGCACAGGAGTGCCGGGATCGCGCGTGTCGCAAGGCGCAGCCTTCCAAGAATTCGTGCCGGCCTGGCTTCGCGGAAAAGCGAATCCTGATATGTTAATCGCGTGCAAACAAAGCCGCTGTTGCTGATCAACATCGGACAGCTTCTCACCCTTCGCTGCACCGCTGCCGGCCCGCGGCGCGGGGCTTCCCTTTCCGAGCTTAGCATCGTTGACGAAGCGGCCGTGCTCTGCGTGGGAGGCAAGATCGTTTCGGTTGGCAAGATGAAAGACGCGCTGCGCGATCCGTGGCTGAAGAAGAATCGCAAGAAAGTTGTCGAGATCGACTGCCGAGGCCGCGTCGTTCTGCCCGGATTCGTCGATTCGCACACGCATCCAGTGTTCACGCATCCGCGGCTCATCGACTTCGAGAAACGCATTGCGGGCGCCAGCTATGAGGAGATTGCCGAAGCCGGAGGCGGTATCCGGTCGAGCATTGATGGTGTGCGCGCGGCGGGTAGGAGTGTGCTCGCGGGAAAGATTCTTGCCGCATTGGGAGATATGGCCAGCCACGGGACGACCACCGTTGAAGCGAAATCGGGATATGGCTTGAATTTCGAATCCGAATTGAAGTCGCTGGAGGCGATTCGCGCGGCTGCGCAAAGGTGGCCCGGAACGGTCGTGCCGACATTTCTCGGCGCGCATGCGGCTCCGCCGGAGTATCGCGGACGCGCGCACGAGTACGTTGAGATTGTGTGCCGGGAGATGATGCCGGCGGTCGCAAAACAAAAACTGGCGGCATTTGCCGACGTCTTCTGCGATCAAGGGGCGTTCAGCGCGGATGAAGCGCGGCGGATTTTTGAGGGGGGCCGCGAGAACGGGCTCGCTCTTCGAGCGCACATGGGGCAGCTCAGCGAAACGCGCCTTGGGGCGTTCCTGCGATTTGAGCCCGCCTCGCTCGATCATATGGATTACGTTAACGATGCCGACCTGCCCGCGCTGGCCCGGAGCAACACGATCGCGACGTTGGTTCCGGGGGCAAATTACTTTCTGGGGCTAGCGCGCTACCCAGAGGCGCGCAAGTTCATTGAAGCTGGCGTCGCGGTCGCGCTCGCCAGCGACTACAATCCCGGCTCGTCGCCAACGCTCAGCATGCCGATGGTGATGTCGCTGGCGGCGACGCACATGAAGATGACGCCCGCGGAAACGATCTCGGCCGCCACGATGAACGGGGCGTGGGCGTTGCGCTTGGCCGATCGTAAAGGCACGATTGAACCGGGAAAGGATGCGGACTTGTCTGTGTTCGAGGTCAAAGACTATCGCGAAATCTCCTACTGGTTTGGAGCGAATCACTGCGCGTGCACTGTTCTGAATGGAATCCCGATCGGCGAGGCGAAGTTGTAAGATTCGCATTTGGAGCGAAGTGCGGGGATTGTTATAATTCGTAGGTTCCGCACGCTTCAGCGAATCGGCCGAATCCTCGGCCCTCCCGCCCAAAGACAGCGCGCAGCAGGCCGGCAAACAGGCATGGCCTGTGCGGGGAAGATGCGGAAAAAGAAGTGGCCAGGTAGCTCAGGTGGTAGAGCGCAGCCCTGAAAAGGCTGGCGTCGGCGGTTCAACTCCGTCCCTGGCCACCATCATTCCAAAGAACTTAGATCGAATCAGCAAAATCGCTTCAGTCCGCATTCAGTCCGTTTTCGCCGGAACTTGCGCGCCCTAAAATGGCCCGAAGCACTTCTCCCTGCGCCGTCATCCGATCCGCGCTGATGCTATGTGCGTAGAGCTGCAACGTCGTCTTCACGTCCGAATGTCGTAGCAACGCTTGCACCGTCTTTGGATCGGTTTTGCTCCGAACCAGAAACGACGCCAGCGAATGCCGCAGATTGTGGAAGCCAAAACGACACGGATCGTTCTCGGCGATAACTCCCGCTTTGACGGCTGCTGGTCGAAGGTAATCTTCCACCAGCATGTTGGCCGCCCGTGGTTTTCTGCCGCCCAGCTTGAGACTGGGAAAGACCCAGTTCTCGGGCTGCGGGTAGAGCGTCAGCTTTCGCCACGTCTGCATGCATTCCGCGAGCAGCGGGTGCATTGGCACCGGAGCCTGAGACGCTTTACTCTTGGGCGCTCCGATCCTTCCACATGTCCAAGTGCGCCTGACATGAATAAGAGATTCGTCGAAGTTTACGTCCTGCCATTGCAAGCCCAAGCACTCGGAGATGCGTAAGCCCGCGCTGGCAGCGAGCAGTGTCAGGGTTCTTTCCGGCTCCGGCAAGTCAACCAACACCGCGAAAGCTTGCTCAGGACTCAGAATCACTGCTTCGTAGCCGCTGATGGTCTTGCAACGAACAAAGCGGAGCGGGTTGCACTCATCCCGCCGTGGAATGAGTCCGTACCGCTGTCCGTGCTTGTAGACCAGCGACATGACCCTCCGCATCTTGTCGAGGGTCGGGTTCTCCAGCTCTTGCTCTTCCTTTACGGCAGAGAGCCACTCTTCGACTTCGAGCGGCTGAATGCCGAGCGCGAAACGCTTGCCCCACCGTGGCAGCAGACGATTGCGCAGCACTCGTTGGTACCCTGCAATGGTTGTGTAGGCTTTCGGATCGACAATCGCGCTTCGCCGCTCGCCTAGCTCGTGCTGCTGATAGTGCTCGGCCAAGTCCGCGAAGGTCACGCGTTTCCGAAAGTCCGGTTTATTGATCTGGATCTGCTGCCGCTCCACTTCCGCCCAGGCCGAAGCCTTCGTCGGAAAGTCATGCACGGTTCCCACAGAAATCTTTTGTTCGACTCGCTTGCCGTCGGACTCCCGAGTTGTGCGGAAAAACAGCATCCAAGTTTCACCCTCTTTGCGTCGTTCCTTTTTTAACCAACCGCGTTGATGTCTCTGTGCCATTTTGGATTTCTCCTCTGGGCACGTGAGACTGCCGCTCGCATTGTACCCTGCCTGCGAGCAGAGGCGGGCAAGTTCTGAGAGTCGGAATCGCCACAAGTGGCGAGGACCAGTGCCAAGCGGATAGCCCGGAAGAGCACCGCGCCGTGCCAACTCAAGAATGCGGCGCGGACTCACCTGTAGAAATTCAGCCGCAGTGTCGGCGCCAACCAACGGCTCGATTTCGCCGCCGACTGTGAATGGATAGCCGCTTGGATGGGAAGACAGGTCAGAAGTGGGAAGTTTGGAGTCCGCACTCATACCTGACTCCGTGATGGCGAATGGCGGGATAGAGCCGATCTTTCGGTTTTCTTCCTTCGCTTCCATAGTGGCGGTGTGGACGGGAACTGCGAAGGTTCGGTCAAGGGCGACCGGAGGGAGCCGCGCCAGCGGGCCTGCCCCTTGACAGGTTCTTCGCAGTTCCGGTTTCGTTCCTGTGGAAGCGAAAGAAGATGCCGGATGCGCGGGATGTGGTTCGCGTGCCTCATTGTGCCGCTTGGCTCGTGTTCTGGATTGGTTTCTTACCAATTGACTCTGCGCCTATCATTACCTTCTCGCGTGAAACTATCGTTGATTCTGCTGGTCAAGATCAGAAGCCCAAACCTATGCCCATACCCATCCCAGATCCTTCTCTGGCTGCTGTGACCTGGCAGCCTCCTGCTGTAATGGTGCAATCGCCTGTTCCGGCTTGTGTGCGCTCTGGTGCGAGACATCGTGACCAAGAGCCTGCGGCAGTTTCTTACGGTCGTTTGTGAAAATCTGTGCATCCCACTGTCCACGCGAAACAGAGACATACGCCATCCGGCTATTGAGCAGGTCTTTCGCCGCCAGCTCCGTATCCACGTGAATGAGTACGCGCTCGGCGGTCTGTCCCTGACTGGAATGACTGGTGATGGCATAGCCGTGGTCGAGGTGCGGATGGTGCTGAGGTTCGTAGTCCATGCTGCGCCCGTTATCAAGCTTCAACCGCATCGCTCCGTCCGGCGCGATGTTTTCCACTGTACCCAGTTCACGGTTCGCAATCTTCAGCTCATGATTGGGCGCGGTGAATTGGATACGGTCTCCAACCGAGAATGCCTTCTGCTGTTCGCGATACACTGAAACACCCATCTGGCGGCGAGGGTCATAGGTCGTTTCACTTCCGTCCACGCGCAGCACCGTGAGCCGATTGTTTTGCGCGTCGATGCTCTTTACGCGCGTGTATTCGCCCTTCGCAATGCCAGTCTCCCGCGAACTGCGCGAGTAGCGCAGAATGTCGTCGATTTGGTATTGCTGCGCCCAAGAACGATCTGCGCCGGTCATCTCCTGACGCGGCACAAGCGTTTGGACGGAGTGCTCTTCCTTGCTGACGCCTCCGCGCGATTGCAACTCTGCATGGATGCGCTGATTGATTTCCGTACGCGACAGATTGTCGGGCGAAACTACGAGCGTGCCCTCCGGCGACTTGGCATACTCGCGCGCAATTGCCGTGATGCGCTCCTCGTGCCCTTTCACTTCATGCACGCGGCCTTGCCGGTCAAGGCTGTCGATGGCCGCGCCAACCTGACCACGCGCCAATTGCTCGACGGCCTGCTTCAGTTCCGGGTCCTTCTGCCGCACAATCTCTTCGAGCCTCATCGTCCGCATTCCGGCTTCCTGAAGTTGCGCGAAAGGACGGCCCGCTTCGACCGCCTCATGCTGCCGCGTGTCGCCTACCAGCAAAACCCGGTCTCGCGCATGAAGCCGTTCGATGAACTCGTGCATCTGGCGCGTCGAGGCGAGCGAAGACTCGTCGAGCACATAGAATTTTTTCTCACCTGTGTCCGGCTGCTCTCCCCGCGCAAGATGGCGCTGCAGAGTCGAGGTCTCGATGCCGGCCTCGGCCAGCTTCTGCGCAGCGCGCGAGGTTGGAGCAAAACCTTCGACCTTGTAGCCTTCCGATTCCACTCCTTCCCGGATCACCGCCAACGTCGTTGTCTTGCCCGTACCAGCGATCCCATCCAGGCCGACAATCTTCTCGCGGCTCACAAAAATGTCATCGACCACCTC
Organism: uncultured Acidobacteriaceae bacterium; assembly: GCA_963698865.1. GTDB lineage: Bacteria > Acidobacteriota > Terriglobia > Terriglobales > Acidobacteriaceae > Acidiflorens. The sequence goes on along the minus strand of CAVOSL010000007.1, from coordinate 2,822,940 downwards.
GCGCTGCACCGGACTCAACTCTGTATGGCGGTCCTCGATTGCAATCCGCAGCGAAGGCGAGACCAGCATCGGATCGCTGTAGGTGCGCTGATTGCCGCTCTGCATCCGTCCGACGATATCCTGCTCCATGCGGATCATCTCAGCGGTTGTGTACATCGGCGCAGCGCGCCCTTCGATGGGGCCAACGGCAACGAATTCCCCGCGCTGGACGCGCTGCGCAAACTCGTGCCGCACTTGTTCGTAGGTTGCTTGCGCCATGCTGCGGCTGATCGCCGCCTGCAAGATGCTTCGCTCATCCTGCACGGCAGAGCGCTCGAAGACATGATTGCGGGCATAGGTTACGGCCTGTCGTTCAGTCTGTCGTTCAGTCTTGTCCGAGCGGGGCGCATGGATCTGTGTATGTTCGCGCGCCTGGGCCACAACGCGATCCGCCTGATGGCCGTGCTGTGCGGCCAGTTCGCGGTGCCGCTGCAATACCTCTTCCGGGGAATGAATCTCCTTGCTGTCCCGCGTGCGATGGGCGGCAACCTGTGCCGCGCCCGCGCCTTCTCTTCCAATCTCCTGCAAGTGTCGCTTGATCTGTTCTCGCCTTGGACTGGATGCATCGAGATATTCCTGCGTGTAGCCCTTAATTTCCGGCTGGCCATGCTTGCCGCGTTCGATCTCATAGCCCAGCCCTTGCAGCCGCATGGCAAGCTCGGAACGGTACACGCTGGTCGCATACTGCTGCGATTGGAAAAGGCTTCGCTCCTGAAGCGCCCGCGTCTGGCCGTTCTCGCGCTCGGTCATATTGAAAATGACGGCATGAGTATGAAGTTGCGGCGCAGCGTAGCCATCCACCGGGCGGGCAGTGTCATGCTCGAAGGTGGCGGCAATGAACTTGGCTGTCGTCTCTGGCGCATGGATATTGCCGATGCGCGCTTGCGTATACCGCTCCAATTCGCCAAGTGCGACGCGGACACTTTCACGGTGCGCCAGCCGCACACGCTCATCGCCGCCCACAAGCGCGGTGAGAGAGACGGATTTCGGCGCTGAGAATGTCGCATCCCACCCGGCGCGATGTTCGACGCTGGTGATTTCCTTGCCGTACTCGTTGTCGTAGGTCTTTGCAGGCTGGTGCTTGACGAGTTGCGCGCCGTTTTCAGGATGCTGGCCTTCGCTCAATCGAGCGAATTCCTCGGCTCCAACGGAACCACGCAGTCCCCACTCCTGGGCAAGCCTTCCCTGCCACTCGCTATGCACCTGCGCGTCACGGCTCCAGTAGTTCTGCTTCTCCGACACAAACTCGCGCGCATGGTAAGTCCGCGCCTGCCCTGCCGACAATGCTTTGGAGATGGTCAACATGCGATTCAACTCTGCAACGAGCGCGGTAATATCTCGCTCCTGTTTTCTGACTTAGACTAACTAAGCCTCGCAAAAGATGCTCACTGTTGTATTATTTATTGCTGTATTATTCAAGGTCGTTCTATGTGGAAAACGTATGTTTCTGTACTTATCTTTCTTTTGCGTTACTGATTCGACTTACAATAGCGGTCCGAACGGGCAATGCGAGAGCACGTTCATCGGCATTGCGGATCGAGGGTAAAAGTGAGGCTAACACGCTGGACATTGCTATCTATTGGCGCTGCTCATTCGAAACAGGGAAGCATGACATTCGCAAGACTAAGTCGAGGCAGATAGACAGAGAATGTCTGACCGGAAAGAAATGACATCCGGAGGCACGTTACGCCATCTTATTAAGCACGCTGACGCGCGCTTCATGGGCGCGCTTGGCAGCCGTAAAGTCGCGGTTTGGGGTCCTGCAAATAGAGCACATAGGTGCAGTCTGTTCGGGCTGAGTCTCTTGCGATTAGGGCGGCCATTAGCCCAGTCGATCCACTGCGATTCGTCCCAGCCTTCGGCCTTCTCGTTCCCAGCCCTTTGCCCCGATGCTCATGGAAAGATAGTCTGCCTTTTGACGGGCTTCTTTGGAAGGCTGGAAGGGGTGTCTTCACCCCTGGTAGCGGACCCGAGTCCGCCGAATGAACTTGCGGCGGGGTGTGCCGCAATAGCCGCCGATTCCGTTGTGTTATCGCGACTGGTTTCATCTGCCAAAAGGGTGTTATTAGCCTTGACGTTGCGATGGAGTTGGCGAGTCCAATTGCTCCAGTTTGGCAGGAGCTTCTATACCAATTGAAGGAGCCGTTTTGCGAGTCCAATTGCCCCCAGATGCCATACCGATCCGCCTTCCAATTCCGTTGGTAGACATTGGCGAACGACGCACGACGGCGCTATAGTTTCCCTCATGCGCGGCCACAAGATTTGGAAAAAGCAGTACCAAGCTACCCGCTCCATCCGGCGGCGCTTCGGCCTGAAGAATGCCCTGGACTATCTGGTGAGAGAGAAGCTGCTGAACTTCGCCGAAGCCGCCGAGCAGTATCCCGAGTTTGCCGCCGAGCTGCCCAGATTTCAGGCTGCTGTGTGGGAAGTTTTTCATCCCTATGAACTCGCCGGTTACCTCGCCTCTCTGCGGCCCATGACCCGCAAGAAACTCCAGACACCTGCTTACGTGCGCGGCGCTGCGCGTCTGGCTGGCTGACCCAACCCCATTTTTTAATTACTTTTTTCCCTAGCTGGAAGCAACACCGGCGCGGAGAGGGAGGTTAGTCAAGGCCGCGCGCTTTTGTGCGCCGCATCAGCGGTCGGAGCGAAGCGCAGAGCCTTGACTGGCCTCCCGCGCGACGTACAATCTCCAGCGGAAAAATGGGAGTCCGCTCGCCGGTGCTGCTGTTGCCGTTGCCTCTGCGGCCTCGAAACCATCCCGCGCCCGGACGCTTCGACCGCCTAGCCCCGGTTCCTCGATGAAAGGCCCCGACCCCGTAAAATCAACGGTGTTTACGCGACGCGACGCCCGCAGCGGTTCTTCCGTTTACGAACGAAAACGGGACGGACACAGGAATAATCTAAGTCGCTCCAACACAACAAGTTTACGCACGTAAACGCGCCCGCCGCTTCCGGTTTCCTACAGCTCCCAATCGGGGATGACGTGTCACCCTCCACTCCCGGTGCCGGAGGCACCGTAAAAACTCACCCCCTCAAACTCGCCTCCGAGAGCGCCACACCGCCCCGCCTGGCACCACGCCACCACACATCCGCGCGGGATTCGCCTCGCTTCCGGGCAGAGAATCGGCGGCACAATCGGCAGCGCAAAGCGCGGCCAATCGGATCGCGATTAGGCCACGGATCGCGGCATAATCGGGATCGGAAACCGCCGCCAATCGAATCGGGAGCACGGCACGAATCGGCGGCTCATTCCCCCGCAATCGGGAACGCATCCGCAGCTAAAGAAAAATCATTCCGGCCCGCCAGCGCCCGACCGAAACCAGACTACTTGCCTCGCCTCACCCGGCCCCAAAGGACGCTGTACGCTGTGCCCTAAAACGCAAACGAAAGGTACGCTGCTCTCCGGTTGGATCGCGGACGATAATGTGCCCGAAGGAAGTGGACCACCTAGAAAAACTCCCACTCCCGAAACAGTGCAGACTATCGACCGGGAGAAACCAAGTCACGGGCAGAAACAGGAGCACATCATAGAACCGGGCCACTACTTTGGCATCGGCAGATGACTACGGAGCTTTTCTTAGAATTGGAGCGGTTCGACTCTTCCGTTGCGATTCTTCTTGTCGCCGAAGGGCTTGCGACCGAAGAAATATTCCCACAATATCCGAGGATAGCGATAGCCCAACCCTCTAAAATACGAAAAGTGCGAGGATCGATTGATTGGCACCAGACAAAAGTTGTAAATGAAACTAACAAGGCACGCGACTCCCGCAGCCTTCAGTCGAGGCATTTGTGGTGAGGACGCCAAAAAACCAAGAAACGTTACTATGGCAAGCAAAATGAATTGCTTCCCGAAGTCCTTACGCCTCTCGCCGGAAGTAGTACCTATACAGACCATGGTCATCCGTTCTACATTCAAAACCAAGCAATCACCTGACCAACATTCAACATTCCGGACCACCGCGAGATGTGGGGCACCCCGTTAAGAAACGATCCACTCGGTCATGGGTTCGTGAAGTTGCTTGGCGATATCTCTGATAACGCTGGCTTGGGTCCCGCGGTCCCACCCCTGTTCTACGTTTTCCGCCACCTTAAGCAGAGTTACCGACATCTTGCTTGCCGCTTCCTGAGCATGCTGGATGATCTCTTCAGGCGTTTTCCCTCCGTCTTTGACTAGCATGTCACCGTCTCCCCACTCGAATGTACCTTCCTGAATTGACAAGAGCTTTGGCCTGTTCTTCAGCCTTTTCTTCTGAATCAAATCGCGTCAGTTCTATGCCGCATTCTACCCCAGGGAGAAGATCGTGCCATTGTCTCGCCACCACGCGCCGTCTTTGTTGAACACCCTACATCTGCCGACTGGGTTTGGCGAAGTTGTGGGTGGATGCATCGTAAGTTCCGCCATAAAAGCTACTTCCTTTGGCCCGCGCTCTGGCCAGTTTCAAAACTATCGAACACTCTGAAGCGGGTCGTCCAAGCCCCCAGCGTGAATCCATTTCACGGCATCTTCAATGAGGGCTTTGCCGGGATGATGCCCGCGTCCGCCGAGCGGCACTCCATACATCGTTCGATAGATTCCGTTTTGCTGGAATCTGCGGCGCACAACAGGCTTGCCATCAGCGTCGAACGTTTCGACGGTTAGCATGAACTTGCCGTACTCAAAGCTGTACGGAACTGCCGTCGAAGATGTGGATGTTTGTGTCCCTTCGTAGGTGCCGACCTGTTGACCAGAGGTGTCAGTGACGGTTCCCGACGTGGGTGTTGTGTCGGTTGGGTTACAACCCGTGTTCCATTGTATGTTGCGGGAGTCACGGTGATGACGAAGACGGTCTTTACGGAGGGATCTGGAGCTGCATAGCAAACGTCAGGGTACTTCTTTTCCAGGTCTTTATCAGCCCACTTCAAGTCTTTTGACTTGGAAATCCCCTGATGGACATTTCCGAGTTTGTCCTCTTGAATGACGGAATAGGTTGTTGCACAAGGTGGACGCCCGTTGTCCTTATTCTTGGCAGCCGCGCCAACGGGGATTGCGAGCAACATCAGAATTAGAAGCTTATTCCTTGGCATACTGTCTCCTGCTCGACATTCTGTTCGCTTTTTGTTGGTTCTGCTACGTTACTTTCGTGACAGTGAGCACATTGCATTTCCCGCTTTTCATGCGCGTGCGATCTCCGATAGGGCGACGAGCGGGCGCGTGGAAGCGGGGCAAAGAAAACGCAGGGAAACGGCTACGATGACAATTGAGATAGCGCGGTTCCAGCAGCGTTTCCTCGTTGATGCGCGGCAGAGAGCTGAGGATGACTTCCGTAATTGGATCGGTCCCCGATTACGTGATGGAATTCCATGAGGGAGCGCGCACGTTTGCCCCAGGTGGGAAGGGACCTCGTTCATGAAGTACATGGCAGCCGTTCTGTTGCTGATGGCGGCGATGTCGGCGCAGAACGCACCGAGCGCGAACAAGGGGCGCCATCTAGATATCCCAGCAATATCCCGAGAAGCGAATGGGGCGATTGTCTCCATAGTCATGTCGGACAAGGATGGCCATCCTATCGCCCAAGGCAGCGGCTTTTTCATAAGCAAAGATGGCCACGTCCTGACCAACTACCACGTCATCAGGAACGGCAGCTCCGCTGTCATTAAACTCCCTAACGGTGCTTTCTTTGCTGTTGATGGGGTGCTTGCATCCGACAAGGATCGCGATGTCGCCGTCATCAAAGCGCACGGGAATGACTTTCGCACTTTGACTCTCGGAGATTCCGATCGGCTCCAAGTCGGAGAGGAAGTTGTGGCGATAGGCAATCCCCTTTCGCTCGAATCGACGGTTTCAAACGGCATTGTCAGCGCGATCCGAACTGTGGAGGACGACGGGGGCAAATTTGTGCAGATCACTGCGCCCATATCCCCCGGCAGCAGCGGCGGCCCGTTGTTCAACATGGCAGGGGAAGTAGTCGGCATCACGACTTCTCATCTTGTAGGCGGAGAGAACCTGAATTTTGCCATCCCCATTAACGATGTGAAACCCATGCTTCGATCCAGGCGTTCAAAAACTCATTCTCTTCCCGATGAACCGGAGCCCGATGAGAAAGCCCAGGCGACCGTTCCGGCGCAAGCGGAAAACAATCAATGTGACGAGGAGTACGATTCGTTGAAGCGCAACATTATCGCCGTTGTGCGGGTGCAACACAACAACTTACCGCCAGCATTCTTAGCTCAAATTGCAGAGCACAACAAAAAATGCAGAAATGCCGTCGTTGCTGGCCAAATCTTGCGGCAAGAGAGGGCTGATGAGGAAGCGCGAGCCGCACAAGCAGCGCAGCAAGCACAGGAAGCACTGGAACGCGCTTTGGAAGCACAGGATCGCGCCTTGAAAGCGCAGCATGAGGCGGAGATCGCGAAGGTTCGGGGGGATATGCTGACGCAGTGGCAGCAGAAAGTGCATCAGACCCATTTGCGCCGCCCGTGGAAGGTTGGGTACATGTCCGCCCACTTAACATGTCTTTGTATTACATCATCGTTCCGGGAGAAACAAAACCCGACTGCCACTTGTCTGTGGACCGCGAAGGCGATCCGGCACTAGATTGTCTCGGAGCCGCCAGGCGACACTCCTCCGGCCCGCTGAATCGGTGGGTTAACCGTTGGTACCTCTTGAAGTCAAAACGGATAGCACTTGGAGACTATGCGGGCATAATCAAGGACGGCGTCCACTCTCTGCCTCCGCAAGAGTGGGTGCTACCATGTGCTTGCAGAGGTTCGTCCGATGCCAACGGAACCACCTGACGAACATGACTGGCGCTTACGGTCATACATTAGCGGAGCTATCACCGTCGAACACGACAAGTCTGTCTATACAGGCGTTTGCGTGGACACAAAAATCGGGGATCAGTCTAATGTGCAGCAGACTATAGAGGGTGATTGTTCTCGCCTGTCGGCCTTTCAGGGTGAACTCCTTACTACCTGCACGGCTGACTTTCGGGGGCGGGCATGCGCCTCGGGAGATGAGAAACAAATTGGCTTTCTCATTATTCTGGAAACCCGGTTTTGGGTGATTGATTTCAAAGACTCTTGTCAGTGCAACGAACGGAATAAGCGGAAATGGATTGGTCAGTTGTAGACGGGCGCTGTCCGGCCCAATTCGGCGGGCAGTGGCTGCCATTGACAGCCTTGTCCCTTGCTGGGCCGTACCGGTGCCAGAGCAGGTGGCCAGAGCAGGTGGTAAACATGCGCCGATTTGAAGTATTGAAAACGCCGGAGGGGTACGCGGTCCGAGAATTGCATGAGGGATTCTCAGCGGCACCCAGAAAGCCCAACCCCGTGGTTATCTACACAGCACAGGAGCTTATACATTTCATGTTCGCTGACGGTGCTGATTCTACGTTTATTTCTGGGCGAGTCGCCGAATAGAGGGTCGCGAGGGACGAAGCCATGCCCGCCGGATTTGGAGTTCGTCATGGTACGCCGTTATTTCGCAACATTTGCACTTACAGATCGGGGAAGACGTTTCGACATTCCCACAGAAGGACTTTACCTCCGTGACATGAGCCCTGTAGAGCTTGCACAAACCTCGATGAAGTCTATGAGGAGATGTTTAAGCGAGGTATTTGCCGATGACTTGTTCGTCGGGCGCAGAATTTAATTCCCGTACGATGCCCCAGCGGAAAATACCTTGCTCTGCGTGATAGCGATTCTCGCTTCCCGAATTCCCGATTGGATGTCTTGCTCCAAATCTAGATGCGGGACGGCGGAGACCGCCGCAGCCTCGTAGAATCTCAGTGCATCCTGCGGGCGGTTCAATCGGTTGAGGCAGATTCGGGCGGCACTAAGCTGCGCCAGTAAGACTGTCGCTCGGAAGGATAGGAGGCAGCGAGCTTCTCGTACTCGCTGACGGCGCGTTCAAAGTCTTGCTGTTGCTCCGGTAGGCGGCAGAGATCGAGCCAGATAACCGGGGGCATCTTTTCGCCGCCTATGATGAGGAATTCCTCGTAGTCCCTCCAGGCTGTCTCATATTCTCGCGCCCTTAGATACAATTCGCAGAGCTTGATCGTGATTCCCGATATGCCGGAATTTCGCTTTTTTGCCAATGGACTGCCCGCAGCAGGTTCCAAGCCTCTACCGAGTCAGGTTTGGTTGTCAGGTAGTTGTTCAGAGTCGCGGCGGCCTCATCAAACTTGCCATGTTCCATGAGGTCGCCAGCCTGACCGATTTCTGGATCAGGCGTCCAAGCGACCTTTTCCTCGATTGCCTTATTCATTTTGTGTTCCAACCCCGAGTAGCGGAGCGCCACAGCCGCAATGCCGCCAAAGAGGAAACCACCGACGTGCGCCCAGTGTCCAATGCCGTCCCCAGCAGGGACCATTCCGTAATTGATTTCCATCAGCACCCAAATCGGCAATAGCCAATATGCCCGCATCCAGAAGCGAGAAAACGGAAACAGGCCCAGATCAAAGAACCACATCATTCTGATTTTCATCTTGGGGAAGCGCACCAGGAATGCTCCCATTAGACCGGCAATGGCTCCCGAAGCGCCCACTGACGGGATAATGCTTCCGGGATTTGCCCAAGCATCAAACTGGCATGCGACTACACCCGCCGTTAGATAGACGAACAAGTAAAGCGGTCGGCCCCAAGCGTCCTCCAGCACAAATCCTGCCAGCCACAAGAACCACATGTTGCCTATCAAGTGCCACCAACCGCCGTGAAGGAAGGTCGAAGTGAGATACGTAATCGGTCTTGGGTGGGCTGCAACGAAGGCATAGCGTTGGTCGATGGATGAGGCCATCAATTGTGAATACTGGCCTGCGAGTGAATCCATCTCCGCTTGCAATGCCGCTGGATCGTCGAGCCGTCGCATCCGAGCGACCCAATCATCGTCAATTGCCTCGGAGTTCGGGTGTTGCATCTCCGCCCAATCGTCAGGGTCACGGTTCTGAAAGTCTGTGACTAACTCGCGGACCTCGGGCGTGAGAAGGAGCTGTGGATGTATGGCCGCAAGAATCAAAATATGCGCCCGCATCTGCGCGAGCTGCGAGCCCTGCGTCTCCATGACCCAGTGGGTACTCAGAAATACCCCGAAGTTGAGGAGGATGAGCCCTAGCGTGATGACCGGCCAGCGTCGGGCCGACATGTTCTCGTGCCCGATAGGGACAAGCATGGTTGGACTTCTCCTTCGTGACCGGAACCCACCTCAAGCTTCTTCTCCCCGTTGGGGAATTCAACGCACGCTGCCTTTTACGGTGCCGTCTGGAAGCATAGTCACGTCAAACCTCTTTTTCCCGTTGGGAAGTTCATTGCGCCCTATTTTTATGGTGCCGTCCGGAAGCGTAGTCACGTTAAAGTGCTTCTCCCCGTTGGGATCTCGACGCGCCCTGCCGTTATCGTGCTGTCTGGAAGCGCATTAAAGTCAAACTCCTTCGCCCCGTTGGGGAATTCACTACGCCAATCTTTCCGGTGCCGTCCCACTTTGGATTCCACCACGGAAAAGGAGAGCTCCCTAATTACCAACGTCATGGGTGTCTTGCTTTGGAGCAGAAACGCATCGCGGCCGAAGATCAAGATCAGTGTGATCGGGAGAAAGTCTGGGCAGACTATCTCAATCCCCGATCCGAACGTCAGTCGGCCTAAGATGACCGACGTAACCTATCTGTTGGATCAGAAATCGCGGAAACTGTGATGTCGAGCAGCGAAGAGCTGCTTCCCTCATGCTCATGCAGCGGCTGCTCCACACAGATGTTGAGCCCGCGCAACAGCGGCGTCGGAATGAGCATCAAGCGAAGCGCAACCCGACGCAGAGCAGGCGGTAACAGTATGAAAAGCGTGTTCGCAGCGGCGGTCGCAATAGTCCTTGTGGTCTTCTTAACTGGTTGCTCGACCTCGACGCAAGCGAAGCAACAGAACGGAAACTTTGACGAAGAACTTCGGGCCTTGCAGCTTGAGTATCACAACTTAGACCAATCCTTTGCTGCAAGACCTGACCAGCCGTCCACCGCAGAGGGAGCAGCCGCAACCGCGCACGAGTTGGACGAAGAGATTGCGGCGTATCAAAACATCTACGAACGGGAACACGCAATTTTCGCAAAATATCACAAAGAACTTGCTTCTGAGAATATCACTTATGAGGCTGCAAAGTTGCGCTACGTACGAGCAGTCCGCGAGTTCTTTTCATATCTCGCCGAAACTGATTTCGGTCACGGTTCGAATGCCAACCGCTCCGAATACGAGCGAATCAAAAAGGCGGAGCATGAAGCATTTGTTCAGGAACAACAGGCGGCAAACGCTCTGCATCGGGCGAAGGAAGAGTGATGGGGGGGCGGTATGAACCACTCTTTGCAGTGCGCCACTAATCGACTAGACTCAGAATAGACATGTCAGCGGCTGCTGCACCCAGAGCGATAACAGTTTCCGAATGCCTTCTCCGGCGCGAAGCCGTGGAGAACGCGGTCGCGGATCTCCGTTTGGAGGGCCTGGCTCCCACTGCTGATGCGCGGCTGCTCTTTGAACAGTTTATCCAGGGTGATCTGACTGAAGAGCAGTTAGTCATTGCTGTCCTCGCTCGATGAGCGATCCCTATATCGATCCTCAATCTGGGATTCTGCGAAACATGAGTTCGGTCTGACCAATCAGGAATCACTTGACCGCGCAGAAGCCAACGCAGTGTCAGCACGTTCAATTCTGCTTCAGCTTTACCCGCTGAGTGGGAGTAGGTCACGGGCGCGCCCAATGTGCTGGACATACAAGGTCGACAAGCACATGCGTCCCAATTTTGTGGCTACTATCGCCTGTGAGCAGCATTTTTCGCGAGAAGCGATGTTTCCTTGGACGGAAACGTCGGCTTGTGTGGCCTTAGAGACTGCAATCTGAACACGGGGAATGACGGTATAATCGTGGCATGGCTGACCATGTGATCCACATCTCGGAAGCGGAAGCCGCCAATGACTTCGCTGGGCTGCTCGCGCGGGTGCGTGCGGGCGCGGAAATCGTGATCGAGAGTGGGAAGCTGCCGGTGGCGGTGATCCATGCACCAGTCCCGCCGCGCCGGTCCATCTCGGAGTGCATCGCGTTGCTACCCGAGGACTCGACGGCGACCATCGACCCTGACTTCGCTAGGGATGTGGAAGCGGCTGTCGAAAGTCATCGTGAGCCGCTCGAACCGCCCGCATGGGACTAATCCTCGATTCCAGTGTGCTGATCACAGCCGAGCGCCAGGGGCAAAACGCGCGGCAGATGCTTGCCGCGATCTCGGGCAAGGCAGGGAATACCGATATCGCCGTCTCCGTGGTTACTCTGATCGAACTGGCCCACGGCGCAGCTCGTGCCGATACGTCGCTGCGAAAGGAGAAGCGGCAGCAGTTCATTCAGGAGCTTCTCACGGCCCTACCTATGCATCCGGTAACGGTGTCTCTTGCCCTTCGTGTCGGACAGATCGATGGCGAGAACCAAGCGAAAGGCATTCGTCTACCGCTCTCCGATCTGTTGATCGGGGTGACGGCCTTGGAACTCGGCTACAGCGTAGCCACGGGCAATCTCCGCCACTTCCAGATGATTCCCGGCTTGTCGGTCGTCCAGTTTTAGTCGCGGGATTCTGCAATCACTTTGCAATCACTAGCGGCGAGGTAGACTTTGCCACCGAGCTAGCTGGCCACTTTTAACCGCAAATGTACCCACGCGTCGAGATCGGATGCGCGGAAGCGCCACAATTTTCCGACCCGCATAGCGCGTATCTCACCCTTACGTGCGAGACGTTGGAGTGTCTTGGGATGGATTTGCAGCAATGCTGCGGCTTCGCGCGAATCGAGGAATCTCTCGAAATGAGGGAACGGCTGGCTGACTGGCGTTGCTTCGTGCATCTCGCTCATAAAACCTCCTGCAGCGAGAGTCGAGACCGGGCTGAAATCACGGCGTCGTCGGAAAGTCGGCTATAGCGTCCGACTCGTTCGACAGATTTCGAGCCCATTCACTACTCGGCTGGTGTTAGTCTTCGCGTCATGGGCGGACGAGAACATTATTCGTATAGAAACCGTACAAGACGCATTTGTTGCTTTCTCTCAAACAATCTTTTTTCTTGTCGACTTCAAAACAACTTCTCAAGAAGTGCTTAAAGTGCCTAAAGCGCCTAGAAGTGCTTTTAGGTACGTTTAGGGAATCCACGGGAACAGAGCAATGGCCGCACTCAACCACCCGCCTCTTTAGCGAGGCGGTTCCATTGATCCCCCGCGAGATTTTCCCCTCTATGTATGTAAGGAACCTGCAGCAGGAAAAAGGTATCGAAAAAATTTTCGGCGCAGTTCGGACGGAATGCACAGAATGGCATTGGAAGGAGCAGGTGCGATCCCTTGTCCTATGGAAGAAACTGAACGGTCAATCGCTCCTGCTAAAGTTGTTTTCTTATGCAGGATGATCCCGATTACTGGTCCGCAGTTCCAGTCCGCACTCAACGCGTCTTGCAGCTACTTACAAGTACTTGGCAGTCCCACGTGTCCTTGTAAGTTCTTAAAAACACTGGTTATACGCACTCTGAAAAGGCTGGCGTCGGCGGTTCAACTCCGTCCCTGGCCACCATCATTCTAAAGCAGGTACCTGACTCGCCTCATGAGCCCTCCAGTCCGCTATTAGTCCGCATCTAGAAAGGGGGCAACGCGACCAAAGCATACGCCCTTGTCCTTGAAGAACTTATCTTGAACTGTCTTCCTACTCAGTCCGCTGTCAGTCCGTTTTTGTCTGGCGGATGGCTGAGAATCGCGGTTAGCATCTTCCCCGTCGCTAAATCGTTTAGCTTCTTGTCAAATGGAAGGCTCATGATGAACGACCAACAAAAGAAGGAGCAGTATTCTGGAGTGCGAGATCACGCGATTCGTGCGGCACTGGATCAGCATTGGGGGGCGTCCGATGCCAACGATTTTGAAACGGAGCACCTCATCTATCACGAGGACGCGGTACTGGAATACCCGCAGTCGGGCGAGCGCACCCGCGGTCGACGGAACATACAGAACCAACGCGCTAGCCAGGCGAGCAAAAAGCGGTTCACTGTCCAACGAATCATTGGTGGCGGCGATCTTTGGGTCACCGAATTCGTCTTGACCTATGACGGCAAGCCGTCCTACACCGTGAGCATCATGGAGTTCACGGGCGACAAGGTTGCACGGGAAACACAGTACTTTGCTGATCCATTCCCGGCTCCCGCATGGCGCGCTCAATGGGTCGAACGGATGGACATATAATCTCCAGGCCGAAACCGATAGAGGAATAAGCGATGGATTGGAAACGATTGGTCGAGTTTGCGCTGCAAGGCAACAGCGATTGGGAACAATATGCCATCCTGCTGGTACGCGTTTCAATCGGGCTGTTCTTCGCCATCTCGGGGGCAAACAAATTGTTTGTCGCCGGCGGCACGAAACCTGTTTACGACACGCTGGTTCAGGCCAAAATCCCGTTTCCCCGCCAGACGGCTTACTTCGTGGCGGGGGTCGAGTTCGTTGGCGGATCTTTGGTGACGGTTGGGTTTCTTTCTAGCGTGGCCTCGGTGGCTTTATTGATCGATATGATTGTTGCCACCCTGACCTCCGCGATTTCTACCCTGCCTAAGGGACTTTCGCCTCTTAGCTGGCTCGACGATTTCCTCTACCTTCCGGAAGTCTTGTACGTGCTCTTCTTTATCTGGCTGATCTGCTCCGGTCCGGGAAAGTTCAGTGTCGATTACTGGGCTGCGGGCAAGTTGCTGGGGTGATTGATCGACGAAATTTGGGAGATTTGTGGGGGGTACCCCCCCTCCCCCCTAAAATGAGTTAAGTTGATGATAACAAGTAGTTTAGAGGCAAAGTATTCAAAAGATAGGGCTTAGCTTGGAATTTCGCGGATTGGCGTGCACTTGCGAGGTGCTGGCTGCTTGCATTTTTTGTCAAAGAACTGCGAAAAAGTTTAACGCGGAAAATGCGTTTGTCTCTGGAGACGGGCGCACTTCCTGATGGTGCATTGTCGTGGAATCATCGCATCGATTGTGGTGCCTGTCTGTGACAGTGGCACGAGAAAAATGTGATGAAAAATAGAGGCCAGCTTTTGAGGGGAAGGGGAACTGCCCCACTCAAGCCAAAAGACGGCTTGAATGGGGCACCGGCCCCAGGTTCAGGCATAGAAACGAGCACCATATGAGCTTAAGGAGATCACGCACATGACCGCCCCCATCGCGTCGAACACATTAAGTGTGAACGTTTTTACGGCCCCGGGAAAGACTATGGTCGGCGAGCGGCCAAAGCCCTTCGGCGAAGCGCTCGGCTTTGACCCGATCACGTCAACTTTAATCTTCGGCGAGTACGACGCGGTTCTCGTGGACGCGATGGGGACAGTGGCTGAGGCCGAGGCTCTGGCGAACTGGGTGGCTCTGCACAACCGCAACCTGGAGACCATCTATATAACGCACGCCCATTTCGACCACTTCTACGGTCTGAGCATTCTGCTCGACCGCTTCCCAGGAGCTCGGGCGATAGCAACGCCCAAGACGCTGAACGCCATGCAGATGTCTTTCACTCCGACAGTGGAGCGGTTAGCCCGCCGGTTGTTTCCTGGGCAAGTGCCCACCAAGTTGGTTCCACCTGAGCCCTATGAACACGACACGTTCACTCTCGAGGGCCGCGAATTGCGCATCATCGAGCAGGGCCGCACCGATAGTCCCGATTCGACGTCTTTATATGTCCCATCGATCGGCCTGATCGTCGCCGGCGACGTTGTCTACAACCAATGCCGCATGTACGTCGGCGACACCACCCCCGAGAGCCGAAAGAATTGGATCGCGGCTCTAGACCGGTTAGCGGCGCTCAATCCGACGATGGTTGTAGCCGGTCACAAGAAAACTGGCGCGCCCGACTCTCCCTCGACCATCCAAGAGACCAAGCATTACCTCGAGGACTTCGATCGCCTGCAGAAAATCGCGAAGTCCGACCAGGAGCTGTTCGATCAGATGACGGAGCTATACCCGCATTGGGTGGCCAATCAGTCGTGGCTGATGTTCGGATTCCCGCAGCCATGAACTACATCAACCGCTGACGCGAATGTTTCCTCGCGCCATGATGAAAGGAAAACAATCACCGATGAATCCCACGTTTTATCGCACAATACAGGTTGACGGCCTGTCGATCTTCTATCGGGAGGCTGGGTATCGGGAGGCTGGGCCGGCAGATGCGGAAACGCTTCTCCTGCTCCACGGCCTTCCATCGTCGTCGCGGATGTTCGAACCGCTTTTCGCAAGGCTTTCCGATCGCTACCACCTGATCGCGCCTGATTATCCTGGTTTCGGACACAGTGACTGGCCGGACCCGAGGAAATTCGCATACACCTTCGACCATTTGGCTGAGACCATGAACCACTTCACCGAGGCGCTCGGGCTCTCGCGCTATACCCTTTACATGCAGGACTACGGTGGCCCGGTCGGCTTTCGCATGGCACTGGAGCATCCGGAGCGAGTCGAAGCGGTGATCGTGCAGGACGCCGTCGCCCACAACCGGGGCTTGGGAGCAAATTGGAAAACGCGCCGGGCGTTCTGGGCTGATCGCGCTGCCAATGAGAGCGCATTGCGCGCCAATCTCTTGTCGCTCGAGGCCGCGCGTGCGCGACACGTGGGAAACGATCCCGACGTGGAGCGCCACGATCCCGACCTCTGGACCGACGAATTTTATTTTCTGAACCGGCCCGGCCAGGCTGAGATACAAAGCGATCTTTTCTACGACTACCGAACCAACGTCGACTCCTATCCGAAATGGCAGGCATGGATGCGCGAGAAGCAACCGCGGCTGCTCGTGATCTGGGGCAAATACGAAACATCGTTTGACCCGAGCGAGCCGGAGAGCTACCGCGAGGATGTTCCGAACGCCGAGGTCCACATTGTTGACGGCGGCCATTTCGCCCTGGACACGGCTGCCGACGAGATTGCTTCCTCGATCAGAAACTTTATGGAGTCTTCCCAGGAAAACAGAATCGAATTCAGAAAGGAGAACAAAATGGCAACCAAAGGAAAAGTCTTGGTACTAGTCTCGAGCGGTCATGGCTTGCCCTTGAAAGATGGCAAGGTTTATGCCGGCGCTGGCTACTACCTTAACGAGCTGACGGTTCCGGTTCGCGCCCTGATGAAGGAGGGCTACGAAATCACCTTCGCCAACCCCAAAGGCAACACGCCGCAATTGGATGTCAATTCAGCGATAGCCCAGTTCTTCGGCGGAGACGAGGCCAAGCTTCAGGACTATCTGAAATTCCGCGACAGCCTGACTGGGCTCAAAAATCCAACTCGTATCTCGGATGTCATCGCATCGGGCCTGGATCAATATGACGCCGTTTTCGTCCCCGGCGGCCATGGCCCGATGATCGATCTTCTCGATGATCCCGACGCTGGCACCGTGATGAGACACTTTCATAAAACATCCAAGCCTACGGCGGTGCTCTGCCATGGCCCGATTTCACTTCTCTCGGCTCTTCCGAATTCGAAGGAGGTGGTCGCCGCGCTGGTGGCGGGCGATGCCGCTGGAGCGCGGGCAAAGGCTCAAGGCTGGATCTATGCCGGATATAAGATGACCATTTTTTCGACAGCGGAAGAGCAGCAGCGGGAGCCGCTTGAGATTGGTGGCAAGGTGCTGTTCTATCCGGACTTCGCCTTGCGTACGGCGGGCGGTGACGTAAGTGTAGTCGAGCCCTGGGGGAGCTACGTCCTTCAAGATCGCGAGCTGATCTCAGGTCAGAACCCGTTCTCTGATGAAGCGCTTCTGAAACTTCTTCTACCGGCACTCGATCGGAGGAAGGAGTCGGATTCAGCGGCATAAGAATCGGGAGGAGCAATGGCGGAGACGAATTCGAAGCATACCGAACTCGAGTCCTAATCTATCTTGGCGATGAGGAGCCCATCGGTGTCCAACAAGCCACCCCATCGCAGCTCGATCGGCGTCTGCGCGATGTCGCGCCCGAGGAGTTGATCCGGCGTCCTGCACCTGAAAAGTGGTCAATCGCCGAGATCGTAGCGCACTTGGCGGACGCGGAGCTGGCGATGGGGTGGCGATTGCGAAACATGCTGGCGAATCCGGGCGTGGCCTTAACGTGGTGGGATCAGGCCGTATGGGCGGAGCGCCTGGGTTACGCGCAGCAAGATGCGAGCCTTTCGGCAGCGGTCTTTCGGGCGCTGCGCGAGAGCAACCTGCGACTGTTGGAGTCGGTCCCGCGCGCACGGTGGGTGGAGTGCTATGGGGTCCACGAGGTACGCGGACGGCAAACGGTCGAGGAGTTCGTCCGCTTGGAAGCGGCACACGACTTGAACCATCTTCGGCAGATCGACCGCATCTTGGGTGGGCGTATGTAGTGGTAGCCGCTTTGTTGGCCGAGAAAAATGGGAACGTTCCGTCTGTGCCCGGTTTACTGTCCTAATGTCGCATATCCCAGACTTGTTTCAACTCCCGGCCTAGACCATCGAAGTCGGGATAGACAACAGATTCCGTAATTCCCGCGTCTCTGAGTTCTTGGCGGATGTTGCCGATGGAATTCCTGGGAATCGTAATTTCCATCAAGCGAGAACCACGTTGCTTTGAGAGATTAGCCAGCCACAACGGATCGGTGCCGAATATCATGAATCGACTTCGTTGAGCAGCGATCCTCCGGGTCACATGTTGCAAGTCCCATAGCATTGGCGTTACCGGGGCCTTCAGCAACTTGTTCTTGTTCGCATCTTTATCCCCCGGCAAATACAGACGTTCCCAGTCATCTTCATCGAGATCGCCATGATGTTTCCTGACATATCGCTTCCATCTCTTGATAGCGTCTTTGCGGTCGGGATGCTTGTTTAGAAGTCTGATGAGCCAGTACGGATCGAGCACATAGACGACGGAACCACTCTCGGGTACACGTTTCTTTTTGTTGACTGCGAAATGTAGCGCAATAAGCGATCCGTCACTCCAATCGAGGAGGCGAGTCGGAACTCCGTGGTGTTGCATCAAGAAGTAGGAGTCCCATTCGTCTTCAACCGCATCCGCATCTGCTAGGGATAGTTGGGTTGCACAGCGATCAAATTCACTGTAGAGATCATGATCTATTTCAAGAAGCGTATTGATTGATTTCCTTCTGCCGTCCTCTTTCGGACGATAGAGACCAGGTTGGAGTCGGGTGTCGTAGTGCCGAAGGTCTTCTGCTCGAAACCATAATTCGAGATGCCTCTCGACCTTCCACTGTTGTCGAATTTTATCGACGACGTTGAGATATTTTCCAATCGACTTGGCTGTTGTCGTTAACATGTGAGTGCTTCTTGAAGATATCTCGTGCCTCCTGGCCTGTCACTACCCCGACATCAACGTCGCCTTGTCGGATTGCATCGATGCGGTCGGTCAAATCCCTCACTGTGTGCTCGTAGAGTAATTGCTGGAGTTCCTCCCACGCTGACTCGTGATTCTTGATGACATCACAGCACCGAGTGATAAGTTCAGGAAGTTTCGTTAGATCGAATCCCATACGGGTGAGGTCCCCTTTGTCGATCCGTGCCCTTTCTGCGAGATAGTCTCCGTATTTCAGTTTCTCCCCTGCCATCCCTCCGGCTGCGCTCAACCGCTGGTGCTCTGGTGGGCACGGCTTCTCTCCCCACTTGCAGCCTCCTCCGGGTTGACCATATCGGAAGACATAGACCGCGATCCATTCGAGCACGTCTCCGGCGTTCAGAGCGAGACCGATGATGGCATGGCCCGCTTCGTGCGGGATCGTCCGAGTCATGATTTGGGCGCTTTCGCTGTATGCCTTGAGGATGTCGCTCTGCGAATTGAACGGCCCCGGCATCACGCTGAGGTTTTGCTGTCTCAGGAGCTGATGGATCCTATCAAAACGTTCATCGACGAAGGGCATGACGAATTGTACGTCAGAAAAGTGGAGACGGGTGACGGTGTAGAATCACGAGGGAATGGCGACAAAACCATCCAAACTTCAACGAGTTCATTGCAACGCGTGCCGTAGGAAAACTGACCATCAGCTACTCAAGACAGTGCAAGGCGACACTGGCTCCGAACCATACGATGAGGATTGCGCTATTTGGTGGGAAACTAAGTTCGATGTGCTGCAATGCTGTGGTTGCAAAGATGTTGTTCTCCGGCGAACATACATGTTTTCCGAATATGACGAAGCAGAAGTACGCTACTTTCCACCACGCATATCAAGAAACTCGCCCGAGTGGGCGCATGAGCTCCCATACGACCTCAAACTTATGCTCGACGAGATTTATAGGTCATTGGACGCCAACAACCGACGGCTGCCGATGATGGGCGCACGGACTCTTGTGGACATGATGATTGTTGAAAAGGTCGGGGACTTGGGAACCTTCACGCTGGGCCTCAAGGCGCTTGAAGAATCGGGCTTTGTAAGCTCCAAGAACCGAGAAGTCCTAGAAGCGGTGCTTGATGCGGGTAGCGCCGCAGCGCATAGAGGTCATGCAGCCAAACTGGAAAACGTTAACAGCACTATGGATATTGTTGAGAACATGCTGCAAGCGATTTACCTCCTACATGATGCAGCACAGAAACTGAAGGAATGCACGCCTCCGGGACCCGCACGGAAACCAAAGGCATAGCCGTAGCACTTCCGCGTCCCATTGACGCAACTGTGTCAGGGGATTCCCATGTTTCGTCTCACGCCCCAATACCTTGATAAACCGGGGACAGAGGGACGTTCACGTCATTTTCGGCGTGCTGTCCAGCCTTCCCGATTTGAAAACCGACCAAAACTATTGTGACTCGCATCCTTGCAGCGATCCCCGCGGCTCGCGAAACTCCCGACAGGGCCCGTGGTGCAAACGGTAGCACAGCTCTCTGTCAAAGTTGAGGCGCTTTGCAGGCGTGAGCGAAGCGGGAGCCTGCAGCCGAAATCCCGAGCGAAGCGAGAGACCAGCGGGTTCGAATCCCGCCGGGTCCATTCCCCCATCTGTGGAGAAGATCTATACCGGGGAGAGAACGCAGAGATAATCTCCCCAAGTAATTTGACATTGTTTCCACCGCCGCCAATACTGAAGTTGACAGAGAGCTGCACCACGTTCTTAATGACGCCGGATAGCCGGGGTCATTTGCGTTATCACCAGACAAACCGATCCCCTTCGATCCAGTCCCGGGGGCTTAACTGCCGAATTCTCTCTTGCAGGAATTGCCGCTCTGTTTCCTGTTGGGTCAGGGCCAGCGCCTCTCATAAGGCGGCCGAGCCTCAGCTGTGCTGCCGTGCCTTCGCTACATTGGACAACTGGTCGCAAACGATGCCAAAATATCGCGCAATACCTTGGTCTAATTGTTTTTCCTTTCCTCGTTGGGCTTAATTGGCAGCGGGTATAAATACGGGAGAACCAGAATCAGCGGATGAGCACCGTTTATCGGAATTGGAGACGTCAATGAACACCGTACAAATCGACCAGAACAGCTATGAGATGCCCCCGCGCGAGGGGATCAGCATCGCGTGTTTTCTCACCGTCGCCGACCTCGAGCGATCGGCTCGCTACTACGAAAAGGTCTTCGGCGCTCGCATTCTGACCATGGGTGACGGCAACGCGCCTCCGTACCTTCAGCTGGCGAATATCTGGATGATTCTGAACGTTGGGGGCGGGCCGACGCCGGATAAGCCGACGGTATCGCTCAGCGTCCCCGACCCGAATCACATCAACAGCTTTATGAATTTCCGGGTTGCGGATATTCAGGCTTGCTATGAATTGTGGAAGAGTCGAGGAGCCGAGTTCATCACGCCGCCGATCCCTAAGTACGGCGAGATACGGTGCTACATCCGCGATCCTGACGGCTACATCATCGAAGTCGGACAGAGCACCGACCTTACGTACGGTTAAGGCTCGGCCGGGGGAACCTGGGGGGAGTGCTGACCGTTCGACAATCGCTCTGTTAGGCCCCCTGGGAGAGATCCAGCCCGCTTGGAGCCTAAACCGCTGGTTGAAGATGTGCCCGGAAGTGACTGGCGAGAATTCTCTCTCCATGCCCAGTAATCGTATATACTTCGTGCATTGGAGGCTCCCGCACATGCGTTCGGGTGCACTCGACGGGGTTTTCGTTTTGCATCTTCGGGTTGTTCCTAAGTCGCAGCATGGATGATTCCAGACCACGGCCAGACGAGAAATCTGTTACCAAGAGGCCCGCACGTCCCGGTGTCCCTACTTCGTTTGCCGGTGAGAGTTCCAGCAGTCATGTTCCTGTCCCTTCTCAGGACGAGGCCACGCTTGTGGATGCCGGCTCCCTCCGGCACGATCCTGACGCCACAATCGTCGATGCTGTGCCGCGATTGGACGCCGACGCCACGCAGGTAGACGCCAGCACTCCGAATGCGACGGGATCCTCGTCTCGCAGGACTCCGGCACCGCCAGCAAGTCGGATCTCGGGTTCGTATGCCAGCGCTGCGGTATTGCAGATCGGAGACGTGCTGGCCGGGCGTTATGAGATTCTGCAACTGCTCGGTGAGGGCGGCATGGGCGCCGTGTATAAGGCCGGCGATCGCGAACTTGATCGTTTTGTCGCGTTAAAAGTGATCCGTCCGGAACTGGCTTCGAACCCATCAATCCTCGCCCGCTTCAAACAGGAGCTACTACTCGCACACCAGGTCACGCATCGTAACGTAATTCGCATTTACGATCTTGCTGACGCGGAGGGCGTGAAGTTCATCACGATGGAGTTCGTGGAAGGTAAAGATCTGCGAACCCTGATCCGTGAGAAGAAGAAATTCGCTGCCGAGGAAGCAGTGGAGATCATCCAGCAGGTGTGCCTCGCGCTTGATGCCGCACACAGCGTGGGTGTGATTCACCGCGACCTCAAACCGCAAAACATTATGCAGGATAAGTCGGGCCGAATCCTGGTGATGGATTTCGGGTTGGCCCGCACCTTGGACGGCGACGGCATGACGCAAACGGGTGCGATTGTCGGCACCATGGAATACATGTCGCCAGAGCAAGCGCTGGCCAAAGAACTTGATCAACGTTCCGACCTCTTCGCGCTCGGTCTGATTCTCTACGAAATGCTCACAGGCAAAGCACCCTTTAAAGCGGAAAGCGCCCTGGCGAGCCTCATCAAGCGGACCCAGGAGCGAGCGATTCCTGTGTCGGATGTTGACAATCAGATTCCCGGCACATTGAGCGGGATTGTAAGCAAATGCCTGGAACGCGACCTGGACCAGAGGTACCAGAGTGCGGCGGCCATTCTTGCCGATCTGAACACCTGGAAGGACAAGCGAGCGGCGGGCACAATCAATTTCGACGCCAGCGTCAAGCCATGGGGACAGACTATTCCCTGGCCACTCATTACTGGGATTTTGACCGCGCTGGTGCTGGCGATCAGTGGGTACCTGTTGCGCGATCGACTCTTTAAACCATCGCCTGGCCCCGGCGGTGCGGTCGCGGTCCGTCCCGTATCGCTGGCGATTCTGCCTTTCCAGAATGCATCCGGAGACCAGAAGTTGGATTGGCTGGGTTCAAGCCTGGCAGACATGTTAAGCACGGATGTCGGCCAGTCGACGCATTTGCGCATGGTCAGCCCCGCCAACTTGCACCAGATATTCACTGACCTGCGAATCTCCTCTGCGACGGTTCTCGATCCGGCGACGATTCGGCGGGTAGCTGATTTCAGTAATGCGGACCGAGTGGTTTGGGGACAGTACGCCAGATTCGGCGATCAAATCCGGATCGATGCAACGCTGCTCGAGGTCAAGAGCGGCGGCACGGTGCCATTGAAGATCGATGTGCCCAGCGAGAAGGAGATCCCGGGCGGCGTTGACCGCCTGGCGGAGTCCATCCGTCAGAAACTCGCGCTTTCGGACGACGTTCTGAAAGAATTAAAGGCGAGTTCTTTTCAACCGTCTTCCCAATCGATCGATGCCCTGCGCAACTACAACCAAGGCGTCAGCTTGCAACGCGACGGGAGAAATCTGGACGCTCAAAAGCAGTTTGAAGCGGCAACCAAGGCAGACCCTGCGTTTGCCCTCGCATTTTCCAAGCTGGCGCAGGCTTACAGTAGTTTGGGCTATGACAGTGAAGCAGAGCAGTCTGCCAAGAAAGCCGTAGCGCTCAGCCAGGATCTTCCAACGGCGGAGAAGTACCTGATTTCTGCCATCGAATTGCAGGTGGTCAAGAACTATCCCGAGGCTACCAAGGCTTACGAGAATCTGGCCAAGGTTATGCCGGGCAGCTCGGATGTGCAATCGGCGCTGGCGAGCCTGTACCAGGATTCCGGAGATCTCGCGAAGGCTCGAGACTATTACCAGAAGCTCTTGTCTTCCAACCCGAAGGACGTGGCCGCAACGCTTGACCTCGGCCGCATCGAGATCAAGAGCGGCAATCCACAGGGCAGTTTCGATCCCCTGAACCGCGCCTACAGCCTCGCTGCACAAGTGGACAACCAGGAACAAAAGGCCACCAGTCTTCACCTGATGGCGGTCGCATACCGGATGTTGAACAAGCCTCAGGAAGTTCTGCATAACGAGCAGCAAGCTCTCAAGATCTGGCGTGAAATCGGCCAAAAGCGCGGCCTGGCTTTCAGCCTCAACGAAATGGCACAGGCGCAGGCTTCGCTCGGCAATAACAAGGATGCTTTGCCGAATTTTGAAGAGGCTCTGCAGATCCGGCGCGAAATTGGGGACAAGCGGGGACTCGCCGACACACTGATCGACATGGGAAATTTCTCCGATGACCGTGGCGATCACGACCAGGCGCTGAAGATGTACAAAGAAGCTCTGGACCTGGAGCGCGATCTCGCTAATGAGAGCATGCAGGCCATCTGCCTGAACAACATCGGAACCGCGTATTCAGAGAAGGGCCAGTACGAGGATTCGCTGACCTATTATCAGCAGGCGCTTCAGTTGCGTGAAAAAGCGAAAGTGCCACAGGACATCGTGGAGGCTGTCCACAATCTCGGTGAGACGTATGCCGACATGGGCCAGTATGACAAGGCTATCGAGTATTATCTGCGCGCTTTGGATTTGCGGCGCAGCATGAACGACCAGCGCGGTGCGGCAATCGAGTCTTATGGTTTGGGTATGCTGTTCGCCTACCAGGGGCGGTTCGGGGCAGCCGTCAAATCTGAAGAGGAAGCCCTCAAGACTTTCCGGAGCATCCAGGATAAGACTGCCTGGATGGCGCAGGTGCTGGGTGGAACCGCAGAGACGCTGATCCTCGCCGGACGCGGGGACGAAGCCAAGAGTTATCTGGATGAGGCGCTCAGTCTCTCGCGTGAACTGAAGAGTGACGCGATGGAAGCGCCTACCCTGGGATTTCAAGGCGACGCTCACTTTTACAATAGCGACTTCAAATCCGCTCGCGCCTCATATGCGGAAGAACTGCGGGTCGCCCTGCGAAGTAAGGACCCGATCGCCGTTCTGATCGCGAAAGCCAACCTGGCCAAGGTTGAGGTTCAGGGAAAACATGCTCAGGAAGTCGCGTCGTCGCTCCGCCAGTTGGTCCCGCAAGCCAACGACCTGGGACTGAAATATACCGCGGTCGAGTGCTCGATATTCGTCGCGGAAGCCCTGATGCAGAACCGCGACCGCTCCCCTGCCCGTCAGGAGCTCGAGCGCGCGCTGTTGCTTTCAGACAAGCTCGGGATGCAGCCGCTTAGCGCCCGGGCGCATTATCTGTTGGCAGTTCTCGCGAGACAATCCGGCAACAGTGGCGATGCTCAGGAACATGATCGCGACGCTCTCCGGCTTCTGGAGACCATGAAGAAAGACCCCGGGGCGGAAAAGCTACTGCAGCGGTCAGATTTCAAGGCTATCTACGACGAGTCCACTCGTGGGATGCAGCCGGCCAAGAGCTAAAGCGAACGGCGTGATCACCCCTCCATACCCGGAATGAAAAAGGATGCTGAAATGCGGCACCCTTTGGTTTGTTGGCTGGGGGATGCCCCAAAATCCTTATTCGACGCCGGCAATGGCCGCTTCGACGGCATCGACATCGGCGCCCAAATCACGGCCATCGGTCGCCGCACCGGCGCCCAGGGACCTCTTGTTGCAGCCGGGCTCCCTCTCATGGCAGAGGCGCGGGTCTTTGGCGATGCCGTTCTTGAGATCGCGCACCTCAAGATCCTTGGGACTCGACACAAGCATGTTCCCCTTGGGGAATCCGGCGGCTCGCTCGATGGAAAGAAGGTTGTGATCTACCTTGTAGTTGGTAAAGCACGCATCGAACACGGCCTGGGGACCTGCCTTCGCTGCCCCCGTGGCGCAACTGTGGGCAGCCGCCGGCGCCACCGGACGACGCCTGTCTCCAACCTCAAAGACGCTGTTGGTGAGCGTGAAGTTCGGCATCTTCTCGCCACTGTGATCGGAGACGGCCATCAGCACTCCCGGGCCGAACGAGGTGACGTGGTCGATCTGCACATCATGGATGGTGATATGGGCAGACATGTATTTCAGGAAACCGCCCGCACCTTTGTAGTCTCGGTCGTGAATATCGTCGGCGATAAGGTCATGAACGCTGATGCGGCCGCCGTCAGCCGGGCTGCCGCCCCCTTTCCTTTCGGGAGCGTGTTTGGTGGCAATGGTCATAACTCCGGCTACGTTGCGAATGCGGTTATAGCGCAGCGTGATATCTGTGACCTGACACTTGGGACAATGACTTGATTGGCTGGAAGGCGTCAGCAGGATGGAAAATCCCGACTGGGTGAAGCCGCCCCAGGAATTTTCCAGCAAGTTTGCTTCAATCAGCACGCGGATTCCGCTCTTGAGCTCCAGATTATTCTTGACGATGTACGGTTCACCCTTCGGACTCGGCGTGTATCCGGGCGCGCCCTCCATCCAGAGCATCGGCCGAAAGAAATGATTGCGGCGGATCTCGATATCGGTAGGGCTGTACTCCGAGCCTCCACCACCAAACAGAATGTCTTCTCCGGAGGCTTCCAGAAAATTGTTGTAGATCTTAAACGTGCCGAAAGGTTCCTCGCTGTGCGCGCCTCCAATGGCAGTCGCGTCCGTACACGACCCTTTGCGCGCGATGCAATTGAACCCGCTCAAATAGGAATTTATGACCGCGACTTTGTGGCTGCCCATTATCATGCCGACGCCATGGCCGACCTCGGATCCCTCGCCGGCGTGAATGTAATTGCGATCGAAAATGACATTGTCATCATGATCGGCGTAGATCATGCGGGCGTTGTGCTCGCCTGGCAAGGTGGTCCATTCGATGCCGATGAATCGAACATGGTCTCCGACGATCACGCCATTGTTCGGCTTCGTCACAATTGTGGCCAGAAGCTTGGCGGCGCCTCCGGGGGGCTGCGCGAATGCGGGGCGGCCGGGAAGACTCGCTACACCAGCCCAAGCGGGAGAAATGCGTGTTCCTTCGGGCGGCAGCTTGGAGTCGGGGGTATCCGTGCGAATTGTGATGTAGTGCCGGTCGTCGCACTTTTTCGCCGGCAGCTCGCGGACCTCATAGCTTGCGCCTGCCGGAAGAAGCAAGGTATCGCCGCACTTCGCGTCTTTCACCGCGCCCGCGAGATCATCTTTCGCGCCAACGTGAATCTGCTTGCCGGGCGACGGCGTTCCATCGAGGCCGGTGTAAAAACAGGCCTGCGGCAGCGCCGCGGGGCCATCCTTGTCGCCAAAATGCGCCACGTCGCCTTTTCCGCAGTAGGCGTTTTCTCCGGTGGGCGGGCCGGCTGCCGCTGCCAGGCCTGCGCACAAAATGATGGTGAGAAAAGCAATGCGCAGGGGAAAGGGCGAGAAGAGAATTGAGGCCGCAGGGATCGAACGCGAACCATGCCGACGAAGGCGAGCCATTTTCATTCCTCCAGTTGCACACCCCACGCGTGACATTGGAAACAAACCGCTGGAAGCCCCGGGCTAACCCGAAACCAGGAGTCTGTAGCGGTTTACAGGTGGATTGAGCATAACACGGCCGTCCTTGGCGCCGAGATTTGCGGCCCCTTGCAGGTGGCCTTAGTTCCCGCCGCCTATCAGCGGCCTTCCCCGAGCAGCACACCGCGTAGACGATCGTAGCGTTTGTTGCCAAGCAGGAGCTGCGCGCCGCGGCGAGCGCCGTGACCAATTCGTTTCTTCCACAATCCACGCCCGTGGCAGATGGTATCGAACTCCTGCAGCGTGAGATCGCGCAGCATGGCGACGCGCCCGAGTTTGTAGCGATTTGTCGCCGGAGTGTTCGCATGAAACTCGCTGTTGGCAACACTCTTGAATCCGGCGCGACCTGCCATGTCGAGTGCGCGTTCGTTGTAACGTCCACCGGGGCATGAAAAGTGTTCAATCTCGTGTCCCAGGGCCTGTTCGATGCGATCCTTGGCATCGATAATCTCCCGCTTCAGGTCCGATTCCCCAATGTCGGAAAGGTAGGGGTGCGTCATCGAGTGGCACCCAATCTCGAAACCTTGTCCCTTAAGCTCGCGAAGCTGGCTTTCACTCAGGTATCCCGGAGTCCCGAGGCGTCCGGCCGTCACATAGAAGGTGGCGCCGAGCCCACATTCAAGAAGGACAGGCGCGGCCGCGATCCAGTCGGTCTCACAGCCATCGTCGAAGGTGATGCACACGCTCGCAGCCGAAGGATAGGCGAGAGCTTCGCTCACGCACAATCCGCGAAAGCCGGATTGCCTGATCCACTCCATCTGTCTACGAAAGGTTGCCACCGGCAGGATGTACCGCGCATAGCCGGCCTCGGACAGGCAGAACTCGCGTGCCGCCAATTCGAGCTCGTGATACATCAGGAAAACGATTCGCGAATTACCCATGAAACATCGTCTGCTCTACCAGGTCTGCGATAATGTGCCCGATCAGGATATGACATTCCTGAATGCGAGGCGTCACCGTTGACGGAACACAAATGCAGTGGTCAACCACGTCCTGCAGGCGCGTTCCGCCGGAACCTGTCAATCCTATCGTATGTAGTCCCATTTTTTTGGCTGTTGAAATCGCTTCGATGATGTTTGCCGACTGGCCGCTTGTCGAAATTCCGATGGCGACGTCGCCGCCGCGCGCCAAGGCTTCAATCTGGCGGGAGAATACCCGATCAAAACCGTAGTCATTTCCGATCGCGGTAACAGCGGAGGAATTCGCGTTGAGGGCCAGAGCCGGCAGAGGGGGACGATCGAAGGCAAATCGGCCAACAAATTCTGCCGCGATATGTTGCGCATCCGCCGCGCTTCCGCCATTGCCAAACAAAAGCACTTTGTTGCCGCGTCGGAAGGCGTCGACCAGGAGTTTGCTGACTCTCACGATGACCGCCACGACCTCCTTTTGGCTGAGCAAAAGCTCCTTCACCGCAATGGAAGCTCGGATAGAGCCGGCCGCGCGAATTTCGAAATCGCCGTCACTTGTCATTGACTCTCCCGTCTCGGCAAAAGGCTGGATAACGCCTCCTTCATCCGGAACGCCGAAGAACCTGAGCCCAGGCCGCAACATCACCTGAACCGCAAAAGCTCTTGAGCGCGTGCGTAGTCCGCCGGTGTGCCGATGTCGATAAATATCCCGTGCTGCTCCTTTGCATAAACACCTCGATCAAGCAAGCGGGGAAACACATCGCGTTCGAGGCTTGCAGGCCCGTCCGGAATATATTGCCAGACGGCATGGCTGAAGACGTAAACTCCGCCATTCACGAGGCCCGGTGCATGGTGGTCGGTCTTTTCTGCAAAGCCGGTGATGCGGCCGCTTTCGCTCGCCTGCACCGTCCCATACCGGCTTGCGTCTTCTACCCGAACGACACCCATAGCTGCGATCGCGCTCTCGTGCCGTCGACGAAAGGCCATCAAGTCGTGAAAATTGACCTCGAGAAACGAGTCTCCGTTCAGCACCAGGAATTCCGGTGAGTCGTGGAGATAGCGGTGCGCCAGCTTGACTGCTCCCGCCGTACCCATGGGGGTTTGTTCTTTGGAGTACTCAATGGAGACATCCCAAGTCCTTCCATCCCCCACCTCGTTTTCAATCTGATTCGCCAGATAGCCGGTGCACATCACCAGATGTCGAATACCCTGCGAATGCAACTGGCGGACAAGCAATTCAAGGAACGATCGTTCTCCTATCGGCGCGAGCGCTTTGGGCTTCGATGCTATCACCGAACGCAAACGCGTCCCTAAGCCGCCAACCAGCAGAACAGCCTTGACGTCCTGCATGACGGTTTCCATATCGGCTAAGCCGTGCCCGCCCCTGCGCCCTTTGGTGCCCCAATAGCGCGATCCCAATATTCCAACATCGATGTCAGCGTTTCCTTGATCGAAAACATCGGTTTCCAGCCGGTTTGCTGACGGAATTTCTTGGTGCTGCCAAAGATGATCTTTTCGTCGGACGGCCGCATCAGCCGGGCAGACGGCCGGATCTCAACTTGCACGCCGGAAAGGCTGATCGCCATCCGCAGCAGTTCGCCTATTTCGTGTGTTCTGGTGGCGCACAGGTTATACGCCTCGCCTCGTTTCCCTTTCATGGCGGCCAGATAAAAGCCTCGCACCGTGTCATTGACATCGAGAAAAGCGCGGCGTGGCGTGAGGTTCCCGACGTCGATGACCGGCGCCTGCAGGCCCTTTTTGATCCGGATCAACTGGCGGACGAAATCGGAGGGTGCATCGTTGGTTTTTCCCGGGCCCGTGGTATTGAAGAGCCGCAGGTTCACCGCCGGAATCTTGTAGTCCAGAAAATACTCGCGCGCCAGCAGGTCCAGGCATACCTTACTGATCCCATATGGGTGCAGCGGCCGCAGGGGCTGCTCTTCGTCAACCGGAATGTCCGATGGCGGTACGTGCCCATACTCAGCGCTCGAGCAGGCCGACACGATAACAGCGCGACGCTTCATGTGACGGATCGCTTCGAATACATGCAGAGACCCCATGATGTTCGACTCAAAAGTCGAAACCGGATCTGCCCACGACACGGTCGGCAGGCTTTGCGCGCCCAGGTGGAACACGTGCGTGGGCTGGTATTCCCGGAAAACCTCTTCCACCCTTTGCCCGTTGGTCAGATCGCATTGAATGAACTCCACGTTTTCGAGCGTTGGAAAGGAATGACTGTCGTGGAGACGATACCCGCCGATAACCTTCCATCCCTGGGCCTGGAGAAACCGTACCAGGTGGGAGCCGATAAATCCTTCCGCCCCGGTGACCAGCGCTGTTCGTTTCATGGCCGTCCTTAGTGAGAGCTTCTGCGACGCCCCGCTATCATAGTTTGCGACTCAGAAGCGGTCCAACGATTTTGTCGTATGATGACTCTCCGGCGGCGACCTGTGCGGCGGGCTGACACGAACCAAGGCTCTTTTCCCCTCGGCCCGAAGTTCGCGTTGTTAAAAGTGGCTCGACTGCCCCGGCCTAAGGATAAAGCGAAATGAGATTGGTTCTGGTTACTGGTGCGTCCGGATTCCTGGGACATGCCTTGACCACCAAATTGCTGGCTCAAGGCGTCGGCGTACGAGCACTCGTTCGATCTCCGCAGAAAGCAGAACCACTGCGTCAATTGGGAGCCGAGGTCGTTGTGGGGGACATTCGAGACCCTGCGATCCACGCGGCCACCGCTGATGTTGACACGGTGATCCATTGTGCTGCGGCGATCGGCTCCCCATCGCTCCCGCGCGAAGAATTTCACTCAATCAACGTTGACGGAACCCGAAACCTGGTCAATATGCTCAAAGCCAGCAGGACGTTGCAACGATTTGTCCACGTATCAACGGTAGCGGTGGTAGGGGCGATTGATCCGCGAAATTCCGCCACTGAAGAAGCTCCCTGCCACCCTCTGGACATCTACGCTGAAACGAAACTGAAGGGGGAGCAAATCGTTCGGGATGCTGCGAGCGCGGGATTCCCGGCAGTCATCGCCAGGCCAATGTGGATCTACGGCTCAAGATCACGCGTGACCGCGAACTTGTTTCGCAAGATTGCCCGTGGAAAACTCCCGATGGTAGGTCCCGCAAGGAACACAATGCAGCCGGTCGCCATTGAAGAGGCGGTGACGGGCCTCCTGAAGTGTGCCGCGTGCGCGGGCATCGAAGGTCGCGTCTACAATATCGCCGGTCCGGAAATTCTTACGATTCGCTCGATGTGCGAAACGATCGCGAAGGCAATGGGCACCTCCCTGCCGAAACTACGCGTGCCCTTAATGGCGGCGATTCCGCTGGCCGCTGTTTCCGAACGGGCGTTCCCAGTCCTCGGTATGACGCCTCCTCTTACACGCCAGAAGCTCGAGTTCTTTCTCCTCAACAATTCGTATTCGATCGAGCGGGCCCGGCGCGAACTCGATTGGATTCCCCAAATCACTTTCGAGCAGGGAGCGTGCGCGATTGCTGAAGAATTGAAGCTCGAAACGCAAAACCCAGTTGGCCCGTGAAGGCCGGCGGAGAGCGGCTGCCTAGGCCCGATCCATTACGGGGATTGTTTCAGGCGATCCGCCAAGCGTAGTGCGAGAGCGACAATCGTCAATGTTGGGGGCGCCCACCCGGTGGTAGGGAAAACAGAACTGCCCGCGATGTAAAGATTGCGAATACCGTGAACTCGGCAGGTTTCATCCACTACGCCCAATTTGGGATCGCGGTGCATACGGGTTGTTCCCATGTGGTGCGAGGCGGCGCTGATCTCGGTGGCATGCTCACCGCCAGTTAGCGCGCCGCGCGGGCCCTCGCATGGGAAATTCCACTCGTTGTCCAAAAGTTGTTGCGCCCGTCGCAGGCTATCCACGTCCTGTTCGGTAAGGCGCCAGTCGAGCCGGACCTTATTCATGCCGAAAACGTCTCGCTCGTCATCCAGCAACACGCGGCTGTCAGGATTGGGCGACTGCTCGGCGCGGCAGCCGACCATCAGCGCTCGCCATTTTGCCTTGATCAGCCTCCGAAAGGACAGCGCAACAGCGTTAACCGGGTGCCGCAAGACAGTTCGGAAATGGTATCCCAACAAATCCGGTACTTCACCCTCCGTGAGCGGCCTGGCGAGCGCCTGGAGGGAAGCGTAACCGGAATTCGTGTAAGCGGGATAAACGACATCATGGGGATTGTCCGGGTTATGAATCGTGATAGCGAATCCAAGAAGCTTGCCGCGGCGGCGGGCATCCTCAGTGAGCGCCATTCCACCACGGAATGTCGCCTCGTTCGCTTTGCGTGGAAGAAAGAAATCGGGTACCTGCCGGCCATTGAGAGGAATCCTGCGTAACTGGAGATGCAGGTGGTCGGCAAAGAAACGTCCCACAAGATCATGGTCGTTGCCTACTCCGGATGCCCGCGATCCGCGCGAAGCCAGCAGAATACGAGGATTCTCGAGGCCCCCAGCGGCGAGAACAAAATTGCGCGCAGAAACGGCAAAGCGGTTCCCCGCCAGAGTCGCAACTCGAATGGAAAGAGCGGCTCTATGATCGCCATCCATTTCGATTTCAACAGCGTTGGCATGAAGCATGAGTTCGAGATTCCGCGCAGCTTCCAGTTCCGCGCGGTAGATCTTGCCGAACCGCGTTCCGTTGACGCGAAAGAAAACGTCCTCGAAGCTGTTGGTCCCTCCTCGTAAAAGACGCGCGTTGTTTTCCGATCCCGGCGTTTCACACTCGTAGCCGTAATCCCCAAGCCTCCACATCGAATGCGCCCGCGCATACTCGTCTTTCAAATGATCTCTTGTGAATGGCCAGCCGCTGTAGGCAACCCACGGACGCTCTTCAAAATCGATGTCGTCCAGGGGATGACTCCACCCTCCCCAAAAGCTCGATGATCCGCCCAGAACGCGCCGACGGCAGACATGGAGCGGAGGATAGGCACGTCCAGTGTTAATTCCGCGGCCCAAAAATTGGGCCTCTTCACGGACGGTTGTGCCTCCACTTTCCAGGAGGACTACCCGGCTGGGATGGTGTGTGAATTCTCTCGCAATCGCGATACCGGCAGGACCTGCGCCCACGATGCATAGATCGGCGGGCACGGTGGTTCCATGGGCTATGGTACGAGCGTCAACGATCATTGATCACCTTCGCCTGCCGGCGCCTTCACGTGCGAGCTCAGGGGAGAAGCGCCCGGCCATTCGAGCGGCGCTGTGAGGCTGGAAATGGTGCAGTGTCACGTCCAATTGTCCCGATTCGTTATCCAACGGCAAGATCGGTATCGGTGTGAGTTTCCACTTCCGCTCGAGGTGTCAGCCCAATCCTTTGCCGCAGCACGTAGTCGAGGCGCTCGCCAATGCGGTTCCAATCATATTCCAGGGCCACTTGCTCTCGGGCGGCCGCTCCCATTCGGCGAGCGAACTCAACGTCGGTCAGAAGGCGAGCCACCTGCGCTGCGAACAATTCGGGATTGTCAGCCAGAAGGATCGAATAGCCATCGCGCACATCGATGCCCTCGGCGCCCAGCGACGTGCTGACCACCGGTTTTGCCATGGCCTGCGCTTCCAGAATCTTGACCCGTGTCCCCCCGCCGATCATTAATGGCGCAATCACAACTTGCGCTCGCTCGAAGATGGGACGCATATCGGGAACGGAACCGGTCACCTCTACAAACTCACTCCTTCTTTGAATCAGCCATGCCGGGGGGTCGGCACCCGCCACGATCAGGCGCGCCTGCGGTACTTTCTCAAGTACTTTTGGAAAAACCGCGTCCAGGAACCACCGTATGGCCTGTTGGTTTGGGTAATAACTCATCAGACCGGTGAAAAGAATCGTCCCAGGGCTCCCGGAAACTGCGGGCGGTGAAAATTCCGCAATGTCGACGCCGTTTCGGATTACTTCGACGTTTGTTACCGCCAGTTTTTGTTCGAAGACCTGCCGGTCCCGCTCGGAGTTGGCGAGCAAGAGGGCAACTTTGCGGGCGCAGCGGCCCTCCTCGCGAAAGGTGGATATTGCCTGCCATCGCGCGTACTGACGCCGAGTGTAGGTCTCCGCCAACTCAGCCGTACGAGTCAAAACGTCGAACTCTACATTGTGGGTATCGCCAACAATAGGGACGTCCTCAGGCAGCGGTAACCCTCGCAGCAATACGATAGAGAGAACAATCGCATCGAAGGACTGGGAGGATGTAACCTGCGTGCAGAGACGCCGCAGGTTGGGTTCCACCACCGGCAGGAAGTCGCAGCGCGACGTGAAAGTTCGCCATGCTTTTCGAATGAACTTGGTCGTGCCTTTTCGGCGCGGCAGAGCGTAGTCAAAGCCCGTAACCCGATCTGCGAAGGTCGCGCTAAACATTTCCGCTTCCGATTGTGTTCCCAGCGAAAGCAGATGGACGTCATAGAACCGCGAAAGCTGGTCGAGGATGTGGTAGTGGCGGCGAGACGGGCCTATTTTCGCGGGGACCGGAGAAGTATGCGTGATGTACAAAATGCGACTGGGTCGTCTCATCAAGTCCAGCTCTGGGTCGTTACAGGTCGGCGTTTACCGCGAATAGCCGTCTGGAATGGAACATCCCCTCAGTCTCATATACCACGACATCGCTCCCGTTGGTGGAAAAAGAGAACGGGACACAGAGTAATTTGTTGAGCCTTGTGCTCAGCTCCTTCCGCCTCTCTGGGGGCACAAAGAACAAGATAAAGCCTCCGCCACCGGCTCCCAGCAGCTTCCCGCCCAACGCGCCGCTTTCGATGCCAGCCTCATAGATTTCATCGATTAGAGGGTTCGAGATTTTGTCCGTCAAGGTTCGTTTGATTTGCCAGCTTTCATTGAGGAGCCGGCCGAATTCAGCCAATGGACGCCGGCTATTTCCAATAATGGCCTCGGCCTCGTCCACGCATTGGTACATCGTGTCCAGTTCCCGCACCTTGTGGGGCGTCATTCTGAGCTGCTCCTTCGCGATCTCGGAAGCGGTTCGCGAAAAGCCCGTGAAATACAGTGCCAGGTGCTGCTGCAGCTCTTTCACCCGGTTGGGCGGGGTTGGCATTCGTTTTACTTCGATGGCTCCATTCGGGTGAAAATTAATGCGATTGAAACCCCCATAAGCGGCACTGACCTGATCCTGCGACCCGACCGCTTCTTGAATCACATTCTGCTCTACATGGATGGCTTCGGCCGCCAGCGTATGCTTGTCGCGCATTTCGCCTCGTAAGGCATGAAGGGCGCGCAAAAGACCTACGGTAAATGCCGAACTCGTGCCGAGACCGCCTTTCGCTGGCAAATCCGCCACGTGGTGAATCTCAACCCCTTCGTCGATTCCCAGAAACTCGAGGCACGCACGGACTGATGGATGTTGAATTTCGTTGTTGACGCCGACATTCTCGACTTTCGAATAGGAGATCCGGCTGTGATACTCGAAAAACGGGGGTAGCCAACGGCAGGTGATGTAGCAATACTTGTCGATCGTGGTCGACAATACCGCTCCTCCATATTCGCGAAACCATACGGGATAGTCGGTGCCACCACCGAAAAATGAGACGCGAAGTGGCGTGCTTGTGATGATCATGCCAAAGTTTCCCCAGAACCGTTATTCCCACGGCCAAGCCGCGGACCCCACTCCCGCTCACCCCTAGGCTGCGGCGTGCGCGAACGTCCGCTGATATTGAGTCTCGAAAGGCGCCAGCGCGAAAGTACGAGCTCGTTGCATTTGCAAAATCTTATGGGTCGCGTCGAAGAGCGATGCTGCAACCATGTCTGCTGAAACTACCTCCGGTGTACCAGTCGCGGTATTGGCAGCAGCCTTCACCCGGGCCGTGCTGCAGCCAGCGGTGCGGCCGGCCTCGACATCGCTTTCTGAGTCCCCAATCATCCAGGACGCCGCCAGGTCGATATCGTAGGTCCGGGCTGCCTGCAACAGCATCCCAGGACGGGGCTTGCGACATGAGCATGCCGGCAGGATTTCGTGCGGACAGTAGTAGATCGCGTCAATCGTTGCGCCCTTCGCTTCGAACGCCCCGCGCATCCGTGCATGCAAGGAATCCACCTCATTGCTGGTTACCAGCCCTTTGGCAACACATCGCTGGTTGCTGACTACCACCACCAGAAATCCCGCCCGGTTGAATAAACGGATCGCCTCACTCGATCCGGGAAGAAAGCTCATCTCCTCCCACCGCGTTACATATTGGCCTTCCCCTGCCTTTTGGTTGATCACTCCGTCGCGATCCAGAAAGGCGGCCTTAGTCATGAAATCTCCCTGGCACCTCTGCTTCCCGGAATTGCCCTTTCGCCACCAGAGAATCCGCTACTGCGCGATACAAGGTGAGCCACTGATCACGCACCACATTCCACTCGTATCTTCGCGACTCCTGCTGCGCGTTCTCGGCCAGCCTCGTCGCTAACTCGTCATCACGAAGTAATCGGATCACACTGGCGGCCAGCGCCTTTTCGTCGCCAACCGCGCATAGCAACCCCGTGCGTTCGTGCTCCACTAGGTAAGGCATCGCCTCGGGAGAGGTTGTCACAACCGGTGTTCCTGCCCGAAAGGCTTCGATTACAGAAACCGGCATGGCATCCACACAAGACGCATTAATAAAGATCTCTGCCTGGTCGTAGATCTCGCCGATTTGCTGCCGCGAAACGACACCTGTGAATCTCACATCAGAAAGATTCATTTTGGCCACAAGTCTTCGAATACTCTTTTCCAGCGGACCCTGCCCAACCAGATCGAGCTTCGCAGCCGGATATAGCCGCTTCACCTCGGCGAAAGCTCGCACGACCACATCCACCTGGTAATAAGTGTTGAAACCGCGCGTGCAAACCAGGTGAGGACGGAGCGGACGGCGCACGCGATAGTGAAACTGGGACAGGTCGACGAGATTCGGGATCACGACCGCGCGCAGCCCAAACTCGCCAAGAACATCGACCAGGTACCGTGTAGGAACTACGATCTCATCGGCCCGGGAAAGCAGCCACCTCGCCGAGCGAAAGCGCTGCAGGTGTTCCCGCCCATCCCCGTTGCGGTAATTCATCAGCGTCTTGCAACCGCGAAGCTTCGCGACCAACCATGCGGGAGCTGGGGCGATGAGGAACGACCAGGACGACGAAGCAAAGATATGAGCCTCATCCACATCTGCCAGTCCACGCCAGAGATCGGCAAGATAGAAAGGAGCCCGCAGAACAGTACGCAAGCCGGGAATTTGTTTGGCCCACGCCATCCAATAAGGCAGCGGAGGATCGACGGCTATGAAGGTTACCTCGACATCAGGATCGCCCTGCCAGAGGCGCAGAAGGAGTTCTGCCTGGACTGCCTGGCCGCCGACGAACCGAAAACTCGGGCCCACGATCGCAACCTTCAACCTGCGATCTTCACCCATCGTGCCCCTATGCGAGCGAGTTTGAGTCGTCGGCACCGGCTTGTATCCCCCCTAAGCTCTAACCATGCTCGACCGATTCTGTAATGAATGACACGTGTCACCTCATGGTTCTGGACACACTTACTCCTCGGCTGGATAAGTTACCGACAATCGCCGTACAACACCCCTATCGATCTTGTACGGCACCCACTAGGCCCGACCCCATCGCTGGTGAGGGGAAAAACGGCGAGGAGTCAGAGGTCGGAGGATTGTCCTCCAATGCAGGCTGGTGGTCAAGATGAAAAGGATTGCGGCATTTGTGCAGGCTGACCGCGGGCCACGACCGCCCTGCAAGCAATTTCAAGACATCGACCTGATTCCTGGTCCAATGCGTGAGCAATGCCAATCGTTCGCCGGCTCGCATGCGTACGCAACTCAATATCAACCGTCACGAGTGATTGCCCCGCGATTCACACTTCGGTAACTCATTCAACTCCGCGAAGACGAACGCCCGTTGAGGCGGGCCTTGCGCTCGCATCACCACCATAACGCCGTGATGCAGGTCACTGCGGGAGATGCGTTCACGATTGACAATCAAGATACGCCAGACAGCTATGACGAACGTCAGCTCGCCCCCGCCTCTGCCGGCCTCGACAACAGGTCCCGGTGCGCTCCTTCAGCGCAGATTCGAAGGAGAGGTAATAAAGCGGAGAAAGCTGTTCTACGTTCGGTCTGAACCAGCATCCTCAAAGTTGACGTTCACCACAACAAAACTTTTGCAACGCGCCCCTGCATTCAATCCGGCAACGAGGCTCAGTAGCGATGCCACACAATACTGAAGTCGCGGAACAGCAGGCCACCGGGGTCGCAGGCTCGCGCTTCGTTTTTCCTGGCGATGACATAGGGCGGCTGATTGAAGCGCTGGCCCATCGCGGCTACACCGTCTACGGGCCGACCGTGCGCGACGGCGCTGTCGTTTATGACCACATCCCGTCGGAGAAAGCTTTGCCTGCTGGATGGACCGACGAGCAGGCGCCCGGCTCCTACCGGCTCAAGCACAGTGACAATCGGGCCCTGTTTGGGTATGTGATCGGACCGCAGAGCTGGAAGAAATACCTCCATCCGGCAGAGGTACGGCTGATGTCGGCGGCGCGTGACAATGGCAAGTTCCGCATTCTGAACAATGAAACCGCCCCTCAGCAGCCCTATGCATTTCTCGGTGTGCGGGCCTGCGAAATCCAGGCCATCGCGGTGCAAGACCGCGTCCTGCTGGAGGATAAGTATCGCGATCCAATCTACGCGGAGCGCCGCCAAGCCGCTTTTATCGTCGCAGTGCAATGCACGCAAGCGGCAAAAACTTGTTTTTGCGCCTCCATGGGTAGTGGGCCGCGGGCGCGCACGGGCTTCGATCTGGCTCTGACCGAATTGACCGGGGAAGGCGGCCATCGCTTCGTCGTTGAGACGGGCAGCGAGCGTGGCGCCGAATTGATGACCGAGATCCACGCGGCAGCCGCCACGGATGGCGATCTGCGCCAGGCCGATGCAGCCATGGAATGTGCCGAGCGCCAGCAGGTGCGAAGGATCGATAACACGGGCATCCAGGAGCTTCTCTCCCGGAACTTCGAACACCCGCGCTGGGATGACGTCGCCCGGCGCTGTCTCGCCTGTGCCAATTGCACAATGGTCTGCCCTACTTGCTTTTGCACGAACTTCGAAGATGTAACGGACGTTACGGGAGAGCACGCCGAGCGCCGCCGATATTGGGATTCCTGTTTCACGCTCGGTTTTTCTTACATTCACGGTGGAAACATTCGTAATTCCGCCAAGGCCCGTTACCGCCAATGGCTAACCCACAAGTTGGGCACGTGGTTCGATCAATTTGGCAGTTCCGGATGCGTCGGCTGCGGCCGCTGCATTACCTGGTGTCCGGTAGGCATCGACCTCACCGAAGAAGTTCGCGCAATACGGGAGACACAATAATGATAGAAACCCTTGAACGCGTAATTGCGGAGTGTCCTTTTTTTGCCGGCCTTGATCAGGGGTTCATGAACCTGGTCGTGGGCTGCGCCTCCAATGTTCGTTTCGATGCCGGCACTTACATCTTTAAGGAAGGCGCGCCCGCCGACACCTTCTATCTGATTCGCAGTGGCAAAGTGGCCGTGGAAATTTTCCACCCGCAGCGCAAGCCGATCGTAATTTCCACTCTCGACGAAGGAGAAATCCTGGGCTGGTCCTGGCTCTTGCCTCCCTATGTCTGGAAGTTTCACGCTCATGCGGTCCAGAACATCCGCGCCATCGCCCTCGATGGCAAGTGTCTCCGCAACAAGTGCGAGGAAAACCACGATCTGGGCTACGAAATCCTGAAACGGTTTGTACAGATTATCGAGCAGCGCCTGGATGCCACCCGCTTACAACTGCTCGATGTGTACGCGGCATGATTATGAGCACAGCAGCCGCCATGCAACCGATGCTTCCGCAAGCGCACACCGTCCATGAGGTGGTGAAAGAAACAGCCGACACTTTCACGCTGACGCTCCGCCCACAAAACGGAACGGGTGAAAGTCCGTTCGAGCCCGGTCAATTCAGCATGTTGTGGGTCTTCGGGGTGGGCGAGCTTCCTATCTCGATCAGCGGCGATCCGGCCCAGCACGATCGGCTTATCTATACCGTGCGCTCGGTTGGCAAAGCTACGCACGCGTTCGTCAGCCAAAAACCGGGCGCGGACGTGGGCGTACGCGGGCCGTTTGGAACCGGCTGGCCCGTGGAGAAGGCGCGTGGCCTTGATCTGATTATTGTGGCCGGCGGTATTGGACTCGCTCCTCTGCGGCCGGTCATCTATCACGTCTTAAAGAATCGCGATCAATATGACCGGCTGGTGCTGCTCTACGGTGCGCGCAGTCCCCGCGATCTGCTTTATCGCAAAGAGTTGGCGGCCTGGGCGCGGCAGCGCGACACCCAGGTGCTCGTCACCGTGGATTACGGCGGCCTGAGCTGGCGGCACCACGTTGGCGTGGTAACCACATTGCTCAAGTTCGCCCGGCTGCGCCCCGCGCACTCGCTGGCCATGATCTGCGGTCCCGAAGTCATGATGCGCTTCGTGGCGCGCGATTTGGAGGGGCACGGGCTGGGCCGGCATCAGATCTACGCTTCCATGGAAAGGAACATGAAGTGCGGCTGCGGATTCTGCGGCCACTGCCAGTACGGTCCGCACTTCATCTGCAAAGACGGGCCTGTGTTTCCGTACGATCAAATCGCCCCGCTAATGGATAAGTATGAGCTCTAAAAAAAACCTCAAGCCGAGAATCGCCGTCTTCAAATTCGCCTCGTGCGATGGCTGCCAGCTCAGCTTGCTCGACGCCGAAGACGAGTTGCTGGCGGTTGTGGGAGCGGTCGAGATCGCGTATTTTCCGGAAGCCACCCGCACCATGCTCAAAGGACCGTACGACATCGGGCTGGTCGAAGGCTCCGTAATCACTCACCACGATGCGCAGCGCATTCAGGAAATTCGGCGGCAGTGCAAGACTCTCGTCACCATCGGAGCGTGCGCCACCGCCGGCGGCATCCAGGCCTTGCGCAACTGGAAGAACGTGGACGAATTCATTCGCATCGTCTACGCCTCGCCACAATTTATCAGCACCCTGAAACTGTCGACGCCAATAGCGGAGCACGTCCCCGTCGATTTCGAACTGCGCGGCTGCCCCATCAACAAATATCAGCTCGTTGAGTTGATTGCGGCCACCCTGGCCGGGCGGAAACCGAATATCCCGACGTATAGCGTCTGCATCGAGTGCAAGCGCAAGGCGAACGTGTGCATCGCGGTGGCGCGGGGCATTGCATGCCTGGGGCCGGTCACGCAGGCAGGTTGCGGCGCACTGTGCCCGAGCTTCGATCGCGGTTGCTATGGATGCTATGGCCCGATGGAAACGCCGAATACTGCTTCCCTGACCGATCAACTTCGCGTCCTTGGCCAATCCAATGAGCAAATCTCTCGCGGCTTCCGCGGATTCAATGCCTGGGCGTGGCAATTCCGCGAGGCGAGCGAGGAGTGTCTTAGAAAATGACAGGCCGAGCCTCAAAAACGATTCGCGTCGACACACTCGCTCGAGTGGAAGGCGAAGGCTCCCTCTACATCAAGATCGAAGGCGAGCGCGTCGCTGACGTGAAGCTGAAGATCTATGAGCCTCCGCGCATGTTCGAAGCCTTCTTGCGCGGGCGGCATTTCTCCGAAGTGGCTGACATCACAGCGCGCATTTGCGGAATTTGTCCCATCGCCTACCAGATGAGCGCGGTGCACGCGCTCGAGCGCGCCCTGGGCGTTCATACCGATCCCGCGGTGCGCCTGTTGCGGCGTCTTTTTTATTGCGGCGAGTGGATCGAGAGCCACGCCCTGCATGTCTACATGCTGCACGCGCCCGACTTCCTCGGATATGAAGATGTGATCGGAATGGCCCGCGATCATCGCGAGGTGGTCGAACGGGCTCTGCGCCTGAAGAAAATCGGCAACCGTATCGTGCAGGTCATGGGCGGACGCGAAATTCATCCTATCTCAGCCGCCGTCGGCGGCTTCTACAAGGTACCCACGAAGGAACAGCTCCGCGAAATGGTGGCTGATCTCGAATGGGCGCTCGAGGCCTCGCGCGAAACCGTGCAATGGACTTCGACTCTGGAGTTCCCCAAGTTCGAGCAAGACTACGAATTTGTCGCGTTGCGGCATCCGGATGAATATCCGTTTAACGAGGGCCGCCTCGTCTCCAACCGAGGCCTCGATATCGACGCCGCCGAATACGAAGACCACTTCGCCGAAGTGCACGTCAAACATTCCAACGCCCTGCATTCGGTTCTGCGCGGACGCGGATCTTATCTGGTTGGCCCCTTGGCCCGCTTCAATTTGAATTTCGATAAACTGCCTGCAGTCGCGCAAGAAGCCGCAAAAAAAGTCGGCCTTCAGCCGCCGGTGAAGAATCCATTCCGCAGCATTATCGTGCGCGCGGTCGAACTCGTCTTTGCCTGCGCGGAGGCGCTGCGCGTCATTCAGACGTACGAACCGCCCGCCGCGCCTCGCATCGAAGCTCCCAACCGCGCCGGCTCCGGCCAGGCCATTACCGAGGCGCCGCGCGGCATTCTCTATCACCGCTACGCAGTCGATGAAAATGGTTTGGTTCTAACCGCCAAGATCGTTCCGCCCACTTCGCAAAATCAGCGTCGCATCGAAGACGATCTTCGCGAATACGCCTCCCAACTAGTCGCCTGGCCGGTCGATGAGGCGACCTGGAAATGCGAGCAGGCCATTCGCAACTACGACCCGTGCATTTCGTGCGCGACCCACTTCCTCAAGCTGACCGTCGAGAGATGAGCCCGGTATGAAGATCATCGGCTGCGGGACCGCAAACCGAGGCGACGACCAGGCCGGACTCGCTGTAGCCGAGCAATTGCGCAACCTGGGCTTCGACGCGGAGGCGTATCAAGGCGAGCCGCTCGGAATCATTGAGCGCTGGTCGACTGAAGATGACGTAATCGTGGTTGACGCGGTTCAGACGGGCGATCCACCCGGCACGTTGCATGTCTGGGATCGTGATCTTCCGAAATCTTCGACTCCCGCTGTCTCAAGTCATGGCTTCGACTTCAGCAAAGCATTCGAATTAGCTCAAGCCTTGAGCAAGCTTCCTGCCCGGTTGCGCATCTACGGCATAGAGGGCCGGCATTTCGGTCAAACCGCTTGCATCTCGACCGACGTCCAGCGCGCCATCAACTTGGCGGTTCGGCAAATTTCAAGTCTAACAACAATAGCCCGATAGAAGAAGATGCAAGACGGCACTCGGGCACGCTCATTCCTGCCCAAAATGAGACCAGCCCCCTCGTTAGTTGCTTGCCATGGCGGACTTGGTATAGCGTTGGTACTAATGAGGTGTGGCCATGTCGGGTGAGACCAGCAAATATCTGAAGTTCGGGGGCGTCACGGTCCTTATTCTGTGCTCGCTCGGCTACCTGGCATATACCGGCGTGCAGGACAGCAAAAGTTACTACGTCACCATTAAAGAACTGAATGGCATGGGCAACGAGGCCTACTCCAAGCATCTGCGCGTGGCCGGTAATGTCGTGCCTGGCTCCATCAAGCGCACCGGAACCCGCGTCGACTTCATGCTGAAAGAGAACGAGCTGACCCTGCCCGTCTCCTACACGGGAACCGAAGCCCCGCCCGACACCTTTAAAGATGACTCGCAAGCCCTCGCCGATGGCAGCTTCGGACACGATGGCGTTTTCCATGCCAAGCAGCTTCAGGCAAAGTGCGCCTCGAAGTATGCGCCCCAGCAGGGCCAACCCGGAGCGACTCCGCCCGCTGAGCCCGCGAAGAGCATGTCGCAAAATCAGAGTTCGAGTTCGCCTGCGATGTCGAATTGAGAACCGGCGTTCGTCGTGAACTAGAGTTCCGCGGCATTGCCAATTACAATCCTACCGATTGACTGACATCGCTCCCGTCATCGCCGTCACCAACCTGATCAAGCAGTTCGGGCGCTTCGCAGCCTTGCGCGGAGTGACGGCCGAGTTTGCCCCCGGCAAGTTCTACGCCATCCTTGGAGACAACGGTGCAGGCAAAACGACTCTGCTGCGCACGCTCGCCGGCCTCAACCACCCTTCCAGCGGACACGTGACGATTCTGGGCGCGACAAGGTTTCACGATATCTGCCGCGAGGTCGGCTACATGGCGCATCCCTCGTTGCTTTATGACGAAATGAGCGGCATGGAAAACCTCGCCTATTTCGCCCGCCTTTACGGAATCACGGACGTGAAACGCGGCGCGGACGTGAAACGCGGCGCGGATGTGATTCGCGCAGTCGGCCTCGATCCGGATCTCACGCGCCCCGTCGGCCAGTATTCGCAGGGAATGCGCCAGCGCATGTCGCTCGCCCGCGCCCTGCTCAACGATCCCAAGATCCTGCTCCTCGACGAGCCTTTCTCGAATGTCGATCTGCACTCCGCTCGCGAAATGGTTCGCCTGCTCGCTGGATTGCGCGATCAAGGCAAAACGATATTCGTGGTCACCCACCAGGCATCTTTATTACAGGGCTCGGCGGACGAATTCATCTGGATGGAATTCGGCAAGATTGTCGGCCGCACGCGAGAGTTTACAGAGGCAGCGCGATGAGCGCGCCTTCCGGCATCGTGCATTCTGCCGCCAAGCCTTCCGGCGCCGCATCTTCGGCCGCGCCGTCCGGCATCACGCGCGCCACGCTTCTCAAAGACCTTCGCCTCGAATGGCGCTCGAAAGACGCCATCAACTCCATGCTCTTCTTCTCGCTGCTGGTGGTGGTCGTCTTCAGCTTCTCGTTTGACCCGAGCGCCGAAGAGTCGCGCCAGATCGCCG
This sequence comes from uncultured Acidobacteriaceae bacterium, assembly GCA_963698865.1. Classification (GTDB taxonomy): domain Bacteria; phylum Acidobacteriota; class Terriglobia; order Terriglobales; family Acidobacteriaceae; genus Acidiflorens. Next base: position 2,778,462 of record CAVOSL010000007.1, on the reverse strand, counting down.
GCGGCCTTGTCTGGGTGGCGTTCCTGTTTGCCGCGGTGGTCGCGCTCAATCAGACCTGGGCACGCGAATTGCGCAATCAGGTCCTTGACGCCTACCGCGTCTCGCCCGCTCCGGCCAATTCCCTCTTCATGGCCAAGGTGATCGGCAACTTCATCTTCGTCGCCGTGCTGGAAGCGCTGATGACGCCGCTCTTCATCATCTTTTATCGCTTGCGCGCGCTTGGCCCGGCGTGGCAGTTGCTGGTGGTCGCGGCCTTTGGCACCTGGGCACTGGTCGTCAACGGAACCTTCTTCGCCGCCATGTCCATCCGCACCCGTAGCCGTGAAATCATGCTGCCTCTGCTGCTCTTTCCGATCTCGATCCCCGCAATCCTGGCCATGGTGCAAGCCACCTCCGCCATCCTCACCGGCGAGTACAGCGCGCGTTTCTGGATTGTGTTGCTGGGGACCTATGATCTGGCTTTTACCACCGTATGCCTGCTATTGTTTGAAACGGTGCTGAATGCAGAGTGAAGTATTGAGGCATTGAGTGATTGAGGTATTGAGAGATTGAGTGATTGAGAGATTGAAACCCAATGTGTGAAAGTGTGAGGGTATTGAGTGATTAAGTGATTGAGGTATTGAGAGATTGAAACCTACCTAATGTTCGGCTCGTCTCCCAATGACTTAATCCCTCAATGCCTCAATGATTCAATGACTCAATGAAATTCCTCTTCCCCATCCTCGTAATCATCACCGGTATCCTGCTGATCTACGCCATGTCGGCGGCGCTCATGCCTGCCTTCCACCTCGGCGGGGTTGCCTTTCAGGGCGCGCCAACCGAGCAAACCATGGGCAGCGTGCAGCGCATCTTCTATTACCACGTGCCCTCGGCCTGGACCGCCTTCCTCCTCTTCTTTATTAATCTCGGCGCCTCGGTCTACTACCTCATCAAGCGCTGCCAGACCGCAGACATCCTGGCCCTTGTCACCGCTGAAGTTGGCGTTGTCTTCTGCACGGTCGTTCTCGTCACCGGCCCCATCTGGGCGCGGCCCGTTTGGGGCATCTGGTGGACATGGGACATGCGCCTCACCTCGACGCTCGTCCTTTGGCTCATTTACGTGAGCTATCTTTTCCTGCGCAAATTTTCGTCGAGCGGGCAGACTCCCGTGCTCGCGGCGGCGCTGGCAATCCTGGGCGCGCTCTGCGTGCCCTTCGTTTATTTTTCAATCTGGTTTTTCCGCACGCAGCATCCGCAACCCGTCATGGGAGGCGGCGGATCGATCGATCCCCGCATGCTGCACGTCCTGCTGCTGAACTGGCTGGCCTTCTCCTGCTTTGCTTTTCTAGTCTGCTGGTCGCGCTTTCGCCTGGAAAAGCTGCAACGCGAGGTCGATGAAGCCCACGCCATGCGCTCCCTGATGGATGAACCGAGCGGGCCCACAAGGAGCACTCGATGACTTCCAACCCATATCTTTTTGCTGCTTACGCCGCCACCTGGATCATCCACATCGTCTATCTGACGACAATCATGCGCCGCTACTCGCGGCTTAAGCGGGAAGTGGACGATCTAAAGAAGTAGAGGGAAAGAAACTATGCCCATGAAGAACCCGCCCCATCCCGGAGATTTCGTCCGAACGGAGATCATCGAACCAGTCGGCCTGTCCGTGACCGCGGCTGCCACCGTCCTGCAGGTTTCGCGCCCCGCGCTCTCCAGCCTGCTCAACGGCAAAGCCGATCTTTCGGGCGATATGGCGCTGCGCATCGAAAAAGCTTTCGGGGTCAAGATGGACACGCTCATGCGAATGCAGGCCGCCTACGACATCGCCGAAACCCGCAAGCGGGAGAAGCGGATTCGCGTCAAGCCTTTCCATCAAACAGCAGCAGTCTAGAATCCTTTACAACCATTTTTCCCCTCCCGCGCTTCTCATTTAAGCGACACAACGTTGTCCGCCCGCTTGACAGCGTATCTCTTGGATGTAAAAGTATTTAATTGCTTTAATCCCAGTTTATTTGGTGACGGGTGCGCATCCGCTTCCCAGGGGCGTCGAGCCATAGGCGGTGCTGTGTGCCTCTCTAATCTTCACCCCAAGATTGGGAAATCGGAGGAGTTCGGTGAATCGGAATTACCATGCGTTGGTAGGAGGGTCGGTGGGTCAGTCAAAGTCAGGGTACTCGGGCACGCAGACACGTTCTTGGACGATGAAGGCAGCCTTGCTGTCTGTCGTGGTAGTCACTGCCGCGGGCATGGCATTCCACTTCGCCGGCTCGATCGCAGCCACAGCCGCATCAGCAGGATCGACCTCCGCTGGATTGCCTTCTCTACCACCGTCACCAGTCTCTGGCTCCGAGCGCCAGGCAGCCCATCCGATTTCCGCGTCTTCCCTGTCCTTTCCGCTCTTCTTCGAGCCTAACGTCGGCCAGACCGACGGCCGCGTCAAATTCTTGGCGCGAGGCTTAGGCTATGGCCTTTTCCTGACCGCCGATGAAGCTGTGCTTTCGCTCCAGCGCCCCTCCGTTAAGGGACAGGCTGCAAAATTGAACGTTGTCCGCATGCACCTTGATGGAGCGAGTTCCGCCACCCGCATCCAGGGCGCTGAGCCGCTTCCCGGCAAGAGCAACTACTTCATTGGAAAGAATCCCTCGAAGTGGCACAGCGGCGTACCCCAGTTTGGCCGCGTCGAATACCAGCGCGTATACCGCGGCATCGACCTCGTTTACTACGGCAATCAGCAGCAACTCGAATATGACTTCCGCGTCGCCCCAGGGGCCGATCCCAATCAGATTGCGCTGAGCTTCCAGGGAGCATCCGCGCGCATCGATGCGGGCGATCTGGTTCTATCGACTGCCGACGGCGACATCCGCTTCCACGCACCTCACATTTATCAGCCGACTGGCCAAGTCGGCGCCACCATCGCCGGAGGCTTCCACCAACTCGCCGACAACAAGATCGGCTTCACGATTGGGCCCTACGATCACTCCCGTGAACTCGTCATTGACCCTGTTCTCAGCTACTCGACCTACATCGGCGGCGGAGGAGAGGTTTGTCCGCCATCAACTGGTCTCGGCCTGGGCTGTCCTCAAGTAGCCGTCGATTTCGGCAGCAACATTTACGTGGCTGGTTCGACGACGTCGGCAAATTTCCCGCTTTTGGATCCGTTGTCATGCTGCGGACAACTGAACGGCGCCCAGAACGTTTTCATCGCTGTACTCAACCCTTCCGTGGGCACGGGCCCGGCGCAACTGCTCTTCGCTACCTACCTCGGCGGCTCGGGTATGGATAGCCTCGGTGGTATCGCAGTGGATCCCGCTCAAGTCAGCCAGGTCAGCTTTCCGAACATCAACATCTACGTGGCTGGTACGACTACGTCCGCTGACTTTCCCACGACCAGCGCCAATGCATTCCAGCCCACAGCAGCCTTCACCGGAAACCAGACTCATGGGTTCTTGAGCAGAATAAACGTCTCGAGTACAACACCACTTTTCTACTCAACTTTCCTAGCCGGTAACGCAGGCAACGGAAGCACAACCGAGAATGATGTCGTCACCGGACTGGCCGTTGACCCCTTCTTCAACGCCTACGTCACCGGAACGACGACTTCAACCGACGTCCTCACTAACTTTCCGTCGACCCCCAATGCGTATCAGATCTGTCCCTGGCAGGTGGCGCAGGCGGGAGGCACTCCCTGCCCCATCACCACCGGCCCAACACAGTTCTTCGCCAGCGAGATCAATACCGGCGGTAGCGGCCCTCAGAGCATGCTCTACTCCACCTACTTCGGTGGCGGCTATTCCTTGGACCCCACTCACGCGGCGATAGGTGGCGGTGTCTATGTCGACAATATCCGAACTAATCCTCAAAGCAACGTCAACATGTATTTCACCGGCACCACGAACATGCCCGGTGTGACTGGACCAAACCACGAATTCCCATTTCCGCTCATCAATGCCTGGCAGAGTTGCCTGAACGAATCTGGCGTGACCAGTTGCACGGGCGCACCGGGCGCTAACACGGATGCCTTTGTCGTCAAAATTAATCCCAACAAGACTGGCGCCGCTCCTAGCTACTCGACCTACCTTGGAGGCGCGGGAAACGACACCGGTAATGCCGTCGCGGCCGACGCCCAAGGCAACGCCTACGTCACGGGTGGAACCTTTTCAAGCGATTGGAACTGCACCGACTCTTGCGTCTTCGCTCCGTCCTACGGCTTGGCATTTGGGGGCCAGGACGCCTACATCGCGAAGGTCACCGATCAGGTAGGAGGAGTCTTCCCTCTCGTGTTCTTCGCCTATATCGGCGGCTCCGGGGACGATAGCGGCAACGCCATCGTCATCGATTCAATCCAGTCGGCGCACGTTGCGGGCACGACCACCTCGACTGACCTCAAAGTTCTCAGCGGCTCCCAGTCCAGCTACGGTGGCCCGCCCAGCGATGCCTTCGTCGCGCTCATGTCGACAACCCCGCCCGCCGGCGGGGGCACAGCCGGCGACTACGTCACGTATCTCGGCGGCAACGACCTTGATCAGGGCACTGGCATTGCCCTCGACGTTAATGGCTCGGCTTACGTGGCGGGTGTGACCCGGTCCTCCAACTTCCCGCTCGCCAATCCCTACCAGAACACGTTGAACGGCGCGCAGAATGCCTTCGTCTCGGTGGTGGGGAGCAAGAGCAACCTGGTCGTTACGGCGGCATCTGGAAGTCCGTCGCCCAACCCTCTCCCTGCCGGAACGCCGGGCACTTTTACCTTCAACATCGCCAATTCGGCATTCCCGGACGGAAGCGGAGACCCGGCGTACAACGTGACGTTCACGATCAATGTCCCCACATCGGGCATACAAAGCCCGCCCTCTGCCCAAGTCATCAGTAGCGGGGCGGGAAGCTGCACCGCCCCTCAGAACGGCGTCATCCTCTGCAACGTAGGCAGTCTGGCGGTGGGCGCGAGCGGCCAAGTGGCGGTGTTCGTTACTACCACGGTCCCTGCGGTCAATACTACGATCGGCGTCTCCGGCTTTGCCTCCGCCAACGGCGGCCCCCCTGGACCGACCGTCTCACAGTCGGTGAACATCACCGACTTCACCATGTCCGCCACGACCCTTACGCAATTTATTAATGCCGGCGAACTGGCCGTGGTTCAGGTCACTCTGACGCCGAATTCGACGCTCGGGTATACCGGCACCCTCACCATGACGCAATCGACGTCACCGTCGATGGTCACCAATCCATCCCCTATTTTCACGATCAATCCGGTGAACCTGTCTGGAACCTCTCCACAGCAGACTGTCTTGAACATTCAGACCGTGCCCCGCCCGGTCAACAGCGGCAGTCTCTTCCGCCATAAGGCGTTATACGCGGCGTGGCTTCCCATCGGGGGCCTAAGTCTGGTCGGCCTCGGAATTGGCGCTGGCCGCAGGCGTCGCCGCTGGCTTGTGGGAATGTTGCTTGGCTTGCTCGCCGGCCTGATTCTTCTGCAACCGGCGTGCAGTTCCGGCAGCAGCGCTGCAACCTCTGGTGGAGGCACGCAGCCCGGCAACTACACGATCACGATTACTGCATCGCCCAGTGTCGGCGCCGCACATATCGCGATCGCCTCGTTGCAGGTGAACTAGACCGTATCTGCCCGTGTCACCACTCATTGCGCGATTCGCGATGAGTGGGTGACCCGAACGCCCGTGCCTCGCCTTTTCCTCGCGCGTGCGTTTCCCTGCGCTGAGAGGGTGCCTCACAGTCTAACGGCTCTCTTAATCACGTCGATTTGCAAGACTTACCCTGGCTGGCTTGTAAGCCGCTGAAAATCCAGAACATTCAATTCTTGACAATATTATATATTGCGATATATTTATTGCGATCTGGAATATGACACTGGGCGAAAAAATCCGTTACCTGCGCGAGGTAGAAGGCTCGCTGCGCGGCCTGGGCCGCCCCATGACGCAGCAGGAGCTCATGAAAGCGATCCGTAAGGACACCGGCAAAACTATCAGCCAGTCGTACCTGTCGCAGATCGAAGGCGGCCGGCGTCGGCACATGACGCAATCGACCCGCACGCTGCTCGCGCGCTTTTTTAAGGTCCATCCCGGGTTCTTGGTCGATGACCCGGAGGGCTACCACGCCGAGTTGACTTCGGATTTGCGCACCACCGAGGGCCAGCTCGACGTCTGGCTGCTGCAAGGTTCGGAAAGATTTGCCAGCGATCCGCCGGTAAGCGAGGCGCTTATCAAGGCCGCGAGGGAAACAGACACGCGCCGCGCGCTTCTGCTGCTCGGCGAAATTTTGAATACGCCCGGCTTGGCCGATCGCCTTTTCGAAGCGCTGAGGCCGGGAGCGGTGGCAGCAGGGCCGAAGAGGTCTGAGGTGGCCGGGCACCGGTGACCGGCGACCCATCACACGAAGGCTGGAGCGGTTCGCAAATCACATAAGTCGAAGGAGGCGAAACCCGTGACGTGGTCTGATTTCTACTTAATCTGTTTCGCCGTTGGATTTCTGCTGAGTGCAATCTCGTTTGTAGCCGGCGGTCTGCGGTTACACGTGCATCTTCCGCATTTGCCGCACGGAGGGCTAGGCCATGGGGGCGCACTCGGCGTCCATGGAGCGCAAGCCCCGGCCACCCATGGTGGTGCGGTCAAGGCCGGTCGGGGAGGGGCCGTTTCTCCCTTCAACTTTGTTACGCTGACCGCATTTCTGGCCTGGTTCGGAGGCACAGGTTTCCTGATTACACGCTTCGCGCACGTCTGGTTTGCACTCGGCCTGCTGATCTCGACCGCCGCCGGACTCACGGGTGGAGGTATCGTGTTTCTCTTTCTAAGCCGCGTCTTGATGTCGCCCGAGGAGAACATGGACTCCGCCGACTACGAAATGGTGGGCGTGCTCGGGCGAACGTCGCTCCCGATCCGCGAAAGCGGCACGGGCGAAATCATCTATTCCCAGGCAGGGACACGCCGCACCTGCGGTGCACGCAGCGAAGAGGGCGCAGCGATTGAAAAAGGCGTCGAGGTCGTCGTTACCCGTTACGAAAAGGGAATTGCCTTCGTAAGGCGGTGGGAGGAAATGCGAGGCGAGTAGCGAAGCGCGTTGGGTACCGTGCGTGGTGGTTTGCTCAACAGCTTAATGCTCAAAGCTCAAAACTATTTATGAATCGAAGAGTTTTCCATTTCGCGATCCTCTTGCTGTGGCTGGCACTACCCATCGTGGCACTCCAATACCGCCAAGCCTGGCATCATCTGCCCCTCCGGATGGCCGTTCATTTCAACGCCGCCAATCAGGCAAACGGCTGGATGACGCGCGAACAGTCGCTCGATCTCAATTTGTCGATGATCGCTGTCGCGCTGTTGGTCAGTACTATCGTGCTGCTCGTCGCCAGTTGGCGATCGGTCGCGAGCTTTGGATGGGTTGGGCTCGGCTTCTTTGCCGTGCTCATCGGATTCCTGCTCTCCGTCAATCAGGCGTTGATTAACTACAACGTGAATGGAACGCCAATTCATCCTGAGCGCGCCGTGCTAATTATGGCGATTGCCGTGGGCGCGCTCATCGCCGCTTATCTCTTGCTTCACCGCCAAGCGCCGCTGCCCGACGGAGAGACGCTGGCCATCGAGACCCATGCCAGCCACGCGTGGGGCATGGTGATGCTGATTGCGATGGCCGGCCCCATCGTTGCGATGGCATTGGCTCCGCGAGCCGTTCTTATCCCCATGCTGCTCGTGCTAGCCGTTGGCATCTTTGCCTTCGCGATGGCGTGGGCAGGATTCAAATATCGCTTTATGCAGCATGGCGTCGACATTCGCATGCTTGGCTTACGGCTTCGCTCCATTCCGCGATCAGCCATCGTGAGCTATGCGATCGAACCCTGGGCATTCATTCGCGGATACGGAATTCGCGGCATTGGGACCTCGCGCGCGTACGTGTGGTGCAACAAGGTCGTACACATCAAGACCACGAATGGGGACGTTTATTTAGGTCACAACGATCCCGCGCGCATTATCCGCAATCTGGATCGGATGATGGGCGTGGCGACGGCAAGTTGAGGTGCAGTTGGCGAATTGCTGGGTTTTGTATGAATTTTGTTTTTGGCTGGATTGTGGTTCGTAGCTCGCGGCTTTCACAGCTCGCGGCTCTCTAGGAGGCGTTATGTCATTCGGAGGCATCGCAGTAGAAATCTGGATCTTCGCGGGACTCGCGGTTCTGGTGGTCCTTTTCCTGGTCAGTTCCCTGGCCCGTCTGTACCGCAAGGCAGGCCCACATGAAGCGCTGATCGTTTACGGCTTTCGCGGAACGCGCGTAGTGCAGGGACATGGCACGGTGATCTTTCCGATGGTCGAAAACTGCCGCGACCTCTCGCTCGAACTGATGTCATTCGATGTCGCGCCGCAGCAGGATCTCTACACCAAGCAGGGCGTCGCGGTCACGGTGGAAGCCGTCGCGCAAATCAAGGTGAAGTCGGACAAGGAGTCGATCCTCACCGCCGCCGAGCAGTTCCTCACGAAGACCGATCAGGAACGCGAGAGCCTGATTCGCCTGGTGATGGAAGGCCACCTGCGCGGCATCATCGGCCAACTCACCGTCGAAGAGATCGTGAAGCAGCCCGAGATGGTTGGCGATCGCATGCGCGGCACGTGCGCCGACGACATGAACAAGATGGGCCTCGAAGTTATTTCATTCACCATCAAAGAGGTTCGCGACAAGAACGAGTACATCACCAACATGGGCAAGCCTGACGTCGCCCGCATCAAGCGCGACGCCGACGTCGCGACCGCCGAAGCTGATCGCGATACGGCGATCAAACGCGCGATCGCAATGCGGGAATCGGCGGTAGCGAAAGCGCAGGCGGATCAGGAGCGCGTGCTCGCAGAAACGCTCTCCCAGGCCAAGCAAGCCGAGGCGCAGCGCGATCTCGAAATCAAGAAAGCGCAGTATCTCGAAGTCACCAAAAAGCAGCAGGCGCAAGCCGATAAGGCCTACGACATCCAGACCAACATCATGCAGCAACAAGTCATTGCCGAGCAGGTGAAGGTGCAGCAGGTGGAAAAAGAAGGACAAGTCAAGGTGCAGGATGCCGAGATCAATCGCCGAGAGAAGGAATTGATCGCGACCGTCTTGAAGCAGGCCGAAATCGAGCGCCAGCGCATCGAAACGCTCGCCATGGCTGAAAAGCAGCGCCTGATGTCGGAAGCCGAGGGCCACGCGTCTTCGATCCGGCAGCAAGGCGAGGCCGAAGCCGAGATCATCTTCAAGAAAGGCGAGGCTGAAGCGAAAGCCATGAACGTGAAGGCCGAGGCGTTTCAGGAGTACAACCAGGCGGCCGTGATCGACCGGCTCTTTGCGAGCATGCCGGAAGTGGTCAAGGCGCTGGCCAGCCCGCTGGCCAATGTCGACAAGATCACGATCGTCTCGACCGGCAATGGCGATACCTCAGGCATGAGCAAGATCACCGGTGACATCACCAAGATGGCGGCGCAGGTTCCGGCACTGTTCGAGACGCTGAGCGGTATGCCGCTAGGTGAGTTGCTAGGCAAGGTCCGCCAGATCGGGGATAAAGCTCCAAAGTCAGTTGAGCCCGGCAATGGCGCGAAGTAATTACAGGTTACCGCGGAGAACGATTTTTTGACCGCCTAGGAGGCATCCGTGCAAGACGAAGTACATCACGCAAGATCGCTAGGACTTTCTGTCGCGCTCGGCGGAGCCATGGGCGCCGCCATCGGCGCGGCCACTGGACACATGGGCATCTGGGTCGCCGCCGGCATCGCAGTCTACATCGCGATCAGCATCGTAGGCGGTGCCTGGAAAACGAATCGCAACTAAGGCGGATCTGTGCTGCATCGTGCTGCGCTGAACCGCGAACGACCAACGACTAACGACCATCGACGAGGTGTTTTATGGCATTACTGGAGCGCGTTTCAACACTAGTTCGAGCAAACCTCAACGACCTGATCGATCAGGCCGAGGACCCGGAAAAGATGATCAAGCAGGTAATCCTCGACATGCAGAATCAACTTCTGCAAGTCAAAACGCAGGTCGCGATCGCCATTGCCGACCAGCACCTGCTGGAAAAAAAGAAGCAGGAGAACGACGACAAGGTGCAGGAGTGGATGCGCAAGGCCGAACTCTCCGTCGACAAGAAGCAGGACGACCTCGCGCGCGCTTCCTTGCTGCGCGTCGAGAGCTATCGCGAAATGAGCGCCGGCTTCACGCAGCAGGTTGAAGATCAGAGGGCCCAGGTAGAAAACCTGAAGTCCGCGCTGCGCAAACTTGAGCAGAAGCTGGCCGAAGCGAACACCAAAGCCGATCTACTGATTGCACAACATCGCCGAGCCCGCGCCGCCAGCAAAGCCAGTGACGCGCACTCCGGCATGAGCGCGAATTCCAAGTCGACCACCTTCGACCGCATGAAGCGCAAAGTAGCCCGCGAGGAAGCGGTTGGCCAAGCTAAAGCCGAGCTTCTAGCGGACGACGTGGACGATCGCATCGCCGCGCTCGAAAAAGAAGATCGCATCGAGCAGTTGCTGACGGAGCTGAAAGCCAAACGCGGCGCTTGAGTATTGGCGAACATTTTCTCGGTTGGAAGGAGAAAAAGCGGTCCATTGAAGTCGATGTAGACTAAGTCCAGTCTTCCAACTTAAGTTCCGTTAGGCGCCTAAACCCGCGGTCCTGCGTGACAAGTATGGCCCCGACCGCAAGCGCATGCGAAGCGATCATCAAATCGAGAGTGCCCATCGGCGAACCGGAACGCTCCGCGGCCAGTCTCAAGTGCGCGTACTGAATGGCTGCCTCAGAAGTCCACGGCAAGGCGGTAACGGCGGCCAGAAATTCGCCAACCAAAACGCGAATGCGCGCTACTTCGGGAAGGCGCGCGGCCCCGAATCGGAGTTCCGCCTCGGTAACGGCAGAGACCGCGATCTCGCCTGCCGGCACGCCGAGCGATCGTTCTCGCACGCGAGGAAAATTGCCCCGAATCACATAGCTTGCGGTATTGGTGTCGAGCAGATAGCGCAGTGGCATCAGAAGAGCTTCCTCCGCTTCTGCGGAGGATCGCGACGATCTTTCATGAACTCTTCGACCGGGCCCAAAGAGTCAAGAAGGTCGAAGAATCCCTTTAGAGATTTGCGGCGTGGAGAAAGGATGACATCCCCTGTCTCAAGATCTCGTCGCACGGAGACTTCGGTACCTTCAAAGCGAAACTCGCGCGGCAGTCTCACCGCCTGGCTGCGCCCGTTGCGAAATAATTTAGCGACCGTTGCCATGCGCACCTCCGCTATGAGTATATACCAAACGTCGATATCACATCTATATTTATGGTATATACCCTCTGCCCCGCTCAGGCAGCGCGGGTAACATCCTCACCCGTCTACAATCGAGTGATATCGCCATGCGCAAGATCTTCCACTTCGACTCGCCCGCTGAGCCCTACATCGCTGAGGCCGCCGTACTCTGCTGTTTCGATCACCGCATCAGCACCGTGGTGCGCAAATTTCTGAAGAAGCAAAACATTCAGAACCCCGACATGATCGTCGTCGCCGGCGGCGCTAAGACTCTGGCTTCCCCCCGCAACCACTTCGAGGAAGACTTCATCCTCGAGCAAATCCGCATGTCGATCCTCCTGCACCAAAGCAAACGCGTGCTCGTCATGAGCCATTCTGACTGCGCCACCTACGGCGGCCTCGCCCACTTCAAAGGAGATCGTGGGGCCGAAGCTGCCCATCATCGATCTGAACTTCTTCGCGCCGCCGAGCTGGTGACGGCAAACTTTCCCGGTGTCTCCGTCGAGCCGTACTTCGTAAAGTTCGATGGGGTCTGGGAAATAAAGCCGGCAAAAGGATAGAGACTAGCGCATGGCCCTGCCAGCGCATCGATCCGACGTGTCCTCGCCTGGATAGCGCCATGCGCGTTTGCATGGAGTAGCCATTTGGCGTATCATAAATAGCCAAGAGGCTAATGTGACATCCGCCGTGATTGCCGAGGTGCTCGGGGGGAAGAAAACCCTGGGCCGATCGATCAAGAACTTCGCCGAACTTGCGGACCTGATTCGCCGGGGATTGCCGTCCGGCTCCCTGCTCGTGCTGGGCGAAAAACTCGATCTCAAAAATGCCGCGCTTTCGGAGAAACTCGGCATTCCGCCGCGCACTTTAACTCGGCGCCTCAGCCGCCATTCCCGCCTCACTGCCGCCGAGTCGGACCGCACTGTGCGCCTGGCACGCGTTTACGCCACTGCCGTCGAAATGATTGGAAACGCCGAGAAGGCCGCACAATGGCTTCGCACCCCTAATCGCGCGCTCGGCGGCGCGGTTCCCATCGACCACCTCGACACCGATCTCGGCACGAGAGAAGTCGAAAACATTCTTGGCCGCATCGCATACGGCGTTTACAGCTGATGGCTATGAGCGAGATAAAGACGACACTCTGACGATGGCATGGCGATGGACCGATGAAACTGTGGAGAATCTGCCGGGCCATCCACGCTGCTGGAGCCTTTTCGGGCGATGGCGCCCGGCTCTACGGGGGCCGCTGGAATAGCCCCGGAGTGAAAGTTGTCTACGCTTCCTCGTCTCTTGCCTTGGCTGCGATCGAAACGTTTGTGCACCTCGAACCCAACCTGCGGCCTGACGATCTGGTTTCTATCGAGGCGGAGATTCCGGAAGGCGTGCATGTCGAGCGCCTCAATCCGCATTCCCTTCCCCGCAAATGGCATGAGTTAAGAGACGATTCCCTTAGGTCGATGGGCGATCGGTGGGCCTGTGGTGGCAAGGCGATCGCACTGCTGGTCCCGTCCGCAGCCATTCGCGGCGAATGGAATGTTCTGATCAATCCTGAACACGCCGACTTCCGCAAACTCAAGATCGAAAAGCCGGCTGCGTTTGAATTTGATCTGCGAATGTTTCGCTAACTCCCTTCGTTCCCCGTCAGCCGATCTCGCGAACGCTCTTGCCGCAGCACAGGATTATTTGTTCTTACGCGCTGGCCTTGTCAATCAGCGGCATCTGCCTGCTCTCCGCGCCTGACGCGGTCGCAGTCGATGCGGCCGCGTCTGCCGCCGCATCCAACTCCAACTGCTCCTGCCCGCTGAGGGCGGTTACCTTGCCGCGATAAGTCTTCAAGTGCCGTTGCGCGGTCTCGAATGCCTCCTGCGCCTTGTTCAAATTCTTGCCGACGTTCTCAAACTGATTCTGGAAAAAGTCGAACGACTTCTGTGCCTTCGCCAGTTCTGCGCGGCTCTTCTCGAACCTGCTCGCAACCTCATACCACTTGTGCACCAGCGCAATCGTGTGCAGCGTCATCAGCAGGGTGTTCGGAGAAACCGGAAACACATGCTGCAGGTTCATCCAGTCGCCGAGTTCGCGATTGCGAATCACCTCCATATATAGTGTCTCGCTCGGCAAATACATTAGAGCGATCTCGGTCGTGCCATTCTCTGGCTGGATGTACTGCTGAATGCGCTTGGCCTCGGCCTTCATCACGCGCACGAGCGCGATGCGCGCCTCCGCAATCTCTGCCTCGTCGTTGCTCTCAAAGAGCGCAATCACCTGCTCTCGCGGAAACTTGGCGTCGATGGGCAGTTTTCGATCCGGAAAATAAATCACCGCGTCGGCGCGTCCGCCGCCCTCTCCCGGTGATGCCTGCAAGGCGAACATATGCGACGGCAGAAAATCCGCCAGCAACCGCTCCAGACTCGCCTCGCCAAACTGCCCGCGCAGATGCGGCAGCTTCAGCAGATTATTCAAATCGTTAATCGAGTGTCCCAGAGTACTGACTTCCTTCAATTGCTCTTCCGCCGCCCGCAGATGCTGCTGCACTTTTTCGAACTGCGCGAATCCTTCCTTGATGTTCTGATCGAGTTTGACTTGCACCTGCTCGGTGATCGCCGCCAGCTTGGCATCCACGCGATCACGAATGCCCTCCAGACTCTGCGCCGTCTGCTGATTCAGCCCTTGAAATTCGACTTTGAGTTGCTGCGTCGTCAGCAACAAAGAACTCGTTAGCTCCCGTCGCCCGTCGCCCAGACTGCGATTCTGTTCTTCCCTGCCTGCCGCCAATTGCTGCTCCACCGCCCCCCGAATCTCTGAAAAGCCTTGCTGGATGCGGTCTGTGACCTGCTGCCGCAGGTCCCCTTTAGTCTGCTCCAGTCGACTGGCCATGTCGGCAGTGCTGAGACTGATCTTCTGGCCAAGGGTTGTATCGAGCCTTTCGAGCGCATTTGCAACTTCCGCCTTTACATCCACTTGCGCGGACGCGGCAAGGCGACGCAATACAAGGGCCGAAAACCCAAGCCCAGCAAGGGTTCCGGCGAGAACGGTAACTAGCAGTATGGTCTCCATGGTAAGTGGCTGTGCCCGATTCTAGAGGCTAGCGTGAGAGTTGGAAAGCGGAACTTTCCCCCGGTTCCGGGTCCACCCCAAACACCGTGCCCAGAGCCTTGTTTGCGACCTTCGCGATGTTGGCATTCACCCTCGGTTTATGCCGCGCGCAAAAAGTTTCCCCCGCGAATCACCCGCAGCCCACCCCCAAAATGATTTCGGCGCAACCCTCCCCCACCTCCCTCGAGGATTCCGCCGCCGAACAGCAACTGCTCGAACTCGCCAATCAAAGCCGGCGCGAAGCCGGAGCACCGCCCTTGCGCATGGATGCAACCCTAAGCAACGCGGCGCGTGCCCACGCGCGGCTGATGGTCGAGCGCCAGCAGCTCTCCCATCAGTTTGATGGCGAGCCGCGTTTGATGCCGCGTCTGCTCGAAACCGGCCTGCGCCTCGACCGCGTAGGAGAAAATGTGGCGTTCAACGCGAGCGCCGAAAAAGCCTTCGAAGCCCTGATGCAATCTCCGCCTCACCGCCGCAACTTGCTCGATCCGTCCTACAATTCCGCCGGCTTCGCGGCCTTCTGGAGCAACCAGCGCCTCTACGTAGTCCAGGATTTCGCCCACCAACTGCCGTCAATCACCAAAACCTCATTGCCTTAGAGTCGTGAGCGCATCATCAACGCACACGATCATGCCATTCGACTCCATGTGGCAGTTCGCCAGCGGCAAATTCCAAATGAATCACGCGCCTGTTGCAGACCGTCGTCGCCTGAGAAGACGCGTGTAACAGCAAAGGGCGCATCAGAATCGCATCGCCTCGACGGACCGTGCAGGTCACCGCCGTTTCTTTCGGCCAGCACTGAATCTCACGATCTGAAAGAAATCCTCGGGTGTGAGTGTTCGGAATCACCCGCAGCGGCCCATTTTCCTCTCCACATTCGTCGAGATGAACGCGAATCGCCAACATCCGTTCGACGATTGAAGCGGAAGGGCGAACATGCGTCACACCGGCCTTGCGCGACCACGGCCCCCAGCCCTCGATCTCGACTCTTTGCCGCACCGCAATCACGCAGTCCTGGTGCCAGCTAACCTTCCAGTTCGCCCTGGAATTCTTGTTAAAGAAGATTCCACGCACAGCGAAGCAGCCCGTGCCCAGAATCGATGCAACAGGATTCCTCACCTCATCAGAGCCGGCAAACAGACGTATGGCAGCGTTAGCAAGAAGATTGCGTGCGCCGTGCTCATCCGCGCCTACCGCTTCTCTCAAATCGTTGACGGCCTTTTCTGAAATACACCCTGGCACCACAGCGAAGCCGTTTCTCGTAACTTCCTCTTTGATGTCATCCATGACGGATCACGGAAAGTCTACCGCAGTCGCCATTCCCGCCCGCGCCGCCCAGTCCCGTGTGTTACTCTCGCCACATCTGGCCAGCGCGTATGCTGCAAGCCCCGCAAATTCGCGTCGGCACCGCTGGCTGGTCTTACAAGGACTGGGATGGCATCCTCTACCCGCCCGAAGTCACCCGCAAGAAAATCCATCCGGTCGAATATCTCGCGCGCTTCTTCGACGTGATCGAAATCAACACTTCCTTCTACGGCCACATTCGTCCCGAAATCGGCCGCCTCTGGTGCCGGAAAGCAAAGGGCGTTAACTCGAATTTTATTTTCACCGCCAAGCTCCACCGCTCCTTCACGCACTCACCGCTCGCGGTCATGGAGCCAACTTCCGCCGCCAGCATCCGCCCAAACGACCAAGACGAGCGCCTCGCGCGAGAAGGCCTTGAATCGCTGGCCGCCGAAAGCATGCTGGGCGCGCTCCTCATCCAATTCCCCGTCTCCTTCAAGAACACCAGCCTCAATCGCGAATATCTCGAACAGCTTCTCCGGCAGTTCATCGAGTATCCGCGCGTCGTCGAAGTGCGCCACGAAAGCTGGAATCAACCTGAAACTTTAGAGCAGTTCCTCCATCACAGCGTTGGCTTCTGCAATATCGATCAGCCGCGTCTGGGCCGCTCGCTCGCGCCCACAGAGCATGTCACGTCAGGCATCGGCTACGTCCGCCTCCACGGCCGCAACTATGAGCAGTGGTTCGATACCGACAGCCGCGACGACCGCTACAACTATCTCTACAAACCGCCCGAACTCGAAAAGTGGAAGGCAAGAATCGAAATCATCGCGCAGAAAGCGCAATCCACCTACGTTATCGCGAATAATCACTACAGCGCGAAAGCGCCGGTGAACGCGCTGGAACTTCGCCATCTCCTGGAAGGCAAAAAAGTCCCCGCCCCGGAAACGCTGGTCAAGCACTATCCCGAACTAAAGCCGATTTCAGAGATCGAAGACGCCAGCGGAAACTACCCGCTCCTTGCGTAAACGCTGGCGGCGAATCCAAAACGTGTCCGCCAACATCTATGCAACATGCACGCAGAAGTTATCGCAGTCGATTTCCCTTCCTCGCTTTCGCAAAATCCTTCCGGTGTATTGCCTAGTGAGCCGATCGAGTCGGGAACTCTCCATAGCGATGCCTCTCTCCTCGACGCTTACTCGCGCGCCGTAACCGCCGCGGTAGAAAAAGTCAGCCCCTCCGTCGTCAACGTAGAAGTCCACCAAGCCGCCCGCGCTCGCAACGGCGAGTCGGCCGAGCGGCGCGGAGGTGGGTCCGGGTTCGTCTTCACTCCTGACGGACTCATTCTCACCAACAGCCACGTGGTTCACAACGCGACTCACATCGAAGTCACGCTCTCCGACGGTCGGCGCATCCCCGCTCACACTATCGGCGACGATCCTGCCACCGACCTCGCCGTCATTCGCATCGACGCACCTGCCCTCCAGTCCGCTCAGCTCGGCGACTCCCAGCAACTTCGCCCTGGTCAGATGGCCATTGCGATCGGTAATCCTTACGGCTTTCAGTCGACCGTCACAGCAGGCGTGATCAGCGCGCTCGGCCGCTCGCTACGCTCTTACTCCGGACGTCTCATCGAAGACGTCATCCAAACCGACGCTGCTCTCAACCCCGGCAACTCCGGAGGTCCGCTCGTGAACTCGCAAGGCGAAGTCATTGGCGTGAACACGGCGACCATTTTGCGCGCGCAAGGCATCTGCTTCGCCATTGGCATCAACACCGCCAAGTTCGTGGCCAGCCGACTGCTGCGCGACGGCCGCATTCGCCGCAGCTACATTGGTGTCTCCGCGCAAACTATGCCGATTCATCGGCGCGTGGTGCGCTTCTACAACCTGCCGAAGGAAACGGGCGTAGTCATCGTTGGCTTAGAGCCAAACAGCCCCGCCCGCACAGCTGGCCTCCGCGAAGGCGACGTGATCGTCGCCCTGGACGACAAGCCAGTCGCCGGAGTCGACGATCTTCATCGTCTACTGACCGATGCGCAAGTGGGAGCGCGGTGTGAGTTGACGCTCATTCGTCATACGGAACGATTGACGCTCTCGATCTTTCCGGAAGAAACCCGCTAAGTCCGGCACTCACACTTAACCGCGGCAGCGGCGTACCGGCCACTTGAGATCCAAGCTCGCAGCTCATGGCTCGTAGCTCTCATTGCACTCCCCAAATCCCTGTGTTAGCTTCGATTTCGGAGAGTTCCTTTGCGACATACGGTCCCCTCCGGCATGGACCGCAAGGAAAGCGATGCTTACCTGCGGCTTGATCCGGCGAGGCTTCCCCAACATATTGCGATCATCATGGACGGAAATGGCCGTTGGGCTCGCCGCCGCCACCTGCCGCGCGTCGCCGGACACCGCGCCGGTGTCACCGCTGTCCGCTCTACCGTAGAAACCGCGGCGCGCATCGGCATTCCGGCGCTCACGCTCTACGCCTTCTCCGAGGAAAATTGGAAGAAGCGTCCGAGAGTCCGAAGTTGATTTTCTGATGCGGCTGCTCTGCCGCTATCTCCAGGCGGAAGTGAAAACTCTCAACGAAAATAATATTCGTTTAGGCTACATCGGCCGCAAGCATGAGTTGCCGGCCGTCGTGCAAAGCGAAATGGCCGAGGCCAGCGAAGCGACCGGCTCGAACACCGGCATGACCCTCACCCTCGCCCTCAACTACAGCGCGCGCAGCGAAATTGTCGACGCCTTCCGCGCACTCGCCGAAGCCGCCTCGCGCAACGGAGGACTCGATCATCTCGAACTCACGGAGCAGGCGATCAGCGAAAATCTTTATACCCGCGATCTGCCCGATCCCGATCTGGTCATTCGCACCTCGGGAGAGATGCGGCTCAGCAATTTTCTTCTTTGGCAGCTCGCGTATGCCGAAATCTATCGTCACGCAAACCCTCTGGCCCGACTTCCGCGGAGTGCAACTTCTCGAGGGCATCGAGGAATATCAGAAGCGGGAGCGGCGTTATGGCGGCCTGGGCCAGGATCCCGGCCACCCGCACACCCACGCCAAGCCCCGCATCCCGGCTGAGGCAAAGCCCTGAAGAATTCCCCTGTGGTCCTCGGTGGCGTCCGTGATTTAAGATCTTCTGCCGACGCCCAACTGAATGATTAAGCGCATAGCGACTGCCGTTGTCCTGATTCCCGTAGTCCTTCTCCTGGTCCTGAAAGCGCCGACATTTCTTCTGGTCGTCGTAGCCGCTGCAGTAGCCCTCCTGGCGATCGCCGAATTCCTGAAGCTGACAACGCACTATGAAGTTCAACCGCTCTCACAACTGACCTACGCTTTCGTCGCGCTCTTCTTCGCGTTCATCATTGCCGCCTCCACCGGAGCGACACCGCTGATTGAGGGAACGTCTGCCATTTACGGAATTGCGCTGGCCGCCGCGCTCGCTCCATTCATCTTCTTAACTGCAGCCATGCGCCGCTCCGATCTCCGCACCGGTTATCCCGCAGCCGCGGCGTCTGCGTTCGCCTTCGGCTACATCGCCATTCCGATGGCGTCTGCTGATTGAAATCCGGCGGCAGCCTGCGGGGGCGATCTGGGTCATCTACACGCTGCTCGCGGTTTGGGCGGGAGACATCTTCGCCTACTTCATCGGCAAGTCCCTCGGGCGCCATCGCATGTCGCCGCGCATCAGCCCGAAGAAAACCTGGGAAGGCGCCGTCGCCTCGATCCTGGCCAGCGTGATCGTCGGCGTGGTGTGGTTTCAGCATGCAACGCAGCTCAGCGCGGTTCTGCTGCGGAGCTGGACTAATTGATGCCCGTAGCGGGATGTTTGGGCTTGAGAAGCCGCACCTCTGGCCGATTGTCGGACTTTCGATCGCCGTCAACATTGCGGCGCAGCTTGGCGACCTGGTTGAGTCGCTCATCAAGCGCGGCGCGGGGGTGAAGGACTCGGGGGCGATCCTTCCCGGGCATGGGGGCATGCTCGATCGCATTGATGCCATGCTGTTTGCGGTGCCTCTCGTCTGGGCTTTTCGGGCCTGGCAATTGATGCAGTGAGCTTAGGTGCGATATAGAGGGTGCTTTTCTGTGCCGCGGAAAGTGGAATAGGAATTTCGGACATTCGCCGAGTTCAGAACGGGCCCTCGGCTCATACCCTTTGCCACACGCTTCGGTGGTTTCCACTCTAGAATCGCACAAAACGCGATTTTAGGATGGGGCACCCGACTCCTCTCAAAATTCCCCACTCAAAATCGCACAAAAACTTTCCATTATATGCCTTGACACGTATATGCCACTAGGAGTATATACAGAGCATGGAATCCGTCTTCGAGATCATTGCGGAGCCGAACCGGCGGGCGATCCTGAGCCTTCTGGTCTTGTCGGAACAGTCGGTGGGAGAGATCGAGCGCCGGCTTCGGATGACGCAGCCGACTGTGTCGAAGCATCTGCGCGTGCTGCGCGAGGCCGGGTTCGTGGAGTCCATGGTGGACGCACAGCGCCGTCTCTACCGGCTGCGACCTGAACCGCTTCAGGAGATCGATAACTGGCTGGCTCAGTTTCGCCGGTTCTGGTCGGCGCACATCGATGCGCTGGAACGGCACCTTGATCGCATGAATCCGCCAACAATTCCATCAACGCCCAGATCAACACCCACGAAAAGGAAGACCAAGGAGAAGACGACGCGGCCCAAACCGCGAGCGTAATAAAGGAGAATCGAAATGAAAATCAAAGTGACCAGCTTATACGTGGATAACCAGGACAAGGCGCTTGCGCTTCTATACGGAAGTACTCGGGTTTACAAAGAAGACCGATTTCGCAGGGGCCGTATCGGTGGTTGACGGTGGCCTCGCCCGAGGAGCCGGAGGGCACTGAGTTGCAACTGGCGCTGAATAACAATCCCGCAGCCAAGGCGTATCAGCAGGCAATGTTTGAACAGAGCCAGCCCGCGGCGATGTTTTTTACCGATGACGTCAAGGGCGACTACGAACGGATGAAGGGACGCGGCGCCGAGTTCACGATGCCGCCGACTGACGTGACCGGCTCGAGCATTGCGATGCTGAAGGACACTTGCGGCAATCTGATTCAGATCACGCAACTGAAGCGCTGGTAGCACACGCGTCGCACAGGAGAAGAAGAAGATGAGCGAACCTGAGGTGTATGCACCGGGTCCCGCCAACCAGGCACGGGTAGAAAAAAAGGGCGAGAAGTGGACGCTGATTCTGGTTCGAGAGCTGCGGCACTCGCCGGAAAAGGTCTGGCAGGCACTTACCGACCCGGCGCATCTGCGGGAGTGGGCTCCGTTTGTGTCCGATGGGAACCTGGATACGGTTGGCACGGTGAACCTTACCTGGGTAGGAGCGCCCACGCCGCTGGCAACGAAGGTGACGCGAGCCGAGGCTTTGAAGACGCTTGAGTGCGGCGATATGCGCTGGGAACTTGAAGCCTCTGGCGGCGGCACGCGCCTGACGCTCTGGCACAGCATCAATCGGGGCTTTATCTCCATGGGCGCTGCCGGATGGCACATTGCTTTCGACGTTCTGGATCGCCTTCTCAGCGGAAATCCCATTGGGCGCATCGCTGGTGGCGATGCCACGAAGTTCGCCGGCTGGCAGCGGCTGAACGCGGAGTACGCTCAGCAGTTCGGCGTGAAAGCACCCAACTGGCCGCCGAAGGGCCAGAGTAAATGACCCGGTATCACCGATAGAAGAGGACAAATTAATTATGACCGAAGCCACCAAACGTTCAATTTTCGCTGGATTCACATCCTGTTTGGTATTCCGATACTCGGTTACATTTATGATTCACCTTCGGACACTCCAAATTACGCCCACAGTGTTCGATATGTCTTTCTTCCAGTACCGCTTTTTTCGGGATTGTGGATGTGGAAAGGGCATGTCGTTCGGCGACTGATTTCGAAGAAACCGGCCAAACAAGGGACCGCACCGAAATTACTAGCATAAGAACGGGACAACAATTTTGGAGGCAAAAAGATCCTATGAACCCATCGGAACGTATTGACGAGCTGATCGCAAAACTCACAGACTGGCGCGGCAAAACGCTGGCCAGCATCCGCAAGAGCATCCTTGAGGCCGACCGGGAGATCATCGAGGAATGGAAGTGGATGGGCAGCCCAGTGTGGTCGCGCGACGGAATCATCGCGGTCGGCAACGCCCACAAAGATAAGGTGAAGCTCACCTTTGCCCACGGGGCGCACCTCCCGGATCCTGACAAACTCTTCAACGCGGGCCTCGGAGGCAACGAGTGGCGAGCGATCGATCTTTTCGAGGGCGATAAGATTGACCTCCGTGCTCTGAAAAATCTTGTCCGTGACGCCGTTGATTACAACCAGATTAAACTGAAGGGGAAAGCGCCTGCGAGCACTCGAGCAAAAGCACATAAAGGTAAGAAGTGATGGTCACTGCGTTTCATCTCCGGTTAAAGACGAATGTGCCGCCCACCGATTCGAGACGGGCAACTATGAAATCTGTGCTTAGGGAGGGGAACCTCCTTACTCAAGCCAAAAACAGTTCCGAGTGCGCCGCCCGTCCGAGGTTCCGAGATTTTCCGGGAAATCTGGGGAGGGCGCGCTAGACTTTACTGCATGCTGGGTGCGATTGCGGGCGATATTATCGGGTCGGTCCACGAATTCTGCTGCGGGAAGACCATGGACTTCCCTTTGTTCACACCCGACAGCCGGTTCACGGATGATACCGTCCTCACCGTCGCGGTAGCCGATTGCCTGATGAGCGGCGCGGGCTACGCGGACAAATTCCATGAATATACAATTGCCTACCCTCATCGAGGTTACGGAGTACGATTCTTTACTTGGGTGCAGTCTGGCTTGCGTATGCCTTACAACAGCTGGGGGAATGGGTCGGCGATGCGGGTGAGTCCTGTCGCCTATGCTTTCGATACGCTGGAGCGCGCCCTGCAGGAAGCCAAGGCCAGTGCCGAGGTCACTCACAATCATCCGGAAGGAATTCGCGGAGCGCTCGCTACCACCATGGCTATTTTCATGGCGCGGCGGGGTGCTTCCAAGGATGAAATCCGCAACGCGATTCAGCAGCAGATCGGATATGACCTCAGCCGCACCACGGCGACGATTCGTGAGACTTATTCGTTCAACGAGTCCTGCCAGCAAACCGTGCCGGAAGCGATCGCGGCTTTCCTCGATTCCAAGGATTACGAAGATGCGATCCGCTTGGCCATTTCACTGGGTGGAGATGCGGATACGCTGGCGTGTATCACGGGCGGCATTGCGGAAGCCTTTTATGGAGGAGTCCCAGAGCACATCGCGGGAGCGGCTTTGGAGCGTCTGGATGAGAAACTGCGCAATACCGTCCTGAAATTCCGGGAGCGGTACAAGGTTTGAGACTCCTCGGCCCAGACGGGAAAGCCGTTCACCATATTTTCAAGCTCTGAGATCCGAAAGAAAGGCAATATCCTTCCCCTGCCTATTGCAGCTTCCCACTCTCTGCCTTGGCTTCCCTCAGAATGGGAATATCGGGGTCGGCATCTTTCCAGAGGGTCAGAAAATCTTTATAAGCGGCGAGCGCGCGCACGCGTGCGGCATCGGCATCGGCTCCCTGCGAAGCTCTTGACTGCAAGGCATTCGCCCGAGCCACTCCCAGCCGTGCCAAAGCTCCCGACCAGCAGTTCCAGACGATGCCGCCATGGTCGAGGATCTTATGGAATTCGGAAGCCGCGGCAGCCCCTTGGCCGGCGGCCAGATAGGCTTCTCCTCGCAAGTACATCGAATAGAGGCACGAGGTATTGTTGTTCGAGAATGGCATCATGCCTAACTCAAGGACCGATGGAGTTGCCGCAGCCTTGAGGGCGCGAGAAGGCTCTTTCTCGTTCAATGCTAATTGCGCCCGAATCGTGGGCAGCCAGAGGGACTGCATGTGGGTGCCGAGCGGGAAGCGTTTGTCCAGGTCGCGAGCCAATGATTCGGCCCGCGCCGTGTCCCCCGCCATGGCCAACACAAGGGTCGCCTCGGTCTCCGCGCCCGGACTGGTGGGAGCAAGTTTCAAGGCCTCCATCGCGGCTTGCCGCGCTTCCGCGAACTCCCCGTAAGCCGCTTGTTGCAGCGCTTCATCTGCCAGGTAAATCGCCCCGCCTTCCTTGTTGTCCCCTCGTATCGAAAAGTCCACCGCCTGCCGGGTCAGTTCTCGCGCCTTCGCTAAATGACCGGCGTAGGCCTCACTGTCCGAGGCGAGCGCAAATTTCGAGTCCGCCTCGTCCGGCTGATTCTCGAACCATGCCATCTGTTCCGCCATCGCTGCCGCGTCCGCCTGGAGAAAAGCCATCGCGTAGAGCGTGCTGTGGAATTCCCCGCGATCCATTTTTCGCGCCAGTGCTGCATGAATAAGTCTTTGCGTTTCTCCGAAGTCCTCGAGAGCCAAGGTGTATTGCGTAATATTCTCGTTGTAGACCACCACGTCGGGTTCCAACCGCAGAGCCTGCCGGGTCAGATCCAGGGCTTTCTCATATTGGCCCTGTTCCGCATAGGCCAGGCCGAGATTGTTGTACCCTCCGGCGCCGCGTGGGTAGTTATCGATCGTCTCCTGATAGGTCTGTGCCGCCTTATCCAGCTCTCCAGTTACGTTTCGATAGTACGCGGCGCTGATTGACAGCCGCTCCCATTCGCTCGCATGTTCGCGCAACTGGAATGCCCTGGTGTAGTACTCATCGGCGCGTCCGAGCTGGCCGAGCTGGTTGTATGCGCCCCCCAATATCCGGTAGGCAATCGCAAAATTCGGATCCAGTTCGATGGCGCGCTGAAGGTAGGGGAGGCTGGCGCCGGCACCCTGCTCATTCAGCACTTTCCCACCCAGGCTGTACGCCTTCAGCGCTTCGAGCGATGACGTAGTCGCCTGTTCGAGTGGCACATCGAACTTCTGAACCGTAGCCAGCGATTCGCCCAGTTCGCCGCGCAGCCCGGATGCGGCCTCGCCCAGGGCCGCTAGGACCTTTTCCTTCGACGCCGCCGTCGCCTGCTGCTGCGCCAGAGTGTTTCCATCCTGGCAATTCACCGCCTTCAATCCCAGCACGAACTGACTGCCCAGAGTGTTCACGGATCCGGCAACATAAGCTTTGCTGCCAGCGCGCAGGCAAAGCTCGCGAGCCAGATCAGGGGTAAGTTTTGCATCGGCGGGCCGTGTCATCAACCTCAAAGTCCTCGCGACTTCGCCGGCCGAGAGCACGTTCAGGAACGGAGACTGCCGCAAAGAAACGGTGAGCGCCGTCTTCAGCGTGTCGTCGAAGATGGCATCGCCCGTGCTGTTGGCAAAATCGGCAACCACGATGGTGTCTTTCTCAGTCAGACGCCTGCTTGGCCGATGCGAACGATAGTACAAGCCGCCGCCGATCAAAGCCGCGACCAGCAAGAGTGCGAGAACCGCAATCTTCCAAACCTTCCGGCCTTTTCCGGCCGAAACTTCGCGCGCAGTAACCACCGCCGGCGCTCGCGCCGACGAAACATGCCCACTCTCGGTATCGCGCTTCAACCTTTGCAGATCGGTTCGCATCTCGGCTGCGTGCTGGTAACGGAGTGAGCGATCCTTCTCCAGAGCTTTACCAATGATCGTGTCGAGCTGGGGAGGAAGCTGGGGATTCCAGTGGCTCGGCAATTCGGCGTTTTCGTGCAGGATGGCGCCGAAGGTCGCTCCCGTAGTGTCCCTTTCAAAGGGCAAGTGGCCGGTGGCCATTTCGTACAGAGTCGTACCGAAGGAAAACAGGTCAGTGCGCGCGTCCAGCGGTTTGCCGGCGACTTGTTCGGGCGACATATAGCTGACGGTCCCGAGCGTGCTGCTTCCACTGGTCAGGTCTCTTTCCTCGATCGTGGGATCGTCCGAGCCTGAGTCCGATTCTCGCTTGGTGCCCGGATCGGTCTTCTTAGCCAGCCCGAAGTCGAGAACTTTGGCGCGCTCGCGTTTCGTGATGAAGATGTTGGCCGGCTTGATATCCCGATGAATGATGCCCGCCGAATGAGCGGCATCGAGCGCGTCCGCAATCTCAATGGAAAGCGAGAGGAGTAGGCCGTTTTCCAGCGGACGTCCGGCGATGCGGTACTTCAGCATCACGCCATCGAGAAATTCCATGGCGATAAAGACGCGGCCGTTCTGAGATCCAATGTCGTAAATCGTGCAGATATTAGGATGGTTGAGTGAGGAAGCGGCGCGCGCCTCACGGCGAAAGCGTTCGAGTGCCAGCGGATCTCGAGAGACTTCCTCGGGCAGAAACTTGAGCGCCACAAAACGGCCGAGTTCCGTGTCCTCGGCTTTGTAGACAATGCCCATCCCGCCGCCACCCAGTTTTTCAACGATGCGGTAGCGTGAGATCGTTTGGCCGATCATTCGTGGCGAAGTTTACGTTGCTGAACTGGACAAGTCAACGAAAGCCGCAGGTTGGCGCGTCACTAAATGATAGATGTTGCAAAATCCAAAATACGCTCGCGGATCGCTGTACAGGCGACAGACCGCGCACAAGTTGTGCTAATACTCGTTTAGAACAGTGTCGCGCGCCACCTTCCGCACGGGATACAAAAAGGAAGCTGCCCAGACAGCGGACGGCTCATCTGTAATGGCAGTTCGACAAAGGACAATGCGCTCTTCGTCGATGCCTATTGCACTCGATGCCTATTGCACTATCTGATCCAACACCGGAGATATGCTCTTGTCGTTGGCAACGTCTCCCAGATACTGAGCCGTGATTGGGTGCGTGCCCACGGCGAGGTTCGACTTCGTTAGCTGGGCGACACTTCCGCTCAGCGGAGCCGTCCCGATGGTTTTTGTTCCATCCAGGAATTTCACTTTGCCAGTCGGCGGGTAAGGCCCGGACGGAGTGACCGTCGCGCTCAGTGTTACCGCCTGGCCATGGCTCGATGGGTTGAGGTTCGACGCGAGCCCAGTCGTCGAAGCAAACGGCACGGCGTTCAAGAGCACTCCTACGCCCGGAGTGCAATTCTCGCCATCACAGCCCTGAGCCACCGCTACGTCGGGTCTGCCATCGCCATTCAGATCCGCCGTGGCGATCGAGTCTCCAAGCGCCGCGCTGGTCCCGCGTTTGCGGGGTAACTGGAACGTTCCATCGCCATTGCCTAACCACGTCCTCAGCGATCTACCCTTTACGAGAAAATCGGGCTTGCCATCCCCATTCACATCCGACACGGCGATGGAAAATGCCGTGTCACTCGATATTCGTTGCGCTCCCGCGAACGTTCCATCGCCATTGCCCAACAGTAGAGCCACTACACCGTCACTCCAGTTGTTCCCCCGACGCCCCCGGTTGCCCACCAGTATGTCGACTTTGCCATCCCCGTTGATGTCTTCAAGTGCGATGGAGTGTGCAACGACGCCATGTGAGCTGTAGGTCTGAGCCGTCTTAAAGGTCCCGTCGCCATTGCCCAACAGTACACCCACAGTTGACCGACGCTGGAAGTTCCAATCCGCATGGCCTACTACAAGGTCGAGCTTGCCATCTTTGTTCACATCTCCCACGGTGACGGAAACTGCGTAAGCTGCGTCGCCCGAATTGTACATTTTTGCTGTCTGAAAGGTCCCGTCGCCGTTGCCCAGAAGGATGCCGACTAACGCGTCGCCTTTGCTAAATTCGTTTTTCTGCACCAATTCGTTAGCCACCACGATGTCGACTTTTCCGTCCCTGTTGAAATCGCCCACCGCGACAGAAACTACTCCATAATACGAATAGGGGCCACCATAACCGCCAGCACCGTAGCTCACAGAGGGTTGGAACGTGCCGTCACCGTTGCCCAGAAGCACGCCTACAACTGTGCGGCCGTCACAGTTGATGTCTCCGCAGTTGTGCGCCACCACGAGATCAACCTTGCCGTCATTGTTCACGTCCGCCACTGCGATCGTACTTGCTGCATATCCGCCCGAGAGATACGCTTGCGCTGCCTGGAAGGTCCCGTCGCCGTTGCCCAGGAGCACGCCCACCGCTCCTCGACCTATTCCGCCGTTCCCTAAAGTACAGTTCTGATCCGTGGCGCATTGATTGGCCACCAACAAGTCAGCCTTGCCATCTCCATTTACGTCGGCCACGGCAACCGACATCGCGCGCCAGCCCCCGGAGGGATAGCTCTGCATTGGTTGGAAATAATTGGATGCGGCCCAGCTAGCCGACGCAAGCGAGAGTAGAAGAACCAAACAACCGAGATCAAGAAGAGCACACTTTCTAGACATGATTCCTCCAGTTGAAAACCCGTTGAGGACGGTCCCGGTGCTTCGGAGGCGATCCGTGAAAGCTGAGTGTTGAATTGGGCGCGCTCATCTGCTCTTTGGCGCGTGTCTTTAGAAATGAACCCGTGAAGTCTAAAACAAATTGCGAAAGAATTATAGGAGCGGTCCCCCGCAAACACGGTGACTGGGCTCACGCAGTTGGGTGATTAGGCTTTGCTCCTCTTCTTCAGTGGAAGAACTGCCCATGAGAGCGCCTCGAGCGCCATTCAAAGCCGCGCTTTCAAAACTCCGCGCCTCGTTTACGGATATCCAATCACTCTTCCCATCTGAATATGGCCGATGCCATGGCTTAGTTGCCCCTCCGTCGTAACGATGGTTTCCTTCGCGGCCAACTCGACCATACTGCCGTTGTAGAGCTGGCCCAGTATCCGCCCGTTCAGATGGAAAACAAGCGTTTGGCCATCATGGCTGATGAGCTTCCAATGGACCTTCCCTCGAAATGCTCCGACGAAAATCGGTCCCTTGGGTACTCCCTGGTTTCCGTTGCCGGTAACGATGAAAGAACTCCCGAAATCCGAGAAATGTCCCCCACCGGTGAGGCTTCCATCGAGCAACGCGCCTACCGTGAAGTTGACGCTCCCCAGCGAATGGCCCTTCGTCCGAACGATTTGATTGAGGGCGACCAGTTCCGATCCCCGGGACACGATGCCCGAGTTGGAGATCGAAACTGTGCCGTACTCATTCGTGAACCAATGCGAAACCGCCCAAGCCGTCCGCGGGGCGAGGACGCAAACCAGCAACGCAATTAATAGGATTCGTTTCATGATGCCCTCCTGCTCCTCTCCGCTCATTGGCCAGGTTCCGGACGCCATTGCCTTAATGCGTCAACCTCTCCTTTGTTCTCTGGCGCTCATCTTCTCTACACTCATCTCCTCTATGCTCATCCATCACAAATCCCGCTCAGAGAGCAAAGAAGACTTCGCCGGCTGCAATGTGTCCGATGCCCTGGGACAGCTGATCCTTCGTTGTAACGATCACCTGGGTCGTTATGCCGTGGACCTTGTGCCCCTTGCGGTTCGTCCCCTTGATAACCCCGGAGAGGGTGAAAGTCAGCTTCTCGCCAGTCTCGCTGACCAGCGTCCAGGCGATCGTGCCTTCAAAGGTCCCCGAGAAGACCACCCCTCTGGGCTCGTCCTCTTTCTTGCAGCGGCCGATCACCGTAAAACTCGAACCGTCGGCCGAAAATATCCCGCCCGATTGCAGGCTTCCGGCGAGCAGGGGTCCGGCCACGAAACTGACCGAACCGAGCGACCCGCCCGGATGCGAGAAGAGCCCATTGCAGAAGACGAGCTGCGATCCCCTCGACACAATGCCCGAATCGGAGATCCAAATCGTGCCCCGCTCATTCTTGAAACCACTGTTCGCCCAGGCCACAGTCGACAGCAGCGCTCCAGCGAGCAGTAACAAGACCGTCGTGCGTTTCATGATGCCCCCTCCGAACGATTACGGAAATAACCGCGTCTTCATTGAGTAGAGGCGACAAGCTCCAATCAACGTGCGGCAGGCCGGGCGCAGCGTGAGCCGCGCCCGGTGCAGCTGTGTCAAGTCGTTATCGCTGCACGAATTGCTTCAAGTAAGGTGATCTGCTCTCGTGGTTGTAGTCGTCCGACCAGTAGGTCGCATAAAACGTGTGCTTACCCGGTTTGAGGTTAGAGACGGTCATGGTGGCAACGCCATTCACAAGCGCGCTCGAGGTCACCTCTCTGCAGCCCTTATAGAGCGAGACAATGCCCGTCGGCATCGGCCCCCCCGACGAGACTGTCGCCGTGAACGTCACCGTCTCGCCTAACTGGGAGGGGTTGGGACTGGAAGTGAGCGCCGTCGCCGTATCGTACTTGCGCACATTCTGGGTCACGCCTCCCTGGCTGGGTGCGAACACCGCATCCCCGGCGTAGACTGCCTTCATCTTGTACTCTGCCTCGAAGGAGGGAGTGAAGGTGTAGGTTGCGACTCCTCCCACGAGTGGGACCGAGCCGAGCAGCCCATACCATCCGTAGAACGTGACCAGTTCATCATCCGGAGGCGTGCCGAACTTCGACGTCACCGTGGCGGTAAGGGTCACCGGCTGCAAGACCTTGGAGGGGGAACCAGATGTGGTCAGGACCGTTCTTGTCGAGTCCAGGAGGGATTCCAGCAAGGCAGCGGAGATACTGCCGCCATTCTTGGCATCGCCCGAATACGTCGCGGTCATCGTGTGGAGTCCGACGGCTTTGTACCTTGTGACATACGACGCCTGATTGTTGGCCACCGGAATCGTTGCTACCGGTGTCCCTCCATCCAGGAACGTTATCGTTCCGGTCACCGCGCCGCCGTTTTGGCTCGTCACTGTCGCGGTGTATGTCACCTTGCGCAAGACACCGCCGGGGTTGGCCGACGATGCCAATGTGGTCGTCGTGGGACTCGTATTGGCGGTATTGATCAGCACGCCCACTGTGCCGGAATTGAAGTTGGCCACCAATACGTCTGGCCTGCCATCCCCGTTCACGTCCATGAGGACGATTGATCTCGGGTAGGATCCGCCCGAGGCAAACGACACCGCCGGCTGGAAGGTCCCGTCTCCATTGCCCAGCAGAACGCCAATGTTGTTGCTGCCCGCATTGGCCACGACGAGGTCGGGCTCGCCATCGCCATTCACATCGGCAACGGCCACTGCAAAGGCTCCCACTCCAGCCGAGTCGTAGGCTACCGCCGGCTGGAACGTTCCGTCCCCGTTGCCCAGCAACACCGCGACCGACCCCTCTCCGAGGCCATAGGCGGGACAGCCAGCCAATCCGCAGTTCGCCACCACCAAGTCGGGTTTGTGGTCGCCGTTCACATCGGCAACCGCAACCGAGAGCGGTCCAAGCCCGCCCGCGTCGTAGGTGGAAACCGGCTGCAAGGTTCCGTCGCCGTTCCCAAGTAACACGCCGATGTTGTTCGACACCGCGTACTCGCCATTCGCGGCAATGACGTCGGGTCTTCCGTCGCCATTTAGATCGGCAGACGTGATCGAGTTATCTCCCCAACCCCCGGAATAGTAACTTTGGCCCGACCCACATTCAGTGGAAGCAAAGGTACCATCGCCGTTGCCCAGCAGCACGATAACGCTGGTAGCACAGGCAGCAAGATCCACCAGGAGGTCGGGTTTGCCGTCCGCGTTCAAATCTGCGAACGCAACCGAACCGCCCCAACCCCCGCCCGCAGCGCCCAAATAGTAGCCCGCTGCCGGTCCGAACGTGCCGTCGCCATTGCCCAGCAGCACCGCGGGACCGCCGGCATCACTGTTCAGCACGGCCAGGTCGAGCTTGCCATCGTTGTTGACATCCGCGATGGCCACCGAACCACCCTCCGCAGCGCCTCCACCGGAGTCATAGTTCACGGCCGCCCGGAATGTGCCATCCCCATTGCCCAGCAGCACACCGATTGTCCCGCTGTTCAGCAGGGCCAGGTCCAGTTTGCCGTCGCCGTTGAAATCGCCGGCCGCGACTGAGTAGGGGAGCCCGCTGTCGCTATACGTCACCACCGGACCGAAAAGAGAGTTTCCGTCCTTCGGCCGGGCAGAGGTGCCCGCCGGAGCCAACACAGCATTCGCTCTTGCAGTCTTGTGCCCTGCGCCGGACGTTTGCGCCAGCGCGGCAGCGGTGATCAAGAGGATCAGAATTGCCGAGAAAGGAAGAACAACCCTGAGAGAATGATTCCGGCTAAACTTCTGCTTCATCGCAAACCTCCTTCACGGATGAAAGTGAAGACCGTGCTCGCCGTCGATCGGTCAGCGACTCGCGAACTGATCTCGAACTGCATGGCATGGACCTGGGGATCTTAGACAACAAGCTAATTTGCGAAAGGGGCCCGGCGTTCTGTGTTCGCTCCTCGGGGGGTGTGCGTACCCTGGTGGGGAACTTGCTCTTCGGGGAGGCGCGAGACGATAACCGCACTCATTAGCGTATGAACAAGCGCGTTTTGTCAGTGAAGTAAGTCACGCCCGTGCGTGACCACGTGTCTTTTGAGATATCGCGCGACATCTTCTCGGTGTGCGCAACCGCATCGGGATCTCTTGGATGCCGCGATCATCGCGTTCTCTTCCGTGAACGGCGTTCCTTGTAGGGACAAGCCGGTGCGCGTGACAACGCCTGATCTCCCGAATTCCCGTAAAATAAAAACTTCACCACCCCGCATGAAGCATATCGCCATCCTGGGTTCGACCGGTTCGATCGGCCGCAGTACGCTCAGCATCGTCGACAGCTATCCGGACCGATTTCGGGTTGTGACGCTGGCGGCTGGCTCGAACGTCGAGGCCGTGTGCGAGCAAGCTCTTCGCTACAGTCCGCAGGTCGTCTCGGTCGCGCATGAAGCCGATGCCGCTGTGCTACGGGGGAAGCTCCGCGCTGGCGGGCTGGCTCAGGCCGAAGTCGTGCACGGCGCCGCCGGCACGGTTCGGGTCGCCACCCATCCCGAGGTCGATTTCGTCGTCAGTGCGATCGTCGGCGTCTCCGGACTTGAAGCGACCTATGAGGCAGTGAAGGCCGGCAAATCCGTCGGCCTTGCCAACAAAGAATGTCTCGTCGTCGCCGGCGAACTCATTACCGCCGAGGCGCGGCGGCAGGGCAAGCCGCTGCTGCCTATCGACTCCGAGCACAACGCCGTTCATCAATGCCTGCGCGGAGGGCGGATGGATGAGGTCGAGCGCGTTTGGCTGACGGCTTCGGGCGGGCCGTTCCTGCATACGCCGCGGGAAGACTTCGCGAACATTACCGTGGCGCAGGCGCTGAACCATCCGACGTGGAAGATGGGCAAGCGCATCACCATCGACTCGGCTACGCTCATGAACAAAGGTTTCGAGGTAATCGAGGCTTGCCGGCTTTTTAATCTTGCGCCGGAGCGCGTGCGGGTCATCGTGCACCCGCAATCGACCATTCATTCCATGGTCGAGTTTGTGGATGGGAGCATCCTGGCGCAGATTTCGGTGACGGATATGCGGCTGCCAATCCTGTACGCCCTGACTTATCCGGAACGGATTGCCTCCGACCTCCGCTTCCCGGTCATGGACTTGCGTCACCTCGATTTTTGCCCCCCGGACATGGTCAAATTTCCTTGTCTGGCTTTGGCTTACAGGAGCCTGGCTTACGAGGCGGCTGGCGGCGGGGGCACGAAGACCATCGCTCTGAATGCCGCCGACGAGGTCGCCGTGGCTGCCTTTTTGGACGAACGGATCGCCTTCGACGATATCCCCCGCATCATCGAAGACGTAATAACTGCAACGCCAATAGCGAATTTGGAATCTATTAAAGAGGTCCTGGATTCGGATTCCGAGGCCCGGCGTTTGGCAAGCGACATGGTGAAACAGCGCAGCCGGTCGGCATCGCCCATCAGGGCTATTTCCTAACGGATTTATTGCGGAGTAATCTGGTATATATGCCCCAGCTTCTGTCCTTTCTGCACACCATTTACATCATGGGGATCGTGCTCGGCGTCATGATCCTGTTGCACGAGTTCGGCCACTATGCAGCGGCCAAATATTTTGGTGTGCGGGTGGAAGTGTTCTCGATTGGCTTTGGCAAGCGCCTGATCGGCTTCCGCAAGGGCGAGACGGACTACCGCATCAGCATTCTGCCGCTCGGCGGGTACGTCAAGATGTCGGGCGAAAATCCCATGGAAGAGCGCACGGGCGATCCGGCAGAGTTCCTCTCCCATTCCCGCTGGCAGCGCTTCGTGATCGCCATCGCCGGACCCGCCATGAACGTTCTGCTGGCCATCGCGATTCTCACCGGCGTCTACATGGCGCACTTCGAATATCCGGCGTTCATGGATGGCCCTGCCGTCGTCGGCTGGGTCACTTCCAACACCCCCGCACAAAAGGCCGGCATCCAGATTGGGGACAAGATCGTCCGGGTAGAAGACACGGCCAACCCCACCTGGGAGCAGATTGAAGTCAAGGAAGCGCTCAGCCCGAACCAGCCGCTGCATTTCTCGATCGAGCGAGGCGGCAAGACACTCAACGAAGAGATCACTCCGGAGCCGACCGGCTCTCACCAGTACGGAGACATCGGCTGGCTCCCCAAGGATGGCGATGCCGCCGTGCTGACTTCGGTGGAACCCGGTATGCCCGCCGAGAAGGCCGGGATGAAGGTCGGGGACATCATTCAATCGGCTAATGGCCAGCCCATTCCTGAGATTGAAGCGCTGGTCGACCTGCTCTCGCACACGAACAACCAGCCGCTACAGATCGTGGCGCTGCGCGACGGCAAGAAGATGACCTTCAATCTGCAGCCGGTGCTCGCCCCCACAGGTCCTTCGGCCGAGCCGCGTTATCGGATCGGCGTGGCGAGCGAGCCTCCCATGAAAGTGGTGAAGCTCTCGTTTCCGCAGGCGTTTAACCGCTCCCTTGAAGACAACAAGAAAAGTTCGTTCCTCATCCTCGAACTGCTGCGGAAGATGGCAGAGCGCAAGGTTTCCCTGCGCCAGGTCGACGGCCCGATCGGGATCGGCAGCGCCGTGGGCGCCGCCGCCCGCGAAAAGGGCTGGTCTCCGCTGCTGACCATCACGGCCGCCATCAGCCTTAACCTCGGCATCATGAACCTGCTCCCCATCCCCATTCTCGATGGCGGAGTTATTCTGCTTTTGATCATCGAGAGCCTGATGCAGAAAGACATCAGCCTCGCGATTAAAGAGCGGATTTACCAGGCGGCGTTCGTCTTCTTGGTGCTGTTTGCGGTGATGGTGATCTATAACGACATCGTGAAGACGCTGCCGGGGATTACGCACCTGCCGTAGGCCATTTTGCCGGTTCCGGATTCAAGGGCCAACACCTGAAATGTTTCACGTGGAGCATGTACAGGTCTTCTTGTACGTACATATCCGATAAGTCCCATGTTTCCAAGGGCTTGACTGGGTATGTAAAAGACGCACACCGGCTAGAGTTCTCAATTTGACAATGAATTTACACCCGGCAGACACATGCCGCCCGAGCGGTGAAGTATTTCTTTTACCAAGCCGGGATCCTGGCTTGCTCTACATCCCATCCTCGCGCGCGTTCGGAACAAGGAGCATTCGGTGGGCAGGCTCGTCGGTTTTGTCACCAGGGTCATGGGGTTCTGTCAGCTCGTGACGCACCTGGTCCTGGCATCGCCTTTCGCGCAGGGCGCCCCGCTTCATTCCGACGCCGAGAAAAATATTTCTGGCAAATCAAGCGGTTCCGGAGAGACCTCCACTGGCTCCAATCAGAACGGGAGTACACCGTCGTCCTCGAAGGCCGAGGACGGGGTTCGCGAGGGCCCCTTTCTGGGGACTGACAACTGAGAACTACCTCCCAAGCTGCTAAAATATAAGTTCCTATGGCTGAAATCCTGCGTAGAAAGACCTTCACCGCTTCGATTGGCGGAGTGCGGGTTGGCAGTGCTGCACCGGTGATGGTGCAGTCCATGACCAACACCGACACCGCGGACATTCCCGGAACCATCCAGCAAACCGCTGCGCTGGCGCGCGCGGGCAGCGAAGTCGTTCGCGTTACCGTCAACAACGACGATGCGGCGAAGGCAATTCCCTACATCGTTGAAGGCCTCGCCAAGCAAGGCATCAGCGTGCCTATCGTCGGCGACTTCCATTACAACGGACATCAGCTTCTGACCAGGTATCCCGAGTGTGCCGAAGGACTGGCCAAATACCGCATCAATCCGGGCAACGTGAGCGTGGGCCGCAAGAACGACGACAACTTCCGGACCATGATTGAGGTCGCGGTGAAGTATCAGCGTCCGGTTCGCATTGGAGTGAATTGGGGATCGCTTGACCAGGCTCTGCTCACGAAGATGATGGACGAGAACTCGCGCCTCGCGGAACCGAAGGACGCGCGCGAAGTCACCATGGAGGCGATGGTGGTGAGCGCGATGAACTCGGCCAAACTGGCAGAGGAATCCGGACTGCGCTCGGACCAGATAATTTTGAGCGCGAAAGTCAGTGGAGTGCAGGATCTGATTGACGTTTACCGGCGGCTCGCCGCGCGCTGCGAGTATCCGCTGCACCTTGGACTCACCGAAGCTGGAATGGGCGCGAAAGGCATTGTCGCATCAAGCGCGGCGATGGCAGTTCTGCTACAGGAAGGCATCGGCGACACGATACGCGTTTCGCTTACGCCCGCGCCGGGGGGCGATCGCACCGAAGAAGTTCGCGTGGCACAACAGATTCTTCAGTCGCTGGGCATTCGCAGCTTCACGCCACAAGTTACGGCGTGTCCCGGCTGCGGACGAACTACGAGCACCTTCTTCCAGGAAATGGCGCAGGAGATTCAGACTTACCTGCGCGAGCAGATGCCGGTTTGGAAGGGTCGTTACACCGGAGTGGAAGAGATGAAGGTCGCCGTCATGGGCTGCGTAGTGAATGGGCCGGGAGAATCGAAGCACGCGAATCTCGGCATTTCGCTGCCGGGGACGTTTGAAGAGCCGAAAGCTCCCGTCTATGTGGATGGACGGCTGTTCACTACCCTAAAGGGCGACAAGATTGTGGCGGAGTTCATTAAGATTCTCGACGACTATGTGGAGTCGCACTACGCGGCGCGGGAGAAAGGAAGTCGCGGTCTAGCTGCACGCGTCGCTGACACGGGAACGGCCCGTGAGCACCAACTTAGGAATCACTTCCTGACCCGCTGGTCTCGGGGCACGACCCTAGCCCCAGTGCCCGACTAGTTTCTACGTGCTGGCTGCCATCGCTCAATATAATGGCCTGTTGCGGTCTCCCTCTGATTTCTACTTATGCGAAGAGGCAAGCTTTGGCAGACACTCCGCAGGCTGTGGAAGAATCGCGGATTTTCTGCGTCCGTTGTTTTGACTCTTGCCCTAGGAATTGGCAGCACGGTTTCCGTCTTCAGCATTATCTATGCGGTGCTCATAAGGCCTCTGCCTTACGCCGCCCCGACGCGCCTGGTCAGCGTTTTTCAAAGCAAGCAGGCGAATGACGAAACGGATCTTGATAATCTTTCGCCAGCTAACTTTCTGGATTTTCGCGCGCAGAATGAGGTTTTCACTGACCTTGCGGCTTATTGCGGTTTCCACTACAACTTGACGGGCAACGGCGAGCCGAGGCATTTAAACGGAGCCGCGGTTTCATCCAGTGTGTTTACGATTCTCGGAATCCCGCCCATGCTCGGGCGTACTTTTTTGCCGAATGAGGACAGTTACTCATCACCGCACGTAGTGGTCTTGAGTTACCGGCTTTGGTCGGGAGAGTTCCATAGCGATCGCCAGATCGTGGGCAAGAGTATCTTTTTGAACGGAGATCCCTATCATGTAACCGGCGTCATGCCGTTTGATTTCCACTTCCCCGATGATGAGGCAAGAGATCTGTGGGTCCCGCTGCAACAACAGATTCGGCCTGATCGCATGGTTTGGCGCGACCAGCACTTTCTGCAAGTTGTGGGCAGACTGCGTCCCGGAATCAAACTCGATCAAGCGCGCGCCGACATGAATCGCATTGCAACCCAACTGCGAGCGCGGTATCCCAGTTCGGACAACGGTTCGGGCACGGTTGTCATGCCGCTGCAGCAAGCTCTGGTCGGCGACACGAAAAGGTCTCTCCTGCTGGCGCTCGGCATTGTCGTCCTGGTGTTGCTGATCGCGAGTTCCAATGTGGCGATTTTGATGCTGGTCCGAGTCAGCGGGCGCATGCGCGAGTTTGCGGTTCGAAAAGCCCTTGGCGCGAGTACATCGCAAATTCTCAGCGAGGTAGTGGCAGAGAGCCTGATTCTCGGCTTACTGTCGGGTTCGCTTGGACTCTTGGTGGCGCTGGCGGGACGAAAGATATTGCTGCACTTCGCCCCGGCCGACGGTCTCTTTCCGTTGATCCAGATCAATCCCGCGGTCCTGGCGTTTGCCGTCGCCGTGTCGCTGATTGTCGGGTTTGGCTTTGGGTTGCTGCCAGCGTTGAGAGTTCCTCGCACGGACGTTCAACACGTACTTCGGAGCGCAGGAAATGCAACTACGACGGACAGAGGAGGACGGTTTCTCCGCGATGCGCTTGTTACTGGCGAGATTTCTCTTTCGATTGTCTTGCTGATCGCAACGGGACTATTGCTGCACAGCATGCTGAAATTGCAGCATCAGCCGCTAGGGTTCCGAACGGATCGGGTGATTACAAGCTGGATTGGCCTGCCGCGAATCCACTATCAGAACGACAAGGATGTTTCCGCTTTCTTTAGCCGGGTGGATCAAAATCTGCATGATTCGCCTGGTGTGGAAGCCGTCGGATTGGGTTATCCATTGCCGCTCACGGGCAACCGCTTCTGGACGAGCTTCATAGTTGCAGGCAGGAATACAGATTCGGGAGAATACGAATCGGCCGCGCTCCGCTTTATCGACTCCGGATTCTTGCCGGTGATGGATATTCCGATCCTGAATGGGCGCAATTTCACTGACGCCGACGATACCAAAGAGCAACCAGTCGTCATCGTCAGCGAGGCGTTCGCACACAAATATTGGCCTGGTGAAGACGCGATTGGGAAATACATTTCGATCCTGCGCGACACGCCGACTGCGGCCAAGTCGGTTCCGCGGCGAGTGGTGGGCATGGTGGGGGACGTAAGGCCAGCGATCGACGACGATCCACTTCCAACCATCTATGTCTCCTACAAGCAGATGTCGTTTCCATCGATGGAGATCGTGTTGTTGAGCCGCGATGCGGCGGGCTCGGCGCTGCCCATAATTCGGCGGGCGGTGCAGAGCGTTGATCCGGAGCAGCCGGTTGAGGAGATCGAGTCCATGGAGTCAGTGGTTCGCGGGGAATTGCAGCCCTGGAGATTCGCACTGGCGCTTCTAGGCGGATTGGCGGGATTAGCGATATTGCTGACCGCGATTGGATTGTTCGCGGTGGTGTCCTACCTGGTGCGGGAGAGAACCAAGGAACTCGGCCTTCGACTGGCGATCGGTGCTGGGCGAAACAACGTGATGAAGCTGGTCTTGAGCCAGAGTTTGAAGTTGGCGCTGGTGGGAACTGGCATTGGGTTGGCGCTTACCTTCACGGTTGTGCATTTTATGACCAGTATGGTGTACGGGATTGAGCCGAACGATCCGATGACGTTTGCCGGCGTGGCTCTAACGGTTGCTGCTATTTCGGTTCTAGCAGCCTATATTCCGGCATGCAGGGCAGCGCGAATCGAGCCTTTGGAAGCCCTTCGAGAGGAGTAGACCGCGAAAAGGAATGGTACGGCCTCTCACCCCCCATGAACCGCCAGCAACGAAATCGATCCGCCTTTCACGTTTTCTGTGGGAGCATCCGTTGAGACATGAACTGAACCCTGGTGCGAAAGGCGGGAACTCGCTATTGAGGGCCCTCAGAATTGGGGTGGGAGACGGGAATCGAACCCGCAACCGTCGGAGCCACAGTCCGATGCTCTACCAAGTTGAGCTACTCCCACCGCAGAGTTCGATTATAGCAATTGGTTCAGGCTCTTGGCTCTTAGCTTTTGGGTTTTGGCTTTCAGCTTTCGACTTTGCTACTTTGCCGCGTGGTCGGGAAGAAAGCCGCCTTGCTTGAAGCGCAGGCGGATAGTCTTGACGTTCTCGAAGTTCTCTAGTGGATTGCGATCCAACACCAGAAAGCTTGCTTCGTAGCCGTCCTGCAGGCGCCCGATTTTGCGATTCGGAAAAATCACCTCCGCCGCATCCTCCGACCACATCTTGAGGAGCGTCAGGTTGTCGAATACCTTGAGTTGGTAGAGATTCATCGCTTCGGCGAGCGACGTGACGCCGTAAACATCAGGCCCAATGGCCAGTTTGACGCCGGCGTCATGCAGTAGCCTCAGGTTTTGTGCCTGGATTGCCTGCACCTTCTTCAGCTTCTCTGGATCCTTTATTTCGTCGGTGGCGACGTAGGTGGTGGTTACCACGTCGACGCCTTTGCGGGCGGCCAGCGCGGCGTCTGCTTCGGTGATTGGGAACCATTCGGCATGCGCCAGGTCGACGTAGTAGCCGGGGAGATGGGCGATTTCGTCAACGCCTGCGGCCAGCGCATTCCGAAAGTCTCCCGCGGTCTCAATGTGGCAGGCGACCTTGAGCCCATCGGCATGCGCCCTAGCGACGATGAGGGCCAGGACTTTGGGATCGAGGCCTTTGTCGCCGTAATAGGCAGGGTCGTCGCGGCGCTTTTCAAACTCCTCCGTGTACAGCAGGTGCGTCTTGATGAAGTCGGGATGATCAGCCACGATGAGCGGCCATTTGCGATCGAGGTCTGCCTGGTTGTCGATGATGTAGTAGGCAAGGTTGTCGAAATGGCCATCGGGCCCGGGTTTTTTCTTCTTCGCCAGGTACACCTCGTAGAGTTTGACGGGATGTCCGCCGGTGGCGGTAATGCCCGCGTTGGCGAAGGTCACGTCGACACTGTCAGGCTTGTTGATTAAGCCTTTGATCATCTCGGTGTCGCGATGGATGCTGGCCGGGTTCTTGGCATAGAA
Source organism: uncultured Acidobacteriaceae bacterium (assembly GCA_963698865.1). Classification (GTDB taxonomy): domain Bacteria; phylum Acidobacteriota; class Terriglobia; order Terriglobales; family Acidobacteriaceae; genus Acidiflorens. The sequence continues at coordinate 2,738,194 of CAVOSL010000007.1, read as the reverse complement.
AATTCCGTCGTTCAGATACTGGTCGAGAATCTTCTGGATGTCGTGCGGCCCGGCGATGTAATGGTTGTGCGCGTCGGCGAAGGGCGGCACAACGTAGCCATTCTTGAGATCGACGACTTCATCGACGGTAGGGGGCTTCTTGCCGCTGAAAACGCCGTTAACGGAGTAGAAGGTCCGGCGCTCGAATTTCTGACCGTCGAACCATTGGCCGTTTGTAAACTCAAAAGTTTTGCTGGCGGGAGTGCTGGCACGAACCTGGGCCATCAGCGCGCTCCCGTGGAAAGAAAGGAGCACCCACAATAGTCCCAAGACTACCAATGGACGAGCAATCTTCTTCATGGCTACAAGTGTAGACGCAGGATAAAAGGGAATGTGAGCGGCGATGACCGCTGGAGCTTTCAAGCTTCCGCTGGCGAATTGTCGAAATCCAAGCCAGCCCGCGTGTGGAGCGTAAAACTGGAATCACCAGAGACTGGATTCTGCCGCAATCGGCGCGCCGGATCCCGATCGCGACCACCGTCGCAATAAGAGCACGGCTACTATAAACAGCACAGGGGCGGCTCCCGAGAGCATGATCGGCGTTACCAGGTCTTCCTTGATTTCGATTGATGTGGAGGACTTGTCTCCGAAGTAGTCGTTGAGCTTTTTCGCCGAAGCCAACGCCTGAGACTGAATCGGATAGCTCAGCACGGGGTAGTCCTGGCCGGAGGCGAGTCGCAGGTAGACATTGCAGGAGGGTCCACCGCGACCGCCGACCTTGGTCGTCGCACAGGCAGCCTTTGCGTCTCGTATATTTGCCTCAGGAATCACAAAGCCGCTGTTGCCGGAGACGCCCATAAGCCTCGTCTGGCGCACCTGGCACGATGCCGAGGCCAGTCGCGCGGGTGCAGCGCAGGCCGTTGTCGGTGGGCCCGAATACGGCGGTCAGCAGGAATGCCACGGCTACCATCCCCAACAGCCGAGATGGCAACGACCCACAAAATCGCCTTATTGTTCATTTGAACGACCGCCGAGAGCATCGAAGAGTTCAACCTCGCGGCGAACCTACCGCCCCACACCCATGTACTGGAAGCCCATGGCGCGCAGACGAGATGAATCGAGCAGGTTCTTGGTGTCGATGATGATCGGCCGCTTTACCAGGTGGCGGATCTTGGTGAAGTCGAGCGTGCGGAACTCCGGCCAGCCTGTAGCCAGGACCAGGGCATCGACACCCTCGGCCACGCCGTAGGGAGATTCGCAATACTTGACGGTGCCGTTAAGCTGGAGCTTGGCCTCGGGAATCGCCACTGGATCGTAAGCGCGAACGCGGGCACCCTTGGAGAGCAGGGTCTGCGCCAGTTGGACGGATGCCGATCCGGCGACGGAATTGGTGTTTGGCTTGAAGGCGAGGCCGAGAATACCGACGTCCTTGTTGTGGACGGTATCGAGCGCGCCCGCCACTTTCTGGAGTAGGCGCTCGACCAGGTCGCGATTCACCTCGCGGGCAGCATTCAGAATCTTCAGGTCGACGCGGTTCCCCCGCGCCAGCTCGGTCAGCGAATCCATATCGCTTTGCGCAAAAATGCCGCCCATACCGGCACCAGGTTGCAGGCAGCGCGGCGCAATCTTCTTATCGAGACCGAGGGCGAGGGAGAGGCTGACGGCATCGGCGTGCACGTGCTCGCAGAGACTCGCAATTTCGTTGATGAAGGAAATCTTGGTGGCTACAAAAGCGGTGGTCGCTTCGCGGGCGAGTTCCGCCGTCTCGTAATTCGTGACCAGTACGGGAACGCCACGCATCACCAGGGGATGGAAAATTTGTTTCAGCGAGGTAACGGCCTCGCTCGAAGCGGTGCCGAGAATGATGCGGTCCGGCCAGTTGAAGTCTTCGACCGCGCAGCCGTTGGTGAAGAACATCGGCTGGCAAACCAGCAGACTCTTCAGTCCACCGGCTCGCAGGGACTTTTCAAGCTGCGAGGTAAAACCTACGCGCACCGGCGTGACCACGGACAGCACTTGAAAGCGTCCAGCCGCGCGCGCCAGGCGCAGCGTAACTTCTTCCAACCCTTCGGCGGAATCCTCAGCCAGGAAAATCACCTGTGCCTTGCGCGCGAGATCTTCGGGATCGGCGGAATACGCCAACCGCCCGGCGCGCACGTTGCGCCGAATTACTTCCTGAAGATTTTTCTCGTAGAAAGGAATGTTGCCCTTGGCAACTTCCATGATCTGGGAGTTGTCGGCGTGACAGCAGCAGACGGGCGTGCCGAAGTCGGCGAGGCAGGCAGAAATGACGGTAGCAAGATAGCCGGATCCGTAAACCCCAATTTGCATATACGCTCTTCCGATCTTTTTTGATCAACCCGCAGCCTGGGATCCGGCGCTGCTTTCGAGCCCGTAAATCTATGGTAATCCGGCTATTGGACTTGGCAACCACGGAGAAGTACATGGACTTCCGAGGCCGCAAAACGCCCGTCCGTTCTGGGTTTTAAGGGGGTTTACTGGCGCTTGAAAAGGGAGAATTACGTCCGGGAAGATAGTTGGCCGCGTCCTAAGGGTACGGGGGCCAAATCCTGCCAGCGCCCGTCGCTCTCGCGCACAAACATCAGCTCTTCAAGATGAACCTGGCGTTTGCCCTGAAATTGGCTCCAGCGTTCGCGGGCCACTACGAAGGCCGCGCGCGCCGCTTCATCCACTTCCGTCTTGACGATGGTCAAATGCGGGATATAGGGCCAATTTTCGTTGCAGCAGAGCATCTTGCCGAGATGATCGTGCAGCTCGCGCATGCGGTACGCGGCCCGCTTGACCTGAATGAACACGGTGGGAGTGGTAGGCAAGAAAGTTTCTACCTCGCCCAATTCGACGTCAAAGGGAATCACGTGGCTGCAGGCATCTTCCAGAAATTCGAGCGCGCCAGACTCGCTTCCGTTGAGCTCCCTGGGAGTGAGGATAGTGAGGTGGGCTGGCATGTGAGCCATCGTAGGATGTAGCTCCCGGCGGAGCTGTTCGACGAACTCCCCCACTGGATTGCGCACGTAGCTGACCAGCGCGTAGCGTGAAGCGGACATGATGCTCGATCAAAATTATAGCCCGTTGGGGGCGTTTAGACCCAGTGGGCTTTTGGGGAGTGTCACCGAGGTCACGTCCAGAAGTTCATTTATAATCGGGACAGTCGGGGCGTAGCGCAGCCTGGTAGCGCACCTGCCTTGGGCGCAGGGGGTCCGCGGTTCAAATCCGCGCGCCCCGACCAATTAAGAATCCAGCACTTGCGCGGTTTTCTCTCCGGCCCGAAATACTAAGGCAGGTGAGCAATCAGCGCAAGGTTTTTTATTCGGCTGCTAAGTAGTACACGCCATCATCCCGCTTCCCTACGCGCCCATCCTGAATCAGTCCAGCCAACGCGCGGTTCCACAACTCTGTGCCATCCCGGTGCGCGTGCGTGAACCGCTGCAAGTCCCGTTTAGGTAATGGTCCTTTCATCTTGAGCGCGCGTAGAATTTTGTCTTGCACGCGGGCGTTAGGCGTGTCCAGCTTTTTGGTGCGGTAGTATTCGTGTGATTCAAGCTGATACTGGCCCAAGAGGACAGCATCCCGCGCCGTCTGCTCGGAGATGGCCTCTTCACGGCGCAGCCAAGCCAACCGCAACGCATTCCTCCAGGCGTGGACATTCATTCGCTCGGAGCCTTCGGGTAGATTGTCCGCCCACTCGCTGATTACGCGGTCAGCCGCCTCCGTGGATTGGATTTTGCAACCGGCATCGGCCAACAACCGAACGCGAGGCAAAAACGTTTCTTGGAGGCCGGTAAAATCGGGCGGCGTCATGCGGCTGACGTTTTGAAAACCGCCTTCTGTGCCGATGAGGTTGAAGCGGGACATCAAGCCGCCGCCTACAGCGTTGCCACGGCTGAGTAAGTCAAACCAATCCTCTTCCGTTACTCCGGCCAAGAGAGAAAACTGCATTTCACCGTAGACGGCCAATCGCTTGTCAGTGCCGGGCGCGGCAAAGCTGACATCATCCCAAAGCTGGCAGATAACGCCATCCATGCCGGTGCCTGTTCCGCCTTCGATGAATAGGGTTGAGAGAAACGTCTTGAACTCTTCATGCACAGAGAGGATGCGCGGCAGCGTACCGCCCCAACACAACTGAGGTGCGCTTTCTTGTGTCTTTTTCAACTCCCGAGTTAGCCCAATCATGCCGGGCGCGCTGGAGGCACTCGCGTTCCGAGCACCGATTCCTTGCGGTTTCCAAATGAAGTCCTGTGTCCCTTGTAGTAGCCCGTGCGTCACGGTTGAAAGCGCCCCGTGCGCGGCTGATGCGAGTGAGCCATTCCATGTTTGACTGAAGAAACGGACGGCACGGCGGATGCTGGAGCCTTTCCCCTTCCCTTTGGGCGCGATTATCACCGTGTAGGACCGTGGCAGCGCACCGTCAACCGGGCACGTGATACGGTCGCCCACCACGGCCCCGAGACAACAGAGGAAGGATTCCACGTAGAATTTTCTTGGGATGTTGTTGTCATGCGCGCACAGCTTGCCAAATTCACCGGCAGCCGTTCCGTCCCAAACCTCAATTGGATAGACGGGGCGGTTGCGTTGCGGCTGCACAGCCTCTTCCGGCTTGGGCTGCGGGCTGCCAATCACAACTTTCGGCTCTGGCGCTGGCACGTCATACCGCGCAACACTGCGCGCAATGCGGTCCAAGTCGGCATCGCTCTTCGGGTCCGCCATAACGGATGGGTCTTCGTTCCACTCCTCAAGCTGCGCACGGATGATGGCTTCTGAGGCACCCGCGTTGCGCAGCTTACCGGCTTGGCTGGTTAGAAAATCGTCACGGCCTTCGCCATCATGCACCGGCAGATTCCATTCCCGCTTTCCGGTTGGATTTGACTTCTGCCACATCTCACGCAACAAGGCGAGCAGTTCAAGCGGAAACGGTATTAACGGTACGTCTTGCGTAATGGTGTAGGTCCCGCCCGTGCCGGGATGGACGCTCCCTTCAGCCGTGACTTGCGCGCCCTTGCCCTTAATCTCAAAAATGTTTCCCACGATGCCCGGCTCTTCGTGCTTGCGGTTGCCGAACTCCAGGACCTCGGGCACAGACAGAAAATAGAAATGCGCGCGGTCGGGCCGCCCACTGCTCACGGAATAGGTGCTGAACCATTCGGACCAACGCACCCCGCACAGCTCTTTCAACCGGCTTACGCGGTCAGAGTCCAGGATGATGACATCGGAGCCGCCCGCCACGCCGCAGTTGAAGTCCGGGAATTTCGCGGCCCATTCCCTAATCTGCTTTTCATCCGTGGTAGCGAGGCCCGGCCATCCTTTGAGGAAGGCTTCTTTGCCCCGGAGCGGATGAACACGGAAGCCGCGCGCCGCGTTGCGCAGTGCTATCTCCAAGAATCTCATTGGGCGGACACCCCAACCGCATCGCGGTGCCACAGCAACCGGGGATGCGGCTCTCCATTGATAGGACTGGAGGCGAGGTAGCAGCCGAGCAGCGCGTTAGCACGGCCTCTCCGTTGCCCCTTGCTGTCCTCTTTGAACTCAGTCCAGCCGTTGAATTGCGGATTCCGTCTAATCGCCGCCCGGCAATAGAGGGCCGCAATCTTGCCGCTCAACGTGAGCCGCTTTTTCTCACCCGCCGCGCGCTGTGCCGTTTGCTTGCTGTATGTGAAAACATCAAGGATTGAGAAGTGACGTAGGGGCTTCGCGTACTTTGCCCGCGTTCTCATTTCGGCAAGTGCAAAGACCTCCGGCTGTGTTTTCGCGTGACGCAAGAACGTCCTTAAGACGCGGTTTCGTGGGTGGGGCGACTGCGCAACCAATTCCTTGATGTAGGGAAAAACATGGGCCGCCTCTTCAGGCTTCACTGTTCGCCGCCGCGTGGCACGGCGATTCACAACAGGCGGCGCGGGCATCGGCGGCAGTTGGTCAATCTCCAGGCGCGTGGCCTCCCGTGCCCGGAGGACCATGCCTTTCTTTTTTCCTCCCCGTGATACAACATCGGTCCCGAGAATTTCATCGGCCTCGCACTGTCGAATCTCCAACGTGGCATTGTTCAGCGCGGGATAGAGCAAGATGCAGACGCGGGAGAGCAGTGGGAAAATCAGGTCATTGACCATGAACGCATCAACGCCCTGCCAACGCTTGTCCCTGAAAAACATGAGTAGGGATTTAGCCGCGCCCGGCCTACGGCGCTTTTTCAGCCAAAAGAACTCACCGGCGAAGGCAAGGAAAAAAGTGGGATTGGCGCGGTGAAAGTCCAGTAGTGTTTGCGCGGTTAGATGTGGCCGCCGTTCTAACAGAATCTCAACGGCATCCTTCACTTGTTTCTCCGGTGTGTCAGTCATGGTGCTCCATTTCCTTCGTCATCCAATGCTCTGCAAGCTGTCCAATTCATCGGCGGTCGCAATATCCGAGGGACTCAGCGCCGCGCTGCCCTCCGAATCATCCTCATTGTCCGGTGAGGTTGGCCCGGAGCTGAATATCCGCGCCCCGTGTCGCCCGAGTTGGACGTGCGGTAAGCGGCGTCCTGCCAGTTCTGCATGTAGCAGCTCACCAATGAACTCTCGCACTGTACAGCCACGTTCACGGCAGGCCGCCGCAAGGTCGGGGCTTAGAATCTCTGGCAATTCGTAAGTTACAAACACGTCACGCCTCCCGTCAGATAAAAATAGGGGCTAGCTCTTGCCTGATTCCTCCCAGAATCAATTCAGGCCAGCCCCGTTGGTCAGTCCTGCCACGGCTTTGAAGTGGGACGCGACTCCCGCGAGGACCGTGACAGGTTGCGCCCGCTGACCGGCAGGCGTGAATCTCCCTCGCAAAGCTTGTTAGAGCGTGTAGCCCTGAATCGCTTCCGACCGTCGCACCCGACCATCCATCCGGCGGTAAGCGAGCAGCGTGAGCAACCCTTCCTTGGCCTTGGGCTGGTCAAGGATTTTCACGTTGATGCCGCTGCCACCCCTATCTCCAATGAGGTACCCGCGCTTGAAGTCACCAAACAAAATCGGCGTGTTGGTGCTGCTATTCGCTGGCATGGCCTGTGAATACTCCACAGGATAGTTATGGAGGTAGTCCTGTCCGCCCACGCGCGTCCACACGGGGGTGAATAGGTTTGCGGTCACCTGCAACTTGCGGACCGCAATTGAAGTGGCCCTCTGCATCAGGAATGACGCGCCCGAATGATAGAGCGCCTTTAGCGTTCCAATGAGGTCCAGGATTCCATCAAGTGAAAGCGCCTGTGTGGTGCCCGCGCCCACGTTGCCAAGCAAACCCTGTGCCTGCCCGGTGCCCGTGCCGTTGATGAAGAGGTCCTCTTCATAGACGGTCATGGCGTCAAGCATGTCCTGCACAGCGAAGGATTGGAAGGCCGGTACGTCCTGCACCAATTCCCAAGACAAGTCACCCGCAACGCCGCCCATGAAAGCAGACAGGGTGAACTGTCCCAAGGTTGGCTCAGTGCCGGTGAAGATGTTAGAGCCTGTGCCGTCACCTTCTGCTTTGGCCGCCGCCGTGCCGAAGGCGCTTTTGGTTGGGAATTTGCCGTCAGCCACGGTCGGGATGACAGAGGCCAGCTTGCGGACTCCAGTTTCCGCCACTGCAAGGGGGACGATTTGGTCATCCACCACGATGGGGACCACGTACCCTCCGCTCGGCCCGCCGCCGCCTTCATACATCGCGGCGGAAACGTTCTGCCCGCCAGAGGCAAGCCAACCGTGAAAGTCCGCGAAATAGTCCTGTGAGAGCGTGGGTTTCGATTGGCGCATGAAGCCGCCCGCCGATGGTCCACCCGGCATAATGCGCCCGCCCGCGTCCTGATACTTGCGGATAGTGTTCTGTTTCTCAATCGCTGTAATCTGCGGGGTGAGCGCCTTAACAGCGACCATGCACATATCCACTTCGGCACTTTCCTGTGAGGTTAGCTCCCGGTGTGCGTGCTCGGCAGCGGTGAGAAGGCTATCGGCTTTCGTCAATGCCGTCTCCCGCTGTTGTTTCAGTTCAAATAAACCAGCCATAAAAAAGTCTCCGTGTTGGCCCCGTGAGGCAAGTTCCCGGGCCGCCTGTGCGTGTCTGCGCAGTCACGCGCGGCGATCTCCGGGTGGTTACAGCACGCCTGCCAACCGCGTATCAGCGGGAGCTATCGTGCAATGACCCACGCCGTTCTACGTGGGCAGACTCAATACAAACCTTTGGGCGGTGAGAAAGGGCACCGCCCGTGCCTCAGTGACTAGATAACAACGTCACCGGGCGTAAATTTTGGGGACGCGCATTGCGATACCTTGCAGGGCGAACGCTTCATACTCTCGGGTCCGTCAGTGCCCACATCCGCGTTAGCCAATCCCCACCGCGTAGCCGCTGCGTAAATTCGGCGCTGATGCGCTTGCTAGCTCGAAAGGATGCTCTGCGTCGCTCAACGCTAGAACTATCTGCCCATTTGCGAGCGTAATCACGCCCTCCCAACCAAGGCCGCTGCTGTCAGTGCCGCGCTATCGTGCGTGGAATCCATCGGCAAGGCGACCAACTCAAAATCGCCCGTGGCTAGTTGCACAAGATTGCCGAGGCTCGCTCGCTGTTCAAGACTGCTACTTGTTCCGCGTCCATAAGTCCCTTTCCTGTGGTACAAATGAAATGGCACAACAAAATGCGTGATGCGTTAGCGCGTGTCCCGTTTTGACTGCTACCCGGCCTCGCGTGTTACCAGCACGCGGGGCCATCGTCTTACCTACGCTCTATAGTCATCCCCAACTTTTGCCCTCGCCTCTTGCAACAGTTTCACGGCTAACGGGCCGGTCAGAAACGGATGCACCCAAATGGCGAATGGTGCCTTAGCCTTCGGGTCACGGTCGCGTTGGTGGAAAATAATTCCGAGCATCCGGGGGTCTCGTATTGCCTCCACTTTTCGGAACACATCCGGCACTTTCTCGGGCGATGGAATCGGAATGACCTTCCCCAAGACCATCTCATCCGCCGATTTTGGTTCTGAGGCCACAGCGAGGTAGGCGTGCACATCGTCTGCGGGCAAGCCCACTTTCTGCATCTCGCTTCGGATGTCATCCAACAGGATGCACGTTTCAAAGATGGCCGCCGTTGGCGTGAGAACGCGGTCTTTGGTGCGCGGCTTCCCGGTCTTAAACCTCCGGCGAACCTTTGACGCCTCTGTCCACGTGGATGCCATTAGGTTTTTTTCCTTCGGAAGTGCGGGCGCATCGTCCGCTGCCTTCGTTCTCGCTCTGACCATCATCATCATTAACTCCAAACCTCAATTATGAGATTACTCTTTTCTCGAATATTGTCAAGTCCCGACAAATTTACTATGCCGGAAAATCGCCCGGTGTCCAACAGATGCTTTAGATTCCTTGACTTGCCCGGCTGCGCGGCGGATGCTCACCCCATGAAGAAAAGCAAAGAGCCGCCCGCGTGGAAGCGAAGGCCATCCATCACCGTGGTCTGCCGGGCGTGCCGGGAGGTCTATCCGCTCGGCTACAATTTTTGCCCGGACTGTGGGCGGGCGCTGAAGAAGCGGTGTACAATCCGCGCGGACTGTCGCGGGTTTCGTGCGATACTTTCCGCGGACATGAAAATACACATGAAGAGCACTGCTCTATTCGTGTTTCTCACTCTCGCAACCCTTACAGCGGCACAAACCAAAGCAAAAGCTATACCGAAGTCCAGAACGATCTCGCATTACATGCAGCAGATAGGCCTACTGTATGTCGAGACCGACAATGACCTCAACGATGCGGAGTATGCGGTTGGGGAGGACCGTAACGAAGCGCGGATTGAATCCCTCAAGAAGTCTCTAGACCACATCGAGCGGAGCACGCGCATCGAGGTCAAAGACGGTACTGCGGACGCGGTTTTCCTCGATGATCTTGTGCACTTGAGAACCAAGCGAGAAATGTGGGCCGTAGCGAGTGCCTCTCACGTTGACATACCTCAAAGTCTCAAGAATGCTGTGCACGCTTGCAAGACTGAAGCAGACGAGGCCATCGACACCGGGCAGATGGACACAGACCTCCACTACCAGTGCATCGAGTTCAAACCTGAGTAGGCCGTTACTTCGGTTTAGGCGTTTTTCCCTAACTTCCATCCCAAACACGGTACGATCAAAGTCGTGAAAAGAGTGCCGCTTCTCTTAGTGGTCGGTTCGCTTGTGACACTAATCCTCATCCGCGAGTTCGACACGGAGTCCCCACCTCAGCCGATGCGCATTGACTCATGGGATAGCGGCCCGTCATTCCCACAGGATAATTCCCACTCGCACGCGGAGGCCGAAAACCGGGACTCCTACTATGACCCAAACGGCGGCTATACGGGCAGCTAAGGTCCGTGCCATTTCCGTGCCGTTAATGCTTAAGTAGACCGAATTAGCCGCGCGGTAGCTGCCATATGCGGCTGCCGCGTGAGGGGTGCAGAAGGCCAGTTGAGAGCAAGGACAGCTCCGGGCGGCTTCTTAGTCCCAACTGAGGCCCGGTTAGTTTGTTAGCAACCGCGCGGGTGGGATGAGATAATGAGCGGCATGTGGTGCGACGGACAAATAGTGGCGTGGGCAGCCGGAGTGGTATGCGCGGTTGTGATTGTGTCCAGCAAGAAAGTTAGAGAGGGCGGAATCGGTCCTCAAACCACCCGAGCGCTGACCATCTGCTTGGGCCTTCCATTCCTGCTCACTTTGGCCGTTCAAAAGGTGTTTACCGGAGAAACCGTGGCAGCTCTAGCGGGCGCATTACTCGGGCTAGGGATTCAGAAGGGAAGCGATTGACCATGCTCGTTGCAGTGCGTGAGGGTATTTAGTCGCTCTTGAGCTGCCTAACAAGCTCAAATCCAATGCGTCGCGCCTTCTGAGCGGTCTTAGGCACGGCTACGAGCAAGACGCTTACTTGGCTAATGTGCTGCATTAGCTCAATCGGCTTACCGTCGCTGCTTCGCCCGTAGAATTTCACAAGGTCCGGTCCCCAAAAACCAACATCCTCAATGTGGAAGGTTTCGTGATTGCCAAAGTTGACAAGGCGCAACCCAAGCTCCTGTGACTCTTCTAGCTTCTCTTCAAACTGCGCGATTGACCGAACAAGGCGCTCATACATCCATTCGGCGGGATTCTTGAACTCGGGAATGCGGGGAGATTTGGCCAGATTCGCCATGTAATTAGCCATCGGATTAAAGTCGGACATTTGAATAACCTCGCGCGTAGCGGCATTCTTCAATACTCATATCGTACCGTAACCGCGCCGCGTGGCGTTCACGTCAGCGCGTATAGCCATGTAGCGGAGTCCCCCTCATTCTCTCCAAAAGGCTCTCCAGAGCGCGCGGGCTAGATGGGCGAAGCCAAATAATCCAATGAGGATGAGCGAGGCGGTTTCAAACCAGGTGAGAACGTGAGTGACCATACTTCCCCTTTCAAAATCGACTCACGTTTGTTCAAATCATAACCGCGAATCCGGGCTTGTCAATTCCAGAATACGCATTTCTGTTGGCCGATTGACTGAAGGTAACCATTTCGCCATCTATTCGCCATTCATTCGCTCCCCGTTATTTATGGGTTTCGCCTTCCCGCTGTTGATTGACTATGTTCCTCAATTTTGGACCTTCGTCTTTTGTTCTCATTTTCGATAATTGTTCGTTTGTGTAAATAAAAGATTGCGGCGCTCTATCAACAGGATGCCTTTCAAGATTTTGACCGGCTCCGGTACCTTTTGCCCGCGTGGGTCTGTCGCCAGTGCAGCCGTGTCGCCACCCCTGCCCACACACATCAAAATACATTACTTAATAGAATCAATAAGATAGATAGATAAAAAGTGGTTATCTTACGTAGAGGGGCACCCCCGGCTGACAGGCGACACGCTCATTTAGGGGCCAATGGAATCGCGCCCCATCGCCAAATCATCAAACGAGGATGCTGGACTTTCCAGCTTTGGGAGGAAACTGTGAAAAACGTACCCGCTTCGGACAAAACGTGGAATCGCTTGATTTTGGAAATGCTTGTGGCGCTGCACCGAAACCGGTTGCTAAAACAGCTCCAGCGAGACGGCGTAAAGTTCTAAACACTGGCCCCGTCCAAGTTGACTGTTTGAATTAGTTCTACGGCACGCGCACGCTCAGCCGCAGACAAGACGGGTTTCCCCCAAAGCAGTTCTGCCCAACGCGCACGCGCAGCAGCACGGATTGTGCGCGACAGCGTGAGGAAGCCGTGCAACGTGACATACAGCCCCGGCTTGTCCTTCAGCTCTTGATAGTTCTTCTGTGTGAAGTAAAGAGCTATGGTTAACAGCGCCTTTTCTCCAATAAGACACATCAGCTTTTCCGCAAGCAAATTCCCATCAATTACCTCTGCCCCGATTAGCCGCGTCTGCTCTGCATCCTTGGCAGCACAAACCGTCTTAATCTTGGCGGGAAGGGTCCTGTCGGTGCCAACGATTCGGTCGTGAGCCATCTGAAGCGCAACGGCACCTCTTATTACGTCCCATTCTTCCGATGTCATGCCGCAAGCAGGCTAATCTTCTCGTGAACGGCTTGCAAGTCCGCCGTCACAAGATTCGCATACCGCCGCGTCATCTCCAACGTGGAATGCCCGAGCACCTTCTGCAAATGAAAGACGGACCCGCCGCGCCTGATGTAGTTAACGCCGAAGGTATGCCGGAATGAGTGGAGGGTGCGCACCGGCGGGTCAAAGCCGAGCCGCCTGCACAACCGCTTCACATCGCGCAGCATGACGTGCTTGTCCAACCGCGTTTCGTTCTTAGTGACAAGCAAGAGCGCATCGGCTCTGCGATGTTCCGTGACGTAGCGGAATAGGACTTTCCTCAACTCGAAAGAGAACGGCACCACGCGCTGCTTGCGCCCCTTGCCGTCCAATGTGACCAAGAGATTGTCAAAGTCAATGTCGCCCACGCGCAGACCTAACGCCTCGCTGATGCGGCAGCCGGTATCAAGCAGGATGAGCACAAGCAGATGCAGACGCCGCTCGCAGCGCAGTTTCGGTTTCCAGTTCACAAGGCGCGCGACTTGCGAGGCCGTGAACGTAGGAAGGACAAGCTGAGGTTCTTTGAGTTGCGGGATGCGGGGATGAGGACAGCCGGGGCCGCACTTTCTCTCCGTGCTTGCGCTCCAGTGCAGGTATGCGTTGATTGCTCGGATGGCACAATTGCACCCGGTTGCCTTTAGCCCCTTCTCACGCATTCGGAGCACGGCGTCCTTGAGGTCATCTTGTGTGGGTGATTCCGACCGGAGCCACTTGAGGCTGTTCGTGTACCAATTGAGGGTTGCGGGAGAGACGTTGTGCAGGTATTGACGTTCGTGGGTGAATTGGGAAAAGCCGCCCATCGGATTCCTCCAGGCAGGTGCGCAGATTAGGAGGAAAACGCGTAAACACTGGATTTTAGCGCGCTGTTGTAGCGCACCTGCCTTGGGCGCAGGGGGTCCGCGGTTCAAATCCGCGCGCCCCGACCAATTACTTCCGACAACGAACGGTCCCTCTCTGCGCTCGGGATTTCGCCAGCGGGATCCCGCTACGCTCCCGCCCGCTACACTGTTTTCTATCGTTGGAACTTCAGCGCGGGATCTGCCAGCCCCAGGCAGAATGGCCATGCATACCGCTCTGCCTCGGCATCTGGCAGATCCCGACGCCGCCATGGGCGGCACATACCCCGAATGCTTAGTCTTCCGCAGGCGGGAAAGACCGAGCATCCGGGCACTGGGCGTCGTTCATTTTGCCACGGCGAGGTTGTAGGTAACGTCCAGCGTGAAGTTGTACACCGGGTTGTATCCGGTGAAGTGGATCTGGTGTGGGCCTGCCGGCAGTGGTGCGAGCATCACATACCATCCATCGTCCACAGCAGGAAAGTACGACCCAGCCACAAAGTTGTTGTAGCCGGGGGGATATACGGAGGCGAGCAGGTTATCGGTTGGGAGCGTGAAGCCAAAGGCGGTGGACTGCACTCGAAATTGATCCTTGAGGTGCTTGATCGGCTTTCCATCCACCGAGCAGGAGACTTTACTGGGACTCATCGCACCGTCCTCGTAAGAACGCAGGGTCGCGATCTGTTGATACGTTTCGTTACCCGGATTTTCTGCCACACTCTCCTCCAGTGCCGAGTCCTCGCCGTTAAAGACAGGGAAATACAGAGCCTTTCCGGACGGCACTTTACAGCTGCGAACGACGCCGGTGTAAGAGCAGCCAGAGCCGACGTTAGGGCAGAACTTCCCGCCCAAGAACCAGACCGGACCCGACTGGGCCACGCTGCAGTCTCCGTTGTCAAACAGAGGGTGCTGGGCCACTGGGATTGAGTAGGACCATTGCTCCCAAGCGGCCGACCACTCACTGTAGCTCCTTCCGTACGCCACGGAATCGCGGTCGAGAATTTGGACACCGTCTCCGTCCTTGCCGTTGGCTAGTGCGCCCGGTAGTGAAAAGGCTGCCATTCCCAGGATCATTACGCCAACCATGATGAGACATGCCCAGTAACTGCGGTTATTCATGAAGTGCTTTTTCATATTGATCTCCTTTGAAATCATGTCAGTGCTACAGGGCGGAGCAAGGTCCTCCTGCACGAACTGCCCAGCACCAAATTGTCGAGTCTGCTCCACCCGCTAGACCGAGCAAAAACCAAGTCCCTAGACCAGCAGGTGCCGGGTCGAAAGCCATACCGCACCATGACTCAGAGATACGGCTCTGACCGTGAGCTTTGATCGTCAGAGTCTGCATCTCCATGTGCATCTCCCTGCATCAGCGCTAAAGTAAAGCTCGCGCCAACAGCGGCATAGTGCTCTTGACAGCGACGCGCCACAATGCACTGCAAATAATCTGGAGGTGAACTATTGGTGAACTGTGGTAAGCCGCTCTCAAACCGTGTCCCTGAGCGTTCTTGTTGCGGAGGGAAGACAAGCGTACTGCTTCTTGACCTTCCTCGTTCAGGGGTATAGATTTCATGCAGTTAGGACCGAGGTGGGTTACTGATCATGCAAGTGCCCGCCACAGAACGGCGCTCCGTCCGATTTGGCCCATTCGTGGTTGATTTTCTATCCCACGAGCTACGCAACCACGACCACAAGATTCCTCTTCAAGAAAAACCGTTCCAGGTTCTCGCTATCCTGCTGGATAGGCCCGGGGAATTGGTCACGCGCGAAGAACTCCGGGAAAAACTCTGGGCGGCTGACACCTTCGTCGATTTTGAGCACAGCATCAATACCGCCGTGCGGAAGCTACGAGATGCTCTGGAGGATCGCGCCGAAGAGCCCCGCTTCATCGAGACGTTACCAAGGCTGGGATATCGGCTGATCGCGAGTGTGTCTGAGAGTCCGTCCGGGGAGATCAAGCCGCTCCACTTAGCGCCTGCAGTGGAGACGACAGTGGTCGTCCGAGAAGTGTCGCCAGCTCGCTGGCGGCGTGGCCGATATTTATTCCTGGCGGGAACCGCCGTGGCCGCGGTCGGGATCATTCTGTTTGGGTTGAACGTGGCTGGTGTTCGGGAACGGCTGCTGCATGGAACAATCTCAGCCCAGGACACGATTGTGGTGGCCGACTTCAGCAACTCCACCGGCGATCCGGTGTTTGACGGCACACTGAAACAGGCGCTTAGCATTGCCTTGAAGCAATCGCCTTTCCTGAATGTGCTCCCCGGGAACAAGGTGGCGGCAACCTTGCGCCGGATGGACCGCCCCGCGGGCACCGCGCTTACCGGCGAAGTGATCCGCGAGCTTTGCCAGCGTGCGGGGAGCAAAGCCTATATTGCAGGATCGATCGCGAAGCTCGACGGCGAGTACGTGCTGGGGTTGAAGGCAGTGAACTGCCTCTCCGGAAACCTGCTGGCGAAAGAACTGAGTACGGTGGCAAGCAAGGAGCAAGTGCTGAATGCGCTGGGAAAAGAGGCGGCCAAAATACGAGGGCAGTTGGGCGAATCGCTGGCTACGGTTCAGAAGTTTGATGTTCCGCTCGCACAGGCCACCACATCTTCGCTCGAAGCTTTGAAAGCGTTCAGCCTTTACGGTAGACCTGAAAACGAGCAAGGCACCGCCGCGGACCTGACTTACGATCAACGCGCCATCCAACTCGATCCGAATTTCGCCCTCGGATACCTGGCAGTGGGCAACGACTACAAGAATCTGGGCGAGCCGGGGCGGGCCAGCGACTACTACACCAAGGCCTTCCAGTTGCAGGGCCATGCCAGCGAGCGGGAAAAGTTGGAGATCACCGCGGACTACTATTCGAATGTAACCGGGGAACTGGATAAGGTGGCTCAGACCTATCAGGAGGAGATTGAGAACTACCCGCGGGAATTCGTGCCGTACGCCAATTTGGGCGAAGTGTACTCCCAACAGGGGCAATATGTGAAGGCCGCGGAGATCACGAGGCAAGCCATGCGCTTGGCGCCAGATGTTGTAGATGTGTATGAGAATCTCGCCAACTACGCGCTTGCTTTACAGCGCTACGACGGGGCGCGGCAGATAATCCACGAGGCGCAAGCGCGAAGACTCGAGAGTGACTATTTCCTCCACAATACTCTTTATGCTCTCGCCTTTGTTGGTACGGACGGCGCGGCAATGACGGAACAACAACAGTGGTTTGCAGGCCACCCCGAATATGAGACCTATGGACTTGCGCTCGCGTCTGACACAGAGGCTTACGGCGGTCATCTTAGGAAAGCGCGGGAACTGACCAAGAGGGCAGTGGACTCCGCCATACGAGCGGACAGCAAAGAAACTGGAGCGATCCATCTGGCGAATACTGCTGTGCAACAAGCCGCTCTTGGCAACACCACAGATGCCCGGCAGTCAGCGGCACAAGCCTTGAAGCTGGCTTCGACGAGTAAGGGCGTCAAGAGTGAGGCCGCGCTTGCCTTTGCCATGGCGGGCGACACGGCGCGAGCCGACTCCTTGGCCCGGGACTTGGGGAAACATTTCCCGCTGGACACGCAGATGCAATCGCTCTGGCTGCCAGCGATTCAGGCGCAGTTGGCACTGGATCGGAAGCACACGACTGCCGCACTGGATGCTCTGCAAGCTGCTTCACCAATCGAGTTAGCGGCAATCCCGTTCGGCAACAGTCTTTCCTGCCTCTATCCAGTGTATGTACGCGGAGAAGCATACTTGGCAGCCGGACAAGGCAGTGCTGCCGCCACCGAGTTTCAGAAGATTCTCGACCACAGCGGGATCGTCTGGAACTGCTGGACGGGAGCACTGGCACGTCTGGGCGTGGCGCGCGCGAATGCCCTCGCAGCACGAACATCGCAGAGCGCGGAGGCAGACGCGGCACGTGCCCGAGCCCTCTCCGCCTACAGGGACTTCCTCACGCTCTGGAAAGATGCCGATCCCCACCTTCCCATCCTGAAGCAGGCCAGAGCGGAGTACGCGAAGCTGCAGTGAAGAGTGACAGGATTGCGGCCCTGCTTCGCATTCCGGCATGCCCGCGGCTCACTCATCCGTCTCTCCGTTCTCGCGCTGCCGTTGGAGTAATCGCCAATTACACCAACAATCAGGGCGTCCAGAGCAGCTTTCTGGTCTTTCGACCAGCAGAAAAGTTCGAAAATCGTCCTCTAGGGCCGACCAACATCCCTTGTACCTGCAACAAATTCTGCTTTCGCGGTGCAAGCTCCCGAACGCGATATAATTCGCGCACGGATGGCACTCACTCCCGGCACAAAGCTAGGTCCCTACGAAATCCAAACGCCGCTCGGCGCCGGCGGCATGGGCGAGGTTTATCGCGCTCGCGATACCCGCCTCGGGCGCGACGTTGCTCTAAAGATTCTTCCCGAGACTTTCACGCAAGACGCCGACCGCCTCCGCCGTTTCGAGCAGGAAGCGCGGGCGGTGGCCGCGCTCAACCATCCCAACATTCTTGCGGTCTTCGACATCGGCCAGCACAACGGCACGCCGTTCCTGGTCTCCGAACTCCTCGAAGGCCAGAGCCTGCGCGACGTGCTCGATTCCGGCACGGTGCCACAGCGCAAGGCCATCGAGTATGGCGTCGAGATCGCGCATGGCCTCGCGGCCGCGCATGAAAAAGGGATCATCCACCGCGACCTGAAGCCGGAAAACATCTTCATTACGCGCGACGGTCGCATCAAGATTCTCGATTTTGGTCTGGCCAAGCTGGCGCAACCGGCCAGCCCCGGCTCCGACGAACGCACGATGACGAGTTCCCACACCGTGGCCGGCGTCGTGATGGGCACCGCCAGCTACATGGCCCCCGAGCAGGTGCGCGGCGAGCCCGCCGATACGCGCACCGACATTTTCGCCTTCGGTTCGGTGCTTTACGAAATGCTTTCCGGCGTGCGCGCCTTCCGGCGAGACACCTCGGCTGAGACCATGACCGCCGTCTTAAAAGACGACCCGCCGGAGTTATCCAATCCTGGCCGCGCGGTCTCGCCCACGCTCGAACGCATCGTGCGCCGCTGCCTGGAAAAAAGTCCGGAGCAGCGCTTCCAGTCCGCGCGCGATCTCTCTTTCGCGCTAAGCGCGCTCTCCGGAAGCGAGACGAGCGGTGTGGCCCGCACCGCGGCTGCCGCGACGGCAGTCTCTCCCCGCCATATTCAAATTTTGCCTTGGCTCGCCGGAGCGATGGCGGTCGTCGCTGCGATCGCCGCGACCTGGTTCGTCGCTCGCCGTCCAACGCCCACGCCGCGCATGCAGTTCGCCCTCGCTGTCCCAGATGAAATGAGCATCAGTCAAATGGCGATCACGCGCGACGGCACCATGCTGGTCTTCGTCTCGCCGGACGAAAACTCGGCCATGCCGATGCTCTTCCTGCAACGCGTAGGCTCGCCCAATGTCGCGCCGCTTCCGGGCACACAGGGCGCGAGCTATCCGTTCTGGTCGCCTGACGGCGCCTACGTCGCGTTTTTCGCCAACGGCAAACTCGAGAAGATGGCGATCTCAGGCGGGACCCCGCAAATCCTCGCCACCGCCTTGGCCGCGCGTGGCGGCACCTGGGGAAGCAAGGGTGTAATTCTGTTTTCGCCGGACGCACAAAGTCCCCTCCAGCGTGTGAACGCCGATGGCACCGGGTTCGCTCCCGTCACGCAAAACATCAGGACGGCCGCAGATCAATCTCACCGCTGGCCTGTTTTTCTTCCCGACGGCGATCACTTCTTGTTCTGGGCCGGCAACTTCGGCAACGTGAAGGACGACCGCGCTAGCGGCATCTACATGAGTTCCCTCGCCGGCAAGCAGAGAAAACTTGTCGTCCTCTGCCACTCGAGTTTCGGTTACGATGCCCACCATTTCTTTTATGCCGATGAACAACGGCAATTGGTAAGCGTCCCATTCGATATCTCCAGCGGCGACATTTCGGGGAGTCCAACGGTGATCGCCAATGCCGTCGGCTTTCAACCCTCTACTTACTGGACCGCTTTCGACGTCGCGCAGAATGGCACGGTGATCTACAACACCGGCGTCGGCGCCGCCCAATCCGCGCTCACCTGGATCGACCGCTCGGGCAAGGAACTCGCGCACATCGGCGACGCCGCCATCATGGCCAACCCCACGCTCTCGCCCGATGGCGGCCGCGTCGCCGTCGACATCAGCGACCAGAAAGCCAACAACGTCGATGTCTGGATCGAAAGCGCCACCGCGGTCGCGAACACGCGCTTCACCTTCGACCCGGCCGAAGAAGTGGTGGGCGTGTGGTCCCGCGACGGAAGCGTGCTAGCCTACCGCGGCGCCGACGCCGGGGGTACGACTCTCCTCTTGAAGGCGTCGACCGGCCTGGAGCCGGAGCGGAAGAGATTAACTCTTCCGCCTTCTACCATGGACGATTTCCTTCCCAATTCCTGGTCCCTCGACGACAAACAAATTCTGTGCACGCGTCAGACGAACATGGGCGAATATCTTGAACTGCTCCCCGTTGCCGGCGGCGAGCCAACGCGATTTCTAAGTGGCAAGGGCAGCGAGGCTAATGGGCAGATTTCTCCCGACGGCAAGTGGGTCGCCTATGCGTCCGACGAATCCGGCGAGTGGGAAATTTACGTTACGTCTTTTCCGGGCGCGGTCGGCAAGTGGCAGGTCTCGCGTGGCGGCGGCACCGAGCCACGCTGGCGCGGCGACGGCAAAGAAATTTTCTACATCGCGCCCAGCGGAATGCTGACGGCCGTCCCCGTCGATGCCCAAAGCGTATTCGCCACCGGCACACCGGTCTCGCTCTTTCAGGTTCGAGGCCGCGCCCCAATCTCCAGCACCGACGTCTTCACCTACGACGCCGCCAAAGACGGCAAGCGTTTTCTCGTGAACCGCTACGTGAAGCCCGAACACGTTCCGCCGCTGACCATCCTACTTAACGCGGCCGGCCCCTAGCCACCGCCGTCAAGGATGTGAGATGGGCTACAGGCCGTACTTCTTCATCAAGTGCCGGAATGACCGGTAGGAGATACCGAGAACTTCCGCGGCTTTCACCTGCACGCCATGAGTCTGGCCAAGCGCCGATTGCAGGAGTGAGCGCTCAATCTGCGCCACGTAGTTTTCCATGTTCTGGCCTTCGGGCAGAACCGAGCCCGACGGAACCGCGAATGCGGTTTCTGCCCCGGCAGCCACCGCGCGAGCCTTCGGCCGCTCGACCGGCAATTCGACGTGCAGTTCGCCGGACGCTTCGAGCGCCACCGCCCGCTCAATCGTGTTTTCGAGTTGCCGCACGTTGCCCGGCCAGTCATAGCCGCTCAGCGTTTCGAGCGCGGTTGGCGCCAGAGCATGGATGCTCTTGCCCGCTCCGGGCGCGTATTTCTTCAGAAAGTGATTCGCCAGGAGCGGAATGTCTTCCCGCCGCTCGCGCAGGCTGGGAACGCGAATGGGGATGACGTTGAGGCGGTAATAAAGATCCTCGCGAAAAGTACCTTCGCCGACCTGCTTATCGAGATCGCGGTTGGTGGCGGCGATTACGCGCACATCGACCGCGATTTCGCTGGTGCCGCCCACCGGACGCACCGTTCGCTCCTGGAGCACGCGCAGCAGTTTGACCTGCATCGGCATGGTCATCTCGCCGATTTCGTCGAGAAAAATCGTGCCCTGGTCCGCGACTTCGAACAGCCCGCGCCGGTTCTGGCTCGCTCCCGTGAACGCCCCCTTGACGTAGCCGAAGAGCTCGCTTTCAAGCAAGGTTTCAGGAAAGGCGCCGCAGTTGACGGAAACAAACGCTTCCGAATCACGCGGCGAGCAGGTGTGCACAGCGCGGGCGACCAGCTCTTTGCCGGTTCCGCTCTCGCCGTAAACGAGAATCGTGCTGCTGGTGGTGGCCACCGTGCGGATCGTCTGTTTCAGCTTCTCGATGGCGGGGCTAATGCCAATGATGTTTTCCAGAGAGTTGCGCGCGGCGGCGTCGCGGCGCAACGCAAAATTCTGGCGGCTGAGCGAGACCTTGGTAAGGGAGCGGGCGATCGCCAGCTTGACTTCATCGACCAGCCCAGTGCTTTTGCGGATGTAATCGGTCGCGCCTCCGGCCTTCACGGCCTCGACCGCGGCCTCGTAATCGTCGACCGCCGTCATCAGGATTACGGCCGATTCGGGCGAAACCTGGTGCGCGTGGCGCAGCACTTCGACTCCGTCGACGCCTGGCATCTTGATGTCAGTGACGATAACGTCGAAGAGCGCGCTGTCGATCTTGCGGCGCGCGGCATCGCCGCCCGTGACCGTCTCGACCTTATGGCCATCGCGGCGCAGCGCGATATCGAGCAGTTCGCAGATGGAGCGCTCGTCGTCGCAGACGAGAATGCTACCCACGCTTCGCACCTCCCATGCCGGCGCTCGCAGCCTCGGCCGATTTCGCCGCAGCCACGCTGGAGTTCGAATCCTGCTTCTGGTCTTGCTTCTCGACTTGCGCCGGCGGCATTTCCGCCACGTCCATGCGGCGCAGGCGCAGCACAAAGCTTGTGCCCTTGCCGACCTCCGACCGCGCCCAGACTTTGCCCTCGTGCGCCTGCACGATCTGATAGACGATGGCGAGGCCGAGGCCCGTGCCCCCCTCGAAGTTCGACTGGAACGGCTCGAAGATCTTTTCGGTCTGCTGCGGATGAATGCCGGGACCGGTATCGGAGAAGCTCATCTCCCAATCGGAGTCGCGTCCCATCAACGAGACCGAAAGCTTGCCGCCTGTTTTTTGCATGGCCCGCACGGCATTCTCGGAAAAGTTCCAGAACACCTGCTTGATCTTGTCGCCATCGGCGAGCGCCCACGCTTCCGAAGACTGAAATCGCCGCTCCACGCGGATGTTCGAGTCTTCCGCGATCAGACGGTGCTCAATCAGAGTGAGCGTGTCTTCGAGCAGCGGAACCAGGTTCACGCGCTCAAAACGGTACTGCTTGCCGCGGGAATAGGCGAGGAAGTCGGTGATGATGTTGTTGAGGCGGTCCGATTCGCGGATGACAATCTGCAACAGGTGCCGCTCCTCGGGACTCAGGGCAGGCGTGTCGGACAACATGCTGACCGAGCCCGCAATCGAGGTCAGCGGATTGCGGATTTCGTGCGCGATGGCGGCCGCGAGGCGGCCGACGGCAGCCAGGCGGTCCTGCATGCGCACTTCTCTTTCCAACCGGCGAACTTCGGTGAGGTCGTCAAAGGTGTAGACAAAGCCCGCGTCGCCGCGGTCATTCAACGCGGACACCATCGCGCGAAATGTCTTGCGAAATCCCTTGGCAGATGTGTACCGGACTTCCGCTCCACCGCGCGCGCCAAAGCTCGGCAAGGGATCCTGAAACAGATCGGCAACCGAACGCCCGTGCAATTCCTGGTCGGAGATCTCGAGCAAGTGCTGGGCCGCCCGGTTCACGAGCGTAATGCGGCCATCCGGCCCGGTCGTGATCACGCCGCCGCTCATCGACTGCACGATGTTTTCGTGCAGAGCCTGCAGGTTTTCGAGCGCGCCGCTCGCGTTCTTGAGCTGTACGTCCACCTGCCGCAACTTGGTCATCAGCAGGCCGGCAAGATAAGCGATCGCAAAGTAAGCGAACAGGTTGACGAGAATTACAACCTGGAGCGCTTTGATCTTCGGGTGAGTGCCGGAATACGAAGGAATCGCGCCGTAATAGCCGAGTTCAAGAATGCCGGCGAAAAAGATGAAGGCGAGCGCCGCGCTCAAATACGCCCAGCGGCGCGGCAGCAGCATGGCCGCGACCACGATGACGAGCGGATAAAGGAAGTTCAGCGAGCTTTCGATTCCGCCGGTGAGCTGCACAACCAGCGTCACCATTACGATATCGGCGAGCACCTGCAGAATGCCCTGCAGGCGAGTTTCATCCCATACCGTGACCAGAAACAGGAAAAACAGCGAGAGCACGAACCACAGCACCATGCCCGTCAGGAAGGGCACGACCGGCACGGGACTCGGCGTCAGACGGATGACGGCCAGCTCGATGACGAGCAGGACCATCAAAATCAGCATGCGCACCTTGACCAGCCAGGTCAGCCAATTGCGGTCGTCGGTGGTGGAGTGCATGGAATTAGCCGTCAGCTATCAGCCGTCAGCCATCAGTTGGAGCCGTGGTCCCACCCTGCTTTCGAGTTTCCTGACGGCTGATGGCTGAAGGCTAATGGCTGTCTTTATTTATCCCGCCAGTTTTCCGATCATCGCGAACAACGGCATATATAGAGAAATAACGATGCCGCCGATGCAGATGCCGAGGATGCCGATGATGACCGGCTCCAGCATGGCCAGCATGTCTTTGGTCGCGGCATCGACTTCGTCTTCGTAGAAGTCGGCGATCTTCTGGAGCATGGCGTCCATGGCGCCGGTGGCTTCGCCGACACCGATCATTTGCGTCACCATGTTCGGGAAGACGCCGCATTCGCGCAGCGGATCGACGATGGTGCGGCCTTCTTCAATCGCCTTGCGCACCTTCATCAGCGCTTCTTCGAGCACCGCATTTCCCGAAGTGCGGGCGGTGATGGCCAGACCTTCAAGAATGGGAACGCCGGAAGTGATCAATGTGCCCAGAGTTCGAGTAAAGCGCGCGACCGCGATCTTACGGAGCAGCACTCCGACGATGGGCATTTTGAGCAGCATGGCGTCAAAGTAATAGCGGCCACGCGGATGCTTTCGAACCTGCTTAACGCCGAAGTACAGGCCGACGCCGCCCACAATAAAGAACCACCAGAAGTGCCCCACAAAGCCGCTCAGGCCGATGACGATACGGGTGGGCAATGGAAGCGCGACGCCGAGGCCAACGAAGAGGTTGGCGAAAATCGGCACCACCCACTTCAGCAACGCGGCTACGATCAACATGGCGAACGAGACCACGGCAACCGGGTAGATCAATGCCGATTTGACGGCGGCGCGCAACTTGACCGCCTTCTCAACGTAGATGGCCAGGCGCTGGAGAATGAGGTCCAGAATACCGCCCGTTTCGCCCGCTTCCACCATGTTGGTGGTCAGGTCGTCGAACACGACCGGATGCTGGCGCATGGCGTTGGCCAGAGTCGCGCCGCCTTCGACGGTCGTCCGCACGCCCAGCAACGTCTTCTGGAAGTTCGGGTTCTCCTGGTTGGCGCCGAGAATTTCCAAGCACTGTACCAGCGGCAGGCCGGCATCGATCATGACCGAGAATTGCCGGAAGAACACGGCCACATCCTTGACCTTGATCTTGTTGCCTTTGAACATCGGCAGGGAAAATTCCTTGCCCTTTTCCCGGATGGAGCCCGGCGTGATCCGCTCCTTGCGGAGTTGCGCCGCTAGTCCGTCCTTGTTGGGCGCAACGCGCTCGCCTTGAACTTTTTCACCCGAAGCTGTCTTCCCTGAAAATGTAAAAACCGGCATAGCTGTTCTCCTAATTCATATTTCGCGGCGCCGCTTGCCGTTCGTGCCGGCGCTTTGAAGTTCGTTTTCCCGGCTGCTCCCGGGTCTTGCCGTGAATTCGTTCCGCCGTTCATCTTGCCGCGAGATCAGGAACTATCTCCTCAGCGTACTGCCGGCCTTGCTCATGACTCCCGCAGCGGTGGTCGGCCGGTTCAGCAAGCTGGCGCCGCGAGAGATCATTTCCTGGAGCTCGTCCTGGTTGCTGGACCGCAAGAGCGCCGTCTCGATCGTGATCTGCTTCTGGAAATAAGCCGTCGCCAGCGCCTGATTGAAAGTCTGCATTCCGAACTTTTCCTGGCCCGACTGCATCGCCGAATAAATCTGGTGGATCTTGTCTTCGCGGATCAGGTTGCGGACCGCCGCATTCGGCACCAGCACTTCCATGCACATCGCCCGGCCCTTGTTGTCCGACTTGGGCACGAGCGTTTGGCAGAGGATGCCTTCGAGCACGAGCGAGAGCTGCGCGCGAATCTGCGACTGCTGGTGCGCCGGAAAGACGTCGATAATTCGGTTGATGGTCGAGGAGGCCGAGTTGGTGTGCAGCGTGCCAAAGGTCAAGTGGCCGGTTTCGGCGATACGCAGCGCGGATTCGATCGTTTCGAGGTCGCGCATTTCGCCGATCAGCACCACGTCCGGGTCTTCACGGAGCGCGGCGCGCAAAGCGTCGGTAAAGCTCTTGGTATCCGAGTGCAGTTCACGCTGGTTGACCACGCAGTTCTTGTTCATGTGGACGAATTCGATCGGGTCCTCGATAGTGAGGATGTGATCGTGGCGCTCGCTATTGATCTTGTCGATCATGGCGGCGAGCGTCGTCGACTTGCCCGAGCCCGTCGGGCCGGTCACGAGCACGAGTCCACGCGGCTTGTCGCAGAGCTTGCTGACCACCGCCGGCAGTCCGAGCTGGTGGAACGACTTGATCTCGAACGGAATCAGACGGAAGACGCAGGCCGTGGCGCCGCGCTGGTTGAAGACATTGGCACGGAAGCGAGCCAAACCTTTTAACCCGAAGGAGAAGTCCATTTCGAGGTTTTCTTCGAAGCGGTGCTTCTGCGAATCGGTCATCACGCTGTAGGCCATTTGTTTAGTTTCGGCGGGCGTGAGCTGCGGCAGGTCGAGTGGCACCAGGTGGCCGTGAACGCGAATTTGTGGAGGCGAATTCGTGGTGATGTGGAGGTCGCTTCCTCCCATCTCCAGCATGCGTCGGAGCAAATCGCTTAATGTGAGAGCCATAGTTGTTCTTTTCCTTCTGCCGTTTCTAGTGGATCGTTTCGCGAGCCACTTCTTCGAGTGTGGTCCAGCCTTGTGCGACCTTGATCAGCCCGCTGCGGCGCAGCGTGATCATGCCGCGTTCAATCGCTTTTTTCTTCAGTTCAACCGCCGATGCTCCGACCAGAACCAGTTCGCGGATCTCGTCATCGACTTCCATAACTTCGTATAGGCCAGTGCGCCCTTTGTAGCCGGTTTTGTTGCAGGTCGCGCAGCCTTTGCCCTTCATGATCGTCACGGTCTTGGATTCTTCCGGTGTGAAACCTTCGTCGATGAGCGCTTGCGGAGGCATCTCAACCGGTTCAGCGCAGTCCTTGCAAATGCGCCGGACAAGTCTCTGGGCGCAGATCAAATGCACCGAGGTCGCGACCAGAAAGGGCTCGATGCCCATGTTCATCAGACGGGTGATTGTTTCCGGCGCGCCGTTGGTGTGCAGCGTGGACAAAACCAGGTGGCCGGTCAGCGCGGCCTTGATGGCAATTTCCGCCGTTTCGAAATCTCGAATCTCGCCCACCAGAATGATGTTCGGGTCCTGCCGCAAAAAGGCGCGCAGTGCGGTCGCGAAGTTCAGCCCGATCTGCTCCTTCATCTGCACTTGGTTGACGCCGCCCAATTGGAATTCGACCGGATCCTCGGCGGTCATGATGTTCGTGTCCGGCTGGTTGAGCTGCGAGATCGAAGAGTACAAAGTGTTCGTCTTGCCCGATCCCGTTGGCCCGGTCACCAGCACCATGCCATAGGGTTTCAAAATCGCCTTCTGGAACTTGGTCAGCGACTCCTGCTCGAAACCGAGCTTGGTCATGTCGAGCCGCAGATTTTCCTTGTCGAGCAAGCGGAGCACGATCTTCTCGCCCCACAAGGTCGGCAAGCGTCGAAACGCGGAAGTCGAGCTGCTTCTTCTTTCCGCCAATCTGCATCTTCAGCATGATGCGGCCGTCCTGCGGCAGCCGCTTTTCGCTGATGTCGAGCTTGGCCATGATTTTGAGGCGCGAAGTGATGGCGTCTTTCAATTTGAGCGGGGGCGTCATGATGGACTGGAGCACACCGTCAATACGGAAGCGCACGCGGAATTCTTTTTCGTAGGGCTCCATGTGAATATCACTGGCGCCGCGCTTGACCGCGTCGGTCAGCACCAGGTTGACGAGCTTAACGATCGGGGCCTCATCGGCAGCCTTCTCAAGCTCCTTGAGCTCGAGTTCATGCTCTTCGGCCTGCACCTCGATGTCGCCGGCTTCGCCGAGATCGCTCATCGACTGCATTACGTCTTCGAGGTTTTCTTCCTCTTTAGTCGCGCCGTAAGCCTTATCGATGCCCTCGACGATGGAGCTTTCCGAAGCCACCACCGGCTCGATATTGAAGCCGGTCATGAACTTGATGTCGTCCATGGCGAAGACGTTGGTGGGATCGACCATGGCGATGGTGAGGGAGGCGCCCACGCGGCTCAAAGGAAGAATCTGGTAGCGCTTCGCGGTTTCAAAAGGAATCAGCTTGATGACGGCGGGGTCGATTTCAAAATAAGAAAGATTGATGGCGGGCACGCCGTATTGGCGCGAGAGGAAGTTGGTGACATCCTCGTCGGAGAGGAACCCCAACTTCACGAGAGCAGACGCAAGGCGGACATGCGTCTCCTTCTGAAGCTTGGTCGCCTGTTCCAACTGCTCTGGGGTGATGACCTTTTCTTTTACGAGAAGGTCGCCCAGCCGCTGAGACATATCTCTCCTGTCAGCCGCGAACGCGGAGGATGCGAAACCGCTGATTTCCGAGGGGATTCAACGGATGTGGCTCGCACTGACATAAATTGTCAACCCAACGGGTATTCTGAAAAAGTAACTTCGGTACCTGTACTACGCGCAGAAACCCACGTGAGTATTGGCCAGGGGGGTTGCGAGGTTGGAAATCCTAAGAATATAGCGATTCCTGCACCCACCCGATCATGCTCTTCGGTGTAGAACAGAAGTGATGCCTGCCATTGCGAATCGACCAGGAAGGCGGGAGGCACGCCGCAAGAAAAATGACTTTGAAGCCCGACGAGCAAATTCGCAGCTACTTCCGCACGCTCTACGCGGCCTGGGGGCGTCAACACTGGTGGCCCGCTCAATCTCCTTTTGAAGTCATCGTAGGCGCTTATCTGACGCAAAACACCTCCTGGACCAACGTCGAACGCGCGATGGAGAAATTGCGCGAGGCCGGCGTCTTAAGCGTGAGCGGTATCCGCCGCACGCCGCGGCGAAAACTGGAGAGCTTGATTCGCTCCTCAGGTTACTTCCGTCAAAAAACACGACGCCTGAAGATGTTTGTGGAATTTCTCGACCGGCGCTACGGCGGTTCCCTGGCGCGAATGTTTGCCCAGCCCACCGCCCGGCTCCGCGAGGAATTGCTCGCTCTCAACGGAGTGGGGCCGGAGACCGCCGACTCCATCCTTCTTTATGCAGGAAACCATCCCTCATTCGTAGTCGATGCCTATACCCGCCGCATTCTCGAACGCCACGGACTTGTTGACGCGGGCGCGAGCTACGACGAAATCCGTGAACTGTTTGCGCGCGCGCTCAGGCCGTTGGCAGACGAAGCGCTAGAGTGCGCTCCGGCGTCCAGCAGCGCCCCTCGCGGCTCCTGTCACCCTCCGTCAAAAATGAGCGCCGCCAAACGTGCGGTGGATGTTCAGTTGTTCAACGAGATGCACGGCCTGATCGTGGGAGTAGGCAAGGAATACTGCAAAAAGTCACAAACCGACTGTGAGCGGTGTCCTTTAAAGAAGTTCCTTCCCGGCGCAGAGTAGGCCTAGAGCCTATGATCCGCAGCCGCACAACCCGACTCTTGATCGTTTATCTGGCGGTTTCTTCTGTCTCGCTTTCGCAGTTAAACCGGTCTGGCACGCTACGCGAATCGGCCCAGCATTCCGGCATCCTCGTTGGCGCCGCGGTCCGTCCCGCGAACCTTTCCGAACCCGCCTACGCCTCGACCCTGGCCCGCGAGTTCAACATGCTCGAACCGGAAGATGCTTTGAAATGGGAGACGCTCCGCCCCGACCCACAATCCTTCGACTTTCACGGGGCCGATGGGTTAGTCGACTTCGCCGAGCGCCACAACATGAAGGTCCGCGGCCACACGCTGGTGTGGCACCGCCAGAACCCGCCGTGGCTGGTGGCGGCAAATTACACTCCGGCCCAACTCTCCAAACTGCTCGAAACCCACATCAAGACGGTAGTCAGCCATTACCGGGGAAAAATCTTCGCCTGGGATGTGGTCAATGAAGCCTTCGACGAAGGCGCGCGCACCGGTCAACTTCGCAGCACCATCTGGTATGACCAGCCAGGCATCGGGTATGCCGGGGAGAGCACGAGGTACCTGGCGCAATGTTTTCGTTGGGCGCATGAGGCCGACCCTCAAGCCCTGCTCTTCTACAACGAAGCTGAAGCCGACGAGATCAACAAGAAATCTGACGCCCTCTATGCCATGTTCCGCGACTTCAAGCGCCAAGGCGTCCCCATCGACGGCATCGGTCTGCAAATGCACATCGGCAATCTGGTTCCGGACATTGCCTCAATCTCCGCCAACATCGCCCGTTTCACGGCTCTCGGAATCCAGGTTCACATTACGGAGATGGATGTCTCGCTTGCCGTCGATGCCAATGGGAACGCCAGCCCGGCCGATCTACAGAAACAAGCGGACATCTATCGCAAGATCGCCGACGCCTGTCTGGCGCACCCCGGGTGCACCGCCATTCAAACCTGGGGATTCACGGACAAGTATTCGTGGATCGGATCACACTCGAAGAAGACTCGCGGCGCGGCGTTGCCGTTTGACGGGAACTACCAACCGAAGCCCGCCTCTGAAGCGCTCCGCGAGGCGCTGAACAAGGGTCGTTAACCGCCTTCTGAGCCGCTACGCCAGCGCATTCACGCTCTATAATGAGGCGATCGCAGTGAGGCAATCGGTCGCCGCGCACTAGGTTGCGGCCCAATCCATTTTGGCGATAACGGATCCAATTCGTAGCGAACCTAAGCCCTCCGGCCGCCGCAAGGCGGTTATCACGCTCGCCATCTCGGCCTTCGTCCTCCTCGCCCTTCTCGTCGCCCAAGCCTCGTTCAATCTGAAGTTCATCAGCCCAGACAGCAATCAGCAACTCTACTTCTTCGTCACGCTGACGGGCATGATTTTTGCCGCCTTCGTCGCGCTGTGCTTCGTCCTGGGCCGCAACCTTCTCAAGCTCTATGCCGAGCGCCGCCTCGGGATTGCCGGTTCGAAGTTTCGCACCCGCCTGGTGGTTGTGAATTTGCTCCTGTCATTTCTGCCCGTGATCGCGATGTTCTGGTTCTCGTATGGGCTGATGAACCGCTCCATCGATAAGTGGTTCTCGCAGCCCGTCGAAGAAGTTCGCGCCGACACTGCGGCCATGTCCACGCTGCTTTTCGACTACGCCGGGCTGAATGCCACGTCCGAGGCGCAATCCATCGCCCAGTCAGAGGAATTTCAAAGCGCCTTCGCCAGGGGAAACTCTTCCGCTGTCAACGACGAACTGCTGGAGCACGTGCCCACATTACAGGGAGGGTTCGTCGTGGCCTTGGCCGGTGGAGAGGCAAAAGCCACTCTGAACACTCCCGCCGCATGGCCGCAAATGAAAGGCAGTTTTCCCGCCGCCCAGGCTCTGCGAGGAGAAAACGCTCATTTTCAGTGGGGCCCGACCGAATATGTTGTAGGGGCCGCCCCCGTACGCGGTGGCACCGTGCTGGTCGCCCTGCCTCTGCCGCCGAAGTTTGCGCAAACCGCCCGTCAGATTCAGGAGAGCCAGCAGCGCTACGTCGAACTCGCGCGCCAGCGCAAGCTGGTTCGCCGCACTTACCTCGGCTTCCTTCTTCTTCTTACGGTCCTCGTGCTCTTCGCCTCGACCTGGCTGGCGCTCTTTCTCTCCAAGCTAGTGAACCGCCCGGTCGCCGCCATCGCTGCCGGCACCGAGGCCATCTCCAAAGGTCAGCTCGACTATCGTGTCGATATTCGCGCCACCGACGAACTTGCCGAACTCGTGCGTTCATTTAACAGCATGGCCGAACAGCTTGAATCCAGCCGCCGCCAGATCGAAGCCTCCAGCCGCGAACTTGGCGATGCCAACGAAGCCCTCGAAGGACGACGGCGCTACATCGAAACTGTTTTAGAGAGCATTCCTACGGGCGTCGTCTCCATCGATGGCGAGCGCCGCGTGACTCTCGCCAACGCTGCTTTCTCCCGCATGTTCCATCCCGACCGACCCGAGTTCGCCAGTCCCGCGGTGCTCGTGAATCTTCCCCTGCGGGGGCTTCTCCCGGCCGACGTCCTCTCCGATCTCGAGCCACTTTTGCGCCGCGCCGATCGCATGGGCCTCACCGCCGCCAACATGGAAATCGCACTCCCCCACAACAAGCTCAATGTCGCGGTAACCGTCGCTGCCCTTGAATATCCAGCGAAGCGCCTGGGGTATGTGCTGGTCTTCGAGGATCTATCCGATCTCTTGCGCGCGCAAAAGCAGGCTGCCTGGCGCGAAGTGGCCCGCCGGGTAGCACACGAGATCAAGAACCCGCTGACTCCGATCGCCCTCTCCGCGGAGCGCATTCATCGCCATCTCGCGCGCGGCTCCGCGCCCGACGCGGCATCGCTGGAAATCATCCGCACCTGTGCCGGCACCATCAACAACGCCGTAGAAACGGTGCGCAATCTAGTCGACGAATTCTCCGTGCTCGCCCGCTTCCCCGCCTCACGTCCGCAACCTGCCAGCCTGAATGATCTCGTCGAAAGCGCGCTCGGACTTTTTAGCGGAAGGCTGGAGGGCGTCCGGGTGCAGGCGCATCTCGCGCACGATCTTCCCGCCGTCATGGCCGATCCGGAGGCCATCAAGCGCGCGGTCGCCAATCTTATCGATAACGCCGCCGAAGCTATGCGCGATTCGATGCTGAAAGAAATCTCGATCTCGACCGCGCTGGTTGCCAGCCGCGATGCGGTAGAACTTGCCGTATCCGACACCGGCCACGGCGTTTCGCGCGACGTGAAAGAGAGATTATTTCTTCCCTATTTCTCGACCAAGCAGCGTGGCACTGGACTCGGCCTCGCGATCGTGAGCAGAATTGTGGAGGACCATAATGGCTCCATCCGCGTGGAAGAAAACAAGCCGATGGGCAGCCGCTTTGTGATCGAGTTGCCGGTAGCTGTCGAAACGATTCCTGCCCCGGTGGCAAGTTAATGGCCCACATCCTCATCGTCGACGACGAATCGGGTATCCGCGAATCGCTCCAGGGCATCCTGGAAGACGAAGGCCACAAAACCAGCGTCAGCCCGAGCGGCGAAGACTGTCTGGAGCAACTCCGCAAATCAAGTTTCGATGTAATTTTGCTCGATGTCTGGCTTACCGGCATCGACGGACTCGAGGTGCTGGAAAAAATTCGCCAGCTCGACGATCCGCCCGAGGTCATCATGATCTCAGGCCATGGCACGATTGAAACTGCCGTGCGCGCGACCAAGCTCGGCGCCTACGATTTCGCCGAAAAACCGCTCTCGCTCGAGAAGACCCTCATCCTGGTGAAAAATGCGGCCGAGGCCCGCCGACTGCGTCACGAAAATCTCGATCTCCGAAAGCAACTACAGACAAAGAGCGTGATCGCGGGCGACAGCGTACCGATGAAAGCGCTGCGCCAGCAGATCGCGCTGATGGCGCCCACCAACGGCCGCGTCCTCATCTACGGTGAATCCGGCACCGGCAAAGAGTTGGTCGCGCACGCCATCCACACGCAAAGCCTGCGCAAGAACGAGACGTTTGTCGAGATCAACTGCGCTGCCCTGCCCGAAGACCTTATCGACAGCGAACTTTTCGGGCACCGCAAGTCGTCGTTTCCGGGAGCAACCACCGACAAGGAAGGCAAGTTTCAAAGGGCCGACCGCGGCACGCTGTTTCTGGATGAAGTGGGCGACATGAGCCTCAAGACCCAGTCGAAGGTTTTGCGCACCCTGGAGCAGCAACGCTTCGTGCCCGTGGGCAGCGACGATCCCGTGACCGTCGATGTGCGCGTAATTGCCTCGACCAACAAAGATCTTGAGGAAGAAATTACGAAAGGAAATTTTCGCGAAGACCTCTTTTACCGTCTCAACGTAATCCCGTTTGTGGTGCCGCCATTGCGCGAGCGCAAGGAAGACATTCCGCTTCTGGCGCGTCACTTTCTCAAGGAATTCGCCTCTGCTTACGGCCGCCGCCCGCGCGAAATTACCGACGATGCGGTCGACTCGCTCATGCGCTACGCCTGGCCGGGCAACGTTCGTGAATTGCGCAATGTAATCGAGCGCATCGTAATCATGAATCCAACGACTACGCGCTTCGAGCGTAAGCATCTTCCGCCGCTCGTCCATCGCGATGGCAGCCGCCGCGTGGGAGGCGGTGATGGATCGACGCTCCACCAGGCGAGGACGGCCTATGAGCGCGACTACATCCTGAAAAAGCTGGACGAAAATCACGGCAACATCAGCCGGACCGCGGAAGTGCTGGGCCTGGAGCGCAGCCACCTCTACCGCAAGATGAAGAGCCTGGGGATCGCCGCGAAAGAATGACCGGGGTTCCTGGCAGAATTGCTTTAACTGAAGACTGATAGCTGAGAGCCGCCAGCTATCTCTTAATCATGTGTATCTCAGTTCCATTCTTGTGGAACCGGACTTCATCCATCAGCTGATTGATGAGGAAAATTCCGCGGCCGTGGTGAGAATAGATATTTTCGCCATTGCAAGGATCGGGAATCTTTGCGGGATCGAACCCGGGTCCCGGGTCGCGCACCACGATCAGCATGCCGCGATTTTGATCGCAGGCCACATCGCACTCGACGATCTTCGAAGGATCGCTCCTGGCTCCGTGCACGACGGCGTTGGCCAGCGCTTCGGTCAGCGCCAGCTCGATGTCGTCTTCACGGCCGCTGGCGCACTTCGTCTCCCGCACCACTTTCATGACGCTGCGCACAACCGGGTCCACGGCGTCGCGGTCGGCGCTCAGCGTAACACTGAGCTTGAGATCGAAGTGACTCGTCTCTGCGCCTTCCGGTTGCGCCGGTTTCTTAGTTGAAGAGTCTGTCATGCGTGGTTGAAGGGTATGCTGCCGGTGATACCGCCCACATTTATTGAGATGCACAAGGGCGTTGCAGGATTGTAGGTTTTTGTAGCCCGGTATGCAACATTATTTGAAACTCGTCGGGAATCCGTAAAATTTCCATAAAGGCGTCTTCGGAGTTACACCCCGGGTTCCGCGGGCGCTTTCGACTCCTGGCGGTTAATCGCGCTCATGCGAACTCGCCACCTGCTCGAACTGGCGCCGCCAATCAAGTTCCTCGACAAATTGCCGCGAGTCGCGCCATCCCGCCTGCACCTTCACAAAGAGTTCGAGAAAGACTTTCGTTCCGACCATTTTCTCGATGCTGAGCCGCGCCGCCGTGCCAATCGTTTTCAGCTTCTGGCCGCCTTTGCCCAGCAGGATCGCCTTCTGCCCGTCCCGTTCGCAGTAAATTGTTGCCGCAATGCGCACTAACTTTGCACTCTCTTCGTACTGGTCGACCAGCACGCTGACCGCATGCGGCACCTCTTCGTGCGTCTGCATGAGAACCTGCTCCCGAATCAACTCCGCCGCCATAAAGCGCAGCGGCTGATCGGTAATCTGATCTTCCGGGAAATAGCGCGGACCATTCGGCAGGGTCTTCATTACGCACGCCAGCAATGCATCGAGACCCTTCTTCTTAAGCGCCGAGATCGGAACAATTTCCTTGAAGTCGTGCAGCGACTGGAACTCGGCAATCAGCGGGAGCAGTTTCGTCTTGTCGGCGAGCAGATCGATCTTGTTGAGCAGCAGGCAAACCGGCGTACCAACTTTTTTGGCGAGGTCGAGAACGAAGGCATCATCGCGATCCCATTTTCTCGTGGCATCCACTAGCATCAAAATCAAGTCGCAGCCTTCGAGCGCCTCACGCACCTCGGCCATCATCTTGCGGCCCAGCGATGATCCGGACTTATGCACGCCCGGCGTGTCGACGAGGACGATCTGCCCGGATTCGCGCCCCTTCAGCTTTGGGACATTGATGATGCCGAGAATGCGGTTGCGAGTGGTCTGCGGCTTCGGTGAAATGATCGCGAGTTTCTCACCGACGAGAGCATTGAGCAGAGTGCTCTTGCCCGCGTTGGGCCGGCCGAGGATGCAGACGAAACC
Organism: uncultured Acidobacteriaceae bacterium; assembly: GCA_963698865.1. GTDB lineage: Bacteria > Acidobacteriota > Terriglobia > Terriglobales > Acidobacteriaceae > Acidiflorens. Next base: position 2,702,993 of record CAVOSL010000007.1, on the reverse strand, counting down.
TGAGTGGAAGGACATAAGTACAGGCTACTAGCTTCTAGCTACTGGCTGCTAGCGGACGGCGGCTCTCGGCGGTGGGCTTTCGGCTCTCGCACTTCATCATCGGATGACGTGGATGCGCACGCCGATTTTCAGATTTTTCCACGACCTGTCCGTCGTATAGACAGGCGCTTTGAGAACGAGGCCGAGCGCCAGGCACGCGCGGTCTCCTAGCGACAGGCCGAGCGCGCGAGTTTGCGCCACCAGCTCGCCCGCGATCCTGGCTTGCTCAGCGGTGAAAGGCTCAACCTCTTGGATCGCGCTCAGCGCATCCTCCCATGCCTCATCGGCATCGCCCCCGCGACTCACGAGCTTGGTGTGGACCTCGGCAAGATTGACCGTGCTGCCGACGGCATTGCTCAACATGCCCAGGGTCAGTTTCTCCGAGCACGGCTCATCATTCAGGATGGCGAGCACGGCGGAAGCGTCCAGGACGATCCGATTCACGATTCGCGCTCACGTTTTGCGGCTTCGCGCCGCTCGGCGATGAGCTCGTCAACCAAGGATACTCCCGGTTCCACGTATTTCCGAACGTGCTGTTGCGCGCGCTCGATTCTGCGTTTCATCGTGGTGATTCGCAGCTCGTCGTCTTCCATGCGCAAAATCACTTCGTCTCCGGCCTTGATTCCGAGCACCTTCCGGTACGAGGCGGGAATGACGACTTGGCCGTTTTTGTTGACGCGCATGCGGGTTTCGGTGTTCATATGTCACGCTCTTTGTGTGTATGACACTATATTACAATCGTGTCACATGTTGAATGAAGTGACGTTACAGTGAGGCAGGAGCTTGATACGGGACACCCTTTAGCGTTTGAACGATTGGGTGGGTAGAGCCACCCGGAGCCAAGTCAGACACCTGCCATGCCGTGTTGGGCAAGCAAACCCTGCAGTTGCGGTAGGTTTATCAATTCGAGGCCCACCCGCTCCGCAAACTCCCGCGCCTGAGCGGTGAAATCGGATGTTGTAATGAGTATTCCCTTTACGGCCTTGTCTGCGGTGACCGCCCCGTAGAAATCTCGTACCGTTGAGGCCCCAACCAGGTTCTCGGGTGCGTATCGCTTGCACTGAAAAAGATACTTCCCTCCGAGAATCGGTTTGTCAAGAATGGCCACGATATCTATTCCGCCGTCTCCGGTGGCCTTCGTCATCTCGGGACGAAATTCCATCCGGGTGAGAAGTGCCGTCACAAACCTCTCAAACTCCACTCCCGACATTCGCTCAAGATCTACAGAATCGCCGGTGCGCGTATCCGTCTGCGCCATTATGCCGAAGACCCCGAGCACCTGCAGCGCGTCCTCCTCCGTGATATTCGGTCTATTCAGGGCTCTGGCAACTCGCTGCATCAACGTTTTCAACTTGTCGGGGCGAGATCGGGAGTTGGCCACCAACAACTTTATCGCGCCCGCCTCGATCTCAATATTCTCGTCCGCCGCAATCCTCTCTCCAATTTTCTCAAGCGCCGAATTGGTGTATGCCTGCAAGGGCAGTACCAATGCGAAGGAACTCAGTAACCCCTCGGGGCATTCGGATTTCTTCGGAACGGTGGCCACCAGCGTAAAGGGCTGAACATCCATTACGTGATGCCGCGCCTTCGATCCCTGACCGATGTGGATCGGCAATTTATGTGTTTGTAACGCTTCCAAGAGGACAGCCTGAAGCGCGCGCCCCAACCGGTGGACATCTTCGATAAACAGCACTTGGCGCTCTCGTAGGTTGGTGAGAATTGCAGTCAGATGACCTTTGACTTGTAGTTGCGGCGCGCTGACCTCCTGAGACGCAACCCCGAGCTCTTTCGCCAGCGCATTGGCAATTGTTCGTTTGCCCATACCCTCTTCGGCAACAAGGAGAACGTGCTCCGCTGTACTCCCGTTCTGCCGGTGGAATTCCGAAAACGCATTGAGGCGAGCAATGGAATCTTCTTGCCCGATGATATCTGAGTAGTGCATAGAGGGCCGCGCTTTGGATTCTAGGCTAGCCGTCGCGAGAACGTCGAGTGCGTGGAGATGTCTTATCCCAAACTTTCTCAATCGCGAAACCGCGCCTGTGATGCCGAAGCCAGACCTTTGTCATCCGCTGAAACATATACTTCAGTAGCCGGCGCTGGGCTGAACTGAACTGCCCGAAATAGAAGGTACTGCTACCGAAAATGCTTTCCCCGAGGAAGCGCTCGGTTAGGGCCACAAGTTCCGACTCCAGATCAAGCGGGGATATCGGGCCGTCCCACGAATGCAACGTTCCCTCTGCGCGGCAAAGGGCTGCAAACTGGATGCAGTACTCGTAGTAGAGGCCTTCTTCATGGTTGACGCGGTTCGGGAATTTTCGCTTCCACTCAATGGCGCGCCGCTCCTTGCGCCTCCATTCTTTGCAGCTATCGCAAAGTTTGCTCCGCGGGCCTATATGCCTCTCGTCGTCTCCGCACCATTCACAGCGCTTCCAGTTCTCCATCCTGGTAAGAAAATCGTTTAAACCCTCTTCGAACTCTGGGGTAGTAATTGCCATCGGTGCCCCTCAGGGGCTAAAGCCCACGTCCTTGATTGCCTCCGGGTGGCATAGCTGAAACCGTGCTTTCCCAAAACTGTCCATGGGACCTGTCGGCAGCAGGTCGCTAGCGCTTACCCCAACTTCATCTGCTTAGGCTCAACCGTCGTAATCCGAACCCGCTCTACGCGGCGGTTGGTCGAATCGAGCACCTCGAACTTCAGGCCATCTTCTTCCACTACCTCGCCCTTTTTCGGAATCCGTCCCGCCAGTTCGCTTACCAGCCCGGCAATCGTTGACGACTCATGGCCTTCAGGACGGCGTCCGAAGAGTTCGTCGAGACGATCCACATCCATGCTCCCCGGCACCACATACGAGTTCTCGCTTTCCTGCACCAGTTGCGCCTTTTCGTGCTCGTCGCCGATTTCGCCGACAATTTCTTCGACCAGATCTTCAATCGTCACCAGACCCGCGACCCCACCATACTCATCGACCACAATTGCCATGCGGATATTGCTCTTCTGCATCTCGCGGAGCAGATCGCTGCCCAGTTTGCTCTCCGGAACAAAATAAACGTCTCTCCTCATGACGGTTGTCACGAGGCGCGTGCGCGCCTCCGAATCCGGCACCTGCAACAAATCCTGCGCGTGCAGAATCCCCTTGATGTTATGGATGGAGCCCTCATAGACGGGAAGCCGCGAAATCGGCTTGCCGCGCAGCAATTCCACCACCTGCTCCACCGTCGCATCCGCGGACACCGCGATCATCTCCGGCCGCGGCTTCATCGCCTCGCGCACCGTCTTGCCGCTGAACTCGACCACTGACTGAATCAGATCGCGATCGCCTTCCTGAATGATTCCCTCTTCCTGTCCCGCTTCGATCAAGGCGTCCACCGCCTCCGCTGGAGTTTCCGGTTGCGCTTCGGCGTGCTCGCGCGTCAGTGCCGCCACCGACTGCAAGAATCCCAGCACCAGCGTAACCGGCAGGATCAGGTAGATGAGTCCCCGCAAAAGCGGCGCCCAGTGCGCCAACCACCGCCCATTCGTGCGCGAGAAGAATACAAATGGAAGGAAGCGATTGAAAACAATAATGACGAGCACCAGGCTCAGCGTCGCCTCCAGCACCTCTTGAATTGTCCAGGCGCGGTCGCGAAAAACGGTGAAGCCGACAATCATCGCGATCGCCGCCATCACCAACTGGGGAAGAATGGCCATCGCCTGTGAGGCCCGCGCGCGCGTAACTCCCAGGCGCGGCTCGACCACCTGCTCGAAGGCGTCAATGTTATCCTGAAAATCGCGCGAGAGGAACTTCCCAATCTCCTGGTACAGACGATCCACGTACGAGACCAGCGTGAGCAAGCCGAACAGCAGCACCATCGCGATGCTGGCGCCGATCATCGAGTCTTGTTCCTCCGGACGTGGGTCTTGTTTTGTTCTCCGGCGATCCTGCTCAACGTTCTTTCAATCAACCCGGAAGGCAAGCCGAGCCGCGTGCGCAATTGAACTTCACGCCGCGCCATTTCTCCATGATCGCGCTCATGATCGTATCCCCGCAGGTGCAAGAGCCCATGCAGGACGAGGATTTTCACTTCCTCCGCCGGCCCATGGCCAAGCTCATGCGCGTTCTGCACCGCAAGCTCCGCTGAGATCGCAATCTCGCCTGCGAATTGCTTTCGCTCATCATCGGCGGCGGGTGGAAATGAAAGCACGTCGGTCGCCTTGTCTTTGCCGCGGAAGCGCCGGTTCAGGGACTTCATCTCGCGATTGGAAGTCACCAGGATATCGACCGTGCCTTTTAATCCGGCCGCACGCCGCGCGCGCGCCGCAAAGCGCGACAGCGCGAGTTCGCTGAGTTCCGGCACATGCCTTTGAAAGATCACCAACCTGTTCTCCGTTGCGCTTCGACCTAAAGCGAAAGGAGGGATGCAATCTCCCTCCTTCACAGTTTCATGATCAGCTTAGTTCCGCACGCGTGGTTCTTCGGGAGAAATTGCTCCGGTGGAAATCGCCGCCGCAATGCCCGACGCCGGCGGTACTACCGGAGCCTCCTGGCCGTTGTCCTTGCCCTTGGCAATGCTCGCAGCCTTGGCTTGCGCGATGGCGTCCGCCGCTCCGGGCTTTCCCTCAAGCAGAGGCAACTGCTGCTCCGCGAGCCGCGTCTTGTGCTCATCGTACGCGCGAATGATCCTCTGCACCAGATGGTGCCGCACCACGTCGCTCTCATCGAAGTGCACAAACGCCAGTCCGTTAACGCCTTGCAGAATGTCAATTGCCTCGAGCAGACCGCTGCGCCGCGCGTTCGGCAAATCGATCTGCGTGATATCGCCGGTGATGACCGCCTTCGAATTGAAGCCCAGGCGCGTTACAAACATCTTCATCTGCTCTGAAGTGGTGTTCTGCGCCTCGTCAAGAATGACGAAGGAATCGTTGAGCGTACGCCCGCGCATGAACGCGATGGGCGCAATCTCAATGATGTTTTTCTCGAGGTAGCGCTCCACGCGCTCGGGATCGAGCATGTCGAAGAGCGCATCGTAGAGGGGGCGCAGGTAAGGATCGATTTTTTCCTGCAAGGTGCCGGGCAAAAATCCGAGCCGCTCGCCAGCTTCGACCGCGGGCCGAGCGAGAATGATGCGGTTGACTTGCTTGTTCAGCAGTGCAGAGATCGCCATGGCAACGGCGAGGTATGTCTTGCCGGTTCCCGCCGGGCCGACGCCAAACACCATGTCGTACTGCTCGATCGCCTCCAGATACCGGCGCTGGTTCGCGCTCTTGGGCTGGACGGTGCGGCGGCCGAAGGAGCGTTGCCGGCCGGCTTCGGCGAGCCCGCGCAAGGTGACATTCGGATCCCCGACCAGCACGCGCAGCATGCTGTTCAGGTCGCCGTTCTGAAACTGGTAATTGCTCTTGCGCAACTGCTCGTAGTCGGCAAAGAGCTGTTCGGTGCGAGCCACGTCGCGGGGTGCGCCCTCCAGTTCGATGTGGTCGGATCGCAGGTCGATGTTGACGTTGAGGCCGTCTTCGAGCACATGCAGATTTTCGTCGCGCGTGCCGAAGAGGGTCTCGATGTTGGAGGTCAGAGCAATACTTTTCTTCATTCAGGGTTCGGGTTGCTGCCTCCCGCAGCGTGGGGGCCCCGCTTGAGATGCTAATCCGGTTGCCTGTGGATTGGCGACCGGCCTGGAATTGGACGCAAAGGGTGTGTCAAAGGTGGAAGCTGCCGGCACGCGCGCCCTTGCGGGGCGGATGACTACCATTAGCTCTAAAGCGTAGCGCGGGTCAGGGTGGGAGTCAATGGCAAGGCGAGCAGATGCCGGAACCTAGTTAGGTGCGATGGGGAAACCTAATTCCCAACTCCAATGAGCAAATCTAAGGAGCACAATGGAAGCGTGACGTGGACGCTACCTGAAAGATGCCGCTCACTCGTCTTCGTCAGCCGGTGGAGAGACGGATTGCGGTTCTTCATTCTGTCCCTACTGACGTGCGTTGCAGCGGGCAATTCGGCTCTTGCGCAATGGATGGGAAAGCAAACTGGCTGCTATGCGGATTCGATCGTCGCAAACCCGAACCGGCCTACGGTCGCCAACCCCGCGGACATCACTCAATACGGCGTATTGGAACTGGAGTATGGATGGGATCGGATATGGCCTCAAGAGGGAATCCGGCAAACCTCCACCGGCGGACTCTTGAAGTTTGGGATGCTTTGCGATATTGAACTGCGTTGGAACACAACATCGTTCGAGTCTCAGACAGACACCAGCGGCACGCAGCGCGGCATCGGGGACAACTGGCTGGGCCCGCAGATTCGCGTCTACCGGCAGACAAAATGGGTGCCCTCGCTGGCTGCCAGCTACGCGGTCAAAATACCTTCAGCCAGTACCGAAAAGGGCCTGGGAACGGGGCGCGTGGACCACGCCTTCACTTTTCTGGCGAGCAAAGATGTCCGGCACATTCATCTCGATTTCAACGTCACCCAGTTTCTGAGTGGACGTCCGGATGCCTCCGGCTTCGACACGAATCAGCAACTGAACCTGGCGTTTTCACGCGTCATATATCGCGGGTTCCAGTTCACGGGGGAGTTCTATGGCGACACGCGCCTCAACCAATCGACGGCTGGATTCGCTTCTTCGCTATGGGCGCTGACGTACACCGTCGTTCCGCGGCTGGTTATTGACGGTGGCTTTGAGGCGGGACTCACTTCGGGCGGACCGCATCGGCACGCGTTCGTGGGCGCGACCTACTCGATCGCAAATCTCTACCCGGGATGGCGACGAAAGCGAGCGGTATGGACGGTCGCTAGAAACCCTAGAGGTTCATCAGCCTTTTCACAGACCCGAAGCACAGCGCTCTCGTCCGCGCATGATTAACGGCGCCACCAGCATGGCTGTGCTACGTGCTACCATTTCTCCCGTGCGGATGACCGACACCAGCCCCGAAGCGGAGGCTCTCCAGCTCAAGATTTTGAGCGCCATGACGGGCGAGCAACGGCTGCAACTCGCATTTGAGATGAGCGAGCTCGCGCGCGATTTAGCCCGCGAAGGGATCCGGAGGGATCATCCCGAGTGGTCGGAAGCGCAGGTCGCGCGGGAACTTTTGAGGTTTGCCTTCCTTCCCGCGCCTCTACCAACCGGATTGTGATGAGCGCCGCTGAGGTATTGCGGAAAATCACTGCCACCCTCGAGCGGGCAGAAATCGAGTACATGCTTTCCGGCTCATTTGCGAGCGCCTATTACGGCGCCGCGCGCTCAACCCAGGATATCGATCTCGTTATCGAAGCTACTCCGGCAAAACTCGGCAAGTTGATTGAGACCTTGCCCGCCAATGAGTACTACGTCGAGTTGAATACTGCTCTGGAAGCATATCGGCGGCGCTCCATGTTCAACGTGATCGACCTGATTGGCGGCTGGAAGATTGATTTGGTCATACGCAAGGACCGCGCGTTCAGCGAAGAGGAATTTCGACGCCGACAGCCGGCTAATCTACATGGAGTTTCACTCTTTGTAGCGAGCGCCGAGGATTCCGTGATCTCGAAACTTGAATGGGCCCAACTATCGGATTCCGGGCGGCAGGTTGATGATGTGGCTAGAATCCTACGGCTCCGCTGGGAGGCGCTGGACCATGCCTACTTAGAAAAGTGGATTGCAGAGCTTGGTTTGCAAAAACCGTGGACCGACGCGCTGGATGTGGCAGGGATTGGATCGTAGGATAACCAGAACTAAGTTCGATGCTCTTCCGGGCCGCTCGCCCACACCGCCCGGTCCTTTGCCCAATCTCGCAGCGTCGCGATTTCCTCGGCGCGCGTGACGGAGAGCGGCACCGTCGAGGACAACGCGCCCAGCAAGTCTTCATTCGTCAGTTCGCGTTTATTGGAGAATGCTGCGTAGAGCGCGGTTTGCACGGCCGATTCGATTTCCGCGCCCGAGAAGCCCTTGGCTGCTGCCGCGATCTGGTCCAGATCGAAGTCCGCCGAATTTCGTTTCCGCTTCGCTAACTGAATTGCGAAGATCTGCTTCCGCTCCTCCTCATTCGGCAGGTCGACAAAGAAGAGTTCGTCGAAGCGGCCTTTGCGGATCAACTCCGGAGGCAGCACGGTCACGTTGTTGCAGGTGGCCGCGACGAAGACAGGAGCTTTGCGATCCTGCATCCAGGATAGAAACGACGCCAGCAGGCGCGACGAAACGCCGGCGTCCGCCGAGGCTGAATCAGGGCCGCTTCCGGCAAAGACTTTTTCCAGTTCGTCGATCCACAACACGCAAGGCGCCAGGCCTTCGGCAACCTTGAAGACCTTCTGGATGCGTTTCTCGGTCTCGCCGATATATTTGTCATAAATTGCAGCCGTGTCGAACTTGACGAGCGGCAGCTTCCATTCGCCGGCCACGGCGCGCGCGCACAGGCTCTTGCCGCAGCCCTGCACTCCCAGAATGATGACGCCCTTGGGCGGTTCGAGGCCGAACTCACGGGCGTGGGCGTCCCAAGACCCGTGGCGTTGCGCCAGCCAGTTCTTCAGGTTCTCCAAGCCGCCGACGCTCGCCATCGTGTCGTTGGCCTCGACGAATTCGAGCATCTCCGATCGCTTGAGTGACGCCTTCTTTGCTTCGAGCACGTCGGTGATACATTCGCGCGATAGCGCGAGCCGTCCAACCAAAGCCTGCGAGATGGCGCGCTCGGCCTCTTCTTCGGTCAGGCCGCGAAGGTTGGCGGCCATGGCGTCGACTCCGTCGGCATCAAGCTGGAGCTTGAGCGTGTGGGAGCCGGCCATGCGCGTATAGGTCTCGCGGATGATCTCGCAGAGGCGGCGCTGGTCGGGAAGCGGCAGATCGAGAAATTCGATGAGGCTCGCCAATTCGGGAGGCATTTCGATGGTGGGCGCGGTTAAGACCAGCGTCCGCCGATTCGCGGAGAATTTCTGGCCCACATCGCGCAACCGGCGAACGACTACGGGATTGTCCATGTGCCGGTGAAAGTCTTTGAGGATGAAGACGGCCTCGACGGTCATGGATTCCATGTTGGCCAGCGCCTGGACGGGATCGGCCGTGTTATAAACGGCGGTCCTCGGAGCAGCGGCGTCCCCATGCACCCCCGAGGATGCCATGGCCGCGGCGGCGACTCCTCCGCCGGAACGCACCAGGCCCTCGGCGATCGTCCACTCGAAGGTCGCCATGTTCAGATCCGAACAGGCATGACGCACGAGCGAGACGGCGCGCGGTTCCTCGACGGTCTCCATAACAACAATGGGTGTGGAGGAGTTGATCAGGACTTTTAGGCGGTCGAGAGGACTGATTTCCATTTTCATGCGCATCCGCCGAAGTCAAAAGTTGAAAGTCAAATTGAAGAAGTGTTCCCTGCTAACCGTAGAATACTAGGCGCTTCGCCCTGAATGTCTTCCCGACAAAACCTGCAGCAAACAAAGGTAATCGAGGCTGGGGGAGTGAATTGGCGTGGGCCGTCGCCAACTCGGTGATACGTGCCGAGCTAGAAGCCTACACTTGCGAGCGGATCTTTTGCCTTCGTCCCGTTTTGTTTTTCCTTGTTCTTATTTGCCGTCTCCGCGCATGGCCCACCGCCCGGCGCCACGCATGCGCAGCCAGACTCGCTGTTGTAGCGGCACTGATCCTTCGGATGTCCGAATTGGTCGCAAACTGGATGGCCGCAGGCCGGGAAAGCGGGGATCTTGCCGCAGGCGGAGTATTCGGTAAATTTGTGCGCATGTTCCCAGTTGGCGATTTCTGGGGCTTCGAGGCGCAGTTCGTCGTGACTGAGCACGTGAAGCTCGACGCCCTGCGGGCCTTTGACCTCCTTCACGCCTCCGTTTGCGTCGAGAGAATACGGGCCGGTGACGGTAATGCGCGTGTCTCCGGTTGCGGCCTGGCCGGGGGCGAAGTTGATCACGACCACGGTCTTTCCCTTGGCCTTGGTAATGGAGATGTCCCCAGCGGTGACAATGGTTACGGTGGCGCCACTGTCCGGTTTGGGTGCTTCTTGCGTCTGCGCAACGCTAAACATCGACAGCGCGCACGCCCCGATTGTGAAAATCCGTCTCAACCATTTTCTTGTGCGACTCATCGGTTCCCTGCTCTTTCGCCCCTTCTGGGGCTGGTCGGTTCCCGCTCCCACCCTACGGCTCGCGCCGTGGGCTTTATTCTTACGCCGCTCCTGCGGCTCATGATCCAATTCTATCTATTTGACCGGCGCCCGCGGCTCCCGTAGAATAAACATTCGGTTCCCACCGGAATATTCTCCTGGCACGAATCCAGGACAAACAAGGGTAAACAGGCTCATGGCCAATCATTTTTCGGCGCTGAAGCGCGCCCGTCAGACAGAGAAACGAACCGCCAGCAACCGGCAGAACAGCTCTTCCCTGCGCACCTCGCTGCGTGACATGCGCGAGAGCCTGGAGAAGGGCGACAAAGCGGCGGCGGCCACCACTTATCGCGAAACGGTTTCGGCGCTCGACAAAGCAATCCAGAAGGGTGTGTTGCACGAAAATACTGCTTCGCGCTATAAGTCGCGGCTGTCGGCTCGGCTCAACGCTTTGAAATAGTTGTACTTAGGCGGTATCCGTCGGATCACCCGCGAGCTGAAATTGTTCTTGACCCGCCCCATCCGTTTGCTATACTGGTCGCGTTCCCGGACATCAGTAGATTCCAAGAACGTCCGGGTGCCTCCGTCCGCGTGTTGCGACTCCGGTAGTTGCAAGGCTTGGGGTCCAAGTCCAGAGATTTGAGCAACTTTCGGGATAGGTGGGGCATCTATTTTGGTAGTCCTGGTAAATCCGTCTCATCCAGCCGAATGAGTTCTATGGGAGGGCGACCATCGCCCAGCGGATGAACGACGAGGTTCGTAGCCCGAAATCTTAATAGAAGGAGAACGACTGAGAATGCGCTCTGATCGTGTTTTTGACGCGTTGCACACTTTGCGGAACCGGTACATGCTTTGCCAACTCGCCTCGAAGGCGACGCGGAAGTTCCATCGTCCCAATACCCGTATTCAAGAAACCATGAACGACGTGTTCGACAAGATTGCCGTGGCGGAACGTCACGACATCCTGAGTGAACCAGAAAACGTTGCCGAAGCACAACGGCGGGCTGCTTAAGCAGCTCCGCCGTGTGCCCACACGGCGGCAATCGATCCTCCGAGAGAATCCCTCCCGAAAAATCCAACCTGTAGGTGAATATGACAATCGCAGAACTGAAAGAGAAGAATATTACGGAGTTGACCAAGATCGCCCGATCCTTGGAACTCCCTGGCGCCAGCGGACTCCGCAAACAGGACCTTATCTTCAAGATCCTCCAGGCGCAAAGCGAAAAAGAAGGACACATCTTCGCTGAAGGCGTGCTGGAAATCCTGCCTGACGGCTATGGCTTTTTGCGCTCCCCTGATTACAACTATCTGCCCGGCCCCGATGACATTTACGTCTCGCCCTCGCAGATTCGCAAGTTTGATCTGAAGACCGGCGACACGATCAGCGGCCAGGTGCGGCCTCCGCATGAAGGCGAGAAGTATTTCGCGCTGGTGAAGATTGAGGCGGTCAATTTTGAGTCGCCCGACGAGGCGCGCAACAAGATTCTGTTCGACAATTTGACGCCGCTTTATCCGCAGGAGCGGTTGAAGCTGGAAACGGTGCGCGAAAATATCAGTGCGCGCGTCATGGATTTGCTGACGCCCCTCGGCAAGGGACAGCGCGGACTGATTGTTTCGCCTCCGCGCGCCGGCAAGACCATGCTGTTGCAGAATGTGGCGAACTCGATTACAGCCAACCATCCCGAAGTTGTTTTGATGGTGCTGCTGATCGACGAGCGGCCGGAAGAAGTTACGGACATGCAGAGGTCGGTGAAGGGCGAGGTGATTTCGTCGACGTTTGACGAGCCCGCTGCCCGCCACGTGCAGGTGGCCGAGATGGTGATCGAGAAGGCGAAGCGACTGGTCGAGCACAAGCGCGATGTGGTGATTCTGCTCGACTCGATTACGCGTCTGGCGCGCGCTTATAACACGATCGTTCCGCCTTCGGGCAAAGTGCTCTCCGGCGGCGTGGATTCGAATGCGTTGCAGCGGCCGAAGCGGTTCTTTGGCTCGGCGCGAAACATCGAAGAAGGCGGGTCTTTGACCATTATTGCCACAGCCCTCATTGACACCGGGTCGCGCATGGATGACGTGATCTTTGAAGAATTCAAGGGCACGGGCAACAGCGAAATCATCCTCGAGCGCAAGCTGGTTGATAAACGGACGTTCCCGGCCATCGACATTCAGCGCTCGGGCACGCGTAAAGAAGAGCTGCTGATTCCGAAGGAAGACTTGCAGCGCATCTGGGTGCTGCGCAAGGTGCTGAACCCGCTGTCGCCGGTGGAGGCGATGGAACTGTTGATTGATAAGCTCAGCAAGACCACAGCCAACAGCCAGTTTTTGTCGAATATGAGCTCGCTGTAGATCAGGCGGAAAACATCAAGGGCGGGGACTCCCCTGCCCTTTTCTTTTTGAGTAATATCAGAGCAACACGCCCGGATGCGGGACGGCGGGCGCCCGCCGGACAGCCGGTGAGACGCCGGCGCTACAGAAACGGCGCTACAGAAACAAACGCCATCCGGCAAGCCGGATGGCGTTGCGTATTTCGAGCCAGCTTAGTTCGATCCAATTCGCATCCCGTAGAACGACCGGTAAACGAAGAAGAAAGAAACCGCGAAGAACGCCACCGCCAGACCATGCGTCAGATTGGAGCCCTGGTCACGCGTCAGCGAAACCGCCAACTCCACCGCCAGCAATCCAAACAGCGTGGTGAATTTGATCACCGGGTTCATGGCCACCGAAGACGTGTCCTTGAAGGGATCGCCCACCGTGTCGCCGATCACGGTCGCCGCGTGCAGTTCCGTTCCCTTCTGCTTCATTTCGACTTCCACAATCTTCTTGGCGTTGTCCCAGGCGGCGCCTGCATTGGCCATGAAAATCGCCTGGTACAGGCCGAAGATGGCGATCGAGATCAGGTAGCCGATAAAGAAGAACGGCTCCACGAACGCGAACGTCAGGGTCCCGAAAAACACCGCCAGAAAGATGTTGAACATTCCCTTCTGCGCATACTTGGTGCAGATCTCAACTACCTTCTTGCTGTCGGCGACGGAAGCTTTCTCCGAACCCTCCAGCTTGATGTTGGCCTTGATGAACTCCACCGCCCGATAGGCGCCGGTGGAAACGGCTTGTGTCGAAGCGCCCGTAAACCAGTAGATCATCGCGCCGCCGGTGATCAGACCCAGGAAGAACGGTGCGTGCAGCAGCGAAAGCTTGTCCACATTCGCCGTAAGGCCGTTGGTGAGCGCCATGATGATCGAAAAGATCATGGTCGTCGCCCCCACCACTGCCGTTCCAATCAACACTGGCTTGGCGGTCGCTTTGAAGGTGTTCCCGGCGCCGTCGTTTTCCTCCAGCAGATCCTTCGAGCGATCAAAATTCACGTCGACGTTGAAATCTTTCTTGATCTCCGCCTTGACGTTCGGGATCTGCTCGATGAGCGACAATTCATACACCGACTGCGCGTTGTCCGTGACCGGGCCATAGGAATCGACCGCAATTGTCACCGGCCCCATGCCGAGGAAGCCGAACGCCACCAGGCCGAACGCGAAGACCGCCGGCGCGAGCATGCTCGCCGCCACCGCCAGTCCCATCGTGCTCATGTAGTAGGCAATGGCCATCAGGAACATCATCGAGAGGCCAAGGTAGTAGCCGGAGAAATTGCCCGCTACAAAGCCCGACAAAATTCCCAGTGACGCTCCGCCTTCTTGTGACGACTTCACCACTTCCCGCACGTGACGCGAGTTCACCGAGGTGAAAACCTTGACCAATTCAGGAATGACCGCGCCCGCCAGCGTGCCGCACGAAATAATCGTCGCCAGCTTCCACCACTGCGAAGCGTCTCCTCCCAAAGTCGGGATGATGAGCGATGAAATCAAATACGTCAGGACGATGGAAACGATCGAAGTGATCCATACCAGCGAAGTCAGCGGGTGCTCGAAATTCATCTCCTGGGCGTTGCCGTATTTCGCTTTGGCAATGGCCCCGTTAATGAAGTACGAAGCAGCCGACGACACCAGCATCATGACGCGCATTACGAAAATCCAGACCAGCAACTGCACCTGGATGGTCGGGTCCTTCACGGCCAGCAGAATGAAGGTAATCAGCGCCACACCGGTTACGCCGTAGGTCTCAAAACCGTCAGCCGACGGGCCGACCGAGTCGCCCGCGTTATCGCCCGTGCAATCGGCGATCACGCCCGGGTTGCGCGCGTCGTCTTCTTTGATCTTGAAGACGATCTTCATCAGGTCCGACCCGATGTCGGCGATCTTGGTAAAGATGCCGCCCGCGATACGCAGCGCTGCCGCGCCCAGCGATTCGCCGATAGCGAAGCCGATGAAGCAGGGGCCGGCGTAGTCGCCCGGCACAAAGAGCAGGATGAAGAGCATGATTAGCAGTTCGACCGAGATCAGCATCATGCCGATCGACATGCCCGCTTCCAGCGGAATCTGATACACCGGATAGGGCTTGCCCGGCAGCGATGCAAACGCGGTCCGCGAATTCGCGAACGTATTCACGCGAATGCCGAACCAGGCCACGCCGTAGCTGCCCGCGATTCCGACCACGCTGAAGACGAGGATTATGAAAACGCGCTGAATCTCGAAGTGACGGAGCACGCCGAAATACAGGGCGATGACCACTGCAATAAATGCCCACAGCAGCATCAGGAATTTGCCCTGCGTAACGAGGTAGGTCTTGCAGGTCTCATAGATCAGTTCGGAGATTTCGCGCATGGCGCGGTGCACGGGCAGGTTCTTCAGGCGCATGTAGATCGCCATGCCGAAGCCCAGACCGAACAGGCAAAACAGAATTCCGATCAGCAGCAGCTTGTGGCCGTCGATGGCGTTATTGAAAAAACTGACCGACGAGAGGTCGGGTAGTTTCAACGCAGCCTCGCCGCCGCCCGCTTCTTCGGCAGGTTGCGCCAGCGCGCAGGTCGTGATCAGCAACAAAAATGTCGTAAGGGTCGCGGACGCTCTCGCGATCCCGCGTCCGGCGGACGCAAACTGGGTGGTCCATCTACCTTTTAGGCAGGTGCGCATCACAAATCCTCCTCGTGGTCTCGACTCAGGGTTTTACGTGTGATTTCTCCGGAGCGGTGATTGACGCGGACAATTCCCCGTGCCGCGCAACGTTCGCCACCGGAGTTCCGATCACGCTTCCACCGCAAGGCATAAAAAATAAGGAGTGCTGATTTGGCCGCGTCGGAACATCTCGCCGCCGGCATGCACATCGCATGGCACACCTGCGGCACAAAGCAAATGTTTATAACATCTTGAAAGAGTGCGGTCAATGATCGGGATCACCGAACATCCGCTAAACTCTCTCCATGCTCTTCATGGTCATTGAACGTTTCAAGAACGGCGATCCGCAGCCGGTGGGCGAACGCTTCAAAGTTTGCGGACGAATGCTGCCGGACGGCGTCACCTACCAAGCGAGTTGGATGGATGAGGACGGCTCGCGCTGCTTCCAGATTATGGAGGCTCCGAGCCTTGCCGACCTGAACGTGTGGGTCAGCCGATGGGACGATCTGGTCGACCTTGAGGTCGTTTCCGTGCTTACGTCGGCCGATTTCTGGGCCCGCTTCAGCAGCAACCCATCCGTATCTCACCCGTGTCGGTGACGGGTGTGCCGAACGCCTCGTTGGGCGCTGGAGCACCATTCAAAGTGGCAATCCAGCGGCGGACGGCATCGAAAACTACCAGCACCACTCCGACAATGAAGATCGACATCAGGATGGAATCGAGATAGCCGGTGAATACCTGGCCCGACTTGGCAGTTAGCGGCCAGAAAATGTTTTTGATGGAGAGCACGCCCGCTGTCACCGTGGTCACTCCGACGAAGCACATGGGGAGAAAAGTAATCCAGGCATAGCGCGCTTTGCCCATGTTGATTAGAAAAGTGGTCGTGACGGCGAGCGCAATCGTCGCCAGAAGCTGATTGCCGGTTCCAAAGAGCGGCCAGATGGTCGAGATATTTCCCGTGTAAATCAGGTATCCCCAGCCGAGAACGATGAAGAAGCTGGTGATCAAGTTTCCTGGCAGCCATGCGCTATTGCTGAAGGGCTTATGCACTTTACCCAGCAGTTCCTGCAACACATAGCGGCCGACGCGGGTACCGGTATCGACCGTCGTCAGAATAAAGAGCGCCTCGAACATGATGGCATAGTGATACCAGTAGCCCATCAGGCGGTCCATGCCGGGAAGACCTCGGAAAATCTGCGCCATTCCGACGGCAAGCGAGACCGCGCCGCCCGTGCGCCCTGCCAACTTCTCACCCACCTCACGTGAGAAAACGTCAAGGTTCACTGTTGCGAGACCTAGTTTGTGAAACACGTCTGGCGCGCTGTTGATGGCGAAGTAATCTCCCGGGTAGCAGCGAGCAGGCGGCGATCAGTGCCAGGATCCCGACTAACGACTCGGCGACCATGGCGCCATAGCCAATGAAGCGCGCGTCGCTTTCCTTGTTGAGCATCTTCGGGGTGGTGCCCGACGCGACCAGCGAGTGAAAGCCGGAAATCGCGCCGCAGGCAATGGTCACGAAAAGGAACGGAAAGAGCGTGCCTTTGATAATCGGTCCGCCGCCGTGCACGTAAGTTGTGAAATTTGGGAATTGAATATTCGGGTGAACGACGAATACGCCCACGATAAGAACCGCGATCGTCCCCAGCTTGACGTATGTCGAGAGATAGTCGCGCGGCTCCAGCACCAGCCAGACCGGAAGCACAGACGCGACGAGGCCGTAGATCGCCATCAGAATTGTGATCTGGTGCGGCGTGAAGGTAAGCGCGCCCGCCGCCCCGCTCTGAGCCACCCAATGTCCGGCAACCACGCTCGCGATCAAAACCACCACGCCGAAAATGCTGGGCCCAGTGACAGTGATTTTTCCAGCATGGCTCTTGAACATCCAGAGTCCCATAATGATCGCGATCGGGATGGTCATGCCGATGGTGAAAACGCCCCAGGGACTGTTGGAGAGCGCGTTGACGACAACAATGCCAAGTCCGGCCAGGGTCACCAGAAGAATGAACAGCACCGCGATCATGGCCACCAAGCCCGCGAAAGGAGTGATTTCAGTGCGCGCGATGTCGGCCAGAGATCGCCCGCGATGGCGTACGGAGGCCACGAGCACCGTGAAATCCTGCACGCATCCGGCGAGCACGGCGCCGATCAGCAGCCAGAGAAAGCCGGGAGCAAATCCAAACTGCGCGGCCAGAGTCGGGCCGACGAGTGGCCCCGCGCCCGCAATGGCTGCGAAGTGATGTCCGAAGAGCACCCAGCGCGGAGAGGCGACGTAATTGTGGCCGTCGGCGAAGAGGTGGCTGGGAGTGGTGCGGCGATCGTCGAGCGCCAGGGCCTTGGCGGCGATGAAGGCGCTGTAGTAGCGATAAGAGATCGCGTAAACGCAAAGCGCGGCCAACAAAACCGGGAAGGTATTCACGCCTCACCCCTGCGAGCCCGGCAGGACGATCGTGGCTCTTGCACCGGCCGGCGCTTTCAACCGGATGATCCTACAACCACGCTGAGGGCTGCACAACAGTTCCCGGTTCTCAGTTCTCAGAAAAATTAAGAGTCTCTCCCGCGCCACCGGGGAATTTACTGAGAGCTGAGAACTTAAAAACTACTCCGGTGGCGAGAAGCGGATCTCTACCAATTCGTGGGATTCGCGTGGGGCAGGTTCCCATTTCCATTGGCGGATTGTGTTTGATGCGGCCTGCGCCAGAACGGGGTGGCCGCCCTTAACATCGAGAGCTTTGACGGTGCCATCGGGGGCCACTACCGCATCGATCCTTACCACTCCTGAGAGCGCCATGTGCCGAGCCAAGGTCGGGTAAGAGGCGGCAGCCTTCATCACGATCTTGCGTTTGGAAACGCTTGGCTGGGCGAACAGGCCGGAGACTAACAGGCCTCCCACCAGCAATATGCAGACGAGTCGAAATAGAAATGGCACAGAGATGCGGCGCGCACGCGGGTCCATGCGTCCAGTCTAGGCGTGGGAAATATGGGATAAAAGACACGAACGTAACAGAAAATACCGTTCCCGTTTTCTTCGCGAGAGGTGCGCTGGATCACTGACAGAAGATCATTGACAAGAGGGTTCCAAGCCTTGGAGCACGGCGGGTTAAGCCTAGGCCGTCAGCGGCTAGTCCTTCAGCGGAACCATGGGCAGATCACCCCGGCAGAAGGTGGCCACTTTCAGCAGGCCGTCGGGTTGCGGCAGCGTCACAACCGGCCCATAGCAGTAGACGGCATGGCCGTTGGCGGCGAAGTACCAGCGCCCGCCCTTCTTCTTGGCCGGCTGTTCAGAAGAGGTGGGAGAGAGCTTGGCTGGGGGCGTAAGCTTCGGGAACGGGAGCGATAAGGCTAGGGCCAGGACCAGAACCTTCATAGGGTCTCACTCGATCACGGCCTTCTACCAGAGGCCGATCTCACAGAACCGTTCTTTTAAGCTTTAATGCTTTGCTTGCCTTGTTCAGCTTTGCGGCCCCCTGTACCACGCAGGGCAGGCCTCTTACCTACCAACAACTCAAATAACTCTTGTTGCGCGCCGCACGTCCTCTAAATCGGACGGCGGTTTGCCGGGCGCCTGCTTCATGGTGCGCGGCGGCTTGCCCGGCTGTTTGGCGGTCTTGTCGGAACCTTGGGGAGCGACGGTGTTCTGGCCGGAGTTTTTCCGATCGGCTGGAGCGGCGGCCTGGTTGTGCTGGCGCTGGCTCTCGGCCTGCGCGACCTTGCCTTTGAGCGCGGCCAGTTGCGTGCTGTCCTGGAGCATGGCGCGGATCAGGCTGCGCTGCGACTCGATGGTCTGGCCTTGCTCGAAAACCAGCAGGGTCAGCAGGCAATAGGAAACAACGAACAGGACCACCAGGATCGGAAGCATGGCGGCCGGGCGGTTTGCCTTCTGAGAAGCCTTGCATTCCGCGCTGTAAACGATGGTCAAGGGTCCCCCAAAATCGCCCCTCGGCGCACGGGGCTGCGCACTCTGTAATGCATCCCTTAATCCATATGTTGCTTGGGCTCTAAGCCCTTGAGAATGTTCCTGTTATTTGGATTTCGGGGGCTGGTGCGAGAGGTGATGGTGAAAGGGTCTGCACTTTATGGGAAAGGCGACCTGCGTAAACTAAGCCTTGAAAAGCGCGAAACAAGGAGGTACCCGGATGTGCGATGGCTCGAAAACCGGCTTCCAGCAAGGGATTTAGCGAACTCTTGAAGTGGCGCAGGCCCGATAAAAACCGCAGACCACACGGCAGGCCGCATGCAGGTCTTGCAATCTCTTAGCCTAAAATCGCTGCGCCACCCAAAATCGAGCTCGGCGTGTCTTATTTGCAGCCTGCTAGGCGGTCTCGGCGCGTTGGGAATCAGTCCTAACTTGCGCGAGCAGCATCGGCGGGGTGGTGACGAGATGCTGAATTCCCACATACTGCCCCCGCACGCGCGCCCAGCGCGCGGCATGGGGGCGAGTGTCCACGTGCAGAAAGCAACCATCATAGACGCCGATTCCGCCGTTGCGGAAAGTTGAAACCTGGAGCGCAAGTTCGTACATTTGCTGCAACGAGAGGCCATGGATGGCGATATCAGCAGCCATGCCGCGAGTGTGCTCGCTGTCGGTGACTCCGCCGACTTCCTGGTTGTGCGCCGGGCAGCGGTAGCCGTCGTGGACGATGATTTCTTTGCCGGCCAATACGCGCAGGCGTTCGAGCGCTTCGATCAATGCGCTCTCGATTTTCAGTTCGCCGCAGCAGTGGCAAGCTAATTCGACCTTGGAGAAATGCGCGCTCAGATCGCCCATGCTTTACCTCAATTTTTTGAGTTTCGGCCAGCGCAACAGGCACACCGCCTGTCGTTTATCTCACAGCAAGAAGTAGACGCGTGCTGTGAGCGCGATCACTCCGAAATTGTTCGGTTTTTTGGGAGTTTCGAGTAGGCTCCTTGCGACTTTTTCTCGGAGCGGGCATCTTATTCTCCGGAGATAGAGCATGACAGACAAGGCAATAGAGAGTGTCCAGAGCACGGGCGCTGAGAAGGTCCAAAAGACCGACCGGGAGTGGCAGGAGCAGCTCACGCCGGAGCAGTATCAGGTGGCGCGGCAGTGCGGAACCGAGCCCGCTTTCACCGGCAAGTATTGGAACATGCACGATGACGGCTCCTACCACTGCGTTTGTTGCGGCGCGCTGCTGTTTGGCTCGGACACCAAGTTCGATTCAGGGACAGGCTGGCCGAGTTTCTATAACGCGGCGGACAAGAAGAACATCAAAGAACTCACCGATCGCAGCTATGGCATGACGAGGACGGAGGTGCGATGCGCCCACTGCGACGCGCATCTGGGCCACCTGTTTCCGGACGGGCCGCGGCCAACCGGAATGCGTTACTGCATCAACTCGGCGGCGCTCGACTTCAAGGGGAAGAAATAAAACCCGCTGTCAGCTGTCAGCTCTCAGTTTTTACCTCGCGGTTTTTGCGGCATTTGCGGAAATGCATAGCAATAGCAAAAGGGACAGGCAGTTTGCCTGTCCCTTCTTTTTGTCGGGTCTAGAATCGTCGGTTAACGCATTCGATCCCGAAAAACTTATGCCTGGCCAGCGGTGGCGGTCATCGCCTTGGGAGCCTGGGTGCCGGCGGTCGCGACCGCAGCCTTCGCCGCCTCGGCGGGCTTGGCCTGATTTTGTTGATGCTGCGTCTGCTCTTTCTTTTCGGAGTGACGGACTTCGACTCCACCCTTGAGGATGGCGCCTTCCTCGACGCTGATGCGGTGCGTGATGACGTCGCCCGAGAGCAGGCCTTCATTTCGGATATCGAGACGGTCGGCGCACTCGACGTTGCCCTGCACTTTGCCCATGATGACAACTTCCTTGGCGACGATGTTGGCGGCGACGTTGCCGTTGCGGCCGATGGTCACTCGATTCTCGGGAAAGCTGATGGTGCCCTCGACGCGTCCATCGATGAAGAGGGATTCGGCACCCGTGATCTCGCCCTTAATTACGAGCGAGCGGCCGATGTTGGCCTGATCCATGGGCGAGGTGGCTTTGACTGGCGTGTAATTGGTGGCAGGAGCGACGGCTGGCGTGTACTTGCTTTCCGGAGACTGCAACATGAATACCTCGCTTGGAGTTCCGCGGCTGAGGATGAGTCAGTTCTTCAGCCGCGGTCGATGGGCTTCTACGGCAAGAAGGAGAATCGCACGGAAGGCCGTATTACGGGTAATTACCGAAGTACCGGATGATTTGTGGCTTTAGGGTCCTGATACGACTCGGCGAAGCCCGGCATCACGGTCAAGTAGTCTCGCCTTCCATGTGCCGAGAATCGGACCAACACCGCGTTTCCTGGTTGTGTCGGTGCGATGTGGCACACTCGTCGGCGTAAACTTTTTTCAATGTTATAGTGCAGCCGATGAATCGTCGTGGATTGAGTTTCGTAATCATCCTATTTGTTGCGTCTGTTTTTGCGCGGGCAGCTTTCTGCCAAAGCAGCGCGGTTCAATCCGCAAGGTAAAAACAAAAAGGTTGGGCGTAAATTCAAGAACTCGTATCTATCGATGACGATCTTGCCGGGATGGCGGGTGGCTGACTCTGGCGATCAGAGATTGAGTTTGATTCGCGGGGATTATCTGTTGTACGTCAATCCGATATTTACGCATGCCAGCGGCATAGCGGGCGGTCGCTTTGTTGAAATCGTGCGCGGACTGCCAAGCATCGATGCGGTCTTGCACAACGTCGATCAGCCGGCGAGCGGAGACGAATGTTCACAATCTGACCGCACAAACGTCAATCAATCGATATACCTGATCAATCTCTATACCGACGCTTCCAAATCCGGCAACGGGTGCAATTTCCCCGCCAGCAGACGAACTGCGTAGTTCGGATCTTTCTTTAGCGACTCTGGAAGCGAGAGCGACTACACCATCACACTCGCGTACAACTCCCACGACGTTAACCAGCTGCCTGCCAAGAGTAGCCCACAGCTTCGGCAAGTATTCAGGGAAGCCGTCGGAATGCTGAAGACGCTCAACCTGAAACCTCCGATTGAGATTTCAAGGATTTCTCCGGAGGCGGCTTCAGCCGGGCGCGACCGTCACCGTTTATGGCCGAAACTTTAGAATTCCGAACTTCACTACGGCAGTGATTTTTAATGATCACTCTAATACTTCGATGTCCCCGCCGACCATAGCTCGAGACGGAACATCCCTGACATTCGAAATCCCACCCTCTCTGGACATCATCAGTTGTCAGGCCGGATACATCGAGATTGGGGAAGACTGTGTTCCTATTCCGCCGAATCATATCGATGTCAACGACTGTCCGGCGAGGACATACGGAAGGACTAACTTCTGCGGCATTCGAACGCCGGCCGGTACCTATCAGATTTCTGTCACCTTAGAAGGCGAGGGGGTTAGCAGTAACGCTGTACCACTTACCGTGACCTCAACGCCGCCTCGTCCGGTTTCTATTCAGCTAATGTATCCGACGCAGATTGTTTCGGCGGGCGATACGGTTACAGTGCGCGGCAGCGGTTTCACGTCAACTGCCAATACGGTTAGGATCGGCTCCGCTTTGGTGGAGGGCGTCCCATCCACCGACGGAAATACCATCACCTTTCAAGCCCCGGCGCTCTCCGAAGATAATTTCCGACGCGGCATTCGTCTCTTCAAGGCCTCCATCTTGAATGCCAATGGGGAGAGCAACTCGATATTCTTCGGCTACCGATAAGTGAAAATCGGCGTCGGTCGGCCACCTATGGCCTAAACCCGGGTAACAACCCTTCGTTTTTTAGGCCAAGAACCGTTTCCACTGGCCCCTGCCGAACTTTTTTGTCGCGTTACAGCATGAAGGGCAGTAACATAGCAGCCCTGTTTTTGGAAGGTCTCCAGGAGGACAAAATGAACGCCCGTTCGTCGGCCGAGTCATCCTTCGTCGCATCGTCTCACGACCCATCGTTCGGCGGGTCTGCTCGTCATCACTCGGGCGGCAGGAGTTCCGGCCGGCGCTTTTTCTATGTCGCGGCGGCCCTGTTGACGCTTTCCACGTGGCTCCATGGCCAATCGGAGCCTGGTCAACTCATCTCGTTCCAGAACTTTATTGCCAATACTTACTCTGCCGGGCCGGCGGATTACATGTGGCGGGCGGAGAGCCACGTGAAGGATGCTGCCTCCTTCGAGGCCATGCGCCAACATATTCTTGGTCTGTATGAAGGAGTCACAGTAAGCCAGAGTTTTTCTCTCGGCGGTCATGCGTTCGACTGTATCCCGATCGAACAACAGGCGTCCTTCCGTCGTTATGGGCAAGGCCAGATCGCCAGTCCGCCTCCCACAGTTCCGCGCGTGCAACAGGACCGCGGCGCAGACGCGCCTATACCGGCATCACAGGTTGCGTTTGGGGTGGTTGACTCGTTCGGGAACTCAACCCGGTGCGAAGCGCAGACCATCCCAATGCGGCGCGTCACATTGGAGGACATGACTCGATTTGCGACTTTGCGGGATTTCTTCGCGAAGTACCGCGGTAGTGCCGCTGACGCATCCGGTTCGAATGGAGAACACTCCAACGTCAGATGTCCACCACTACGCATTCACGCAACAGAAGGTGAACAATCTGGGCGGGCACTCGGATCTGAATCTTTGGAAACCCTACGTCAATCTCGGGAAGGGAGATGCGATGTCCCTGTCGCAACACTGGTATGCGGGAGGCTCTCCAACCCAGACGGCCGAGGTGGGTTGGCAGAATCAGCCCGCCTACTGGGGAACCGAGGATTCTGTGCTCTTTGTTTACTGGACGGCAGACGATTACCAAAGCACCGGCTGCTACAACCTGGAGTGCGACGGATTCGTGCAAGTCGCGGGCGATTGGTACTTTGGGAGCAACTTCAACAATTACAGTAAAGTCGGCGGCGCCCAATATTACTTTGAAGCGGAGTTCTATCTCTACCAGAAGAACTGGTGGCTAGGGCTGGGAGGCGAGTGGGTCGGATACTATCCCGTTTCGATTTATGGCGGCGGGCAGTTGGCTCATCACGCGACGGTCGTGCAATACGGCGGCGAGGTTGCCGGGAGCGGCCACTGGCCTCCCATGGGGAGCGGAAAATGGCCCAAAAAGGGTTACAAGTACGCCGCCTATCAGGATCAGGTCTGGTATCACGACACCAAGGGGTCAGATATATGGGCGAATCTGACTTTGGAGCAGCCGGATCCGAAATGCTACAAGGATGCGGGGCTGGAATATGATCCTACCCAGTTTTACTTTGGCGGGCCGGGAGGGGGGGGCTGCTGACGCGTGGATGGGGCACTGATTCGCGCTGACGCGCCACCGTTTCGGCCAGAGTTCTCGCAGTTTACGTTCGCATTCTGCGCCAGGAACGCAGATTGATGGCGCTCATGGCGATGCAAAAGACGTTGGCCGGAATGAATCCAAGTTGCGACGTACGCAAGCCAATAATGCAGATGATGACGCTATTAACCGTGGCTAGAGCCCAGCCTTCCCAGCAGCGGCGTCCCACTAATACTGTGGACGCGATGGTCAAAACACAAGACAGATAATCGAGCCTTAACACAAACAAAGATCCCTCCGTTGCATCATTCTGACGGAAGCCTCGCTATTTTCTGTGTGATTTGGCTACGTCGATACGTGACGGAAGTCACGCTACGCTTGAAGCCCGGTTGTATAACTGAGCGCATCAATAAGGCTACGGATGAGTTGACTGTCGAGGTAGAGGACGTACTCCGGTATCAGGCAATGGAAGCGTAACGGGCGGCGTGCACCAAAAAAACCGGGACACCGCACCCCTGCGGTGTCCCCTTACTTTACCTACCAGCAACTTGATGGCGGCACGGTTGAAGCCGTGCCCTTCCCAAACTATTTGTTCTCGTTGATCGCGCCAAACTCTTTACGCGCAATCACGGGACGCGACGCTCGCGCGGCCGCGACTGCCGGAACCGCTGCGGCTGCTCCGTAGCGCTCGAGCAGCACAGGAACCATGGCGCCCTCGGCTTCTTTCACAAACGTTAGTTTGCTTTCGCCGAGCAGATCGACGCGGACGAAATCGCCGAGCTTTACCTGGCCGGTGGCGACGAGGTTCGCGAGCGGAAACACCAGATGGCGCTCGATGGCGCGCTTCAGGTGACGGGCGCCGTATTTCGGGTCGGTGCCTTCGCGGAGCAGGAAGTCTTTTACCTGCGCTGTGCAGTTGAAAACGAACTGGTGCGCGCCGGAGGCCATCAGGACGCGCTGCTGGACCATGCCGAGCTCGATGTCGAGAATCTGCTTCAGGTGTTCCTGCCGCAGAGTCTTGAAAACCACGACCTTGTCGATGCGGTTCATGAACTCAGGCGCAAACTTGCGGCGCGCGGCGTCCACGGCCGAGCGGGTGATCTTCTCGTCGAGCGAATTGTCGACCTGCACTGCCTTCGGTGCAAAACCGAGGCCGCCATCGACCAAGCCGTTCATTTCGGCGGCGCCGAGGTTCGAGGTCATGATGATGATGCAGCTCGAAAGATCCACGCGGCGGTTGTCGCCAAGGGTCAGCGTGGCCTTGTCGAGAATGCCGAGCAGCAACTGCCAGAGCGAGTCGGAAGCTTTCTCGATCTCGTCGAAGAGCAGGATCGAGAGCTTCAGCTTTTCGGTGTGCCACTGGTTGAGCGCTTCCTGTGTAAGCAACGGATGCGTCTCGCGGTGGCCAAGGTATCCGGGAGGCGAACCGATCAGCTTGGCAATCTCGTGCGAGTGCTGGAACTCGGCGCAATCGATCTTGATGCAGGCTTTGGCGTCGCCGAAGAGCGACTCGGCGACGGCTTCAACCACGCGGGTCTTGCCCGAACCGGTCGGCCCGAGGAACAGCAGGTTGCCCACGGGGCGGCCGGGCGCGTTCATTCCGGCCAAAAACATCTGATAGATCTCGGCGACTTTCTCGATCGCCTGGTCCTGGCCTACGATTTTGCGGCGGAGGTTGGCTTCAAAGTCGCGGGCGTCGTTGCTGCGGCGTGTAGGATCGAGCACGGTGGCAAGGTTCGTTCTCATTCGCTCAGGCCCTTGTTTCCTTTCCGGAAAGTGCAAGTTTTCTGGGAAGCTGCTCATTTTGGTCACCGGGTGTTGGGCTGTACCTCACCGTCACCCGTTACTGTCTTGTGCACGCCATTCGCCAACCTGCCAATGTCCGTAAATCCCGTGTTTCTGGTCGATTTAGATGCGTCTAGCTCAATCCATATAAACCCGAGATTTTGTCAACAAACTCCCTAAGAGCAATTCTTTGCAGTGAGCAGGACTTCCCTGTACCCACGTAGCGGATAGCCCTGTACGACTGCCGGACGCCTTGGCCCGTTCGTAACTGGCAACGGCTATTACCTATGAAACACAATGAGTTAAACAGTTCCTACTCGGAGAAAACATTTGTCCCTGCCTCGTTCCGCGCGTCGTTCTTTGGTTCGTTTTACTGTCCTGCGGTCCGCTTGGGTGTTAGCCCGGCTCGTGCTGCTTTCGTCGACCGTTGCCGCTGTGCAAAACCCTCATGCCGCGCACTTGATTCAGGTCGGGAGCGCGTCGGTCAAGAATGCCTCAGTTCAGACGGCGGCCGCCAAGCAAGCTCAGGCGCCAACGCCTGTCGCCGTGCCTGTCCCGCCAGGCAATGAACTGTACACGGCGCAGCGCGGAGACAGTATTCCCTCCGTGGCACGCAAGTACCTCAAGAAAACCAGATACCTGACTTCAAGTGAACTGGCGGAAGCGATGCGCTCCGCCAACGGCAACCGCCCGGGAACGTTTCTCAAATCCGGAGAGCAAA
This sequence comes from uncultured Acidobacteriaceae bacterium, assembly GCA_963698865.1. Taxonomy (GTDB): domain Bacteria; phylum Acidobacteriota; class Terriglobia; order Terriglobales; family Acidobacteriaceae; genus Acidiflorens. The sequence goes on along the minus strand of CAVOSL010000007.1, from coordinate 2,676,167 downwards.
TCCTTATCCCCGGAATTCTCGAATCGCCTATTGTAGAGAAGTCTGTGCCGGTTGCAAGAGATTTCGAAGTGCGCGCGATTTATTTAACGGGCGTGATGGCGGGTAGCGATCACGGCGCGCGCATTATCCGACATTGGCGTGAAGTCGGCGGCAATGCCGTGGTCTTCGACATCAAGGATAGCGACGGCATCGTTAATATCGCCTTCGATCATCCGCTGGCCACCGGACAGCGGCATTACATCTCCGATCTGCCGAAATTGATCCGCTTCCTGCACTCGCAAAATATGCACGCCATCGCTCGCGTTGCCATCTTCCGCGACGAGCACCTGGTAACCGCCCATCCGGAACTGGCCGTGAAGTCTCATCGCACGGGAGAACCGTGGCGCGAGAATGGCAAGCTAGTCTGGACCGACCCGTCGAATCTCAAGGTCCAGGACTACGACATCGCTTTGGCAAAGTTCGTCGCGCAGTCCGGGGTGGATGAAGTCCAGTTTGATTACGTGCGCTTCCCTGCCGAGGGCGATCAAAAAGATGCCAGCTTCCACTTTCAGACGGAGCACGACAAGTGGCAGCGGTCTGAGGTGCTTGCCGATTTTCTGAAGCGCGCCTATGCGGAAATCCATCCGACAGGAGTGCTGCTGTCACTCGACGTGTTCGGGGTGATGGCGTGGCAGCGGCCCGTTGATTTGGCTCACACCGGCCAGGACATCGTGGCCATGGCCAAGCATTGCGACGTGCTCTCGCCCATGATCTATCCGTCTCACTTCTTCGGAATGGATGGCTATGCCAAGCCCGGCGACGCGCCCGAACACTTTATCGGCGAGTCGATGGACCGCTTCAAGCTGATCACGAAAGACAGCGGAGTAGTGATTCGTCCCTGGCTCCAAGCCTTTGCCTGGCGCACCAAGACTTACTCGCCCAAGTATGTTGAGGTGCAGGTTTCGGTGGCGAAAAAAAAGGGTGGCATCGGCTTTCTCTTCTGGAATGCCAACAACGATTACTCGAAGCCCTACGCCGCCATGCCCGAGATGCGGACCACGAAAGGGGAGTACTTCCGGGGCGACGAGGTTGGCGTAAAGACGGAGGCGGCGATTACGAGTTCGGCGGCGCCCACAGCTACTTCGGCCAACGCGAGTGCGCCTGCCAAGCACGTCGAGAGCAGCCCGGCAGAGAACGCACCCGCCGATGGCCATAAAGCGCCGACAATCTGGCGCCACTAAACGAAGCTCCGCACAAAACATGCGAGCGTCTTTCCCGCCCGCAGGGCTGAGCCCGCCTGGGGCGCGCGCCCGCGCCTCCACTTCAAAAAGACTGCTCAAAACCTGCATTTCAGCTTCGTGGTTTTCAATTCTTGGTTTAAACTGCGAACTGCTGAGTTCTTCGACATCCAGCCTCGGGGTGGGGCCTCAGCGACGGCAAGCTTGCAACGATTCGGAAACCCTCAGCCGCTTCCGCGCATCTTGAAAAACACAAGGAGCGTTCATGGCCATTCAGAAGACGGAAAAGGTCTGGCACAACGGGAAGTTCATCAATTGGGATGACGCCACGATTCACGTGATGTCGCACGTCGTGCACTATGGCTCTTCGGTTTTTGAAGGTATTCGCTGCTACGCACTGCCCAGCGGCCCGGCCATTTTCCGCGCCAAGGAACACATGGAGCGGCTGATCAACTCGGCGCGCATCTACCGCATTGAAGTTCCCTTCACCGCCGACGAAATCCTGAGCGGCATGGTCGAACTGGTCGGCAAAAATGGCGTGTGGCCCTGCTACATCCGGCCGGTAATTCTGCGCGGGTACGGCGAAGCCGGCGTCAATCCGTTCAATTCGCCGACCGAGGTCTATATCTGCAATTACCCGTGGGGCAAATACCTGGGTGCGGATGCGAACCAGGGCGTGGACGTTTGTGTTTCTTCGTGGACACGCATTGCGCCGAACACGCTGCCCGCCATCGCCAAAGCGGGCGCGAATTACATGAACTCGCAGCTCATTAAAATGGAAGCCATCGTCAATGGCTATGCGGAAGGGATTGCGCTCGACGTGAACGGATATGTCAGCGAGGGCTCGGGCGAGAATCTGTTTGTCGTGCGCAAGGACGTGCTGCAAACGGCACCGCTCGGCAACTCGGTGCTACCGGGCATCACGCGCGATTCGGTTCTGCAGATCGCCCGCGATCTCAGCATCGAGGTCGTCCAGCAGCAAATCCCGCGGGAATCGCTGTATATCGCCGACGAAGTCTTCTTCACCGGCACTGCCGCCGAAATCACATCGATCCGTTCCGTCGACAAAATTACCGTCGGCGAGGGAAAGGTCGGCGCAATCACCAAAGCAATTCAGCAGGAATTTTATGGGGTGGTTCGTGGCGAGAAGGCGGACCTGCACAATTGGCTGACGCCGGTGCCGGTGGGGACGAAACAGCCGGTGGCAGTTTAGTTTCAGTTGTCAAAAGCCGCCTCGGGAGCGCCTTGCTCTTCGCTTCCTCTTCTTCTAAAGTAAGTGAGCGCCGCCGCTGCTCGCGGGGCGTTCACGACTACTCCCAGCCCGAAGGAGAACCTCTATGCATGCTCCCACGCCTGAATTTCTGCTCGTCTATCGCGCCATGATGTTGGATGGCCTGTCCCGGGAAGTCGATAAAACCAGAAAAGTTCTGGCCGCCGTGCCCGACGCCAAGAGCGACTACCGCCCGGATCCTTGCGCACGCACTGCATGGGATTTGGCGTGGCACATCGCCAGTTCCGATGTCCACTTCCTCGACGGCATTGCGGATTTGAAGTTCAACATGACGCCCGCCGACGACAAGCCGGCGAATATTGCCGACCTCGTCGAATGGTACGACCGCAATATCGCGCGTGCCGGGGATCGCGTGCGCGCCATGTCCGCCGAACAATTGGGAACTCCGATCGAATTCTTCGGCGTCTTCAACCTTCCGGCCGTCCTCTATCTGCAATTCCAAAACAATCACAGCATCCACCATCGCGGCGAGCTGGCTACTTACTTACGTCCCATGGGATCGAAGGTGCCGCAGATTTATGGTGGCAGCTACGACGAGCCGTTGCAGCCGCCGGTGGCCGCAAGCGCCGCCTAGTTCGTGTAGCGCGGACACTCTTGTCCGCGCCATGTAGCTGTCAAGAATAGATGTCTTCAGAAAAGCCGCTCGCGAGGGCGGCTTTTCTATCTTCCGGTCCAGAGAATTTCAAGGGTGTATTTTATTGAGGTTATTGCGCTTTTTCCTCGGAAGTTCCCCACCGTAGAAAAGTTTGAGCAGATGATCAGGAAGTGGAGCATCAAAATCTTCTGCGATCCAGATTTTTCCTCGGTTCATTCCCATCGGACGTTTCCCCGCGGGCTTGTGTTCGATCCGAACCAATCGAGCAACCGGTACTCCCGCGCGCGTGATAGTAACCTCTTCGCCCTCGTTCACCCGGCGTAGCAGGCGGGAGAACTGCTGTTTGGCTTGTTGAATGTTGATTTCCATGGCTTGGACATTGGCTATATTCGCTGGACTAATTCTAATCCGCCTCCGGGCCCTAGCTCGAGACTCGTAAGCTCGTGACTCGTAGCTCGCACCCCAAAGGTCCCGTTACCTCCGTCATCTCGTCGTCACCCTCCGCGTCGGTCATCATGCTTACAGCGGTACTCTCGCCCACATGAATATCGATGATCTGCTCCGCATTGCCATGGAACGCCGCGCCTCCGACTTGCACCTCAAAGTGGGAAACTACCCCCACCTGCGCATCGATGGCGACCTGTTTCCGCTGACCGACCAGCCCCGCGTTTCCGCCGAAGACATGCTGAACATGGCCTTCAGCATGATGTCGGCACGTCAAAAGCAGAAATTCAAAGAGACCACCGAAATCGACATGGCCTACGGCGTCGCCGGCCTGGGACGCTTCCGTGTCAACGTATTCCAGCAGCGCGGCAACGTGGGATTGGTGCTCCGCGTCATTCCGACCAAGATTCGCGCCCTCGACGAACTATTCTTGCCGAAGGTAGTCGAGCAGATTTGCGACATGCCACGGGGCCTGGTTCTGGTCACCGGCGTCACCGGCTCCGGCAAATCCACCACGCTCGCCGCCATGGTCGATCGCATCAATTCGACGCGCGCCGAGCACATCATCACCATCGAAGACCCGATCGAATTCCTGCACCGCGACAAAAAAGGCTATGTGAACCAGCGCGAGATTGAAGTCGACACTCCGTCGTTCTCCGCTGCGCTGCGCGCCAGCTTGCGTCAGGATCCGGACGTCATCCTGGTCGGCGAAATGCGGGACCTGGAAACGATCGGCACCGCCCTGCACGCCGCGGAAACCGGCCACATGGTTTTCTCCACCTTGCACACGCTGGATGCGGTGGAAAGCATCAACCGCATCATCGCCATCTTCCCGCCACCGGAGCAGAAGCAGATTCGGTTGCAATTGGCGGCGGTTTTACGCGCCATCGTCAGCCAGCGCCTGGTGCGTCGTTCGGACGCCGACGGCCGAGTGCCGGCAGTCGAGGTCATGATCAACACGCCTTACATCCGCGAGTGCATTCTCGTGCCCGAGAAAACGCGCGCCATTCGTGACGCGATTTCCTCCGGCACTTCGCAGTACGGCATGCAGACCTTCGACCAATCGCTCTGGGATCTGTTCCAGGCCGACCTGGTCCATTACGACACCGCTCTCGAGAACGCTTCGAACGCCGACGAATTCAAACTGCGTATGCAGGGGATCGCGTCGACGGCGGACATCTCGCGGCAATCGATGCAGTCCGCAGGGTTTGGGAAGTAAGATTCGTCTCCGGATTTTTGCTATTTGCAAATTCTTCTTTGCCTTCGGGCGCGCTGCGGCGCGCCCTTTTTTTTGCTGGCGGCGGCTGGTGCTGGCGCCGGATCTCCTGCACATCGCTCTGAAAGTAACAGCTAGAGCTACTGTTCGCCGGCGAGAAAAGGCTTACTAGGCCTCGAAAAGGTGAATAAAAGCGCATGCATTTCGTCACTCTTATCAGAGAGGCATCAGGGTTACTCCCTGCGCCCGCACGCCTTAAGTCGAATCCAAGAGCCACTAGGTTTGTAAGGTTTGGCGCTGAATCGGACCAAAATTCTTTCCGGTGCCGCTTTCTCTGTCTTTATTTACTGCGTGACAGTGAGGGTCAGGATGGTGGTCTGGCTCGTGCCACCCGTGCCGCCCGCCGTAACCGTTACTGTGCTCGTGCCGGGCGGAGTGCCCGTGTTGCCACCACCACCGCCGCTCCCGCTGCCGCCACACGAGGCTAGCGCCAGTACCAATCCCAGCGGCATTAGCAGGCCCCGCAGATGGAGGCCGCGCCGCGTAGCCTTCCCGCGCGCCGCGCCCACAAGGCCCAGGGCCAACCCGGGCAGCAGTAAAACATAGGCCGCCTGCGGATTGCGACCCGCCCCCCGCAGCGCCGCTGACATGGGAGCTGTCGTGCTGATGGTCACCGTCGTCGTGGCCGGCTGGCCGCCGCTCGGCGTCACCGTCTGCGGATTGAAGCTGCAACTCGCCTCCGCCGGCAAGCCGCTGCACGCGAAGCTGACCGTCGAGTCGAACCCATTCTCGGGCGTGACCGTTAACGCCGCCGTCCCGCTCTGCCCGGCCTTGAGCATAAGGGAAGTGGGGTTCGCCGAAACCGTGAAGCCAGGCGGAGGCGGCGACAACTTGAAAACCGTGCCATAGTAATTGGGCCCACCCCCGTCGCTTGTCCCATAGAAGTTGCCGGAAGCGTCTTCGATCACGCCACCCTGGGGTGACTCGCCGTCCGTGCAGGCGATGGTGGGAGAGTTTTGCGCGCAAAAGCTGTACAACACGGTTTCTGTGTAGCCGAGCCCGCTCGGCGTAAGTTCAAAAACTGTGCCACCATCACCATACACATCATAGACGCCACCATCGAAAGTCGTCCCAAAGAGGTTACCGGATGCGTCTTCGATCACGCCAGACGAGGGCGCGTAGCCGTCCGGGCAGCCAGTGCCGCCTTGCGCGCAAAAGCTGTACAGCACGTTCTCGCTGTAACCGCCGTCGCCGTTCTGCACAAGCTTGAAAACCGTACCGCAGCCAGCACCGTCATAACCGTATTGGCAATTCGCGCCGCCCTGCCAAGTCGTCCCAAAGAGGTTGCCGGAAGCGTCCTCGATCAGGCTTGTTGATGGCCCCAAGCCGTCGGTACAACCGCTTTGCGAACAAAAATTGTAGAGCACGCTCTCGCTATAGCTGCCATCGCCTTTCGGTGTCAGCTTGAAAGCCGCGCCGCCGGTGGTCGTGTAGCCGTTAAGGATTATCGTTGCGCCGCCAGCGGAGGTCGTCCCATAAAAGTTGCCGGAAGCGTCTTCGATCAGGCCAGCCTCGGGCCACTCGCCATCCGCGCAGCCGCTCTGAGAACAGAAGGTGTAGAGCACGCTCTCACTGTAGCCGCCCTCGCCGTTCGGTGTCAGCTTGAAGACCGTACCGGCAGTAGTTGTGCGGTCGCCAAATGGTATGGTTGCGCCGCCCTGCCAAGTAGTCCCATAGAGATTGCCGGAAGAGTCTTCGATCAGGCCTGCCAAGGGGTTAGCGCCGTCCGTGCAGCTAGTGCCTCCTTGCGAGCAGAAGCTGTAGAGCACGGTTTCGCTGTAGCCGCCATTGCCATTCGGTGCCAACTTGAAGACCGTACCGCAACTACCGTTCGAGCAATTGGAACTATAATTGGCACCGCCATTAGCGGTCGTCCCATAGAGATTGCCGGATGCGTCTTTTATCAGGCTTGCCAAGGGATTAGCGCCGTCCGTGCAGCTAGTGCCTCCTTGCGAGCAGAAACTGTAGAGCACGCTCTCGCTGTAGCTGCCGTCGCCGTTCGGTGCCAGTTTGAAAACTGTCCCACCGCTGATGCCGCTACCACCAACGCTGGTCGTCCCGTAGAGGTTGCCAGAAGCGTCCTCGACTAGGCCAGCCTCGGGATAAGTGCCGTTAGCGCAGCCGGGTTGCGTGCAAAAACCGGAAAAACCGTAGAGCACGCTCTCGGTGTACGCGTTGGATGAGGTCTGCGCGCTGGCCGCCCGGCGCGGGCGGTGGAGGCGTCCTTGCCCCGGCGCGTTGGCTGCCGGGAGCGCACCAGCGCCTTGCGGGACGCGCCGCCAAGACGGCGCTGGGGCGCCACCGGTTTGCGCCTGTGCTAGAACATACAGCGCGCCCATGAGCGCCATCGCCAACGCCATAACGAAAACGATCCGAAAACTTCCACGATCTCGTATCACCCGATACATGGTCTTCTTCTGCCTTTACTTTTGGCTTAAAAACGAAAACTCATTCTTGACCACTGGAACGGCAGCCATTCTAACTCGACCTTGCCTACAAGGGCGATATGATATGAATCAAGACGATAGTTGTTGTGAAATTCCAATTACACTGGTTGACCATTATTAGTAAGCACCCCGCTATAGCGCCTTCGACATCTGCACCAAATGCACAGGCTGATTTGGGGTGGCCTGATCGGCGGGAAAGGGCAGCGTCCCGCTCTCCTCGTAGCCCAGGCGCTGGTAGTAAGCTGGCAGCGGCAGCCTCAAATTGACGAACGTGAGGTCCATGAACCTGCAGCCAGCTTCGCGACAATACTCTTCAGCGGCAGGAATTAGCTGCGCGCCGATACCACCACGTTGGCGCGACGGGTCGACCGAAAGCAATCCAAAGTAACCCCGCTCGCCGCGCAATTCGACATAGATGCAGCCCAGTAAACGCTCATTCTCGTGAAACACAATAAATCTGCCCTTCTCGAGCAGAGTTTTCACTTTTTCAGGATTGGTACGGTCTCCGGAGATGAAGAAACGCTCCGGGTTAAAGGCGGCATTGACCAGGGCCGCGATTTCCGCGGCGTCGGCCGGGTCGGCAAAACGCATCGCGGGATTCATCACCCCTGATTGTACCGCCCGCAAATGCGGGTAGCGAGAAGTTAGTTCGGCTTGCGGCCCCGGTTATCGGCGAGATAGCGCAGCATGATCGCATCGGTCGCGCTCTGAAATTGCTGGTCCACTTCGGGCGTGCGGGCCGGCGGATCCAGGCGCAATGTCTGGCGAAACTTCTCCCCCATCTCGGAGTCGCTGGTCACCACCTGCATGTAGAACCAGAGAAAATGCCTCATCTGGTCGACCACCGATTTCAGGACGTTGAGAGACTCCAATTGCGAAGGCTGGGAGAGAGCTTCCAAGAGTTCGGGGTCCGTGGGGGCTTGCATGGCGGCGCAGTTGAGTTCGCTCTGGATGATGCGCAGGTCGTCGGTGACGCGCAGAATCCGCAATTGAATCTCTTCCATGCTTTCCTGGTTCTCGCGGTCCATGAGTTCCTTTCTGCCCGCCCGGCTCGATCTTCATCTAAGTCAAGATCGCCTATTCAAGATCGCATCTTGAATGGAAAGTGCAAAGATTCCCCGTGTGCATGAGCTTCGGTAATTGGGGTTACCTTCGGTTGAAATGAGGCTCTGGGCAAGCCTTTGCGCCTGTTCAGCACACTACCGGCGTAACCGGTTACTCGATTAATTCACGCTTTAGCGCTTCTGAGTTACTTCCGGTGAGAGGTTCAAACTCGCGGTCCGAATCTCGGGAACACCAACGATACGCACCCCCTGTGCGGGCTGCTCGACCGCCGCGGCCAGCGCCAGTACCATCTGCCGCAGCGTCACCAAGCCCAGGCGGTGGGCGCCCTCGCGCGTGAACGGCAGCCACTCCGCCAGCTTATAAAAAGGCAGTAAAAAGTAGGGCCAGCGGTGCTCTGGCCCGAGCACGTACCAGGGTCGTAGAACGGTCGCGTTGAGATGGCGCTCCTGAATCATTTGCTCGCACTCGGAGCGCACCGAAATATAGTCCTTCATCATGGGCGCCGGATGGGCCACGCTCAAGTACACAAAGTGGGGCACGCCGAGCTCAGCGGCGGCGCTAATCGCCGCCCGCCCGGAAACCAGATCGACGGCGCGAAACTCCGCCCCTTTCGCCGGCGATGGGTTGGGAACCCCGACCAGGTGCACGAAAGTATCGGCCGGCCGGACCAGGTGCTTGTAGGTGCCGACGTCAAGCGCATTCCCCGACACCACCTCGCACCCCGGCGGCAGCGTGGCCTTCGATTCTGGGCGGATCAGAGCGCGCACGCGATGGCCGCGCTCAATCAGAACCGGAATCAGGCTTCCGCCGAGATAGCCGGTTCCTCCCGTGATGAACACGCATCGGGCCTCTGGAGCCTTGGGCAGAGAATTTACTTTTAGGAGCAGGCGAATATCAGAAATTGATCCAGGCACGGATTACGTACGCTTTCAAATCGGGATTGGATTTTGACTCCGGGTCCCCACACGTTCTCGGGACGTTTTTCCGGAGCAAGAAGTTTAATCCATACGAGACGAATGGGCGAAACGGCCGCCGGACGATTTCGTCGTAATCGTCATGGCCACATGGCTCAACGTTTAAAGCGCTCGCCGAAATCGACGCAGACGCAGCGTCTTTGAAATCGCCTTCCCACCGCGCCACCACCACCGTGGCCAGGCAGTTGCCCAATACATTGATGGCGGTCCGCGCCATATCCATCAGGGGATCGATGCCGAGCAAGATGAAAACCGGCTCAGTCGGCAGACCGAACGATCCGACTGTTCCCAACAATATGACGATGGCCGCGCGAGAGACCCCTGCCACGCCCTTGCTCGTCAGCATGAGAGTGACGAGCAGCAACAACTGCCGGCCCAAGCTAAGGTGCATGCCTGCCGCCTGCGCCACAAAGATCGCTGCCAGCGAGAGGTATAGGGTGCTGCCATCGAGGTTAAAGCTGTAGCCCGTCGGCATGACGAATGCCACCACCGGACGCGGCACGCCGATTCCCTCCATCGCCTCCATTGCACTGGGCAATGCTGCCTCGGAGCTCGATGTCCCGAACGCGATCGAGACCGGTTCGGCAACCGCGGCAATAAATTTTTTCAGCGGCACACGCGCCAGCAAAGCCACCGGCAGCAGCACGCACCCAATGAATACCGCGAGCGCCGCATACAACGTCAGGAGCAGCTTTGCCAGATTCAGCAGGACGCCGATGCCCGTGCTGCCGACGGTATAGGCAATCGCCGCCCCCACACCGAAGGGCGCGAAATACATCACGATCTTGGTGAACTTGAACATTGTTTCGGCCAGACTTTCAATCAGCTTCAGCATCGGCCGCCGTCGTTCTTCAGGCACAATCGCCAGCGCCATGCCGAACAAAATGCTGAAGACGACCACTTGCAGCACTTGTCCCTCGGCAACCGACTTCGCGATGTTCTCCGGGAAAATATGCAGGATGGTTTCCGACGCGGTCAGCTTCTGTGCTGGCAGCGATTGTCCGGTCGGCGCGGGTAGCTGCACGCCCACTCCAGCTTTGCTTAGATTGATCGCGGCCAGTCCAATGACCAGCGCCAAGGTGGTGATGATCTCAAAGTAGACGATCGCCTTGATCCCCATGCGTCCAACCTTCTTAAGGTCCGCGTGCGCTGCAATGCCGCCGACTAGCGTGGCGAAGAGCAAAGGCGCAATGATGGTTTTAATCAGCCGCAGGAAGATCCCGGCCACCGGCTGTAGATTGACCGCAGCGTGCGGCCAGTCGTATCCGATAGCGGCGCCGGCCACCATGGCCACCAGAATCCAGAAGGCGAGCGAGCGCCGGTATAAAGCGCAAATCGCAAGCAATGCGATGGCGAGCCAGCGTGCAGCGAAGAGCAGCCCAGCGGGCAGCGGTGCCAGCAGAATGTTCACTGCGCTAAGGCTCGCGCTCAACGTGACGGCGCCAGCTGCCAGCCACTGAATTTTGTATTTCATCTTCGGCTAAGACGTTAACGCAAGCCACCCAGTATGGAAAGCCCGGGATGTCTCTCAGGCAACGTGGCTTGCCTCAAGAAACGAGTCTAGTAAACTCATCCGCAACTGTCCGAAAGATCCCCAAAGATCACTGAGCCGGGGGCGGTCAGAGATTATCATTGCGCCGCAGTTGGTCCACACGTTACCGAACCGGCTGATCGCGGGTTTCAGCCCGCAAAGTTCGAGCTTGGAGGGCGTTCATGTTGCGTGCCATAGGTTTGTTCTTGATTTCGGCTATCGCCAGCTTCGCCCAGCGCGAGCCTGTGCTCAAGCAGATCGACCTGCCGCATTCTTATTACTACCGCGAGATGTACCTTCCGCAGTTGACGACCGGCCCTAGTGCCGCGGCCTGGTCGCCGGATTCCAAGAGCCTCGTTTACTCGATGGCCGGCACGCTGTGGCGGCAGGAGCTGGGCAGCATGGCAGCAACACAGCTGACGAGTGCGCCAGCATACGATTACCAACCCGACTGGTCGAGTGATGGTCGCTGGATTGTTTTCGCCCGCTACGCGCACGATGCAATTGAGTTGTGGTCACTCGACGCGACGAACGGACAGACGCAACAGATAACGTCTTCCGGCGCGGTGAACGTCGAGCCGCGCTTTTCGCCAGATGGAAAGCGGGTCGCTTTTGTTTCGACTTCTTATAAAGGACACTTCCATATCTTCGTCGGCAACTTCGCCGATGGCCTACTTAGCAATCTTCAGCAACTTACCCCTGAGCGTATAAGTGATCTGCCCCGTTATTACTACAGCCAGGTGGATCACGAGATCAGTCCCGTCTGGACGCGCGATGGGACAGAGATCCTGTTTGTCTCCAACCGCGGACATATCCACGGCACCGGCGGGTTCTGGCGCATGAAGGTCGAGCCGGGCGCCGAAGCGCGCGAGATTCACTACGAGGAGACGAACTGGAAGGCGCGGCCAGATTTCTCACCCGACGGCAAGCGCATGGTCTACGCGTCTTATCTTGGGCAGCCGTGGCATCAACTATGGGTGATGCCGGCGGGCGGCGGCGATGCCTTCCCAATTTCCTATGGCGACTATGACAATACCAATCCGCGCTGGTCGCCGGATGGGTCGAAGATCGCATTTATTTCGAATCGCGGCGGGAGTACTTCCTTGTGGGTGCAGTCGATTCCCGGGGGCGAACAGACGCAGGTCAGCGCGCGCGAACGAAAATACTTGAAGCCGATGGGGCGAGTTTCGCTCCGCGTGGTGACGGCTTTCGGAGATCCCGCTTCAAGAGTTTTCCTTACTGCGTCGGATGACCGCGCTTATGCTCCCGATGACGCATGGGTTTATGCCGACGACAGTTTTGACCGCTCCGAGCGTCCTTTTGAAGCGCACTACTTCCACACTTCGGGCAAGTCGGAGATCACTGTGCCCGCAGGCGAGGTCAGAGTGGACATCATACGCGGCTTCGAATACGGGTTCGACCAACACAAGCTCGAAGTAAAGCCAGACGAAACCACCAACCTTACCGTTCGCCTGCGGCCGTCGTGGCCTTACGACCCGCAGGACTGGATCAGCGGCGACGTTCACACCCACATGAACTATGGCGGAACTTACCGGAATACGCCGGAGCATCTCGTGCAGCAGGCGGCGGCCGAGAATCTCACTATTATCGAAGACTTGATTGTCAACAAAGAGCAACGCATTCCCGACATAGCATACTTTTCGCCGGAACCCGATAAAGCGTCAACCTTTGATCGCCTCTTGCTTCACGCTCAGGAATTTCACACGAGTTACTGGGGGCATCTCGGGCTGTTGAACCTCACTCGTAATTTTCTTCTTCCGGGCTACGCCTCCTATCCCAATACCGCCGCGGCCAGCCCGTTCCCGGCGAATGCAAACGTCGCTGACATGGCCCATGAACAGGGAGCGCTCGTCGGATATGTTCATCCCTTCGACACCTTTCCGGATCCGTCAAAGGACGAATTGCTAACCGACGAGTTACCCGCCGACGTGGCTCTCGGCAAGGTCGATTACATCGAAGTGGTCGGATTTTCGGATCACAAAGCAACCGCCGAAGTCTGGTACAAGCTGTTGAACTGTGGCTTCCATCTGCCCACGGCCGCGGGCACTGACTTTATGGGTAACTACGCTTCCGTTCGCGGGCCGGTTGGGCTAAACCGCGTCTACGCAGAAGTTCCCAGCCCGAAAGATATGCCGATCAATATCAAAGAATGGCTCGCGGCGGTCAAGGCCGGTCGCACGTTTGCCACCAACGGCCCGCTGCTGCGGTTTTCACTCGGAGGCCAGCCCATCGGCGGCGACGTAAAACTGACCCAAAAGCAAGATGTCCATTTCCAAGCCGACCTCACTTCAATCGTCCCGCTCGATCATCTACAGATCATCTGCAATGGAAAACTAGCGCAGGAACTCAAACTCGATGCCGCGCGCACAACCGCGCACGTGGAAGGCTCGATCCCGATTTCAACGAGCGGCTGGTGCGTCCTCCGCGCCTTCAGCGATCAAGCCGAATATCCGATTCTGGATATCTACCCCTACGCGACCACCAGCCCGATCTACGTAACCATCGAGGGCGCGCCGCTTCATGCCCCCGAAGACGCCGCCTATTTCGTGGCGTGGATGGACCGCCTGATCGCGGCCGCGAACAACAACTCGTCCTGGAATACGGAGGACGAAAAAGTGTCCGTGCTGAGGATGTTTGACGAGGCAAAGGGGAAATATAAGGCGCTCGCGAAGTGAGCCACGCTTGAGATGGCCGCGGGACTGCGAATCAACGGTGTACCCCGTGTTAGCGTCAGTTGCCTGCTAAGATGTTCCGGGAAAATGCAGGAAGAAGAATGATCGATATTGATGCATTTGAGCTTGTAGACCAGGCCATACGGCTTCAATTGTGTCTGGCGATGGCGGATTGTCTGAGGTCGAGGACTGCTTGCAAAGAGCTTTGAGCCGTGAGCCGAACAGCATCGAAGTTCTTCAAGAACTTGCTCACTCCACAATGCAGTTGTCCCGAACGCTCGAAAAGCACGGAAGTTTGCCACTCATCCCCGCGCCAAGGCAGTCCAGCTAGTTTCCGAGATGGACTGTATTATCAAAGAGCGGTCATACGTGGTGTAACATCTCTATTGCACTGTCACCCCACTCCTAACGCTGAAAATAACTCATGTCCCGCCCGGCGCGCTACCCTCCTGCTCTCTCCATCGCCAGCAACCGTTCCTTCCGCTCAATGCCCCAACGATAGCCGCCCAACTCTCCATCTTCCCGCACCACGCGATGACACGGAATCGCAATCGCCACTGGATTCGTCGCGCACGCCCGCGCCACCGCGCGCGTCGCCTTCGGAATCCCAAGCTTCTTCGCGACCGCGCTGTATGACTGCGTCTCTCCGCGCGGAATGCGTTGCAGATGCTCCCACACCCGCCGCTGAAATGCCGTCGCGCGAATGTCGAGCGGCAGTAATGACGCTGGATGCGCGTCCTGCCCATTCATTAATTGCGCAAGACTCACTCTCCATTGCGCCAGCGCCGCATCGTCACGCTTGCGCGCGGCAAATGGAAACTCGCGCATCAGACCCTGCTGCAACGCGTCGTCGGAATCGGCAAACTGAATCGCGCAAATCCCTTTGTCGGTCGCGGCAATCAGCATGCGTCCCAGCGGCGAGGAGGTAATCGTAAAGCGCACCACCGCCGCCATCGCGCCCCGGCGATACTTCTCCGGCGTCATCCCGAGTTGCGCCGCCGTCCGCTCATAGAGCCGGCTGCTGGAGCCGTATCCCGCCGCATAGAGCGATGTGGTCACGTCGTGTCCGGCTTGCAGGTTCTGCTTCACCTGGCGCAGGCGGCATGCGTCGATGTAGGCCTTGGGTGAAACGCCCAGCACGGCCTTGAACATGCGCTGCAAATGAAACGCGCTGCGACGGAATTTTGTGGCCAGCGAGCCGAGCGTGATCCGGTCTTCGATGTTCTGCTCGATGTATCGGCAGATCGAGCGCACCAGCGCCGACTGCGGATTGCCATCCACGGCCTTGGGACGGCAGCGCAGGCAGGCGCGAAATCCGGCCCGTTCCGCCGCGGTCGCATGCTCGAAGAAGCGCACGTTCTCGCGCCGCGGGCGTCGCGCCGGACACGATGGCCGGCAAAATACGCCCGTGCTCGAAACGGCGAAGACAAACGCGCCGTCGAGCGCGCTGTCGCGCTCGACTACCGCTTGCCAGCGCCGGGCTTGATCCAGGCTCGTCGGAGCGGGATTGGACTTCATGGTTGATTCGATGGTTTCGGGCTCTGAAAGTATCGCATTGGTTGCCATGTGGATAACATAGGACAGCCGCGGCGCACGGACTATCCGAATGTTGCGGTCAAACTAAATCCTTATGAAAGCGGGCGAAATGCCAGACTTTTCAGCGCAATCCGCGATTTCGGCGCTTCGAGTTGGCGGGGAAATTCCGCTCGACGCCCGCAATCCCGCGCCGGAGTGGGCACACGCGGCCCCGATTACATTCTGCGCTGACTGGCGGGGCCAAAATCCTGATCGCGAGCGGCAAACCGAAGTCTCCACCCTGTGGACGCCCAACACGCTGTATCTGCGCTTTGAATGCCGCTATCGTGAGCTTTTCGTCTTTGAGGATTCCGATCCGAACGGCCGCCGCGATCATCTCTGGGATCGCGATGTAGCTGAGGCCTTTCTTCAGCCCGATCCTTCGCATCTACACCATTACAAGGAATTCGAAGTCAGCCCGAACGGCCTCTGGATCGACCTCGACATCGGCCCGCGCAACATTTCTCGTGAGCAACCCCCGTGCGATCTGAAGAGCGGCCTCGCGCGCTCCGTCTGGCTGAACCGGGAACGGCACAGATGGGAAGCGGAACTCGCCATCCCCATGAAGGCTCTGACCGCGAATTTCGATCCCACGGCAATGTGGCGGGCAAATTTCTACCGCGTGGAAGGAGCGCACGAGCCGCGTTTCTATTCCGCGTGGCAGCCGACAAGGACGCCGCAGCCGGACTTTCACGTGCCAGCGGCGTTTGGGTATTTGCGGTTCACTTAAAGTCGGAATCGCCTGGAACTGCGTGGGCGAGGACGCCGCGACAGCCAGCGAGACGCCGGCGCTACAAATTCGCGGCTCTACTTCGGCATCCCAGCCCGTTTTCGCAACTCGCCAAGCAGCGCGACGGCCGCATTGTAGTAGGTCTTGTCCGGATCCGACGTGTCCGCCCAGACCGCCTCATAGACAATCTTCGCCGCCTCTTTGGCGTCCATGCGCAACGCACCTTCCACGCGGTCCGCGTGTTGGCGAGCCTCTCCGTAGCAAGTGTGGCAAACCGCGGCCGGTTCGACCGTGCCGTCATGATTTTGATCGAGCGCGCAGCGAAAGGTGGTGGCGGGCACCTGCGGCTGAGAAGCATAAATCTGCGACTTGAGCTCTCGCAGCCGTTCCCGCTCCTCGGCCAGGCGTTTCGCTTCCTCCGCGTGGGAGTGCGCCTGCGCCGACGAACCCGTCGCCGATACGGCAGTTGCAGGACGCGCGTCGGCCTTCCCCGGCGTCACGCGTTCCCGTGACTTGCAGATTGGGCAGGCGTCCATATCCGACGGATAGTAGGCGCGGCAGTTCGAGCATGGCATCCCATAGCCCACGCCGCGGCTGGCGTGGCCAGGCTCGAAGTCTTTCGCCGACGAACCGGGCTTCAAACCGGGTGCGGAAAGGGTTGCGGCAACATTTGGGTTAAGGGCGTTCGCGCGAGCTTGCTTGGCTCCAGTGCTTTCCATGATTCCATCCGGCGGCGGGTGGCGTCCGCCTTAACGCTATTCTAGGGGCGTTTCACTCGCGGAAGCGATGCACGAGAGTGCACCTGCCCGGAATGGCCCGTCGTGCGTAGTTTGGTAGTGCGTACTGCTTTGAACGAGAGCGGCGGCTACTTCGTTGTCATGATCATCCGGGCAGCTTCCTGCATACGCGTCCGGTAAAGGTTTTCCTTGGGATCAAGGCGCGACGCAATCTCCAGTTCACCCAGCGCCTCCTCGTAACGATTCAAAGCCATCAGACACGCGGCCAGCGAGTAGTGGTTCTGTCCGTTCGGCTGGAGCCGCACCGCTTCGCGAAATTCCTTTTCTGCTTCCGTCATTTCCTGCGTATTCACCAGCGCCGTCCCTAAGTAATGGTGGCCGAGTGCCGACTCGGGATTAAGCGCCACCGCCTTGCGCAGCACGGTCACCGCTTCCTCATCCTGCCCGGTCAGCAGCAAAGCCTGTCCCAGCACGCGATACTCGGCTGCACCCGCGGGATTCTGCGCAATCGCAGCGCGCAGTTCGCGAATCGCCGCCGGATAGTCGCGCTTCGACATATAGGCGCGCGCCAGGCAATTGTGTCCGCCTTCCCAGTCCGGCAACTGGCGGTAGAGCTCCTTGAATTCGACGATTGCCTTGTCGAAGTCCTCTTTATCGCAGAGCGTATTGCCGAGGTTGCTGCGCACGCTCGCCTCGTCGGGCCTCAACCGGAGCGCCGTCTGGAACTCGACTGCCGCCTCATCGAGCTTCCCCTCATCGCGCAGCACGACGCCGAGATTGCTGTGCGCCTCCCAAAAATCCGGACGCAGCGCCAGCGCGTGATGATAGGCGATCGCCGCACGCCGCATGTCTCCCTTATCCCGCTGTGTAATTCCCATGTCGAAGTACACGTCGGCATTGTCAGCCTCGCGTTCCAAAGACTTTTCGTAGGCGTTCAGCGCGGCCTCGTAATGCCCATCGGCGTAATGCGCAAGTCCCAGATAGCGATAAGCCTCGGCATTCGCGGGATCGATGCTGAGCGCGGTGCGCGCCTCAGCCAGCGCATTATCGGAGTCGTCGCTGCGGTAGAAATAATAAGAAAGCTGGCCGTGCGTCTCGGCGAAACCGGGCATCAGATGGGCGGAATCGGAAAATGCGTCGAAGGATTCATCCAGCCGATCCTCGCGCCGCAGCACGGTGCCCAGCACAAAGAGGAATGAAGCATTCTTCGGATCGCGTTGCAGCAAAGCGTGAAGTTTGTCTTCCGCCGCGGTCAGATTTTTGGCGTGAACCAGGGCCGCGACCTCGGCGGCCGCGCTGGAACACTGGCAGGAGGAAGACGAAGCAGTCGCGGCCAACTTCTGTCGCGTAGGGGAACTCTCCGCCTTCTGATGGCTGGACGCGCCCAGCAGAAAATGAATCAGCTTCGGATCGGCGCCACCCTTCTCGAACGCTCGCACGCACGAAGGCCTAATATGGCACGCCAGCCGGGCATTGTCTCCGCCCAACAGACGCTGAATGCGCGCGCTCGAAATTCCCGCTGCCAGCCATAGAAAGACGTTGTCCGCAGTGGAGCAAGTCTGGACGGATGATTTCTCCGAGTCGGATGCTTTAGCTGGCGCCGCTTTTGAAGGCGCCGCCTCGGAGGCGGGCGCTCCGGGAGACGGCGTCCCAAAGGCCAGCTCGGGCGCCAACAACCCGGCGGAAGGCGTTCTTAACGATACTGAGGATCCCTGCCCTGCCCACAGCGGTTCGGCCATGAGTAGAGCCATGACCAGAAAAATGACTAGAGCAATGACTGGAGCAACGCCAAGAGGCAAAAGCCAGCTTACTCGACTACGTTTCAACACGACCTCCCGCGACCAGAGCGGCTTTCGCCCGCACAACAGCCCTTTTGCAAAAATAATCCGCCAGCCTCCTACTCGATAGGTCACGGAAGTAACTCTTTGGACATGGCCAACTGGCCAAGCCTGCGCTCAGAGGGCACCTCCGCTACCAAGACGCGACGCTTATGGTTGCGCTACACTTCACCAAGGAAGCGGTGCTGGTCGCTCGGCCGGCTCTGTTTGGGAGGGCGTATGGGCGAAGGTTTATTTCAGCCAATGCACTTGTTGCTCATTCTTGTTATTGCTCTGCTGTTGTTCGGCCCTAAAAGACTGCCCGAGATTGGCAAGGGAATCGGCGATGGCATCCGCGCGCTGAAAGAGGGCATGAAGGACCAGAATGCCAAGGCCGACACCAAAGCTGAGGAAAAAACCGAGCCCAAGCCCGAAAATAAAGCCTGAGCCTGGCGTCGCAAGCAAGACAAGCCCGCACGCGGCCCGCTATAATTTCTAATTCAAAATTGATTCGTTGAATTGTGACAGCCGGAATCTTCTGCCCACTTCCCCGGCTGCCTCGGAGATTTTTTCTCTACCCTTTGAAAGCTGCATCTCATGGCACGACAAATCATCGAGGAGGAATTCTGTGCGTAGGCAATTCGTAGCAGGTCTTCTTTTCTTATTCGCAATTCCAGCGCTTGCCGACCAGATCGTCATGAAAAACGGCGACAAGCTGACCGGTTCGATCACCAAGTCGGACGGCAAAACACTCGTTCTCAAAACCGACTATGCCGGCGATCTGACGATAAAATTCGACGCGATCCAGTCGTTCAGTTCGACAGGCGATCTCAATGTGACCGCGGGCGGCAAGACCGCCGTCGGCCCCGTCAGCACTAGCGGCAGCGACCTCGTCGTCGCGGCGAAAACCGGCGGTCCAGTGGAAGCCCCGCTCTCGTCGGTCACCGTTATGCGCAGCCCCGCCGAAGAAGCCGCCTACCAAAAGAGCCTGCATCCCGGCTGGGGAGAGGGCTGGGCGGGCGGCGTGAATTTAGGCTTCGCGGTCACAGCCGGTAATAGCGAGACCAAGAACTTGAACATCGCGGTCAATGCCACGCGTACCGGTCTGCACGACAAACTGATGCTCTACGAAAACTCGATTTACGCCGTGAGTGACAAGACGGCAGGCGTCCACTTCCATCAAACGACCGCCAACTCGAACGGCGGCGGCGCCCGCTACGACCGCGATTTTGCGGCCCGTGCCTTCGGCTTTGGAAGCGCCGACTTTTTCGCCAATTCATTGCAGGATCTGACTCTGCGCTCGATTCTGGGCGGCGGCCTTGGCTACCACGCGATCAAGAATCCCAACACCACGCTCGATCTTCTTGCCGGATTGAACTACACCCATGAAAGCTTTTCCGATGTTCCCAACCCGAACGCCCCTCCCGATACCTACTCCCCTTCCGATAGCTCGGCCAACTTGAGCCTGGGTGATGCCTTCATGCACAAACTCGGGAAGAGCACAGTTCTCAACCAGAGCTTCCTCATCTACCCGGGCCTGAGCACAACCCAGGTAATCGTTCTGGGGCCCAGTCCAGATCTCAACACAACAAAAGACGTGCGCGTATACCGCTTTATGTTCAATCTTGGTACGGTCACCAAACTGAACAAGTGGCTGGGTTGGCAGAACTCGATTTCGGATGTGTTCGTAAGCAATCCGCCAACCGTGCCTCTTGGCCAACCTCGGATCGAAAGGAACGACCTGCAGATCTCAACTGGCCTGAATATTTCGTTCAAGCACTAAGCAACATTGTGGCTGGACGGGCGGCACGCCCGTCCAACCACGGCGCGATCTTACTGACGACTGACAACTGAGAACTGCTGTATCCTATCCCGCGTGCCGCGCACCTTCCTCATCGATACCGACACCGCCTCCGACGACGCAGTCGCGCTCATCATGGCCCTGCGCGCGCCCGACGTACGCGTCGCCGCCATCACCACCGTCGCCGGAAACGTTCCTGTCGAACAATCCACGCGCAACGCGCTCTACACAGTCGAACTCTGCGGCGCAAAAGTTCCGGTCTACTGCGGCGCAGCCAAGCCGCTCCTCCGCACTTACCAGAACGCAACCTGGTTTCACGGCCGCGACGGCCTCGGCGATCATAACTATCCGGCGGCGCGCCAGGCGCCTGAAAGCACGTACGCGGTCGATGCCATCATTGCGACCATCGAATCAAATCCTGGCATCGTTCTCGTCACGCTCGGCCCGCTTACCAACGTCGCGCTCGCTTTGGCAAAGAAACCACAAATCGCCGGCAATGTCAGCCGCTGCGTGATCATGGGCGGAGCCCCTTGCTGTGAAGGCAACATCACTCCCGCCGCCGAGTACAACATTTACGTCGATCCCGAAGCCGCGCGTATGGTGATGCGTAGCGGATTGCCCGTTGAACTCGTGGGATGGCATCTGTGCCGAGGCGCCGCCATTCTCGATGACAAAGACATTGCGCGCATTCTGGCGTTCGGTACTCCGCGAGCGAAGTTCGCTATCGAATGCAACAGCCACGCACGGCACGCGCTCAAGGTACAGACGGGCGAAGACGGAATCTGCCTTCCCGATCCAGTCGCGATGGCGCTCGCCCTTGATCCTTCAATTGGCATCGACGTCAGTGACCACTACGTCGACGTGGAAACCGAGAGCGAACTAGCACGCGGCATGACGGTGGTGGATCGCCTGAACGTTGCCGACGACGAACGAAACCGGGCAGTCTGGGCGCCGGCGCTGGCCAACGGAAAAGCCCGCGTCTACTGGACCATCGACAATCTGCGCTGGAAGCAAGCCCTGGACGCCGCGCTGCGATGAACCCGCGCCTTCGCACTCTGCTATATTGCTCTCCTCGGAGGTCACCATGTCCCGCATAGTCCGTTGCGGCCTCATCCAGGCCAGCAACGCGGCGCCGACCAGCCGCTCGCTCAAAGAAATCAAGAAGGCCATGATCGACAAGCACCTGAAGCTGATCGAGCAGGCCGCGAAAAAGAAAGTCAAAATCCTCTGCCTCCAGGAACTCTTCTACGGACCCTACTTCTGTGCCGAGCAAGACGTCCGCTGGTACGACGTTACAGAGCGCGTGCCGGGCGGACCGACAACTGAGTTGATGCAGAAGGTCGCAGCGAAACACGGCATGGTGATGGTCGTGCCCGTGTACGAAGAGCACATGCCCGGCGTCTACTTCAACACAGCGGCTGTCATCGATGCCGACGGAAAATATCTCGGCAAATATCGCAAGCATCACATCCCGCACGTGCATCCCGGATTCTGGGAGAAGTTCTATTTCACTCCCGGAGACCTCGGCTATCCGGTATTCACAACCAAGTACGCACGGGTTGGTGTGTACATCTGCTATGACCGCCACTTTCCCGAGGGCGCGCGTGTATTGGGCCTGAACGGCGCAGAGATCGTCTTTAATCCTTCCGCAACTGTGGCTGGGCTCTCCGAGTATTTATGGGAACTGGAACAGCCGGCGCACGCCGCGGCCAATGGTTACTTTGTCGGCGCGATCAACCGGGTCGGCCGCGAGAAACCGTGGAACATTGGCGAGTTCTACGGAAAGAGCTATTTCTGCAATCCGCGCGGCAAGATCTTCGCGCAGGCCAGCCGCAACAAGGATGAAGTGCTGGTCGCCGACGTCGACTTCGATATGATTCAGGAAGTCCGGCGCGTCTGGCAGTTCTATCGGGATCGCCGGCCCGAGACATACCGCGCGCTGACGGAACAGTCGGTGAGCACGGCTGCGGCGGATTAAAGAAATCGGGTCACAGGTCACCGGTCACAGGAAAAGCCCACGACACCAGCTCTCGTCAAACTCTAAACCTGTGACCGGTGACCTATGACCGGTGACCTTTCTAACAACGATGCCAAATTCTCAAATCGAATCCTCGCCTCTCTACAACCCCGACCTCGCTCCCGCCACCGCCGAGCGCCGCCATTGGGGCACTTACAACTACGCCGCGCTTTGGGTTTCGATGTCGGTCAACATTCTCACCTACATGCTCGCCGCCAGCCTGATCCAGGGCGGCATGAACTGGCGCCAGGCAGTCTTCACAGTCTTTCTTGGCAACACCATCGTCCTCATCCCCATGCTGCTGAACTCGCATCCCGGCGCGCGTTACGGTATTCCCTTCCCTGTTCTCGCCCGCGCGTCTTTTGGAGTCCTGGGCGCGAACGTGGCCGCCGTCCTGCGCGCGCTCGTCGCCTGCGGATGGTTCGGCATCCAGACCTGGATCGGCGGCGAAGCCATCAACACGCTGCTGTCGCTAACGCCTGCGTGGCGGCGGGTCCCCCACGGCGCCGCCATTTGCTTTATCGCCTTCTGGCTGATCAATCTGGCCGTCATCCTGCGCGGCATCGAATACATCCGCATCCTGCAAGGAATTAGCGCGCCCGTACTTCTCGCCGTCGGCCTTTTGTTGCTGGGCTGGGCTTACAAAACCGCAGGAGGCTTCGGCCCCATGCTCTCGGCTCAAACGCACTTTACAACCTTCCCCGACTTTCTCAAATTTATGATCCCTGCGCTAAACGGCACGGTCGGCTTCTGGGCGACATTGTCGCTGAACATTCCCGACTTCACGCGCTTCGCAAAAAGCCAGCGGCAACAGGCCATCGGACAAGCGCTGGCTTTGCCAACGACGATGACTCTCTATTCGCTGATCGGGATCCTCGTCACCTCGGCTACGGTCGTTATCTATGGGACAGCGATTTGGGATCCGGTGCAACTCCTGAGCCGCTTCCATTCGCCAGTAGCTGTAGTAATCTCGCTGGTAGCAATCCTGCTAGCCACCCTCAACGTTAACATCGGAGCCAACGTCGTCTCACCCGCGAACGACTTCTCCAATCTCTGGCCGCGCAAAATCAGCTTCCGCACTGGAGGAGTCATCACCTGCCTGATGGGCATCGCGCTCATGCCATGGAAACTGCTCTCGAGTTACAGCACGTTCATCTTTGGATGGCTAGGAGGCTACGCCGCATTCTTAGGCCCAGTAGCCGGCATCATGATCTGTGATTACTTTGTAATTCGCCGCCGCGTGCTGCTGGTGGATGACCTCTATCTGCGCGGAGGCGACTATGAATATTCCCACGGCTTCAACTGGCGGGCCCTAGCCGCCTTACTCTCGGGAGCCGGTACCGCGTTGATAGGCCTAGCCGTGCCGTCGGTGCGAGTGCTTTATGACTACTCCTGGTTCGTGGGCTTTGCGGTCTCGTTCGTCGTCTACTACACGCTGATGAAGCTAATGGCTACACAAGCGCCCGCGCAGTCGCGATCGGATCTGTGACTTCCCAAACACTCCCCCACTGACCTCCGTCACCACCCAATGTGACAAGCCGCACAGCGTTTCTTCCGCAATTAGCCCAGCCTCTGAGTGTAATAGCCGTCTCCACGCAGTCTGGGTCTGCGGGCCCTCCACCTGCGCGGCGCTCCATGCTTTCCGGACCCCCGCTCGCTAGCCGCGAGCTATTTCTTTACATCTCCGTCGGAGGGATCGCATGCTTCACCTCGATACCGGCAATACCGGTTTCATGCTTTTGTGCACCAGCCTGGTCATGCTCATGACGCCGGGCCTCGCGTTCTTTTATGGCGGCCTCGTCGGCCGCAAAAACGTCCTCGCCATCATGATTCAAAGCTTCGTCTCCATGGGCTGGACGACCGTCATCTGGTACCTCTATGGCTACTCGCTGTGCTTCAGCGGCGACTGGCACGGCGTCATCGGAAATCTCCACAACGCCTTCCTGCAGGGCGTCAATCTGAGCACGCCTTCTGCGCCAAACGACTCGATTCCTGCCTTCGTCTTCATCGCTTACCAGATGATGTTCGCCATCATCACTCCGGCACTGATCTCAGGAGCCTTTACTAACCGCGTCACCTTCAAGGCCTACATGTTGTTTCTGACGGGCTGGCTGACCTTCGTCTACTTCCCATTTGTGCATATGGTGTGGGGAGGCGGGTTCCTTCAGCAGTGGGGCGTAAAGGACTTCGCGGGCGGCATCGTGGTGCACAACATCGCCGGTGTTGCGGCTCTTGCCTCGGTGATCTACGTCGGCAAGCGGCGTGTTGCCGATCGCGGGCCGCACAGCATCCCGCTGGTCGCGCTGGGCGCGGGTCTTTTGTGGTTCGGCTGGTATGGATTCAATGCCGGCAGTGAAATGCGCGTCGACTCCGTCACGGCGACCGCCTTTCTAAACACCGACGTCGCCGCCTCATTTGCGGCCGTCGCCTGGTTAATGGTCGCATGGCTGAACGAGAAGAAGCCCAAGTTCCTCGGCCTGCTCACCGGCGCGGTCGCCGGACTTGCCACCATAACCCCGGCCGCGGGATTCGTCTCGCCCACCACCGCCGTCATCATCGGCATCACGGCCGGCGTGGTTTGCTACTACGCGGTCGAAATGAAGAACAAACTGCACTGGGACGATGCTCTCGACGTCTGGGGAGTACACGGCGTCGGCGGTTTTCTCGGAATCGTTATGCTCGGCATTTTCGCCAACAAGCAATTCAATCCAGACGGCCCCAACGGTTTGCTCTATGGCGACCCGGTCTTCCTGCTGAAGCAGGTCACAGCCGTTGTCTTCTCTTCGGTATGGGCATTCGCGTTCACTTACGCCATGCTGCGCATTATTGATGTCTTTACTACCGTAAAGGTCAGCGAATCGCACGAGGAGATTGGTCTCGATGAGTCGCTCCACGGCGAGCACGCCTATGAGCAGCTTACCGATCGGGACGTGATTCACGACCTAGTCGAAGCCGGCCGCCACTGAAAGGTGCAAGCAATGACCGATCGCAGAGGCGGGGCTTTCTGTCGCCTTGTCAATATTCTCCTGTCAGGGGTGATGCTTGCATCACCCCTTTTTCTTTGCGCGCAATCGAGCACCTCTGCTGCTGCGCCTGCCGTCGCACCCAGCGACAATCTTCCCGCCAAGGCGTGGTGGCGAGGCATTACTACTGACGGATTTGTATCGCTCTCCTACAGCTACAACACTAACGATCCCGCCACTCGGCTGAATCAGTTTCGGGTCTTCGATTTCAACGACGATGATTCGCAACTCGACGTGGCGCAACTCGTCGTCCAGCACCCGGTCGGCGAATCGGATCGGCTGGGCTTCCGGCTCAACATCATCGCCGGCTCTGGTGTCCCCGAGATCACCGCCGCCTACGGATTGTTTCGCAACACCACCACCGGTGTGGCCCATCACTTCGATCTCCCAGAGTTCTATCTGAGTTATGTCGCGCCCGTCGGCAAAGGACTCCGATTCGACGTGGGCAAGTTCGTCACCCATCTCGGCTACGAAGTGATCGGGGGCTACGATGGCTACAACGACAATTTCAGCCGCGGATTCATCTTTGGCTACGGCGTGCCCTTCACTCACACCGGGCTCAAAGCCAGTTACACCTTCAACAGCCGGATATCTTCAACTCTGCTGATTACGAACGGTTGCGACGCCGTCGCCGAACTCAACGGAGGGGTAACCTTCGGAGGTCAGTTCGCCGCGATCACTTCAAAGAACACAACCATGACCTTCAATTTTCTGCACGGCCCCGAGCGCCCTCACAACGATCATGACCAGCGCAGCGTTTACGAGGTAACCGGCTCGTGGAAAGCGGTTCCGCGGCTCATGCTGGCCTTCGACAGCCTCTATGCCGATGAGGACCACGCCTCGACCGACGGCAGCGACGCCATCTGGAAGGGCTTTGCCGGGTATTCCAAGTACAGCTTCACGAAGGAATTTTCGCTGGCGTTCCGTGGAGAAATCTTCGGCGATGACGGCGGCAGCCGCACCGGCACCTCGCAAACCCTCCGCGGCTTCACCATCACTCCAGAATATGTTCTCCCCGTGAAGGCCTCGCGACTCTATTCCGAGTTACGTCACCTCGACGGAAGGTTTGTAACTCGTGGCGAGTTCCGTTGGGATCTCTCCGACCACCCCACATTTCAAAAGGGCACCGGCTTTACCTCCCGTCAGTTCACCACCGCTGTAAACCTGATCTACCTGTTCTGACTCGATCGGGTCCCTGGGGGATCGCGGATTGACGAATTAGCTTGACTTAAAAAGCTAGGTACTCTTAAGTAATATTTGGCACCAACGCCAGCCCATTCAGAATGCCGCTGGTTGACGTCATAACCGCATGTCTCTGGAGTTCCATTGCCGATCTTGGCGATAATCTAATTTAAAATCAATATCTTATGGAGAATCGGGAATTGGCAGGCACTGAGGTTTAAGTCTATATCAGTAAATACTTTACGAGTAATCGGGGAAAACATGGAGGTAACTGATTGGTTTATAAATACTTTACCTGTAAGTCCTTATTCCCCAAAGACCTGGCACCAGAATCTCGCTAAGTCACTGATTCCAAAAGACCGTGTTTGAGGGGGGGGTACCCCCGTACTAAGCAGTAAACAACGAGCAATTCCCAGAACGGGAATCGCGATAAATCAGAAGCCAATAAATCGAGCAGCGAGAAGCCAACGACAACGACTAACCACCAACGACGATCCTACTTAAACGCCGGCAGAACTTCCTTCTTATAATTCTCCAGCGTATCTTCCTCATCGCCGCACATAAGATAGATGTTGAACTGAGTAACTCCGGCTTTCGCGAGGCCGCGAAGTTTTCCGATATGCGCTTCGGCTGGCCCGAGCAGACAGAAGCGGTCCGTCACATCATCGGAGACGAACTCCGCATTATCGCTGCCGACCTCGCAATGATGAAGGTAATCGTACTTTTCGCGGTTCCGCACATACGAGGTCAGCGCAGGGGGAAGATCTTCCGGCTTGTAGCGCGAAATGAGATCGACCACGTGATTGGAAACCAGCGCCGGAAACCAGCGCACGCGATCGCGTCCAACGTTCAGATCGTCAGAGATCCAAACTGGCGCCGCAGCCATGATCTCAATCTTCGACGCATCGCGTCCCGCAGCTTCCGCGCCCTTCTTCACAAAGCTCACGCACCAGGCGATCAGATCGGGATCCGCAAACTGCAAGATCACTCCATCGGCAACGCGTCCCGCCATTTCGAGCACCTTGGGACCATAGCCAGCAACCCAAATCGGAGGCGTTCCGCCATTCGCCCAGGTAAATCGCGCCGCACGACCCTCGTAGTCAATCTCTTTACCACTAGTGAGCGCGCGGAAATCGCGCACCGACTGCTCAAGCTGCGCGGGCGTAACCGGTTGCTTGCCGAGGACGCGACGCGAGCTGTCTCCGCGTCCAATGCCAAGCTGCATGCGGCCTTTGGAGATAAGGTTCAGCGTGGCAAACAGGCTCGCAGTCACGGTGATGTCGCGCGTCGCAGGGTTGGTCACGCAAGTTCCAAGTCGCATGCGCTTCGTGTTCGCAGCCATCAGCGTAAGCAGCGGATACGGCTCCAGCCAGAGGACATGTGAGTCGAAGATCCATCCATACTCAAAACCCGCGTCTTCCGCCTGCCGCATGAGCGCAAGAATGCGCTCGACCGACATGTCAGGCTTGATGGTGATTCCGAACTTCATTGCACCTTCCCCTGTGGACCTCGATGTGCCGCGATCAGCAAACCATCTGCGGAAGGTCGGCAGTTTAGCATAGAATTCGTTTCACACTGTTGAAGGAGAGAGTCCGTGGGCTTCGACACCATGATCGCGAATGGCCGCGTCGCGACCGCGACCGATACATACTCTGCCGACGTTGCAATCCGGGACGGGAAGATCGCCGCAGTCGGACAGAACCTGCCGCATGAGAATGCGACCAAGATCATCGACGCGGCAGGAAAGTATGTGTTGCCCGGCGGAATCGACGTCCACACGCACCTCGACATGCCCTTCGGTGGAACCACCAGCGCCGACGACTTCGAGACCGGAACGCGCGCTGCCGCCTTCGGAGGAACGACGACGCTGATCGACTTCGCCATTCAGTACAAAGGCCAGACCCTGCGGACAGCCTTCGACGCCTGGATGAAGAAGGCTTCGGGCAAGGCGGTGTGCGACTACGCCTTCCACTGCATCATCACGGAACTTGCCGATGCTCAACTCGACGAGATGAACGCGCTGGTACGCGAAGGCGTGACCAGCTTCAAGCTGTTCATGGCCTATCCCGGCGTCTTCATGCTCGACGATGCCAGCATCTTCAAAGCCTTCCGCACGACCGCCAAGAACGGCGGACTGGTCTGCATGCATGCCGAGAACGGCAGTGCCATCGACGTCATCGTGCAGCAGGCGCTGGCGGAAGGAAAGAAGGCTCCGAAGTATCACGCGCTGACGCGGCCTACGACAGCCGAGGCCGAAGCGACGTCGCGCGCCATCGCGCTGGCCGAGATGGCAGGAGCGCCCGTTTACATCGTGCACCTTAGCTGCAATGACGCGCTCGAGAAGGTGCGCGAGGCGCGCGATCGCGGCTTGCCGGTCTATGCGGAAACGTGCCCGCAGTATTTGTATCTCTCGCTTGAGAACATGGATGCCCCGGGATTCGAAGGCGCGAAGTACGTCTTCACTCCGCCGCTGCGCGAGAAGTGGAATCAGGAGAGACTCTGGAACGGATTGAAGCGCGACCATCTGCAAGTAGTCTCAACCGACCACTGCCCGTTCTGCTTCAAGGAGCAGAAAGAACTGGGCAAGGACGACTTCACCAAGATTCCCAATGGAGGTCCTGGAATCGAGCACCGGATGAGCCTTATCTATTCGGGAGGAGTCGCGGCCGGAAGATTCAGCATCAACCGTTTCGTGGAGCTGGTCTCAACTACACCCGCAAAGCTGTTCGGCCTCTATCCGCGCAAGGGCACGATTGCGGCCGGCAGCGACGCCGACCTCGTCGTGTTCGACCCCGCGCGCAAGCACACGATCAGCGCCAAAACGCACCATATGCGCGTGGATTACTCGATGTTCGAAGGAATCGAAGTTACGGGGATGCCAGACGCAGTATTATCGCGCGGGCGCGTGGTGGTCGAAGGCGATAAGTTCACGGGACGCGCAGGAGCGGGCGAATTCCTGAAGCGCGCGCTATACTCGCAACCCTAGTGCTTATCACCCTGCTCGGTGAAGAACTTCCCGGTCGTCCCAGATGAAAAATATCGCGAGGTCACCGTCTTCTTACGTGTGAAGAACTCCACGGCATCCCATCCGTGAACGTGCAGGTCGCCGAAGAAAGAATCCTTCCAGCCGGAGAACGGAAAATAGGCAGGCGAGGCCGCGACGCCGATATTCACGCCCACCATGCCCACTTCAACACGCCGGCTATACTCTCGAACGGCGGCGCCATTCTCTGTGAAGATGGAAGTGCCGTTGCCACGCGGGTCGTTGTTGACGAGCGCGATGGCTTCGTCGAGCGAGTCGACGTGCATGACGGAGAGCACCGGCCCAAAAATCTCGTCGCGCGCTGCGCTCATGTCAGGCTTCACACGATCGAGGATTGTCGGACCCACGAAGTTGCCGCCGACGGGCGTGTTCTTGGGATGACGGCCATCGACCAGCAATTCCGCTCCTTCTTTAATTCCATTTTCTATGGCATCGTGAATGCGATCGCAAGCAGCCGGTGAAATCACCGGCCCAAGGCTGGATTTCGGATCGCGGCCGTCACCGGCAATCAGCTTTTCCGCTTCTGTTTTCAGCTTATCCATGATTGCTTCGCGCGCCGATCCGACTGTGACCAGCACCGATCCGGCCATGCAGCGCTGGCCGGCGTTGCCGAAAGCGCTGCCCAGCACGTTCGACACTGTCTTATCGACAACCGCGTCGGGCATCACGACCATATAGTTTTTCGCGCCGCCCAGGGCTTGCACGCGCTTTCCTTTTTCCGCCGCGCGCCGGTAAATGTACTTCGCGGTGTTGACCGACCCGACGAACGAGACGGCGTTGATTCCGGGGCTATCGAGAATGGCGTTCACGACATCGTGCGCGCCATGCACGAGATTGACGACGCCACGCGGCAGGTTGATTTCTTCGAGGATGTGGCAGATCAGTTCCGAGGTGAGCGGGACCTGCTCCGACGGCTTGAGGATGAAGGTGTTTCCGCAAACGATGGCGAAGGGTAAAAACCACATCGGCACCATCGCCGGAAAGTTGAAGGGGGTGATGGCGGCGCAAACGCCCACGGGCTGGCGCATGGTTTCGGTATTAATCCCGCGTGCGACGCCTTCCAGCACCCGGCCTTGCATTGTCATTGGCGAGGAGCAGGCCACTTCAAGGACTTCGATGGCGCGCGTGATCTCGGCGCGGGCATCGGAGGCCACCTTGCCGCCTTCACGCGTGACGCAAGCGGCGAGTTCGTCGATGCGCCGGCGGAATTGCTCCCGCAACGCGAAGATGAATTCGGTCCGCTCGCCGATGGCGCGGGCACGCCAGTCGGGCAATGCGGCGGCCGCAGCTGCGGCCGCGGTCTCAACATCAGCGACGCCCGATAAAGGCGCGCGCGCCAGCACTTCGCCATTGGCGGGGTTGGTCACGTCGAGATGGCCGGACGCTTTCGCCGGAACCCAGCGCCCGTCGATGAAGTTGGAAAGAACTCGTGCCGCGAACTTCTCGGCGACCGGCGCGGAATCGGTGAGAGTGTTTGCCAAGTGTGCCATGACGACCTCGTTGCTCGTTATTGTGTATTGTATCGCGCAGTTTTACCACGTTGCGCACGGTCACGGCGAGGCGACAATGCGCGCGGTGGGCGCATGATAAAATCCATGGGATACGAATAAGCGTCTGGCGCAAATGTGATAAAGGCGCCGCCGGTAGCAGGCCCGTAGCTCAGTCTGGTTAGAGCGCTTCCTTGACACGGAAGAGGTCGATGGTTCGAGTCCATTCGGGCCTACCATTATTTTCAAGGGGATAGAGAGAATCTTCAAAGAACCCGGCTTCCCGGTAACCGGCTCAAACCTCTAAAGTTTCTTGCCCGTTGTGCCGATAATCTCTCCCATGGACGTTTCATCGATTGCACTGCAAGGACTGGAACAGGCGTCGGCGCAAGTGGACGCCGCGGCGGGTCGGATTGCATCGGCAGGATCCACTTCGGATGGCACAGCCGTTGTGGACATCGTCAGCTTGAGCGAGGAGATGGTTGCGCTGATGTCGGCCAAGACTGCGTTCGCGGCTAACGTGTCCGTATTGAAGACCGCCGAGCAGATGCAACAGAGCGTCCTGAACGTGATGGCTTAGATTTCCCTCACAGTTTCAACCCACCTTGAGCCGCGTTCGCGCTCGTTACTTCATCTCCGTGAAAACAACCTTGCCGCTAACCATGGTCATCACCACGTGGGTCTTTGCGAGTTCGGCAGGAGCGACAGAGAAAATATCCTGCGAAAGCACGGCGAGGTCGGCTTCTTTTCCGGTCTCCAGCGTGCCGAGGCGGCCGTCCGAGAATCTGGCGTAGGCGGAGCCCAGCGTGTAGGCGTTCACAGCCTGCTCTACGGTGATGCTTTCTTCCGGCACGTACGACGATAAAGTTGGAACAGCGCCGCCCTGGCCTCCGCCGTCGAACACGCCGCCCACCATCGCACTGGCCGCCGCGGAGTGCCAAACCGTCCGCCGAACCACCTGCTGCATACCGGCAAACGGATCGGGCGGCCACGTGCACGGCCAATCGCTTCCAAAAGCCAGCGTCGCTCCGCTTTGTGCCAGGCTGTGCCAGCGGTCGGTCGGCGTCTTATCCTGCGGATCGAAGTTTGAGCCGATGTTGCTACAGCAGAAAGACGGCTGTGTGCTCACCAGCACTGAGAGCTTGGCGAAGCGCGGCAGATCGTCCGCCGGGAAAATTTCCGCGTGCTCCATGCGAAAACGGCGATCGCGCGGCCCGTTCGCCCTTTCCACCTCTTCGTAAGTATCCAGGACCATGTGGGCGGAATCGCCCCGCAGCGCGTGCGTCATCACTTGATAGCCACGTTTGTCCAATTCCATGACGAGCTTCTTGTATTCGGCAGGCTCGTAGGTGAGAGGCGGGATCATTCCACTCCCACCGTCCGCGAAAAACTTCACGAGATTGGCTGAAACCCAGTCGTCGTGATATTCGGTGCGGGCTTCTTCCAGGTCGGCTAAGAATTGTGGCGTAAGGTGATGGTTCACCGCAACGGCGCCGAACGAAGTACGCGTGCGAACGGTCAACTCGCCCCGATCCCGCAGCGCCGCGTACAGCTCGATCTCGGGCAGGCTGCCGGTGGCGTTCACGACGCTGGTGATGCCGAAACGGTTCAGGTAGTGAGAGGCATCGCGAAGCAGAGAGAGTTTTTCGTCGCGCGACAAGGCCGCAAACACCGCGCGCTCCACCAATTCCATGGCCGCTTCGAGAAGCAGGCCGGTCGCATGGCCGCTGGCGTCGCGGATGACGTAGCGCTCCTCAGCCGGATCGGCAACGGGCAGATCGTTGATTCCAGCAAGCGCAAGCGCTTTTGCATTCACCCACAGAGCGTGCTCGCTGGTGTTGTGAATGATCACCGGTCGGTCGGAAACCGCGCGATCAAGAAGCTCATGGGTCGGCACGGCGGGCGGCACGGTGCCGAAGTCGGCGCGGCCGATAAGCAGCTTTTCGTTGGGATGGCTCGCGGCGAAGGCTCTGATTCTCTCGACCAGCGCGTCCGGATTGTCGGGGGGGATGCTGGACTCAGGCGTCGAGAGATTGAAGCCGTGCAGTTCCATGGCGCCGAGCCACATGTGGGTGTGGGAATCCGAAATGCCCGGAATCACGGTTTGGCCGTGCAGGTCGATCACTTCGGTTTTCACCTGCCGCCGGCTCAATATTTCCTGGTCGGTTCCCACGGACTCAATTCGCGTTCCCGAGATGGCCAGCGCCTGCACCCAGGGAGCTTTCGCATTGCCGGTGTAGATGTGGCCATGGATCAAAAGCGTGTCGCTCGAAAACAGTGAAACCGGCAAAAGCAGCGCCGCCATTGCGACGCCCACATTGACAAACTGGCGGCTGACTTTCAATCGATTCATCGTGGAAGAAGACGGAATGAAACGGACGCGCGATTATAGATTGAAACGTCGGGCTTCTCAATGCGGATTCCCGCTCAGACTCCCGAACCAACCTGGCTCGCGCACGTGCTCTTCTTCCAGACGCCGAAGACGAGCAGCCATGATTCCAGCCCTGCCCAGATAGCCAATCACACGGGTGGGATCGTCGCGGTCGACTACCGGCAGGCGGCCGATGTCATTGCGCAGCATTTTGGCGGATGCGTCGTGTAGCAGTTCGTCAGGATAAGTGACGACAACTTTCTTCGTGCCCGCATCGAGGACTGTCATGGCGCCGGACGGATCCTGATCGAGTGCCCGCATCACGTCGCCGCGGGTAATTACGCCTGCCAGCTTCCCGCCGGAATCCATAACAAACATGCCCTGGTGTTTGCGGACTTCGGGATCACCGCGCGCAATGCGGTCGGCGAGTTCCCGCACCGTCATTTCCTGCGGCAGCTTCGGCGCATCCCGATCCATGGTCTCCGATACTCTCACCTGCTGCAGCACGTCGGCTTCGTATTCCTGATGAATATGCAGTCCGCGCCGCGCCAGCTTCTCGGTCATGATGGACGCCTTGGGCATCAACACCATGGCGATTCCATCCGCAATCACGCTCACAAGCATCAAGGGCAGCACCGAGTTGTAGTCGCGGGTGATTTCGAAGGCGAAGATGATGAAGGTAAACGTGGCGCGGGACGCCGCTCCGAACACCGCGCCCATGGCAACGAGCGCGAATGCGCCCGCCGATAGATTGGCGGCAGGGTAGACACGATCGATGCCGAGAGCGAAGACTCCGCCGAGCGCCGCGCTCGACATGAACATGGGCGCCAGCAATCCGCCAGACGTTCCGGATCCAAGCGAGATAACGAGGGCCGCGGCTTTGGCAACCATTACCAGGAGCAGCAACTTCCAGGCGAGGTTCGCATTCAGAATGTCGCCTATCGTGTCGTAGCCCACGCCAAAGACCCGCGGCACGAAGTATCCAATAATTCCGAGACCCAAGGCGCCGATGGCTGGCCACCACAGTTCGTCGACCGGAAGCTTTTCGAACTGATCCTCGACCCAATAGAGCGATTTGCTGAATCCCACCGCAGCCAGCCCGCAGACGACGCCCAGCAGCAGGTAAAAAGGCAGCGCGCGCGGGATGCCGAAATCCATGGCGGCGACGCTGAACATCGGGCCGGCACCGAGAAGCTGCATGTGCACCGCGGTCGCGAGCGTGCTGGCGATGACCAGAGGAATAAACGACCGTGCCTTGAACTCAAACAAAAGCAGTTCGATGGCTAAGATGACGCCGGCAATCGGAGTGTTGAACGTGGCCGACATGCCTGCGGCCGCGCCGCACGCCAGCAGCACCTTGCGCTCTGAAGCCGTGGTGTGAAAGACCTGGCCGACGAGCGAGCCGAGCGCGCCGCCAGTCTGAATGATTGGGCCTTCCGCGCCAAACGGACCGCCCGTGCCGATCGCAATGGCCGCCGATATGGGTTTCAGGATCGCGACTCGCGGCTCGATGCGGCTGCGATTCACGAGCACCGCTTCCATCGCCTCAGGAATGCCATGTCCCTTGATCTTCGGGGTTCCATATTTCGCCATGAAGCCGACGATGATTCCGCCGATCACCGGGATCACAATCACCCACGCGCCGAGTTGGGCGTGGCGGGCGCTCACGAAGTCTGCCGCGAACCGGTGATAAAAAAAGATGTTGGTAAACAGGCCGATCAGCTTGTAGAGCAGATAGGCAATCGCACCGGCGAGCAGACCAATGCCTCCGGCCAGAAACGACATTAAGGCCATGCGGAACTGAGCCGGTTCGCCGGCTCTGACCTCAGCCACTTGCGCTCCGGTGGCGGCCATCGTGAGGGGCGGCGAGTTTTTGCCGTTAAGGTTGGGCACGGTTTCGCCCTTTTTTGATTTTTTTCTGGTGGCTGGTTTGCGCGTTTGCGGTTGCGGACACGTGGTTGCTCCTGGCGCCCATCGCCCGCTTTAGCGCTGTGATGAGGACAGGCCCGCGCTTGCGGAGTTCCGCCCGATGATGGAGTGACAACTCACGCAGGATCTTCTCGCCCTTGGGGGTGAGCGCAACCAGAACCTCTCTCCGATCCTCGCCTCCACGGTGCCGGCGCACGCAACCGGCGGAGGAAAGCCGGTTGATAAGCTCGACTGTACTGTGGTGCTTGATCTGGAGCCGCTCGGCAAGTTCGCCGACTCGGGGACGGGTGGCCTCGGGCAGGCCCTTCAAAGCCAGCATCAACTGATGTTGTTGCGGCTCCAGGCCCGCATCGCGAGCCATTTGCTCGCTGAAGTGCAGGAACCGGCGGAGTTGATAACGGACTTCGGCCAGGGATTCGTAATCGGATATGGCCCGTGATTTCCTCATTGTGCGACCATCACATTATATCGTATAACGATATGTAATGTATCGTATCGCGATATATACATAGGGCACATACAATCGGAAGGCAGATTTTTCAGGAACATTTCGAGATCGTGACAGTGCCCCGCCGCCCGGAATTTGACCTCCGGCGCTCGCGCGTAGCACAATGCACGAATTCGCCGCCGATACGGCGAGCACGAGGATACGCATGAAATTCTGGTTTTCCTTTCCAGCGATCGTTGTCTGCCTCATCACTTCCCTTGCCGCTCAGACCTCGGCTCCGCCGCGCCGCTCCATCACCGACAAGGACATCTTCGACTTTGTCTGGGTCGCCAATCCGCAGCTTGCGCCTGACGGCTCGCGCGTCGCGTTTACGCGGGTTACGGTGGACGAGAAGCGCACCGGCTACGACACCTCCATTTGGGTAGTTTCCACGTCGGGCGGGCAAGCTCCTATCCGCCTGACGAACGGCAAGCACGACGCACAGCCGCGCTGGTCGCCCGACGGCCAACGTATTGCCTTCGTTCGCGGCGGAGACAAAGGTGAGGACGGCAAGCCCAAGCCCTCGCAAATCGCGCTGCTCTCGCTGGCCGGAGGCGAAGCCCGCGTCATCACGGATCTCGCGAAAGGCGCCGCGAGCCCCGTTTGGTCTCCCGACGGAAAGCGCATCGCATTCACGAGCTCGACTACGCCTGAGGACACCGAGAAAGCTGCGCACAAGAAGAACGCTTCGTCCGCCGAGATTCAAAGCGAGCACGAGTCCGATGTTCACGTCATCAATCGCGCTGTTTATCGCAACAATGAGGAAGGCTTTCTCGACCCCAAGCATCACCAGCACATTTGGGTGCTCGACGTTCCCGCCGCGTTTGACGACCAGCCCAAGCCCGTGCAACTTACCAGCGGCGACTACAACGAGCGTGAAATCCGCTGGACCCGTGACGGCTCGCGCATTTACTTCCTGACTTCGCACATCGACGAGCCTTACTACCAATCGCCCAGCACAGACATTTACTCGGTGCCCTCGGCAGGCGGCGTCGCGGAAAAACTAGCCTCCATTCCCATGGGCATCGGTGACTTTACTCTCAGTCCCGATGGGCGCCGTGTCGCCTTTCACGGCTCGGTCGATCAGCCGGTGCGGTCTTACTCACAGCAAGACCTGTGGGTGATGGACCTCGCGCCCAATGCCCAGCCGCGTAATTTAACAGTTGACTACGACTACGACGTAGGCGACGCGGTCTTTGGCGACAACTCCGCGCCGCGCGGGGGCGGCGGGGCAACCCTTCACTGGTCGCCCGATGGACAAACGCTCTACGATCGCGTCGCCAGGCAAGGCCGCACGCCCATCATCCGGATCGACGCGCAGTCCGGCGCAGTAACCGAGATTACTCACGGCGACGAGGCCGTTTTCGATTTTTCGGTGACGCCGGATGCCCACGCCATCGTCGCGCTCATCTCCACGCCGACCATGATCGGCGACCTCTTTGCGATCGCGGCCGACGGCACGCAAACGCGGCTCACCGACTTCAACCACAAACTTTGGGCGCAGCTCAATCTCACCGAGCCTGACGAGATCAACTACAAAAGTTTCGACGGGCGAAATATTCAAGGCTGGATTCAGAAACCGCCCGACTTCGATCCACACAAAAAGTATCCGATGATCCTCAACATCCATGGGGGACCGCATGCCGCCTACGGATGGGTCTTCGACCACGAGTTTCAATGGATGGCCGCAAAGGGATACGTTGTCCTGTACGTCAATCCGCGCGGCTCCACGAGCTATGGTCAGGAGTTCGGGAACATCATCCAGTATCACTATCCCGGCGATGACTACCGCGACCTCATGGTCGGCGTCGATGAGGTTCTGAAGCGTGGCTATGTGGACGAAAAGAAGGTCGCCGTCACTGGCGGCAGCGGAGGCGGCGTCTTGACCGATTGGACGGTCACGCACACCGACCGGTTCGCGGCCGCTGTTTCCCAGCGCGACATCTCGAACTGGACTTCGTGGTGGTACACAGCCGACTTCACGCTGTTCCAGCCCCGCTGGTTCAAGGCGCCGCCATTTGAAGACCCGCAGGACTATATCAACCGGTCGGCGATCACCTTCGTGGATAAAATTCACACGCCCATCATGTTCGTGCTCGGCGAAGACGATTCACGCACGCCGCCCGATTCCGGCGGCGAGCAGATCTTTCGCGCGCTGAAATATTTGAAGCGTCCGACAGCCATGGTCATGTTCCCGCGCGAGACCCATGAACTTTCGCGCTCGGGAGAGCCCTGGCATCGCGTCGAGCGCCTCGATTACATCGTCGGATGGTTTGATAAATGGATGATGGGCGTTCCGCATCCGGAGTTTGACATCAAGCCGGGCACAGACAAGGTTGCAGCCGGCAATTAGGCTGAATCTTTTTCCGCGCTTGAGCGACGAACAGCCCTCTGTGCGCATGGTCACAGCATCGCAGTTCATCGCGCCTCCATTATGAGAATCATGGAGGCAAGTTCATGCGCGGTAACGATAAAGTGATTCAGGAACTCAACTCAGCCCTCAGTTCGGAACTGACAGCCATCGTGCAGTACATGACGCAATCGGAGATGTGCCAGAACTGGGGGTACAAACGGCTCGCGGGGCACACCAAGGGGCGGGCAATCGAAGAGATGCGGCATGCGGAAGAGTTGATCGAGCGCATTATTTTTCTGGACGCGATTCCGAGCGTCGATGTCGGCCTCAAGCCGCAACTAGGCAGCAAAGTGCAGGAACAGTTCGAGATCAATCTGAAAGACGAACTGGACGCGCGACGCCAATACAACCAGGCTGCGAAAATTTGCAGGGAGGCGGACGACGACGGCACCAGAACGTTATTCGAACATATGATCGTCGACGAGGAACGGCACGCCGATCACCTCGAGAGCCAACTGCATGCGATCAAGGAAATGGGCATTGCCAACTACCTTGCGACACAAGTCGGCGCGGAGAAAAGTTAGCGGCGACGCGCTTTCCGAGCACTTGATCGACGGATCGGCTATTTTTTCCGGGCGTTCAGTTCATCGAGCTTACGCTTGAGCTGTTCGAGTTTCTGTCCTGCCTCACCGAGCTTTCCTTCCGCGGTCAGGCGCTGATAGTCAGCCAGGTCTTTGGCCGCTTCCGAGACGAGCGCATTCAGATCCTCAGCCGGCTTGGTCACGGCGCCCGGCTGCGCGGCGTTCTGCGACGGCTCTGCGGGCGCAGCGGCCGCGCTCAAGGACGACGCTTCTCCGCCAAACAGCGACTTCATCGCCGACTCGAACGTCGGTCCGTAAGCCAGCCGGTCCTGCAGCGCAAGCACGACGAGGCGCAATTCCGGCATCGGACTTCTCTCTGCCTGCAAATAAATCGGCTCGGCATATAACAACGCCTTCCCACACGGAATCACGAGCAGCGTTCCCCGGCGGACGTGCGAACCTTGCTGGTTCCAGAGCGAGAGCTGTCCGGAGAGCTGGGCGTTCTGGTCGATGCGCGCTTCGATCTGGAGCGGTCCATCGACCAGCCTGGTCTTGGGGAAGTCATAAACGACTAGCGTGCCATAGTGCGTGCCGTCGCTGCGTCCCGCGATCCACCCGATCAGGTTGTTGCGATTGGCGGGCGTGAAGGGCAGAATTTCGACGAACTCAACGTTGTCAGATTCGCCCGGCAACTTCATCAGCACAAAATTCGGCTCGAGCGCCTGCGTTCTCTGCTCGCCGGCAGTGCCCATGCCAACCTCGGAGGCGACCGTCCACAAATCTTCGCGGTTGTAGAACACTTCGGGATCGGTCATGTGATAGAGGCCATAAACCGAGGCTTGCAGCTTGAGCAGCAGTTCGGGATAGCGCACGTGCTTGCGGAGATCGGCGGGCATGGCCGAAGCGTCTTTGAATAAAGACGGAAAGATTCCGCGGTAGGTGGCGATGATCGGATCGTCGGAGTCGAAGACGTAGAACGTCGTCGTTCCATCGTAGGCGTCGATGACGGCCTTCACACTGTTCCGCATGTAATTTACGGGATTGCCGTTGAGCGGATAATGGCTTGAGTAGGGATAGTCATCCGACGTGGTAAACGCATCCATCATCCAGAAGAGACGGCCATCATCTGCGATGACCATGTAGGGATCGGGATCGAAGGTGAGCAAGGGCGCAAGAGCGGTCACGCGGTCGCGGACGCCGCGCCGCATAAGCAGACGGCTTTGCGAGTTGACGTCGTCGCTGAAGGGCAGTTTGGCGAGATCGTCCTGATCGAAGGCGATGAGCAGGCGGCGCAGAAATCCGCCGATGGGAATTCCGCCGGTTCCTTCATAAGAGGTGAGATTGTTGGTTTCGCCCTGCGGATAGTTAAATTCCTGTTGGCGAGTTTTTACGTAGACATCGGTGTTGGTAAGCTCGCCGAAATAAATTTCCGGGCGCGTGATTTTGATACTGCTGACTGTGCTCTGCACCGGCATGTTACTCAGGATCAGCGTCGGCAGACCCTCGGAGGTGAAGCCGTTCACCGGATTCATGGTGATGCCATAGCCGTGGGTGTAGATGAGCTTTTCGTTGATCCAGTTGCGGCTGCTTTCGGGGAGCTTGTCGACGTTGAGTTCGCGGGCGGCCAGCATGACCTGGCGCAGCGAGCCGTCAATTTGATATCGATCGATGTCGATGTCGGGAAAATCGTAGTAGGTGCGGATCTCCTGAAGCTGGCGCAGCGTGTCTTGCAGGGCGTGCCAATCCCAGAGGCGGATGTTTTGCAGCGTCGCCTGATTGTTGGCGGGATCGGCGGCCTCGACCGTGGTTTCCGCGGGGAATTTGCGCTGGGTGACGCGATCGAGCGCGTAGGCGCGGCGGGTCATTTCGATGTTGTTGGCAATGTAGGGGCGCTCGCGAACGAGTTCGTTGGGCTTGACGATGAAGTTGCCGACATACCATCCGATGATTTGCAGGCCGATATAGCAGATCAGCGCGGGCGCGAGCGAGGCCACCAGCCAGCGCACTCGCGGAGCTGACACGGCGTTGATGAGCACGATGATGGCGCCAGCGATCAGCGCGATGCAAACTACGAGAAGGCCGGTCAGCGTGATGTGGGCGTCGGTGTAGTTCACGCCGGAAAAGACGGTGTGCTCCTCGAAAAGGGCGTCGAAAGCGGCTGAGGTAGACGCGCATGGCAAGCACGAACAGGAAGAAGGCGAAGGCGATGGAGAAGCCGCGCCAGGGGAGCGGGATGGAAGTGCCGCGGCGACCGGCGAAAGACTCGGGTACTGCCGGTGATTAGAACGAAGAAGAACGCGATGCCGCAACAGATGACGGCGAGCGTCAGGAGCCATCCGGCGAGGAGCTGCCACGCGGGCAACGTGAAGAGATAAAAGTTGAGCGGGCGTCCGAAGATGGGATCGAGCGCGGCGGCTGCGCCAGACGAAGTTTGCGGCGCGTACCAGTAGAAGGCGAAGGTGGGCCACTCGGCCATCATGCCGGCGCCGGTGGTGAGGGCGATCACAAGCGAAACGACCAGCACGATCAGGCGGAGGATGCGCTCGACCGGAAGTTGCAGCGGATGTCCGCCGATGTAGATGACGCTGCCGCTGAGGAGATCGGCTTGATAGGCGCGGCGGAGAGCGAGGAACCATCCATAGAGGATGAAGAAGGTGGCGGCGGTGAAGAGCGCCATGACCTCCCATTGCAGCCGGAGAGATTTGCGGAAAACGTCGGCGTAGCCGAGCGAGCCGAACCAGAGCAGCTCGACATAATAAGAGAGCGCGGTGCGGCTGCTGAAGAGCAGGATGCCGAGAAGGACAAGGGCGAGGAAAAGGCGGCCGCGCGAAGGGCGGGATGAACGCTTAATGGGCGGCCAATCGATAGATTCAGGCATGAACTCTTTTCTGCTGTCGCCAGCGCTTCGGTTGGAATTCTAAACGACCGGGAGGGTACACCTCCCTCTCCTCGATCTTTTAGAATCAAAGATTTGGCGGGCAATTTCCGCTAGATCATTGACTAATAAGGACTTACCAGTAACTTCTTTTAAAACCAATAAGATACACCGATTCGCCTCGGGAGAAGGTTGTTCGAGACCGTTAGCGACCTTCGCCAATTTTTATTCCCCATTGGGTATGATTTGCCGCCTGAGTTCTTAAGTCAATCCAAATCTTGGTGGGCACACAGATATGCTACGCGCCGCGGGTCAATAAGTGCTAGCGCGATCTATCGTCAACAATCGCACAGCTTCCGCTTTGCCGATGAACCGTGAACTTTTCCGTTATGTGGCTAGACGGGGTTTGTCCGGACAACCACAACTACGCGTTTCAGTTGTGATCGCAACGGCCATTCTTTTGCCGGCAATGCTTGCAATACATTTGGTGGCTCGCTGTTATCAACAATGTGCTTCACTGGCCTTTGCGCACGTAACCAGGCGAAGATAGCCTCCAGGCCCTCGTCGCACATATTGCGGTAGCACTGCCATGGGTTCGACGGTGTATCTCGACATAAGTCGCATGTACATCGGCGTGTGACCAGCATCGTATGACGGTGAAGGGATGTATGTTACTCTTTCGCCCGTCGGCGCGTCTTTCGTCTCCTCCACTTCTGCCAATGGGCGCGCTCCGGAGGCGCTCGTGCGAGCAACTTTGTTTGCTGTACTGAGGTCCGTTACATCCCCGTTTTTTGCATTGCGCTCTCTGACACCGGGATTTGTGCTCGTCTTGTCTTGTTGCCTCCTTTCAAGTAGGGGTTGGCTTATTGCGGAGCAAACGCCGGCAGGCGTATTAACGCGGGACGCTATGAACAGTTCCGCTCGGACGGTATTGCCGGGTAATGTTCATCCCTTGGCACGGCCCGAGTTTGATCAGGGCGAAGCGCCCATACAAATGCCTCTCCATCGCATGCTCCTGGTGCTCAAGCGCAACGATCGTCAGGAGATCGCCTTACAACGCCTGATTGAGAACCAACAATATAAGAAGTCATCCGGCTATCACGTCTGGCTGACACCGCAGGAGTTCGGCGCACGATTTGGCATCGCTGACGCCGATCTTGCAGCCGTCGTCAATTGGCTAAAAGCGAGCGGATTCGAGGTCACCCAAGTCAGCGCCGGGCGTACGGTTATCGAGTTCAGCGGCAACGCTGGACAGGTGAAACAGGCATTTCGCACTTCCATTCATCGATATGTGGTTGATGGGGAGGAACACTGGGCCAATTCGAGCGATCCCTCGATCCCAAGCTCGCTGGCCTCGGTGGTGGCAGGAATCGATTCGCTTCATGACTTCCGGAGGCAGGCTCAGTATGTTTCCTCCGGGACCTATTCGGAGAACACAAAACAACTGAACCCTCCAAAGCCGGATTTTACGTACGCAGGCTGTGGAGGCACCTGCTACGCCGTATCACCTTATGATTTCGCGACGATTTATGACGTGCTGCCGCTTTGGAACGAGACTCCCGCCATTAACGGCAGCGGACAAACGATCGCGATTGTAGGACGTACCGATATCAACCCCGCCGATGCACCGACCTTCTGGAGCTTGTTTGGACTGGACGGCGTTCATGCTCCGCAACCCGCCTTAATCATCACCTATAACGGACCGAAGCCTTCGATCAACAGCGATGAGTCGGAGGCCGACATCGACACGCAGTGGTCGGGAGCGGTTGCGCCGGGCGCAACCATCAACTT
Source organism: uncultured Acidobacteriaceae bacterium (assembly GCA_963698865.1). GTDB lineage: Bacteria > Acidobacteriota > Terriglobia > Terriglobales > Acidobacteriaceae > Acidiflorens. The sequence continues at coordinate 2,632,835 of CAVOSL010000007.1, read as the reverse complement.
CGTGACTTCCGAATCGACCGAGACGACCGACGGAGTGGATCTCTCGGCGCTCTATATTGTGGACAATAACCTGGCTCCGGTGATGAGCGAAAGCTATGGGCAATGCGAAAAGGGCCTGGGCACAAGCGGTGTGCAGTTTTATGGTTCGCTCTGGGAGCAGGCAGCGGCCCAGGGGATCAGCGTCATGGTCTCCACCGGGGACAATGGAGCGGCGGGCTGCGACAATCCCGGCGGAGTCGCACAGAATGGCCTGAACGTGAACGGCCTCGCGTCCACTCCCTGGAACGCGGCGGTGGGAGGGACGGATTTTAACGAGTACCAAAAGTGGTCGACTTACTGGAATACCTCCAACAATGCCACAACGCAGGAATCGGCGAAGAGCTACATCCCGGAGACGACGTGGGATGATTCCTGCACGAACCCGTTGTTTCAACTTCTACAAGGCGGGTCAACCGATCCGGAAAAGAACTGCAACAACCCGAACTTCTCGGGGTATCTGGATAGCGAGGGCGGCAGCGGCGGAGAAAGCTCGGCATGGCTGAAACCGCCGTGGCAGACGGGCTCGCAAAACGATAATGCCCGCGACCTGCCGGACATTTCTCTCTTCGCGAGCAACGGGTTTCTGGGCAGTTTCTATGTAATCTGCCAGCGGGACGTAACGGGCGGGCAGTGCAACTTGAATGAGCTGGCGGCCTACGGAGGGACGTCGGTGGCCTCGCCAGCTTTTGCGGGGATCATGGCCCTCGTAAATCAGCAGTATGGACCGCAAGGCGTGCCCGGGCTGATTCTTTACCAGTTGGCGAGCAAACAAGCGAGCGCATTTCACGACGTTCCCGCCGGAACAACGATTGCCATGCCTTGCGTCGCGGGCTCACCGAACTGCACGATAAAAACTCAGGGGGATCACTACGGCGTGCTCCCCGGTTATGGCACGGCCGCAGGCTTTGATCTGGCGACTGGACTCGGTTCGGTGGATGCCGCCAACCTGGTAGGAAACTGGAACAAAGTGACATTTACTCCCTCGACAACATCTCTCAGCTTGAATTCCGGAAATGGGGTGAACGTGACACATGGAACGCCGGTCGCGGTCGGCATCGGTGTGACCCCGGCCAGTCCGAAGCCGAGCGGCGATGTCGCTCTGCTGGTGAGTCCGGGGACTCCAGGCAATCCGGGATTTGATTTTTTCACGCTCAGCCAGGGCGCGGTAAATGGAACCACCAGTATGCTGCCGGGTGGCAATTACAGCGTAATCGCGCATTACGCTGGCGACACGAATTATGGAGGGAGCTATTCGACACCGGTGACCGTGACCGTCAATCCTGAGAATAGTTCGGTGTATATGCCGGGGCTGGACACGGGGAGGGATGGAAACGGGAATCCGGTGTATGCGACGTCGGTGGTCTATGCCGCGCCATACGTCTTGCGCGCGGATGTTCAAAATTCGCAAGGAAAGTTTTGCAGTCCTCTTAATGGAATGGCGTGCCCGACGGGAAGCGTGAGCTTCACAGACAATGGCCAACCGCTCGACGCCGGGACCTACAACCTGAATAGCTATGGGTACACGGAGGATCAGACGATCCAACTCACGGGTGGAACACACAATCTGAAGGCACAATATGGCGGGGACGCCAGCTTCAATTCCAGTTCCGGGTTGGTGACGGTAACGATTACTCCGGCGAGCACGTCTCTTGGAAACCTGTATTTCGGCGCTCCGGTTGTCGGATCCCAGCTTTATGGTTCTTTGTACGTAAATACGACCAGTTATGGCGTCGCGCCGAGCGGGACAGTCACCTTCTATGCGAATGGAGTGCCGATGACCGGTCCCGTCACCTACACTCCCTACAATGGAAATGGCAACTTCTACGCGAACCTGAACGCAGTGATCAACACCACCGTCTCGCCATTTCCGGTTCCCGGAACTTACACGCTTTCGGCGAGCTATAGCGGTGATTCAAACTACAGCAGTTCGATGCTGACTGGGCCGCAGTACGTAGTCAAATTTCCCGCTCCGCAAATGACGATATCGCCCTCCTCATTTGCCGTAACTTCCGGCACGAGCGTTACGTTGACTACGACCGTGTATGGATCGAGCCCGACGATCGCGCCCACGGGCGTTATTTCTTTCACCAATAGCGAGGGGGCCATTACGGGCGCGGTCACATACTCGACTGTAACCGATCCACGCAGCGGCAATCTCGACTTCGTCGGATCGATCTCCTACACACCCTCGTTTGACGACTCCTACGGGGCACAATACGGCGGCGATTCCAACTATCCAGGGTCCAACAATGCTTCCACCGAGGTCACAGTAACAGGAAACGATTTCACGCTGTGGCTGCCTCCACAAACAACGATGACGGTCGTGCCGGGAAGTGGTGGACAATTGACGAATCTTCTTGTGGGCTTGCAGTCAGACTCCTCCCCTGTCACTTTCAGCAGCACGCCGTGTGCGGGATTGCCCGCGGAATCAACCTGCGGCGTGCCTGGGGGCTTTTCTTACACCTCTTTTGGGCAAATTGATATCGCAACCACGGCACCGCACGCTGTTTCAGATCACGCGCGTTCGCAAGGGCTCAGTCCCTGGACCGGCGGAGCTGGCACCCTCGCGGTTGCTGGGATCCTGCTGGGTGGTGCGGGATCGAAACGACGCTACTGGGGTGCCGCGCTAGCGGTACTAGCCTTTGCGCTATTGGTCTCCGGTGTGGGGTGCGGGGGCGGTGGAAGCGCAGGCGGTGGAGGCGGGACACATACGGACCCGGGCACGCCAGCGGGCACCTACACGATTACTGTCACAGGGACGAACGGCACCTCGACGCACTCTACAACGTTCACTCTCGTGGTCAAGTGAAGGGACTAGGCACGCGCGTCTCTTCGGGGCAAGAGTTAATGACGAAGGCAACGATTCCTGGCCAGCCAAGTTGACCCGACTGCGCGGTGCAGCCTAACATTAGCGCCGACGGCTCTTGAGGCCTCGTCCATGATCGGCCAGACAGTCTCCCACTATCGCATCGTTGGAAAACTGGGTGGTGGGGGCATGGGCGTGGTCTACGAGGCCGAAGACACGCGCCTGGCACGGCATGTTGCCCTGAAATTCATTCCTGAAGAGATGGCCAAGGACAAGAAGTCTCTGGACCGTTTCGTGCGCGAAGCTCGCGCCTGTTCGCAGCTCAACCATCCCGGAATCTGCACCATCCACGACATTGAGGACAACGACGGTCATCCATTCATCGTCATGGAAAAGCTCGAGGGCTTGAGCCTGAAGGACATGATGCGGGCGGGAAAGATCGAAGTCGACGAGATTCTCGACATCGGAATTCAGGTAGCGGATGCGCTGGCCGCTTCGCATGCCAAGGGAGTCATCCATCGCGACATCAAGCCGGCCAATATTTTTGTCTCGAAGAACGGGCAAACGAAGATTCTCGATTTCGGGCTTGCCAAGATGGTGCACGATCCGAATTCGAGCGAAGCGCAGATGGAAGACTCCCTGACCGCGATGGGCGTGATTCCGGGGACGGCGGTCTACATGTCTCCAGAGCAGGCGCGCGGCGAGGAACTGGATGCACGCAGCGATCTTTTCTCGCTCGGCGTCGTGCTTTATGAGATGGCGACGGGAAAGAAGCCGTTTGCCACCGGCAATGTCATCACCACGCTCGATGCCGTGCTGAACCAGAAGCCGGTCTCGCCCCTGCAACTGAATCCCAAACTTCCCCCGGACCTCGAAGGCATTATCGGGCGGGCCATGGAGAAGGAGCGCGGGCATCGCTATCCGAATGCGCTCGCGATAAAGGGAGACCTGCAGTCGCTGCGGCGCGAGACGGAAACCGGTCTGACGAAGTCGGGGCTGAGGCGGCCGATGCTGCCCTACCGCATCGCGACGACGACGTTCCAGGCCACGACGCGATGGTCCACCTACATCCTGCTCGGAGTCACGGCCGTGCTGCTGACCGCCGTGGTTGCCATGGGCGCGTGGTGGTTCAAGCACCGCGGACAAATGTCGGCGGGCGCGCCGACGAATACCATCGCTGTGCTGCCACTGCAGAACATGAATGGGGACATCAGCGTGGAGTTCTTGCGCTTCGCGCTGGCTGACGAAATTGCCAATACATTGACGTACACACGCAGCCTCGACGTGCGGCCTTCGGCAATGACGCGGAAGTTTGTCGGCAATGACATCGATCCGGCAGCGGCGGGCCGCGAAGTTCACGTTGCCACCGTGATTACGGGGCATTTTTTGAAGCAGAGCGACCGGCTGCTCATAACGCTCGAGGCGATCGGCGTCAAAGACAACAAGCTTTTGTGGCAGGCAAACGTGACGGCGCGCGCCGACGACCTGATCATGATGCAATCGCAGATCTCCGCGCAGATACGGCAGGGATTGCTGCCGGCAATGGGCGTGGCGGGCGGGTTCCTGGATACCAGCACGCGGCCGAAGAGCGCCGAGGCTTACGACCTTTACCTGCACAGCCTCGCGCTGTCGCACGATCCGCAGCCTAATAAGGATGCGATCGCGGTGCTGGAGCATGTGGTGGAGGTCGATCCGACGTACGCACCGGCATGGGAGCAGCTTGGACTGCGGTGCTACTACGACGCCGATTATTCCGATGGCGGCGAAGTGATGTTCCAGCGGTCGAGCAAGGCATATGAGAAGGCGGTGGAACTGGATCCGAATCGGATTGTGGCCGCGGGACAGTTAATCACCAATCACGTGGAGCGCGGCGAATTGGGGACGGCCTACAGGCAGGCGCTGGCTCTGGTGAAGCGGCGGCCGGACAGCCCGCAGGCACATTTCACGCTGGGATTTGTCTATCGGTACGCGGGCATGCTCGAGCAATCGACGAGCGAATGCGACACGGCGCTGGCGCTTGATCCCGGCAATTACACGTTCCGGTCGTGCGCGTGGGCGTTCATGGAACTCGGCAAGATGGACCGCGCCGAGGATTATGTGCGGCTGGATGCGGGATCGGAGTGGGCCGCCTACATACAGCCATCCGTGCTTCTGCGCGAGGGGAAGGTGCAGGAGGCGCGTGAGGCAGTGAAGCACATGCCGATGGCGTCGCGCTATCATCGCGATCTGCTGGAAGCATGCATGGGGTTGCGGCCGCAGTCGGAGCTTGGACCGCATCGCACACGAGGATGAGACCAATGTGCCAACCGATCCCGACCCGGAGGTTTGGTACTACCAGGGAGCGATCCTGGCCTATTGCGGGAAGAAGGAGGCGGCGCTGCACATGCTGGAGAGCGCGGTGGGGCAGAATTATTGCGCGTACTCGAATTTATTGTCCGATCCCGCTGCTGGCGAAGTTACGTACAGATACAGCCTTTGACAAAGTGTTAACCCAGGCGGGGAAGTGCCAGGAAGCGGTGCGGGCCGCCGCCAACGCACCGTAGCAGCTGACCGAATTCTCGCTTACCAGTCGCTGCTCAAAACGTCTAACGCTGTTACAATCGCGCGTTGTCATATTGGTTCTCGGACTTCCATTACGATTTGCAGAACATCTTCCCAAGGAATTTCCAACAGGAGCTCTCATGATTGCGTTCAGGAAACTTCTCGCGCTCGCGATTCTGGTGTGCGCTTTTTCCGTTCTTCTTCCGGCTCAGGAAACCGAAGGACGATTGCTGCTCTTCCCCGACATTCATAAAGACAAGGTCGCATTCGTCTATGGCGGCGATATCTGGATGGCCTCAAGTTCGGGAGGCGAAGCCCGGCGAGTTACTTCGCATCCGGGACGCGAGCTCTTCCCGAAATTTTCGCCGGATGGAAAGTGGCTGGCGTTTACCGGCCAATATGACGGCAACTTCAACGTATACGTGATGCCATCGGACGGCGGACAGCCGGCGCAACTGACTTTTTTCCAAGGCCAGGCACAGCCCCTCAGCGACCGCATGGGCGTATTGAACGAGGTAATCGGCTGGACGCCCGACAGCCAGAACGTGATTTTTCTTTCGCGGCGTGACGCCCCGAATGGCTGGACCAAGCGGCCCTTCACGGTCAGCGTCAACGGCGGCATGGAGAAGCCCATGGTCATGGACGAAGGCGGCCTGCTCTCCTATTCGCCCGATGGCGGCAAGATCGCCTACAACCGGATTTTCCGCAACTTCCGCCAGTGGAAGCGCTACACAGGCGGCCTGGCACAGGACATCACCATCTTCGATTTTAAAACCAATTCGGTCGACGGCGTGATTCCACACACCGACTATACCGACACGTTTCCGATGTGGCATGGCACCACAATTTTCTTCACGTCGGATCGCGGACCCGAGCATCGCCTCAATATCTACAGCTACGACACGGGCACCAAGCAGGTGCAGCAACTGACCAATTTCACCGACTGGGATTGCATGTGGCCGAGCATGGGGCCGAATGCCATTATTTTTGAGAATGGCGGCTATCTCTACACGTTCGACTTTGAGACCCATCAACCAAAGAAGCTGACGATTTACGTAAACGGCGAGCGCGACCCGGCAATGAAGCACTGGGCGGACGCGAGCAAGCACATCACGGATTTTGATATCGCTCCCGATGGCAAGCGCGCCGTCTTTGCGGCTCGTGGCGAAGTCTTCACCGTGCCGGCGAAGGAAGGGAGCGCACGCAACCTCACACACTCTCCCGCCGTGCGCGAGCAGAAGGTGGCATGGTCGCCGAACGGGCAATGGATCGCCTACATCTCGGATCGCACCGGCGAGGACGAAGTCTACATCGCGCCGCAGGATGGAATGGGATCGGAAGAGCAGATCACGAGCGGACATAAAGGCTTCATGTACCAGCCGCTCTGGTCGCCGGACAGTTCGAAGATTGCCTGGGGGGACAAGGACCTGAAGCTCTGGTATGTCGACATCAAGGCGAAGCAGCCGGTGGAAGTCGATAAGGCGAGGTTTGCCGAGATCCTGAATTACTCCTGGTCGCCGGACAGCCAATGGCTGGCGTATGACAAGCCAGAAGAGTCGGGCATCAGCGTTGTTTATCTTTACGGCCTGACGGACAAGAAAATCACGCAGATCACATCGACGATGAGCAACAGCTTTGCGCCGATTTTCGATCCGGGCAAGCGCTATTTGTATTTCCTTTCCGATCGCGACTTCAATGAGGTTCTGGGGAACATCGATTTTGAATTCGCGAATCCGAAGACTACCCGCGTCTACATGGTGACGTTGACGGCTGACGAACCGTCCCCGTTCCCGGCGCTGAGTGACGAGACAAAGATAAAAACCGAGGAACCGGCGGCTAGCGCGACGCCAGGGCCTGAAGCCAAGCCGGAGAGCCAGAAGAACAAGAAGAACAAAAAGACGGAAGCCAAGGAAGAGAAGCCCGGCGAAAAGACGGCGGAACCTGAAAAGAAAGAACCACCGAAAGTTTTCAAAGTGGACCTCGACGGAATTCAGAATCGTATCGTGGCGCTGGCCGTACCGCCCGCCCAGATTCGTTCGTTCGACGCTTCCAAGGATGCGATCTACTACAGCACGTCCCCGATTGGCGGGCTTTCCGGACCCATCCCCGGGGAAGAGCCGGCGATTCATGCCTACGATCTGAAAGACCGCAAAGACAAGGTAGTGATGGAAGGAGCGATGCGTTTCGCGCTTTCGGTGGATGGGTCGAAGCTGATGTACCGCACCGATGGCGCGCCGAAGTACGGGATCATCGACGCCAAGCCGCCCGATTCACCGCATAAAGCGGGCGAGGGATCGCTCGATCTCGGGGGTATGCGCGCGGAGGTCGATCCGCCGCAGGAATGGAAGGAAATGTACAACGAGGTCTGGCGGCAGGAGCGCGACTACTTCTTCGAGCCGTCCATGAACGGCGTCGACTGGCAGAAAGTGCACGACCGGTATGCGCAGTTGCTTCCCTATGTCGCCGATCGTTATTCGCTGACCTACATCATGGCCGGGATGATCGCGGAGTTGTCCAATTCTCACACTTATGTCGGCGGCGGCGAATATCCCGATGTACCTCACGTAAACGTCGGCTTGCTGGGCGCCGACTACGAGATCGACAACGCGAGCAGCCTCTACCGCTTCAAGAAGATTTATGCCGGTGAAAATTGGGATGCGCGGGTGCGGTCGCCCTTAACCGAACCGGGCGTCAACGTCAAAGAAGGCGATTATCTGATCGCCATCAACGGCCGGGCCCTGAAAGCGCCGCAGACGCCGGACGAGTTGCTCGCGAACACCGCGAACCAGGTGGTAACTCTGACGGTGAACTCGAAGCCAAGCCCGGATGGCGCACATAAGGTGCTTGTCAAACCGATTGCCGACGAATTCAACCTGCACGAACTGAATATGGTTGAGACGAACCGCAAGAAAGTCGACGCGGCCAGCGGCGGCAAGATCGGCTATGTGTACATTCCCGATATGGGCGATGCCGGGCTGAATATGTTCGTCAAACAGTACTTCCCGCAAATTCGCAAGGAAGGAATCATCTTTGACGTGCGTTATAACGGCGGCGGCTTTGTCGATCAGCTGATTTTTGAGCGGCTGCGGCGCACCGTTGCCGCCATGGGTAGCGCCCGCAACTTTGAGTCGGGCCCGGATCCCGGCCAGGCCTTCTACGGATACATGGCCTGCATCACCAATCACTACGCCGCTTCCGACGGCGACTTCTTCAGCTACTTCTTCAAGCAATACAAACTGGGGCCGCTCATCGGCACCCGCACCTGGGGCGGCGTGCGCGGCATTCGGGGACAAATGCCTCTGATGGATGGCGGCTACATCACGCGGCCGGAATTCTCGCTCTACTCGATGGACAGCCAGTGGCTGATCGAGAACCGCGGCGTGCAGCCGGACGTGGTGGTCGATAATCCGCCCGATCTCGTATTGAAGGGACAGGATCCGCAACTCGAAAAAGCGATTGACATGCTGATGCAGGAGATCAAAGCGAATCCGAAGAAGCTGCCTTCGCGTCCGCCGGATTTGCCGACGTATCCGCCGAATCCGGGGATGTAGTAAGGAGTTACGAGCCGCGAGCCGCGAGCTAAACCTTGCTTGGGTTTACTCGGGCTTGCGGCTTGCCTACTTCTAGGCTATCTAACCGCCGACATTCCTTCCCCCTACCTACCTCCTTCTGTCACCTGTTACCGCGCACTCACTTAAGAATTCTCCAATAGAACCAGCGGATTGCTGGCGATTACTCCCTCGGTCAGCACCTCGGTGCTCAACTCAAGGTTGGATCTTTCCGATTGAGAAAGTAACAAGCCATGAGTGAAAACGACGATATCGTGAAAGAGTTTCTGGTCGAAAGCCACGAGAACCTGGACCGGCTCGACCGCGACCTGGTAGCCCTGGAAAAGAACCCTTCGGACCGGGATACTTTAGCCAGCATTTTCCGCACGATCCACACCATCAAGGGCACGTCGGGATTTCTTGCCTTCGGCAAGCTCGAGGCGGTCGCGCACGTGGGCGAAAGTTTGCTGGCCAAGCTGCGCGACGGCCAGCTCAAACTGAATCCCGAACTGACCACGGCCTTGCTGGCGCTGGTCGATGCGGTGCGGCAAATGCTGGCCAGCATCGAGGCATCGGGGAACGAAGGCGAACGCAACGACCAGGACCTGATTGCGACGTTGACGCGTCTTCTGCAAGCAGAATCCTCGCCAACAGCGGCGCCACCGGCCAAAGCAGAGTCGAACAAAATCAGTCAACTCGAGCCGCCAGCCCAGCTTGCCAAGGACGAAACTGCACATGCCGAGGTCTCCGAGTCCGTTGCGGAGACACTCAAAGAAAATATTCCGGCGGTTAGCGAAGTGCCGGTAGAAGCCTCCGCCGTGGGCGCGCAAGGCGTGATTCACGACGCCGAACCTTCATCTACGCAACCAACGCGTGGCCAGGGCGCGAGCGAAAGCACGATTCGCGTGGATGTGGGGCTGCTCGACCAGTTGATGAACCTGGTCGGCGAACTCGTGCTGGCGCGCAACCAGATCCTGCAATACACCAAGAAGACGGAGGAAGCCAGCCTGGTGACGGCGGGGCAACGGCTCAACCTGATTGCGAGCGAACTGCAGGAAAGCGTGATGAAGACGCGCATGCAGCCGATCGGCAACGTCTGGAGCCGCTTTCCGCGAACCGTCCGCGATGTGGCCCTGTCCTGCGGCAAGCGGGTGCGAATCCAGATGGAAGGCCAGGAGACCGAACTCGATAAGACGCTGATCGAAGCCGTCAAGGATCCGATGACCCATCTGGTGCGCAATGCCGTCGACCATGGCGTTGAATCGCCGGAGGTGCGGCAGGCGGCCGGGAAAGACCCGGAAGGCGTGCTGCTGCTGCGCGCCTTTCACGAGGGCGGAAAGGTCAACATCGAAATCTCGGACGACGGCGCCGGGCTGAATCTTCAGAAAGTCATCGAGAAGGCAGTCAACAAGGGGCTGATCAGCGCGGATCAGGCGAGCCGGCTCAGCGAGCGCGAAGCGGCCAACCTCATTTTTCTGCCGGGGCTGTCGACGGCGGAGAAAGTCAGCAACGTTTCCGGCCGCGGCGTTGGCATGGACGTTGTGAAGACGAACATCGAGCGCATCGGCGGCACGGTCGATGTGCAGTCGGCGCCCGGAAAAGGCACGACGGTCAAAGTCAAAATACCCCTGACGCTGGCGATCGTGCCCGCGCTGATTGTAACGGCGGGCAGACAGCGTTTCGCCATTCCGCAGGTTAGCCTGTTGGAGCTGGTTGGGCTGGAAGGCGAAGAGGCGGGCAGGAAAGTAGAGATGGTGCAGGGCGCGCCTGTCTACCGGCTGCGTGGGAGCCTGCTGCCCCTCGTCGACCTGAATCACGAATTGCGCCTCCCGGAAAGGTCGCGCGAACGGGGTGCGGTGAACATTGTCGTGCTGCGCGCCGAGGACCGGCAGTTCGGGCTGGTGGTAGATCAGATCAACGACACCGAGGAGATCGTCGTCAAGCCGCTGCGCAAGCAGCTCAAGAGCGCAAAGGTTTTTGCCGGGGCCAGCATCATGGGCGACGGCCGGGTCGCGCTGATCCTGGATGTCGTCGGCCTGGCCCAGCGCGCCAACCTGATTGGTGAGAACCGCGAAGCAAAATCTAGGCAGGACACGATGGCCCAGCAGACCGGGGACGCCCGCCAGACTCTGCTCCTGTTTCAGGCGGGCGCGGACGGCCGCATGGCCATCCCTCTCTCGTCGGTGGCGCGGCTCGAGGAGTTTCAGCGGAGCGCCATCGAACGCTCGGGGCGGCAGCAAGTGGTGCAGTATCGCGGACACATTCTGCCCCTGGTATACGTCGGCGAAGTAGTGGAATGTGGCGCCGGTACCGATGCGCGCGATTCGGGCGAGTCTCCGCTGCAAGTTGTCGTCTACACCGAGCAAGGACGGAGTGTGGGCTTGGTGGTCGATCGCATTCTCGACATAGTCGAAGTGGACCTGAGGGTGGAGAGAACGGGAAGACGGGCCGGTGTGCTGGGCTCGGCGCTGATTCAACAGAGGGTCACGGATCTGCTGGATGTTGCGGCAGTCGTGCGGGCGGTTGAGCCTTCGCTTTTCGAGCAGGCGGCGGGCGCTTAGACCGAGGAGAAGAGCATGGCGAAGACGAAGCAGTTCTGCACGTTCTATCTCGCTGAACATTTCTTCGGCGTGCCGGTCGAGCAGGTGCAGGAAGTGATCCGCTATCTGGAAATGACACACATGCCGCTCGTCCCTGAGGTGGTGCGTGGACTGATTAACCTGCGCGGGCAGATCGTGACTGCCGTCGATTTGCGGAAACGCCTGGGGATGGAAGATCGCGCAGGCGACCAGTTGCCGATGAATGTCGTCGTCCGCACCGACGATGGCGCCGTGAGCCTGCTGGTGGATGACATCGGGGATGTGATTGAAGTCGCGCAGGAGGCCTACGAGGCGCCGCCCCCAAACATGCTCGCGCAGCAGAAAGAACTCGTCGAGGGCGTCTACAAGCTCGACGGGCAGCTACTGCTCGTTCTGAATATCGGACGCGCTTTGAGCATTGAGGCGGCGTAACCCGCGCAAGGGCGCGATGAAAGCGCCCACTTTTTGCACGCTGGCGGGCGGGATAGAGAGCGGTCGCGAACGGGGCTTCGAAACGAAGAAGAAGAGAGATTGGAAGGTAATCGACGGCTTCGGCCGATTTTCAGGAAGGAAACAATTCCATGGCGAGTAGAAAAGCACGCAGCGCATCCAATTCGCGAGGGGCAACACCCGCACAGCTAAGCTCCATGCTGGAGAAAGCACCAATCAACGTCCTGTACGCGGACCGCGACCTCCAGATCATCTACATGAACGAATCTTCGACGCGCACCTTGAAGACGATCGAACGCCTGCTCCCGGTCAAGGTCGATGACATCCTGGGAAAGTCGATCGACATCTTTCATAAGGATCCGGCGCGGGTGCGGGCGCTGCTCGCCTCCGACAAGAACCTGCCCCATCGCGCGATCATCGAACTAGGCCCGGAGAAGTTGGACTTGCTGGCAACTGCTATTTACGACGAAAAGGGAAACTATGTCGGAATCATGCAGACCTGGTCGGTGGCGACGGAGAGACTGGAACTGGAAAGGCTGAATGCGGACTACAAGGCGCAGATCGAAGGGATTCACCGGGCACAGGCGGTGATCGAGTTCAACCTCGACGGCACCATTCGTTATGCCAACGACAACTACCTGAAACCGCTCGGTTACACGCTCGATGAAGTCAAGGGCAAACCTCACTCCATGCTGGCGGACGATGTCACACGGCACTCAGACCAGTTCAAGACTTTATGGGCGAAGCTCACCCAGGGCGAACCGATGCAGGGAGAGGCCAAGCGAATCGGCAAACGCGGCCAGGAGGTATGGTACCAAGCCTGGTACAACCCCATCCGGGACCTCGAAGGCAAGTTCGTCAAAGTCGTGGTCTATGCCTCCGACATCACCGAGCAGAAGATGCGCATCGCCGATAACGATGGGCAGATGGCGGCTATTGGCAAAGCGCTTGCCATCATCGAGTTCGGCATGGACGGCATCGTGCACAACGCGAACGAAAACTTTCTGAAGGCGCTCGGTTACACGCTCGATGAAATCAAGGGCAAACACCACAGCATGTTCGTGGACGAGGGTTACCGGCTAAGCCCCGAGTACAAGGAATTCTGGACCAAGCTGAATCGCGGCGAGTACGTGGCGGATGAGTTCAAGCGCATCGGCAAAGGTGGTAAGGAAGTCTTCATTCAGGCTTCCTACAATCCAATTCTCGACCTGAACGGCAAACCCTTCAAGGTCGTCAAGTACGCCACCGACATCACGCTGGAAAAGATGGCGCTCAAGGCGATGATCTCGGACACCATGATGCTGGCGCAGGCGGGCGTCGACGGCAAGCTGGCGACGCGCGCCGACGTCACCCGGCATCAGGGCGACTACCGCAAGGTGGTGGAAGGGGTCAACGACACTCTGGACGCGGTCATCGGTCCCCTGAACGTGGCCGCAGATTATGTCGACAAGATCGGCAAAGGGCTCATCCCGGCGAAAATTACCGATGCCTATAGCGGCGACTTCAATCTCATCAAGAATAATTTGAATGCCTGCATCGACGGTCTGGCGGGACTGCAAGAGGCCAACGCGGTGATCCAAAAACTCCAGCTCAACGACTACAGCACGAAAGTGGAAGGCAGCTACGTGGGCATTTTTGCCGAACTGGCGGGTGGAGTCAACAACACGATGAGCCGGTTCCAGCATGTAGTCGGCACGCTGAAGAACATCTCGCAGGGCAACCTCGAGGAACTGCCCGAGTACAAGAAGGTCGGGCGGCGTTCCGAACATGACGAACTGGTACCTTCCATGATCCTGGTCATGGAAAGTCTGAAAGCTTTGATTGAAGACGCGGAAATGCTCGTCGAATCCGCCGTCGGAGGCAAGCTCGCGACCAGAGCGGACGGGAACAAACACCATGGTGATTACCGGAAGATCGTGGAAGGAGTGAACAAGACCCTGGACGCGGTGATTACGCCCTTGCAGGACATCGGAAACGTGCTCTCGCAGATGGCAGCTGGGGACCTGACCTCGCGCATGACGGGCAGCTATGTAGGCGACTTCAAGCAGATCTCCGATGTCGTCAACATGACCGCGCAGAAGATGCAGGACGCGCTGCAGTCGATTGCGGCGAATGCGCAAACCCTGGCTTCCTCCGCCGCCGAGTTGTCGGCGACCACCCAGCAGATCACGGCCAATTCCGAAGAGACAACGGCCCAGGCGAGAACCGTTGCCGAGGCTGGAGGGCAGGTAAACACCAACTTGCAGACGCTTTCATCGGGCGCCGAGGAGATGAACGCCACCATCGGCGAAATCGCCAAGAACGCGACCGAGGCGGCGCGCGTGGCTGGAGAGGCGGTCATCGCCGCCCAGTCCACCAACCAGACCGTAGGCAAGCTGGGCGAGTCGAGCTTGGAGATCGGCAAGGTGGTCGAAGTCATTACTTCGATTGCCCAGCAGACCAATCTCCTGGCATTGAACGCGACCATCGAAGCCGCACGCGCCGGAGAGGCCGGCAAAGGCTTCGCGGTCGTCGCCAATGAAGTCAAGGAACTCGCCAAACAGACCGCCAAGGCCACCGAGGAGATTAAAGGCAAGATCACGGTCATTCAAGAAAACACCACAGGCGCGGTCAGCGCCATCGGTGGCATTCGCGAGGTAATCGACAAGATCAGCCACATTTCCACCACCATTGCCACGGCCGTCGAAGAACAGAGCGCGACCACCGGCGAGATGGCGCGCAATGTCTCGGAGGCAGCGCGCGGTGCCAGCACTATTGCCAGCAATATCACCGGAGTGGCGCAGGCGGCGCAGGATACTTCGACCAACGTCGGCGAGGCGCAAAAGGCGAGCGAGCACCTTTCGAACATGGCGAACGAACTGCGCGAACTGGTGGGCCGCTTCAAGATCGGCGACGCCGATACCAAAAGCACAACCGCGAGTGCTCCCACGCCCCGCCGGCAGGCCGCGGCCGCCGCACACTAAATTGAAAGAAGACCTCATGGAGCCGGTTGACGCGCCGAACCCGGCGTCGCGGCTCTGTGAGGCAGACAGGCAAGGACGCAGGAGACTTTAGCCGTGCAGCCAATCCGCGTATTGATCGTTGACGATTCCGCGGTGATTCGCCGCCTGCTTGCCGAAGTGCTGACGGCGGACCCGGAGATCGCCGTCGCGGGCGCGATGTCCGCCGGCCATCTGGCGCTAACCGCGATTCCGCACCTCAAGCCGGACCTGATTACGCTCGACGTTGAAATGCCTGGAATGAATGGCATCGAAACGCTGGTCGAAATTCGCAAACTCGATCCGCGGCTGCCGGTGATCATGTTCAGCACGTTGACGGGCCCAGGGGCAGCCGCGACCGTGGAAGCGCTGGCGCGCGGAGCCAGCGATTACGCGCTGAAGCCCTCCCGCGCGGGCAGCGTGGAAATCGCGCGCGCCTCAGTACGCGACGACCTGATTCCGAAGATCAAGGCTCTTTGCGCCAGGCGCGGAATGCAGCCTACCGCTTTGCACCCGATAGTCGCGCCCCGCTACAGTCCCCCAACCCGCATCGATCTGGTGGCCATCGCAACTTCCACCGGAGGCCCGAATGCACTGGGAGAATTGATGCCGCAATTCCCACGTGGTTTTCCCGTACCGGTTGTGATCGTGCAGCATATGCCGGCGATGTTTACGCAATTGCTGGCCGCGCGTCTCGATACCCTCACCCCGCTCCATGTACAGGAGGGCAAAGAGGGCCGGGTGCTGGACCAGGGACAGGTGTGGATTGCGCCTGGCGACTATCACATGACAGTCTCGCGACAAGGGACGAAGCTTGTTCTTGGGCTCAACCAGGAGCCCCAGGAAAACTCATGCCGCCCGGCTGCGGATGTCCTGTTTCGTTCGGTCGCCCAAAGCGTCAAGGCAAACGTGCTGGCGGTGGTGCTGACAGGCATGGGCGCCGACGGGACCCGCGGCTCAGTCGCGATTCGCGACGCCGGCGGCGCGGTGATCGTTCAGGACGAAGCCAGTTCGGTGGTCTGGGGAATGCCCGGAAGCGTGGTAGCGGCGAAGTTGGCCGACCGCATCTGTCCGCTGAATGCCATCGTGCCCGAAATCTTGCGCCGTGTTTCATTTTGCAGAGTCGCTGCCGCGGCGCAATCGTTGAAAAGTAATTCTTGAAAACTGCCGAAAGAAGAGAAAGAGACGCGACGAACCGCACATGGCCACCGAAGCTGTAAAACAGAAATTGTCGGCAACATTCGCTCCGGAATCGCGCGATGCTTCCACTCGCGATCCGGTGCATTTGAAGATTCGCGATCTGATCTATCGCATTTCGGGCATTTATCATTCCGAGCAGAAGCTGTACCTGCTGGTTTCGAGTTGCGCTCGCCGCATGACCGCCTGTGGCGCGGCCAGCCCATCCGCCTATCTGGACCGGCTCACCATTGGCGCCGACCGCGATGCTGAGTTACGCCTTCTGCTTAATGAGATCACGATCGGCGAAACCTACATGTTCCGTCATCCCGCGCAACTCGAGGCGCTGAGTTCCGTGATTCTTCCGCAGGTCATGCAGGGCAAGACCGCTCTCGGCCTCAAGCGGCTGCGTTTCTGGTCAGCCGGCTGCTCCACGGGAGAAGAGCCGTATACGCTGGCGATGTTTCTGCTGGAAGAAAAGCAGCTCGCCGGCTGGACCTTCGAAATTCTGGCCACCGACCTGAATACCCGCTCGGTGGACGCATCGAAGGCCGGTATTTATGGCGATTACGCGCTGCGCAATACCTCCGAACCTCTCCGCAGGAAGTATTTCAAGGATGCCGGCAATAACAAGCTTGAGGTCAGCGACGCCCTCCGGTCGCATATCCGTTTCGACCGCGTCAATCTGTGCGACGACAGCAAAATGGTTTTCCTGAAAGGGATCGACGTCATCTTCTGTTGCAATGTTCTGATCTACTTCGACATCGCCTCAAAAAAGCGGGTGGTGCAGCACTTCTACACCAATCTGCTTCCGGGAGGATATTTTTTCCTGGGGCATGCCGAGTCCCTGTACCAGGTTGACGACGCGTTTCGGTTGGTTCACTTTCCGGGAACGACGGCCTATTGGAAGCCAACTCCCGAGCGGCCGCCGGAGGCAAACCATGAATGACGCACGGATCGCACAGCTCCACGCACGGATCGCGACGCTCGACTCGATTTCGACGGCCCCCGCCATCCTTCAGCCTCTGCTCTCGATGATGCGGATGCCGGTAGAGGACATCGCCTTGGAGAAGGTGGTGGAACTCGTCTCGCGCGACGGAGCGATCGCCGCGCAATGCCTGCGAGTCGCGAACTCTCCACTTTTCGGATGCCGCATGGTGGAGACGGTTCGCGCGGCAGTGCTGATGCTCGGCATCGATCGCGTACGCTCGATGGTCTTTGGCCTGTGCATGAATAGCACGATTCCCGCCGACAAGTGGGTCGTGGACCGAAACGCATTCTGGCGCCATTCCCTGGGCTGCGCCCTCGTGACCCAGACGATGGCCAGTAAAATCGGCTACCCGGAGCCCGAAAAGGCCTACCTCGGGGGATTGCTGCACGACATCGGGTTCCTGGTGTTGTCGGTTATCGAAAATTCGAAGTTTCGGGAATGTCTGCAAAACGCCACGGCGGAACGCTGTCCGCTGCACATCTCGGAAGAGCGAATTCTTGGCTACACCCACGAGGATGCGGGCAGCGCGCTTTGCAAGCATTGGGGATTTTCGCGCGAACTGTCGGAAGCGGCTGGCTCCCATCACCGTCTGGAACTCATGGCGACGGCCAGCCCGCTCGTTTGCCTGGTCCATCTGGGTGACCTCCTTTGCCGCGTGCGCAATCTCGGCTACGGGTATAACGAGATCATGTCGGTGAATTTTTCACAGGAGGCAGCGTGGGCTCATCTCGTGGCCAGCTATCCGAAGCTTGCTGAGTTTGATCTGTTCCGCTTTACGCTGGATGTCGATGCCTCCATGGACCAGATTGCTACGCTGGTGGATTCGGTTTTTGCCCCGGCCAAAGTGGTCAGCGTCGCCTCGGCCTGAAGCGGACGCCCGCAGGTAACCTTCGGAATGGTTACTTTGCGCACCCTATTCGCGGGTACTTCTCCCCTAGCCGCCATTACGGAAGTGACATTTACAGCGTGGCCAAGAGGCCCTAGGATGAGCGTGTTGTTTGGCAGTTCTGGGGGAGGGCTGCCGGAGGCGTCCTGAGCACAACCGCTCAGGACGCTTTTTTGTTTGGCTGGATTCGACCGGGCCCGTGTGGCGCGGACATGCTTGTCCTCGCGGGCAGCGGCAAGGCGGTCACAGGTTAAGAAAGTCAGTGCTCTTTAGGAAGATCGGTTAAAACAGACTCGCGCTACTTCTTTTCCCAGGTCTTTCCGCCGTCCCCGCTGCTCCAGGTTTCACGATTCCCGGTAGAGAGAACGATTTCTGACGGGCCGGACACATCGATGTGGGTGACATCGGAACCTAGCGGCTGACCTTTGAAGGAAACACCAACGGCGCTCCATGTAGAACCGTTATCGATCGAATGCAGAAGCGTGCCCGCCTGTCCTCCGGCCCAAATTTCCTGGCCGCGGTTTGCATAACAGAGCAGCCCATGGTCCGCCCGCGCCGCGGTCTGCCAGCTTCGGCCTCCGTCGAGCGAACGCTGGAGCACACCGTCCTTAATCGTCCAGCTCACACCCTGCTTCTGGAGCGCCGCGGGAGATGACGCCGGCTTCATGGCAGGCATTTCATCGCGGCGCTTCGCCATCACTTCAGCCTGAGAACTTGCGACCAGGGGCGCCGGTGACATTTCTTGCGAAGGCCTGCTGGGAAATTTATTGACTGCCTTATCGTCGAGAGCGGGCTTGGCTTTTTCGATCGCCGGAGCACCTTGAAGCGCTGCCGACTCGGTTTCTACCTTTTCGTTGGACGCGGCGGAAGGTACCGTCTCGATCTCCGCGCCTGCGGCAACCTCGACTGCTTCGGTCGATTTGCCCAATGCTGACTTGTCCGATTCTGACTTGCTTAAGGTATCCTGTGCGCGAAAATCGTATTTTTGTGCCCCGGCTCTGCCGAATGAGGCCGAGTCTTTGCTCATGGCGCCGCCGCGCTGTCTCAGGCGATCGCCAGCCGGCATATTGCTGGCGAGTTGCACTGCAGACTCCGGCTCCGGCATTGGCGTCGCCGTTGCCCGGTGAGATAAGAATCCCGAGGTTCCAACGGCGGTGCCGGTCTTGGATTTAGCGCTCTTTGATTCAACCTTCTTCGATTCAACCTTCTTCGCCGCGCTCTCAGCCGGACTCTTAGCCTTGCTTTCCACCGCGTTTGTTGCCACTAGAGAATTTTCTGGTACCGCTCCGGAGGCAATCTGCGAGGCAGGAGCCGGTGTCGTCTGGTTCGCCGCAGAGTTGGCCGGCGCGTGAGGTTTCCCCATGCGCTCCATGGCCGGACGCATCACAAGGACAGCTACCGCAATCCCGACCGCCAGCGTCGCCCATCGCAGCTGTGCCCACCCGAGACTTGGCCAGGAAAACCGGTTCTTGCGCTCGTTGCTTCGGTGCCCGGCAGCGCTCACCGCGACTTCGGACTCCTCTTCGACGGGGCGAGTAGTCGGGTCTGCCGCCGGAAGCGCGAACTGAACTACCTCGCGGCAATCCGTGCAGAGCGCCAGATGCTGCAATACCCCTTCGCGCTCCGAGGCCGGTAGGGCCAGTTCGGCAAATGCCGTCAGCACATCCGCGTCCGGATGAGTCTGCCGCAACGCGTCCCACGCGGGTGTCATGGCCCGCAGGCGGTGGTGCACGATTTTTGGTACTTCAGGCATTTGTTGTTCTTCGCTTAAGTCGTTGGTTCACTTAATCTGTGCTTCCCCGGCCGTCTGGCGCGGGAACCTTTCTCCTAGGGAACGTCGTAGATCCGGAATCTTGCGTCAAACGCGACCGCAAATCGAGGGTAATGTCCCGCACGTCTGCCTCCAGGGCCTCGGTGGCCTGAGCATGGCTCATTCCCTGCTCCCGCAGGCCCGCCAGAATGCGCTTCCGCAGCCCGGTTGAGAGGCGGTCCAATCGCCGACTGACGCTCGACTCGTGCAGTCCCAGCGCCCGCGCAATCTCAGCCAACGTCCGTCCATCCAAATAATAAGACGCGAGCGTGAACCGGTCTTCCGCGGAAAGCTCGGCGAGCGCCTGGTCGGTGGCCGTTTCCAGGCGCTGGTCGAAAGTGCAGGACGGCTCCGGCTCCTTCGCCACGAACTGCACTCCATCTTCAGTCTGCTCTTCGAGGCTGACGGAGCGCTTTTGTTTGCGGTAGCGATTGATGAACTCCTGCGCCATAACCGTACGCAGCCAGCCTTCGAGCGAGCCGCGGCCGGTATAGAACACAAGCTTGGAATTGCGTGCGCCGTCGCGCGCGCTCACTCCATATAAGTCCGCAAAGAGCGAGTCGGCGAGTTCCGCCGCATGCGCGCCATCGCGAGTAATGTGCAGCGCCATGCCGTGCAGCTTCTGACGATAGCGGCTGATGAAGTCTTCCCAGGCGCGCTCGTGACCGGCGGCGCAGGCACGGGCAAGCGCCAACTCTTCAAGTCGTAATGCGGCGCAGAAATCAGCTTTCTCGTTCGCCGACGCCTTAGGTGCATACTTGCGCAGAATATCTTCGAGGATCGACGCGAACTGCTCCGCGCTCACACCATAGGCCGCGGCGCCGCTGCGCGCATAGAGTTCTACGGCAACGTCTGTACCTCCTGGCTGGGCGCGCAAAGACATCTCCAGAATGATGCTAACAATTTTTTAGACGCAAGAGATCGTAAATCGTACGTTCTCGATTCAGCGAGCTAGACACTCCTGGAAGTTCGCGAATCTGACCCCGGCACGCTCCATCATTGGCGTGCCGGGCAAGGTGAGGGGAACACGCAGGACGGGAGTGGTGTCTTCAATACGTAGTCGGGCTTCATAAGCAGTCGGGCAACAATTTGGAGGCTCGTTATGCGCCTGTTCGTCGCTCTCGCAGGACTGGTGTCGTTGTTAGTGGTCGGGGCCATTGTGGTTCCATGTGTGCTGCCGGCGAGTGAATTGCCGCAGACTTCCCGCTACTCTCTTCTAGAACCCATTCGCAGCGGCAATCTGACCGTCTTTCCCGTGGTGTCATCCAAGTCCTATGATACGAGCGAGTTCATTACGCTCGACGAGGGCATCCGCTCGGGAGATGTCGTCGTGACTGAAGCGGGACAAGCGCGCGGCTTGATTCGACGCCATCCGGGAGATGGCAGAACTTTGCCGCCAGTCCGCGACGCCGAGGTTAATCGCCTGGTGCTGGTTAATAACTCGAAAAGGCCATTGTTACTCCTCGCCGGCGAAATTGTAACCGGCGGCAAACAGGACCGGGTTATCGGG
Source organism: uncultured Acidobacteriaceae bacterium (assembly GCA_963698865.1). Lineage (GTDB taxonomy): Bacteria > Acidobacteriota > Terriglobia > Terriglobales > Acidobacteriaceae > Acidiflorens. The sequence continues at coordinate 2,611,521 of CAVOSL010000007.1, read as the reverse complement.
AAAGATCGTATCGTGCCGCCAGAAAGCGATCCGGTGGACCTTAGCGTCTTCTGCGTCGAGCCGGGGCGGTGGGTCCCGACGAGCGGCAAATATGACTTTAGCGCGGGCAGAGGCGGTGTCGTCGGTGGCCTGGTCGCTGCGCCCAGCGTACGTGGCAGTGCGATGGCAGCGAAGAATCAACAACAGGTGTGGGACAACGTCGAAAAATCCAAGCAAGCCATGGCGGCAGCACCTATGGTCACCTTGGACACTAACTCGGCTGCCGAGGTGAGCTCTACCAGTTCCTACGCCCGTGTGATGGAGAACAAAGACGTCCAAAAGCAGGTTGATTCCGTCGCGGCGCCCATCGAGCGTAACTACGAAAGCGTGATTCATCAACTGCGCGATAAGAACGCAGTGGGCGTCGTGGTCGCCGTCAACGGAGAAATTGTCTGGGCGGATATCTTTGCCAGCACGCAGTTGCTGCAAAAATACTGGCCCAAGCTGGTTCGTTCTTACGCGACCGAGGCCGTGATCACTCGCGCGAAGGCGGCGCAAGTCTCGGCGAAAGAGGCTCAGAGGTTTTTGGACACTCTCGAGGCACGCCACGAAACTTCAGATATCGAGCCCGGTGTGTATCGCCAAACGGAGATTAGCGGCGACGGCTTCAAGGTCTTCGAACTGACGTCGCTCCTGCCGAAGACCGGCTTCCCTGTCCACATCGCCAAGATGGCAAATTAGTGGAGTGACGGGCGCCCCTCGCCCGTCCTCCAGAAATTCCGCAGCTTAGAGCTGTGCCGCGAACGCGCACGACTCCCGCAGCGGGCATTGGTCGCAAATCGGCTGGGAGCGTTTGCAAAGCTCCTGGCCGTGCTTGCGCAATAACTGGTGGGCCACGGTCAAGGACTGGCAGTCTTTCGGGAGCTTGCCGGCCAGCGCCTGCTGCACCGCGCGATAGCTTGCGGAATAGCTTTTCTGTTCCTCCGCGAAACCAAGCCGCAGCAATACGCGCAGTCCATTCGACTCGAGGCCAAACACCGGATACTTGCCGGCGAACATCAGAATCTTTTCCGCCGCCGGCTCGCCGATCGATGGAAATTGCCGCAGCGCCTTTTTGGCCTTCGCCAGCGACTCGCCAAGCGCCGCATCCAGCCTACCCTTAAGCAAAATCTCCGCGACCTCCGCGATCTGCTGCAGCCGCTCGGCGCGCAGTTCGGGCGCCATCCCTCCCATGCGCGTGACGGCCAGCAATTTCTCAGGGTTGGCCTTGAGGATGTCTTTGGGATTCGTGCCGACTGTCTTTCGCAGCTCTGCAAATGCCCGCGCACGCTTTTCGTCGTCGGCAAGATAGGCCACGTTTTCCCAGAGCACTTGCTCGAACGGATCGGTCACCGGCAGCGGAGGCGGATCGCCGTAGAATTTCTTGAGCCTCGCAACCACTCCCGCAAGAGTCAATCGTGTGGGCATAGATTGTTTGCCTTTTTCAGCCGAGTGTCAGCGAGCGTGCCAGGCCTTTCAACACGACGTCATTTGCGTCATAAGCCAGCTTGAGTGCCGGCAATTCCTCGTGCGTGAACCACGCGGCCTCGGAGGCGTCGCTTCCCGCCTTCAACCCGCCCGCCACCGGACGGCACAGGAAATCGATCAGAACATAGTGATAGCGCACACGTCCTTCCTCGCCCCGAATGATGCGTTCATACACCCCGAGCATCTCGCCGACCTCGACGATGAGTCCAGTCTCCTCGCGCGCCTCGCGAATCGCCGCCTCGCGCAAAGTCTCACCGCATTCCAGCACGCCCCCCGGCAACGACCACTCGCCGAGCAGAGGCGGCTGGCCGCGTCGAATCAGCAGCACACGATTGTCCTTCACGATCACGGCGCCCACGCCTATAAACGGCTTGTCTGGATATTCGCGATTCATCAAAAATTGCCGACTCACTGGTAATGAATCATCGATAGGATCCGCGCATTATCCTTCGCGATCCGAACCTCAGCCGTTCCGCCGTCACACGCCGTGGTCGTGCCACCCTTGCCATCGGAACAGCGGAGCGTGCCAGAGACCGTCCATATGTTTCCCTTAAGTTTCGCTATAAAGGGCCGCTCTGATTCGATTTGCTTTTCGCCATAGACAGGCATTAACACGGCCTCGGCGATCTTCCCAGCCGTTTTCGAATCCGGTACGAATCCGGACGGCGGCTTGTATCCTTGCCCTAAAGCTGAGAAACATAGAAAGAGAACCAGTAGAAATATCGAGTATTTCATTTCGGCCTCCACAAGTGGAACGCTAGTGCGCCGTTTTATTTCGCCGGCACCTGATACTGCTCGATCTTGCCGTCCGGCATAATGCGCTCCCATACCTCAAGCGTCTTTTGCGCAAAATGCACTTCGAACAATCGAAACGTCATCCCGCCGCGCTCGCTTTTCGACGTCTGCGTGAATTCTGTCGGCGTTCCCAGCGACCCCAGGCTGTCGCCAAAGTCTTTGAGCGCCTGCTCCGTGAAATAGCTGTTGCAGTTGCCGGTTAGCAGCGTCCGATCGATCTTTCCGTGCTGCAAGCCCGCAAAGATCGCCTGCGCCTGCTCTTCCTGCTTGGCGGCATCGGCGTCGCGGAAGAGCAGCGTCGCAATTTTCCGGGCCAGGTCTCCGGAAGCCGGAACTGCATCTTCGTTCGTAAGCACGACCACCGCTGTGCGTGAATCTGGGAAAACCAGATTTTGTGCCGTGAAGCCGGAGACCTCGCCGCCATGCTCGATCGCCCGCTTGCCAGTTCGTTGCGAACTCCGACGCCGAGGCCATAGTGCGTGCCCAGGCCATTCTTCAACACCGTCTCGCGCTCCATCTCCGCATACGATGCGGGCTTCAGCAAGGATTGGTTGATGATGCTGATGTCCCACTTCGCAAGATCCTCCGCCGGCATGGCCAGTTCGCCCGCGGCAAAAAGCCACCCCTCGCCTTCTTTCGGAGCCGGGCGCAAAGGGCCGATCGCGTACCGCAAGTAACCGGTGGCATCGGTTTCGGTAAGGCGTTCCTGGTCAATGTTCATCACGCTTTTCATACCCAGGGGCGTAAAAATACGCTGGCTCAAGAATTGCAAAATCGGCTTGCCACTCGCCTTTTCGACGATCAGCCCTGCGATCACGAAATTGGTGTTGCTGTACTGCCAATCGGTTCCCGGCTCGAAATCGAGTGGCTTGCGCGCCCACTGGTCAAGAATCTTGTCCGCGGTAACCGGCTGCAGCATGCTCGGCATAACGTAATCCTGAGGCCAGTAATCCTGGTAGCCAGAGGTGTGGGAGAGCAGTTCTCGAATTGTGACTTCATTCCCGCGCGTCAGGTTGGGAACGAAACGCGAGACTGGATCGTCAAGCGACAACTTGCCGTCTTCCGCGAGGAGCAGAATCGCAGCGGCGGTGAATTGCTTGCTGATCGATCCGATGCTGTAGCGCATCGTGGGAGCGGCCGGTTTGCGCGGCTCGATGCTACCGTCGCCATAGGCCTGCAAATGGGTAATCGCCCCACCTTGCACAATTGCGATCGATGCGCTCGGAACACCCGTCTGGGCAAGGGTCTTGCGCGCGAGCGCGTCGACTTTATCGCGCAGCGCGTCTGGCATTGTCTGCGCTGTAAGAAATGAAGAATACGAGAAGAGAAGAAGACCGATTGCCAGCAACTTCACAGTTCGCGTACGCCAATTCATGGGTGGCTCCTCAGAAACGAATCAGTATAACTTCACGATCTGTTCGGGGGCAGTATGCCGCTTGTCCCGCGGCAACCCGCGAATCGCGCTTCGCATTACAATACCCACCATGTCGCTCGACGAATACAAGCGAAAGCGGCGCTTTGAGGCGACGCCCGAGCCTCCTCCCAAGGTCGAGAAGAAATCGAAGCACCGCTTCGTCGTGCAGCGCCACCGCGCGACGCGCCTGCATTACGACTTCCGCCTGGAAATGGACGGCGTGCTGAAATCCTGGGCCGTTCCCAAGGGCCCGTCGCTCGAACCCAATGACAAGCGCCTGGCCATGCAGGTCGAAGATCATCCGGTTTCGTATTTCGATTTTGAAGGCACGATCCCTGAAGGCAATTACGGCGCCGGCACGGTAATGGTCTGGGACGTGGGCACGTGGGAGCCGCTTTCGCCGGTTCCGGTGAATGGACAATACGTCCCCGGCACGGACAAGGAAGCCGCCGCCATGCTCGCCAGTGGCGATCTCAAATTTCGGTTGAACGGCAAACGGCTTAAGGGAGACTTCGCGCTCGTTCATATCAAGGCGCGCCGCCCGGGCAGCAAAGGAACGGAGTGGCTCCTGATCAAAAAGAAAGATGATGAGGTCGTTCCCGGCTTCGACATCGACCCGTACGACACTTCGGTGCTCACCAACCGCACCATGGCGCAGATCGGCGGCGACGAGGATTCGGCCGAATGGACCAGCAGCCGTCCCGCGACCCGCGGCAAACTCAAAGCCGCGTGGCTGGCCGATGCCGTGGAGCGTGCCGACCGCAAGGAGGCTGCCGGTAAAAAAAAAGCCTCAACCGCGGAGAGCGCTGAGGACGCGGAGAAAAACAAAGCAAAACCCCGAAGCACAAAAACGACAAAGAAAGAGAATTCCTCTGCGACCTCTGCGCCTTCCTCCGCGTCCTCTGCGGTTAAAGATCTACCCGGTGCGGTCCGCAAACCAATGCCCACAGCGATCTATCCCATGCTGGCCACGGCCGTCGAAAAGCCCTTCGACAATCCCGACTGGCTCTTCGAAATCAAATGGGACGGCTACCGCGCCGTAGCCTTCATCGACGATGGTCACGCTCGTTATATCTCGCGCAATCAGAATGATCTCACCAAGCAGTATCCCGAGCTCGCTAGTCTTCCGCAGTTAATCAAAGCCCGCCGCGCGATTCTGGACGGAGAAATCGTGGCCCTCGACGAGCAGGGGCGTCCGTCTTTCAGCCTGATGCAGCAGCGCACCGGCTTTCGTCCACGAAAGTCGCGCCTTCCCGGGCGGCAGGGAGTACCCGTCATTTATTACGCATTCGACCTGCTCTACGTCGATGACTTTGACGTTCGCCGCGTGCCGCTCCAACAGCGCAAGCAACTGCTTCGCGAACAAATCACCGACAGCGATGTCGTCAAGTTCTCCGACCATTATCCGGAGAAGGGTCTCGCGCTTTTTCAAGCCGCCGCGCAAAAGGGACTGGAGGGAATTCTCGCCAAGAGACGCGACAGCCTCTACGCCGAGACGCGCTCCCGCGACTGGCTAAAAATGAAGATCACCCAGCGCCAGGAATGCGTAATCGGAGGCTATACCGATCCCGAGGGCAGCCGCACCTATTTCGGCTCGCTCGTCCTCGGACTCTACGACAAGTACAAGCGCCTGATCCACGTCGGTCAGGCGGGTACCGGCTTCGATCACAAAACCCTCAAAGAAATGTTTGAGGTACTACAGCCTCTCGAAACCAGCAAGAATCCCTTTTACGGGGAGATCGGCGGATTGCGAAAAGTCCATTTCGTCCAGCCCAAACTGGTCGCGGAAATAAAGTTCACCGAGTGGACGCACGAGACCGGTGAAGGGGGAATAAAGCTGCGGGCGCCAGTCTTCATGGGACTGCGGCCCGATAAAGCGCCGGAAGAATGCACGTTTGAAGATGCGATTGCGATAAAACGCGCTACTTGATCTCTTTCATCGGCAGCATCGAGCCGTAGTCCTGTCCCGAGGGCGCGACGGCGCGCGCCACCACTCCCCCAAAAGCCTCCCGCAATTCCGGATACTTCGCGACCAGCGCCTTGATCACTGCCATATTGTCCTGAAAAGTTTTTTGCGTGTTGGAAATGTCGGTGGACGAAAACTTCACGACCACGTCCAGGTCGTTTCCGACCGCCAGGGGAAAAACTTCGGTTATGCGATACGTCTGCCCGGCGGCGCCCAAATCGACGGCATTGCCATTGGCCGGCATATCCGCGGGCTGCGCCGACTGCGCTTCGTCATACAGTTTGTCACTGGCCAGCGTGCTCATGAAATCGACGGGCGAACTGAGCGCGATTGCCTCGCGAAAATACAGCCACGCATCATGGTTCTTGGACTTCTTCTTGTAATCACGCGCTGTCTCCGCGTACCACGCGCCATCGTGGCCAGCGGCTTCGGTGGGGCGTGCGTAATAGCCTGCCAGTTTCCAGTCCGTTCCCCCTTGCTGCAAAACCAACGTCAGCACGCCGCGGTCTTTCCCGCCGCTCACGTCGAGGATGACCACCCCATATTTCCCCGGCGGCAGATTATTGAGCAAAAAAACCGCGCTGTGGGCCGTCTGACCTGACGGGCCGAAAACGCCGCACAAAAACTCGGCTCTTGGCAAAGGTCCCGGGCCATCGGCAGTCAACAGAAATGGCGGCCGGACCGTCGCCCGCGCGCCCGCGAAGGCCGCCGCGTTGTCTTTGACCGCAGCCTCGACTCCGCTAAAGCTCGCCGCCAGTGAAGCAATCGAGTTTTGCCGCAGACCAGTCGTATCTCCACGCGCCGACATCTCAAAATACCGCTGGGCGGCCAATTCCAGCGCCGACCGCAAAGGCGAAGGCATGTCCGGCGCGGCTAGGCAGGTTTGCGAAGAAGCCGCTCCTGTAAAAAGCACCAGCGTCAACCCGGCCACCACCAACCATCGCTTGCAAAGCTCTGTTCCCGCGAGGTGATGCACGCGAAAGCCTCCCCCGGCATTCTACCGCTGGTAACCGGTTACCGAAGTCTTTAAATCAGATGACTATTTTGCATCTCCTGGATTCCGCCCGTAACAAAATGCGCAAGAAATCCCCCAAACCGCGTTCCCTGACCGATGGTAAAATCGACTGGGGCGTCAGCGGGTGCCACGCGCCGGTTCCCGTTTGGGCAAATAGGAAATCTTAATGTTTTGCATAAACGAGTTGCGTAGAGGCAAATCGATCGCGCGATCGCTGTCACTTCTCTTGCTAGCAGCGCCATTTTTTGCTTTTTCCGCGCACGCGGTGGACCAGAGCGCAACCCAACCTGGCGCCGTTCATCGCAAGGCCCGTAAGAAGCCGCTCCCACCGCTCGTTCTGCCGCCCCTGCCTGCCGGACCTCTCAAACAAGTGCCCATGGATCAGTTGCCCGCAGCCGCTCCCAGGGTTACGTACGAGAACGGTTTGCTTTCCATTGCGGCGCAGAATGCAACTTTGGGCGACATTTTACGCGAGGTCCACAAGCTCACGGGCGCAACCATTGATATCCCACCGGCGGGCGCCAACGATCGCGTGGTCGTGCAACTTGGTCCGGGCGCTCCGCGCGAGGTCATGGCCACCCTGCTGAATGGAACGTCCTTCAATTACGTAATGGTGGGTTCGCCCTCCGACCCCAGTTCTGTTGCCTCGGTAATGCTAACCTCGAGGCCATCGGCGGGCGGAGAAGTTCAAACCGCTGTGAATAACCCTCCCGTTAGCCAGGCTCCGACCGCCTTTCAGCAAATGCAGGCCCCGTTTATGGCGGGCCATCAACCGCCGGCCTTCCGAGGCGGACCGGTGCCCGGAGCCGCTCAGCAGCCGGTAGCCGCGGATGATGACAGTGCCGATGATTCCGACGACGATAAAGACGACGATTCCGATCAACCCGCCCAGCCGGGACAAGTGGTTCAGCCCAATCTACAGCAATCGGATAATCAGGATCAGGGGAATCAGCCTAACGCCGGACCTAAGACCCCCGAACAGATCCTGCAAATGATTCGAGATGGACAGCGGCCCGTTCCGCCCGGAATGCAACCGCCGAACCAACAACCGCCACAGGAATAAGCGGAACGCGGAAACTAAATTTTACTAAGGAAGTTGAAGCGAAGAGTTCGGCCGTCTTTGCTTAGTCGCCGCTCGCCGGGCTCTGATGGGGAACGAGGGTGCGCACCAAATGCATGGGTCGGCTGGGATTTACTGCGGCCAAGAGGCCGGTAATGGCGTAATAAGCTCCGAGAACTCCCAAACCAACCGATACGATTGCGGTACTACTCACTAAAAAAGCCACAAAAAGTGCATCCACGATGAATTAGCCCCTCATTGCGGCTTTTATGGGTTTTTGGCCGCAAATTTTAACTCTATCTGTGTTTGACCCCACTCCTGTTAGCAACTAAGATACGGAGTAGAGCTGCGTAATTTCACTCTCCAACATTTCTGGGGACCCGTCCACGTTACGGAAGTCCATAAGTGTCGTTGCTAAATGGCCATCACCAAGATTTCGGTGCGCGGGGCGCGCCAGCACAACCTGAAGAACATTGACGTCGAGATCCCTCGCAACACCTTGACTGTCATCACCGGTCTGAGCGGATCCGGCAAGTCGTCCCTCGCCTTCGACACCATCTATGCCGAAGGGCAGCGCCGCTACGTCGAAACCCTTTCCGCCTACGCCCGGCAGTTCCTCGATCAGATGGAGCGGCCCGATGTAGACTCCATCGACGGCCTGAGCCCGGCCATTTCCATCGAGCAAAAAACCACCAGCCGCAGCCCCCGATCCACCGTTGGAACGATTACAGAAATCTACGACTATCTTCGGTTGCTTTATTCCTCGATTGGGTTGCCTCACTGTCCCAAATGCGGCAAGCCCATCAGCCGGCAGTCCGCCGATCAGATCGTGCAGCGTGTGATGGCCCTGACGCCCGACGACCGCGTCATGATCATGGCGCCCATCGTTCGCGGCCGCAAAGGCGAGTTCAAGAAGGAGATGGAAAAGCTCGTCCAGCACGGCTTTACGCGCGCCCGCGTGGATGGCGAACTGGTCAGCCTGGAAGACGAGATCCATCTCGACAAACGCAAGAATCACACCATCGAAGTTGTCGTCGACCGCTTGCTCGTCAAATCTGGCATCGAACACCGCCTTGATATGTCCGTCTCGCTGGCCATGAAGCTCGGTGGCGGCCTGGTTCTGGTGGCCGTCGTCAACGGCGAAGAAACGCTCTACTCTTCCCTGCTCGCTTGCCCCGACTGCGGCATCAGTGTTCCGCAGCTTGAGCCGCGGTCGTTCTCGTTCAACAGCGCTTATGGAGCGTGCCCGGAATGCCACGGCCTGGGCAGCCGCTACGATTTTGACCCCGGCAAGATCATCGTCGACTGGTCGAAGCCTTTGCTCGATGGCGGGCTCGGTCCGGGCTCCGCATCACAGAATCTGATCCGCGGATTGCAATTGGTAGCCGAAGCGTATGGCATCGATCTCTCCACGCCCTTCGAAAAATTTCCCGAGAAGATACAGAACTTGCTGCTATATGGCGAAAACGTGCGCGGCGGCAGGACCGGATTCCTCGGGGTGATCGGCCATCTTCGCCAGAATTTGGAAGGCACAACCTCCGAAGGCTACCGCGAGTACTTGCTCGATTACATGTCCGCGACAGAATGCCCCACCTGCCACGGCGCGCGCCTTCGCCCAGAAAGCCTGGCGGTCAAGGTGAACGGCATGTCGATCGCCGAATTCACGGCGCTGCCCATTGCACGAGCGCTCGAGACGGCACGAAAGATCAAGCTTACGGGACGCGATGAAACGATTGCCGGCCGCATCCTCCACGAGATCATCGAGCGCCTCGAATTCCTGCACGCCGTCGGCCTCGGCTACTTGTCTCTCGGTCGGTCCGCGGCCACGCTATCAGGCGGCGAAGGCCAGCGTATTCGCCTCGCGACGCAGATCGGCTCCAAACTTCGTGGCGTGCTCTACGTGCTCGACGAGCCTTCCATCGGCCTGCACTCACGCGACAATGGACGCCTGCTCGCAGCGCTGGAAAACCTGCGCGATCTTGGCAATACTGTCCTAGTCGTCGAGCACGACGAAGAGACGATTCGCCGCGCCGATTACGTAATTGACCTCGGCCCCGGCGCCGGACGCCACGGAGGCGCGCTCGTCGCCAGCGGCACGCCTCAGCAGATCATGGACGAGCCCGCGTCCCTCACCGGCGCGTACATCGCGGGACGCCAGCGTATTGCCATGCTGCCCGAGCGCCGCAGTCCCAACGGCAAGGCAATCACAATCCTGGGTGCGCGGCAAAACAATCTGAAAAATCTCGACGTTGTCTTCCCGCTCGGCGTCATGACGGTTGTCACTGGTGTCTCCGGCTCCGGCAAATCGACGCTCGTCAACGACATTCTCTATCGCGCCCTCGCCCGCCAACTCTACCGCTCGCGCGAGGAGCCCGGCGAGCACAAATCGATCACGGGCAGCGAGCTTATCGACAAGGTGATTCGCATCGACCAGTCGCCTATCGGCCGCACGCCGCGCTCGAATCCTGCGACTTATACGGGAATTTTTTCGCTGATCCGCGACATCTTCGCGATGCTGCCCGAGTCGCGCGAGCGCGGCTACAAACCCGGCCGTTTTTCGTTCAACGTTTCCGGCGGACGTTGCGAGGCCTGCCAAGGCGAAGGCCAGCGCCGCATCGAAATGAATTTCCTGCCCGACGTTTACGTGCAGTGTGAGGTCTGCGGTGGCCATCGCTACAACCACGAGACGCTTTCGGTCTGCTACAACGGCTATTCGATAGCAAACCTGCTGGAAATGCCCGTTTCAGACGTGCTGACAATTCTCGAAAATATCCCCCAAGTCCGGCAGAAACTGCAAACGCTGGTCGATGTAGGCCTGGGATACATTCATCTTGGTCAATCCGCAGTCACGCTCTCCGGCGGCGAAGCGCAGCGCATCAAGCTCGCGCGCGAACTGAGCAAACGCCAGACGGGCAAGACTCTCTACTTGCTTGACGAGCCCACGACCGGCCTGCACTTCGATGACGTGCGCAAGCTGCTCGACGTGCTGCATCGCCTGACCGATCTGGGCAACACGGTGATCATCATCGAGCACAATATGGACGTGATTCGCAACGCCGATTGGATTCTCGACCTCGGTCCCGAGGGCGGCGAGGAGGGCGGCCGCATCGTTGCGCAAGGGACCCCAGAGCAAGTCGCGCGCATCAAAAAGTCGTACACTGGCCAGGAGTTGGCTTCATACTTCAACGGCTCATCCAATGGCTCAAACAAGACTGATTCAAACAAAGATGGCCGAACAATGAACGGCTCCGCGAAGAACGGCTGGACAGCGAACGGCGCCGCGAAGCGCGAATCTACCGAAACCAGCCGGCGGGAATCCGCGTGAACGCATTTCCAGAAGATCCAAATCCTATCCGGCCATCGGAGCAATCTGGCGCCGGTGCCCCCGTCCGCGAAAACGCCCCTCTCTTGGCTCCGCTTGAGTCCATGCCGCCGGCGCACATCGGCACTATCTCGCCTGAAAATGGAACTTCTGCCGCGCCACCCGGCTCCGCTCCTCCCGATCCAGCATGGAACGTGTTTGACGTTCTCCGTCTCGTAGTTCTCGCCGTTGTCGCGCTCATTGTCAGCTTCTTTGCAGTACTGCTAGTCGCGCATTTCGCCATCTATCCTAGGTTCTCGCTCGGCCATGTCGCGCGCATTCCTCAGGTCGTCATCGCCGGACAGATCCTCAGCTATGTGCTCGTTCTCGCCTACATGTATATTCTGGTCACGCGCGAGCGCCATCGCCCCGATTTTCTGGCCGCGATTCATTGGAACTGGCCGTCGTCTCCGGCAACTTACGTAGTCACCGGCGTCGTGCTCTCGTTCGCGTTGCAAGTTCTCGCCAGCCGCCTTCCGGTTCCGAAAAATTTACCCATCGACACGTTCTTTCGGACGCCCGCCGAAGCGTGGGCTCTTACCATCTTCGGCATTACCCTGGCGCCCTTGATGGAGGAGTTGTTCTTCCGCGGCTTCCTTTATCCAGTACTGGCGCGGGGGCTTGGCATGACCCCGGCGATTTTCATCACCGCCTTCGCGTTCGCGCTGCTGCATGGCTCGCAGCTCATGTACTCCTGGGGACCGGTGCTGGTGATTTTTCTGGTGGGCGTCGTCCTCACCATGGTGCGGGCGCACAGAAATTCAGTTGCCGCCGGACTGTTAGTCCATATCTCATACAACGCGACAATTTCCGCGCTCATGTTCATTGCGACGGATGGCTTCCGGCATCTGGAGAAGCTGAATCAGTAAGACTTATCAGTTTTCCGTTGTCAGTTTTCAGTAAAGGCAGGCGCCGGGGCACTGAGAACTGACAACTGAAGACTGAGAACTCTTTCTGCTATCGTAGATCTTCATGTCCAACCCACGCCAAGAGCTTCTGGAAATGCTCGCCGCAAAATCGTTTCGTCTCGGCGAGTTCAAACTCTCCTCCGGTTCGACCAGTGACTATTACATCGACTGTCGCACTACGACGCTCGACGCGCGGGGCAGCCAGCTTGTCGGCCAGGTCTTCCTCGATGAAATCCGCGAGCAAGGCTGGGAACCGACGGCCTTAGGCGGATTGACGATGGGCGCCGATCCAATCGTTGTCGCGGTCGCGGTCACGAGCGGCACGCTGCACGGCTTCCTCGTTCGCAAGTCCGAAAAGCAGCATGGAACGGGGCAGCGCATCGAAGGCTTCCGCGAAACGGGCGCGCCCGTTGTGATTGTCGATGACGTCTGCACGACGGGAGCGTCTACAATCGACGCCATCGAAGCCGCACGCGCCTTCGGCTTTGAAGTCGTCGGTGTGATGTGCCTAGTCGAGCGCCAGGATGCCCACGGCCGTCCCGACGTGGAGAAGGCCGCCGCACCCGCCCCATTCATAGCAATCTTCACCGCTAACGACGTTCGGAAAGAACACCTCTCACAGAATGCGTAGTCCTCATCCAGATCGTCCAGAATTGTGGAAAAATAGCCCCAGGAGGACACAATGACACAATCCACAACTGGATTTGCGGCTTTTATGAGTGAGACCGTCCACCTTAAGCGCTGGAGTGTCTATTTGCTACGATTCGCGGTTCTGTTCTTCGGATGGGCGACCCTATACGGGATGTTCGAGCCAGACAGGAAAGGGCTGGTTCGCGGAATCGCATTCGCACTCGTGTTAACAGCGATTATGTACTGGCGGGACCGACGAATACCGACCACCAACGAATTATGATTCACACTCTCGAATGGACCGACCGCGGCGTAGTCTTCATCGATCAGACGAAGCTGCCCACCGAAGAAGTTTATGTGACCTGCACCACGCATGAGCAGGTCGCCGACGTCATCCGCAACATGGTTGTACGCGGCGCGCCGGCCATCGGCGTGGCCGCGGCCATGGGCATCGCGCTCGGCGTCAAGAATTCGAAGGCCGAAACCACGGGCGATCTGAAGAGAGAATTCGATCATATCTGCGAGGCGATCCGCCAGACGCGGCCCACTGCCGTCAATCTCTTCTGGGCGATCCGCCGCATGCAGGACAAATTCGAAACCCTCCGCGTTCGGCCGGTTCCGCAAATCAAGCAAGCTCTCATCGAAGAAGCCCAGCGCGTGCACGCCGAAGACATCGCCGCCAACCAGGCCATGGGCCGCCATGGCGCCACGCTCATGCCATCAAGCGGCGGCGTGCTGACGCACTGCAACGCCGGAGCCCTCGCCACCGCGGGCTATGGCACCGCGCTCGGAGTAATTCGCGCCGCGGTCGAGCAGGGGAAACAAATTCATGTCTACGCCGATGAGACGCGCCCATTCCTGCAAGGTTCGCGTCTAACCGCTTGGGAGCTCATGAAAGACGGAATTCCCACGACGGTAATCTCCGACAACATGGCGGGCGCGATGATGAAGCAAGGCAAAATTGGAGCCATCGTCGTCGGCGCCGACCGGATCGCCGCCAACGGCGATGTGGCCAATAAGATCGGAACCTACACGGTCGCGGTCCTGGCCAAAGAACACGGCATTCCGTTCTACGTAGCCGCGCCCATTTCGACGGTGGACCTCGAGTGCCCGGATGGCAGCAAGATTCCCATCGAGCAGCGTAATCCCCGCGAAGTCACGCACATTGCCGGCAAACAAATGGTCCCGGACGGGGTCGCAATAGAAAATCCCGCCTTCGATGTGACACCTGCAAAATATGTCGCCGCCATCATCACCGAAAAGGGAATCGCCCGCGCCCCATATGAGCAAGCCCTGCGCGCATTAGCAGAAAAGGCATCGTAGAGACGCGGCTTGCCGCGTCTTCCGCGCCGCATGACGCACTCCAAATAACAGATGCCAACCATCACCCCAACTCAACTCTCCTTCGAAGCCGGAGCCAAGCCCATCCGGATCGACGCCTATCTCCCGGCCGATGTCAGTTCCCTGCCCGCCGTGATTGCCCTCCACGGCGCAGGCGGAGACGTCGAAGGCATGAATAAATATGCCGCGCTTCTGGCCGAGCAGGGCTTCGCTGTCTACGTCCTTCACTACTTCGACCGCACCGGCACGCAATCCGCCGACAAGCCGACAATCTTGCGCAACTTTCCCATCTGGATGAAGACGCTCTGGGACGCAGTCAGCTTCGTCGAGAACCAGCCCAACGTAGATCGCGAGCGTCTCGCTCTCCTCGGCTTTTCGCTTGGCGCATACCTCTCGCTCGCCAACGCCTCTATCGATGGCCGAATCAAGGCAGTCGTCGAATTCTTCGGCGGCCTGCCGCGCGAGATGAAATTATTTATGCGCCGCCTCTGCCCCACTCTAATTCTGCACGGCGAGGCCGATCCGACCATCCCCGTATCCGAGGCTTACAACTTGCAGCAACTGCTCGAGCAGAAAGGCATTCCCTACGAAATGAAAATTTATCCTGGCGCCGGCCACGGTTTCGACAACGAAGTCTGGCGCGACGCCGGCCTGCACACGTTGCATTTCCTCCAGAAGCATCTGGCCGTGGCTCCGGAGTAGGTTTCCTATCCGCGACGCTCGACAGCTCGCAACAACCCTTTACATCAATTTCGGTGCGGCGCCGAGAGTCAGTTGCTGCTGCTCGGTTTGCACTCGAAGATAGCAAGCCTCGAACGCTCCAAAATAAAACAGAAACTGATAGCTGAAGGCACGGATCGGGGCGGCGGTACGCTCCCGCATCTTGCCGGCAGGAAATAGCAAGAAGCTGAGGAGAGTCAGGTAAAACATTGCATGTGAGGCAAACGCCATCCACTCCGGCGGCGCGCGGCGGCGGCCACGCCTTGCAAAATAAGCGGCCAGAAACAGCATCAGCATCGAGCCGACGGTTAGTGCATTCGCCAGCCCATGTGGGATCCATGTCTTTCCCGCCAGTTCAGCAAGAAGCTGAATCGTGGACAACGCGCATCCGGCAATGCCGATTCCCATTCCAGCGATCATGAGCAGACGCTCCCACGTGGGCTTTGGCTTGGTCTCATGCGATATCCGCGGCGGAAAAGATTGCACGATCGGTATTAGATCAGACTCCCGCAACTGCGACCGGCGCAATTTTCGCGGATCGTAGTGGACAGCAATCTGCTTGTCGCGCAGTGCATCGGCCCACAACTCCGCCTGGTCCATATCCTCAAATTTCTTCTTAAACTCGCCTGAGTAGGGTTCACCGTCGATACGGTATTTGTAGTGGACCTTGAGAATGAAATTCTGGTCGCTCTTGCTCGCTTCGCTCGATACGATTTGCCCGTATGTAATAGGCCAGGTCTGGGTCCGCGAAGTTCGCCAACCCGTCCATAATTTTTGGATCGCGGCCAGCCCAAGGGCAACCCCGAAGATAGCGATCTCCTGCCATTGCCCAAAAGTAGACGTGGCTGTCATGTCGGACCGAGTTTACAACAGCGGAGAGCGACCGGTTGGCGGGCACACTCATGGCGTCCGGAATGCCGCACCCACTCGGATTGGTCACGTGGTCGCGAGACGTAAGATAGGAAGGGTTCACATGCCGCGGCCATCAAAAAATCCTGTGGGTCTATTTGTTTGTCTGATTCTATTGGTACCGATGCTGCAACCCGCGGATGCTCAGACGTCCGCGAATTCGGCCTCCAAGCCAATCGTGAAGCCCGACGCAAACGCCGCGGCAAACGCACTTCAGCCCGGTCAACTGCTCGACCCTGTCGCCTGTGCGGCCGACCCGGAGGAAACTTACGCGCTCTACCTTCCGTCGACCTACACGACCGCGAAGCAATGGCCGATCATTTACATCTTCGACCCGGCGGCGCGTGGAAGCGTCCCTGTAAAAATGTACAAAGACGCAGCCGAAAAATACGGATACATTCTTGCGGCTTCCAACAATTCGCGCAATTTTCAAGGGAGTGAGGTTTCGCGCACGGCGACCGCGCTCTGGCGCGACACGCATACCCGCCTCGCACTCGATGCTCGCCGCATTTACATGATGGGGTTTTCAGGTGGCGCGCGGGTGGCGACCGAATTGGCCATGCGCTGCGAACAGTGCGCGGTGGCCGGCGTCATCGCCCAGGGAGCCGGCTATCCTTCTCCGCCCCAGCCCAACGAACGTTTTTCCTACTTTTCTTTCATCGCCGACCGCGATTTCAACTGGCCCGAGATCATGGAGCTGCGCCGGAAGAAAGAGGAGATGGATGCTCCCTATCGCCTGCGAGTGTTTGCGGGCGAACACGACTGGGCTCCAGCACAAATCTTTCCCGAGGCGCTTGAATGGCTGCAGCTCAAGGCGATGCAAGCCGCGGTCACTCCGCGTAATGCTGAATTCATCGACCAGCAGTTTGCTCGCATGCAAAAGGAAGCGGACGATGCCCGGCAGCGCAAGGACGTCATTGCTGAATTCGATGCGTACCGTGCGATGGCCTCCGATTTCAAGGGCCTGAAAGATGTAACTGCATCCGCGGCGAAGCTCGCGGCCATGAAGAACTCCTCGGAGTTGAAGCAGGCGTTGAAAAAGCAGCAGGATGCCATCGACCGTCAAAACGCCCTGATGCAGCCAATTTCCTCTAGCCTGGCGCGGGTTGGCGATGCCGATCTTCCAGAGCAAATGTCTCTGCGCTCGACCATCACCGACGGCATGCGGGATCTCACCCAGAAGGCCGATCATGCGAAGAGCGAGGAGGACCGCGCGATCTTCCTGCGCGCCTTCAAAGGGCTGTGGGTCCAGACAATCGAAGCCGGTCAGGCACAGTTACAGAACGGAAAAAATCTCGCGCTGGCGGAATTCTACTTTCAACTGATCAGCGACGTTTCGCCGGACGAAGCTTGGCCTCGCCTGCTGCTGGCGGAAACCTCGGCTGCGCGAGGCGATAAAAAACGCGCTATTAAAGAGCTTCGCGAAGCCGTCAAACGAGGCCTCAAGAATCCCGCGACTCTCGAAAAGGACACGCATCTGCAGGCATTAGGCGACGACTTGGAATATCAGCAGATTGTGGCGGAACTGAAGGCCAAGCGCGATGCCCCGGTTCCGCAATCAGATCACTGAACTTTTCCACGCTGATTCCGTATCATTCTCCAGAGGTATTGTTATGTTTGCATTCTTGCTCTGGTGCATCCTCTTCGTTCTGTGCTGGCCTCTGGCCCTTTTCGCGCTGATTCTTTATCCCTTCGTATGGCTCGTGCTGCTACCGTTTCGCCTTCTCGGGATCGCCGTTCACGGAGTGCTGGCACTTGTGCGAGAGATTTTCATGTTGCCGGTGCGGCTGATGCGTGCGCCTTTTCGAGTTTAGAGGCCTTGGCGGGAAGCGCGAGAATCGCCGCGCAAGCTGGTCTGGCTCGCGATCCAGAGCCACAGAAGGAAAGTCGGAATCCAGTAGGGAAAGATGCCGTAGAAAGTATCGGAGACTGAGTGCGATCGTCCATCGACAAACCGGAAGATGTGGACGCAAAACGCGAAGGCGAGCAGCGTGATCGTCCATCCCGCGATTGAAACTGGACGATAAACCAGGCCAATGGGCTTGAACCAATGCATAATCTAGCCTAGCCCTCCATGGTCTTCAGTGTGCCGCTAATAAGCAGTTGCGCTTCGGTTGCCCGCTGCACGTCTTCAACCGTTAGCCCAGGCGCGATTTCTTCCAGGACCAATCCCGCCGCTGTCACCCGAATGTAAGCCATTTCAGTAACAATCGTGTCCACAACTTTTACTCCGGTCAGTGGCAGCGAACATTTCTTCAGAATTTTAGGCTGACCATCTTTGGTCGCGTGCTCCATCGCGATGATGACCCGCCGCGCACCCGCGACGAGATCCATCGCCCCGCCCATACCCTTAACCATTTTTCCTGGGATCATCCAGTTGGCAAGGTTGCCCTGTTCGTCAACCTCCATCGCGCCAAGCACGCTGAGGTCGATGTGGCCGCCGCGTATCATGGCGAAGGAATCGGCGCTCGAAAAGTAAGCGGTGCCGGGCAGTTCGCTGACCGTTTCCTTCCCGGCGTTGATCAGGTCAGCGTCCTCGGTGCCCTCAACGGGGTACGGGCCAATGCCGAGCATGCCGTTCTCGCTTTGCAGAATCACGTCCACGCCCGGCGGAACATGATTGGCAATCAGCGTCGGCATTCCAATGCCAAGGTTGACGTAGAATCCGTCGCGCAACTCACGCGCGATGCGCTTGACGATGCGGTCACGTTTTTCGAGGTCTTTGGAGGGCTTGGCTTCGGGTGACATAGTTTTCTTCGGCTACGAGTCGCTTGTCGTTCGCCGTTGGTCGCTCGGGGAGTCGTGCCGCCGACCGCACCACGGAATGCCGAACGACGAGCGACCAACGACGAACGACCCCCTAGCTACTAGCGGCGGCTTTCCTCACCGTCCGTCTCTCAATTCTCTTCTCAAAGACTTTTCCCTGAAAGATTCTCTGCACGTACACGCTCGGCGTGTGGACCATCTCGGGATCCAGTTCGCCGGGCTGCACCAGATGCTCGACCTCAGCGATCGTCACCTTCGCAGCGGTCGCCATCATGGGATTGAAATTGCGCGCAGTCTTGCGATACACAAGATTACCCCAGGTATCGCCCGTCCATGCTTTGACGAAGGCGAAGTCAGCTTTGAGCGCGCGTTCCATGATGTAAGTGCGGCCATCGAACTCGCGCACTTCCTTGCCCTCCGCAACCAAGGTCCCGACGCCGGTGGGAGTAAAGAATGCTGGAATGCCTGCGCCACCCGCCCGAATGCGCTCCGAAAATGTCCCCTGTGGAACCAGATCGAGCTTCACCCGGCCATCAAGCACCATCGCTTCCAGCAGTTTATTTTCGCCGACGTAGGTTCCGATGTGGTGTTTGATTTGTCCGTTGGCGAGCAGCAAGCCAAGGCCGAGGCCGTCGACGCCCGCATTATTGCTGATGGTGGTGAGGTTTTTTGTGCCCTTGGCAACGAGCGCGCGAATCAGATTTTCGGGATTGCCGCACAGTCCGAACCCGCCGACCATGATGGTGGCGCCGTCGACTACGTCCTGGATAGCCTCTTCCGCGCTGGCTACGACTTTGTGCATGGCAAGAGAATTCTATAGGAATTTCGTTGTGCGCGAGAGAATCAAACCCGGAAATCTACCACGGAGGCACGGAGAAGTTCATTTTTTTCTTTTCTCCGTGTCTCCGTACCTCTGTGGTGGATTTCTTCTCAGCTCGTGCGCCCGTTCAAATTCCGCCGCCAACTCCCGCGTGGCAAGATTTTCGCGAATGTGAGCCAGCCGCTGCTCCAACTTGTGAATTGCGTCGGCAATGTTGCCGCGATTGGTAATTGCGATGTCTCGCCACATCGAATAGGCCGAGCCGGAGATGCGCGTGAGATCGCGTAGCGCGCGGCCTCCGATGTCGAGGAGCGGCGCGTCGGCACCGAATTCGTCGACCAGCGTGGCGGCCAGCGCAGTCGAGATCATTTGCGGCAGATGGCTGATCCAGGCACAGAAGCGGTCATGCTCGGCAGGATCGAGTAGCGCTACGCGCGCTCCGATTTTCTCGACGCAGTGTAGAAACTCACCGCACAGCCCGGTATGTGGATTCTGTCGCGGAAGCGGCGTAAACAGCCAGGCCGCGCCGTTAAAGAGATCGGCATCGGCGAATTCAACCCCCGCATGTTCCTTGCCCGCCATAGGGTGACCGGCAAGAAAGCGCTGCCCCGCGTTACGGCCGAAAGACTTGGCGGCACGCCTCACGATTTCTTCTTTCGTGCTGCCCACATCCGTGACCAGCGTACGCGTCGGCGACAAAGGACCGAGACGGTCGATGAGATCGATGATGGTAATGACCGGCGTGGCGAGCACAACGAGATCGCTTCCGCGCACCGCTTCCGTGATGTTGGCGGAACCCTTTTCGATAGCGCCACAATCCCTAGCGCGCTTAAGGACGGGCGCGCGATCACATCCCACGATCCGTGCGGCCAGATGGCGCTTTTTCAGCGCGAGTGCGAGCGAGCCGCCAATTAAGCCCGTGCCGATGATGGTGACTTGCTTGAAGGACATTTGCGGTTGGTAATTTGTAATTTGTGATTTTTGATCTTCCAATTACAAATTACAAATCAGAAATTACAAATTCTAGGCGATCGCCCGCCCAATGGCCGGCGCAATCATGCGAATGCTGTCCATCAGTTCGGCAAACTGCTCGGGATAGAGCGACTGCGCGCCGTCCGACAGCGCCTTGTCGGGCTGAGGATGCACCTCGATCAGCAGCGCATCCGCTCCGGCGGCCACCGAGGCAAGAGCCATGGGCGCGACTTTGTCGCGCCGCCCGGTACCATGTGAGGGGTCGGCCGTCATGGGCAGGTGCGACAGTTTGTGGATGATCGGAATAGCGGAAATATCCATTGTGTTGCGCGTATAAGTTTCGAACGTGCGGATGCCGCGCTCGCAGAGAATGATTTCGTAGTTGCCGCCGGCCAGCAGGTATTCCGCGGAACACAGAAGCTCTTCGAAGGTCGCGGAAATGCCGCGCTTCAGCAGGACAGGCTTGCGCACCTTGCCCAGTTCTCGCAGCAGGTTGAAGTTCTGCATGTTGCGCGCACCCACCTGGAAGATGTCGACGTAAGGCAGCATCAGCTCGATCTGCGAAATTTCCATGACTTCGCTGATGACGAGCAGTTTGAAGCGATCTCCTGCCTCGCGCAGAAGTTTGAGCCCTTCGAGCCCGAGTCCCTGAAACGAATAGGGAGACGAGCGCGGCTTGAACGCGCCGCCGCGCAGCACGCGCGCCCCGGCCTGCGCAATCCGCTCGGACACTTTAAAGAGCTGCTCGCGCGATTCCACTGAACACGGACCGGCCATGACCACAATGTTTTTGCCGCCGATTTCGATGCCGTTGGCAAACTTGACGACCGTTCCCTCCGGCCGGAAGTTGCGGCCCGCAAGCCGGTAGGGCGAAGTGATACGGTGCACTTCCTGCACGCCGGGCAGCATCTCGACTTCGCGCGTGTCGAAATCGGTTTGCGAGCCGACTCCGCCAAGCACGGTCTTAAGCGCTCCGGTAGAGCGGTGAACTTCAAAACCCATCTGGACCAGTTGATCGATCACATGCTGAATCTGATCTTCACTGGCCGAATCTTGCATGGCTACGATCATGAGTTCGCTCTTTTATTATTCTCACTGCGTCAGAGTTGTCATCCCGAGCGCAGCGAGGGATCTACAGTCCTCTACAGCGCCCAAACCTTGAATCCTGCTAGTCCTCAACCCGCGAATCCAGTTCTGTTTCTCGCCCGCTGCGTTCAGGATTTGGCACGATCTCATGCCCCTGAATACTACGCATCACGTCCAGTAAGCGCTCGTAAATCTTCGCCAGATCGCGTTCACCCAACGGCCCGGTGCTGCTGCGCTGTACGTTGGCGATTACGTCTTTCTCGCGGTCGGGCTCGTATATCGGCATGCGCGCATCCCGTTTCAGCCTTCCGATCTCGATCACCGCGGCTGCCCGCTCGTTGAGCAGTGCCGCCATTCTGCGGTCGACATCGTCGATCTTCTTGCGCCAATCGGAAATGTCCATGGAGCTGCCAGCTACGTGCGCCGAGCCACGAGCGAACCAATAAAGTGTGCCACAGACGCGGCTTCCCGTGCGGGATTTTGTTCGATGACGTGAACGATGGCGCTGCCGACTACAGCGGCTTCGGCGAACTTGCCGACCGCGGCGAACTGCTCGGGCGTGGAGATGCCGAAGCCCACAGCTACTGGCAGCTTGGAGAATCGGCGAATGCGTTTGACCAAAGCTTTGGCGTCGCCCGACATCTGCTGGCGCTCGCCGGTGACTCCGGTGCGAGAGATGGCGTAAATAAACCCGGTGGAGACTGCAGCAATCTGCTTGAGCCGCTCGTCAGTCGAAGTGGGCGCGGCGAGGAAGATTGTAGCCAGATCGTTCCCGCGCGCCTCGCGCAGATATTCGGCGGACTCTTCAATCGGGAGATCGGTAATGAGAATGCCGTCGACTCCGGCGGCGCGCGCAACGTGGCAGAACTTGGCGAGTCCCATGCGCAGAATTGGATTGAGATAAGAAAAGACGACGAGCCCGACAGATTGGGAATGCTCGCGAATTTCGGCGGCGAGTTTCAGCACGTGCTCAAGCGAAGTTCCGTGCTTGAGAGCACGCTCGCTGGCGCGCTGGATCACGGGTCCATCGGCCAAGCGGATCGCTGAAGGGGACGCCGAGTTCGATGATGGCTTGCGCCGGCTTCGATGGCGGCGAGGATGACTGCGCTTTGTGGTGGCGAGATCGGGATCGCCGCAGGTAACATAGGCGACGAGAGCGGGCTTGGGGTCGAAGTGAAAGGGCACGAATGTATTGTAGATTGCAGAGGTAAGATCGCAGAAGTGAAGATGGAGCCGCGGGTTTGAAAACCGCGAATACCTGGAGCACCCGGCGTCGAGTCAAGGACTGCCGGAGTGTCACATTTGCCAGTGAGCACGGTCACCGAGAACCGTTGTGTCCAGGACTATAAAGCGGGACGAGAAAGTGAGGGAGGATTCCAATGAAACAAATTACGTGGGGACTTTTTCGTTTCGCAGGAAGGCCAGCAATCATCTGTTTACTTTGCGTCGCGGGGGCGATCTGCTTGCCTGCCCAGACCGTCACCAGCCTCTTCAGCTTCGACGGGGCCGACGGGGCTGAACCGGACATCGTCCTGACCCAAGGCAGGGACGGGCAACTCTACGGAATGACGGGAGCGGGCGGTCTCAATAACGCCGGGACCGTGTTCAGATTCGACCCAACAACGGGCACCCTGGCCACTCTGTACAACTTCTGTTCCCAACCTGGCTGCACCGACGGCGCGAACGCTCCACTAGGTGGCGGCGCACTGGTTCTCGGCACCGACGGGAACTTCTACGGTGCGACTTCGTTAGGCGGACTCTACAGCGGCTGCAACCAGCCCGGCCAGACCAACGGTACGATTTTCAAGATCACGCCCGCCGGCGTGCTGACCACTCTGCACAGTTTCAGCGGCCCTGATGGCGCTTTTCCTAACGGACTCGTACAAGGCGCCGACGGGAACTTCTATGGCACTACCCAACAATGCGGTGCAAATCCTGCCCACATGATTAATGCCGGCACGGTTTTCAAAATAACGCGCAGCGGCAAGCTGACTACCCTTTATAACTTCTGCTCCCAACCCAGTTGCACGGATGGCGCCACGCCCGGCAGCGCGCCGATCCAGGCCACCGATGGAAACTTCTACGGCACAACCTTCCAAGGTGGGCTAGACGGGGGTGGGCTGGTCTACAAGATCACGCCGAAGCGCAAATTCACGACACTGGTATCGGTGGGTGGATCCCCGAGCGGCGCGCTCGTGCAGGCGAGTGACGGGAGTTTTTACGGAACGGCGGCGCGGGCGCAGGGTGCGTTCAAATTGGCGCCCGACGGCACGCTGACGGGGCTGGGCTATGTCGGAGATTATCCCTATGCGGGACTGGCGCTGGCGACCGACCAGAATTTCTATGGAACAGCGTATGGGAGCAACACCCTCTTCCAAATCAGCAACCCCGACGACACGGTGAGAACGCTTTACACTTTCTGCTTGACCGACTGCAGCGATGGCAATGCTCCGCTCGCCGGTCTGATGCAAGCCACAAACGGCACACTCTACGGAGTGACGGTGGCGGGTGGAACGGGAAACTGTGACTTCATTTTTGGTGTGCCTGGCTGTGGTAACGTCTTCAGCCTTGATATGGGGCTGAACCCATTTGTAGAGGCGCTGACCTACTCTGGCAAGGTCGGAAAAACGATCGAGTTCCTCGGACAAGGCTTCACCAAATCCAGTACCGTCTCCTTCAATGGCGTGCCCGCGAAGCGCTCCGTCAAATCCGGGACTTATCTGACCGCGAAAGTTCCCGTCGGCGCGACCACAGGCTTTGTGACGATCACGACCCCGAATGGCACGCTGACCAGCAACAAGGTATTCAATGTGATTCCGTAGACCTTGGGCAAGCAGATCGCGGAAATGGGGCCGCTGGGTTGCCCCTTGCTAGTCCAGCTTAAGGTTTTCCCGCATGATTCCGATGTCTTTGTCGCCGCGGCCGGAGATGTTCACGATCACAACTTCCGACTTCTTCATCTTCGGCGCGCGCTTGATAACTTCGGCGACGGCGTGCGCCGACTCGAGCGCGGGGATGATGCCTTCGGTTCTTGCCAGCAGCGTGGTGGCTTCGAGCGCTTCGACGTCGCTGGCGGGAACGTACTCAGCGCGGCCGGTGTCGTGTAACTCAGCGTGCTCGGGTCCGATGGAGGGATAGTCGAGGCCGGCAGAGACGGAATGCGTCAGCGCGATCTGGCCAGCCTTGTCTTGCAGAACGTAGGAGAACGTTCCCTGCAATACTCCCGGAGATCCGCCGCGAAAACGCGCCGCGTGGTCGCCCAGAGTTCCGCCGCGTCCTCCAGCCTCCACGCCAATCAGCTCCACTTTCTTATCTTTAATAAAGTCGTAGAAAATTCCAATCGAGTTCGAGCCTCCGCCGACGCAGGCAATAATTGTCTTGGGCAGCTTCCCCTCGGCTCGCAGAATCTGCGCCCGCGCCTCGCGCCCTATGACGCGATGGAAGTCGCGCACCATCGTCGGATACGGATGCGCCCCCAGTACGCTCCCAAGCAAATAATGCGTGGTGCGGACGTTGGTGACCCAGTCGCGCATGGCTTCGTTGATGGCGTCTTTTAGCGTGCGCGAGCCGGAATCGACGCCGCGAACTTCCGCGCCCAGCAGGCGCATGCGGAAAACATTCAACTCCTGCCGCCGCATGTCTTCGGTGCCCATGTAGACAACGCACTCGAAACCCAGCAGGGCGCAGACGGTCGCGGTGGCGACGCCATGCTGCCCGGCGCCGGTTTCGGCGATCACTCGCTTCTTGCCCATGCGCTCGACTAACAAGCCCTGCCCCAGGCAGTTATTGATTTTGTGCGCGCCGGTATGCAGCAAGTCCTCGCGCTTGAGATAGATTTTTGCGCCGCCAAGTTTTTCGGTCAGGCGGCGAGCAAGGAACAGCGGCGTCGGCCGCCCGGCGTACGTCTTCAGCAAGAGATCGAGGCGCTTTTGAAATTTCGGATCGCGCTTCGCCTTTTCGTATTCGCGTTCCAGTTCCTGGAGCGCCGCCATCAGCGTTTCCGGAACGTAGCGCCCGCCATAGATGCCGAAGCGTCCGGCGGCTGGAGTGAGCTTTTGTTTGCTCGCGATGGTTGCAGTTGCCATGCTTATAGTTCCAAACCTCAGCGGCGGAAGCCGCTAATCAGAATGCAATGCTTATTACAACGCTGAAGCGCTGCGCACCCAAAATCAGTTTGCGTCCGTTTTTTCCAGACCCCGCACGGCTTCGATAAACGCGCGCACCTTTTTCGGATCTTTCAGCCCAGCCACTCGCTCGACTCCGGTAGAGACGTCGACTCCCCAAGGATGCAGAGTATGAATTGCGTCCTCCACGTTTGTCGGGTTAAGCCCGCCGGCAACGATCAGCTTGCTGATGCTGTTGATGACGCCTGCCCAGGGCTGCACGCGCTCCCAGTCAAAAGGTTTCCCGGTGCCGCCCATCTTTCCGGCCGTCGAGGAATCCAGCAACACGCCCGAAATCACGCCCGGACGGAAGCCGTGAGTTTCGCAAAACAGGTCGCCATTTTGCGCGACGTGAATCTTATGCACGCGCTTGCCCTTGTAGGCCTCGTCGGGCTCGACCAAGCCTTCGGCGACCGGGTCCCAGCGCACCGGCTCTTCCGGAGGCGTGTCGAAAATCTGCGCCGCAAACGAACGAAAAATTGTAGGACGGCTGGCCCCATTCGCGAGGGCTTTGAAAAGCGTCTGAGAGAACTCCTTGCCTTGGCGACCATGCAACTGCGCCGCATTCAGGCCCGCAAATTTGACGGTGTCGCGCACCTGCTCGACTGTCTGATCGACAAAGACGCCAACCTTCTCGATCCGCGCCGGCAATTTCCTGGCGATCGCTTGTGCGGTCTCGGGCGTCACGTGGCGGGGACTCTTCGGATAGAACACGAATCCAATCGCGTTCGCGCCCGCATCGGCCGCGGCGAGCGCGTCGTCCACGTTGGTGATCCCGCAGATCTTAATCCAAGTCATAAAAACAGTTATCAGTTATCAGTAAAATTATTTCACTTCTATCGCTACTTTTGATTCTTCCATCAATTTCTCGAGCGCTTTTCCCGGGCGCTCCGCTTTCATCAGCGATTCGCCGATCAGGAATGCGTCGTATCCCGCCGCCTTCAAGCGCGCGATGTCGGCGCCGGAATAGATTCCACTCTCGGCAACGCAGAGACATCCTGCCGGAATTTTTTGCGCGAGTTCGACCGCCGTGTCGAGCGTAACCTTGAAGGTGCGCAGATCGCGGCTGTTGATGCCGATCAGCTTGCACCCGGCATCGATGGCACGCTGGAGTTCACGCTCATCATGCGCTTCGCACAGCACGTCAAGCCCATGCGATTTTGCGCTCTGCGCGAGCGTAACGAGTTCATTCTCACTTAGGGCCGCAACAATAAGCAGAACCGCGTCCGCCGAGTAAGCGCGCGCCTCGACAATTTGAAATTCGTCGACAATGAAATCCTTGCGCAGGCACGGAATGGACGTAGCCGACGAAGCCTCGCGCAGATATTCGAGTGAGCCCTGGAAGAACTGCTCGTCGGTCAAAACGGAAAGCGCGGCCGCGCCGCCTTGCTCAAGTTCGCGGGCGAGGAGGGTCGGCTGAAAGTCGGCGCGGATCAAGCCTTTTGAGGGTGACGCCTTTTTCAGTTCGGCAATAACGGCGATGCCGTTCTCGGAAACTCGCTGCAGTTGTTGGCGGAAACCTCGGGGCACATGCCGCTCAGCGGCGCGCCCCAGCGCGCGTAGATCGACGCCGTGGCGTCTTTGGAATAGACGCTGACGTGTGGCGGCGACAATGGAGTCGAGGGTGGCAGGCACGGCGCAAACTCAATTATACGGAAGCCAGTATGAAACTTGCTCTGTGCCGAAGGTAATTCCCAGTGCCTGTGTAGCGCGTCGTACACGCCAAGGTCGTTCCGCAGGACAGAGAAGTCAATGCAGCGTTGGGAAAGTGCGGCCTGAAGGCGATAATCACGACCGGCCCTTTTGGGCCGGAGTTGGCTTAGCTCCGTCGCGAGCCATTTATTTCATTTCACTCCAACCGAGTATGCGAAAATTGCTCAGAAGATTTTTTCTTTTCGCAGCGGGCCCGTAGCTCAAACGGATAGAGCATCGGATTTCTAATCCGGTGGTTGCAGGTTCGAGTCCTGCCGGGCCTACCAATGTCGTTTCTCCCACGACTATAAAGACGAAGATCTGACAACTGAAGCATACTTGCACCTCGTCGCTGTCGATTTCTATGGTGAATTTTGCCTGAAACGGGAATCGCATCTCGAATCTGAACCCATTCACTCCACTTTTCTTGTTTCGTGGAAGTAATTCCTCACTTTTACGGAAAAGAATTGCGCTGATTAAGTTCGCAACAGCATTTCTCTACACCTCACTTGAATGTATCTCTCGCGCAGAGAACAGATTGTTCGCACAAATTCCTCCGAACAATTTGGCAGACTGACTGCACAGTTTCCGTATATCATTCTTCATCACTCCCCCTTGAAGTGCGATTAGTTCGTCTCCCCCTGAAGTAAATTTGCGTGTTTGTGGTCCATCGCGACCAGAGGACATTTCATGAAGAAGTTTCCGATCCTGCTCGCTCTTGTGTGTCTTGCGGCGGTAGCCGCGCTGATGGTTGGTTGTGGCGGCGGCTCATCATCGGCCCCAGGGCAGGCCCCTGCCACCTTGCAGTCCATCGAGATCACACCCGGCGCGCCTTCCCTTCCCCTCGGCCTCAGTCAGCAATTCAGAGCCACCGGCAGATACAGCGACAACAGCAGCAAAGACCTCACCAACTCCGCAACCTGGAGTTCGTCGAACACGGCTGCCGCCACCATCTCAAGCTCGGGCATGGCCACCACCAAAGCGCAGGGTTCAACGACCATTTCGGCTAGCTATTCCGGTGTGACCGGCACGACCACGTTGACTGTCACCGCGGCCGCGCTTGCATCACTTGTGATCTCGCCGCCAGCCCCATCTCTGCCGCTCGGCACAACTCTGCAATTGTCCGCAACCGGCACCTTCACCGACGGCAGCAGACAAGATATGACCGGCTCGGTGCAATGGACATCAGCGAATCCCGCGATCGTGGGCATCAATGCGAACAGCACCGCCGGGCTCGCCATCGCCATGGGCCTGGGCTCGTCCACCGTCACCGCAACTTCCGGCAGCATTTCTTCCAGCGCGAGCGTGACCGTAACCAGTGCAATCGTGCAGTCCATTGTTATTACACCTCCGACCCCATCGATTGCGCCCGGCACGACATTGCAATTTACTGCCACCGGCACCTTCAGCGATGGCAGCACGCAAAACATCACCGGCTCGGTGCAGTGGACTTCGGGAAATCCAACCGTGGCCAGCATCAACGTAAACGGCGCGCCCGGCCTCGCCATGGGATTGGTGGCCGGCACCTCCATCATCACCGCCGCCTCGGGCAATGTTTCTTCGAGCACGCCCCTGACGGTCACGGGCGCCACGGTAACCTCCATCGCTGTCACTCCCACTGCTCCATCCATTCCGCTGGGCACTCTTCAGCAGTTCACCGCAACCGGCACCTTCTCGGATGGAACCGTCCAGGACATCACCGGCACCGCGACCTGGAGCTCTTCCAAGACCAGCGTGGCGACGATCACCGTCAGCGGCCTGGCGACCGCCCGTAACTTGGGGACAACCACCATCACGGCGGCTTCCGGCTCAGTGAACGGTACCGCCACCGCGACCGTCAACGCCGCCGACCTCGCCTCGCTCGCAATCCAGCCCGGCGACACGACCATTGCCGCCAGCACCAGCCAGCAGTTTTCAGCGATTGGCACCTTCACCGACGGGAGCACGCACGACCTCACCACGCAGTCGACCTGGACCTCTTCCAATACCGGAGTGGCAAAAATCGGCAGCAGCAGCGGCCTGGCAAAAGGTCTGGCGCCTGGAAGTACGACTATCACGGCAACCCTGGGATCGGCCAGCGCTTCGATCACGCTCACGGTGTCGAGCGCCTCCCTCGTGTCAATCTCGGTCACGCCGGTGGGCCGCACCATTGCGCCCGGAACGAAGTTGTCCTTCGCGGCGACCGGAACGTTCAGCGATTCCACCACGCAGAACATCACACGAGACGCAACCTGGGCCTCCGACAACCCAGCGGTAGCAACCGTCGGTTCCGTCAGCCAGGTTACCGGCGTCGCTCCCGGCACCGCCAACATCAGCGCCACACTCGATGGAGTAACCGGGTCGGCGCTCTTAACCGTCAGTTCCGCGACCCTCGTTTCCATCGCGGTGACGCCGCCAAGCGCCGTTCTCGCTCCGGCGTCAACCCTCGGCCTCACGGCCACCGGAACCTACAGTGACGGCACCACGCAGGCCATCACCAATGCCGTGAATTGGAGTTCGTCGGCCGCGAGTGTCGCCAGCGTCAGCAACTCTGGTCAAATCACGGGCCAATCGGCCGGCACCGCAACCATTACTGCGCAGCAAGGCTCCGTCAGCGGAAGCATGGTGGTGGTCGTCGAGGGCTCGGCTCTGGTTTCCTTGCAACTCACCCCGGCAAGCATCAGCATTGCGGCGCAGACATCGACACAATTCAGATCGATCGGCACCTTTGGAGATGGCAGCACGCAAGACCTGACACAGTCGGCCTCGTGGACCTCGACTCCAGCGTCGGTGGCGACGGTCGGCAACAGCGGCGGAACCAATGGTCTGGCGACCGGGCTCACGGCTGGAACCGCGACCATCACGGCGCTGTTTGCCGGAGAAGTTGGCACGGCGACGCTGACCGTAACAAATGCCGCGCTGACTTCCATCACGGTCACGCCGAGCAATCCCAGCATTCCGCTGGGCAGTACGCAGCGCTTCACCGCGACCGGCAACTTTAGCGATGGCACGACGGAGAACCTGACCACTCAGGTGTCGTGGACGTCATCGGACGTGAACGTCGCCACGATCAGTGTAAGTGGACTCGCGACCAGCGTCTCCAAGGGCACCACAACCATCACCGCCAGCATGAACGGAGTCAGCGGCAACACAGTGCTGACGGTCTATTAATTGATGATCGAGGCACGGGCGCCTCGCCCGCGCGATCTCGGAGGCTGATTTGGGAAAGGCACGGCGACCGCCGTGCCTCTCCATCTTTATCTCTTCTTCGGCTTCATCATCTGCCATTCCTGCTCAGTCAATTCGCGGCCAAGGGCGGTGAATTGAGCCGCTCCTTGCAGCCACTCGCCACCATCCATGGTGATGACATCGCCGTTGATATAGGAGGAGCCGTCACTCACCAGGAAAGCCGCCAGGTTGGCGAATTCTTCCAGCGTGCCGAAGCGCCCCAGCGGATTGCGCTTCGTAGCCGCAGCTTCCAATTCGGGACGCGGCATCAGTCGCGAAAAGGCGCCTTCCGTTCGAATCGGTCCGGGGGCAATCGCGTTCATGCGAATGCCGCGGTCTCCCCATTCGACCGCCAGGCTGCGCGTGAGCGCCTGCACTCCCGCCTTCGCGACCGCCGAAGGCACCACGTAAGCCGAGCCCGTGGTCGTGTAAGTAGTCGTGACGTTCAGCACGACCCCTTTGTGGCCGGAGGCCAGCCAGCGCCGCCCGCAAGCGAGCGTCGCATGCAGCGACCCCATCAGCACGATCCCGATCACCGACTGAAACGCGCCGAGCGACAAGTCTTCGGTGCGCGAGAGGAAATTTCCGGCGGCATTATTCATGAGCACGTCGAGCGGCCCATCCGCCCAAATCACGCCCATCATCTCCTCGACCGCCGCCGCGTCGCGCACATCGCAACGCCGTGAATGAATGCGGCCTCCAGTACGCTCGCGCAGTTCCCGCTCCGTTGCCCGCAGGACCTCTTCACGCCGCCCGCAGATGTAAACTTCGGCGCCGAGCTCGAGGAATCTTTGCGCCGCCGCCTTGCCGAGGCCCGTGCCACCGCCGGTGATAAGGATGCGCTTGTTGAGAAGTAGATCGCTTTTGAACATTATGGCCCTTCGATTTCTTTGGGAACGACGATCGAATTCATGGTCGCCTTTGCCCCCGTTTCAAATTCCGCTTCGGTTAAGCCCAATCCTTCGTAGTAGTAGGTTGTGATGGCCACGGGGCTGCATAGCAACAGAGTTGCGAACCGCCGACGCTCTGCCGCCTCCATACCACCGTATCGCGCGGCGAGCACGCCTTGCGACTCGCCAAAGGTTGTTTCCGTCATCGTAATCGTAGTCACCCCATCTATCGCCGTCTCGGCATGCCTCCTTAAGTTCAAAATGCGATTGAGGAGATCACTCTGCTCTTGACTGCTCAGCCGATGTGCCGCTGTTAGCAGTGAAACCGTGAGGTAGGCATGACCATCTTCACGTTGATACGACCATCGAGTCGGGTCAGAAGACGGTTTCTGAACCCACTGGCCAGGTAAAGTGAGGCGAAAAGCGTTTTCGCGAATTACCGTATTGCCGGGTAATTCCTTTTTAGTCGATTTGCGAAAAAGACTCAGTCCCGCCAATACTGCCAGCACACCGGCGGCGATGAGAATTCCAGACAAGAATCTCACGGACTCAACATAGACCAAGACGAACGACGCTACAAGGTCAGCATCACTTATCGTTTCGAAGACCACCCGCTGCCGGAGACGCCATATTGAGAGGCCCGAGCAAATCGAGTCTTGCTACTGCCCATTTGGCATGTTCCGCGACGACGGGATCCGCGTCCTCGGCCAACTTCCTCAACTTGGGCACAAATTTCGCGTCGCCGCTGTTTCCCATGGCAATCACTGCATTTCGCCTCAGTCCCGACAGCTTCGCGCGCCGCAGGGGCGATCCGCGAAACGTCGCGCGAAATTCCTCCGGCGGCATCTCCGCCAGCCATTCGAGCGGAGGATTCACCAGGCTTTCCCGCGGCTGAAATTCGTCGGCCGCGGTAACCGGCGCCTTGCGATTCCACGGACAAACGTCCTGGCAAATGTCGCACCCGAAAACGTGCCGGCCCATACCCGGCCGCAACTCCTCGGGAATCTCGCCGCGCTTCTCAATCGTGAGATACGAAATGCACAAGCGCGCGTCGAGTTCCCCGGGCGCAACAATGGCCTGCGTCGGACAGGCCGCGATGCAGCGCGTGCAAGTGCCGCAGCGATCGGCCGCGGGCAAGTCAGCCGCGAGTTCGTCCGAGAGTTCCAGCGACGTCAGGATAACGCCCAGAAACAGCCACGAGCCCAGCTTCTGATTAATGATGCAGGTATTCTTTCCAATCCATCCAATGCCCGCATACTTGGCATACACACGCTCGATGAGCGGCCCGGTGTCGACGTAAGCACGAAATTGGTGTTGGGTGGCGCAGCGCTTCAGCGCTGCGGTAGAGCGGCCCTTTTCGTGATCGGCTTTAGCCGCTGGGGAGTCGCATTCAACCTGGGTGAGTTCAAGCAGCCGTCCTTCCACCATCCGCAGCCGCCGCATCACCGCGTCGTGATAGTCCTCGCGGCTCCATGCATAGCGCGAAATCCACCCCGCACCTTTACTCTTGGCCGAATCAACCTGAGTTGAATACGGCTCCGCGGTGTTGTAGTTGATAGCGCACACGATGACGCTTCGCGCCCACGGGGCGGCATTCGCCAGATTCGCGCGCTTGAGCGCTCCAGCCTCGTCGCGCGCTTCCATATACTTCATCTCGCCGTGACGCCCATCCGCGATCCAGGAAGGAAAAATCTGCAGCTCCCCAAAGTCGCGGACGGGAGCGATCCCGCAGAGGTCGAACCCCGTTTCACGCGCGACTTGCTTGATGCGGTCTGACAGTTCGCCGGCCGCGGCCGCCCGAGTTCCCCTAGCGCCGGCTGCCACATCGCGAGTTTGAGCGCCCAAAGCCATGTGCCAAGCAACCTGGGAGCCTCTCCGGCCGCGGACTCGCGCCCTCCAAGACAGTCCCATCCTTCAGAAAAGGCTAACATTTCCGCGGCTCCCGTACGCATGAACATCACCCTGTGACTCACATCACATCTCCCTGTCACATCCCCACGTGACAATAGGTCGGTTTCTTAGGGAGCATTCCGTGTTCAAAATCGTCAACGCCCAGTTCATCGCCCCTGGAATCAAGCGCTTTGTCATTGAAGCGCCCCGCATCGCACGCAAGCAGAGGCCGGGCCAGTTCGTTATCATCCGGATCAACGATAAAGGCGAGCGTATTCCGCTCACCATCGAGCGCTCCGACCCCGACAAAGGCACCGTCAACCTCGTCGTGCAATCGATTGGCAAGACCACGACATTGCTCAATTCACTCGAGACCGGCGACAGCATCCTCGACATCGTCGGGCCGCTCGGCAAGCCGTCCGAGATCAAGAACTTCGGCACCGTGGTCGTGATGGGCGGAGGCGTCGGTACCGCGATGGCCTACCCCACAGCCGCCGCCATGAAGAGCGCCGGCAACCGCGTCATCACCATTCTGGGCGGGCGCAACAAAGATCTCGTGCTTCTGGAAAACGAAATGCGCGCCGTCAGCGACACAGTTTTCGTCACCACTGACGACGGCAGCTACGGCGACAAGGGACTGGTCACCGACCGACTGCGTCAACTGATCGATAACGGCACCCGCATCGACGAAGTTCTCGCCGTTGGGCCGATTCCGATGATGCGCGCGGTCGCCGAAATGACCCGCAAAGAACACATTCACACCATGGTCAGCCTGAACCCGATCATGATCGATGGCACCGGAATGTGCGGTGGCTGCCGCGTCCTGGTCGAAGGCAAGAGCGAGTTCGCCTGCGTCGATGGCCCCGAATTCGATGCTCACCGCGTCGATTTCGCCGTGCTTGTGCAGCGCAATACGATGTATCGCGACGCCGAGAAGCAGTCGCTGGAAGCATATAAACGCGAATGTGAATACGAAAAGCAGAAAGCCGCGGCTCCGAGTGAAACTGAAGCGGTGGGCGCGCGGGAGGACAGGTAAATGCCGACGACTCCAACCAAGTCCAAGAATCCCGTACCCAACAAAGAACGCATCAAAATGCCCCGGCAGCACATGCCCGAGCAGCCGCCGCAAATCCGCAACAAGCATTTCACCGAAGTCAATCTCGGATACTCGGCGGAACTGGCGCGTCAGGAAGCGCTGCGCTGCCTCGAGTGCGCCAAGCCGACCTGCACCAAGGATTGCCCAGTCGGCGTGAAGGTGAAAGACTTTGTGCAGCTCATTGTCGACGGCGATTACCTCGGTGCGGCCGCCAAGATTCGCGAAGACAACGTTCTCCCCGCGATCACCGGTCGCGTCTGTCCGCAGGAAGACCACTGCGAAGGCGCTTGCCTGCTTTGCAAGAGAGGCGAATCGCTCGGCATTGGCTATCTCGAACGCTTTGTCGCCGACTACGAGCAGCAGCACTTCGATGTAAAGAACATCGTGAAGGCGCCTCCGACCGGCAAGAGAGTTGCCATCGTGGGCAGCGGCCCGTCGGGCCTGACCGCCGCGGGAGACCTGGTGCAGAAGGGGCACGAAGTCCATGTCTTTGAGGCCCTGCACGAAATCGGCGGCGTGCTTGTCTATGGCATTCCGGAATTCCGCCTGCCAAAACAGATCATCCGCGAGCAAGTCGACTTCATGCGCGCCATGGGCGTGGAGTTTGAAACCGATGTCGTGGTCGGCCGCACCGTCACCATTGACGAACTGCTCAATGAAGAGGGCTACGACGCGATCTTCATCGGCACCGGCGCCGGCCTGCCCCAGTTCATGGGCATTCCGGGTGAGCACCTCAACGGCGTCTACTCGGCCAACGAATTTCTGACGCGCATCAACCTGATGCACGCCTATGAGTTCCCCAAGTTCGACGAGCCGATGGTCGATTTCCGCGGCAAGAACGTCGCCGTGATCGGCGGCGGCAACACCGCGCTCGATGCGATCCGCTCCGTCGCTGCGCCTCGGCGCGGGCAAGGCCTTCATTCTCTACCGCCGCAGTGAAGCCGAGATGCCGGCCCGCAAGGAAGAAGTTAAGCACGCCAAAGAGGAAGGCATCGAGTTCCAGGTGCTCACCGCGCCGCTCGAATTCCTCGACGATGGCAAGGGCTGGCTGGCGGGCGCGCGTTGCCAGAAGATGGAGCTCGGCGAACCGGACGCTTCCGGCCGTCGCCGCCCGGTTCCAATCGAAGGATCGGAATACGTCGTGCCCCTGTCGGTCGCGGTGATCGCGATCGGAACCACCGCAAATCCGATCATCCGGACTACTACGCCCGGTCTGGCCACCACGAAGAAAGGTTACATCCAAGCCGACGAGACCAACCAGAAGACATCGCGCAAGGGTGTTTTCGCCGGCGGCGATATCGTGACCGGCGGCGCCACCGTGATTCTGGCCATGGGCGCGGGACGAAGAGCCGCCTCGGGTATTCACCAATACCTGACCACCCGCGAATGGTAGTTTGAATTTACGCTGAGACGGCCGCGTACTCGACCCGGTTGCGGCCTTTGTTCTTCGCCGCGTACAAAGCGGTATCGGCCCGCTTTAGCAGACTTTCCACCTCTCCAACTCCCAGGCACTCGGAGACGGCGACTCCCATGCTCATCGTGATCACCTTCTGCACGTCTCCGCTAATGACGCGGGTTGCAGCGATCGTTTCGCGCAACTCGTTGGCGCGCTGGATCGCGCCTTCATAATCGCAGGAGGGCAGCACCAGAAGAAATTCCTCGCCGCCATAGCGCCCCACGCCGTCATACGGCCGCAGCTTCGACTGCAGCCTTCGCGCAATCTCGCGCAACGCTTCGTCGCCAAAAAGGTGCCCTTCGGTATCGTTCACCTTCTTGAAGTGGTCGATGTCGGCCAGAATCACGCTCAGCGGCTTGTGTTCCCGGCGGGAACGCTCCAGCTCCCGCTCCAGCAGGTTGAAAATCTCGGCCCGGTTCAGCAACCCGGTCAGAAAATCTCGGGTCGCCGCCTCGCGCATGGATTCACGCGCCGCCACCAGTTCCTCCTGCAAATCGAGAATGCGTTTCCCGACCAGCAGGCGCGCCTTCAATTCCGCTTCGTCAAAGGGCTTCTTCAGGTAATCGTCTGCGCCCGCTTGCAACGCATCGAGCATGTCCTGCCGTTCCTCTTTCCCGGTTAGCACCATGATGTACACATACTCGCCCGACGAACCGGCCGCCCGGATGCGCTGGCAGAGTTCGATGCCCTCGATATCCGGCAATATCCAGTCGAGCAGGACCAGTTTGGGCGCCCCGGGCGTCCCCAGAATTCGTGCCGCTTCGGTCGCGGTCTCCGCCATGACCGCCTCAAAACCCCAACTCCGCAAATGGCCGCCGATCAGTTGCCGGTAGACCGCGGAATCGTCAACGACCAGAACCTGCATTCTTCTTGACCTCCAGTCGGCCCGCACGATGCACGATCGCTGTACGGACTCCCTTTACCAACAGGGAGGACGATATCTCGTCTGACCTGGTGACTCCATCATACTGCCCGGCTTCGCCGATGGGCGGTGTCCTTGCATGAACTCGTTACCTGTAACCGCGAGACCCTTCCCGGCGAGCAATACAGATTCTAAGATATTTCGGGCCGATGGTATTAACGGGATATTCAACAAACGTTCATCCCTTATTAACAATCCGGGCTTTACGATCAACGTCGGTACCAAACCAGTATCCGTTTCCCGGTGAAGGGTCAGGGTCATGGTGTGCGAAATCATGCTAGGCCTGTTGTCTAATTTTCTGTTCCCAGGAGATAAAAATGAAGCGAGTCTTGGCGTTAGCGCTGGCGATAGCGCTGGCGGGCAGCATGTATGCCGCGGACGCTCCGCAGGAGGGTGCGGCAAAGAGCCCAAGGAAAAAGAAACCGGCTGCGCCCACGGTTGCCAGTCAGCTCATGGAGCTTAAAGAGGCCATCGAAGCACAGCAAAAGCAAATCCAGCAGTTAGGACAGCAGGTCCAAAGCCGCGACCAGCAGATTCAGACACTACAAAACCGTCTCGATCAGAGCCAGGCGGCGGCCGCCCAGGCGCAAGCCAAGGCAGACGCGGCAGCTTCCGCAACCGCCAATGAGGAGCAAAGCGTCTCCTCTCTCAGAAGCGATGTCACTGACCTGAAGACCAGTGCCACCAGCGTCGCCATGACTTTGCAGGAGACCCAGAAGGCTGTGAAGGATCAGTTCGAGAGTCCGATTGCCCTCCACTTCAAGGGCATCACGATTACTCCGGGTGGCTTCCTGGCGGCAGAATCCGTGTACCGCAATCACGCTCTGGGCGCCGACATCAATACCCCGTTTAACGGCCTGAACTTCCCCGGCAGCCCGCAGAATAGCATCTCGGAGTTCTTTTACTCCGGCCGTCAGTCCAGAGTCTCAATGCTGGCTGAAGGCAAATTGGCGGACGCGAAGATGACCGGTTATTTCGAGGCCGACTTCCTCTCCGCTGGCGTCACTTCCAACAACAACCAGAGCAACAGCTACACGATGCGCCAACGCCAGGTCTGGGGACAGATCGCTTCCCACGACTGGACCTTCACCGGCGGCCAGATGTGGAGTCTGGTCACGGAAACGAAAAAAGGCATGGATAATCGCTCCGAAGCCCTTCCCATGACCATCGACCCGCAGTATACCGTCGGCTTCAGTTGGGCGCGCCAGGCCGGTGTTCGCGTCGTCCGCAACTTCAATAACAAGTTCTGGCTGGGCGCTTCCATCGAAAACCCGGCAACCACCTTCTCCGGCCGCAACGCCGGATCAAATTTCGCCTTTGGCGGACCGGGCAACAGCGGCGGTCTTTACAACTCAACCACTAACTATTCCTTCAACGCCACTCCCGACTTCATCCTCAAGGCCGCCTTTGAACCCGGCTTTGGCCACTGGGAGATCTTCGCCATTGGCAGCCGCTTCCGTGATCGCGTCTATCCCTGCGGAGAAGCAGGCAACCCGGATCCGATGTGCGGGACGATGGGCTATACCCCAAATGCGAACGGGGCCTATGTCGCCTCAACCAACGGCGGCGGCTTCGGCGCCAATGGCCGCGTTACCATCGCCAAGCACCTGGACTTCGGGCTTCACGCCCTCACCGGCCGCGGCGTTGGCCGCTACGGCACTGGCGGTCTGCCAGACGCCACCGTCAACCCCGACGGCTCGCTCGCACTTCTGCGCAGCTATCAGGGTTTGGCCACACTTGAGTTGCACTACCCGCGCTTCGATATCTACCTGAATGGCGGCGAGGAATATGTGAAACGCCGCTCTGCTTTGGATCCGTTTTCCGGGAAAGTCGTGGGCTATGGCGATCCCACCTACACCACCGGCACCTGCTATACGGAACCCCCGCCCGGTTCCGGTAGCGGCTTTGGTTTTGGGGGGCTTCCGAGTTCCTGCCAGGCTGACACCAAGAGCTTGATCGAAGGCAGCTTCGGCTTCTGGATCAAAGTCCACCAGGGTCCACATGGAAGATTGCAATTCGGTCCGCAATATTCCTACGTGGTGCGCAATGCCTGGGATGGAACACGCGCCGCCGGTCCCCCCGCGGTTTACTCCGCGCCGCACGGCATCGACAATCTGTTCATGACGTCGTTCCGTTACTACCTGCCGTAAATTCTCACAAGCAACTCGCCCCGGGATTCCGTCACGATCCCGGGGCGATTTTCATTTTGAGTTGGATGGAGGAGCCGAAGCACTGGCCCCAGTAATACCGCCCGCGCTCTCTCGGAACTGCTGCTCGTTGCCAATAAAGAATTCCTCATACTGCCGTCGCGCGGAAGCATCTCCCCGCTCCCCGTTAATCTTTCCCCACACCATCCGGCCGTTCCCCGCGCGAGTCGGCAGCGGGCGCAAACCCGCCGCTGAAACATAAAAGTATTCGTCATTGTTCCACCCAAACCTCTCGGGCGATGATGTACTCAACTTTCCGTCAACTGGGATATTGAACACATACTGCCCCTGCTGCGAAGAAACCGGTTCGGCGCCAGGAACGTCAAATTCGAGATGCACCCAGCCCACATAGCCCTCGGGTATCAGGAATCTGGAGGTCGCAGGTTGTGAAGTTTGCGACCCCCTCGAAAACCATGCCACGCACGCCACGACGATAAACACGGGCACGACGATTGCCCCAATCCGCGTCAGGCGCCCGCTGCGGGCCGGAAAGAACCATGTGCCCACCACCCCAGCCCCGCTCTTTCTCCCGCTCGCAAAGAACGAATATGCGGTAGTAAGCAGAAGGAGAATCACCGCAGTGTAAGGCAGCGCCGCGCCTTGAATCTTTGTCAGTTGTCTCAAATGCCCCGCTCTTGCGGTAGCCACAATCGCCGGCCCGTAGAAAAACCACATTCCAAGCGTGGCAATCAGCACGATTCGCGCCGCCAGCACTGGCTTGTAGAGGCCGAGATAAGCGCAAATCAGGATGCACAACGAAAGCAAGAGTGAAATAACTTCCCAGGAATTTTGCGGGACGCCAAACGCCGACAGCACGAGCAGGGAATAGAGGTGAAAGGCGGCAACTACACCGGTAGCGGC
The DNA here is from genome assembly GCA_963698865.1 of uncultured Acidobacteriaceae bacterium. Taxonomy (GTDB): domain Bacteria; phylum Acidobacteriota; class Terriglobia; order Terriglobales; family Acidobacteriaceae; genus Acidiflorens. The sequence goes on along the minus strand of CAVOSL010000007.1, from coordinate 2,571,868 downwards.
ATACAAAACAAAAGGAAGCATGGATAGTAACTGGTCTGCCTAGATCCCCGTCGTCTCATAAGTCAGCACCGCCAGGCTCAGTCGGTAGTCGTAACCGGCCTGCGCGAAGCCAATCTCCGCCTGCGTCTCCTGGAGCTGTGCCTGACTTAGTTCGACGATCGAGCCGAGACCCAGATTATAACGGGACTGCGCAAGATTCAGCGCCAGCTTGGCTTGATCGAGCAATTGCTGCTCGACCGATAGTCGCTGATAGGCGGTGTTCGCGTTCAACCAACTGGTGCGAACATCCCGCGAAACGAGGTTCCGCATATCGCGCAAGCGTTCATCGGTTGCCTGCGCTCTTAGGCTCGCCTCCTTGGCGCGCGCCGTAAACAAAAAGCCGTTGAACAGGGGAATCTCCAGGTTCCCGCCAATCGCCGCGTAGGAATTGTTGAAAGCGTCCCCGTACGGAGCCACCGCCGGATTACCCACTGGAGTCATGCCCACCGCGCCCAGCGCCCGAAGGGTTGGGAAAAGTAGGTCGCGCTCGGCGGTCTGGAATTTCTTCGCCGACTGGTATTGAAACTCCAGCGACCGTATTTCCGGACGCGCCAGGAATGCCTGTGAAATCAAATCATCCACGTTCCCTGGCGGCGGAGCGATCGCACTCGCCATCCTCAATAAGCTGAAAATTCTGCTCGGCCGGAAATCCCAAAACCATGGAAAGCGTCGCCTGGGTGGCATTGAGATTGTTTTGCGCATCCAGCAAAAGTAGCTGCGCCTGCGCCAGGTTGACGTTCGCGAAACTGAAGTCGAGTTCCGATTTGAGCTTGTTCTTATAGAGCGTGCCTACCTGATCGGCCACTGTCTGGCGTGCCTTCACCGTCTGCTGCGCGACAGTCAACACCGCCTGTGCCTGTAGCGCATTGAAAAATGCCTGGTTCACTGCCAGAAGAATCTGTTCTTTGGTGGCTATGGCATTTTCGTTCTGCGCCTTAGCCGCATAATTCGCGCTGGAAATGAGATTGTAAGTACGCCCAAAATCCGTAATGAGCTGGCTAACCATAACTCCGCCCGCCGCCCGCTCATAAATAATAGGATTATTCAACGCGCCGGCGGTAATACGACTATTTGCCTGCGCATCGACGCCCGTAATGTTGCCAGTCACGGTCGGCCACAGATTCGACCTTACCTCCCGAGTAACTTGCTGCGACGCCAGCGCCGTCAGCCGTGCCACCGATATCTGCGGGTTGTTCTTAATCGCTAGCGCCTCCGCATCCTTCAAGCTGAGGGCAGTCGCTCCCGAATTGGCCGGGGACGGCGGCGCACTCGATGGCATACTCGACGGATTTTGAGTGGACGGTCCCACCGCAGGCGTTTGACCCGGCGCCGTGGGAGGCGTCTGGCTCGGCAACTCCCGGCTCAACGATGGCGGTTTAAGCGCCGCCTGTGGAAGAGGCGCCGGGGGCAACTGCTTCGCTCCCTGCCCCGCCGCTGGTAGCGCACATCCAAGCGCCCCCAGAAATAGAATCAGCAAGCGGAAATCCGGCCGCCGGTAACTGTCGCCCACGTGATCGCGAGAACCTCATTCCGCCGTCTCCACAACCGCGCCTTCGGCCGAATTGTTCTTGCGCCCATAAACCAGGAGATAAGCTGCGGGAACAATAAAAACTGTCAGCACCACCGACGAAGTAAGTCCGCCAATAATCGCGCGCGCCAGCGGAGCATACTGCTCGCTGCCCGTACCCATCTTCAGCGCCATCGGCACCATGCCGATGATGGTGGCCAGCGAAGTCATCAGGATCGGCCGCAAACGCACCCGGCACGAGTTAATGATGGCCTCTTCCACTGACCTTCCCTGTTCTTCCAGTCGATGCGCAAATTCCACGATCAAAATGCTGTTCGACGCCGAAATCCCCACCAGCATGAGCACTCCCATCAGCGACATCACGTTCAGCGTGGTCCCGGTGAGCGGCAGCACAATCAGCACGCCGACGAATCCCATCGGAATCGCCAGCATGATGAGTAACGGGTCCTTGAATGACTTGAACTGCGCCACCAGAATGAGATAGAGCAGCACAACCGAAAGCGACAAGCCAATCGCAAAACTGCGGAACGATTCCTGCATTCCCTTCACCATGCCGCGAAGATTGACGCGCACGTTCCCCGGAAGATTCATTTTGCCGATCACGCCTTGCACTTCGTCCGCAACCTTTCCAAGGTCCTCGCTGGCGGGCGTAACGTAGACATCGGTCACGCGCTGAATCTGGTAATGGTCGACCTCTGTCGGGGTCTCAACACTCTTCAACTTCACCACGGTGTCGAGCGTAGTAGGCTTCTTTCAGATTCGGCGAGCGAATCGGAATATTGGTCAAGTCCTCAAAATTGTGGATCGCACCCCGGCCCTTCTCGCTGTACTGCACCGTCAGAAAGTAATCGTTGCCCGTTTTGTAATCCACCCAGTAGTTGGGAGCGATCATCGTGTTCGAATTGAGCGCGGTAATGACGTTGTCGACGATTTCTTTCTGTGTCAGTCCTAACTCGCTTGCATGAATTCGGTCCACGTCCATCCGCAATCCCGGATAATTTAAATCCTGCGGGATATAAACTTCGCCCACTCCCGCGAGATGCCGCACGCGGTTCGCCAGATCCTGCGCCACTCCGTAACCCTGCTGCAAACGAGAACTGCTTACCTGAATATCAATCGGAGCCGGCATGCCCATGTTTAGAATGGCATCCACCATCGAACCGCTGGAGAAAAACGTGCGCACCTCCGGATATTTTGCTGCGATCTCCTCCTGCACCCGATCCATGTATTCGAAGCTGCTTACGCGATGCGGCTCATTCAAAGCCACCTGAATGGTCGCCGTGTAAGGCCCCGCATTGGTGGTATAGAGCGAAGAAAAGTCGGGCACCACCCCAATGTTCGAGACCACCATTTTGAAATCTTTCGGATCCACGACGTGCCGAATCAGATCTTCCACCTTCGCGACGTATTGCTCCGTCACCTCGATGCGGCGTCCCCGTAGGGACCTTGAAGTTGATGGTGAACTGGCCTGCATCGGTTCTCGGGAAAAAGGCCAGCCCGAGGAACGGGTAGATGGCCAGACTAAGTACAAATACTCCACTTAGTGCCGCAACCGTCAACCCGGGACGAGTCAGCGCACGCTTGACCCAATATTCGTAATAATCCAAAAGCCGATTGAACCGTCGATTGAACCCGGCCGTAAATCGATCCCACCAGGATTCGGAGGCCGGGGTCGTGTGTCCCATTTCGTATTCCCCGTCGGTCTCAGCATGGTCGTGGGTAGCATGCGGCACCGCCTTCAGAAAACGCGAACAAAAGAGCGGAATCACCGTCATCGCGACGAAATAAGACGCGAAAAGCGAGATCACCACCGCCAGCGCCAGCGCGCTGAACAAGAACTTACTGACGCCATAGAGAAAGGTTACGGGGAAGAAGACGACGACCGTCGTCAGCGTCGCCGCCAGCACAGCCAGGCTGACTTCGTTGCCTCCAACCTCAGCCGCCGCCATCGGCGAGGCCCCCATCTCCAGATGTCGGTAGATGTTCTCAAGCGAAATCACCGAGTTATCGATGATGCGTGAAAATGCCAGCGCCAGCCCGCCCAGAATCATCGTGTTGACCGTGCTTCCGGTCATATTCAATACCACGAACGTCGCCAGCGCGGAGAGTGGAATGGATAGAAACACCGCCGTCGTCGCGCGAAAGCTCCCCAGAAATACCAGAATCATCGCGCTCGTCAGCAGCAGTCCGATCAAGCCTTCGTGCAACAATGTCTTGATCGCTTCCTTGACAAAGACCGACTGGTCAAACACCACGCTGGCCTTCAGCTGTTTGGGAATGTCAAAAAGGTGCCCAATCATGTCGCGGATTCCGTCCACCACCGCGATCGTGTTCGTGTCGCCGCCCTGCTTCATGATGGGCAGATAAACCGACCTTTGCCCATCCACTCGCACTATGTTGTATTGAATCTGATTGGCATCCTTGGCTTCCCCGATGTCATTGACCGAGACCCACGAATCTCCGTTACTCTTAATAGGAATCTTGCCGAGCTGGTCCATGTCGCTCACCAGGCTATTCGAATACACGTAATAGTCGAACGGCCCGACCTTAACGTCGCCAGCCGGCAGGATCAGGTTGTAATTATTAACCGCGTTCACCACGTCCATCGGACTAAGTTGCCGTGATGCCAACTTATACGGATCGACATATACCATCACCTGTCGGTATTTCCCGCCGAACGGCGGTGGAATCTCGGCGCCCTTCACTACCGCGATCTGGTTGCGAATGGCAAACTGTCCTATGTCATGGAGCTGCGTCTGCGTAAGATTGTCTCCCTTGAGCGTCACCAGGCAGACGGGCAGGCTCGAAGCGTCGAATTTCAAAACGACCGGCGGCAAGGTTCCGGGCGGAAGCCGCTTGAGATCGGCGAGCGCCAGATTGGAAAGCTCCGTGACATCGGCGTCGGCATTCGTCCCCGGCTGAAAATAAACTCGGATGATGCTCACGCCCAAGAGCGACCGCGACTCCATGTGATCGATGCCGCTCGCCAGTGTAAAAAATCGCTCCAGCGGATCGGTAATATCGGTTTCGATATCCTGCGGGGGCATGCCCGAATAGAACGTCGCGACCACCACCTCCGGCAGATTAATTTCCGGAAACAAATCCACCGGCATGCGCGCCAGGCTGGTCACGCCAATGACGACCAGGGTCAGGCAGATCACAACAATGAAGTACGGGTTGCGTATGGAAAAACCAGCCATTACTTTTCGCCTTTACCGATTTCGTTTATGAGCCGCGCGCAGAGGGCGCGCTTATTCCGAGCTTCCTTCCTGGTACCGCATAACCTGTACAACCTGCGCATGCACCTTCTGCCCCGGCTTCAATCCGCTCCGGTCGCTGACCACCACAATCTCTCCCGCGTTCAGTCCCGAAACTACTTCGGCATCAACCGAGGTCTGGATTCCCAACATAACGGGCCGGTCCTCAACTTCCCCGTTGCTATTAACGAGAAACACCGTCGTCTTATCGCCTTCATGATTGATCGACTGCAGCGGCACTACCGGAATGTCATCGCGATGTTCGAGCCCAACGTCCGCCTCAGCATAGAGCCCGGGCACTAAAACGCGCTGCGGGTTCGGCACATCGACTTCCGTATGCATGGTTCGCGTATCTTGTCGCACATCCTCTGAGAATCGCGCCACCTTACCCGGAAACGTGCGGTTGAGCGAAGGAACTCTCACACTGACTGGCTCTCCTACCCGAATGTAGCGAACGTAGGACTCCGGTATTGGAATCACCAGCCGGAATAAGTCGTCCTGCGACAACTTAACCAGCGGCATCGCCTGGGTGCTCGAATTCGTACCGGCTTGTATTAGTGTCCCGAGATTTGCGTATCGCTCCGTAACCACGCCCGTAAATGGCGCCGTGATCTTCGCGTAGTCATAGAGCGTCTGATCATGATTGAGTTTCGCCTTTGCCACCGCCAGTTGGCTCTGTGCCGCCTCCAGCGCCGATTTCCCCGCATCCACTTGTGACGCCGCTGCCAGGTCCTTGCCCTGCGCATCGTCCACTTCCTGCTGCGCTACAATCCCAGGCTGGTTCTGGAAAACACTGTTCAGGCGGCTGTATTGCAGGTGGAGCGCGTTGTACTGCGCTTCATAACGCTTTAGTTCGTTTTGCGCGCGATTGACCTGGTCCGAGGCGTTCCTGATTTCGGCCTGGTCTTCTTGTAACTGCGCCTCTAACTCCGGAATCTCCAGAACCGCCATCACTTGCCCCTGCTTAACATGTGAGCCGTAGTCGACACTCAACTTCTTCACATAGCCGGATTCCTTCGCGTATACATCAATCTCCTGAAACGGCACCAACTCCGACGACAAGGTGATATCCCGGCTGAGCGTCTTCTTCACCACCTTGGTTACGCCTACGGTCACTTCCGTGTCGGTGCTCGCCTTGGCATTCGTTCCGCCCGAACAAGACGCCAACCCCATCGCCAGCACGCCCGCAAGTCCAACTGCTAAGCAGGCCAGGGGATGGAATCCCTTTACTCGCGCGCGAATGCCATCAACAAGGCTGCTTTGCGTGTTCATGAAATTCAAACTCCCCCGTCCCCGGCCCGCGACTAACGCGGATTTTTCATAATCTGACGTAATTCGTCCACGGAAAACTTCGCCGACTGGCAGAAATCAATGATTGCTTGCTCTTCTTGTTGCAACTTTGCGGCGGCCGCCGGAATCCGCGCCGCGATGCCATTGGGTATCGTCAGAATCCCATGCCGGTCGCCATGCAGAAGATCCCCCGGACTTATCTCCAGGCCGCCGACCTTGACCGTCGCTCCAAAATCCAGAATGTGAGCATAGGCATGTGATACGGCGACATTTCCAGCGAACAATTGAAACCCCAGCTCCCGAATGCGTGGCAGTTCCCGTACCGCGCCATCGGTCACATATCCTACGCATCCCAGCGCCTTCAAAATCGCCGCATGCATGTCACCCACAAATGCTCCCACCCCCGGCGGCTTATCCATGTCTTCGAGCACCACTACCCGCGGTGCCGGGACTTGTAGAATGCTGTTCCACCAGTCCGAGCGCTCATGGTAGATGCGCCCAGCAATGGGTGCATCGCCCGTCCGAATGCGCGCCGTGGCCGCATACCCCACCATCGGTGGGAAGTCTTCAAACATGCATCGAATGCTGGCGTCGGCGAAACCGGCGTTGCGCAATCTCACATCGAAGGTCTCAATCGCATTTGAGACCATGCACGTATCGAAATCCCCAAGAGCACGCAGGACATGCTCGTCGATCAAAGGCTCGCTCTCCATTCGAATCCTTTTCGAACGAATTAAATTTCAAACGGCGGTTCAGGAGCGTCGCGATCGGCAATGAACGGATCTCCGTTCAAAACACAACCTTGCCTCTGAAACGATCGAAATCTGGTACCGGGAAAACTACTAGTAGAAAAAAACGGAAGAAAACGGAGGGGGCCTGTTATACAGAACCAGACTCAAAACGTCATGGGAGCGCAGGGGCTCTGGAGGCATGACACTGGAAGAAAGCACAACGCGCCTTACCGCAGTGCCGGTCGAAACCGGTTCGGCAAATCCAGAGCCATCTTGATCGAGACGCTGCTGCTTGGTTCCCGCGGACCGCAGGTCCATGGACTTTACAACGTGACCCGGCGCGCTGACCGAAACTGAAAACCGCGTGGCGACACAGAACGTCAACGAACAGATGGCGACAAAGATCAGTGCCCGACGCCATCCGCGTCCATCGATGCCTGGATTTTTGGAAAATATCATCCCGCAGTCAACAACTCGTTCCAATTGTTGAGAATATATCACAGGATCGCAATCGGGTATGAGGTTACACTCGTACCTTCGCTTAGATTCCAGGCATCGCGGAAGGTTGTCCAGCGCCTCTCGATCATGCGATTCCGCACTGATCCCTTCTGTCGGGCCGCGCGCCACTTACTCCGGCGTCGCAGGAACATAAACCTCGTCCGCTGCAACCAGCTCCGCCTTCGGCACCTCGGTCCTGATTTTTACCTTCCGGAAACCTGCCTTCTTCTCCGGCTTCGCGACGAACGTCAAAATGTACTGATGGTTCAGCCGGCTGGCTGCTTCTTTCAGATAAGGTGCAAACGCCACTGGAGCGCCCGTCATGCCGATGTAATATGCTTCGCCTCCGGTCCTTTCTGCCAGCTCCGCCAAGTACAGTTGGCCCCAATAGGTTAGCCAGTAGCTGTGACCAGAATGTCCCACGCCGGGATTGTAGATCGCTGACACCAGGACGCCGCCCTTCTGAGCGTCCTCGATTGCCGTCTGCAGATACGGATCGAGAAGGTCCCCGCTGCCATATAAAAGATCGACGCCGTCGGAAATCACCAGCGCTTCCCGCCGGTTGTTACTCTTCGGCCAGCGCTTCATCAGATCGCTAATCGCGAAGTACGGGCTCGCGTTCACACCCCTTACGCCCATCGGAAGCCGCAGAGCTTTATCGGCCGCCGCATGGTCGGTCGTGAGATTCTGCTCGACCCTGGCAATGCCGTTTTGCATGTAGGCAACGCCGATCAGCGTCGAGCTCGGCTGCTCGTCGATAAATTTGCGAATATCGCCCAACTGCAGACCGATTCCCGCAGAGGAGCTGTCATCGATCAGAACAAAAAACTCCAATCCTGCGTGCTCTCCTTGAGCCGGCACCCAATCGGTCACTTGGTCGCGTTCCTTCCCCTCATTCACCATCACGTCGCTGGCGGAGATCGCCGGAACCTCTGCACCGTGATGACCCTCCACCGTGACCACCATTTGTACCGGAACCCCGTTCGTAGCCGGCGCTTGCTGCGCCACCAGGCTTCCCGCGCCAATTGCAGCAAGAATAAAAATGGCAATCGCGCTCAGCAAAATTCTTCTGCTATTCATCGCTGTCTCCTTCGTCGCAGGCCATTACCCCTCTCGGCCTCAGGATCCACACAGAATCCCCACCTCCGGCCTACGTAATTAGATGCACAGCGGCGCCGCATGACCCTTCTATTAGTTAGTTGCGCCGAAAATGGTTTCGCATCCAGCCGCGGAGCATCGCGCGGCTCTTCCGCCTCATCGAACCATATAAGAGGTGTGGGAGGAAATATGTCGATAGGCAAAGCAATGATGATTTTCTTCCTGGCTGGGATTCTCTCTGTGGCCGCATTGGCAGACGATACGAGCCATACTGCGACGCCAGGAACTCTTAACTATGTTGAGGGCAATGTCTCAATAGGCTCGGAAATGCTGAGCTCGAAATCGATTGGCTCGGCTGAGTTGCAATCCGGTCAGTCGTTAAGCACCGAAAAGGGCAAGGCAGAAATTCTTCTGACTCCCGGAGTTTTCCTGCGGGTCGGCGACAACACCACGGTAAAAATGGTTTCTCCGAGCTTGACCGATACCGAGATTGGTCTCGACAAAGGCCACGCCATGGTCGAAGTCGCCGAAATCCATCCGGAAAATGACATCCTGATCGATGTAAACGGCGTCAAGGCGAGGCTCGAGAAAACGGGCCTGTATGACTTCAACCTGAATCAGGATCAGCTCCGCGTGTTTGACGGCAAGGCCTACGTCGAAGAGCCCGGCAAACACGCAACCGTAAAAGGCGGACGCGAGGTCGCTCTCGCCCTCCACCAACCGCTCAAGCCGGAAAAATTCGACAAGAAAACCTACGAGGAAGGCGATCTCTATCGCTGGAGCAGTTTGCGCTCCGCCTATGTGGCGGAAGCCAACGTCGATGCCGCCGGTCTCTACTCGGAAAGCGGTATCGGCCCGTGGGGCGCGGGTTGGTGGGGCGCCGACTGGTATTGGGATCCATGGTTCAGCGCCTTTACTTTTATTCCGGGCGACGGGATCTTCTACAGTCCATTCGGCTGGGGATTCTACTCGCCGTGGTTCATTGACTACTGTCCGTTCTGGGGAGGGGGTTTCGGATTCGGCTACGGATTTGGGCCCGGCTTCAGGCCCTTTCCTCACCACTTCAGCTCCGACTATCGCGCCTGGGGCGGCCACTCTCCATACATCGGCAGCCCCCATTACACCAGTGGCATTTACCATGGACCCGGCTCCAGCGGAAGCAGCTTCCATTCCGGAAGAATGGTCAGCGGCTCGCGCAGCGGTTTCAGCGCGTTCGGTCATGGCTTCGGCCGCAGCAGCGGAGAATTTAGCCACTCCGGCGGCGGCTTTCACGGCGGCGGGGGCTTTCACTCCAGCGGCGGCTTTCACGGTGGTGGCGGCTTCGGTCACGCCGGAGGCGGTGGTGGGATGGGCCACGGCCACTAACTGACGAATGCTTCACGTTGTTATCGCGGCCCGGTCCTCCAGCAGTCAGAGTAATACCAGCTAGCCGGCAAACCGGCGCCGCGTCCATCCAGACCGTAGCGCCGGTAAGCTCGTCCGTGGCAGACTGGGGACGCGAGGTTATATTGCCGCAAGATGTACTCTTGACTGGAGCCTGCTCCGCGTCACGGGCGTTGAGGTTACTTCCGGCAAAATGAAAATCAGCGTTCTGATCTTCCTGATTTTTCTGCTGGATTCGCTGGCCATGCCATCGGATCAACACGGCTTTGCCGTTGACGGCATCGTGGTGGCAGTTCAGAAAGATAAAGACGACGCGAGGATGGACGACCCACACTCCATGGGGGATCTCGTCGAAGTCTGGATGCTCCGTATTGCTAAGTGGCCGCAATCTGGAGGTCCGCGTTTTGTTCTAGTTCAATACTCACATCGAGATCCCATCGTGCCTGATCGCGAGCTAGACCGCACAGTCTGGAGATTCACGATTCGTCCAACACCTGCTGCGGAGAGTGGAACATGTATGGCTTGGTGGACGCAAAACTTCATACCTACGAAACCGGGTACCAGGACCAAGCTTCCGAAGCCGGAGGAATTGAGTTGCTTCTTGATGGAAAAACGGCCTGAGGCACTACGTGACGCGAAAGCTGATGCGCGAGCTAAGCAGTGATCAGACCGTAGCGCCGGCGCCCCGCCGGCAGTTGTGGCGGCGACTCGCCGCCACGTCCCCCGGGACTCGGTCGACCCAACTCCACGTCGCTAACTTCCCTGTTCAATTCATCCGCTCTTTGTGAAAGAATCCGAGGCGATGATTCACACAAGGAGGCCAAACCGCTAGTGGAACTCTACCACTGGTTGCCGCCCGAAGCCGCCAAGATCCTTCTCGTTCTCTTCCTCTCGTTCCTCATCGGCCTGGAGCGCGAGGAGCACAAACTCGCCGCCGGCTCTTATTCTTTCGGCGGAGTCCGTACCTTCCCGCTCATCGGCCTGATCGGCTTTTCCATCGCTCTCCTCTCCGGCTCTCAATTGCTGCCCGTGACGCTGGGCTTCATGGTGGTCGGCGCTTTTCTCCTTCTTTCTTATTGGCACAAGGTCTCGCATGCCGAGGCCGCCGGCGTAACTACTGAAATGTCCGGATTGGCCACCTACCTCGTCGGTGCGCTCGTCTACTACGACCACTTTTGGATCGCCACCGCCCTCAGCGTCGCCAGTCTCCTCTTCCTCGAACTGAAGGTCGTTCTCGAGAAGCTGGCCAGCCGCGCCGCCCCCGACGAAATCCTCACCTTCGCCAAGTTTCTTCTGCTCTCTGCCGTCATCCTGCCTGCTCTGCCCAACGAGCAATTTGGACGCTTCCACATCAACCCGTTCAAGACCTGGCTGGTAGTCGTCGCCGTAAGTACAATTTCGTATGGCAGCTACATCCTGCAAAAATTGACTAAGGAAAAAGGCGGCGTAACCCTTACCGCCTTCCTAGGCGGAGCCTATTCCTCCACCGTAACCACCATAGCAATGTCCCGCCGCGCTGCCCGCGAATGCCGTCCGCATCTTTTCTCCGGCGGAATTCTGATCGCCTCCGGCATGATGTATCTCCGCCTCGCCGCTCTCCTCATGCTCTTCAATCATCAGCTCGGAGTCACGCTCGCGCCGGCCTGCCTCGCCCTCGCCGCCGCCGCCATCGCCGTCGGCTGGTTCTGGTCCCGCCGCCCCGACCCGGTCGACTCGCAAATCAAGCGCGAGTTCGAGCCCGGCAATCCCCTAGAGTTAACGGCGGCCTTTGGCTTTGCCTGTCTCTTCCTGGCGATGCTCGTCATCACCCAGCTCGCCGTCACCTACCTCGGCCGCGCTGGCGTCAACATCCTCGCCGCCATCATGGGCGTCACTGACGTCGACCCCTTCATCATGGGCATGACGCAAGCCGCCGGCACACTCACACCGCTCAAGGTCGCAGCCGCAGCGGTATTGATCGCCGCCGCCAGCAACAATCTCGTCAAAGGAATCTACTCCTACAGCCTCGCCGACAAGAAAACCGGCAAGCAAAGCCTGCCGCTCCTCGTGTGTCTCTCAGCAGCCGGCCTCGTACCGCTGCTCTGGCTCTAACGAGGTGGGAAGTCACGGGTCACCGCTGACCGGTCAGAGGCTAGACGAATTCTTATCATTAACCTGTGACCAGTGACCTCCAACCGCAATATTCCAATCGGGAGCTGCCCCACGAACTTTTGTCACCCCCAAATGTGAGCCCCGTCCTAGCCCTCTGTATCATTTCTATTGATGATCCCTATTTGGAGGGCAAGATGCCAGCAGTCAGCACCAAGAAGGGTGTTTTAGGAATTCTCACCGGCGGAGGCGACGTTCCCGGCCTCAATCCCGCGATCCGCGCCGTCACCATTCGCGCCATTCGCGAAGGCTACCAGGTCATTGGACTTCGTCGCGGCTGGGGTGGTCTGGTCGACGTCATCCGCGACAAGGACGCCGACAACACCAATAACTTCCAATTGCTCTCCGAAGATGTCGTCAACCGCGCCGGACGCACCGGCGGCACCTTCCTCCACACCTCGCGCACCAATCCCAGCAAGGTCAGTAAAGGCAGCGTTCCGCCACACCTGCAAGCTACTTTTCACGCCGAGAAAAACGACCTCACTCCCGAAGTCCTCAAAAATCTCGAATGGCTCGGCATCGACTACCTCATTCCCATTGGCGGCGACGACACGCTGAGCTACGGCGTCCGCCTCGACCAGGAAGGCGTCAAAGTCGTCGCCATCCCGAAAACGATGGACAACGACGTCCCCGGCACCGACTACTGCATTGGCTTCAGCACCTGCGTTACGCGCACGATCCAGATGGCGAACAGCCTGCGCACTTCCGCTGGGTCGCACGAGCGCTTTCTCGTCCTCGAAGTTTTCGGACGCTACGCCGGATACACCGCCATGCTTCCCACCATGGCCGGAGCCGCCAACCGCTGCGTCATTCCCGAGCACAAGTTCAACATCGAGCAGTTAACCGAACTCATGGTTCAGGATCGCAACAAAAACCCCAGCCGCTACTCGGTTGTTTTGGTCTCGGAAGGCGCAATGTTCGAAGGCGGCAACATGGTCTTCTCCGGCGAGACCACTGACGCTTTCGGTCACAAGAAACTAGGCGGCATCGGCGACCTCGTCTCCGAACAACTCAAAGAAATTTCCAAAAAGTTCAACAACGGCAAAACCATCGACATCATCAACCAGAAACTCGGCTACCTGGTCCGCGGCGGCGATCCCGATGCCATCGACTCCATCGTTCCCATGGCCTACGGAAATCTCGCGCTCGACCTCATCCTCGGCCGAATTTACGGCCGCCTGGTAGTCCTGAAAAATGGCCGCTACGATAACATGCCCATCGACGTAGTCGCCGCCAGCAAGAAGACGGTGAATGTAAAAGAGCACTACAATACGCAGCGTCTACGCCCACATTACAAGAGTTTCGAAATGAAGCCGCTCTTCATCATGACCAGCGAAGCAGGATAGACGGACGATTGCAGGATATAGATAAACGCCAAGTCCGCGGATTCCGCAGAAGAACGCGGAACGCGGATCAAGAAAAGAAATTACGTCTTTATCCGCGTGAATCCGTGAATCCGCGGAAAAGAAGTTTGACGAGGCCGAGCACATGCCAGAACTCGAAACCAAATCCCTCTCCCCAAACGCCTATCAACCCTTAAAAGACGGCGAAATCTACCTGCCTCTGGTTCCCCCCAGTTCAGCCCCACCGGAAGTCACCTGGCGCGCGGTCCTCTGGGGCACGCTGCTGTGCATCATCTTCAGCGTCGCCTCGGCCTATTCCACCCTCAAGGTCGGCCAGGGCATGGAGGCGGCCATTCCCATCTCCATCCTCGCCATCGGCTTGGCGCGCGTCTACTCACGTCGCTCCACCGTGCTCGAGAACATGATCATCACCGGCATGGGCGGCGCCTCCGCCGCCGTGGTCTCCGGCGCCGTCTTCACCCTGCCCGCGCTCTACATTCTTCACCTCGACCCGCATCCGCGTGCAGACCGTCTTCATCTGCCTGACCGGCGGCTGCCTCGGCGTCCTCTTCCTCATTCCGCTGCGCCGCTACTTCGTGCGCGAAATGCACGGCAAGTTCCCCTTCCCCGAGGCCACCGCCATCACCGAAGTCCTCGTCACCGGCGAAAAGGGCGGATCGCAAGCCAAACTGCTGCTCCAGGCTATTGTCATCGCGGCGATCTACGACTTCTTTGTCACCACCTTCCACGTCTGGAAGGAGTACCTGAACTTCCAGTTCGTGCCCTAGTGATACGCTCCCTCGCCGATCGCGGACGCATGGTCTTCAATTTCGACGCGGTCGGCTTCATCCTCGGACTCGGCTACGTAATGGGCCTGCGCATCGCTCTGATCTTTTGCGCCGGCGGCATCCTCGTAAACTTCGTGCTCGTCCCGCTAATCTGGTTCATCGGCAGCCACATGGGCGACACCACCGTCTATCCGGCCACCATCCCCATTTCGCACATGGCGGCCTCGGACATCTACCGCAATTACGTGCGCCTCATCGCCGTCGGCGCCATCGCCACCGCCGGCCTCGCCGGCCTGCTCAAGTCGCTGCGCGTGATTGCCGGATCGTTCGGCATCGCTCTCCACGCCTTCCGCCACGGCGAGGCGCCGCAAATGGAACGCACCGACCGCGACATTCCCATCGCCACCATTCTCCTCGGCGTGGTCCTGGGCACAATCGCCGTAGCCGCTTTCTTCGGACTCCTTCATGTCTCGTGGACAGTGGTCATCGTGGGCCTGGCGCTCACGCTGCTCTTCGCATTCTTCTTCGCCACCGTGGCCGCCAACGCCATTGCCACCACGGCCAACAACCCAGCCAGCGGCATGACCTTGCTGACCGTCATCGTCTCCACGGTTGTCTTGTTGAAGTTCGGCCTCTCCGGCACCACCGGCATGTTCTTCGTCATGGCCCTCGCCGGCATGGTCTGCGTCGCCCTCTGCGCCTCGGGACAGTTCATCACCGACCTGAAAGCCGGCTATTGGATTGGCTCCACGCCGTCCGCGCAGGAGAAGGTGAAATTCATCGGCGTCGTCGCGTCGGCAATCACCGCCGGGCTAACCATCATTCTGCTCGCCAAGGCCTACCAGTTCGGAGAGGCCGCGCCCGGCGACTTGCGTCAGGTCCTGGTCGCCCCGCAGGCCTCCGCAATGAAAGCTGTGGTCTCCGGATTCATGAGCGGCCAACCCGTGCCCTACATGTTGTTCGGCATCGGCGCTATGATCACGGTAGTGCTGGAAATGCTCGGCCTCTCTTCCATGGTCTTCGCGCTGGGAATCTATCTGCCGCTCCAGTTGACCACCCCGATCCTGACCGGCGGATTCCTCTCGCACCTGGTCAACAAGCGCGCCCAAAAGATTGGCGGCGAGCATGGCAAGAGCATCCGCGAGCGTGGCATCATCATCGCCTCAGGCCTGATGGCTGGCGGCGCGCTCGGCGGCGTGATCGGCGCGGCCTTGCATCTCTCCCACTGGTATCGCGAAGATCTGATCCAAACGCCTTTCTACTCCAACGATCTCGTCTCTCAATCCGTATCTGCCCTGTTCTTCATTGGCCTCTGCATATACGTATGGTTCGGTTCTCTGAAAAAAGAAAAGGAGCTCTCATGACACTGAATCTAACGAATAAAGATTTGATGAACCCGCCCTCAACCAGCAACGATCAGGCGACACAATACATCTCCGATGCGATTCTCGGAATCGACACCCTTTGGGGCGGCGACGTCATGTGCGCCTCCGGCACCGGCCGCTTCATCGCCGACTCCTGGTTTTCCGACGAGCCTCTCCCCGTCACCTACACGCATCATGCCGCCGCACGCCTCCGTCAATCCGGCGGCGTTTCCGGCAAGACCATCGATCGCGAAGCCCTCGACCACTATCTCCGCGACATCAATCTCCCCAAAGCCATCGCCGGACTCCGCCAGGAAGCCGCCAAAATGCCCGCCCTGCGCAAGTCTTATCTGATCAGCCTCGCCGATTCCATCCAGACCATGTTCGACCTCGCCATGGAAGTCGCCGGCAAAGGCGATCCGGTGCCCTATGCTCGTTGCGTCGATGCCTCCACCGCCAAGCCGCCCGAGCCCTCGCAGCCCGAGAAGAAACGCAATCGCGTCTCCGAACTCTTGGCCCACGCCGGCTATTTGAAGTCGGACGCCAAAAATGGAGGCCTGCTCGCGGCTGTCGATGCCTGGCGTCGCGACCGCATCTCCCCGATGGCCTCGGTCAACGCGCGTTAGGCGCAGCCGTCATCGCGCATTTCGACAATCTCAGCGCGAAAAATCTACTGCCCTATCTTCCCAAAGAATTCGCCCCAGTCCCCCGCGCCAACATCGACTTCCTCGCCATCAAAGACGCCTGGTTCTCCGGCTCGATGAACTATCTGGGCCGCGCCCGCAACAAAGACGGCTCCCCCAAATACGAAGCGACCTACGAGATCAACGCCTCGCTGCAAATCTCCTATCCGGAATTCGAACAGCTAGTCAGTCATGAAGTCGTTCCCGGCCACGTCACTACATTCGCGTACTTACAAGATCTGTACGTTCGCGGCAAAGCCGGCTTCGAGACAACCGTCCTCACCATGAACACGCGCGCCGCCTCGCTATTCGAAGGCATCGCCAACAACGCCATCCTGATCGCGCACGGCGTCACCGAAATCGACCAACTGCCCGATGAAGACCTGCAAATCGGCGTGCTGCTGGCTCTCCTGCAAGACGATGCCAAAAACCAGTCGTCGTACTTAACCTGGGGAGAAGGCAAGCCGCAATCAGAAGTCGCCACCACACTGCGTCGCGATTTCCTCGTCACCGAAGAGCGGGCCGACAAACTGTCCGGAGCCTGGGGCAAACATCCCCTGCTGGGCCGCATGTACCTGCCCGCCTATCGCGCAGGCACAGAAAAGGTAGCAGCTCTGCGCCGCAAGCATCCCGCGGATCGCGTGCTGCCAGCCATCTATGGCTGCAAGGGACTGGTCGACATCCAGACGGTGGATCAAGTCTTGTAGAGGGTGGTCCCTAGTGGTGGTCAAAGAGTGTGCCCCAGGGTCCCCATCACGCGCGCTTTTCGCGTGATGGGGCGGAGGTTCGCGCACGTTCGGTGCGCGCTAACCTGGGGGCGGCACAGTTGGCCGCCGGACGCCGGGGCGCAAGATAGCCCCCTCCGCTTTCACTGAGAACTGAGAACCGACAACTGAGAACTAGCTTTTCCGCGCCGTTACCGCGAAAAACGCCGTCGCTTCCTGCTCGACGTTTTTGCTTCCGCACTTCGGGCACTTAACCGGTTCGTTATCGTGATCTCTGAGCGTCAGAACTTCTTCAAAGGTTTTATGGCAATCCAGACAAACATAATCGTAGACGGGCATAGCGTCCTCCTGCGAGAACGATGGGAGTGAATTTGTATGCCAGTATTCTAGTCCCATTTCCACCTGGAGGCACGGGCGCCCCGCCGCGCAGGCACAGACCCGCCCCGATGTCCGCGACCCTCATCTAACGATACTCATTAACTATGGGACAATAAAACAACCCTCGATGAGCCCCCGAACAAAAGTCCTACTGTGCTGTATCCTCTCCCTGAGCGCGTGCCTGCTGCCACTAGCCCTCGCCGGCTGCGAAAAACAATCGCGCGCCCAAGCCACCGTGACGGACCTCGTAGTGAACGTCGCCCTTCCCTTCCGTTTCGTCGCCTACGGAGACACGCGCTTTCACGATCCGCACGACACCGAAGCCGCCAATCCTTCCGTGCGTCAAGCGCTCGTGCAAGCCGTTGCCAACGCCCATCCAGCTTTCATCTGTTTTACGGGAGACATCGTCTACCGCGGAGCCGAAGCTGCCGACTGGAAAGTCTTCGAGAACGAAACCGCCGTCTGGCGCAAGAACAACATTCCCGTCTTCCCCGCCATCGGCAATCACGAGCTATATGGCAACGAGAAAACCGCGCTCGCCAATTACTTCCATCATTTTCCCGATCTCCACGACAGCCGCTTCTATTCCGTCCGCGCCGCCAACTCGCTGATTCTCGTCCTCGACAGCTCCCTCGATGAATTGTCCGGGCTCCAGGGCCAGTGGCTCACCCGCAAACTCGACAACATTCCCGCCAGCGTCGACTTCGTGTTTCTAATGTTCCACCATCCTCCCTACACCAGCTCAGATCCCGGAATGCTCGGCGAAGGCCACAAAGCCCGCATGCAGGAGATGGATCTCGCAAAGATGCTCGAAGAACGCCAGGCCCACACGCGCGCCCGCTTCGTCGTCTTCTCCGGACACGTCCACAACTACGAGCGTCACGAGCATGGCGGTATCACTTATTTCGTCACCGGAGGCGCCGGTGCCCACGCCTACCCCATCCAGCGCGCCCCCTCCGACCCATATCAGAGCAAAGAGATCAACTACCACTATCTCTTTGTGGAAGTCGACCGCCAGCAGCTAACTGTCACCATGAACCGCCTACAACTGGAAAACGGCAAAGAAGTCTGGACCCAGCCAGATTCGGTAAAGATGGCGGTCCCCGCCGCTGCAGCCGCGACTGTAGGCAGCAGTCATTAGCTGAATCTCGAACTGAGTCTGAATCTCACGCTGGATCGGCATCTTGACGCCAGATCTACGGATTTTGGGTGGCGCGCGGTTCACGCCTTCAGCATGCGGCTCCGACTGTTGCCATTGGGTGGCGCAGCGCTTCATGCCTTGAGCAGGCAGTTCCCTGATAGTTCTGCTCTTGGGTGGCGCAGCGGTTCACCGCTGCGATTAAGGCTCCAAATTAAGCAGCGGCTTTAGCCGCTGAGGTCGCCAAGACCTGTACAAGTTTCTCAATCTAATTTTCCCACCACCGTCTCCGCCGCCGCCAGAATCTCGCCCTCCCGCGCCGCGCGAGCCAGCGTATTGATATCCGAGTGCAACGGCCGGTCCTCATCCAGCCTTTTGACGTGCGCGCGAATCTCCTCATAAACCGCCTGCCCCGCCGCCGAAGGCCGCACCGGATACCGCATATCGAACGCCTGCGCTGCCGCCATCAATTCAATGGCGACGATATACCAGGCGTTATCGAGAATCTGCCGCGTCTTGATCGCCGTCGTCATTCCCATCGAAACAAAGTCTTCCTGGTCTGCCGCCGCCGGAATCGATCCCGTCGCCGCCGGATTGCTCAGCACCCGGTTCTCGCAAACCAACGCTCCAGCTGTATACTGCGTCAGCATCAACCCGGAAAACATTCCTGCACCCTTCGTAAGAAACGCCGGCAGCCCCGCGGAAAGATGCGGATTCAGCAGTCGATTCAGCCGCCTCTCCGACAGCGCCGCCACCGTCGTCACCGACATGCCCGCCAATTCCAGCGCAAACGCCATCGGCGTACCCTGAAAATTGGCGCCCGTCAAAACCAGTTCTTCATCCGGGAAAAATGTCGGATTATCCGCCGCATGATTCAGCTCAATCTCCAGCATGTAGCGCGCCCACTTGAAAGCCTCGCGCGCCGCCCCAATCACCTGCGGACTCGACCGCAGTGAGTAAGCGTCCTGCACTTTCTTCCCCGGCAGACGCAGCAGTTCCGAATCCGCCGTCAGTCTGCGAATATTCTCGGCGCACTTCTCCGCTCCCGGATACCCGCGCACCGCATGAATCCGCGCATCGTAAGCCTTCATGTTGGCGTTGAGCGACTCCAGCGTCATCGCCAGCGCCACCTCCTGCGTCTTCAGCCACAGCTCCGCGTCATAAATTTCCAGGCATCCCATCCCCGTAATAAAATTCGACCCGTTGATGCACGCCAGCCCGTCGCGTTCGCGGAAGACAATCGTCGAAATCCCCGCCGCATCCATTCCCTCTTTCGCCGGCATCCGCCGTCCCTTATAAAACACTTCGCCCTCGCCCATGAGCGTGATCGCCATCTGCGCCATCGGCGAGAGATCGCCGCAAGCCCCCACCGATCCCTTCTGGCAAACCACGGGAGTCACGCCGCGATTCAGCATCTCCACCAACGTCTGCACGAAACCTCCAGCCGGATCCCCGAATGTCCCCAGCAATGCGTATTCAGCCGCGAGAGCATCGCCGCGCGCACGTTTTCCTCCGCACACGGCTCGCCGCACCCGGCCGCGTGCGAATAGAGCAGGTATTTCTGATATTGTTCGACCTGCTCCGGCGTAAGCACCACCTCCGACAGCTCTCCGATCCCGGTGTTCACCCCATACATAATCTCCCGCGTCTTGATCTTCCGCTCCAAAAGAGCGCGGCATTTGTTGATCCGGGCGACCGCGCCCGGATGAATCCCAATCTGCCGCCGATGCCGCGCAATCGCCACCACATCCTCAATCATCAGCGAGTGTCCATCTAACAAGGTAGTTGTGCCCGTCGTGCGCTCGGTCGTTTCTGGCAAGCTGATTGTCATATATTCATTCCTCGGTAGCGGAACGTCTCAATCCGAACCTATGCCGGTCCGCCGCAATCCGGTAGGACGAATGTCACCACTAAGCGTGATTCAACCGTAGCGCCGGCGTCCCGCCGGCAGTCGCGGGGCTGTCCTCGCCCCCGCATCTTTAGGAGTGAGGCGTCAAGTCTAAGGTTTGGCCTTTCCTAACACCTGAGACCTAACACCTTTCCTTTAGCTCTTCCCTCCCCGTAAACTGACAAAGCAATCCAGCGAGGTTCCCCATTGGCCGTTTTAGTAGTAGGAGGCGCAGGCTACATCGGCAGTCACACCGCCCGCGCCTTACGCAAAGCCCGTTACCAGGTCATCATTTACGACAATCTCTCCACCGGCTTCCGCCGCCTCGCCGAAGGTTTCGAACTCGTCGAAGGCGACATCGGCAACCAGTCCAAACTCCATCACGTCCTCTCCCGCGTCGACGCCGTCATGCACTTCGCCGCCCACTGCTACGTTGGCGAGTCCGTCACCAACCCGCGCAAATATTTCCGCAACAATGTCGCCGACGCTCTCACCCTCCTCAACTCCGCCGTCGACGCCGGTGTCCGCAACTTCGTTTTTTCCTCGACTTGCGCCGTCTACGGAGTTCCGGTCAAGGTTCCTATCACCGAAGACAACCCCCGCGAGCCCATCAATCCCTACGGCGCTACCAAGCTCGCCTTCGAAAACGCGCTCGAAGCCTACAGCCGCGCCTATGGCCTTCGTGTCGCCCGCCTGCGCTACTTCAACGCCGCCGGAGCTGACGAGTCCGGGGAGATAGGTGAGCTCCACGATCCCGAAACGCACCTCATCCCGCTCGCCCTACAGGCTTCGCTGCCAAGCGACTTCGAACTGCAAGTCTTCGGCTCCGACTACCCCACGCCTGACGGCACCTGCCTCCGCGACTACATCCACGTCAACGACCTGGCCGACGCCCACGTTCGCGCCCTCCAGCATCTCGAGCAAGTTGGCGATTCGCTCGCCCTAAACCTCGGCACCGGCAAAGGCAATTCCGTTCTCGAAGTAATTCACGCCGCTGAAGCCGCGACCGGCCAGCCAGTCCGCCGCAAAATTGGTCCCCGCCGCCCAGGCGATCCACCCGTCCTCGTCGCCGACGCCAGCAAAGCGCAACAAGTCCTGAACTGGACCGCCAAGCGGAATCTGACCGACATAGTCAACAGCGCCTGGAACTTCATGCAGAAAAATCTTAACCGGAGGACCTAGTCTTCTCCCGAGCTCCATTTCGAAAATGAGAGCGGAATCTAGGCACAATGTGAGGATGCAGGATGCAAGCAGCGAAACGGCAAAAGGGATCAGCCCGCCGTGGAAGCCGTGGTTGACGGCAGCTCTTCAATTACAAAATTACTCAATTTCTCAATTACCAAATTACTACGCGGCCTTCCCATGGTGCTCTTTGCTGAACTTATGCTGTTCCAGCAACACGGCCGCGCCTAGAAAAATTCCAATCACACCAAACACCGCGAGCGCCAGGAGTGCAATTAACAGGACGGGCATAAATGCCTCCTGCCTAGATCTTGATTCCGGCGCAACACCCTCACCGTGATCGCAATCACCCCTGTATGTGACGTTCAATTTCCCGTTTTGTGCCCGCCGTAACCCCATTTCCAACATGCCGCGTCGAAAAACCTCCAAACACTGCTAAAGTTGATCGAGCACACCGACGAGCCGGAGGTGCACAATCATCTGCACGACAATCTAAGGAGAAGGGCTCGCATGCGCATCGCGGTCGTTGGTTCGGGATACGTTGGTCTGGTCACGGGAACTTGTTTCGCCGACCTGGGTCACGAAGTCGTCCTCGTCGATAACGACGAGAAAAAGCTGGAAGCGCTCCGCACCGGTGATGTCCCCATTCACGAACAATTTCTGCCCGAACTGCTGGCCAAGTATCGCGGCAACCGTATTAAGTTCTCCGGCGATTTACAGGCCGCCACGCGCGCTAGCGAGGCCATCTTCATCGCCGTCGGCACTCCCCCCACCGAAAGCGGCGACGCCGATATGTCCTACGTCGAGTCCGTCGCCCGCGAAATCTCGGGCGCCGTCGACAGCTACAAAGTCATCGTCGAAAAAAGCACGGTCCCGGTCTTCACCAACGAGTGGATCCGCACCATCATCCTGCGCAACGGTGCCGATCCCGAGCACTTCGACATCGCCTCCAATCCCGAATTCCTCCGCGAAGGCACCGCCGTCGCCGACTTTCTCTATCCCGATCGCATCGTAGTCGGCGTCGAAAATGACCGCTCCGCCGAAGTCATGCGCAAAATCTACGATCCGCTCACCAGCGGCTGGTATTACGGACGCGCCGACGCCATTCCCCGCCCCGACCGCGCCATGTCTCCCACCCAGGCTCCGCCGCGCCTCATTATCACCAGCGCGCAGAGTGCGGAAATGATCAAGCACGCCTCCAACGCCTTTCTCGCCATGAAAATCTCCTTTATTAATGCGGTCGCCTCCATCTGCGAAGTAGTCGGCGCCAACGTCCAGCAGGTCTGCGAAGGCATCGGCACCGACTCCCGCATCGGTCCGCGCTTCCTCAATCCGGGCATCGGCTACGGCGGCTCGTGTTTTCCGAAGGATCTGCTCGCCTTCCGCGCAGTCGCAAAAGAGGGCGGCTACGACTTCCGCTTGCTCGAAGAAGTCATCCGCATCAATGAAGACCAGCGCCACCGCTTCCTCAAAAAAGTCCGCAGCGTTCTCTGGACCCTGCGTGGCAAGCGCCTCGGCGTACTAGGGCTCGCCTTCAAGGGAGGCACCGACGACATCCGCGAATCTCCCGCTCTGCTCCTTGTCGAGGAACTTCAGCGCGAGGGCTGCCACATCTGCGCCTACGATCCCGCCGCCATGGATCGCGCCAAAGACGTTCTGCCCACCGGTGTCGAATTCGCCTCCGATCCCTATTCCGCCGCCAAAGGCGCCGACGCCGTGCTCATCCTCACCGAGTGGGAAGACTTCGCCACGCTCGACTTAGAGCGCCTGCGCGGCGTGGTACGCTATCCCATCATTCTCGACGGCCGAAATCTCTACGATCCCGCCGCCATGCTCGCGCACGGCTTCTCCTATTACAGCGTTGGCCGTCCGCCCGCAATTTGTGAAGAGTCTCCGGCTGCGCGCGGGCAAAAAAAGGAGCGCGCCTGACGCAGGCTGCTGAAACGATGAACTCACGACGCGCTCTGGTCACCGGTGGAGCAGGCTTTCTCGGCTCCCACCTTTGCGACGGCCTGCTCGCCGAAGGCTATCGCGTCGTCGCCGCCGACAATCTGATCACCGGCCGCCTTGCTAACATCGCTCATCTGCGCAACGATGCGCGCTTCGAGTTCCTGGAAAAAGACGTTTGCGAGCCCGCCGACTACGGCCCGCTCGATTACGTCTTCCACTTCGCCAGCCCCGCCAGCCCCGTCGACTACGCCGAACCACGGACTCGCCACCCTGCGTGTCGGCTCCTACGGCACCTTCCAGGCCCTCGAAACCGCCCGCCGCAACAACGCCAAATTCATGATGGCCTCGACCTCCGAGTGCTACGGCGATCCGTCGGTCCATCCCCAACCCGAAACCTACTGGGGCAACGTCAACCCCATCGGCCCGCGCTCTGTCTACGACGAGGCCAAGCGCTTTTCCGAAGCCGTGACGGCCGCCTATCGCCGCTATCACAACGTCGACACCCGCATTCTCCGCATCTTCAACACCTACGGCCCGCGCATGCAAATCAACGACGGCCGCGTGATTCCAAATTTTATGTGGCAGGCGCTGCGCCGACAGGATTTAACCGTCTACGGCGATGGCAGCCAGACGCGCAGCTTCTGTTACGTAAGCGACGAGGTCGATGGCATTCTGCGTCTCGCCCGCTCCAGCGAGCACGACCCGGTTAACATCGGCAATCCCACCGAATTCACAATCCTGGAGTGCGCGCAAAAAGTAATCGCAGCCACCGGCTCAAAAAGCCAAATCAAATTCGAGCCGCTCCCGCAAGACGATCCCAAGCAGCGCCGCCCCGACATCTCCAAAGCAAAGCGTCTGCTAGGCTGGGAACCGAGAATAGACTTGGAGACCGGTCTGAAACTCTCACTGGATTATTTTAGGAAAGCCGTGCAGGAAGCGCCCCAGCCCTGAGCACCCAAGCCTTCGATGTTCCTTCTGGACCTTAGTGTCCTTCGTGGTTATCGCTTTTTGCCGGTTCCCGAGTAGAAGTCAGACTAGCAAGGCTGCTCATCCCGAGCCCGCGCCGCCGACAACACCGCCAGCAGCCGCAATATCTCCGCACGTTCGCCCAAATCCTGAAACACAAACCGCACTCCCATCCCAAATCCGGGATGGCTGCTCAGCACTTCCCCGCGAATCTTGATCTTCCGGTCCGACGTCCGCACCATAATCTCGACGTCCGCTTTTCCCGGCAACGGCGTCGGCATCTCGACATAGCATCCGCTTTCGCTGAGGTCGGAAAGCGAGCAATGATTCGGAGTGCTCGTACCCACCGGATTCACCGTCGCGCCCAACTGGCAAGGCACTCGCTCCTCTCGCCGCCGGTTGCTGGCGTTGGACACCTGCCCGGAGCCATGCGCCGAGCTGTGCTTCGATCCCTCCAGCTTCGGTTCCAGCGCGAAGCGCTCAATCACCGGCTCCGCCGGCGCCTTCGAAGTCTCTCCCGGTCGCACCCCATTCTGTTGTAGCCACTTCTGAATCAGCTTGCGCGAAGCCTGCGGTACATCCAGAAAATGAATTCCCGCCCGCCCCGAGGAATCTTGCCACGCCACCTCGCCCGACAAGCGCACCAGATGCCTTTGCCCCGGCAGCGCGAATTCAAAATAAACTTTTCCCTTGCCGAGTTCCCGGCTCCGCGTCGTAATCAACGTTCCGCCGTCGCTGATGTTTAGTAGCGTCGCGTCCAGATCGGCAGCGCCCGGATAAGAGAGATTCGCGGTCGAATGAACATGCGCCCGCGGCTCGCGCCGCCGTTCCTGGTGCATCAGGCTTCGGGCCGCGCTCATGCTCACCCGCGTCCTCTCCACCGACAGCGGACGGTAGAGAACAAAATTCGCGCCCAGCCCAAACAGCGGCCGCGCATTGCACTCTTCCTCGGCCACCGCGATCAGCAGCGCCGCGTGGTTTTTGGAGGATTGCCGCAAGTGCGCCAGAAAATCCTGCGAAGCCTCGTCGTCCCGGTACTCAAAAACGATCGCATCAAACTTCTGCTCGCCGAGCCGTTCCAGCCCGTGCGCAATCGAAGGCGTGTGCTCCGCTACCATTCCCATCTCACCCACCACGCTCATCAGCAGCGCGGCCGTATCTCGGTCGGGACACACGAGGAGTAGACGTATATCCATGATGCATTCATGCTATGAGTGAGCCCTGCCAGCGGCAAGTTACCTGCGTCATCGAAAACTTTGGTCATCTGGAGTTTCACTTGCCCCGCCGCTAAGCTGGAAACACGGCGAAACTCCCCCCTACGCCGGCCCAAATCCCCATTAGTGTGCGTGCCCCGAACCCTGATTTCCATTCACGAAGGAACGCTATGGCCCTGAAATTCGGAAGCTGGATGATTGCTGTCGGATGTTTCCTGGCCTTTGCCGGCCTGAGCTTTTTCCCGGCAGCCTTTGCCAAGCCTCGCGATATGGTTGTCCTCGGAGCCGGCGCCATGCTGTTTTCGACCGGCATGGTTCTCTCCGCTCTCGGCCTCTACACGAAGGCGCGCTACTGGGCGGAAACCGACACGTCCCGTTCTCGTCCGGGTGGCAAGGGAAAACGAAGGCTCTGCAATCAATGCGGCGATCACGAGTCCGCGGTCGAGTGCCGCGTCCATCACCTGCACCTCTGCGCCGACTGCCTCGGCAAACATTACGACTTCAGATCCTGCGCCTATGTCCCCAGCATCCGCCAAACAAGTTCCAAAGCCAAAGCCCGCGCTGCCGGCGCCTAACGCAGACCAAACGCCAGCAGCTCCGCGCCAACACACGTAGCGCCGCACAACGTAGCGCCGCCGCACGACGTAGCGCCGGCGACTCGCCGGCAGTCGTGGCGGCGCCCACGCCGCCACGTCATCCACCCGAGACGCGACTCACTAAAGGATTTGTCTTTAAATCAAAGGATCGTGCTAGGCACGCAATAATTTACTGCGGTTTCTGATCCGGCGGCTTCTGCTGAGGAGTTTGCTGTGCCGGCGGTGGCGGTGTTGAAGGTGGTGGCGCCTCCGTCTTCTTGTCCTTCTGCTGCACTCCAGACTCGCTCTTCTTGTCCTTCGCGTCATACACCGAATACTGCCCCGTAGGTTTTTTCAGCCTCACCGTAATCGCTGTTTCCTGCTCCTTGATCTCGTAGTCCTCTCCAAACGTCTGAAACCCCGGTGCCAGTACCTGGACCCGCAACAGACCGTACGGAATCCCATCAATCCATGTCTTCCCCTCTTCGTCCGTCTTCAACTCCAGCCCGCCCATGGACTGCTTCCCATTCTTCTTCACCGGATGCAGCACCACCGCGGCGTTCTTCACCGGCTTCCCATTCGCGTCGCGCACGACGACGAACCGCATATTCGACATCGGCCCTTCCTCGTCATCCTGAGCCCAAGCGCGCCCCGCCCCGTCCACTCCCAGCACGGCCAACAACGCGACTGCCAAAGCAACCGCGAACCTATTCATACCTGCCATTCTAGTCGACCTGGATTGGGTTTCGATCACCCGATGGCCCGATCACCCGATGACCCGATTTCTTCACTTCAATCCCCGCACCACATATCCCACCGTAAGGTCCTGGAAGTACAAATACGCGTAGGCATTTCCATCACTCGAAAAAAGTGGCGCAGTCGCGATGGCGCCCGCCCCCAATTCCGTTCCAAACGTCTTCCATGGTTCCATCTTCCCGGTTGCGACATCCACTCGATACAAGCGCGCCGTTCTTTCCGGACTGTGGCTTGCCCTCGCGTAAAGCGAATTCCCGTCCGGCTGACCACCCCGTCACCACCCAGTTCCCATCCAGTTCCGGAATCGGCTGAAATCCCCCGCCTTCCAGTGGCCACACTCCCCATTTTCCTTCCGGCGTTCGCACCGCCGTCCGGCGTCCGTCCGCGGAAACAGTAGTGCCCGCAATTCCTTCCGGCGTGATCGGCTTCGAATCTCCGCTCGCCACATCGATCAAATAGTCTCGCACCCCATGTCCCCGCTCTATCCCCATGGCGAGCAGACGCTTGCCGTCCGGCAGGTAGCGAACCGAGTCATAGCTGATGCTGTCATGCGTCAATTGCCGTGCCTCGCCCGCACCCGTCGGCACGATGCTCAAAGGGCCTTCCTTCGCCGGCTTCGTGATCACCCATTTCCCATCCGGAGAGATCGCCTGCGCCACGCCCTCCCCAATCCGCACCGGCGGCGACCCATCCATATTGCGCAAAAAAACCGTATAGTTCGGCCCGCCCCCATCTCCCTCTTCCTCAAACAGAACCTTCGTGCCGTCCCGACTAACATCTCTCAGTTCCGCCCATCCCAGCCAGCCCAACTCCCGCTCTTCCTTCGCTCCCGGCCCCATTCCCCGAATCCCCAGCCGGGTCTGATGCGTAATCGTCAGCGCCACTCCATTCCGAATATCTTGCAGCCACATCCCTCCCGGCACGTTGGCAATCGTCCTTTCCTTTCCCGATAAACTCACACCGTGCAGATTTTCCGCGCTCCCGTTGCTCGTCGCCGTAAACCAGATCTCGTCGCCCTTGGGCGACCACACAATCCCCTCCTGCGAGACCCATCCCGAGGCAAGCTTTTTCTCGTGCCCTTCCGGATCGATCACCGCCACCGATCCCAAGTCGTCTCCTCCCGTGTTCTCATGATCGGAGAACGCCACCCACTTCCCATCCGGCGAAATCTTCGGCGTGCTGATCCAATTAATGCTGTCCAGCAAAACCTTTCCCACCGGATACTCCAGCCGCCAATGCCGGTTTTCCGGGACAAAGCGCACCACCGCCATGTGCTCCCCATCCGCCGCCCAGTCCGCGTCCTGCACATTGTCAAGCACCTCGCGCGGCGTCCCTCCACTCAGCGGCACCCGCGCCAGCGTCCCCGCCCTTGCGTATCCGACAAAGTTAACCGTGTTAAGCCGGATCGCCAGTTCTCCGCTCTTCGAGATCGCCAGCAGATCTGCGTCCCTCAACCCCAGTTCGCGGGCCCCGTGCTCATCGGTGCGTGACATGTAGAGTTGTCTCTCGCCCCCGTCCCACCTCGCTGAGTAAACAATGCTGCCGTCCGGCGTGAACCGCGCGTTCCCCATCGCTCCGGTGCGAAATGTAATCTGCTGATATTCGGCCAGCGCAGCCTTCACGCTGCCGCGTCCCAGCCACCAGGCCACGCCTGCCGTTGCGATCACCAGCGCTGCCACCGCCACCAGCGGCAAGCCTCCCCGCCGAGCCTCAACTTGATCGCTCGCTTCCGATTCCGCTCCAACTACCGCCGCCTGCGCGCTCGTCCGCGTTCCCGCCGAGCTGTCCGACAGCGCCTCCAGATTGAACGCCACATCTCCCGCCGACTGAAACCGCCGCGCCGGATTCTTCTCCAGGCAATGCCGCACGATCCTTTCCAGCGGCAACGGAATATTCCGGCCCGTCTCCGAAAGCTCTTCCGGCTCCTCCTTCAGAATCGCGCTCATCGTCTCCGCCGGGCTCTCCCCATGAAACGCACGCTTGCCCGACAGCATCTCGTACAGAATCGATCCGAACGCAAAGATGTCCGCCCGATGATCCGCCGCTTTCCCCCGCACCTGCTCGGGAGACATATACCCGGCCGTCCCCATCACCTGCCCGGGCTCGGTATTCACCTGCGCCGTCAGCGTGTCTCCACCCTCGCTCGTCGCCTCCGGCCTCGTCAGCTTCGCCAGCCCGAAATCCAGAATCTTCACGCGCCCATCGTCCGTAACAAAAATATTTTCTGGCTTCAAATCGCGATGCACGATTCCTTTATCGTGCGCGGCCGCCAGCCCGCGCGCCGTTTGCAGCGCGCAATCGATCGCCTTCCGCGCCGCCATCGGCCCGTTCCGCACCAACTCCCGCAGCGTCGTTCCCTCCAGCAGCTCCGACACAATATAAGGAGCGCCCTCCGCCTCGCCGATATCGAAGATCGAAAGAATGTTGGGATGATTCAGCGCCGCCGCCGCCCGCGCCTCCTGCGTGAAGCGCTGCAACCGGTCCGCATCCGCCGAAAACGACTTCGGCAGCACCTTGATCGCGACCGTTCGATTCAGCCGCGCATCCCGCGCCCGATACACCTCGCCCATGCCGCCAGCCCCCAGCAGCGACTCGATGTCGTAAGGTCCGAGCTTAGTCCCAGAATTCAGCGTCATAGGAAATTTGGAGTGATCGGATGAAAAAATTCCGAGGCCCGAATTATATATCGAGGGCAAGATCGTAGCGCCAGACTCCATGATCGTCGGGCCGGCGCCTCGCCGGCAGTTGTGGCGGCGCCGCCGCCACGTCCCCATCCCCAAATTGTCACGGATCGACAAGCCAGCGTCCTGGGCACGGCCAAGCCTGGTCAGCGTGAAACCCGGCCCTGAACCCTTCGTGCTCCTTCGTGTCCTTCGTGGTTTTAGCCGTTCTAGGCCTCCTGATCAACGGCAACAAAGAGATCCCCAAACCGTCAACCGGAGTACAATGTCCCCGCCTTTAGAAGTCAAAACAAGATTCCACAAGGAGAAGTGTCCATGAAAAGACTCACGGAGTATCTATTGTTCACGTCTCTGGTATTGGGCTGTCTGGGCACAGTTGCAGCGCAAGAAGAACCCGCTGGCATGCATCAGCCCCCCAAAGTCCTCAACATCATTCGCGAATTCACCAAGCCCGGCAAAGCCGGCATGTCGCACGAAAAAACCGAAGCCGCTTTCGTTCAAACCCTGCGCAACGCCAAGTGGCCCTCTCACTACATAGCCGTCGATTCACTCTCCGGCAAGCCACGCTCTCTCTTCATCACCGGCTTTCCTTCTTTCGAAGCCATGGAGAAAGACGCAAAGGCCGTAGAGAAGAATCCCGCCCTGGCGGCCGCCCTCGACAAGGCCGGCGTCGTCGATGGTGAATTGCTCAGCGATACCGACGGTGGCGACTTCGCCTATCGCGACGATCTCAGCCTCCACACTGCCTCCGTCGACATTCCCCACATGCGCTACTTCGAGATTTCCCTCTTCCACATCAAACCCGGCCACGACAAGGATTGGGAAGCGATCGTCAAGATGTATCAGCACGGCTTCGAAAAAAATGCGGACGTTCACTGGGCGATGTATGAGACGGTCTACGGCCAGCCCGACGGTACTTTCGTGATTTTCAACCCCATGAAATCCGCCACCGAAATCGATAAGGGCTTCGCCGCCGGAAAAGAATTCGAAGCTGCCATGGGCGAGGAAGGAATGAAGAAACTTCGCGAGCTCAGCGCCGCGACCATCGATTCAAGCCAGACGAACCTCTTCGC
Source organism: uncultured Acidobacteriaceae bacterium (assembly GCA_963698865.1). Lineage (GTDB taxonomy): Bacteria > Acidobacteriota > Terriglobia > Terriglobales > Acidobacteriaceae > Acidiflorens. The sequence continues at coordinate 2,541,192 of CAVOSL010000007.1, read as the reverse complement.
CTTTAATCCGCGCATGAGTTACGTCGGCGACGACTATATCAAAGCCGACCCGGATTTCTGGAAACCGAAACCAGCCCACGCCGCCGCGTCCAACAAGGAAGAAAAACCGGCGGAGAAAAAGACGGAGAAACAATAGATCGCGTGAAAAAGCGCGAGAGGAAAGCCTCGTGTTTTTCTCGGCGTCCTCTGCGTCTCGGCGGTGAAAACGCTTTAGCATCGGCGCTCATCCGCGCAAATCCGCGGGAAAACGAATTTGGTGTCTGACAAGAACAAAAGCCGCGAGCAGCCAGGTTCGGCTGCTCGCGGCTCGAAATTCATAACTAGTAACAACCAGGTTTGGTTTGCTCGAAGCTCAAAGCTCGTAGCTCAAAGCTTCCTTACGACACACACAGACTTTCCAGCGCACCCTGATCGCGAATCAGCATCGTTGCGCCGTGCAACTCCACCACTCCGCGCCTTTTGAAATCCCCCAGAATCCGTGTCACCGTTTCCCGCGAAGAACCAATCAACTGCGCCAGCTCTTCATGCGTCAACGCCAGCTTCATCCGTACCACGCCACCGCTCATCCGGCCCTCAGCTGACCACTGCAGGAGGAGCCGTGCCAGCTTCCCCGGGACCGAATGGCAGAGCCCAATCGAACGAATCACGTCATAAGCCGATTGGCAATCCTGGCTCAAATGCTGCGTCGCCCGCAAACACGCATCTCCGTGCGTCTTCAAAAATCGCAAAAATTGGTCGCAACTTATATAAGCTAGTTGGGAGGGCTGCAAAGTTTCGACCGTCAATTCATAAGACTGTCCTGTCACCACCGCTTGCAGTCCGAGGACTTCGCCTGGATGCGCGATCTTCACGATCAGCGTCTTGCCATCGGCGTTGGTCGTCATCAGTTTCACGCGGCCCTGGCACACGATGTAAATCCCGCGCGCCGCTTGTCCTTCCATCAGCACCACCGCGCCTTCCGGATACGAACTGGTGTGCTTGATGCGGTTCAGATCGTCCAACGTCCCTTGGGAGAGCCCGGCGAAAAAGCTGTCCGGCCCAAGGTCGAATTGCCTCACATCTTCGACGATCGGCAACCCATACGGCGAATTCGCTTTTGCCTGCGCATCCGCCACATACCGAAAGCCAGGCCCGGTGCTTCTCATTGCTACCGTCGCAGTTGCCATATCGCTCTCTCCTTGAGCTGCCTTATTTCCACGTGCGCTCGAACTTCTTGGTTTCTTGCGCTTGTTATTGGTGTGCCCTGCGCTTTACCTATCGCAATAGGCGTGCCAATTCCATGGAGTTGACGGGATCGCACTCTTGTATACCTCAAGTCCCCTGAAATCAAGCACTTTTATAAGAATCTCGGAAGTCGGCATCGCCCCGCATTCTGCCCCACCTCACCTTTCGCTGCGCCTTTTGCCACACGCCTGCGTGATCTCCATCACCAAACGCTGTGAGAATTGCACAAATCCCTGTGATTTGCCCAAAATGAGAACTCCAATCCGGGAAAAACGAAGAGTGCCCAAAATTGCCCGCCCGCGGGCAGACTCCCGGACCGACATCTCATCTCTCGCTCTCTACTTGGGAGATTCGCGGAGATCCCGACTCCTCGACCTTCGCGGGGATTTGCAGTCCTTCTTAGCTAGGAGCTAAACGCTAAACGCTAACAGCTTTCTTCTTCCACACAGCCGCAACAATTCCCCATCCTCCAGCAACACCGTCATCGTCTTCCCTGGGCCGCCTCGTAAACGCCCACATACTCCGGATACTTCTGCGCATTCAACGCACTCCCGCGCTGGATCCTCGTAATATCGCAACACCTGTCCCGCCACGGACCTGCCAAATCCCCGCCAATGTAAACAACTAAGCAGCTTATTATCAGTGATATACATGCGATCTTCATGCGAAATCTCCTATCGCTTTCGCCTTGCGTCGGCACCCTCACCACGCTCTAAGCCTTGACAACGTCCCACTCACATCCGTAGAATTAGCACTCGTAAGGCTCAAGTGCTAACAATCGGTTCGAGGGTTATTGGCAATCAAGAGGGTTCTTCCAAGACCTAGCACCCAAGACCTAACACCTGATTACCTAAACCACATTTGAAAGGAGCACCAATCATGGCTACAAAGTTCACTCCCCTGCACGACCGTATTTTGGTCCGTCGTGTAGAAGAGGCTGATACCACCCGCGGTGGCATCATCATCCCCGACTCCGCCAAAGACAAGCCGCAGGAAGGCGAAGTCATCTCCGCCGGCAAAGGCAAGATCAGCGAAGAAGGCAAGGTTCGTCCGCTCGACGTAAAAGAAGGCGACCGCATCCTCTTCGGCAAATATTCCGGCACCGAAATCAAGCTCGACGGCGAAGACTTCATCATCATGCGTGAAGAAGAAGTCCTCGGCATCATCACCGGCGCAGCCAAAGCAAAAGAGACCGCCGGCAGTAAGCGGTAAGTTCCGCCGTCTCTCGCAAAGACATTGGGTTTTGGGTTCAAGCTAGAAGCTAATAGCTAGGAGCTAACAGCCGATTAGCGATGGCCCGAACAGAAATTCCGCAGCAATCAGCTGCAATCAATTTAGGAGAAGAAGAAAATGGCAAAGCAAATCATTCACGGAGAAGAGTCCCGCCAGGCCATTCTCCGCGGCGTCAACATTCTCGCCGACGCGGTGAAAGTCACTCTCGGCCCCAAGGGCCGCAACGTAGTCATCGAAAAGAAATTCGGTTCGCCGACCATCACCAAGGACGGCGTCACCGTCGCGAAAGAAATTGATCTGAAGGACGCGCAGGAAAACATGGGCGCGCAGATGGTTCGCGAAGTCGCCAGCAAGACCAGCGACATCGCCGGCGATGGCACCACCACCGCCACCGTTCTCGCCCAGGCCATCTTCCGCGAGGGCGTCAAGACCGTGGCTGCCGGCGCCAATCCCATGGCCCTCAAGCGCGGCATCGAGAAGGCAGTCGTCGCGATCTGCGGCTCGCTCGACAAGGAAGGCAACCGCAAGCCCGGCGAACTCGACAAGTTCTCCAAGCAGATTCAGGGCGACCACATCGCCCAGGTCGGCACCATCTCCGCCAACAACGACGAGACCATCGGCAAGATCATCGCCGAGGCCATGAAGAAAGTCGGCAAGGATGGCGTCATCACGGTTGAAGAAGCGAAGACGCTCGAAACCCAGCTCGACGTAGTCGAAGGCATGCAGTTCGACCGCGGCTATCTCTCCCCGTACTTCGTCACCGATCCCGAGCGCATGGAATCCGTGATGGAGAACGCCTACATCCTCATCCACGAAAAGAAAATCTCCAGCATGAAGGACCTGCTCCCGCTGCTCGAGCAGATCGCCAAGGGCGGCAAGCCGCTCGTCATCATCGCTGAGGACGTGGAAGGCGAGGCGCTCGCCACTCTCGTCGTCAACAAGCTGCGTGGCACGCTGCAAGTCGCGGCCGTCAAGGCTCCGGGCTTCGGCGATCGTCGCAAGGCCATGTTGCAGGACATCGCGATCCTCACCGGCGGCAAGGCCATCACCGAAGATCTCGGCATCAAGCTCGAGAACGTTCAGGTCAGCGACCTCGGCTCCGCCAAGAAGATCACCATCGACAAGGACAACACCACCATCGTCGAGGGCAAAGGCAAGCACAACGAGATCGAAGGCCGCGTAAAAGAAATTCGCAGCCAGATCGACAAGACCACCAGCGATTACGACCGCGAGAAGTTGCAGGAGCGGCTGGCGAAGCTGGTCGGTGGCGTTGCGGTAATTAAAGTAGGCGCCGCCACCGAAACCGAAATGAAAGAGAAGAAAGCCCGCGTCGAAGACGCCATGCACGCGACCCGCGCCGCTGTTGAAGAAGGCGTGGTTCCGGGCGGCGGCGTAGCGCTAGCGCGTTGCGTCCCGGCCCTCGACAAGCTGAAGCTGGAAGGTGACGAGCAGATAGGTGTCAACATCGTAAAGCGCGCCATCACCGAGCCGCTGCGCCAGATCGTCGAAAATGCCGGCGAAGAAGGTGCGGTAGTTCTCGGCAAGGTCTACGACTCGAAAGATCCGAACTTCGGCTACAACGCCCAGACGGGCGAGTACGAAGATCTGGTCAAAGCAGGCGTCCTCGATCCGACCAAGGTAGTGCGCACCGCGCTCACCAACGCCGGCTCGATCGCCAGCCTCATGCTCACCACCGAAGCCCTGGTCTCGGAGATTCCAGAAAAGAAGGAAGCTCCAATGGGCGGTGGCGGCCACGGCGGCGGCATGGGCGACATGTACTAAGACCAGCTATGAGCTCCGAGCCGCGAGCTTCGAGCTTGAACAGTGTGGGACGGGCATTCTTGCCCGTCAAAGCCCCGCCGAAAGGCGGGGCTTTTTATATAGCATTGTGTCCGATGGACGTTTTCTTTGCTGACGATTCGTCCCAAGCGAGGCCTAGCCGTAAGGGCATGGGCAAATTGTTGGCTGTCGGAGGCCTTTACGTCAGAGGCGACGAGGTGCGTTATCTTGAAGATGTTATCAACGAGACATGCAAGAAATATGGAGTGCCTGATGGAGAAGAATTTAAGTGGTCTCCGAGGCGCAATTCGTGGATGCATTCGAACCTGAAAGGACATTCTCGGACCGATTTTTTTTCGGAAGTCCTTGGACATTGCGCGCGTGTTAAAGCGGAAGCGTCTGTGGTTATAGCCGATAGCGACCTGCCGACCGCGACGGGGGCGGTGGTTACCCCGGAGCACACAACCGGGCTGCTTATTCGACAAGTCGACAGAATTGCCGTTCGCAGATCCACGACCGTGATGGTCGTAGTCGACAGACCCGGAGGCGGACGAACAGAGGAGGAGCACCTGCTAACCGCAGCACTAAATACTCTCAGGCGGAGTGGTGGTGATGAATTGCCAAAACGAATCGCGCTAAATCCTTTATGCACCACATCCAACTTCATCCGGCTTCTGCAGGCGGCGGACGTTGTCGTCTCCTGTGCAACGCAGTTCCTGGCTGGCGAAGGACAATATTCCCCTCACATCTTTAATACCTTCGTCAGGCCCTTGCTGAGGGTAAGCCCTATCGGAGGAACGGCTATCGCTCTGTACCCCGAATCCAGATACGCCAACCTTTACTATTGGATGCTTGGCGATTCGGTTTTCATGGAACGGGCTCTGGGACACCCGTTGCCCGATCCAAAGTATCCATACTTGAGAGATGCCAATACGCCCTGAGCCTTCTTGGCGGTGACAGACATGTACTGGAGAGCAAAATGGCCAACGAACTAGGACAAGGTCGAAGATTGAGCGCGGTCGGCTTCCCTGACTTCTGGCAGCACGCTTACGATAACTATGCAAAGTCTTTTGAGGCAGCAGCCGAGTTGACATCGATCGGCAACGAAGCGTTCAATGCTCCGCTCGCTGAGCCGCTCCATAAAGTTGCCAGGCACATTGCGAAAACGGTCTGGAATTCCTTCGGAGCACTGATGGTCCTTGTTCTGAACGGCTATGGGCCAGATGCTATGAAGATCGCGCGGGGAATGTTCGAGGCTTCCGTGACGCTCGGATATCTGCGCCTTCACCCACTCGATGTAGACAATTACATCGACTTCCATGCCGTCATTCAGAAAAGGCTATTTGACCAGATGAAGCAGTCGCCTGATCAATTGAAGCGGTACTCTCAAGACGTCGTAAGAGAAATAGAGGCCGCGTTCGCCCGTGTGGCTCCCAAATTCCGAACCAAATCCGGGGGATTGCGATCCAACTGGGCCAACCGCTCCTTCCGGGAGATGGCAAAGGAAGTTGGGAAGGAAGAACTTTACGAAAAATTCTACAGATTTGCGTCATCGATGCACCATTCTGATATGAGCGGAATGGTCGCACAAACATTGACAACAGAAGCAGAGGACGTACTCGATGTTGATATCGCCCCCTCAGACAAGTGGCTTCGAGAATCGCTGATAATAGGGCATGGATCAGTTGTTGGCGTCCTCAATGACTACAACGAGATCACCAAGGCGGGTCTTGACGAAGTCGTCGAACGCGCCACAAAAGCATTTGTCGACGCATGGGGCAAGGAGAGCCCAAGCGCTTGACTCAGCGCGCCCCGCTTTTGGGTAGCGCAGCGCTTTCAGCGCTGCGTTCACACCGCCTCCACTCCCGACGGCTTAGCCGCTGAGGGACGGCATCCAGCACCATCCCTGCCCTGGCAGAAGAATAAGGATATTGTTCAGGAGTAGCAGCCAACCCCTTCCTCACAGGATTCAAGATGTATAGAACTCTCTCTAGTCTTTTGGGTGGCGCAGCGGTTCACCGCTGCGTTCACACCGCCACCACCCCCGACGGCTTTAGCCGCTGAGGGACGGCATCCAACTCTACCCACCTAGCCGCGAAGCGGCGCCAGAATGCAGCCCACGGCGCAAGCCGTGGGTAACCTGACCAAAACCACTCCAGCCCCGAAGGGGCGAAAGAATCGGACCCCAATCCCAACAATACGGCTCGCCGCGCGCCAACGTGATTCTTTCTCGAACCGTCTTCTTCTCCCGGCGCGATAACACGGGAAAAACTTCGCGTGCCAACTCCTCTTGCGCCCCTTCGGGGCTTCTCCCATATTTCATCCGCAAACCCGGGGCTCACGTCCCGGGCTGCACTCCTGCGCCGCTTCGCGGCTAATCCTCGGAATCCATCTAACCTGTCCGAAACCCTCAATCCCACAAATATCGCTCATCGTACGCGACGTGATTCTTCTTCAAGAACGCCACATACTCTTCTTGAAATGTCTTCCTCCTGTGGTGCTTCTCCTGCTCCGCGATATACCGTGAGACCGCCGGCACATTGGACTCGCTCACGCTAAACACTCCATAACCCGTCTGCCACGCAAACTTCATCTTCCATTTCTCATGCACCCAACGGGACGAATTCGCCTTTACCACCCGCATGACCTCTGCCGTGGACTGCGCCGGCCGAATCCGCACCAGCATGTGAACGTGGTCGGCTGTGCCGTTGACGATCAGCGCCGTGCCACGCATCTCGCGGATGATGCCGCCCAAATACGCAAATAAATCCGGGCGAATTTCGTCCCTGAGAAGAGCTCGTCGACCTTTCGTGCTGAAGATGAGATGAAGAACGATGTTGCCGCCGGTGTGAGCCACGTTTCTTCCGCTCCTTCGGAGCTGAATTTCCCATGGGACATGCGTACCCATGGCTCGCGCCATGGGCTGCATTCCTACGCCGCTTCGCGGCTAACCTCATTGTTCCCTCGTCAGCAATTGACAAGCGGTGATTATCATCACGACCAGATTGTTCAGATTCCAACACGGACACGCTGTCCCTCCCGTCGCCGATGTTCAGTCTGTGCGCCTTCTCTGCATGTAACCTGGGAGAACTTTGGGGCGACACGGCGCTGCCTTCACACCACCACCACCCGCGTCGCCACTCCTCCCCATTTCTCCGCCCTCTCGGCGATGAAGAAACCTCACAAATGTCCCGTGACCACCCTCACTGACACCCAGCCCCAATCCACGCGACAATATTCGCACTCGACCACGCACGCAGCGTCGGTCCGCTCCAGAGCGCGGGTGACACCCGGAGGCTTGTTAACTCTTTGATAAATTTTGATGCCTCGAATGAATTGGCCGAAAATTGTTCGAATTTCCCGCCCGAATGCCTACGAAAGTAGACAAGAAATAGCCTCAAAAGCGCGATTTTCGTGGCTAAGCCCTTTCTTCCGAAGACTTTGCTGGTAAGTTGCTCCTCTGAAACAAGTTACGGGAAATTGGGGTAGGGGGGGGGGGTACCACAATTTTCCCCCTATTATTTTTCTGGTTACTAAAACACTGCGGAATCACTGCGCTCCCTCGCGCTGCTACGAGGCTCGATATACAGGTTTGGGAGGCGAGCAGATCGATTCGAACCAGCGGCTGATGTGGACCTGCGCGTGGGCTTCCCCGCAGAAGTGACGGGCGTCGGGGCGCTCGGCCGCGGCGAGATTCCATCGGAGGACGGAGAGTTTCTCCTCTCCGCATTCGATCACGAACCAATGAATAGGATCATCGCTGACGATCCCGCAGATTTCGCATCGGAACTCTTTGAGCGTTGACATGGTTAGTCGTTCGGCCCCGTCGAGAAAGCCTAACACAGCTAGCGAACGCCAGCTTCAAGCCTTGCCGCTCGCCACGGCGGAGAGCAGTTTTTCGATCTCGGCGTTATCGCCGAATGTGCGGCTGAGGTGGACGTATAGATCGCGATTGCCGGGGGCGAAGAGGAAGGTGGCTCCGAGCTGGAAGGGATTTTTGCCGAGGCGGTGCTGGCGGTGGCCGGCGCGTTTGGCGCGAGCACGCGCTTTCGCGTTTTCCTTGCGCAGGAGATGAAGCAGGTTCGCGGATTTTAATTGCGCGGCGCGGTAGGCGGCGCGATCGGTATCGACAAGGAGCGGAAAGGTGATGCCGGTCTCCTCGCGAAAGAGGCGCGCATAGTTCAGGTCGCCGAGGCCGATGGCGGCCAGAGTGGCTCCGGCTTGCTTGAACTTGCTTTCGTGTTCGCGCAACTGCGCGACGTGCTCGCGGCAGAAGATTCAGCCGTAGTGGCGCAGAAAAACAATTACGGCAGGAGCCCTCTCCCAAAGCAAACCGAGGCGGACTTCGCCGCCGCCCGCTTCCGGCAGCACGATGTTCGCTAGCTTCGCGCTGATGGTGTCTGCCATATGGCTTGAGTGGACATTTGGATTTGGCGTTCGATCTAAGAGATCGTGGCGAGCGGCTTGCGTGGCGAACAGATCGACTCAAACCACCGGCTGATATACACCTGCGCATGCGCTTCGCCGCAGAAGTGGCGTGCCGTGGGACTGTTGGCGGCCTGCAAGTTCCATTTAATGACAGCCAGCTTCTCATCACTGCATTCAATCACAAACCAGTGGACGGGATTGTCACTGGTAATCCCACAAATCTCGCACCGAAATTCCTTGAGACTCGACATGTCTTCTCCGTGGAGCAGTTGCCCCGACGAGAGCATAGTATAGCCCGGGCGCGTGGCGGAGCACTCGCGCCACGGTTTCTGCCGAGCCTCGCTCGGCGGGATAGCCGAGGGCGGCTGTTCCTACGCGATTCGCTGCGGAGTTACGGAGTAATTTCGTAGATGGCGCCAGCATACCAGTCGCCGCCATAATACGTTGTGCCATAGAGGTTCCCGGCCTGGTCGAAAACTACGCTGGCGGTTGGATAGCAGGCGTCGCCATTGTAGATGTCGAAGCTGTAGACGACCGTGTAGACCCACTTATCAGCCTTTCCCGGGGAGAGTTTGAAGACAGTGCCGCAATCGCCTCCCTTGGAGGCGGTGCCATAGAGATTGCCGGCGGAATCGGGCGTCAGGCCTGCCAGGGGAGCCCACCCCGCATCGCTGCCGGTAGAGAAAGAGTGCAGGACCTTGATCCGCCAACGGTTGGAGTTGGGTTGGGTTTCCTTGAGACGATAGATTGTGCCGCCGCCGCCCGCGCCGCCGTTTGAAGTTGTGCCATAGATCGTGCGCACACCGTTGACATTCAGAGTCAGCAGATCACCGATGGGCGCGTAACCCGCTTTGCCGGTGGACGTGAAGTTGTGCAAATTCACGATTCCCTTCACGGGATCCAGGCGGTAGATGTTGCCTTTACCCTCCTGGCCTCCGGAGTAAGTGGTTCCGTAACCCCAGAGGTTGAAGGCGCTCAAGGGTTCGCTGCCCTTTTTCCCGGAGAAAGAACGGAATTGAAAGTTGCCGGAGGTGTCCACGGAAAAGATCGTGCCCTGACCGTAGGCGCCGCCGCTTCGGGTCGTTCCCCAGAGACGGTTGTTGCTGTAGGTCAAAGTTGCCTCGGGAAGAAATCCGTCGGCGCAGGTGAAGTAGTGGAGAACGGTGTAGTCGTGGGAGGGCGAGATTGTGAAGACGGTGCCGCACTCATAGTCGCCGTGGTCGTAGCTGGTGGTGCCATAGAGATTGCCGGCCTCATCCATGACCATGCCGCCCAGAGGACCGGCGCCTTCCGGATCACGCATGTCGAACTCGCGCAGAACGTCGAGACTCCAGCGGCCTTGCGAGGGAGAGAGTTCAAAAATCCATCCTTCGGTGTTTTCGCCCCATGGAGCGACTCCATAGAGATTGCCGTACTGGTCGATGGTGAGGCCTGCGACCAGCCAGGCCGCTTCATCCTTGTCAAACGAATAAAGCGTTTGATAGGTCGCGGCTGGAGCTCCGACTGCCGCAAGTAGTAGAACAGCGCACACTATGATTGCTTTTGCTCGCATGATTCTGTCTCCTGGGTAGATCTTGCAGAGAGAGGCGCTGAGGGGGATTCGGGCAGTCTGCGGTGACAAGTCTATGGACGGACCTTTTGCGTCGCAGTGACCCATGTATCAGATGGCTGTGATAAGGTTTTGCGCGAACATTCGGGCTTGGGGCGGCGATTCGATCGCTCCGCGCTGCGGGCTGCGTGATTCGGTACCTCGGTAACTTGCCCTCCCGCTCCAACCCTCCAACAATCACTCAAGCCATCCAGTTCGTGGGGAGATGGATACTCGCGATCCGTACCTGCCGAGTCATCACCGAGTTCATCATTTCAAAGGAGAAGAGAATAATGAGGAAAGAGATTCTGGTTGCGGGATTTGCATGTTTATCCGTGATTGCGGCGGCGCAGTCAAATGGAGCCAGCGGTCAAACTTCAAGCACTGGGTCATCGCACGCGGCAACGACCAGCAGCAAAGCGGCCGGCAGTCAAGCCGCGAGCAGTCAAGCAACCAGCACACAAGCGGCGAGCGGCAGCCAAGTGACCAGCCCGCGCGATGCCGCGACCGGGCAAGCGTCCGGGAAACGGATGCACAAACCTATGATGCGGGAGTCGAGCACTCCGTCGGTATCCGAGGCGACCGCGACGCCCAAGTCGAGTGGAAAGACGAGAGTGGCTGCGGGAGATGTAAATGGCGACGGCCGAGCCGATGTTACTCTTCGCCCCACCAGCAGCAGCGCACAGAGCGGGAGCAGCGCCAATACGACCGCGCGGGAGACCGCATCAGGACACGCCACCGGGCGGGTCAACAAGGTCGAGGCGATTTCGGTCAAGCAGAAAACGGCTCAGGATAAGCCGAAGAAGTAGGCAGTGGCAGGCAGTTAATTTGCGCCTGGTGCGAGGCACTTCCATGGTTGGTTGCCGACAGCAGCTCAGGCAAGACAGAAAGAACTTAACCGCAGAGTGCGCTGAGGATTCGCAGAGAAGGTGGAGAACTTCTCTGCGGACTTCTTCGCGAACTTCTCTGTGAACTCTGCGCTTTCTCCGCAATCGCTGCAGTCTCATCCTTGGAAGGTGCCGAGACCGGCGGTGTCAAAAACTAATTTTTATAATCTGGCCGCCGGTTCCCACCAGCCAGCCCGCTCCCGGAGTCGCGAAGGCCACCGCCCAGCATCCGCTCACGCCGGGCAGTACATACCAGGTCGTTCCCTCATCGGGAGTCCAGGCTGCCCCGCCACTGTTGGCTGTGACGACGACGTAGTGCTGCGTCTCCTGACAGATTGGACGAGTGCACGTTTTGCCAAGCTGGCGCACGTAGCTCAGGCCGAAAATGGCCCCCGTCACCGGGGGCGCTGTGGTGAATGTCCAGGTCTGTCCGCCGTCGGTCGATGAGGCGGTGCGCGCGTTATCGGGATCGCTGGGATCGAGATCGCCGCCGCCGACAATTCCATTCATCGCATCGCGGAAGTCCACGGTAAACGCGCCTGCGCTGGCCGAACTCACAATGGGCGTGTCGTAGGCGTTCCAGGTGTCGCCGCCATCGGTGGTCGCCAAGATTCGCGCAATCGACGCGCCGCCGGTGGCAATCCACGCATTGTCCGCACCCTGGGTCGCTGCGCAAGTGTCGCTCGACGAGAACGAGAATTCTCCCGGCAACGCGGGCGGCATATTGTCGGCAATGCTCTGCCAGGTCGTTCCGTCTTCGGTGCGGATGTCGGGGAAGACTCCATTCACGGAATCGCTGTGCGCGATGCCGCGCTTCGGCGACCAGAACGCGAAGCAGTCGTAGAAGGCGCCGGCGAGTTCGTTCCTGAATTGCATGGTCCAGGTCGAGCCGCCGTCTTCAGTCTTGTAAATGCGGAAATTTCCCGGTGCATTTCCGATCGACATCAGATAGGCGGTGGTTGCGCTAATTCCACGAACGCCGCGAAACTGGAGCCACTTGGCTCCGGGCACCTGACCGGACTTCCAGGTTGCGCCGCCGTCCGTCGTGAGTAGAAAAGTTCCGTGCCGCCCGGCCGCCCAAACCACCTTGGCGCTCACTGGGCTGACTGCGATTAAACCTTCCGTGGTACCGCTATTTTGCCGAGTCAATTTCGGGAAACGAATTTGCGCGGGGGCGACGGTGCTGAGCATCGCGAGAGCGACAAGAGTAGAGGCGAACATCACGAAATGCGCGTGGGAAGGTCTGGTCATGGCAGTTCTCCGGAAGGAAATTCGTGGCGTGGGACTGGAGTATAGGCTGGCGGCAAAACGGGTGTCAAATCGGCGGTAGAGCTCCAGGCTCTCAGCTCCAAGCTCTCAGCTCCAAACTCCAAGGGAGGCGCTCGTGGCTCATGGCTTGGAGAACTTCTTCTCCGCGGACTTGCGGGGATTTACGCGGATTTTGGGTCTTGCTTGGAGCTTGGAGCTTGATTTAGCGTGTTGCGCTCCCGAAAAGGACTAGACTGATCGTGGCGTGTTTTGGAAGCGCGAAGTAGCGGGGGGACGGGCATGAGACTATCGAGGCGCATAGAGAAGGGCTTCTCGCTGATCGAGTTATTGATCGTGGTTGCGATCATCCTTATTATTGCGTCGATCGCCATTCCCAATCTGCTGCGGGCGCGCATGTCGGCGAATGAGGCATCGGCGGTCTCGGGAGTGCGCACGATCAACACCGTCCAGATCACATATATTTCGAGCTATCCGACGGTGGGTTATGCGAGCTCGCTGGCCGCGCTGGGCGGCACAAGCTGTGCTCCGCCGAGCGCCACGGGCGCCTGCCTGATCGATAGCCAACTTGCCTCGGGCACCAAGAGCGGCTATTCGTTCGCCCTTTCGACTGGCGAGGGAACCCCGGCAATGTCATACCAGATCATCGCTTCGCCGACGACGCCGAACCAGACCGGGGTTCGTTCTTTCTGCTCGTTCGCCGATGCCGTGCCCCGCGCTTCATCTACGCAGATTACTACCTGCGATTTCAGCATTCCGCCGCTCGAATAATCGGGCTGTCGTTTAATTCGGCTTGGAGTTCGCCGTCTGATTGTGGGCGTGCAGCCAGGCTTCGGCTTGCTGGCGGGCGCTGGCGACTTGGGAGTGGGTCATTCGGGCGGCCAGATCCTGGAGGCGGAGCTTGCTGTTTTCGTCACCCTGCGCGACGGCGAGGACAGACCAGAAGTAGGCTTTGGAGAAATCTTGCGTGACGCCGCGCCCCGCCTCATAGTACGCGCCCAGCGTGGCTTGAGCGGAAGCGTATCCCTGATCAGCTGCGCGCTCGAACCACTGCACGGCCATGGCGTCGTCCTTGGGAACGGACTCGCCTTCGTGATAGAGAACGCCGAGTTGCCATTGCGCGTCCGCGTCTCCATGGTCGGCGAGTGTGCGCAGCTCTGTGGGCGAGAGGGCGTGCCCGCGGCGGTCCACCGCAACGGGCGGGGCTGCTTCATTCGGCGCCGCCTGCGCCGGCCGCAGCCAATGCTGTTCGATGGTTGGCGCCAGCAGATAGCCGACTGCCATCGCCACAACTGCGATCGCCAGCACGAGCAGCACGAGATGAGAAAAGGGAAATCGGCGCGCGGAGGTCTGGCTATTTGAAGTTCGGCCATACTCGGCGAGCCCGTCGAGACTTTGTTCGGGAGCTTGCTCTTTCCATGAGGTCTGCTCCTCGATGGCGTTTAGTTCGTCTGTGATTCGCTGAGCCATCGCCGATTTGGGCGGCGCCGGTTCGGATCGTGCGTGTTCGAAGCTTGCTTGTTCTGGCGTTGCCGGTTTGGTCCTTGTTTGCGCGGGCGTTGGTCGAATCACCCGAGCAGCCGATGTTTGTGTGGCTTCGGCCAACTCGATCTCGGCCCGAATGTCTTCAATTCTCTGTTGTTCGATCGCTTCGTCTTCAATTTTTCTCTTGTCTTCTTTGTCTTTCTCGACGCGCGGAACTAGTTCAGCCAGCCTTTCCAAAATTAGTTCGTGAGTCTTCGCGAAAGTATGCGGATAAGGAGAGAGAATTTCGATGAGACCGACGACCCGGAAATCGGCAAAGATCGGCGCGGCCATGAACGAACCGATACCTAACATGCGGCAGATTTCGGGATCGACGCGCGGATCGCTTTCCGTGTCTCCACAGGAAACGATGGTGCCGTTGCGCAGGCATTCTCCCGACAAACCAGCTTTAACATCGACTTCGGAGCCGACTGGTAGGGCAGGTTCGCCGACGGAGGCACGGCAGATGACCTTCTCTTCATCTTGATTCCTGGAGAGAAGCGCGAGCGCAGCGCCCGAAGCGCCGGTAAGGCTCGCGGCGCGCTCGGTGATGAGTTGCAGAACAGCGTGCTCGCGCGCTTCGTTCGTGCGACCCCGGATCTCGCGACTTTGGATATCCCTGATTTGCCTCCGGACGTCGTCGAGCGCGGAAAGTAACTCCGCACGGTCGAGCGCAGGAAGGCAGCTCCGCGGGATCGGTAAGCGCAGATGTGCTTTCGATCTGCTCCTGCGTCCGCGACGTTGGGTGTCGAATCAGCCATTGGCAAAGGCGCATGGTTGTCGACTCGCCGTAAATCCGCTGAAGAGGCGACTGGCTCAATGCATGCTGCTCATGATGCGCGCTGCTCGGCGCGCGCTGCTCAGATAAATCAGGTTCCGGAACTCTCCCGGCTTGCGATGTCAGCTCTGCCGTGCCCGCTTCCCGCCGCCGTTGCACAAGTTGGTTGACGCGAGCCGCATGATTGGTCGAGGCAACGAGCAGGTTGGCGAACAGCCATTCCTTCAAAGCCTGCCGCGAACGGTCGGGCAAGAAGGAAAAGCGGATGCCCGCGCGGCCCGTATCGTCGGTCCACATCACCTGGCCGCTGCAATGCACGAACTGCCTGGTTTCCGGCAAGTCGAGGCACATCGTGACCGCGCGATTGACCTCGAGACGCTCGCCCCTGGGCAAACCGCTTGGAATCGCGGTCTGCACCGCAAAGCCGTGTTCGTGCAGATCGAGCAATTCGCTCAGGTCAATAATCGCTCCCGATTGCGGCGTGCTGAAACTGACGTAGACAGGCGTATGAAGCCTCTGTCGCACCGTGCGGCGGCGTTCACGGTTAGGAAGGGGCGCGTCTGGATCCGGCAATCGGAGAGTGCTGCGATCCATGATTGCCAACATCTTAACTCAGGTAGAAAAAGGGCGCAGCAATATCTGTTGTGGATTCAGGGGGCTGGAATTAGACCCCGAAAGTTGTGCTGGAAGAGATTCATCGGTTAGCCGCTCGGAATGACAAGGGGGTTGGGTCCGGAATGATAACGGGGGCTGGGTCCGGTGGATCGGGATTGAAGCGGGTGGGTCGGGTTTCCAAATCAGACATTCGCGGCGTAGGCGCGCATTTCGGGTTGCTGGACCGCGACGAGGACATCGGGGATCGCCCAGACGCGATCGAGGGCATCGGCCAAAGCCACAGGAAACTGGGATGTGAGCAGGTTGATATCTAACTGCAAATCGCGGTCGCTGTAGCTGCGGAAGACGACGAGCGAACCGCAAGGACGATTGGCAGTGGTGACGAGGTCGAGCGTCAGTTTCCAGGAGGGCTCGGCGGAGATCGTTACCATGCGCGGAAACTTCGTCCAGTGAAACCGCTGATTGGGCTCGGAATGAGAGTCGAAAGGAGGCGTGGCGTGCAGTTCGAAGGCGTCGAAATCGTTGGCCTCGAAGGCAGCAACAAGAATGCTGCGCACCTGATCGAAACTCTCAGCCGCTTTGAGTTCCTCGACCGCCCGCCGCACCGAAAGATTGTTGATGACGATCTGGCGCTGTTCAATGGTGCGCTGCGCGACGCGGCGCAATTCGCCGAACTCGAGGTAGTTGAGATGCTGGACGCCCAGCCAGATGCCGGTTCCGACCACCGCGAGCACCAATCCTAGAGTGCTGCCAGTCGGCCAGAGCAGGAACAGGCTCAACATGGCAAACACTGCCGAGACGGCGTAAAGAACGATCACGACCTGCCGGTGCGACAGACCCATTTGCAGGAGTTTGTGGTGGATGTGCTCGCGATCGGCGGTGAAGACGGGACGGCCGCTGATGAGGCGGCGCACGACGGAAAGCAGGGTTTCCAGGATGGGCAGGCCGAACGAGACCACCGGAATCGCAACGGCGACAAAAGTTGGGGCTTTTTCGGCGCCGGCCAGCGCCAGCGCGCTGAGCATGAAGCCGATGAAGAGGCTGCCCGAGTCGCCGAGGAAAATTGTGGCCGGATTGAAATTGAAGCGGAGGAAGCCGAGGATCGCGCCCGCCAGCGTGATGCTCATCAGCGAGCAGAGCCAGGATTGATTGACGAGCGCGACCACGAAGAACACCAGGGTCGAGAACAGAGCCGATCCCGCAGCCAGGCCGTCGAGGCCGTCGATCAGGTTGAAGGCGTTGGTCACCGCCACCACCCAGAGCACGGTAAGGGGCAGGCCGACGAACCATGGCAGCGTGTGCGGAAAGATCAGCGGCAGATCGAGGACGCGCATGCCACCGGCAAAGAGCATCGCCGCCGCAATCGCCTGCACTACGAATTTTAAGTAAGGACCCGCGCCGTAAAGGTCGTCATAGATGCCGAGACCAAAAATCAGGCAGGCGGGAAGATAAATGCGGAGAAGCGTGGTGGGAACGACTCCGGCGACGAGGCGCGGAAATATGAGAGACAATCCCAGCCACAAAATCAGGCTCAGCGAAAAGGCGAGAAATATGGCGACGCCGCCGAGACGCGGGCGTGCCGTTTCATGCAGGTGGCGTCCGCCTTGCGGCGTGGAGACCCATCCGCGGCGGATGGCAATATCCCGGACCTCGCGCGTCGCCACGAAGGAGAGCACGAGTGAAAAGGCGAACAGTCCAAAGAACAGCAGCGTCAATCAGACGTTCCTTCCGGCCGAAATGCCGGTCATTTCAAGGCACGCGCGTGGGAATCGCCGGTCATTTATCCGGACCTCATTCGGTTCGGACGTCATTGGTCCGGATGCTCCCCTGCCTTATTGCGCGCCGGACCGCGGGAATTGCACTTTTTTGAAATATAGCGTTGTGGACTGTGAGCGGCAATAACGAATGCAGAATCGACTGTTGATCATTCCGAGTCGGGGTATCGATGATGACAAGAGAGGATGGAAGGAGGATGGTAGCTACCGTGCTAAACTCGTGGCACTCGTGTCATCCTAGCGATTCGGGAGCTTTGGCATGTCAGGGCGGAAACGCGGTTTCCTCCGGCGGACCTCGCAGGCAGCCGTTCTTTGTTTGTGCAGCGCAGGAGTGTGGTCACAGACCGCGCAAACTGGCGCGCAAACGCCCACCCCTGCGAATGCACAACAGCCAGTGAGCGCTGCAAAAGCGGGTGACGCTTCCGCATCGCACCATCTGGTTGCGAACTCCAACGTAAAGTTGGGAGTCGGCGATTTGGTGGAAATCGCAGTGTTTGGCGTGCCCGACCTTCAAACCAAATCGCGCATCAGCGGCTCGGGCGAGGTTTACTTGCCGCTCATCGACTACGTTCACATCGCGGACCTGACAACCGACGAAGCGCAGGAACTGATCCAAAAGCGGTTGGAAGATGGCGGTTTTGTGCGCAATCCGCATGTGACGGTCTTCGTCGACGAAGCGCAATCGCAGGCCATCACCATGGTGGGAGAGTTGGCACATCCGGGTCCATACACAATTTCCGGGAATCGTACGCTTTACGACATGATCTCGGCGGCAGGGGGATTGAGCGATAAAGCCGGCCGGCTCGTCACCATCATTCATCGCGACGATCCCGATCACAAGGTCGAACTGCAATTGTCGGCGAACCTGGCAGAAGACACGCAGAACAATGTGGACGTGATGGCGGGAGACACAATCATCGTGTCGCGCGCCGGCATTATCTACGTGGTTGGAGATGTTCAGCACCCGAGTGGCTTCTTGATCGAGGACAACTCGCTGAGTGTACTGAAAGCGTTGGCGCTGGCGGGTGGAAGCACGCGCACGTCGTCGTTGAACAAGACCAGGATTCTGCGACAGACGCCCAATGGGATTCAGGAAATTCCAGTTCCGATGAAGAAAATTCTCTACGCCAAAGCGCCGGACGTCCCGCTCGTGAAGGGCGACGTATTGTTTATACCTGGAAGCTCGGCGAAGGCCGCAGCGTATCGCACGGCGGACGCCGCCATGACGATGACGACGGCACTGGCCGTGGTGGCGGCTCACCCATAGGAGCAGTTGTCGCTACGCGGCAGCGGCTCGGGTTGCCTCTTTTATTCCAATTAATTGGTTGAGCACTGCGATGTAGTCCTCGGCAGTTCGCTCGCGGGACAGGTTGGCAAGAATATATTGTCGCCCGTTAAATCCCATATGTCGTCTCTCATCGGGGTTGAGCGCGAGCGCGCAAATCGTTTGCGCGAGCGCATGGCTGTCCTCGGGCGGAACGAACACTCCGGCGCGTGCGTCTTCGACAAGCTTGCGAGCTTGGCCGTCGACGGCGACGATCACCGGGCGCTCGCACGCCATGTACTCGAGCAGTTTGGTGGGAATTACGGTCTTGAATAGCTCCGTTTTTTTGAGCATGACCAGGCAGGCATCCGCCGCCGAAACGAGCGCGGGGATACGGTGCCGCGGCTGCTCTCCGAGAAATTTGACGTTGGTGAGGCCGCGCGCGGAGGATAGCTCCATGATGCGCTGCTTTTCCGCTCCCTCGCCGATCAGCAGGAAGAGGCAAGTCGGCAACGCGGTCTGAAGCTCTTCGGCCGCCGCAATCAAGGTTTCCAGGCCGTGGGCCATTCCCAAAGTGCCGATGTAGCAAACCAGGAAACGCCCATCTGTTTCAATGCCTCGCCGAGCTAGTTCGAATCCCGTCGCCGCGACCGCGGGGTCGGGGCGGAAAACATCAGTCTCGACTCCGTTCTCAACGATGGAAATTTTTTTGGCAGGCACATGCCAGTGATGGATCAGGTGATCTTTGAAAGCAGGTGTGACGACGACGATGCGGTCCGCGCGGCGATACAGGAATCCGGCGATCGCGCCCAATGCGCGATGGAGGAGAGTGCCCTCGCCGCCAGCGCCGACGGCCGCTAGCGATTCCGGCCAAAGGTCGCGGACCTCAAAGACAAACGGGACGCGCTTTTGACGCGCGAGCCACCACGCGGAGAGCGCAACCAGGAGTTGAGGCGAGGTTCCGATCACGACATCCGGCTTGGCGAGATTCAGTCCGCGGAGGGCGGACGACAGAAAGAACGATGTGTAGGAGCGCATACGTTCATGCGCTTTGCGGTTCGGCAAAGGCCAAAGCCAGGTGCGGGCTACGTGAACTCCGTCGACTGTCTCTGTGTAACAGAGGCGTCGTAAACGCCAGCGCCATTCGGGCGGCACGATTCCGGTCGGATGGTTGGGAAAGCCGGTGAGAACAGTTGCGTCGTGCCCCATTTGCACCCAATGCCGCGACAGCTCAGCGGCACGCGCCGCGGGCGCGCCCATTTCCGGGGGAAAATACTGCGAGACGTAGAGAATCTTCACGATTAGGAGCAGCGATTTCTCTCTGGAAAGCAGCGTACACGATGGTGGGCGAGGGTTACATAGCTAGAGGCGCAGTGGGACCAGAGTCGCAAACAGTATCGCGGCACTTTGGCCGCAAACATTTGTTAGGGGAGTAGAGGTCCTTCGACTTCGTTCGGCTTTCGCCTCACTCCGCTCAGGATGACACTCGTCTGAGGCAATGAGACTCAATTAATGGTCGCTAGTAGTAGAGCAATTTGAAAATGCTTTTTTCAACCAGCGCGCGGGCGCGATTCGTGCGCTGACGTGTGTAGCCTTCCCAGCGCTCCGCGAACTCGGCGAAGCGGTCGTTGCCCGTCAGGCTTGCCATCACGCGCAACTGCACGATGTGCAGGCGGTGATAAAAGGGACTGGCCAGCATCTTGAGCCGCGTTCCCGATTGCTCGTAGAGCGACCAGTAGCCAGTATCGAAGCGCGGCAGATTATGGAGCAACGTCTGGACGCCTCGGTCAAAGATCTGTTTCGCTGAGGCGTCGGCGCGGGCGATCCAGAAATCGAAGACTCCCCAGAGCGCCCACATGAATCCATTCAGAATGTGCGTCGGCGGATCAACCAGATACTCTTCGATCCAGAGATTTTGTTCGTCGTCTTCAAAGAGAACTCCGCCCTTGGCGATGGGCTTGGTGAGCGAGACGAAAGCCTGTTCGGCGGCTTGTTGATACTTGGCGCACCCGGTTTGCGCATGTGCGCGTAGCAGGAGCGAAATGCCTTGCCCTTGGGCCAAGCCGGAGTACCAGGGCGCCTTCAGCGTGTTGCGATACTCCCAATCAAAGTGATGGTTCCAGACGTGGAGACCGTGCGGATTCTGCTCGAGGTTATCGGTGAGCCAGTCGGCGGCTTTCAGAGTTTTTTGCAGGCGCGCGGCGTCAGAAGTTTCCGAAAAGCGGTTGTAGTTTGCGAGGCCCCATTGCGCGATGGCGATTGGGTTATATTGCAGGCCGATTGCGCCGCGATAGTCGAGCATGGGAATTCCGGCAGCATCGTAGGCGCCCGCGTAGTCCGCCTTCTCGCGAAAGGACATGTAGTAAGGACCGAGCTGTCGACAGCCCGCCTGCGCCTGGGCGTTGGCGCGCGCGCTGATCTCCGGCGTTTCGTGCCAGAAGGTAAGTTGGCTACGACCGGAGCTGAGATAAGCGGGCACGATGCGGCGGTAATATTTCCAGCGCGCCGACATCCTCATGCCAGGAGACGGATTGGAAGGCGCGTGCGCGGCGATCACTGGACTTCCCATAGCGTGGTAACCAGATCGTCATTCTCGACCGCGACGGTGGTTGCGGCCAGGTATTTGGTCGTATTTTCGCCGTCGGGGAGCAAGACATTGCCGTACAGAAAGTAGCGCATCGGCCACTTGTCTTTTTTCCAGCAAGCCAGCACCTGCCAGTCGCTTCGATCGGCAGAGCCGACGAGGTGGACCTCGCGGCCCCGGTTCACGGCGCTGGGCTCGACCATGGTCGAAAAGAAAATTGCTTCGCCGACGCGGCATCCGAAGATCGAAGAGCTGGCCAGGCCGGCAACTTGTTCTACCTTTCCCGTACGAGTCAGGCGCAAAATGTGATTCTGTTCGAATGGAGTGTCCGTCGAGAGATAGAGCGCGTCCGGCATGGGGATCGCGGCCACAGCACGCGCCTGCTGGTTGCCTGACAGGACGACCTCGACGGAGCGAAGGTCGCAACTCGCGCGCAGCACTTTACATTCCGCTCCCTCGTCGCCGGTGAGAATCCACAGACAATCTCCCCATCGGTCGTAAACAATGTTGTGCACGTGACGGACGTCGCCGGCGGGAAATGTGTATGCAACCTGCCAACTCGCGCCGCGATCGGCTGAGGCGAAAATGTGAACCTCGGCGCGCTCGCGATTGTCGAAATATTCGCCCCAGTAAACGGTTCCATTCGGGACCGCAGTGATGTGCAGGGGGCGCGTACCGCGCCGGATTTGGTGGGTCACGCGAAATTCGTCGCTGCCGGGAGCTCGCGTCACGATTGCGCCGGGGACGGCGGCAATCAAGCCAGGGCTCCCGTCGATGAAATTTTCTTCCTTTGTCTCGTTCGCATCGCGAAGAACGGTGAGCGCATGAAAGCCGTCGCGTACAAGACGAGAGCTCAGCGCCGCGTGGGAGGTGAGAGTTCTCCACCACGCTGGTTGGAAGCGGGCAACCACGTTCCATTGTCGATCACTTGCTCTTCGCGCTTGGTTTGAAGGAGTTCTCCACCGAATGAGTTGATAGCCGCGGCAAGCGTATAGAACGTTGCCTTCCCAGGCGAGCACGCGAATTCCGCGCCAGGCGGAGACTTTGCGAATAGTTACCGCGGAAGTTGTGACGGTCGCGACTGCACTTTGTACCATACCGGCGATCTCAATTCTCAATCTTCAGTGCTCAACGTCTTGCGATGCAGTCGATCACTGCTCAGTCTTGCGCGCAAGTAGCGGGCCGATGGCGAGCACGTCCATCTTCGTTCGCTGGAAACAGTCGATCGCTTCCTGCGGTGTGCATACGATCGGCTCATTTTCGTTGAAGCTTGTATTCAGGATCACGGGGATTCCGGTCTTCTTTCCAAATGTCTTGATCAGATCGTAATAGAGAGGATTCTCGTCGCGCGTCACGGTTTGGAGGCGTCCGGTGTCGTCGACATGGTTCACTGCGCCGAGGCTCTTTCTCTTCTCCGCGCGAACTTTGTAGACGTGCAGCATGTAGGGCGAGGGATGGGTGTGCTCGAAATACTCGTGTTGGGCCTCGGCGAGAATCGCGGGCGCGAACGGACGAAACCATTCGCGATGCTTGATGCGCGCGTTCAGAACATCTTTCATGCCGGGCAATCCGGGATGCGCGACGATCGAACGATTGCCGAGCGCACGCGGACCCCATTCCATGCGGCCCTGAAACCATCCCACGACATTGCCCTGCGCCATTTCGTCGGTGACGGCTTCGAGAAGCGGCTCGCGCTCGAGGCGCTGGTATTTCACGTGCGCGGACTTGAGCGCGCTCTCGACCTGGCATTCGGCAAATTCGGAACCGAGGTAGGCATGATTCATCTGTGCTTGGCGCGGCTGCTGCAGGATCGCGTGATAAGTGTGCAACGCGGCGCCGATGGCCAGGCCTTCGTCGCCGGCGGCGGGCTGAATCCAGGTGCGGCGAAATGGCGTCCGCGAAAAAATCTTGCCGTTGGCCACGCTATTGAGCGCGCAGCCGCCGGCCATGGTCAAGTTTTCTTCGGGCACGCGCTTGTGCAGCGTATTCAACGCATGAAAGAAGACTTCTTCAAAACAATGCTGCATGGCGTAGGCAAGATCCATGTCGCGCTGCGTGATTTCGGCGTTCGGCCCTCGCGGAGGCCCGAAGAGCTTTTCCATTTTGTCGCTGAAATGCCTTGCCAGTCGGACCGTTCCGTCGGGTAAGACCTGCATACCCTGGTCGCTCCCGAGTGGCCGAAAGTAGCTCAGGTCGAGCTGAAAGCTGCCATTTTTCAGGGGAGCGATCTTACGGATTTCATCGACGTAGGTGTCTTTGCCATAGGGCGCGAGGCCCATCACCTTGCCTTCGTCGCCGTATTTTTTGTAGCCGATGAAATCGCAAATCATGGTGTAGAAACTGCCCAGCGAATGCGGCAGAAAAACGCGCTCGAGAACCTCAATGTTGTGACCCTCGCAATGCGCCATCATGGTGGAAACGAAATCGCCAGAGCCGTCGTAGCTGAAGCCGGCAGCTTTTTCCCAGGGTGAACAGTAGTAGGCGCTGGCGATGTGGGCGAGGTGATGCTCGACGTGATGTTCCTGAAACTCCAATTCTTTTGGATCGAGGTTGAGGGCCTGCGCGAGCAGCGAGCGCAGGTCGCGCATTGATTCCTTGCGCTGGCGCATTTTGATGAAGTTGAGAATCTTGGCGGGATTCGCCAGCGCATATTGAACTTTCTTGGCGAGATGGGCATCGCTATCCTGGCCCACGGCGACGTGCTGAACGTCGGTGAGCTTCGCGCCAGCAGCATCGAGGCAGGCCTCCACCGCAAGCGCCGGAAATCCGCCGTAGTGCTTGTGGCGGTTGAGACGCTCTTCCGCGATGGCGAAAAGAATTTTCCCATCGTCAATGATCGCCGCGGAAGAATCGGCGTGAAACATGTTGAGGCCCAGAATCAGCATGAAAGACTCGTTTTTTCTCCTCGTGCCTGGTTAAGACGCTAACTCTTCCTTCCGAACCGAGGCGATAAATTCGTTTGCATCGACGTGCAGCGTCTGGCCCGTCTGGCAAGCGTTTTGCAGCTTCAACGTCGCCAGCGTGGAACCTATGATTTGTTCAAATGGAATCGGCGGCGGAATCTTGCCCTGCACAGCTTCGGCGAACAAACGTATCTCCTCTTTGTGCCCCTTATCTTGTCTCCATCGCGCTCGCGAAATTGTTTTTCGGCCGCTACGGACAAGTTCCAGACGGCGAAAATCTTCGAGGATCGCGATCGACGCGCCGCCAAAAACTTCGAGACGCTCCTTCGAGGCTGACTTGTCGCCGTTCGCCATGTAGGTAATCGTGCCGACGGTGCCGTTTGCAAATTTCAGCGTTGCGACCAGGTTGTCCATGCTGTACTGGCCGGGATTGCCGACACTTTCGGCACGCACCTCGACGGGAGTTGCACCCGCGAGAAAGCACAGGAAGTCCACGAAGTGGCAAACCTCGCCCAGAATGCGCCCGCCGCCCTGGTCGGGATCGTTGACCCAATGATCGGCGGGAATGTAGCCGGCATTCACGCGGTAGTGCATGGAGAGCGGCTCGTGGACCTCGCGCAGAAATTCCTTCAATTGCGAGGCCATGGGCGCGAAGCGGCGATTGAAGCCGACCATCAGCAGCGGCGCATGTATCAGACCGCGACCTGTTGGCGACATTGCGCGCACGATTGACGTGAGCTCGGATTCGCTCAAGCAGAGAGGCTTCTCGCAGAAGACAGCTTTGTGCGCGCCGAGAGCAGCCAGCACCTGGCTCGCGTGGAGGTGATGACGTGTGGCGATCAGCACCGCGTTGACTGTCGAATCGCATAGCAGTTCGTCTTCCGAACTGGAACAGTAAGAGAAGCCGAATTTTTCCGCGGCGCTCTTGCTGCGGGGGCCGGATGCATTGCACACGCCGACGAGCGAAATGCCGGGAACCTCTTTCAGCGCGGGCAGGAGAGTGTTTTGGGCAAAGGCGCCAGCGCCCAGAACCGCGAGGCCGACGGATGATTGACGGGCCAGTGGTGGTGAGGGCGTAACCATCTTTGTCGTAGTCGAAATTTTTTCTGGCGAGTTGAATCGCGCAGCAAATTCGTCTCCGGCTTGAGCATGCGTATACGTGAGAAGCACGCCAAGAAAGGGCTCGCCTGTGCGGCCCAGGATCAAGTCATATGCGCGCGCAGCTTCGTCGACCGGGAAGCGATGAGAGATGAGCGAGGCCAGATCGAGCCTGCGGTCGGCAATGAATTGAAGAAACGCCTGCATGTTGCGCGTCTCAGTCCAGCGCACGTGGCCGATGGGATAATCACGGCCTTTTTGTTCGTAGGCTGTGTCGTAGCGGCCGGGGCCGTAGGAGCGCGAGACACGAAACGTCAGTTCTTTCTCGTAATACAGCTTGCGTTCCAGTTCCATGCCGACGGTTCCGACGGCGACGACGGTTGCGCGATCGCGCGCGACATCGGCAGCGAGATTAACGGGGCCGCTCATGGGAGTCTCAGCGGTGATCAACACGGCATCTGCGCCGATGCCGCCGGTTTTCTGGAAACACAGATTGCGGAAATCGCGCTCACTGGCGCTGGCTGCTTCGGCTCCGTTTTGAATTGCGAGCGTCGCGCGCTCCTCGACTAAATCCATTCCGAGAACGCGACAGCCCGCAACTTTCAAGAGCTGCACCGTGATCTGGCCGAGCAATCCCAGTCCGATGACGGCCACGGTTTCGCCGAGCGCAACGTCCGCGGTGCGAATGCCGTGGAGGCAAATGGCGCCAACGGTTGCAAACGCGGCTTCATCGAACGATACGGTTCCGCTCTCGGGAATCTTTGCAACCAGCAGCCGTGGCACGCACGCGACCTCACCATGAACAGCGTACCCGGCCCCGGCGCACGCTACGCGATCGCCGACGCTGATATCGGAGATCCCGTCGGCGATTGCGACAACGGTTCCGGCGCTGCTGTAGCCTACGGATTGCGGTTGAGCCAATCGTGAACGCACGGTGCCCAGAGTGGCCGCGAGTCCATCGCGCTGAATTTTGGCGACAACATCGCGCACGAGATCGGGCCGGGCCTTGGCTTTGGCCGCGAGATTCTTGCGCGCGAACTCGGCCGAGGCGCGCTCGGTGCCGGCTGATACAAGAGACGCGGCGGTGCGTACCAGCACGCAGCCCGGCAGCAGTTGCGGAGCCGGAACTTCCGCGACAGTTAGTTCACCGGAACGCGCGTCTTGTAAAAGTTGCTTCATGCGGAGATGAGCTCCGAGGCGGCGAGTGTTCGGTTCGCCGTCATCGGCTGAGATGACGTTCGTTGCGTCATGGCTTTTTCTGCAAAGCTCCGCGCGCCGCCGTCAAGAAATAGTTGCATCCAGATCTCAAGTGTCAAAAATTGCCAGATCTGCATGGACCAGTCTTCCGCGCCGCGGCGGTGCTCGTCGACATACCGGCGGACGGCCTCAGGCCGGAAGAGACCACGCCGGCGAACCTGCGAATCGGAAAGAAGATCGTCGACGAGCGGCCGTAGGTCGTGCGCGAGCCAGTAGTCGACGGGCGCGGCGAAGCTGGCTTTGGGCTGCTGCAGGACTTCGTTCGGCAACATGCCGCGCATCGCTTCGCGGAAAATATATTTTGTCGTGGGACGCCACTTCCCTTTCAACTTCCACGCGGGCTTCACATTCCAGGCGACGAATGCGGCGAGATCGCGATCTAAGAACGGGACGCGAACCTCGACTGACGACGCCATGCTCATTTTGTCGTTATAGGTGAGGTTGAGGGTGGGCATGAAAATTTTCGTGTCCAGATAGAGCATCTGGTTGAGAAAGTCAGCGTGGCGGATTTTGCCGAAGGCGGCGCGATGGCGAGAGTCTGGGCTAAAGGCGGACGCATCGCAACCTGACGAGGCAAGACCGGACGCATACAAATCTTCCCGCTGTTGCGCGTCGAGATAGGTGCAGTTCCGAATAAAGGATTCCGCCGAGCTGAGCGCGGCGCTACGGGCCATCTTCTTGGCCATGCGCACCGGCCCTTTGAAGGCCGTGCCGCGGAGACTCGGCATAGCGCGCATCATCCTTTCAGCGGCGGATCGCGCGAAGGCCGGAACTCGACGGTACTCTTCGGCCCACGCATGCGCAATATGCTTGCGGTATCCGGCGAAAAGTTCGTCGCCGCCCACGCCGGAGAGTAATACAGTTGCCTGTTTGCGAGCCTCCCGACAAACTAGAAATGCCGCGATGATGGCGGGATCGGCGGTCGGCTCGTCCATGTGCCAGGCGAGTTCGGGCAAAAGATTCACGACATCCGGGTCGACGACGATCTCGTGGTGCTCGCATCCTAAACTCCGTGCCAGGCGCCGCGGCACAGCCGGATCGTCGAGGGCCGACTCGCCCACACGATATTTCTTGGGAAACGTAATCGTGTAGGTGCGCACGGGCTGTTTGCGCGCCATGGCGGCGACGATGCTTGACGAATCGATGCCGGCGCTGAGGAACGCGGCGATGGGAACGTCGCTGACCATCTGCTGCTCCACAGAGGCACAGAAACGCTCGCGAATTTCCTCTTCGAGGTCGGCCTGCTTTTGTTCGAAATGATGGCCGGCCGGGGGGAATGTCAGGTCCCAGTACTGTTCGATCTTCAATTCGCCGTGCTGCCAGATGGCGTAGTGTCCGGCCTCGAGCTTTCGAATTCCCTCAAACATTGTCGCGGGATCGGGCACCCACAAGAACGTCAGGTATTGATGCAGCGCCTCCATGTTGAGGCGAGCTTCGATGCCCGGCACCTCGAGAAGAGCTTTGACCTCGGAGGCGAAGGCAAGTTTGCCGCCGCGCTCCGAGTAGTAGAGCGGCTTGATTCCGAAATGATCGCGCGCCAAGAACAGTTTCGGCGAAGAACCACGCAGATCGGCGATGGCGAATGCAAACATGCCATTCAGGCGATTCAGACAGTCGACGCCATATTCTTCGTAGAGGTGAAGGATGGCCTCGGTGTCAGTGTGCGAACGGAAGCTATGGCCTTTCGCTTCCAGCTCGCGGCGCAGATCGGCGAAGTTGTAAATCTCTCCGTTGAAGGTAATCCAGACGGATCCGTCTTCGCTCGGCATCGGCATGTGGCCGCCGGGAGAAAGATCGAGAATGGCGAGGCGCCGGCTGCCGAGGCCGATGTAAGTGCCATCGCCGAAATGCCGCTCCCAGAGCCCGGAGTCGTCAGGGCCACGATGCGATTGCACGCTGGTCATGCGCGCCAGAGTTTCCGCATCGCCGCAATTGACGAGGCCGCTGATGCCGCACATGCTCAGTTCCCTCCGCGGCGCAGCTCGTAGATTTTTGCCTTGGTGTGGAACATCTGCACGGCCTGGAACGAGCAGTAGATCAGGCCGGGGACGCCGTCGAGAATTCCGAGGCGCAGAAAATAGCGGTACAGAAAAAGCAAAATTGGAGAGCCCGGCAGGCGATAGAGTTTGCGCTTGAGCCAGCGGCGGCGCTGCGCCTGTGTGCCGAACAAATCGGCGCGCAGCTCTTCCGACTTGCCGGCAGGCTCAAGGAGCACGCGCCCCTCCCAGTTCGAATACTCGTTGTGCTTGGCGATATAGCGTGACAGCGATGCCACATTGTGATGGATGAGCGCGTGGCGCAACTGACGAGTTGGGCCGTCGACGACGACATGCTCGTGGATTTCGATGTCGGCCATCGAGGCGTCCTGATCCTTGAGGCGGCACTCGAAGCGGCCATGGCCGCGGCGAAAGAGCGAGAGCTTCCAGAAACTGGCGTCACCATGCCGCAAGACGCGCCGTAGAAAATGCATTTGCAGGCAAATGGAATAGCCGTCTACGGCGGGATTTTGAATGGCGGCGCGGATTTCGCCGGCGAGTCCGGGCGTAAGGATCTCGTCGGCGTCGAGCAGCAAAATCCAATCACAGGCGAATGGCAGCGTGTCCATCGCCCACTGCCGCTTCTTGGGCCAGCCGCCGGAGTAATAGAACTCGACAACCTTCGCACCGTAAGCCTCTGCGATGGCGGTGGTCTCGTCGGTGCTTTGCGAATCGATCACGTAGACTTCGGCCACATCGGCGAGGGCTTCGAGGCAGCGTGCGAGATTCGCGGCCTCGTTGCGGACTGGAATGATCACGCTGACGGGCAGCAATGCAGAGGCGGGCGTCGCGCTGGTCCGCTCGGAGATCGATACGCTTATTTCCGGTTTCGTTTCGACCAAAGTCATCAGGGTGGTCAAGATTTCCCTAATGGTAGCCGATTGCCAGCAAGTGGATAATTGCTAATCGAATTCCGGTTGAATATTTTGTTCGGCGGCCAGTTTAGAGATTTTGCTCGCACCAGCGCTTGAGAACGAAGAGCGACCACGGTCGCGACCATGAGGTTCGACCGGCGAGGAAGCGGCTCCAGACGTCGCGGATGGCACCGGAATTGAGGAAGCTTTGCGCGCCATCACCACTTGAAAGCGTCTCTTCGACCATGGGCTTCATTTCCGCGCGCAGCCAATGCTCAAAGGGCAGCGTAAATCCGCGCTTCGGACGATTCACGATCTCGCCCGGCAATTCAACGCCGAGGCTTCGCAGCAAAAGCGGCTTCGGCGTATCGCCACGCAGCTTGTCTTCTCCGCGGATGCGGAAGCAGGCTTCGACCAAGTCACGATCCAGAAAAGGCACGCGCAGTTCCAGTCCATGGGCCATGCTCATGAAATCGGAGTCGCGGAGCAGCGTGTTGCGCATATACCAGTGCGATTCAAGATAAGAGACGCGATTTACCGGGTCGAGGTTGCTGGTTGCGGCGATGGACGGCTGGAGCTGAGTTGCCATCTCGCGCTCCGCAGCCTCAAAATCGCCCGCGTACAAGGATTCCCGCTCCGCGGGGGTGAAGAGGTTGCGCACAACAAAATAAGGATGTGAAGCGCTGCTTTCGTTGGCCGCGAGCCCGGAGGCCAGCTGCGAAATTTTACGGGTGCGATCTCTTTTGCCGACCACCGCGCCAAGCGATGCCGCCACGGGACGGCGCAATAAAGACGGCAGCTTTGTGAAGCCAGCGGAAAGCCGCTCCAGGCGCGGCACGTCGCGGAAGGTCGAATACCCGGCAAACATCTCGTCGGCGCCCAGCCCGGTGAGCGCCACCTTCACTCCCGCCGCGCGCGCCTTCGCCGAGACCAGAAACGTATTGATTCCGTCGATGGTTGGCTGGTCCATCGCCTGCATCGCCTCGGGTACGGCGGCGAGCGCGTCTTGCTGGGAAACCATGAGTTCGTGATGATCGCTGCCGAAGCGGC
This sequence comes from uncultured Acidobacteriaceae bacterium, assembly GCA_963698865.1. Classification (GTDB taxonomy): domain Bacteria; phylum Acidobacteriota; class Terriglobia; order Terriglobales; family Acidobacteriaceae; genus Acidiflorens. The sequence continues at coordinate 2,511,049 of CAVOSL010000007.1, read as the reverse complement.
TTGCCACGATCCGTGAATACTCAGCTTCATTGAACTCGCCTTCGCGGAATACGAGCGAAAAAGTTGTGGGCCGCGACGCCGGCGTTGCTCATCAGCGCAACCAGCGCAGAAGAATCGATGCCGCCAGACAGAAACACTCCGACGGGCACGTCGCTGACGAGATGCGAGAGGACTGCATTGCGCAAGAGAGCGGAGAACTTGTGCTCGGCATTGCCATCGGCTGAGCTTTTGATTTCGTTCGATCCGTCTCCGCTTCCAGCACCCGAGCTCTTCGCAGTCGGCAGCGGATTCCAGTATTCCCGGCTGGCGAGCCTGCCTTTCTGCAACGACACGACGTTTCCCGCAGAAACAGCCCTGATCCCATCGACGATTGTTCGCGGCTCGTAAACAGAGCCGAAGGCGAGAAAGCTGAAAACTCCATTCGGATCGAGCTTGCGCGGCACGAGGCCGGTTCGAAGCAGCGTTCGCACCTCGGAGGAGAACAGAAGGCAATTGCCGGAGTCGTAATAATAAAGAGGCTTGATCCCCATGGGATCGCGTACCAGAAGCAGCGTTTGGCGGGCGGCGTCCCAGAGCGCGAAGGCAAACATGCCGCGCAAGCGGCCGAATGACTCGGCGCCCCACATGCGATAGGCGGTAAGAATCACCTCGGTATCGGAGTGGCTTTGAAATCGATTGCCGGCCGCTTCGAGTTCGGCGCGCAGCTCGCGATAGTTGTAAATCTCGCCGTTGAAGACGATCCAATTGCCGGTGGGCGGGTCTTGCATCGGCTGGTGGCCTTGCGGCGACAGATCGATGATGGAGAGGCGGGTATGCGCGAAACCAAGCTGATGATTTCCGTCCGGACTCGTTTCAACAATGACGGTGCCGGAATCGTCGGGCCCGCGGTGGGCAAGTGTGCGAGCCGCATTCTCAAGGATGCCGTGCGGGATGCGTTCGTTCTTCGTGAAGATGCCGAAGATCCCACACATAGGGGGCGGTTACTTGAATGCTTCCACGTGCAAAGAATGAGGGAGATCTCTCAAGTCTCCCGGTTCATAGGGCGGAGGCTGAGCACGATAGAGGCGGCTGATTCCCTCCGCTGACTTCTCAACTTCGCGGAAGCCCGCTTTCCGCAGCACCTCGCTCATGTAAGTAAAGTCGAACGCAGTGCGATGCTGGCCGTCGCAAAAAACAAAGTTGGAGAACCTTCCGCCGAGCGACTCGAAATGGCGCGGAAAAGAGTCCTCGAACCACGAAATTTTGCTTTGACTATAGGCGTGAATCGCGCTTTCAAGGTTGGGAACGATCAAACGAACGCCGCCTCCGGGCTTCAGCACGCGAACACACTCGCGCAGCAAGAGGTCCAGCTCGTCGAAATAGAAATGTTCGAACATGTGCGTGGAGTAGATCGAGTCGACAGAGTTGGAAGGAAATGGCAGGCCGTTTCTCACATCCAGCCAGAGGTCGAGTTTATTAAATAGATTGCCATCGATATTGAGGAAGCCCGGCAGATACTTCGGACCGCAGCCCAAGTGCAGGTGGGTCGAGCCGTTTGGCAGCCATCCATGGAACAGGTAGCGATGTAACAGGTAATTGGGAAGCGTAGCTTTGCCGATGCCCCAAAAGGCGAGATCCTTGTAGCGTTGGTGAAGCAACCCACTCCTCCGAAAGCTGTGGCCCGATTATAGAGCACCGTCAAGCTGCGCGAACGGCCGCTGCACGATAGAGTGTTGCCAAGTTATGGGCCTGATGGGAGAGAGTGAGGCCGTTGAGAATTGTTTGCCGCGCGGCCGCGCCGATCTGCAGGGCGAGTTCGGGCGAGCGCAGAAGAGCAGAGATTGCTTGCTCCAGCTCGTCAAGATTGGCGGGAGAAATCAGCCAGCCATTTTCATGGTGTTCGATGATCTCTTCAATTCCCTGACCGCGGCAGGCGATTGCTGGCTTGGCGCAAGCCATCGCTTCAAGATAGACGCAGCCGAGGCCCTCGCTGCGGCTGGGTAGAACAAAGAGCGAGCAGCGCCGCAGCGCGTCAGCAACGTCCGCTCGGCTTTGGCGGCCTCGAAAATGGACCTGCTGGCGAATTCCGAGTTCGCTTGCCAGGGCTTCGAGGCGCACGCGATCCGGGCCTTCTCCGATAATCCGACATTGCAACTGCGGAAAAGCGTCTCCGAGGTGATGAATAGCTCTCAAGACAAGCTCCTGCCCCTTGCTTGGTATGAGATTGCCGACGATGAGAAGTTCTTGTTGCGGAGAGTCGGCGGTTTCGGAAGAGAGTGGCTGAGGTGACGGCGGCGTAGGTGAAAACAACGCGGCATCGGTCCCGTTGTAAACCACGGCACTACGAACGCCGGGCATTCCGTCCTGAAGAATCTGTTGCACCTTGCGACTGACGCAGACGACGTTGCTCGCGCTCCGATAGACAGCGATTGAGGCGCGGCGTCTCCACTCGGCCGGCACACCTGTGCGAGAGCAGGTGTTGAACACGTCGAGACCGTGGACGGTTACGATATAAGGAATTTTCAGCCGCCGCGAAAGCGAAGCTGCTGCCTGACCGCAAGGCAAGGCAGCATGGGCGTGAATCAGGTCGATGGGGCGCGTGCGGTGCAGATCTGTTACTGCTCGAAAAATTCTGGCGTAAAGGAAACGCCCGGCGCTCGACAGGCCCACCGTTCCGGGAATCTGTGGGTATCGCACCCATTCTGCCGGCGCCGCAGGATTCGGATGCTGGCGGCGGTTGTAGATCGGGCTCACGGCGATCACGCTCGAAATCACGCTCAACTCGGCCAAAGCCTCCAGAGGCTCCTGGACAAAGCAGCCTCCCACCTCGTTTTCGAGCGAAGGGAAAAATGGCGTCAGCGTTAGAACGTGAAGATGCGCTGCGCGGTCAAGCGCCGAAAGAGGCTTATGGGCAATCGAGTTGGCGTGGCCGGGATTCACTCGGATTTCCTTGAGCGCTCTCGGACTAGCTCTTCGGCTAACTCCACCAAGCGCGACACATGCTTTTCCCAACTAAAATCCTGCGACCGATGCAGGCCGTTGCTCGCTAGATTTCTGTTTAGTTCGGGAGATTCACATATTTGAGCCACGCGCTCCGCCAATTCCGCGGGAGCGAATCGCGAAAAATACAACGCCGCGTCCCCGCAAATCTCGCGATGCACAGCCAAATCGGACGCGACCACTGGCAGGCCGCTCGACATCGCTTCCACAAGCGGATGCGCGAACGACTCCGCATAAGCGGGCGTTACATAGATGTTGCAGGCGCGGTAAAGATGATGCAGCGAGCGGTAAGGCACGCTTCCGAGTTCGACGATGTCGCAGCTCTTGCGTAAATGATTGACCAGCGCCGAGGCAGCCTCGGCCCGATAGTTCCCTGGATTATCGGCCGAACTCAAGCGGCACGTCAGATACAGCTTGACTCTCTTGCCCTTCAAACGCCGCTCCAGGATGGGCAGAGCGCGGAATAAGGTTTCAAAATTCCGGTAGTAGTTGTAGTGGCTGACAAAAAGCAGGCGTACTGCGTCTCGGCCATTCTCGAGCTGAGTGTGGACCTCGTCCGAAAGCGGCGTGGCATCACTGACGAATGCTTTTGCGTCGAACCCATGATGGATAGGGATCACGTCCCTGCCGCTCCACTCGCTCAATTCGCCGGCAAAGGCTTCGCTCGGAGCAATCGTGACATCTGCGCAACATATCGACTGGCGAGCCAGCCAGCACTTGACCAGAGTATCCATCCAGATCGCATAGTCTCCGCGAGTTTGAACGTCGCGTAAAAAATCGGCGGAGTTGTAGAGGGAGTTGCGCGAAAGCAGTATTTGCGGAACGGGCGAATTCCAAAGCGCAAAATTGCCGGCCGAAAGCAATACTTGCGCGCGGCTCCGCCGAATGAGCCCGGGAATCGATCTTTGCTCGCGCAGCCAACGCCGCGGCGCGCTGTCCGAGCCGGGAATTTCAACCAACGAAGTATTCGCAGCCTCTCCAAACTCGCGGCGCAAAGCCGGGTTCAAGAGAACAGTGGTGTGAACGCTCGTCTCTGCGTGCGAAATGAGGGATGACATTTCGCAGATAAGTAAGGCCGCCGCCGGCGCTGGCGGCCAGGCCATTGATGAAGAGTCGAATCATCGATTCGACGCGACCGCGCTAAAAGCCGCCGGCGCCGCTCGCCGGGGAAAAACGGTGACGTTCGAAGCCACGGCAGCGGCGGGCAGGAGATCGGCAAGCAGAAACGCAAAGACCCAGAAATACACACAGGGGTATGCGCCCACGGCAAAAAGCCAATCCTCAAAGTTGGCATGCATCAGGCCGGCAAGAACCACCATCGCTACTGGAACCGAATAGTGCCGGAACTCAGACGTTCGTTTCATCCAGGCGCAGACCCGCCACACATTCGACGCCGTCAGCACGAGCAGCGCCAGGAACGGTGTGACGCCTAACAGGCCGACCCATTCAGCGATCGTCATGTAGCTGCTTCCATGTTCGCGAACCGTCTCCGAACTCGAAGCGAACTTTCCAAAATAGAGTCCCGGATCGTCGCCGGTGGGGCTGGTGCCGTAGCCCGTGCCGAACAGGGGGTGCTCCTTGATCGAGGTAATGGATTTCTGCCACGGGCTTTGGCGCGAACCGAACAATCCCTGCTCCTTGTGTCCCTTGTAGAGCACCGTATCCTGCATGCTGTCCATTGACTTGTTTAAAGTCCGGGGCGCCAGCATTCCCGTTACCGCGGCCAGTACCAGCACGAGCGCCGCAATCTTTGTCAGCAGCCTGTACTGATGAAGACACAAGCAAAAAACCAGTGTGACGATGGCCATGGAAACAATTCCCGCGCGCGCCAAACTGAAAACGATCAGATAGGCACAAAGCAGCAAGGTGGCCAGCCTGCGGAGCCTGAGCATAGGGCCATCGCTGGTAAACCATCCCCATAACAAAATGGGGAAGACGCCGATGCTCATCGCCGCACCGAGGGAGTTGGGGTTGCCCCAAATCGGTTCCCCAAGGCCGAAATAACAAATTGCCGTGACGTAAACCGCAATCTCGCTGGCCAGAACCATGCCACGGAAGAAGCGCTCCTCGCGGCCGATGACGGCCAGCCGCGCGCCTGACGAGCAATAAAGAAACAGCAGGCACAGGCTCACGGCCTTGTAGATGGCCATTTGAAGATAGGGCGAGACCGTGGCTGAAACGAAGGCGGCGCCCATGCAGAAAAAAGCCACCAAATGAATAGTCCGGAAACTGCGGCGCGGAGCGCGCAGCCAAATGATATAGCCGATGGTTGCGCCCGCCGAGAGCACGAACCACCGCCCCCCCGTCCAGGCGTTTTGCAAAGGCACGTGCATGCCGGCCCACAAAAAAGCGGCCATCAGCAAAAGAAAAAAACGCTGGTCGTACTTCCAGAGGCTGGCGACCACGATTTCAATCAGCAGGATTGCGCCCAGGAACGAAATGCTGCCGAAGTAGTAAAGATGAGTCAAAACAGCGTAGAAAAAGAGCAACGTCCCAAAGGTAATACCTGCCCAGTGCCACGGTTTTAGCCTGTCATCCATTGGACCTCGCTTGCGCGGAGCGCGGCTGCGGCCAAGCCATTGGCACACGCTTCGGGTGAGTAATGCTCGATTCGCTGCAGGCTCCGCACCCTCATCCTTTGTCGCAGTTGAGGATCCTGCATCAGCAAATCGATCGCCGCGCTAAGGGCCTCCGGCTTTCGCGGCGGCACGATATAGCCATTCCACCCATCTTCCACCAAATCCGTGGAGCAACCGGCAACGTTCGTCACGACGGTCGGCAGCCCGCACGCCATCGCCTCATTTACGACCAGCCCCCAGGTGTCGCTGTGCGTCGGCAGAATCAAAGCCTCCGCCAATGCATAGAGGCCGGCTAGATCTTCTCGATGCAAAAAGCCGGGGAAAGTTATTTGGCCGGGATGAAGGTTGCGTGCCCTTCGCTCCAGTTCGGCCTTGCTTGGTCCATCGCCCGCAAATACCAGACCTACCTTCGAGCGAGCATCGTTTGACAGTTGGGTGTAGGCGTCAAGGAGATCGAACACACCTTTTTCCCGCACGAGCCGGCCCACAAAAAGAAGAAACGAAGGCGGCAGGGCAAGCTCGGCGCGAAAGTCTGATGCTCGATCGCGAATGCTCTGCGCCTGGAACTGAAACCAATCATTGTCGACCGCATTCGGCGCAATCGTAAGGCTCCGCTCGCCAGAACCCAGCGTCCGAAGGTATTCGCAGGACGCCTTGCCCGGCACAACAAAACGATCGCAGCGCGACAAAAAATAAGTCTTCAGCGACTCCACCAATCCGAGGCCGGATCGCGCATCGTGCCGGTTGCTCTCCGACCAAAGGATCAGTTCGGCCCGGTGATTTCTTGCCCACCACAACGCTTCCCAGGACGCAACGTAGTTGTATCCTCCGCAGATGATCACTTCGGGCGCGAACTTTTCCAAACAGGACCGCAATTTCCAGTTCAGAAGCACACTGCTCCGCCCTGTCCGGAACCGGGCCGAAGGCAGGATTTCATAGGAAAAACGGATTTCGTCTTTGTACACGCGCCACTGCCTGAGTCCCGCGTCGGTTTCCGAAAGAAAGACCACATGCAAGTCCACGCTCTCATGCTGGGTGAGCGCGTTGAACACGGGAATGCGGTAGGGAGAGATGATTTCCGACAGAATCAATACTCGCCGCATATTATTTGGCATTCCTTGAGGTTGCTGAATGGTATTTTAGCGGCACAGCTTCAGGAAATTCGTTGGCGCCGGTGGTTCTAGCGGCGATTTTTCTGGCGCGCGACCATCGCTTTCTCGAAAACCTCCGACCATTGCTCAGTCACACTATCCCAGTCGAACCTGGCGGCGTGTTCGATGGCCGCCGCCGACATCGGGCGGCGCAAATTGCCGTCTTCGATTAGGCGTGCGAGAGCTTCGCCCAGTTGGTCGTCGGACGCGGCGAGCAATCCGGTGACTCCATCAATCACATAGTCGGGATGGTAGGAACTGCGAGCGACGCACGGGAGCCCGCACGCGGCGGCCTGGCCCAGCACCTGAGGATGTCCTTCAATCTCGCTCGGGTGAAACAACACCTGCGCCTGCCGCATCTCTTCCCCCAACTGGACTGCATTCAGATGGCCCAGGAAGCAGACATTCCGGCAGTCGCTCTCCTGCGCCTGCCTCCGGCACGCATTTTCTTCCTCGCCGATTCCGGCCAGACGAAACTCCCACTGCGGAAACCTGGCGGCTTCGCGAATCATGAGGTCCGCGCGTTTATATCCGCGAAAAGAACCTGCAAAGAGAACTCGGTTGCTGCTTTGCTTGGCGGTGGCCGCCGCAGAGACGGCGCTTGTCCCGTCTCCCGCCTTCGAACCCGCATAGTAATAGCGCCGGTCGATGCCGTCATAAATAGTCTGGACATTTTTGCCACCGAGCTTTTGCGTGATCCCGGCCATGTAGCGGCTGTTGGTCACAGCAATATCGGCCTCGCGAATCGCCTGAAAAAGAAGCGGCCGATTGTCTTTTTCGAGTCCACCGGAAACAACGTAGGTCACGAGTCCAGTCTTCAGAGCGAGACGGCGGCGGACGGTTAAAAGGGCCTTATCCAATGGGCCTTCGCGCGGAAAGAAATAGACATCGGGAACATGCGTCAGCAGATGCCACAAGACACGCGCGGTGTTCCCCCGTTTTTTCCACGGCAGGATTTGCGTGTTAGGACGCGCGGCGATGCGGGGATCGGGCACGGTCGAACCGAGCATGACCACTCGAAAGCGCGCCGGATCCATGCGCGCCACGACTTCCTTCACCGTCAGATTCTGAGCGTTCGTGTTGTCGTCATCGGCGAACGAGGGAGTGAAGACGGTGATCATGAGTTGTGGAGAACTGGTCCGAAAACTGTTTGCGAAAACTCGCTAATGAGAGTTCGATTGTAATTCGGTTCGGAGGTCGCGCAAGCGGGCTTTCAGCCGCAAGGTTGCGCGTGGCCTGGTCATTGTCTTCTGCATGTGCGCTCTGGCAGCGTGCAGAAGTTGTCCGCGAATTTCTTTCTGCGCGCCGGCAGGCAGCGGTTGTTGCTCTTTTGGGTCGGCTTCCAGATCGTACAGTTCCTCGACCGAACCCGGCTCCATTCGCACCACCAGTTTGTGCCGGGCGCTGCGAACTCCTAATAGTCTGGCGGCCATGCGGCTTTGCTTGCGTAGCGGGTTCGTGCAGCCGTAAATGCACTCCGAAATGACCGGACCTTCCCATGCCGTGCCCTGCTGAAGATCGCGCCACAGGCTAGCGCCCTGAAAACTCGCAGGCGCCGGAATATCGAGGATATCCAGGAGCGTTGGTGCCAGATCCAGGTGGCTAAACGGCGCGGCTGGCGCATCTCTCTTGGCGAATCCCGGTACCCGAATCAGCAAAGGAACGCGCACGACTTCTTCGGGCAAGCCCGCCGGAGCATGGTAACGGCGTCCATGCTCGAGAAATTCCTCGCCGTGGTCCGCGGTCACGGCAAAGGTGCACTGCTCCCAAAGATTCGATTGCCGCAGGTGGGAGACGAAGCGCGCGATTGCTGTGTCCGCAGAGAGAATGCCCGCGTCGTACAACTCAACTACCGAATCCTTACTCTGCTTCAGCCGCGCCGGCCCGAGATCGGAACGATTCCAGAATTCGTTCAGATAGCGCGCGCGGCTTGCAGAAATGTCCTTCCCGGTAAATTCTCGATATGCGGCCGTCGATGGATAGTAGGGTGAATGCGGGTCCATGAGATGCAGCCAGAGAAAGAACGGCTTTGCCCCCGTGGTCTGTAGCCACGAAAGAGCGCGATCAACAATCGCTTCAGCGGTTGGAAATCTGCGCAGCACATCGATGCTGTCGACCGCCGGCGCGGCAATGCGGAGGCAGTATTGAAAGTAGAGTTCGTCATAAAGCGAGTCGACCCCGAGAGCGTGCGCCGCGCGTTTCAGCGATCGATTGATCTTGCCTCGTGCGCTGGATGACTCCGATGGATCCTGCTTCGCCCGGTTGTCGGGAACTCGCTGCGCCGACTCTTCAAAGTCGAGAGAGTCTTCGAAGACCTCGAATCCCTGGTTGTAGCCGAAGCGCGGAGAGATGTAGGGATTCGCCGCCGAAAACGCAGCCGTGGCATAACCCGCTTCGCGCAGGGTGCCCGCCAGAGCGCTCTCGCCGGGCGCGAGGCCGACCACATCTCTTCCCAGAGCCAGCGGCATGCGCGACGCAAGCATCGCAGGCAGCGAATAGTAGGTAGGGGCGCCCGCAACGACCGTCGTCAGGAAGACGAACGATTCGGCGGCCAGCCTATCCAGAAAAGGAGTAGTGGGACGCGAATATCCGTGGAAGCCGCAATGATCGGCCCGTAGACAGTCGACGGTGATCAGCACCAGCGATTTGCGGTTTGCGTCCACGTTTAATCTTGCGCCTTGCGCGTCATGCTTTCGCAGTTACGCCCACTTCAACTCTGCTCCCTTGCGCGAAATAAAATCCTTCCGATGCAATATGGAACAGGTCTGCCATCGTTGAGGTACAACAGATTGGGCCATTTCTTCGTGAGCACTCTCAGAAACTCGTCGAGCAGAGCCAGCGTCGGACCGCGGAAATCTCGAATGGTCGAATGAAAATTAATGGAATGAATGGAAACGATCGCCGGAATGCCGCGGCTGAAGCATGCTTCCACGTCGTTCCCGAGCTTCTGTAAGTCTACGCGCGCGATCGCCGGCTCCATTTCAACGGTGCGGAATGTATGCAGCATTCCGCGCTCGTCAAAGTACGGCGCCCTGCGGTTCGGGCCGTTTTGAGAGACATGAATGCCGGAGTCGAACCATGCCGTGCGAGTGTCTGCGTTGGCGCGGTAACCGGGCGCGCACGCGCTGAATGGAGCCGCTCCAAAAAATGCCCGATAGCTCTCGACTGCGCGATTGATTGCGGAGCGCTGCTCGTCAAGTGATAGAAAACGGCGCTCGGGCTCCAGTTCCCGATCCCAATATTCATATCCGATCCACGGCATGCGCCAATAGATATAAGGAGTCTGTGCAGCCCACATTTTCCGGATCGATTCAGCGCGTTCCCCGCCGGCATTGAACTCTCTCGCAACCGCCTTCGCGCAACAATGAGTCAGACCGTGCAGCGCGGGAAAGAACACTGCGGCTTCAATGCCCTGCCGGTAGGCCTCAAACAGATGAGGGCGTCGCCATTTTCCCGGTAAACCATCGCTGAGCGGAACCAACGGAATTTCACATGCTCCTGCTACAAGTGCGCGGTCGAAATCCACGTTGGCGGTAATGAAATTCATCACCATCGAAGGATGATTGCCGACAGAGTCGCGATGCCTTCGTAGCAAGTCTCCCAGCGCCGCCACATCGTCCGCAGTCTCCAGGCTGTAGAAGTCATAGGGCGATTCGCCGAGGTGGACTCCGGCCGCGCCCAACTCACCCCAGCCTTCGCGATCGCGCACGCCCACCCGCCCCCAATCGTCACTCTGGAAAAGCAGCAGCGGACGATCGAAGCGCAAGCCAGGGCTGGCCGGCGATTGCGTTGACCCTCCGAAAAATCGTGAGAGCCGAGTGATCATCTCGAGTTGTCTCTATGCGTAATTAGCGGCGGCGGCGGCATGAAATGCTAGAGGTACCCCAATCTAGATGTACCCCAAGTCTCGCATCCGCTGTTCCAGAAGCGCCTGCTCAGCCTGGTCGAGCGATTCAGCATCGTCTTGAATCAACTCGCGCAAAACGAATTCCAGCAAAGACTCCAGATTTTCAAATTGTGGGACAAATTTCCGTTCCGCGGCGGCGCAGAGATCTTCCGGCAAGCTGATTTGTCGTCGCGCGGGCATCGTCTCGGTCGTTGTCATTGCTAAAACGATGAAGGCCTCCCCACCGCCCCCAACAGCCGCCGCTGAATCGCGCTTACGATCATGCGATCGTCGTCGTCGAGTCCGATCAGCAACGACAATCCGCAGAATACCGCGTAAGCTGCGATCAGCCCGGCCGCAATTGCCATCCATTCTGGATGAAAGCCAGCCATCAGCAGCCGAATGCCGAACAGCGCCGCGATGCTCGCCGCACCGGGCAGGAGCAGCCGCAGGTAAGTGCGGTTATAAGGCGAGAGCTGCAACGCCGCTCGCACCTCCCGAAGATTCAGGTAATTGGTAATGGCATTCGTCAGCGCCGCAGCCGCTGCAACTCCGACGATTCCATACGGCCGTACCAATGCAACAGTCGCAGCGATGACGAACGCCGCCATGATCGCCTGCACTCGAATCAGGCGACGTTGATTCCCCGACATAAGCAAAAGGTAACCGACCGATCCGACGCCTGCATTGATCAATTGTCCGAGCGTACCCAGAATCAGGACCATCCATCCCGCCTCAAATGCGGGCCCGAACAATCGCATCAGGGGCTTCGCGTCGACGATCATGACGCAGGCGAGCGGCAGAGTCAGCCCGATGATCCACTTCGTCAGGGTCTGAAAAAGCCGGCCCAGCAGCGCCCGTTCGCCGCGCGCGTGCAGGTCGGCGATGGTAGGAGAAAAAATCTGGTTGACCGACTGAAGCACAACCGGTACGAAGCCGACGAGCGCGCCGGCGATCGCATAAATGCCGACCTGCCGGACGTCGAGAAAAATTCCCAGCATGATTTTGTCGGCCTGAGCCAACAAGAATTCAAGCACGCTCACGCCGAACACAGCGGCCGAAAACCAGTAAACTTCCCGTTCAACTCCCGGAACGTTGGAGCTGAAATGCCGCGCCGGGCGCGGCGTCAGCCTCCAGGCGGCCGCGACCAACAGGCCGAGGACGATCACGCCGCTGACGATCTGCGCCCACACGTAGCCACGAAGCCCCATGCCGGCTGCAAGGAACAAAACACCGAGAATAATGTTAAGCGGGCTGCTGATGAAGTTCGTGATGACCGTGCGCAGCGCCACGTCTTTATACCCCGCAAGCACTTGCCCCAGGAAAGTCGAGAAGCCCGCCAGAACGAGCACAACTGCAAATAAGTAGAAATACCCGGCCAGATCGGGAGAGTGATAGACATTCCGTGCCAGCCAAGGGCCGACAAGAATCATCGCGCCCGCAAGCACGACGTTAGCCAGAGCCAGCAGAGCGAGCGCGTGCCGAAGGAACGCGTGCAGTCTCTGATACTGGCGGGTCGCCGAATACGCAGCCACATAACGCGCGGCAGTCTGCGGAAGACCGAGTCCGTTCAGAAGGCCGAAGAAGCCGACCAGCGTCATACCGAGCGCGTAAACTCCCAGCGCGCCTGCGCCCAGCACCCGCGCAACGTAGATTTTGAAAAAATATCCAGCCGCGGCGGTGAACAGTGTGCCCAGAAAAAAAACCGCGGAGTGCCGCGAGATCTGCCCCATTTCGCTGCGAAAGCGCGCTTCGGGCGCGGCGACCGTTATATCGGGGACAACGTCCGCAGTTGGCGGCGCCGCTTCCGCGATCGCTGTGTTGGGAAGACTCAAAACGTACCTGTGCGCATGAGTTCAGTTGTGTTCGTTCTGTCAGATTACCGCAAAGCGGCGCCGGAAGATTCGCGAAAAGTGGTGCGGGAACCGCATCAATGACGGTGTTCCCAACCCCGGAGGAGTCATTCAGCCGTGAGCCGGAGTCATTGCGTCCCTCGGAACACACGCGCTCCGACGCATCGCCAGCAGCAAAATCACGCCGAGAGAGACCAGAATCCAAATCTGATGGGGCATGATGACGTGAATCCACAACCATGAATGCTGGAGTCCGCCCAGGTAGTTCGAGCGTTGCAGTTGCTCAAGCGCCGACCCGCCCGGTATCAGGAAAAACAGCACGAGCGCGAGCGTCGCCCTCGCCATCGCCTTCAAGTTTCCATTCAGGGCGCTCAGACTCCACGCGAGCGGAAAGATCAAGAGGGAAGCATCGTACAGGCGGTGATAAACAGGCAACAGGCTAAGGACCGTGAGGGCGCCGATTTCCAATAGTTCGAGCTCCAGTAGTTCCGGTGCGCTGCTACGGTTTCTTCGAAGCAAGAGCAGCCACCACACACACATGATTCCACAGATGCCGAATGCCGCCAGCGTGGCCAGAGATCGATCCGGTAAGAACGTGTAAACCAGGACCTGGAGATTGATCAAGCCGAAGCGAATGGGATTCGCTTCGGTGAAGTCGCCCAGGCTGCCGCGAGCAAAAAGGATCCTGCCGTCGTAGCGATAGTTGCCAAGCCATGGAGTGTGATGGAGCGAAAGATAAAGGATCGCAATCACCGCCAACACCGCCACGATGGCGGAAGCAAGGCCGACGACTCGCCATCGACGGCGCAGCAAATAGTAGAAGAGGAAAGGCAGGCCAATCTGCGGTTTTAGCCCAATGGCAACCGCAAGCAGAATCCCCGCTGCAATGTTATTTTGGCGGGCCGCTGCCCATGTGGAAAGAGCGCACGCGGCTACCGCCACAATCACGATGCTGCCTGCAGCCAGTCCAGTGTGAAAAGGGGCGAGAGCAAAGGCGATGGCACAAAATATGTATGTGCTCGGCTGATCGCGATGAAATCCGACCAGCGACGCGAGTGCGAGAACTGAACCAACACACGCCAGAAAACTCATCAGCAGCCACACGGCGTGCGCAACGCGATACGGCAGCGCAGCAATGGGAGCCAGGAGAACAAAAGTCGTCGGAGGATATGCGGTTGGGATGCCCCGCTTGAGAACCAAAGACCCGTCGGCCAAATCCTTCTGAAGAAAATCGAAGCGCTGCGCTCCATCCGGCCAAAGCCCGACCAGATTCGCGGGACTATACGGGTCCAGCCCTTTCATCCACGCCCTTGTTTGAGTGTACGGGGAAATGAAATCGCTAAAATCCCTCGCCCTCGCAAAGCGAACCGGACCGCGCAGAACAAGTTCGGCGAGCGAAACGAGAAGCAGCATTAAGACAAGCGCCCATCTGCGAGTGCTTCTCCGTTTTTCGTCAGGCATGCTGCTGGCATTCTAGTCTGCGATTGATGGATCACCCTTGCCGAAGGCGATTCCTAGCCGTGCGGCGCGGACACTCCCTTCGGCAAGCTCAGGGCAGGGCGTGTCCGCGTGCTTGCGACGTATGCGCGGTCTCTGCGAGCATGTGCCGCGCAGTGAATTGACAGCCAGCAATCCGCAGCGGAGAATTCCCGCAATGCGAACTCGTGGTGCTTATCTTCTGCTCGGCCTGATTTCCTTCGTCATGGTTTCGGATTTCGTGCTGCGCGGCATCGTTCCAGCTTTTGAATTGGGCAAGACGGATTTTTCGGAAATCTATACCAGCGCATGGCTGTGGCGGCACGGACAAAATCCTTACGACTCAGCTCTGGCTACCGCCGCTCAAGAACGACTCGTGGGCGTTTCCGTGCAGATCGCGCCCATCTACCCTCCCAATACCCTGGCCCTGATTTCACCATTTACGCTGCTGCCCTGGAAATGGGCCGACTTGGTGTGGATGTTATTGGGGTCTGGGGGCGTCGTCGCGACGATCTTTCTACTCTTGCGCTTGCGCGGGTCTAAGGCCTGGGGCCTGGACACCATGGCTTTCGTCACGTTCCTGCTCTGCTTTGACCCCTTGCATCAAGCCTTCCATCTTGGCAACGTGGCCCTGCTGGTTGTTCCTTTGTCGCTGTGGGCAATCGCCCTTGCGGAAAAAGGCGAGGACTGGTGGGCGGGTGTGATCCTCGGAATTGCCGGCTGCCTCAAACCTCAGATCGGCGTTTGGATCCTTCTTTACTACCTTCTGCGCCGTCGAAGGCGAGTATTTTTCGGAGCCTGTGCCGCGACGGCGCTCGTAGCAGCAGCTCTTTTGCTACGGCCGCTCCCCGTGTCAGCCACGATCGCAAGTTACCGCGCCAACCTTCAGCATTGGTTTGCGCCTGGCCGGCCCTATGGCTTCACGGAAGGAGCGCTGCCTTTTCACGTGAACATCATTCAGGTAATTCTCTACCAGTTGCTGCACAGCGCGTTCGCCGCGAATGTAATCGCGCAGGCAATCTTCCTGATCGGACTCGTTCTCTGGATTTCCATTCTGTGGCAGGCCGGATTCCGCGTCCCCGCTCCCCTCGCCATTTCGTCATTGCTCGCACTCAGTTTCCTTTCCCTGTACCACAGCGTCTCCGACGCCACCATCCTCACCCTCGCGTTGTGCTGGGCATTCCCGGCTGACCGTCAATCATGGACCAACGTCAAACTTCTGATCTGCGTGATCATGCTTTTATTAATGTTGCCCGGACATTCCGCGCTCATGCGCCTTTCGCCTCACGTGAACAGCTCAATCGTGACGACTTGGTGGTGGAACCTGCTGGTCGCAAGGTACTTCGTCTGGCTGCTTTCTCTGTTGAACGTGGCCCTGCTCCTGGGCATGTGGAAAGTCGCAGCCAGTATGCAGCGTTGCGAAGGGGAGAACGCGCGAGTTGCTCCCTCGCTCGCGACGACTTCGCCATTAGGATAGGCGAGAAGCTGGTGTACTAAGCGGAGGCGTAATTCCGTCGTCGCCTGCGGCCTGCTGATGGCAGCATTATTTCCGCGAGCGCTTCGGGCGCAATTGGCTGCGATAGCCGTCCTGCGACGCCAGGGCTCGGCATTGAGCGCACCATCATCTCTGGAATTTGCAAGATTTCTTCCGGCACATCTAAAATTCGCCCCACCCCAGACCGCGCATATTGCCGCGCGTAACCGGCATAGGCGTGCTTCAACCATCCGCCCATGAAAACGGGAATTCCAGCCGACGCGCACTCGCACGCCACCGTGGACTCCACCGTTACCGCACACCACGTGCTCCGCAGAATCTCCGGCGAGATCGGGGAAGCGATCACGCGAACGAGGTCCTGGTCTGCTTCATCGAGACCTTCGCGAACCAGCCTCTGCCGCTGCGCCACCGTTTCAAACGGATGCAGCTTCAGAACGACTGTCTTACCGCATCGGCGTGCCGCCGCACACAGCCGAGGCAGCACGTCTCGATAGATTCCTTCCACGCGCCACAAGTCCGTCTCGTAGGGCTCGGTGAAAAATACGATCCACGGAGCATCGTCGCTCCAGAGCGGGACACCTTGCGGACCTGCACTAGCCGCACCAACGTGAATGCGGCGAGAATCGATGCCACAGACGTGCTCCAGATAATCGCGCTCCATCTCGCCTTGCGCCAGGTAGGTCGAAAATTCCGGAACCTTGAACGCCATGCGGAAGTCGAGTGCGCCATGATGACACGCAACCGCCGGAATCTCGCGGCGGTTGGCGAGAATCAAGGGAATGCGGGTATAGGGGTTCGAATCGTCCGCGCTCAGACAGCTGACGATCGAAAAATTCTCGAAGACCCGATTCCACGCATCGCGAACCGAAACGCCACGACGAAGGAATTGCAGCCCCTGATTCACGACCCCAAGCCGGACTGCTAGGCTGAACTCAGGATGCTCGCCAAGCAACCGCTCCAGTTGCGCCCAACTGTCTTCTAAGTCGCGCAATTCCCCTTTGTCGCTGCGCTCAGCGGCAAACGCGGCCAGGGACGCCGATTGCACGTTGGCCGGGACTTGCGACACCGCTCCCGATTCGCGCGCCGCCACCAGCAAGAATTGTTGATCGGGCAACAGCCGCGCGTAATTAAGAGCTGTTTTGCTGACATTGGAGTAAGCGGTCGGGAGCAGCACGACCGCTTGCGAGGACGGCGCTGCCGGCGGCGCAAACTTTCGCCGCCAGCGATAGTGCGGATCGAACTTGTCATGCGCGACCTGGCGCATCTGCCCGAAGCTGAGATTCCTAAGCGCGGCTCGGTAACGCGCGACGCGATTTCGCGCGCGCGCGTCGATGCGCGACTGAAGAACCTGCAGCGGAGCTCCCAGATGCATTTGAACCGCACTCGCCAGCAAAGAGGGCCTGGTCGCCGTCAGAGTACAGCTACCGCCAATTTTTTCTGCCAGCCGAATTGCCAGCCGGATATCCTGCAGTTCCGGATGCAGCGACAATCCAACAACGTCCCACCAGTCAATGCCGAAGCGATCGACGATGCGGCCCATGCCCAGCGCAAACAGCTCGCGCCAGACCTGCACATCTTCAATTTCCAGAGCGAAGTCGTAGATGGTGGAAACCGGACAGCCGAGCGCCGCGCTCCGTTCGTCGTAAAACGATCGGGGCGCCCTTGCCAGATCGACAACCCAGTCCCAAGGTTGATCCTTCCACGGACCGCTGAAATCGTCTTCGGGATGTAAGAGCAAAACTCGCATCGGTCGTGACCCATCAGCGCGTGACAAGGCCCCACTGCAGCGGCGTTCCTCGCTCGATATCGCAGGCGGCGCGGCAGCCCAGAACCTCATCGAGGTGCCTCGGATGCAGTCCATCCGCCGGGCGAATCGAGCGTACATTCGATTTTGTAAACACATCTCCCTGCTTCACATTTTCGACGACAAACAACGAGCGCCGGAACTGCAGGCCGCTTGTTTCACGTGTTCCCGGGGCAAATATGACCGAGCCGAGAGCCTTTTCAGCAATCCGCACGGCCTCGACCATCGCTTTGAATTCCTGGGGCTCAAGTGAAAACGCGCTGTCGGGTCCGCCATCCGCGCGGCTCAGACACATATGTTTTTCGATGATGCATGCTCCCAGGGCGACAGCCGCCACCGGCACCGCGATGCCCATCGTGTGATCGGAGAGCCCAGCCGGGCAATCGAAGCGGCGCGCCAGTTCTGGAATCGTCCGCAGGTTCGCCTCTTCGGGCGGCGCGGGATACGCGCTCGTGCACTTTAACAATGCAATCTGGCTCGCGCCTGCACTCCGCACAGCCTGCACCGCCTCGTCAATCTCAGCCTCGCTCGCCATTCCCGTGGACATGATCAACGGCTTTCCCGTGCGCGCCATTTTCTGAATCAGTCCGATGTCCACCAGTTCAAACGACGCTACTTTGTGCGCCGGAACATTCATCTGCTCGAGAAAATCGACTGCCGTGTCATCGAACGCGCTCGAAAACAGTTGTAGTCCCAAGTCCTCCGCCACCTGTTTGAGCTTCGGCTGCCACGCCCAGGGCGTAAACGCCTCCTGATAGAGGTCGTAAAGGATACGGCCATCCCACAGTGTTCCACCCGAGATGCGGAAATACTCCTTGTTGCTCGCCAGGGTCATCGTGTCCGCGGTATAGGTTTGCAGTTTGACCGCATCGGCGCCCGCATCTTTGGCGGCGTGGATGATACGAACCGCCTGCTCGAAACTCTGGTTATGATTGGCAGAAAGTTCGGCAACGATATAGACGGGAGCGCCAGAGCCTACAACGCGAGTTCCGAGTTTTAGAACAGTGGTCACCAACGTGAATCGTCCTATACGATAGCGCGCACGAGTTGAAAGACTTCAATGGCGCTGTGGCCCACCACTGTCCCCCACCGTTGGGCAATGGCGCGCAACGCCTCCGGTGAACGTGGATGAGGAAAACGCCGCGCCTCACTCTCGTAGCAGGCCATTGCCTGAATCTTCAGTTCCAGAGTCTGTGAAATGTCGACGAATGTGTTGGGACGGAAACTGTCGCCGTATTGCTGAAACGCCCACTCGGTGGAAGAGGGCACCTCAAACTGGAAAATCTCCCGGACAGGACATCCTTGCGTGGGCCGCGTTGCTGTTAAAACAGCGCGGCTCACAATCCCGTGATCGACGTTCAGGTCGGCGGGATGGTGCGTATAAATCCTCTCAGGGGACGTTTGCTGGACCAGGGCCTCGATAACCTTCACGACATCCAACAGGGGAACAGTATCGAGACGGTTGTCGGGCAACCCATGAAAGAACGTTTCTTTCACCGCGAGAAGCCTTGCCGCCTCGCGGGCGCGGGCATGAAGGCGCTCCACATCCTGGCGGTCCGCCGCTTCACGCGCCGGCGACCGCGAAGTCATCCCCTCGGCAACAATTGAGAGATAGACCTCGTGGCCTTCCCGGGAAAGGCGCGCCATAGTCCCGCCACATCCGAGTACTTCGTCGTCGGGGTGCGCCGCGACTACGAGCACTCTCATCGAGCATTCTCCTCGACAGCAGTGGCCTGCGTGATCTTCACGTCCGCCACGACCCGCCCATCGTAGAGAGCGGCACGACTGAACTCAAAACGAAACCCGCCATAGTTGAGGAAGGCGTGAGGATAACCTTCCGCATCAAGCATCCGGATTGAGTCGTAGAGTTCCGACAGCGAAGCAGGATTTCGGAGTTCACTTTCTTCCGGCCGCCGTCGCTTGAAAACCACCGCGTCCCCTTCTTGTGCGCTTGGCATAGGCTCTTCTCGAATCAGGCGTTGAATCATGCTGGCGGAAGCATAGCAAGCGCGGATCAAAATCTCCTCCGCATTGCCGGCCAGCGAAAGTGGCTGCTTGAAATAAACGGGCCCGGCATCGAACTCGGCGGTCATGCGTAGCGCGGCCAGCCTGGTGTCCTTGTGGCCGCGAACAATAAGGTTTTGTAGCGGACTGCCGCCCCGGCCATACGGCACGTCAGTCATGTGAAAGCAAACACACTCGAAGTCATCGAGAATTTCAGGAGGCACTTTCCAGGACCAGTGCAGAAAAAACACGTAACGAGGCGCCCACTCCCGCAGTGTCACGGGGGAGAACTGTTCCGCTGAATCGACGTAGTGCCATTCTCCGGGAAGCTTGCTGATCACTTCTTCATATACGCGCCGGTTCCAAGGTTTGCATCCGGCTACGACATATGTCTTCCTCCCCGCCACTCTCATGCCCCCATTTCCTCCTCACACTCGAGGAGATAGTGAAAGGCCTGATGTCCGCGCATAGTGGCTTCTCCAACCCTGCGAAAACCAGCTTTTTCGAATGCCCTGGCCGAGACCTGATTCTCGGGACGAATGAAGCCGTGCAGCCGAAAGAACGAACGTTCCCTGAATACATCCCACGCAGTTCGTTCAAGCATCCGACTGGCGTAACCCCGGCCACGGCACTCGGGGGCCACGCTGATGTCAATCTCAGCTTCCTGATCGTCGATTCGGTCCAGCCGAATCTGGCCGATGGGCGATCCATCTTCGAGCGCAATGAGCATGCGGGAGTCCGCATCCGCCAGTCTATTGGAAAGCCAGGCCACGTGTTCGTCCCATCCGATCGCGTCCGTGGAAAAGGATGCAGCGCGGACATTCGGATCATTGGCCCATTGCCAGAGCAACCTGCAGTCTCCGAGTTCGACGCGGCGTAGCTCCAGATCCTCGCTCCGGATGGCCGAGACCACCCGCAGCGCGCCGAGTCCATCGACTAGCGCGGACGCTTTCCGCGAGATGGAAATTCTCTCTTCCGCTGAGGCCATCAGCGTCTTCAGTGCCGTTGCGATGTATTCTGGGAGCGCGGCCTGGGCATTTCCCAGATGTCGCGCCGCGCCCAACCGGTGCAGTTCGCGCGCGACCGGCGTCTGGTTGGCCGCAAGATCGATCAAGATCGCAGGCAGACCCAGAAAACAAATTTCCCAGGAAGTCGAACCTGCCGCGGAAACCGCCACGTCGGCCCACTTCATCCACTCTGGCATGTTCGCCACACTGCAAAGTACGCGGATATTGCCATGCGATCTGGCCGCCGCCTCGCGCAAGGAATCGGCATGCCGGTTGGTCGCACCCGCAATCACAACCGCTTCCAGATTGGCAGTCTCAATCATCGCAAGCGCTTCGATCACCCCGAGCGTCAAGTTCTCCGGGTCGCTGCCCCCCATGGTAACGAGTACCTTGCCGGCAACTGGCGGGAACGCTCGTTGAAAGCCGCGTTCGGAACGGAACTCCCGCCGCAGTAGCGCGTAACCAGGTCCCAGCAGAAATCGCGCGTTCGCTCCGCAAGATCGATAAAGCGCTCGTGAGGCGTATGCGTTCTGGTTGAGCACAAGGTCCGCCGCGTGATCACCGCCATTTGCGGAGTCGTCCACCAAAAGCACTTTCAATCCTTCTTGCTTAAGGCGCTCCTCGTATCGCCGATCGAAGCGGTAACCATCGACCACGACCCAACCCGCCCCCACCTCCCGTGCCAACCTGGCAGTTTCCTCGGCGTCCTCGACACTGCCGGAAATCGAGTACATCGAAAACAGGCGGGCGTTCTCCGACTGAAGCCGGCTGGAAACGGATGGTGAGCTTTGCGCCAGGGCGAATGCCGCTTCTCCTCCAGCATCCTGCCATGCCTGTGCCAGCGCCAGACAACGCATGACATGGCCTGTTCCAATCGAAACGCTGGCGTCGGCGCGAATCAGAATTGTGCCCGGCTTCATCAATGGACTGGGAATCTCACCTTCCGGAGCAATGCTCCATTATCTGGGAGCCCGGACGATCCCCCTTGGCTAGCGCACCTGGAACACGGGCTGGATCATCTCACCTTCCAGGTACTGTTCCGGATGCGGATCGCTCAGCCATTCCCCCAGCGTCTTGCAAACCTCTGCGTAGACCTTCATCGTCTTCTCGATCGCCAGCGGATCGTGCGCCGCCGTCACATTGTGCGTTGCCAGCAGGAGCACGCCGCGCTTTACACACTCCTGCGTGAAGAGGCTGCGCACCAGGAAACTATCTTTGCCGTCCGCATCCAAAAACTTGATCAGCGACCAGAAGGAATAGCCAATGCATTGGATGCGCTCCTGCAATCCCGCCTCTTTCGCGAGCGCATTCAACGCATCCTTCAGCACTCTTCCATTCGCCTCGATTTGCGCGAGCGCCGGCGTTGTCTCGAGCACGTCGAGTACTTTCATCGCGGCGGCCATCGAAGCGATTTCGCCGCCAAACGTGAAGCTGAAGAATATATCTTCAAAAACCTTCATCACGCCGGAGCGGCCCACCACGCACGAAATCGGAAATCCATTTCCCAGCGCCTTGCCGAAGCACGCCAGGTCGGGGATTACCCCGAACCGCTTTTGAGCCCCGCCCAGCCCGAAGTGAAAACCCGTGCAAATCTCGTCAAAGATGAGCAGCGCGCCGTGCCGGTGGGCCAGTTCCTTTACGGCTTCCAGAAAACCCTTCGCCGGCGGCACGAAATTCACCGGTTCCATGATGACGGCGGCAAATTCGCCGGCATGCTCGTCAAACAACTTTTGCAGTGATTCGAGATTATTGTAGGCGAATGGATGCGTGAGCGCGCGCACCGCGCCCGGCACACCGGCATTTCGCGTCGTGCTCCCGATGAACCAGTCCTGCCAGCCGTGATAGCCGCAGCAGGCGATGCGATCGCGTCCGGTCAATGCCCGCGCCGCACGCACCGCGCCCGAAGTTGCGTCCGATCCGTTCTTGCCGAAGCGTACCTTTTCCGCGCACGGGATGATCCGCGCCAGGCGTTCCGCTAACTCCACTTCCAGGGGATGCGGCAGCGAGAAGCTGTGCCCCTGCGCCAGTTGCTCAGCCACGGCCGCGTTAACGCCCTCGTGTGCGTATCCGAGAATGTTCGGCAAAAGACCCTGTATGTAATCGATGTATTCATTGCCGTCGACATCCCAAACCCGGTAGCCCTTGCCTTTGGCCAGGAATATCGGCGCGACCCCGCGCACATGCTGGTTCGACGCTTTGCTAAAAGTCTGGGAGCAGCCCGGAATTACCTCTTCCGATCGTTCGAGCCACGCCGCCGACTTGGCGATCGGACGGCTCGGCGCCGCCATCGCGTGCGCGTCCTGGAAAAGGCTCTTGTAGTAACCGCGATTGGAAACGATATCGGAATTCATTTTTTCCAATCCTGGATTCTTTTCCAGCAGTTCCAGAACATCGTGCATTCCAAACTCTTCTCTTCCGCGCATGGCACGATACACCGCGCGGATGAACTCCAAGTCCGCCGCTTCGTCTACTGTCCAACGGTAATGCTGATAGAGAGAAATGGAATCGCATTCCACGTTGGCAGTTCGAAACTTGCCGATTCGCAAGTAGGGCGTCACGTGTTCGCGTTCGGAGCTCTTCGTGGCCTCATGCCACGCGCGCTCCAGCGCCCAGAAGGAAAAAACTTCCGTATCCAGACCGTCGGGATAGGTGCGGACCATCGCATTGGTCGCGTAATCCACATCGCCGCGCTGGAAGCGCCGCACCACGCGGTCGATTACCTCAGGATCGATGAGCGGACAGTCGGCAGTAATCCGCACTACCTGCGACGCTTTTTCCGCGCGCGCCGCCATGTAGTAGCGGTCCAGCACATCATTCTCGCTGCCGCGGTAACAAGTCACGCCACTCTCGCGGCACATCGCCTCGATCGCATCGTCCGCGCGCGCAGTCGAGGTTGCCACTACCACGCGATCCACCAGGCACGCTCGCTTCACACGCTCAATCACGTGCCACAACATCGGGCGCCCTTCAATTTCAGCCAAACTCTTTCCCGGCAAGCGGCTCGAACCCATACGCGCTTGAATGATGACAACCACCGGGCCGACTGGATTTTCGCTCGTCCAATTCAGCGTTTGTGGCCGGCCCTCGGCGGAAGATTTCTTCGCCGCTTCCACCACACGAATTACGTCCCGGCCCTGTTCGAGATCAACCAGCGGTCCCGTCCCGCTTCCGAGAGATTCCAGGAAGTGGCTCATCTCGGTGACGTACATGTCATTGACTTCGAACTTATAGGGAATGCTTTTCCAACCCGGATCCTCCGCCGAAAACCAGCGCACTTCCTGGGAGCCGAAATCCCACAGCGCGGTCCCCGTTTCGCCGACAACCTTGCACGTGCGTGTGTAACTTCGCTGCACAAAATCAAGATGAAGTTCCGCGCGCCGCCGATCTGGAAACGTCAAGTAAATCCACGCTGAGTCCTCGACGTCCAACTCCAGGCTCGACAAATGTTCGGCGCGGCAACTCACCTCCGTCGGCCAACCGAGCAGCCAGCAGATGTAGTCGAGTTCGTGCGAGCCATCCAGAATGATGCCGCCGCCCAGTTCCTGGCGCGCGCTGTAGCTTTCGCGATAATTCTGCCAGGGCCGCCAATCGGGCAAGTACTGTCCGGCCTCCACGTTCAGCCAGAGCACGCGCCCGATCTTGCCTGAGTCGATCAGCTCTTTCAGTATCTGTAGCCCCGGGTGAAAACGCAGGTTGTAACCGACCTGCACGTTCCGGCGATGCCGGCGCGCTTCGGCCAGCAGCACTAGCACTCCGGCTGACTCGTGCGAAAGCGGTTTCTCGATGAAGACATGAGCCCCAGCCTGCAGCGCAGCCAACGCCTCATCCACGTGATAAACCGGTGGTGTGCAGATCAGCACGAAATCGGGCCGGTAGGTTGCGAGCGCCTCTTTATAGTCGGAAAAGAGCTCACCCTTCACCTCCGCGCTGCACCGTTTGAGGGCTTCGGGATTGGTGTCGCAAAGAGCGAAATGCCGCACGCCCAGAGACGCAAGATTCCTGGCGTGCCGCCGCCCGATGGAGCCGCAACCAACCACCATCGCTCGATAATCCACATGGTTCGAAGTCTTAGACATGCCTTGGCTCGGATTGACTTGCCGCGAGCGCATGCTGGCACTCGCGCTTCACGGTGTAGTGGCCAATTACTTTGCGCACTGCGCGAACTACATCCGCCACATCCTTGTCCGTCATTGCATGAAACATGGGAAGGCTGATCAGACGCTCGTACGCGTCCTCGGCAACTGGACAGCTCTCTTCTTGAGAAGCAGCGGAAAAACGCTCGCGATAATAGGGATGGCGGTGCACTGGAATGTAGTGAACGTTGACGCCAATGTTCTCCGCGCGCAGCGCTCGAAAAATTTCCGCGCGTCCCGTGGAAAGCGATTCCAGATTTAAGCGGATGGGATAAAGATGCCACGCTGGCTCGACTCCGTCGCGCACTGCGGGCAGCGTGATCGCAGGACCTGCGTCCTCATCGGCCTCGCACAGATCTCGGAAAGCGCGCTCGTATTGCGCGGCAATTTCCCGGCGGCGCGCAAGATTCGGTTCCAGTTTTCCAATCTGCGACAATCCCAGCGCGCACGCAATATCGGTCAGCCGGTAGTTGAACCCGAGCAAAACCATCTCATAAAACCATTGCCCCGATTCGTGCCGGTCACGCGCCTCGCTGCTGATGCCGTGATTGCGAAATCGCCGCAGCGTCTCGGCCATCGTCGCGGATTGTCAGTCGTAACCATCCCGCCCTCGCCCGTGGTCAGGTGCTTCACCGGATGAAAACTGAAGACGGTCATGTCCGCCAGGCTTCCAACGCGTTTGCCGTGATATTCCGCGCCCAGCGCGTGGCAGGCGTCTTCAATCAGGACCGCCCCAGCCTTCTCCGCGATCTCGCGTAATTCATCGAGCGCCGCGGGATGTCCGGCGTAATCGACGGCGATGATAGCTTTGGTGCGGGAAGAGAGTTTTTTTATGACTTCGTGCGGATCAAGATTGAGCGTGTCATCGCAAACGTCGGCGAAGACCGGCGTTGCGCCCTGATACAACACGCAGTTGGCGGTCGCGCAGAAAGTGAGAGGAGTTGTGATCGCCTCACCCCCGCGCCCAAGTCCGGCGGCGAAGGCGGCGCCATGCAGCGCCGCCGTGCCAGAACTGAAGCTGACGGCATACCGCGCGCCCACCCAATCCGCAAATGTCTCTTCAAACTCGCGAACCTTCGGCCCCGTCGTCAGCCAGTCCGATCGAAGTACGTCCACCACCGCCTGAATGTCGTCTTCATCCAGGCTCTGCCGTCCATAGGGCAACAATTTCTCGCGCACAGGAGTTCCGCCATGGATGGCGAGCGTTTCCAGGTTTGGCGGTGAGGAAGGCATACTACGCAGAAATCGAGAGCGCCAGTGGCTTGGATTCCGGCGCGACCAACTTCTCCAGTTCACGCCGCGTGAGCCACTGCTCGTTGGTGTCGCTCGAATAGCGGAAGCCTTCGGGCAGCGGCCGTGCATCAACCCAGTTCTCGCGCTTCCACCACGGATGCGCCGGCTGAATCACAAACATCTCTTCCGTAGATAGCGCCTGCCGTGACTCGTCATCCGAGATCAGCACCTCATGCAGCTTTTCCCCGGGACGAATCCCGATGTACTCCACCTCGCATCCTGGCGCAATTGTCTCCGCCAAATCCACCAGACGCATGCTGGGAATCTTGGGAACAAAAATTTCTCCGCCGTGCATCTGCTCCAGGCAGCGGATCACAAAGCTCACGCCGTGTTCGAGCGTAAGCCAGAAGCGTGTCATGCGTGGATCGGTGATGGTGATTTTGCCGCGTCGCCGCTGCTCCATGAAGATAGGAATCACGCTGCCCCGGCTGCCCACCACGTTCCCATAGCGCGCGCAACTGAACCGCGTAGGCTGCGGTCCTGCATAGGCATTGGCCTGCACAAACATTTTTTCCGCGCATAATTTCGTCGCGCCATACAGATTGATCGGATTGACGGCCTTGTCCGTGCTCAGCGCGAGTATCCGCCGCACGCCCTGGTCGATGGCCGCATCGATTACATTGCGGCCGCCCATGATGTTGGTCTGGATCGCTTCAAACGGGTTGTATTCGCAGGCCGGCACTTGCTTGAGCGCGGCCGCGTGGACAACGACTGTGATTCCGGAAAACGCCCGCCGCAAGCGCTCCGCATCGCGCACGTCTCCGATGAAATAGCGCAAGCTGGGATGATCGAAGCCGCTCGCCCTCATCTCATGCTGCTTCAATTCGTCGCGGCTGAAAATCACCAGTTTGTGTGGCCGGTAGTCGCGCAGCATCGTCTCGACAAATTTTTTTCCGAACGATCCGGTGCCGCCCGTTACCAGTATCGACTCCTGCGACCAGTTGACCATTCTTGTTCCTTCGAAATTACAGTGAGAGAAATTCGAGTGTAATGGGTATGTTCCTTGGCCGCTAGTATAGCCGCGGATTCATCACACCCAGACGAGGGGGGAATCAAGAAAGAACAATCAGTTGTGCAATTTGTAGATCGGCTGAAAGAAACCGGATGCTAGAATCAGGCAAATTTCTAACAGAACATTCCGCTTTTGCGTGGCGATTTTGTTAGTCGCCATGAGCGCGGTCGCGGAAAAGAGTGTGTGTAAGTGGCTCGCCATCGCAATGCGATCGGCGGCCGGAGAGTGCGCACGATGGCATTGGGTCCTCTAATCCCCCGAAACGGCGACGCATTGCGCGAGTTGCAACCAGCCGAACCGGCTGAACTCATCAAGCCGGTCGGCTCCGCGCTCTACAACGTCCTGCCCGCGCAGGAGTCTACACTCCGTGAATACCTACGCGTCCTCATTAAAAGAAAATGGCTGGTCATCGGAGTGGTGGCCGGCATCTTTGCGATCGTGGCCATCGCCAGCCTGCGTCAAACGCCCGTTTATGAGGCCGTGGGCCAGATCGTCGTCAACAAAGCCGACTCCAATCTCATCACCTTCAAAGACTCGATGCCGGTCGTCGACTACTACGACCAGAGCGACCTGGATACCGAAGTTCGCATCCTGCAAAGCGACCTGCTCGCGCTCCAGGTCGTGCGCCAGCTCAATCTTGACAAGCGCCCCGAGTTCGGCGGCCATCCCGAGCAAAAGCTGCCGAACCTTGTCGCTGATCCTCTGCAGAACGATTCCAACCGCACCTCGGCTCTGCTCGGAGCGTTTCGCGGCAATCTGCGCGTCGCTCTCATTCCCAACACGCGCATCATTGAGATCCACTACAACAGCACTGATCCGCAACTCGCCGCCAACGCGGTCAATACGCTCGCCGCCACCTACGTCGAGCAGAATTTTAAGACCAAGTTTGAATCCACCATGCAGGCCTCGGACTGGCTTTCCAAACAGCTTGTCGACCTGCAAATGAAGGTGGAAACCTCGCAGGAAAAGCTGGTCCGCTACCAGAAAGAGCACGAGATTCTCGGCATCGACGAAAAGCAGAACATCACCACCGAAAAACTCGACGAACTCAACAAAGAGATGACGATGGCCGAATCCGACCGCATGCAGAAGGAGGCCATCTATCGCCAGACCCAATCGGGCGATCAGGAAGCCGTCGCGGCTGCGATCATCGCGGGCGCCGCGGGTGGCGGAAACGGCTCCAGTCTCCTCGATAAGCTGCGCGAGCAGCAGGCCAACCTTCGCATCCAGGTCGCCGAACTCAGCACTCAGCTTGGTCCGGCCTATCCGAAGGTTGCGCAGCTCAACAGCCAGCTCAAGGAAATTGACCGGCAGGTTCAGACGGAGATCAACAAGGCGATCGATCATCTCCGCGGCGACTACCAGGCCGCCCTGCAGCGCGAAACCATGCTGCGGGAGGCGTTCGAAAAACAAAAGCAGGAAGCGAACAAACTCAACGAGAGCGCGATCGAATACAGCCTGCTGAAGCGTGACGTCGAATCGAATCGCACGCTCTACGAAGGACTACTCGAAAAACTGAAAGAAGCCGGCGTGACGGCTGGGCTGCGCTCGAATAATTTCCGCATCATTAACGCCGCCCGCGTTCCCACTGCTCCGAGCGAGCCCAACATTCCCCGCAACCTCGCCTTCGCGCTCGTGCTCGGCGCCATCTCGGGCGTCGGCCTCGCGTTTTTGCTGGAGAATATGGACAATACTGTCCGTACGCCCGAGCAGGCACAGGCAATCTCGGCCCTGCCTTCGCTGGGCATGATTCCCCTTGGCTCCAAGTCCACCAGCCGAGGACCGGCGGGCACGCGGCTCGCTTTGACCTCCTCCAAGGAAGCCGTAGAAATGGTCACGCAGGTCCGCCCGCAGTCGCAGATGGCCGAATCATACCGCGCCTTGCGGACTTCGCTCCTGCTCTCCAATCTAGGAGCCCCTCCCAAAGTCGTCATGGTGACGAGCGCGCGTCCGCAGGAGGGCAAGACCACCACCAGCATCAACACCGCGATTGTCCTCGCGCAGAAAGGCACACGGGTGCTGCTGGTCGACGCCGACCTGCGCCGCCCCAGCGTTCACAAAACTCTCGGCATGGGCCCGCGCAGCGGCCTCAGCAACGTACTTACCGGCAGCGCTACGCTCCAGCAGACCGTGGTCGCCTCACCGGTTCTGCCGAATCTTTTCATTCTGCCGGCCGGCAGCCCGCCGCCGAATCCCGCCGAGTTGCTCGCTTCCTCCAACATGCGCGACCTGCTCACCGAGTTGCGTGAGCAGTACGATCACATTGTCATTGACACTCCGCCCACGCTCTCCGTCACCGATGCGGTGGTTCTCTCGCCCCGTGCCGACGCGACTATCCTCGTGATCCGTTCCGGCCACACGACGAAGCAGGCGCTCCGCCGCTCGCGCGACATCCTGATGCAGGTGAACGCGCACGTTGCCGGCGTGCTCCTCAACGCCGTCGACCTGACCTCCCCGGACTATTACTACTATTACGAGTACCAGGGCAAATACGGTCATTACTACCAGGAAGAGCCTGCGGAAACTGGTGCGGAAGAGCAGGCAAAAGCGGTCTCCGGCGGCGCGTAGGATCGGAGCGTGCGGGGTTACGGACTGATTTTTCTGCCGGCCGGTACGCCGGATCGGCAAATTTGAACGAATGGCCACTTCTCTTTCAGACCGCCAACGCAAGCAGATATTCGCCGGTCTCGCTCTGCTGGCAATCATCTACCTCGCCCTGGCCGCAAAAGAATTTGCCGCTAGCGTCCTCGCGGCCCGTTCTGAACTGCCAAAGCTCCAACTCGCGACGCGCCTCTCTCCCGGCAACGCCGACTACCACCACCGCCTTGGCCGTTACCTCGCATTCGTCGCCAACGATCCGCAGTCGGCTATCCAGAGTTTCCAGTCCGCCGTAAAACTCAATCCTCACGACGCGCATTACTGGTTCGACCTCGCCGCGCAATATCAAGTCGCCGGCGATCTCGCCAGCCAGCGCGCATCGCTCGAGCGCGCCCTCCAGGCCGAGCCCACTGCCCCCGACGTAGCCTGGGAGGCCGCCAACTTCTTCCTGATCGACGGGGAAATCGATCGCGCCCTGCGCGAATTCAACGTCGTCATCGGCAACGACAACTCGCTTGTCGATGCCGCTCTGAAATCCTGCTGGCGCATCCGCCCTGACGCGAATGCTCTGCTCCAAAATGTCGTCCCCGCGCGCACCGATTCGCTCCTCGCCTTTCTCTCGCTCCTCATCAGCAAGCAGGAAACTGCTGGCGCCATGCAGACCTGGGAGCGCCTGACCGGCCTGCACGAGAAATTCGAGCCCGGCCATCTCTTCGAATACATCCGCTACCTGATTTCGATGCACCGTCCCGACGCCGCCATGACCGCGTGGGAGCAAGCCGCCGGCAGCCTCGGCCTCACCGCGTACCTGCCCACCGATGAGAACCTGGTCGTCAACGGAGATTTCAGCCTCGACATCCTCAACGGCGGCTTCGATTGGACCTACGTCAATCGCATTGGCGTGCGCCCCTTGCTCGACTCCAGCGACTTCCGCGAAGGCCACCGCTCGCTCTCGCTGACCTTTGAAGGCCCAGGCATTTCCGATGCCGGCGTTCAGCAACTGATCCCTGTCCGCGGCGCAACCACCTACGATTTTTCCGCCTATTACAAATCAGGCGACTTCGACGGAGCCGGCGGTCCAGAGATCGTGCTGCGCGACGCCTACACCGGCGCGCCCCTCTATGCCAGCGATCCGCTGAACGACGCGGATTTCTGGAAGGAGGCTCATTCAAAGATCACAACACCGGCCACCACCACCCTGCTGACTCTGGCCATCGAGCGCTTCCCTGCCAACAGCCCGATTCGCGGCAAGCTTTGGCTCAATGATTTTCGGCTTTCGCCGGAGGATTCCTCGGACGCCACGAGCGATGACTCCAAGGACAAGAAGTGAGTTCAGCCGCAGCAGCCGCAGTCCAACCCGAACCCGCTACTCCAGTCGTCAAGCAGGCGAAGCCAAAATTGGCGCTCACCAACTCCGTCCTTCTCGGCGGCAGCGGCGCGGTCTTGCTGCTTGCGCCTCTCGCCTTTGGAGCCGTCGAGCCCTGGTCTATCTTCGCTCTGGAAGCCTGCGCCATCGTTCTCCTGGTCGCCTGGGCAGCCCTCCAGTGGATCAATCATCAGGTCGAGATCGCCAGCAATGCCCTTTATCTCCCGATGGCCGCATTCCTCGCGCTCGTCCTCGTACAGTGGATGACCGGCGCCTCCGCGTATCGCCACGTCACCTACACCCACATTCTTCTTTATGCTGCCTATGGCATGCTGGCGTTTGTCTTGACGCAATCGCTGCGGCGCTCTTCTCAGTTCGATTGGGTAGCCAATGTGGTCACATTCTACGGCGCAGTCGTGGCCGCGCAGGCGGTGCTCCAGGGAATAGCTCCGAACGGAAAACTCCTTTGGATTTGGTCCTCCGCCCAGGGCGGTTGGATCTACGGCTCTTACGTCAACCACAATCATTACGCCGGCCTGATGGAGTTGCTCACGCCCTTTCCCATCGTGCTCGTCGTGACACGCTTCACCGACGGCAATCGCCGCCTTATCGTCGCCGGCATCGCCGCCCTGATGGCCGGAAGCATCTTCCTCTCCGGCTCACGCGCCGGCATGTTGGCTTTCTGCGTTGAGATGATCGTTCTCGCTGTGCTTCTTCTCCGCTCCCGCCAGGGCAATTGGAAGAACGCTCTCATGCTCGGCGGAGTCCTTCTTCTCGTCATTGGCTTTCTAGTCTGGCTCGGCGGCAACGACCTCACGCAACGCCTCGCGAGCATTCATTCCGAGGCACGCCAGGAGATCACCGGCGGAACCCGCCTCGCCATCGATCGCGATGGCCTGCACATGTTCCTTAAGCGACCGATCCTCGGCTGGGGCCTGGGCACATTCCCCATTGTCTATCCGCAATTCCGCAGCTTCTACACAGTTTTCTTCGTCAACGAGGCGCACAACGACTATCTTCAACTCCTCGTCGAAACCGGCCTCGCTGGCGTTTTGATTGCCGCATCGTTTCTCGTGCTCATTTTCCGCAACGCAACCGCCAAGCTGAAAAGCTGGACTGAAACCACCACCGGAGCACTGACGGTAGCCTCTCTGCTCGGCTGCGTCGGCATCCTGGTGCACAGCGCACTCGACTTCAATCTGCAAATCCCGGCCAACGCCGCGCTCTTCTATGTGCTGTGTGCCATCGCCGCCGCCCAGCCGTTGCAGGAGTCTCACCGCAAACGCGTGCTGCGTCGCCACCACGCCCTGATCATGGAGCCTATTTCCCAAACGCCGCCCGCAGCCACTCCTTCCTAATACAAAAAATAGCCCCCGCCCATCAAATTTCCTCCGATTTTCACCCCGTTTTCACCGGGAGGTATCCAGTTCCTACCTCATTACTTCGGTAATTAACCCCTTCTTTTCGAGAGGTTTTCCGTGATATAACGCCTTTAGCTGCTCAACAGGCTCAGGGTTGGAAAAGTTTCTTCGGTTCCATCCATTGGTAGAGTCCCCCACGTAAGCGAGCAGAGGAGGCATTGTGGCTGAAGCCCGTACCGGAAAAAGATTTCCACTGCATCTGCCGATCAAGATTCATAGAGAAGATAACTCCGCCGCAGCGAGCGGGATCACTGGCGACTTGAGCGCCGCCGGCGTTTACATCAAAGCCGATTCGTCGCTCGAGGTTGGCTCGCCCGTAGAATTCGACATCACCCTGCCGCCCGAAGTTACCGGCGGCAAGGAGAATGTGACCATCCACTGCAACGGCCGCGTCGTGCGAACCGACGAGCCCGCGGGCAAGGACTCCGACAACCGGGGCGTCGCCTGCGTCATTGACTCTTACGAATTTGTGCGCAACTCGTAACCGGGAGCGACATCATGTTGAAGCTTATTCTGGCCGACAATCAGGCCATCTTTCGTGCGGGCATCGCCAAAGTTCTGGCCGTTGAAGACGAAATGCGCATCGTGGCGCAGGCCCAAACCGCCGAGCAGATGTTCATGGCGCTCGACAAGTTCCGCGCCGCCGTGCTCGTCATCGCCGGAGGTTTCCACTCCGACTTCAATTCCGTCCTGACCGCGGCCAACCGCAACAAGACGCGCGTCGTCGTTCTCGCCGATACCGGCGAGAGCGCCCAGCGCTACATGGCCGCCGGTTCGCACGGCGTAGTCTATAGAAACGTGACCAGCCCCGCGCTCGTCGACTGCGTCCGCAAGGTAGCCCGGGGCGAAACCTGGGTCCAGGACATGGCCGTCCCCAGCGAGTTGACCGAAAACGATATGGTAGGTCTGCGCGTCCGCGATCGCCTCACGGCGAAAGAACTGCGCATCGTCGCCCTCATCGTGCAAGGCTACAAGAACAAGGAAATCGCCACCCAGCTCGGCACCACCGAGCAGGTCATCAAGAACTACCTGCGCAACGTCTACGACAAGATCGGCGTCTCCGATCGTCTGGAGCTGGCGCTCTTCACCATTCACCACCGCATTCTGAACGAAGCCGCCGCCGCAACAGCAGCCGCCGCCGCACCGCCCGCGTCGCAGCCTGCCACGGTCTAAACCAAAATTCGAACCAAGAAAGAAGGCCGCCCGCGAGGCGGCCTTTTGATTCTTAGCACTATTTCATCACTGTCATCCTGAGCGGAGCGGGGTAAGCGAAGCGAGCCCCGCGAAGTCGAAGGACCCCTACAAACCCATCCCCGAGTTGCAGGGTCAGGGAATTCTCCCTGTAACCCCGGCACAACGGGAATTCTGCTCATCCGAACAATAAAGCGCTGGAGAGAACGCTACCCAATCTTTTCCCCCACGCTCTTAGCCTGAGTAAAGAGGAGAAGATAATCCGGCCCGCCGGCCTTCGAATCCGTCCCCGACATATTGAACCCGCCAAACGGATGCGCTCCAACCATCGCCCCCGTGCATTTGCGGTTCAAATAGAGGTTGCCGACGTGGAACTCCCGCACCGCGCGATCCAGCTTCTCACGCGACGAGGAATACAAGGCGCCTGTCAGCCCGAACTCCGTGTCATTCGCGATTTCCAGCGCATGATCGAAATTCCGCGACTTGATCACCGCCAGCACCGGCCCGAAAATTTCCTCCTGCTCCAGCTTCGACTTCGGCTGGATGTCGGCAATCACGGTAGGCTGGATAAAATATCCCTCGCCCGCCGCCGTAGCGCGCCCGCCGCCCGTAATCAAACGTCCTTCTTTCTTCCCGATCTCGATGTAATTCAAAATATCCTTCATCGAGCCTTCGTTGATAACAGCGGCCATGTTGGGATTCGCCACCGGATCGCCGACGCTAATCTTTTCGACGCGTGCCTTCAGCTTTTCCAAAAACTTGTCATAGATGCGCTCGTCAATAATCGCGCGCGAGCAAGCCGAGCACTTCTGCCCCTGAAATCCGAACGCCGCCTGCGCCACGCCTTCCACCGCCGAATCGATATCCGCGTCGGCGTCGACGATGATCGCATCCTTGCCGCCCATCTCAAGCACTGTCCGCTTGATCCAAACTTGCCCCGGCTGCTGATGCGCCGCCGACTGGTTGATGTGCAGCCCAACTTCCCGCGATCCGGTAAACGCAATGTAGCGAACCTTGGGATGCGAGACCACCGCATCGCCGAAGCTGGCCCCGCCACCCGGGCAGAAATTCACCACGCCCTCCGGCAGCCCGCACTCTTCCAGCAACTCAATAAACTTCGCCGCAATCGTCGGCGAATCGCTTGACGGCTTCAGGATCACGGTGTTGCCGCAGACCACCGAAGCCAGCGTCATGCCCGCCATGATCGCGCTGGGAAAATTCCACGGCGGAATCACCGCGCCCACACCCAGCGGAATATAAGTCAGGGTGTCACGCTCGCCCGGCAACTGAACCGCGGGCGTAGCCTGCGTCAGCCGCAGCGCCTCGCGCCCGTAGAACTCGCAGAAATCGATCGTCTCGGAAATATCGGCATCGGCCTCCAGCCAGTTTTTTGAAACTTCAAAAACCAGCCACGCCATGTATTCCAGCTTGCGTTCGCGCATTACATCGGCGACGCGAAACAGCAGCGAAACCCGCTCTTCCAGCGGAACGCGGCTCCAGGTCGAAAACGCTTTCAACGCCGCATTCACGGCCGGCTCAACGTGTTCCTTGCCGGCCTTCTGGTGAACGCCGACTACCTCGGACGGTTTCGCAGGATTGATCGACTTAATCTTGTCCTGCGTCTTCACTCGCTTGCCGCCAATTATCAGATCGTATTCGCGCCCCAGTTGCCCGCGCACTTTCTCGAGCGCGCTGCGCATCTTGCGCACATTCTCTTCTTTCGTGAAATCGACAAACGCCTCATTCTTGAATGGAGTTTCGTGCGAGCGCGCCTGCACCCGCGGGGGAGCTTCCATGGTTGCCATAAGGAATTCCTTTCTGCGAAGAAGACTAGAAGAACTGCAAACAGTAATTTTACACCGGTTAACGTCTGGACGTTGTCTACTATGCTTTGGATGCACCTGCGAGAACCGCGATTCAACTGGGGAAATCAATTAGGAGCTCACGGCTCGAGGGTTGCAGCTCGCGGCTCGCCATACAAAAATTCGAGCGCCGCCGGCAACCGCCGGGCCCACGACGCTTCCGAATGCGAAGCACCCTCTTCAATGTTCACCTTGAGCCGATGCTCGTCCAACCCCGCTCCGCCGATCAGGACCGCCAGCTCGCGCGCATCGTTTGCAATTTTTTCATCTTTCTTGACGTCGCCCAATTCGCGCGTGCCCATCCCCAGATACACGCGTTCTGGCCAGCGCCGAAAACGCCGGCAGTCGTAAATAATCTTTCGGTGTGCCACCCCCAGCGACGGACTCTCGATCAGCAGTCGTCCGAAAACTCCCGGCGCCGCAATCTGCGTATACAGCGCAATCAATCCGCCCAAAGAAGATCCGCCCAGGCCGGTGTTTTCGGGACCAGAAAGCACCGCGAACCGGCTCTCGACCAGGGGCATCACCTCGCGCCGCAAAAAATTCGGATAAAGCTTGCCTTTGACGATCAGCACTTTCACGTCGGGCGATCTCCAAGGCAGGTATTCGCGGATGCGGTTCTTACCAGTATTGTCGATGCCTACGATCACCAGCGGCGGAATCTTCTTTTCGGCAATTAACCGGCTCGCGGTCTCGCCCACCTCCCAATGCACGCCGGCGAAGGCCGTTGAGGCTTCGAACAAATTCTGCCCATCGTTCAAATAAAGCACTGGATACCGCGTTCCAGCGGGCTCACCGTATCCGGGAGGCGTCCACACGCGCACCAACCGCGAATTCTTAAAAATGCGGCTGCGCAATTCGTGCAAATGAAGTGTTCCGCCGGCGATCGGAACCGCGATCTCAGGCAGAGCGCTCTTAAGCTTTTTCGGTCTGAATGGAAACATGAAAAAAGACTATTGACGCGACCATGAACAAGATTATTGACGCCTTCCCAACCCTGTCCCCCTTGTCATCCCGAGCCCGAACGAAGTGAGCGGACGAGGGATCTGCAGTTGGCCGGCGTTATCACAACCGCGTCAAAGCAAGCATGACTCTGCGAAAACCGCGGACCGCAATGCGAAGCGAGAGCAATTCTTCATTCCGCCTTGCACGTTCGCCAGACAATTCCCGAAAGAATCGCAATCGAAGAAATCACCGCCAGCGAACCAAGACACAAGATGCACCACACCCCAAGCACGAAGCCTTCGATATAAGTCAGATAGAGCGCAAACGCCAAACCCGCAGCAGCGCCCGCGAAGAGCAGCGTTGGCGTTTCGGTGCGCGAGCGATAAACAGTAGCCAAGCCGGCCAGCGCTCCGTATCCCAGCATTCCAATCAGCGCGACCGGAACACCCAACAACGTCGAATACTCGCTGCGATTGACGATGTCGCAATTGAAGGCTTCTCCGACATCGCAAAACTCAGTCTTCGACTTCGCGTAGTGCCGTTGCAACGAAACCGATGACACCGCAATTCCGCAGACGGCAAGAACGGCAATCAACGTCATCAGGCGCTTCGCCAAGTCGCTCACGGCAGCGAGCACCCGGTTCGGTCGCGCAACTCTTCCAGGCCGAAAACGCGTTCCACGCGCTCGCCCGTCGGCGGAAATTGCCACGTCGGATAGTGCGTGATTCCAGCGTCTTTACAAACCTGCGTCTTCGCGTGCGTATCGCCCTTCACGCCGCATTCGATGTACGGAACTTCGTCAATCGATGCGCCAAACTCCTCTTTCTGCTCCATACAATGCGGACACCACCACGCGCCATAGAACTTCACTCCGCGATCGCCCAGACATCGAGCGAAAGCGTCGTATTTGCGCAGCCCAAAGAGTTTCTGGATGGATCGCGCATGGCGGCTGCTGAGTGCCCAGAAAATAGGCCAGAGCGAAAGCGGCCACGATCAACACTGCATAGATGGCGAGGCGCCGCCGCGTCATCGGTCGAGCGCCCGCGGCGATCGCCGCCTGTTCTTTTCTCCGCTTTTGTCTCTCTTGCGACATGAAGTTCTTATACCACGACGCGCAACGCCGAAGGCAGAACATCGATCGCCTGGCATTCCAGCGCCAGCACCTCGCCATCGATCATCACGTCCACCGGACCATCGAGCTTAAACTCAACCCGCTGAACTGCTTTTCGCTCAGCCAGCGGATGCTTCGTGTGCGACCCGTCGTAAAGCGTAGACAGATTCCGAATCAGTCCCATTCGTCCAATCGGTCCCCAACGCACGTACTCGATCAAGCCATCGTCGGTCGTAGCGTCAGGAGCAATCATCATCGTTCCGCCCGTAAACTTGCTGTTGTTGAAGGTCAGAAACAGGCAGGACCGCGAATCGAACGCTCCCTTCGCCATTCACGCGCACCGGAAACGGACGGCGTTTCAAGCGCGCCAGACTCACGAAGATCGCCAGCAAATAACCAGCATGACCCAATCCGAGAAATGCCGATGCCGCATCGCCGCAACATCCGCGGCAAAACCAACGCTGGCAAGATTGATGTAGTAAAGCTCTCCCTGTGCTGTGCGTCAACCGCAGAACATCGCACGCACGCGACCGTCGAGCCTCCAAGCGACCGCAATGCATGTTCCAGACCGCGGTCGGGAGCTTTTGGGTCGCTGAAGTCGCGCAGAAAAGAGTTGCCAGTTCCCAAAGGCAGAAATGCCAGCGTCGGAATCTGCGCCGATGGATCGCTCGACGCTGCCTGACTGTCGGAAAAAAGACCGTTCACGATCTCATAAGAAGTTCCGTCTCCACCGACGGCAATGAACTTCCGGTATCCGCGCGCGTAAGCTTGCCGAGCAAGCCGCGTCGCATCGCCCGCAGCGCTAGTCTCCACAGTCTCAACCGCAAGCCCGGAATTGCGCAGGCGTTCCAGCACCGCTGCCACGCGATCGCGGCATCTTCCGCCGCCCGCTACCGGATTGATGATGGCTAGAAAGGCTTCGTTCACAAAACAAGTTCTCAGGTATTAGGTCTTAGGTCTCGGCGTTAAGCCTGAGGTTCACGAGATCTTCCTGAAACCTGAGACCCGACACCTGAGACCTCTAGATTTCAACCACACTCTCGCGCGATGCGCTCTTTCCAATCTCCGCCGCGAGTTCTCCGCGCTTGATCTTCATCGACGCCGTGCGCGGGAAGTCTTTCTCCCACACAAGATAACCACCGACGCGCTTGAAGTCCGGCAAGCGCCGGTTGCGTGCCACAATTTCGTCGCGCAGGCGATCGTCAAACTGCTGGTTCGGATCGAGGCGGATCACGAGCGCTAGCATTTCCTTACCCAAGGTCTTCTGCGGCCACAGGAAATTCGCCGCGAACACGCTGTATTCCTTGACCGCCAATCCGTCGAACACCGACTCGATATCCTCGGGATAAATATTTTTTCCACCCTCGGTGACAATCATGTTCTTCTTGCGCCCGAAAAGCTGGAGGTGCCCGTTGCCGTCAAACCGGCCCTGATCGCCAGTCAGCAGCCAGCCCTCAACAATCGTCTGCGCGGTCTGCTCCGGATCGTCAAGATAATGGGACATTACGGAACGGCTCCGCACTGCGACCTCGCCAATCCCATCCTCATCGGGATTGAGAATGCGCACTTCGCTGCCAGGCAGCGGCTTTCCAACGGTATCTGCGCGAAAGGGCTTCAGATCATTCAGCGTCACCGCCGTGCAAGCTTCGGTCAACCCATACCCGCACGTGACGGGAATTCCAAGATCGTAGAAGAACTGCATGGTCACAGGATCGGTAAACGCGCCGCCCACAATCAGCGCCAACAGCTCCCCGCCAAAGGCCTTGTGCACCTGCGGAAGCAACCGCCGGCTAATCGCCAGGCGCGGCCGCCCGCGCGTGAGCCCCTTGTTCAACCCAATCAAGCGATCCAGCATCCATCGTTTCTTGGACGGCAGTTCGTCGAACTTCGCCCGCAGCCCGCGCTCCAGATTCTTCAGCACCATCGGAACCAGGCTCACGTAGGTAATGCGATAACGCACAAACGCATCGCGTACGAACTCCGGCCGCAACGTTCGCAGATGCACCACGCACGCTCCGCAGACAAACGGCCCGATGAAACCGACCATGAAGTCGATCGCATGATTCGTAGGCAGAATGCTCAGATAGCGTACGCCCGGCCAGAACGGATACCACGCCGTCAAGGCGGTGCACTGCTCGAGATAAGCATCGTGGGTGAGCACGCATCCCTTCGGCCGTCCGCCGGTTCCCGACGAATACACGATACAGGCGGTGTCTTCGCGCTGCCGCTCCACAAACTGCGGATCGCCCTTGCGCCGAAATTCTTCCCAGCGGTAAGCGCCGCGTAAATCCGCGCCCGCCGGCGCTTCGGTCACCAGCACAATCTGAGCCGCGAGCTTGGAGAATTCCGGCGCCTGCGTAATCGCGCGCCACAGGTAATACTCGACAATCAGAAATCGCGCCTTCGAATGAGCCAGCAATTGCAGATGTTCCGCCGCCGTCAGTTTGTAATCGAGCGGCACCAGCACACCGCCACAGAACAAAAGCGAATAGGCCGAAATCAGCCACTTCGACTGATTCGTCATGATGATCGCCGCCCGGTCGCCCGCCTTGAAGTCGGCATCCTGGAGCGCGCGGCAGAACGGCTTGGCCATTTCCTTGAAGTCGGAGTAAGTGAGACGAACCTTTTCGCGGTCGCGATCGGCTTCAATCAGGCAGGTTTCGTTGGGCCAGTGATCGAGGGCTGCGCTCAGGGCCGCGCCCAGGCTGGCATATTGATGGAGGTCAAGCATTCAGATTGTTATCTCACCACGGAGACACCGGGGCACAGAGAGAACCAAAAAGTCTACCAGAACCCCTGATCGCCAGAGATGGGCGAGGGGAAAACGCTGTTTGAAAAGATAAAGATTTTCTGCGTGTCCCTGCGCCTTGTGGTGAAGCCCACTCACAGCCGTGACTGAATTCTCTGCGCCAACGTGCGGAAATCCGACACGCCCTGCAACTCGTAATCCGGCAACTCGATGCGGAAGTGATGTTCAAGCCGTGTGAGCAGATCGAGCGCCTGCAAACTATCAATGCCGAGCGTTTTGAAGAAGTCGTCGTCGGGCGTGAGCTTTTCGCGCGGCACTTTAAAGTGCATAGCGGCAAGATTCAATATCTCATCTAAAGTCTGATCGGTAGTTTGCATATCTTCAGTTACGGCCTTTCAATTACAAATCACAAATTACCAATTACAAATCAAGGCAAGTACGGCTGCGGCCCTTCGTTCTCCACAAACTTACGCAACCCTTCTTCGACTGCCGGCCGCTGATACAAGTCGCAAAAAATATCGATTTCGCGCTTCAACTCCTCGTACGGGATCGGCTTCACAAACCTCTTCGCCGCCGCCACCGTCGCGCGATCAAATTTGCCGATCTGAGCAGCCGTCGCGCGCGCCAAGCGTAACGCCTCTCCCTCCGCGGCGATCTGGCTTACTAGTCCAATTTGCTGAGCCTTCATCACATTGAAGCTGCGTCCCGTCATCAGCAGGTCGCGCACGACGGCATTGCCCAGATCACGCTTCAGACGCGGAATACCGCCGAACCCCGGAATCAGCCCGAGCCGCAACTCCGGAAAGCAAAAGCGCGCCATCCGATCCGCAATAATAATGTCGCAGACGAGCGCCAATTCGAACCCGCCGCCGAAGGTGACGCCGTGTACCGCCGCGATCGTCGTAATCGGAAGCGCGTCGATCGCGTTCATGACGGCATGAATGCGCTCCAGAAATTCCCGCACCCCGCCCACCGCCGCGGCCTTCTCCGTGCCCTGCGATCGCTGATACAACTCACGCAAGTCCGCTCCCGCCGAAAATCCCGCCGGTTGCGAGGAATGGAGAATCAGCGCATGTGCCTCACTTGTTAACTCCGGCAAAGCGCGCGCAAAGCCCTCCAACTCGTCGAGCATGAGCGAGCCAATCTCGTTGCAGGCCTCGCGATGAAGCGTCAACTCAATCGCCCCATTTACCATCTGCCACGAAAGCGTCTGGCCCTTGTGTTCACTCATGGCGTGTTCAGTCATCGTGTCCGCTCATGCCGTGGTTGCCGCCGCGTACATCGCGTCGATTTCACCGCGAAAACGCTGCGCAATCAGGTCGCGCCTCAGTTTCCCATTCGCGGTCAGCAGCCCGCTTTCGATCGTGAACGGCTCCTCGATGATGTGGAAGCCGCGCACCTGCTTGTAGTGCGGCAACGTCGAACTCGCGGCCTGCAATGCCGTTTGTACCTTGTCGGCGTCCACTTTCCCCGTAATCAGCGCCGTCAGATATCCTCGCGCATTCCCCAACAGCACCACTTGCACCGCTCCCGGCAGGTGCTGCAGAATTTTATCCTCGATCGGCTCGGGCGCGATGTTGTGGCCCGACCCAAGAATGATCAGGTTCTTGATGCGCCCGACAATTTTCCAGTTCCCGGCATCATCCACTTCGCCTTGATCGCCGGTGTAGAACCAACCATCGCGCAGAACTTTTTCGGTCTCCTCGGAACGATCCCAATATCCGGGAAAAATATTCGGACCGCGCACGACGATCTCCTGATTCTCGGCCAATTTCATCTCAACGCCGGAAATCGCAGGTCCGGCGCGGCCTGCCACCACGCGGCCATCGGGATCATCCATCGTGCAAATGGCCGTCGTCTCTGTCAGTCCATACACCTGAAGCACCGGGATTCCCAGCATCATAAAAAAGAGCTGCGTATCGACGCTCAGCGGCGCCGACCCGCAGATCAGCGCGCGCAGGCTCGGTCCAATCATCTTTTTGCGAATCGTCGGAAACACCAGCCGGTTCGCCATTGCAAGCCAAACCCCGTCCCCCGCGCGCGATTTGCCCTCATGCTTTCGCGCCCACGCGCCTTTGGCCTTACTGTAAATCTTTAACGCCACGCCGCCCGTCTTCCAAAGCTGCTCATCGACGGCTTTGCGCATGCGTTCGAGCAATGCCGGAACATTGAGAAAATAATCGGGTGCCGCGGCCCGCAAGTCAGCCGCAATTTTTCCGAGCTCCGTGTTCAAGGTGAGCCGACTGCCCCGCAGCAGGCAGGTCAGCAGCAGTATCCACGAGCCCGCAAAACAGAACGGGAGGTAATGGAAAACCGAGTCCTGTCCCGTCCGTTTCTTCATGAGTTGATCGAGCCTTCCCGAGGTGCAACCGAGCATGTGGCCGATGTTGCCGGCGTTCAGCATCACGCCCTTGGCCTCGCCCGAAGTTCCCGAGGTATAGATGATCGCAACGACATCCGGGTCCGTGATCGATAATCCCGAACTGCTCAACGGCTCGCGTCCTGCGGCGAAGACATTGTCGAATGTGAAAACCGGCGGCGCTTCCGGCCACTCCTGCACGATCGCATCGCCGAGAGCCTGTTCGCCGCAGGCGATCACCGAAGGCCAGCAATCCTTCATCATCGCGACCAGTTCGGCCGGCGCTTGCCGCGCGTACAACGGCACCGCGATCAGCCCTTCCGCCATGATGGCTAAATCCATCGCCACCCAGCGGATCGAATTGTGCGCAACCAGCGCGCAGCGATCGCCCTTTTTCAAACGCAATCGGCGCAAGTAAGCGCGCGCCACACGCGCCTGTTCCAACAACTGGCGGGCCGTGCAGGCAACGGTCTGGTCCGCGCGCACTTCCTGTAGCACGACCGCGTCGCCGCTCTTCTCCAGGATCGAGAAAATCTGCTCAACGAATGACATTCAGCACTTTGTTTCGGAACTTTCTTCGGAATACTCTCTCGATGCGTTGCCCGGCTTCCAGACGCAACTAACTGTAAGCCTGCACCAGCCCCTTTAAGCCTTCGCTCATGGGCGGAAGGTAATCCTCCCAGCTCCACTCGCCGCGCCGCGTGGGAAATTCCGGATAGCGCCGCTGCACTTCCTCTTC
Source organism: uncultured Acidobacteriaceae bacterium (assembly GCA_963698865.1). Lineage (GTDB taxonomy): Bacteria > Acidobacteriota > Terriglobia > Terriglobales > Acidobacteriaceae > Acidiflorens. The sequence continues at coordinate 2,468,036 of CAVOSL010000007.1, read as the reverse complement.
AAAATAAACGCCCATGCGCGCCATCAATTTTAAGTTGCGCACTACCGTGCGCCCAATTCCGTCGGCGATCCGCTCGCCGTCGCGATCCAGAATTTCGAGCGCGGCCAACGTGCGCGTCTCCAGGTCCGGATCGTCCACATGCATCAGCAACTCGGTGTGCCCGCGTTCGTGCATCAGATTGCGAATCCGCTCATCCATGGTGATTCCCGCCGACGGCACCAGCGCCGGCATCGAAGTCACAATGCCGTGATAGCGCGATGAGACAATCATCCGGCAGGCGCGCAGGATGCTCACCAGTTGGTACATGTTGTAATCTTCCGAGGTCAGCACCGGCACGCCGCCCAATTTTTCCGAGATGCGTTTGCATGGACGCGCATCCAGCCGCTCCGTGGCCGCCATGATCACAAAAACATTTTTCTTCTGGCGAAACGCCGCGACTGCCTTGGCAATCGAGCTCAAGTAGTATTCATAAGCCCGGTCCGCCTCCGGCCCGGCATTGTGGAAGTAGGGCCCGCGATAATGACTGTCTTTATATGCGCCCGCCACGCTGTGCAATGCCGCCTTGGCGATCGAAGCCTTCACTGGCCATTCAAATGGATTGATCGGACACACCGCCAGCACCGGCGTCTTTCCATCCCATCCCACATCTCGCAATGCCTTCTGGCCATATTCCGCGCCCAGCGGCTCAAAGGTCCAAGCGGTGTCCGTGCCCAGTTCCGTGGGCACACCCAACTCGCGCAATATCTTGCGTGACTCTTCATTGCGCGTAATTACCAATGAATGCTTACAATATCGTCCACACATCTTCGAGACGAGCGGATCCATCTGCCCGGCCTCGGCGCCGTATCCGACCGACAGCTTGTTCTCCGCCGCCGCAATCCCGAGCGATCCGATCATCATCGTCGCGAGAGCATTGGCGAATTTGGACTTGAACATCGATCCTTCGCACGCAATCACGCCATGATGCTTGGGCACCTCGTTGGCGAGGAACGGCGGGAAAATATCCGGCAAGCGCACCTGCGACGTGCCTTCAAAATAGCCGCGTGAACGGTCGAAGTTAAACGTCATCATCGTGAGGTCAACGTGCTCCGGGCCCAGTATCCGCCGCACTTGCCGCAGCATCTCCTCCACCCGCACATCCGATCCCGTATTACGCGTGCCGTTGTAACCGGCGAATAGCAGCTTCAATTTGTCGCCCGGCTTCCATGGCTCGCCATGACCCATCATCCACTGCACTTTCTTGCCTTCGATGATTCCCGACACCCAAGCTTCCAGAACGAAGTCCATCATGCGGCTGACCCTCCTGCCTTCGCAGTTGTTGGCCACTCTTTGTATGGATAGCTGAAATGATGCTGCCGGCTGAAGCGCAGCAGCGGAAAACTGTATGCGGAAAACGGGACTGGTCTGCGCCCCAGCTCCGTCGTGACCCGTCTGTTGTCGAATACCGTGTTCCACGTCAAATAGGGCAAGAAAACTTTCATCAACGCGGCGCCACGCCCGATCCGGCCCTGGCGATTGGCCAGCATATTCACCGACGCGGTGAATGGTCCTTCCATTACTGGCAGAAAAATCGTCTTACGCGTGTTTTGCGCCTTGGCCAGCGCGGTTGTCAACTCGCGAAAAGTCTGCGAGCCCGTGCCCGAAGAAAGGTGATAGGTATCGTACGCGGGCTTCTCCTTCATGTGGAGCGTCGAAATCGCGTCCGCCACAAAATCGACGTTCACGATGTCGATCCGGTCGCTTCCGCGAAATGGCAACACTGGCAGGCCCGCCAAAAATACGAACGAGCGGACCATATCGAACTGCGTCGTTTCCGGGTAACGGCTGTCGCCAAGCACGATGCTCGGCCGAAAGATCGTCAACGGGACATCCGGCAGCAGTTCGCGCACCATATGCTCACAGAATTTCTTGGTGCGCGCATAAGGATCATAGTCCGAGCGGTCCCATTCAATCGACCGATCCTCGGTCACAACTTCATGGCTGCGCTTGCCCGCCACGGCCACGGTGCTGATGTCCGAAAACCGCCGCAGCCCGTGATAGTACTGCGACTGCCGCGCCATCTGCAGTACTTCGAGCGTCCCGCGCAGGTTCACGTTCAGGCATGCCTTCTCCGATTTGCGATTGAGCGAGGCCGCGCAATGAATCACCGAATCTGTGGTATGCACCAGCTTGTCGTAATCTGCGCGGTCCAGGCCGAATCCGGGATCGGTCAGGTCGCCGCGAAAAATCCGGATCTTTGCCTGGAGGTACTCGTAAAAGGCGGGGAACGGCAAGTGCAACTGCATCGCATTCCAGAGGCGCAGTTCAGCCTCGCGCGGATCGCGCCCGCGCACCAGCAAATTCAAAGTTGCATCGTGCTGGCTGAGCAGATTGGCGGCGACGTGCGCGCCGATGTAGCCAGTCGAGCCGGTCAGGAAAATCGCCACGTTGCTCCGTTCGTCCCTGTCTTCACTCTATCCGTATTTTCGTTGGCAGCCGGTCCGGAGCCATTGTCTCGCCGGCATCTGCAACACGCGCGGCTCGCGCGCCTCCAGCGGCTTGCCTTCAATCAAAGGATACGTCCAGCGCCGCAACGCGGGAATGTGAATATCGATCCAGTACTCCCACCAGTCAAGGCCCGCCGTGTCGTAGCCGAAAGCCTCTTGCTCTTCGGGCACCAGGGCCTGCGACAGCTTCTCGACGTTATCGGCAACAAAGTCGTGTTCGTTGTGCAGGATGAAAGGCTCGAACAATTCAACCAGTTTTTCAACCCGCGAGAGAAGCCGTTCCGCCTTGGCCAGCGGTTTGTTCTGGAGCGGCAACGGAGACATCACTGTTTGAATCGTGCGCACGATCATCTTTTGCGCGGGCGCCGACATGCGGTTATAACGCGCCTTCGAAACCGAAATCGCATCCATGCGCAGGCGCAGCCAGTATTCAAGGCCTTCCTGAGCACGATAGTGCCGGCGGTGCGCGAGCGATGTAAGCTCGATCGAACGGCCCATGTCGCAGGGATTCGTCACCGAGGTCGCCAGTTGATACAGCGGATCGTGGCGCCGCTCGACGAGCGCCGCGGCGATCAGCGTCATGCCGGAGCACACCGCATCCACCGGAATAATGTCGAGCCGCTTGCGCTCGTTTGAAGGCAGTTGCCGGAATGACGTTCCCAGCAGATACGACAATGACGCCGACGTATTGATGCCCTCGTTCCATCCGCGAAATGGCTTCAAGACTGACGTTTCGACGATGGCCGGGCGCACGATCGCAATCGGCAGGCCCGCGCCATACTTCGCGATCAGCGATTCGGCCAGGCTCTTCGTGTATGTGTAGGTGTTCGGCCACCCGAGCGCCGTCGCCCGCTTCATGCCCTCTTGCGTCAGATAGTTCTTCAACCAGCGGGCGCGATTCTTGCGAATCTGGTTTTCCAACGCCACCCCACTCAAGTCTTTGGCAGCGTGCTCTTTGCCGAGCGCCTGCTCAGTCAGTTCTGCGGTTACGTCTGGCCCCTCCGCGCGCGCCTCGGCCGACTCGAGCATTTCGTGCAATTGATACCACTCGCTTTCGGCGTCGAAGTTGGCCACGCCGGCCGGCGTGTAATTCGCCCGCACCCGCTCGGGAACTCGTCCATCCCGCTGCCCGGCAACGTAGCAAGTCGAAAGATGCAGCAAGGCCGCGTGATCCGAGCCACGAATAAATTCGACCAGGTGATAGGTCGAATCCACGTTCACGGCCACGGCGTCCCGCAGATCGGGATTGAAATCGGTCAGCCCCGAACTATTGATGATCAGATCGAGCTCTTTGGCGAGGAGCGCCGCGACTTCGGGCTCAAGGCCCATGGCAGGCTGCGATACATCACCCTCCACCACCTCAATCTTGTCGGCCAGCAGCGCGCCCAATCCGTCGCCGTATTTTTCGAATACCGGATCGAAGACCGGAGACTCCTCCAGCATCTTCTCGAAGCGCTTTTGCGCCGGGTTGGTCTTTTGCCCCCGGATCAGCAGATACAATTTCCCGATTTCCCGCAAATCCAGCATTGTATTCGCCAGCCATACCTTGCCGATAAATCCGGTGACGCCGATTAGCATCAAGTGTTTCCCCGACAAAGCCTTCCGCACCGAAAGTTTCTCCGGGTGCCGCGTTTCGTCGAAGTAAACAATCGGCCGGACGCGAGGCTCCTCCACGCGCACCGCCGGCACGATCGCCGACTGCAGCGCCTTCGGTCCCCGCAGGCCAAGCGCACGCACCCAGCGCGCCGGACTCTGTTGCCCGTCCGGACCGTTTTCGCGAATACGCGCGAAGATTCCGCGCGGTCGAATGATCGGGCTCAGCAGCCGTCCCGTCGCAACGCCATCGCGAAAGTCGAGCCGGTTGGCAATGATCCAGCGCACTCCCAGGTGCCGAGCCAGCGGACGCATTACGTGATCGAGTCCCTGGCTCACCAGCACGACGTCGGCGCCGGTGGCTTGCAGCGCCTTCAGATGCCGCACTCCCTCTTCCTTGAGCAGGGGTTTCAGCTTGTACTCGAATTCTTCTTCGCCCAGCGAATCCAGACGGTCGCGCGAAATGCCGCGCAGCACTGAATACACAATTCGAGTCGCAGCCTTCCGGTTGGCCGCATATAAAAAGGGCCGGAGCAAGGCCATTAGCAGCACCAGACTGCGCCTGACGAAGCGCGCGATAAAGGTCTGGCTGTTCCAGGTAAAGAAGGCAATCGGCCGGATCGTGGTCAGTTCGAGCAGGCTCCCTTCAACCCGCCAATAGACGGGCGCAGAGGGACGCGGCCGCGCCCGCTTCGAAGGAACGGCAGACAGATTGATCGCTGCCCGCCCGTCTCCTCTACCTGGGGCATTGCCGTCGGTCGGAGCCTTGGCCGATCCAGCGTTCACGAGATTTTCGACAGGTTCCACGAGTCAAATGCTAAACGCTCGATGCATAACAGCGGCGATGCATGACAACAGGTACTTCGCACGGAGTTCTGTGCGATGTAGGCAATGCGTGTGCTAACGGCCCGTCTGGTAGCAGACGGAATTGTCTATTTTACCCTCTGGGCGGGGCGGAATACAGGCGTCTCCCAACGGGGTACTGTCCTACCTTGGTTTTTCCACCACGGAGTCACGGAGTCACAGAGAACCGAACTGCTAGGGCAAGACCTATTCCTTCTGGTTTTTACAGGTTCAAGGTTTTCTCCGTGCCTCTGTGACTCCGTGGTGAAAAAGGCAAACTAGGACACTACCCCCAACGGAATGCGCTCCCGCCCGATCTATCCATCTGGCTGCCGCCGGGCTGATAGAATGACCGCACTCTAAACTTGCACATAAATAAGGAGTAAACGCCTTGGCATACAAAGATACGATCCTCCCCGAATTCGACATGGAAATGGACAACACGCGCCGCACCCTCGAGCGCGTGCCCGACGACAAATTCTCCTGGCAGCCGCATCCGAAGTCCGGCACGCTGGGCTGGATGGCCGGCCATATTTCGAACCTTCCCATCTGGTTGGTCATGACGATGAAGGAAGATTCGCTGAATCTCGCTCCCTCGACCAACCCAGGGCCAACCATGCCCAAACCATCGAATCGCGCGGAGCTTCTCGCCAACTTCGACAAGAACCGCGCCGATGGCCGCGCCGCGCTCGCTGATGCCGACGATGCCGCTTACTCCAAACCATGGACGCTGCTCATGGGCGAGCGGGAACTATTTCGCGAGCCGCGCGCGGCCGTCGTGCGCCGCATGGTACTCAATCACATGATTCACCATCGCGGACAATTAACCGTGTACCTGCGCCTGCTGGATGTTCCTGTCCCTGGTCTTTACGGTCCTTCAGCGGACGAGCAAAAGTTCTAGTTCGCCGGCGCTGGCGATGCTTTCCGCGCCAGTTCACGGATCTGGTTCAGATATTCCACATAGACCGGAATCGGAATATCGGGCGAGTCTCCATCATTCAAAAAGTGCGAGAGCCGGATTTCCATCGGAATCGAGGCGATTACCTCGCGAAAACGCGGCATCTTCAGGTATTTCACTCGCCAAATTTCAAGCATGAGCGACCGGAAATCTTCGCTGATGAAGCCCATCTTTCGCTCGCCCAGGTAAATCGCATCAAAATGCCGATCCGCGAGCGTCTTCCGAATCGGGTCGTCACTCGCCGAAAACATGTAGACGAGATGAAACAAATCAGCCAGATCTCCCCACAGCACTTTTTCTTCGAAAGCGGTGAAGCGAAATGGAGCGGCGCCCCTTTGCTGGAGTACGCGCACGTGATCGGTCGCACCCACCTTCTGTCGGACTAACTCAGCCCGAAACCATTCGAGGCGCTCGCGCGCCAGGTTGTGCCGCAGAAATTCCACCGCATACGCGTTGGGCAAATAGATTTTGGCATCGCCGTCGAGTCGCGACAGCCAGGGCGTCCAATCTCTAAGTTCGAAAGCCGCCAGCAACTCAGTCAAATCTGCTGCCGTCACATCCGGGTGATACTTCACCGCCTGCCAGAAATGTTCGGCTGAATCGTAGGTCGCGCCGTACAAAACAATTCCCTCTTCAATCGGATACCAATTCGAAAGCACACGCGCCGGAATCGACGGTGCCGCACTCCAGCAATTCAGGGAGTGCTTCCACTTCTCCTGGACTGCCAGAAAAGCGTCGGAATATCCAGCAGGAACAGGTTCCTTAACCCGCGCCAGCGCTTCTCTCAACTCTTGCTGAGTGTGCGTCACCAGCGCTTCCAGAGGCCGTTCATCCTCCATCGAGATAACGCGGCTCTCGACGCCGCGGCGAAGCAAATCTTCGGCCAATTGTTTCTGTTCTTGCTGGTTCAAACCGCCCGGAACATTCCAGCGCTTCGCCTGCGACTCGATGTAGGGAAACAACTCGGCCAGCGAGTTGAACTCGATGAAACCATGCACCGCGAACTTCACGGAATGCCCGTCCTTCAAAATGACGGTGGAAGGAGTGACGAGCGCCTGCAATGAAAGCGGCTCGGCGTGCCCGAGCGCACCGGAGCCCATGCAACTCAGGCCCAAAACGATGATCGCAAGTAGCTTTCGCAAGGACTTCATTCTGTGCCTTGTGCTCCCCTTTGTCCTCTGTGCTTCAAGTTTCTTCTCAGCGTCCTCTGCAAATTTCTCTGCGCCCTCTGCGGTTAAGATTTTGACTTCCTCCGTGTCCCCGTAAGCATCACGCCGCGCGCTCCGTCCAGCAAACATCCCAATACTTCCCAAATTTCCGGCCGTTCTCGCTGAAGACGCCGACCACCTTGAAACCGAATTTTTCGTGGATCGTGGCAGTCGCGGGATTGGGCAACGCATATCCGGCAACGAAGCGGTGAATGTCTTCGCCGCGCAGAATCTCGAACAGCGCCCCATAGAGCCGCCCGCCGATTCCATTCCCAGCCGCTTCCGGCGCACAATAAATCGTTGTTTCCACGGTAGTCTCATAGGCCGCCTTCGGACGAAACCGCGTCGAGCCTGCGTATCCAACCACGCGCTCAGCGCTCTCCGCAACCAGCAGCCGATGCCGGCCGGTCGCAGCGAACTGCGCAAACCATTGTTCCCGCCGCTCGACCGTGTAGGGCTCGACATCGAACGTCACCGGAGTATGAATCACGTAGTAGTTGTATATCTCGGTCAACCGCGCCAAGTCGCGACGTTCCGCCGGCCTGATCTGAACTCCATTCATTAGACGATACCCTCCCCGAACGGCGATCAGTTCACCGTATCAACCATCCTACGATCGCGGCTGCGGCGATCAGCCACGCCGAATTTACGTGAAACCGCAGCAGGGCAATCAGGCTAACACCGAATATCGCCAATGTAGTCCAATCCACAATCGACGCCTTGCCAAGCTGCCAGGTCACGACCGCCATCAGCGCAAGCGATCCTGCAACTACTCCATCAAGCGCGGCGGCAAATAACGGAGACCGGCGCAGGCGCGGGACGACCGGCCCGCTCAAAGCCACCAGCAGGAAGCCCGGCAGAAAGATTCCGATGGTCGCTACGATTGCGCCCCTCCACCCCGCGACCACATATCCGATAAATGTGCCGGTCGTAAATACGGGCCCGGGCGTGAATTGCCCGACCGCGACCGCATCCAGCAATTGCCGTTCGGTCAGCCAATGCAGGTGTTCAACGAACTCGGACTGCAAGAAAGCGAGAAGCACATAACCGCTGCCGAATACCACCGAGCCGATCTTCAGGAAAGAGAGAAACAGCCGCCACAAGCCGAGCGGCCACGCTGCCAGTGCGCCCGCCGCTGTGGCCGCGGCGATAACAATTTTAGGAGCAAGGGCGCCGACGGCGAGCAGCCGGCCTCTCATGGCCTGTGAGCCCGCCGAGAGCATCCCGGCGACGATGAGCACGAGAACCGGGCTGAGTCCTATGAGATTCAAACCCGCAACCAGCACCGCAATGACGGCGAGCAGAATCGAGCGGATTCCGGTGCGGCTGAGCCTGCCGAGCGCCTGGATCACGATGGCGACCACGACAGGCTTGATGGCGTAAAGCACGCGCTGGGTTTGCGGCAAAGACCCAAACCGCACATACGCCCAGGCGATCGCCGAAACAATCAGCGCCGCCGGAATAATAAAGCACGCGCCGGCCACGATGAGCCCACGCCAGCCGCGTTTCAGTTGGCCGATGAAGATTGCGACTTCGGTCGAACTCGGCCCGGGAATCAGGTTGGCGGTGGCGAGGCGATCGAGGAACTGCTCGTGCGTGATCCACTTCCGCCGCCGGACGAACTCTTCTTCCATCATGGCCAGATGCGCGGCCGGGCCGCCGAAGGCGATCGTGCCCAGCTTCAGGAACACGAGCGCGATCTCGGCCAGCGTCGCCTCGCGAGTTTCAGGAGATTCCATGCAGAAAGATCTTAACCGCTGGATGCGAGTTCCAAGCTCTCAGCTCCAGGCTCCAAGCTCCACGCTCCAGGCATTCAGATTATTTTGCGGCTACGATCGGGTTATTTTGTGGCGTAGTGCTCCGCGCTTAGAAAATGGAGGGACACGTAAGGCTCATCTCCCACGACCCAGCTATCGTGTCCCGGCGGCCCGGGCGGAATGTAAAAGAGCATGCCGGTCCGGAGTTCGTGGATCGTCCCGTCCTCCATCGCGGCAGTCGCGCAACCGGAGACAACCAGTCCCACATGCTCGACATTACAGCGCGCAGCGCCAACGCCCGGCCCCACATGCAAGGACCATTTCCATCCCGGCTGATAAGTCGCGCGCCCAATCGTCATGCCGCCCAGCCGGACGATTTCAAATTTTCCTTTTTCGAAGGTGCGCACTTCGTCAGGGTCTTCAAAGCGCTTCAGGACTACTTCCAATGGTGGTGTCATAAAATCCTCATCCTTACGGAAGTGCGTCGATTTTACGTTGACGAGCGTACGGGCTAGATCACAAACCGACGAGACCTGGCACAGCTGCTCGGACTCGTATTCTCCACCCCAGCCGGCTAACCCTGGGCGGGAGTTTCCAGTCAAAATAGCATCATGAGAAATTTCCGCCGCCCAATTTTCCGCCGCAAGCTGATCGCCCGCTACGCTCGCATCGCCTTCGTGGCGCTGCTCGTCGTGTCGTCATTACTCGGTCAGAACGCCGCTCCCAAGCGGCCGACCAGCCAGCCCTATACCGGAGACCTCTCGATCTTCGAGACTCCGGGCCGGGACGAGCGGCTTCAGATTAATCGTGTGATGGACATTCTGGGAATTGCGCCCGGCAAAAGCGTCGCCGATATCGGGGCCGGATCGGGCTGGTTTACGGTGCGGGCCGCGCGCCGGGTTGCCGGGAACTGGATAGCGCCGCTGCAAACGGCCGCTCCGACAAATGGCGCCGCTGCAAACGGCGCCACCGCAAAGGGAAGTAGTCCGGCCGGCATCGTGTACGCGGTCGATATCAATCCCGAGGCCATTCGTTACATCGACGGCCGCGCGCGCAAGGAATCGCTGTCCAACGTGAAAACGATTCTGAGCAAAGAGAACGACCCGTTGCTGCCGCCGGCGTCGGTGGATGCCGTCCTTCTGTTGAAGACCTACCACGAGATCGCCGATCCGGTGGCGCTGCTCGAACACCTGCGTCCAGCGCTCCGGCCGGGAGCGCGTGTGGGCATCATCGACCGCAACGGAAACGGCACCGATCACGGCATCAGCAGCAAGATCGTAGTCGAGGAGGCCGAAAAAGCGGGCTACCGCCGCCTTGAGACCTACGACTTTGTGAAGGGCGACCGCGTGGATTACTTTCTGGTGTTTGGGGTGAGGTGATCATGAAGGGCCGGCGGGCGAGCCCAGGTTTCGTACGCCGTTCTCTTTGTGCCGGCATCGCCCAACCGCGGGTGCCCCATGTCTCGTGATTTTCGAGACATGGGTACCACGACCGCAGCACCATGGTTTTACGCCGTTAACATTCTAATCTGGAGCTTCTGAAACTTCCGCGGGTGGCCCAGGTCTCGTACGCCGTTTCTTTTGTGCTGACATCGCCCAACTGCGGGTGCCCATGTCTCGTGATTTTCGAGACATGGGTACCACGACCGCTAGCACCATAGCCTGTAAGCCACTGGCATTCTAATCGCCTACCGAACTTCCCAACTACGGTTGCCCAGTCGTAGTCCGAGACGTGGGCAACTGTCGGCTCAAAGAAATCGTCACAAATGAAGAGTGGCACCCATCACAGCGTCGCCAGCGGATGGTATCTATGATTGCGCATGCCGGCCGGTCTGCGACGCTACTACGGAACAGGAGATTTGCATTTCATTACCTGTAGCTGTTACCAGCGGCAGGCGTGGCTGGCGACCGCGCAGCGGCGCGATCTCTTCTTATCCGTGCTCGAACGCATGCGCAAGCGCTACCAGTTTGTGGTGGTGGGCTACGTTGTCATGCCGGAGCACTTTCATCTCTTGATCAGCGAACCGGTGATCAGCGAACCGCAGGAGGTCACGCCCGCGACGGTGATGCAGGCAGTGAAACTGGGATTCGCGCGGCGCGTGCTGGCGCAGCTCAAGGCACGCCGAAACTCGGCGCAGGCCAGCTTGTTCGAACATGTTCCGCGGCACGTGTGGCAGGCGCGCTTTTACGATTTCAACGTCTGGACAGCGCGGAAGCGGGTAGAAAAATTACGATACATACATCGTAATCCTGTGAAGCGGGGATTGGTCGAGTCGCCGGAGTTATGGCGGTGGAGCAGTTACCGCGCTTATGCCCTGGGAGAAGCCGGAGCGGTGCGAGTCAATGACTGGGGCGTTCTGAAATTGAAGATACGAACGCCAGCGGCGTAAAGGCCCATGGTGCTGACGGTCGTGGTACCCATGTCTCGAAAATCACGAGACATGGGGCACCCGCCGTTGGGTGGTGTCAGCACAAAGAGAACGACGCAACGAGACCTGGGCCACCCGTCGCTCTGGTAACACTTGATGGTGCTGCTAAGATTGGGTATGAAACTCAAGTTGAAGAGTGCCGAGGAGTTTCGTCGTTTGTTAACGACCTTGCTTGATGACCTAGTTGACTCTCGGTTTCATTTCAGGCTCCACCAGAATCTCGACAAAGCGATTGAGGAGTACGGCTTAGAGTTCTCGCAATCACCGACTTTTTGGAATCTTACGCGTCGTGCTCACATCGATGCTGTGTTGCTTCGGCTTTGCAGAGCCTACGACATGTATACCACACTCCGCTCTCAATCTGCGAAATCTTCTAGACACTATACAGGCCAACTTGAGCATCTTCGATGAGCCGAACTTTCGACAGCGGTTTAAGGGAAACGCTTTCGTTCATTCCCCTGCGGCTGAGTTAAAGCCGCCTGATCACGCGCAGCTAAAGAAAGACATTGAGGCCGTGAGCGTTGCCGACCCACTTGTCAAGAAACTCGTGACGTGGCGTCACAACTTCATCGCCCATAGGAACAGCGACTACGCCTTAAACCCGAATGACCTTAGTTCTCGGTATCCGCTGCTCTTTGCTGAGATCGACGAGCTATTGAAAAGAGCCTTAGAGGTCGGGAACCGCTACAGCCTGCTGTTTGACGCAAGCGTCTGTTCGACCATGATGGTCGGGGGAGATGATTACCTGAACGTCTTAAAAGCCGTTCGGGAGCACGTGCAAGCGTACCAACGCAGTCTTGATGAAGAGTGGGAGCGGCTCGGCGCTGCCGCCGTCTCCAAGTGTGGAGGCTCAAGTGCGAAACATAACGCTTCTTTGTGTGGTGCTCGTACTAGCAGTAGCTCCGTTGATGGCTGCGTCCTCACATCCAGATGGCTATACTTGGGCTCTCGTGGAATCCGAGCATGAAACTTGGTTTCGTGGTCGGCTTTCTACAAGCGACCGACACCGGTGGGGCCATCGCGACGGCCACCTGTATGGACATGTTGAATTACATTGATCAAAAGAAGATCGATGCTGAAAAATGGAAAAACATGTGTCTCAATGATAAAACCAACGACTACAGCGGAGTCTCGATGGGGCAATTCGTTGATGGCGTCGATGCGTTCTACCGCGACTACCGACACAGGAATTTAGAGGTTGGTTCGGACTCCAATACGTGCGCGATCAGATGAGAGGAATGACGCAAGCAGCGCTCGATGCCGAGGTTGCAAAATGGCAAGAGGTGACGCAACAGGTTAAGCATTAGAGGTGAAACAAAAGCCGCCCGATGGTCTGAGTGGGCGGGTGGCGCAGGTCTCGTACGCCGCTCTCTTTGTGCTGGCGCCGCCCAACCATGGGTGCCCCATGTCTCGTGATTTTCGAGACATGGGTACTCCGACCGTTAGCACCATGGGCTGTACGCCACTGGCATTCTAATCTTCAGCTGCGGAACTTCCCAACTGCGGGTGCCCCTCGATAAGAGCGAAGGCGCTGTCAAGGACAAAAGTATCCTGGGCGGCGCCAGAGCACCGCTTGCATTGCCAGAGAGGTTGAGGACCAAGACTCTGGAAATCTCACGCTGAATCACCCTGCGGTGGACTCGTCGTTCCACCAACCATCGATTCGGCCTTAACATCAACCATGATTCTTCTATGCGAACATCCCGTCGCTTACGGGATGCGAGAGCGCCCAATCAGTCCTTCGGTCTAGCTCGCGCCGACCAGGGGCACCCGCGGGCTGCTCTCGATACGAACGACCTCCGGATACGGCTTTTGCGTGCGCAGCATCCAGTACAGTCGTACCGCCAACTTGCGCGCCGCCGCCACCTTGGCCACCGCTTTCGGCTTCTGATGACAGCGATGCAAATATTCCTTGCGAAATCTGCGGATCCAGTCGCACCGTGGTCGTCGCCGCTTCCACCAGCAACATCCGCAACATGCGATTGCCTTGCTTCGAGATCGCACCCAGCTGTTGCCGTCCGCCCGAAGAGTGCTCGCGCGGAATCAGTCCCAAGTAACTCGCCACCTGCTTGCCTCGCGGAAAGCGCCGGACATCGCCCATGGTCAGCACATAAGCCAACGCCGTGATCGGTCCCACTCCCGGTTGGGTTTGTAGCAGGAGCGCCATTTTGTCTCGTTGCGCTTCTGCCTTTACCGCCTCGTCGAGCGGTTCGATCTGCTGGTCGAGCATCGCCAGCAGCCCGAGTAAGTCGTCTCTTCGACGCCCCGCCCACGCCTTCAACGGCAACTCGCGCAGCACCTGCTGTCCCGCCTTCGTCCACAGCTTGTGCTGACGCTGCACTCCTTTATTCAGGCAAAGATGTTGCAGTTCATTCTTCACCCGCGCCCGAATGATCACCAGCTTGTAGCGATGCAACAATAACTGCCGCAGATCGCGCACCGCACTCGACGGCATCCAGATGCGCGGAAACCGCCCTTCCAGCAGCAGCTTCAGAATGTGCGCCGCATCTCGCCGGTCCGTCTTTTGCTGCCGCACATAACTCGCCCGGATCTGCGCTGCATCCCCTACCCACAACTCGTGACCGAGTTCAGCCAGCAGATCCACCAGCCAGTGGCAGTTCCCGGTTGCTTCCATGCCGATTAACGCCGGCGCTGGCACTTGCCGATAGAACCGCTCGGCATCGCCCGAGACCTGCACCAACTTCTGTTCCCCGGTCTCTCCTGTCTCCGTGTCCAGCCAGCTCACTTGTTGCCAGCTGGGATGGAAATCACACCCTATAATCATCATGCGAAGACTCCTTTCTCCCCAGCGTCTTTGGTCCTCAAATCAAGACTACCGGGTCGAATCGAGCCTTCGCTCTTATCCAATCAATCCTGCTTCGAGATGGTTATCGACTCACCGGTACAGGAAAACGGTGAACGTCCCGTCCAGACGGGACGTACCCCAGTTTTTCGGAGGACGAACTATGGTGGTCCTCCCAACCCAGATTTGGGCTTAATCCAGGCCCTAAGTGGGACATGGTCAAAAACTCAACCAACTCCGTCAACAAAACGCACTTTCCCCCATTTTTCCCATGTCGCAACCCTCGTGTTTTCTGTCGCCTGCCAGTATCTTCCGCCATGCCTCCGGCCAACCTCTTCATAATCAAGAGCACTTGACAACATGTGCGCTTAACCAAATCCGCGCCCCTACCCCCGCTAACTTCCTGATTTCTTTGGTCGGACATTTGCGAATCTGCACCACTGAAAAGTCATGAAAAAGATTATTTTCAGTCATTTTTCGGATTGGTGGTCCAAATCATGTCCGTATCAATATGTACATACAAATGCTCCACCGGACAAAAACCACCCCCAACAAAAATGGCGGCCCAGTTAAGGCCGCCATCTGAAATTCCGATTCTAAAGCGTCAGTCCCCAGCCACCGGCTCTGCCACGTCTTCCGTCTGCTTAGCCGGCTTAATCCCGTGCAGCCCGTTTCCATTGTGGCCATTGCCGTTGTGCCCGTTCCCATCGGTCTTCGAAGTAGCAATCGCGCCCAGCGGAATAAATCCGCCTTCGTTCGAAACCGCCGGCTTCTCTTTCAGCACAACCTCGCGATAAAGCTGCGCCATGCGAGCATCGTAAGCGGGGTCGTTTTTCTGTGGGCCTCTATCGTTTTGGCTGACGGCTGACGGCTGATGGCTGACGGCTTCTTTCAGCTTCGCATCCCGCGCCCGAGTCTTCTCTTCGCGCGCCGTCTTTGCAATGCCCAGCCGGTCAAGATCGTGCTGAATTTCCTCAGTCACGATCTCTTCGCGCAGCCGCAGATACTCCTGCATCTCCTTGGCCGGAACGTTGACCTTCTTGCCGCCCGCAAAAATCTCATGCCGTCCATGCTCTTCGTACCATTTGGTGAGCGTGGCCGTCATGTGCATCTTCTCGATAATGTTCCGCCAGCCCACGCCCGTGTTGTAGGCGCAGAAGCTGATCTCGCCTTCCTGCGTCGCATACGGAATGATGCATTGCTCGGTGCGGCGGAAGTCGTAGTTGAACAGGTCCTGGAACCACATGCCGGCGATGAAAAGAAAATTCCATCGGTCATTAGTCCGGCGCTTCATCACGTCGTCGATGGTGCGGTCCGGGCCAACCTTGCCGTAGTTGCGGCCCGTGATGTTGTAGTTCTTGTCGAACTTCCGCAGCAGATCCATCATCTTGAAATGCTTCGGCGACTTGAACGGATCGTAGTTCTTCATCAGCAGCAGCGCCATGCCGAGCCCGGTAAGAAACTTGCCGCGCGCACCGTCATTCACCTTCGCGATGTCTTTACCCAGTTGGTCGCCCTTGAGGAATGCGGTGACCGGAACGGCTTCCTTGGTCTCCTTGTCGATCATGACCGCCATGCCGGTGCCGCAGTTGGGATGGCATCCGCAAGAGAGCTGGCCCCAATCGTTGTTGGCGTCGCCCGCATGCAGCAGATCGGCCCAGTCGCTGAACGTGGACATGAAGCTGATGGGGAACCAGTCGCGGGCGGGTTCGCCGAGGCCAGTCTGATTCTTAACGTCGTGCGCCAGATGCGCCAGCGTGTAGCGCTGCGCCTGACGGCGATCGTCGGTGATGGCTTCATCGCGTCCAGTAAAGCTGACCGGCTGGTAACTGAGGAAGCTGATCGTCTTCGGATTATCGAGCGCGAACTGAATGATCTTGCCCACCTGCTCGTTGTTGATGCCGTTGATGATCGTGATAACCGGAACGATCTCGCATCCCGCTTTGTGCAGGTTCTCAATCGCCTTCAACTTCACGTCGAACAAATTGCCGACCGCGCGATGCGAGTTAGCCGCATTTCCGATGCCGTCGAATTGCAGATACGCATAACGCAATCCGGCTTCAACCGCCTGCTGCGCGAACTCAAAGCTCTTGGCGAACTCGATGCCGTTAGTCGCAGCCTGCACGCTGTTGTAGCCAACCTTGCGCGCGTAGCGAATGGCGTCGAGGAAGTACGGCGAGAGCGTCGGCTCGCCGCCCGAGAACTGCACTGACATCTGGCGCCGCGGCTTGATCGTGATGGCGTTGTCGAGGACGGTCTTGATCTCTTCCCAGGTCAGTTCGTGCACGAAGCCAACCTGGTTCGCGTCCATGAAGCACGGATCGCACATCATGTTGCAGCGGTTGGTCAGGTCGACGGTCAGCACCGATCCGCGGCCATACTTCACGGTCGAGGAGCCATGATGATGCAGATGCTCGTCGCTGTGCGCCTTGATGTCGCGGCCGGGGAAGACGTCTTCGAGGTGCTTCGTAAATTCGGGGTCGATCGACATCAGGTCTTCGAAGTGCCCGTGCTTCGGGCAATCCTTGACCATGTAGATCTTGCCGTCCTTCTCAACGATCTGAGCCTTAACCTCGCCGACCTTCTCGTTCATCAGAATGTCAACCGGCAGATGTCCGTCGAGAATCTGCTGCCGAATTTCCGGCACACACTTCGGGCAAAGCGAGTCGGTCGAGCGCGGCCAACCAAGCGGCGGCTTCGACTTCTCCCACGACTTCAAGAGAGGCTTGTCGGACCACTTCGGGGTCGGCGATGCATTGGGGGACACACGGTTAAGGCGTTCGTAGACGGCCCATGCGCCACTAGCGGCGACGGTTACGGCCTTCTCAACGTACTTGATCGGTTTATGCATTAGCTCTCGCTTTCCTCCACACCGGGAGTCAAATCAAAATGTTGCAATTTAGCTGGCCCGCACTAAAACCCACGAAAATGGAATTCCACGCGGGAAACCTGGAAGCTTCGATGCGTGGAATCAGTCATGGTTATCCTATTGAACCGTGACCGGTTAGGCACGCAGAAGGCAGGGAAAGGACGAAAAATGGCCCTGAGCGGTCGAAGATCGCAGTAAATGGAGCGTAAGTTGTTGAAAAAGCAGGCGGGAGACCTCGGTCACCGGCGCCGAATCTTCCACGCGGACGTCCCGGAGAACGCAATCGTTTTGATCGAGATCACAGCCCGCTTATGCCGAATTGGGAAGCTTTTCCGTCCATGCCGCACTTTACCCTTGCCATTCCGACACGGAGGTAGCACGATAGGCACCGTTCAAAAAGGGCTGCGCTCCCCTAACTTCACTTTGACTAGAGTGGGATAGCTACCTAGCGTTGATCGTAAACAAGCGCCACACGGTTGGTACCACGCGGAATTATGCGCAAACCCGCAGAGGATTTGATCTGGCCGATCGAAATACAAGCCCCCTGCGCTGTTACGGGAACGTGTTATGTCGTCGGACTCCGGCGAACTACCGCACCACATCCTTAGCGGGGAGCCCCAAACAAGATTCACAGCCCCGCGGGAAGTAATCGAAGATTGGACGCGGGATCTCGTAGAACACAGTCGCGATCTGCTGTGCATTCACGATCTCGAAGGCCGGCTTCTATCCGTCAATCCAGTGCCCGCTCGCCTTCTCGGCTACTCGGTCGAGGAGGTTCTCCAAATCCCCATGCGAGAACTGGTCGATCCAAAGTTTCACGATCAGTTCGACACTTATTTGCGGGTCGTCGCAAGCGCGGGCGAGGCTTCTGGAATTCTCGCTGTCCTGACGCGCAGCGGCGAGCGGCGATACTGGGAGTACCACTGCACGCTGCGGACGCGCGATGTGGAGAAGCCATTGGTGCGCGGCATTGCGCACGACGTCACCGACCGGCTCAAGGCCGAGAAAGAGTTGCAGAAGGCGAACAAAATCCTGAGCGAGACCAGGAATCAGCAAGATTTCGTGCTGCGCGAACTTCAGTTGTTTCGGGCCCTGCTCGATCAATCGAACGATGCCATCGAAGTGATTGACCCCCAGACTCTTCGCCTGCTCGACGTAAACGAAAAATCATGCGCCGAGCTGGGCTACACGCGCGACGAACTCCTGTCCCTGACGATCTTCGACATCGCCCCGCACCTGACTCCCGACATCGTGGTAAAGACAAACGAGCAATTACAGAGGACCGGATTCAAAATCCTGGAGGGCATCCACCGCCGCAAAGACGGAACCACCTTTCCCGTCGAGGTCAATCTCAAGCGCGTGCAACTCGACCGGCCCTACATGGTCGCCATCTCCCGCGACATTACCGAGCGCAAGCTGCGCGATGGCCGCCTGCAGGAATACGAAAGGGTGGTGGAGAGCCTGGACGAAATGATCGTCGTCGTCGACCGCGACCATCGCTACGTCCTCGCCAACCGCGCCTTCCTGCGCTATCGGGGGATGACAAAGGATCAGGTCATTGGCCAGCCAGTATCGGAAGTCCTGATTCCTGACGCCTATCACAACACGGTCCGCCAAAAGCTGGAAGAGTCCTTCGCCGGCAAAGTCGTCCATTATGAAATGAAGTACGCGTACCCGCAGCATGGCGAGCGGGACGTGGACATCACCTATCTGCCAGTCGAAGGCCCGGACGGAATCGACCGGGTTGCCGCCGTCATGCGAGACATCACCGACCGCAACCGCGCCGAAGAGGCTCTCCGGCAGAGTGAAGAGCGCATGCGCATGGCCCACGAGGCCGCGCAAATCGGTGTCTTTGAGCGCAACATGGCAACGGGCGAATCCCGCTGGACTCCCGAGATGGAAGCCTTGTACGGGATACCGCCAGGAACGGCTCCTTCATCGATCGAAGATCTCCTCCGGCTCATTCATCCCGCCGACCGCGAGAACATGAAGCGCTTGATCGACAAGTCCATCGCAACCGGCAACTCGGGCGGGGAGTGGCGGGTGGTCTGGCCCGACGGGTCCGTTCACTGGATTGCGGGCCGCTGGCGGATGTTCAAGGACGAACTGGGCAAGCCGTTGCGGGCCCTGGGCGTTGATGTCGACATCACGAAGCGCAAGCAGATGGAAGAGGCGTTGCGGGCGAGCGAGGCCGAGCTGCGGGAGGCTCAGCATGTTGCCCAAATGGGCAGTTGGCGCCTCGACCTCGAAACCGGGCAAATTACCGGCTCCGAGGAACTGGATAGTATCTTCGGTCTCACCGATAGCCCGGAAAGCATCGCCTTCACCGACCTGCAAAAAATGGTTTCATCCGAGAGCTGGGAACGCCTGGCCGAGATCAGGCAGAGCATGCTCGATACCGGTGAGCCTACTGAGTTTGAGGTCTCCTTCTATCGTCCCGACGGCAGCACAGGCTGGATTCTCGTGCGCAGCGAAGCCGAAGCGAATGAAACCGGCCGCATCGTAAGCTTCCACGGCATCGCCATCGACATCACCGAGCGCAAGCAAGCGGAAGAAGCCCTCCGAACCAGTGAGCGGGAGCAGCACAAGATCGCAGAACAATTGGAAATAGAACGCGCCCGTCTGATCGAGGCCCAAGCGGTGGCAAAAGTCGGCAGTTGGGAAACCGAGTTGCCGAGTCTCGACATAACCTGGTCCGAGCAGACACACCGCATCTTCGAGACTGACCCCTCCCATTTTCACCCCCGGCGTCCAGCCTTTGTGGAACTTGTTCATCCGGAGGATCGTGCGAGAGTGGATGAGGCCTTTAAGGCTTCTCTCGAAAAGGGTGCGCCTTCCACGGTCGAATACCGGATTGTCATGGCGGACGGCCGCATCAAAGTCTTGGAGGAGCGTTGGAAGGTTTTTCATGATGGACAAGGACGGCCGGCGCGCCTAATGGGTACCTGCCATGACATCACCGATCGCAAGCACATCGAACAGGAACTGCTCGCCGCCAAACAGAAGTTGACCGAAGAAAAGCTCTACCTGGAGCAGGAAATCGACGCCCAATTCGGTTTCGAGGAGATCGTCGGCCGGAGCAAGGCCCTGAAGACCGTAATGGAAAGCGTCACCAAGGTAGCCGCAAGCGATGCGGCCGTGCTGCTCCTTGGCGAAACCGGCACGGGAAAGGAACTGGTCGCCCGCGCCATTCACCGGCTAAGCCACCGCAAGGGCAACGCCTTTATCAAGATGAATTGCGCGGCCATTCCGTCGGGCCTGCTGGAGAGCGAATTATTCGGCAACGAAAAAGGCGCCTTCACGGGCGCAGTCAACAAAAAGATCGGGCGGCTCGAACTCGCCGACAAAGGAACGATCTTTCTCGACGAAATCGGCGAGATCTCGCTCTCTCTCCAGCCGAAGCTCCTTCGCGTTTTGCAGGATCAGGAATTTGAGCGGCTCGGCGGCACACAAACCTTGAAGGTCAATTTCCGCCTCATCGCGGCCACCAACCGTGACCTCGCGCAAAGTGTACGCGACAAGGAATTCCGCAGCGATCTCTTCTACCGCTTGAGCGTGTTCCCCATTTTCCTTCCTCCTCTGCGCGAGCGGCGCGAAGACATTCCCCTGCTGGTCGAGCACTTTGTGCGGAAGATTTCGCGGCGCCTGAAAAAATCAATTACCAGCGTTCCGCGCAAGACGATGAATGCGCTCATCGCCTGGTCCTGGCCCGGAAACGTCCGTGAGCTCGAAAATTTCATTGAGCGGTCGCTGATCCTCACCTCTGGATCGGTGCTCAACGCTCCGCTCAGCGAGTTGCAACCCGCCGCCGGACATTCAGCGCATGAACAAACTCTCAAAGCCGCCGAGCTCCGGCACATCCTGGATGCCTTGCGGCAAAGCCGTGGCCAGATCAGCGGCCCACGTGGCGCCGCCATGCGGCTGGGGTTGAAGCGAACCACCCTGCAATCCAAGCTCAAGCAACTGGGCATCAATCCGCGCGTTCCGCCGCAATCAGCCTAGTTTTCACCACGGAGACACGGAGTCACGGAGAGAGCCAACCACTCAGTCGACCTTCCCTTCTCGGTTTCGCAGGGTCATGATTGTCTCCGTGTCTCTGTGGTAAAAAAACTGAATCAGCCCCGACAACCGCAGCGGCCCAAGCCGGTTTTAGCAAGTTCAGATTTTCTCCGTGACTCCGTGTCTCCGTGGTGAACAAACCGGTCAGCCCCCATCCGTAGGCCAGTGCTGCGAGTCACAAATTTCGTTTACAATCCTCAGGCGCATGAATCGCGAATACCTCAAGCACCATAGCCACGAACTCAACCGGGACATGGAGGCGCTCGTCTATGGCCACGCCGGCCAGCCCATCCTCGTCTTCCCCAGTTCCATGGGACGTTTCTTTGAATACGAAGATGCGGGCATGATCCGCGCGCTAGCCGGAAAAATTGAGCAGGGCTCCATCCAGG
The DNA here is from genome assembly GCA_963698865.1 of uncultured Acidobacteriaceae bacterium. GTDB lineage: Bacteria > Acidobacteriota > Terriglobia > Terriglobales > Acidobacteriaceae > Acidiflorens. The sequence continues at coordinate 2,446,643 of CAVOSL010000007.1, read as the reverse complement.
TCTTTTGTCCCGACTCGGTCGACGGCGAGAGCTTGTACAACAAGAGCGTCCATCCGGGAGCCCGCATCTGGCGCCACGTTCTCTACGAGCGCTACATCCTCAACGAATTCATCCCGTTTCTGAAGAACCGCAACTGGGCTCCGCAAATTGCCGTAACCGGATGCAGCTTCGGCGGCTACCACGCGCTGAATTTTTCACTCCGCCATCCCGACCTCGTCAACGCCTGCGTCCCCATGAGCGGATCGTTCGACATCAAAAGTTTTCTCGACGGCTATTACGACGACAACGTCTATTTCAACAATCCGCCGGACTATCTGCCCAACCTGGGCGACGACGGCGTGCTGGGCCGTCTCCGCCAGATGAAGATCGTGCTGGGCACCGCCGACTGGGACATGTGCCTCGACGCCAATGTCAAAATGTCAGGCATGCTGCACGCAAAAGGCATTCCGCACTGGCTCGATATTTACGGCGACAACAGTAAACACGATTGGCCCCTGTGGCAAAGAATGGCGGCCAAGTATTTTTAACCCGGCACTCTATCGAAAGGCGCACCCATGAAAAAGAACGCGGTATATTTCCTGGTCAGTTTCAAAATCAACGAAGGCAAGTTCGAGACCTTCAAAGAGATTGCCCAAGGCATGATCGCCTTCACGCAAAAAGAACCGGGCAGTCTCGCTTACGAGTGGTATTTCAGCGCCGATCAAACCAGGGGCAGGCTGGTCGAGACCTATGCCGACCAAAACGCAATCAACGCGCACATCGCCGGTCGTGCCGTGCAAGAATTAGTGCCGAAAATTCGTGAAATCTCCAGCATCACCGGCTTCGAAGTCTACGGCGACCCAGGCCCCCAGGCGACAGAGTTGCTCTCGAAAATCGGCGCCGAGATTTTCCAGCATTGGAGTGGCCTCAGTCGCTGAAGCTTCGCGAAGGACCAAGGACGAAGGACGAAAAACGTTTTCAGGAGTCTGCTATGACCAAAAAAATTGCCATCCTCTTCGGCATGGAAAACACCTTCCCGCCCGCCCTGGTCGACAAAATCAATTCCATGAAGGTCGACGGCATCACCGCCGAGTTCGTCAAGATCGGCGGCATCCGCATGGACGAGCCGAAAAAATACGACGTAATCATCGACCGCATATCGCAGGACATCCCCTTCTACCGCGCCTACCTGAAGAATGCCATCCTGCAAGGCTCGATCATCATCAACAATCCTTTCTGGTGGACCGCCGACGACAAATTCTTCAACTACGCAATGGCGCACAAAATGGGCGTTGCCATTCCGCCCACAGTCATCCTGCCGCATCACACGCATCCGCCCGACACCACCGACAAGTCGATGCGCAACCTCATCTACCCGCTAAATTGGGAGGAACTGTTTGCCTATGTCGGCTTCCCCGCATTTCTCAAGCCCTACGCCGGCGGCGGCTGGAAACACGTCTACAAGGTCCACAACCCCGAAGAGTTCTTTCAAAACTACAACCAGACCGGCGATCTCTGCATGACCCTCCAGCATGGAGTCGAGTTCGAGGACTATTACCGCTGCTATGTCGTCGGGCAGGAAAAAGTCCACATCATGAAGTACGACCCGAAGGCACCGCATCATGAGCGCTACGTGAAGGGCAATCCCGCGCCGCCTCCAAAGCTAAAAGAGCGAATCGAAAAAGACGCGCTCGCCCTGTGCCGCGCGCTCGGTTACGACCTCAACACGGTCGAGTTCGCCGTCGAAGGCGGCGTTCCCTATGCCATCGACTTCATGAATCCCGCGCCCGACGCCGAGGTCACATCAGTGGGCCAGCAGAATTTTGAATGGATCGTGGATGCAGTAGCCGAGATGGCGATCAAGAAAGCCCAAAGCGGAGTCAACCCAGTACAAGAATTACGCTGGGCAGCCTTTCTGAACGGACCATCCGCCGATGCGAAGACTACAAGAGCCCGTAAGGCAACCAAATAAACGCTGAAGGGTGCCCCATCCTAAACGTCGCGTCTTTGGCGACGTTTAGGGTGGGGATTTTGACTTTCTGTCCAAGCGTATCTCGTCGCCAAGCTCGATCGGCGGATCCGCAGTTCACTCGTCCTTGAAGCTCTGACCATTCAGCGGTAACATTCCTTCTTCGTAGAAAATTCGTCGAGGCCCAATGCCCCAAAACTACGTCCCTGCATTCCTCTTCATCGCGGTCGTCGGAATCCTGATCCCGATCACGCTCGTCATCGCGGGCATCATTCGCACCCAGAGCCCGAACCGCACCAAGCTCATGCCCTACGAGTGCGGCATCGATCCCTACGACAGCGCCCGCGGCCGCTACACCGTCCGCTACTACATCATCGCCATCCTGTTCGTGGTCTTCGACGTGGAAACCATTTTTCTGTTCCCGTGGGCCGTCAAGTTCAAGGCGCTGGGCGTTTATGGCCTCGGCGAAATGTTGGTCTTCCTCGGCATCCTGATCGTCGGCTACATCTGGATCTGGAAAAAGGGCGCCCTGGAATGGGTTTAGTGGTTCGATCGGACAGCAATGGAACAAGGCGACGTCTTTTCCAGGAAGATACGCTGGCTTGCTACTGCCGTAGGATTCTTAGCGGCAGCGTTGTTTTGTTTCCTGAGTCCTTTGGCGGCTGTTTTGCCGATGTCGCTGCCCTTGGCCGCTTTGTTGCAGCCGAGTCTCTCTGATTCTGGAAAGCGGATCGTAAAGTGGTTCATATGGGTTTGGGCGTTCGGATGGAGCCCGGGGTTGGTTGTGATCAGTTGTTTGATGCTGCTTAACAATCTTCCTCATGCTCGATACTTCGTCGTTCTAAGGGTGCTTTCAACGGTTTCGGCTCTACTCGTCCTTTGGTGGGACATCGAGCTAATCGTCGACGGAACACGGCGGATACGGATGTTGCGTTCTGCTCCGCTTCGGGAGCCACGCCCGGTAAGTTGGGGCCTTTGGATTTTCGCTGTCGTCCTCAACTTGTGGGTCGGTTGGGGCCTGGTAAATGTTATAAGCGTTTATCACGGCGTGGGTGACCTCTACATGCTTGTAATGTCGACAGTGGAAGCGGTAATTGTCGTAGCATTAGACGTTTACCTGGCCTGGAGAGTCGCGAGACTAAGACGGACTCGGTATGCCCAAGTCCGAGCGTAAAAAGAGAAGAAACGAAAGCCACGAAGAGAAAATTTGGGAAGGGCACGACTTTAGTCGTGCCAACCAGACCCACCATCCAGAGTGGCTTTAGCCACTGAGGGCAACAGAACTCGTGTCCACAACTCTCGCAGGAGACACCTTTACCGCCAGCCGTTGGACGCGCGGGAATCACATTTTTCCCACGCGCATCGTGGTCAACGCGCAGCACGTGAGCCGAATTAAGCCGCGCCTCTTCGGCAGCAATGAAGAAAGCATCGGCATCGCGCAGGTCGCTTCGGTGCACATCTCAACCGGAATGATCTGGTCCGATATCGTGATCGAGTCCGCCGGAGGCACCGATCCCATCACCAGCCACGGACACCGCAAACGCGACGCCGAGCGCATCCGTGAACTGATTGAGGGCTATCAAGCCGCGCGCCGCACGTGATGCTCACTTTCGCGACAGAGTTCGTGACGGAGATCGTTGACACCGTTTTAGCAAGCTGTTAGAAGTGAGGGTCTCCCGCAATCGTTTCAGATAGTTAACGTCGGACTAGAACGATCAAGATGGCCGAGGAAAGCAAGCCGCAAGTTCCACCGTCGCCGGAAGGTGAAAACAAGCCGACGACGGAGAAGCCAGTTCCACCGGCGCAGGCCAGTCCTTCTTCTGACAAACCAGCCGCGGCCCCGCCGCCCGCAGCGACGGCTCCAAAGCCGCCCGCTCCCGCCGCTCCCAAGCCCGCAGCCCCCGCAGCCGCAGGAGCACCGCCCGCAGCCAAGCCGGCAGCCCCGGCGAAGCCCCCCGGTCCAGTGCCCATGCCCTGGACTTCGCCCATGGTCGAAAAATACAAGAGCCAGTACGGCTCCGGCCTGGAAGCGCAGTCCTATCTCGGACAGAACTATTTCACCGTCGACCGCTCTCTGATCCCCAACATCCTGCGCCTGCTGCGCGACGAAGAGCAGTTCGACTATTGCGTCGACATCACCGCCGCGCATTATCCCAAGCGTGAAAAGCAATTCGATATCTTCTGGATCCTTTATTCCTTCCCGCGCAACGAGCGCGTGCGCGTCAAGACGCAAATCGCCGACGGCGAGTCGATCCCCTCCAGCGTTCCCATCTGGGAGACCGCGAACTGGCTGGAGCGCGAAGTCTACGACATGTTCGGCATCAAGTTCGACGGCCATCCCGACCTGAAGCGCATCCTGCTCCCCGACGGCTGGAAGGGCTTCCCGCTGCGCAAGGACTACGGCATTCTCCAGCAGGACAACGAGTGGGTACAGATCAACCTCGGAATCGAGAGCGGACAATGACGGACCGAACAACGACGGACCCGAAAACTCTCGTCGGCGCGCTTCCGAACGCGGTCTCGAATCTCGATCTCGACACCCCCGACAAGCCTTATCTCGATTCCAACGAACTCATCATCAACATGGGCCCGCAACATCCCGCCACCCACGGCGTGCTGCGAGTAATCCTGAAGCTCGACGGCGAAAAAGTTCTTGGCACCGAGTGCGTCATCGGCTACCTCCATCGCGGAGTCGAGAAGATCGCCGAGAACCGCACCTACACGATGTTCAATCCCTACGTCGACCGCATGGACTACGTCGCCGCGGTCTCGAACGGCCTCGGCTACTGCCAGGCGGTCGAAAAGCTGCTGAACGTCGAAGCGCCGCCGCGCGCGAATTACATTCGCGTCATTCTCACCGAATTGAATCGGCTCGCCAGCCACCAGCTCTGGCTGGGCACCCACGCGCTCGACATCGGCGCCATGACGCCGCTCTTCTACACCTTCCGCGATCGCGAAGAGATTCTCAAGATTTTCGAAAAGTATTGCGGCGCGCGCCTCACCACCCACGCCTTCCGCATCGGCGGCTGCCTGTATGAGACCTACGCGGGCTTCGAAAAAGACGTCAAGAATTTCCTGGCCTTCTTCCCGCCAAAGATTGACGAGTACGAAGCGCTTCTGACCGGCAACCGCATCTGGATCGACCGCACAAGAAACGTCGGCGTGATCTCCGCCAAGGACGCCATTGCGCTCGGCGTCACCGGCCCTGTCTTGCGCGCGAGCGGCGTGAAGTGGGACATTCGCAAAGCCATCCCCTACGCCAATTATGCCGACTTCGACTTCGAGATTCCCACCGGCGAGAACGGCGACACCTACGACCGGTATATGGTTCGCATGAAAGAGATGCGCCAATCGCTGCGCATCATCGAGCAGGCCGTCAATGGCATTCCCGAAGGCCCAATCATGGCCAAGGTGCCGAAGGTGATCAAGCCCGCCGTCGGCGAGATTTATCACTCGATCGAGGCGCCGAAAGGCGAGCTCGGATACTTCATCGTCAGCGACGGCTCCACGCAGCCTTATCGCCTGCGGGTTCGCCCGCCATCGTTCGTTAATCTGCAGGCGCTGGACATCATGGTCCGCGGTCAATTGGTCGCCGATGTGGTCGCCGTCATCGGCACGCTCGATATCGTGCTCGGCGAGGTGGACCGATGAGGCGTTCAACCTCTGCATCGGCGAGAAATGGTTGTAGGAGTCGGTTTTGGGTAGGGCACGGCTTTAGCCGTGCCGTGGATGGCCAACATAGGATTTGGGCTTTAGCCCCTGAGGGAACTACCTCCGGCCCAAAAGAACATTTGGAGGCGTACGGACAATGATCAACGCCTTCCTGTCCTATCTCGGCAGCACGGTGCCTCCCGGCAACGCTGGCAATCAGCTCTGGGCGCTGATTTACGTGCTGATTATTTTTGCGGGAGTCTCCGTCGCGGTCATGGCCATGAACTGGCTGGAGCGCAAAGCACTTGCCCACTTCCAGATTCGGCTCGGCCCCATGCGCGTTGGGCCGCACGGCCTGCTTCAGCCCTTCGCAGACGCGCTTAAGCTGATGCTGAAGGAAGACATCATTCCAGACGAGTCCGACAAGATGGTCTTCTGGTTTGCGCCCATGATCGGCTTGCTCGCCGCCTTCACCGTCTACATCGTGATTCCCTTCGGCCCATCGCAGGCCGTCAGCGACATGAACATCGGCATCCTCTTTATGCTGGGCGTTTCCTCGCTGGGCGTGCTCGGCATCGTCACCGCCGGCTGGGCTTCCAACTCGCACTACCCGCTGATCGGCGCCTTGCGGTCGAGCGCACAGATGGTCTCCTACGAAGTCGCCATGGGCCTCGCCGTCGTCTCGGCCATCCTGATGACCAGCATGAACACAGCGGGCACCGGCACGCTGAGCATGATTGGGATCGTCGAAGCCCAGCAGCAGCAGGGAGTCTGGTTCCTCTTCAAATTCTTCCCGCTCGGCCTGATCGCCTTCGTAATTTTTGCGATTGCCATGGTCGCCGAAACCAATCGTGCGCCCTTTGACCTCGCCGAAGCCGAATCTGAACTCACTGCCGGCTTCCACACCGAATACAGTGGCCTGCGCTGGTCCTTATTTATGCTGGCCGAATACGCGGCCATGATCGCCGTCTCGTCGATCGCCGTCACGCTCTGGCTCGGCGGATGGATGCGTCCCTTCCCGAACCTTTTGAGCGCGCCCGCCTGGGAATTCATCTTCTCGCTCTTCCCCGGCCTGACCTTCGCGGCGCTCGCCGGTTTTACCTTCCTCGGCACGTTGCGCATGCCGTCGCATTCCTTCTTCAAGATTCAGCGCGCCGGCCTCGGCATATTCGGTCTGCTGCTGGCTTTCATTGCGCTCGTGCTGTTCGTGATCGCGATCGTCGGCCGCGGCGACAACGTAAATCTCGCCGGGCGCTTCCGCGAAGGCATCGACTACGTTTACTGGTTCGTGCTGAAGGTCGCCATTTTCATGTACCTGTTCATCTGGTACCGCGCGACCTGGCCGCGCTATCGCTTTGACCAACTAATGAAGATCGGATGGAAGGTCATGCTGCCGATTTCGCTAGGCGCTCTGATTGCGACGGCCATTGTGGGGGTGCTCGTCAAATGAACCCTGCCGTGAATGTCGGCGCCGCTCCCGTTGCAACGCCGTGGTTCTTCTATGGACTGGCCGCCGCCGCCATCATCAGCGGCCTGCTGGTGATCACGCGCCGCAATGCGGTCCACTCCGCGCTCGCGCTGATCGTGACCCTTTTGTCTGTAGCCGGCCTCTACCTGATGCTCTACGCTCCGTTCGTCGCTGGCGTGCAGATCATCGTCTACGCCGGCGGAATCATGGTGCTGTTCCTGTTCGTGATCATGCTGGTCAACATCGAGCGTGCCTCGAAGGAACGTCAGTTCAACCGAATATGGCCCGTAGGATTGTTCGCCTCATGCGCATTGCTGGCGCTGTTTCTGTCGGCATTTGCCAAGGGAAAGGCTCTGCTGCCGGAACGCTTGATGCAATTGCCCGAGGCAACCAATACGCAAGGAATCGCCGCCGCCCTCTACGGAGAAGCCGGCAAAATGGGCGCGTACACCTTCGCCTTCGAAATCGCCTCCTTGTTATTGCTGGTGGCGATTCTGGGCGCGGTAATTATGACGAAGAAGAAGATTTGAAATCAGCTACTAGCTTCTAGCTACTAGCTAGGAGCTAGCGGCTAGAAGCTGCGTTTATGGTTCCTATCACCACATTGCACTACTTAGTCGTCGCCGCCGCACTCTTCGTGCTGGGCACGGTGGGCGTGCTCACGCGCCGCAACGTAGTGATCGTGCTGATGTCCATCGAACTAATTCTGAACGCCGTCAACCTGAACCTGGTAGCGTTCTCCCGCATGTGGGGAAACCTGCACGGCCAGGTATTTTCGATCTTCATCGTAGTCGACGCCGCCGCCGAAGCCGCGGTCGGCCTCGGAATCCTGATCGCCTTCTTCCGTAATAAAGAGACGATCAACGTGGACGAAATTGATTTGCTGAAGTGGTAGTAAACAAGCTGTTAGCTCTTAGCCTTTGGCTCTTTGCGAACTCCATCGCACAAGAGCTAAGAGCTAAAGGCTAAAAGCCAAATGCTGTTCTTAAACCACATCTACCTCATCCCGCTCTTCCCGGCCTTCGGGGCCGCGATGATGTTCTTCTTCGGCCGCAAGCTCCAGAAGTCGACCGTAAGCGCGGTCTGCGTCGGAGCCGTCGTCGTCGCCTTCCTCTTCGCCTGCTTCACGGTTCTCGACTACTCGCACTTCTCGCACGGCACCGGCCAGCCCTTCGAAAAGAACGTTTACACCTGGCTCGGTTCGGGCGATGGCGGCCTCACGTTCTTCAAGAAAGACGGCACCACCGCCGCCTTCAATGTCGACGCCGGATTCCTCCTCGATCCGCTCTCCGTGATCTGGCTGCTCTTCGTCACCGGCGTGGGCATGCTGATCCACATCTACTCGGTCGGCTACATGGCGCACGAAGGCGGCTACTACCGCTTCTTCGGATACCTCAACCTCTTCATGTTCGCCATGCTCACGCTCATCCTGGCGAATAACTACATGCTGATGTTCGTCGGCTGGGAAGGCGTCGGCCTGTGCTCGTACCTGCTGATCGGTTTCTATTTTCATCGCAAGTCGGCAAGCGACGCCGCCAATAAGGCCTTCATCGTGAACCGCATCGGCGACGCCGGCTTCATTCTGGGCGCACTCACGCTGGTGTGGTATCTCGGCTCATTCCAGTTCACCGCCATCAACCATGTGCTGCGCGGCGGCAGTTTCCAGATCGGCGACCCGATCCTCACCGCTGCCGCGCTCCTCTTATTTGTCGGAGCCTGCGGCAAGTCCGCCCAGCTTCCTCTGTATGTCTGGCTACCCGACGCGATGGAAGGCCCAACGCCGGTTTCCGCACTAATCCATGCCGCCACCATGGTGACCGCTGGTGTCTACATGGTGGCCCGCTCGAACGCCATCTTCGTGCTCGCGCCAACCGCGATGAAGACGGTAGCAATTGTCGGCGCGCTCACCGCAATCTTTGCCGCCTCCATCGGACTCGTCCAAAACGACATCAAGCGCGTCCTCGCTTACTCAACCGTCTCGCAACTCGGCTACATGTTCCTCGCTCTCGGCGTCGGAGCTTTTGCCGCCGGTGTCTTCCACGTCTTCACGCACGCCTTCTTCAAAGCCCTGCTCTTCCTCGGCTCCGGCTCGGTCATTCACGCCATGTCCGGCGAGCAGGACATGAAGTTCATGGGCGACCTGCGCGAGCGCACTCCAACCACTTTCTGGACGATGTTCATTGGCATGTTGGCGATTGCAGGCATTCCCGGCCTCGCCGGATTCTTCTCGAAAGACGAAATCCTCTGGCAGGCCTACACAAAAGAAGGCAGCGCCTATCACTTCCTGTGGCTGATCGGCTTCGTGACCGCGCTAATGACGGCCTTCTACATGGGCCGCCTCATCTTCCTCACCTTCTTCGGCAAGCCGCGCATGAGCCACGAGGTCGAGCACCACATCCACGAATCGCCGAAGTCGATGACGGTGCCGCTCGTCGTCCTGGCCATTGGTTCGGTCGCGGCAGGATGGCTCGGCATTCCGCACAGCCTCGGCGGTTCGAACCAGTTCGGCAAATTCCTGGAGCCCGTCTTCGCCAAAGAGGCGCACGTGCTCGGCACCGAAGCTCCAGCGCAGCTAGCTGCCGGCGAAAAGGAAGAAGAGAAGACCGACCCGTTGGAGTACGCGCTCATGGGCCTGTCGATCGGCGCCGCCATCGTTGGCCTCGGCCTCGCTTGGCGCGCCTACGCGCACGCCGGCAAAGACTACAAAGAGCCGATCTGCGAAAAAGCTCCGCCGCTCTACAGGGCGCTCTACAACAAGTGGTTCGTCGATGAAGCCTACGACTACGCCTTCACCGGCCGCCGCAAAGTGGGAGACGTGCGCCTCGGCGTTTTGGGCCTCGGCGAAGCTTCATCATGGTTCGATAGCAAGATCATCGATGGCGTCGTGAACGACGCTGGCTGGCTGACCCGCGCCATCGCAACGCTTTCCACCTGGTGGGATAAGTGGATCATCGACGGCGTCGGCGTAAACGGCCCTGCGATCCTGGCGCGCATGTTGTCCTATCCCGCGCGCCTGTTCGAATGGGGCCTGGTGCAGTGGTACGCGCTCGTAATGACCGCGGGCCTGGTAGGATTTGCGGTTTACTACGTGTGGAAGTGACGTAGGCGCTTTTAGCTGTTGGCTCTTAGCTCTTAGCTAGAAGCCAAAGGCTAAGAGCCAATAGCTAAGAGCTCTCTTATGCAGAATCACATTCTCTCCATCATCCTCTTCACGCCCCTGATAGGCGCGTTCGTCCTCCTCTTCGTTCCCAAGGAGAACAAAGCCGCCATCCGCTGGATTGCGAACATCTTCGCCCTCGGCGGCTTCCTGATCTCCATCCCGCTGGTGCCATGGTTCTGGGCGCAGCGCTTCGACGGCCAACAGTTCAAGTTCCTCGAAGGCACAGCCAACAACTGGATCCCCTCCATCGGCGCGGGTTACACCCTCGGCATAGACGGCATTTCCTTCCTGCTGATCATGCTCACCACGCTCCTCGGCTGGATTTCCATCCTCTCTTCCTGGACCGCCATCGAGAATCGCGTCAAGGAATATTACGTCTGGTTTCTCGTTCTCCAGACCGGCATGCTCGGCGTCTTCATGGCGCTCGACTTCTTCCTCTTCTTCGTCTTCTGGGAAGCGATGCTTGTCCCGATGTATCTACTGATCGGCATCTGGGGCGGCCCGCGCAAACTTTACGCCGCCATCAAGTTCTTCCTCTATACGCTGCTCGGCTCCGTGCTGATGCTCCTCGGCATCCTGTTCCTCTACTTCCACCATCACTCGCTCGGAAATCCGTACACTTTCAGCATTCCTGAGTTGTATAAAACCGCGCCGCAGATTCCCTTCCAGACTGCCGTCTGGCTCTTCCTCGCGTTCTTCATCGGATTCGCCATCAAAGTCCCGATGTTCCCGTTCCACACCTGGCTGCCCGACGCCCACGTGGAAGCGCCCACTGCCGGCTCCGTCATCCTGGCCGGCGTTCTGCTGAAAATGGGAACGTACGGTTTCGTCCGCTTCTCGCTGCCCTTCTTCCCCCAGGTCATTACCAACACAACGTCAACTTTCATGGGCGCAACCGTGCGCGGCTGGATGATCGGCCTGTCCATCGTCGGCATCGTCTACGGCGCGCTCGTTTCGCTGATGCAGAAAGACATGAAGAAGCTGGTGGCGTATTCCTCGGTCAGCCACTTAGGCTTCTGCACGCTCGGCATTTTCGCCCTGAATCAGGCCGGCCTCAGCGGCTCGGTGCTCCAGCAGATCAATCACGGCATCTCGACTGGCGCGCTCTTCTTGATCGTCGGCATCCTCTACGAACGCCGCCACACCCGCGAAATCTCGGAATACGGCGGCATCTCGAACGTGATGCCGGTCTACGCCACCATCACGATGATCATGTTCCTGTCATCGATGGGCCTGCCGCTCCTGAACGGCTTCGTCGGCGAATTCACCATCCTCCAGGGCGCCTTCACCGCGAACTGGAGATGGGCTGCATGGGCCGCTCCCGGCGTCGTTCTTGCCGCGGCATATCTGCTGTGGCTCTACCAGCGAGTTTTCTTCGGCACGGTCACGAACCCGAAGAACGAAAAGCTGCACGATCTGACGCCGCGCGAAGTCCTCACCTTCGCGCCGCTCATCATCTGCGCCTTCTGGATCGGCCTCTATCCCAAACCGTTTTTCCAGATCCTCGAACAACCCGTCAGGCAGATCGTCGTAGCTGCCAACGGCGGCGTCTACTATCCGGATAAGGCAAGAGCGCTGAACGCAAACGTCACGCCATCCTCTAGTCCCGATGCCGTTTTAAAAGAGGGTTTGGGGAAGGGCACGGCTTCAGCCGTGCCGTCAGGCACTTCAAATCGAGCGGCTTTAGCCGCTGAGGGAAAGCCGGCACTGATCTCAACGTCGAACGCGCCAGCAAAAGCTGCGCAGCCGAAAGCGAGCAACTAAGTGAAGGCCATCACCGCAACTGATTACATGCTCATGTTGCCGATGGTCGAGCTCACTATTTTTGCGCTCGGCATCCTCCTCATTGACCTGATGCTTCCCAAGGAGTGGAAGTGGCTCAATGCCGTCGGCGCCTTCGCGGGAGTGGCCTTTGCGGCTATCTGTGTGTGGCGAATCCAAACCAATTTCCCGCGGGGCGCTGCCGGATTCTTCAATTCCCTGCTGGTCGACCGCTTCGCGATCTACTTCTGGTACCTCTTCCTGGCGTCGGCCGCGGTCACCATTCTGATGTCGGTTCGCTATCTCGACCTCGAAGGCGAACAGCATGGCGAATACTACTCACTGATTCTTCTTTCCGTCGTCGGCATGATGTGCATGGCCGCCGGCATCGACATCGTTCTGCTCTTCATCGGCCTCGAGTTGATGGCCATCTCGATTTACATTCTCGTCGGCTTCCTCCGCCGCGACCGCCGCTCCAATGAAGCGGCGCTGAAGTATTTGCTGCTAGGTGCGTTTTCCTCGGGCATCTTCGCTTACGGGCTCTCGCTCCTCTACGGGCTATCCGGCACGACCAATTTGCTGGCCAGCGCGCCGGGCCAACCATCCATATCTGTCACCGTGAGTCGCCTGGTCGCGCAGGATCCGCACAACCCGATCTTGATTATCGCGTTGCTGACGACCACCGTCGGCCTGCTCTTTAAAATCGCCGCCGTCCCCTTCCATCAATGGGCGCCCGACGCCTATGAAGGTGCGCCCACCAGCATCACCGGGTTCATGTCGGTCGCGGTCAAAGCGGCCGCCTGGGCTCTCTTGCTGCGCATTTTGATTTACGCGTTGCATCCTCTCCGCCCCATCTACACGCCCCTCATCGTCTTTGTGGCCATCGCCACCATGACGGGCGGCAACCTCGCCGCGCTGACGCAAACCAACACCAAGCGTCTGCTTGCCTATTCCTCGATCGCGCACGTCGGCTACATGCTGCTCGCCTTCGTCGCCATGGGAACCTCGCCCTTCACTAGCCCGGCCTTCGCCGACGGCTTTAAGGGAATTCTGATCTACCTCATTGTTTACACGTTCATGAACTTGGGCGTGTTTGCCGTGATCGCTTCCCTGCGCCAGCGTAACGTGATCGGCGACGAACTCGACGATCTCGCCGGCCTCTACCAGCGCGCTCCGGTTGAAGCCGTGCTCATGCTGCTGTTTCTTGCTGTCGCTCGCTGGAATCCCGCCCGCCGCCGGCTTTCTCGGCAAGTACTACATCTTCCTCAGCCTCGTCGAAAGCCAGCACTACTGGCTGGCATCGGCGGCTGTGCTCTACGCCCTCTTCGGCCTCTACTACTACCTGCGCATGGCCAATGCCATGTTCATGCGCGAGTCGACCGAAACCGCGCGCCTGCCCATTAGCCTCGGCATGAGGTTCGCAGTGGGAATAACGGCGCTCGCGACCATCGTGATCGGTGTCTTCCCCGAGCCATTCATTCGTTCCGTGAATTGGTCGCTCGGGATCGGGCACTAGAACGTAGCGCGAGGGTGCCCCATTCAAGCCCGGTGTTGGCTTGAGTGGGGACTTCCGCCAGCATTCCTGGCAAAGGCACCCGGGTCTATTTCCTCTTCAGGTATTGGCACACCGGGAATTCCCCGCCACTGACAATGACCCGTTGTGCGTTTGGATTGTGGCATTGAGTGATCAATGTCAGCCTCATCGCATAAGCACAATTGTTGCGCTTGGCCGATTGAATTGCGCTTCTCATCAGGCAGGAGCGATTTCCTTCATTCAGGCAATGCGGCTCGGTTCGGGCATATTGATCGGGGCAGTCTGGCGCACCGCTGTAACCGATGCTCCAATCGATATGATTTTGCCACTCTGGTCTTGTTGGTTTTATTGGTCTTTCGGCGTGCGCCACACCAGTCGTCTGCACTAGAGCCGCACCCGCCATTAGACATGCTGCCGCGAATAACTTCAGTCCACGCATCGTTACTTTCCCCCACAATGTAACCTGATCGATCCTACAAACGCGCGAAGTATATATCGGCGACAGCCACCCACCCAAAAGTTTCTTTTGGCTTGGTGCCCGATTCAAGCCCGGTGCTGAACGAGGGTGCCCCACTCAAGCCTGCTTTTGGCTTGAGTGGGGAGTTCTGACCGGCCATTTCAGGCAAAGGCCAGCAACTGGTTTCACAAGACTCTTGTCACGAATACTACGAGAACCGGTTTCATGAATAAGGTTGGGTAGGGCACGGCTTCAGCCGTTACCGAAAAACTCGGGAATGCTCCTGCAACCGTACCAGAAAAATTCCGGAATGTTCCTGCAACCGTGGAAGAGCGGCCCTTCAGGGCGCGTGAGTCGCTTTGATTCCGTTAGGGCTTTAGCCCCTGAGGGCTCGGTACTCCGCCCGCAATCGATTTTTTCGTTTGGCTAGAGTGGAATCCGATAGAGCGCGGATTATGTCAACGTCCGGAAGAATTTGATTCCTCGCGACAGGACTCTCGTTCCCACTCAATCGCCCCCGGTCGTTGTGGCCCACTCACGCCCTCCCTTTGATCGATTGGAGAACTCCCCCTTCACCCGTCGAATCGTTCACCCTTTTCATCCCCCACATTTTCCCGTCACTCCGTTTCACTAACTTGGTATCATGTCGGCGCACCTACGTTTTACATCTAGTAGCGCAGCGGAGAGATCTGCTTTCCTCCCGCTCACACCTCCAGGGAGAGATCCTCATGGCACGAGTCACCGGAATCGGCGGCGTCTTTCTCAAAGCCCGCGACCCCAAAGCCCTCGCCGCCTGGTACGCCCAGTACCTCGGCATCCAGCTCGCCGACTACGGCGGCGCCACCCTCCTCTGGTCCGACGAAGTCCCCGCCGGCACCGGCCAAACCGCCTGGATGCTCTTCCCCGACACCACCAAACATTTCGGCGACCCCGCCCAGCGCGCCATGATCAACTACCGCGTCGACGACCTCGAAGGCCTGCTAGCCCAGCTCCGCGCCGCCAACGTCTCCATCGACCCCAAGCAGGAATCCGCCTCCTACGGCCACTTCGCCTGGATCACCGACCCTGAGGGCAACCGCCTCGAACTCTGGCAACCACTGGTCGACACACCTTAAATTGGTTGAATTCGACATCGGCTTTGCTGAAAACTCGGTTTTTGGGTGGCGCAGCGGTTCACCGCTGCGATAAGTCGCCTGTCTTGATTTGGACGGTGGCCCATTCAAGCCTTCTTTTGGCTTCAGTGGGGCCTTTCGCCGGGCGTAATCATTCCCACGCAGCACTCGCAGTTGTTGTTGGTGTTGCCTGTAGTGTAGGGCGGACACTCCTGTCCGCCGCCCTTGCTGTTGGTGTTGCCCGTGTTTCTGCGGTTGTCCGTGTGGCCGCGGGGCTCGCTCCTCGCTCTTGCTGTCGGCATTGTTGCAGCGCGAAGACCCCCTCCTAATGGAGTTACGATGTCACAGGCGAAAACCTTGAACTGCAAGAAGCAGCCAGGAAGGGGTTTTGCCAAGCAGTTGGGTTTCTCCGTGACTCAGTGTCTCCGTGGTGGGCGTTGAATTAGGACATCACCAACCAGAAACAGAGTTGGCCGATCGGCTGTAACTCCTTATCCTGGAATACTTTGCGTGTAAGTAATTTAGAATGAACATTTTAACTAAAAAACCATAGGGGGGGGGGTACACATTTTCATCAAAACGGATCGAACGGACCACCGATTGAAGATCGCAACCCTAGCGTTTTCAGATTGTTGCCTCAAAGCCAAAACCGCGGCCTCGCCGATTTCCCAATGCGCGAATTAGATTACAATTCCCGCATGACTTCTCCGCCGAAGCCGCGACAGAAGCAACCCCCTTTCGCCTCCCTCGCCCGCTACTCCGAGATCGGCTTCATCATTCCCTCCGCTGTGCTGCTGGGATTTTTTCTCGGCAAGTTGCTCGACTATTGGCTGCACACTAAGTGGCTTTATCTAGTCGGACTGTTGTTCGGAGCCGTGGTTGGATTCTGGCAAGTGATTCGCATGGCCCTCGGCTTTGGTAAGGAGACGGAGCCGGGATCGGGAGCCGATGCGCAGCGGGATCCTCCTTCCAACCATGACTGACCCGCCCAACCGCGATCTTAATTCCGGTGAACCTGCTTCCGGTGAACCTGCTTCCGGTGAACTTGTCCCGGGAGAATTTTCCTCCACGGAGCTCTCTCCCGCCGACCTGCGTCTCCAGGCCTTCAATGACCGCGCTCTCGCGCGCATGTTCAAAACCATGCTCGTCGTCAGCGCTCTGCTGCTCCTGCCGGCATTCTGGAAATACAAAGTAGCAGGAGGAATCGGATTCGCCGCCGGAGCAGCCGTCTCCTGCATCAACTTCCGCGCTCTTCAGCGCAGCGTCGAAGCGCTTGCTGACCGCATCGTGAACCGGCAAAGCCGGGAAAAAGGCGGACGCATCGTCCTGCGTTTCCTGGTGCGCTACGCGTTGGTCGGAGCCGCTGCCTATGCTATATTCAGAGGTCCCGCTTTGGCCTTTCGTGGTTTTCTGTGGGGGTTATGTCTGCCCGTAGCGGCCATGATGATCGAGGCGGCGTTCGAGACATACGCGGCATTTCGGAAATAAGCTTTGAGCTTCGAGCCACGAGCTTCGAGCGAACTATTTCGCAAAGCAGCAATCAGCAACAATCGTCGTAGGAAGAGGGTTTTGTTTGCTCGTAGCTCGCAGCTCAGAGCTGTTCTTGCTTGATCTTGGTTTTGTTAGCTCGTAGCTCGAGGCTCGTAGCTCGCAGCTTCTTTATGGAACAACTTACTTTTACTAAATTTCTGAATCACCTCTTCGGCCCCGCGGCCACCGCGCTGCTGGAGGCGCTGCACATTCATCCGAAGCATCCCGGCGCGCCCATCAACAACCCGCTCGCCATGGAACTGCTGGTCGTGATCCTGCTCACGATTCTCTTCATTGCCGTGCGCATGCGCCTTTCAGTCGAGCGGCCCGGTGGATTGCAGCACACCATGGAAGGCATCAACAACTTCATCGCAGACCTGGCGCACGAAATCATCGGCCATCACTCGGCGAAGTTTGTTCCTTACCTGGTCGTGCTCGGTTTATTCATTTTGAGCTGCAACTTGCTCGGCATCATTCCGGGTCTCGAATCGCCGACCGCTGTGCCCTATGTGCCGCTCGGTTGCGCGCTCCTGACGTGGTTCTACTACCACTTTGCGGGCATCCGCGAGAATGGCCCCTTCGGCTACGTCAAGCACTTCATCGGACCGCAGGAAGGCATGCCGCTGATCGTGCGCATTCTGCTGCCAGTGCTGATTTTCCCGATCGAAATTTTCAGTCACCTGGCGCGCGTGCTGTCGCTCACCGTTCGTCTTTTCGCCAACATGTTCGCGGGAGAGATGGTAACGCTGGTATTTTTCTCGCTGATTCCGATCGGCATTCCGATTATTTTCGAAGGCCTGCACATCGGCGTATCGTTTATTCAGACGTACATTTTCGTGCTTCTCGCCACCGTGTACCTCGGCGAAGCGATGGCGCACGAGCACTAAAACTCGGTCACAGGTCACGGGTTGCCGGAAGATCAGACGAATGCTGAGATTTTCCGGTGACCGGTGACCTGTAGCCTGTTACCAGCCCCCAGCGTGAGGGCGCCAGCTTCCCAAAGCATGGCGTCAACCACCTACTGGCGGCAAATCATAAAGGAGAAGAAAAATGCGAAAAATGATGATGTTGGTTCTGTTCATGTTGTTCTGTTCGATTTTTGCGGTGCCTGCGTTCGCGCAAACTGGCGGAGGCGCCGCTGGCGCCACGAACTGGGTCGCCATCACCTCCGGCTTCGCCATCGCCATCGCGGCCGGATTGGCTGCGCAAGGCCAGGGACGCGCCGCGTCTTCGGCCTGCGAAGCCCTGGGACGCAATCCCGCGGCGCGCGCCGGCATTCAGGTCGCCCTGATTCTCGGCCTCGCCTTCATCGAATCGCTCGTGCTCTTCACGCTGGTTATTATCTTCGTGAAGGTCGCATAAGAGCGGATCACCGAGCTTGAGTGAAGTAAGAAGGCCTCTGCGTCAGCAGAGGCCTTTTTGTGTTTTGGTTTTAACTGACAACTGAGAACTCTAGCTGTGCGTCTTCCGTTCCCCATCCCACTCGATATGTCGATCCGACGACTTGTCCAGCGCCTCAACCAGCACGCGGCGCAAACGGTAGCGGCTGTCCAAATCCATGTTCACGAACTCGAACCCGATCTCGTTGACACGCGCCCGGCGCAATAAAACCTGCGCGCGGATCTTCTTCACACCCACGGAAATTTCGACGTTCGCTTCCGAGCCCACCCGCAGATTGTCGCTGCGCGTTCCCATACCGCCACCAAGGCTCATCTCACGCATCACGATATTCGACTTTCCCCAGGAACTGGAGAGCATGGCCGAAAGCGTGCGCGGCAGAATGATTCGCTCGTAGCGGCGCTGCCGCACCCAGGGACATCCGAGCGCCGAATCCAGAGGCGCAACCGCCAGTTCGGCAGTCTCGAGCCCGCTTTCGGTGAGCGCCTGCGTTCCGTAGCGCGGATCGATTTTCGAGAGCGACTGCACGGCGGCGATGCGCAGCTCGCGGTGTTGCGAATAGCCAATAAACTTCTTGTCTTCAACGATGCCGCGCAGAATCGGAACCGCATCCGGTTCCCGCAAGCGTCCAAGCGATTCGATCGCCTTCAGTTGCACGAAGGGTGAGCGCGATTCGGCTTCGCCAGCCGTCGCCAGAGCGATAAGCGGCCCGCTGGCGCCGCGATCCTGGCTCATCCCGATTTCGTCGACCGTCTCAGGCAGAATCAGCGGATCGAGCAGTTCAAGAAGTTCAAGCAGCGTGCGACCGCGATCCGGCGCATTGGCGTACGCGATCTGCCGCACGATGATGTCCTGATAGAAGCGGTTGAACTCGCTCATGCGTCCGGGCAGCAGTTCCAGCAGCGAGTGCGGGTCGAGCCGGCTCAGCAGCCCGACCGTGGAAGCCGCCTGCCGCGCTTGTCCGGACTTCAAAATCTCGCGCAGGTCGGTGAACGCGGTTTGTCCCAATTCGCCGACGAGATCGATGATGCGATCGCACTCGTCGCGTTTTTGCGAGCGGAAGAAGCGGTCGGCGAAGTGCTCGACGGAGCTTTTGGGAAGCTCTTGCAGCACCTCGACAATATCCTCAGGCACAACCTCGCAGTTGATTGCTTCCTCGATCATCTCGGGCAGGCGATTCTCAATGCCGACGCGCGAGCGCAAATCCTGCGCCAGCGCCGGCCGGTCCTGCGCGACTCTCACGAACGAAGAACAGAGCACCGCAACCGCCTTATATTTCTTGCGCGAACAGGCTTCCTGCCCAAAGCGCGTAATCGACGCGCTCAGCATGCTCTGTATTTCCGGATCGGGCTCGCGGGCAATTTTCTCGCCCAGCATACTAATGGCGTCCGTCATCACTTGCACGGGCGCGTCCGCATAGAGATCGGCGAGCTGCGCCAGCCCAGTCGCGGTCTTGCGGCGCGGATCGGGGTCCTTCGCTTCCAGGCCGCTGCAATAATTTTGGAGGATCTTGCCCGCCAGTTCGTCATCCTCGCGCTCGAACAGCAATTCGACGAACTGCCGGATATTGCGCGGCGGCACGCAGGCCGCTTCATTCGAAAGCAGCACGCTCTTCTTGCCTTGTTCGGGAATCTCGGCCCAGAACATGCGGTCCAGAATGTCGGCGTGGGACTCGACCAGAATCCCGGCTTTCGACATCTTATCTTCCTGCACGCGCAGAATCTGACGGAGCGTATCCATCTGCTTGCTCAAATGCTCCATCATTTCGTGGACAGCATTGACCTTGATGTCGCCCTTCTGGTAGCGGTCGAGCGCAAACTTGATGGCCATGCTCTCGGCCGCTTTCATCAGGAGCGGCCGGTCCTGGCTTGCGTCGCTCGTGGTCGCCTGCGAGGCCAGAGCCTTCGAGCAGTTGTGCGAGATTGAGTTTGGTTCCCTCCGGCATGTGCCCCAGCTCGGTCTTCAGCTTGTCCGGCGATGCATTCGGATCCTGCATGACCTGGCCGAAATGCGTCAGCAGTCGAATCGCCTGCACCACTTCCTCTTCCTGCAAGGGAACCATGCCGCCACTCCAGGTTCCGCTGCCCCCGGCGCCAGCTTGCGCAACGCCCGAAATAGGAACGCTTGGCACTGAGCCGAGTGGCGCGCCGCCCGGTTCTCCCGAGCCGCCAGAGCTTGCGCCCTGTGCCGCCGCGATCAACTGCAAAAGCTTTTGTGGATCGTTGAGCCACTGCTTGAATTCCGGGCCAATGGATTGCGCCGCCAGTTGCGCCGCGATCGAAAGCTCTCCCGTGGTGGGATCGGCGGCTACGAACTTGACTTCGTTGATGCGAATCGATTGCGTCTTGCTTTCGGAGAGTGTCTCTTTGATCTGCTTGGCAAAGTCCTGCGCCTTCGAACCACCCATGGCAAAGGCGCGCACCAGCCGCGTGAAATCGTCGAGTGTTACCTTGTTCGAAAACAGAATGCTGGAGAGCCCCGCGGCATTGAGTAACTGCGCGAAACTCCGCTCTGCTTGCCCGGTTTCGAGAGGGATGCCATCGAGAAGCAACTTGTCGTCCGACACGCCGAGCACAAATCCGCTGTCTTGCGTCTTGGGAATCGCTTCCTGCAGCTCTTTCCACGCCGTGTCAAACTGCCCGGCTGTCCTCTTGTGAGTCGTTCCGTACAGCCGCGTGTATTTAATGAGAATGTTGAGACTGTGGAGGAACGACCGCGCGGACGCGCTGCGGCCTGGATCGATTTGAACGCCGTTCAGGATAGCTGCCTCCTCTAGGTGAGCGTCGTATTAAGCCTATGCCGGAAAGTGACCACATGCACGATTACGCAAGTAATAAGCCTCCAGCGTCTTGCGGGTGAATCAAAGCACTGCGGGACATGCCCTGCCGGGAGGCGCGTTACACTAAAATCGCTGGGGTGCGCACACTCCTGTCCCCGCGGGCAGTAAATACAGTGCAGGCACGCGGACAAGAGTGTCCGCGCTACACAGCATCAAACGGCCGCGACAGCAATGCAGATTCGCATACTCTTTTTCGGGGTTCTTAAGGACTTAGTCGGGCGTTCGACGGACGTCGTTGATCTGCCCAATGGTGCTCGTGTAAGCGACGTGTTTTCGCATTACGTGCGCCGTGCTCCGCGGATTGAAGGAATGCGGACCGCGCTAGCCTTTTCTGTGAACCAGGAATACGCGGCCCCCGACCGCGAACTGGCGAACGGCGACGAAGTCGCCTTGCTGCCTCCCGTCAGCGGAGGCGCGCCATCGACCGCGAACCCCGGCGAAATCCGCATCGTGCGCGAGCCCATCTCGACGCAGGCTGCCGTCACCGCACTGAAGCGTCCGGAGGACGGCGCCGCCCTCATTTTTGAGGGCGTCGTGCGCGACAATACGCGCGGCCGCCGCACGCTCTATCTCGACTACGAAGCTTATGAGGCGATGGCTCTCAAGCAAATGGAAGGACTGGCCGAAGAAGCCCGCGCACGCTTCGCGGTGCGCGCAGTTTCCATCGTTCACCGGCTCGGACGGCTCGAAATCGGCGAAACCAGTGTGCTCATTGTGGTGGCATCCGCCCATCGCGGCGCGGCCTTCGAGGCCTGCCGGTGGATTATCGATACCCTGAAGAAGACGGTGCCAATCTGGAAAAAGGAATACTTCGAAGATGGCGCAGTCTGGGCCGATGGAGAAGCCTTTCCGGAACAAATTCGGCGGCCGGGCGGCGCAATGGACGCCAAGCCCGCATCCAAATGAATGTCCCGCAAATGAATCGATTCCCGAGAGATCCACGAGTGTCGAGCCGCGAGTCTCGAGTCCACCAGCGCAAATACTATCCCCACGCCTGGGCTCGTAGCTCGAAGCTCACGGCTTATCTGCTCATCGGTTGCCTGCTTAATTGCACCAGTCTCCCAGTGTTTGCCCAGGACTCGCAAACCACGCTCACGGTCGATGTCAAACTGGTCAACGTATTTGTGACCGTTACCGATTCGCACGGCGCGCCAGTTCCCTCGCTCGAAAAAGAGAATTTTCAGCTCAAGGAAAATGGCAAGGACCAGAAGATCGCCATCTTCAGCCGCGAATCGGCGCTGCCGCTCTCGATCGTGCTCGGCATCGATACCAGCCTTAGCACCCGCAAGGATCTGCCGCTCGAGCTCACGTCGGCACGCAAATTTTCCCATACCATCCTGCGCCCGCAGGACGGGCTCGCAGTCTACACGTTCAGCGAGGAAGTGAACCAGGTCGTCCCGTTCACCTCCGACCTGAAAAAAATTGACGCCGGCATTGACCACATTCGCAACGGGTCCGCAACCGCTTTGTATGACGCGGTTTTTCTGGGCTCGCAAGCTCTGAGTAAGCGCGAGGGAAGAAAGGTCATGGTCGTGATCACCGACGGCGGCGACACCGTCAGCCAGGTCAATTACAAAGAAGCGCTGCGGGCGGCGCAGGAAGCCGAAGCCATCATTTACAGCATCATCATCGTGCCCATTGAAGCCAGCGCCGGCCGCGATACCGGCGGCGAGCACGCGCTGATAACGATCTCAGGAGACACGGGCGGCAAGTATTACTACGCGACTTCTATCGCTCAGCTCGATGACGCCTTCCGCAAGATCAGCGACGAGCTGCGCACGCAATATCTGCTGGCGTACTATCCATCGGAACGTTTTTCCGATTCCGATTTCCGGCGCGTACAGGTGAACCTGGCGAATCCTCCCGCGGGCGGGCCGTACCAGGTGCACAATCGCGCGGGATATTACACGAGGAAAGGGACGTTCTAGCTAGGGGCTCGCAGCTCCAGGCTTCAAGCAAACCCGTAAGTTAAGAAATATCCAATATCCGCGAGAATCCGAGAAATCCGTGGAGAAGAAGTTTGCCCGACCCAAAAGCGTTTTCCTTGGAGCTTGGAGCTGAGAGCTTGGAGCTTCGCTACAAAAATCGCATACATCGCGCCGGTTCCGCGACCGCATCTAGTAAACTGTTCTATTCCATTTCAGTGGAAACTAAAGACCTTTAGACGCAGGATTGTTTTCCGTTCTGTTGATGATTCTGCTCCCAGGAGAGTGGCGCTTTGTTTCAATGGTCTGGTTTGTGCGCGCGGCGTTGCCTGTCCCACGGCTTTATTCTTTTTATTTTGCCCGGCATCGTCGCCTTGACTTCGCTTGCCGTCTCTTCGCGGGCGCAGGAAGCTCCGGAAAACACGACGGCTGGCACCATCCAGGGTACCGTGCTCGATGAAGATGGCGTGCCGGTCGAAGGCGGGCGCGTCTCTTACAGCTCCCAATCGGCGGAGACCAGAGGCAACGTAAAAACGGACTCCAATGGCAAGTACGTCAGCGAGCAGTTGCCGCCCACCACCTATATCGTGACCGCCGAAGGCCGCGACATGCAGCCCTTGCAGATGACCGTCACTGTGACTGCCGGCGCCGCGACCACCGCCAACTTCCATCTCGATTGGATCAATCCCGGCCCGGTTCGCCTGCAAAGCCAGTTCACCGGCGATGCGCCGGAGAATCTGCCCATCAACGGCCGCAATTACCTCACCGCCGGCGAAACTTTTCCGGGCGTGCAAGCGGTGGATGGCGCCGCCCTTGATCCCGGCAAGAGCGGCTTCCAGACGCTTTCCATCGCCAGCACTCTCGGACGCACCACCCGCTACGACGTCGACGAAATCGAATCGATGGACGAGACCAAAGGCGCGGCCGAGATGACCCTGCCGGCCGAGGCGGTCCGTGAGGTAGTCGTTTCCCGCGCGTTCCCGGACGTTTATCAGTCGCTCAACGCCACCGGTTCTGTCCGCGTCTTGACGCGCACCGCGGGCGAAGACTGGCACGGCAATATCTTCGGAAATTTCCGCGACCAGGCTCTCGGGCTCGCCGGCTTCCCCGATAGCTCTGACTACAGCCGCCAGCAATATGGGTTTGGCGCGGGTGGCGCGGTCATCCACGACAAGGCATTTCTTTTTGTCGGCGGCGAACGCTTCAAGCAGGACGGACTTCTGCCCACCCAGGTCGGTTTCCCCGCGCCTAATGGCACAGCCCTGCGCAGCGCTTATTTCCGCGAGAACACCATCCTGGCCCGCCTCGACTACAACGTCAGCGAGAACATGAAATTCTTTGTCCGCCTCGGCTTCGACAACGCGAACCAGGTCGGCGCGCAGAACAGCTTTTCCAGTTTTCGCAACCAGCTCAACGTTCCCTCGGCAGCCTTTGGGCTCGACTGGGATCACGGACGGTTCGTCCACAGCGCGCGCTTCGGGATTCAGCAGATGTCAAACACCGTCAGTCCCGACCTCGCCGCCTCGCTCATTGACTCTGCCGCTCCCTTCCACCTGCAACTCGGTTCGTACTCGATCGGACCTTCCATCGTGGGCCCGCGCCAGACCAGGCAGCGGGACTTTTTTGGGCGCTACGACAGCATCACCCACTTCAGGGTCGATCACTCCATTCGCTTCGGCGGCGCGGTTCACTACATCAATCAGGGGGATTTCTGGGCTCCCGGCGTTTATGGTCCATCTGTCACCAGCTCCAACGGACTGGCGACGATCTCCGCCATCGACGGCAATCCGCTTCTCACAGGTGGCGCTGAAGATCCTCTCAACTATCCGGTTGGCACCGTTACCATTTTCAATGGCCTCGGCAATTTCAGCGAAACCTCTGCCGTCGGCCGCTCCACTGGCGGACACAACTCTACGCGGCTCGAAGGCTACTTTGGCGACAAGTTTAACGCGCTGCCGAACCTGAATATCATCTTCGGCTTGAATTATGTTTACGATACCAATCGCACCGATAGCGACCTCGCGCCCGTGCCTTGTTCGGCAATCAACACGTCCATTGTGACCGCTCCCCCCTGCACGGGGAACGACCTGATCCTCAATCAATTCGGCTTTTTGCCTCCGTACAGCCAGGGTATTTTCCAGCCGCTCGGCAACCGCATCCACAATCCGTACAACAATTTTTCTCCGCAAGTCGGCCTGGCATGGGATCCGGGCCACAATGGCCGCACCGTGGTGCGCGCCGGGGCCGGGATTTTCTACGACAACTTCCTGCTCCAGAATACCTATCAGGACCGGATCAATCGCCTCTCGAATGGACAATACAATCGCAGCCTGACGCTTTGTCCGACGGGCTCGGTCTTGTTCCCGGACAGCGCCGCACTGGGGTATCCGAACATCGTCAGCAGCGCCGACGGGCTCGACATCGCCACGCAGATTTGCGGACAGCCCCTCGGCGCGACCATCAACGGCACCGATGGGCCGGTCGTCGTGGCGAACGCGATTCAGGATCTGCAATCACAATTTCAGGCTGCCCAGTCCGGCACCACCGGCGCCAACGTTTACTCGCTCGCCAATAGCCTCGCCAATTTCGGCGGCATGCTGCCACCCACCTTCCGCACTCCGCGCGTCTACCACATGATCGCCGGAATCGAGCGCCAGATGGGCGTGCGCAGCATGTTCTCGGTCGATTACGTGCGCGAGATCGGCACCGGATTCCCGCTCGGCATCGATTCCAACCGTGTCGGCGGCGCCTCCTACCTCACGGACGGCGCGAACCCCAATCCGGCTCTGAACACTTACACCGCGGAATTACAGGCGATTAACGACACCGTCGTCCCGCTCGGAGGTCCAACCGCCACTTCCGCAGGCGGCAGCTCCCAAACAGCGGTGCAGTGGTACATCGACCACGTTCCCAACGCCAGCATCGTCGACTTCGCCCGCAATGGCCTCGATTCCTCCACCGCCTTCTGTGGGCCATTCCCCTGCTCCGTGCTGGGCAAATTGGATTATCAGCGCAATCCGCAGCAAGCCGCCTTTGGCGGGATCAATCCCGCCGTGGGCGCGAACATCATGTACTTCCCCAGCGGCCGCTCAAAGTATCAGGCGCTGCATGTGACTTATCACACCTCGAGCGCCGCCAATCCCCTGCGCCGGGTGCAAAAAATCGATCTTGCGCTTTCCTACACGCTCTCGCGTTATCGCACCAACATCGCCGAGCCGAACGGAAGCGGCGGCGACTATTCCATTCTCACTGTCGCCCAGGATTACGATCGTCCGCACCTCGGCCACCTTGGCTCCTCGGGACTCGACCGCACCCACCAGATTGTCTTCATGCCGACCATCGAAACGCCGTGCGGGCTGCGCATTTCCACCATCATGCTGATGGCCTCGCCGCTTCCCTTGAGCGCCTACATTCCGCAGGCTGATGGCGGGGGCGTCGCCGGCGAACTTTTCCGCAGCGATGTGAGCGGCGACGGAACGGTCGGCGACCTCGTGAACGGCACGTTCCTGGGCACTACTGGAAAATACACGAGCGGTAAAATCAATGAGGCCATCAAACAGTACAACTTCAATCAAGCCGGGCAATTAACGCCGGCGGGCTTCGCGCTCGTCGGCCCCGGCCTTTTTAGTGCGCCGCAACTGCACACGCTCGGCGCTTACGCCCCGCTGATTTCTTCCTGCAATCCGCCTGATCCGGCTTGCGGCCTGCCTGGCCGCCCCGCCGCCGAGAACTGGCTCAAGACCATCGATCTGCGCCTCACCTGGCCGTTTGCGGTGGGCGAGCGCTTCAAGGTCGAGCCCAACTTCTCCGTTTTCAACATTTTCAACCTCGCTAATTTCGGTGGTCCCGGCGGCCAGTTGAGCGGCATCATGGATGGCTCACCCGGCACTTCTCTCAACAATTCCACCTCGCCCGGCGTCTGTGGAAACAACCCCGCCGTCTTCTGCAGCTCGCGCCTCGATCGCGTGCTCCCGGGCTCCGGCACCTATGCCAATGGCGCGCCCCGGCAGTTGGAATTTGGGGTGCGGATCACCTTTTGAGACCGGCTGTCCCCGAAATTTTCGCGTGGCGACTGTCGCGTTTCCGACCTTCTTCAACCCGAAAATGTGCGCCAATTTTCATCAGGGAAATTCCTCGCGCGCGCCGGAAAGAAGCCTGTTTTCACTTGTCTGGCAGGGCTTTTGCCACAAGTTCGCAAAGTTTTTATCTTTTGATTTTTTTTTCCCCGCCACCCCACTTATTAGCTTGACTTAATCGCAGGATGCGCTAGATTGGCGTGCAGTCTAGTGATGGACTCTGCTTCCCCGCAGGGCGTCACTGGTCGGTTGTCTGCTTCTAACGTTAGATTCACAAAACTTCCAGGAGGAATTTCTCAGTGAAAATGAAAAGCTTGTTGGTAGCTACTCTCTTTGTTCTGTGCTGCAGTTTCGCCGTTGCGCAAGCCCCGGGCACCTATAGTTTCTGGGACAGCGCCGGAACTCTCGAATATTGCAACTTCAACGTTATTACCACCAACAGCGGCGGCGTGGTTGCAGGGCTTGACAACACTACGAGCGGCTGCTTCTTCGCATACAATTCCCCGATCGTTGGCTTCTCCGCCACCACGCCAGCTTCCAGTCTGCCGGCTCATGGCAAGGGCGCGGTTGTCGGCGATGGCATCTATGACGCCTCGTGCTTCTGCTACACCGGCCTGCAGTGGACGGTTTGGCAATCGGCGAAGACCAGCAAGCGGAAAAACGGCTTCTTCAGCGGCAAGTGGGGCTGGGTGGGCGTTGCTGGTTCCTACTCTGGCTTCTACTTCGGCGACAACTTTGGCTACCTGGGCGCTGGCTATCCGGGAGCGCACGCCAATCTCGCTGGCCATCCGACGACTGCCGGCAAGGGGACTTCCAGACTGATCAAGAAGTAAGGAATCACGATTGATGTAGTTCCATCGAGCCACGCCGATTCACGGCGTGGCTCTCTTTTTGTATACTTGAGACGCAAGAAGCCACCAGCAGATTTGTGAGATCGGGTTACCAGGAGGAAACTAAGAGATGATTCGACCAATTGCAGCCTTGCTATTGGCAGGCTGCCTTACTCTTCCGATGTGGGCGCAGGCGCCGGCACCACCAGCATCGCCAACTCAGACGCCAACCGCACCAGGTCAAGCACCGGGGGCCCCCGCGGTCGAAGCGCAGCCTGCCGGGCAGCCCGCGTCTGGGTCAACGCAAACCCCGTGGGATCGGTTCCGGGAGTTTTCTGCGATCCAGACCGAAGGTATGACTCCCGGCAGCGACTGGGATGGATATGTTTACCGTTCTGGCGATTTGATGAGGATGCAGGCCGTCAACGCGGGGAAGACGCAGTATTTCGTGGACGATTTGGCAAAAGGGACGTCGTACGGCCTCTCGCTGGGGGGATGCGCCAAGCTACCCTATCTTTATTCCCGCACTTATCCGTTCTTCATTTCTGGGCCAAAATATACCTACGAGCGCGTTGCCGTCGGTGAAGACACCGTGGACGGCCATCACTGCCACGTGGAAGATATCACCATCCGTGCCCCAAAGCTGCCCAATCCGGCGCATTTCCGGCTCTATGAAGCGGACGATCTCGAGGGATTTCCCATCAAGATCGTGAATCGGCAGAAAAAAGTGCGGCAATGGGTCATCCACTACAAGAACGTAGTGCTGAGTCCTCAGGATCCCACGCTCTTTGTGGTCCCGCGCGACTGCCAAAACCTGGGCGATTTGGTCAAGAAGCAGCCCTCCGGCCCGGGCGCGAAGCCCAAGGGCGTGCCAGCCGATAACCCCAAGAAAGCGCCGGCCGATAAGCCGGAGTAGGGCGCTGGCTTTTTCCGGTAGTTCTGGAAGTAGGTCGGACGGGTCACCCATTGAATAGGCATGGCGGAATCATGACGGACCAACCTCAGTGGGCTGGGGTTGGTTGTCACCGCCAACGTGCCAGCCCCTTGCAACCGGCGGTAACCGCATCGTAGTTCCAGCAGAACCGAAACCAGACAGTTTTGTGTAAAATCGAATTCAACCCTCCCGACGTAAAGGTCATTTTCAAAATGCGCGGAATTCATTGCTTCATGTGCGTACTCACCCTGGTGGCGAGCAGCTTCGCTGCGGATGCCCCCCAGCTACCGGCGGCAACTCCCGGCCCCAGCACGCAGCCAACGGCGGCCTACCCCAATGTCATCCTGATCACGATGGATACCACGCGCGCCGACCGCATGGGATTTCTGGGCTCGAAGCTTGGGCTCACGCCCAACCTGGATAAGCTGGCGCGGGAGTCTGCCGTGTTCACCCACGCGTACACCCAGGCTCCGTTAACGCCCAGTTCGCACGCGACCATTCTCTCGGGCACGTATCCGCAGTACCACCAGGTGTTCTCCTTCCCCTTACCTCTGGCCAAAACTGTGCCCTACCTGCCCGAGATCCTGGGGACCTACGGATATCACACCGGAGCGTTTGTGGGCTCCATGGCGCTCGATCCAAAGTGGGGTGTTCCTGGCTTTGATCGCGCGTTTGACATCTATTACACGGGATTTCAGCCGGGTCCAGCCGGTGGGGGCGACCGCTACCACACCGTCGAATGGCGCGCGGGCGAGGTGGTGAAGCATGCCATGGGGTGGCTCAATAAGCGGCCGCCGGGGCCGTTTTTCGTGTGGATCCATATGTTCGATCCTCACGACCCATACGACCCGCCCCAGCCCTACAAGACGCGCTATGCCAAGGCGCCCTACAACGGAGAGATCGCCTATATGGATTCAGCGCTGGGCAATCTCTTCCGCCAGTTGAAGGCCGCCGGTCTCTTCGACCGAGCGCTGATAGCCGTGACCGCCGATCACGGCGAATCGCTGGGAGCCCATGGGGAAGACCAGCACGGCATTCTTCTTTATGACGAAACCACCCATGTCCCCTTGATCATAAAGCTGCCGCATGGGCAAGCTGCCGGCAAGCGCGTCGAAAACATGGTGGAGCTGGTGGATATCATGCCGACCATGCTGGGCTCGCTCGGCATCCCGGTGCCGGAGAAAGTGCAGGGGCAGTCTTTACTCGGATTCCTGGAACCAGGCACCCCCAAAGGGGAGACAGCCGCGAACGCCTGGCAGGACCGGGGCGCTTATTCCGAGGCCGATTACGGGCACCTCGCCTTTGCCTGGAGCGCAACTCAGTCGCTGCGCACGGGAAAATATCTGTATGTGGAGGCCCCGCGCCGCGAACTCTACGATCAGGGGAACGATCCGAGTGCCGAGCACAACCTGGCATCGGCTTCCCCGGCGGTGGCCGACACTTTGTCGGCCCGGCTGAAGGATTTTCTGCAGTGGACTACCAACACTGCCGAGAGGCCAAAGGCCGTAATTACCGAAGGCCAGACGCATGAGCTTACCGCTCTGGGATACATTGCAAGAGTCGACAATCCTGCTTTGGCAGGATCCCCGGAACATGGGGCCGATCCCAAGGACAAGGTCGGACTTGTGAATGCATTGAACCAGATCAACGATATGCTTCAGGCCCACAACTGCCGCGGCGCCATACCGCTGCTCCAAAAAGCCATCGCAGAAGATACGAACATTGCCTTGTTCCATTTCTTTTATGGTGGATGTTACCTGGAGGCAGAAGACTATGAAAAAGCTGCTCCCGAGTTGAGCAAGGCGGTGCAACTCGATCCCACCTTTACGCATGCCGAGATGCAATTGGGCCGCGCCTGGTGGAGACTGAGAAAGGACGAAGAGGCGACCACTGCCTTTGCGAACGTCGTGAAAGCGCAACCGTCCAATCTGGACGCGCACATTTACCTGATTGTCCTCTACAGAAGGGCGAACCGGGTGCAAGATGAGATCAGAGAGTGCCGAGCTGTGCTCAAGACCATACCCGATAACTACGGTGCGAACTTCCATCTCGGCCGCGCCTTGTTCGACACGGGAGACTTTAAGAACGCAGTTCAACCGCTCAAGATCGCAATCGAAGACAAACCCGACCGCCCCGAGCCTCACATGGTCTTGTCGGATGTGTATCTTAAGTTGGGGATGCAGGCAGATGCGGGGAGGGAGCGCGCCGAAGCTATGCATCTCGGGGCGCTTCCAGAATCTCCCCAAACCGGGCCCGACGCAGGTCCGGAGAATCCCAACCACCAGTGAGAAACGGGATGAACACCTATTCGCATAGCATCAGAGCCAGGTTTCTCGGCGTTTTCGTGGCTCAATGGTGGATGTTGCTTTGCGTCGCTGGGATTCTGGCGGCGAGTACAGTGGCAGCGTCGAACCAGCCGGCCGCGGCCAAAGCGCGCCCACGCGTGGCCCCGGCGCCCCCGAACATTATCCTGATCACGTTAGACACCACCCGCGCGGACCGCATGGGTTTTCTCGGCTCGAAGCGGGGACTGACACCCAACTTGGATGCTTTGGCGCAGCAGTCGACAATCTTCACGCGCGCCTACGCCCAAGTGCCGATCACGCCGGCGTCACATGCCACCATTCTCTCGGGCACCTACCCGCAATTCCATCGCCTGAACACTTTTGGCGAGCCGTTGCCGGACGATGTACCGTATGCGCCGGAGATCCTCCACGATCGCGGTTATCGCACCGCCGCATTTATTAGCTCGATCGTCCTTAATCCTGCGCCGGGCAATGCGCCCGGCTTTGACCGCGGCTTCGACTTCTACGACGCCGGTTTCCACTATGATGGTCCGGGCCAAGACCCCTACAAGACGATCGCCCGCCGCGGAAAGCAAGTGGTCGCGCACGCACTGGCCTGGCTGAACAAGCATCCGAGGGGTCCGTTCTTCATCTGGGTTCATCTGTACGATGCCCATGGTCCCTACAATCCTCCCGAACCCTACAAAAGCCGCTACGCCAAGGTGCCCTATGACGGGGGCATTGCCTATGAGGATGCCGCGGTCGGCGATCTGATGCGGCAGTTGAAATTGCGCGGCTTGTACGACGGCACTGTAATCGCCATCACGGCCGATCACGGCGAGGGGCTCAGCGCTCACGGTGAGGATGCGCACGGCATCTTTCTCTACGATGAAACCATCCATGTCCCTCTGCTGATTAAACTGCCCCGCTCCACGGCCGTCGAGAGAAGGGTTGAAAACTGCGTAGAGCTTGTCGATATCTTGCCCACGCTTCTGGAAGAGGTCGGCGTCGCCATCCCCGACGATGTGCAGGGACAGTCGCTGCTCGATTTAATGAAGGCGAAACCGCCCGGCGGAAATACCATTGCCCAAGCCTGGCATGACCGTCCCGCTTATTCGCAAACGGAGTATCCGCACGCCGAATTTGGCTGGAGTGCCCTGCGCTCACTTCGCACCGGGAGATACTTGTATATCCAGGCGCCGCGCCGCGAACTGTATGACGAATCGACCGACCCCGAGGCGCAACGTAATCTGGCATCCACTTCGAGCGCGGTGGCCGACACGCTGGCCAGCCAAACCGAGACTTACCGGCAGAAGACCACCAGCAGTCGCGAAACTGCCAGGGCTGCTCTGAGTCCCAGTGCGCAGGCAAGTCTCGGAGCGCTTGGCTACATGGCCTCAGGGGATTATTCGAAGACTCCGGTTGATGAGGGCCCAGATCCCAAAGACAAGATCGAAATCGCCAACATGATTCTCCATGCTGAGCTTATGCAGCAGCAGGACATGCACGGCGCGATTACGCTGCTCCAGCAGGTGGTCGCCAAAGAGCCGACCCTGAAGCTCTATTCGAAATTGGGCGATTGGATGCTCCTGAACAACGAATTTCAGTCCGCCATACCCGTTTATCGCAAAGCGCTCGAAATGGATCCGGGGGCGATACCGCGCCGCTTCCGGCTTGCTAAATGCCTTATGGCAACACAGGATTTCGATGCCGCGATACCGGAGCTCGAGAAAGTAGTCGCCGCAGCTCCCAATGCGCTCGAGGCGCACAGCTTCCTGGAGTTGGCTTATGCCCGCACCAACCGTGTGGCGGATGCCATCAAAGAGTGCCGCACGGTGCTGCAGTACGATCCGGAAAACTACGGAAGTTACCTGATTCTTGGGCAATCCCAGGCGCGGTCCGGGGATCCTCAGGCTGGCATCGCAACCCTGAAGAAAGCGGCTACGCTTGAACCTAAGGGCCCGATGGCGCACCTTTGGCTCGCGGATATTTACGATCAGTTAGGGCAAAAGACGGATGCGGCGCGGGAGCGCGCAGCAGCCAAGCACCTGGGCGGTGTGCCACGCGGTTCCGAGGCGCCAAATGATGGCAAGTCTGAAGAACCGTGATTCAGGAGTTAAACATGCGAATTGCACGTAGTCAGAAACGGTTCATTATGCATCGAGCTCGTCGGTTGTGTTTCTCAGCCACCATCTGTGTTGTAGTTTTGGCTTCGGTCGCGGTTGCCCAGTCAACTGCATTCCAGGAGATCCGGCTGGGAAAGCAAGCGCTCAGTCAGGGAAAATTCGACGAGGCGATCCAGCATTTTGACAATGCCAACAGCATGGTTCCGACCAACCCTATGGTGGAACTGGATCTGGCCACCGCATTCGCAGAAAAGTATGTCCCGGGCGTCGACAAGGCCGACAATGTCAGGTTCGCCGATCAGGCCATCAACTACTACCAAAGGGTACTTGAAGGCAATACTTCGAGAATCGCATCGTTCAACGCCGCCAAGGGCATCGCCTTACTCAAGGCCCAAATGAACCAATTTGACGAGGCCAAGGATTACTACGGCAAGGCAAAACAATTGAACCAGCGCGATCCCGAATCCTATTACTTGACCGCTCTCATCGACTGGACACTGGCCTCTCAAGTCCGCAAACAAGCACGCACGAAACTCGGCTTGAAACCCGAAGATTCACTGGCGGCCATGGACCCAAAGGTCTGTATCGAGGTCAGGGATAAGAATTCGCCCAACCTCGACGAAGCCATCGATAACCTGAACAAGGCGCTGGAACTCGATTCCAAATATGAGCAGGCCATGACCTATATGAATTTGTCATATATCGAGCGCGCCGACATTCACTGCGACGATCCGGCCGCTCGCAACGCCGATCTCAAGGCCGCCGATGACTGGGCGCAGAAGCTCGCAGCTCTCAAGAAGTGGAAAGCCACGCATCCTCAAAAGAAAGAAACGGACGATGATGATGAGTAGCGGCCCGGTACAGCACGTGGACAAAAGTTAGTACGCCCACCACGGCGCTGCCGGTTCCGCGAACAGGCGAGCTACTTAGTATCCTGCTCAGGATATTCAAAAACTCCGCGCCCCGATTTTCGCCCAAGTCTTCCCGCTTTCACATACTGCGCCAGCAGCGGGCAGGGGCGAAATTTCTCGCCCAGAGTTTTGTGCAGGTATTCGAGGATGTGCAGACGCGTGTCGAGCCCGACCAGATCGACGAGTTCGAACGGACCCATCGGATGGTTCAGCCCCAACTTCAGCGCCTTGTCGATGTCCTCAGCGGTCGCGATACCTTCCTGGAGCATGTAAAAGGCTTCGTTGCCGATCATGGCATTGATGCGGCTCGTGATGAACCCGGGCGCCTCCTTCACCACAACTACTTCTTTGCCCATGCGCCTGCCGAGGTCCACTGCCGCCGCCAAAGTCTCACCGTCGGTCTCGAGCGCCCGCACCACCTCCAGCAATTTCATCTTGGGCACAGGATTGAAGAAGTGCATCCCAACACATTTCTTCGCGCGATAGGTAACGCTGGCAATCTCGGTGACGCTGAGCGAAGAGGTGTTCGAGGCAAGAATCGTCGTGGGCCGGCAAATCTTATCGAGCAGCGTGAAGATCTCGATCTTCGATTCCATCTCCTCCGGCACCGCTTCGATGACGAGATCGGCCTGGCGCGCGGCTTCATCGACCGAGCCTGCATACTCAATGCGCGCGAACGCGGCGTCTGCTACGGCCGGGTCCACTTTGCCAAGTTCAACGGCCTTGTCCAGATTGGCGCGGATTTCGCTCTCCGCCTTCCGCAACGCGTTCGGAAGAATGTCTTCCAGAATGGTGCGGCAGCCCGCCAGCGCGGCGGCGTGGGCGATGCCTCGCCCCATCGTACCCGCGCCGATGACGGCAACGGTTTTGACTTCCGTCACTACTTCGTCACCTTGTCGAGCTGTTTGTCGAGCTGCTTCAGAACGCTCTCCAGGCTGGGATCGGACTTGCGGATGTACTCGGCGAGACGGACTTTTTCTTCTTCGCTCATGGTCGGCAGAGATGTATTGACGCGCCGTAGAATCGCGGCGATATCGTCAACATAATTCATGAGACGAATGAGTTCTCCAGTTGCGGGCATGATTGCTCCTTGCTTTCTTCGTGACTGATTATTGTTAATGGACGGAGAGCATTTAGTAAAGCGGCCTTCAGCTCATTGAAAACAAAAGACCGAGGCACCGTATCGCCGCCCGCCTGATGTCGCCTTTCTTATTCTATCCCTGTCGCAACTATTCATTTGCAGACCTTTTGATCGCTCTGTGAATGTTGGTTGGCCGACGCGGCACCTGAAGCTACCGAGGCTGGGAGATGAAAGGAAGGTGGAAGCACAAGCGCCTCGTCCGTCCAGCGGACCCGCGTCGGCTCAACCTTCGTTCGGACTCGGCGCGTGCCGGCGTAGCAGCGTAATCGAATACACCAGAATCAGAATCAGCAGCCCGAGCAGCCCGAGCTCCGTCATCGACGCGCTGAACATGCTCGCCGTCTCCGCGCGCCACGAGCCACCGTTCGTCAACGAAGAGGCTTCGAGGGTGATTACCAGAATGCGCCGGATCGACGCGATCAGGCCGACCACCAGGAATGGCTCCGTCACCAGCACGTGCGAGCAAATCGAAATCCTCACCGTGTGCAGAAGTTCGACCAGCATGAGCACGATCAGCAGGTGGTCGAGCACCTGCAAGGTCTGCGAGGAAATTGTCCACGAGCGGATGCCATTCCACAGCAGCACCGCCCCATCGCAAATCGCGGCTGCAGCCGTGATCGTGAGTAGTATGGCGAGAATACCGTAAATGCCAACCTCGGCCTTACGCGCATACACTTCGAAATGGTTGCGACCACTTTCCGCGCCCATAACAGCAGCGTAACAATAAGCCCAGGCGGGAACAATCGACCTGGGCTCGGATGGGCAAATAGGCCAAATTGACCCATGGGATGGAGGCACGGGCGACCGCCAGGTTATCCGCTTTCGATTCCAGTGTTCGGGACCAATGGATCTTACTGAGAACTGCCGACTGACAACTGAGAACTCACTAAGCCGCCCACTCCTCTTTGTTAACAGAGAGCGGCTGCGGCAGCCGGTCGGACACTTCCACGATTGTAGCCAGCTTCTTCGCAAGCTCCGGACGTAATAAGTCGGGGTCGAAGCGCCAGCGCCAGTTGCCATTTTCGAGGCTCGGCACATTCATGCGCGCGTCGCTCCCGAGCCCAAGCACGTCCTGCAACGGCACCATGCAGAGATTAGCCACCGAATTCGCGGCCGCGCGAATCATTCCCCAATGAACACCGTCGTCACAGCGTCCGACGTAAGCCTGCACGCACGCGCGCTCCTTTTCCGTCGCGCCACTCGACCACCATCCGCAAAGCGTATCGTTATCGTGCGTGCCAGTGTAAACCACCTTCTCCGCCTTGAAGGTGTGGGGCAGATGAATGTGTGCACCCGCGTCACCAAAGCCAAATTGCAGCACCGCCATGCCGGGAATCCGCAGCCGGTCGCGCAGCGCATGCACGTCGGGCGTGATGTAACCAAGATCCTCCGCAAAGAAAGGCAGCCCGCCGAGCGCCTCGCGCACCGCCGCAAATAAATCGTCCTTCGGACCATCCACCCATCGGCCGTGAATCGCTGTCGCCTCCTGCGCCGGAATCTCCCAGAACTGGCAAAACCCGCGGAAGTGATCGAGACGTATGTAGTCGAAGAAACGCGCCGCCCAACGCAGCCGGTCGATCCACCACGTATAGCCGCGTTCCTTCATTACGTCCCATCGGTAAAGAGGATGCCCCCACCGCTGCCCGTCCTTGCTGAAGAAATCGGGAGGCACCCCGGCGACGACTTCCGGATCGAGATTCGCATCCAGGCGAAACAGGTCGGGATGCGTCCAGACATCGGCGCTATCGAAGTTGACGAAAATCGCGATGTCGCCGGCGACGCGGACAGCCCGTTCCGCGCAATAAGCGCGCAGCGCATGCCACTGCTCATAGAAGAAAAACTGCACGGCGCTGCGTACGTCGAGGTCGCCGGCCATCTCGGCCCGCGCGGCTTTCAGTGCTGCCGGTTCGCGGTGACACAGTTCGTGCGGCCACTCGTTCCAGCTTTGCAGTTTGAAGCGCGCCCGCAGCGCGTCGAAGAGAACAAAGTCCTCCAGCCACCACTGATTTTCACGGCGAAAATTCTCGCAGCGCTCGCGTTCGCTCGGTGGTGCGGACTCCAGGAATTTTCGTGCCGCCTCAAAAAGCAGCGGTAGCTTCTGATGAAAGACCGCGGAGTAATTGACGGGTGCGGATCCGGCCGGCAGCGCTTCAAGTTTAACGCGCTCAATCCATCCCCGGTCCGCCAGCCGTTCCAGGCTGATCAATAGCGGGTTTCCGGCGAACGCGGACGTCGACGAATAAGGGGAACTCCCGAAACCTAGTGGGCCAAGGGGCAATACCTGCCATACGCCTTGTTTGGCGGCCGCCAGAAAATCGGCAAACGCGTAGGCCGCCGGACCAAAGTCCCCGATCCCTCCGCGCCCAGCGAGCGAGGTGGGATGGAGCAGGATTCCGCTGGCGCGCGCAAAAGGCATGAAGAACAGTTCTCAGTTTTCAGCTTATCAGTTCAAGCGCCGGCCTCTCGCCGCCACTCCCCGCAATCCCGCTATTCCGATCCTTCCTCCGAGCCCGTCCCCGGCTGCCGCGTCAGGTTCTTCATCTCATCCGGATTGATCTTCAGGCGGTTCGACTTCTCCATCTCCTTGCGCACATTCGCAATGAACACCTCGAACAGTTCATTCTGCTTGCCTTCCAGCAGCCCTTGCCGGATCTCATCCTTCTTCGCGGCGAATTCCTGCTCGCTCGGCACCTGCCTTTCCAGCAGGCGCGCCACCATTCCATTTGCGCCGGAGACGATCGGTCCGCTGATCTCACCCTCTTTCAGCGAAAAAACCGCGCTCGCCGGACCCGACAACGAGCCAATACTCGGAACCTGCCCGTCGGGCGTAACAAAATCGCTGGTCATTAAATTCGCGCCCAGCTCCTTGGCCACTTTCTTCAAGTCGTGACCAGCCTTGGCACGGTCGGCCAGTTCCTGCGTCTTCTGCTGCAGCAGGAGAGCGGCGCGCTGGTTCTTGAATTCGGACTCAACCCGCGCGCGAATTTCTTCAAACGTCGGCGTCGCCGGCGGCCGTACCGCCAGCAATTGAAAAACGACGTAGCCCTGCGGCACCTGTACCACATCGGGTGGCGCCTTGTCGGGCTCATTGAACACCGCATCCATCAACTGCGGGCTCGACCCCAGTCCGGGCAGGATGTCGTTGTGGGTCACGAACTCGGTGGTCACAATCGTATCGCCCTTGGCGACCGCCGCCTTGTCTAGCCCATCGGTGCGCGCCGCGCTCAGCAAAGCGTTCGAGGCCGCTTCGGTGGCGCGCTCCGCTTTCTGCTGCTTCACTTTTTCTGTAACCTCGCTCTTCACTTCCGCCAGCGATTTCAAATGCGGCTCGTGTTTGTCTTCCACTTGAATGATGTGGAATCCATAACTCGACTTGACGAGATCGCTGATTTGTCCCTTCGGTAGCGAAAACGCAACCTTCTCAAATTCCGGCACTGTCCGTCCGCGCTGGATCCAGCCCAGCTCCCCACCCTCTTTCGCGCTGGTATCTTCTGAGTATTTTTCCGCCAGCTTGGCGAAATCGCCCCCAGCCTTCACCTGTTTCAGCACATCGTCTGCTTTGGCGCGCGCCTCCGCGATCGCCTTCTCGTCTTCCTTCTGGCCCGGCGTCGGCAGCGGAGTCTTGATCAGAATGTGGCGAACCTTGACTTCCTCCGGAATCCGGTACTCATCGCGGTGCTGATCGTAGTAAGTCTGCAGGTCCTGCTCGGTGACGTTGGTTGCCGCCGCAATCTTGCTCGTCTCGATTGCCGCGTACTTGATCTGCCGCTTCTCGGGAATCGAATTGTTGTAGCTCGCCTTGTTGCGCTCGTAAAACGCCTTCAGCTCCTCATCGGTCGGATGCAGACCTTTCAGGATATCGGCCTGCGTGATGACCGCGTATTCAAACTTGATTTTTGTGTCGCGATGCAGGAACTCATCGCGCACCTCCGAATCCGGCACGAACGCGCTCGCCGAAACCAGCGCCTGCAGCTTGCGAATGAGAATGTAATCCTTCCCCAGCGCCTCAAACTGGTCGATGGTCAGGCCCGCCCGCTGGATGAAATCCGCATACTCTTCCTGGCCCACAAACTTTCCGTCGGGGAAAAATGTCGCGGCCATCGGTCCATGCTGGAGGTCGTCGCGCAGCTCTTCGTCGCTGGTGTGCAACCCCAACCGCTTCGCCTCCGCCACCATCACCTTCTGACTAATGAGCTGTTCGGCGGCCTGGCGGTTGAAATAGCCCTGGAGCATGGCAAGTTGCGGACCGCCCTGCGGAAACTGCCGCTGGAGCATCTGCTTTGCCTGGCGCTGTACCTCGGCTACGGTAACTTGCTGATCGCCAACGGTAGCCAGCACGCCGTGCGCCGGCGCGCCAAAACCAAGGCTGGTTCCCACGCCGCCGGGAATAAGCGTGATCGCCATCGAAGCGCAAATGATCACCAGCAACGCCCCCAGAATAATCTTCAGAATAGGACCGGCATTTTGAAGCTGTCGAATCATATGTAAATTGCTCCCTCAGACCGATTCCGCCAGATACAAGCTGATTTCGCTAGGTTATTCTGTGCAGGAAGCTGAATTTTTAATTATAAACCAAGAAGGCACGCGTCCCGCCCGGAGCGTAGCGCCGGCGACTCGCCGGGGTCCCCAGACCGCGCGCTTTTCGCGGGCTGGGGTGGTTGCCGGCAGTTGTGGCGGCGCCCCCGCCGCCACGGCAGCCACCCATAAGCCAGCGAACAGTCCCCGAGGTTTGGGGTTAACTGATGGCTGATAGCTGACCGCCGACAGCTCACGGCGGATACTGAAACGAATACCCCCCAGCCTCATTCCCCGACACAAATCGCGTGTTGTATTCGAGCACATAGTCAAGGTGCTCGACATCGTCAGGAAAATTCTGCCCGGAATACGGATAACTCCGCATCCCGCGAAACGGCAGGGGCTCAACCGAATCGCCATGAAAGGCGTAGAAATCCATGTCTTTCTCATACCCGTTAGCGACGAAGAAATAGTCGCGCACCCAACCCGATGGCGGCGCCGGCAAAGTCGCCGGGTCGAATTCCAGCGCCACCTCGTCCCCAGATCCGAACACGACGAACTTGTCGTCCACCGCGGCAAGCAGCGGCAAAACGTCGCCATACCGCGTGTAAGCCCCCGCCGGCCGAGTATAAGGCCCGGTAGCACTGGCCTTTTCATAAACATATTTCACGTTCCCCGGCGGAGAGTCCTCAATCTTGAGCGGGAATCCATGAAACGAAAGCGCAGCGCGAACGAGAGGAACAACAGAAATAGAGGCACGGGCGCCCGGTCCGTGCGAAGGCGAAATCGTGTTGGAAGTAAGGCCGGCCCACTCCCCGCCCTGCGCCGTCCGGCTAACCAGAATGCTGTCCCAATAAATCTGCAAATTAGTAGTAAGCCGAATGCGCCGAGTCCCCACCGGCAGCTTGCCAGTAAGATCGGCAGTCATAGTGCGAGCGCCGCCGGCAGGAAAACCGAGATCGTCAACCACGCGCACCCAATCTCTTCCGCTCTTCTTCTCGTCCCTCCCCGGCGCCTCCCTTGGGAAGGGCCCGGCTTTAGCCGTGCCGTCACTGCCGCTTTTTTCCCGCGGCTTTGGCCGCTGAGGGGACGCATGCGACTCCACCAGCGCCTCCACATAAGGCGCAAACGGCCGAAGCCCGGCCTGGTCCGCCGCATACATGCTGTTGGCGGAGAAGTACTCCACCTCGCCATGCATCAGCAGCCAGAGCGGTCCGCCGTCATAAGGCTCGTCCAAGTCAAGCTCCAGCGAATGCGGCTCCGCGAATCCCAAAAACGGCAGCACCTTGAAGTCGCCAAAATATTTGTGCGCCAGCAACGCAGGCAGCACGTCATGTCCATGCTCATCCCAGGCCCCAGCCGGAGGCCGCGTATCTTCTGTATTGCTGAAAACAACTTTGAACGGCGGGTAAGGCGGATTCGAAGCAAAATACTCATTCGGATAAACGTCATACTCCGCCGGATGATCGACGGCGAGCAGCTTCGCCTCATCCAGATAAACCGACTCCTCCAGCGGCTCCATGAACCGAAAACTGAGCTTGCCACCTTTTTCCCGCAGCGCACCGCGGTCAATCTTGATCGCCTCCGTCGGTCGCGGAATATTGCGAATCACCGACGAACCAACATCGTCTTTCGGGCGCCCGGCATCATCGGTCCCTTGGGAAGAGAGTGTGTCCAGGCAGGTCGCAGAACTCCGACTTTGGGTGGCGCAGCGCTTCAGCGCTGCGATTGAAGACTCATCCTCAGGCGCGGCTTTAGCCGCCGAGGGCCGAGCCCCCACCCAATGCCCCACCACGCCCGCGCCAAGCATGTCCCCAACCAGCCCATACCGCGCACCGTCCCAAGCAAACAGCGTAGGACAAGAAGACCCGCGCCGATCAATCTCAGTAATAGTCTGAAGCTTGCCAGCCGCAACCTCAGTCTCGTCCTGCAAAACGCCCGTCGGCCACAGCAACCGCACCACGTCCGCCTTCTTCGCCTGTCCCAAGCCAATCGTCAAATAAGGAGAATTCTGCCCCAAATATCCTGACGATCCGTACACCTCAAACTTCTGCCGGATGCCATCCGAAAACACCTCCACCTTAGTCCCAATCGCCGACTTGTTATCGGCCAATCCCTTCAGCGCCAGCCGCAAAGAATTGTTTTTGTTCCCACCAACATTGCGCAGCAACACAGCCGGCCCATGATTCTGCGTGATCAGCAGATCGACCGCGCCGTCATTGTCGTAATCGCCAGCAATAATCGCGCGCGGCTCCTTAAGCTGAATCTTGTCCAGCCCAACGTCGGCCGTAACATCTTTCCACCCATCCGGCCCCAGATTGCGAAAGAGACGCGAACCTCCCCGGTTCGCCCATCAGTTGTCTCGCCAACGCGGCCAGATCGACCCAGCCGTCGTTGTCGTAATCGAAAGCGACGACTCCATAAGCTCGGACCCAATCGACTTTCGGAAGCGGAACTCGATCGAAGGTTTTGCCCTCGTTGTTCCGCCAAAGAGTGATGCGCGGGAGGACCCTCATGAGTGAACGCGAAATCCATCCAGCCATCGTGATCAATATCGAGAATGGCTACTCCCACAGTTCGAGCCGGCTGGAACTTGCCAAGCCTGCGTCGAAGAATCTTCCTTCTCGCGGATTTTGGAACATAACTGGGGATTTGTCGGTTGACCCAGCGTTAAGTCACATCATCAGCCGTCGTCACAGCGATCGCTCATTGTTGAAGTCCGTCCCGATCGCTCCCGTCAGCGCCCTCCAAGGCTTCGGCAAGGAGCGATTCCAAGCCTAGGTTTCCGTGACCTCGGTAAATATACCGTTTCCGTTGTTGCGCCAAAACGTCGTTCCGGGATTCGCCTTCTATCCAGCCACTGGATTCTGTGGGGCCCATAGCGGACGGCTATAGATCCAGATCACCATCGTGGTCGTAATCGACGAATGTAAGCCCGAAGTTGTGGATCTCGTTGGGGGTAATCCCTCGTCGCGGGGATTTGCCGGGACGGTAGACTGCTCGTCCGCGTCTTAACACCCGCGGCCTTCGCCAGATCTTTGAACGTTCCGTTCTTCTCGTTGCGCAGAAGCATGATCGCGATCGCCGAGACTTACGGCCAGGTCGGTGAAACCATCGTTATCGTAATCACCAGCTGTGCAAGCGATCGCCGGTGCAAGCGCGGGTCAAATTCGGCCTTCTTCGTCACGTCTTCGAATTTGCCGGCGCCCAGATTCTGATACAAAACGAGCCACCGCGCGTTCCCGTCGTCTGGAACGAAGAGATCAATGTGTCCATCGTTGTCATAGTCGATAAAACAGGCACCGGGTCCCGACGACTCACCATCCTTGGGGTAGCGCACCTTCCCGCTGTGCACTTTTCGACCATCCCACCATCCCCGCCTCCCCCGTCACATCCACAAACCGCACCGCAATCTGCGCCGGAACCTTCCGCTCCCCCAGCGGCGAATCCTCCGCTCGTGAATATTTCCCCTGCTCCCCATACGCCAGGCTGATCGGCACACCCAGCTTGTTCTGCGTGATGTACTGAAACCTCCTCAACGCGGGCGGCGCCGAATCCGTGTCTCCCGACTGCTGATACGCCCGCGCCAATCCAAACTGAGCCGAAGCATGCAGCGGATCGATCTTCAGCGCCCGCTCAAACGCCGCAAGCGCCTCCGGAAATTTCTTCAGCTGCGCGTAGGTCGCGCCCACAAAATACCAACTGTCGGCATCGGTAGGATCGATCTCAGTAACCCGCCGGAACGCCTCCAGCGCAGCCTCCTCGCCGCCAGCGTTCCGATAGTAGAGACCGAGATTGAACCAGCCATGCGCATCGCCCGGATCATCCTTGGCGGCTTTCTCCAGCACCACCTTCGCCTCGTCCAGCTTCTGCAAATTAAGCAGCGCAACCCCGCGATTCAGCCGCGCCACCTTGAGCGCTCGGTCTTTCTCCTCAGCCGCCTCAAACATCTTCAGCGCCTTATCGAAGAGTTGCTGATTCATATACGCGACGCCGAGATTATTCAAGCGCGCAGCCTCGGCAGGATCAGCCGGAGAATCGGCGCCGAGGAAAATGAGTAAGCCCGAAAGAGCAAGCGCGAGAAAGCCGATGAGTGAGAGAAAAGTCGGTTTCATTACGGGTCAGGTGATGACTGCTGGGATTTTACCGCTCGTGGCAACCGCAATAACGACCTCGGCTAAAAAAACACTGTCATGCTGAGCGAAGACGGAGTTGCGCTTGCCCGCGCAACTCCGTCGCAGTCGAAGCACCCCTACTTTCTTCCATACCTCCGCGTACCAACCACGCCGCTTCCTTCTTTGATCGTCACCGTCTCCCCAGCCGCCACA
Organism: uncultured Acidobacteriaceae bacterium; assembly: GCA_963698865.1. Classification (GTDB taxonomy): domain Bacteria; phylum Acidobacteriota; class Terriglobia; order Terriglobales; family Acidobacteriaceae; genus Acidiflorens. Next base: position 2,402,714 of record CAVOSL010000007.1, on the reverse strand, counting down.
TCCGCGATTTTCTCGACTTGCCCGTCAGGCCACTGCACCTCAACCGAATCCGCCTTCGCCCGCGTCCCCATCCCAAACGTCAGCACCAGTTCGCTAGCCGACAAGTAACTCGACCCCGACCGCATCATCTGCCACTGCTTCTCGCCCCCCGCCGTAACCCGCACCACCGCCCCGATCCCATCCCGATTCGATTTCGTCCCGACCAGCTTCACGCGCAAACTAGCGTTCGCCCCGCCCTCGGAACGATACAAATGCGCCGCGCCGCCATTCGTAGTCATCAGCACGTCCAGCGCCCCGTCATTATTAATGTCCGCAAAAGCCGCGCCCCGCGCCACCTTCGGAGCCGCGAACGCCGACCCCATCTTCGCCGTCACTTCCTCAAACTTCCCGCCGCCCAAGTTCCGAAACAAATGCGGAGCCTCCGCATAGCTCACCCGCTTCTGCACCCGCTCGATGTCATTCTCAATATGCCCGTCCGCCACAAAAATGTCCGGCCAGCCATCGTTGTCGTAATCGAAAAAGAAGCACCCAAATCCGAGCGTCAGCAAAGTATCGCGCCCAATCTCCGACCGCGGCGCCTCATCCACAAACAAGCCATTGCCCTCGTTGTGATACAGCGAGAGCATCTGGTTCGCAAAATTCGTAATGATCAAGCTCGCATTGCCCGACCGGTCATAATCCGCCGCATCAACTCCCATGCCAGCGCGTGCCACGCCGTCCTCGCTGAATGCCACACCCGTCAGCACTCCGCGCTCCTCAAACGTCCCATTCTTCTTATTGATGTAAAGTTTGTTCGGCTGGGTGTCATTCGCAATCAGCAGATCCGGCCAGCCATCGCCGTTCGCGTCGAGAACCGCAATCCCCAGACTCTTCGATGTCGCGTCATAAAGCCCCGCCTTCGCTGTCGCATCCTCGAAGTGCCCGCCGCCCAGGTTATGCCACAACCGCACCGAAGTCCCCTTGTACGACTCCGGCGTGCAATACGATTTATGTGCCCCATCCAGCGTGCAATAAAGGTCGCCCGCCTCCGACCACTGCACATAATTCGCCACCACCAAATCCAGTTTCCCGTCGCGGTCGTAATCCACCCAAGCCGCGCTCGTAGAAAGCTCATTCGGCCCCATCAACCCAGCCGACCGCGTCACATCCGTGAACGTGCCGTTTCCGTTGTTATGAAAAAGCCGGTTCTGCCCCACCGCACTAATAAAGATGTCGTCAAATCCGTCGTTGTCGTAGTCGCCAACCGCCACGCCCAGGCCATAGAACGAAACCGATAGCCCAGCCTTCACCGTCACATCCGTAAATGTTCCGTCATGATTGTTGTGGTAGAGCTTGGGCGTAGTCGCGCCGCCATGCGCGCGCCCCGGCCAATCCGTCCCATTCACCAGCAGAATGTCCGCCCAGCCATCATTGTCATAGTCGATAAACGCGCAACCCGGCCCCAAAGTTTCCGGCAGCCACTTCTTTCCAAACGCGCCATTGTTATGCGTGAAGTGAATGCCAGCCGTCGCGGTAATCTCGCGAAAGGTAACATTCTGCGCGGCGCAAGTGGAAAGCAACGCGAAGGCGATGAACCACACAGCGGCGGAGCCAGGGAGAAAAAACCAAGAAGATGTATTTTCTCTGTGCCTCTGTGGCTCTGTGGTGAAGGCAATTCCCGCCCCGCTCATTTGCCCAGCCCCGCCAGCGGCACCGACACGTGCTCATGAATATTCTGCCGTTCGTTGTTGTCCTCGGGATGCGCCAGTCGGTAAGGCCCGGTAATCGTCTGCGCCGCCTCATCGGCCTTGAATCGCAGATACAGCGCCTCATGTTCCTTCGCCATCTTCTCGTCGCCCAGCCCGTTATAACAAAGCATTAAATTGTAATGCGCCTGCAAATCCTCCGGATCAACCTCGAGCACGCGCTGCAGCACCTTCACCGCCTCCGCATATTTCCTCTGCAAAAAATAAACTCGTCCCAGATTATTCAACGCCACCCGGTCCCGCGGATACTGCTCCAGCACGATCTCAAGATGTTTGGCAGCCCCATCGTAGTCGCCGGTAGTTTTCAGCAGCGACCCATAAAAGAAGTTCGCCCGCGCCAATTTCGGATCGAGCGCCAGCGCTTTATCCAGCACCGTCCGAGCCCGCTCCAGATCGCCCTCCTGTAGCGCCGCGCGCCCAATGTTCACCCACCCATCCGGATTCTCCGCGTCGATCTCCGTAACTTTCTCGAACGCCGACTGCGCTGCCTTCAAATCTCCCTGCAACAGCAGGCCGATTCCGTAATCGTTCCAGCGCTGCCAATCTTCTTTTAGCAGCTGCATCACGACCTTCGGCGCCCGTGCACGCGGGTCCAGTACCTCGATCGTCACCGTATTCTGCGCAAGCGCCACAATCGGCAAATCGGGAATTTTCTCCGCCTTCGCCGAAATGCCCTTCAGAGAAGCATCAAAAAGAACTTTCCTGTCATCGTAACCCGGCGTCACCGCCGACTCCGGCGACGCCGGATCAGACCTTCCCGCAAACGCAAACTGCGTCTCCCACCAGGCAAACTTCCGGTAGCAAAGCCGCGCCGTCAGCGTGATCTTCTTTCCCGTTTTCGCTGGAACCTTCAAGCGGAAGTGCACGGTATCCGCCGCTCCTGGCGGAATCAGCCGCACATAAACGACCGACCGCGTCGACCAAGCGTTCCGCTTGTTGATCGGATTCCCGTGCCCATCCACCTGCAACGACCGGTAAAAATGCGCGCCTTTCTCCACCGGACCCTTCCCGCCATCCTCCACCATGCCGCTCCAGAAAACAGTCTGCCCGCGATCGTCCACGCCCTTCAATTCAAGCCAGGTGTCATAGGCGTCCACCGTCCCGCCCGGAAAAAAATGGCCGACCCGTTTCGTACGTACCACGACGTCAATACGCACCGAATCGCCGCGTCGGACCGCCGCCGGCACGCGATTCAGCGGCGCCGTCACCGGAGCCGCCTCGCCATTGTCGGCAGGCCCGGCCGCCGCGGTCTCCGCCTCTTCGCCCACCGCAAACGTAGTCGCCAGTTCATGCCCGCCCGCCACCTTCGCCGCGGCTTCCGCTTTCGTGCTCTCGCCCGCCGCCGACAGCGCAAAAATATCCACGCTCACCACTCCGCTGGTCAAAAAGTCTTCCGTCCTCTTCAACTGCACCGCATCATCATTCGCCGTCGGCACCGCCGTATTCGCCCCCGGAAAGCGATGCGAGTGCACCTTCCCGTCCACACTTCCCATGTCGTCCGAGCGCTCCATCGGCATGTGGCAATCCGCGCACTGCTGCGGCGTCGGCGGATAATAAAACGACCGCGCCCCCTGCCCCGAGACTCCGCTCGCCTGCCAGTTGTCATACTCGTTAAATCCGCGCAGCCATCGGTAATGATTCACCGGCACATCCAGATGCACCTTGTGGCATGACGAGCAGAACTCCGCCGTCTGCTCCCGCATGAACGGCTTCAAGAACACGCGCCGGTGCGGCTCCGGGTTCAGCTTCGTAATCACGTCATGCAAATACCGCACCACCGGATTCTTGCTCGCCGCCATCTCATGCAGCTTGGGATACTCCAGATAGAAATCCGCCTGCCCCATCGTGCTCTTCACCTTCGCAATCGAATGGCACATCATGCACCCCAGCCCCGCCTGCGCCTCCGGCGAGTGCACGAACTCCTTGATCGGCCGATCCATCTTTCCCGCATACAGCACCGCCGGATCGTGGCATCCGCCGCACCATTTCGAAGGCCGCGTGCCCACCGTGTCCTGCATGTACTCGATCGACTTGCGATACCACTGATTATTGAACGAAGAAAAATGGTGCGCCGAGCTGAACCACTGGTTGTAAATATCTTCGTGGCAGCGCTTGCAGGAATCCGACTCCATAAAAAACTTCGACGGAATTTTCTGCCCGCCATAAACCTGCGCCGAACTAGGAAAGAACGGCCCCGAAGAACCATCGCCCTCCGCGTCCATCGAGAGGGGCGGCATCTCCGGATTGCGAATCACCGAACTCCGCAGCCATCGATTCTCCCGCTGATAATGCGCGGCCCAGCCCACAGCGCCGAGCACGGCAAAGCAAACCGCCACCCGAACCGCCGCATTCGCCCCGATCCATCCGCGCCGTCCAACCCATTCCGACAGAAGGCAACCAGCCCCGGCCAGGCTAAAAAGAATGTGTGCATACAGCCATCGAAATTCGCTGCGCGGCGTCCCCGTATAAATAAGGACCAGCCCCAATCCCCCGCCCGCCGCCAGCAGCAGCCAACCCGATTTCCAAACCCAGTTCCCCTCCCGCAGCAACCGCGCCAGCATGATCGCGCCCACCACGCACGCCATCAATCCGCCAAGCGTGTGCACCAACACCACCACCGGATAGAAAAGATTCGCCTGGGGAAATGGATAGAGATACGCCGCTGACGCGACCAGCACGAACAGCAAGCCGCGTACCAGCTTCGAGGTTGAAGATTTAGAAACTGACATGAATGGGTCAGCGGGATTGGGTCAGCGGAGATCCGGTCCAATCACTGTTGTGGCACAGTATAATCGCCAGCAGCGGCCTTCTCCACCGCGGCCGCCACCGCCAGAACAGTTTCTTCTTCCCACGGCCGCCCCACAATCTGCACCCCAATCGGCAATCCCTCCGCCGACCGTCCCCAAGGCACCACCGCCGCCGGAAATCCCAGCAAATTAAACCACTCGCAGTAAGACCACGCATCCAGATACTTCACGATCTTGCCCTCAACCTGCCACTCGCGCTCGCCATGTCGAAATGCCGGGATCGCCGCCACCGGACAAAGCAGCACCGGATACTTCCGCATCTGTCGCAATATTCTTTCCCGCAATTCATCCCGCCGCAGCCAAGTCGAAAGCAGCGACTCACCCGAATGCCCCGCTACCTCCGCATTCCCCGCCGGAGTCCACGAACAAAACTCGCGCAGAATCGGCGACAGCTCTGCCTCACGACCGCGCACCATCGGACCCAGAATCATTCCGCCCGCTCGCCCAAAAAATTCCCACCAAAGTTCCCGAGCTTCATCCAATCCATCCGGACGAAACGCCTCCACCGGAAATCCAGCCCGCGAGAGCGCTCCAGCCGCGTCCAACACCGCCGCTCGAGTCTCAGCAGTGACCGCAGTCCGCCCGTCGTCCGCAAAGAACCCGAGGGTAAGAGAACTGAGGGTGCCCCATTCTAAAGTCGCGCAGTTTGCGACTTTAGAGTGGGGATTTTCCCCGCGGTCTCCACCGAACGAAGGTACCGAGCAAGGATCCCCATCATCCCACCCCGCCATCACCTCAAACAAAACGCGCAAATCCCCCACCGTCCGCGCCATCGGACCTACCACCCCGAGCAACGCAAACGGTCCGCCCGACTTCGGAAAATGCCCCGTCGAAGGGATCCTACCCGGCGTCGGCTTCAGCCCGCAGATTCCGCAAAAGTGCGCGGGCACGCGAATCGACCCGCCACCATCGCTTCCCACTCCTCCCGCCGAAAGTCCCGCCGCAATCGCCGCCGCCTCGCCCCCGCTCGATCCGCCCGCCGTCCGCGCCAAATCCCACGGATTATTCGTCCGCCCATAAAGCAGATTGTCCGTCTCCCAAGCCATCAAATATTCCGGCGTATTAGTCACGCCCAAAATCACCGCCCCAGCCGCCCGCAACCGCGCCACCAGCGGAGCGTCCGACTCCGCCACATACCCAGCCCGCAACCGCGACCCAGCCTCGCACCGATGCCCTGCCACATCGATCGATGATTTAATGGAGAGCGGCACGCCATGCAGCGGCCCAAGCGCGCCCGCATCCCCTCGCATCGCCGCGTCCTCCGCTGCGCGCGCCTGCGCCAAAACAAGCTCCGGCTGCCAGTCGACAAAGGCATTCAGCGAAGGATTGTGCCGCGAGATACGTTCGAGGTGCTCTCGCGCGACTTCAACGGGAGAAACATGCTTGGCCCGAATCCGCCGCGCAATCTCGCAAGCGGAAGGCAAGGAAGAGCGCGAACCAGAAGATAACATCGACACAGCGGAGAATTCTAAAGCAATTGCAGCGATCAGAGGTCAGATTGCAAAAGTAAACATCCCGCAGACAAGGTTCTAACCTCTGCAATCTGACCTCTGCAATCTGCAATCAACACGCCGATCCTAGACGCTCTTTGCCGTCGGCGCTGTCTGACTTGGCTTGATGTTCTGGTTCATGCGAAAGAAATTGTTCGGATCGTATTTGTTTTTCACGACGACTAGGCGATCGTAATTGGGGCCGTAGGCCGAGCGCTCGATCACATCGCCTTCGTCCGAAGGATAGTTGCCGTACGAACCTGTGACCAGAAATGGCCTCAGTGCTTCCCAACACTCGCGCGTCCACCGGATGTTCTTTTCCGACTCGGACGGACTCTCCCACATCGACCAGGCCATGAAGTTCCAGGAGTATTGGCGGTGTGGAAAGGCCGTCTCCGTGGCGCCGACGCGGGTGGCGGCGCCGTGCCAGTGTTCAACGAACGGCGCGAACGTGTGCGGCGATGGACTCTTCCCCACATAGTGCGCAATGACCTCAATGGCTTCGTCAGTCAGGCTGTGGATGAAGTTCGACTTCACGTAGGTATGCCGTCCGGGCGGGAAGAAGGGGTCGAACATGCTTTGCAATTGGATGTAGCCGATCGGCGCGATCGAGTCGGCGAGCGGCGAACCAAAGGTCCGCAACGGCTTCAACACCTTCTCGCCCTCTGCAAGCGGTCCACAATAGCATGCGGCAATGGCAAATACGGGGACGCCATCCGGAAGGGTAAAGGACCCACCCTGGGTCACCAGTTCGTCGGGGCTGTCGGGGGCAAACTCCCGCCAGAAATGCAGCACCTCTTTTGCTCTTGCCGCCGGATAAAAAATACCGCCGCCCAGCACTGGGCCCACTTCGTGAAGACGGTATTCCAGCGAAGTCACGACCCCGAAGTTGCCGCTGCCTCCGCGCAGGCCCCAGAAAAGATCCTGGTTCTCGGAAGCATTCGCCGTCAGCAGTCTCCCATCGGCCGTGACTACATCTGCGCCGATGAGATTGTCGATGGCAAGTCCATGCTTCGCGTGCAGGTGGCCCCAGCCGCCGCCTAGCGTCAGTCCTGCAATGCCGGTGGCTGAGACCACACCCAGAGTAGTGGCCAGGCCGAAAGCTTGCGTCTCGCGGTCGAACTCGCCTAGTTTGAGGCCCGTTTCAGCGCGCACGGTCCGCCGAGCAGGATCGACGCGTATTCCTTTCATGGCTGACATATCAATCATCAGGCCGCCGTCGCAAACCGACTTTCCCGCAACGCTGTGGCCTCCTCCGCGCACCGCAACCACCATGTCGTGCTCGCGGGCGAAACGCACGCAGGCGATCACATCGGCTGCACCGGCGCAACGCGCAATGACTGCCGGCCGGCGATCGATCATGGCGTTTGGGATGGCTCGAGCCGCGTCATAACCCTGGTCGCGAGATTCGAACGATGGGCCACGAAGAGACTCCCGGAATTTCTGTATGGCAGATTGTGGAATCATGCTGGACTCCCTGCTGACGTGCTGGTCTGAACGACCGACGTGCTCCCCGGTAGGCGCTGCGCGACAAAAATGCGCCCTTAAGGTCCAGTTGTCAAGCGATCTACGTACTCGGCTAACAGAAGAACTTACCGTATTCTTTCAATCGCGGCCTATTTCCGGTACTCATTCTTCACCACTTCCCCGCCCTTCATAACAAACCGAACTCTCTCCAAAGTAGTAACATCCGCCAGCGGATCCCCGTCCACCGCAATGAGATCCGCAAACTTCCCCGCCTCCACCGTCCCGATCTTATCCGACCACCCCAGCAAATCCGCATCGTTCACCGTAGCCGTCTGAATCGCCGCCAGCGGCGTCATCCCCAGCTTCACATACACGGCGAACTCATGCGCGTTCAGCCCATGTGGATACACCGCCGCATCCGTCCCAAATCCCACCTTCACGCCCGCCGCAAACGCCCGCTGCACGTTCTTCCGCGCCGCCGGAGTCACCTCGCGCGCCTTCGCAATCAGTTCCGCCGGAGTTCCAATCTTCTCCGCATTCGCCAGAAACCAATCCGCCAGATAAAGCGTCGGCACTAGATACGTCCCATCCTTCTTCATCTCCGCAATGCCCGCGTCGTCGATATACGACCCATGCTCAATCGAATCCACTCCCGCCTGTGCCGCCCACAAAATGCCCTGCGCCCCATGCGCGTGCGCCGCCACCTTACGTCCCAACCGGTGCGCGTCCGCCACAATCGCCTTCATCTCCTCCAGCGTGTACTGCGAAGCCTGCGGGTTATCCCCATGTGACAGCACGCCGCCCGTCGCGCATACTTTGATCAGATCCGCTCCATATTTAATAATCTCGCGCGTCTTGTGCTGCACCGCCTCGATGCCATCCGCCGCGCCTTCGCTCCGCGCGTGATACTCGTAAGCCAGCAGATCGTTGTCGCAATGCCCACCCGTTATGCTAAGCGCCGGCCCGCTCACCAGCATCCGAGGCCCCGGCACATCGCCCGCATTGATCGCGTCGCGCAAAGCAACATCCGTAAACCCGCGCGCCCCCACGTTGCGCACCGTGGTAAATCCCGCTTCGAGAGTCACGCGGGCGTTCCGCGCCCCAGTCAGCGCCTCGCGCGGAATCGAAATCCCCAACGTCGAATATCCAAAATTAGGAGCATAAGTCAGGTGAGTGTGTGCATCAATCAATCCGGGCAGCACGGTGGCATTTGAAAGATCGATCACCTTCGCCCCCTCGGGCACGTGTGGCGCGGACACTCCTGTCCGCGTGCCAGCCCCCTGCTCATCCGCCCCCACGCTAACGATCTTGCCTCCCTGAATCACAATGATCTGGTTAGTCAGCGTCTTGCCAGTCTTCACATCCAGCAATCGACCGGCCCGGACCACAACGGTTTGCGGCGCAGCGGCCTGCGCCAGGCAGAACTTGATCGAAAAAACGCAGAAGCAGAAAAGCGCAAAGAAATACAAAGACACCAAACGGCTAAGCTTCATTCCATTCCCCCATCAAGAAATTGGATTCGGTTCTGTACGTTACACGCTCTCGCAGCGGACGGCAACCGGGCCCGGTTGACAACGGCACTCGCCCGAGGCACTATTTTCCTGCGGCGTAGGGCGCATCGGTCATTGGTCATTCGTCATTGCGAAAGGGCAACGCCCGCCTACAAAGAAACACACCTGCGCCTATGCCGAACCTCGGGAACCTCAGGAAACAAGCCAAACAATATCTGCGTTCGCACCGTGAACGGTATCATCCGGTCGCCGCCCAAATCAGGACTGCCCTGCCTCGGTTTCGCCACCTCAGCGACAAAGAGATCCTGGACGCGACCTTCAAGCTCGCCGATGCGCAGGAACTGGTGGCTCGGCAGATGGGGTTCGAGGGATGGCAGGCGCTCAAATCAGGAGCAGATGCCATGACCGATAAAATGACCGACAAACCCAGACAGTCAACGCCACGTCCCATTCTCAATTCCATTGAGGCGCAACTTTTCGTTCGGAACATCAAGAGTTCCTGCGATTTCTACATAAACAAGCTCGGCTTCGCCGTTAAATTCGTCTATGGCGATCCGCCATTCTACGGCCAAATTCTCCGCGACAATGCACGCCTCAACTTAAGGCTGGTCTCGGAACCCGTGTTCGCCGGCGATATTCGCGAGCGCGAGCATCTCCTCTCCGCCACCATCACCGTCGCCACCGTGGATGAGATCAAACAACTCTTCTTGAGTTACCAGTCCACCGGAGTGCGCTTTCATCAAACACTCAAGAAGGAGCCGTGGGGTGCTAGAACATTCACTGTCGCGGATCCCGATGGAAATCTCATTCTCTTTGCTAGCCCCTCCGATTGAAGTGGCGAAGCAACACCCCGATCACTGGCCGGGAGTGGTATTCCAAACTCGGGACACTCCCGGCCATTCGCCACACGACAGGCGGCTGATGTACCGTAATTGCTGAGAGCAGGAACCGGCGGCGTGCGGATCGCCTCTCGTATGGCCGCGGTTCGTACGCCCGCGGTTCGTATGCCCAAGCCCCGTCGCAAATCGCCCCCCCGACCGCCGGACGCATCTCCCTTCGCCGCGAAGCGCCACAAACCTGTACCGCACGAATTCGTGCTCGACGCAATCGCTTCTCTGTCTCCCCGGACTCGTCCCATGTTCGGCTGCCTCGCCATCTATATTGAGGACAAAATTGTCCTCATCCTCCGCGATAAGCCAAACCAAACTGAGGACAACGGCGTCTGGCTCGCCACGACGGTGGAGCATCACGCAACTCTCCAGCGCGACTTTCCCAGCATGCGCTCCATCAAGGTACTCGGAAAGAAGATAACGGGCTGGCAGGTCATTCCAGCCGCCGCGCCGGACTTCGAGGAGGCCGCATTGCGCGCCTGCGATCTCGTCCTCGCCGGCGATCCTCGTATCGGGAAGGTTCCGGGGCAGCGCTCAGCCCGCAAATCAACCAAGAAGACGACAAAACGCCCACTCCAAGCTGGCCGCAACCAGAGGCCCGCCAATCCCTAGATGCGATAAACAATCGGATGCGATGAAAAATCGGATTTAATGAAAAAACCGTGACCGACGCCAGCACCGCCAACCCGCTCCCGAACGCCATCCGCGCCTTCGCTGCGCTCTTCGCCCTCTGCGGACTCTATCTTGCGATCCTCGCTGCCATCACGCTCGCCCGCCCCGGCGCCATCCCCATGTCCGCCGCAGCCCCACTCCTCTTCGGTCTCGAACTCGCCGGCCCCTACATGTTCCTGCTCATGGCGCTCGTCGGCGGAGCCGTTGCCTTCGGACTGCTCAAGCGCAACAACATCACCCGCCACGTCGCCATGCTCATCGCCATCGCCGGAATCGTGATGCTCGTCCCGCCCGTCTCCGCCGCCACCGTGACGGCCAACCTGAAGCTCCTTGCCGAATCCGGCGTCGGCATCATCATCCGCGTGCTGGTCGTCTGGTACCTGGCGCGCACCGAGGTCGTCGAACAATTTCGCCGCGGCCGATAGCTGGCAATAAACCAGAGCAGTTCGCGAGTTGCCGTAGAGTGAAAATCGGGTTGCGCAGGGCACGTCTTCAGAGGCTGCGGAAAAACTCGTGTCCGCGCTCGATTTTGGGTGGCGCAGCGCTTTTAGCACTGCGGCTCCTGCATTGTTTCGAATACGGCTTCAGCCGCTGAGGTGACAACGCTCGCTCAGTAACGACTTTTTCCGCAACCTGTTCAGCCGTGCCCCAGCCGCGCGAGGCATCGCGGCTTTAGCCGCTGGGGCAGTACCCCCACCATCCAGTGAACTGCTCTAGTGCCCCAACGTCAGCCAGTAATGCTCAAGGTAATACAAAGCTCCAAAAGCGAGCACCAAAACCGCGCCCGGCAACGCCAGCAGTCGTAGATTTCGCAACGGCTTCTTCCAGTCCGCCGTAACAAAAAAAAGCACGATCATCGGCACGATCAGCGCAATCGACAACTGGAACATGTGCGCTCCCGTCCCTTCGTCGGGCTCCGGCTGCCGCGGGTGCAAATATCCCATGACCACAGTCAGCAGTGCCAAAGCAGATAGACCAGTGATGATCCTTCCGCTAACACGATTGATGTGTTCTCCACTCATGTCGTCACTCCTTTTACTGCTTGTTCTCATCGTCCGCACGCCCCCGATGGCCCAGAACAACGCCTCCCAATCGCTTTCGATAAAGTCCATCTCGCGCAGCATCGCCTCGCCCCACTCGAGAACCCCAGGCCGCGCCCGCCGAACAACCGCCTCCAGCGCGCGCGTCGCTACTCTCCTCATCAGCGTCAATTCCTCGCTCCGCCGAAAGCGGGCCGCACAGCACCTCGCTTCCCTCTCACCGCGGCATGCTCCCGCGCATACCGCAGTCCGTCCGCAGTCAGCCGGTACATGTGCCGCGGAGGCCGGCCCGGTTCCGGATCTTCCCACCGCGTTTCCAGCAATCCCGATTCCGCCAGCCGCATCAGGATCGGATACAGCGTGCCCGACTTCAGTCCCGTATTGCGGCTCATCTCGTATCCGTACTTCCAATCCTTCGCCGATTGCAGGAACTCGCCCAGAACCAGAACCGTTTGGGGAGACAAGTGCAGCTTCATTCCATAACTCTACATATGTAGACAGTAGCAGTCAAGCAGTTTCTTCCGCTGTCTTTCCAAGGAAAAGCACAAGACACCGCGAGACTCGCCAAAACAAAAAGCGCACAAGGTAAGTAAGAGAGTGGTGTCTCTATGTCATCCCATAGCCGCGACTCCTGCTAATTGGATTAGTGCATGGCTGGCTTCGGATTTATGTAAGTGAAGTTGCTGATAAAAGAGGCTCCCGCCGCGTCATCGAAAATGGAATGTGGTTTGCTCTTCTCAATGTCAACTTACTCAATGGGTAAGGACAACACAACGAGGGATGTTTCCTTGTGGAACCGTCTCTTTAACCGCTACCCATTGATCCAGAGGGGGGATACATGAAATCAGTGTTGGTGTCTTTGGGACTGCGCGACGCTCTCGCGCTCATGGTGTTGAGTCTTTTCTGCGCGCTGCCAACTATTGCGGCCGCGCAAACCGCGTCCATCGCGGGAACTGTCACGGACGGCAGCGGCGCAGTGATTGCGGGCGCCGAAATTACCGCGCGCAATACCGCGACCAATGAATCGCATAGCGCCACCAGCGGCGACACGGGAGCTTTTTCCGTCCCGAATCTGCAAATTGGACCGTATGAAGTCACGGTGAAAAAAGAAGGCTTCAAGACTTTTCACCAATCCGCTCTCGAGTTAACGGTGGCGCAGGTGTTGACTGTAAACGCGGCCTTGGCGCCAGGAGCAATCACTGAAGAAGTGACCGTCGTGTCGGAGCGCGCGGCGGATGTCGATCGGGAAACGTCGGAGCTCAGCAACCTCGTCGACTCGCAGCAGATGGCAAGCTTGCCCCTCATCACTAGAAATCCGTATCAACTCGTGTTGCTCTCGCCGGGAACTTCGCAAACCGACAGCGCCACCGGTGGTATCTCCGTAAATGGCGCTCGCGACCGCAACAACAATTTCATGCTCGATGGCGTCGACAATAACGATACCTCCGTTCCCGGCGGCTTCAGCAGCGTGCTCGGCGCTAATCCTGAATCGACGGAGGAGTTTCGCGTCATCACCGACAACTTCAACGCCGAATTCGGCCGTAACACAGGCGCCATCATCGACGTCGTCACCAAGAGCGGCACGAATACCTTCCACGGCAACGCCTACTACTTCGGACGCTGGAATGGCTTCGGGGGCGCGCGTGATTATTTCAATCCGGACGTGGGACCGAACGCCGGTCCGATGAATCCATATCAACGCCATCAGTTCGGATTTTCACTCGGCGGCCCGATCATCAAAAACAAAACTTTCTTCTTCTTCAACGATGAGATGGATCGCTTCCTCACCACTCTGACCGATAACGCCTCAGTGCCAACCGCAGGGTTTCTGTCGGGAAAATTCAACTACACCTACACCGACACCAACGGCATTTCACAAACCGTGCCCATCGATCTCACGCCGACCGGAGCGAACAACCCGTACAACCTGCCCTTCGATCCCACCATGCAGCAGGTGTTCGCCAAGTATCCGGTCGTTCCAGATTCGCAATCCACCAACGGCATCTCGGGAACGATTTTCTTTCCCACCTCGTCGCAACAGCATGCTTATAGCCCCACCATCAAGCTCGACCACCACATCAACGATCGCGAATCGGTCAGCCTGCGCTACGGCTACACCCACTTCTTCGATCCGAACCCGGGATTCAACGACATCCTTCCCGGATTCGGCGCGACTGAGGAAAAGGCCATCGGCCAGGGGCTGGCGGCGCAGTTGACTTCCACGCTCAGCAATACCTTGGTTAACAACTTCCAGTTTGGATGGAACCATATTTACGCCGCGTTCTATCTGTCGCCATCGACCATCAGCACCTTGGACGCACCGGGAGGCGAGGACAGCCTCGGAAACGGCTGGGACTATCTTCTCAACCCGTTCACCAGTTTCGCCAGCACCGCAGGTGGATCGGACGGCCAGGCACGCAAGACCGGCACGGCCAGCTATTCCGACACTCTTACCTGGGTGCGCGGCGCGCATACGTTCAAGTTCGGCTTCGACTTCCGCGATGTGAGCGAGTCAGGTTTTGACAGTTTCACCTCGCGGCGCCAGTTGACGCTCGATCCTGAACTGGCATTTGGCGGATTTGATCCGGGTGTTCTTGGCAATGAGCCGCCAAACGATCCGGGCACAGCTCTGGTCGATGGGGCGAACGCCTACTGGGGATTTGTCATTCAGGACCTCCAGTCCCAGTTCTTCAATCGAGCCGCGACCCGCATGCCGACCGACAACAAGAACTTTAAGCAACATGAGTTCGATTGGTTTGCGCAAGACAGTTGGAAGCTGCGGCCGAACCTGACGCTGAATCTTGGCCTGCGTTATCAGCTCAACGGCGTTCCCTATGAAACGGGCGGCAACGTTGCTAATTTGTTCCAGGACCCAGGTTCATTTGCGACCGGCCAGCCAGTGGTATTCACACCCGTCGGATCGGGAACGGGACATCGGCTCTACGAGCCCGACTACACAAATATCGAGCCCCGCATCGGTTTCACCTGGGATCCGTGGAAAGATGGCAAAACGGCGGTGCGAGCCGGGTTCGGTATCTTCCATGACCGCACCTTCGGCAACGCTTTCGGGAACGTGCGCGCGAATCCACCGTTCCAGGCGCAATACTCTACCAACCCATTCGAAACCATCAACAACTTCTTTGGGTCGGGAGCATTTCCCTCCCAGGTTCCCACGCAAACGCCTTCCGCGTCCGTTCCTGACCAGTCGCTAACGCCTGGGCTGGTGATCTTCGACCGGCATTTCCCGAACGCCACCAGCAACAGCTGGCATCTCAATATCCAGCGGCAACTACCCGGCAACAACGTAGTCGATGTCCGCTATGTTGGCGCGATGGGAGTGCACGTCTGGGGACAGCGCGATGGCAACCCACCCGATCCCGCATTGGTGCAGCAGCTCGTAACGTATTGCAGTGATCCGACCAACGCCTTCGGGTGTACCCCGGAGACGGTAAGTGGCGCCTTGCTATACGAGGGTGCGGAGTTCGGACTCTTGCCCTTCGACGCTGTCAATAACAACGCTCTCCTCCAGCCCGATTATCAGATTAACGAGTTCAACTCGATCTATCATGGGTTGCAAAGCGTGTTTACGCATCGCATGAGCCACGGCTTGCAGATCCAGGCTGCTTATACGTGGTCCCATGCCCTGGATAACTCGGTCGATCCTCTGACGCCCGCCGTTGGCAATCGAACTTTTCCGAGGAACTCGCGAAACCTCCGGCAGAGTTATGGAAACTCCGACAACGACACGCGCCACGTGGGAGTGATCAACTATGTTTGGGAATTGCCTTTTGGCCGCGGCAAGGGCCAGATGAATTCTGGCGCGTTGGGTCGTGTGATGGAGGGCTTCGAGCTCAGTGGAATTTTCACGGCGCAAACGGGCCATCCCTTCAACGTTCGCGGCACCGAGGATACCCAGCGCACCGGCATCGGCGCGTGGGCAGAACAGGTGGGGGACCCATTTGGCTCGGGAGCATCCTGCGGGGCTACACCACCAGTGGGGAGCTACGTTTACTTCACTAATCCATGCGCGTTCACCAATCCGCCGTTTGGCTCCGCTTCCAACAATGGCCGGAACCGTTGGTATGGTCCGGGCTTCTGGGATTGGGATGCTACGGTAGCCAAACGAATGAGCCTGACCGAACGCGTGAAAGCGGAACTGCGCTTCGAGGGTTACAACATCCTCAATCACACGCGTTTCCTGAATCCGGGCACAGACTCGGCATCCCTCGGAAACGTAATTGGGCAATCGCAGTTTGGAACGATCAGTCAAACGTTTGTGGAGTCGGACGGAACCACCTCCGCGCGCCAGCTTCAGGTTGCGCTGAAGGTTATTTTCTAAGGGGTGAAACTGCCTGATCAGGAGGTAGCGGCGACTTCGCCGGAGCCGTACGAAGGGCCCCACTTCTCGCAGTTTTCGAGAAGTGGGGCTTTTTTAAAACTAGCGGCGACAAAGGCTTAGGAAGAAAGGAACCCTGGCGGACAGGGGAAACAACTTCGAAAACAGGGCCTGCCGCCCGCAACTAAACGTATTACGCCGTTGCCATGGTTGCAGCGACGCGGGTTTCTTCGCATTCATCAGCGGCAATTCTACAAGACCCACATTCCGCTTCCACACGCGAAAAGGCCGGGCTCGCGACACGCTGAGCCCGGCCTCGAGGCCTGGTGCCTCTGCTGTTTCAGGCAGCCAGCGCCTTCTCGAAATGCTCGCAGAGCGTCGTTTCCACCGTGTAGTTGTTGCGCACGACGATCGGAGCATTCAGATACGGCTTCATCATTTCCTCGACCTTCGGGAACCACTCTCTCTCGTACCGCTCGAAGTCCTTCTTCTCATTCCAGAGCGTGATGATCACATGTTTCTCGTTCTTCACCTCCGGCAGAAAAGGCAGGATTTCGAGGAAGCCATGCTGCTTCCTGAGAATGGGCAGAACCTCTTTCTTGGCAAATTGAATCAATTCCTCTTTCTTCTCCATCTTGGGAACGATTTCAAGGATACGGGCAAACATAAGGGGAGCCTCCTTTTTTCGTTCTTGCTTGTGAGATTTGGTCCCACGCGACAGAGAGGTCTGCGTCTGGGGATCGCGAAAACTCTAATCCCATCCCGGATTTTCTGTCTGTGACGGATGGGCCAAGTCGATGTGATAAGCCAGGCTCAAAATTTCCCGCGGGAATCCCGTCACACTACCGAATCGCGTTAGCTCCGCACCGCTTCCACCTCCCCCAGCCGCCGCTCCAGATACCGCCGTTCACTCTCATTGGTCACAAGTTCAAGCGCCCGCCGGTAACTCGTCGCGGCCTCAGTCCAATTCCCCAGTCGCCGCTGCAAATCCGCCCCCGCCGCGTGCAGCAGATGATAGTGCTCCAGATCTCGATTCTCGGCCAGCGCCTCAATCTGCCGCAGTCCCGCCCGCGGTCCCTCCACCATCGCCACCGCCACCGCGCAGTGATGCTCGTCACGAAGCAAGAACGGTTATCTAATCAGCCGATCTGGTCAGTTGGTCCTCGAGTCGCGTATTCCGTTTTTGATTCCTGGCGTTACTTTTTACCGCGGTCAGAAGATGCTTGCGAGGGGTCGTGATTCAGTGCCGTGCGAGCTTTGCGGGCGATGAGTAGAAAATCGTTCCGGCGGGCGTCGTCCTGAAGTTGCTGTAGTTGTTGACGGCCCGTTGCCCTGTTCGAGCGGAGTTCAAGTTGGGCGAGATCCAGGCGTGCTTCGAATTCGAATTGTTTGTAGCCCTCCCGGGTAGCCTTGCTTAGAACGGACTGCAATGATTTTGCCGCCGCAGCCTCTTTGCCGCTCTGCGCGTTTACCTCGGCCGCGGCGAGGTTCGCGACAAGATGAGTGGAATGATCGCTGGTGTGCTCGGCTAGGGCCAGGGTATTATTCGCAGCCACCTTGGCGTCTTCAATTTTTCCCTCCGCCACAAGAATGCGCGCCAAAAGTGCGGCGGATTGGCTCCCAGCCGACGCCATGGTCTGCTGTTCGAAGTGTGGGGCCGCCGTGCGAACCAGCGTCTCGGCTTCTGCGGGGTTGCCTTGCTCAAGCGCGATTCTGGCGAGCGTAGCCTGGCTCTGCGCCATCTGAACCGCATCCCCCACTTCTTTCCTGAGCGCCATGACCTGCTCTTCTCGTTCGCGCGCCTGCGCAAGTTGGTCCCGAGCGAGCAAGACCGTGACCGAGTCTTCCAAATTGAAAGCGAGGCCGGTCTTGTATCCGGTACTCCGCGCGATAGCCGCACCTTGGTCATAGTCCGCTAACGCCTGGCTCAACTCACCTCGCTCGGCGAGCACATTCCCCAGATTGTCGAGGGTAGAGCCCTCGCCGCGGCGGTCGCCGCCATCGCGGAAGGCCTGCAAAGACTGTTCCTGCATCCGCGTCGCGCCCGCCAGATCACCCAGGCTTTCCATGACGTTTGCGACACTTCCCAGGTCGCTGCCAATCTGACTTGGGCTTGCGTCGATTTCGCGATCGTTGCGCAGGGCCGCTTCGTAATAGTGTTTGGCTTCCTCCAGTTTTCCCTGGTCATAGTAGGTATTCCCGAGGCTAACTGAAGTTTCCCCGATCTGAGTCCCCGCCCCGATTTTTTGAAAGATATTTAACGCTTCTTCGTAGGCGCTGCGAGCGCCCGCGAGGTCACCTTTGTCGTACAGCACACTTCCCAGAAAACGAGTAGCATACGCAGATTCGAAGAGATTTCCCGAATCGGCGGCGAGATCGCGGGCTTCGAGCGCCTCCTTGCTTGCCTTATCCAGATCGCCCAGTCGGTCCCATGCGAACCCTTCCGCGGTGGTCGCCCTCGCCTGAAGCCTGCGCGAGCCTTGTGTCTTCGCTTTCGCGGCCGCCTTCGCGGCCGCCTCTTGAAAAGCCCTGAAATTGCCTAATTCGTTTTGCGCGCCCGCCTCCGCGAGATCGATGCGAGCATCGTCGCTGGCGGGTTTGGGCAATGCATGCATCTGCCCAATCGTGTCCAGCGCGTCCTTGGCATGCCCAGCCTTCCTCTGTGAAGACGCCAGGCGCAACGCGTAATCCAGGTTGTCAGGAAAGAAGTTTCTTAGCGTGCGGTAGATTTCGATCGCGGCGGGGAAATCGCGTGCAAACTCGCGACAGTGTCCTTCCATCGAAAGGCGCTGCTCGCGCGGCAAGTTGGCCGAAAGATCGAAGGCCTTTTTTGCTTCTTCTCCCGCTTTCTCGTCGTAGCCGAGCTGGGACCATGTCTCCGCCAAACCGGCGTGCGATAGCGCGTGGTTCGGATCGGCCGCAATCGCCTTCTCCAGCAGATCGCGCGCACCCAGAGCGTCATAAACGTGTAGCCTCGCCAGTCCCTCCGCATAAAAACGGATGGCCTCCGGGTTTGCCGGAGCGGCAGACGCGACTTGCGTCGCCTCATTGCTGGCCACATCGGCGATTCCGAGCTTCTGGCGCAAGCCGGCACCACTCTGCGTCGCCAGTTCTGGGAAACCGGCTTCGCTGCCATCCCGCGAAATAACCGCGATGGTTTCGCCTTGCCTGGCATCTTGCAAATGCACATCGACCCGAATTTTCCCGCCGTTATCCTTCCCCGTGTCCAGATAGGAACCGAGCACAACCATGTCGCTGCCCAGGTGATTGCGGATCTTTTGCAAGGTGTCCCGGCCGTAGCTGTCGGCCGCGGCGAGAGAAAGGTCGATCTTCATGCGCGCAACATCTTCGCTGGAAATGACGCGGAGCTGTTGTCCGGCGGATAACTGCGCATCCAGCATCTCCGAGAGCGCCGTCGAAATCCATCCTTCGTCATCTCTCCCAGAAAGATTCTTGAACCCCAGCACGGCAACGGCGGTACGCTGCTTCACTTGCCCGCTCGCGTCTTTGGACGCGGAATGGCGCAAAACTCGGTCGCGCAGCCCACCCACGTTCATCCCAAGAACGAACAGCAACAGGACCACGACTCCGATCGCAATCCTCGCGCCCATTCCGCCGAGAGCCGGCGGCCGGCTGGCGCGCTCCAGGTCGGTGCGGAATTCCTTCGCCGATTGATAGCGACGCTCCCGATCCTTCTCCAGGCTCCGCCCGATGACGCGTTCCACTCCGGCGGAAACTGCCGGGTTCAATTGGCGTGCCGGTGCCGGTGTTCCCTGCAGCACCGCTTCGTGAACAACCGCGCTCGTATTGCCCGCGAAGGCGCGTCGTCCCGTCACCATCTCGAACAGCACCAGGCCCAGCGAGAACAGATCCGTCCTCGCGTCCAGCTTCTCGCCCCGTATCTGCTCGGGCGACATATAGAAGGCGGTGCCCATCTTCGCGCCGGTCCGGGTCAAAGTGGGCTCCCCACCTGCTCCAGCTGCCGTGGCGTCAGCCGTGGGCTCGCTATGAACCTCCGGCTCCCTCTGGTCTTCCATCACCTTCGCCAGCCCAAAATCCAGAATCTTCACCTCCCCGCGGCCGGTAAGAAAAATATTCGCCGGCTTGATGTCGCGATGAATGATGTTCTTTTGGTGTGCCGCCTCCAGACCATGTGTGATCTGAATCGCCAGCTCGATCGCCTGCCTTAGTCGCGCATGCTTGTCCTCTTTAGACGCGCGTCCGATCCACTCTCTCAGCGTCTCGCCTTCGAGCAGCTGCATCACGATGAACGGCTGGCCGTCCTGCTCGCCCAGTTCGTAGATGGAACAGATGTTCGGATGATCGAGCGCCGACGCGGCTCGGGCCTCGCGCTGCATGCGCTCAAACGCCGTCCGCTCCCTGGCCACTTCGCCGGGAAGAAACTTCATTGCAACGCGCCGGCCCAGTTTGACGTCCTCCGCCTTGTACACCACTCCCATACCGCCGCTGCCCAAACGGCTCAGCACGCGATAGTGAGAAACGGTCTCGCCCGCCATCGAGCGAAAGGTGGTTCCGTGCGCGATGGTATCCGTCGCCTGCGTCGGCATGTCGGCTGGGCTGAGCCCCGAACCCAGAAAACTTCCGGCCCCCCGATGCGCCGCCAGCAGCGAGCGCACTTCTTCAAGCAGGGTCCCATCGCCGTCACAGGCCTGACGCAGGTATTCCTCTTGCTCGTCCGCCGGTCGTTCCAGCGTCGCATGCAGCAAGCTGTCGATTTGCTTCCAGCGCTCAGCGTCCATTGCGGATTTACGACTCTCGCGGCGCAGCCACGCTCGGGCAGTGATCCAGTCACCCCGAACTGGCTAGCAAGCGTAGCCACGGCCGCTTTCCTTGTCAACGGGAACCAATTGAAAAATTGACCTGTTAATACCCTCCTCCTGGCGGCCCGGAAATGTTCTCGGTAGCCGTGAAGAAATCCTGCCGGTGTTTTGCGCCCTTAGAGATAGAGGACAAACTCACCGCTGAGGTGGAGTCCTCTGGGGAAGAAAGCCGAGCTTTGCATTGGAAATCAGCCTGCCGCGAGGCAGCGTTAATCACAACGTGACACAAAACCACATAAAGGAGCGTCCTATGAAAAAAATTTTGGAAGCACACAAGAACAACTCGGTGTTAGTTGCAACCCTGGCCTGCCTCATACTGGCAGGATCGATATCGGCCTTTGCGGTCCCTGCCGGCCAAGTGGCGCGAGTCCTGACAAACCCCACCGTTACAGCCACCTGCTGTGTCTCGCTCGGCATCACCGTTACGGCCGCCCGCATCGTCCTGTGTTGCTGGGCGCACTACGACTCTCGGTGATCCGCCTTTAACCTCAGCGTAAACGGAGGCCCATGCTTATTCTTCGGAGCTGGCACCGCGCCTTTGTAACCTTAAAGGCGGCACCGGTCTGTTGAATTCTTCCTATCAATGGATCGTTCTTCCCAGCGACGGGGTTCTTGTCAAGGGCAAAAACACATTCACCGTATGCGAAGGCGGCGTTGGTGGACCGACGACCATGTTCTTCGGTTTCAGGACGCTATCCGTGCAGATTGGAAAGTAGCAGCCTTGAGTCGTGGAACGCCGGTAGGGCCGGGCGCCCTGGATGAGAGTGCCCGGCTGACTGGCTGCTCGGAGCAGGCGCTACGCTGAGCAGCGCCCCCTATCGGGATGCTGGATCGATAGAGGCGGGGAGACTGCACCGAGCCGTTGACATCACCGAACCTCAGGGCTCAGCTTCCAGTGTGAGATTCCTGATTCATCTCACGGTGTAGCCACGCGCGAGCCGTGATCCAGTCGCGCCAAACGGTGATGGCGATACTTTCAGGGCCTCAGCGGTTTCGTCGAAATTCATCCCCGCAAAAAAGCGCAGTTCGACCACCTGCGCCTTCCGTTCGTCGATCTGCGCCAGCGCCGTCGCGCGTCGTCGAGCGCCACCACATCCATGCTCTTCCGTCGCCCAGC
The DNA here is from genome assembly GCA_963698865.1 of uncultured Acidobacteriaceae bacterium. GTDB lineage: Bacteria > Acidobacteriota > Terriglobia > Terriglobales > Acidobacteriaceae > Acidiflorens. The sequence continues at coordinate 2,380,798 of CAVOSL010000007.1, read as the reverse complement.
GATTCTTCAATGCCCGTGTCTTCCAGGCTCACGGTTTCGACCCCCCCCCGCGCTTTTCCGCGCGATGCGCCGCGCATAGTCGACCAGAATCTGCCGCATCAGATCCCGGCAATGCGAAAAACTAACTTCTCACGTGGGGAGGATTTTGTCCAAGCAGCCGGAGATACGCCTCATTGACCAGCGCGCCGCTTTGCAGTGTGTGTCGGACGTTCGTCTCGAAGGTGAAAGCGCGCCAGACGCCGTAGTTCCTGAAGACAAGGGCAGTAGGCATCCAGGACGCGCGGTCTCCATCTTGCCATTCCTGAGTAATCGCGTGATCTCGCCTGCCCGCTCGTGTCCCACCCGCTACCTCGGAGAAGGGGAAGTAGATTGGCCAGCAAGCGTACCTTCGGCGGCGTCATAAGTCAAAAGAACTGATTGAAATCCTTGGCTAGCGGCCCATCAACTTCCTATGTTTGAGTGGGCAGCCTCCGCCCTTGACTCTGCTAACATTCGACGCGGCCAGAAACGCCTTCTTTTCATGCTTATGCCACTCGACTGGACTCAGGGAAATCTACACGAGGGTCTGCGGTGCTTTCACTCCGGCGCCTTCTTTGAAGCCCACGAACACTGGGAGCTAGTGTGGCTAGCGGCCCAGGAACCCGAGAAGACTTTCTTGCAGGCTCTGATCCAGGTCGCCGCATCCTTCCACCACCTTCAGCGCGGCAACCGCCCCGGAACCATCTCCCTCCTTCGCTCCGCCCACCGCCGCCTCGACCGGTATCCCGAAGTCTTTGCCGGCATTGGGGTTGCACCGTTGCGAGTAGCCATCTGCACCTGGCTGGAAGCCCTCGAATCAGCTCCCAATTCCACCCTGCCCCCCATCCCCGCGATTACCCTGACAGTCCAGGGGGACCTTCCATAGGCCGGTCCGCGATCCACGAAGCATGCTCCATGACGAAGGGAAGCGCCCATGCACGCGCTCCCAACTTATTCATCCAGCACGGCTTGCACAATTTAGCGTACGTTTAAGTACGTACACAACTATATGCCGAAATGCTCCACGTGGAGCATTCACCCGGGAGCCTACCTCTTGGCCGGGGCCGCCTCCCCCACCCGCTCGCTGACCTTGAAGGCCATCTTCCCGCCCTTGGCGTCGACGATGAGGTGATCACCATGAAGGACTTCCCCATCAAGGATCTTCAAGGCCAGCGGGTCCTGCACCAGCTTCTGGATCGACCGCTTCAACGGCCTCGCCCCGAAGTTCGGGTCGTAGCCTTCCGTGAAGAGAAGTTCTTTCGCGGCATCGGTCAGCTCTAGAGAAATCTTTCTGTCGGCTAACAGGCGACGCAGGTCTTCGAGTCGGAGGTCTACGATCTTTACCAATTGCTCTTTGCCTAGTGGGCGAAAGATGATGATGTCATCGACTCGGTTTAGGAACTCGGGCTTGAAGTGGCCGTGCAGCGTGTTCATTACCTGCTTCGAGGCTTCGTCGAAATCCCTTGCGGAGAGCGCCGTTTGGGCTTGGAGATAGGACGATCCTAAGTTCGAGGTCATGATGATGACCGTGTTTTTAAAATCTACCGTGCGGCCCTTGCCGTCGGTCAGGCGGCCGTCATCCATGATTTGCAGTAGGACATTGAAGACGTCGGGATGCGCTTTTTCTATTTCGTCGAAAAGAACTACTGCGTAGGGGCGGCGGCGCACTTGTTCGGTGAGTTGTCCGCCTTCTTCATAGCCGACGTAGCCGGGGGGCGCACCGATCAGTCGCGACACGGCGTGCTTCTCCATGTACTCGGACATGTCGATGCGCAGCATGGCGCGTTCGTCGTCAAAAAGGAATTCCGCCAAAACCCGCGCCAGTTCGGTCTTTCCGACGCCTGTCGGTCCCAGGAAAATGAACGAGCCGATGGGGCGCTTCGGATCGCTGAGTCCGGCGCGCGATCTTCTGATGGCGTTCGCGACTCGCTCCAACGCTTCGTCTTGTCCGATTACTCGGAGGCGCAGACGGTCTTCCATGTTGATTAATTTTTTGACTTCGCCTTCGAGCATCTTCGAGACTGGAATGCCGGTCCACTTGGAGACGATGCGCGCTACGTCTTCTTCGTCAACTTCCTCCTTCAGCATGCGGCCAGATGCGGCTTTGGGCGCTGCTTTTGAGCCGTCTTTACTTTTCGTCCCATCTTTCGCAGAGCGGCCTTCGAGTTGATCGGTAATCTTTTTCAGATCTTCCTCAGCCTGGCGAATCAGGCCGTAGCGGATTTGCGCTACGCGTTCTAGATTTCCCTTACGCTCTTCGGCTTGCTCTTCGAGTTTTAACTGCTCTAGTTTTTCTTTCAGCGCTCGCGCTTTCGCGATGACATCTTTTTCCAGTTTCCATTTCACTTTCAACGCGTTCGACTTCTCGCGAATTTCGGCGAGCTCTTTTTCTACGAGGGCGAGACGCTCGCGGGAGCTGCGGTCATCTTCTTTTTTCAGAGCCTGCTTTTCGATTTCGAGCTGCGTGGCGCGGCGTTCCAGCTGATCGATCTCGGTGGGCATGGAATCGATCTGAATGCGCAGCGAGGCGGCGGCTTCGTCGATGAGGTCGATGGCTTTGTCGGGCAGGAAGCGGTCGGAGATGTAGCGATGCGAGAGCGTCGCTGCGGCTACGATCGCGGAGTCTTTGATTCTTACGCCGTGATGGACTTCGTATTTTTCTTTCAGGCCGCGGAGGATCGCGATGGTGTCTTCGACATTGGGTTCACCCACGAACACGATCTGGAAGCGGCGCTCTAATGCCGCGTCTTTCTCAATGTACTTGCGATACTCGTTGAGTGTAGTAGCGCCGATGGCGCGCAGCTCGCCTCGGGCTAACGCGGGCTTGAGCATGTTGGAGGCGTCGATCGCACCTTCAGATGCGCCGGCTCCGACGAGTGTGTGCAAGCTCGTCGATGAAGAGAACGATCTTGCCTTGCGCGTCTTCGATTTCTTTCAGCACGGCTTTGAGGCGGTCTTCGAATTCGCCGCGATATTTTGCACCCGCCAGCATGGCTCCTAAGTCGAGCGAAACGACCCGCTTGTTCTTGAGCGCCTCGGGCACATCGCCCGAGATGATGCGCTGGGCCAGGCCTTCGACGATGGCGGTCTTGCCGACTCCGGGCTCTCCGATTAGCACGGGGTTATTTTTGGTGCGGCGCGACAGGACCTGGACTACGCGGCGGATTTCTTCGTCGCGTCCGATGACCGGGTCGAGTTTGCCTCGGCGGGCGGCTTCGGTGAGGTCGCGCGCATAGCGCTCTAGCGCCTGATATTTGCCTTCGGGATTCTGGTCGGTGATGCGCTGCGATCCGCGGACAGAGGTCAGCGCTTTGAGAATGGCTTCGTTGGTTGCGCCATGGCGGGCGAGCAGTTCCTGCGCCGGATCGGGCGTTTTTCTGTCACCCCTGAGGCTCGTGATGGCTAGCAGCAGGTGCTCGGTGGAGACGTACTCGTCTTTGAATGCGTCGGCTTCCTTGAATGACTTTTCGAGAAGCTGGTTGACCTGCGACGACATCGTCGCCTGATTGGCTCCGCTGCCGGAGACCTTGGGGAGCTTTTCGATTTCCTGATAGATCTCGGCCAGGACGGCTTGCGGACCGATGCCGATTTTTTCAAGCACGGGGACGACGATGCCTTCGCGGTCCTCGACTAATGCGGCCAGCAGGTGGATTGGCAACAATTCTGGATTGCCGTGTTCGGAGGCGAGTTCGTTCGCGCGCTGGACGGCTTCCTGGGCTTTGACTGTGAATTTGTCCCAACGGATGGGCATGGGGTGCTCCAATTTGTAATTTGCGATTTGTAATTTGTAATTGAAGAGCGCTGGGCCCTTATTTCCCCTGATTCCCGGGTTGCTTTGGAACCCGCGGCCTTGCGCTATTGTCGTCTAAATGCAGAGGCCGGAGCAAAGCCCCGGCCTCTTTCCCTCAGGGGCTAAAGCCCCATATTTTTTCTCGCGGCTTGCGCGGCCCTGAAGGGCCGCTCTTCCACGGTAATGCGGGCATTCATTGCCATTCCAAAAACCGCTGAACTCGCCGGGGAGCGGACAGGAGTGTCCGCGCTACACGAGCAATTACGCGGCTTTGCCGGGCTGCTTTGCTTCGGGCCTGGCTTCGCTGGTTGGCTGTTTGGCTTCCAGCGTCCTGGCTCCGGTTACGTTGACCTTGATCTGCTTCGGCTTGGCTTCGGCTTTCTTGGCCAGCGTTACTTTCAGCACGCCCTTGTCGTAGTTGGCCTGGACGTTTTCGTGGTCGACGGTCTGCGGGAGAGTGAAGGTGCGGGTGAAGCTGCCGTATTGGCGCTCGACCCGGCGATAGTTCTCCTCTTTCTCTTCCTTCTCGAACTTGCGCTCGCCGTGAACGGTGAGAGTGTTGTTCTCGATGCGGACGTCGATGTCTTTTTCGTCGATGCCGGGGACTTCGATTTTGAGCGTGATGTTGTGCTCGTCTTCGTAGACGTCGACGGGCGGCGCGAAGGTGGTGGTGGCGAGGGACTCTTCCGGTCCGCTTTGCGTGTCGCGGAACAGACGGTTCATGCGGTCTTGCAGGGTGGAGAATTCGCGGAATGGATCCCAACGAGTGATGAGTGTCATGGCTTACTTCCTCCTACTGGAATTTGGTGGGGAGCTGGGCGGCGTCTTGTTTTGGCGTCCGGCTTCTGTGGACTCCGGCTGGTTTGTGGCGGCTTCCACTGCGAGGGCGGGTCGCCCTCGCGACTGCCGGCGAGTCGCCGGCGCTACGCTTTTGCTCCCTTTGCGCTTATTAGCACATGACAATAATAAAATCTTAGTGTGTTATTGTCAATTTATATATTATATTTATTTTCAGTTGCTTACATTGAATATCAGGCATTTTAAGTAGCTGGTTTCGGGGATATTTGGGATGCTGGGATGGTCTTTGGAGGCACCTCGGGTTTCGAGGAGACGGAGGGTTTTGTGGGCGTCCTGGGCAGCGGAGGCTACCGTTTGCTGGAAGTCTGTGGCGCTTACGTGGAAGGAGCAGGAGCATGTGACTAGGATTCCGCCGGGCTTGAGCATTTTGAGGGCACGGAGGTTGAGCTCTTTGTAGCCGCTCAGGGCTTTGTCGAGGTCGCGCTTGGTTTTGCCGAAGGCGGGTGGGTCGAGGATGATGGTGTCGTATTTTTTGCCGGCATGGGCGTAGTCGCGGAGTAGGTCGAAGGCGTTGGCTTCGATCCATTCTATTTCTCGATTATTTAAGGCCGCGTTCTGGTCGGCTACTTCGAGGGCTGGGCGAGAGCTGTCTACTCCGATTACCGAGTTGCACTTCGGGGCCAGGTGGAGGGCGAAGCCTCCTTGATAGCAGAAGACGTCGAGCGCGTCGCCGTGGGCATAGTGGGCGGCGGCGGCATAGTTATCGCGCTGGTCGAGGAAGGCTCCGGTTTTTTGGCCTTCCAGGCCGTCGTAATGGAAGCGGATGCCGGGGCTTCCGGCTCTCGGCTCTCGGCTTTCGAGAATCTTCCGGCGCGCTTCATTTCGATTATGGTCGAGCTCTTCTTTCCCCACGAGAGGGCAGATGGGCGGGGCGGGAGTTGCTCCAGATCGCGGATGCGAGGGTCGACGCGCTCGAGGATGCCGGCTGGCTTCGGTTGCTTCGGCGGGAGGGACCGAGCTTTGCTCGGTCGGACAGCCGAGGGCGGCTGTCCCCACGTGGGCGTTTAATAGGCTTTCAATTATTGCGCCGCGAACGGGCTCGGCATCCATGGCTTGGGTGAGAATCTGGAGGGAGATGACGTCGTTGTAGCGGTCGATGATCAGGCCGGGAAGGAAATCGGCTTCGCTGAAAACGACGCGGTAGGCGTTCGTGTTTTCTACGTATTGCTTTCTGTAGGCGATGGCTGACTGGATACGATCGGAGATTAGTTTGGGAGGTCGGTTACTTCTTCCTTACTGCTTGCGATCATGCGGATGGCGATTTGCGAGGAGGAGCTGTAGAGGGCTGTGCCTTGGAATTTTCCTCTTTGGCATCGAGGACCTGGACGGTGGCGCCGGGCGGAACGTCTGGGGACGCGCTTATATCGGAGCGGTAGACCCAGGGGTGTCCGGACTTCAGGCGAGTGGCGCCCTGGGGAGAGGGTGACGGTGGGCAGCGATATTTGTTGCAGATACCTGAGCGGGGACGATTTCGCCATTAGGCGATGTTACATGGTGGTTCTTTGCGGGGGGCAAAGTCAAAAGCAAAGCCAACGGGAAAAGCAAAGTCAAAAGACTTAACCGCAGAGGACGCAGAGAAAAAAAGCGGAGCGCGCAGACACCTCGAATCAGTAAATGCAATTCTGCTTGAGAAATTGATCCAAACTGAAGGAAGCGCATCAGCTTCGGACTGGGAGCTCGCCGGTTCGCAGCCTGCGCGCTGCGCGGGCTTGCGAGCGGATTCAGGGGCGACATGCTCGCCGTCACCGCGCCTGTCATCACCTTCTTAAACGCGGTTTGGAACTGGTCCATCTCCGGGGCGGTGCCGATGGTGATGCGGACGTGGGTGGGCCAGACTGGCCAGATTCTTCCGACGTGGACGTTCTGTTTGGCCATGGCTTCGATGGTTTCTTTGCCGGGGCGTTTGGTGTCAAGCATGAAGCAGTTGGATTGCGAGGGGATGTAGGAGTAGCCGTTGCGGTCGAGCCAGGCGAAGACGCTGGCGCGGACTTCGGAGTTGATGCGCTTGCGCTCGGGGACGAGCTGAGCATCTTTGAGGCTGGCGGAGGCGGCCACGAGCGCGGTGATGGGCATGAAGTTCCAGCCACCATAGTTCTGTATTTTTTCGATGAGGGCGGGCTTGCCGAAGACGGCTCCGCAGCGCAGACCGGCCATGCCGTAAATTTTTGAGAAGGTGCGGAGGACGAGAACGTCTTTATCGGCTTTGACGAGATCCATGGCGGACTCAGCGTCGGAAAAGTGGATGTAAGCCTCATCGACCATGACGATGGAATCCTTGGGCTTGTTGGCGACGAGGTATTCGATGTCGGCGTGGCTGGTGAGTGTGCCGGTGGGATTGTTGGGACTGCAAATGTAGAAGAGGCCGGCATCGGGGGCGGCGGCGATCATGGCGCGGACATCGTGCGCGTAGTCCTTGGTGAGCGGAACCTTGACGATGCGGGCGCCGATGGCTTCGGCGGCGAACATGCCGGCTTCGTAGCCGGGATCGGCGGTGACGTAAGGGCGCTGGGGAGAAGTGAAGGCGGCGACGGCGTGATGAAGCGGCTCGCTGGAGCCGGCGTAGACGCAAACGTATTCGGGCTTGACGCCCTGGGATTCAGCGAGCTGATGGGTGAAATCCTCGGTGAGCCAGAAAGAATAGCGTCCGCCTTGAGGAGCGATGTCAATGACAGCCTGGCGCGCGGCGGCCGAGGGGCCGAGGGGATTCTCGTTGGAGTCGATCATGATGCCGTCGTGGGCGTGTGGATGGCGGATGGCTGCGGCATGGGCAAGCATGGGCTCCGTGACAATCCGGAGTGCGGCGGCGGCGGACGCGGCCGCGGAGAGAGTCAGGAAAGAACGGCGGGATGGGGACACGATTGGATTGGACATGCTCACCTCACAGGAAGCATATTAACGCAGATTGGGGTTGGTTATCACGCTGTCGGCTGTCGGCTGTCGGCTGTCAGCTATCAGCTATCAGCTATCAGCTGTCGGTTCTCGGCTCACGGCCCAAGCGGGCTTACGCCGAGGAGGATGGTTACGAAGATGAAGCCCAGGGCGGTTTGGCGTTTGGTGGGCATTTAGACCTCGGGCTTTCGAGGAGATGGATGCGGGGGCGAGGACGCCCCCGCGACTGCCGGCGAGTCGCCGGCGCTACGGTCGTGGGCGTCGGTGCGGCGGTGTGCGTCGGTGCGGTCGCGGGCGTCGGCGCTACTGCGCTTTGCCTGGGATTAGGGTTGCGGATAGTGGATTCAGCGTGGAGATCCACATTTCTACTGCTTGATCGATTCTCTTGCGGTCGCGAGTGGCGCAATAGTCTAAGAGGAAGCCGCGGAAACCGGCGATTACTACCGTGGCGTAGGCTCGGGCTGCTTCGGGATTGGCTCCCTTGTCGATCAACGATTGCGCCATGAATTGCAGCCAGTCTTCTACTGAATTTTTGAGATAGGTGGCGAACTGGCGGCGATTGCGGAGAGCTAGCGTGTAGGTTTCCAGGGAGAGCTGAAATCTGGTTAGGGATTCGGGAGCGCTCATTTGCTGCCAGATGGCGCGGCAGGCGGCGGAGGGACTGGCGTAATCGAGGGAGCGCAGTTTGTCGAAGCCGATTCGTTGACGATCGCGCAGGCGGCGGATGGCGAGAGCGAGGAGTTTTTCTTTGGAGCCGAAATAATAGAGGAGGACGCGCGGGCTGGAATCGACGGCTTTGGCAAGCGGACGCAGGGAGACACCGGCGACTCCGTGTTTGACTAGATAGCTCACGATGGCGTCCAGCAGGTCTGCGCGGCGAGTTTCATCAGCGGTGCGGCTCACGTTGGCAAAGGCCTAAGTTGTTTTCGCTCTCGGCAGCCGAGCCCCCAGGAGGGCGAGGGGAATCAGCGAGCAGAGGAATGTCAGGTGATACCACACGGGAAGGCGATTCCAAAGCTTATAGTGCTCGGGCAGGAAGAGAGCCAGGAGCGCGCAGCCGAGGACGGCGGGGAGCCAACGGGCGGCGCTCAGGCGGCGCGCCGCGGCGGCGGCAATCAGAGTCGACAGAGCGCCTAGAGAAAGCCGGGCGATTTTCATTGGCAGGGTGAAGGTGAGGAGGGGGGTGGCCTGAGCATACGCGGGCCAGAGCACGTACATTAGCCGATGGATAGCTGTAGCAACGACGAACCACACTACCAGCGCCACGATCAGGGCGCCGATTCCTTTCAAAATGGATGACATTTCTGCATCTCCTTTCGAGGGATCCCACGGAGGACCTCACCAATGGGAAAGAATATAGCATACTTGAAACGGTCGTTTCAAGAATAGGTTTTCAATTCTCGGTTGTCAGTTGTCAGTTTTAAAGCTGGGAAGGAGATTGTTAACTTGGGCTGACTGCCAAAAACCCGAGGGCGAGACGCCCTCGTAACCGCCGGCGGGACGCCGGCGCCACGGTCGTCGTTACTGATTACTCTGTTAGTAGGCGCTGAACGGTTGCGTTGTCGTCATTGAGGTTTGGGCTGATGATGGCGGCTTGGGCGCGCGCGGCGCGGGAGGCTTCCGGTTGTCCGGCGCGATCGTAGGCTTGCGCCAACAGCAGATAGTTTGTGGCGTCCGGCGCGAGCGCGATCGATTGCGAATAGCAACGCACGGCCATGGCCAGATTTCCGCCTCTTTGTTCTGCCAGTCCGAGCCCGCGATAGGCAGCCGCATTGGCGGGTTGCGCTTGCAGTGCCGCCAGGAAATCCTGCCTGGCATTTTCATATTGCTGCAGCGACATGTGCGCGTAGCCGCTGTTGATGTAAGCCTGCTCGATGAAGCCGGGATTGCGGGTATAGTGCGGGACCTTGGCATAGCCGGCGAGCGCGGAGGGATAGTCTCCGCGCATCTGATCGTAGGTTGCGAGATTGAGAGTGGCCATGGCGTCATTCGGGTAATAGACGAGAGCTTGCCGAAGATGCGCGACACCTTCTTCGATCTTGCCTTCTCCCAGCAAGGCGCTGGCGAGCATGTCTTCCGCGGTGTAGTTGCGTTCGGTGATGGCGAGGGTGTGCGTCCAGAGCCTGGCGTTGTCTCGCCAGAAATCGATTTGCAGAGAAAGCAAAGTTCCCAGCGCGAGGAGAACGACGGCAGATGCGGCGATGGGCACGCTTTCTGGAAGGCGCCATTTCTTCACCAACTCGCCTGCGCCCCAGCAAATGATGGTGAAGATTCCGAGCAGCGGAATGTAGGCGTAGCGATCGGCCATGGAGTGGATGCTGATCTGGACGAGGCCAATCATGGGCACGAGCGTTCCGAGGAACCAGAACCAGCCGACGAAATAAGGGCGCTCGCGGCGGAAGATGAGCAGAAGGATTGAAACTACTACGAGCGCAATCGCAGATGCGATCGATGCGACGAGGTTGATGGATAAGCCCGGATGAGGATAAAGCGGGGCGAGATGGAGGGGCCAGACAGATTTCTCCAGGTACTTGCCATAGGCGAGTGCCGCGTTCGCGAGCCGAACCCAGAGCGGATATTTCGCCTGCATAGCCTCGGACTCGACCCGCATGGTGATGAGGGCGCTGGCGGCGGAGAGCGCGATCCAGGGTACTTTCTCCGCGACGAGGCTGACGAACGATTTGGCCACCGGCGGTGGCGGCGCGTTATTCGTCTGATCGGGATTAGTCCGCTCGGGATTAGTCCGATCGGAGGTCCCGAAGCGGCGCAAAGGCCAATAGTCGAGCAGAAGGAGGGCGAAGGGAAAGGTGATGACTTGCGCTTTGCTCATCAAGGCAAGAGCGTAGGCAAGCGAGACCGCGAGATATCGTCCAACGCCCGGACGCCGCACGTACCAGCCGTAGGCCGCGAGGGCGAGGAGAAAGAAAAACATGCTGAGGACATCTTTTCTCTCCGAAATCCAGGCCACCGATTCGACGTTGATGGGGTGCAAAGCGAAGAGAGTGGCTACGCCAAAACTGCGCCAGAGAAAACCGGTACGCGGCTTGCAAGAGCAAAAAGATGAGGACGGCATTGGCGGCATGGAGCAGCACGTTGACGCCATGCGGGCCAGCGGGGCCGAGGCCGAAGAGTTGGGAATCAAGCGTGTGGGAAAGCCAGGTGACCGGATGCCAGTCGGAAGTTTCGTTGGTGCGAAAAGCCCATTTCACTGTGCTCCATGTGAGCCCCGCGCGCACGTGCGCATTTTCGGTGACGTGTAAGGCATCGTCATAGTTGAGAAAGGGTGCGCGCAGGATTGGACTGTAGACCGCGATGGTGGTCGCAGCGAGCAGAAGACAGAGAATAAGTTCTTGACGGTTGGGAGTTGGAAGGTCCTGTGAGTTTGGCGGCAGACTCGGATTCGCAGGCGAGTCCATGAGGTGCGCCTAGCTGGCGGCAGTGTGTTCGGCTGGGGCTGGGGAGTGCGGCTTGTGATCTTTGGAGGATTTGGCGTGGTCGCGCTGGGCGGCTCTGAGATCTACGTGAAGAACGTCGAGGGCGCTGCTGGGAATTTCCGAGCCCCACTCTTCCATCTCTTGTTCTTCCCAGTGGCCGTTGAGGCGGATCGCGCTTTCCGTCAGATCCTCGGGAAAGGCCTGGCGGTAATTGCCCTCGCGGTTGAGGACTTCGCCGATCTGGCGGCCGGAGTGCATATCGTAGACCGCACGGCTTGCGGTGCCGCCGTGATTGCTTAGAACCAGAAGCACCTCGCCGGCTTCGCCGTAATCGGGACGGTAGTACCAGGCCTGCGGCGAGTCGGCTTTGGGGCGCGCGCGGCGCTTGGCGTGGCCCGGTTGTTCGACTGCGTGCTCGACCTTGGGCGCGTTAGTGGGGTTGATGTAGAGAACGCGCTGGCAGGAATCGCAGTAGACGATGTGCTCACCATTGAGAACTTCGTTGTGGGTCTGCGGGCGGAGCATGACCTGGCAGCCCATGCATTTGTGGTCGCGGACCTCGGCCAGGCCGCTGCCGCGAAACTTCATCACGCGCTCGTAGCGGCGCAGCAGGTCGGCCTCGATGCCGTGGCGGAGGCCGTCCCGCTTGGCATTCCACTCGGCGAGCTTCTTCTGATCTTCGGCAGTGACGCGGCGGGCATCTTCTTTTTCTTTTTCGACCTCGGCGGTTTCGGCCTTGAGTTCGGCTTCGGCGGCCCTGACGTCTTTGTCGCGGGCGTCAACGTTAACCATGACCTCGAGGATGCGGTCCTCGTTGATACGAATTTCCTGCTCGGCAAACTGGATTTCGTGGAGCAGCGCCTTGTATTGATCGTTGGTTTTTACGTCGAGCGACTGGTCGCGATACTTGGAGATTCTTCCTTGCAGGTCCTGGATGGCGGATTCGAACTTCTTTTTGTTGGCTTCGTCGGCTTTGGCGGCGGCGCGGGCCTTTTCGAGGTGGGCTTTGGTGCCGGCAAGCTTCTGTTCGATGGCCGCGATACGCCTGGGAAGCTCGGCGATCTCCTCCTGCAGTTTGCGGATCTCCTGATCCGCAGTTTGGAGTTCGAGCAATTTTTCTATGTCAGGAAGCATCGGTTGGGAGCGTTCTGAATTGATTTTAACACGCGGGAAAGCGGGTTTCGGAGGGGGCTCGAAATGAAAGCCATGGAGGACACCGAGGATGCGGAGATATTCATTTCTCAAGGTCCTTTGCGTCCTCGTGGTATTCACTTGCTTTTGTGGGCGATGGGGTCGGCGGTTGAAGCCGACGAGGTGGCGGCGGGGGCGCCGCCACGACTGCCGGAGAGTCGCCGGCGCTACGCCCGGACGGCGCTCCCGGCGGACGGCAGTATTGAGGCTTGCTTGATGACAATCTAGGTTTGCTCGCGTCCTAGTGTGGTAGGCTGCGTGGTTTGGCTGGGACTTGATTCGATTGGGAGGCTTCATTGAGGAAATCGAGGTTCATCGTTATTTTGTCGACCTTCATTCTTTCGATCTGCATTTTGGCGATCTTTTTTGTAATTCCCTCTTCATGCGAGGAACATAAATCCGGCAAAGGGGCGGAGCCGGTGGTGGCCGAGCGGGTTGGGGATACGGCGTTCATTCGGCTGCGCGCGCCCAGCTTTCAGGCGCTTACGCCTCGGCAGCAGGCTTTGGCTTTCTGGCTGACGCAGGCTTCGATTGCGATCGATCCGATTATTTACGATCAGTTTTCAGCTTATGGCTTGCGGCAGAAGCGAATGCTGGAAGAGATCATGGCGCATGGGCAGGGAATCAAGCCGACGACGCGCGCGAAGATTGCGGACTACGCGAAGCTGTTCTGGGCGAACCGGGGCAATCACAATGACATCACATCGCAGAAGTTTCTCCCGGGGTTTTCCTTCACGGAGCTGCGGTTGGCCGCTGCTTCGGCGCAGCAGAATGGGGGCTTCAAGACTGCGAATGCCGATCTGCCTCCTCTGACATCGCCGGCCGAAGTGAAGCGCGAGGTCGAGGCGCTGCGTGCGTCGTTTTTCGATGCGCAGTTTGAGCCGATGGAGGTAGCCAAGAGTCCGACCGGCGGCAAGGATGTGATCCAGGCGAGTTCGAATACGTTTTATCCCGGATTGAGCCAGGCGGATTTGAAGGGATTCGAGGACAAGTATCCGCTGAACTCGCGGGTGGTGCGCGGCGCAGACGGCAAGCTGACAGAACTCGTGTATCGAGCGGGCACGCCGGATGGGAAGGTTGCGCCGGGGCTGTATGCAACATTCTTGAGGAAGGCAGACGAGTGCCTAGAGAAGGCGCGCGCCTATGCGGAACCGCAGCAGGCGGAGGCGATTGGCCATCTGATTCGTTTTTACGAGACGGGTGAATATTCGGAGTGGGTGGCGTTTGGAATCGCGTGGGTGCAGAACAATGCGACCGTCGATTTCGACAACGGGTTCATCGAGATTTATCGGGATGCGCGCGGGGCGAAGGGAAGCTCGCAGAGCTTTGTGACGATTACGGACAAGCCAACGACCGCGGCAATTACGAAGCTGGCGGAGAACGCGGCTTACTTCGAAGCGAAGGCGCCATGGCTCGATCAATATAAGCGGACCTCGTTTCAGGCGACGTCGGTGAAGGCAGTGGAGACTTTAGTTGAGACGGGCGACTTCAGCGTGAGCACGATCGGCGATAATCTGCCGAACGAAAATGAAATTCACGAAAAGTATGGGTCGAAGAATTTTATTTTTACTGAGAGCATGCGGGCCTTGAACGCAGCGAATGGCACGGCGCTGACGGCGGAGTTTTCGCCGGATGCTGCCACGGAGGCGCGCAATGAAAAATACAGGCCCGAGGCGTTGGATCTGCTGGTCGACATGCACGAGGTGATTGGGCACGGCTCGGGCAAGCTGAGCGGGCGGGTGAGCGCCGGGGCGCAGTCCTATTTGAAAGAGTATTTTTCAACTCTCGAAGAAGCTCGCGCCGATCTGATGGCGCTGTGGAACGTGTGGGATCCGAAGTTGAAGGAACTGGGTCTGATCACGAACCAGGAGGAAGTGGCCAAAGCGATGTACGATGGCGCAGCGTCGGTGGCACTGACGCAGCTTCGAGCGATTTCACATGGCGAGACGATCGAGGAAGATCACGAGCGCGACCGGCAGTTGATCGCTCACTATATCGCCGATCAGGTGCCGGGATCGATTGAGCAGTTCAAGCGCGACGGGAAAACATACGTGCGGGTGGCGGATTACGAGAAGATGCGCAAGGGAGTTGGCATGCTGCTGGCCGAGTTGATGCGCATTAAGGCAGAGGGGGATTACGAGGCGATCAAGGCGCTGGTGGAGAAATACGGAGTGCACTTCGATCCGGCGGTGCGCGACGAAGTGCTGGCGCGGTATCAGAAGCTGAATTTGCCCACCTATTTTGCGGGGGTGAATGCACGGCTAACAGCACGGTTCGATAAGAATGGTGAGGTTGAGAAGGTAGAGATCAGTGATCCGGACGATCCAGTGCAGCAGTATCTGGAGTATGGAGCGATGTACGACGCGGGGCTCAGACGGTGAGGTCGCGTTTAATTTGACGCTTTGTGAGCTGACAAAAATTTGACACGCGAGCTTGCTCCCAATGCATAGTCTGCTTCATCCAAGATTGAGTTAAGTTGGATCGCGCGCAGAGCGCGCAGCAAATTAAATCGAATCCAGGAGAATCAATGAGCGAACACTATCACGATGTCGGCGATTTGCGGCTTCTTAAGGAGATGGGGAAACTGGCACCCACGGAATTCAACGCATGGCTTAACCTCGACAAGATTGTTGGCCGTGAAGATGGCAACATTCCGCGAAAATATCGGGAGCTCATCGCGCTGGGCGTGGCTTTCACGACGCAATGTCCGTACTGTATCGAGGTACATGTGAAGAACGCGAAGGCCGCGGGCGCATCTCGCGAGGAAGTCACCGAAAGCGCATTTATTGCGGCTGCCCTGCGGGCCGGCGGCGCGGCCACGCATGGCGCCATGGCTTTGAAACTTTACGACCTGTAAATCGCGATCAGCGAACGTAGTTGAACTGCATATCGGGGTGTTGGACAGATCCTTCACGCCGCCGAAGTAGCCCAGGTTAGTGCCCAGTACGGGCGCGAACCTGGGCACATTCATTTTCAAATGCGCCGAGGGCGGGGCGTCCTCGGAACCGGCGCCGGGACGGCGCTATACACGCACAGCCGGAGCATTCTGGAGCATTTCTCTGAATGCTGTAGAGTACCTGCCCCCAGCGGCTAAAGCCGCGATGTCTGGCGCGGCTAGCGGCACGGCTGAAGCCGTGCCCTACCTAAACCCGATGTTTACACTACGGCAACTCGAGAACTGCTCTCGCGGGCGGTGTTGCGGGTACGGGTGGTTGCCGCGGGCAGCGGCTTTATCATTACTGGAAGCCGGAGGACGGTTTCGAGGAGATGGCGGGCGGCCGCCACATTTTCGGCGCTGCGATCAAGCGGCGAATAGCCCGCCGACTGCACGCGCAGAACGTGATCGCTTAGTTCCACGGCAATCTTTGGCGGCGTGCCGTTGCGCACGTCCAAGGCGTTGGCCAGCCGGAGCACGCCCGCGAGTTGCATCGCGAGGCGCCGATCTGGCAGCTCAAGAGATTGCAACGCCTTGCTGCGCGGACGCGGCAACGCTCCGCGATGGTAGCGCGCGACGACCGCCGCGAGTTCCAACTCGCGCGCGCTCCATCCTAGAGGCCGAGCCAGCTTGCGAATCATGCGATAGGACTTCTTCTGATGATTTTCATGACCTTTGGCTTTGCCGACGTCATGCATGAATGAGGCGGCCTGCAACACATCTCGCGAATCCGCTGCGTGATCGTGGCCGAGAACGCGGGCGCGCGCGAGGCCCTCATATAAATGGAGCGCGAGTTGGGCCACGCGCTGTGAATGGGCAAAGTCGGAATCGAGGTATCCGGCCCAAACGCGCAAGCGGCTCATGGCGGCGGCGCGTAGTTGCGGACCCGACGGCAACTGCGCCCGCCAGACTCGCCAGAGCGATTGTTTGCCGATCATCATCTCGCGATAGCGCTGGAGGCGGCGGTTGCGCTCGTGATTCAGCTTCTCGCGCCAACGCTTGCGGCACTCCACATCCGGAAACGCCTGGACCGCGAGCGCGGTCGCCCAGAGCACATCCAGATCGTGCACCTCGCCGAGCAGGTCCTGGAGTTCTTTGAGATCGTCGCCCCACTGCGCGTGTTGCTGGGGCAGAAAGTTCTCGACGGTGTAGCGGAAGCGCTTGATGCCGATGCGCAGTTCGTGGAGCGCGACCTGCGAGCGGGTGCGCATGGCCCGTTTATGCAGCTCGTACGCGGCCGTCCATTTTTCGAGCGCGAGGTGAAGATAGACAACGCTGCCCGGACGCACGCGCGACGCGCGACGTGGCAAGGTCCTGCTCCACTGGCGCCAGCGCTTGCGATCAAACTGATGGAGATCTTTCCAGGCAAGCTGCTTGTATTCGGCTTCGCGGGCGTGGACGTGGTCGAGCAATTTCGCAGTTACCGGATCGGCTGGATCGCCGAGCTTCTCGATCCATTCCTCGAGCACTTGCATGTCGCGCAACTCGCCGAGGGCGCGAAAAACCTTGCGGCCGGCCTTCTTCATCTCTTTCCAGGAAGAATCGGAGTCGAGGGCGATTAATCCATCGGCCAGGGAGCGGCATCGACGGATGGCAACACGCAGGTCGTGCACGGGATCAGCCTCGAAGCCCGCCGCGGCGCGATCGCACTCCTCGAGCACACGCTCCATCCAGGCGCGCAGGCCAAGCTTCGGCTTCGGTTTGGAGGGCTTCGCCGCCGCGCCTGGCTTAACACGGGAAACCGCTCCGGAGGGCGCACCGGGAACGATCGTTAATGTTGTCGCACGCGCTGCCAAAAAGACTCCAATTCGGGAAGGGCCGATTTGGTCCAACCGCGAAAACGCGCACTAGTCTGCGCCTGCTAGTGTACAGAAAATTGAAAGGCAAAAAGAAATGCCAGCCGAAAAACGAGGCTGGCACCAGGAAACTGAGAACCTTTCTGTGTGTCTATGTGCTTAACACTTTTTCCCGTTCCTCGGCGTCCTGGCGCTCTTCACGCGGAGTTGATGGCATGGCGAATTCGAGCACTTCTTCGATCGCTTTCACGTAATGAGTCGTCAGCCCTTGCAATTGCTCGGGCGTCAGATCTTCCTCGACGTTGGTGCGGTTGTCGGCGGGAAGGATGACATCGTGCACACCGGCACGCTTTGCGGCGAGCACCTTTTCTTTTATGCCACCTACGGGCAGAACGTTACCGCTCAGGGTGATTTCGCCTGTCATCGCGGTCAGCGGACGAATTTGCTTGCCCGTCAGGAGCGACACCAGCGCGGTCACGATGGTCACGCCCGCGGAGGGACCATCTTTCGGAATCGCGCCCGCCGGCACGTGAATGTGAATGTCGTGGTTGGCGAAGAATTCTTCGTCTACACCGAGCGAACGAGCGTTGGAGCGCACCCAGCTCAGCGCGGCCTGCATCGACTCGCGCATCACGTCCTGAATCTGCCCGGTGATGGTAAGCCCACCCTTGCCCTTCATCTGGTTGGCTTCAACGAAGAGCACGTCGCCGCCCGAGGGAGTCCATGCCAGCCCAACGACGACGCCCGGACGCTTGGTACGCTCGGCAATTTCGCCTTCGCTGCGAATCTTGATGCCGCCGAGAAATTCATTCACTACTTCCTTGGTCACAACGAGTTTGTCAGTCTTGCCTTCCGCCAGCCGCCGTGCCTGCTTGCGGCAAATCGTGCCAACGGTGCGTTCCAGGTTGCGCACGCCTGCTTCGCGCGTGTAGTGGCGGATCACATAACTTACCGTTTCTTCCGGGAATTCGATCTGTTCCTTTGTGATCCCGTTTTCATCGATCTGCCGGGGGATGAGGTACTGGAAGGCGATATGAATCTTCTCTTCTTCGGTATAGCCCTGAAGTTCGATGATCTCCATGCGGTCGCGCAGCGGCTCGGCGATCGGGTCGAGCATGTTGGCCGTGGTAATAAACAGCACTTTGGAAAGATCGAAGGTCACGTCGAGATAGTTGTCGCGGAAGGTGGAGTTCTGCTCCGGATCGAGCGCCTCGAGCAGAGCGGAGGCGGGATCACCGCGGAAGTCGCGGCCAACCTTGTCGATTTCATCCAGCATGAATACCGGATCTTTTGTTTCGGCGCGACGAATGCCCTGAATGATCTGCCCCGGCAGCGCGCCGATATAGGTGCGGCGATGACCGCGAATTTCGGCCTCGTCGTGCACGCCGCCGAGCGAGAGGCGAACGAACTTGCGGCCGAGCGCACGGGCGATCGATTTGCCGAGCGAAGTTTTGCCTACGCCCGGAGGTCCGACGAAACACAGAATCGGTCCCTTCATGTTCGGCTTGAGGCGCCGGACGGAGAGATAGTCGAGAATGCGGTCTTTGACCTTTTGCAGATCGTAGTGATCGGTGTCGAGAATTTCCTTGGCCTTCGGGATTTCAATTTCCTGGCCGGAAGTTTTTTGCCAGGGCAACACAGCCAGCCATTCGATGTAATTGCGCGTGACGGAATAGTCGGCGGCCATCGGCGACATGCGCGAAAGCCGGCCCAGTTCTTTGAGCGCTTCCTTTTTCACATCGTCGGGCATGCCGGCCGATTCGATTTTCTGTTTGAGGTCTTCGGTATCGCGGGCGCCCTCGTCCTGCTCGCCGAGCTCTTTTTGAATGGCCTTCATCTGCTCGCGCAGATAGTATTCGCGCTGCGTCTGCTGCACGCGATCCTGCACTTCGGACTGGATCTTGTTGCGCAGCTGCTGTACTTCGAGTTCTTTGGCGAGGTGCTGATTGATTTTTTCCAAGCGAATGCGGACGTCGGTGGTTTCCAGCGTGTCCTGTTTATCGGCGGTGGAAAGCGAAGGCAGCGACGAGGCGATGAAGTCGACCAGACGGCCCGGCTCTTCAATATTCATCGCGACCGTGGAAAGCTCATCCGACAGAGTCGGCGAGCCGGCGACGATCTGCTGGAAGAGCGTCAGCACGTTGCGTTGCAGCGCTTCAATTTCGGAATCCTTGGGCGGAATCGTCTCCGGAACCGTGACCACCTGGGCGCGCATGAAAGGTGAGAGCTGCGCAAAATCGGTGAGCCGAACGCGTTCCAAGCCTTCCGCAAAAACGAAGAGGCTCTGGTTCGGCATCTTCACGACTTTGTGCACGACCGCGAGCGTCCCAATCGAATAGAGGTCGGTCGGTTGGGGGGTATCGACGCGCGCTTCGCGCTGGGCTACCACCACGATCGTCTTGTCATCGCCGAGCGAGTTGATGAGCTGTACTGAGCTTTCACGCCCGACCGTCAAGGGCAGCACAGCATGTGGAAATAGAACGGTATCGCGAACCGGTAGAATCGGCAGCGAGCGCCCGCTTGACTCGTATGAAGTAGAAGAAGAGGTAATATCGCTCATGATTTTCTCTTGAGTCAGTTGTACTCAACTTTGATGAACCAGGCTCCCAAAAAGATGCAGGTCAGATGCTAGGCTGTTGAATTTTAGACCTTTTCTTGTTTTTTGCAAGACACAGAAGACCCCAGCCCCTGGCCGGTCACCTAGGACGCGGATGCTTGGTGCTGACGTGCCCTACCCCTTTGGCGGGTTGGAGCGGGGTATAGCCGCCGATAAAGGCGGCGTGGGGCGGATCGGTGAAGGATCGGCGGCCCCTAAGACGCGCCTCAGTTTCGCTCTTCCTCAGTTTCGCTCTTTAGGTGCAGATTTCCAGGTGGGAGCGTCGCGAAATAGGCAATCCCTCCCGCCCCCCGAATCTCGACGCCCGGCAAATCGCGATGTAGCGACGCGACCGTCGGCGTCTGCCCACGGGCATTCACCTGGGGTCGTGACGGGCGGCGGAAGGTCTCTTGGCCATCATCACTCGGACTTAAGCGGACGGCCAAGAGCCAGTCGTTCGGGCCAATTGCCGTTTCGGCTAGAAAACGTGCTTCGCCTGGTCCCCTTTGAAAATCAGTTCTTGCAGAACCCGCTCGTTGGCGGCATTGAGCACGTAAGTCTTCTTGGTGTTGGTTGCTTTCTTGTCCAGCGGAACAATGGTGCACTTGGCGCGCACTTCAACTGGCTTCCCGACACCGAGCTGGCGGAACACCATAATGTGGTTCGCGCCTTCCATGACGTGCCGAATCTGATAATCGCCCGCCGGCAGAACCGTGTCCGCCACTTTGGTCTGCTCAGTGAAGTTCACCTTGTAGACATCGGAAATGCCCATGGCGTTTTGTCCCGCGAACGCACAGACGCTAAGGAACAGAATACAAATCGAAATAACAAATACCGGTTTGCCCAAACGCATGTTGGACCTCCTCTTTCTCTTTCAATTCCAAGCTACCGCTCGGTTGGTCCCAGCGCAGTGCACTGCCTCACAGAGGGTTGTGACGAATACCACTTCTGGATGCGGGTTGTGGTGCGGGCTCAGCCTTGGGGGCCTTCAACTTGGACTAGCCGTAGCACTTTCGGCCGTAGCCAGGCCGGGAATCGAGGAAAATCACAGCTCTTGGTCAAAAGACGTGCTTGGCCGTCTCCCCTTTAAACGTCAATTCCTTCAACACGCGCTCATTGGCGGCATTTAACTCGATGATCTTTCGAGTTTGATCCGCCTTCGCCGAGAGCACAACGAGGGTGCATTTGGCATGCACTTCAACCGGATTCTTTACGCCCATTTGCCGAAATACCATCATGTGGTCCGGGCCTTCCATCACATGCCGGACCTCATAACTGCCGGGAGGCAGCACCGTGTCGGCCACCCTGACCTGTTCGCCAAAGCTTATCCAGTACCGGTCCGCCAATCCCATCGAGCTCTGGCCAACGGCACAGATGCCGAACAGGAGACAACTCGCAAGCACAAGCGCGGCCTGGACGAAACGCATATGGCCTCTCTCTTTCGGGAACAAGCTACGCCGAGGACGCGGGCTGCGCTGTGCACTACCTCACATCAACCCGTGACGGGAACCGCGATAGGGCAGAGACGCAATGGGAGCTTCTGGACCTATTCGTCAACGAGCTTGCCGGTAAATGCCCAGCACCTTGACCAGGTCCGTGATCTCGCCGAGGTGCCGCAGCGCATTGCGCGAGTCCTCATCGTCACCGCGGAGCAGGTCCACGAAAAACACGTACTCCCATGGGCGCCCGCGGAGAGGACGCGACTCGATCTTGCTCAGGCTGATGTCGCGCAGCGCAAACACGCTTAGCGATTTGAACAGAGACCCGGGAATGTTCTTGGTGCTGAAGGCGAGGGAAGTTTTGTCGGCGCCGGATGAGGCGCGGGCTTTTCCCCGATGAGCTTCTCCAGGAAGAATCAGCCCGCGATGAATCAGAAAGAAGCGCGTGAAGTTCCGTTTGTCATCCTCGATGCCGGCCTTCAGGATTTTTCCGCCATAGACTTCCGCGGCGCGGCGGCTGGCGATGCCTGCGGCATCCTTTAAGCCTTCGGCGACCACGTGCTTCACGCTTCCCGCGGTATCGTAGAACGGCACGGGCTCGAGTTTGGGATTGCGGGCAAACAGGTCCCGACACTGATCGAGTGCCACCGGATGCGAGAAGACCCGCCGTACATCGCGCAGCTTCGTGCCGGGAAGGGCGATCAGGTTGTGCACAATCCGCAGCCGGAACTCGCGGACGATGTGCACGTCGCGACTGAGCAGCAAATCAAAATGTTCGGCCACCGATCCGGCCAGGGAGTTTTCAATCGGGATGACAGCCCCATCGACGGTTCCGCGCTTAACTCGATCGAAGACCTCGAGGGAGCGCGCACAAGGAACGATCTTTGCCGTCGGCAACATCGTCTGCGCGGCTTCGTGACTGAACGAACCCAACTCACCTTGAATCGCAATTTTCATCGGATCCCTTTTTTCCTCTCCGGTTGCCCCAATTCCTTCACCATTTCCAGGGCATCTAACTGACCGGAATAGTACCCCCGCACGGTCTTCTGGACGAAGTAGCCTTTCTCCTTATAAAAGCGTATGGCTGTCTCATTATTTACGGCAGTCTCCAGGGCGACCACTTCGGCGCCCGCTGCGCGCAATTGATCTTCCGCAGAGGCCAGCAATGCCGATCCGACACCGAGCCGTCGCGCCTGGGATACCACATCGATGGTAATAATGTGCCCGCTCCGGCGGCGAGACTCCGCCACGATGAACCCAAGGACCGCCCTTCCTTTGGAATCCCGATGGTCTTCCGCCTCATCTTCCGCCACGAGGGTAAACGCTCCGGTCCGGCCCATATAAAACGCCAATTCGGGGCGGGAGTAGGCCATTTGCGGGTCAAAGCAGGCCTGGTCGATCCGCCAGAGCGTCTCAAAATCTGTTTTTTGGAATCTCCGGATGCGAAAGGGCACGCCGCCATTCTACCGGGAGAAAAGCTTTGCAGACCGATTTGGGCGAAGCCAATTTTTTTCGTTTCCTCCCCTTGCGCGTACGCATCCTCAGAGACGTACGATTCTCCCCATAGAGAGGCAAGACGTGGGGCGTTGGATTCTAATCGACGTCAGCTTGGCGGGAATGCTGGTCCTGGTCTGGTATAGCTGGTTTGTGCGCTATAACCGCCGGCGAGCAGCCAGCGTGCTGCAATGGGTGCAGGCGGCGTGCCTGGGCAAGGGACGCCTCGCCGATCTGCAATGGCAAGCGTGCAGTTCCCGCCTGAAAGCCACCCTGCATCTCTCCTCGCGCTGGTTTGAGGAAATGCACCTTACGATCAAACTGCTGCCGCGGCCGCTGCCGGTGCAGTGGGCTTTGAGCTGCTGGCACGAGCAGCAGGAGACGCTTACCTTCGAGGCCGACATGGGCTTCCCGCCCGGCTTCCATCTCGACATTATCCGGCACCGGTGGTCGGGCCAGACCGGTACCAAGAATGCGAGCTCGGAAGTGGACGATCACCCGCCCCGGGCCGGTGATTCTGACTACCAAAGAAGACTGGCCGATGGAGCTGACCCCGGTGGTGAATGCTTTAACGACATGGCGTGACAAGGATTTTGTCAGCGTCCGTTTTAACCAGCGTTCGCCGCACTTCACGGCGACGGTGGCCTTGGCTAACCTCTCCGATCAGCAAGCCGCAGCGTCACTGCTGGGACTTTTCCGGGAACTGGCTGCTAGTTCTTCCGCAAGACAGCACTAGAAGACCCAATCTTGTCGCGTGAAGTTGCAGGCGAAAGCCGAATCACGCTGCGCACGTGTGGCATGCGACGCCTCCGAAAGAGGTTTGTCTGATAACGTCTCGCACCATCGTCCGTCTTATCTGCAGCTGCTACTTGTTCTGACCGGGAGAGACCGGATGAAGAAACTCGCAGTTGTAGCCCTGTTCGCAGTTGCAGCAGCCGGGTTTGCACAAAACACATTCCATGGAAACAATGCCCACACTGGAGTCTATGACTCTTCCGGCCCGAAACAACTGGGTAGTGTCAAATGGGCGTTTAAGGCGGGCGGGCCTATCGTTACATCGCCTGCCATTGCCGACGGTGTCGTCTACATCGGAGCCCTGGACGGCCACCTCTACGCGATTGATCAGGAAACGGGTAAAGAAAAATGGAACTTCAAGTCGCGAATGCCAATCGCTTCCTCTCCGGCGGTCATCGGCGACACTCTCTACTTTGTTTCGTCGGCCGGCTCGCTGGCTGCTCTCGACATTAAAACAGGCCAGCCCAAGTGGGTTTATGCCATCGAGTACGAACGGAAGTTTGAAGCGAAGAATCTGCATGGCTATCCTTCCGCTACTCAAACTATTCCCGACGCCTGGGATATTTTTACTTCCTCGCCGGCGGTAGCGAACGGGAAGGTGTATTTCGGCGGCGGTGATGGCAACGTGTATGCCGTAGAGGCGCAGACCGGAACTCTGCTTTGGAAGTTCCCCACGAAAGATGTGGTCCATTCCTCTCCCGCGGTAGTAAACAACGTGGTCTACATCGGCAGCTGGGATAGCTATCTCTATGCGATCGATGCGGATTCGGGCCAGGAAAAATGGTCGTTCAAGAGTGGCGAGGACAACACCATTCACAATCAGGTCGGCTTTCAGTCCTCACCCGCAGTGGTCGACGGAACGGTGTACGTCGGATGCCGCGACGCCCATGTCTACGCCCTCGATGCCGCGACCGGACGCAAGAAATGGGACTACCCGACCAGCAAGTCCTGGGTGATCGGCACACCCGCGGTTCGTGACGGCATAGTGTACGTAGGCACCTCCGACAGCTCGCGCTTCATGGCGCTCGACGCAAAAACCGGCCGCCTGCGCTTCAACTTCAAAGCTGGCTCTTACATGTTTTCCTCCGCCGCGCTGGCTGGAGACCTCGCCTATGTCGGCGATCACAATGGCCGGCTCTACGCCATTGACGCCAAAACGGGCAAGTCCGCCTGGGAGTTCCAGACCGAGGCCGCGAAGAAAGATCAAATGAGAGTTTTGAACGCCGACGGCACTCTCAATCAGGAAGGGTTCAGTCCGCTGTTCGGGGATTTCGAAGACATGTACATCGACCTCTACCGCTTCATTTCGATCGGTGCCATTGTGTCGTCGCCGGTGGTGGACAAAGGCGTCGTCTATTTCGGGAGCATGGACGGTAATCTGTACGCTCTGCAGTGAAGCGGGCTTACTCCGGCTTGGCCATAAACCGATACCCGACGCCGCGCACGGTGAGCAAATGGCGTGGCCGCGATGGGTCTTCTTCGATATAACGCCGCAGCCGCACCACAAAATTGTCGATAGCGCGCGTGTCCGTGTCCTCGTGCAATCCCCAGACATTTTCGAGTAGCGCCTTGCGAGAGACGATGCGTCCGCCGCTTCGAACCAGGTACCGCAAGAACTCCGCCTCCATTACTGTGAGGTGGATGGTGTTGCCCGAGCGAGCGCAATTCCAGCTCGGCAAAGTCAATTGACTTGCCAGTGAATGTGAAGCTGTCACTTTCGGGTTGAGCTTCGCCGGATGGAGCCGCATTCATCTGAGGGGCGGTCGAGTTCGCGCCAGCGGCGTCCCGCGCTATGCTCTGCCGCATCCAGGCGCTGCGCCGCAGCAGTCCGTCGAGCCGGGCAATCAGGATCGCCAGCTCAAACGGCTTCGGCAGATAATCGTCGGCACCGGAGGCAAAACCCTCGAGTACATCCTCGGGCCGGCTGCGCGCGGTCAGCATCAGGATCGGGCACGTAATTCTTCTTCTCGCGCAGCAATGAAGCTACTTCAAAACCACTCTTGCCCGGCAGCATCACGTCCAGAACTACCGCGTCAAAGTGTTCCGCGCGATTAAGGAGGCGCGAAAGGGCTTCTTCGCCATTGCCGGCGACATCCGCCTCGTGCCCTTCCTCTTGCAGATTGAAGCGCAGGCCCTGCGCCAGGTGCGCCTCATCTTCGACAATCAATATGCGGCTCACGCGGACCTCGTCGTTTTACCGGGCGATTCACTGGGCCATTCCCGCGGCAGTTCGAGCGTCACGGTCGTGCCCTTGCCCGCGCCCTCGCTCTCGGCAAAGACGCGGCCGCCATGGTTGCGCGCAATCGAACGCACAATAAACAATCCCAGCCCCGTCCCTTTGACGCGCGGACGTCCGCGCTGGCGCACGCGATAGAAGCGCTTGAAAATCCGCTTCAGTTCATTTTGCGGGATGCCCACTCCGCGATCGCGCACGCGCAGGACAACACGCTCGTCATCGGGAGCC
Source organism: uncultured Acidobacteriaceae bacterium (assembly GCA_963698865.1). Classification (GTDB taxonomy): domain Bacteria; phylum Acidobacteriota; class Terriglobia; order Terriglobales; family Acidobacteriaceae; genus Acidiflorens. Next base: position 2,355,099 of record CAVOSL010000007.1, on the reverse strand, counting down.
GCGAGCTCGACCGCGATATGAATTCCATCGGGCGAGTACTTCACGGCATTGTCGAGGAGGTTGGTTACCGCCGTGTGCAGTTCCTCGGGATCGCCCAGGACGTGGGAGTGGGCAGATCGTTCGGCATTTGCCGCCACAGGCACCGACTCACGATATTCGAGATTCTCCGGCGGCAGATGATGCCGAGACCGCGCCAACTCCACACACTCGCCCACCAGAGCGTTGAAATCCACGGGCACGCGTTGCGCCTGGGCTTTCGCTTTCTTCTGAGCCATCGCACCCGCTTTGAGGACCTGCTCGACAGTGCCCATCAGCCGTTCGGTATCGACCAGCATGAGCTGATAGAACTCGCGCCGGCGCGCCTCATCGATGTCGCGCCGCTGAAGGGTTTCGAGATAGAGGCGAATCGAGGCAATGGGCGTCTTCAGTTCGTGCGTTACGGCGTTAATGAAGCTGTCGTGCTGCTCGTTGCGGCGAATCTCGCGCACGAGAAAAATCGTATTGAGGACCAATCCGGTAATGATGGCGCCAAAGAAGATGATGCCGAGGAAGACCTTGATACCTTCGCGCCAGTTGAGGATGATCCAGCCGCTGCCGACAGCAAAGGCTACGGCGGCGAGAATGACGCCGAAGCTGAGAAAGAAAGCAATCGCCTTGCGCCGGCTGGAGATTCGCACAGGGAGATTGTAAAGGGGCAGGTGTCAGGTGTCAGGTCTTACGTGTTCTCAGTTCTCGGTTCTCGGCCTCAGTTAAAGCTTGCGCGAATCAGGGCAGGTGTTATTGAACTGACGGGCGTTTTCCGTATCACTTTCCTAACAGCTTCCCGGTCGATTGCTTTGGGTGAGCAGCGAAGAAAATCCAGCGCTGAGTGTTGTATTGCTGCTGCCAGGAATGTTCGACATTCGGCTCCCAGATGAATTGGACCTCGGCGTTATTCGAGCATCCCGTGGCATCGTTACCGGTCAGACCTGGAATCCCCAGCATGGGCGCGTCGTTCGCATTGTTGGGCGCGCCGTTCAAACAGAGAGGCTGGTTTGTAAGCAGCGAGGTGCAGCTATTCACTGGCGCCGTCGTCCAGAAGTTGAAGGTGTCATCCACCGTGTCCAGCGTGAAAATATCTCCGTTGTATTTGGTGGTGCCGTAGCTGCAGGGCCAGAGGTTTGTGTCTTTCGTGCCGTGCCATTCCTGGACGGCAATGGATGATTGGGGAAACGGAGGCGTGGGTAGCGGCGGCGGGACTACTCCTGGCACGGCGACGAGTTGTCCCGAGGCGGGAGCAATTGCCGCTACCATGGCGGCTAGATCGACGCCGACGCGCTCCGTCATTTCCGCACCCGATGAGAAACCGGCGACGTACACCATATTCGAGTTCACGTTGTACTGGGCGATGAGAGTTTGGATGAGCTCACCGAGGAAGCCCGAGTCGTCGGGGCAGTCGGTGACGCCACACCCCTGCGCATAGGGAAACGCGTCATCCAGGAAATACGCGTTCCAGTTCCACTTGTGGGTTGCCGCGTCGTAGGTGGAGGCTGGCTTAACGAGAATAAAACAGTACTGGTCGGCCACTGGCTGCCAGCCCCAATTCAGGCTGATGACAGGCGTAGGGTCGGAGCCAGTAGTGATGGTGGTCCTAGTGCCGTGGAGCATCAGGACCATAGGTGGGTTTGGTGGGAGATTCGCGGGCAGATAGACTTCGTAATAACGGGTGACGTCATCCCAGATCATCGAGGAATCTGTGAAAGTCCCGACTCCACATCCTCCGGTCACGGTTTCGCTGACAACGTTGGAGGTGCTGGCGGCGAACAAAGTCGTGCCTTTATAGAGAGCTGTAATCGAATCGGCGCCTGCGGGCAACTTGGTAGTCGCAAAGTTGGCTACATTGCTGGAAGGCGGAAGCGATGCAGTCCCGATCTTGGCGGCTCCATTGTAAAACGAGACATTACCAGTGGGTGTTGCGCCGGAATTGGCTGTTACGGTCGCCGTAAAGGTGACAGACTGTCCGAAATTGATTGGATTCTGGGAGGAAACCAAAGCGGTCGTGGTTGGGATTTTGTCTACTACTTGTTTGACCGCATTCGAGGTGCTACCGCGGTAGGTCGCGTCAGTGGTGTACACCGCCTTGATCGCATACGAACGGGGCGACAGCGCCGCGGTTGTATAAGTGGCCGTACCATCGCTCAACGTTCCCGTTCCCAAGGTGTTGTTTCCCTGGATGAAGGTAATCGTCTCTCCGTCTGGTGGCGTAGGAGCGACTACCGCGGTGAAGGTGACTGCGTCTCCGTAGGTGGAAGGATTCGGAGACGAGGTGAGCGTCGTCGTGGTTTTGGTCAGTGCCGCGCTCCATATGGAGGAGGTCACTAGAAATAAAGAGAGCAGGATTGCGGCGGTCTTCATAACAGGTTCCAACCTCACTGGGGCGAAGGCGGCTGGTCTGAAATTCTTCAGCTTGGCGGGGGCACCAACAGCGCGGAGCGCAGAATAACCATGGCCGACGCACTTGTCAACGGCCCATGTGGGCCGCTGTGCTAAAAAAAACGCTCAAACCAAGCTACCAGGGCCTGGTTTGAGACTCTTTAGTGAGAACTGAATGCCCAACCGCTCGGCGCCATTCTGCTAGTCGTTTCCTGCCGCGGACGAAGCTACGAGCGCAGAGGCATTTAAATCACGCATCAGCGGGGGCTTGGGGGGCAGATTGTTCACCGTGAGCTTGTACACGTGGCGCGCCAGGCCCAGCTTCTTCAGAGCCCAGATGCCGTACCAGTTCAAATCGATCTCGTACCAGGTCATGCCGTGCCGGGCCGATACCGGATGGGCATGATGATTGTTATGCCAGCCTTCGCCGAAGGTGAGCAGGGCCACGAACAAATTGTTCGTAGACATATCCTTGGTCGCAAAGCGACGCGAGCCCCACACGTGCGTGACCGAGTTCACCATCCAGGTCGCGTGCAGTCCGACGACCACGCGCGCAAACACTCCCCAGAGCAGCCACGGAAGCCCGCCAATCGCGTAGAGGATGACGCCAACGATGACATTGCTGGTCCAATGCCATTTCGTCAGCCAGACATGAAATTTATCTTTCGTCAGATCGGGAACGTAGCGCGCGAGCGTGGTCGTGTCATGGTGCATGGACTTGCCCATGAGAATCCATCCCATGTGGGCCCACCACTTGCCGTCGACCGGGGAATGCGGATCGCCTTCTTCGTCGGAAAACTGATGATGAATGCGATGCGTGGCCACCCAGAAGATCGGGCCGCCCTCGAGCGCGAGGGTCGCGCACCAGGTCAGAAAATATTCCACCCACTTCGGAGTCTTATATCCGCGATGCGTCAGGAGTCGATGATAGGCCATGCCGATGCCGAGGCTGCCCGAAACCCACCATAAGAAACACGCAACAAAAAATGCCTTCCACGTAAAAAAGAAAAGCGCCGCGATGGCGCCGAGGTGAAACAGAATCATGGCCGTCGCCGTGACCCAATTAATACCATCATGGTCGGCGCGGTCTTTGCGCAGGCTGGTGCCGTTGACCGGGTCCTGCTGCAATTCAGAGGTGTTGCTCATCCGTTTTTCTCCCCACATCGGTCTTGCGATGTGCCCATGTGACAATAGCAAGAGTGCGGGCAAAGCTTTGTAATACTTCTGTAATCCCTGCTCGGGCAATGGGTTACGGGGGTAACGGGCAAGCGACCCCAAATGAAAACCGCTGAGGACGCGGAGAATTTTTGAGAGTTAATACCTAGGATTCCTCTGCGTCCTCCGCGTCCTCCGCAGTTTTTCACTTTCATCGATGGCGACGGTTCTGGACGCGGGCCATGCGCGCTTCTTTCTGGTTGCGGCTTCCGACGCGCTGTACTAGTAATGCCGAAAACGTTCGCGGCGCAGGACGAATTTTCATGCTGCGGCCATGCCGATATGGATTACGCCTTTTGACTTCCTCCGCATTCTTCTGGGCTGTTTATCGTCAACACTGATTTCATGTTTTGCTCTTTGTTTACTTCGGTTTGAGGGTGCATTTTGTTGATTTTGGCACCCCTCCCCCCCCTACCATTTTGGGTTAAAGTATTGATAAATATGTACTTACACGCAAAGTATTCCGGAATAAGGAGTTAGCGGCGAAATACTTTGATGACAGAGGGATTCGGGAGGGCGTCGACAGGGTCCTGGGGACGGACACGGTTCCGCCTTCGTCAATCATGTTTTTCTATTTTCGGGCACGGCGGGTGATGTGTCAGTGATGGCGCACACGGGCTAAATGTGATGAAAAATTTGTGGGGATGAGCGATCCGGCGCGGCTGTTCTCGACGAACAGCCCGGTGCGGGTGAGCGAGGGGCGGAAGAAGATCTCCTTTCAGCCAATCGGGCGTGAAAGGCAAAAGTACGCCTGTATGAGTCCGGTTGCGCTCGTTAGAGCATATTTTAAAAATGCCTTTCAGGTCGGACGACGCATCCCTCAGGGGCTAAAGCCCGCATTTGGTTTGGCCCATGGCGGCACGGCTGAAGCCGTGCCCTACCCGAAACCTATCGTTGAAACACGCTCCAAAAGTCAAAGGCCGGAGGGGCAATAGACTTTTTGCTCGAAACGCGAGGCACGCCCGTGTCTAGCGTGATTCCGCATACGGCCGGGCGTGACGCGTGACCTTTGCCTGTGGACCCCGGCGGCGTAGAATCTTCCGTTGTATTCCGAACCGTGACCCGAACAGACAGAGGAGGTCCCGTGTTGAGAACAAAGTCGTCTCTGCTGCCATGCTGGCTGCAGCAAATTGTGCCGATCGCAGTCCTCGTCCTTGCGAGCACGCTTGGAGCGCAGGAGCAGACTCAGCCGCCGGCCCAAGCACCCGCGCCGGAATACAAGATTCCGCCGGAAGCCGCGCAAAAGTCGAATCCAGTGAAGCCGACTGCGGAGTCGCTCGCCAAAGGCAAGAAGGTGTATGCCATCGATTGCGCGCTCTGCCACGGCGACAATGGCGATGGTAAGGGCGACATGGCGTCCGACATCAAGAACATCCCTGACTTCACCAATCCGGATGTGCAGAAGAACGCGACCGATGGGGCTTGGTTCTACGTCATCCGGAAGGGCAAAGGCGCGATGCCGGCGGAAGATGCCGCCCGCGCCAAAGACGAAGAAGTCTGGAATCTGGTGAACTACATTCGGTCGTTTGGGAAGAAGTAATGCTTGCGGCGCGGACGCCGTCGTCCGGGCGTCCAGGGGGGCGGCGAAGCTCTGCTCAGGACAGCCAAGGGCGGCTGTTCCCACGTGAGTCTTACGCGCCACCTTTCACTTCTACTCCCGCCCATTTCTCCAGCAGCGTGAGGGTCGCGGCGTAATCCAAATCGCGGTGCCCTTCCTCGGCGGCCACGTCGTAGACTTCCTCGACCGCCTCGAGTCCCGGCAGGCGGACACGCGCTTCGCGGGCCGCTTCGAGGGCCAAGTGAATGTCCTTGAACATCAGGCGGAGGGGGAAATTGGGAGAGAAATCGCGTTTTAGGATAAAGGGAGCCTTGTAGTCCACTACTCCGGAGCGCACCATGGAAGCCTGCACGAGAGGGATCAGCTTGTCGGCATCGACGCCGAGCTTGGTGGCCAGGGTTAGCGCTTCGGCGAAGCCCTCATAGATGAGGGCAATCTGCAAGTTCATCGCGAGTTTGGTCGCCTGGCCTTTACCCGTATCGCCCATGCGAAAGACTTGCTTGCCCATCGCGTCGAACAGCGGCTGGAGGCGGGCGATTACAGCCTCGTCGCCCCCGACCATAAAAATCAGGCTGCCACTGGCGGCAGCAATCTTGGATCCGGTCATGGGAGCGTCGACATAGTCGACGGCGCGCGGCTTCACGCGCTCGGCAAATCGGTGCGTTGCTGACGGAGAGATGGTGCTGGAGTCGGCAATAATCATGCCGGGCGCGAGTGATTTTTCCGCCCCGGCCTCGCCGAACAGCACGCTCTCGACCGCCTTGGTGTCGGAGACGCACATCCAGATTACGTCAACGCCTTGTGCCGCGTCCGCCGGAGAGGGGGCGCGGCGCGCACCTTCGACTTCTTTGTCCGCGCCGGCGGTGCGATTCCACACCGCGACTTCATGTCCTGCTTTGACGAGATTGGCGGCCATCGATCGCCCCATGATTCCCAGGCCAAGAAAAGCTACGCGCATAGAATTTTCCCTTTCATCTTCATCTTCATCTTCATCTTTAAAACTCAGCGGACTTCAAACTTTGGTGGCTTCGATTAGATATGACCACGAAAGTAACGGTCAAGGAAAACTCGGATTGTCATACACTAGAAGCCACCACGGGAACGATCACAGCAAAAAACGCGTGCAAGCGGCCGACCACGAATCGGCGACTTCATGCGTCGGCTCGGTCTTTTGCGGCATCCAATAAATAACGACGACGGGTGTGACGAAGTTTACGTTTACAGGATGGCAGATCATGCTCGCGGGTTGTGCGAATTACGCGAGAGTGATTGATAGGCTTTGATCGAGAGTGTTTTGAAGTGGTTCGTTGCCGGAAGCTCGCGGCTCGAAGTTTGTAGCTATTTATGTTGAAGTCATCATTAAAGAATCCCGCACTCCGGAAGCGAGCCAGCAACTTTACCCGCCTCATCCGGCACTCTGCCATTACGCCGCGCACCGGATGCACTCATAAACCGCAGTTTGTTTCGAACGGCGAATTGGGCGTCACGTTCATAGGGCATGCTAGTTTCTTCCTCCAGATGGGAGGAATGAACGTCATCGTCGATCCGAATTTCGCGCGCTGGCTGTTCGTTCTGAAGCGGCTGCGCCAGCCCGGCCTGCACCTGCGCGACCTGCCTCCCATGGATGTGGTGCTGGTGACGCACGCGCACTTCGATCACCTGCACCGGCAATCTTTGCGGACGATTGCGCGGCAGACGCGCCGCGCAACCGGCAGCGCGCCGACGCTGGTTGTGCCACATCACGTATTCGATCTGGTCTCTGACCTGGGCTTCAAGAAAATTATCGAGATGGAGTGGTGGAACAGCCACCGCGAAGGCGCGCTCGAAATAACGCATGTTCCGTCGCGGCACTGGGGAGCGCGCGTGCTCAAGGATTCGCATCGCGGTTATGGGGGCTACGTGCTGCGCGCCGGCAAGCACTCGGTCTACCACGCCGGTGATACGGCGTACTTCTCGGGCTTTCGTGAGATCGGCCGGCGGTTGTCTCCGGAGCTCGCGCTCCTGCCGATTGGCGCCTATAATCCCCCGCAATTTCGTAATGTCCATACGAGCCCGGCTGATGCCATGCAGGCCTTTCTTGACCTGAAATCGCGCTGGATGGTGCCCATGCACTACGGGACTTTCCGGCTCTCGCACGAGCCGATTGAAGAGCCCTTGCAGTTGCTGGCGCGCGAAGCACTGAAGGCCGGAGTCCAGGACAGAGTGGTCGTGCTCGAAGAGGGCGTCATTCGTTTCTTTTGACCTTCGTCCCCCCGCTTGAAGTATCATGCCTGCTTCGAAGTTGGGAGGCGTTCCGTGTCAACCATCAGCCGCCAAGCTGCAAGGAGCGTGACGTTATTTCTGCTCCTAACGGTCCTGCTGGCCTCGCAGGCGGTTTGCAAAAGCATTGAGACCATCATCCACAGTTTCACCGGTGGAAAAGACGGAAAGTCCCCGGTCAGCAATTTGATTTTTGACAGCGCCGGGAATCTCTATGGCGTGGCCCTAGAGGGCGGGAAAAATCAGGACGGTGTCGTCTTCGAGTTGAAATTGACTCCCAAAGGACACTGGGCTGAGGTCGAGTTGTACAGCTTCGCGGGGGGCAGCGACGGCGGAGCTCCGGAAGGCGGACTGGTTTTTGATCCGGCCGGCAACCTCTACGGTGTGACGAGCCAAGGTGGCGGCACGGGATGCACTCACGGCTGCGGCACGGTTTACGAACTGACCCGGAACGGCAAAGGCAAATGGGTCAAAAGCGTACTCTACTCGTTTAGTGGGGGCTCGGATGGCGGGAATCCGAGTTCTCCGCTGGTCATGGATCAAGCCGGCAATCTCTATGGGACGACCCAGGTTGGCGGCGATCCCTCCTGTGACTTTGGAAGCTGCGGAACCGTGTTCCAGCTTTCACCCACGGAAAGCGGCCCTTGGACGGAAACCGTGATTCATGCATTCGCAGGGGGCAGCGATGGCGCCATGCCCTTCCTTGGCGGCGTCACCTTCGACGCTTCGGGAAATCTTTATGGCACAACCTCCTCTGGGGGAAAATTCGGCGTCGGCACGGTCTTTGAACTGATGCCGGGCCAGGGAGGAAAATGGAAGGAGATGATTCTTTATTCTTTCGAGGGCGGCACGGATGGCGCTTCCCCGGCCGCTGGACTTGTTTTCTTCGGAGGCGCTCTGTATGGCACAACCTACGGGGGAGGCAGTGTTTCTCCAGCTTGTCCCACGGGCGGCTGTGGAACGGTATTTCAGCTCACCTCGAATTCCGGGATATGGACCGAAGACGTGATCTACGCATTCCAGGGCAGCGATGGAATCGAAACCCTGGCGACACCAGTCTTCGACGCGGCGGGCAATCTCTACGGCACGACCTTTGAAGGAGGCAGCGGTTCTTGTTCAGTGTGCGGCACCGCCTTTAAGCTCACGCCCACGGAAAGCGGCCCTTGGCTGGAAACCGTGCTTCACGACTTCGGCTCGCGGAGGGGCGACGCCGGCACCCCTGAGTCCGGCGTGGTTCTGGACAAATACGGCAACATCTTTGGTACCGGAGACCTTGGTGGAAAGAAAGGCGTCGGGGCAGTGTTCAAAATCGTGCCCTGAAGCGTGGCCTCCCGCCATGCGCCGTCTGTACCGCACTGAAGTCCGCCAACCACCGGACCGAACAGAAGTCGAAACAAAACACAATAAGTCCCTACTCGAATGTAACCACCACCCCATGCCTGCATCCAATAAACAGGCGCAGCCGCATGTTATACTGCGCTCAGACGGGGCGGGTAATTCCCTCCAAAGCGCCTGCCCGAGGATTTTGAAACATGGCCGGTAGTTCGCGTCGTTCTCTCTTCCTGGTAGTTTTTGTCCTTGCACTCTTCGGTTTGCTTGGCATGCTGTTCGCGCAGAAGATCAACCCCTCGGCATCGCCCAGCACCGACTCGGATGTGCGCGACAGCTTCAAGCAGTTCACCCAGGTCTATGAGACGGTCGAGGAGAATTATGCCGACCCGGTGAACGCGGACAAGGCGATCTACGACGGGGCCATTCCGAGCATGCTGCACCAGCTCGACCCGCACTCCAATTTCTTCGATCCGAAGTCTTATTCGCAGCTCCGGGAAGAGCAGCGTGGCAAGTACTATGGGGTTGGGATGACGGTGGGCCCGCGCAATAACAAGGTCATCGTGATTGCGCCCTTTGTGGGGACGCCCGCCTATCGCGCTGGGATCCGGCCGGGCGATATTATTGCGGCCATTGATGGCAAATCTACCGACAACATGAGTACCACCGATGTGGCCGACCTGCTGAAGGGGCCGAAAGGCACTACCGTTCGCATTACCATGCTGCGGGAAGGTGCGGAAAAGCCGCTTGAGTTCAGCGTGGTTCGTGACGAAATTCCGCGGTACAGCGTCGATTTGCATTTCATGATCCGGCCGGGCATCGGCTACATGCATATCTCCGGGTTCCAGGAGACGACCGAGCACGAAGTGAGCGAAGCGCTCGACCAGATGGGCGACCTGAAGGGCCTGGTCCTCGATCTTCGCCAGAATCCCGGCGGACTGCTCAGTGAAGGCGTGGGCGTGGCGGACAAGTTCCTGAAGAAGGGGCAACTGATCGTTTCGCATCATGGCCGGTCTTCACCGGAGAAGCGTTATGTCGCTTCGCACGGCAATGGCGGGAAGGATTATCCGCTGGTTGTGCTGGTCAACCGGGGTACGGCTTCGGCTGCTGAGATTGTATCGGGAGCGATTCAGGATCATGATCGCGGGCTGATCGTCGGCGAAACGACCTTTGGCAAGGGCCTGGTTCAGACCGTTTATCCGCTGGCTGAAAACACAGGGCTGGCGCTGACTACGGCGAAGTACTACACGCCCAGCGGCCGGCTCATCCAGCGCGATTACAGCAACATTTCTCTCTACGACTACTATTACGAGCGGGAGAACGACGACAACACCGCGAACAAAGAGGTCAAGCTCACGGACAGCGGGCGGACCGTGTACGGCGGCGGCGGCATTACGCCAGACGTGAAACTGCCTCCGTTCAAGTCGAACAAGTTTCAGGACACGCTGCTGCAGCATTACGCGCTCTTCAATTTTGCGAAGAACTATTCGAATTCGCACAAGGTCACGCAAGGCTTTGAAATCGATGACGTGATCCTGCAGGATTTCCGGAAATTTCTTGATGCGGAGAAGATTACGTACACCGAAGGCGAGCTGATCGAAAACAACGATTGGCTGCGCTCGAATCTCAAGAGCGAAATCTTCATCGATGCTTTCGGGCAGGAAGAAGGCATGAAGGTACGAGCGGAAAGCGATCCCGATGTGGTCAAGGCGCTGGAATTGATGCCGCAGGCACGGGCGTTGGCTGACAACGCGCGGAAGGTGATCGCGGAGCGAAATTCGGCGCCGGCGGTTCGGCGGTAAAACGGGGCAGCCTTCCAAAATCCGTCCATTCCATAATCCATCCAGGCCCGGCTTTCCGGGCCTTTTGTATTTCCGTTCCAAATTTGAGTTCGCATTTTGCATCTTAAGGCGGAGATGGCTACTCGCTCGCGACTTCGCCGGCTGGGGAAGTGTCCGGCCGTTGTTCTGACATTCCTTCTATTGACGGTCACGGTCTGCGGGGGAGCGGAACCACCCAACGTTCAAAAGGGCGCTTCTTCAGCGCACGCCAAGCGGGTTTACGGCGAAAGGCGCAAGGTCAAGGGCATCGCAAATTTCGGCGAAGTCACTCCATGGCTTCTGCGCGGCGGCCAGCCCGATCACGCCGGATTTAAAGAGTTGAAGAAGATGGGCGTCGACATCATCGTGGACACGCGCTCAGGGCGAAACGAACATAGCAGTGAGGCAACAGAGGTTGGCAAACTGGGAATGAAGTATGTCGCGCTTCCCTGGCACTGCCCGTTGCCGCACGATGAGCCCTTCGCCAAATTCCTGCGGCTGATGCGCGACAACCCAGAAAAAAGGGCGTTTGTGCATTGCCGGCTGGGCGACGATCGCACCGGCATGATGATCGCCGCCTATCGCATGGCCGCTGAAGGCTGGAGCGCGGACGACGCCATGCTGGAAATGAAATACTTCGGCTTCACGGGAGTACATCACATCATCTGTCCGCGGCTCGCCGGCTACGAACACAGCTTTCCGAAGCGACTGAAGAAGAATCCCGCGTTCGAGGGCGTGCGTACCATTCCAGCGCCGGGCACCGGCAAAGCAAAATAACCCCTTCGAGGTTCGTGCCTCTCCTGAAACGGGGCAAGCCTCGTCTCTACCGTTGCTTTACCTTTTCCGAAATGCCGCTTGAGTGTGGCTGCTGGAAGCCATAAAGTACATAGGGACATGGGGGCAGACGCGTTTCCGATCACCGTGCTTCTGTTCCGGCCAGGGATTCAGTTTGGGCCATGGATACCGGCGGCTGGCATAGCGGTGTGCGCGGGCGTTTTGGATTGGCGGTTTCGGAGGATTCCGAACTGGCTGACAGTCTCGGGCGCGGCGCTGGGAATCGCCGCGAACACGGTTTTGTTTCGTTGGCCGGGATTGAAAACGGCACTGCTCGGGATGCTACTTGGCCTCGCACTGCTGCTGCCCTTTGTGCTGCTACGCAGCCTGGGCGCGGGAGACTGGAAGCTGGTGGGCGCGCTGGGAGCCTGTCTTGGACCGCAACCATTGCTGGCGGTGCTGTTCGGCGCGATTCTGGTGGCGGGCGCGATGGCGCTCGGCACCATTATCTGGAAGGGGCGTCTGAAGCAAACGCTCTGGAATATTGCGCGCATGCTGGCGGCGGTCTTCAGTTTGCGGATGCCGGGAGCGGAGGTATCGCTCGATAACCCGGAGTCCACTAAAATTCCCTTTGGCGTCGCGGTGGCTCTGGCGGTGGTGTTTTACGGAATTGCGGCGGCGATGGGAAAGGCCTGATGCAATTTGTAATTGGTAATTTGTAATTGGTAATTGAAAATCTCCGCACCTCGAAATTTCAGTTTTTCAATTGCAAATTACCAAGCACAAATTACAAATCCAACGATGAAATTCCTAGCTCAAAAGCTGCGGGGAACGGAGGCTGCTGAGATCGCCGAGGCGGCGCTGGTGATGCCGGTGGTGTTTATTTTTCTGCTAGGGATCATCTGGTTCGGACGCGCCTTCAACATTTACTCGACGATACAGCAAGCGGCCCAGCAAGGCGCAATCGTGGCGGCGCGGCCATCGTGCGCTACTTGCGGAAATACGTTCCCCACTTCAACCGTTATCAGTACAGTTGAATCCGTTATGAACGCCTCCAGCGTCAACCCTCAATCCATAGATCCAACCTCGGGCAACCCAAGTACAGATCTGGGTCTGGCAGCCTGCCTGCCGCCACTCCCACAGCCCCCATCTACAGGTCCTTGCAGCAAGGCCGCGGACTCTGTTTGGGTCTGCTCGTCGGTACAGTTGAACTCTACGATCGGACAGCCCGTGCCTTGCGGAACTCTGGTGAGCTTCCGATACCCCGTCCCATTCCATATTCCCTTCACGTCGCTCGGACTGGGCCAGGTGATGTTGACGGCACGAGCGCAAACCAGGATGGAATATTGAGGATGTCTTCCTTTTCAACTCCAGGGTCGCGTGCAGGGTGGCGGAACGCCAAAGCTGTACTGTTCGGAACCGAGGGTTCGGCGTTATTGGAATTCGCGATTACCCTGCCGCTGCTTGTGGTCTTCGTGGTGGGCATTTTCGATTTTAGTGGCGCCTTCAATCAGAAGCAGAAGATCGAGCAAGCCGCGCAGGAGGGAGCAATTGTCGCAGGCGCACAACCGATGACCGACCTTGCCCCGGCGAGTTCCAATAGTCCGGCAGCCGGTCCCGACTCCCTGCAACCAGTGGTAGCGGCCATCTTCAATTCGCTTGCCAGCAGCGGAGTGCTGCCACTCGCGAACCAATCTCCCTGTTCACTTAGTCCAACATTCCCCAGTGCGACCCAGAATGCCTTGACATGGACTTACCAAATCTCGGGATGCGCACCGAACCCTTTTTCCAGCGATGTTCTGAACATTACGATCAATCGAGGATACGTGTTATCCACTGGCCCACCGGCTGCGGTTGGGAGTCAGGTTACCATTACTTATCCTTACCATTGGCGCTTTAACAGCGTGATCCAATTGTTGGTTCCGGGCGCGAGCTACGCACCGATAACGGATCTGACAGAGTCCGCAACGGTGCACAACCAGATGTAATGTGGACGAGGCGCGGATACCCAGACATTTCTCGTCAAATACAAAGATTGCCGTGTAACGCGAACACTCTGTCCGCACGCCAGAAGCGGATAGGATGCCTGCGCGGACAGGAGTGTCCGCGCCACACAAAACCGCGCGAGCCGATGCCTCCTCTCAGATCATCGGCTCGCGTTTTTACGGCAGAGGCGGCGGTTGTTCACCTACCGCCCTTTTTCATGCGACTGCACTGTTACTCACGAGCCACTTCTTCGTGGATGAGGTCTTGGGAAGAATGTCGAGGTAGAGTACGGCATAGTGGAATGCCACCGCAGCGGCTGTCACGGTCGCCAGTGTTAAGGCAAACTCCGTCCACTTGGGGACGTAGTGGAATCCGGAGGTGCGCTCGAGCGCGGTCACCGAGACGTTCAGGCGGTTGGCGATAAAGCCCATCACAACCAGCGAGCAGGTGAAGTACAAGGACTGGGGATTCGTGCGGATCTTCTCCCGGCTTAGAAGAATGACGGGAGCGATAACGAATAATCCAATCTCGAGCCAGAACAGAGCCGCTTCCTGTCTCCACATAAAGATGTAAGGCGCACCTCCGTGGGTGAACAGGTCAATACCGCGGAAAAGCGCGTAGACGTAAAGCAACGGGGCAATCACCTGGCTCATTTCGGTGAGGACGCTGGGATCGACGCGCGCATTCAACGAGCGAGTACATAGATAAACGGCCATGATGGTCGCGGCCAGGCCGGCGGGAACCGCCGAGAGGTAGAACAATGTCGGCAGATACTGGCTGTACCAGATGGGATCGAGTTTGCCCTTGGTCAGAAGATAGAGCCCGCCGAGAAATGACTGGTGCAGGGAGGAAAGCACGGCTCCGATCATGACGAGGCCGATCAGAATCTCGTGATGCCACTTGAGGTAAAGATTGCGCAGGCGTGGCAGGGGAATTTTCTCGACCAGAGAAGGCGAGAACTCGAGTGTGAGCACCGTGGTGTAGAGCATCACACACCACGAAACCTCGAAGAGCACCGAGTGGCGGTTCCACATGACGATGGGATGCCAGATTCTCCAGGGGAGTCCGAGTTCGTACATCATGCCGGCGCAGACCGTCAAATAACCAAGAAAGGAGAGCAGTACGGAGGCCCGAACGACCGGGCGATAACGTTCAAAGCCCAGCACGTAAACGGCGGCCGCGATGGCGAAGCCCCCGGCCGAGATGCCGACTCCGCACAACGTGCCAAGGCCGACCCACAAGCCCCAGGGCTGGGCATCGACCAGATTCGTCGATGCATGAAAGCCAAGCGCGAAGCGCGCGTAAGCGGCATAGACTCCTGCGGCCATGATGATGGTCACGATCACGCGCCACATGGTAAGTTTCGGCACCGAAAGTTTTGAAAGTGATAAGCGAGACATGACTAGCTCCTTTCTGAGTTGCTGCCGGCTGGAATCCCGGTCTGTTCTGCAACGTTTTCGCGCACTTCAGCCCAGGCTACTTGCTTGCGCCGGTTGGTGATCCAGTAGAGGCCGGCCAGCAAGCTTCCGCCGACGAGGACGACCGTGGGCACGTCGCCGAGCGCATTGGCAGTAAGTATTGGCATCGCCTGCTTCGGCGCTGCGATGAAGCCCAGGTCTTCAAACGGCACGTCCGAAATGAAGAAGACCGATGTTCCGCCCGCTTCCTCGACGCCGTAAATTTTCTTGACGTACTTCGGATCGAGCAGCACGCGCTTCTGAGCTTCTTCGAGGATGTCGTCGCGCCAGCCGACAATCGACGCCTGCACCGGGCACGCTTCCACACAGGCCGGAGGTTGTCCTTTGACCTGGCGCGCGTAGCACATGTCGCACTTCTTCACGAACGGAACCAGTTTGTTCCACTCGTACTTGGGCACGTTGAAGGGGCAGGCCACGATGCAGTAGCGGCAGCCGATACACTTTGAGGCCTCGTACGTCACCGGCCCGAGCGCTGTCTTCTTCAGCGCTCCTACCAGGCACGCCGAGGCGCAGGCCGGATCGTCGCAGTTCATGCACATGCGGCGAACGTAGCGAGTCCCGTGCTCCTCTACGACCGTGAGCGCGGTCGGAGATAACGTGGCTTCGGTTTCCATCGGGAAGCCGTGAATCTGCTTGCAGGCCTGCTCGCAGCTGCGGCATCCGATGCACTTGGTAATGTCGATCAGGATTGCTTTGGTCTTTGTCTGTGCCATTTTCTTTCTCCTCGTCCTCGGCGATTGCCGATCAGTTCAGGAAGAACTCTTTGATCAGCTTCTGGCGGAGTGCGGGTTCAACTTGGGGCAGAACTTGATTGAGCGGCAGGCCGCCGTCCTGAGCCAGCGCCGGATTCGCGCTTGCCAGAACTTCCTTCAGACGAGTTACGCCGTAGTTCATCCAGGGAGCGACCATCGCGCCGTGTAGAAGGTTCTTCTCATTGGTCGGAAGATCCGGGGACTTAAGGACAGCCAGCCATCCATCTTTGTAAGGGTCGCTGGTTGCGAGCGCGGGATTCTTGACCACGTCGTCGTTAATGGCCATGACGACGCCTTCCACCGGAGACACCAGATCGAAGGAAATCTCGCCGGCGTGGATGGTTGCCAGACGTTGACCCTGGCGAACCCAGCGGCTCGGCGAGCAAACATCGATACGATCGATTGTTCCCACCAGGTCGGCGCCGAACTTATCGAGTCCGATGCGAGCATTATCCGCAGCCTCACGCAATACCCAGGTGTGGCCGGGATGAAAACTGTAGTCCTTCGGAATGGAGAAGCTTCCCTCTTTTGCCATGACCGGCACTCTGGGCGGGGCTACCACGCGCGTTTCCACCTGCGGCGCGAGCGGAATACGAAAGTAGAAATAATTGACGGAGATCACGATAAGAAACGTCAGCAGCACGAAAAGTATGGACATGACATTCTCCCGGCGCGGTGCCGTTCAGGTGTCTTCGCACCGGTCGCCAGTTGTGCTTGTGCACGTGAGTGGCGAATCGCGCGGGAATTTTCAATCGTTTGATTACAAGGACTTGGGAGGTAGTCCGAGCTTTCGTGCGAATTGCGCGGCTATTGCAATTTGCAGGTCGCTGCTGCGTTTTGCAGGGGGCAGGGTGTTGCGGAGTCTATTTTCTCAATTCAGGACGGGTTCTTTTTTGAGCCGGCGGAGCAATGAGGTGGGATGAATGCCGAGAATCCTGGCGGCTTGCGTTTTGTTGTTTCCGGTGGCGGCAAGGATCTTCTGGATATAGTCGTCTTCCAGTTCCCGTAACGTGACCAAGGGTTCTTCGGCAGAATGCTCCGTAAACGGCGATCGTACGATTTCAGGAAGATGAATCTCTTCGCGTTTGCGAAGCTCCTGCGGGAGCGAGGAAGCGTCGATATTGCCCTCGCTGGCCAGAATCATGGTTCGCTCGATGACATTTTTAAGTTCGCGAATATTCCCCGGCCAGGGATATTCCTGTAAGAGCTGTGCAGCTTCGGGTGTGAAGCCGATGAAATTCTTCGTCAACTCCTCATTGAACCGCTGGACCATATCCAACGCCAGCGGCATGATGTCTTCTGTCCGCTCGCGCAGTGGTGGAATAAATACTGGTACGACGTTAAGCCGGTAAAAGAGGTCCTCGCGGAAGCGCCCTTGTGCCACGGCTTCCTTGAGATTGGTGTTGGTGGCCGCAATTAAACGGACATTCACCTTGATCGATTTGACGCCCCCGAGACGGATGAATGTACCTTCTTCCAACACGCGCAGCAGCTTGGCCTGGACGCTCGCCGACATGTTGCCAATCTCGTCGAGAAACAGCGTTCCACCGTGGGCGCGCTCGAGCAGGCCTTCCTTGCGGCGGCGCGCGTCGGTAAAGGCTCCGGGCTCGAATCCGAACAACTCACTTTCCAGCAGCGCATCGGGCAGAGTGGCGCAGTTCAGTTCCAGCAAGGGTTGGCTGGCGCGCGGACTGCCATAGTGAATGGCGCGCGCCAACACGCCTTTGCCGGTACCGCTCTCGCCTTGAATCAAAATGGTTGTGTGGTCGGTTTCGGCAGCTTTACGCGCCATCTCCAGCATCTCGCGCATGGTCGAGTTTTGGGTCACTATCTTGCCGAAGTCGTAGCGGCCCTTCGCGGTTTCAACCGTGTCGCGTAAGCGCACCCGCAATGAGAGCATCTCGGAAGCCCGCCGAAGGGTGGCGGTCAAGTCGGCGAGATGGAAGGGCTTGATCAGATAGTCATACGCGCCCAGCTTCATTGCGTCCACGGCACGATCCACCATGTGGTAGGCGCTCATCATCACCACGATCGTGGAAGGGGCAGTGCCCTTGATTTGCCGCAGGACCTCCACGCCGTCGATGCCGGGAAGAACGATATCGAGCAAGACCATTTCGGGCTTTTCGTCGTTGAAGGTGTTCAATCCTTCTTCGCCCGAGGCCGCCGTAAATACTTCAAATCCTTCGGCAGCCAGTCCGCGGCTCACCGTCCGCAACGTCAGGGCCTCGTCATCCACAACCAGCACGGAGTAGGACATCGCTATTGAATGATTACCTCCTGGCTCTCCTCGCCATCTTTCTCGATCGAGGAAAGCGTAACTTGGCGGAATGGAAGGGTGATGGTCACGGTGGTTCCTCGTTGTGGAACGCTATCGATCTGAATCTCGCCATTGTGGCTACGTATATATGCCTGGCTGATGCTCAGGCCGAGGCCAGTTCCCTTCCCGCGCTTGGTGGTGAAGAACGGCTCGAAGACGTGCGGGAGGACATCGGGCGGAATGCCGCATCCAGTATCGATTACGCGGATCTCAACTGACTCTCTCTCCGGCAATTGCTTCGCGAAAACCGTAATCCGCCCGCCTTCGGGAGTCGCCTGCGCCGCGTTCAGCAACAGGTTCATGAGGACTTGCGAAAGCTGGTTGGCATCGACGCAAATGAGCGGCAACTCGGTGGTGACGAGGTTTTGCAAGATCCTGCCATGCAGCATCGGCTGGTGTTCAAGGAACGTCAGCGTGTCGGAGACGAGGCGATGCAGGTTCACTTTGCTGAGGATGAGCGGAGCAGGCCGCGCGTAGTTCATGAGGCTGCGCAGCGTCATGGAGATGCGTTTCGCACATTCGATGCACTGCTCAATTTCGGCTCGATCTTCGCCGTGAGTGCCTTCCAGTTCCAATTCAAGATGGGAAAGAATGCCGAGCAGCGGGTTGTTGATTTCATGGGCCGCCCCTAATGCCAACTGCGCCAAAGCGGCATATTTTTCGTATTCCGCAAGCTGTGCTTGAAACTGGCTTTTCTCCTTGTTGAGCTTACCCTCCTCGGAGAAGCGCCGGAACAACTCCTCCATGGCCGAGTCGCGCTCCCGTTCGAGTTGCTTCGTGACGGCCTGGGCCTGATCGAGTCGCTCCGTCAGATTCTTATTTTCCCGATGATCGAGCGTCCAGAATGCGATCATCAGCGCCAGCGCGGCGGCGATGAACGGAAATACGTAGAAAATCAAGCGCTTCCAGCCTCTCTCTGGGTGGCCGACACATCCGCACACGCGCGTATGTGGGGTTCACCGTGAATAAACCTATCCACTTAAACATTGCGCCTATGGACCGGAAAAATCCGTGATTCGAGTCACCGGCAAAGCGTCTGCGCGTCACGAATCTTTAGTAACAAATCGCCAGCCCAAAGCCGGAGGGACGCGTCCCATTCCGCTGTGACCTCAATCACGGATTGCCGACGGATTCCGGCCTATAGGTAAGGAGAGATGGATGGTGAAGCGCATCTCAGGGTAAATCCGTGGGTCGTCACCTTTTCGGTGATGTTGGCGACCTTCATGGAAATCCTCGACACCACGGTGGTCAACGTCTCGATCCCGCATATCGCGGGCAATCTTGCGGCTACCGTCGAAGAAGGCACGTGGGTGGTCACGTCTTATCTGGTGTCAAACGCGATCATCCTGCCGATGTCCGGCTGGCTGGCGAATCACTTCGGACGGAAGAAACTGCTGCTGACTTGCGTCGCGGGATTTACCTTGACGTCGCTGTTCTGCGGTCTGGCCAATAGTCTGTCGGCTCTCATTTTTTTCCGCGTGCTGCAGGGACTGACTGGTGGCGGATTACAGCCGCTGGCGCAGGCCATTCTCCTTGAGACGTTTCCTGAGCGGAAACATGGGCAAGCGATGGCGGCCTTTGGCATCGGTGTTCTGCTGGCACCGATTCTTGGACCGACTCTAGGCGGCTGGATCACGGACAACTACAGCTGGCGATGGATCTTCTACCTCAACCTGCCGGTGGGCGTCTTCTCTCTGATTATCATGAGCCGGTTTGTCCATGATCCCCCTTACATCAAGCGCGGAGAAGGTCGAATTGACCTGTGGGGGATTGGCTTTCTGGCGGTTGGGCTCGGGGCGCTGCAAATCACCCTCGATACCGGCCAGCGCAAAGACTGGTTTTCTTCCGACTACATTCGATTCTTTGCGACCATCTGTGTGATCGGACTAGTGGCGCTGGTCATTCGGGAATTGAAGACGGACAAACCCGTCGTCGATCTGCGCGCCCTGGCGAACCGTTCATTCAGCGCGGGAGTCTTCCTGATCGGCGTGCTGGGCTTCGTTCTCTATGCCAGCCTTGTGCTGTTGCCGATCTACCTGCAAACGCTCCTCAACTATCCCGCCTACAACGCAGGTCTGGCGCTTTCGCCACGAGGGCTGGGCTCTCTGGCTACCACCCCGCTGGCCGGCTATCTTACGAGCAAGACCAATCCGCGAAAGCTGATCTTGTTTGGCTTGGTGCTCGGGTCGCTCACCATGTTCTCTCTCTCGCGGCTCAACTTGAATGCCGGTTACTGGGACGTGCTGTGGCCGCAGGTCTTCCAGGGTGTCTCGCTGAGTTTTCTGTTTATTCCGCTCATGACGATGAGCATGGCCGGAATTCCAAAAGAAAAGTTGGGAAATGCCACCAGCATCTTCAACCTGATGCGCAACGTCGGCGGGAGCTTTGGCATTTCGATCATGACGACTTTTCTCTCCCGCCGCGCGCAGTTTCACCAAAACCGTTTAGTGCAAAATGTTACGCCCGGCGATCTGAAGGCACTTGGCATGCTGCGCGGGATGCAGGGATGGTTTCACATGAGAGGCGCTGACAATGTCCTCGCCTCCCGCAGAGCTCTGGGCGCAATCTACGGAATGATCCAGAGGCATGCGGCCATGCTCTCCTTCGTGGAAGCATTCTGGATCATGGGAGTGATGTTTCTCGTCATGTTTCCATTTGCGTTTCTGCTGCGGAACCCCAGACGAAAGCCTTCTAGACCTCCAGGGGCCCCGCCCACCGCAGAGCCTATGGCTGAGATGCATGAAGAATTGGCTGAGGAAGAGCTTGTCTTGATCCCCTGAGCGCGACCCATTCCGCTGTGCCCACCTCAGGCAACTCACCGCGGGGACAAGCAGTCAGCCCAGCGCTCTTTCGCCCGTGCGTCACGCTTCTCGCGGACGTTCATCACATCGACCCGTGACAGTTGTTGCTGAATGCCCTAGAAGCCGGTGCTCTACTAGGGTGGCTGAACAAAAGTAGACGCGCCGATCGTCGGGCCGTGAGGAGGTTTGAATGGATTTACAAGAGTGGTCCAAATCTAATCTCGAGTACGGCCGCAAGGTTCTGAATTCTGGATTGGAGGGTGCGCGTTCCGGGCGAGAAGATTTTCTGAATGGTAGGTCCTTTACTCCGTTTCTTAGCGATTCGTTTCGCCATTCCTGGAAGCCTGCCGTAATTGGCGCATGTCTGGGCTTGTTGGGCGGCTATCGGGGCAACCGAAATTCATCCGTAAGCAGAGCGTTCGCATACGGCGTCCTCGGCGGAGCCGTTGGTGTGACCGCCGCGGTGGCATGGGAAAACCGTCGCCTGGCGGCGAGCGTGGCTCGCGGAGCGCACAAGAAGATAGACCAGGTGCGTGACGAGCACTGGCTGGAAAAAAATCCTATCGATTACGCCTAGCAACACGATTGGGTCGATTTTCAGGGCCGTGCGATTTTTCGCTGAATTGAAATTGAGTGTGCTTCTCCCGGATGCGCCCCCACGCTGATAGGGGGCACCAATGTTTACGCCCGAAGAAGGCGAGCGCGAGTTTCGGGACCCGCTCGCCTCGGAAAGACGTAAAGAGCAGATCTCGCATTTGGAACACCGGGCCGCTTCAGCCGAGACGGCCGAGGTCTCCCAATTCTTACAAGAACTTCTTGAGCGCATCGCCTCGCCCATCGTTCTGTGGGGCGGATGCAGCGCCCGTTCGTCATATCGAGGTATACGCACTTGAATCCGCAGTGATGCCAGACCCTTTATGTTGGAAGGCATACAATCCGTCCCGCAAGTTGCATCAACCCTGACGCAAGCACGGCTGTTGTTCCTCGCTATCCACATTCTTGGCAGCGCATGTTTTGCCTACATCGTGTACCGGCGGCTGGCGCCGCTCTTTCACGCAGAACGGGATTTTCGCTTCGACCGCCCCTGGGAACGGCTGGGGAGAGTCGCGAAGTTCTGGCTAGGCCAATGGAAGCATCCTCGTTATCCGGGCGCGGGGATGATGCACATCCTGATCTTTGCGGGCTTCATTCTTCTCGCCACGCGGGCGTTCGCTCTCGTTCTGGGTCTGGCTGACACGGTGGCTGTTCCTGAAAGCGTCGGGCACATCTACGACATCGTGAAGGACTACGCGACGACCACGGTCTTCGTGTGCATGTTGGTCGCGATGTTTCGGCGGCTGGTGATCAAGCCCGCGCGCTATGCCGTGCCGGAAAGGTACGGCAAGGGACATCCGGCCGACGCTATCTTTCTTCTGGCGCTTATCGCTTTGCTCATGGTGGGTGACAGCCTGTTTGCGGCCAGCAAGGCGGCGTTTCAGGCTCGACTCGGGCAGCCCGAAGATTTTCTCGCGGTGCTGTCTCTGCCCTGGATGTTGAAGGGCGTACTCGTCTCCGCGTCCTTGCCGGCGTTGCAGCACCTTCATTTCGGCGGTTACGTGCTGCATGACCTCACCTTCTTCTTTCTACTTTGTTACCGGCCGTTCGGGATCCAGTTCCACGTGGAGACATCCTTATTTACTGTCTTCTTTGCGAAGCTGGATCGCGGAACTCTCAAACCGGTGCGGTGGGGCGTTCCCGACACGCAACTCCAAAAGGTGAAATCTTTCGGCGTAAAAACCTTCCAAGACTTTACCTGGAAGCACATGCTGGATTTCTATTCCTGTGCCGACTGCGGCCGCTGCTCGGACAACTGCCCGGCCAATGCGGCGGGACGGCCACTCTCGCCGAGGTTCCTCACCATCAAGGCGCGAGACTACGCATTCCAGCACTACCCGATATTCGGCAAGGCCGCTAACGGCACGCCGCTGATTCCAAATCTGTACTCGGAGGATGAAATCTGGTCCTGCACCACTTGCGGCGCCTGCGAAGAAGAGTGTCCATTGCTGGTGGAGTACATCGACAAGATTGTCGATTTGCGGCGCGGCATGGTCGACGACGGCAATGTTCCTCAATCGCTGCAAAAGCCGCTGAAGGCGCTCGAGAGTCGCGGCAATCCCTACGGCAAGATCGAGAAGAAGAAAGCGGATTGGATCAAAGCGAAAGACTTCCAGCCGATCTGCGAGGTCAAAATCCTCGACGGACAAAATGGTGCTGACACTCTCTACTTTGTCGACAGCATCACCGCTTTTGACGATCGCATGCAGTCGATCGGCCGCGCCACGGCAAAGATCCTCGACCATGTCGGCACGAATTTCGGGATCCTCGGCGGGGCGGAGAAAGACAGCGGCCATGAGGTCCGGCGATTCGGAGAAGAGACGCTGTTCATGGCGCTGCGCGACCACAACGTAGAGGCCATCAAGAAGTCGGGCGTGCAGCGCATTGTCACCGCCGACCCGCACGCTTACAACGCGCTCAAACACGACTATCAAGATGTGCCTCCAGTCGAGCACATCAGCCAGGTCATCGCCCGCGAAGTGAAGGGCGGCAAGATCAGGTTCAATGCAGTTGAAGACGAGAAAAAAGTCTTCGCTTATCACGACCCTTGCTATCTCGGGCGGCACAACCAGATTTACGACGAGCCGCGCGACGTCCTCGACGCCATTCCTGGCCTGAAGCGAGTGGAGATGGAGCGCTGCCGCGATCGCTCGTTCTGCTGCGGCGGTGGCGGGCTGATGCTGTTCTACGAGCCGAAGGAAGAGGAGCGGATCGGCGTCAAAAGAGTCCGTATGGCCGCCGACGCCGGAGCCAATGTGATTGTGACGGCTTGTCCGTTCTGCATGGTCAATATCGAGGACGCCATCAAGGTCGCGGGGTTCGAAGGAAAGATGACGGCGATTGATCTGACGGAGTTGGTCGATCAGCAGATTGCACGCGGCGCGGAGGCTGAGACGGAAGATCGCAAACAGGTTGAGGTCCAGCCGGATGAACCTGTTTTGATGCCATTTTATTGAGATTTTGCGGTGGCTTTAGACACCAAGGTCAGCGGAGGTGAACGTGGAAATTCTGGTTTGCGCAAGAAGAGTGCCCGACACATCGGAAAACGAGATCCATCTCAATAGCGCAGGTAACGACATTGAGCGCGACGATCTGGTTTATTCGATTAACGAGTCCGACAACTACGCGGTCGAAGAAGCGCTGCAGATCGCCGGCAAACTGGGCGGCAGCGTCACGGTCGTGACCGTCGGCAGCGAAGAGGACGAAGAAATTCTTCGCCGCGAGATGGCCATGGGCGCCAGCCATGGCGTGCTCATCACCGACGACGCGTTCGCCGGCTCCGATGGGCGCGGCATTGCCACGATCCTCGCCGCCTTCGTTCGCAAAGGCCACTACGATCTGGTCCTCACCGGAGTGCAGGCCGACGACGGCGCCGCTCAGGTTGGTGGAATGCTCGCCGTGATGCTCGACTACCCGTTCGCTTCGCTGGTCAACTCCATCGAAATCCTCGGGGGCAACAAGTTGAAGGTCGGCCGCGAAATTGCCGGCGGCAACAAGGAGATCAGCGAGATCGATCTGCCCTGCGTGCTCTCGATCCAGACCGGCATTAACGAGCCGCGCTACGTCGGGATGCGCGGAATTCGGCAGGTCGCGTCCATTCCGATTCCCACTCCCAGTGCAGCAGATCTGGGAATCGATCCTGCGACTGTCGGCGAAATTGCCGCCAACGTGAAGCGGGTCGACTACTTCGTGCCCGCGCTCGGAAAGGGCGCTGAGATGCTCTCGGGCAGTCGCGAAGAGAACATCGACAAAGTGGTCGAACTGATTGCCGCCAAAGGAGGGTTGAAATAATGGCTCGCATATTTGCTTACATCGTGCACAAGGCCGGCGTGGCCGACGATTCCGCCGCTGAACTGATCGCGGCCGCAAGGGCAATCGATCGGTCCGCTCTACTGACCGCCATCGTTACTGGCTTTGGCGCTGAACTCGATGCTGTCTGCGAGAGCCTTCGCGCCTCTTACGGCGAGACCTGGAAGATCTCGAATGAAGCCCTCGCGTATCCCAACGCTGAGTTGATCCGAAAAGCCCTGGTCAAAATCCTCCCGGCCGGAAGCCTTGTGTTGGTTTCTCATGAACATTTCGGAATTGACCTCGCGCCCGGCCTTTCCATCAAGACGAACGCATCGTTTGTTTCCGATGTGATTGAGATCGAAGGTGCCGAAGGTTCGAAGCTCAAACTGGTGCGCCAGGAATTTGGCGGGCAGGTCAGTGCTCACGTGCGCTGTGACATCGCGTCAGGCGCGGTCATCACCATCCGCCCCGGTGCGTTCAAGCCACTCGAGAGCGCCACTATCAACGGAATCGTCGTCGACAAATCTGTCGAGATCGGCGCATTGACCGCCGGACGTCGGTACCTCGAGACAATCGTCGCCGAAGCTGGGGATGTGGACATCACCAAACACAGCGTCCTCGTTTCCATCGGCCGCGGCATTCAGGAGAAAGACAACGTCGGCATTGCGCACGAACTGGCGGAGGCTCTCGGCGCCGCAGTGAGCTGCTCGCGCCCCGTGGTTGACGCCAAGTGGCTGGAGAAATCGCGGCAGGTTGGTTCGTCCGGGAAGACCGTCAAGCCCAAGGTGTACCTCGCTTGCGGCATCAGTGGCTCGTTCCAGCACCTCGCCGGACTCAAAGGGAACCCGTTCATCATCGCCATCAACAAAAATCCCAAGGCGCCAATTTTTCAGGTTGCGGATGTCGGCATTGTCGACGACATCCTGGAATTCCTGCCTGAACTCACCAACAAGGTTCAAGAAGCTCGCGGCGTTTCCGTGAAATAGAGGACAACACGATGATTGCACCCAAGACCCTGAAACTCAGTTTGAAATCCCTCCGAGACTTCGCCAAGAAAAAGCTTCCCGACGAAACGCTGATTGAACTCGATGAGCGCGACGAGTGCCCGGTCGAGATTGTGCGGCAAATGTGTGATCCGGACAAGCTGGGAATTCAACTTCTGCTCGTTCCTGAGGAGTACGGCGGGATGGGCGGCGGCGCGTTCGATATCTACTTAGTCTGCGAGGAAATGGCGCACATCGACTTAGGCATAGCGACATCGGTGTTCGCCACTTTCCTGGGTAGCGATCCCATCACTGTCGGCGCGACTCCCGAACAGAAGAAGCTCTGGCTCGGCAAAATTGCCGATGAGGGCATACTTTTTGCCTACGGCGCTACGGAACCCGAAGCCGGAAGCGATCTCGGCTCGCTGCGAACTACCGCCGATCGTGTCCTCAGAGACGACAAAGTAGTTGGCTACAAAATTAACGGCAACAAGCAGTGGATCAGCAATGGCGGCATCGCCGACGTCTATACGGTTTTGGCAAATACGCCCGGCGGCCCGAGCTGGTTCGTGGTCGAAAAGGACACCAAGGGTTTTACGCACGACGAGCCGGAAGACAAGCACGGCATTCGCCTCAGCAACACGGCCGCGCTGGCATTCAATGATGTCTACGTCGATGCCGACCGCCTGCTTGGTGGAGTCGAAGGGCAGGGACTGCTCCAGGCACAGGCCGTCTTCGGCTATACGCGACTGATGGTGGCGGCATTTGGGCTGGGCGCGGGATGGGCGGCACTTGATCGCGCCATTCCCTATTCCACCAAGCGAATTCAGGCCGGAGGGCCGCTCTCAGAAAAGCAAGGCTACACCCACAAATTGATCGTGCCGCATGCCGTGCGCCTCGAAGCTGCCCGCTCTTACATCGAGGAAACAGCCGAGCGCATCGATGCCGGCAAAGAAGGCAGCCTCAACACCGAAGGCGCAATTGCCAAGTACATGGCAACCGAGGCCGGCAATGCCGCGGCCGAAGCCAGCATTCAGGCGCTCGGCGGCTACGGCTACACCCACGAATACATGGTGGAGAAGATCAGCCGCGACGTTCGCATCACCATTATTTATGAGGGCACCTCCGAGATCATGGAGATGACCATCAGCCGCGACCGTTGGCAACTGCACCTGAAAACACGCGGGCAGCACTATCACGACGAAGCGCGCAAGTTTGAAGCACTCCACACGCAACATCCCGAGGTCGGAGCCGACACCGCGGCGCTGGCGCTGCACGCGCTGGCCGAGGTGATGGAGAAAGCGCGCATCGGACGTCTGACCCGCTATCAGCACATTCTTCTGCGCCTGGGCGAACTGATCGCCTACGCCGAGTGCGCGGGCAGTCTGGTCCGCCGCGCCGCGTCGATGTCCGATGGCAGACTTACAGAAAAGGCGAGCCGCCGTTTCGACATAGTCGCTATGGCAGCGATGAGCCGCGTCTTTGCGCGCGAAGCCGCCCTCAAAGTTGCACAAGAAGGTGTGCGCCTGATCGTGGGCGCCGGCGGAGTTACTGCGGCCGACGTCGCCGCATTCGAAACATCTCTCGGCTTGCCTGCTATTCATCGGGCGCAGACAGGTTTGATTTCCGACATGGATTCCATCGCCGACGCGCTCTATAACCGCACGGCGAAGCAAGTACAGAAAGTCGCGTAGAAGAAATCTAGGGTCAGAATCCGGCCGCCCCGCGGGAGCCGGATGGACTTCATAAAAGCTGGAGAGTCATCATGGAAAGCACCGCGCATCGAGCCATCGCGATCGTGGGGGCGGGAGCAGTGTTGCCCGACGCCCCGAACGTAGCTGCCTTTTGGGAAAACGTGAAGAACGGCCGCTACAGCATCAGCGACGTGTCCCCGGATCGTTGGGATCCTGCCTTCTATTACGACGCCGATCCCAAAGCGCCCGACAAGACGTATTCCAAGATCGGCGGCTGGGTGCGGGATTTTGTTTGGGATCCGCTGAAATGGCGCCTGCCGATTCCGCCCCGCGTTGCGGACGCGATGGACGGCGCGCAAAAGTGGGCGATCGCCGCCACGCGCGAAGCGCTGGAAGATTACGGATACCCCAAGCGTGCGCTCGACCTTGACCGCACAGCGGTCATTCTCGGCAACGCCATGGCCGGCGAGAAGCACTACCTCACTGCGCTGCGCGTGTTCTTCCCCGAGTATGCGCACGAGTTGGACGGGAGCCCGAGTTTCGCGGCACTGCCCGAGGCCCTAAGGCACGACATTTCGCGCGAACTCCACGAGCGCATGGACAAGCATCTGCCGGATATCACCGAAGACAGCATGCCTGGCGAACTTGCGAACTGCATCGCTGGCCGTATCGCCAACCTCTTCAACTTCCACGGACCTAACTTCATCTGCGACGCGGCCTGCGCGTCGGCCATGGCGGCGATCAGTTCCGCCATCGAGGGTCTTGTCCAGCACGATTTTGACGCGGTGGTCACGGGCGGAATCGACCGCAACATGGGCGCGCAGACTTTCGTTAAATTTTGCAAAATCGGCGCACTCTCCGCCACCGGAACTCGTCCCTACGCTGAAGGAGCCGACGGCTTTGTCATGGGCGAAGGCGCTGCGATCTTCCTGCTCAAGCGTCTGGCTGACGCGGAGCGCGATGGCGACAAAATCTACGCCGTGTTGCGCGGCATGGGCGGAGCGAGCGACGGCAAAGGGAAAGGCATCACGGCGCCCAACCCCGCAGGCCAGAAGTTTGCGATCGAGCGCGCCTGGCAGAATGCCGATTTGTCGCCGGCGACCGCCACGTTGTTTGAAGGGCACGGCACCTCCACTCGCGTCGGCGATGTGGTCGAGGTGCAGAGCCTCGTCGATTCGCTGAGCAACTTCCATCTCCCCAACGCGTCAGTGGCGCTCGGATCGGTGAAGTCAAACATCGGGCACCTGAAGGGCGCGGCCGGCGCTGCTGGATTGCTAAAACTGGCCCTCGCCTTGCGCGACAAAGTTCTTCCACCCAGCGTGCACTGCGACCATCCGAATCCCGACATCGACTTTGCCCACTCGCCGCTCTACGTCAACACCACTCTCAAGCCGTGGACGATCCCGGCGGAAGGCGTGCGGCGCGGTGGTTTGAGCGCCTTCGGATTTGGCGGCACCAATTTCCATGCGGTTCTCGAGGAATACATTCCGCACAGGTTGAACGGTAACGGCAAGCGGCGCAGCGCAGTCTCCGAGCTCCCACCCAGCCCAACGAAAGAGGTCACTATGAACGCAGGCCAAGTCTCCCCCGCTTCCTCATCTTCTCGTAAGGCTCCTCTCCGCGGAGCATTGGTTATCGGCGGCGGTTCCGAAGCCGCGCTAGTCGAGCGCCTGCGTGCGATACAAAAAGAAGCCGAGGCGGGCCGCGCCCCTGTCCTTGCCGCTCCGGCAGAGTCCGACCTGTGCGCGCCTGAGCGCATCGCCATCGACTATGCCGATGCCGCGGAACTCGCGACCAAGTCGGCTGCCGCGCTGAAGGCGATAATCGCAAATCAGCCCGCCATGTGGAGAGCTCTGCGCGCGCAAGGCATCTTCCGCGGTCGCGGGCCCGCTCCCAAGGTTGCGTTCCTGTACACCGGCCAAGGCTCGCAGTATGTGAACATGCTGGAGACTCTCCGCGCTCTCGATCCGATCGTTACCGAAACTTTCGCCGAAGCCGATCGGGTGATGACCCCGCTACTCGGCAAGCCGCTCAGCGCCTATATCTACGTGGACAAATCCGACGAAAACCTCGTCGCCAAGGCGGAGGACGACCTTCGCCAGACGGAGATCACTCAGCCGACAGTGCTGGCCACCGACCTCGCGCTCACGCGCATGTTGTCTGCCTATGGCATCGAGCCCGATTTTACGATGGGCCACAGCCTGGGCGAATACGGAGCTCTCGTTGCCTCCGGCGCGCTCCCGTTCGATGACGCTCTGGAAGCTGTCAGCGCCCGCGGCCGCGGGATGACGCAGGTCTCGCTCGGCGACAACGGCAAGATGGCTGCGGTCTTTGCGCCCCTCGCGGAAATCGAACGCATTCTCAAAACCGTGAACGGTTACGCCGTAATCGCCAACATCAACAGTGAGCGCCAGGCCGTTGTAGGTGGCGCCAGTCAGGCAATCGACCAGGCAATGGCGTTGTTCCAGCAGGCCGGCTACGAGGTCGCGCCCTTGCCCGTGAGCCACGCCTTCCACACCTCGATCGTGGCCCCGGCCAGCGAACCTCTGCGTAAGGCGCTGTCGGGCCTTCGTCTGCAATCGCCGCGCATTCCGGTGGTCGCGAACGTGAATGGTGAGTTCTATCCGACCGGCTCCGATGTCGTGCCCAAGATGCTGGACCTTCTGTCTCAGCAGGTCGCTTCGCCCGTGCAGTTCGTGAAGGGCCTGCGAACTTTGTACGATGCGGGCGCGCGCGTTTTTGTGGAAGTTGGCCCGAAGAAAGCTCTGCAAGGGTTTGCTGAAGATGTGTTGGGCAGCCGTGGCGACGTCTTGTCGCTCTTCACCAATCACCCGAAATTCGGCGACATCGTGGCCTTTAATCAGGCGCTATGCGGTCTCTACGCAGCCGGACTGGGCCGCGGCATAGCGGCAACCGTCCGCGAGCCTGTCGCTGCATTCGCGCCTGCCGCCGGGCCAACACTGGAAATCTCGAAACCAGTTCCATCACCGTCCGCCGCCATCCCCGTCGCCGTTCGTGGCGTGCCCTCCAACGGCAACACCTATGTCGAACTCGGCCGCATGTTCGCTGGCGTTCTCGAACGTGGCTGGGAACTCTACCGCGGCCAGAAGGAGCCTCCAGTCACTCAGACAGTTGCCATCACCGGCGCAGCTCTTGGCCTGCCCGGAAACGGCCACATCTTCGACGATGCGAATATCGGACGCATTCTCCGCGGGGAGCAGTTCATCGATGTCATTCCAGATCGTTTCCGCCGCGCCATGCTCGACAAACACATCACGCGGCTGGTCAAGAACGACAACGGCGGCCCTACGTTCGAGACGATTAATAATGTCGCGGACGTTATCAAGCTCGCCGGGCGTGGAGGAGAATTCGATCTGGAAAGCGAGTTTGGCGTTACCGCCGATCGCCTCGCCGCCCTCGATCGCGACACACAATTAGCCATCGCCGTCGGCATCGATGCCCTGCGCGACGCAGGTATTCCGCTTGTCATGCGCTACAAAACAACGAGTAAGGGCACGAAACTGCCTGATCGCTGGGGCTTGCCCGATGCCTTGCGTGACGATACCGGCGTGATTTTTGCTTGCGCCTTCCCGGGCTACGATTCCTTCGCCGATGAGATGTCGCGTTACTATACCGAGCACAGCCGCCGCGAGCAGTTGGCATTGCTCGAGACCCTGCGCGCTCGTGTTCCAGATGCTAATGGTAACGGTCATTCTTCACTGGAACCAGAGATCGACCGCCGCGTCGAAGAGCTGCGCGACGCGATCGAAAAAACTCCCTACGTCTTCGACCGCCGTTTCCTGTTCCGCACGCTCTCGATGGGCCACTCTCAGTTCGCCGAGTTCATCGGCGCGCGCGGCCCGAATACCGCCATCAATGCCGCCTGTGCCAGCACCACCCTGGCGGTATCGCTGGCCGAGGATTGGATCCGCGCCGGGCGCTGCCGGCGTGTAATCGTGATTTCAGCCGACGATGTCACCTCCGATCACATGCTCGAGTGGATCGGCGCCGGCTTCCTGGCCACCGGAGCTGCCGCCACCGACGAGGATGTTGAAGAAGCCGCGATTCCTTTCGACCGCCGCCGCCATGGCATGGTGGTCGGCATGGGAGCTGCTGCTCTGGTTGTTGAGAGTAACGATGCCATGCGGGAACGCGGGATCCAGCCGATCTGCGAGGTATTGTCCTCGATTACCGCCAACAGCGCGTTCCACGGAACGCGCCTCGATGTGCAGCACATCGGCCAGATGATGGAAGACGTTGTGTCCCAGGCGGAAGCGCGCCACGGCATTCGCCGTCAAGACATCGCCGCTCGCACCGTGTTTGTCTCCCATGAAACCTACACACCGGCCCGCGGCGGCAGCGCCGCGGCTGAGATCCACGCCCTGCGGCATGTCTTCGGCGACGTGGCCGATCAGATCGTAATTGCCAACACCAAGGGATTCACCGGTCATGCGATGGCTGCCGGCATTGAAGATGTGGTCGCAGTCAAAGCGCTCGAAACCGGCTGCGTCCCTCCCGTCTCGAACTTCAAGGAAGTCGATCCGCAGCTCGGCACGCTGAACTTGTCCAAAGGTGGAGCATATCCAGTCGAGTACGCGCTGCGCCTAGCGGCTGGGTTTGGTTCTCAGATCAGCTTGACGCTGTTGCGCTGGGTTGCAACCCAAGATGGCGCTCGCCGCAGCCCGAATTCTCTGGGCTATGCCTACCGCGTCGCGGATACGGCAGCATGGAACGTCTGGCTCAGCCGAATCGCGGGATATCCAACCGCGGATTTGGAAGTCGTCCACCGCACGTTGCGCGTGCGTGACCAGGGCGCGGCGGCAAAGTATGCGGAAGTTACCACCGAATCCCGAGCCATGCCAGCGCCGGTTCCTGCGATCGCAATACCGACGCAGCAGATTGCGCCATCACCATCGTTGGCGGTGAAGCAAGCACCTACGCCTCCTCCAACGCCAGTGCCACTGCGCCAGAGCGTGGTCAGCGAAGTCTCCGAGCCAAAAGTAGAAGTTGTCGCCGCGCCGCCCGCGATCGTTCGCGATGAAGTGAAAGAGCGCATCCTTGCGCTGGTTGCCGAGAAGACGGGCTATCCGGTTGACATGCTCGATCTCGACCTTGATCTCGAAGCGGACCTCGGCGTCGATACCGTTAAACAAGCTGAAGTATTTGCCGCCGTCCGCGAAGCGTATGGCATCGTGCGCGACGAGACTGTTAAACTTCGCGACTTCCCGACTCTTGCCCACGTGATCGGGTTCGTCCGCGATCGGCGCACCGACCTCAAAGCCCAGACGCCTGCGCCCACCACCGTTTCGAAGCTCGCCCCGGTACCAGTTGCTTCGAAAGTTGAGATCAATGTTCCCACGCCAGAACCCGCGAAGGTGAGCGCTCCCGTTGCAACACCTGTAAGCCTCGCGCCTCCTAGCGATAAAAAGGCGGTGGGCGAACCCGTGAAAGAGCGCATCCTCGCCCTCGTGGTCGAAAAGACCGGCTACCCGAGCGACATGCTCGATCTCGACCTCGATCTCGAAGCCGATCTCGGCGTCGATACCGTCAAGCAAGCCGAAATGTTCGCGGCCATCCGCGAGATTTACAGCATCCCACGCGAGGAGAACCGCAAGCTCCGCGACTACCCGACTCTCGCGCACGTAATCCGCTTCGTCTATGAGAAGCGGCCGGATCTGGCCCCGGCCACGGCTGAGCAACGCGTCGCACCTGTGACGGTCGAAACACCGGCACCCGCCGTTACTAAGGCCGCGGTACCCATCTCTTCTCCCGAGCCTGTTGCCGTCGCCTCAGCCGCTCCCACCGACACCATGACCGACGACATCATTAAAGAGAAGGTCCTCGCCATCGTCGCCGAGAAGACTGGCTATCCGGTTGACATGCTCGATCTTGACCTCGACCTCGAAGCCGACCTTGGTATCGACACCGTCAAGCAAGCCGAGATGTTCGCCTCGGTGCGCGCGACGTTCAACATTCCGCGCGATGCCGACCTCAAGCTGCGCGACTTCCCGACGCTTGCCCACGTCATCAAATTCGCGCACGACCGGCGTCCCGGCGCGGCCGTTGTCCCTGCCGCCTCAACCGCTGGAAATCTCGCGCCGGCCCAGGCTCCGGTTTCGCCGTCACCATCCGAGGCAGTTCCTGCAACTCGTCCCGCGCTCGCCAGTTTCGACGCTGCGAATCGCGTTCCGCGTCGGGTGCCGGTTCCGGCCCTTCGTCCACCACTCTCCATGTGCAAAGCAACTGGTGTAAAACTCGAACGCGGGCAACGAGTCGTCATAATGCCAGACAAAGGCGGCGTGGCGGCAGCCCTCAGGCAACGACTCCGGACGCTCGGTGTTGAGGTCCTCCAGATTGAAGGCGGCCCCACCGCCGACGAATTGACTGATCGCATCAAGACCTGGCTCGCCGCCGGCCCGATCCATGGAGTCTACTGGCTGCCGGCCCTCGACTACGAAGGCCATCTCACTGAAATCGACGCTGCCACCTGGCACAAAGCCGTACACCTGCGCGTCAAGTTGCTCTACACGACCATGCGTAATTTGTACGAGCCCATTGGAAAGCCCGGCACTTTCTTCGTGTCGGCACTTCGCCTTGGAGGCCAACACGGTTACGACGATGCTGGCGCGATCGCACCGCTCGGCGGCGCGGTCTCCGGCTTCACTAAAACCTACAAGCGCGAGCGGATCGATGCCCTCGTCAAGGCCGTTGATTTTGAACCTGAGCGCAATGTCGCGGAGATCGCCCAAATTCTCATCGACGAAACTTTGCGCGACACCGGCGCGGTCGAGATCGGCTACAAGAATGGATTGCGTTGGACCGTCGGATTACAAGAACAGCCGGCAGCCGACGGCCAGCCCGGTCTGGCGCTGAACAACAAAACAGTTTTCCTGATCACGGGCGCGGCGGGGAGCATCGTGTCCGCGATTACCACCGATCTCGCGTCGGCATCGGGCGGCATCTTCTACCTGCTGGATCTGGTGCCTGAGCCCGATCCGAATAACGCCGATCTCAAGCGCTTTGTCACCGACAAAGACGGCCTTAAGCGTGATTTGTTTGCGCGGATCCAGGCGCGTGGCGAGCGTGCGACTCCGGCGCTGGTTGAAAAAGAGCTGGCAGCCCTGGAGCGCGCGCACGCCGCCCAAAGTGCAATTGACGCGGTACGTGCAGCCGGCGGAACTGCGCATTACATCAGCGTGAATCTCACCGATGGAGACGGTGTCACGAAGGTCGTCGATCGTATCCGCAATGCCCACGGCCGTATTGACGTCCTGCTGCACGCCGCCGGCATCGAACGCAGTCACGCCCTGCCCGACAAGGACGCGCGCGAGTTCGATCTCGTTTTCGACGTGAAGAGCGATGGCTTCTTCCATCTCCTGCGGGCGATCGGGGATATGCCACTGGGCGCGACCGTGGCCTTCAGTTCGATCGCGGGGCGGTTCGGCAATCCTGGACAAACGGACTACAGTTCCGCCAACGACCTGCTCTGCAAGATCACGTCGAGCCTCCGGACTTCCCACCCCTCGCTTCGCGGCATTGTCATCGATTGGACCGCATGGGGAGAGATCGGCATGGCGTCCCGCGGCTCCATTCCCAAAATCATGGAGACCGCCGGCATTGACATGCTGCCACCGGAAGCGGGCGTGCCGATCATTCGCCGCGAACTGACCGCTGGAGGAACGAGTGGAGAAATTGTGATCGGCCAGCGTCTCGGAATTCTCCTCAACGAGTGGGACGCAACGGGCGGGCTCGATACTTCCGCCGTCGAATCTACATCGCAGAAGCTCACCGGCCCCATGGTCGGCAAGATCACTAACGCCGGCCTGTACCGCGGCATTACCATCGAAACCACGCTCGATCCCAAAGTTCAGCCATTCCTCGAAGATCACCAGATTGACAGAACTCCGGTGTTGCCGGGCGTCATGGGCGTCGAGGCATTCGCGGAAGCCGCTTCCCGGCTGCTTCCCGGCTGGCACGTCGAAGCGGTCGAGGATGTCAACTTCCTTGCACCGTTCAAGTTCTATCGCAACGAGTCGCGCACGCTCACCATCGAAGCAGCCATTCGACCGCAGCATGACGCTTTGATCGCCGAGTGCCGGTTGATTGGCCGGCGTAATTTACCCAACCAGACCGAACCGCAAGTGACCACGCACTTCACCGCGCGTGTGCGGCTCTCCATGCAGGCACCCAAACCCGTGAACGTCGCAGCCCCGGCGCTTCCGTCCGCCTCTGTAGTCAAAGCAGCCGACATCTATCGCATCTACTTCCATGGCCCCGCGTATCAGGTGGTGGAACGAGCGTGGTGGGATGGGAACCGAGTCGTCGGACTCATGGCCAAGGGGCTGCGCAACAATCATCAGCCCGCCGACCTGCCGACGCTCCTTGCTCCGCGGCTCATCGAGCTTTGCTTCCAAACCGCCGGACTCTGGGAGTTGGGCGTGCAAGGCCGCATGGGCCTGCCGCAGTTCGTAGGTCGTGTCTCACTGTTGCGCGCGCCGGAGTTGGCGGAAACACGCCTCTATGCGCTCGTAACTCCGCACCTCCAGGATGGAAGCTTTGACGCCGAAGTCGTGGACGACAAGGGAAATTGTTATTTGCAGCTCAGCGGGTACCGCACGGTAGCTCTATCCGCCGCAGCCGACCTGAAACATCTGGGAGTCCTGCAAGCAGTCATGAATGGTGAAGCCGTTCGGGCCGCGTAACGCACGCAACCAGCTACTACAGCGCTGTTGAATCGGAGCCCTTATGCAGCACGATTTTCAACGAATCGCTATTGTCAATCGCGGTGAAGCCGCCATGCGCTTCATCCACGCCGCGCGCGAGTTCAACCAGGAATACGGCACATCGCTGCGCACCATCGCACTGTTCACTGATCCAGACC
This sequence comes from uncultured Acidobacteriaceae bacterium, assembly GCA_963698865.1. Classification (GTDB taxonomy): domain Bacteria; phylum Acidobacteriota; class Terriglobia; order Terriglobales; family Acidobacteriaceae; genus Acidiflorens. The sequence goes on along the minus strand of CAVOSL010000007.1, from coordinate 2,318,955 downwards.
GGCACGCCATGTTTGTGCGCGAATCGGACGAGGCCTTTTCGCTTGGCCCAGCCCACAGTGTCGATCCGAATACCAGGCTTTCCAAGTGCAGCTATGTCGATTATGGCCTGGTTGAACGCGCCTTGAGCGCGGTTCGTGCGGAGGCCGTCTGGGTGGGGTGGGGCTTTGTTGCGGAGCATGCCGAGTTCGCCGACCTTTGCCATGATCTGGGCATCGTCTTCATCGGGCCCGACGGAGACGTCATGCGCCGTCTCGGCGACAAGATCGCTTCCAAACTGCTAGCGGAGCAGGCTGGCATTCCTGTCGTTCCCTGGAGCGGCGGCCCGGTCGATACTCTGGCCGACGCCACCACGCATGCACGCCGTCTCGGCTACCCTCTGCTGATCAAAGCGACTGCCGGAGGAGGCGGTCACGGCATTCGCATCGTGCGCTACCCTTCCGAACTTCCCCGAGCTTTTGAGAGCGCCCGCGCCGAGGCCTTTAAGGCGTTCGGGAATCCCACGGTCTTCATGGAGCAACTGCTCCGCAACGCGCGACATGTCGAGGTCCAGATCATCGCTGACCACTACGGCACAACCTGGGCCGCCGGGGTACGCGACTGCACTATCCAGCGGCGGCAGCAGAAGATTATGGAAGAGGCCCCATCTCCTGCGCTCTCGTTCATGCAGGACCAGACGTTGCGTGAAGCCGCCGTTCGTCTGAGTCAGGCGACCGGCTATCACAATGCCGGGACGGTGGAATTTCTCTATCAACCCGAGGGCCGCCGTTTTGCCTTCATGGAAATGAACACGCGTCTCCAAGTAGAGCATCCCGTCACCGAGTGCACGACGGGCCTCGATCTTGTCAAACTTCAGATTCATGTTGCGCGCTACGGCCGCCTGGAAGGAGAGGTGCCGGTTGTTAACGGCCACGCGATCGAGGTTCGCTTGAACGCGGAGGACGCGGAGAATGGATTCGCGCCCGCCCCCGGCACCGTCGAACGCTTTCGCATTCAGACCGGTCCCGGGGTACGTGTCGATACCGGAGTCACTGAAGGCGACTCCGTCCCAGCGGAATTCGATTCCATGATCGCCAAGCTGATCGCGCATGGCCGCAACCGCAAAGAAGCGCTCTCCCGCTTACAGCGCGCGCTGCGCGAAAGCGTGGTTGTCGTTAAGGGCGGAGCCAGCAACAAGGCGTTTCTCCTCGAGTTGCTGAACCGTACCGAAGTGCAGGACGCTCAGTTCGATATCGGGTGGCTCGACAGGTTGGCGGCGAGTGGCGAGCATGTCTCCAGACGCTACGCTGACGTCGCACTGACGGCCGCGGCCATTGAGGCCTACGAAGCCGAACACACCATGGAACGAACACAATTTTACGCGTCAGCGGTGCGCGGCCGGCCTCAGGTTCGGAGCGTAGTCGGGCGAACTATCGCACTGCGTTATCGGGGCCAGTCCTATTCGCCCAAAATCCTCCGTCTAGGAACCGCCCGGTACGGTGTGGAAATGGATGGCTCCCGCGTCCAGATCGAGATGGACCGGCTCGGCCCGTTCGAGTATTGGCTGGAGGGATTTGGGCGGCGCTTTCACATCGTTTCTGTGGTGCAAGGCGTCAGCTATGGAATCGAGGTCGATGGCATCGCCCATCGGATCGACCGCGACGACGGTGGCGTCGTGCATGCTCCGGCTCCCGCGGTGGTGGTTTCGATTCAAGTCAAGCCGGGCGATTCAGTTTCCGCCGGCGATCGTCTCGCGGTCCTGGAAGCGATGAAAATGGAGATGGAAGTCGTTGCGCCCTTTTCCGGAAAAGTCCGCAGCGTAATGATCATTCCCAACGTACAGGTCGACACCGGCGCTCCCCTGCTGCAAATCGACCCCGTAGCTGACGAGGCAAACGTGACCGAGCAGAAGCGGGTAGCTCTCGGAGCGTCGAAAGCGGCTTGCGAAGGTATCGCCGATCCACTCGCCCCGGCTCGATCAAACTTGCACGAGATTCGCCGGCTCATGCTGGGCTTCGATGTCGATCCCGCGCAAGCGACCTGCTCCCTGTCCGAGTGGAGCCGCAATTGTCCGACTACCGATGAAGAGATCCAGCGCGCGGAGAATGAAATTCTCAACACCTTCGTCGACATCTCTTCTTTGTTTCACCGCCAGCCGCAGCTTGACGATCCGGTTGGCGGCGAGCGTCCGAGCGTTGAAGCGTATCTCTTTACCTACCTGCGCTTGATCGAGACGCGGGGCGAGGGGTTGCCAGCCACTTTTGTCCAAGCTCTGCAACGTGCACTCACTCACTACGGCGTAACGACACTCGATCGCTCGCCACAATTGGAGGACAGTCTGCTTTGGATCTACAAGTCGCATCAGCGCCTGGAGCAGCAGATCGCGCCCATTCTGCTCATCCTGGAACGCCGCTTGCAGTGCGCCGGAGATCAATCCGTAAGTGCCGGCGAAGATTTCCGGACTCTTCTCGGGCGGCTGATCTTCAGCACCCGCGAACAGTTCCCGGCAGTCAGTGACATGGCACGGGAGGTGCGCTATCGCTGTTTTGACAAGCCACTGTTTGAGGCAGCGCGCAAGCAAGTCTACGATCAGGTGGAATCCGATCTCTCCCATCTTGCTGCCAATTCCGACGCCGCCGACCGGCACCATAAAGTACGCGCGCTGGTGGAGTGTCCTCACCCCCTCGTCGGCTTGTTCGCCAGCCGGTTTGCCAACGCAAACCCGGTTCTGCGCCAGGTGATGCTCGAGGTCTTTATTCGGCGCTATTACCGGATTCGCATGCTCATGGACCTCCACTCGTGGGTCGCCGATGGACAGTGTTATGCATCCACCGAGTACGATCATGAGGGCAAACGCGTACATGTATTCAGCACGCACTCGGACTTCGCCCGGCTCTCCGAAACCGCCCGAACACTGAACCCTTTGATCGCTGAGATCCCGGACGATCACGAAATTGTCATCGATCTATACGCCTGGCATTCCGACCCGCTGAGCGAGCCGGAAACGACTCAGGGGGAAATCTGCGCGCTGCTTCAGCAAGCCGGATTCATTCGGCCCATTCACCGCATCCTCGTCGCTGTCGGGGGCCCGAACGGCCAGGCCGGCACGATGCAGCAGTTCACCTATCGTCCGTCTAATGGCACCTATGCCGAAGACCGGTTCTATCGCGGCATTCACCCGATGATGGGCAAACGTCTGCATCTGTGGCGCCTCAACAATTTCAATATTGAGCGGCTTCCCTCAGCGGAAGATATTTATCTGATTCGTGGTGTTGCCCGCGACAATCCCAAGGATGAACGTCTGTTCGCGTGCGCCGAGGTTCGCGATCTTACTCCCGTTCGCGATGAGGCAGGCCGCATCGCGCAATTGCCGCACCTGGAGCGAATGTTTGCCGAAGCGCTCGCCGCCATCCGCGCTGTTCAGTCGCGGCGCAAGGCTCATGAGCGCCTCTGCTGGAATCGGGTCCTGCTCTATGTGTGGCCTCCGCTCAATCTCAAGGCCGATGAGCTGAACGACATCGTGCACAAGTTGCAGCCCGAAACCGAAGGCCTTGGCTTGGAGCAGGTCGTAGTCCGAGCTCGCATCCCCAACCCAGAAACGGGCGAACTGCGCGACATGGTGGTTCGAATCTCTACCCCGGTGGGCAGCGGTCTGTTGATCACCTTCCGCCCCGCCAACAAACTCCAGCCCATGAAACCGTTGTCGGAGTATGAACAGAAAGTCGTTCGCATGCGCCAACGTGGCATGGTCTATCCCTACGAGATCATCAAAATGCTGACCCCGTCTCCGAAAGAGACGCGGGCGGAATTTCCCCCTGGCACCTTTGTGGAGCACGATCTCGGCCCCGACGATCGGCTTGTTCCCGTCGACCGCCCCTATGGGCAAAACAAATCGAACATCATCGCCGGCGTCATCCGCAACTTTACGGAGCGCTATCCCGAAGGCATGACCAGAGTCTTGATAGCTGGCGATCCGGGCCGGGATCTGGGTGCCCTCGCCGAGCCCGAGTGCAAACGCATCATCGCCGCTCTCGATTTGGCCCAGAAACTCGGCGTCCCGCTGGAGTGGTTTCCCATCTCGGCCGGAGCCAAGATTTCCATGGACAGTGGCGTCGAGAACATGGACTGGATTGCAGCTGTCCTGCGCCGCATCGTTCTGTTCACTCAGGCGGGCGGCGAAATCAACCTGCTCGTCAATGGCATCAACGTCGGCGCCCAACCGTACTGGAATGCCGAAGCCACCATGCTGATGCACACCCGCGGCATCCTCGTCATGACGCCGAAAGCGGCCATGGTTCTCACCGGCAAGCGCGCGCTCGACTACTCCGGTGGCATCTCGGCCGAGGATAATTTCGGGATTGGCGGTTACGACCGCATTATGGGGCTGAACGGCCAAGCCCAGTACTTTGCGCACGACATCGAAGAGGCTTGCCGCATCCTCTATCGCCATTACGAACACGCCTATGTCGCGCCGGGCGAGCGATTCCCGCGACGTGCTCTTACCCACGATCCAGTCGACCGCGATGTCCAGTCCTACCCTCACAAAAGAGATGGGGAGGAAGGCTTCGCGCGGACCGGCGAGATCTTCTCCAATGACACCAATCCCGGACGCAAGAAATCCTTCGACATTCGCCGCGTCATGATGGCCACGGTTGACCAGGACCATGCTCCCCTGGAGCGCTGGTCCGGCATGCGCGGGGCGGAGATGGCCGTAGTCTGGGATGCCCACCTCGGGGGCTATCCCGTGTGTCTGATTGGCATCGAATCTCGCCCGGTGCCTCGCCTGGGATTTGTGCCCGCCGACGGGCCCGACCAATGGACCGCCGGCACGCTTTTCCCGATGTCTTCTAAAAAAGTGGCTCGAGCTCTTAACGCGGCCAGTAATAATCGGCCAGCCGTCATCCTGGCCAATCTCTCAGGCTTTGACGGATCCCCCGAATCCTTGCGCAAGCTGCAACTCGAATATGGCGCCGAGATCGGACGGGCTGTCGTCAACTTCCGCGGCCCCATCGTCTTCTGCGTGATTTCCCGCTATCACGGCGGCGCCTATGTGGTTTTCTCCCGCGCTTTGAACGAGCAGCTCGAGGTGGTGGCGCTGGAAGGGACTTATGCCTCCGTCATTGGAGGCGCGCCCGCGGCTGCCGTGGTTTTTGCGAGCGAGGTCGACGCCCGGACTCGCAAAGACCCGCGTCTACAAACACTGAATGAAGCTCTCGCGAGAGCAACCGGCGTCGAAAAAGGGCGCTTGCGCACGCAAGCGGCCGAACTTTTCAAGACGATCCAATCCGAGAAACTCGGCGAAGTGGCCGACGAATTTGACCGCGTGCACAGCGTACAGCGAGCCCTGAAGGTGGGCGCGTTGCACAAGATCATCGCTCCTGCGACCCTTCGTCCCTACCTCATCAATGCGGTGAGCACCGCGGTAGAAAAGGAGCAGGAATCAAGAGCGGAAGCACCCGAAACCGGCAAGGTCGCATCGATTAAAAACGCCGCGTAGCGTATGCGCGTGGAAGAGAGAATGTCGCGGATGTCGCATCCTTCGCAAGATTCTGCGCCCTGCGAGTCACCAGATGGCATGAATGTTTATTGGTTGGAACAAACCGAGGCCGACTTACCGACCGGCAACGATTGGTTAAGTTCTGACGAATCTCGGCAACTCGGACATTTGCGTTTTGCGAAGCGCCGCGCCGACTGGCGCCTGGGTCGCTGGACGGCGAAGCGCGCGATGGCCCTTTGTCTGGGCATTTCAGATAGTCTGGAGGCTCTCGCGAAGATACAAATCTGTGTTGCCCCGTCAGGCGCACCCGACGCCGTTGTTGATTCTCAACTGGCAAGGCAATTTGCAATCTCGGCAGCACGCAAAATTTCGATCAGTCATAGCTGCGGCCGTGCCGTGTGCGCGGTATCTCTTTCCGGAGCCGCACTCGGCTGTGATTTGGAGCAGGTCGCACCGCGCAGTGAGGCATTTGTTGCCGATTACTTCACCGTCGAGGAACAAGCGCTAGTTACGGACAGTTCCCCCGCCGGCCGGGCGAGCGTTTCGACTCTGATTTGGAGCGCAAAGGAAAGCGCGCTCAAGGCGCTCCAAGCGGGCTTACGTCTCGATACCCGCTCACTCATCGTGAGTATCAACGACTCATCCGGCGATTGGCATCCTTTGCAAGTCCGCAAGGGAGATGACGGGCAAATCTTTGTGGGGTGGTGGCAAGAGGGTAACGGCTTCGTAAGGACCCTGGTTTCCAGTGTCGTGATGCCTTTTCAGCCGATTCAATTGTGATCTCGTAGCATAGAAGATGCGGCCGGAGTTTCAGTTGTCGACAGCAGGCATCGGATGGCGCGCCTCATCGGCGTGCGGGACCAGTTGCTGGTACAGGGTATGGGGGACTGGCGTGTTCCAGTAGCCCGAGGTTTTCGCGAAACCAACGATCCCAAAAAACAAAATGGCAATGCCGGCAGCCATGGCCCACACCGGAACCTTCGGCGCTTGCGGCTTCAGACCGGGAAGTCTTGGCAGAGCGGGGCTTAGTGTGTCTTTGGCTGGGCACACGGCTACGCACTCCAGGCAACCGGTGCATTCCGCGGACTTGATAGTGATGAGCTTATCGACGGGCAGCGCGGAGGGGCAGGCCTTGGCGCATTTCGCGCAGTCGATACAGGTTTCGGGAGTGCGGCGAATGCGGGTGGGGCTGGCGAGCGCGGCGATTCCGAGTAGTGCGCCGTAGGGGCAGAGATAGCGGCACCAGAAATTTTGGATGAAGAGCGAGGCGACCACGAGAACGCCAAGGACGATGGCGCCGGTTTCACCAAGGTGGCGGAAGAAGTTCAGCATCTTGACGTCGGCGATCAAGCCGTAAGGGCTGCTCATGAAGGCGGCGAGTTCGTCGGCAGCCATGGACATCACGGCCCAGACGAAGAAGCCGAGCAGCAGATATTTTAGGCTGCGGAGAGACAGGTCGAGCCAGGGCGGCAGGTGAAAGTTGCGGCGGAATAATTTCTGGCCTGCGCGCCAGAGGTATTCGGAGAGGGTTCCGACCGGGCAGAGCCAACTGCAGAAGGCTTTGCGGAAGAGGAACGAGATTGCGAGAAATGCGATCAGCAGAAACATGCCCGCGGGATGCAGCGCTGGCACGTGATGCGAGAGCCAGAGGTAGCGGAGGTTCATGAGGCCGGCGATGGGAAGCCAGCCTTCGACTCCCGCTGGGCGGTGCAAGGAGGTTGGTGCACCGCCCGGCTCAAATTGCCTTACCCAAAAATAAAAGATACTGCCGAGCCAAAGGTTGAGGAGGAGAAAGGCTGCCTGGAAGCTGCGGCGCGCTAGTTGCGAGTAGTCGCGATCGGTGCGGCGGACCAGTTTCTTCTTGGGCCTTGCGGCGGGACTTGGTTGTGCTCCTGGCTTTGGGGTTAATAGGTTTGCCGCGATCTCTGGAACTTCGATTTGCGCTTGCGTTCCCATGACGCCATCCTTGACTTGAGGCTAACGGGCTTGTGAACATCTGCATGTGACCTATGTCACGCCAGGTATTTTTTTCACGGGTCGGATCTACGTTGGCCTGTCGGCGTCTGGTCGTGTTAAATCTTGTACTTGCCGATTCACATTGCCATCTTCCTTTTTGTGGCTGGGGCGCTTGGTGGCGCACTAAACGCCGTCGCCGGGGGCGGGAGTTTTATCGCCTTTCCAGCGCTACTGTTTACGGGCGTTGCGCCTATTTCCGCGAACGCTACCAACACTGTCGCACTGTGGGTAGGAGTCACCGCCAGCACCGGCGCCTATCGCAAACATCTCGATATTTCGCGACGGGTGATGGTGCCATTGGCCGTAACCAGCGTGATTGGCGGAATTGCCGGGGCCTATCTTTTGCTGCACACACCGGCGCAGACTTTTTTGCGCGTGTTGCCCTGGCTCATGCTGGGAGCGACGCTCCTGTTTGTTTTTGGTGGGCGGCTGTCGCGGTCACAGGGAGGGCTGGCGCATGACATTTCGACTTCATCGCTAGTGTTTGCGTCGGCGTTCGAGTTGGTGGTCTCGGTTTATGGAGGGTACTTTGGCGGCGGAGTGGGCATTCTGAATCTCGCGATGCTGGCGGTGATCGGGATGACCGACATTCACGCGATGAATGCGCTGAAAGTGGTGCTGGGCGGGATCATCAACGGTGTGGCCGTGATTACATTCGTCGTCAAGGGCGCGGTCGTCTGGAAGCAGGGGACGGTGATGATTCTGGGCGCGCTTGTGGGTGGATATCTTGGGGCGCATTATGCCCAGAAGCTGCCGCCGGTGTGGATTCGCGGCTTTGTTATTTTTGTCGGGACGGGAATGGCGGCGTATTTTTTCTGGAAGGCGTATGCATAGCCGAGCCCATGCGTAGACGCTGAAGGATTTACTTTCGTAACGTGCTCCTCGCGTATCGCTGGTGAAATACTGACGGTGAGATGTCAGGCAATTCCTATACTCCGCGACGGCAACAACGGAGCACACGAGTCAAGCTCCGGGGCGCGATTCCCGCCCGGGTGCTGCTGGAGAGCGGACGTGAAGTCCAGGCTCGTTTGAACCAGTTATCGGAGAATGGCGGACTGCTGTCGCTGGAGAATCCGCTGGATGAAGGGATTCAGGTAGCCACTCTGTTCACGGTTGGCGGTAGCAGCTTCCGCTGCCGGTCGAAGATGATGTTTCCGATGCGGGCGACGCGGGGCTGTCTCCAGCCTTTCCGCTTCGTCGAATTGAGCAACGAGAACCGCACAGGCCTCAGCCTGGAACTGGAGAACCTGGTACACGGCGCCGCGCTCGAAGAGGGCCCGGAGTAACACGGCCGAAGAACAGCTACTTTAAAGATGCGGCTGTCAAAATCTGTTCGAGCGAATAATTCTGTAACTCACCTATCCGGTCCATCGTAATGTCGGGCTTGGGAAATTGGGCTACCAGCGCGGCGTCCAGGGCGTAGTGTCCCTGGCGCGGGAAGACGGTGGTGACGCGCGCACCCCATTTCTGTTTGATTGCCGTCAGCAGGCGGACTTTGTCGTCGATCATGACGTAATGCCGGGCGGGATATTTCGCCTGCACATCATCCAGTTCCAATTCCTTGTGGACATAGATAAGGACGTGGGCTTCGAAGGCATCGTAGAGGCCGGAGCGATCGACCTTGCGCGGCTGGAAGACGACGTCGCCGTCGCTGAGAATGACGGCCTGCCCGAGACGCTGCGCGTAGTCGACGGCGTCGAGCGACTCGGGGTAAAGGCGGTTGGCGAAAGGATAGTTGATCATGAAGTACGAAACTTCGAGGAGCTTGGGGTCGCGGGGACGCTCAATGCGATAGCGCTGGAGGGCTCCGAGATAGTCGGCGTAGCCGAGTTCGGTGCGGAGCTGCTCAAAGATTTGCCAGTAACGCTCAGCCGCTTCGGCGCTGACTTTACTTTGCAGATGGCACTGGAGGTCGGCGGCAACGCGATCATTGTCGATGAGGGTGTTGTCGACGTCGAAGAGGAAAACGGTGCGGGATGTAGCGTCGGCGCGATTCACAGGATCTCCGTGATCATAAATTAATGCGCGTTCGCGGAAGAAGTGCAACTTCACTTTCCGCGGATTTCATGGATTTTCGCGGATTCTCGCAAATTTGTCTTTAGCTCTATATAAATCCGCGCGAATTGGCGGGGATTCGCAAACCGCGCATCTACCTTTCTCCGTGCCGCATAAACACTGGGGTTGACGAGGGACTTGCCTGGAGTCGCTGACTGTAGTAAAAATGCACTTCTCAATTTTGGGGCCGTCTTCGAGGTCGCTGTCGCAACTGGGATTAGAACCTTGCCTCACGAACCAGTCATTCTCGCCATGCAGGAGAATCTTCGTGGAACATGTCGATCCAGAGGTCATGAAACGTTTTGATACTCGCTCCAGCCGTCCGTGCGAATTCTGCAAGGAGCTCGATCCGCAGTTTACGCATCGCAGCCCACTCGATCAAATGGTGGCCACCACCCGCAAGGCCACGGCTTCCGCGCATTTAACCGAGGATGGTTATGTGCGGCACCGGATTCTTGAGCTGCGGAAGATTACTTCGCGTGTGCCGCTGACAGCGGCTTGAGTGCAATTTTTTGCCGGTATCGTCGACACGCCGTGACAAATTTCTACGCAACTTTCACCCCATGGTGAGTTCTAATAGGTAGGGCTCGAATTATTCCGAATTCGGGCGCTTCGACCTGTCCCGCGCGAATGTCTGAAGGACAAATTTCGAGATGTCTTGTGTCGGGGCTTGGTGTGTCCAAAGATGTTCCGGGGAGGGCGCCGATGCTGGCCGCTCGACGATTCGGTTTTCTGCTGGGGCTGTTTGGGTTTGCTGTTTTCTTGTTTTTGCCGCTTCAGGCGCAGAGTCCTTATATGGAGTTTCACGGCGTTCCTCCTTCCGGAATCGGAGGAACGAACGCGGCGTTCTCGGCGGTGCGGGCTAACGGGAATGCCTATGGTGGGGCGCCGTATGTGGGGTGCTGCGCGACCTTCTTTTTCCCTTCCAGTTTCTCGCCGCTGGTTCCGTATCCTTCGCCGGGGACGCAGCGGCGGGAACATCACAAACACCATCGTCGCGGGGACGGTCGCGGCGTTGCGGTTGAGCCCGTTTACATTCCTTACGCGGTGCCGTATCCGGTAGAAATGGGAGATGACGCGGCCGAGGATGAGGATGAGCCGGAGGCTGCGGCCGCCGAGCCAAACCGTCCCGCGCGCGCCGATGCAAGCCACTCGCGGAACGCGGGAACGAGGAAGGACCTCCTCGCCGATGAGCGTGGGATGGCTGAGGCGGGGCCGGGCGGAGAGGCCGATCCCGCTAACGGTGCGGACGAAAATTACGCGGCGAGTGCGGAAGCGGCGACCCCCGATCCTCCTGCGCCAGTGGTAGCACAGCCGACTACCGTGCTGATTTTTAAAGACGGACATCGCGTGGAGGTCGTGAACTACGCGATTGTGGGGGACACGGTGTTCGATTTTTCGGGCGAGCGAGCGCGCAAGATCCCGATCGCGGACCTCGATCTCGCGGCTACCCAGAAGGCGAATGACGCTGTGGGCGTGGAGTTCAAGCTGCCGGTCGCGAGGAATTAGGCGCGACATGTCTCGGTTGCGTGCCGGCGGGGGGTTTCTTTCGCCCCTTCGGGGCTGACGCGGCTCGCATCTTCAACCCACGGTTGGCGCCTGGGCTCCATTCTATCGCCGCTTCGCGGCTTTGGCGGCGGCCCGACCGCTCTTTCCTCGGCGCGAGGTTCTGAGAGAGGGCCAGCGCGCCCGGTGCTCCAATCCTTTATTTATTCACTCCATGCCCGAGCCGTTTTCGCTTGACACTTTCTTTCCCTGTAATGGATACTTATTCATCTGGATGGATTTTTATTCATTCGGTTTTATTTATGTCTAAGACAGCGCGGCACAAAGCGATTCTTGATTTGCTGGATGACGGCCCGGTGGAAAGCCAGGAGGCGCTGCAACACATCCTGGAGCGCAAGGGTATCGAAGTGGGACAGGCTACGCTATCGCGCGATATCCGCGAGTTGAAACTGGTGAAAGGGCCGGAGGGTTACCGGCGGGCCACGGAGAAATCGGTGGCGGAGGGGGTTTTGCCTTCGGTGATGCGGATGGCGCATCAGTTTGTGCTGGAGATCCGGCAGGCGCAGAACATGCTGGTGGTGAAGACGACGGTGGGGAGCGCGCAGCCGGTGGCGGCTGCGCTGGATGCTTCGCACTGGCCCGAGGTGGTGGGGACGATTGCGGGCGACGACACGGTGCTGGTCATCGCGGCCGACAACAAAAAAGCGCAGGCGCTGGCACGGCGGATTCGGGATATGGGGTAGGTGGGGTCAGCGGAAGACTTCTGACGTGGGCAGAGTAAAACCCCGCTCAAGCGGAGTTTGGATGGGGCACCTTGGGGCAGACTTTTTCTTGAAACGGAGTGCAGACGAACGGAAATGTACAAAACGCAAATTAGAAGTGAAGCCATGGCATTCAACAATGCAGCGCACGTGCTGGCGGAACCGGTGGCGCCGCGCGATCTGATTTCGGTGCATGATCTGGCGCCGGCGGAGATTCAGCAGCTGTTTAATTTGACGGCGATGCTCAAGGCGCGTCCGGCGGATTTCCGCGGCGTGCTGGCGGGCAAGCAGATGGTGATGTTTTTCGAGAAGCCGTCGCTGCGCACGCGGCTGACGTTTGAGGCGGGCATGGACAGCCTGGGAGGGAGCACATTTTTTGTCGACCAGACGGCCAACCGTTTAACGGCGCGCGAGTCGCTCTATGATATCGCGCATAATTTGGAGCGGTGGATAGACATTATTGTTTTGCGGACGTTTAAACACGCGACCGTGGAAGAGATGGCGACGTATGCGGGCGTGCCGGTGATCAATGCGCTGAGCGAACTGGAGCATCCTTGCCAGGCGCTGGCGGACTTCTTTACCTTGCACGAGCATTTTGGCGATTTGAAGAAAATTCATTTCGCTTATGTCGGCGATGGCAACAACATGGCGCACTCGCTGCTGCTGGCGGGGGCTTCGATGGGGTCGAAGGTTTCGATTGCCACGCCGGAGAAGTACGGGTTGAATCCGGTTATTCTGACGATGGCGCAGGCGATTGCAGAGGAGACGGGCGCGACGCTGCGCATTGGGAATGACGCGCGTAAGGCCGTGAAAGGCGCCGACGCGGTTTATACCGACACGTGGGCAAGCATGGGACAGGAGAGCGAAGCGGCGGAGCGGCAGGCGATTTTCGCGCCGTTCCAGGTAAATGCCGGATTGATGGCGCTGGCCGCGCCGCATGCGCGGTTTATGCATTGTCTGCCGGCGCATCGGGGATGCGAGGTTACGGATCAGGTGATCGATTCGCTGAATTCGGTGGTGTTTGATCAGGCGGAGAATCGCCTGCACATTCAGAAGGCGATTCTGGTTTGGCTGCTGGGCGGCGGCGTGGGATCATTCTTGCATCCGGGGTTTTCGGTGAGGAGCGCTCATGCCTAGGAATTCGCGACAAAAGAAAAAATCGTTCTGGCGTATTCGGGAGGGCTGGATACCTCCATTATTATTCCGTGGCTCAAGGAAAATTATGACTATGAGGTGATCGCGATGGTCGCCGACGTGGGCCAGGGAGATGACGTGGAAGCGGTCGTCAACAAGGCCTACAAGACGGGCGCAAGCAAGGTTGTGGTTGAGGATCTGCGCGAGGAGTTTTTGACTGGGTATGTCTGGCCGGCGCTGAAGGCTGGGGCCGTGTATGAGAACAAATATCTGCTCGGCACTTCGCTGGCTCGGCCGGTGATTGCCAAGCATCAGGTGAAAGTGGCGCTGAGCGCAGGCGCTTCGGCCGTCGGGCATGGATGTACGGGCAAGGGCAACGATCAGGTGCGGTTTGAGATGGCTTACCAGGCGCTGGCTCCGGAACTGAAGGTGGTGGCGCCTTGGCGCGAGTGGGATTTGAAGTCGCGCGAGGATTGCCTGGATTACGCGGAGAAGCGCGGGATTCCGGTGGCCGCGAGCCGCGAGAAGATTCATAGCCGTGACCGCAATCTATGGCATTTGAGCCATGAGGGCGGAGAGTTGGAGGATGCGGCGAACGCTCCGTTGGCCTCGACTTGGCAGATGACGCGGTCGCCGCAGGAAGCGCCGGATAAAGAAGAGCAGGTGGAGATTGGATTTGAGAAGGGCGTTCCGGTTTCGGTGGGCGGGCAGACGCTGGATCCGGTTTCGCTGCTGGAGCTGCTGAATGAGATTGGCGGTCGGAACGCTGTGGGGCGCATCGATCTGGTGGAGAACCGGTTTGTCGGGATCAAGTCGCGCGGGTGCTATGAGACTCCGGGCGGAACTTTGCTGCTGGCCGCGCATGGCGAGCTTGAGGCGCTCTGTCTGGATCGCGATCTGTTGCATTTCAAGCAGCATGTGGCGCTCAAGTATGCGGAGCTTGTGTACTTCGGGTTCTGGTTTACGCCACTGCGCGAGGCGCTGGACGCGTTCGTCGAGACGACGCAGCAGAATGTTAGGGGCTCAGTCTCGCTGTCGCTCTATAAGGGCAATGTGAGCGTGATAGCCGCAAATCGCCGCACTCGCTCTATCGCACCGATCTTTCTTCGTTCACGATGGGCGCGGGTTATGATCAGAAGGATGCGGAGGGATTTATTCGGATACTGGGATTGCCTTCGCGTTGCCGCGCGGCGCTGGAAACTGTCGGCGACGAAGAAGCAGACGAAGATTGAGGTTGGCTGATGAAGATGTGGTCGGGTCGCTTTCGGCAAGGACTTGATCCGGAGTTCGAAAAATGGCAGCGGTCGTTTGACTATGACAAACGGCTGCTGCCTTTTGAACTTGCGGCCAGCCGCGCGCATGCGCGGGCGCTGGAGCATGCGGGAGTGCTGAGCGCGGAAGACCTCGCGGAAATCCTCGACGGCTTGAATAAGCTTGGGACGCTCGCCAGAGCTCCCGAATTTCTCCGTGATCCCGAGGCCGAGGACGTTCACCATTTTGTCGAGAAGAAGCTGGCAGCGCTGATTGGCGCGACGGGTTACAAGCTGCACGCGGGGCGAAGCAGGAATGAGCAGATTGCTACGGACCTGCGATTGTTTGTGCGGGCGGCGATTGACGATTTGCAGAACCTCTTGGCCGACTGGATCGAGGCCATTGTTGCTCGCGCTGAGTCGGCAGGCGCGGCGGCAATGCCTGGTTTTACTCATCTTCAGCCTGCGGAACCTGTTCTGGTCGCGCATTGGTTGCTGGCTTATGTTGAGATGTTTCTTCGCGATTCGGAACGGCTGGCTTCCTGCCGGAAGCGCGTCAATCTTTGTCCGCTGGGTTCGGGCGCGATTGCCGGAGCTACGCTGTCGCTCGACCGGCGGGCGATTGCGGCGGAGTTGGGGTTCGACGACATTACCGCAAACAGCATGGATGCTACCAGCGATCGCGATTTCGCGATTGAGTTTGTGCAGGCGCTTTTGGTTCTGTCGCTGCATTTGAGCCGGTGGGCGGAGGAGATGATTTTGTTCTCCACTTCCGCTTACGATTTTGTCGTGCTTCCGGAGGCTTATTCGACGGGATCGAGTGCGATGCCGCAGAAGAAAAATCCTGATCTGCTGGAGCTCGTGCGCGGAAAAGCGGCGCGGGTGGCCGGATTTGCTACTGCGCTTGAGACTGCTGTGAAAGGATTGCCGCTGGCTTACAACAAAGATTTGCAAGAGACACAGGAGCCTCTGTTCGGCGCGGCCGACACGGTGACTTCGATGCTGCCGTTGGTCACGGGTGGATGCGGACGGTGGAATTCAACTTCGCGAAGATGGATGCGGAGGCGCGGTCCGGATTTATGAACGCCTGGGCGGCGGCGGCGTATCTGGTGGAGCGCGGCGTGGCTTCCCGGCAGGCGCATGAGGCGGTTGGAAAGGCCGTGCAGCTTTGCCTCGAGTTGAAATGCAATTTGCAGGATTTGTCGATTAAGGATTTGCAGGCGATTCATCCGGCGTTTGATGTGGATTTGCCGGCGCGGCTGGAGCTAAGTGAAGTGCTGGCGATTCATGATGTGCCCGGCGGGACGGCGGCGGCGCGGGTGCAGGCGGCGACTCGGGAGGCGCGGGCGCGCGCCGGTTTGCTGAAAACTGCTAGTGTGGCCTTAGCTTCTGACTGAGGTGTCAGGGGACACATCCCATTCATTATGTTAGAGATACGCCTTGTTTATACCCAAATGTGTACCCCCTCCCCCCCTATCATTTTTGAGTTAAAGTATTCATTCTAAATAACTTAAATGTAAAGTATTCCGGAATAAGGAGTTAGGTGGCAAAAACCGGCTTTGCCCAGAAAGTCTCCCATGAAGCCTAGTTCTTGGGCAAGTGCGGGGGTTTTTGGGCAGATCGCTATTGCCCTGATTCTTCTAGGTTGCTTTGTTGTATTCGGGCGGGGCTTCGATGTTCCTCTGAAAGCCTTCTACCAGAATGCCGCCACCGTCTGGAACGAGGTAGTAGTCACAGAATCTAGTTTCGTGTTTCCTATTGAACGTGTCTCGGTATTCCACGAATCCGTGGACGTAGAGAAACAAGCGGCGGCTCATAAAAGCGTCATACTGGGCGACTTCTATTATGGTTTGCGCGGACAGGGCGAAGGAATCCTTTGGAACGAGCAGCAAGTGACTGAACGAAACCTTCTCGTTCTTCCCGTACTGAGGAAGGGCAGGAAGATCACTCAAGGAACTGGACAATTTTGCACTGATCCCCGCTCTGGTGATTGTGGCCGGAGTTCTGCCCGTATTCTTGATAGAAACAACGCAATGGAGTTCTTCGTTTGGGTCTGGAGGTCTTTCAAAGTTCGTGTTGACCACATTTCCAATGATCCAAGCTCGCTCGGTTCTCCGCGCCGTTATTACTTGGAAGATCACCGCGATGGACATAACGATGGTAAAAGCGGCGATAACGAAAGTGGAGTACCCCGTTACGTAGTCTATTGTTTTTGTGGCGTGGGGTTCGTCTTTTTCAGTTATTTTTCTACCTACGTTGTTTTCAATTACGACGGTCTGCTGGGGTGGGTGGGTTTCTTCGGGTGTGTGGGTGTCGCTTTGGCTTTTGGAGGTTTCGCCTCTAACCTGTGGCCCTTTAACAGATAAAACAAATACTAAAAGTACAGCGGCGGCAAGTAATCGCATATCGGGAAAAGTGTAGTACAGATGTGAACTATTCAATATAGCTTTTGACTATACAAAACTCCTACCAGTGGTGAATGACTTCGGCAAGCAACAAGATGACGCCGACACCTAGAAGCATTTGGCAAGATGCAAGTAGGTTACTCACACGTCGCGTCCATTCAACCATGTTAACTTTCTCGTCGTTATACGAGAGCACCGCGTTGACTGTCAGACGGTCGCTCAGAAGTTGGTTGGTGTGCATGACTTCCCTGACTACGTTGGATATTTTCTCGCCACCCACGGCATAGCTTTCGAGATTCGCTATCAAATGTTCGATGTCGTCTTTTGTCATAATCGAGTTCTCCTAGTTGCTGCGCGGCCTTCCCCTAGCCAAACGTCAAGCCACTACTATGTAGTGCGGTACGTATAGCACGACGCCATTGCCAAGTACACGCGGGTTCCACACCCGGATAACCTTGACTTGGCTGGAAGGTTTATTTTCCATTGGAGGTCTCCCTTCTCGCGGTCCATAGGCCGCGTGTCCATACGGCTTGTCCGTAAGAGAGTTGTATTAGGGAGACCGCGCAGCGGGAAGTCTTATATCACGGAATCGGGCACAAATCTATTGCACCATAGTGGGTTTCCAAAACACAGGGTCAATTCCTAGTTCGTACATTTCGTGAATGAGTACGACTAGATTGTGGCAGAGAACCTTGCACAGCGTTTCGTTGACCATCGCAACATCGGTCTTACTGCGGAGTGAATCCCCGAACTTGCGTTTCATCATGCTAAACGTAGATTCGACATTGGAACGCTTGTGGTAGTGCTGTAAGAACTCCTGCTTGCGGAAGTTGAAGTAGTGATACATCTCAGCCCATTTGCCGCCGCCTTGTCCTTTGTGGCTATCAGGGAAAGAAATGAACGGAACCGCGCCAAGGTGCGCAGATTACTTCGTAATTAGATTTACTCGCGTATCCCTTGTCGGCGGAGACTTCGCGCATCGTGAAATTCATAGCAGTGGCTTCCGCTAGAGCAGGCAGCATTTTGGTATCTGCCGCGTGTTGACTGTGAATCTCCACGGCGGTCACAATGTTCGTTTTGACACCGCACATCAGATGGCACTTGACCCAATCGGCTTTCGTTTTTTCGACACCGTACTTGTGGTCAAACCAGCGGGTAAAACGCGAAGTCATAAAGCCCGAAGAATCGGCGGCGAAGTCAGTTTCTACGCTCTGTAATGGCAAGCTGCTTTGAGTGATTAAAGTCCTGAGAACGGGCGTCAGTTCGGGGTTCTCAAGGTAATTGAAAATGCTGTTGTAATGCGGGGCTTTTGCGATGAACCCCTTTTCTTGCGCGGCCCGAGATCGCACATGTAGCGGCGGGCGAAACGGTTGAATAGACCTTGAACGTCGCGCTGAAAATCATGTCAGACAGCGGCAGAGTAGGCCGACCGTTTTTCTTGACTCGCGGCCCAAGCGGAAGGCCGTTGCACAGGTCGGATAGAAGCGTCAGGAACTTGTCTTTTTCGTTCGTCTGGGCTTCGTTGTAAGCGGCCCACGGCTGCGGATACGTAGTCTGAGTCTCGGAAGCAATTGTTAGGCTTTGTGTCAGAGTCACCGAACCGTCCGCATTGGTTTCGCGGCGACTGACGAAGGTAGCGGCGAAAATGTGTTTGCACTTGAGTCCGCGACTGGCGAAGTCAGGACACTCACAAGTAGCGAACTTCTTGGCGAGTTGAACGCGGTAAACGCCCGTTCCAGCTTGCGAGGGAACCCGCCACCATCCATCCAGTTTCCGTATAGTGCGGGTTGCCGCGAGTTCCATTCCGCGAAGTTCTCTGAGTTCCATGACAGGCTCCTCGTGACTACGAGAAGTATATTACCATTAGGTATATATGCTGTCAAGTAAATTCTCAATAATATTTTCCTTGACGTATATTCCTTTTGGTATATGCTCATGGAATGGCTAGAGTCACTATTCAGGGGTATCAGTGTGAGCGGTGTGAGCACATCTGGGCACCCCGGCAAGACAACACCGAGGAACCGAAGGTATGCCCGAAATGCAAGAGTCCCTACTGGAACACGCCGCGCCAAAGACCCGCCCCGAATCGCAAGCGGAGTTGATGACGTGCGCGGAGAATCCGATTCAGGCGGAGAACCAAGACGGTAACGATGCGGACAGAGAAGCCCAAATCCTAGCGGCAATTAAACTTCTGAATTGCGGGTATTTCATCGCGCCTGAACCGGGAGAAAAGAGTTGTTGGTGCGTCCCCTCTATTCTTCTTGATGTGGACTTGACGAAGTATGATGTGCCTTCACGAAACCGCGACTTGCGACGTAATCTGCCTGCGGAGCAAAATAGCTAACCTGAAAAATATCTTTTCTGTCGTATTCGTGCTCGACTCCACATTTCTTGCAGGTTTCTTTGAACGGATCAAACTCCATCAGGACGTATTTGCGACCCTTTAGCTTTTCCGTTTCCTTAGCAATACACTCCAAGAAAACGGTAGCTCCGCATTCTTTGCACTTTGCCGCCCAATAAACGTACCGTTCGTCTTGGTTGGTCATTTGGCCGAACAGCTTAACACAAGGGTTTTTAGGCAGACATGAGACTTTTTGGGCAGGACGGGGATAATGGGCAAAGCCGCAAAAACCGGAGCGATTCATGGCTACCTCCGTGCGTGATGTCAAAGATATCTCCTCGGCTCGGAGCCTGCCTCCTGGGAGGCGTTGGCGGCGGACAAGAGTGTCCGCCCTACACAATTTTCGAAACAAGGGGCGCGTCAGCATTTAGTGTGAGTTTGGTGGAAGCGTTAAGTCAACGTTTTTCCTCGTGGAACTGACTTTGGTCCGAACCAATTCGGGAATCTGCGAGCCGTTTCTACCTACGCTCCATTGTGAGGATACCTTGCGGCTCCTATCTTTGTTCCTGGGAGTAGGGGTCTTTTGACTCCGCAGGGACTTCACTTTGTGAAGTTCCTGCTCCGCTCAAGATGACAAAGTTGGAAAGTGGGCTGAGGATGCGGAATCGAGTGATGTTGCTTGGAGACCCTTGCTCGCGATGGCCGCGTCTTCTGCGGATGCGGTGCATCTAATTTGTCTGGGACTTCCAAAGGGAGTAATCACCTGATCGGACGAATTCTTTTCTTAGCTATATTCCTCGCGCTTGTTTATGGGTTCAACGTTTCTGGTTTCTGCGGGCGTGGAACTGGATTTCGGCGCTCACGAATTCGCAATGGCGATCGGGTTTGCAGATTGCGCTGATTGCCGTGGCTGTGGCTCTGTTTGCCGCGCTCTTTGATTCCTTGCTTGGACATCTGGTTTCGCGGGCTCCTTTCGGCAAGAGCTTCATTGCTATTTCGCGGATATGGATCGTTGCTTCTCTGTTTGCGCTGATTGCGGTGAAGTCTGTGGGCGGCATTGAGTGGGTTACTGCTGCGATTTCGAATTTGCGGCGTGGAGATGCGATTAACGCTCATGGCGAATCGGGCTTTGACGCTTCGCGGCGGACACTTTTTCGTTATGCAGCTTTTTTAGCGGGGAGCGTTCCGTTTCTGGCGGCCACTTATGGATTTGCCGCCGGGCGTTTGCGCTATACCGTGGAACGCGTGGATGTGCCGATTGCGAATCTTCCGCCGGAGCTGGAGGGGTTGCGCATAGCGCAGTTGAGCGACATTCATATTGGGGATTACATGCCTCCGCGGGAGATTGCGCGGGCGGTCGCGATGGCGAATGAACTCTCGCCGGATATTTCGTTTGTTACCGGAGATTTTGTGTCGAGCGAGGGCGACCCGCTGAATGCGTGCATTGGAGAACTGGCCAAACTACGCGCTCCGCTGGGCGTTTGGGGATGCAATGGGAATCACGAGATTTATGCGGGAGTGGAGGATGAGGCGGAGCGGTTGTTTCAGTCGCATGGGATGCGATTGCTGCGGGCTCGGAATGAAGTTGTTGAACACAATGGCGACCGGTTTAATTTGATTGGCGTCGATTATCAGCGGGACCACATGGTTTCAGGCGAGCGCACGGGGCCAATGCTGGAGGAAATTGCGCATCTGGTGCGGCGCGATATGCCGAATATTTTGCTGTCGCATAATCCGAATTCGTTTCCGCGGGCCGCGGAGTTGGGGATTGAGTTGAGTCTGGCTGGGCACACGCATGGCGGACAGATCAAGGTTGAAATTGTCGATCATGACATTACGCCGGCGCGATTGATTTCTCCGTTCGTGGCGGGGCTGTATCGGTTGCCTTTTCAGCCGTCAGCTGCCAGTCGTCAGCCATCAGGAAGAGCTCATGACGACGGCGGTGTGGTCTCCCACCCTAACGTCGCACAGAATGCGACGTTAGGATGGGGCACCCTCGGCTCGGGTGGTGCTAACGGAACTTCGAAGGCTGCGCTTTATGTGAATCGCGGGCTTGGGACTTTTGGATTTCCGGTGCGGATTGGCGTGCCTCCGGAGATTACTTTGTTGACGCTGCGGAGAGCATAGAACTGTCTAACAGTCCGCCGATGTACACTTTCCTGCTATGTATTCCCAACGAGGATGTTGCAGCACACTGCTCATTGCTCTGATACTTACCGCGAGATTGGCGATCGCGGAGTCTGCTTCATCGCCTATCCCACACTATCCGAATACAGAAGCGGGCCTCGAACAACTGATGGGCGATATGCTCGCTCTGCAAAAGAAGGGCGACGTTACATCACTGTCACCCTATTTGCAGTCTCTTGTTCTCCCTGACCCTGATCGCTGGTTTACTTCGGAATTCGGAGACGCGCGTTGCACCGAAAAGCAACTCGGGTCGAATGATTGCCTCGGTCCGCGGATGGCGTTGGCCTATCGCCCCTTGGCGAAAGTTCTGCCGGCATCGTTTTCACTGACTCTAAGCGACCTTCTTCACGAAGGAATGATCAACTTTGAGGCGGCCAACTACACTGAGGAGTGCCCTGGACCACAGCGAATAATCGCTGCTCGGGAGTTGGTCGGAGGACTTACGACCACTCCGTACTTATCCGACTCACTATCCGGCCTCGTTCAGCATCATGAACCAGTGTACGTTCTGTGGGCCTACAGCGAGACCAAGGAGACGACATTGCCCTTCTTTGTGTATTCCGAAGGCGCGTTCCGCTATCTCGGAATGCTTCACCCCGCCTCAGACGACGCGCTACACAGATATGCTGCGGGAGTAAACTCTGAAGCCGAACCGTCCGCTCACTATCTGACCGAAGATCAATTGGAAATGAGGACGGTCCTGAATGATCAAGCGCTCGTGCAAAAAGCGGTCATGCTCCGCGTAATCGTTGACCTTAATGGGAAGCCGAAAGATGTCACCTACGTGCGTGGCCCCGAAGCTGAAAGGAAAGGCGCAATCAGTAGAGCCAAGAAGCGCCGCTATGATGTACCACCGGTTATTCGGGCTATCCATGCCAGAGCGTTTCCGCTTTGTGTTATTGAGTAGTTCCCACCGCGGATTGAGACGGTGCCCCTCCGGATCCTCTCCAGAATATTGATCAGATTATGCTATAATTTGTCTATTGATAAATCCAATTAAGTTATTGTAAATAAAGCAATTAGAGTCGTGTTCACGAGCCTCCACCGGAGCCGGTGGTGCCATCAGTCGCGACGGGTCTTGCTAAGAACTGACAACTGAGAGCTGAGAACTTCTTTTCATGGCTGACGATCAAAATCCTGAACTGCCTTTGACACCTCCTCCCGGGGGCGACGGTCCTACCGGGCCGGGCGCGCTTAACATTCAACCCGTCAATATTGAAGAGGAGATGCGGAAGTCGTATCTCGACTATTCGCTCTCCGTGATTATTGGGCGCGCGCTGCCGGATGTGCGCGACGGATTGAAGCCGGTGCATCGGCGGATTCTTTACACGATGCAGCAGATGGGGCTGGCGCCGGGGCGGCCTACGCGCAAGTGCGCGCGTATCGTCGGCGAGGTGATGGGCAAGTACCATCCGCATGGAAATTTGGCGGTGTATGACGCGTTGGTGCGGTTGGCGCAACCGTTTGCCATGCGCGCGCCGCTGGTGGATGGGCAGGGAAATTTTGGGTCGGTGGATGGCGATCCTCCGGCGGCGGACCGGTATACGGAAGCGCGGCTGACGCGGGTTTCGACGGCGCTGCTGGAAGATCTGGATAAAGAGGCGGTGGATTTTTATCCGAATTATGACAACTCGGAGACGCAGCCTACCGTGTTGCCGGCGCGCTTTCCGAATTTGCTGGTGAATGGGTCGGATGGAATTGCCGTGGGCATGGCGACGAAAATTCCGCCGCACAATTTGACTGAGATTGTGGATGCGACGATCACGCTGGTGAATAATCCGGCGGCGCAGTTGCCAGAGATTTTGAAATTTGTGCAAGGACCGGACTTCCCTACCGCGGCGATTATTCATGGGCGGGCGGGAATTTTTGAAGCTTACCGGACCGGGCGCGGGCGCTTCATGATGCGGGCGCGGGCGGCGATTGAGAACGTTACCAAGGAAAAGCAGGCGATCATCGTTACGGAAATTCCGTATCAGGTGAACAAGGCGCGGCTGATCGAACGCATTGCCGACCTGGTGAACGAGAAGACGATTGACGATATTTCCGACGTGCGCGACGAAAGCGATCGCGACGGCATGCGGATCGTAATCGAGTTGAAGCGCGGGGCCGAACCGCAGATCGTGCTGAATCAGCTCTACAAACACACGTCGATGCAGGAAGGTTTTTCGATGATCCTGCTGGCGGTGGTGAACCAGCAGCCGAAGGAACTCGGGCTGATCGCGGCGATCCAGCATTTTATAAATCATCGCGTGGAAGTGGTGCGGCGGCGGACGGCGTATTTGCTGGCGAAGGCGCGGGACCGCGAGCACATTTTGGAAGGCTACCTGACGGCGCTCGATCACCTGGACAACGTGATCACGATTATCCGCGCGAGCGCGAACCGGGCGGATGCGCGGGAAAATCTGGTCGCGTTTTTTGGCGGCAAGAAGATCGACATCAATGTGACCGGGCGCGCGCCGAAGCTGCCCGCGGAGAAGCCGTTTACGGCGAAGCAGGCGGACGCGATTCTTGAGCTGCAATTGCACCGGTTGACGCGGCTTTCGATCGACGAAATTTCGAACGAGTTGAAGCAAGTGCGTGAGAATATTGCCGAGTTCGAGTCGATCCTCGGGTCGGAAAAGAAGCTACGCGGCGTGATTATTAAAGAACTGGAAGAAGTGAAGAAGCTTTACGGCGATGCGCGGCGGACGCAGATTGAAGATGAAGCGGCGGAGATTCTGCTGGAAGACCTGATTGCCGACGAGCAGGTCGCGGTAACGGTCAGCCATTCGGGATATGTGAAGCGAACGCCGATTTCTACTTACCGCATGCAGCGGCGCGGCGGGACCGGGCGCACGGGCATGAAGACGCGCGACGAGGATTTTGTCGAGCAACTGTTTATCGCGTCGACGCATGCTTACATTTTGATTTTCACGAACACCGGGCGCGTTTACTGGCTGAAGGTGTATGAGACTCCGGATGTGGGCGCGGCGGGTAAGGGCAAGCACATTGGCAATCTCGTCGGCTTGCAGGCGGGCGAGACGGTGCGGACTATGGTAGCGGTGCGGAATCTGGAAGAGGCGGGACGATTTATTTTCTTCGCTACGCGCAACGGCACGGTGAAGAAGACCGAGCTGAAGGATTTTTCGCACGTGATGTCGCGCGGAATTATTGCGATTGGCATCGACCAGGGCGACGAACTTGTCGCTGCGACATTGACCGATGGCGAGCAGATTATTTTTCTGGCCTCGCACGATGGTCAGGCGATCCGGTTTGAGGAGTCGGATGTGCGGCCGATGGGACGTCCGGCGTATGGCGTGCGCGGCATGAATCTCGACAAGGGCGATTACATTGTCGGCATGGCGACTACTGCGAAAGACGCTAAGCAGGCCGAAGAGGCAGCGGCGAGAATTAAGGCCGCGGCTGGCGTCGAAGCTACCGCTACCGACGAGACGCTGCCGATCAAGGGCTCGCTGATTTTGTCGGTGACGGAGAACGGCTACGGGAAGCGGACTGCGGCGGACGAGTACCGATTGCAGGGACGCGGCGGGTCGGGCGTGATCAACGTGAAGACGACCGCGCGCAATGGCAAAGTCGTGGGGATCGCGCAGGTGAATGAAGAGTCCGAGGTGATGCTGATCAGCCAGTACGGGAAGATCATTCGGATGGACTCGAGCACGATTCGCGAGTCGGGGCGTGCGGCGCAGGGCGTGCGACTGCTCTCGCTGGAACCGGGAGACCGGGTGGCGGCGGCGGTGGTGATTGCTCCGGAGACGCCGGCGGAGAATGGGACGCTGATACAGTAGGCCTAGTCGCACCTGCGCACGCTTCATGAATGTTAGACAGTCTGTTCTCGGCGAGATTGCAATTCGATCCGGCCTGCGTCTGGCCGGAGTTGATCTCGGCTCGCTTGTTCGACGACTGATCCTTTTCGACAAGGTAATCGTAAAATCGTTTCGACTGCGCGAGATGCCGATCCTCGTCCGGGCTTTCGGGAAGGACGGATTCGTCGAGCTAGTCAAGATTGGCCTTCTGCAGTTCTCGTGCGAGTTCACTGCGCTCATATTGGATTTGAGTCGAAACGGGATTCGTCACGTTCCACTTGAGCACTTCTCGTTTGCCAAGATGGAGTCGCCGAACCGAGATGCTTATCTGAGGAAGGAGTTGGTTGCCCTTCAGAGCATTTCGGGATTAAAGAACGCAGAACGCGCGTTCCTTGAGGAAACGATTTGGGGTTCCCTTGTCAGGCCGCCAACCACATTCGCAGACGATTTGCTGACGCAACTTGACAGGGACCTGCGCAGCAACACGCCCGCTCTTCGACGCGCGGTCAGTGACCGTTTAAAGACGAAGCTGGGAATTCCCGAAGTTCCGACTGACCTCAGTATAGAAGTGGAAGAAGTAAGCCAGCGGGTTTTCCGAATCAAGAACACTCTGGCGGCGTCATACGGGTTTTCAGCCCAGGAGGCACACTCTCTTCTTCACGAGGCGGTCGCGGCCGTGGCCAACCTTGACCATCGTCTTACGGAGATGCAAGCGTATTCAGCGATAACGGGATTTTTGGATGACGAAGCGCCGCTCTTGTTCGGAAAGCTTTCTGGCATTATTGCGCCGCTGAGTCCAGAATCGGCAGAGAGGCAGTTTAAGCGGGTGATCGAACTCGCGGAGGTTCCGGATTTCAAAGACGATCAGAGGGTGGACGTCCAAAAGCTGCTAAAGGCGCGTGACAGTGCTGAGTGTCGCGAATTCCGTGAATGGCTTTCGACTGTCGATAGTGCCACCGACGCAGAGGTCAAGGACATGGTCGCGGGTTTAAGAAATAAGATGGCTTCCATTGCGGCCAGTCCCGGCGGTAAGCTCGTAAGGCTAGCCGCAACCACCGGCATCGGGTTGATCCCGGGCATTGGCGTCGCGCTGGGCGCGGCCGCTGGCGCGGCTGATGCGTTTCTTGTCGATAAAGTGCTGCCGCGCTCAGGAATCGTAGCTTTCCTGACCCAGACCTATCCGTCCTTATTTGTGTCGCCATAAATCTGCGTTCCCCGGCTGGGCGTGCCGGTTTAGTTACGCGGCCGCCTTCGCTGTCGCTTCGATCAAACTCTCCGCAGCCTTCATTGGGAATATCCGTGTGATCTCGAAACCGGCTTTGTTAAACAGCGCTTCCCATTCACCGCGGGTGCGCTCGCGGCCTCCGGGCATTAGTAGCATTTCTATGTCGAGCCACTTGCTGGGATGGGGATCGGAATTTTCGGGAACTACCATGTCCACGATCAACAGGCGGCCGTCGGGCTGGCCGGCCAGAGCCTTCCTGCAGTTGGCTAGAATCTTCAGACATTTCTCGTCGTTCCAATCGTGCAAAATGTGCTGCATGTAATAAGCATCGGCGCCGGACGGAATTTCCTGGAAGAAATCGCCGACGACAGTCTGGCAGCGCTCGTCCATTTTTAACGCGCAGATGTGGCAGTTCGCTTCCTCGATCACGTTGGGGATGTCGAAGAGGATACCTCTCATGTTTGGATAGCGGGTGAGGATTTCGCAGAGAACCGCGCCGTGGCCGCCGGCTACGTCCATGAGCGTGCCGATGCCGGAAAAGTCGTAGGCTTCGAGCAGCGCGGGCGCGATGCGGCGGCTGAAGCAGGTCATGGCCAGGTTGAAGTCGTAGGCCACTTCGGGGTCGCTGTAGATGGCTTCGAATGCGGGTTTTCCATAAACCTCTTCGACCGCCGGCTTGCCCGTATGGAGCGAGTAGCCCATCTCCGCCCATACATCGAAGTGGAATGGGTTGCTTATCCAGAGGACCATGTCGCGCATGGAGCCAGGGACGCCGGAGCGCAGGAGCTGCGAAATTGGCGTGATGGCGAAGACTTTCCCGGGCAACTCGGCGAAGACTCCAACGCTAACCAGCAGCCGCATGACGCGATAGAGCGCGTCTTCGTTCGTGCCGGTCTCAGCGGCGAGTTGCGAGACTTGGTGCGGACCGTCGGCGAGCAGGTCGGGGATCTTGAGGCGGGCCACCGGTTGAAGGGCGGCGGTGACCGCCATGCCGGTGGCGAGTTGCATCAGGCGCTCAAAGGCCTGGGCTTGCGGAGGGTGGACGGGGACTTCGGTGGTTGCCATGGTTCCGTACAATAGCACGGAGATGGGGTGGTATGGGCGAAACTTCTTTTCCGCGGATTGCATGGATCCTCGCGGATGATTTCTCTTCCTTTACGATGCGGGACGGTTTGGATTCGGAGGGTGGGTGCTTGGTTGGGACTTCGCGGCGAGTCACGGGCGCTACAGTCGTGCGGCACTCCAGTTCAAGCTGCGGTGTTTATAACTTCGATGATTCCCGTGACGCCGGTAATCTTTTTCTTGCCTTCAGGTCATGCTGCAATGGGCTAAATGCTCGTGTGGTCGGCTGGAGGCAATATGAACTTGACGATTTTGGTGGCGTTGGTGGTGGCAGGAGCGGCGGTTGTCGGTCTGGCGAGAATGCTGATGCACTCGATCGCGCGAAAGGGTGAGCGCGTTCAGACCACGCGATAGCCATTGTTGCAAGACGGGATTGCTTCTCGTGCAACGCTAGCGGGAACGCGATCGATCCGAACTTTCCCTCGCTTGGTCACTTCATTACCCCCGTCACTTCCTGATTATCCTTTCAGTCATCTATCGTTAACCTTAGAGGTACTGCCCCCTCACCTGCGAATGCGGATTTTCGGGTGATCGGACTGGGTCGCCTTCATACTGAGAATTTGTGCTGGAAAAAGAACAAGAGAAAGCAAGCGGCAATCAGGAACTTCTGGCGCGTCCGATTCGCGAACTCGGGCTTAAGCTAGAGGGATCGCCGGTGGAGCGCTTCGCGCATCAGCTTTACCGCGAAATGGAGGCCAAGCGGCTGACGAAGTTCCGGCCTGCCTGCTACCTGACTGACGAGTGGGGATGCCCGTCGGGGGAGCCGATTATTGGGATTCCGTTCTACCTGGCGAGCGCGGAACTGGCGCTTTTGGAGAAACAGGCGCATGACCTCGAAGACGCGCGTGAAATCATGATGTATCTGCGGCACGAGGCGGGGCACGCGTTTACTTATGCGTACAAGCTCCACACTAAGCCGGAGTGGAAGGAAATGTTTGGGTCGTTCCGGCGGCCTTATCGCGATAACTATCGGCCCGCGCCGTTTTCGCGCGACTATGTGCGGCACTTGCCGGGGTGGTATGCGCAAAAGCATCCGGATGAAGATTTTGCAGAGACGTTTGCGGTGTGGCTGACGCCGCGGTCGAACTGGCGGAAGCGGTATCGCGGATGGCCGGCGATGGAGAAGCTGCGGTATCTGGACCGGTTGGCGCGGAAGCTGGGGAAGGTTGAGCCGGTGCGGCGTCGCGGCGTGACTGATATTACCGTCGATGAGATGGAGATGACGGTCGCGGATTTTTATCACCGGAACGGGCGCGAGGAAGTTGCGGTTACGGAGCTTACTCCGGATACGGATTTGCGGGATTTGTTCGCGGTGTCGAAGCGGCGGAAGACGGCGGTTGGGGCTGGCGAGTTCTTGCGGCAGCATCGCAAGCCGGTGATCGACAAAGTTGCGCAGTGGACGGGAGCGCAGCGGTCGCTGATTAAGACGCTGGTGGACAACATCGAGAAGCGGGCGGGCGAGTTGGGCCTGCGGGCGGACAAGACACGGAGCGCGGAGCATCTGGCGGAAGTGACTGCCTATGCGACGGCGCTCGTTATGACTTATGTAGCGAAGGGGAAGTTTATACAGCCGTAGGGGAAGGCGGGTCACCGGTGAGCGGTGACCGGTCACAGATTGGAATGCCTATGAAAATTGCGTTGCTTTATGACCTGTGGAATGAAGATCCGGTGGCGGCGGCAGCGAAAGAAGAACCGGCTAATGGGAATGGGGACGGCAACGGCAGCGCTCGGCGCAATGGGAATGGGCGCAAAGCTCGCAAGGTGGTGAAGAAGGTCAAAAAAGAGAAGACCGATCGCGAGGAAATTGTCGAAGCTTTGCAGAAACTGGGGCACGAGACTTCGCATGTGGAACTGGATGGACGTCCGCAGTCGCTGCATACTTTGGCGAAATGCGATGCCGATTTAATTTTCAATTTGACGGAGTCGTTCGACGGCGATGACACCAAGGAAATGAACGTGGTCGCTTATGTCGATCTGCTCGGGCTGCGCTACACGGGGGCGGGGCCGCATGCGATTTTTCTTTCGCAGGATAAGGCGGTGGCGAAGAAGATTTTTGCGTTTCATGGGATTCGGACTCCGTTTTTCGCGACTTCGTATCGCGGACGGATTGAACATGCTCATGATATTTCGTTTCCTCTGATTGTGAAGCCGGCGTGGGAGGATGGGTCGATCGGCATCGATGCGGGCGCGGTGGTGACGAATGTGCGGGAGATGATGCAGCGTATCGAATATATTCAGGATGAATTCGATTCGCCGGCGCTGATCGAGGAATATATCGAGGGGCGTGAGATCTATGCGGGAGTTCTCGGGAGCTATGACAACGCGCAGGTATTGCCTCTGGTTGAACTCGATCTGTCGCGTCTTCCTGAAGGCACGCCGAAGATTGCCAGCTACGATGTGAAGTTCGAGAAGAACACTGAGGCTTACAAACTGACCAAATCGGCTATTGCCGAGAATCTGGACGAGGCCACGACGAAGCGGTTGTCCGATACTGCGGTGGCGGCATATCGCGCGCTAAAGCTGCGCGATTATGGACGGATCGATATGCGGCTGGCGCCGAATGGCGATGTGTATGTGATTGAGGCGAATCCGAATCCGTGGCTGGCTAGCCGGCAGGAGTTTGCGATGGCAGCGAAGGCGTTGGGATTTTCTTATACCGAGATGATTGGGACGATTGTCGATCTGGCGATGAGCCGGTACGTCAATTCCAACCTGGCGAATGCGACAGCGATGCGGTAGGCGCGATGATCTATTTAACGTCCCTCTCTCATTAGCGCGCCGTTCCGGCTCCTGCCGGTTGCAGCCTTTCGTACACTTCTTCCGCGCGCTGTAAGGCCGCCTGCACGTTCTCGCAGATGTTTTCCTTCCCAACCAATTCCTCGAATTCAGCCTCTTGAATTAGACGGAGTGGCTGCTCGCGGGCGCCACAGAGGATCAGTTCGCGGCCGCTAGCTTTTAGCGTGCGAGCCGCTTCTTCTAGCGCGAACAGGCCGGTCGCATCGAGGGCGGTCATGTTGCGCAGGCGCAGAATTACTACGGGCGGAAGCTGGTGCAGGTTCTCGGTGACTACGGAGAGCTTGTCGGTGGCGCCGAAGAGGAACGGGCCGTGAATACGAAAAATGGTCGCGTAATAGGGGATGTCTTTATCTTGCAGGATGTGGACGCGGCCGTCTTCGATGTAGTCGTCAGTGACCTGTGAGACCGTGGTCGTGGCGGCTACCCGGCTGATGAAGAGTAACGCAGCGAGGATCATGCCGGCCTGGACGGCGACCGTGAGGTCGGCGAATACGGTAAGCGCGAAAGTGACCAGCCAGACACTGATGTCGGTCTTGGTGAGTTTGAGCAGGCCAGGAATTTCGAGCCATTCACCCATGTTGTAGGAGACGACCATGAGGATTCCGGCGAGCACGGCCATGGGGACGAAGCGGACCCAGTGGGAGGCGAACAAAACGATCGAGAGCAACGTGAGCGAGTGAATAATTCCGGCTACGGGCGATTGTGCTCCGGCGCGGATATTGGTGGCGGTGCGGGCGATGGCTCCGGTGGCGGGCAGGCCGCCGAACATCGGAGAGATTACGTTGGCTACACCTTGGGCTACTAGTTCGACGTTAGGATTGTGACGATCGTTCGACATGCGATCGGAGACAACCGCGGACATCAGAGATTCGATCGCGCCGAGCATGGCGACGGTGAGTGCCGGACCGAGCAGGCCGTGGATCAACTCGGGGCGGAAGGTAGGAATTTGAAAATGCGGCAGGCCGCTTGGGATTCCGCCGAAGCGGGTGGCTATGGTTTCCACGGGCAGTTTGAAAACTTCCACGATGATGGTACCGAGGACCATGGCTACAATGGCACCGGGAATGCGGGCGGAGATTCCGCGGCAGACGACAATGATGGCGACTGTGCCGGCGGCGAGCAGCGTAGCCTCGATGGAGATGGTGTGGAAGTTTTGCGCCAGGGCTTCCATGCGCTGGAGGAAAACGCCGGGGACTCTATCCAGCTTGAGGCCGAAGAAATCTTTTACCTGTGTGCTGGCGATCAGGATGGCGATGCCGTTGGTGAATCCGATGACGATGGGGCGGGGAATGAACTTTACGGCCGAGCCCATGCCGGTCAGGCCCATGACTATGAGGATGACACCGGCCATAACGGTACACATGAACAGGCCATCGATGCCGTGCGCGGCGATGATTCCGGCGACTACGACCACGAAGGCGCCCGTCGGGCCGCCGATTTGGGTTTTCGAGCCGCCTAAGAGAGAAATTAGAAAACCGGTGACGATGGCGCAGTAGATGCCAGCTTGCGGCGTTAGGCCCGAGGCGATGGAGAACGCCATCGCCAGGGGCAGGGCGACCAGGCCGACTGTAATGCCTGCGATTACGTCGTGCAGAAATCTCTTGCTGTTGTAATCGCGGAGGGAGAGAACGGACTTCGGGAGCCACTCGTCGGGCACGACAAGGAAAGCGCGGGCCATGATAGTAGCAATTATGGCAGGAGGGAGTTGAGTGTGCGTGTGACGGCGGACACGTTGGTACAGGACACCAGGGCTCCGTTCCGCAAGCAAGAAAAGGCTGCCGGAATTTGGCAGCCTTGGCCGAGCTTCAAAAGGCACGCGGACAGAAAATGTCCCCATCCACACTTTCATATTCTTTCTAGAACAGATTCCAGAGATACTGGTTATAGACGTCGTGGTGATATTGCACTTCAGGAGCTTTTACGAATGTGCCGAGTAGCCGCGGGCAGCGATCGGCTGAGGCTTGCTTCAGGTCGGCGTAGCGGCCCTTCACGTCTTCACCTAGCAATTTCGAGGTCCAGTCGGCTTTGCGGAAATCTTCCAGCGCGGTGTAGATGTTGTCGGGCAGATAGCGCTCGGCCTGGCGGAGGTTTTTGATTTTGGACGTCGTGCCTTCGAGTCCGGTCTTGAAGATTGAGAGCATCACCATGTATGGATTGGCATCGGGAGCGACGGAGCGCACTTCTACGCGCATGCTGCGCTCGTTGCCGATGGGAATACGGATCATGGAACCGCGATCTACCGGCGAAGCCTTGATCTGGTTCGGCGCTTCAAAGTGGGGATCGAGACGACGATAGGCATTGACGCTTGGATTGAGCAGCAGGCAGATGTCATTGCCGTGAGTGAGGATGCGATCCAGGAACTCCCAGCCCGACTTGCTGAGCTTCTCTTCGCCTTTCGGGTCCCAAAAAATGTTCTTGCCACCCTTACTGATGGACACGTTGGTGTGCATCCCGCTACCATTCACGCCGACAACCGGCTTGGGCAGGAAGCAGGCCGTCAAACCCATGTTGCGCGCGACCTGGCGGCAGATGAGTTTGTAGAGTTGAATATGGTCGGCGGCGGCGACGACCTCGGCGTAGTTGTAGTTGATTTCGAACTGCGAGGGCGCGACTTCGGGGTGATCTTTTTCGTTTTGGAATCCCATGGCGCGCTGAACTTCAGCGGTGGTATCGATAAAAGTGCGCAGCGGGTCGCCGGGCAGCGAGTGGTAGTAGCCGCCAGTGTTGACGTATTCAAACTTCAAAGTCTCGTGATAGGTGCGTTCGGCGTCGGCGCCTTTGAAGAGGAAGCCCTCGATTTCATTGGCGGCGTTGAGCGTATATCCATTCTTTTTGAACTGGCCTTCGGCAAACGTTTTGAGCACACCGCGCATGTCGGCGGAGTAGGGCTCGCCGCCCTTGTCGATGACTTCGCCGAAGACGAGAACTTTGCCGGGTCCAAAGACGTCTGCGGGAGCCCAATAGAAGGCGGCCCAATCGATGCCGAGACGGAGATCGCTTTCGCGCTGCGCGGTGAAGCCGCGGATGGAAGAGCCGTCGAAGGTCAGGTTGTCGAAGCTCTTGAGCAGGAATTTCTTGTCATAGTCGAGCATGTGCAGACGGCCTTCAAGGTCGCTGAACAGGACGGTCACGGCCTTGATGCGCCCTTCGTCGGCGAGATACTTCAGCCGGTCTTCCTGGATCTTGCCAGGAGAGACGCGGTCGAGGCGCTGCTTCTTCGCCTTGAGATTCATTTCTTCGAGTTCGTCGTAGGGGATCGATAGAAAGTTGCGCAGTTCAGTTGACATGCCTCTCCTCTTCTAAGAAACGTTGTAAAAACAAGTTTGCAAACATCGGACTTCGGCCGACCCCAAGCAAACCAGATTGAGTGGGGATGAACACAATAAGGTAACGCGGCGGGGGAAATGAGACAAATAGAAATCGATTATGGAGGGGATTAGGGGAGTTTATTTCGCGGAATGCAGCGATCATGGTGCAATTTGGGGGACATCGGGTCATTGAATCATTGAGTGATTAAGGTGTTGAGGTATTGAATCATCTGGCGACTCGAATTTCCAGGGTTCCGCCGGCCTCGCCGAGAATTCTTGGAATCCGTGAAATAATCGGCTGCGAGGAAATGCTTGTGAGTTGTGCGATTTGTGAGGTGCGGAAAGAAAAGCGATTTTGTCCGGCGGTGCATGGACGAATCTGCGCGCAGTGCTGCGGAGAGCAGCGCGAGGTTACGCTCGACTGCCCGAGCGATTGTGTTTACTTGCAGCAGGCTCGGGAGCACGAGAAACCGCGGGGGGCCAGGGAACTCGATCGCGCCGCGATGTTTCCCGACGTCGAGATTAACGAGCAGTTTCTTTATGAGCGTGAAGAGTTGATTCTAGGCCTCAGTTTCGCATTGGTGAAGTGCGCGCGGAATGGGAATTCGCTCGCGGGTTCACTGCAAAGTTCGGTCGGTAATCACTCGCTCACGGATCGCGATTTAATCAGCGCGCTTACTTCGCTGGCACAGAGTTATCGCACACTAGTTGAGTCGAGCCTCATTTATGAGCAGGCCACGGCGAATCTGGTGCAGCAGCAGATTGCGCGCGAAGTTGCGACCATGGTTAAGGAATTTCGCGAGGCGGAGGTGAGACAGCTTGGTTATTCGCGGTTGCGTGATGCGGACGTGTTGAGGGCCCTGGTATTTTTGCTGCGCATGGGATTGGGACGTACATCGGGGCGGCCAAAATCGCGGGCGTTTGTCGATTTCTTGTTCGCACAATTTCCGGAGAAGGCGTTGGCTCTCGAGGCTCCGGAAGAGAGTGGGGGCCGGATCGTTATTCCGTAGATTAAGATTTTGCGGATGACGACCAGCAAATTGCCGGCGCTACGAACGCCGGGTCATACGCGCCGCACGATTTGATCGTCTTCCCCTAATGCTGCCAACAACTGGCTCGCGGTTTTGTTGAGAACCGGATGCGAGG
Source organism: uncultured Acidobacteriaceae bacterium (assembly GCA_963698865.1). Lineage (GTDB taxonomy): Bacteria > Acidobacteriota > Terriglobia > Terriglobales > Acidobacteriaceae > Acidiflorens. The sequence goes on along the minus strand of CAVOSL010000007.1, from coordinate 2,284,426 downwards.
CCATGGGGGCGATTTCCGCCAGGGGTTCGAGGACAAACCTGCGCTCGTGCATCGCGGGATGAGGAATTTTAAGTCCCGGCTCATTTACTACACGCTCGCCGAACAGAAGCAGGTCAATGTCGATGTTGCGCGGACCTTTATCCTGAAGACGCAAGCGGCCCATGCCCGCTTCGATGGAGAGCGCGGCCTTTAGCAGTTCGCGCGGGGTGTTGTCGGTTTCGACCGCAACCACACAGTTTAAGAACCAGGCCTGATTTATGACTTCGATCGGCTGTGTCTCGTAAAAAGAGGAAATTGCCACGAGCGCGCCCGCGTTCTTCAACTGCGCAATGGCCTTGCGCAGGTTAGCCTCGCGATCTCCCATATTCGAGCCGAGCGAAAGATACGCGACTTCTGACATTTTTCAGTTTTCCAGCCGATAGTTGCGAAATCAATCGCGCGTCGGTGCTCGTTCTTGCGTATCCACAAGGGAGCGCACCGTTTCCTTGAAGACGCTGCCGCGGTGCTCGTAATTCTGGAACTGATCAAAGCTGGAGCAGGCGGGAGCAAGGAGGACGATGTCACCCGGGGCGGCTGCGGCGGAGGCGCGCTGGACGGCGATCTCGAGTGTTTCCGCGTGATCGATTTCAGCTGCACCCTGAATGTGCGACTCGATCTTGGCGGCGGCGGCGCCGATGGTGTAGACGCGCTTCACTCGAGAGCGGAGCAGGTCGTTGAGAACCGTGTAGTCACTGCCCTTGTCTTTGCCGCCGAGAATGAGATGAATGTTGGCGGGGAAAGATTCGAGCGCTTTGATGGTGGCGTCCACATTGGTGGCCTTCGAGTCGTTGTAGTAATCGACGCCGGTGATTTTGGCTACGAATTCCAGGCGGTGCTCGACGGCTTTGAAATCTCTGACGGCTTGGCGAATTTGGGCGGGCGGAGCGCCGGCGAGCATGCCGACGGAAATTCCGGCAAGGACGTTTTCGAGGTTGTGCGCGCCTTTGAGCGGGATTTCGTTGAGCGGCATGATTTCTTGCTCGCCTTCCGAAGTTCGAACGCCTCCAGCCGTGTTCGCGGACAAGAGTGTCCGCGCTACACCTCGGAAGAAGATGTGCGGGCCGCGGACAAAGGCTCCGACGGCGACCTCGTTTTTGCGGCTGAAGAGGATGCGTTGCGCCAGGGTTCGCTCGGCGAGGTCAATGGTGGTCGGATCGTCGGCGTTGAGCACGGTGAAATCTTCGGGGCCCTGGTTTTCGAAGATGCGCGCCTTCGCGTTGACATAGTTTTCGAAGGTCTTGTGGCGGTCAAGATGGTCGGGCGTAATGTTCAGGATGACGGCGATGCGCGGACGGAAATCGACGATGGTTTCGAGTTGGAAACTGGAAACTTCGAGGACGATCCAAGTTTTGGGCATGGCCTGATCGACAAAGCTGATAGCTGGGGTGCCAATGTTGCCTCCGACGAGAACGGGAATCTGTGCGGCGGAGAGGATCTCACCTGCCAGGCTGGTCGTTGTAGTTTTGCCATTGGCTCCCGTGATGGCGGCGATGGGGCCGGGCAGAAAGTGCGCGGCCAGTTCGATTTCGCCAATGACCTTTTCACCGAGATTGCGCGCCTGGACGAGTTGTGCCGCGTCGACTGGGACGCCGGGGCTGACGACAATCAGATCCTGGTCGCGAAAGGTGCGGTCGCCGTGGCCGCCGGTTTCGACCGCGATGCCGTGTTCGAGGAGAAGCAGGATTTCGTTGCGGAGTTCGGCTTCGGGCTTGGAGTCGGACACGGTCACGCTAGCGCCGCGGGATTTTAGAAAGAGCGCCGAGGCCACGCCGGATTTGCCGAGGCCGACTACGAGGACGCGTTTGTCTTGCAGGTCCATGAATTCCGATTGGTAATTTTTAATTCGTAGTTTGTAATTGTAAAACCGTTTTCCGCGCCGATTCGCCTTAGGTTTCGAAATTACAAATTACAAATCACAATTCATAAATTGTCTCACCTCAGCTTCAGTGTCGTCAGCGCGAAGAGCGCGAACACCAGCGACGCAATCCAGAAGCGCACGATCACCTTCGATTCCGACCAGCCGAGCAGCTCGAAGTGATGATGGATAGGCGCCATTTTGAAAATTCGTTTTTTGCGCAGCTTGTAGGAGCCGACCTGCAGGATGACGGAGAGCGCTTCGATGACGAAGACGCCGCCGATGAAGGGGAGCAGGAGCTCCTGCTTGATCATGACTGCGACTGTGCCGATGGCGCCACCGAGCGCGAGGGAGCCGACATCGCCCATGAAGACTTCGGCGGGATGGGCGTTGTACCAGAGAAATCCGATGGCGGATCCGACCATGGCGCCGCAGAAGATCGTGAGCTCGCCGATCTGCGGCATGCGCTGAAGTTCGAGATAGTTTGCGAAGGTGGCGTGTCCGCTGAGATACGTAAGGACTGCGAGCGCCCCTGCTGCGATAACCGTGCAGCCGATGGCGAGGCCGTCGAGGCCATCGGTGAGGTTGACGGCGTTGCTCGATCCGACAATTACGATTACGACGAAGGCCACGAATGGCAAAAAGGCGACGGGCCAGAGATGCGGATCTTTCACCCAATGCTCGATTACGAGGTCGGGCTTGAACTGCTTGAAAAACGGCACGACGAGTTTGGTGGAGTACTCGCCGCGATGGTCGAGCACGATGAGAGCAAGGGCGATGACGATGCTGGAGGCTATCTGGTAGCCGAGTTTGGCGCGGGCGGTCAGGCCGAGATTACGGCGGTGAACGACTTTCAAATAGTCGTCCGTGAATCCGATGGCCGCGAAGGCGAGCGTTGCGAAGACGGCGATCCAGACAAAGGGATTGCTGAGGTCGGCCCAGAGCAGCGTGGGCACGAGGATGGCGATGGCAATCAGCAAGCCGCCCATGGTCGGAGTGCCAGCTTTTTTCTGATGAGCCTGCGGGCCTTCTTCGCGGATGTACTGGCCGATCTGAAAATCGCGCAGGCGCTGGATAACGATGGGGCCGACTATGAGTCCGGTAAAAAGCGCGGTGAGACTGGCGAAGGCGGTGCGGAACGTGAGGTAACGGAAAATGCGGAAAGGCGGGAAGTAGTGAAAGAGCTTCAGATATAAGAGCCAATAAAGCAATCCGCCTCCGGAAAACAGCTGTCAGCTGTCAGAAAACCAGCTATCAGCTATCAGCTTTCAGTTAAATCTTCTTCGTGACCGGATCATTGGTGCGCCCGATCTTTTGTTTCCATGTTTCCAGCGCTTTTTCGAGCTTTACTCCTCGCGAAGCCTTCAGCAACACTATGTCTCCGTCTCTGGTTTCGCGGGCTAGCCACGCACCGGCTTCTTCGGGGGTAGCTACGAAGTCGGCTTGTATCCCCGCATTCTTTGCGGCTTCGACCATAGCATTCGCTACGCCGCGCACTCCCAGAAGCACGTCGATCGCCTTTTCGCCGATGTGCCGGCCACATTGGCGATGCAGACCTTCGCCCTCGGGCCCGAGTTCGAGCATCTCGCCCGCCACCACGATGTGGCGCTTTGCCGGCATGGAGGCGAGCGTGTCCACCATCGCATTGAGGGCGTTCGGATTGCAATTGTAACAATCGTTGATGACCGTGATGTTGCCTAGGTGAACGACCTCGCCGCGCTTGTCGGCCGGGGTCATCGTGGGCAGGGCCTCGGCGATTTCGGAAGGTGTGATGCCGTGTTCGAGCGCTACTGCCGATGCGGCTAATACGTTATAGACGTTGTGTTGACCTAGCAACGGGCTGTGTATGGGCTGACGCAGCCCGCCACAGCAAATCAGGTCAAAGCGCGTGCCCTCGGTTCCAATCGATTCGATCTCTTCGGCACGAACGTCGGCGACGGATTTCAGGCCGAACATGACGACTTTGCCTTTGAAGTTGCGGCCGAACTGGCTGACGTATTCGTCTTCGGCGTTCAGGAAGGCGGTGCCGGTGGCGGGCAGGGATTCGATCAATTCATATTTTGCTCGCGCTATGCCGGCGATCGAATCGAAAAACTCGAGATGCACAGGGCCGACGTTGGTGACGAGACCTTCATTGGGGAGCGCGATGTGCGCGAGGGCGGCGATTTCTCCGGCGTGATTCATTCCCATTTCTACGACAGCTAAATCGTATTCGGTCTCGAGGGTGAGCAGACCGAGGGGCAGTCCGAAATGATTGTTAAAGTTGCCTTTGGTGCGATGGACGCGGTATTTGTGGGAAAGCAGGTGCGCGACAGCCTCTTTCGTGGTGGTCTTGCCCATCGAACCAGTGATGCCGATGGCTGTCTTTCCCCAAAGTTTTCGGACGGCGGTGGCGAGGGTCTGCAGCGCGACCAGCGTGTCGTCGACGGCGAGCAGATTCCTGGGATCGGGATAGCGCGCTAGTTGACCTTTGCTGACTACGGCTGCGATCGCTCCGCGAGCCAGGGCTTGGTCGACGAAGTCGTGCCCATCGAGGCGCTCGCCTTTCACGGCGAAGAAGAGATCCCCGGCTTGAATGGTCCGCGAATCGATGGAGTATCCCTGCGCGATGGCGCGCGGATCATGGTCGCCAGCAGCGGCGAGGAACTCGACGATGCGTGCGAGAGGGAGCTTCATGCGATGGTCTCGGCGTGGCTCGCCTGATTTTCATGAGCACATTGATAGCCAAGCGCGGCAAGCGCGGTGCGCGCCACTTCAACATCGTCGAAGGGAATTGCCTTGCCATTCGCCGTCTGCGTTTTTTCGTGGCCCTTGCCGGCGAGGAGGACGATGTCGCCAGGGACAGCTTGCGCGACCGCCATTGCGATGGCTTTGCGGCGATCGGGTTCGGTCACGTATTTTGTGTCGGATTTTTGAAGCCCGACCAGAGCATCATTGATAATGAGTCGCGGATCTTCGGAGCGCGGATTGTCGGAAGTCAGGACGACGAAATCGCTTCCCTTGCCGGCTGCTTCGCCCATTAGGGGACGCTTCGTGCGATCGCGGTCGCCACCACAGCCGAAGAGCGTGATCACCTTCCCTTTCAGCCCAGCGTGAACAACGAAATCGCGCGCCAGTGCGGTGAGATTGCGAAGGGCGTCGTCGGTGTGCGCGTAGTCAACTACTACCGTGAAGGGCTGACCGCAATCGACACGCTCGAATCGGCCGGGGACGCGGGCAAGATTCGCAATCCCCTTCGTGATCGCATCGGCGGAACAGTTGCGCGCAAAAGCGGCTGCCGCGGCGGCAACAACGTTGTAGACATTTACTTTTCCGATGAGCGGCGACCAAACGGCCAGAGTCCCCGCCGGGCTTGCCATTTGGAAGCGGCTGCCGCTGGGAGTGATCTGGAGCGATTCGGCGTGGAAGTCCCCCGCGGCGAGGCCGTAGGAGAATACGACGCCACTTTTCTTGCCGGCGAATTTCAGCAATTCGCGGCCATACTGATCGTCGATATTGAGGATTGCGGCTCGAGGCGGCTCGGTTCCGCAGCCTTCGAACAGAACCTGCTTGGCACGGAAATATTCTTCCATGGTGCCGTGGTAATCGAGATGGTCGCGCGTGAGATTGGTGAAGACGGCGACGTCGAATGGAATTCCAAAGACGCGCTGCTGCTCAAGCGCATGCGACGAAACTTCCATCACGGATTCGGTTACGCCGTGGGCAAGGCCCTCAGCCAATAGCCTATTCAATTCGAGCGATTCAGGCGTGGTGTGCGGCGCAGGAAGAATTTTGCCCGCCTCGTGGTATTCAATGGTGCCGACCAGCACAGTCTTGCGACCTGCGGCTTGCAAAATCGACTCGACGATAAAGGCAGTGGTGCTCTTTCCGTTGGTGCCGGTGATGCCCGTATTGGCCATGCGCTCGGCGGGACGATTGTAGAAATTCGCGCTGAGGCGAGCAAGGGCGCGGCGGCCCTGGGGAACTTGTGCCCAGGCGACCCCGGGCCGCGGTGTTTCTGTAGCGGTGTCAGTGACGATAGCGGCTGCTCCGGCGGCGATGGCCTGATCGATGAAACGATTGCCGTCGCTCGTCTCGCCCTTCATGGCGACAAAAACCGTGCCCGGACGGACGCGGCGGGAATCATATTCAACACCATCGACCGGCGGATTGCCGCTCTGCGAGAGGATCTCGGCGCCATCGAGAAGTTGTTGGAACTTCATTGGAGTGATTCTATTGGACGGCTCAGTGTACGGAAATGTCAATCAATTCGGCGGACCGGAAGATGTACTCCATCGGGAATCTTTCCGGCGGCTATCTACTGAAACGCACTACCACACGCGCACCCGAAGCAACGTGGGCGCCAGGTAGCGGCGATTGTTCACGAGCCACGCCGCTCCCGAGCGCGTCAATTTCGAGCCCGGCATCTTGCGCTATCTCCAGAGCACCACGGAGATTCTTGCCTAGAAAGGATGGCACCTGGATGCCGCCTTCCTCCACGTCAAGGACGACGGTGCCACTCGACGGCTTGGCTTGCGCCCCGGCAGGCGGATTCGGTGCCGGGGGCACGCCCGCGGTGGGCCCAGGCTCGGTGCGCGCCAGTGTGGCCGCTACGACGTGCTCTCGATCTGCGGTTGGCTTCGACGCATTGGCGGCCTGTTCGGTAGCCGCCGGCTTCGGCTCAATTGCAGTTCCCGAGTTGCTGGCGGCTTCCGCCGTGTCGAGGCTTGCTCCCAGGTGATCGGGGGAGCTCTCTTCCAGATTCTTCTCAGGTACGTTGCGGCGCGCGAGCAGGAGTTGGCGGCTTGGTGGCAACTCGACGTCGTGTGGCACGTGCTTATATTCGAGAACCTGCTGCACAATGCGCTGGAAGATGGGCGCTGAAACCTGGCCGCCCTGGTGCAGGCCGATGGCCGAGTCGAGAATCACGACGACAGCAATCTGCGGATCGTTGATCGGAGCGAAACCGGCGAACGAAGCGAAATATTTTGTGTGCGAGTACTTGCCAATGGCTGGGTCGAACTTCTGCGCCGTCCCGGTCTTACCGGCCGAACTATAGCCTTCCAAAATCGCTTTGCGGCCCGTTCCGTGCAGCACCACACCCTGCAGCATCTGCTTCATTTGCGCGGCAGTGAGCGATGAAATGACACGCGTCCCTGCGGCAGGATGAAAGGCGATGGTCTGCGGCCCGCTTTGCGGCGCGATCGTTCCCGCAACGATGCGTGGCGGAACACGCACGCCGTCGTTCGCAATTGTCGAGATGAGCGCTGCCAGTTGCACGGCGGAGATGCCAACCTCCTGACCCATGGAAATGGAGGCAAACGATATCTTCGACCAGCGGTCGACCGGCTTGGCGAGCCCGCGGGTTTCACCGGGAAGTTCAACCCCAGTTTGCTGTCCAAACCCGAAGGCGCGGATGTATTTGTAGAAGCGATCATTGCCGAGGCGCATAGCAATCTTGATCGCTCCCACGTCGCTCGACTCGGCAATGATGTCAGCCACGGAGAGCACGCCATGCGGCTTGCTGTCGTGAATGCGCGTGCCGTTGATGACAATCGAACCCATCTGGCAATCGAACATCTCGTCGGGGCGGGTCACCTTTTCTTCAAGACCCGCCGAAACGGTGACCACCTTGAAGGTTGAGCCGGGCTCGTAGACGTCGCTGATGGCGTGGTTCTTGAGGTATTCGGGCTTGATTTCTTTTCGATTATTCGGATTGAAAGTGGGGCGATTAGTGAGCGCCAGGATTTCGCCGGTGTGGGGATTTTCAACGATCACCGTGGCGGCAATGGCTTTGGTCTCTTCCATGCCGCGCTGGAGTTCGCGCTCGGCGATGGCTTGAATATTTTGGTCGATGGTAAGGACGAGATTTTCGCCTTGCGTCGGCTCCTGCTCTACGCTGGCGAACCAACGCTTGCGGGCGTCGACGGAGATCATCAGCTTGCCGGGCTTGCCTTGCAGTTCCGAGTTGAACTCGCGTTCGAGGCCGCTGAGGCCTTGATCTTCAGTGCCGACATAGCCGAGCACTTGCGCGGCCAGTTCGCGCTTTGGGTAGAAACGCTTGGGTTCTTTTTGAAAGTGGATGCCGGTCAGGTTGAGGGCGCGGATGCGGTCGGCGGTCTCGGCGTCGGCTTTGCGGGCGACCCAGCAGAACGTCTTATGGGCCTGGCAGTCGGCCAGGAGAATGCGTGGGTCGTCTCCCGTGATGCGCGTGATCAGACTGATTACATTGGCCAGGTCGGGCGTTTCGCTGGGAACGAGGAACGCGGATTCGACCTGGATCGACATGGCCAGTTCATGGCCGGCGCGATCGTAGATCACGCCGCGCTTGGCGGAGAGTTCGAAGCTGCGCTGCTGCTGGCGCTGAGCACGGCGGGCGAAGTCTCCGTAGCAGAAGATCTGGAGGTAGACGAGGCGCAGGCAGATGACGATCAGCCAGAAGCAGAGGAAGGCGGCGAGGGCGTAAAGGCGGAAGCGCGCGTGGTTTGAAGCGGAGCTGGTAGCCACGTTCATTCCTCAGAAAGTTTCGGCGGCCCCGAGGAGCCGCCTAGGCTGCAGACAAATTCATAGATCCTTCGCTTCGCTCAGGATGACACGCGCTTGGGACAACTTTTCAGATCAGCGCGCCGAAACGACTGAAACTGGCGTTGCGCTGGCCATTACCGGCGCGCCTACCTCGCCGCTGGCGTCCATGCGAATGACCTGGCCTGGGTCAGGGGATTGCAGGCCCAGCTTGCGGGCAACTGCATCGATGCGGTCTGGATCGCGGAGCGAAGACTCTTCGAGGCGAAGCGCCTGGTTCATTCCGGCCAGGCCGTCGCGCTGGGAACGCAGCGCCTCGATCTTGTAGCCGTATTCGATAGCGCGGAAGTGCTGCAGCGCGTATCCCATGACGAGCAGAAAGAGGCAGCAGAGGACGACGCCAAAGAGACGCATCTCGCGCTCGCGGCGCGGGTCTTCGACTTTCACGAGGCGCGAGTTGTCGATGGTTTTGCGGAAATAAATTTCCGGCGTGCCCAGCCAGCAGGACTTGCGGGCGCTCGGAGAAATAGGTTGCATTGCGACGGCGGCGCTCATGAGTGCTCCAAACTTTTCCGGAAACCTTTGACTGCGTTTCTCTCTATGCCACTTCTAATTTCGAATCGTATTCGGCGTTTTCCTGAACCGCAGCGAACCAGGAGTCGGCCATGAGCGATTCGGCGATTACGAATTCTTGCGCTTCTATGGTTAGTTCCGCGCGCTCTACCGCCGCGAAGAGATCGTCGATTGTCGTGCCTGTAAACATTTCTTTATTTCCACCTTCGTTTTCGGACTTGGCCTTGTTTGGATTTCTGTTTGGCCGCTCCGAAATAACTCCACCACAGAACCTGGGAAACCGGGGCTGAAGCCCTCTTCTTTATTGCTCCCTACGCGGCCCCTTCGGCAAGCTCAGCGCAGGCTCTGAAGGGCCGCTCTTCCACAAGTGCTCGTTCCACAAAACTTTTACCCGGCACGCCTTACAATCACCGCACCGGGAGCCCGGCGGTTTCTCCGGACCAACTCAATCTCTCGCGCTACGTTCTTTCAGCCGCTCGCATCTTGGCACTGCGCGAGCGCGGATTGCTTTCGATCTCTTCTTCCGTCGCCGTCAGCGGCTTCTTTGTCAGCAGCCGATACTGGCCTTGCTTTGCCCCTTCACGCGTTGCGTCCTTGACGATCCTGTCTTCGAGCGAGTGAAAGCTGATGACCACCAGCCTTCCGCCCGGCTTCAGCACGCGAGGCGCCGCCTCCAGCAGTGCTTTCAGATCGTCCAGTTCACGGTTTACGAAGATTCGGAGAGCTTGAAAGGTTCTGGTCGCCGGATGAATCCGCCGTTCTGAGCTATTCATGGGCCGGGCCGCGGCTGATATGACGTCAACCAACTGCTTTGTCGTCAAAATCGGCCGCGCCCGAACCAAGGCTCTGGCGATTCTCCGCGACCTCCTTTCCTCACCGAATTCGTAAATCACATCGGCAAGCTCGCGCTCGTCGAGGTGGTTTACCACTTGTTCGGCGGTTCGGCCGGACAGCGGATTCATCCGCATGTCCAAGGGCCCGTCCGCCTGAAAACTAAATCCCCGCGCTGGGTCACCGAGCTGCAAGCTGCTTACGCCCAGGTCGGCCAGCAGGCCATCGAGTGAGGCGGGCGGCATGCGCTCGCCAATCTCTGCAAACGACCCGTGAATCAGCGTCACGGTCGGCCAGTCGCTAACACGTCCTTCGTCATTCGTCCGTTGTCCTTCGCTAGGGACTAAGGACGAAGGACCAACAACCAGTCCGCGCTTCGCAATCTCCAGCGCAGCAGGGTCCTTATCGAAGCCAATCAAATGTCCCGGTGCGCCTAGGCGTTTTGCTATTTCGGAACTGTGCCCGCCCAGGCCCACCGTGGCATCCAGATAAGTTCCGCCACGCGTTACGGCCAAGAAATCGATCGCTTCTTTTAAAAGAACCGGAACGTGGCCAGCCTGCCCACGCCCATCCCACTCGGGGATGTTTTGTCCAAAATCCGTTTCCACTAGATGCCCAGGTCGTCGAGCGTCTTTGTATCTTCATCCGTGAAGGGCTCTTTGATCTCCTTGTCGAGCGCTTCCAGGTTCCGGACCTCCAGGTAGGTCAGATTTCCGAGCACTGCCACATCGCCGCGGATCTGCGCCGCCTCGCGCAGAGTCTGGGGAATCAGCAGACGCCCCTGCCCGTCCATCTCTACGACCTGCCCGTAATAGTTCGTGCGCGTTAGAAACTTCTTCTTGGTGGGATTGAAGGTCGAAAGCTGAGCCAACTTCTGTTCGATCCGTTCCCATTCCTCGAAGGGATAAATCTGAGCAATAACGCCGTCCAAACTTGTGATGTAGAATCGCTGGGCGTATTTCTCGTCGATCACCCGCTTGAATTCCGCGGGGACCTTGAGGCGTCCTTTTTCGTCCACGCGAGTTGGGTGATTTCCGCGAAACATGTGCCCTGCTGGTTCCGGGGGTCCGTTTACTTCTGGCTGCTACCACAGCCAACAGCATGAGGGAGGTAGAAGCGGCTGCAAAACAGGTGGAATCGGGTTCGTTTGGGCTCGTGTTGGGGGTGTCAGTTTCTAAAGCCACTGGCGCCTCGTAAAAGGTACAAATTCTGCCCCGAACTCTACTGTCTGTTCCACTTTCAACCACTTTTGACCACATGTTACGCCTAAGTGGTTTATTGTCAATAAGAAAGTTTCAGGTTGAGACGCCGCTCTGGGACTCAAATAGCAAAACGCGAAGTGTTGTGGTTAACGAAAAAGGTGACCCCAACCCATTGTGTTTAGTGACTTGGTTCGACGCGGAACCTTTCGCCTAACTTTCGCCATTGCGGACTTTCAGTTGCAAGCGTGCCCTGTGGAAATCGCGGTCTCGTTCCTCCTCTAATGCCCTACCACGCGCAGTTCGAACAATGGATCGGGGCTCCGCTGGAGAGAGTTTTCGCGTTTTTCTCTGATCCGATGAATCTGCCGAGCATCATGCCGACATGGCTGGAGATCAGGTTCGAAGAGATGACGGTGGTGGCCCCGCCCGCCGGGACGCACGCCCACTTTGCCGGCGTCGGCACGAAGTTCATCGCTTCTTATCGCGCGTTTCCCATCTTGCCAATACGGATTAAGTCAGAGGCACAGATTGTCGGATTCGGTCTGAACGAATTTTTTTCGGACGTGCAGACAAAGGGCCCGTTCCGAAGTTGGCATCACCGGCACGAATTCGCGGCGGAAAGTCGCGGGGTGGTTTCTGGCACGCGGCTGCGCGACCGGATTGAATACGAAGTCGGTTTCGAACCACTGGGTAGGATCGTCAATGCGCTCTTCGTCGCTCCCCAGATGCGGCGGACTTTTGCCTATCGCCAGCGCGCGGTGGAGCGGTTTCTTGGCTCTGCGGATTGACCTGGTACCGCGTTAAGTTCTTTCCGGCGCTCCAGTGGAGTAGTAGACTTGTGCCGCATTCACCCAAGCACAAGAGAGGGCAGCATGAAACTGAACACGGGACGTGTGTGGCTGGGCGGCATTGCCGGCGGCGTGGTGTGGAATGGGTGGAGTTTCCTGATCGGCATGCGGCAGGCTCCGCTGTACGAATTCATGCAGCGGCAGAAATTATTCCTGACCCAGCCGCGCTATCCGTTTTTCGTGGGGCAATGGATTGCGCTGATCTTTGTGATGTCCATTATTATTGCCTATCTGTACGCGTGGAGCCGCGCCACGGCGGGGGCGGGACCGAAGACTGCGCTCAGAATTGGAATTCTGGTCGGCTTTTGCGCCGGCTTCCCGAGCAACTTCGCGCAGGCCACGTGGTCACCAGTTCCGCGCATCATGCCGCTGGGATGGATGGTCGAGATGTGGGGTGGAGCGATTCTGGCTTCGCTGGTGGCAGGATTCTTGTACAAGGAGTAGCACCTGTTCCTGGCGAAAAATCCTGCGTAGAGACGCCGCTGCCCGCGTCTCATGTCGCCAGCATCTGCGGCTGGGGAGCTTTCAGAGCAAAACCTACTTTGCCTGTTCGACAAACACGGCCGTCCCGTAGGCCAAAACCTCGGTGACGCCTTGCATCACTTCCGTGGCATCGTAGCGGGCGCCGACGACTGCATTTCCGCCCATCTCCGCGGCATGCTGGAGCATCAGGTCAAAGGCTTCCATGCGCGTTTTCTCGCAGAGATTGGTAAGCAGAGTGATGTTCCCGCCGACCAGTGTCTGCAAGCCTGCGCCAATCGTGCCAAAGATCGAGCGCGACCGCACGGTGATTCCGCGAACCACGCCCAGCGTGCGGACCACGCGAAATCCATCCAGTTCGAACTGCGTGGTTACCATGTTGTGCGGGACCATTCGTCCCGTGCTCGTAGGGTAAGCTGCCATTGTTCCTCCTGGAGATTTTCTATGGTGCGCAGATCATGTGCTGAACCCGGCCCGTAGCAAGCTGCTTAAAATCTTTCAAATTGAAAGTATAGATTCTCTGCGCTGGGGATTTACTCGCGCAACACAAGAGCAAAGCATCATAAATCTTTGCCCCAGGCCAGCCCGATTCTGACACGATTCTGAGTGCTTCCAGATAATCTTTCTGTTCAATCGCGATGGTCTCGAAGTTCGTAAGAATATTGTCGCGGATGATGCGGGCAGCCTCAAGTGGGTGAATTCGTGGAACGACCGGCATGCGAGTAAGCGCCGCATAAACTTCCGCAATTGAATGCTGGCTCACGAAGCCCTTGTCCTTGCCGGTTGCGACGCGTGCCACAGCCGCTGAGGCCTGGACAAAGTGACTATGTACAGAAGTTGAAGAAGCTACCAGCACGCTGGTGTCAAAGAAGACGACCATTGCTCAGTTCCGAATGATTTCCTGAATACGCTCTTCGCGGACATCTTCCAACACGCGATCCAAATCAGCACCATCCTCCAAACGTCCCTGGTGCACGAGCAGTCCGTTGATCTTTACAAGGGACGGTCGCGATTCGAGAACGCGCAATAACAGACCATTGGGATGATCGACGATCTCCAGTTCTGTGTTCGGACGCAGCCCCAGACGCTGACGGAACTCCTTGGGCACGATGATCCTGCCCGCTTTGTCCATGGTAACTGTCATGGTATTTATTATGGCATGTACCATTTAATATGGCAAGTCCGAGTTGGGGAACCCAAAAGACGTAAAGAAGCTACGAACTCGAGAAGCGCGGCCTCCAACTTCCCTATAATGCTCGCGTGATCTCCCAATAGGAGGAATCTTGTACTCACGCCGCCATTTTCTTAAAACCGGTTCCGTCGTCGCCGCCGTCCCCTCTTTTCTCTCGGATTTCGCCAATGCCGAGGATTCCACGTCCCTCCCGCCGGCCATCGGAGCGCTGCGCTCGAGGCGCGGGGAGGCCAAGCCGATTACTGTCGAAGAGCGCGCCGAACGCCAGGAGAAGGCGCGCCAGTTGATGCGGGAGAACAACCTCTCTGCCATTTTGCTTGCGCAGGGGACATCGCTTGTCTACTTCACGGGCATTCAGTGGTGGGGCGGCGAGCGCTTGTTTGCCATGGTGCTGCCAGCGAAGGGAGACGCGTTCTATGTGGCGCCTGCGTTTGAGGAAGGGCGGGCGCGCGAGCAGATCGCACTTGGTCCGAACGGCAAGAATCCTGATGTGCGCGTTTGGCAGGAGGACGAGAGTCCTTATGCGCGGGTTGCGCAGGGACTGAGCGACCGCGGAATTTCGGGCGGCACGATCGGCTTCGAGGAGACGATCAAGTTTGTCTTCACGGACAACATACGGAAAGCCGCTACCGGCGCGACGTTCACGAGCGCTACTCCGGTTACTGCGGGATGCAGGATGATCAAGAGCGCGCATGAGATCGAGCTGATGCGGCTGGCGGCGAAGGTAACGCTGGCTGCCTACGAGGCGACGTATCGATCGCTGAAAGTTGGCATGACGCAGAAAGACGTCGCGAAAATGGTGGAGACCGCGCATCGGCAGCTCGGCTTTGAGGGCGGCGCAGATGTGCAGGTCGGAGAATATTCGGCGTTTCCGCATGGCTCGATCGCTCCGCAGGAGATTCGCGAAGGAACGATTGTGCTGATGGATGGCGGTTGTTCGGCGGAAGGTTACGCTTCCGACATTTCGCGCACATATGTTCTGGGCAAGGCGAGCGACAAGATGAAACAGGTATTTGAAATTGTCCATCGCGCGCAGAGTGCAGCGCTGGCGACGGCGAAACCTGGAGTCGAAGCCGGAGCTGTGGATGCAGCCGCGCGCAAAGTCATCACCGATGCTGGATATGGACCTGACTACAAGTACTTCACGCATCGTGTCGGCCACGGAATGGGCATGGATGGACACGAGTGGACTTACCTGGTGCGCGGAAATACGACAAAGCTTCAGCCTCAGATGACGTTCAGCGATGAGCCGGGAATTTACATTCGCGGCGAGTTCGGAATCCGGCTGGAAGATGACATGCACATTCTTGAAAACGGAGCGGAACTGTTCACGCCGCAAAGTCCATCGCTCGAAGATCCGTTCGGCAAAGGCTAAATCTCAGCCGAGAACTTTTTACTAGTTTGATAAGGGGGGGTACCCCCCCCCCACCCCTCCTTGCATCCCGGTATATTATAATCAATTACTTAGAATAAGTTCGACTGCAAAGTATTCAATAAAAACGACTTGAACTTACTTCTATTATCTTTATTGTTTTCTTTGCGTTATGTCGTGTTTTTGGCAAATTTGGCTGCAAAGTCTTCACTTTTAAGTAGTTACTCATATCTTACTGAACCACAATGACTTATAGACGCTTATTTGGGCAATCCGAACTCTAATTCGGTTGGGTCCTTGACTGCCATCGCCCCGGTCATTTCCACCGTCTGTTTATGACCGGGTTAACACCAGCGTCGCGCTCGTACGCGGCTAAGTCAAGGGAAAAATGGCCTTGAAACGGGAACCGGAGTTTGAATTTAGAGCAGTGCAATGACCTAACTGAGGCAGTTGTGAGAGAATCGGCAATCGTAGATGTTTTTTGCAAGTCCGCTCGCGGCTATGGGCGTCCAGCGAATACGCATCAGGAGTTAAGCATCCGCTCGATGCGTGCTTCCATCTCTTCCTCTTCGATAAACTCCCCCCGGTCGGCCTGCGCGATGCCCTCTCGCACGGCGGCGCGAAACCGGGCATCCTGCTCAAGCAGACGCAAGGCCGCATCCTTTACCAACCGCTCGGTATCCGTACCGGCATGACTGGCGATTTGGGATAACTGCGCTTCCTGCTCAGGAGTGAAATGGACTTCCATACCTGCCAGTCTAGGGATGCGAGTCTATGCTGTCAACGGGGCGGTGGGGTGAGAATACGAAGGGATGGAGTTGCAGCCCCACTCGATTCCCGGCTCGATGTATCCCAAACATATATTTCATCCATTCCTCCTTGTTTCCGTGACTTAGAGCCGTAGCTTTCATTCTGTTATCAGATAGTCGCTCGGGAGAGCGAAAATCGACACCTGCGCGTAGCATCGTCCACGTCCCAAAGTTTATTGCTTTCGCTTTACATTCGCCGTAACCAGTGGCAGACTCATTGGAGCGACCTGATTTCCACAGAATCGCGGTTATTCAGGGTTGCGCCAGACTCGTGAGCAATTTAGTTTTCGATGACGTGGCACCTCCTATCGCAGTCGATTTGTTCGCCGGAGCAGGCGGTCTAAGCCTCGGTTTTCAGCAGGCAGGCTTCGACGTTCGTGCTGCCGTGGAGTACGACCCGATTCACTGTGCGGTACACGAGTTCAACTTTCCCAACTGCGCGACGATTTGCCGAAGTGTCACCGACATTGACGGGGACTACATCCGGTCGCACTCAAGCATCGGAAAATCTGACATCACGGCGGTCATCGGCGGTGCGCCGTGCCAGGGATTCAGTCTCATCGGATATCGAGCACTCGACGACCCGCGTAACCAACTTGTCTCTCACTACGTCCGCCTGGTGAAAGAACTCCAGCCGAAATACTTCGTCTTCGAGAACGTCAAGGGTTTGACCGTCGGGAATCATAAGACGTTCCTGCTCGAGTTGATTGCTGAGTTCAAGCGAATCGGATACTCCATCGTCGAACCGTACCGCGTCTTGAATGCGCTCTGGTACGGTGTGCCGCAAGCCCGCGAGCGATTGTTTATCATCGGTGCTCGTGAGGGTTCTGTTTTGCCGTCCTATCCCGAGCCGACACACCAGCCCGACAGAGCGATCCACGACATTAGGAACCTGCCGCTGACGCCGACCGTCTGGGACGCAATCGGCGATCTACCCGAGGTCGAAGAGTACGACGAACTCTTAGAGCGGGACTGGGTCGATGCGAAGTTCGGTCGTCCGAGCAAATATGCGAAACCTCTGAGCCTCGTCAACGGCAAGAGAACCGTGAGGTTGAGTTCCAGCCTTCGGACGATTCATACGCCCGAGTCCCGGAAGCGGTTCAGTGACACCCAGCACGGGTGCGTCGAGGAAGTCAGCCGATTTTTGAAGTTAAACCCAAAAGGGTATTGCAACACACTACGGGCGGGAACCGCGACCGACCGGGGTGCGTTCACTTCACCGCGCCCCATTCATCCATACACACCTAGGTGCATTACCGTTCGCGAAGCGGCACGCCTTCACTCGTATCCTGATTGGTTCCGGTTCCATGTAACCAAGTGGCACGGATTCCGGCAAGTGGGGAATTCTGTGCCGCCGCTCTTAGCTCAAGCCGTCGCGTCAGAAGTTGCCAAGGCTATGAAGTCGAAGACGCGGCGTATGATTGGCATGCCTGAAGCACACGGTGACACACGTTTGCTGGAGTTCAATATTAGCGAAGCGGCTGCGAGGTACGGAGTGCCACGAGACGTGATTCCTGCAAGGCGTAGGAGCGTCGGTTGATGGCGAAAATGGAAGACGATAACGATTTGGCCGAAGTTAACGACGACCTCGAATCGGACGACACCTTGTCTGGAGAGAGCAAAGACGGAAAGAAAAAAACGAAGAAAGTAGATACGCGGTATCATCGCAGTCTCGTCCACGTATTCCAAAGTCATCACAAAACGGGAGCCAAGGAAATCCCGTTCAAACGCGAGGAACTCACCGCAGCCGGAGTCAAGTTAAAGCTCCAGCCACTTAAGAACTTGGGCGATGCGATTTATTCCTACAGATACCGCGTTCCGTTGCCCCAAGAGATTACGTCTACGGCTCCCAGGGGGTATTCGTGGGTAATCATGCCCGCTGGGAAGGGGAAGTATCGGTTTGAACTTATCAAGGGCAGCCCATTCATCCAGCCGCGCACCGATGCCGCAGTGATTAAGATTCCCGACGCGACCCCTGAGATAATCACGGCAAATGACCAAGGCGATGAACAGGCAGTGCTTGCCCGGATTCGGTACAACCGCCTCATCGACATCTTCTTGGGTCTGACCGCATACTCCCTTCAAAATCATTTCCGCACGTTCGTGAAGGACATGGGGCAAATCGAAACCGACGAGGTTTACGTCGGTGTCAACAAGAAGGGGCAACAATTCGTCATACCTGTCCAAGCAAAGGGCGGAGCAGATTTGCTTGGCTGTGATTCAGACCAAACAAGACCTTGCCTGCTGTCGGGAAAAGAAGAAGCTCAAAGAGTTGACTTGTCGCCCAGTGTCCGCGCAATTTATGAGTGACAAGTCGATAGCGCTTTTCGAGTTGGTCGAAGAAGAAGGGGGAGTTCGCGTCGCGGAGGAAAGGCACTACAAGCTCGTACCCTCCAGCGAAATCACCGCCGCAGACCGCATTCAATACGCTCAAAAGGGCTGAGAAGATGGATAGGGTTCTGCCAGCGGTTCGGTCAAGAATCATGGCTGCCGTCCGCACCTCCGGCGGCACGACCGAGCGAAAAATGGAGAAGCTCCTCAGGCTTCGCGGCATTCGCGGTTACAGGAAACAATGGCACGTCGCGGGAAAGCCGGACTTCGCCTGGACCGAACAAAAGGTCGCTCTATTCGTGGACGGCTGCTTCTGGCACGGTTGCCCTCGCTGCGACCGCCCGTCGAAAAGCAACACGGATCTTCTGGAGAGCCAAAATTGTCTCGAATCGACGACGGGACCGACGCGTCAGTAAGAAACTGCGGAAAGACGGCTGGAGTGTTCTGCGTGTTTGGGAATGCAGGATAGGGGAGGAGCGGACACTAACACGCATCATGCGTGCAGTTTTGTAGACCGGCGGGTGGCCACCTTTAACGACCTTTCCGTGCACCATGCCCGCAAGATCAAAAGCCCTGGCCGCCCGCCCGTTGTGGGATTCACATCTCTTGCCTTCGGCTCTCCACTTGGCATATACTTATGTATATGCCAGACTCCAAAGACCAATCCACGGCGCGCAAGGCGAAAGTCTTTATGAACAACCGCAGCCAGGCGGTCCGCCTGCCCAAGGAGTTTCAGTTCCGCACGCAGGAGGTGTTCATTCGCAAAGAGGGGAGCGAGGTCGTGTTGTCGCCTCGGCCGTTTGATTGGAGTTCCTATCTGGCTGATGCGCCTGCCGCTTCGCCAAGCTTCATGGAAGGCGTGGAAGACCTGCCGGTGCAGGAGCGTGGGCGGTAATGCTCCGCTACATGCTGGATACGGACATTTGCTCCTATGTGATGAAGCGTTCCCATGATGCGCTTTTGCGGCGTCTCGAAAAGGTCCCGGTCAGCGACGTTTGTGTCTCGGTCGTTACCAAGTCGGAGTTGCTCTACGGCGTTGAAGTATCTCCCCGGCGCCAGCAGGACGCAGCGGCGCTGAATGCCTTTCTGAATTACGTGGAAGTTCTGGATTTCCCCGACCACGCGTCTTCGCACTATGCGCAGATTCGCGCGCAGTTGAAGAAATCGGGAAAGATGATTGGAGCCAACGATCTGTTCATCGCCGCCCACGCGCGAAGCCTGGGGTTGACGCTCGTCACCCACAACACTCAGGAGTTTCGACGGGTTAACAGGTTAACGATTGAGGACTGGACTTTAGTTGGTTGAGCCCGCTCTGTCTGACCTCAGGGGCTAAAGCCCGCATTTTTATTGGGCCTGAACGGCACGGCTAAAGCCGTGCCCTACCCAAACCCATTTATGAGACCAGCAAGTAATGTCTTAAGCACATTTAAGCCACTGCCAGACCAGTGCTCGTTTAATTGCCTTTCAGTTCGCGTCTTTCAGCAACTGGCAGAGGGCGTGGACATCGCCGGGAGTGACGTCGCTGACGACGATATAGCGCAAGCCGCCTTCGGTCCAGGTTTCCATGTTGAAGGCAAGCTCGCGAGCTGTGCTGCCCATGGCGATGGGAAATAGTCCCGGACGATCCTGGAGAATAAAGACCGAGAGATCGTGGCTGCGAAGCTGGAACAGGAGCTGAGCGGCCGGGTTGTGCTCAAAATAGGCGACGCGTCCGCCGACGAGTTTGAAGGAAGAAGCCGGAAGCTCCGGAAGATTGAATGTGAAGGGGAGCTTGCCCTGAAACCAGGGCTTGACGGTGTGCCGGTCCGACGAAACGACATCGACGGGATTGGAGCTCGCCAAAGTTGCGACGTGCAGGTCGACAAGTTCAGCGAAGGCTTCCTCGCGCGTGGTATGCCGGACCCAAAGCGTGACTCCGAGAGCCAGTAGCAATAAGAGGACGGCGGCCACAGCCAGTCTCGGCACCCACCCAAATGTCCAGGCGGGCGGGCGCTTCGGCTGAATGCTCTTTTCGAATGCGCGCGCGGAACTCGGGCGAGGGCGAATAACGCGCGGCGGCGGCTCGCGTCATGCGCTTCATTTGCAGGCGGCTGATGGCGTCGGCTGCGCAGGCCGGGCAGGTGCGCAGATGGGCCTCGACATTCGCCAGTTCTTCCGGCGAGCCTGCGCCATCGACATAAGTATCGACTTTGTCGCGCCACAGGTCGCAGGTCATCGCGTGGCTCCTTGTAATTTGGCGGTCAACAATTCGCGCATGGCTTTACGGGCGCGGAAGAGACGCGACATTACGGTCCCGATGGGAATCGCCAGCGTCTCGCCGATTTCCTGGTAACTCATCTCTTCCGAATCGCACAGCAGAATGATCTCGCGAAATTTCAGGGGCAACTCTTCCAGAGCCTGCTGAATCGTCTCCCCCTGGACGCGCGCGAGCAGAGCCGATTCCGGAGTTTCTGCCGCAGCCGGTTCGACGACTTTATCGTCGTCGCTATCGAGCGAAATCGAGGCGGAGGACTTGAGGCCGGCCTGCGTCGTCAGGAAGGTGTTGCGCAGGATCTTGTACATCCAGGCGCGGAAGTTCGTCCCTTGCTGGAACGAGGAGAAGCCCCGCAACGCCTTCATGTAAGTTTCCTGCACCAAATCCTCGGCCGAGGCGCGATCTTGCGTGAGCCAGTGGGCGAAGTTGTAGAGGCGGGCGAAGAGCGGCATCGCCAATTCTTCGAACGACCCGATATCGCCGGAACGATCACCCACAGGCGAACAGTGTACCTCGCGGGAAGGGCGCTTCGTTGGCTCCCTTCACCCTGTATAACTGGAGCGGGCGACAAATATTCCACGACGGCCGCATCGCAGGTGTCCGTCGTTACTTTGCTTTTGCGCCGATTGGAGTTCCCAGAGACAGCCGCATGTTGGCGAGATCGACCGTGAAATAGTCGTAGGCATCGGTCAGATCGCGGCCGAGGTTTCCGTAGAATTTGTTGAGGTTCGTGGCAAACCGCGGAAGGACCGGCACATTGCGCAGGGTCGCGGTTACGCCACCGACATCCAGGCGCGCCTCGGGGAGATAAAACACCTTCATCTTGCGAACGCCGCCGGCTCCGCCCATGCCATAGCGACGTTTGTGAAGGCCGTGAAACTGGTTGGGAAAATCGCGGAAATAGCGGTCCGTGAAAACCGACTTGTCCGCGCCCGAATCGAAGGCAAAGAGGAGCGGCCGACTGCCAAGGCGGCACTCCATCAGCGGGCTCAATTTGTACATGTAGAGCGGCGCGCCGGACTCGGAACCGGGCGATGCCGGCCCGGCAAGAAACTGGTGGTCCCTAGTGAGAGTGAAACGTCCCAGCGCCTGGAGGACCGGGTAGCCGAGGACGGCCTGAATTTGATAATGCTTTTTCGGGCCGGCCGGCACGTTCAGGTTGTCATCTTTCAGCACCAGCAATACGACATTACGCACGACCGCTCCGCCCAGCCGAAGTTCGGGAAGGATGGCGACGCGAAGCTCATTTTCCGCGCCGGTGATGCCTTGGGTTTGCGCTTTGTTCTCGGAGAGCCTAATGCCGAGCCGCCGCGCAAAGCTTTCGCTCACCGTCGTGAAATTCGCGCCCGTGTCGATGATCCAGGATTCGGTGACGCCGTTCACGGTCAGGTCCGCGTCGATGGTGTCGAGCGCGGCATTGCGATGCGTGGGCAGCGCGATGGGGCCATCGAGCTGAATGGTCTGCGGCGGAGCGTCGCGCATCAGTTTCAGCGCCTGATAGTCGTCGTCGTCATCCTTCTTTTGGGCCTGTTCGAGTTGCCCGGAATAGTTCTGGAACAGATCCTGATAGGCGCGCACGGCGTCCGCATAACGAAAGGTTTTTACGTAGTCGTCGGCTAAAGCTTCGAGCGCCCACGCCACGCGCTTCGGATCCGACTGCCGCGCCCAGGGCAAGGACCGTTCGAGCAGCCCAGCGGAGTCGGCAGGTTGGCCGGCGCGATTGGCGAGCATGCCAGCGTAGTAATCACGGGCGAGCGAAGGAGGAAGCGCTGCGATGCCGTTTCTTAGTTCGGCAAACTCAAAGCGGTCGATGTCCGCATCCAGAGCCGTGTAAGCGGCAGGGGACTGCGTGGCCGCCGGGGCAGGGACACTGGTCGGCGGCGTCTGGCTCTGGGGAAAAACAGTTTGGGCAAAAAGAGGAAGCGCGGCCGCAAGCAACAGTAACCACGAAACGGCGCACCGCGTCCTGTACATGGGTGAATCGACGGTTCCGACAGATTTTTACCTGGCGACCGGCTCGGGCTGCATTCCGGCCAGTTGATTCTTAATTGCCACCGAGAGACGCCGGATGCCTTCCCTGATCTGTTCCGGCTGCGCGTTCGAGAAATTCAGCCGGAAATGGCGCAGGCCTTCGCTGGCGAATCCGTTGCCCGAATAGAACGAATCTCCGGGAACGAACGCGACATTCTCCTTGAGCGCGGCGTCGAACAGGCGGTGCGAATCCATTCCTTCCGGCAGCGTTACCCAGAGGAACAATCCGCCGAGCGGATGCGTCCAGGTGACCTCGGACGGGAAATGCTCTTCGAGGGCGTGGAGCATGACGTCGCGACGCTCGCCGTAGACGCGGCGGATCAGCTTGATGTGCTCGTCGAGGAAACCGTCGCGAGCAACTTCATAGGCGACCATCTGGCCGAAGGTGGAGGTGTGCAGGTCGGCTCCCTGCTTGAGTTGCACGAGCTTGACGATGACTTCGGGCGGCGCGACGATCCAGGCCATGCGCAGGCCGGGAGAGAGCGTTTTCGAGAAGGTGCTGAGATAGATCACATTGCCGATGGAGTAGCCGCGATCGCGGCGCAGGTTTTCGCGATCGAGCACGACCAGAGGAGGCAGGTGCTCGCCTTCGTAACGGAGCTGGCCGTAGGGATCGTCTTCGACGATGGGAATCCCGTAGCGCTCAGCGAGCAACACGAGCTCGTGGCGACGGCCTTCGGCTAGGGTCGTGCCTCCCGGGTTCTGGAAATTGGGAAGGATGTACATGAACTTCGGGCCGGAACGCAGAGGCTCTTCGAGGAGGTCGGTGCGGACGCCGTCGTTGTCGTTGGGCACGCAGAGGTATTCGGCGCCATAGACGTTGAAGGCCTGCAACGCGCCGAGATAGGTGGGCGCTTCGACGAGGACGCGGTCGCCGGGATTGATGAGCAGCTTGCCGATGAGGTCGAGGGCCTGCTGCGAGCCGGAAGTGATGAGAACGTTCTCCGACTTTGCCTTTATGCCATAGCGGGAGGTGTGGCGCGCGATCATCTCGCGCAGCGGTTCGTAACCCTCGGTAGCGCCGTATTGCAGTGCTACACGCGCGTTCGTCTCGAGCACCTTGCGCGTGGCTTCGCGGAAACGCTCGATTGGGAAGACATCGGGTGCGGGCAGCCCGCCGGCGAAGGAGATGATTTCGGGGTTCTGAGTGATCTTGAGAAGCTCGCGAATGGCGGAGCTGTGAACGCTTTTGATACGTTGCGCATAGCGGGAAGTCCAGGGTGTCGACATTTATACCCTCCCGATAATTGAGTTTACATTGTCGATGCGAGTTGCGCGGTGATGTTAGGACTTCGCTTGGTGACAAAAATCACAAGGGAGGGGTGACGGAAGTCTTAACAAAACGTTGGACAGGAAATGAATGGTAAGGCAGTCCTCAGCGCCTTTCCCGTAGGACAGTGGTAGACAGCGCCTCGCCTAGTATGCGAATCGGATGAAAATCCGCGTTGCTTCCACTCCCCTCCGAGCCATTCGCCCTAGGACAACCGGGTGATGGACGGCCGCCACTGGGAACTCGGGGTTCTCCAAGCCTCGCACCCTGCTTCTCGTTCACTGTCATTAACTCCCTCAGTCTACTACCCATTCTCGCACCCTTCGCAGCAGCGATGCCGGCGCGTCGGCCTCAAGCTCAACTGTTCCGCCCTGGTACCGGCGGGAGTAAATGCGGGCGCGAGCTTCGAGGAGGGCCAGCATTTTTCCTTCTTTTTGGGGGATGCGCAGGCGGACGCGGGTCGGCCTATCTTCTTCCACAACCGCATCAATGCGATCGAGGAGCGTGGTCAAGCCGATGCCCTTGGCCGCGGAGACGTGGATGGTCTGGCTGTCGTCGCGCAGCGATTCTCGCTGCTTGGGAGGAAGGAGATCGATTTTATTCATCACGCGCAAGCGCGGCTTCTTGTCGGCTTCGAGTTCTTTGAGCACGCTTTCGACCTGCGCGTCCTGCTCGGCCGATATGGGGCTGCTCGCGTCCGAAACCTGGAGGATGAGCGTGGCCCGTTGTACCTCTTCGAGGGTCGCGCGGAAGGCCGAGACCAGCGTGTGCGGCAGGTGGCGAATGAAACCGACCGTGTCGGAGAGTATGATCGTGCGCTTGGACGGCAGCTCGGCTCCGCGCAGCGTTGGGTCGAGCGTGGCGAACATGCGTGGGGACGCAACGACATTGGCGTTGGTGAGCGCATTAAAGAGGGTCGACTTCCCCGCGTTCGTGTAGCCCACCAGCGCCACCGTGGCCACGGGAACCGATTCGCGGCGTTGGCGCTGCTGGGCGCGGACGCGGCGGACATTCTCGATCTGCTGCTTGACGTGCCGTATGCGGCGATGGATTTTGCGGCGGTCCGTTTCAAGCTGGGTTTCGCCGGGTCCGCGGGTGCCGATGCCGCCGCCGAGTTGTGACATCTCGATGCCGCGTCCCGCCAGGCGCGGCAGCATGTATTCGAGTTGCGCAAGTTCTACCTGCAACTGGCCTTCACGGGTGCGCGCGTGCTTCGCAAAAATATCGAGAATCAACTGCGTGCGATCGATGACGCGGGTGTCGACGACGCGCTCGATGTTGCGCTGCTGCGAGGGTGAGAGATCGTGATCGAAGAGAATGACGTCGGCGGAAACGGAGGCCGACGCGCCCGCAATTTCCTCCAGCTTGCCTTTGCCGATCAGCGTCGCGGGATCGGGACGGTCGCGACGCTGCATGAATTCGCCCGCGATCTGGGCACCAGCGCTGGTGGCGAGAGCGCGCAATTCATCGAGCGATTCCTCGGAGCTGAAGTCGGGAGAATCAGTGCGGCGGCCGGGCGCGATGCTGGTGGCATGATCGCGAGCCGCCTGCGCCCCCGCCGTGAGCGTCGTGCCGTCTGTTTTTCCGGCGCGACCGCGCGTGCGGAACTCCACCCCGACAAGGAACGCGCGCTCGCGGCGTTCCGCTGGGTTTATGACTGCCTTGGGCTCAGCGCGCGAAGTGCCCCGGTCAACAAGTCTGGAGTTGTCTTTCGGCAAGCATATTCATTTTATCTTTATCCTTACCTCTATCTTTCTTTTTATCCTTGCGTGCCGGAGCCCGGGACTGGTGTGGTTTCGCCAATGGTCGCAACCGCAGCCGGTTTCCCCTCGCCGTGGCCATGCGCCGGGCGCGCAATGACCACCGTCGAGATGGCATGCTTAAAGATGAGCTGCTCCTGATTGCTGGTTTCGAGCACAACCGAATACTTGTCGAACGATCGGATCCGGCCTGTCAATTTCACTCCACTGACCAGATAGATCGTAATGTTGTGCCGCTCCTTACGTGCTGTGTTGAGGAAGGAATCTTGAATATTCTGTTGTGCCGGCTTAGCTTCCATTGCCGATCTCCTTTTTTTTTGCGTCACGCTGCCGCCCTTGAGAATGGGGGAAGGGCAATTGCCGCAGCGTACGCTTTGTCGGCCTCTACAATACGGCCTTATGTTGCTCTTTTCAACAGCCGTTGCACCTAAATTAAAACGATTTACGAAATGCGAACATGGCCCGGGATCAGGTATCATTTTGGTCACCCTTTGACTAAAATCGTCGGTTTTGAGAATTGCCGTTTGGGGCGAACACTCAGAATAGGAGCCTTCCTTGAACATCCATCTGCCAAACGACGCCAATACAAACCTCTTGATGATGTTTCGTTGGGTCCACTTTGTGGCTGGCATCACCTGGATCGGCCTGTTGTATTTCTTCAATCTCGTCAATGTTCCGTTCATGAAGGGGCTTGACCCGGCGACCAAAGGCAAGGTTTTGCCGGATCTGATGTCGCGCGCCCTGTGGTGGTTCCGCTGGGCGGCGGTGCTCACGGTGCTGATGGGACTGGCTTATTTCGGCAATATCGTGGGCGCGGACGCACACAATGGAGGGGGATCGGCTGGACCGGTCTTTGGATGGTTCTTCCTGATCTGGACGGTCGCCTGGGGCTTGATGTATGCCTGCGTGATTCCGGGCAAAGGGGTGCTCGATAAAGGGCCGGCGCTGGCTCTGGTCTACATCGTGATCGTGCTTGCCGCGTCATGGACATTTCTGCATTTCAACGATCATGGATGGGAAAGCAATCGGTTGCTTGCGATCGGCATTGGAGGCGGGATGGGCTGGATGATGATGCTGAACGTCTGGGGCGTGATTTGGCGCATCCAGAAACGAATGATTCAGTGGACCGCCGAGAATGCGAAGAACGGCACACCCATGCCGGACAAGGCAAAAGGCATGGCGCGGCAAGCCTTCCTGATGTCGCGCGCCAACGCCTGGCTGTCGCTGCCTCTCTTGTTTCTGATGGGCGCCGCGAGCCACTATCCCATGTTCGGGAAATGAAGGTCTGTGAATCTGCACACCTAACATCCACCACGGAGACACGGAGAAGCGCGTGAACTTTCTTGTTGCTAGTTCCGTATCTTTGGCAATGCTGGGGCTAACCTAGCTCCCGTGTGCTCGTCCAAAAGCTTGTGTGGGGGGAAAGGATGGCTATGCGTGTCTCTTTGCTGTGCATTTGCTCTTTGCTGGTGATTGCGGGGCTGATGATCCTAGGCGCGTCAAATGCTGCCGCCGGCGCGGGCGATTCCAACGCGCCCCAATATACGGCCGACGGAAAATTGATCTTCCCCGCGAATTATCGCGAATGGATCTACCTGACCACCGGCATCGATATGGACTACAACCCCGAACTCCAGACGATGGATCATTCCATGTTCGACAACATCTTCGTTAATCCGGAAGCCTACAAGGCATTCGTCGCGACTGGTACCTGGCCAGACAAAACGATTCTCGTGCTGGAAGGCCGCATGGCCGGCAGCAAGGGCTCGATCAACCAGAAGGGCCATTACCAGACGAGCGACATCATGGCGCGCTCCATTCACATCAAGGACGCGGCGCATTTTCCCGGCGGCTGGGCCTTCGTGGGATTTGGGGATAGCAATACCGGGAGAACGTTCCCGAAAGAGGCTGTTTGTTATTCCTGCCATGAGCAGCATGCGGCGGTCGACACGACGTTCGTACAGTTCTATCCGACGCTGCTGGAGATAGCGACCAAGAAGGGCACGCTGTCACCGGCGTATGTGAAAGAAGAAGCCACCAACGCAAAGAAATAACGTGTGGCGCGGACATTCTTGTCCGCGCGTATGCAGCAGATGAACTGCATGGGCGGACAAGAATGTCCGCCCCACACGAACACCTCGGTAATCTCGCCCGCCTGCGCCGCGCTCCATAGAATGAAAGTCAGAATGAGTGAGTTGGTGGAGTCGATTGCGGAGCTGTCTGGCGCGCGCGAGGAGTGGCGCCCGATGCCGCAGTGGTCGGTGGGCGCGTGGCTGGCCTTTTATGTCCTGTTTCTGATTTATGCCTTCCGCATGCACGGCGGCTATCTGTTTATCGATTCGGCGAATTTAGTCGTACACGAGGGCGGGCATCTTCTCTTCAGCTGGGGCGGGCAGACACTGTGCCTGTGGGGAGGAACGATTCTGCAGTGGGCGGTTCCATTTCTGCTGGCGGCGTATTTCTTCCATCAGCGGCAAACGGCGGCATTTGTATTCTGCCTGTTCTTCTTCTTTGAAAACTGGCTCTACACCGCGACGTACATGGCGGACGCGCGGGCGATGGTGCTGCCGCTCGTAACAACAGGCGATCCCGATTTCGTGGAGCACGACTGGCACACGATTTTTACGAGCCTCGGCGTTCTCGAATATGACACCGCGATTGCGGCCGTCGTGAGAACGCTGGGCTGGTGCGGCATGCTGGCTTGCGTTGCGTGGCTCGCCTCGCGCCTTCGAACCAACTTTGGGACCAACACTCCGGACTACGTCGCCGCAGTAACCGCCGGCGTCTTTGATGCCAACGCTTGCGGAGCCAAACTCCACGGCTTGCCGTCAAAATGCGAAGGCAGCGCCAAGCCAAACAACTTCAGGATGGTCGGCGCCACGTCGACAATTGCCGGCTTCTCTTCGGTGAATTTGTGGCTGGAGAAGAGCACGCCCGGCACCAGCCGCGGATCGATGCAGTGATCGCCGCTCCAGGCCTTCATGTTGTCTTCGAAGATCTTCTCGGTGACCTTGCCCATCACGGAATCCCACGAAGCGCGATAGCCCGCGCCGTAGCCGACGAGAATGTCGGGTGCATTTTCCGAGTAGGGTCCGCGATAGACATTGTTGGTTAGGAAGACGCCGGTAATTCCAACCGCGCCCGAAGCGGGATCAACGAGGCCGTTTAATTTCTGCTTGATCTCTTCTTTAAGGGCTTGAGCTTCGCTGGGGTCGACAGTTCCCTGCTTCTCGCGTCCCTTGAGATTCAGGTAAAGGCCGTTGAGACCCATGGTGTAAGCGCGCGTCTTCGACCAGTCGACGTCTTCGAACCAGTCGCCGCTTTCGGTCTTGCCGTCTTTCAACGCGAGATAACCGTTCTGATGCAACCAGGCGTTGAGGTTCATGCAGCGCGCGAATGACTTGAAGCCGTGATCGGAGATCACCATCAGCAATGTGTTGTCGTCGATCTTTTCCATCACGCGGCCGATGAGTTTGTCCATCCGCTGATAGAGGTCCTGAATCACCTCGCGCCGCTCCGCCTTCGGCACATCGCGCGCCGCCGGATGGTCTTCTTCAAGGTAGCGCCAGAACATGTGCTGAATGCGGTCCGTGGTATCGAAGACACAGGTGCATAGACCCTGCTGCGTTTTGTCGAGCGCATCGAAAAGCATCTCCTCGCGGTCGTGGTGATTGCCGTAGGCCTGCGCGAGGAAGGCGTCGTCGTCAAGCACGTGCTCGTTGAGCGCCCACGTATCTTCGGCGAGGCCGAGCGTTGCAAACGCTCCGTAGAGCTTTGCCAGATAGATCGAGTAAGTAACCGGGTGCGAGATCGGGAGGTCGGGATGGCCGGGGTCGATGTTCACCGGCGTGACGTAGACCTCGACTTCGGGAGAAACCTCTTTGAGATAGAAGCGGCAGATGCCGTGCGCGTTGAAACCGAGGCCGGCCTTGAATTCGATCGGAATCCAGTCGGAATACTCGCCGACCTTGATCGTGAATTCCTCCGAACCGACTGTGAGTTGCGCAGTCTTCGCGGCCACGTCGGGACGAATCTCATACTTGACGCGCATTTCGTGCCCTGCGGTTTCGGCCAGCGGGTTGTCTGGGCCCGGCACATACGCGTGGTAAATGCCGTTTTTGCGTTCGATGGGCGCGCGCACGCCGCCCTCCCGGAACTTATCTCCCGCTGCGCGGGTGGTGCACAGGCAGAACGTGCCCTGGCTGCCTTTCAAATCCGGTACGCACATCCCGGAGAGGAGAACACCCTGAAATTTTTCCGGGGGAAACGTCACCGGAACGCGGATCACCGAACTGAAGATGCCGGCCTTCCCCAGCCAGTGCCAGAACGGCGTACCTTTCCGCATACCTTTGATTTCGGTTTTGCCAAAGGGAATGGAATACTTGCCGATCTTGATTTGACGCTTCGGCCCCTTGATTTCCGCCGAGGAGAGGAAGGGCAGATAGTGATTCCGGTCGCAGGCCAGAAAGTCGTAGATGTTGTGCTTGCCGGGATTAACGCCGGTCATGAACGTGGACCATGCCACCGGCGAAATCGCCGGGAAAGTCGTGCGCAGCTTGTTGAACGTTCCTTTGTCGCGCAGCTTCGCCAGGTTCGGCAGGCGGCCTTCATTCATGAAGCGCTCGGCGAGTTCGGGATCCATGCCGTCGAAGCCGAGGATCACCGCGCGATCAAAAACCGCTTTTCCATAAGCGTTACGGCGCCGGAAAAAGCGGAACAACTGGCGGACCGGCCAGGTGGCGAGCGCGTAGAACGAATAGAGGAAGGCGACGAAGATCGCCCAGAACGACGACAGCACCGCAAATCCCGCGCCGGGTCCGGCATAGGCGTGCGCGACGGCAGGAGACAACACGACTGCGATCAGCACTACCCATGTGGCGCGGGCATTCTTGCCCGCGAAAGCGTTGCTCCACCGCTGCATTCGACTCGACCCCGACACGCGGACAGGAGTGTCCGCGCTACATAATCTACTCATACCTTGATCCCCAAAAGCTCCTTGAAAATGAATCCGGCGATCATCGAAAGAATGAAGAACAGCCAGATCCAGTTCATTTCGTATCCGGCAATGCCGAGCGAGATATTGCGCTCCGGATAATCCACCGTAATCGACTCGACCGCGCTATTGTCGGGCAGCGCCGATTCTCCCGACGAAAACATTCTTTGCCAGAAGTGGTCGCGCCAACGCTCGGGCGAAAGCTCGGCCAGTTGCGACGAAACACGAACGGTCTTTGCGACGCTTTGGCCCCCGGCGCCAGTCTTTATCTCTACATCATAGGCGCCTTCCTGGCTGGCTACGAGCCTCCATACGACTTCGTTATCGGCGGCGATGTGCACGGGAGGCGCGCTGGCCGTAATCTCCGGCGGTAAATCGACCGAGATGCCATCGAGCGCCTGCGAATTATTCACGCGGGCTGTTACCAAAAACGGTGTATTGGTCTGAATGGCCGTTAATCCCAGCGAGCGGTCCAGCCATACGATCAGCAACGTAATGGGAATAATTACGTAGAGCAGCGGCTTGAACGCAAGCTTGAGGTACCGTCCGGTGCCGCGCAGGACCTTTCCGTAGGAACCCATCACCACGTTCAACTGATCGCGATAGAGGCGTACGGCGAGCAGGTGCGCTTTCAGTTGATCCTTCGCGATGCCGATGGCCTTCTGATCTGAGGTGTAGCCGAACAGAAGGATCATCAACAGTCCGATGACTACGGACAAGGCGACGACGATCATTAGCGGGCTGGTTAGCCAGGAAGCTAGAAACAAAGCCAGGCGAGCGGGCGTCCAAGCCGCGCCGGAAGCAGCCGTCGTTAAAGGTTGTGACAGGATCGCCAAGCTACTCGATGTACCCCAGACCGCGCAGCCGCTTCTGAATGTCTTCCTTCGAGGTGTTGCTCTCGTCCGGCGGAATGATTTTGTTGGTTTCTTTTTCGAGCATGTGGATGACGAATTCGTCGATCGATTCGTATCCGGCTGCGTCCGAGCACTGCTTCACTTTGTCAAGCAGCTCGCCTTCGATCTTTACCTTGTGTGAACCGAACATGATTTCTCCCGTTTGTGCCTTGCACCCTCAGGGGCTAAAGCCCCATCAAGGGCACTGCTGGCGGCACGGCTGAAGCCGTGTCCTTCCCCAACCCAATTCAAGGCGAAGGCGAGACGCCCCCCAAGACAGCGAGCAAGGTGCCGGCGCTACAAATCCTCTACTGCGCCTGAAACACAGAGTGTCCATACATATCCTGGGGCTTGGCAATCCCGTACTGCGCCAGAATTGTCGGTGCAATATCGGTCAGCGCCGGAGCATCCATGGCAATCTTACGATTGCTCAAAAGCACTCCCGGAACCTTGGTGTAATCCATGCAGTGATCTCCGCTCCATGGATTGGTGTTGTCTTCGAGCACGTCCGGCGGAAACTGGCCGAGGATCGTAGTCCATCCGGCGCGGTATCCGCGGTTGTAGCCGACGAGGGCGTCAGGACCGCTATGCGCGTACGGGCCCTGATAGACCTCGCTCGCCAGGTCGACGCGCGTGATGACCTGCGAATCGATTTTTGGATCTTTGACCTGCGGATCGCGAATCTGGAGAAGTTTATCGCGAATCTCGCGCATGAGGGCGTCGGCCTGCGAGGGATCGACGATGCCGCCTTTTTCGCGGCCCTTCATGTTGACGTAGAGGCCGTTGAGGCCCATGCCGTAGGCGCGCGTCTGGCTCCAATCGACGCCGGCAAAGGGCTCGTCGCCCGCGCCGGGCTTGCGCACGATATAGCCATTGTTCAGGAGCCAGGTATTCAAATTGAACGAACGGCGGTAGGGCGCGAAGCCGTGATCGGAGAGCACGAGCAGAGTTGTGTTGTCGTCGAGCGTGGGGAGTATCTCGCCGAGGACGTGATCGATCTGCTCATAAAATTCCTCGAGCGCGCCGCCATATTGCGCCGCGGCTGACGCGTCATAGAGCGGACTTTGCGGATCGCTCAGCCGCCACAACATGTGTCCGTTGAGGTCGAGGCTGGAGAAATAGAAGAAGAAAAAGCCGTCGTGAAATTTGGGGAACTCGGCATCGAACGCGCGCCGGTGTTCGGCGAGCACAGTGTGCGCCTGTTCCAGATATTCCTTGTCGTCGAGCACGGCGGACATGCGCGCTTTTGTGTCTTCCGCAATGCCCTGCGTGTGATATTCGCCGATCTGCCGGGCGAGATCGCGCGAATAACTCGAGGGCGTCGAGATCGGCAGCGCTGGATTTTCCGGATCGATGTTGATGGGTGAAACGTAGAGCTGGAAGCGCGGATGCGTCTGCTTGAGATAAAAGCGGCAGATGCCCTTTACGTTGCCGATGATCGGCATGAGCTGAAATTCGACGGGCAGCCAGCCCGTCCACTCGCCTTCCTTGAGCACGAATTTTTGACCCTGGAGATCGATGCGTGCGACTGGTTCCAGCGGGTCGACGTCGACCGTGAACGGCTCGGTTGCCGGCGGTGCATCCTTCAAAAACGTATTGTTGGGTCCAAGCAGATTGGTCGTGACCCGGTTGTTCTTGACTTCCACTTGGATAATCTCGCCACCTTCGACAGCGCCGACGGCCGCGGTCGCGTCGTCGGTATAAAAGGTGAAAGTGCCGTAGGTGCCGCGCAGGTCGGGCGTTCCCATGCCGGAGAGCGTCTTCCCCTTGGCATCAATCGGCGGAAAATTTGCCGGAATGCGGTAGACGAAATTGTGGATATGATTCTGGTCGAGAATCTCCCAGAAGGCAGCGCCATGGCGCAACTGTTCTGCCGAGCCGCTGCCTAGCGGAATTACCCACTTGCCGAGGTTAAAGGTGTGCGCCGGGCCTTCGACCTTCGAGGTCGAAAAGTAGGGCTGAAAAGTCTTGGGGTCGCGGTGGATAAAGTCAAAAATCCCGTGACCGCCCGCATTCATCCCGGTGATCAGGTTCGACCAGGCGACCGGACTCTGCGGCGGAATGCTCGTCGTCAACCGCTTGAACGAGCCTTGCTGCGCCAGCCGGGCGAAGTTCGGCATCTTACCGTCGGCCATGAATTTGGTCAGGAGGTCAGGGTCGAGGCCGTCCACGCCGATCACGATCATTTTTCGCGCGTTCGATGCCCCGTGCGCGCGCTGGCACGAGACAAGCGAGAGCACGCCTGCCGCGCTAGCGACGAGCAGGCACACAAGCCAGACATATTTTTTGGTCGACACAGTCAATTTATCTTGGTCAAATTCGCGAAGGCGGCAGTGAGCCAGCTGCTGGCGAATGGTGCCAGGGGATAAATTATCTTACCAGCAAAGCGCCTAAAGCGGCAGACATTTGGCGGGATAACAATCTGAAGGTCACCCCACTCTTTTCAGCACTATTGCGCCTGGGAGGCCTTATTCTAATAATCACAGAACTCGCCCTAGGTGCCTGAATCGTCATGAAAAAGCTGCTGCTAAGGGGATTCATCTTCCTGGCAATCGCGTGGCTGTGCGGCTGCGCCGCAATCTACGCGGCCATGCGGCAGCCGCCCGAGTCTTTCGCCCACGTGATGGCGCGAATTCCGGGTCCCGTGGCGTTTCTGGCCTTCCCGTTTGAGAACCTTTGGACTCATGCCCGCGCCGGCGATCTAAAGCAAGGCGACCTTGCGCCCGACTTCTCTCTGGAGAAGGTGGACAAGAGCGGTTCGATTCAGCTATCAGCGCTAGCAGCGCGGCGGCGGCCCATTGTACTGATTTTCGGGAGCTACACTTGACCACCGTTCCGGCGGGAGGTTCCTGCCCTCAATCAGCTCTATGACCAGTATCGCGACCAGGTCGAGTTTTTGGTGGTGTACATCACGGAAGCGCACCCCAGCGATGTCTGGCAAATGCAGAGCAATATTAAGGAGAGCGTCGTCTTTGCCAGCCCAAAGAATGAAGAAGAAAGAGCGCTCGTGGCCGGGGCATGCGTCAGCAAGCTGGGAATCAAGCCTCCGGCGGTGCTCGATCAGTTCGGCAACGCTACAGAAAAGGCATATTCCGCCTGGCCGGACCGTCTTTACCTGATTGATGCCACCGGGCGGGTCGCCTACAAGAGCCGGCCCGGCCCGTTCGGCTTCAATGCGAATGACTTAAGGAATGCCCTGGTTCGAATTGTGGGGCATTGAGAATTTTGGCGAATCGGCCACCTGCCTTTACACTTGCACTCATGATTCGGAAACTGTTGGTCCGCGCCAGTCTGGCCCTCGTTGTCCTGTTCGCGTTTGCTGCTGCGGCTGCCGCAGCTTCGAAGCCTAATCTCGTTCTAATCACCCTGGATTCGGTCCGCGCGGACCGTCTGAGCTTTCTCGGGGGCAGGGGCGCGACCACGCCTAACCTTAATCATCTGGCTGGGGAGAGCATCGTCTTTGACCATGCCTATGCGCAGGCGCCCGGCACGGTTGTTTCGCACGCCACAATCCTGAGCGGCTCCTATCCGCAGAACACGGGTCTGAGCGAGATCGGCGGCGCGCTCGGCGCCTCGCTGCCCTCTCTGCCCGATTTGCTGAAGGGGCAGGGCTACAAGACTGCTGCCTTCGTGGGATCGATCGAGCTCGACCCGTGGAACGGCCTGGCGCAGGGCCTTGATCGCGGCTTCCAGAGCTATGACGCGGGCTTTCGGCCGGTGATTCCGGGCGACGCCAAGCCTGCTCTTACGGAGCGCAGTGGAGCCGAAGTGGTTGCGCACGCGAGCGCATGGCTGGCGAAGAATGCGCAGGGGCCGTTTTTTATTTGGGTTCATATCAACGATGCGAGCGCGGCGCATGCTGGGTATAACGCTGCCCTTGCCTCGGCCGATGCCGCGGTTGGAAAGCTACTTGCGGCGCTGAGGGCGCAAAAGGCCGACGCCAACACTGCGATTGTGGTCGTGGCGGATCACGGCCAGAGCCTCGGCGCGCATGGCGAAGAAGCCCACGGCATCTTCCTCTACGACGAGACGATTCACGTTCCGCTGCTCATCAAACTCCCCGAAGGGCAGCCGGCGGCGAAGCCGGTGAGCGCGAAGGTGCGGCTGGTCGACGTTGCGCCCACCGTGCTTGAGATCGCCGGTATCCCGGTTCCCTCGCAGATGCAGGGTCAGTCGCTGCTGCGCGTGGCAAAATCTGGAGGCGGGTCCGATCAGCCAGTCTATTCGCGCAGCGATCTCTCGCAGCGCGGATTTGGCTGGAGCCTCCTCGAATCCTGGCGCGCCGGAAAGTATCTCTACATTCGCGCTCCCAAACCTGAGCTGTACGATATGACCTCGGACCCGGCCGCGGCGCACAATCTGGCGCAAAGTTCGAAAGCCACGCTCGACACCATGGCCTCGCAACTGGACAGCTTCGACCGCCGGTTCAGCGGCCAAGGCGGCAAATCTTCTTCGGAGCTGAGTTCATCGGAGATGCAGAAATTGGCTTCGCTCGGATACGTGGGCCTGCAAACCTCGTCCGGTACGGCCACTGCGGTCTCGGGAACTGACCCGAAAGACAAGATCGCGATCGCAAACAAAGTCATTGATGCCGCGCCGTTGCTGCTCGCCCCGTCGAAGGCGGATCGCGCCGTGGCCGCGCTCACTCCCGTAACGGCGGCGGATGGCAACCTCTACCTTGCGGAGTACACGCTCGGAGTCGCCTTGGCTGAAAAGGGACGATACGCCGAAGCGGCCAAGCATCTTCACAAAGCAGTTGGACTTCAGCCGGATTCAGGCTGGGCGCATTACGAAACCGGCGCGACTCTGGTGAAGACGGGGGATTTCAAGACGGCGGCGGTGCATTTGGAGATTGCCGCGACTCGAGTGCCGGGTTTTGCTCCCACGCACAGCGCGTTGGCCCAGGTCTACGACCATCTAGGGCGCGGCGAGGATGCGAAGAAGGAGCGGGGAAGGGCAGGGAAAAAATAACGCTATTGGAAGGAAGATCCCTCACCGACTAGATACTACGCCAGCATTTCGCGCTCCAGTGTAAAAGTTAAGCCGGTCACAATGCAGAACATTGTGGCCGGCTTTCTTATTCGAAATTACCGCTACCGCTTAGAAGCTCACCTTGAGTCCGAACCGGATGGCGCGGTTCCCACCGTTTTGCACATTTGGAACTGCGAAACCAGTGCCGAAACCGATGAATCCGGCATCCTCAATGAAAGGATCAATCGAGCTGTAGTTAGGATGATTGAACGCGTTCACGAGACTCATGTGCCAGTCCAACCGGACGCGCTCGCCCCATTTGGAAGTCTTCGCGAGCTGGAAGTTAGCGGTGTTCGTTTTGTAGTCCCGCAAAGTGTTGCGGCCCACGTTACCGTATGGTGTACCGAAAGTTTCCTGCGACTGAACGCCGTTGATAATAAAGCGCACAGTATTGGGGTCGATCGGATTGGCAACTGCTCCACCGCTTGCGTTCATGGCTGCGTAGTCGTACATGTCTGTCGGATTGGCAGCACATGCAGCTCCGAACTCGAAGCAAGCGTCTCCCGCCATGATACCAACTGACGTTGGAGGAGCGGACTTGTTACCCGCGAAGGGCCGGGTCGTATCCACACTGGAGTTGAACCCAGACAGGAAGCGGTAGTCACTCGGATCCAAATAGTTGTATCCGTAGAGGTAGAAGTTGGAGTAGAACTCCAATGGCGTATAGTTCTGGCCCGATTGCAGGATGTAGCTGCCCGCGACTGACCATCCACCGAGGATGTGCCCAACGATACCCTGTTGAGATTTGAAAACCGGAATTGCCTCATTGAATGAGACTGTCCAGGTATTCGGGAAATCCAAGCCCGAGAGGCCATGCTCCGCTGAGGTGAAGTTGAAGGGATTTTGGGAGAAGGCAACTGAGTTTCCGGCACCAAAGGTTCCGAAGATCTCGCTGACGTTGTCGGTGGTCTTACTCCACGTGTAGTTCGTCTTCATCGTCAATTGGTCAAACAAGTTGGTTGTGCGGAATTCCATCTGCAATCCGTTGTAGTCCGAGTACGCGGTGTTCGTGCGAAGACGCTGCACACCCAAGTCGCAATTCGGACGCCCGATCGCTCTCGTGACTGCCGCGTCGGCTGCCGGGCAAGGTGTAAGTCCCGCAGGGAGCAGGCTGGAGTCGAATATGCCAGCCGCAACCCCATCTACCAAGCCGGGCACTTCGCCGCCGCCGGTAATGGGATTCACGCAGTCTGGATCACCGCAACCAAGATACGGATTACCGTTAAGGGATTGCATCAGGTTCTTGCCTTTGTTGCCGACATAACGCGCTTCAACTGCAGCGTGCGAACTTAGCTCTCGTTGGATGCCGAGAGTCCAGGAATGGACATGATCCGGCCTAAGGTTCGGCACGATCGAGGTCTCGTTGAAGTTGCGTGGGTCCTGAACGCCGAAGGTCAGATAGGGTGACAACGCGGCCCGCACATTCGGTCCTGTCGGGACCGCGGGAAGCGGCTGACCGGGAGCGATCGTTTGCGCCAAGACCTGCGGTGCTGAGCTCGCCATATTGAGATAGATATTGTAGAACGGAGGATCGTAGCTCAAGCGGTATCCGCCACGAATGACCGTCTTGTCCTGACCGAAGAGCCAGCCGCCGTTTCCAAATGCATAAGCAAAGCCGATATTCGGCCCCCAGCTGTTCTTCGGAGCAGGCAGGTTCGGGAACACCGTGACAGACGCCGGCAGCGAAGGATTCCAGAAGGGATT
The DNA here is from genome assembly GCA_963698865.1 of uncultured Acidobacteriaceae bacterium. Lineage (GTDB taxonomy): Bacteria > Acidobacteriota > Terriglobia > Terriglobales > Acidobacteriaceae > Acidiflorens. The sequence goes on along the minus strand of CAVOSL010000007.1, from coordinate 2,246,457 downwards.
GTCGCTGTTTTGTTGCCTTGTGTCGTTCCGGTTAAAGAGATCGGCAGGCTGACCATAGTACGAATAGGTCAATCCGAGATTCAGCGTCAGGTGATTTGTGACTTTCCAGTCATCCCCGAAGTAGAAGAAGCTATCGTGCTCGAGGAAGTCGAGCTTCGGGGTGCCGACGGTAATGTTGGTGGATGATGGGGTATTTGCGGCGAAGGAGCCCCAGTCGGCAAATGAGTATCCGCCGTTGGCGAAAGGCAGAAACACGTTCGGTGACTTCTGCAAAGTGATATTTGCGCCAGCTTTGAACTGGTGCCTACCGCGGATGTAGCTCAAGTTATCCTGTATCTGAGTGTTATTGACGATGCGTCCCTGAGGCATGCTGCTCAAAGGACCAAACCCCAGGCTGGAGGGTTGCCCCGGCAACTGGCTGATGGAAATCGATGCCAAGCCATTCAGAATCGCGGATTGAGTGGGAACGGTGTTTCCGATGGTATTCCCGCCAAACTCGGTGTTCTGCCGTCCATAACTGAAGCGAACCTCGTTCAGCATGTGGTCAGAGATTTTGTGGGTCCAGCTAAGTCCGATCTGCTGTTGGAAGCTGGGAACGTTGACAGGGTACCCCTGTGCCGCCTGGCCTTCGTCCACGTTAAAGAAGACTGTATGCTGGAACAGGTAGCGGGCGTATATGGTGTCGTTCTTTCCTTGAATATCAACTTTCGAGACCCAGTTGTACTGGTGGGACCCATCAGGCAAGCCACGTTGGACGTACCCGACTTCATACGAGCAATCGTTGTTGTCGGTCTCCGTAAACGGCGTTCCAAGAACTGTCGGATTCCCACCACCGATGCCGTAAGGTCCGTAGGTTTGCAGCGCGGCGATGCTAGTGCTTCCGGGATAGCAGGAAGCCAATTGAGCGATGCCGGTCGGAGTCGGCGTAACACCCGAGCTGCCGTATACCGCTTGCGAGGAGATAATCTCGTCATCGAACCCGCCAAAAAAGAAGAGCTTATCCTTGATCCACGGTCCGCCGATCGTTGCGCCCGTAAATTCGTCATTGAAGCGAGGCGGCTTCGTCAGTGCTTCGCCCCACTCTGTGTTTTTCTGTTGATTGGTCAAGGACGTGAGCACGGAGTTGCTCTCTGTTCCATAGATCGATCCATGCCAGGTATTGGTGCCGGATTTCGTCATGATGTTGACGACGGAGCCGGAATTGCGACCATACTCCGCGCCGAAATTGTTGGTAGTAATTTCGTATTGATTCACGAACTCGGTGTCGCCGATGAACAACTGCGGCCCGGTCACCGAATTGTCGTTGTTGTTTTGGCCGTCAATTTCCTGGTCATTGCTGCGTCCGCGGAGGCCGTTCACGGAAAAGCCCATTCCGTTGGTGTTGGAGAAATTGTTGTCACGGGAATTGCTGACACCAGGGAGAAGGATGGCCAATTGGTCCAGACCCTGGTTTTCCTGAATTCCAGGAATGTTGTTGAGGTACGACTGTCCGAAGGTGGTCGTAATCTGTGAGTCTGTTGTCTCCACCAGGGGCGCGGCCGAGGTGACCTCGACCGTCTCGCTAGCCGAACCAACTTCCAACTTGATAGTCCCTAACCCGGCATCCACGCCAGCCGTCACATCAACGCCGCTGACCGTGGTGGCTTTAAATCCGCTCCCCGCCACTTGCACTTTGTAGGTTCCAACGGCCAATAGCGGAAGTTTGAACAGTCCCGCGCTGTCGGTAGTCGTCGATGCGGTTTGACCCGTTGCGGGATTGATCGCCTTCACTGTCGCGCCCACGACTGCCGCTCCCGTGGGGTCGGCTACGTTGCCTGAAATTGATCCTTTGCTTACCTGCGCTGTGGCAAGCGCGCTCACGAAGAGGAGCGCTACCAGAACCAGCACCGTATTCAAACGGAGTGACGATTGCATGTGTTCTCTCCTAAACTGTTGAAAACGAAGTTTGTCGAACCGAACCCTAAATTAGCAACAAAACACAAGTCGAAGTGATTTGATACTGATTAAGCAACTGCCATTCCAAAGACAGCCACTGTTAAAACCTTATGTTTGTTATACTTAAGAATGACAAATAGGGGGAAAAATACGGGTTTTGGTAGCATTTCAAAGCGGGGATATGAAAAACAGAAGGACTGGTGCACTGCTACCATCCTCACGGTTCTAAAGTGGGCTACGCTCGCGAGGGTTTTGCTAATTTTCTGCTTCCGCGAGCGGCGTTGGGGTGAGTTTAGGCCTTAGGATTTGGAGTTCGGGATCTACTCCCTTCTGAGAGGCTGTTAGAATCTCGAAAGTGAAGACAGCTCTTTCTTCGACATCACCGTCTCCCGTGTGCTCCGCCGTTCCCTTGCTCGACCTGAGCCGCCAATATAAAGCCATCCGCGAGGACGTTCTGGCAGCCATCACTCGGGTCTGCGATTCGCAGGGGTTCATTCTCGGCCCTGAGGTGGGGGCGCTCGAACGCGAGATTGCCGCGCTCACAGGCGCGGCCGGAGCGGTGGGCTGCGCCTCGGGGACCGAAGCGCTCTGGCTCGCGCTGGTCGCGGCTGGAGTCCAGCCTGGTGATTCGGTCATTACCACCGCCTTCAGTTTTTTTGCGTCCGCGAGCGCTATTGTCCGCGCCGGCGCGACTCCCATTTTGATGGACGTCGATCCGGGCACGCTGAACCTCGATGCGGCTCTCGTCCGAAGACGTATCGTCGCGAAGCGGCCCGAAAATTTGCGCGCCATCCTCCCGGTTCATCTCTATGGCCAGTGTGCGGACATGGATGCGTTCAATCAGCTCCGGGATGAATTCCATCTCGCAATCGTCGAAGACGCGGCGCAGGCCATTGGCGCAAAGTGGCGAGGCCGCGGTGCGGGCTCGCTCGGTGTGACCGCCGCTTTCAGTTTCTATCCCACAAAAAATTTGAGCGCCTACGGAGAAGCCGGTATCGTTACCACTACCGATCCTGCCGCTGCCGAGCACATGCGACGCTTGCGCAGTCATGGCAGCCCGCGCCGCTACTATCACGAAGAATTTGGCTGGAATGGCCGCATGGATGCGATTCAGGCAGCCGTCCTGCGAGTGAAGTTAGCCCATCTCGCGGACTGGAACCGCAGCCGCCAGCAGCATGCTGCGGCCTACGATCGCCTGTTTGCCGAGGCCGGCCTGACTTCGGCTGCGGCAGGCGCTCCGGTACGTTTACTGGCTCGAAGCCCCGAGGCTACGCACGTTTTCCATCAGTACGTCATTCGGGCCGCCCGCCGCGACGAACTGCGGAAGTTTCTTGCCGACCGCAAAATCGGGTCGGAGGTCTACTATCCCCTGCCGCTGCATCTGCAGCCGGTCTTCGCCTATCTGGGATTGAAAGAAGGGGACCTGCCGGTAGCTGAACAGGCTGCGCGCGAAGTGCTTGCCCTGCCCATGTTCGCAGAGTTGACGGACGTCGAAATTCGCCACGTAGTCCAGAGTATCGCCGAGTTTTACTCTTGAGCGGGCCGGCCTTCGCTCATCGACAATGCGCTCAACGGCTTCGATGAAGGCCAATACATGGAGGCGTGCCGTCGTTGGAGAACGGCATTTAGACTCGCCTCTACCGTTTGTGCTTGCGCGCCGGCCGCGCCGTTCGCTTTTTCACGGAGCGCACAGGCTCTTCTCCCGGGGCCAGCACTCGCCGCACGATTGGCGTATTGAGCTTGTATTTCCGCTCTCCTCACTTTGCCGTCTTCACCAATCGCCCGCACGACGAACACCGGCAGCACGCCTTCTTTTCCGAAGTCTTCTTTCGCGACGGTTACTGGCAGCATGCCTTCGAAGCGCTCGCGGTAGGCCGTCTCATAGCGATGGCGCTTCACGTTCCAGGTAAAAACGCGAAACTGGTTGAAGTCGAATGGCATGCCATCTTTCGGCTCGGTGAGCACCATCAGATACTGCGGAACTTTCCTGTCCCCATCCTGCACTTCATTCAGCACAAAGAACGCGACGATGCGCTGGCCTTCGGCGTACTGCGCCACCTCGAGCGGAACATCGAGATCGACCATGCGCGCCAGCACCCATCCCACCCGCCCATGCGTATCGCGCACCAGCCACCAGTCTTCGATCACCGGAGGCGGGCCGGACGGACGAGGAGGCGCCGGCGCCGCCGGGGTTGGCTGCGCAAGCGTTGACGGCGTTTCTGCCTGCTTTTCGCTCGGCTTTTCGCTGCTCTGCTGGCTTGCCTTCTCGCTTGGCCTGGCCGGGGGTTTTTGCGCTGGTGCTGCGGGATGCGCTGGCGGCGGGGCGTTCTTATCCGCCGTACCGCGTTTCAGGATGGCCAGCTTTTCGCCCGCCGAAATTTGATAGAGATGCTCGGTCTCGCGCCCGGGTTCGACGTGCAGGTTCGTATCGTTGCGCGTCACTCCCGTCGCCTGCACCGGGTCGTTCGCATTTTCGGCCGTCAATTTTTGCAGTTGATCGTAGACCTGCTGGCTGACCAGGTAGCGCTGCTCCATCCATCCCATTTGGCCAGTCGCGGTCCGCACCTTCACAAAGCGCCGGTCATGGTCGAGCACCTCAACCCGGTCGCCATTTTTTACGAGCCCGACTTTTTCATAGACTGCGGCCACGCGGTCACGCAGGTTGACCTGCACGCCGGAGACATATGCGATTTCGAGCACCCGTCCGCCGCTGTGCTTGCAACCGGCGAAAAAGACGGTGATTGCCGCGCAGAGAACGATTGCCGCCGTACGAGGAAGAATTTTTGCCAGGAACATCAATGGATCAGCACGTAACTTTTTAATATAACGCGAGCAGGCCGAAGAAGGATTAACGGTGAAGGGACGGGAACTATTGAGTCATTGAATCGTTGATGGATTGAGTCATTGAATCATTGAGGCATTGAGGGATTGAAAATCGAAGCCTCGGGTCACCGGCTATGCGCATTGCCCTTCAATACCTCAATGACTCAATCATTCAATGATTCAATATCTTCAGTCTCCAAACCCAATCCCGATGGCCCGGGCCGCGCGCACAATCTCCCCGTTGGGGTCGACGGTTTTCATCTTGCCCGCCGCCTCAATGATGCTGACCGCCCGGATCGACTCCTGCTGGAGGCACACCATCTTGCCGAAGTCGCCTGCCGCAATCAGGTCCGCGGCGGCCACTCCGAAGCGCGTTGCCAACACGCGATCGTACGGCGAGGGTGATCCGCCGCGCTGAATGTGGCCCAGGATACTGACGCGAACGTCTTTTCGAGCCATGAGCGCAATCGCGTCGCCCACCATATTCCCGACCGCCATACTGCGCGCCATGTGCCGCATCTCGGGCGGCAACTTCACTCCCTCGGCCACCACCACGATCGTGAAGCGCTTGCCAAAGCGCTCGCGCATTTCGAGGTGTTCGCAAATCTTCTGGATGGAGAAAGGAATCTCCGGGATCAGGATGATGTGCGCGCCTCCCGCAATGCCCGCTTCGATGGCGATCCATCCGGCATCGCGGCCCATGACTTCGATCACCATCACGCGGTGATGCGCCTCCGCCGTGGTGTGGATCTTGTCGACCGCATCGGTCGCCGTATGCAGCGCCGTGTCGAAGCCGAACGTCACCTCGGTCACCGAAAGATCGTTATCGATCGTCTTCGGCACGCCGACAACCTTCAATCCCTTAAGAAAAAGTTCGTGCGCAATCTTCATCGAGCCGTCGCCGCCAATCGAAATAATGGCGTCGATGCCCAGTTTGCCGGCATTGGCAATCACTTCGTCGGAGATGTCGCGCGTCACTTCCTGCCCGTTCTCGACCGTCTTGTATTGAAAAGGATTGCCGCGGTTGGTCGTGCCCAGGATCGTGCCGCCGCGGGGAAGGATGCCGCTGACGTCTTTGAGCGTGAGTTCATGCGAGCGCTCCGGCCAGATCAGCCCGTCAAAGCCATCGACAATGCCGACGACCTTCCACTTGTATTTGAGGATGGCGGCTTTGACGGCCGCGCGAATAACGGCGTTCAATCCCGGAGCGTCGCCGCCGCCGGTGCAGATTCCTATGCAATTTATGTTGGACATGGCAACCCTTCATGATAGCGCCAAGCGGGCGCAGACCGAACGACCTGAAGGACGTGGTAGAGGTAACTTCGGGTCGGAACTTCTTCTCCGCGGATTAACGCGGAATTAGCACGGATAATTCGAGAGATAAGATCCCATCCGCGAAACTCCGCGTCCATGCGTGAAAATGAAGCCTAGCGGCCTAAAAGTAAAAAGCTCGCGGCCAAACCAAGCCCGCGAGCCCATCTTCACTAAACGATTCCACTACTTCCTCATCTTCAATACCCACGTATCGTTCAAGAGTTGAATTGCCGCTGAGCCCGCCGAACACAACTGTCTCCAGAAGCACATCGTCGAACGCCATCCCCATCTGCTCGCGCGGCGGCGGCGACTTCTGCGGGAAAAGCTGGGTCCAGTTGGTGCCGTCCCAGAGCCACATATCATTGTTGTCCTGACCGGTGAAGCCCCCGAATGTCACCACGCCATGAAAGCGTGGATCGTAGACCGTGCCCACATTCAGCCGCTGCTCGGGCTGCGTCGCGGGAGACTGTTGCGTCCAGTTCTTGCCGTCGAAGGTCCATGTGTTGACGGGATTTACATCCGCCAATCCGCCGAAGATCACGGTCTGTTTCAGCGCCGGGTTGGTGCCGATTACGCCCGCGGCACGCGCAGAGGGAAACGCCTTCGGAAACTGCTTGCGCCAGTTGCCGTCTACCAGGCGCCACGTGGTTAGCTGATACCTCCTGCCATTCCAGCCACCGAATTCATCGACATTGCCCTTAAGCGGGTCGGTAAAAAGCATGGGGCCGGTCACGGGCTGGGGAGTCTTGGCTGGGTTGGCCTGGGTCCATGTGTTGTTCACGCCGTCCCACATCCAGGTGTCATTGAGATACTGGTGATCGTAGCCGCCGTACATGACGACCTGATTCAACGTTGCGTCAAGGGCGACGCTGGCGCCCGCGCGTCCGGGAGGCGCGGTCGCAGTCTGAACCTGCGTCCAGTTGCTGCCGTCGAAGGTCCACGTGTCGGTCGGATACTGGGAGCCGTCCCAGCCACCGAACATCACAATTTTCTGGCTGGCGGGATCGTAAAACATGACGCAGCCACTGCGCGCCGAGGGGGAATTGGCCGTCACCACTTTTTTCCAGGTCGAATTTGGAGGCTGAGCGAATGAGACGCTAGCGAGGAAAAGAATCGTGACAGCAGCGATCGCACATGTGCGAAGAGACGATCGCAAATTACAACGGGGGACTACTTGCATTACGAAACTCCTTGGAAAGTAATTTACAGCCGAGCGAGTTTAGCACGATACGCGGTGGATGGAACGGCGAAAACGCCCGTCCGGCGCGGGTTTTGTAAGAAATTGTCAGGAAGACAGCTAACAGTTGATGATTAGGCGGGGTGTCAGGAGTGTTGTGTGAACTGGATACTGGTTTCGCCCCGCGGACTTACGCGACGTTAACCCATGAGATACGAGAATATGCAAGAAGGCGGAAGTTATCCACCGGCCGCAGTCGCTCGGATCGGGTTCCCTAGTCCACCACTATATCCAATGTCGCGGTCACAACCGGATTCGTCCCGTACGTGATAGTGACGGGATACGTACCTGTCGCTGTGTTATTGCCGACTGCACATGTTTCCGGAGAGGTGCCGTCGTTTGTGCAGGAAACCGTCGACGGAGCCCCGGCCACGAGCATCCAGTTTGACTGAGTTGTGAGGTCGAACTCCGTACCGTTGGCGGTCCCCTGAGACACAAAGGTTTGCGTTCCGCCGTTCGTGCCGCTCACGGTCCATTTCAGCGCGGTGCTCCCACTGGAACAAGAAGTCGTATTGCCGAAAGTACCCTCACAGACCTCGAAGTTAGTGACGCCCGCAAGTACCACGTTGAGGGTGGCAGTATTTGAGACGCTCTGATCGCTCGCACTGATGGTGACTTGTCCGGCGGCAACACCGAGTATCGAGACGCCGCCGCATGGCTCTGTGGCGCAAGAACCGGTGATCTGAGCGGTGGTCGGATCATCACTCGACCATGACACACCGCTTTGCAAAGTGCTGCCCTGACCATCACTATTGACGCCGAAGGCAGTCATCGTAACGGTCGAGCCAACCTGAACGGACGTTGCGCCATTGATGGTAATCGAGGTGAGCGTAGGTGATTGGAAGAACCCACTGCAGCCGGCGCCAAATGCCGCTACGAGTACCACGGTGAAAGCAATGATTAGCGGCAGTTTCTTCCCAGCAAGCTTGCGCTCAGTCGCCATAAGGTTATCGCCTCGGATAGGGAGATTTTAACAGAACGCCCGGCCTTGGCCGTGTCTCCGGTAGTGCATGGCTGGAGACGTAGCTGCGCAGATACGCTGGACAGTGCGCTCGGGATGGGAACGGATGAACAGGTCAATCTTGCGTGAAAAAGCTGGTCGTGTTGGTCGTTCGTCGTTAGTCGTTCGGGGGCTCCGGACCGACCCTGACGATCTTGCTCACCCGATGGAATCGCTCCGGCATTCCTAACGACTAACGACCAAGGACTAACGACCGATCTCCTACTGCGCCCGCTTCTTCCCTGCCCGGGCAATGCGATCATCGATCGGCTTGCGGCCGGCGAAACCTTCGCTCGTGCTGTGCCAGTGTGTAATCCCTTCCTCTCCGAGCTTCCAGCACAACAGAACAATCTCGCCCTCAACCTTGCAGGGAAAATCCAGCAGGCCGATATCGAGATCCTTGACCTGTACGCCGATCGCGTCAATTTCCGCAAGCGCATCCTTCACGCGCCGAATGGTCTTCTCGCGCTCCGCCTTGCGCCGCGCCAGATGCACGACATCGAGCCGCGTGCCGCCGTTGAGGAAGACGCGGTGCGCCGTCTCCTGGAACTCGGCATCAACCTCCTCGATCAGCTTTTTGCCGTTGATGGACTGCTTGAGCAGCGATTCCAGGATCGGTAACAGATTCTGCGCTTCATCAAGAGTAAAAGTACGGTCGGACATAGGTCTATTCTAACGGAAGTGGACTGGGTTCTCAGTTCTCAGTCTTCAGTTGATATGGCCAAGGATCATCAAGGAGGGGTTGCACGGATTGGATGAAATAACAGCCATTTCCGATCAAGGCAGTTCGCGGCAAGTTCAGGCCTTCGGTTTCACGTCGTTTCTCAACGACACGGCGAGCGAAATGGCTTACTGGATATTGCCCGCCTTCATCGCGTCGCTTGGCGCGGGACCGGCGAAACTGGGGATCATCGAAGGCATCGCCGAGAGCGTTGCCTCTTTTGCCAAGCTTTTCTCCGGATATCTTGCCGACCACGTTTCGCGGCGCAAGCCGCTTGTGGTTGGAGGATATGTCGTCGCCAACGCTGTCAAGCCGCTGCTGGCACTGGTTTCTTCGTGGTGGCAGATTCTCGGCATTCGCTTCGCCGACCGCTTTGCCAAGGGCGTGCGCGGAACCGCCCGCGACGTGATGGTGGCGGACTCGGTAGACAAATCGAGCATCGGCTCTGCCTATGGCCTGATTCAGGCGATGGATTCCGCCGGCGCGATCGCAGGCCCGCTGCTGGCGCTCGCCCTGATCGGCCACTTTGGCATGCGTGGAGTTTTTGCGTGGGCCGCGGTGCCTGGGGCGCTGTGTGTTTTGGTGGCGTGGGTCGGGATTCGCGAGGTTCGTTCCCACTTGCCAGCCAGTTCTCGGTCAGCGGTCACCGGTGACCGGTCACCGGCCAATGGGTTGCGATTGCCGTTTGGTTTTTATTATGTGCTCGCCGTTGTCACACTGTTCTCGCTGGGTAATTCCAGCGACATGTTCCTCGTGTTGCGCGCGGGTAACATCGGCATTCCTGCTTCGCACGCACCTTTGCTTGGGCTGGTCTTCAACGTGACGTTTACGCTGGCTTCGTGGCCGGCGGGCAAATTCAGCGATCGCTTCTCGCGCTCCACTATCGCAGCCGCAGGATATGGCGTCTTTGCCATCGTCTACGTTGTGTTTGCGCTCGCGCCCTCGCGCCGCGCGATCTGGCTGAGCATGGCTTTCTACGGCTTGTTCTACGCGCTCACCAATCCCGTGTTGAAGGCGCTGGTGGTGGAAAGCGTTGGCAGCGATGTCCGCGGGCGCGCTCTGGGAATTTACTTTTTCGTCACCAGCGTTACAACACTGCTCGCCAGCGTAATCACGGGAGAACTGTGGAAGGTTTATGGCGCGGCTATGCCGTTCTATCTATCGGCGGGAATTGCGGCAGTATCGGCGCTGGCGCTGCTGGCGCATCGGCATCCTCAAACATCTGACGCAGGCTAACGTATGCGCTCCTCGGCCCCGCGCGGCCGACGAAGCCACGCATAGGCGATTGTCAGGAATACCAATGCCGCGGTGCTGTCCAGAACCACATCGTGCCAAGTTCCAGTGCGCGAGGGAATAAAGCTCTGGTGCCACTCGTCCATGGAGGCAACAAACGCGGTGCCGAGCCAGGCGAGCGCCGCGGTGCGGCCGAAGGTGACCAGGCCGACCATGGAGCGTCCCCAAGCCGCCCTTGCCCGGACGAGCGTGCCCCGCCATCCGCGCAGCAAAAGAAGACTCAGGATTCCGTAGCCCATCACGTGGCCGGTCTTGCGCAAGATAAAGTTCAGGACCAGAACATTGTAGAGATTGACGTGGCCGAAGATGTGGGAAAGGAGCTTGTACAAAAGGGTGCCGGTGTTGTCGGAGGAAAGCTTGTCGGTGGATTCAAAGGCTATGATGCCGATCCAGACGAACGCCGGCCACCAGGCGCGCAGGAAGTTCGAAAGGCCAAATGACGAGTCGGGCTTGGCCATCACTCGACCGCGTAGTTGGGAGCTTCGCGCGTGATCATGACGTCATGGACGTGGCTCTCGCGCAATCCGGCGGCGCTGATGCGGACGAAGCGGGCGCGCTGCTGGAGTTCGGCGACGGTCTGGCAGCCGCAATATCCCATGCCGGATTTGAGGCCCCCGACCATCTGATAGACGATCAGCGCAACCGATCCGCGATAGGGCACGCGGCCTTCGATGCCCTCGGGCACGAGCTTGCCGAGGCGGTTCGATTCTTCTCCCATGACCGGGGCGGCGACGGAGTGCGTCGCCGTCGGAGTTCTGGAAGTAGCGCTCGCTTGAGCCTTGCGCCATCGCGCCGAGCGATCCCATGCCGCGGTAGGACTTGAAAGTGCGGCCCTGATAGAGAATCAGTTCGCCGGGGCTTTCGTCGGTGCCGGCGAACATGGAGCCGATCATAACCGCGGACGCGCCGGCCGCGATTCCCTTCACGATGTCGCCGGAGTACTTGATGCCGCCGTCGGCGATGATGGGGACGCCTGCGTCGCGAGCGGCGCGGGAAGACTCGGCGATGGCGGTAATTTGCGGAACGCCTACGCCGGTGACGATGCGCGTGGTGCAGATGGAGCCGGGACCGATGCCGACTTTGATGCCGTCGACTCCAGCCTTGATGAGGTCGCATGCGCCGTCGAAGGTGGCGACGTTGCCGGCGATGAGATCGACTTCGGGCAGCGCGGCTTTACTTTCTTGACGGCCTCGAGCACCAGCGACAGAATGGCCGTGAGCGCTGTCGATGGCGAGGACGTCGACTTTATTTTTCGCCATTTCCTGGGCGCGCTCGAGGAAGTCGCCGGTTGCGCCGATGGCCGCGCCGACGCGCAGGCGGCCTTTGTCGTCTTTGGCGGCGCCGGGATATTTCAGTTTTTTCTGGATGTCCTTGACCGTGATCAGGCCCTTGAGGTTGTACTTGTCGTCGACTACGAGCAGCTTTTCTACGCGGTGCTCGTGCAGGATTTCTTCGGCCTGCTCGAGCGTGGTGCCGACCGGGACGGTGATGAGATGTTCTTTCGTCATCACTTTGCTGATTGGGACATCGAAGCGGGTTTCGAAACGCAGGTCGCGATTGGTGAGGATGCCGACGAGCTTGCCGTCTTTTTGCGTGATGGGGACGCCGGAGATTTTGTACTTCTTCATCACGTCGAGCGCGTCGGAAACCTTGGCGTCGGGCGACATGGTGACCGGGTCGACGATCATGCCGCTCTCGGAGCGCTTGACCTTGTCGACTTCATTGGCCTGCTGGTCGATGGTGAGATTGCGATGGATGATGCCGAGTCCGCCCTGCTGGGCGAGCGCGATGGCCATGTGGGATTCGGTGACCGTGTCCATGGCGGCGCTGATGATGGGGATGTTCAGATGAATATTGCGCGAGATTTGCGTTTGCGTATTGGTGCCGGCGGGCACAACTTCAGAGCGCGAGGGAACGAGGAGAACGTCGTCGAAAGTCAAGGCTTCGGGAACCGGGAAATGGATCATATTTTATTGTAGGAAACGGAAGCCTATTCGAGCAAACACGCCAGTGTCCTAGGCCTTCTTCGTCATGCGCCTGCGTCGGTAATACATCAAAATGTTTGCAAATATCAGGAGAAATACTCCGGAACCCAGGATGACCTTTGGCGGATACCCGCTCACAAAGCACCACACCAATCCACTAACAATAGCGACGTTGACGATAATGGTTCGGTTTCGTTCTGTCATTTTTTCTGCTCGATAGTTTGTTGAACTGCGCGTAGCTGAATTAACAATCAATATTACCGTCTCAGCCATGATCTTCAAAAGAAAAGAGGGCACCGTAATCGATGCCCTTTTGATCTAGGAATCAGTTGCTTCGTCAAGAAAGATACGACGATCCGCGTCTCTACTCTTTCTTGTCGCCGCCCTCGCTAGCCGGCGGCGCTGATTCGCCTTCGGCTTGCGCCTGCTGGTCGGCTTGCTCCATCGCTTTGCGCGTTTCTTCGGCGCGCTTGGCGCGGATTTCGGCGCGCTTCTGGCGCTTCTCGTCGAGGACCTGCTCGCTGCCGAGCAGTTCGATGAAGGCCTTTTCGGCGCCGTCGCCCTTGCGCCACGCGGTGCGCACGATGCGCAGGTAGCCGCCATTGCGGTCGCCGAAACGCGGAGCCACCGTATCAAAAAGCTTGTGGACAGCCGCGTCGGTCATCAGGTAAGAAGCGGCCTGACGGCGGGCGGCGAGGTCTCCCTTTTTGCCGAGCGTGATCATCTTTTCGACGAGCGGACGCACGGCTTTCGCTTTGATGGCGGTGGTCTCGATGCGCTCTTCCATGATGATGGAGGTCACCATGTTGCGGAAGAGCGAGCGGCGATGGCTGGTGGTGCGGCCTAGTTTGTATCCTGCGACTTTGTGACGCATTGATTACCCCATTTAGTCATTTGATCATTGAGTCATTGAGTCATTTCTGAGCCATCACACAATGGCTCAATGTCTCAATGACCCAATGATTCAATGTTTCTACAGATCGTTGTCGCCGTACATCGAGGCGGGCAGGATCTGGTTGGAAGTCGGTCCGGGAACGGCGTTGCCGTGCTCGTCGATCTTCATGCCCAGGCTCAGGCCCATCGATGACAGAATCTCTTTAATTTCGTTCAGCGACTTGCGCCCGAAGTTTTTCGTCTTCAGCATTTCGGCTTCGGTCTTTTGCACCAGTTCGCCGATGGTCTGAATGTTCGCGTTCTTCAGGCAGTTGTAGCTGCGCACCGAGAGTTCGAGTTCCTCGACCGAACGGTTGAGGTTCTCGTTCTTGATCTCGGGACGGCGCTCTTCGCTCGATGCCGCGGTTTCGATCTCTTCCTCGAAGTTGATAAAGATGTTCATGTGATCTTTGATCAGCTTCGCGGACAGGCCCAGCGCGTCGCCGGGAGTGATGGAGCCGTTCGTCCAGACTTCGAGCGTCAGCTTGTCGTAATCGGTGATCTGGCCGAGACGGGCGGCTTCGACGGTGTAGTTGCACTTGCGCACCGGCGAGTGAACCGAATCGATGGGAATGAATCCAATGCCGAGATCGTCTTCGAAATTCTTGTCGGCAGAGACGTAGCCGCGACCGCGCTTGAGGCGCATTTCCATGTCGAGCTTGCCGCCTTCGCTGACGGTCGCAATGTAGATTTCCTTGTCAAGAATCTCGACGTCGGCGTCGGCTTCGATCATGGCACTGGTGACAACACCGGGCTGATCGGCGCGCAGGTAGATCGCCTTTGGACCGTCGCCCGCGAGCTTGAACGGAACCTGCTTCATGTTCAGGATGATGTCGGTCGCGTCCTCGACTACGCCGGGGATGGACTGGAACTCGTGCAGCACGCCTTCGATCTTGACGGCGGTAACAGCCGCGCCTTCGATCGAGCTGAGCATCACGCGGCGAAGTGCATTGCCGATGGTGGTGCCGAAGCCGCGCTCAAAGGGCTGCGCCCAGAACATTCCGTACTTGTCGGTGAGTGACTGGGCATCGCTGGCCAGCCGTTTTGGTTTCTGAAAACCTCTCCAAAGCATTTGTTTCTCCTCTCGGCCATGTGGCTCAAACGCGGCTCGCTGAGTGGTCCGACTCAGGTCAATGCCGCGAAAGGCTGATCTGGCACGAAATAGACCAAAATCATTGAGTAATTGGGAAATTCAGTAATTGGGTAATTTCAAACCCAACCCACCATTTCCACACTGCTTTCAATTACTCAATTGCAAAATTCCCCAATTACTCAATCTCTCGAACTCTTCCAGCTTACTTGCTGTACAGTTCGACAATCAGCTGCTCGTTTACCGGCAGCTGGATATCTTCGCGCTTCGGCAGCGCCTGGACGCGTCCTTTGTAATTGTCGCGATCGACTTCGAGCCACATCGGTGCCGGCTGATGGCTGGCGAAGTCTTTGGCGATCTCGAGAATCGGAATCTTCTTGCTGTTCTCGCGAATGGCGATCTCTTCGCCAACATTCACTTCGTAGGAAGGAATGTTGACCTTCCTGCCATTCACCTGCACGTGCCCGTGACGCACGAGTTGGCGCGCCTGGCGGCGGGAAATTCCGAAGCCGAGGCGGAAGACGACGTTGTCGAGACGGCGTTCGAGTTGCTCGAGCAGCTTTGCGCCCGTCACGCCCTTGAACCGGACGGCGTTCTCGAAATAATTCCGGAACTGGCCTTCCTGGGTGAAGTAAATGCGCTTCGCTTTCTGCTTTTCGCGCAACTGGAGACCGTAGCCTACAACCTTGGTCTTTTTGTCCTTCCCGTGCTGGCCGGGAGCGAAGTTGCGCTTTTCAATTGGGCATTTGTCGCTAAAGCACTTGGTGCCTTTGAGGAAGAGCTTGATGCCTTCCCGGCGACAGAGACGACACACTGCATCGGTATAACGTGCCAAGTTGTTCTCCTTTTAGATGACCGGTTTACAGGTTTCGATTCAGCGGCTTACGCTCGCGGAATACCTTGGCCAACCCTTCGTCCCGGACGAAAATTCTGCTTTTAGCCGTTAGCCCTTGGCTAAAAGCCAATAGCCAAGAGCTGCTTCCTACACTCTACGGCGCTTCGGCGGCCTACAGCCGTTATGCGGAATCGGGGTTGTGTCCTTGATGGAACGCACTTCGATTCCGGCGGCAGCCAGCGCGCGCACGGCCGACTCACGGCCCGATCCCGGACCGCTGACGCGGACGTCGACGCTGCGGACGCCATGATCGCGCGCCATGTTGGCGGCGTTCATCGCAGCCTGCTGGGCGGCGAACGGCGTACCCTTGCGCGACCCGCGGAAGCCGAGCGAGCCCGAACTCTTCCATGACAGCACGTTGCCCGTCATGTCGGTGATCGTGACGATCGTGTTATTGAAAGAGGCCTGCACGTGCACGAGTCCATGCGGAACGTGCTTGCGTTCTTTCTTCTTAAATTTCTTGGTTTTGCCTTTTTTTTCGGGAGCGGCTGTGCCGCCCGCTGCTGCTGGTTTTGCCATAGATAGCCTTTAGCTCTTAGCCTTTAGCTATTAGCTTGAATCCACCGCGGCAAGAGCCAACGGCTAAGAGCTAACAGCCAACAGCCGATTTTATGTCTTTGCTGTCGCCTTCTTCTTCTGCGCTACCGTTCCCTTGCGCGGACCTTTGCGGGTACGTGCATTCGTGTGCGTGCGCTGTCCGCGAACCGGCAGGTTGCGGCGATGACGGAATCCGCGGTACGAGCCGATTTCGATGAGCCGCTTGATGTTCATCGAAACATCTTTGCGCAGATCGCCTTCGACGCCACCCTCGCCCTCGATGACCTGGCGAATGCGGTTGACCTCATCCTCGGCGAGGTCCTGCACTTTCTTCATCCCGTCAACGTTCGCCGCCGCCAGAATGCGCGCCGAACGCGAATTGCCGATTCCGTAAATGTAGGTGAGCGCGATGTTCGTGTGCTTGTTGCGCGGAAGATCGACGCCTGCGATACGTGCCATTCTTAACCCCAGTTCTCAGTTCTCAGTTCTCAGTTGTCAGTAAAGACAACCGCAGAGCTATCCCTGACGTTGCTTGTGCTTTGAATTCTCGCAGATCACCCGCACCACGCCTTTGCGGTGGATGACCTTGCACTTGTCACAAATTTTCTTTACCGATGCTCTTACTTTCATAATTCTCCTGCTCTTGGCTGCTAGCTCTTAGCTAAGAGCCAAGAGCTAAAGGCTAATAGCCTATTTATAGCGGTACACAATCCGTCCGCGGTTCAGGTCGTACGGAGAAAGTTCGACTGCGACTTTGTCGCCCGGCAGAATGCGAATGAAATTCTTTCTCATCTTGCCGGAAACATGCGCCAGCACCTGGTGCTTGTTTTCAAGTTCCACCTTGAACATGGCGTTGGGCAACGGCTCGATCACCGTCGCCATCACTTCAATCGCGTCTTCTTTGCTCATTACCCTCCTGAAACCAGCTGCAAGCTCTCAGCTCCAAGCTCCAAGGTCTCAGGGTTTTGCTGAGAGCTTGGAGCTGACAGCTTGGAGCTTATTGCGTCAAAATCACCGGCCCTTGCTTCGTGACCGCTACACAGTGCTCAAAGTGCGCGCTGTAGCTGCCGTCGAGCGTTACGGCCGTCCACTTGTCGCTCAAGACTTTTGTACCGGGGCCGCCCGAGTTCACCATCGGCTCGATCGCCAGGACCATGCCTTCCGACAATTCAGGCCCCTGGCCTTTTTTGCCGAAGTTCGGAATCTGCGGCGCCTCATGCAGCTTCGTTCCAATGCCATGCCCCACAAAATCGCGCACGATGCTGAATCCCGCCGCCTCCACGTGCTTCTGGATCGCCGATCCCACGTGGCCAATCGTGTTGCCGATCTTCGCCTGCTCGATGCCCTTGTACAACGAAGCCTCGGTCACTTCGAGCAACTTCTTCACTTCCGCGGCCAGCGTCTCGCCGACCGGCACAGTGATAGCGGCGTCTCCATAATATCCGTCGGAGACCACGCCGCAATCGATCGAAACGATGTCGCCGGCCTTAAGCACCCGCTTTTCCGACGGGATGCCGTGCACAATCTCTTCGTTCACCGAGGTGCAGAGCACGCAGGGATAATCGTAATATCCCTTGAACGCTGGCGTCGCCCCGAGGTCCGCGATCAGCTTGGCCGCGGCTTTCTCCAGATCCATCGTAGTCGCGCCCGGTGCAACCAATCCCTTCACGTGATTGAGAACTTCGCGAACGATGTGCCCGCTGCGCCGCATCTTTTCGATCTCGGACGGCGACTTGCGAACGATTCTGTCTTCTCCAGATCCCATCGTGTTTATTTCAGTCCCGGCGTCCGCTTGGCTGCTCAGACGGCTCGCAATGCCCGTGGTCGATCACGCCAAAAATCTCGGCGGTGACTTCATCGATCGGCCGGTCGGCATTGACCATCACCAACTGACCCTGCCGCCGGTAATAGTCCACCACCGGCTTCGTCTGATTCTCGTAGACGCTCAGACGTTCGCGCACGACCTCGTCCCGGTCGTCATCGCGGATAATCAGCGGGGTGCCATCCAAGTCGCACAACCCGTCTACACGAGGTGGCTGGAAGTGGATGTTATAGAGCCGTCCATCGGTGGGACACAAACGCCGCCCGGTAAGCCGCAGCAGTAATTGATTATAGTCGACCGCCAACTGGATCACAACCGGGGCGCAGGGACTCGTCTTGTCAAAGAACTCTTTTCGGAGGAAGGCATCAAGCCATCCTGCCTGGGCAGCTGTCCTGGGAAAGCCGTCCAACACAAATCCGCGCCGGCAATCGGGTTCACGCAACCGGCCGGCAACAATTCCATACATCAGCTCGTCTGGAACCAGGTCGCCGCGATCCATGATCGCTTTGGCTTCCCGGCCGAGACCCGTCTGGCGCGCGACGTGATCTCGTAACAGCTCGCCCGTCGAGATCTGCGGAATGCGATACCGCTCGACAATCTGCCGGGCCTGCGTGCCCTTGCCGGCCCCTGGGGGACCGAGAAGAATCACTGGACCAATCCGCGCTGTCCCGCTCGCCATTCTCAGGTTCTAGCTCCTAGCCTGTAGCACGCCAGTACTCGTTAGTGCTGGCTAGTAGCTAGCGGCTAGAAGCTCGCAGCTTGTTACCAGCGCCGCCCGCGCAGGCGTCCGCTCTTCGGCGTAAAGCCATCGTAGTGGCGCATGATGAGCTGTGCTTCGATCTGCGTTACCGTGTCCATCGCAACGCCGACGACGATCAGGAGCGATGTGCCGCCAAAGTAAAAGTTCACGCCCAGGCCGTTTGTAACCCACGTCGGCAAATTCTCAAACATGCGGCCGACGAGCCACAGGTGATTCAGCTTAATGCCGGCGATCATCCATTCGGGAATGAGCGAGATCAGGATCAGATAAAACGCGCCGACCAGCGTAATGCGCGTCAGCACGTCGTTGATGAAATCGGAGGTGCGCTTGCCCGGACGGATGCCGGGAATGAATCCACCCCACTTCCGCATGTTGTCGGCAACCTCGTTCGGGTTGAACACGATCGAGATATAGAAGTAGGCGAAGAAAATGATGCCGAGGGCATAGAGCAGGGTGTAAAGAGGCTCACCCCACCGCAGCCAATCGAGCATGGGGCCAATGACTTTGTTGCTTTTAAATGCCGCGCCCGCCATCTGCGGCAGAGCGAGAATCGAGGAGGCGAAGATGACCGGCATGACGCCGCCGGCATTCACGCGCAGCGGCAGGTGCGTCGATTGTCCGCCCATCACCTTGCGTCCAACGACCCGCTTGGCATATTGCACCGGGATTCGGCGCTCGCTGCGTTCGACGTAAACGATGAAGGCTACCACCGCAATCATCAGAAGAATCAGAATAAGCATCGCGGGAGCCGTGAACGCTCCCCATGCAGCCGTGCTGGCTTTTTCGTAGAGGTCGGCAACGCCGCGCGGCAAACCGACGACGATGCCGGCAAAAATCAACAGCGACATGCCGTTGCCGATGCCGCGTTCGGTAATCTGCTCGCCCAGCCACATGATGAATGCCGAGCCGGTAGTCAGCGTAAGCATCGTCATCAAGACAAATCCCGGGCCGGGATTCGCAACGAAGTCGCCGGCCTTTTCAAGGCTGACGGCAATGCCGAACGACTGCACCGCGCTCAGAATCACAGTCAGGTAGCGCGTCCACTGGGTAATTTTCTTCCGGCCGAGTTCGCCTTCCTTCTGCAACTTGGCCAGCGGCTCATAGACCACTGTGAGCAACTGCAGAATGATCGATGCCGTGATGTACGGCATGATGCCGAGCGCGAAAATAGTCAGGCGGCGCAGGTTGCCGCCGCTGAACAGATCGACGAACCCCAGCACCGAGCCGCGGTTCTGCTCGAAAAACTGCGCCAGCCGGTCGCTGTTGATGCCAGGCGTCGGAATGTGTCCGCCGACGCGATACACCGCGAGCATGGCCAGCGTGAAGAGCACGCGCTTGCGCAGATCGGGAACCCGGAAGATGTTCGCCAGCTTTTCCAGCATTACTGCAAGACCTCGAACTTGCCGCCCGCCTTGGTGATTTTTTCCTGCGCCGACTTGGAGAATTTGTGCGCCTGCACCGTGATCGCCGACTTCAACTCGCCATTTCCGAGAATCTTGACCGGCGCCTTGCCGCCAACGACGCCAGCCTTCTTGAGCGCATCCGGCGTGATTTCGGTGAGGCCGAGCGTGGCCAGACGATCGAGGTTCACGACGTCATACTCCTCGCGGAAGATGTTGGTGAAACCGCGCTTCGGAATACGGCGGTGGAGCGGCATCTGGCCGCCTTCAAATCCGCGGATAAGGCGTGCGCCCGAACGCGACCATTGTCCTTTGTGTCCGCGGGTAGAGGTTTTGCCCATGCCCGAGCCCATGCCGCGGCCGACGCGCTTCTTGCCCGAGTTCGCCTTGCGAGGCGCCTTGATTGTCGAAAGATTCATAAATTCAGTTCTCAGTTCTCAGTTCTCAGTTCTCAGTTCTCAATAAAAGCAAATCGATCTTACTGAAAACCGAAACCGAGGGATGACCGCTTATCCAACAATCTCGACCAGGTGCGGCACCTTCTTCACCATGCCGCGGATGGCCGAGGTATTCGGCCGCTCGATTACCTGGTTTAGCCGGGTGAACCCCAGCCCTTTAATTACTCGTTTATGCTTTACCGGCGAACAAATTGCCGACCGAACCTGCTTGATCTGGATCTTGCCGCTCGCCACCGATTTCGAAGTTTTGGTTGTCATTTACACACTTCCCTGGAATTTGTAATTGGCAATTTGTAATTTGTAATTGCGAGCACTGGTTACTGAAATTGCAAATTACAAATCACCAATTACAAATCGTTTCTAAAGTTCTTGCACCGACTTGCCGCGCAGCGCCGCGACCGCTTCCCTGTTCTTCAGCTTCTTGAGCGCGTCGAAAGTCGCCTTGATCACGTTATGCGGGTTGGTTGTGCCAATCGACTTCGTAAGCACGTTCTGCACGCCCGCCGAAGTCATCACGGCGCGCACCGCGCCGCCCGCGATTACTCCCGTGCCTTCCGGCGCGGGCTTGAGCAGCACCATTCCCGAACCATAGCGGCCGAGCACGGTATGTGGCACAGTCGTCTGCGTGAGGTTGATCCGCATCAGATTCTTCTTGGCAGACTCGATTCCCTTGCGAATGGCCTGCGGAACTTCCTTGGCCTTCCCCGAACCGTAGCCGACCACGGCCGCGGAGGGATCGCCAACCACGACCAGCGCCGCGAAGGACAAGTTCTTGCCGCCCTTGACGACCTTCGTCACGCGGTTGATCGAAACCACCTGGTCTTTCAACTGAAACGAACCCGCATCGAGTTTTTTAGTAACTCTTGGCATCCTTAAGTCTCATTTCCTGATTTGTAATTGGTAATTTGAAATTTGCAATTTGAACCCCTTGGCTCTTCAATTACAAATTACAAATCACCAATTACAAATTGTTAAAATTGTAGTCCCGCTTCGCGAGCCGCATCGGCAACCGCCTTGATGCGCCCGTGATAAATGTAGCCGCCGCGATCGAACACCACCTTGGTGATGCCCTTCTGCTTGGCGAGTTCGGCAATCTTCTTGCCGATGGTCTTGGCCGCCGCGACATTGCCGCCGGTCGGGCGCTCGCCCTTTTTGCCCATTGCGGTTGAAGCCGCCGCCAAGGTGACGCCCTGGAGGTCGTCGATCACCTGCGCGTAAATATGGTTCAGCGAGCGGTACACATTGAGCCGCGGACGCTCCGCAGTGCCCATCACCTTTTTCCGGATGCGGTCATGCACCACCTGCCGCGTCTGATTCTTTGTATTCTGTCTCAGCATTTCAAAACCTCGTCAAACCCATGATTTGTAATTGGCAATTTGTAATTTGCAATTTGAAAGCACGGTCTTAATTACAAATAACAAATCGCCAATTACAAATTCGTTATTTCGCTCCCGTCTTGCCAACTTTCTTCTTCAAACGCTCGCCGGCGTAGCGGACACCTTTGTTCTTGTAGGGATCGGGTGGCCGCAACGAACGCATCTCGGCCGCAACCTGTCCAACCTTCTGCCGGTCAATGCCCGTGAGGCTCAGCTTGGTCTGCTTGGGATCGACGGCGCAATCGACGCCGGTCGGCAGCGGATATTCAATCGGGTGCGAAAAACCCAGATTGAATACCACCATCCCTTTGCCCTTCATCTCAGCGCGGTAACCGATGCCAACGATTTCGAGGTCGCGCGTCCAGCCTTTGGTGACGCCTTCCACCGCGTTGTTGACGAGCGCGCGCGCCAGTCCGTGGACAGCGGCCTGCGAGTCATTCTCGCGAATGGCGACCAGGTTGCCGTCCTTCTGTTCCACCTTGATGCCAGCAGGGAGAGGCGTGTCGAGCTTGCCCTTGGGCCCCTGCACCAGCACCGTGTTGCCTTCAAATTTGACCGTGACACCCTTGGGAATCGCGATCGGCTTTTTTCCAATTCGTGACATAAGATCCGCTCTTGGCCTTTAGCTCTCAGCTTTTGGCTGTTCGTCGCTGTTGCATCCCGCTTTAGCTAACAGCTAAAAGCTAAGAGCCAACAGCCTGTTCTCTACCAAACCTCGCACAACAACTCGCCGCCCAGGCCCTGCTTGCGCGCCTGGCGACCCGTCATCACACCCTTGGGTGTGGTCAGGATGTTGATGCCGAGGCCCCCGAGCACGCGCGGAATCTCGGTGCGGCGCACGTAGACGCGGCATCCTGGGCGCGATACGCGCGCCAGATTCGAAATGACGGCTTCATTGTTGTTGCCGTACTTCAAATAGACGCGGAGAACCTTGTGGCCCTCTTCTTCCGTGGGCTTGAAGTTCGCGATATAGCCCTCTTCCTTGAGAATGCGGGCAATTTCGGTCTTCAGCTTCGAAGCCGGAATATCGACTTTCTGGTGACGCGCGCGAATCGCATTGCGAATGCGCGCCAGCATGTCTGCGACCGGATCGGTCAACCTCATCGTTTGCTTCTCCTCGAGCCACCCGTTCGCTCCGTCTTGGCGGAGAACCTGTCAGCGGCTTACTTGCTACCCCGTCCTTCGTCCTTCGTCATTGGTCCTTCGGGCTGCATCTACGAAGGACTAAGGACGAAAAACGAAGGACGCTTTTTCCTTACCATGACGACTTCGAAACGCCCGGAATCTCGCCCCGCAGCGCCAACCCCCGGAAACAAAGCCGGCAAATGCCGAACTTGCGGAGATAGGCGCGCGGACGCCCGCAAATCTTGCAGCGGTTGTGCTTGCGCGACGAAAACTTCGGAGGCTTCCTGTTGCGCGGCTTAACCTTGCTTTCCGCGCCATCCTTGACTCGTTTTGCTGTAGTTGCCACTTAGCTTCTAGCTCCTGGCTGCTAGCTTCTAGCAACCCTCTCTTGCAATCTTGGTTTTACTTCCTCAATCTGACTTCTTACTTCTGTAATCGAGATCCTTCGCTTCGCTCAGGATTTCGGCGCGCGGCTCAGACGCCGCGCAAACGCCTCAACTTAAGCTCTGAACGGCATTCCCAAATGTTTCAGCAAGCTGCGCGCCTGGTCGTCAGACCGCGCCGTCGTCACAATCGTCACGTTCATGCCCTTCAGCTTATCCACCTTCGCGTAATCGATCTCCGGGAAAATCAGCTGATCGTGCAACCCCAGCGTGTAATTGCCGCGGCCATCGAACGACTTGGTCGAAACTCCACGAAAATCGCGAACGCGGGGCAGAACAATCGTTACCAGGCGATCGAAAAATTCGTACATGCGGTCGCCGCGCAGCGTGACCATGGCGCCGATCGGCATGCCCTCGCGGACCTTGAACGCGGCAATTGATTTCTTCGCCTTCGTCACAATCGGCTTCTGGCCTGTAATCTGGCCGAGTTCGTTGACCGCCGGATCCATGATCTTGGCGTTCTGTGTCGCTTCGCCCACGCCCATGTTGACGACAATCTTGTTGAGCCGCGGAACCGCCATCGGATTCTGAAGGTCGAGTTCCTTCAAAAGCGCCGGCGCAACTTCTTTTTCGAAGCGCGAACGCAGCCGCGGGCGTTCCTTCGCCGAATGCCGGGGCGCTTCCGGTCCAGCCTTGGGCTCTTCGGCGGCAGCATGCTTCTCACCCTTGCCGGGCTTACCGGCTTTGGGCTTCTGCTGATCGCCTTTTTTCTGTTCCTGCTTCTGATCGTTTGCCATGTTCGCTCTTGCCTTCTCCATCACGGTTTCGGAGTGGTTGCCGGTTCGTGAGGAATCCTGTAATTTGTAATTTCTGATTTGTAATCTGTAATTGGGGTTCCACCGCCGCAGGCATTCAACTACCCAATCGCAAATTACCCATTACAAATTCTCTATTTATCCAGCGTCGCTCCGCACTTCTTGCAGACGCGCACCTTGCGTTCTCCCTGAACCTCGTGCCCAATGCGCACCGGCCCGCAGGTTCCGCATACCAGCGCGACGTTGGACAGCGGAATCGCCCGCTCCTGCTCGGCGATGCCGCCCTTGATGTTGCGCTGCGGATTCGGACGCACGTGTTTCTTCACCGTCATCACGTGCTCGACCAGCACGCGCCCTTCGTCCGGAAACACGCGCAGCACGCGGCCTTCCTTGCCGGTATCGCGTCCAGTCATCACCTTCACGGTGTCATTGCGCCGGATATCCACTCGCTTATGAACTTTTGTCGTTGCTGTTCCCATTTACCAATCCTCAATCTCTGGTGCTGGCCACCGGTGACCGGAGACCGACCTTTTCTACAGTACTTCCGGCGCCAGTGAAACAATCTTCAAAAATTTCTTTTCGCGCAGCTCGCGCGCCACCGGGCCGAACACGCGCGTTCCAACCGGCTCGCCCGCCTCGTTGATCAGCACGGCCGCATTCTGGTCGAAGCGGATGTAAGTGCCGTCGCGCCGCCGGTGCTCCTTGCGCGTGCGCACAATGACCGCCTTCACGACCTTGCCCTTCTGCACCTGCCCGTCGGGCGCGGCTTCCTTCACGCTCGCCGTGATCACATCACCGAGCCCGGCCCGCAAACCCGTCCCGCCGCCGAGCGGCAGAATCATCTGCAGCTTGCGCGCGCCGGAATTGTCGGCGACCTCAAGCATCGATCTCATCATTACGGCCATCTTCGTTTCTCCCTCTGACCGTTACCGGCCCGCCACGACATCGGCGTCGGCTGCGATTTCCGGCACCAGCGCTGTCTTGCGCACGATCTCTTTCAGAGTCCAGCGCTTCAGCCGCGACAATGGCCGCGACTCTTCAATCTTCACGAAATCGCCGATGTGCGCTTCGTTCTTCTCGTCGTGCGCGTAGAACTTCTTGCGGATCGAAATCACGCGCCGGTAGAGCGGGTGCGCCTTCTGCCGCGTGACCTCCACGACAATCGTCTTCTGCATCTTGTTCGACGTGACCTTGCCGATCAGAATCTTATGGTTCGCGTGTTTTTCCTGAACTTCTTTACCTTGGCTCGTCGTTTCCGCCATCATTTCTTCTCCGTCGCCGCCGCTTTGTCCTTGGCCAGTTCCTGCGCGCGCAGAACAGTCTTCACGCGCGCGATGTCGCGGCGCAGCCCGCGAATTTTCTTCAGGCTTTCGGTCTGTCCCATATTCATCTGGAATTTCAGCTTGAAAAGCTGGTCTGCCAGATCCCGCTCCTGGTGCTGGAGCTCGACATCGGTCAAGTTGCGAATTTTTTCTACTTTCATAAAATCAGCTCTCAGCTCTCAGTTGTCAGCTCTCAGTAAAAGCTCTTTTGTTCACGCTCGGCTCTTCACTTCTGCATTCTGACTTCTGACTTTTTTATTTCTAGAGCACTTCCCGTTTCACGAACGTCGTGCGCAGCGGCATCTTGTGCGAAGCCAGCCGCATGGCTTCTTTCGCTTCTGTGATGGTCACGCCTTCCATCTCAAACAAAATCTTGCCTGGCTTCACGACCGCGACCCAGTGATCGGGAGCGCCCTTGCCTTTGCCCATACGGGTTTCGGCGGGCTTCTTGGTTACCGGCTTGTCGGGAAACAGGCGAATCCAGATCTTGCCGCCGCGCTTCACAAAACGTGTCATCGCCACGCGGCTCGCTTCAATCTGGCGGTCGGTGATCCAGCCCGGCTCAAGCACTTTGAGGCCGTACTGGCCAAACGCCAACTCCGAACCCTTCCAGGCTTTCCCGGTCATGCGCCCGCGCTGTTGCTTGCGGTACTTAACTTTCTTCGGCATCAACATAAAATCAGCTCTCAGCTCTCAGTTGTCAGCTCTCAGTAAGAGCCCATGCCCGCGGGCTCTTACTTTTGCCTTCTGACCTCTTACTTCTAACTTTCAAAAAGCTCCGGTCGTACTTACTTCACGCGCCGGGGTCGCTTCGCGCTTTTTCGTCGGCAGAATCTCGCCCTTATAAACCCAGCACTTCACGCCAATCACGCCATACGTCGTGCGCGCTTCAGTGAAGCCGTAATCAATGTCGGCGCGCAGCGTGTGCAGCGGCAGCCGCCCTTGCAGATACCATTCGGAACGCGCGATTTCGTTGCCGTTCAACCGTCCGCTCACGCGAACCTTGATGCCCTTGCAACCAAAACGCAGCGCCGAATCTACCGACTTGCGCATCGCGCGCCGGAATCCCACGCGCTTTTCGAGCTGCAATGCAATCGACTCGGAGACCAGCTGCGCGTCGAGCTCAGGCTTGTGCACTTCCTGAATATCGACATGCACCTCGCGCGCCGTGCGCTTCTGCAATTCCTGCTTGAGCTTGTCGATTTCCGCGCCCTTGCGCCCGATGATGATGCCGGGCCGCGCCGTCTTAATAATGATGCGCAGCTTGTTGCCCGGCCGCTCAATCTCAACCGAGCTGACGCCCGCCGACTTGAGCTTGTCTTTCAGCTCGGCCTTCAGCTTGACGTCTTCGAGCAGCAGCTTGTCGTAGTCGCGCTCGACAAACCAGCGCGACTTCCACGGCTTGGTGTAACCGAGCCGGAATCCGTATGGATGTACTTTCTGTCCCATCGTTGCTCCTAAAGTCGTCCTTCGTCCCTCGTCCTTCGCAGTTCGCTTTTCGCGAGTCCCGAAGGACGAACACCGAAGGACGCGTTTACTTCTTCGCCGTCGCCTTCTTCCCAACTGTCTTCTTTTTGGCCGGCGCTTTAGCCTTCACTTTTGCCTTCGGCCTCGGCGCTGCGGCTTTCGTCTCTTCGCCAACCGGGTGCGCGACGCCCGCGCTCGTGCCGTTTCTGGTGCGCTCGGCGAGCACGATCTCGATATGCGCGATGCGCCGCACGTAGCGATAGGCGCGCCCCATCGGTGCGGGACGAATCCGCTTCATGCGCGGACCGTCATTGGCGGCGGCATGCTTTACGTAAAGGTTGTCGACATCTACATCGAGTCCTTTTTCGGTGCTCAGAAAATTCGCATTGTCGATGGCCGACTGCAACAGCTTCGCGACCGTGGCCGCCACCCGCTTCTTAGTGAAGGCCAGCGTGTTGCGCGCCTCTTCGACGCGCCGACCACGAATCAAATCCAGCACCAGCCGCGCCTTCTGCGGCGAGACTCGCATGTATCGTGCTTCTGCTCGAAAGTCCATAATTTTCTTAGCTCTTAGCCTTTAGCCTTTCGCTCTTAGCCAACAGCTAAGAGCCAATAGCTAACAGCTGGTTCTTTACTTCGGCGCCGCTGGCGATGCCGGGGCCGACGGAGCAATCGCTCCCGGTCCGCCCGGTATGCCCGCCGGCTTCGCGGCCACTTCTGTCGCGGCCTTCATGGAGTGTCCCTTGAACTGGCGGGTAAAGCTGAACTCGCCCAGCTTGTGTCCCACCATGTTCTCGGTCACGTACACCGGAATAAACTTCTTTCCATTGTGGACGGCGATCGTGTGTCCGACCATCTCCGGAATAATCGTCGAGCGCCGCGACCATGTGCGCAGCACTTTCTTTTCGTTGCGCGCGTTCATGGCTTCGATCTTCGTTGCCAGGTGCGCGTCGATGAACGGTCCTTTTTTTGTCGAACGTGCCATAAAGTCAGCTCTCAGCTCTCAGCTTTCAGCTCTCAGCTCTCAGCGATCCGGAGCGAAGCTTGCGTTTTCTTAGCAACCTAACAACTTTGCAGCCCTGAAGCCCTGCTCTTAACTCTTCTTGCGGCGGCTCACGATGAATGCATCGGTCCGCTTGTTGTTGCGCGTCTTATAGCCACGCGTTGGCTGGCCCCACGGCGTTACCGGATGCCGCCCGCCTGACGTTTTGCCTTCGCCGCCGCCGTGTGGATGGTCGACCGGGTTCATGGAAACGCCGCGGTTATGCGGACGCTTGCCGACCCAGCGCGTACGTCCCGCCTTGCCCCAGGTGACGTTCTCGTGATCGGTGTTGCCGACCTGCCCAATCGTCGCCAGGCAGTCGAGCAGCACTTTGCGCGTTTCGCCCGAAGGCAGCTTCACCAGTCCGTAGTCGCCTTCTTTCGCGACCAGCTGCGCCGAACCGCCTGCCGAACGCACCATTTGCGCGCCCTTGCCGGGTTTCAGTTCGAGGTTGTGAATCGTCGTGCCGGGCGGAATGTTCCGCAACGGCAGAGCGTTGCCAACCAAAATGTCGGCATCGGGTCCGCTGATAATTTTCTGTCCGACTTTCAAACCGTCGGGTTGAACGATGTAGCGCTTCTCGCCGTCGGCGTACCCGATGAGCGCAATGCGCGCCGAGCGTCCCGGATCGTACTCGATGGTCAACACCTTCGCCGGAATGCCGTGCTTGTCGCGCTTGAAATCGATGGTGCGCAGCTTGCGCTTGTTGCCGCCGCCAATGAAGCGCATGGTGGTATCGCCCGAGTTGCGGCGCCCGCCGGTGCGGATCTTGCCTTCGACGAGCGGCTTGTGCGGCTTCGTCGAGGTGATGTCGTCGGTCGTCAGGTGCGTGCGGTAGCGCAGCGTCTGCGTTGTCGGTCTGTATGTCTTAATCGGCATAATTACTCTCGCTGTAGAGACGGGGCCTGCCCCGTCTCATCTCGCCATGAAGACGCGGCAAGCCGCGTCTCTACTACAGATTCTGTGCGTACTCCGGCATCTTCTCGCCGGTTCTTAACCGTACGTACGCTTTTTTCCAGTCCGGACGGTAGCCGGCAAACTTGCCCCGCCGCCGCTCTTTGCCCGGATAATTCGCCGTGCGCACCGAAGCGACCTTCACTTTGAAAATCGCCTGCACAGCTTCCTTGATCTCGGTCTTCGTGGCCTTGGGCGCAACCTGGAACACCAGCGTGTTCTGGGTCTCTTTGATCCCAAGACCCTTTTCGGTGATCACCGGCTTGCGAATAATCTGATAGGCGGATTTCATATCTGTTAGGCCCTAGGCCACCTCCACCTTTGGTCTGCGCGCACGCCGCGCCACCGGCTTTTTCTTTTCCGGAGCGGGCTCGGCATGATCGCGCCGCGACGACGTCTTGCGCAGCGAATCCTGCAACTTCTCGAGCGCCGGCTGCGCGAAGATGATGTGCTTGTGGCGCATCAGGTGATAAGGGTGAACTTCATTGCCGCGCACCAGTTCCAGCCCGTCGATGTTGCGCGAGCTGAGCACGAGATTCTTGTTCTCCGCGTTCGAAGAGTCCACCAGCAGCGTCGTGCCATCGACCTTGAGCTTACCGAGCGATACGGCAAAAGCCTTGGTCTTCGGCTCTTTCACATCGAACGCGCTCACGACGATGATCTTGCCGTCGGCGAATTTTGCCGCCAGCGCCGAACGCAGCGCGCCCAGCAGTTTCTTCTTCGGGAAGGCGTAGTCGTAGGAGCGCGGTTGCGGTCCATGCACCGTGCCGCCGTGGCGCCAGATGGGGGAACGGACCGAGCCGATACGCGCGCGCCCCGTGCCCTTCTGCTTCCAGAGCTTTTTGCCCGAACCGGAAACGCTTCCGCGGACCTTGGTGGCGTGCGTTCCGGCACGCTGCCCGGCACGGTAGTGCTTCACCGCTTCCCAGAGCAGGTCTTCGTTGACCGCGCCAAAAACCTCGTCGGCCAGGTCGAGCGTTCCAACCTTCGCTCCGTTCAGATTGTGTACGTCAATGGTTGCCATATCTCTCTCATCCATCTTGGCCGAACGACTAACGACCGACTTATGCCTTCTTCGCCGCGCGCTTGGCCGCCTTCAACGGATCGACCGTCGCCGAACCCGCAAATCCGCGGCGCTCTCGCGGCGGTTTCTTCGCTTTATTAATGACGATGTATCCGCCATTCGGACCGGGCACGCTGCCTTCGACCACCAGCAAGTTGTCGTCCTTGTCGACGCCGAGAATTCGCAAATTGCGTGTCGTGATGCGAGCGTTACCCATGTGTCCCGACATGCGCATGCCTTTAAACACACGCGACGGAAACGCTGACGAACCGATCGAACCGGTGATCTGAAACATCGAGCCATGCGACTTCGCGCCGCCCGCAAAGTGATGGCGCTTTACCACGCCCTGAAAACCGTGGCCTTTGCTGGTGCCGACGATGTCGACAAACTTTTCGCCTTCGAAAATATCGACCAACACGCGGTCGCCAACCTTCAGCGCGCCAGTCGTGTCTTCGGTCGGCGCTTCGACCTCGATCGGAACCTCGCGCAGAAATTTTGCCGGCGGCAGGTTGTTCTTGCCGAAGTGCCCACGCATCGCCTTGGTCAGCTTCTTTTCCTTCACGAACTCAACCAGGCCAAGCTGCGCCGAATCGTAGCCATCGCGGGTCTGGGATTTGTGCTGCGTGATGACGCACGGCCCCGCCTGTAAAACAGTCGCCGGCCGCACTTCGCCCTTCGAATCGAAGAGTTGCGTCATGCCGACTTTCTTGCCCAGAATTCCTGCAACCTTTGCCATTTCCTTCTCCGTTCCCAGCTTGGCCCGGCATTCGATGAATGCCGTCTATTGGCTGGGGCTTGTTAGCAGCTAGTAGTTAGCGGCTAGAAGCTATTTATGTTCCTTGCCGAACGCCTTAATCTCCACATCCACGCCCGCCGGCAGATCGAGCTTCATCAGCGCGTCGACCGTCTGCTGCGTCGGCTCGAGAATATCGAGCAGGCGCTTGTGGGTGCGGATCTCAAACGCTTCCCGCGACTTCTTATCCACGTGCGGCGAACGCAGCACGCAGTATTTGTTCTTCATCGTGGGCAGCGGAATCGGGCCGGCAATCTGCGCGCCCGTGCGCTTCGCCGTTTCCACGATCTCGCCCGTCGACTGGTCCAGGATGCGGTAGTCGTAGGCTTTCAACCGGATTCGAATTCTCTCTTGTGCGCTCACTGTTTTCTCTCTAACCCCCTCCGGCCGTCTTCGTTCTGAAGTCCGGAAGGAAAGAACTGGCGGCATGCCGCAAGCCGCTTTGTTTATGTAGCGCGGACACTCTTGTCCGCGCGGCCTTCTTATCCGCTGCATGCAACGCGGACAGGAGTGTCCGCGCTACACATGTTCTTACTGAATAATCTCCGCAATCGTTCCGGCGCCTACCGTGTGACCGCCTTCACGAATCGCAAACCGCAACCCTTTTTCCATCGCCACCGGCGTGATCAGTTCGATCACCAGCGAAACGTTGTCGCCCGGCATCACCATCTCCGTGCCCGCCGGCAATTCCGCCACGCCCGTCACGTCCGTCGTGCGCAAATAAAACTGCGGACGGTATCCCTTGAAGAACGGCGTATGCCGCCCGCCTTCTTCTTTCGTCAGGATGTAAACCTCGGCCTTGAACTTGGTGTGCGGCGTAATCGATCCCGGCTTTGCCAGCACCATGCCGCGCTCCACATCTTCTTTCGCGATGCCGCGCAGCAGCAGGCCGGCGTTGTCGCCCGCCATGCCTTCGTCGAGCTGCTTCTTGAACATTTCGACGCCCGTCACCACCGTCTTACGCGTGTCGCGGAAGCCGACAATTTCCACTTCCTCGCCCACCTTCACCTTGCCGCGCTCAATTCGGCCCGTCACCACCGTGCCGCGCCCCTGAATCGAGAAGATATCTTCGATCGGCATCAGGAACGGCTTGTCCAGTTCGCGCGCCGGCTGCGGCACGCTCTTGTCCACCGCTTCCATCAGCGCGTCGATCTGCTTCTCCCACTTCTCTTCGCCGTTCAGCGCGCCCAGAGCCGACAGACGAACCACCGGCACATCGTCGCCCGGGAACTTGTAGCTCTTCAAAAGTTCGCGCACTTCGAGTTCAACCAGGTCGAGCAGCTCGGGATCGTCGACCGCGTCGCACTTGTTCAGCGCCACGACGATATACGGCACACCGACCTGACGAGCCAGGAGCACGTGCTCGCGCGTCTGCGGCATCGGACCATCGGTCGCCGCGACCACGAGAATCGCGCCATCCATCTGCGCCGCGCCCGTGATCATGTTCTTGATGTAGTCGGCGTGGCCCGGGCAATCGACGTGCGCATAGTGCCGGTTCGCCGTCTCGTACTCCACGTGCGCCGTCGCGATGGTGATTCCGCGCGCCTTCTCTTCCGGAGCGTTGTCGATCGAATCGAACGACCGGTACACAATCTTCGGGTTGTGCTTCTGCAGAACCTTGGTGATGGCCGCCGTCAACGTCGTCTTGCCGTGATCGATGTGCCCGATCGTCCCTACGTTGCAGTGCGGCTTATTGCGATCAAATTTTTCCTTCGCCATAACTCAGCTCTTAGCTCCTAGCCTTTAGCTTCTAGCTCAAAACCAAACTCTGAATCTCACTTAGCGCCCAACGACCAGCGACTATTTCGTTGTCGTCTTCCCCTGAGTCTTGGCGATGATCTCCTCCGCCACGGACCTCGGGGCTTCTTCATAACGCGCAAAATGCATCGAGTATTCGGCGCGCCCTTGCGTCGACGAACGCATGTGCGTCGCATAGCCGAACATTTCCGCCAGCGGAACGATGGCCTTGATCACCTGCGAACCGGCGCGATGTTCCATACCCTCGATGCGTCCGCGGCGCGAACTCAGGTCGCCCATAATCGCACCCGCAAAATCTTCCGGCGTGACCACTTCAACCGACATCACCGGCTCCAGAATCACCGGGCTCGCCTTGCGGGCGGCCTCTTTGAATGCCATCGAACCGGCAATCTTGAAGGCCATTTCGTTCGAATCGACGTCGTGGTAGCTGCCATCGTAGAGCGTCGCCTTGATGTCCACCATCGGATAGCCGGCGAGAACTCCGCCTTCCATCGCCTCCTGCATGCCCTGATCGATCGGCTTGATGTATTCCTTCGGCACCGTGCCACCGACGATCTCGTTGATGAACTCGTAGCCCTTGCCGGGCTCGTTCGGATCGAGATAAATCTTGGCGTGACCGTACTGGCCGCGGCCGCCGGTCTGGCGAATGTACTTTCCTTCGGCCTCAGCGTGCTTGCGAATCGTCTCGCGATACGCCACCTGCGGCTTGCCGACGTTAGCCTCGACTTTGTATTCACGCATCATGCGGTCGACGATGATTTCGAGGTGCAATTCGCCCATGCCGCTAATGATGGTCTGTCCGCTGTCGGGATCGGTGTGAACCTTGAAGGTGGGATCTTCCTGGGCCAGCTTCGCGAGCGCCATGCCCATCTTTTCCTGATCGGCTTTGGTCTTCGGCTCGACCGCGACCGCGATGACCGGGACCGCGAAAGAAATCGATTCCAGCGTGATCGGATGCTTCTCTTCGCAGATGGTGTCGCCGGTGCCGACGTTTTTCAGTCCCACCACCGCGCAGATATCGCCCGCCAGAATTTCCTGAATGTCTTCGCGCTTGTTGGCGTGCATCTTGAGCAGGCGGCCAATGCGCTCGTGGCGCTGGGTGCGCGAGTTCATCACCGACTCGCCCGACTTCAGCGTTCCGGAATACACGCGGATAAAAGTCAACTGGCCGACAAACGGATCGGCCATGATCTTGAACGCGAGCGCCGAGAACGGCTCTTTGTCATCAGCCTTGCGCGTGATCGCCTCGCCGTTTTCCGGATTCAGTCCGTGCGTCTCCTTGGTATCAAGAGGAGAGGGCAGGTAATCGACTACTGCGTCGAGCAGCGGCTGCACGCCTTTATTCTTGAACGCCGTTCCGACGACCACCGGGAACAACTTAAGCGCGATGGTCGACTTGCGCAGCGACGCCTTCAGCTCAGCGGCCGAAATCGCTTCGCCTTCCAGAAATTTATGCAGAATGTCGTCGTCGTTCTCAGCAACTGTCTCAACCAGCTGAGTATGAAACGCCTCGGCTTTTTTCCGCAGCTCGGCCGGAATTTCTTCGGTTTCGTATTCGGCGCCCATCGCCTCGTCGTTCCAGACGATCGCCTTCATCTCGACGAGGTCGATGACGCCGCGAAACTTGTCTTCTTGTCCGATGGGAATCTGAATGGCGACTGGTTTTGCGTTGAGGCGCTTGCGGAGGGTGTCGACGGCATGCTCGAAATCAGCACCCATCTTGTCGATCTTGTTAATGAAACAAATTCGCGGGACGCCGTATTTATCAGCCTGGCGCCATACTTTTTCCGACTGCGGCTGCACGCCGTGCACGGCGTCAAACACCGCGACCGCGCCGTCCAGCACGCGCAGCGAGCGTTCCACCTCGGCTGTGAAATCCACGTGGCCGGGTGTATCGATAATGTTGATGCGGATGTCGCGCCAGGTGCAGGTCGTGGCGGCAGAGGTGATCGTGATGCCGCGCTCCTGCTCCTGCTCCATCCAGTCCATGATGGCCGTGCCTTCGTGGACCTCTCCGATGCGATGCGTCTTTCCCGTATAAAACAGGATGCGCTCGGTCGTAGTGGTCTTGCCGGCATCGATGTGGGCCATGATGCCGATGTTCCTGCAACGCTCTAATGGGACTGTTCTTGGCACGACTCTCTCTCTTTCTAGCTCCAACTTATTCTTCGATGGCTCTTTAGTGATTAGGCTTCTAGACATTGAAAACACTTCTGGCTCTCATCAGCTCAATGACCAGATGCTCATGGCTCGACTCCCCTACCACCGGTAATGCGCGAAGGCCTTGTTGGCTTCCGCCATGCGGTGGACATCTTCTTTCTTCTTGATCGCCGCGCCCTTGCCGTTGGCGGCATCGAGCAACTCGTTCGTGAGCTTGTCGATCATTCCCTTTTCGCCGCGGCCGCGCGCGTAGCTCACGATCCAGCGGATGGCCAGCGAGGTTCGGCGGTCAGGGGCCACTTCGATCGGCACCTGGTAGTTGGCGCCGCCCACGCGGCGGGTCTTCACCTCGAGGAGCGGCTTGGCGTTCTCGACCGCCTTGGTGAACAGCTTCAAAGGCTCGTCGCCGCCCTTTTCCTGCAGCTTGGCGAGCGACTTATAAAAGATGTTCTCGGCCGTCGACTTCTTTCCCTGCCACATCATCGAGTTAATGAACTTTGTCACCAGGTCCGATCCATAAACCGGATCGGCCTCGGTTGTCCGCTTTGCGATATGTCCTTTACGAGGCATAAATTCTGTTCTCAGTTCTCAGTTCTCAGTTTTTCCGGCACAGTTCTGAGAACTGAGAACCGGGAACTGAGCACTGTTCCTACGCTTTCTTGGCGCGCTTGGCGCCGTACTTCGAACGGCTCTGATTGCGCCCGGCCACTCCGGTCGCATCGAGCGTTCCACGCACCACGTGATAGCGCACGCCCGGCAGATCCTTTACGCGGCCTCCGCGGATCAGCACAATCGAGTGCTCCTGCAGGTTGTGGCCGACGCCGGGAATATAGGTCGTCACTTCAATTCCGTTCGTCAGGCGCACGCGGGCCACTTTGCGCAGCGCCGAGTTCGGTTTCTTCGGCGTCTGCGTGTACACGCGCGTGCAAACTCCGCGCTTTTGCGGGCACGATTGCAGCGCCGGACTCGCCGTCTTGTAACGCGGGCTCGTTCGCCCGAATTTCACTAGCTGATTAAAAGTTGGCACTCTCGCCACTCCCAGACGCGGCAAACCACGTCAGCACCACACAATTCCCGTAGAGACGAGGCTTAACTCGTCTCGGTTCTGGCACAGGCTGTCGCGCCCAGCCATACTCTCGCGCGGCATTCAGCCACGCTGAGAATTTTCGGTTTCCCGTACTAATCGCCGACGACGGTGACGCCACGCCGCACCCTGTACCCAAGCTTGGAGGCGCTCCGTTTCGTCTGCTTCTTCCGCATAGCCTCGCGTGTCTCCCAGACTTGTACTTCATCTGCTGGGCGCAAAGGTTTTCGCAGAACGTTTCAGCGAGGGCGTCCCGATCTCACGTTCGATCGAGCCGATGAATCTTAAAAGCTCAGCCAGAACTACCCCGGCACCCATCTTCAACGCAGGTTGCGCATCGGACGAGACTGCCGTCAACAGGCAAGCCAGACTTAACTCGCGGAACCCAAAGATAATAACAACTCGAAGAGCACATCGTCAACCACCCG
Organism: uncultured Acidobacteriaceae bacterium; assembly: GCA_963698865.1. Lineage (GTDB taxonomy): Bacteria > Acidobacteriota > Terriglobia > Terriglobales > Acidobacteriaceae > Acidiflorens. Next base: position 2,210,484 of record CAVOSL010000007.1, on the reverse strand, counting down.
ACGACGCATCGAAGAAATCAGGCCACCAAGTGGCAGGTCACGGGTTACCGGTGACCGGTCACAGTTTAGCCGCACGCCTTCCAGGGTACCTTTTTATGTGCAAATTCGCGCTAACCGGAGACCCGTGACCCGTGACCGGCTTCATCGCTCTTGCCGAATATCCCTATGACCTTCTACACTGGCAGTTTTCCAGCCAACATATCACTCGCGCCCATTATGAGGTTGCGGGGAGGGTTCATGCGTCGTTGCAGCACCGGCATCCTTTTGTTGATAGCGATTTCGATCGTTGTAGCCCTGACATCCTGCCTGGGCAAGAACAGCCCCGGTTTCGGCGGCCAGGGCGTGACCAGCGTCACCCTAACCCCCGCTTTCAATTTTTCTATGGATGTCGGGGGGACCCAGGTCTTCTCCGCCACCGCCAGAAATGCGACGGGAGGGATCATCATTGGCGCAACTCAGTTTGTGGTCACGGTTCCGCAGGGCTCAACCGATCCCGCCCCACTCTCGATTGCAACCAATGGCAATGCCTGCGCCGGCACCTGGAATCCCGCCGTGGCCATCTGCACGGCCGGCCAACCCGGGATTGCTATCGTCACTGCGGTAGTCAACGGGGTCAGCAGCCCGCCCACCAAGGTGTACGTTCACCTCCATATCGAGAGTCTCCAGGTTTCCAACCTGCAAATCAGCCCGACTTCCAGCTCTTGCTATCAGTCGGGACCATGCTGCTCTCAAGGCCAAACCTGGCTCTACCAGGCGCTCGCCTACAACAATGGTGTCGACATTACCAGCAGCATCGGCCAGCCCACATGGCTGTTGACGAACAGCGGAGTGTTGACCACAGCCGCATACCTGCCTCCCGATCAGCCCACTGTGCTCAATGACGTTCAAATCACCGGAGGCTCCCCCGGCATCACTCAGCTTTACGCCCAGACCTCGGGAACCACCAGCAATTCGCTGCCGATCACAACTTGCCTCGTGCAGTACGTGCGCGTGCGGGCCCAGGGGCTCACGGGAGATTCCATCAGCGTTAACAGCGGAACATCCGTCCCCATTCAGGCAACTGCGGTCGATACCCTGGGCTACACGCTGACGAAAGCTCCGCTCACCTGGAGCACCAACAACCCCGAAGTCGTTTCCTTTGGAACCCCGGCCAACAACACCGGCACCAATAATGCCACCGCGCGTAGCAACCCCGGCGGAGCCGACGTTACCGTGTCCTGCACTCCTCCGACGTGCAATATCGGAATCGTCCCCGGCGTACCGGTCTATGCCAGCGATGGCTCGCTCCCGAACGGGTTGCCGGGGTATGGCGCGATTCACATTGATGTGGCCGCCGGGTCCCAGACACCCACCTACACGGGTTGGGCTGCTACCGATCAATGCGCGGATGTTTCCGGTTGCCAGAGCATCATATTTCAGATCACACCCGGAACTACCACGAATCCGATCACCGCCACCGCGACCGCTTCTCGGACTCCCAACTCGATCAGGTTCAACACTCAATCGCGACTGTACACCGGGAGCGATCAGGGCCTCATGTACCTGGACGCCTCGGCGTCCCCCACCGTAACTCCCGTCTCGCCGACGAGCACGCCGTGCACCGCTGCCTTATGCGGAAATGTGATCGCTATTTCCAACGACGGCAAGCAGGTCGTCGTCTCGGATGATATCTCTTCCACTCCGCAGGTCTACATCTACAACTCCGCGCCGCAAGCTGGCACTGGCAGTGTGACTGATCTCGTTCTACCTGGAGCGGGCGGCAAGAATAGCCCCGATGTAGCGCAGTCGGCTGCTTTTTCGCCCGATCAATCCAAGATCTTCATCCTGACCAATAATGGCAACATGTACGTTGCCTCCACGGTCGACGCGCCTGTGCTGGTGGCGATTCCCAGCACGGGTACCGGTGTTGCCTTCTCGGCAGACGGCAGTTTTGCCTACGTCACCGGCTCAACGTCTCCGACAACGGGCTCCGTCTCAGCGTTCTCGACCTGCTCCACGCCAGGCGTGCCCAGCACGGAACTTGGCTCTCCAGTACCGACCGCCGACGTCCCGCTGCAGATATTCCCTTCGCCGAATCTGCCCGCGTCCGACGACGGACTGATCCACCAAAACCTATTTGTGTTGGAGTCTTCGGCGAACCATCCCACTAGTCTTCAGGTACTCACGGCCCAATTCACCCAAACGCCTTTAGACGAAAATCAGTTCACCTGCAATCCGCCTGATCAGAAAACGTTCAAGCTCGTTGCCGGGAACACTTACAATCTCGGTGCTGGCAGTTTTACACCTCTCTATACGCGTCTCGCGGGTGATGGCAGCGAGTTCATCGTAGTCGGTCAAAATATCCCAGCCGTGCTGGTCTTCAACGTAGCGAGCGGCACCACGACCGCCGTTCACCTGGCGCGCGACGGATACGGCACCATCTATCCGTACTCGGCGTCCGCGACCAGCGACGGCAGCCTTGTCTTTGTCGCTGCCTGCGATGAGTTCCAGAACGACGACCCCAACACGAACAATTGTCTTGCGGGTTCGGTGCACATCGTAAGCACCACCGGCCAGGGCGACTACCAGCAAGTTCCCTACATCAACTACACGACCAACAACATGTGTAACAACCTCGGCGGAGACCAGGCTCTCTGTGTCCCAGACCTGATTGCCATTAAGCCAAACTGAGGCTGAACTGCAGAGGTTGGATTTCAGTGGTCAGATTGCAGACGCCAGGAGAGTCGAGCGATTTAGAAAGCGGCGGTAGAATTCAGCCCGCGGCGCCAGCCGTGGGTCTCCAGTTGGAGCGTATGGCCAGCCCGGAAGGGCCGAAAGAGTTAACCTTCGATACGAGGTAATGGCGGCGCGGGCCCACTAAACATCAACTCCGAAGCTGATTCCTACGTCCCAATTTCTTTCCCCACGCTGTCCAGCACGCCGTTGATAAACGTCACCGACTCAGGCGAGGAAAACTTGCGTGCAATTTCGATCGCTTCGTTGATGACAATCGCGCGCGGCGTCCCCGGATAGCCCAAAAACTCTGCTACGGCGCTGCGCAACACATTGCGATCGACGGCGGCCATGCGATCCATTTTCCAGTGCTGGGCGTGCTTGCCGATCAGCGCGTCGATCTCATCCTGGCGGTCGCTGGCCACGCGAAACAGATCCTCGGCAAAGCCGCGCGCCTCCTGGTCGATATCCTGCCGCCCCGCCCAGAAAGTCTTTCGGACGAGGTCCGGTGCCTGCTTCCCCATGTCGGCCTGAAACAGCATCTGCAAAACCAGTTCGCGGGATTTGCGGCGGGTGCCCATGGGAGAACGCTCTCAGCTGTCAGCTCTCAGTAAAAACCGCACGTCCGCTGAGCTGACATCAGTCTACAGGACAGTAATGTTGCGAAGAATTAGAGATTAGGAGCGATGCCTTCGTTTGCCCGAAGCCAGCCGCGCCTTGCTCTTGGGTTTGCTTTTGGTTTTGTTTTTACTGACGGCTGAGAGCTGAGAGCTGACAGCTGTTCTCAGATTCGCCATCTCCACCGCCGCCAGCGCCGCTTCAAATCCTTTATTGCCCATCTTCAGGCCGGCGCGATCGATGGCCTGCTCCAAAGTGTCGCAGGTAAGCACGCCGAAGGCATGAGGCACGCCCGTCTCCTGCGCCGACTGACCGATCCCACGCGTGACTTCATTGACGATGACGTCGTAGTGCGCGGTGTCTCCACGCAGCAGACAACCGATACAAATGATAGCGTTGTACTTGCCGGTCTCGGCGAGAGTCCGGGCTGCCAGCGGGACCTCAAATGCTCCCGGCACACGCACTACCGCGATGTCTTTCTTCTTCGCGCCCGCGCGCAACAGCCCATCACAAGCGCTCACCAGCAACCGCTCCGTGATAAACGCATTGAATCGCGAGACAACAATCCCAAAGCGCTTGCCCGTGGCGTCGAGCGAGCCTTCAATTGCCAAAACCGCGGGCGATGGAGGCGCCTCGATCTTCAATTTGAATTTCTTCTCCGTGACTCCGTGCCTCCGTGGTGGGTTTGTTCTTGATCCGCGAAAATCCGCGTGCATCCGCGGAAAGGAAGTTGGTTTTACTTCTGCAATCTGACTTCTAACTTCTTACTTCCCCTTAAACGCCGCCGGCCGCTTCTCCAGAAATGCCGTCGTCCCCTCTTTCTTGTCTTCCGTCGAACAGCAAACAGCAAACAACGAAGCCTCGAGAAACAATCCTTCCGCCAGCGTCATCTCCATGCCTTTGGTGACGGCCTCCATCGCATACTGCACGGCCAGCGGAGCGTTGGCAATGATCTTCGCTGCGATGGCTTCGGCGCGCGGAATCAGATCCGCCGCCGACGTCACCTCATTCACGAGGCCTATGCGATGCGCCTCCTGCGCCGTTATCATTTCTCCCGCCAGCACCAGCTGCATCGCGATGCCCTTGCCCACCAGACGCGGCAACCGCTGCGTGCCGCCGTAGCCGGGAATGATGCCCAGCTTCACCTCGGGCTGCCCGAACTTGGCGTTCTCGCTGGCGAGACGCATAGTGCAGGCCATGGCAATCTCGCATCCGCCGCCGAGCGCGAAGCCATTGATGCAGGCGATGACCGGCTTGCCGAGATTTTCGATCAGGTTCAGCACCGACTGGCCGCGATGGGTGTACTCCTTTCCCGTCACGGCCCCTTGCTGCGCGAGTTCAGAGATGTCGGCGCCCGCAATGAAAGCCTTCTCGCCCGCGCCGGTAAAGATCACGACGCGAATGGCCTTGTCATTCTTGATGTCATGAAACGCCGCGCGCAACTCTTCCATGGTGGCCATGTTGAGCGCATTCAACACCTTCGGGCGGTTGACGGTGACGTAAGCGATGGAGTTTTTCTTTTCGAGGAGAATGTTTTCAAATGACATCAGAAAATTCCTTTCCGCGGATTAGCACGGATGAACACGGATTTCTTCAATTCTTCTCAGGTCATCTTAATGACATTTGAGTCGTCCCCGCATTTCCGTCTTAAAAAAAGATCCGCGTACATCCGCGCAAATCCGCGGAGAAGAAGTTTTTTACCTCTGCAATCTAGAACGCCCCCGCCTTCGGATTGTTCGGGTCCGAGTAATCATAAAACCCGCGCCCCGACTTCCGCCCATACCAGCCCGCCATCACCAGCCGCTTCAGCAGCGGAGGCGACGCGAACCGGCGCTCCTTGAACTCGTCATACATTACATGCGTGATGTAATACGTCGTATCGAGCCCAACGAAATCGAGCAGCGTAAACGGACCCATTGGATAGCCGCAGCCGAGCTTCATCGCGTTATCGATATCCTCAATCGAGCCCACGCCCTCTTCATACGCGCGAATCGCATCCAGCAAATACGGCACCAGCAGCCGGTTCACAATGAATCCGGTCTTATCCGAAGTGCGCACCGGAACCTTGCCCAGCTTTTTTCCAAACTCGTAGGCGGCGTCGTACACCTCGGGAGCGGTCGCGATCGTGCGCACCACCTCCACCAACTTCATCAGCGGCACGGGATTAAAAAAGTGCAGCCCGATAAACCGCTCCGGACGCTTGGTCGCCGCCATCAGTTCGGTCACGGAAATCGAGGAAGTGTTGGTGGCAAAAATCGCCTCGCGCTTCACGATCCCGTCGAGCGAGTCATACATATCGCGCTTCTGCTGCACGTTTTCGATGATGGCCTCGATCACAATGTCGCAGTCGTGCAAATCCTGACGGTTCGTCGTCCCCTTGAGGCGCGCCCAAATCGCATCCTTCTGTTGCGCCGTGATGCCGCCCTTCTCCACCGGCCGCTCGGCAAACTTCGCCAGCGACTTCTCAATCCCGGCAAAGCCCTTGTCGAGATATTTCAGATCGAGTTCAAGCACGGTAACGTCGAAGCCGGCCGTCGCGCAGACCTGCGCGATGCCGGAGCCCATGAGGCCGCAACCTAGTACGCCTACTTTTTTGATTTCCATATAGCTCCCATTCTATTTGAGAGTTGTCATCCCGAGCGCAGCGAGGGATCTGTAGTTTGCCCGCACTGTCAGGCCACATATTAGGTTACCGCGACTGCCAGCGCCTCGGATTGCGCCGGCCGTGGAAGCAGGCAATTACCACCATCCGATGCTCCTGGGCTTCGAAGAATATTCCATAGGGAAAGCGCCGCACTCCCGCACGGCGACGACTCCGGTAGACGACGGGGAATTGCAATGGATGTTCCGCGATTGCCTCAACCGTGGCCTCGACAGCCAATGCAAACCGCTCCCCGAGTTGCGGACGAATGTTGTCGTACCATGCCCGCGCATCCAGCAAATCTTCATTTGCCTCGGGAATCCAGACGACGGGTGTCACGGTTTCTTAAGCAGGCCCGCCCTGACTTGCTCCCACGGAATGACATCGGAAGGGGTTTTTTCGTGCCGGGCGATGCGAAAATCCAGTTCTGCCCGTTGCGCATCCGTCAGCGATACGGCGTCCGCCTCCAGGCTCTCCCAGACCGTATCCAGCAGTTCTGCCTTCTCAGCAGGGGACAGGCGATTGATCTGGCTTCGCAAATCGCTCATATGCCTACAACCCTAGCGCGGTTCCTTGGCTCTGGCAAGCGCTAGCAAGACGAAGAGGACTCTGCTCTCCCCCGCCACCGATGCTCGCCCCGCCAGCGTGGGTCATCTTACTTGGGTTGACTCCGATTTCGTAAGTACGCTACAAACCGCATCAGCAGATAGATCACCAGGCACCAGATGAGGACGTTGACGAACACCATCAACAGGGCGGATCTGGGATACAGCTCCGTGTCAAATCCGCTGATTCCGAGGGGATATGCCACTACTGCTATTCCGGGAAACCAGAACACCCACAAAACGACGAACAGCCTGCTGTGTGACAAACCCAGTACGAGAACCGCGCCGCAAAGCAAGACACTTAATAGCAATGCTCGCAGCCCTAAACTTCGCATCAGTGAAAGCTCTCCACCACCATAGCAATTCCCTGCCCGCCGCCAATGCACGCCGTGGCTAGCCCATACTCTTCATGCTCCGCCGCAGCTCACAGAGCGGCGTGATCACGAGCCTGAGCGCATCGTTCAAAGGTTAAGCCACTCTGACCGGGACCGATCAGCGGCCTTCGAGATTTTTGAGCCGATCCGACAGAGACTCAACTTCGGCGTCCAGTGCGCGAAGCGCCGCAGCATGGCTTCGAGAACGCAATTCGACGGGAGACGCCCACTTGTGACACTCGGTGAGCAGGGTGGTTTCCACCTTTTCAAACCGTTCACTAAGCCACTGTTTGTCTTCTTTCGAGAGCACGGACCAATTATAGGGCGAGCGCGGACAGGAGTGTCCGCGCTACACGAACAGGTCGCTCAGTGAAAGCTCTCCACCACCATAGCAATCCCCTGCCCGCCGCCAATGCACGCCGTGGCCAGCCCATACTTCTTCTTCCGCCGACGCAACTCATACAACAGAGTAATCACCAGACGAGTCCCCGTCGCGCCCAGCGGATGCCCCAGCGCAATCGCTCCACCATTCACGTTCACTTTCTCGCGATCCAGCCCCAGCTCTTTCTCCACCGCCAGATACTGCGCCGCGAATGCCTCGTTGACTTCGATCAAATCGATGGAGTCCAAAGTCATCCCGGCCCGATGCAGGGCCGCCAAGGTCGCCGGCACCGGGCCGCGCCCCATCACCTTCGGATCGACGCCCGCAATGCCCCAATTCACAATCCGTCCCAGCGGCTTGAGATTGCGCTTCTGCGCCTCCTCGAGCGCCATCACCACCACGGCCGCTCCGCCGTCGACAATTCCACTGGCGTTCCCGGCTGTGACCGTGCCGTTCTTCCCGAACGAAGCCCGCAGCTTCGCCAGTCCCTCCATCGTAGTTTGCGGACGCCGGTGGTCATCTTCCGTCAAGTGCTCCCCCGTCGCCTCGCCCTTCGAATTGCGCCGCGGCACCGGCGTCAGCTCTTCCTGAATGCGTCCTTCCTTATAGGCCGCGTCGGCGTTCTGCTGCGAGCGCAGCGCCAGCTCATCCTGCGCCTGGCGCGTGATCCCCTGCTGCTCGGCATACAACTCGGCCGTGCTCGCCATCTGCATGCCGCAATAAGAATCGAGCAGCGCCACCATCAGCGAATCTTCCAGTTTCCCACCGGGCGCGAGCGTAAAGCCGTCGCGCCCGCGGATGGAAAACGGCGCCTGCGACATCGCTTCCATGCCGCCCGCCAGCACTACCTTCGCTTCGTCCGTCTGAATCATCTGCGCCGCGCTGACAATCGCCTGCATCCCCGACCCGCACAACCGGTTCACGGTCAGAGCCGGAGTCTCAATCGGCAACCCCGCCCGCAGCCCCACATGCCGCGCGCCGTAAAGAGCGTCGCCGGTGGTCTGCTGCGCGTTGCCAAATACGACATGGTCGAATTCCGACGGCTGCAATCCCGCACGCTCAATCGCCGCCTTCGCCGCAATCGCGCCCAATTCCTGCGCTGAGTAGTCTTTGATTTTTCCGCAATATCGCCCAAAGGGCGTACGCGCCCCGCTGACAATTGCAATGTCTCCAGGTTTCAGCATGACTCCTGCTATATGAGTGAGATGGCTGGCCAGAAGCCAACTGGTGAGTTTAGCAGGAGAGAATTTGTAATTGGTAATTTGTGATTTGCAAATTTGAGACCGGGAAGGTTGGGATACGGCTCGGCCGCGAGGGGCTTTTCAATTACCAATTGCAAATCGCAAATTACAAATTAACTAGGCCACCGCAGCCGCCGCCACCTGCGCGGCCTCGCAAACAATTTTGCCGGGGCCCTGCACCATCGCCAGCTCCAGCGCATGGTCGGCGCGATTGACCACTTCCGTTACGATGTCCACCGGGTCGAAGTGCTGCCGCATCACCGCCTGCGCCAGGGCGGCGCAGAACTCGACCGGCTGATCTTTTCCCGGCAGCCGCACTTCCTTCAGCAGCCGCCGCAATTTCTCGACCGCCATCAACGCTTCCTTTTCGCCCGTGTCGCCGAGCACCAGCGCCACCGTCGTCGCCTCATACCGAAATGCCAGATCGTTCGACCGGATATTCGCCGAAAACAGCTGCCCGATCTGGTCCATCACCTGGTTCACCGCCGCCTCGCCAAACTCCTTGACCAGCCCGCTTCGCTTCCCAAAGTGCATCAGCAGCACGGTCACCGCTGTTCCCTGTTGCAATCCGCGGCGTGTCTCCGCCTGCAACAAATCGAGATAGGAAGCGCGCTTCAGCAGTCCCGACTTTTCGTCCGTCACGGAAAGATTTTTCACGAGCCGCCGCAGGCCAACATTGTTCAGCGCGATCACCATCTGGTCGGTAAGCGTACGGATCACCAGCACCTCGGAATCCTGCCAGGCGCGGTGCGCATTCTGCGCCAGAATCAGCACGCCGATCTGCTCGTCACCCTCGGACAGGGGCAGCGCCATCAGCGATGTGATCCGCGACTCCTCGATCGCCGCGCGCACGCTCAAGAGTTCCGGAGCGTTCACCGCGTCGGTAATCGTCACCGTCCCGCGCGCCACCGCCAGGTCCTGCACCGCCTCCACCAGGCCCGCCAACGCGGCCGCGCTCACCGGCATCAATCCTTCGGCGTGATACTCCTGCACGCTGGAAGGAGGCAGCCCTGGTTTCCGCAGAGCCGTAATGCAGCGCGTCGCGCGCCATGCGGCGCCAATTTCGTTCGCTGCCGTTTTCAGGACGCCTTCGGCATTCCCCTGGTGATAAAGTTTGCGCGTAATCTCCGCCACCTTCGCCAGGCTGCTGACATCGGCTGCCTCAACCACGGTCACTGGTTGTGCCGCCACTGGCGTCGCGGGCGCCGCCGCCGGGGCGCTCGCAGCCGCCGCCTGCTTCACCTGCACATCAATTCCTGCGGAAATGTAAAGCCGCTGCAAATCCTGGTTGCGCTGCTCCTCGCCCGGAAACAATTCCTGAATACGCTGAATACGCTCGATAGCCTTTGACCGCATTCCGTATTGCACCAGAATCTCCGCCTGCAGCATAAGATCTTGCAGCGCCGCCGCGCCCAGCGTAGGCTCGGCCGCTTTGACCGTGTGCTGCTCCTCTTTTTTGACGGTGGTAAAGCGGGCCGCGATCACCTTGAACCGTTGATCGTCGATCTTGCCGCGCAACATCTCCACGCGCTTCTGATGTCCTGGCTCATATGGATCCACTTCCGCCGCCCGGTCCAGGCACTCTCCCGCCTTCATATAGTCGTGCTTCGCGCAGTAAAGATCGAAGAGCTTAAGCAGCGCCTGGGCATAGTCGGCCTCGCGGTTCGACGCATTGAACAGTTCCGCCAGAAATTCCAGCATCTCCACCGTGGGCCGGTGGGTCGCCAGGATCTCCTGCATGGTCGCGATGAACGACCGCCGCTCGCCGCGCCGCCGCTGAAATACCTCCAGCTTGCGCGCCAGCGTCACCGCCTCCGTATCCAGCTCGCAATCGATCATCTTTCCGATCAGGCTTACCACCTGATGAATGCGCGCCGGATTGCGCTCGAACATCTGCCAAACCAGCGGCTCCGCCTCGATGCAACGTTCCGCGGCCAGGAGTGCCTGCGCATAAAGGTCGCGCAGCTCCGGCGACGTGTCGCCCGCGTGGACGAGCGGCTCAAAAATGAAAATGGCCGCGCCCGCGTCGCCATGCGTCAACAGGCTCTTGCCATACGCCAGGGCGACCTTCTCTTCTGAAGGATTCTCCGCGTAGGCGCGCTCGTAGTAGCGGGTCGCGTTTTCGCTGGAAGTCTCGGCCAGTTCCGCCAGCTTCAGAAAAGATTCCGCCGCCAGCACGTGCTCGTCCAATTCCGCCGAAAGTTCCGCCAGCCGCAAATGATTCGCCGGCGTCGGCTCCAGGCTCACGATCCGCCGCAACACCAGCAGCGTCTCTTCTTTTCGTCCCTGCTTTTTCAAATCCTCGAGAGCGTTCTCATAGGTTCCGACCGCCACCTTCTTGTTCGAACGCTCCAGTAACTGCCCAAATCGCACCTTTTGTTCCCACGAAGGATTGGCATAGCGCGCCAGCTTCTTGTAGGTCAGACTCGCCCGGGTAGAATCCGCCGCCGCCACCTGCCGGTCAAACAACTCGCCCAGTAACTGCACCGCGATCGACCCTTTGTTTACCGAAAGGCACAGGTCGGCCGCCAGTTGCCGCACATTGTCGTTTTCCGGATCGTCTTTCAGAACTTGCAGATATTCCGCCAGCGCGTCGGGAGTCTTTCCCTTTTGCAGGAGTTTCTCCGCCTTGTCGATGCGGCGCGAAATGTCGGCGCGAGTAGGGTTTTCAGGCATGGACGGTCTTAAGACAGGGAGACCCGTCTCGATTCTAGGTTTCGCCCCAGACAGCAGCAACGCGCTTTGGTTTCGGCGGATTACGAAAGTCATTTCCGGCGTGAGCCCCATTACGCCGATAGGTATATCTGGAGGACTACGCTCTCCCCAATCCATGGAAAGTGCATTTCATAAAGCGCCAGTTCCCTCTTTATCCCTGAACAAATTCAGGACCTTCGGTCAATCCGGCTTGGTCATCGCGATCTTTGCTGTCATGATCGGGGCTCAAACGGCAGGCTTTCTACTATTCGGGACCGGCCGGTGGGGCAGCGGACTCGCCCAGTCGATCGTCGTCCTCGGCAATCTGATTGCGATCGCCTGCGCCTGGATCGCGTTTCGCCGAGCGCGGGGAATTGCGGCCATCTTTTGGTTCCTCTTCGGCGTCATCCTGGTCGTGTGGTTGCCTCCCAATGCCACTCAGGCGTTTGACACGCTCCTTGACACGAATACCTTGTCGGACACCGCGCGGGGTCTGCTCTACTGCCTCTATGGCGCCCCGATTTTGATGATCCTGTTTCTTCCCGACAGTTACGCACATGCCCACATGAAGTCGGAAGTCTATCTGGATCTTTTCCAGATCGCGATTGTCGTTAGCTTGATTTATTCCGCATACTTTTGTCTTCCCACTCGCCAGATGCTGCCCGATGACGCCGTGCTGCGCAATCTGACCCTCGGCGATGGCGAGAGCCTCTTCCTCCTCATCGCGGTCTTGATCCGGCTGCAATTCGCCCGGGCCCTGGGCGCCAGAAGCTTGCTTCGCCGCTTCGCACTTTTTCTGTTGGTCTGTGCCGTGGCGACCGTCACCAGCAACTGGATCGACCGTCATCACTATGTCTCCGCCGCTGCCTGGTTCAATCTCGTCTGGAGCCTGAATCAGGGCGCCCCCGCTCTCATCGCCATAGCGTGGATGCCTGAGGCTAATCCCGTCGAGCGCCCTCAGCAGGCAAAATTCATCAGCTTTCTCGGTACAAATCTCGCTCTCGTCACTATGATGGTCATGCTCAGCCTGCTGATAGACCGATGGGAAGCGGCCTTCGGGGGCGTGCTCACCGATATCGCGATTGGAGCTTCTCTCATTACCTTCACGCTGCGCCTGGCCCTGACCCAGCACCACCAGCAAGAGGAGATCGTGCAGCGCAAGGCCGCGCAGGAGCAAGTCACGGCCTCAAACAGGAAAATCGGACGCCTCCTCGAGAGTTCCCGCCGCCAAACTGCTGAAATCACCCAGATCAGCGAACTCGGAAGCCTGCTCCAAGCCTGTGCCTCCCGCGAAGAGGTCTTTCGCCTGATCCCCGAGCGGCTGCGCCGCCTCTTTCCCGACGCCTACGGATCCATCTCCCTGCTCACCGCCTCCAAGAACCGTCTTGAGACGGTCGCATCCTGGGGTATCGGCCCGGCGGGCCACATCCTCGCCCCCTCGGAATGCTGGGCCCTCCGCCGTGGATCCGTTCACGCCCACCCGCGTGGACAATCCGGCGCGCGCTGCTCCCACTTCCTCGGACAAGGAGCTTCGGTCTGCATTCCTCTCGTGGCCATCGGTGAAGCCATTGGAATATTGGCGATTCAGGACAACGATTTCCCTGCGGGCGCTTCCGAGCCTGACTCGGACTCGGACCATTCCGCGCGCCGGGACCACCTCGCCGCCGCCGTCGCCGAACATATCGCCCTCGCCATTGCCAACCTTGGCCTGCGCGAGTCTCTTCGCGTGCAGGCCGTTCGGGATCCGCTCACCGGGCTGTACAACCGCCGTTACATGCAGGAATTCCTCGAACGCGAACTCCACACCGCGCTCCGCAAGCAGCGCCCGGTCGCAGTCGTGATGCTCGATCTCGACCACTTCAAGCGCTTCAACGATGCCTTCGGACATTCCGCCGGGGACCGCGTGTTGGCCAATATCGGCGAGATTCTTCTGCGCTCGGTCCGCGTCGACGATGTCGCTTGTCGCTATGGGGGCGAAGAATTCACTCTCATTTTGCCGGAGTGCTCACTTCAGCAAGCGACCGTCCGCTCCGAAAGCATCCGCACGCGAATTGAGGAAAGCCGTGCTCAGCACGACCAGCAGCCTGGCGATCCCGTTACTATCTCCCTCGGAGTCGCGGCATTTCCCGAAACTACGGATCGTGTCGAACTGCTCCTCAAGTTTGCCGATGATGCTCTCTACCAGGCAAAACGCTCCGGACGCAACCGCGTCGTCCAGGCCCGCCCCGCCTCCATCACCCATGAAGAGGATGTCCCAGAACACGAACCCGCAGCCGTGTCGAACTCGGAATAACGGTGGATCGTAGCCACGGCGTCTCGCTCTGACCTCTCCCTCGCCCTTCTGTGATACCAATAGAGCCCACATGGCCACGGCGTCCCCCAATCCCGAATCCGGCCTCCGGCACCAGCTCACCGCCGGACAAATGACCATGGTCGCCGTCGGCGGCTCGATCGGCACTGGTCTCCTCCTCGGTACCGCCTCCGCCATCTCGCTTGCCGGACCCGCCGTCATCCTCACCTTCCTCCTCGCCGCCTTCATCAGTTGGACCGTCACTCTCGCCCTCGGCGAACTCGCCAGCGCCCATCCCGCCGCCGGATCCTGGGGCGTCTACGCCGACCTCTACCTTAACGATTGGGCAAGCTTCGTCTCGCGCGCCGGATACTGGCTTGCTATCGCGATCTCGGTCGGAGCCGAACTCGTCGCCTCCGCCACTTACATGCGACTCTGGTTTCCCGGAACGCCCGCCTGGAAGTGGGTCGCGGTCTTTTCTCTGCTGCTGCTCGCGACGAATTTTCTGAGCGTTCGCAGCTACGGACGCTTCGAATTCTGGTTCGCCATGATCAAGGTCGCGGTCATCGCCGCCTTCATCGTGATCGGTGCCGCGCTTCTCCTCACCGGGCGCACCGCGCCTCAATACACCACTCACGGCGGATTCTTCCCTCTGGGCGCGGCCGCCCCGCTGCTCGCTATCACATTCGCGATTTACACCTTCGCCGGAGTCGAATTCGTCGCCGTCACCTCCGGTGAGTCCACATCCGCTCAGGAAGTTGCGCGCGCCACCCGCCTGACCTTTCTCATCCTCACCGCGCTCTACATGGGCGCCATCATCATTCTGGTGGGAATCATGCCCTGGAACCGCGCGGGCATCACGGAAAGCCCGTTCGTCACCATCTTCCGTTCCGTCGGATTTCGCAGCGCCGCCAATTTCATGAATTTCGTGGTGCTCACCGCTGCGCTCTCCGGAGCCAACGCCGCCCTCTACATTTCCTCGCGCATGTTGTTCTCGCTGGCCCGCACCGGATGGGCTCCCCAGCCGCTCGGCCATCTCAGCCGCAACGGAGCTCCGACGTTTGCCCTCATCACCTCATCCTATGGAATCATTGCCGCCCTGCTCCTCGAACGCTACGCCCCCGCCCACGCCTTCGAGTACATTCTGCGTTTCGCCCTCTTCGGCGTGACGCTCTCCTGGATCATCTCGTTCGCCGCCCACATCCAATTCCGCCGCCGTACGCCGGATGAAGCGGCCACAATCCCCTTCCGCTCTCCGTTAGGTAAGTGGGGATCGATCGTGGGCTTGCTCTTAGTCCTGGCATCAGTCGCAAAGACGTGGTTCGACTCCCAGGTCAACCTGATCAGCGGCCTAACCATGCTGATCGGCTTGACGTTGGCCTATGCGGTCATCAAGGCATCGCGCCAGCAGTCTTCGTGAAGTGCCCGCGCATCGCGAAAATGTAGCGCCAGCATCTTGCCGGCTGTCCCGAGAGCCCGCCCTGAGCCCGTCGAAGGGTCGTCCGGAAAAGAAGTTGCACGTCCCACGCACTCCATTTCTTCCTTGCGCGCGCCCACAAAAGGCGCATAATCGAAATTAGAAGACTTCCGCGGAGGAGCCCCCGTGGAACCCGCTGTTCGTAGTGCGCGCGATTTTTGCAGCCTGCTCGCCTTCTGTTTGCTGTGGGCGCTTCCCGCCCTTGGCCAGCGGACTCTCGAAGCGCCGCCGATCCCTCGCCACTTCACTCTCGATCTCGAAACTGCCGCTCGTCTTCGTCCTCAACTCGCGGCGCAGAGCATGCCCGCCACCGGCGACTACGCCATCGGCCGTCTCGTGCTCGACCGCCTTGTCGAGCAAGTTCCGAGTCCCTCCGCCCCAGACTTTAGGTGGGAGCTGCGCATCGTTGCCGACGACGGGTTCAACGCCTACTCGTCGCCGGATGGCGCCATCTACGTCGAAACCGGACTCGCGCGCCTTGCCGGTCCAAGCGCCGGCCTATGGGCGGCGATGCTATCGCACGAGATCGCACACGTCGTGCGCCGCGATTGGGCGCGCCGCTACCTTTACCAGAAGTCGCTTGAAAGAGGCAGTGCCATCACCATCGTGCTCGGCGATCCCGGCCTGCCCTCTGCTTCTGACTCGCACTGGTCCGACGGCCAAAGCGCCTCCGAGAAATTTGCTCGCTTCTGCCGCCAGCTCGAAATCGATGCCGACCGCGAAAGCCTCACGCTAATGGCCCGCGCCGGTTATCATCCCGAGTTCGTCCCCGCCCTGCATCATCTCCTGCACGCCCAGGGCTCAGGCGCAGCCCCGGCTTCTGTCTCCCTCTCTGCCATGCACCCGTGCTGGGAAGAGCGCGACCAGGAGTTGCAGCGCGCCTACGTCGAGGCGAGTATCGAATTCGAGCATCGCTGGCTGGATTGGTACGCCTCGCCGGGCGGTAATCCCCCGACACTGGTATTCGCGGAATCGCCCATCGTGCGCAAGACCGGTCTAAATGAAAAGACTGGCGCAAAGGAGTGGGAACTCCTCGTCCCAATGCACTGTGAGAACCTGGTCGGCGCGGTCGAAGTCGTCCTGCGCGCCCAGTCGCCCTCGGGAAACGGCCCATCAGCCCCAACCATTCCTCAATCGTTCGATGACCGGCTCGACTCTGATCACACGACGCGGCAATTGACCGGCTGCACCTCGCCCCGTACAACCATCACCTTCACAATCGCCGATACAGAGCCCGCCAAGCCCCACGCTCGCTGGACCGACGTCTACGTTCTCGACGCCCGCGGCGCCGTCCTGGCCCGTGCCGACGTCCCCAAGCTGCCCCGTTAGGATCTCAGGGATGAGGACCTCCAGGAATAAGAGGTCTCAAGGAACGAGAATCTCAGGATTCAATTCCGCTACAAAGCCGCGAGCGGCGAAAGAGCGCAGCCCACAGCGCGAGCCGCGGGCCGGGCCGTTCCCCTACGAACAAGCCCCGGAAGGGGCGAAAGACCCTCATTTCATCGTCGAAGGCAATTCCAACGTCCCATCGACCACCTGAAGAAACGTCCGCTCCTCGCGCAGGATCAATCTTTTGTTCTGGGCCATTGTAAAATTCTCCACTGCCTCCTTATCCGTCCGCAACCGCGCCCGATACGCCTCATACGATGCAAGACTGTCGAAGGCAATCAGACCCCATGCAATGTCATTCGTCCCCTCATGCGGAAGAAAATATCCAATCAAGTGTCCACCGCAGCGAGGAATGATGCGTTCCCAATTTTCCGCGTACTTCTTGAACTCATCCTTCTGAAACGGGTCAATCTGGTACCGGATAAAACACGCAATCGTCATCGCTGTCCTCTTGTTGTTTGGCGGTGTGTTCGCGGCGCGTACCCGCGGTCCGAACTCGGCTGCAAACGCTCCGATCAGCGCCAGCGCGCTGCGGCGGTCAATTTGCATAGCTGCACCCCACGCCCAAAGCTTCGCGACCAGTATCCAGATTGCCGAACCCTCATACTTCGTCTACGATAAAATAATGAATGTATCCACCAATCGGCCAGCCGATCCCAATCTCGCTCTTTCCAGAATCGCCGCCGCCATCGGCGAGCCAGCTCGCGCCCGCATCCTCAGTTCTTTGCTCGATGGCCACGCCCGTACCAGCACCGAACTAGCCATAGTCGCCGAGGTCAGCCCGTCCACCGCCAGCGTTCACCTGAACCGCCTGAAAGAAGAAAACCTCATCCAGGTGCTCGTGCAGGGCAAACATCGGTACTACAGTCTGCAAGGCGTAGAGGTCGCAACCGCACTTGAAGCGCTGAACGTCCTGGCCGGCCATCCGCGCTCCCGCTTTGTTCCAAGTACGCCCAACCATCTCCGCACCGCGCGCACCTGTTACGACCACATCGCCGGAACGCTGGGCGTCGCCCTCCACGACCGCATGAAAACTCTGGGCTGGCTCTCCAATCCCCCAACCAAGTCCGCGGCCGACACCGCCTATGATCTTTCCGAAAAGGGAGCGCACGCGCTGGAAGCCCTGGGAATCGGCGTAGCCGCCGCCCGAGCCGAGCGCCGCCGCTTCGCCTTCGCCTGCCTCGACTGGAGCGAGCGCCGCGCGCACCTGGGTGGAGCAATCGCAGCCGCCCTCCTGAACGTCGCCCTAAAAAGAAGATGGCTGACCCAGCATCTGGACAGCCGAGCCCTTCACATCACCAGCCACGGAAGAAGAGAAATGAAGGCCCGTTTCGGCCTCAAGCTCGGTGAGATCTAAGCTCGGAGCTCGTGGCTCGAAGCCCATAGCTCATAGCTCATAGCTCGAATTACAATGAAGCGATGACCGACCAGCTCCTGCAATACCGCACCGAGTTCCCCATCCTCGAGCGCACTAACTACATGATCTCGAACTCCCTCGGCGCCATGCCCCGCAACGTCTTCGCGGCCCTGCACGGCTATGCCGATATCTGGGCCACGCGCGGTGTGCGCGCCTGGGAAGAGCGCTGGTGGATGCTCGCCTTCGAAGTCGGCAACGAAATCGGCGCGCTCATGAACGCGCCCAAGGACTCCGTCTCCGTCCATCAGAACGTCACCACCTGCCAGGCCATCGTTGCCTCGTGTTTCGATTTCTCCGGCCAGCGCAACAAGGTCGTGTACAGCGACCTGAATTTCCCGTCGGTGATGTATTTCTGGGAAGCACAGCGCCCGCTCGGCGCTCGCGTCCACATGGTCAAAACTGACGACGGCGTTCACGTGCCCACTGATCGCCTGCTCGATGCCATCGACGATCAAACTCTGATCGTCCCCATCTCCCACGTCATCTTCCGCAGCTCTTACATCAATGACGCGCGCGCCATCGTCGAGAAAGCGCACAAGGTCGGCGCCCACGTCGTGCTCGACACCTATCAATCGCTCGGCAGTGTGCCCGTCGATGTCCAGGCCCTCAACGTCGACTTCTGTTGCGGAGGCGTCCTCAAGTGGCTCTGCGGAGGCCCGGGCGTGGCGTACTTATATGTCCGTCCCGATCTCGGCAAGAAGCTCGAACCAAAATTCACGGGCTGGTTTGCCCACGAGAATTCTTTCGAATTCGCGACCGGCCCGATCCGCTACGCCGATCCGCCCCTCCGCTTCATGAACGGAACCACCCACATTCCCGCCCTCGAAGCCTGCCGTCCCGGGTTGCAGATCATCACGGAAGTGGGCGTCGAGAAGATTCGCGAAAAATCAAAACGCCAGACCGCCCGCCTCATCGAACTCGCCGATCATCACGGCTGGCGCGTCAACACTCCCCGCGATCCAGAAAAGCGCGGTGGCACAGTCTCGATCGATATGCCCGACTCACAGGCAGTCAGCCGCGAGTTACTCGCCCGCGAAATACTCGTCGACTGGCGCCCGAAGGCCGGAGTCCGCTTCTCTCCGCACTTCTACAACACCGACGAAGAAGTCGACGCCGCCCTAGCCGCAGTAGCCGCCATCCTAAAAGAGAGAGACCGCGTCCCGGCCTAGCGAGCGTGGCGCCGGCGACTCGCCCGCAGTCGTGGCGGCGCCCCCGCCGCCACATCCAGCTCAATCAGTTACTTCCGTAAGCCGAAACCGGGCCTTTTGCGCGCCCTTCCTGCGCCCGCTTTCTTATCCTCATAACTGAGGGTGCCCCAGGTCTCGGCTCTTCGAGACCTGGCTTCGGCGTTAACTCGGTGAACCCTAGCCTCCTTAATTTCGTCGCCCAGAACCATCTCGCGCTCGGGGCATACTCCGCAGGCGGGCTCGGGCTCTACCTCTTTCTTCGCGGCTTTCAGCTCTTTGTGCTCAAACCTGTAGTCGGTCAGTTTCCGAAGATCGTCGTCAGCGCCGCCACTCCCGGCCCTGCCTTGATCGCCGGCTCGGCAGTGGGCCTGCGCACGCTCGCCGCTCCGATCACAGGCAAGGAGTGCTACGTCTACAGAACCTCTATCTGGCAGCAGGAATCAGGCGGAAAAAAGGAATGGAAAAATGTCGCCGAGGAAACCGGCCACCTCACTTTCCTCATCGAAGACCCGACCGGAACGCTGCTGGTCGAGCCTCTCGGCGCCGAAGTCGATCTGCGCCCCGACTTTCGCGAGGAATATACGCCGCCTTCGTCTTCCAGTCCGCCGTCCGAACCGAAGACCGATCCCGAGCTCATTGAGAGCTTCCTCGGCAGGAATGGAATCAAGCTCGACCGCCCCACTCGCATCGAAGAATCTTGCCTCCAGCATCGATCGTCCGTCTTCGTAGCCGGAACGCTATCGGAAACTTCCGCCTTCCCGACTCCCGATTCTTCCTGCAACCAGCGTGTGGGGATCGGTGGCTCGACTATCCCAGACGCAGCCGGCGAACCACGCAAACCACTCCGGCGCGAGTCGAATCCACCTCTCGCCGTACCCGCCCAGCGCCCCGAGGTCATCCGACTCGCCAGCGGCGCAGTTCCTTCTTCGACCCTTCAGATGTCCCAGCAGTCGAAGATCGCCGCTGCCCTCAGCCGAGCCGGCCTCGCCCAAACCGACGTCTGGACTGCCCCGGAAATCTCCGCGCCCTCTGTGTCGTCTGTCGCGGTCACCCAAAGAACGTCATCCGACTCAAGCTCCGGATTTCAAATGTCCGTCCCGACTGCAAATTCCGTTTCGAACGGTCACCCGCAACCCGCATCAACCTTCGAATCCACTCCCGCGCCCTCTCCGCGCTTCACGTGTTCGAAGGGTGCGGACGATTCCATATTCATAATTTCGAATCACAGCCAGTTCGAACTCCCCGCTCCGCTCGGCTGGAAATCCATCGCCCTGGTAATAGCAGGCTCAAGCCTAACCGTCCTCGGCCTCTGCATTCTCCTGCTAGGACGCCTGCCCGGGATCCAGTAGCGCAAGCACCGCAAGCGTACCCGGCGTCCCGCCGCCACGTCGTCCATCCGGCCATCCACCTCCTAGTACCTTTCTAGCCCTCAAACTGGCCAATTATCCTCTCCCCGTAACTCCCCCTCTCTGATTTACAATGCTCCAAAGATGGCCGCGCTGAATGATCCCGTCCGTATCGGAATCCTCGGCGACTTCAACCCCGAATTCCGCTCCCACCACGCCACCAACGACTCGCTTCGGCACGCCGCCCGCAAACTTTCTATCGAAGTCGAGTCCATCTGGCTTCCCACGCCATCGCTCCTCGTGCCGGACTCGGCCGCGACGCTCGATTCCTGCGACGGCCTGTGGGCCTCGCCCGGCAGCCCCTATAAGAGCTTCGACGGCATGCTCAAGGGCATTGAATTTGCGCGCGTCCATGACCGTCCCTTTCTCGGAACCTGCGGTGGCTTTCAATACGCGCTCATCGAATGCGCCCGCAACGTAATCGGCATCGCCGACGCCAACACTGCGGAGGAAGACCCGAACGGCAAAAACATCGTCATCTACCCGGTCGCCTGCGCCCTTCCCAACCGCAAAAAGGGCGCACCCAAGCTCTCTGGCATCGGTCCGGAAATCCGTCTTGCTCCCGGCTCCTACCTGGCCGCCGCCTACGGCGACAAGGAAGTCGTTGAGGAGGAATTCTTCTGCAACTTCGAGGTGAACCCCGAATTCGAATGGACCGCCATGGAAGCCGGCTTCCCCATCGTCGCGCGCGGCTTGCAGGGAGAATGCCGCGCCATCGAATCCCCCGCGCACCAGTTCTACATTGCGACCCTGTTCCAGCCGCAGCTAACCTCGCGCGCAAACAAACCGCATCCCCTCGTCCTCGCCTTCGTTCAAGCGGTCGCCAAATACCATCGCAAGCGCCTCGACGACTCCATCCTCGCGTGAATTTGAATTTCTCCGTGTCTCTGTGTCTCCGTGGTGAATAATCCTGGATGACTTTCGTTACCATCACCATGCGTTACCTCGCACCTCAACCTCCGCCACTCTGCGAGACTGGAGGAAGCCTATTTCGGGCCCGCACCTCAAGACACTAGGAGTAACTGTGAGCTCTAAGCCGATGCCGGCCATGGAAGTTGCGTCCCGCAGACCCTCGGGAGACAAACCGGATCAAGCAGACCCAGCCAACCGCCAGCGCTGGTATTTCTGCTTCTTTCTCGTCTCCGGATTCTGCAGCATCCTCTACGAACTGATCTGGCTCCGCCTCGCCATGGCGCAATTTGGTGTCACCACGCCCATGGTGTCGATCGTTCTGTCGAGCTTCATGGGAGGGCTGGGCGTCGGCTCCTTGGCCGCCGGTCGCCTGCTGCGCAAGTACGCTCACCGTCTTACCGTCCCGCCGCTGCACCTTTACGCCGCGACCGAAATTTTGATCGGCTGTTCCGCCGTCATCGTGCCCCTCGAATTGCTCGCCGGCCGCTACGTGCTCGAGCATCTCGGCCAAACCTTGTCCCTTTCCTCCGCCGGATACTACGTCGCCGCCGGCATCTGGCTGGCCTGCACGCTGGTTCCATGGTGCGCATGCATGGGCGCAACCATTCCGCTCGGCATGTTTGCCATTCGCACCAGCAAAAACATGGAGTCCCGCCGCTCCTTCAGCTTTCTCTATCTCGCCAACGTACTCGGCGCAGTCGCGGGCTCGCTCATTCCCCTCCTTCTGATTGAGGAGTTCGGCTTCACCGCGACCTTGCAGGTTGGAATGATGCTCAATCTCGCCATCTGCGGCGCCGCCATGCGACTCGCCGGCAAGCAATCGTCGGCAGTCACCAGCAATGCCGCTGACGAAAATAATCTTGAAGAACAAAGGGACGCCCGTGGCATATCGCCAGCCCCCTGGCGTCAAATGCTCAGCAACGGCACCCTCTGGCTGCTGTTCGCCACTGGCCTCACCAGCATGGGCCTCGAAGTCGTCTGGACCCGCCTCTACACCATCTTCGTCGGCACCTTCGTCTATTCTTTTGCCACCATCCTCGGGGTCTACCTGGCCGCAACGTTCCTCGGCTCGACGGTATATCGCATCTGGAGCCGCCGCCACTCTACCGAATCGCCTCTGGTCTGGCTCTTTGTCTGGCTGGCTGCCATAACTCCTCTGCTCACCGCCGACATGCGCGTCGGCATTCCCGCCTGGCTCCGCGTCCCTCTCGGCATCGCAGCCTTCAGTGGCCTGCTCGGATTTCTGACCCCGCGTCTGGTCGACCGTTTCTCGGAAGGCGATCCCGACCGTGCCGGATTCGGCTATGCCGTCAACGTCGCCGGATGCATCCTCGGCCCATTGATCGCGGGCTTTCTCTTATTGCCCCATCTCGATGAGCGCTACGCCCTCGCGGCATTGGCGCTCCCCTGGTTAGTGGTCGGTGTACCATTCGCTTTCTCCCGAATGCAAAACTCCGCCACGCGCAATATTGCCGCCCGCGCCATCGTCGCCGCCGCCATCCTGCTTGCATCGTTTGCTTTGGTTTCAAGAACACGCAGCTACGTCCAGGAAGTTGGGGGCTCTGAGGTGCGCCGCGACAGCACGGCCACGGTTATCGCCGCGGGCCAGGGAATGAACAAGAGTCTCTACGTCAACGGCATCAACATGACCATCCTGACGCCCATCACCAAGATGATGTCCGCCATGCCGCTCGCGTTCCTCGATCGTCCTCCCCAAAATGCATTAGTCATTTGCTTCGGCATGGGCACCACGCACCGTTCCATGTTGACGTGGGGAATCGATTCCACCGTCGTCGACCTCGTCCCGAGCGTGCCCAAACTCTTCTCGTACTACCACGCGGACGCCGCGCAGGTACTGAAATCTCCGCACTCCCATGTCGTAATCGACGATGGCCGACGTTTCCTCGAGCGGACAACCGAGCAGTATGACGTGATCGTCATCGACCCGCCTCCGCCCATCGGCGCCGCCGGATCAAGCCTGCTCTACTCCCGCGAATTCTATTCTGCCGCCAAAAAGCGCTTGCGCCCCGACGGCATTCTTCAGCAATGGTTCCCCGGTGGAGACCTGGCGGCGGCCGCCTCCGTCGCGGGCGCCCTGCGCGATTCCTTCCCCTACGTTCGCGCCTTTAAATCGATCTCCGGGTGGGGAATTCACTATCTGGCCAGCCGCCAGCCCATCCCCGACCGCACTGCCGCCGAACTGGCAAAGCGTATGCCGCCGCAAGCCGCCGCCGACCTAGTGGAATGGGGCCCGTTCCCCACTCCCGAACAGCAGTTCGACGCCGTCCTGAAAAATGAAATGCCAATCGACTTTATTGTTTCATTGGACAAGAACGCCCCCGCCATGCAGGATGACCGTCCGGTCAACGAGTATTACCTGTTGCGAACGCTCCGCGCCTCGCTGCACTAGAAAGCTTTGGGATTCCCTTGTGCGCCCCTGTGTACCCTGTGGTTGCCTGCTCTTTGCAGGCAGCAAAACTGAAGTGAAACGGACCGAAGTGGGGGCCGCGCTACAGCGTGAATCCCGACCCCAGCAAGCTATAAAGCAAAATCGCCAGCACAATGCAGGTAAAGACCACATACAGCCGATCCCGCTCAATCGAAAATCCCACAATCGAAAACGCCACCCGCGCAATCGGCGTAGCAATCAGCAGCAGCAAGCCTAACTGAATCCAGCCTCGCCCATGCCCGCCGCGCACACTCTGGATCACTCCCGGAATCGTCCGGAAATCCGAGGGCTCGCCCCGAAATATCTTGTAATCCGCCATCTCCCGCGCATGCCGGTATAGATAAATACAAGCTCCCACCAGCACGACCAGCGCCGAGAAAAGAACTCCCGAGCGCAGCAGGTTGCCGAGAATCACCTCCATGCGCCGGTCGCGCCACGGCTGCGGCTTAAACTCCTCGTGCAACCCGCTCGGCATCAGATGCCCCCCCACAGTCCCTTGTAGAGCATCTGCAATCCCAGCACGAGAATGACAATGCTGAACACCAGCCGCAGCGATGCCGTCTCCGCCTTCACCAGAATCCGCGTCCCCAGCAACGAGCCCGCCAGCACGCCCAGCATCACCGGCATCGCCAGCCCCGGATCGACATACCCGCGGCTCAGGTAAACGCCCGCGCTCGCCGCCGCCGTCACTCCAATCATGAAGTTGCTGGTCGTCGTCGATACCTTGAACGGAATCCGCATCGCCTGGTCCATCGCCAGCACCTTCACCGCGCCCGAACCAATCCCCAACAGGCCCGACAGCGTCCCCGCCCCAAACATCAGGCTGAATCCCGTCGGCACGTTCTGAACGTTATATTTGCGATGGCCTTCGAGATCGTTGAAGCTGCCATTCAAACGCAAGCGCGTCGCCAGCGGATCGGGTGGAAGATTACGCAGCGCATGCGGTCGCGGCTGCCGCGATAAATAAGCCGAGTAAAGCAGCACCGCTCCAAAAATAATCGCAATCGCGCGCGTCGGCATCCACGTCGCCAGAAACGCTCCCAGCAGCGCGCCCGCCGTAGTCGCGATCTCCAGGAACATGCCAATGCGAATATTCGAAATCCCTTCTTTCACGTAAGCGGCCGCCGCACCCGACGAAGTCGCGATCACCGACACCAGAGACGCTCCAATCGCATAACGAATATCGACATGAAAGAAGATGGTAAGCAGCGGCACCAGCACCACCCCGCCGCCCAACCCCGTCAGCGATCCCAGCAGTCCCGCCGCAAACGACACCGCCGCCACCAGCACAGTAAAGAAGAGGATCGTCATGCGAAGGGGTAGAGTACCATTTCCGCCCACGACCGTAATGCCAGGACCGTAATGCCACGCCTTTAGCAACGCGACTGCAGAACCCCGATCGTAGCGCCGGCGTCCCGCCGGCTGTCGTGGCGGCGTCCTTGCCGCCACTGTAGCTCCCACCTCACCGAGAGCGCGCCCCTCTGCGACCTCCGCTCCAGCCCTGCATCTAATTATCAGTGCTAGGATAGAAGGTTCGCCCCGAGGGGCCACCGCGCCATCCGGGCAACTTCATTTTCACAAACTCTGGAGGATGAATGGCCAGCAACGCCATCGTCGAAGTAACTGATGCAAATTTTGACTCGGATGTATTGAAGTCCGAGAAACCCGTACTGGTGGATTTCTGGGCCGCCTGGTGTGGCCCCTGCCGCGCGATCGCTCCCATCGTGGAAGAACTCGCCGGCGAATATCAGGGCAAAGTCACTATCGGCAAAATGGATGTCGATCGCAACGGCGCCACCCCCATGCGCTACAAAGTCACCGGCATTCCAACCCTGCTGGTTTTCAAGAACGGACAGGTAGTAGAGCAACTGGTAGGCTACCGCTCCAAAGACGACATTCAGAAGGCCCTCGACCGCCATCTGGCGTAACGCCAGTTTTTCCGCTCACAAAACGCTCACCGCGATCACCAAACCGGGTATCGCCGGTGAGCCGTTAGCGGGTGTCGCAACCGGGCACCGGTGACCGGTCACCGCCTGGGGCTAGTATTTCCGCAGCACGCCAATGACTCTTCCCTGCACCTCAACCGCCGCGGCCGGAAAAATCATCGGCTTCATCGCCGCATTCGAAGGCTGCAAACGAATCTTCTCGCCCTCGCGGAAGAATCTCTTCAAAGTAGCGTCCGACCCATCGACCAGCGCGACCACAATGTCCCCGTTGTGCGCAGTCTTCGTCTTCTCGACCAGCACATAATCGCCATCAAGGATCGCCTCATCCTGCATCGACTCGCCGCGCACTTCGAGCACGAAAACTTCCTTCGAGCGCACAAAATCGGCCAGCGAAATAGTCTCCGGCGTCTCAATCGCCTCAATCGGACGCCCCGCCGCAATCCGCCCCAATAGCGGGAGCACCACTCCAGTGTTCACCGCCATCGACGCCTTCAGCTTCCCGCGCGGAGCCACCAGATCAATCGACCGGCTGCGATTGTAGTCACGCGTCAGCAGTCCCTTTTTCTCCAGGTTGGTGATGTGCTTGTGAACGGTCGCGAGCGAATTGAGCCCCATCGCCTCTTTAATCTCTTCAAACGAAGGGGAGTATCCCTTCTCCGAAACAAAGCGCGAGAGGAAGTCATAAACCTCATGCTGCCGTCGAGTGATCGCCATGCGCGCAGCATAGGCGAAGAAGAGGCGAATGTCAACACGAATCCATGCACCGGCCTCCGCTCCGCCACTTCCGGTTCCTTCAACTTGACAAACTCCATTTAGCCTACTATTCTATGCATAGCATTCCGAGGTATAAGGTGAACTTCAAGGGAACGCTTCCGACTCTGATTCTCGAGGCTCTCGCGCACGAGCCGAGCCACGGCTACCGCATTGCCCAGCAGATCAAGGAACGCTCCCAGGGCGTGCTCGATTTCAAGGAAGGCACTCTCTATCCCGCGCTGCACAAGCTCGAAAACGAGGGCTTCGTCGAGTCCTACGAAGGCATCGAGAAGGGCCGCTCGCGGCGTTATTACCGCATTACAAGATCGGGGCGCAAAGTGTTGTCTAAAGATCGCGCCGAATGGCGCCAGCTTTCGCAAGCGGTAACCGTCATATTGGGGGAGGCCTAAAGCCATGTCTCAACTGCACAGTTCATTGCGCGAGAATTCGCTGAACCTCAACAATTCGCTAAAGGTGGATCGTGGATCGGACTTAGAAGGCTGGTTGCGTCAGGCGACGCGCCATCTCTCAAAGGATTCCGCCTCCCAGGTCCGCGCGGAAATTCAGGAGCACTACGAATCCGCGCGCGAGGTGGCGCTGAGTAACGGCGCGGCTGCCGAGGAAGCCGATCGCTCCGCCGTCGCAGCCCTCGGCGATGCAAAGACTGCAAACTGCCAATATCGCAACGTCTTGCTGACGTCTGCCGAGGCGAAACTTCTTCGCGAAGGCCAGTGGGAATCTCGCGCGATTTGCTCCCGTCCCTGGATGAAGGGTGTGCTTCTCGCCCTGCCCGCAGCCGCGCTTTGGGCATCCGCCGCACTGTTCCTCAATGGCAAGAACGAACTCGCGCGCACGCTGCTCGTCGGCGGCCTGGCATTGCTTGTTGCTTTCGGCGTGCCCTTCCTTCCTATCTATACTCCCGCGCGAGCCCGCATCTTCCGCCGCGCCAAATATGTGCTGCTCCTTGCTATGTTTACGCTGATTTTTGGCAAGAACGTGCTCGATTGGTCCTGGCTCCTCGCCTGCTCCGTCTGGCCTTTGTTCTGGATCGAATGGACCCGCACTTCCATTCGCCGCAAACTCCCCGTTTCCCGCTGGCCAAGACACTTGTACCTGTAACAAGCCGTCCGCCGGGCCCGTCCTCCCTTTTAGAACAAAGCTAAAACTTCTCCCTTGCTTTCTACATAACACCAGAGTATGTTTTGTCGCCAACGCGCGAAGCGACCGTGCAGGTTCGCGTTCTCCCCCGGAATTGATCGCGCCGCAATAGCGGTGCGCCGCGAACTCGCCGATCCGCCCGCGCTTCGATCCATTGCAATTCGTTCCAGCCACCGATTCAGAAGAAAGTGCGCGCTGAGCAAGGGAGAAAGTCATGGCGGAGGAGAGAAGAGTAGCCGCTGCAATCCCGAGATTCCACGCGGTTCTTATCCCACTCTTTGTCATGCTGCTGTTGCCCATCTGCGTCGCGCAGAATGCTCGCGCAAGAAAAGACTTTGTCAAAAGGCTCGTGCAATCCACCATCCAGACAAAGAAGGGCGCCGATCTCGTTCCCGCCTACAGGATCTCGACCGATGGGCCCGATTCAACTTTTTTCGTGTACCACGCTTCACTGATGAACCCATCCATCTGCGGCGGAATGTTGACTGAGGGCTTCGTCTCCAAGTTCCGGGCGCTTGGCTTTACGAAGCTGGTCTGCACCGATGACGCAGACAACACATTCAACTTCGATGCGGTCGTGCAGAGTGTTTCGCCGGTTGCCGCCAGAAGAGATTATGTGGAAATGATCCGTCGCTCGGTCCTGAAGCAGCTCGGCACGCAAATGCCCCCGGGATACAACCTCTCAGCGGACGGGCCCGATGCAACGTCGTATGTGCATCACCAATCCACGGTGAACCTGGCAGACTGCAACCGCCTGCTCGAAAGCCGGTTCATCTCTGGCTTGAGAGGGCACGGATTCGTGCAGCTGATTTGCACGGATGACCGGAGCTTGACGTTTGTATTCGACCTCAGTCCGAAGTCGCGAGGAACGGCTTTCGCGCTGCTCGAAACGCCGAAGTAAAGTGCAAACTTTCGCGCACCTGGAAAAAGCGAAACCCTGGATCCGCAAATCGCAAACCCAGGGTCGAGTTACGAACTAACCCCGACGATCACTTCACAAGCGCCTTCACCGACGCGGGCAAATCGAAGACGGAATCCGCAATCGGCTCGTAACTCACCGATTCAAAGAGGAACGTCTGACTGTGGTCGCCGACCTTCGTGGTGCGCTTGGTGGCAAATAGCGGCCCGCCAAATTTCTTGTAGTCCTCAAACACCGCGACCGCAACCGTCTTCGACTTGTCATCCGCCTGAAAACGGTAGCCCGCAAGCAATCCGGTTTCGACATCGTAGAACTGATTATTATCTTTGCCCCAGTTCGTGGTGCCGTGCAGCCAATAGCAACGGTGGCCTTCAAAATCGGTGACGCCCGCAAGTTCGAGCTTCTTGAAATAGTCGGGCTGGTGCAGCGCGTATTGCAGATCATCATCGCGGCGCAGGGCATCGAGCGCTGTGTCCTTGTCGATGCTCGCTCCCTTGGAATCGATCGTCCACGAAGTCGTGCCGTCGAAGCCTGCGGTAATTTGACTGCCATCGGGCCGCGTCACCTTGATTACCGACTTGAACGGCTTGCCATAGAAAACGAAAGTCGATTTGCCCTGCATGCCGGTGCTTTCGATTTCTCCCAGCACCGTTTGCGATTGCACGCCCTTGATGGCTTCGACGCCGCCGAGCGCGCTCTTATAACGTTCGAGAACGGCTTCGGCAGTCTTGAGTTGCGCGTCCTGAGCCCACATCGCAGCAACGCCCGCGAGAATAACAAGAGCCAAAGTGATCTTCCGCATACCTTGTTCGACGAGGCACCGGACCAAGGGTCACCAAAGATCCCGGGCTGAGAAGTACCCGTACTTCCAGATGAAGCTCTGCTCACCGCCAAACCTAACAATCGTCTGAAGTTGAGCGTGCAAAACCACTCTACTTTTCTGCTTCCGCGACTTGGCGCACGTACGCGAGCACCAGAGTCAACAGAGAAGCGGAGCAAAGTGGCGGGACGGCTACTTTAAAGATGTGTTCACCCTCGTTCCGTATTTTGAGAATTGAAGCCGAATTTGATCTTGACCTGAGTTCACGTCCAGCGTACATTCCTGCGAAGTTCAATCGTCGCTGAAATTCAAGGAGGCTGTGCATGGGTTTTCTCGCTGCTCTCTGGCTCCCCATCGTTCTCTCCGCAGTCATCGTCTTCGTCGCGAGTTCCATTCTGCATATGGTGCTGAAGTATCACCAGAGCGATTGTTTCCAGCTTCCGAATGAAGAACAGACGCTCGCCGCACTACGTAGCGCGGGCATCAAGCCCGGCTATTACCACTTCCCATACACCACGCATAAGGATATGAAGTCGCCCGCCACTCAGGAAAAATTCAAGCAGGGACCAGTTGGACTCCTGACAGTTCTGCCGAGCGGACCGCCGGCGATGGGCAAGTATCTGGGTGGTTGGTTCGGCTACTGCCTGATCGTCGGCTTTTTCACAGCGTATATCACCTTCCACAGCGTCCCGCAGGGCGCAAACTATCTGTTCGTCTTCCGGGTCGCCGGCGCCACCGCCTTCATGGCCTATGGCCTCGGCCCACTCGCCAACAGTATCTGGAAAGGCCAGCCGTGGGGAATGACGATTAAAGAAGTGTTCGACGGATTGATTTACGGTTTGCTCGTCGGCGGAACGTTTGGTTGGTTGTGGCCGCGATAATATTGCGTTGAAATGACAAGCCGTCATAGAGGCGCGAGGTGCCGCGTCTCTGCAAGCGTCGCTGCCAGCTCTTTCACACGTTGTTAGCGCTTCACTGTTCGGCGACCGTCTTCAGGAAGGCATAATAAAAATCGACTCCGCGATAAAAGGCTTCGACCCCAGTTCGCTCATCCTTGCCGTGCGCGCGAATGTCGTCCCGATCATACTGCTCGCCTGAAATGGCATAGGTCGGCATACCCGCCGCGTTGGTATAGACGCCATCGGACGCGCCTGTGCTCATGTTGGGTAGCACCGGAACTCCCGGCCACATCTGGGCCACGATCTTATCGAGCGCTTCGAAAACATCCTTGCGTGGCGCCGCGGGCACGTAGCTGTGCCGGTCCGAGCCATGATCCATGAGTTCGTTGTTGTTTTCGCGGAACTGCACTTTCACCTTGGGATCGGCGACTATCTTTTCGAGTGCCAGCCGAGTTTCTTCCAGCGAATGGCCGGGTAAGATGCGGCAGTTCACGTTGGCTTGCGCGCTCTGCGGCAACGCATTATTGGCGTGGCCTCCGCTGAGCCGCGTGGCGACGCATGTCGTGTGCATCGTCGAGTTGTCGATAGGATCCTTCGACAGGCGCGCCACCGCGCTCATATCGGGAGGAGTTTTCAGCATGGCCGCCAGATCGGCCGCGCGCTGGCCGCTCGCCTGCTTCACTTGCCGCGCATAATATTCGCGCGTGATGTTGTTCAGCTCAAACGGAAATTGATAATTTGCGATACGCGTCAACGCCGCCGCCAGTTCGTAAATGGCGTTATCGGGGCGCGGCAGCGAACTGTGGCCTCCCGGATTGGTCGCGGTCAGAACGTAATCGCCATAGAGTTTCTCGGTGGCGTTTACCTCCATCATGAGCGGCTTGCCGTGATCGGCCAGAACGCCGCCTCCGTCGTGATTCAGCACGAACTCCGCGTCGATCAGCTCGCGATGATTTTTGATCAGCCAATCAACTCCATTCGACGTGCCGCCCTCCTCGTCCGCCGTCATCGCCAGAATGATGTCGCGGCTCGGAACGTATCCTTCTTTCTTCATGCGGATCAGTGTCGCCGACATGATTGCGTCGCCGTCCTTCATATCGCTCGTGCCGCGGCCGTAAAAATATCCTTCCTGCTCGATAAACTTGAATGGATCGGTCGTCCAATCCTCGCGTCGCGCCTCGACCACGTCGAGGTGGCCGATCAGCAACACCGGCTTGTGCTTCCCCGAACCATGCAGTCGAACGACAATATTCTTCTTGCGGTCGTTCGGGCCGAGGACGTGGATGTCCGCGTCGGGAAATCCGGCATCGCGAAAACGTTGCGCCATCGCTTCCGAAGCCGCAGTCACGCTGCCGACCGAGTCGGTCGTGTTGATCTCGATCAGTTGCTTGAAAATGTCATGCGCCAGACGGCGGGTGGCCTCGTCTGGTTGGGCGGTTTGCTGGCCGCTGGCAAGTAGCGAAAAAAGAAGACAACAGATTGGAATTGCCCAAAGTTTTTTCAATTAGCGCGTCCCCTCCACCGCGATCACGACAAACGAGTCCGGCTCGATCTTTCTAGTCTCCCGGGTAGTGCCAGTGACGGCCGCCGTTACCGTGAAAAGCTGGTGCGTCTTTTCGTCGAGCGCCATCGTGCGCGCTCCCTTTTGAGTGGTCACGGTCTGCGCCACGCTAAAGTTATTGGCATTGTCTTCCTTGATAATCGTGATGGTGCCGTCGCCCGCGGACGCGAACGCCAAGCCCCGATCGGCATCGAACCGGGCCCCATCGCAACCCTCGCCGATCGCCGGACTCGCCAGTACCTTGCCGTTGTCGGCATCGACTACAAACATTTTCTTGCTGCCTGAACAACCCGCAAATAAACGTCGGCTCTTAGCGTCGATGGCGAGCCCGGTGGGCTCTTCGCAGCCTGCCAGCTTCCATCGCGATTTGACCGTCAGCTTTTTAGCATCGAGCGCCACTAGTTCCGACTTATCTTCAATATTTACGAACACAGCACCCCGTTCGTCAGTCACCGCAAATTCCGGCTTGCCGCCAAGTTCAACTTTGCCCGCTACCTCGCCCTTGGACGCGTCAACAGCGGTGGCATCGTTGCTTTTTCCGTTGAACGTGAACACGCGCTTCGAAAACGGGTCGTATAAAATTGCGTCAGGCCCGCTGCCGACCTTGATCTTCTTTTCGACCGCCAGCGACTTCAGATCGAAAACTGTGACCGTATCCTCGCGACCGTTGCTCGTGAATCCGCGCCCTATTTCAGGGGCCAGCGCGATTCCGTGCACGCCCGGCGTATCCGGAATCTCTCCGACCTGTTTGCCCGATTCGGTATCGACAACCATCACCCGCGTGGATCGCGAAATGAACAAACGATGCCCAGCGCTGTCCACGGTCAGGTCGTCCCATCCGCCGTCGCCACCCAATTTCCACGTTTTGGCGACCTTGTAATCCGTCGCGGCCGCGATCGTCGTCAGTGCCATCGGGGCTGAAAGGAAAATCGCGAGCATTGCCAGTGCGGTTTGCTTTTTCATAGGTGATAATCTTATCGCAATCTTCGATAGGGATCTGACCACACAGAAACTAGGAGCCGGCCTGCAATCCGGTCCGGATAGTTAATGTTGCCATCCACCGAAAGAAATCACACTCCATGAAAACAACCGCCGATACCGCGTTGAGCAAGGTTCCGGAGGTGACCCTATACTTCTGGATCATTAAGATCGCCGCCACCACGCTCGGAGAAACCGGCGGCGACGCGGTCACCATGTCCTTGAATCTTGGTTACCTGGTGGGAACAGCGATTTTTGCCGCGATATTTTTGGTAGCGGTGGGCGCGCAGATCAGGGCCAAACGATTTCACCCCTTTCTCTACTGGACCACCATTATTGCCACCACAACCGTGGGAACGACACTGGCAGATTTTTCCGATCGCTCTTTGGGAATCGGGTATGCCGGCGGCAGCACCTTGCTCCTGCTATTGCTGATGATTCTCTGGCGATCTGGTATCGAACCATGGGATCGGTTTCCGTCGACTCCATCGTCGAACCCAGAGCGGAAATGTTCTATTGGGTCACCATCATGTTTTCGCAAACGCTGGGCACCGCGTTGGGCGACTGGACCGCCGATACCGCCGGCCTTGGCTACGAGGGCGGGGCCTTGGTATTCACAGGATTGCTCGTTCTGGTGGTCGGAGCTTACTACTGGACCAAGATTTCCAGAACCGTACTCTTTTGGGCGGCCTTCATTCTTACCCGGCCTCTTGGAGCGACGTTAGGCGACCTTCTTGATAAGCCGCGTAACGCCGGCGGCCTGGCGATGAGCAGGTATACCGCGTCAGCCTGTTTACTGGTATTTATCGTACTCGGCATCTTGCTTTTTCCGCAGCGGGCCAGCAGGGAAGCACACTAGGCCGGCATCCTGACTAGCCTCCCCAAATCTCCCCTGACGGACGAGAATGTGCAAAACATTGCCGAGTAACCAGTGGTAACCCACGCCAATCTCGCTATTTCCACGCATTGTGGTTTGGTACAGAGTTTGCTTTTGTTCAAGGTGCAGGAGTTGACCTCGCGGCGCGAAGCCGATTCGTCACCTCCTTCACTTGGAGATTGCCATGAAAAAGACCCTGCTCGTTCTCAGCCTGTTCGTCTTGACGACCGCCGCTTTTGCCCAGTATAGCGGTGGCTATGTTAGCAGCGAGCCACAGATTTTCCACTCACCTGAGCATCCGGCGCATGCCAGCTTTGCCCCGATCAAAACGGAGGTAAGCATCTATCCAGGCACGAGCTACATCTCTGCGCAGGGTGACCGCCCGGCCTCCGATTTTCCGCAGGCCGCCAGCGTTTCGCTCGGCGACATCGCCCGCGAATTGAAGAAGGAACATGCGCTGGTAAAGAAATCGACGACTGTTTGGGTGAACCAGTAAAAAACGTACCACTCGTTTCCGCAGGGGTGGGGCCTCCGTTCCCCACCCTCTTTTTTTTGCCGACACGACTTCGCGCGCCAGGAGTTGCGCAATCACCGCCGCACGCGATAGAACACCGGAGATGGATCCGGCCAGCCTCGCTTCCAGCCGCAACCTTGCCAATCTGCGCGTGATCCTCGTGGCCACGCGCAACCCGCTGAATATCGGAGCGGCCGCGCGCGCCCTGAGCAACTTCGGAGCCGCGCACCTGCGCGTCGTCAATCCCTACGAGGTCGCTTTCCGCGAGGCGCGCTCGGCGGTCGGCGCAGCCGATCTGCTCGCAAATGCGAAAGAATACGCCACTCTGGGAGAAGCGGTCGCCGACTGCCGACTCGTAGTTGGCACAACCGCGGGCGGCCGCCGCGAACTGCAACACGAACTCCGCCGCCTCGAAGCAGGCGCGCGGGCCATCATTCGACAACTAAAGACAGGACCGGTCGCCTTGCTCTTCGGCTCCGAAAAAGTTGGCCTCTCGAACGAAGACATCAGCCACTGCCACTGGCTCATGCGAATTCCAACCCGCGCCGATCACAGCTCCATGAATCTGGGCCAAGCCGTCGCCGTCTGCCTGTATGAACTCGTGCGCGAAATGGCAACAAAAGCCGAAAAGAGCCCGCGACGAAATGCAAATAAGCAGGAAGCTAGCGCCCAAGCCGGCGACCTCGAGCGCCTCACCCAATTGCTCTACGACGTGCTCCAAGCCAGCGGATACGTCAAACCGCGTGTCGCCCATGCAACCGAGGAGAAGCTGCGCCGCATGCTTCGCCGCCTCGATCTGAGCGCCACCGACGCGGAACTCTGGCTAGGCATGCTCCGCCAAATCCAGTGGAAACTGAAAGCAGAGTAGAACGTAGCGCCGGCGCCCCGCCGGCAGTCGCGGGGGCGACCCGCCCCCGCATCGTCTAGCACAACCAACGAAGCCATCACTAGACACTATGTTGTGAAGGTGTCAGTACAGTCTCGAAACTCTCCCGCTAACCCTCCCCTCTCCCGCCAGTCCAATAACCAAGCACTGAACGCCGGCCCCGCTCACAAAGGTGACATCATGCGCATGCTGCTCGACACCTTCTCTCAGACCTTGCGGACGTTGTGGGCGCACAAACTGCGTTCATTTCTCACCATGTTCGGAATCGCCTGGGGCGTCGGCTCATTGCTCCTCCTCGCCGGAGTCGGCGAAGGCTTCCGCAACGGCAATCGCAAGCAGCTTGAAAGCTTCGGCAAAAACATCATCTTCTTCTTTGGAGGCCGCGCCCCCGCCGTCGAGGGCAGCTTCAACTCGATGCGCTGGTTCAATCTCACCTACGACGACTATGTCGCCATCAAGGCGCAATCGACGCTGGCCCTCAACATTTCTCCCGTCATCGCGCGCGATGACATTCGCGCCGTCAGCGACTACACCAGCACCAACGGCCAGGTTTCGGGTGTGCCCGCCATCTACAACCACGTGCGGACCATCCCGCTCGCGGTCGGGCGCTGGCTCAACGATGACGACGATGCTCAGCGCCGCCGCGTTTGTGTGCTTGGCGTTGAGATGACGAAGAACATGTTTCCCGGGCGTCCTGCTGTCGGCAACACCATCCTGCTAAACGGCGTGCGCTTTCAGGTCATCGGCGTCCTCAACAAAATTGGCCAGGAAGAACAGAATGCGACCAACGTGCGCATTTTTGTCCCGTTCAACACTATGCGCGAACTATTTCCTCTGACCGGCGACAACTCGAAAGAGGGGAACGCGGTTACGTTTATCAACTACCAGCCGCGCAGCTTCGAAGAGAACGAAGACGCCAAAGCGGAATTGCATCGCATCGTGGCCCGCAATCACGGCGGCTTCGATCCGACCGTCAAAGACACATGGGAAGAGTGGGACACGGTCAAGAATCAGAAAACCATGGGCAGGATCTTTACCGCGATGGATTGGTTTCTGGGCGGAGTAGGCCTGGTCACGCTGGCGCTGGGCGCAATTGGAATCGTCAACATCATGCTGGTCGCGGTCACCGAGCGCACACGCGAAATCGGTTTGCGTAAAGCTCTCGGCGCCACCCAGAACAGCATCCTGTTCCAATTTTTTCTGGAGGGCGCATTTCTCACGCTGCTGAGCGGCGGCATCGGAGTGAGCGCGGCCATGCTGATAATCCACTTGCTGAACGGCGTGCACCTGCCGCAAGGGTTCGACACGCCAAAAATCGTGCCCGCATCGGCGATCAGCGCCGTGCTCTCGCTGTCGCTGGCGGGAATCATGGCGGGCCTGTATCCAGCCCGCAAGGCGGCGATGCTGGAACCGGTGGAAGCGTTGCGGCAAGAGTAAACGAGCTAATAGCGGTCGCCGGTCACCGGTGGCCAAGTCACCGGTTTTATGAGGACAACGCCATGATGCGCGATCTACTACAAGAAGCCTACGGTGCCATGCAGCACAACCGCCGCCGCACCATGCTGACCATGCTCGGCATGGCCTGGGGAATTGCCACCGTCGTCATCCTCCTTGCCTTCGGTTCAGGCTTCCAGCGCGCCATCAGTCTCATCTTCAGCTCCTGGGGCACCGACGTGATCGGCGTTTTCCCGGGCCGTACGTCGCTCCAAGCGGGTGGTTCGAAAGCCGGCAGTGAAGTCAAGCTCAAGCTCGCCGATGTCGACTATGTTCGCAACGAAGTGCCCATGGTCAAGGGCGTCACGCCCGTTTTCGACAAGGGCAACGGCGTCACCATCCAGCACGACACCCGCACCTACACCAATCTCTTCTTCACCGGCGTCTATCCCGTCTACGATCGCATCCGCGGCTTCGAAGTCGCCAGCGGCCGCCCGATGAGCGAAGTCGACCTCATCGAGCACGACCGTGTTGCCATACTCGGCGATGAGGCCAAGCGCCGCCTCTTCTCCGGCCAGCAAGCTCTTGGTCAGAACATCCGCATCAACGGCGTCACGTTCCAGGTGATCGGCGTCTACATGCACAAGGTGCAGGGCGGCGACAATAATGACAACACCATGGTCGTGATCCCCTTCACCACCATGGGCGATCTCTATGACACGCAGTACATCTCCGGCATGTTCATGGATTACGAAGGAGAGAATCACCAGCAGATTGCACGCGTGGTGCGCAGCGTGCTGGCCGGACACCACAACTTTCGCCCGGATGATCGCCGCGCCGTGTTCGTCGCCGATTTCAAGCAGGATTTCGACGATTTCACCATCGTCACGACCGCTCTAAAAGTATTGCTCGGCTTCATCGGCGCGCTCACGCTCGGCATCGGAGGCATCGGCCTCATGAACATCATGCTGGTCTCCGTTCAGCAGCGCACCCGTGAAATAGGAGTGGAGAAAGCGCTGGGCGCGCCCAAGCGCCACATCCTCTTTCAATTCCTCGCCGAAGCGCTGGCCATCACCTTTGCCGGCGGAGCCGCAGGCATCATCATCGCCTATCTGATTTCCTGGGGCGTCGGCGCATTGCCATTGATGAGCGCCTTCGGTGACAACCTCCAGGCGGGCGATGTCCATCTCCAGATCAGCGTCAGCAGTCTGGCGGTCGCGACCATCATTTTGAGCGTAGTAGGAATTTTAAGTGGAATGATCCCAGCCATCCGCGCCTCGCAACTCGATCCCATCGAGAGCCTGCGCTACGAGTAGTCACGCCGTTGGAGGATTGTCATAGTTTTGAGGGTTGTCATCCCGAGAGCAGCGAGGGATCTGCAGTCCGCCGCGCCGGTGCCGTCTCAATGCGGCCGTGCCCTCGACTGCGCGATCACCGTCCCCATCACCAGCAGCGTCATCAAAGTAATAATCCCAAGCGACATGACGCAGTAAATGCACCAAACCCCCAGCACCATCGATTCAATATCCGCCAGGTGGATTGCAAACGCAAAAGCTCCCGTCACAAAAGGCAGCATCCACGCATAAGCTTTTCGAGAAGCGAGCACACCCAGAAATAAATATCCCACCATGCCGATGACGGCCACGGGCACGCCATGAATCATGGCAAACGGGCTCTTGTTGACGATCCCGCAATCCCACTTGTCATTGATGCTGCACGGCGAAGCCTCGACGCGGAAGTGCTCGCGGAGCGCCAGCCCCGAAGCCACAATCCCACAAACCGCCAGCAATACCAGGACCCATCTCATGTAAGACTCCCAAAAGTTCTAACGAAATTAAATTCCAAACAACATTATGCGCGATTTCAGCCCCAACGATAGCACCGCGCTTCGACCGCAGCGCCGGCGTCCCGCCGGCAAAGCCTGCCCTGAGCGCGGTCGAAAGGTGGCGGCGTCTCGCCGCCACATCGTCCACCCAATGTAAATGGCGAGCAAGCGGGTGCGATTTTCTCAGCGTCCTCCGCGCCAATTCCGCGTCCTCCGCGGTTAGAGGCTTTGCCTTGGATTCCGGGAATGCACTTTTCTTACCGCCCCCGTATGTGGTAAAAACGCGAAGTCATGAGTCCCATCCGCCCAGCAGTCCCGCCAAAGGCGAGCACCGAGACTATCTGCCCGGCAATCCTCCCCGCTGCGCAGCCTCGCATCGACACCTCCATGGTCTGCCCCAACTGCTCGACCGAGCTTCACCCTCATCGCTGCAAAGCAATCTGTAAAAAGTGCGGCTTCTATCTGAGCTGTTCCGACCCCTGGTAGGGGGCCCGTCCGAGGCGGCGAGCTCACTTTGCATGGTGCAACCTTTTCCATTCCCGGCATCTCCTATGTTTTAATAGACCCATCCATACAGATTTGTAACTAAGCACGAACTTGGAGGAACCATGAAGAAGTTCTCTATCTTGCTTGCGTCCGCCCTGCTGAGTCTGGCTGCGTTCGCCTATGGCCAGGTCGGAACCGACGTCAAAGACGCCGCCAAAGACACCGGCAAAGCCACCGACACGGCTGCCAAGAAAACTGGCCACGCCACCAAAGTCGCCGCCAAGGACACGGGCAAGGCCACTGAAACAGGCGCGAAGGATACTGGCCACGCGACGAAGGTAGCCGCCAAAGACACCGGCCACGGCGTCAAGAAGGGTACCAAAGCAGTCGGACACGGCGTCAAGAAAGCCGGCAAGAAAACCGAAGAAGTAGCGAAGTAACTGCGCCGTCAGTGCGTCGGCGATTGGTGGGGGAGCTGTTTCCTCAGCAGATCCTCTACGTCGCCGATTTTGTCTCCCAGTAAGTTAAGTTTCTGGGCGAGCCCCTGAATCTCGCTCTCCGCTCGCCGGTTGACGTCAAAATCCAACTCGCTGCGCAGGCGATCTTTCTTGTCTTGCCGGTTCTGGCTCATCATGATGACCGGCGCCTGAATAGCCGCCAGCATCGACAAGAACAGATTGAGCAAAATAAACGGATATGGGTCCCACGACCGCTGCCCCATCACCACGCTGATCGTCGTGTAGACAGTGAGCGCCATCAGTGCCGCGATAATGAAAGTCCACGAGCCGCCAAAGGAGGCTACCGTGTCTGCAATGCGCTCGCCAAAAGTTTCCTTCTCTTCGATCACTACATTGGGATTGCGCGCCGCCCGGAGCCGCACCAGTCGCTGCGAGGCATGAAACTGCCTTCCCAGGACGGACAGCATGTCCATCCCCGCATGAGGCTTGCGTTCGATCAACACCAGAATGTCGCGGCGATCGACCTCCACGCAAACCGCCTCCTCAACCGCCTGCGCGTTCGTCTGATGCGCGGTCTGATCGAGCAACGACGCGAATCCGAAAAATTCCCCCGGCGCCGGCTCATCGACCACAACCTCCTGCTGGTCCTCATCGACGGTGGTCAGGCGCACCGCGCCCGAAACCACCACATACGCGGGCCCCGAGGGGTCGCCCATCTTCCAGATTCGCTGGCGAGGAACAAAAGTCTTAAGTTCAACCTGGCTGGCCAGTACTGCGATTTCATCGTCATCGAACAACGCAAACAACGGCACCTGGCGAAGCACTTCGGGTTTGCACGGCATCGGGAACCTCCGGGACTGGCGCGATAACAGCGCCATAAATAATTACCATAACGGCGGGTTGTCAGTTCTCAGTTCTCAGTTCTCAATTGTCAGTCGTCAGTAAGACCGCTGGTCGCAGACCACTCGGTCGTCTCTGCGTCCTCCGCGAAATCTCTGCGCACTCTGCGTTTTAAGATTTTGCTCTTGGCAATGGCAAGCAGTGGCTATCTGGAGGCTTGACTGAGAACTGAGAACTGAAGACGAGAACTGATTTAGAATTTACTTTCCATGCTCACAGGCTCCCAAATCCGCCGCAAGTTCCTCGACTTCTTCATCCAGAAGGGACACCGCGAGGTCCATTCGTCTTCTCTC
Source organism: uncultured Acidobacteriaceae bacterium (assembly GCA_963698865.1). Lineage (GTDB taxonomy): Bacteria > Acidobacteriota > Terriglobia > Terriglobales > Acidobacteriaceae > Acidiflorens. The sequence goes on along the minus strand of CAVOSL010000007.1, from coordinate 2,169,983 downwards.
GTCCCGGCCAACGACCCGACGCTCCTCTTCACCAACGCCGGCATGAACCAGTTCAAGGACGTCTTCCTCGGCCTCGAGAAGCGCGACTACAACCGCGCCACCACCTCGCAAAAATGCGTGCGCGCCGGAGGCAAGCACAACGACCTCGAAAACGTCGGCTTCACCAACCGCCATCACACGTTCTTCGAAATGCTCGGCAATTTCAGCTTCGGCGACTACTTCAAAAAAGACGCCATCGCCTACGCCTGGGAGCTGTTCACCTCGCCCGAGTGGTTCAACCTTCCGAAAGAAAAACTCTACGTAACGATCTTCAAAGGCGAAAACAGCGTCCCGCGCGACGCCGAAGCCTACGACCTGTGGCTAGGCCAGGGCGTGCCGAAAGAGCGGATTTACGAATTCGGCTCCAAAGACAATTTCTGGCAGATGGGCGACACCGGCCCCTGCGGCCCGTGCAGCGAGATTCACTACGACATGGGCGTCGCCGCCAGCGATCAGGGCCACGGCACCACCGCGCCAGCCTGCGAGTTCGGCTGCGATTGCGGCCGCTACGTAGAACTCTGGAACCTCGTCTTCATGCAATTCGACCGCGACGCCACGGGCACGCTGTCGCTGCTGCCGAAGCCGTCGATTGATACGGGCGCTGGCTTGGAGCGGTTGGCGGCAGTGCTGCAAGGCGTGATCTCGAATTACGACACGGATTTGTTCACGCCGCTAATTCAGAGAGCAGCAGAACTGACTGGTTCACGCAACGAGTGCGATCGAACATATTCAGCAGGGCTCGTCAAGCAAGGCAGCTGCATCGCTGCGAGTAATCGCCGACCACTCGCGGGCAGCTGGGTTTCTGATTTCCGATGGGGTGCTGCCCTCAAATGAAGGGCGAGGTTACGTGCTACGGAAGATTATTCGCCGCGCGATTACCCACGGGTGTTTTCTCGGGCAGACTAAGCCATTTCTTTTACGAGATGATCTTCGCCGTACGCGATGCTGATGCAGGACGCATATCCCGGAATTGAAGGAATCGGCAGATCGTGTTTCGAAGTCCGTGCATGAGGAAGAGACGCCGGTTCGCGCCACACAATGGACATCGGGCTGGAAGCTGTACTGAAGAGTCGCTCAAGGGAGAGACGGATTAGGGCATTCGTCAGGAATACGATCTCAACCAAGCTATCGCCGACTCCCCGAGGAACTGACCATCCGAGCTGGCGACCTCAAGTATTCGGCAGTTAGCGGCGGAGGGGATCGTGTTCCCGGGGTCAGAAGCCTTCAAACTTTATGACACCTTCGGACTGCCGCTTGACTTCATCGATCGACGCATGTCGTGATCAGGGAGTGCGAATTCGACGCAAGCAGGGTTTCGAGCGCGCGATGGACGAACAAAAGCACTCGCGCCCGCGCCTCATGGAAAGGCGCGGTCAAGCAAACCGCCAACCCCGCCTACCAGCAGCTCCCGAAATCCGAATTCGAAGGCTACCGCAAGACGCGCTCCGAAAACTGCACCGCCTCGCCATCATTAAAGATGGTCAAGGCGCACAAGAATTAAAACCCGGCGAAAAAGGCGAAATCATCCTCGACCACACGCCCTTCTACGCCGAGTCCGGAGGCCAGGTCGGCGATCGCGGCCTGCTTTACGCCGACGATCACAACACCATAGTCGCCGAGGTCACCGGCACCTACGCCCCAATTCAAGGCGTCCGCGCCCACCAGGTCGTCGCCAAGCAACCCATCCACGTCGGCGACAAACTCGACGCCGTAGTCAACGCCGATCTCCGCGCCGCCACCATGCGCAATCACACGGCCACGCATCTGCTCCACGCCGGACTGCGCGAAGTTCTCGGCAAGCACGTCAAGCAGGCCGGCTCGCTGGTCGCGCCGAATCACTTGCGTTTCGACTTCTCGCACTTCACCGGAGTCGAAGACGAAGAGCTCCAGGACATCGAAGACATCATCAACAAAGAAGTCCTGGTCAACGAAAAAATCGAAGTCATCGAAAACGTCCCCATCGACGTGGCCGTGAACGAGTATCACGCCATGGCGCTCTTCGGCGAAAAGTATGGCGACCGCGTGCGCGTAATCAAAATCGGAGACTTCTCCACCGAGCTCTGCGGCGGCACGCACACGGCGCAAACCGGCGAGATCGGCCTGATCAAAATTCTGAAAGAAGGCAGCGTCTCGTCAGGAGTGCGCCGAATCGAAGCCGTCACCGGCGAAAACTCGCTCCGCCACTTCCGCAAGGATCACCAACTCGAAGGCGTAGTTGCGAGTCTGACGAGCAAAGAAGCCGACTCGCCAGCCGAAGCTCTGCGCAGCGAAATCGAGCGCCGCGACGCCGAAATCAAGCGCCTGACGCGCGAACTCGACCAGGTCCGCATGAAGTCGGCTTCCTCAAGCGCGGCCAACCTCGGCGACAAAATCAAAGAAGTTCGCGGCATAAAAGTCCTAGCCCACCGCGCCGATAATCTAGAACGTCCGCAGATGCGCACGCTAGTCGACCAACTCCGCGACAAGCTCGGCTCCGGCGTAGTAGTAGTTGGCTCGGCCACCAACGGCAACGTCTCGCTGATCGCGGGCGTCACCAAAGATCTCACCAGCCGAGTGCAAGCCGGCAAAATCGTCGGCAAGGTAGCCGAAAAAGTAGGCGGCAAAGGTGGAGGCCGCCCTGACCTCGCCGAAGCCGGCGGAAAAGATGCGACAGCCCTCGACGACGCGCTCGCCGGCGTCTACGGCATAGTCGAGTCGCTGCTCGCATAGGTTTCCTCTGTGGTACTCTGTGTCCTCTGTGGTTAAGGTTTTTTGCGGCGCGAAAAATCACGCAAATCGCGGCGACCATTTCTCCCGCAATAGCCTGGATAGTTTGGGGTGGGGTTTGATGGACGATCGCATCCACTTCATCGAGCACAAGGGCAAGAAAATTCTGCTGCTTGATTTCTCCCACGCCACCGCCCCGCAAATGCTGCTCCTGCTGGAGTACGTCCGCGTCACCGTGGCCCAGCAGGGCCGCGAGTCGGTGACCATCCTCGCTGACTTCGAAGGCGCCGAGATCGATCACGAGGTCGCGATGAGAATCAAAGAGGTACTCACGCTCGACCGCCCATTTGTAAAGAAATCGGCCTGGGTTGGAGCAGACCACATCCCGCACGCCTTCATGGAAAACTTCCATACCTTCTCCCAGCGCGAAATCGTGACCTTCAAAACGCGGGAAGACGCGCTGGAGTGGCTGGTGAAGGAATAGCCCTCAGCTTCGCCACCGCAACGTCACCGGCCCATCCATCGGATGCCGAAATTCGCCGCCCGTCTTCTTCATCTCTAGGTAAGCGTCCTTCAACCCGAAGTACCACTTCGCCGGACGATCCGCGTCATCAATCAGCATCAGATGCGGATTATGTTTCAATCCCTCCGACTGCAATTCCATCGTCCGCCGGTCCTGCTCCACAAACTTCGCAAACACGAACTTCAGCATATGAGCCCCAAACGGCAGCCACCGAAAAAGATTCCACGCCGCCACCACGTCAATGCGGCATCGATTGCGCGTAATCGGAGTCACCGTCGTCAGACTAGCAAACCAATATTTACCCGCGCGAATCACCTCCGACCGCATATTTGGCAGAACAAAATCAATTGTCGTCGTGATTGAGTCGGCCTTGGCATAGAGCCGCAAAAGCTTGTAGGGCGCGCTGTTTGAGCTCGGCGTGTGCGCGCTCATGCGAAAGCCATACGGAATCGGCTCAAAATTCTTCTGCTTCTCGTGGATCGAATGCCGCGAACGCCACCACCACGCCTGGTGAACAAACGGCCCATGCGCCGGATCCATCAGCCCAATAATCCCATGATCGACCGAGCAAGGCAGATCGGCGGTGAGGTAAGCCAGTTTGTAACGCTCGCTGAACTTCGGAATCTCCGGCGCAGGTGCGGGAGCAGGCGCAGCCTTCGTAAATCCAGCCCCCGCCGGCCCAGGGTCAGGCACGAACACCCAGATAAAATCGTCGCGCTCCTCGCACGGATAGCTGCCCGCATAGATGCGGTCGACCTTCAGCTTCTGATCCGCGACCAGCGACGGAACTGCCATGCACTGCCCAGAATGCGCCTCGAATCGCCACCCATGATAAGAGCATTCGATCTCGCCGCCCTCGAAGCGCCCGCAAGAAAGAGGCATGCCGCGATGCGGGCAAGCATCGCGCAGCGCAAACGCCCGTCCCTGCTGGTCGCGGCCCACAACCATAGGCTGCTCCAGCAGCATCGTCGCCCGCAGTTCTCCGCGCTTCAATCCGTCGCTTGGCAGCGCGCGATACCAGAACCCAAACAGCATCAGCGCATCGGGTGTCTGTTTTTCAAGTGGAGCGTCGTCAGCCATGGAAAAGGGCATGGAACAAGGCAGGATAGCAGAAGGGTATAGCTCCTAGCGCTCAGCTCCAAGCTCCCAGCTCGAAATTCAGGGAAGCGCGCCAGCAATTGCCAGTATCAGCCTCAGCCGCGCCGTTGGCGCATCAAAGATGTGTCGTCGTGGGGGTTCTTGCTTGGAGCTTGGAGCTGAGAGCTTGGAGCTGTTTTCTTACCGCAGCCGCGCGTTCAGATTCGCATAGACTTCGCGGGCCGCCCCGGGCTCTTCGAGATGGGCAAGAAACAGCCGCCGCAGAGCAGGTGGCCCAAGCCGCCCATCCAGATAAGCGTCGTACAAATCATTTCCAAGCAGGCATCCGAGCCGTTCCGTCACGTACTCCCACTTCCGGCCGGTGAAGGCAAGAGCCCGCGTCCAGTCAGCACTCGCATGCCGTTCTGAACTCCCCCGTGCCGACCGCCGATACCACGAGAGGAAATCGAGCACATCCGCAACATCCGGGTATTTGAGCGATGCCTGCCTCTCCAGATCTTCGCAGGTAAGCTCGTGTAGTTCCTCCAAATCCGAATCGCGAAACGGCGCCTGCGCCGGGTGCAGAATCCGCGACCCAAAGCAGCCCAGCGCGTGTTCCATCGCCGCCGCAAAAAAAGCATCCTGCGGACCGCGGAGCGGGTGATGTTTTCCATTCACACGATCCGGCAATCCCCGGCATGCGTGATGCAAAAAGCGCGCGGCATCCTCCGTCACTGAAGTCATGTCGAACTTGCGCACGTAGAATGCGTTCAGCGGAGCGAGATATGCCCCACCGCGTTCGCTCACCCGGTGCAGCATCGCTCGCTTCTGCGCGCCTGAAAATCCCTTGCGCGAAAGCAGCCGGCGCAAAAGCGCATCCGAATTCCGCGAATAAACCTCGGGCATCAGATCGACCAGCAGCTTCGGCTGCGTGGAATTATGCGCCGAATATTGATTGATCCCGAGAAAACGCACCAGGCCCTCAATCAGGTTGTAGAGCGTGGGCCCAAGATCCGGCCCGCTGTCATCGCCCCGCCCCCAGCGATCCAGACAGAGCCGGTAGTTCTCGTATTTTTCGAGTGGCGTCGCGTTGAACACGCACAGCACATCGGGACTGACTTCCACGGCCTCGACCCGGTCGCTGGCCTCGCCTGCCGCGCGCCAATACAGCGCATCGACATTCTGCAAAACCGTAAGCGTCCGCCGCGCAGGCAGGTCGGGCGCAACCGCAGTTTCGTCGAACCGCTCTGCCAGGCAGTCGGGCAGATGCTGCGGCGCCAAATGCGATTCGCCAAAGAGCACCAGAATCAGCGCATCCGGATGATTGCGCCGTATCTCGACAATCTTGTCGGCCGCATGACGGTCGCGGGCACCGATCTTGCGCAGGTCCTCGCGCGGCATACAGTCAAGGCCGTAAATGCGCGCGCCCTGCTCCTGCGCCGCCGCCAGAACTTCGAAAAAAGGGGTCCAGTCGTAGCCCCAATCCAGGTCGAACCGAATGCGCTGCCGCAGCTCGCATTCGTCAATCTCTCCGCGCTGCCACTCGTCGACGATATGCTGATCGCGCGCAAAAATAGTTTCCACTCCCAGTACCAGCGGCCGCCCACGCAGCGCGGGGTCGCGCAGCAGCGACGCCAGATAACGCTGCGACGTCGGCAGCGCATGGTAGTCGCCAATCAGAACGATGCCCGAGTCGGCAATTCGACCGCGCACTTCTTCGCCAGTCAGAACTTTTTGGTAGGAGCGATAAGCGTCTCGAAAATCGCGCACATACTTGCGCGCCGAAGAATTGTCATTGGCCCGAATCTCACGCTCCACGCCCGCCAGTGCGTGGAGTTGAGCCACGCTGCGCCGCGATCGTAAGATGCCGGTCGTTGCCATTGAGAATCTGCCAGCTTGCTTGACTTCGCGTTGCTTGACTTCGCTTGGATGCATCCCTATGCTCAAAACGTTTGCGGGCAACTCGGCCCGTTTACCTTAGGGAGCCCCAACTTTGACCGTATTGCCGCCGGAAAATCTGACGATTGCCACCACCGGCGCCAGTGGATCGCTCTTTCTGAAGCACTTCCTTCTAGCCGTCGAACGCGACGCCCGCGTCAAGGCAGCCAACTTCATCGCCTCCGACAGCGCCCTGCGCGTCCTCGCCGAAGAGCTCGCCATCGCCGGACGCACTGATCTCCTAAATCAAATCATCGGCACTTCGTCGGCGAAAATTCACGCGCAGTCCAACGCCGACATCGGCGCCAACGTCGCCAGCGGGTCATACCCCTCGGACGCAATGGTCGTCATTCCATGCAGCGTAGGCACGCTCGCGCGCATTGCCAACGGCATTGCCTCGCACCTCATCGAACGCTCCGCTGACGTAACACTCAAAGAGCGTCGTCCGCTCGTGCTCTGCGTGCGCGAAACACCCCTCAACAAGGTCCACATCCGCAATATGTCGCTCGCCGCCGATGCCGGAGCCACCATCTTTCCCCTGATTCCCACCTTCTATAACCACCCTTCCAGCCCCGACGCCATGGCCCAGGAATTCGCCAACCGCGTGCTGGCTCACATTGGCCTGCCTCAGCCGAATGCCTACCAGTGGGGGATCAGCGGCTAACGGCGTGGACGCGGGGATAGCGATCGCCGCGACCGCACTATTTCTCATTGCTTTCTAACTATGAATTCAGTCTAGGGACGGGACACGTCCAAAGGTAGGTATCAGGCGGGCATGTACAACAAGAGGTCGCGCAACTAAAGTTACGGCGCGGGCGAGGTTTCCTGCAATTTCTGCAGTGCAGCCACCGCGGCAGCGTTGTCCGGATGCTCGGAAACTTCCATTTTGAACTCAGCGGCGGCGCGTGTGCGATCGCCCGCCGTCTCATAAACGAGCCCCGCCACGGAGTGGTATCCGCGAGCATGAGGATTGAGCGCGAGCGCCCGCCGCGCATTTTCAGCCGCTTCCGTAAGCTTCTTCAGCTGCACCTGTGCGAGCGCCAGGTAGATATATTGGTCCGAATCGCTGGGATCAATGCGAATGGCGCGTTTCAGATACTCTTCCGCGCCCTGCGAAGTTCCCCGTCTTGTAGTAAGCAAATCCAAGGTTGTAATTCGACCGCCAAAATGCGGGATTGCGGCCGAGCACCTCGAGATAGAGCGGAATGGCGCGCTCCGCCTGATTCGCGTCCAGCAACGCATTAGCAAGATTGTCGCGAATTGTGAGGTTCGCAGGGGCAGACTCCACGCCACGCGTATAGAGCAGGATATCGCTCGCCCACGACATCTGCTGCGAGATCGTGAGCCCGCCGAACGCGACGCAAATAACGAACACAGCCGCGACGGCAATCTCGGAAGGAAACGGGAAGGGCACGAGTTTACTCGTGCCGCCAAGCTCCGCCAAAGAGTTAGGCGCTTCAGCGCCTGAGGGCCACAATCGCCGCGCGAATTCACGAATAAGCAGCGCCACCAGCAGGGCAAATCCCACCGACGGCAGATAAAGATAGCGGTCGTGAACGATGTCGCCCGCCGTAAGCGACTGCAAATCAAGCACGGGCAACAGCGGCACAATGACAAACAAGAGCGCAAAGCGCGCCAGCTTTTCTCCCGAGCGCTCACGGATGAAAACCAGCGCCAGCACAACCGCAGCCGCAGCCATCAAAAGAAATGCAAAAGGCACCAGAACCGCACCCGCAGTAAAGTGCGAAATATAATCCAGCGAATAAAACTCGCTCAGCTGCACCGGCAAAACGAGATGCTTGGCATAAAACCAAAGAACAGCGGGCCAGGTAAGAAAAACTTCTTTCCACCCAATCGTGACGGTCGAATGCGACCACCCATGCAATGCCTGGAAGCGAGCGCCCAAATAAATCAGCGCCACGCCTACAAAACCAGCCAGCAGCGCCCACGATCGCAGCGACACGATCTGTAGCCACAAAGACCGTAGCGCCGGCGTACCGCCGGCTGTTGAGCGGGCGTCCCGCCCGCTCTCCGGCCCACTCCAAAATTCTCGATCTCTTCCAACCATCAGCAAGTAAGCAAAAATCAACCCTGGCAGAACAATCGCAGTCTCTTTCGAAAGCAACCCCAGAGCAAAAAAAAGAAGCGACAAAGACGCGCGCCCAATTCCTCCCAACCGCCGCCAGCCCACAAACGCCGAAAAGCTCCCCAGCACAAAGCAAGTCATCAGTGGATCGGTCACGCCAGAAATCCAAGCCACGTTCTCAATATGCGCCGGATGCACCCCAAAAATCAGCGCCGTTACAAACGCAGTCGCCCGATCCCCTGCAAGCTGCCGCGCCACGCGGAACACCAGCCAGGTAGCCACTACATGACACGCGACACTGGTGAAATGCCATCCAGCCGCATCCGGCCCGAACAACGCATAATTCACCCGCAACCACAAAAGAAAAATCGGCCGGTAGTAATTCCCGCTGGTTCCCGGATAAATTGCCGCCCACACATGCGCGGTAAAATACTGCGGCAAAAACTTCCACGAATGCACTGCCGGGTTCTTAAGAATCTGCGGCACATCGTCATACACAAACCCAAACGACAGCGTCGCCACATACGCCAGCGCGGCCATCGCACCCACCGCCGTCTCGGCGACCCACGGCCGCTCAAGCCATCCCAGGCCCAACCAATTCTGGCCGGCCCAGCTTTGGCCTTTCGCACAAGCCCCATGGGACGCTGGCTCGCCGGCCTCATGAGTCAGCGGCCCCAGCCGCCACATTTTGTAGATCAGTGTCCATTGCCCAGCCGGAAGAAGGCACAAAAAAGCTCTATCTACCGCGAGCCTAATCACTTGCGCAGCCTCCCGCAAGTGACTCCCGTGCGCGAAGAAGCGCGCCCGCAAAGCCTGCCGCCCAGCCCAGCCATTGACTGAAAGGGTTCCGCCTTTCCCCCGATTGACTTCCAACTCTTTTTCGTACTACTCTGCGCTTACACCGGAAAGGAGGTGGTCGGATGCAAAGTTCAGATTGTCATAGTTGTGGCATTACCAGACCAGGTGAGGTGGCTGAGACTTAGAGCGGTTGCTCTAAGAGGAGTTTTCGCGGACCCTTGGTCAGGGAAAGCGGAAACATTCTCTCGCAAACCATCCGTGAGTATGGGCTGATCCTCCCGCCGCATGTCCGGGGTCCCCATCGCGCGCGGTTTTCGCGTGATGGGGTGGATGTCGGCGGGAACCGGAGTGAGCGAGGGGCCACGAAGAGTGACCACCTCTGTCAATCCCAACCAGTCCACCGGACAGCCCGCAGGCTGCAAAGCTTGCGGGCTGTTCTCTTTTTCGGATCAATTTCCTCCGCGTCGACTAAGCAGCCGCCTGCTCTTCCCTCGCAACGGCAGCCGGAACGTACGGGAAGCTCCCCGACGGCTTCGACGTGACCGACTCCTTGCCGATGCCGAGGCTGACGGGAGTGTTCGCCGCGACCGAGAACATGACATTCGGCGCGTTGTCGGTGAGGGAGCGGCCGTTCCACTCGGCGAAGCCGAACACCGCTGGCGTGCCCACCTCGTACGGAAGAATGTTAGGGCAGACCCGCCGCGCGAACTTCTCTCCATAGGCTCGCGGGTTTTCTGCCGTTCCGTAGGCCGACACAACGCCTGAAATTGCCCTGGCCACCGCCTCGCCGTGAGTCGATAAGTCGTCGGCCGGGCGCCCCGCATTCAGCCGGTTCCCAAGGTCTTCGTTGTACTGCGTGAACAGCGGGTGGATCATCGGCAGCCCCACGCGATTGATCGAACGCCATCCGCCAGCGTCGGTGGCCAGCGATGCCACCGCCCACACCCCGATCCGCCGCCTGTCGCCTGCCCCGCCGAGCAGTTCACTGTCGGGCAGCTCCAGCACGATCGAATATAGCGTATGCCCCGCAAACAGATTCTTCGCGCGACTCGCATCCCATCCCGACAGGTTGACGACCGTGCCGTCCTGAAACGCGTGCCCCACCGCGTGAAGCACATCCGGCTCAATCCAGAACGGGTCGCCAGCTCTGCCCGCCCAGACCCGCACCCCACCTGCCGTGGTAACGGTTTCGCCAGTAGTTCCCTGCGCGATAACCGTGCCGGCCGCATGCGGATCCACGGCTTCCGCTCCCCGGATGCACCGCACGACGTAGCGCTGCTTCCCTTGCGCGTCGCGCTCGTCAAACGTAAGGCGGTAGGTCACATCTTCGACGGCATCGCCGTTAAGATCGACTTTGAATTCGTACATTCCTTCCGGATGCCAGCCCGGCGCCGGAATCGGCCCAAAAATAGAGTGGCAATTGTTGATCACGAATGCGGTGCCCGTTTCCCCGCGGAAAACATACAGGTCCGTGATGTCGAGGCGGATATCTTGCCGCGCGATGGGTGAATCGAGGTGATGGGACATGGTCCCTCCCTTTGTGAATTGGAATTTTAGGAACCTTGATGCTCGCCTCTGAGACGAAACGAGGCGACTACCGTGGGATGTTCCGGGACGATTCAAGGGTGCATAATTTCAGGACGGAACAGCCAGGGGCGGCGTGGGGACGTGCGGCTTAAAAGGAGAAGCCCTTGACGCGATCAGCCTGCCGCCCACCCTTCGCAAAGTGCGCGAAGAATGGGGCACCCTCCGTGCTAGTTGTGCCGGAGAGATCAAAAGCCTGGGGCAGCCGTCCCTGCCTTTAGCCCTCGCTTGGCGACCTCTCAAGCGCTTCGCGGTCCCACTTTCCGGTGATCGCGCCGGCCTCGTAGCTGGTCTGGAGGAACTCCAGCAGCGCATCGTTCGGCGACTTCGCCAGCCTGGCATCGTCGTACATCAAGAGATACTCTCCCAGGCCGGCGTGATAGAAGGCTTCCGCGGGACGGACCACCTGCTTCTCAAATCCGGCCGCCGCCGGCACCGCGTAGCAATAGAACGCAGCCTCCTTGACCTCTCCGCCACCCGGCCACCATCCCGCGCTGATCACTTCGTGCGAATACGCTTCGCGCATGATCTTGCGCAGCACCGGATCGGAATCGTTGCGCTCCGGCGCCCGTCGTCCGGAAAAACGCGTGACCGCCAGGTCAAAGCTGCCCCAGAAAAAATGTACCGGACTGGATTTCCCGATGAAACGCGCACGAAAGACTTTGAATACCTCATCCGCCGAAAGCAGAATCCGCCACAGCCGCCGCGCGTACTCGCCGTCGTAAGAAGCGTGAACCCGATCCTGATCGAAGGGGATGGGATCGGGCACCTCGACCGGCATCTTCCAGATCTGCACGTCGATATCGAGCGAACGCAGCGCGGCCATAAGCTCGCGGTAAAAGTCGGCAACCGATCGGGATGCCAGCGCCACCGACGTTGTTTTCGGGTCGGTGGTGCGTATCGCCAGTTGGTGTTCGAGAAAATCGAACTCCATTTCAAAGCCGCGACTCCCGTAGGGAATGATCGAGGTGGTGAGCCCGCGCGAACTCACATACAGCGCCACGTTCCACCAGTGATTCGTCTCAGGAGTCAACGCAAGGCGAATCTTTCCCACGATCTGCGTCCACATATGCAGAGTGGCATAAGTATCCTTCCAGTCAGCCAGCCGGATTGCCGGCCACGAATCGGAGATGTCTGGAATGGTGCCGGTGCGGGGACGTGCCTTCGCCATTGAGCCTCCCGTGGTCATCAAGCGCCCGTCCGTAGCATAAAGCAGAGGGGAAGGGCACGGCCTCGGTCGTGTCGCTAAAGCCGCCGAAAAAAAATTCCGGGTCGAAGGCCGATCCCGGCACGCCCTTCTTCTGAAAGTCGAGCGCCACCTCGTACGTCTTCCTTCCCCACAGGATCGTGTCGATCGTTTTATAGAAGGCGTCGATCCCATAACCACCGGCGGCTGCGGGCGGTCGACCCAGTCCAGCCCAGTCCTCAGGCCGGGCAATACCACACGCGCTCGGATGTAGCAGTTGACCCGCCTACAGATCAGGCGTTCCGTCTGACCAGCGTCGCACTGGAACCAGGAATGTAGTCAGGTGTTCCCAGGTGTCATTGACCGAGAAGATCGGGGAGCCCGGCAGATCTGCTCCCCATGTTGCCGGTTCGGTCTGTGAAACGAAAAACATAAGGTGCGGATGCCAGTGTCCGTTTCCATCGCCCAAGTTACCTTCCTTGGACAGCATGTAACACATGGCTCCGGGTTCCATCGCCGGCAATTCCTTTTTGTCGATGGCGGCGACGACGGCTTCGACCATCTGGGCCTTGGTGCGTCCAGCCAGGATCAAGTCTGTCTTCCTGATTGTGCGTGGAAGATAGGAGCGGGCGGCTGCCGCATTGAGACAGAGCGGGCCACGCAGCTTAGGATTCCAGAAGTTCGGGTCTTCGAGTGGAGCCGTCCAGGAACGTTCTACCAGGCACACGAAACCGTTTTTCCCCTGAATGGCAGTTTCGTAACCGTGACGCCCCAGAACCAGGACCTCGGCATCGCGCGAAAGGGACTCGGGCGCCGCACTCCGCGCCAGGGCAATTTCGGAACTCCGATCCTCCATCAAATATTGCTCAACCGGGGCCATGTTCGGATAAGGTGTTTTGGCATCCTGTGCCGTCGCGTGCCACGCGGCGCCAAGCAAAACGACCAGTACGACAGCCGTCACTGCGGTTCGGCTGACCTGCTTTTCCTGCATAACTTTTCTCCCCCCACGTCGAATTGGGAATGTACGCTGATATCAACATAGATGACCACGCAGTCTTTCCGAGTTTCCTGAACGATGCGAAGTATCGTAGCCGGGCCCCGCCCGTCGCCCCGCACTCTTTCCACAGCTTCTCCCAATTCCAGATCCCGGACGTCACCGCAAGCGGCAACGGGGATCCGAGTTGATGCGCCAGCATACACACTGCCCGCGATGGTGCGCTTCGTGAGCAAGCATGTAGCACAGCATTTCCACGCCCACCGGCCAGGGCCGAGCCCAGCCATCTCGGCGAAACTTCTCGATGCGGCCCCTACCGCTTCCACGTATCTCCTCGCCGAGCGCTTCCGCGAGCATCTCCGCGCAGCGCGCGCTGCTCTCGGCTAGTCCCGCGCGCGCCTGCCGCGGCGTGCAGTCTGAGCGCTTGAGCCGTCGTGGAACCTTCAGGTGCGGCGCCGTAAGCCGGACCCACTTGCAGCGCATATTGTGCATGTGCGTGAAGATCGCCGCAATGGTGCGGACCTTATTTTTGCCGGGCGGTTTGGCTCTCCACGCGGCAGGATCAAGATGCTCGATTAGCATCTGGTTCATGCGGTCACTGGCTCGAAAGATCTGGGAGGCGGAGATCCCGACCGGGGCGCGGCCGAGTGGAGTCTGCACCTCATCTCGATTGCTGCGTTGGCGCGTGCTCACGGCTCCGTACTCCTCGACCTATGATACTTGCCCGTAAACCATCCTCAGCGCTTGATACAATCTCGGCCGATGCACACTGACCCAACCAAATTGCGAGACTTCGCAGCGCGCTATACCGCAGCCTGGTGTAGCCACGATCCCGCAAGTGTGGCTGCATTCTTTTCGCCGGATGCCTCGCTCACCGTCAATCATGGGACTCCGGCGATTGGGCGGAGTCAAATCGCGGAGCTGGCGCAGTCATTCATGACCACCTTCCCGGATTTGCAGGTGATCATGGACGATGTTCGTGTTCGGGCGGATTGTGCGGAATACCACTGGACGCTGATCGGCACCAATACCGGGCCGGAAGGCACCGGCCATCGGGTTCGCATCAGCGGCTTCGAGCGGTGGCAGATTGGAGCCGATGGACTCATCGCCGTCTCCCAGGGCCAGTTCGACGAGGCGGATTATCGCCGCCAGTTGGAGCAAGGTGGGCAGGGTCGGAGCCGATAGCCAGAGACCATCCACCAACTTCCGGAGTCAGATCAATCCCACCACGTCCCAGACGCACAAGATTCCCGCGCCGAACAGGCGAAGCCGAGACCTGTCACCCGTGACCTGTGACCTCAGATCTGAAAACCGAGAACTGGGAACCTATTTCCCAACCGCATCCAGCACTGCCTCATTGATGGCATACACCGTCCCGTCCGCGCCAATTACGGTTGGCGTGTACGCCTCTCCGATGCCGGTTGAGAGCGTGATCACTTCCGTGAACGTGTTCGACGTCAGGTCCCAGCGATAGAGTTTTCCATCCTCGCTGTTCGCCATCACCGACTTCGTGAACGGATCGACCGCCGCTGTATTGATGCACCATTCTTTGACGCCTCCCGGACAATCGGGATCCGCCGTCACGCCCAGGTGCGTCAGCACCTCTTTCATCACCAGCGTGCTCGGGATAATAGGATCGTGCTCTGTAGCGTTCGGGTCGAGAATCGCAATCTCGTTCTTCCCGTTCCCGTTGCCCGCGCCGCAATAGTTGTTGTACTTGGTCATCAGCAGGTACGTCGATGTTCCGCTGTAGCTCGGCACCATCGACGAAGGCACTACCGACGCCGTGTCATCCCAGCCAAAGCTGCCGGGAATCTTGGTTTGCGTCAGGTCGGCGTTGTAGTGCAGCAGCCAGCCGCGGTCGTTATGGTTGGGAAAAGGATTTTCGATCACGCCGAAGTACACGTCGCCATCCGGCCCAACCGTGGGCGAGGCCGAACTCGCGTCAAAGATGATGGCATCCTGTCCCGACGAGGGATCCTTCATGCGGACCTTGTTGATCAGGGCCAGTGTCACGCTGTTCAGAGCCAGCAGGTAGCCGTAGTTGCCGTTATCCACCGACACGTACAGAATGCTGCCATCGGGCGAGAGCGCTGGTGCGGCGCTCATGGAAACTTCGAAGACCGAAGAATCGCCGCTGAGGGTGGCGGCCGATGCCCAGGTTCCGGTGCCATCCGTCGCGATGCGCGCCACTCCGCTCTTCAAGTTCAGGGGCGTCGAACCGAACACAATAAATCCAAAAAAGAGATTGCCGGCGGGGTCGGTCGTCAGAGGCGTGTTGATCTGCACGTTCTGTTCATACGCTGTACGATCCTTCTTGAAATTCTTCACGCCATAAAAGTAGAGCTTGCTCGCCTTCTGTTTCTTCAGATCGGGATTGGGCCGCGCAATTACACGCCCCGCGATGTCGGGAATGTAAAGAGTGTTGCCCGAAATAGTCGGCCCCAACCCGGGCGTAAAGGTCGCTCCCGGCGCCTGCCAGCCCGTGTTGAGCTGCCAGACTTTCTTGCCGGTGGCGCCATTCATGGCTTGAACGCGAAAACTGTTATTGCCGGTCTTGACTGGAACGATGACGGTGTTCGCGGCGGTGACCAGCGGCGAACCGTAGTGAATGAAAATTTCTCCTTGCGGAGGAACCAGGTCCACCGGCGTGTGCCAGTGAATCTTGCTGAGTGGCTGAGACTGCACCGTGGAGAGCGCGGTGTGCTGCTCATCGTGCGAATGCGTGAGCCATGCCTGTGCCCCGGCATTGGCGGTCCACAAAAGCGCGCAAGCGCCGGCCACAAACATGACAAAGACGGTTTGCAACTGTGCTGTTCTGCTTTCTACTTTCATTCCCATCCCCCGAATGGCCGCATTGGACGCGGGGATTCACCCGCGCGGCTCACGTGCCAGCGTAGCAGTGTAACCCGCTCATGATGTCAATGGAAGGTAAAAAGCCCGAGGAGAAATTTTCCGCGAAAAGATTTGCACTCGCGTTTGCCTGACGTCGCTAGCGAATGTTGGAGGTTGCAACTTGCACCTCAAAACGCGCAGCCACGAACGTAGCCTCAAATCTGTTCCGCGGGCGCGAAAAAGACGAGCACTTCCAGCTCTTCGGTGATGTCGTAGAAACGATGTTCGCGCTCGGCCTCGACGAAAATTACCGAGCCCGCCCGCACTTCGGCGTGTTCGCAAGCATCTCCGGAGCCGATCTGCATCCGCGCGCGTCCACGCACGACGTAGTACATCTCGTCCTCGCGATGCGGCTTCTGTTGATCGCGCGCCCCTGCCGCCAAAACATAAACGCCTGCGCTCATTACCGGCACGCGAAGAAACTCAAAGTAAGATTTCCCGGGCGAGGCCCGTTCGCGAGCAAGATCGTCGGTGTGAAAAAAGTGAGTCATGAAAGAAAGCCGCGAGCGTCGAGTCCAGGGCCGCGAGCAAGTGAATTCACTGACGGCTGATAGCTGAGAGCTGAGAGCTGACAGCCGAGAGCTAAACCGCTCCGCGAAAAAATATCTCCGTATATTGACGTACCAGCGCCTCGCCGGTGAGCGCGCCTCCCGGTTTGTACCACTGGTAGATCCAATTAATCATCCCGACCAGCGCAAAGGCTGCCGCTCGCGGCGTTACCGCAACATTCGAGCCGCGCTTTCGCTGCACCTCGGCAATCAGGTTCTCCACAAAGTGCACGTAATCTTTCTTGCGCCCGTTGATCTTGCGCCGCAGTCCTGGCGGCAAAGGATGATTCTCGTGCAGCATGACGGTTATCTCGCGGTCCTCTTCGCTCAACACCACCCCAATGTGCAGTCGAATCAGCGTGCGCAACCGCTCCTCGGGATCCTCGATTCGCCGTGCCACATTGATCACCCGCTCCTCCGTGATATCCATGGCGTGCGACATGATGTTGAAGAGAATTTCGTCTTTCGACTGGAAGTGGTGATAGAGACCGCCCTTGGAAAGCTTGAGCGCGGCCGCCACATCGTTCATCGAGGTAGCGTCATATCCCTGCTGCTGAAAAAGGCGCGCGGCCGTGCGCAGAATTTCCTGACGAGGTTCGATGGTAGCTTCGCGGAGCATCACCACCGATGGTATCGCGGAATCGTCCAGGGCTCCACTCGTGATTCTATTGCGATTGCT
Source organism: uncultured Acidobacteriaceae bacterium (assembly GCA_963698865.1). Classification (GTDB taxonomy): domain Bacteria; phylum Acidobacteriota; class Terriglobia; order Terriglobales; family Acidobacteriaceae; genus Acidiflorens. The sequence goes on along the minus strand of CAVOSL010000007.1, from coordinate 2,152,930 downwards.
ACTGAACGTAATTTGGTTTTCGTCGCGCCACGGACGCGGCCGCGTCGAGGTCGAGCGCAGGCTTGGCCCGCGTGGTGCCCGCTTCCGCCGCTAGCTGCCGATGCAGTGCCGCCGCGAGTCCCCAGTCTTGGCATGGAGACGTTCTCGAAGGCCTCAAAGCGCACCTTGCGGAGCGCATCGTTTTGGAAGTCCGTGCCCGCGCTCGCTTCCAACCGCCGAATCCGCGACACAGCGCGATCCACAACACCGGCCAGTTCCTCGCCGAATTTGCCATCGCGGTTCGCCATCAGCCGCCGCTTCGCTTTCTCCGCCGAAAACCAGGTGGGCGCGCGATACGCTTCTTGCGGCGCTTCCAGATGCGACACCTCGCATAGATGGACCGTCACGGTCTCGCCGCTCGTTTTGCTGCTCGTTTTTCTGCTGCTGGTTTTCTTGTGTGCGGATTTCTTGCCAGAGGATTTATCGAGACGATAGCGCGCAAACGGCATCTCTTCAATGCGGCCGTGAACTCCGGCCTCTTCAAAGGCCTCCAGCGCCGCTGACTGCGCTTGCGTCAGCCCCGCTTCGACTCCACCTTTCGGAAAGATCCAGCGCCCGCTCCGGGTCTGCACCAGGAGAAACTCAATCCCCTGCGTTCCCGTGCGATAGCAAACGGCAGCCACCTGCTGCCGCACCGCCGCCCCTCCTTCTTCAGACCCCTTCAAACTTCCCGCCGCTCGCGATGCCACATTTGCTCTCACCCGAGTAGAGTGCCCGTTCGCCGCCACCTTTGCCTAGACCACAACTTGGTTCCGGCGGGCCATGAGGACGCGTGGCGCCTCGCCGCAAGCACAGGCCTCCACGCCTCGGCTGCAGGAATCTTCCTGCATACTTGTTCGCCGCCTCGTCCATTGGAGAAAGTAGAAACGGCGGAAGACCTTGGAACACTCCTATTGTCTGCGCTGTAATCGGGAAATCGAATCGGGCGACAAGTCGGTTGCGGTTTATCTATTCGCGCAGACTGTAGGCGTGCGCCCGCGTCAAAAATCGTCCGCGCAGCGCATCTCGTTCTGTCCGCCCTGCTCGGTCTCGCTTGCCATGGGACCTGCGCCGGAGGGCGCACTCAATCTCGCTGCGTGGCAAATGATCCGCGACATCGTTGGCGCTGATCCTGCCTTGACCGAAGCCGCCTGGGAAACTCTGCATGGAGCCGGCGAAAACCTGCTCCCGACGGGCAGCGACGCCGTTCCGCCCCCGCGTCCCGGTTCATATCTGGAATTTTAGGATTGTTCCGGAGAGACCGGCAAGAAGCATCGAAAAGACCAGCCTTACCGGGTCTCTCCAGCCGACATCTGCTCGGCAATTTCCGGGGGCGAGATCCACACCTCCACCTGCATACTCTTGGGGGCGACCATTCCTCCCAACGGATAAAGACGCCGCACCAGGGCGGCGAGCCCGATCAATCCTCCGCCCAGCAGAACCAGCAGTTTGAACTCCGGGATGGTTGCGGACCGCAGAATATCCACGCTCGCGCCATTGGTGCGCGCGAGGAAGCAGGCGAGGCCGGTACCAAACGTCATAGGCATGTTTGGATGATTCCTCGAAAATCCCATTCTGGCGCGGCTTCCCAAAGAGGGACAGGTCCCCAAAGGCCCGGTTCTCGTCACAAAAGTGCCATTACGAACGGAGCACTTGGTTCCAGCTCTCGCCTCCCTTTCGTTTTCCGCGCTGGCGCGAACCGGGCTTTCCCCTGCATTCATCGCCATCTCTCAGCGAAGTGCTGGCGTTTTTCATGAGAATTGCATGAGAACACCGGGTCTGGGGATGGCCTGGCCCGCTCTTTTGACCCAAGAGGGCTGCCGTGGTCCAACTACTATTGCGTGCTAGTTCTGCGCTTTTGCTGACAATCTTTTCAGTCTTCCCAATTAGGAAAATCCCGTATAAAGTATTGCTCGCTTTGTGTGGGTTAAAAAAGGGGAGGATTCCGCTTGAAATCGCTTGGAAAGCTCGCTGTCACATTTGCCGTCCTGTTCGCGCTGGTCGGTGTCGTTGGTGCCCAAACATGGGCGCCTCTAACTAATCAACCCGGGGCCAACGTTGGCGTCATGCTGCAACTACGAGACGGCAGGATTCTGGTACACGAAGAACAGTCAGGGAATTCCCGCAACTGGCACATTCTCACTCCCGATGCCAGCGGCAGTTATCTCAACGGCACGTGGAGTTCCGGCGGATCGCTGCCTACTGGTTATTCGCCCTGGTTCTTTGGTTCCCAAGTGCTGTTGGATGGAAAAACAATCGCGGTCGAAGGCGGAGAGTACAACAACGGTGGATCTTCATGGACCACCCTGGGTGCGCTTGGAAGCGTCGGCAGCGATGGTTCGATCACCTGGACAAAAAACAACCCGCCCTCCGGCTGGACTACCCTGGGCGACGCGGAAAGCGTGATCCTCGCCGACGGAACGTACATGCAGGCCAACTGCTGCACCCCGCAGAATGCATTGTTCAACGGCCCCAATTCGTGGACCGCGACGGGGAATGTGCTTCAGTCCAGCAACGACGAATCGGGCTTTGCGCTCCTGACCAATGACCTGGTGTTGACCGTCGATGCGAAATCCGATTCGGCCTGCGGCACGAGCCAGGGTTCAGAGCTCTACAATCAGTCCACTGGCGTGTGGTCCTGCGCACCCCCGACTCCCGTCAAGCTCTACAATCCGAACGACGAAGAGTTGGGTTCCGCCGTCCTGATGTACAACAACAAGGTTATGCAGTTTGGCGGCAATGTGGTGGCCACGGCGATTTACGACGTAGCCAGCAACACCTGGACGGCTGGCCCCACCCCGGCTGGCGGCTTGGATCAGGCCGACGGTCCCGGCGCGCTTGAGCCCAACGGCAAAGTGCTCGCCATGCTCAGCCCCGGATTGTTCCAGGGCGGTTGCCAGTTTGTCGAGTACGACCCCACCCCCAACACTTTGTCGAACGCTGCGAATCCGAAGAACTGCCCCTCCGATTCCTCCTACGTTGGACATCTCATGATCCTTCCCACTGGTCAGATCATGTTCACCGACTTCAGCGGCCGGGTTGAAATCTACACTCCAGCTTCGGGCGTTGTTTCTGGAGTCGCGCCCACCATTAATTCTGTCGGCAGCACTCTCAATAGTCCTTCGACAAACAACACCCTCTCCGGCATCCAACTCAATGGCCTGACCGAGAACAACGCCTACGGAGACGACTACCAGGGTGACACCAACTATCCTCTGGTTCGCCTGGTGCAGGTCGCGGCTCCTAACAATGTTTATTACGCCCCCACCCATAACGAGACTACTCACTCGATCGCTCCCGGCACCGTGGCCTCCACCCAGTTCGACGTGCCGGCCGGCCTTCCCGGCGGCAACTATGACTTGTACGTAGTTGCCAACGGCATTGCGTCCAGCCCGGCTGTCGTCAATTTGGTGGCCACCGCTGATTTCAGCCTGACCGCCAACCCGAACAGTCTGAGCATTTCTCAGGGCAGCAGCGGCACCAGCACCATCACGGTCGTTCCTGTGAACGGCTTCAACGGCAGCGTCAACCTGAATGCCACTGGTCTGCCCAGCGGCGTAACGGCGCAGTTCGTTCCGAATCCCACAACCACCACCAGCGTCCTGACCCTCACGGCCAGTGGCTCTGCCACCAAGGGCACGTCGACTGTGACCATTACCGGCACATCGGGCTCCCTGACCCATACCACGACCATTTCACTCACCATTACTGCTGGAAGCGCTCCAGCCGTAACTCTCACTCCGACGTCGCTGACGTTCCCGAAGAAACCGGTGGGGGTGACCAGTACCTCCAAGAAAATCAAGGTCACCAACTCTGGCAGCGCAACCCTGAATATCACCAGCATCGGGATCAGCGGTGATTTTGCTCTGGCAGTCAGCCCGAAGCCATGCGGCTCAACGCTGGCCGTGGGCAAGAGTTGCAAGATCGCGGTCACCTTTACGCCTACTCAGGTTGGAACGCGTACTGGAACCGTAACCATCACCGACAACGCTCCGAACAGCCCGCAGACAGTTCCGCTGACGGGCACGGGCAAATAGCCAGCAACATCTTTTTGATTGCTGCTCAGACAGGGCCGCGCAAGCGGCCCTGTTTTTTTGCCCAGGATGGCGGAAGGCAAGGTTGTAGCCGAACCCACTAGCGCGAGAACTGCGGAAGATGCCGGGATTTTATTCACCGATCTTCCGAAATTCCGCTATACTCCGCGCGTTCGCATTCGGTCCACTGGAGACCCCTGAATGGCTGTGACCACTTCCGCGGTGATCAGCCTTCCTTCGCGTGAAGTCGTGGACCGCGCGCGCCACCGCATTGCCCTGCGGCTCCTGCCCTTTCTTTTCACGATCTACATCTTCAATTATCTCGACCGCACCAGCGTGGCCTACGCGGCGATCGGAATGGCTCGCGACCTCGGCTTCAGCGATCGCGTCTTTGGCTTGGGTATTGGCGTTTTCTTCATCAGCTATGTCGCCTTGCAAATCCCCGGCGCCCTGCTGGTGGAGCGCTGGAGCGCGCGCCGCATGATTTCCATCACCATGGTCGCCTGGGGATTGCTGACCTCGCTGACCGCTTTCGTGCATACTCCGGCTCAACTTTACGTGGCGCGCTTTCTTTTGGGCGCGGCCGAAGCCGGTTTCTTCCCCGGCGTCATCGTTTATCTCAGCCACTGGTTCATCGACGAGGACCGCGCCAAGGCCACCGGCAACTTCATGTCCGCCATTCCCATGTCCTTCATCATTGGATCGCCGGTCGCCGGCTGGGTTCTCGGCCATAGCTGGTTCGCGCTTCAGGGATGGCGGTGGCTCTTCATCGTGGAAGGCATGCCGGCGATTCTGCTGGGCGGCGTTGCGTTCTTCTTCCTCACGGATTGGCCGCACCAGGCCAACTGGCTTGCTCCAGAGCAGCGCCAGTGGATTCAACAAAGACTCTACGAAGAAGAACCGGCCGGCCCGCAAGCGCTCACGCCAAGCCAGGCGCTCCGGTCGCGCACCATGCTGCTGCTGGTCTCTTTGACATTTCTCAACTACCTGGTGATCTACACCTTCGCCTTCTGGTTTCCGACCATGCTGAAACGCCAGTCGGCGCTCTCGGATGGACGAGTCGGCCTTCTGGGCGCAATTCCCTACATCGTGACGTTCCTCGCCATGCAGATCAACGGATGGCATTCCGATAAGGCCAACGAACGGCGCTGGCACTCAGCCCTTCCGGTGCTGGTCGCGGCTGCCGCCTTGCTGTGCTTGCTGAGTAAACCTCAGTCGCTTGCGCTCTCACTCGTACTGTTTACCCTCGTAGCCACGGCCTATTCGTATCTGCCGGCCTTCTGGGCGGTTCCAAGCGAACTGCTGAGCAAAACGGCGGCTGCGACGGCAGTCGGCCTGATTAATGCGGTTGGCAACATCGCGGGTTTTGCCGGCCCTTACCTTTTCGGCTACCTGGGCACTCGAACGGGATCGTTTTCCTCCGGCCTCACATTGATGATGCTCGCCGCTTTTTTCGGAGGCCTGCTGACGCTGCGCATTCCGCGCGCCCATGTGCGCTGAACCGGCCGCAGCTCCAAGCCATGTCCGGGGAAAGTGTCCTAATTTGCTTTTCTTCACCACGGAGTCACTGAGTCACGGAGAAGCCCTTAAACCGCAAAAACCAGTAGGCGAAGGTCTTGCCAGCACTTGGTTTTCTCTGTGTCTCCGTGCCTCCGTGGTAGAAGTTAAGTTAGGACACTGCTTGGCCGGGAACTAAATTGACCAAAAGCCGCGCTGCGCGTACGATTCCGGGTCACGAGCCTTTCCGTTTCTTCAGGGCAGCCGGACCAAGGAGAAGTCTATGAAAAAGAGATTGGTTTTAATAACAGTGCTTATAACGTGCGTGATGTTTGGGCAGTCTGCCTGGGCACAGTGGTCGTCCGATCCGGCGGTGAACCTGGCCTTGGCCGATAAGCCAGACAACGATCAGGTGCAGCCAAAAGTGAAACCGCTACCCAACGGCCAGTGGTACGTAAGCTGGTTTGACGCCGATCCGAACAGCCCGCCGCCGGTCGGCTACGATGTCTATCTACAACGGCTCGATGCCAACGGCGTCGAACAGTTCCCGCACGATGGCACCCTGATCGCCGATCTCAGCAACAGTTCCACTGAAGACTACGGCCTCGATACCGACAACTTTGGCAACGCGCTACTCGCCTTCCTCGACACGCGCGAAGGCGCGAATCAACAGGTGACCGCCGTCAAGATGGACGCCAACGGCAATCCTCTCTGGGGACCCAACGGCGTGCAGCTTACAAAAAACGGCAGCCAGCATTACTCCCCTAAAATCACCGGCGCCAGCGATGGCAGCGTCGTGGTGGGCTGGACCGAGGGGTTTGGGAAATATCGCCAATGTCAAAATTCAGAAACTCGATCCCTACGGCAATCCCGTCTGGAAGCATCCCGTCGTTTTTCACGAAGCCGGCTATCAATACTTCCTCGCCGATCTGCACGCCGCCGACAACGGGAGCGTGATTGTCTCCTGGGTAAGGGAGAACGGGTTCTTCAGCGACAAGCAGCTCCGCGCCAACAAGATTTCGGCAAGCCGGAAAAAAGCTGTGGGGAAAAAGCAATCTTGCAATCTTTGATGAGGGCTCGCTGCAATTTGGCAATTTCCCATACGTCATCGCCGATGGCAGCGGGGGCGCGATTTTTGCCTGGTACACCAGCAGCCCGAGCTTGCAGTGTTTCGCGCAGCATATCCGCGCCGATGGCAGCGAGGCATTCCCGCACAACGGCGCCGCCGGTTCGAATAACACCAACAATGTGCGCGTCGATCCCTCCGTCTCGTATCGCGCAAAAACCGATGAGACCTTTATGTTCTGGACCGAAGAAGACAGCAACCAATTCACTAACGGAGTCTCCGGCCAGAAGTTCGATGGCCAGGGCAACTCGCTCTGGAGCTCGACCGGGCGGGTGCTGATCCCACTCGGCTCCGACAGCCAAACCTTTGTCAAGAACGTGCAGATTGGCACTGGCGCGTTGGTCTTCTGGGTCGATTCGCCCGCTTACGGACAGTCGTTCATGCAGGCGGCCAAGCTGGCCGGCAATGGCCAGGTGACATGCGCGCCCTTCGCGGTTTCATCGGCTCCAGCCAATAAGTATGGGCTGTCGCTCGATAAGTCCCCATCGGGTCTGGCGGCCGTAGCCTGGACGGACGACCGCATCGGCAACAATTCCATCTACATTCAGAACGTGAACCCCGATTGCTCGCTGGGGCCACAGTAAGTCTCGGCTCGCTTCGGCACGGCGCCCCGTCCAAGTTTGCTTGGGCGGGGTTTCTTTCTGCTCCTCTTCATGCGCCGAGCAAGAAGGAACGCATGGCGATTCTCCGTCACCATAACAGCGATCTACCAGCAACTGACAATCCCCGCTTGCACTGTATCTCTCCGCCATACGCACATTGCCATGTGACTCATTTCACCGACAATGTGCGCTCGCTCGTGTTCGCATTGATCTTGCCTCTCCGAAGCCGCAGTTCCCGACACCTGAGATGCAGGCCCCTCTGAGGCGAAAAACCGTAATCCGGCAAGATGAGGAGTGAACCCGAGACTTTCAGAACCTCATGTTCACTCATCTGTCTTGGAAGCGACGGCGGGTTTGCCGCCCAGCGACTAGATGCAATCATTTACTTTTCATGCGATAGTTCCGAAGCATCGAGCGTCGAATCGACGTTCGACAGGCTTCCAGAGGAGGATTCATGTTTACCAGGTTCACTGCTCTGCGACTATGTAGCACAGCTTTTCTATTCCTGTTTGCTTTGTCGAGCCTGAATGCGACCTCAATCTTTGGACACGTTAAGCTTTACAAATCGGGCGTCACGTTGGAGTCAGCCATCGCGGTGGGTGATGTGAATGGGGACGGCATCCCTGACTTGCTGACGGTCGGCGAACCCTACGACTATTCTTTTGGTGAAATTGGGGTGCTGCTCGGCACTGGCAAAGGGAAGTTCGGTCCCGCTGCAATGTACTACACGGGCGGCACGTATCCGATTTCAATCGCCCTGGGCGATGTAAATGGGGATGGCAAACTGGACCTGCTTATCGCCAACTATGAAAACATTGGTGTTCTGTTAGGCAACGGCAACGGCACTTTCCAGCAAGCGCAAACCTTCGGCTTGGGGGCCAATGCGGTCGCGCTGGCCGACGTGAATGGGGACGGAAAACTCGATCTCCTTGTGGCTACCGACACCAACAACGAGGTGCGATTAGGCAATGGCGACGGAACGTTCCAGGAAGCGCGAAACTTCGGCATGGGGGGCTACGCGATTGCAGTGACCGACGTGAATGGAGACGGCAAACTCGACATGCTTTTGGTCGGAAGCGGGGTTGGCGTGCTCCTTGGCAATGGGGACGGCACTTTTCAACCGCCCCAAGGCTACCCGTCGGGCGGCAATGGGCCGAATTCGATCTCTGTGGCTGATGTGAACGGCGATGGGAAGCCCGATTTAATCGTTGCCAACCTGCTCTCCGATAACATAGGAGTGTTGCTCGGCAACGGTGACGGCACCTTCCAGCCCGTGCAGACCTACGACTCGGGCGGGTTCTATGCGGCTTCGGTTGTGGCTGAAGACCTGAATGGAGACGGCATCTCCGACCTGGCCGTGGCCAATGAGTACGGCGGAGTCAACGGCAAGAGCGTGGTGGGAGTGCTGTTAGGAAATGGCGATGGCACCTTTCAGGCTGCTCAGGCAGTCAGCCCTGGAGTCAATGGCAGCGTGGCGATCGCAGCTCTCAATCTGACCGGGAGCAGCATGCCTGACCTAGTAGTTTCTGGGTGCCGGGCGATCCGTCACTGCGCTGAAGGTATGTTCGCCGTGTTGCCCAACACCACCACTGGAATCGTAACGGCCACTGCTTTGGGTTCGAGCCTTAACCCCTCCAGGCACGGGCAATCGGTGACGTTTACGGCAACGGTTTCATCCCCTGGACCGGCGCCGACCGGCAAAGTTAAGTTCCTGGATGGAACAACCTCAATCGGGAGCGGTACGTTGAGCGGAGGTGTAGCGACCCTTACGAAGTCCAAGCTCGCTGTGGGTACGCACCCGATCACCTCTCAGTATCAGGGCGATGCTGCGCACGCCAAGAGCACATCGCCAGTATTGAACCAGGTGGTGCAATAAACTTCGGGGACGACTGCGCTGCACGTTGCTGAATCAAATCGCTGAATCAGATCAGAGATGAGCCGCTCGATGGATGGGCGGCTCTATTCTTGCATTAGGAGGAATGCAGGTGCGCGACGGTCATCTTTAAGTAATCTGGTTGGCCGCCGGACGGCTACCGACCCGCCTTGAGGCTGAACTCTTGACCGGCAATGGGCGCGAGAAAGGGGATGACGTAGCCCTTGACTTCGACTTTGCCCGCTTTCTTGGCCTCGACCACGAGATCGTATTTGAACTCGCCGTGGCTGAAGGCTTCGTCGCTTAAATGGAAGAGCAGCATTTCGTTTTTCGAGCTGCGCAGCGAAATCTGCTCCGGCGTAACGTTCTGCACGACGAGAAGAATTTCTCCTTCGGGTTTCCTCTCTTCTTTCTTGGCTTCTCTTTTCTTGTCCTCGCCCTCGCGCTTCTCTTCGGACTCTTCCCTTTCGCCAGCCTCGCGCCCCGCGGGCCGCAACTGAAATCCGGGAATCAACTGCCGGGCCCGCTGAAGATTTGCGCCCGGGCTGCCGATCCGCCACGCTGCCTCCGGTATGTCGCCCGGACCCTCCAACGTCGGGAATGCGATCAGGGTCTCGCCGGCCTGCAACTCGCGGCCGTTATTTTTGATGAAAAACTTGCCCACTGCCACGGGAAGCGCGACGACCTTCGTTCCTTCCGCGATGAACACTGGCCGTGACCCCGGTTCAGTCAGTTCCGGAATAGCGACGTACGCAACTCCGGAAGTCTCGGCCACAACCCTGGCCGGCTGATCCTCAAAGGCTGCGAAGGTGTTTCCGCCATCACCATTGAATGGCCCGCTCACCACGCAGAGTTCGCCCTTCATGCAAAGCGCCGGCGCCTGAAACGAGTTCGGTCGGAGTGACTTCTCTTCCGAAATCCGGCGGAGATTGAGGCTTTGTGAAACGGCATGAGAAGGATTGCCGCGTTCCCGAAACGTAAACGTAATGTTCAGTCCCGCTTCGCGGCGTGGAACAATGAATGTAATCGGCCCGTCGGCAGGCCGCGCTTCTTCGCCTGCCGTTTCGAGCAGCCAGCCTGACAACCGCGACGCATCTCCGGCAGACGCAAATGGCACCACCACGCGCGTCACCGTGATCTCCGGCAATTCGCTGTACTGATCCGGATTCTCAACCAGCGAGCCGGATACCCGCTCGCCGGGACGGAGTTGCGCGGGTAAAACGAGCCCCACCTCTTGCTGGACTGTCGTAATGGGCGGATGAACGGGCGTCTCCGGCTGTATGCGCTCAATCTTCTGTTCGCGCCGGGCCACTTCCCGAGCCGCCTCGAGATGCTTCATCACTTCGTCATAGGTGAATGTTTTCAGTTCCTCCGCTCCGCCGCTCTCTTCCTCGCCGGCGGGGCAATCGATGGCCCGGTAATCCTGCGCGGCGACGCTCCATTCGGAGCAGCGATACACTCCGGTCCATGGATCGTGCGTCAGTTTGTGGCCGGCCACCTGTTTGCCAGACTCGTCGAACACCTGAATAAATTCGCCGGTGAAGTTTGCGCTCTGGTCGTAGGTATTCCGTGCCACGCGGCGGACCCGGCCGCTCGGCCAATAGGTAGTGGAGGTCTGCTGCGCGAAGTAATGCCCTGGGACATACTCGTACTCGACCTTTTGCTGGAGTTTGCCATCGGCTCCGATGGTACGCATTTCGGTTGTTTTGCCGGCGGCGTTGTAGTCGGTTTCGATTCTCCCGCCCACCCCGTTCTTTTCCACCACGGTGTGCTGCGCCATGGCGATGGCTGCGCCACAGACCAGAAGGGCCGTCAGCGCTAGTACTAGCTCCAGCAGTTGCGCCACTGATTGCGGAAAATTCAAAAGCAAGGAGTGCTGATTTTGTGACAGGCGATTTCTCCAGGTAAATGAAATTCGGAGTGTACCACGCAGCACGGCAGGCTCTGTCCAATGGCGCTTCCGACGCGGGTTTTGGCAGTGGAACGTAAGTCCGGCCGGTTGCGGATCGCGGAGCCGCTGCACTTAATATGCAAAACGATTCACTCTAGTCGAGCGGACAAAAAAGACGTATAGTCAAGCGATTCTCAACTACGGGAGCTAGTAGTATCCCGTCAGGCAGTCCGATTCACTTTGCCGCACAACCGAGCCCCGCAAAATAAAGAGAGGAACAAAAAAATCTATGTTCAAAGAACGAAGCCTTGTTATCGTCTGTCTGGCCTTGGCCGCACTTTTGCTATGCAGCCTGCCACTCGCAGCGCAAGATAAAGTTAACCATGCGGTTGCATTTGCCGTTTCAGCGCCTCTGGGTGAGGCGGCTCAACTTCCTCAGGTGCCCCAGTATGGTTTCCATGAAGCGAATCCCGTTCGCCGGATTCCCAAGCGTTTCACCGGACAAGTTGTAGACCGGGTGGAACAGAGCTCGCTCGAAGTCCCACAAGCCAATTACAGCATCGGAGCGAACTTCCTGGGCGTGGGCAATGGCTTCCCGAACTACAGCGTTCCCGACGCTCCTCCCGACACCAACATGGCGGTCGGAGACACTCAGGTCGTGCAGTGGGTCAACACCTCCTACACGGTTTGTTCGAAGACCTCTCCCTTTACCTGTGGCCCAGCTATTGAGGGCAACGTGCTTTGGAACAACCTCGGCGGGATTTGCGCGGCCAACAATGACGGCGACATCATCGCCCAGTGGGACGTGCAGGCGCATCGCTGGCTCTTAACCCAGAACGTATTCACTGGCAACTACGGTGTTTGTGTCGCAATTTCAACTTCCAACGATGCCAACGGCACCTACTACCTGTATCAGTTCCCGGTTGTGAAGAACGGCTTCCCCGACTACCCGAAATGGGGAGTTTGGGTCAACAACTACGGCGAGACCTGGAACAACTTCGGTACCGGCAACTACGTGGGACCCGTGTTTTGTGCGTACAACCGGACGAAGATGCTCGCGGGCGACAAGAGCGCCGAGCAGATCTGTCACCAGTACACAATTTCTCCCAACTACAACGACAGCCTGTTGCCGGCCGATCTTGATTCTGCGACCCTGCCTCCGAGCGGTCAGGATCAGTTCGCCATTGGCAGCCTCGGCGACATCGACAACTCTCACCTCTCGCTCTACTCGGTACACATTAACAACCCGGCCGACTGGACGCAGGGCGCAACCTTCACCGGTGACAACGACAGCCAGTTAGTCAGCATTGCCACCTTCACCCCGGCCTGCAATGGCAACTACGGTGGCGCTTGCGTTCCGCAAAAGGGAATCAGCGACCTGGCCGACTCCCTCGGCGATCGCCTCATGTATCGCTTCGCCTACTGGAACGAAGGTGGCTCCGGCCAGCAGCACTGGCTGGTGGACTTTGACGTTGCTGCCTCGGGCGGCCAGAATGGCGTCCGTTGGGAGGATATTTCGGGTCCTCAGTCCGCCGTCGCGCCCACCGCAGTCAGCGTCGCACAGGAAGGCACCTATGCTCCCGATGGCAACTGGCGTTGGATGGGCTCGGTAGCTCGCGACAAGATGGGCGACATCCTTATCGGCTACAGTGAGTCCTGCGGCAGCACCTGTCCCAATGGGACGGCGACGTACCCCTCGATCTTCGTGGCCGGCCGCACACCCAGCGATGCCGCGGGCACTCTTGAGCCCGAGTTGATGCTGGTTGGAGGCACGGGTTCGCAGCCTGACACCTCGAACCGCTGGGGCGACTACAGCTCGATGCGTATCGACCAGGACGGCTGCACCTTCTGGTACACCACCGAGTACTACAAGACCACGACGCAATTCGATTGGAGCACCCAGATCGGATCGTTCAGCTTCGCCGGCTGCGGTGGCGGTGGCGGTCCACAGGTTTCGCTCGCACCCACCTCGCTGAAGTTTGGCAAGGTTCTGGTAGGCGTCACCAAAGGCGCCAAGAAAGTCACTCTCACCAACACTGGGACTGGGACACTGACCATCAGCACGATCGCCACCACTGGCGACTTCGGGTTCGTGGCCGTCAAACAGACCAAGAAAGTGACTCCTTGCGTCAACGGAGGCACGGTGGCCGCTGGAGCAAGTTGCGTGGTGAAGATATCGTTCACCCCGACCCAGACCGGCACGCGCACCGGCAGCCTGAACTTCACCGACAACGCCCCCGGCAGCCCGCAGAGTGTATCTCTGACCGGCACCGGCAAATAACCAACCGGCCACAGGCGGGACTTCGGTCCCGCCTGTAGCCCGCAGTATCCCGATTTCCATTCCTCGTCACTCCCATTTTTTACCTCTCGCCATCCCTGATTTTTATCTCTTGTCATTCCCAGCCCGAACGAAGTGAGTGGGCGAGGAATCCGCAATCGCCTGCGCCATCCCGGCTCCCACCACGTCTCCTCCATTCGCGTTAGACTTTTCTATTACCAAAGGGGGACCACATGTCCAAACTCATCGTCCGCTTCCTCGCCATCCTCGGCGCTCTCTGGCTCATCGGAATGGTCATCGTCCTCTTCGCCGTCATTGACCTCAAGGGAAGAGTTCCCTCCAAAACCATCCTCGAAGCCAACTTCGAAAAATCGTTCCTCGAAAACGTCCCCGACACACCCACCGCCCGCCTCATGTCCACCGACCGCCAGTCCCTGCGCGACGTAGTCGACGCCCTCGACCGCGGCGCCGGCGACGACCGCGTAGTCGGCATGATCGCCCGCATCGGCGCTACCGCCATGCCCCTGGCCCAGGTGCAGGAAATTCGCGACGCCGTCCTCCGCTTCCGCAGCCACAAAAAATTCGCAGTCGCCTACAGCGAAACCTTCGGTGAATTCGGCCCCGGCAACGGCGCCTACTATCTCGCCACCGCCTTTGATCAGATCTATCTCCAGCCCTCGGGCGATATCGGCCTAACCGGCATCATCATGGAGTCGCCCTTCCTCAAAGGCACGCTCAACAAGCTCGGCATGTCCTTCCACGGCGACCATCGTTATGAATACAAGGCCGCGCTTAACTTCTATACCGAATCTAAATACACTCCTGCCCACAAAGAAGAGATGACCGCCATCATGAATTCCTGGTTCAACCAGATGAAGGACGGCATCTGCCAGGCCCGCCACATCGAGCCCGACAAATTTCAAGCGCTCGTCGACGCCGGCCCCTACCTCGGCAAAGAGGCCGCGGACGCCAAGTTAGTCGACGGCGTCGCCTACCGCGACGAAGTCTACGCCAAGGTCAAAACGCAGGCTGGCAGCAACGCCGAGCTCCTCTATCTCGACAAGTATCTCGACCGCGCCGGCCATCCCCACGATCATGGCAAGCGCATCGCGCTCATCTACGGAGTCGGCGCCGTCACCCGCGGCAAGAGCGATTTTGATCCCGTACAGAACGAGCAGACCATGGGCTCCGACACCGTAGCCGCGGCCATCCGCGCCGCCGCCAACGACGACCGCGTCAAAGCAATCCTCTTCCGCGTCGACAGCCCCGGCGGTTCGTATGTAGCCTCTGACACGATCTGGCGCGAGGTAGTGAACGCGCGCAAAGCTGGCAAGCCGGTCATTGTCTCCATGGGCTATCTCGCCGGCTCGGGTGGCTATTTTGTTGCCATGGCCGCCGACAAAATCGTGGCCCAGCCCGGCACCATCACGGCCTCCATCGGCGTACTGGGCGGAAAGATGCTCACCTCCGGCCTGTGGGACAAAGTCGGCCTCTCCTGGGATGAAGTCCATGACGGCGAGAAAGCCACCATGTTCACCGGCACGCATGACTACTCACCCGCCGAGTGGGCGCGCTTCGAAGCCTGGCTCGACCGCGTCTACGTAGACTTCACCAGCAAAGTAGCCGACGGCCGCAAGCTCCCCAAAGAAAAGGTTCTCGAAATTGCGAAAGGCCGAATCTGGTCCGGCCAGGATGCAAAGACCCTGGGCCTAGTCGACGAACTGGGAGGCTACGATACCGCCCTGAAGCTAGCCAAGAAAGCGGCCAATATCCCCGATACCGACGAAGTAAAAATCGTAGTCTACCCCCACGAAAAAACTATCTGGGAATCCCTCCTCCAGCGCAACGAAGCCGACAACAGCGACAAAGAAGCCGCCGCCCAAACGTTAGCCAGAGTCGTGCAGGAAATTCAGCCCGTCGCCAGAGAATTAAAAGCGCTAGGCATTTCGACCAAGAAAGAAAAGGATCAGGAAGAAGTGCTGAAGATGCCCGATCTGGAAGTCGGAAGATGAAATCGCTACGAGGAGGAAGACTGAGAACTGAAGACTGAGAACTGAAGACTGAGAACTGAAGACTGAGAACTGAAGACTGAAGACTGAGAACTGAAGACTGAAGACTGAGAACTGAAAGCTAATAGCTAAGAGCTAATGGCTGCCTTTCACACTCCCAGCTTCTTCACCTCATCGTTGTAATACTTGCGGTAAAGAATGGTCCATTCTTCCGACCCCTCAATAATCGTCCGCCGCTGGCTCTCAATCTTCCGCCGCGCCTCCTGATCGATGCGCGCCTCTTGCATCAGCAGTTCCTCGAGAATTTTGCGGACCTCAAGCCGGATAGTATTCCGGTCCTCGATAAAATCGACCGAATCCATGTCCGCCACCGCATCGGTGATGACATGGGCCAGCTTGTTAACTTTGTCGCGGCTCAATCGCACAACAGTCTCATCCTCTTAACGCTCCGGACTTAGCACGGCTCATTCCGGGTTTGGGTGGCGCAGCGCTTCAGACGCTGCGATAAATCTGCTTCCGATTCGGCGGCTGAGCCGCTGCGTGTACCCTACAGCACCGCCTTATACTTCTTCACCAGCTCCGTCTTCACCTTGCGAAACATCTCCTGATAATTCGCGCCGCTCTTCTG
The DNA here is from genome assembly GCA_963698865.1 of uncultured Acidobacteriaceae bacterium. GTDB lineage: Bacteria > Acidobacteriota > Terriglobia > Terriglobales > Acidobacteriaceae > Acidiflorens. The sequence goes on along the minus strand of CAVOSL010000007.1, from coordinate 2,136,974 downwards.
CATCTCCTCGGAATACGCCTCGAGAATCACCCGCACCTCGTCATTAATGCGGTCTTCGAGCGCCAACTCTTCAAGCAGCGCCGCGTGCACCTTCTCCGTCAGGGCAGGCGCCGCCTTGGTCTCGATGAGACCGCTGGCAATCAGTTTTTTGGAAACCTCGCGGGCCAGATAGCCCACATATTCTTTGGAAAAGAGCATGTCAGAAGTCGTTCAGGCGAACAGAAAGTTTAACACAGCGGTAACAAGCTGCGAGTCGCTCGCTACGACCCGGCACTGTCCTAACTTGGTTTTTCACCACGGAGTCACGGAGACACGAGAACCCAACTGCTGGGCAAAAGCTTTCCCTTCCGGTTTTTACAGGCTCAAGGTTTTCTCCGTGCCTCTGTGACTCCGTGGTGAAAAAAGTCAAATTAAGACACTACCTACGAGCCTCGAGCTGCCATCCACGGATCGGCGAGGCTTCCTCGCGACTCGCGGCTCGTAGCTGACATTGCCGCCCAGGCCGTACAATAGTTCAATACATGTCCCCACATCCAGACGATCTCACCGCCATGAAAGACGACATGACTGCCTTCATCGAAGGCCTGGGCATGCGTCGTTTCTTTGGCTATGTCGAGTGCGAAGAAGTCCCGAGCGTTCTCTGGGATTCGGGTCAAAACCCCGACGGCTGGAAGGATTTCGTGGAGCTGGCAAAGTCGACCAACACAGCCTTCCTGACCATGCACTCCTGGGTGCTCGACCGCGAGGAGTACGACCGCCTCACCGAACGCCTTGCCGACGGCGAATATTCCAGCGACGAAGACATGGAAGAAGGCCGCTGGCTGAAAACCTACATCGGCAAAACCGGCTTCGTGCAGCTCGCCTGGGCCTATCAGGGTTGCATGTTCGTCTACGAAGCCGCCACCGAATGGTACGAACACTACCAGCACCTGCGCGAATTAGCCGACGATTCCGGCGGCTTCCTCATCGACGAAACCGGCCACGACGAAGAACCGTAATGTCCGCGTAGCGCGACCGTAGCGCCGGCGTCCCGCCGGCTGTCGTGGCGGCGTCCTCGCCGGCACATCGTCCACCACAACCCGTGCCAACGAATTTTCTAACCCCGCCGAGCCCGGTCCGAAAACGTCCAACTCAAGCACGCAACTCGACTATCATCGAAACACGTGGGGACAGCCGAGCGCAGCTCGACAGCGACCGCAGCTCGAAACCAATGACCCTCGACCTCCAGACCTGCTCCCGCGCCCGCCTCTCCCGCGATCCGCGTTTCGACGGCAAGTTCTTCATCGGCGTCGTCGGCAGCGGAGTCTACTGCCGCTCCATCTGTCCCGCGCCTACCGCCAAAGAAAAGAATTGCCGCTACTTTCCCACCGCGGCCGCGGCCGCGGAAGCCGGTTTTCGACCCTGCCTGCGCTGCCGCCCCGAGTGCTCACCCGGCACCCCTGCCTGGTTCGGTACCTCCAATACTGTCTCTCGAGCTCTGCGTCTCATCGGTGAAAGCGGCCTCGAAGATGGCGGCATCGAAAATCTCGCCGAGCGCGTCGGCGTCGGCTCGCGTCATCTCCGCCGCCTCTTCATCCGTCATCTCGGAGCCACGCCCAGCGCCGTCGCGCAAACACGCCGCCTGCACTTCGCAAAAAAATTGATCGACGACACCCGCCTCCCGCTCGGCGAAGTCGCGCTCGCCTCCGGCTTCGGGTGCGTCCGCCGCTTCAATGCCGCCATCAAGAAAACTTACAAGCGCACTCCGACCCAAATCCGGCGTCTGGCGCGGCAAACCGAGCTTCAGCCCGAAAACGAATATGTTTTCCATCTTCGCTTTCGCCCGCCTTATCACTGGAACGGCATGCTTTCTTTTCTCGCCGCCCGGACCACACCCGGTGTCGAACTGGTCGAGCAAAACTGTTATCGCCGTTCCATCTCGATCAACGGCTGCCAGGGACATTTCGAAGTTTCCCTGAACGACGATCAACACTCACTCGAAGTCCGCGTTCAGATCGCCGACCCGCGTTCCCTCTTCGCCATCATCGAGCGCATCCGCTCCATGTTCGATCTCAACGCCGACTGGGCCGCTATCGCGAAGAGTCTGCGCACCGATCGCCAGCTGGCCCCAAGCCTGCGAGCCGAGCCCGGACTCCGCGTCCCCGGCTGCTGGAACGGTTTCGAACTGGCAGTTCGCGCCATCCTCGGCCAGCAAGTCACCGTCACCGGCGCGACCACGCTGGCCGGACGCATCGCAAAATCCTTCGGCCAGCCGCTCGCCAAAGCCAACGGCCTCACGCATCTCTTCCCCGCGCCCGACGTTCTCGCCGATGCCAAACTCACTGGCGTCGGCCTCACCGAAAAGCGCGCGCAAACCATCCGCGCTCTGGCGCGCGCCGTCTGCGATGGACAAATCACCTTCGACCGCATCCTCGACTCCGAATCTTTTCTCCAGCGCCTCTGCGAAATTCCCGGCATCGGCAGTTGGACCGCGCAATATGTAGCCATGCGCGCGCTGGGCGAGCCCGATGCATTTCCCACGGGAGACCTCGGCCTCTTGCGCGCCCTCGATCTTCGTAATCCGCGCGAACTGGACAAGCGCGTGGAACCCTGGCGTCCCTGGCGAGCCTACGCCTGCATGTATCTCTGGACCTTCGCCCACAAATCCCACCTCCGCAATGCCGCCTCTCGCTGACTGAATCTCCGCACCCCGCAGCACTTCGTGTACCTTTGTGTCCTTCGTGGTTTCAAGTTTGTCGCCGGCACCTGATCGGAGATTTCCCAACCGCCTTCGCAATTCAATAGACCCAAAACCCATCCGAGGTTTAATCTTTGCTGTTAGCTTCGCCCTGCTTTACCGAGAGCAGAGAACTGACAACTGAGAACTGACAACTGACGACTCTCCTCAAATCCGCGAAAGCCGGCACGCCCGTCCTGCTGGGCATTCCATTCGACGCCAACTCTTCCTGGCTCCGAGGATCGGCGGGCGCGCCTCCCATCATCCGCGTTGCCTTCGATTCGGATTCCGCTAACTCTTCGACCGAGTCCGGTGTCGACCTTAACGACGAAGGCGCCTACTGCGATGCGGGCGATCTGAAATTTGATTTTCAAACGCCATTCGCGGCGATCGAGGAAAAGGTCGGCGAGCTACTTGACCACAACCTGCGCCCCGTCTGCCTCGGCGGCGATCACTCCATCACGCTGCCCATTGTGCGTGCCTTCGGCCAGCGCATTCCCGATCTCACCGTCATCCACTTCGACGCGCATCCCGACCTCTACGACGAACTCGAGGGCAACCGCCAATCGCACGCTTGCCCGTTCGCGCGCATCATGGAAGCGGGCGCGGCCAAACGACTGATCCAGGTCGGCATCCGCACCATGAACCTCCACCAGCGTGAGCAGGCAAAAAAATTCGGCGTTGAAGTCATCGAGATGCGCCACCTGCCCGCGCTCGATCGCATGAAGGTCGATGGTCCGCTGTACATATCTTTCGATATGGACGCGCTCGATCCCGCCTTCGCTCCCGGCATCTCGCACCGCGAACCGGGCGGCATGTCGGTTCGCGAAGCCATCGCGCACCTGCACGCCATCACCGGCAGAATCGCCGGCGCTGACCTGGTAGAGTTCAATCCCGCGCAAGACAACACGCAGATCACCGCCATGGTAGCCGCCAAGCTGCTGAAAGAAATTCTTGGCAAGATGATCGCAGGCTAAGCTCGCGTGGGGACAGCCGCCCTCGGCTGTCCAGCCGAGCGAAGCTCGGCAACTGCCTGCATCTTAGAAAATGCGTGGACCGGTGAGGCAGCCATCGTTCCACAATCGTGAAATAATATCGCCTTGCCCGCGAACCCCAACCGCGCCCGCGATCACCTCGCCAACGAACGCACCTTCCTGGCATGGGTGCGCACCGGCATCGCTACCGTCATCTTCGGATTCGCCATCGGCCGCTTCTCCATCGCGCTGCGCGAGTTCCTGCATCTCGAAGGGGGAGGCGCAGCCACCTCGGGCATCACCGCCTGGTTCGGCGTAATCTCCATTGTTGGCGGGGTGCTTCTCATCCTCGCGGGCCTGTCTCGCTATCGCAAAACCCGCGCCCAGCTTGACGAAGACACCTTCGAGCCGGCTGGCTTCGTGATTGACATTGTGTCGTACCTGCTAGGCTTGTTCGGCTTGGCTCTAGCGGGCTATCTCGTCTACATCGAAGTTTTCAAAAGATAATTCCTGTGTAGGTTTTTGCTGAGAGCTTGGAGCCGAGAGCTGAGAGCTCCTCTATGAAATAATATTCAGTCTCTCCAAACCCATGGCCAATGAATCAGAAAAAGAATTAGCCGGACGCGCTGCCGCGCAACTCGTTCGCGACGGAGAGATCGTCGGACTCGGCACCGGCTCAACCGCTTACTTCACCGTCATCGCTCTGGGCGATCGCGTGAAAGCTGGATTGAAAATCACGGGGATCCCAACGTCCAACGCGACCGCGGAACTGGCCCGCGCCGTCGGCATTCCGCTTTCAACTCTCGATCAGCACCCTGACATCGATATCGACATCGATGGCGCCGACGAAATCGACCCGCATCTTAACCTGATCAAAGGCGGAGGCGGCGCGCACCTCCGCGAAAAAGTAATCGCCTCCGCCTCAAAGAAAATGGTAGTGATCGCCGACTCCGGAAAAGTCGTAGAGCACCTTGGCAAGTTTCCGCTGCCCGTGGAAATTATTTCATTCGCGCGCGCAGTGGTAGAGAAGAAAGTTACGAGCCTCGGCGCATCAATAAAATTGCGCACGCGCAAAGACGGCAGCCCCTACATCACCGACAACGGAAACCCCATCCTCGATTGCAGCTTCGGAACAATTGATGACCCGCTCGGGCTGTCCCGCACGCTAAGTAACATTCCTGGAATAGTAGAACACGGCCTGTTCATAGGCCTGGCAAGCATTGCTCTGATAGGAAGAGGAAATACGGTAGAAGAGATCAAAGCAAAGTCGTAGCGACTCACGTGGGGACAGCCGCCCCGGCTGTCCAGTCGGGCAAAGCCCGACAGAGGCCGCTACACCTTAACAATCTCGCGCAGCGCGGCAAGCATCCGCTCCACTTCTTCGGCAGTGTTGTAGTGCACGAGCCCAATCCGTAAGAACCCGCCCGTCCGCTCGACATCAAGTTGCTCCGTCACATTGAGCGCATAGTAATTTCCATCCCAGGTAAAGAAGCCGCGCTCACCCAGTTTCGTAGCCAGTTCCAGCGGAGTGTGCCCATCGACCCGCACCGCGAAGGTAGCGCAGCGCCGATTGAACCGGCGCGGATCGCGAATGCCGTAAATCTTCAAGCCCGAGATCTCCACGAGCCCAGCAATCATCTTCTCCGTCAGAGCCCGCTCATGAAGATGAATCGCGGAGTGCGCCGCCACAATAGCTTCTCGCCCGCTCTTGGCGGATGGATTCGCGTGCCACCCCACGTCCTCCCAATAATCCACGCACGCCTTGATCCCGGCGATGCACTCATGATTCAGCGTGCCCCACTCCCAGCAGTTGGGAATCGCATTGGTGTTCGGACGAACCTTATAGGGACGCAGCCGTTGCAGGTGCGCACGCTTGCCGTAAAGCACGCCCATGTGCGGACCAAAAAACTTATAAGTCGAACACACCAGAAAATCGCAATCAAGCGAGCGCACATCAATCAGCCCATGCGGAGCGTAGTGCACCGCGTCGATGTAGCTCAGAGCTCCAGCCGCCCGCGCCAGCCGCACAACCTCTTTTACATCGTTGATCGTGCCCACCGCATTCGACGCATAGCCCACCGCAACGAGCTTCGTGTGGCTGGTGATCTGCCGCGCCAGGTCATGCATGTCGAGCGTGCAGTCGGCCGCATTGAACTTGGCCGCGCGCACGATCACGCCCTTCTCCTCCAGCGCCTTCCACGGAGAAAAGTTCGCGTCATGGTCGAGCAGCGTGAGCACGATCTCATCGCCCGGCTCAAGCTCGCGGCCAATGGAGCGGCTCATGGCGTAGGTGAGCGAGGTCATGTTCTGGCCGAAGACAATTTCATCGGCATCGCAATTCAGAAAATCGCCCATTCCCGCGCGCGCCTCGGCGATCATGCGGTCGGTGTTGCGGCTGGTCTGGTACGCGCCGCCGGTGTTGGCATTGTCCTGGGACAGGTAGCCGGAGATGGCGTCGATGACCCGCTGCGGGACCTGCGTCCCCCCGGCCCATCCAGGAAGACGGCGGGCTGGCCATGGACGGTCTGGGCTAAGGAGGGGAACTGGGAGCGGACCCAGGGGAGGTTGAGGGCGGTTGGGGTGACCTGCTCGGCTATTTCCATAGGAAACAACATTTTACGGCACTTGGGAGGCTTGCGCTGGCGAGAGTTTACAAAATGTTCCACGTGGAGCATGTGCAGCTTATTTTGTGCTTATATTTTTGTACGTATGTGGCTGGTAACTTCAAGATGGCTTGGAGGTTGGGCGGTTTCTTAGTTTGGTTTCACGGCACCGCGTTTGGGCGTGGAGCATTTGCTTCGGCAAAGGGGAAACAGTGTTTCTTGGACCGTGATTGCAGTGCCGGGTTCTGCGGGGGCGGGTTGCCGGCGCTGTCTGACTTAACCGTCAACCATGGAACCAAGAAAAGCACTTTGACTTGGCTTGGCCTTCTTTCACAATGGGGCACAATGGCGTTGTTTTTTGTTCCGCCCGGCTGCTTCGTCGTACGTTGCTTCATTCTTGTACTTCGCGGAATTGGTCTTTCTCAGCGTGCCATATGAAGACCCAGGAGAAGTTCTATGTCGGGCCAAGTTGTTCTCTACTTTGAAGATCAGGCGGATGCGCTGCGGTTTGCCCTGGCGGCCGGAAACGTGATGGCGGGTGAGGTCTCGAAGTCTACCAATGAACTCGTGCAGAAGACGGCGCGGGTGAGCCGCATCCGGTTGAATGCCAGCAATACCGGCAAGGGGAAGACGGGAGCTCCGGAACGCGTTGCCTGAGGCGCTGGGCGCGCTTGTCTCTTGTCTCTTTTCTCTTCCCTCATGGCAGTCCGCCGCGCTTTCCCTCCGGGAGTTCAGTCCTGTCACCTACCTTGCATCTCTCTGATTTATAGGGCTTTATGCCAACCCCTGCCCATCCTTTGGGGTTTCTGCGACAATAGCTAATTGCTGGTTTTCCTGTGGCCTGCTCTGGCCCAGGGTGCCTTGGGCGCTCGCCCTGTCCTGGGCAAGAGAGCTGACTTTATGGACACGGAAAAGAGCAGTCTTCTGGTCTCGTCGCCGCTGCCCTCGGTGGTGCAGCCGATAGACAAAACACTGCAAGGCTCGGTCCTCGTCCTGATTCAGTTCGACGTTTCGGAGGAGATTCGTCTCGACCTGCTGCGCACCATCTTCGGGGCGCGGCGGCAGGAGGCTAGCTTCAAGCACCCTACTCCCGGATACGTGCAATATCAGCGGCCGCCGGTGGTGGAGCGGGTTGAGCCGCTGGTGCTCGACAGCGGCGAGCGGCTCGACGCCCAGATCAAGTATTACGACTATGGAGTGTTGAGCGTCGTCTTTGAGCTTCCTTTTGCCGGGGATTGGGACACGCTTGTGCGTTTAGCCGGCCGCTGGGTTTGGGATACCGACTTCACCAGCTTTGCGAGAAAGATCGTGACGCAGAAGCTGGACCGCGCTTATCCCGCGCTGGTTAAGCCCTATTTGGCCGGGCCGAATGCCGCCATACCAAATGACTCAAAACGCCCCGCGGCCAACTTTTATGCCGACTGGCTGACGGAAGACTATTTCATCTTCCACGTGCGCGAGTGCGCGGGCAATCCCTCGGGGTCCGAGCTACTGGCGGCGGAGGGCGGACGCATTGCCCAGATCGTGCGGGGCGAAACCGTGCCGCTCTCGGACGGCGAGCGGCAGGAGATTCTGCAATCGCGAATTTCGTATTATCCCAACGACCTCGCCGTCATCGGCTGGAATGCAGCGTTTCTCTATGACAACCAGGCGGGCGCGGAAACTGCGATCCAGTTGCTCGAATACGCTAACTCGCAGCTACTCGAGTTCCGCCACTACGATGAGCTACTGACGCGCGAACTGCAAAGCGTCTACGAGTTCATGGATCATGGCTCGGGCATCTGGGCGCGCTGGCGCACCGCGAAACGCGCCTCCCGGCTGCACACCGTGCTGCTCGACGTGGACGAACTCACCGAGCGCGCCGACAACGCCATCAAGTTTCTCAGCGACATGTTCTCGGCGCGGCTTTATAAAGTGGCCGCGTCGAAGGTCGGCGTGACGGACTACAAAGACCTCGTCAACCAGAAAGTCCATACTGCCGAGGAGCTTTACCGCTTCATGGTCGACCAGTTCCACCAGAGCCGCGCGTTTGTGCTGGAGTTTCTGGTGGTGATTATTTTGATTATTGAGTTGTTCTGGTTGTTTAAGGGAACGATTCACTTTTAGGAGCGGGTGCGGGTCGCCGGTCACCGGAAGATCCTACAGGCAGCTCTCAGGTCCGGGGTCCTAGCTCTTAGCTCTCAGGGCCTTGCGGATACGTCCAAAAACGTTCCTCTCGGCGATACCGCTGGCATCACCTTCGTCAAGCGCCGCACGAAGCGCGGCGAGTTTCACTTCGTATTGCCGCTCTTCGCGCTCCAAGGTCCGCAGGCCGGCACGGACCATCTCGCTGGCGTTTTCGTAACGTCCGCTCTTAACTTTGGTGCCCACGAAGCAGTCAAGTTCGCGGGTCAAATTGACGTGGCGGGTTGGCATGGCGTCGGGGCTGTGGGGACCTTTCACATCAAGATAGCATGATTGGCAAAGATTGCTAACCATTGATGGAACCATGCTACTGCGACCCTGGTGAGGAGTCTCGCTTCACGGCCGGCCAGTTTTCACTCGAATCCGCCGGGTGTTGGATGGTGGTAGTAATCGATTTGATCTGGCTGTTTGTTAACCCTACTTGGTCCGGCCCTGTGCTTTCGGAGGGGGAGTGCCCTCTCGACCTGAACCCGATAGCCATTCACTGTTACGGGTGGGATCGTTGTGCCCATAGCATTTATTAATCGTCCACTCCGGCTTCTCTGCCCTGAAGTAGACGCAGGTTTCGATTGGAGGCAACGCGCTCCCCATGTCCGAGTCTCTGTATTCCAGCCTTGAGACAACGTACCAGAGTTTTTCTCCAAGCATAAGAGAAGTCCAGTCATCAAGCCCATTGTCGGGGACAGCCCTTTGTATCGAATAGGTCTTATCAACGCCAGGATTCCAGTCGGCTTGACAATTCACCTGCCCCTTACCACCTTCTTGCCACTCTGGACGTTGGAGAAATAATCGATCCTCCGGCTCTGATCCGTTAAGCCAGGGACTGGTAATGATTGCTCCTCGCAAGATAGCGCATGGTACTACCGGTTTGCTCCCAATATTCCTTACCGTCACCATTGCCTCGGAATGCATCGGGGCGGCCCACAAATCAACGCGCACGACGGCCAAATGGGCGCGATCATAAGTCGGCGTAACCACAGTTGCCTTCTTAGGCTTCTTCTTTCCAGCCGATTCCAACGAAACTCGCAGCGGAATCTCAGCAGAAACCGCGACCAACTTGTCATACGGTTTATATCCTGGTTTTTCTATCCGAACCCGTACCGTACTGCCCCCCTGGATACCTCTCACGAACGTAAGAATGAATGCGCCTTCGCTGTCCGTTGTTGTGTCCGAGGTTGCCTTGTCTCCGGCCACGGTGACCCGAGCGCCTTCCAGAGGGTGCGATTCCTTGTCGGTGACGAAGCCAGACATCACCAGGTTCTTAGTTTGAGCGACACCCCATTCGAAAAGCGCCATCGTGACAAAGATCACTATAGTGATAAATCGCCGTTTCATTGCTTTCGAAGGGGCAATACTAGGTTGTCTGCCGGAGGCTGAATGCTAGTATCGAGAGGTTGGAAGCCGTTTTTACTGACACGAAGCCGAAGACGATTGGGCACATCGGGCGGGAGGTCTATTCTGAAGTTGCCAGAGTCCTCTGTTACGCCTTGCTCAGTCCGTCCCACAAGCGTTATCAAGGCCTGACCGATTCCTTGATTGGTGTCCCGATCGACCACGACTCCTGAAATGTTTGGTTTAACGAACTGAGCATTGGGTTTGTCCAGTCCTACTAACGTGCGAAACTCTGGCACAACCAACCACGCTGCCGCCGCTGCCAGGATGGTAACGCCAAGCGTGATTGCGGCTATTCCGTAACCGCTACTCCATTTCATCAGGGCTAGGGTAGCACGACGGAAGGTCCGCAATTGTCGGGATCTCAGTGACTAATCGTGCGGGACAGCGGCCTTCCATCCTGAGTTCCGGCAGCAGTATCACGTCCAACGATCGGTCTCCACATGTAAAAATGCCCGAGATTCTCACGAATGCCGGGCACCTGTTTCTCAGAGATTTTCGCGGCTGGTTAGACAGCCGTTACGTTCTCGGCTTGCCAGCCCTTAGGGCCTTTGGTCACGTCGAACTGGACGGTCTGGCCTTCTCGCAGGCTCTTGAAGCCACCCGACTGGATCGCGGCTGGGCGATGGGGGGCCCATGATGCGATCAGATTGCTGCCCACTGTGTGGTTGTATCGGCGGAGGCTGGGCATCCCGCCAAACTGCAGATCCCTCGCTTCGCTCGGGATGACAAGACGTGAAGGGTGAAACGCAAGAATGCCCGGGATTCTCACAAATCTCGGGCACTTTGTCATCGCTCAGAATCGGCGGTCACCGCAGCGCTAGAGCGCTGCGCCACCCAAAAGCGGAATCCCGATTCAATTCCTACTTCGGCATCACTTCGTGGGCCAGCTTACTGGCGACCACTTCGCGTATCTCGTTGCGTTTCTTTCCCGCTTCGAGCATGGCCTCGCGCGATCCATAGTGCTTGGCGAGGATGGTGGCGGCTCGGGCATCGAGCTGATCGATGGCCGCCCAGTTCGGGATCATGTAGCCAACCGCGATATCCCAGTCTTGCGGGCCGTCGGTGGTCACGTTGGTCCAGACTTTGTAGTCGCTGATGAGGCCTTCCTTCTTCAACGCTTCATAGGATGGCTTCACGTTCTCGCGAAAATCTTTCCAGAACGCTTCTCCCTGGCCGGGTTTGAGTTTGAAGTAGGTGACGCGCCAAACCGGTCCGGAAGTGTAGTTCGGATTCTGCGCGAGCACGGGCAGCGCGGTCAGCAACGTTGCGACAAACAGAGTGGCGCATAGAGCTTTTTTCATCGTTTCTCCTGTTGGAATTGGACCGGATGGAAATTGGTCCTGCACGGTCGCGGAAGCGTAGCACCGCGAGGGGTGTTTACAAGGCGGTGAGCGGGTTGCCTATGACCGCGCGGTCAAAACTCTATGGATCCTTCGCGTCGCTCAGGATGGCAAACGAGAGTCGAGTGGCCGGTCGTCCGGTCAGCGATGAGAACCGAGGCCCGGGTCAAGTCAAAGGCAACACCAACGTCAAGTTCAACTTCAACTTCAATGGCAACGTCAAAAGCAGCGGACAGGAGTGTCCGCTCTACAGACGCAAAAATGCCCGGGATTCTCACGAATGCCGGGCACCTGTTTCTCAGAGATTTTCGCGGCTGGTTAGACAGCCGTTACGTTCTCGGCTTGCCAGCCCTTGGGGCCTTTGGTCACGTCGAAACTGACGGTCTGGCCCTCTTGCAGGCTCTTGAAGCCGCCTGACTGGATCGCGGAGAAATGCACGAAAACGTCTTCGCCATTCTGACGGCTGATGAAGCCATAGCCCTTGGCGTCGTTAAACCACTTCACTGTTCCTTGTTCTGCCATTGTTAATGTTCCTATTCTTTGTTGCTGATTGAAATGTGCTGAGGTGATTCGTTGCTTGTGGAAGTGGTGTGACGCTGGTTGGCGGTACCGACCTTCAACTCACTGTGAGTCAAACTTAGCACTTTTAGTGTAGCACAGGTCGGTCGTTGGTCGCTAGTCGTTGGTCGTTCGGCGTTCGGCTTTTGGCTCTTGGCTCTTGGAAATGCCTGGTGCTTGCAGGTCGGCTGCCGTTGCTGGAGCCGAAAGCCGCGAGCCGAAAACCGCTCTCTCTTTTAGACTGTAGGGGCATGATCTGCTCCCTCACTCTTGACCTGCGCATCGAAGCGGCCCAGTCGCTTAAGGACAAGCGGCAGGTGGTACGCAGCATTAAAGATCGGCTGCGGGCTTCGTTCAACGTCTCGGTCGCCGAACTTGATCCCTCGAACCTCTGGAACCAGGCCACCATCGGCGTGGTGGCCATTTCGCACTCGCGCGACTACCTTGAAGGTTTGATGAAAAACGTTGAGCGCGCCGCTACTCGCATCGCCAACAACCATGGCGCGGAGGTCTCGGACTCGTTCGTGGAAGTGCTGTAGAGTCGTTGGTTGCTGGTCGTTAGTCGTTGGGGAGTTCTGACGATCACTATCTGATCCAAACTCCGAAACGACTATCGACCAATTTCGAACGACCAACCGCCCTTCCGGCTTTCTGCTATTCTTTAAGGTTTTCTTCAAGCCCTTATGGAACGCCGTGGAGTCAAATATCATCGCGAGCGTCTGAGCGAGGCTTTGCGCGAGGAGATTGAAACGATCCTCGAAGGCGAGCTAAGCGATCCGCGGATTGGCCTGGCCAGCGTTACGACCATCCAGATGGCGGAGGACAGCCGCTCCGCCCACGTTCTGGTCGCGGTCGATGGTGACGATGCCGAAGCCGAGCGCACGCTGGAAGGGTTGAATGCGGCCAAGAATTTTGTGCGCCACGAACTGGTGGAACGGCTGCACCTGCGCCGCGCGCCCGAACTTTATTTTCGGGTCGACCGTTCGCATCAACTTGAAAGTCGCGTGGAAGAGCTGCTGGCACGCGCGAAGAAACGTGGCAAGAAATAGCGAAGACAGCCGTCGGCCATCAGCTATCAGCCGTCAGTAAAACCATGGGTTTGGACAAACTGGCCGTCTCCAAACTTCATGAAGAATGTCAGCACGGCGGTTTAACTGATGGCTGAGAGCTGATAGCTGACAACTTCTTTATGCTCGACCAGGTGCTCAAGGCGATTCGCGCGCGGCAACGGTTTGTGGTGACTTCGCACGCGCGGCCCGATGGCGACGGCATCGGCTCGGCTCTCGCCTGCGGCGAGATTCTGCGCGTGATGGGCAAGGATGCGGAGGTCGTTACCTATGACGGCGTCCCGCGTATTTACCAGAACCTTCCGTTTGCCGATCGCGCCATCCAGGCGGAGAGCGTGCCGCCGAACGATGCCGTCATCCTGCTGGAATGCGACAGCACGCGCCGCGCGCTGCTCCAGGGGCTCGACCAGTGCTTCCTTATTAATATCGACCACCACGTGAGCGGCCGCAATTTCGGGCATATCAACTGGATCGACCCCCACGTGATGGCTACTGCGGAGCTGGTGTACCGGCTGGCTCGACTTGCCTGCGTGCCGATCGATCACGATATTGCTACCTGCCTTTATACGGCGCTCATGACGGACACTGGGTCGTTCATGTTCGAGGGCACCAACGAGCATACGTTCACAGTCGGGCGCGAGCTGGTGCTGGCCGGGGCCAACCCCGCGCAGTGCGCGCGGCACATTTATTTCGGACACTCGACCGCGAAGATGCGGCTGCTGGGCGCGGCGCTCAGTCATCTGCACCGGGAGGGCTCGCTGGCGTGGATTTGGGTGACGCGCGAGCAGATGGAGCGCTTCGGCGCGCGCGAAGAGGATTGCGAGGGGCTTGTCAACTACGCGCTCTCGATGGGCGACGTGCAGGTGGCGATTTTTTTTCGTGAGATGCTCGACGGACGCTATCGCGTGAGCCTGCGCAGTAAGGGTGAAATCAATGTCTCGCGGGTCGCCGAACATTTTGGAGGCGGCGGGCACAAATGCGCCAGCGGATTTTCGCTCGATGGCCCGCTCGCTATTGCCGTCTCGCGCGTGGTGGAGCGCCTGCACGCCGAGCCGGTGGAGATGATGCCAGCATCGGAATGAAGACCGATTGCGACATCGGATTCGGCAAATTTTATTTGCACAAAGAACGCCTATGGACCTGACGCGCCAACTCATTTCCTTCGCCGGAGCACTGCTCATCCTGATCGCCTATGTTGGGCATCAGATGGCGTGGATTAACTCCCGGCGCCCGACTTATAACATACTGAACGGCGTTGGCTCGGCGATCCTCTTCTGGATTGCGCTTCATCCCTTTCAGATCGGGTTTCTGGTACTCGAAGGCGTCTGGACGATCGTCAGCGTGTGGGCGCTTTTGCGGCCGCGGGCGGCGTAGCGCTCATGCGATTGCGAACTGAAATCCTGCTGCTCGTGGCTTGTTGCGGGTTCCTTCTCTTTTATGGGCTGGGAGCTTTCGGGCTGCTCGGAGCGGACGAGCCGCGATATGCGCAGGTGGCGCGCGAAATGCTCGCTCGCGGAGACTGGGTTACGCCCACGCTGAATGGCAAGCCGTGGCTGGAGAAGCCTCCTCTTTATTATTGGCAGGCGATGGTGGCGGATCGTCTTGCGGCAGGGGCGGACAGGAATGACCGGCCCAAACTCGGGGTCACTGAACAGGCCGCGCGACTTCCGGGAGCTGTGGACGGGGCGCTCATGATCGCGGTGATTTATTTTTTCCTGCGGAGTCGAAGAGCTCGCGACGGGGGCGCTCGGCGGTCTGTGGAGCTTGATGGTGCGCTCATTGCCGCCAGTTGCGCCGGTGTGATTGGATTCGCGCACGCGGCCTCGACTGACATGCCGCTGACGGCGACCTTCACGATTGCCCTGCTTGCCTGGTACCGGTGGTGCGAAAACCGGCGCAGGACGAACCTTGCTGTCTTCTATCTATGTCTGGGGCTTGGCGCATTGGCCAAAGGTCCGGTCGCGCCTGTGCTTGCGGCTCTAGTCTTGCTGCTTTTCGCGGCTGCCAAGCGCGAGTGGAACGCCCTGCTACGCACGCTGTGGATACCAGGCATCGCGCTCTTTCTGGCCGTTACGTTGCCGTGGTACATCGCAGTGCAGATGCGCAATCCCGAGTTTTTCCGGGTTTTCATCCTCGAGCACAATCTGGCGCGTTTCTCGACTAACGTCTATCACCATCCGCAGCCGTTCTGGTTCTATGTGCCGGTTTTCTTGCTTGCGATGATGCCGTGGACGTTGTGGATGGTCATGGCCGTGATCGAACGCCTGCGGCTGATGTGGCGTGAACGGCGCGAGGCCTTCACTGG
This sequence comes from uncultured Acidobacteriaceae bacterium, assembly GCA_963698865.1. GTDB lineage: Bacteria > Acidobacteriota > Terriglobia > Terriglobales > Acidobacteriaceae > Acidiflorens. Next base: position 2,121,832 of record CAVOSL010000007.1, on the reverse strand, counting down.
TCCAGACGATGCGTGGGGCTTGTTTCTTCTGCTTTGGATGGTTGTGCCCGTTCTTTTCTTCAGCTTATCGCAATCGAAATTGCCGGGCTACATTCTTCCGGCTGTGCCTGCCGGGGCGCTGCTCGTTGGCGAGTATCTTGCGGAGCGCCGGGAACAGGGGACTAAGATTTCCCTGCCGCTCGCGGTGGCGCATGCCGTCCTCTGCGGCCTATTGATCTTTGCCGCGCTTGCGGCCGCGTCCGTCGCCTACGCCCACCATTTGACCTTCGGTTCTGGAATGCGGGTCGCCGCGATTATCTCTGCCGTGTTCGCCGTAGGCATGGGTGCGGCGCTCGTCGCGCGCGCCGGACCGCAACTGCTTCGTTCGACTACGATGCTGGCAGCGATCATCGGCGTGGCGGCGGTGATACGTCTCGCCGCGCCCGCGATTGACGCCACGCAATCCTCGCGCCCGATCGCCGAAACCATTCAGGAGTTCTCGCGCGAGCCCGTGCAAGTCGCGCTTTATCACGTGGGCCGCACGCCGCAATATGGCCTCGATTTCTATCTGAATCGTCCAACGCAAACTTATGAAACCGGCCAGGTGCCGGCCGAGGCGCATCTGCTGCTCGCGGCGGCGAATACGAATTCCGAGTTCCGCGCGCTGATTCCCCGCCGCAAGGTGTCATACTTAACCAGCTTTCCGGCGCGGAAGCTGGAACTGTATTGGATAGGGGAGAGATGACGCGTCACGGGGTGATCAGCTCTCAGCTGTCAGCAAACCTGTGCTGCCGATCGGCTGAAACCGGATTGATGTATCCCAGGCTTAGTCGCATGGAACGAAAAACTGAGAGCTGACAGCTGAGAGCTGCCTTATGGAAATTCTCGATCTCCGCCACTTTTCTTCCGCCGACCTCCGGCCTTTGCTCGAGGAGGAGATCGCCCAGTGGGGGAGCCTGCTGGCGTGGGATTACTCGCAATCGGCCGAGATGATCCTGCGCTACATGGAGGCGAAAATTCTTCCGGGATATGCGGCCATCGAGCGCGGCAGCATCTTCGGCTATTCGTTTTTCGTGTACGAGCAGAGCAAGGGCGTCATCGGCGACCTCTTTGTTCACGACGGAGGCCGCACCGCCAACCGCCACGAAGTTGAGGAGCGGCTGCTCACCCACGTGATTGAAACGCTCCAGCAATCGCCCGGCATCCATCGCGTGGAGGCACAACTGCTGGCGCACGAAACCGGAGAAGTTTCGCGGCCCTTCCTCGCGCAGGGGTTCAGCCGGCATCCGCGCGTCTTCATGAATTTCGAACTGGCAGCGCATGCGCAGACCGCGCCGCCGCTTGCGCCCGAGTTCGAAATCCGTCCCTGGTCCGAGGAGCACTACCAGTCTGCCGCGGCCGTCATTACCGCGGCGTATCGTGGGCACGTCGATTCCGACATCAACGACCAGTACCGTACGCTGACCGGCTCGCTGCGCTTTTTGAACAATATCGTGCGCTTTCCGGGCTGCGGTAACTTCGATCCACAATCCTCGTTTGTAATCTTTCAGCGGCGCACGCGAACCTTAGTCGGCTTGATTCTCTGCTCTCTGGTGCGCGGGGATGTGGGCCACATCACCCAGGTCTGCGTGCTGCCCGAGTATCGTTCCGCTGGGCTCGGAATTGTGCTGCTGGCCGCGACAACAAAGAGTCTGCGTGAGCGCCACTTCAACGCGATCTCCCTCACGGTGACCGAAGCCAATGACCGGGCCATCGCGCTCTACCATCGAATCGGGTTCGAGTCGAAGCGTGTGTTCGATGCGTTCGTCTGGGAGGGGTGAGGCAGTTCTCGGTTCTTAGTTGTCAGTTGTCAGTTTGTTAGTGTGGAGGACTCACAGGATTGCCGAGAACTAAGTCTTCTCCAATTGGAGCTATACTTAACCGGTCTCTGGCCAAATCTTTCGCTTCTCTTCGCGCCGCCCTCGTCCTGATGTTGGTCCTCAAACGAAAGGAGAATTATGTCCGCTCCGACGAAGCGCCTTCCCCTTGCCGGCAGTGAGCGCACTCCGATGGAGGGAGCGCGGGAAATTGGTCCAGCGAATCCTCATGAGAAAGTTGAGGTCACGGTTCGTCTGCGCTCGCGTGCCGGAAAGAGGCCGTTTATCTCCGATGAGGAACTCAGGAAGCCCGTCCAGGAGCGTACGATTTTGAGCCGCGCGGAATTTGAGAAACGCCATGGAGCGGACCCTGCGAGTATTGCCCGGGTTGAGTCTTTTGCGCGCGCCCACAACTTGATCGTCAAAGAGAAGAGCGCGGCGCGGCGGACGGTCGTTCTCTCGGGAACCGTCGCCGCCATGAACGCGGCTTTTGGCGTCGAGCTCAAACAGTATGAGAATCCTGAGTGCAAATATCGTGGACGAACCGGCGCGATTCACCTGCCGGAAGAACTGCACGGGGTGGTCGAAGGCGTTTTCGGATTAGACAATCGTCCCCAAGCCAAGCCCCATTTTCGTAGGCGGCGTGCGCGAGCCGGCGCTCACGCCGCGGCGGCCAGCACATCCTTTACGCCTATCCAGGTCGCAGCACTTTATAACTTCCCGACCGGCGTTAACGGATCCGGAGAATGTATCGCGGTAATCGAGTTGGGCGGCGGATATACGCAAACTGATCTCAGCAATTACTGGAAGCAGCTTAAGCTCACGACTACGCCGAAGGTGTCGGCGGTTTCGGTGGGAAATGGCAGTAACAATCCGACCGGCGATCCGAACTCCGCCGACGGGGAAGTGATGCTGGATATTGAAGTGGCCGGAGCAATCGCGCCCGGCGCGAAGATTGTCGCGTACTTTGCGGACAACACCGATGCGGGATTCCTGAATGCGATCACCACTGCCGTGCATGACAGCACCAATAATCCCTCGGTCGTCTCCATCAGTTGGGGAGGGCCGGAGTCATCGTGGACCGGGCAGGCGATGACATCGATGAACGAGGCATTTCAGGCCGCGGCGGCGATGGGCGTGACAGTTTGCGTTGCATCCGGAGACGATGGCTCGACCGATGGCGTGAATGACGGACTCAGCCATGTCGACTTCCCTGCTTCGAGTCCCAACGTACTGGGCTGCGGAGGAACAAAGCTGGTCGCGTCGGGGAACAAGATCTCCAGCGAAACGGTGTGGAACGAACTTGCGAGTAACGAAGGCGCGACCGGAGGCGGCATCAGCGATGTCTTTCCGCTTCCGAGTTGGCAGAACGGAGTTGGCGTTCCGCCTTCGGCAAACCCAGGGAAACACGTTGGTCGGGGAGTTCCCGACGTGGCTGGAGACGCTGACCCGAACAGCGGCTATGACACGCTGGTCGATGGGCAGTCAGGCGTAATCGGCGGCACGAGCGCAGTGGCTCCGCTGTGGGCGGGATTGATCGCGCTCATCAACCAGAGGAATGGCAAGCCCGCGGGCTTGATCAATCCGTTGCTGTATCAGAATGCGGCAACGGCGGCGGATTTCAACGACGTTACGTCGGGCGACAATGGAGCGTATTCGGCGGGTGCGGGATGGGATGCTTGCACTGGGCTGGGATCGCCGAATGGGGCGAAGGTGTTGGCGGCGCTTGGGGGCAAGCCGGCTTAAGCACGCTGCAGAATTTCAGCGACCTGCTTGCGGCTGAGGACTGGCACGCCCGGACCGACACCGAGACCGGGCAACCCGGTTTTTGGATCAGTCAAGATGCGGGCCGGCAGACGACGCCTTCTACGAGGAGTGAGCACGATCCTGCCCGCCTCGACTTCAACGCCAAGCGAATCGCCCGCGCGAATACCGAGGCGGCGGCGTAACGAACTCGGGAGGACGACCAGCCCTTTATTGGAGGCTTTGGTATTCATGGTATGTGGTTACAGATTTCACTCGGTTCTTAATCTCGTCCAGATCTGCTTTCCACGGCTTTTCGCCGACCAGAAACACTCTAGCCACAAAAAAGCTCATGAGGGTTGCGCCCTGTCTAACATCGTTAGAGCTAATTCCCTGGGCGGGTACGGAACAGGCTTTGCCATGCTCAATTGGCGCGGCGAGGTTGACCGGAGCGCCGAGGCGAAGTTCAGGCCGTCGGGAAGGAAACGTGATCACCCATCCAAGACGAAATCCGCTCAGTAGTCTTCCGCTTACATTCCGCAGGATCGCGGTTTGCAGGAAATCGGAGGGCTTGTGCACGGCGCATATAAGAACTGCGGGACAATCTGGCTGGGAAATCAAAATTAATGACGTCCCCTTGTCCATAGTCGACCTCGCGAATCGAGTGATCGAATCCTAGCGCCGTATCAACCACATCAGCCACCCCGCCACAAACACTCCTCCGACGAACATGGCGAAGCAGTAAAGGCCGTAGCGCACCTGCTCCTTGGTGGTGTTCTTCTGGGTGATGCCGAATACGATCGAGGTGAACAGGGCGAAGACGACGGCGGCTGAGAAGTGAGTCAGGGTAAGGGTCACGAGTGCTTCTCCGGCGCGAGGTTGTGGGTAGGGCAAGGACTGCAGATTCCTCGCTGCGCTCGGAATGACAACGTTCTCTTGGGGAATGGCGAGGTTGTGTTGGGGAATCGCAGTGAATGGGTAATCACGGTTTTTTCCCCAGCGCGATGTGGTGGGCGTCGGCGGCGGCGATGAAGTTCAGCAGGCCGGCGACGATGATGAACGTCTTGCCGTAATCGGCGGCGGCGTTGGCGGCCATGGCATTGCCCCAGTCCATGATGCGCGCCAGAAAATAGAGACCGCCGGCGCCCACGTCTCCGACGAAGCCGAGGATGTCGAGAATGTCTCCGCCATTGGGCTTGTAGATGCGGCCGTTCATGGCGAGGCCGATGAAAAACATGGCGAAGACCGAGATAAGGAGCAGCAGGCCGCGCACGTAGCGCTTCAGATAGATGTGGCCCGCGCCGGGAATGATCCAGCCGAGGATGGGCGCGACAATCGCCTCTTTGGTCAGCGGATACTCGGGCGCTGGCGCCGTTTTTTCGGGGGTTGCTTTAGCCATTCAAGGTTGCTTTCAGATGGTCACGATCTCTCTTTGAATTTTACCAGTGACTTCGGCGCTTGCGGCACGGACGAGCACGTCGACCTCAAGGCGCACGCCGAATTCCGGCAGGTAAATGCCGGGCTCAATCGAGAAGCATGAATTAGGCAGGATGCGACGCTCGTCGTGGATTTCGAGATCGTCCATGTTGGCGCCGTTGGAATGAACCTCGGTGCCGATGGAATGGCCGGTGCGGTGAATGAAATAGTCGCCGTACTTGGCTTTCTTGATGAGGCCGCGGACGGCGTGATCGACCTCCCATCCCGCGATCGGTCTTTGGGCGGCGATGGCCTCCTGCACAGTTTTTACGCCAATGTCACGGGCGTCACGCACAACTTTGAAAATTTCCTGCTGGCGGTCCGTCGGAGACTTGCCGACCAGGCCAACCCACGTGATGTCGTAATAAACCGCGCCGGGTTTATTCTTTTTCGCCCAGACATCGAGCAGGACAAAATCGCCTTCGCGGATGGGCACCGGACGATCGGCGCGCGGCTCATAGTGCGGGTTGCCGCTGTTGGCGTTGACTGCCACGATAGGAGGATCGTCGGTGACCATGTTTTCGCGCGCGAATCCCTCCATGAAGAACTGCTGGATTTCGTGCTCGGTCGTGCCGCCGTTGCGTACGCGGCGGCCGATTTCCCTGAAGGCCTCGGCGGTAATCGCATCGATCGCATCGCGAGCTTCGAAGTGCGTCTTGATCTGCTCGTCGGTCCAGGTGGCTTCGAACTGCGCGACGAGGTCGGCGGAGCTGACGATGTTTTTGCCGAGGCCGCGGATCATGTCGGCGGTGCCGGCATCGACCATGGAAATGGTGAAGACGATGTTGTTGGGCGAGTACTGCATGGCGACATCGCGATGCCCAGCCAGCATGCGCTTGAGGCCGTCGAAGAGCTCCTGCCATCCGGCGTATTGCGATTTGGCGCCGGGGAGCGAGTCGAGGTGTCCGGACTCGATTTTGTGCACGAGCTTGGCGGGCTCGCCCTTGGCGGGAATCAGATAGTACCAGCGGCGCGTGACCATGAGATCGTGGGGAAGGCCGAGAACGCGATAGGCAATGGGATCACGATGATGATGGTCGTAGAAAAGCCAGGCGTCGATATTGCGCTCGCGGAGAGCGTGCTGAATGGCTGAGAGGTCCATAGACAAGAAGTTATTTTACATGAGCGCCTGTGGGGACGAGCGACTGAGTTGCATCGAGCTTGCATGATGGCGGCGAGGGAACGAATAATCATTGCGAATCGTAACCATTCTATGAGGAAAATCTTCTTCAACTCTGCCGGCTTGCGGGCGGGATGGCGCCTGCTCATCTTCGTGGCCATTTTCGTTGCCCTCTCGCTCCTGGTAGATCGCTTACTCCCGTTAGTCCTTCATCTCAACGAGCGGACGTTTCTTGATCCGGTGGAATTGAGTTCGCAAGATCTGCAAGGGCTCGTCGAGGTGGTGATCGCCACCTGGATCATGGCCCGCATCGAGCGGCGGCGCTTTCGTGACTACGGCATTCCGGTGCGTAACGCCTTGGGGCGCAATTTCTGGGTTGGGATCATCTGGGGGCTCGCGTCGACGTCTTTGCTGGTAGGTTTGATTGCGGCGTTTGGCGGCTATCGAATCGTCGGTCTCGCCATCCATGGGAGCACCCTTTGGTATTTCGTGGGACTTTGGGTTGTCGCGAGTGTGCTGATTGGATTCGCCGAGGAAATACAGTTCCGCGCCTACCTGTTGTCAACGCTCGCGGATGGGATCGGATTTTGGTGGGCATCCATTTTGCTTTCTGCCGGCTTCGGCGCACTACATTATTTCTTTAAGCCGCACGAACGGTGGGAGGATTTTGCCTCGACCGGCCTGCTTGGCTTGTTTATGTGCCTTACGCTGCGGCGCACGGGCTCACTGGCCTTTGCGATCGGATGGCACGCGGCATTTGACTTCGCCAATCTTTTCGTGTGGTCGGGAACCAATGCCGGAGAGTACGCGATCGGCCACCTGCTGGAAACGCGTTGGCAGGGTCCGCAGTGGCTGACAGGCGGTTTACTTGGTCCGGAGGCGAGTTGGATGGTGTTCGTGGTGATCGCTTTGCTGTTTGCCTTGTTTGACCGGCTTTATCGCGAGAAGAAATTCCAGATCACGTCGTGACGCGCGACGATACGGAAGTGACATTGGCGCTGAACAGATGCCGGTTCACTCGAATTTCACGACCGGGCGACGACGCCACTTGCGTCTTTCCGGGATCACATTTTCGAAGCGTGGTTCTGGACTGAGCAACAACTCTTTAAGGCTTGGCGTGGCTGCCTTTAGCAGGCGCTTCCATTCTTCAATGGGCACAAGCACCGCGATTTCAATTCCCCGCTGGGTAATAATCTGTGGACCTCCTTTGACGGCTTCGTCCAGCAATTGGCCAAAGCGCGCCCCCGCCTCTTGAGCATCCCATGAAGACATGAATCTCCCTCGCAGACAGTCATACCGACTGATCGCCTGGCCAGTCAATATTCTAAAGGTCGTGTCGAGGGTCACTCGGCCCGAGAGACAGACAGCGTTCGCCACGGTGATCCGAATCACCCTGAAAAGCGTCTCTTTGTGGTAAAAAATACTGTAATGCCAACGAAAGCCTCTGGCAGTAAGAACCCGTCCCAATCAGGTGCAGCGTGCTGAGGGCGCTGTTTATTGCTCTCTCCGAAAGCAAGCCCCTGCGCGGGATCGCCGAGCGCTCGAGCTTCGGGCAGCGGACTTCGGCGCGCTTTGTGGCCGGCACGCAGGTTGCCGACGCGATCCGCGCGGCCGCCGCGGTCAACCAGTTCGGCGCGGGCGTCTCCATCGACAACCTGGGCGAGAACGTCACCAACGCAGAGGAGGCACGGGCCAGTGCGCGGCTCTATCACGATCTGCTGGACGAGATCGCCGCCGCCAAGCTCAATGCCAACATCAGCCTGAAACTAACTCACATGGGCCTCGATGTGGACGAGAAGATGGCCTACGACATCGTGCGCAACCTGGTGGCGAAGGCGGCCAGCATGACGCCGAAGAATTTTGTTCGTGTCGATATGGAGGGATCCGCCTACACGCAGCGGACGCTCGATTTTGTGCACGAACTGCATCGGATTACGGGAAATGCGGGCAATGTCGGGACGGTGATCCAGTCCTACATGCGGAGCGCCGAGGCCGACGTTGAAAAACTGCTTGCCGACCGCATCCGGATACGGCTCTGCAAGGGCGCCTACAAGGAACCGGAACATGTCGCGTTTCAGAAGAAGTCCGAGGTTGACGCCAATTACGTGAAGCTCATGAAGGTGCTGATGAAGAGCGGCGTCTATCACGGGCTGGCGACCCACGACGAAACCATTATTAAAGAGGCGAAGGTGTTTGCCACGCGCGAGAACATTGCGCGCGATGCGTTTGAATTCCAGATGCTGCACGGCATCCGGCGCGACCTGCAACAGTCGCTGGTGAAAGAGGGCTGGCGCGTGCGGGTATACATCCCGTTTGGGACGGAGTGGTATCCCTACTTCATGCGGCGGCTGGCGGAGCGGCCGGCCAATGTGTTGTTTATTGCCAAGAATTTGCTGCGGAAGTGAGGAGGTTCTCAGTCATCAGTTGTCAGTTGTCAGTTCTCAGTTGTCAGTAAAAGCCTCCAGCTGACGGCTTTTCACCTGCAATCTAATCGACTTCTAGTTTAATTTGCTTGTTTCAATTTCCCGGGAGATTTGTGCACACGATGCCAATCTGAATCCGAGAGAGTAATTGGATGGAAACTATCAACTTTGTGACGCCGCCGCAGTAGTTACTGAATGCCCCCAGGCGCCAGCGGCAGGCGCGACGCTCCGTTGAGCAGGTTGCGCTCGTAGGGCGTGAACTGCCGGTTGGCCTGATCGGAGTTGAGGAACCGATTGCGCTGCTCCGGCGTCATGTCGCGCATGCCACGGATGGCCCCATTGAGGGCGCGCCGGCGATCGGGCGGCAATTCCTTGAATTGCCGGAACAGTGTACGCGCCTGATCTTTCTGCCCCGGCGACAGGTGCTCCCAGGTTTCCATGCGGTTGAGCATGCGCTCCTGCTCCTGGCGAGGTCGGCTGGAGAAATGTTGCAGACGATTCTGCAACTGCCTTTGCTGTTGCGGCGGAAGCCGGCGGTACTGCGGGTCGTTTTCAAGAGCGCGGCGTTGCTCGGCGGGCGGCACATCTTTGTAGCGCCGCAGCCAGGCGCCGGCGTGGCCCGGCTGGTTGGGAGGACGCCGCTCGGGCGCACGGAGCTGCTTGGGTTGGGAATAACGAGGTGCTGAATTTTTGGGTTGCGAATAACGACGTTGCGAGTTTCCAGGTTGTGAATAACGGCGTTGCGAATTTTTCGGCTGTGATCTTGGCGCCGACTGGTGCTGGTTGTGCGGTGGCCGGTAAGTCTCGGAGAAAGCGGGGGCGAGCAGCATCAACACTGCCGTCACACAGCCTGCGATGTGTCTCCTCCCCAACATATCTCTCGTCTCTCTTTCAAAACTCTTGCCGGCCTTCAGGACCCTGCTTGTCTGGCCTGGGTGACCGATCTGGCGGCTATTGAGTCACCGTCGCGTCGTCCTGCACCTGAAGGTCGTCGAGCATGTCGAAATCGGCGTACAAGTCGTCGTTCTTCTCGAGCGCCTGCAGGTCGCCCACTGCCGTACCCGGCTGAACCGGAAGCGTGAGCGATGGCGGCTTGGTGGCAATCGTTTCGGTCTCCACGAAATACGACTTGTTGCCGATCGCCAGCGCCACCATAAAAATCACCGCGACCGCGGACCCCATCCACGCCGGCCGCAATAATGCACCCGGCAGAATTCGCCGATACCAGCTCAGCGCCGGGCGCGCCATCTCCTCGCGCAGGCGCGCCGCGAGGCGGGTATCAAAATAAGCGGACGGCTCCGGCGCCTGCCACTCATCGAGCAGCGCCATCGTCTTCTGCAATTCAAGGAACTGGGTGGAACACGCGGCGCAGGAGGCGAGGTGCTTTTCAACCTCCGGCGTCGAAGCTTCCATGCCAGCGGCCAGGTCCGGCAACATCTCTTGGAAGTGTTTGCAATCCATACTGCGTCTCTCTATTTCTCCGCCGCGGGTCGCGCGGCCGGCTTTCCCGAAACGAATTCTTTCAACTGTTCGCGCAACGTTTCGTAGGCGCGAAACAGCAACGACTTTGTTGCCGACTCGCTCAGTTTCATCACGGCGGCAATCTGCCGATAGTCCATTTGCTGGTACTTGTGCATCATGACGGCCAGGCGCTGCCGCTCGGGCAGCGCATTAACCTTGGCCTTGATCGCGGCCAGCCGCTCCCGCTTCAGAAGTTGTTCTTCGGCGGAGAGCGAGTCGTCGGCCAGATCGGGAGTCGTACCCGTCTCCTGATCGGGCTCGTCGAGGCGCACGGTGTTTTCCGGGCGCTCGTGACGAGTGTCGCGCGCGTGGTTCACCGCGAGATTCGTCGCGATGCGATACAGCCACGTGCTGAACTTGGCGCTCGCCTCGTAACTGCTGCGCGAGCGGTACACGCGCAAGAAAACTTCCTGTGCCAGTTCCTCCGCGGTCGCGGGGTTATGGCACAGGCGATACATGAAGCCGACCAGCGGGCGGCGATATTTCTGAACCAAGTAGCCGAAAGCCGATTCGTCGCCGGCCTTGACGCGGAGCATCACGTCGGCATCGGCGTCGGAGGTGGCCGCCGGATTCGCTGCCGCTCGGGGCACCGATGAAGGAGCTCCGGCGAAGCCCAGCAGTCCACGATCGATGGCTACACTGCTCACATCATTGGAAACCCTATCCGATTCAGAAAGTTGCGCCTCGCGTCCCTCCAGAGGCCGCGCAGAACTACTTTCAGATGAGTCAGATACAGGCTTCCGGCCGGGCGTGTCGGAGGAGGTCATCAAGAGCGTCAAGAAAGAGGCTATCGGGCCAGGCCAGCACGGTCAAGAGCCACCAGGTCATCAACGTTCAGGAAGGTGGCAGCGTCGCCGCGGAAGGAGGGCCGGGGCCGCGTAAGCATCATTGGATGGCACCAGGATCAAGTGCAGACGGCCCATGTCCAGGCGTCCATATCAGGCAGTTCCTCTTGCTTGCTGGAGGACACTTCGGTGCGTTCTTGAAACTTCTTCGCCGTTGAGGGCTCTCATCTAGGCGCGTACTGGATCTGCTTCGGTGCTGCCTCCTTATTCGCAGGTTCAGGTTTCGTGCAATCACCGATGAAGGAGTTCAAGATGTTGAGGACAGGACGGATTTTGCTGATGGCTGCCGTTGCCATTAGCGCGATATTGCCAACGCCCAGTAAGGCCCAACTCGAGAAAAATGGAGGCGCGGTATTTGTCATGACAAATGCTGCCAGAGCCAACGAAATCATCGCGTTTAAGCGTGGTCCGGACGGATCGCTACAGATGGGGAAAGCGTTCCCAACCGGTGGCCGCGGAAGCGGAGGCGTAACCGATCCTCTCGGATCGCAGGGTTCTCTCACTCTCAGCCAGGATCATTCTCTTCTGTTTGCTGTGAACGCAGGCAGCGGGGACATTTCCGTATTTCGAGTTCATGGCGCCAATCTGGCGCTGGTAGACAAGGCGCCTTGCGGAGGTGCCTCGCCCGTTGCCGTGGCTCAACATGGCAATCTCGTGTATGTGGTCAACGAAGGAGCGAGCAGCAGCGTCTTTGGCTTCAGCCTCAGCAAGGAAGGAAAGCTCAAGTCAATTGCGAACTCGCTTGCCTATCTCAGCACGGCAAACTCCGGACCGGGGTCGTTGTCGTTTAGCCCGGACGGCCAATTTCTTTTCGTCACCGAAAAGCTCACCAACAGCATCGACGCGTTCCACGTCCAGCTCGATGGCACGCTGGCGCCGATCATCGTCAATCCTAGCGCGGATCCGGGCGTGTTCGCCGTTACATTTGCACCCAACGGCGCCGCCCTTGTAGCGGAAACCGGCCCCACCGGCGGGACGAACGCCTCTGCCATTTCGTCCTACGCGGTGGCAGCGAACGGCAAACTCACTCCCATTAGCCTGGGTGTTCCCACTCTGGCAGCAGCAACGTGCTGGCACGTGGTGACTCCCAACGGCCAATTCGTCTACACGTCGAATGCGGGATCGGCCACCGTTTCCGGCTTTTCAATCTCCGCAACCGGGGCGCTGACGGCGCTGAATGGAACGGTCGTCGGAATCAATCCTTCCGGCAGCACCAATCTCGATGCCGCCATCAGCGCGGACGGGAAATTCCTCTACACGCTCGATTCAGGTACCGGATCGGTCAGCATCTTCGGCATCAATGAAGATGGGACTCTGACCAATCTCGGCGAAGCGGGTGGCCTGTCCGCGGCTGCTGGATTTAACGGGATCGCAGCCAACTGACGAATGAGGTGAGTTGCGGCAAAACGTCGCAACTCACCTTCTTCTGGCGCGCGACCTCAGGTCGGGTAGCTGATGTTAGAGATCATCAGCTACCCTGATTTCTTTTGCGGAGAACTAACTACGCATTGCTCAAGTACTGCTTCATACACCGCACGCAAGGCGCATAGCCTTCGCGGATCGCTTCGCGGGCCGTCATCGTTTCAACGTGGGCCTTGTCATGGATGAATGGGCAGCCGCTCCGGTGGAAGATTTTTCCATCCCTCGAAACCACGACCTGCATATCGGGAAGAACTTGGTTTCCCGGTTGCGCGTGCTCGGAACGCAATTCAGGATGGTTGAAGATCGACGCTTTCGCCGCCTCGATCACTCCTGCCACCAGGCTTGCCGCCGCTCCCACCACCATCCACCCGAGAAAGTTCCGGCGGCTGCGCGGCATATTCTCTTCCAGCCTGTGCTGCAACCGCCGACTGAAGCCCAGCGGTACTTCAAGCATCCGTTCATCGCCATAAAGTTGGATCACATTGCGCGTGCCTTCCAGCAGCGCGGCGCAGCGCTGGCAGCCGCGGATATGCTCCTCCATTGCCAGCCGCAGGCCGGGCTCGAGGTCGCCCTCAAGGTAGTTCGAAATCTCGCGCCAGACATCTTCGCAGTTGACTACCATGGCTTGGTCCCCTTTTCGAAAGATAGGCGGCTGCTCCAGCTTCCTCCGAGGCCCGGAGCCAGCAGATCGCGCAGCATCAGCCGGGCGCGCAGCAACCGCGTCTTCACCGATGCGGTCGTAATGCCCAGCGTCTGCGCTGTTTCTTCAATACTCAGGTGCTGCATGTCGCGCAGTACAAACACCTCCCGATACTTCTCTCCCAGCGACGCGAGCGCCTCGCCGAGCAACTGTCGAACCTCTTTGCGCTCCAGCGTCTCCGACGGAATCTCGCGCCAATCAGCGAAGTCGCGCGGCGTGTAATTACCTTCTTCATCCTGCTGTTCGGTGATCGACTCAGTCACGTGCGCGTGTTGTTTTCGGAGCCGCAAGCGAGCCTCGTTGACCGTGATCTGGATGAGCCACGTACTGAACCGCGATTCCGCGCGAAACTGGCGAAAATGCCTGAAGGCCTTCAGCACCGCTTCCTGCGCTGCATCCTCAGCATCGTGCTCGTTCCGCAAAATCGACAGAGCCGCCGAGTAAACTCGTCCCTCATACGGCTGCACCAGTTCATAGAAGAGATCGTGCTCGCCGTCCCGGATGCGCCGGATCAGCTTCTCCTCGTAAGACTGCACTGCTGGATCTGTTGAAGTCGCTTCGCCCGGCATCAACCCTCACCCGCACTCTTGCGTTCGCGCCGCCTCACACCGAACTACTCTGCCGGATATTCCGGGTGTTTCTTCCATCCCGTCAGCATCGAGACAAAATTGTCCCAACCATGCAGCACCACCATCACCAGGTGCCCGAAGACGAACGCCAGCATCGCCCACATGATCACGAAGTGCCAGAGGCGTGCCCAGTGGAATCCGCCCATCATCCACGCGAGCCAGGAGAATTGCACCGGCTTCCAGATCGCCAGTCCGGTGAGCATCGATAACGCGCCCAGCACAATTGCGGAAGTGTAAGCATGTTTCTGCAAAGGGTTGTACGCCTCTCGCGCCGGAGGTTTGGGACCAAAAAAGAAGTAGTGGCGCACCACCGGCCACACGCCCGGCACGTCCCGTGGCACAAAGAGCACCTGCTTGTAATTTCCGCTGAAGATCTGGTATCCGAGATAAACCAAGCCGGTCGCAATGTAGATCCACATGAAGGTGAGGTGCCATTGCAGCGCGCCCCCGAGCCATCCGCCGATGGCCAGCGACTTCGGCCAGTCGATGAGATCCTTCTGTGGGATCTTGGCGCCGAAGCTTGGAAACGCCCGGAAAATCTGCAGGCCGCTGCCCACCAGGACGAAGAGCGCGACCGCATTCACCCAGTGGCAGAGACGCACAATAAAAGGATGCTCGTAGACCGCCTGCGTCACTTGGCCGGTCTTCGCATCCTCGATCGTTAGCGTGCGTGTCGCCATTGTTATCTCCCCGACGATCTTCCCGAACTAGAGTCCGTAAAACTCCGAGTAGCCTTGATCTTCCCAGTACCCAGCTTTTTCCAGCACGTGCGTCACTTTCAGATCGGTTAGATACTTCGCCTGCTTGTAGCCAATCTTGGTAGGAATGCTCAGCCGCAGCGGCGCGCCGTGCTCGCGGGTCAGCGGGCGGCCATACATCTCATAGCAAAGTAAGGACTGGGGATGCCGGGCCGTTGCCATGTCGATTGACTCGTAGTAGCCGTCGGCGCACGCCACCGTTATAAATTTCGCCGTTGGGTCGGCGCCAACCGCGGTTAGAAAGTCCGCCAGCCGTACACCGCCGAAGCTTCCGATTACATCCCAGCCCTCCACACAAACATGCCGCGTGTTTTGAATGAACTTGGGGAGGCGCTGAAGCTGCGCCAGCGTGTAATCCCCAGGCTTCACCACGGCCCCGCCGACGGTAAGCGTCCAGCGATCGAAATCTACTTGCGGGTCGTCAACGTCATAATCATTGATGGGAAATTTGTCGAAGGGCGTAACGTCGGAGTCCCCAAAGGTCGGCGCGAGATGCCCCGACCAGAACAGCTTCGCCGATGCCCAGTCGCTGAAGCCCAGACCCGCTTTGAGCAGGGGAATCTGCAGTCGCGGAATCGCGAATGCTCCCAGCGCAATTACCGGCGTGAGCTTGAGCAACTCGCGCCGCGTCACCGACTTGAACTTGCGGCCATCCATTGGGGAGTTCATCGATGCTTAGCCTCGCAGGCCGATAGAACAGTGATATAAGATTTGCCGACCCGCTATAAAGTTACATCGCCCGCGATCGTATCGAGTCCCGTGCCAATCCAGTTCCCGGTCGCCTCCGAGGCTCCGGTTGAGCGAATGCGAAGAATGCGCCCAGTTTACATAAAGGGCTGCGCTATCGTGGTGTAATCTCCACCTGCCTGCCATCTTCGGGTAGCAGAAAACAATGACACAGCCGGGCAAAAAACGCTTCGCCTTCGATAGCGAGGCGCGAGTAGCCCGGCGCCTCAGCGCCGAGTAAACTACTCCAAACGACGTAGCCATGGGCGACTGAAAACGCCCCGGCGACTAAAAGCGCCTTACAAGGCAAACTCATGAAACGAATCGCCATCCTCTTCGCCATCACGCTTCTCTGCCCCAGCCTCTACTGCGCCTCTCAGGACGGCACCTGGCAGGCCGAACTCGAAAAGTGGCGAGCGCAGCGAGCCACAAATCTCCAGGCTCCCGAAGGCTGGCTCTCGCTCATCGGCCTCGACTGGTTGCAGGAAGGCGATAACAGCTTTGGCTCGGATGCCGACAACCGCATTCAGATCGCCGCGAAAATTCCGGCACACGTTGGCGTCGTGCGCATGGCGAAGGGTACAGTGCGATTGCTGCCGCCGGCGGGCGGCTTTCCCAAAGATTTTCAGGTCGATGGGCAAACGGCGAAGGAACAGGATCTGGTCGCCGACGATGCCGAGAAGCCATCAAAGCTGACGGTCGGCACCATTACGATCATCGTCATTAATCGCGATGGCCGCTTCGCGCTCAGAATCAAAGACCCACAGGCGCCGACCCGCACGGGCTTTCACGGCCTGCGCTGGTACGCGCCGAACGCCGCCTATCGAGTGCACGCGAAATGGATTCCCTACAGCACACCAAAGATGCTCGACATTCCGACCGTGCTCGGAACCACGACCCACCTCCCGGCGCCGGGCGCGGCCGAGTTCACTATCGACGGACAGACGGTGCGCCTTGAGCCGGTACTCGAAGACCCGCAGGCTACCGACCTCTTCTTCATCATGCGGGACGCCACCAGCAAGACCAGTACTTACGGCGCGGGCCGGTTCCTCTATACGTCGTTGCCCGACCATGGCGTCTCCCAGCCGGGCGAGTTGTGGCTCGACTTCAACCGCGCGATCAATCCGCCGTGCGCGTTTACGCCTTATGCGACGTGCCCGCTGCCTCCGCCGCAGAATCGGCTGACCATCGCGATCCCGGCCGGTGAGCAGCGCTACCACGACTAACAGCAAACTCCCGATCGACCTAACGTCGGGGCTAACGTCAGAAGTTTTCATGATCTGGACTTGAATTGGCGCGGAAACTTGTGTGCTACCATGAATTTGCCGCGATTTTGTGGGCGCTTAACTCAGCGGTAGAGTGCCATCCTCACACGGTGGAAGTCACAGGTTCGAATCCTGTAGCGCCCACCATCTTTTCAATTACTTGGGCCTTCCTCCGTCCCGTTGAGTGCGAGGCCCACAATCTTGCCGTCAGCTGCGCGCATATCCGGCGTCACCGCGTCCCCATAAATGTTCATGGTTGTGCGGATGTCCGCGTGGCGCATTAGCCGTTGCTGTGCCCCGACCGGCGTGCCTACCGAATCAAGCCACGTGCGGTAGGTGTGTCGGAAAGAGTGGCTACGAAGGTGTCCCACATTACTTTGGTTCTAAGAAAACCTTCTTAACTCTTGCGGTGATGAATCAATTGGCCCGATACTGCCACGGAGCGCACCGCTTGTGTGTCGCTTCAAACGTTGCTCACACGTCAAAGTTGGGGCCTTGTCTCCGCGCTGGATACAGTAAGTGTGCCCGGAGACAGTGATTCGGCGGTCGCAAGGCCGTATAGTCCGCAACACCCGCCGATGTGGAAGTGTGTCAAGGCATCCCGTGCCATACGGTGATCTAAGGCCATTAGCCGAAGTGTGTTTGCCGTATAGGTACAGCGCCGCCCAGCGCAAATAGTCTGGTAGCCAATTTCCAACACCCGATTAGAATTCGTGTGTCTGCGGTAGCGACAATTGGCTGTGCCGATCTCCAACACCCAATAGAATTCCTGCGTCAACTAAACCAAAATGCACCATCTCATTTCGTCTATCGACGATCTGACCCGCCTCGTGGTGGCGCTGTTCGCGCTCGCCTCCTTGGTAAAAGTTCTTGGGTCCGATCTCTTCCGATAGGTAAACACTAATTTTCTTCTGTTTTTCGGCGGGCACAACTGTGCTTGTACCGATGTAAATTAGGACTGCGCTTGAAAACTACTCTTTCAGGATTGCTTGGGTGATCGCGGTTTGCCGAATCGTTCCAATCCGGCTCCTGGAGTGAACTCGAATTTCAGCCAACGCACGAATAGATCAGCCTTGTCGATGTGCTGATTTACAGCCATTTCGCCGTAGCCAGCGGAGAGGACTTCTTTCGCGTATTCGCGCAAGGCTTTCTCGACTTCTTCCAACGCCCCGAGCGAGATTCGAGATTTGCGCTCCATGCGGAACCCATTATAACCACATCGAAGTGACCAAGCTGTCCAGACAAGCCCGTGCCAAGTCCGTGCCGTTGCCGCTCAATTAGACCGAATTAGCCGCGATAGCTGCCATCTGCCGCAAGCTAACTACGTGAAACTACGTTTTCACACGGATTCGAATCCTATAGCGCCCACCAATTACCCTCTTGCACCTCACCCTTCTCCTACTCACGTTAATGACTGCGAGCCGTAGCCTTCTGGATCGCTGAGGAGCAAACTGTAAAAGAAAATATCCTGATTCTGAATACTGCTATTACCAACCCATTTGGCTCATCCGATCCAGGATCAGGGTGCTGTAGTTATTCATACGCTCGGGTCGTCGTTTTAGGGGAGCCGGCAGAATGGCGGCGAGCCGTGCTGCCTGCTGCCGATCGATGTTCCGCGCGGAGGTTCGGTTGTAGTAATGACATGCCGACTCCGCTCCATAAAGGCCAGGTCCCCATTCAACCACGTTGAGATAGATCTCCAGAATGCGCCGCTTGCCAAGGGCGAATTCGGCCACCGGTACCAATGTGAACTCCGCACCCTTGCGGAGGACAGAGCGGCCCGTTCCGAAAAACAGGTTTTTCACAAGTTGCTGCGAAATGGTGGAAGCCCCGCGAGTGCGGCCCCCTTCCATATCGTCGGCGGCAGCGATTTGGATCTCATGCCAATCGAACCCATGGTGCTGGTAGAAGCGCGCGTCCTCAGCCGCGATAACAGCGTGCTGGAGATCGGGCGAGATTTGGCTGAGCGGAACGAACACGTAGCGTTCGTGATATGGCTTGTGGTGAGCCCAGGCCTGCAAGCGGCGCTGGATGTGCACGGCGGTTGACGGTGGGTCGATCCACCGGGCAGCCAGAAGAGTCAGCGCAGCAAGCGACCAAACAAGCACCACTCCGATAACAAGCCATCGAACGAAGGATCGGAGAAAGCTCTTGCGACGTCGGGCCTTGGTGTGTGCGTCTGGCTTTTCGGTCACACTTCAGAATAATAGCGCGGGTTTTGTCGCCGACGCGCCCCCAGGGTTAATCCGGCGGAGGCGCTTAGTAAGAGGGAAAGCGAAGTAGCTCATTGAGATTGCAGGTCCTGCGCCGCTTTGCGGGCGAACAGCCCGAATCCGTGCGCTTGCGCATCGGATTGCAGTCGCGCAAGGCGAGCGCGGCCCGCATCCCGCTTGCCTGACTTCAGTTCCAGTTCCGCGAGGCGGAGGCGCGATTCCAAATCAAACGCCGCGTAGCCGAATTTGCTCGCCTCAGAGCGAACGGCTTCCAGAATTTTGAACGCTTCGCCGTAATCCCCAAGCTGGGTTCGAACGGCTGCTCCCGCGAATTGCGACTCGAATCGAGCGCCCCGATCCGAACCTTGATGACACAACTCGGTGGCGCGCGCCGCCGCTTCCTGCGCCTCGTGAACTTTCGTTTCCGCCAGCAGTTCCACGCTCAATATCGCTCGCGCGTGGCAGCCCGCGTCATACATTTTCTGTTTGGCAAAGGCGGCCGCCGCGTCCTGAGTAAGCTTCACCGCTTCGGCGGCGTTCCCTTGTTCAAGCAATATCTGTGCGAGTTGGACCTGGCTGTAGGCAAGGTCGGTGACATCTCCCAGCTCTTTGCGCAAAGCAATCGCCTGTTCCGACTTCGCACGGGCATCCCCCAAACGGTCCTGGTAGCGAAGAATCTCGGCCATCCCAAACCATGCAAAGCCATCATCTCTGCGATGGCCGGTTTGTTGCGCCACCGCAATCCCTTCCTCATATCGCTTTGTAGACTCCGCGAACTGACCCTGTTCTCGCAAGACATCCGCGAGATTGATCAGCGTTGTAGCTTCGCCCCGCTTATTGCCCGACTGCCGGAACCCCTCCAAAGACTGCTCTTGCATCCGCACCGCGCCCGCCAGGTCGCCCATGCTGTCCATCACGTTACCAAGGCTCCCAAGATCGCTTGCCACATGGGGGCTGCCAATCGCGCGATCGATGTCGAGGGCCTCCTGGTAATGACGGCGCGCCTCATCCATCTTGCCGCGTTCGTAATAAATGTTTCCGATATTGCTCGTGAACGCGCCGACTCGTTGTTGCGCACCGACCTTGCGGGCAATTGCCAGACCCTCCTCCCAGGCTTTAAGCGCGCTTTCAAACTCGCCTCGGTCGTAGAACACAACGCCGATTCCGTTCCATGCGAGCGCGGCCGTCATAGGATTGCCCATTTCCTGAGATAAATCCCGGACCTGGGCAAATTCGGCCGCGGCTTTATCGAGCTGTCCCAGCCGGTCCCAATCCCATGCCTCGTGTTCCTTCGCCTGGGCCATGAAGATGCGGCTACCTTGACGCGAGGCCGTTTCGGCAGCATCGGCAGCGGCCTGTTGCGCCCGCCGGAAATCACCCTGCGACTCGCTGGCTATCGAATCGGCCAGATCGATGCGCGGATCGTGATTTGCGGGCTCGGGCAGTTTGCGCATCTGTTCCACAGTCATCAGAGCATCTTTGCCTTCGCCGGCCGTCGTCTGAGCGGAAGCCAAACGCAATCCGCCATCCACATCGTCGGGAAAGAATTCCCACAAGGTGCGGTAGGCTTCGATCGCTGCCGGATAATCGTTCTGCATTTCACGATAACTGCCCTCGATGAGCAATCGATCGCGCCGCGGCAGATTCTGCGACAGGTCAAACGCTTTGCTGGCTTCTGCCTTGGCTTGCGCCTCATAACCAAGACTCTGAAGACTGTGAGCCAAAAAAGAATGGGAGAGCGCATGGTTTGGGTCCGCGGCCACTGCCTTCACAAATAGATCGCGCGCCGCCTTGGCGTCCATTGCCCGCAGTTTGGCAAGGCCTTCCGAGTACAGCCGGACTGCCTCCGGGTTGCCGGGCAGCGAAGAGCCGGCCTGGTGGAGTTCGTCCTCCGGCACGACACCGATGCCGAGTTTCTGCCGCAGCGACGAACTGGCGCGCGAAACCAGGTCCGCGAGTTCGGTCTCCGAACCGCTCTCCGAAACGGCGGCAATGGTTTCGCCGCCGTTTGCCTCCTGCACGCGCAAATCGATGCGCAGAGGTCCACCCTTCCCCATCGCCAGGTAGGAACCCACCACTACTTCGTCGGCGCCGAGATTGCGCCGAATTTTCGCCAGTGTTTCAGCCGCGTAGCTATCGGTGGCGGGCAAGGACAGATCGAGCTTCATGCGCGCGACGTTCTCTCCGGAAACGACGCGCAACTCATTGCCCGACGCAAGTTCTGTGTCCAGCATTTCGGAGAGCGCGGTGGAGACCCACTCCTGCTCCGAACTGCCTGAAAGGTTGCGGAACCCGAGCACGGCGATGGAACGCCGCGCCTTCACGTTCTCGTGCCCTGGAGCAGGCGCGCCGCGACGCAGCTTGATTGCCATGAAGGCTCCGAGACCAACCGCCAGCAGCAAAGCGACAGCCGCGAAGAAGAACCAAGCCAGCCGCTTCTCCTTACCTGGACGGGGCGCACCCGATCCTGCTGCGGGGCGGGCTACAGAAGAACGGGCCGCGGGAGAATGGAACGGATTCACCGCTCCGCTGTCGCTACCCTGCACCAATCCTTCCAACGCGGAGCGCAGCTCAGCAGCCGATGGGCAACGCTGGTCCCGGTCTTTCTCAATCGCCCGGTTGATGATCTCTTCCAGTTCCGGCGGCAGCTCCGGGTTGAGCTGGCTGGGCGAGACCGGTTGCTTGTTGAGCACTGCGTCGATCGTTAGCGCGCTATTCTTCCCCGAGAAGGGACGTTTCCCCGTCACCATCTCGTACAACACCACACCCAGGGAGAACACATCCGTCCGGCCGTCCAGATCCTCGCCTCGAATTTGCTCGGGCGACATGTAGGCCGTTGTGCCCGGAATCACGCCCATGCTGGTAAGCGATTCTTCATCCGAACTCGCACTATCAGAGCCGGGCACCGTCAGCTTGGCCAGCCCGAAATCAAGAACCTTGATCGTCCCGCGGCGCGTGATGAAGACGTTCGCCGGCTTGATATCCCGATGAATCAATCCGGCTGCGTGAGCCGCCTCTAGCGCGTCAGCCACCTCCATTCCCCATTGGCGGACTTGCGGCAATGGCACACGGCCTGCGCGCAGCCGGTCCATCAGCGTCTCGCCTTCCAGCAACTCCATCACGATGACCGGTTTCCCCTTGTACTCTTCAATCTCGTGGACGGTACAGATGTGCGGGTGATTCAGAGTTGAGATGGCGCGCGCTTCCTGCTGAAAGCGCATCAGCGATTTGTCCTGGCGGGCGTGCGTTTCGAGCAGAAGCTTGAGCGCGACATGGCGTCCCAGGCGAATATCCTCCGCCTCGTAGACCATGCCCATGCCCCCGATTCCGAGCAGATGCAGAACGCGATAGTGTGCGATGGTCTGACCCGACAAGGAGGCCGAGGGTGTCCCGGTTTCTAGCGCAGACAGAGTAGCCGCCGTCACCGGGGGCTGCTCCAGGAAGTCGCCCAGCTTTCTGTGTTCGCTCAGAAGCGATTCGACTTCCGCTTTCAGCGCGACATCTCCCGCGCAGGCCTTGCGGAGGAAATCCTCCTGCTGATCGGCCGGCACGCGCAGGGCCGACTGAAGCATCTCATCGACACGTTCCCAGCGTTCGGCGTCCATTAGGCACGATTATCCATCACGAGGCACGATTCATGGCGCGGTGCAGCCACGCTCGCGCAGTACTCCAGTCGCGCGCCACCGTAACCGCGGAGACATTGAGCACTTCAGCCGTTTCTTCAAAGTTCAGTCCCGCAAAGAAACGCAGCTCGACCACCTGCGCTTTGCGCGGATCAATTTCGGCCAGAGTTTTTAGAGCGTCGTCGAGAGCAATGACATCGACATCTTTGCCGCGCACTACCATGTCGGCAGCCTCGATCGGCAACGTACCCTGCCCGGATCCACGTTTTCCAGCTCGATGACGGCGCGCGTAATCGACGAGAATTTGCCGCATGAGCTGCGCCGCGATCGCAAAGAAATGCGTGCGGCTCTCCCACTGTGGAGCATTGATCCCCAGCAGGCGCAGGTACGCCTCGTTCACCAACGCGGCGCTCTGCAAAGTGTGGCCGGGCCGTTCCTGCCGAAGTTGATAATGGGCTAGACGCCGCAGTTCTTTGTATACCAGCGGCAGCAGCGCGTCGAGAGCTTTCCCGTCGCCGCCGCGCCAGTCCTGTAACAGCTGCGTGATCTCATTCGCAGGCTCATGCCCCATGAGGCTGCCTCCACGTGTGGGGAAGCATTTTGGCGTTTAGCGTAGCATGCCTGCCTTGAATGTCAAATCACGAAAAAGCCGCTGTTTAGAACTAGGGCTTCGGGATTGGGTGGGAGAACGGCGGGGTCTGGCTACTCGTTCCCGAGTGCCAGGTGCATATCCCGGCTGTGCTTGTCGAAATTGATCGTGAGGATTCTCTCCCCGCCCGAGAGAAATTCGCCGGCGACGGTTTTGGTTTCGTCGTATTGTTCGGAAGCCGACCGCACTTCGATGCGCAATGCGTGCTTGCCCGCGGACACAGGAATCGTCACGGTTTCCTTGGTTCCTCCGCCGAGCAGCATCAGGCGCTTCTTGTGGCCATCGTGGAGGGGGTGCGCGTAGGTCAGATTGTCGTCGATCCAGATTTTCAGGATCGCATCTGAGAAGCGGTTCTCAATGTGGACCGCAATGTTGGAATCGGCGACGGCGGCGGCAGAATTCGCAGGAACAGCCGTTTGCGCCGGGACTTCGTTGGGCTTGCCGGTCTGGTTTGCATTCAGGAGCGCTGCCTTCGCGACCGTCTTCGGCACCGCCTGATTTCTTCCGGCCGCGCTTCCATTGACCCTGGCAATTTGGCCGCCTGAAGACTTCCGGGTTGCACTCGAACTTTCACTTCCAGCGGCAGGATGAGAGCCTTCGCTCCTGGGAACGACATGAGTAGCAGCCACAGTTGGGTCGCTGCCAATCTCGTTCACTTGATTATCCTGAGATTGACTCTGGGACCGAGGCTCAGTATGAGGGGCCGTCGCCGCAGCTGCGCTACTCGCCGCTCTCTGAACGCTTTCCGCCCCACTAGCCGCATGTGAGTTTTCGGCAATGCTTCTGGCTGAGGGCTTCTGCGCACGAATTTCCCGCCAGGCAAACAAGCTCACCACCAGTGCAGCCGCAAAGAGCGGTATCCCAATCGCGGTCTGGACCTGCCACGAAGAGAGCATGGCGCCGAAGCTCCGGTCTCTTCGTGGCGCCGCCTGTAGCGATGCACTCGCCTTCTTGGCTGACAAGACTCCCGATGAGCCGTCTCGCGCTGCCTTTCCATCGAACCGCGTCTGCCCTGTGGCAGGCGGCGAAAACCATATCGTCGCCTTGCGGCCGGGCCTTCGCTCACGCAGCTTCCGCAGATCCTCGGCAAATTCCGTTCCGCGCTGATAGCGCTCCTCGGGATTCTTTGCCAACGCGCGCGCAATGACCGCATCCAGTTCATGAGGCAACTCTGGAGCGAGCGATGTCACCTGGAGAGGTTCGCGATTCGCCACTTTGAAACACACCGTCGTCGCACTGTTTCCCTGAAACGGTCTGTGTCCGGTCAGCGAGGTATAGAGGATGGCCCCCAGCGAAAATAAATCTGAGCGCCCGTCCACCTTCTCGCCTTCCAACTGTTCGGGAGACATGTAGGCTGGTGTTCCAAGTACCCGTCCCGGCAACGTCATATGCGTAAGGTCGAGTTGCGCGATGCCAAAATCGCTGATCTTGGCTTGGCCATCCTTGGTGACCAGAATGTTCGCCGGCTTGATGTCGCGATGGACCACGCCTTGTGTGTGCGCATAATCGAGCGCTTCGGCGAGTTCCTGCGCGATTCGTAATGCATGATCCACGGGCAGCTTCTTGCCTTGGCGGGCGAGCAACTCACGCAGGGTGATGCCTTCAATGTATTCCATTACGATGTACGGATCGGAGGTCTCGGGATCCTCGCCGACATCGAACACCGCGACAATTCCGGGATGGAGTAGGCGCCCGGCGGCTTTCGCCTCGATAAAGAACCGGCGGCGAAAATCCTGCTGCTCCTGGACGACGCTCTGATGCAGCAGGACAGTCTTGATGGCAACCAAGCGGTCGATTTTTGGGTCGCGCGCCTTGTAGACAGCGCCCATAGCGCCGCGGCCTATTTCCGCGACGATCTCGTATCTTCCCAAGGCGCGAGGGCTTCCCATGGACGCTAGAGACCCCAGTACGTGAAGAGTTTCCCTGGCTTCAGCGTACCCTGACGGGATGCGCTCTAAAGTAGATATTCGGGGCTGCCAGATTACGCCCGTAATCAGGGAAATGCTTAGCGGTAATTGCAGGGAAACGCGGGTAATCTGGCGGTTAGAAATGAGGCTGCAGGGTTAGCGTCGACGGGTCCGGCAATACTGGGTTTTTCTCGCCCGATTTGGCCGCTGCCGCCCCGTTTCCAACGGTAATCTGGTAATCCGAATAGCTGATATTGAGGACCGCCCTGCCTCCCAGACGAACGCTCGTAACCGAGTAGTTGCGCGCCGGCAGCCAAAAGCCGCCGATCTTCGCCCATTGATATTGCACTTCGACGTTTTTCACCCAGAAAGAAGGATTCGTGGCCGGGCTTCCCTCCATGCGCGTCACGGCAAAATCCTTCGCATCCACCCAGATCTTCCCTTTATAGACATATTTGTTCCTGCTTTTAGGTCTGACGTCGAGCACGTAGAAGTCGCCATTGGGGGTGTGCTGCGTGCTCTCGAGCTTGAATTCATAATTTGCCGGACTGATCTCAAGCGCTTTTCGGTTGCGCTCTTCCTGCGCTTCGCGCTCGCTCTGCAGGAGTTTCAAAAGCACCTCCCGAATCAGCAGCTTCGATCCACTCTCCGAGATAACTTTGAAATTTTTTTCATTCGGCGCACGATACGTGGCTTCTACCTGCATCTCGGCATGCCCGCCGAACAGGCCGGTATAGTCCAGTTTGTAGACCCGCTTGCCCTGGTAGGCGCGTAAAGCGGCGGCGCGGCGCGCATTAGCCGCCATCAGGTTCTGTACGATCACATCGGTGGAAAGCGTGGGTTTTGTGAGAGGGGGGTCTTGCGCAAATCCCGAGAGTTCGACTCCCAGAAGCATCAGAGTCAATGCCGCAACGGCAGGCATTCCCCTCCCGATTCGCAAACAAAACTTTTGCATTCCATCAACCGTCTGATGCATCCCTTAGATGCGGGCTCAATGCCTCGAGTATTCCGGCCTCGTTCTCGTTTGTGCAAGAACTTTCTTTGCACGTTCGTTACGGCAGAATGCCCCGATCGGCCGGAAGAGATCGGCCGAAAGAACGTCGGTAAGAATTGGTAGAGTTTAGAGGAATCCAGCGTGGAAGCCAAATCCCATCCGCCAACGTGGCAGACTCTGCTCGCTTTCGCGATGATTTATTTCGTGTGGGGGTCCACATTCCTCGCCATTCGCGTGGGCGTTGCTGAAGTGCCGCCATTTCTTCTCGCGGCCATGCGGTTTCTGGCTGCTGGAATCCTTCTTTATCTCTGGATGTTGGCTCACGGCGAGCGTTCGCCCAGCGCACGCGAATGGATGTCAGTTCTCCTCATCGCTCTGCTGATTTTCGTTTTCGACTATGGACTGCTGTTCTGGGCCGAGCAGCGCGTACCCTCCGGTATCGCCGCCGTCATGATGGCTACCATCCCCGTCTTTATGGCGCTGTCAGAAATCATTCTCCTGCGAACGCAACGACTAACCGCGCGCCTGGCGCTGGCACTTCTGGTTGGGATTGCCGGAGTGTCGGTGCTGGTCAGCAACTCGCTCAACTTGGGCGGCGCGCCGATCGACCGCTCGGGCGCCATCGCGCTCATCGTTGCGGCCATCAGTTGGTCGATCGCGGCCGCGCTTTCTCGCAAGCTGCCGCTGCCGTCGTCCAAGGTTATGAGTTCGGGCGCGCAGATGTTTGCCGGAGGCGTGCTGCTGACTCTGGCCGCCGCCGCGCTGGGAGAATTTCGTAACTTCCATCCCTTGGCTGTTTCGCGTGCCGCCTGGCTCGCCTTGCTTTACTTGATCGTCGCCGGCTCCATTGTTGCTTTTACTGCTTATGTGTGGCTGCTTCACCATGAATCGCCCACCAAGGTCGGGACGTACGCCTACGTGAATCCGGTCGTCGCGGTGCTCGTCGGCTATTTCCTGGGTGGAGAAACTCTTGGTCCGCGAACCGTTCTCGGAACGTTATTTGTTCTGGTCAGCGTACTTGTTATTACGACAACGCCATCAAGGAAGACCAAACCGATCACAACGGCCGCAGCCGAAGGTGAGGTGTAGAGCCGCCGTTCGCCGAACCACCTTCGTAGACTATCTCGTCCTTACTAATGCTAAGATGCCGGACATGGCATCTCGCTCCCAACCCAAGAGTGCACGCGCAACCAGTAGGCATACGCGTATGTCTCATAGCCCGCGGCGCGAACCGGAGCGCGGTGTAAGTAAGCATCGCGACGGCTCCGAGTTAGTCATCATCACGGGCATGAGCGGCTCGGGCAAGGCATCCGCCCTCAAGGCCTTTGAAGATCTTGGATATTACTGCGTCGACAATCTGCCTGTCGAACTCATCCCGCGTTTCGCCGAGATCGCGCTGCAGTCGGGCGAGATTCCGCGCACGGCGCTGGTGGTTGATGTGCGTGAGGGGACGCAACTCGAAAAGCTGCCGGCCATCCTGAAGTCGGTCAAACGCCTGATTCCCACGCGCGTCATTTTCCTGGAAGCCAGTGATCCCGTGTTGCTGCGCCGCTTCAGCGAGACGCGCCGCCCGCATCCCCTCGGAACCAAAACCACGGTCCGCGCTTCCCTGACCACCGAGCGGCGGCACCTGCGCGCCATTCGCGCCCTGGCCGACCTGGTTATCGACACCTCCAAGTTCAACGTCCACGAATTGCGCGCCCACCTCACCGATCGTTTCCAGCATGCCTCCAGCACGCAGCAGAAGATGCTCGTCTCCTGCGTCAGCTTCGGATTCAAGCAGGGCGTTCCCGACGACGCCGACCTGATGTTCGACGTGCGCTTCCTGCCCAATCCGCATTTCGTGCCGGAATTCCGTCCGCTCACCGGACGCCATCCGCGCGTCGCCAAATATATCCGCTCCTTTCCGCAAACCAAGGAGTTCATCAGCCGCATCTCCGAGCTGCTCGTCTACCTGCTTCCCCACTACATTCACGAGGGCAAGAGCTACTTGACTATCAGCTTTGGTTGCACGGGCGGGCAGCACCGCTCCGTCATGATTGCCGAGGATGTCGGAAAGCAGCTGCGCAGGGCGGGATACAAGGTGAAGATCGTGCATCGCGACAGTCCGAGATAGCGTCCGCAAGCATTGCAGCTTTCAGGATCGAACATGACTGGGTCGAACATGCCTTTGTCCAGTGCGCCTCCGCCGCCTTATCCGCTCGTACCCTCGCCAGTCAACAGAAGTTGGCTTGACCGGCACGCGCGCTGGAAGATTCCGCTCGGCTGTTTGCTCGCCTTGTTCCTGCTCTGCGGCTTCGTCGCGGCCATCTTCACGGTGGTGGAGGCTTCCTTCCGCAACAGCACGGTTTACCAGGAGGCACTCGCCCGCGCCGGACGAAACTCGCAGATTGCCGACCGGATCGGAGTTCCACTGCGGCCCGGCCTGATGGCGAGTGGACAACTCAACGTTTCGGGCTCGACTGGCACCGCCAACATGAAGATTCCGGTTACCGGCCCGCGCGGTAAAGCGAACATCGTTCTTGACGCCCACAAAGTAGACGGCACCTGGATATTCCGCACGCTCGAGGTCCAGTTCGAGGGGCAGACAGAGGTAGTGAATCTCCTCGATCGCGCGGGACCCGCTGACCAGTAGTTTTTATTCGGGGACTGGAGGAGTTTTCCGTCCACCACGGTAGAATTAAGCCTTACACGCATGGCAACGACCACACTGGCGGGCGCGAACTCTCCGGAAGCACCGGCCAGACCTCGTCAACTGTCTCGTGTTCTCCGTTACCTCCTGCCCTATTCGTTGCCGTTTCTTGCCTCCGTCACTCTCATGGCATTTGTCGGACTGCTGGAGGCGTTTCGACTCCTCCTCATTGGCCCGATCTTCGATACGGTGCTCAACCCGGCGTCTCAGGGCAAGAATCTACAGCTATTCAAGATTCCGGGCACCGGCCGCGTTTTTGAGCTGCAACAGATCATTCCCTCGCACTTTCAAAATCCCTGGACCGCCGTCGCCTTCGCTCTGGTCGCAGCCACCGTCTTGAAGGGAGTTTTCGATTACACCGGAACCTACCTGGTGAATTACGCGGGCTACGGCATGATCACCGACCTGCGCGACGATCTTTACAACGCGTTCCTGCGCCGGTCGGCGGCATTTTTCTCCAGGCACACGACGGGAACGTTGCTCTCGACCATCATCAACGACATCGAGCGCGTGCAGTTCGCGATGTCGACTGTGCTCGCCGAATTCCTGCAGCAATTCTTCACGCTGATTTTCACGGTCGTAGTGGTCATCCTGCTTGGGGGATGGCTGGCGCTGGTCTTGCTGGGATTCGTTCCGATCATCATCTACTCGTCGTTGAAAACCGGACGCCGCGTGCGCTCCACCACTCGTAGTGGTCAAGACAAGCTCGCGGAAATTCAAAATATCCTGCACGAAACCATCACCGGCAACCGCATTGTGAAAGCGTTCAGCATGGAGCATTGGGAGATGCAGCGCTTCCGCGCCGCGGCCCGCCGCCTGTTTCGCGCCAATCTGCGGCTGGTTGCAGCATTCGCTATCAGCTCTCCTCTAATGGACATTCTCGGCTCGGTGGCGATTGCGCTGCTCTTGCTTCTCGGCCGCAGCCAGATCAATCATCACATCTTCAAAGAAGGAACATTTCTCGCCTTCATTATTGCGGTCTTCAAACTATACGAGCCAGTGCGGAAGTTCGCGCAATTCAACAACAACTTCCAGCAGGCTGTCGGCGCCTCCTCCGAGATTTTCCGCTTCATGGATATGGAAGATGAGGTCCGCGAAAAAGCGGTCGCAAAACGGCTGGGCAAGTTTTCGCGGAGTATCCGTTTTGACGAGGTGGCATTCTCCTACAGCAGCGCCGAGGACTCGCGTGATGTGCTGCACGGAATCAACCTGGAGGTGAAGGCGGGCGAAGTGCTGGCGGTGGTTGGATCGAGCGGCGCCGGCAAGAGCACTCTCGTCCACTTGATTCCGCGCTTCTTCGACGTTACCGCCGGCCGCATTCTGATCGATGACAACGATGTTCGCGACGTGACGCTCGCGTCACTCCGTTCGCAGATTGGCATCGTCACGCAGGAGACTGTCCTGTTCAACGACACGCTCCGCAACAATATCGCCTACGGCCAGCCCCATGTTTCCGCCAAGCAGGTGGAGGATGCCGCCCGCGCCGCCCACGCGCATGAATTTATTTCCGCCCTGCCCGATGGCTACAACACCATGATCGGGGAGCGCGGTGTGCGCCTTTCCGGCGGCGAGCGCCAGCGCATTGCCATTGCGCGTGCCATCCTGAAGAATGCCCCCATCCTGATTCTCGATGAGGCGACCTCCGCTCTCGACAGCGAGTCCGAGGCACTGGTGCAGGCCGCGCTGCAAAATTTGATGACCGGGCGTACTGTATTGGTGATTGCGCACCGGCTTTCGACCGTGCGCCGCGCCGACCGCATCGTGGTGATCGAAAACGGCACCATCAGCGAAAGCGGCGCGCACGAGGAGTTGATTCAAAAGCTAGGCACGTACCGGCGGCTCTACGAATTGCAATTCGCGGAAGCCGATGCGCCAAAAGTAGTGAACACTTAGGGACAGCGCCCCAAGCGGGCGACTTTGATGCGCACTGAGAACTGATTTTCAATGCCACTTCGCTCCATGACGGGATATGCGCAAGTTCGAGGTCAGGCCAGTCCTCGCCTGGCCTTCGCGCTGTCGCTCAAGTCCGTTAATCATCGTTTTCTCGATTTGCATTTCCGCCTCCCTTCCGACACCGATGCGCTCGAAATGAAACTGCGCCGATTGCTGAAAGAGAAACTGGTCCGCGGCCATATTGAAGTGACACTCAACCTCGACTACTCGACTTCAAACGGCATCGGCCTCAACCGCCAGTTGATTTCCGGCTACGTTCAGGCTTTCCGTTCGGCGGCTCAGGAATTCGGTATCGGAGGTGAACCCGACCTCAACGTCGTACTCCGCATGCCCGGCGCCATGGATTCCGGCAACGAGCGGTCCGCCGACGAACTGGAGAACGCGGTGATGGCCTGCGTCGAAGAAGCGCTGGCCCGCCTCAACCAGATGCGCGAAGAAGAAGGACGCGGCATCGAGCGCGAACTGCGCGAACGCATGAAGAACCTGCGCGAAGCAGCCGGAGGCATTGAAGTTCATCGCAGCGCGATCTTGCGTACTTATGCGGAGCGTTTGCAATCGCGAATGCGCGAGATGTTCAACGCGCAGGTTGACAAGGACCGCATCCTGCAGGAAGCGGCTGTACTGGTCGATCGCAGCGACATCCAGGAAGAACTGGTCCGGCTCAACACCCACGTGGAGCATTTTGTCACGTTGCTCGGCCAAAGCGGAGAAGTCGGCAAGAAAATGGATTTCCTGCTTCAGGAGATGAACCGCGAAGCCAACACTTTGCTTTCGAAGACCTCGGGACTGGCGGGCGACGCCTTGAAGATTACCGAGGCGGGCTTGCTGATGAAATCAGAGATCGAAAAATCCCGCGAGCAGGTGCAGAACCTCGAATGAGTATTGTCTTCATCGTTTCCGCGCCGTCCGGGTCGGGCAAATCCACTCTCGTCAATGAACTGTTCAAGATGGTACGCGGCCTTGATTTTTCGATCTCCTATACGACGCGCTCTCCGCGCGGCAGCGAAAAAAACGCCAAAGAGTATTACTTCGTCTCGAAGGAGGAATTCGAGTCCATGATCGCGGCCGGCGAATTCCTCGAGCATGCCTGCGTTTTCGGCTACTACTACGGCACAGCGCGGCGCTTTCTGCGAGAGAGCGAGCAGCGCGGCCACGATCTGTTGCTCGACATCGATGTGCAGGGTGCGGCTCAGGTCAAAGAGAAACTCCCGGACGCGAGGAGCATCTTCATTCTTCCGCCTGATCGCGACAAACTGGAATGGCGGCTGCGCTCGCGCGGCACGGACCCCGAACAAGTGATTCGCCGCCGCCTCGATACCGCCCGCCGAGAGATTGAGAATTACTCGAAATACGACTACATTTTAGTGAACAACCTGCTCGAACAATCCGCCGATGAACTGAAGGCAATCGTGCTCGCCGAGCGGATCAACCGAAGCGGGAAGGCGCCGACCATGGAAGAGAGAGGGCTGCTCGCGACCGCGCAGGCGTGTCAACTCGAACGGGCGCGCGATCGAGTGCAACCCATTCTCGCTTCTTTTGGCGCGGTACCCATTCGTAACTAGGGCCTGGGTTTTGAGTCAAGTTAAGATGGTGTCTAGGGGAGAGTCTATGAAGTTGATCGAGGGATTTGACAGCAACTACCGTTACATTCTTGTGGCCGCGCGGCGAGCCCGGCAATTGCAAGGTGGCGCTCCGCCCGTCATCGAAACCATTTCCCGCAAACCCTGCCGCATCGCGCAGGATGAAATCAAGGCCGGCAAAGTGAAATGGGTTGTGCCCGAACTTCCGAAGATCGCGGTCGAAACGGCGAGCGAGGCCAAAGCGTTCGCTGAAGACGCGTAGACCTTTGCGGCATCTATATAGAAGATGAAAATCGCGCTCGGCGTCTCCGGAGGGATTGCAGCCTACAAGTCGGCGGAGATCGTTCGACTGCTGCAAGACCGTGGCATCCGCGTGCAGGTTGTGATGACGCGCGCCGCGCAGGAATTCGTTCGTCCGCTTACCTTCGCTGCTCTCTCCGGTGAAAAGGTCATCACCGATTTGTTTGGGTCGGACGAGTCGCAGGCCAATGTCGAATCGGCCATCGAACACATTGCCATCGCTCAGTCGATCGACGCACTGCTCGTCGCTCCCGCGACCGCCGACATTCTGGCAAAGTTTGCGCAAGGCATCGCCAACGATTTCCTTTCGACTCTCTATCTTGCAACCACAGCACCTGTCGTAGTCGCGCCCGCGATGAACGTCAACATGTGGAACCACGCTGCCACGCAGGCGAACCTCGACATTCTGCGCAAGCGCGGTGTTCGCATCGTCGAGCCGGGCAGCGGTTACCTTGCGTGCGGCATGACGGGCGCAGGACGCTTGGCGGAAAACGAAACGATTGTGGCCGCCGTTCTCGAAGCGCTCGGCGCGTCGCAGGATCTGGCAGGAGAAACAGTGCTAGTCACCGCTGGTCCAACGCGCGAGAAGATCGATCCGGTTCGCTATCTGACTAACCGATCGAGCGGGCGCATGGGCTACGCCATCGCCGAAGCGGCCTTGCGGCGCGGCGCGCGCGTGCTGCTCGTCAGCGGTCCAACTTCCATCACTCCGCCTGGAGCCGCGGAACTCACGCGCGTTCAAACGGCAGAAGAGATGCGTGACGCGGTATTAAAGCTTTTGCCCGAAAGTACCGTGGTGATCAAGACCGCTGCCGTCGCCGATTTTCGCCCCAAAGTCGCAGCTGGAGAGAAGATCAAACGCAAGGGCGCGATCTCGCTCGAACTGGAGCCGACTGCCGACATTCTTGCCGACTTGGCGCGCCACAAGAAACCGGCCCAGCTCGTGATTGGCTTCGCCGCCGAGACCGACAACGTTCTCGAGAACGCTCGCAAGAAACTCGCTGCCAAATCGCTCGATGCGATTGTGGCCAACGACGTCTCCCGCGAAGGCGTCGGCTTCGACTCCGACCGCAACGCGGTCACCATCATCTCGCACGACGAAGTCGTTGAAGTTCCGGAAACCTCGAAGTGGGAAGTCGCGCAACGCGTGCTGGATCAGATCGTGAAGCTGCGCAAGCGCAGCAGCGTGCCTAGCCGCTGATCGTCCTTTCCGACATTGTTCACCACAGAGACACAGAGAAGATCGTAACCATTCTCTTTTTCTTGACCACTCAATGTGAACAAGATTGCGGCGGCCGAAACTGCAGATCCCTCACTTCGTTCGGGATGACAACCTAGAGTTTTCTCTGTGTCTCCGTGTCTCTGTGGTGAGAATCTTCTCTCGCGGATTTGTTATTCTTATCCGCGATGACCCGCACGCTGGACCCTGAGCTTCGCCGCGCGCTTGCCGCGCGCATTCGCTACTACAACGAAATGGGGATTTACGATTTCTACCGTCAGCCCGTGAGCGAGTCCGCGAGTGCGCCAATTGCGGCTTCGGTCGCGGAAATTCAAACGGAAACAGGATTTGGAGACGAGATGAGTCCACGGAAGTCCGCGGCGCTGCGCGCGCCCGCGATCGCTGAAGAAGACATATTTGAAGTAACCTCGTCCAAGCCCGAATACGGCGCCAGCGATCCGGCCAAGGCGTTGAAAATTATCCGCGAAGATCTAGGCGACTGCACGCGCTGTCCGCTTCACAAACAAGGACGCAAGCAAATTGTATTTGGCGTCGGCAACCCCGAAGCGGATCTGATGTTCGTCGGCGAAGGTCCCGGTGCCGATGAAGACGAGCAGGGCGAGCCCTTCGTGGGCCGCGCCGGCCAACTGCTCAACAACATGATCAGGGCGATGGGCATCACGCGCGAGCAGGTCTACATCGCGAACATCGTGAAATGTCGTCCGCCCGGAAACCGCACGCCCGAGCGCGAAGAATGCGAAACGTGCTCGCCGTTTTTGATGCGCCAGATCGCCGTGATCAAACCCCAAGTGATTGTGGCTCTGGGGGCAACCGCCGCGAAAACTTTGCTCGCGATGAACTCGTCCATGGCGCAACTGCGCGGCCGCTTCTATGACTTCCAGCCCAGCGGGCGTGCGAAGTAATGATCCCGATTGGAATGGATGCAAGCTGGCTGTCACCTACCACCCGGCATTCTTGCTGCGCGATCCGCGGCAGAAGGGCGAGGCTTGGAAAGACTTGCAGATGGTTATGAGGGAGCTGGGATTGAAAGCGCCGATGAAGGACATTCAGTAAGCAGCAATGACCGGCAACGAAATCAGCCCGATCAGCAAAGCTACTGCCGAGCACTACACGTGGGGCAATAGCTGCGACGGCTGGCATCTGGTAAAGAATTCGGAGCTGAGTGTGATTCAGGAGCGCATGCCGGCTGGAACGGCGGAGGCGCGGCACTTCCATCGTCGAGCGCAGCAGTTCTTCTACATACTTGCGGGTGAGGCGGTGATGGAAGTGGATGGTCGATCTGTAGTTCTAGCCGCTGGTGAAGCTCTTTGGATTCCTGCGGGCACACCACACCAGATGAAGAATGAGTCTTGCAGCGACCTTCACTTCCTCCTGATTTCGCAGCCCCCGTCCCATGGTGATCGCGAACTTGCGCCCGAAAGCGAGTGTTAGCATTCCTTTTGCCGGCGAGACGCCGGCGCTACCTGATGCCCCTCTTCTGCGACGTCGCTCTCGCTGTGCCGCTGGACATGGCGTTCACCTATACCATTCCTCCTGGCATGGAGCCGGTGGTGGGCGGGCGCGTGCTCGTGCCTTTCCGGCAGCAGCGCATGTCGGGCGTGGTGGTCGAGTTGCATGATCGCGCGCCGTCTGTAAAAACAAAGAACGTTATCGAGGCGCTCGATCTTTCGCCGGTTCTCGACGAACAACTGCTGAAGCTCGGCAAATGGATT
Source organism: uncultured Acidobacteriaceae bacterium (assembly GCA_963698865.1). Lineage (GTDB taxonomy): Bacteria > Acidobacteriota > Terriglobia > Terriglobales > Acidobacteriaceae > Acidiflorens. Next base: position 2,086,506 of record CAVOSL010000007.1, on the reverse strand, counting down.
GCCGACTATTATCTGGCTCCGCTCGGCGAGGTCTTCCGAACGATGCTGCCGCTGTCGGCGGAGTTCAAGCGCACCATCACATATCGCATCACCGACCAGGGGCAGATGGCGCTGCATCTGGCGGCCATGGCCGGGTCTCCGGGGCGCTCTCAGCGTACACCGGAAGAACAGATGTTCGAATTTCGGGTGCTCGATTATCTGGCGGAGCGCGAGGACGCGCGCGTGCAGGAAGCGGGACTTCGCTCGGCAACGCGAGTCTCGAAAGGGCTGCTCTCTGGCATGGTGCGCAAGAAATGGATTATGCGGGAGGATGTTTCGGCGGCGCGGGACGCGGCGCGGACGGTTAAGGTGGCGGTGTTGGCGAGCTCCGAAGAGACTACGGCCGCGGAGGAACCCACTCATTCGCAACAAACGCGAATGAGTGGGGCACCCTCGCCCTCTCCACAGCCGGCGGGACGCCGGCGCTACGCTTTGAATGAGAATCAGCGCACTTTGATTGATGCGCTGGCCGCGGCCGGTGGGCGCGTGCCTGTTGAGGCTCTGCATGGGCTTGATGTTCCGCGCACTACGTTGGGCACACTTGTGCGCCGGGGGATGGTCGAGATCGTCGAGGAGCCTCAGAGCTTCACGGCTTCGAAGATGAAGCCGCGCCGCTCGCCCTTTGAATTTGAATTCAGCGCTCCACAAAAGCTGGCGCTGGCAAAAATTCTCGAGGGCGTCGGTTCGCGCAAATTTACCGGCATGCTGTTGTATGGCGTCACGGGCTCCGGCAAGACCGCCGTTTATCTCGCGGCCATGCGCGAGGTGCTTGAGCAAGGGCGGTCGTCGATTCTGCTCGTTCCCGAGATCGGACTGACTCCGGCGATGGCCGCTGACCTGGTTCAGGTATTCGGGGATGAGGTTGCGATCCTGCATTCCGGCCTTAGCGATGACGAACGCGCCGAGCAGTGGCATCGCATCAAACGCGGGGAGGCACGCGTTGTGGTTGGCACGCGCTCGGCGGTGTTCGCTCCGGTCAGCGATCTGGCGCTCTTGATCGTCGATGAAGAACAGGATGGGTCGTATAAGCAAGAGGAGACGCCGCGCTATCATGCGCGCGACGTTGCCGTGATGCGCGCAAAAATGTCGGGAGCGGCAGTCGTCCTCGGCTCGGCCACGCCGTCGCTGGAGTCTTACTACAACGCGAAAAAACACAAGTACGCGCTGCTCGAACTTCCCGACCGCGTGGAGCAGCGGCCGCTGCCCGAGGTCGAGATTCTCGACATGCGCCAGGAATTTCAGGAGACCGGCAAAGAGCAGGTGATATCCCGCAAGCTGGCCGCGGAAATTCGCGAACGCCTCGAAAAAAAAGAGCAGGTGATGGTGCTGCTCAACCGGCGCGGCTACTCTCCGGTTGCGCTTTGCCGCGCGTGCGGACAGGCGCTGCAATGCAAGAACTGCGCCGTCTCCATGACACATCACAAGCGCGAACACAAAATGGAGTGCCACTACTGCGGGTCGATCGTGCCCGTGCCCAAGAAGTGCGGCGAGTGCGGCAGCGAGTATGTTTATTTTGTCGGCACGGGATCGGAGAAACTGGAAGAGTTGCTGCACGGTATGTTTCCGCAGGCGCGCATTGGGCGGCTCGATCGCGATACTGTCCGCGGCCGCGAGGATTTTGAGCGTGCGCTGAATGCGCTCAACGAAGGCGAACTCGACATGCTGGTCGGCACGCAGATGATCGCCAAAGGCCACGACGTGCACGGGGTAACGCTGGTGGGCGTGGTCGGAGCCGACTATGCGCTGGGCTTGCCCGATTTTCGCGCGGCGGAGAGGACGTTTCAGTTGCTCACGCAGGTTGCGGGGCGGGCGGGGCGCGGCAATTCGCCCGGCAAGGTTGTCCTGCAAACTTATTTCCCCGACCACTACGCGGTGCAGTTTGCCGCGCGCCATGATTTCGCTGGCTTCTACGACAAAGAATTGCAGTTTCGTAGTTGGATGCACTATCCGCCGTACAGCGCGATCGCGAACGTGATCGTGCGCAGCGAGAAGCTGGATGAGGCGCTAGCGTGGTCGGGCGAACTGGGGCGCTGGTTTGAAAAGACGCGACATGAAGGGATTCGGGTGCTGGGGCCGGCGCCGTCGCCCATCGTGCGCCTGAAGCGCGATTACCGGTATCACTTCATTTTGAAATCGCCGAGCCGGGAGAAGATGAACGCGCTCTTGCGGGCGCTCCTGACTGAAGCGGCCGCACGAAAAATTCCACGAACGCAGGTGGTTGTGGATGTCGATGCGTTGTGGCTGATGTGAACTAGCTTCGAGCTACGAGCCGCGAGCTTCGAGCCACGAGCACGGGCAAATGCAGGCGAGCGCGGCGCCGATTATTTCTTGTAGAGGAAGTGCTGAACCTCTTCGCGCAATTGACGTTGGTCATCGCGTACTTCATCGCGAAAATCGCGCCAGGAATATGGTCGATCGGAGTGCTGGATCAATGGAAGGCTCGTGAAGGTCAGGACTAGCATCAATAATCCGAACGCGGCAACCCACCGGCGCCGTCCCCCGACCGACGGGTAGTGTGGAACATCCGGATGTCTCCAGGTAAGCGACAGGACCACCGCCCACAGCAACCATCCGTACCAGAGATATTTTGCCAACGGAACAAGTGCCACGACCGTGAGCACCGAGGTCCACCAGTGCAGGCGTGGGGAGAGCGAAAAAACTATGTGTCCGCCGTCGAGTTGGCCGCCGGGCAGCAGGTTTAGAGAGGTAGCGAACATTCCAACCCAGGCGGCGATCGCGATCGGATGAAGCGACAGGGATGAAAGCGGCGTCGCAAGCTTCATCAGGTGAGCTGTGAGCTGGAAGATCACCGGGAGTCCGAGCTCGATATAGGAACCTTTGGGAGTGGGAATCGGGCGTGACCACGACAAACCTAGGAACAAGGCGACGCACGCGGGGATGAATCCCGCGATTGGCCCGGCGATTCCGATATCGAAGAGCGCGGCGCGGGACGGGATCGGACTTTTGATGCGGATAAAGGCGCCGAGCGTTCCAATCAGACTCGGAAATGGCACAAACAATGGCGGCGTGACGTAGACGCGATAATAGCGCGCGTAGAGATAATGTCCCATCTCATGCGAGAAAAGGATGAACATCAGGGTGAGCGAAAAGGGCAGGCCCAGCAACAGGTTGGAAGGCTGCGCGAGCGCCCATTCGATGGGAAAGACGGAGACTTCGACGTCGTTGGCGAGCGAAAACATCGCCTGGTGATGAAGATAGTTGAACTCGATTCCCGCGCCAACAATCGTGGTGCTGAGCACCGTCAGCAGAAAAAACAAAATATAGAGCCACCAGCGCGGACGCGGACGTTCGATCACCCACACCTGTTGCGGAGGGGCATCGTTTGGCTGATCGTGAGCGAGGATGGGGAAAGTCGGCGTGGGATCGGACATCGGAAAACTAGGTCAGAGGTTAGAGGTCAGATTGCAGAGGTTCAAATCACAAGAACTCAAACCTCTGTCATGTCACCTCGGCAATCTGCATTTCGCACGAAGGCAGGCCGCGACGATACACGACAGCCTCAGTCGATCGACTGCAACTCCTTGCCGGGCTTGAAGCGCACGGCTTTGCCGGGCGGAATCGAAACTTCGGCGCCGGTGCGCGGATTGCGGCCGATGCCGGTCTTGCGCGGGCGCACGTTGAAGACTCCAAAGCCGCGCAGCTCGATGCGGTCGCCGGTGGAGAGCGCTTTCTTCATGCTCTCAAACACAGTCTCTACGGCCAACTCCGCCTTCGTCTTGGTGATCCCGGTGCGGTTGACCACTTCGTTGATGATGTCGAGCTTGATCAAGGGATGCCTCTCTCGCGAGAAATAGCGTGCCTCAAGTTATTGATGCTATGGGAGATAGGTTGGATTGTCAACGGGGGGACCATTCTCGTAATATGACTGCACCAGCCAACGAATTTGCAATTGGTAATTTGTAATTTGTGATTGAAACCCAGCCTCGCACACTCCGTTTCAATCTCTGTGAATTGCCAATTACAAATTATCAATTACAAATTACAAATTTTCCAAGGAGCTCCATGAGCATCAAGAGTGACCGCTGGATCCGCCGCATGGCGCAAGAGCACGACATGATTAATCCCTACTCCGAGAAGCAGGTGAGTCAGGGTGTGATTTCCTACGGGGTGTCAAGCTACGGATACGACCTGCGCGTCTCCGACGAATTCAAAATTTTTACGAACGTGAACAGCACCATTGTCGACCCCAAGAATTTTGACGAGCGTTCGTTTGTGACCGTGAACGCGGACGTGGCCATCATTCCTCCGAATTCGTTTGCCCTGGCGCGCTCGGTGGAGTACTTCAAGATTCCGCGAGATGTGCTGACGGTGTGCGTAGGCAAATCGACCTATGCGCGCTGCGGGATTATCGTCAACGTCACGCCGTTTGAGCCGGAGTGGGAAGGCTTTGTGACCCTCGAGATTTCGAACACCACGCCGCTGCCGGCGAAAATCTACGCCAACGAGGGGCTTTGCCAGATTCTCTTCTTCCAGTCGGATGAAGTCTGCGAGACTAGCTATAAGGATCGCAAGGGGAAGTATCAGGCGCAGAAGGGGATTGTGTTGCCGAAGCTGTAGACGGACGGGCTCTGGGCTTTAGGCTCTCGGCTCTCGGCTCTGGGCTCTGGGCCCTGATGCGCCGATTCCGAGTCTTGCGGGGGCGCGATTGCGTGGTCGGAGAACCACTCCAGGACTCTTCGGTCGAATTCTTCTGGGGCGGCGGCGTGCGCTCCGGTGTGAAGCGCGCCAGGCACCTTCCATACGACTATCGCCGATGGATTCTTCGCCTGGATCAGGTCCGAATGATATGGCGGGATGTTTGTATCGTTAAGGCCGTGGATGAGCAGCACTGGAGTCTTCAGCCCGACGACCGCTTCTTCGGGCGACGCGGTTTCCATATTCAACCCATAACGCAAACCGACATAAAGCAATCCGACGTCCACCGTGGGACGGAAAAATGTCCGTCCTACCCAGGGTCCCAGATGGAACGGCTGGCCCATGCGCACATAAGCAACCTCGCGAAAGCTCGCGAACGATGACTCCGCCACCACCGCACAAAAGCGCGGCTCGCGTGGCAGTGCCTGCAGCAATTGCGCGGCACCCATCGATTCGCCTAAACCGTACACGCAATGCGCCGGCGTTTGCCTCTCGATCCAATCGACCCAGCCGTGGATGTCATCAGCTTCTCGAACACCGTAGCTCGCGATGCCTCCGCTGTTGCCGTGGCCGCGCGCATCGGTCATCAGAACGGTGAAGTGGCTTTCGACCAGCCACTTGCCGAATCCGTACATGCCGAGCAGGTTGTCGGAGACTCCGTGCAGCAGGATTACCGCGCCGCCATTCGCCTGTGCTGGGCGCATGTACCACCCATGCAAGGCTGTTCCATCCGGCGCTGCGCGAGTGACGTCTCGGAATTCAACTGAATTTCGCCCCGCCCATGCTTCGGCGTTGTGTGTCTCGCGAGGCGTGATGGGATGACTGAAAGGATGCACTGCGATCCATCCGAGGCCCACGCCACCGATCACGGTTCCGGCAATATAGAGAGACGCCAGAACATAGAAGAGCGCTCGAATGACGCGATAGGGAGTGGACTGTGACTTGGCGGGAGCCCCGAGTTGGTAGGTTGAAGCGATGACGCCGAGCCCTCTGGAATAGAGTACGAAGGCCTGAGTCGGACCGTTCCGCGCCTAGCGCCGAATTTCCCCTTCCTTGAACATGTACTTGATGGCCGGCTTGTAGATCATCAGATTGGGCGCGCCGTTGCGGTTCAGCTTGATACAGCTTTTGTCGTACCACTCGATGTAGCCGTGGACCTCCTCGCCATCGCGCAGCACGACCACCATCGGCGTCTTGGTCTGCATCTGCTTCTGGTAATAGAAATTTTCGGCGTTGGTCTGCTCGGAGGGCGCAACTTTCTTGGCGGGGGAGGCCGACCGCTCTCGCCGTTCCCCTGAACCATGGTTGGAGCCGTGATTCGAAACGTGATTCGATGTATGGTTGGGCCCGTGGTTGTGGCCGTGGTTGTTGTGCCCGAGGTCGTTGCTGCGGCTGAGCGAGGGCCGAATCAGTTTGCGATTCGCATAGCCTTCCTGGTCGGCGGTTTGATCGGGAGAATGATCGGAAGAACGATCGGCAGAACGTTCGGCTGGGATCGGGTCCAAGGTTTCTTTCATATGTCACCACCTGCGCACGGGGGCGGCAGAAATGCCACAACACTTTTGCCTGTGATTGTGGGTATTAGGGGAAACTTATGGTGTACGGTACCACAGCGAGGTAAGTCTGACAATGATTTGTGTCACCGCGTTCCGATTTTCGTAACTCGTCCCGGTCAGGCCCCGGGCTCGAGCGCGGCGGCAAAGGCGTCGAGCGAAAGCGACCGCAGCAGGTTACGGCGCAGACCGCGCTCTACCTCAGCCAGGCCGTCCGCCGCGCGTTGCACCCACGCAAAATCGGCTGATTCCGCCAGTTTCTTGAGTTCCCCTTGGATGTCGGTGTTGCGCACCAACTGCACGGTTCCCGATTGCAGAAACATCAGGTCTTCCAGAAGCAGGTAAAGCGTCCGTAGCAGGCTATCCATTTTTTGGCGGCCTTCCGCGCCCGGCCGGTAACTTTCGGTCGTCTTGAACAGCTCGCTGTGATCGCCGCTGCCTAGCGCGGATTTCAGCATGACCAGGGCATGGCTCCGGGCCGCGACGTAGCCTTCGAGGTCGAATGACATGGCGCGCCCCATGGCGCCTTCGCTCAGCCGTGCGACGAGGGCTCGCTGCCGCGGGTTCCAATCGGGACGCATTTCGGCAAGATGGCCTTCGAGCTCCTCCGCGCTCAGAGCCGCCAGTGTGAAGGTCGCCGAGCGCGAGCGGATGGTCGGCAACAGTTCCCCGGCGTTTTCCGTCAGCAGAAAAATGGTGGCAAACTCGGGCGGCTCTTCCAGAACCTTGAGCAGTGAATTGGCGGCCTCTTTCAGAAAGGCCGAACTGGTAAAGATGTACACGCTCTCGCGCGCCTCGGCGGGACGGTAATAGATACGCTGAATGACGTGCCGAACCTGGTCGACTTTGATCATCAACTGCGGCGGGTCGGGAGGGATGACGAGAAGGTCAGGATGGGTCTGCACGAAGATCCGCGTCTCTTTCTTGTCTGTCTCGCGCAGGTTCTCGCGCGCCTCGACCGCCTCGGCAAACCGTGCATCCAGATCCTGCGCGAGGCCGATGCGGGTGCAGTTCGAGCAGTGTCCACAGAAGTCGATGAGGCTGTCGCTGGTCGGCGGCTCCAGGCAGTTCATGGTGCGCGCCAGCATAAGCGCCAGCGTGTATTTGCCAGCCCCTTGTGCCCCCGCGAGAATAACCGCATGCGGGAAGTGATCGCGCGCGAGCATTTCGCGCAGGCGACGGACGGTGTCCGAGTTGCCGATAAAGTCGGAAAAGGGCATGAAACAGCTGCTAGCTTCTAGCCTCTAGCTAAAACACTAAACTTCCAGGACGCACACCCAGTTTCACGCTAGCAGCTAGTGGCTAGCAGCTAGAAGCTGAGTTTCAACTTCTTCTTCACCAATTCCATAATAGCTGCATGCGTCTGCTTTGGAGTGCCGCGCGCGTTCACTAGCTGCATGCGGTGCGGTTCACGATTTGCGATTGCCAGGTATGCGTGCCGCACTCGGCCGAAAAATGCGCGGCTCTCCTGCTCAAAGCGATTCTCGTCCTTATCGGGACGCGCGGCCTTGTGTCGCCGGTTGCGGCGTCGGGCTCGCTCCACGCTGAAAGCGACTTCATTGTCGAGCAGGATGGTCAGGTCTGGTTGCAGACCTCCACAAAGAATTTCATGGAGCACGAGGACCGGCTTTGTTCCCAGCTTGCGTCCTCCACCTTGATACGCCTCGGTCGAATCGGTGAAACGATCGCAAAGCACGACGCGCCCTTCCGCAAGCGCGGGCAGAATGATCTGCTGAATGTGCTGGGCGCGCGAAGCGAACATCAGCGCCATCTCGGTCATAGGAGAAAGGCCCGATGTCGTCGAATGCAGCAGCACCTCGCGAATCTTCTCGCCGGGCGACGTGCCGCCAGGTTCGCGCGTGACCGTGACCGAAATACCGTGGGCGCGCAGAGCCCGCGCCAGCTTCTCGATCTGCGTGCTCTTGCCGCTGCCGTCGAGACCTTCGAAGGTGATAAATTTTCCGCGGGCAGCCACCTCGGGATGATAGCAGGACGGATTGTGGATGAAAGAGCGGGTCGCGTAATGGCACGGGAGACGCGGCAGGCTGCCTCTCTACGATAGAGCCGTTTGGCGGTGACCGGCCACCGGTGACCTAAGAGGCGATGATTTCTTCGTCGGCGAGAACTTCTGCCGCTTCTGCTTCCGCATCCTCTTCTATTCCCGCGTCCTCCTGCATGAAGCTCAAGACTTCCTGCGGAATGGGCGCGTTCCACACCGGCGCAAACGACTGCCGATGGAGGGGCGAAGGCCCGTGCTCCCGCAAGGCCGTCAGGTGGCGCGGTGTGCTGTATCCCTTGTTTGACGCGAGGCCGTAAATTGGAAAGACCGGATCCCACGACGCAACCATGCGGTCACGTTCGACCTTCGCGATGATCGATGCCGCTGCGATTGAAGCCGAGAGCGCGTCGCCATGAATGATCGCCCGCTGCGGAAGATTGCAATCAACCTTCATCGCGTCCACCAGGAAATAGCCCGCTGCCGGCTGAAGTTGCTCAACCGCACGCAGCATTGCGAGGCGTGACGCATGATAGATGTTGATTTGATCGATGCGAGCCGAGTCGACGGCGGCGATGGCCCACGCAATCGCGCGCTCGCGAATGCGCACGGCCAGTTCTTCGCGGCGCTCCGCCGGCAGCAGCTTGGAATCGCGCAATCCGCGGATGCGGTCTTTGGGGTCGAGGATAACCGCAGCGGCGACGACGGGCCCGAACAGAGATCCGCGACCCACTTCGTCGACGCCGGCAACCAGGGTTGCGCCCGCCGCCCACGCCAGCTTTTCAAACTTCAGTGTGCAATGCAGCTTCTTCAGCAGACGCAGCTTGGCAGAGGCGAGCGAAATCCCTTCGGCGTCCGCGATTCTTGCAATGCGTCCGGATTTTCTTTTGGATTTCGGCACTGATGCTATTCAGCATCTTCGCCGAGTATGAGGTAAGAAACAAGCCTCGATCTTGTGGAAAGCCTGCGCGCACGGGCGGGAGGACGCCGTTCCGGGGAAGTATGTGGCGGCGAGGACGCCGCCACGACCTCCGGCGCTACACTCGAGTCCTGGTCGGTTACTGTTCGACTTCCTTCAGCCGGGCTGCTTTGCCACGCAGACTGCGCAGATAGTAGAGCTTCGCGCGCCGCACCTTGCCACTCCGCACCAGTTCAATCTTGTCGATGACCTTCGAGTCGACGGGGAAAATGCGCTCCACGCCTTGTCCGAAGCTCATCTTGCGCACGGTGAAGCTCGGCTGCGCACCCCGGCTGCGGGCAATCACTACGCCCTCGAACGCCTGGAGCCGCTCTTTTTCGCCTTCGCGAATCTTCACTTGCACGCGAATCGTGTCTCCCGGCCCGAACTTCGGCAGATCGGTGCGCCGTGTCTTGGCCAGCAACTTTTCAATAATTGGATTCCGCATAACGTTTCCTTCCTGACTATTCTTAAAAACTCTCCAGCGTTCTTGTGGACTTTGTTCTGAACTTGGTTCTGAACTCTGCTGCGAACTTTCTTGCTAAGTCTCGGCCTTGATGCGCGCCAGCAATACCCGGTCTTCGTCGTTCAAGGCCACCTGTTCCAGCAAGTCCGGACGGTTACGCAGCGTCTTCGCCAACGCCGTCTTGCGACGCCAGCGCCGAATCTCTTCGTGGTTCCCGTTCACCAGCACTTCCGGAACCGCCATGCCGCGAAATTCCGCCGGCCGCGTGTAATGCGGATAATCCAGCAATCCGCCGGACCCACAGGTCGAACTCGGCACATCCCGTGCGCTGCGGACATTCTCGTCCGCGCGTTCCGTGTGCGCCGTGAACGATTCCTGCCGAGTCGATGCCTCGTTACCGACCGCTCCCGGAATCAGCCGCGTAACTGTGTCGACAATTACCGCTGCCCCCAGTTCGCCGCCACTCAGCACATAGTCGCCGACTGAAATCTCGCGGTCGGCGAGATGCTCGCTGATGCGCTCATCCACGCCCTCGTACCGGCCGCAAATCAACACGATTCGATCGAGCGCTGAAAGCTCGGCGGCCAACGCCTGATCCAGCTTTCGTCCTTGTGCCGACAGCAAAATCACCGACTGCTTCGGAGCTGGTGAATCTTGCCCCGCGGCCATTCGCTCTGCGCGCGACGCCAATCCGCCCAGCGACTCCAAACATTCAAAGATCGGTTCCGGCTTCAGGACCATGCCCTCGCCGCCGCCAAACGGGCGGTCATCCACAGTGCGGTGCTTGTCTTTTGTAAAATCCCGCAGATCGTGAATGCTGATTTCCACCAGCCCCGCTTCGCGGGCCCGGCGGATAATTCCGTAATCCAGCGGTCCGCGAAAAAAATCGGGAAAGATCGTGAGAATGTCGATCTTCATCGCGGAAAAACCGTCGTTCGTCGTTCATCGTCGGTCGTTAGCAAAATCTCTCAATTCCGAACATTAGTTGCGAACGACTAACGACCAACGACTAACGACCCTTTCCCTTCTCTTCCCTTGCCAGCGGCGCGTTCACGTCCAGCAAACCTTCCGGCAACCGCATTCGGACTTGCTTCCGCTCGATGTCGACTTTCTCCAGGTACGCTTCAGCGAACGGAATCTCGTATGGCAACTTCGCCGCGCTGTCGCCTCGAACAACCAGCAGCGGCGCTTCGCCCGCTCCAAATGCCACGTCTACGACCTTGCCGATCTCGCGTTCGCCGTCGAACACCGTACATCCGATCAGATCGCTGAGGTACGCCCAGCCCGGCTCCAGCTCGGCGCGCTCACTTTGCGGGACCTGCAGTTCAGCGCCTTTCAGCGCTTCCGCGTCCTCCATGGTGTCCAAACCGTCAAACTTCAGAACCAGCCAGCTCTTATGCGGCCACAGCTCTTCAATCTTTACTTCGCGGCGCTCGCCATTTTTCAGCAACGCCCAAAGCTGCATGCCTTGCCGAAAGCGATCAGGAACATCGGTGTGCAACTCGGCAGCAACTTCTCCGCGCCGTCCCTGCGTTTTGACGACCAACGCCAGCGTGACCCACTCGCCGCTTTCTTCTTGCGCCGCTATTCGAGAATCTCCAGCGCATAACGCCTATCGTTCTTCGTGCCTGCCGCCGCCAGTATGGTGCGCAGCGCGCGGGCTATGCGGCCCGACCGTCCAATGACCTTCCCTACCTCCGCCTCGGCGACTTCGAGCTCGATCACCGTCTCATCGCCATCTTCGTATTCGTCGATAAAAACCGCGGCCTTATCTTCGACGAGCGCTTTGGTGATGTGCTCGATCAAGGCGCGCGCATTGGCAGTCTGCTCGGTCATTCAGTCTCCAAAAAGAATTGTTATTCCGGCCCTGAGCGCAGTGGAAGGGGAGGAATCGGCAGTCGAAGAAGAAAGAGCTACGCGGTTGCGGCCGGGGCCGACGACGCAGCCGCCGCCGGAGCCGGCATGGCCAGCAGTTTCGTCATGCGCTCCGAGCACTTTGCGCCTTTGGAAACCCAGTAGCTGATGCGCTCGCGCTTCAAATCGACGGTCGCCGGATTGGTGCGCGGATTATACGTGCCCACCACTTCCACCGGACGCCCATTGCGCGCCCGCTCCTTCTCGATCACTACTACGCGATAATATGGTTGTTTGCGCGCACCAAAGCGCGCCAGACGGATCATTAACACTCGCTTCGTTTCCTTTATTCCGGATGAGTCCGGCAGGGTTGAGACAAACCATTATTATGCCGGAGCTTAGCGGTTTAAGCAAGGATGGGACGGGGAGTGCCTGGCTTCGATTTTCTACCACGGAGGCACCGAGTCACGGAGAAAACCAATGGCAGGCCAAAACCTTATTTCTTTCTGGTTCTTAGAGGTTCGAGGTCTTCTCCGTGCCTCTGTGGCTTCCGTGCCTCTGTGGCTCCTTGGTGAAGCGCGCCCGCCTGACGCACTCATTCCATGAATCCGTCACCCTCGCCCGGCAATCTAGTACTTATAAATCATTGAAGAAAGGAACTCCGTCAATTCTATGAGTCAAGCAACTCTTACTCCTCCTGCACAAAAAACATCTTCCACAGCAAAATCATTCACCGCCAAAGCCTTCGGTGCCAAGAGCCCGACTTCCGGCCTTTCCGCAACTTCCATCCCCCGCCGTGCGCCGGGGCCGCAGGATATCCAGATTGAAATCCTCTACTGCGGCGTCTGCCATTCCGATCTGCATCAGACCCGCGGCGAATGGGAGAGCATGGCGCCGACGGTCTACCCGTGCGTTCCTGGACATGAAATTGTTGGCCGGGTCGTCGCGGTAGGCAGCGCCGTGAAGAAATTCAAGGAAGGCGACATCGCCGGCGTCGGCTGCATGGTCGACTCCGACCGCACCTGCCCCAACTGCCGTGCCGGCAACGAACAATTTTGTGACGGGCCGGCGACATTCACCTACAACTCCGAAGATAAGCACCGGGGCGGCATCACCTACGGCGGATATTCCGAGAGCATCGTGGTCGACGAGGCCTTCGCGCTCCGCATATCTGACAAGCTCAACCTCGCCGCAACTGCACCGCTGCTTTGCGCCGGCATTACGACGTATTCTCCGCTGCGCCATTGGAAGGTGGGCAAGGGCCAGAAGGTGGGCATCGTCGGCCTCGGCGGCCTGGGACACATGGGCGTGAAGTTCGCACATGCGTTCGGCGCACATGTGGTGCTCTTTACCACTTCACCCAACAAGAAGGCGGACGCGCTCAAGCTGGGCGCGGATGAAGTTGTTATTTCGAAGAACGAAGCCGAAATGCAGAAACATGCCGGCACCTTCGACTTCATCCTCGACACCGTTTCCGCTCAACACAACGTGGGCGCATATCTCGACCTGTTGAAGCTCGACGGAACGCTGACCATGGTCGGCGCATCGCCGACTCCCCTGCCGCTCTCGGTGGGAAGCTTGCTCTTCCGCCGCCGCAGTCTGGCAGGGTCCATCATCGGAGGAATTCGCGAGACGCAGGAGATGCTCGATTTCTGCGCCGAGAACGGCATTACGTGCGACATCGAAATGATTCCGATCCAGAAAATCAACGAAGCCTACGAACGCATGCTGAAGAGCGACGTGAAATATCGCTTCGTGATCGATATGGCATCGCTGAGGTAGAGTTCGCCGGGCTGGTCAACTGGCCAAATGAGTTGAATGAGCGCCGCATCCCCTCGCGGCGCTCGTTTTTTTATCCTGTTCAGGCAGGGCGTTCCAGAAGACTTAAAATCTCCAGCGGTTCCGGTCGCTCCGTATAGTCCTCGTTTGCGGAGGCGAAAAGAACCGTTCCATCGCGATCGACGATGTAGGTCGCGGGAATGGGCAACTCCCAACGGTCGTCGCCGTTCACGAAGGGAAGATTCACAAACGTGCTTCGGTAGAGCTTTTGTTGCTCTTCCGGAACGCGGTAGACGAGACCAAACTGGCGCGCGACCTCGTTGCGCGCATCCACCAGCAGCGGGAAGCTGAGCTTATGCTGGTCGCGCATGAAGAAGGCTTGCTTTTCAGTCTGCGGAGAAATAGCCACGATTTGCGCGCCAGCGCTGGCGATTTGCGCGGCGATGTAGTTGATAGCTTCCATCTGCCCGACACAAAATGGGCACCAGCGTCCGCGAATGAAGCAGATGACGAGGCGGCCTTTGCGGAGGAGATCCGCGGAAGAGACGCGCCTTCCGTCCTGGTCCGGGAGTTCGAAAGACGGAAGCGTCGTGCGCATAGCCAACGCCATGGTGGCGAAGCTTTCAGCTTTCAGCGCTTCGACGGTGCGCCGATGAACGGCCTGGACGTCGGCCGGGACGTACTCAGAAATCGCCTTCTTGCGCTCGGCATAGATCTCGCGCAACGGCCGAAGGTCGCTATAGGAGCCGGATTCCTGGAGGGAGCGCCATTTCATGAATCGTCTTTGGTCCTTAGTCCTTAGTCCTTCGTCCTTCGTCCCCCACTTATCCCATTTGTTTGCATTTGCTTTTCGCCGCTCCAACCTTGCCGAGGAGAATTCAACCCGGCGTGTTCGGGGCAAAGGACTAAGGACAAAGAGCGAAGGACGATTTTCTACATTCCCGGAAACTTCATCCCCGCCATCCGCCGCGCAAAGCTTGGCTTGCCCATCTGCTTGAACATTTTCCTCATCTGCGCATATTGCCGCAGGAGATTGTTCACTTCCTGCACGGTAGTCCCCGAGCCGCGGGCAATGCGCTTGCGGCGGCTGCCATTGATCGATTCGTGATGGTTGCGCTCAAAATTGGTCATCGAATTGATGATGGCCTCGACACGGTTGATCTGTTTCTCGTCGACCTTGTCCGCGGCCTTCTGTAATCCCTGAAACGCGCCGATCGACGGCAGCATGCCGATCAGGCTCTGCATCGATCCCATCTTCTTCACCGAACGGAGCTGCTCGCGGAAATCTTCCAGCGAAAAGCCGTCGCCGGAGAAAGCTTTCGTCGCCAGTTCCTGCGCCTTCTTCTTGTCGATCTGCGACTCGGCTTTCTCGATCAGCGAGAGAATGTCGCCCATGCCGAGAATGCGTGAGACGATGCGGTCGGGATGGAAGGGTTCGAGCGCGTCGTATTTTTCGCCGATGCCGATGAACTTGATCGGCTGCCCCGTGACCTGCCGAATCGAGAGCGCTGCACCGCCGCGCGCGTCGCCGTCCATCTTTGTTAGTACGACACCGGTGAGCGTGAGTTTCTTATGGAACTCATCGGCCGACTTCACCGCGTCCTGTCCGGTCATGGAATCGGCGACGAACAGAATCTCCTGCGGATTGAGCATCCGCTTCAGAGACTGCATCTCGTCCATGAGCTGATCGTCGATGTGCAAGCGGCCGGCGGTGTCGACGATGAGCACGTCGCAGCCGGTGTTGATGGCCTCGCGCCGTGCCTCTTTTGCGAGCCGCTCGACCGTCGCGGTGTTGGCCTCGCCAACCTCACCCTCATAAAGATTCGCCTTGATCGCGGCCGCGACAACTTTCAATTGTTCCCGCGCCGCCGGACGATAAACGTCTACCGATACGAGAAGCGGCCGGTGTCCGCCATTCTTCAGCCAGTTGGCCAGTTTGCCCGAGGTCGTCGTTTTGCCCGAACCCTGCAATCCGGCCATCAGCACGACCGTCGGCGGCTGCGAGGCGAATTTCAGCTTGGCCGTATCTTTGCCAAGCGTCTCGACCAGTTCGTCGCGAACGATCTTGATCACTTGCTCGCCCGGAGAAAGCGCTGTCAGTACTTCTTGCCCGACCGCCTTCGCCTGAATCCGGTCGATCAGATCCTTGACCACCTTGAAGTTGACATCGGCCTCGAGCAAAGCGAGACGAATCTGTTTCAGCGCCTCGGCAATGTTCTCTTCGGTGAGAACGGCCTGCCCGCGCAGGCTCTTGAATGCGCGCTGGAGTTTTTCTTGTAGGTTCTCAAACATAGACTGACGACTATTCTAACAGTGCCCGCTGGGAGCCTTCGATCGTTGTCCCGCCTAATCTTCGATCCTCAGATAGCGCAGGATCATCTCCGGCAGTTCGCGTTCAAGACGCTTCTCGAGGTCGGGGACCAGTCGGGAAAAGTGCTTTGCGTCGCGAGGCAGGACAAGCAAGGTATGTGCCGCCGCGCCGACCATCAAGATCGCGAAAGATACCGCAAAGTCGGGGTCGGGATGGCGAATTTCTTTCCTCCGAGTGAGCAGCAAGTCGCTGACAACGCGAATGGTTTTCCACTCCAGATCGTCGCACTTGCGCACGAAGGCGACATCGGGGTGTTGCAAGGTAAAAAACAGATAGGCGCGCATCAGTCCGCGAAGTAGCAAGTGCCCCTTCAAAGTGACCTCGATCACGTAGCGGCATATCTCCGCCAAGGGCTTATCCTTCCACCGTTCCGGACTCAGCAGTTCCCTGGTGTTCCGGTAATTTTCTTCAAGCATGCGCAGGCAGACCTCGCGCAGTAGCGCGTCTTTATCGGGAAAGCGGCGATAGATTGCGCCCGGAGTCAGTCCGGCGCGCGCCGCGATCCGCGGGACGGTGGCGCCTTCAAGACCATCTTTATTCAGGACTTCGATGGTGGCCTTCAGCAAAAGGGCGAGCGTTTTTCGGCTGCGTTCCTGCTGGGCGGGAAGAACGGTTTTCGACATTTACAGAAAATTCTACAGCAAACGCTTGACGTAATGTAAATGTAAATATACATTTACATTATCATGGATACTTCATCAATCGTCCCGCTCCTCGCTCACCTGCTGGCGGCTTACGCCATTCTGGCCGCTCCCTGGCTTGGGCGCTTCTGGTACCGGAAGGCGCAAAAGCGGATTCAGGCTGGCGATCCACGCGCTAAAATCCGGCTCTACCGCCAAGTGGTCACGGAACAGACCATGACTACTTTCGCAATCTGCGGGTTGTGGGTGTTCGGGGGAATTCCCAGAAAGAGTCTGGGGATATGCGCGCCGCGCTCATGGATCGTTACCACGGTCTTGGCGACATTGCTCGTCGGTTTGTTGCTGCGAAGCGCGCTCAAGCTCCGGCCAAAAGCTCAGAGAGTCCGCGAAAAATTGGGCAATCACCTGGGGACATTGCTTCCTGACTCGCTTGAGGAACTGCGCTGGTTTGCCGTGCTCAGCGTTGGTGCAGGGATCTCAGAGGAGCTGGTCTTTCGCGGATTTCTTTTCTACTACCTCAACCTCCATATCCCGCACATTAACAATTTGGAGAAGGCTCTGCTTACATCCCTGTTCTTCGGCATGGGCCATCTCTATCAAGGATGGCCGTCGGTGCCGAAGACTGGCATTGCCAGTCTGATTCTTGCCGGACTTTATCTGCTGACTGGCAGTCTGCTTTTGCCGATGGTAGTGCATGCCATGAACGACATGCAGGTGCCGCTGATCTTCTGGCCGGGAGCAACGCGAGGTGCCGTGTTAGAAGCTGGAACTTAAGAGCCGAACCTGGACCTTCGACCGTGACGAGAAACCCATCCTCCCGCCGTAGCAAGATGCTGGTAGTTCGTTTCCCGACGTTAGAATATGGTTAAGCTCCGGAAATTCGAGAAACCATGTGATCGCGCGACTCCCCACGGCTCTTGTTTGTGTCTTGATTTGCTGCTGTGCAGGCCGGACAGCCGCCCAGCAAGCGACAAAACCGCAGGCTGCTGCCACTATTTCCACTGCGGCCGCAAGCGTGGGAAACGTCGATGTTCGTTCCCACGCCGACGGCCTAACGATCGCGATTGCCGCTCCAGTTACGCCAACGGCGAGCCGCGCCATCAACCCCGATCGTCTGATCTTCGATTTCCCTGGATGCCAACTCAAGGGCGGCAATCGGCATATGCCGGTAAATAAAGGGCCGGTCAAGGAATTGCGAGTGTCCTTGTTCAGCGCACATCCAGCGGCAACGCGGGTCGTGGTGGAGTCGAACGAACCGCTTAACTTCGAGCTCAAACCATCGAGCAATGGAACGGTTCTGGTCGAGATCTCCTTCCACAAAACAAACACAGCGCCTGCGGCATCGCTTGCCAATTCGCCGGCCGCAGAAAAGGACCGCGTTGCCTCAATTCCACCGCCCCAAAAGCAGCCGACGCCGCCGAAGCAGTCTCCACCTCAAAAGTCACCCGAACTCTCCAAGCAGCCTGAGCCTCCGCAGCCCGAGCGCAAGATCGCCAAGCGCTCCGCCGCTTCTCCACCCGGAGCCTACGCCCTCATGGAGAAAGCCAAAGCTCTGAGCCTGGAAGATCTACAGCCGCTCGAGGACAAAGCCAAGGCCGGCAATCCCGAAGCGCAAACCCTCCTCGCCCTCGCTTATCACGCGGGCGTTCTCCTGAAGAACGATGATGTGGAAGCGACTCGCCTGCTGCATCAGGCCGCGGACCGCGGATATATGGCCGCCGAAGAAGCGCTCGGCATTTTTTTAGAAACCGGCATCGGCATGGATGGTGGCCGTCCGGCTCCGGCCGACTCGCTCAATTGGTACAAAAAGGCGGCCCAGCAAGGCTCAATCGATGCGGCCACCGACATTGCGCTGTTGTATGCGAATGGCAAGGGGGTCACCAGAGATCCGGAGCAGGCTGTCTCGTGGTTTCGCCGCGCCGCTGAAGGCGGCGACTCATCGGCCCAGTACAACCTGGCTCTGATGTATGAGCGCGGCGAAGGCGTCCCGCGCGACTACAAGGAAGCAATTCGCTGGCTGAACGCCGCCGCCGACCAGAACCTGATTCCTCCCCTTCTCGCCCTCGCGGAAATTTCTCTTCAACCACCGCCAAACTCCGCTATGACGGCCGACGTCAACAAAGCGATGGAGTACTACCAGCGCGCAGCGAACCTGGGGAGTGCGGTCGCCGAGGTTACTCTAGGGACAATCTACAGCAAAGGTCTGCCGGGAAAGGTCGACTACGACCAGGCGGTGGGATGGTACAAAAAAGCCGCCGACAAGGGCCAACCGGAGGGCGAGTTCGCCCTGGGCGTCAGCTACGCGATGGGCCACGGCGTTCCGGTCGACTACACGCTTGCCCGTCGCTGGCTTGGAGCCGCCGCCAGCCAGGGCCAAATGGAAGCTCAGTATGATCTGGCTATCATCTGCGAGCAGGGCGATGGGGCTGCCCCCGATCGAAAACTCGCCGCACACTACTATCAAATGGCCGCCGACCGCGGCATGGCAAAGGCGCAATACCGCTTGGGTCTGATGCTCGCCAAAGGCTCGCCGTCAAGCACCGACAAGATTGCCGCCTACAAATGGCTGATGCTGGCGCAAGAGTCGGTTAAGGAGAGTTCGCAAGCATTGAGCGACGTAAAGAAATCCATGAGTCCGCAGGAAATCGCTCACGCCGAGCAAGAGGTTGTGAATTGGCGTTCGGCGCGCGGATCGAATAGGCGCTGACTGTCGGCGGACAACGGTGTCCGCCCTACACGCCGTACACTTCCTTCGCCGCCACGATCGTGTTCGAGTGGATGATTATCGTGTCTTCCAACTTGTGCGCGTATCCACCGGCAAAGGTCACCATAACGGGTATGCCCTCAGCCTTGGCAAGTTGAAACACCAGCGCATCTCTTTCCTTCAATCCCTCGATCGTCAGCGCCAACCCGCCCAGTTGATCGTCCCGATAAGGATCGGCGCCCGCCACGTAGCAGATCAGTTCCGGCCTGAACTTGCCCAATCCCAAACTGATGGCATTTCCCAGGCACGCCAGATACTCGCCGTCCCCCATGCCGTCCGGCAGATTCATATCCAGCGACGAGGGCGGCTTGAACGCCGGGTAATTGTTTTCCTGATGCAGAGAGATGGTGAAGACATCAGAGGACGCTCTGCGCGTCCGTGCCATTTCCGCAAGGCTCGCACCAGCCGGAGCCCCCGGGATACGGTTCCCTGGAATTGACGGTGCGAAAATAACCGCCGTCCCGTTGCCCTGGTGCACATCGCAATCCAGCGTCATGGCAGTGCGGATCTTTTCGTCGCGCTGCATCCTCCGGATCGCCACCGCGATGTCGTTGATCATGCAAAAGCCTTCTCCATGATCGGGGTGGGCATGATGAAAGCCGCCCCCAATGCTGATGGCGATGCCATCGTTGAGCGCGTAATCGGCCGCCAGCATGGAGCCGCCGGCCGCCAGCCAAAAAGCACGCACGAGGTCGGGTGAATAAGGGATCTCCATCTCCAACTCTTCGCGCGCGCTGAGCGTTCCGGTCTTCAGTTTCTGCACGTACTGCGGCGTGTGGACCAGCAGAATGTCCTGGTCAGTGGCCGGGCGCGGCGCGACGAAATCGGAGGCCTCGGCCACATTCAGTGCCACCAGGCGATCATGCACTCCTCGGTACTTTTCGCCGGGAAATACGTGGTCGCCGATCGGCAGGAAATAATCTTCGCTATAGATAAGCTTGAAAGGAAGCATGCAGCGGATCGAAGCCGAAAACCCCTTATCATACGCGGGTCGGCGCCATTTAGCAGGGAGCGCCATCACAGGTAGAGACGAGACATGCCGACGCGACGGTAGCGCGGGCGACTCGCCGGCAGTTGTCGCGGCGACCCCGCCGCCAGACACAGTCGCCATGCGCTTATGTCCGCACTCCATGCCAAACTGCTAAACTTTTCTTATTGCCTCCGAAAAAGAAATCCTCGCTAAAGCCCGCCGCTGAGCCGGAACAACCGCCGCAAGCCGCCAGTCCGAAGCCGCAACTGGTGGCCGACGCCGGCCAGGGCCGCATCTTCCTGATCGACACGATGTCTTTCATCTTCCGCGCCTATCACGCCATGGCACGGCAGCGGCCCATGTCAACGAAAACCGGAGTGCCTACCGCGGCGACGTATGTCTTCGTCAACATGCTGCGCAAATTGCGCGATGACTTTTCGCCCGAGTACCTGGCTGCCGTATTCGATGTCGGGGCGCCCACCATCCGCAATCAACAGGCAGAGGCCATTACTACCATTCGCAAGTTTGACATCAAGACGCAGACCTTCAAAGAGTCGCAATACGATGGCTACAAAGCCAACCGCAAAGAAATGCCGCCCGATCTCGTGCAGCAGGTTCCGTACATCCGCCGCGCGCTCGAGGGATACCGCATACCGATCCTGCAACTTGAAGGCTACGAAGCCGACGACGTGATCGGAACGCTGGCGCGAAAGGCGGCCGCGGAATCGTATTCGGTCTACGTCGTGTCGAGCGACAAGGACATGCTGCAGCTCGTGAACGACAAAGTCTGCGTGCTCAATCCTCCCAAGGACAATTTGATTTGCGACGCGGCCAAGGTCGAAGAGTTGCTGGGCGTGCCGCCTTCCAGGGTCATCGACGTGATGGCGCTGCGCGGCGACTCGGTCGACAACATTCCCGGGGCGCCCGGCATCGGCGACAAGGGCTCAGTCGACATCATTCAGCGTTTCGGAAGCGTAGAGCAGGCGCTGGAGCGCGCTGGTGAAGTCGAGAAGAAAACCTATCGCGAATCGTTGCAGAACAATCGCGACAATATCTTACTAAGCAAAAAGCTTGTAACTATCGACACCGACGTGTCAGTGGATCTGAATGTTGCGGCGATGAAGGCTGGCGAACCCGATGTCGAAGCGCTGCGCGCGCTGTTTGCGGAGCTTGAATTCAGCTCGCTCCTGAAAGAACTGCTGCCGGTGGTCGAGGTGAAAGAGGGCGACTACCGCGAGATCAGGTCGGTGGCCGAGTTGGAAGAGTATTTGCGCGGCCTGGCGCCGGGCACGTCGCTGGCGCTGGCCATTCCCGCCAGCCAGGGCAAAGTCGAGGCCGATGAGCAGAAAGAGACGGAAGCAGAACCCGAACCGGAGCAGACCGGCCTTCTTGATCTGCGGCCTGCCACCGAAGAAACTCAAAGTCCAGTATGGCAGCAGCAAATTGCGCTCTCGAAATCATCCGGAGAAGGCGCCGTAGTATGGCTTGCCGACCGCGCGGTTGCAGCCCGGCTTAAGACTATGCTGGAAGATCAGAAGCTGCCCAAGAGCATTCACGATTACAAAGCCGCGCTGCACCATTTTCTGGAAGTCGGGATTACACCACGAGGAATAAGTCACGATTCCATGCTCTATTCCTATTTACTCGACCCGACTTATTCGTCGCACTCGTTGCCCGAAGTTGCGCTGCGCAGGTTGAATTTGAAGCTGAGCGGCAACCTCGCCGAAGCGGCCGACATCACGGGCCGCCTGGCAAGCGCTCTCCGTCAGGAGGTCGAACAACAAGGACTGACCTCAGTCTACGAAACCATCGACGCTCCTCTCGTGCCGGTGCTGGCGCGCATGGAACAGGCGGGTGTGAAGATCGATCCGGCGGCGCTCGGCGAGATGTCAGTGAAGTTGCAGCGCGAGGCAGACGCCAAGGCGCGCGATATCTATGAACGCTGCAGCATGGAGTTCAACATCAACTCACCCAAGCAACTGGGCGATGTGCTCTTTAACAAACTCGGCCTGCCAATCCCGGTGAAGTATGGAAAGGGAAAGAAAATATCGACGGCGGTCGATGTACTGGAAGGTCTTGCGGAAGAACACGAAGTCCCGCGGCTGGTTCTCGAATACCGCCAGCTCACCAAGCTGAAGTCTACTTACGTCGACGCCTTACCGGCTCTGATCCGCGCGGGCAGCGGCCGCGTGCACACCACCTTCGGCCAGACCGGAACCGCGACCGGCCGACTCTCATCAGCAAATCCGAACCTCCAGAACATTCCCATCCGCACCGAGCTCGGCCGCGAAATTCGCGCTGCGTTCATCGCCGAACCCGGCCATGTTTTGCTGGCGGCGGATTATTCGCAGATCGAATTGCGGCTGCTGGCCCACTTCTCGAAAGACCAGTTACTGGTCGAGGCGTTTCGGCGCGGCGACGACATTCACACGCTCACCGCAGCGCAGGTATTCGGCGTGCCTCCACTCATGGTGACGCCAGAGCATCGGCGTCGGGCCAAGGCCGTTAATTTCGGGATCGTATATGGCCTGTCTCCGTTCGGACTGTCGCAGCAACTGGGAATTGAGCCGAGCGAGGCGAAGAAATTTATCGACGCTTACTTCGCAACCTACTCCGGCGTGCGAAAGTTCATCGATGCCACGCTCGACCAGGCGCGGCGCGATCAGCACGTCAAGACGCTCTTTGGGCGCATCCGGCCGATCCCCGACATCAACAGCAAGAATTCGAACCTGCGCGGCTTTGCGGAGCGCACCGCCGTGAACACGCCGCTGCAAGGCACCGCCGCCGATCTCATCAAGATCGCCATGATTCGTATCGATGACGAAATGCAGAAGCGCGGGCTGAAGTCGCGCATGACGCTCCAGGTACATGACGAACTCGTCTTCGAAGTCGCCGAAAAAGAACTTGACGCAATCAAGACGCTGGTGCGCGAGCACATGGAAGGAGTGCACGAGGTGGCGGTTCCACTGCGCGTCGACCTCGGCATCGGGCCCAACTGGCGCGATCTGGAGTGAGCGTCTTTCAAGCCGTTCGCAACGCGGGAACTTTGGCAATTTTGAGTAAGACTAACCAGCGGTCTTCCGCTATACTTTCACCAACGATCGTGAACGCGCCGCATTCGTCAAAGATTTCCAGCCGCATGAGAAAAGATTTGGACCTTGCGGAGGCAGTTCGATGAGTGCAGCAGCATCCCTGGCGCTGGAAAAAGCGCAGCGCCGCAATTCTCCCCGACATTCCATCCACGTACCGCTGGACGTGATCGCGTTGCGCTCCGGCGTGCCCGAGAATTTGCCCGGCCGATGCACCGACCTGAGCGAGAGCGGAGTCGGCGGAATGGTCGCCGGTGAACTTTCCATCGGGCAACACGTCGCGGTCGAGCTTCGACTTCCCAGTGTCGGCGTACCCGTTCGCGCGCGCGCACTGGTCCGCTATCAGGGACGGCTGCGTTGCGGATTCGAGTTCGTCGGCCTTCCCGTCGAACAGCGTGAGATGATTCGGTATTGGGCCTATCGGCTCAGGAATCCGCAGTTTGACGCCAAGGACGAAGGAGAGAAGAAGGTTGAATCTGCGTTAAGCGATCCCGTAAGCGATCCTCTCCCTGCTTTAGAAAATACTCTGAAGAAATCGGTGCCGCGAATCAAGGTTCGTCCGCGACGCTTCTATTTCCTGCTGGGCGCGATGTTGCTGATGGCCGGCCTGGGATGGTGGCAATGGCAACGATCCTGGAAAGAGTTGGAAATCGGATCAGCCGCCGCCAAAGAATCGGACGCGCCGTTGCCGGTTTCCTCCGAGACCATGGAGATGCGCATTGTCTCGAAGGTCGACCCTGTCTATCCAGAAGAAGCACGCCGAACCGGCAAACAAGGCCTTGCCGTGCTGGACGCCGTGATTGCCGCGGATGGCACTGTCACGCGCTTGCGTCCCGTTTCCGGCGACGATCAACTGGTCAAGTCAGCAGAGGAAGCGGTGCGCTCGTGGAAGTTCGAACCCTACCAATCGGCGGGACGGGCGGTACCAGTTGAAACCACAATTGCTGTCGAGTTCCGTTTGAACTGAATTTACCCGAACGCCTTACTCGAATTTTTCCGCTTCTTCGAATCCAACTCCGCACTGATCTCTCGGAGAGACAATCGCCGCGCCGTCAAGTTGCCAATCAATTCTTAATTGAGGATCGTTCCAAGCGACGGTTCTCTCGTGCTCGGGCGCATAGAAATCGGTAGTTTTATAGACCACGTGCGCGCTCGCGGATGCAACGCGAAATCCATGCGCGAAGCCTGGCGGAAGCCACAACATCAACTTGTTCTCGCCAGACAGCGTGTACCCCTCCCATTTTCCAAACGTCGGTGAAGATCGGCGTAAATCAAGCGCGACATCGAGAATTTCTCCCGCGATCACGCGCACCAACTTTCCCTGCGGCTGGCGAATCTGATAATGCAATCCGCGCACCACGTTCTTTTCCGAGTATGAGTGGTTGTCCTGCACGAACGCGTCAGCAATTCCAAGCTCGGCAAATACGCGCTGGTTGTAACTCTCAAGAAAAAATCCGCGATCATCGCCAAACACGCGCGGCTCGAGCAACAAAATTCCGGGGAGGGTGGTGGTCCTTTTTTTCATAGTGAATCGCATTGGCGCGCAGAGCGCATGTGCACCCGACATTCATCTTCAGTTTTTTGGCGGCTAAGTCAAGCATTTTCAATGGCGCGGGAGGTTAACACTTTGCATGCTCAGGAAGTGATCAAGATCATTGACAGCTTCAGTTCCCCCTCGTAACTTTGAGCCGTCGCAAAAAGGGGCCCCCGCTTCATCGCACCGCTTTTGATTCCCCCCTCGGAGGACCACCATGCGCCATCCTCGTCTGTGGCTGGTCATTTTGACCTGCGTGTCGATTACTCTTACGTGCGCGCCCATGACCGCGCAATCGAATCTCGCGACCTCAACCCCTCAACCAATCGCCGCCGCGGCCTCTCAGAGCACCGCAGGCGATAGTTCGCCGCTGCCCGGTGGGCTTGGGCCGAAACCACAGGACGTATTTCGCAAGATTGTGAGCTACGGCTCGGGCGGGGCTTTGGCCGATTCTTTAGCTGTAGGTGACCTCAACGGCGATGGCATTCCGGACCTGGTCGTGGCCAATGCCTGCCAGGGGGGCACTTCAAAATACCTGAGCTGCACCAACGCGGCGACGGAAGTGAGTGTGCTGCTAGGCATGGGAGGCGGGAACTTCCGGCCGGCTGTCAGCTACACAGCGGGCGGATATTCGTATCCCGATGGAAACAGTTGGTCGTCAGTCGCGATTGCGGACGTAAACGGCGACGGCCATCCCGATCTGATTGTGACCACGCAATGCCAGACCGAAGCCTGCACGAACAGTGGAGTAAGCGTGCTGTTGGGGAACGGCGATGGGACATTCCAATCGGCAGTAAGCTACAACTCGGGTGGCGTTGGATTCGACGGTTACTTCTTCAATCTCGGAGGGCAGTGGGTTGCGGTTGGAGACTTGCGCGGTAACGGCAAGCGGGACCTGATCCTGGCTCTTCCGTGCCTGGACGAGAGTTGCGCCGACGGAGCCATCAGCGTGTTGCTGGGTAACGGTGACGGAACGTTTCAACCCGCGGTCGCCTACGGCATCGGGCCGAGCTCCAATTCCGTTTCGGTTGCAGTCGCGGATATGGACGGGGACGGCAAGCTGGACGCGGTCGTGGTCAACGGCTGCGACTCCAGTGGATGCAGCGATGGCCTGGCAATCGTTTTTCGGGGCAACGGCGACGGCACCCTGCAAGCGCCTGTGAGTTACAGCACCGGTTACCCGGATTCCACCGGAATCGCGATCGCCGATCTGAATGGCGATGGCAAACTGGACCTGGTGACCGGCAGCGAGGAGTTCGTCTGGTGCTTCGTCGATTGTGGTCCGACGCAAGCTACGGTGAGCGTGCTGCTCGGGAACGGCGACGGCACCTTCCAGCCCGCAGTAACCTTTGGCACGGTAGGGTTTTTTGCGACTTCGGTCGCCATTGCGGACATGAACGGCGACGGCAAGGCGGACCTGGTAGTAGCCCAGCAGTGTACTTGGCGCATAGGTGCCTGCAACCTCGGCGGCGGCCAAGTCGCCATATTGCTGGGCAGGGGCGATGGAACCTTCTTGCCTCCTCTTCTGTACAGCACTGGCGGACTCAACGCGGAAGCGGTAGCCCTGGCAGATCTTGACGGCGATGGCCGGCCCGATCTGCTGATAGCGAACCAGTGCGCCCTGCGCGGCAAAGGCGGCTGTAACGTTGGCGGGTCAGTGAGCATAATGCTGAACAACTTCACGGCTCACACCGCGACGAGCGTAACAGCGTCGCCCAACCCGTCGCAAATCAATCAGACAGTGACCTTCACCGCGACGATCACTTCGAGTCCGCCGGTGCCTGACGGAGAAGCGGTGACGTTCTTTAACCGAAAGACCGAGATAGGAACCGGCACGACTGTGAATCGGGCAGCGAGCCTGAATGCCTCGTTCGCGAAGGCTGGCACGTACACCATTAAGGCCAACTATACGGGAGATGCTTTTCACAGAGGCAGTTCGGGGACCGTGCACGCGGTGGTAAACAAAGCGGGAGAAACGGAACCGATCAGCGGCGGGGAGACGGCGGCCGCACCGGCGAATGAAACGGGAGGATCGAAGCCGCAACCGCTGGACGCCTCGAAGAGGTGATGTCAAATTTATGAATCGGACGCGGAAGATCCGGATATCAGCTGTGGATGACAATGGCCTGGCCACATTGAGCACGGCAAATCTTCCGGTGGGGACGGATGCGATTACCGCAGAATATCTTGGCGACGATGACAACGGCGTTAGCACTTCAGCCGTGCTGAATCAAGTGGTGCAGCCGTGATGGGAGCGTCTCTGAGAGACTTCTAGAAGACGCGATCTCTGAGCAGTTGCAGCAGGTACGCCCCGTACCCGTTGTTGCGCATCGGCTGGGCCAGCGCTTCGAGTTGTTCCCCGGTGATGTAGCCAGAGCGATACGCGATTTCTTCGGGGCACGCCACCATGAGCCCCTGGCGCTTTTCAAGCGTCTGAATAAAGAGAGAGGCTTCCGTCAATGCGTCATGGGTGCCCGTATCGAGCCACGCCATGCCGCGCCCCATGACGCAAACGTTCAGCTCGCCGCGCTCCAGATACGCGCGGTTGACATCGGTAATTTCGAGTTCACCACGACGAGATGGCCGTAGGCCGGCGGCAATTTCGACAACCCGCCGGTCATAGAAATAAAGACCCGTTACCGCGTAGCGTGACTTCGGTGCCTTAGGCTTTTCTTCGATGCTGAGCGCTTTGCCGTGCGCGTCGAACTCGACCACGCCATAGCGCTCGGGGTCATTCACGGGATAGGCGAAGACGCGAGCGCCTTTGGTCTGCTTCGCGGCCGCCCGCAACTCCTTCACCAAATCGTGGCCATAGAAGATGTTGTCGCCAAGCACGAGCGCGCACGGGCTTATGCCAATAAATTCCCGGCCGATCAGGAATGCCTGTGCAATACCTTCGGGCCTCGGCTGCATCGCATACTGAAAGCGAACGCCATAGCGCGAACCATCGCCGAGCAATTGCTCGAACCGCGGAAGATCGTCCGGCGTCGAGATGACAAGAATCTCCCGAATACCCGCCAACATGAGCGCCGACAGCGGGTAGTACACCATCGGCTTGTCGTAAACCGGCAGCAGACTCTTGGCAACGGCATGCGTGACGGGATAGAGGCGCGTGCCCGAGCCTCCCGCGAGGATGATGCCTTTGTAGGTTGGCTTGGCGGTTTTAGTCATATCAGGTTTTGATCAACGAAACTCTGATTAGCCATCGACAACAAACGTTAACCACAGAGCCCACGAACGAACTCCACAGAACTAATTTTCAGCGCTCAGTCGCATACTGCTTCGCCATCCATTGACGATAGCTGCCGCTGGTGACGTCGCGCACCCAGTCGTCATGTTCAAGATACCAGCGAATGGTTTTTTCCAGGCCGCTGTCAAAAGTCTCCTGCGGATGCCAGCCCAGCTCGCGTTCAATTTTGCCTGTGTTCATCGCATAGCGGCGGTCGTGGCCGGGACGGTCCTTCACAAACGTGATGAGTTTGTCGTGTGGGACCGCCGGGTCGTTCGGCCGAAACTGGTCGAGCAGTTTGCATACGGCGCCGACGATGTCCAGGTTTTTTTTCTCGCTGCGTCCGCCGATATTGTAGGTCTCGCCAACGCGGCCGCGGGTAAGCACAGCGCGGATCGCGCGGCAATGATCCTCAACGTAGAGCCAGTCGCGAACATTTTGTCCGTCGCCGTAGACCGGGAGCGGCTTGCCCTGGCATGCATTCAGAATCATGAGCGGAATGAGCTTTTCCGGAAACTGGTATGGGCCGTAATTGTTGGAGCAGTTGGTGGTCAGGATTGGCAGACTATACGTGTGGTGATAGGCACGGGCCAGATGGTCAGACGCCGCCTTGGACGCCGAGTACGGGCTGTTGGGCGCATACGGAGTATTTTCCGTGAATGCCGGGTCGTTCGGGCCGAGCGAGCCGTAGACCTCGTCGGTGGAGACGTGCAGAAAACGGAACGAGGCCCGATCGGCTTCCGGCAGCGCGGACCAGTAGGCGCGTGTTTCCTCGAGCAGGCTGAAGGTGCCGTTGACGTTTGTGCGAATGAAGTCGTCGGGGCCGTGAATGGACCGGTCGACGTGGCTCTCGGCCGCGAAATGCACGATGGCGCACGGGCGCTCACGCTCGAGCAGAGTGCCGACCAGTTTGCGGTCCAGAATGTCGCCGCGCTCGAAGCGGTAGCGCGGGTGGGTTTCGATCAAGCGCAGATTGTTGAGGTTGCCGGCATAGGTCAGCTTGTCGAGATTGAGGACGCGCGCCGGCTCGGAGGCAATCCACTGCAGAACGAAATTTGAGCCGATGAAGCCGGCCCCGCCCGTGACCAGTATGAGATCTTCCATGCCGGATGGCAGCGCCTATCTTTGGCAGCCCCAGGCAAAGCTTGCGCGGGGTTCCCAGTATCGCTCTAGCAGCCGCGCTTTGATTCTAAATAATGCGGAGGGTAAAGTCGTGCTTAGGCGTTTAGGGTTACGGTTCGGCCAAGCTTTGCAAATACTGGAAGGTAGCAGGACCCCAGCGAAGGTAAAAAGTTTACTCACCGAACTCTGCGGCGCTTCTCTGCGAACTCCGCGGTTAAGGGCTTTTGCCCGCAGAGAATTAATCCGAACCCTCCGCTGAGAACGCCTGCAGCTCCGGGGCATCGGGCTGCGCACACTCGCGCGCGGTCCAGCCCAGCACCTTGTAATAGACCGCTTCAATCGCGCGCCCAATCTCGGGCCAGAGATATTCGCCCTGAATGCGGTCGCGCTCGCGAATCGCCGCCTGACGGCGAAGTTCGGGGTTGTGCACCAGCACGTCAAGCATGCGCTCGAGATCAGCCTCATCGCCGCTTTGGAAGGTGAAGCCGGTACCTTCAACGACTTCCCGGTTCTCCGCGATGTCGCTGGTCAGGACGCAGACTCCGGCGGCCATCGCATCCAGAAGCGCCAGAGAAAGCCCTTCAATTTCCGACGGCAGGACAAACAGCGCGGCATGGGAGAGTAGTTCCTCCAGATTCGCGCCCGAAACCCACGGCAGAAAGCGAATGCGTGGTGACTCGTGGCTGCGCAACTCGTCAACATACGCGTCGGAGTGGCTCGATCCGCCCGCCAGAACCAGTTTCATATCCGTCTGAATTCTCTCGAAGGCGTTGATGAGCAGGTGGCAGTTTTTCTCTGGCGAAAATCTCCCCAGAAACAGAACGTACTTATCGGGAACGAGTCCCCACTTGGTCAGTTGCACGGGCGGGCGCTGGGGCGCGAGCGTTGCGCCATTTGGCACGTAAAACGTCTCGCGCTGATAGTGCACACGGAAATACTCGCGCAGCGTCCGCGAAACGACCATCGTCGCATCCGGAAGCTTAACTGACGCCGCCTCTCCCCAACGAAGTACGCGCGCCGCAATCCATCCCCACTTGGCGCGCTGCCAGTCGAGCCCCTGAACGGTGACCACGGTTTTCTTTCCAGCCAGCCGCGGCAGGAACGAAAACAACGACGGACCCAGGCAGTGATAGTGCACGATATCGTAGTCCGACTTCATTGCATGCAGGCTGCTGAGTAGCGTGTGGACAACGGTTTCCAGATGCTTGGAGCGGATAGTCGGCAGCCGGCGAATTAGCATGCCGTTGTGCTCGTCGATGTCCGGCGTGAAGTAATTGCGGCAATACACGGTAAGCTCGTGTCCGAGCCGCGCCAACTCCGCCCCAACCTGCTCATAGTAAGATTCGACGCCACTGTACTTTGAGACGACGCCGCGCCCTCCGATGAATGCGATCCGGAGCCCGCGCGCGGCAGGCTGCGGCTTTGACGCAGGCGCCGGCGCATGCTTTGGAAGCGGCTGGCTCGTGAACGACAGGATTCTCTTGGTCAAGGTCAATCGCGAATATAAGGCGAGCAGCTGTTGCAGGTGCTGCTCCGGATCGTGCCTTGCCCCCACACGATCGCGTCCGGCCGCGCCCATCTTCTCGATGAGCAATGGCTGGTCGAACAGGAATTCGATCGATTGCGCAAGTTGATCGTGGTCGCCCGGCGAATAGAGCAGCCCCGTTACGCCATGCTCCACCAGTTCGCGCCGCGAACCCAGGTCGGAAGCAATGACTGGCTTCGCGTAAGCGTAGGATTCGAGAATCGATTTTCCCAGCGTTTCATAAGCATGCGACGGAAACAGCGAGAAGCTGCAACCGACAATCAGCTTCTTCAACTTTTCGCCGCCTACGTGGCCGGCAAAAAGCACGCGCCCCAGATTCAATTCGCGAGCCAGCGCTTCCAGCCTCGCGCGCTCCGGCCCCTCGCCGGCAATGATCACCGGAACCTGCGGCAGGCGAACCAGGGCATGCAAAAGGTCGTCGACGCACTTTTCCGCCGAAAGACGGCCGAAGTACAGCAGGTAGCCTTCGTCATGCCTTAGTTGATCGTCGGGGGGCAATTCCTGGAAATGAGGAAGGACTTCAATGCGATCGGCGGGAAGGCCGTGTGCCATCAGTTCGTCGCGGACAAACTCGCTCGGCGCGAGAAACAGGTCGACGCACTTTTCGTAGGTTCGCAGCCATTTGTGAAGGTAGGCTTCCGCCGCCAGCACCGCCGCGCTGCCGCGCGAACCCGCATAACACCGCTCAGTAACGACGCGATAGAAAGCGCCCGCCCGGCATGCGTCGCAGGTCTCGCCATTCGCAACCAGGTTATAGGTCGGACACAGGATTTTGAAATCGTTGAGGTGGTAGAGCACGGGCACGCGCCGGCGCTTGAGTACCCAAAGGATCGAAGGCGACAGGTGATGGTAGATTCCGCGCACATGCGCCAGATCGGGCGTGAAGTCGGCAATGCAGTCGCGCATGGCACGCCGCGCGGACAAGGAATAAAGGGCATGCGCAGCCAGCCGCACCTTTTTAAGAAAGCTCGCGTTGCGATCCTTGAAATTTACATACGGTATGCGATAGCTGCGGCCCTCGAACGCGCCTGGAACGCCGTGGTCCATGCTGAAGAGCGCGGTTTCATAGCCGCGTTGATCGAGCCGGCGGATCAGGTCGAAAAGATACGTTTCCGTTCCACTAAACGGAAAGTCGTACTTGTTGCAATACAGAATTCGCATATTCTCCGCCAGGCTTTGGGATGAGGGCCAGAAACCGGTCGGCAAAGGCGCGCACGTTTCGCTGGCGGTGATAGGAATCGGCGACCTTCGCCACCGCCGCCCGCCGAATGTCCGCCAACCCGTCCTGGTTGCCGTGAATCCGCTGGACGGAACTTACAAAGTTTTCGCGTGAGCCGGACTCGTACAGGAATCCCGTCGCCTCGTGCTCGACAAGTTCCGGAATACCCGTAATGTTGGGAGCCAGCACGAGCTTGCCGTGAGCCATGGCCTCCATCAGCACAACCGGAATCCCTTCGCTCTTGCTCGTCATGACGACAAGATCGGCTTGTTTGTAGTAGCCCGAAACGTTCTCGCGCGGAATGTGGCCGACAAGGTGAACCCGTCCCTGCAGCCCCAGCCTCATGATTTGGCGGCTCAGAGCCGGGCGTTCCGGCCCCTCGCCGACTATCCAACAAAGAAAAGCGAGGCCCTGCTTGCGCAAATCGCTGCAGGCTTGAATCAGGAAGGCGTAATCCTTCACCGGGTGTAGACGCCCCACCGCCAGCAGGCAAAACGGGCGATGCTCCTTGATCGCGGGGTCTATGCGCAACGATGAAGATAAAGATGGCAGGTGATCGACTCCCAGCCGTTGCACCAGAATCTTGTCCGGAGGTACCGAGGGGTAATGCCGGAGCAGGTATTGCCGGTTGAATTCCGAAACCGTCACGCAGAATTTGCACGCCCGCAGTTTGGCCTCGAGGAAGTCGGCGCGGCGCAGCAAATCTGAGCCGTGCAGCGTGAAACTGAAATCAATTCCGAGCCGGTGCGCAGCCACCAGCGTCATCCAACAGGCAAAGTATCCATGATGGCAATGGATGTGATCGACCTCCAGCGGAGCCAACTGTTCGGCCAGCACTGCGCCCATCAGCGTATGGCCAAGCGTGCGAATGCGCCGGCTGAAGGATGCGTCCCGGTCGGCGACCAGCGGCCGCAAAACCTGCCACGAATTATGGCGATTGGAAGCCAGTTGCCGCGTCGCACGCATCAACTGGTCGTCGGTGACAGGCTGGCAGTAACGCGTCTCTTTCCAAAAGGCGCGTTCGGCAAGAGTCAGCGCGTTCGGTGCGACTCGCTTGCCGCTACAACAGATGACATTCACGCCCCGATGGCGAAGTTCGTTGACCTCATCCATCACGTAGGGTTCGAGGGGCGAAGGAAATTCGTTGGTAATGTAGGCGACGGTTGTCATGCGGCGGCCTCCTCCGAGGCACATAGCATCCCGGCAACGGTAAATAGCAGGCCAATCACAAACTGGTAGGCCATGTCGACAAAGAAGGCGTTGATCAGGTAAACGCTCAGCAGAATGGGCCAGGCTTTGCGCAGCGCCGCCACAGCGTCGGATTCATTGGGCGCGCCTCTGCGCGCGAGGCGAAACAGATTGAAAAACAGAACGCTGTACAGGGCCAGGCCAGGAAGGCCGAACTCCACCAGCAGCGCGAGGTAAGTATTATGCACGTAGAAGACGCGCAGGTGATAACCCTCCATGCGCCGTCCCAGTTCCGTGTACATGAGTCCGGCGGACCAACCGGTTAATGGACGCTCCTCGAACATGGCCCAACCCGCGCTGTAGACGGCCATGCGCGCGTCAACTGGGCCGGTCTCGTTCGTCCGATCGGAAAGCGCGTCTCTGAGCGAATGGTTGCTCACCCCCAGCGCAATCCCCCCCATCAGGCTCGCGACCGCTACCAGAACAACCGCGGCGAGCGCACGCCTTCGAATCAGGCGGAATCCCAGAACTAACGTCGAAAGCGCGAACGCGATCCATACTGCGCGCGTCATCGTCGCCAGGATGGCCACCGGCAGCCCCAGCCACAAAAGCCACACAAATTTGCCCTTCTTCCCGAGTACGAGCGCCAGAATGCCGAGCAGGTTCAGCGAAACCCCGTTGGCCACGGCTTGCAGAAACGGCCCGCGTGCCCGGTCGGGATGGAAGCCGATGCTTTCGTCGAGAATGAACCGCGGATAAATCAGCGAACGAGCGCCCGCCAGAAAGGCAATCGACACAAAGATGAGATAGGCGAGCGCGAGAGCAACGAAAATTTCGAAATGCCGGCGCTTCAAGGGTCCGCGAAAAGTCAGCACTGCGATGTGGAACAAGGCGAATGGAACGATGAATTTGCTGGCGACAATGCTCCACAATTGTGCGTCGAAGGGCTCGCGCAGCGCGCGCACCGCGGCCAGCGCCGTTAACCCCAGCATGGGCACGGTGAGGCCCGCGAAGAAAGGAATTTTCTCCCGCAGCGCCATCGTCCGCAGCCCGACACAAAATATCAGGACGCCAAAGGCAATGCGATCCGCATAAAAAGAAAATACATCCGGCGGCCGAAACAGAAATACCGTCATCGCCGTCACATAAAGAATGGACGGATAGGTGAGCGCCAGGTGCAGCGGGCGAATCGCGAGGCCGCCAGCTTCCCACAGCGGACTCTGTACGCGATCCCACACGATGGCCCGGCTCGTCATAAGCTTCTCTTCTTCACAGCGCGGGTCAGGCCCCTTCCGGCGAAAACAGCACACGAATCGTGCCCAGCAGGATCCGCAGATCGAGACGCGTGCTCCATTTCTCGATGTACGTGAGATCGAGATGCATGTTGAGTTCGAACGACGGCGAATGCCGCGCCGTAATCTGCCACAAGCCAGTGATGCCGGGCTTCATGTCGAGCCGCCGATAGTGATGAAGTTCGTAGTGGTTGACCTCGTCAACTGGATGCGGACGTGGACCGACCAGGCTCATATCGCCGAGTAGCACGTTCCAAAGTTGTGGCAACTCGTCCAGGCTGTACCTCCGGATGAAGCGCCCCACCCGGGTAACGCGTGGGTCGTCGACCATCTTGAAAATCGGTCCCTCGCGCTCATTTTGAGCTTTCAGGTTGGCCTTGAGCCCGTCGGCGTTCGACACCATCGAGCGAAATTTGTGGCAGCGAAAGAGCCGCCCTTTCACGCCGGTACGCTCCGCGCTATAAATGATAGCACCGGACGATTCCAGACGAATGAGCAATGCCACGATCGCCATGACCGGGCTCGTCAAGACAAGTGCGATGGTGGCCCCGATGATGTCGAGGGCTCTCTTCAGAAAGAGCGCCGCGCTCGGCACCGGTTCCCGATGAAGCGTCACGATAGGAATCTCTCCGATGAAATCGACGCCCGCCTCCGGCCAATGCCCCGGCGGCAAGTCGGGGACGGCTCGAATGTCGAGGTGATTGCGCAAGGCGGCGTCGGCAGCTTCGCGCGCCTGCGCAGGACATCCGGGGAGGGCGACGATGACTTCGTCGATGAACTCGGCGCGCGCCAGCCAGTCCAGGTCCGCGATCCGGCCCAGCACTGTGGCAGAAAGTGGCAGATCGTCGTCCACGCTGCCGCGCACGAAGGCATGTTGTAGAGGATCGTTGCAGAGCGTTCGCGCGATCGATCGGCCCATCGGCCCGCCGCCTACGATGAGCACATTGCGCGACTCCGTCTTGTGGCCGCGCTGCGTCCAGGCGAACCGCGCCTGCCGATACAGAACCAGGCCCCCCAGGCTGCCGGTAGCGGTTGCCAGCAACGCCGCAGGCCTCAAATGATCGCCAATCGAAAAGCAAATCGGGGCGATCGCGAACAAGATCGATCTCGCCAGCCCGGGAAAGATCCTTTGCGGAGGTCCATCGATGCTCTTTGAGTAGACGCCCTCGCTGAAAGCGAAGAGCGTAACCAGAACGGCAAATAGTGGGAGATCGAACGCGGGAAGACTCCACGCCGGGAAGAGCAACAGTTGCGCGCCGCCCACCAGGAAGAGCACGAAAACATCGGCGGCCACCGCCGCGTAAAGTGGAAAGGCATCGGCGATGGGATGCGGCAGAAGCATTTGCGCCAGCGTCTGCGCGGGATTCGCTGCGGAGAACTTTCCTTTGGTATCGGCAGCCCTACCTTGTGACGATACCGGTGGCTTCTTGCCAGGCCCGCCCGATGGAATCACCGAGACCCCGGGAATCATGCGAGCGTACTGCGATGGGTTGTTCGGGGGTTCGGTTCCCCAGCCCGTATTGGTGATGAGTTGGCCCATATTCACAGTCTCCGGTATAGCTTTTCCGGCACCGGCAGGCGGCGCTCCGCCAACACAGTGCCCAACAGCGGAATGCGCGCCTTGGCCAGTTCTTCCTTGATTTGTGTAGCGGCCAGGCGGCGCGTCTTGTTTGCGGTCAGAATCAGGATCAGTCCGTCCAAACTCTGCGCGATTCTCATCGTGGGCCAGGAAACCGGAGCGCAATACAGGACCGAATAATCGAATCCCGCCATGAAGCCACGCAGCCTCTCCAGGTCGCCCTCGGTAATCGACCCCAAGCCAGTCTCCTTCCACCAACTCTCCCGCGGAACCAGCCACAGGCGAGATGAGATGGGCCAGGTAACGCTGAAATGCGCGGGCACCGGAATCTGCAACTGTTCCTGCAAAGGCACCGCGTCGGAACTGGCATCAATCAGGCCGACGTTGTACCTGCCTTCGCCGTCCAGCGCCTTTGCCACGTCGAAGCACACGGTCGCAGCTTGCGCCGATTCTTCGAACGGCGCAAAACCCGCCTTGCGCACCGGCTCTCCTTCCGTATGGAAGAAGAGTTGTTGCACCAGCGCCTGAATCTGCTCGTCGCGCAGGCCGGCTCTGGGCGGGACTCCAGTCTTTGCGTTTTCATTGGCCCGAATCGCAGCTTCGTCCTCCACAGACGGCTCCGCCTTCACCGAAAGCGGCATGGCTCGGAGGAGTTCGCCGAGTGTGCTCATCTCACCACTCCCAGCCTTCCTTTGCCCATAGTAAGAATTCTCGGTTCGTCCCGCGCCTCGGGAGGCAACCATGCGAGCACCGGCGCCTCCAGCAGTTGCTGCGCTTCTCCCGGTGTGCGTACGGTGGAATCGAAATATTCGGAGGTAAAGGCGACGCCGACGGCAGAGATGCTGGAGAGTCCAATCGCCAAGACCAGGTAATAAGGAATCGAATGGTTCGGTAATGCCGGAGCTACCGGGAGTTCAACGATCGCCACATCGAGAATCTTCCGCTCATCGAGCGCGTCCCCAATTCGCGCTTCCTCGCGCTTGTGCAGGTAGAGCAGATACGCATCTTCATCCGCCTTCGCGGTGCGCATTAGACTCTGCTGATCGATCGAGCTCGCCTGCAACCCCGCGGCCGTCGCCCGCAACACCGCCACCTGCCCCGAGGCGTCTTTCTCCTTCGCGCGCAGGCCCTCGAGCTGCACTTCCGACTTCTCGAGTTCCATGCGCGCCCACTCGTAGTTGGGATCCTTGTCGCTGGTTTCGTCGCGTACCGGCGTGAGCGCCTCGCCGGCAATCGCCGACTTCGCCTGCGCGATCTGCTCGTCGACCTCCTGCACCAGCCGGTACGAAGGCTGAAAGCTCGTGAGAAGTTGGGTTCGCTTCATTTGCAGTTCGAGCAAATGTGTTTTCAGTTTCTCGAGCAACTGCGGATTGTCGGCCCAGCGCTTGACGGTGACCGAGCGCGACGGAAACGACTTGAGCTGGCCATTGAGCGACGCAATCGTCTGCTCCGTCCCCACGCGCTCCTGATCGATCTGGCGGTAGACCGCGTCCGCTTCGCCCAGCCTCTGCAATGCGATATCGCGCTCCATCGCCGCCGAGACCACCCCCTGGGTGCGCGTGAAGTTCACAAGCGCGGCTTCGGAATGCTGCAGCCGCTTTGCGCTTTCTTCGGTTTGCTGATCGAAGAACTCGGACTCACCCGCCGGGCGCTGCAGGTTGGCATGCTTGTCCCGGTAGGCAGTCGAAAGCGCGGCCAGCACACTCGCTGCCCGCGCCGGATCCCTGTCCTTATAGGACACCTGAATGAGGTTTGACTTCTTCAGCGCTTCCACTTCCAGGCCATGCGCAAGTTTGCGCGTAGCACGTTCGATCTCAGACTGGCGATCGGCCCCTGTCCTGGCGGGTGGGATGATTCCCGCAGTCATTGCAACCTGCTCGAGCAGGCTTTCGTCCCGCAGAAGCTCGACTTCGGAATTCAGCTCCTCTTCGGTGATTGCGGCGCGGCTTACGTCCATCGCGCTTGCCGGCCGTCCCGAAGCAACCGGGTCAAACCGGCCCCGCCGGAGTAAAACCTTGAAATGCGATTCATAGCGTGGGGAGCGGACCGCAAAAATCATCGTCGCCAGCAATACCAAGGCAAAGGACGCAATCATGAGCCGAGGTCTGCGAAACAAAATGGCTGCCACGTCGCGCGGCGTTAGGACCGTAAGAGAGGAGTTTCCCGTGGAGTTTCCCGTGGTTGCGGAGTTCATGGCGCATGTCCAACGATTGCGATGGTTGCGGGGGAATCCCTGATCATCGATAAAAATCCGGTGGCCGCTGCTCCTTTGTCTTAGAACTGGAGTGGGTTCATGTACCAGCTCAGCGAATTGGTTGGAACAAATCTCTGAATTTTCGCAATGCGGCTCTGGGGCACGTAAATAAAGTCCCCGGGCCGCAAGTGCAGGTCTTCCCGCAGATCGCGGGAAGCCAACATTTTTTTTAAGTCCAAAACATGGGCCTCGGAAACGTCCCTTGAAACCCGCCGAAACACCACCACCTGCGAATGGCGCGCTTGCTTTGTAAAGCCACCCGCGATCGCGACTGCCTCGTTGACCGTCACATCTCCCCGCAACTCATACTTGCCAGGCCGGGCGACCTCGCCCGACGCCAGAAAATAGGGCTTATCAAACTCTTTCAACGTCAGCGTAATCTCGGGATCGTGCAGAAACTTGCGATAGGCTTCCGACATCGCGTGCTGGAGCTCGGGCAGCGTCAGCCCTTCGGCAAAGATCGTGCCGGCTCCCTTCAGCGCGACGATACCGTCGGGCTGCACCGCCAGCTTTTGGTTATAGTCAGGAGAAAAAGTGAAGTTTGCCTCGACCACGTCCGATTTCGTAAGCCGGTAAAGCGGATGACGCTCCCCTCCGAATGCAGGATCTCCCATGCCACCCGCTTTATCGGGCATTGTGATCGCGCCGCTCACGGAGCTGCTCGTACCAGTCCCGTCAGGCTTCTGCGAGCTCTCCCCCTCCGCGAGCTTGCCGGATGGCGGAGCAGACAACCTACTCACCGGGCCTGGCAAACGAGCAGCCTCCTGAGCCGGCGTGATCAAGCCAGGCTGCAAGCTGAGCAGACCTGCAGCCAACGAAACGATGCACTTTTCTATTACCTTCATCTCCGTACTCTCACCGTTTGCTCAAAACGGCAAACGACTCAGCTCGGGCGATTGAGCTGTGCACACGAAAGTATCGATAGCCACGAAGAACAACAAGACTTGGAAAGTGCTGCCTACGCCTGTAGAGGGTGAAAGATGAACTTCGAGATTGTGATGAACCCTTGCATCGGGCCGTCACGACTGGCGCTTTCGGGCGGTCGCCAGATATCGGCTCGCCTCCGCCACTCCAAACTCGGTCCACAAGAGCGTGTCTACTAAAGTAGGCACCGGACCGCCCGATTCATCACCAAATGGGTGTGAGCGCGCCTACATCCGGCTCCCGCACCTCTGGTGCATCATGATGTCGTGAAATCAAGAACCTCTGGCAAAGAACTCGCCCCGCTCCTTATTCCAAAGAAAATCGTTCACATACTCATTGCCGACTCCGGTCCCCTGCAATCGCAGCTCCTCATGCGCGCCTTGCGCGCCCGCCGAGAATTTCAGGTTTCCGCTGTCGCGCTCAACACTACCGCACTGCACGATTTCCTCGAGGCCAATCCCGCCGACGTCGCTCTCATCGCCGGTAACCGCTTGCCCGATTGGGGCATGCTGCGTTGGTTACGTATTTCCTATCCCAAGATCGCGCCCGTGCTGCTCACCGACAGTGACGACCACGAACTGGTGCTCAACGCCTTGCGCGCCGGCGCCCGGGGAATCTTTCTCTTCATGCACAACCCTTTCCGCATGCTCTGTAAGTGCGTCCAGTGTGTCTCCCGCGGAGAGGTCTGGATTGACAACCAGCAGATGCGCTACGTCATGGATGCGCTCGCCGAGATTCCTGCGCTACGCGTCGTAAATTCAAATGGACGGTCGCTGCTCACGCCGCGTGAGGAGCAGGTGGTCGCTCTCGTGGCCGACGGCTTGAGCAATCGCGAAGTCGCCGCCGAGCTCGGCCTCAGCGAACATACCATCAAGAAATACCTGCTGCGCATCTTCGATAAGGTCGGAGTCTCCAGCCGCGTCGAACTGGTCCTCTACGCCATGTCGCACGGCGAAAATCGCCCGGCCGAGTGGATGCCCAGCACCAACCAACTGCCCGCCTGAAGAGCTTCTAACGGGCGCAGGTTTTCCCTGACTGCTGACGGCTGAGGGCTGACGGCTTTCCTGTACAATCGCGCCATGCCAACCCAGGGCAATGACGCGGCGACGAGTGCCAGCTCCGGTATGGCTCGCCGCTGGACCGTAATCGCCTCGGGCCTGCTCGTTCTCGCGCTCGCCCTGGTAGTCATCTACACCGGGCCAAGAGCTTTCCTAAGTCCCATCGCGCTGGTGGTAGTCGCGGCGATCGGACTTGCCGCACTCTTACTCCAACTTCGCTTTCGCCAGGACCTGCCCGAATTTCGATCTCCGCTTTGGCTGAACATTATGGGCGTGCTCTTCGCCGCTGCCACGGTGCTGGGCGATTACGTGCACGTGTCGGGCGCCATGCTCGATGCAGCTGCCTTCGGCGCGGTCGGCTGCTTCGGAATCAGTGGCACACTAATCCTTCATAAGCTAAGGCGCCCCACGCCATCCAATCCACAATCTCCACCTCAATAAGAGCATCCTTAAGAATTCCTCCGTGTCCTCTGTGTCCTCCGTGTCCTCCGTGGTTGTGGTTTGATTTTGATTTTTTCGCCGGGGAGCATGACGCGAGCAATCGACGAATCCCAGCTACAATGCCGCTATGCGAGTCACGCTCTTCGGAGCCTCGGGACTGCTCGGTCAGGAACTGGTTCGCGCGCTAAGCGGCGTGCAGCTCACCGCGCTCTCTTCCCGCGACGCGGACCTGCGAAACCAGGCGCGAGTCGAGGAAGTAATCCGCGCTTCCCGCCCCGACTGGATCATTCTCTCCGCCGCCTTCACCGACGTCGATGGCTGCGAAAAAAATCGCGAGCTGGCCTTCGCGGTCAACCACCAGGGCGCAGTACACGTCGCGCAAGCAGCCCTCGCAGCCGGCTCGCGTCTTCTGTTTCTTAGCTCCGATTATGTTTTCGATGGCACCAAGGGATCGCCCTACGAAATCGACAATCGCCGCAATCCCATCAATGTCTATGGTGAGACAAAAGCTCGCGCTGAGGAACAACTGCTCGAAATTTTGCCGGATGCTTGCATCGTCCGAACCTCCTGGCTCTTCGGCCACGGCGGCAAATGCTTTCCCGCAACCATCCTCAAGCTAGCGGTCGCAAAGCCCGAGAGTGGCGAGCCGCAACTTTCGGTAGTCAACGATCAGCGCGGCTCCCCGACGTTTGGGCCCGATCTCGCCTCCGCCATCACTCAACTCTGCCGGCAAGGAGCCCGCGGAATCATTCACGCGACAAACTCCGGCAACTGTACCTGGTATGACTTCGCAAAGGAAATCGTGCTCGCGAAAGGACTGCCCGCCACAGTCAAGCCGGTAACCACCGCCGACTTCCCGCGCCCAGCCCGCCGCCCAGCCTACTCAGTTCTCTCGCCCGCCAGCCTGCACGCCCTCGGAATCCAAATGCCGAAGTGGCAGGACGCCCTGCGCCGCTATCTAAGCACCAATCAAATTTCAAACGTTTGACTCTGACTTC
Organism: uncultured Acidobacteriaceae bacterium; assembly: GCA_963698865.1. Classification (GTDB taxonomy): domain Bacteria; phylum Acidobacteriota; class Terriglobia; order Terriglobales; family Acidobacteriaceae; genus Acidiflorens. Next base: position 2,044,986 of record CAVOSL010000007.1, on the reverse strand, counting down.
TAACTTCTAACCTCTAACTTACTTCCGCAATCTGCAATCCAGAATCTGCAATCCCCCAAAGGCGCCTGCCCCTAGCTTTCGCGGCAGGCCCGCTCCTGGCACTCGCTGCTTTCAGATGTGCCGCGTTGTTCGAACGAGAGCGACGGACACACCTGACTTTTTGGCACGAGGGTCAATGAGTGTAATGGGGATTTTTCACCAACTACCGTGAGCATATTACCGAGGTCATTGGTACAGGCTGAAAGCCTTGTTTATCGTGGATATTGTGAAGATCACTGAACTCCCAGTTTCGCTGCTTGTCGCGGGCTTCAATGTCCTTCTCGCTGCTGTAGGCTTCTCCTTGCTAGCCACGTCATACGAGATACTCTTCATCGCCGTCTTTTGGTGCGCACTTCCAGTGGGCCTGCTTTTAAACTCGGGCTTATGGGTTCGCGACATGATGAACCTGGCTCTTCGCAGGCAGGCTAGGATCGCTTTGCTGGCCTTACTTCCTCTCATTGCCTATGAGGCTTGGCTGTTTTCTTTTGCTCGCATCGACTTCTGATGATTGTCACTAACAGGCGATTCCACAACTTTGCGCCGTTTGTTCGCCTTTTTGAACGTCAATGAGTGAAATCGGGATTTTTCGCCAGTCAGTCCGCTAGCTGCTAAATCCAGTCGCCGCTAATCGACATCCCAGCGATAAACATCGCCCCGAGAACGAATACCTCTTGGATGGCAAGCACGCAGAACACGAACCAGCGAATGCCTTTCATGCGGTAAACCCAAAAGAAGCTCAACCCCAGCGAGAGAAGTACAAGAATGTTTATGCTCCAATTCGCCACAGCATTTTCTTTCGGCAGTGGCTGGATCCGATCGAGACTAACTCGATATAGCGTACCGATCACGGCGAGTGCTGGGACGAAGAGAAGTTGCGCAAAGATGAGCCAATACGGCGTTTTCCATAGGCTCGGACGATAGGGTTTTTGCCACGCCGCCGAGACAATGAAACCGAGACCCAGAACAAGCAAGGTGTACTCTACTGGAGGGAAAAGGGCGAAACCAAATGACTGGTCCACGAGCCATCGAAAGTACGACCAGAAATTCCCGACATTCACGACTCCAGAATAGTGGAGCGGGGCAAGCCAGTCTAGATGGCTGACGTAATCAGATGGGATGAGAATGCCGGTCTCCGACGGGATGCGATAAGCTCCCAAGTTATCGACGCGCTCGAGGCGCAAGGAGATAAAGGAGACCGGCAATGAAAAAGATTAGCACTGTGACAGCAAAAGAAGGTCGAAAAAAATGCAAGTCAGCAACTAACGATCGGGCTGGATCTGGGAGACCGGTGGAGTTGGTACTGCGTACTGAATGAAGCGGGAGAAGTGGTTCTGGAACAGAAAGTGGCGACCACGCCGAAGGCGATGAAGGAAGTGTTCGGTGGGATGGGACGCAGCCGGCTGGCGCTAGAGACGGGGACGCACTCGCCCTGGGTAAGCCGGGTATTGAGTGAACTGGGGCACGAAGTGATCGTGGCGCATGCACGCAATGTGCGCTTGATCGGAGAGAGTCGCAAGAAAGATGATCGGCTCGATGCCCGAATGCTGGCTCGTCTGGTGCGGATCGATCCTAAGTTGCTGGCGCCGGTGAAACATCGCAGCGCACAGGCACAAGCGGATCTGATGGCCATCCGGGCACGAGCGGGTTTGGTGCGAGCGCGGACGTCGTTGATCAATACGGCGCGAGGAGTGACGAAGTCTTACGGAGAGCGGTTGCGCGGGTGCAATCCGCGGAACATGAACCGGGTGAAGGCGCAGGAGCTGAGTCCGGAACTGCAAGCGGCGTTGGAACCGCTGCTGGGAGCGATCGAGTCGCTGAGCGAGCGGATGGGGGAATATAACGAGCGCATCGAGCAGATTGCGAAGCGGAGTTACCCGGTGGTGGCGCGACTGACGCAGGTGAAGGGAGTGGGGACGTTGATCGCGTTGACCTATGTGCTGACGCTGGAAGATGCACATCGTTTTGGCCAGAGCCGGGATGCGGGCTGCTATGTCGGGTTACAACCGGGACGGAGGAACTCGGGGCAGAGCGAACCGCAACTGCACATTAGTAAAGAGGGAGATGCGTACCTGCGAACGCTGCTGGTGCAGGGGGCGCACCATATTCTGGGACCTTTCGGAGCGGACAGCGATCTGCGACGGTGGGGACTGAAACTGGCGGAGCGAGGGGGAAAGAATGGGAAGAAGCGAGCGGTGATTGCAGTGGCGCGCAAGCTGGCGGTGCTGTTGCATCGACTGTGGGTGAGTGGAGAAGCGTACGAACCACTGCGGAACCAGCTCCCAGTTGCGTTGCCGGCGGCGGCGTAGTTTCGATCCAAGGATTAGAAACACAAGGCAAGAAGCCCAAAGTTTAAGCGCCGAGTTCCGGTGACTGCGTCAATCGCCTGGCCCAACTTCCATCGTCAAGATGGAACCAGAGGTCGCTAATCAGGTGGCAGCACCGGCTGAAACGAGAACACCCAACTTGCACCGAGCGAGGAAACGCTCATCGAGAGTGCGGATGGAAGGGTGGCGACAGTAGTGGTAGCGCGAAAAGAAGCTTTGGGAACTGAGTTGGATCGAACTAGATCCTGGCACCCGTCGGCCTACCTTCCTTTCCTAGCGGAAGGATGGCCGAGCGGTCCTCGCCGTCAAGGGTTCGCTGCGCCGCACAGAACGCGCCCTTGACCGCTCCGGGCCGCTCGGCAAAATGCTCCGCTAGCAAAGAAAGATGGATTGTAAGAAAGGCAACAACAAAAGCAACGACAACTACAAAAATCGCAAACTCCGTCTTGACATAGACGGCATTCTCATGGAAGGCGACTCCACAACTTTGCGCCGTTTGTTCGCCTTTTTCAGGATCAAATGAGTGAAAGGGGGATGTTTCGCCAGTTAACCAGTGTGCATCCAGCGAGTAATGGGTCAGTTTGGTTTCTTACGCCGCTCGATGTACTTGGACAGCGCAAAGATGGCTAAAGCAACAGCGCCCAGAATGCCTTCGGCGGCCAACCTTGGGAAGTTCTTATTGTGCAGGAGAATTGGGACGAGAACGAGTGCCATTAGAGCTGCTGTCAGCATCCCGTACCCGAGTAATCTCCATTCGTCGTGGGTCATGCGCTGCCTCTTGCACGATTATATCGTCGGAGTTGACGAAACCTGGCGTTTACACTCAAGTTCCCAAGCGACCGAAGTATTGCAGGAAGCGGCCACCCGGCGCCGCCCCTCGTTTCGCGCTTTTCGAAAGGCGGGATTCCCTCACATCGCCGCCCTCCCCATCCGATTTACAATGTCCCCGCAATGCATACCGCAGACGTCGTTCTCATCGGCGGAGGGATCGTCGGCTCCAGCATCGCCTACCACCTGGTCGCCGCCGGGTGCAAGAACGTGCTCGTCCTCGAGCGCGAAACCGCGCAGGGTAAGGGTTCCACGGGCAAAAGCATGGGCGGAGTACGCGCCCAGTTCTCTACTCCCGTCAACATTCAGATGTCGCTGTACTCCATTCCCTTTTACGCGAGCTTCGAGGAGCGCCTCGGCTTTCCCTGCGACTATCGCCCGCAAGGCTATCTTTTTTGCGCCACCAGCGACAAGCACATGGCCTACCTCCGCACCAACTACGAAAAGCAAGTAGCCATGGGATTGAAAAATGTGCGACTAGTCGCGGGCGACGAAATTCGCGCCATGTTTCCACAAATGCGCGGCGACGACATTGTCGGCGGCAGCTTTTGTTCCACCGACGGCTTCGTCGATCCCTACAGCGCGATGATCGGCTTCATGACCTGGGCTAGCGATCGCGGAGCCGCGCATTTGGAAGCACGCGGCGGTGCAATCAATCAAGCCGGAGGGCCGTTCCCTCGTGGACCTTCGTGCCCTGTGGTGAACGCTCCTCGCCGACTTCGGGTCGAAATCCGGACACGAGTTTCACCATCGCCACAACAAAAGGTGAGGTCTCGACCCGGGCAGTCGTGAACTGCGCCGGGCCCTGGGCGGCCGAAATCGCGAGCATGGCCGGAATCACGCTGCCAGTCGAGCCGCTCCGCCGCATGCTCGTTCCAACTGAGCCCTTCGACCAGTTTCCGCACACCGCGCCCATGATCATCGACATGTCCAACGGCTTTCACTTCCGTCCGGAGAGCCGCGGCTTCCTGCTCGCCTGGAACGATCCCGAAGAAACTCCCGGCTTCAAAACCGATTTCGAGCCGACTTTTATCGAAAAGATTCTGACCCGTGCCGCCGATCGCGTCCCAATATTTGAAAATGTCGCAGTTAATCCGAAGCGAGCCTGGGCCGGCCTCTACGAGATGACGCCCGACCATCATCCAATTCTCGGCGAGTCGCCCGAAGTTCCCGGCTTCTTCTTCGCCAACGGCTTCAGCGGCCACGGAGTAATGCACGCCCCCGCCACCGGAAAAATTCTGAGCGACCTGATCCTGAGCTGGCAAAACGGACCTGATCGACGCGACGCTTCTAAACTTTTCGCGATTCGCCGAAGGCAGAACGATTCACGAAACGGCGGTGCTCTAGAGCAGCCGGTCACCGGTGACCGGTCACCGCCTCTTGGCTTTACCGAGAACTGGAGTTTAAAAATGTCCCTCTTCGGCCTCATCGAATACTCCGACGCCGCTCCCGAAGTCCGCGCCGTCTACGACGACATCATGGCGACGCGCAAAACCGACTACATCAACAATTTCTGGAAAGCCCTCGCCCACGATCCCGCCACGCTCAAGCGAACATGGGAAAGCATCAAGCAGATCATGGCGCCGGGCACGCTCGATCCGCTCACCAAAGAAATGCTCTACATCGCCGTCTCCGTCACCAACCAGTGCGACTACTGCATCGCCTCGCACACCGCGTCGGCAAAGGCCAAAGGCATGACCGACGCTCAGTTCAAGGAATTGATGGCGGTCGTCGGCATGGCCAACGAAACCAACCGGCTGGTCGCAGGCTATCAGGTCGAAATCGACGATCGCTACAAACCACCGCTCGAATAAAGCGAATCTAATCCGCGCTCACAACCACAGAGGCACAGAGCCACAGAGAAAACCCTGAACGCTGTAAACATCATGAGGAGTGAAGGTTTTGCTCCCCATTGATTTTCTCCGTGTCTCTGTGCCTCCGTGGTAAGAATCGAAAATTCGGACACCACCGAAATGTGGCGTACTTTGGCGGAGGCCTGGAATCCGCCTCGCTGCTCCAAAGTTCTATAATCTTTCGAACGACCCCTGGGAGGTGAGGCATGGTGCAAATGACGATGATTCCAGTTGCAACCCATGGCTTTTACGTGGATGGCAAGTGGCTGGATGAAGGTGACATCGTCGAAGTTCATGCTCCTTACGACGGTTCGGTGATCGCCAGCGTTCGCCAGGGACGCCGTGAGCACGCCGAGTTCGCCATTGCCGCATCGGTCAAGGCGTTCGGAACCACCCGCCGCCTGCCCGCCTTCGAGCGCCAACGTGTTCTGCGCTGCATTGCCGACGGAATTCGCGATCGCAAGGATGAATTTTCGCGCACCCTCGCGCAGGAGGCCGGCAAGCCGATCAAGAGCGCGCGCATGGAGGTCGACCGCGCCGTCTTCACTTTTAACGTCGCCGCCGAAGAAACGGTCCGCGGCTACGGCGAGTATCTTCCGCTCGACTGGCAACAATCCACGGCCGGCCGCTGGGGCATCGTCAAACGATTTCCTGTCGGTCCGGTTGCCGGCATCACACCCTTCAATTTCCCCCTGAATCTGGTGGCACACAAGGTCGCGCCTGCAATTGCCGCGGGCTGCTCGATGGTGTTGAAGCCCGCTCCGCAAACTCCGCCTCAGCTCTCTACTGCTTGCGGAAGTGATTCAACAAGCGGGATGGCCCGACGGCGGCTTCAACGTTGTCCCGCTCTCCAACGAAGATGCCAGCCTGCTCGTGACCGACGAACGCATCAAGCTCATCAGCTTCACCGGCAGCGCCGCTGTGGGCTGGGCCATCAAGAACAACGCGGGCAAGAAAAAAGTTGCGCTGGAGCTGGGCGGAAATTCCGGCGTCATCGTGCACAGCGATGCCGACCTGGCTTACGCCGCCAGTCGTTGCGTTACCGGGGCCTTTTCCTACGCGGGCCAGAGCTGCATTTCCGTGCAGCGCATTCTCGTCGAGCAATCGGTTTGCGGAAAATTTATTGAGTTACTGCTCGCAAGCGTCAGCAAACTAAAAGTTGGCGACCCGCTCGACGAGTCGACCGACGTTGGTCCACTCATCAGCGAGAACGACGCAATCCGTGCTCACGACTGGGTTCAGGAAGCCGTCCGCGGCGGCGCGCGCCTGCTCTGCGGCGGACATCGCAAAGGCTCGATTTTCGAGCCCACCGTGCTGACCAGCACCAAGCCCGGGATGAAGGTGAATTGTCAGGAAATTTTCGCGCCTGTCGTGACCGTCGAGCCCTACTCGGATTTTCAAAGCGCCATCAAACAGGTCAACCATTCTCCCTATGGCCTGCAGGCCGGTCTCTTTACGCGCGATGCCAAGCTTATCTTCGAGGCTTATAACGAACTTGAAGTTGGAGGCCTGGTCGCCGGCGATGTTCCCACATTTCGCATCGACCATATGCCCTATGGCGGCATCAAAGATTCCGGGTTTGGCCGCGAAGGTCTTCGCGACGCGATTCACGAAATGACGGAACCGAAACTGCTGGTCATGAATTTGCGCTAACCTCGCATTAATTTTTTTGAGTAGCGCGGCTAACGCGAACCGTTTTCTGTTGAAGAATTCAACAAGCTTTCGCATTCGCCAAAAAAAAATGAATTCACACAAGAAAACTTGCGCTGGCCTGTTCCCAAAAGACGCCTAACTGTTATACTCACATGTTTCAGTAATGTAGGTCACACTACCGGGTGATGTAGTTCACATCGAGTTTTCTAGCCGGGAAGCCGGGCAAACGCTCCCGCTCAATTAGACCGTCTGTTGAATGCAAATCTTTCCGCGCAGCACGAATGCAATGTCGAGGGCCTCGCTCTTTGGGGCGGTCTTCGTCGTGGCAGCTCTCGCCTGGATTCTCTACGAGATCCAGGGCTCGCCCTACATTACTTATGCGGGCGTTCGCAAGGCGCAACCCGTGCCGTTCAGCCACCAGCATCACGTCACCGGACTCGGCATCGACTGCCGCTACTGTCATACCTCGGTTGAGAACTCAAGTTTCGCGGGCATCCCGCCAACCAAAACCTGCATGAATTGCCACTCGCAGATCTGGACCAATGCCGCCATGCTGGAGCCGGTACGCCTCAGCTTCCGCACCGGCGACTCGATCCAATGGTCGCGTGTCAACCAGCTTCCAGATTTCGTTTATTTCAATCACAGCATCCACATCACCAAAGGCATCGGCTGCAACGATTGCCACGGCCCGGTTGACCAGATGCCGCTCATGTACCAGGAGGCCTCGCTGCAAATGGGCTGGTGCCTCGACTGCCATCGCGATCCGGAAAAACATCTTCGCCCGCGCGACCAGGTTTTCAATATGCGCTACCAGCAACCGTCGTCATCCTTGCCGGTCGAGGTTGATGGCGTGAGTTTCTCGGACCAGGAGTCGCTCGGCGCTGTACTCACTAAGAAATATCAACTGCGCACGGTGCAGGACATCACCAGTTGCAGCACATGTCATCGTTAAACAACGGACTATAGAAATCAAAGATGGACGAAGCTAACAAGTCGAAGCGCGAAGACGTTTGCCCCGGCAAAAAGCTTGACCTGGCAACAGTCGAGCAGCAGCTCGCCGAGACCAAGGGCCCCGAGTACTGGCGCAGTCTCGAAGAACTCGCTGGCTCGCCCGAATTTCGCGAGATGATGCACCGCGAATTTCCCAAGGGCGCATCGGAGTGGCTCGACGCCGTCTCGCGCCGCGGCTTCCTGCAACTGATGGGCGCTTCGCTCGCCATGGCGGGCATGACCGGCTGCACCAAAATGCCGGTCGAAGAAATCGTCCCCTACGTGCGCCAGCCCGAACAGCTCATCCCCGGCCGCCCGCAATTCTACGCGACAGCATTCACGCTCAGCGGATACGCCAATCCGTTGCTCGTCGAAAGCCATCTCGGCCGTCCCACAAAAATTGAAGGTAATCCGCTGCATCCCGCGAGCCTAGGCGGCACCGACGTATTCGCGCAGGCCTCGATTCTCGGCCTGTACGATCCCGACCGCGCGCAATCCGTCACGCACCTCGGCGATGTCGAATCGTGGGCGGCATTCGAAAATGCGATTAAACGGCCCGCTGACGATTCAAAAAGCGCTGCAAGGCGCGGGCACACGCATACTCACGCCAACCATCTCGTCGCCCACCTTCAAAGACCAGATGCAGTCGTTCCTCGCGATGTATCCGCAGGCCAAGTGGCACGTCTACGAGCCGGTGAATCGCGACAACGTTCTCGAAGGCGCAAAGCTAGCTTTCGGCCAGCCGGTCGAGACGCACTACGACTTCTCGAAGGCCGACGTAATCGTCTCGCTTGACGCCGACTTCTTATACGCCGGCTTCCCCGGCAACACGCGTTACATCCGCGACTTCGCCAGCAAGCGTAATCCCGACGCCGAAATGAGCCGGCTCTACGTCATCGAGAGCACGCCGAGTTCGACCGGGTTGAAGGCGGATCACCGACTGCCGGTGCGGGCAAGTGAAATTGACGAGTTTGCTCGCAATTTGAGCGGGGGCGACGGAACAGGGGCGAAGGTTAATACCCTCAATGGAGATGTCCGGAGGTTTTTCGAGGGGGTCATCGAAGACCTTCACGCGCATCCGGGCTCTGGGCTAGTTATTCCTGGCGATCACCAGTCTCCCGCTGTAATTGCCGCCGCGCACCTAGTAAACAAGGAACTCGGCAACGTCGGCAAGACGGTGTTCTACACCGACCCGGTCAACGCGAATCCAGTCAATCAAACCGAATCGATCAAAGACCTCGTCTCCGACATGCGCGCTGGCAAGGTCGACCTGCTCGTAATCATCGGACGGCAATCCGGTCTACGATGCGCCCGCCGACCTCAACTTCGCCGACGCTCTCAAGAGTTCGAAAGTCGCCATGCGCGTCCATCTCGGCCTTTACCAGAACGAGACCGCGCAGCTTTGCCACTGGAACATCAACGAAGCGCACTATCTCGAGTCCTGGAGCGACGCGCGCGCCTACGACGGCACCGTCAGCCTCGTTCAGCCGCTGATCTCTCCTCTATATGGTGGCAAGAGCGCACACGAACTGCTAGCCGCGCTGATGGGCGCGTCCGACGCGAGTGGTTATGAAATCATCCGTAGCTACTGGCAGAAGCAGCGTACCAACGGGGACTTCGAATCCTTCTGGCGCAAATCGCTGAATGACGGATTTATCGAAGGCTCAGCCTTCGCGCCAAAAGGGCTTTCACCGAAAGCGGCATCCTTTGCTGCCACGGGCACGACCCCAGATCCCAGCTCTCTCGAAGTCAACTTCCGCCGCGACCCGTCCATCTACGACGGCCAGTTCTCCAACAACGGCTGGCTGCAAGAACTGCCCAAGCCGCTCTCCAAGCTGACCTGGGATAACGCCATCCAGATCGGCCCCAAGATGGCCGAGCGCGAAGGCATCAAGAGCATGGATGTGGTCGCTATCGACCTCAATGGCCAAAAGATCTCCGGCCCCGTTTGGATTCAAGCCGGCCATCCCGATCATTCCGTCACCGTGAATCTCGGCTACGGCCGCCGCGCCGCTGGCCGTGCCGGCACAGGCGCAGGCTTCGACGCATATCCGCTGCGCACAACCAGCGCTCCATGGATCGCAACCGGCGCAAAATTAACCAAGACCGGCGACTTCTACCAGCTAGCCTCCACCCAGGGCTACCAGACCATGGACACCGACGAAGGCGGCCACCGTCCGGTCGTCCAGCAAGCCACGCTCGAGGAGTATCGCAAGGAACCGCGCTTCGCGAAAGAAGACGAGCCGCCCGCCGAACTCACGCTCTATCCTGGCTTCGACTACAAAAAATCTCCCGACGCCTGGGGCATGACTATCGACCTCAACGCCTGCGTCGGCTGCAACAACTGCATCATCGCCTGCCAGTCGGAAAACAACATTGCCGTCGTCGGCAAAGAGCAAACCACCCGCGGCCGCCACATGCACTGGATCCGCGTCGACGCCTATTACCAGGGCGATCGCAATGATCCCACCGCTTATTTCCAGCCGGTGCCGTGCATGCAATGCGAGAACGCGCCCTGTGAACTCGTCTGCCCGGTCGGCGCAACCGTTCACAGCAGCGAAGGCCTGAACGATATGGTCTACAACCGCTGCATCGGCACGCGCTATTGTTCCAACAACTGTCCATACAAGGTGCGCCGCTTCAACTTCCTGCTCTTCCAGGATTGGGAGACGCCGCAATACAAAATCATGCGCAATCCCGACGTCACCGTGCGCAGCCGCGGCGTCATGGAAAAATGCACGTACTGCATCCAGCGCATCAGCGAACATCGCATCGACGCCGAAACCGCCGCGGTCCGCGAGAATCGCCCGTTCCATATCGAAGACGGCAGCTTGCAGACCGCCTGCCAGCAATCCTGCCCGGCCAATGCCATCGTCTTTGGCAACATTAATGACCCGAACAGCCGGGTCTCGAAACTGAAAGCGCTCGACCGCAATTATGGAATGCTGGCGGACCTGAACACCCGGCCCCGCACCACATATCTGGCGGAAATTCGCAACCCGAACCCGGAACTTAAGGGATAAGAAACTCGAAGGACAAAGGTATAAGCGCAAGCCGCACTTAATACATGGCAGATCAACTGAACGAATCGGCATTGGGCAGCAAGGCTCCAGTAATCGAGCCCGGCCATACCTTCGCCACGGTCACCGACAAGATCAGCTCCATCGTGCTGACTCGTCCCACCTCCAACGGCTGGGTGGTGGGCTTTGCAGCGATGTTCATGCTCACCATGATGATGCTCTACGCCCTCGGCTACCTGTTCATCAAAGGCGTCGGCATCTGGGGCATCAACATTCCCATCGGATGGGGCTTCGCCATCGTCAACTTCGTCTGGTGGATCGGTATCGGCCACGCCGGCACGCTCATCTCCGCCATCCTTTTGTTATTGCGTCAGTCCTGGCGCAACTCCATCAACCGCTTCGCCGAGGCCATGACGCTCTTCGCCGTCGCCTCCGCCGGCATCTTCCCCGGCGTCCACACCGGCCGCCCTTGGCTCGATTACTGGATGTTCCCTTACCCGAACACGATGAACTACTGGCCACAGTTCCGCAGTCCGCTCATATGGGACGTCTTCGCGGTCTCGACCTACTTCACCGTCTCGCTGATGTTCTGGTTCATCGGACTCATCCCCGACCTCGCCACGCTGCGCGACCGCTCCGAAAACAAATACACGCGCATGATCTACGGCCTGCTCGCCATGGGATGGCGCGGCTCCGCCCGGCACTGGGCGCGCTATGAGATGGCGTACCTGCTGCTCGCCGGACTCGCCACGCCGCTCGTGCTCTCGGTGCATACGGTGGTCAGCTTCGACTTCGCCGTTGGCATCGTCCCCGGCTGGCATACGACGATCTTCCCACCCTACTTCGTAGCGGGTGCAATTTACTCCGGCTTCGCCATGGTCCTGATGCTGGCCATTCCGATCCGCAAAATCTACGGTCTTGAAGATTTCATCACCGACAAGCATCTTCAGAACTCCGCCAAGGTCATGCTGGCCACCGGCTGGATCGTCGCCTACGGCTACGCCGTCGAAGCTTTCATGGGCTGGTACGGCGGCAACCGCTACGACCAGACGCTCCTCTGGAATCGCCTGCACGGCCCATACGCCTTCTGGTACTACTCGCTGCTCATCTGCAACCTTGCGATCCCCCAGTTGCTCTGGATTCGCAAGATGCGCACCAACCCCATTTGGCTCTTCTTCATCTCGCTCGTCATTCTGGTCGGCATGTGGCTGGAGCGCTTCGTCATCATCGTCATCAGCCTGACCCGCGACTTCGTCCCCTCCTCATGGGGAATGTACTATCCCACCCGCTGGGACTGGATGACCTACTTCGGAACTATCGGCATGTTCCTCATGGCGATGTTCCTGTTCGTCCGCATCCTGCCCATGATTTCGATCTTTGAAATGCGTACGCTCCTGCCGGAAGCGGAGGTGAAGCCAGAATAATGAAGACGCTTCCCATCTACGGCATCATGGCTGAGTTCGCGTCCGCGCAGGATTTGGTCGACGCGGCACGCCGCACGCACGAAGCCGGCTATCGCAAAATCGACGCCTATAGCCCCTTCCCGGTCGAGGAACTCGGCGAAGCCATCGGCTTCCACAGTAAGGATAATTACGTTCCCCTCGTCACTCTGATCGGCGGCATCATCGGCGGCCTCAGCGGCTACCTCATGCAGTACTACATCGCCGTGATTAGCTACCCCGTCAACGTCGGCGGACGTCCATATCACTCTTGGCCGTCGTTCATCATCGTCACCTTCGAAATGACGATTCTTTTCGGCGCAATCTTCGCCGTCTTCGGCATGCTGGCGCTCAACGGATTGCCCATGCCCTATCACCCGGTCTTCCACGTTCCGCGGTTCGCCTTCGCGACCAAAGACCGTTTCTTCCTGATTATTTTTGCCACCGATCCCAAGTACGACGCGCAAGGCGCACGCCAGTTTCTGGAGGGCCTGCAACCGCAATCCATTTCGGAGGTTCCCAGCTAAATGCTGTCACTCCGAAATCTGACCGTAGCGCCGGCGACTCGCCGGCAGTCGCGAGGGCGACTCGCCCTCGCTCCCGGGTGCCAGAACGGTCGCCGCGCGCTTTGCGCGCTTCCACTAATCGTGCTTGCCATCCTCTCCACCTCCGCCTGCCGTCTCGACATGCACATCCAGCCGCGCTACAACCCGCTCGCCAAGAGCGATTTCTTTCCCGACGAGCGCGCCGCCCGCCCCCTGGTCGATGGTACAGTAGCCCGCGGCGACGAGCGCGCCGACACCTACTTCTATACCGGCAAGATCGGCAGCACTCCGGGCGCCTATATGCCCTTTTCCGTCACCAAAGAAGTGATGGACCGCGGGCGTGAGCGCTTCAACATCTACTGCTCGCCCTGCCATTCGCGCCTCGGCGACGGCAACGGCATCATTCCGTCGCGCGGCTTTCGGAAAAAGCCGCCTTCCTATCACATCGACCGCCTCATGAAAGCTCCAGTCGGCTACTTCTTCGACGTGATGACCAATGGCTACGGCATCATGCAGGACTACTCCGCGCAAGTCTCGCCCCGCGATCGCTGGTGCATCGCCGCCTACATCCGGGCGCTGCAACTCAGCCAGAACGCGACCATGGCCGACGTTCCACAAGGCCAGAAAATTCCGTCACCAGTTCCGCAGTTTGAGGAGCCGGGAACCGGCGCAACTCTGCCGCAGGTGTCGCCCGCGAAATCCGGGAAGGGGGAGACCGAATGAGCCATTCGCCCCGTGTCCCGAATCCCCCAGCAATCGATCTCAACGCTCCGCCGATCGTTAAAACCATCGGCCAGCGCTCGCTCATCATTGGCGCAGTCGCCACGGTCATTGCGCTTCTGCTCGCATTTAGAAATCCGGCGGAGTTCTTCCGCGGCTACCTCGTCTCCTACATGGATTGGCTCGGTGTCGCTCTCGGCTCCATGGCCATCGTCATGGTCCGCCACATGACCGGCGGCGGATGGGGCACGGTCATTCGTCGCGTCCTGGGCGCTTCCATGCGCACCATGCCGCTGATGATTGTCCTCTTCATTCCGTACGCCATCTTTGCTGTGCCGAAGATTTATCCGTGGGCGATGCCAACGGATTCCATCGCGAACCCCGCCATCCGCGAGCATCTCGACAAGCACAAGTTCATCCTGGCCGACTACCTGAACTACAAGGGTTTTGTAATCCGCGCGATTATCTATTTCGCGGTCTGGTTCCTGCTGCAATACCTGCTCAGCAAGTTTTCTTTCGAGCACAACAAACCGCCATTCGCCGACAAGAGCAATCGCTTCAAGATGGTCAGCGCCCCCGGCATTATTCTTTACGCGCTCACCCTTACCTTCGCGGTCATCGACTGGGTGATGTCCATCGACCCGAGCTGGATCTCCACCATCTACGGCCTCATCTTTCTCGCCGGCCAACTGATCACCGCCCTCGCCTTCGCCATCGTCATCGAGCGCATCCTCTTCAACTACGAGCCGATGAAGACCCTGCTGAAACCTACTTACGTCCATGACCACGGCAACTTCATGCTCGCCTTCATCATGGTTTGGGCTTACTTCTCATATTCGCAGTGGCTCATCATGTGGGCCGGCAACCTGCCCGACGAAATCACCTGGTACTTCCGCCGCCTCCATGGTGGCTGGGAATACGTCGGCCTCTTCCTCGTGATTTTCCATTTCTTCGTGCCATTCTTCATGCTGCTATCGCGCGCTTTCAAGCGTGACGTAACTCGCCTCGTCTGGCTCGCTAGTTGGATGCTCGTCGCTCACTACGTCGATCTCTTCTGGCACATCGAGCCTCACTTCTCACAGACCTTTACCGTCACGCTCGCCGACCTCGTCATGCCCTTCGCCATGGGTGGTATCTGGATTTGGTTCTTCTGCCGCAACCTGAGCGCCGTCCCGCTCGTGCCCGCTTACGACGCGACCGCGCAAGACGTCCTGGAGCCCGCCCATGACTGAGCCCATCAAAAATCACGACATGGCCCGGCACGGCTCCTACGAGCATCAGGACCTGAACCCGAAGGGCATCATTTATTTCTTCGTCGCTCTGGCCGTGTTCCTGGGCGTAATTTACGTCATCATTTTCGGCGTCTACCACGCTCTAAACTCCGTCGACGAAGCCAACAAAACTACCCTGAGCCCCATGGTCGCGCCCAAAGCCGATCCACGCGCCGTGCAGAAGAGCGATACCAGAGCTTTCCCCGAGCCGCGTCTCGAAGAAAGCGAGCGCACACAACTGCGCGATTTCACCGAGGATCAGGACCGCAAGCTCGCAACCTACAACTGGGTCGACAAAGATAAAGGCGTCGTGCAAATTCCCATCGACCGCGCCATGGACTTAATCGTGCGGCGAGGCCTGCCAGTCCGTCCGCAAGGCCAGGCGAAAGATCAACAAGAAGGTCAGCAGCAGCAAAAGCAGCAGAAAGAAGGCAGCAGTGCGCAGTAAGCAGTCGTCAAATTCGAGAATAGTCACCACCGTAGCGCCGGCAAACTTGACCGTAGCGCCGGCGTCCCGCCGGCGGTCCCGAGGGCGTCCCGCCCTCGGTGTCTCTCGCAAGAACACCGCTCGCGCGTTTAATCGACTTCCTGCGATGAAGCCGTTGATCGCCGTCCTCGCCCTTACCCTCCTGGCCGGCGCAGCCGTCGCCCAGCCGATGTCCCGCGGCATCATGTCGCCTCCGGCCACCGTCCGTCCGCCGGGCCTTCAGCACGTAGGCATCAAGCAAAATCTCAACCAGCAAATTCCCGCCGACCTCGCTTTCACCGACGATCAAGGCCGCGCCGTCCACCTCGGCGACTACTTCGGCAAAAAGCCGCTCATCCTCAATCTCGTCTACTTCACCTGCCCCATGCTCTGCGGCGAGGAACTCAACGGCCTCGAAAGCGCCCTGCGCGTCATGAAGTTCGACGCCGGCAAGGAATTCGACGTCCTCACCGTAAGCTTTGACCCAAAAGATACCCCTGAAGCCGCCACCAAAAAGAAAGCCGAAATCTCTGAAGCGCTATGGCCATCCCGGAGCCGACCAAGGCTGGCACTTCCTCGTGGGCAGCCAGGACTCCATCGACAAGATCGCCAAAGCCGCCGGCTTCGAATACGAATACGACAAGCAGACCCAGCAGTTCGCCCACTCCACCGCCATCATGGTGCTCACGCCGCAAGGCAAGATCGCGCAGTACTACTACGGAATCGAATTTCCGCCCAATGATCTGCGCCTCGCTATC
This sequence comes from uncultured Acidobacteriaceae bacterium, assembly GCA_963698865.1. Lineage (GTDB taxonomy): Bacteria > Acidobacteriota > Terriglobia > Terriglobales > Acidobacteriaceae > Acidiflorens. Next base: position 2,029,080 of record CAVOSL010000007.1, on the reverse strand, counting down.
GTCTCCGCCTCGCAGGAAAAGATCGGCAACCTGGTCGACGAACTTCTGCTTTACTGCTATCACTACGATCCGGAAAAAGGTAAATACAGCGCCACCATCATGCGCATTCTGCGCCTCGCTGGCGTCGCCACTCTTCTTTGTTTGGGAACCCTTTTTATTGTGTTGATTCGCCGCGGCCCGGGCCGCGGTCCTCAAGGAGCTTTAAGGGCCTAACGCACAGCCCAGCGAATTATGTTTTCATACTTGCCATTCTGGCCTGAGGCCGCATCCACCACCGCTGGACGCGTGGACGCCCTCTACATCTTCCTCGTGATGGTCTCCGCCATCATGATCACCCTGATCTTCGCGACTCTGATTTTCTTCGCCGTCAAGTTTCGCAAACGTCAGGGCGTTGCGCCCGAGCAGATTGAAGGTTCTCACGTCCTCGAAATCACCTGGTCCACGCTTCCGTTCATCGTCTTCCTGGCATTTTTCGTCTGGGGCGCCGTCATCTTTTTTCAGGAGCGCACGCCTCCCCAGGATGCCACCGAGGTCTATACCGTCGCCAAACAATGGATGTGGAAGTTCGAACACTCCGAGGGTCAGCGTGAGATCAACGAACTGCACGTGCCCGTCGGCCGCGACGTCAAGATGATCATGACCTCGCAGGATGTGATCCACAGCTTCTACGTCCCCGCCTTCCGCATCAAACAGGACGTCCTCCCCGGCCGTTACACTACCGCCTGGTTCCACGCCACCAAGCCCGGCACGTACCACCTTTTCTGTGCCGAATATTGCGGCACCGAACACTCCGGTATGATCGGCTGGATCGTAGTCATGGATCCGCGTGAATATCAGGCCTGGATGACCAAGGGCGGCGGCAATCAGCCGTTGATGGATACGGGCGCAAAACTGTTCACCGATCTCGGCTGCGTGATGTGCCATCGCGCCGATACGCCCGGCCGCGGCCCGAACCTCGCCGGCATTTACAACAAGCCCGTGCAACTCGAAGATGGCCGCACCGTGATCGCTGACGAGAATTACATTCGCGAATCCATCATGGAGCCGGGCGCAAAAATCGTAAAAGGCTTCCGGCCCATCATGCCCACGCTGCAGGGGCAAATCAGCGACGAACAACTCAACGCGCTCGTCGCCTACGTAAAGTCAATAGGCCAGCCGCAGCCCGAAGCGCAGCCCGTCGCAGCCACGGGCACAGGCACAACGCCGCAATAGATGTGAGATGGCGATGGGTGTTTGGGGTAGGTTGGGTTTTGGGTAGGGCATGAGGCTTTGGAAGGATTGGGTTTGGGTAGGGTGTGAGGGTTTGGAAGGTTTTGGGTAGGGCATGGCTTTAGCCATGCCGCTCGGGGAAATAAAACGAAGCGGCTTTAGCCCCTGGGCGAACCTTACCCCCGTACAACAGACTAATAGGTGACCAACATGGCAACCGCTGTACCAGGAGATTTTGGCGAACGCGAAAGCTACTTGAACGCCGGTTACGGCTTCAAGTCGTGGCTGCTCACTCGCGACCACAAACGCATCGCCATGCTGTATCTCGTCAGCATTACTTTCTTCTTTTTCATTGGCGGAATCCTCGCCCTCCTCATCCGCCTCGAACTCCTCACCCCGGCCGGCGATCTCGTTCAGTCCGACACCTACAACAAGATCTTCACCATGCACGGCCAGATCATGGTCTTCTTCTTCCTGATCCCCGCCGTGCCCGCCGTCCTTGGCAACTTCCTCATCCCCATTATGATCGGCGCCAAGGACCTCGCCTTCCCGCGCATCAACCTGCTGAGCTGGTACTTCTACATCATCGGCGGCCTGATCATGATTTACACCATGCTCGTCGGCGGCGTCGATACCGGTTGGACCTTCTACACGCCGCTGAGCACCGAGTTCCTCAAGACCAACGTCGTGACCGCCATTCTCGGCATCTTCCTCGCCGGCTTCTCCTCCATTCTCACCGGCCTCAACTTTATCGTCACCATCCATCGCATGCGCGCCCCAGGCATGACCTGGAACCGCCTGCCCCTCTTCGTTTGGTCGCACTACGCGACCAGCATCATCCAGGTGCTCGGCACGCCCGTAGTCGCGATCACGCTCGTCCTTGTCGCGCTGGAGCGCCTCTTCCATCTCGGCATCTTCAATCCCGCTCTCGGCGGTGATCCGCTCCTCTTTCAGCACCTCTTCTGGTTCTATTCTCACCCGGCCGTCTACATCATGATCCTCCCCGGCATGGGCATCGTCAGCGAGATCGTCTGCTGCTTCTCGCGCAAGCGCATCTTCGGCTATCAGGCCATGGCGCTCGCCGTCCTCGGCATTGCCGTCCTCGGCTTTCTCGTCTGGGCGCACCACATGTTCGTCGCCGGCATCTCGGTTTATTCCGCGCTCATCTTTTCCCTGCTTAGCTACTTCGTCGCCGTGCCCTCCGCCGTCAAAGTCTTCAACTGGACCGCGACCATGTACAAGGGTTCCATCACCTACCAGACCCCGATGCTCTACGCCTTCGGCTTCATCGGCCTCTTTACGATCGGCGGCCTCACCGGACTCTTCCTCGCCTGCCTCGGCATTGACGTCCACGTCACCGACACCTACTTCGTCGTCGCCCACTTCCACTACATCATGGTAGGAGGCATGGTTCTGGCCTATCTCGGCGGCATGCACTTCTACTGGCCGAAAATTTCCGGCCGCATGTATCCCGAGTTCTGGGGCAAACTCGCCGCCCTCATCGTCTTCATCGGCTTCAACCTGACCTTCTTCCCTCAGTTCCTGCTCGGCTACATGGGCATGCCGCGCCGCTATCACGCCTATCCGCCGGAATTCCAGATCCTCAACGTGCTCTCGACCGCGGGCGCGACCATCCTCGCCGTCGGCTACCTCCTCCCCATGGTCTACTTCGTCTGGTCGATGCGTTACGGCCCAATCGCTCCGGCCAACCCATGGAATGCTGCCGGACTCGAATGGCAGATCCCCTCTCCGCCTCCGACCGTCAACTTCGAAGAAGAGCCGGTCGTGACCTGGGAGGCCTACAACTACGCGGAAATCGACGCCCACGCCCATCAGGAGGTCTCCGTTGGCGACTAATCAGGCCGTCATCAACCAGCCCCACGAGCACGACCCAGCTCTGCTCCATCACTTCGCCACCAAGGAGCAGCAGAAAAATTCTGCCAGTCTTGGCATGTGGCTCTTCCTCGCCCAGGAAGTCATGTTCTTCGGCGGCATGTTCTGCGCCTATCTCGTTTACCGCTACAAGTATTTCGGCGACTTCGGCTCCGCCAGCCAGCGCCTCAACGTCTGGTACGGCGGCATCAACACCGGCGTCCTGCTCTGCTCCAGTCTCACCGTGGTGTTGTCGGTTCGCGCTGCACAACTCAACAAGCGCAAAGCCCTCACCGGATGGCTCATCCTCACCATCATCCTCGGCTGCGCCTTCCTCGGCATCAAGGGCATCGAGTATCACGATAAGTGGGTCAACCACGAGGTCCCCGGCCCCACCTTCGAATATCACGGGACCGTCCCCGGCCACCCCGACACGCCCGTCGATCCGCACCATGCCGAAATCTACTTCTCGCTCTATTTCGCCATGACCGGGATGCACGCCCTGCACATGATCGTCGGCGTCGTCCTCTTCAGCCTTTTAGCGTGGTGGTCCTGGAAAGGAAAATACAATTCGAACTACTACACGCCAATAGAAAATTCCGGCCTCTACTGGCACTTCGTCGACATCATCTGGATCTATCTTTTTCCATTGCTCTATCTCATCGATCGCAACAAGCTGCTGAAACTATAGGCAGTGATTTTGGGGTTTTGAGGTAAGTGATTTTGGGTGTGTGATTTTGGGTGGCGCAGCGCTTTAGCGCTGCGATAAACGTCGAACGCATTTTGCGGCTTTAGCCGCCGGGATACCGAATTATGACTGATCAGATTCTTCCACAAGTCGCCACCACCCAAGACAACTCGCCCCACGAGCACATCTCCACCATCGGCCAATCCGTCACCATCTGGATCATCCTGCTCATCTGCACCGGCCTCACCGCCGCCGCAGCCTTCGTCGACCTCGGCCCCGCCAACACCATCGTCGCCCTCGCCATCGCCACCTTCAAAGCCATTCTGGTAGTTCTCTTCTTCATGCACGTAAAGTACACGCACGAAAAGTTGACGGGCCTGGTAATCGCCAGCGCCATCCTCTTCCTGCTGATTCTTTTGTCGCTAAGCATGGCCGACTACGCCACCCGCCTGTGGCGCTAACCAACCGTAGCGCCGGCGTCCTGCCGGCGGACCCGAGGGCGTCCTCGCCCTCGGGTCCGCTAAATGAACCCGGTGGTTTTCCCGAGCCATCACTCGAACGTGTCGCAACCCCACAATAAATCCGCGCTCCAAATCCCCAAATCCACGCTATAATTCCCCCCAATGGCAACGGGGTCGGAAACAAAACAAGTTGGACTGGTACCCGACGAGCTCAAGCAAGAACCGCGCTCCAAAGGCCTAACCACGGCTCGCAAGAAGAAGCCGAAAGAACTCGCCGTCATCACGGAGTGCTGCACCGGCTGCGCCGGCTCGCCCGCCTGCGTCGAATACTGCCCGGTCGAAGACTGCATGTTCTGGATTCCCGACGAAGACCACCCACCCTTCGGCCGCATCGAAGTCGACCCGCTCCTCTGCATCGGCTGCAAAAAATGCGTCAGCAAAGGCCCGGAGGGCTGCTTCCTCGACGGCTGCCCCTGGGACGCCATCGTGATGGTAGACACCACGGAAGTAGAAAAGGCCGTCGGCCCGATGACCTACTAGTTGGTATTGAGAAGTACCCTCAGACAAGACCTCAGACTAAACAGCGTGTCATCCTGAGCGTAGCGAAGGATCTATGCACGTGGCATGCAGTGTCGACGCTTACTTGCTCGCCCGACCGTTGATCGCCCTCTCCGTATCCAGCGCCTGCTGCCGCACCCGCTGAGAAATCTCCGGCAACTCCCGTTCATACGGACGAATCGCCGGCAGATCATCGACCTGCCCAATCAAATACAAGGCCCGCAGCGCCTCCCAAACCTGCTCTTCGCCCGGATCGACGGTAGCAACGGAAGCCCCAGCCGCCACGCTCGCTCCAGTTCCGTAAGCAAGCCGCACCCGGCCCGCCACCGGAGATCGCAATTCATGAATCTGGCTGTCAGCGCCCTGCACCTTCACCACCAACCCATCCTGATGAACCGAAGTCCCAATCGAAGCCGCATCAATAACGCGCCCAGCCGAGGTCGCAACAATCGCCTCCGGCTGAAGCAAAGAAACAATCTGCGCCCGGCCCGAACTGTCACCAAATCGCACCAGCGACAAAGCCGCGTTCCCGCGCACGATCATCGAAGAATCGCCCAGCATCTTCAAAAGCGCATCGTGAAAACCGGGCCCGGCTGTATCCTGCCCCATCACCCACGCATCCGTGCTGCGCACCTCTTCATGCGAATTCGAAGCGAGCCGCACCAGATCGCCATACCACCGCGCCGCGCTCGCATCGTGCTGGCTCATGCGTTGCCCGAGTTGAACAATCGCATGCTGAATATGCCGCGGATGCGCATTGTCGTTGAGATATTCGTTCATCTCCTTCGCAGTAAGCGCGCGCCCAAACCAGGTGCTCCACCAGAACAAAAACGGCATCAGCACCAGCAGCCAAGCAGTAAAGAAAAAAAGCAGCCGGTTGCGGGTAGACATTCGCGGCCGCGCAGGCTTTTGCGGAAGACTCTCAGACGAAGTTGAAGGATTGTCGGCGGGCATCAACGGGATGGGTTGCGTGGCCATTAGGAATCTTACATCTGCAAAAAGCTATGTCATCCTGAGCGGAGCGGCAACTTCACTTTGTGGAGTTGCTGCGGAGTCGAAGGACCCCTACTCTCTCAACTACACTTCCTTCGCGTCAGAAGCCGCCTTGGGAGCAGCTTTCGGAGCAGCAGTCGCCGCCGACGCAGCCGCTTTCTTCTTCTGCAAAAATGCGAGCGCTCCGCGGTCGCGCAGCTCCCAATACGCGTTCAGAAAAAATACGCCGGAAAGAGTCAGCAGGATCAGGCTCATGAACAATCCATCCTGCGTCTTGATCGTCCCCGTAGTAACGGTCCACGCAATGCCGAACCACGGGACAACTCCCAGGACAATGGAAATCACCAGCATCATCGTGACCAACCGCCCTCCTAAGCCCACTTATAAGTGTGTAGCGCGGACACTCCTCCCCGCGCCACCCTCGACAACTCCCCACTGCTTGCCTTGCAAAAAAGTCATTCCGCCTTGAAGCTGGCATCCACAGTCTTGTTGTCCTTTGCCGCGACCGTAACTTTCTGTTCCTGCGTCCCCAGCTTCTCCTGCACAAACGCAATCGTGTAGTCGCCCGGAGGAAGTCCCTTGATCTCAAACTTGCCATCCGGTCCAGTCACCGCGTAAAACGGCGACTTCACCACGTTAACGTACATCTTCATCCACGGATGCTGATTACACTTCACCGGCAGCATGATCTCCTCGCGCGCAAAGTTCTTCTCGATCGCGGGAGCCTGCGGAGGCTGCGACTCATTCCACTCGCGGTTGTCCGCAGGAGTCGGATGAATATTGTGCGTAGTCGGATCGCTGTTCACGATCTTAATCGTCTGCCCCGCCATTACGCCCAGCACATGCGGATGATACTTACAGCCACTCTGATCGATCGTAACCGGATCGCTCGGAACCGCGAAGGTTCGGTCGCCCAACCCGCTCTTCACATACACGAAAACGTTCGAGAGCTTGCCGCCATCGTCCACCACCGTCTCCGCCATGTTCATGCCCTTGCAGGCGGGATCCTGGCTCATATCGATCTTCGCCGCCTTCGGAGCGGTTCCAGTAAGTGTGACCGTTCCGCTCACAGTCGCTGCCGTCGCGGGATCAATCGGCGTTGCCGCCGGCGCGGACGCAGGCGCGGGGTTCGCGGCTGTTTCTTCGTTCGACTTCTTGCTGCAACCAGTCAGCAGCACGAGGCCCACGCACACAAGCACGCACAGGCCAGGAAAAACGACCCACAGTTTCCGGTTCATAAGTTCAATGCACCTTTCCTGAAATTGGAATGATATCTCTGCAACATTCTACCGCTCACTGGCCGCCGCGTATCGGTTGTCCGCAAGTTAGAGGCCCGCGTCTTTGATTGTTCGATTGCTTCGCCTTCGGAGAAACCTTGCCGCCGCTCGCCTGATTCCGCCCCATCGCTCCCTGCACCCGCCGCTGCTCCTCGGGAGTAAGTTGCAGAATGTAATTCACCAGCAAGCGAGTCTGGTCCTTGTCGTATCCCTGGAATGACGCGGGAGTCGGTCCCGAAAACACCCAGTGATCGTTCTCGCGCTTGAACAATCCCGAAGGCATCGACGTCCCCGGGCTAATCGCCTGCGGATCGATGATCCACCGCTCCATCCAATCCGGCTTCAATCGTCCGCGAGCCAGCAGAAAGTTCGGCGCCGTCGCATGCTGATCGTGCGCCGCATCGCCCGTAGCATGGCACTTCAAGCAAGGCGCCGCGGTGCTCGAGAACAGGCTGCGCGCCATGTCCGTTTCCTTCGCCGTCAACGTAGTGTCCGACTCCGGAATATATGGGAACGACTGCCGCGACAGCGCTTCGAAGAAGCGCACCAGTTTGCCCAGTTCATTCTCCGAGAAACTGAACGTCGGCATGCGCACCTGCAAGTACGACCGCACGCCATCGCGATTCAGATCCGTATCGCTCAACGCCGGGTTAGTCAGGAAATGCAGTAACCAAGCCGGATCGACCCGCGCGCCTTCGGTCAGCAACTTCGGCGGCAACTGCTCAGGAAATTCCTGGTAATGCTTCATTCCCATCAGCGCCGTCTGTTGACCCGGAATAAACTGGTGGCATCCCATGCAGTTGTACTTCTTGACCACCCACCAGCCTTCCTGAATGTCGCGGCGATAATCGAGAGGCCGGTACTGGTACGACTGCGGCAGCCCGCTCTCCTGCGAGCCCATCAGGAACGTCGTGAGCGCGCGAACCTGCTCCGCCTGCAAATGCACATTCGGCATGCGCAGTTTTTCCGTCTCCGACTTGATCTTGCCCTGATCCCAGATGTTCGGCTCGGCCAGTTTGTGCTCGAAGAATCCCAGATGCGAATACCACGGTCCTTTCGCCGGACCTTCCGGCAGCCGCGCCAGATCTTCCGCATCTTTAATCGGTTCCCCAGTTCCGCGCTCCGCCACTTCGGTCAAGAGCGCGAAGTCCAACCGCTCGATCGGCTTGCTGCCTTCAAACGTCAACTCTGTTCCGATTCGTCCTTCATCTTCCAGGCCCGCAATCTCATGGCATCCCGCGCAACCAAAGTGCTGAATCCACTTCTTCCCTTCAGCCTTCAGCTTGGGATCGTCCATGAACGACGCATCCGGATACGAACTCGGCTCCTTCTTCTTCAGCGTAACCAGATACGAAGCCACATCCCGCGCATCGTTATCCGAGAGCCGCAAGCTGGGCATCACCGTCATGTTCTGCACCTGCAACTCGTGCCCATCATTCGGACACTTGCTGTGCGCCAGGTCGAACACAAACGGCAATCCCTTCTTCGCGTAATCCTCCGGCCCAATATCCTTCTTCTCATACAAACAATATGGACGCGTACGTTGCCGCGCGTTGTGGACCCAGCGCGTGAGATAGTCGTAATTCGCCTTCTCGCCCTCGCGTGTAAGATTGGCGGCAAACGTCCCGCCGATCATCTGATCGCCCTCTTCCACTGAATGACAACCCAGGCACCCGCGCGTCTCAAACAACTCCTTGCCATGGCCCGCATTTCCCGAAGCCTGTTTCACCGGCTCATCCGTCAATCCCGACTGCCACAAATACGCCGAGATCGCCTTGATCTGCTCGTCGTTCAGCCGGAAATTCGGCATGCGCGTCGTCGGACGGAAATCCGTCGGCTTCTTCAGCCACACTGGAATCCAGTTCTTATTCAGCTTCAGCCGAACATCTTTTAAATTCGGCCCAACCTTCTTCACGTCCTGCAGCAGGCTCTTGGTCGTCCGGTCAAGTTGCACAATCCGCAAATCCAGTTTGCTGTTCTCCACCTTCAGCGCCACTGCCTGATCGTTAAGCTTGTTCGCCTCCGCATTCGTCTCCGCGGAATCGGCCTGCTTCATCAAATAAGCGGCCTGCTTAAAGTTGTCTTTCTTCTCCGTCTCCATCTGCTTGATCTGTTGCGCCATGGAGTTGATATCTTCGGGCTCTTTGTCGTAGCCCTCATAACGATGGCAGCCCACGCACCCGCGCTGCCGGAATAAATCCTTCCCTTCGCTGATCGTCCAACCAACGTTCCCGCTCACCAGCACCATGTCCGCAGCGTGGCAGGTCTGGCAACCGGCCTCGACATTCGGCTTCGGGAACATCGGCCACAGCCAATGCTCATAATTTCCATGCGCCTTCTCAACGCTCGTCGTCGCGCGCCCATTCCCCTGGTGGCACGGCGAGCAACCAAACTTGTCCGGATCGTGCGTCTTCAACAACTGCGTTTCAGGATGACTCGTGAACGCGCGCGCATATTCATCGGGCTTCTGCCCTTTCGGCGTCATCGACGCGGCCGTCAGTTTCACCGGCTCGCGGATTCCCATATGGCACGATTCGCACCGGTCCACAATGTTCGCGTCCGCCACATTGATTTGCATGATGACCGGATCCCAAGCCTCCGTCTTATCTTGCAATCCGCGAATCTGCGTAGGCGTCAGATCGACCATGTGCTCCGTGATATAAGCGTCCAGCTTCTCCTTGCGTGCGCTGACCGGCTTGATCAACTCGCCCAACTCCGCGCTCAGCGCGGTTCGCTCAGCCTTCAGGTCGTTATAAGTCTCTTCGAGTTGTGGAAAGGTATAACTCTTCCTACTTCCATCGGGATATTCGACGACCGCGGTCTTCTTCTTATAGTCATCCAGGTCTTTCAGCTTGCTTTGCTTCGATGACGCGCTCTCCGTCGTCTCAATGTTGTAAGTTAGCGCATTCACATACGCGCGCCGATCCGTAAACACGTTCTGCACCGCCAGAATCTTTGCGCTCAACTCCCGCAGTTGATCGTTGATCTCCTTCATGCGCGGCGCGGCCGCCTTGCTCGTCTGTTCGTAATCCTCCTTCAGCTTCAGATAATCGCCGTTGCCCTCAACTTCCTTTTCCGACGCCGCCGAAGTCGACCGTGCCGTCTTCAAGAATGCCGAATACCGCTGCACCCACTCATGCTGATATGCCTTCCACGGACGCTGCCCGAACGCCTCATCCCACAGGGCCCAGAACAGCGACGCCATCAGCAGCACCATCGTCACGACATACCACGTCGCGAGCGACTTCTGAACTAGAGGATCATTTTCGGGGACGGGCTTTTCGGGCACCACTTCCTCCTGGAACTCTCACACTCTGTGTGGCGCGGACACTCTTGTCCGCGCGACTGCTGAAACCGCACCTAAAATTGCACGTCGCAACCTCTACACATTGAACCTAGACATTGAACCAGGGCGTAATCCACACATACTTGATATGAAACGCCAGCCGCAGTGCCATCTTGATCGGCAGCGCAAACATAGTCAGCACAAAAAACATCATGATCGAATACTGCAGCAGGCTCATGCGTTTGTAATCTTTCGGATTATTCCGGCGGAAAAACGCGTACAGGATGAATCCCGAGATCGCATAGTATCCGCCCACCACGATCGCGCCGAAAATTCCCTTCACCCAGTTCGTCGTGATTCCGAAAATGTCCGGCAGATCGCGATTCACTTCGTAAATCAGCCGGTTGTGGTCCCACGTCTGTCCCGGCCAGAACCATTGCCACCCCGGCCCGCGAATAAAAGTCCCGATGAGGATCATCGAGACCCACAGAATTACGAAGCCGAAAAGGAAGGTGGAAATCGCAAACTTGCGCTGCTTCCACGTGTAATAGCCGCTGCCTAGCGGATTCGTATCTATATAAGGAATCACCATCAGCCCAATGATGATCAGCGTCGGCATCACCACACCCGCAATCCATGGGTCGAAATACACCAGCATTTCCTGCAGCCCGAGAAAATACCACGGCGCTTTCGCCGGATTCATCGTCAGGTTCGGATTCGCCGGCTCTTCCAGCGGCGCATTCAGCGTGATCGACCACACCATCAAAATCAGCGTGACGATAATCGCCGCCAAAAACTCGACGCGCAGCAGAAACGGCCAAACGTGAATCTCTTTTTGCCATCCCGCCTGCCACGGCCAGGTTTTGCGATGGTGCGTTTTCGCCAGCGCGGCATCGCCTTCCAGTTGCTCAATCAGTTGATCGTTGGCGTGCGCCTGCTTCCATGCCAGCCAGATATAAAACGCAAGCAGCGGAATCAGCGCGACGATCGGCACATTGTCGGGCGCGGACGCGATGTCCCACAACTGTCTCCAGTCCATACTATTTCCGCGCCTCCTTCACTTCGGACGCGAGCACCACCGGCGCTGGACCCGAAATCCCACCGTCCTTCCGTACGCGCCAGAAGTGCACGATCATCAGCACCGACGCCACAATCGGAATCCCGATGCAGTGCCAGATATAAGACCGCAGCAGCGCGTTCGCATCCACGATCGATCCGCCCAACAACCCGAAGCGCACATCGTTGTAAGGAGTCATGCCAAGCTGCGGACCAAACGGCCCTTCGTGTCCAAGCCCCGGCGTCGCGCGCGCCATGTTCGTCCCGACCGTAACCGCCCAGAATCCCAGTTGATCGTCCGGCAGCAGATACCCGGTAAACGAGAGCAGCAAAGTAAAAACCAGCAGCAGTACGCCAATGTTCCAGTTAAACTCGCGCGGCTTCTTATAAGAGCCGGTAAGAAACACGCGGAACATATGCAGCCAAACCGCAATCACCATCAGGTGCGCCGCCCAGCGGTGCATGTTGCGCAGTAACTTGCCAAACGGCACATCGTGCTCAAGATACAAAACGTCGCGAAACGCCTGCACCTTGGTGGGGTGGTAATAGAACATCAGCAGCACGCCCGTAAAGGTCAGAACAATGAACAAATAAAACGTAATCCCGCCCATGCCCCAGGTGTAGTTGTAGCGTACGGCGTCGCGGTTGATCTTCGCCGGATGCAGATGCAGGAAGACGTTGGAAAGCACGCCCAGTGCGCGATTCCGGGGCGTGTCGTCATGCTTGTGCCGGAAGATCGAAGTGAAAACCTGCGTCTTCGTCGGATCCTTGAGCAGGTCAATCTGCTCTTTTGCCTTGGCCGGCATGTCGGTCTTGAGCGAATTCACATCTTCTTTAACGCCGCTCGTCACACGCTCAATGATGCCGGTTGACTTCCCGTTTTTTCCGTTCGTCTCTTCAGGCATTATTTCCCTTCTCTCTCACATCTCTCCCGCCGATACAAGCCTCACTCTCTCAGCTCCAAGCAAGGGCTTTCCTTGGAGCTTGGAGCTGCGAGCTTGGAGCTTCACCTCATACCGGCAGGAACGCTCCCGGATCGTTAAATTTGCTCGGCTGCCCCTTCGGCCATTGATACAAGCGCGAAGTGTCCACCACGATTTGTCCATCCGGCGCAAGTTGCACAAACGCGCGATCCATCGGCCGCGGCGCCGGACCTTCGAAGTTAATTCCCTCGTCGTCGTATCCGCTTCCGTGGCACGGACACTTGAATTTATTTTCGCTGGCCTTCCAATCTGGCGTGCAGCCGAGGTGAGTGCAACGCGCGTAAATAACAAAGAGGCGGTCCGGCCGCCTATCCACCCAGATGCGATATTTTTGTTGCCACTTCGTATCCACGCCCAAGCCGTAATCGGATGGATACCCAATCTTGAAAATAGTGGATGGTTCGAAAAGCGTACGCGGCAGGAAGAAGCGGAAAAAAGCCAGAAACCATGCGGTGAGAAAAGCAGTGACCGATACCCAGGCCAACCGTCGGCGCTGCTGGTTGACCGTGTTGTCCTCCGGCCCGACTGCAGCTACTCCAGCGGATGCGGCGGCCTTTGAGGTTCCGACCGCCCCCGAACCCACATAAGGAGTTGCTGTACTCGCCTTCGCGGCCTGCGCAGCTTTGTCCGGCGGCGGCGTCTTGTCAGGCGCCTTTGCCACATCCGGAATCTCTGCCATGATCCTCCTCCTGAATCAACTCATCGTTCAATCGGCGGCCATCGACAGCGCCGCCACTTCCCTCACTCGATCTTCAATGTTTCCGGAACTCTTCGCCCGTCCCTCGCCGATCGCTGCCAGCACACACCCGGCTAGCGCCTGAATGAACTTCGGCGAGTCATTCAAGCCCTGCGTCATCGCAAAACGCTCAATGCCGAGCACACGCGCTTCTTCGCGCGCGCAATGATCGATCTCGCCGAGTGTCTCAACATGATCGGACACAAACGAGATCGGAATGACGCACACATCGCGAACTTTTTCCGCCGCCAACTTCCGCAGCGTCGTGTGCAGCGATGGCTGCAGCCACTTGCTGGCGCCGACTTTGCTCTGATAGCAGAGGCTATGCGGATTCTCCCATTCTCCCTGGGCCATCACCAACTCGACCGTCTCTTCAATCTGCCTCTGATAAGGATCGCCCTTCTCGATCACGGAAACCGGCACGCTGTGCGCGCTGAAAACGAGCTGCACACTCTCCGGATCGGGGAATTGTCCGAGCGCCTCATTAATCCTGTCGACGAAAGACTCGATGTAGAGCGGGTCACGGTAAAAAGTCTCGACACAAAAAGTCGGAGTCGTTCCTGTCCAACGCCGCCGCCATTCATTCAAGCTGCTGCCCGTCGTGGTGCTGGAATATTGCGGATAAAGAGGTAGCAGCACAACCTGGCCGACCCGCGCCTCTTCCAGTTGAGCGGTCGCCTCGGCCGTAAACGGATGCCAATACCGCATCGCCACCACGCAGCGCGCGTCCAAGCCATCCCGCATGAGTTGCGCTTCCAGCGCCGCCGCTTGCCGCTCCGTGAATTTTCGAATGGGCGAACCGCCGCCGATCGCCGCATAATGCTGGCCCGCTTTTTTCGCGCGTGTGCTTGAAATCAGCCTCGCCAGTGGCTTGCGCCCAATGCGCGAGAACGGAAAATCGATAATGTCGGGATCGCAAAACAGGTTATAAAGAAAGGGTTCGACCGCGGCTAGCGAATCCGGTCCACCGAGTTGGAAGAGCACTACACCAACACGTTTCGAAATCCTCACCATTACCCCAGATCCCCAGCCGATGGCCGCGATGTTACAAAAAAACCTTTGCCCGCGTCAATGTATCTCTACTCGAAATCGTCTTTGCCTCTTCAAATTTTCAGCGCCTTCACTTTAACGAACAAAATTTCGCACGCTCATCGCGCGAACTCCTTGCACAAATCGCACTGAGCTGTGATACACTTCGCCCGATTACGCGCCGTCGCATCGGTTCGACGTCGTGCGAAGCAAGTGGGGAAGCCGATTTCGACAGCTAATTTCATCAAACCCGGCAGGGGGCTGATTCATGGGGCTGGTGCTTCTCTGTGTCATCTGGCTGATTACCTTGGCCAGCACATACTTCTTTGTCGCCAAAACCTGGTGGATGCTGCCTGGAGCCTCTGCCGCCGCACCGGCCATCGACCACCAATTCGCCGTCACCTTTGTAATTATGGGTGTGATCTTCGTAGCCGCGCAGATGGCCCTCGGATACCTCGTCTTTAAGTATCGCGACGGCGCCAATCCCGGACGCGCCGGCTATTCCCATGGCAACACCAAGCTCGAAATCATCTGGACCACGCTCACCGTCATCCTCTTTGTTGGATTGAATCTGATCGGCAGCCCTATCTGGGCCTCCGAACGGTTTCGTCCTGCGGTCGACAACGCGACCAAGGTCGAAGTTACCGGCATGCAATTTGCCTGGTACTTCCGCTATCCCGGTCCTGATGGAAAATTTGGAACAACCCGCCCCGAACTCGAAGATCCCTCTTCTGGCGGCGAAGCTGCCTTAGGTCTCGACCCGAAAGATCCGGCATCGAAAGATGACGTCGTCACCGGCATCATGGAAGTGCCCGTCAATCGCGAGGTCGAGGTCATCCTCCGCGCCCACGACGTCATCCACAGTTTCTTTGTTCCACAAATGCGCTTCAAGCAGGACGCCGTGCCCGGCCTGGCCATTCACATGCACTTCACCCCAACCGAGACCGGCAGCTACGAAATTGCATGTGCGGAGCTGTGCGGGCTCGGCCACTACAAGATGCACGGAATTTTGAAAGTCGTCACCCAGAGCGAATTCGATCAGTGGATAGCGGCGCACGAAGCCGACAAACAATAGGCGGAGAAACGGTACATGGTTGCTCAGGAACCCCACGGACACGCGGCCCCTCAGGGCTTCATTCGCAAGTATGTTTTCAGTCTCGACCACAAGGTCATCGGCATCCAGTATTACTTTCTCGCGCTGACCGCGGTCTTCGTCGGCATGTTTCTCTCCCTGCTCATGCGCATCCACCTCGTGTGGCCGGGCATCAACCTGCCGTTGATCGGCGAGATCAAGCCCGAAACCTATCTCGCCCTGCTCACCATGCACGGCACCATCATGGTGTTCTTCGTGCTCACCACCGCCCCGCAGGGCGGCTTCGGCAATTATTTTCTGCCCATCCAAATCGGCGCGCCTGATATGGCATTTCCAGTCCTGAACATGCTTTCGTTCTGGACAACCTTCCTCGCCTACCTCGTCATGCTCTCCGCGTTCTTCGTCGTAGGCGGCGCCCCGCTTCACGGTTGGACCGGTTACGCTCCCATGAGCGCGCTGCAATCGTCGGGGCCAGGTGAAGGCCTCGGCGCGGACCTCTGGATCATCAGCATCGCGCTCTTCTGCGTCGCCTCGCTCATGGGCGCACTCAACTTCATTACTACGACGCTCGACATGCGCGCCAGGGGCATGACGCATGATGCGCATGCCGCTCACCTGCTGGTCGTGGTTCATCACCGCCATTCTCGGCCTCCTCGCCTTCGGCGTTCTTCTCTCCGCCGGCATTCTCCTGCTCATGGATCGCAACATGGGCACCAGCTTTTTTCCTGCCGCTCGGCACCATTAACGGCGTACTCACCGGACATAAAGGCGGCTCGCCTCTCCTCTGGCAGCACCTCTTTTGGTTCTTCGGACATCCCGAGGTCTACATCGCCATCCTGCCCGGCATGGGCGTGGCCTCCCAGGTTCTCTCGACCTTCGCGCGCAAGCCCATCTTCGGCTACAAAGCGATGGTCTACGCCATGCTCGCCATCGGCCTGCTCGGCTTCATGGTTTGGGGCCATCACATGTTCATGAGCGGCATGAGCCCCTATACGGCCTTCGCCTTTTCCGTGATGACCATGGCCATCGGCGTTCCCTCCGCCATCAAAACTTTCAACTGGCTGGGCACATTATGGGGCGCTCGCATCCGCTTCCAGTCGCCCATGCTCTTCGCCATCGGATTCGTCTCTCTATTCGTCTCCGGCGGCCTGAGCGGTCCCTTCCTGGCGCAACCTGTTCTCGACATCCAGCTTCACGACACCTACTTCGTGCCCGCGCACTTCCACCTCATCATGGGAGTCGCCGCCATCTTCGGCATCTTCGCCGCCACCTATTACTGGTTCCCGAAAATGTTCGGCCGCATGATGAGCGAGGGCCTCGCCCGCTGGCACTTCTGGTTCTCCTTCATCGGAACCTACGCCATCTTTATGCCCATGCATTATCTCGGCATGGCAGGACACCCGCGCCGCTATTCGCAGCTCACGGAAGTCGCCTACCTCCGCCCGCTGATGCCGCTGCAAAAATTCATCACCTACGCAGCTTTCATCACCATCGCAGGACAATTGATCTTCCTCTGGAACTTCATTTCCAGCCTGCGCAATGGCAAGAAGGCCTCCGACAATCCCTGGGAATCAACCACGCTGGAGTGGACCACCGCGACTCCGCCTCCGCACGACAACTTCGGCGGGCACACGCCAGTCGTGCATAACGGCCCGTACGAATACGGCGTCCCCGGCGCGCCTCGTGATTATGTAATGCAAACCGATCCGGCAACGGTGGTGGCGCACTAGAGCATCTAGAAGTCATGGCTACCTTCACTCCAACTGTCCCAGGCCGTCGCCCCGCAACCTCTCGCGGAGACCGCAACAATCTGCCTCCGGTCCCCGGTGGCGGAGATGACGGACGCCCCGATTTTGGCTCGCCCGATCATTCCGTCCGTTTGCGCCGCGCCCGCCTCGGCCTGCTGGTCGCGCTTACGCCGATCCTGATGCTGTTCGTTTCCTTCACCAGCGCCTACATCTTTCGCCAGGGATTGCCTAGTTTCGATCCCGCCACCAATACGGTCGTGCACGACTGGCTGCCCATACCGCTCCCCAACACGCTCTTTCTGATCAATACACTCGTGTTGCTAGCCAGCAGCGTAACCGTAGAACTGGCGCGTCGAAAGCTCGCGCAGCGCGTCGCCCTCGAACCGGTCGAGTCCATTCCCGGGGTATCGCTCGGCACCGAAAAAGAATTTCCGTGGCTTGGACTGACCATCGTCCTGGGCATAGGTTTTCTCACCGGCCAGTTCTTCGCCTGGAGGGACCTCGCCGCCCGCGGCTTCTTCGTCTCCACCGGCCCCAGCAGCTCATTCGTCTATCTGCTGACCGGAGTACACGCCATCCATCTTCTAGGCGGCATGCTCGCTCTTCTGGTCGCCGGATCGACCGTAATTTTGCGCCGCCGCCTCCAATCCCGCCACGTCGTAGTCGATGTCACGGCTTGGTACTGGCACTTCATGGCGCTGCTGTGGATTTATATTTTGGCTTTGATGGAGTTCGCACACTAGCGCGGTTTCGGGTGCCGCAGAGATTTCGGGTGGCGCAGAGATTTTGGGCGGCGCAGAGATTTGGGTGACCCAAAGATTTTGGGTGGCGCAGCGCTTCAGCGCTGCGATTAGATGCAGCAAGAACAGCGGCTTTAGCCGCTGAGGTCATCAGAGCTGACACTTAACTAAGGAGACTCAACGCATGGCGGAAGCTGCCGTGACCCATAACGTGGCGGTCTACGAACCGTCACTCTTTGGCACCTACTCAAAAAAAGTCGGCATGTGGCTGTTCCTGCTCTCGGACTCGCTGACCTTCGGCGCGCTCCTCTATGCCTACAGCTACGGCCGCATTTCGATCGCAAATTGGCCCACGCCCTTCCACTCCGGAAGCATCGTCAACGCCACCATCATGACCGCGTTCCTGCTCACCAGCTCTCTTACCATGGTCCTCGCGGTCAGCGCCGCCGCCCGCGGCAATGAGAGCGCGCGCCGCCTCTGGCTGCTCGCCACCATGGCCTGCGGCACGGGTTTCATCATCCTGCACGGCCGCGAGTGGTCTCATCTCATCTCCGAAGGCCTGACCCTGCCAATCTTTCCCGCCGTCCCGGGACAAGACGCCGCCTCCGAGTTCGCCGGCGTTTCCAAGACGGTTCCACAGTTCGGCTCAACTTTCTTCACGCTCACCGGAATGCACATGCTGCACGTGACGCTGGGCGTCGTCTACCTCGGCATCATCGCGCTGCGAAAAAAATTCATCCCGATTCTCTTAGCCTGCTGGCTCGCCGCCTGGCTGTTAACGCCCGCCTACAGCCCATTCCACTACGCCGCGCACGTACTGCTGATCACGGCCATTATTTGCTCGGTGATTTTGTGGCTGAAGCCCAAAGTCTATGACGCAGCCGATACCGAAGTCGCTGGCCTGTACTGGCACTTCGTCGACCTGGTCTGGATGTTCATCTTCCCGTTGGTGTACCTGATGTCCACCAAGATCATTCATTAGGAGCAGCGCAGAGTTAGGAGAAACGACAAAAATATGGAAGACGCCTCCCAGTTAGCCATTGAAGCCCGCGTAGCCGAGCAGCACCGCCACCACTCGCACGCCCCATTTTTCATCGTCTGGGGAGCGCTCCTCATCCTCACCGCCATCGAGGTCTACCTCGGCTATCAGAACATGGAACCCAAGCGCATGCTCTCCATTCTCATGTGCCTCTCCATCGTCAAAGCCGCGCTCATCATCGGCTACTTCATGCACATGAAGTACGAAGCCTCGCGCATGAAATATCTAACCATGTGCTCGCTGGTCTTCTGCCTGGCCATGATGATGGTCTTCTTCCCCGATGCCTTCCGCATCCTCTACCTGGGGGTCCATTGAAGGCGAGGAGTAACTCGACCGTAGCGCCGGCGACTCGCCGGCAGTCGCGGGAGCCTGCCCTGAGCTTGCCGAAGGGGCGACCCGCCCCCGCATCATCCCACAAGAATGGCACCTTGAAGTCCCGCCTCGCAACCGCTCTCCTGGCAACCCTGCTGACGCTTCCAGCCGCGCCCGCCCTCGCGCAAGGCTGCGCGATGTGTTACAGCACAGCGAAAGCAACTTCCAAAGACGGCCAGCGCGCCATCACGCGCGGCGTAGTAGTCCTGGCAATTCCGCCCCTCGGAGTCCTGACACTAGGAGTAGGATTAGCCTTCCGTTACGGCAAGAAACGCGATCAGGATCACGATCGCGACACGTCCCCCTCCGCATAGGAAGACCCACATCCAACTCAGTAATCCAGCGTCACCGCCGCTGCACTCACTTGTCCACCATATCCGCATTGCGGATCAAGCCCATCATAGTAATCCGTGAAAGACCATCCTGGGTTTGAGATCTTCTGATAGTTATAGTCATACAACGCTACCTTGGAGAACGTGGTCGCATCCTCCGGCGGGTAGTCGCTGCATTGCACAATCTCATACACCTCCAATGCCCCCGACTGCGCCCAATTAAATGTCTGTCCTTCGCTCGGCGTTTTGCTCAGCGTTGTGCTCGCCTTAGTAGTCTTGTCCTTGGTAGTTATCTTCCACTTCGAGCACGATTCTATCCCTGCCTTGCACATGGACTTGATCAGGCCATAAATCTTGTCGCCGGTATTGACCTGCACCGGCGAGCTATAGTTAGCCGTCCCGCTCGGACAGCAGTTCCAGCTCGCAATGCTCCACACTTGGCCAAAGAACGCATTCCACCCCAACACCGGCTGAATAATCGTCGCGTCGGTCTGGAGGTCCACCAGGCCCGGAAACAAGTACACGGTCTGGCTATGAAAGGTAGTCGGCGCCGATGGCACCGGCCACGTCGCAACCAGCTTGGCATACGCAGTCGTAGTCGTAGTAGCTCCATCTTCGATCCAACTGTGAACGATCTTCAGCGGATCCAGCCTTGAGCCCCCGCTAACTACCTCTCCGCGAGCGGTGTAACGCGGATAACTGCAAATTGGAGCGATCGCGTCCACCCCGCCATCCGTATGTTGAATGCGTCCGTCTGCCAGCACAGTTTCTCCACTAGCCACGCCGCGGACACACGACGGGTGAAAGTAGCCGAAGGGCGTGACCACGTAGCCCGCCGGTACTCCCGAAGGCCGGTTCGGTCCGGCCAGTCTTTGAGACTGAGCCAATGGGATAGCGCTAACGCCGAAAAAAAGCACCGCGGCGACAACGATCCGCAGCGTTGCAGGATGCCGTTTCAATCCCGGTCTCCTCATTCCATGCCTCCGCAAAAGTCGCGTACCAACTAGAAAACGGCACCATTCTACGCTTCCCCTATGGTTCATGCCTTTGACTCCTCTCTGCGTTCTCTGCGAATTTCCCCCCATTTCCCAGGTATTGTCATCCCGAACGAAGTGAGGGATCTGCAGTTCGCCGCGAGTCACCACGAACCGGAAGAAGCAAGACGATGGATGGCCGGGTGCCCGAGACAATGAGGGTGCCCCACACATCGCGCACTGTGCGATGTGTGGGTTTCGTCACCATTGGACTGTGTCGGGATCACCGCCACATTCTAACCCTGGTATCATTCTGATTTTTCTGAGGACGAACTACCGTGGCCCAACCAACCCCGATTTCCGGCGGGTGGCGATGGTGCCCGCCTCGGGCATCCCGTTGTATTATGCCGAAGATATGTTGGGCAGCTCGCGCGTCGTCGTGCAGTCGAATGGAACGCTCTGTTACGACGCCGACTTCACTCCCTACGGCGCCGAGCGTCCTTACATCTCAACCTGTCCGCAGAACTTCAAGTTCGAAGGCAAGGAGCGCGATCCGGAGACGCTAAACGACGACTTCGGCGCGCGCAAGTACACCTGGCGCTTCGGGCGCTGGCTGAGTTCGGACTGGTCGGCGGTGCCGGTGGCGGTTCCCTATGCCAACCTGACCAATCCGCAGACGCTGAATCTGTATTCGATGGTGGCCGACGATCCGGAGTCGTTCGCGGATTTGGATGGGCACAACGGTAATGACGCGGCGATAAAGGACGGGAAGAAGGCATGCCCCCATTGTCCGGGCGGCCAGGGAAACACGACGGTGGCCGACGAGGAACCGGCGGCACCGGCGCAAAATAAGCCCGCCGTTTCGGTGACCGTCGAGGGCGGCTTCGGCTTGGAATACAAAGCCGGTCTTAAGGGCGCGAAGAACCTAGAAGGAAAAGTTGGCGGTGCCGTCAAAGGGGAGATTGAGGTTCTCGTCGGAGGGAGTCAAGGTCTCAGCTAAGGGTGAGTTGGGGGGCCACGTCGGTCCCGTAAAATTGGGGGGAGCCGAAGCCGAGCAAGTCACAAGAAACGAGCACGGCGAGTCAGAAAAACCAACAATAAGTTACTCAAAACCAGGGGTAGAAGCGGGCAAATCCGAAATCACAGGCTGGAAGAACGAGATTACCATCGGAGTCTCTGTGTATGAGGGCCCAGGTGCTGGCGTGTCGGTAACGATCCGGCCAACCGAAGTTATCAAAGCTCTGACTTCTGGACCTACTTGCGGCTGTGACTTCAATACAAATCAGCACGGAATTGGTGCCTTTTAATGAGGACTCTTAGCGCAAGGAACGCGCATCTCTGTCCGGCGAGGAGGGATACATGAGAAAGTGGGTAGCAATCGTTGTGGCTGTTGTCGTCGCGGCCTCGTGCGTACCGTGGCTTCGCCATCAGGCTTTCTTCTCCGCGCTTATTGCAATCACTGCCGTGGTGCTCGCGGGCTTAATCGTGCTCGGAGCCGCCCAAGCACTGGCAAAGTGGTCGAGACGAGAGTCTCAGCAGGGAGCGGTGACGCAGCGCTGGTGGTCTCCGAGATCGCGAAACCTATCCGTGGCTGCCGCTGTTGTTCTCGTGTTGATGCTCACCGTCCCGCACTTCATAGCAACGAACGGCGGTGCCTACAAGCTCGCTATGGCAACAGCGAATCAGACGCCGCAGTTCGCTGAAGCGTTGGGCGCTCCGATAAGGGAAGCATGGTTCTCCGAAGGGAGGACGGAATACGGAAATCCCGCGAGGGCCGAGTTGACCATTCCGGTCACGGGGTCGAAACAGAAAGGCGATCTGCAGGTAGTTGCGATCAAGGAGGGTGAACGCTGGAAACTTGAGGAACTCAGGTTAGAGGTGGCGCGGTCGGGCGAGCGGATTGATCTGTTGGCTGGTCCCAGATAGACCTATGCTTATGACGTGCACTCGCGGTTTGTCGGGGTCGCAAAGGGTTGGCGCAAAATAGTTCTTCAGGCTGCGGTTGGTGCCAGAAGTTGGCTAACAAGTTGAGCGGGAATGGCTGGAAAACGGACCAACAGATAGCGCAGGAAAACATAAACCTCGGGATGCCGCCAAACGGTGAATACAGTTTCATGACGGGACGGAGTTGCCCGGATTGCAAATACTATCCCAAGGAGGTAACGGAAGGCGTCTACGCGCACGAAGACCAACACCGCAAGGACGAGCATACTTGGTCCGGATTCAAGAAGCTCTACAGCAAGGAGGGCCAGCGGGAGCTGGAGGTGAATGCGTTCAAGGCAGAGCTATCTGTTGTAGAACGCAACATCAAGGCAATAGAGGGTAAGGGGCCGCCAACCGTTGGCGACCAGACGACTTTAAAAATCCTCTACAACATGAAGTACGAGACCGAAGGCGTCATTGCTGAGCCGAAGGTGTATATCCCGTAGGAAAGGGCCATGAAAAGACTGCTAAAAGTCGGCGCACTGATCGTTCTTGCGGTCATAGGTTTGGACTGATTAGATAACCGTGTCGGCTCCCAGGCCGCCGAGTAAACTTGGTGCGCTCAAGCAACCAGGGCTCGGAGGAAAGGAGCCGAGCACATGAAGATTGTAGGTTGTGATTTACATACGCGCTACCAGCAGATCGCCATGCTGGATCAGGAGACCGGCGAGCTGATCGAGCGCCGGTTAGAGCACGAGAGCGGAGAAGCCCGGGCGTTTTACGCAGGGTTGTCGGGTCCGGTGCGAGTGGGGATCGAAGCGACCGGGCACACACGCTGGTTTGAGCGGATGCTGGCCGAGTTGGGGCACGAGCTCTGGATCGGGGATGCGGCGCAGATCCGGGCGTCGGTAGTGCGCAAGCAGAAGACGGATGCGCGCGACGCGGCGCACTTACTGGAGTTGCTGTTGAGTGAACGCTTTCCGCGCATCTGGCGGCCGACGATGGCGGACGCGATCTGCGGCAGTTAGTCTGGCATCGGCAGAAACTGGTGTGGATGCGCAACGCGGTGGGCAATCAACTGCACGCTCTGGCGATGGGCGAGGGCGTGTGCCGGAAGAAGAAGTTGTTCACGAAGAAAGGACGCGTCGAATTGGAGGGTTTGGGGCTGGGAGTCTGGGCGAGCTATCGCCGGCAGGAGTTGCTGACGATGCTCGATCGCTTCGACACTTCGCTGGGAGAGTTGGACAAGGCGGTAGCCGAGCAAGCGGAACAGAATGCGGCCGCAGTCCTGTTGATGACGCATCCCGGAGTAGGGCCAGTGACTTCTCTGGCGTTCGTGCTGACGCTGGGACCGGTGGAGCGGTTCGAGCGCAGCAAGCAAGTAGTGAGTTACCTGGGGCTGAATCCGCGCGAACATTCTTCGGGCGGGCGGCAACGACTGGGAGCAATCTCGAAGCAAGGCAATCCGATGATGCGTTCGTTGTTAGTCGAGGCCGGACACACGGCGGCGCGATTGGATGGCGAGTTACGGCAAGACTATCAGCGGCTGAAACTGCGCCGGGGCAGTGGCGTGGCCAAGGTCGCAATCGCCAGGAAGCTGGCGGTACGGATGTACTGGATGCTGCGCGGCCAAGCCAGTTATGCGCAGCTGGTTCGCATGCAAGGCAGCCCGTGGGCCACCCTGGTGAAGGAGTAACACATCGTTGGGCTGATTGGGCGCCTTGCCTCCCCGAAACAGTCGGGGTGTCTGAACAACGAATCATGGTCGGAAGTCAGTGACCGGATAGATGGTTGGTGGAACCAAACGTCCACCGCAGGATTCTGAAAGCGGGCCTCGGTCGCATGAGCAAAAGCAAAAGCAAAAGCAACAGCAAGAGCAACCGCAAGAGCAACACCAAAACCTTCCACGAAAGGGAAAGTCAAAACCTTTCGCCGGTCCACGTGTCTCTTGACAACGCCGACACGGTTATAGAGGGTGGCCCACCTTCACGCTCTGTTTTCCTTTCCCATTACGAGACGAGGGTGCCCCATCCTTGCGTTCTTTGCAAGGGTGGGCCCGCGATGCCGCCGATAGCAGACGGGACGTTCCCCAGTTTCCATCTTGCTGCACGGTCGAGGTCCTATCCCGCTTCGAGCCACTCTTCCCAAACCTCGATTCCCATAGCACGCCCTGTCAACTTGACAAAATCCAGCCCCAGAAACCCCCTATAACACAGAAAGCGAAGTGAACTAAAACGAGTAAGTCCTTTACTCCCGAATACTTCGCTGTAAGTGCTTCATTTTAAAATCGTCAACCCCAACTCCCCGCTAACTCCAGCATTCTCATCGGCCAAAGGAAGATCAAAGAGAGGAGCCCCATAACCAGATAGTAAACATCCCGCCCAACGAAAATCACCAATTCGCCCTTTTTACGCCGCCCCAAATCCAACCTTATTTTGTTCGCACTTTCTTCGCCCGACCAATCAAATTTATATTCACAATACTGTACGTATATGGGAATCCGATCTCCGCCTATGACCCGATTCAAGCTCGCGGCTCAAAGCTCAGAGCTGCTCTTTCATCACCCTCCGCAGCGCCTCATTGATCCGCCCCTGGTATCCCCGCCCCTGTTCCTTGAAAAAGGCCAGCACATCCGCGTCTAAGTTAAGGCTGATCCGTTTCTTAGGAGGCTTCCAGCGTAACTTCTTTAGTTCTGCCACCTGGGCAAGCCGTTCCGCCCTCTCCAGCCCCCGAACCCAGCGCTCGCCTCCAAACCCCGCCAGATCCCCATCCTCACCCGAGCCCTCCCCACGCCTCGTGGAGCGTTCCCGTTTCCCGCCCGCCGAGGCTAAAAGGCGAGCCACCTTCCGTCGCGTAACTCTCTTAACACGTTTCACTTGGGAGGAATGTAACTACGGAACAATATGTACAAAAAGGGCTGCACGTGCTCCACGTGAAACATTTTGACAAAATGGAAAGACACGCCGCCGCGCCCCCGGAGCTGTAACCAGCCCCGGCACCAGGTCGCCCTGTAAACCCTATTTATTTAGCGAGATACAACGAAGTGTAGTAGGCCAGTATCCCGAAAAACACGACCCCACAGATCGCGTAACAGGTAAAAATCCATGTGCTGCGATCTTCGTGACGAACTGTTCCCTGATCCGCAGACTTCCCAGTGGCTGTTGCGTCTTCCATCCAAGCCTCCCAGAAAATAGGTTCTGACGTGTCCGCGAAAAGCTAACCTATGGCCCGATACCCCACGTACGGGCACGACGCGAAGCATTGTACCCCGGAAATGGCCCGGAAAATGACAGAAATGTGTAAAAAGAAAGGGTATGGAGGCTACCCTATCCAGGGTATTTGCCGGTGATATACCCTTCCAACTCCTCGATGGCCTGGGCCTGCCCTGAGATCGTCCAGCGCACCAGATCGCCTATCGAGACAATGCCCACTGGCCGGTCGTTCTCCACCACCGGGAGGTGGCGGAAACGCCGGTTCGTCATGATGGCCATGCACTCGTCCACCGTGTTCCTGGGTGTTACAAAGACGACCGGCGTCGTCATGATCGCGCTCACCGGCGTGTCTTTCGAAGAGTGGCCTTTGAGGATGACCTTGCGCGCGTAGTCTCGCTCCGACATGATGCCGACCAGCTTTCCCTCGGCAATCACCAGCACCGCGCCAATGCCCTCCAACGCCATCTTTTCAATGGCCTCGTAAACCGACTGCTCCGGGCTGACAGAAAAGACGCGATTGCTTCCCTTGGTACGCAACAACGATTCGATTGTGTCAGTGATTTTCATAAGCGCCAGTAACCGCGTTCAGAATTGATTCTGCACTCTTCATTTAAAGGAACCGGGCCCGCATCTCCCGCAGAAGAAGCATGGTACTCCCATCCGGCACAGTGATCCAATCAGTTTTTGCGGGTAGCGCTTTGCAACCTGACCCGGACCTCCGATCTATTACCTCAGGCCTGGAATCTCTGCAATCTCCTTGCGCTCGTCCCCGTATCCTCGAATAATGCTCTGTGACCATGCTTGAAACACATGCGCCATCGGCCCACGTCGACGCCTCAGCTCTCGAAGCCGCCCTCCGCCGCCATCTTCGTGGAGACGTCCGTTTCGACTCCGGCAGCCGCGCCCTCTATGCGACGGACGGCTCCAACTACCGCCAGGTCCCGATCGGCGTCGTCCTCCCGCGCGATAAAGAAGATGTGCTCGCCACCGTCGCGCTCTGCCGCGAACACCACGCGCCGATCCTGGCTCGCGGCTGCGGAACCTCCCTCGCCGGCCAATGTTGCAACGTCGCCGTCATCCTCGACTTCTCGAAATACATGGCCAAAATTCTCGAGGTCGATCCCGAGCACCGCATCGCCCGCGTCCAGCCCGGTGTCATCCTCGACCACCTGCGCGCCGAAGCCGAGAAGCATCACCTCACGTTTGCGCCTGATCCTGCAACCCACGACCGCTGCACTCTCGGTGGGATGATCGGCAACAACTCCTGCGGCGTCCACTCCATCATGGCCGGGAAAACCGACGACAATATCGAGGCGCTCGAAGTCCTCACCTACGACGGACAGCGCCTGCACGTCGGCGCCACCGGCGACGAAGATTTCAACCGCATCGTCAGCGAAGGCGGCCGCCGCGCCCAGATCTACTCCGGCCTCAAGGAACTCGCCGATCGTTACGGCGATCAAGTCCGCCGCCAGTTTCCGAATATCCCGCGACGCGTTTCCGGATACAACCTGAACCACCTCTTGCC
Organism: uncultured Acidobacteriaceae bacterium; assembly: GCA_963698865.1. GTDB lineage: Bacteria > Acidobacteriota > Terriglobia > Terriglobales > Acidobacteriaceae > Acidiflorens. Next base: position 2,001,974 of record CAVOSL010000007.1, on the reverse strand, counting down.
GGAAAACGGCTTCCACATCGCCCGCTCGCTGGTGGGCTCCGAAGGCACCTGCGTCACTATCCTCGAAGCTACCTGCCGCCTCGTAGCAAAGCCCGCCGGCGCGCGTGCTCGTCATCATCGGATGGCCCGACGTCTTCATTTGCGCCGACCACGTGCCGCAAATCATGGAGCACGGTCCCATCGGCCTCGAAGGCTTCGACGACATCATCGTCAACGCCAGCCGCCGCAAGGGCCTCAACCTCGACGGCCTCGCCCTGCTCCCCGAAGGCTGTGGATGGCTGATGGTTGAGTTCGGCGCCGACACCGCAGCCGAAGCCGAAGCCAAGGCTCGCCACCTGATGGAGACTCTCGATCGCTCGACGCCAGCGCCTGACATGCGTCTGATCACCGACCACGCGCCAGGCCCGCCGCGTCTGGGATGTGCGCGAGTCGAGCTTGGGCGTCACCTCGCATGTGCCCGGCGAACCAATCCGCTGGGAAGGCTTCGAGGATTCCGCTGTCCCACCCGAAAAGCTTGGCGCCTACCTTCGCGACCTGCGCGCGCTGATGCGGGATTATCACTACGACGGCGCGTTCTACGGACACTTCGGCCACGCCTGCGTGCACACCCGCATGGATTACGATCTCGAATCCGCGGAAGGCGTGCGCAAGTTCCGCCAGTTCATGGAAGAGGCTGCCGACCTGGTCGTCCGCTACGGCGGCTCGCTCTCCGGCGAGCATGGAGACGGCCAGGCCCGCGCCGAACTGCTCCCCAAGATGTTCGGCCCGGAAATCATGCAAGCCTTCCGCGAGTTCAAGTCGCTGTGGGATCCGGACTGGAAGATGAATCCGGGCAAGGTGATCAACCCGAACAAGCTCGACGAGAATCTCCGCCTTGGCCCCGACTACGACCCGTGGCAGCCGACGACTCATTTCAAATTTCCCGAAGACCACGGCAGCCTCGCATCGGCAACTTTGCGCTGCGTGGGAGTAGGCAAATGCCGCCGCGAAGAAGGCGGCGTCATGTGTCCCAGCTACAGAGTCACGCGCGAAGAAGAGCACTCCACGCGCGGCCGCGCCCACCTGCTCTGGGAGATGACACAGCGTGACGTGATCAAGGATGGATGGAAGAGTGAGGTGGTCAAGGAGTCGCTCGATCTCTGCCTCTCCTGTAAAGGATGCAAGAGCGATTGCCCGGTGGGCGTGGACGTGGCGACCTACAAAGCTGAATTCCTCTCTCATTATTACGAAGCGAATCGCCGCCCGCTGAGTGCAGTGGCGCTAGCGAATTTCGATATCGCAGTGAGAGCAGCGTCGCACGTCCCAGGTCTCGTGAATCTGACAACGCAACTCCCCGGCCTGCGCGACCTGGCAAAACTGGCCGGAGGAGTAGCGGCTCGCCGAAGAATTCCCGCTTTTGCGCCAGAGTCCTTCCAGCAATGGTGGGAGAAACAACGTGGCGCCGTCGGCTCGCCCTCGGCAAGCTCGGGGCAGGCTAGGCGGGCGTCGCGCGCGGGCAACGGACAGCAAGCATCGGGTCAGGTCCTCCTCTGGGCCGACACCTTCAACAACTATTTCCTTCCCTCCACCGCCCAAGCCGCAGCGGAAGTTCTAGAAGCCGCCGGCTTCGACGTCTTAGTCCCGAGCGCCCACCTCTGCTGCGGACGCCCGCTCTACGATGTCGGCGAACTCGATCGCGCCAAGGCTCTCCTGCTGCGAGTAATGGACGAGTTGCTGCCGGAGATCGAAGAGCGCACGCCCATCGTAGTTCTCGAGCCAAGCTGCGCCGCTGTCTTCCGCGACGAACTCGTCAACCTCTTCCCGAACGACCAACGCGCCCGCGCTCTCTCCAAGCAAGTTTTTCTGCTCAGCGAATTCCTCGAGCAGTTCGCGAAAGATTTCCCCATCCCCAAGCTAGCCCGCAAAGCGCTGGTCCACGGCCATTGCCATCACAAGGCGCTGATGAAGATGACCGCCGAAGAAGCCGTCCTGCGCCGCATGGGCATCGACTTCACGGCGCCCGCTCCCGGATGCTGCGGCATGGCGGGCGCGTTTGGCTTCGAAAAAGAAAAGTACGAAATTTCGCGGGCCATCGGCGAACTCGAACTTCTCCCCGCCGTTCGCGAGGCTCCCACCGACTGGCTCATCGTCGCCGACGGCTTCAGTTGCCGCGAGCAGATCGCGCAGGAGACCGACCGCCACGCTCTGCATCTGTCTGAAGTCTTACAAATGGCTCTGCGCGAATCCACCGAAAGCCCGGAAGGCATTCCTTTGTTCGATGCCGCTCCGCGGCACTATCCGGAAGACGCCTGGGTATTCCCGCACGAAGCGGCGGTTCAGAAATCGATGAAGCGCACTGGGCTAGCCTTGGCGGGACTTGCGGCGGGAGCGGCGCTGCTGTGGGCGCTGGCAAGGAGGAGGGAGTAGTCCGCCCGAAAGTTTTGGGGACGTTCGGATGACACGATGGTATTGGAAAGCGGTCGTCGCCTGTTCCTTCGTTGCCCTTGGGATATTGATCTCGTTCGGGATTTTTGTGGCTTGGGTTGGGCTTTACCCGGAGGACGTCGATCCCAAGAACATCGACTACGTCCTATGGACTCATGGAATGAACCAGAACATGAACCTCGATCACGCGATTGCAGGAATGACCCATGACAGACATCCCGAAAGACTCATCAGGGGTTTGTCAAAGGAACAACTCAAACAACGCTTCGGCTACATCCGTTCACGCGATCAAGTGCCACAGTATGGAGGTTGCTATCCTTCGGGATTCCTCGGAACTAGTCCGGAAGGGAAGGAAGTAGCGTTCTTACGGGACGGGCCTTGGGTGGTGATCCTCGACCAAGGAAGAGCGGTTGACCTTGCTCTCTGCAAAGGCTACTGATCTATTCTCCGTGGGAATTCCGAGAAATTTCGTGAGCCTCGTCCGGCGTCAACTCGACCACCCTGCCGTCGCGCCAAATATAGATCGGCAATCCCATCCGAGCGTGTTCGTCAATCGCTTTCGCCACGGCTATTTTGAAAGCAATTTCCGCCCGCTTTTCGATTGGCAACCGGAGTACAGCTTTTGAAGGTTTGCTCATATGCGACCGTAACGCCTGACCAATGCGGTATAGAGGCCCTCGTTTATTATACGAACCCGTTTGTCCTTCTCCAATCCAATCACTGTCGGAGTTCCACCCGAGTTGTCGAATAGCGTCCATCGATTCGCCAGTTCGCGATACTCGCCCAGAAAGTTCCGCACCGACCGATCAAATCGCCGACGGACCACCGCTTCCGGCACATCGTGCCCGCCCCTCGAAACCCGCTCTCGAACTCGTGAGAGTGCCAATTCCACCGTGCACACCCACAGGAAGAAAATGTGAATTTCATAGCCCTCAGCCTTTAATTGTCGAAGGAGAGTCATGTAACCCCGGCCCGATAGCGTTGTCTCGAAAGCAAATGAAACGCGCTTCGTGGCAAAGGACCGAATTTCGCTTAGCATCATTCTCCCCGCGCGTACGGCTGCAGTCTCCGGAGAAAAGGGCGCCATCGCCTGCGCGATCAGATCAGCGTTAACGAAATTCTTGCAGTCCGCGTAGTTGGGAAGAAACTCCCGGGCGAACGTGGTCTTCCCCACCCCATTCGGCCCGGCGATGATGTAGAGGTTCATTCTTTCCCTATCCTACCCGATGCGAAAAGTGTGTCCTTTGCCTGAAGGGCCTAGAAGTTGCTTGCCCAGGTCTCGTTGCTCTTGACCTCCGGGCAAGAGGGATGCATAGCACTTGTCATCATTTGATGCTATAATCAGTGCCTAAGGAGACCCATGAGAACCACCCTTGCCCTCGATGACGATCTCATCCGTATAGCTCAGGAGTTTACTGGGGTGGAGGAAAAAACCGCCTTGGTCCGTGAAGCTCTGAAAGCCCTGATCGAGCGTGAAAGCGCCCGTAGATTGGCCGCTTTGGGAGGCACCATGCCGGGCTTGAAGAAAATTCCACGCCGCCGGACGAGGCCGAATTGATTCTTGCCGATACCTCGATTTGGATCGACCATCTCCGTTCGCAAAACAAAGAGATGCGTCAGCATCTCAATCAGGGACGCATCGTAATCCATCCCTCCGTCATCGCGGAACTTGCGCTCGGATCCCTCAACGACCGTACGGCAACGCTTGCAATGTTGGACCTCTTACCGCAGGTACGAGTCGCACAACTACACGAAGTACGGCTCATGATCGAGTCGCGCAGCTTGTACAGCCTCGGTATCGGTCTGGTCGATGCAGAACTCATCGCATCTGCATTTATCAATTCATCTACGCTTCTGTGGACAAGAGACAAGCCGCTCCGCAAGGTCGCCGAAACTCTCGGCATCCACGTCGATCAGCCTTAAATAGTTTGGGAAATCTGGGATTTATCGATGGGAAGAGCGGAGCACTTCGTCCGGCGAGAGCTTAACCACTCTGCTGTCGCGCCAAATATAGACCGGGAATCCGAGACGCGCGTGTTCGTCAATCGCTTTCGCCACCGCTATCTGGAAAGCAATCTCGGCACGCTTCTCAAGAGGCAATCGCAATATCGCTTTGGAAGGCTTGCTCATTGGTAACGCTCGACCAGCGTGTTATAAAGGCTCGCTTCTATTATGCGGGTCCTCTTGTCCTTCTCCGACGCGATCAGGATGGGTAATGGTGCAGTTTGAAAAATGACCGTCCCTCAGCGGCTAAAGCCGGTGTTAACAACAAGCCCGTTATCGCAGCGCTGAAGCGCTGCGCCACCCAAAATCACGTAGTATGTCGAGTTTTTCCGCAGCTTGTGAAGACCGTGCCCTTTCAAAACCGATTCAAACTGCACCACGACAATAGGATGGGCTGGGACAGACTCTTCGACTGCGCAGGGTCTGCGCTCTTCGCTCTTCGCGCATGGTTCGGTCCGCTCAGAGGTTGTAGCTTATTTGTTTAGAGCACAGAATGGTTCGCGACGGTATTCAAAGGGAGTAGGGGTCCTTCGACTCCGCGAGCCATTCACTTCGCGAACGGTTCGCTCCGCTCAGGATGACACGATTAGAGAGTCACACACTCCCACGGATTTGTGCCCGCACGGACGGGCGCCTGTGCCTCCACTAGTAGGCGAAGCCGTCGGGCTGAGTGACTGCACCCACTCTTACATAGTGGTCGATGAAGTCGTGGCCGGCGGCTAAGGCTTTCCTGTTGATCTCCTTCAACTCAACCTTCTTCACCTTCGTCTCTAAGACGCCTTGCGCGGTTGCCGTCAGCAGGCATTCGGTTTCTTCGAGCAGCGCGCCCAGCAGGATTATGTTGGTCGCCTTGGTTGAGCCCAATTTGTCGGCCATCGCGGAGGCTGGGATGCAGATGACGCGGGCTTGCGGAAGCTGGAAATCCTGCGGCAGGCGTTCTGCGTTATAGAGGATGAGTCCGCCCGCGGCGACCTGCGGGGCGAATTTGCGGAGCGAGAGCTCGTTCATCGCAACGAGTACGTCGGGGTGGGAGACGAGCGGCGAGCCGATTCTCTCTTTTGACAAGCAGACGTGGCAGTGGGCGCTGCCGGAGCGCATCTCCGGACCGTAGGAAGGGAGCCAGCTGACTTCCAAGCCTTCGCGCATACCCATCTCGGTTAGGAGTTGTCCGAGGAGAAGGACACCCTGGCCGCCGAAGCCGGCGACTTTAATTTGGAAGTCTTTGAAGTGGTGCTGATGCGCGGGTGGTGCAGGCACTGCGGAGCTTTGCTCCGCTGGACAGCCGGGGGCGGCTGTCCCCACGTTGGCGCTGCTGATTTCCAACACTTCTGGAATGGAACGCTGAGGGATTACTGCGTTTTCTACCGGATCGTGTTTGCGATCGCGGAAAACGTTCAGCGGGAATTGCGGGATCATTTTCTCCGCTACCCATTTGCGGGCTTCGACCGGATCCTTGGACCAGATCGTGGGGCATGGCGAGAGAAGTTCTACGAACGAGAAACCGATACCGTCGCGCTGGATTTCGAGAGCTTTGCGGACGGCCTTGCGGGCCTTCATGATGTTCTTGCCATCGCAGAGAGCTACGCGCTCGACATACACGGGAGCTTCGAGCGTGGCGATCAGTTCGGCCATGTGCATGGGGAAACCTTCGTTGGCGGGACGGCGTCCGAAGGGGCTGGTTGTGCTCTTCTGGCCGACCAACGTGGTCGGGGCCATCTGGCCGCCCGTCATGCCGTAGATTGCGTTGTTGACGAAGAAGACGGTGATCTTTTCGCCGCGATTGGCGGCGTGAATGATTTCGGCGGTGCCGATGGCGGCGAGATCGCCATCGCCCTGGTAGGAGATAACGATCTTTTCGGGGCAGGCGCGCTTGATGGCGGTGGCGCCAGCGGGGGCGCGGCCGTGCGCCATCTGCACGTTGCCGACGTCGAAATAGTAATAGGCGAAGACGGAGCAGCCGACCGGGCTGACGAAGATGGTCTTGTCTTGCAGGCCGAGTTCTTCGAGCGCTTCGGCTACTAGCTTGTGAGCGACGCCGTGTCCGCAGCCGGGGCAGTAGTGAGTTTGCTGCTGGAGGTCGGTCTTGCGCTCGTAGGCTCCGTAGAAGAGCGGGGACTTGGAATGGGTGACCTCATAGCCGGCGGCTAGGATTTCGGAGGCTTTCGCTTCGAGTTCGGTATCGGTTGGCATGTTCGCTCCCGGTGTTCCCTCAGGGGCAAAAGCCCCTGAATTCTCTGGTACTAAACCAGCGACATCATCTTGTGCATGACCTGCGTGTGGATCTCTTCCACGGTTGGGACGTTGCCCCCCGTCCGGCCGTAGAACTCTACCGGCACTTTGCCTTCGAGCGTGAGGCGAACGTCTTCCAGCATCTGGCCGTTGCTGAGTTCGACGACCAGGACTTTGCTGACTTTGCTGGCCACGTCGCGCAGTGCCTGCTTGGGAAATGGCCATAGCGTGATGGGGCGGAACAGGCCGGCTTTCAGGCCCTCGGCGCGGGCCATCTCTACGGCTGAGCGCAGTACGCGCGAGGTGATGCCGTAGCCTACGAGCAGGACCTCGGCGTCGTTGGCCTGGTAGGTTTCATGACGCGCTTCTAGTCTTGCGGCACGAATGTATTTTGCTTCGAGCTTGCGGATGTGGGCTTCCAGATCGTCGGGCTCGAGGAAGATCGAACTCACAACGTTCTTGCGCGTGTCCGGCGTGCCTTGCACGGCCCAGGGCTTCGGCGGAATCTGGACCTCGCGATAAGTAAGGTCGAGGGGCTCCATCATCTGGCCGATGAAACCGTCGGCCATGACGACGACTGGATTGCGATAGGTGTCGGCGAGATCGAAGGCGAGAACGGTGAGGTCAGCCATCTCCTGCACGGAGGCTGGAGCAAGAACGAGATTGCGGTAGCAGCCATGGCCTCCACCTTTGACCATGGCGAAGTAGTCGCTCTGTTCGGGAGCGATGTTGCCGAGGCCGGGACCACCGCGGACGATATCGACGATCACGCACGGAAGCTCAGAACCGGCACAGTAGGAGATGCCCTCCTGCATGAGGCTGAGGCCGGGGCCGGAGGATGCGCTCATGACGCGTTGTCCGGTGGCGGCTGCGCCATACACCATGTTGATGGCGGCGACTTCGCTCTCGGCCTGGAGGAACGTCCCGCCCACTTGCGGAAAGTAAAGCGCGGCCGCTTCCGCGATCTCGCTGGCGGGAGTGATGGGGTATCCGTAATAGGCGTTGCATCCGGCGAGGATGGCGCCTTTTACGATGGCAACATTTCCTTTACAGAGCTGCCGCATGGGAGTCTCCTTTTTGGTCGGCCGGGGCGTCTCCATGAACCAGCGGCTTGGAGGGCGGGGCGAGCCGGTAGACGGTGATGGCTCCGGGCTCGGGGCAGCAATAGAAGCAAATGCCGCATCCCGTGCAGTCTTCGCCGGTGTAGTGTGCCGGGTGAACGCCATACGCATTCAACTCGGGCAGGAGTTCGAGGCATTCGGGGGGACAGGACTCGACGCAGAGACCGCAGCCTTTGCACTCCTCGCTATCGATGAGGATGTTGCCGCGGGCGGCGGACTTGGCCGCCGCGGGCTTGGTTACGTCATTGACTTCGGATTTGATCACTGCGGGCATATTCACCTCGTTGCCGTTACAAACTCGGGTCGTTGCAGCCACTTCGTATGTTCGCAATATGTGTACAGCTCGTTACGGAACTTGGGATGAGCGATGTCAATCAAGGCCTTGGCGCGCTCGCGGATGGATTTGCCGTGCAGGTAAGCAACGCCGAATTCGGTAACGACGTAGCGAACCAGGCCGCGCGAGGTGACGACGCCGGCGCCCGGGCTGAGCATGGGCACGATACGGGAGATGGTTTCGTTTTTCGCCGTCGATGAGATGGAGATGATCGGCTTGCCGCCCTTGGAGCGGGAAGCGCCGCGCAGGAAGTCCACCTGGCCGCCGATGCCGCTATAGAACTGGTTGCCGATCGAGTCCGAGCAAACCTGGCCGGTGAGATCGACCTCCAGCGCCGAGTTAATGGCGACCATGCGATCATTGCGGGCGATGAGGCCAGGATCGTTGACGTAGGAAGTGGGGTGGAACTCGAAGATCGGATTGTTGTCGACGAAATCGAACATGCGCTTGCTGCCGAGGACGAAGCCGACGATGATCTTGCGCGGCTTGAAATTCTTGCGCTCGCCGGTAATGACGCCCGCTTCGATCAAGGGGATGACGCCGTCGGAAACCAGTTCGCTGTGGACGGCGAGGTCTTTGCGGTCGGTGAGCAGGGGAAGAACGGCGTCGGGAATGCCGCCGATTCCGGTCTGAAGCACCGAACCGTCTTCGATGAGAGTGGCCACGTTGCGGGCGATGGCCACGTGCAGATCAGTGATCTGGGGCTTCTTCATAGCGCACAGCGGGCGCGAGGATTCGACAATGACATTGAGATCGTTGACGTGCACGTAGCTGTCGCCGTAGGTGCGTGGCATCTGGTCATTCACGTGAGCCACCACATAGCGGGCGCGCTTGACGGCGGTGAGCGTGGTATCGACGCCGACTCCGAGGGAGCAGAAACCGTGAGCATCGGGCGGGGAGACCTGGACGAGCGCAACGTCAAGCGGCATGGCGCCGCTCACGAAAAGGTCCTCGATCTCGCTGAGATAGATGGGAGTGTAGTCGGCGCGGCCGTCGTTGATGGCATCGCGCACATTGCCACCGATGAACATGGCATTGTGGCGGAAGTGGCCAGCCATCTCGGGAGCGACATAGGGGGCAGTGCCCATGGTCAGCATGTGGACGATTTCGACGTCCTCAACATAAGGCCCGCGCTTCATGAGCGCCTCGACCAGCGTCTCGGGCTCGGCGCATCCGGGCTGGATGTAGACGCGCATGCCGGAGGAGACGCAACCCAAGGCTTCCTCGGCGGTGCGGAGTTTTTTTGCGTATTCGGTATGCCAGGACATTTTTAGTTCAGCTCCAAGCTCTCGGCTGCAAGCTCCAAGCAAACACATCTTGCTAGCGACTGGCAGTTTTTTCCTGCTTGCTTAACGCTTTTTCGTAGCCCACCGATGCGTAGTAAATTGCCCGGTCGAAAAATTGATCCAGCAGTTGCAACATTTCGAGCTCCCCGAAGGCCTCTGCGGCTTTTTCGGGGGTGGATTCCTTTTGCAAAAACTCCCACAGGTTTTCTTTCGTCAAGACGATGACCCAGATGAGTTCGCTGACCGGGACATCCTGCTGAACCCGGCAGGCGCCGATTTCCTCATAGCGCCGCTCGATGTCGAAGGTGCTCTTGCCGAGGAGCCACTCGCCGAGATGGCTGTAGATCTCGCCGACGCGGTTCTTGAGGTCCTCGGCGGGAACGTGACGGTAGGAGGGCGTCAGTTCGGAGGTCTGGACCTTGTGGAGCAGGGTCGCGGTGAGCGATTCCGAGTGTGTCTCGATTAGACGGACGAGTTTGTAAGCCAGCATCATGACGGCACCCACCACCTTAAGTGTCAGTTTCGACCCTGGGAGCATGGGTGGGTCGTGACACTTAGCACACGCGAATGTGATGAGCGTCACAGAGCTAAAGCGCTGAATGACAATGGCTTGGAGAGCTTCGCCTGCGGAACATGCCGACCGGGTGGTCGGGCGGGACGCTGCGGACCCGGAATTCCGATGCGAGTTCAACTTCCAACGTCACATTTCCGCCACAACCATTTGCGCTTACAATCGTCTAACGTAGAATTGAGGATGCACGGGTCGAGTCTGCAACAACTTTCATGGTGAGCATTTTTTCAAAGCGCGGCGCTTTCGTGCGGGTTGTGTGCGTGCTCGCGATGGCGCTGGTCTGCGCGATGGGGATTGTGCAGGCGGCGCACTCGCACGCGGAAGACTCGACCGGGCCGCATCACGTTTGTTCGATTTGTTCGATCGCCCATGCCGGGCTCAGCACCGGGACGGCGATTGGGCCGCCGGTACTGGGCGCGTCCAGGCTGGCGACTCCGCCCCAGGAGTCGGCTGGAATTTTCCGCGGCACAGAAGTTCACTTCATTCGTCCTCCACCTGCTGTCTGATTCCGCAGCCAATCCAATAGGTATTCCCAGATAACCGCGGCCTTCGATCTGTGATCGAAGTCGCCTCAGACCTATTTTTGGAGGAATCATGCATTTATTCCATAAGAAGTGTCTTGCCGCTGTTGTGGCCGTTGCTTTCGTGTTCAGTGTCGGGGCTGCGATGGCGCAGTCGGGCGGAGGTTCGGGATCACTGAACGGTACCGTCCTCGACCCTTCAGGTGCTGTAGTTCCGAACGCGACGGTTGAGATTCGTCAGTTGGTCAGCGGGTACGATCGGACGACCACTACTGACGGTAAGGGAAATTTCACCTTCCCGAACGTACCGTTCAATCCCTATCACATGACGGTGACAGCTCAGGGTTTTGCCCCGTATGCGCAGGATGTTGAGGTCCGGTCGGTGGTACCCGCCAGCGTCAAGGTCAATCTTCAAGTGACGGGCTCTTCGGAAACGGTTAACGTCGAAGCCGGTGCCGATCTGGTGGAAAACGACCCCACCTTTCACACAGACATCGATAAAGAGTTGATCGACAAGATTCCCCTGGAAAGCGCGTCGTCGTCTCTGAGCTCGGAGGTCACGCTCACCACACCTGGCATCGCCGCCGACTCGAACGGTCTCTTTCACGGCCTGGGCGATCACGCGGAAAACTCGTTTTCGGTGGATGGCCAGCCCATCACCGATCAACAGAGCAAAGTTTTCTCCAACCAGATCCCGCTCGAGTCCATCCAGTCGATGGAGGTCATATCGGGTGCACCTCCGGCGGAATACGGCGGCAAGACCAGCGTGGTGATTGTCGCCACCACGCGCTCGGGCCAGGGCGTAACCACGCCTCATGGCAGCGTAAGCGCTTCTTATGGCTCGTTTGGAACCTCCAATGTCTCGGGCGATCTAGCCTACGGCGGAGCCAAGTGGGGAAACTATATCTCAATCAGCGGCCTGAACAGTGGACGGTTTCTCGATCCCCCGGAGTTTGTCGTGATGCACGACAAGGGCAACGAAGAGAATGTGTTCGACCGGGTCGACTATCAATTATCAACCGCGGATTCGCTGCGCTTGAACCTGGGTTTCACGCGCTCGTGGTTTCAAACGCCGAATTCCTATGACTCTCAACTGGCGACGCCGTGGAACGGTGTGGTTGTGGACAATGGCGGCCTCGATCCCAACGGTAATGTGGTCGGCTTCGCTGACCAGCGTTCCCAGATCAAAACCTTTAACATCGCGCCTACCTGGACTCGTGTCCTCAATCCCACGACCGTGTTTACCCTGGGCGCATTTGTCCGGCGCGACGCGTACAATTACTACCCCAGTGCCAACCCTTTCGCCGACCTCGGGGCGCCGGGGCTTCAGAGCGAAACCGTCAGTCAGAACCGCACGCTCACCAACGCGGGGCTGCGCTCGGATATCTCCTACGTAAAGGGAATTCACAACCTGAAAGTGGGGGCCACTTACGAACAGACGTTTCTAAACGAGACCGACCCTTTTGGCATCGTCGATCCGACGTTGAACGCGCCCTGTCTGGACCCAGCCGGCAATCCAGTATGGTTCGGAGCAACTCCGTCGAACCCCAATGATCCGTCTCAATGCGCCGGTCTCGGTCTGCAGCAAAATGACGGTGTCGTCAATCCGAATATCGCCGCCTTTAATCCCTTGCTGGGCTGCTATGACCTGACCCGGCCAACTCCGTCTGCGAATGACAGCTGCCCCATGTCCACGAGCGGACTCTACACTTTTAACGGTCACACCGACGTCAAGGAACTCGCACTTTATGTCCAGGATTCGATCACCAAAGGAAACTGGGCCTTGAATCTGGGACTGCGGGGTGATCTCTACAACGGACTCACGACACATCAGGAAGCCCAACCTCGCCTTGGCATCGCTTATAACATCAAACGCACCAACACCGTTCTTCGCGTTTCTTATGCGCGAACGTTGGAGAGTCCATTCAACGAAAATCTGGTGCTTTCCAGCATCGGATGCGCGAACCCGGTCTTGAACCCGCTCCTTGGCTGTTTCTCGCCGGTATCGAATCCATTGAGTCCTGGCTGGCGTAACGAATTCCACGCCGGTCTCCAGCAGGCTTTCGGAAAGTATCTGGTTTTTTCGGGCGAGTATATCTGGAAGTACACGCACAACGGCTACGACTTCAGTGTGCTGGGCGCCACGCCCATCACTTTCCCGGTCGAATGGGAGCGCTCCAAGATTCCGGGATACGCGGGCCGCGTGAGCGTTCCGAACCTTCATGGATTTTCTGCGCTCATGGTGTTCTCAAGTGTGGCCGCCCGCTTTTTCTCTCCACAAGGCGGCGGGGCCGGCGCGGTTCCCTCTGCATCTGGGCCGTTCCGCATCGATCACGATGAAAAGTTCAACATGACTTTTCATACACAGTACCAGCCGTGGAAGGTGGGACCGTGGCTTGGCTTCAACTGGAGGTATGACAGCGGACTGGTGGCCGGTCCGGCGCCGTGCGCGGGAGGCAACTGTGCAAACGGCCCCAACGGTGACGATATGACGGTGGATACATCGGGACTAAGCGCGGATCAACAGTTCGAAGCCGGACTGACTTGCAACGGGGTCCACGCTACGCCACCCAGCGCGGCCAACCCCATGGGCACTTTCATCAGTCCCAACAACCTTTGCCCGGCGGATCAATACGGGTCGACGCTCCTGCAAATACCGGCTCCCGGAACGGAGAACGACGACCACAATCCGCCGCGCGTTGCGCCGAGGCATTTGTTCGACCTTGCCCTGGGCCAGGACAACCTCTTCAAGGGCGACCATTACAAATGGAGCCTCACGCTAACCGCCGTCAACATCACCAACAAGTACGCTGTCTATAACTTCCTCTCAACGTTCAGCGGGACGCACTATGTAACACCCCGCGCGCTGACTGCTCAACTCGGGTTCCACTTCTAAACGGACGTCTTTCTCCGTGAGGGCAGTGCGGCTGAAACCGTACTGCCCTCATTTCTTGCCTTCACTTCGCCTCTGGTAGAATCTCAGGTGAATCTCGATATACCATACCCGGTATAGTATTAAGGAGATTCCATAAGACAATGAGCCACACGATCAACGACAAACAGAAGCTACTGCTGAGAGCCAAACGCATTCAAGGGCAGGTAGAGGCCCTCGTGCGAGCTCTCTCTGAAGAACGCGATTGCTCCGAAGTCCTGCAGCTGATGAGCGCAGCCCGAGGAGCCATGAACAGCCTGATGGCTGAGCTTCTGGAAGGTCATATCCGCAGTCACGTCCTCAACGGAAAACAACGACCCACTCCAGGACAGCTGGTCGCCGCTGATGAAGTGATCAACATGGTCAAGTCTTACTTGAAATAAGCGCTCCCGCGCCGGGAAACATTTACATGAGTGCTCCGAATCTGATCGAAAAAAACTCTGCAGACGGCCCTCAACTTCATGCAAACTCCAACGCTTCAGAGATGAAAGAGACCAAAACTTCGGAGGACTCTGAGCGTGAGCACGGATTCGAGTGGATTGAGCTCGCCCGCATAGCTTTCGTGGCCCTGGCTGCGGCTGCGGTCTGGTTTCGGCTTTGGGAGCCATTTCCGCACGTCAGTGTTATCGGCATCGCGGCTGCTCTGATCGGCGGCTATCCCATTTTCAAGGAAGCCTTCGAGAACATCGTCGAGCGCAAGATGACGATGGAACTCTCGATGACCATCGCTCTGCTCGCCGCTTTAGCGATTGGAGAGTTCTTTACTGCCCTGGTCATCACTGGCTTCGTGCTGGCCGCTGAAGTCCTGGAGGGCCTCACAGTTGGGCGCGGGCGCCGGGCAATTCAAGATCTTCTCGATTTTCTTCCTAGAACCGCCACCGTCCGGCGCAACGGTGAAGTACTGGAGATGGCATCCGACCAGGTTCAAATCGGAGACACGGTCATTGTGAAGCCAGGTGGGCATATCCCGGTAGACGGTACCGTGCTGAGCGGTCGTTCCTTTGTGGAACAGGCGGCGATTACTGGCGAGGCTATGCCGGCGGAAAAGACTCTCGGGGACGTGGTATACGCGGGCACCATCAACCAGTCGGGAGCTTTGGAGATCGGCGCTCAAAAGCTGGGCCGCGACACCACCTTCGGCAAGATCATTGAAGCCGTCGAACGGGCCGAGAAGTCCCGTGCTCCGATTCAGAAGACGGCTGATCGGTTGGCGGGCTACCTCGTGTACTTCGCGCTCGGAGCAGCGGTCCTGACCTTCATCATTACTCACAACATCCGGTCAACCATTTCAGTGATCATCGTGGCCGGTGCGTGTGGCATCGCGGCGGGAACTCCGCTCGCGATTCTGGGTGCGATCGGCCGGGCCGCGCACCATGGCGCAATTGTGAAAGGCGGTCTCTACCTGGAAGCGCTAGCTGCCGTGGACACTGTGCTGTTGGACAAGACCGGCACGCTCACCTTCGGAACGCCCCAGATTAGAGAAGTTGTCTCTGCCAATGGCTTCACAGAGCGTCAGATCGTGGCGGCGGCCAGCATTGCCGAGCGCAAGTCCGAACACCCTCTGGCGAAAGCGATTGTTGCGCGGGCCACGGATCTCGCGGTCCCTCTCGCCGACCCAGATGAGTTCTCTTACACGCCGGGGAGAGGGGTCCGCGTGATGTACCGCGGAGAAGAAATTCTGGTCGGCAGCCGGGCCCTTCTGATGCAACATGATGTGACAAGTATTTCCATGAATGTTAGCGGCAGCGGTAGAGATGGAGCCTCAGAGGTCTACGTCGCCCGCGGTGGCCGGCTTCTTGGCAGCATTCGCGTAGCTGATGTTCTCCGCCCCGAGGCCAAGGATGCGGTGGCTGCGATGCGGCACATGGGGTTGAAAACTGTTTTGCTCAGCGGAGACACCCAAGGCGTGACTTCGTGTGTGGGTCATGATCTTGGTGTCGATGAGGCAGTCGGAGAGCTCCTGCCCGAGCAGAAGGCAAAATGGGTTGGCGATCTACGCAGTAAGAATTACAAGGTCGCGATGGTGGGGGACGGCATCAACGACGCTCCCGCACTGGTGGAAGCCAACGTTGGAATCGCGATGGGTTCGGGAACGGACGTGGCCAGAGAGAGCGCGGACGTGATCCTGATCGGAAGCGATCTGTCCAAGTTAGTTGAAACGTTGCGGGTTGCGCGACGTTGCCGCGGGATCATCATGCAAAATTTCGCTGGTACGCTGATCGTGGACACCATAGGAGTCGGCATGGCGGCATGTGGCATGCTGAATCCCCTGCTTGCGGCCTTCATTCACGTCACTTCGGAATTGGCCTTCATTCTGAATTCCACAAGATTATTGCCGCGCCCTTCTGAAACTGGGCAATGAGTCCCGAATCCTGTTCGGGGGCCCTTTGTTTGTGCCAATCTCCTTCGGAAGCCGCGTTTCTATTGCAGCTTTGCGTATTCAGCTTTGGCTGCCTTGAGCAATGGCAAGTCTGCGTCCGCATCCTTCCACGTCGCCAGAAAATTCTGGTAGGCGATGCGGGCTTTGGCGAGGTCGCCTTGCTTTTGGTAAACGCGGCCGAGTTCCAACTGCGCGATGGTGACCATCACATCCGGCCCAGTGATGCACTTCAGATCGATAATTTTCTGAAAGTCCTGCTGGGCTTCGGCATAGCGGCCAAGTTCGCGGTAGGCGATGCCGCGGCCAAAAAGGACCCCCGTGTCAGACCGAGCATAGAGAACCGCGCTATTGAGCAGGTCCAGAGCCTTGGCGGGATCCGCTTTGGCGGGATTGGCGGGCATCAAGGCGACGAACGCGTGAATGGTGGGCACGGTAACATTTTGAACCATGGTGTCGTTCGGGCGCGTGCGCTGGAGGTCGTCGGCCAGGTCCAGGGCTCTCTTTTCTTCGCGTTCGACTGCCAGAATACCGGCCGCACCCACCTTGACGTTGGCATTTTGTGACAAGCGCAGAGCCTCATTAACATCGTTGAGAGCCTCTGCACGGTTTCCAACTAAAGCTTCCCAGCCCCCGATTTGATTATTGATGCCGGCTCGGCCCTCGAGATGAAGACGATCAAGGCCGGCCGCGGATTTCTGTGCGAATTCGCGGGCCGCCCGCATTTGACCGTGAACACTGGCAAGCCCGCCGCGGAACATAAGCTCGGCCAATTCCCCCTCCGGAGTCCCGGATGCGGCCTGGAGGTCCTTCTCCATGTCGGCATCTTTTCCCTCTGCCCAGTCAAAGGATGCCATCATCTTGTAAAGAACTCGGGGAGCGGACTTTTTCTCAAGCACGTTGGCAAGCGTGGCGCGCGCCTCGGCCATGCGGCCCATGCCGGCATAGGCCATCGAGAGATTTTCGTAGCCACTGACCATGTCAGGGTCGAGCTCGACCGCCCGCTTGGCATTCACCACCGCGTTGTCGAACTGTCCGAAGGCGGAATAGATAATCGCCAGGTTGTTGTACGGAATGGAGTCGTTGGGATAGGTCTGCTTGAAAAGCTCAAGCGCAGTGATGCCCTTATCGAGTTGCCCGCTGTCGGCGTAGTAGTGCTCGGTAATGTAGAGCTTCTCGCGCTCGCTGGCACGGTCGCGAAGCTCGAAGGCCTTCTGGCGGTTTTGTTCAGAGAGTTCGGTCTGTCCCATGTTTCCGTACACCGCGCCAAGCCGCGCGTAAGCCATCGCGAAGTTGGGGTCGAGTTCGACGGCACGCTGGTAGTTGGGAATCGCGCCTAACTCGTCGCCGACATTGTGCTTCGCATCGCCCAGACTAAGCGCCTTGAGCGCCTCGAGCGAGGTGGTTGTCGCCTGCGAAAGCGACATGTCGTACTTCTGAACGCTGGCCAGCGACTCTCCAAGCTGGCTGCGGAGCTTGCTAGCGGCCCCGTGGAGCGCGTTGAGCACATCTTCCTTGCGATCGGCCTGCACCTGCTGGCGGCCGAGCGAGTCGCCGGAGGTCGCGTTCGTGGCTTCGAGCGCGATGACATACTGCCCGCCGACGCTATCGATATTACCGGTAAGCATGGCCTTGATGCCGTCGCGCAGGCAGATTTCGTGGCCCACATCAGGCGTCACCCGGTCGTCGGGCTTGCGGCCCATGAACTGGAGCGTCTGGCGGATTTTCTGATCCGGGAAGACGTTGAGGTAGGGCGACTGGCCGAGATCGACGGCGAGCGCTTTCTTGAGGGTCCCATCGAACACGGGATCGGCGGTGGTATTGACGAAATCGGTGATGAGGATCGCGTCTTTTTCGGTGAGCGCGTGGCCGCGCCGGGAGAGTACGAAGCCGATACCGGCGGCGACCAGGGCCACGATCACGACTGGTATCAGCCAGCCGGGTAGTGTTTTCTTTGGCGGCGCGGGCGGCCGGCGAAGGAGGCCGCTGGAACTTGTAACCGCCATCATAGTGCCGGATTCGGAGTCGCGGCGCAGACGCTTCAAGTCGGAGCGAACTTCGGCGGCGCTTTGATAGCGGAGCTCGCGATCTTTTTCCAGGAGCTTGTTGAGCACGTCCTCGATATGCGGCGGAAGATCGGGATTGAGACGCAGGGGCGGCGCCGGCGGGCGGTTGAGGATCGCGTCGAAGATAACGGCCGAGGTGTCGCCGCGGAAGGGGATCGAACCCGTGGACATTTCGTAGAGGACGGCGCCGAACGAGAAGAGATCGGTACGGGCGTCGAGTTCCTTGCCGCGCGCCTGCTCCGGCGACATATAGGCCACCGTGCCGACAGTTGAACCGGGGCTGGTGAGAAAGGGATTGTCGACGGTGGCGGCGGAGCCGACCGTGGCCGCCGAGAGCACGGAATGGTCAACCGCGCGCTTGGCAAGGCCGAAGTCGAGAATCTTGGCCTGGTTGCGATTGGTGACGAAGATGTTGGCGGGCTTAATGTCGCGATGAATGATGCCCTTGGCGTGCGCGCAGTCGAGGGCGTCGGCGATCTGGATACCGAGGTCGAGGAGCCGATCGAGTTCCATGGGCTGGCCGTGGATCAGACCCTTGAGAGTCGAGCCTTCGAGCAACTCCATGGCGATGAAGTGGCGGCCAGCCTCTTCGCCGACTTCGTAGATGGTGCAGATTCCGGGATGATTGAGGGCGGAGGCGGCGCGGGCTTCGCGCTGAAAGCGCTCGAGAGCGGCAGCATCCTTTTCGGTCTCGGGAGGCAGGAATTTAAGCGCGACGTGACGGCCGAGACTCAGATCTTCGGCCTCGTAAACAACGCCCATCCCGCCCCCGCCAAGCTGAGACAGAACGCGGTAGTGAGAGACGGTTTGGCCGATGATCTCCACGAGCCTCCCTGGGGGTTCTTCGATGTTAGGCGTCAGTGTTCGGACAAGTCAAACATTTGCGGAATTGCATCCTCTTTATGTCTTCATACGATTTATGTCTTTATACGATGCGGGGAGCGTGGAAGTTCAGGCAGAGAAAATTGGATGATGGTCTGCCGTCGTGGCTGAGGAGGCTGGGAAACAGACAAGACTATTCCCCACATAATGTCCTGATTGGTGGAAGGTCTTGATCCGAACACCGACTGGCGGATGATGGGACGGCGTACGACGCCCTGACGCCGAGTCACAACTGAAAATCATGAACTTGGAGAGATTTCTGTTGCGATTCGCAGCAAAGGGTGTGGCGAATCGCTACTGCCATGCCTTGGTTTCTAAGTTATTGTTTTTGCGTGGCGTAGCTGCCTCAAGGCATGTTACATGCGGTGATTGTTGAAAATCGGCGATGCGATTCTCATCAAAATGCTGTTGAGATTTTCAGCGAAGTTTCCCAGCGCCGAGAATTACCAGCTGCGCAACCACTTCATTTTCATCCACTTGAAAGCGAGCACACAGATTGGTCGCTCCGTCGCCGAGTTTGGCACGGCGAGTGCCTTAGCAATAGTGGCGAGCGGCCTGAGAAGGAAAGAGCCCTCGAAACGAGGTGGGTTATGACAGTCATTCTGGTTCTCTTCACATTCATTACTTTCTTACTGATCGATCACTTCCATAGCAGAACACAGGTTGTTGTGCAGCCGGCTCTGGCCAAGGCTCCGGCGAGGACTAAGGCGGTTCGGCCTACTCCTGAGCTGGTGAATGGATTCAGAGTTCCTGAGAATCTTCGCTATCATCCGGGACACACCTGGGCGCTGAGTGAGAGTCCTAGTTTGGTGCGGGTGGGCATGGACGATTTTGCTTCGAAGCTCATTGGCAAGATTGAGCGCCTGACGCTGCCGCAACGGGGACAGTGGATTCGGCAGGGACAGAAGATTGCGACGCTCTTCCGCGACGGCGTGAGCGTGGACATGGTTTCGCCGATCGAAGGCAGCATCGCCGACGTGAACGACCACATCGCGGCCGACCCGAAACTGGCGTCCAGCGACCCTTATGGCGAGGGCTGGCTGGTAACGGTGCAGTCTCCCGATGCGAAGACGAATTTCCGCAACCTGCTGGGCGGCGCGCTGGCTCGCTGGTGGACGGAAGAGTCGGCGGGACGGTTGCAGAAACGGATGCCGATGTTCGCAGGCGCGCTGGCGCAGGACGGCGGCGTGGCGGTCAGCAACCTGGCCGAACAGATTCCTGACAAGGAATGGGCTACGGTAGCGAAAGAATTCTTCCTCTCCTAGTAACTAGTAAGAGGATAGAGGGCTCGGATTCAAGGGATCGAAGCAAGGCTCTCGCCAAATACAAAAGAGCAACCACCGCTCGGGATCATGACCCGGGCGGTGGTTTTTTGCTGGGCTGTTTTTTGCGCTTGCGTCCTGATGTACTTACACATTTGTATTCGACCACCGTGCCGAAAAATAATTTTGGCGGGAGACGTTTTGGGAGGGAAATCGGAGGTCGATCGAAGATTTGCCCTTTATTGACTCGGTCTGGCGGGGCTCTCGACCAATCTCGACTGAATGGAATCAACCAGTTGAGGAAGCGAGCGCCGAATCGTGGAAGGGCATGGGTTGTCAAGGGGTCTTGATTCTTAAGAAGTTAGAGGGAGGCGTGTTCGATGACACTTGCAGGTTGCAGAAAATAATGGGCTTGCGCCGCGGGAAAATGGCGAATCTTGGGCGCTTTTTGTGGAGCTGGTTTGGATCATGCTAAAGTTCCCACTTTTTGCTTGGGAGAGGGCCGAATCGAGCTTTCGCGGGCCACCTTATGGATGCGCCACCCAAAAAAACTACGGCGAGCACGCGACGGTGGCGAATGATATCGACTTGGTCGATTACCACTAGGGGGGAGAGCGAAATGCCCAATCGGAACCCCGGCGCTGCGCCACACAAAGGCACTTGTAGTGAGCGTTATACTCGTTTCAGGTGAAATATGGCTCAGATGAGTCCCGACGTTTCCAAGTTGCTGGAGCAAGCGCTTGCGCTTTCGGTTGAGGAACAGGAGGCGCTGGCGGAGTCGCTGATCGCCAACCTGGGCGGCAGACTCGACGAAGGCGTGCTCGCGGCTTGGGATGAGGAGGTCAGGCGGCGTATCGCCGCCCTCGATTCGGGCCAGGCAAAAACCACTCCTTGGGAAGAAGTTCGTCAGCGAAATCTCGCCAAGCTCTCCCGTGCCCGCTAGGGTTGTAACTCTCCACGACGAAGCCGGCCGCGACTATGATGCCGCATTTGAATGGTATCTGGAGCGCAGCGCGGACGCCGCTGTCAGATTTGACGACGCGGTGCAGCGTGCGATGGGCGAAATTGCCATGGCTCCGCAGCGTTGGCTGCGCGGCCCATACGGCACGCGGCGTTTCTTGATACGTGGCTTTCCATATTTGTTGATCTATCGAGAGCTGAGTAACGATGTCGTCCAAGTTCTCGCGGTAGCCCACACGAGCCGTCGACCGGGTTACTGGAAGGAACGAGTGTAGACGTTCGGGGATCGAAAACTGGTGAACGTCCCGTCTGTCCCCGCATTTCCCCTTCAACGCGCGCCGCGTTGTGTGGGGCACCCGTGCGCCTATCGTTTCGATCTGCGCACTCCGCTCGCGCAATAAGGACACCAAATCAAGCCCATGCTATTAGGAGTCTCACGCACTAGCTTTCCGTCGACGTCCCAGCATACTGTACAGAACGGACCGTCCTGCGTGCTATCGTCTTGCATCAGGAAGTATGCGGAGTGATCTTTATCGTACTTGAGTTTGGTTCGGACGTCCGATTCTCGCTTCAGTTCGACGATCTCGTTCTTCTGATCCTGAACCTGAGCTCTGAGTTGTTGGTTCGTGTCAGTCAGTTCCACGACATTTCGATACACGTCGATCAACTTCTCAGCGAGATCGGTGTTTTTGGTCGCACGGGCAAGGTCGGTGGCTTCTTTCACCAAGTCCGTCGTGGTCTTCGCCAGTCCGAGAATTGTGATCGGTTCAGGCATCTATCACTCCTCGATCATCTTCACCCACTCACCTCGGTTCAAGTGAATGATCGCGACCGGGTGTCTGGTTCCGTTTGGAAAGTCACGGTAGATTTTCACTGATTCGTTTTCTGTGTTCTTAATCTCGCTCATGCCGGTTCCCTCGTACTCCTCGATGAGGATCGAACCTTGTTTGGTCGGGCTTTGCTTGTAGTATCCGAACTTCGCCATTTCCTGAAAACTCCTTAGCGAAGATCATACCCCACTAGCGAAGAGAAGACGAAGGCATGGCAGGCACTAAAACCCGGTTTCACTGGGTGGCTAAAGCCCTTGGCGCAGGCCCTGATTCGGTGTCGGCAAAAAGCGGGAACCACGGAGGACACGGAGTACGGCCGCGACGGCGGAGAGGTTTTCCGATTCCAATAAGGTTCTGCGACTTCACTAAGCCGACTGCTGGCGCGGAAACGGGAGCGTATGGGAGTCGTGGGGACAGGAAGCCAAAACTCCCGCCCTGTGTCTGCGCAGAACGCAGACACAAGGACGGGGCACCCTCGGGAATTGAGCGGAGGGAAAGGGTGGGCCAGCCCCCATTTTCCTCAATGACCGTTGATGTCTCCGCGAAGGTGGTTGCCTCTGCGTATTTAACCGGTCGTGCTCTGTCGAAGGGAGTACCACCGAAACCATTCTCCCTCTTTCGCAAACGGTAAGCAGGCGAGGCAGATTTCAATCTCGTGACGATTCTCAGCGTCAAAGAGGGTGACCAACTTATTTGAGTGATCACTGCATTTTGCAAATATACAACGAGGACGCGACGGATCCTGCCAGGGGTTCAATAAAGGCATCAGATCAGCAGCGCTGAGTAACCAGTAACCCATGTGTCCGTCTGGCAAACGGACCAATGTCGGATAGTCCGTCGCGACGCCCGTGTCCGAAGACATCCCAGTTAGTTGCTTGATGCGATTCTCCAAGAAACTAGTGATCTTGCGAATTTCTTCTTCATGAGCACGGAGTAGACTCGTAGCGCGCGGCATATAAGGGGCAAATGAAGGGGTCAAATTGTCGGTCAATCTCCCGATATCATTAAGGTCTTCGCTTGCTCCCTTTTCGTCGTATGAGCCTCTAAGCATTAACTCTGCCGCAGGCCCCGCCGCCTTAATCACGCACTGTTCTTCGATAGTAGGCGTGTGGAAGTCCGGGCGTTCTTCACTTCCCCACCCGAAAGCCGTGTAAAGAAACATTCCGTGGCGTGCAGGCAGAAATCCGACCGCAATGCCAATCAACATTGCTCCGGAGTGATGGGCCGCTACGGCGTGTCCGGGTTCATGCTCAACATGTTTCAGCATTACATTCTTAACGTAATCTTCTGGGATGGAAGCAATTTGCTTAGCTCCATCCGGCAGCGGGATCCAGAAGTGGAAGTCACCCATACGTCGCACCAAACCACTATATTGTTGCGGGAGGAAGTGCAAAAGTCCACTTGGAAAACCGGGGACAGACGGAACGGTCCCCAGTTTTTCGGATGGATGGAATGACAATGGCTCACCTCTGGTGTCGATTTCCCTCCGTGCGCGGCGACAATAGAATGGACGATCCAGCGCGCAGGGCCTCAAACTCTCACAAGCGCTGGTATACAAGGAGGGGTCAGGACAATCGGATGAGAAACCTAATCTTCGCGATCAACATTACCCTGGATGGCTGCTGCGACCACACCAAACAATTTGTCGATGACGAGACGCTGGAATATTTTACGCCGCTCACGCGAGAGGCTGACCTGCAGGTCTTTGGGCGTAAGACCTATGAGTTGATGGTTCCTTATTGGCCGGATGTCGCCAAAGATCAGTCGGCGACAAAAGCAGACAGCGAATTTGCGCGGGCGTTTGTCGCCATTGGGAAGGTGGTTTTTTCGCGGTCGCTGGCGAGCGTTGAAGATGAGAATACGAGAATTGTTCGGGGGAACCTGCGCGACGAAATCCTGAAACTGAAACAGGAACCAGGCAATAATATTCTGGTCGGTGGCGTAGATGTTCCTTCCCAACTTATCGAGCTTGGGCTGGTTGACGAATACCGTTTTGTGGTTGGGCCGATCATCGCAGGACAATATGCCGGAGAAGGGAGACGGTTGGGCGTCGGGCTGCGGGAGAGATTGCAATTGAAGCTGGTTGAGGCGAAGACTTTTAAATCAGGATGCGTTGCGCTTCGTTACTTGAAGCAGTGACGGAAAATCTGCGCGGGCTAACCACATCAATATAAGACAGTTATTCTATTCGCTTCCCTCATATGCCAGGGCGACAAGTTCGACTAGAAGCTGGGGTTCAATGCAGGTAGAATGAAGGTATGGCGACGGCTCGTCCGAAGAAAATCAGTGACGAAGAAGTTGAAGCGAGGGCTAAGATGGCGAGCTTCATCGACCACGTCGTCGACGTCATTGAGTCCACGCCTAAAGCAGAGCCTTCCTTAAAAAGGAAGAGCGACTCTACTTCCGGCGCAGAGCGTCCTGCAAGGCCTTAGCTTTTTCCCTAAAATCTGCAATCAGTTCGTCTTTCACTTTGGTAGGGAGATGGGCGCCGTATTTTCCCAGCAACCGCTTAAACGCCTCAAGATCTCCTCTTTGCCCCGCGCGGCGTGAAACTCTTGGACAATTTGTTGGGCTAACTTTTCGTCGCGCATACGGTTCGCGGGCAGGAATGCCCGCGCCACACGGGCTTCTATCGAGTTACTGGATCTGGATTACGCTTTCGGTGCTGGTGGATTTGATCTCTTCTACTCTCGCTACTACTTTGCGGGCGAAGGCGAATAGGGATTTGGCATGCTTGGAGTCTTCGCCTCCCAGGACTGCTGGGGTGCCGCTGTCGCCGGAGCGGCGGATTTCGGGATCGAGTTCGATGCTGCCTAGGAAGGCCGCGTCGAATTGCTTGGCCGTTTTTTCTGCTCCGCCTTTGGAGAAGATGTCGATTTCGTGATTGCAATGTGGGCAGATGAAGTAACTCATGTTTTCTGCGATGCCTACGATGTCGACTTTCATCTGGCGGAACATTTCGATGGCTTTGCGGGCGTCTTGCAGAGCGACGTCGGAGGGCGTGGAGACTACGATTGCGCCGGTGAGCGGGACAGTTTGGATGAGCGAGAGCGCTACGTCGCCGGTGCCGGGGGGCAGGTCGATGATGAGGTAATCGAGTTGTCCCCAGTCTACCGAGCCGATGAACTGGCGGATGATGGAGTGCAGCATGGGTCCGCGCCAGATGAGCGGCTTGTCTCCGGGATTGAGGAAGCCTACCGAAATTACTTTGAGGCCGTGGGCGTTGACAGGGATGATTTGGCCTTCGCCCTGGACTTTGGGCTGCTCGTTGGTGCCCAGCATTAGCGGGACGTTGGGGCCGTAGACATCGCCGTCGAGGAGGCCAACGCGGTTGCCCATTTTGCTTAGAGCTAGAGCTAGATTGACGGCTAGCGTGGTCTTGCCGACTCCACCTTTGCCGGAACCGACGGCGACGATGGCGCCGACGCCGAGGAAGTGGTTGGGGAGCGGGCGGTTGCTGGCCGGGAGAATGCTGATGAGCGCTCATTTCCTGATTATACGCAGAGGAGAGAATTGCAGAGGTCAGATTGCAGAGGTAAAAACCTGATTTCCTTGAGAGGAGACTTTGCCACGCGCCGGTCAGCCGAAGTCAAATGCATTTGGCCACCAGCCACGATCTCTAAATCGAGGTGTTTACCTCTGCAATCTGACCTCTGACCTGCAATCCTAGTAGTGTCCTTCGCCCGCTTGCACTTTGCCGCGGAACATTCGGTAGACGAATACGAAATAGCATAGCGCGAGGATTGCGCCGAGGGTCCACCAGATGAGGCCCACGCTTAGACCGTGCGCACCCGCGCTGGTGTTGGCAACGGTGAGATCGTATTCCGCGTTGCGCGCGGGGAGGACGACTGGGTAGAGCGCGAATGCTGCACCGACCAACATTCCGGTGATGTAGAGGCTCGAGGCGATGAAGGCGGTTGTTTCTTTGCCTTTGGGAGTCGCCCAGAGCATAACGCCGAGAGCGGAGAAAACCAGAATCGGCACGAGGAGGCCGATTTTATGGTGCTCATAGTTAAGCATGACGCTGGAACGGACGAAATAGGTGGCGACCAGCGAGATGCAGGTCAGAAAGAACTGCACGGGCCAGCAGAGGAGGGCGATACCACGAGCGCGGCGGCCGAGATCCTGGTCGGTTTTGAGGCCGATGTAGTGGGCGCCGTGCGCGGTCAGAGTGACTAGCGCGAGGACTCCGATGAGTACCGTATACCAGTCGAGAATGCCAGTTTGTGGACTGAGTTTGAAGTTGGTCCAGAGGGGCTCGAAAAAATAGCCGGTGGCGTCGAGGGGAACTCCGCGGACGACATTGCCGAGGGCCGCGCCGAAAAATATGCACAACAAAATGCTGGATACCGCGAAGACGGCGTCGAAGAATTGCTGCCAGACCGGGAGTTGGAGGTGGGCGCGAAATTCGATGCCGATGGCGCGCAGCATGAGCAGCCAGAGAACCATCATGAGCGGAAGGTAGAATCCGCTGAAGCTGGAAGCATAGAGTTGCGGAAAAGCAAAGTAGAGCGTGCCGCCGGCGGCGAGGAGCCAGACTTCATTGCCATCCCAGACGGGACCGATGGCGCGGAGAACGCGGCGGCGCTCCTCGGTAGTTTTGGCGGCGAAAAGATAGATGACACCGGCGCCGAGGTCGAAACCATCGAGAACGACATAGACCGTGACCATGACGGCGACGATCCAATACCAAAGGCTGGCTATCGTCATTTTGCCTCCGGCGCGGGCTCGAAGCCCGACGCGGAATTGAGGGCAGCGGGACCGTTTTCAATTTCCCGGCGAAGCAGAAACAGGCCCAGAATTCCAATCACCATGTACATTCCCATAAATCCCAAAAGCGTGAACATGCCATTGCCGGCGGAGACGGTCTTGGAGTAGCCGTTCTCGGTGCGCATGAGGCCGTAGACGAGCCATGGTTGGCGGCCGAGTTCGGCGGTCAGCCATCCGGCTGTGTTAGCGATGTAGGGAAAAGGCGCGGAGAGCATGAGAATCCAGAGCAGCCAGCGCGCTTTGAAAATCGTGCCGCGCCAGAGGAGCAGCAGCGAAATGACCATCACCGCGATGAAGAAGGTTCCGAGGCCAACCATAATGTGGTAGCTGTAGTAGAGCAGCGGGATGTTGCCTGGCCAGTCTTCCTTGGGGAACGAGTCGAGGCCGCGAACTTGCGCGCTCCAGCGGCGGTAAGTGAGCATGCTGAGCATGCCGGGAACTTCGAGCGCGTTGTCGATCTTGCCCTGGGCATCGTTGGGCTGGCCGAGAATGAGCAGCGGCGCGGCGGTTTGGCCGTGAAAGAGGCCTTCCATTGCCGCCAGAGTTACCGGCTGATTGTCGGTGACGAGCTTGCCTTGTTTATCTCCGGTGGGAAAAACCTGCAGGATACTGAAGATGCAGCCGACGATTACGCCGGTCCTGATGAAGATACGGCCATGCTCGACGCACTTATTGGAGAGCAGATAGAAGGCACCGACGGCCGTCATGATGAAGGCGCCGGTGATGGCCGCTCCGCTCATGTTGTGCGCGTATTGCCAGAGCGCCCAGCGATTGAGGACGAACTGCCAGAAGCTGGCGAGCTGCAGGCTGCCATCCGCAGCTTTGTAGTAACCGACGGGATATTGCATGAAGGCGTCGGTGGCGATGATGAAATAGCCTGACAGCCAGGAGCCGACGAAGACTGCGACGGCTGAGAGCCAGTGAGCGCGCGGGCTGAGGCGCTTTTCGCCGAAGAGGAACAATCCCAGGAATGAGGATTCGAGGAAGAAGGCGAACATGCCCTCCATGGCGAGAGTCTGACCGATCACGCCGCCGGCGAAGCGAGAGAAGATGGACCAGTTCGTGCCGAACTGAAACTCCATGGGAATTCCCGTGATCACGCCCAGCACGAAGTTGATGCCGAAGATCTTGGCCCAAAAGCGGGCCGCCTGATCGTAGATGGGATCCTGGCGGCGCAGCGCTATGGTCTTGAGAATGACGATCAGGAGCGCGAGCCCCATGGTGAGCTGCGGGAAGAGGTAGTGGAAGGTTGCCGTAAACGCGAAGTGGATACGGTGAATAAGAAGCGCACTTTCCATGAAAGCCTCGAATGTAAGTTACTGCGGGCCCGCTCGCCGAAACGAGAATTATCTGGCCCGCGCTACATAGGCCGATGTGACAGCGGTCACATAAGACTCACCGGCGGAAAAATCTCACGAGCGCGTTGACCGTCTGCGATCTTTTTCCGCGGTACGAATTTGGCGGCGATGAGCGGCGTCTTCATAACGGCGCTTCTCGTCGGCGGTTTCCGGAATCACGGGCGCTACCGCCAGACGATTTCCGGACGCATCGATGGCTACGAATGTTAAGTATGCAGAACTGACGTGGCGGCTCTCATTCGATTGATAGTTCTCGACCCAGACCTTGACGCCGACCTCCATAGAAGTATGAAAGACGCGGTTGACCGACGCGCGCAGTATGACGAGATCGCCGACGCGGACAGGAACGAGGAAATCCATGTGGTCGATGGAGGCGGTGACGACGCGCTGGCGGGAGTGCCGGTGCGCGGCCATGGCGCCCGCGAGGTCGATCCAGTGCATGAGGCGGCCGCCGACGAGGGCGTTGAGAGGATTGGCGTCGTTGGGCATGACGATCTCGGCCATTTCCGAGATCGAGTCGCGAACCGGACGGGGCAGAAGTGGCGGGTTGTTGTCAGTCATATTCTCAGTCAGATGAGCGCGGGGCTCTGCCGGACTCGATACGCCTGCAAGAAACTATTGGCCAGTCTGCGAACTCGCGGATCGGACGGCGGGTCGCGCCAGAGTTCGGGTGCCAGGTCGTAGGTCATCGTGCCGTAAGCCATGGGCGCATGTTCTCGCTCGCAAATATAGAGCAGAGTGACTTGGTCCGCGCTGAAACTGGCCACAGAAAAGCGAATTGCATCCCAATCGCGGCCCGGAGGAAGATGGGGGCACGCGGTTGCGTAGCCCAGGTTGCAGAAGTCGCGGAGGAGAGCGGGGTCGAGCGGGCCAGTTGCATTGGCTGTCGCGTTTTCTCCTGAAGCGCAACATGTTCCGGTCCAGCCGGCGCCGAGCGGCAGGCGCGCGGGGTGGGGCCAGGAGATGTCATACACGATTTCCCGAGGCACGAAGTAGGGACAAGCCACGTTGTTCTCCGGAGAAGAGACATTGTAGCGCGGGGAGAGGCTTTCGGCTTTCGGCCTCAGCGGCTGAAGCCGCAAACTGAAAGCGCGGGTTTATCGCAGCGCTAAAGCGCTGCGCCACCCAAAGGCTTGGTTCTTGCATGCCTTGCTGGGTCGGGTTTTGGTGGAGCGGCTTTGGGATGCTAACGTATTCTTCACATGGCTGACGCTGTTGTGCCTGAGTGCTGACGGCTGAGAACTGAGAACTCTTTTATGGATCGTATTGCTGCATTGACCGAGATTCTGGGTGCCAATCCTGAGGATGCGTTTGCACGCTATGGGCTGGCGATGGAGTATTCGAAGGCTGGCGATGTTGAGCGGGCGCTGGCCGAATTCAAGGTGCTGCTCGAAAAGAATCCCGATTACACTCCGGGATATTTTATGGCGGCACAGACGCTGGCGAGCGCTGAGCGGGTCGAGGAAGCCAAGCGCATGCTGGTCGATGGCATCAGCTCGGCGCGGCGGACGGGGAATCAGCATGCGCAGTCGGAGATGACGGCGATGCTGGAAGAGCTGAAGTGATGGGGCAGCTATGAGCTATGAGCTTTGAGTTCGCGCCTTCCTGATAGCGACGCTGAACTCCTACCGACGGCTGGCCCAGCTACTAACCATTAAATTCGTGCAATCATTGATCTCATTGCAATCGTTGACAGCAGTGCTATCATTGATGGCATGGCCTCGATTACCATCCGGCAACTGGAAGAAAGCACCAAGCGCAAGCTTCGCATCCGGGCGGCCAATCACGGGCGCTCGATGGAGCAGGAGGCGCGCGAGATTTTGAAGTGCGCGCTGAACCAGCCGGAAGAACAGCCGAAGGATCTGGGCAAGGCGATCCGCGATATCTTTGCGCCTCTGGGTGGCGTGGAGCTTCAGATTCCGCCGCGCGGGCCCATTCGCGATCCTGGTATTAAATGAGATTCGATTCGATGAGACTCGGCCGCGCCTTGTGATGGTCCTTCTCGACACGAACGTCGTCTCCGAGATGATGCGACCGGAGGCTTCGCCGATCGTCCTCAAATGGTTTTCTCGACAGCGCGCGCAGGAGCTTTACAGCAGCAGCATCAGTCTGGCAGAAATTTATTACGGCATCGAATTGCTACCGGCAGGCAAGCGTCGCCATGAACTGCTTGCCGGCGCGGATAGAATGTTCTCCAAGGTGCTGACCGGGCGCGTGTTCGTATTTGGAGAAGAAGCGGCCCATGCATTCGCTAGAATCGCCTCTGTGCGACGGAAAGCTGGAAGACCGATCGCTGAGTTGGACGCACAGATTGCAGCCATCGCGCACGTGCACGGGGCGACGCTGGCTACTCGTAACTCCGACGATTTTGAGGGTTGCGGCATTCGACTGGTGAATCCCTGGCGCGATTGATCGTCCATCTCGATTGGTTCTAACTTCCCTTCCGCCTGTAAACTATTGGGTCTTCCCTGCAACGTTTCCGTCGGAGGCTGTCATGCGCGTTCGCTTGCTTGCTTACATTTCTGTTGCGTTCTTCCTCGCTGCACTTCTTGTAATGCCTGTCGCCGCTCAGGGCAAACATCCCTTTACCTTTGAAGACATGATGAAGCTGAAGCGCGTCGGCGAGCCGGTGCCTTCGCCGGATGGGAAGTGGGTTTTGTTCAGCGTGGTGGATGTGAATCTGGCGGCGAATACCAAGACGCCGCATATATGGATCGTGCCGCTGGGCGGCAGTTCGGAAGGGAGTAGGGGTCCCTCCACTCCGCAGAAGGATTCTGCGAATCCTTCTGCTCCGGTCGGGATGACAACGGGAGAGAGAGTTTTGATTGCCGATCAGGATGGGGATCGTCCGCGGTGGGCTCCGGATGGGAAGCGGTTTGCGTTTATCTCGAATAAGGAAGGTGGATCGCAGGTTTGGATTGCGGAGTTCGATGGGGCGGCGGGAACTGTCAGCGCGGTGCATAAGCTGACTTCGATTGCGACCGAGGCTAGCGGCGAGCTTTGGTCGCCGGACGGGGAACATATATCGTTTACATCGGATGTTTATCCGGAGTGCGACGGCACGGCCGCGTATGAGTTGGCATGTAATGAACGAAAGCACAAGGAAGTCGAAGATTCGAAAGTAAAAGCGATTATCTTTGAGCGGCTGCTCTATCGACATTGGAATGCATATAAACGTGGAACGCGAGCGCACATTTTTGTGGTGTCGCCAGACGGCGGTATGCCGGAAGACCTTACACATGGCGACTACGATTCTCCCGTCTTTTCGCTCGGTGGTCAGGATGAGTATGCCTTCTCACCCGATGGCAAGGAGATTTGCTACACCTCGAATCACGATAAGGTCGAAGCCGCTTCCACCAATAACGACCTGTGGATCGTCCCTCTCAATGCCGGGGGAGGCATCGGGGGGCAAACGCCAGATGCGCACGCTGCACGGTCGGGATGGGGCAAGAACATCACCGCCGACAATCCCGCCAGCGACTCGACTCCGCTCTATTCGCCCGATGGCAAGTACATCGCCTATCGCGCCCAGCAGCGTCCGGGATACGAGAGCGACCGGTTTCGGCTGATGCTGTATGACCGGAAGACGGGCGAGAAGAAGAATCTGACGGAAGATTTCGACCGGTGGGTCGGAACCATTGCGTGGGCTCTGGATTCGACACAAATCTACTTCACCGCAGAAAACGGCGGCAATTCATTCATTTATGAACTCTTGACTGGCCCGGTCGCCGGTAAAGCCTGGCCGCGACAGGTTGTTGGTGGTTTTAGCGATGACATCGTCGTTACACCGGACGGATCTCGAATCATATTCAACCGGATGTCGGTCGCGTTTCCGAATGAAATTTACAATGCCTCGCGGGCGGCGCCCCCTTGCCATATCGACTATCGTGACGGCAAGGTCCCGCCTCCGTGGGTACGAAGCACCTACGTGTCAGCTATCGACCGCCGTGCCTCTTACCCATATCAACGACGCCGTCCTGTCCCAAGTCGCCATGTCCCCGCTCGAATCCTTCTGGTTCACCGGTGCGCACGGCGACAAGGTCGAAGGCTTCCTCGTCAAGCCGCCGAACTTTGATTCCTCCAAGAAATATCCTGTGAAGTTTCTCCTCCACGGGGGCCCCGAAGGGGCCTGGGGAGACGACTGGTCCTATCGCTGGAATCCCGAACTCTTTGCCGCCAACGGATACGTGGTCATCATGATCAACTTTCATGGGTCGACGGGATATGGGCAGAAGTTTGTTGATGCGATCAATGGCGATTGGGGCGGGGCTCCGTTTGAGGATTTGATGAAGGGGCTGGATTACGCGGAGAAGACTTATCCGTTTATCGATAAAGACCGGGAGTGCGCGCTGGGCGCCAGCTATGGCGGATACGCGGCCAACTGGCTGCTTGGACATACCGACCGGTTCAAGTGCATCGTGTCGCATGACGGGATGTTTAATGCCGTTTCGGCTTGGGGGACGACCGAGGAGCTCTGGTTTAATCAGTGGGAGTTCAAGGGCACGCCGTATTCGAATCCGGAGATGTACCAGAAATGGTCTCCGAATAATGCGGCGAAGAATTTCAAGACGCCTACGCTGGTGGTGCACGGGCAGCTTGATTACCGGCTTGATGTGAGCGAGGGCTTCCAGCTCTTTACAACGCTTGCAGACTATGGGCGTGCCTTCGAAGATGCTCTACTTTCCCGACGAAGGGCACTGGGTGCTGAAGCCGCAGAATTCGCAGCTTTGGTGGAAGACGGTCACGGAGTGGGTGGATGAGTGGATTGGGACGAAGAAGTGAAGATCAGTCCTTCGACCTTGGGCCTTGGGCCCTTGGCTTTAGGCTCTTGGCTCTCGGGCATTGATCTGTTCTTTCCCTCAGGTGGTTGCTCCGGCGGGCAAATCTGGCGAACATGATTTTCTGCCGTCTGGAGCATTGGCTGGAGCATTCGCGGGAGCGTTCGTTGGGTCGATCGCGTCGGCCTTTGGATCTCCGGTCGGGCAAGTCGTCGCGGGCGCAGGTTCGGCCGGAGCTGGGTCTGCCGCGGGTGCGTCCGAAAGCGGCGCTTCTGCTGCCGGCATTTCCTGCGGAATCGCAAACAGCTCCACCGATGCTCCCTGAGGAACCGGAGCGGGCCAACTGAAGAACGGGATGAACGGCATCGCGTGAGAGATGGGCCTTTTCAGCGGCGGCGGCTGTTCCGTTGAGGGCAGCGCATCCACATTTTCGAGATCGAACTGCATGGTGGCGAAACCGGCCGTTACAACAATGAGCGCGTCGCAGGGGCCGAGGTTTCCTACCGTGGGCGTGATCGTAGCAACGCCGTTCTGATCGGTTGCGACTTGCATGGTCGATGTGCCGAGGATAATGGGCTGGCCGTCTTGCGGCTGGCCATTCTGCTGCATGGCGTTGCCTTGCGGCGGACCTCCGCCGGAACCTTGTGGATTACGTTCGAGCGTTGTTTGGAATGTCGCGGTTACTCCCCGGACAGGATTATCTGAGGCGGAGCCATCGGTTACTCGCATGATGAGCGGCTGAAAGGGCTGGCCGTTGGGCACGATCTGCGACGCGCCACTCACGACTTCGAGAGTCAATGAGGCGGAAGGCACGGCGAAGAGCGTGAAGGTCTGGCAGGGATTGTTGGCGGGAGTCTCGCAGGCGCTGACCTGGACTGTGGCGTTCAGGTTGGTGACGGTCGCAGTGGTTGTGGCTTGGCCGTTGCTGTTGGTGGTGGTGGTTGTCGGAGAGAGGCTGGCCGCGCCGTTGGTCACTGTGAATGTGATTCCGACTCCTGATTGCGGTACGCCCATGTTGAGCGCTTCGACGGTGAGCGGAAGGCTCAGCGTTACACCTTGGGCCAGCCAGCGTGTGGGAGCGATGGCAGCGAGGTCTTGCGTGCTGGCGGTTCCGACGAGCGTTGCTTGCTGCGTTTGTGCGGGTTGATAGGCCGCGGGCGCGAGCGCGGCGGTGATCGCGGCGGTTCCGATGGCGGTGGGAGTGGCCCAGGTGGAAGCTTCGCCAGCGGCGTCGGTCAGGACCGAGCACGAGGTGGCTTGGTTGCAGGCGGAGAGTTGGACGTTGTTGGTGGCGCTCCAGACGATGGTTGCGCCGTTGACGGGAGTTACGCCGTCGGAGGCAGTGGCGCGAACGCGGATGAGGCTGGGGGCTTGGGCTCCGATGGGCGAACTCTGGCTGGCGCCCTGGATTAGTCGCAGGAGGTCGGTGGCGGCTGCGCCGTAGGTTAACGCTGCTTGCATTTGGGAGAACGATCCGGTGATGGGATCGGTGACTTGGACGGTGGCGACGCCATCGAGCGATGCGGAGGGCAGAGAAATCTGGAGCTGGGTTGCGGACTGGCTTAGCACCATGCCGTTGGTTATGCCGTTGTCGACTTGCAGACCCGGCCGGAACCCAATGCCTTGGAGAGTGGTGACGCCGCCGGCGAGGCCGAGGCGCGCGGGCGTAATCGTGTCGGAATAGAGGACACTCGCCTGGTAGGCGAAGTCGGGACGGCCGTCGCCGCGGTAATCGGCGATGCCGACCTTGTACGCTTCCGAATTGGTGAACTCGGCATCGAGACGGGTCAGGCCGAAGTGCTGCGTGTTGAAGGCCGAGGGCGTTGCGGCGGGCGCGGGATTGCCGGTTTCGTCGCTCAATTCCCAGATGCCGATGATGGGTTGGAGCTTCGACTCGGTGGGCGCTCCGGTTTCATCGAGCGCGGTGACTGCAATGGAAGCGGTACGGTTGGCCTGCACGTTGAACTCGAAGAAATCGGAGGAGCCGTAGCCAGAAGTCCACGAGGCCCAGCCTCCGCCTTGCGGGAGAGGCGCGGGATTGGTGTAGGTTGACCCGCTGCCGGGGTGAGTCTGGGCGATTTCGCTGCCGAGCATGAGGACGTCGTTTTCGACATTCGATCCATTTTGGATGGTGACGACTATGGGCGCGAAGGAACCGGAGGGCGAGACCTGATTGGGCCCGTAGGGCTGAACTCCCCAGGACCAGTTGGGGTCGATGGCTTCGACGCTCAGTTGATATTGGGCGATGTTCTGACCGGTGGGAATCGTTAGCTGGCCGAGGTCGTGGAAGCCTTCGACTGACGTGTCGCTCGAACCGAAGCGGTTGAAGGGCAGGCCGTTTGCATCGAGGTAGCCGGTGATGATGTTGCCGGCGTTGCCGACGAAGTCGAATCCCGAAACCGACGTGACTACGTATTGGCGGGAGGGAGCGCCGCTCACCATCAGGCGCGCGACTATATTGACGCCCTGCATCATTTGCGCGGCTTGGCCGGAGGAATTCGTGAAATAGACATTGCCCCAGATTCGTCCGGTGCCCAGGGGATTTCCACCGGGCGCGGGATAGAGGCGAGCGAGGGCGGTGACATCGTCGAGTGCGGGCGTGGTGGTGTTGTTCCCGAGAGCGCCCTCGAAAATCCCGCCGTAGCAGATGCTGATGGGGACGCAATTTACGGGGTCCATGAAGTGCATCACGGGGAATCCGGCGTAGTCGGCGGAGGTGGGATTGGGATTGTGGGTGAAAACGTTGTCGTTAGCCTGCGACCAGGCGAGTCCAAAGATGCGGCCTAGGACGCGCACGAGACGATATTGGATGTCGGGAAGTTGCGAGTTGGTGGCGGCGCAGACGCCGTTGATAACCGCTACCGCGTGGACGATGTTGCCGCTGGCCGAGAAATTGTCGGGGCCGCCATAGACGGCGTTGGTGAAGCAGTCGGCGAGGCTGCCGGCGCCTTGGCCGAGGAGCGCGTCGGTGACGGTGCCGTCGAAGTCGTAGACGATGCCGAGCGGCGTGCCAGTGGCGGAGGACGTGATGTCGGCGGGCGCGGTGATCACGCCGAATTCTCCTTGAATGTCGCTGCCATTGACGTCTTCGGCGAGGTGGCCGGCTGGCGTGGCGTTCAGGCCGACTCCGGCGGAAGTGGTCCAGGGAGTGATGGCGGAGGCGACGAAAGCATCGGCTTGCGCGTTGGTGAGGATCGGGCTGAGGGCGCCTTGGTCGGTGAAGTATGTAACGGTGGCGTTGGCCCAGAGGATGGGCTGACCTTCGACTCCGGGATTGTAACCGGCGCCGGCGACGAAGGCAGGGCCTCCAGCATAGAGGAGCCGAGGTAGGAAGAATACGAGAGCGCTTACGGCAAGAATTCTTGAGCGCATGATCAGTCTCCCCGGGCGGCGCGGATGGCGCGCTCGAGTTGAGAGACGGGGATGGGACGTGGAGCGACGTGGTACCCTGCAATGGGTCCTCCCCTCCGGCGACGTGCTGACCGCCTCGGATCGAGAAGAATCTGGCCTTGCGGGCCGCCGACCGGGCTGGTCAAGCCGAGCCGGCTGGGCGGATATAAGAAGAGGAGGATGCGGTCGCCCTGGTGCAGCGGGCGCTGGCGGGAGAGGGCTCCGGTCCATTCGCGAATGGTGAGAAATTGGCTGGGTTCGACCCCGGCGATGGGACGGTCGACGCGGAAGCGTAGCTCGAGAACATCGCCGGTTTGGGTCAAACATGGACTGGGCCCCCTGATCTTTGTGGAGTGAGGCACCGGAGTTTAGTGTGGCGCCGGAACTGACGAGGGTGCCGGCGAAGATTATTCCGGCACGGCGGGAAAGATGTTTCCACTCGGGACCGAGAACGCGCGCGGCGGCGGCTTCGTCGGCTGGCGGAGCTGCGGAGGCCGAGGGCGGGCAGAGGGTTAAGAAGAGGACAGTCAGGGCCAGACATCCCGACGGGCAGACTAGTGATACACGCATGGCTAGGCTCTTTCTGGAGAGGAAGGACCGGCGGAGGCCCTGGGAGTGAGATCAGGTTAGCGCCGGAAGACGTGGAAGGATATGCGCTGGGTCACTGTGGAAATGTGATGAATCGGGGGAAGGTCAGAAGTTAGAGGTCAGATTGCAGAAGTGGAGGACGAGCCGATGGATCCTAGCTGGCGCGGCGTTTGCGGAGATTTTTGTTGGCTTTCTTCTCGGCCTTTCTTTGCTGTTTTTCGTATTTCTTCGCGGCTTTGCTTTGTTTCCTGTTGGACTTCTTGAGCATTTTCTGCTGCTGCTTAATCTCCTTGCGAGATCTCTTCGCATTTTCTTCCGGCGTCATGCGCGGTGACTTATCCGCAGCGGCAAATGAGACGAGACTTAGGATGGCGAGCAGAACGAGGGCGGCAAGTCGTTTCATGGAATCTCCGTGAGGCCTTGTCGCGATTTTACACCGAAGGGGGTAGCGGGCAGTTGCTGGGTGGGAAACGGACGGACAGTGTCCTTGCGATTTAGTAATAGCCCACGCTAAACGTCGCAAAGAGCGCGACGTTTTGGATGGGGCACCCACGCACCCGCGTGATTTCAATCGCAAGTTTTACGGCCGTTAGTGGATCGTCTTCGTCTTGCGCGACATGTAGTCCATCAGCAGATACTGGCCGAGCGTGTAAGGAGTGGTGAAGTAGGCTTTGCCGCGGCACATCTGCGTTACTTTTTGCACGAATTGGACCAGGCCGTAGTCGCTGGCGAGCATGAAGGTGTTGATGAGGACGCCAGCGCGCTTGCACTTTGAGACTTCTTCGAGGGTTTCGCTGACGACTAACGGATCGAGGCCGAAGGCGTTCTTGTAGATGCGGCCGTCTTCGAGCGTCAGGGCGCTGGGCTTGCCATCGGTGATCATGACGATTTGCTTCATGTCTTTGCGTTGGCGCTGGAGGAGACGCTGCGCCATGCGCAGGCCTTCACGTGTGTTGGTGTAGTAGGGGCCGACTTTGACGCGCGCGAGTTGCGACAGTGGGACCTCTTCGGCGGAGTCGTGGAAGAGGACTAGCGAGAGCGAGTCTCCAGGATATTGCGTGCGGATTAAGTGTGAGAGCGCCATGGCCACTTTTTTGGCGGGCGTGAAACGGTCTTCGCCATAGAGGATCATCGAGTGCGAGCAGTCGAGCATCAGCACCGTCGCGCAGCTTGACTGGTACTCGCACTGGTGGACTTGGAGGTCGCGGTATTCGATGTTGAGCGGCAGTTCCAGGCCTTCGCGCTGGATAGCGTTTGAGAGCGTGGCGGTGATGTCGAGGT
The DNA here is from genome assembly GCA_963698865.1 of uncultured Acidobacteriaceae bacterium. Taxonomy (GTDB): domain Bacteria; phylum Acidobacteriota; class Terriglobia; order Terriglobales; family Acidobacteriaceae; genus Acidiflorens. The sequence goes on along the minus strand of CAVOSL010000007.1, from coordinate 1,964,010 downwards.
TGAGTGTGTCGCCGAATTCGTAGGGCTTGGAGGCGCCGCTGGCTTCGATGCCGGTGGCCATGTCGCGCGTGTCATGGCGTCCGAAGCTGGATTTGCCAAGCGAGCCGAGCAGGTCGCGCAGGGCTTTGAAGCCGAGGAAGTCGAGACTCTTGTCGGTGATTTCGAATTTTGCCTGCTGCTGATTTTCGCCGACCTGTCCGCCTATGCTGGAGCGGTGGGAGGGATCGTGGGGCTGCGCTTCCCAAGGACGATCGATGGAGATGTAGTCTTCCTGCTGCATGCGCTCGATTAGCTTCTCGATCAGCTCTTCCATCTCGCCGTTCATGGCCATCTGCTGGAGGCGGTCGCGCATTTCTTCGTCGAACTGATCGCTTTCCAGCAGAGCCTGCTCGAGCGCGCGGCGGAGCTGATCTAGTGTCTGCTCGCCTTCGCCATCCTGCATCTCGTACCAGAAGTTGTCGTTGAACCCGCTTTGCAGTAAGTAGTCCGAGAGCGCGCTGAGCAGGTCTTCCATGCTCATTTCGCCGGCCGGGTCGGGGATGTATTTTGAGTAGCGGATGCGTTTCATGCTGAGCTTCTAGCTATTAGCTCCTAGCTTTTAGCTGAATCGTCCTTCGTCATTCGTCCTTTCGCAATTCTCCTCATCCGACAGTTTTGCGAAGGACTAAGGACGACGGACGAAGGACGCTAATTAAAACTCCGCTTCCTTCCAAACCCCGGCTCTTCGCGCTCAAACATCGGCTTCTCTTGAACCTTGGGCTGCTTCTCTCCTGCGGTGAAGACCCGCTCTTCGTTGCGGCCGATTCTTTTGTGGGCGTGCAGGCCTTCTAGCACAAACTCGGCCGCCGATACCTGCACTTCTGCGCTATCTTTCGGCCCGACGTTCAGCTTCAGCAGCTTGTCCATCAGGCCCTGAATCTGGCGAAGGCCGTCCAAAACTTCTTTCGCGCCCGCATTATCGCTTAGCTGAATTTCGCCGCCGAGGTCGAACCACTGCACGATCTGGCTCATATTCACGCCGTGCAGGTGCGTGTCGTAGGCCTTCGCGATGGCGGTGCGGATGAGTTCGCGGCTCACGTGGTCGGCGCCCTTCATCTCGCCTTCGTATTCGAGTTCCAGCTTGCCGGTAATGGCGGGCAGCGCGGCGTAGATGTCGCTGATGCGCGGCACTACTGTATTTTCCTGGTGAGTGAGCGCGCGGCGCTCGGCATTCGAGACGACGTTCTCCATCGCGGAGATGGGCAGGCGCTGGCTTACGCCGGAGCGCTTGTCGACTTTCTTGTCTTCGCGGGCGACGAAGGCGATGCGCTCGATGACCTCCTGCACGTAGTTGGGAATGTGCAGGCGCGAGCCGTTGCGATTGAGCCAGGCTTCTTGGGTAGTGATGGCAATTCCCTCTTCCACCGTGGCGGGATAGTGGGTGCGAATCTCGCTGCCGATGCGGTCTTTGAGCGGGGTGATGATTTTGCCGCGCGCGGTGTAGTCCTCGGGATTGGCGCTGAAGACGATGGCGACGTCGAGCGGCAGGCGAATCGGGTAGCCCTTAATCTGCACGTCGCCTTCCTGCATGATGTTGAAGAGGCCGACCTGAATTTTGCCGGCGAGGTCGGGGAGTTCATTGATGGCGAAGATGGCGCGATTGGCGCGCGGCAGCAGGCCGTAGTGCACGGTGAATTCGCTGGAGAGTTCGTGGCCTCCGCGGGCGGCCTTGATGGGATCGATGTCGCCGATTAGGTCGGCGATGGTCACGTCGGGCGTGGCGAGTTTTTCCACGTAGCGATGATCGGGCGTGAGCCAGGCGATGGGCGTTGCATCTTTTTCTTTGGCGACCAGGTCGCGGCAGCGGCGGCAGATGGGGGCGTAGGGATTGTCGTGAATTTCGCAGCCGGCGACATAGGGCATCTCGGGATCGAGGAGGCTGGTGAGGGCGCGGAGGATGCGGCTTTTGGCTTGTCCGCGGAGTCCGAGCAGGATGAAATTGTGGCGCGAGAGGATGGCATTCACTATCTGCGGCACCACGGTGTCGTCGTAGCCTACGATGCCAGGAAAGATTGGGTCGTCGGGATGCCCCCGCAGGCGCGCCATCAGGTTCTCGCGCATTTCATCTTTCACGCGGCGCGCGGCGAGGCGGCTTTCGGAAAATGGACTGGTGCGCAACTCGCCCAATGTGCGGGCACTGCTCATGGAAGAACCCCCGGATTTCGACGGCGTGGCGCCGTGTGTGAAGCGTTACGCGGATTATACGCCGGGGAGCAGTTGTCAGTTGTCAGTCATCAGTTGTCAGTTTTTTTCACGCCCCGCTTGGAGCTACGTTTCGCAGTCGAGAAGGGTTTAACTGACAGCTGATCGCTGAGAGCTGATAGCTCCCTTTCAGTTCCAGCGTGCTTTGGCGGCGCGGCGCAATCCCGGCAGGACGGCTTGTAGGTAGCCGACTACCGCTTCCAGGCGTTTTGTCTCCGACAAAGTTGAGAGCAGACTTTGCTTGAAATCGAGATCGAGGGGAAGCGATCCGGCTAGCAGAAAAGAAAGATTGTCGGCGGCCTCGTCGGGGCCGGAGAGATCGGCGCCCGCGATCTTGGCAATCTCGGCGTGAAGGCGCACGGCCTGTTCGACTAGCGGCGGCGCGGGGCGGGCGGGCTCGTCGTCGTCATCTTCCAGCAGTGAAATTTCGGCGCGCAGGAAGGCACGCTCCTCGTTGACCTCGAGCACTTCGAAGCGCTCGACGCCGCGGGTGAGGATATCCATGCGGCCGTCGTCATATTTTTTGGTGACGGAGACGATTTCGGCGGTACAGCCGATGCCAGCGACTCCTTCGTCCGACGCGCGCACGATGCCGAAGGGCTTCTTCTGCTCCAGGCATTCGGCGATCATTTCTTTGTAGCGCGGCTCGAAGATGTGGAGCGGGAGCGGGGCTCCGGGAAGGAGGACGAGATCGAGCGGGAAGATGGGCAACAGCGAACTCACGGCTTCTCCGGTGCCCTGATTTTACGCTTTTAAGAGTTCTCAGTTCTCGGTTCTAGTAGAATCGGTGACCGCTGACCGGTCACCCGTTACCGGTCACCGCCGCGCTGCTCAATTGACTTGCAGGCGGTTACGGGCTTACAAGAATCGGATGGAGATGGACGGCAAAGTTATCGTAGTGACGGGCGCGTCGATGGGAATTGGCGAGGCTATCGCCAAAGTATTTGCGGACAACGGGGCGAGGGTGGTGCTGCTGGCGCGCGACGTTGGGCGGGCAGATGCGGCTCGCCAGCGGGTGGGGCATCTCGATCGCACCGTTGCGCTGGCTTGCGACGTGCGCCAACGGGAACAGATCGATGAGGTGGTGGCTCGGACGCTCGAACTTTTTGGGCGCTTGGACGTTTGGGTGAACAACGCGGGCATCGGCATTCGCGATCGAGTGGCGGACATGGATATGGCGGCGTGCCGTGACCTCTTCGAAACGAATTTCTTTGGGGCGGTGGCTTGCCTGCAAGCGGTGGTGACGGCGATGCGCAAGGTGGGCGGGGGTAGCGTCATTAATATTTCGAGTGTGGCGGGGCATATCCCGGTGCCGAACATGGCTCCTTATTCGGCGAGTAAGTTCGCACTGAATGCCATCGGCAAAGGCGCGCGGCTGGAGTTAAGGCGCGACAACATCAATGTGTTGACGGTTTGCCCGGGATACGTTGCGACCGATTTCGGAGCGCATGTGGTGGTGGATAAAGGAAGCACGGTGCGCCCGAAATCTGTGAAAGGGATATCGGCCGAGCGGGTGGCGCGGGCGACTTACGACGGTTATCGGAAGCGGAAGCGCGAGGTGATCGTGCCGTGGACGATGATTCCGATGGTGAAGCTGTACCAGTTGTTGCCGGGATTGGTGGAGTGGGGGATGGGAAAGGCGCTGAAGTAAGCTAGGGAATCGCTGCTCTTGGGATGTTCTTGTACACACTTCCGCCCTTCATCACAAATACAACCTCGCCGGACGGCGGTGATGTCCTTCAGCGGATCGCCGTCGAGCGCGATGATGTCGGCTTGCATGCCGGGAGCGATTGCGCCGATCTGGTCGGCCATGCGCATTGCTTCCGCGTTCAGCGAATTGGCGGAAACTAAAGCCGCCATCGGATCGACTCCGCAGTCACGCACGCGGTGAATGAAGTCTTCAGCGTTGCGGCCGTGCATGCCTGCGACTGCGTCGGTTCCGTAGAGGACCTTCAACCCTGAAACGTGTTCGGCCCGCCTCAGGAATTCCTGCGTAGTTGGGATAAGTCCTTTCATCGACCCGAACGCCTCTTCCGGGAAATATGGCGGCGCCAGAAACTTGTCTTTGTGCTCAATGTAGTTTTCCAGCAACAGGCCGGCTTGCGGATCGAGATGGATTCCGTGATCGGCCATTAGTTTGAGGTCGTCATCCGACGCGCCAAGGCCATGCTCGATCTCGGTGCATCCGGCTAGAGTCGCGGCGCGGACTGCGTCCCGGTAGGCGTGAACGAGCGTGCGCAGGCCCTGCCTCTTCGCTTCGTCGCAGGCGGCGTTCAATTGCTCTTGCGACATGGTCATGGTGCCGCGAGTCATGCCGCCGGAAGCGTAAATTTTGATCAGGTCGGCGCCGGCTTGCTTTTGTTTGCGCACGAAGGCGCGGATTTCGTCGGGCGTTCCGGTCTCCGCGCCCTTGCCCATGATCGGCTCGGCTGAGGTGAGAATGCGCGGGCCGGGCAGTGTGCCGTTGGCGATGGCTTCGCGCAGGGCAAGGTCGGCCGACGCGCCCACGCTTTGCACGGTCGTAAAGCCAGCCATGAGCGTTGCCCACGCGTTGGAGGCCGCAGCGTAGGCGGCTTCGGGCGTTGTCCCGTTCTGTCCGGCGTTCTTGCCGTCCGGGCCGAAAATCCAGGTGATGTGAACGTGCGCGTCGATCCAGCCGGGCAGGACGGTCAGGCCACGGAGATCGTGTTTCACGGAATCGGCGTCGACGGGCTCGGCCTTTGGGTCGATGGCGACAATCTTTGAGCCTTCGATGACGATACGGGTATCATGCAGGACGTGGCCCCTGCCGTCGAGCAGTGTGCTGACGGCGATTACGGTGCGCTTCGGTGATTGCGGCTGACTGACGTTGGCCATGGCTATTCTCGCGCTCTGCGCGGGGGGCCGGGATGAGGTCCCGTGCATGAAGCCAAACACTCCAATTGTCGTAATCAGAATATTCGACATTAGCTTCGCTGATCCCATCGTTGGCCTCTTCCAGACCAGGCATACCTTATACATTTTGTATCAGCCGCGGGACGCGGACAGGAGCGGCCACGCCATCACGCGAAAACCGCGCGTGCTGCGGACCCCGGTGTCCGCGCTACACATTTTCGCTGACCTCCTTCCGTAAAGAAACGTAAATCCGGCTACTCTTTCGACCGACGCCGCATCGAATGTTTTAGGCAGAACTGCAGTCTTCCACCCCCCTCGAAATGAGCTGACGCACGGCGGCTCTGGGGGTGGGGGCTGCCGTTAATTCTTCCATAGCAATTTTTCGCTAGAATACTAGCATGAGCTTTCCTCTCCCATCTGCCCGCCGTTTTCGCTCGCTTGTCGCATCGCTGGCGTTGCCTCTCCTCTTACTGTCTCTCGTTCTGATTTCGTCTCCCCGCCAGACATTCGCGCAGGAGGGGCCTCTTGATAAATCTCAGCCCAAGGGGACGACGGTCGAGGAGATCATCAAGCGCTTTGCCACGAAGGAGAAGGAGTTCAAAGAGGCGCGCGACCAGTACACCTACCGGCAGGATGAAAAGGTGATGACGCTCGACGGCAATACAATTGACGGGGTTTACCAGCAGGTCTTCGATGTGAGCTTCGATGACAGGGGACACCGGATCAGGAACGTAGTGTTCGCTCCGCAGAGCACTTTAACGCGAATCGATATGACCGAAGAAGATGTTGACGACCTGGAAAACCGTCTGCCGTTCGTGCTCACGTCCGACGAGGTTGGGGAGTACGACATCCTCTATGTGGGGCAGCAGAAACAAGACGAGCTCAACACTTATGTCTTCGATATTGCGCCCAAGCAGATCGTCGGGAAGAAGCGGTATTTTCAGGGACGGATCTGGGTCGATGACCACGACTTTCAGATTGTAGAGGTATCCGGGAAGAATGTTCCCGACATTCGCAAGAAGCGCGGTCAAGAGAACCTTTTTCCGAAGTTTACGACGTGGCGCGAACAGATTGACGGACAATACTGGTTTCCGACGTATTCGCGAGCGGAAGATACGCTGCGTTTCAGCATAGGTGATGTGAAAATCCGCGAGATCGTCAAATACACGAATTACCGGCGGTTTGGATCGAAGTCGCGGATTACCTACGAAGGCAAGGAAGTGCAGAAGGGCGCACCGCAGGGGAATCCGGATGCGGCGAAGCCAGACGGGCAGAAGAGTGACCAGCCGAAAGACGCGCCGGAGCCTCCGAAGCCGCAGTAACCTGGCCGCCGGACCTCCGAGGTCAGCGAACCGAGGGCGGGTCGCCCCTTGGGCAAGCTTAGGGCAGGCTCTCGGGACTGCCGGCAAGGTGCCGGCGCTACGCGCCCGTAGACTGCGGGAGTCTGCGACGGCGCTACACTGGAAATCCTTCCGTAACTTTCGTTTCTCCTTCTTTATTGACGCATGCCTCCCCCGCTTGCCATAATTTCGTTGGGTGTTGGAGTTCACCTTTAACCGCCCGCCTCGGGCAGATGACTCCTACGAAGAAAAGAGGATTTTCTTGGTAGGGGTTCGGTTTCGCAGTCCTTCCTAACCTCCGATTCCAGGAAATTCCTCAAGCCTGTGCAACGACCCTGCGCACGCGGCAGGTGCGACACAGTTGTGTGCGTTGGCGAAAAGCCTGGCTGTGGGAAAGGAACTCGAACGCTTGATGAAATATCTACTGGTGGGATTCGGAGGAGCGGCCGGGTCCATACTGCGCTTCTGGATGGGAAGCTATGTTGGCGGCCGATTGGGCAGCCGGTTTCCCTACGGCACGTTTGTGGTGAACATGAGTGGCTCGTTTCTGATCGGGCTGGCGCTCACGGTACTCGCCGAGAAGATGCATTGGAGCGGCAGTTGGAGATATCTGCTTCCCATTGGATTCATCGGCGGCTATACGACGTTTTCGACATTCGAGTATGAAACATTTCGCCTGTTTCAGGATGGTCAGTTTCTAACCGCAGCTCTCAATGTGACACTGAGCGTGGTGGTGGGATTTGTTGGAGTGTGGGCGGGCGCCATCGCCGGGAGAGCCATTCCATGAAGCGTAGGATTATAGGTGCCAGGAGGCAAAGTGCTCACGTCGGGACCAGCTAAAAAAGTCGCCATCTATGTGGCGGAGGACCAGCAGTATCACGGGAGCGCGGCCTACTCGGCCATTCTGGATTTTTTGTTTTTCCGCGGCGTGTCGGGCGCAACCGTGACGCGCGGGATTGCCGGGTTTGGCGCCGACCATCACATGCACACGACTCGGCTGGTGGATCTGGCGACGCGGCTGCCGATCAAAGTCGAGTTCATCGAGACTCCCGAGAAGGTGCAGGAGCTACTGCCCAAGTTGCAGACGATGGCCGGCACGGGATTGATCGAAGTGCAAGATACGACCATCGTGAAGCCGGCCGCGACGGCGAAAGAACAAGCCCCCGAGAAACCTGCGCTCAAGCGCGAAGGTAAAGCCAAGCTGATGCGGATTTACGTCGGCGAGAACGACAAGTGGAATGGCAAGCCCCTCTATGAGGGCATTGTCAGCGGGTTGCGCGCGCATGATATTGCCGGCGTCACGGTTTACCGGGGGATTCTCGGCTACGGCGCGAACCGCCGCATTCACAAGGATGCCGCGCTGAGTCTGTCGCACGACCGCCCGATCCTGCTCTCGATTGTGGACAGCGAAGAGAAGCTTCGGGCATTCATGCCGGTTTTGGACCAGATGGTGCAGCAGGGGCTGGTCGTGCTCTCAGACGTGGACGTTATCAACTACACGCACAACTATGAGAAGAGCGACCGCCGCCAGGAGTCACGAGCATGAGACTCGAAGGCAAGGCCAAGATGCTGCGCATTCATTTCGGCGAAGATGACAAGTGGCAGGGCAAGCCGCTCTATGAAGCGATTGTCGCGAAATGCCGCGAGCTTGACCTGGCCGGAGCGACCGTCTATCGCGGCATTGAGGGCTACGGCGCGAGTACTCTCATTCACAAAGCGCATCTGCTGCGGTCGTCGGACCGTCCGATCATGGTCTCGGTGGTCGACACGCAGGAGAACATCAGCAAGTTGCTGCCTGCGCTCGATCAGATGGTGGGTGACGGATTGATCGCGATGTCGGACGTTGAGGTGATCAAGTACGTGCACCAGGATGGCGTGCGCTCGCAGCCGTAGGCCGAGGGCTTTCAACCTGCATTCCGAAGACATGCGTCGCTACCGTTGCTGTTCAATGTAGCGGCGACTATCGAATTTCCTGCCCGTGCTCTCGCCCGACATGTAGCGGATCTGCCCGAAGATCGGACGCTCAAACCAGGGCCGGTCAAATTTCCCGACGATCGCCCAGGCCACGCCGGCGTAGCCGTTGGGATCGCGGCCGTCCAGTTCGTACTCATCGTTCAGCGCGACCGCGATGCGATAGGCTTCAGCGGGCGTGCGGGTCCACTCCAGAATTTTCTTGCCCCAATACATGCGCACGTAGTTGTGCATCCATCCCGTGTTGACCATCTGCATCTGCGCGGCGTTCCAGAGCGGGTCGTGAGTCTCGGCGTTTTCGAGTTGCTTTTCGGTATAGAGATAGGGCCGCGGATCGCGGGCGTGCTCGGAGAGCGTACGATGCGCCCAGTTTTCTGCACTCTCAAAGTTATCGTAATTCGCGTTGTAAGTAACAAAGTTGACGGCCAGTTCGCGCCAGGTAATTAGCTGATCAAGAAATGACTCCTTGGCGGCCCTGGGCGCAGTGCATTTTTGCGCGGCCAGCGCGATGGTCAGCGGGCTGATATGGCCAAAATGAAGATACGGAGACAGACGGCTGGTGCCGTCGAGTTCGGGATGGTTGCGATTTTTGGCGTAGCGCTTGAGCTTGCTCGCCACGAATTCGTTGAGGAGTCGTATCGCTTCCTTCGTTCCGCCTTTGAAGTGGCTTGAAGGAGCAACGGACCGGACTAACTTCCAGCCTTCTGTCACATCGAAATCCGCCGGCAGTGATGGCAGCTTCGCGGGTTTTTTCCATGCGCGTTTGGCGCGAAGATTCGCCGGCTTAATCAGGAAACGCTCCAGTTGCGCTGCGAGCTTTTTGCGGATGTGAAATGCGGCGTACTGCTTTTTTTCTATCAGACGCGAAGGAACGATCACGTCGGAATCTACCGTCCAGAGCGGCACACGCAGCTTTTGCGCGGCAATCTGACGCCAGTGTTCGGGCTCGCGCATGGGATTCTCGTCGCCGATGACGAGAGCGGGTCTCACTTCATCGCAAAACTTGAGCAGGCTGTGATCGGGATGGTGGCGGAGAACGAAGCCGATGTTGCGCTTTTCGATTGTGGCGGCAATGTCGGGAATGCCTTCGGCCAGAAAACGGTAGGCGCGCAGATTGGCGTTGAGATAAAACGGCACCGGCGCAAAGAACACGACCACAGGTTTGCCGAGCTCGTTGGCGGCCTCGACTGCCACGTCGAGGGCGGGATTGTCGACGCCGCGCTGCGAACGCTGCATCCAGTAAACGACGCAAGTGCCGTCGAGGTCGGGCGGTCCTGTGCGCCGCACCCGCACTCGTGGACTGGCAGCCAGTTTTTCGATTTCAGTCACGCGGGGTTCTTACGCCTTTTTCGTGCCGGGCTCGTAAGTACCCCGAGTCACCCGGCCCGGGCTAGCGGTTTTGTACTCTTCGGATTTGCCGCGCGGAATGCTGAGCGTCTTCCATTCGGAAGAGCGCAAATGCTTCGCGAGGAAGACGATTTGTCCGATGTGCTGGGCGTAGTGGGCGAGCGCGCGGTTGAGCGCTTGCAGAACGGTGTGCGGCTCCTGACGAATGGTGATGTTGCGGGTGACGTCCTCAGGCTTGAGCGCGTCGAGCGTGGCGAAGATGACCGACCAGCCCTCCTCCCACCAGCGCATCACTTCACCGCGCGAAGTGGTGGTCGAGATTTCGAATTCGCGGTCGCGGAAGCGATCCGGCTTTTCGCCGTCGGAGGTGAGGAAGTCGGTGAAACGCGAACTGGCGTTGCCGGCGATGTGCTTGACGAGCACTGCGATTGAGTTCGCTTCCGGATCGATGGTCGCAAAGAAGCTTTTGTCGTCGAGTTGCGCTATGGCGGATTCGGCCATGCGCTTGTGTCCGCGAAGTTGGCGGCGGATTTCGTCGAGATAAGTAGCGGCTAGATCTGTCATAGTTTGTTGGATTGCAGAAGTCGGTAAGAAGATTGCAACATAAATAGGGGGCGCTTCAACTCTGGATAGGTTGAGTAAGATTTGGCGCTGCCGGTTGTGCGATCACGGGTGCTACAAACTCGAAACGAACGCCTCCGACATGGCGGGCGGCGAAGTTATAAATCCACGCACCCAGCACACCGAACAAAAATCCAAAGGCCGCATAAAAAAAGGGCAGCACAATCGCGAAAACGACTCCCAGAACGATTCCCCCGATTCGCGAGAAGGAGTCCGAATTGTTTCCGAGCAGAAGTCCGGCGAAACCGAATAACAGGAAGAACGGCACAAATATGAGACTAATTCCGAAGTGCACTGCGCCCATGATTTTCGCGCAAGAGAGGACGTCCACTTTCCGCAGTTGGTACATCGTGCCTCCTTTTTCAACAACGTCCACAATCTACACCCGAAGAGAAGCGCAGGCGACTCTAAATCCGTAATCGGCGTATTGGAAGTGAGGTGGGATGCTGCTCCTTGCCGCGCAGCGCGACATCTTGATGTGGTGACGCCAGGAACCTCCGCGGGAGGCGCGACGCTCGCCGCTCGCTGGGCCTTGGGGATTGCGCTCCGGTGAAATTGCATAGTAGTCGGGCGAATACCAGTCGCTGCACCACTCGTGCACGTTATCGCACATGTTGTAGAGGCCGTATCCGTTTGGGTCGCCCCGCCCGACGGGCTCTGGGCCGGTCTTCCAGTACGCGGCACAGCGCGCGGCATAATTCGGCAGCGCTTGCGGCGGCTCGTCTCCCCAGGGATAGAGCTCGCCTTCGCGGCCTCCACGGGCGGCTCGCTCCCACTCAGCCTCGATGGGAAGGCGAAATTTCTTGCTCGTGCTCGCGCTGAGCCACTCGCAATAGCGCGTTGCCTCATGCCAAGAGACGGCGACCACTGGCTGCCTGGGCTGATTGAGATTGGGATCGTGCGAGAAGGGCGACGCAGGAGATCCTGTTGCCTGCGCAAAGCGCGCGTAGTCGGCGTTCGTGACCTGGAAGGCGGCGAGGAGAAATTCGTCGACCCAGACGCGATGCACGGGCCGCTCGCTCTCCTGACTGAGCGGGTCGCGGCCCGCGGCGCATCCCATCAGGAACCAGCCTGCCGGGATGGTGACGAGTGCGCGAGTGAGATCGTCGGTGGGTGGCGTTGTGAGTTCGGCACGTTGCATTGCTCTTGCGCTAAAGCGCCCGCAGCGCGCGGACGACGTCTTCAATTCTATTCCCCTGGAAGAGGCGAATCCCTGCGATGCCCGCCGCGCCGGCGGCAAAGCAGGAGGCGGCGTTTTCGATCGTGACTCCGCCTAGAGCCAAGACCGGAATCTTTGCGGCACAGGCTTCGCGCAGAGCGGAAATGCCTCGCGGCTGTACTCCGGGGGTGTCCTTCTTTTCGAAAATGGGCGCGAAGACGGCGAAATCGGCGCCCTCGGATTCAGCGCGCGCGACGTCGGAGGCGGAGTGGCACGAGACGGCGATGATCGAGCCGCGACCCGCGAGTTGCGCGTCGCGAGCAGTCGCTTCGTCCCAGATTGCTCGCGCGGCGGTTGCTGAAATGTCATCCGAGCGCAGGTGTACGCCATCGGCTCGGGCGGACAGCGCGATGTCGGTGCGGGAGTTGATTAGCAGACGAGTTCTCAGTTCCCGGTTCTCAGTTCTCAGTTTCTGAATAATGCCGGCGGATTCGCGGGCGAGTGTTTCCAGTTCCCTGGCACTTAAATCCTTTTCGCGAAGTTGGATGTAATCGATGCCGGCGCGCGCCGCCTCGGCAATTTTGGCCAGCAGAGCGCGTCGGCGCGCGTGCTCATCGCCGGGAAATTGCTTGCGGTCGGTGATGTAGTAGAGCTGACAGCCTTCAGACATTTAGCTGTCAGCCTACATCATCCGCAATCATTTTTTGCTTGTGTCCGCCGCTTGAGCCACCGGCTGCGCGGCCATCGGCGCGGCGTCTTGCTGCGGCATGAACAGCTTCAGGTTCTCGGCCTTCCAGCGCATGGCGGCGTAGATGCGATTGCGGCCGCTGGGATGGTCGAAGAAGATCATCTCCTCGATTGGCCCGGGACTCATTTTGCGATATTCGCCGAGATGGATTGCCCCCTGCGCAAAGCCGTCGGGCTGGCGGGAGGTGTTCAGGCCGTACATGTCGGCCTCGTACTCCTGCGCGCGGATATAGCTGTTCAGGACGGGCGTCAGGACGAAGAAGAAAACCGACACCAGCAAGATCGCGAGCGGAACGATGGCGGTGTCTCCGATGCCGCGAATCTGCCACTTTTCGCCCCAGCGCTTCAGAGCCCAGTCAACCGCCTTCCATAGATACAGGAAGGAAACCACGACCACGATCAGCCCAAACGTGAGTCCCTTGTAAACATGGTTCAGGACGTAGTGGCCCATCTCATGCCCCATGACGGCTTGAATTTCCTCGGGCGAGCCGCGGCGCAGCAGGTTGTCGTTGAGCGTGATGCGCATGGTATTGCCAAAACCGCTCACGTTGGCGCTCATCTGGGTGGTCTGGCGGGAGGCGTCGACGGTGTAGACGTTTTTGGCCGGGATGCCATTTTGCCTTGCCAACCGCAAAATGGGATTCACGATTTTCGGGTCGTTAAGCGGCGTGACCTTGTTGAAGATGGGGATCAGGAAAATGGGTGTGATGAAAACGAAGAAGACCAGAAAAGCATAGCTCACGCCCGCGCCCAGGATCGGCCAGGTGCGCGGATATCGGCGCACCACTCCGAACAACAGCATCACCAGGATGCCGCCCAGCACGATGCCGATCGCCAGACCTTTGAGCTGGTCGACCAGCCAGGGGCCAAAGGTTTGCGTCGCCATCCCGTACTTGTGTTCGCGGAAATAGCCTTCATAAGCCGTAAGGGGAAAGCCAAGGATGGTCGAAACGATCAGATACTGCACCCAATAGATGAATGTTTGAATCGGCTTGAAGCGCGTGATGCGTTCGGCCAGGTTGCGCATTTTGGCCGACCAGCGCGTATTCAGAAGCAACAGCGCGACGATGGCGCCGTAAAGAAAGTCCCAGAGGATGAGCCAGTAGCCGCCTTCGAAGTAATTGTTGGAACGCAACGTCTTCTCCGGTGGAATCTGGGTGAGATAGGCATTGGTGGCGGCGGTAGCATCGAAATGGTCGCTCGGTTGCGCGGCGGCCGGAACTACCACCACCGACGGCATCTCGTTGGGGCCGGGTGGCTGGGCGAACGCAAAGATGCAGCAGAAGAAGGTGAGCAGGAATGCCCCTGACAGGGTTTTACGAACAGTCATAGTCGTGGGCCTGACCTCCAGAGGTTCGCGCGGGAACATGTGCGCTTGAGTGCATGTCCAGCACTATACGCGCAGGACTGTATACGCGGACCAACCATGAGAAGTTCATTTTGAAGAGCGCGGACAGGAACGTGCACCCCAGCGCGCCAAAAAACGCCCCTGGGAACCCGCTGTCCGCGCCAGACGTTCAGCCCCACAGGCTAGGGGCGTGTTTTCGCAATCTCGGGGGTGGCTGCTTCGCCGGTACGTTTCGGTTGCTGCGGGCCGAGATGGTAGCGGGTCAGGTTTTCTTTCAGAAACTCGAAGCTTTCCTCGGGCGAGTCGCAAAACTTGAGAAGCTGGAGGTCTTCGGGCGAGATGGTTCCGGCATCGGCCATCGCGTCGAGGTTCATGATCTTTTTCCAATATTCACTGCCATAGATTACGACGACAATTTTCTTGGCAAGTTTTTCGGTCTGGGCGAGCGTGAGGATTTCGAAGAGTTCGTCGAGCGTGCCGAAGCCTCCCGGAAAGATGACCAGCGCCTTCGCCAGATACGCAAACCAGAACTTGCGCATGAAGAAGTAGTGGAACTCGAAGTTGAGCGAAGGCGTGATATAGGGATTCGGATATTGCTCGAAGGGCAGATTGATGTTGAGGCCGATGGTTTTGCCTCCCGCTTCATGCGCGCCGAGATTGGCGGCCTCCATGATGCCGGGGCCGCCGCCCGTGGTGACGACGAAGCGATGCCGGCGCGCGGGAATGTGCGCCGACCATTCGGTAAGCAGGTAGGCGAGCCGGCGCGCGTCTTCGTAGTAGCGCGCCATGTCGACAGCGGTTTCGGCGCTCTTCATCTTAAGCGCCTGCTGCGCCGCGGCAAGCTTGGCGCCATTGTCGCGCACGCCGCTCAGACGCGTGTCGGCTGCGTCGCGACTTTCGATGCGCGCCGATCCGAAGAACACGACTGTGTCCTGAATCTGTTCGCGCCGGAAGCGTGATAACGGCTCGATGTATTCCGAGAGCAGGCGCAGAATTCTGCCATCGGGGCTGTCGATAAACGGTTTGTTCTGATATGCCAGGGGCGCGGACTTTAGCTTCGGTTCAGTCATAGGAAAATCCGTCATTGGTCGGTCGTCCTTCGTCATTCGTCCTTGGTCCTTAGCGAGCGCTTGCGACAGACTACTTGTATTGCAGTTATGGGTTTGCCAACGACCAACGACTAACGACCAACGACTTTTTCTTCAATCTTCACGGTACTGCAACGCCTCCCAAAAGCCTATCCAGACATTAAGCAGGCCGAGACCCGTGACTAGTCCGCGCGTGAAGCCGCTCGCTGCCAGATCGTGCAGCACGGGATACGACAGCAGCAAAGGGTTCTCGGACCACTCGGGACGCCAGGGAAGAATCATCAGCATCACTCCGACGGTCGCGCACAGGAACACAAAAAGTAACACTCCGAGGCGTCGCAGCCACAGATACAGGCCTGAAATCGGCCGACGGGAAGCGTGCCGTACGCGATCCGATGCGTGAGCGCTTGCGGGCGGAACTTCCGTAGAACCATCCGGGGGAATGTTCGAGGACACTTCCGGCGGGGTGCCAGGCAGGCCGGAGCGAGTCTCTACGCTGGCCGGTGCGCCATCAAATGGTAGTTTGGGGTCGGACATCATTGCATGCGTCGTGGTGGGGATGGCCGTCCTGCAATGATCGTCGTGCAATGACCGTTCCGCAGAGATATTTCCGGTAACTCGACGGAGGGGAGCAAATCCACTCCCCGCGCGCGCCGCCAGACCCACTCGTTCGATTCTACGACGACAAAGCCTGAATGCGCTCGGCTACATCGCGATAATCGATATTGGCGCCGAAGACATAGGTGAAATGCTGCAACGCCTGGGGCTTGTTATGCGCCTGCTCGCAGGCGGAGCCTAGTTCGTAGTGGAGAGCAAGACGCGACTCGCTGTCCAGGCCGGGGATGTTAAGGGCCTTTTCATACCAGCGAATGGCGGCATCGGGCACTCCCTTATCGAGGAAGCACTGCGCCAGCCAGGTGTAGGTCTGGATGGGTTGCGAGAAGGCGTGTCCGCGATCGATGGCCGTGCATACCTTTTGCAGTTCGGCGATGGCTTCGTCGATCAGGCCCATTTCACGGAAGGCCACGCCCATGTTGTAGTGCGTCTCGGGATCTTCGTCGCCGGCTACGGCTTCCTCTTCCAGTTCGTGCCGGAGTTCGCTGAACATTTCGGAGAGATCGACGCCCTCCGGAGACTGAGCGGCGCCTGCATCGGCCGCCGTTGAACGAACAGGCTTGGCGGTAAAGGCCATTGCCGGAGCGGGGGCAGGCGCGGCGCTCGCCGCGGATGCGGCAAGAGGCGTGGTCGCGGTTGCTGCGGGAGAGGCCTGTGATGCCGGCGGATGAGACTGTGCACCGGGCCAGCCCGCAAACTTCTCGCCTGCGGGATGCGTTTTGGAGGTCTGCGTCGGTTCGGCCGCTTCCGCAGTCTCGACCGTGTGCGACTCTGCGACGATCGGCGGCGCAGTCGGGAAGGCATCGGGGATCGCAGATTCCAGATCGGCGACCAGCGCGGTCAACTCATTGGGCTGTGCGGGCGCTTCGACGTGTACGGGCGCTTCGAAATGAGCGGGTTCAGGCGCAGGCTCGTGGGCAGGCACTTGGGCAGGCCCTTCGGCGTGCTCGGGCTCGACGGAATGCGGCAACTCGGCAGAAAACGCCTCCGCCTGGACAGGCAAGGCCTCTGCTTCCAGGGCGGAAGCGACTTCGATGTGCTCCGCAGGCATTTCTGCCACGGCGTCGTGATGAACCGGCTCGTCGCTCACGCCTTGGAAATGGGACATTAGCCCGGGAGCGGTCGCGAACTCGGCGGCCTCAGGCGCTTCGACTTCCGGCGCAAAACTCTCCACATCGGCCGCTTCGATCTCCGCAATCTCCACTTCGGCCTCGTCGGGCGGCTGCGCGCCCTTTTCGAGGGCGGCACGCAACGGATCGAGAACCGCGGCGCTACGCGTGAGCGTTTGCAGCTTCTCAAACGCGGAGCGGGCCTGGTCGACCATGAAGTGCTCGAGATAGAACTTGATCTCGTCGACGGTCTCCACGATTTCGGGATTGGAGCTGACGTCTTCTTCCGCCTCAGCCGTTCCGCCTCCGATGCTGGCCGAGATCTCGGCTGCGGCCTGGGCGGTCGAGTCGTCGGCAACCGGCTCCTCGACAGAGAGGGTGTGTTCCCACTCGGAAGAAAGATCGTGCGAATCCTCGGGCGCGTCCGTTTCCTGCACGGAGAACTCGGGGGCGGCAGGAACTTCGAAGGTTGGCGCCGCGTGCGCGTGCGCCGGGGCCGGCCAAGCTGCTGCCATTCCTTCCGATTGGGCTGAAGCTCCCGCAGCCGCAGCAGCCGCAGCTTCGGGCCGTGCGATTTGTCCCGAACTTTCCGCACTGTGCTCGTACCGCGCGGCTAGTTCGCCGTAGCGTATTGCCTCATCGGGATAGCCGCCATCGTGATAGGCGGTTTCAAGCGTGCGGCAGCAGACTGCCGCTTCGCGGAAGCGCTTGGAACGCGTATGCAGCACGGCCAGACGCTGGTTCAAGCGAACGTCCTGAGGCGCTTGCGGCAGAGCCGTCATGAGCGGCGCCAGAGCCTTTTCGGGCAGATTGTAAGAGAGGAACAGATCCGCTTCCGTGACGGCCGAGCGGACCGCGATGGCAATGTCATCCGCATACGACTGGTCGACGACCGGCGCGGTCGCCTCCAGCTCTTCGACGATCAGCGCGCCCTCTTCCGCCGTAATCAAGTTCGAGGGCGCGGAGGGTGACGATCCTGTCATGCGATCGGCCACCTGCTGATAGTTCTGCATGTGGATCGCATTTTGCGGCTCGCTCTTGGCCAGCACCTCGTACAGCTCGCGCGCCCGTTCCAGGTTTCCACCCTTGACGGAAGCGTGCGCCAGCAGTTCGACCACTTCGTTGACGTGCGTGCTCTCGCCCGCCTTCTTGAGCAGATCCATCAGGATTTCGAGCGCGCCCGCATCATCGCGCACCTGGGCGATCATGGTGTGCAGGTTGGACAGCAGCTTGGCCGAGTCGGTCGCCAGCATGCGATCGGCATGCTTGGAATAAATTTCCAGCGCTTCGCCCGGATGATTGAACCGGGCCGCAGCCTCGGCCAGCAGGAACAGGCCTTCGGGATCGTTGTGTACGGTCAGCAGCTTCTCGGCGAGGGGCGTGGCTTTCGCCAGTTCGCCACTCTGGAGGTAGGCCTTCAGCAGATCGCGCAGGCCCTCGGGGTGGGAATCGATGTCGGAGGCTTTCTCAAGATATTCGATGGCGGCTTTGGAATCACCGCTTTCGAGTGCGCCCTTCCCACGCAGCAACAGGACGTAGCTATTGCCGGGATCGAGCTGCAGCATGCGCTGCAAAATGTCTTCGGCGGCGGCCAGCGAACCGCGGGTACGCAGCGCCTCGGCGGCGGCGCTGAAAATTTCCCAAGCTTCTTTTTTCTTGCCGCGCCGGATATAGACCTCGGCCAGCTTAATGCGCATAGGCACGTTTTCCGGGTCCATCTCGAGGACCTTCTGGAAAAGCCGGATCGCCTGGTCGAGATCGCCGCCTTTCATGAAGTCTTCGGCAACCTGGAGGTACTGGGCGCGCGCGTCGTTAAAGAGGCCTTGCTGGGTATAGAGTTCGGCAAGCTTCAGGGATCCATCCACGCTCGGCGCAAGCTTGGTGATCTTCTTGTACATGGCAATGCCCTTGACCGTGAAACCCTGCGCGGCGTAGGCATCACCCACCGTTTTGAAGCATTCGATGGCATTGGCGCTGTCGCCCAGACGGGAATAAAGATCGCCAATCGTGTTCGTGACGGTGAGGTCTTTGTCGTCGTGCTTGCGGATCTTTTCGTACTCAGCAATGGCATTCTGCAGTTTGCCTTGCTGCACAAATTTCTCCGCGGCGCTGAGGACCTTCTGTTTGTTGAAGCCAAAACCGAACGCCATAGGATTGAACCGAACTCCAAGGATTGCAGAAGCACATTGCAGAGGTAAGAGGTCAGATTGCAGAGGTAAAACCCATGGGACGGTCCGCGGTCCGTGGGCTCTTACTTCTGCACTCTTACCTCTGCAATCTGCAATTATTTCTGCGGTCATGGTCATTGTAAGGCTGGGTGGGCCGCGGTCTAAGGTTACCGACGATTACCGAGGTTTCCGAAAGGGAGTGTACGTTCGGGTTACGGAAGTGAACCCACAGGCGGAAGATTTCCCATTCGGCAATGCCCATGTTCTCACCCTGTGCTCTTTCGTCTGCGGAGGGCTCCTCCTGTATCCCCGACCACACGTTGTGTTACGGACGCTACGACTCCGGAGAGGGGTGGTTGTCGCAAGTCTTGAAGAATCAATTGAATGGTGGATGGTTCCTGCCGTGCCTCTCTACTTGCATCTGCGCCACGCGCAGGGAGGTGATGAGATGGGAACGACTTGGAATGCAAATCAGGACGAAAACAAAAATAAAACGAATACGGGGAGGCTGGCGCCGCCGCGTAAAGAGGTAGCGCGCCTTGGCCGCGACGCCGGTTCGGTGTGGACACGCGCAGACAAGATCGGCGCGGTCGCGTGCCTGGTGCTGCTTGCAGTGCTGTTGGCGCGTGAGCGCGTGCTCGAAGGAGGAAGCTAAGCCGGCCTTGGTCTGGCGTCAGTACTTCGGCGCCGAATTCGGCAGCGTCGGCCACTACCGCACCGCGGGAGTTGCCGGGAACGGGAACGATGGCGAACGATTCGGTACAGCCGGCTTCGGCATTGCCAAAGGGGAAGAAGGCACGCCGGAAACTGGCGGCGAATGTGAAGTACAGCGATGCGAACTCTGGTGTGTCCTTCATGTATCCGAGAAAGGCCGAATTGGCCTCGGGTGACAAGACGCAGGCGCATCCGCAGATCCTGACGATCTACCCATGAACTTTGTCGAAGCGGGAGGCATGGCGGTGGCCACGGTTGCGCTGCCGGGCAAGCCGTATGCGGGAACCGACTTCAAAGCCGCGAAGTTTCGCGTCAATGTGAATCACAGCGTCTCCGCTGACGAGTGTCCGCACTTCGCCTTCGTCGACACGAGCGACGCCGACGGCGAGCCGATCGACGCCGAGAGCGTCAAAGTCGGATCGACGGATATGAAAATGACCTCGGAATTTTCCGGCAGCGCGACCAAACAGCTCGAAACGCGCTACTACCACAATTACGAGAATGGAGCCTGCTACGAGTATGTTCTGGGGCTGGCGACGGCTGGCTTCGGCCAGGAAGGCGTCCAGGCGGTGGATCGCGACGAGGTCTTCGGACGGCTGGAGAAGATTCTGGCGACGGTAAAGATTCGTCCGGTCGAGCAGGAGCAAGTGGCACAGAAGCAAGAAGCGCAGAAACCGGCGGCACAGAAATCAGAACCGGAAAAGCAGTCGACGGAACAGGCCGTCGCTGTCCCGGACTCCGAGAAGTAGTGTCTCGAAGACCCTCCGGTGAGGGTGCCCACACATCGCGGAGTTTGCGATGTGTGGGTTTCTTGTTTTTGGTCGTTGGTCGTCGGTCGTTGGTCCTTCGTTGTTAGGCGTCCGGCGTTCGAGGCAAGCGCGGCCTCATGATGAACCGCAAACGACTAACGACTAATGTTCCCGACTCGCGGCGCATCCGCGCTGGGGAGTACAATCCCGAGTTACCTCAAGAGGAGGAAGCAATGACGCAGAAAATCATCGATGTAGTTGGGACTTCTAAAGAGAGTTTTGCCAAGGCTGCGGAAGCAGCCGTAAAAGAGGCTGCGAAGACGGTGCGCAATATGAAGTGGGCGCATGTCGAATCGCTCGACATGATCCTCGATGGCGGCAAGGTGAAGCAGTACCGCGCGACGACCAAGATTTATTTTGACGTAGAGGGATGAGCGCCCGGGGCATTGCAGGGAACTGGCGGTCAAGCCATTTCGTTTGACCGATTTCCGCGGCGCACGCTAGAATAGTTGAGTTTGCCTGTACTCGCGGACCATTCTATACACCCCATCCCGCGAAAAGCGCGCGCGATGGGGACCCCGTTGGGGCCGCGCCGCGTTTCCGGTCAACAAGCCGCAGCGCAACAACAGCAAGCGAAGAGTTTGTGCGGCCAACCCTGGTTCAGCCAACCAAGGTTTGGCCCGCGGCGGACAAGAGTGTCCGCCCGACACGCGCCATTGGAGGAGCTATGTACGCGGTGATCCGCGCTGGTGGTAAGCAGTATAAAGTCGCCCCGGGAGACGTCATCCGGGTGGAAAAAGTCGGCACAGATAACGGACACGTCAAGTTCAACGACGTGCTGGCGGTGTCCGGCGAGGCGGGCAAAGTTGGCAAGCCGGAAGGTGAAGCGCTGGTCACGGGCGAAGTCGTCGAACAGGGACGCGGCGCCAAGATCCTCGTCTTCCATTACAAGCGCAAGAAGCAATACAAGAAGCTGCGCGGACACCGCCAGGACTACAGCGCGGTGCGCATCACCGAGATTGCCTTTGGCGGGCAGTCGTTCAAGGCGCCGGAACTGCCGAAGAAAGAGAAGAAGGTAAAGAAGGCGGCGGAAGTGCACGAAGAGGCGCACGTGGCGGCGAAATCTTCGGCGGCGAAGCCAGCGAAGAAGAAAGCGGCCAAGAAGGCACCGGCTAAGAAGTCCACGAAAACGAAGAAGTAGATTCCGCCGGCAGCGCCGGTGACCGGTGACCGCGAACAGCTTAGAAGCTCTTACTGAGAACTGACAACCGAGAACTGAGAACTAGCTATGGCACATAAAAAAGGACAGGGTACTTCACGAAACGGGCGCGACTCGAACGCGCAGCGGCTTGGTTTTAAGGCCTTCGGCGGACAGGTCGTCCCCGGCGGCACCATCATCGTGCGGCAACGCGGCACGCGGGTCAAGCCCGGGCTCAATGTGGGCCGCGGCAAAGATGACACGCTCTTCGCCAAGGTGACCGGCAAGATCAAGTTTCTGGATAAGGGCGCGATGGGCAAGTTCGTGATGGTCGAGCCGGTCGAAGTCGGTTAAAAGAAGCTTCGAGGCGCGAGCTTACCGCAAGATCATTTCTGCCGGCGCGGGACTCGCTAGCCGCAGTTTTCTGACTCGCGGTTCGACTCAACCGCGGATATCCAGGGTGACCAGCACGGTCTCGCCTTCATACGTTACGGGAAACTCCAGCCGTTCCCCTTTCTCTAGACAGTGGATGCTGTAGCTTCCGCCAACGACCACCGTGGGGACCGTCAGGTTGCAACTGTCTCCGTAGCCAATCTTGTGTTTGAAGTGGCCGGCAATCATGTTGCAGATTTCCCCGACGGCATCGGACATCTGGCCGGCTGCTTCGTCCGCTGAAATGGCCAGCATCTGCGAGGCGATCCTGGTAGCCGCGCGATCGCTGCAGCGCAAGCTGAACATAGCGCGCATGGCTCCGGCGATACCGATTATGCCGGTTACGTAAGCGAGTGCCGAGCCGTCTGGCGGTCCCGCGCCGACCGGCAGATTGCCTGTCGCGGCCGGTACGTCCACGGTGACGCCGACCATGGTGGAGAAGACCTCAAGCGTTGCCTCGCGCAGGAAGTCGCGCCATTCGGTGCGTGCCGTGACGGGCTTGCTTTTGTCCGTCGCTTGCGCTTCGGTCGCATTGCCAGCAGCATTGGGCATCGTCATGGATGGCCGGGGCACATCGGCTGTAATGAGAAACATCGGCAAAACTGGCTCCTTCCCTGAATTCGATACCCGCAGGCGAAGGGGCATGGGCCTTTATACTCAGAGTGACTCTTAGCTCAGGTTAGAGTCCCCATTCACCCGACCACGCGAAAAGCACGTGTGGCCCGGACCCCGACGACGGGCGCGAACCTGAGCACAAGACATCATGTTCATCGATGAAGCCATAATTCGAGTCAAAGCCGGCAACGGCGGCAACGGCTGCATGGCGTTCCGGCGCGAGAAGTTCGTGCCGCGCGGCGGCCCTTCCGGCGGCGATGGCGGCAAGGGCGGCGACGTCTGGATGGAGTCGAGCGAGCGCCACAACACGCTCGTGCATTTCCGCTTTAATCCCGAATACAAAGCGGGCCGCGGACGCCACGGCGAAGGCTCCAACAAAACGGGCCGCGACGGCGAAGATATCCTGCTGAAAGTACCGGTCGGCACAATCGTCTACGACCAGGAAACGGGCGACAAGATTCATGACTTTTCGCGGCCTGACGAGCGAGTGGTAATCGCGCGCGGCGGGCGGGGCGGACGCGGCAATGCCCAGTTTGCGACCTCAACGCACCAGGCGCCACGCGAGCATGAAGAAGGACGCGAGGGCGAAGAACGCATTTTTCGACTGGAACTGAAGCTCCTCGCCGATGTGGGCCTGGTGGGATACCCGAATGCCGGCAAGTCGACGCTGATTTCGCGCATCTCGGCGGCGCGTCCCAAGATTGCCGACTATCCCTTTACCACCCTCGAGCCGAACCTGGGCGTGGTCGTAATTGAGGACAAGAAAAAGAAAGAAGAAATCAGTTTCGTTGTCGCTGATATCCCCGGCCTGATCGAAGGCGCGCACACCGGCGCGGGTCTCGGCACGCAGTTTCTGCGCCACATCGAACGCACACGGCTGCTGGTTCACCTCGTCGATGTCTCGGACGCCAGCGGGCGCAACGACGTGGTCAAGGATGTGCAAGTGATCCTCGACGAACTCAAAAACTTCGGCGCCGGCCTGGAAGAGAAGCCCACCCTCATGGTGGCTTCCAAAATCGACGCCGCCAATCCCGACAAACTGAAGAAATTGAAAGCGTGGTGCACCCGGAAGAAGCTGAAGCTCTATCCCATCTCGGCAGTCACCGGTGAGGGCATCGACAAGCTGAAGTTCGCCATGGCGGACGAAGTCAAACGCATGCGTCATGAAGACAACCCGCTGCCCGCCGGAGACGACAGCGTCCGCATCTAGCACTCATCTACAGTATTTTATGTATGGACCGGCTCGGCATAGTGCAGTAAAGGTAATACAGTAATGCTAGTATTACCCGAACAGATTCGTTGTTCGCGGTGATATTTGCCGCCGTCTCCGTGGGGGACATTATGAAGAGCAATAGAAAGCTGGACCCGCCTCAGTTCCTCAGCGGCTGGAAAGAAATTGCGAACTATCTGGGCAAGGGCGTTCGCACGGTGCAGCGCTACGAATGGCAGATGGGTCTGCCGGTGCGGCGGCCGGCGGGCAAACCGCGCGGTTCGGTCGTGGCCACCAAGGCGGAACTCGATGCCTGGGTTTGTGCCAGTCCCATTCGCGAAGCCTTTCACCTGACCAGGTTGGCCCCTGATTCCCAGGCCTCCGCGAAGGCCATGAGAAATGGCATCCAGGAGATGTGCCGGCTGCGCGACGAAATGCTTCCCTTGCGCGCCGACCTCCATAGTTCCCTTCTGATGCTCCGCGAGAGCATCCTGAACCTTCGCGGCGAACTCGACCGGAATCGATGGCGCGAGTTGCATCCCGGACTTACGATCGCGGAGCCAGACAACAAACTGCGGCGAACGTTGGAGCTTTTCGCGACCAATCCCAGGCAAAAAGCAAGCTGATGTTTTGTTCCTGCCGCCTGAGTTAGCAACGAACATTGCTCGCACCTCACGCATTTCGGTCTCAGGCACGACCGCTTCCACCACGAATACATCCGAGCGAGAGTTTTTAGCGATCCGGATTCAAAGAGGAAGTCTTATCGCTTCGCGTCCACGCGACCATCGGGTTTCGCGTCCGCGGGCCCGACCAGATCGCTGATGTCGAGCAGGGCAATCACCACGCCATCGATCTTGTTTTCGAGCGTCCGATAAGGTGTGATTCGGAGCTTGTAGGTCTTGCCATCGCGCGCCCGCACGCGCTCGTTTCGGGCGCTCACGTCGCGCATCACATCGAGCATCCACCGCTCCAGTTGCGGCATTTGAATATTCATGGGCAGGTGCGAAAGCGCTTTGCCCACATCATGGCTGGTAAAACCGAAAACGCGCTCGGCCTCCGGCGTGTACCGGCGAATGTGCAAATCCTGGCCCAGCATGACCATGGGAATGGTGGCGCTGTTGAGCAGGTTGATCAGGTCGTTGCTGAATTGCGCCAGTTCCTGGTTGCGATGCTGGATCTCCTCGTTGACGGTGTTCAGCTCTTCGTTCGCCGATTCCAGTTCTTCCTTCGAGGTCTGCAACTCCTCGTTCGTACTCTGCAATTCTTCGTTGCCGGATTGAATCTCTTCGTTGGCCGACTGCAACTCTTCGTTGGTCGCCTCCTGCGCCTCGATGATCGATTGCAGATATTCCTTAGTGCTGGCCAGTTCCTGCCTCAGACGCGCGATCTGCACGTCCTTGACGTCGGCACTCGCGCGGGCCGACTGGCGGGGGCCGGCTTTAACTTCCACGTTCGGCTTCGGTGCCGGCATCTCTTCGAACAGCACCAAAAAATGGCGCTGGTCGCGCACCGGCGTGCGAAATGGAATCACCTCCAGCTTTACCTTTACGTTCTCGAATCCGTCTTCCACGACGATTCCCTCTTTTATCGCGGGAACCGAATTCTTGCGAACTTTCTCGAGCAAGGTGCGCAGTTCGTAGAGCAATCCCGGCCGCGCCATCTTCAGCAGGTTGAGGCTCGCGCGCCCCGAGGGCAGTTCCAGAAAACGGCTCGTCTTGCCCCGGCTTTGCACGATCTCCAGATCCTCGGTCACGACCACGGCCGATGGGACATACCTGCTTAGCAGAAGCCGGTCGGCTTCGCGCTGCACGTCCGCCGGCGGCTTGGCGTGTTCGTCTTCCTTGCCCTCGCGATGCGATTGATCCTCCGATTTCTCGGCGGCCTCGCCAACGCTCATGCCGAAGGTGACTGGCGATGGCACCGCCTTCTTCCGGTAAATCTTGCTCTTGCGGTCCACCAGATCGAAGATCTCCGCGCCCGAACCCACCAGACCCTCGCTATTGCCGACGAGAAGAAAGCCATTCTCCTTCAGCGCATAGTGAAAGATGGGAATGACTTTCTTCTGGAGAACCGGGCTAAGATAGATCAGCACATTCCGGCAACTGATCAGATCCATGCGCGAGAAGGGCGGATCGCTGAAAACATTTTGCCGGGCGAAAACGCACATGTCGCGGATCGATTTCGAAATCTGGTAGCCGCCGTCGGCGCGATGGAAGAAGCGGCGCAGCCGCACTTCCGAGATTTCGCGCGCAATACTTTCCTTGTAAAAGCCCGCACGAGCCTGCTGGATCGCACCTTCGCTGAGATCGGTGCCGAAGATCTGGATCGGCACATCCAGGCGCAAATCGGAAAGCATCTCCACCAGCGCAATCGCGTGTGAATAGGGTTCCTCTCCGCTGGCGCATCCGGGAACCCAGACTCGGACTGGCTCAGAACTCGAGTGGGCCGCGAGGATCTTTGGGTAAACCAGGTCGCGCAGACTCTCGAATACGTCGGGGTTGCGGAAAAAGCTGGTGACGTTGATCAAAACGTCCCGATAGAGAGCCTCCACTTCCTGCGCGTCGCTGCGCAGAAATTTCACGTAGTCGCCCAGATCGGTGAGCTGATGTATGCCCATGCGGCGCAGAATTCGCCGCTGGATGGTAGCAACTTTGTAGTCGATGAAATCGACTTTACTGAAACCCTTGAGCAGCCGGAAGATCTCCTTCAGTTGGCTTTCCTTGCCGTCGAAAGATTCAGGCAACCCCGTCCGCGGCTGCTGGCCCAGTTGAATGAGTTCCCGCGCAATGCGGTCGGGCGGCAGAACGTGATCGACGACCCCGGCTCGGACGGCGCTGTTCGGCATGCCGTCATACTTCGCCGATTCGACGGTTTGCGCGAAGGTGACGCCCCCGCCGTTCTTGATCGCGGAAAGACCGACCGTACCGTCGTTAGCCGTCCCCGACAAAATCACGCCGATCGCGTTGGAGGCCTGATCTTCGGCCAGCGAGCAAAAGAATGAGTCAATCGGCATGTGGTGACCGCGGCTCGCCTCCCGCTTGACGAGATGTAGAACACCTTCGCTGATGCTCATATCCGAATCCGGAGGAAGAACGTAGACCGAGTCGCGCTGCACGCGCACTCCGTCGGCGGCTTGGAGCACGGGCAGCCGCGTGGTGCGCGAGAGCAGTTCCACCATCGCGCTTTCATGGGTCGGATCGAGATGGGGGATGAAAACCAGAGCCAGTCCGGGATCCGGCGGCAGCGCGCGCAGCAGATTACTGAACGCTTCGAGGCCACCGGCCGAGGCGCCGATGGCAACGATCGGGAAACTAGCGGCGGCTACCGTGATCGCAGGTTTGGCAGTGCGTTGCTCCCGCTGGCTCCGTTGTTGTTTCTTGATGCGGCCCTTTCTCACTGGCGCCTTCGGCATCGAGCGGCTCCAAAATCGCGGACAACAGTATAGGAACAGTTGGGGAAACGCGTCCATTGTAGTCCAGGAACACCTGGACTGAGGCCAGCGCCGCAACCAGTCATGTTTGGCGGGACGTGCAGAGAACGTGCAGATCGGGATGACGCCGTCTTTCGCCTTTTCGGACCCTGCCCTGGTCATTGTTGTGGCGTGATTTGGCGTAACCCCCTTTTCCGCATCCATGCTAGTTTTTTAATTTGGAGTAATTGTGGGATAACCCAGCCCCGTTCCTGAACGCCGTCTCCCACCTATGAATGTGCGCCGCGGCAATTCAAGAAGACGGCGGACGGGGCTGTGGGGTAACTCAAGTGGGGGAAGTTGTGCTACTGAACGGTACCTACAACTGGCAGCGCTACTACGAGGCGGCAATCCTGGAGACAGACCGCTCGCAGTTATCGAAGCTGATCGCCTCCGCTCAGTCCGCGATCGACGAGCGCGTCGGGGAACTTCGGTCGCACCAGAACGGCGCAGCCAATGGTACGGAAGAAGAGAAGCAGGCGATTGCCGATGCGCTGGCGGGGCTCCGAATCCTGACCAGGGAAATCAGCTAGTCCACGCTACATCCCTCACGGGCCTTACGCCGCATCGTTCACCAGCGATCGCACGCAGCCCAGCAATTCCGTCAAAGGGCCGGACTTCACAATCACTTTGCTGATTCCGCATGCGTAAGCCTCGTGCTCGAGATTGCCTGTCATGAAGGAGGTAAACATGACGAGAGGGACGGAAGGCATCGCCTTGCTAAACACCTTGGCCGCTTCGAATCCGTTCATTACCGGCATGGAGAGGTCGAGCACGATCAGGTTGGGATGAATCTTCTCCGCCGCTTCAATTCCCTCTTTTCCATTGATGGCCTCACCACAAACCCGCCATCCGGGCTCGGCCTCAAAACAGTTCCGAAGGAGATTGCGGATTAGAGCGCTGTCGTCGACGATGAGGATCCGTGGTGGCATCAAAAACACCATGCTATAGTCGAAGCCGCGCGGCCAGAGTAGGCCAGTTTCAACCGGTCACATCTTACCAATTATCCCAGTTGTCCAATTCAGATCCTTCACATACTCGCGGCATCCGGGAACACAAATGTGGGGCGGGTTTAAATTGGCTTTGAAGACTGAGAGAGAAACCGAGATTCCGCTGCATCATTGCGCCCCGTGCAATATGGGCATGATCGCACCAATCGAGGCTTTAACCACTCGGGTCTTTGCTGTACACAAACAAATTTACAATCGCAATGCGGAATTGTGTGTCGCACCAAACGCACATGCGCAGAACTTGTAGCGCGGATACTCTTGTCCGCGTTGCCGGCAGCAGATGAAAAGACCGCGCGGGCAAGAATGCCCGCGCCACACACCCCGCGCTTAATAGAAGAGATACTTTCTCCACTTATCGTCGCTGTGTCCCATCAAACGCATGATGTGGCGGCTGGTGTGGAGATTGAAAGAGCGGGGCTCGCGCATGGGACGCATGTTGGCTTCATGCGGAAGCTGGTTGCCTTTCCGCCGATTGCAGAAATGGCAGCAAGCGACCAGGTTTTCCCAGGTTGAGAGACCGCCGCGCGAGCGCGGAATCACGTGGTCGAGCGTGAGCTCGGACGAAGGAAGCGTGGTGCTGCAATACTGGCAGGTATTGCGGTCGCGCAGGAGAATGTTTTTGCGTGAAAGAGCGCGCGACTGGTGCGGGATGCGGCGGTACTCGAGCAGGCGGATGACCGATGGCACACGCATGGCAACGCGCGCGGCATGGAGAAAGTGTCCATTCTCTTCCTCGGTCATGGCGATGCCCTTGAGCACGAGCACAATGGCGCGCCGCGCTGCGCACACGTTGATCGGTTCATAGGAAGCATTCAGCACCAACACGGGCTGATGCAGCGCGTGGCCGTCCGTTTCCAGATGAATGCCCGCCGCCAGCAACCCCGGATGCGGCCGGTAACTTCCGCCGAAATTGTGCATGCGCAAAGACAT
Organism: uncultured Acidobacteriaceae bacterium; assembly: GCA_963698865.1. GTDB lineage: Bacteria > Acidobacteriota > Terriglobia > Terriglobales > Acidobacteriaceae > Acidiflorens. Next base: position 1,935,055 of record CAVOSL010000007.1, on the reverse strand, counting down.
AATGCGTTATCAGTTATCAGTTGTCAGTTCTTAGTTATCCGGTCTCATACAGCGTCCGCCGCCATGACGGCTGGTTCACTCTCCTCACCATTCTCTTCCTGACTCTGATGCGTTGACAAACCTTCCGATATCGCTGATACATCCGAAACTTTGAGCGTGCGGGCAACGGTGGCGACCCAGACCCGCCTTGCCCCGGCGCGGAGAAGAACGCGCGCACATTCCGAGGCGGTGGCTCCGGTGGTATAGACATCGTCCAACAGTAGGATGTAGCGGTCCGAGATCGGCGTTGGATCGCTGACCGCGAACGCGCCGCGCAGGTTCTCCCGCCGCTGACGCCGGCTGAGCCCAATTTGGCTTCCGGTATCGCGAGTCCGCACCAGGCCGCGCTCGACAAATTCGAAACGCTCTGGGCGAGCCAGATGCTTGAGCGCGGCCCGGGCAATCACTTCGGCCTGGTTGAATCCACGCTGCGCCTTTTTCTTCGGATACAACGGCACGGAAACCACCGCAATTCTGCCTGCCGGAAGCGACGGTTCGAGCGACACGATCGTCTCCGACAGCATTCGCCCCAATACCGCCGCCAGCGGCCGGACCTGCTCAAACTTGAGTAGATGGATCAGGTCGCGGAGAGCGCCGTCGTAGCTGCCATAAGCGACCGCCCGATCGAAAGGCGGATGGAGTTTCTGACACAGCCGGCAACGCGCTTTGGTGGGATCAACACCCGATGGAAAATCGCAAGTTTCTCCGCACACGCCGCAGAACGAGCCGCTCAGCGGGCGAGGCTCGGACACGCAATTTTTGCAAACCGGAATGCGGGAAACTTCAATCAGCGGGGCGCCGCAAACGCGGCAATCGGCGGGAAAAAACGTAAAGAAGAGGCTGGCAGCAACGCGCTCTGCCCAGCTAGCGGCCGAAGCGGCCACTGCTGCGGGCTGGGCAGCCCGTATTCGAAACCCGGTACTGCTGAAGACGGCCTCCCGCGCCCAAAGTGCGGCACTGCCGCACCGGGCGACACAACGCAAGTATAGCCTTCGTAGGGAAAGCACGCAACGACCAGTCCGGCGCTTGCCAGAAAATGGCCTTCTCTGAGCAGCCCTAATGTTTGGCGTGAGGGCTTGGCGTGAAGTCTGAAGTGAGGTCTGCGCTGGTTGATGGCCGCCCTTGATTCACCCTGCCATCTGGCGCAAGCGTACGAAATCGAACATACCAAATGGGCGTCGGGTTGGCATACTGCCGCGTTCACCATGGACAAAATCACCAGTGATCGGGTGCGCGAGCTTTGCTCGCGAATTCAGGCTGAGCACAACCTACAGAGATTTCTAGATCTCATTCAGGAGTTAAATCACATTCTGGGCGAGGGCGGGAACGGCTCTGAAGAAAACCCGCAGCGCTCCCCGGAGAGCCTATAGAAACTAAGCCGATCCTGCCGGGTGAGCACGTCAGCGTCAGAACGTTCGCTTTATTTTCTACAGGTAACTTTTCTAGAGATCAGTAATTTTACTCACGGGTTGTACGGAATTCGCCGATCAGAAGTCTCCTGGCATACAGCATCGAATTCGAGTGAACATATTGGCGCAAAAAAATTCAATGGCGAAACCGCCGACGAAGAAGGAACGGGCAACCCCTGTTCACGCCGGAGAACGCACGGACGCGGCCGGAAGAGCAATCCGGAACGTGATCCTGTTATCGCTTCCCGATGAGGAATATGCCTTGCTTCGGCCAAGTCTTGAACCCATCGAACTGCCGCAATATGAAATCCTTCATGAGCCCGCGGAAAAAATCGACTACGCCCATTTCCTGAACGAAGGCATGACCTCGATGGTGGCGCTCAGCTCCGATGGAAGAAGCGTGGAGGTCGGAATTGTCGGCAAGGAGGGAATGGTCGGCATGCCGCTGATGATGGGCCTTCAGCGCGGCACGTTTCGCGCCATCATGCAGATGCCCGGCACTGGAGTGCGCATACCGACGCGAGCATTTCTCGACCTTCTGTCGAGCCTGCCGAGGCTGCAATCGCTGCTGGGACACTTTGCCTTGATGCATGGGATGCAAACAGCGCAGCTCGCCGCCTGCAATCGCCTCCATGACATCGATCAACGCCTCGTGCGCTGGCTCCTGATGTGCCAGGATCGCGTCGACTCGCAGTCGCTTCCGCTGACGCACGAATTCCTGGCGCAAATGCTGGGTACAGGCCGTCCCAGCGTGAGCCTGGCCGCGGGTGTTTTAGAAGAGGCCGGCTTGATTGAGAACCTGCGCGGCATGGTAAGAGTGCTCAACCGGAAGAATCTCGAGGCGGCTGCCTGCGAGTGTTATGGAGTAATTCAGCATTTCAACGGCCGGATGGGATTGAAGTAACTGCGAGCTATGCGCCGCGGCCTATGACGCTCGATCCACCCGACTGGACTAAGCTCGTAGCTCTCTGGTGGGCCCGCCTGGATTTGAACCAGGAACCAACAGATTATGAGTCTGCTGCTCTAACCGTTGAGCTACGGGCCCGCTCCCCACATCTTACACACTCGCGCCGGCCCGTGACCTGTGACCAGTGACCTAGCTGGAAGGCGGCGGAATCGGAATCGACGGCGTCACATTCGCCCCGCTGTTGATCAGATCTTTCAATTCCTTGCTCGGTTTGAAGAACGGAATTTTCTTGGCCGGAACTTCCACGCGATCGCCGGTCTTCGGATTGCGGCCGACGCGCGGCTTGCGCTGGCGGGTGCGGAAGCTGCCAAATCCGCGGATCTCGATCTTGTCGCCCACGCGCAGCGATCGCACTACGCTGTCAAAGATCGTTTCGACGATCACTTCGCTGTCCTTGCGGGTCAGTTCCGCCAGCCGGGAAACCTCTTCGATCAGATCCGCTTTTGTCATAAGCCTCTGCGCTCCAAAGTTCTCAGTTCTCGGTTCCCAGTTCTCAGTGAGACAACCCGACCGAAACCGTGCCTGAGATTCCTTATAACCTTCTCAAATTTCAGGGGTTCTGCGCAAGTGGGGAGGCGGATACCACTAATCGCCGGTGCACCAACAGCCTTTGGTTCCAGGAAACCACCCTAGATTTTGGTTTTACTGAGAACTGACAACTGAAAACTGAGAACGCCGCTCTCTACTTCCACAGGTAGTAGAAACCCACCTGCTGCTCCAGCAGCTTTTCGCGCGTTGGCAAATAGTCCGACACATCTCCAAACAGCACATCCAGCAGTCCCGCCCGCCGCTCCCGCGGAGGCCACACCAGCGAGGGCTCGCCGGAAATGTTTACGGAGCGCGCCGTATCCTTCACCGCGCCCTCAAAATCCGCCAACTGATCGACCAGCTTAAGAGGCAGAGCTTGCTCCCCCGTCCAAACCTTGCCGTCGGCGAGCGCGCGAATGTCGCCTTCTTTCTCATGCCGCCCATCGGCTACCGCCTGAATGAACTGCGTGTGCATGTTGTCGATCAGGCCCTGAAAATATTTCTGCTCGGGCGGAGTCATTTCGCGCGTCGGGCTGCCCGTATCCTTGAACTCGCCCGCCTTCATGGTAATGGCATGCAGCTTCGCCCACTTGAGCAATTCCTCGTAGTTCACCCACTCGGCAATCACACCGATCGAGCCGACGATGCTGCCTTTATCCGCATAGATTTTGTTGGTCGCCGAAGCCACATAATAGGCACCGCTGGCCCCGACCGTCTCAATCGAGGCCACGATGCGCTTCTTCTTTTCGTCGCGGATGCGCTTGACCTCGCGATAAATCTCCTCCGAAGCGGCCACACCGCCGCCCGGCGAATTCACATGAATAATGATGGCTTTGATGGAATCGTCGTTGGCAAAATCCTTGAGTTGCTTCACGACCTTCTTGGGCGAGACGATTACGCCGTCCAGGTCAACGACGCCGATCTTCGGGCCAAAGCCCGAAAATTCTTCGTCGTTTCCGCTGAAGCTGAAATACACAAGCGTGATGACGGCAGCAACGAACAGTACAAACAGCCCGCCGCCGACTAAAAACCAAACCCAGATTCGTGAACGCCCTTCGGCCATAATTGGAAGAGTGTAACAGTCTCAGATTCTCAGTTCTTGTGTACCACTCTCTGATTTCGTAATTTGGTCGATGTGTGCCAATTGCGTCCGGTGCGTTGGGTTTCAATTGACATACATTTCGAAATTACAAAATTACCCGAGAACTTCTTCATGCGCGATCCCATCGAACTCGAAGTCTTCAAGAACCTCTATCACTCCATTGCCGAGGAGATGGGCGCGGCGCTGCGCCGCACCTCGTTCTCGCCCAATATCAAAGAGCGCCGCGACTACTCGTGCGCGGTCTTCGATGCGCGCGGCCAGGTCATCGCCATGGGCGACCATATGCCTGTGCACCTTGGATCGATGCCGATGTCGGTCGCCGCCGCCATCGCGCAGTGCGAGCTCAATAACTCTCCTCTTGAGCCGGGCGACGTGGTCATGCTCAACGACCCGTTCCGCGGCGGCACGCATCTGCCTGATATCACGATGGTCATGCCCGTGTGCATTGACGAGACTGTGGTCGGCAAAATCAAAAGCCGCGGGCGAGGGCGCCCGCGCCACACGGCCACACCGGACTTCTACGTCGCCTCGCGCGCGCATCACGCCGATGTGGGAGGCACTTATCCCGGCTCCATGGGCCCGTGCCGCGAAATTTATCAGGAAGGCTTCCGCATTCCGCCGGTCAAAATCATGCGCGCCGGAAAAATCGTCCCCGACGTGCTGGCCCTGCTCCTCAATAATGTGCGCACGCCCGAGGAGCGGGAAGGCGACCTGGGCGCGCAGATCGCCGCCTGCCAGACGGGCGCGCAGCGTCTCGGCGAACTATGCACCCGCTACGGCCTTGCCCGCACGCAAAAAGCCGCCGCCGATCTCCTCGACTATTCGGAAGAATTGATGCGCACTTTCCTTGCGAGCATGCCGCCGGGGGAATATCAGCGCGGAAGATTTTCTCGATGACGATGGCATAGAACAAAACCCGTGCGCATCGCGGTTAGCTCCAATCTCGCGACCTCCAAGAAATCTCGCGTAAAGACGCGGCCCGCCGCGTCTCCTTCAGCGCAGATCACTACCTCCAATCGCCCCGCCGTCACCATCGATTTCACCGGCAGCGATCCACAGGTTCAGGGCGCCATCAATGCGGTCGAAGCCATCTCCTACTCCGCCTGCTTCTACGTCTTCCGATGCCTGCTGCGCGAAGATGTCCCCGCCACCGCCGGACTCATGCGTCCAATTCGCATCATCGCGCCGCCCGGCACAGTCGTCAATGCGCGTCCGCCTGCCGCAGTGGCTGGCGGCAACGTTGAAACCTCGCAACGCATAGTCGACGTCCTCCTCCGCGCGCTAGCCCAGGCCATTCCCGACCGTATTCCCGCCGCCGCCGCCGGAACCATGAACAACCTGACCATCGGCGGTCTTGACTTCCGTGGCGAAGATTCACGCGGGAAAGCTTCCCCCACGGGTCAGCCCTTCGCCTATTACGAAACCATCGCCGGCGGCATGGGCGCGCGTCCAACGAAAGACGGCGTCTCCGGCGTGCACACGCACATGACGAATTCGCTGAACACTCCGGCTGAGGCGCTGGAAAATGCCTATCCAGTGCGCCTCCGGCAATATTCGCTGCGCCCCAACAGCGGAGGCCGCGGGCTACACAAGGGCGGTGACGGCATCATTCGCGAGATCGAAGTTCTAACCGATGCGCAGGTCACCCTGCTAGCTGATCGTCGCACCCGTGGCCCCTACGGGCTGAATGGCGGAAGCGACGGCGCTCCCGGCCGCACCGTCATCATTCGCCAGGACGGCTCGGAAGAAGAACTACCTGGCAAAACCAGCGCTCGCCTGCGTGCGGGGGAACGAGTTCGCATCGAATCCCCGGGCGGCGGCGGCTGGGGGAAGAAATGAGATCGGGCCATCAGGTGATCGGGTCATCGGGCGATCTGAAACCCGGCGGATTGCGCAAGAATGCGCAACTGGCGGCCGTTGTTTTGATTTTCAGATGACCCGATGGCCCAATTACCCGATGACCCGATTCCCTTTCGACTAAAATTGCTACAGGCCCAACACGGAGCCCATGAAATATGAGACTTGCCCGTCCCGTAGTCTTCGCCCTCATCCTGGCCGCAGGCTTTTTCTACTTCACCACCCATCGCAGCGCAACCTTTCATCCCGCCGACTGGATGAGCCGCCCGCAGCACGTGGAGATCACCGAGGCCGCCAGCAATGAATCCTTCGACGCCGAAGAGCAGAACAACATCAGCGTCTACCGCAAAAACATCGGGTCCGTCGTCAACATCACTTCAAGAGTTCGCGCCTTCGACTTCTTCTACGGACAGTACGAACAGGAAGGTCAAGGCTCCGGCTTCATCATCGATAAAGAGGGGCGCATTCTCACCAATTACCACGTCATCGAAAACGCGAGCAAGGTCTACGTCTCCCTCCACGGCAAGGAGAAGCAGGTTCCAGCCTCCATCGTCGGCACTGACAAGGCGCATGACCTCGCCGTAATTCAAATCAAGGTACCCGACCTTCGCCCCATGACGCTCGGCGATTCCTCCAATCTTCAAGTCGGCCAGAAGGTCTACGCCATCGGCAATCCCTTCGGACTCAACGGGACGCTGACCATCGGCATCGTCAGCTCCATCCGTGGCATTCGCGAGCCCGACGGCATGCAGATCGAAGATGCCATCCAAACCGACGCCGCCATCAACCCCGGCAACTCCGGAGGCCCGCTGCTCAACCTGCACGGTGAAGTGATCGGCATCAACACCATGATCGCCTCCAGCGTCGGGCAGAGTGCGGGCATCGGCTTCGCCATCCCGATCAACACGGCCAAAGCCGTCCTCAACGATCTCGTCACCCTCGGCCGTGTGCGCCGCCCCGCACTCGGCGTTCGCACCATTCCTATCGATCCCGAGTTGGCCAGCGAACTCGGCCTCGCTGCCGACTACGGTCTACTCATCGTGCAATCTGTTCCGGGCGGAGCCGCCGACCGCGCCGGCCTGCGTGGCGGCACCGAGCGCGCCTATCTCGGCAATATGCAAATCTTCATCGGAGGAGATCTGATCGTCGCCATCGATGGCAAGCGCATCGAGAACCAGCAGGATCTCTCGCAAGTTATGAACAACCACCGTGCCGGCGACACCGTAAAAGTTACAATCTTCCGCGGCAAGAAGAAAATCGAAGTTAACGTCGAACTCGGCGAGTCGCGCGAGCAGGTATAGCGAAATGATCGTGATGGATAAGATTCTGCCAATCGCGTCTCGATGAGCGGCAAACCCCACATAGCCGTAATCGGCGCCGGCGCCTTCGGCGGCTGGACCGCTCTCTACCTCCAGCGCGGAGGAGCGCGCGTAACTCTGGTTGACAGCTGGGGTCCGGGGAATTCCCGCGCCTCCTCCGGCGGAGAGACGCGCGTGATGCGCGGCGCTTATGGGCCGAACCAGCCTTATACCGCGCTCGCCGCCCGCGCCATTCAGCTTTGGAAAGAACACGAGGCGCAGTGGAAACGGAAATTCTTCTTTCCCATCGGCGTTTTGTGGATGGTCGAAGGAGACGGAGACTTCGAGCGTGGATCGCTACCATTGCTGAAGGATGCGGGCATTCCGTTTGAAGAGCTTTCTTCGCCCGAAATGGCTCGCCGCTGGCCGCAAATCAATTTCAAAAATATTGCGTGGTGCATCTACGAGCCCGAAAGCGGTTATGTCCTAGCCCGGGCCTCAGCGCGTGCGGTCGTCGAGCAATTTGTGATCGAGGGCGGCGAATACCGGCAGGCAGCGGTGGCCGTGAGTGATCGGGACAAAAGCGCGCTTGACTCCGGCCGCTGGACCAAGCTGACGCTCTCAGATGGATCACTCTCAGATGGACCAACGCTTGCGGCCGACCGCTACGTCTTCGCCTGCGGTCCATGGCTCGGCAAACTCTTTCCGCAAACCCTCGGTCCCCACTTCATTTCCACCAAGCAGGACGTGTTCTTCTTCGGAACGCCCGCCCACGACGCGCGCTACAACGAAGGCAACATTCCCGTCTGGGGCGATCATGGTGACCACTTCATGTACGGCATTCCCGGAAACGAGGGACGCGGCTTCAAGCTGGCCGACGATTCGCGCGGGGAGGAGTTCGATCCGACTTCAGGAGAGCGGGTGATCAGCGACCATCGCCTGACCGCAGCGCGCCGCTATCTTGCCCATCGTTTTCCCGGAATGAAGGATGCTCCGCTGGTGGAAACCCGCGTCTGCCAGTACGAGGACACCAGCGACCATAACTTCATCATTGACCGGCATCCGGCGAATCAGAACGTGTGGATCGTGGGCGGCGGATCGGGCCATGGATTCAAGCACGGTCCCGCGCTCGGCGAGATGGCTGCGCGACTTGTACTGAAGGATGACAACCCCATGCCAATCTATAGTTTGGCGCGGTTCGCCCCGCCCAAACAAATCCCCTGAGCAAGTCGCCCAAGAACGGTTCCCGGGTTCTCCAAACGGTCAAGTACTATCGGTTTCTCTGGCTAATTACATTAGTTTCTTCTTAACCTTCCTTACGCTTCCCCCCCCATACCCCGCCTGTTTCAATAGAAAGTGGTGTCCGTTTGCCGTCCTACGCCAAGGATTCGAGGGTAGAGGTCCGTCTTTAATGTCTTCGCGTGCCCCATCGTGGAAGGAAATGAAGGCCGCGCCGCGCGCTTTTATCGCCATCGTCGTCATCTGTGGCCTGGCGGTCTTGACCTACGCTGCGATTCTCCACGGTAAGAGTCAGAACCCCGTCAAGTTCTTCTGCTACCTGGTCATCGCTATCGCCGCCTCGCGGCTCAAGGTAAACCTGCCCAGCATTACCGGAACGATGTCGGTGAATTTTCTGTTCGTGCTGGCGGGGGTGCTGGAGTTAAGCCTGCAGGAAACAATGGCGCTCGGGTGCGCGGCCGTTCTGGTGCAATGCCTCAGTGTCGAGCGGCCAGCGCCGGTACAAGTGGCGTTCAATGTTTGCTCGACAGCGCTGGCGATCGCAGCCACTTTTTTCCTCTACCGTTATTCGCTCATCCACAGTGCGGCGAATCCCTCCACGCTGCTGTTTCTGGGCGCGTGCGTTTATTTCATTACCAACACCCTGCCCATCGCCATCATCATTTCGCTCACCGAGCGGCGTTCGCTGCGCAAGATCTGGTCGGAGTGCTACTTCTGGAGCTTCCCGTACTACCTGGTGGGCGCGGGCGTGGTCGGCATGATGAGCTGGATCCACAGCTTCAGCGACTGGCAGACTTCGCTGCTGACGCTGCCGGTCGTCTATCTCATTTACCGCTCCTACCGGCTCTACCTCGGAAAGCTGTCGGACGAAAAGCGCCACGTAGAGGAAATGGCTGACCTGCACATGCGCACTATCGAAGCGCTGGCGCTGGCCATCGAGGCCAAGGATCAGACCACGCATGACCACTTGCAGCGCGTACGCGTTTACGCCGTCGAAGTGGCGAAAGAGCTCAAAGTGGAAGCCCAGGAAATGGAGGCCCTGCAGGCTGCGGCCCTGCTCCACGATATCGGGAAGCTGGCCATTCCCGAGCACATCGTCTCCAAGCCGGGGCGCCTGACGCCGGAAGAATTCGAGAAGATGAAGATCCATCCCATGGTGGGAGCGGACATTCTCGAACGCGTGCAATTTCCCTATCCGGTCGTGCCCATCGTCCGCGCACACCACGAAAAATTTGACGGCACGGGCTACCCTCTAGGACTGCGCGGAAAACAAATCCCGATCGGCGCGCGCATTCTGGCGGCAGTGGATTTTCTCGATGCGCTAGCCTCGGATCGCCAGTACCGGCGTGCTTTGCCCATGGATGAGGCCATGGCGAAGCTTTCGAAAGAGTCGGGCAAGTCGTTCGATCCGCAGGTCGTCAGTGTGCTCCAGCGCCGCTATGTGGAGCTCGAAAAACTGGTTCACGCGAAGACGGACAAACCCAAGATGCCGGCGGAAACGACTGCGGTAGAGGCTGGCGAGGAGACAGCGGAAAGGCCGGCGATTCAACCGGCTGCCGGATTCGAAGGACAGGGCAAGCGCCAACCCCATGAACGCAGTTTCCTGAGCTCGATCGCAGCCGCGCGCCAGGAGGCGCAGACCCTCTTCGAACTCAGCCAGGATCTAGGCGCATCGCTCAGCCTGGGCGAAACACTCTCCGTATTCTCCGTGAAGTTGCGCCACGCCATGTCGTATGACGCGATTGCCATTTATGTGCGGCATGGGGACGAACTCGTTCCCGAGTACGTGAACGGCGACAACTTCCGCCTGTTTGCCTCCCTCCGAATTCCCATGGGACAAGGGCTGTCTGGCTGGGTCGCGCAGAACCTCAAGCCGATTTTGAACGGCAATCCTTCCGTCGAGCCGGGCTACCTGAACGATCCCTCGAAGTACAGCACGCTGACTTCGGCGCTGGCAGTGCCGCTCGAGGGATTGCAGGGCGTGGTAGGAGTGGTCGCGCTTTACCATGCCGAAAAAGACTTCTTTACCTCCGACCACCTGCGCATCTTGCAGGCGGTCAGTGGAAAGATGGCGCTGGCCATCGAGAACGCGCAGAAGTATGAGCAGGCGGAAAACTCCGCGGTTACGGATTACCTCACCGGCCTTCCCAATGCGCGCTCGCTCTTCTTACAACTCGACCGCGAACTGGCGCGCTGCAAGCGCGATGGCAAATCGCTGACGGTAATGGTCAGCGACATGGATGGCTTCAAACAGATCAATGACCGCTTCGGGCACCTCGAAGGCAATCGCGTCCTGCGGCTCTTCGCGCACGCGCTCAAGGAAACCAGCCGCGAGTATGACTACGTAGCGCGCATGGGCGGAGACGAATTCGTGGTGATCGCTCCCGGTCTCACACCGGAAGCGGCTTCGCGCAAAGCCGAACAGATGCGGGAACTGGCGCAAAAAACGGGCCGCGAGGTTTGCAACGAAGACATTTTGTCGTTGAGCGTCGGCAAGTCCGTTTATCCCGAGGATGGGCTCGACGCCGAGAAGCTGCTTTCCGAAGCCGACAAGCGCATGTACCTCCAGAAGCAGAGCCAGCCATCGCGCAATAATCGCCGGCAATATCCGCGCATTCGCGGCCGCATTACGACGGAGATTGCGGTCGAAGGCCAGGACCGCGCCGTGCTCGGCATTCTCACGAACCTGAGCATCGGCGGCTGCTATGCCGAAACCAGCGCCATGCTGCTTCCCGGGTCGAAGCTAAAGCTGACGTTCACGATTGAGCAGGTCACGGTTGCGATTCAGTGCGAGGTCGTGCGCATGGACATGGGCATTGGGGCGGCGATCAAATTCCAGGAGTCGACGCACGAGGTTCGTGCGCTTTGCAACGCGCACTGGAGCACCTGGCCAACGCGGAATCCAAACAAGACCTCAAGCGCGGTCAGAACGCCGTAGCGGGGCTATAGCTCCTAAACTTCATCTCCGCGGATTCACGCGGATTTACACGGAGAGCAAAAGAAACGAAGAAAAATCCTTGAAAATCCGTGTCAATCCGCGGAGATGAAGTTGCTCTCAGGCAAGACCGCGGCCGGCTGAATCTGAATCAGCGGCACGAAACCCCGCGGCTTCGATAAGCCTTGCCGCAGCATATTCGCGGTCGGCACGCCGGTCCGGTAAAAAGACTTCTCGCAATCGGCGGTGGACGGACCGCGCATACTTCCTTCCATGTAAGCCAGCCCAGGACAGCGCGTGCAACTCGCGACGTGCGAGCACGACGAGCAGGTCGTCAGGTCGCGGGCCTGGATCGAGCGCACCTCCTGCATCTGCGGTGAGAAATTCCAGATATCCAGAAATTTCTGCCGCCGAACATTGCCGGTGGGCAGCGGAAACTGCACGCACGGAAACACATCCCCGTAAGGCGAGATGTAGCAGAACGAATGGCCGGCGCTGCACGAGTAACCTTCCAGATCCTCAGCGGACGGCGGCGCGGGCGGCGCGCAGAATTCCTCCTGGTTGGGAACCAGAGCGGGATTGCGGAACACCTCGCCCAGTTCCTCTCCCGGGATGCGCAGCGCCAGCACTGACATATCGCCGTCCATCATGGGCGTGATGGTGGGATCGAGCGTGTAGTGCACGCCGAGCTCGGCGGCCAGCTTCTGCGTGCCGTACTGATCCGCAAGATTGGCCGTCATCAGAACGTTGGCAATGGTCACGCGCAGGCCCCGATCGCGCAGAAACTCGATGCCCTTGATGGTGCGCTCAAAAGAATGCGGCAGCTTGGTGATCGCGTCGTGGACCTCGGGCCGATGCGAGTAGAGGCTGATTTGAATCGTGTCGACGTTAAGCGCGCGCAGGCGCGCCGCCTCGGCCTCGCCGATCATCACGGCATTCGTCTTTACCTTGACGTTGAACATCAGCCGCCGCGCATGCTCAAGAATTTCGAAGAAGTCGCGGCGCATGAATACTTCCCCGCCGCTGAGCGTGAGAAAAAAGACGCCGGCCTCAGCCAGTTGATCGAGTACGTCTTTGATTTCGGCGGTAGTCATCTCGCCGTGATCGTCGTGATCCAGATAACAATGCACGCAGCGCTCGTTGCAGCGATACGTGACATCCAGATGGAGGGCGAGCGGCACCCCGAGATTGAACGCCTTCTGACCGACCTCGGCCATCAGGCTCATTGCGCCGGCTCCGCAGCAAAGGGGCGATCGGAAACGAGCAGAATTCCATGGCTCGCCAGGTCCGCGACGAAGCGCTCGGCATCGGCCTGCGCCTTTGACGCATCGACGTCGAATATTTCACAGATCTGGTCGCGAACAATCTCGCTCAGCGGAGTCCGGCCGTCGGCCGCTTTCCAGATCGTGGTCGCCACCTCGTTCAGCGTGAAGAACGTCGAGTCCGCCGAATTCATGACCATCATCTCTCCGGCAAGCATGCGGGCGGCAATGGCCGAACTGCGGGCAATGTAAGTCTCAGACATGCGTGGGCTCCCCCTCTTTCAGTCCAACGCACCAGCAAACGCGCGCTGGGCTTCCCGACCGAAGCGGCGCACTTCATCCCACACTTGACTATCAGGATAGAACGTAAGGCGCCGGATGGGGAGTGACGCAGTGAATGCGCATGCCGTGGCCAGCAGCTCTTCTGCAAGGATGGGATCTTCGGCAAAAAACAGGATATTCCGCATGAGCCGGCGTACGGCTTCAGCGGAAGAGAGTTCCTCTATGCGGTTTTCTGGACCTTTCTCAAGGAAAAATAAGGCCGCGATCGGAGCGCTGGTATTCTCACCGGCTTTGGCCAACTCTCCGGCAAAGGGCGTGCCAAAAGCACGATAGATGCGGCGCTCGTGATCTACTTCCGACCGGACATTCTCTGGACGATCTTCGCTTGGCCGAACATAGGAAATCTCGTCGGTGAGCAGCGTCACGTCCTCGGTCGCAATGCGCGTCATGGTTGTTTTGCCCGCGCCCGATACCCCGGAGAACAGGAAAGCCCGGCCATCGCAGATCGCGCTGGCGGCATGCAGCAGAAAGCCTCCGCGTTTGGCGAGAATCAGGCTATGCAGAATGCGGAGCACCGAGTCGAGGGAATAAGGATTGGCATTCTGACGGACCAGACCGTTGCCCGTGCGCGGATCCCAGCGCGCCGAGAAGTCGCCACGTTCCAGCAACCACTCCTCGCCGTCGCGGCGGACCCGAACATCGTCGTCGGAGGCCGGCCGCGGTTCTAGGATTTCGAATTCGAGCGCGAACTCGGCAGGCGCCTCGCTCAGAAAATCGGAATAGCGCCGCAGCAGCACGTCATAGAAAATCTCGTCCGTGGTGGACAGCGAAACCGGAACGCCGCCGATCTCGACGCACGCAACATGCTTAGGCCCCGGCATTCGGCAGCTCCGGGATCGTGTAGCGCGGACACTCCTGTCCGCGTGCCTGCATCGGATATGTCGCAAGGTTGGCAGCCGAGCCAGCGTTATGCTTGCCATGCAGGTTCAGCGCAAGCCGTCGTGCGGGTGCGCAATGACAGAAAAGTTGCCCAATTGCCCGAGACCAGGAGCGCAGGGAGCAGTTCATGACTCGCCCCAGCAACTCCTCGCTCGAAAATTCGGGGTCGGGAGCAGGCATGGAATCCCCACGCAACAAAAAACCGCCGGCTTGCGAACGTCCAATAAAGCGGTGCAGAAAAAATCGTCCGTCGCGGAAGGCGAGCACGATTTCTCCGGGACGCACTTCGTCCAGCGAGCAGCGGGCAATCTCGACGACCTCGCCCGGCCAAAGACTGGGCAGCATGCTTTCGCCGCGCACGCGCAGGCGCAACCGCCCGCTCGCGCGCAAGCTATCCGCCGCTATGGAAGAACGCTCAGCCTCCCGGCTTTCCGTGCAGACGTTGGGCGTGTTGTCCAAGGTCAGGAGGTCTTTCGCGAAGAGTTGCAGATCGCAGACGTGCCGGCAAGCTTGCCACACGACAGAGCGGCCGTCTCAAAGACCCGCTCAAAGCGAAACCCCGGGCTCTGATACGGCTTCTTCTTGCCACTCAGCTTTTCGGCGATGTGCGTCTGTTTCTCGTGAGGGGTTTGATCATTCATGGTAATTAAGTAGGGCCGCTAACTTCGGCTCATTCCCCCAATTTCTTGAGAAGTAAGCGCAGTGTACTACACGATTTTCATGATGCCAATATCACAGTTGGATCGAACAGGCAGCTTGCCCTTGTTAATAAAAAGAAAGCGTGCCGAACTGCCGCGCGCGCCGCAGACTCACCGACAGGCCCAGCATTGCAAGTGGAAGCAAAACGACAGCGAACACCGTGAGCACCGTCAATGTGGGAGCCATCGCCGCAACCGACCGTCCATCGAGCAGCGCGCCGCGCATGCCATCGATCGCGTAGGTGAAAGGGACTGCGCGCGCGAGCGCTATCAGCGGCCCCGGCAGACTCTGCACCGGGAAGGTGGCCCCACTTAGTAACCACAATCCCGAACCCAGCAGCCATACCAGCGCGGAGCCTTTTTGAAAGGCCACCTGAAACGTGGCGGCAAAAATCCCGAGCGCGAGCGCAATCGCCAGCGAAAGCACAAGCACGACGAAGCACGACAGCAGATTAGCGTGGACCGCGGCCCGGAAGATGACGATCCCGCCAATGACGTAGACAACCAGATTCGTCAGGCTGCCGGCGAAGGCGGAGATGGAGCTCAGAATAATCAACTCGGCGGGCGGCGTCGAAGTTGTCATGAGCACTTCAAGGGTGCCAGTCTGCTGTGCCTCCTGCACCGCGCTCAGGAAAGCCTGCGCGCTCATCACAAAAAAGGTGTACAGGCCGGTGCCGACCAGCAGAAAGGGGAAATAGGCGATCCCGTCGGGGCGAAAACCGGGTCCAATGGCGCGCGACAGGTAGTAAAACGCCGTGAGTTCGACAAAGATTCCCACCAGCGTCACGACGAAGCCGCTGCGGTGACGAATCGCCGTGAGAATATCGCGGCGCAGAATGACGGCGAGTTTGTCGACAATTGCGGTCATGAAGCCGCTCCCGCCCGGCGAATCACATTTCTGTCGACTTCGTCAGCTTCGAAGCTGTCGACACTTCTGTCGCCAGTTGCGCTTTCACTCGTCAGCCGGAAGTAGAGAGCACGCAACTCCTCGGCAGCCTCGCCGGTGCTGCGCAAGCGATCGGGGGACAGCCTGTTGTTCAACGCACGGTCCGCCAGCAACTCTCCGCGATGCAACAGCAATACGCGGCTGGCCAGCGCAGCCGCCTCGGCAAAATTGTGGGTGGCTACGAAAATGGTGGCCCTCTGCCGCGCGAGCGTGCGGATCGTAGACCAGAGATGATTGGTGCCAGCGGCATCGAGGCTGCGCGTCGGCTCGTCCAGCAACAGCACGGCGGGGCGCTTGACGAGAGCGCGAGCCAGCCCCAGCCGCTGGTACATGCCGCTCGAAAATTTCATGACGAGCGTGTCCGCCTGCTCTTCGAGGCCGGTATCGTGCAAAACTTCTTCGATACGCCGCGAGCGGTCGCGGCGCGGGACCTCGTCAAGCGCCGCAAAAAAATCGAGATTTTCGCGCGCCGAGAGACGCGGAAAAAATGAACGCTCATTGGCGACGGCAATGCCGACCTGCCGGCGAACCTTGCTTCCATCGCGTTGCGCATCGCAGCCGCCTACTCGAACCGAGCCCGCATCGGCGAGCAGCATGGTCGAGATCAACTTAAGCGTGCTGGTTTTGCCGCTGCCGTTGGGGCCGAGCAGGGCGACCACTTCCGCGCTCGCCGCGGAAAAAGAGACGTTGTTCAGCGCAACCGTCTCGCCCGTACGCTCGCGTCCCACCCAGTTGAACAGCGCCGGGCGGTGCCGAAATACCTTGTGCACGGATTCGAATACAACCTGATCCATGAAATTGAAAAGCGGGCTGCGGAGTCTCTGTATTATAGTTCGCAGTCCAGTTGGAAAAGTTGATGTCTGAAGCTCTCCTCTCGCGTCCTCCGGCAGGTGTCTCGTTGGGTTCCAGCAACGCTTTTGAGTTGCTGTGTGCATGTTGTGTCGCGAGGCCGAGTCCGGAGCAAGCGGCGCGCCTGGCGCATTGCCCGTCTGCCGATTTCAACTGGGAAGAGTTCCTTCGCCTGGCCGAGCATCACGGCGTAGTTGCGCTGGCGGCACGCAATTTGATCGAACATGCCCCGGCGCTCCCACCGGAGATCAGGCGGTCGCTCGAATCCGCCTATGCGGCAAACTTTCGCCGCAATCTGTGGTTCGCGGCAGAGTTGATGCGCATCATGCAACATTTCGCGCAGAAGCAAGTGCGAGCAATTCCCTACAAAGGCCCGGTGCTGGCGCAATCCGCATACGGCGATCTCGCTCTGCGCAGTTTCTCCGATCTTGATTTTCTAATTTCGCCGGCCGATTTTGGGCAAGCGCGGCAGGCGCTGTCGGAAATCGGCTACCAGCCCTCCAAGCCGCTCACTCCCGCTGTCGAGCGGCTCTGGCTGAAAACGGGCTACGAGCGCTCCTTTGATGGTCCCGGCGGCAAGAATCTGCTCGAAGTGCAGTGGGCGCTGCTTCCTTATTTCTATGCGGTCGATCCCCGGGATTTTCGCTTTGACGATCTGTGGGCCCGCGCCGGACGGATTCACCTCGCTGGGAGCAAAGGCTCCGACAGCGAAAATCGTGACGCGACGATTCCATGCCTGTCCCCCGAAGATTCCCTGCTGGTTCTGTGCCTGCACTCCGCCAAGCATCTTTGGACGCGCCTGATCTGGGTCGCCGACATCGCCGAAACTTTGCGCCTGCCGGACATCGACCACGCGCACGCGATCGCGCGCGCACGCGCCCTCGGCATCGTGCGAATCCTGGGCGTAAGCTTTTGGCTTGCGCAACGTTTGCTGGGGGCGGTGATTCCCTCGGCCGCGCAAGCAGCGATCGATGGCGATCCCGAGATACCACTGTTAGGGGAAGAGTGTGCAGCCCGCCTGGCTCGCGGTGCGAGCTATGACTTGGAATCTACCGAATATTTCCGCCAAACGCTGCGCCTGCGGGAGCGAACAGCCGACCGCTGCCGTTATCTCTGGCGGCTGGTGTGGACACCCGGGCAGGGCGAAGTTGAGGCCGTCGTCCTGCCGGAGGCCATGTTTCCACTGCACCGCGCAGTGCGCATCGCCCGCCTGCTAAGGAAGTTAGCCTCGTAAAAGTAACTCCGTTGCCATGCCCCCGGTTGTGGAGCATAATCAATCTGTCTGCCAACCGCAGCCAGGCCAATCTTTGCGTGAATCTTCCCAACTACATCACGCTCACGCGTATCGCCGCGATTCCACTGCTGATCTGGATCCTTTGCACTCCCCGGCTGTCTGACACCAACGGCGAGCGTGAAATTCTGGCCTCCACCGTCTTTATTCTTGCCTCGATCACCGATGGCATCGACGGCTATCTTGCGCGCAAACGCGGGCAGATCACGACCATGGGCATGCTGCTTGATCCGCTCGCCGACAAGTTGCTGATCGCGGCCGCCTTCGTCACCCTCGTGCAATTCAATCCTGTGCTCGTGCCCGCCTGGATTGCGGTCGTCATTATTGGACGCGAATTTTTGGTCAGCGGCCTGCGCTCCATTGCCGCGTCGGAAGGCTTCACGATCCAGGCCAGCGAACTCGGCAAGTTCAAAATGCTGGTGCAGATCATCTCGGTGGTCGCGGTAATTCTGGCGCGTCGCTGGCATGACTGGCCGCTCGGAAGTGTTTATGTTTTCCCCGTCTACTGGATCGCGCTCCTCGCAATCTGGTTCATGGTGCTGCTGTCGCTGGTCTCTGCCATCGATTATTTCGTCGCCTTCTGGTCGCGCATTGACCGGACGGCGGAAAAGCGGCGCAAGCGGCGCGCCTTCGTCCTCGCACGGCGGAGGAAACGCGATGTCCAGACTGTCTGAAAATCTGGTGGATGGCGCGAGGGCTGCACCTGCCGACGCCAAGACCGCCGGCTTTACCCGCGAACAGCGTCAGGTACTGATCGGCATTGCCCGCGCCGCAATCGCCGCAGGGTTGGTGGGCGACCCGCTTCCGGAATCGCCCCCGGCTTTGCCCTTCCCGCCTTCGTCCTGGCCCGCCCTTACCGAACCGCGCGGCGTCTTCACCACGCTTTATTATGGCGGCGAACTCAGGGGCTGCGTGGGTTATGCGTTGCCGATCCGCCCGCTCCATCGCGCCGTGGCCGAGACGGCCCGCGCCGCCGCCTTCGAAGACTCGCGCTTCTGGCCGGTCACTCCCGAAGAGGTCCCAGCTCTTCGTATTTCGCTGAGCGTGCTCTCGCCGCTGTTTCCAATCGTCCCCAGCGATATCGAAGTTGGCCGCCACGGGCTGCTGATTTCGAGTGGCATACGGCGCGGCCTCCTCCTGCCTCAGGTTCCGGTCGAGCACGGCTGGGACCGGGAGACATTTCTAGCCCAAACCTGCCACAAGGCCGGGTTGCCACTCGACGCCTGGCGAAAATCGGCCACGATTGAGGCTTTTACCGCCGAGGTTTTCGGCGACGAAGACATCGCGTTGTGATCGGCCCCAACCTCTCCAGGTCTTAATTTGACTCCCCCCGCGCTCATCGCATCCTACTAAGTACAGGGGTCTTCTGGAGGCGATACTTTGGAAGGTGGCACGAAAGTGACCTTGTTTCCACGCGGAAACCAAGTATTCTGATGGGACGCCACAGATCGCGTTTTGGCGATGTGTGGGTCTTTCCAGCCTTGCTGTAGGAGTAGTTTATGGAACTCGCAGTTGTTGTGTTGGTGCTGCTGGTAGCGGGCGCAGCCATTCCGGGTGATTTGAAAATCCCCTTCTATCACTGATGTTATCTAGCGTGGGCACTTCCCGCCCGCGCCGGGCTCCACTGATATCGAGAGCGCGGACAAAAGTGTCCGCGCCACACAAACAAAGCCCACAAAAAAAGAGCAGAGTTTCCTCTGCCCCTGGGAAGTTGGTTGTTGGCCCGCCTAATCCTGCGGATCGAGCTCGACCGTGTCGCCCGCGTAGACGTCTTCAAGAGCAAAGACGACCATCGCGGCGGAAGAAGTCGGCGTGGTGCTCAGCACCACAATCTCGCCGACCGCGCGTCGCGGCAGGTCCTCGACGTGAATGTTCGGTCCCTTGCCCCTCGTCCAGGTCGATGCTTCAAAGGTTGGCGAGTGCATCTGCGTGTCTTCAGAAATCTGCGCCTTGAAGGAGAGCGAGTCCACCGGATCGTGCAGCGTCGAAGTGTAGGAGCGCACCACGCGGAAATAATCGCCCGCCTTCACGCCCTGGTTGGCTCCCACATTCAGGTAGAGCTTCACGCCCGAGCCCAGAATCGTGTCAAAGTCCTTGCCGAGCAGAATTCGCCCGGTCAGCTTGCCATTGGCCGGGGCATAGCGATCGAAGTGGCCCGGAACGTGGAACGCGACCGGAGGCTTCTCGACGAACGGAATAGCGACATCGCCGGGGTTGATGGGATCGCAGCTGAATTCCACCTGCGCAACCGCGCTATGGGCGCGGACATCAAGAATACGCACCCGCCCGATCTCGCCATAGGCATGCCCGACGCTGGCCAGCAGTCTCCGCATTCCTGCATACATTTCGTATTGGTTGACGTCGCGCAGTTCGCGCACGATGCTGTACAGCGAGCCCGCCTGATAGTCTTTCCCAGTCAAATACACCAGCTCGCCGATTTCAAACTTGGTCGAGGTAGGCGACTGCAGGCCTCCATTGACGTATTTCGAGTCTGGCAGCTTGTCCTTGGAGATAAACCCGGCACAATAGATGTCAGCCTGGGTCGGCGTCTGGAAGCGGACGAAAGGCACGCTGGGCGTGCTCTCGACGATCCCCTTATCGTTTGGCGTGGCCGCCATGGTGGATGTGACCGGCGGCGCCGACTGGCTGAATGCCAGGCTCGCCATAAGCAACAGCACTAACAATCCTGTTTTCTTCATGTTGACTCCCGCCCCACCGCCAAAGGTCCCGCGCGGTACCCAGCTATCTATCTGGGAAGACAAGGGTTACACCCAAAAAGTAACAAGAGGGAAGGGTCGGGTCAAGGTTACGAGGGTGGTTGACCTCCCAAGGTCTCTCCCCCCTCTTTATTGAATCGCCTGTTGCATCCGGGCGTACGCCCTTGTAATATCGCGCCGTCTATCAATTACATGGCATTGGCCTTAAGCCCCACATTCCCGCCCCGTCTTCTGCCCCTCCGGCTGCCCAGAGTCTGCCTGGCGGTCAGCGCCGATACTCCGGACGAAATGCTCGAAATCGCCGAGGTCATGGCCCGCGACAATCCTTTTATCGAATTTCGCTTCGATTACCTCAAACAACCGCTGGCCGCGATGATGAAGGTCCGCCGCTTTCTCGAGACTCACCAGTATGTAACGGCCATCGGCACCTGCCGGCGCGCGGCCAACGGCGGCAAGTTCAAAGGATCGCTTCCCTCCCAACTCGCGGTCCTGAACAAGGCACACGCTGCGGGATGTCAGATCGTCGATGTGGAACTCGAGAGCGCGCTCAAGACGAAACCGGATGTCCTGGCGCGTCTGCGCAAGAGCGCCGGACTGCTCGTTTCCTTCCACGATTTCCGCGCCACCCGCAATCTCGACTCGACGCTCGACAAAATGCTGAAGATTCCCGCCGACTACTACAAGATTGTCACCACGGCCACCACGCTCTCCGACAACGTGACGATGATGAAGTTTCTGCAGGCGCAAAGCGATAAATATGCCCTCATCGGATTGTGCATGGGCGAGCAGGGCATCATCAGCCGCGTGCTCAGCGTGCGCGCCGGCAGTGTGTTTACCTTTGGCGCCGTCAGCCCCGAGTCAAAAACCGCGCCCGGCCAGGTGAGCACCCGCGATCTGCGCAATATTTATCGCATCGAGCAAGTCGATGCCGCCACCCGCATCTATGGCGTTGCCGGCGATCCCATCGAGCATTCGCTCTCGCCCATCATCATGAACACTGCCCTGCGGCGCGAGAATGTCAACGGCGTCTACGTCCCCCTGCATGCCAGGACGCTTAAGGATCTGATCCACTGCGTGCGCGAGATTCCCCTGCACGGCCTGAGCGTCACCATGCCGTACAAGCAGGCCATCCTCGAATACCTCGACAACACCGATGCCCACACCGAAAAGATTGGCGCGTGCAACACGGTGGTGCGCGGGCAGGATGGCAAATTTTTCGGCTTCAATACCGACGTTTTCGGCATCATTCGTCCGCTCGAGCAGCGGCTGACGATCGAGGGCTCAAAGGTCCTCGTTATCGGAGCGGGCGGCGCCGCGCGCGCGGCCGTGTTCGGCTTGAAAGAACGCGGCGCCGAAGTCTGGATTTTGAATCGCAGCGCCATCAAAGCCCAGAAACTCGCGCGCCAGGCGAAGGCGCGCGTCATCAAGCACCTCGACGTCCGCAAGACCGCCTTCGACATCATCATCAACGCGACCCCAGTCGGCATGGGCAACCCGCGCGACTGCCCGCTAAGAGAAGATGAGGTCCAGGCCAAGGTCGTCTTCGACATGGTCTACGACCCGGTCGAAACCCGCCTGCTGCAGATTGCTCGTTCCAAGGGCATCGCGGTCGTCGCCGGCATCGAAATGTTCGTGCATCAGGCCGCGCGCCAGTTTGAGATCTGGACCGGCAAGCCCGCTCCCTCCGGCGAGATGCTGCGCGTGGTCACGATCGCGCTCCAGGAGCGCCTCGCCCAGAGAAAGCAGAAATCGTGACGGCTCCATTCGGCGACACGATGGGGTTTACTGCCAAAAACATGGTTACCAATACGTAACTATCCCCCGCGACCCCAGCCTGTGACTGTGAGACAGAAGTTGCCGCAGTTGTTTGCAAGCGGCCCACATCGCCGAGAAACAGTTCATTTGGCCCGCCAAAATCGTTTTTTTAGCAATTTGAGACAAAAAACGATGCTCTCTTTGTAACAAAGGTTGCAAATTTCCTCGAGCCGCAGTAGTATCGCTTTAGACACGACACTTTCGTGTCAGTCTCGTCTCAAAACAATACAACCAACCGTCTTCCAGGTAGGAGCAGCTCCAAGTAACTAAGACAATCTAAAGGGAGCCCTAGGCCCCGGTGCAATTCGGAGAGAATGCATGTCGTGGTATGCGTACTGCCTCACGGAACACCAGACCCTTCCTAACGGTGTTCGCGCCCGTCGCCCGTTCGTCCTAGATGGAATTCAAGGTGTTAACTCCTCTCCGGTTATGAGCTACCCCAGCGGGGATTTTGCGGTCATCGTCAGTGAATATGACCGCGCCACCTCGAAATTGGATGAAAAATCGGTTCTGGAGCACGCTCGCGTCGTCAGCCAGAGCTTCCGCACCTCTACCGTTCTTCCCTTCCGCTTTGGAACGATCTTCGATACAGAAGATGCTATCCGCCAGGCCGTTCGATCCAATCGCCGCACCTTCTGCGAGAGTGTGGCGCGCCTGCGTGGAAAGTCCGAGATGCGTATCAAGTTAGTAGTGCGCGACGGCTCGCTGCGCGGCAATATGGAAGAAATTGTGTTACCGGATACGGTAGGCCGGGAGTATCTGGCTAAGCTCCGCGAGAAAGCCTCGCGCGAGCGCGAGCGCCAGACCAAGGCCCGCGCCCTCTCCGTCCAGGTGCATAAGCTCTTCAACCCGCTCGAAGAGGAAGTGAGCTGCAAGCGCGTCGCCGCCGACGGCATGCTCCTCGACATCGCCCACCTCATCGACACCAAATCCATCGAAAAATATCAGAACCGCTACTCGACAGCCGCCAAGCAGCTTAAGAATTGCGAAATGGTGGTCAGCGGACCGTGGCCGCCCTATCACTTCCTGCCGGAAAAGTTGCGCCAAGTAGCGGGCAACAGCTAGGCGTGTTAATCAGCCTGGCCGAGTAACTAGTAATTCGCAACTAACTTCCGGCCCGCATTGAGAGCCCCCAAATCAGGGGGCTTTTCTTTTGGGGCGTTTACCTCTGTCTCGGTTTATCGGAACGACTGCACTTCACAATTCTCGATTCTGCATACCCGGACCATGACAGTAAGATCACTTTTCCTTGACTTAGCACCGCACACCCCTAACACTTAAGGAAGGGAGCACGGATGATCTTCTCCGCAGATCACTTCGCTACCTACGTAGCGACTCCTCGCAGTTCTCTTTAAATAGGAAAGTCACAAGAGAAGTGTTAGTTAAATCATGTGTTATGAATACTTTGACTTTAAATATTTTGTAATCAATACTTTGAAAGGAAGAATTCGCTAAAGTATTGATTCTAAAAGACCGAGGGGAGGGGGGGAGGGGGGGTACCCCCTTCCAAACGTACCTAATTGCAAAAACTGATTCTCTCGCTCCTGCTGGTTCTGGCCACGCTCGCGCTCTATAACGCGGTCGCGCGCGCGCCCTTTTTGAATCTCGATGACGATATCTATATAGCGCAAAATCCCGAGGTCCGCTCCGGCCTGAATTGGCATTCGGTTGCTTGGGCGTTCCGCACGACGACCGCGACCAACTGGCATCCTCTCACCTGGCTTTCCCTGGAACTCGATTGCCAACTGTTCGGCACGAACCCGGCCGGGCCGCACCTGGATAACGTTCTGCTGCACGCCGCGAATGCGGTCATTCTCTTTCTGATCCTTGCCAATGCGACGGGCATGACCTGGCGCAGTCTGATGGTCGCCGCTCTCTTCGCGCTGCACCCCATCAATGTGGAATCGGTGGCGTGGATCTCCGAGCGCAAGAATGTCCTGAGCATGCTCTTCTTCCTGCTGGCGCTCGCCGCTTATGGCTGGTATGCGCGCAAGCCCGGCCTGCGCCGCCACACGGCGGTAACTCTTTTTTATGCCCTGGGACTCATGGCCAAGCCACAGGTCATCACCTTCCCATTTGCCCTGCTGTTGCTCGACTATTGGCCGCTCGGAAGAATCACGCTCGGACGAATCAATGGTGAATCCGACGGTGGTGAATCCGAGGGTGCCCCACACAACGCGTCTTCTGCGTTGTGTGGGTCAGTCCTCTGGAAAAAACTCGCATGGGAGAAAATTCCGTGGTTCGCGCTCTCCGCTGCCAGCGCCGTGATCACCATGAAGGTGCAGAGGTCGGCGCTCCGCGAAGAAGTCCCGCCCTGGGAGCACATCACCAATGCGGCTCTGGCCTACATGAAGTACATCGGGAAGGCTTTCTGGCCAGCCAATCTCGGGCCCATGTATCCGCATCCCGGTGGCTCGATCAATATCGCGGCCGCCGTACTTTGCGCACTCGGAATTGTCGCAATCTCAATTTTGGTTGTGATCTTTCGCCGGCGCGGGTATTTGCCCGTCGGCTGGTTCTGGTTTCTGGGAACACTGGTGCCGATGGTCGGACTGGTGCAGGTCGGCATTCAAGCCCTGGCCGACCGCTACGCCTACATCCCGCTGCTGGGAATTTTTGTGATCGTCTGCTGGGGAATTCCTGATCTGCTAGGCTCGCGGCGCGTCCCAGAAATTAGCGCAGAGACGAGGCCGGCCTCTCCCGCAGCCCTGAAGATGCGGCAGGCAGCGCTGGCCGCGATGAGCGTAGTCGTTCTCTCCGCGCTGGCGTTCGCATTGCACCGCCAGGTCAATTTTTGGACCGACAATTTCACGCTCTGGCGCCACACCCTTGATATCACCGGACGAAACTTCCTCGCCGAAGACAGCGCGGCCAACGCGCTCCTCGTGAAGGGAAAAACGGATGAAGCAATGCAATATTTCCAGCGAGCGCAAGCCATCCGTCCCAACGATCCGGTCAGCAAGCTCAACCTCGCCTCCTACGCGCAGCATGAGGGAAAGTTTCAAGAGGCTATTCAGGGATACGAGCAAGTGTTGAAGCTCACCACCGATAACGACCTGCTAACCCTGGCGCGCGCCAACCGAGGCTATGCCGAAATCGCGCTGGGACAATTTGACAGCGCGAAGCAGGATTTCGAAGCCGCTCTGAAGCTGCAACCGAACGACGCCGCGGCCTACCTTGGGCTTGGCATGATAGCGCAGCGTCGACGCGACTGGATCGCGGCGGCCCGGAATTTCGAGAGCGCCCTGAAAATTCAGCCATCGCCCACGGCCTATGAATTGTTGGCGCAGGTCCTGGAGTCGGCTGGAAACAAAGAAGCCGCCGCAGCGGCGCGCGCCGAAGCCTCGAAACTGACTTCAGCTCCGAATCACGGCGCGGCGGGAGAACCTTCCGGTATCCTCCCCGCCGCCTCCCCAAGTTCGCCGTGAACTTGCGCGCCGCAGGTCTACGGCTGATAAATCTGCACGTTGTGATGACACGTCACGGTTGCGACACGTCACGGTATCGTGATGGTGGTTGTGGTTCCGAATGGGCCGGGCGACTGGAAATCGGCATCGCAGTCGGAGCCATTGCCCGCGCCTCCAGTCAAATTGCAGCCCGCGCCGTCCATAGCGCGGAATTCAACGTCATAAGTGCCTGCAGCGACCGGGCCAACGACGACTTTGAAAGTGCCATTGCCGTTGATATCGGTGGTGACGACGCCCAGCTCGGTATACGCATTGTTCGCGGTAACGCCCTGGCGGGTAAGCGTCTGACACTGATTGCCATTCACCAGACCTTGAACCGGAAATTGACCAAAGCTGCCGGCAAAAGTGGTGCAGAAAAAAGCCATGTCAACCTGATACAGCTTGCTTGGCACCGCGCCAACCAAGGTATAGGTCACCGTAAGCTTTTTCGTCGATGCGGCCACCGCCCACTTGACCGTACTCCTCGTATAGTCGAGCGGTTCGCCGAAGTTGTCCCAGCCCGCGGTCCACTTCTGCTTGGTTGCCCCCGCCGAGGCCGCACTGGCCGACATCAGCAATGCCATGGCCACTAGAAATATTTTTTTCATCGCAATCTCCTATTGATTGAGAAATGTTATCCAGCAAACCGCCTGCGTCGAGCGTATCGGCGTCACGGGATGGTAATAGTGGTCGTATCGCCGAAGGTCGGGCCCGGCGATTGGAAATCGATGTCACAGTCGGAACCCCCGCCCTTCAAGTTGCATCCCGCGCCATCGCGCGCCTGGAATTCGGCGCTGTAGGTGCCTGCGGCGATCGGGCCGATGGTCACTTGGAAGGAACCATTCCCATGCTCGTCGGTCGTGATCACTCCCAATTCAACCGTGGCAATGGTTTTGGTTACGCCCTGGCGTGTGATCGTTCCACAAGTTCCGCCCCCGCCGTCGGTTGGAAAATTGCCGAAGGTTACGGGAAATGTGGTGCAGACAAAAGTGATCCCAACTTGATAAAGCTTGTTGGGATTTGCGCCCACCAAGGTAAAGGTCACCGCGAGCGTGCTCTTGGCCGCATTCACGGAGTACTTGACCTTGCTCTTCTTGTAATTCAGCGGTTCGCTGAACTTGTCCCAGCCTGCGGTCCACTTCAACGCCGTGCTCGTTGCGGAAGCTAAGCTCGCCAACAGCAGAAGCGCGCCCATCAGCAGAAATGTTCTTTTCATTTGCAATCCCCTCTCCTTTTGGTTATTCAGCGTATAAAACGGAATCTTTTTCAAAACCTACGGCTGATAAATCTGGACGTTGTTGATAGGCGTCCCCGCCCAGTTCGCCCACCCACCAAAGCAGTAGAGCTGTCCCTTGTACACGGCCGAACTACCGAACATGCTGCCTTGCGGCATGGCGGCAAGCGCCGTCCATTTATTCTTGGACAACTGGAATGACTCATTCAGGTTCGCCGCCGCGCCCCCGTTGCTGAGATAGCCGCCCGCATCGTAGAGCTTTGAGCCGATGCCTCCGGAGCAGGATTCGACTCGCGCCGTGGGGTCAGCCGCAAGACTTGTCCAACTATTGGTCGTGGCGTCGTAGCCCTCGGTGTATCCAGTGATTTCCGCCCCGCCCTGCGAGCCGTCGGCCACCACTATGGTCGTTCCCACCAGCCCGGCCGCCGGACTATCGTCGGCCAACAACAGTGGCGCTTCTTCCGTCCACTTATTCGTGGCGGGGTTGTAGCTCTCAACGTTTGCGAGGTAGCCTCCCTTGCCGTCATAGCCGCCGATCACGTAAATGATTTTGGTTTTCTTCTCTACCACGGCTTGCGAACCCCACCTCGCAGTTGGCATCGCTGCTACACCGGTCCAGGCCTTGGTCTTGGAGTTGTACGCCCAGACCGCGTTGGTCGCATTCATCGCGTCTGTCGTGCCGCCAAAGACGTACAACACGCTTTTGACTACGGCAGAACTCGCCGCTTCGATTGTTGTCGGAAAGGACGCAGCAGTGCTCCAGGCGTTCGTAACGGGGTTGTAGACCTGCACGTCGGCAACAAGTCCGGGGCCTCCGAATTGGGTGCCTGAGTTCCCTCCGACGACGTAAATCGCGGTTTTGATCACGGCGGCGGTCGAGGATGAGACGGGCGTCGGCATGGGCGCGCCGCTCGTCCACGTGTTGTGGGTAACCTCGGCAATCTGGGCGTTCGTTAGCGACGCCATGCCGAGAAACAGAAGCGATGCGATCATAAGTCGAAATGCGGTTTTCATTTTTCTCTCCTGTGCCAGTCTTGATTTCGGGAAGCAGTTTTCTGGTTTTACTTCTGATAAATCTGAACGTAGTCATAGGCGGTACCGGAACCCAGCACGCCGGTGTCGGAGCCGCCGATACAGTAGAGGACAGTGCCGAGTTTGGCTGAACCGGCGCCGGCGGACGGCTGGGGCATCGCTGCCAGGGTCGTCCACGATTTTGTTTTCGGGCTGTACGATTCGTTAATGCTCAGAGCTCCGCTGCTTCCACTTCCGCCTGCCACATACAGCGCGCCGGAGATGACCGCTGAACATTGCGCTTGCCGGGCAGTCGGGTCGGCGGTGACCGTCGTCCATTTATTTTTCTTCACCGCGTAGTTTTCGTTGTCGCCGGTCACACCGGAGTTGCTCAATCCTCCAGCCGCCACGATGTTGGCGCCCAGCAGTCCGACAGCCGGTCCGGATTTCCCCACCATGAGGGACGCCTCTTCGGTCCAGGCGTTGGTGGAAGGGTTGTAGCTTTCGACGGTCGAGAGCCGGCTGCCGTTGGCGTACCCGCCGATGACATAGATGATGCCTTTATCAACGACGGCAGAGATGCTGTTTCTCGCGGTGGGCATCGAGGCCAGCGTCGACCAGGAATTCGGTGGCTGGAGTTATAAGCCTCGACGACAGTGAGCGCGTTGCTTCCGTTATCGCTGCCGCCAATGACGTACAGGATGTTATTGACCACGGCTGACGCAACGGCGAAGCGCGGGGTTGGCATGGAGGCGCCTGTCGTCCACGTCTTCGTCTTGGGGTTGTAGATCTCGTTGACGCCGGTAACGGCGGTCCCGGTCGCGCCGCCAACAACGTAGATAAGCTTGCCGATTGCGCCGGTGGCGCCGCTCCAGCGGGCGGTGGGCATGGCGGTGCCGCTCGTCCAAGAGTTATGGGTGACGGCAGGAGCCGGCTCCTGCGCGAACGAAACCACACTGACCAACAGAAGCATTACCAACATCAACCGCAATGTCGTTTTCATCGTCTTCTCCTTAGCAAAATCCCTTTTGAAGGATGGAGAATCTCTTGCCTCTTGAGGCACGGGTCAAGAAAACGGCCCGGTCTTCCTTCCCAAAGAACCGGACCGGTTACAACTTCTACGGTTGATAAATCTGCACGTTGCCGATGACCGGCCCGCCATTCGCGCTCCAGCCCCCGATGCAGTAGAGCTGCTTCTTAAAGACCGCCGAAGCCGGGAAGATGATGGATTGCGGCACGGCAGCGAGCGACGTCGTCCATTTGTTCTTCGACAGCTGGAAATCATCGGAGTAAGTTGGCGCCGTCTGCCCGCCCATGTCATAGAGCTTCGTACCAATGGACCCCTGGCAGGAGGCGTAGCGGGACGCCGGGTCGGACGCGAGAGTCTTCCAAGTATTCGTTGAGGGGTCATACGCTTCGGTGTCGCCGGTAGTCCCTTGGCCATTGGTCCCTCCGTCGGCGACCACGATCGTCGTCCCGATCAGGCCCGCGGCGGCCTGCGCCTTGGCCACTAACATCGGGGCTTCTTCGGTCCAGGTATTGGTCGCGGGATTGTAGCTCTCGACGGTCGCGAGAAAATCGTTGCCGCTGGCGTTGGCAGCGCCGCCAATGACATAAATAATGTTGGTTTTCTTCTCGACCACCGCGTCGGAGCCCCACCGCGCGGTCGGCATGGCGGCCACCGCCGTCCAGGCTTTGGTCTTGGGGTTGTAGGCCCACACCGCGTTGGTCGGGTTCACCCCGTCGCTGGAGCCGCCAAAGACATACAAGATGTTCTTCACCACCGCCGAGCTTGCCGATCCGATCGTGGTTGGATAGGACGGGCCCGTGCTCCACGCGTTGGTGACGGGATTGTAGATCTGCTACATCCGCAACCTGCCCGGTGCCGTTGTTCCCCCCGACCACGTAGATCTCGTTCTTGAGTACGGCTGCGGTCTCGAATGCAAGAGGCGTCGGCATCGGCGCGCCGCTCGTCCATGTGTTGTGCGTAACGGCAGGAGACTCGGCTGCGGCCGGCTGTTCCTGGGCTCGGACCTCATCGGCGTAGGTACCCATACCCGGCAACAAGATGATCCCGGCCAGAAAGAACAGCGCTGTTAGTACGACAATCACGAGAAAACCTCTATTGAAAACATGAGAGATCGCGGTCATAAAGCCTCCTGAGGGCTTGCCTAATCGGGTGCAAACTAATTGCGGTTGCTTTTGAGTGTCCCCACACCCGAATCTCGGCTATAATCCTCGGAATCCCTCCCCCCTACAATCGACATGAACGGTCATGAACGGGCATAACCGGACATTTGTCCAAAAAGGGAGCTATTTCAACGCCGTCGCAGCCCAATCCCAACAAACGACTTGACTCCTGGAAAGAGATCGCGGCTTTTTTTGAGCGCGACGAGCGCACTGTGCGCCGCTGGGAGATCGAGCGCGGCCTGCCCGTTCACCGGGTACCGGGCAGCGCCCGAGGGGTCGTCTACGCCTTTACCGATGAATTAGAGGAATGGCTGAGGCGTAAGCAGTCGCAGCCGGCGGAGGCGGCGGACTCCGACCCGCGACAAACGTTGCCGGGTCCTGTCCCAGTTCCCGACCCGAAAACGGTTGAACCTCGCCCGAATGCTTTCGAGGGCAGGCAAAATGCTCGACAGCCTTTGCCGGAGGCCCAGCAAAATATCCGCCCGCGCGGCCATCTTTTGCCGTGGGTGATGGCAGGCGCGCTGACAGTCGCGGTCTTTGCCGGTGTTTATTCCTATCGGAGGACGGCTCACTTCGCTGCCCGGGCCGCCGTAGGGCAGCCCAACGCCCACCCCCGGAATCCCTACCTCACCCCCGATTCCGTGGCCGTGCTCCCCTTCACCAACACACGTGGAGACGCTAACACGGACTACCTCAGCGATGGCATCACCGAGTCGCTGATCGGAAACCTCGCTCACCTGCCGCAGCTCCGGGTGCGGTCCCGCGACTCGGTCTTCCGTTACAAAGGAAAAGATGTAGAGCTGCCGACCATCGGACGCGAACTGGGTGTGGCGGTCACGGTCAGCGGACGGGTGATGCTGCGGGGCGACACCGTCGAAGTGAGCACCGAACTCACCAATGTCCGGGACAATACCGAAATCTGGGGAAACCACTACACGGGGAAAACCGATGATCTCATCTCGCTCCAGCAGCGGATGGCCGGCGACATTGCCGGGAAGCTGCGGTCCACGCTCAGTAGCGCGGAGAAAGCGCGAGTTACCGACCAGGGGACGGAGGATCCCGAAGCTTACTCCATATATCTAAAGGGCCGTTACGCGTTCTATAACCGGTCTTATATCAGGCTAAGAAGCGCGATCTCCTTGTTCAATCAGGCGATCGCCAAGGACCCCGAGTACGCCCTGGCCTATGCCGGGCTGGCCGACGTTTATTCCGTACTCCCCGATTTCGGCGCGAATCCCAGCGAGGCCTATCCAAGATCGAACGCTGCGGCGCGCCGGGCGCTGGAACTCGATCCTACCCTGGCGCATCCCCATGCGATTCTGGGCAGCAACGAGATGGGCTATGACTGGGATTTCGCCGGCGGCGAGGCCGAGTTCAAGAAGGCGCTGGAGCTCGATCCCAACGATGCCACGGCGCACCAGTGGTATGCCGAGAGGCTGGCGGCCATCGGGGGCAGAGAAAGAGAGGCGCTCGCGGAGATCGATTTCGCCCATCAACTGGATCCGGAGGCCCTCGTCATCCGGCGCGTCAAGGGAAGCGTTCTTGTCATGGCGCGGCGTTTCGACGAGGCCATCGCGGTATGCAAGCAACTGGAGAATGAAGACCCCTCCTACACCTTGGCGCACGACTGCCTGGGGTATGCCTACTGGGGCAAGCGCATGTATGCGCAAGCGGTGGATGAATGGAAGATTTTTGGGCAACTCACCGGCAACCGCGAAGATGCCGAATGGGGTGCAGCCCTGGACCAGGGATTTCGCGCGGCCGCGTGGAAGGGCGCCCTCACCGAGGCAATTCAAGTCGTGGAAGCCCAGCGCAAGACCAGCTACGCGTCGCCGTATAAGATTGCACGTCTTTATGCCGACCTGGGCGATAAAGAAAAGGCTTTCGAATGGCTCGGCATCGCCTACCGCGAGCATGATTGGCTGCTCATTGAGTTGAATACCAGCTTCCAGTTTGATTCCTTGCGCTCTGACCCACGATTCAAAGAACTGGTGAGCAAAGTTGGGCTGCCAAAGCCCGGACCCTAACCATTCCGTAAGCACAACCTCGGGGAAGTCTCCGAAAGCGCACAATGGCAGATGCCTGATTCCCAGCTGTTGGCTCGACTTCACAACACCTCTCACTTCACAATACCTCTCGGAGATGGGTTGAATCGGAAGCCCACGAAGGAGTTCCAAAGGTTCTCCTTCGTGTCCCTTCGTGTCCTTGGTGATTGAGGCTTTTGCAAACTGAACCACCACCCGGCCCGCTTTCCTTGACACCCCGATTTCCGGGCTTTATTCTTACTCATTGCTCCCTGAGAGACTTTCGTCTCTGTGCGTACTTCCGCGGCCTTCGCGGTAATGGGTTGGGGGCGGCGGGGATCCGATGCTCATCGAAATCAAGGAGTTGGAGCTTCACCCTGTCGATTTTCGGGAGGAGTTCAGCCCGGGTGTGATTGACTTGGGCGAAGATGTGCGGCAGCGAACGCCGTTGAAAGCAGAAGGCCGCGCCGACCTGGTAGAAGAGCATCACGGCAAGCACGAGGTGGTGCAGGACATCCGCGTCAAGGGTAAGCTGGAGACCGAACTCGAGGTAGTTTGCGCCCGTTGCCTTGAGCCGGTAGATTTGCCGGTCACGCGGAGTTTCGATCTGCTTTATCGTCCGCTGGGTACCGACGCCGGCCGCAAAGAGCTTTCAGTCACCACCGCCGAGGCCGAGATCGGATATTACCAGGGCGAAGGGCTGCTGCTCGAAGATACGTTGCGCGAGCAAGTGCTGCTGGCGGTTCCGCTGAAAGCGATTTGCCGCGAGGACTGCAAGGGACTGTGCCCGCACTGCGGGAAGAATTTGAATGAAGACGCGTGCTCCTGCGCGGATGAAATGGAAGACCCGCGCTGGGCGGCGCTGAAAGATATTAGAAGTAAGCTGAATCAGTAAATCAGCTTTTAGCTCTTAGCTCTCAGCTCTTGGGAACATGGCGGTTTCGCTGAGAACTAAGAGCCAACTAGCTAAAAGCCAAAAAGGAACATCATGCCGAATCCAAAACGCCGACACTCCCAGAAACGCACGGCCACACGCCGTGCCCATGACGCGCTCTCGAAGCACTCGCTCTCCGAGTGTCCGAATTGCCACGAGCAGAAGCTGCCGCATCGCGCCTGCTCGAAGTGCGGATACTACAAGGGCCGCGAAGTTTTCGAGGTCGCAGAGAAGTCGTAATTAAGTAAAGAAGAATAAGAAGATCCGGTTTTCACCCTCCATGCCTAGCGTAATCGCTCTGGACGCGATGGGGTCCGACAAGGCGCCCAAGCCTGAAATCGAAGGCGCCTTGCAGGCGGCGCGTCACCACGGCGCGCGCGTGATTCTGGTCGGGCCCGAAGATCGTCTGAAAGCGGACTTGGCGCGCTATCCCGGCGCGCGGCGTTTGCCCATCGAAGTAGTTCACGCCAGCGAAGTCATCACCATGGAAGATAAAGTGGACGCGATCCGCGGCAAACGCGATTCGTCGCTCCGCGTGGGACTGCGTCTGGTGCGCGAAGGCGTGGCTGCCGGATTTGTGACGGCCGGCAATACCGGCGCGGCCATGGCGACGGCCAAGGTAGTGCTGGGTGCGCTGCCGGGTGTCGATCGTCCTGCGCTGGCGGCGGCATTTCCAACTGCGCTCAACACGGCGGCGATCCTGCTCGACGTGGGCGCAAACGTCGATTGCACCGCGCAGAACCTCGAGCAGTTTGCCGTGATGGGCGACATTTATTGCCGCTCGATTTTCGGCATGAAGCACCCGCGCGTTGGCCTGCTTTCGATTGGCGAAGAAGAGGGCAAGGGCAACGACCTGACGCGGGAAGCGTTTCAATTGCTGAAGCGGCTGCCGATC
The DNA here is from genome assembly GCA_963698865.1 of uncultured Acidobacteriaceae bacterium. Lineage (GTDB taxonomy): Bacteria > Acidobacteriota > Terriglobia > Terriglobales > Acidobacteriaceae > Acidiflorens. The sequence continues at coordinate 1,901,148 of CAVOSL010000007.1, read as the reverse complement.
CAGTTCGTCGGCAACGTCGAAGGCCGCGACTTATATAACGGCCATGTGGACGTGATCGTCGCCGACGGATTTGTGGGGAACGTCGCGCTAAAGACTTCGGAAGGCGTGGCCAGTCTGGTGCGGGCCGTGCTCAAGGAAACTTTGAAATCGACGATCACGCGCCAGGTGGGCGCTTATCTTTCGCGCAACGCATTTTCTGATTTCAAGAAGCGCCTCGATCATACGGAATATGGCGGCGCGCCGCTGCTCGGAATCAAGGGCGTGTGCATCATCACCCATGGATCGTCGAATGCCAATGCGATCAAGAATGCGGTGCGCGTGGCAGCCGAGTTCGCTGAAGGCAGAGTGAATGAAGCGATCGAGCGCGAGTTAGCGCAACTGAGCGCGACGGCCGCGCAAGTGTAGAGCGGACACTCCTGTCCGCTGCCTTTGACTTTGATCTTGGGTTTGACCTTGGTTTTGACCTTTCCAGACCAACCATACCGATGGGTGCCCCATCCTTGCGCGTTCGTTGCGCAAGGGTGGGATTCCACTGCGCCAAACCCCTTGGGATTCTCCAGACGATCAGAGCGCAAGTGTGGAGCGGACACTTCTGTCCGCTGCCTTTGACTCTGATCTTGGGTTTCCTCGCACCAACCCACGAGCAAGACTCAGCGTCAGGATCTCTACCCATGGCGAATCTCGATTGGTCGCAATGTCCAGCGGTTGAGAGCGTTCCCGGCAAGGTGAGCGGCGCATGGGTCTTGAAGGGGACGCGGATGCCAGTGTCCGCTATCTTCGAAAACCTCGAAGCTGGTGCCAGCCTCGACGACATCATGGAGTGGTATGACGGCCTTGATCGCGAGCAGATCAAAGCCGTGATCGAGTTCGTCGCCCGCAGTCTCGATAAAGCGCCCGCCTTCGCCCCCTAGCCTCGCGCTCTAACTGGCGATCAGAACCATTGACTTAGAACCCCACCCGCGAGAGAATCGACTTTGGATTGGGGCAGTTTCGAAGTGCGTCGGCACCGACGTCCATCGAATCCGCCCCGAATCAGTTTTCGGAGAACCACTTGCGAATTTATTCATAATTTCCGAATTATTTTTGCCGAGCATGTCCCGGCTAACTCTATGATTCTAATAGATCGACGATTTGCTAAGTGCTTATTATTGAAGACCTTGGAGCTAACTCATTGTTTTCGAATACTTACTGAAATAGAGGGGGGGAGGGGGGGTACCTTTTATTTTTGTTTTTGCAATTTCGAACCTCATTTCCGCCTCGTGGCCCCCGTCAGAGCATGCCCATGGCGGCGCCTGAATGACAAGTTCAATGTCCTCCTTTGCATTCCTCTTTCCCGGCCAAGGCTCGCAAGCCGTCGGCATGGGCAAGGAACTCGCTGCCCATCACGCAATCGCGCGCCAAACCTTCGAAGAGGCGGATGAAGCTCTCGGCTACAAACTGTCCGAGCTCTGCTTTGAAGGCCCGGAAGAAAAGCTGAAGCTAACCGAGATTACGCAGCCGGCGATTCTGACCACGTCGGTGGCCGCGTGGCGCGTGCTCCAAGAAAAAGGCCTGAAGCCGGATGCTTCGATGACCTACGTCGCCGGGCACAGCCTGGGCGAGTACTCCGCGCACGTCGCGGCAGGCACGCTGCCCTTTGCCGACGCGGTGCGCACCGTCCGCAATCGCGGCAAGTACATGCAGGAGGCGGTGCCGGTGGGAATCGGCGCCATGGCGGCAATCCTCGGCATGCCGCTCGATCGCGTGAGCGAAATCGCGAAACAAGCGGCCCAGGGAGAAGTCTGCCAGGCAGCGAATATCAATTCCCCGGAGCAGATCGTAATCTCAGGAAACACGGCTGCGGTGGGCCGCGCCGTCCATCTGGCAACCGAGCGCGGCGCGAAAAAGGCCGTCAACTTGCCGGTGAGCGCGCCCTTCCACTGCGCGTTGATGCAGGCCGCGCAGGATCGGCTGGCAGCAGACCTAGGAGCGCTGACCTTTCACGATCCCGCGTGCACGGTGATCTGCAACGTGGACGCCGCGCCTATGACTTCGGGAGAAGCCGCACGCGATGCGCTCATTCGGCAGGTAACGGGCGCGGTGCGTTGGGAACAATCCGTGCGCTTGCTGATTGAGAAGGGCGTGGGCCTGTTCATCGAGGTAGGCCCCGGCAAAGTTCTTTGGGGCCTGATGCGTCAGATCGACCGCTCGAAGACGTGCCTAAGCGTGAATGATGAGGCAACGCTGGCGAAGACGCTGGCGCAGGTCGCGGTCCCGGTTTAGCGCCGACAAAATGCCGGCCCGACACTCAATAGGGATATACCGTAATCGTCTTATCCGACCGCAGCACAAACATGCGCGCGTGTTCAGCGCGGTCATTCACCACGACCTCGACAATCACGCCTCCGCCAAAGCCCCTCGTGTTTGCCGACCCGTAAATGCGGAAGAATTTGATCAGCCCCCACTCGCCGCCCGGTCCCCAGTCGCGATAAAAATCCGCGTAAGTATATTTGGCATAATCCTGCTGATGTTGACGCCATTTGGGATCGTTGAAGTAAATGGCATACGCGGACTCGTAATCCTGATGCTGAAGGGCCGCGAAGAAATGGCTAACGACACGCTCTTCGGGGTAGTTGCGGAACCACCAGGCAAGCAAGGCGAGCACGATAACAGTGACGATCGCAATCCCGATCTTGATTTTGCGGCGGCGGGCGCGCGCGGCATCGAAGGGCTGGGCATCGAGCAGGGTCATAGCTCTACCCAAGCATAACGGATTTCATGAGGAGACTGGTAGGCGTTCAGAGGTGCCTGGCGAATACGATCTTCACGAACGCGATCTTAACGAACATCGATCTCGCCACTCGTGACGTGAGCGTGGAAGCGATATTTGCCCGGACCTTCTTGCCGGAACGAGCGAAACAAGCCGCCCTTGGAGATGTTGAAAGCGCTTGCCTCAAGACTGCCCGCAAGCACCGAGGCATCACGGTGACCGTAAACGTCAGGATGCGGCACGTCGATGTTGATCTGGCCCGCCCAGAGTTCGACGTCCTTGTCGCCTTCGATGTCTTCGATGCTCAATTCTCCGGCGCTCAGCCGCGCCCACAGGTTGGAATGCCGCGGAACTTCGATGGTAGCGCTGAAGTTGTTGCGCGGCGTGTTGCGGACGTACACGTCGGCACGGGAAGCCGTCGGTTTGATCTCAACTTTCACACCACTCGACTCGCCGTTTCGGTTGGGTGGATACGTGACGACGATATTGTCCGACGATGCCGCCCTGATCGTGTAGCCGCCCGCTTCCAGATGCAGGCGAATCGTTCCGCCGGAAGCAAACGGCTGTTGGACGACTTTTTCGTATGAGTTCGACTGGGCATGTAACGCAGCCAGCGGAACAAGCAGGAACAGCACGCTCAACCAGCGCTTCATACACGGCTCCTTAAGCGATGGTACGCGCGCGGAAAGGACTCAGTTCCATAATCTTTGACGGGTTTCAGCCTGCCTCGGGAAGCACGTTCTACCTGTCACGGGCCTTCGTGCTGGCCCTCACAGACAATGCAAGCGGTATGAAATAGCGTAAATCTACCCACGCGAATGTTCGCTTTCGTGGGACCCGATTACTCCTGCGAGGAGGCGCTGTCATGCTTCAATCAACTTGTTCTGGCACCAAGCTCGCCCTCTCTTTCGATGCCGTTTTTTACTATGTCACCGACATTGAGAAGTCCATTGCCTTCTATCGTGATGGCCTTGGACTTCCATTGGTCTCCCGCGACTACGTCGCGCGTTTCGATCTCGACGGAGTACTTGTCGAACTGGTGCCGCTCCCGGCGGGCGCGGCCGTGTACGGAAACGGCAACGCCCGTCTCTGTTTCTCCGTTCGTAACCTGCAAGAGACGCTGGATCGACTGCACAATCGCGGCGTCATCACAAGCGACATCACCGAAAAGAAAGACGGCAAGATCGCATTCTTCCAGGACCCGGACGGAAATGAACTCAGCCTCTGGGAGTACGAATCGGCCGATGGCCCTGGAGAATTGGTGCACTCCGCCGAACTGCATGGGGAAGGTTAAAGCCGAGACAGCGGGTTAAAGAACCAGAGTCTTCGATACGCTGGGCGCATCGAATTATCCGATGCTTCCCTGCCAACGCCATCTTTTCGACATCCCCGATGATGTCGCCTATCTCAACTGCGCCTACATGTCGCCGCTGATGAAACCGGCGCTAGCCGCTGGGACGACTGGCCTCGCCCGCAAAGCGCACCCGTGGGAGATTACGCCCAGCGAGTTCTTCACCGGCTCGGAGCAGTTCCGCAAAACCGCCGCGCGGATTCTGAACTGTTCTGCCGACTGCATCGCCATCATTTCTTCGGCTGGCTACGGAATCCAGACAGCGGCGCATAACCTGGCGGTGCACAAGGGACAGAGCATTCTCGTTCTCGCCGAGCAGTTCCCTTCGAACTACTATCCATGGCAACGGCTAGCCCAGGAAAATGGCGCTGCGCTTAAGATTGTTCCCTGGCCGAGCGATGACGATTGGACCGCGGGAGTGCTCACCTCACTCACGTCTGATGTCGCGATCGCGGCACTCCCACACGTGCACTGGACGAGTGGAGGCCGTCTCAACCTCGTCCGCATCGGGCAGGTCTGCCGCAATCTTGGCGTCGCGCTCGTTCTCGACCTCACGCAGTCGCTTGGTGCGCTGCCGTTTGACGTCAATGAGGTGCGGCCTGACTTCGCAGTCGCCGCGAACTACAAATGGCTGCTCGGCCCGTACACGACGGGACTGATGTATGTCGCACCGAAGTGGCACGGCGGATCGCCGCTCGAAGAAGGATGGATTCAGCGCGCGAATTCGCGCGACTTCTCCAGCCTGATTCTCTACTCGGACGATTACGATGCGGGCGCGCGCCGCTTTGACATGGGCGAGCGATCGAACTTTGCGTTGTTGCCGGCGGCTGAGCGGGCGATGCAGCAGATTCTGGAATGGACGATACCGCAAATTTCCGACGCCTGCGGCGCAATGAATCGACGGTTGGCCGCGGCCGCCGCAGAACTTGGGTTCTCTTCCCCTGCCGAGTCCTTGCGCGCGCCTCACTACCTCTGCTTGCGCCGGGAAGCGCCGCTACCCAAGGAATTAACCGAGGAACTTGCACGGGAAAGAGCCTTCGTCAGCGTGCGCGGAAGTTCAATCCGCGTAACACCGCATCTCTACAATATGGCAGAAGATTGCGAGCGGTTGATCGCCTGCCTGCGCCGTATCGCCTGAGGAAGGATTAAGTTCGGGGAGCGGAACTTCGCTCCACCTGGATGTGCGAGTCCAAGACTGCTACTTCAGTTCGGCCAACTTGTGCTGCGCGATCTGGGATACTTGCGACTGTGGGTTGTCCTTCTGAATTTCCAGATAGATTTTCTTGGCGTCGGCGGTCTTCTGCTCAGACTCGTAGACCGACGCGAGTTCCAGTTGCGCCGCGACCTTGCTGACTAGTTCGGTCGGCTTGTCGATCAACTGCTTGTAAAGATCGATGGCCTGCGAGTCTTTCTTTTCTCCGCGATAGACCGAAGCGAGCGCGAACTTCCCGAGTGACGCGAGGTCTGAGTTGGACGAATTGGCCGCCTCCTGCAAGTTACGCTCAGCCGTGACCGTGTCTCCCAGTTGCGCGGAGGTCACGCCCACGAAGTAGCGCGCCATCTTGCCGGTCTTGGTCTGCGGATACTTATCGGCGATGGCCTGGAATTGCTTGCGCGCCGCCGTGGCTCGCTCGTTCAGCGACTCGAAACTCTGAACACCGGGTTGTGCCGGACTGCCAGGGGGACGCAGTTGCGCGTCCATCGTGCGCACGGCATCGGTCATTTCGAAGCTGGCCTTTTCGTCCTGCTGATTGATGTAATACCATCCGCCGAATGCGATGGCTGCAATCGCGATCACCGCGACAACCGCCGCGATGAGCTTCGACTGATGCTCCTGGCTCCAGTGAACGGTCGCTTCCGCCGCCTCGAAAGTAGCCTTGCTAAAGCGGTCTTGTTTTAGTTGATGTCGAGTTTCTGCGCGCACACGCTTCCTTTTTGGCTTAGAAGTAGGATGGCAAAACTTCAGTTTAACAGGCGGGTTTCGCGAGCGTCAAAGCGGGTTTCCGATTCGCTCTCCATCTTTACCTTTTGCAGCATCGCTTTGCGGATGAGACCGGAGAAGGGACCAACGGCGCTCCAGTAAATCCGGAACTTCCAGAGCGCCGGTCGCCCAAAGCACTGAATCCTGGTTTCCGTAGAAAGGATCGTGCTCTCTACTGTCTGGGCGCTCAGCTTGAAATTCCACGCCGCTTTCGCGTACCCCGAGCGCGAAAAGCTGGCAAAATCCTCCGCCGTCAGGTCGAAACACCGGCCGCCATCGGGACGCCAGAATTTTCCGGCGACACCGATCACGATTTCGTTGTCGGGCGCTTCCCCCAGGATTACGAATCCTGAGCCTTGCATACGCTGGCGCAGGTCGCGTGGCGCTCGATCTCGCCGGACTCTCTTCCCGGTCCTGAGCGCCATCAGGAAGCGAAGGACGCGGAGCTCGCTGAGATCGAGAACCTGAATACGCCGGTAGACAACCAGAGGCGGAGCCTTGATTACGGTCTGGTAGCTTGCGCTGAAATCGTAGCGCGGCAGAAAAGTGTCAATCACGATGCCTCTGCTTACTTCGCCTTGGAGTACTCACCTGCTTCAATGCGCTTGAGAACCGCAGTGAGCGCTTCGTGGGATATGATGCACCCGCTTTGCGGCGACACTTTCTCCTTCGAGCCGCGTAACGAGCGTGAAATCTCTTTGAATCGATTGATATCCAGCGTGCGAATGCCGACGAGCACATAGCACTTTGCTTGCAGATTCCTGACCTGCAAGAGCTGTTCAAAGTCGTCCATGGCGGATGGGCGAGACAAAATAAGCCAATAGTCCTTTTCTCCCTGGGAATTCACTCCCGAGTAGCCCGTTCCGCCAAATGCGAATTGCTCAACCTTGGATAGCCGCTCGAGAACCGAATCGGAGGGACTTTCCGCTTGACCGACAGCAACCGCGAGCAGCAAGACCGCGATGATCCAGAGCTTCATCTCCATCGCTCCGTTACTTCGGATCTGTCCGGTAGCTCCAGAACCCAGCCATCTTCTCTTGCAGAACATGGAAGGGAGCCTCGTGAACTTCCGGGGCGAAACCCGTAGCTGTATCTTCGCACACTGCCTCTTCGATCAGATGATGCATCGGGGCCAGCTCGCAGACGGGATCGGTCGCCGTAGCATCGCCCGTGAGTAGCAGAGCCTGGCAGCGGCAGCCGCCGAAATCTTCCTTGCGGCGGTCGCAGGAGCGGCAGGGTTCCGGCATCCAGTCTTCGCCGCGAAATTTCTGGAAGGCTGAAGAGCTCGTCCAGATCCAGCCGAGTGAGCGCTCGCGCACGTTGTCAAATTGCAGGCCCGGAATCACGCCTGCCGCGTGGCAGGGCAGAGCTCGGCCAGCGGGATCGATCAGCATTAATTGCCGTCCCCAACCGCCCATGCAGGCTTTTGGAAAACGCGCGTAGTAATCGGGAACGACCATGTCGATGCGTACGCGGCCGCGCATGCGCTCTTCGGCGGCGGCAACCACTGCGAGTGCGCGATCTAGCTGCGCCCGGGTGGGCAATAGCGCGGAACGATTCTTGAGCGCCCAGCCATAGTATTGCGCGTGTGCGATCTCCATGCGATCGGGATGGAGGGCTTCGAGCGCGGCGATCATCTTTTCCAGGTGATCGATGTTCTGCCGGTGCACTACCAGATTCACCGTGAAGGCAACTCGATGCTGGCGAATCCACTCCGCCAATTCGAGTTTGTGCGCGTGCGCGCGCGCGCCGGCAATCCAGTTCGCGGCGCCCTCTTCCGAATCCTGAAAGCTGAGCTGAATGTGGTCAAGGCCCGAGTCGACCAGTCGCGCGAGCCGCTCGCGCGCGAGGCTGATGCCGGAGGTGATGAGATTGGTGTAGAGCCTTGCGTCGCGCGCACCGGCAATCAATTGCGCGAGATCGGGGCGGGCCAGCGGCTCGCCTCCGGTCAAGTGAAGGTGCAACACACCGAGGGCCGCCGCTTCCCCGAAAACCCGCAGCCAATCTGCCGTCGCCAGCTCTTCACTGCGCGCGGATAGCTCCAGCGGATTGGAGCAGTAGACGCAGTGCAGCGGGCAGCGGTGCGTGACTTCGGCGATGAGGGCCAGAGGATTGAGAGATTGAGTCATTGAGAGATTGAGTCATTGAGTCAGAGGTTTTCAATGATTCAATCTCTCAATGATTCAATGCCTCAATAATCAATAATTCGCTTCGCGTGCAGTTGCTCGATGAAGCCGATCACGTCAGCGCGAATTTTTCCTGGCGGCGCCAGGATGAACTGCTGCTCGAGCTTCTGCACAATTTGCGCGAGCGCCAGCTGACCGGCGCATAGTTCAAGGATCGCCCGGCCGGTTCCTTCAACTTTGATCGCGCCTTCCGGAAACAGTACGACCGGCGCCTCGGTCGTCCCGCCCCAGCGGCAGCCCGCCGCCAGCTGGGGAATGCTTGCATCGGTCAGTTCAGCCACGGCTAGCCTTCTTGTGCCCCCCGCCGTCGATCTGGAACGCGCCGGGCGGCGGCCAGCCGGGTTCGACGTACGCAAAGTAAAGCGCGTCAAGTTGTGCCCACAGGATGTCGCACTTGTCGCGTAGCGCCTGAATCGCGCCTTCCTGTTCAGCGCGCGTCGCCGCGTGCTCGAAGACGTACTGGATCGCGAAAGCGGCATCTTCCGGCGCTTCGGTCAGGCGCGCCTCGAAATAATCGAGGCCACTCGCGAGCCATGGGTAATGCTGGCGCAGCTTTTCCAGGCGGAGAGCGATCAGGTCACGGGAAAACAGTTCCGTCAGCGAACTGGCCACGCACTCGGTAAATGGCCGCGTGCGCACGAGGTTCAAATATTCGTTGCCGATGAAGCGGGTTGCTGGGAGGATTCCGTCGGCGCGTTCCACGCGCGCGCGATCGAGGCCGGTGGCTTCTGCCAGCTTGATCCAGCGCAGGATGCCGCCGTTACGCTGCTGGTCGCCGTCGTGGTCGACAATGCGCTTCCGCCAGGCGCGGCGAAACGCGGGATCCGCCGAGCGCGAAAGAATGATGGCATCCTTGATTGGGATAATCGACTGGTAGTAATAGCGATTCAGCGCCCAGGCCTGCAATTGCCCGCGGCTCAACTTGCCCTCATGCATCAGCAGATGAAAAGGATGGCGGTGGTGGTAGCGCTCTTCACCGACCTGGCGCAACGCCGCGCGGAGTTCGTCAAACGTGAGCTTAGGACTCGGCACAGCTTTACTCTGCTCGGCTTTATTTTGGTCGCCTATAGTTCCAGATGCCAATTGTCCTCCGCTACTTCCCACCCGGCCGCGCGTACAGCTTGATATTCCGGACTCGCCTCGTTCAGGATCGGATTCGTGTTGTTGATATGCACATAGATCCGGCGGCCGACCTTCACATTCTTGAGCAGGCGCAGACTTTCTTCAACTGGAATGTGTCCCATCTGGTGCGCCGTCTCGCCGCTTCCCTGCACTCGAATCAACTCGTCGTCGCTCCAGAACGTGCCATCGAGCAGGAGAGCATCGACGCCGTCGATCTTTCTCAACAGCGTGTCATCGAACGCTTCCACTGCCGGCACATACGCGATCCGCCGCTTTGAGGCAGACGCCGAAGACTTACCCTCGAAGAACAGTGCCGCCGTCGCTTCGCGCGCGAGCCCAGTGCTCTTTACATATTTGGGATAGCGTCCGGAAAGGAAGACCGCTTCGGCGGCCAAACCCAAGTCGTTGCCAGCGGCGTCAAGCAAGGGAAACGGTCCACTCCCATTCATCGGAGTCCAAACCACCTGGGGATCGGCACGATTCAGCATGCCGAACATGCTGTTTTCCTCGCGCAAGATCCGCTGGACAGATGGAGCAGCGTACACGCGCAGCGGCTGCAGCTCGCGCAGCAACAGCAATCCGAGGACATGATCGAGATCGGCGCTGGCGAGCACGACTCCCGCAACCGGCGAGTCGCGCAGCGCACGCGGATGAAGTTCGGGAGCGGCTTCGATTTGAGAGGCAAGATCAGGCGAGGCTCCAGCCAGGAACCACCGGGAGCCATCGGAGCTTAATGCAAGTTGAGCCTGCGTGCGGGGCTGGCCACGGAATATCTTCTGCCGCGCGTTCTCGCGCACGGCAACACAATTGCCGCAGCCGCAATTCCACTGCGGAAATCGACCCCCGGCCGCTGAACCGAGGATGCGCAGATGCATCGAGTGGGGTTAGAGCTTTGCGCTTACGTAGGAGTTGATTTCGCAGCACAGAACGACTTCTTCAAAAACCGGAGCGGTCCACGTCATTGACTTTCATCCTGGGATTAGATTCTCCTCGTCGCGCCCACAAACGCGCCCGGGAAGGAGTTGGAAGATCATACCATCTCAGGCGGTTGCCGGTTGGAAAAAATCGGGGCCCGGTATGGCTCAAACGGGCTATGGGCGTGGGATCTGGCGGGTTCGCCGCCGGCATCGCCGCGACCGCAATGGGCTGGCTTCTCCGGCTCCCGATTATCTTTAGAACCATCTTTAGAATCATCGACATGGAAAAAACCCTCCGCCTGGAGAGGACGGAGGGCCCCAAAGAACAACACGTCAGGAGAGCAGCTTGACTTCAGCCGGAAAACGCCGTGGCGGACGAGCTAGTCTGCGTTAATGACGCCGTAAACCCCAGCCGTGTCTTCCTTCGGCCCACCAACCCAGTAGAGGGAATTGGTGTTGCCGTTTTGCGGATCGCCGCCGCCGAACTCAATTCCCCAGACGCCGCCGACTTTGATCTTCTTGCCGGCCGAGGTGGAGAGCGTGCCGAGGAAAGCGCCGGTATTCGGGTCGAAGGCGACGATGGTTCCGGAATTCACGTTGTTGCTGACCAGCAGCGCGTTGCTAAAGACGCCAAAGTTAGACGGCGCCATCGCGAATCCCCAGGGCTGGTTGAGCTGCTTGCTGTTAGCCACGAGTGTCTTCACGAGCGTTCCGCTCTCCGTGAAGATGTCGATGTATCCGCCCTTTTTCCCATTTTGCAGGGCATACGCGACATAGAGCTGCCCACCGATGTCCTGCACATTGAATGCTGCGTAGCCGGCTGGGATCGCGGGATCGGTGAAGGATGTGACAAGCTTGAAGGTTCCGTCATAGACATCGATTTTGTTGTTGGCGAAATCGGATGCGTAGATCCGGTTGTTGGCGGCATTGATGGCCAGGCCGGTGTAGACAGACCCGGGGCTGCTGACGCCAATCAAAGCGTTATTCGGTTCGAAATGCGACCAGCCGCAGATCAGGCCGTCGAGGGTCGCGAACATGAACGCCGAAGTCCAGTGCATGATCTGGAATTGCGAGCCGCCGTTGTAGACGATGCCGGTCGGCGAGCCAAGGCCCGTGCCCGAAGCTGGGTGGAATCGTGACCACCAGACTCTGCTTCACCCCGTTGCCATCGTAGAGCGTGGAAAGGCCGGTGCCTTGGTCACTGAACCAGAAGTACTCGCTCGGACCATACGCCAAGCCCCAGGGATTGATGAGCTGTTTATCGCCGTGCTTGCCAGAATTCTTGACGAATGTGGTGAGCGTGTATTGCGCGAAGGCTGTGCCGGTTAGCGAAAGAACGAGAGCAACAATCGCAGCAGAGACGAGCTTGCGTGCGGACAACTGAAACATATTCTCTCTCCTTGTGAAGCGAATCAGGGATGGTGGCTCGGACGAGGAAGGATCCAAACCTTACGACGGGAGGATACTAGCCAGATGACAGCCTTAACTTGTCAGGCGGAAGTCCACGATTTGTAAAATTGTTGTCACCCGCTGCGCGGGTCTCACAGGGAGCAGCCAAGGTGTCTGCGGAGAAATGCAGTGCCGGGGGACGAACACAGAGCGAGTTACTGGGCGGCCTCCAGCATGCCTTTTTCGGCCTTCTCCTGGCATTCGATGCAGTGGCGCGTCCAGGGCACGGCCTCGAGTCGCTTGGCGTTGATCTCTTTGCCGCAGGAGACGCATTCTCCGAAGCTGCCTTCGCGAATGCGGGCGAGCGCGCCTTCCACCATGTTGAGCAATTGCCGGTCGTTGTTGCTCTGACTGAAGAGAAATTCCTTGGTGTAAGAACTGGCAGCGCGATCCGCGACGTCTTGCGTGGCCTCCTCGTCCGCGGCCCGGCCGTCTTTTTGATTGCGCGTCACCATGTGCCGCAATTCCTGCTGCCGGGTTTCCAGCCGTTTTCTAAAGCCTTCTAATTTCTTCTTTTCCATGATTGCGCCTGGCAAAGCTTCCTGCATGGCAGCTTTACTTAACAAACAGTCAAACGGATATGGTAAGCGCCAAGTTGAACAGGCGTCAACTGGAGGTGAATCCGCTTCAAGCCAGCGAGCTTCGAGCAAACCTGCAAGAGCCAACTTCAGGGCAAGGCTAAGATTCACGGCAAACGCATGACCCTTGGGGTTTGCTCGTAGCTCGAAGCTCGTGGCTCGAAGCTCGTTTACTTTTGACTTCCCGGCAGCGGCTCGGGCATGGCCGCCAACGCGTAGCCCATGACGGCCATGGCGGCGGCGTTTTCTTTCAGCTCTTGCGGGTCGACTTTATCCAGTGTGTCGGCGGCGCTGTGGTGGTAGTCAAAATAGCGGCGGCTATCCTGGATGATGCCGATGCCCGGCACGCCCGCTTTCACGAGCGGGTCAATGTCCGAACCGGGGCTGCTATCAATCGGGAGGAACATAGTTGCCCCAGTTGGACCCAGCACTTCAGACACCGGATGCAGCGCGGCCAGCGCCTCCGGAGGCATTTTCAAAACGAAACCGATAGGATGCGCCGCGCCCGTGTCGCTCTCAATCGCAGCAATATGATTGGCCATTTCCGCGGCATGTTCTTTGCCATAGGCATCGTGGCCACCGCCGCCATTCTCTTCGTCCATCCACGCAATCACGCGCAGCGTACGGCGTGGGCGGAGATGCAAACGCTGCAAGACTTCCGCGGCTTCCATGGCCATCACGACACCCGCGCCGTCGTCGATCGCGCCCTGGCCCAGATCCCATGAATCGAGGTGCCCGCTGACGACGACAATCTGCTCGGGATGATCGCTCCCCTTGAGGTCAGCGATCACGTTGTAGCTGGTAACGTTGGGAAGCGTTTGCGGAGTCAGCAGGAGGTGCATACGCACGCGGCCCTGCTGCGGCCAGATGATCGACGAGATCCGCATCTTCGGCGGCAAGAGCGGCGGCGGGAATTGCAGTGGGCGTGCTGAATCCTGTGTGCGGCAGGCGGAAGTTCGCGCCGCCGACGGAGCGGATGAGCGAGGCGACGGCACCAAGTGCGACCGCCGCTTTGGCGCCGTCGGTGCGATAGACAACGGCTTCGCCATAGGCCTGGAAGGCAGATCCGGCGAGCGCTTTGCGTTCGTCGTAAGGAACATTGTAGAGCACGATTTTGCCGGCCACTTTGCCGGCTCCGAGCGCGGTGAGTTCTTCAAAGCTGTGCACGACGACGACTTCGGCGGTGAGCCCATCGGCTGGCGTGGCGGAACTGCCGCTGAGCGCGGTCAGCACGATGCGCTGCGGCACATGTGAGAACTGTCCGGGATATTCGGTGAGTTCGCCCTTTTCCTCGCCCCGCACCCAATGCGAAACCTGCGCCGGTTCGAGGCGGACTTCGAGGCCGAGGCGCTTTAGTTCCGCGCCCACATATTCGACCGCCGCTTGCGCTCCCGCAGAACCTGCCAGGCGCGGCCCGATATTTTCGGTGAGGTGCGCGAGTTGCTGCCATGCGTAGTCGCTCTTGAGGGCCACGTCGCGAATCGTCTGCAACTGGTCACGCAGCTCGGGAGAAATGGCAGGCGTTTTTTGCGCGAGCGAAGTCTGCGCCCGCGCGAGGCTTGGTGAAAGCAAGAGGAAACAGATAAATACGATCGTCGCGAAGCGAACTACTTTCCTATGGTTTTTCTTCATCGAGGCAATCTTTATTTTCGACTGCTACCTTCCGGCTCCAACGGCAGCGCTATCGCCCAGCGGTGGCGGCCCATACTCGGGAAGTCCCAGCTTACTCGCCGGCGTGCGCTTGATTTGCAATTCATCGAAGAGGAGCGCCGGGCTAGCCACACTGAACGGCACAGCCTCCAGATGATTCTCAACCATGGGCGCGGTTCCGGCGGCGACGAGATCGCTGCGCAGCGAGCGCAGGTCGAGATCCCCAAACACGGCGCCGCGCACTAACTCTTCGTGCCCATCATTCGTATAGACGCGATACATCAGGCGCGGCTCCAGGCCCGGGCCGAGAGTTTCCACGTAGATGCCGTAGGGCAGATTGCGCTGCCGGGCAAGCTCGATCAACTGCTTGCGGAGCTCGGCGTCGGGCCGGGGATCCTTGGTTGCGAGAATCAGATTGCCGGGGCGCGGCTCCGGGCCGCCGGTCGCGGATGCTCGGCCGTGGCCATTCGATGTTGGAAAATCGCGAATCGGCTCGCGCCCGACGAGATAGGAAACAAGCTGTCCGTTTTCGACGAGCGGGACACGCTCGGCCTTGACGCCCTCGTCGTCCAACTTGTAATCGCCGAAGAGCGCTTCGCTGGCGAGCGACGAGATGGTGGGATCGTCGACCACGCTGATGAAATCGGGCAGCACGCGCATTTTATAGCTGCTTGACCATTGTCCGGCCGTGCGCGTGTTCTCACCGAGCTTCGGCTTTCTACCCAGAAGATTGGGTTCGATCAGCTCGCGGACGACCGACGAGGCGGCATCGTTCGAAAAAAGAATCGGGCCCCGATATTCCTCCTCCACAACGGGCGCGTCGCGCAACTGTTTGAGGGTTTCCAGGAGGCGCGCGGTAGTTTTCAAGAATTTTTCGCGGGAAGGCAGCCCGCTCAGGTCCTTGGCTTCGTCCTCGTGCGAGCGTTGCAGCGGCATGCCGTCGGCCGCCTGGGTTGAGCCGGCGATGCTGACGGTATATTGGGCGCTCCCAGATCGGGCCATGGTGCCCTCGGAGTTCACGAAGTAATGGTTGACCACTTCAAAGCGCAGTGCCGATTCGAAATGCTCCAGCTTCGGATCGGAACGGTAGAGTCCGGATGACTCCTCGAGAAGATGCAGCCAGGGGGTGAAGTCGGCGTTCGGAAGGTGAGCAAGCGGCTCGATCGATTCGACCGGCGTGGCGCGCGCGAAGTCATCCACCGGTTGATCGACTGTCAACTGCTTCAGCGCCGCCTGCTTGGCGGGGAGCGCTTCGCCAGCGGCTTTGTAGGCGCGGTCGGTCGCGAGCCACAGGCGATGGCGGATCGCATACACGTCATCGTCCAGGGGAATCATGTCCACGGTCCCTTCGCCGGGGCCGTAGTAGCTGTCCTGTTTGTAGTCGCCAATGCGGACGACCACGCGCAGGAATCGTCCGCTGCCGCGTTGCTGGCTGCGCAGCGCGCCGAACGCCGCGCTCGCCTCGAAGGCTTCAAGCTCGGTCACGCGGTATTCGATGTAATAAGGGGCAGCCACATTGTCCATCTTGAGTTTGGCTTTGGAGCGCTCCATCTCTTCTTTAAGCGCGCGCAGCAGGACATTGTCAGCAGGATTGGCGGCGCGGGCGGTGGTGATTAAGGCGCAGAAGAGAAGAGTCGACCCGATTGCGAGTAACGTAGTGCTGAAACGCTGTGCCCGAAAGCGGGACTTTGAAGTGTTCAGTGCGGGTATCATTGCGCCCCGCCTTTTGAGCCACCGATCTTCTCATCCGCCCCCGGCGGAGGGGGCAGAATCGGAGGCCGCGTATCTCCATACTTTCGTTTTTGCACTTCCATATCCGAAAATAAAATCATAGGCGCTGCGGCCGACACGGGCACGCTGCCGGATTCGGCTCCGCAGATTCCATTGAAAACGCTGGTGGTGTTGCCGGTCGCTTCAATCTGGTTCAATACGGTCAAGGGGGTGCCGACGATATCGACGCCGCGCACCAGTTCATCGGGACGCCCATCCCCGTACACGCGCCACACCATCACCGGCAAAACCTGGAACGCCTGCGGGAGGTCGCGCGTGGTCAGCGTGAATCCTCCTTCGATGTCTTCGAAGTAAAGCCCGTAGGGTTTTCCCTGCTTCTTGATTTCCTCGATAAAACGCGCGCGCAATTGGGTGTCGGGCACGGCATTCGACGAGGTGACGATCAGATTGCCCTGGCGCCCAACCGGCATTTTCCCAGCCTGCGCGCGTCCGTGACCGTTCGAGCTGCTGAAATTCTTCACCGGCATGCGCCCCATCAGAAAATTTTTGAGCACGCCGTCCTTCACCACGTCGACGCGTTCGGCGGGCATGCCTTCATCGTCGTAGCGGTAATAGCCCGACAATTCCGTACCGCCGAGCGAGCGCAGAGTGGGGTCATCGGTGACGGTCAGAAAATCCGGCAGGATTTTTTCGTTGACCTTCTTCGTGAAGGTCTGGCCTTCCTCGCGGCCCCTTTGCCGCTGACCCTCGATGCGATGTCCAAGCACCTCATGAAAGAAAACGGCCGCCGCGCGCCCGGACAGCAAGGCGGGTCCGCTGAAGGGCTCGGCGAGAGGAGCGGCCCGCAACGCGTTCAGGTCGTCGGCAATTTTCTTTACGGCCCCGTCCACCTCAGCTTGCGTCGGCAACTTTGACGGATCAGAGTACTGGAAAGTCTCGGCGCGCTCCAGTCGCATGCCGTCGTCGGCCAGCACTTCGCCTTCGATCATGACGCGAAAAATCGCATCGCCGGTGACCACCTTCGTGCCTTCTGTTGAGACCAGATAACTGCGGCCCGTTGCCGCAGACAGGTACACCACCGATTCCTGAATCTGATACTTGCGGAAGGCAGCCGAATAGCGCCGCGCCAGGTCTTCCCAGACTTTCTGGTCAGGCAAAGCGGCTGGCGTTGCGTTGTCTATATAAGAGGATGGCTTTTCGACAGAAAAGTCGGGCGATTCATCTTCGTCCTTGGCACGCACCGCGCTTTTCGTTTTGGCGTTGGTGTAAGCCTTGCTGGCTTTGCGGTACTCCTCGTATGTCAGGCGCCACAAGGTGCGGGCAAGCGCGTCCGGATCATCCTCAACGGGAAGCGCGCCGCTCGTAATGCCGGACATGCGGTCGCGTCCGTGCGTGTTATCGAGATCGGGCTTGCCAATCCTCATGCTGACGTCAGCGACCCGGGTGTGGTCGTGAGTGGCAGTCAGAATGGCTCCCTGCGTACCGAGCACCGCCATTGTCTCCCCGTCGGTGATGTTATAGCTGATGAAATAGGGAGCAGGGTCGAGTTTAGCCAGTTCGGTTTGCCCGCGGTGCAACTCTTTCTCGATGGTCAGGAGAAGCTGGGCGTCGGCGGGAGCGTTGGCGGCGTCGCTCCAGGATTTAGGGTCGTTGTTTGTTTTTTTTGCGCTGGCATTCTTTGCCTTCGCGATCTTTGGGTCGGCCGTTTTAGCGCTCAGGGGCGTCGCCCCGCCGAAGCAAACGAGGGGCAAGAAGAGGACCAGAAAGAAAAAGACGGGCGAGGCTTTTCTAGAATTCATTTTCACGGGTGGATGACACCGAGTGTACAGGACTTTCAGGAACAAAAAAAAGCGGCCCCGTGTGGGGGCCACCCTTTTTAAAGAGGCAAGTAGGCAGGATTCAGAGGAAAGTCAGTTAGGCGCCGTTTCTGGGGAAGAAACGGCTGGTGAGAAGTCGAGAAATTGAAAGGAGCATTCCAAAGGGTGCGGCCTCTTCGTTACAAGGTAATTGAGCATTTGCGGAACCAAAATGACGGCGCCGAATTCCAAATTGGGTCTTTCTAAGAAAGTCATTGGTAATCATGCACTTACAGTGGGAAGTCGTTTATGCCTGCGACCTTGAAGTGCCGCCGAACCCGATGTCTGAATGCAGAATGCTGCACATAGATTGAAGTGGCGCGTGGGATATGAAACTAGGAGAGGGAATTCGGGCTACAGTTCGGCGCCCGACCAGCCCGGATCTGATGCCGTGAACCCCCTGGGTTTTTAGAGCGCGAACCAAAAAGAGTAGCTAAAGCAGGGAGTCAACCTGCCGATGAAACCATTTGGAAAGCTTTATGCAGCTTCGCAGTCCTAACGCGAACCCGCACGGTGAGGACCCATGGAACACATACGGGCTCTGATTGTTGATGACTCGTCGGTAATGCGCAAGATTGTGGAACGTTCGCTGCGCCAGGCGGGCGTCGATTTAGACAAGGTCCTGGAAGCAGGCAATGGCGCGGAAGCACTGGCGGTACTCGCCAAGGAAACCGTTGACCTGATTCTTTGCGACATCAACATGCCGGTGATGGACGGCCTGGAGTTCGTCAAGCAACTCTCCACCCTCGAAAGCGGCAAGGGAATTCCGGTAGTCATGATCACCACCGAGGGCAGCGAAAACCACGTCGTGCAGGCGCTCTCGGCGGGCGCGCGCGGATATATCCGAAAGCCCTTTACTCCCGACCAGGTCAAAGAGCATGTCCTGCCGGTGGTGGGGAAAAAATCATGAGCACGGATACTTCACTACTGGTTCGCTCGCACGAAGAAAACTGGCTCCCGGTGCTGGAACTCGCCATCGAGGAGGTCTTCGAAATCATGGTTGGACAGCGGGTTAAACCAGCGCCGAAGTCCGAAACGATGCCGCCTGGAGGCTTTACCGCCATGGTGGGCATCGCGGGCGCCTTGTGCGGAATTCTGACCGTCTCCTGCGACAAGAAAACGGCGCGCGAGATCGGCAAGTGCATGCTCGGCCCCGAGATCACCGACTCGGAAGAGCAGGTCTCGGACGCGCTCGGCGAAGTCTGTAACATGATTGCGGGAAACTTCAAGAACAAGCTGTCGAGCGCGAACCAATCCTGCATGTTAAGCGTGCCCACCGTCATCAAGGGGGACGAATACAGCTACCGCTCGCTGGCCGACGGCGAGAGCCTCGAAACGGTCATGCTGTTCGGCGACACGCCCTTGTCGGTGTGCCTGCAGCTCCATAGTTAAAAGGTCTTGGGTCACCGGTCCCACGTGTTACGTCGACAATGCAATTGGAGTTGAGACCAGTGACCAGCGACGTGTGACCTTCTTTTCAGGCATTCTCTGCCGCCCGCCGCAATTCTGCGCGGCAGATTTTTCCTCTCGTCACCATCCTAAGAGACTTCCAATTTTCCGATCGCGATTGCCAACTCCAATCCATTGACATCAACTCACTTGTGAATTTCCTAATCTTCAAGGCTTGGCGATTCGCTTGCACCTACCCCCGTCCAGAGGAACTTACGTGGACAGCGGATTCTATGCGGCCGCGGCGGGATTGAAGGCGCAAAGCCAGGCCCTCGAAGTTGCGGCCCACAACCTGGCGAACGTAAATACTCCGGGATTTCGCGGCGAGCAGACAACGTTCCAGTCGCTGATGGCGCTGGCGCGTTCGGCCGCTTCGAATCCGCTTAATCTCGCGACCAACAACTACGGGGTGCTCGAAGGTTCCCATCTTGATTTGAGCGCGGGCACGCTGACCAGCACCGGGAACTCGCTCGATGTCGGCATCGAAGGCGGCGGATTTTTCGCCGTCAATACGCCGCGCGGCACACGCTACACGCGCAATGGCAGCTTCCAGGTAGCCAGCACCGGAGAACTCGTAACGGCGGCGGGCGACCAGGTGCAGGGAACGACGGGCGCGATTCGCGTCCCAGCCGGGCAGGTTGCGATCAGCCCCGATGGCACGCTCTCCGTGAACGGCACGGTCGCGGGCCAGATCAAGCTCGTCGATTTCGCCGCCGGAACGCGGCTCGTATCCGAAGGCGGAACCCTGCTCTCGGCTCCGGTCGCCAGCGAGCGACCGGCAGAGCAAGCCACGCTGCGGCAGGCCACCCTCGAATCCTCGAATGTGAATGCGATTTCGTCTGTAACCGCTTTGATTGGAGTGCAGCGCGAGGCCGAAATGCTGGGGCGGGCCATGAGTCTGTTCGATACTGAGTTCAACCGGGTCGCGGCCAGCGAACTGGGGAGAGTCTAGGCCGGAATTTGAAAGAGCATTTAAGCAGAGCGATTTGGGAGCAGAAAGTTCAGGAGGGTTTCCATGTTTCGAGCGCTCTATACCGGCGCCAGCGGCATGCAGGCGCAGCAGACCAATCTCGACACCATTGCCAACAACCTCGCCAACTCAAGCACGGCGGGGTTTTCGCCCACCATCGGAATCATCGGCGCGGTGCTCGGTTTGATTCAGGTGATGCAGCACCTCGACAAGATTGACGAGGTCGGTCGCGGCATCGCCGTCGCCTTCGTGGCCACCATCTACGGAGTCGGCCTCGCCAATCTCTTTTTCCTGCCCGTCGCCGGAAAACTGCGCATTCGCATCCGTGAAGAGCAGATCATCCGCGAGATGACCCTTGAAGGAGTGATTTCCATTCTCGAAGGCATGAATCCACGCATGCTGGAAACAACGCTCCAAGGCTTCCTGACCCAAGCGCGCGAGACGCACGGTGCTGAGAACGCGCACGCATGAGCCGCCGCCACAAACGCCCCGCTCACGTCAATCACGAGCGCTGGCTCGTCTCCTATGCCGATTTCATCACTCTGCTGTTTGCCTTCTTCGTCGTGCTTTACGCCTCTTCGCAGGTGGACAAGCGAAAGGTCGGCAGATTAGCCATGGCGATCCAGGTCGCTTTTCAGGAGATGGGCGTTTTTCAGGCATCCTCGACGAAAGTTCCTGTGGAGACCAACGATCCAATGCCCTTCGCCGTTGTGCAAGCGGTCGAGAACGTCGAGCGCTCCGGGAGTGTGGCGCGCATCGCCTCCCATCCTGAAGGCGGGCTTGGCAGCGGCACCGAAGACGGCGATCTTGCGAAGTTACAGGAGGAACTCGAAGGCACGCTCGCCGCCGAAATCAAGCGCAAAGAGATTGCGATGCGGCGCGATCCCGATGGCTTGGTCATCAGCCTGCGCGAGGCAGGCTTTTTCGAAAGCGGATCGGCGCAAATGAAATCCACATCGCAGGCCACCTTCGACCGCATCGCCACTCTGCTTCGCAAGCGCGAGTGCCACGTCCGCGTCGAGGGCCACACCGATAACGTTCCCATTCACACCGCGCAGTTTTCGTCCAACTGGGAGCTGTCCGCGTCGCGGGCCACCGAAATCGTGCGCTTGCTGATCGTCCGCGATGGTTACATTCCGAACCGCCTGAGCGCGGCCGGCTATGCCGAATTTCACCCGATCGCTTCCAATGGCACCGCGGAGGGTCGTAGTCTGAATCGCCGCGTCGACATTGTCGTCCTGCGCCAGGAAGCGGTTCCGTCTTCCGCCGTGCAGCTCGCGAAGCCCGTTCCCGCCTCGGATCTGCTCTCGCCGGAAGCCAATCAAATTCAGTTCCCCAAGCCTTCCGCCGCAATTGGTCCGAAACCTCCGCCCAGCCCCGGAATCCCGCGCTGATTGAGAGGCCATCGTGAGTTCCTCTGGGGTCCTTTGTGTCCTTTGTGGTAGAAGGTTTTTGCCCGCCAGAGGCACATCGATCAGAAGCGCGACGCAGTCTTTTCTCCGATTGCGCGCCGCCCACCTGACATTTAAAATTTCTCCACTCCCATGTCTGAAGTAATTTCCGCCGAGCCCATGCCACCAGTCTCCGCTTCCGCCAACGCACCGTCGGTAGAAGTCTTCGCCGTCTACGGCGTCGAGCCCGAGATCCAGGCCTATGCCATGGCCAAGTATTCGCGCTCGGCACTCTCCATGAAAGAGTCGCTCAAGGAAATCACCACCCAAAAGGCGGAAAAATTTCTCAACACTTTTTATTTCCAGTACGGCCATCGCTCGATCGCCGACCTCGCCCACATCGCGCTTGCCATCGAACGCCTCTCCATTCTCGCTGCCATTGTCGTCGCCGACGAGCAGCGGTGGGACGGCCAGGAGCGCTCCACGCGCTACCAGAATTTCAAGAAGAGCGGCTACTATACGCCCAACTTTGAGGATGCGGCCGCGGCCGGCGTGTATCGCGAAACGATCGAATCCCTGTTTTCGACTTACGAAGAGATCTCGCAGAAGGCGTTCGAGTATCTCGCCAGCATCACCCCGCGTCCCGCGGACATGAAGCCCGAGGCCTACGAGCGCACGCTCCGCGCCCGTGCCTTCGATATCTCGCGCTACCTGCTGCCCCTTGCCACCAATACGTCGCTAGGAGAAATCGTCAACGCCCGCACTCTTGAAACGCAGGTCGCTCATCTCCTCTCGCAGCCCCATCGCGAGGTACGTGAACTGGGCGCGCTGCTGAAAAAAGCCGCCACCTCGCCCGCCTATAACGCGAACGAAGAATCGTTGCGCGCGCTGGTCGAGAAAATTCGCGAAGTTGCGCCCGAACTCGCCGATCAAGCCGAACGCGAACTTCTGCACGAGGTTCGAGTTGCGCCCACGCTGGTCAAGTACGCCGACCCGAATCTGTATGAGATCGAATCCCGTCGTGAACTGGCGCAGGCCGCTGCCGAACTGATGCGCGGCTCCGCCATCGAACCGGCGCCACTCGTGGACTTGCTCGACCCCGAACCGCTTGAGATCGAGCTAGCCTCCACGCTCATCTATGGCCATTGTCATTATTCTTATCGCCAGATTCGCCGGGTAGTTGAAGCCGCGGGCGAAGCGCGCCGCCGGGAAATCATCGACCTCGGCCTGCGCCATCGCGGCAAACACGATGAACTCCCGCGATTGTTCTCCGCTGGCCAACAATTTCGCTTCGACATCCTCATGGACATCGGCGGCTTTCGCGACATGCACCGCCACCGACGCTGCATCCAGATCATGCAGGACTTCACTACCGCCCACGGACACGACACGCCGCCGGAAATCGAAGCCGCCGGAATCGGCTCCGAATACGCGAGCGCGATGCAACGAGCCGCAAGTGCTGTCGAAAAGCTGGCTGAATCCGGGGGTGGAGAAACCCGCGAGAACTCGCAATACGCCATCCCGCTCGCCTTCCGCAAGCGCACGCTCTTCAAAATGGACTTCTCCGAAGCGGTCTACATCTCCGAGTTGCGCACCACTCCCGCCGGCCACGCCTCCTATCGCAATGTCGCCTACGCGATGTACGAAGCAGTGGCGAAGCGATATCCCGCGCTCGCAAAGTATTTCCGCGTGGTCGATGTGCGGGAGCCGGTGGATCCGCTAAAGCGGTAAGTAAGATGAGCGGGCCTGTCCCTGAAATGCTACCAGGTCTATTTCCGACCTGTTATGATCGCGTTTACTTTCTTGCGTAGGACAACTTGGAAATCGACTTTTGTCCGCGTTGGATTCTGGCCAAGCTCTGCATCCAAAAGCAGAGTCAGCAGCACGTTGCTCTCCTTGTCTCCACGTTACTCGGGATGCTAATGCTCCCTCTGGCAATTCACATTCCCCACGTTTGCCTGATGCGTGAGGTCTTCGGAATCCCCTGTCCTGGGTGCGGTGTATCTCATTCGGTCATGGCAATGCTCAAGCTGGATCCGAGGGGGGCCTGGGCGGCTAATCCCGCTGGGGTTGGTGTTGCGTTGTCCTTTGGTTTTCAACTAGTCGCTCGACCAATTGCACTCATGTCTCCTCGGATCGGAGATTCGGTGTCTTGGGCTTCACGCCATATCTCGAACGGAGCGTTAGTTGGTTTGATATTAGTATGGGTTTCCAAACTCATCGAAGGAGGATTCGGTGGCAGCAATATCCTGTTCCAAATGCAACACGTTAACTGAACGGGCAGGCTTTCCGACATGGACCATTATCGTGAGCATCTGCCTTTTTCCCGTGGGACTTCTGGCTCTGCTCGCGGGCCGCAAGCCGACGACTTGTGGACATTGCGGTTTCACGTGGAATGCCTAAATCACCTTGTATCGGCGCGCGCAAATTGACGCCAATCAATCCCAAACCCTAGAATCACCTCACCGATGCCCCTCTACGAATACCAGTGTAAAAAGTGCAAGCACCGCTTCGAGAAAATTCAGATGTTCTCCGATAAGCCGGTCAAGAAGTGCCCTGAATGCGGAGGCCCTCTCGAAAAACTGATCTCGACCTCATCGGTGCAATTCAAAGGCTCGGGCTGGTATGTGAGCGACTACGGGCGAAAGGGTTCGGCTGGCCAGTCCTCGTCCTCCTCCGAGTCCGATACCGCCTCGAAGGACTCCAAAGAGAGTAAAGATACGAAAGAGACGAAGGATTCGAAGAAGGAAGACAAGCCGAAGTCCGAAACGACGCAAAAGAAGCACAAGAAAGACTAAGCGCAAACGCCGCCAGTGCCGGGCGATAGCGCCCCAAGTCCTAGACCCCCTTTCCCGAACCCCGAACGACCAACGACTAACGACTAACGACCGCCCCTGAATCCTTCCCCTCCGCCCGGACATCAAATAGTCGTTATAACGATTATTACAAGGAGGCACTCATGCTCACCATTCGGCGCAGCAACAACCGCGGAGGCGGCGACTACGGCTGGCTCAAAACCCAGCACACCTTCAGCTTCAACGATTACTGGGACGAGAAGTGGATGGGCTTCCGCTCGCTGCGCGTCATCAACGAGGACTGGGTCGCGCCCAGCAGCGGTTTTCCCACCCACCCTCATCGCGACATGGAGATTATCACCTACGTTCTCTCCGGCCAGCTCGAGCATAAGGACAGTCTCGGCACCGGCTCGGTGATTCTCCCCGGCGATGGGCAACGCATGACCGCGGGCCGCGGCATCCGCCACAGCGAGTACAATCCCTCGCCCACGGAGAAGGTACATCTGCTCCAGATCTGGATCACGCCCGACCAGCAGGGCCACGAACCCGGCTACGAGCAGAAGAGCTTTCCCGAAGCTGAGAAGCGCGGCCAGTTGCGGCTGATTGCGTCGCGCGACGGCGCCAACGGTTCGGTGAAAATCAATCAGGACGCGAAGTTATTCGTGACTCTGCTTTCGCCCGGAGAGGAAGTCAAACATGCGCTAGGCGCGAAGCGTCACGCCTGGCTACAGGTGGCCAAAGGCGAAGTTGAACTCAATGGCGAGAAACTGCGCCAGGGAGACGGCGCTGCCATCAGCGACGAAAAAGAGCTGACGATCAAAGGGACCAAGGATGCCGAGGTTCTGCTGTTCGACTTGGCATGAAAGGAACGCTGGAGGGACGGGCGCCCCGCCCTCCAGCGACGTCGGCGGGCCGATGAATTGTCAGTCACTAGACTCCGGGGTTGTAAGTGATATGGATTTTTCACCAACTATTGCTTTAAGACTGCAGTTGAAGCGCATATTCTGTTGACAATTTGTTGTATATGTACAACAATATTATCTGTATCAATGACGGATAGTAACGCGAAGCAAATCTTTAATCGACTGCTAGTCCTTCGAGCCGAGCGCGGTTTAAGTAGGCAGGAGTTAGCTGATGCGCTTGATGTAAATTATCAGACTATTGGATACCTAGAGCGCGGAGACTACCACCCAAGCCTCGAACTTGCCCTCCGGTTGAGTCAATACTTCGCGCTTCCAATAGAAGCAATTTTCTCGTTATGCCCGTTTCGGCCTCTCAGTGAAGAAGTTTACGCGAGAGGCAAATCCGTCACAAAATCTTCACCCTCAACGAATGAGGCAAGAACCAAGACACGAGCCGGGAGGTCATGAGCGACATGCTAGTCAATCGCAGAGTTTTGGGAGTTAGCATGAACCGGCGACGCAACCGCAGGTGGCTGGTGACATGTCTCTATTTCTGCCTTGCAATCCTTTGCTCATTGGTCTTCCTTCAGCGCGTCCCTGGAATTCTTATGTGGGTGACCATCTCTGTGCTGATCAATCCCCTTATTTTTGGTGAGTTTTTGTTCTGGGGAAAAAAACGCGGCGGCATCCTGAAACCTTTCGATCCCCATACTGGACAGCGCAATGATGAACGGGAACTCGCTGCGCGTGATCTTGCTCACTTTCACGCATATGGATGGCTAACAGTGGTGCTTTGGGGTACCGCTTTCGTGTCGCAGTACCTGCCAAGGAAATATCTTTCCGCAGCTCAACTCTTACCTCTAACTCGAAATCTCCTTTGGAGTTTAGCTGCGTTGGCCTTGACACTGCCACAAGCCATTCTGTTGTGGTCTGAGCCGGATGTTGAGACTGAATCGGACGATCATCTTTGGTAGATGTCGAAACCGAGGCGTTAACGCTCACGACCCCCGATCCCCGCAACGGCCATCAGTCGGCCCGTTACCCCATTTTCAGTTCGGTGACTAAAGAGCAAATCTGCATGGCAGGCCGTGCACGGAGCCGAGGCATCAATGTTCTTCTCGGCCAGCCCCGCATCCATCAACTGCCGCCGGTTCGCCTCCACCAGATCCAGAAACAATTTCACCGGCAACTCGCTGTGTCCCGGCGCGCGCGCCGTCAAAAACAGCAGCGGATACTTCTCCCGCACTGGGTCCGACTCCTTCACCTCGCGAAAAAGTTCCGCGCCATAAGCAAACTGCGCCTCAAACTGCGTGCGCACTTCCTCGCCTACCTGATAGCAGCACGATTGAATTCCCGGTCCAATCGCCGCCACCAGGTTCCGTGGATCGCTCCCAAAATGCTTGCGCATCTCGCCCACACCTTTTTCTACGATGCGCTTGACCGTGCCGCGCCATCCGGCGTGAAACACGCCAACCGCCCGCCGCTTGCGGTCGACGACAATCACCGGAAGGCAATCAGCGGCTTGCACCGCAATCAACAGCCCGGGAGTATCCGTAACCAGCCCATCGCCAGTCGGCGGATGAGCCGGTAACTGGTCGACGCAATGAATCAAATCGGAATGAATCTGTCGCAGCGTGACCAGCGGCCAGCTCTTGCGCCCCTGCACCGCCCCCAGCTTCTTCAGAAACAATTCTCGGTTGCGCTCGACGGCCGCGCGCGAGTCATGCTTTGTGAAGCCAAGGTTCAGCGCGTCCCCGCCGTAAACGCGGGAGACGCCCCCACTTCGCGTAGAGAACCCATGCGCCAGCCACGGAACCTGAGCCAGCTTCGAGGAGGATAGGATTTGAATTTTATTTTTTGCGGCGACCCGGGTTGGCACCCTCTGATGATACCGGAGACATGTCGCCGGAACGCCGTACTTCTGGCTAAGCATTCGCGCACACAAGAGTTTCCTTGGTATACCTTCGTGCCCTTAGTGGTGAACGGTTTTGCAAACTGACCAAAACGGTCGTTAGCGATTGTTTGCCCTCAAACCGCGTGACGGCTATAGTTATTCGGGTGATAGCCTTCAGATCGCCCGATGGCCCGATCACCCGATGACCCGATTCCCATGTTTACCGATTTCACCGCCACCGACCGCTGGACCAAGAAAAAAGTCCACGTCCTCTACCAGGCTTTGATCGTGGCCATCGCCACCCGTCACGCCGACGCCGTTGACATTAAGTTCCTGGTAGACGGCCGTCCCGTTTGGGTCGCCCTGCCTCATCCCGCCTGGGTCGAATACAAAAAGCGCACCGGCAAGTCAATCACCGACCCCCTCGCCATCGAAATCGCCGGCCATTTTCTGAAGACCGCGCTCGAATCCGGAGAAGGCCTGGGCCGCGAGATGTATAGCCTTACGGTCGACGAAACACTCAAGCACCTTGACGCCATTGCCGCCCAGGTCGAGTCGCCGGTTGCCGCCTCCGGGTAGACGCTTCGGTGGCCCGAGCGACGAAACAGCCGCAGTCCGGAAAAACCTTACCCTCCCTCCCTTCATCACAATGCGTTGTGATCTTGGATACATTGGGCTGTACGCCTCACAGGGATAATCGACCAACCGTCCGGCCAAACGGCTTGGCCTTCAGTCATCCGCCAGTTACAATCGCATCCGCGCCAGGCGATTGTTTGCTGGAAAACGACCCTCCAAATGAGGGAAAATAGAAGTCTTGCCCTTGGGATGAAGGCGGGGTGCGGAAGCCGACCCCCTGAGTTGGCCATGCGTTTTTGTTCGCAGTTGCCTTGTTTCTTGGCCGGTGCGGTTCGAAAAGTGCGATGCTTCTCCCACTTCGGGGAAAGGATGTGAATGGCCACTCATATTTTGGATCCAGAAACGATGACCGATGCGACGGGCGGGGGAAGGCATAAAGCCCTCCTGGCATGGGTCGAAGAGGTCGCCCAGCTTTGCAAGCCCGATCGCGTTCACTGGTGTGACGGCTCCGACGACGAATACCAGGCGATGATCCGGCTCATGGTTCTGGCCGGCACCGCCATCCCCCTCAACCAGGAGAAGCGCCCGAACAGCATTCTGGTTCGGTCCAGCCCGGCCGATGTCGCCCGCGTTGAGGAGCGCACCTTCATCTGCGCCCGCACCAAAGAAGAGGCCGGTCCGACCAATAACTGGGAAGACCCCGCCATCATGAAGGCGCGGCTCCTCAAGCTTTTCGCCGGCTCAATGACCGGGCGGACCTTGTATGTGATTCCGTACAGCATGGGCCCCATCGGTTCGCCCATCGCCAACATTGGTGTCGAAATCTCCGACTCGCCTTACGTCGTAGCCAACATGCACATCATGGCCCGTGTCGGCACGCGTGTGCTTGACGTGCTCGGCTCCAATGGCGAGTTCGTCCGCGGATTGCACTCCGTCGGCGCGCCCCTCGCCCAGAACGAGCAGGATGCGGCCTGGCCGAACAATGCCAACGAAAAATACATCTGCCACTTCCCCGAAACGCGCGAAGTCTGGTCCTATGGCTCCGGCTACGGCGGTAATGCCCTGCTCGGCAAGAAATGCCACGCCCTGCGCATCGCCTCAGTCCAGGCGCGCGATGAAGGCTGGCTCGCCGAGCACATGCTGATCCTGAAGCTCACCAATCCCGAGGGCAAAGCCAAGTACATCACCGGCGCATTCCCCTCGGCTTGCGGCAAGACCAACCTCGCCATGCTGATTCCGACCATTCCGGGCTGGAAGGTTGAGACCATCGGCGATGACATCGCGTGGATGAAGTTTGGCGCCGATGGGCGCCTCTATGCAATCAATCCCGAATACGGCTTTTTCGGTGTAGCTCCCGGCACGAGCATGAAGTCGAACAAGAACGCCATGCTCACGGCCGCCAAGAATTCCATCTTCACCAATTGCGCCATCACCCCGGACCGCGACGTTTGGTGGGAAGGCATGACCGACGAGAAGCCGGACGAGTTGCTTGACTGGCTGCGCCGTCCGTGGACGCCCCATTCGCTCCGCAAGGCCGCTCATCCGAACGCCCGCTTCACGACTCCCGCGCGGCAATGCCCCGTCATCGCGCCCGAGTGGGAAGATCCCAACGGCGTGCCGATCGATGCCATCCTCTTCGGCGGCCGCCGCGCCACCGTAGTTCCGCTCGTGACCGAGTCTTTCAACTGGCAGCACGGAACGTTCCTCGGCGCCACCGCCAGCAGCGAAACCACCGCCGCAGCCTCCGGCCAAGTCGGGCAGCTCCGCCGCGATCCTATGGCCATGCTTCCCTTCTGCGGCTACCACATGGGCGATTATTTCGCGCACTATCTCAAGATCGGCGAGCGCGAAGGCGCGAAGCTTCCCAAGATTTATTACGTCAACTGGTTCCGCACCGGTGAAGATGGGAAGTTTCTCTGGCCCGGGTACGGCGAGAACAGCCGCGTGCTGAAGTGGGTTTTCGAACGCTGTGAAGGCACGGCTCACGCCATCGAAACTCCTATCGGCTTGCTTCCGCAAGCACGCGACCTCGACACGAAAGGTCTCGACCTGCGCGAGGAAGACGTGCGCCACCTGCTCAGCATCGACATCGACGGCTGGCTGGAGGAAATTCCGCTCATCCGCGAGCACTTCGCCAAGTTCGGCAGCCATCTGCCCGAAGGCCTGAATCGCGAACTCGAAGACCTGGACCAGCGCCTCCGCAAGAGCATCACTCGCGTCGGAAAAATGCACCGCTTCGATAAGGTCACCAAGCTCGGCAAAAGGTCCGAGGAGTAGCCTTTCAAGGGTTCATACATCACAGCCTTTTTGCGAACGTCACACCTGTTCGCTTAAATTTCGCCAAAAAATATTTTTTGGGGCGCGCGGGGTGCAGAACCGCGGCGACATAAGTTTTTTATTTCCAATGGCTTGGATTTTGGAAAATGGAGCCGCGATCTTTTCTTCAAGGAGAAACACTGCTGAGTTAAGTGCTTGGCCGGCAATTACTTGGCGTTGGGCGCAGAGCAGAAAACTGCGCGGGAACGCTGCCTCATATCATGGCTGTCAATAGCATAGTTACAATATTGTATGTACATTCTGGTAACTCATTGAAGGCTGGGGAGTTAAGTTGTGTTTTCGGGGCACAGCGCGGCATGCCCGGGGAATTTTCAATCACGTAGCGGGAATGCACTTTCTACGATTGTGCGGGCGGCGAATCCGTTTGTCCGGTTGAACCTGATTCATTTTCCGATGCAGAAGGTTCCGAAGATGAGGGTGAGGATGTCGTCGGTGGTGGTAGCGCCGGTGATTTCGTCGAGCGGGCGGAGGGCGCTGTAGAGATCGAGGAGGAGCATTTCGTGGGGAACGCAGGCGGCGACCGCGCTTTCCCCCGCACCCAGCGCGGTCAGGGAATCGTTCACGAGTTTTCGATGGCGCGCGTTCGTCAGAAATCCCGCTTCGATCTGGGCGCCGGCGTCGCCGCCAACGTGTTGCAGGATGGCGGCGCGGAGTTCGGCTATGCCTGCTCCCGTTAGGGCGGAGGTTTCAACCTTGTGATCGGCGGACGGCTGACCGCTTACGGCGGACGGCGGACGGCTCACTGCGGGAGGCTGACCGCTTATCGCAGAGGGTTGGGAAATCCTTAGATCAGATTTGTTGGCAACGACGATTGCCGCGCGGCCAGCGACCTGATGCAGGAGTTCGTGGTCTTCGTCAGAGAGCGGTTGTGAGGCGTCGAGGACTACGAGGACTAAGTCGGCGTCGGAGAGAGCTTCGACCGATTTGCGGATGCCGATGCTCTCCGCCTCGTCGATGGCGCGGCGGATGCCGGCGGTATCGACGAGGCGAACGGGAATTCCGCCGAGGGCAACGGTTTCGCTGACGAGATCGCGGGTGGTGCCGGGTTGGGCGGTAACGATGGCGCGCTCGGACTCGACGAGGCGGTTGAACAAACTCGACTTGCCGACGTTGGGGCGGCCGACAATGGCGAGCGTCAGGCCTTCGTGGACGACCTTGCCGTAGGCGAAGCTGGCGGCGAGGGCCTCGAGCGGCGCGCGAACGCCGGCGATGGTGCTGAGGATGGTGGCGTTTGGGGCGACCGAAACATCGTCTTCGGCGAAGTCGATGCCGGCTTCGAGGAGCGCGATGAGTTCGACGAGTTTCTGCTTGATGGGCTTGAGGCGGTTGGAGAGCGCGCCTTCAAGCTGCTGGGCGGCGACCTTGGCCTGAAATAAAGTTTGGGAGTCGATGAGATCGCGGACGGCTTCGGCCTGGGTGAGGTCGAGGCGTCCATTGAGGAAGGCACGCATGGTGAACTCGCCCGGCTCCGCGAGGCGAGCGCCACGAGCCAGCGCAAGCTCGACGATGTGGCGCAGGACGACGGGAGAGCCGTGAGCGGAGATTTCGACGATGTCGTCGGTGGTGTAGGAGTGCGGCTTTTGGAAGAAGGTGACGACGACTTCGTCGATGCGGGCTTGATTAGGGGCGCCTGTAACAGTGTCGGCTGTCGTTCCATCGGCCGCTCCGGGCTCAACCAATTCCGCGAAGATGGCGCGGCCCGGCTCCAACTCGTGCTTCAGACGCAACATGGGCGCGGCGATGGCGCGCGCTTCGGGCCCGGCCAGGCGAACTACTCCGATGCCTCCCCGGCCGGGCGGGGTGGCGATGGCGACGATGGTGTCGTCGAGGTTCACTAGGATTATCTTAAGCGGTGAATGGCGTCGAGGGGGACTAGTACCGTGATCAGGCGTGAATCTAGATCGGTCTATTCATCCTGGGGGGCGGCGATGAGTGTAATGGGGAGTGGTTTTTGACAATCTCGATGTTTGAAGCGACCTTGTGCTCTGCCTGTGAGTGGAGCCGAGTCGTTGCTCTCTTTTTTCTAGGTGGCGAGAACCGTTGAGGCTGGTGGTCGGCCGAGGAACCGGACCAAGCGTTTGAGGTTCTGCGCAGCTGCGGCCAGGAAGAACTGCTCGCGCACAAACCTGAGTCGCCGTAGACGCAAGCGCCGCAATCCGATCTGATTCTTCAGTTCCGCGAACAAGGCTTCCACCTTCTTCCTTTGCCGCTGTGCCTTGGCGAACTCTGGCGTGTTGACCAACTCCCGCGCCCGTTGTCGGGCGGGTTCGTTCTGGTGGATGATGAGGCCCCGGAAAGCGGCACTGGTGCACTGTGGTCGGAGCGAGCACGGGCCACACTTTTTGCGTGTCCCGATGTAGTTGAAGGCGCGATTCCGATAAACTCGACCCCCGTAGTTGAGTGGCTGGCCAGCGGGACAGATATAGCGATTGTGCTCCGGTTCGTACGTGAAACGCTCGGGACCGAAGAATGGACTCCTCTTTCTGTGGATACTGTCGCGGGTCCGCATGTAGGGAGTGATGCCGCGATCGGCCAGCCACTGTAAGAACTCCCCGTTCCCATAGGTCGTGTCGGCCGCCACCGATTCGGGCTTTCGTCCTTGCCACTCGGCAAAACGGGTCAGCATGTCCTGTGCAGCCACCGTCTCCTGGCTCATGCGCGCCGCCGTGGCCTGCACTCCGACGATCACACAGCTGTCGTTATCCACCAGATAGTTGTCGTAGTAACCGAGACGCGCCGGGGTGCCGCCTTTGGTGGCATAGGTGGAATCGGGATCGGTGGTCGACACCTGATCCTGCTCGTGCACCGGCTCCTCCACCGGGTTCTGCTCTTCCACTTCCCGCAGATACTGCCGCACGGTGTGATGGACCTGGGCTGCTTCCGCTAACTGCTCCCGTGGAATCCGGCTCTCCTTGGCGGCGTTCGCTTCCACGAAGCTGCCATCGACGGAGAGATTCTTTCCGCTCACCAGTCCCACTTCCACACACTGCCGCACGATCTGCTCAAACAATTGCTCAAACAGCTTCGACTCCTGAAATCGCCCGTGCCGGTTCTTGGAGAAGGTCGAGTGATGCGGAATCTCCTGATCGAACCCAAGACCGGTGAACCATCGCCAGGCCAGGTGCATGCGCAACTCTTCTACAAGTTTGCGCTCACTGGTAATGCCGTACAGATAGCCGATCAGCAGAATGCGCAGCAGCAACTCAGGATCAATCGACGGTCGCCCTGTCTCGCTGTAGCTGTCTTTCAGTTGCTGCCGTACGAACTCGAAGCTGATGTGCTTGTCGATCAGCCGCAGCAGATGATGTTCGGGAACTTGATCTTCCAGGCGGAAGTAGTAGAACAACGCTTCGGAACGGTCGTGTTGCCCCATCATGATCAGCAGGCCTCCGACGATCAGAATCAAACAGAGCATGCGAATGCTTTCTTCTAACATGCTTCCGCTGAATCTCATCCTGCTAATCGAGTGACTTTTTCAACACCTACAGGCGTTTGCACTCAAAACCCCTCTGGCCAGGGTCAACGAGTGCTATCGAGATGTTACGAGAGTCTAGAGGTTGCAGTAAGGTTCCTGTTCTGAACACCAGCAGATGACAATTTTGCCTGTCCACCGTCTGAGTCTGCGTGGAGGCTCTATGTCCAAGAACCGAAGAGGCATGTCACGATCGACTCCGAAGAAGACTCTGGATCTACCGATTCACGTCGCGGCGTCCGCTGGCCCCGGAGCTGCGGAGAACACTTCTGGAAGGGGACGCGTATCCCTCTCGCTTACGATCCCATTGATGCGGAGCGTAGGCTCGTCCTTCGTTGTCCGATTGGGCCTCCTCGGCCTCCTCGGCCTGCTCGGAGCGGTGCCGGTTCTCGCTCAGGGAGCCGCGAGCGCGCCTTTGGTGAAGGAAGACCTGGGCCACGGCATCTACCTCTTCCGCGCATCGTCAAATCTCGACTACTGGACAGCGACGAATTCGGTGGTGATCGTCGACGAGGACGGGGTCACGGTCTTCGACAGCTGCACGCGGGCCTCGACCGCGCGATTGGTGATCGCAGAGATCCGCAAGCTAACCTCGGAGCCGGTCCGCGCGCTGATCAACTCCCACTGGCACATGGACCATTGGTCCGGCAACGCCGAGTACGCGAAGGCGTTTCCCGGCGTAAGGATCATCGCGACAGAAGAGACGCGCGACTACATGTCGCGGATGACTGCACGCTTCTTCGCCGACGAGGTTGGCCTCGACCGCGCGCGGGCTCGCCTCGCGGATGCAATCCGCACCGGCAAGCTCGACGACGGCTCGCCGTTGACCGACGCGACGCGCCACGAGAAGGAGGCATCTATCGCGGATGCGGCGAAGTTCGTGGCCGAGCTCGACGCGACGCCGCGCGTGCTCCCGAACGTCGTCTACCGCGACCGGCTCACCCTCTGGAACGGCCGGCGCGAGCTCCGCCTGCTGAGCGCGACCGGCGACGCGACCGGTTCGACGATCCTCTTCTTGCCCGCGGAGAGACTCCTGGTCACGGGTGATGTGCTGGTCAGCCCGGAGAACGGCCAGGGCCCGCCGCCCTGGACGACGAACTCGTACGCGATCGCGCCCTGGCTAGCGAGCCTGCGCATGCTCGAGGCGCTCGACGCAAGCGTGATCGTTCCGGGGCAGGGGCCGGCGATGCACGACGCAGCGTACCTCTCGCGCACCGCCGCCCTGTTCGCGGCGATCGTCGGGCAGGTCCACGCGGCGCTCGAGCGTGGGCTCGTGACGCTGAGCGAAGTCCAGGCTGCCGTGAACGTCGACTCGATCGGCGTCGGTTACACCTCCGGCGCCTCGACGCCGAGCCCACAGTTCCACCGGCTCGTCGCGACCCTGGTCAAGAAGGCATTGCAGGAGTCTGTGGACGGGGCGGCAAATCTGAATTGACTGCAAGCGGTCGACCGCGGTTCCGTGCAGGCATTGCCCACCTCGAGCTTTGGCGGCTCGCTGGATCGATGAAAGGAAATGACGGGGCCCCCTCGCGACGGGGGGCTGGCCCAGCCTTCCGCCGACACGACCGCCCAATGGTTGGGGCTCGCGGTAACTGTTGTAACCCGGCGATTTCACTCAGAACCCCGGTCGGAGGTCGGTGAGTGTAATGGCGATGTTACGTCAGCTGTGGGCTCCATTCTCGCCTCAACTCCTGTCGCAGTGATCCGTCGTTTGGAATGAGGATTCCCTCTCCAGGTACCCGGCACAAAAACATTAAGGAGATGACGCCCCACCCGGCTTTTCACGGAATGATCTTGAATATTGTCCCCGAGCCATAGGCTCCGCCGTAAAATGTAGTGCCATAGAGGATGCCATTCTGATCCTCGATCACGCCGGCGAAGGGCTGGCCGCCATCGCTGCCACCGGTGAAACTGTGAAGCACTCTGAAATCACCTTTCGGACTGATTGAGAAGACCATGCCGGCGTCAGACGCACCACCCCGCACTGTTGTTCCGTAAAACACGCCCCGTTTCGCGTCAAAAATCAGGTTCCCGGCGGGATAGTACCCGACCTTTTCGCTGAAACTAAAAAGCGTGTGTTCGGCGCCCGCCGGTGTCACCATGAACACAACTCCGAGATTCTGGGCTCCCCCATACAGAGTTGTGCCGTAATAGTTGCCGCTACCATCTGTGGCCAGCCCAGAACAGGGATAGGCGCCGTCAAGTTTTTGCCCGGAAAAGCTGTACAGCACTTTTTCTGTCCCATTGCTTGAATCCATGGTGAAGACGACACCGTTGCCAAACCTGCCGCCATAGCCGGTCGTGCCGTAAAGGAAGACCCCGTGCGTCCTGTACCAGGCTTCCGTTGGGTACGCCCCCATCCCAACCTAAGGTGAACTCATGGAGCGTGGATGAGACACCGCTGGCGCTGACCTTGAAGATATTTCCTTGATCGTATGCGCCACCATATTCGGTAGCGCCATACAGAGAGCCTTGAGCGTCCAGCAACAGACTCCCGACGGGATAATTTTGGGTTGAATCCATGGACTGCGGCGCGGTCAGGGTGCCGCTGGCGCTCAGTTTGAACACTGACGCGTAAGAAGGACTCGAGAAGCCATCCGTCCCAAAAGTACCGCCATAAAGACTTCCTTGTGCGTCTCGAACCAATCCCACCCAAGGATAGGCTCCGTCGGTTCCATTTTCAAAACGATAAAGCACAGTTTCAACCAGGCTCGGAGTCATCATGTAGACCGTACCCCAACCGGGAGATCCACGGTACGCGCCTCCGTAAGCAGTGGAGCCGTAGAAATTCCCGTGTGCATCCTGGATCACTCCTCCCCCAGGGTTAGCTCCGTCAGTGCCTCCGGTAAAACTGTAGAGGACCGATTGGGTTTGGGCTGGCGCGCGGCCCGATGCCACGACAATTACCGCGGAGCAAACGGCGGTCAGGATGACAGTTCGGAGCCTGCCTGCACTTGGGTTGGTGTGGGTATCGACGCAATCCCTGTCCGTGTCATATCGAATCCCTGCGGATTTCATTTTGTGTTCTCCGTTCTGGCCTTAGCGGCGGGTTCTGGAAGTCCCGGAGGCGGCCTATCAGCGTTGCATCCGCTGGTAAGTCAACTCGGGACATCGATTCGGTTCGAAACTGGAGGCACAAAGAGTAACTGTCCTCGCTTTTGTGCCTCACCATCACATGCGCAAAGCAGGAGGAGATTGGCTCAAAGAATGTCTACCTCAGCATTCCCCGCTTCAGAAACTGACCATTCCAGCTGCCTATGGATCACTGACTCTTAGAAGAGAACATGTTGTAGTGCACCCCGCCAGAACTGGACACGGAAGTTCGTTAGGCTTGGGGCCTGCCAGGAGGCAGATGGTTGACGTAAACAGGAGTGGCTGTTGAAAAAGTCCCTTTCCCCAAAAACAGGCCCAAATTTAGGGATAGAAAATGTCTACCGGCATCGAGAGAGTCGCTTGTAAGTCATCCTGATGCAAATCAGTTTTCGCAAATTTCGGAAAAAAGAGTTTTTCAACAGCCACAGGCATTATCGCAAGTTTGCGCTTTCCATCCGCTCCCCTTCGCGGTCCGAACGACATTTGCCTGGCACCGTACACGTTTCGATCTTCAGTCAACAATAAACAGCCGCGCGCCAGTTCCAGTCGACGACCTGTGGCCCGGCTCGCCGTCGGGCGCCTGATAACTCTGCCCCGGCTTCAAGGTGAACCGTCTGCCGTCCGCAAGCTCAGTTTCCAATTCGCCTTCGATGCAGAGAATGACGTGCCCCTTCGTAGCACCAGTGGTCCGCCTTGTAGCCGGGGGAATACTCCACCATACGCACGCGAATCGGCTCCAAACTGTTGCGTTCTCCAAAGAGCCACGCCGCGTCTCTCCGGCGTGCTCGGTTGGCGCGATCGTACTCCAGTCGGTCGTGGCGAAAGCGAATCCGTTCATCTGCATGATGGAAGTATATTCACTCGGACGCTAGCCCCTACGCGTTTGCCGCCCGTGCTCACGTCATTTATACTTACCGTTTGCCTTACTACAGTTGACACAATCAGGAGCAGGGATTTTCGATGCCGAAACGTACATTTCAACCCAACCGGCGCAAGCGCTCGAAAAAGCACGGGTTCCGGACTCGTATGAAGACCAAGAGCGGGGCCAAGGTGCTGTCGCGCCGCCGAGCCAAGGGACGCAAGCGCGTCTCCGTGAAGCCGGGTTTCCGCGAGTAGCATTCCCGCCAGGGTGGTAATGCCGTCATTTGTTGAGGATTGCGAGGTTGTGATCGCCGACGCTCCGAGCCGGAGTGGAAATCAGCCCGCGCCGCCGGGAACCAGCTTCCCACGCGCCGCGCGCTTGCTGAAGCACTCGGATTTCGAGCGCGTCTACAAGCAGGGACGGCGGCACTTCTCCTCGCACATGACAGTCTTCTACCTTCGCCAGGCGGCGGACGCGCCCGCGCAGAAGGCAGCGCGGGTGGGCTTTACCGTCGGCCGCGTTCTGGGTGGAGCAGTCCAGCGCAACCGCATCAAGCGCCGGTTGCGCGAGGCGGTGCGGTTGCGGCGTTCTGCGTTGAAGGACACGGTCGACGTCGTGATCAACCCGAAGAAGTCGATCTTGACATTGGAATTTGCGACGGTGCTCGAAGAAGTGGGGCGGGCATTTGACGCGATCGCAAAGAAGCTGGCTGGGAAATGAAGTCATTAGCGCTGTCAATGCTGCGGTTATACAAGCGATGGATTTCTCCCTCGCTCGCGCCCTCGTGCCGTTACGTCCCAACGTGCTCGGAGTATGCGATGGAGGCGATCGACCGCTACGGAGTATTTCGCGGTGGAATGCTGGCAGCCTGGCGCTTGTTGCGATGCCATCCCTTTGTTAAGGGCGGCCACGATCCGGTGGTAAAAGGTTCGCACGATGGCGGCGCGATCGACGCATCGGCGCACCACGAACCATGGCCTCAACAGGCCGCGCTAACGACCAACGACTAACGACCA
Source organism: uncultured Acidobacteriaceae bacterium (assembly GCA_963698865.1). Classification (GTDB taxonomy): domain Bacteria; phylum Acidobacteriota; class Terriglobia; order Terriglobales; family Acidobacteriaceae; genus Acidiflorens. The sequence goes on along the minus strand of CAVOSL010000007.1, from coordinate 1,862,821 downwards.
ACGACGAGCGATAAATTTGGCTGACTTTCAAAATCCTCAGCAAGAACCCGGAATGGAGCGCAGGCTGCTCCTGGTCTTCGCCCTGACCTTCGTGGTCATCATACTGTTTCAGCCCCTCCTGAAGAAGTACCTGCCGCAACCGCCGGCGCCGGAACCCACCAAGCAGGCAGCGCAACCGAATCAGGCGCAGCCCGCGGCAAATAATCCGTCATCACGCAACCGCCGCCCTGTCGACTCCGTCCGCATCATCCTCCACCTACGCCTGCCAAGCAGGCCGAAACTGAGTCCGACACCGTCATCGAGAACGATCTCTACCGCATCGTCTTCACCAATCGCGGCGCCCAGGTAAAGTCCTGGATCCTAAAAAAGTGGGACGATGAAAATGGCAAGCCGCTCGACCTCGTGAACCACACTGCATCGGAGAAATTCGGCTACCCCCTGTCGTTGTGGACCTATCCGGGCAATCTCGACGACAACCTTCGCAACAAAATCAATTCGGCTCTCTACGTAGTTACCAGCACAGGCTCTAGCGCGCCTGCCGATATCACGTTCGACTATTCCGACGGCAACCTCTCCGTTCACAAAACCTTCCATTTCGATCACAGCTATGTGGTCGACGCGAAGACCTCGGTCCAGGTGAAAGGTTCCAACGTTACCGCCTTCCCGATGTGGCCCTCCGGCTTTGGCGATCAGGTCAGCGCCCCGCAATACGCCTCCAGCCAGATTGCCTTTCAATACGACGGCAAAGTCGAGCGCCTCAACAACAGCAGTTGGAGCGTCTTCCCCTCCATCAAGGTCATCGCTGGCAACACCGTCCCCGGTCCGTTCCACTGGGCAGGCGTTTCGGAGCAATACTTCTCCGCCGTTTTCATGCCGGCTGATCCACAGAACGCCGCCCTGGTCACGCTGCGCGGCCAGCTTGAAATTCCCCACAATCCTTCCGACCCGAACGACAAGCGCATCGACAAGATGGACGTGTTCGGCGCCGCGGTTGGCAGCCTTAAGGGTCCGACCGAAGAGCGCCTCTATGTTGGCCCCAAATCGCTTGCCGACCTCGAAGCCGTTTCCGTTCCCGGCATTTCTGGCTCCGATCACGACCTTCGTGCGGTCGTCGACTTCGGCTGGCTTGGCCTGATCGCTCGTCCACTCTTTCTCTGGTTGAAGTGGACTTACTACCACATTGTTCGTAACTGGGGCTGGGCGATCCTGCTGCAAACGCTGATCATCAATGTGGCGTTGTTGCCGCTGCGTCTTTCCCAGATGAAGTCGATGCTCAAGATGCAGCGGGTCGCGCCGCAGATCAAGGCGATCCAGGAAAAATACAAGAAGTACAGCCTGCGCGATCCGCGCAAAGCCGAGATGAACACGGAGATTTCGGCGCTCTACAAAAAAGAAGGCGTCAATCCCGCGGGCGGGTGTCTGCCGCTGGTGATTCAGATGCCGTTCCTGTTCGCTTATTATCGAATGCTGGGCGTCGCCATCGATCTTGCGTCATGCGCCCTGGCTATGGATTCACGATCTGGCTGCGGCCGATCCAAAACATATTCTGCCGATTGCGATCATCATCACCATGCTCATCATGCAGCGTATGACGCCGCAAGCGGGCATGGACCCGTCGCAGCAGAAAATGATGAACATCATGATGCCGGGAATGATGGGCGTCATCAGTTGGAATCTGCCGGCTGGACTCGGCCTCTACTGGTCGGCGGGACAGTTGATCGGCATCGTGCAGCAAGCAGTCATGAACCGCACCTCGCTCGGCCGCGAGATGCGCGAGATGATGGAGAAGCGCGCCAGAAAGAAAGATAAGTATTTAGCCCTTAGCTGTTAGCTGTTGGCAAACTTTAGCCAAGGCCTTTTAGCTAACAGCCAACAGCTAAGAGCCAAGAGCTATTATTATGCCAATTACCGATAAAGTCGCTGCCGCCAAACAAATTGGCGAATTCCTGCAAACCGTCATCACCAATGGTGCGTTCAAACTGAAATATCGCATCACCGTCGATCCGCCTATCGCCCAGAACCGCGATTGGGAGCATCCGGAGATTCTGGTTGAATTCGCGGGGCCTGATTCGACGCTGCTTCTTGAGCGCGGCGGCGAACTGCTCCGCTCCTTCGAACTCCTCGCCTCCGAGATTCTGCATCTGCCAGGCAACGAGCACGAGAAGATCTGGTTCGACTGCAAGAATTTCCGGTCGCTGCGCATCGACGAGTTGCAGCTCGCGGCCCGCACGGCGGCCGATAAAGTACGCCGCACCGGCGAGCCCTACCGCTTCGGTCCGATGTCGTCGCGCGAGCGCCGCATCGTTCACCTCGCCTTGCGCGAAGAGCACGACCTGCGCACCGAAAGCGACGGCGAAGGCGGCCGCCGCTCGGTCGTGGTCTATCCTGGAAGCTACAAGTCGCCCGCAAGATCCGAGCACGGCGAACGGCCGCGTGGCAGAAGACCCGAATAAGATTTCGCTCCGTTCGTTTTCGCCGTGCACCGTTTTGCTCGCAGCTCGTGGCTCGAAGCTCGCAGCTCAGATTGCACCCTTCTCGCGGCAGTTAGTTTCTCGACACTTGACAGCTAAAAAAAATCGCGATGCAATCTCGCATGTTCGCAAAAGTTTTTTGTTGCAAGACACCGACGACAGCGAAATTTTTTATGCTAGTATGCCGTTCGTCCCGTAATGAAATTCACCGACAACCCGTACTCGAAAACAAGCGCTGCTCCGCGGTAAACGTAGACTCATATTTCAAGATTGGAATGATCCCGGCGCCTCTGCCGGGCGTTTGGTATTCATAAAATGTCCGTTACCAGTTCCACCATTAGTCCGAACCCGTGGGTGCGCATCCTCGATGCGCTGGAAAAGAAAATCAATCGCCATTCCTATAACACCTGGTTGAAGCCCACCCGCTACAGCCATATCAGCAATGGAATCCTCTTCGTACGCGTCCCCAGCGACGAGTTCCGCAGAGAAGGCGACAAGTACGCCGACCTGATTCAGGAGGCGGTCGACGATCTCGGCCTCGGATACCAGGACGTCAAGTTCGTCACCGCCGAAGATGATCCCTCGAACACGCCGATCCGCCACAACGGCGGCCTGTCGGCCTTTGCCGCATCGTCCAGCGCTCCGCAGATGTCGGCGGCGCCCTCGCAAGGCCGCTTCGATTGGGACAGCGCGGCGCAACTCAATCCCCGCTACACCTTCGACGCTTTTGTCATCGGCAGCGGCAATCAGTTTGCCCATGCGGCCTGCCAGGCGGTCGCCGAGCGCCCCTCCAAGGCCTACAATCCCCTCTTCCTCTACGGCGGTACGGGCATGGGCAAGACTCACCTCATGCAGGCCATCGGCCATGAGATCAAACGCCGCACGCCCCAGGCCGCCATCTGTTACGTCTCCAGCGAGAAGTTCACCAACGAGATGATCAACTCGCTGCGCTACGACAAGATGATCAGCTTCCGCGACAAGTTCCGCACCGTGGACGTGCTGCTCGTCGACGACATTCAATTCCTCGCGCAGAAAGAGCGCACGCAGGAAGAATTCTTCCACACCTTCAACGCTCTGCACGAGTCGATGAAGCAGATCGTTATCGCCAGCGACCGCCCGCCGAAGGAACTCGCGGAATTCGAAGATCGCCTGCGCAGCCGCTTCGAATGGGGCCTGATCGGCGACATCCAGCCTCCCGACCTGGAAACGAAAGTCGCCATCCTGCAAAAGAAGGCCGAGTTGGAGCACGTCACGCTGCCCAACGACGTGGCCCTCTATATCGCCTCCAACATCCGCTCCAACGTCCGCGAACTCGAAGGCGCACTGATCCGCCTGGTCGCGCACTCGTCTCTTATCGGCGCCGAAATCACCCTCCCCTATGCCCAGCAGGTCCTGAAGAACTTCATCGACTCACAGGCTCGCAAGGTCACAATCGAATCCATTCAGAAGGCGGTGGCGGAGCAATTCGGCCTGCGTCTGGTCGAAATCAAGGCCAAGAACAACTCCCGCTCCATCGTCTACCCGCGCCAGATCGCCATGTACCTGGCCAAGCACCTGACCGAAGCTTCCTTGCCCGAAATCGGCCGCCAGTTTGGCGGCAAGCACCATACCACCGTGCTGCATTCGGTCGAGAAGATCGAAGGAGTTCGCAAGGACGATAAGGATTTGAACCGGCTGCTCAATAAGCTGACGGAGCAGCTAGGAGCGTAGGAAACCAGTCGCTGGTCGCTAGTCGTTGGTCGTTCGGAACGAGCTGCGGCCCCGTTAGCGTCGAGCCGCCTAACGGCCAAGGGCCAGCGACCAACGACCAATCCTCTGGTTTTCTTGCATTTGCATTTGATATAAGAAGAAGAACAGAAGTATAGTCGGGAGACCTAAATATGCCGGTAGAAGTCGCTCTTGCTCCTGCGGCCACTACGACCATGGAGATCACGGTTAGCAAAGCCGAACTGCTCCGCGAACTGACAGCCACTCAGGGCGTCGTCGAGCGCAAGACCACCATCCCGATTCTCTCCAACTACCTTTTCGAAGCCGCCGGCGACAAGCTTTCCCTCACCGCCACCGACCTCGACCTCAGCCTCCGCACCTCCTGCAACGCCAAGGTCAAAAAAGAAGGCGCATGCACCATCCCGGCACGCAAGCTCTACGACTACGTCCGGCTGCTGCCCGACGCCGACATCACCATCAAGCTCCTCGAAAATCACTGGGTCAGCATTCGCTGCGGACGCTCGAATACGAAGATGGTCGGCATGGCGCGCTCGAATTTCCCCGGCCTGCCCGTCTTCCCGACGGCTGGCGCGATCAAGATTTCCGCTCCCGTTCTGCGCTCCATGATCGCCAAAACCGGCTTCGCCATCGCCAACGAGGAATCGCGCTACACGCTCAATGGCGCGTTGATGGTCCTCAAGCCCGAGTCCATCACCATGGTGGCCACTGATGGCCATCGTCTCGCTCACATTGAGCGCTCTGGAGAGAAGTTCGAAGGCGTCTCCGGCGAGATGAAGACGCTCATCCCCAAAAAAGCGATGGACGAACTCAAGTCCCTGCTCGATTCCGACATCGAATTCATCGACTTCGCCAAAGACGAATCGACGCTCTTCTTCCGAGTCGGCCCGCGCCTGCTCACCTCCCGCCAGCTCACCGGCCAGTTCCCCAACTACGAGGCTGTGCTTCCGAAAGAGATTACGAAGTCGATCATGATCGAGAGCGACGATCTCGGCGCGGCCATCTCGCGAGTAGCCCAGTTCGCCGATGAGCGTTCCAAAGCTGTCCGCCTGCGCCTCGACAAGGGCGAACTGAAGCTCTCCGCCTCCTCCACCGAAACCGGCGAGTCCGAAGACTCCCTGGAAGTCGACTACAACGGCGACCCCATGGCCATCGGCTTCAACGCCCAATATCTGCTCGACTTCATCAAGGCCGTCGGCGCCGGCCAGGTCAAACTCGAACTCAAAGACGCCCAGTCCGCCGGCCAGCTTCGCCCCGCCGAGAGCGAAGACTACAAGTACCGCTACATCGTCATGCCCATGCGCATCTGACCTGGAAATGATGTCACCTTGAGCGGAGCAGAAATTCACGCAGTGAATTTCCGCGGAGTCGAAAGACCCCTATCCCCAAGTTCATTCGCCTTGGACGCGTAACCGCCCTTGACCAAATCCCGCCCTCCATTTACATTTAACGGCCATTCACAGGAGGCATTATGCTATCCGGCTTCAAGCAATTCATTCTTCGCGGTAACGTGGTCGATATGGCTGTTGGCGTGGTCATCGGCGCGGCTTTCGGAGGGGTCGTTGCTGCCCTCACCAAAGATCTGCTCACACCTCTCATCGCTGCCATCGTCGGCAAGCCCGATTTTTCCGCCATCGTGTTTACCATCAACGGCACGCCGTTCCCGGTCGGCGACTTCATCAACGCCTGCGTATCGTTCATTCTTATCGCCGGAGCCGTCTACTTTTTTGTGGTCACGCCGGTAAACGCGCTGGTCTCTCGGATGCGCAAAGATCCGGCCCCCGCCGATCCCACGACCAAGAAGTGTCTGGAATGCCTGAGCGAGATTCCCATCGATGCCCGCCGCTGCGCCCACTGCGCGCAGCCCGTCATCGGCAAGGCAGCGTGATCGTCAGCCTCGAGGAGTGATGTCCCGTTGAAACCGGCAAAAGTGAAGTTGATTTCACTGATGGCTGATAGCTGACGGCTGATAGCTGGTTCTGGCAGTTTTCCTCGCCTTCCTGTAAAATCAAAGTTTCGGCATCAGCCTGGGAAGGATTCTTAGAATTATGGCACGAGTCTGTGATATTTGCGGCAAGGGGCCGCAGTTCGGCAATACCATCAGCCATGCCCACAACGTGAGCAAGCGCCGCTGGAACGTCAACCTGCGCCCCGTCCACGCCAAAGTAGGCGCCGCGACCAAGCACATCCGCGTCTGCACTTCCTGCCTGCGCAGCGGCAAGGTAGTCAAGGCGTAGGCGCGCTGGACCTGAATTCAAAAGTCAGAAGCCACGAAGTAGACTCTCGCTCATCCGTAGGCCTCTAGGTTCCTACTTCTTCAAATTTAGCTTCTGACTTTTAACTTGATCCACCTACTTCGCGTCCACCAACTCCACATCAAAGATCAGCGTGGCACTCGGCGGGATCGCTCCCGGATAACCTCTCTGGCCATACGCCAGGTCTGGAGGAATGCGCAGCTGCCTCTTGCCCCCAACCTTCATGCCGGCCACGCCCTCATCCCATCCTTTGATCACCTGCCCCGCGCCCAGCATGAACTCGAACGGCTTGCCCGTGCCGACCGAACTGTCGAACTTCTTCCCATCCGTAAGCCAGCCCGTGTAGTCCACCTTCACCTTGTGTCCGGTTTGCGCGACCGCGCCCGTGCCGACCTTGATGTCCCAATATTCCAGCCCGCTCGGAGTCTTGGTGGGAGCGCCCGTAACTTTGGTCGGCCCGCCCGTCGCCTTCTTCGCGGTTGTTCCACTTTGAGCAAAACCAAACAGCGCCATGGCGAAAATTGCGATGAAAATTCCAGTTGTCTTCATAGCCTCTCTTTCCAATCCTCGGTTCAATAGATTTTGACTCTACCTCTGCAATCTGACCTCTAACCTCTGCAAGCGCCTCACGCCAGCGCAATCGCATCAATCTCCACCAGCACATCCTTTGGCAGCCGTGCCACCTCCACCGTGGACCGCGCTGGCGGAGCCTGCGTGAAGTATCGCGCATAAACTTCATTCATCGCCGCAAAGTCTCCCATATTTTTCAGGAATACCGTACAGCGCACCACCTTTTCGAACCCGCTGCCCGAGGTCTTCAGGATCGCTCCCAGATTCTTGAGCACGCGATCCGTCTGGGCAGCCACGTCACCCGCCACAACCTGTTGTGTCGCCGGATCAATCGCCACCTGCCCCGAGGTGAAAAGGAATCCGCCCGCCCGAATCGCCTGCGAGTAAGGCCCGATCGCCTTCGGGGCGCCTTCCGTCGAAATAACTTCCTTCATCTTGTCTCCATCTTCATTCAACATTGTCATCCTGAGCGAAGTGGCTGTCGCGCGTAGCGTGACAGCCACGGAGTCGAAGGACCCCTACTCCCATCCGGCAGTCTCCAGATGGGTGCAACTTAGAACAATGAACTCTGCCGCCGGTTCGGCGTAATCCCAAAATGCTCGTAAGCCAGTTGCGTTGCCACACGTCCGCGCGGCGTGCGGTTCAGGAATCCGATCTGCATCAAAAACGGTTCATAAATCTCTTCGATGGCATCCGGTTCCTCGGCCAGCACCGCCGCCAGCGTATTCACGCCCACCGGGCCGCCTTGATACTTCTCGATAATCGTCAGCAATAGCTTGCGGTCAATCTCATCAAACCCATGCTGATCGACTTCCAGCATCGAGAGCGCGGCCTTCGCCGTGGCCTGATCCACTTCCCCGGTAGCCCGCACCTGTGCGTAATCCCGCACCCGCCGCAGCAGACCGGTTCGCAATGCGCGGCGTCCCGCGCGACCGCCCGGCAATCTCCTCCGCACCCGCCCGATCAACCTTTACTCCCAGAATCTCAGCCGAGCGTTCGATAATAATCCGCAGATCGTCGTTCGTATAAAACTCCAGCCGCAGCAGCAACCCAAACCGCGACCGCAGCGGGGCCGAAAGCAAGCCCGCCCGGGTAGTCGCGCCCACGAAAGTAAACGGCTTCACATCCAGCGTGTGCGTCCGCGCCGACGGCCCCTGCCCAATCATGATGTCGAGCTTGTAATCCTCCAGCGCGGAATACAGAATCTCCTCGAGGGACGGCTGCAACCGGTGCACCTCGTCAATAAAAAACACCTGCCGCTCCCGCAGGTTCGTAAGAATAGAGGTCAGTTCGCCCTTAATCTGCAGCGTAGGTCCCGAAGTCTGCTGAAATGCAACGGCGAGTTCGTTGGCGATGATGGTCGCGAGAGTGGTCTTTCCAAGCCCGGGTGGCCCGTAAAGCAGCACGTGGTCAAGCGCCTCGCCCCGCGACTTCGCCGCCTGTATCGCAACGTCCAGGTTCTCCTTAACCTTGGCCTGCCCGATAAATTCAGCCAGCCGCTGCGGCCGCAGCTTAAGCTCAAACGAGGAATCGTCCTCGACCGGAGCCGCGGAAACCAGCCGGTCTTTCATCGGCAAGTTTGGATTGTTTTTTGCGAGAGCCACTGAGCGAGATGTTAGCAGATGTCAGATTGTGGAGAATGACCGATTGCGGTGGGACGGCGCCAAAAACTCTCACGTGGGCACAGCCACCCTCGGCTGTCCAGCCGAGCCAAGCTCGGCAGGTTTCCTCGCTGCTAGGCGCTACTGCCCAATCACTCCAAGCCGCACGCCCTTCAGCTTCCCAGCGTCGAACCACGCCACCTTCTGTCCGAACCAGGTCTTCGTGCCGCGCAAGTTTGTACTTCTTCACCGCGGCCGGAAAATCACGCCCCGCCAGCAAAATCGCCACCGGCGATTCCCCGAACTTGCCGATCCGATCTGAAATCCATCCCGCGCCCGACGCCAGGATCACCGGCTCGCCCGGAAAGTACGCCATCCGTCCCCAGTCTTTCTGGTTCTCGATAATCGGCTCAGTCCAGCCATAAGCCTTGCGGAACATCGCAACCGAAGCCTCAAGATTGCTTACCCCCAAAACAATGTTCTCCGCACCCGAAACCGGAGCCCCCTGCACAGCGGCCGATGTTTGTACCCGCCACGCGCGCGGCGTCTGGTCCTCGATCACAAAGGGCAGAACAGCCCCGGGCGTGCTGGAGCCAACGTCCGCTATCGTCCATTCCACCGACATTCCATCGGGCCGCTTGCGGCTGCCCTTGGTCGGTTCCGCCACCGCGATGCCGGCCTTTTTCAACCGGTCCACTTCCTGGAGCAGAACGTTCGTGCCCACCGCCCACGCGCACGTGACCGCGTCCTCTCCCATAAACTTGGCCCACGCCGAACCCGCCGTCACGCCCGCCTTTACCGGCGCAATCAGTTCGATGTAGGTCCCATCATCGAAGCCAACCGCAGCCATGTGGGTCACGCCATTGCCATGCGGCCCGCCAAAATCAGGAGTCAGTCCAACGTCGGTAAACGCCTGACGCAGCGGGTCGAGGTTAGAGCCACAGATCGACACGTGATCGAGTTCGAGCACCACGCTTTTTTGTTGAGCCATGGCGGAAGTGGAAAGCGGTATCGCGGAAAGTAAAAGGAGTACGAGGACGAATGCCGCGGCGGAGAAGCGGCAAGCCATCGGGGGATTCCGCCTGGACATAGGGACCTCCAGATTTAAAAAGAGATGGTACGCCAACTATGGGCCGATAGGAAAAGATTTCGGCGAAGTAAGCATGAGAGAGGCTCGGGATTCGCGAAAAGTGAAGGCGCAGGGCAAAGAATTTGACGATGTGACACATTATGTGTCACAATTAAAACCATGCCATCGGTCAATATGCGGCAGCTCAGAGATACGCGCCGTCTCAAGGCTTGGCTGCGCGCCGGAAAGACGGTCGAACTTCGTGAACGGGACCGCCTTATTGCCCGTATCGTGCCGGAAACAGAAGAGCAGTCGCAGCCGGTTCAGTATCCGGATTTTGCCGCCCGCCGCAAGGAGATTTTTGGCGAACGCGTCTTGCCCGTCGTGGAAGACCTGATCAAAGATCGGGGCCGCTATTGACCGTCTACGCTGACTCCAGCTTCATTGTCTCGGTTTATGTTGAAAGCAAACACTCAATCCATGCCGACGCACTTCTGCGCCAGCGAGCTCGTATTTACCTGACGCCACTTATTCTCGCCGAATGGGCCCACGCGCTCGCCGGACAGGTTTTTCGCGGGCAGATGTCAGCTTCGGAGGCGGAACGGATCGACCACGCGTTTCAGAATGACCGCAAAATGGCGTTGTGGTTCGGCATCGCCATGCCCGAAAACGCATTCGAACTTTGCGCCGATTTGGCCCGCCAACATGGCCCCAAACTGGGAGTGCGCACCCTCGACAGCCTGCACGTCGCCTGCGCGCTCGAACTCAAAGCCGAACGCTTCTGGACCTTCGACGAGCGGCAAGCCAAACTGGCCAAGGCGGAAGGATTAAAAAGCCAATGAGCGATGATTCTACAGCCCGGAATGTAGCTGATAAGAAGCCGACACGGCCACTACAAGAGATCGAAGACCTGTTGACACGAGTAGATGAGCTGCCGCCGCTCGATTCGCGCCCCGAGGGCGAGATTCTCGGGTACGACGAAAATGGCCTTCCGCATTAGTCTCGACAAGGACGAGACTAACCCCCTACTCTTCCTCCTCCTTCACCTCGCCCCGCAGCGCCTTAGCCTTCTCAATAATCTTCTCCTGCAACTGCGCCGGTACGATGTCGTAGTGGTGCATCTCCATGTTGAAGCTGCCCCGCCCCTGCGTCATCGAAGTGAGGTCCGCGCCGTACGTTAGCATCTCCGCCATGGGCGCCTCGGCCTTCACGATCGTGTTGCCGCCTTTATTGTCCATGCCCTGAATGCGCCCGCGCCGGCTGTTCAAATCGCCCATGATCGTCCCCGCAAATTCGTCGGGCACGTTGATCTCAACATTCATAATCGGCTCCAGCAGCGTCGGCTTGGCTACTTCCATCGCCTTCTTGAATGCAATCCGGCCCGCCATCTGGAACGACAGATCGTTTGAATCGACATCGTGGTACGACCCGTCATAGAGTATGACCCGGAAATCGACCATCGGAAATCCAGCCAGATAGCCGCGCGCGGCCGCGTCCTTGATGCCCTTCTCGACCGGGGCAATATAGTTTTTCGGAATCGCGCCGCCAAAAATATCGTTGACGAATTCGAATTCCCCGCCTCGCGGCAGCGGTTCCACCTTGATCTTGCAATCGCCATACTGGCCGTGGCCGCCGGTCTGCTTCTTGTGCCGTCCCTGCACATCGGCCTTGCCGCGAATCGTCTCCCGATACGGCACCTTCGGGGCCTTCAGCACCACCTCCGCGTGGTACCGCTTCTTCATCTTCGAGACAACCACTTCGATGTGCTGCTGTCCCGTACCCGCAATCAAAAATTCTTTCGTCTGCGGATCCCGGAAGAAGCGCAGCATCGCATCTTCTTCCATCAGCTTGTGCAATCCGACGCCGAGTTTGTCTTCATCGGAGCGCGTCTTCGGCTCGATTGCAAATGTAATTGCCGGCTCCGGCAGCTTCACCGCCGGATACTGAATCGGCGCATTCTTATCGCCCAGCGTATCTCCCGTCAGCGTCTCCTTCAGCTTGGCAACCGCTCCAATATCTCCTGCATGTAGCTCCGGAATCGGAATCGTCTGCTTGCCCTGCATGACCCAGATGTGCGCGAATTTCTCAGCCGTATTGCGATTAAAATTCTGTAGCGTCGCATCGTTCTTCAGAACGCCGGAAAAAACCTTGAAATATGAAATGCGGCCCGCAAACGCGTCCGATACAGTCTTGAACACGAACACCGAAGCCGGTTCGTTGTCCGTTATCTTGCGCTCGGCGGGAGTGCCATTATTGCCGGGCTGCCCCGCGACAGCGTGGTGCTCGCTCGCCGCCGGCGTGTAGTCGACAATAAAATCCATCAACTCATCGACGCCGATATTGCCGAGCCCCGACGTAAACAGCACCGGAAACAGCTTGTCCTCGCGAATCGCCTCATGCAGCGCCGGCACCAGGTCTTCTTCCGGAATCGTTCCCTGCTCGAAGTACTTTTCCATCAGCTCGTCTTTGCCTTCGGCGACGAGTTCCACCAGCTTTTCGTGCGCTTCCTTTGCCGCATCGGCCACGCTCGCCGGGATCGGCCCCTCCTTACCCTTCCCGCTGCCGCCCATCTCGTACGTGTAAGCCTTCATCCGCACCAGGTCGACAACGCCGGACAGATTCTTCTCGCTTCCAATCGGCAACTGCAGTGGTGTCACCGCCCGCCCGAACGCCTTGGTCAGCGATTCCAAAGTTCGCGTAGCGTCGGCGCGCTCGCGGTCCATGCGATTCACCACGATCATGCGCGGCAGGTTGACCTCTTCGCAGTACCCCCAAACGCGCTCTGTCACAACTTCAACCCCGGCCACGCCGTCCACGACCACCAGCGCCGCATCCACCACCGGCAGTACCATCTTTGCCTCGTGGACGAACATATTGAACCCGGGCGTGTCCAGCAGATTGAGCTTGGTCTTCCCCCATTCCACGCATGCCAGCCCTGTCGCAATCGACATCTTGCGGGCAATTTCTTCCTCGTCGTAATCGGTGGTCGCGGTGCCGTCATCCACGTGTCCGAAACGCTGCGTGGCGCCCGCCGTTTGGAGCATGGCCGACACCAGGGTTGTCTTGCCCGCATGGCCATGCCCGATCAAGGCAAGGTTGCGGAGGTTGGCTCCTTCATAAACTTTCACGGTTTGTCTCCTTCAAGGAACACGTCGGGACAGCCGCCGCGGCTATCCGGCGGAGCAAAACTCCGCAGTTCGCAGGCGGACCGCGCAATCCGAAAATTGGATGACTCCGGCTGGGCCCTATCGATAGAAGAGAGCTGGTACAGGCCAAACGCGGCATCGCCTGCGAAATTATTGATGCTAACACAGTGGTTCGGCGCGTCTCAAGGAAGGGGTGGCTTTCATTTTTCCACCCGTCCCTATTTCGCGTTGACGAACTCCGCCAGCGGCATGACGTCCACTTTCTTCGCCAGCGAATACCTCTTCTCGCCCGGATACAGCACACATAGCCGGTCGAGTTTGAGGTCCTTGAGGGCGATCCGCATCGACGGCGTCAAGGCCGGCGCATCCGCCCGTTTGCACTCGATGCCGATGCGGCGCCCGTTCTTGAACAAAAGTAGATCGAGTTCCGCGCCATTATGCGTCGCCCAGTAATAAGCCTCGTCCGGACGAAAGGACTTGAGAACCTCCTCCACCGCGTAACCCTCCCACGAAGCTCCGATCTTCGGATGGAACTCGAGATCCCGTTGCGTCGCAATCCCGAGCAGAGCATGCAACAGGCCGCTATCGCGCACATACACTTTGGGCGCTTTGACCTGCCGCTTGCCCAGATTCTCGAACCAGGGCGGCAATTGCCGGACCATGAACACGTCGGCCATCAGATCAAGATACCGGCGCACGGTGGGTTCGCCCACGCTCAAGGCTCGAGCCAACTCTGCCCCGTTCCAGATCTGGCCGTGATAATGAGAGATCATGTTCCAGAAACGCCGCAGCGCGAGAGCCGGAATCGTAATGCCAAGTTGCGGCAAGTCGCGCTCAAGAAAAGTCTGGAGAAACTGACGCCTCCACGCCAGCGAATCCGCCTCGTTTCGCGCCGTATAGGCCAGAGGGAATCCGCCCCTCAGCCAGTGACGACCCTGCGCCGCCGCGCCCAGATCGGCGAGTCGAAAGCCCTCTAAATGGACGGTCTCAAGCCGGCCGGCGAGGGACTCCGACGATTGCCGAAGCAAATCGGGTGAAGCGCTCCCGAGAACAAGAAAGCGCGCAGGGAGGGGTCTGCGATCAGCCAGGACGCGCAGGAGCGGGAACAAATTCGGACGTCGTTGGATCTCGTCAATCACCACCCACTTCTTCAGCGGACGAAGAGCGGTGTCGGGCTCCGACAGCCGGGCAAGGCTCCGCGGATCCTCCAGATCAAAATAGTTTAGCGAGTCGGGCGGTACAATCTCACGCGCGAGGGTAGTCTTCCCGCATTGCCGTGGTCCAAGTAGAGCAACAACGCGGCTGCGCCGTAACGCAGTCCGGACCAGCACAATATCGGCCATGCGGACAATCATGCCCAATTATATACCATGAAATTCTAACGGTCACCGTTAGATTTTCATGGTACCAAAGCCAGCACTCAATGCGGCCATGCTATGAGATTTTCAGAAGAACACCAGATAGAAAGGCCCCTGCACCTGGCCATTGTCACAGCGTCGCCCCCTTCTCCGCGATCAGCTTCGAAATCTTCTCCACAAACTCCGCCGCCGCCATATCCTCGGTCTTCTCTTTCCCGCGAGTCCGCACGTTCACCTTGCCCGCTTCGGCCTCTTTGTCACCGACGACGAGAAGGAAAGGCACTTTCTGCATAGCGTGCTCGCGAATCTTCGCGTTCATCTTCTCGTTGCGCGCATCGACATCCACCCGAACGTCCGCTGCCCGCAGCGAAGCCGCAACCTTCTCGGCATAATCCACGTGCCGCTCGGCAATTGGAATCATCACCGCCTGCACCGGAGCCAGCCATACCGGAAACGCTCCGGCGTAGTGCTCGATCAGCACGCCAAAGAAGCGCTCCACCGAGCCATACAGCGCCCGATGCACCATCACCGGCTGCTTGCGCGTCCCATCCTCGGCGACATATTCAAGATCGAACCGCTGCGGCAGGTTGAAGTCGAACTGCACCGTTGAAAGCTGCCAAAGCCGCCCGATTGCATCCACCAGCTTGATGTCGATCTTCGGTCCATAGAACGCCGCCTCGCCCGGAATCGTCTTGTATTCGATATTCAATTCCTTCAGAACTTTTTCCAGCGAATGCGTGGCATGGTTCCACTGCTCTTCACTGCCCACAAAATTCTTGCGATCATTCGGATCCCAGGTCGAAAGCTCCGTCTGAAATTTGTCGAACCCGAAATCCCGCAGCACATCGCGCGCAAACTCCACGCAATCGGCAATCTCTTTTTCGATCTGCTCCGGCGTGCAAAAGATATGCGCGTCATCCTGCGTAAAGCCGCGCACGCGCAACAGTCCATGCATCACGCCCGAGCGCTCATACCGATACACCGTCCCCAACTCGCCCAGCCGCACCGGCAAATCGCGATACGACCGCAGCGAATCCTTGTAAATCAAAATATGCCCCGGGCAATTCATCGGCTTCAGCCGATACTCGGCGTCGTCCAGTTCCATCGCGTCAAACATGTTCTGCGCGTAATAGCCTTCGTGCCCCGAGGTCTGCCATAACTGCTTGCGCATCACGTGCGGCGTGTACACCAGCGCATACCCGCGCTTCACGTACTGCTCGCGCATCCAGTCTTCCATCTGCTTGCGGATGATGCCGCCCTTCGGATGCCAGAAAATTAGCCCCGGCCCGGCCAACTCCTGAATCGAAAACAAATCCAGCTGCTTGCCCAGCACGCGATGGTCGCGCTTCTTCGCCTCTTCAATCGAATTCAGGTAAGCATCGAGGTCCTTCTTCGAATAAAACGACGTCCCGTAAATCCGCTGGAGCTGCGGATTTTTCTCATCCCCCAGCCAGTACGCCCCGGCAATATTCAGCAGCTTAAATGCCTTGATCTTCCCCGTCGAAGGAATATGCGGCCCGCGGCAGAAATCCAGAAACTTGCCGGTCTTATAGATCGAAATCTTTTCATCGGGCTTGGTGAACTGCTCAATGAAGTGGCACTTCATGAAGTCGCCTTCGGTCTTGAACCGCTGCAGCCCCTCGGTGCGCTCCACAAACTCCCGCGCATAAGGCAGATCCTGCTGCACCAGCTCCTGCATCTTCTTTTCGATCTTCTCCATATCCTCCGGCGTAAACGGCGTTTCGCGATAAAAATCGTAGAAAAATCCATTCTCGGTCGCCGGTCCATGCCCCAGCTTCGTCTCCGGGAAAAGCTCGAGCACCGCCGCCGCCATCAAATGCGCCGACGAATGCCGGAACACCTCCAGCGCCTCCGGATCCCTCTCCGTCAGAATGCGCAGGTCGGTATCTTTCTCCAGCGGCCGCGTCAAATCGATCAAATTCCCGTTGGTCTTCGCCGCCAGCGCTGCATCCGCCAGCCGCGGGCTGATCGACTTCGCCACGTCCAGCGCCGTCGCGCCCTTCGCAATTTCCTTGGTACTTCCATCCGGCAATTTCACATGAATGCTGTCAGACATAGATTTCCTTTATGTTTCGGTGAATCTTTAAGTTTAAGAGACGGCAAAAGGAGGGTCAAACAGGTGCGCGAGATTGAGCTCGATTTGAGTGGTGCTCCAAACGATGTTTTGGCGCAACATCCGCCTACGGCTTTCCTTCCTGAAACAGCACCACATCCGAATCCGTGTGCCCACGCAGCACACCGAGGCTCTTTCCGTCCGGCGACCACTCGAACGACAGAATCTGCTCCGCGTCAAACTTCGTGATTGGATGCGGCGCCGATCCGTCGAGCGGCTGTACCCACAGGTTGTCTACCCCGCCTTCCCGCACCGGATAAGCCACCGCTCTCCCATCCGGCGTGAATTGCGGTCCGAGTGCAATATGGGGATTGGGATCGATCATCCGCGGCCCGGATAGAGTATCCAGATTCAGCAACCCGATCTTCGGCGTGCCAAGCTGCGAGCCCAGGTTGACGAGTTCCACCAGATACGCCAGGGTCTTGCCGTCCGGCGAAGCTCCCATCCCGCGCCCAGTCTGAAATCCGCCCGCAATCGCCGTCGCCGCGATCGGTTCAGCCTTCGACAAATCGCCCGCAGATCCGTCCACTGGCACACGCCAGATGTGTTGCACGTCACGAAAGAAATAGACCCAGTTTCCCGCGCAGACGGGTTTGCGCTGCCAGCCGTCATCGTCCCCTCCAGTCAACTGTCTGGGGTTCGATCCATCCGCATCGGCTCGCCAAATATTGATCGAGTTCGTGCCGCCGTGGAATCCCCACGGAAAGACAAGGTATCGCTGTCCGCACCTCGAGAAGCTAAAAATCGCGGTCGCCGGATCGTTGAGCAGGACGGTTGGCGACTTCCCGTGAACGTCGGTTCGCACCATTCGACTGAAGTCGGAGGTAAGTAGGTTCCCATCGGCGGTCCAATTGAAATTGCCGATGTTTTCTCCCTCCACCACAACCGGCGCCGCATTCGCCGAGTTGCCTTCCGCCGGTAGCAGCACCAGACTGCTGACAGGCTTCTGCTGCACCGTAGCCAGAATCTTGCCATCGCCGGAGAGAGCCACAGCTGAATAGCTGTTCGTGTCGCGCGAGATGGGCCGGATCTCACCATCGGCCAGCGAGAAGAAACCTATCTGAAGCCGTGCCAAGCTGGGACCTTTTTGCCGGTACGTCACAAACAAACCGTCGCCATCTTTTGCCCACTGCATGGTCTCGACAAACTTATCCGGCAGGTTCACGGTCCTGATTTTCCCGCTCGCGATATCAAACAGGCTGATGGCGCCGAACTGGCCCGCCGCATGGTCGGGATACGCGAGTTGCTTCCCATCCGGCGACCATGCCACCCAGCGCGGCAGGTAATCGAGCGGAAAAATATGCCGCACTTTCTCATCGCTGCCATCGATCTTCGCGCTCAGAATCCGCCACTTCCCCGTCTCCGGATCGTTGGCCCGCATATAAGCCATGCGCGTGCCGTCCGGCGAAAACGTCATCGCGCTGTCCACGTCGCGAGCCACCACCTGCGGCGTTCCTCCCAGAACCGGCGAACGATAGATGCTGAAGTCGCTGTTGATCGCATTCTCGGCTTTGCGGAAGTACACGTAGTTTCCGTCCGGCGAGAATGCCACATTCACAATCGTCGTCGAAGGCGGGACGATCTGCGTGTCGCTGCCCGTGGCAATATTGCGCAGCCACAGGCTGTTCATCCCCTTGTCATCGATGACCGTCAGCAGATACTTCCCGTCGGAGGAAATGGCTGTCACCACGGCTTTGCTTGAGTTCGTGATCTGCGAGATGGCAAAGCTCTGGAACGGAATCGCCGCCGCCCGATGCAACAGCGAGTAGACGCCAAATCCCGCCGCGGCCAGCACGACCAGCACAGCCGCCCCAACTCCAATCGCTCCAAATTTGTGTTGCCTCGCCGCGGCCACCACCGCCGAACTGCTGCCTTGGCCGGAATGCGCCGCGCTGGCGCCCGCCGCCGGTGTCACTCCACTCGCCGATGGCGGGACTGCCGTGGCGCCCGAACTCGCCTGCCCAGCCGGAGTCGCACCGCTGCTGAAGATCGCGCCGCGGCCCGTTTCCGTCTCGCGCTTCAGCCGCTTCAGGTCAGCTCGCATATCTCCTGCGTGCTGGTAGCGCAGGTCGCGGTCTTTTTCCAGAGCTTTGCTGATAATGCGTTCCAGCTCCGCAGGAATGTCTGGATTGAGGCGGGCCGCGGCAGCCGGTGCGCGATCCAGAATCTCGCGCTGAATTACTCCCGAACTCTCTCCCCGAAACGGCAACATCCCGGTCGCCATCTCGTAGAGCACGGCGCCGAAAGAAAACAGATCCGTGCGCGCATCCAGTTCTTTCGCCCGCACCTGCTCCGGCGACATATACGCCACCGTCCCCAGCGCCATACCCGGACTCGTCAGGTCCTCGATCGTTCCCGTCTGCGTCGCGTCCAGCGGCGCCCGCCCGCGCGTCGCCCCCACCTTCGCCAGTCCGAAGTCGAGGATCTTCGCATGCCCTCGCTTAGTGACAAAAATATTCGCCGGCTTGATGTCGCGATGCACAATGCCCTCGCCATGCGCCGCGTCCAGCGCGTCGGCGATCTCGATGCCCACCGACAAGAGCTGCTCCATCTCCACCGGCCGGCCGGCGATCAGATGCTTCAACGTCACGCCATCCAGAAACTCCATCGCGATGAACGCGTTGCCCTGGTGCTCGCCGATGTCGTAGATCGTGCAGATGTTGGCATGATTCAGCGCCGATGCCGCCTGCGCCTCCCGCTGAAATCGCGCCAGCGCCTGCGCATCTTTGGATACATCCTCGGGCAGGAATTTCAACGCGACGAAGCGCCGAAGCCGGGTATCTTCGGCCTTATACACCACCCCCATGCCCCCGCCGCCAAGCTTCTCAATAATCTGGTAGTGCGAGACCGTTTCCCCAATCATTGGGGGCAATGTTAGGGCTCGACGCGCGGCAAGTCAATCCATCATCGCCGGGGCGGTTCCCGCATCACCATCGCCCCAAGCGCTCCGCCCACCGCCGCCAGCACGATCGCTATCACAAACGACTTCGCCAGGCCCGCCGGCGTAAACAAATCTCCGATGCTCGCCTGAAACTGCGCGTTCGACGTATCGATCCCGAACTTCTGCATGAGCTGCGTCGCCGCGTCGATGCATTCCTTCTGCGCGTGCATCACGATAATCGGAATGATAAAAATCGCGTTGACGGCGAACAGCACGATTCCCGCCGCCGCCCCCAGGCGAGCACCCATTCCGGGTGGTGGCGAAATCTTCGACGCCCGGCGGTAGAGGTAGACCGCCAAGGCCCCCGTCAGCACAATCCCAATCACCGGAATGATTCCGATGAACGTACCCAGCGAACCGGCCCACAGTGCGGCCCGCACTGCGGCGCGTTGATCGAAGCGCGCGGAGTGCAGTTCGCGCGCATGGTCAAGGTCTGAAACTTGAGGTAAGTGGATGGAATGGCTCTCTAGGGAGTTGCTCGCCGCGCCAGTTTCTTCCACGGCGGCTTCGTTAGCTACAGTCGCCACCTGCACGTGAATCTGCGGGGCCCGGCACTCCGGACAAAACGGCCGCCCGTCCTCCACCACCGCCCCACACTTTTCGCAAGAGTGATCCACTGATGTGAAACTAACGCAGAAGCCCACTGACGGCAACCCGATGGGCGATTGGGAAGCGAGGCGGGTCGTGCCCCACGTCGCGATTTCGAACGAGCTAAGAGCCAAAAGCTAAGAGCTAACAGCCGACTTTAGATCGTGCTGTCCTTCCCGGTGTGCATGCGCACATACACCAGCGCAAAGCGCGTCCCTTTGCTGTTCGGCTTGACCGCAACAATATGCTGATTGCCTTCGGTCCCCACTTTCAACTCCAGCCCCTCGCCGGAATCGCTCTTATCGCATGTCACCGGCCGTTCCAGATCGTCATGGCCATGGGTATCGACGTGCGCACCCTTGCTGTACTCCCCATGGCACTGAATCGGTTTCCCAAATTTTTGCAGTTCCTTGTCGTAATACGACGTAATCTTGTCCGGCGCATCATCCGACGTAAACTCCGCCGCCACCACCTTCAACTGAAATCCCGGCAGCGCCAAGTTAACGTTCGCGCTCTTCTCGTCGTCGCTGTTGTCCTTGGGCGCCGGCTTCGCTCCCGGATATACGCTCAATCCCGCGTCGCGGATGTCCACGTTCTCGCTCACATGCAAATCCCCAACTGGAGATTGGATATCGACGCGTTTCGATCCGTCCTTCTCGCCATTTTTATCCACGTTGATGCTGCAAGCCGGCAATATGCAAAGCACGAGAACCAGCGCCCCCAACCACATTCCGGCCAATCCTGCACGCCGCGCCACATTTCCCTTGTTAATTCTGAACATGAGCAGTACCTCCTGAGGCCGTCCGGGCGGGGCGTTCCAGTCCCTCGCCTCGGTTTGCTACGCCCGGAATCGTAACGGGCAGATGACCGCCAATCGCAATCTCGCCAAAAATCGCCTTCACCGCTGCCGTTTCCGACACGGTCGCATTCGAGAACGCACACGCATAATTCTGGATCGCCGGAAAATCCCCGATCACATACGGATTTCCCATCGCCAAAACAATCGTACGCCCCGCCGCCCGCTCCAGCACGGCATTCAGCAACCCGGCGCTCGCATCGTCCATGGCCACCG
Source organism: uncultured Acidobacteriaceae bacterium (assembly GCA_963698865.1). Taxonomy (GTDB): domain Bacteria; phylum Acidobacteriota; class Terriglobia; order Terriglobales; family Acidobacteriaceae; genus Acidiflorens. Next base: position 1,841,891 of record CAVOSL010000007.1, on the reverse strand, counting down.
TATTCTTCAATCCCTCGCCTGACCGAATCGCCTTGCCCGACGTCGGAATTACATATACCGCCGCCACCACATGCTCCGCGGCTTCCACCGCAGGCACAACCGTCGCCATCATGCCCGCCGCCGACCGCGCATCGACATAGATAATCCGCGCATCCGGCACGCGCGCCAGAATCTCCCGCGCCAGCACCCGTCCCGACTCGCTCCGCATATCGTCCGAGAAAATCACCGCCACCAGACGATTGTGTACCTCTGTCACTGTCTGATACGGAAGCGGAGCCTTGCCGGTTCCCAAAGCCTCTCCCGATGAAGTTGCCGCCCGCAACGGCAGCACCTGCCCGTTATCCCGCACCAGCGTAATCGCTTCCTCCGCAATGCGTTGCCCCGCCGCCAGGTTCTCCGGCGCTCCCACCACCCGCGCCAACTGATCCACATCCACCAGCCGTTTCTTATGCAACCCAAGCGAAGCCTTCAGCTCCAGAATTCTGCGCACGGATTCGTCCAGCCTCTCCCGGCTGATCTCTCCGCTCTTCACCGCCTGCACCATGTCCCGATAGCTGGCATCCAGATCCGCCGGAATAAGCAAAAGATCATTCCCCGCCTTGAACGACTCCACTGCGGCCCGGCCCACATCGTTCGCATACATCCGCGTCAATCCCGCCATGTCGAGCGCGTCCGTCACCACGATTCCCTTGAATCCCATCTCCTCCTTAAGGAGTCCGGTCACCACCGCCTTAGACGTCGTCGCCACCCGGTTCGGGTCCGCATCCAGCGCCGGCACCGTCACATGCGCCACCATCACCGCATCCACACCCGCTTCAATCGCCCGCTTGAATGGAGGCAGTTCCACCGCCTCCAGCCGCGCCCGGTCGCCCGACACCTGCGCAATCCCAAGATGCGAATCCGTCGCCGTGTCGCCATGCCCCGGAAAATGCTTGGCGGTCGTCAGCATCCCGCCTTCATGCGCGCCCTTGATATAGGCCGCCACCAGGTCGCTCACCTGCGCCGGATCCCCGCCAAACGACCTCGTATTAATGATCGGATTCGCCGGATTCGAATTCACATCCGCGTCCGGAAAGAAATTCCAGTGCACCCCAATCGCGCGCGACTCGAGCGCGGTGATGCGCCCAAACTCTTCGGCATTCTCCGGCTTGCCAGTCGCGCCGAACGCCATCGCATGAGGGAAGACCGTCGTCCCATTCAGCCGCATGGCCATGCCGCGCTCAAAATCCGCCGCAAAAATCAGCGGCAGCTTCGACGTTTTCTGCAGGCGGTTCAGTAATTCCGCCGCCTCGTACGGCTGGCTCTTGAACAGCAGCGCCCCGTCGGCCGGCACGGTCATCAAGAGCGACCCGATGTGATACTTCCGAACCTGGTCGCGCAGATCGACCCAGGTCGGATCGGCCTCATTCATGAACCGCACCTTCGCCCAGATCATGAACAGCTGCCCGACCTTCTCTTCGGTCGACATCCGCCGCAGAGTCTTGTCGGCCCACCAGCGCCCGGCTTTATCGAGATGAATTGGCTGCGGCCGCGGAGAGTGTTCCCTGCCCTTGCCCGTATCTTTATCTTTGGCGGAGCCGCCCACCGCGCAAAAAACAAAGACCAGGATCAGCGCAGCCGGCAAGGCACGTCGGAACATGCCCAAGACCATAACAAATTTGAGCCTGTGCAACGTAGGGCTAGAAGTGTACCGCCACGCGAGACAGCCGCCCTCGGCTGTCCACTGAGGCGAAGGTTCCCACCGCAGCTCGGATACTGGCTCCTCTTGGGGTGCTAAACTTACCCGTCGATTCGCATCTTCTTTCCAAAGAATTGGGAAACGTGGCCGATCCGGCACCTAAGTCCACCCCGCACAACTCGGCAAGCTTCTTCGATCCCCAGGCCACTCTCGACTCGGCCGCTACTCCCTCAGGCTTACCCGCATCGGATTTAGGTTCCATCGGGCCTTATCGACTGGTCGGAAAACTCGGAGAAGGAGGAATGGGGCACGTATGGCTGGCCGAACAGTCTGCGCCCGTCAAGCGACGGGTTGCGCTGAAAATCCTCAAAGCGGGCCGCTATGACAGCGCCGCATTGCTCCGCTTCGATCTGGAACGGCAGACGCTGGCCATCATGGATCATCCTGCCATCGCCAAGGTTTTCGATGCCGGCTCCACGCCCGAAGGCCAACCATATCTGGTTATGGAGTATGTGCCGGGCCTGCACATCACCCAATACTGCGATCAAAAGCGGCTCCCACCCCGCGACCGGTTGGCTCTCTTCACGAGAGTTTGTGAGGGCGTGCAACACGCGCATCAGAGAGCAATTATCCATCGCGATCTCAAACCCTCCAACATCCTGGTGGTTGAGGTCGATGGCAAGCCCATGCCGCGCATTATCGACTTCGGCATTGCCAAGGCCATCTCGCAGCAAGCGGCCGATGAAACGCTGGTCACGCGCGCCGGTGGCCTGGTGGGCTCACCGGGGTACACGAGCCCGGAACAAGCCGATCCCAGCGTGCGCGATATCGATACCCGAACCGACGTTTATTCGCTCGGCGTCGTACTTTACCAGCTTCTTGCCGGGACGTTTCCGTTCGATCCCGAGGAGTGGGAGACCAAACCGCTTCATGAAGTTCTGCGGCGACTGCACGACGACGATCCGCCAAGTCCGAGCACCAGGGTCGGACAAGACGCAACTTCGACCGCAGTCGCAGAACTCCGAGGCACGGATCCGCGGCAACTCGCCGGCCTGTTGCGAGGTGATCTGGACTGGATCACCTTGAAAGCTCTGGAAAAAGACCGCGCTCGCAGGTATGGCACGCCTTCGGAACTGGCCGCCGACATCGATCGTTATTTGCGAAACGAGCCCGTAACCGCTCGCCCCGCCAGCTTCGCTTACCGCGCTAAGAAATACATTCAGCGCCACAAATTCGGAGTCGCGGCGGCAACCACACTGGCGTTCCTGGTGATCGCCTTCGGCGTGATGCAGACGATCCAGTTGCGGAAAATCACGCGGGAGCGCGATCGCGCCGATCGAGTGACGGCATTCATGAAAGGAATGTTCAAGGTATCAAACCCCAGCGAAGCACGCGGCAACGACATCCGTGCGCGCGAGATTCTGGATAAGTCGGCGAAAGACATTGACACGGGACTGGCGAACGACCCGGAACTGCAAGCTGAGATGATGAACGTCATGGGCACCGTGTATCAAAGCCTGGGGCTTACTTCAAAGGCCGACCCTCTGCTCCGCCGCTCCTTGGAAGTCCGGCAGCATATTCTCGGTCCCAGGAACCCGGATACCCTGCAATCGCAGCAGGATCTCTCCGTAGCTGTCCTCGCCGAGAGTCACTACCCGGAGGCGGAGAAGTTGTGCCGGCAGACCATGGAGACTCGCCGCCAGGTACTTGGCCCCGAGCATCATGACACCGTCGACTCCATGGTGCAGTTGGCCAGGATTCTGGGGTTTGAATCGCAATACGACGAAGCGGAAAAGTTGAACCGCGACGCGCTCGAAGTGGCGAGGCGAAAGTGGCCGCAAGACAGGTTGACGGCCACCGCCCTGTCGCTTCTGGCCGACACTCTCACTCACGAGAGCAAATACCCGGAAGCGGAGAAGGCTGCTCGAGAGGCGCTCGAAATGGATCGGCGGGCGCTCGGTTCCGACCATCCTTCCGTATTGAGAGACATGTTCAATCTCGGCGGTATTTTGACCGAGGAGCGGCATTACGCCGACGCAGAAGCGGTCTTCAAAGAGTTGATTGAGTCCGCCCGGCGAGTACTTGGGCCCCAGCATCCCGGCACGCTGGCTGCCATGAGTAACCTGGCCTCGCTTGTGAGAGGAGAGCAGCGTTACGCCGATGCGGAGAAATTGGAGCGCGAAGTACTCGAAGCGCAACGACAGGCCCTGGGCCCGGAACATGCCTCTACCTTGCTCACCATGGGTAATTTGGGTTACGTCTTAATCAAGGAAAAGAATTACCCCGAAGCGGAAAAGGTCCTGCGCGAAGCACTGGATGGGTTGCGACGTGTTCTCGGCCCGTCTCATGAAGTCACAATAACTGCAGTCCAGAACCTGGCTCGCGTCCTTGCCCTGGAGGGCAAACGGGAGGAGGCGTTCGTCAACTTGCGGATCTATGCGGAAGGCATCGGTGCCATCGGCGAGTTTGAGAGCCTGGAAAAGGATGATAGCTTTCAATCCCTGCGTGGAGATCCACGCTTCGACGCCCTTATGGCCGCCACACGCAAGCGCATCGCCGCGACCGAAACCCAGGCGACAAGATAGACCGCCTACATCTTCATCGCCGAGGGAGATAGTCGCGCGGCCGAATCGCAAGGCTACTTCCCTGGCGTCACCGATTTCAAATAAGCCACCACCGCCTTGGCATCCGCCTCACTCATGCGAAACGGCATCATCGGAAAGCGTAACTGCTTCCCATTCGTCCAGATCCCCGTCGTGAGCAGCTTGATCATGTCCGCGTCGCTCGCCGGAGGATTCCCCCCAATCCGCGGAGCGATCATCGGCCAATTGTTCATTCCTCCATTACCCGGAGACCAGGGCACCGGCGCTCCCTGCAGCCACTTGCTTCGATCGAGGTTGCCATCGCCATCGCGCGGAGTGTGGCATTGGCCGCACATCGCCACCCCCTCCACCAGATACTTTCCCCGCGCAACATCGCCGCCGCTCTCGGAAGCGCCCTTCGCCGCCGGTGCCTTGCGGGCCTGCGCATACGCCGAACGCGCGCCGGTCGGTGTGCAAATTAACACGAGGAGAAATCCAAATGTCGCGAGGACCAGAGTGCAGGAGTGAAATCGATTCATCAGCCAATCATTCGGTGTGGGCAACTCCCATGTCAAGTGGGTTCTAGTCCCGCGCCCACTCAACCGTAGTGCCCATTCAACCCAGCGCGGGCTGACGACGGTAGCGCCGGCGTCCCGCCGGCGGTTATGGCGGCGTCCTCGCCGCCACTCCGCCCAACCTTTATCCTTAGCGTTCACTGAGATCTGAAAGCTGAGAGCGAACCCCCGCAATTGCCGCCCTCTGCACCGCCAAATTATCCCCAAACCCCGCCAGCCACAGCACCTCCGGCTCGCGCCGAAACCACGTGATCTGCCGTTTGGCGTAGTTGCGATGCGCCTGCTGCGCCGCGCGCAATGCCGAATCACAATCAAGTTCGCCACGCAAAAATTGCAAAGCCTGCTTATATCCCAGCGCAGACAACGGCCGCGCTTCCGGACTGTATTTTGCAAGCAAGGCTTCGGCCTCCGCGATCAGGCCGTCCGCAAACATTTTTTCGGCCCGCTGGTTGATGCGAGCGTAAAGCGCCTCACGCTCAGGATTCAATCCCAAACGCAGAACGCGAAAGCCCGCCAGCGGCTCGCGCCCCTCCTGCCAAAGTTCGGTCATGGGGCGGCGAGCAGCGAGGCACACTTCAATGGCGCGAATCACCTTGGGAACGTCGTTAGCGTGAATGCGCTCGGCCGCCGCGGAGTCGAACCGGCGAAGCACGCGGTGCAGATAGTTGCTTCCGCGCACATCCGCGCGCCGCCGGAGACGGTGACGCAACTCCTCCGAGCGCTGCGGCCCGGCAAATAGCCCCTGCAGCAAAGCCCGCAGGTATAGCCCAGTTCCTCCGCTGACAATCGGCAAGCGCCCGCGCGCGGCAATCTCGCGCACAGTCTGACGAGCGTCGCGCGCGTATTCCCCCGCCGTAACCTCGCGTAGCGGATCGATGAAATCGACCAGATGATGAGGAATTTCCGCGCGCTCGGCCCGCGTCGGCTTAGCCGTCCCAATTTCAAACTCCCGATACATCGCCACCGAGTCGCAGTTGACGATCTCGCCCTGAAAGCGCCGCGCCAGCGCCAGTGAGAGCGCAGTTTTGCCGCTCGCCGTCGGACCAAGCACGACCACCAGCAGCGGCAACTTCAGCGGCGTCAACTCGAAAACCTCAGCGCGCGCTCCAATTGATGTAATGCCAGTAGCGGACCAGGGCCAGAATCAGCAGAAGAACTGCGATTACCAGCAGCCCGCTCGCCTCGGCCGCATAGAGAGAATGATGATGCCGATGCTTATCCTCGGCAACCGGCTTCGATGGGACGGGCGCAGCCACGCCGACATTGTAGACCCACCACGCAAGCCAGGGTAGATTGTTGTGGGGTCCGCCCCTGGTACAACTCGGCCGTAGCGCCGGCGTCCCGCCGGCTAAGCCTGGCCTGAGCGGAGTCGAAGGGTGGCGGCGTCCTCGCCGCCACATCCCTCTTCGAAACGCTCTACGCCACCCCTGCTAGAATCGACATGTCCTCATGGAAGCATCCCTCATCCGCAATTTCGCGATCATCGCGCACATCGATCACGGCAAATCCACGCTCGCCGACCGCCTGCTGGAGCTGACCGGCTCCCTCGCCATGCGCGAAATGCAGGAGCAGGTCCTCGACGCCATGGACCTCGAGCGCGAGCGCGGCATCACCATCAAGGCCCACGCCGTCCGCATGATGTACACAGCCCAGGACGGCCAGACCTACCAGCTCAATCTGATCGATACCCCCGGCCACGTCGATTTTTCCTACGAAGTCTCGCGCTCGCTAGCCGCCTGCGAAGGCGCGCTCCTCATCGTCGACGCCTCCCAAGGTGTCGAAGCCCAGACCCTAGCGAATTCCTATCTCGCCATCAATCACGGCCTCGAAATCATTCCCGTCATCAATAAGATCGACTTACAGAGCGCCGACATCCCCCGCACCAAAGAGATGATCGAAAGCGCCGTCGGCCTCGACGCCACCGACGCGCTCCTCATCAGCGCCAAAACCGGCCAGGGCGTGCCGGAAGTCCTCGAAGCCATCGTCAAGCGCATCCATCCGCCCAAAGGCAAACCCGAGCGCCCGTTGCAAGCGCTGCTCTTCGACTCCTGGTTCGATCCCTATCGCGGCGTCGTCGTTCTTGCCCGCGTCTTCGAAGGCACACTGAAACTCGGCCAGAAAATTCGCCTCTGGTGGAACGGCCGCGTCTTCCAGGTAGAAGCCCTCGGCGCCCTCACGCCCAAGCCGATTGTCGTCGACCAACTCGAAGCCGGCGAAGTCGGCTTCGTCATCGCGAATATAAAGAATGTCGCCGACACCAAAATCGGCGACACCATCACCGACGACGAGCGCCCTTCCATCGAGCCGTTACCGGGCTTTGAAGAGATCAAGCCCATGGTCTTCGCCGGACTCTACACGGTGGACGCCCACGAGCACACGCAACTGCGCGAGGCGCTAGAAAAGCTGAAGCTCAACGACTCGTCATTTTTCTTCGAGCCGGAAAGCTCCGCCGCCCTCGGATTCGGCTTCCGCTGCGGCTTCCTCGGCCTCCTGCACATGGAGATCATTCAGGAGCGCCTCGAGCGCGAGTACAATCTCGACCTCATCACCACTGCCCCGGGCGTGCGCTACAAAATTCATAAGACGGACGGCGAGATTATCGAAGTCGATAACCCCTCGCGCTGGCCCGACACAAGTGAGATCGCAAAAGTAGAAGAGCCGGTCATCCTCGCCGTCATCCTGACCAACGAAGAGTACGTCGGCGGAATTCTGAAGCTGGTCGAAGAAAAGCGCGGCAAGCAGAAAAGTTTCGAGTACGTCAGCGCCTCGCGCGTCATGCTGCAATACGAGCTGCCGCTGAACGAAATCGTGCTCGATTTCTACGATCGCCTGAAGTCTGTCTCCCGCGGCTACGCGTCACTCGACTATCACCTCTCCGGCACGTGGGAATCGCCCATGGCCAAGCTCGACATCATGGTTGCAGGCGAGCCAGTCGACGCGCTCTCCACCATCATCCACCGCGACTTCGCCTACGAACGCGGCCGCGCACTCGCCACCAAGATGAAGGAACTGATCCCGCGCCAGATGTTCGAAGTCGCGATTCAGGCAGCCATCGGCGCCAAGATCATCGCCCGCGAAACCGTCCCCGCGATCCGCAAGAACGTCCTGGCCAAGTGTTACGGCGGAGACATCACGCGTAAGCGCAAGCTCCTCGAAAAACAAAAAGAGGGCAAGAAGCGCATGAAGCGCATTGGCCGCGTCGATATCCCGCAAGAGGCTTTTCTGGCCGTCCTGAAAGTCGGAGAAGGTTCAAGCTAAATTCGTTTTCTGCGCGGATCGCGCGGATAGGCTCGGATTAATAGCAAGTGAAATTGGTCTTCATCCGCGTAAATCCGCGTTGATCCGTGGGAACGAAGTTTTCAACGCCTGAAACGCAAACCCGGGAATCGGCATCTTTATTCCCATACCCAGTGGAAAAGCACTCAAAATCAAGACGCGATTTTCTTCGCAGGGCCGCACTGACATCCGGAGCCGCGCTTCTTACCTCCCGGCGCGCTCTGGCGCAAAGCATGACGTCGATCTCCCAGCAAGCACCGCCTCCCGCACCACAAAAGTCGGACTACACGCTGCGAATTGCCGCGTCGCCCATCGAGATCGCGCCAAAACGCATCATTTCCACGACCACTTACAACGGCCAGTTCCCCGGCCCGCTATTGCGCTTCAAGGAAGGCGTGCCGGTCACCGTTGATATCTTCAACGACACGGATACGCCCGAGCAGTTGCACTGGCACGGCCAGAGAGTCCCCGTCGACATAGACGGCGCCGCCGAGGAAGGCACGCCCTTCATTCCCGCACACGGCCAGCGCCGCATCACACTCACGCCCGGACCCGCGGGATTTCGTTTCTATCACACTCACAATCGTGCCGGTGCCAATCTCGCTGCCGGTCAGTACACCGGCCAGGTCGGCCCCGTCTACATCGAACCTCGCGCAAACCCCGGCGACTACGATCGCGAAGTATTTCTTGTGCTCAAGGAATTCGAACCCACTTTCAGCCGCGGCGGCGATATGGCGCAGGATTTTCTTCCTCCCATCACCGTGAAAGACTTGAAGGACGCCGGTGAGCGAGCCATGAAGCTGTCGCTCGCCAAAGGTATGCCGCACGGCTACGAAGTTGGCTACTCCTCCTTCACCATCAATGGCCGCATGCTGGGCCATGGCGAACCCATTCGGGTCAGGCAGGGCCATCGAGTTCTGTTTCATATTTTGAACGGCAGCGCGACCGAGATTCGCAGCCTGGCATTAGCCGGACACATGTTTCGGGTAGTCGCGTTGGATGGGAACCCAGTGCCAACCCCTGCGCGCGTCCCCGTGCTCTGGCTGGGGACTGCGGAGCGAGTCTCAGCAATCGTGGAAATGAATAACCCTGGCGTTTGGCTAATGGGCGACCTGGACGATGACGACCGGCGGCATGGTATGGGTATCGTGATCGAATACGCAGGACAGAATCGCAAGCCGCAGTGGGTGAAACAAGTCTCGGAGAAGTGGGACTACCTCCGCTTCGGCAAAGCGGCCTCGCAGCTTGCTCCACGAAATGCGGAAACTCTGCCATCTGACCAGATCCTCGACATGAAATTCGAGAAAGACAACGCCGCCGAGCAGGGCTTCAATCGCTGGACCATTAACGGCGTTGCCTATCCCTCTTCCTATTCAATGTCCAGCGCAATCGCACCCGCCCCATTTCATCTAAAGCAAGGCAAGCGCTACCGCATTCGAATGCGCAATGCCAGCGACGACATTCACCCCATCCATCTTCACCGCCACAGCTTCGAACTCACCAGGTTTGCAGGAAAGTCAACATCCGGAATCATGAAAGACGTGGTCATGCTGGGCGGCTATCAGGAAGCAGAAGTCGATTTTGTTGCCGACAATCCCGGCCTGACTCTCTTCCATTGCCACCAGCAACTGCACATGGATTTCGGCTTCATGACATTGTTTGACTATGTGTAAAGAGCGCCATTTTCGAGCCCCAATGACCCGAGCGAGCGCTGAAAAACCTTGTGGATTCACCCGCTACAGCGTTTGCGGTATGTGCAAATCTCCAAATTTGTAACTAAAGTGCTGATTTGGAACGGACTTGTTGTGTTCAGCAACCTTCGCGTTAACCAACTTAGAAACATAGCCTTAGCCACAGCGTAAACCTCCCGAATACCCTCAACCCGCGGCCAATTCCCACCCGCTGCTTGAACAGCCCTTCTCATCCACAATGTTTTCCACAGGTTGGAGGCGTTTCCCTCTGTTAAGGGAATAATCCTGTGAAGGTCTGTCTTCCCAGCCTGCCGATGGCTACCCGCCATCCTGGAAGAGGCCTCTCGAAGCTGAAGCCTAGTGCCGAGTTTGCCGGAAAAAGACGGGCAGACTTGTATTGTTTTTCTCACCCCGCACCAAGGAGAAGCCCGCACGAAAAGTAGACTCCTCGCCGCCCTCGGAACGAACAGCCGAAGAAAATATTGGCAACCGAGAACTTCATTCCCAACCTCCGCCCAAAGCCTGATAGAGCTGCACGAGCGCAATAAGTTCGTTGCCTTGCGCTTGCGCCAGCGCCAGCTCCGCCGAGAACGAATTGGTTTCGTTGGTCAGCACTTCCAGATAATCGGTCGTTCCAGCTTTGAAGCGCACCTGCGATAATCTCGCCGCATCGCGCGCCGATTCCACCAGGTGTTCCTGCTGAACTCTCGTCTCCTGATCCTTGCGATACGCAACCAGCGCATTCGAGACGTCGCGAAACGCCCCTTGAATCGTTTGCTGGTAAGTCAGCACCATCTGATCGCGCTCGGCCTGCGCCAGCCGAACATTATTCTTCAGGCGGCCTCCCTGGAAGATCGGCTGCGTCAGCGATGCAGCCATGTTCCAGATGCCGGCAGGCCCGGTGAAGAGGTCCGTCAGCGCCGGACTTTCATAACCCGCGGAAGCCGTGAGCGCGATATCCGGAAAGTAAGCTGCCCGCGCAACGCCGATCTGCGCATTCGCAGCGATCAGGCTAGCTTCCGCCTCGCGAACGTCAGGACGCCGCTCCAGCAGTGCCGACGGAATTCCAGCGGGAACGTCAGGCGAATGCGGCTGTTCGGTCAGCCTGAGTCCGCGCGGGACGTCCCCCGGATTCTTCCCCAGCAGAATGCTGATCGCGTTCTCCTCCTGCGCAATCTGCCGCTCCAGGTCGGGCACTTCAGTCGCCGCCGTGTAGACAAGCTGCTCCGACTGCCGCACATCGAGCAGTGAGTTGATGCCGTGCTGCTCCAGCGTTTGCGTCAGCTTGAGCGAGTCGCGCCGCGAACCCAGCGTGCGATTCGAGATCTCCAGTTCCAGATCGAATTGCCGCAACTGGAAGTACGCAGTCGCCAGGTTCGCAACCAGCGTCGACATCACCTCTTTCTGCGCCCACTCGTTAGCCAGCAGATTGGCGCGCGCAGCTTCCGTCGCCCGCCGGTACTTGCCCCAGAAGTCGAGGTCCCAGGCAGCGGAAGCTGTAACCGCTCCCTGCGTGAGCTCATAAGAAGGAATCGGCCCAAGCTGCGGGCTCTGCTGGCTCGTAACGTTGCCACCGGCATTCAACGTAGGAAGCTGGTTGGCGCGCGTAATGCCGACTTGCGCCTGTGCCTGCAGCACGCGCGTCGCCGCGATGCGCACGTCATAGTTGTTCTTGAGCGCTGTGCGAATCAGCGCTTGCAGTTGCGGGTCCTGGAAAACGTCCCACCACTTCTCATCCCCCAGAGAGCGGGCAAAAGAGCGGGCAGACGCCTGCCCGGAGGGTTGCGCGGAGGTCGCCGCAGACGTTGCCGCTTGCTGTGCATCAGGACTCGCAGACGACTGCCCACTCTCAGTCCCGCGATAAGTAACCGGCACATCGACGCTCGGCCGCTTGTAGTTAGGGCCAACCGCGCAACCGATCGTGCTGGCAACCGCGAGAGTAACTCCCGCCAGCCTCAAGTAAGGACGACTTACAATGCTATTCATAGAATCAGTCTCCATGTCCTTCCTGCAGCGCGAAGCTCGGCGCCGGAACACGCCCGTGCTCGCGAGGCGAGCGGAAGAACGAGAAGCGGTCCAGTACTTTCTCCTGGAACTCTTCGAGGTATAGATAGATCGCCGGCGTCACGAACAGCGTGATGAACTGCGAGACGATCAATCCACCGACAACCACCAGCCCAAGCGGACGCCGCGACGCCCCATCGGCACCGTAGCCGAGCGCAATCGGCATCGCGCCCAGCAGCGCCGCGGCCGTCGTCATCATGATGGGGCGGAACCGCTCCATGCTCGCGTCGTGAATCGCTTGGTCGTCGGGAATTCCCTTCTGCACGCGCTGCTCGGCGAAGTCGACAATCATGATGCCGTTTTTCTTCACGATGCCCATCAGCATGAACATGCCGATGTAGGCGTAAAGCGAAGCCTCTGCGCCGAAGATCCAGAGCGTGAGCAATCCGCCCAGCAGCGCAACCGGCAGCGACGAGAGCACCGTGATCGGATGCAGGTAGCTCTCATACAGGATCGCCAGAATCACGTACATGACGAAGACGGCCACCAGCATCAGGATCGCCAGATCGCGAACCGTGTTCTGGAAGACCAGGGCCTCGCCTTGCAGCGCGCCCCGAACGCCCGGAGGCAGAATCTGCTTGGCAGTGCTTTCCACGTAGTTAGTCGCTGGACCGATCGCGAAGCCAGGCTTCAGGTTGAAGAACATGGTCACGCTGGTGAACTGGTTGATGTGATTCACCGCTTGCGGTCCGATCACCGCATGCCAACTCGTCACCGCATTCAGCGGAACCATCCGCTGCCCGTCGTCGCTCTTGATGTAGAGCTTTCCCAGGTCTTCCGGCCCCGAGCGCTTGTCGTCCGCGACCTCCAGGATGACCTGATATTGATCCGTCGCCTTCTTGATCAGGTAGCTGTAGTTCTGCGAGTAAGCGTCGTGCAGCAGCGTAAGAATGCGCGTCTCCGAAACGCCATACAGCTTCGCCTGGTCCCGCAGAATGTCCACCTGCAAGTTCGGCGTGTGATTGTAGAGGTCCGAGTTCACGAACAGGAATCCCGGATACTCGTGCATCTTCGCCATCATCTTGCCGGCGGTTTCGTAAACCTCATTCGGATCGATCCCCGAAAGCGCATAGGCAAACTGCCCCTGCGCGTTGGCGGTCGCGCCGGTCGAGATTTCAAGCGCCGGATTAGGCTGAAGGAACGCAATGGTGCCAGGAATCGTCATGGCGATTCCGCCCATGAGCTGGCCCGCGACCTGCTCAATCGGCGCGCGCTGTGAGGGTGGCTTGAGGAAGGCGATCAGGAATGCCTGGTTCGAGCCGAGAAACGCGGAGTTGCCGCTCATAGTGAAAGTGCTGCGGACGGCGGGATTTGCCCTCATGATCTTCTCCGCCTGCGTCTGGTAAGCATGCATCTGCTCCGGCGAAGACCCTTCCTGCGCCACCAGTACGCCGCGAATAAACGAACTGTCGCCCACTGGCAAGAATGCTTTCGGCACTACATAGAACAGATACGCGGTTCCGGCTAGACAAACGGCCCATGTGACCGCCGAAATCCAGCGATGGCGCAGAAAAAACCACAACTGCCGCCCGTAGATGTCCAGCACGCGCCGCTCGATCGAGCCAAAGACCCGCTCCATCCAGGTCTTCTTCGCGTCTTTACCGCGATTGCTGAGCAGCCGCGAGGTCATCAGCGGCGTCAACGTAAGCGAGACGATGCCGCTGGCCAGAATCGAGATCACGATGGTGATGGAGAACTCGCGGAAGATCCGCCCCATCAGCCCGCTCATGAAGACCAGCGGGATGAACACGGCGGCGAGCGAAAGCGTCATCGCCAAAATCGTGAAGCTGATCTCCTTGGCCGATTGCACCGAAGCGTCGAATGCATTGAGGCCGCCCTCCATCAGGCGCACCGTGTTTTCGAGGAACACGATCGCATCATCGACAAGAAAACCAATAGCGAGTGTGAGCGCCATGAGCGAGAGATTGTCGAGGCTGTAGCCCAGCAGGTTCATGAAGACGAACGTCAGCAACAGCGAGAGCGGCAGGGCTACGGCGGGGATCAACGTGTCAGTGGCACGGCCGAGGAATAGGAAGATGACCATGACCACGAGCACAAAGGCGAGGTAGAGCGTCGTCTTGACGTCATCGATGCCGGTAACAATGGTTTGCGAGCGGTCATAGGCCGTGAACAACAGAACCGAACTGGGAAGCTGCGATTGAATCGATGGCAACAACTCGCGCACCGACTTGGCCACCTCTACCGCATTCACGCCCGCCCGGCGAAACACGCCGATAAAGACGTTCGCGCCCGGTTGATGGTAGCCACGTACCCAGACCCGCATGTCAATGCGTTCGTCCTGCACGCCCTGTTTAGCGTTTGCCACGTCCTTCAGGTAAACCGGAGCGCCATTGGTATTACCGACAATCAGCCCGTTATATTGCTCCGCCGTCGTAAGCTGTCCTTGCGGTTGCAGCAGGAAGCTGCGATGCGGACCATCAAATTGCCCGGCTCCGGTATACGCCGTGCCGTTCTTGACCGCATTGGTCAGATCTTCCAGCGTGATATTGCGCGTTGCCATCGCTGAGGGGTCCGCTTTGATGCGCACCGCCGATGGCGTCCCAAAAATAGAAACCTGGCTCACTCCCGGCAGAATGCTGATGCGCTCGCCGATCTGCGTGTTGGCATAGTCGTAAAGCTGGCCCTCCGTCGCCGTGTCGCTCACGATGGCGATGTACATAATCGGCTGGTCATTCGGATTAGTCTTGGTGAAGGTGGGAGGGCTGGGCAGATCGACGGGCAACTGGCCCTGCGCGCGCGTGATCGCGGCCTGCACGTCCGTCGCTGCTCCGTCGAGGCTCTTCGACAAGTCGAATTGGAGCACGAAGCTGGAATGCCCCTGGAGGTTGTTCGAGGTCACCAGTTCGAGGCCGGGAATCTGCATGAACTGCCGTTCGAGCGGCGTGGCCACGTTGTTGGCCATCGTCTCCGGCGTCGCACCCGGATAGTTCACCTGCACCTGAATCACGGGATAGTCGATCGCCGGCAGATCGCTTACCGGAAGCCGCGTGAACGCGAACAAGCCGAAGAGCAACACCGACACCGTCAGCGCGACGGTCATCACGGGACGGCGAATAAATACTTCAGACAAATTCACGACTGGCCTCCCTGCTTGGCGTTGGCCTGGTTATCGGCGTTCGCTGCACCCTGGACTCGCACCTTGCCGCCCGGGCGCACCAGCATCTGACCGGCGAGCACCACCCGCTCATCCGCAGCGATCCCAGACGTGACCACTACGTTGTCGCCCTGGCGCTGCCCCAGCTTCACCGGACGCAGTTCCGCCGTGTCATCCGATTTCACGACGTACACGAACGAACCCTGCTGGCTGATCTGCGCCGCCTGGTTCGGAATCAGCACCGCTCCTTTATCTGTCGCGAGAACGAGCTTCACGTCGACAAACTGGCCCGGCCAGAAGTGACGATCGCCATTGCTCAGCGTCGCCCGCAGGTTCACCGTGCCGCTGCCGTTCTGCACGGAATTGTCCAGAAACTCGACGCGGCCCACGCGCGCCGCCGTTTCAGGCTCGGACGGGAGACGGACCGCCGCGGTCAGCTTGCCGCATGACATCTGCTTTTGCACCGCGGGCAGATCGTTCTCGGTGATCGTGAAATTCGCGTAAATCGGATCGAGCCGCTGAATCGAGAGCAGCGAAGTCGAATTCGCCTGCACCACGTTCCCCACATCCACCAGGCGCGCGCCCGCCCGGCCGTTGATCGGCGAGTGAATGTAGCAGTACTCCAGATTCAGTTTGGCCGTTTCAAGTGCCGCCTGCGCGGACTCGACCAACGCCTGATCGACATCCACCGCATTCTTCTTGGTGTCGTAGTCCTGCTTGGAAATTGCGTGCTCGCCGATTACTTCCTCGTCACGCGCGAACTGGATCTTCGCCAGATCAAGAGCCGCCTTGGCCTGCGCGAGCGAGGCTTGCGCGGCATCAACCTGCGCCTTGAAGGGACGCGGATCGACTACGAACAGAAGCTGCCCCTTTGCCAGGTTCTCGCCGTCCTGAAAGTGGCGCTCCACGATGCGGCCTCCGACCTGCGGCGTCACCGTAACCGCTTCGAAGGCCGCATTTCTTCCGATCTCGTCGAGATACCGCGGCACATCCTGCGCCGTCGCCTTCACCACCGACACCAGCGGCAGCGGCATGGCCGGTGCCGCCTGTACATTGCCTTTGCTGCATGCGACCGTCGCTGCCAGCGCCAGCAACGTGGCGGCAATTGCCGCGTGCTGAGTCCGAAAAAAGTTTTTCCCTGCGCTTTTTATCTCTTTCATTGCCATCCTCACCCTTACCTTGAAATTCCTGCGGTGGAAGTTTGTTGTTATGCCGGAGTCGCCAGAAGCGACATCACCCTATTTACATAAGCGGCGCCCGCATCGGCCAGCGAGGCCTCCGTGGCGTCAATGCCGGCAAGCTTGCGATGTAGTTCGGGCCGCCCGCCGATCTGTTGCAGCGCATGTGTCCGCGCCGACACCAGTTCGTGCACGGAACAGTCCAGCAGCAGCGCTGCTTCGCGATTCGAATAACCTTCGAGGACCGACATCACGAACGCGAAGCGCTGGAACGTCGGCAGCGCGATAATCGCCGCCACCTCTTCACTGAAATTTTCCAGGTGAGTCACCACCGCCACTTCACCCGTGCCAGCGTGTTCCCCAGTCCCAGTTTCAATCACCGGCTGACGCTCCGCGAGTTCCGGCCGCGGATGGATCATCCGGATCGCATTCGCGATGATCGAGCGCCGCGCCCACGACTGTGCCCAATCCTTGAAAACCGGATTGCCGTTCTTCGAATCCTCCAGCCCCATCACAAAACACTTCTCGGCGGTTTCGTGATCGGTCGTCAGCAGAAACGCAAGCAGGTACAAGCGGTTCATATCCCTCTCGAAAATTCGGCAGAAGTCGGCGCTGGTTGCGTAGGCTGCGGCGTTATGATGTGCCCCGTTATATGAGCTGTGTTGTGCGCTGTGATTTGTCCCGAGCATCTTCAACTTTCTCCTCTTCCCAATTGATCGTCGTTTGAACCTTCGGAAAATCGACAAGCAACTTCTCTTGCCCCATTTTCCTCACCCAAACGGCTAGCCGGCGGACTGCACGTCACAACTTCCCGGCACCGGCGCGTCAGTTGCTTCAGAACGTGCCTCGTCAGAACGCCGTTGCACGCAAACTTCGCACCATCTTTCATCAGTTTGAACAGCGTGTTTTCCCCGTCCCGGCTAATGACCGTGACGTCTGTAAGGTCGACGACTAACTTGCGACCTTTGAGCTGTTCTCCAGCGCTGCGCCAGGCACTTTCTAGTTCCGCCGTCCATGGAGGAATCAGCTTGCCCTGCAAAATAAGCCTGCGCTGACCATGGGTCTCGACAATTGAAATCTTGAACATTGCTCTGCTTCTTATGCCTGGAGACATTGCAATGCCCATGCCAAAGCGGAAGCGCTGGCCATTTCGCGATAAATCACTGATTTAGATTGAGTACAGCAGAATGGATAAATATCTAGTGTCGAAAAGTGTCGAGAACTTTCTCGACAGATGTCGAAGCCTGACGAAAGAAGACTGACGACAGAAGACTGGCGAAGGCAGACTGACGAAGGAAGACCGACGAAGGACTCAGACGACCTGGCGCGCGTCGATTCCGAGCTTCTTCATACGCGAAATCAGGGTCGTGCGTTTCAGGCCCATGCGTGCGGCAGCGCCATCGGGGCCGGCAACGCGGCCTTTCGTGTCCTTGAGAATGCGTAGGATTTCGCTGCGGTCATCGGTCGCGCGCGCATCCTGCACCGGAACGCCCTTGTTATTTGTGCCAAGCTCGCCCACCGGCACCTGGAGCGCCGAGCCGTGCGTCAGAATCACCGAGCGTTCGATGAAGTTCTCCAGCTCGCGAATGTTTCCCGGCCAGTGCCAGCTTGAAAGCTTCTTCATGGCCGTCGTCGGAATCGATTCGATCTTCTTCTCCATGCGGCGCCCGTACTTTTGTGCGAAGTAACGTACCAGCAGCGGAATATCATCCGGCCGCTCGCGCAGCGGCGGAATACGAATCGGAAAGACGTTCAAGCCGGTAATACAGGTCGCTGCGAAATTCGCGGCTCTCAATCATCTTGTCGAGATCGCGATTGGTCGCCGCCACCAGACGCACATTCACTTTCTTCGTGTGCGTGCTGCCCAGGCGTTCGAACTCCCGCTCCTGCAGCGCGCGCAGCAGCTTCGGCTGAATCTCCAGCGGAATGTCGCCCACCTCATCCAGAAACAACGATCCCTGATCTGCCAGCTCCAGACGCCCGATCTTCTGCGAGATCGCCCCCGTAAACGCCCCCCGCTCATGGCCAAAGATTTCGCTCTCCAGCAACCCCGTCGGGATCGCCGCGCAATTGAGCTTCACAAACGTCCGGTCCTTGCGCTTGCTGCGATCGTGGATCGCCCGCGCGATCAGCTCCTTGCCCGTCCCCGTTTCCCCGAGCAGCAGCACCGTCGAATCGCTCGGAGCCACGGTTTCCACCAGATTCAGAACGTGCCGAAGCCCCGAACTCTGGCCAACGATCCCTTCAAAATCCATCTCGCCGCGGATTTCCTCTTCGAGATAAACCTTTTCCTGCGCCAGGCGATCCTTCAGACTCCGCGATCTCGCAATACGCAAGCGCGTTCTCCACCCCGATCGCGACCTGACTCGCAACCTGAATCAGGAATGCGATCTCTTCTTCGTCGAACGCATTTTCCTCGTGGCGCGCCACCGCCAGAATCCCGAGCAGCCGGTCTTTGCTGATGAGCGGCACATCGCAAAACGAATTCAGCCCTTCCGCAGAAGCCTTGGCATACATCTCAGGTGGCATCTCCGCCGCATCCAGGCGATTGATCACAATGGGCTTTCCACTTTTGAACGACTCTCCCGGCATCGTCCCTTCGATGGGAATCAGCGCGCCTTCGACAAAAATTCCCCGGCTGTCCGGGTAGTCGAGCGCGTGGACGCGCAGGTTTTTGGCTTCGGAATCGGCGAGCATGATAGCGGCCGCGTCGCAGCCCATCACGCGCCGAACACTTCCCGACGCGGCCTGCAAAAGATCGTGGAACTCCAGATTCGAGACGACCTGGTTATTCAGATCGAGAATCAGTTTCAACTGATCCTGCACCCGCTGGGAAATATAGAAATTTACGGCCGCATCGATCGCCAACCCGATCTGGTCGGCGGCCAAACTCAGAAAACGGATTTCGTCTTCGTCGTAAGCGTTTGGATAACATCGCCCCAAACTCAAAACGCCCAGCCGGCGCTCTCCTCGCTTTAACGGCAAGGTGCAAGTCGCGCCAATCCCATACTGGCTCAGGAACCGCCCGTAGCTCCGGAATCTCGGTTCAACACTCCAATCGAGCGTCACCAGCGCCTCGCCGGAATCGTGGGCGTGTTGGATCGGCGAATCCGCCAGCGGAAGCACGTCGCCGGGTGGCTGCTCCAACCTCTGCCCATTGGCGTCCAGCAATGAGAAGCACAACTGGTTCGTGTCTTTGTCAAACGCGACCAGGTGCAGGAAGTCGAAGTGCGTCACTTCGCGCAGCTTGTTGACCAGCGCATCGGAAGCGGCCGTGCAGTCGCTGCAAGTCGCGATCGCATTGGCCGCTTGCAGCAGTGCCAGGTAGCGCCCTTCTTCTACTCGCGGAAAAATTGACGCCGTAACCGTAGACATCCGTTCATCCCAAATTTCTAATGTGGAGTGGCGTCCGACTTTGTTCTTCGGGCCTAGCGAACCCAAAGCAATAAACCTATACCCATCGGATGCTCGTCCCATCCAGAAGGCTTCGCAAATGTGTCGACTTTTTCGACACGTGTCGAGAGATTGCGGCCGTGCCGATTGGCTCCCCATGTTGTCATCCCGAACGATGGGGACCATTACCGCGCCCGGCAAACGGCGGGTGCCCAGGTCTGGCACTACGTTTTTCTTTCCGGCGGCCACCGCCCAACCGTGGGTGCCCCATGTCTCGTGATGTTCGAGACATGGGTACCACAACCGCCAGCACCCTGAGCTGTACGGCACTGAGCTGGTGGCCGGCCTTCAAACGTTCTTGGTTCGCGCTCGCGTTTTCTAACTGAGGGTACCTCATTCTTCGCGCGTTCTGTGCGCGAAGAGCCTGCCCCGAGTGTCCATGGGCGTTTGGCCCACCAAAGGAAATGAAAATCGGGGGTGGGTGGCAGACTGCCAGTACCTGGGGCCTTGCCTTAACGACGCGCGCGCCGAAAGCGCCGACCTCGGTTCCTCGCGCTCCTGCGACCTACTGTATCGTCTCTCCCGGCTCGCTATTTCCATCCGCCAGATTGGCAAAGCGCGTGGAATTGTGCAGAAACGCCAGATGGAATTTCCCGATCGGCCCGTTGCGCTGCTTGGCCATGATGATCTCCGCCCGCCCCTTGAGCTCCAGATCGTCTGGCTTATAAATCTCTTCCCGAAAAATAAACATCACCACGTCCGCGTCCTGCTCAATCGATCCCGACTCGCGCAGATCGCTAAGCTGCGGACGATGATCCCCGCCCCGGCTCTCCGGAGCGCGGCTGAGCTGTGACAGCGCGACCACCGGAACCTGCAATTCTTTCGCGATGGCTTTCAGTCCGCGCGAGATCGCCGAAACTTCCTGCGTGCGATTCTCGAACCTCTTGCTCCCGCCCGACATGAGTTGCAAATAGTCAACCACCAGCAGATCGAGCGCACCCTGCGATTGCTTCAGGCGGCGGGCTTTGGCCCGCATCTCGCTGAGAGTGATGCCGGCCGTGTCGTCGATAAACAGAGGCGCCTCCGCGAGTTCGCCGGCCGCCCGCAGTAATTTATCTTTATCGTCCTTCCAAAGTGATCCCGTTCGGAGCTTATGGGCATCGACGATCGCGCGCGAACTCAACAAACGCTGCAGCAGCGCTTCCTTCGACATTTCCAGAGAAAAGATGCCGACGGTTTTTCCGTCGTCGATGGCGGCATTCTCCGCAATGTTCATGGCAAACGACGTTTTCCCCATCGAGGGCCGCGCCGCCAGAATCACCAGGTCGGACTTTTGGAATCCGCTCGTCATCTCATCGAGTTCCGTGAAATGCGTTTCCAGTCCGGTGATCCGCTGGCCGCGCCGCATCAAGGCATCGATTCCCCCAGAATCGCGGATGGTATCGCTGATGCGCTGAAACCCTTGCCCAATTCGCTTCTCGGAGAGAGCAAAAATCGCTGCTTCCGCCTCGTTGAGGATATCGTCCGCATCGTCGGCTTGCTCGCTGGCCTTGGCAATGGCGGTCGTCGAAACACTGATCAACCCGCGCAATATCGCCTTGTCGCGCACGATGCGAACGTAGTGCTCGATGCTCGGGCGGTCCGGCACTCCATCCAGCAGGCTGGAGACGTAGCCCACGTCGCCGATCGCCTGCAGGTCTTTCTTCTGCTCCAGCTCTTCGACCAGCGTGATGATGTCGATCGGCTTCGAATTCTCGGCCAGGTCCATCATGCGCGAGTAAATGCGCCGGTGCGCATCGAGCGAGAAGTCGTCCGGCTTCAGATGCTCGGCGGCATCGTTGTAGGCGTGATTGTCGAGAAGAATCGCGCCGAGAATGGACCGCTCGGCTTCCACATTCTGGGGCATGCGTCCGACGCTGCTGTCGATGGTGGCCACGATGTTGACTTGGGTGCGAGGCATCGTAATTCTTTTTCCCCTGTGAATGGTGGGTATTAATTTGCAAAACAGGTCCCAAATTATTCTTGCGACGGATGACCGCTAACCGGTGACCGGCCACCCTTGACGACGGACTTGCCGGAGTATGACACAAGGCGAACAAAAAGTGAATATCTGCAAATGCTCACTACGCTTGACCGTAGCGCCGGCGCCCCGCCGGCAGTCGCGCGGGCACCCTGCCCGCGCATCCGAGTACGAGCATCAACCGCTCCATTGCCAAGTTCTCATGTTTCTCTCCCATGCTGCCGATAAGAACAAAGGCAGGCTTCTCGTTTCGTATCGCCATCACCACCACCGGCATACAGCTTCCTGAAGTAGCGCATGGACAGTTTCCTGTATCGACGTTGCACAAGAACCCAAGGAGAATGACGGGTATGTATCCAGAAAGCATTCCAGCCGACCGGCCAAAATGCGTGACTTCGGAACAGAATCCAGGGAACCCCAGCGCTCAAAGCCAGGGAGGTGACGTGATGGGTAAGGTGCAGGGCAATCCGGAATTTGCCAAATGGTGGAAACGTTGGATGTCTCGCGTGCAGCGCATGCACATACGAAGAAACTTGCCCGCCCGTCGGCCCAAGTTCGACCGTCCCGACGAAATCAGGCACCGCAATCCTGATCTCAAAGGCGCCTCCCGCGACTGCGAATTCAAGCGGTACCTCTAATCGGCAGCCGAACCCAGCAGACCTATGATCATTACCCAAGCATACGGCACATTGACGGAGTCAAGCCTGGACGCTGGCAGGGCGTTGCAACTGCGAGTTCCCAGCGATCCCCTCGGCCCCCCAGAGCCCTTACCTGCCCCCGAACCCCTGCCGCCCCCGCTTCGGCGCCCGCCCCCGGACACCCCCGAAAACCCGGACGTCCCATTGCCCGGCCCAGACCCAATCGAACCCAGCCAGATCTGATCTCAGCCGATCCAGTGGAATCAGCGGCATAGCCGAGTTTGTACATACAAATCTGTAAATTTGTACGTACATAAGTATATGCCAAAATGCTCCACGTGGAGCATTTTGTCGATACCCCCCCACAAAAACAAATGCGGCCCGGGCCAGCCACCCGAGCCGCATTGTTATCGCGAAACGTTCCCCACTGCCGTCTTCCGCCAGGGACGGAAGTCACCCCCGCACTCCCGCTCCGAAGAGCGCCGTGCGGCGATGCCAAACTGAGGCTCTCGCCCCAGGCTTCGAGTTCAGCGCTTCCATCCTGCCTTGGAGGAGGATTTCGGAGGAGGCCGCAATGCCCGGGCTCCGGCTCACTGGACATGAACCGGAATTCCCCCGGCGACTCACCCTCGAGAGAGTCACCGGCAACGCTGAACCTTGGCCGGCAGCGCTCGGAAACATCCTCGCGCTTTGGCTCGGAACACTCTGCCGGAGATGATTGCGCGGCGCAATGAAAAACTATGCCGAGCTTGTGCAAAAGGTGTGGAGAGGGAAAAGTTCCTGTGGAAGAGTATGGAAAAAGGGGCGATTTACTCAGCTATCAGCGGTCAGCTCTCGTACAATAGCGCCGATGATTGCGCACCTTCGCGGGACGTTGCTGGCGAAACATCCGAATCAGGCGATCGTGGAGACGCAGGGCGTCGGCTACGACGTTACGATCAGCGTGCCGACATTTTCGGAGATGCCGGCGACGGGCAGCGAAGTTGCGCTGCACATTCATACTCATGTGCGCGAGGATGCGCTCAGCCTGTATGGATTTTTGCGGCTTGCCGAGAAACATCTTTTCGAAAAACTTTTGACGGTGAGCGGGATTGGTCCGAAGCTGGCGATCACGATTCTAAGCGGCATGCCGGTGGACGAGATGGTGAATGCGATTCGCGGCGGAGATGTGGCGAGGCTCACGCGGATTCCGGGAATTGGAAAGAAGACGGCGGAGCGGATGGTGCTGGAGCTGCGCGACAAGTTGCCGGCCGTTGACTGGAGCGGCGGAGGTGAGCGCGCCGGCAGCTACGCCGGTGGAGGAGGATGTTATTTCCGCGCTGGTCAATCTTGGGTACCAGCGAGCGGCGGCGGAGAAGGCGCTGAATGCCGTGCGGGGCACGGCATCTGGCGTGGTAAAAAACTTTGACGCTTTGTTTCGGGAGGCATTGGGGGCGCTGGCGAAATAGCTCCGAGCTATGAGCTATGAGCTATGAGCAAGCAACACCACTCCTGATCAGAAGCGGTCTTTCGCACGCCCCTTCTTACTTGGAGGTTTTGTGCGTCGAGTTGTTGCCATTGTTGTCGTTGTCTTGTGCATTGCCATCGCGTTTGTTTCGCAGCTTCCGCAACTGGTCGATCAACACCAGAACAAGGTCCTGGCGAAACCGCCCTACAGCGCGTCTGACAAGGCTTTTGCGCTGCACGCGCAACTGGCGATTGCAGATCTGCACGCGGATTCGCTTTTGTGGGGACGCGATCTTCTGGAACGCGACACCGACGGGCACGTGGATATTCCCCGGCTCGCCGACGGGAATGTTGCCTTGCAGGTTTTCTCGCTGCCGACCAAAAGCCCGTGGGGCCTGAACATTGAGAGCAACGACGATAAGAGCGACACTATCTTCTGGCTGGCGCTGGTGGATCGCTGGCCGCCACGGACATGGAACAGTTTGACGCAGCGCGCGCTGTACCAGGCGCGGCGTCTGCATCAGTTTGCGAAGGGCTCGCGCGGCGGATTTGTGGTCATTGGGAGCGCGGCCGATCTCACGAGTTACCTGGAACGGCGGGCGCATAATCCGCACCTTACGGCGGGCCTGCTGGCGATAGAGGGAGCGCATGCGCTCGACGGCAAGCTGGAAAATCTCGATGTGCTGTACCGGGCGGGCTATCGCATGATGTCGCCCAGCCATTTCTTCGACACCGACATTGGAGGCTCGGCAGCGGGAGTCGGGAAGATTGGGCTGACAGACAAAGGGCGGGAGTGGGTGCGGCAGATGGAGGCGCGGCACATGATCGTCGATCTGGCGCACGCTTCACCGAAGACGATTGACGATGTGCTGGCGATGGCGACTCGACCGGTGGTGGTTTCGCACACGGGCGTAAAGGGAACTTGCAACAATAACCGGAACCTTAGTGACGAGCAGATTCGCGGGGTGGCGGCGAAGGGCGGACTGATCGGCATTGGATACTGGGACACAGCGACGTGCGGGACGGATGCGCGGGCGATCGTAAAAGCGATGAGATATGTTTCCGACCGCGTGGGCGTGGAGCATGTGGCGCTGGGATCGGATTTTGATGGGGCGGTGACGGAGCCTTTCGATACCACTGGGCTCGTGAAGATTACCGAGGCGATGATGGAGGCAGGGTATTCGGAACCGGAGATTCGGATGGTGATGGGGGAGAATGCGGTGAAGTTCTTCCGGGAGAATTTGCCGGAGAAGTGAGGGCTCGTCGGACTTCACACAACCTTCCGACAAGCGGCGGCTCTCAGCCAAGGTATTGATGCTATTCCACTTACAACTTCATATATGTACTTGACAACATATGCTTTCAGATACATACTACTCTTGTGCTGTGGCAGGTATTTTTCCATGCCGAATTCGAGCCTGAGTTTGATGCGCTTGGCCATGAAGTTCAGGATGAGTTGCTGGCGCACGCAGGTTTGTTGCGAGAATTCGGGCCACTACTCAAGCGCCCTACCGCCGATACCCTTCATGGGTCCAAGCACGACAACATGAAGGAGTTGAGGTTTAAGGCAGCAGGCGGGGTTTGGCGAATCGCATTTGCCTTCGATCCCGAGCAGAAAGCTATCTTGCTGGTCGGAGGAGACAAATCAGGCGGGAGCGAGAAACGGTTTTATCGGCAATTGATCAAAGCGGCAGACGCGAGGTTCGATCGACACCTTGCTTTTCTGAAGGTGGCAGCCAAGAAAAAGGGGACCAGGCAGGAATGAAGAGTTTGGAGCAAAAGCTCAACGAGATCAGTCCGGAGCGGCAGGCAAAGATCAAAGCTCGTGCCCGCGAGCTAGTTGCACGGGAAATGTCTTTGCAGGAGCTTCGGCATGCAGTCAATAAGACTCAAAAGACCGTGGCACGTACGCTCAATATGGGCCAAGACGGAGTTTCTCGCCTGGAGAAGCGCAGTGACTTATTACTTTCCACTCTGCGGAATTATGTAGAAGCAGTTGGGGGAAGTTTGACTCTGGTAGCTCAATTTCCAGAGCGGGAACCTATTGCCATCGGTGGATTCGGCGAGATAGATACGCCGAAAGGAAATGGAAAAGCCAAGCGTCGCGCGGCCCACGCGAGATGAATAAGAATCGGTAATGGCTAGTCCTGCTGCCGCTTCGATACTCGCGTTACGTGCAGGGGAGTCGGCAGCACCGCGCAGTCGTGCGATCTGTTAGGCACGACTGTGGGAACGTCCCGTCTGTCCACGGATCCCCTGAGTGAGCCCCGTACCACTCAACCCACTGGAGAAACAGCCTGCGTCCAAATAACATATCGAGTTATGCGCCTAAGCTGGCCAGAGATTCGGGCGAAGGCCGCCAAGTTTGCCGAGGACTGGAAAGATGCCCACTACGAACGCGGCGAGACTCAAACCTTCTATAATGAATTCTTTGAAGTCTTCGGCGCGAGCCGCCGACGTGTCGCCAGCTATGAAGAGCCCGTCAAGAGACTCGGCAATCGGCGCGGCTTCATGGATCCGTTCTGGAAGGGCAAGTTGCTCGTCGAGCAAAAGAGTGCCGGACGCGATCTCAAGAAAGCCAAGACACAGGCTCTCGAATACTTCCCCGAACTTAAGGATTACGAACTACCCCGCTACCTATTAGTCAGCGACTTTCAGCAGTTCGAGCTCTACGACCTCGACGAGGGCACGGAGGTCCGCTTCCCTCTTCGCGACCTGCCTCGCCATGTCGAGTATTTCGCGTTTATTGTTGGCGTCGAGAAGCGCGTATTCCGGGACCAGGATCCGGCAAACATCAAAGCGTCGGAACTGCTCGGCGCGCTGCACGACGCACTCAAGGCCTCGGGTTACAAAGGGCACGACCTCGAACAATTGCTTGTACGTCTGCTCTTTTGCCTTTTTGCTGACAGTACCGGCATTTTCGAACGCGGTTCGTTCAGGGCGCTGATGGAAGATCGCCCGCTTGCGGACGGAAGCGATCTCGGCCCCTGGTTATGTCAGCTCTTCGACGTGCTCGACGTGCCGGAAACGGACCGTTCTCCGGCTCTCGACGACGACCTCAAACAGTTTCCTTACATCGACGGCGACCTGTTCCGCGAGCGCCTTCGCATCCCTACTTTCGACTTTGCAATGCGCTTGCAGCTCCTCGAGGCTTGCAGCTTCAACTGGGAACCTGTCTCGCCCGCAATCTTTGGCTCGCTCTTCCAATCCGTAATGGAGCCGAAAGAGCGCCGCGCTCAGGGAGCTCACTACACTACCGAGCGCAACATCCTCAAAGTCATTCAGCCGCTTCTCTTAGACGACCTGCGGGCGGAGCTAGAACAACTCAAGCAGCGCCGCGACACGGGCCGCCGCAAAGCGGTCGAGGCATTCCATGAGAAGCTCGGCTCCATCCGAATCTTTGACCCCGCCTGCGGCTGTGGAAACTTTCTCGTCATTGCCTATCGCGAATTGCGCGTGCTTGAAATCGAAGTGCTTAAACTACTCCGCCGCGACGAGCAACTGAAAATGGCCGCCGTCTTCTCAAAGGTTGATGTCGATCAGTTCTACGGAATCGAGATAAGCGAGTTTCCCGCGCGGATTGCCGAAGTCGCCCTGTGGATGATGGACCACATCATGAACAGCGCACTTTCGGCGGAATTCGGCAGCCTCTACATTCGCATTCCGCTGAAGAAGTCGCCACATATCCACGCCGTGGACGCCCTCGAAACCGATTGGGCCGGCGTGGTTTCGCCCGAGCATTGCTCCTACATTCTGGGCAATCCACCGTTCGGCGGCGCCAAATATCAGACCGACAAACAACGAGAACAGGTACGCCGCATCGCTCGGCTGGGTGGTTCCGGCGGCACCCTCGACTACGTGACAGCCTGGTTCATCAGGGCGGGAGAGTATCTCGGCACGAGCCGCGCACGCATCGGTTTTGTCGGCACTAACTCCATTACTCAAGGCGAGCAGGTGGCGCAACTTTGGCCGGTGCTTTTTGGACGGTGCGGCCTCGAAATCTCGTTCGCTCATCGAACTTTCGCTTGGGGAAGCGATGCCCGCGGCAAGGCCCATGTGCACGTGGTCATCATCGGCCTTTGCCGCCGGGACGACGAACCGCCGGTGAAACGGCTTTTCACCTATGACGACATCAAAGGCGATCCCACCGAGAGCCGCCACGCTACGCTCACGCCTTATCTGTTCGATGGCAGCGGCATCGCCGACCGACACTTGGTCGTCAATGAGGCCGCACAGGCGCTCTGCGGGCAACCAAAGCTAATAAGCGGATCGCAGCCGATCGACGGCGGGAATTACATTTTCGACGCTGAGCAGCGCAGGAAATTCCTGGAAAAGGAACCGCAAGCCCGCAATTACATGCGGCCCTTTTTAGGTTCTGAGGAATTTATAAACGGGGAAGAAAGGTGGATTCTTTATCTTGAGCACGCGCCACCTGGCGAGTTGCGCGCGATGAAAGAAGTCATGAAGCGACTTGCGGCGGTAAGGGAGTTCCGCGAGAAAAGCAAGCGCAAGTCAACGCTGGCCATTGCCGACCTACCAGTGAAATACAATGTCACCCCTGCCGGAACGCCCGTTTCTCGTCATCCCAGAAGTTAGTTCAGAGCGCCGGGATTACGTACCCATTGGCTGGCTTGAACCGCCCGTCGTGCCAAGCAACCTCGTCCGCGTTCTGCTGGACGCCGACCTGTTCCATTTCGCAATTCTCACCTCTCGCATGCGCATGGCGTGGCTTCGCTACATCGGCGGCCGCCTCGAGAGCCGCTATCGCTATTCCATTGGGATCGTCTACAACCCTTTTCCATGGCCCGACGCGGACGACAAGCAGCGCGCTCGGGTTCGCGACCTCGCGCAAGCCGTGCTCGCTGCCCGAGCCAATTTCCCCGGGGCGACCATGGCTGACCTCTACGACTCCGACGTAATGCCGCCGGACCTGCTACACGCGCATCGCTCGCTCGATGCCGCCGTCGACAAGCTCTACCGTACCGAACCGTTTCCCGCCGACCGCCAACGCGTCGAACACCTTTTCATGCTCTACGAGAAACTCGTTACTCCCCTCACAGCCCAGCCGCGTCCGCGACGTCGAAAGAAGGCATAGGCTCCGAGCATCGCCTCCCACCCTTGCAAAAAACGCAGGGATGGGGCACCCACTTGTTCGTTACGGGACGCGAAGAACAGCGGACGGGGAAGGTGGGCTACGCGCCAGGCGTACCCTCAGCGGCTAAAGCCGCCGTCTATTCGGACTGTACGCCCGGCTGAGGCCGCGCCCTTTCAACGCCCTTCGCGTCATAATCCGCGAAGCGAGCTGGGCGGACAGGAGTGTCCGCCCTACACGAGCTTAGGACTGCGCGGGATCAGTTCAGTCCCTGGAGCAGGTAGAGTTCGGAGAGCTGCCGCAGTGTTCCGTAGGCGAAGTATTGTCCATCGGGAGTAGTCGCAGCCCGCAGGACGCCGAAGGCGCCGGTGGGGTCGCGCATTTCGAGGGTCTTTACCAGGCGGCGCTCTCCGGTGGCGAGATGAAGACGATAGATGCTGGCGGACAGGCCGTTTAAGTTGGCGACGAAGAGGTCGTTTCCGTCGGGGGTGATTTGAATCGGGCGGTCTTTGTCCTGCAAGCCTTTTATCTCGCGGGTGGGCTGCGAGGAATCGACTGAAATGAGTTGTGGATTTGGTCCGTTGCCGCGCACGGCGAGGAACTTGCCATCGGGCGTGACGGGAGCGCGGACGCCCTCGGGAGTGAGGGGCTGAAGTTTGCCCGAAGCGGCGTCGAACGAATAATCGCGCGGCTGATGGCCGGGTTCGTTGGCGGCGAGGAGAATGCGGCGGCTATCGGCGGCGAAGCCGAGGAGCGCGACGTTCTCAATTCCGGTTGGCTTAATTTCCGTGCTTTCGCCGGCGCCGGTGGGAATGAGCCAGGAACGAGGCGGGTTGGTGGGGGTGAAGGCGAGCACCCATTTCTGGTCGGGGGAAAGCGCGATAGCGTAGCCTTCGGCGAGACGCACGGCAGCGCTGCCGTCAGTTTTTCGGAGGAAGATCGTGCCGAGTCCGCCTCCGCCTTTGCCGCCTTCGTGAAACAGCACCTGTTTGCCATCGGGCGAGAGAGCGACGAGGATGGCGCGGTCAAGCCAGGTCAGCTCTCGCTCCTGCACATCTTTGGAATCGGAGAAGAAAATCTTGCGCTCGCGGTCGTCGATGGCAATGATCGCGTCGCCGTTGGCAGAGACATCGTGCAGGGTCAAGTCGCCGGGCGCGGCGGCGAGGAGGCGGAACTTGCCCGACAAGGTGACGGCCATGAGGCGGCGGGCGATGGTGGTGACGGTGGGGTCAGCGGTGAACCAAACTTCGTCATTCTTTGGCGACCAGGCTAGTCCATAGAGGCTGGAGAAATCGCCGAAGGAGTTGGGCTGGCCGCTGCCGTCGGCATCGATGATGGTGATGGAGCCACGATCATCGCCGCGCTGGGGATGGCGGCAGAAGGCGATTCGCTTGCCATCGCGCGAGATTCGCGGATGGCTGATCCAGCCGGGTACAGCGATCTTGTAAACGACCTTGCCGACGGGATATTCGATGCGATTTTCGTTGCCGACCGTGCGGACGACGAGCAAGCTCTCTCCGTCGGGAGACCAGTCGGACCACTCCACATTTTCGAGAACCTCGCGAGGAGCGGTGCCTCCGGTGAGGGGGGTGCGACCCAAGGTGCCGAGAGTGCCGAAGAATCCAGCGAGCGGAGCGGACTTTAGTGAAACCGCCATTTCGCCTTTGGAGGAGAGGCCGAGGAGATCGACCTGGCTGAGTCCGATGGGGCGCGATTCGATGGTGTCCTGGCGGGTGGAGAAGAGTTCGGGATCCTTGCCGCTCCAGGCGGCGCTGTAGATGACGGTGCGATTGTCAGGGGCAAAGCGCGCGCTCAGCACGGTGCCCTTGCGGAAGGTGAGCTGGTGATAGGTGACCTCGGAGGAGGTCTTCCCTTTGTGACCGACCAGGTAACCTGCGCCCGCAGCCAATGCAAGAAGCAAAACCGCGATTGGCCACTGAAAGCGGCGCACGCGCTGGACCGGAGTTGGCCTGGCAATCATGCCGATCGCAGAACTGGAGTACTGCGACAGGGCCTCGAGATTGAAGGCCAGATCGCGGGCGGACTGAAAGCGCTGGTCGGGATTCTTTTCCAAGCAATGGCGGACAATGCGCTCGAGGGCGGGCGAGATGTTGCGGTTGATCTCGGTGAGTTCGGGCGGCTCTTCCTTGAGGATCGCAGTCATCGTCTCGGCTGCGGTATCGCGGCGGAAGGCACGTTGGCCGCTCAGCATCTCGAAGAAGATAGCGCCGAAGGCGAAGATGTCGGCACGATGATCGACCGCGGTGCCGCGGACCTGCTCGGGCGACATGTAGCCGGCGGTGCCCAGAACCTGGCCAGCCTCGGTGAGCGAAACATGCGCGGAGGTGAGCGTCTGGCCCCCGGCGTTCGCCGCGGATTGACTGGGCGCAATCTTGGCCAGGCCAAAGTCGAGAATCTTCACCCGGGCGTCTTTTGTGAGGAAGATGTTTTCAGGCTTCAGATCGCGGTGGACGATTCCCTTGTCGTGAGCGGCGGCCAGGCCATGCGCAATCTGCGTGGCGAGTTCGATGGCTCTCTTGGATGACAGGGCGCCGCTCATCAGGCGCTCGCGCAGCGTCTCGCCCTCCAACAGTTCACAGACCATGTAGGGAGCCGACTCGTAGGTTCCGATGTCATGCACGGCGAGAATGTTGGGGTGGTTGAGGGCGGCCACCGAACGCGCTTCCTGCTCGAAGCGGCGCAGGCGATCTGTGTCGGCGGAGAATGAAGCTGGAAGGACTTTGATGGCGACGATGC
Source organism: uncultured Acidobacteriaceae bacterium (assembly GCA_963698865.1). Taxonomy (GTDB): domain Bacteria; phylum Acidobacteriota; class Terriglobia; order Terriglobales; family Acidobacteriaceae; genus Acidiflorens. Next base: position 1,810,386 of record CAVOSL010000007.1, on the reverse strand, counting down.
GATCGAGGCGAGTGTCCCGGGCTCGATAGACCTCACCCATGCCGCCCGCTCCCACTTGCGATTGGATTTCATAGGGGCCGAGTTTTGTGCCAGAGGCAAGGGGCATGCGTGGGCGCAATTATAGCTTAGGGTCGACGTTGGCGAGGATGCGACGGGATCGGGGGGCACCGGAAAGCGCATTCCACAATGTTGGGGGAGATTGCGGTAAAGTTCTTCCGGGAGAATTTGCCGGAGAAGTGAGGCGGGCTTCGACGAAAGGCAGGAGGAATGGCGGAGAACAAAACTAAACCTACCAAGGTAAGTGTGGCGGAGTTTGTGGGCGCTCTCACAGACCAGGCCAGGCGCGCGGACGCCAAGGCGCTCGTCAAATTGATGCAGGGCGCTTCCGGGGAAAAGCCGAAGATGTGGGGGCCTTCAATTATAGGATTCGGCAGCTACCACTATCGATATGAGAGTGGGCGGGAGGGCGATATGCCGCTGATCGGTTTTTCGCCGCGGAAGGCTGCGACTGTTCTGTATGGCCTGGGGGCTGGCGAGTCCAAAGCGCTGCTCGCCAAGCTCGGCAAGCACACGACCGGAAAGGGCTGCCTCTACATCAAGAAGCTGGCTGATGTGGACGTGCGGGTGTTGGAGGAGATGATCGCCAAATCATTGGCGGCCACGCGAGCACGGTAGCTCAAAGCCTGAACATACTGAGCGGACAGGCAGCATGCCTCAGCGCCAGGATCTTCACGAGCAGCATGTCCAGGCCCCTGCACAAGGCTTTGGAATAGTCTTGCTCGACGCGGGCGGGTTCGGTGCCGGTCAGCCTCGCCCCGCATTAGCAAGGACGAGCTTGCGAAACGGCGGCGATCGGCATTACTGCCAACGCCGATGCTCGTGCCGCTGAGCCGCGCGCCGGTGCTAGTCTGACGTATGAAGCCATGAAGAATCGCGACACCGAAGCGGCTTGGAAATATCACGACGGCACGAAGCATTCGTACTGGAGTATCCGTAACAATCCTCACTTCCTCGACTGGGCGAACCGGCCGCAGCCGTTCAAAATTTATCCGCAGATAGAGGCGCTTCTGCTGCCGCGGGACGTGCCGCAGACCGGAGTGGCGGCGCTGTCGGCGATCTCGGAAGCCTTACCTGCGCCAGACGGCGATGCAGTCCCCACACTTCAGGATCTGGCGCGCATCCTGTATTTTTCTGCGGGGATTACCAAGCACCGCCAGTCTCCGGGCGGAGAGATTTATTTTCGTGCCGCCGCGTGCACCGGCGCTCTGTATGAGATTGAGCTTTACGTCGTGACGGGCGATCTGCCGGGGCTGGATCTGGCGGGGCTGGAGGCCGGAGTGTATCACTTCAATCCGGCGGATGTTTCGCTGCGGCTTCTGCAGAGGGGTGATTTTCGCGGCAACCTGGCGCAGGCTACGGCTATGGAACCCGCGGTGGCTCACGCGCCCGCAACGATCATCTGCACGGGAACGTACTGGCGGAACGCGTGGAAGTATCAGGCGCGCACATATCGGCATTTTGGTTGGGACAACGGCACACTTCTGGCCAATATGCTGGCCGTGGCTGCCGCTTCGGGACTGCCCGCCGAGATCGTGCTTGGGTTCGTGGACGCCGAAGTGAATCGCCTGCTCGATCTGGATACGCGGCGGGAGGTTTCCTTGTGCCTCGCACCGATCGGGCATCGATCGGAGAGTGCGCTGCCGACGCTGAGAGAGACTCCGGCTCTTGGCCTCGAGACGATCCCGCCCTCCAAGCGCGAGGTTGAATATCCCGCCATGTTGGAGATGCACGATGCGTCTTCACTTGAATCGGCGGACGAAGTAGCACGGTGGCGGGGAAAGCAAACGATACTTGCATCTCCTGCGTCTTCCGGTCCGGCGGACGAGGAATTTCTGCTGCGGCCCCTGTCGGAAGACGAACTGCCGAAGGACGCGATTGAGCAGGTAATCCTGCGCCGCGGTTCTACGCGAACGTTCGATAAGACGGCATCGATAACGTTTGCGCAACTCTCGACCATTCTTGACCGCGCTACGCGAGGCCTTCCGGCTGACTTCCTTGAGCCCGGCGGCACGCAGCTCAACGACATTTATTTGATCGTGCATTCCGTGGAGGGACTTGTCCCGGGCGCTTACTTCTTCAATCGAGAACGAAACATGCTGGAACTTTTGAAGGAGGGGAAGTTCCGCGCGGAGGCGCACCATCTTGGGCTGGAGCAGGCATTGCCGGGCGACGCTTGCGTGGACGTCTTCTTTCTGGCCGATTTAAAACGCATTCTGGAGCAGTACGGGAATCGCGGTTACCGGGCCGTGCAATTGGAGGCGGGCGCCATCGGCGGCAGGATGTACCTGGCTGCGTATGCCCAGCGGCTTGGAGCGACCGGGCTGACCTTCTTTGATGATGATGTGACTCAGTTTTTTTCGCCGCACGCGAAAAGTAAGAGCGGCATCTTCCTGCTCGCGATTGGCAAGCCGAGGAGAAGCGCAGGCTAATGTGAAAACGTGACGGTACGCGGCTTTCCGAGCCTGGCGGTGGCGCGGTCTCTGGCTACAGCAGGGCGGGCGAGACGCCGGCGGTACGGATTTATGAGCTTTTAGTTTCCGACGAAGCGGAGATATAAGTCGCGGTCTTTGCGGCAGGCCTCGGCCATCTCTTTTACTTTTTTCCAGGCTTCTTTTTGCGATTCGTCGCGGGCGCGGTCTTTGACGCCTTCCCACTCCTGAAGGAAGAATTCCATTTGCAGGTGATTAAAGACGGTTTTGCCGAAGGGATCGATGCCGCTGAGGAGGACGAATTTGAGATCGGAGGAGGCAGGGATCACTCCGCTGAGAATGATCCATTCGCTGTGTTCGCCGAGGTCGTCTTCGAGTTTAACTACGAGAGACATTGGGAATCCTGCTGGGCAGAATGTATCAGTGTTGGGACGGGAATCCAAGCGGGAAACAATATTGTGAGTAACACGGGCGGGGATTGGGGAGAGGGACGCGGCGGCGGGAACGCCGCCACCCTTCGACTGCGCTCAGGGCAGGCTAGCCGGCGAGACGACGGCGCTACGGTCGAGGCACGAGTACGCGGACGAGAGCGCCCGCGCCACACGTTCGGACTTAGTAAGTTGGGTTAGGCTTCGCCGGCTCTGGCTCCGTGTTGGAAGTGGTATTGCAGGATTTTCGCGGCCAGGGCGGGGCTCACTTTTCCGGCTTCACTTGTTTTTGCTCCTTCGGAGCGCACTACTTCACCGCGGCAAACAACCTCGGTAGCGGCAATGCCTGCGATTTCCACCGGCAATACCAGATTGATTTCGAGTTGGGCGTTGGGCTGGAGCGTTTCGTCGGCGCGGAAGAGCATGCCGGAACGGCTGATGTTTTCGGTGGTGCCAGGACGCCAGGTCTTCTCTCCCACAGGGCGATAGCGCAGGGGCAGATGGAGGTTGAAGCGGCGGGCGCGGAAGGGAGGAATTTTTCTCTGACGAGGATCGGTACCGGATTGGGCGCTGTGAATCATGACGACCTCCTGAGGGATCGGCTCTGAGTCCAGCAACTCGCGCACGCGCTCTTTCAGGGTGGGGAGGCTGAACGGTTTTTGAAGAAGGTTGATACCGACGTCGAGCAGGCCGTCATGACCAATAGCATTTTCGGTGTACCCGGACATGTAGAGGACGCGGATTTCGGGACGCTGCGCGGTAATTTGCGCGGCGAGTTCGCGGCCGTTCATGCCGGGCATGACGACGTCGGTCAGGAGCAGATCAATCTTGCCTTGATGACCGTCGACAATCTGGAGTGCGGCTGCGCCATCCTCGGCTTCGAGTATTCGATAGCCTTGCTTTTCGAGATACTGCTGCGCGAGGCGGCGAAGATTGGGCTCGTCTTCGACGAGGAGGATGGTTTCCTGGCCACGGTCGACGCTAGGCAGTCCGGTGGTTTCCTGGGCGGGGGCAGTTTCTTCGCGAACATCGGCGCGCGGAAAATAGGCGCGGAAGGCGGTGCCGCGCTGCGGCTGGCTGTCAACAAAGATGAAAGCGCCACTCTGCTTGACGACGCCGTAGACGGTGGAGAGGCCAAGGCCCGTGCCCTTCGCGCCCTTGGTGGTGAAGAAAGGCTCGAAGATGCGGGACTGAGTTTCGGCGTCCATGCCGACTCCCGTGTCGCTGATGGAGAGCATGATGTAGTCGCCGGGGACGACGGGCTGGTGGGTGCGCGCGAAATTTTCGTCGAGTGTGACGTTGGCGGTTTCGATAGTGAGCTTGCCGCCCTGAGGCATGGCGTCGCGGGCGTTGACGGCGAGGTTCATGATGACCTGGTCGATCTGGCCGGGATCAGCGCGGACGGCGCCGAGAGCGGGGCCGGGGACCATGACGAGGTCGATATCTTCGCCGATCATGCGGGTGAGCATTTTGAGGTTCTCGGTGACGACCTCGTTGAGGTCGAGAACCTTGGGGGCAAGGATCTGCTTGCGGCTGAAGGCGAGAAGCTGGCGCGTTAGCGAGGTGGCGCGGCGAGTGGCGTTGGAAATTTCCTGGGCAGGGCCGCGGAGGCGCGGGTCGGGGCCGAGACGCTCGAGGAGGAATTCGGAGTAGCCGGAGATGACCATTAACAAATTGTTGAAGTCGTGCGCGATGCCGCCGGCGAGGCGGCCGATCGCTTCCATTTTTTGGGCCTGGTGGAGTTGAAGTTCCAGGGTTCGGGTCTCAGTGATATCTTCCATAAAAATTTCAAAGCTGCTGCCTTCGGGTCCGTTTGGAATTACGCGTCCGGAAATGCGAACGGCGATGGAGGAGCCATTTTTTGTCAGACAGTCGATGGTGCGATTATTGAATTCCTTCTGTGCACGTAGATAATCGGCGATTTGAAACCATTGTTGAGCGTCGGCGTAGAGGCTGCCCAAGTGCCGGCCTGCGAGTTCGGCGGAACTGGAGTAACCAAACATGGCGACCAGAGCGGGATTGGCATCCTGGAGGATTCCAAAGTTGTTGCAGCGGCAGATGCCGTAGGGGGCATTCATGACCAGGGAGCGGAAGTTACTTTCGGAGCGGCGCAGGCTTTCCTGGGCGGAACGGAGGGCGGCGTTAAACCAGCAGATGAGAAGCGCGACCGCGAAGAAGAGGGCGAGATGGGCGAGAGAACGGCGATACTCGGCGGGAGTTTGACTTCCATTGAAAGAGTAATAGGCGCTGACGGTGAGGGCGAAGGAGGTGGCGGCGAGTCCGGGCTTCCATCCGCCGTACCAGGCGCTGACCATGACGGCGACGGCGAAGACGACCAGACGGCTCTCGGCGAGATCAGAAAAAAACAGCGTGGGGATCAGGGCGAGGAGCGTGCTGAGCAGAGCGACTCCGTAGCGCAGAATGGGAGCGCGAGCAGGAGCGACGGCGAAGGTGCGAGCCAGGGGGAGCTTCATGTGATTGATTGCCGCTTATGTGTCGATGCTATGCGCCTATTCAATTCGGGGCGAGTTACGCCTGTTCACCGCATTTTCCTGGCGGCACAGTGGCCAGAGGGACAACGAAGGTGTGCGCAGTGGACGAAGAGGTAAATGTGAAAAGCGTTGACGGTAGCCTAATCTGCGAGGGCGATTTGGGCAAATGTCAATTGGGCAAAAGTGGGGATAGGAACAAAGACTTGCAATAGCGGCGTCGAAACTTGAAACTAACGGGGCAATTCAGGAAGAACTGGAATGAACATCGGAATTTTCGGGGGAAGGTTCGATCCGATTCACAAGGGGCATATTTCGCTGGCGCAGGCGGCGGCGGAGCGATACGGGCTGGGGAGAGTTTTGTTCGTGCCGGTGAACGCGCCTCCGCATAAAGACAAGCAGACGATCTCGGCGTTTGCGCACCGGCATGCGATGGTGGCGCTGGCAACGGCGGAGGAGAAGAAGTTTGTGCCGTCGCTGCTGGAGGGACCGGAGGAGGACTGGCCGGAGGCCGGAAGTCAGAGGTTGGACGCCGGAGGTGGCCGGGCACCGGGCACCGGTCACCGGTCGTCGGCCAAGGTGTCGCGCTCGCCGACCAAGGTTAATTATTCGATTGATACGGTGCGGCGGGTGAAGGCTTCGCTTAAGAAGGCGGACCGGCTTTTCTTTTTGATGGGAGTGGATGCGTTCCGGGATATTGCGAAGTGGCATGAGGCGCGGGCGCTCTTGGGGGAGTGTGAATTTGTAGTGGCGAGCCGTCCCGGATATTCGTTGCGCGATGTGGCGGAGGCCTTGCCGGAAGAGTTGCGGCCGCCGGCGTCAGTGACGAAGCCGTTTCATAAGCAGCCGGCGAGCGGAGATCTGGTTTTGCCGGGCGTGACGTTACATCTGCTCGAGGGCGTGCATCAAAATGTGTCGGCGACGGCGATACGGGAGGCCGCGGCTCAGGGAAAGCCGTTGGCGCGTTGGCTGGACGGGCGAGTGGCGGAGTACATCAAGAAAGTTGGGTTGTACCGGGAGGTCAGAGGTTAGAGGGCAGATTGCAGAGGTGATAAAGCTATGAGCTTCGAGCTACGAGCTTCGAGCCACGAGCAACCAAAATCGCCGTCAGCCTCTGCGCCCTCTGTGTGTTCTCAGCGTCCTCTGCGGTTTAGGATTTTGGCTGTTCTCAAACTCTAATCACGCCAGAAGTTCAAGCTCGTAGCTCGAAGCTCACAGCTCCATTACAATCTACGAAGTCATCTATGCCTACTAAGAATCCCCTCAAGCAGCAGGTGCAGGAAGCTATTCTTGCCTGCCAGGACAAACAAGCCGAACAACTCACTATTCTGGAACTCGAGAAGGGCTCGGGCGCATTCACCGACTATTTTGTGATGTGCAGCGGGACAAACCCGCGGCAGATTCAGGCGATTGCCGATGCAGTCGATGAGCGACTGGAGCAGGTTGGGCTGCGCGTGACACACCGCGAAGGTTACAAGCAGGCGGAATGGGTGTTGCTCGATTACGTCGATTTTGTGGTGCATATTTTCTCGGAGAAGGCGCGGCAGTTCTACGATCTGGAGCGGTTGTGGAAATCGGCCAAGCGAGTTGAGGCCGCGGAGTTCATGGCCAAGCCTCGGAAGCGGCAGGCTGCGAAGCCCAAGGGTGAGGCGGCGGACGGAGCGCAACCCGCGGTGGACGCGGTGACGGAGCAAGCCGCCCGCAAGGCTACGCGGAAGAAGAGGGCCTGAAGTGGCGCTGCCATCCAATTCCGCGTCTTCTAATCCCGGCTCTTCGGCGTCAGCGTGGGGTTCGTCGTATCGGCTGGTGGCGGCGGAAAAGTGGAAGGCGAAATCGGCGCTGCTGGGGAGCGCGGTGACGCAAGGGTTGGTGGAATACGCGCAGCCGCTTGCGGGCATGACGGCGCTCGACCTGGCATGCGGGACGGGCGAGCCTGGGATCACATTGGCGGAGCGGGTGGGACCGCAGGGGTCGGTGACGGCACTGGATCAGAGCGCGGATCTGCTGGAGATTGCTGCCGGACGCGCGCGGAACAAGAAGCTGACGAACTTCACCACGCGGCAAGCGGATGCGCACGCGCTGCCATTCCCGGACGCGACTTTCGATCTTGCTGCCTGCCGGTTCGGAGTAATGTTTTTTGCCGATCCTACGCGGGCATTGGCCGAGTTGCGGCGCGTGTTGAAGCCGGGGGCGCGCGCGTGCTTTGCGGCGTGGGGCCCGAAGGAACAACCTTACTGGCAAACGACTATGAAAGTCGTGCAGCGGCATGCCGGGGGTTCGTTGCTGGCGGCGGGCGGAGCGGATCCCTTTCGATTTTCGGCGGCGGGATCGCTATCGGATATTTTGCGGGCCGCGGGATTTCAGGAAGTGGAAGAATCGACCCGCAACTTGCCTTGGACATGGTTGGGCGATCCGGATGAGGTTTTTGAGTATGCATGCGCGGTGGCGGCGCCATTTCGCGCAATGCTGGAGCGGGTTCCGGAGTCGATGTGGCCGGCGATTCGGGAGGAGGCCGTGGCAGCGATGGAGCGGTATCGGGTGGACGACGAGATTCGCTTTGGGGCGGACGTGGTATTGGCGTCGGGTCGAGCGTGAGATTTCGTGAAAATCAGAGTGGCTTGGGTCGGGAAGACGAAGGAAGCGGCGATTCAGAGTCTGACTGACGAATATCTGAAACGTACTGCGCGATACGCGGAGATCGAGGGAGTTGCCTTGAAAGACGAGGCGGCGATTTTGGCGCTGGCCTCGGGCTCGCGCTGCAAGCTGATTCTGCTGGATGCGCGGGGAAAACAATATTCTTCGGAGGAATTGGCGGCGATGCTGGAGCGGGAGCAGGTGAATGCGGTTCCGCTCTTGTTTGCGATTGGCGGGAGCGATGGCTTCAGCGAAGAGGCACGACGCGCGGCGAGCTCTGTGTTGTCGCTGGGAAAGATGACGTTGCCGCATGAGTTAGCGCGGGTCGTTTTGGTCGAGCAGATTTATCGGGCGTTTACGATTTTGGCTAAGCACCCTTATCACACGGGACATTAGCTGCCTGCTCCGGAACTTCTTTTCCGCGGATTACACGGATGCACGCAGATTCCACAATTTATTTATGAATCGGATCGGCTGCTTTATGAATCTTTATCGCTTGTCGCTTATCCTTGCGAATCCGCGCTGGAAGGGCAGCCGTTTTCTGGTCCATTAACTTTTTAGTAAATGGGCAGGGGCCAGTTAGACTCTGGGCTGGGTGCGGCAGTTGGTCGATGACGATGTACCTCTGAGACTTTGCAGGGGCCGGAAGTTGGCTTATGTTGAAACCTACAGACGAAGTGAGCGCCACGAATTTCGTTTGAATATTTGTGAGGCCCTTCCCCAATGAAAAACCCGTACGACGTTTTACGAGCAAAAGAACAGGAGTTGATCAAGGTCCGAAAAGAGATGGACGCTTTGCGGATCGCGGCGCGGTTGCTGGGCGCCGAGGATAAACGCGTAGGCGGCAGCAACGAGGGGCAGCCGCTGACGCGCGTGGTGGAAATGCCCTAGTTCCAGGAAGCAGAGATTTCTCCGCAACGAACCTCCCCCTTCCTCATTGTGGTAATCCGGGCGGGCGGCTGAAAAGGCCGTCCGCCTTTCAATTCTCCGTTCTCAGTGAAACCAGCCATGCGCAGTGTCCCAATCTGGATTTTCCACCACGGAGACACAGAGAAACCCCCTTGGCAAAACCTTTCCTTCCCAGTTTCTGCTGGTTCAAATGTTCGCAGTGACTCTGTGACGCCGTGGTAAGAGAAACCAATTAGGGCACCAGCCAGCCATGCCGCTTTTGGCGCGGGCGGCGGCATCCGCGTACAATCCATAATTCAGCCTTATGGCGGATCTGCGGCGGGGTCTTATCATCGTCAACACCGGGCCGGGCAAGGGAAAGACCACCGCGGCCATGGGGACGGCTCTGCGCGCGGTTGGGCAGGGTATGCGCGTGCTGATGCTGCAGTTTTTGAAGGGGTCGTGGCATTACGGCGAACTCGATGCGGTGAAGGCTTTTGGCGACAAGTTCGTGATGAAGCAGATGGGGCGTGGGTTTGTTAAGGTGGGGACCGAGAAGCCCGACCCGGAAGATGTGCGGATGGTGGAAGAGGCGTGGGCCGAGGCGGAACGTGCGATTCAGTCGGGCGAATGGGATCTGGTGGTGCTCGACGAAATCAATTACGCGATCAGCTACGGGATGCTGGACGCGGTGAAAGTCGCCGAGGCGCTGAAGAAGCGGCCCGAGATGGTGCATGTGATCTTGACCGGGAGGAACGCGCATCCGACAATTGTTGAATTGGCCGACACCGTGACGGAGATGCGGCAGGTGAAGCACGCCTATGAGAAGGGCGTGATGGCGCAGAGGGGGATTGAGTACTGAATTTGTAATTTGTGATTTGTAATTTGTAATTGAAAAACAAAAATCGCGGCGCGCGCTGGCGGTTTGAAATTACCAATTACAAATTGCCAATTACAAATTTCTTATGACTTGGTTTAAACGACAATCCGGAGAGATCGATGCTGGCGGCGACAAGAAGGTCCGCACCGAGGGGCTTTGGGTCAAGTGCGACTCCTGCCGGCAGATTATCTGGAAGAAAGATCTGGAAGACAACCTGAATGTTTGCCCGAAATGCGACAAGCATTTCAAGATCGACGCGCGGACGCGACTGGCGCAGCTTTTGGATGACAACCGGTATGAGGTCTTCGACAGCAACCTGGCGTCGACCGATCCGCTGAAGTTCGTGGATCTGAAACCGTATTCGTCGCGGCTGAAGCAGGCGAAGGCGGATACCGGGCTGAAGGACGCGGTCATTAACGCGCTGGGGAAATTGAATGGACGCGCGGTGATTGTGAGCTCGATGGAGTATTCGTTTATTGGCGGGAGCATGGGTGCGGTGGTGGGCGAGGCGATTACCCGGGCGATCGAGAAGGCGACGGAGACGCGGACTCCGATTGTGATTGTTTCGGCGTCAGGCGGGGCGCGAATGATGGAGGGCGCGATCAGCCTGATGCAATTGGCGAAGATTTCGGCGGCGCTGGCACGGCTGGATGCCGCGAAGGTTCCTTATATTTCGGTTTTGACCGATCCGACGACGGGTGGGGTGACGGCGTCGTTTGCGATGCTAGGGGATTTGAATGTTGCGGAGCCGGGGGCTTTGATTGGATTTGCCGGACCACGGGTGATTGAGCAGACGATTCGGCAGAAGCTGCCGCCGGGGTTTCAACGGTCGGAGTTTTTGCTGGAGCATGGAATGCTGGATGCCGTAGTTTCGCGCAAGGAGTTGAAGCCTTATATTGCGCGCGCGCTGGATTTTATGACTTCAGCCGTCAGCCGTCAGTCGTCAGCCGTCAGTTAAATCTCTTGCTGCCAACTTTTTTCGAATCCTGTCAGCCTTTCCGTGCTTCCATTCAATGTGCACTTGGCGCGCTTCATTGCGCGTCTATGGAATGTCGGCGCTTCATGCCTGAAACTGATGGCTGAGAGCTGACAGCTGAGGGCTGCCTTTTGTCCTACGAAACCGCAGTGGCGCAGATGTTTGCGTTGGGTCATGAACTGGCCTCGACGCCGGCGCACAAGTTTGACCTGGCGCATATGCGGGTGCTGCTGGGGGGACTGGGGAATCCGGAACGAAATTTTGCTAGCGTGCTGGTGGCGGGGACGAATGGCAAAGGGTCGACATCGGCAACTTTGGCGTCGATTCTGCAGGCTTCGGGGCTGAAGACGGGACTCTATACTTCGCCGCATCTGGTGCGGATTAACGAGCGGATTCGGCTGGATGGGATGGCGATTTCCGACGATGACTTTGCTTTGGTGCATGACGTAGTAGGGCGGACCGCGGAGCGACTCGTCAGTGAGGGAGATTTGCTGTGGCATCCCAGTTTTTTTGAGATGCTGACGGCGATGGCGTTTGAGTATTTTGCGCGCAGCCGGCCGAATCTGGTGGTGCTCGAAGTGGGCATGGGCGGGCGGCTCGACGCTACCAACGTCGTCGAACCGCGGGTTAGCGTGATCACCGATATTTCTTTGGATCATCAGAAATTTTTGGGGGAGACGCTGCGGGAGATTGCCGGGGAGAAGGCTGGGATTATCCGGACCGGCGGCGCGGTGGTCACTTTGCCTCAGATGGCTGAGGCTAATGATGTGATTGGACATGCGATTTTGGATTCGGAAGCGCGCGCTGTGAATGCTGTGCCTTACGTGCCTCCGGTGTCTCCGGGGAGTGATTCGTTCTGGCGCGCACAGCGAAAGCCTTTAACCGCTGAGGTCGCTGAGACACCCGCCGAGGTCGCAGAGAAAACCTTGCAGCGATATCCGCTGGCGGTTTTGGGAGAAGAGATCATGGTGGAATCGCCTTTGGTTGGGCGGCACCAGTTGCGGAATGTGGCCTTGGCGATTGCGGCGGCGGTGGAGTTGCGGGAGCAGGGATTCGCTTCAATTAGGGCTCGGTCGATTGAGCGCGGCATTCGCCAGACGCGGTGGGCGGGGCGGTTTCAAGTCGTGCCGGCTCGCGGGGAGCGGCCGGAATTTGTGCTCGACGTGGCGCATAACCCAGCGGGAGCTTGGGCTTTGCGGTCGACGCTTTCGGCGGAGTATGGAGAGCGTCCGGTGACCATGGTGTTTGGAGTTTTGCGCGATAAGGCGGTGGCGGAGATTGCCGAGATTCTTTTTCCGGTTGCGGAGCGGGTCATCGTGACCCACGCGGAGAATCCGCGATCGGCCAGCACGCAGGAGATTCGGGAGGCGGCGCGGCGGGTGGAGGCGGAGATCGGGGAGGCGGAGAACGTGGCGGCGGCGCTGGAGTTGGCTGGGCGGGCAGCCGGGCCGGGCGGGCTGGTAGTGGTTACCGGGTCGATTTACATTGTTGGAGAGGCGATGCGGGCGCTGGGCGTTCGCATCTAAGGAGTCGAGGGTTGATGCCCATGCTTTCCGCGTGCGGTATGGAAGTAGGGGTGCTTCGACTCCGCAGAACGATTCGCTTCGCGAATCCTTCTACTCCGCTCAGCATGACAGTATTTCTCAGCCAGGATTTTTCGCAAGGAAGTTGGAATCCAAATTTTGAATAAGATTGACACGGTTGAGCCTGAGAAAAACGGAGCCGAGTTGCACTCGGCTGGACTGCCGGAGGCGGCTGTCCCCACCTGGACTGAGGAGGCGCCGGCTTTCGGCTCCTCGCGACGGCATGGTTGGGGGAGCCGGCTGCGGTCTTATTTTGTTTTTGATCCGCTGATTTGGGCTTACACCATCGTCTTGGGATCGCTCTCGCTCTTGTCCTCATTCTTTGACCGGAGTGGACGAGTTCAACATCGGCTGGCGGCGTTTTGGTCGTGGCTGATCATGAAAACCATTTTGTCGCCGGTGACAGTGACGGGAAATACGGCGGCGCTCACAGGCGGCGGGGATGGCAGGCCTCGCGTGTTTGCGGTAACGCACGCGTCGGCGCTGGATATTCCGATCCTCTATGTTTATTTGCCGTTTCAATTTCGGATTGTTTTCAAGAGCGAGTTGCTGTCGTATCCGTTCATTGGATGGCACCTGAAGAGGTCAGGGCAGATTTGCATCAACCAGCAAAATCCGTCGGCATCGATTGGGGCGATCAAGTCGGCTCTGCGAAGTTTGCGGAAGGGAATGCCGCTGGTTATTTTCCCGGAGGGCGGGCGGACTCCTGACGGGAGCATCCAACCGTTTCTGCCGGGGGCGTTTTTTCTGGCAATCAAGGCGCAGGCGGAGATTGTGCCGATTGCGCTGGCGGGGACGTTTGAGCTGCTGCCGATGAACACGTATCACATCAAGAGCCGGCCGCTGGAGATGCGGGTGGGCGAGGTGATTTCGACTGCGGGGCTGACGCTGGCGGATACCGAGGCGGTGACGGCGCGGGTTAAAGCGGCGATTGAGGAGTTGCACGGGGCGGGGTGAATGTTTACGCAGGTTTCCTCCAGGCGCTAAGGACCAATCAATTTTCAGCGGCTAACGGAAGGCCAAGGTCGTGCCCCCGTTTCTTCTGGCCCCACCCAGAACGCGTGCTGTACCACAGAATCTCTCTGGAAATCGCTCCTTATTTGGTTGTGGCGGGCATCCTTGCTCTTGGTCTGGATAGGCGCGTATGATGCAGCGTTTATGACTTCGCGTACGGCAGGACGAGCGGAGATACATCAGAAGGCGCAGCTTATGTCGGCGTCCGAAGTGGAGCGGACACTAATCCGGCTGGCGCACGAAATTCTCGAAAAAAATAATGGTTGTGAGGACCTGGCGCTAGTGGGCATTAGGCGGCGGGGAGTTCCCCTGGCGGAGCGGCTCGCGCGAATTATTCAGCGGATCGAAAAGAAGCCGGTGCCGGTGGGGACGTTGGACATTACTTTATATCGGGACGATCTTTCGACGCTGGATTCGAAACCCGTCGTGCAGAAGAGTGACCTCGGAATTCCGGTGGCCGGCAAGTCGGTGGTGCTGGTGGATGATGTTCTCTATACGGGCCGGACGACGCGGGCCGCGATGGATGCCTTGTTTCATGAAGGGCGGCCCAAGAGATTGCAGTTGTGCGTATTGATCGATCGCGGGCATCGGGAGTTGCCGATTGAGGCGTCGTTTATCGGGCGGGTGGTGCAGACGACGGAGAATCAGATTATTGAGGTGAAGTTGCGGGAAGTCGATGATGCGGAGAAGGTGCTGTTGATGGAGCGGGTGTAGAAGCCGACACCGATCTCGCTTCGCGTGGCAGTCGAACTGCAGATTCCTCACTCATTCTCGCCGCGCGTGCGCGGCTCCGAATGGCTCGGAATGACAAGGGTTTAACTAGAGATATGAATGCAGCGCGCGGTTCATTGCTCGGCATTGAGCATCTGGAAGCGGCCGAGATTTTGAGAATACTGAAGGGGGCGCGGCGGATGAATCCGGACCGGCCGCGGCCCTTGCTGCGCGGACGGCGAGTGCTGCTGCTGTTTTACGAGGCTTCGACGCGGACGCGGAGCTCGTTTGAGATTGCCGCCAAGACCATGGGCGCGCACACCGTGCTGATTCAGGCAGTAGGATCGAGCATTGAGAAGGGCGAGTCACTGCTGGACACGGGATATACGGTGCGGGCGGTCGGCGCGGATGTGATCGTCATACGACATCCGAATGCTGGAGCGCCGCAGGTGATGGCCGCGCATCTGGATGTACCGGTAATTAACGCCGGAGATGGATTGCATGAGCATCCTTCGCAGGCGCTGCTGGATGCCTATACGATTCTGCGAAATAAGAAGAGTTTTAAGGGGCTGCAGGTCGCGATCGTGGGCGATATTTTTCATAGCCGGGTGGCGCGGTCAGCTTGTCATCTGCTGTCGAAGTTCGGAGTGAAAATTATTTTGTGCGGGCCGGGGGAACTGGTGCCGGACATTGCTACGACAATTGCGCCGGGCGTGCGGGTGACGCGGCATATCGAGGATGCGCTGCGCGGGACCGACGTGGTGATGCTGCTGCGCGTGCAGAAAGAGCGGCTGTCGGGCATGAAGATCGATCTGACGGAATATATCGCGCGCTACCAGATGACCACGGCACGGCTGAAGATGGCGAAGAGGGATGCGATTGTGATGCATCCGGGGCCGATTATTCGCGGTCTGGAATTGACGAGCGAAGTGGCGGATGGCGCGCAGGCACGGATACTGGAAGAAGTGCGGAATGGCGTGCCTACGCGGAT
The DNA here is from genome assembly GCA_963698865.1 of uncultured Acidobacteriaceae bacterium. GTDB lineage: Bacteria > Acidobacteriota > Terriglobia > Terriglobales > Acidobacteriaceae > Acidiflorens. Next base: position 1,795,303 of record CAVOSL010000007.1, on the reverse strand, counting down.
GGCGATATTGGCGCGGGCTGTGGGGAAGATGCGATAGGAGATCAACTTCTTCTCCGCGGATTACACGGATGAACACAGACTAAGGAACCAGCAGCCGTGCTCGTAGCGGGAACTGCAGATTCCTCGCTGCGCTCGGAATGACAAGTCTTTTGGGGTTGTTGGATTGTTGAGTGTTGATATTGAAGGAAATGGTGTGAAGACACACGACAAAACCAGTTTGCTGATTTCGGGTGGACATCTTATCGATCCGGGCTCGCGGATTGATGCGCCCATGGATGTCCTGCTGAAGGATGGACGGGTGGCGGAGGTGGCTGCTCCTCGGAAGATTAAGGGGGCGGACCGGAAGTTTGATGCGCGTGGGTTGGTGGTTACTCCCGGGCTTATTGATTTGCATGTGCATCTGCGGGAGCCGGGGCAATCCTATAAAGAAACGATTGCCACCGGGACCGCAGCGGCGGCGGCGGGAGGATTTACTTCGGTTTGCACGATGCCGAATACCACGCCCGTCGTGGATTCTCCCGATTGGGTGAAGTGGGTGGGGTTGCCCGAGCGCGGGGCGGTGGTGAACGTGTTTCAGATTGCGGCGGCCACGCGTGGCAGCAAGGGCGCGGTGCTTACGGACTTTGGCGCGCTGCAAACAGCCGGCGCAATCGCCGTCAGCGATGACGGAAGGCCGGTTCTCGACGATCGGGTGATGCGCGAGGCGCTGATTCTGGGCGGGGAGTTGAATTTCCCCGTCGTGCAACATGCGGAAGACACGCGCATGACGGAGAACTGCTCGATGAATGCGGGGGCGCGGTCGTTCCGGCTGGGGCTGCGCGGGATGACTTCGGCGGCCGAGGCTTCGATTGTGGAGCGGGATGTGCAGCTCGCGACTTCGATTCCGAATGCACGGCTGCATGTGGCGCATCTTTCGACTGCGGATGCGCTGAAGGCGGTGCGCCGCGGGAAGCGGGCGAAGGCGCGAATTACGTTTGAAGTAACGCCGCATCATTTTGCGCTAACTGACGAGGACATGCGGGACTATGACAGCAATTTCAAGATGAATCCGCCGCTGCGGTCGCGGGCCGATCTGGGGGCGATTCTGGTGGCGCTGGAGGATGGGAGCGCGGATGCGATTGCGACCGATCACGCTCCCCATGCGGCGCATGAGAAGGAGATGGAGTTTGAGCGAGCGGCGTTTGGGATTACAGGGCTGGAGACGGCTCTGGCGCTAGCGATTACCAGGCTGCATGTGGCTAAGCGTGTTCCGCTGCGGCGGATTGTGGAGCTGTTTACGGCGGGGCCGGCGCGATGCTTCGACCTGCGCGGACGCGGGACGCTCGGGCGCGGGTCGGTTGCGGACGTAACGATTTTTGATCCGAAGGCGAAGTGGACGTTTGATGCGGCAAAGTCGCGGTCGAAGTCGCGGAATACTCCTTTTGATGGCTGGGCGATGACGGGGAAGGTTGTGGCTACGATTGTAGGCGGGACGGTCGTGTACGAAGCGTGACCTCAGCGGCAGCCGCTTATCAGATAAGACGCCTAATCGCTGCGCCGAAGCGCTGCGCCACCCACAAAGCCGGCACTTCCTGAAAAGACAGAGTGATCGGCTGACAGCTGACAGCTCTCAGCTCTCAGCTGTCGGCTGTCGACTATCGGCTATCGGCCGTCAGGAAAACCTCAGGTTCGCGCCCAGAGAGTCGCTAACTCGGGCGCCATCACAACAGCATCTACACTACGCCTTAGACCATTTCTATCGCCTTAAACCGTTTCTTAGTCTACGTTGACCGTGAATTGAACATTATTTGTGCCGGGGCACGTTGCGGTCACAGTCACGGTTCCGGTTTGCATCGGAGCGGTGTAGCGCGATCCCGCAATACCCTTACTGCTGGTGGTTGCCGGATTGGGCGCGAAGCTGCCGCCTGCACCGCCATCACTGTAAGTCACCTGAGCGCCTTTCGCGACGTTCGCGTACTGATCTTCGACCAGCACCTGCAATTGTTTTGCAGTGCTCGCGCCTGCCTTGACGGTTTGATTATTGCCGGCGTAGATGGACATCGAGGCAGGAGGTCCCGCAAGCACGGTCGCCTTGAAGGAAACAGGCGTGACGCCAGCGGTCGAGGCGGTGATGGCGATGATCCCTGCTTTCGTTCCGGTGGTGTAGGTCGTGGACGCCACGCCCGTCGAGTCGGTGGTGGCCGTCGCTGGAGAGAGCGTGCCGCCCGCGCCATTGTCCGAGAAGGCGACCGTGATGCCAGCGACGGGGTTGCCCTGTGCGTCCTTAACTTTTACTTTGAGGGGCGATTTCAGGTTCGTGGTCACTGTTGCGGATTGGTTATTGCCGGAGGCGATAACCATCGACGCCGGCATGCCAGTCGTCGCCGTGACCGTGAAAATCGCGCTGCCATAGCCCTTGCTGGCCGCGGTAATCGTGTAGACGCCGGGAGTCTTGGACAGAGTGAAGTTGGTACTGACGGTACCGGAAGCATCAGTCTGGGTATTGGGATTCGAAAACGAACCGCCTCTTGGACTGACCGTGAAAGTCACGGGAATGCCGGCTTGCTGGATCGGGTTCTGCGTATAGGGGTCGACAAGACCGGCTTGCAAGGCGATGGGGAGTTGAGTTCCGATCTGGCCGGTCTGATGGTTTCCGGCGACCGGAGTGAATGCGGGGAGCAGACCAAAAACCGAGAGTTGGGTCTGGCCATTGAGATAGACCTTGCCATTGGCGACGACGGGCATGGCGAAGTGGACGACCATGGGGATGCTGTCCCGAGCGGGAACCATGCCGCTGTCGTAGAGTTCGTTGGCAAGGTTGGTGGCGTCATAAGCGAAGAGCTTGCTGGTCGGGAAGGTGGCGTGCCAATAGATACCGTTTTGTGTGCCGTTGGAAGAAACGATGCCGCCGGTGGGATTGGCGGTGGCTTTCGGAGTTTGCGAAGTGGGCTGAAGTGAAAGCAGGCCGTCGTTGAACGAGTACGCCATGATGGGTGTGCCTTCGGCGGCGATGTAGACGTTGTTGTTCCAGTAGGTTTGTCCGGCGTGAACTTCGCCGTCCACGGGAACGCTAATTTCCTGCGGAATCTGGAAGTCACCAGCCGGGTTGTATCCACCCATATTGTTCTGATTGAGGATGTAGGCGGTGCCGTCCTTGTCGACCGCGAGAGCGTATTGGCCGCTGGGCTGATCGGGTAGGAGGGTTACGAAGCTGGAACTCAAATCGAGATCGTTTTCCTGAAAGAAAAGCTGGTTGTATGGGGTGAAATAGTCGCCGAGGGTAAGCGTGTTGCCGACCTGCGTGAGCTTGAGGGCGGTGTCGCCGAAGTGAGTGCCGTCGGGACCGTCGAATAAGCCATCGCCGGTGCTGAAGAAGACGTTGCCATTATCGTCTCCGGTGAGGCCGGCGCCGGACTGCCAGATGGCGGAGGCTTGAACGTCGGGTGAGACGTCGAAAGCGCCCACTTGCTGGAGGGTGTCCGCGTCATAGGTCATGACCCAGCCGTTTTCGGTTTTGATGTTGCAGCCGGGGCTGCCGAAACCGATATAGACGATGCCATTCTGCAAGAGCAGGCCGGGGCGCTGCTGCTGGTACCGGTCGATGAAGGTGTAGGTTTCGCCATTAATGACGACGGAGGCGGAAACGGTTGCGGGGCCGCCGAAGAGTTCCTGGCCGGTGCCGAGATCGAGCGCGTGGAGGCGATGAACGTAGCTGCCGTTCTCCTTGGTCATGGCCAGGAAGTAAATCGCGTTCCTGGTGGCATCGATGGCGGGCGTTCCCTGGATGCCGAACTCGGTGTAGCCGGTCACGCGGCATTTTTCGTCAACCAGCGGAACGGTGGTGACGCCGCCCGCTCCATTGAGAAGACTGACATACCAGAGAGGCTGCGCATTCGCGCCCTGATTATTGTCAGCGTCGAAGGCGTAAATGCCGTCGTGCATGGTGACGGCATAGATGACATTGTGGGTCGCGTTCAACGAGGGAATAAAGACGTTGGGGACATAAAGCGGCTGCGCCGCCATTTGGCCATCGATGGGCTGCGAAAAGAGCAGGCCAAACTGATTGGGATTGACGTTGGCATGGGTCAGGATTGTCTCCTGCGTGTTCTGACCGGTGCGGGCGTTATCGTAATGCTGAGTGAGAACGCTGATTTGGCTGGAGGCAGCAGGAGACAAGATCAAGAGGAAGATGATTGCGACTGCAGAATAGAAAACAACATGTTGGCGTGTGTGTGAACGGGTGTGTCGGGATTGTGACAAAGTGACAAAAAGTGGCGCATGGGCCCGGGTCTGCGGAGATGAAGACGACGTAAAACGCTGATTCATGGGTTTCCCTACCTACGGTTGTTGCAAGACTGGGGGAGATGACAAGTTTACTCTTAGTGCTGAGTGGTCAGGCACTTAAATCCATATTCCGAGGCGGGAGAGTGTCAGCAATAGGTAAAGTCTTGCGCAAAAAGGCAAAGAGACAGAGCTACGTCACAAAAGCGCGGGCCTCCTGACTCTGTATGACACCGCGTTTCTTCTTCGGGTCCGACGCTATAGCTAATCCACAGTCACAGTGAACACAACGTTAGCCACGCCCGGTGAGGAGGCGGTTACCGTCACCGTCCCGATTTGCGCCGGAGCAGTGTAGCGCGAACCCGCTATTCCCTTGCCGTTGGTGGTCGCGGTACCGGGTGAGAAGCTGCCGCCGACTCCTCCGTCGCTGTAGGTGACCGGAGCACCCTTCACGGGATTGGCGTATCGATCTTCAATCAGAACCTGCAACTGTTTTGAGGTGCTCTTGCCTGCTTTCACAGTCTGATTATTGCCGGCGTAAATCGCCATGGATGCGGGAGGTCCAGCGAGGACGGTTTCCTTGAATGAGGCTGGGGTGACGCCGGAGACTGACGCGGTGATAGCAATCATCCCCGCTTTTGTTCCGGTGGTGTAGGTGGTGGAAGCGAAGCCGCCGGAGTCGGTGGTCACAGTGACGGGAGACAGTGCGCCCCCGGCGCCGCCATCCGAGAAGGTCACGGAGACTCCCGCAACACCATTGCCCGCGGAATCTTTGACTTTCACTTTGAGGGAGGTCTTCAGGTTCGACTTCACGGGCGCGGATTGATTGTTGCCCGCCGCGATGGCTATGGACGCGGGCGCTCCGCCGGTGGCCGTGACGGTGAAAATTGCGCTGGCGTACCCAGTGCTAGCGGCGGTGATGGTATACACGCCGGGAACTTCCGGAAGAGTGTAATTGGTGGTCGCGATGCCAGAGCCGTTGGTCTGTGTTTTCTTCGGCGAGAACATGCCGCCCGTGGGACTGGCCGTGAAGGTCACAGGGATGCCGGGCTGATCGATGGAATTGCCGGTGTAGGGGTCGACCAGACCGGCTTGCAGGGGAATGGGCAGCAGGCTGCCGACGGGACCGGTTTGATTGTTGCCAGCGATCGGGCTGAACGCGGGCATGAGGCCGAAGACGGAGAGTTGCTCCGCGCCGTCGACATAGACTTTGCCATTGGCGACGATGGGCATCCCGAAGTGAACCATCTTGCCGATCTTGTCGCGCGCACCTGCCATGCCACTGTCATAGAACTTATTGGCGAGGTTGGTGGCGTCGTAGGCGTAGAGCTTGGCGGTGGGAAAGGTTACGTGCCAGAAGATGCCATTCTGAGTTCCGTTGGAGGAGACGATGCCGCCGGTAGGATTCCCGGTCGCAGCAGGCGCCTGGGAGACGGGTTGGAGGGAGATCTGGTTGTTGGCAAAGGCATAGGCCATGAGCGGCGTATTCTCGGCGGCAACGAAGATGAAGCCGTTCCAATAAGTCAGACCGGCGTGGACCTGGCCGAGGACGGGGACCTCGAGTTCCTGGGGAATCTGAAAGTCGCCCGCGGGATTGTAGCCGCCAAGATTGTTTTGATCGAGGAGGTAGGTGGTTCCGTTTTTGTCGATGGCGAGAACGAACTGGCTGCCATCGGGCTGCTGCGGCAAGATCTGCACCAGTCCGGAACTAACGTCCAGATCGTGCGTTTTCAAAAATTGCTGGTTATAGGGAGTAAAGGAGTCCGCGAGGTTGAGCACTCCGTCTCCCTGAGAAAGTTTGATCACGCTATCGCCATAGTGCGTGCCGCCGGGGCCATCGAACAGGCCGTCGCCTGTGCTGAAGAAGATGTTGCCGTTGTCGTCGCCGGCGATGCCGGCGCCGGACAGCCAGACGGCTGACGCCTTCACATCAGGAGATGCGTCGAACGCGCCCACTTGCTGGAGGGTACTGCCGTCGTAGGCCATCACCCAGCCGTTTTCTGTCTTGATGTTGCAGCCAGGCCCGCCGTATCCGATGTAGACGATTCCATCCTGAAGTAGAAGACCGGGGCGCGCCTGCTGGTATTTGTCGACGAAGGTGTAAGTGTCGCCGTTAATGACGACTGAAGCTGCAATGACGACCGGACCGCCGAAGAGCTCGGCGCCGGTGCCTAGGTCGAGAGCGTGGAGGCGATGAACGTAGTTGCCGTTCTCCTTGGTGATGGCTTCGATGTAGATGGCATTTTTACTGGGATCAATCACAGGCGTGCCCTGAATGCCAAATTCGGTATAGCCGACACTGCAGCCTTCGTCGACCTGGGGAGCGCTCGTGACACCGTTCGCGGAGTTCAGGAAGCTGACGTACCACAATGGTTGGGCATTGCCGCCTTGGTTGTTGTCGGCGTCGAAGGCGTAGACGCCATCGTGCATGGTGACGGCATAGACCACGTTGTGGGTTGAATTCAGTGCTGGAATGAAGACGTTGGGAACGTAGAGCGGCTGGGCGGTCATCTGGCCATCAAGCTGGTGGGCGAAAAGCAGGCCGAACTGAGTTGGATTCACGTTCGCCGGAGTCAGGATAGATTCCCGCGTGTTCTGGCCAGTGCGGGCGTTGTCGTAGTGCTGGGTGAGAACGCCGATCTGACTGAAAGCGGGAATCGAAGTAAGGAGGGCCAGGAAGAGGGCAGACGTGAAAACGGTGGCGCGGCCATTAAAAATGGAGAGGCGACAGGGACGAGCAGTGTGGCAAAAAAGAGACATAGCGGGGCCGGGTTCCTTTTTTAGGCTGGTCCTGATGATCTGAGGGGAGATACAGCAAGCGTCGACCGCTGGTGGATTATACCCTTTGTTGTTTTTGGAAAACAAGGAAGGTTGCGGCCGAAATGTAGGCCTCGGGGACAGATTGAGTCCCGGATAAGGCATGAGGACATGCGACAATTCAGGCCATGCGAAGTGTTTTGAGAAGGCGCTTTTGGGGATCGAAGGCGTTGCTTATTGGGGGCGCCGTTCTGCTATGGACGGCCGGGGCCAGCGGCGAATCCGTCACATTCTGTAAGCAGGTCGCGCCGATTCTATGGAAGCATTGCGCAAACTGCCATCGTCCGGGGGAGATTGCGGCGGGGTCACCGCTGCTAACCTATGCGGAGGCAGCGAGCCGGGCCGAGGCGATTCGGGAGAAGGTTGTGAGGCGCGAAATGCCGCCATGGCCGGCGGATTCGAGTCGGAGCGCAAAGTTCCGCAACGACCCGCAACTCAGCCAGCAGGAGATTGACACGCTGGTTGCATGGGTTAAGGAGGGAGCGCCGAAAGGAAACGAGGCCGATCTTCCGCCCGCGCCGCATTTTGCGGAGGGATGGCTGCATCCGAAGGGGCTGGAGCCGGACCTGGTCATCACCTTGCCGGAGACGCATCTTCCCGCCGAGCATGAGATCCCATATCTCAGGACGCTTGGTTAAGGTGCCGGTGACCGAAGACAAGTGGATCGTGGCGATGCAGGTGCTGCCGGGGAATAGCGCGGTCGTACACCACATGGCGATCACGGAACTGGTGCTGCCGGATGGAATGACTCCCGAGAATATCGACAAGCTCGAGCAGGTGGCGCGGAAGCTGGGTTTTGCGAGCGGGCTGAATGTTCACTTCGCGGTTACGGTACCGGGAAACTCCGCCGTGTACGACATGCTGGGCGTCTACACGCCGGGCACGACAATCGAGATGTATGAGGATGACGGCGCGAAGCTGCTGAAGAGCTGCAAGAACTGCTACCTCAATTTCAATATTCACTACCAGACCACGGGAAAGCCAGAAAAAGACCAGACGCGGGTTGGGTTCTGGTTCGCGCGGAAACCGCCGAAGCATCAACTGTTCCGCGTGCCGGCTTCGGGCGAGACAATTGTCGCGGATGGCAAGCAGTTGCTTACCGATGCCGCGGGCGAAAAAGCCGAGGGCACGACGGCCGCGATTCCGCCGATCCCGCCGAACGCCGAGAACTACGAAGTCACCGGCATTACCGCCTATACGCAACCGGTGACGATTTATCAGTTCCAGCCCCATGCGCACCTGCGGGGTAAAGACTTTACTTATGCCGTGGTTTTCCCCGACGGGCGCGAACAGACCGTGTTGACCGTGCCGAAATACGATTTCCACTGGCAGTTGGCTTACGAACTGGAAGAACCGCTCAGATTGCCGGCAGGCAGCAAATTGGTGGTCACGGCTCACTACGACAATTCGTCGAAGAATGAACATTTGCTGCATCACCACGGGCACGGCGGAACAGATCCCGAGCATGTTCCGGGGCCGGAGAAGGAAGTTCATTTTCGGGAGATGAACCAGAGCTGGGACGAGATGTTCACACCGTTCATTCAATACACAATCGACAGTGAGGATTTGACGAAGGCAGGCGTTTCGACAGAAGCGCCGCCGGGGCGGAGTGGGCTCAGTATTGTCGAGGTCGTCGGATGCCTGGAGCGCGGAGCTTCCGGTACCTGGGCGCTGACTCATGCGAGTGAGCCGGTTGTGTCGAAGACTCAGACAACTTCGGCGGCGGCCGTGAAGGCGGCGGCTGACAGGCCATTGGAGACGCTGCGAGATTTGTTGCTGGGGGCGGATGTGTTTCGTCCTTCCGCCGGAAAAGGGCAGAAGGTGGCTGTTAAGGGCGTGCTGATCGAGGCGGGCGGGGAAAGCCGGATTAACGTCACTTCGTTGCAGGTGGCTGGGACGGGATGCTCGTAAGGCAGGGGTGGAACGTGGCGCTACGTCGAACCGGGTTTCGTTGGAAGGAGTGCTAAAGGAAAGGGTGCTAAAATTCGCGGACATGAGTCAGACTCTGCAAGTAGCCCTGCTGATCGCCGTGGTGCCGTTGCTCGCGCTCGTCCGGCCTGCCGTAGCCGAGGAAGTCGAAATCACGGCCGAGCCCTCGCACCACCTTGCGATCGAGAACGCGTACGTGCGGGCTTTTAAAGTGTCGGTCGCTCCCCATGCGGCGACGTTGATGCACCGGCACCGGCATGACTATGTGTTCGTCACGCTGGGGGACACGTCGATCTCGAACGAGGTCGAGGGCAAAGAGCCGGTGCAGGTGAAGCTGAGCGATGGGGATACGCGGTTTGCCGCGGGGAACTTCGCGCATATCGCACGCAATCTTTCGGACACGCCATTTCGCAATGTGACGATTGAGTTTTTGCAGGACGAAAAGAAGAGAGCCGAGCCGTCGCCCTGGAAGAAAGACAGCGGCGAGGAAACGTCTACCGGCATGCACGGGAAGATTCTTTTCGTTAAGGACGGTGTGCGAGTATCGGAGATCGAACTAAGTACGAAATCGGCGATGCCGAAAAATGGCCATGATGGGCCAATGCTGCTGGTGGCTGTGACCGATCTGGAGTTGGGTCCGAACGCGGACGGCAAGGGATCGCCGAGAAAAGCGCTCAAGGCAGGGGATTTGTGGTGGTCGGATGGATCGTCTGCATTGGTGAACGAGGGATCCGGGCCGGCGCGATTTGTGATTCTGGAATTCTGAAGAACGCTTTGGTGGTCAGCTTTCCTTCCGCAGGCTGTCGTCTTCTTCTTTTCGTTTGTAGCCACTGCATACCAACACGGGCAGACCGGGATACTTCGCGAATCTCGGATCGACTAGCGACCGTTCACACCGGATGAACACCGAACCTCGATCGGACTCCATTCGGCGGGCGTGCTGGCAGGTTCCACAAAGCCCAGCGTGCGGACTTCTCTTCACGACTCGCGCGAGGTCGGTCATGCCATATCAGTCCATCCGCATCAGTCTATCCCTATCAGTTTATCCGCTCGGGGCGCGTGCTGGTTTGAGGCGAGTTACAATCAGGGACGGGTAAATTCTTATGAAAAATTCCGCTATGTCACGTCCGCTTTATGAAGTTGATCCCGAAGTTGCGACTGCCATCGATAACGAGGTGCGGCGCCAGCATGAAGGGCTGGAGCTGATTGCATCGGAGAATTTTGTGAGCGAGGCGGTGCTCGAGGCGGCCGGGTCGGTGTTCACGAATAAATATGCCGAGGGATATCCGGGCAAGCGCTATTACGGCGGATGCGAGTTTACCGACGTGGTGGAGAATCTGGCGCGCGAGCGGGTGAAAAAATTATTTGGAGCGGAGCACGCCAATGTGCAGCCGCATTCGGGATCGCAGGCCAACCAGGCGGCGTATGCGGCGGTGTTGCAGCCGGGCGATACGATTCTGGGGCTGAACCTGGCGCATGGCGGGCATTTGACGCATGGACATCATCTGAATTTTTCGGGCAAAACGTACAAGATCGTCCCCTATGGCGTGACGAAAGAGACGGAGACGATTGATTATGACGCGCTGGAGAAGCTGGCCGAGCAGGAGCGGCCCAAGCTGATTATTGGCGGCGGAAGCGCGTACCCGCGGATTATTGATTTTGCGCGCATGCGGCAGATTGCGGACAAGGTCGGCGCGATTTACCTGGTGGATATGGCGCACTTCGCGGGATTGGTGGCGGGCGGGGCGCATCCTTCGCCGGTACCGCATGCGCAGATTGTGACTTCGACGACGCATAAGACGCTGCGTGGGCCGCGCTCGGGAATGATTCTGAGCAAGCAGGAATTGGCCGCGCCGATCGATAAGACCGTGTTCCCTGGCATGCAGGGTGGGCCCCTCGTGCACATCATGGCCGCAAAGGCCGTGTGCTTCCTGGAAGCATCGCAACCGAGTTTCAAGGAATATGCGCGGCAGATTGTGGCGAACGCGAAAGTGCTGGCGGAGACGCTGGCGGCGGAGGGCTTCCGAATTATTTCCGGCGGGACCGATACGCACCTGATGCTGGTGGATGTATTCGCAAAGGGCATGCTCGGAAGCGAGGCAGAGAAAGCGCTGGGCGAGGCTGCCATCACCGTGAACAAGAACGCGATTCCGTTCGATACGAATCCTCCGATGAAGCCGAGCGGAATTCGGGTTGGGACGCCGGCCATGACGACGCGCGGAATGAAGGAAGCCGAGATGCGCCAGATCGGGCGCTGGATCGCCGAGGCGCTGCATCATCGAACCGACGCCGCGGTGTTGGGGAAAATCCGCAAGCAGGTGCTGGGGCTTGCGGAGGAATTTCCGCTGTATGCCGAGCGGCGAGCGCGGGCGGAAGTCAGGGCATAGCCTGTCTCGTATTGAAACCGCATCTCACGCCTCAGCACGCGCATCTATGAGTGTTCGCCCCTCGGGGTTCGCGGTCTGCTGGCATTCATATGAACGAAATACCGCGCAGCATTCTCTATCGAATTGGGAACACCTCTTTAATAGCGTTGCGCACAATCGTTCCCGCCAACGGCGCGCGCATTCTGCTCAAACTCGAAAACGAAAATCCTACCGGCAGCATGAAGGATCGCATGGCGCTGGCCATGATCGAGGCTGCGGAGAAGGATGGGCGGCTGAAGCCAGGAGGCACGGTCGTCGAGTACACCGGCGGCAGCACTGGCGTTTCGCTGTCCCTGATTTGTGCGGTGAAGGGCTACCCGCTGCACATAGTAAGTTCGGATGCCTTTTCGCGAGAAAAACTGGATCACATGAAGATTCTGGGGGCGCGGCTGCAGATTGTGCCGAGCGAGAGCGGAGGCATGACCGAGAAGTTGACGCGCGGCATGGTGGAAGCGGCGCGCGTCATCACGGAGCAGACGGGCGGCTTCTGGACCGATCAACTGAAAAATACCGATCAACTGGCCGCATATCACACACTGGCGGACGAAATTTGGACGCAGACTGACAAGAAGATCGACGGTTTTGTGCAAAGCGTCGGGACGGCGGCATCGCTTCGAGGGACGGCGGAGAGATTCCAGCAACGCGGCAAGAAGATCGCAATCGTCGCCGTTGAACCTGCTGAGTCGCCGGTGCTTTCGGGCGGGGCGCCCGGATCGCACAAAATTGATGGGATTGGAGCGGGGTTTGTTGTGCCGCTCTGGCGGGATGACATCGCGGATCAGATTGAACGGGTGTCGACAGAAGAGGCTACCGCCATGGCTTTCCGGCTGGCGCGGGAGGAAGGGCTTTTTGCGGGCACCTCGACCGGATGCAACGTGATCGCAGCCCTCCGCTTGGCTGAGCAACTTGGGCCCGGCACGACCATCGTTACCGTCATGTGCGATACCGGGATGAAGTACCTCAAGACTTATGGGCGTGTGCTCGGCAAGGAAGAGGGCGCTTCCTAGACATTCTCGTGAATTTTGTGTCCACTCTCCATTGCCTGTGTTTAAATTCTCCTCGTGAAAGTCGCGATCGATATCCGTCGCATGACGGAGTTCGGCGTTGGAACCTACATCCGCAACGTCGTGCGGACGCTGGCGCGGCTGGATCGTTGCAGCACTTATTTCCTGATTGGATCGCCGGCGAAGGTGGCGGAATGCGGACCGCTTCCGGAGAACTTCCAGGCGGTCGAACTGTTAGCGCCGGATAACACGCTCAAGGGCTGTCTGGAGTTTCGCGCCATCGTGCGGCGGCTGGAGTGCGATTTGGTGCACATCCCGCACATGTTCTGGATGCCGCGCGGGCTTTCCTGTCCGTATGTGCTGACGGTGCACGATCTGCTGGAGCATATGTACGGGTCGCGGAATTATTCCCCTTTGCGGCGGAGTTTACATTTTTATCTGACGCGGCGCGTGCTGCGCGGAGCGGCGCGGGTGCTGGCCGTTTCGCAATTTACGAAGGGCGAGATCCAGAAACTGCTCGCGATTCCCGATGGCCGGATCGAGGTTGTGTACAACGCGATTGACGAACGGTTTCTGCATGGCCACGCGACCGATGCGGACCGGGAATTGATTGCGCAACGCTACCAGGTGAGCTATCCATTTCTTCTGTATGCGGGTGCGATCCGGCCGCATAAGAATGTGGTGCGAATTATCGAAGCGTTCTCGGCGCTGAAGAACGAACTGGCCAAAGAGCGCCGCTATGGCGATTTGAAGCTGATCATCATTGGCGATGATCTTTCCAGCCATCCGCGGTTGCGGCGTACAGTGGTGAGCGGCGGCGTGCAAAACGATGTGCGCTTTCTAGGTTTCGTGCCGATCGAAGTGCTGCGCATTTTTTACGATGTGGCGAAGATTTTTGTGTTTCCGTCGCTCTATGAAGGATTCGGGCTGCCTCCGCTGGAGGCAATGGCGCATGGAACGCCGGTGGTGACATCGAACACGTCGAGCCTGCCGGAGGTGGTGGGGAACGCGGCGCTGATGGTGAATCCGGAAAACGTGTTTGAGATACGGCGGGCGTTGCAGCAGGCGTTGCTGGACTCGGAGGTGCGTGATCGCATGAAGAAGGCGGGATACGAGCAGGCAGCGAAATTTTCGTGGGAGAGTTCGGTGGCGCGGATCCTGGAGATTTATCGTGAGGTCGCGGGGGAAAGGGCTGCGGGAATAGCGGCGGACTAGGCCGCGACTTTTGCAGTTTGACGGGAATTAACATCTATACAAAGAGAACTAAAAAATGGCCGTGGTACGACTGAAAATTGACGTTGCCGGAACTGTGGGCGATGAAGCCTGGCGCGGGATCAAGCAATTCGATCAGATCCAGAGTGCTGCGTTCGGGCGTGAATTCGGTTGCGGGGGCGGCGCTTGCAATCACGCGACAGGTGCGCCGCATGCGAAGGGCGAATGGCTGGGCGCGGAAATCCGGCTCCAGACACCTCTTCTGGCGCAGTATGCCGTCTCACATTATCTGGAGCAGCCGCGCGTGCTTGACGCGGATGTGGTGGAATAGCGAGTGATCTCGGTCTCCTAATGAATTCCTCCGGGACTCCCAAAGAAAAAATTCCGAGCGAGGCCACAACGCGGCCCACTGCTCTGCTTGCGGACTGGCGCGTTGCCGTGCTCGTGCTGGTTGGGCTCTGGGCGGCAATCTATGCGGCCGGTTTGTCGAGTGCGCCGCTGCTGGACGATGCGGACACGGTGCATGCGGAGGCCGCGCGCGAAATGTTGCAGCGGCACGACTGGGTCACGCTGTATGTGAACGGGGAGCGCTATCTGGAAAAAGCTCCGCTCATGTATTGGAGCGTAGCCGCGAGTTACAAATTATTTGGCATCAGCGAGTGGAGCACGCGCTTTCCGCTCATGCTGGGCGTGCTCGCAATGATCCTGGCCACCTATGGGCTGGGGCGATGGGCGTTTGGCGCCGAGGGCGGATTTTATTCGGCTCTGGTGCTGGCGACTGCGCTGGGACCATTTTTGTTTACCCGGTTTTTGATTCCCGATGTGCTGGTCGGGTTATGGCTGACGCTGACGTTCTGGCTTTTCCTGGTGTCCCTTGAACAGGAGAGGCCTTCGCGCGCGGTTTGCTGGGGACTCGGGGCGGTGTGCGCGCTCAACGTGCTGACGAAGGGCCTGATTGGGCTGGTATTTCCGGCGGGGGCGATTGGACTTTATTTACTGCTGACTGGAAATCTGCGGCATTTACTGCGGCTGCGGCTGCGTTTCGAGCACGCTGGTCTTTCTTCTGGTGGGAGCGCCGTGGCACATTCTGGCGGCCTTGCGAAATCCTCCGCAGGGAAACGTGCGCGGATTTCTCTGGTTCTATTTCATCAACGAGCACGTGCGGCGGTTTTTGGGCACCCGCATGCCGCATGACTACGACAAGGTGCCTCTACTGCTTTTCTGGGTCCTGCTGGTTCTTTGGCTGGTTCCGTGGACGGCGTTTTTACCGCAAGCGCTGGTTGAGGTGCCGCGGCGGTGGCGCGATTTTCATTCGCGGATGACGCGGCGGCAGAAGGCTTGCTTGCTGTTTTTGTTGTGGAACGTCGTGATTGTCGGCTTCTTTAGTTTCTCGACACGGCAGGAGTATTACACCATCCCCGCGATTCCGGGCATGGCGCTGCTGGTTGGAGGATGGCTGGCGCGGGAGCGGGAATCGGCGGTGGGGAGCCGCGAACGAAGGGCGGGAACAATTTCGTCCGCCGTGCTCCTGGTGGTGGGGGTCGCAATCGCGATGGTTGGATTTGCCTTGCTCTTTTTCTCGAAGACGCCGGCTCCGGGAACGGATCTTTCGGATCTCCTAAGAAAAAATCCGCAGGACTATGCGCTCTCATTTGGACACTTTCTCGATTTGACGCCGCAAGCCATGGGGGCGTTCCGTCTGCCGCTGGGGCTTTTTTCGGCGGCGTTCCTGGTGGGGACTCTGGCCAACTGGATGCTGCGCCGCGCAGGACGCGCGGCGGCGGGAAACTGGGCACTTGCTTTGATGATGGTGGTCGTGCTGGCGTGCGTGCGCATTGCGTTTGGAATCTTCTCGCCGATTATTTCGTCGAAGGATTTGGCGCTGGCAATTCGAGAGCAATACCAACCGGGAGACCAGGTGGTGGCGACGGGACTGTATGAGAATGCGTCGACGCTGAATTTTTATGGCGGGTTTCATCTGCTTAGCTTGCGCGCACCCGGTGGGAATATGTGGTATGGGGCGCAGTTTCCGGATGCGCCACCGGTTTGGGAAACGCAGAACTCATTTGTGGCCTTGTGGAATGGGCCCGGGCGGGTATTTTTGTGGACGGACCAGGATGATCCTGCGGCGTTGCGTGGATTAAGTTCCTATGTCATCGCCCGACGGGGCGGGAAGACGATTTACTCGAATCGTGCGACTGCCGCGCGCTGAAAATTAAAGGCGATCACCACAGAGTACGGCACACAGAGGGACCTTCTTTCGATCAGCGGGAACCTTCCGCTTTACTCTTCGACAGCCGGCCATCCTTTAGATAGAAATCTTCGCCACGCCAGTGGATACGATTACCGATCAAGCCTGCGGCCCAGACGAATGGGGCGATCAGATCGCGCACGGGAAGCCAGAAAATGTTTGCCAGTGTTTGGCGGTCGTGGAGGACTCGCGCCGCAGTCTTCAGGCCGACTGCCAACCGCGTGGCATAGGTCAGCGTGAAGAGGATCCACGCCCATGTCGCGCCGTGGGCGGCGATCAGCGTTAGGACCGACCAGGCCAGGCCGAAGGTGAAGAGGAGGCCGAGGTAGCCTCCGGGGCGGGCGTCGCGAATGGTGCGCGACCAGCGGAGTTGGTGCCGCCAGAACTCGCGCAGCGTATAAGCGGGGAGAAATGTTGTGACGGTGGTGGGGCTGAGTTCGATTCGCTTGCCGGTGGCGGCGATGCGGCGGCCTAGTTCGTAGTCGTCGGCAAGATAGTCGACAAAAGATTCGAAGCCGCCGATGGCGGCGAGGTCGGCGCGACGAAAGACCAGCGTAGAGCCTAGTCCGAAATGAAGCCCGTTTTCCAGGAATCTCGCGCTCAAAACACCCGGGACGAAGTCGGTGGCGATGCTTAGGGCCTCGAGGCGCGAACCCAGAGTGTGGGCGGGCTCGGCGCGGTAGAGACAGGTGACCATGCCGATTTGCGGGTCGGCTAGCGGGGCGACTACTTGCTGCAGGTAGTCGGGTGGAACGCGGATGTCACTGTCGTTTATTAGCAGGATTTCGTGAGTTGCATGCGGGAGCATCTGGGCAAGGTTGCTGACTTTGACATTCGTGCCCAGGATGTGGTCGCAGACGATTAGCTTGATTATGCGCGTCGGGTATTTTTCCTGGAGTTTGCGGACTACGTCGCAGGCGGGATCGGACGAGTCGCTTGCGCCGAAGATCAGTTCGAAGTCGGGATAGTTCTGTTCGGCATGGGTGCGGAAACTTTCCGCGATTTCGGGGTCGATGCCTTTGAGCGGTTTGAGGATGGAGACAGGCGGGAGCGAGGCTTGATTCGGCTCTCGCCGATTTTGCTTTAGGAAGCTCAGCAGTCCGCAGGCGGCGAGAAAATAGAACGCCAATGAAGCCAGCGTGCCCAACGCGGTTACAACTTCCAGTAAGGTCCTAAGATGCATCCCCTGTTTCTTTCGCCCTCCGGAACTGACTTGGCTCTGACGTCCACCCACAGCTTACGCTGTGGGCTGTAATCTTACGCCGCGCGGCTCTCAACGACGGCCTGCGTTCCGTTGCTTGTGTCGACAAATGCAAGGTGGACTCGGCTTCGAAGCGGCGGGCGGGACACCCGCCGGACAGCCGGCGAGACGCCGGCGCTACTCGTAGCGGAGGGATTCGATTGGATCCAGATTCGCGGCCTTCCAGGCGGGGTAGATGCCAAAGAGCAGGCCTTCGGCAGCCGCTGACAGGAATCCGAAGCTAGCCCAGAAGACGGACATCGTCGCGGGAAGAGAATCCCAGATGGCCCTGATCGCGAACGTGATTACCGCGCCGACTAGAACGCCCAAAAGCCCGCCGATGGCCGTGAGCGTAATCGCTTCGAGGGTAAATTGCATGAGGATGTCGCCTTTGCGGGCGCCGATGGCCTTGCGCACGCCGATCTCGCGGGTGCGCTCGGTTACGGAGACCAGCATGATGTTCATGACGCCGACGCCGCCCACGATCAGGGCTACGCTCGACACCGCAAACATAAAAATAAAGATGGCGCTGCTGATCTGATTCCAAACATCGGAGAGCGACTCCTGGGTAAAAATGCTGAAATTGTCGGGCTTATCCGACGGCACGCGGCGCCGGCGGCGAAGCAGTTCGCGCATTTCGTCGATCGCCTTGGGCATGTCGTCGTGCGAGGTCGCCTTCACACTGATGAAGTGCTGCTTGAGCTCGGGGTGCAGCGCGTGAAATGTCGACAGCGGAAAGTAAACTTTGTTGTCGTCGGGATTCTTGCCGCCGCCGAATGCGCTCTTCTGAATCTTGGCCACTCCGATCACTTCGAAGAGTTGGCCTTCGATGCTGATGTCCTTGCCGAGTGCGTCGGAGTCGCCAAAAAGCTCGGTTTTCGTGTCGGCGCCGAGGATGATCACCGGCGATCGGCGCTCGTCATCGGTGTCACTGAACCAGCGGCCGGAGGCCAGATCCAGGTCGAAAACATCTTTCGAAGAGGAGGTGTCGCCTTCAAGGATCGTCTGCTTCGCCTTGCGATTGCCGTACTTGACCGTGAATGTACCGGTGCCGAATTGGGGCTCGACATACTGCACGCCCGCGGTCACCGCCTTCACGTGTGGCAGGTCCTTCATCGCATCGGCATCTTCGAAGGTGAGCTCTTTGCGCTTTCGCAACTCTTCGGTGGGCGGACCGAACGTGATCGGCATGTGGAACGCGAAGATGATGTTCGACCCCATACTGCTGATCATGCTGCTGACGTTGTTGTTCAGGCCACGAACAATCGATGAGATTCCGATGACTACGGCGACGCCGATAACGATACCGAGCACGGTGAGGCCGGAGCGCAGCTTGTTGCTGCGGATGGTGGCCAGTGCCATCGAGATGATTTCTCCGAATTCGCTTTTCGCTACCATAAATCAGCTATTAGCTCCTAGCTGTTAGCTGTTAGCTTTTTGCCAACCGCCCGCGCGCATGGCGCGCTCAGAACCGCCTGCAAGTTGCCAGAGCGCTAACCTTCTACATCTCAAAGCGCAACGCCGCGATCGGATCCAGCGTCGCGGCCTTGCGCGCCGGATACACGCCGAAGAAAACGCCTACGCTCGTTGCGACCGTCAATCCCGCAAATACCGCCCACAGTTTTATTACGGAGGGCATACCGACAGCCATGGTCACGCCCTTTGCGATGCCGATGCCGAGTAGGACGCCGAGCAATCCTCCGAACAGCGCCAGCGTTACCGCTTCGATCAAAAATTGCAGCAGCACGTCGCGGCGTTTGGCGCCCATGGCTTTGCGGATGCCCACTTCACGCGTGCGCTCGGTCACCGAGACCAGCATGATGTTCATGATGACGATGCCGCCTACCACCATGGAAATCGCCGCTATGCCGACCATGGCAATGAAGAACGTGCCCGTCAGGTTGGCGAAAATGCTCATCAGGTTGGCGTTATTTTCCATGTCAAACGAATCGGGTTGGCCCGGAGCATCGTGCCGCCGCGCCCGCACAATCACCCGTGCTTCGTCCATGGTCGCATCCATCACGGCTCCCTCGCCCGCAGTCTTCGCCGCGATCCGCATATTCATGTCGCGGGCGCCATACTGCTTCATCCACGAAGTCATGGGCAGAAACACATAGTTGTCCGCGCTTTGCCCCAGCGTCGAGCCCTTCTTTTTCCCCACCCCGACAATGCGGTACACCCATCCATCCACCCGAATTTCTTTTCCCAGCGGGTCGACGCCCGGCAACAGATTGTCTACGACGTCGGTTCCGATCACTGCCACGGGCGCGTCATGCTCCACGTCCGACTCTCCGAACATGCGCCCCGTATCGATATCGACGTCCCGTATCACTGCAACCGCCGGTGTCATCCCCCAAACCCTGGTGTCGCTCAGCGACTTCTCGCCGTATTTCACATGGCCGGTTTGCTTGAAAGCATAGGCTCCAACATTCGAGCAAAGCTTGCATCCCTCGCGCACCGCTCGGTAATCGTCCATGGTGAGGTCTTTGCGTTTCATTCCTTCGAGGTATTTATCGATGTTCGTGGTCGCGGGCGAAACCTTGCACATGATGAAAGCGTCCGCGCCTAAGTTGAGGACCTTCTCGGCGACGTAGCCGTTGATGCCGTTGACAAAGGTGACAACGGCGATGACGGCCGCGACGCCGATGACGACTCCGAGAAGCGTGAGAGAAGAGCGCAGCTTGTTGGCCCAGAGCGACTGAAGGGCGATCTTGATGGCTTCGGCGATGTGCATGAAGTAGCTTTTGGCTATTAGCTGTTGGCTGTTAGCTCTTGGCTTTCGCTTCGCGACCGCGAAGGCAGCGCGTTTCCCCAGTTGAGTTTAGCAGGATTGTGCGTTTTGGCGTGTATTTACAATGTTTGAGTGTTATGTGGAGAGCCAACATCCCGCGGCGGAGCGGATCAACGACTTCGTACGAGTTGGCGCTACACTCTCCCGGAGGCGAGGCGCATGGAGAGCTTTACGGAGACGAAGGCGGCTAACAGTGCCGCTGCCGTCCAGGCAACACCGGCGCCGATCGGCCCGCGGGCCTCCGTTGGGATCATCTCCCATAAAGAGGATGTCAGTTGCGGAGCGCCCGCACCGCGACCGAGTTGCACGATGGCTACGACCGCTACTGTCATGACTGCAACCAGTGCGAGAACGGCAAACAGCAAAACGGGAAGAGCCCGCCTCCAGGGAAAAGGAATCGGCGGCGGGGCAGAGGCTTCGTCGCGCACTGCGTCCATCACGGAGGCGGCGAACCCCGAGGAGGGCTGGATATCATCCTGCTTCGCGAGAATGTGGTCCAGTTCGTCGTTATTCATATTCCCTCCTGTGCCTATCATATCTTCCTCGGTATCTTTCACAAACGACCTAGAACTCGTCGGTATCACGGCGCCGGGCATGATCGTCTCTGCCATCAAGCTTCCTTCAGGTGCGAGAGCGCCAGCAACTGCGGCAGCTTGCCACGCAGGATTTCGCGTCCGCGAAACAAGCGCGCCTTGAACGTGCCTTCCGGCAGGCCGAGGCTGCGGGCGGCGGCCGGTACATCCATTTCGTGAAAATAAAAGAGGATCAAAGCCTCGCGGTATTTTTCCGGCAGCGCAAAAACCGCGCGCCGGACGGCCCGGTCGCGATCTTCCTCTTCCAGGCCGCCATCCTGCGCACGCGGATCGGCGGGCTCACGCACATCGTCAATCCGAACGTATACCGGAATGCGCCGCAGCTCCGAGCGATAGAAATTGGAGGCGAGCGCAAAGAGCCAAGTGGAAAAGGCGGCTTCCTTGCGCCATTGCTTGAGGCCGCGGTAGGCACGGAGAAAAGCCTCCTGGGCCATCTCCTCGGCGCGGCCGCGATCATGGCAAAACCGATAAGCGAGGTTGACGAGCGGAGACTGCCAGCGGCGCACGATCTCCTCGAAAGCGGAAATGTCGCCCGCCAGCACGCGGTCGACTGCAAGTTGGTCGTCGGCTGCGCTCATAGTCATGGCTACAGGATTCCGTCCACAAGGGTACGACAAGAGCCCGCGCCAAGCGGTTGCATTATTTTGGAGGGCGGTCGTCCCTGGAAGCCCCGGCAAGACTGTAAGGCATTTTTACAACCGCGATCTGGGAGACACCGTGGCCTTCCCTTCGCCCTTCAAGATCCGCACCACTGCCATGATGGTGTTCCAATTTCGCGTGGTCGCCGGCACACCAAACAGTTTATCGAGCTGGCCAAGGTAGCCGATCGTTTTCATGTGACGGCGATACTCTCCGAAAACGAATCGGTTGCGCGAGCCGAGCACCCGCAGATACCACTCGCCTTCGGGCGGCAGCGTGATCGGGACAACAGGTCGCAGGCGGGCAGCTTTCGACAGGATGCTCACGAATCGAACAACATCGGTGCCCGACGGCCCGGTTCCAAACGGGTTGTTCATCTCCAGGTGGAGAAGATCCCGGCCGTCGCAGAGCATGACCTCTGCTTGGAACGGCAGCCTTTGGAGCAGGCTAGCCCGGAAGTCCGCACGCGCGCCCGGTCTACGAACCACAAACGTGCCCGCCGCCCCAACATTCACGACCTCGTAAGCACTCAATTCTTTTGCGAGCAGGCTGGGGCGGAAGTTTCGGTACCCACCAACGTTGACGCCTCGGAGAAAGACAGCCAGAGCCACAACGCGATTATGAAGAAGAGGTCGATGTTAGTTCAATGGGCGCGGTTCGCCACTGATCTTCAAGAACATCCAACGGTGTACAATTGGCACCGTTTATAGGCCCAAGCAGTCAGATCAAAATTACCTTGCGAAGGGCGGGTGCCACGAATGCTGATAACACTCGCCGCCGGTCAGGTAGTTGGCGTATAGCTGCGGTGAGCAGTGGCTCGTGTTTTCGGCGCGCTGTTCCATTTTCCGGACAAACCAAATTTTCTCCTTGACTTGCATTATTTTCGGCGCATAATCCGGCAATTCTGATCTTGAGTTCGAGTCTGAGGAGGCGCGGATGAGGCCCCTTCTGTTCTCAATGTTGCTCCTCTTGACGCCGCTGTTATTTGCCCAAAACGGCGCCCAAGCTGTCGCCGCCAAAGCGCTCAAAGCCCAACCGCTTCCCTGCGGCAATAACGCGGCGACCGGACCGGCATGTCACAAGAACTATTCTGCGGGTTGCGCTCTTCCTAAAGATCCGAAACATAAGGGCAAATTCGGTCCACCTGATCTCAGCTATTCCCCGCGATACGACGCCTACCTCGCCTACTTCAAGAATCAGATCCCTACTGTGCTCCCGAGATCGCAAGGCACGCTGACGCAGGAGGATTTTGTCTCCAAGTACCGCTCCGCATTGAAAGCAACTCCCAAGATCACGCAGTCGAACCACAAGGCGGTTTCGGCCCAGATGCTCGCGCTCGATGAAGGCCAGTACTACACCGTCGTCGGGTACCTCTATTACGAGACACTCAGCTCAGGCGGCGAGTCCTGTAACTGCGATATTCAGAAGAGCGATCCTGCCGACGATTACCACATCGGCATCGGTTTCGATGAAGATCTGGCGACTACTGCAGAGCAGGTCAAGAACAACCACCAGGATCCGAATTTCGACAGTCTTCAGAAAAGCAGCATCGTGGTTGAGATGACGCCGCATTATCGCGCCAAGTACCACAACGGCAAGTGGACCGAAGCGAAGCTGGACAAAACCCTCGGTTATCAGGTGAAGATTGTCGGCCAGTTGCTGCTCGACAACGACCACATGGGCGCCGATGCTGTGTGCAGCGCGCCCGGCGCTTCTTCCACGTGTTGGCGCATCTCTCCCTGGGAGCTCCATCCCGTCACCGAGTTCTACGTCTGCAACACGAAGAAAGGTTGCGACGCCAACTCAACCACCGACTGGACCGCCCTCGACGACTTCCAGGGGTAGCGTGGAGGCAACTATGTTCAATCCGATCATTGAAACGGCCATTGGTCTCGTCTTCGTCTACCTGCTCCTGAGCATGATTTGCTCCGCCTTACAGGAGTGGATCGCGACGCTGCTCGGCCTGCGTGCCAAGACCCTGTTCGAAGGCATCACCAACATGCTTTGCGGCGACGCGAACCTGCGCGACCAGATCTATGCCCATCCACTGATCGCTGGCCTCTCGCGCAAAACTCGGCTCGACAAGGTCCTGGGCCGGGAGGCGCGTCCATCCTACATTTCGCCTGAAACGTTCTCAAAGGCGTTTCTCGCCGCGGCTAGGGTGCCGGACGCGCTTGCCGCGAGCACAAAACCGACGAAAACGAACAACGGCCAGCCACTGAATGTGAACACACAGGAACTCATCGACACTCTCCAAGCCGTAGCGCCCGGCACCATTGATGATCTTCGTAAGAACGTCGGAGACTGGTACAACGACGCCATGGACCGGGTGTCGGGTTGGTACAAGCGCAAGACGCAGGGGATCCTGCTAATCCTCGGGCTGATCGTTGCCATCGCCTTCAACGCCGACTCGCTCATGCTCGCGCGCGCTTTCTGGACCGATCCCAACTTGCGCGCCGGCGTTGTCTCGGCGGCGCAGCAGTACGTCAAAGATCACCCCAATGGCGTCGATTCACCGGCGATCGTGGGCAATGCGCAGATCTCGAACTCCACAGCGGCAACTGGGAATCAAACTTCTGCGACTGACATCGCAAACAATTACCCGAGCACGACTGACGAAAAGCCCTCGGCGCGACCCGCTGCCGAACCCGTCTACACTGCGCAACAGGTCGAGCGCGCCGAGCAGCAGTACCGTGCCGCCTCAGCCTATTTGCAGCAGACAAGCAACGATGCGTGGACGCAACTGGCGAGCCTCAAAGTACCGATCGGATGGTGTTCCGATAGCGCGGCATCGGGTCCGACCGCCCAACAGGTAACCGGCGAGCCTGAGGCCGACAACGATGGAGCTGACGACAGCAAGCTGCCATGCACACCCGACCGCCAACTTCCGCACGATGGCATGGCTTGGCTGCTAAAGATCTCTGGCCTGCTGATCACTATGATTGCGCTCTCGCAGGGCGCGCCGTTCTGGTTCGATCTGTTAAAGAAGGTCACAAATCTTCGTCTGGCCGGCGACGCGCCCGACGAGAAAAAGAAATGACTTGCAGCGTTGCCTTGTTCTGCCAGTCGCGCCTCTTTTCGCAATCTTCCCGCGCCCCGTCACGGAGCAAGTGGACATGCTCCGGCATCACGACCTACCCGAGGACCACGAACCGGTAACGCTAGCGTCTGTTCGGGCCCCCAACTATGCTCAGATTTTCTCTTTTGTGGCCTCTCTCACAATTCGGGCCGTCATTTGCCGCGTTTCCTCGTGACAATCGTGCGCCTCGAAGTCAGCACGCATTCTCACCAGAAGTTCGTCGATCCGTTCTCCGGGCTTGGATTCCGCGGTGAACAGCCTATTACAGGCACTGCATATCCCCCTGATCGGGCTCCCTTCCTTCAGCTTTTCAAAAAACTGAAACGTTCGCGTCTGTTCGCTCATGGGTTCTTTACCTTGGCAGGACAAACCAAATTGTCACGAATTCTTCTGCGGCTCCATTCCTAACCGCAGTTCCTTTTCTTCCAACAAACTGTTGATCTCCGTCACCAATTCCATCAGCTTCCGAGGGTCTTGCTCGATAGCCGCTTGCGCGCACAATTCCATCCAACGTTCTTTCTTTTCACCTTGCATAATGGGAGAATCTCGCTTCAGTTGAGCGTATGCTAGCAGACTAGCGACTACCCACTTGGTGTGCGGGGAGACGCTGAGACACGCCAAGTTGCGCCACAACACGATTGTTGACGAAGTCAGGCCATAGCGCTCCTTCAGGTTAACGGTCCCACCCACCCCCCTAATAAGCGCCCAGAAGAAAATGCAACCGCAAACCTTCTGCCCCGGTCATACCTTGCGAAACCGAAAGGACTTAGCGAGGAGGATCCAATGGAAGGTATCGAGGGCATTGCGCACTTGGGGGTATTTCTGATTCCTATCGTCGGCAGCATCGCGCTGTTTTCGTTCCTGGCAGTCGCTTCGTGGTCGGACGCGCGTCGCAAAGAGCGCGAGGCTTACTACATGGCCGATGCTTTAAAGAAGATCGCCGACAGCTCGGCCGAAGGGGGGAAGTCCGCGGTCGAGTATTTGCGCGAACAGAACGGTATGGCGGTCCGAAAAAGGGTCGAAGGGCTGAAGCTCGGCGGCCTGATTACTGCGGCGGTGGGGGTGGGGTTGATGATCTTCCTCAGGGGGGTAAACCATGACGAGCCCGCTTATTTGGTCGGAACGATTCCGCTACTGATTGGGTTGGCGCTAGTGATCTATGCATTCGCGCTCGCTCCGAAGGAGTAGGGCTACGTATTAGCGATCATAGTCTCGCGTATTGGCCAGATATGGAGTTTTCGGATAACTTGTTTGTTTAGAATACTTTGAAGAATTTCGCCTTTAGAATCAAGACTTTGAAGGCGCAACCAGAGAATTCTCGTAAGTTATTGATAATAAACGATCTTGCTATGATACGTAACCCATTATTTATCAAAGACTTGGAGAATTTCTGTAGTTAAGTCTTTTATTTTCAAAGACCATGTAAAGAGGGGGCGTTTTACCAATCAGTAACTAGCCAACCGCGATCATGCAATCCAATTCTCGGCAATCACATTCCCAGGAACAGGCCCAATTTCGCGCCTGCCATATAATGAAGTTGTTGGCAGCCGGACCGGACGATCGCTGTCGCAAGGCAGAGGAAAGTCCGAACTCCGCAGAGCAGTGTGCCGGATAACGTCCGGGACGGCCGGTTCAAGCCGGCTGGACGGAAAGTACCACAGAAAATATACCGCCCGAGCCGCAAGGCTCGGGTAAGGGTGAAAAGGTGCGGTAAGAGCGCACCGCCGCGCGAGTAATCGCGCGGGCAGGGCAAACCCCACACGGAGCAAGACCAAATAGGGAGGAAGTTCCGCTTCGGCGGATGCGTGCCGGCTCGGTGCGCCAAACCTCCGGGTAGGTCGCTAGAGCCGGGCAGTAATGCGCGGCCCAGAGGAATGATCGTCCTGCAGCATTCTTGTTGCAGACAGAATTCGGCTTACAGGTCCGGCTGCCAAGTCATTTCTACAGTAGTGGTCCCCTCGGCTTCGCTCGGGATTTCGGCTGCGGGCTCCCGCTTCGCTCACGCCCGCAAAACGCCTCAACTTACAAGTCCGGCTGCCAAGTCATTTCCATTTTAGTGTTTTGCGCCTTCTGCGAGAACCGCCTCTGAGGGGATAGTTCTATTGGTGCGCAAAGCCGAGGCAGGTTCGCACTCGGCGATTTGCGCACAGGTAAGATGCGGAGGTCGGAGCGAGGGATGGTTCTCCAGCGCGTGCCGGGGATAAGGAGAACACTTGAGTTCCGGCTGTCAGGCGCCCTGGTAGGAATCGTCTTTGGAGGAAGGTTGCGGTTCGGGCTGAATCTTGGCCCGGGCGCTTTCTTTCACCAGCTTTGCGTTCAGTTCAGCTCCCAGCAATAGCGCGAATGCGTTCCAATAGAGCCATGTGAGAAATGCGATGAATCCCGCTAGAGTCCCGTAGGTGCGGTTGTAGTTGGCGAAGTGACGGAAATAAACGCCAAGCAGGTAAGAGAGAGCGATCCAGCAAGTGACGGCGAGAAGCGCGCCCGGCAAAGTATCGAGGAAGCGTTGCTTGACGTTGGGTGCGAGGAAATACACCGCCTCCACCGCCAGCACCGTGAAAGAAATCGCGACACCCCAGTGGATGAGGGGCCACAAGTCGACGAACGTCCCGGGAACAGGAATTCTGGTGGCCAGCCACGAGCCAAATTCAGGTCCGACAATCATCACGGCCAGCGCCGCGATCCACAGGAGGGTGCAGACTCCTCCGAGAAGTAACGCGAGCAAGCGGGTCTTCCACAGAGGCCGGCCGCCCCTCACCTCGTAGGCGATATCGAGGGCTTCGATAACCGCATCGAACGCGGTAGATGCGACCCAGATGATTCCCAGCATGCCGAACGACAGCCAGGCTTTGTGATTTGCGCCGATGAGATTGAGGAGCGTGGATTGCACGAAGCGCATGGCATCTGGGGGCAGGATGCGCGCCACAACATCGAGCGTTCGGGCGAACATGTCGGTGAGGGGAAGCGATCCCATGACCGCGTTAAGAAAAATCAGGCCAGGGAAAACCGCGAGAATTGAGTAGTAGGAGAGCGCCGCCGCAACCTGGAGCGTGTGGTGGTCCTGCACGTCCTGATAGGTGGCGGCAATTGCCCGCTTGAACCCGGCACACGTCACGAAGGTCTATGATGCCAGCTTGCCAGCTCGGTGGGAATAAGATTCGGACTTTGCGGTCTGAAACGGGCGGGCGAAACGCGGCCGAAGGCTATGGCGGGCAACTCCATTGAGTCTTAACATGGAGGCTTAAATTGTCTGTCTTAAATTGTCTGACCCAGCGCACAAAATTCCCTGGTCGGGCATCTAACGCCTAGCGGCGGGCGCAGGCGGGTTTTGCAGTGAGCACCAGTTCGCGCGCGTTGCTATTCTTGTCAAAGCTGCTCAGAGCGCGATGGTAGTGGGGGAAGATTTGCCACTAAAAAAGGAGGCGGGCTGGTACAAAGACGCGATCATTTATCAGGTCCATGTGCGTACGTTCCTGGACAGCAATGCGGACGGCATTGGAGATTTTCAGGGGCTGGCGCAGAAGCTCGACTACCTGCAAGAGCTGGGAGTGAACACCCTCTGGCTGATGCCGTTTTCTCCATCGCCCCTGCGGGATGACGGTTACGACATTTCCGATTACCGGTCAGTTCATCCAAACTACGGAACGCTCGAAGACTTCAAGTCATTCCTCCAGATCGCGCATGATCGGGGCCTTCGCGTCCTCATCGAGCTGGTCGCGAACCATACCTCCGATCAGCATCCGTGGTTTCAGGAGTCGCGGAGTTCGCCGCAGAATCCCAAACGCGATTGGTACGTATGGAGCGATACGGACACGAAATATAGCGGCACCCGCATCATCTTTCTCGATACCGAAATGTCGAATTGGGCGTGGGACCCGATCTCCAAGGCCTATTACTGGCATCGATTTTTCAGTCATCAGCCCGACCTGAATTTCGACAACCCTGCGGTGCGGGAAGAGATGTGGCAGGTGATGAAGTTCTGGCTGGAGCTTGGGGTCGACGGATTCCGGCTGGACGCGGTTCCCTACCTGATTGAGCGGGAGGGGACAAATTGCGAGAACCTGCCGGAGACGCACGCGGTGATTCGCGAGTTGCGCCAGAAGGTGGACGCGGAATTTCCCGGCACGATGCTGCTGGCGGAGGCGAACCAGTGGCCCGCGGATTTGCGCCCGTACTTCGGCAATGGTGACGAGTTCCACATGGCATTCCATTTTCCGCTTATGCCGCGGATGTTCATGGGCCTGCGGCTGGAGGATCGCAAGCCGATCACCGAAATCCTGCAACAGACGCCCGACATTCCCGCTAATTGCCAGTGGGCAATTTTCCTCCGCAACCACGATGAACTGACGCTCGAGATGGTGACGGATATCGAGCGCGATTACATGTACGACATTTATGCCACCAACAAATCGATGCGCTTAAATCTGGGCATCCGCCGGAGGCTGGCGCCGCTTCTTGACAATGACCGGCGGCGCATCGAGTTGATGAACGGCATGTTAATGTCGCTGCCGGGAACGCCCATCATTTATTACGGGGATGAAATTGGCATGGGCGACAACATCTACCTGGGCGATCGCAACGGAGTGCGCACTCCCATGCAGTGGACGGCTGGAACGAACGGCGGCTTTTCGACGGCTGATCCGGAAAGCCTGTATTCGCCACCGATTCTCAATCCGGTCTATGGCTACCAGGCGGTGAATGTGCAGTCGCAGGAGCGCTTTGACCATTCATTGCTCTCGTGGATGAAGCACATCATCCGAGTGCGGCGGTCGACGCAAGTGTTTGGGTCAGGGTCGATTGAATTTCTTTATCCCGCAAATCATCGGGTGCTCGCTTACGTGCGGCAATTCGGCAAGGAAACGGTGCTGGTCGTTAACAATTTATCCAGCGCCGCCCAGGCGGTCGAACTGGATTTGAAACGTTACAAGGGGAACATTCTGATTGAAATGTTCGGCAAGAATATTTTTCCGCGTATCGGAGACCTGCCTTATCTATTGACCATGGGGCCGTACCAGTTCTATTGGTTCCGGCTGCGGCGGATTTAGATGGACGTTGTTCTACTTGGTTGATGACTGCGTAGTTGTAGTCGAAAGCGGCATGATTTGCCTGAATATCTTGCTCGGAGGTTGGATTGGCGGAAGAAACACTCTTGAACGATGAATTCCTTCGCCAACTCATGAACGTGGGCGAGGTTGACATCCTGGTCGGATTGCCGACTTATAACAATGCCAAGACCATCGAACCGGTGGTGCGCGCGATTCAGGCGGGAATTCTCAAGTGTTTTTCACGGGAGCGAGTGGTCATCGTCAGCGCGGATGGCGGCTCGCAAGACGGGACGCGGGACCTAGTCAACGGCGTTTCGATCGACGACGTGTGGCGAGCGTCGAAGGTATATGCGCTGAGAACTCTGCCCGTCGTCATTACGCAATATGGGCACAGCCCGGAATCGGGCACAGCGCTGCGAACCATCCTCTCCGCCGCGGACTTACTGCGCGCGCGGGCTTGCGTGGTGATTTCTCCGGATTCGAGCACCATTGAACCTGACTGGCTGCAACGGCTGGTTCGTCCCATCTACACCGATAGCTTTGACCTCGTTTCGCCCATCTATCGCCGCCAGAAATTTGCCGGTGTGCTGATGCGAAATCTGCTTTACCCCATGACCCGCGCGATTTATGGAACTGGCAT
Source organism: uncultured Acidobacteriaceae bacterium (assembly GCA_963698865.1). Lineage (GTDB taxonomy): Bacteria > Acidobacteriota > Terriglobia > Terriglobales > Acidobacteriaceae > Acidiflorens. The sequence continues at coordinate 1,765,377 of CAVOSL010000007.1, read as the reverse complement.
TCGCGAGCCATATGCCTCCGAATTCGCAATCTCAAGCCGGCTTGCCACGGATTTCCTGAGTAATGAAAACTGGAGCGATGACGGGGCAAGAATTGGCGCCGAGATTCTTCTGGCGGTGATGGCCATCACAGGAAAGTACCGCATGTGCCAGTCATTCCTGGGAACGAAACCTCCCCTGGATCGAAACACCGATTTGGTGGAAGCCATGCGCCGGACCGCGGGCGCCTTGTTCGCGTCCCTCGACAGTAATTTTCCGTTCTGGAGCGCGGTGACTGGCTCCCAGCCGCTCCAGACGTTTGGGCCAGAGGCCGAAGTGACGCTCGAACCGGTCACGGTTGACCTGGCGCGCCTGCAAGAAATGTTCGTTACCGGCGTGGGGGAACTCGAGGCGGTATTCAGCTCGGTTCTCAGCCAGTCCACTCTTTCCGAATTGCGCAGGATCGCCGCCCTTGATCTGAGGGCATTTCGTTACCCGCCGGAGCTGTGGGCTAAGACGGTGTTCGAGTTTGCCGCTTCGTATCACAAATCAGTCATCAGCCGCGACCACATCGTTCAAGCCCTGGTGCCGTTATACCGGGGCCGAGCTTTAAGTCTTCTGCTGGAAGATCAGGACGCCTCCGCGGAAGAGGTGGAGAAAAACGTGGAATCCCTGTGCGGCGAGTTCGAACGATTGAAGCCGTACCTGCTCGAAATGTGGGCAGAAAGAAAGTGAGACGACTATGTGGGAAATCATCGTCAGCGAACTAATGCAGTTCTTGCACGAACTGGAGGCAGGAGTGGCACACTACTTGCCCCGCGTCATCGTGATGCTGGTGATCGTGCTGATCGGGTGGCTGATCGCATACCTGATGAAGGTGATCGTGCGCAGCATCTTGCGATTGACCAGATTTTCCAAACTCTCCGAGCACACCGGCGCGGCCCAATTGCTGAACCAGGCGGCCCTGCCGTCTTCGACGGAGTTATTGAGCCGCTTCGTATTCTGGGTGGCTTGGGTGGGCTTCGTTCTGCTGGGCGTCAGCATACTTGGAATAGTGGGATTGGAGGAATACACCGCCCGGTTTTTCCTCTTCCTGCCGCGGCTATTCGCGGCCTTGGTGATTCTGTTTTTCGGATTGCTGGCCGCCAGCTTTTTCTCGCGGGCAGCCTTGCTGGCGGCGGTGAATGCCAATTTCCGGTCTTCACGATTAGCGAGTATTTCGGTTCGGATTTTCATCAGCATCTTCGCTCTCTCCATGGCATTCGAGGTATTGGGCGTGGCGGAACGAACGATCATGATTGCGTTCGGGACCGCATTCGGTGCGGTGATGTTTGGATTGGCAATCGCGTTCGGTCTGGGCGGTCAGGATCTGGCGCGGGAATTCCTGGAAGAAAGACTCGCTAAGAAGAAACGGCCAATGAAAGAAGATGAGCTATCGCCCTTGTAGAAGAGCATCATTGGCGGCGGTCAGCAACCCTCGTCGATTGGAATGGGGGCAGAATTAACTTGATTTCTTCTTCGGCACTTTCGCGCCTTTTTTGCGGGCTTCCGAAAGGCCGATTGCAATGGCCTGCTTGCGGCTCTTTACCTTGCCGCCTTTGCCACCCTTGCCGGAACGAAGGGTTCCGCTTTTCTTGCGATGCATCGCGCTTTTGACCGACTTGCCGGTTGCTTTGCCATACTTGCGTCCGCCCGACTTCTTCTTCGCTGCCATGTTAGCCTCCGGTTCTCGCTGGAGTTTCAGAGAGCTGTTAACGGCGACCTGGGATGCGGGAATTCGTGATGCAGTTGCGCTCAGCAGGCTGCTCGCGCGCTTCGCAGTTGAGCTCGAATGCGTGCAAACCGGCCGGGTGAACGCGGCGCCACCACGGGTTCGCCGGCGAGTGCGACCAGATGATCGAGGAAGGGCGCGCTCAGGTGAGCTGTGCGCTCGTGCATTTGAATTCGGCTGTCGGCTGCACGGTACAGCATCTCCGAGAAGTTAGCGCCGTCCGGACAAGCCGCAAGGGTTCGAAAGACGTCCAGGAAAATGTCCTGGATCATTTCTTCTGCATCCGCCACGCTGCTGATTGACTCACGGCAGAGCGAATAGACGCTCGTCTTGTGTAATTCAAAAAGAGTTGCAAACGCCCCGATGTGGCCCTCGCGAGCCAACCGCACAAGCTCGGCCTCGGACATCGACAGGTTTATAGTTTCGCTTCTCATTTGAGTCTCCTTTGCGTGGCGGACAAAGGATGAATCTCTGTAACCCACGTAGACCCAAGGATAGAATTTTGGCGGGCAATGCTCCATCCAGTCATCCTGGTATGCGATCTGATTGATTGCTGTAATGAAATCAACTTCCGTTTTTCCGCGGATTTGCGCGGATGAACGCGGATCTAATGATGCTTGAAGTATTGCACTGCTCTTTCGTGGGCTTCCGCCGCGTTTCTGGTCTTGAAGGTGCCCAGATTGCGGCGCTTGCCGGTTTTCGCGTCCTTCTTGCGAGAGTACAGGCGGTACTCACCCGATTTCATCTTGCGAATCATTGCGGCCTCCTGATGGTTCGTCACCGCTGCTTATTTGGCTCGATTCTTGAGCAGATCCGACCGGAATGGAATCGGGTGTTTGAGGTACGAACTATGTCAGAAACCACGTCGTGGAATGCGGCGGGACTTCGCCCGCAAGGATTCCGTCTTGCTCGGAAGCTGTGCTGTAAAGCACGCGCCCATGCGGCTTTTCGAGGCGGAGCCCCGTGGCGCCGAGGTTTGCTCGCAGATCGAGGCTGCCTCCTTGAGCAAACGGCCAGCGAACGCTTACTGCATATGGCCCGGGGATCGTATATTGCGCTCGTCCCGGCTGAATGTCCCTGATCCTTGGAACAATCTCACTGCGCCTGAGGGCCAGCAGCGTGCGATAGGACTCCAGCCAAGTGCGGTGGAAACTCTCGTCGATTGAGGTCCAATCAATCTTTGAACGCAAGAACGTTTCTTTGCAGTTTGGGTCGGGGATTTTGGATTTCCCGGCAATCATGAATTGCGGGAACTCCGCGCGACGCCCCGCGCTAACCCTGGCTGCCAGATCGGGACCAAAATCACAAAAGAAGAGGAATGGAGTTGCAGCCGCGAATTCTTCTCCCATGAAGAGCAAGGGCGGGCAGGGCGCGAGCAGCACGACCGCCATTGCTGCTTTGAGCGCTGCCGGGTCCGCCAGTTGGCTGATGCGCTCTCCGAAGGCGCGATTCCCGACCTGGTCGTGGTTCTGGAGAAACGAGACGAAAGCGGGTGGGCGGCAAATCGCGAGCTGGGCTCGCCACGCAGCTCGCCCTTTCGATATTGCGATGGCTCGCCCTGATAGCTAAAACCCTCAGCCAGGCAGCGGCCGAGCTGCGCGGCAGGATTGTCCGCATAATCCGAGTAATAAGCACCCTTCTCGCCCGTAAGGAGGACGTGGAGCGCGTGGTGGATGTCGTCATTCCACTGGGCGTCATATAAGGTGTCGTTTGCGTCAGCAACCTGGCCACGATGCGTGGGGCGAAGAAGATGTCCGGGCCGAAGATAATGAGCGGCGTTGTGATCGTTTTCGAGGACGAGGTGGACGATTCGCTCGCTCGCGAAGTGATCGCGCACGGTCATTGGCGAGTTCGGTCAGGATGTCGGGCCGGGAATCGTCCTTGATCGCGTGGACTGCATCGAGGCGAAGCCCGTCGAAGCGGTATTCCTCGAGCCAGTACATGGCATTGTGGATGAAATAATCGCGCACCGCACGGCTCTCCGGTCCGTCGAAGTTGATCGCCGGGCCCCACGGGGTGTGGTGGCGATCGGTGAAAAACTGCGGTGCATAAAGGCAAAGATAATTTCCTTCCGGGCCGAAGTGGTTGTAGACGACGTCGAGAAACACCATCAAGTTCCGGGCGTGCGCGGCATCGATGAAATGCTTCAGATCATCCGGACGCCCGTAATTGGCGATTGGAGCGTAGGGCAGAACGCCGTCGTATCCCCAATTTCGCTCGCCGGGGAAACTTGAGATGGGCATCAGTTCGACGGCAGTGATGCCGAGGCCGGCGAGATAATCCAGCTTTTGTTCGGCGGCGGCATAGGTGCCCTCCGAAGAAAAAGTGCCCACATGCAGCTCATAGATCACCGCTTCATCCCATGGCCGGCCGCGCCAGTTCGCATCATTCCATTCGCAAGACCGCGGATCGATGACCTCGCTCGGCCCGTGAACGCCGGCAGGTTGAAATCGGGAGGCTGGATCGGGGACGGTTTGCTTGCCCTCAATTGCAAATTGATATCGCGTCCCGGGGCGGGCAGCGTCGGTCAGAATTTCGTGCCAACCGGCGGCGTTGCGAGACATCGGCAGGTCCAGCGAACCGACGATGCGAAGCGATACGGACTTCGCATTCGGCGCCCATAGCCGAAAACGAACGGTGCCGTCGTCGCGGCATTCCGCGCCGAAGGGCATTTGGTGTTTGTGTTTCATGCAGAAGAGGAATTGCGCCGGTCCTCGGCGCGGACCTGGCTTGGTGAACGTTCGACGAGAAGCGCCAGGGAGCGCGGTTGTAGCGGGTAAGATATCCCCCCGTTATAGAAAGCGTCGGGACGATTGGTAGTCTGGCACGAAGTATCGACGAGCGCAATCCAGCCTGCGTTAGTGGCCGGCGATGGCAGAGTGAACGGAATCTCTTCGTGATGCGCGTTCAACAGCAACAGAACATTTTCGTCTCGGATGCGCTGGCCTCGCTCATCCACCTCGTCGACGGCTTCGCCCGAGAGCGAGACGCCCAGGCAACGCGCAAACTCCTGGTTCCATTCCTCGTCGGTCATCGGCTGGCCATCGGGCCGGAGCCATGCGATGTCGGTAACCTCCGCACCTTTAATTTTGCGTCCCTGGAAAAAGTTCTTGCGCCGGAAGGCAGGATGGTCTTTGCGCAACGCGATCATTCGCCTCACAAAACCCAGAAGCTCGTTATCCATCTGGGACGGGTCCCATGAAATCCAACTGATTTCGTTGTCCTGGCAGTAGGCGTTGTTATTGCCCTGTTGTGTGTGCCCGATCTCGTCGCCGGCCAGCAGCATGGGAACTCCCTGCGACAGCAAGAGAGTCGCAAGGAGATTGCGTTTTTGGCAGGCGCGAAGGCGATTGACTTCCGGGTCGTCCGTCGGACCCTCGACGCCGCAGTTCCAACTGCGATTGTCGTCGGTGCCGTCTCGATTGTCTTCGCCATTAGCTTCATTGTGCTTCTGGTTGTAACTGACCAAATCCTGGACCGTGAAGCCGTCGTGCGCGGTGACGAAGTTAATACTGGCATAGGGCTTGCGGCCGCTGCGAGCGTATAGGTCGCTGGAGCCGGTGATCCGATAAGCAAGTTCACCGATCACGCCGCCATCGCCTTTCCAGTAAGAGCGCAACGCATCGCGGTACTTGTCATTCCACTCGGCCCAGCCCACGGGGAATTTGCCAACCTGGTATCCGCCTTCGCCGAGGTCCCACGGTTCGGCAATAAGCTTGACCTGGGAGAGCAGGGGATCCTGATGAATGATATCGAGGAACGCGCCGAGGCGGTCGACCTCGTGCAACTCGCGCGCGAGGGTGGCGGCGAGGTCGAAGCGGAAGCCGTCCACATGCATGTCGAGAACCCAATAACGCAAGCTGTCCATGATCAACTGCAACACGCGCGGATGGCGCATGTTGAGCGTGTTGCCTGTTCCCGTGTAGTCGAGGTAATAGCGGGGGTTGTCAGAGACCAGGCGGTAATATGCCGGATTGTCGATGCCGCGGAATGACAGGGTTGGGCCAAGTTGATTGCCCTCTGCGGTGTGATTGTAGACGACGTCGAGAATAACCTCGATGCCCGCCGAATGCAGGACCTTCACCATGGTCTTGAACTCGTTAATGTTGTTGGAAGCGCAATAACGAGGCTCGGGCGCGAAGAAGCCGATTGAGTTATAGCCCCAGTAATTGTGCAGACCGCGCTCGGTTAGCTGGCGGTCATCCACAAAGGCATGGACCGGCAGAAGTTCGACCGCGGTAACGCCGAGGCGACTAAGGTAATCGATGATAGGGGCAGTCGCGATGGCCGCGTAACTTCCGCGTAAGTGTGCGGGCACATCGGGATGTTGGATCGTAAGACCCTTTACATGTGCTTCATAAATGATAGTGCGGTGCCAAGGCGTTTTGGGCGGGCGATCGGATCCCCACGTGAATGCCGGGTCGATCACGACGCTTTTCAACATGCCGGGCGCGCTATCGCGGCGATCGAACGATAAATCCGCATTACGGTGGCCGATTTTGTAACCGAAGTGCGCATCGTGCCACCGGATGCCGTTCTGAATCTGCTTGGCATAAGGATCGAGCAGAAGCTTATTACGATTGAAGCGCAATCCTTTGGCTGGATCATAGGGGCCATGCACACGGTAGCCATATCGCAGGCCGGGGCGCGCTTCCGGCAAATAGCAATGCCACACCTGGTCGGTTTGCTCGGTCAGAACAACGCGGTGGATCTCGCGGCGTCCAGCGTCGTCGAAGAGGCAGAGGTCGACTTTCTCCGCATGTTCCGAGAACAGGGCGAAGTTCACGCCTTCGCCATCCCACGTCGCGCCGAGGGGATAGGGCTTACCGGGCCAGACGATTGGTGCCATAGACCTACCTTCGAATCAGTTCGATAGATATCCGGGAGCGGACTGCTTTACGGCAGTTTCGATGATTCAGTAGAAGATCGCCGGGGACAATACAGGAGTATCCCTATGAACGCCCGGACGCGTCATTAGAAGGATTCAGGCTCACACTTAGTTCATCGCGCGGGTAACTAGGCTGGCGGCTTCCCTTATCGATCGGACGTTATCGCGCTTCGGGCGGCTAAAAAAGTATTCCGCGCATTCAGCATGCGGCATCTTATGTGCGCGGTGGTTGACATGAATTCCGAATATGCATTTACCTTGCCTTTAACGCTTGCGATGAGTGTTTTGAAATGCGGCGACGCTTTCAGCCTTGCGAACCTCTCTGTTTGCCGGACTAGCCAGCGGTTGAAGCCAGCGATTGTTGCTGCCTTTTGCGTAGCGGCGGTGGGATGTGTAACGCCCCCGAAGCGGCCCGTCGCGAGTTTATTCGTTCCGGGTCGCTGCGTGAAAATGACCGCGGAAAGCTTCACGCGTCCCTGCACGCAAAGGCGCGACGGAAAGCTGGTATGCGATGGCGTAGTCGTCTCGGCCACCTGTGTCGAAGTAGTACAGAAGTAGCCGCTTAAGCTCGTCTAGCGGAAAACGGCTGCCCCGGGCCTGGCCAGTAATCTGTTCTAACCAGCGCGGGACCTCCGCCCAGTACAGCACAATCCGCCGGTCGCAGACGCTACAGGATGTCCTGTATTCCCTCTGCCAGCCGCGTGTCATAACCTCAGACCGGCAGCAAACCGCATAGAAGTAAAGCACATCGCAGAAGTGAGCGGCCCGGGTTCCGAAGCTTGGGCGCTTGATAAGCCATGAACAATCCAGAGTCGGTGCCGACCGCGACCTACCGGTTGCAGTTCAATCGCGCGTTTACTTTTCGCGACGCGACGGCGCTCGTGCCCTATCTGGCCGCGCTCGGAATCAGTCATTGCTATGCCTCTCCCTATTTGCGGGCACGGCCCGGCAGCATGCACGGGTACGACATCGTCGATCACAATTCTCTCAACCCTGAAATCGGCACACCCGAGGAGTACGACGCATTTGTTGGTGAGCTGCACCGACACGGGATGGGGCAGATTCTCGACATCGTTCCCAATCACATGGGCGTGATGGGCAGCGATAACGCGTGGTGGCTGGACGTGCTGGAAAATGGCGCGGCTTCGGAGTATGCAGAGTTCTTCGATATTGACTGGCATCCCATCAAGGAAGAACTGAAGGGGAAAGTCCTGGTCCCCGTTCTGGAGGATCAGTATGGCAACGTACTGGAGCGCGGAGGATCTGAAGCTCGTATTCGATCGCGAGCGTGGCGAGTTCAGCATCCTCTATCATCGGCATCGCTTTCCCATCGATCCGAGCGAGTATCCACGTATTCTTACCGCCAGGTTGGAGCGACTCCAGGGGGCGCTGGGGGCTGCCCACGAGGATTTCTTGGAGCTGCAGAGTATTGCGACCGCCTTCAGCCATCTTCCGAAACGAAATGGCGGCTTGACTCCGGAAAAAGGCGCCGGGCGCAAGCAGGAAAAAGAGGTCCAGAAGCGACGGCTGGCGGCATTGTGCGCGCGTTCTCGAGAGGTCTGTGATTATCTGGCGGATAATGTCGCCGCGGTGAACGGAAGCCCCGGCGACCCTCAAAGCTTCGAAGATTTGCACGAACTGATCAAAGCCCAGGCGTTCCGGCTGGCGCAGTGGCGGGTTGCGGCCGATGACATCAATTATCGGCGCTTCTTCGATATCAACGAGCTTGCGGCGCTCCGCATGGAGAATTCGGAGGTCTTCTGCAAGACTCATCAGTTGATTCTCGAACTGGTTGCGCGGGGAAAAGTAAACGGCCTTCGCATTGACCATCCGGATGGGCTTTACGATCCCAGAAAATACCTGCGGCAACTGCGCGATGAGTTTGCCGCAAGACGGGCCAAAGAGAAGGAAGAGAAGGAAGAGAAGAAGGACGCGCCGGTCTATGTTGTGGTCGAAAAGATTCTGACTGGGGAAGAGCGCCTTCGCAAAGACTGGCCCGTCCAGGGAACGACAGGCTACGAGGTCGCCAACCTTATTAATGGACTTTTTGTGGACTCCGCTGCGGCCTCGAAGATGGAGCGTATTTATCGCGCTTTTACCGGGCGGCGCGAAGAGTATGCGGACCTTGTTTACACATGCAAGAAGCTAATTTTGAAGGTAGCACTTGCCAGCGAGCTAAGCGTGCTGGCAAATTTGTTGAGCCGGATCGCGCTTTCCAACCGGCACACCTGCGACTTCACGCTAAACAGCCTGCGTAGTGCGCTGTCGGAGATCATTGCAAGCTTTTCCGTCTATCGTACGTATGTCAGCAACGGCGTCTGTGGCCCCGCGCCCGCCCCTGTCTCCGATGAAGATCGGCGCCTGGTGCGGTTGGCGGTGGCGGGAGGCCGAAGGCGAAGCAATGCCGCCGACCTGAGCGTATTCGATTTCATCGAGCGAATTCTGCTCCTCGACGTCAACGGTTCGCAGTCTGGCTGTTACAAGCAGGCTGTCACCCGCTTTGCGATGAAGTTCCAGCAGGTAACTGCCGCCGTGATGGCCAAAGGTCTTGAAGATACGGCATTCTATCGCTACAACCGACTGGTTTCTCTCAACGAGGTTGGTGGGAATCCGGAAAAGTTCGGCACGACAATCGAGGAGTTTCATTCCGCCAATCGGCAGCGCGCCGAAAGCTGGCCACATTCGATGCTGGCATCCTCGACTCACGATTCAAAACGATCGGAGGATGTGCGAGCGCGAATCAACGTGCTCTCCGAGATCCCCGGCCCTTGGCGGCTGAATCTGGGGAAATGGCGCGACTGGAATCGCGGCAAGAAGTCTCTGGTTGACGGAAAGCTTGCGCCAGTACGGAATGACGAGTATCTGCTGTATCAAACGCTAGTCGGGACCTGGCCCTTCGAAAAGCTCGACGATGCTGGTTGGAAGCACTATATCGACCGCATCGAAGCGTACATGCTGAAAGCGGTGCGTGAAGCCAAAGAAGTGACGAGTTGGGCGAATACGAACTCCGGATACGAGAACGCGCTGGTCAATTTTACGCGGGCGATCCTGGAGCGCCGCGATCGGAACAGGTTCCTAGCCGATTTTTCCGGGTTCCAGCACAGGGTTGCGCGCGCCGGAATGTTTAACAGCCTCTCGTCGTGCTTCCTCAAGATGACATTGCCAGGGGTTCCGGATTTTTATCAGGGCAATGAGTTGTGGGAGTTCAGCCTGGTCGATCCGGATAACCGGCGGCCGGTGGATTACGATCTGCGGTGGCGGCTTCTGGGTGCGATGCCGCGGCAAGGCGAGCCCGGAATACGAGATCAAGAGTCGCGAGATTATGTCAGCACGCTTCTGGCAAACATGGAGGACGGCTTGGTCAAGCTGTTCCTCACTCACAGGACGCTTTCGATCCGAAAAGGCGATGCCGCGCTATTTAAGTGCGGAAGCTACCTTCCGCTCAACGTTCGCGGCCCGAAGGCGAATCACATTTGCGCGTTTGCCAGGGAATTTGAAGGGCGCGTGGCAATTGTCGCGGTGCCCCGGCTTTGCGCGACGCTGCTGGGAGATGAGTTGAGCAGCCCGTGTAATGAATCGTTGTGGTCTGATACCGAACTGGAGGTTCCTGGAATCGCAGCCACCTGCGTACACAACGCGTTTACCGCAGAGTGCATGGCGATTGGCGATGGACAGCCGCGAATATTGCCAGTAGGCAGGATGTTGCGGGACTTCCCGGTTGCTCTGTTACTGAGTGAACGCTTACCAGTCTAGCCGGGGGTCGGCGGCGTCGGTTCGGCGGATTTGATTGCGCTTGTGGTGGACGATGAACAGCAGAGCAATCGTCCCGAGCGTAGGCGGAATGATCAGGATCAGGATTCCACTGCGCAGCGCTTCAATCATCTGACGGCCGGATGACGCTGCCTGGGTATAGCAGAGCGCACAGCTCTGGGAAAAAACTGGCAGAGCCGTCAGCAGCAACACACTGGCCAGCATCACACTCAATCGCAGCCGTCTCCAGTTCAGCCCGATTTCGTTCTTGCTCTTCATTTCGCCCATCGCACACCATCTGCCAGACGAAAGCTGTCTGTCCAGCCATATTGCATGCCGAGTATGACGGCCACCGTGAATATCACGACAAACCACATGAGTCCCCGGTTGTCCGCCAGGTGCATGAAGTAGAGAAGCGCAAAAGCAGCCTCGACGCACGCCAGGATCATCATGCGAGTGAACATCTGCGGCCCTGAGATGTTGGAATATGCAACCACAAACTGCAGGGCGGCGATCACGAGAATGACCACATAGATCGCCATGTACTTCCCGGTATTGCTGCGGTGTCCTTCAGACATAGCCATAACTCTGCTCCTGAACTGTCCTTAGTGTGTAAGGTTGAGGAGATAGACCAGCGGCACGACGAACATCCATACCAGGTCAACGAAGTGCCAGTAGAGGCCGGCGATTTCCAGGTCGTCGGCGTTGTAGCGCCCTCCTTTGTAACGGAGCCCCACCGCGAGCAAAGCGATTACGCCGCCGGTTACATGCAAGAGGTGTAATCCCGTGATACTGAAAAACGCCGAACCAAACAGCGAGGTGCCCCAGGGGTTCCTGAAAAGCGTCATACCCTCATCGATCAACCCTAGCCATTCACGAATGTGCAATAACGCAAAAAGAGCGCCAAGAGCGGCGGTTATCAGAGTCCAACGAAGCGCTTTGGCCTTGTCGCCCATCCTGGCAGCATCGATTCCCAGGAGCATGGTGAGGCTGCTGGTGACCAGAATGAAGGTCATGATCGCTACGTTGGTGATGCTGTGGAACGGCCGCGGCCAGTTGGGGGTGGCATTGCGGAGGAATCCATAGGCCACCAGACACCCGGCGAACGTTGCGCTGTCAGCGATGATGAACAGCCACATCGCCATCTTTTTTGCAGGAACGGAAAACGCGGGCCGCTCCATCACGCCTGCGTGTCCACCCATCGTTATCTCCGCTTGGCTCACGGCGCCTCCTGATTGGCCAAAGTGCTAAAGCTTCATCCACAGCAACACGAGCAGATACACCCACAGTCCGTCCATGAAATGCCAGTAAGTCGCGGTTGCGTCCAGCGTGCTCTTGCGCAGGTTCGACTTATCCAGGCGGTAAATGACCCTCACCAGTCCGCCTAATCCTCCGGAGACATGCAGAGCGTGGATCGCCGTCAGAACATAAAAAAACGAACTGTTGGGATTGGTGGCCAGATACAATCCCTGCGATCGCAATTGCAGCCATGCGACATATTGTCCAGCCACGAATAGCAGGCCGAGAAAGAGGGTGACATACAGCCAACGGGTAGGCTTGGCCTCTTCCGTTCTTAGCCCGCCCATGAAAGCGCCGACCTGGCGGCGGGCCAGTTCCAGAGTTATGCTGCTGGCGAGAAGCACGACGGTGTTGAGATAGAGCACCGCGGGCAGCGTGAGATGACGCCAGTCAGCCGCTGACCCCTGGCGAACCACCAAGGCGCTGGTGAAGGCCAGGAACGTCATCGTGATTGACGCCAGCACGACCCAAATTCCAGTAGATGCGGGTGGCGGAGCGTAGTTTTGCACTGCGCGCAGATCGCCCCCAGAAGGTACCAGATTCCTCCAGCCGCCATTGCCCGAGTTGTTCACGCGCCGCGAGGGATCACGTTGTTCGTCAATTCTTGGCCGTTCAGGAACCGTGGTTGCCATTGCTACTAACTCCCCTCGGACAACGGTCTATCACTACTAAGCTTCGTCGTGCTCAGACTTTACTTGCTCCGGCGACGCTTGCATTACATAATCGCCCACCGAACTTTGCACGCCATACTGATAAGGATCGTGGTAAACCACCGGCAGTTTGTCGCCAAAGTTGTTATGCGGCGGTGGGGTTGTGGGCGTGCTCCACTCCAGTGAGGTTGCCTGCCACGGGTTGTCCGTCGCAGCCTTACCCCGGAAGCGGCTGTAAATCAGGTTGTACAAGAAGATCAGTTGCGCCGCGCCAGTCGCTAATGCAGCCACGGTGATAAACCGATGCACCGGAATAAGGGGCTGCATGTATTCGACCACGAAGGCCTGATAACGCCGCACATTCCCGGCCAAGCCGAGGTAGTGGAATGGCATGAAGATGGCATAGGCGCCGACAAAAGTAAGCCAGAAGTGAACCTTGCCTAAGGTTTCGTTCATCATTCGGCCATACATCTTGGGGAACCAAAAGTAGGTTCCGGCAAAGATGCCGAACATAGCCGCCACTCCCATTACCATGTGGAAGTGTCCAACTACGAAGTAAGTGGCATGTAACATGATGTCAACAGAGGGTTGTGCCAGGAAAAAACCGCTAATTCCGCCGGTGATGAACATCGAAATGAAGCCCAAAGCGAACAGCGAGGCAGTATTGATTCGTATCTTGGCCCCATAGAGGCTGCAGAGCCAGATCAACACGACAATGGTCGAAGGAATAGTGATCACCAGAGTCGGGAACGAAAAAGCGAGCGAGGAAATCGGATTCATCCCACTGACGAACATGTGATGGCCGTAGACCATATAGCTGAGAACGGCTAGGGCGCCCATCGAATAGATCAGCACGCGATGGCTCAGCATGGGCTTGCGCATATTCGTAACTAGAACGTGCGACACGATGCCCATACCCGGCACGATAGCGATGTAGACCTCAGGGTGTCCGAAGAACCAAAAGAGATGCTGCCACAGAAGCGTCGAACCGCCGGAGTGAGGCTGCAGTTGGTCGTTAACCACGGTACCGGAGGGCACAAAAAAGCTCGTACCAGCCACGTGATCCAGGATGAGCAGGATACAGGCGGGCATTAAGACGGCGAAAGCCGTCAACCCCATGCAAGATGTAATAAACCAGGACCAGGCACTAAGGGGCAGGCGCCACAGGCTCATTCCGCGCGTCCGCATATCGAGGGTGGTGGTGATGAAGTTCAGCGAACCGAGCAACTGGCCAACGCAGAAGATCGCGATAGAAGTCGCCCAGAGAACCACGCCCATCCCTTCGCCAGGCCCGCCGACCGCGCCAATCGCACTGAGCGGCGCATACTGTGTCCAACCGCCCAGGGTTGGGCCATCGCTCACGAAGAAGGATGAGACAAGTACCAGGAAGCCAACGAAGGTCACCCAAAACGACATCATGTTGAAATGCGGGAAGGGCATGTCTTCCGCGCCCACCTGGATCGGTAAGAAGTAATTACCGAAGGCCGCGAACGGGGCGGTGGTAAGTACAAAGAAGACCATGATGGTGGCATGCATGGTCATCAACTGGAGGTAATACTCGGGCGTCATTACATTGCCGGGTGCACCGTTGGCGGAAAGATAATGCAGCCCCGGAATGGCGTAGTTCGTCCATCCGAGATGGATGCGCATCAGCCAGGAAAGCACCATTCCCACCAGAACCGCTACCAGCGCCAAGGCGTAATACTGCTTGCCGATGACCTTGTGGTCGAGACTAAAGACATGCTTCCGAATGAAGCTTGTCGGTGGCGCGTGATGGGCTACCGCTGCATGTCCTGACATGTCGTGCATGGCCTGACCTCGACGGAGATATTTTCTTCCAACTTACCGAGCTACGGACGGCCTTCCGTTACTGGAGCGCCGCCTGCTTCTTGATCCAATCCTCATAGTCTGGCTGGGACATCACACTGAGATATGCCTTCATGTTGTAGTGACCCAGGCCACAAAGCTGCGTACAGACAATCTCGTACCTGCCGATTTTTGTTGCGGTGAAATGCACGGAGAGGTCCAGGCCCGGGACAAAGTCCTGTTGGATCCTCAATTCCGGCACAAAAAACGAGTGCCCGACATCTTTTGAGTGCATGAACAGATGAATCTCGCGGTTCACGGGGATCGCCATCTCGGCGGTCACAATGTCATCCTTCGAATCGGCGTCGTGGGTCTGGTCGAGCCCAAAAAAATTCTCGTTGGATTCGCTGATCAACTCGGGGTGGAGAGGACCAAACGTTCCATCGGGTCCGGGGTAGCGGAAATAGAAGGCGAATTGTCCAGCCTGCACCTGAACGGGCATGGCATTCGCCGCAGGAGGGGTTAAGTAGACGTTGGCCCAGGCTTTGACTCCAAAGACACCCAGCGCCAGAACCTCGGTCCCTACCAGCAGAAAAGCCGCCCACACTACGGCTTTCGCTCCTCCGGGAAAGTTCTTGAGCTTCTCACCCGGCCGATCGCCGGAGAATCTCCAGACAAACCACGCCAGCAGAATCTGCGAGGCCAGAAACGAGATTCCGGCTTCCCACATCGTGTCGTTGGTTTGCTCGTCAATCGGCGCACCGTGAGTTGATATATCCGGCGCCAGCCACCAGGTGTGCCTGACAATCGGAATCGCCGAGAGTATTGCAATCACGAAAATGGTCACTGCAAAGAGTTTCGCCATGTTTTACCCTCGCGTTTGGTCAACCGTCTGAGACTTCCTGGCTTATTGCGGTGTGGTTGTTGTCGGTCTGTTTGTAGAATTCTCACGCCAACGCACGCGGCCGGGGTTCACCGCCGAAGGACTGAATTGCGCTGGCCACGTCCTTCTGAATATCGAAGACGGAAGATAGTCGTGTGATCTGCAGCAAGTCGTTCACCCTTTGGTTCAGATTTGCGAGCTTCAACTCGCCTCCGCTGTTCTTGATCGTCGTGTGCGTCTTAACCAGTTCGCCAATTCCCGAGCTGTCGACGTAGTTCACTTCCCCCAAATTCAACACGACTTTCCTGACTCCTTTATCAGCTAAGCCGCGGACAATTTCGCGGAGCGCAATGTTTCCTTCGCCCACCGTGATCCTTCCGCTGATGTCGATAACGGTTGCGTCTCCCACTTGCCGCGAGTTTGTTTGCATTTTGACCGGCGTCTTGCCGGCCATGCCGATTCCCATGCGGTCCAGAATGGCGCACGCCGCACTCGCGTTCTCCCGAGATTCTGTTCGAACCACGATCAAGGAACGTCCCTCCTTCAGAACCTCGCGAAAGAAGCCTACGTCCTCGGCGCATTTGTCCTCCGGCGTCGGCTCGGCACCCGCGTCAGCGCTGGCAGCCGCGGAACCAAGCTTGGCGCCCGTACCCGCTCCCGCCAGCCCCAAGAGCGCAGCCGCTCCAAAGCCCAGGGCAAACACCGCTCCGACACCTGGGAGCAATAGGGTCGCGGCCACCACGCCGGCGGACATGCCGGTTGCTCCCCCTACAAAGCCGCCCACGGCGGTGCCGAATTGTGTGGAGATTGTTTTGGCCTGGCTCTCCGACCGAGTGAGAAAAATGATGGAGTTGTCAGGCACGCCCTGATTGCGTAATTCCCTGACCGCTTCCTCGGCATGGTCGCGGGCAGAAAATACTCCGATTGCAGTTTCCATAGGCCCCCACACAATAGGCGACGCTTTCGAGCGCCGCCCGAAAGAACATTCGCCTTTCTACTTTCCTTTGAACGTAAAGTCGGCTTTCGCGGCCTGTCCGCCGGCCACGGTAACTTTTGCCGTCTGCGTACCGAGGTCCTCTTGCCAGGCGGTCACGGTGTAAGAGCCGGCGGGTACGTTCTTAATGGTGAAGTTGCCGCTGCCATCGGTAACCGCATAGGGCCCCTTCACGACCACATGCCAGCCATGCATCCATGGATGAATGTTGCACTTCACTGAGATCGCGACCTCCTGGGTTCTTCCAGCTGGCCTCGATCGGCGGCGCTCCCGGGGGCTGGGACTTGTTCCACCCAATGTTGCCGGTGCCGGGTGCGGGAAGCGGATGAATGTTATGCGTCGTCTGGTCGCCGGTGATGACCTTGAACTTCTCGTCCGGATTTACCGCCATCACGTGAGGCGTATACATGCACCCCTTCTGATCGAAGGTTGGCTCCGCGGATGAAACGGCGCTGGCCGCGCTGCCGCTTAGGCCTTCCGAGATGTAGAGAACGACGTTTTCAAGGCCTCCGTTTGACCCGACCATCACATTCTCTAGCGTGACCGGCTTGTCCTTGTGCTGCGCGACGCAGTAAGGGTCCTTGGACATGTCGATGCCCTTCATGTGAGGGGGAGTTCCGGTGAGCTTGACTGTGCCGGTGATCGATCCTTCGCCGGCGGCCTTAACTCGCTCGCCGACGATGGCTGCGACGACGGCAACGACAACCAGGGCCGACAGAATGGGGAGGGCGCGTTTGTTCCAATTCTTCATTGCATATCTCCTGATGCTCTTTTCTTCCCCTTCTATTGAGAAGGTGGTGGTGCATTTGGATTAATGGGCTTCAAATTGAGGCCCTTGGCGAGTTCTTTCGCCTTGGTGTGAAATGGTTGCAGCGTTCGCAGGAAGAACACCATATCCCACGCCTCATCCGGCTTGATATTGTCGGCGAAGGAGGGCATGGGAGTGCCGTCCAGTCCGGTCATGAAAATCTTGTAGAGATCGCTGTCCGTTGTACCGCATTTGAAGCGTCCGCCCTCAGCGAAGTTGTATGGCAGGATCGGCCGCCCGAGATCGTCTTGGAGAGTGGAGGCCGACGGCCCATTAGCTTTGCCTTCGACGCCGTGACACTTCCAGCACTGCACGCGGTTGAAAACTTCCTGCCCGGCCTTAATCCTTTCGGCTGTGACTTCAGGCTCGGGCGGAATGACGATCGGCGCGCCGGGTTTTTCCGTCTGCCAGCGGGGTGAATAGTGCTTGACCCATGCGACCAGGTCCGCCCGCTGCTGGTTGCTTAGCGCATTCCAGGGAGGCATGTTGGAGCGGTCGAGCCCGCGGCCGATCGTATCGAAGAGATCCTCGTCCGTGGGCAGCGTGCCGGTGGGAGTAGAACGGCATTTGAACACTCCCAACGTGAAATCACGCGGCTTCGGGTCGATCCACTGCGCGGTCTCCCCGTTGCCGTCGCCGAGTGGGCCATGGCAAACCATGCAGTAGCGGCGGTAAGGCTCGATGGCATCATGAGCGTTGCCGGTGATATTTCCTACATGACTGCTCGCGGCGGGCGAGTTCAGCCATTCCTTTTCTTGATATTCCGTGACCTGCGCAGGCGACGCGGCGCACAAGAGAACAGCGGCCGCGCTCACCAACAATGACGACTGCAGTAGTTTTCTTCGCATTGCTGTTCTCCTTTTAGAAGTCGAAGTCAAACCCGAGCAACACGCTATTGCTCGTGAGGTCGGTGCCGGTTACCGGGGAAGTTCCCCGTTGCCGGATCCATGAGTATTCGTTGTGGAGAGCAAAACCCGCCCGGTTGTTCATGAAGGGGTTGTAGCGCCATCCGAAGACGTAGTTGTCGATGTTGCCCAGATTCGACGCCACCGTCGGGTCAGCCTGCTGCGACATCCTCACCCACTCCGAACGCTGGATGATGATGAACTGTGGGCTCCAGACATAATGCGTTTCGACAAAAGCGCCATTCCATGTCGGCCTTCGAAATCCTGTGAGGCCGCCGCCCGTGTTGTTGTTGGTGCAGCCCGTGTCAGGATCGATGATGTCGCCATAGCATGCACCAAACCACGCGCTATCCGACCCGTGTTGTGTAAAGACCTGGATGTCCAGGTGATTGGTGAGATAGAACAGTCCTTCGAAACCATAGCGCTCGAAGTCCTTGTTGGCGGTCCCAGTACCCGGAATGGGAATACCGTCGTCTTGCGTCAGATATGCGGTCGGAGCCACGCCAATCATGGCATATGCTCCAATCCGCTGAACACCGAGCCTGCCCGTGTCAAAAGCATGGCTCGCGGCCAAGAAACCCGTATAGGAGTTGCGGCCATACGGCAGGTCCACATTGCCATCTACCGAACTAAGGAGCGCCGCCGAGAGGCGTGTGCGGTCATTCGCCGAGTGTCCCATCCACTCCACGCCTAACTGGTTGTCTCCAATCTGGCCAAAGATGTTTCCATCTCCCACCGGGATGAAGTGGAAGAGTTGGTATCCGCCCCCGCTGGCCGAAAGAGTCAGGGTTCGTTTTTCGGAAATAAAGCTGTCCAACTCAAACTTGCCGGCCTTGACGTTCAGCCATGGGCTGCCCAGCAGATTGTCGAAGCGAACGTTGGCGGATTCAAAGTGGAAGGCGCCCGTCTCGTCGGAAGATGGAACAAGCAGGAAGGAGATGTTCTTTTCGATCGTTCCACCGGTCAGGATGTCGAGACCGGTCAGATTAAATCCACTCTGAGTGAGGCTGGTCTCGCCAGTGTCCGTCCCATCGACGGCTATTTTGTTGACGTGCTCGCGGCTCCAGAAGGGCGTGATGCGCAAGGTGATGGGCCAGTAGCTGGGATTCTGCCAGATCGGCGAGTCCCGGTCATTCATCAACTGGTAGCCGTTGTCCTTGAACTTCTGGCCGAAGTAATTGAGCATTGGCCAGCTCTCGTGGCACGCCGAGCAGCGCAGCCCGTACTTCCTGGCAAAGGCAGGGAGGGCGGTAGCTGGCTGAGTTGTGCCGAGAATCGTTACGACCAACGCGAATGCGACTGTCAGGAGAGAAATCGCCCGCTGCTTCTGACAGAGGTGAGACTGCGCCCACATACGCATGCTGCACTCCTCAGATACTTCTATTTAACTTTTTGAACGACCCCAACTTCCCCACGAACCAACTGAAGCCAGCGGGGCGAAAACCCGAACCGGGGCTATCACCAGACCCGACCCCGGCACAATAGCAAACTTTTTCCGGTCGAGTGGTCCAACCACAAACTGGCGGGATGGATATTACTACCCTGTCGAACAAAAGTGCAAGAGCATCAGCCAATTTTTTTTTACAAAATGTTTACAACCTTTCAAGCGTGGTCAACGACATGGAGTGTGGAATGCGCTCGAGGTTGACAGCATCCGCTCTCCGTATCAGACTCAGGCATCGGGACCCAATGGAGCCGGTTGTGGCAATGGAGCGAGGTTTTCGAGGCAATAGCCTGCACACTAAGCGCGGGCTTCAGCTTTACCTCTATGCGTCGGCCTTGCTGTTCTTTTTCCTTGCCATTCTGGCAATTCCTCTTCAGGCGCGCGAAAAGAATTCCGCGCAGTATGGCGTTGGACTCATCGTCAACATCCCGACCCCCGTCGCCGAGGTGTCGGAGGCTGTCGCCGACGTGGCCGGCAACGGCATCATTCGCGGAACCAAGGAATACGTCAAGGACGAATACATTAGCGGTGCGGTCCTGGCTACTTCGACGCCAGTATTCCCCCCCTGGAAGGATCCCGGAAGAGTTTTCTACAAAGTGCGGAAGGCGGCACTCAACCCGTGGAACTTCAAGGACAGCACGGATGTTGGCACGGTAGCGGTGCGATATATCGTGCAACCGCAGGGTGAGAAAAATACCATCCTGCGGATCGACGCCCTCTTCGTGGAAGACTTCCGGCATGCCGTCCACCAATCGAATGGCTCCGTTGAAACCAGCGAGTACAAGGATATTCAGGACCATCTCGGTCAGATGGAACTGGTCAAGAAGGAAACCGAAGATGCTCTCAGAGAAAAGCAGGAGCACATCGCCAAAAAAGAATTCGATCTGGGCAACACCGAGTTGCTAAGCACGCCCTCCGCTTCAAGTCTCGACGAAAGTTCGAGCCGCACTCCCGACGCTGGGACTTCGAGTCAGTCGTCGCTCGGCCAACCACCGCGCAGGCAATCTTCGCTCGGCCAGTCCAAGTTCAGTTCATCGGCGACCGCGACGGTTCTGACGGAGGATCCAAATGAAACCCCCGAGCAGCGCCTCACCAGGCTGCGGCGAGAGGTCGAGCGGATCGTGAAGAACCCCGGAGCGCCGCTCAAGTCCGCTCCGTTTCACACCGCGAGCACGGTGAAGACGTTGGCCCCGGGTACGGAAGTGTTGGTGGTGATCCTGAGCACGTACTGGCTTGGGGTTGAGACCCATGAGGGCGCGCATGGCTGGATTCGCCGGGACGAACTGGAGATCTTGCCATGATCGTGCGACGGTCAGCATACTGGCGCGTCGTAACGGTGGCAATCGCCGTCGTAGCGCTCGCATTTTTGGCCGGTGAGAGCGGAGCGCAAACGGCTCCCGTCGAACGCACCTTTCGCGCCCCCAAGAAAACCGTTGAAAAGGCGCTGAAGCAATTGCAACCCGCGATGAGCGGACATCTGCCGACAATCGAAGGCTTCGTGCTCGTGGGCGATCATCCTCTAACTCAGTACCAAAGAGCGTTTTACCAGTGCACCGCGCAGGTAAGCGAAACGCCTGCTGGATCGGTTGTGCGAGTGAACGCCAACGTCACCGCCTGGTACAAGGACGCAAATTCCGCGCGCTCGGGCTACCAGTTGCTGAAATCCAATGGCCGGCTCGAAGCGGACCTCCTCGATCAACTGGGCGATCAGTTGTCAGCCGCGCAGACAAGCTCAGAAGAGAAATCGGCTGGCGCCGGTGCGGCGGCGGTACCCAATAGCCCGTCTTCATCTCGATCTGACCTGCCCATCGTGTCGACTCCGCTGCCCAACGCACCGGAAAGCAGCGGCACATTCCCGGCCGGCAACGGCTTACCGGTCCAGTCGGACCTCCCGCGTCCGTCCACGGCCTCAAAGCCCACTGAAAAGAAGGCGGTGGATGTGCGCGCCGAACTCTCCAGCATGGAAGATGCGATTCGGAATCAATCGCGCCCCAAAAATCTGGTGGCCATAAAAAAATCGGGAACGCCCGTCGTGGCCTCTCCCAGCCTGAGCGGCAAGACCTTGTTCATGGCAGACGCGCAAGATGAGTTTGAGATGCTCGACTACAGTGCGGATTGGGTCCACGTACGAATTTCCGGGCTGTCGCGCGGGTGGATCTGGCGCACTAGCCTCGAGATGCCCGAGGGCATTCCCGATGTCCCTACGTCCCTCGCGAACTCAGTTCCCACTGCCGCGGAAATATTTCAGGTGAGCCGGGAAGAGAGGGCGCCTTTTCCCGGTGACTGGGCGCCACTCCGCGGAAAGAATGTAAAGATCATATCGGTGCAAAAAATTCACGAGGATGCGAAAAATGGCGGAGCCAGTGCAAAGCTCGAGTTCGCCAAGTCATTGCTCGACCGCAGTTACAACGAGCTTGCGAAGTCACCGGACCTGGCAGGTCTGGTGCTGATCTTCGATTCGGCGGATGGCGGCATGATCGCGGCTACGCTGCCGACCATTCGGAAGTGGAAAGCCGGTGGTCTGACCGATGCCGCCATGTGGCATCAGTGCTATTTCGATCCGCCGGAGACGTTTACGGTATCGAATGCGGCCGGCGGCCTTTGACCGGCGGATAGCAGTTTGGCAAGAACCGCGCCCGGGTGCGAATATATTCGTTGCGAATATGTTGATGCGAATATGAGAGACGGTCTGGTGGGGTTCTGGAATTTTGTGTTGACTTTGTGCGGAGGAAGCGATACGAATGCTATCCTTCGTAGTTTGTTACGCGACCTTGTCTGATCGCCAGTGGGGTCGAAGATTTTCCAATAGCCGTTTCGCAGCAACGCGCCGCGTGGGGCGGGATCGAAGCGAAAAGAAAATCGACAGGTGTGGGGTTCATGGCACATACAAATTCTGCTCGGCAAATAGCAGGTCTGCTGCGCGATTACGCTGAACTGACCAAGGCGCGGATTACAACCCTGATCGTGCTGACGGCCTGGTGCGGATACTTTTTTGGCGCGCACCGCGCGGGCGTATCGTCATGGACGCTCGGGCTGTTTCATGCGCTGTTCGGCGTGGCGTTGGTTTCAAGCGGAACGGCCGCGCTGAATGAAGTGATGGAAGCAAGTGTGGACGCCCGCATGCGCCGCACCGCCACGCGCCCGCTGCCTGCGGGACGCATGTCGTTCCGCCATGCCATTACGGTTGGATTAGCTCTTACGCTGGGTGGCTCGGCCTATCTCGCCGTCTACACAAATCTGCTGACGGGGTTGCTGGTGTTCCTGACCGCACTCGTTTATCTCGCCGCCTACACTCCATTGAAAAAGGTTTCGCCGATCTGCACCTTCGTCGGCGCCTTCCCGGGCGCCATGCCGGTGGCGCTGGGATGGACCGCGGTGCGCGGACGAATTGAACTGGACACGCTGGTTCTTTTCGCGATTATGTTTGTTTGGCAGTTCCCGCATTTTCTTTCGATCGCCTGGCTCTATCGCGAAGATTATGCCCAGGGCGAGATTCAAATGCTGCCCGTGGTCGAGTCAAACGGAAAATCCACGGTGTGGCGCATCTTGGCGTATTCCGCGGCCCTGATTCCAGTAAGTGTTCTGCCGGTCGCGATGGGGATGGCAGGCCGCGTCTATCTCGTAGGAGCTGTGCTGATGGGAGCGACCCTGTTCCGCTACTCCATGGCAATGGCGCTGCCGCAATTGCCCGCGACCGCCCCCGCCTCCAAAGCGCCCGCCCGGCGCCTGCTTCAGGCTACGATCTTCTATCTGCCGGCGCTCTTCGCCTTGATGATGGTGAATGCGGCGAGGTAGTCGTCGGGCCTCTTTTGCCGTTCGCAACGATCAAAGCTAGCCCAACTCCAATTCAATTTTCTTGGCGGCTGCGTCGAGTTTTGCGATGCGGAATTCGCGGACCTGGCCCGAGCGCAGACCTTCAGGCTTCGTCTCGCTTGCCGGAGCGCCGCTCTTCCACCTTGCCTGCAGCATCGAGCCGAGCGACGAGAGATCGGGCTTCGCGGATGACGAACCTGCTGCTGGCGTTTCCTGATTCTTGGCCGCGCGCCCGGTTCCCTCTCGCGGAATCCGGCACTGGGCCTGGATACCTTGTCCCAATTCGACTCTGGCCCGGTCGCCGGAAACTTCAATGATGCGACCGGTGACCGTGTCGCCTTCCTTGTGCTCCGCGAGATATTCGTCGAGGCCGGTGGGCACAAGCTGTTTCATGCTCAGGCGAATGATGCGTTTTTCCGGATCGATGGCGAGCACCTGCGCCTGCACCACCTGCCCGGATTTCAGCACGTCCTGGGGATGGTTGATGCGCTTCTCGGCGCTGATTTCGCTGACATGAATCATGCCCTCGATACCCTCGGCGAGCTGTACGAACGCTCCGAACTTCGTAATGGTCGTCACCGGACCATCGATCACGGTTCCAGGCGCAAATTTTTCGGTTGCTCCCACCCAGGGATCGCCGAGCGCCTGCTTGAGGCCAAGCGACATGCGGCGTTCTTCGAACTTGATTCCGAGGATGACAGCTTCGACGGTCTCCCCGACTTTTACCAGGTCGCTGGGATGCCGAACTTTCTTCCCCCACGACATTTCGGAGATATGAATCAGGCCTTCGACTCCCGGCTCGACTTCCACGAAGGCGCCGAAATCGGCGACCCGTGTAATTGCGCCGCGCACGCGATCGCCGGCCTTGTATTTTTCCGCCACGGAATCCCAGGGATGCGCTTGCAGTTGTTTCATGCTGATCGCAATGCGCTTTTTCTCCGGCTCGATCCTGATGATTTTGGCTTCGATCCGCTGGCCCGCGGAAAGCACGTCAGACGGCTTGTTCACGCGATGCCAGGAAATTTCGCCGACATGCAGCAGCGCATCAGCGCCGCCGATATCGACGAATGCGCCGTAGTCAGTGAGGCTGCGCACCTCGCCGTTTACAACATCGCCTTCCTTGAGCTCGTCGAAACGGCGCTGTTTAACGGCCAGCTCTTCATCTTCGGCAATGGCTCGGCGATCAACGACTACGTCTTCATCTTCCACGTCGAGCTTGATGATGCGGCAACGGATTTCCTGCTCGACCAGTTTTTCCATCTCGGTGGCATCGCGAGTTCCGGTGCGCGAAGCGGGCATGAAGGCGCGCACGCCGACATCGACGCTCAGGCCGCCCTTGATCACGCCGGTGACCATGCCCACGATGGTCGCCTTTTCGTCGAAGGCTTTCTTCAGGGATTCCCAATCGGTGACGCGCTGGACTTTGCCGCGCGTGAGCTGGTAATAGCCTTCTGGATCGCGGCCCTTGATCGTGACCTTGATCTTGTCGCCGGGCTTCACGGGAGCGCCACGCATTTCGGGCAGCGGCAAAAGCCCTTCGCTCTTGAAGCCTATGTCGAGGATCACGGAGTCTGCGGTGACCGAGATGACAGTGCCTTCACGGCTCTGGTCGGCTTCCGGCTTGCGCGCGTGGCTCTTTTCGTACTCGGAAAAAATCTTCTGGAACGACTCTTCAGTTTCGGAGGCCGGCTCGCTGGCCGGCGTGGATTCGGGAACTTCAGGGTCTGGATTCGCTGACACTAGGTTTTTTGGATCGGGCATGTTGGATTGGACACGGCGTTCGAGAGTCTGGGGCGTGAACCATCTCTAGGATAACATCGCGAGCTTTCTCATCCACCGAGCAAGAGGAACGTTCAAGGGCCTGACGCACCGACCGCGTCGACGCCACCAAAATGATCCAAAGTCCACGCCAGAAAGGAAACGGGACGCGATGGCGTCCCGTTGTGGAAAGTTCTTGCGAGGGTTCAGGCTGTCACAGCTTCTGGTTCTGTTTTTCCAGCCAGCAGTTGACGCAAAACGTAATGCAGGATTCCGCCGTTGGCGTAGTAGAGAGCTTCCTGCGGCGTGTCGATGCGGACAATGGCCTGGAATTCGCGGGGCTTGCCGTCGCTGCCCTTCGCGCGGACTGTGATTTTACGGCCGGAGGAAAATTTTTCGACTACCTCGCGAATGCCTGCGATCTCGAAAATCTCTTCGCCATTCAGTTTGAGTGTCTCGGCGTTTTCTCCGGGCAGGAATTGCAGCGGCAGAATGCCCATGCCTACGAGATTCGAACGGTGAATGCGCTCGTAGCTTTCGGCGATCACGGCACGCACACCGAGCAGGCGCGGACCTTTGGCCGCCCAATCGCGGGACGAGCCGGAGCCGTATTCTTTGCCGGCAAGAATGACGAGCGGCGTTTTCTCGGCGTGGTATTTCTCGGAGGCGTCAAAGATGGACATTTCGGCGCCGTCGGGAAGATGGCGAGTGAATCCACCTTCAGTGTTCACCATTTTGTTGCGCAGGCGGACGTTGGCGAAGGTTCCGCGCACCATGACTTCATGATTGCCGCGTCGCGAGCCATAAGAGTTGAAGTCCCCAGGCTGGACGCCGTGCGCGATCAGATATTTTCCCGCGGGGCTGTCCTTCTTAATCGATCCAGCAGGCGAGATGTGATCGGTGGTAACGCTATCGCCGAGCACCGCGAGCACGCGCGCGCCTTGAATGTCCTCGACTCCCGAAGGCTTAATCCTCATGCCATCGAAGTAGGGCGCTTGACGAATGTAGGTCGACTCTTTTTCCCACGCATAGGTTTCACCCTTGGGAACGTGCAATCCGCGCCAGCGCTCGTCACCGGAGTAAACCTCGGCATAACTCTTTCGAAACATCTGCGAGGTGATAGCGCCAGACATCGACTGCTCGACTTCCTGCTGTG
This sequence comes from uncultured Acidobacteriaceae bacterium, assembly GCA_963698865.1. Classification (GTDB taxonomy): domain Bacteria; phylum Acidobacteriota; class Terriglobia; order Terriglobales; family Acidobacteriaceae; genus Acidiflorens. The sequence goes on along the minus strand of CAVOSL010000007.1, from coordinate 1,739,475 downwards.
ATGGCCAGATGTCAGCGAGATAAACAGATTTGCCATCTTTACCTTTGCCGAGGGGGTCCTTGCGCAAGTCAACATCGATCCGTCCGGCGAGCGCGAAAGCGACCACCAGAGGCGGGGACATCAGGTAGTTGGCGCGCACTTCGGAGTTGATGCGGCCTTCGAAGTTGCGATTGCCGGAGAGCACGGAAGCTACAACGAGATTGTTGTCGTCAATGGCACGCGAAACCTCGGTAGGCAGCGGGCCGGAGTTGCCAATGCACGTGGTACAGCCGTAGCCGACAAGATGGAACTTCAGCTTCTCCAGATACGGCATCAGTCCGGCGGTTTCGAGGTAGTCTTTAACCACCTTCGAGCCGGGCGCGAGCGATGTCTTGACCCATGCCGGGACCGTAAGGCCCTTCTCGACCGCTTTCTTCGCGAGTAAGCCAGCCGCGATGAGCACGGACGGATTCGAAGTATTCGTGCACGAGGTGATCGCAGCGATGACGACACTGCCGTGCTTGAGCGCCTTGCGCACATCCAGCGGAACGTGCTCGTGAACATTGGGATCTTCGACGCCGACGGCGGCCGGATTGCCACCTTCCTGCTCCCATCGGGCGGCATTCGGCGTGGCGGTAGCGGCAGCAGGCTTCGACCCGTTCTTCGGCTTGATGAGCGATGGCAGAGCGCTCGCGAAAGACTCGCCTGCTTTCGATAGCACGACCCGATCTTGTGGACGCTTCGGACCGGCCAGACACGGCTCGACGGTGGACAGATCGAGGCTCAGCAGCTCTGAGTATTCGGCTTCGGGCGTGCGCGCATCATGAAACAGCCCCTGCTCGCGGGCATAAGCTTCGACGAGCGCGATCTGTTCGTCGCTGCGGCCGGTGAGCTCGAGATAGCGCAGAGTCTCCTTGTCGATCGGGAAGATGCCGCAGGTGGCACCATATTCGGGCGACATGTTGGCGATGGTCGCGCGATCGGCGAGCCGAAGATCCTGCAAGCCCGGACCAAAATATTCGACAAACTTGCCGACGACTCCATGCTTGCGCAGCATTTCGGTGATGGTCAGGACGAGGTCGGTGGCGGTTGCGCCCTCACGGAGACGACCGGTTAGCTTCACGCCGACTACCAGCGGGATGAGCATGGAGACCGGTTGGCCCAGCATGGCGGCTTCGGCTTCGATTCCACCAACACCCCAGCCCAGCACGCCGAGTCCGTTGATCATGGTTGTATGCGAATCGGTGCCGACCAGGGTGTCGGGATAGGCGATGCGCTTGCGGCCCTCCTCGTGAACGAAGACGACGCGCGCAAGATATTCGAGATTGACCTGGTGAACGATGCCGGTGTCGGGCGGGACGATGGCTAGATTGCGGAAGCCGGTTTGTCCCCAGCGCAGGAAGGCGTAACGCTCTTTGTTGCGCTGGAATTCGAGGAGCGCGTTCATGTCGAAGGCGCCGGCCGTGCCGAATTCGTCGACCTGGACGGAGTGATCGATGACGAGTTCGGCGGGCTGCAGCGGATTGATGAGCGCGGGATCGCCGCCGAGGCTGCGCATGGCATCACGCATAGCGGCGAGATCGACGACGGCGGGAACGCCGGTGAAGTCCTGAAGCAGGACGCGGCTGGGCGTAAACGCGATCTCCTTTTCGGGCTTCGAATTCCTGTTCCAGGCGGCCAGAGCGCGGATTTCCTGCGGAGTAACGTTGCGGCCGTCTTCGGTTCGCAACAAATTCTCCAAAAGGATGCGGAGCGAGAACGGCAGGTGCTTGGTCGAAATGCCCTGCTTGTCGAGAGCATCGATGCGGTAGAGTTCGTATTCTTTATTGCCGACTTTGAAGGTGGCGCGAGCGCCGAAACTATTTGCTGACATGAGTGCCTTCCTAATTTATGGATGATGGAGCATTCCAAACCGATTCTCACTGAGATAGCGAGCCTGCACGCTTGAGCGGCCAGATTGCAACCTTCCAGTCTATTACTTCGATCGTCGATTGTGTAAGTCGAGAATGGAGCGAGCTGCGGCGCGACGAACCTATTTCGCCTTGAGCAGCAGCACGGGCGCGCTGATGCTGTGGCGAACGCGAGTGGCAGTTGCGCCCAGAAATATGTCGGCGAGCAAGCGGTGCCCGTGAGTGCTCATGGCGACCAGGTCGCAACCCTTGCGCTTAACCCAATCGATGATCTCGCTGGCAGGTTCGCCGAAGGCAAGCTCGGCTTGCGCGGGGATTCCCGCCGCTTCAAACTCCAATCGGACTTTTTCCAGGTATGCAGTGTCCTCTGAAATCTCAGGACTGACAGCGTCGGGCCCGTAGGTTCTGGCGGCCCAGCCGTCGGCCACGTGCAGCAAAACCAGACGGCTATGCGCGAGCTTGGCGAGTTGCTTGATGTGCTCGATGATTGCCCGGTCGGTCGGCGTGCCATCGAGTGTTACGAGAATGGTGTCGTACATGGTGTCGACTTCTTATCCGCCTGCAATCATCTGCCAGGCTGCCTTGATCGAGTCGGGCAGGCCATAGAGATCCATGGCGGTGATCAGGATAGCACTCGTCCAACCGGCAACCAGCAGGAACGCGCCATTCTTCCATCTGCCCATGCGCCTGCGCGAACTGGTGAACTGGAGCAGCGGAAACATCGCGAATGGCAGCTGCAAGGCGAGAACGACCTGGCTCAGGGTGAGCAGGTCGGTCACACTGCTGTCGCCGCGCAGGCCGATGATGAAGACGGCCGGCAGAATCGCCAGCGTGCGCGTGATGAGACGGCGCACCCAGGGCTTGATTCGCCAGTGCATGAAGCCTTCCATCACGACTTGGCCGGCGAGGGTGCCGGTGATGGTGCTGCTTTGTCCGCTGGCGAGAAGCGCTACCGCGAAGAGCGTGCTGGCCGCGGTGGTGCCCAAGAGCGGGGCGAGGGTTAAGTAGGCTACGCGGATCCAATCGCTGTTGGCGGTGAAGGTGACTACGTGGCCGCCGGCGACCGTGACGCTTTGCTTTCCGAAAAATACGGACGCGGCGAGGACGAGGATGGCCGCGTTGACGAAGAAGGCTACGGTGAGCGCGGCGGTCGAATCGATGGTGTTGAACTGAATAGCGCGCCGGATCGACTTGTCGTCTTTTTGGAGCTGGCGGCTCTGGACGAGGGCGGAATGGAGATAAAGATTGTGCGGCATCACCGTTGCGCCGATGATGCCGATGGCGATGTAGACCATGCCGAATTGGCCGAGGTGCGGGAGGATCATCGCTTTGCCCATTTCGAGGAAGCTGGGCTGAGTTTCGGGCAGGACGAAAATCTCTATGAAGTAGCAGATGGAGATGGTCGTGATCAGCAGCAGCACCACCGCCTCGATGGTGCGCATGCCGAAGCTCTGTAGGGCAAGTAGGAGAAGAACGTCGAGGCCGGTGATGATGACGGCCCAGAAGAGTGGAATGTGGAAGAGCAGGTTGAGGGCGACCGCACTGCCCAGCACCTCGGCCAGATCACAGGCTCCGATGGCCATTTCGCTCATGATCCAGTTGGGCCAACGAGTCCAGGCGGGATACCAGTCGCGGCAGCATTGGGCGAGGTCTTTGCCGGTGACTACGCCAAGCCGCGCGGAGATTACCTGCATGAAAATCGCCATCAGGCTGGCGACGCCGACCACCCAGAGGAGTCCGTATTTGAATTGCGCGCCGCCTTGCAGGTCGGTGCCCCAGTTGCCGGGGTCCATGTAGCCGACACTGACCAGGATTGCGGGACCGACGAAGGCGCGCCACTGACGCCAGAATCCGGCTTCGTGGTGCGGGACGGCAATGGTATGGTGAACGCCTTCGAGGGAGACGTGTGGGGTCGCGGGAATCGTTGTGTCGGGTTGAGGAAGTGGACGGTCCAGAGTAACCCCACAGTCAACTGGCGTACATGCCAGGATATTAACTGTGGTTAATTATACGGAACGAGGGGACAAACGCGAAACCCAAATTCGCTCGGCCGCGGAACGGCCTAAAACCATTGCACCCTTCGCCGTTCGGATGGAGATTGTCTTATCGTAGTTGCGTTCCACCAGGCCGATCTTGCCGCCGGGACGGATGCCGCGGGATTCCAGGAATTCGAGCAGCCTGCGGTCGCGCTCATAAATTCCGCTGACTGTGTAGCTCTCTCCGGGTTCGGCGTCAGAGAGGAGCATGAGGCCGCGTTTTCGGCGGCTGGCGGGGCTCTCGAGTTCGCTGAGATTGCCGTGCGGGCAGGGACGTCCGCGGCCTAGTTTGGCGACGAGTTTGGCTTCGAAGGCCGGGGACACGGCGTGCTCGAGGCGCTCCGCCTCGTCGTGAACTTGGAACCACTCCATGCCGAAAATCTCGCTGAGCATGCGCTCGATGAGGTGGTGACGCTCCGTGAGCTTGCGGGCGATCTTCAGGCCGGCGGCGGTCAGGCGAACGTGGCCGTCGGTATTCACGCGCACCAAGCCATCCTTCTTGAGGCGGCGAACGGCCATGGTCACAGCGGGCGGCGAGACGTTGAGCCAATGGGCGAGCGTCGCGGAGATTACCGTTTCGCCTTCGCCTTCGGCCTCGAGGATGGCCTTGAGGTAATCCTCCTTGGAAACGGTGATCATTGTTGCGAATTATACGGCGGGGTGAAGGTCGTGGTGGGAGTGTCGGGAAAATGCCTTGCGGCGGCTGCGACTGCGGATGAGCTTGTAGGGGTCCCCTCGGCTACGCTCGGGGCAGGCTCTTCGAGTCGTTCGGCTCGCTTCGCTCACCTCACTTCCCTCAGGATGACACCGCTAAAAGTCACACACTCTCAGGATGACAAATTAGGATCCACGCTTGCGACGAAAGATCATTTTCACGGCGATGAAGAGAATGGTGCAGATGGCGAAATCGACGAGCAGTCCCCAGTCTTCCCTGAACATGGCGTGGCGCATGGCGCGGGGCAGGTGCGGCATGAGGAGGAAATAGATGGCGTTGCCGGCGAGGACGGCGGCCAGCGCGTCGAGGAAATTGGTGAGAGTGTTTCGGGTTGACGCGCGACTCACTTCGCCGTGTTCCTCCCTGCTAACATCCCTTGAGATGCTGGAACCGTCGACCGCAGTGCAGTACGTGAAAGGAATCGGGCCGCGCCTGGCAGAGGTGCTGGGCGCCAAGGGCATCCGCACGGTTGACGATCTGCTGCATTATCTGCCATTCCGCTATGAAGATCGATTGAACCCGCGCTCGGTGGCCGAGTTGCGCGCGGGCGAGATGGCGACGGTGATTGCCGAGGTGCGTAACTCTGGGTTGTTTCGCACGCGGCGAATGCCGATTTTCCAGCTGACGGTGGGTCAGGGACGCAATCGGCTGAAATGCCTGTGGTTCAACGCGACATATTTGCAGGGCAAGTTTCAGCCGGGCCAGATGCTTGCGCTCTACGGCAAAGTCGAGGCCGATCGCGATGGGCAATTGCAGATCATTCAGCCGCAGTTCGAGATTCTGGGCGACGTGAATGAAGAAGGCGGGGCCGACGAAGCCGAGAAGAAAGTGGCTGCGTCGCTGGAGATTGGGCGGATTGTTCCGATCTATGAGGCGACGGGAAAGCTTACGCCGCGCTGGTTTCGGCGGATAATTCGCTGGGCGCTGGAGAATCTGAATCCGGATTTCCCGGATCCGATTCCGGCGGCGGTGCGCGCTCATCTGAGTTTGGTTTCTCCGCGCGAGGCATTGTGGCGTGTTCATTGGCCGGAAGCCGGTGAGAGCTTTACCGATCTGCAATCGTCGCGCACACCCGCGCACATCCGGCTGATCTTCGACGAACTGTTCTTCATTGAGCTGGGTCTGGAGCTGAAGCGGCGCGAGCAGAAGGCGCAGACCGGAATCGCATTTCGGCTTGACGGGCGCGCCAGGGAAGCGATCAAGAAGATCCTGCCGTTTCATCCGACGGCGGCGCAGAAACGCGTGCTGAAAGAGATTGCCACAGACATGCAAACGCCCTATCCCATGCGGCGTTTGCTGCAAGGAGACGTTGGATCGGGTAAGACGATTGTGGCGTTTGAGGCGGCGATTATTGCGATCGAAAACGGATATCAGGTCGCGTTCATGGCCCCGACGGAGATTCTGGCGCAGCAGCATTATTTTTCGGCGCGCCAGATTCTGGAAAAAGCCGGGTATCGCATCGTGCTGCTTACGGGCTCGCTGGAGCAGGACCGGAAGCGCCTTGTGCGTCAGCACATCGCGCGGGGCAACGCGCAGCTCATCATTGGGACCCACGCGCTGATTCAGGATCGGGTGGAATTCGAGAGGCTGGGGCTGGTGATTGTGGATGAGCAGCACAGGTTCGGAGTGATGCAGCGACTGAAGCTGATGAAGAAGGATAGCGGGGCACCGGAGCCGGACGTGCTGGTTATGACTGCCACGCCGATTCCTCGCACACTTGCGCTCACTCTTTACGGGGATCTGGATGTTTCCGTGCTCGACGAGCTTCCACCGGGACGAACACCGATTGACACGCAAGCTGTGCCTGACGAACGGGCGTCTGACGTGTGGGAATTCGTGCGGCGGGAAGTAGGCGCAGGACATCAGGCCTATGTCGTTTATCCCGTGATCGAGGAGAACGAAGAGCGCGAGCTCAAGGCGGCCGAGCAGATGCACCGGCAACTGCGCGACAAGATTTTTCCCAGCCAGCATGTTGGCCTGCTGCACGGGCGGCTCGACGCGGATTCTAAAGAACGCATGATGCGGGAATTTCAGCGCGGGGAGCTTGAGATTCTGGTCGCGACCACGGTCATCGAAGTCGGCGTCGATGTTCCGAACGCCGCCGTCATGGTCATCGAACATGCGGACCGGTTCGGGCTGGCGCAACTGCATCAACTTCGTGGACGTATTGGGCGCGGGGCGGCGAAGTCGTATTGTGTGCTTATGTATGGCGTAAAAGTCTCCGAAGAGGGCCAGCGACGGCTCGATGCCATGGTGCAGAATAATGACGGCTTTAAGATTGCAGAGCTCGATCTGGAATTGCGCGGTCCGGGAGATTTTTTTGGAACCAAGCAGGCCGGCATCCCGAGCTTTCGAGTCGCGAACCTGATTCGCGATCGGCAGCTGCTGGAGGCTGCCAAGCGCGAAGCGGCGTTCGTCGTCGCCGGGCCAAACGCCGAACTATCAAAGCAAGAAATCGACCGCGCCTTGAAAGCCATGCGATCGCGATGGTCATCGAGTTATGGACTGGCGGAGGTGGGCTAAGTCTTGGACTTGCGCTTTGGTTCGCGCGGGGACTGTTCTGCTATCATCGCGCCAAGGCGCCGGAAAATACGGCATCCTTAATAGCTAAAGAACCTCTGGCCGCGGGCCAGTGATATTGAGGAGTAATAATCATGGATGCATCCAATCTTTCTCTCGGCAATCGCCGAAACGAAGACATTGCACTTGACTTGATGAAATTTGTCGCCATGACGACCAGCTATGGCAGAACAACCGGGACAACTGGCGGCGTGGGTTTTCAGGGCGGGCCCGCGACGACCAAACCTGAAGAGTATGCCGATCATCTGCTGGAACTGTACGGGAAGTGTTTGAAGGCGGTGGGGAAATAGCTCTCAGCCATCAGCCGTCAGGTAGGGCATTCGCTCGCGGCTTTCGAACCTTCGCGACTCTCGGTTTACCTGATGGCTGACGGCTGATGGCTGATCGCTTCCTTCCGTAACCCCTTTGGTCTGAATCTCTTCGTTGACAATGCTGCCGGTCGTCAGCTATTCTAAATTCCTTTGGAAGTCCTGCGGCTGCCCGCCCGGAACACCTAAGCGCGCGTTCTGCGTTGGATTGCTTTCTTAGCCAGGTTTTTCTTAAGAAGGATCAGGGCACTCAGCGGTCTTCATCATTCAGTTCTTTCAGTTTGGGAGAATTACGATGTCTACCTATTTCCCGAAAGAAGGGGAAATTGCGCGGAAGTGGTTTGTGGTGGACGCCAGCGGGCAAGCGCTCGGGCGTCTGGCTTCGCGCGTGGCCCGCATTCTGATGGGCAAAGAAAACCCGCAATATACGCCGTTCATCGACACGGGCGATCACGTAGTCGTGATCAACGCCGAACTGGTGAAGATGACCGGTATGAAGGTCGAACAGAAGACCTATCACCATTACACCGGGTATCCGGGCGGACTGCGCTCCGAGGATGTGAAGAAGCGGCTGGTACGCAAGCCGGAGCTGGTGATTGAACAGGCCGTGTCGCGCATGCTGCCGAAGAACAAGCTCGGCAAGCAGATGTTCACGAAGCTGAAGGTGTACAAGGGCGACAAGCATCCGCACGCGGCGCAGAAACCGGAAGCGAAGGTATTTGCATAGAACTCGCTATTAGCTATTGGCTTTTAGCTAAAGCGATACATTTCACGTTTGAAACTTTGAGGAAAGGCAAAGTTAGCGCTTAGCAGGAACAAGCTAAGAGCTAACAGCTAAGAGCTAATGGCTGAGACGGTTCAATACTACGGAACGGGACGGCGGAAGGCGGCGATTGCGCGGGTTTTTCTGCGTCCGGGCAGCGGCGAATTCAAGGTTAACGGCAAGGCGTTCGATGAATACTTCGTCACGCCTTCGCAGCGCATCAGTGCCAAGCAGGCACTGGTTCTGACTGAGACCGGGGCGAGCTTCAATGTGCTGGCGCGCGTCAATGGCGGCGGCGTTGCTGGACAGGCTGAGGCGGTGCGGCTTGGAATTACGCGCGCGCTTATGATTTTTAATGCCGAGCTACGGAAGAAGCTGAAGTCGGAGGGCATGGTTACTCGCGATCCGCGCGCGAAAGAGCGCAAGAAGTATGGGCAGAAGGGCGCGAGGAAGCGGTTCCAGTTCTCGAAGAGATAGTCGTTGGTCGTTAGTCGTTGGTCGTTCGGAACTCGAATCGACATGCGGCTTTCGGTTTTAACTGAGAGCTGATAGCTGATTTTAGGTGTTCAATTCATCCCCCCACCTCCCCTGAGTTGGGGTGGACGGGAATGGCAATCCGGGGCCAGTAAGCGTCCGGATGTAGACCACATAAGGAGGTCAATTGGCAAACATTACCATGAAAGAGTTGCTCGAAGCGGGAGTTCACTTCGGGCATCAAACGAAGCGGTGGAACCCGCGCATGAAGGAGTTCATCTTCGGCGAGCGCAATGGGATCTACATTATTGACCTGCAAAAGACGCTGAAGATGTTCAAAGAAGCGTCGAAGTTCGTGCAGGATCTGGCGGCCGAAGGGCGAATCGTTCTCTTCGTGGGCACCAAGCGCCAGGCGCAGGACGCGATCGCCGAGGAGGCGGGACGCTGCGGGATGTTCTACGTGAACCAGCGCTGGCTGGGCGGACTGCTGACCAACTGGGTCACCGTGCAGAAATCCGTAAAACGGCTGAAAGAGCTCGACGAGATGGCCACGGATGGCCGGTACGACCTTCTGCCGAAAAAAGAAGTGATTAAGCTGGAACGCGAGCGCAAGCATCTCCAGGCGAACCTGGCGGGCATCAAGAATATGTCGCGGTTGCCGGATGCGATTTTTGTGATTGACTCGAATAAGGAACAGATTGCCGTGCGCGAGGCGCGCAAGCTGGGCATTCCGGTGGTCGCGGTGGTTGACACGAACTGCGATCCGACCGAAGTGGACTATGTGATTCCTGGTAACGACGACGCGCTGCGCGCGATCCGACTGTTTACGTCGAAGATTTCGGAATCGATTGCCGAAGGCGTGAACGCCATCAGCGACAAGCAAATGGCGGAGATTCAGGCGGTGGCGGAAGTGCCGGCACAGATTGATGGCGCCGCTCCGGAAAGCGCCGAGGGCGAGGTTGCCGTTGAAGGCGACGTCGTGACCGCGGCTGCGGGCGCGGAGGCGGAGGACATCAGCATGGAAGACGTGCTGGGCACGGGGACGCGGAAGCGTCCTTCGGCGGTGGCCGAGGACGTCGACGAACTGCAGGCCGAGACGCGGAGGTCGTAAAGCAGCTTCTAGCTACTGGCTCCTAGCTTCTAGCAATTGGTGAAGATCTGACCCGCGTGGTTGGTCTGCGCGGGTTTTAGTTTTATAGAAAGGTTTTCGACATCTAATTTATGAGTACGACTATGGCAAATATTTCTGCTGCTCAGGTAAAAGAGCTCCGCGAAAAAACCGGGGCGCCGATGATGGACTGCAAGCAGGCTCTGACCGAGGCGAAGGGCGATCTCGAAGAGGCTGTCGTACTGTTGCGCAAGAAAGGCGTCTCGGTGGCGGCCAAGAAGGCGGCGCGGGTGACGAGCGAAGGTTCGGTGGCTCATTACATTCACGCCGGCGGCAAGATCGGCGTGCTGGTTGAGGTCAACTGCGAAAGCGACTTTGTGGCGCGCACGGAAGACTTCAAGGAACTGATCCACGACATCGCGATGCACATCGCGGCGAGCGATCCGAAGTTTGTGCGCAAGGAAGATGTTACGAAGGCGGACTTCGATCGCGAGAAGGATATTTACATCGCGCAGGCCGTGGCTTCGGGCAAGCCGCAGAATATCGCCGAAAAGATGGTTGCTGGCAAGATGGAAAAGTTCTACGAGGAAGTGTGCCTGCTCGAACAGCCCTTCATCAAGGACCAGACCATTAACATCTCGCAACTGATTGCGGCGAAGGTCGGGAAGCTGGGCGAGAACATCGCGGTGCGGCGTTTTGCGCGGTTTAAGGTAGGCGAAGCGACGGCTACGGTGGCATTCGTCTCTGCCAAACCTGATGAGGGCGAGCCGGCAGCTCCGGCTGCCAAGTAAAATCAGGGGCGCTGCGGCGCCCCTTTTGATTTATGCTCTTGCTGACGGCCTACGCTCACTGCTGACCGCACACCCAAAATGTCGACTGCAATTTTCAAACGCATCCTGCTTAAACTTTCGGGCGAAGCGCTAGCCGCCGACCAGGGTTTTGGGGTCGACACGGCCCATATTCACTCCATCGCCGGCGAAATTGCCGACGTCCACAATCTTGGCGTGCAAGTTGCCATTGTGGTTGGGGGCGGGAATTTTTTTCGGGGCGTAGCGGATCAGGCGAAGGACATGGATCGCGTCTCGGCCGACCACATGGGCATGCTGGCTACGGTGATCAACGCACTCGCCTTGCAGGACGCACTGGAAAAGCAAAAGGTGTATACGCGGGTGCAGTCGGCGATCGAGATGAACCAGGTGGCCGAGCCGTTCATTCGTCGCCGAGCGATTCGCCATCTTGAAAAGGGGCGCGTTGTGATTTTTGCCGGCGGCACCGGCAATCCTTATTTTTCGACCGACACGGCTGCCTCGCTGCGCGCCATGGAGATCAAGGCGGATGCGATCCTGAAGGGGACGAAGGTCGATGGCATCTACGATGCCGACCCCATGAAGGTCAAGGACGCGAAAAAATTTACCCACATCACCTATATGGATGTTCTGAGGCAGGGGCTCAAAGTGATGGATTCGACGGCCATCTCGCTCTGCAAAGACAACAACCTTCCTATCATCGTCTTCAATCTCAACGAGCACGGGAATCTGCGAAAAGTGGTGCTCGGGGAGAAGATTGGGTCGCTCGTCAGCGCGTAGAAAAGCTGCGAGCTGCGAGCCGCGAGCTTCGAGCAACCCCGACCTGTACTTTGGCGGGTATTGGGCCGTTTTGAATTTGCTACAATTACTCCGTGGCCGGGAGCGAATGCTGGTGAGAATCCAGCCGCCAACCTGAACGACTTGGTTGGGTCGTCGTCTAACTCTTAAGACACCCCGGCTTTTCACTTGCGACGATTTGGCCTCTGCAGAATGCGGTAATCCTCCTAAGACATACGGAAGCTCGCGGCTCGAAGCTCATAGCTGGTTTATAATCGAGCGTTTTGATCCTGTAGTTTTGGAGCCCTCCGATATGGCACTCGCCACGATGGCGGCAAATCCCGCGCTGAAAGAAACGTATGTACAACTGAAGACTCGCATGGACAAGGCAGTTGAGGATTTTCGCCGCGAGATGGCGGCGACGCGCACCGGCCGCGCCAACGTGCACATGCTTGATACGGTTTCGGTTGATTATTACGGCTCGCAGATGCCGCTCAACCAGGTTGCCACGGTTCACGCTCCCGAGCCCCAGATGATTACGGTGCAGCCCTTCGATCCGTCGCAACTCGGATCGATCGAGAAAGCCATCCGCAGCGGCGATCTCGGACTCAATCCCATGAACGACGGCAAGCTGATTCGCGTGCCCATACCGGCGCTGACCGAAGAGCGCCGCAAGGACATGGTCAAGCATCTGCATAAGATTCTTGAGGAGCATCGCACAGCGGTGCGCAATATCCGGCGCGATGGGAATGATGCGATCAAAAAATCTTCCAAAGACAAGAAAATTACCGAGGATGACGAGAAACGGGCGCTCGACGAAATTCAGAAGCTGACCGACGACGAGATCAAGAAGATGGAAGAGATGAGCAAGGCGAAAGAGAAGGAAGTGCTGGAGTTTAAGTAAAACGTCAACTTCTTTCTCCGCGGATTCGCACGGGTTTACGCGGATCTATCGACGCTTCAAAATCAAAGGCGCCGCCACGACTGCCGGCGCTACGGTCGAAGGCGCAGTTCGGCCGAGTGGCTGGTACTGCGGCCATCTTATAATGCTGAGATGAAGTCGGTCGTTCATGCCGCCTGCCCGCACGATTGCCCGGATGCTTGCGGAGTTCTGATCACGATTGAGGGTGGCCGCGCTACCAGGATTCAGGGCGATCCTGAACATCCCGTCACTCGCGGATTTCTCTGCGCCAAGGTTGCCAAATATCTGGATCGCGTCTATTCGCCGGAGCGGGTGCTTTATCCCATGCGGCGGGTGGAGCCGAAGGGTCCTGCTAATCTGCAGAGCTTCGCTCAGCTTGGAAAGCCGGGAGCGGCTGCCCCCACGCGAGCATTTGCGAGGATAAGTTGGGATGAGGCGCTGGACGAGATTGCTTCCCGGTTTCGGGGCATTGTTAACGAATTCGGGCCGGAGGCTATTCTTCCCTTCTCTTATGGGGGCACGCTGGGGGCGCTGAATGGGGCTTCGATGGACCGGCGGTTTTTTCACCGGCTGGGGGCTTCGCAACTGGAACGGACGATCTGCTCGAGCGCGGGCGAAGAAGGGCTGAGGTCGGTTCTTGGCATCAAGCTAGGCACCGAGCCGGAACAGTTCGCGCATTCGCGCTACATCATTGCCTGGGGCGCCAACATTCACGGCAACAACGTTCACCTGTGGCCCTTTATTGAAGAGGCGCGGCGCAAGGGCGCGAAGCTGGTCGTCATCGATCCCTATCGCACGCGCACCGCGAAGTGCGCCGACTGGTATCTACCCATCAATCCAGGTACTGACGCAGCGCTGGCGCTCGGGTTGATGCATGTCATTATCGGCGAAAATATTTTTGACGCCGATTATGTGGCCCGCTACACGGTTGGGTTCGACGAGCTTAAGGCGCGTGCGCAGCAGTATTCGCCGGAGAAGGTCGCGCACTGGACGGGGATTTCCGCGGACGATATCCGCAAACTGGCGCGCGAATACGCGACGGTGCGGCCTTCGGTGATTCGCGTCAATTATGGCATTCAGCGGTCTGAACGGGGCGGCATGTCGACGCGCGCAGTCGCGATGCTGCCGTGTCTGACTGGATCCTGGAAAGAAGTGGGCGGCGGTTTGCAGATGTCTTTGAGCGGGTCGTACCAGTTAAACAAGGCCGCGCTGGAGATGCCGGAGTTGATGCAAAAGTCGCTCGGGCGCCCGGCACGCAGCGTCAACATGGTGCAGCTTGGGACGGCGCTGAATTCGCTGGACGATCCTCCCGTGAAGGCGCTGTTTGTGTACAACTCGAATCCGGCGGCGGTCTGTCCCAACCATAATGCAGTGATTCGCGGGCTCAAGCGGCCCGACCTGTTTACTGTGGTACACGAGCAGTTCTTCACCGATACGACGGAATATGCCGACATCGTGTTGCCGGCGACGACCTTCTTTGAGCATAAAGATCTGCAAACGGCTTACGGCCATTACTACCTTCAGGTTTCGAATCAGGCGATGGAACCGGTGGGCGAGTGCCGGTCGAATGTTGATCTTTTCCGGGCGCTGGCCGAACGCATGGGATTTGAGGACGAGTGCTTCCGCGAGACGGTTGATGCAATGATCGACCGCGCGCTGGGAACGCCGAATCCGTATTTGAAGGGGATTACGCGGGAACGGCTGGAAGAGGAACATTGGATTCGGTTGAATTTTGGCGCTAACGATGTGGACCTCCACGTCCCTGCCCGCACGGGCGAGGGTGTCCGCGCCTCCATTCTCAGTGGCGCACCCGCTCCCTTTCTTCCATTCGCGAGCGGCAACTTTCCGACATCTAGCGGAAAGGCGGAGTTCTACTGTGAGGCGCTCAAGGAGCGTGGACTTGACCCGGTGGTCGATTTTGTTCCGCCGGAGGAGTCGCGTTACGGATCGCAGGGAGATGGATATCCTCTTGAGCTGTTGGCGCGCAAGCCGGACAATCATTTGAATTCCACATTTGCGAATATCGAGTCGGTTCGCCAGATGGAGCCGCTGATCGGAATGCTCGAAATGCATCCGACAGACGCTAGCGCGAGAGGAATTCGGGATGGCGATCAGGTTCGCGCCTTCAACGGACGTGGTGAGATCATTTTGAAGGCCCGCGTGAACGGAACTGTTTCGGCGGGCGTGGTGGCGGCTCGTCTCGACTGGGCGCGATTTGGCGACGGCGCGCGCAATATCAACGTTCTGACCTCAGAAAAACTTACCGACATGGGCAACGCGGCGACGTTCTATTCCGTCTGTGTTGAGGTAGAACCTTTTCGGGCCTGACTCGCGGCGAAAATCGCGCGCCAGAACTTGGACGGTTTCCACTCTCTACCGTATAATTACCGTTTTCCTAACTCTAGTTTTTCGAGGTAGTTGCAATTCATCGCCGTCATCAGGCTATCCCTGTGTGCGCCCAGCGCCAAGGCCGCCGCAAGGGCCCACGCAGAGGTCCGTGCTGTGGCTTTTTTTCCCGTGTCGCCGTCTCGAAGGACAGGCCAGTCGGGACCTGCCTAGTCAGCCTGCTGCTGCTTTTGGTGCTCGCCATCCCCTTGACGGGTCAACAGGATCTGATTGTCGGCATCCAGATTCACGGCAACCGACGCATTCCGGCAGAGACGGTCAAAGCGCGCATTTTCACCAAGGTAGGCGATGTTTACGACGTTCAGGCGCTGGAGCGCGACTTCAACGCGCTCTGGAATACGGGCTACTTCGAGGACATCCGCTTCGAACGCGAGGAGAGCGAGCGGGGATGGGTTCTCCACGTCTACGTCAAAGAGCGTCCGACGATTCGCGAGATCAACTACGTCGGTTTGAATGCGGTTTCGACCAGCGACGTTCTGGACCGCTTCAAGGACCGCAAGGTCGGGCTGTCGGTCGAAAGCCAGTACGATCCCACAAAAATCAAGAAGGCCGAGGTCGTGTTGAAAGAACTGCTGGCCGAACACGGGCGGCAATTCGCGACCATCCGCACGGAAATCCGGCCGATCCCGCCGGCTGCGGTGGGCATCAGTTTTGTCGCCAAGGAAGGACCGAAGGTTAAGGTCGGGAAGATTTCATTCCGCGGCAATACCCATATCAAGGCACGGACATTGCGGGCGGCGATGAAAAATCTCAAGCCGATTGGAATCCCGCATTCGATCTTCCTTGAAGGTCTCTTCGCCAAGACCTACGACGCCACCAAGCTCGACGAAGACACCGAACGCGTGCGGGCCGAATTCCAGAATCGCGGCTATTTCAAGGTGCTGGTCGAAGACCCAAAGACCGACATCCATGACACCGGCCATACCGGGCTGCACATTCCGCTCATTCAGGCGGGCGCCGGGAAGTCCGTCGATATCCTGATGCCGATCCAGGAGGGCGCGCGCTACAAGCTGGGCACCATCACCTTCAAGAACAATAAGGCGATCCGAAATACGAATGCGCTGCGCAGCCTGTTCCCCATCAAAGACGGCGACATTTTCAGCCGCGAAAAGATTGCCAAGGGTTTGGAGAACCTGCGCAAGGCCTATGGCGAGGCCGGATACATCAACTTCACTTCCGTTCCGGACACCAAGTTCGACGACGAAAAAAAGACGGTGGACCTCGCCATTGACGTCGACGAGGGCAAGCAATTTTACGTGCGCCGGATCGAATTCCAGGGCAACACTACTACCCGCGACAAAGTCATTCGCCGTGAAATCGCGCTCGAGGAAGGCCAGATCTACAACTCCCGCTACTGGGAGCTCAGCCTGATGCGCCTGAACCAACTCGGCTATTTCGAACAGCTCAAGCCGGACGATCCCAACACCACTGAGCGGCATCTCGACGAGAAGAACGGGACTGTCGATCTGACGCTCAAGGTCCACGAAAAGGGCAAGAACACCATCGGACTACAGGGCGGCGTCAGCGGGCTGGCGGGCGCGTTTGTGGGGATCAACTACAGCACGAACAACTTCCTGGGGTTGGGTGAAACCCTGTCCGTCCAGGCCAGCGTCGGCAACTACCAGCGCGACATTATGTTCGGGTTCACCGAACCGTACCTGTATGACCGTCCGATCCAGGCAGGCTTTAACGTCTATCTGCGGAAGATCAGCTACGACCAGGCGCGGCAGTACGCCGTCCTGACCGGACAGTCCCAAGCTCTGAACTCGCCCTTCTTGCAGAATTTGCAGAATTATTCGCAGTCGAGCACGGGCTTCTCGCTTAGCCTGAGCTACCCCTTGCGACGGTCGTTCAAGCGCTTCGGCATCAGTTATTCTTTCGACCGCTCGTCGCTGGTCGCGGTCAGCGACGCCTCAAAGCTGCTCTTCGACAATCTCAACTTCAGCGGCATTCAGGGGCCGAATGCGCTCAACGGCATCATCACCAGCAAGATCGTTCCGAGCTTCACGATGAACACGCTGGACGCCGCTTATGCCCCGCATCATGGGAAGAGCTTGTTCATCGGCGGAGAAATTGCGGGCATCGGGGGTACGGTCCACACCTTCCGGCCGATTGTTCAGTTCAAGCAGTTCTTCCCCATGCAGAAGCGGCGGAACGCGCTCGGCTATAACGTGCAGGCGTCGTTTATTACGGGCTTTGCGGGCGTGGTCGCGCCGCCGTTTGAGCGCGCGTATCTGGGCGGCGAAAACGACATCCGCGGCTTCGATATCCGCACGGTTTCGCCGATTGCGTATCTGCCCAGCGTGCAGACGGTCTCCTTGCGAAACCCCGATAACAGCTTCGTTCCTGCCAATCCTGCATTTCCGGTACAAATAGGTACGAATGGGGCGTGCGTCGCCAACTGCTGGAATATTCCCATTCCTTATCAGCAACTGACGACGCCGGGCGGCGACCTGGCCTTGAACGCCAACCTGGAATACCGTGTCACCATCGCCGGACCGGTTGCACTGGCGCCCTTTGTCGACTTCGGCACCGATCCCATTTTGCGTACCTCGCAGTTGAAGATCAATCCGACGCAGTACAACAATCTGCTTAGCCAGTATTTTGGATGTCCGGTACTGACCCCGGCGTTTGGCTGCGATATTAACTACCAGGTTCAGGGACAAACGCTGGGCATTTCGCAGTTCCTGCGTCCTGTGCCCGGTACGAACTGGGTGCCCCGCATGTCGACTGGGCTTGAGTTGCAGATGATGCTGCCCATAATCAACGCACCGTTCCGCATTTATTACGCCTACAACGCCATGCGTCTGAACACGAGCGCGACTCCGCCGATCGCAATCACGCCGAGCATGTTCCCAGATAGCGGGGCCGGCGTTTACACCTACAGCACAACGCACGACACCCTCGCTTCACCCTATACCCTGCGCGAGCCGCGGAAGACTTTCCGCTTTACGGTGGCAACGACGTTCTAGGTGGCGGATCTCAGCTATCAGCCATCAGAAATGAGAGTTCGGGTCGTCGAATGCCGTTGTATGGAAAGTCCAAGCGCCGGCAAGATCTTGGAATTCTTGAGCTTTACCTGAGGGCTGAGGGCTGACGGCTCTACTCGATCTGCACTAGCCCGCCCGCCGACACCGGCGCTGGACGTTGCGGGGCGCGCCAGGCATCCAGAATCGATACCTGATGCACGCACGAAACCGTGCAGTGCGGGGCGCAGGACTTCTCGGTATAGAACTCCCGCCTCAGATCGCTGACCGTGTATTTCTCCAGCGGAATCGCCGGGTAGCCGCGCTGCTGTGAGCAGTAGTGCACCAGGCCATCCTCGCAAATGTAAAGGTAGCGCGCGCCGGCACGGCAACGCCACTGATTGGGACGGCCAAGCGCGATGTTGTCCTGGAAGGCATTCACGCGCGTGAAGCTGCGCTTTTCCAGTTGCTTCATCTCATGGTAGACGCGCCGCTCGTCATCGGCCAGTGGCTGCAGTTGCCCGCTGCTGTCGTGAATGATGCCAACGGTCGAGCTGAAGCCCAATTCCAACGCGCGCTTGCCGATGGTCAGCGCATCCTGCGGATTGCACACTCCACCGCCCACCACCGAATTGATGTTGACGTGAAATTCGGCGTGCTCAGCCAGCAGTTGCAGCTTGCGGTCGAGGACCTTCAAGCTCTTTTTAGAGACTTCGTCCGGGTTCACGTTGTCGATGGAAATTTGCAGCCACTCGAGGCCGGCGCGGTTCAGGCGCTGAATGCGGTCGGCGGTCAGCAGGTATCCATTCGTAATGAGCCCGGAAACTACCCTGCGCTCGTGCATGCGGTGAATGATGTCATCGAGGTCGGGATGCAGGAGCGGCTCGCCGCCGCTGATGGTAACGACGGATGTGCCGAGCTCTTTCAGCTTGTCGACGCGGCGCAGCATCAGGTCGGTGGCCACCGGCTTGGAAAAGTCGTCGAACTCGTTGCAGTAAGTGCAGGCCAGGTTGCAGCGGCGGATCGGAATCAGGTGGGCAAGGAGTGGATGGTCGGTCGACACGACGGCCTTCAGGACTTGCCAGAGTCCATGGGCATTGCGTTCGATGCCTTTGAGCCTGCGGCGGAAGTTGACTGTTGCTGTTGGCATGTAAAGTTAGTTCATATTATTTCAACATTTCGAGGGCCTAAACGTCCAATCTCGGCCAGCGTGTGGCGCGAAAGCGGGGTTGAACGGAGATGTGGCTCGTCTCAAAACCAGAACGGAGATTTCGCCTCTTAGCCAATCGATTCATGCCCGACCCCATGGAGCGCCGTCACCGCCCGCTGCAGGTTTTCCTCTTTGACCAGCACGTAATCAGTATCGAACGTTGAAATCGCGAAGATCGGAATTTGCGCTTCGGCGAGGGGCTGCACGAACGACGCCAGCACGCCAGTCATCGAAAATGGAAATGGGCCTTCCAGTTTGAAGGCCATCCAGCCGGCTTCGATTTTGACTCCCGTCCCGTTCTGTTCCACGACGCTCGGTTGCACGGAATTCTGCGGACAAACATCCTGCGGACAAACAATGGACAGCTCATCGGTTGTGCGCGCGACGCAGAAGAACTCCGCCGCTTGGGCCCAGACGGGAATCGGCGCGTCAGCGGCGGCACGGCACACCGCGAGCCGCTCGTTCAAAACGCGGTATTTCAATTTGTGGAACACGCCGAAGAGGGCAGATTACTACAGTGGGCGGCGAATCGGTTCTGCGCGAGTTAATATCCTTTTTTACTCCATGTCTCCGCCCATGGGTACGTATTGGAATTTCTTGCCGTCGAAGAAAACAGCGCCACTGGTGCCGAAGCTGCCAGCCTCCTCAACATACAGGGCATCGATGGTCTTCTTTTTCAGTTTGAACTTCCGCACGTAAATGGCTTTGTAGGGCAGATTGACGACTACGTATTTGGACTTGGGCTTCGAGGAGCGCCAGGCATCCGGTCCGGAGCCGTGGATGATGAGCATCACCAGGCCGCGAAGCGCGGGATCGCCTTCAGAAAATGTCGTTGTGATCTGTGGGTTCCCGTACCCAAAAAAAGAGTTATAGGGATCGATCACAGTGAAATTGTGTTCGCTCTGATCGAGCATGGGATTTTTGCAACGCGCCGCGATCACCACATCTTCGACTCCGTCGCCGTCCAGGTCGCCGAAGGCGGCGCTGACGCTCGAGACGAGCGTGAACTGATCGCCGAACTGCTGCTTTACAAACGCCTCATCGATCTTATTGTGATCGGGGGCTGGTTGCTGGGCCAGGGCCATGGCCGCGATCGTCAGGCACAATGCTGCTGTGAGGAGAAGTTTCCGCATTGAGATACTGTAGGCGTTGCCGGTGATTACCGACAGGTCACTAAAGTTACGTATGGCGTGGGAAAGTGGGGCCGCCCCTTTTTTAGGTGGCTTGGAGGCAAGAATAAATTCGTGCCCTACCCCTTCTTGGCGACGTCAGCCTCTAAAGTGCTCCCAGCCTTTTGCTTCAAGCGTTTGCTTCGTTTCATCGGCACCGATCAGCCGCATACCTTTTTTGCGAGTCGTTTGCCCAATGCGCGTGATGCGGACGCCCTCCACGTTTGGAGGAACAGGTCTTGAAGACGTGAACAACAGCTCGTAATCGTCTCCGCCGTGGAGAGCGAAGTCGAGCGCTACTCGTGGTTTTCTCGCGTCTCCGAATGTCGCGCACGGAATTGCCTCCGCTTCGATTTCCGCTCCGACCCCGCTCTCCTGGCAGATGTGTTCGAGGTCGGTCGAGAGCCCGTCGCTGATGTCGATCATGGCGGACGGAATTTTGTGCCGGCGGAGCCACTGGCCGACGCCAACGCGCGCCACGGGCTGAAAATGACGCGATGATTCCGGGCCTAGCGGAAGTGCCTTCTCCAGCCGCGACAAGGCGGCCGCGGAGCCGCCCAACGCCCCGGTCACGTAAATCTGATCGCCCGGCTTTGCCCGTGAGCGCAAGATCGCCGTTCCTTTAGGCACGGAGCCCACCACCACGATATCCGCCTGAATTCCCTTTACCGCCTCCGCTGTATCTCCTCCGGCCAGCGCGACATTGAATTTCTTTGCCAGGGTGAGCAGTCCCTTGAGGAACTGATCGACCCACTGCTGCGGGATGTCAGCGGCGACGGCCAAGGACAGAAAGACAGCCTGGGGCTCGCCACCCATGGCGGCAATGTCGCTTAGACCTCGGGTAAGGCAGCGCCAGCCGACGGCCTCCGGCGAATGCCATTCCCGCCGAAAATGCACATTTTCAAGGGAGAAATCCGTGGTCACCAGAAGATCATGGTTGGGCGGCAAACGCAGGACGGCTGCGTCATCTCCGATGCCGGTTATGACCGGCGAGCGGGCAGCCCCACCCGCGCTTCCGCGTGCCCGCCGCCGAATCCGCTGGATCAGACGCTTCTCGCTCACCGGCATGGCATCACTATACCGCCGGACGGCATCTGACCCGCACCGAACTCGAGCCGGAGACCGACTTTAGCGGTCGCATGCTCCATTGGGTCATCAGGGTAATCTGGCCGATGGCGCACAGGGATACGCGCGTTGGTAATCTACACAGAAGTCTGTAGGTGGTTGACAATGGGGAATCAGGTTTGTTACGGTTAATCCGCCGTTAACGAACATCTTTGCCGTACCAAGTGCCGTAGGTTGAATTGTTTGCGGACCATTTGGTTTACGGCCTGCCTGGTTCCGTAGGGGAATTCGTTCCAGGCCGCTCCCGATGCGGCTGGGTGGAATCAGGATTCCGAGCCCGAGCATGACCGTTCCAGCTCAGGCGGGTTTCCTTAAGCAAGGGAACGCCAAATCCGACGTTTTGGGTGGATCTA
The DNA here is from genome assembly GCA_963698865.1 of uncultured Acidobacteriaceae bacterium. Taxonomy (GTDB): domain Bacteria; phylum Acidobacteriota; class Terriglobia; order Terriglobales; family Acidobacteriaceae; genus Acidiflorens. The sequence goes on along the minus strand of CAVOSL010000007.1, from coordinate 1,717,868 downwards.
TTGCGTAAGCGTTTCTACATCTTTTTTGTGGCCCGCGACGAAGCCGGACAGCTTCGCAAGATCTCGATTCCCGTCCATTATCTCTATGTCTTAATTGCGGGGGCGGCCATTGGCGCGTGCAGCCTGACTGGCATCGCCAGTTCCTATGCCCGCATGCTGCAAAAGATTTCGCACTACAACCAGCTCCGGACCGAAGACGCCCAACTCAAAGACAATTACACGAGGCTTGAACAGGTCGCCAAAGAGCGCGACATTCAGGTGGCGTCGCTCGGCTCGCTAGCGCGAGAGGTTTCGGCTCTCTACGGGCTAAAGTCGAATCCCGAGATGGTGACCGCCTCGACCAACAAGATCGAGCAGGCGCAGGTAAACTCGTCAATGGATACGTTGTACGCGCTTAAGGATACGGCTCTCACGGGCGCGGCCAGCGTCGGGATTTCGATGGGCCTGACCAGGAACTCAACGACCGCCGACTGGATCCGGGCTAATGCCGCACCCAATCTCTGGCCGGTGGAAGGTCAGATTACCGCCAGCTTCGGCGAGCGCATTGATCCCTTCAACGGCGAGGGCGCGTTCCACTCGGGCGTCGATATTTCGGCGGCCATGGGCACGGCGGTAATTGCTCCCGCCGATGGTTTTGTGACTTTTGCCGATTTTCTGGGTGGCTACGGACGGGCCGTGATGATCGATCACGGGCATGGCATTTCGACTCGCTACGGGCACCTCGCCGCCTTTGCCGTCACTTCCGGCCAATATCTGCATCGCGGCGACATTGTCGGTTATGTGGGCTTGAGCGGCCGCTCAACCGGCCCGCACCTGCACTACGAAGTGCGCATCAACGATACCCCGGTGAATCCCTACAAGTATCTGCGCGTGACTATGGCGCAGATTGGCGGGTTTGCCGCGGGATCGTAATTCAGCTTCGAGCTTCTAGCCGCGAGCTTCGAGCAAACCGAACCGCGCCAGCTTGGATTGCTGTATTCCCCTCGGTTTACCCCTTCGCCTTCTTCACTTCCTCGATCAGCGGCGGAACGATATCGAATAGATTCCCGACCACCGCGTAGTCCGCAATCTCGAAAATCGGCGCTTCTGAATCCTTGTTGATGGCGACGATGCTGCGCGAGCCCTTCATGCCGACGATGTGTTGAATCGCGCCTGAAATACCCAACGCCAAATAAAGCTTGGGTGCAACCGTCTGCCCTGAGGAGCCGATCTGGCGGTCCATGGGGAGCCATCCGTTATCGCAAATCGGACGGGAGGCCGCGATCTCTCCGCCGAGCGCTGTCGCCAACTGCTGGGCGAGGTCGATGTTTTTCTGTTCCTTGATTCCGCGCCCAACGGAGACGATAATCTCCGCCTGTGTCAGGTCGACCGCCTGCTTCGCTTCTTTGAATACTTCCTGCGGGCGGTTGCGCACGACTCCATCAGGCACGTCGACATTCACGGCTTCAATCGGAGCCGGCGACGCGCCCGCTTCGGCTTTATCGGCGCGGAAGGATCCGTTCTGGAAGGTCGCGAAGCAGGTTCCGGTTCCCGCAAAGCTGACGTCGGCGACGAATTTTCCCTGAAACATCTGGCGCGTGAACACCAGCTTCCCGCCTTCATACTTCACGCCAATCACGTCGCTGATTGCCGTCGTTTTGAGCGCGGTCGCGAGCTTGGGGATGAAGTCGCGCACCTGGTAAGTGTGCGGCATGAGCACGAGCTTCGCCGGATGCTTGGCGAGGAATTCTTTGAGAGCATGCGCGAACGCGTCTGGAGTGTAGGGCTCGAGTTTCGGCGACTCGATGTCATATACCTTCGCCACTTTCTTGCCGGCCACCTCTGAGGCAATGGCTGCGACGTTTGAGCCTACGACGGCGGCCTCAAGCGTCCAACCCGTTTGCGCGGCAATCGCCTGCCCGCCTGCAATCGTCTCCCAGGAGACGCGGTTCAGTTTGCCTTCACGCTGCTCAACAACTACCAGAATATTTTCGGACATATGAGTTCTCAATTATCGGCTATCTGTTCCCTTCTTCCCGGGTTTGCGAACGACCAAGGACGAAGGACGAACGACGCCCCCTCTATATCACCCTGACATCATTCTTCAACTTCTCCACCAGCTTCTTTGCTACTTCTGCCGGCGGGCCTTCGAGAAATTCCGTGTTCTTCGACTTCACGGGCAGGTAGAGCTTCTCGATCTTTTGCATGTTCGGACTCAAATCTGACTGCACCTCCGCCATGGTCACCTTGCGCAGCGGCTTGTTCTTGGCCTGCTTGATGCCGATGAGCGTTGCGTAGCGCAGCTTGTTGATGCCGGATTGAATCGTTAGCACGGCGGGCAGCGGCATGTCGACGAACTGAAAGAAGCCGGCCTCTAGTTCGCGCTTGACGCGGATGCCGCCTTCATTTTTTTCGATCTGCATGATGATGGTGGCGTGCGGGCAGCCCAGAATTTCGGCGAGAATGACGCCCGTTTGGGCAAAACCGTAGTCGTCGGATTGCAAGCCGGTAAAGATGAGATCGAACTTCTCGTCCTTGATGGCGGCGGCGATGGCGCGCGCGGTATTGTAGGCGTCAAGGCCGACAAAGCCGCTGTCTTCAAGATGAATGGCGCGGTCTGCGCCCTTGGCCAGCGCTTCGCGGAGTACCTGCTGAGCGCGCGTCGGGCCGGCTGTAATGACGACTACTTCGCCTGAGTGCTTCTCTTTCTGACGTAGGGCCTCTTCGAGCGCAAAAGCGTCGGGCTCATTGACCTCGTAGGAAAGGTCTTCCCGAATCCACGTGCCGGCTTCGTTGAGTTTGAGCGGAGCATCTTTCTGCGGCACTTGCTTCATGCAAACCAGAATCTTCACAATTCAACTCCCATTCCTGCGGATTCCGGTAGGCCGGCGTCCGCAGAGCAAACTGGCAAGTATAAACGTTCCGCGCAGTGTGTAGCGGTGACATTCAGCCTAGGCCGCTGACCAGTTCAAGCTATCCGAGTTCCGGATTTTCCGGGGGCGGGGGAATGTCGCGGAAGTCGTTCTTCCGGCCCGATCGCGGCCGGCCAATGGTCGGAGTTACGGCCGGAGGAACGGTGCTCTGCAATGTGGGCGAAGTAGGCCTGCGCTGCGTTTTGACCTTTAAAATCCGCCGCAAAAACGAGAGGAGGATCAATGCAAAGATCGCGATCCTCAGCCAGGACTCCATCGCCCCTCCTCTCTCCTAATCCAGAAACGCCACGCTCTGCACGCCCGTGATTTCGAAGCGCTTGCGGCAGCGCATGTTCTTGCAGACGAGCATGTCGTCGCGGCGCAACATGTAGGACTGCGCCTTGGCGAACTTGGCTCGGTCGCGCTCATCGGCACGCGGGGGCAAGCTTTTCTTCTTGGTGCGCACCAGCCATTGGATTTCATATTCGGCGGCCTGATGGCAGTGCGGACAATTCAGGTTCGCCGGCTTCTTATCGGAACGCTCGTCGAAAAATTCGCGCTCATCCATATTTTGGCTCTCAGCTTTTCTGATTATTGCACTTTTGAATCGTCTATGTGAAAAGATGCGGGGACAAACCTGAGCCTGCTATCAGGTATTCTTAGAGCTAGCGGCCGGAATTGCGATGCCCAAGAAGCGCAAAAAGAAAACTTTTTCTGCAGCGACGGTGGTTCGCGAGATGGCGCGCGAGCGGGTCGGCTCGCCCAAACCGTCGCGCCTCGTGCCTGCCAAGACGACTAAGGCGGAAAAGCACAAGCCGACGCTCGGAAAATTGCTGACGGACGACTAGCGGGCAGCGTGACGCAATTTTCTTATTGGAAAGTTGCACTCACGGCCGTACCGCCCGTGGGTATGGTAATAACACACGTGTCGCCGGACGCGCCTGGACAATTCGCCCACGTCACAGGGATCTGGCTCGCCGTAAGCAGTACCGAGGCCCCCACGCTGTAGATCGCAATGCACGTTCCCCCGGTTGCCGAACAATCGATATCAGTGGGAAGACTCGTCACGGTTCCAGCTCCGACGACCCCAACGGCTAATGTCCCGAGCTTGCCGCCGCCCGGGCAAAGTACGTCGCTTGAATCGTTCACCGTAACGGTCGCAACCGCGACCACTACATTGCCGGATCCGCCAGTACCCTCCGGAAGACTTGCCGAGATATCTGCGACACCGCAAGGACCTGGCGTGCCTGGTGGGGAGCCTGCCGGCGGTGGCGTCGCATTGAACAGGCCGGGAGACGACATGGTGGCCACTCCGTTATCAATCTTCCAGGTGGCCTGACTAGTGACATCCTTAGTGGCGGGAGGATGGATGTAAGTGGCGGTCGCGGTGTACTGCTCCGTGGGGTTGGCAGGGGGTGGAGTGAAGCCGGGCTCCAGAAAAGTAGACGTTGTGGGCGTGATCGTAAGGCTGACCACCTTCTGATCGTGACCGCAACTCGGCAGACTCAACACCGCACCCACCGCGATCAGTAAACCTATCGCCACCCCGAAATACTTCCGCTTCATACCCAGCGCTCCTGAGACAGATTTTCACCCATTCCACTTTTCAGATTCCGGGAAACTTGAAATCTAGTGGATAGGCCCGGAAAAAGCAAGAAAACAGACTCAGTAAGTTTGTGGTGGGCAACCTCGCTATCGCGGCTTTTTATTGGAGGCCCGCCTTGGCCAGCATCTCCAGAAACTGTTTTTGCGTACGCATATCGATCGACTGGGCCACCAGCTTGCCGTCGCGATCGTAGACAAAGCTCTTTGGAATGCCTTCGACGATAAAGGCGTCATTCACCTTCCGGGCCGAATCGAGGAGAACCGGAAACGTGATTTTTCGGTCGTGGATAAATGGTTCAACCTTCGCGGCCTCTTCGTCCGAAATTCCGAGGATGACGAGGCCCTGTGGGGCAAATCGCTCGTAGAGCGCTTCGAGATCTGGCATTTCTTTGCGGCAGGGTGGACACCAGGTTGCCCAGAAGTTGACGAGTACGACCTTGCCGCGCAGATCGGAGAAGGTCCAGGTCTTGCCGGTCAGATCTTTCAGTGCAAACTCCGCATGCTCGCGCTTGCGGTCGTCGGCCTCGAGGCGCGCCATGGCGGCGCGATATTGCTCATTGTCGAGAGATGCCTCGACATGCTCATAGCGCACCAGCGAGGCGAGCTCGACATATTGGGCAGCGGGCTCGCGTGGCGCGGCTGGAGCGGCCTCCTTCGCAGAAGTCTTACTCCCGTCCTCGTTTTGCTGCGGCGTCGGCCAGGGCAGTGGCCGCTCTTTAAGTGTTTCGGCGAGCGTCGTCGCAACCTCTTGCAGGGTGGCGTGGCCGAAGTCGCCCTCGGTGGAGAGGTTTGCCAGTCCAGCAGCCAGCCTCAACTTGTTCTCGGTCACCGGCAACTGCCGGATTTTGAGCGCGAGACTCTTCGTCGTCTCGGCACGGACATCGTCGGGAAGTAACCTGAGTCCGTGGATCTGTTCCGCGAGCGGCTTCTCGTCGGCACCCCAGACAATTTCTTTTTTCTGCGCGAAAGCTAGCTGAAAAAAGAAAACAGCAAGCGACCCAATTACGAGCAGCCTCGTCCCCCAAACCGTGGCCAACTGAATTTCTCTCCCAGAACCTCTGTTCATAGCGGACCTTGTCTTCTCCTTGCGCCAGCTTACACCGTTGTCAATTCGTTCGCGTTCCTACCCGCACAGGATAGACGTACAGGGACTACTAATGAAAGCAAGATTCTCTATTGCATTCCTCTTCGCGCCTCCCAACCTGTCGTTCATCCTGTCGTTGTACCATCAGAGACATGGCATTCGCTCCCAATCCGGTGGCGGAAACCGGCTCACGGCTGCTCGAATTCGAGGTCTTGCGCAAACTGCTTGCCGGGTACGCGTCGTCGCCGCTCGGCCTCGGCCTTATCGCTGAATTGAGGCCGTCGCTCGATCGCGTGTGGATTGAAAATCAGCAGATGCTCACAACGGAGATTCGCGAGTATCGCCGCGTGGGCGGACGTTTTGATTTTGCGGGATTGCCGGAAGTGGAGCAACTGCTGGAGAAGTCGCGCATCGCCGGTGCGGCGCTCGAAACCACCGACATTCGCGACATTGTTCTGATCGCCGATCGGGCATCCGAATGGCGCGAGATTGTGCGCCAGCCTCCGGCGGCGATGCGATCGGAATGGAACGCCGTGATTGCGCTCTCGGCAGGCATTGCCGATTTTTCGGACTTCCTGCGCGCCTTCCGCAACAAGATTCTGCCGGATGGCACGCTCGACGACCGCGCCTCGCCGGAACTCAGCCGCATTCGCCGCGAGATCGAGAGGCAGAAACGGCAGATTCAGGAATCGTTGCGCGGCCATCTGCGCAAACTGGCCGAGGGTGGAACCGTGCAGGACGAGCTTGTCACTATTCGCGGGGAGCGCTTTGTGATTCCGGTGAAGGTCGAGCAGAAGCGGCGCGTTCCGGGCGTGGTGCATGGAGCAAGCTCCAGCGGGCAAACGGTTTTTGTCGAACCGCTGGAGACGATCGAACAGAATAACGAACTGGTGCGGATGCTCGACGAAGAACTCGCCGAGGTCCATCGCATCCTGCTCGAAATGACGCGGCAGATTGGCGAAAACGCGGATGCGATTCTGGCAGCCGCTGGCGTGTTGGCGGAGCTGGAACTGCAGTTCGCCAAGGCGCGGTTTGCGGAGGATTACAACTGCGTGGCGGTGACTTTGTCGGCCGCAGCTCCCGCAAAAAACGGGGCAAGCCTCATCTCGACGCTGATTCTTCATCGGGCTCGGCATCCTCTGCTGGAACGGAATCTCAAAGTGAAGAAGGCTGAGGTTGTTCCGATCAGCATTGAACTGGAAGGCGAACGGCGGCAACTTGTGATCACCGGGCCAAACACCGGCGGCAAAACCGTGACGCTGAAGACTCTCGGCCTGCTGGCGCTCATGGCGCAATCGGGAATGCCGGTTCCGGCCGACCGCGCCGACATGCCGGTGTTTGACGCAATTCTGGCGGATATTGGCGACTACCAGTCGATCGAGCAAAATCTCTCGACGTTTTCCGCACATGTCACCAACATCGATTTCATCTCGCGCACCGCGACTGCAAATTCGCTGGTGCTGCTCGATGAGCTTGGTTCCGCGACCGATCCCGAGGAAGGCGCCGCGCTGGCGGTCGCTATTGCCGAGCACCTCCGCAAGATCGGCTGCATGACAGTGATCTCGACGCATCACACTTCGCTTAAGGTCTATGGCGCGAATACCGCGGGCGTCGTCAATGCTTCTGTTGGCTTCGACGAGGCGACGCTGCAACCTACGTATGAACTCAAGATCGGCGTTCCGGGCGCTTCGGCCGGAATCAACATTGCGCGTCGGCTGGGGCTGAACTCGGCAATTATTACTTCGGCGCAGGGCAAGCTCGGCTCGCAGACTCAGGATGTGGCGCGTTTTCTTGATCGCTTGCACTCCGAGTTGCGCACGCTGGAAGACGAGCGCGCGCAGATCAAGATGCGAGAGCAGGAACTGGCGCGCGAAAAGTCGCACCTGGCGAACGAAGGCCGGAAAGAGCAGCAGGCCAAGGTTCGCGAAATGGAAAAGAAGCTGGAGAGCGTTTTTCGCGATTTCGAATACCACGCGCGCGAGGCGGTCACAGCCGTGCAGGATCGGGCCGCCGCGCAAAAGGTTTCGAAAGAAGCCGAGCGGCGCATTGCCAAGCTGCGCCGCGAATTTCGCGAGCAATTCGATTCCGCCGTGGTTGCGCACGCCACTGGCGCCGATCGCGGAGACCCGCATGCGCAGCCCGCGCTGGTCAAGCACGTGTCCGAGGGTGACACGGTAAAACTCAAGTCCATGGGCCGCGCGGCGGTGGTGAAGAAAAAAGTTGGCGACAATCACTTCGATGTCGAGATTGGCTCAATGAAGATGCGCATCGCCCGCGAGGACATTGCGGAGGTGCAAGCGCGCGCGGGCGAGTCGCCCGTCGAGGCGGCACGCGCCCGGGGGATCAAAGTATCGCTGCAAAGCGATCCTGGCAGCTCAACCACCCCGACCGAAATCAACGTGATCGGACGCACCGTCGACGAAGCCACCAGCGAAGTCGAAAAGTTCGTGGATCGCGCGTTCCTTGCCGGCATGCAGCGGGTCCGCATCGTTCATGGCAGCGGTATGGGCATTCTCCGCAAGGCGCTACGGAAATACCTCCAAAAGCATCCGCATGTGGAGTCGGTCACCGAGCCGCCACTGAACGAGGGCGGCGGGGGAGCCACGGTGGTAGAGCTGCGCGTGTAGCGAAGGGAGAGAATTCTCGGCCCCCCCCTCCCCCCTCCATTTTTCTAAAACCATGAAAATAAATGGGTTATGGAATCGCGCCTTGCAAAACCATCAGCGATAAGGAGTTAGAGGTAAAATATTGAGCTCGTTGGGGTTAGCACTGCTTTTCTCTCTCCTGAGCGCGAGGTTGTATCCCACCGATGGATAGCCATGCTTTAGAATCAATAGCTTGCGTCGCAATCTTGACGCCAAAATCTTGATTTCAAAGAGCTTGCCTGGAATCCCACCTGGGCGGGACACCTTTCAGCCGATCTCTTTTGATCGACCGCTCACTTAAAATTGTGGGAGGCTCTGCTTTCTAAGTCAAGAGATTTTCTGCGGTTGAACATTTTCTACTTCAGTGCGTTCAAGCCATCGCTGGCCTTCCTGAAATTAGGATCGATCTGGAGGGCCTTACGAAAGTGGAGCTTCGCATTTTCGGTGTCGCCGGCCGCGTGATAGGCACGGCCGAGGCCGAATTGGGCGCTCGCGGATGTCGGATAGTCTGTCGTATTAGCGGTCAGTAGCTCGACGGCGCCGTTGTAGTCGCCCATTTTTACCATCTGGTATCCAATGAATTCCACACCTTCCCTCGTGTTCGCGGGGGGATTCGCAGCTCTGAAACCGCGATATGTCCACGTGACGCACACTGGATCGCTTCGTTCCATGTAAAGCTGTTCGAGCATCTGTTGCAGAGGAGTCCGGTCGAATTGCGGCGGCTGGAAAAAAGCGGGCTCGAGTCGCTCATTAACGACAATGGATCGCACTGTATTTGAATTCAGCTCTTTTCCCGTCGCAATCTCAATCTCTTTGACTGAATACGCGAATAGCACCCCGTTCACCTGCCGGTAGTCTTCGAAATGGTTCTCGGAACGCACGGGCTCCCCAAAGGCATGTATCGGCGCCGAACGGCGGTCTCCAAGGATGAGGAACGACTGCTGGTCAACAAACACATCTTTCTCGAATCCGTCCGCCAACGTGACGTGCAGTTTATATGCAGCTTTGCCGGCGAAGATCTCGGTTCCGGATAACACAATTCGGGTTCCCATCGCCTTGTAATCCACCAGAGAATCGAAGAGTTCGGTGCCATGCCGGGCAGCCGCCGCGGCAGCACCAACCGTACGAATCACCACACCCGGTTCACGATAGTATTCCCAGGCGCTGCCGTCGTATCCTTCGTTGATGTCGGCGGTTTTGTCCTTGGGATCTCCAATCGTCTTGTAATAAGGACGCATTCGGGCGATGAAGGCATCCGGAATTACGAACTTCCCTTCCCTGTATTCAAGGTGCTGGACGACGGAAAATATGGCATCAAGCTTCGCCTGCCCTCCAAGCGCATTGATATGACGTTCGACAATCTGGTCGACGGAAAGTGGCTGGCTTTGTCCGTGGGCTGAAATCGTGAGACTCAGCAAGACGAGAAGCAAGAAGCTGAATATGGTCTTGTTCATCGGCGGGCTCCGAAATCGTTTTGACGAAATGGATTTGGGTAGGTTAGCGTCCGCAACGGAAGTCGCAGGCTCTGCGGTTCTGTCCGTTTCCGGACAGGGTCGTCCGGTTCGGAAATAGAGAGGTGGCTGAGCAAAGCTTCGCAGCAATGTTATCTGGCGCGTTTTCAGCAGTTAGCCGATGCTGGAGGTTGCCGAACTATGGCATCGAATTTGCCATGTAAACGCAAACGGCCTGGAGACTGACGCATGAACGGTATTCTGCACGATCTTCGCTACGCAATACGGCAGCTTCGCAAGAGTCCGGGGCTAACTGCGGTGGTGGTGGTCACGTTGGCTCTCGGAATTGGCGCCAACACCTCGGTCTTCAGCGTGATTGATGCAGTCATGCTGCGGCCGCTACCCTACTACCAGCCGGAGCGCCTGGTCTCGGCACAATCGGCTAGCTCTCGCGAGCTCAATGTAGGGGATCTCTCCTACCCGGATTTCTTCGACTGGCGCAGCCTAAATCACACCCTCTCGCATCTCGTCTCCTACCACAGCACCACCTACACCCTGACCGGGCTGGATCGTCCCATCCATCTCGAAGGCCAGGTTGTCTCGTGGGATTTGCTTCGAGCCCTCGGCATTGCTCCGGAACTGGGGCGCGGGTTTCTCGCGGAGGAAGAAAAAGCGGGCACCCAAGTTGTGCTGATCAGCCACACATTGTGGAGCTCACAATTTGCCTCGGACAAAAACATCCTTGGGAGGCAGCTCAAGTTCAACGGGCATCCCTTTACGGTGGTGGGCGTGATGCCGCCATCCTTTCGCTTCCCGATGGACCAGCACCAGACCGATTTTTGGACCACGCTTGCCGTGGATGATGACCCGGCCGATCCCGTGCCCAGCACCGCGCAGCGCGGGGCGCATTTCCTGAACTCCATCGGACGCATGAAGCCGGGCGTCACGATCGAACAAGTGGATCAGGACGTGAAGGCGATCGCCATCCGTCTTGCGAAAGAATACCCAAACACCAATACGCGGCACGACACGGCTCGCGCGCAAAGCGCGCTGGGCGCGCTGATTGGAGACACGCGGCCGGCCTTGCTTCTGGTCTTCGGCGCAGTGGTGCTGGTGCTGCTGATCGCCTGCGGCAACGTAGCGAATCTGATGCTGGCGCGCATGCGCGAGCGGCAACGCGAGATTGCCATGCGTTCCGCGCTCGGGGCAGGCCGCCGGCGCATCGTCCGGCAACTGCTGGTAGAAAGCCTTGTTCTCGGTGCGCTGGGCGGTCTTGCCGGAACTGGGCTGGCTTTTCTTTGCACGCCGGTCGTGCTTCGCCTGATCGGCGAGAGCGTGCCACGCGCGGCCGATGCCGGGGTTGATCTGCGCGTGTTGGGGTTCTCTCTACTTCTGTCCTTTGCCGCCGGCCTGATCTTCGGTATCGTCCCGGCGCTTGTCTCTTCGCGGAGCGACATCCTCTCGACCATGAAAGAGGGCGGGCGCGGCGAAGTCGCGGGCCGGGATTGGTTGCGATCCTCGCTCATCGTGGCGCAGGTGGCGCTGGGACTGGTGCTGACCGCGGGCGCAGGCCTTCTCATCACCAGCTTCGCCAACCTTCGGCACACCAACGAGGGATTCAATCCAGACCATCTGCTCACGCTCAACTTTGAGACGCCGGACGTGCGCTATAAGACGACACGCGCCCAGTTCTATCGTGAATATTTCGACAAAGTTCGGGCCATCCCCGGGGTCGAGTCGGCGAGCGGCGTGATTGTCCTTCCGATGACGAACGATGGCGCCTACATCACGTTTGAGGATCCCGAACATCCAAAGCCCGAGGGACGGCATGACGCCGCCGACTTCACTCCCGTCAGTCCGCAATATTTCAGCACCATGCAGATTCCCCTCATTGAAGGCCGCGAATTTACCGAGCGGGATGACGCCAAAGCGCCGCAGGTCATCATGGTCAACCAGACCTTCGCGCAGAAATTCTTTCCGAGCGAAAACGTGTTGGGAAAGAAGATTAAACCCGGCGCGGGCAATGGCGACAAGGCTGGACCGCCCTGGCGCGAAATCGTCGGCGTGGTGGGAGACATCCGGCTCTCGGCGACGCAAAGAGAAATGAGGCCGGCAATGTATGTGCCGGCAGAACAGCTCGACACCTGGTGCTGCTTGATTTCTGTCGTGCGCTCCAAGGTGGACCCCATCAGCGTTGCACAATCGATCCGGCAGATCGTCTTCTCCATGGACAAGGAAATACCCGTCACCGACGTCCGCATGATGGCTGACCTCTTGTCGCTACAACTCTTGCAGCCGCGATTCACGATGGTTCTGCTGGGTGCGTTTGCCGGGCTCGCCATCACGCTTACGATTGTCGGTCTTTATGGAGTCATGACGTACTCGGTGACGCGGAGAACGCGCGAAATCGGCGTCCGCATGGCGCTGGGAGCGCAGCGCGCGACGGTGCTCGGCATGGTACTGAAAGATGCAGCCCTCTTGCTGGCCGCGGGAATCGTTGCTGGAATTGCAGCCGTCCTGGCTTTCGCCTCCGTCCTCAAGAGCATGCTCTATGGCACGGGATCGCGCGATCCAGTTGTGCTGACCGTTGTCTGCATGGGCGTCGCGCTCGCGGGGCTGGTGGCCGCCTACATTCCGGCATTTCGCGCGGCGCAGGTCGATCCGATGGTGGCATTGCGGTATGAGTGAGAACGACGACAGGTACTGACGCACAATCACCCGCGCAGCAGTGTCGCTTCTTACGGGCGCAGTTGTGTATACTCTGCGCCACGATGAAAGAGTTCAACGTCAGGTTCTCACTGCTTGTCTCCTTGATTTTCTTGACCACTCTAGCGGTCGCGCAAGACCGCGTGGCGGCCGCGCTCGATTCGCTACCATCAATCCAGAAGATCGACCAGGTGGCGATTTCGCCCGATGGCGCGCAGGTCGCCTACATCGCCGACGGCCAACTCTCGGTGGCCGCTGTGCCGGACGGAACGCCACGTCGGATCGCACCTGAACAGAAAACAACACGCGACCTCACCTGGTCGGCGGACAGCCGCCGTCTCGCGTGGCTTAGCGATTTGCCGGGGGACAAGCCGGAGGCGCAACTCTGGACGGCGTCGGCCGATGGAAGCGGCCTCGAGATGGTGGCCGATTTGAGGGGTTTCGCCGAGACGCCGCGCTATTCGCCGGACGGAGCGAAGCTCGCCGTTCTCTACATACAGGGTATTCCGCGGCTAGCGGGACCCTTGCAGCCGATGACGCCTTTGGCTGGCGTAGTGGGCGAAAAGACTTTCGAGCAGCGCATCACGGTGGTCGATCTGGCGACGAAACGCTTAACGCAAGTTACGCCCACCGACGTTTATGTCTACGAGTACGACTGGACGCCGGACTCCAGGAGCTGGGCAGCGATTGCGGCGCACGGCTCTGGCGACAACAACTGGTGGATCGCGCGCCTGTACAGCATCGCGGCAGAAAGCGGCGAGATGCTGGAGATTTACAAGCCGAAGTTGCAGATTGCCGAGCCGCATGTTTCGCCCGATGGAAAGAGCGTGGCCTTCATCGAAGGCCTGATGAGCGATGAAGGGCTGACGGGAGGGGATGTCTACATTATCCCTTTGGCCGGCGGCGCGACGCGCAATCTGACCCCGGGCATCAAGGCGTCACCGTCTTCGCTCGCGTGGACAGGCTCTAACCACATTGCCGTGATGGCAAATGTTGATGGCAACGCCGGATACGCCATGGTCGCGGAAGCGGGCTTGCCGGCTGATTCAAGCTGGCAGGGCTGGACAGGCGAAGAAATGATCGCCACCAGCACCGACGCGTGGGGTCCGGACGCCTCGTTCTCACGCGATGGCGCCGTGAGCGCAGTCGTACGCCAGTCGGCAAGCAGTCCACCCGAAATCTGGGCGGGGAAAATGGGTGAGTGGAAGCAGCTCACGCACCTGAACAAAGATGTGCGGGCCACTTGGGGCGAGAGCCGCAATATCCATTGGATGGATGGCGACACGCGCGTCCAAGGGTGGCTCATGCTGCCGGCGAACTATGATCCGACCAAGAAATATCCGCTGGTCGTCAGCGTGCATGGCGGTCCTTCCTGGGCATGCCCGTCAAAATGGTCTTCGGGCGGAATGACCGGCATGACGGCTGCCTCCGTGCTTGGCTGGTTCGTTCTCTGCCCTAATCCGCGCGGCAGTTATGGGCAGGGCGAAGCATTTGTACAAGGTAACGTAAGGGATTTCGGCGGCGGCGATTATCGCGACATCATGGCGGGAGTGGACGCGGTGACGAAGCAATTCCCCATCGACACGAAACGCATCGGAATCCGCGGCCATAGTTATGGCGGCTACATGACCATGTGGGCCGAGACGCAGACGCACTTCGCGGCAGCGGTTGCGGGCGCGGGCCTTTCCGACCTGCAGAGCTATTACGGCCTGAACGATATCGACGAGTGGATGACACCGTTCTTCGGCGCCTCGGTCTATGACGATCCGGCGGTGTATTTCAAATCGGATCCAATTCGTTTCGTAAAGAATGTAACCACGCCGACGCTGATTCTGGTGGGCGACAGCGACGGTGAAGTTCCGATGGAGCAGTCGCTGGAGTGGTATCACGCTCTGGTAACGATGAGGGTTCCGACGCAGATGGTCGTCTACCCCAATGAAGGGCACGTGTTCTACAAGCCCGCCGATGCACGAGACTATACTCTGCGGATGCTGCAATGGTTCGAGCAGTGGTTTGCGAAGGCAAAGGACTAGGGCAGTGCAGAGGGGGCACACTCCTCTGGTGAACCGTCCCTAGATGGCGGTCGCCTGAAGCGGCTCGCTATCGGTGGCGCGATCTTCTTTTATAAAGGGTATTTTCGCCAGCACGCACGTCCCGGAGCCGTTCGACTCGAGATTGACTTCGCCGCCGAATTGCCGCAGACGCTCGCGAAGTCCCCGGATGCCGAGGCCCGAGCGGCCGGATTGAATTTCCTCCAGACGGCCGGGCGCGATGCCATGGCCCTGATCCCGCACTTCCACCTGCACGGCCTCGGCATCGCGGCCAATCGTTATTCGGGCCGTCTTGCTTCCTGAGTGACGGTGCACGTTCGTCAAACTCTCCTGTACCAGCCGGAATATTGCCAGCTCCATATCCGCGGGGAGTCTTCCCACGTCTTCCGCCACGCTCAGGTCAATCGCCAGGCCGCTGCGTTCACCCAACCCCTGCACGTACCAGCTCAGCGCCGACAAGAGTCCGGTTTCGTCCAGCAGCGGCGGGTGCAGCAGATAAGAGGTCGTCCTTATCTCCTGATGCAACTGCTGCACCAGCTGTTGAATTTTCTCTCCATCTTTCGCCAGTTTCGGGGCGATGCGTTCCGTGTCGTGCACGAGTTGGGCAAGATTGATGCCCAGCACCGTCAAGGTCTGCCCCGCGCTGTCATGCAGATCACGCGCCATATGCCGCCGTTCCTCATCCTGTATTTTCATCAGGCGCAACGACAACTTCTGAACCTGCTCGGATTGCCGGAGCACATCGGCGTTCCTGTCTTCGAGTTCCTTGGTGCGGGCACGCACCTCGGCATCCAGCGTCTCGGCCAGATCGCGGTAGTTTTTTTCGGCCCGCTTGAGGTCCGTGATGTCCACGCCGGTGGGATGAAGAAAGATCACTTGCCTTTTGTCGTCGACGATCGGATAAAGGGCAAAGTCAACGAGCCGCTCGGTACCATCTGCCCATGAATAACGGAGCATTTCGCGATAGGGAACGCCTTGAGCGGCGAGCGGCGTGGCGGCTCTAATTTTTTCTTGCGACTCAGGAGAATTGCGCCACCATCCTGTCTCCCACAACTGCTTTCCCAGGACCTCTTCCGCGCGATAGCCGCATGCCTCAAGAGACAGCTTGTTCGCTTCAAAAAGAATGCCGTCCTTTGTCACAATGCCGGCGAACACTGGGGTTTGCTCAAACACGGCGCGGAACTTTGCGGTTGCCGCGATGGCTGCGGCCGTCATTGACCGCTCTCGCTCCTCGGCCAGCTTTCGCTCCGTGATGTCGGAGTGCGTGCCAATCATCCGGAGAGCTCTCCCAGATGTGTCCCGCGCAATGCGCCCCTGCGAGAGAATCCATCGTGTCTGGCCACCGGGCCGAACCGTGCGAAATTCGAAACTAAACTTGTCTTGATTCTTGTCCTGCCACATGGCCTGGGCCTCGGCGGCCAATCGCCCAACGTCCTGTGGATGAAAAAGAGACTGCCACTCTTCCGCGGTAATGTACTCAGCCTGCGGTTGGAAGTCATGAATCGCAGCCATCTGCGGATTCCAACGGCCCTGCCGATTGGCTATGTCCCAGTCGAAGATCGCCGTTTTCGAAGAATCCAGCGCCAGCGCCAGCAGACTTTGACTCTCCCGCAGCGCTTCCTGGACCTGCTTGCTCTCCGTGATATCGCGCGCTATCTTCGAGGCGCCGATGATTTGACCTCTCGAGTTTCGAATCGGAGAGATCGTCAGCGAAACATCGAGCCTTTTCCCCGACTTCGCCACTCGCACCGTTTCAAAATGGTCGATGCGCTCGCCCTTGCGCAGCCGCTTCAGAATTTGTGCTTCTTCGTCCTGCATTTCGGGAGGAATAATAATCGTGATCGACCGCCCGACCGCCTCTTCCCGCGTAAAACCGAAAATCCGCTCCGCGCCGGCGTTCCAGCTTTGAATGATGCCATCCAGATCCTTGGAAACAATCGCGTCGTCGGAAGACTCCACGATCGCGGCGAGCCGTGATCGTACTTCCTTCACTTCCCGCCGCTCCTGAATGTCCTCGACGACGCTGATAAAGTGTTTTACCTTCCCGGCGGCATCCCTGGCCACGGAAACACTCAGGTTGACCCAAACGGGCGTTCCGTCCTTCCGGATGTAACGCTTCTCCATCGAAAACGTGTTCAGCGATCCATTGAGCAGCTTTTCCGTTTCGGCCAAGTCCGCGGCAAGGTCCTCCGGATGCGTGATCTCCTGGAAGGTCATCTGCATCAATTCGGCCTCGCTGTAGCCGACGATCTCGCAGAGCTTCTTATTGACGCGGACCCATCGGCCCTCCGGCTTCACGTGTGCGACACCGACCGCGGCCAGTTCGAAGGTCGAGCGGTACAGTTGTTCGCTTTCGCGAAGCGCCTGCTCAAAGGCTGCGCTGCGTTGCAGGATTTCCTCAACGTCGAGGTGGCCCGACAGGCTCTCTGCATCCCAAATCGCCGGATCGAAGAAGGATTCGTGCCGGGAAACCTTGTCCAGGGCCGCCACCAGATCCTTGGCGACCGTACGCTTGACCACGTAGCCCCGCGCCCCCGCATTCAAGGCCTGGCGCGCCATTTCAGGAGACTCATGCTGGCTGAGGATCAGAACCTCGCACTCCGGAAGTACAGTTCGCACCAGCCGAGTGGCGTCCAGGCCGTTGAGTTTCGGCATGCTCACGTCCATGACGATCACGTCCGGCTTAAGCTCGCGAGCCTTTTCCAACGCGTCCTGGCCATCTACGGCCTCACCGCATAATTCATATTTTGTTTGGCTCAGAAGCAGCGCGCGCACACCCCGGCGCACAACTTCATGGTCATCGACGATCAGGACCCGCATTGAGAAACCCCTCCCAACCCCGGAGCAAACTTCACCTACTACCGAATATTGAATGTGTTCAGTCCCGATAACCTCTGGAAATCAGGCGCCGACAGCACGGACACACTCCGCGCTTATGTTAGCCGTCTCTACCGATTGGCCTGAATCGGGTGAATACTGTAGACGTAGACCGCTTGGATTCGAGGGGTGGTGATTCCAGGTCGCGGCCTGCTTCATTTCGTGGCCGCCTCTTTCGCGCCGATCTCGGCCAGCGTCTCGCGTAGCGCGTCGAGCAGTTGCGCGGTGTGTTCTTCCTTCCCGATCGAAACACGCACACAGCCTTCGCACCCGTGATCACGCGAGCGGTCATGCACCAGTACGCCGCGCGATTCTATCGCCTTGACGAACGCAGCATGCGACGGCCCGATTCTCGCCAGCACAAAATTAGCGCGGCTTTCCGCGCAAGAAATGCCCCACCGGCCGAGTTCCCGTCGCACCCGCTCGCGTCCCCGGCTCACCTGGCTCACGTATTGACGAACGTAATCGGCATCCGCCAGCGCTGCCGGCAAGCAGGCAAGCGCCACTGCATTCACGTTGAAGGGAGAGGTGACGCGCCGCGCCATGGCGACATGTGCGGCGCCTCCCGCGAGCACTCCCACACGAAGCCCCGCCATTCCGTAGGCCTTCGAGAATGTTCGGGCGACAAACAGGTTTGGAAGTCCGCGCCGCCACTCGCCAAGCAGTGTCTTTCCATAGAACTCGAAGTAGGCCTCATCGATCAGAACGGCTGCGTCCGGCGCCCGGCGCGCGATTTCGATCAGTCCTTCCGCCTCGGCGACGGTGCCCGTCGGATTGTTGGGATTTGCAATGGCAATCAGGCGTGTGTGCGGATTGATCTGCGCCGTTAGCCGGGAGAGTGGAAAGCGGAAATTCTCTTCGGAAGGCACCTTGACGATGCGCGCCCCGGTTGCCGCCCCCAAAATCTCGTACATGACAAATGTCGGCACCGCCAGCAGAACTTCATCTCCGGGCTCCAGGAACGTCTCGCAAAGCAGGTGGATTGCCTCGTCCGCTCCATTGGTCAGCAAGACCTCTCCAGAGTCGAGCCCGATATGAGCGGCTACCATCGCCTCCATGGGCTCGCGCTCGCGGTAATAGCCGATGTCGTTCGCGGTCAGCTCGCGCAACCGCGCCAGCACCCGCGGCGAGCAGCCGGCAGTATTCTCGTTGAGATCGAGTCGCAGCCCCTCACTCTCCACCAGCGGCGGATCATACGCCGGCAGACTTCGCACCGAATCGCGCGCCTTAAGCATGGGCGTTCCTCATCAGCCTATTTCTCGATCCTCTGGAGCCGGAACAGCAACGTTCCCCATCCCAGCTTGGCGCGCATTTGCACGGGCGTGTGGTTCGCATCATCGGAATACCACACCCACACCTTGCCCTTGGACTGGAGGGGACCCGAGGTAGCTTCGGCCGTCACCAGAACGGCGTGAAACGTCCCCGCCGGAACCTTGACCTGTTCCCGCTTTTCGACATTGGCGCGCACAATCGTAGTTTTGCCATCGCTGATCGGAAATTCATAGACGGCGCCAGGTTGCAACGGCAGCGACTGCAGATAATAAAAGCCGGTGATCACGTCGGTGGCGCATCCCGGCAAGTCGTTTTCAACGTGCTTGGTCTCGCCGGTTTTCAGATTTTTTTCGTCCAGCACGCTTTTCTTGCGCGCGTAATCGAAGTGGATCGACGTTTCGCGTTTGTGCGAACCCTCCTCGCTGTGCTTGGAAATCGAAAGCGAGCAAAACGTCCGCGGATCGAAGTGCGCTTCGAAGCGGTCGTGCACGGGAAAGATGACATTGACGACGCCCTGCGATTCGGCTGAGGCGGTGACTTTCCGATCGTTGCCAGCCGTTTCCATTTTTACGAAGCCGGTACCCGCGGTGATCAGATGCCATTCCGCCGTGTACACGTAGCCGAGTCCGTCCGGGAATGCATAATTAGGACGAGGCGGCGTAATCTCCTTCGGCGACTGGCCGATCGAAGCCGTAGACGCAGGTTGCTGGCTGCACAAGACATCGGTCAACGAAAAAAACAGCGCGACCAGCGCAATAGCGCACAGCCCGCGGTCTTTGCGTATAAAGGTCAGCAAGATTCAGTCCGTCAATTTGTTGGAAGAAAACCTTGCGGCAAGTGTGTTTTGCCGCAAAATCCCCAATGCAGATTACTACACTAACGGATGACAAGCTTTACGATTAGGATGGCCAGCATCACAAGACACCCGATGCTTGCTTCGTATTCACGATGCTTCCAGTAGCGCTGCGCAGAATATTCGCCGCGCACCTTGCCGTAACGCGAGAGCCGCGGAAAGAGCCGGGGCACGTGCCGCGCGTAGTCTTCGTATTCCGGAAAGGCATTGCGCAGATAGCGCTCTTCTCCCGCAACGACAGGCACGTAGATCAGGAGAAGCGTTAAAAACATAATGGCCACAACCCACCAGCTGCGTGCCGCGATGGCGAATCCCGCAGCCAGCAGCAGCGAGCCCAAATACAGCGGATTGCGCGTGTAGGCGTAAGGCCCGCTGGTGGTGAGTTGCTTGTCTTTTTGAACATGGCCGGAGGCGAAGCCGCGCAAGATCAGTCCGGGAATCATCACGAGCGCGCCCACGATCAGCGATGTTCGAGTTGGCTGGGCGAGCCAGACGAAGACCGCCGCCGACAAGAATCCCAGTGGTATCCGGATGCGCCGCGCGATGCGCGCCCACGTCCAGGCTGGCTTTGGCGATTCGGATTGTGGCGCTTCGCTCACGCGGACTCTCGCAAAAGCTTCCGCGCGGCGGCCACAACCTCTTCCGGCGTAATTTCAAGCAAGCCTTGCTCCGGTTCATGATAGCGGGAGTGGTCGGTCATGCTGCTGGCACTGCGCAAGACAATCGATCTTGTGCCAAACGGCCCGTTGCGCGCGGGATTCGTCGGCCCGAAGATTGCCACCACTGGAACCTTGAGGGCCGCAGCCAAATGCATGGGGCCGGTATCGCCGCCGATCAACAGGCTGGCGCGACGCGTCAACGAAATCAGCTCGGCAATCGAGCACGAGATCTTTTGCGCGGCGCCCTCACTGGCCGTCTCCACGGTGGCAGCGAGTTCGTCTTCTCCCGGGCCAAAGTTGATGAGCGAGCGAATCCCGTCGCCCGCCAGTTCTTTCGCGACCGTTCCATAACGTTCAACGGGCCACTGCTTCGCTCCCCAACCCGCGCCTGGGTTCAGAATCGCGAATTTCGTGTCCGCGGTCAGGCCGCCGATTCTTTTCTCGGCATCCGAATCCACCGGGAAATCGACCTCGCATCTTGCGAGCAGAGTGCCGGCAGGCGTTGCTGACGGCGGCGAAGAACTGACTACCGAAGAATCGTGCAAGCCGGGTGGCCGGTGAATCACGGCCTGCGCCAGGTCCAGCGCCTGTTCCACCACATGCGTTCCGCTCGTCTCGACTTGCCGGGTGTAAAACATGCTGGCGGCATTTTCGCGGGGCTGCGCATCGCCATACGAAACCGGAGCGCCCGACCAGCGCGCGAGCAGGGCCGACCGAACAGCGCCCTGGAAATCGACCGCTGCGTCATATTCAATGCCGCGCAATTCGCTCAAGCCAACCGCGATCTGCTGCCAGGTATGGAAGGAGATCGGCGACCGCCGGAATTGCGCGATGTTCACCGTATGAACCCGGTCGACCAGCGGACGCTCGGACGAGCGCCGTCCCGCCCGGGGATAACGCAGCGTGCACAGCAACTCGGCCCAGCGCTCGTCGATCAGCCAGCCCAACGTGATGTTTGGAAATGCCTCGCGCAGTGCGGCCACGGCAGGCAGAGTGTGAATGATGTCTCCCATCGCGCTCAGCCGCACCACCAGCAGACTTTGAAACCTTCGAGTGACGACCGTTTCCGTTGCCCGGCCGGTCATCGCCGCCGCCTCGCGCGTCGTTGCGGCGCCATCTGCGTCCGGATGATTTCAGTCGCCGAGTGATTCTTCGGATCGCCAACGATGGCGACCCGTCCGCCGCACGCTTCCACCTCATCGCGTTCGGGCACGCTCTCCGCCGTGTAGTCGGTGCCCTTCGCATGAAAGTCAGGACGAATCTCGCGGATGATGGCGCGCACATTTTTTTCGGGGAAAATGACGACCGCGTCCACATCCGCGAGCGCTGCGAGAATCTCAGCGCGCTCTTCGGCCGGCATCACGGGCCGTCCGGCTCCCTTGAGCGCCCGAACGGAATCGTCGCTATTCACCGCGACGACGAGCTTGCCGCCAAGTTCCCGTGCCGCGCGCAGATAGCGAATGTGCCCGACATGCAATACATCGAAGCATCCATTGGCCAGCGTGACGCGTTCGCGCGCGCGACGCCACGCCTGCACACGCCGCCTAAGCTCTGAGCGCGAAACAATCTTCGGATGCTCTGATTTACTCAATGAATGACGTACTCAATGATTGAACTCAAATGCAAAGGCGTCAGCTCTCGGCTGTCAGCCGTCAGTTCAACCCGGCGTTCAAGCTTCTC
Organism: uncultured Acidobacteriaceae bacterium; assembly: GCA_963698865.1. Lineage (GTDB taxonomy): Bacteria > Acidobacteriota > Terriglobia > Terriglobales > Acidobacteriaceae > Acidiflorens. Next base: position 1,696,094 of record CAVOSL010000007.1, on the reverse strand, counting down.
GAACCGATGCCTGAAAGCTGATGGCTGAGAGCTGATATCAATGCTCGCGCACAACCGGCGGCGCTTTCCCGAGAGCCTCCAGCAATTCCTGCTGGGTCACCGTGGCTGTGCCGCGCTTCATCACGACAATGCCGCCGGCGTAATTCGCGAGGTGGGCAGCCTCTTCCGCCGCCGCGCCCGCCGCGAGCGCCGCCGCAAAAGTCGCAATGACGGTATCGCCCGCGCCGGTCACATCGGCCACTTCATCGCCCCCGTAAATTGGAATGTCAACCGGCTTGTGGCGCCGCGGGAACGCGACCATGCCGTCTTTGCCGCGCGTGATGAGCAGCGATTCCAGTTTCATCTCGCCCGCGATCTGGTCTCCGGCGGCGAGCAAGCGATCCCAGTTGTCGCCGATGCGAATGCCGAGCGCCGCTTCCACCTCCGACTCGTTGGGCGTCGCCGCCGTGATGCCGGTAAATTCCAGCATGCGATGGCGCGAGTCCAGCATCACCGGAACTCTGTCGATGCCGCGCTTCTCACGGATCACGTTCAGCAGCGCCGGCGTGGCCGCTCCATATCCATAGTCAGACACGAGCAATGCATCCGAGGCGCGTGCATATTCGCGGGCGGCCAGCACGAGTTCACGCCGCAGATGCGAATTCGGACCTTCCGGCGGCTCGCGGTCCAGTCGCACAACTTGCTGTCCCGCCGTGTGCGCAAAACCAGCGAGGATGCGCGTTTTTGTCACCGTGGGATAGCTCTTGTCTTTCAGAACCCCACTCACGGGAATGCGCTTGTGCCGGAAGGCGCGCAGAAGCAACTTCCCCGCTTCATCCTCGCCCACGATCCCCACCGGCAGCACAGTCACGCCAAGATCGGCCAGATTGTAGATCGCGTTCGCGCCGCCGCCCGGAACCACCTTGCGGTCGCGATGCCTCAGGATCAGCACCGGCGCTTCGCGCGACACGCGCGAGATTTCGCCGAACACAAACTCGTCGGCGACCAAGTCCGCGAGCACCGTGATCGTGACCTTGGGAAAGGACTCAACAATCTTTCGCAGGCGGTCGTTTTCTTTGGCGTGCTTTGTCATCTATCGTCTTGACTACTGTAGGATTCCGGCAACTCAAGATTCTCTCATGAGAGGAGCCTTCACTTGGTGATTCTCGCGAGAATCGTGTCGACCACGTCATCGGCATCATCGAGCGAAAGGCTCAACGCGGCAACCGCCAGCGGCTTCAGTTCCTCTGCGAGGGCACCGAGATTTACAACGTCCTTTTCGGTTGTGACAAATCCACCCGCACTGGACTTTTCTTTCGCGGCGAGCAGGCGCTTCAGATCGCGTTGTTGATAACTGTGATGATCGCGAAACGCAATCTCGGCCGCTGGCGTGCTTCCGGCCGCCCGCACTTGCGCAAACAACTGCTCTGGCCGGGCGATTCCGCAGAAGACTACTGGTGACTGCGGCGCGTCGTAGATAGCGATTTGCCGCGTCATCCTCCACAAAAGTTGGCCGCTCAACGCCGCATGGCCGGCCGGTATGTCCGCGGGCAGCACGACGGCATCCGCGCGTTCGAGCGACGCCACCGGCTCCCGCAGCGGGCCCGCCGGCAACAGCCGATCCTCGAATTCCTGACCCGTCATGAGAACAATGTCGAAATCACGCGCCAGTGCCCGATGCTGAAAACCGTCATCGAGAATGTGGAGCCGAGCCTCGAAATTTCTTTCCGCCAATCGGCCCGCTTCATAACGGCTCTCGCCCACAATCACAGGAACGCCGAGCCGGCGCGAAATCAGCAACGGCTCATCGCCGAAATCGGCCGCGCCGCCATTCGGCTCGACCACCAGCACGCCGCGCGTCTTTCTACGATACCCGCGGGAAAGCACGTCGAACGCAATACCCCGTGCCTTGAGCAGCTCACCCAAGGCAATCACAAACGGCGTCTTGCCCGTGCCGCCCGCGGATAGATTTCCGACACTCACCACCGGCCGCGCCAGGCGGCGCACCCGCAGCAGGCCGTGATCATACAAGCTGTTTCGCAGGCCGGTGGCCGCCGCATAAATTCCACTCAGCGGATTCATCGCGCAGCCTTGTCCGCACGACCGGCGTTTGCGCCTGCTTCATTCATCAATTTCTTGAGCGCCTGTACCGTTCGTTCGGTCGCACCCCGTTGCGAATCGAGCGCAGCAAGGGCGTTGCGGCCAAGCTTCATGCGCTCATCTGCGTTCCCGATCAACTCCATGAAAACCAGCGCCAGCTCTGCCATTCCAACCACGCGCACCGCGTTCCGGCTCAGGAAGAAATTAACGATGTCACGAAAATTCTCGTAGTGATTGCCGGTAACGATCGGCACGCCATACATCGCGGGCTCGAGAATGTTATGTCCGCCACGCGGCACCAGGCTTCCCCCGACGAACGCCACGGTTGCCAGCGAGTACAGCGCCGCCAATTCTCCAATGCTGTCGAGTACCAGCACGCCGCCCGCCAGTGGGTCGCCGCTCCACAACGAACGCCGCCACGCCCGAAACCCGAGTTGGTCGACCAGAGCCGCGACCTCAACAAATCGCTCCGGATGTCGAGGCGCAAGGATCATGACCGCCTTCGGATAGGTCGCGAGAATATTGCGGAACGCCGACAGGAGCAACCGTTCCTCCTCCTCCAGCGTGCTTCCACAGACCAGGACCGGCCCCGCACCCGTCTGATCAAAGGCCGCGTGCAGGCTAACGGCAATGGACGGCAGCGCGGGCGGCGCGACGTCGAACTTCAGGTTGCCGGCCACCGATGTTTTCGCCTCGGGCGCGCCAATTTCAATCAGGCGCCGCCGGTCTTCTTCCGTTTGTGCCAGGAAGAGATCGACATTTGCCAGCACCTTCGGAAGCCAGAAGCGCAGCCGCCTGTAGCCGGGAAGCGAACGGTCAGAAATGCGGCAATTGATGACGGCAAGGCGAGCGCCGCTGCGTTTCGCCAATTGCAGAAAGTTCGGCCAGAATTCCGTCTCCGCGATTACACAAAGCTCGGGCCGGAGTGCCTCAAGAAAGGGACGCACGGCAAAAGCGAAGTCCAGGGGAAAGTAAAAGACGTGGTCGGCTCCGAACTTCTTTGCCGCGAGCCTTTGCCCAGTGCGGGTCGTCGTCGACAGGAGCACGGCATGCAAGGGGAATTCGCGTTGCAGCGCTTCAACCAGCGCGCCTGACGCCACCACCTCGCCCACCGAAACCGCATGCACCCAGATCACGCGCCGGCCGCCGAGTGTCAAGAGATGGGACGGAACCGTTCCGAATCTCTGGCGCAAACCTGCCCGATACTTCCCGTGGCGCAACATTTGCAGCAGCCAGTAAGGGAGCGTTATAACCAGAAAAATCGCGAGCAGCGCACTGTAAAGCGCGTACATGAATGAAGTCCCATTCTAACCGCCACCCGACGCCCAAGAGTTGCCACCTTCGTATTTATGCGAGGCGATTCCGGCAGCCCCGGCCGCATCCTATAATTCAAATATGCAAAAATCTCTTCTTAAGCGGACGAGGTCCGTCCATTTCTCCGTCCTTATGCTCGCTCTGCTTTTGAGCTGCAGTCTGAACGCGATGGCTGCGAAGGACTTTGTCATGCCCGAGGCGCATCCCGCGCGCACCTACCCCGCGCATGACGAGCACCCAATGGAGAAAGTTACGATCGCCGTCGATCCCTACGATGTCGAGTACAAGGCTTCTATCTTCAGCGTTAATTACCGAAATTATGGGTTGATGCCGATCTTCTTCGTCTTCACCAACGAGAGCGATCAGCCCATAGCGCTGACCGACATGAAACCGACGCTGGTTACTGTTAACCACAGCAAGTTGTCGCCGGCATCGACCGATGATCTGGTGCGGCGGCTGTCGCACCCTACGCGCAGCGCTACTGGGCGATCGATCCCGTTGCCGCTGCCAAGCAGTAAGAAGGTCAAAGGCGCGGTCAGCCAGAAGACAATGGATGAGATTGACCGGTCGCAGTTTGAGGCCCGCGCGGTCGAGCCGCATTCCACCGCACGGGGATTCCTATTCTTCGATGTCTCCGACATCTCGAACGCGCTGAATGGCGCGACCTTCTATCTCACCGAGGTGCGCGACGCCAAGGGAAACGAGCTGATGTATTTCGAAGTTCCGCTGGAGAAATATCTGAGCGCGCCACAGAATGCCAGTCCGGCCGGTGACAAGAAGCAGTGAAGCAAGACCGACAGCCGTGAAATAATCTCACCCATCGACATGGCTGCGACTCCTGCACTCTCCGAAGCTGTTCTTGCCAATTACGAACCGGTCATCGGACTCGAAGTCCACGTTCAGCTCCTGACCGAGTCGAAGATCTTCTGCTCGTGCTCGACACGCTTTGGCGATCCGCCCAACACCAATGTTTGCCCGGTCTGCCTTGGAATGCCGGGCGCGTTGCCTGTGCTGAATCGAAAGGCCGTTGAGTTCGCCGCGCTCGCGGCCATGGCCCTGAATTGCCGTGTGAACGAAACTTCGATATTCGCCCGTAAGAATTACTTCTATCCCGATTTGCCCAAGGGCTATCAGATTTCGCAATACGACAAGCCGCTGGCCGAGCATGGGTTCATCGAGATCGATATCGAGGGCGCAAAGAAGAGGATTGGAATTACGCGCCTGCACCTCGAGGAAGACGCGGGCAAGAGCCTGCACGAAGGCTTTCCCGATGCCGCGACTAAAACCGCGATCGATCTCAATCGCACCGGCGTGCCGCTGGCGGAGATTGTCAGCGAGCCGGATATGCGCTCGCCTGAAGAGGCCTATCAATACCTGACGCGCCTGAAGGAGATCATCCTGTACACCGGCGTGAGCGATTGCAACATGGAAGAAGGTTCGCTGCGCTGCGATGCCAATATCAGTGTGCGCCCGCGCGGCCAGCAGGAATTTGGCACCAAGACGGAAGTGAAGAACGTCAACTCGTTCCGATTTATCCGCCAGGCGCTCGAGTACGAGATCGAGCGGCACATCGGGCTCATCGAATCAGGCGAGCGAATCACGCAGGAGACGCGGCTTTTCAACTCGCACGAAGGCCGTACTTACGGCATGCGCTCGAAAGAGCAGGCGCACGATTACCGTTATTTTCCCGAGCCCGATCTGCTGCCGCTGGTGGTGGATGAAAAATGGCAGGCAAGGATTCGCGCCGCGCTGCCGGAGCTACCAGAAGCACGGCGCGAACGCATGATGAAGGATTACGCGATTACCGCAGGAGACGCTTCGACGCTGACTTCGACGCGCGCGCTGGCCGACCGGTTCGAGTCCGCGGCGCGGGCCGCTAGGAATCCGAAGCGCGTGGCGAACCTGGTGCAGAGCGAGTTGATGGGCCGACTGAAGGCGCGGTCGCTGGAGCTTGAGCAGTCTCCGATTTCGATGGCGGGAGTTGCGGTCTCGGCCGATCTGGTGGAAACGGGAACAATCTCCGGGAAGATGCTAAAGGATCTCTACGATCTGAGCTTTGAACGCGGCAAGGACTTTCCGGTTGTTTACGAGGAGGAAGGACGTCCCGAGCAGTCGCGGGACACTTCGGCCTTGGAGAAGCTTGCTGATGAGTTGATTGCGGCGAATCCGAAGCAGGTCGAGCAGTATCGCGCTGGGAAGAAGACCATGCTGGGATTTTTCGTCGGCCAGATCATGAAGGCGTCGAAGGGGCAGGCGAATCCGCAGCTGGTAAATGAGGTTGTGACGAAGAAGCTGGAGGGGAAATAGGTTCTGCTCAACTACGAGCGAGGTTCGCGGTTTCCTCAGTCGCCGATCTGAAAACGCCGCTTCGCCCTTGCCGTGGCGCTCTTCTCGAACTCTCTCTTCTCGAACTTTCGATTCGGAATGTGCTAGAGTCTAAGCCGCGCCGGGTCCGCTTCTGTGCTGGGGTGGCACAGGGGAGGAAAGATTGCCTCGAATTTTGCTGACAACGCGATGCCGCGACTCCGGGCTCTATGATTATTTTCGCGAAAACGCGCCGCGTAATTTTCGCTGGCGTTTCGGTATGCCACGGACGATCTCGTTTGGCCTGCGATTTCTGCGGCAGAATCTACCGGACCTGAATATTCTGGAATATCCAACCCGCGCCGAGTTTTCCGCCGCGCTCAAGCGGGGCTGGGACGCGGTCGGTTTTTCTTTTTACCTGGAAGAGACCAACGACATTCTGGCGATGGCCGCTGAAGCGCGGCGGGCAGGCGTCCCCGAACTGTGGGCGGGGAATTACGGTGCCCTGACTCCATCGATCCACTCGCACTTCGACCATGTTTTCACCAGCTACAGCGAAGATGCGGTGGGGCAGAAGATGGGAGTGTGTCTCGACGAAGTCCAGCATCCACCGCTGATCACGCGTTTCCGGTTGCCCGGAGGGTGGTCGTTCCCACTGGGCATTTTGTTTTCCTCGCGCGGCTGCAGTTTTCGCTGCACCTTCTGCCAGACCACTGCCTTTGCACCGAAACCGAAGGAGATCTCTCTGGCGTCTTTGGATCGAGTGCTGCGGTTTTATGTCGAGCACGGCGTTCATTTTGTCCTGCTGCTCGATGAGAATTTTGGCAACCTTCCCGCGCATGCCGACGCCGTCATCGAATTGCTGGCGCGCCATCGCATCCGGTGGCTGGTGCAGTCGCGCGTGGATCTGCTCCTTCGGAACTTCGACGATTGGCGGCGGTGCGGCATGGAAGGCGCGCTGTTTGGCATTGAGAGCTTCCACCAGGACATCCTGAAGCAGATGCACAAAAACGAGAGAGCCCAGGCGGCGTTTGAACTCGCGGAGCGGCTCAATGGCGCCGGCCTGTACGCGCAGGGCTATTACATTATCGGTCTGCCGCCGGAGACGCCGAAATCGATCGCAGAAGATCTGAACACATTGGCGTCTCTAAAACTCGATGTCACGCAAATCACCATTGTCACGCCGCATCCACAGACGGAAATGTGGCATGAACTCGATTCCGGTTACGGTATTTTTGAAAAAGATTGGTCTAAGTTTGACACCAAACATCTGGTCTGGAACCACCCGCATTGCGCGCCCGGCGTGCTGGAATCTCTGCTCGAACAGGGCTTCCAAGGATGCTATGGAAAAGACTGGCTGGTGCGGACGACGAAGAAATTCGTCTCCATGAGAAGAGCGCAAAAAGATATTTCCAGCGTATTACTGGGCCCGGTACGCTCGCGATGGGCCTCCTCGGCGCGCCTGCCGTATCTGGCGACGCCGGGGCCGTCCGGAGAGCAGCCAATCCGCGGCGCCGTCGCCTGAAGCCTGGCCAGGCTCCTACTTCGTCATGCCCGCGTTCTTCAAGATCTCATCCGCATAATAGTTCGTGACCTTGGCGTCGTCGCGCAGGCTCTCGTAGTAGGCCGCCTTCAAAAGCTGCTCGCGCCGGTCGCGCAGCTGCTGCCGGATATTCTGCTGAATCTGCGGATTGCTCAAATCGCGCTGCCCCGCCGGCTCTTTCCCCATCAGCTTCACGATCATGTACCCGTAGGTCTGATGATTCGCAGGATTGATGACCGGAATAATGGGCGTATATTGGCCCGGCTTCAGCTTCATCACCGCGTCGCGCGTGGCCGGATCCACGGACTTCAACGCCGATTCCGGCACCATTCCGAAGTCGCCACCGTTGTTGGCGGTCTCGGGATCTTCGGAATTATTCATGGCCAGCGTAGCAAAATCATCGCCGCTGTCCAGCCGGTTCGCGATCATCTCGATTTTCTTCTTCGCTTCGGCGTCGTTCTGGGCCTTGTTCTGCATGTTGCGCACCTGCGGCCCGACCACGCCCGTGACCACGATTTTCGCCAGATGATACTGCGGCTCGATCAGGTTGAACTCCGCCTTGTGATCGTTGTAATAGGCCGCCACATCCTGGTCGGTGATGTTGATGTGCGAGATAATTTCCTTGTTGAAAACCTTCTCTTGCGTCAGCGAACGCCGCAGGTCGCGCTTAAAATCGTCGAGCGAAATCTTCTTTTCGTCGAGCCGTTTGTTGAATTGTTCGGCGGTGTAAGGAGACTTGATCTCGTTGAGCTTGCGGTCCACTTCTTCGTCGGTCGCGAGCAATCCCAGCTTCTCCGCGCGCCGCATGAGGATCTCCGTCTGAATCAACTGATCCAGGATGCTCAGCCGCAGGCTCACCGCCTGCTCGCCGGTCGGCTGCTGGTCCGACCCCGCCGTCTGGTTGGCATAATATTTGTCGACTTCGCTGCGATAAATCTTACGGCCGTTGACGGAAGCCATCACGTCTCCGCCAACGCTATCGCGATTACAAGCCCACAGTACGATCAATAGGAATGCGCTGACGATAATCATGCCGGCCCGCCCAACACCCGGCTGCATGCGAATTTTCAATTCCCCCTCCCAACTTCCGTTCCCATCTTGCGCTCAAACGGCAGCAAATCCTGAATCCGATCGCACCGTTCAAGGCGTCAATCTCTCACTTCGAAGGCGCGCCTGACGGAGCTTTCGCGGCGGCGTTTGCCGGCTTGTGTTCCGGCGGCGCCACGCCCGCATCCTTCAGCGCTTGATCGAGTGCTGCGCGGACCTCCTCAATTGGCACGGCCCCGTCCAACTTCTGCCCATTCACGAACAACGCCGGAGTCGCATTCACTCCCAGATCGTCTCCCTCTTTCATCGAGGCACGCACCGCTTTGGCATCCTGCGCCTTGAGGCAAGCCTGGAGCTTGGGCGCGTCGAGTCTGTGAGTCCGGCCCTGCCCCTCGGCCAAGCGGTCGAGTTCCGCATTTTCGCCGTCCCGTCCCTTGGCCGATACCGCGCGCTGATTGGCATGCAGGTAGTCGGCATAGTCCCAGTATGCGTCGGAAGACTGCGCCGCCAGGCAATTCGCATCGATTGCTGCATGAACGGCCCATGGATGAATTTCCTCCAGCGGGTAGTCCTTGTAAATGAATACCACGCGGTCGCCATACTCCTTGAAAATCTCCGGGAAGAGCGTCGCATGCATACGCGAGCAGAACGGGCATTCAAAATCGTCGTAATTGACCACCACCACCTTCGCATCCTTGTTGCCACGCGTGGGCCGCCCGGTGGTGTCGATTTTCTTCATGGTCTCGGCATAGGGATCCTTGCTCAGGTCCATCTTCGTGATGCGCACGAGCGTCTTGTGGTCGCGCGACAAGAGAAACTCGTAAGGCTGCTTCTTCTCTTCGCTGACAAAGATAATGGTGATCGCGTCGTAATTTGGGAAGTCGCTAGGCCGAAGACTTCCCAGCACCAAGTCCACATCGGGCGGAAGAGAATAGTGTGCCCGCACCTGGCGCTCGATGACCTGCGCCAGTTCGCCGGACGGGGCAGGCGAACTCGGCGAAGACGGAGAGGACGAAGACGAAGGCGAAGCCGCAGCGGCCTTGGAGGCCGCACTCCCGGAAGGCGGCGGGGCTTGGGCCGAGCAGCCCAAGCAAATCACCAACAGAACCACACAGGCACGACGAACCATCATAAGAAAAAGCCACCTGAACATGCTGGATTAGCTGATTATCTCATGGCGCATAGGGGTGGCGCGGGGCCCTGGTGAGGTTGGCCTGCGTTGGAGAGGGGCCGATGCGCGGTGAAGAACCGGAACTAGGAGGCCTTGGGAGTTTCTTCGATCCGTAACTTGGGAATTGGACTGGAGCTTCGTCCTCTGACGAGTTCTTCCGTGGTGAGCAACTGATTCATGGAGCCCGAGCGGAATCCCTCCAAATCGAGGGTGACGAACTTGAACCCCAACTTCTTGAAGATTGCGGTAAACTCGCGTGCCATGTCTTCACTCAAGGCGTGCGGCAACTCCTCCCGCGCAATCTCAATCCGGACAATTTCTCCATGATGGCGGACGCGGAATTGCCTGAATCCAAGGGCGCGGAGCGCGTCCTCGCCGCGCTCGATCACGCTCAACGCCTCGGGCGTAACCTCGCGCCCATATTCAATGCGCGATGAAAGACACGCCGACGCCGGTTTTTCCCAGATGCGCAGTCCAGACTGACGAGCCAGTTCGCGAATTTCCATCTTAGTGAGGCGCGCCTCAAGAAGGGGCGCGAGCACGTGATGCTCGCGCGCGGCCTGCTGCCCCGGCCGGAAGTCGCCTTCGTCGTCGGCGTTCACACCATAGGCTACCGCCGCAAAACCATGGGCAGCGCGGAATTCCTCGAGCACGGTAAACAACTCATCCTTGCAGTGGAAGCAGCGCATCGCGTCGTTGCGCGCGTAGGCGGGATTTTCCAACTCGCGCGTTTCAACAACTTCCACTGGAATCTGCTGCTCGCGCGCGAAGGCGAGCGCGTCTTCGAGATGCGTTCTCGCCAGGCTCGCCGAATCCGCAATCACCGCCCGCATGCGCTCGCCGAGTACCTCGTGCGCCGTCCATGCCAGGAACGCGGAGTCGACGCCTCCGGAGTAAGCGACAATCAGCCCGGGCCGCGACCCAACGATCTCGCGCAAGTGGGCCGCCTTCTCCTCGACATTTGCGCCGATGCTCACGTTATCCATTCTAGTAGAGTCGTTCCTGCCGCTTCAGGTTGCCGAATGTGGCGACATTGGCCAGCGTAAAGCTGAAGCGATATTGATTCTCGTTACGCACCGCGCCCAGCGCAAACCGCCGGTACTCCACACTCAATCCGCAGCAGTCCCAGTTATAGCTCGTCTGCGCCACCGCGTATTGCAGATTGCCCTGGTTCGAGTCAAAGCCAAAACTAGCCGCCGCGCTCAAGCCGGGTTTACTCAACTGCCCGTAACCGGCCAGCACACGAAACTGGTGGAAGCTGTTTTGGCTGGTCAAAATCGATCCCGGCGTGGCGTCGAGCACGCGCAAAAACGCGTCGCCGCCGCCAATTGTGAACGGCCCGTAGTGATAGTTCACCAGCGCCGTACTGCCATTGATCTGGCCTGTCTTGGTGTCATAATCCAGGTCCCATTCCGTATTGGTCCGCAGGCTGGTTTCGACTCGCAAGCGCGAAATAATCGGCGCGAAGTTGCGCTTCACATTCAGGAACGCAACTCCGGTAAAGTCCGCCGTGCTGGTAAACACATTGCGCACTCCAGGCTCCAGGGCGCCTCCAAACGTCGGATCGAAATAGTATTTCTGCGAAATCTCCCAACTCACCACCTCCCGCGGCCCGTGGCGCAGGGCTGCTTATCGGGAGCGGGGGGCGCCTCCCACGGCACAGCGCCCACTTGCGGAGGCCCGCCCACATTGAGCGTGCTCATCGCCTGCACATCGCAGTCCGACGCGTTGGGATCGAGTCTCTTCGCATAAATGCGATTCACCACCCCGTACTCGATCTCGTTTGTATCTGTCAGCACGTCGGTCGAGTCGAAGCGCACAATGTCGGCGAAATTATTTATGCCCTTCACATAGTCGTAATGCAGGCGCGGCTCGATAGCGTGCTTCCACTTTCGTCCGAGCCAAGGATGGTCGAACACCTTCTCCAGTGGCGGCGCCTCCAAATCAAACGACGCCTCCAGCGACTTGCGATTCAAGACATTGTTCGAGGCGGTCTCTGTGACGGGGTCGAGCGTCTGCGTGTACGCGGTGTCACGCAGAGTGAGCGCAGGCCGCAGGGACCATCCCCGCCACTGCACGGGCAGCGCCAGCGTGGGCGCGAGATCGAAACGGCCCACCAGCGCCGCAGTTCGGAACGTGAGTTCCCTCCGCTGCAACCCTTCCGCCGCGCTGTCAAACGACCAGTAGAGCGGGGTATTTCCAAGCTGCCGCTCCTCGCCGCTGATAAAGAAGCTTGGCGTGTGCAGAATCCGGATCAGTTCCGTCGAGGTAATCGCGGTACCGCACGAGTTTGTCCCCGTCTCCGGAACGCACACGTCGAAGTTCTGGTAACGCTCAGCCAGCGCATTGAAGTGAAACCCATCCGTCGTATTGGACAGAAAAATCTGCGACTTCACTTCGGAATCGATCGCCTGTGTGTACACGTCCGTGAACGCAATGCGGTAGACGAACGAACTCAAATAATCGACATTTGCCACCCCGCGCACCGTCCCGAAGGGATGATCGGCTTGAAAGCGGGCGTTCTCGCCGCTCTGATCCTGCACAGACCCGCCGGTCAGAATGCCGCGGTCTTCCACTTCGGAATATGCGAAAAAGACGTATGAGCTCTCGCTCGGCCGCATCCGGAATGTGCCCTGCTGCGCCCATCCGCGCTTCGAGTAATATTCCGCGCCCAGGGTCGCATCCGTGCTCCGGTTTAACACCCAATACACCGAGTCACCCACGATGGTTCCCTTGGTCGACGAGTTCCCCAGACCGGGGATCAGCAATCCGCTCTGCCGCGTCTGCTGCACCGGATGGGTCACGTACGGAAAGTAAAACACCGGGACGCCCATCAAGGTGAAGGCGCTGTCGTGGATCCTCGCGGTGCTGTCCACATCCACGCTCATCTCACGCGCATGGAATTGCCATTTCGGGCGAGGCAAATGGCATGTCGTCACCGTTCCCTGCCGCACCAGGTAGTGGTCCGGACCGTTTTTCTCCACTATTTTTCCGGTGAAAGCAAACGGATTCGACGATACCAGCACATACTGCGATCGGCGGCCCTGAAATCCCACGGTCCCGACCACGTCGTAAAACTTTCCCACTTCGGTTTGAATGTTGTAACTGCCGTGACTCGCCTCCACGTGCTCGTCGTAGGGACCGCCCTCCAGCAGCATGTGCCCCTGAAGGTCACACTCGCCGGTATCGGAGTTGTAGCTGATTTCGTCGGCCTGCAGAGTGTAGGTCCGATAATGGATCTCCGCCTTGCCGCGCAGGTTGTAAATCGAACCCACTTTTTCCTGTTCCACGGCGCGGATCGTGACTTCTTCCCCCACTTCTTCCCGCGCTTGGGTCGGGGCCGCCGAACGCGATGGCGTCGCGGGGGGTGGCGTCTGGCTGGTAACTACCGGAGCGGCGAGAAGCAGGTGACAGAGCACGAGGGCCGTGATAATGATTTGGAAGCGGGCGGTCATTCTCGGGTGGTCATTCTCGGGTGGCCATACGAAAACGATCATTCGCGGTGTTCATTTGCGGTGTTCATCAGCAAACGATCATGCGCAGATGGTTGACACTGTCATCTGCACGCGTACGTGCCTCCGCCTATCGGTGTGCTAACTGGAACGAATCGACCTTAGCACGCAAGCGGCAGGCGAAGCAAAGCTCCGCCCTCTTTCGTGGTCTCAGTGATTTTTGCCGAGCCCGCTCTGGCTGGCATTCTCCGCGACCGTTAGGAAGGCCGACCTGAAATACTTGATTCGCGGATAAAAGCTCGGCCGAGTAACAAAGATGACCGCTTTGACCAATACGGCTAGCGACGGCGATCTCGCCCCGCAGCCCCCGCTCCCTGACGTTGGGGCAGCAGGCGATGCGCAAATCGAATCGCCGCCGCTTGAGCTCGAGCCCTGGAGAAACGAGGTCGCAGCCCGCCTCGCCCGCTATCGCGCTCGCCGCAAGCCGCGCGCTCCCCGCTATCCTTCGCTGCGCCTGCCCTTCGATTCGTCCGACACCTGGGCCAGACCTGCAGCCCAGCGCCTTGCCGTCGCTTACATCCGGGGCGCAGCCCGACGGCCATCTGGCGCTCGACGAATCCGGCGAATCGCGGGAGACAATTTACGTCTCGTCATCGTCTGAACACTTGGGCTCTGAGTACTTAGCCCCGCGTCAGCCTGTGCCGGCGGCTCTGCCGGAGCCTCCGCCATATCTCGCTCCGGAGTCCGCCAAGATCATTGAGTTTCCGCGCTCAGCGGCCATTCCCAATTTTTCACACGAGCTCGCTCGCCGATCCCATCTTTGACCGCCCGCGCATTGTAGAAGCGCCCGAAGTCGTACCGCCTCCACCGGCGCTCGGCGGAATTCTGATGGAGCCCGCCCCCGCACAGCCGGCCGAAACCCGGTCCGCAGAATCGGGAATCCAATCGGCATCAATTCTTCGCCGCCTGCTGGCAACCGCGGTCGATGGCCTCATCCTCATCGCGTCGCTCTCGGCCTTTGCCGCAATTTTTCTGCGTTTCAATAACCTGCGCGGGCCGCTCCCGGTTCTTGCAGGAGTCGCTGCCACCCTCGCCATTGCCTTCTGGTTCACGTACCAGTATTTGCTGATCGTCTATACCGGCTCAACTCCTGGACTCCGCGCCGCCCGCCTGAAGATTGCCAGATTCGATGGCTCGCCCGTCACTCGCCGCCTGCGCCGGTGGCGCGTTCTGGCCTCGCTACTGTCCGCGCTTTCCGCCGGGCTCGGCTATCTCTGGTGCTTCCTCGATGCCGACTCGCTCTGCTGGCATGACCGCATCACCCGCACTCATCTACGCGCGGAGCAAATGAAGAGTCGGGCTGCTGGCTTGGCCTTCCGCCCAGAAAAAGCCCCAAGCCGAAATCGACTGGGGCTTCCAAAACGACCGCACGAACTAGCTGGCCTTCTTCTCGCACTCACTGCAGCACTTCATCGCGGACTTCTCGCCCTTCGCGCCGCAGCACTTTCCGCCGGAGCAGGCGCCCTGTTTTGCGGATCCCTTTGCGCAGGCCTTCCTATCCTTCGCGTCCTTCCCGGCGCAGCATGACTTGCCGTCCTTCTCGCCCTTGGCCATCCCTTTGCCGCAGCACTCCGAACTCTTACCGCAACAATGCATGCCCTCCTTAGCGTCGGCACCGGCATGATGACCGCAAGCCATCGCGCCCTTCGCGCCGGCCGCATGATGGCAACAACTTTTGGTTTCAGTCTTCGGCGTGGAATTGGGATTCGAAGCGGCCGGATTCTCTTGCGCCCACGCCACCAGCGAAAGCGCCAACACAACTGCAAACAATCTGAATTTCATATACGTCTCCTATGTGGTTATGAACTCGATCAGTGCATGCGACCGCTGCGATGCTATTGCCTTCCTCGCCATCATCCAAAGTCTGGCAGAGCCCAACACAGCGTAGTGTGATCCAAATCACAGGCCGAGGTGATCCTTGTCGATGTGCCGGAGACCGTGGCCCTGGTCGCATTGCCCCATCCCCAACCCCACATTTATACTGAGTTATGGCCCGCCAAGCGTCCGCGGTCCGCGTTGCGCCTACTATGCCCCTGTCCGCAGTTATCGTCGACGACGAGCAACTAGCCCGCGACGAACTCGCTTACCTGCTCAACCACTCCGACGTCAATGTGGTCGCGCAGGGTAAAAACGGCCTCGAAGCCGTCAATCTTATCCGTGAGCACAATCCCGATCTCGTCTTTCTGGACGTGCAAATGCCGGGCCTGGATGGCTTCGGAGTGATTAAGAAGCTCCTCGACCGCAAGGTTCCGCTCCCCAAAATCGTCTTCGCCACCGCTTTCGATCAATATGCCGTCAAAGCCTTCGAAGTGAATGCGGTTGACTACATCCTGAAGCCCTTCGACAAGAAGCGGATCGCGCAGTCGATCGACAAGGCGCGCGCGAAAATCGCGTCCGGCAGCGGTCCTGTCGAGAAACTGGAAACGCTGGTCCGGATGCTCGAATCACAAAAGCCATCCACCGCAAAAATTCTTATTAAGGCCGCCGGGCGTCTCTTTCTGGCGGACCCCAAGGATATCTGTTTTGCCACCATCGAAGATGGCGTGATCACTGTCACCACCAGCGGACATATGGGCATGGAAGGGCAATCCAACTGCCGCACGCTCGAAGAGCTTTTCGAAAATCTCGATCCCAATTTATTCTGGCGCGCCCACCGCTCATACCTCGTCAACAAGAATCACATCCGCGAGGTAGTCCCGTGGTTCAAAAGTTCCTACCAGCTCCGTATGGACGACAAAAAGCAAACCGAGATTCCCGTCAGCCGCGCCCAAACCCGCCGCCTGCGCGAGCTTTTCAACCTCTAGGGAACGACCGCAGAATCTGGCGGACGCGCCCCCCGGCATCGCCCAAAACCGCTGATGAAGACTGTTGGGTTCGCGTGAGCGCGAAAACGAATCACTTCCGCGATGCCCGGAGGTTTCGACTCCGCTCTCGACGGCTTCAGTCTTCTCTCAGCGCCTTGTTTGGGTCAACGGCAGCGGCGCGGTTGGCGGGAATCCAGGATGAGGCTGTCGCGATCGCGAAAAAGAGCAGCATCATCGCCACAAATGTAAGCGGATCGGTGGGCTTCACGCCCACCAGCATTCTCGTCATCAGTCGCGTGAGCATGAGCGCGGCGATGACCCCGAGGGCTACTCCAATTGCGCTCAAAGCGAAACCATGGCCGACAATGAGACGGAAGATGTTCTGGCGTCCGGCGCCGAGGGCCATGCGCACGCCGATCTCAGGGGTGCGCTGCCGGACCGCGGTGGAAAGCACGCCGTAGAGTCCGACGGCAGCGAGCAATCCGGCGATGACCGCAAAGACGCCGATCAGCAGCAGCGAAAATGTTGTTTGCGACTGGGCATGATCCACCAATCGCTCTACCGGTTGGAGGTCAGTGATCAGCAGCCGCGAGCTCACATCTTTGACGGCCGCACGCACCTGGCTCGCATAGCCCGCCGGATCCCCGGCCACGCGCAGCGCCCATGCGTTCACCCCGCCGGGTCCGCCGTATCCGTCCGTGAAGTAAACTTGCTCGCGTCCCGGCACCGCCAGCGAGGTCTGCCGCACGTGCCCGACGACGCCGATAATCTCCATCCACTCCGGCTCCGGCGTCTTCAGCCGGATGAGTATGCGCTGGCCCACCGCCGATTCTCCAGGAAAAGCTTTCCTGGCGAGAGCGTCGTCGATGATGATGAGCCGGCGATCCGGTTCGTTATCCGCATCGGTGAAAGTGCGTCCGGCGAGCAGCGCGGTGCGCATGGTCTCGAAATATCCGGGCAAGACGATCTGGAAATCGGCTGCCTGAAATTTGCTGGGATCGGAAAGGGCCTCTCCCTTGCCCCAGCGAATTGGATTAAAGCCACCCGCCAGCGGAAACGGAAAAGAGCCGGTGGCGCTTAGCACTCCCGGTACCGCGCGCAGCCGGTCCTCGACCTGACGCACAAAGGCGGCGTTGGCCGCGGGCGTGGCAGCGCCGTTGTTGCCATTGAGGACGAAGGTGAGCAGGTTGCGCGAGTCGAACCCGGGATCGATGCGCTCCAATTCGAGAAAACTGCGGAACATCAGCCCCGAGCCCACCAGCAGGACGAACGAGAGCGCGACCTCGGCGGTGACGACGATGTTGCGCGTGACGCTGCCGGTACCGAGCCCGGAATTGCGGCTGATGCCGCGAAGCACAGTCATCAAGCGCGGACGCGAGGCGCGCAACGCAGGAGTCACTCCGAAGAGAATCGCGGCCGCGAGTCCAGCGAGGGCGGTGAAGGCGAGCACCGATGGGTCGATGGTGATAGTGTCCAGGCGCGGCAAGTCAGCGGGGGCGAGCGAGCGCAGTTCCCTGATCCCGGCCCAAGCGAGCGCGAGCCCGCCGAGTGTGCCCAGGGCAGCAAGCCATACCGCTTCCGCGAGGACCGGCGACATCAGTCCCCAGCGATTGGCGCCGAGCGCGGCGCGGACGGCGAGTTCTCGATTGCGCAGGGAGGCGCGGACCAGCAGGAGATTGGCGACGTTGGCGCAAGCCACCAGCAGCAGGAAGATGACCGAGCCCATGAGCGCGAGGATGGCCGGACGGGCCTCGGCAACCATGTGCTGGCGCATTGGCTCGACGCGGATGTGATAGTCGGCGGTCCCCATAATGGGAAACTGAGCCCGTTCCGAGGCGGCCACTTTCTCCGATTCGGCCTGCGCTTGCTCGGGCGTGACTGCGGGCCGAAGTCTGCCCACTGCGTGGATCGAAACTCCGTTGCGCTGCGCGGCATCGTAGCCGAGGCGGTTGGCGATCCAGATGTCGGGCGCGGGAAGTACCTGAGCCTCCGGCGGAAAGTACAACTGGAAGTGCGGCTGGAGCACGCCAACAATGATCGGGGCCGGCCCTTGTTGTCCCGCAATCGACATGGAGCGTCCGATCATGGAGAAATCCCCGCCGTACCGGCGCTGGAAGTATTCATAGCTCAGGATTGCACTCCCCGGCAACGGTTGCGGGGGAGGTTGCTGCGCGCCCGGCGGCGGGGCAGGAGGGTTGGGGACAGCGTCATCATCATTGAAGTCGCGGCCGTAAGCGACGCCTCCCCCGAGCAGACGGAAGAAGTTGATTGTCACCACCGCAGCCTTGGTCTGCTCCGGAGTACCATCCTCGCGTTGAAGCGTGAGCGGAAAAGTGAAGACGCCGGCAAGGTCCTCGAAAACGGACTTCGTGCCTTCACGCAGATCGATGAAATTGGCGTTCGAAAGGGGGAAGTCCCGCACGTTGCGCTTGCGCATATCGCTGCACGCCACCACCAGGCGGTCGGGATCGCGGTAAGGCAGCGGCCGCAGCAGCACGGCATTGGTCACGCTGAAGATGGCAGTGCTGGCCCCAATGCCCAACGCGATGGTAAGCGCCGCGGTCAAGGCAAACACCGGGCTCTTCCACAATATGCGAGCTGCCACTCTCAGGTCGTGAAAATCCATCGCAGGCCCCCACCCTTCCCACTCCACCGTTATGCAACGTTAGTACAAGGGGATGTTCCAGGGCAATTCGGGTGAGCCCTCACGAACTTTCAACTGAAGAAATCCTTCCCGGTGGGTCTTCCCATGACCTCCGTCCACTACCGTCACTAACTGACAAATAAAAAGGGCAGCCGAGAAGACTTCTCCGGCCGCCCAGGGGAGGGACACTCAATCTCCCGCAAAACCTGTTATGCAATCGCCTGGAGCGCGATGCGGTTGGGAATAACCAGCATCGAGCCTTCCATTCGAATCAATTCCTTCTTTTTCATCTCGCACATCAGCCGCGTCACCGTCTCCCGCGAGGACCCGATCATCTGCGCAATTTCCTCGTGAGTGAACTGCGTCTCCACCCGTAACTCTCGGTTGTGGGGTTCGCGTGCCACCCACGAAAGCAGCAGCCGCGCCAGCTTCTCGGTAGAACTGCGCGCCAGCAGCAACTCATGGACGTCCTCGAATGTGGAGCTGACATCTCGCGCCAGCAGAGTGGCGCAGACCATGGCGATCCGGTTGTCGGTTTCCAGAAGCCGCATAAACTCGCCTTGCTCGATGAACTTGATCTGGCAGAACCCGATCGTCCTCATGGTGATGGGAGAAGGCCGGCCGGAGACGATTGCGCTCAGCCCAAGCACATCGCGATTGCCGGCGATCTTCAGAATGACGGTTTTCCCATCCCGTGCCTCCACCGACAACTTCGCCTGCCCCGAGCAAATAATGTAGATACCGCGTGGAAGTTGCCCTTCGCTAAGTAGCGTCGCGTTGTTGGGATACAAAGAGATATGCCCCATGTCATTGAACTTGTTCATGAGAGGATAGGGCAGTTGGCAAAAGTCGCCCTGCTGGCGCAGGGTACAATTTATGCAATCGCTTGGCGCATGAAGGTGCCGCGGCACGCCCACTGAGTCGACTCCTGGAGTTGCGAAGTTACCTTTGCTTGCATAGCCTCGCGCGCCGGGGAAGCGCACTTGGGGCAGATTACTGATGCAGCCAGATTGCCATCCAGGAAAGACTCGACAAACTATTGTTATCTCACTGCTTAGTTTCTGCTTATCAAGTTACTGCCGACCTAAGCTGCCAACAGGCGGGCGCGGCTGACGAAAACTCGGCAGCCTGCTCTTAGTCCAGATACTCGCCGCGCGCAATCCCCAGCTTCTGCATCTTGTGTTGCAGGGTGGTGCGCTTCAGGCCGAGCCGGACTGCCGCCCCCTTTGCCCCCGAGAGCACTCCTCGCGTCTGGCGCAGCACGTCTATGATGTGATCGCGCTCCCGGTCGCGCAGCGTCCGTTCCAAATCGGGAGGGCGTTTCTGCATTGCCTCTCGCAACTCCGCCAGCGGAGGCCGTAGCCGCTCCCCTTCCGAAAGAATCACCGACCGCTCGATAAAATTCTCCAGCTCGCGGATATTTCCGGGCCACGGCCAGTGCATCATCACTTCCACCGCTTCGTCCGGAACGATCGTGATCCGCCGGCCCATTCGGGCCGCACACTTGTCAACGAAATGGCGGATGAGCAGAGGAATGTCCTCCCGCCTCTCCCGCAACGGAGGCATATGCAGCGGAAACACGTTGAGCCGGTAGTAGAGGTCGCTGCGAAACTCCTTCGCTTCGATCGCGCGCGCCAGATCGCGATTGCTGGCGGCCAGCAAGCGGACGTCGACCTTAATGGTCTTCGTGCCTCCCAGCCGCTCAAACTCCTGGTCTTGAAGCACGCGCAGCAGCTTGGGCTGTATTTCGAGGGGAATCTCCCCAATCTCGTCCAACAGCAGCGTTCCGCGGTCCGCCAACTCCAGCCGTCCCACCTTCTGGGTCACCGCTCCCGTGAACGCTCCTTTTTCGTGCCCGAATAACTCGCTCTCCAGCAAGCCGGTCGGAATGGCCGCGCAATTCAGCTTGATAAAATTCCGCTCGCGCCGTGAACTCATCAGGTGAATCGAGCGTGCGACCCGCTCTTTCCCGGTTCCGGTTTCGCCCGAAATCAGCACCGTCGCATCGGTATTGGCCACGATCGCCGCGTTCGCGAGCACCCGCTTGAGCCCCGGATTGTTTCCGACTATCTCATCCATCCGCTCCGCGCGAATCTCACTCTCCAGATACCGCTTCTCGTGCGTCAGCCTTTCCTTGGCCTGCGCCACTTCCCGGTAAGTGTTGGCATTGTGGATCGCGGGCGCGATCTGCGTTGCCACCTGCTGCAGATACTCCCCATCTTCCCGGCTGAACGCGCTGGCATTCGTCGCTCCCAGCAACAGGCTGCCGAGCGCTCGGTTGCCCATCAGCAGCGGCACGCAGCAAAGCGATTGGATTCCGGTCGCCCGCATTTCCTCCAGTGCGGAATTGCCGGACTTATCCATCTCCGCCGCCTCCACAAAGCCGATCCTCCGCGTCTCGATTACCCGCGCGGAGATCGCGTCCGCCAGCGGCAGAGGTCTCCAGTTATCGCCCGCGCTCAAGGCCGGTTCGAAGGTTCGAATGCGAAACGTTCGCGCATCCGCTTCCAGCAGCGCCAGCCGGGCATAGTCGTAGTTCGTAATCTCCCGCATCTTGGCAAATACGATGTTCAGAAGCCGGTCAAAGTCCAGCGTCGACATTACTTCCCGCCCGATCTCCAGCAGGCTTTGCAGCCGCTCCTGCTGCTTCCCCCACTGCTCGCGAATCTCATGATTCTCCATCGCCAGCACCACCAGGCGCGCCGCTCGCTCCAGCAATTGCAACCCCTCCGGCCCCCCCACGCCTTCTCCTGAGCTTCCCATGCCCAGCGTCCCATAGCGCCGCCTCTTGCTGCTCAAAGGCACCACCATGTAGGACCGCACTCCGCGCTCCCGCAAGGATCTCAGACCTTCGACAAAGCGCGTCTCCCGCGTCAGGTCGGGAATCTGCAACGCCTCCTGGTGCTTCCACGCCCAGCCAATGGGCGATGTGTCCTCCGCCGCGGACGCATCCCACGGCCGCGTCTCTGGCTCCTTTCCCCAGTAGCAGGTCACGATGCAGTTTTTTTCGGCCGCCGGGCAAATCGCGAACTCCACCAGTCCGCAATTCATCAATTGCCGGACCAGAGGAACCAGTTCCTCGAACAGCTCCGGCATCGGGCCACCACCGGCAATCAGATCCATGATGGCCAGCAGAATCTCGGTGCTGGAGCGCTCAACTTGCACCAACTTGCTTTGATCGTGCGTCCCTTTTCGCTCGGGATGCCAATCTCCCTGTGCTTCGCGCGCAATTCCTTGCATGCGTGGGCGAGCCCCTCCCCGTCGCGGGTCCCTCTCTTTAGATTTTTGTACAGTTCTGGGCAAGTGAATGCGGCATGCCAGGCCGCGTCGTGCGGTTCACTCAAGGCGATCACGGCCGTCGATTCCATCCGTGGGAACCGATCTGTTCCTCCCAGAAGAGGAGCCCCCTCAGACCGCGTCGTCGTTTCCCGGGTCGATTCTCCTGCCCGGTAGAATACATCTTAGTCCTCTTCTATAACTAGACAAGTGTTTTATTTGGTAAATTACCAAAGTCGGAATAACTCCCTATGGCACGCGGTTGGGAAAGTAAGTCCATCGAACAGCAGCAAGCCGACGCTCTCGATCAGCGCACGTCATCGCGTCCGCCCTTGTCGCCCACCGAACAGAAACTCAACCGCCAGCGCGAGGGCCTTTGGCTCGCCCGCAAACGCCTCTCCGCCCAGTTGGAAACCGCCACCCGGCCGGAGCATCGCCAAATGCTCGAACAATCCCTCGCCGAACTTGACAAACAACTGTCCTCTTTTGAAAACGTTACGCGCCCTCCTGCACCGAAGTGAATAGTCCGTTTGAATACCTTCCATAAGGAAAACAGCAGTCGCCCCCAGCCTCCCATGACGTATAATCTGATCTGCCGATGAAAGCTCAAGTCTACGTTTCCCTCAAGAAAAGCGTCCTCGATCCCCAAGGCAAAACCATTCACGGCGCCCTCCGCAAAATTGGCTATAAAGGTCTGCAAGAGGTTCGCCAGGGCAAGTATTTTGAGATCACGCTGAACTCCGGCATTCCAAAAACCGAGGCCGAAGCGGAAGTAGAAAAGATCGCGCGTGAAGTTCTAACGAACCCGGTAATAGAGGAATTTCATTACTCCCTCGAAGAATAATGGCCGCAGCGTTGCTTTCATCGAAGCGGTTCTGGGTGGGGTAAGGCATGGCTGTAAGCCGTACCGCTGAAACATAACAGTGATTCGGGGCTTCAGCTCCAGAGGTCCGATTCGCGGCCTCGCTGGATTTTTGAACGACTCTCCCGCTGATTTTGTACGGACGATGTGGCCGCCAAAATGAGCGTCTCCCCTCGTTAAGACTTAAGGAGAAAACTCACCATGTGCGGCATCGTCGGATACGTAGGGAAAAAGCCGGTTGTCGACGTCATTATTGAAGGCCTGCGCAAGCTCGAATACCGCGGCTACGATTCGGCTGGCATCGCGGTCGCCGGCAACGGTGAGGGCCTTCAGGTGCGCCGGGCCGAAGGCAAGCTCCGCAATCTTGAAGACGTCATCCGCCTCAAGCCTCTCGACGGAACTTACGGCATCGGCCACACCCGCTGGGCCACCCATGGCCGCCCCACCGAAGAAAACGCCCATCCGCACCGCGACTGCACCGGCAAAATCGTAGTCGTCCATAACGGCATCGTCGAAAATTATCTCTCGCTCAAGAAGAAGCTCATCAGCGAAGGCCATAAATTCACCACTGAAACCGATACCGAAATCATCGCCCACTTGATCGAGAAGTATCACTTCAACTCCGGCAACGGTCATCGCCCGAATCTCGAAGAATCCGTCCGTAAAGCGGTCAAAGAACTGACTGGCGTCTTCGCTCTCGTCGTCATCGCCACCGACGAGCCGCGCAAAATCGTAGCCGCCCGGAATGGCCCGCCGGTCGTCATCGGCCTCGGCAAAGACGAATACTTTGTGGCCAGCGACGTCCCCGCGCTCCTCGATCACACGCGCGACCTCTTCTTCCTCGCCGACGGCGACGTCGCGGTCGTTACCGAGCAAGGCGTCCGCGTCACCGATTTCGACGGCCAGCTTGTCGAGCGCAAGCCCCAGCGCATCACCTGGGACCCGATCATGGCGGAAAAGGGCGGCTTCAAGCACTTCATGCTCAAGGAAATCTATGAGCAGCCGCGCACCGTCCAGGAAACAACTCTAGGCCGCATCTCGCAGGACACCGGCAAAATCTTCCTCGAAGAAATGCACGTCGACGAAGCCGAGTTCCGCGCCCTCAAGAAAATCAACATCGCCGCCTGCGGCACCAGTTGGCACGCCGGACTCGCCGGCAAATTCATGATCGAAACCCTGGCCCGCATCCCGGTTGAAGTCGACTACGCCAGCGAATGGCGCTACCGCGACCCCATCCTCGACTCCCAGACCATCACGCTCCTGATCTCGCAATCCGGCGAAACCGCTGACACCATCGCCGCCCAGCGTGAAGCCAAAGCCAAAGGCTCGAAGACCTTGGCCATCTGCAATGTAGTCGGCTCCATGATCACCCGCGAGGCCGCCGGCACCATCTATACGCATGCGGGGCCGGAGATAGGCGTCGCCTCGACGAAAGCGTTCACCGGCCAGCTCACCGCGCTCTATCTGTTCGCGCTCTATCTGGCGCAAATCCGCGGCACCATCACCGACGAACAATCCCGGGAGGCGGTTCAGCAGCTTACTCAAATTCCGGGGAAGTTAGAGCAGATCCTGACTCACGACGAAGCCTGCGACGAGTTAGCCAAGACCTATGTCCGCGCACAAGACTTCTTGTTCCTGGGCCGCGGAATTCACTACCCCATCGCCCTCGAAGGCGCACTCAAGCTGAAAGAAATTTCCTACATCCACGCCGAAGGCTATCCCGCCGGAGAGATGAAGCACGGCCCCAACGCCCTGATCGACGAAAATCTGCCGGTAGTGATCATCGCCACGCGCGACGTAAACAGCCCGCAGTCCATGCTGCGCTACGAGAAAACCATCTCCAATCTGCAAGAAGTCAAAGCCCGCTCCGGCATAGTAATCGCGCTCGCCACCGAAGGCGACAAGGAAATCACCGAAGAAGCCGACCACGTCCTGTATGTTCCGCCGGCTCCGGAAGAACTCTCGGCGATCCTGGAGATAGTCCCATTGCAATTACTCGCGTATCACATAGCGGTGCGGCGCGGCTGCGACGTAGACCAGCCCAGGAACCTGGCCAAGTCAGTAACCGTGGAATAGCAGCGAGACCGTGGCGCCGGCGACTCGCCGGCAGTGCGAGGCGACCCGCCCTCGCATCCCTCACTACGACCGTAGCGCGGGGTCCGCCGGTGGTTATGGGGCGTCCCGGGGCTCGTGACGTGGGCCCTTCGCGCAACGCACGGGGCAAGTCGCCGAAGGCAGCGACCCACCGTGCGTTTGCGTCATCCAAATAGTAGATGGGGGAGTTTCAAACACTGACGGCAAGATTGGTGCGCTCGGTTCCGCTCTCCGAATTCACCAGACACCTTGAGCTCGAAGTAACAAACTCGCCGCGTTTCGGCTTCGTGCCTGGCCAATGGCTCTCCGTGAAAGCAACCACTCCCGAAGGCGAAGAGATTACGCGCGCCTACTCGATCGCCTCGGCCCCTTCGAACGGACGCGTGGCACTCTGCCTGAACCGCGTGCAGGACGGCTTCATGTCGAATCATCTCTGCAGCCTCGTTGAAGGCTCGGAGATTACATTCCAAGGTCCCTTCGGGAATTTCATTCTGCATCCTCCCATGCGCGATACGATCTTTATCGCGACCGGCACGGGTATCGCGCCGTTTCGCTCCATGCTTCATTGGCTGCTTGCCGATCCCGAGCGTCATCAGGGAAGAGGGTTGTGGCTGCTCTTCGGCGCGCGCACCGAGCAAGACCTTTACTATCGCGATGAGTTTGATCGTCTCGCCATCGCCCACAAGAACTTCCATTTTCTCCCGACCCTGAGCCGCGGAATGCCCGGCTGGTGCGGCTTGCGAGGCTATGTCCAGGAGCACGTAAAAGAGATCGTCGGCGATCGCAACAAAGACGATATCCATGCCTACATCTGCGGCCTCGACAAGATGGTCAAAGCGAATCGCGAACTGCTGAAAACTCTCGGCTGGAACCGCACCTCCATCCGCTACGAAAAGTACGATTGAGTCCCGAACGTGTGGCGCGGACACTCTTGTCCGCGCAGCGATTGCCCGTCCATTAAAATACTAGCGATCTTGAGGAGCGAACCCGTGTACGTTGCCGACAGCCATCGTTACGACGCCATGCAGTACCGCCGCTCGGGCCGCAGCGGCATCAAACTTCCCGCCGTCTCGCTCGGCCTCTGGCATAACTTCGGCGGTGTCGATGTTTTCGAAAATTCCCGCGCCATGCTGCGCCGCGCCTTCGATCTCGGTATCACCCATTTCGACCTGGCCAACAACTACGGCCCGCCCTACGGCTCGGCGGAAGAAATCTTCGGCCAGATTTTCAAGAAAGATTTTCAACCGCACCGCGATGAGCTGATCATCTCGACCAAAGCCGGCTGGGATATGTGGCCCGGCCCCTACGGTAACTTCGGTTCCCGCAAGTACTTACTGGCGAGCCTCGATCAGAGCTTGGCGCGCATGGGCCTCGATTATGTCGATATCTTTTACCATCATCGACCAGATCCTGAGACGCCGATGGAAGAGTCGATGGGGGCGCTTGACACTGCTGTCCGCTCCGGGCGGGCGCTTTATGCGGGCATCTCGGCTTACAACGCCGAGCAGACTGCGGAGGCGGTTAAGATTCTTCGGGAGCTTGGGACGCTTTGCCTGATTCATCAGCCGAGGTATTCGATGTTGGTCCGCGACGCTGAACTGGGGTTGCTCGATGTCCTTGAGAAGGAAGGAGTTGGGTGCATCGTTTTCAGCCCGCTGGCGCAGGGGTTGCTGTCCGATCGGTATCTTGAGGGGATTCCCGAGGACTCGCGGGCGGCACGGGATTTTTTTCTTAAGAAGGCTAGCATCGATGACGAGATGCTGGCTAAGATTCGGGGTTTGAATGAGATAGCTCGCCGGCGGGGACAGACTCTGGCGGAGATGGCGGTGGCGTGGGTGCTGCGCGATCCGCGGGTTACCAGCGCCCTGGTGGGGACCAGCAAGGTCTCGCAGGTGGATGACAACGTAGCGGCCCTTAAGAATCTGAACTTTACCGAGGAGGAGCTGCGGGCCATCGATGGGGTGCTGGCGGGCAGGGCCGCTTAGTGGAGCAATACTTTACATTAATGTTAATATCATTGTGTACTTACAATGGGGGTTAAATGAAACACAAGAAGCGGGTTACCAAGCGGCGGACTAAGGGCCGGAAGGTGGGCAGGATTGAGGCGCAGGCGGCCGGGCTGCATAAGGGGCGGCGGATGCCGGCGCGGTATTTGCCGGCGGATCTGGCGGGCATGTTCAAGCCGGTGAAGAAGCCGGTCACTTTGCGGCTGGATGCCGACATTCTGTCGTGGTTTCAACGGGATGGGCGGGGGTATCAGACTCGGATCAATGAGGCCCTGCGCGGGGTTATGGTGAGGGAGCGGGGGAAGTAAGCTTCGAGTTTCGGGCCGCGAGCTGCGGGCCAACCTTTGCTATGGGAATTTGGGGCTCCAACAATTTAGTTCGGGCGCGTGACGGACCCAAATTTCTCGTGCGTCTTGGGAGCGTCGTCCTCAGCGCCTAAACCCTCATCGAAAATCCCAAGCGGTCGGGGATGTGGCTTGGAATGCAAAAACCTGCTTTAAAACGACTCGATTGTGAGAGATAGCTTGCACTGACATGGGAGCTTCGCCGATTCGCGCGCAATCCCCGGTAGTACCTCGTGTGCAATCGGTGGATGCCCTGCGGGGAGCCATCATGATGTTGATGGCGATCGATCACATTCGCGACTATGTCGCCCGCAGCGCGATGCAGTTCCTGCCGACCGATCTTACGCGAACAACCGCCGCGATTTTCCTGACCCGGTGGATTACGCATTTCTGCGCACCGGTCTTTATGCTTACGGCCGGACTCGGCGCATTTTTCTGGATGAGCCGCGGGCGACATTCCAAGGCTGAGCTGTCACGATTCCTGATTGCACGGGGTGTCTGGCTCATCCTGCTCGAGGTCACGATCCTGCGCGTGATGATGTTTTCACAGGGGAGCTTTCGCGGGAGTCTGGTAATTTTGCTGATCCTCTGGGCGATCGGGATTTCGATGATCGCGCTGGCCGTGCTGATCTACCTTCCGACGCCGGTGCTGGTTGCAGTGAGTGTTGGCATCATTGCGTTGCACAATCTGCTGGATGGCATTCCGGCCACGCGCTTCGGGCGTGCCGCGCCGTTCTGGGACATTCTGCACCAGCAAGGTCTCTTCAGTTTCGCAGGATTACGGTTCGTGACTGCATATCCAGTGCTCCCGTGGATCGGCGTCGTGGCCGTGCGGCTATTGTCTCGGAACAGTTTTTTCGGTGGATGGCAAAAGCCGCGAGCGCATCCTGGTGCGGCTGGGGTTCGCGCTGAGCGCCGCGTTTGTGGTGGTGCGCGCGATCAATTTGTATGGCGACCCTTCACGCTGGAGCCATCAACCGTCCGCGCTGTTTACGGTGCTGTCATTCCTCAATACTACGAAGTACCCGCCTTCGCTTGACTTTCTGCTGATGACGCTGGGGCCGGCGTTGATCGCCTTGGCGTGGCTGGAACGATTTCATTTCTCGTTCCGCAATCCGCTGATTGTCTTCGGGCGTGTGCCATTTTTTTACTACGTGGCGCATCTGCTTGTCGCTCATCTCATGGCCATTGGGCTGAACTTGGTGCGCTACGGCCGGGCACCTTTTCTTCTTATTGCGCCGCCGTCCATGGGAAGCCCGAGTGCGGCATTTCCGCCTGACTATGGCTTTCCGCTTTGGACGGTGTATGCCGTTTGGGTCGCCGTGCTGGTGTTGCTCTATCCGGCGTGTTTGTGGTTTTCGCGGCTGAAGCAGCGGCGGCACGATTGGTGGCTCTCCTACTTGTAAATTGCGATTTTCTGATTTGCAATCCTTGATTCTGCGATCTTGGCGCGCATCCGCGCGACGGGATTGCGATGGTAGATTTGGCTTATGGATGACGGCACGAATTTGGAGAGCTTTGAGGAGATGGTGGAGTGGGCTTACGGCACGCTGCCGCAGAAGATTCGGGAGCAGGCGGATTTTCCGGGGATTCAGGTGGTGGACGAGCCTCCGGCGGACATATTGAAGAGCATGGCGGAGACGAAGCACTGGCCGGGCGGAACCGAGTTATTGGGATGTTATACGGGGATATTCAGGACGAAGCGGTCACACTTGCAGATGACAATGGCGCCGGATTTGATCTTCGTTTTTCGCGGGCCGATTCTGCGGTGCTCTCAGGGAGACTTGCGGGGCGAGGTGAAGCGGGTGGTGTGGCATGAGGTGGCGCACTGGCTGGGGTATGAGACGGAAGAGCAGGTGCAGGAGTTGGGGTTGTAGGAGCGGGTGCGTGATTGGTGCTGCGGGGCGCGGGCGCTACGCTTGACCAGGGAAGCTCTGATTAAGTGCTGGCAGAAGGCGCAAACCACAAAGGACACAAACGTACACGAAGGAAATCAGGAACTTAATCAGAGCTTCCCTATGCGACATGAGGCGTTTGACTAGGCGCGTTACGGTCTTAAGGGATCGTCGATCTGGGTTTGCTTGCTATCGGCGGTGTCGCTGGCGTTTACGAACGAACCGGTTTGCGTTGTCGCCTCTGATGAGGTGACCTCCTCACGATCACGGCTCTCTTCCGCGAATGTGGATTGCTGCATGGTTTGCTGGAGGAGATTCCAATCGCGGGCGAGCTGGGTTTGCGAGATGCCGTTCGCGGGGGCGTGGCGCAGTTCGGATTGCAGACGGGCTGCGATGATTTGCTGAGCGAGTTGCGGCGGTGCGCTGCCCTCGAGCAGGTTTTCCGCGGAGACGCCGACGCGGACTTGTCGCTCTCCTAGCTGCATCTTCAGGATCGGGGCGTTCTCGACGTCGAAATCCGTTCTTGCTTTGGACTGGAGGCGCTCCCAGGCCTTGTCTGGCTTGGCTTGCGCGGCGGGATCGGCTTCGGCCAGCAGTTGCTTCAGCTCTCGCTGATAGGCTTTGCGGTCCTTGCGAGCTATGGGCGGCTCGGGATCACTACCGGGATTGAAGACCAGCGCGTCGCGATCGGGTTGAAAGCGGCCTGCGCCCGTTCCCACGTAGACGGCGAGCACGGAGACGGCGAAGACTGGGCTGGCGATGGCGCTGGGCAGGATGTATTTCTTCGACTTCAGGAAGGACTCGACTACTCCCTTAGGATTGGAACTGCGCGGCATGCTGCCGGGGACTTGCGCGATGATCACGCGCGACGAGGTTAGTTCGGGATGATGCTGGTTGAACTTGACCAGCATTTTCGAAATCTGCTTGGGAGTGGTGATACCGGCGTCGGCGATTACGCTGCGATGGAGCATTTTCGGGTAATAGAAGTTAATGATGTCTTTGGCGAAGTCGGCGCAATTGCGGGAGACGAGGTGAAAGTGCGAGCGATTGGGCGACTCGTTTAGCTTGCGAATTAGAGCGGCATCTTGCGCGGACGTGGTTTCGATTTCGAAGCCGTAGATGGTGCGGTCGTAGGAGGAGCCGGTTAGTTGATACCAGTTGCCTCCGGGCGCGGTGCCGTCGGCGTTGTCAGGGATGATGTTTTCGAGATGCTTGCGGCGATAACTATCGCGGAGAAAGTAGACCATTTTTGCGTCGGCGAAGAGCGGAATGTTTTCGGGGCGGTCGACGGCGTAGAGATACGGGATTAGCGGGATAGCAAGCCAGTCGTATCCGGCGACGTGATCGTATCGGCTGATGACGACGCCGGTTTCTCCTTCGGCGCAGGGCCGAAGAATGCGCGGGTCATCGTTATTGGCGCAGATGTTGGAGAGATAGACGGCGGCGTGGCCGGTGCCGGTGAAGAAGCCCATGTGGCCGTACGGTTCTTCGAGTAGTAGCGTGGCGGAGGCGTGGGCGAGCGCAGCTACGCCTAGCATCGCTAAAGCGATTATGGCGGCGCGGATTGGATTCGCGGGCATATTTTGGGCTATCCGCCGTACCCAAGTGAGAACACGGCTGGTAGAGATTAGTTGCTCGAAAACGGCTTTGAGCTGTGAGCTTTGAGCCACGTGTAACCCTTAGACCGCGTAGGCTTTTGCTGTAGTGGTTTTATCGGATTGACGGCGGAACGGTTCTGGGTGGTCGCGGAAGTTGGAGATGGGGATGTGGCGGCGGGACGCCGGCGAGGACGCCGACGCTACGTTCTTGCTGCGCTACGGTGAGTCTTTGGAGCGCTGGCCGGAATGCTTGATGAACCATTCCTGGCTGTTTAGTTCGCGGCGGTGGGTGTGGTGCGGATCGCGCGAGTAGGTGCCGTCGGCGTTCATGTGACGGGCTTTGACTACTTCCTGAAGATAAGTAGCGAGAACTTCGTCGCGGAGATAGTGGACCAGTTTCGGGTCTTGCACCGGGAAGGCCAGTTCCACGCGGCGATTGAGGTTGCGGGGCATCATGTCTGCGCTGCCTAAGTAGACTTCTTCTTTTTCGTTGTTGCGGAAATAGAAGATGCGGCTGTGCTCGAGGAAGCGGCCGACGACACTCGTGACGCGGATGTTTTCGCTGATGCCGGGGATGCCGGGACGGAGACAGCACATGCCGCGGACGAGGAGATCGACTTTGACGCCGGCCTGCGAGGCTTCGTAGAGGAGCTTGACCATGCGGCGGTCGATGAGGGCATTCATTTTGAAGATGAGATGGCCGTTGCCATCTTTTTTGTGGTGCTCGATTTCGCGGCGGATGAGCTGCTCGAGTTGTCCGCGGAGATTGACGGGGGCAACGAGAACTTTGCGATATTCGATTTTGGCGGAATATCCGGTGAGGTAGTTGAAGAGGTCGGTGCAATCTTCGGCGATGGCGTCGTCGCAGGTGAGCAGGCCGATGTCGGTGTAGAGCTGGGCGGTCACGGTGTTGTAGTTGCCGGTGGAGAGGTGAACGTAGCGGCGGATGCGGTCTTTGTCCTGGCGGACAACGAGCGCGGCTTTGCAATGGACCTTGAGGTTCATGAGGCCGTAGACGACGTGAACGCCCTCACGCTCCAGCTTTCGCGCCCACTCGATGTTGCTCTCTTCGTCGAAGCGGGCTTTGAGTTCGACGAGGACGGCTACTTGCTTGCCGTTTTCGATGGCTTCGAGGAGAGCCTCGACTACGGGCGCGTTGCGGCCGACGCGATAGAGAGTGATCTTGATGGCGAGTACGTTGGGATCGCGCGCGGCTTTTTGCAGGAACGCTACCACCGGCTGGAAGGAATCGAAGGGATGGTGGAAAAGAATGTCCTGGCGGCGAATGGCGGAGAAGATGTCGTCTCCTTCTTCCTGCGGCTGGAGCGCGGAGACGATTGCAGGGGCGAAGGGCTTGTCTTTGAGATCGGGCCGGTCGATGGAGAGCAGGTGCTTGAGGCGAACGAAGGCGAGCGGGCCAGCAATTTTATAAACGTCTTCGCGGTCGAGTTCGAGATTCTTGAGAAGGATTTCGAGAATCTCGGCGGGCATGTTGTGGTTGACTTCGAGACGAACGACGTCGGCGAACCGGCGCTGCCAGACACCTTCTTCGACGGATTCGAGAAGATCGCCGGCTTCGAGCTGCTGAATGGCGGTTTCGGCGTCGCGCGTGACGTGGAAGGGATGAGCCTCGAGGACCTCCATGCCGGGGAAGAGCGCTTGCAGGTTGTGAGTGATGAGCTGCTCGAGCCAGACGAAGCGAAGAGCTTTGGGAGCGGGCTTGGATTTTGTCTTGAAATTGGTGAGGGGGTTTAACGGCACGAGTTGCGGCAGGCTGTCGGGAACCTTGACGCGGGCGAAGTGCTCGACACCTTGACTGTCGCGAATGAGGACGGCGAGATTGAGGCTGAGATTGGAGATGTGCGGAAATGGGCGGCCGGGATCGAAGGCGAGCGGCGTGAGCGTGGGGAAAACGGTTTCGGAAAAATAGCGGTTGGCGGCGGTGGTGTCGGCCTCGGTGAGCTGCTGGTATTCGAGAACGTGGATGCCTTCTTTTTTCAGGGTGGGCAGGAGTTGAAGGCGGAGGCAATCCTGGCCGGCTTTGTAGAGCTGCGTAACGCGATCGCGGATCGCAACGAGTTCCTGCGCGGGAGCCATGCCATCGGGGCCGGATTCGAGAGCTGCCACTTTCGAGCTGGCTTTTGAGGCCGGCGACGCGGACCATGAAGAATTCGTCGAGGTTGGAGCCAATGATGGAAAGAAATTTGACGCGATCGAGGAGAGGGTTCTGATCGTCTTGCGCTTCTTCAAGGACGCGGGCTTGAAAGGCGCAGAGGCTGAGCTCGCGATTGATGTAGAGCGAGGGATCGTCGAGCGCGAGCGCCGGGGGATGGCCATTGTTCGAGGCGGGCTCGACGCGACGCTTGCGGCGGGACGGCTTGATGGCTGACTTGGGCGATATGGTCTGGCTGGAGGCCATCTGGGACCTCCTAGTGTACTAGAGGCGTTTGGGGGATTGTTAAGGGGAAGTTACAACGTCGCCTTGAGCGGGGCTTTCATAGAAGGAACGTGATTCTGGGGACGTGGCGGCGGGGCGCCGCCACAACTGCCGGCGAGTCGCCGGCGCTACGGTCGAAGGGCGCCTGCGCTACGGTCGATTGCGCTTCGCGCTCGCGGATTGCTTATTGCCAAGTGGTGTTGTGGCGCCTTAGCCACCAGCAGGGCGGGTTCCAGGTGGAGGAGGCGTATTCCGGGAAGAGGGTGCG
This sequence comes from uncultured Acidobacteriaceae bacterium, assembly GCA_963698865.1. Lineage (GTDB taxonomy): Bacteria > Acidobacteriota > Terriglobia > Terriglobales > Acidobacteriaceae > Acidiflorens. The sequence goes on along the minus strand of CAVOSL010000007.1, from coordinate 1,662,896 downwards.
GGAGCAGTTTTGGTTGACGGTGCCGAGGTAGTCGTATTCGGCTTTGTCGCCTTTTAGGGGGGTGGATAGGAATTGGTCGACAGCGACGGTGTCGAGGCCTCCGCCGCGAAGTTGGCGCGCGTGGAAGATCGCGAAGTCAAGGGCGTAGAGGGTGACTAGAGAGATGAGGAAGTATCTGGCGGCTTGGCTGAGGATTCGCACGGTCGGGCGCTGCGCAGGGATATCGTAAAGCATTTGGGGAGAACAGGTGTGGGGTGCGAGGTGCGAGCTAGGAGCCGCGAGCTTCGAGCTACGAGCTTGAATCTGCCGGGATTATGCAGAGTTTCTGGAATTTGCGGACGGCGTTTGGGATGTAGGGATCTTTCGACTCCGCGCAAGATGATAGCGAAATAATTAGCGGGCGGAGTTGTGGTCCACCCGCTGATTTGTTGTTATTGGCCGGAGTCGGATTGGCTCTGGCCGCCGTTGTGATGGTTGTGTCGCTGCTCACGGTTGGCCTGCATCTTATCCCACTTTTTTTGCTGAGTGGCGTCGAGGAGCGCGCGAACCTGGTCGGTGGACGTTTTGTGAATGTCCATCATCTTGGAGCGGCGTTGGTCGCGTGAGAGAGTGGAATCGCTGTGCACGGACTGCATTTGAGATTGTTCGGACTTGAAGATTTCCTGAACTTTGGTTTGCTGGTCGGCGGTGAGTTTGAGTTTCCTGCTGAGCTTCTCGGTGCGCTGGGCGGGGTCCATCGGGCCGTGGCCGCGATGACCTTCGTGGGCGCTGGGCGCCGACTGTTGATCGGGGTGTTGTTCTGTTGAGCGTCTTGCGCGACCGCGGGCGCCGCGTAGATGAGGCCCGCGAGGGTGAGCGCGAGCAGGGAATGTTTAAGCATGGTACGTCCTCCTATATGAGATCGAATTGGCATAGAGGTATGAACCGGATTATGAGGTAAGAGTTGCGGGGAGAGGCGGGGTTTTACGAATCTTTACTTCGGATGTCAGCTTTTGGCTTTTGACTGTCAGTTGTTTATGGGACGCGAGGGCGCTACGGTCCTCGCGCGCGGCGCTTCCAAAATTACTTCGTGATTGCGCGTTGGTCGGCTGGGGGTCTTTGGGTTACTTGTTGTGTTGTGGGTAACTGGCTTACGTCCCAGCCTCCTCCTAAGGCTTCTACTAACAATACGGCTCCTGTCATTTGCTGGACTTGTGAGTCTACCAGCGATTGCTGCGTGTTTAGCAGAGCCGTCTGAGTTGTCAGTAAGTTGAGATAGGGATCGAGGCCGGTTTCGTATCTGGCTTTTTCCAGGTCGTAGGCCTTTTGGGCGGCGGTTACCGCGGCTTGTTCCTGCTGGATTTCGGTCCAGAGCAGGCGCGTTTGAGCGAGATAGTCTTCCACCTGCTGGAAGGCTGTCAGGACAGTCTGGCGATAACTGGCTACATCGGCGTTGTAAGTCGCGATGAACTGCTCGATGGTGGCGCGGCGGAGGCCGGCGTCGAAGACGGTTTCCGAGACTGATGGGCCTATCGACCAGACACGGCTGGCGGCGTTCAGGAGTTTGCTGATGGCGGAGGAGGCGAAGCCTCCGCTGGCGCTTAGGGTGAGAGTCGGATAGTAAGCGGCGTAGCCGATGCCGATCAGCGCGTTGGCGGAGGCCATTTGGCGCTCAGCGGCGGCGATGTCGGGACGCCGCTCCAGAAGCTGCGAGGGCGTGCCGGTAGGGATGGCGGGCGGCTGCGCGGTTAGAGCCTGGACGGGCATGCTGAAATCGGTGGCGGATTTTCCGAGAAGAGTGGCGATGGCGTGCTCGTACTGGGCGCGCAGGATGCCGAGGTTGGTGGCGGAGGCACGGGCGCTTTCCAGCGTTTGCAGGGATTGTTGGACGGAAACTTCGGTGTCGGTGCCTACTTCGTAGCGCGTTTTTGCCAGTTCGAGGAGCTCTTCGTCAGCTTTGACGGTGGCGTCGAGAAGAGTTTGCAGGGCGTCCTGGCCGCGAATCTGGAAATAAGTTTCAGCTAGCGTGGCTTGTTCGAGGAGGCGCTCATTCTCGAGGTCGGCGGCGCTGACCTGCGCATTGGCCTGGAATTCGCTGACGGTGTTGCGGACGCGGCCGAAGAGGTCGGGGGCCCATGAGATGTCGAGCGGGAAGCGAGAATGCAGAAAATGTTCCGCCACCGGTTTGACCGGCGCCCCCGCTGGCGGTACCCGCGGTGTGCGAGCGGGTGGCGGAGGCTCCGACGGTGACGGTGGGGTAGAACTGGGCGCGCGCTTCGCGGATCTGGGCGCGGGCGGCAAGATAGTTTTCGAAGGAGATCTTGATGTTCTGGTTGTCGATGTTGAGTTGAGATTCGAGGCCGTTGAGTTCGGGCTGATTGAAAATTTCCCACCAGTTGCCGTGGAGCATGGCGTCCTGCGGTGAGGCTACCTTCCAGCCTTCGGCGTCCTGGAAGTTGACGGGGGACTCTTTGTAGTTGGGAGCAGCGGGCGTGGTGGCGGCGGGTCGATGATAGTGCGGGCCTACGGTGCAGCCGAGAGTCAGTAAGAGAGCAGCGGTCAGCAGCCCACACAAGCCAAAAGCAGGCTTCCACCCCATCACGCAAAGGACGCGTGCTGGGGACCCCGGCTTGTACGGGGCACTCTCGGTAGTAATTAATTTGTTTTTTAATGTCATGCGGTGCCTTCTCCGGGGGCGCCTTGGCCATTCCACGTGTTCAAAGTGTCGTGTTCTTTGCCTAGAATGCGGAGGCGTAGCCGGTCCATGAATAAGTAGACGACTGGGGTCGTGTAGAGAGTTAGTAACTGGCTGAGGATGAGACCACCGACGATAGAGAGGCCGAGCGGGCGGCGCAACTCCGAACCGGTGCCGGTGCCGAAGGCCAGGGGCAACGCGCCGAAGAGGGCGGACATGGTGGTCATCAAGATCGGGCGGAAGCGGAGCAGGCAGGCGGTGAAGATGGCATCGTAGGTGGTCATGCCTTGCTCGCGTTCGGCCTGGAGAGCGAAGTCGATCATCATGATGGCGTTCTTTTTGACGATGCCGATGAGCAGGACGATGCCGATGATTGAAATTACGTTGAGGTCATTGTGAAAGATCATGAGGGCGAGCATGGCGCCGACGCTGGCGGAGGGCAGGGTGGAGATGATGGTGAGCGGGTGAACGAGGCTCTCATAGAGGATGCCGAGCACGATGTAGACGGCGAGCAGGGCGACTGATGATCAGGATCCATTGCGTGCTCAAAGAATCCTGATAGGCCTTCAACGTTCCGGCGAAAACGCCGTGGATGGTGGAAGGGGTGCCGAGTTTGTCCTGCATCTGCACGATCATGCGCGTGGCATCGCTGAGCGAGAGGCCAGCCGCAAGATTGAAGGAAACGGTGACGGAGGGGAACAGGCCGGAGTGGGCGACGGACAAAGGCCCGGTATTGGTCGTTACGGTGGCGACGGTGGAAATCGGCACGCTGCCTTGGCCGTTTGGGATGTAGATGTTCTTTAGCCCCTCGGGTGATTGCCAATACTTGGGAGCGACTTCGAGGATGACGTAGTACTGGTTCAGTGGCTGGAAGATGACGGAGGTCTGTTGCTGGCCGAAGGCGCTGTATAAGGTCGAGTCGAGCTGCTGCGGGGTGAAGGAGAGGCGGGCGGCAGAGGTTCGGTCGTAGGTCAGGTAGGTTTGCAGGCCGCCGTTCTGCTGGTCGGAGTTGACATCCTGAAGACCGGAAATTTTCTTCATCTGAGCGAGGAGAATGGGTCCCCACTTATTCAAGTCTTCGACGTTGTCAGCCTGGATTGTGTATTGGTAGAGGGCGGCGCTGCCGCGGCCGCCGATGCGAATATCCTGCGCCGGTTGCAGAAACGCCTGGGCGACGGGGAGGCGATTGAGCTTGGGACGAAGGCGGTTGATGACGGTCATGGCGTCGACCTTGCGTTCCTTGAGAGGCTTGAGCGCCATGTAGATGAAGCCGCCGTTGCCGCCGCCGGTGTAGGCGTTGACGTGGAAGACGGCGGGATCGGCCTTGATGACGTCGACGAGCTGGAGGATGGAGTTATCCATCAGCGGGAAGGAGGCATCCTGCGGGCCTTGTACGCCGCCGACGATGGCGCCGGTATCCTGCTGCGGGAAAAAGCCTTTCTGGATGTGCGCGATGATGACGACGTTGAGGGCGATGACAAGCACCAGGACGGTGAGGACGAGGACGGGATTGTCGAGCACCCAGCGCAGGGAGTGAGTGTATTTGCCGAGGATGAAGTTGAAGAAGCGCTCGCTGAGGCGATAGAGGCGGCCGTGATTTTCGTCTTCGTGCGCCTTGAGGACGTGCGCGCACATCATCGGAGTGGTGGTCAGGGAGATGACCATGGAGACGGCGATGGCGGTGGAAAGCACGACGGCAAATTCGCGGAAGAGGCGGCCGACGATGCCGCCCATCATCAGAATGGGGATGAAGACGGCGATGAGGGAGACGCTGATGGAGAAGACGGTGAAGCCGATCTCCTTGGCACCGAGGAGGGCAGCGGCCATAGGCTTCATGCCGGCTTCGAGATGGCGCGTGATGTTCTCCATGACGACGATGGCGTCATCGACGACGAAGCCGGTGGAGATGGTGAGCGCCATGAGCGAGAGATTGTCGAGGCTGTAGCCGCAGAGATACATGACCGCGAAGGTGCCAACGAGCGAGACGGGGACGGCGACGCTGGGGATGATGGTGGCGCGGACGCTTCGCAGAAAGAAAAAGACCACCAGCACAACCAGGATGACCGAGACGGAGAGGGAACGTTCGACGTCACTCAGGCTGGCGCGGATGGTGGTCGTGCGATCGAAGACGTTGGTGATTTCGATGGCCGAGGGAATCGATGCCTTTAGGCCGGGAACGGCAGCCTTGACGCGGTCGACGGTGTCGATGATGTTGGCGCCGGGCTGGCGGAAGATGATCATGGTGACGGAGGGCTTGCCGTCCATGTAGCCGGCGGTGCGGAGGTTGGATACGGAGTCGATGACATTGGCGATGTCGGAGAGACGGACGGCGGCGCCATTGTGCTGGCCGATGATGAGGGGGCGGTAGTCGGCCGCGTGCATCATCTGATCGTTGGCGATGATGTCGAGGGTGGTGTCGGCGTCGGAGAACTGGCCGAGCGCGACGTGCGCATTGGCGAGGCGCAAGGTGTTTTCCACCGACTGGTAGGAGATGCCGTAGCTGTTCATCTGCGTGGGATTGATTTCCACGCGGACGGCGGGCGGCGAGGCACCGCCGACGCTGACCTGGCCCACGCCCTCGATTTGCGAGATGCGCTGCGCGAGGACGGTGGAGGCCGCGTCGTACATCTGGCCCTTGTTGTAGACGTCGGAGGTGAGCGCCATGATCATGATGGGCGCGTCGGCGGGATTGACCTTGCGGTAGGTCGGGTTGGAGGGAAGGTTGGCGGGGAGATAAGTGCGGGCCGCATTGATGGCGGCTTCCACGTCGCGAGCGGCGCCGTCGATGTTGCGGCTGAGGTCGAACTGGATAGTGATGTTGGTGCTGCCGAGCTGACTGGAGGAGGTCATCTCGGTGATGCCGGCGATGTGGCCGAGTTGGCGCTCGAGGGGAGTGGCGACGGAGGAGGCCATGATTTCGGCGCTGGCACCGGGCAGTCCGGTGTTGATGTTGATGGTGGGGAAATCGACCTGGGGCAGAGGCGCGGCGGGCAGAACCGTGTAGGCGATGGCGCCGGCGATGGCGATGGCGACGGTGATGAGCGTGGTCGCGACCGGGCGTTTGATGAATGGAGTCGAGATGCTCATGCCGGTTACGCCTGCGACGTTCCTTCCGGCGGCTCGATGTCGCCAGGATTATGGTTTTCATTCTTTGAGAAGCGCTGGGCGATTCGGTCAAAGAAGATGTAGATGACGGGCGTGGTGTAGAGAGTGAGCACCTGGCTGAGGAGCAAGCCTCCCACCATAGCGATGCCGAGCGGGCGGCGAAGTTCGGAGCCGAGGCCGGTGCCGAAGGCGAGCGGCAATCCGCCGAGCAGTGCGGCCATGGTGGTCATCATGATAGGGCGGAAGCGAAGCAGGCTGGCTTCGTAGATGGCATCGGTCGGGGACTTGCCGTGCTCGCGCTCGGCTTCGAGGGCGAAGTCGACGATCATAATGCCGTTTTTCTTGACGATGCCGATGAGCAGGATGATGCCTATGATGGCGACGACGCTGAGGTCCTGCCGGAAGATCATGAGAGCGAGCAGCGCGCCTACGCCGGCGGAAGGGAGGGTGGAGAGAATCGTGATCGGGTGGATGAAGCTTTCGTACAAGACGCCGAGCACGATGTAGACGGTAACGAGCGCGGCGAGGATCAGCAGGGACTCGTTGGAGAGCGAATTGTGGAACGAGGCGGCGGTGCCCTCGAACCCGGTTTGCAGGCTGGCAGGAGGATTCAGTTGGCCGCCGAGGTCGTCGATTTTGCTGATAGCGGTGCCGAGTGAAGCGTGGGGCGAGAGATTGAAGGAGATGGTGACGGCGGGGAATTGGCCCTGATGAGTGATGGTCAGGGGCTGGCGAATGAGTTGCAGATGCGTGAAGGCGTCGAGTGGAACGGCGTTGGCGATCTTCGAACTGCTGGCGGCGCTCGAGGTAACGACGGTTCTTGCCAAAGCAGTTTGCAGAGGCGCGAGGATCGACTGGGAAGGCGTTGGGGTAAATTGCGCGGCTTGCGTTGTCGCGTTGGAGCCCGCGGAGGCGGAGCTTGACGAAGAGAAGGAAGTGGCCGCGCCCGATCCGGTGGCGTTGGCCGAGGCGTTCGACTGCAGGAAGATGGACTGCAGTTTGTCGGGAGTGGTCTGGAAGGTGGGGCAGCGCTTCCAGAATGACGTGGTACTGGTTGAGCTGCGTGTACATGGTGGTGATCTGGCGCTGGCCGAAGGCGTCGTAGAGCGCGTTATCGATGGTGGCGGTGGCGATGCCGAGACGCGAGGCGGTGACGCGGTCGATGGTGAGCGAGACGGCGAGGCCGCCGGTCTGCTGATCGGTGGCAACGTCTTCGAGTTCCGGCATCTTTTTCATTTCGCTGACGAATTTGTCGGTCCAGTCGTTGAGTTCGTTCACCTCGGGATCTTCGAGGGCGAACTGGTATTGCGTGCGGCTGACGCGATCGTCGACGGTGATGTCCTGCACGGGCTGCATGTACATCTGGAAGCCCTGAACCTTGTTGCTGAATTTCGCCTTGCAGGCGGCGGATGACGTCGGAGGCGCTCATGTGGCGCTCGTCGAGCGGCTTCAGGTTGATGGAATAGCGGCCGGAGTTGAGCGTGGTGTTGGTGCCGTCGGCGCCGATGAAAGAGGAAAGGCTCTCGACGGCGGGATCCTGAAGGATGATGCGGGCGACCTCCTGCTGCTTATCGGCCATGGAGGCGAACGACGTGGGTTCGGGCGCCTGCGAGATACCCTGAATTACGCCGGTATCCTGCACCGGGAAAAATCCCTTGGGAATAATGATGTAAAGAACGACGGTGAGCACCAGCGTCGCCACCGCCACCAGCAGCGTGATGGTCTGGTACTCCAACACTACTTTGAGAGTGCGGCCGTAGAAGGCGATCATGCGATCGAAGACGTCTTCCGACCAGCGATAGAAGCGAGTTTGCTGGGACTCCGGCGTGTGCTTGAGGATGCGGGCGGACATCATCGGAGTGAGGGTCAGAGAGACGACGGCGGAGATCACGATGGTGACCGCGAGGGTGACGGCAAATTCGCGGAAGAGGCGGCCGACCACGTCTCCCATGAAAAGAAGCGGAATGAGGACGGCGATGAGGGAGACGGTCAGCGAGACGATGGTGAAACCAATTTGCTCGGCGCCTTTGAGGGCGGCCTTCATGGGCGGGTCGCCCTCTTCGATGAAGCGCGAGATGTTTTCGATCATGACGATGGCATCGTCGACGACGAAGCCGGTGGAGATGGTGAGCGCCATGAGCGAAAGATTGTCGAGGCTGTAGCCGAGCAGATACATCACCGCGAAGGTGCCGACCAACGACAGGGGGACGGCGACGCTCGGGATGATGGTCGCCTTCAGGCTCCGCAGGAAGAGGAAGATGACGAGAACGACGAGGCCGACGGTGAGCATCATCTCGAACTCGACGTCGTTGACCGACGACTGAATGCTGGTGGTGAGGTCGGTGAGCTTGGTGACTTTGATGGCGGCTGGAAGGTTTTGCACCAGTTGCGGCAACAGCTTCTGAATGCTGTTGACGACGATGATGGTGTTGGCGCCGGGCTGGCGCTGAATGTTGAGAATAACGGCGGGAGTGTCATTCATCCAGGCGGCTTGCTTGGAATTTTCAACGCCGTCGGTGACGGCGGCGACGTTCTTGAGAAAGACGGGCGCGCCGTTGCGATAGGCAACGACTACGTCGCGATAATCGGAGCTGGATTGAAGTTGGTCGTTAGCGTTGATCTGGAAATCCTGGCGGGGGCCGTCGAAGTTGCCCTTGGCGGCGTTGACGCTGGTCTGGGTGAGCGCGGTGCGCACGGATTCGAGATCGATGCCGTAGGAGGCCAGAGCCACGGGATTGGCCTGGATGCGGACGGCGGGCTTCTGGCCACCGCTGATGCTGACTAATCCGACGCCGCTGAGCTGCGAAATTTTGGGGGCGAGGCGCGTATCGACGAGATCCTCGACCTTGGAGAGCGGGATTGTGTCCGAGGTGACGGCCAGCGTGAGCACGGGGGCGTCGGCGGGATTGGTTTTGCTGTAGATCGGAGGCGCCGGGAGGTTGGAGGGAAGCAGGCTCTGCGCGGCGTTGATGGCGGATTGAACTTCTTCTTCGGCGACGTCGATGGGAAGTGTGAGGACGAATTGCAGGACGACGACGGAGACTCCGCCAGAACTGGTGGAGGTCATCTGGCTCAAGCCCTGGAGTTGGCCGAACTGGCGCTCGAGCGGGGCGGTGACGGTGGTGGCGGTGACGTCAGGGCTGGCGCCGGGATAGAAGGTGAGGACCTGGATGGTGGGATAGTCGACTTGCGGCAGAGCGGAGACCGGGAGCTGGAAGTAGGCAACGATGCCTGCCAGCATGATGGCGGCCATCAACAGGGAGGTGGCGACCGGCCGCAGAATAAATGGCCGAGAAGGACTCACGGATGGCTCCCAGATTGCGCGGGGGGTGGCGTGTTGGGCGGAGCGGAAGTGCTGTTGCTGCCGGGCTGTCCTTTGCTCTGCCTTTGTCCGCTTGGGTTGCCGGGCTGATTCTGCTGGCCGCCCTGGCCTGGCGTTGTCTGCTGCACGATGTTGACCTTGGCGTCGTTCTGCAATTTTTCGAAGCTGCTGTCGGCGACGACTTCGCCGGGATTCAGTCCGGTGACCTGGGTGAGGTTATTGTCGGTGGCTCCGGTGGTGATGTTGCGGGTATGCGCCTTGCCATCCTGAATGACCCAGACGAAGGCCTGGGTGCCGTTGTGCTGGATGGCGGAAGAATCGATGAGCGTAACGTCGTGAAGCGTGTTGACCAACAGGCGAGTATTGACGAACTGATTCGGGAAGAGAGCGCTGTCCTTGTTGTCGAAGATGGCGCGCATTTTGACGGTGCCGGTGGTGGTGTCGATAAGGTTGTCGGTGGTGAGAAGCTTGCCGCTGGCGATCATATGGCTCTGGGCGCGGTCGAGGGCATGCACTTCGAGCGTCTGCTTTTTGCGGAGCTGCGCTAGCACCTGCTGGAGGCTGTCTTCGGAAATGGTGAAGATGACGGTGATGGGCTGAAGCTGCGTGATGACGGCGAGAGTGGTGCCGCCGCTGGCAGTAACTAAGTTACCAGGATCGACCAGGCGGAGACCAACGCGGCCGGCGATGGGGGCGGCAATGTGACAGAAGCCAACCTGGACGCGGTCGAAATCGACGTTACCCTGATCGAGCTTGACGGTGCCTTTATCCTGCAAAACGATTTTTCCCTGATCGTCGACTTGCTGCCTGGCGATGGCGTTGCGGGCCAAGGCGGCCTGATAGCGCTCCAGATCCATTTGCGCCTGATCGAGGATGTGGGTGTCGCGTTCGAGCGTGCCTTCTGCGACTTTCAGCGTGGCCTCGTAGGGACGGGCGTCAATGTCGACGAGCGGGTCACCTTTCTGAACGGTCTGGCCTTCGCGATAGTGAACGGCGACGACCTGTCCTGTGACCTGGCTGACGATGGAGGCGGTGTAGACGGGGGTTACAGTACCGATGGCGTTGAGATAGACGCCGATCTGGCCTTTGCTGGCGGTAACGGTGGTGATGGTGACGGGACCACCGAAACCGCCGCGGCCCATGGGACCGGCGGTCGAGGTGGCACTCTTTTTGCTCAGAACCCACCAGAAGGCGAGGCCGAAGATGAGCAGCACGACGATCCAAACCCAGAGGCGGCGTTTGGGCCGCAACTCGGGGAGCGCGGTGTCGCGCTGCGGTTTTGGAGGCGCCGGGGGCGGAAGACTCGGTGGGGTAGGGGTATGGGAGATTTGATCAGTCATCTTAGGGGCAGACGGATTGGAATTTAGTTCTCCAAGAAAATTCGCCTGAAGGCACGACGACGGCTAACGCGGCCGTTAAGCGTGAATTTACTATTATGGCCTATGAGGACGGGTGGTGGCGTAAAGTCCTGTAAAGAGCGTCAGAATCGCGACGCGCTTCGGGAGTTTGTTGGCGGATGTTTCGTTGAGTCATGAAGCATCACCGTGGGGGAAGAAAAGCCGGCATCTCGAGCGCGCGAAGCAATTTCCAAGCCTGATGGTTGACAAACCCCCGCATTTGTATGTACATTGCGTACATCCACGAGTTGCCGAAATGCTTTTCGAGTGGGACGAGAGCAAGCGCCTAGCCAATCTCGCAAAGCACCTGATCGACTTTTGGGACGTCTGACAGGTCTTCGACGGACCAGTCTTCGAAAAGGTTCAGCGCCGTCACGACGAAGACCGCGTCTTGGCCATTGGCCTCATGCAAGGCGTCGAGATCGTTGTGGTTTACGCTATGCGCGGCGATCGCCGGCGGATTATTTCGGCCAGGAGGGTACATCGGGATGAAAGGCAAGCTTACGCAAAGCACCTCGCGAACACCGACCAAGGGAGCGACGGACTTTAAGCGGCTGAGAGCCATGCGCGACGCCGACATCGACTTCGCCGATATCCCCAAGCTCGGCAAATCCTTCTGGAAAAGTGCCCGGCTCGTCATGCCTGAACCGAAAGATCGCCTTACCATACGAGTGGACCATGACGTCGTGGAGTGGCTGAAGAAAAACGGCCCCGGCTACCAGACCCGCATCAACGCCATCCTTCGCTCGTACATGGAAGCTCAGTCCGGCGGAGATCGATAGCCCACCGGGTGCACAGAGGTACACGGGGACAAGTCTCCTCCGGCCTTGGTTTGCGGTGAAAGCGGGCCCAGGCTAGCGCCGAACGAACGGGGCGCGAACCTGGGAAACACGCGCGTACTCCACTTTCTATTTCCCTGCTTCTGGATTTGCCAGCAGCAGCATGGGGACTTCTTGCTGCTTTACCAGGTTGTTATAGCCCGCTACGTCGGTTGCGATGATCGCTTTCCACTTGGCCAGTTGTTCGTCCACCTGCTTGCTCAGCATGTCGAAGACTTCGTAGGACTGGGAGGTGGGGGCGCTATCGGCGCTTTCGACTACTCCGCCTAGCGCGGCCAGGTGATTGTTGAGGCGGACTGGGAAGTTGAGAACGTCCTGACCGCTCTTGGCTTTCGTCTGGATCAGCGCTTCTTCTACCTCCGTCATCTTTTTGTCGAGCGCTTTGCCGGCTTCGGCTAGAGTTTTCTCACGCGGATCGTTCTTGAGGCGCTTGTTGACGGCGCTGATCTGATCGCGGAGGTCGCGAATCTGGATGATGGCGTCGTTGGTTTCGGTGAGCTTGTCGCGAATTTTGAGCCGCAGGTCGAATTGTCTGGCGAGATCGTCGGGACCGAGCTTGAGACGCGGGTCGGACGCGATAGTGAGCGGCGCGGTGTAGGTTTTGCCTAAGACCGTCAGGCGCGCCTGGTAGTTGCCGGGAAGCGCTTCGGGGCCGTCGGTGCTGCCTCCCCAGAGGGGCGCGTGCGGAACTTTGGTTGCGCCTTCGTAGCGGAGATCCCAGACGAAGCGATTGAGGCCGGCGTCGGCGGGAAGGTTGCTTGCGCCGCCGCGGCTGAAGAAGTCTTCCTCGTCGTTTCCGGAATCCTCATCTTCTTTCTTGGGGAATTTGCGGATGACTTTGCCGGAGGCGTCGAGAATTTCGAGCGTGACTTTTGGGGGCTCCTTCTTTTCTTTGTCGGCGGATTTTTCTTCAGTTTTCTCCGCCGATTTTGCCGCTTCTTCTTCCCTACCTTCGGCTCCTTTTTTCTCGGGCTTCAGCGAGGTTTTCAGCCAGTAATAAATGATGGCTCCGGCGGGCGGATTGTGGCCTACGTTGCCGCGCGCGGCAAAGAAGCCGCCGGGGAAAGTGGAATGATTTGCCGCGAAGGGCGTGAATAGATGCGCGTCTTCGTTCGGGATGGAATCCTGATATTGCTCGAGCGGGGTAATGTTATCGAGCACCCAGAAACTGCGGCCGTGGGTGGCTACGACGAGGTCGTTGTTTTCGGCGGTGCCCTTTACGACCAGGTCGTTGACGGGAGACATGGGCAGATTGAGTTGGAGAGATTTCCAGTTGGCGCCGTCGTCGAACGAGACGTAGACGCCCTGCTCGGTTCCGGCGAAGAGCAGGTTGGGACGGCGGGGATCGAGGCGGACGGCATGGACATAGTCGTCGGCGGGCAGGCCGTTGATGAGTTTGGTCCAGGTCTTACCAAAGTCGGTGGTCTTGAAGACGTAGGGAGCGAAATCGTCCATCTTGTGGCGCTCGACGGCGGCGTAGGCGGTGCCGGCGTCGTGCGGCGAAGCTTCGATCATGCTGACGGTGCCCCAGTCGGGCATGGCTTTGGGCGTGACATTTTCCCAGTGCTGGCCGCCGTCGCGCGTGAGGTGAATGAGGCCGTCGTCAGTGCCGGCCCAGATCAGATCTTTTTGCACGGGCGATTCGACGACCGAGAAGATGGTGTCGTAGACTTCGACGCCGGTGTTGTCTTTGGTGATGGGGCCGCCGGACGCGGCTTGTTTCGATTTGTCGTTACGCGTGAGGTCGGGGCTGATGATGGTCCAGTGCATGCCGGAGTCGGTCGTCTTGAAGAGCACTTCGCCGGCGTAGTAGAGCGTCTTTGGGATCGTGCGGCGAGAAGACGATGGGCTCGGTCCACTGGAAACGATATTTCGACGTCGGCGGGAGCCCAGCCAATGGGATTCACCGGCCATGGATTGATGGCCTGCTGTTCGTCGAGTGCGGTGGTCGTAGCGCGAGATATCGCCGCCGTAAGAGCCGGCATAAACGATATTCGGATCGGTGGGATCGGGCGCGATGTATCCGCTCTCGCCGCCACCTACGTCATACCAGTCGGGGCGATCGATCGAGCCGTCGGGACTGGCGCTGGCGATGCCGACGGTGGAGTTGTCCTGCTGCGCGCCATAGATGTAGTAGGGGAAACGATTGTCGGTGGTGACGTGATAGAACTGCGCGGTTGGCTGATTGTACTCGCTTGACCAGGTGGCGCCGCCGTTGATGGAGATGGTTGCCCCGCCATCGTTGCCGTTGATTATGCGCTTGGGGTTGGTCGGATCGATCCAGAGGCCGTGATTGTCGCCGTGGGGGGCGCGCAGGTTGGCGAAGGTTTTGCCACCGTCATTGGAGCGATAGGCGCTAGTGTTGAGGATGTAGACGGTGTCGGCGGATTTGGGATCGGCGAAGATGTGCGAGTAGTACCAGGCGCGCTGGCGGAAGCGATGATCGTCGGTGAGGATGTGCCAGGTTTCGCCGCTGTCGTCGGAGCGGAAGATGCCGCCTTTTTCGGCTTCGACGACGGCCCAGATGCGGTTGGGATTCGCGCCGGAGACGGTGACGCCGATGCGGCCCATAATCGTTTCGGGAAGGCCGTGAGCTTTTATTTCTTTCCAGGTTGTGCCGCCGTCGGCGGAGCGATAGAGGCCGCTGCCGGGACCGCCGCTGTCCATGCTCCACGGCGTGCGGCGCACTTGCCAGAGAGCGGCGTAGACGATGTTGGCGTTGGTGGGATCGAAGGCGAGGTCGATGCCGCCGGTTTTGGCGTCCCTGTAGAGAACTTTCTCCCAGGTCTTGCCGCCATCTTGCGTGCGGAAGATGCCGCGCTCTTCGTTGTCGCCGAAGGGATGGCCGAGGGCGGCGACGAAGGCGATGTCGGGATTCTTGGGATTGACGATGAGGCGGCCGATGGCGTGGCGTGTCGGCGAGGCCGACGAACTTCCAGGTGGCTCCGGCGTCGATGGATTTGTAGACGCCGTTGCCGCCGACGATGTTGCCGCGCACGCAGGCTTCTCCGGTGCCGACGTAGATGACGTTCGGGTCGGATTCGGAGACGGCAATCGCGCCGATGGCGGGCGAGGCGTCTTTGGTCTTGTCGAAGATGGGACGCCAGTTGAGGCCGCCGTCGGTGGTCTTCCAGACGCCTCCGGCGGTTGAGCCCATGTAGTACGTGTCGTCTTGTCCGACTACGCCAGCGACAGCGACCACGCGGCCGCCGCGGAATGGGCCGACGAGACGGTATTGGAGGGCTTTCCAGGGGTCTTTGTTTTCGGCGTCGGCGTCATTTTGAGCCGTCGCCGGCGTTGGCGTGCTAGCGGACAGAGATGTTTTTTGGGATTCAGTTTGCTTTTTTGGGGGCTTGGTCTGGTTTTTTTGTGCGAAGAGTGAAAGGGAGCAAGAGAGGAGAAAAACGAGCGTGGGAGTTCGCAAGGGGACGTGCCTCCGGGAGACGATCAAATTTTGCAGGAACAATAGTAAACCGAAACGAGGGCCTGTAGTTGTCGCGCTGAGGAGTCGATAGACTACTAGTGTTGTTGTTTCTTATGAAATCAGAAAAGAATCATTGGCAGTTTCAGACGGCGAAAACGCAGTTTAGTGAGCTCTTCCGGCGGGCCCGCCGCGAGGGGCCACAATATGTCATGGGTCGGGGAAACGAAACCGTGGTCGTGATGGCAGCGGAGGAATTCGAACGGCTCAAACGACGGAATCGCAAAACGGGCCTGGTCGAGTTTTTCGCCGCGTCGCCGCTGGTTGGCTCCGGCATCGATCTTGAGCGGAAGCCTGAGTTTTTTCGTAAGGTCAAATTGTGAATTCGCTCGTGCACGATAACAAACGAGCTTATTGCACGGCGATGGCCGCACTGCCAGCGACGACGCGGTTGCGGCCTTCCTTCTTAGCCTGAAACATTCGGTCGTCGGCTAAGGCAAACAATTCCGAAACATCTTCACCATCCTGCGGAAAGCTGGACAGCCCCGCGCTGATGGTCACGTGAATCTTCTCGCGGGTGCCCAGCCCGACGGGAGTGCTCGCGATCGCTTCTCTCAGCGATTCGAGCTTGGCTTGTGCGGCTTCGATGTCGGTTTCGGGCAAGATGACTACGAATTCCTCGCCGCCATAGCGTCCGGCGGTGTCGCTCTGACGGAAGGAGTTGCGGAGAGTTTCTCCGATTTGTTGCAGGACGCGGTCGCCGGCAGGGTGGCCGTGGGTGTCATTGAGCAGTTTGAAATGGTCGGCGTCGATTACGGCGATGGTGAGCGGCTTGTGGTAGCGGCGGGCGCGGCTGAGTTCGTTGGCGAGACGATCATCGATATAGCCGCGGTTATGTAGGCCGGTGAGCGGGTCGGTGGTCGCGGCCAGGAGAAGCTTTTGGCTGCGGGCGACCACGGCGAGACTGAGGACTGATGCGGTCAGCATGATCACCAGAGCGCGATACCTCATTTGACCAGTCGAATTGGCCATAAGGAAAGGGGCGTACATCGGGTTGTTGAGGTCCCAATGGGTGGCGGCGTAATAAACAATCCCCAGATATTCGACGAAGGCGAGGAGTCCGGCGGTGACGCAGACACGCCGGTCATAGCGCAGGGTAGTG
Source organism: uncultured Acidobacteriaceae bacterium (assembly GCA_963698865.1). Classification (GTDB taxonomy): domain Bacteria; phylum Acidobacteriota; class Terriglobia; order Terriglobales; family Acidobacteriaceae; genus Acidiflorens. The sequence continues at coordinate 1,646,976 of CAVOSL010000007.1, read as the reverse complement.
CCGGCGATGGCGAGGAAATAGCCTTCGAATACGACCTTGCTGTTGACGGCGGTATGGGGGCGGTTCAGAAGGAGGAAGAGGGTGAGGGCCCCGCTGACCAGCGAGACATCGAAGGCGCTGGTGATGAAGTGCATCCAGGTGGGATTGTATTCGCGCGAAATCAGAAAGAAGATGCTGAGAGAAAGCAGGAGTGTGGAGGAGGTGAGACCCAGGCCGACGATACTTTCTTTCCGGTCGAAGGCGAAGAAGATGGAGTCAATGGCGGGAATGAGCAGGAGAAGAAAAGCGACGGCGATCCGGACCTTCGCGACCAGCATTTCGCCGGCGATGCCGGCTTCGGCAAGGATAGGGTCGGGACGCGTCCAGAGGGGGGCAACAAGACTTCGCGGCGTGAGATTCATAGGTAGTAACGTGGGAAGGGGCCCGGGTCGCGCCTTCTGGTGCAGGACCAGTCAACTACTAGTCGACTAGCATAGTGGGCCGGGGCCTCGGTGGACAACTGGAATTGGCAATGGCGTACCAAGAAGACAAAGCGCAATAACAATTCGCGGGCCGCCTACTGGATCCAAGGCGTGAATAAGGATTTCACCGCCGGCTGAAAGTGGGAGGTGTTGCGGGTTACGAGCGTCAGTCCATAGACCTCGGAGGTGGCGGCGATGAATGCGTCGCGAGGCTCGATGGGGCGGCCCTTTGCTTGGCAACGAGCTACCAGGCGGCCGCATTCGTCGGCGATGGCGAGGTCCACGGGCAGGACGCGGCCTTCGAAGCGGGTTAGCAATTCCTGGCGCAACCAATCGTCTAGCCGCTTTTTCCGGGCGCCGGCCGGCAGGCGCTCGATTCCGTAACGCAATTCGGTGATGGTGACTACGCTTAGAAATGTCTCGTCCTCGTCCACCGTCTGGAGCCAGGATACCACTCCGGGATTGGGGTGCGGCTTGAGCCACTCGGAAACGACGTTGGTGTCGAGCAGAAAGCTCACGGCTTGACCTTACGTCCAGGGTTTGGGGTGAGGCTTCGAGAATTCGGGCCGAGGTGGATCGGGCGGAGACGGATGGGGAGGCGTTCGAGCTTGATTCCGGAGCCACGCAAGGGGGAGGCCGCGAAGAAATCGGCCAGTGTGCCTTTGCGCTTTGTCTTCCGTTCCCACTCGTCGGCCGCCACCAGCACGGCGGCACGGCGGCCATTGCGGGTGATGGTCTGCGGGCCCTCGGAGGCAGCCTTGGCGATGACCTCGCTGAATTTGGCTTTGGCTTCGGCTACGGTCCAGGCGCGATCGGGCATGGCTTTTCCTCTTTGACTATGATAGTCATAATGGTCATAATAGTCACCAGAAAAAAAGCGCGCCTGCTACCGTCGCGGAATGAGGGGAGAATCAGGAAATGACATTCCCGGAACTAAGCCAATTGCTATCGCCGACTTTGCTGTTGATGCGGCTGATGGTGGGCGCGATTTTTATTACCAGCGGATGGGGTCATGTCAGCAAAACCGCGGAGCGCGCTAGGAGCATTGAAATGAGCGTGGGATTTACGCGCTTTCTTGGTATTGCTGAGCTGGCCGGAGGACTGGGCGTGGTGTTTGGAGTTTTGACGCAACTGGCCGCGATTGGGCTGATTTTACTAATGCTGGGCGCGATCTATAAGAAGATCGCGGTTTGGCATACGGGATTTTGGGGCGAGAAGGCTTCGGGGTGGCACTACGATTTGATGATTGTGATTATGAATCTGGCGATTGTGGCTACGAATGGCGGGGCGCTGGTTTTGATGAAGTAGGCTGCACATCCCCGCAGTTGTGAATGTCAGCGCGTGGCACCGTCCAAAATCTCAAACCGCAAAGTCCGCAGAGAGATTTTCTACACCACAAAATATTTTGCCGCCGGGTGGTGTACTACGATCGCGGAGGTTGACTGCTCGGGTTCGAGCAGGAAGCCTGAGGTTAGGCGGACGCTCACGTTCTTCTCCGGATCGAGGAGCTTGAAGAGCTTGGTCTGGTCTTCGAGATTTGGGCAGGCTGGGTAGCCGAAGGAATAACGCGAGCCGCGATACTTCTGGTGGAAGAGGTCGCGGATGTGCGTGGAGTCTTCTGTGGCGATGCCTAGCTCTTCGCGCATTTTCTTGTGGTGGAACTCGGCGAGCGCTTCGGCGGTCTCTACGCTCAGGCCGTGGAGATAGAGGTAGCGGGTGTACTCGCCACCTTCGAAGAGGCGCTGCGTTTCGACTGAAGCGCGAGCGCCGATGGTGACCAGGGAGAGGCCGAGGACGTCGGTCTTTCCTGATCCCGCGCGGGCGAAGAAATCGGAGATGGCTAGCTTGCGGCCTTCTTTCTGGCGCGGGAAGGTGAAGCGGAGGAGTTCTTTTTGTGCCATCGAGCCTGGATCGTAGACGATTATGTCGTTGCCTTCGCCGACCGCGGGGAAATATCCATAGACTACTTTCGGATCGAAGAGATCGGCGGCGATTACTTCTTCTTGCAGCTTCTTTTTGATCGGGCGATATTTTTCTTCGACCAGGCGCGCGTAGTCTTCCTGCGAGGCAGTTTTTAGCTGCCACTGATTTTTGAAGAGCGCGGTGTCGTTAATGTATTGGAAGATTTCGCGCAGGTCGAAGTCTTTGTCTTTGAGAACGCGCACTCCCCAGAAGGGCGGCGTGGGGATGTTGGGCGCGTCGGTGATTACGGCGCTGCGTTCGGCGAAGACTGGTCCAATTTCTTCGTCGACCGCCGCCGCTTTCGCGTACTCCTTCACCGTCTTTCCATCTTGCAGGCGGGCGGTGCGCTTGCCGTCTTCGGAGGCGAGATCTTCCATTACGTGCAGGCCGGCGAAGGCGTCTTCGGCGTAGAAGACGGCGTTGGAATATTCGCGGCGCAGATCGTCTTCGACGTACTTGCGGGTGAGGGCAGCGCCTCCGCAGATGACTGGATACTCGAGTTCCTGGCGTTGGAGCTCCTGGATTACGTACTTCATTTCGAGCGTCGACTTTACCAGCAGACCGCTTAGTCCGATGGCGTCGGCTTTGTGCTCGGCGGCGGCGTGGATGATGGAGTCGCCCGGCTGCTTGATGCCGAGATTGACGACCTTGTAGCCATTGTTGGAGAGGATGATGTCGACGAGATTCTTGCCGATGTCGTGGACATCGCCTTTCACCGTGGCCAGCACGATGGTGGCTTTTTGCTGGGAGCCGGCTTTCTTTTCCATCTTCGGCTCGAGATAGGCGACCGCGGCTTTCATGACTCCGGCGGAATCGAGCACGGAGGGGAGTTGCATTTTGCGCGCGCCGAAGAGGTCGCCTACGGTCTTCATGCCGTCTAGAAGGACCGTGTTAATGAGGTCGAGCGGCGTGTATTGCTGGAGCGCTTCTTCCAGCAACTCGTCTAGCGTGCGCTTCTGATCGCCTTCGCCTACGGACTTTTCTCCGTTGATGATCGCGTACTTCAGCTTGTCTTCGATGGAGAGCGCTTCGACGTGGGCGGTGGTCTGCGCCTGCGGCTTCCCCTTTTTTCCGGCGAAGTGCTGCATGTAGATCTGGAGCGGATCGCCGGCGGAGCGGTCCTGATAGATGAGCTTGCGCGCGAGGTCGACTTCTTCCTGTGGAATTTTGTAGAGCGGATAAATTTTTGTGTAGTTGACGATGGCCATGTCGAGGCCGTGGTCGACCGCCTCGTGCATGAAGACGGAGTTGAGAACGCGGCGGGGATAGGCATCGAGGCCGAAGCTGATGTTGCTGACGCCGAGGACCGTTTTTACTTCGGGCAGTTCTTCTTTAATACGCTTGACGGCGTTGATGGTTTCGATGCCGGCGGAACGGTACTCTTCCTGGCCCGTCGAGATCGGCAGAGTGAGCGCGTCGAAGATGAGATCGACGGGACGGATGCCGTATTTTTTCGTCGCGAGATCGAAGATTCGTTTTGCGATGGCGACTTTTTTGTCGGCGGTCAGAGCCATGCCGTCTTCGTCGATGGTGAGCGCGATCACCGCCGCGCCGTAGCGCTTGGCCATCGGCAGAACTTTTGAGGTACGCTTCTCGCCGTCCTCCAGATTGATCGAGTTGATGATCGCCTTGCCGGGGATGCGTTTGAGAGCCTCTTCGACTACGTCGGCTTCGGTGGAGTCGATGAGGATGGGCGCGGGAACGCGCGTCGCGATCTTTTCGAGGATGGCTGAGATGTAGCCTTTTTCGTCCTCGCCTACGATGGCGCAGCAGAGGTCGAGCATGTGCGAGCCTTCGTTGGCCAACTTTTTGGCGAGGGTGAGGATGTCGTCGTACTTTTTCGCGCGGACGAGGTTGCGGAAATGTTCGACGCGCGTGGTGGTGTTCATCTCTTCGGCGATGATGAGGGGCTTGGGCTCGAGGTCGAGCGGGACGCTGGTGTACGCGCTGGAGGCGGCGCCGACAGCCTTCACTTCCCTTTTTGCGGGCTCGACGCCGGAGACGGCATCGACGACCGCTTTGAGGTGCTCGGGGCGCGTGCCGCAGCAGCCACCGACGATGCGGACTCCGTAGTCGACTACGAAGTGCTTGTGGAATTTTGCCAGCTCTTCGGGCGTGAGCTTGTAGACGGCGTGGCCGCCTTCGTTTTGCGGCAGGCCAGCGTTGGGGAGGACGGAAACTTCTTTCGTCGAATTGAGCGCAAGGTAGCGGACGGCCTCGTTCATCTCCGCGGGGCCGGTGGCGCAGTTGAGGCCGATGACGTCCACGTCGTAGGGTTCGAGCGCGGTGAGGGCGGCGCCGATTTCGGTGCCCAGCAGCATCGTGCCGCTCTCCTGCAACGTTACTTGCACGGTGACGGGAAGTCGCTTGCCCGCTTTGCGCATGGCTTCGAGCACGCCTACGGTTGCGATTTTCGCTTGCAGAAGATCCTGCGCAGTTTCGATGAGCAGGATGTCGACTCCGCCTTCGATGAGGGCGGCGGCTTGCTCTTCGTAGGCTGCGACCATGGCGTCGAAGGTGATGTGGCCTAGCGAAGGCAGCTTGGTAGTCGGGCCGATGGAGCCGGCGACGAAGCGCGGCTTGTCTGGCGTGGAGAATTGCTGGGCAACATCGCGGGCCAGTTTGGCGGCGGCCAGGTTGATTTCGCGGACGCGGTCGGCCAGATCGAATTCAGTGAGCACGGTACGCGTGCCACCGAAGGTGTTGGTCTCGAGTACGTCGCAGCCTACTTGCAAGAAACCTGCGTGCACGTCGCGGATGATGTCGGGACGGCTAAGGACGAGGACTTCGCTACAGTTTTCTTTGCCCCAGAAATCGTCGAGGGTGGGCTGGCGGAGCTGGATGTTGGTGCCCATCGCGCCGTCGTAGACGACTACGCGGTCGCGTACGAGTTGGAGAAAGTCTGGCATTCGAAAATTAGTTCTCAGTTATCAGTTGTCAGTTCTCAGTTAATTCGCCTGCGGATAGACGCCTACACATTGTTGCAGACTTTCGTTAACATTCCGGCTCGCCACCATCGAAAAGCCGTTTACGAAGGGCCAACGCCCCCTGGTGAACAGCGAGTGAAACTATGCAAGAACGCCGGCCGCTGGGGCCGGCGCTGAGTTCACATCAGGATCGCAAGCCCTTTAGCTGCCGGGTGTCATCTGCGCCGGGGCTCCCCCTCCGACTTCCTCACCGTTGAACACGGCATTCGCGCCTATGTGCGCCGGGGCGATCGAGAGTAACTGCTCCTTGCGATAGACCAGGTTGCTGGCGTTGAAGGTGGCGAGCTCGAAGCCGTGGCCGTGCGTGATGGCATCGGTGGGGCAGGCTTCGACGCAGTATCCGCAAAAGATGCAGCGGTTGTAATCGATGTTGTAGACCTTGGCGTAGCGCTCCGCGCCGGAGATGCGCTTCTCGGCGGTGTTCTCGGCGGCCTCGATGTAAATGCAATTGGAGGGACAGGCGGCGGCGCAAAGGAAACAGGCAACGCACTTCTCCAGGCCGTTCTCGTCGCGCTGGAGGACGTGCATGCCGCGGAAACGCTCCTGAAACTTGGCGCCTTTGAGCGGGCCGGGACCGTCGGGATAGTTTTCGACGATGCTCGGCTGGAACATCTCCTTGCCGGTGATGATCATTCCCTTGGCGATCGCGCCGATGTTTTTGATTACGGACATTGCTCTTTAAGTATAGCGGAAATGCGCCTTCCGGCTCTCGGCGTTCGGTTCTCGGCTGGCTCACGATCCTCTCACTCCACCTACGTTGACCCTACTTTCGTAGACGTAGATGCCGTTGCGAATCACATACCCCGAAGTCTTTGTTTAGTACTTTCGCGCAGAGTGGAGTTCATTGGTTATGCGGAACCGCTTTGCGCGCCTCTCTGTCGTCGTCTTCTTTTTTATTTCTTCGTTCGCCGGGTTTTTCGCGAATTCCCCGACTGCTTTGGCCGAGTCGAAGCGCAAGTCCGTTTACGACGCGGTCGCGGACAAAGATAAAGAGCGTCCCGATCTGCGCGATCGGTGGATGATGCGCGGGCGGAGCGCGGCGCGGGGGCAGTCGGCGGCGCTGCGCCTCAAGGCTTATCAGCAGAAACTGGCGATGCGTGAAGCTGCCCGGTTGGTGCGACAACGGGACAAGTCTGCGGGCGCTGGACCAGACGGTGGATCTATCCCCTGGGTCGCTCTGGGGCCGGCTCCGCTCATTTCAGATCAGGATTTTTATGGGGCGGTTGCGGGGCGGGTTGCGGCGGTAGCGATCGATCCTTCGGACAGCTCGGGGAATACGGTGTATGTTGCGGCGGCATCGGGAGGAGTGTGGAAGTCGACGAACGCCGCGAATCCGACCGCGGCGAGCGTGACGTGGAGCGCGCTTACCGATCAGCAGGCTTCACTCGTAAATGGAGCGGTGTCAGTCAAGGCGAATGGCAGCGTGGTTTTGGTGGGGACCGGAGAGCCGAACAACGCAGTCGACAGCTATTACGGAGTGGGAATGCTGCGGTCGACCGACCATGGTGGCACGTGGACGCTGATTCCTTTGGCGGATGGTGGGACGAATTCGTTTGCCGGGCTGGGGTTTGCGAAGTTTGCTTGGAGCACGGCGGCGACCGGCACGGTGATGGCGGCTACCGGAACGACCACGCAGGGATTTGACGACGGCGATATTACAGGCACGACGAATCGCGGGCTGTATCTTTCGACCGACAGCGGGCAGACTTGGGCATTTCAGATTCCGCAGGATGCGGGAGTGACGATCAGTCCGGCATCGGTTTCGGCGAGCGACATGGTTTATAACGCGGCGGCGGCCAAGTTTTTTGCGGCCATTCGTTATCACGGAGTTTATTCGTCGACGAATGGGCAGAACTGGACTCGGCTGCCGAACCAGCCGAATCCGACAGAGCTAAGTACGGGAAACTGTCCGGCGCAGATTTTGAACAGCTATTCGACTTGCCCGATCTATCGTGGGCAACTGGCGGTGGTGCCGGGCCGCAATGAAATGTATTTCTGGTTTGTGAGCATCGCGAGCGACGGGGGTGTTGTTGACGAGGGCATCTGGCGGTCGGTGAATGGCGGAAGTAGCTGGACTCAGATTGATGAAACCGGGATTCCAAACTGCGGCGATCCGGCCAACATCGGATGCGGCGTGGACCTTGGGTATTACAACCTGGAGATCGCGGCCGTGCCGGACGGGCAGGCGACCGATCTCTATGCCGGGGCGGTGAACCTGTTCAAGTGCAAACTCCCGAACAACACTTCGACAAACTGCTCGACCATCGACTCGAATTTTCCCAATCAGTGGATCAACTTGACGCATGCGTATGGCTGCAGCAGCATTGCCAGCGTACACCCGGATCACCACGGTTTGGATTTCATGACCGTGAGCGGCAAGGGAGTGATGTATTTCGGAAACGATGGAGGAATTTACCGGTCGCTCGATGGATTTACGCAGCTCAACAGCGGAACGTGCGGGGTGGCGAACGGCTTCGACAACCTCAATGCGTCTTCGGTGTCGGGCGGGACGATCGGGTCGCTGACGCAGTTTGTTTCGTTTTCTCTGCACCCCACCGATCAGAACACGGTGCTCGGGGGAACGCAGGGGAATGGCTCGCCGGGAACGGCTTCCGCGACCGGAAGTTTGCAGTGGACGACGGTGAACGGCGGCGATGGCGGCTACAACGCGATTAATGCGTGGACGCCCACCACCTGGTACACGGCGAATACCGACGTCAACATTTATATGTGTCCGAGCGGGATCAATTGCACGACCGACGAATTTTCGTTGACGGTTGGGAATGAGGAGGTGGGAGGTGACAGCGGCGCGTATTACACGCCTTACATTCTTGATCCGCAAGACCCCGATGAGATGCTGGTGGGGACCTGCCGAGTATGGCGCGGAGCGCCGACGGTGCCGCCGAGTTCGTTTTCTCCGTTGAGCGTCGACTTCGACACGCTTGGTTCGAATACCTGCACCGGGCAGGAAATCAATCTGGTGAGCGGGCTCGCGGCGGGTGGGCCGAGGGCGGATTTCATGTCGACGACCGTCTATGCGACCACGGAAGGGACCGGCCCGAATGCGACAGCACCGTGGGGCGGCGAAGTGTGGGTCACGACGAACGCCGGGATCGAAGACATGGCGCAGTTAACAGGCGCAATTAATCCGTCACATTACACAATCTCATCGGTGGCGGTGGATGCGAGCGACGCGACGGGCGCGACGTCGTATGTGGGGATCATGGGATTCGGCGTTTCGCATGTATTCAAAACCGCGAATGCGGGAGCCAGTTGGACGGACTGGTCGGGGAGCGGAAGTGTGGCATTGCCGGATGCTCCGGTGAATGCGCTGTTTGTGGATTCGTCGGCACACGTGGTTTATGCGGGCACGGACGTTGGTGTGTTTGTGAGTTCGACTACGAGCGCGAGCTGGGCGGAGATGGGAACGGCGCCCGCTCCGGGCGCGACGGGATATTTGCCGAATGTGCCGGTGACGGCGATTCGCATGTTTAATTCGGGAGGCACGAAGGAGGTGCGTGTTTCGACCTACGGGCGCGGCATTTGGGAGTATGTGCTGGCGACGGGTCCCGATTACACGAATGTGATTTCAAACACACCGCAGACGATTTATCCGGGGCAGACGGCGACCTTCAATGGAGCTTTAACGGCCCTCGGCGGATATGCGAGCAAGGTTAACTTGAGTTGCACGGGCGCCGTACCACCCACCTGCAACCTGAACCCGGCGCAACAGACGCCGACGGCGAGCGGCGCAACTTACACACTGACGGCGGGCGGGCCCATCGGGGACTACACCTTCAATGCGCATGCGGTCGGGACCGATCCACAGGCGATTACGCACGATGTGGCCGTGACCCTGCATGTCGTGGCGGCTCAAGTCCCAGACTTCACGCTCGCAGTGACGGCCACGCCGAGTGCAACAGTGGCGGGACAGAACCTTTCGTGGAGCGGCACGCTGACGGCGCTCCACGGATATAACTCGCAAGTGAACTTGAGTTGCGTGGGTACGGTCCCGGGAACGTGCAGTTTGAGCCCGTCGTCGCTGGTGCCGACCGCGGGCGGCGCGGCGTTTACGGTGACTGTGGGAAGCGCGACTGCGGGCTCGTTCAGCTTCAGCGTTCAGGGAACGGATGGAACGCTGACGCATTCGCAAGCGGTGAGCTTGACGGTCGGAACGGATGTGACGTGGAGCGACACCGGAAGCGGTTCGGTGACGGTTGCGGCGGGGCAAAGCGCGATCTATAGCTTCACGGCGGCGCCGGTTGGAGGAGCGACGTTTAGCGGGGCTGTGAATTTTGCTTGCGCGAATCTGCCCGTGCAGCCAGGTTGCAGTTTCAGCCCGGCTTCAATTGCGGCGGGCGCGGGGGCGACTTCGGTGACGCTGACGATCGCGACGACCGGGCCGAATAGCGGAAGTGCGGGACCTGATCGGCAACGCCGAGTAGCGAGCGGCGGCCGCTATGTCGCTGGGGCGGCCAGAACTGGTGGAATTGGAACGGCGTGGACTTGGCCGATGACGATTCCGATTGGTGGAATCTTCATGGTTGGGGTCGCGCGCCGGAAAACGGGTCGCAGAGGTCTGATGTTGGGCTGCTGTGTGGCGGTAGCCGGGCTGCTGCTGATGGCGGCCTGCGGAGGAGGATTGGGAGGCAGCAGCGGCGGCGGGCCTCCGCCCCAGGCCACGGTTACAGTCAGCCCGCGATCGTCGAGTATTTACGCGGATGAGCCTGGGAATACCTGGCCGGCAGCGGAAACTCAGCAGCAGTTTTCGGCGGTCGTGAACAATGGCAACAGCCAGACCGTGACGTGGGCTGTGAGCGGTGGCGCGGCAAACGGAACGATTGACGCGAACGGGCTCTACCAGTCGCCAGCGGTCGCTCCGAATCCAGCCTCGGTTACTATTACGGCGACATCGGCCGAGGCGACATCGCCGGGGCCGGCAACCGTGAACGTTCAGGCAGCGACAGCGGTGGGAACGTATCCGAATGTTCAGATTTCGGCAACGGCGGCGGGAGGCGCGGCGCACACGGATATTGTGACGTTAGTGGTGGACTGATTTTTCCCCATGACTCCCTGCGATGGCGCAATCGGAGTTCCGCTATTGGTGCCCGGGTTCAGCCTTATCCGAGACCGGGCAAGCCCCGTCTCTACGCGGCCGTCTTTGCCAGCCTGAGTTCTTCCCCTCCCCGCACTGAGTAATGCTGCTCGGGAACCGGGAAGCCGGCCTTGGCAAAGGTCTCGCGGATCAGCCGGTTAGTATCGAAGTAGACCTGCCAGTAATGCGCGTTATTGCAGTATGGACGCACCGCCAGCACCGGACCTGCGAGGTTGAAAGTAATGATCTCGAGGTCGGGAGCGGGGTCGGCGAGCACGTTCGACACCTTGGCAATTGCGGGCTTCAGCAGCGCGACTGCCTCCTGCGGATCGACTCCGTGAGCGAGCTGCGCGGTCAGTTCGACGCGGCGGTAAGGGTTGGCCGAAAAGTTCTGGATGGTGTCGCCAAAAATCTTGCCATTTCCGACGATGGTTTTCACGTTGTCGGGCGTATGGAGTGTGGTCGCGAACAGGCCGATCTCCTCGATTGTGCCGGTCACCCCGGCGGCGGTCACGAAGTCTCCAACCTTGAAGGGCTGCAAGATCACGAGGAAGACGCCGCCGGCAAAGTTGGAGAGCAGTCCCGACCAGGCCATGCCGATGGCGACGCCCGCGGCCGCAAGCAGCGCGGCGAAGCTGGTAGTCTCGACGCCGAAGAAGCCGAGGATGGCGACGACCAGCACGATGTTCAGCAGCGCTCCGGTGGCGGAATTGATGTAGCGGATGAGCGTGGGATCGATCTTCTGCTTTCTGAGGGCGCCATCGATCAACCGAAGGGCCAGGCTGATCAGCCAGCGGCCAATCATGAATAGGACGATTGCGCCCAGGATTTTCAAACCGACGGCTGTAAGGACAGCGGTCACGGTCTGCATCATGGCGGAGAGATTGAAATTCATGGAGCCTCCTTGGCTGCGGCTAGCTGGAGCAGCTCAATTCGGCTCACATTCTACGCGCGGGCGGGGCGGCTGGCTATGAGCGGGCTTAAGTTCATCCCCGCGGATTTCGCGGATGCACGCGGATTTGGAGCAGGGTCGAAGCGGACAACCACAAGAGACACGGAGGAAACCCCTTCTGATCGCGTCGATGCGGCGCCTCTTGTTTGCTGAGTTTTTTGTCTTGCCGGAAAATTTTGCTTTACCGTTACCTGCGTACACGTTCTTACCGATATTTTTTCCAGTTTTTCGAAAAAAAATCTTGCATCTGTGGAAATTTCCCGTAATCTCACAAATGCGAACTAACTTCGCCGAAATGCCCGGGAAATCGCTGTCGACCCGGGAGCCGCGAGCAACATTTGCAAGGGAGACGCGGTGGTGAGAGTGAGTCGCTTGCGGAGGAAGACATAGAAATTGGCAACTGCAACCGCTCCTAGCATCCAACAGCCCGGCCTTAGTTCCGCCACCCCTGCTGTTGGTTCCCGGAAAAAGTCGATTCGCCTCACGCTCTGGCCCCTGGTCGCCGCCACCTTCTTTATGGTGTCGGGCGGCACCTATGGGACCGAAGACATCGTGCACGGCGCCGGGTATGGCAAAGCCATCCTCATCCTGCTGCTCACCCCGCTTCTGTGGAGCCTGCCGACCGCGTTCATGATCGGCGAGCTTTCGAGCGCGCTGCCCTTTGAGGGCGGCTACTACGCCTGGGTGCGCCGCGCCATGGGAAATTTCTGGGGATTCCAGGAAGCATGGCTCTCGCTGGTTGCGTCCATTTTCGATATGGCGATTTATCCCACGCTCTTCGTCGCCTACCTGACCCGCATGTTTCCGTGGTTTCAGGAGAACCATCGCGGCGTGCTGGTGGCGCTGGGCGTGGTGATTATTTGCGCGCTCCTTAATATTGCGGGCGTGAAAGTCGTTTCGACAACCTCGCTCTGGCTGTTCTTCGCGCTTTCGGCGCCGTTTGCGGCGATTTTTGTGCTGGCTCCGTTCAAGATTGGAGCGCTGGCCAACGCGGTCACCAAGCCGACCACCTCCAACGTCGACATTCTCGGCGGACTGCTCATCTGCATGTGGAACTACATGGGCTGGGACAACGCCTCGACGATCGCGACGGAAGTGGAGCGGCCGCAGCGGACTTATCCGCGCGCCATGCTCTGGGCAGTTGTGATCGTCGCCTTAACCTACGTGCTGCCCTTTGCGGCGATGTGGATGACCGGGCTTCCCGCTTCGGCGTGGGAGACAGGCGCGTGGGCCGACATCGCGCAACTGATGGGCGGGCCGGTGCTGCGGATCGCGCTGGTGGCGGGCGGCATGATGAGCGGCTTTGGCATGTTCAATGCGCTGGTGATGAGCTACTCACGGCTGCCGCTGGCCATGGCGCAGGATGGCATGCTGCCGAAGATGTTTGCCAAGCTGCATCCGAAGTCGCGGGCGCCTTGGGTGGCGATCATCGCGCTGGCGATCGGCTGGGGACTGGCTTTGAACATTGGATTCGAGCGGCTGGTCACGCTCGACATCATGATCTACGGCGCCAGCCTGACGCTGGAATTTGTGGCGCTGATTGTGCTGCGCGTGCGCGAGCCGGAGCTGAAGCGGCCATTCCGCGTGCCGGGCGGCTGGATGGGCGCGATTGCCGTCGGCATTCCGCCGACGCTGCTGCTTGGGTTCGCGATTGTGAAGGGCGAACACGAAGCCATTCTCGGGATGAATGCGTTCTGGTTTGGGCTGATCGTTATGGGCGCGGGCGTGGTAGCTTATGCAGTCAATCACCTGGTGAAGCCGGCCGGATGGGCTCAGCCTGAGCCTAAGCCGGAATTGGCGGCTTAACTTCTTCTCCGCGGATTTCGCGGATCTTATTTAGAGAAAAGACTCTAGAGGCGTGCAGTACCGCGCCTCTACTCACCACAGAGACACAGAGTCACAGCGAACGAACTTTTCTTTTCCTCTGTGTCTCTGTGGCGCTGTGGTGAAGTCGCACCCACCCTTGTCTCATGCCTCAAATTGGGGTGTACATTAGTGGACAAGAACAATGACCAAGCGTAAATCCAAGGGCGCGTACATGATCTCGGCGGTCGCCGAGATGTATGAGATCCATCCGCAGACTCTGCGGCTGTACGAGCGCGAAGGACTGCTCAAGCCTTCGCGTACTGAGGGCAACACGCGGTTGTACACCGACGAGGATTTGCAGCGGCTGGAATTCATTCTCTCGCTGGCGCGCGACTCTGGGCGTAAACATCAGCGGCATCGCGATCATCCTCCAGATGCGCGAGCGCATGGAGGAAATGCAGCGCCAGTTTCAGGATTTCGTGCAGCAATTTCAGCAGGAAGTGCTGGCGCGCGCGGCCGCTGCCGCCGATCCATCGAAAGGCGCAATCGTTCCGCTGCGCCGCCCCGTTATGCCGACGCTGGACGCGTCGCGGAGAAAAGACGCCTCCAAGTAACGCCGAGCATCACCTCTGAAGAGAATTCCATGAAACGAATCACGTGAAGATTTCACAATCTATTCATCTCGGCGCAACCAAAGGCGCGCGAGTTGGGGATAGGTTGAAATCATGGGTACAGAGAATTCCGCTCCGGCGTCACCTGCGAAAGCGAATAACGCATCACTGTCGGCGCGCCGAGCGAACGGTGTTCAGGCCGCCGAAAAAATTCTCAAGGTCACCCTCGAATCCGCGGGCCTGGGCAGGGCGGTCGTGCTGCGTTGTCACGATCGCGCTATTTTGCGCAACGACGGACGCGCCCTCGCCAGCCTGATCGCGGAGGTGCTCCCGCCCGCGCGGCGCATGATCGTCGACCTTGCCGCCGTCCAGTCGATCGACAGCGGCGCTCTGGGCGAGCTGGTGATGCTTCACATGTGGGCCGAGGCCGCGGGATATGTGCTCACCTTCGCCAGTCCCAGCGACTCGATGCGCGGCCTCTTCGAAAGTACGAATCTGGTTTCGGTGTTTGACGTGTATTCGAGCGTGGACGCGGCAATTGCGGCTATGCGCCAGGAACAGGTGCAGACGGCGTAGGAACAGCTCCAAGCTCTCAGCTCCAAGCTCCAAGGAAAAGCGAAAGAACCGCAGCTTAGGCACTGCGGCGTTCACCCTGAAGGCTCTTGATCAGGCCGTTTAGAATCCGCCCTAGCTCAACCGCCTCGCTCTGAATTCGCTCGAATGTCTTTGTTTCCAGATAACACAGCACATGCGCGATATAGAGTTGCGTCTCAATCTCAGCTAAGGATCCTCGAGACCAGTACAGGAATTGCACGAATTCCTTTTGTGAGTACCGACCTTTTCCTTCCGCGATATTGCTCGCGATGGAAACTGCAGCACGCCGCATCTGCGAGGTGAGCCCATAGATCTCGGCACGGGGGAACACTTGAGTAGCACGATAAATTTCGAGTGCCAGCTGAGTCGCTTTGCGCCAGGCAATCAGATCCCGATAAGCATCCGCCATGATCGCTCTCCACGAAACAAGAATGGGATTCCGGACAGTACTCCGCAGTGATACTGGTCACCCAAATTTGGTTCGGTTTCGATTGTCTTGGAGCTTGGAGCTTGCAGCTTGGAGCTATTTTTCCCGGTGGAAGCGGTAGCGCCCACCTTTATTCTTCGCCGTTTGCTCAGCCACCTTCAGGAATGCGCGGCCGGCGTGCGAGAGCGCCGAGTCCTGCCGATAGACGAGCCGCAGCTTGCGCTGAAAGTGCAGATCGCGCACCGGAATACGCACCAGTTCCCCGCGCGCAATTTCATTCTCCACGCTGATTTCCGGAATGAGCGCCACGCCGTTGCCCATCGCCACGAAGCGCTTGATCGCCTGTAGCGTGGGCAATTCCACGTCCATGTGCAGAGGAGTTTTGTGCTGCCGGAACGCCTCGATTACTTTCTCGCGATACGGCGAAGCAACGATGTGCGCCACAAACGACTCCGCCCCAAGTTGCCGCACGCTGACCTCGCGAGCCGAAGCCAGCGGATGCCCGGGCGGCACCACGAACGCCAACTCGTCCAGATAGACGACGACCGACTTGAGCTGCGGCTCCTGCGGATCATAGGAGAGCACTCCCAGTTCGACATTGTGTTTGAGCACATCGTCGGGAATGTGGCTGCCAAGCGCCCGGCGCACCGTGATTTTGAGCGCGGGATACAGCCGGCGAAATTCAGCCAGCACGGGTAGCAGGTAGAGCGCGGTGAATTCGTTGGCGGCAATCGTCAGCTTGCCCTTGTGCAGCTGGCGCAGCTCGACGAGGGCTTCCTGGGCATCGGCGCGCAGATTCACCAGCTTTTCGGCGTATTCCTGCAAGACGTGGCCGGCATCGGTCAGGACGCCATCGCGCGAGGAGCGGTCAAAGAGCGGCTCGCCGATTTCCAGTTCCAACTTGCGAACCGCCTGGCTGACCGCCGACTGCGTGCGAAACAGTTTTTCCGCGGCGCGGGAGAAGCGGCGCTCGCGGGCTACGGTGAGGAAGACTTCGAGTTGGGAGATGTCCATAAAATCAGGTCTTAGGTCTTAAGGTATTGGGTCTTAGGTCACAGCGTCTGCCGACCCTTACCGCTCCCCGATCACAACATTTTGCCGACTCCTTATCGCGCACCCTAGACCGCTCGCGGTTTTCAGCGGCCCTTTCCAGCCCTGAGCGGTAGGGTTGCCGTCCGCCATGAGCGATCTGGCTTAAAGCCAAACTATTTATCAAATGTGTTATATCAATAAGTATTCCTTATATTATCAGAATGGTTAATCATTCTGTAAAGATAATAAGCTTCTCTTTCGCCGCAATGTGCCGATAAGGTTGAACCACGAACCAATTTTGGGAGGGACTCGTGACCGACCGGCCACGCATTACTATTTTTGACACCACGCTTCGTGACGGCGAGCAGTCGCCGGGCTGCAGCATGAATGTTCAGGAAAAGCTGCGCCTCGCCCAGCAACTGGATCGGCTTGGCGTCGATGTCATCGAAGCCGGTTTCCCGATCGCCTCCGACGGCGACTTTGAAGCGGTGCAGAAAATTGCCGCGACCGTGCGGCGGCCGATCATCGCAGGCCTGGCGCGCGCCTGCACTCCCGACATTGATCGCGCATGGCTCGCCGTGAAAGCCGCGGCCCGCCCGCGCATCCATGTTTTTCTGGCCACCTCCGACATTCACCTGAAATACAAGCTCCGCATCACGCGCGAACAATGCCTGGCGCAGGCGCGCGAGGCGGTCGCTTATGCGAAGTCTTTGTGCGACGACATCCAGTTCTCGCCCGAAGATGCCACCCGTACCGAGATTCCATTTCTGTGCGAGGTGGTGGAGGCCGTAATCGCAGCCGGCGCCACAACCGTTAATATCCCGGATACCGTCGGCTACAGCATGCCGGAAGAGTACGGCCAACTTATTCGCACATTGCGCGACAAAGTTGCGGGAATCGAGAGCGTCACCATCTCCACCCACTGCCACAACGACCTCGGCCTTGCGGTCGCCAATTCTCTGGCTGGCGTGCAGAACGGCGCGCGGCAGGTAGAGTGCACGATCAACGGGATCGGCGAGCGCGCCGGCAACGCCTCGCTCGAAGAGATTGCGATGACGATGCGGGTGCGCGCCGATCGCTATGCTTACGAAACCGGCATTACCAGCGCGCAGATCTTTGCCTCGAGCCAGATGCTGGCCGAGATCACCGGCGTACCAGTTCAGCCGAACAAGGCAATCACCGGCCGCAATGCTTTTGCGCATGAGGCCGGCATTCACCAGGATGGCGTGCTCAAAAATCCCTTGACCTACGAGATCATGACGCCGCAATCGGTGGGCGTGCCCGACTCGCGGCTGGTGCTCGGCAAGCACTCGGGCCGGCATGCGCTGGCTTTGCGCTGCGAGCAACTGGGACACAAGTTTGAGCGGCGCGAACTGGACGATATCTATCGCAAGTTCGTCATCCTCGCCGACCGCATCAAGCGCGTTCAGGACAGCCATTTGATCGAACTGATTCAGGACGCGAACCGCAACGGCACAGAACGGACCGACTTTGCCGTGTCAAAAAAGATGCCTTCCCATGCCGCCGCGACGGGGCGTTTCCCGCTGGCGGCTGCAGCCGCCGCTGCGGTTCACGAATCGCCGAGCCACATTCCGTCTGGCTCGAGTCACCGGACGCCTTCAAATTCGTTCAGTGAGAGGCGCAGCGAACAGGAAGATTACCTTTGGGGCGTCTAAGCGCGGGAGTAGAACACGAACATTGAGTCGAAGGCGGGGTCTCTTCGACTCCGCTCAGGGCCGGCCCGCGTCACATATCCGCCTGGTCATGTATCCTGCCCACAGAGCCAAATCGCATGAAACTCCGAATCACAACTCTGCCGGGCGATGGAATCGGTCCCGAAGTAACGGCGCAAGCCGTCCGCGTTCTCAGTGAAGTCGCAGTCGGATTTGGCCACGACCTCAAGCTCGAACAAAAAGAAATCGGCGGCGAGGCTCTCGCCAAGTTTGGCAATCCCCTTCCTGACGCCGCTCTTCAATCCTGCCTCGCTTCGCAAGCTGTCCTTCTGGGAGCGGTTGGCAGTCCAGCCTTCGATCACAATCCGCGCGAGCTTCGCCCCGAAGCCGGGCTGTTGCGGCTGCGCAAGGAACTGGGAGCTTTCGCCAATCTTCGCCCGGCAGTTTTTTATTCTGCGCTGGCTGCGTGCTCGCCGCTGCGCGAAGAACTGGTCAGCGGGACTAACATTCTCATCGTTCGCGAACTGCTCGGCGGATTGTATTTCGGGGAACCGCGCGCCATCGAGAGTGCTCCGGGCCCGCGTCATGCGCTTAATACGATGGTCTACAGCGAACCTGAAATTGAGCGGGTAGCGCGCGTGGCTTTTACTCTGGCGCGCGGCCGCCGCCGGCGGGTGCTGTCGGTCGACAAAGCAAACGTGCTCGAGTGTTCGCGGCTGTGGCGTGAAGTTGTCACGCGTATCGGCGCGGACTATCCCGACGTTCAACTGTCGCACATGTATGTCGACTCGGCGGCAACATCCATCGTCCTACGGCCGACGCATTTCGACGTCATTCTCACCGAAAACATGTTTGGCGACATTCTCTCCGATCAAGCAGGGGGTATCGTGGGCGCACTGGGGCTGCTGGCTTCGGCTAGCATTGGCGGGCGGGTTGGCCTCTACGAGCCGGTGCATGGCTCGGCGCCTGACATCGCGGGCAAAGGCATTGCGAATCCGCTCGGCGCGATTCTCTCCGTGGCCATGATGCTTCGACATACGTTTGAGCTCTCCAAAGAGGCCGAGTGCATTGAGGCGGCCGTTATGTCGGCATTGGATGCAGGCCTGCGAACCGCGGACTTGGCGCGCGGCGCGGAGCGGGCGGTCTCTACCAGCGAGATGGGTCAGAAGATCGCGGAGTTTGTTGGCGCGGCCGCTGCGACCGGTGCCGTGTCACGCTAGCGACCGGAAAGCTGATTGTGTACCGGACTCCCTGAATTACCGAGTTTGAGTCCCCGCATTACCTCCGTAACCTTCCATTAGCCCAGTTCCCGCCGAACAATCAAAGTGAAAGCCCCTGGTTACGAAATGGTCACCAAGTGTTCTAATTCGTCTTGTTCGGCATCTTTCCGCTTTCTGCATTCGGGCAAACTGTATCAATTCGAGAAGCGTCCTCCGCACATGAGCAATGGACAGTTCTATGAGGAGCCATCGGGTGGAGCGGAGCTGTTCTGGTTGTGTGAGAAGTGCGCAACTGAATATGAGCTGCAGTGGGATCCCGCGAATGGCGTTCGGGTTCGTTCACGAAGCCGCGCACTGCTCAAGCTATCTCACAGCTTGCCTGTAAAGGGAACGGTGGCGCTGGTATAGGCGCCCGTCATCGAGTTCCGGCGGATACGAAGAACCTCGCCGAACATGCGCACGCCGTCGCGAAAGGGGGAGAGCCTCGTGCCCTCGCTGTGTGCCCACACCACGGGGACCTCTTTCACGCTGAAACCAAGCCGCCGAGCCAGAAACAGAATCTCGGGATCAAATCCCCAGCGCTCGATGCGCTGCAGCGGAAAGATGCGCTTCACTGCCTCGCGGCGGAACGCCTTGAAGCCGCATTGCGTATCGACGAATTTCAAGCCGAGAAAGATCCGCAAAACCACGTTATAGATTCTGCCGAACAGTTGACGGTAAAGCGGCTGGCGTTCGGTCTGCAGGTCGGCTCGCAACCAGCGCGATCCGATGGCGATGTCGGCGCCGGCGGTGATGGCGTCGAAGAGCTTCGGCGCCTCGGTGATGGGCGAAGAGAGATCGGCGTCGGTGAACAGACAGATGTCGCCCCGCGCGCGCAGCATGCCATTGCGCACGCTATAGCCTTTGCCGTGATTGCCCGGATTCTCCACCAGCACAATCTGCGGATGCGCCCTGGCGTATTCGCGCACGATATCAGCCGTATCGTCGCGCGATCCATCGTTCACCACCAGGATCTCCACCTCCCACTGGCGCTGTTCGAAGTAACGGAGCAGTTCGTCGAGCGTCGGCCGGAGCCGGCTGCTCTCGTTATAGGCGGGAATGATGATGGAGTAGGTCAAAGAAATTGAGAGATTGAGGTATTGAGAGATTGAGTCATTGAGGTATTGAGAGATTGAGTCATTTTAGAAACTGACAGTGCGGCGTGCATCCGCAGTTCAATGATTCAATCGCTCAATCAATCAATGATTCAATAATCTCATGCCACCTGGCGGCGTTTGTCGAGCATCGAGAAGAATTCGGCGACCAGTTCCTCATCCCACAGCCCGGCCTGCGCCTCCTGGCGCATAGTGATCGCAGCCTGCTCGTGCGCGAGCGCGGGCTTATAGGGACGAGCTGTGCGCAAGGCATCGTAAATATCGACCACCTGTAGGATGCGCGGCAGCAGTGAAATGTCGCCAGCCGTCAACCCATCGGGATACCCGCTGCCGTCGGAATGTTCGTGATGGTGGCGAATAATGGGTAGCACCAGGCGCAGCGACTTCAGCGGACGGCAAATCGCCTCGCCCGTCACCGGATGCTTCTTCATGATCTCCCACTCGGCGGGAGTCAGGTTGCTTCCTTTTTTCAGAATTTCATCGGGCACACATATTTTGCCGAGATCGTGCAGGTAACCGCCTCGCCGCAACGCCACCACGGCTTCTTCCTCGAGATTGAGATAGCGCCCCAGGTCGCTGGCATTCTTAGCCAGGCGCTCACAATGGCCCTCCGTATAAGGATCGCGGGCTTCCACGCTCAGCCCGAGCGTGCACAGTACCGACTCGGCCGTCTCCAGTTCGTCGGTGAACTCTTTCAACTTCAGTAGCGACTTGACGCGAGCAAATAATTCCTCCGGGCTGACTGGCTTGGTCAAAAAATCGTCCGCTCCCGCTTCAATCGCTTTCAGCCGGTCTTCGTGGGCATTGAGGCCGGTAATCATCACGATCGGAATCAGCCTGGTCTCGGGATTGTCCTTGAGCTCGCGGCAAAGCTCGTAGCCGGTTTTGCCGGGCATGATCACGTCGAGCAGAATGAGGTCGGGGGCTTCACGCCGGATATGCTCCTCAGCGTCCGCGGCACTTGAAACCACCGCGGCCTGGTAGCCGCGCATGCCGAGCATTTCGCGCAGCAATTCGGCATTCAGCCGATGGTCGTCCACGATCAGGATCGACTGCTTACGGCGGCCTGAGATCACTTCCACCATAGAAATTAAGAACTGGAGCTGGGAGATAAAGGTTGTATGTCGCGGACCTGCGTCCCAACGGCTGGGCGCAACCGAGTAATTGCGGGTACCCCCACCCGCTGGTCAATGAGCATGATTCTATCCGATATCAAGAGTCCAAAAACCGAACATTTCCGGTGTTCACCGATCATGGCAGTCAACACGTGAAATCGTGCAGACTTTCTGCATGAGTTGCAAATGCTTCTTCACTCGACTAGGCAAACTTTTGCCGCTATCGTTGGCCCTGTTCATGATTCTACTCTGCGGCGCTCCATGCGTCGCCGTTTCCAAGCCGCACGTCATTACATTTGGAAAGTCGACCTCCGCGAAGTGGCCCAATGCGACCGGGGAAAAGATGCTCGACCTCAAGGTGCGCCCGCTCCTGGTCGACGCGCGGGTTAAGGAATACACGACCGGCAATCCGCATGAAGTCACGGACCGGCTGTTCGTGGTGCGGCGCGCGTTTCGCATCAACGACGCCTTGCCGGGCGAGAGCGCGGCGCGATGGCAATGGCAGCGCGGAGGCTGGCTGCTGGTGGATCGCATGACCGGCCGCGTCTCGCAGTTAAATCTGCCGGAGTTCGATCCGTTTTATTCGACGGCCAGTTGGTATCGCGATTACATTGCCTATTGCGGCGTGTCGGAAGATGGCAAGAAACTGTTTGCGATGGTGGCGCAGGTTGGGCGGCGCAAGCCGATCCTGAAGAAAGATGCGGGCGAGCCCGACGGTGACGCCGACCCCGATTCCGAGTGCCCGCCTCCGGCCTGGGAGCGCAGCCCGCTGCGCGTCACCTTTCAGCCCGACGATGACCACAAACTGGTGTTTTCCCTGCGCAATCGCGTTGTCGATGTAGTGAACGACGTGGAAGAGCCGGAGGAATAACTCTTGTGTTCGCGGCTCCTTGTTCGCTGGTTGCTCTCCGCGCGCTACGCCTTAGCTCGATATTGCGGCGCGTTCTCGATCAGCTTGTCGCAGATCTTGATGCAGATTTCCCGCGTGGCTTCCTGCACACGCTCATTCGGGGCCGAGGCTAGTAACGTCGACGCACCGTGACACAAAAGAAAAATCCCTTCATAGGCAGCGGCGTATTCGTTGGGCTCGCCGCCCAGGCGCGCGGCCAGCTGCGCCAGCATCCAGGTGCGGACCGGCCGCGGAGTCGAAAAGAAATGTCCCCAATACGCACTCAGTAATTCGTACTCGCGAGGATGGGCCTTCACATAGGCGAGATAGCGCCGGTGCGATTGCTCGATGGTGGACGACGACAGCACGTCGGCAGTCAACTCTTCGCGGAAGCGATAGGCGAGCGCGAGCCGCAGGGCTTCCTTGTTGCGAAATCGTTTGTAGAGAGTGGGGGTGGTGGTGCGCGCTTCCTGAGCCACCGCGCGCAGGGTCAAGCCGTTTTCGCCGCGCGTCCGCCACAGCCGCAGCGCCGCCTTGAGGATCCGTTCCTCGAGATGTTTGTCCGCGATGGGAGGCATGAACGAGCGCAAGCCCCAGTTAATAGGATGACATTGTACAACTTAATAATGTCTAGTAACAAGAGATTAATTACATAAAGTACCTGCCGCATACCTGCTCATCGTTAATATCGATAGGGCCAGAGCCGGATTATTACCAAAGGTCACGATTCTACATTGACATTGTTAAAGTAACGATGTTAAAGTATAGCGATTCTAGAAAGCGTTTTCCCACAGGGCCCCGATTTTCACTTTTATATAGGAGTAGAGATGGTTTTGCCGGATGACTCTGGCGGCCACCTCGCCTCGGTGCAGATGAACGCGGAATTGCGGCACGCGCAGCTGGAAATGTTAAGCGCGCAGTGCGCCACCGATCGGCTCCGCTTGCGTTATTCGGCGGACGATCTGGCACGGCACGCGCAACGCGATATTTTGCGCAAGGCCTGGTCGTCGGCCAACGCACTTTTTGAGTACTACAACAGCATCGTGAATCAGATGCCCGATCGCCAGGCGGTCGAGAAGTCTTCCGCCATGACGCTCGAGGACGCCAAAGTCCTCGACATGAGCGAGCGCCTGGCGCGCTACCTGTATGAGCAGCGCGAGCACTTTCGCCCCATCGGGCAACCGCTGGAGCAAAGCTGGCGCGCGGCGATGGCGCCCTTCTTTCCCTCCGACCTGGTCGCGCATACGCGCATCGTCATCCTTGACAGCCCACGCGCACCGAAACCCCCGCTGGATTCCGATGCGAAGGCGATGGGTATCGGGACTGATTGTGTTCATCCGTTTGCTGCGACCTTTAAAGATGTTCTGGTCTTCCACGACGAGATGACCAACCGCCGGCTCTTTCACGCCCTCGTGCATGCAGTTCAGACTGAAGTCCTGGGCTTTGAGGCCTACGCGGAACGCTTTGTGCGGGGTTTCCTGCGAACCCGCTCGCATGCCAGTGTGCCGTTTGAGGTGCATGCCGCTTTGCTCGAAGCCGCATTTGCCGGGCAGCCGCAACCGTTTTCGGTGGAAGAAAAAGTCAGGCTGTGGGCGAATCAGGGACGGTATTAGACACGCGGTATCGGAATACAAAGTCAGGCTCGAACACTTTTGGATGAGCCGGGTTGCCACGGAACAGGGGCGTGCTGATCAGCAAGTTTGCTTTCTGATCGTGTGGGCTCTGGATCCGGTTGGCGGGCGCGAGCGGCGGTTATTGCAAGCCTTCCCCTAGGCCGCCGTTCGCGCTTACTCGAATTCCGCGCGATCAATCACCGGCAGGCTCGACTGGCGTCAGTTCCTCCATGACCGGCCGGGTGTGAATTTTGGCGCTGGTCACCATGATCACTGAGGCCACGATGACAGTGCTGCCCATCAGGATGTAGCGGTCAATTCTTTCGTGTAGAACGAGCCATCCCAAAAATACCGCCACCACCGGGTTCACATACGCGTAAGTCGAGACCTTTGACGTAGGCACGTGCTGGAGCAGCCAGATATAGGCCGTGTATCCGATCCACGAACCGCAAACCACCAGATAGAAGATCGCGCCCAGCCCCCGCGCCGTCCAAACCGGATGCGCGTTACGCTCAACGGTGAGAGCGAAAGCGAGATTCGCCAATCCCGCAAACACGACCTGCCATGCCGTCGTGCTGAAAGGATCGCCCGCACCGGTCTTCCATTTTTTCGACAGCACTGAGCCAAGCGCCCAGCTCAATGATCCTCCCGGAAGAGCGATCGTCCACCAGAACTCGCGCCGGCCGAATGAAGTGGGATGGGCCAGAGTGGGCCAGATGAGAATCGCGACTCCGACGATCCCGATTGCCAGCCCAATCTTGCCGCGCCGCGAAATATGATGATCGCCCAGCAACAGGCTATCCAGCACCAGAAACCAGAGCGGGCTGACCGCCACCAGCAGCGCCGCCAGGCCAGTGGGTACAATTTTCTCGGCATAAGAGAGCGTGAGGTTGCCGCCCATCAGCAGCAGAATTCCCACGACCGCGAGATGGAAAAGATGCTGCGCGGAGAAACGAATCCGGCGCCCGGTGGCTGCGCAGTAGGCGAGCATGACGACACCCGCAATCGTGAAGCGCGTCGCACACATGTAGCCGGGAGGAATCTGCTCCACCGCGATGCCGATGCCGAGGTAGGTTGAGCCCCAGAAAACGTAGACGAGCCCGAAGGAGAGGATTATTTTCCATCGGCTCGGCGGCGAAGCGGTCATAGAAGCTGGAGTTAGCGCGGGAAAAAATCAGAATAACAGAGGAGGGAATCCTACGACCGTAGCGCCGGCGCCCCTCCGGCAGTCACGGCGGGCGACTCGCCCGCCCTTCAGAAAACTAACAGCCGGCTGTGACAGGCACAAAACTAGTCCTCGTGCGCGTGCTGCCGATCCACCGACCAGACTTGCGCCTCATCCTTCTCCAGCGGATACACGTGAACCATCCAGTTGAAGATCACGGGATGGAACTGTCCGCCGGCGGCGTCGCAATCAGCCTGCGTGGTAATCGAGCCGTGCAGTCCGAACTTCGGATTCTTGCCCAGCGCTTCGCCTTTTTGTCCGGCCGGCGGCGCGCAGTAGTTCACATGCTCATGCCACTGCGCGATACTGAGCGGAATGCGCTGGTTGAGATCGTCCTCCCTGAAGCGCTTGGGAGCCGTGTACATGACCCCGACCAGTCGGTAACCATCGCCGTCTTTTTCGTAGAGCAGCGACGTGGGATTGTCAGGATCGAAATGCCAGGCAGCGGCGAACGCATTGCGGTAGTTAGTGAAGTGATACTGCTTCTGCGGAATTTCCGGATGAAAAATCTTGAAGCCATCATTCAGCGCGGTGTGATAGTCCTTGTACTTCTCCATCACCGAGCGGGCGGCGACCACCACTTTTTGCGCTCGCTCGGAGTCGCCGGGCTGCATGGAACGAAGCGCCGTCATCTTCATGTGCGGCCCCATGTCCATGTGATGGCCTTCCATCGAGTGCATCGCGCCCTCTTCGTCGCCGGCCTGATCACCTTGTCCCGGCATCTTCGACATGTCGTGCCCGGGCGTGTTCATGCCCTTCATCTCGTGCGTGTCGCCGGATGTCGTGGATGGTGATGAGGTCTGCTGTGCAAGGGCAAGCGAAGACGCAAGACAAACAACACAAATAGCAAACAAATTCTTCATGACATTATCCCCACGGTTGCAATGATGCTAACACCGTAGCAGAACCGGAGTTTCGGAAGTGTAAGGTAACGTCAGTAACAAAGTGGGGGGCACGGGCGCGCCCCACCCGTGCGTTCTCATCATTCAATTTCAAGAAACTTCGCTAGGCCGCCGACCACATACCCATCTGCGAAAGCACCCTGGTAGCCGCCTCCGCCCCCGACC
This sequence comes from uncultured Acidobacteriaceae bacterium, assembly GCA_963698865.1. Lineage (GTDB taxonomy): Bacteria > Acidobacteriota > Terriglobia > Terriglobales > Acidobacteriaceae > Acidiflorens. The sequence continues at coordinate 1,621,093 of CAVOSL010000007.1, read as the reverse complement.
GCACGCAGTCCGGCACGCCGATGCCGGAGAAACCATTCCCCGCGAGCGCAAGACCGGGAAGGTTTTCGCAGAGTGCTTGAATGCGCACGAGGCGGTCGAGGTGGCCCACCGCATACTGCGCCATCGCGGCCTTCCACTTATAAACACGGGCAAAAAGTGGCTCCGCGTTCAGCCCAATAATTTGGCGAAGTTCGTCGCGCACAGTCGTGAGAATCTGGTCCTCCGAGGACGAAAGAATCTCCTCATCGCGCGCTCCGCCCAGGAAGCAGCGGACCAGCGCTCGATTTTCCGGCGCCCGGTGTGGGAACTTGTTGTGCACGAACGTGGCCGCCAGCATGCGATGTCCGGCGCTGCGCGGAACTAGGAATCCAAAGCCCGGAGGCAGCGAGCGGCGAACCGACTCGTCATAGCCAAGCGTCACGGTGACAGACGAACTGTAATTGATCCCCGCCAGTTCACGGGAAAGATTCACGTCGGTCGATTCGAGCACCGCGGCCGCAGCGCGCGCGGGCGCGGCAATGATCACGGCGTCAAATCGATCGCTCTGATATCCCGCGGAAACCGTCCAGCCCTCATTTTCGGGAAAAACCGACTGCACGATTGAAGAAGTGCGCAAAGCAGCCGGATCAATGCGCGCGAGCAGCGCATCCACCATCTGCTGCATGCCGTCTTTGAGCGAAGTAAACAGCGAACGCGCCGGACCTTTGTTAGCGGCGGCCATTTTTCTGCGCGAAGCCAGCATGGCCCGGCCCAGGCTTCCGTGCTTCGCCTCCATTTCGGCAAAGCGCGCCAGCACCGCCCGCACGCTGAGTTGCGAGGCCTCGCCGCCATAAACCCCGGAGAGCAGCGGATCGGCAAGCAGGTCGACCATCTCTGACCCATAATGCCGCTCCACCATCTGCGCCACCGTTTCGTCGCCCGTCGCCTTATGCGGAGGATGAAACCATTCGGCGGCCATCCGCATTTTCGTGCGCAGCGAGAACAAAGGCGACATCACCGTCGGCAGAATTTTGGTCGGCACCATGAACATGAGGCCGTCGGGCATCACCACCAGTCGGTCGCGATTTTTCTTGCGCACCACGATATAGGTCTTGCGATCGGCATCGTTCGACCCAATCAACTGATCGCCGAGGCCGATCTTGCGGCAAAGGTCCGCGGCCCACGGCTTTTCGCTGATAAAGGAATCGGGACCGGCCTCGACCAGGCAGCCATCCACGTGATCGGTGACCAGCACGCCGCCCATGTCGAGGCGCAGCCTCGATACAACACGTATTCGATGGGCGCCCCCGCCTGGCGTTTTTCCTCCAGCGCGAATGCGGCCGAGAGGCCGGAGATTCCGCCGCCGATGATGGCTATGCGTGACATAAAACAGCTACCAGCTCCTAGCCTTTAGCTTCTAGCTTTTCTCCGCGAGTCGGCTGCGCACTAGCTCCGATAATGCCGCGGTCAACGTCCCTGATCCGTTCAGCGACTCCGCCCGCCATAGCGTCATGCCTTCTTTTTCCGCAAAGTGCTTGAAGAAGATGTCGATGTCGTAAAGCACCTCAACGTGATCGCACAGAAATCCCACGGGCTGTATAAATACCCCGCGATGGCCTTTCGCCTTCAGCCCCAAAATCGTCTCCTCCACCGTCGGCCCGATCCATGCGCCTCCCGACATGCCCTGGCTTTGAAACGCAAATCTCCACTCATCCGCGCTCAGGCCCGCTTCCTTTGCCACCAGCGCCGCCGTTTCTTTTGATTGCGCTTCGTAGGGGTCGCCTTCGGTAATCGTGCGCGCGGGAACACTATGCGCGGTGAAGATGATGGGAAGTTTTGCGGCATGCTCGGCATTCGCTTTTTCCCATCCCACGCGAAGTTTTTCTGCAAACGCCTTGCCCAGCAGCGGCTGGTCGTGCCACTCGTCAACAAAGTCAAGCGAGAAGGGCGCGCCGCTCTCGCCGGTAACCGCTTGGCGGTAGAGTCCAACGCTAGTGCGCGAATTCTGCGGCGCAAGGCAAACAGCGATCACGCGCTCGAACCTGTGCGCCGCAATCGCAGCGACGGCATCGGCGATGAAAGGCTTCCAGTTGCGCATGCCCGACGAAGACCGGCAAGCCAAGCGATTGCGAAAGCTGGTCAGCTTGCAGAAGCGTCCAGCAGGCGAGCGGTGAAAATCCAATCAGCGAGTAGCGATGGCGAATTTCTTCGATCACGTTCGGCGGCAGCGGGCGCCCGCCCGTAACGTAGCGCAGAAACTCGGGAATCTGCTCGGGATTTTCCGGGCTTCCGTGCGCAAGGAGAAGCACTGCTGTTTTCGCGGACGACCCAATCTCCGACTTTGGCGGCGTAAACGAACTAACGCGGTTCGCGCAGTAGCATGCGCCCGCCAGACCCAAGGGACACGAGGTCATCTCTTGCGCTCCGTCTTCGCCTCGCTGATCTTAACCTCGCCAGATCCGGCCTCGGAGGTTTTGAATTCTGCCGACCGCTCCCGCACAAATTCACAAAGCGCTTTAACGTTCTCGACCGGCGTCTCTGGCAGAATGCCGTGTCCCAGATTAAAAATGTGGCCGGCGCGCCCCGCAGCCTGCCGCAAAATATCCTCCGCGCGCGTCTTGAGCTCTTTCCAGTCGGCGAAAAGCAGTACCGGATCGAGGTTCCCCTGCACCGCTCCGCGATAACCCAGGCTCTTCCAACCTTCATCGAGCGGAATGCGCCAGTCGAGGCCAATCACCTCCGCGCCCGTTTCCTGCATCGACGGCAAGAGCGTCGCACTGTCCGTGCCGAAGTAAATAATCGGCACGCCAGTCTTCTGCAATCGGCGCACCAGCGAGGTCACATGCGGCAAAACGTATCGCCGGTAGTCCTCCACGCTCAGGCAGCCGACCCAGCTATCGAAAATCTGAATCGTGTCGGCGCCCGCGCGCACCTGTTCGGCCGAATACTCGCTGGTCACCGCCACCAGCTTCGTCATCAGTTCATTCCACGCGCCCGGCGCCGAGTACATCATCTTTTTCGTGTGGATGTAATTGCGCGAGCCGCCACCCTCGATCATGTAGCTCGCCAGCGTGAAGGGCGCGCCGCAAAAGCCGATGACGGGCAGGCGGTCGCCAAAATGTTTGCACACCAGCTTAATGGCCTCGGAAACATAGCCAAGTTCTCCGGCGCGATCCGTGCGCAGGTTCTTGATGTCCTCGGCGTCGCGAACGGGCTTTTCGATCTTGGGCCCTTCGCCGGCGGCAAAGTGAAAGGGCAAGCCCATCACTTCGAGAGGCAGCAGAAGGTCGGCAAAAATGATGGCCGCATCCACTCCGAGAATTTCCGCGGCTTCGATGGTCACCTGCGCCGCCACCTTCGGCTTCTTACAGATTTCAATGAGCGAATACTGCTTGCGCACGGCGCGGTACTCGGCCATGTAGCGTCCCGCCTGGCGCATCAGCCAGATGGGTGTGCGTTCCGTAGGCTGAGCCTTGGCGGCGCGGACAAACAGAGAGTTGGGAGCGGACATGAGCCTTCCAATTTAGCATTTTCGAGCGCGCGACAGCCCCACGGCACGCTCACTTGCGTCTTCATTATTGTCGCGTCCGCGGCGGACATTCGCATGTGATAGCCGTCACCACGCAGAGAGATTCCCACGACGCGTATAATGTCCGCACACTGACCGGAATGATCTCTACCATAGCGAATCTGCGCCAAAACAACCGACGATTAGGAGACGCATGCGAACCTGGGCCGCCCTTACGCTCATTTGTACTCTAATTTTCCCAACTTTATCGTATGCCGACGACGCCCCGCTCGCCGGCTACTCGCCGCGCAGCAGCCAGACCGAGCGCGAGTGGGAATCCAAATTTCGCGCTATCCCCGATCCCGCCAACCTGCGCGACTATATGCAGCATTTGTCGGCGCGCCCCCATCACGTGGGCTCTCCTTATGACAAAGAAAATGCGGAATGGATACTGGCGCGCTTCAAGGAGTGGGGCCTCGACGCGCATATCGAGACCTTCAACGTCCTGTTTCCGACGCCGAAAGTTCGCGTCCTCGAGATGGTCGCGCCCACCAAGTTCACCGCCAAGCTCGATGAGCCCGCGCTCGCCATCGATCCAACGTCCAATCAGAAGTCTGAGCAACTGCCCACCTACAACGCCTACTCCACTGACGGCGACGTCACCGCCCCGCTGGTCTTTGTGAATTACGGCGTCCCCGAAGACTACGAAAAGCTCGACCGGCTGGGCATTTCGGTGAAGGGCGCGATTGTGATCGCGAAGTATTACCACTCGTGGCGCGGCGTTAAACCCAAGGTCGCTGCGGAGCATGGCGCCATTGGATGCCTCATCTATTCCGAGCCCAAAGACGATGGTTACTCGGTCGACAACGTCTTCCCCGAAGGTCCGATGCGCAATCCCAACGGTGTGCAGCGCGGCAGCGTCATGGATTTTGCCTCGTCGAGCCCCGGCGACCCGCTCACGCCCGGTTGGGGCGCGACCCCCGATGCCAGGCGCCTGCCCATCAAGGAAGCAAAGAGCATTACCAAAATTCCGGTTATGCCGATTTCTTATGGCGATGCGCAACCCCTGCTGGCGGCACTAGCAGGGCCGATGGCTCCCGAAGAATGGCGCGGTTCATTGCCGATTCCCTATCACGTCGGCCCGGGACCAGCGAAAGTTCATTTGAAATTGGAATTTAACTGGGACATCAAGCCTGTCAACGATGTCATCGTCAAAATTCCAGGCGTCGTTGCGCCTGACGAATGGATCGTGCGCGGCAATCATCACGATGCCTGGGTCAACGGCGCGGAGGATCCGGTTTCAGGGCAGTCTTCCCTGCTCGAAGAGGCGCGAGCTCTCGGCCAACTCTTGAAGCAAGGCTGGAAGCCGCGTCGCACCATCATTTATGCCGCATGGGATGGCGAGGAACCCATGCTGCTCGGCTCGACCGAATGGGTCGAGGCGCACGCCGACGAATTGCAGGCGCACGCCGCCGTCTACATCAACACCGACGGCAACGATCGCGGCCTGCTCAACATGGGAGGCTCGCACAGCCTGGAGCAGTTCATCAACGGCGTTGCCCGCGACATTGACGATCCGGAAACTCACATGACGGTGTGGAAGCGCGATCAGCTTAGTAGGATCGCCGAAGCGAAAACACCCGAGGAGCGCCAGGAGTTGCGGCAGCGCGCCGACCTGCGAATCAATGCCCTCGGCTCGGGAACGGACTTCACCGCCTTTCTCGATCATCTGGGAATCGCAACACTCGATCTGGGATACGGCGGCGAGGATGAACAGGGAATTTATCACTCCATCTACGACGATTTTTACTGGTACACACATTTTTCCGACCGAGAATTTGTCTACGGACGCGCCCTCGCGCAGACGGTGGGCACGTCGGTGCTGCGGTTAGCCGATGCGGAAGTGCTGCCCTTCGATTTCGTCGATTTCGCCGACACGGTGGACACTTATAAGAAGGACCTTCAAAAGCTGCTGGCCACCAAACAGGAGGAAATTCGCGAACAGAATCAGGAACTGGAAGACGGAGTATTTCACCGCGACCAACGATCCGCGGCGTCCAACGGTAGCGCCTCCGAAAGAAGAAGTCCCGCCGCATCTGAACTTCGCTCCACTTGAAAATGCGGTTGATGCGGTAACGCGCAGCGCGAAGCACTATCAGAAGGCGCTCGCCCAAAAGCAAGCGGCCTTGGGCGATGAAGCCACGGCGGCAAAACTCGCCGTCCTGAACCACGAATTGATCGAAAGCGAGCGCCGGTTAACAAATCAGGACGGGCTGCCGCGGCGTCCGTGGTACAAGCATTTGCTATACGCTCCGGGCGTGTACGCGGGCTATGGCGTAAAGACTATTCCCGGCGTGCGCGAGGGAATTGAACTGAAGCATTATGCGGAAGCGGATCAGGAGATTGTGCGCGTATCAAAAGCGCTGGAAGATGAAGCCGCGCTAATCGAGTCGGCCGCCCGCGAACTCGACGGCGCAAAATGAAACGTAGCTTTTCACTAATTCGAAACTGTAAATGAAAACCACGGAAGACGCGGAGGGCACGGAGGTGTTAATTAAAAATCCTCCGTGTCCTCCGTGTCCTCTGTGGTTGTCATTTTGCACGCTGGCGCGTGGACCCCAGGCCCTCAACGCTTCACGAACTCTTCCCCCTTCCGCTCCGGCCCCAGGCTCACCACCAGCGCAAGCACAGTGATGACGGCAATCTCAAATCCGGCCAGCGCCCAGCTATATCCCCACAAATCACGCAGTTTGAACTCAATCGGATTCGCCGGCGAAGCCACCAGATTTCCCAACTGATAAGCAAACCCCGGCAGCAACCCACGCACCGCCGCTGGCGATAGTTCGTTCAAATGCGCGGGAATAATCCCCCACGCTCCCTGCACGCCGACCTGGATCGCAAACGCGCCGAGCGCCAGCGCCATCAGCGTTTTTCCGAACGCCCACACCGGAATCACACAAAAAGCCAGCATGGCCGCCAGCACTAGGGCGCGGCGGCGGCCGACCCGTTCGGAGAGCCTTCCGAAGAGCACCGCGCCCAGCAGCGCACCCACGTTATAGAAGATGGCGACATTAGCCGCGGTCGAGGTCGTGAAGCCATGCGACTGAAGAAAATGCGGGTACAAGTCCTGCGTGCCGTGCGACAGGCAATTCATCAGCGCCATCAGTCCGACCATATACAAAAACAATTTCCAATTCGCCGCGGCTGCCTTTACGATCGCCCCGAACCCCGGCATCCGGTGCTGCTTCCACGCCTCCGACTCTTTCACCTTCCAGCGAATGTAAAACGCCAGCAGCGCCGGCAGGCCGCCCGCCCAGAACATCGCGCGCCATCCCCAGACTGGCAGTACGAACTTCGCCGCGAACGCCGCCAGAATATATCCGCACGAATATCCCGACTGCACAATGCCGGAGATCACACCACGCCGCGCCGGCGGAATGCTTTCCATCGCCAGCGACGACCCAACGCCCCACTCGCCGCCCATGCCGATCCCATAAATCGTGCGCAGCACAAGAAACACGGTGTAATTCGGCGAGAATCCGCAGAGCAGCTCGACCAGGGAGAAGAAGACGACGTTCCACATCAGCGGGCCGCGCCGGCCGTAACGGTCCGCCAGCATGCCAAAGATCACCGCGCCTACCGGCCGCATCGCCAGTGTCGCCGCCGTCGTAAAAATGATCTTCGCAGCTGGCACATGAAACTGCGCTGCCAGCGTGTTGACGAGAAAGATCGCTACGAAGAAGTCGAATGCATCCAGCGTCCATCCCAAAAATGCGGCGCTGCACGCGTGCCATTGTTGCGAATCGAGAAAAGGTTCCGGGGAATGCGATGCGTTCGCCAAGGGCGCCCTCTCAAAGCTAACAAGTCATCGCATTCTATCGGAAGAGAGGTCGGAGCGTGCTTTTTGGCTGGTGCAGGGCCTCAAGCGCTGCATGGGAGTCGGACTTTCGACGGCGGCTTCAGCCGCTGCGTCACTCGAATCTGCCCGCCTAAAACACGGTCCTCAGCCGCAAACCAATGCTGCGCGACGGCCCAATCGCGTTTCCCGAGAAGAGCCCGCCGAAATCGATCACATCGAGAACATTCGTCAGGTTTTGTCCATCGATTTGGAAGTTCATCTTTACCCGGTCCGACTTGTAAATATCGGCGCCCGCCGACGCATTCACCAGCAACGACGGCAGCACGCGGCCACGGTCGAAGTTCAGCCTGTCGAACACTGCCTGTCCGTATTGGGCCAGCGCCGCGTCCGGGTCGCCATCGAACTCAAAAGGCAAGCCGCTGTCATATTGCGCTCCGCCCGCAATCCAAAACCGCGGATGCACCTGGTAACGAAGCCGTCCGCGCACCGTGTTTCGCTGATCCTGCGAAGCGGGAAAATGTCCGCTGGTCGGTATCCCCTCGGCATCGCCGCCCAGAAATAAGCCGCCGTTCACCGGATACCAGACGTTGCCGACCATATACGAGTAGCTGACAAATCCAGAAAAGCGCCGCCACTCCGGCAACTCAACCTTCGCTTCCGCCCCATAGATCACCGACTTGTCGAATGCGATCGGAAAGCTGATGGCGGTGTTCTGAATCTGGTCGTCATCCGCGAAATTGTTGACGTACCGGCGATAGTAATTCGCGTCCACCCGCACCTTGCCGGCGATTCCTTTCGTCATTCCAACTTCGTAGTAGTTCCCCTCGGAAGGCTCAACCGGTAAGCGGAGAAAAGCGTTGGGATCGATCGACTCGACCGCTGTCGAGCTCGACAGCAGAATATTTTCGAACGACGGCGTTTGAAAAACGCGGTCATACGAGAAGTGCACCAGCAAGTCAGCCGTAGGAAAATAACGCGAAACCGCCAGCCGCGGCTGCACCCCGTGACGGTTCAACAGAAGTTGATAATGATCCCAGCGCAGGCCGGCGCTCACGGTCCATCTGCCGAGCCGCATGCGATCCTGCACAAACGCCGATTGCTCCAGATCAGGCCGATTGGCAATAAACGAAAAAGTCGGCGGCGTATCCGGATCGAACGCCGTCGGATCGGTGATGGCGTACCGGAAATTCTCGTTCAGCGTCGCGTTGTCGGTCTCGACGCCCGCCTTCCACTCGTGCCGCCCGCGCGTTACGCTGATCGTGCCGCGCACATATCCTTCGCGGAACCCATTGTTCTGGAAAACCTCAATCGGCGTCGCGTAATTGTTCGAATTGAAATTGATTTGGTTGTCCCGCACCATCGCGCGGATATCGCCGACCATGTTCGACGAGAATGTGTGCTGGTACGACGCGATTCCCATCGTCTCGATATTGCTGGCTGTCTCCAGTTGTGTTCCCGGCGGCAACGACAGATCGAGCGAATCAAGATGCGGCGTCTGCTGCTCCTGCTCATTGGGCAACTCGTAGCGCGCAAGCTCATGCCGCACGATCAGATTCAGCCGGTCACGCGGCGTGAGGTCGCGCTCATAGTGCGCCGAAAAATCTCCCAGCGTGCCCGAGTTCGTGTAGTTCTGCGGCACCACCGGATTCAAATAATGGTCGCTCATGCCACCGCTGGCACTCGCGCCCAGCGCGTTCTTGCCCCAAACGTACTGCCCTTGGGCAAACGCTCCCGCCGAATTGAAGCTGCCGCCTGAAAGCGCCAGGTTGCCGTGGAAACCAGCCTGCGCATCCTGTAGCGTGTTTACCTCGATCACGCCCCCCATCTTCCGGCCGTACTCCGCGGGAATTCCCGCCGTATAAACGCTTACCGACTGCACGTCGTCGGCCTCCAGCTCCGGCCCAAAACCCGGAGAGCGATTGTCCGTCAGCGGAACGCCGTCGACGACGAATTGCGTCTGATACTCGGAGCCGCGCGGATGAAGCACCGCGTTGCCTTCATAAAGCCATCCCGGCTGGTCGCTCACCAGGTCCTGCATCGAGCGCCCGGGCACTGACGTGACGCGGCTCTGAATTTGATCCGACCCGACCTGGCTGACGTCGCCCGCCTGCTCGGGGTTCACCAGCGTATCCGGGGCGCTGACGTTCACCACCTCGCCCACCGCCGACACTTTCAATTGGAACTTGTATTCCGCCGGCACCGACGACCGGATGTCGATCGTCTGCTGCACGCCGGCGAAACCGGGTTGATGAATTTCAAGGCTGTAAATGCCGTAAGGAAGCCGCTGCGCGATCAGCGTGCCTTCATCATCGGTGTTGAGAGTATTGCGATACTCGTTCGCTTCGCTGACGATTCGAACCGAAGTCCGTACCCCGAGCCCGGAAGGGTCCGTGATCTTTAGCCGCAGTTCGCCGCGGTTGGCTTGGCCAAAAGCAAGAACGGCCAAACACAGCGCCAGCCAGGCGGTTGCGACCTTTTTCATCATGAGAATCCCCGCTGCGTGAGGAAGAAGCGAAAGCGGCCAGTACGCCCCGTGTCCTTCAACCGCGCCCAGTCTATTTTATGTGTTCTACTCCTGCCAGAGATGTTAGTGAATCACACCGCGGTAACAGAGCAACCTTGCAAGATCGGCGTTTTAGCGGCCAATTGCGGGCACAAACCGCTAAAGTCAAGGCCCAAAGCCCATTCCGCGATTGACTTCCCCTTCATTTCGCGGGAAACTCGCGATATAGCCTGTCCCCGCTAATTCTCAGGCTGCAGGAACAGCCCATGCTCCCGCACCCTTTGTCGAGGTCCGCCCCGGGCTCGAAAGGCCATCCTCCGCTGCCCCTGCCGGACCTCGCGATTTTGTTCGAGCAGCATGCGGCGGCCGGGTTTCCGCTCGATCTCGCCCTCGATCTCGTCCTCAACGAACTCGTCGTGCGCTCCGCCGATGCCACCCATGCCACCGCCGCCGCCCTCGCCCTCCTGCGCGGAGAGCGGATGGTCTGCCGCGCCGCTACCGGACTCCACGCTCCCGATCTCGGCGTTCCCCTCGACACGCGCGACGGCCTCTCCGGAGCCTGTGTTCGTACACGTATGCCGCAGCTTTCCGCCGACACCGAAGCGGATGCCTACGTCGATCCCTCGATCTCCCGCCGCCTCGGCATCCGCTCCATGCTGGTCGTACCCGTATTCGATCACGAGAAAGTGGGACCCGATCAAAAGCCGCCGCTGACCGGCGTTCTCGAAGTCTTTTCACCCTTTCCCAACACCTTCACGCAGCACGCCCAAATTCTGCTCGCCGATTTTGCCGATGAGTGCGCCCGCATCTGCCGCGTGGCCGAAAATTTCAAGGCGCGCCCGCCCGCCCCGCCCATTGCACTCGATGACGATCTCATTTTGTCCGATGCCGCAAATGAAGACACGGTCGCCCCGTCCGTGCAGTCCAAGACGGAGCTAGATTCACTTTCTGCCAGTGCAGATGAAGACGAAGCCGCGCGCATTGGAGCCTCGCGCGTTGAAGAGCCTGAGATACTTCCGCTGCCCACCCAGGAGAACGATCTCCCGCCGCCGATCACCCAATCACGCCAGCCCTATGAAGCTTGGACCCTGATTCTCGGAGCGCTCGTCATCCTAGCCGCCGCCGCGTTCAGTTTTATGATCGGCTCGCGCATAGGATGGTTGCGCTCGCCGCAACCCGCATCGGAGATATCCTCGCAGCCCGCCCAGGGCGGCGACAGCCCTCCGTTGCTTTCGGCGGACAAGACGAAATCATCGGCGTCGGCAAAGGCAGGGCCACAAAGCAAAAATTCCTCAAGATCCAAATCGGCCTCGCGTTCGGGAGCCAGCGCAACCGGAGCGCCCACAGCCTCCTCCGACGAACTCGTCGTCTACGACAAAGACAAAGTCATCTTCCGGATGGGACCGACGCAAGGGAAGGGAAGCGCGCCATCACCCCGCGAGTCCGCGAACCAGACGTCTGCTCAAGATTCGGCAGAAAAAGCCGCTCCTTCGCAGTCCCAATCGTCCAAGGCTCAGGTCTCTTCCAAGGCTCACGTTTCTTCAAACACTACGCCTCACGCCGTGTGGCTGGCGCCCGCACAGGCCGAGAGCCGCCTCCTCAGCCGCGTCGAGCCGCAATATCCCGCCGATGCCCTCGCCGCCCACCGTTCCGGCGATGTCACTCTGGAAGTCCACGTCGCCGAAGATGGCACTGTATCCGCAGTCCGCACCCTCAACGGAGATCCGCTCCTAGCTGATGCAGCTGCGCAAGCCGTCCGCAACTGGCGCTACGAACCGTATCGGGCGAACGACCACCCATCCAAGTTCCAGACCGACGTCACGCTAACCTTCTCGCTCCCAAACTAAGCGGCGGCGTACTCGACCGTAGCGCCGGCGTCTCGCCGGCTGTCGCGAGGGCGTCCCGCCCTCGCATCACTCTCCACCTCATTCGCACACTTGGTTTCACGATACGCCGACTCTGCCGCCGGTTTCACTTCTGCAATCTGACTTCTGCAATCTGCAATTTTTCTACGAGTACGCCAGCTCCTTAGCCCGCTGCACCGCCTTCACCACGGCCTTAATCAAAGTCACGCGCAGTTTCCCCTCTTCGAGTTCCAGAATCCCGTCGATCGTGCATCCTGCGGGAGTAGTCACCGCGTCCTTCAGCAACGCCGGATGATCGCCCGTTTCCAGCACCACCCGCGCCGCGCCCATCGTCGTCTGCGCGGCCAGCAGCGTGGCGACATCGCGCGGCAAGCCGACCTTCACCCCCGCCTCCGCCAGCGACTCAAGAATGATGTAGATATAGGCCGGCCCGCTCGCCGAAAGTCCCGTCACGGCATCCATGTGTTTTTCGTCGACGATCACGGTTCGTCCCACCGCCGCAAAAAACTTCGTCGCCATCTCCAGATGTTCCTTCTGTGCAAACTGGCCCTTGCAGAGCGCCGTCATTCCCGCGCCCAGCACACATGGAGTATTCGGCATAGCCCGCACCACCGGCACATCTTTCTCCAGCGCGCGTTCGATCATGTCAGTCGGAACCGACGCCGCCACCGAAATCAGCAGTTGATCGCGCGTTACATTCGCGCGGATCTCCCGCAATACATCGGCCACCACCTGCGGCTTCACGCAAAGAAAAATAATGTCGGCGTTCCGCACCGCCTCGCAGTTATCCGTTCCGGCATGCACCTTCAACTTGTCTTTCAGCGCGCGCGCCCGCTCCGCGTGGGCCACGGTGGCCCAGGTCTCAGCCGCCTTAAGCAATCCATCGCGCAAAAACGATTGCAACAAAATCGAGCCCATCTTCCCCGACCCGAGTATCGCAACTTTCCCGCCAGCATTTTTCGTCATAACCAATCTCCTAAACTCTTCGCCTCTTCAACTTCCTCTCCACGGATCAACACGGATTCACGCGGATAGAGCTTTTTCTATTTTTTTTATCCGCGAGAATCCGTGTGATCCGCGGTAAATGAAGTTGGTACTTCTGACTTCTAACTTCCGGCCTCTCCCGCCTTCCGCACCATTCCCACAATCTCGCGCCCAATCGGCAGCGACGCCGTCGCCGCCGGAGACGGCACATTCAGCACATGCAAAAATCTCTTTCGCGCCACAAACCGGAAATCATCCACCAGCGTTCCATCCGCCGCCACCGCCTGCGCCCGCACCCCCGACCCGCCCGGCGTCATATCTTCCATCCGCACCTCCGGCAGCAAACGCTGGCAAGAGCGTACGAACAACCGTTTCGACCACGACCGCCGCATCTCCCCCAACCCATTTTTCCAGTGCCTGAGGCCCATCGCGCGAAAACCCGAATACCCCACCACTTCCATCGTCTCGCCCAAATCGAAATCCGTCCGCTTATAACCCTCGCGCCGGAAGGCCAGCACCGCATTCGGACCCGCGTCGACATTGCCATGAATGCGCCGCGTGAAATGTACTCCCAGGAACGGATACGCCGGGTCGGGAACGGGATAGATCAGCGCCCGCACCAGTCCCGCCCGCGCCGCAGCCAGGTCGTAATACTCGCCGCGAAACGGAACCAGCATCATTCCCGGATCGTGCCCCGCCAGCAGCGCGATCCGATCGCTATACAATCCCGCGCAATTGACGACATACCGCGCGGCGAGTTCTCCGGCCCGCGTCCGCACCACCACTTCGCCCGGCAAGTTCCCGAACCCCACAACTCCCGCTCTCGTCTTGACTTCGACGCCGCGCGCCGCCGCGATCTCCGCATACTTCGCCGTCACCATCGCATAGTCGGTAATCCCGGTCGCCGGAACTTTCAGCGCCCGCACTCCGCCCACGTGCGGCTCGATCTCGCGCATCGCGGCGCCCGCCAGCAGTTCGAGCCCGCTCAACCCATTCGCCTCGCCCCGAGCCCGCAGATCGTCGAGCCGGGCCGCCTCTTCGGCCGTAGTCGCCACAATCAGCTTTCCGCAGACCTCATGCGGAATCCCATGCCGGGCGCAGAACTCCACCATCTCGCGCGCCCCCGCCACGCACAGCCGCGCCTTCAGCGATCCTGCTTTGTAATAGACGCCGCTGTGGATCACTCCGCTGTTATGTCCAGTCTGATGCCGCGCCAACCCATCTTCTTTTTCAAGCACGACAATGCGCGCCCGCGGAAACGCCTCCGCCGCCTGCATGGCAAACGACATCCCAACAATCCCGCCGCCGATCACCGCAATGTCATAAGGAGAAGAATTCGTATTCATAAGAGTTAACGTTCAATGTTACCTGTTGGAGAGCGCCTGCGACGCCTGCATGGCCCGCAAACTTCCATGTCGCGCATTTAAACGGCGGCGTCAATCGCATGGTAGACAATTGGGATTGGGAGAAGTGAGGCTGAACGGAAGGGAAAACAAAGAGCTCTAACCGCGCGGTACACACAGAGGAAGACAGGGGGAAATTGGGTTCCCCTAGGTTTAGCGCTTTTGACCTTAGACTTTCCCCCAAAGTTCCGCCCGAGGATCTTCGGGGTTTAACTTAGCCAGTTCGCGCAGCAGTTCTTTCGTCTTCTCGTCGCGCGGCATGGGCACAGTGATCTGCACTTCGACGATCTCGTCTCCGCGCACGCCTTCTTTTGTCGCCGAGGGCACACCCTTCTCCCGCAGCCGCAGCTTTTGGCCCGACTGCGTTCCGGGAGGAATCTTCAGCGTGCTCCGGCCATCAATTGTCGGCACGTCAATCTTCGATCCCAGCGCCGCTTCGACCGCCGACACCGGCACAGTAATGTAGATGTCGTCGCCCTCGCGTCGAAACAGCGCATGCTCGCCGATCCGAATGATCACGTAGAGATCGCCCACTCCTCCACCGCGTAACCCGGCATTGCCCTTGCCGGCGATGCGAATGCGCTGCCCGTCGCGCGTTCCCGGCTTGATGCGCACTTCCAGCGGATCGACGCGCTCGACCGTGCCTTCGCCGTGGCAGACCGGGCAGGTGGAAATATTTTTTCCGGTCCCATGGCACCGCGGACAAGTCACATTGAACTTCATGCGCCCGCCCGTTTGCTCGATGGTGCCTTTGCCATGGCACTGCGGGCAGACACCCGGAGCTTCGATCGTTCCATTCCCGTGGCAGTTACCGCAAACGTCGCGGCGCGCGATGTTCAGCTTCATCACTCCGCCGCGAATGGCCGTCCAGAAGGGGACATTGACCTGATATTCGAGATCGGAGCCGGGCTCGGGGCCCACTTCGTCGGCCGTGCCGCGCGCGCCACCGGAAAAAATGCTGGAGAAGATGTCGCGAAATCCGCCGCCCCCCGACGATGAAGAAGTAGTCTTGTGGCCGCCTTGGCGCGCGCCTTCAAAGAGATCCGAAAAATCAAAGCCGCCGAAATCGACGTTGCCCGTTCCGCCGGGATAGCCTGCTCCCGAATAACCGCCGGCCGCGCCGCCCGGGAAGCCTCCGCCCGAAAATCCGCCTGCTCCGGGCTGGCCGCCGCCCCGCGCATACGCCTCGGCGGTTGCGGGATCGATGTTGTCGGAGTAGAACCCGACCTGATCGTAAATCTTGCGCTTCTTGGGGTCGCTCAGAACATCATTCGCCTCGGAGATGGTCTTGAACTTCTCTTCCGCCGACTTGTCTCCGGGATTGACGTCAGGATGGTATTTGCGGGCGAGCTTGCGGAAGGCCTTGCGAATGTCATCGGCAGAGGCGGACTTCTTCACGCCGAGCGCTGCGTAATAATCTTTGGTTGGAGTGGCCATTGTGAGCTGTCAGCTATCAGCTATCAGCTTTCAGTTTACGAGTACTGAAATGCGATTCGCTGTTTACTTATCCGTAATGTATATCCCTCCGACTGGTCTTTGAAAACAAATGACTTAAACTGTAATTTCCGCCAAGTCTTTGAGGAATAAAGGCTTAGACGGGCGTGAAGGACATTAATTAAGTTATTGATTATATTGTACTTACGTTGATTGGTGCTGATTTTCAGATGGGGCCCTCGCAAAGTCTTCATTCTAAAGGTGAGATTTTTGCAAAGTATTCCGGATAAAGGAGTTATGGAGGTAGGGGTCTGGCCTTGGCGGCATGGCTTTGTCAGGCTCCAACCTCCCGATTGATTTCGTCGCTGCGTCATCTTTTTTATGCGGCGAAGCTTGAGGACTAGCGATGGAGAACAGCTTTAATTCACGATCTCGTTCGCCTGCTCGTCCGCGGCGGCCATGAACGACGCGTCAAATGGCGACGAATCCATCGAGACGGGAATCGCTGCATGCCCGTTGGCGTCGGGGCGTAGCAATACCAGCGTCCCTCCTCGGGAACGAAATTCACAAAAAACATCTGCCCATTGATCTCGAATCTCAATTCTTTTCCTCTTTTCCTGAACCCACTTACTTAAACCCGCTTCACTGTTCGGAGTGTCGCGTTGAAGCGGAGTCTTCTCGAAATAAACTTTCCATCTTTCTGCATCCGCGGCTAGCGGGCGGATCGCGTTTCAGAGTTGCTCCATGAATTCCTCTGCTGAAACGCCCGCTTGTTTAAGCACGCCACGAAGCGTGCCTGTGGCGAGTTCGGAGTGCAGCGGAACGACACATCCTCTCGTGCCACTCAAATCCGTCCGCTTAAGAACGACGTGACTACCACGCTGGCGCACTTGATAAATCCTAGTTTTGCCAGCGCGCGGATAGCGTCGGCCCCGGAGACGCGGGGCAGTTTAGGCATAGTGCGCCTCGAAAACGGTGACTAGCGGAGGACCGGAATTTTCGAGTGGGAACTCCTCTAGATAAAGTTCAGTGGCTTCCTTGAGGTTGGCGAGGGCCTCTTCGATTGAGCTTCCCTGGCTGACCGTGCCGACTTCAGGACACCCGGCAACGTAAATAGAGCCCTCTTTGTGCATCACCGCTGTAAACGTGGCGACTGGCATGGCAGCTGTCCTCCCTCTGCGGAAAACTTATTGCTTGCGTCCGATCTTCGTCGAGCCGCGCTTGCGCTTTCTGACACGCTTTAGAAACCCGGGCTCAATCCAGATCTTATGATAGTGACCGAACTCTTGCCGGACCGCTCTGTTTGCTCCTGCTTCCAATTCGACAGTCGCGAATCGACCGAAACCCCGAACCGTAAACCCGCGGCCCAGACAAAACCTGAACAGTTCTGCCGTCCGCATCTCCCGGTGTTCGGCATCCTTCGCATCGTAACCTGGATCCTTGAGATCGGGGGAGATGTCAACGATGCGCACCCTGTCCCCGATCTCAAGTCCAAGCTTGCAGCGTATGAGCCGATTCTTGCGCCCGAACGCAGCCGCCGTATCCGTAGAGCTCTTATTTCTTGTCCTCGACATCCACGTACTCAGCATCAATCACGCCTTCATCCTTCTTCTGCTGAGCCTGTCCGTTGCCATCCGCAGCCGGGCCCGCGCCCGGCCCTCCCGCTCCAGGTCCACCAGCACCAGGACCGCCTGCCGGACCGCCCGGCGCCTGCGTCGCCTTGTACATCTGCTCCGCCAGCTTGTGCGAGGCCGCCGTCAGCTTCTCGCGCGCCGAATCCATCTGCGCCTTGTCGTTCGACTCGATGGCCTTCTTCGCGTCGGCTAGCGCGTTCTCGACGTCGCCGCGCTCCGAGCCTGTGATCTTGTCGCCATGCTCCTTCAGCATCTTCTCGATGTTGTAGGTCATCGAGTCAAGCTGATTTTTGGCGTCGATCGCGTCGCGCTGCGCTTTGTCCTCGGCCGCATGCGCGTCGGCTTCCTTCGCCATGCGCTCGACCTCTTCCTTGCTCAGACCCGAAGACGACGTAATCGTGATCTTCTGATCCTTGCCGGTCGCGTTATCTTTCGCAGTCACATTCAAAATGCCGTTCGCGTCAATATCGAACGTCACCTCGATCTGCGGAATACCGCGCGGAGCCGGTGGCAATCCCACCAACGTGAACTTGCCCAAAATGCGGTTCTGCGCCGCCATGGGACGCTCGCCTTGTAGCACCACCACTTCCACCGATGTCTGACTATCCGCCGCCGTTGAAAACGTCTCCGTCTTCTTCGTCGGAATCGTCGTGTTCCGCGGAATCATCGGCGTAGCCACACCGCCCAAAGTCTCGATCGACAGAGTCAACGGAGTCACGTCCAAGAGCAGCAGGTCTTTCACCTCGCCCTTAAGCACGCCACCCTGAATCGCCGCGCCCACCGCCACAACTTCATCAGGATTCACGCCCTTGTGCCCCTCGCGCCCAAACAGATCTTTCACGATCTGTTGAATGCGCGGCATACGCGTCTGTCCGCCGACCAGCACCACTTCATTGATCTTCGAGGCGTCGATGCCGGCATCCTTCAAACACTGCTTCGACGGCCCAACCGAGCGCTGCAAAATGTCTTCGATCATCGACTCGAGCTTGGCCCGCGTCAGCTTCTTGACCAAATGCTTCGGACCGCTGAAGCATCCGCCGTAATAAACGGCAGATTGATCTCCGTCTCCATGGTGGTCGAAAGCTCGATCTTCGCGCGCTCCGCCGCATCGCGCAGACGCTGCAAAGCCATTTCATTGCCCTTGCCGCGCAGATCGAGTCCTTCATCTTTCTTGAACTCGTCAATCAGCCAATCCACCAACCGCTGATCGATGTTGTCGCCACCCAGGTGCGTATCGCCATTGGTCGCCTTGACCTCGATGACGCCCTCGCCCACTTCAAGCACCGAGATGTCAAACGTTCCGCCGCCAAAGTCGTAGACGGCAATCGTCTCGTCCTTGCCCTTGTCGAGCCCGTAAGCCAGCGCGGCCGCCGTCGGCTCATTGATAATGCGCTTCACTTCCAGCCCGGCAATCTTGCCGGCGTCTTTCGTAGCCTGGCGCTGCGCGTCGTTAAAGTACGCCGGCACGGTGATAACCGCTTCCGTCACCTTCTCACCGAGATAGTCTTCCGCAGCCTTCTTCAGCTTTTGCAGAATCAGCGCCGAAATCTCCGGAGGGGTGTACTTCTTCCCCTGCGCCATCACGGCCACATGGTCGCCATCGCGCTCCACCTTATATGGGACCATCTTCAATTCTTCGCTGACCTCGTCATAGCGCCGTCCCATAAAGCGCTTGATCGAATAAACCGTGTTTTCCGGGTTGGTAATGGCCTGCCGCTTGGCAACCTGCCCCACCAGCCGCTCCCCAGTCTTGGTGAACCCGACCACCGATGGGGTAGTCCGGCCACCTTCCTCATTAGGGATCACCTTCGGCTCGCCCCCCTCCATGACCGCTACGCAGGAGTTGGTCGTCCCGAGGTCAATTCCGATAATCTTTCCCATACTTTCCTCCTAAAACCGCTCATTCTTTAGAATAAGTACAATATAATCAATGTGATAATGATTGCGTCCTATACCATGATAGGACTTGAGTGAATCACTGTCAACTTTTAGATGCAGCCCCGTGATAAGCGATGCACCTTGCTCACATCGGGTCGTAAAGTGGGGGAAGCAAATTTTGGAGTTTCCAAATCGACCTAGCGTAGTCATGATGGTACGTTCTCGATTGTGAGGGATTGTTGCCGTGCCCGAAAAGACGATTTTTCACCCCGGCCTGAGAGCGTATCGCGTAATCCGCGGCAATGAAGCAACCGAAGTCGAATTTATAGCTAAATGGCAGATGGAAATATGGGAGGAGCGCTGGCGGAAAATCAAAGCTGCTCAGGACAAACGGGAGAAGGACAAAAAGGCTGCGCTGCTTAGCACTGAAAAGAAAGAATATGCGCAGCGATGTACGCGAGACGCCGAACGACAGCTCGAATCGCTATCCAGAATCCTCCGCGAAGGAATCGAGCTCGATCACGCCGTGGACTGGGAGTCACTAAAGCATCGGATCGAGTTCGCTGAGTCGCCCCCTATGCCGACTGAGCCGCAGAAGATTCCTATCGAGCCCCAGCCAAATGAAAGCAGATTCATTCCGAAACTGGGGCTTTTTGACCATCTTATTCCCTCGAGAGCGCGAACCAAAGTAAGTGAATTTCACAACTACTATCTGGCGGCTAGAGCAAGTTGGGAGCTTGAGCGTGATCGGATTGAAGAAGCAAACCGATTACAAACGGTCAATCATGAAAAAAAAATAAGCGAGTGGGAAGAACGCAAGACCGCACATCACAAAAAACAGACACTGCGCGACGAGGAAGTCGTGTCGCTACGGGCCGCCTATGAAGCGAAAAAATCCGATGCGGTGATCGAATACTACTCGCATGTCCTAAGCACCTCGGAATATCCAGAGGGCTTTCCAAAGTCCTTTGCGCTCGACTATATAGCGCAAACACAAATGCTGGTGATTGAATATGAACTCCCAGACATTGAAACGCTCCCGAAGCTCAAAGAGCTTAAGTCCATTGCGACACGTGACGAACTTCGGGAAGCAAATGTTTCGGAGTCGTGGCTCAACAAGACCTACGACGATGTCCTGTATCAAATCTGCCTAAGGACCATTTATGAGATATTCCAGTCCGACACAGCCGACACAGTCGTATCCGTTGTGTTCAACGGGTGGGTTAATTATGTGGACAAGTCAAATGGTCAAGAGGTAAAGGCGTGCATTCTGACGCTGGAGGCTCTTAGGGGAGAGTTCGGTGAACTGAATCTTGCGAAGGTCGATCCGAAGGAATGCTTCCGAAGCCTTAAGGGAGTGTCCGGGAGCAAACTGGCCACGCGAAGTGCGGTCAGGCCGATCCTGCAGCTAAACAGGAAAGACAAACGCTTTGTGGCCTCGCACGACTAGCAGAGCGCTTAGATGTTCTTACAACCTTGCGGCGATGGACTGGCTCGACTTTGAAAACCTGATTCGCGAGATTTTTGAAAAGGAATTTCAGTCCAATGGAGGAGAGGTCAAGATTACTCGAGCCAGCAGGGACGGTGGCGTTGATGCAATCGCGTTCGACCCAGATCCAATTAGGGGAGGCAAGATAGTTATCCAAGCAAAGCGGTATACGAACACAGTCGGAGTATCGGCGGTTCGAGACTTGTTCGGTACGGTTCACAACGAGGGCGCAACCAAGGGAATTCTCGTCACTACCGCGGTGTACGGTCCTGACGCCTACGAGTTCGCCAAAGGGAAGCCGCTGACTCTACTCAATGGCAGCGAACTCCTCTACCTGCTCCAGAAACATGGTCACCGAGCCAGAATTGATCTAGCGGAGGCTAAGCGTATCGAAGCCGAGCGCGCTAGGCCAATTGAAAACGGACAAAAGACATTCCTTGATCCCTAATCCAAGTGCCCCAAAGGTCTCGCGCTTTCCGAGGCATGCGATTCCACAGTCTATGTGGTATTTCCCGCCGCCCCTGCTACCCTGTTTTCATGTAGGTGACCGTCGAAATACCCGACCAGTTCGTCACGCATCTCGTGCCGGCAGGCCGTGATGCGGCTCGCTCTCTGTTGGGAGAGTCGGTAGCGGGAGCATACCGGAATGGCAGGCTGACGATGGAACAAGTTCGCCAGCTTCTCGGTTTCGGCACACGCATGCAGGTGGATGCCTTCCTCCGCAGCATCAAGTCTACGACTACACCGCCGACGACCTCGATAAGGACATGGCCACCTTGGATCGGCTGGCCACGAAGGCCCGGTAACCGCAGGCATGATCGTTGTTGCCGACACCAGCCCGCTCAACTATCTCATCCGTCTCGGCCGTCCTGATGTTCTTCGAGAGCAGGACGTTCGTGTCCAGAATGATTCGCATCAAGGCCGTTTAGCGCGCGTCCTATAGCCTTTTGCGCGAACCTCGTCCACCGCCTCATCAATCATCTTCTGCATTCTGTCCGCAGGCACATCAGCGAACGCCGCGCGCGTCTCCCCGACAGTCTCGTGGAAGATCCGCCAGCGCACCGCCTCTTCGATGAACTTCGAGAGGTCGCCCTTTTTCATCCCCTGGGCGCCAAGATAAGAGCGCAAAGCCAGGTCAGCTTCCTTGGACCACGTGATGGTGAGACGCGTCGTTTCCGGATCCGACACTGCGTTCTTCGTCATATAAGCGTTTATCCGACTATGAGTATAGACCACTATACCACCGTCCACCAACCGCAGGCTTCGCGCCAGAGCGCAGTGCGGAGATGCCTGCCAATTCATCACATTTTTCTCGTACCGCCATCACCGACATCCACCTCAATCGGTGCAATGATTCCTCGACAATGCATCATTGAGAGGTGCGCCCGTCTCCAGTGACGATCGCATTTCTGCCTCGAAAATGCCTCCCAGGAGGCGAGAGTTGGAATTGGTCTTTGACATTTTCATGGCCTAATCTGAGCCTTGGATCATGCGGGGTTTGACAACCATACGGAAGCGGTGAGCGGTGGCGTCAGTTTGAACAATGCTCGCCCGGAGAGTTGCTATGAGTAGTGGACGTTTTTAGCAGAACGAGTCACTGTCCGGGCATTCTGAAGTGCACGCCAAATCGCAGAATTCGCGACTAAGTTCAATCTTTTGAATACTTTACTTATAACTACTTTAGTATTAATGACTTAACTCAATTTAGGGGGGAGGGGGGGTACCCCCCAAATTTCCAGAATTCTTACCCGAACCAGGCCCACGCTTTCGCACAAACTCAACTCTTTCTTAACGCCGCGCCACCCTGCACGCCGCCTCGAACTCCGATGACGCTCCCGGCTTCAGCGTCACCGGAACAACTTCGCCATTGTAGGGACGATTTGGATCGTGCCCACGATACACGCTTCCATCCTTCTGAAACGCGCGAAACAGGCTCCCATGGTCATCCATCTCGAGATTCGGATTTCTCCAGTGTCCACGCACCTCGATGCTCGGCCGATGATCCGCTATGAACCCGCCCGTCAGGGCCGGCCAGTTCAACATGTTGAGTGAGATGGCCTCGCCATCGGTCGACACGTTCAAATGCGCGCGCATGGTGCCGTACAGCTTCATCCGGAACCGTTCTCCTCTCGGCGTGCACAGGTAGGCGATTCCGCTCATCCGCGACGACGGATACATTCGGCTGCCGCCCCTCATCGTTGGCTCAAAGCGCACGAACAGCGGGTAGTCGCCACTTTGCGCGTGCAGCGTACCCCAGCCTTGCCAGTAAGGAATGATGTGGAAGCTCCCGCCGAGATAGAAGCCCCAGGGCATGAAAACAGCGTCCAGCGCCAGGATGAGCACGCAGCCGAGGAACAACACCAGCACCGACTGCCCCAGACAGCCCATGCATCCGCAGCCACCTCGGCGCGGCCTCGCCCCCGCAATCGCCGCCTCGTTTTCCGCCCGGTTGAGCGCTCCCTTCATGCTCGAACTCCAGCCGGTGACTTCATAGTCGCACGTCCGTCCAACTTGCATGGCAATATACCACCGCCCGCTTGGCGTACCATATACAGTCTTCCAAAAGGAGCGTTCCGAATGACCCGTCGTCTCCTGCTTCTCATCTTTTGTTTCGCTCTCGCATCTTTCGCCCTCCCCGCCGCCGCCCAGCAATGGCCGCCGCCTACGCAGACCAGGAAGCTCTCCAACGGACTCGTGGTCATCGTCTCTGAAGATCACTCCGCGCCCACCATCGGCATCTGCGTCACCTACGGCATTGGCTTCCGTCTCGAACCCGAGGGTCGCACCGGTTTTGCACACCTGTTCGAGCACATGATGTTCGAAGGCACTCCCGTTTCCCCCAAAGGGGTCTTTGATCAAGTCGTCGAATCCGGCGGAGGCTTCAACAATGGCGACACCCGTTACGACTACACCGAGTACATCGAAAGCGCCTCCACCGCCGCTCTCGACCCGCTCCTCTGGCTCGAAGCCGACCGCATGAAGACTCTCGACTTCTCCAACAAAAATCTCGAGAACCAGCGCAGCGTGGTGGAAGAGGAAGTCCGCGTCAACGTGATGAACCAGCCCTACGGTTTCTTCTACGCCATCGACCTGCCGGGCAAGGCCTTTGACACCTATCCCAACTCCCACAATTTCTATGGCGACTTCAAAGATCTCGACGCCGCCAAGATCGAGGATGTTCAGACCTTTTACGAGCACTACTACGCTCCCAACAACGCGGTGCTAGCCGTAGCCGGCGACGTGAAAGCCGATGAGATTTTCGAAAAAGTAGAAAAGTACTTCGGCGGACTCCCGCAGCGTAAGGTCCCGCCCAAGCCCGATCTGACCGAGAAGCCGCAGACTGCCGAACGCCGCTCCACCGAAGAAGACAAGCTGGCTACGCTGCCGGCGCTCGCCATCGGTTACCGCATGCCGCCGAAAACACCGCACGAGTCCGTCGTCGCGGCAATGACGGGAGAGATCCTGCACAATGGCCAAGCCTCCCGCCTCTATCAATATCTCGTGAAAGAAAAGCAGGTCGCGACCGAAGTTCAGGGCGGCGTGAACTGGCCGCTCGGCACCTTCCTCGAATACTCCGGGCCCACACTCATGACCTCCTTCATCATCTATCCCGCCAATCTCAAGGGCAACGACGTGATTGCCGCCTACGACGCTGCCATCGAATCGCTGGCCCGCAGCGGCCCCAAGGCCGAGGAGATCGAGCGCGTCCGCACCAAGATGCGCTCAGACTGGTACGACCAGCTTGAGATCCCTCTTGGAAAAGCGAGCGCCCTGGCGCACGCCGCCCTGCTCGATGGCGATCCCATGCGCGTCTTCTCCGTTCCCGACGAATTCAACAAGGTCACCGCCGATGAGGTGCGCGCCTTCGCCGCCAAATACCTGGTCAAAACCAATCGCACCATCATCGATCGCGTCCCCGCTGCCAAGCCCGCATCCTCTGACGCCAAGGGAGATAAACAATGAAAACCGCCCGCATACTGATCGCTCTTTTATTTTTTGCGGTCGCCGTCGCGCACGCTCAAAAAGAACACGCGCTGCCCAAGGAACTGCCACCCTACGGGCCGCTCTCTCCCGTTTCCTCTCCCGCAGTCAAAACCATCCAATTCGATAACGGCCTCACCATCTGGATGGTCTCGCGTTCCGGCTTCCCGAAGGTCGCGGCTGAGCTGACAGTTCGCGGAGGCTTGGCGGCCGATTCCAAAGATCGTCCCGGTCTTGCTGAGCTTCTCGCCAACGCGCTAAGCCAGGGAACCAAAACTCGCAGCGCCCGCCAGATCGCCGAGCAACTCCAGGCCGCCGGTGGAGATCTCTCCGCACGTGCCACCCAAGACAGCATCATCGTCAGCACGAGCGTGCTCGCTGACAAATTCAATCAGGCGCTACCGGTTCTGGCGGATGTCGCGGCCAACGCAGCCTTCCCGGACAATGAGGTGGCCATTGCCAAACGCAATGTCGATGACTCGCTACGCCAGCGCGAGGCTGACCCCAGCTTCCTCGCCGGCCGCGCCATGGCCAAGGAAATATTTGGAGATCAAGCGTACGGCGTCATTGCTCCCACGCATTCTTCCATCGACCAAACCACGCCCGCGGAACTGCGGCAGGAATTTGCCCGCCGCTTTCAGCCTGGGCAAGCGCTGCTGGTAGTGGTTGGCCCATTGCAGGCACCCGAAACCGAGGCCGCACTCCGCAAGGCATTTGAATCCTGGAAGCCCGCTCCATCCGCCGGCGTTCCGGAGACTTCCAAACCGGAGATGAAGTTCAATCACGCCGTCTACCTCGTTCCCCGTCCCGGTTCGGTGCAAACCACACTGCGGATCGCCTACCCCGGTCCGCGCCGCCAGGATCCTGACTTCGAAGCGGCCGAGGCCGCGAACGCAGTTTTTGGAGGCATGTTCGGCTCGCGCCTGGTGCTCAACATCCGCGAAGACAAGGGCTACACTTACAGCCCCTTTGCCGCGCTCCGCACCTACCGTGAAGCCGGTTTCCTCTTCACGCAAGCCGATGTGCGCAACGCCGTGACTGGCGCGTCCTTCAACGAGTTCGAGTATGAACTGAACCGCATGTCCACAACCGCTCCCACCGAAACCGAAATGACGCAGGCCCGCCGATACCTCGTAGGCCTTCAGGCAATTCAATTGCAATCCGAAGCAGGCCTGGCAAGCGACCTGACCTCCCTCTGGATTAACGGCCTTCCACCCGAGGAAATTGCGCGGCACAGCGAGAGACTCGAAAAGGCCACTGCCGCCGAAGTGAGTGCCGCCGCGAAGAAATATTTCGCGGCAGCTCGCTCAACCGTGGTTGCCGTCGGAGAAGAAAAGGTCGTGCAGCAGGAGCTTCAGCCGTTCGGCCTGGAAATCAAACCGGCGCCGTAAAGGTGAAGAAGGAGCCAGCCTTGCACGAAACGCAAGAACGGAGGACCGCTGCTGGAATGTGCACACAAACATTGTTTAACAGGCCGGCCATTCGCCGGGCACGGTCGCGCGGATCGAAAGGAAGAAATTTTTCCGCTCTCAGAGTAACAAAGATGTGATCCGTTGCGGGTTTGTCGACCAACTTCGGAACATAGTGCTTATTACGAAGTACCTCCTCTCCTGGAGTCTTGCGTTCCTCTTTCCGTTGATAGTGGGTGCCGACGCCGGAATTTGTGATGCCCAAACATCGATAACGTGATGAATTTCACTGACAGTTTTTTTTATTCCTGTTTACATTGCCTCGTTTCGTTGCACTGAAGAGCAAGTTCCACCAATCTGTGCACACCTTCTGAACGAAACAGAAGTCGGGCCCTAGTAAATCTGTTCATTCCTCGCGATTCACACGTCGTGGCCTGCACGATCGAGGCCTGAACACTGACAGCCGGAATTCCGGCTGATTCTACATCGCTGCGTCTGGGAGTAATAAGCCCTATGCGGAAACTTATTTTGCTTGCGGTATTGCTGTTGCTTCGCGCTTCGGGATGGGCTCAAGCAGCCTGTGAAATGTAACACTGGAGCGGACAGTGGTATTGCCACGATCAGCACAACGGAAGGCATGGGCTACTCTGCCCCCGGAGGCATTGGTGCGGTGGGGTTTCGCATTCCCGTCGCTTGTGTTACTCAAAACGTCGCGTACCACGTGTGGAGAGTTGACACCAGCCCTTCGAGCGCACCCACCACTTACGACATCGGACTCTACTGCGTGAGCGGAGATTGCCTAGCAGGTGGACATGGCGGCGAACTCTACCTTCACACCGGACCTATCTTTGGCAGTTGGTTTACGAACAACCTTATTCCTGCGACGGTAACAGGTGTAACCGTCACCGGTACGCAGAATGCGCTGACTCTTAGAGGTAGCTTTCTGCTTCCGGATTTTCCGGTGGGTGAAAGCATTACATTGAAAAATTGTGGCGTATTCAACGTCAAGGCCGTGGTTACATCAGTGAGCGGGACAGTAATTGCTACAAATAACCCGAACGGTCAAAGCGGTACGGCCTCAAACTGCACCGTAATCACTTCCGCGACATACCCGACTGGCTTCACCACGCATGCTCCGTGCAGCAACGCTTCGATGGTCAGGGAGTGCCACGAGGCGCTGCCCTGGGTCGCAGACAGCCGGACAGTGTGCGTCTCCATACCATGCACGTTGCCGGCAGGTCTCTATGCGGCAGCGATTGGCACGACCTGTACCGATGCCCTCAAACCAGGAATCTGTGCGCAACTTCTGGGCGATGCGGACCAAGGATTGATCTACCCATTTACCGCCTCGTCGACACAGTACGACGCGGTGGGCCTGCCGCCAAACATGAATTTCACGGTCAACAACACGACCGCCACCTGGAATACAACGCCCGGTCCGGCGTCACCCGTCAAGCCTGTCAAACTCCTCATCTACTAGGAGATCTCATGAAGCGATTGTTAGTTATTTTCGCCCTACTTGGACGCATGTTCGCGGCCAACCAGTGCGCAGAGCACAATATTTATCTTTCGGAGTCGACCGTCAAAGTCAGCACAGCGGGATCGGCTCGATGCACACCCGGAACAATGGGTGGGATTGAGTACAAGTGTCCGGCCGGCAGTGGAGGCATGACGGTCTGGGGGCTTGATATTCAAGCGGATTGTTTTACCGCGTGGGTTTCCTATGCGGTGCAAACGCCGGACAATGGCGGCGGAACGCACTACGATCTCGGACTTTACTACGTCAAGGGGCCACGCGCGAGAACACTCGCCGGGCATTTGATGGTGCACACGGGTTTGCTGGCCGGGTCGGGATTTGCTCCGCACACCGGAGTGACGACACTGGCGTGGCACGGAACCGCGGATTGCTCAGTTCCGTGCACGCTTCCAGCCGGGCAATACGCCTTCGCGCTGGGGACGGATTGCTCCAGCAAATGTGCGGTGCTGTGGGGCGACGGCACCCATGGCTATATGTCGTTGTTCAACGTGTGGCTGGGCGGAGACGCAGGCACGGGGGTGAATCCGAGCTTGCTCCCTGCTCTCTGCCCGTCAGGTCAACCTCCATCGTGCACGTTCTACATGACCAGCGGCCTGCCGCCAACCATCATTCCACCGGAGACGGACCCAGCATTGTCAGTGGGGAAATTTCCGGAGCCTCCAATCGTACTTATTTACTAGACGGCGCGTTCTTGCTCGTCCTCATTGGGAGAAGTATGAAAAGACAATTCGGTTTGAATCTGCTTTTAGCCGGCGCAATTCTG
This sequence comes from uncultured Acidobacteriaceae bacterium, assembly GCA_963698865.1. Taxonomy (GTDB): domain Bacteria; phylum Acidobacteriota; class Terriglobia; order Terriglobales; family Acidobacteriaceae; genus Acidiflorens. Next base: position 1,592,867 of record CAVOSL010000007.1, on the reverse strand, counting down.
GCGGCGGGAACGGGCAGTGCTCGCGGGCAGACCTATAGCAGCTATGTCACTGCCACGCAGGTCCACGCCACTGCCAACCATTGGGGCAACTCCAAAAGCCATCTTCTGATCGATACTCTCACGGTTACGGTTCCCGGTCGCCGTGGCGCGCGTCTCTTGGACGCCAGAAGGCGCGTATACGAGAACCCCCTCCCGGATAAACAATTATGATGTTGGACTGCATTGTCTCCTGAGCCCCGGGCCGGAACGAGGTGGCTGCATGCCTGGCAGGCTTTACACCCATACAGGCCCTCTTTTGTCATCTCAGACCCATCCCCGGAAGGACAGGGCGGTATCGTTTCCCCTGGTGGCGGACCAAAACACAGTGTGCCAGTCTTACCCCTGCACCCTGCCGGTGGGAACTTATAGCCTGACAACCGGCACGTCGGAGACGGCACGTCGGACGTTGAGCATTTGGGGGGATGGATCTTTTCTGGACCGTGGTGGCGCTGAATTCCACGTTGGTAATTCCTTCAACGATTTCGCCATTCCCGACAATGTGATCATCGCGGGCTATGTGGCACAAGAGCCTTCGAACTCCGTCTCAGGCGGAAACACCCAAGTCACGCTCGCCGTCACCATGCTCAATGGGCAGCAGGTCTCCGGAAGCGGGAATGGGTTTGCGCGAGGAATGCGAATCCTGGTGGCGGGCTTGAGCAGCGGGACGGGCGGGACGGGCGATCCATGCAATGGATATAGCACGGTCAATGAAGTCACCTCCACTACCCTCACTTACACGGTGCAGGGGAGTCACACCTGCAAGCTGGAGGGGGCAACAGATCGCTCCGACACGTGCAATGATCTTCCGTCCGGTGACGCCCCAGGCTATGCGTGTGTGGGCGCCGGTCTGCCGCCGATGCTCGGCAAGCTGATCGTGAATGAGCAAAATCCCAACGGCCAACTCAATGGTTATTACTGTTACGTCGATGTGCCGGACCGGGGATGCGAGCGCAACAGCTATGTGGGTCCGGCGGGTCCGCAACCCGGGGCACACTCGCTGGGATTCATGATCTATTAGCAACCGCCTGCGCCTTCTTTTTCGGTGAGATAGTTTAGGCCTTGAGCAATCACAATTTGAGTTTGGAGTTCCAGCAGCGAGCCTCTCGCATGAAGCAGAAATCGGCTGAAGTCTCCGCCCAAATGGCCTTTCCCCTCGGCGATATTGCTGGGGACAGAAACCGCGGCGTGGCGCATCTGCGAAGTGAGTCCATAAAGTTCATGCTTCGGAAATCCGGAGGTCACTCGATATAAGCTTAGCGCCAAGTCCACAGCCTCATGCCAAACCCGAAGATCACGAAAGGACGATTTGGTCGCCATAGTCACCTCGCGTAAAACATAAGGAAAGCACGCCAAGCGATGCCATGATCCCGAACACATCACTTTTGTGACGATTCCAAAGCAAAAGAAAGCAGGCAACGGGAACGACGAAGGACCAAGGACGGCGGACGGAGAAGCTATAATTCACCCCATCACCACTTCTCGAAAAACTCGGAAGGTGCCGTCCGCACACAAAGCCACAGACGTGCGTTTGGGCCGCATCGTCCGGCTCCTGATGGAAAATGCCACGGTGGTTGCCAGCGGCACCAAGATCGCCGAAGAAATCGGCACCAGCCGCTCCGAAGTCTGGCGCCTGATTCAGCAACTGCGCGGCTTGGGAGTCGATGTTGCCGGACATCCTGCAACCGGCTATCAGTTGCGAGCTGTGCCCGATTTGCTGTTACCCGAGATGATTGCGCCGCTCGTAAAGGGCACGATTTTTTCTCCGTCCGATGCCCGCAGCGACACGAAGAACATTCATCACTACTACAAGATCGGCTCGACCAATTCTGAAGCGATGAATGCCGCGGCCGCAGACGCGCCGGAAGGCAGCGTTTTCCTAGCCGAAGAACAACTCGCAGGCCGCGGGCGTGGAGCGAACACCTGGCACTCGGCGCGCTCAGCGGGAATCTATTGTTCGGTGATCCTGCACCCTCCGCTGCCGCCTTCCGACGCGTTGTTGCTTTCTCTTGCCACCGGGTTGGCGGTTCGCGCCGCGATTGCCGACGTTGCCCAACTGAACGCAGACCTGAAATGGCCGAATGATTTGCTGATCAATGGCAAGAAGTTCTGCGGCATTCTGACCGAGATGCACTCCGAGGCCACGCAGGTGCGCCATGTGGTCATCGGCATCGGCCTCAATGTCAATCACAGCAAACTCCCGGCCGATCTCAAGGAGATTGCCACTTCATTAAAAATGGAAACCGGCACCGAATGGTCGCGGGTGGAACTCTGCGCCGCTTTGCTAAAATCGCTCGACCGCGAGTATCGCGCATTGCTCGGCGAGGGAGCGACGGCTCGTGGTTCGGTGCTGAAGCGCTTCGAAGAGAATTCATCGTCGGCCCGTGGACGCAAAGTGCGAGTCGAGGAGACTGGGATTGAAGGCGTGACAGAAGGCCTCGATGCGCGCGGTTTCTTGCAAGTACGGACCGCGGACGGCCTTCGCACAGTGTTGAGCGGAACGGTAAGAACAATTGGCAATTTGTAATTTCTAATTGGTAATTTGAGCCTGGGTTCTCAATTACAAATTACAAATCACCAATTACAAATTTATGCTCCTGGTCATCGATGTCGGCAATACAAACACTGTCTTGGGCGTGTTCGCGCCGGTCGAGAGCGCGCATGCCGGCGACGACGTAACCGCCGAGCCCGCGCGCTACGAGCGCCTCGTCGCCAACTGGCGCGTGGGTTCGCACCTCGGACGCACAGTAGACGAGTACGGCATCATCTTCCGCAATCTTTTTGCGATTGATGGCATCGACGTCTCGAGCGTCCATGGCATCGCTGTCTCTTCGGTAGTGCCCCCGCTTGATGCGTGTGCTTCGGCAGGTATGCGAACGCCATTTCAAGATCAAGCCGCTCTTCATCGAGCCCGGAATTAAGACCTCCATGCCGGTGCTCTATGACAATCCCGCCGAAGTGGGAGCGGATCGCATCGTCAACGCGGTGGCCGCCTTCGAAAAGTATGGCGGGCCCTGCGTCATCGTCGATTTTGGCACGGCCACAACCTTCGATTGCGTTTCGAAGAAGGGCGAGTACATGGGCGGCGTGATTTGCCCAGGCATCGGCATTTCAGCCGACGCGTTGTTTCAGCGCACCGCCCGCCTGCCGCGCGTCGAGATTCGCAAGCCTGCCCGCGTGATCGGTTCGACCACCGTCGGCAGCCTGCAATCCGGCCTTTATTACGGATACCTCGGCCTCGTCGACGGCATTCTTGAGCGCCTGGTGGATGAACTTGGCGAAGAGACGCGTGTAATTGCCACCGGCGGCCTGGGTTCGCTCATCGGCACGGCCTCGCACTTCATTAAGGATATCGATGAATTCTTAACCCTCGATGGATTGCGCATCATCTGGGAACGCAATCAGCCGTTTCGCAAAGATGCGAGTGCGCGCGCCGCTTCAAAATCGATCAAGCCAGCGGAGCCCGGCAATGCGAAGCCTTGGCCGTCGGAAAAGCCTCCGAAAAAGCGCTAGCATCTTTATAGTGACCCATCGTTGTTAGGCCCGTCGTGGAAAATTACTTCAACTACTTCACTGAAATCGAAGAGCACTATCAGCGCCGTCGTGGAACAACGCTCCTGCTTTCGACGCTCGATTGGGCATTGATCGAGACCTGGAAGAATGCAGGCGTTCCGCTGGAAGCGGTGCTGCGCGGGATTGACGACGCCTTTGATAAGTATGATCGAAAGCCAACCAAGACGAAAAAGGTAAACAGCCTGGCCTGGTGCTCGCAAGCGGTGCTGACGGCAGCCGAAGACATGAAGGAAGCCGCATTGGGCGCTTCGGCGCCAGAGAAAGCGCGGCCCGAGCCTGGATTTGATGGAGCGCACATTGCGGCGTTCCTGCGCGAGAATGCCGAGCGTCTTGAAAGAGCGGAGCTACCGGAACGACCTGGATTCGCGACGGTTGCACTGGCGCGCGAAACAGCGAAGTCGTTGCGCGAAATGGCGGACACGATTGAGCAAAGCGCAAAGCTGCCGAAGCTTGAAGACCTGGAGCGGCGGCTGACAGTTCTGGAGGAAAAGCTGTTTGCAGTCCTGATGGCGGCGACTTCAGACGATGAACTCGTCGGCGTGCGCGCACAGGCCGACCGCGACCTCGCTCCCTATCGGCGCAATATGACAGCGGCGCAGATCGAGCAACTATACAAGCAATATGTTCGCAAACGCCTGCTCGAGCAAAGCGGAGTCCCGCGGCTGAGTTTGTTCTACATGCATTGATCGTGTGAGGCGGACGCTCCTGTCCGCCATTTTCGCGCCCACATGGCTTTCTTTTTTTCTGGACGAAAATTACTGGTGCTGAAGCGGGCGGGCGAACGCGCCCGCGCTACACTCAATCGTGCTTCTCTCCATCGAAAAACTGATCTACGGCGGCGACGGCCTCGCCCGCACGCCTCCTGGCCCGGACGGTCGCAGCATGGCCGTGCTCGTGCCCTTTGTCCTGCCGGGCGAACGAGTCGAGGCTGGAATCCGGCAAGAGAAGCCCGGTTTCGCGCGGGGAAGTGTCACGCAACTCATCGAGGCTTCTCCCGATCGCGTCCAGCCTCGCTGCCCATACTTTCAGCGCTGCGGAGGCTGTCACTACCAGCACATTCCTTACGAGCACCAACTAGAGTTCAAAGCGCAGATTTTGCGCGAGACTCTCCAGCGCATCGCGAAGATCGAATTGAAGGATGAAATCCGCCTGCATCCCTCTCCGCCGTGGGACTACCGCAACCGCACTCGCCTCCAGGTGCGCACAACTCCTGAATTTGCCCTAGGGTATTACCGCTTTGGCTCACGGGAATTTCTTCCAGTGCGTGAATGTCCGATCAGTTCGCCGCTCATCAATCGCGTGATTGCGGAGTTGACGGAGCTTGGCGGCTTGGGATGTCCGTCGGCGGTCGAGGAAATTGAACTCTTCGCCAACGCAACCGATGACCAGATGCTCGCCTGGACGTTTTGTCACGATGACGCGCCCAAGCATGATCTCCTGCACTGGGCCGAAGCTCTGCGAAGCCAGTTCCCCACTCTTGCCGGGATCAGTTTCTTTTCCTCGCGACGGCGCTCCGAAGATGAAGCGGCCTCCGACCTCAAATTGCTTACCCAATCCGGCGCGAGATCGCTTCGTTACAAAACTCGTCACGCCGAATTTGAGGTCAGTGCGGGAGCCTTCTTTCAGGTCAACCGTCATCTCGTGGACGAGCTGATTTCCGTTGTCACCGCCGACGCCCACGGCAATGTCGCTCTCGACCTCTACGCCGGGGGCGGTTTATTTTCCGTTCCATTGGCGGAAAACTTTCATCACATTTTTGCTGTAGAGGCGTCACTGACTTCGTTTGCTGACTTACGCAAGAATGTCCCCGCGAGCGTGAAAGTGGTTAACACGCGAACCGAGCAATACCTGAGAAGCCGGTCAGCACGACAATGTCCTGACTTGGTCGTCCTGGACCCTCCCCGCGCTGGAGCCGGCAAAGCGGTGACACGCTCTTTGGTTGAACTTGGGGCTCCACGCATCCGGTATGTTTCGTGCGATCCGGCGACGCTGGCACGGGATTTGGTCGCCCTTTTCTCGGCCGGCTATCGCATCGAGGAGACACATTTGTTCGATTTGTTCCCTCAGACGTTTCACATCGAAACCGTGATGCTGCTAGCGCGCTAAACGCTTTCACGGCCGCCCAATTTCCCTGGAAGACGGGTGGGTGCCGGAACCGAGCGCTCCCGGGCGTTGCCGTTTCATCATGCTCCCACCCGCTTTTTCAAGACTCTTTGGCGGGCCTGCATGAAGGAGCTTTCCTCCGCAGCTTTCGCAGCGCCAGCGCCATCCACATCAACGCACACAACACGGCCCGTGGGGATCAACCCTCCTGGCCAATTGAAGCTGCCCAGTCAGCCCCTGTTCTGGGCTGCGCTGGTCTTTTCTTCGGGTCTCTGGATGGGGCTTCGGGCATGGCGTCCACCGGCTTGGTGGGCAGTGGCCATCGTTATTTTCGTCCTCGCCGCCTGCTGGTTCGTCTCCCGTCGAACGTGGCTGGCCAGGACGCTGGCCCTTGCAACATGGTTTCTCTTCGGGGCGTTCTTGATTCAGATCCGCAGTCGCCCTTCGGAAGATCCTCATCTCATCGATTTCGCCGACGGCCAATCCATCACACTAACGGCACACGTGATGCGGGAGGGATATGCGCACCCCCACGGGCCGGGCTCCATCAGCCGATCGATCGACGTGGAAAGCGAGGCCATTAAGAGCGAGCGCGAAAGTGCGCGTGCCCGCGCGGGAATTCGTTTGTCACTTTACGACAGCGGTGAGAGTTCCGCGGCGGCGAATGCAGCTACCGCACCCGGCGCTCCCTCCCCCTGTTCCAATGCCCGACTTTACCTACGGCGAACGTCTGCGCATTCGCGCCAAGCTTCATCCGCCGCGCAATTTTCGCAACCCGGGTGCTTTCGACTATGGAGGATACCTTCGGGACAACGGCATCACTCTACTGGGTTCGGCCTCGATGGCGGATGTCGATAGGCTGCCGGGATTTTCCGGCAACTGGATCGCGCTCCGGCGCGCTCGCATCCATGCCAGCATCATCGCGAAGATTCATCAGCTCTGGCCCACCTCGCAAGCCATGCTCATGGATGCGATGGTGCTCGGTGAAGAGTCCTTTCTGCGCAACTCCACACGCACCGAGTTCCAGCGCTCGGGGACGTATCACCTGCTCGTCGTCTCCGGAATGAATCTGAGCATTCTGGCGGTGGCCATTTTCTGGACGCTGCGGCGTTTTCGGCTCGGCCCGGCGGTCGCCGCCGTCGCAACGGTTGCGGTCTCTTTCGCGTATGCTTTTGTGGTCGGAGTCGGTCCGCCGGTCTGGCGTGCCGCACTCATGCTGGCGATTTACCTGGGCGCGCGCTTGCTCTATCGCGGGCGCAACATGCTGAATGCCATTGGAGCGGCGGCCATCGGTGTCTTGATTGCCGATCCGGATGCCCTGTTCGGCGCCAGCTTTCAGCTCACTTTTCTGGCCGTGTTCATTATTGCCGGCATTGGCGAGCCGCTCCTCGAGCGCACGACCCTGCCCTACGCTCGCGGCCTGCGGTTGCTGCCGTTGACGAGCTACGATATGCACGTCGCGCCCAAGGTCGCGCAACTTCGCTTAGACCTGCGCTTGATCGGCGGACGGCTTTCACGGTTCGCCGGAAATCGTATCGGTCAGACTCTGCCGGTTAGCCTCGTCCGCGCCACGATCTTCGCCGCCGAACTCATTTTCATTTCCGCGTTAATGCAGATGGGCCTTGCGCTTCCGATGGCGTACTACTTCCATCGCGCAACCACCATGGGGATGCCCGCCAATCTCTTCGTGATACCGCTAACGCAGGTCCTGATGCCCGCCGCCGCAGCCGCAGTGGGCCTGGGCTATGTTTCGCTCACACTGGCAAAACCCGCTGTCTGGATCTCCGCCCTTGCCCTGCAGGGAATCACTGGAACCGTACATTGGCTCGGCGGCGCACAAACGGCGGGCGCTTCGATTGCCGACTTGCGCGTCGCGATGCCGTCCACCACCACGATCTTGATCGCGCTTGCCGCTCTGGCCCTGGCGATGCTGGCCACGCGCCGGGCGCGCATTGCGGCCCTTGCCTCGCTGGCCTTGCTAGGCGCAGTCGCGTCCTGGATTGCATTTGTTCCCTCAAATCCGCGCATTCGCCCCGGCGTAATGGAGATCACTGCCATCGACGTCGGCCAGGGCGATTCCATCCTCCTGATTACACCGCAAGGCCGCACTATGCTCATTGACGCCGGGGGCCTCCCGCGGTGGATGCACTCCGATTTCGACATCGGCGAACAGGTCGTCTCGTCGTATCTCTGGCAGCGCGGCATCGATCACCTGGACGCGATCGTAATCACGCATCCCCACGCCGACCACCTGGGAGGCATGCCCGCAGTAATTGGGAATTTTCATCCGCATGAGCTATGGATCAGCGTTGACCGGCCCGAGGGCGAACTGGCGCCGGTCGTTGCCCAGGCCGAGCGCGCCGGCCTGAAGGTGTCCGTGAAAAAAGAAGGAGACGAGTTTGATTATGGCGGAGCGCATTTTCACCTGCTCGCTCCCGGGCGCGACCAGATCACAGGTTCGATGCGGCCCAATGACGATTGCCTGGTCTTTACCGCTGCCTTCGGCGCAACCACCGCTTTGCTGGAGGGAGATGCGGAGCGTCCGGCTGAACGGCGCATTGTTGAACAGCATCCTGAGGCCATGCTGCTCAAGGTCGCGCATCACGGGAGCGCAAGCGGCACTTCCGCCGACCTGCTCGCCACCGTCCATCCCCGGTATGCGGTCATTTCCGTGGGTGCAAGAAATGTGTACGGACACCCGCGCCTTGAAGTATTGCAGCGCTTGCGGAATGCTGGAGTCATCACATACCGGACCGATGAAGAGGGCGCAGTCAGCTTCTATCTGAACGGCAAGACCGTCGTGTCTGACATTCCACTAATTCACTGACGTGTTTTGATAGTAGCGCCGGCGACTCGCCGGCGGTCGTGACGGCGCCCCGCCGCCACATCGGGCAAAACGATTAGCCCGTGATTTCGGCAGTCTCGTCGTCATCCTCCTCCAAAGGCGGCGACGTCCGGTACTCTTCGATAATCTTCGTGGCTTCCGCCGCGTCCTCTTCCCCCACCAGAATGATCGTGCCGCCAACACCGGGAAATGCGTCCTGCACCGCATCCAGAGACTTCAAATCAGATTCAATGCCGGCCGATTCCAGCAATCCTTTCACTACCATGGCCTCGGTTTCCTGCTCCGTATCGAAAACCTTCACGAGTTTCTTGTTGGGATTCGGTTGGCCCGCAGGGGAATTTGCGTCTGACATGGCATCCTCCGTAAGAATGGCTACTAACAGATTACGGCAGTCACTCTACCTCTGTCTTGCCAGGTCACAAAAGTCTAGTGCCAATGGCAGCTTGCATCGTGCCGCCAAGGTGGCACAATGCCAATAGCGCAACGGGTGTGGGCACACCGACATCCAAATAAATGCGGTAGAGGGCAACGCGATCTCAGGGGGCAGTATGGAAGTACAGCGGGCCGAGCCCGATGGCGAACCAGAACCCAGTGAACAGGAACGCAGCAACGACGAGGAAGCCCGAAGAATTCGTCGCCTGCAAGTCATGATGAGCATGGTCATGTCGGTAATCAGCCAGGACCCAGGCATGACTCTCGAAGAAGCCTCCGAGATGGCCGCCAACGCTCGCCGCGCCGCCTTGAGCATGTTTCCCGACAAAGAACTCGCCTATGATTTGATCTACCGCCCGCGTCTGAAACGATTGATGAATGAACGCTTCCGGCTGCAATAGGCGCCGGCCCCCTAAGGCCTCCATCCCCGACTCGAAACCCGCGCTCGCGCCCAGCCAAGTGCTATCATATCCAGCATCCTCCGCTCTTACACGGAAGGATGCGGCACTTGCCGACCTTCGATGCGCTTTCGACGCAGACTCCCCATTCTGATCGTTGTTCTGCTGATTGCAGCCGCGGTCGCCTTACTCGTTACACTCCGCAAGCACGCGCCGCCCGAACCCGCCCGCCTGCTGCCCGGCGCCGATGGCTTCTTCTATATCAACCTGAAGTGGATACGGACCTTCAACGCAAGCGCGCAACTGCCACCGGTCTCGCGCGATCCTGAATATCAGAAATTTGTCGATGAGACCGGCTTTCAGTTCGAGCGCGATCTCGATCAGGCCGCCTTTGCCGTGCATTATCCGCAAAGCTGGGGCGATGGCACGGCCGGCACCGCTTCAGAGCCGCGCTTCTCCGAGATCTTCGTCGGCAAATTCAATTCTGCCCTGATGCTTGCCTACCTCAAGCGGCAAGCCTCCTCGGTCGATAGCTATCGTGGCTTCGACATCTACAACATCCCGGTCGAGGGCCGCACCGTTCGCGTAACTTTTCTCTCCTATGACAGCGTCGCTGTCTCCAACCATCCCGATCCCGACGTGATTCGCGGCATGATCGATCGCTCCCGCAAGCTGGCCTCGCCCTTTGGAGGACCGTCATTGCTGCGCAAGTTTTACAAGGAGGTGCCGCTGGCCAGCCTGTCCTTCGCCATTCTGCAAGTGAAGCCGGCAGCGATGAATTCTCTTGAAGGCTTCGGCAGTTGGAGCCTCCTGTTTCCGAAACCGGCCGTCGTCGTCATTTCCGCACGCTATCTCAGGGCGGTGCACCTAAAGGCGGAGGCGTTTACCGCCGGCGACTCGGACGCGCAGGCAATCGTCGACAAGGTGACCACGTTTCTCATGATATTTCACGCGGCCGAGAGCAGCGTGGGCACGCACGGCACGGATCCCGACGTGAAAGCATTTTTTGACAGCTTAAAGGTGGAGCGTGCCCGAGACCGGGCAATTCTTACCGCTACCGTCCCGCAGGGGTTCCTCAAGAAAGCCTTAGAGGCTCCGTCGGAAACTGCCCCGGCGACAGCCCAACCGGCGCCGCAGACACCCGCACCACCGTCTGCCAAAAAATCCGCCAAGCCACAAAAACCGTGACACACGAGGCGCAAGGCGGTAGGCAGTTGGCGGTCGGCCGTCCGCGCAACTCTCAGTGGAACATCGAAGCGAAGAAATGCCCCAGCTTGTGGAAGAACCCGTGCGGGTGGCCGTCGGTGGATCCTCCCGCGCTGGAGGCTCGTGTACCTGGAGGATTGACGGACGCAGAAGGCGCCACGTTCAGTTTCGGCGTTTGTAGTTCGCGCGTATCCAGCGGCAGGGCGCGTACGTCTTCCACGGGTGCGGGCGGAGGTCCAGTAGCCTGGAACACCAGAGGTGCCGATATCTGCACGTGCAGCTCATTCGGGACAACGGGAACAGCGGGCACCGAATTTCCCGCCGGAACTCCGCCGCTCGGAGCCTCGATCTGGGGTGAACTGGCCGGCTGCGATGGATTGGCATTGACCGGTCGCAGCGCTTCAGTCGCCGCAGCATTATCCGCTGGCAAACTATTCGTGGCTCTTTCAATCGCCTGCCGCGGCGGCGGACATCCGCATTCCAGTGGCACGGCCATATCCACGCGATCAAGCTGCCCGGCCCGAAACACAAGCTGGTCCGTTGACTTCACCTGGTACGTTCGATCGCCCATTAACTCAGTCACAATCGCCGACGCCGAGTTGCCGGGAAGTGCGCGCACACAGGTGTTGCCCTGGCTATCCGCGCTGAACGCGTAATGAAACTCTCCCGGCCCGACCAAAAGGATGCGGAAGTCCGGCGTCATCACCGAGTCGGAAGAAGCATCGAGCTGCAAATGCGTTTCGAGCGCACCCGTATTCATTCCAAGCAGCAGGTTGTGCTTGTTTTGCGAAGGAGTGATCGAAAGCGTCGTTCCGGGACAAACGCGCACCTCGCCGCCGCTCGACAAAGTGAGCACGGCCGTGTCCGCTCCCGCCGTAAACGACGAACCAACACTGGCGGCATTTGCGGCCAGCGCCAGCGGCCCGGCCGCGCGCACGGCCTTCACCACGGGCGGCGGCGCCGGCGTCAGGCTCGCAACCGTCGGCGATTGAAATGGCGAATGGCTTGCTTCGGTCGGGTTCTTCCCCAGATGCACCACCAGGCGATTGCCCGCCGCCTCCCAGGTGTACGTGCGAGGCGCGAGGAGGTCCACCACAATGCGCACCACCGGCGGTTTGGCCTGAAACTGGTCTGCGCGCACCGCGCTGATTTCGTCGGACTGCACACTGATGCGCTTCTCTTGAGCGTCGAGACGGGCATTCGCCACGTCGATCACCAGCCGCGTCGGATCATTGATCAGCTGAATCGCCGGAACCATGGGATGGGTCGCGAGAATCTCGACCGCGGGTCCCGTCTTCTCCTGGATGACGCGGAAGCTCTTGATCGCTGCAATCGGTGTTGCGGTGCGCCTCTTTGGAGAAGTTTTGCTAGCCGAAGGCTTGCCCGCTGATGGCTGCGCTTGGGCGAAGAGTTGCGCACTACCGAGCGCCAGCGTTCCAAAGACGAGAAAGACCAGAGCGCACGCTGCCAATGCCCTCATCCCGGGGAGCAAACCACAGCGTTTCGCGGCGCGCGACCTTGCAGAACCGCGACTCGCAATCGAGGCGTGCCGGAACACACAATTCGGCAGGATGTTATTCACAAAAGCGCTCGGTGTTTCCTCAACCATACCACTCGAGCGCCCTCGGAAAAAGCGGGCGCGAACGCAATGTCCCCCACTCAGCGCTAGCTCTCGGCGAGAAACTCGTATTCGTCAATCACGGCAGCGACCGCCATCTTGTCCGCCGGATTGCCGCCTTCCACGCGCACCACGTGGCCCTTGCAGCGCACCCGGATCGCTTCGGTCAGCGTTATTTCGGGTGGCAGCGTGAGCGTGAAATCGATCGCCGCTCCGGCCTGAATGGCGGAGTCAACATAAAAGCAGATTCCCCGCGCGCTCACGTCGCGAGTTTGCGCCGCGTGCTCCTCCGTGGGTTCACCATAGCGCACGCTGACCGGCAAGCGCAGCGCGAATCGCCGGGTGGCTCGTTTGTCTTTCGCTTGGGTCTCTTTCGCCTGCGTCTCGGCCATCGTTCCTCCGGAACTGCATAAGCATGGCGGTTGGTATCTGCTATGTCAAGCGCATGGCGCGCACGGGGCGAGCGCCGGATTCTAAGTCCTGCGAAGAGAAGCTAAAAGAAGAGAAGGGGCCAATAAGAAGGGCGGCCCGAAAGCCGCCCTGTCTATCGAATTGTAAAAGCGGTCTTAGACGCCTTTGACGTTTTCTGCCTGCCAGCCCTTCGGGCCTTTGACTACGTCGAACTGAACTTGTTGTCCTTCTTGCAGGCTGCGGAATCCGTTAGCCTGAATGGCGGAGAAGTGCACGAAAACGTCCTCGCCGTTCTGGCGGCTGATGAAACCATAGCCTTTAGCGTCGTTAAACCACTTTACTGTTCCTGTTTCCATGGTGATACTGTGTTCCTTTGGTGTTGAAGTATGCGCTGAAGCTCGCAGGGTAGTGCAGGCAGGTCACGCCATAGAGCGGGGTACTGCTTACAACCGCAGAAGATCAAACGCCCTTCAAGTATATCAAAGCAATTCTGTAAATAACCACTGATTTTGTACCACGATGGCGGTAGCTGAGGTAATGCCACGCACTTATTCAAGCGATTGTTGTAGGACAGATTTTCTGGCCGACCGGCAAAAATTCAAGTTCCCCGGACGGCACCGTTCTCAGTGATTGGCCGTATCTGATTGATAAATAAGCGAGAATGGCTTTGGCGTGAGCCTTGCTACTTCCAGAAGCGGCGAATTGAGTGAACGGCTGCGGAGGATTTCATGCTCGCGATACGCATCGAGAAGTTCACGGAACTCACGGTGGTTGAGTGCCGCGGCAGAATCACCCATAGCGACGCGGTGTTCAAACTCCGTGATACCGTCCAATCCCAGGATGATGCGCGCGTGATTGCGGTAGACCTTTCGGAAGTTGAGGCGATTAGCGGCGGTGGGCTTGGCATGCTCATTTTTCTCGAGCGCTGGGCACGGGATAACGGCATTCACTTGAAGTTGTTCTGTCCTTCTCAGCCGGTGATGGAGGCGCTGGCGCCTTATCGGTCGATGGCTAACTTCGAGATAGCGAACATTCAGGAAATGATCGGGCTGTTGGCGCAGTACGATTATCCGCAGAGAATGGCCGCATAACGTTCCTTCGAAACTTCGGTGGCGTGTCTCCACCACCCCTTTTCTTTTTGGCGCGGGTCATCCATTATCAGATCATGGGGATTCGAAAGACGTGGTGGATGGCAGGGTGCGCGCTCCTCTTACTTGGATTTACTCAAAACTCTCTCGCAGATCTGGTTTTCGATGTTCGGACCCGCTTGGAGCAGAACTCCTTCGCCGCGGCTGACGCGGAACTGCGCGACTACAAGGCTCGGAACGGCGCCACACCGGAGTATCTGGAGGCGCTGTCGTGGATGGGGCGGGGCGAGGCAGCCGCTAAACAGTGGGATAAAGCCACGTCGTATGCGGGCGAGACGCGCGCGCTGTGCGAACAGGCGCTGGCCAAGCGAAAACTGGATGCGGAGCCTCAACTGCCCACGGCCCTCGGGGCCGCGTATGAGGTTCTCGCGCAAGCAATGGCGGAGAAGGGGCAGCAGGAGGCGGCGATCCGGCTGCTGCGGTCGGCGCTGACGAAATATGGAACGACCTCGATTGGACCGCGATTGCAGAAAAATTTAAATTTGCTGGTCCTGGTGGGGCATCCGGCACCCGCCATCGAGGAGACGCAATATCTGGGCTCGAAGCCTCCGACGTTGACGTCGCTGAAAGGGTCGCCTGTCCTGTTGTTCTTCTGGGCGCACTGGTGCGGAGACTGCAAAGCCGAGGTTCCGATCATTGCCCGGTTGCGGCAGGAGTTTGCTCCCAAAGGGTTGGTGGTAATTGGTCCGACGCAGCTTTACGGGTATGCGGCGCAGGGAGCGGATGCCGCTCCCGCAGCGGAACGAAGTTACATCGACGCCGTCCGGCAGAAGTATTACGCAAGTTTGCTCGATATGCCCGTGCCTCTGAGCCGGCGGAACTTCAAGACCTACGGGGCAAGTACGACCCCAACCCTGGTGGTGCTGAATCGAGCGGGGCAGGTGGCAATGTACCACCCTGGAGCGATGACCTATGAGGAGTTACGGGCGGCACTGCAGAAGGTCGAGTGACCCCAGCGCGTCCAGCCTACCAGCCCGCGAAACCCGCCCGGGATGGCACCATGGCGATGCGCACTCGCCCCGGAATCCGCCGTGACCTAAGTAATTTGTCCAATGGGACGCGACCGAAGAAGCTAGGTGAGCGGGAGATTAGAACGCGACAGCCAGTTAGTTGGGGTACCTGAGTCTTAGCGCTCATTAACGGACGTCGAGCGTCGACTCGGGGCGCCTTCGCGGATTTCTTCCTGAATTGAACTGAGATCCTATTCACCTATGGCCACTTTGAGTAAACCGAGCCCCGCCAACGTCGCATTTTCTGGTGTTCCGTCCGATCCCAATTTTTACAAAGACCTGCTCGATCACATGAGCGATGGGGTCTACTTTGTGGACCGCGAGCGGCGGGTTTTGTATTGGAATGAGCAAGCCTGTCGTCTCACCGGATTCAGGGCAGAAGAAGTGATGGGCCGGTTCTGCCAGGATGAGGTCCTCTGTCATGTGGATGGAACAGGAAAGAAGTTGTGCCACGATGGCTGCCCCTTGACCGCGACGATCAACGACGGGGCGCCACGGGAGGCGCAAGTTTTCTTGCGGCACAAGCAAGGCCGGCGCGTGCCGGTGCTGGTGCGCGTGCAACCGATTCACGGCGACGATGGCTCGGTCGTGGGCGCGGTCGAGATCTTTAGCGACGAGACGGCGCGGCTGGCGGCGGCGCGCAAAACAAAAGAGATGGAGCGGCTGGCTTTTCTCGACCAGCTCACGCAATTGCCCAACCGGCGGTATCTGGAGTTATCGGTAAAAACGGCGCTGACCGAGTTCCACGTGCACGGGGATCCATTTGGCGTCCTGGTGATCGACCTCGACTGGTTCAAGGCGATCAACGATGGATTTGGGCACGCGACCGGGGATGAGGCGCTACAGGAGGCGGCCAAGACCCTGGTGGGAGCGCTGCGCACCACAGACATTGTGGGGCGATGGGGCGGCGATGAGTTTCTGGCGGTGATCCGGCATGTGGATCTCGCTATCCTGAATCAACTGGCGGACCGATGCTGCGGGCAGGTAGCGCAGACGTCCCTGGTGAGCGGAGGCCGGCGGGTACCGTTGTCGGTGTCGATCGGCGGGGCGGTGGCAGGTCGCGATGATTCCGCCGATTCGCTGATCAAGCGGGCGGATGAACTCATGTATCGGAGTAAGGCTGCCGGACGAGGGCAGGCAGCGGTCGAATGACGTTCCAGCCGCAGGTGCAAATCTAATTCTTCAGCTCAAGCGTACCACCGAAAAATCGTGCCCTTCTCTTCCCTTGAATTTTCCGCATTCATCTACAAAGTTGCTGCTTGGTCGCGCCGGCGAGATTGAATTTCGATATAGACGTTGACGAGCGAGACCGCCGCGGGGGTGACTCCCGGAATGCGCGACGCCTGGCCCAGGGTCTGGGGCTGGATCTTGCGCAGCTTTTCCTGCATTTCACGGGAGAGGCCGCTGACAGAATGGTAGTCAAACCACTCCGGAATGCGGCGCTGCTCCGCCTTCTTGAGGCGGTCGATGGCGCGCTGCTGCTGGTCAAGATAGCCGGCGTACTTGATCTCCGTTTCGATGGATTTCAGTTCGTTGCGGAGGGCGGAGGAAATATGAGTCGCAGAGGACGCAGAGGAATTTTGGGCGAAGAAATCGGGCGCGATATTGCGCAGGGCAGGGACAAGCTGTTCGATCTGGATCTCGGGACGCTTCAGAAGCTGAGATAGGGGCTGGCCCAGGGTAGACGACAGGGAAATGGTCGTCGGTCGTTGGTCGTTCGGGGATTCGCCGAAGCCCTGATCCATTTGCTCCAGCACTGAGCTGTTCACCCTTGTGCGCTCCAGCAATTGCTTCATTTCCTCCATGCGCTTTTGCTTCGCTTGAAAATCATTCCAGGCTTCGTCGTTGATCAGGCCCACCCGCCGGCCGTGCGGGGTCAGGCGGCGATCGGCGTTATCGATGCGCAGATGAAGGCGAAACTCGGCGCGCGACGTGAACATCCGGTAAGGCTCGTTGGTTCCCTTGGAAATCAGATCGTCGATCAAAATCGCGGTGTAGGCTTCCGTGCGATCGAGAATCAGCGGCGGCTCGTTCTTCACTTTTAGCGCAGCATTGATCCCGGCCATGATTCCCTGGCAAGCGGCTTCTTCGTAGCCAGACGTTCCGTTGATTTGGCCGGCCAGAAACAGGCCGGCAATCTTCTTTGTCTCCAGTGTGCGATTGAGTTCGGTGGGATCGATGGAGTCGTATTCAATGGCGTAGCCGGGACGCATCATCTCGGCTTGATCGAGGCCGGGGATCGACTTGAGAATGGCCAACTGCACGTCGATCGGCAGGCTCGTACTCATGCCGTTAACATAAATTTCGTGCGTGTTCAGTCCCTCGGGCTCGAGAAAAAGCTGGTGCGTCAGCTTATCGGGAAACTTCACAATTTTGTCTTCAATCGACGGGCAATAGCGCGGGCCGATAGATTGGATTTGTCCGCTGTACATCGGCGAGCGATGGACGTTTTCCCGGATGACGCGGTGCGTTTCTTCGCGTCGTGAACGCGATGTAACAGGGGACCTGCTTATCGTGATGCGCCACCTGATGCGTGCGGAAGCTGAAGGGAGTGGGGTCTTCGTCGCCGGGCTGGATCTCGAATTTTGACCAGTCGATGGTCCGGCCGTCGAGGCGCGGGGGGGTGCCGGTCTTAAGGCGGCATCCGCGAAGGCCAAGTTTCTTCAACGCCTCGCCGAGCAGGACCGCGGGCGGTTCGCCGGAGCGGCCCGCGGGATATTGCTGCTCGCCACAATGAATGAGACCGTTGAGGAACGTTCCCGTGGTGATGATGACAGCAGGCGAGGAGACGCGGCGGCCGTCGCGCAGGAGAATGCCGAGGGCTCGCTTGCGCTCACTGTCGTTGGTCGTTAGTCGTTGGTCGTTGGGAAATGCAGATTCCTCCCCTTCGGCGGCCTCAGGGTCGGAATGACGACTTTGTGGCGAATCTGCGAACGACGAACGACCATCGACCATCGACCGTTCCTCTAGAATTACGTCCGCCACCTCAGCCTGCTTGATCTTCAGATTCGGCTGCGATTCCAGCACCTCGCGCATTTTCAAGCGATAGCCTTGCTTGTCGCACTGCGCGCGCGGAGACCAGACGGCAGGACCTCGCGAAGTGTTAAGGAGGCGGAACTGGATCCCGACGGCGTCGGTGACTTCGCCCATGATGCCGCCGAGAGCGTCGACTTCGCGAACCAGGTGGCCTTTGGCGATTCCGCCGATGGCCGGGTTGCACGACATTTGCGCGATCAGGTCGACGTTGAGCGTGTAAAGAGCAGTCTTGAGGCCCATGCGGGCGGCCGCCATCGCGGCTTCGCATCCGGCGTGGCCGGCGCCGACCACGACTACGTCGAAATGTTCGTCGAAGTGCATGTGCGATGTGCGAAACCCGTTTCGCGGCGGGAAAAGCGATGTGTTGATTGTAACAAGTAGATGCGCCCAAAGCCGCGCGTGAAGAGGTCTTGCATGACTTTCTGGCGATCCTTCGGAGGCCGCTTTTGGCTGCTGAGAAGGTCATTCGACCTCTTCAGCAATGACACTTCGATACGGGTTGATGGTCACCAATGTGAGTAGCAGCATGCCTTGCCATGACGAGGGTCAAACCGTATATTGAAGGTCCGAGGTGGTTATGGACGTAAAGGAATTCTTGTCTCAACTTGACCAACGCATCCAGAAATACGACCTTCTTTGTCATCCTTTTTACAAAGCGTGGGCGGCGGGCGAGTTGAGCCGCGAAGACCTGCGGCAATACGCGGAAGATTACTACCATCACGTGCAGGCATTTCCCGGCTACCTGGCGCAGCTTGGGATTCGCCTGGAAGATGGCGATCTGCGGCGCGCCGTGCTGGCCAACATGACGGACGAGAATGGCGGCGAGAGCGCATTTGGCGAGCCGGGGGAGTCTCATGCCGACATGTGGCTGGACTTTGTCGAAGGCATGGGCGGACGGCGCGCGACGGCGCGCAGGCCGGTGAAGGAAGTTCGGGATCTGGTCGCGTGGTTTCAGCGTACCGCCAGCGAAGGGACGGCGGAGGAAGCGCTGGCAGCGTTCTATGCGTATGAGTCGCAGGTGCCGCGCATCGCAGCCGAGAAGGATCGCGGGCTGCGCGATCTGTATGGCGCTTCCGCGAAAACTCGGAGCTACTTCACCCTGCACACGACCGCGGATGTATATCACTCACAGGTGTGGCGAAAGCTGCTGCAGAAACGGATTGAAGCGCATCCCGAAGCAGCCGAGCGGGCGCTCCGAGCTGCCGATGCTGCAGCCAAGGCGCTGTGGACTGCGCTCGATGGGGTTGAAGCGCGGCGAACTATGGCGATGAGCGCGTAAGCGGCCGCTGGCACAAAAGCGCTTGTCTGTAGTGCTGATTTTGATACGGCGGGCCAGGGCGCCCGCCGGACAGCCGCCGGGCGCCAGCGCTACATTCAAACACATCGGTCTCGACCTCTCCTGAACTATCATTCCAAGGTATGGCCCATCACATTCCCATCGGTGTTGTTGGCGAAGCGGAAGAGACTGTCGAGTTGAAGCACACTCTGGCGGGGCATCGTGCGGAATTGCCGCCAGTGTATTCCACTCCCGACATGATTCGGCTGATGGAAATCGCCTGCTTTGTCGCTCTCCAGCCCTTTTGCGAAGAAGGGGAGATTACGGTCGGGATTTCGATTCACGTGGAGCACCGGGCGGCGACGGGGATTGGTATGCGGGTTCATGCCCGCGCGGAATTGGAGTCGTTTGATGGCCGGTTTTATACCATGCGCGTGATCGCCGACGATGGAGGGCAGGAGATTGGGAGTGGAACGGTGGGGCGAGCGGTCGTGCACGTGCCCAGTTTTTTGGCGAGGATGCGGGAGAAGGCTCTGCGGAAGAAATAAAACGAATTTGAGCAGCGAGGTTCAACAACCTACTTACTAATCATGGCTACGCAAATTGATAAGGCGATAGATTTTCGACTCCGGCACCGCGGGATCGGGGTGCTAGTCCTGCCGAACGCGTGGGATGTGGCGAGTGCGCGGGTCTTGGAGGAAGTTGGGTTCTCGGCCATTGCCACCACTTCGGCGGGAATCGCGTTTTCGCTGGGATATCCCGATGGGCAGCGGATCTCGCGCGCGGAGATGATCGCGCGCATTGCACGAATTGCGCGCGCGGTGAAGGTTCCGGTAACGGCGGACCTTGAGTGGGGATACGGTTCGTCGCCGGAAGAGATTGCACGGACGACGCGCGAGGTGATCGAGGCAGGCTCGGTCGGGATGAACCTGGAAGACACGTCCGGCCGCGCCGATCAGCCGCTGCTGCCGCTCGATCTGGTGCTGGAAAAGATCAAGGCGGTTCGCGAGACCGCTGCCGCGCTGCGCGTGCCTCTTGTGCTGAATGCGCGGACGGATGTGTATTTGCTCGAAGGCGAGAATCCGGACGCGGATTATGCCGAGACCGTGCGGAGGCTGGTCGCCTTTCGCGACGCCGGCGCCGATTGTGTGTTTGCGCCGGGCCTGAAGGATGCGAAAACGATTGGCCTGCTGGTTAAGGATGTGGCTTGTCCATTGAACATTTTGACCGTGCCCGGTACACCTTCGATTGCAGAACTGGAGAAGCTAGGCGTAGCGCGGGTGAGCGTGGGATCGGGATTTATGCGAGCTACGCTTGGAGCGCTGCGCGGTATGGCGGAGGAGCTCAAAAACTCGGGAACGTATTCTGCCCTGGCCGCGGGCATCCCGTATAAAGACGTTAATAAGATCTTGGGCGGGTGAACCCTTAAGCTTCTCCCAACCAGGCCTCAAGCATTCACCAGCGCCATCATGTGTTCGGGGTAGCGCTCGCCGGCTGCTGCTCCAAACGGAAAGATCTCGCTTAACCGGCGGAGTTCGTCAGGGCAGAGTTCTACATCGAGCGCGCCCAAATTCTCTTCCAGGTATTTGCGGCGCTTGGTGCCAGGAATGGGGACGATGTCTCCACCTTGCGCCAGAACCCATGCCAGCGCCAACTGCGAAGGTTGGCACTTCTTCTCTTCCGCCATCTCCTGAACTTTCTTGACCAGATTCAGGTTCCGCTGAAAATTCTCCCCCTGAAAACGCGGGGAGTTGCGGCGGTAGTCGTCCGCGGGAAGATCGTCGAACGCTTTGAACTGTCCGGTAAGGAATCCGCGGCCGAGCGGACTGTAGGCTACGAAGCCGACGCCAAGCTCGCGGCAGGTGGGAAGAATCTCTGCCTCGGGATCGCGCGTCCAGAGCGAGTACTCGGATTGGAGCGCGGCGATGGGATGAACATCGAAGGCGCTGCGCACAGTCTTCATGCTGGCCTCTGAGAGACCGAGGTAGCGGACCTTGCCTTCATCGACGAGCTCGGCCATCGCGCCCACCGTTTCTTCGATGGGCGTATTGGGATCGACGCGATGCTGGTAATAAAGATCGATGTGCTCGACGCCCAGGCGCTTAAGGCTGGCCTCGCAGGCCTGCTTGACATACTCCGGCTTGCCGTTAACGCTGCGCTGATTGGGATTGGTGGGATCGCGAACGATACCGAACTTGGTGGCGAGGACGACTTGGTCGCGCTTGCCTTTAATGGCGCGGCCCACCAACTCTTCGTTGGTATGCGGACCGTAGACGTCGGCGGTGTCGAGCAGCGTGATACCGAGTTCCAGGGCGCGGTGAATGGTAGCGATGGATTCGGCATCGTCGCGTCCAAAATAGAATTCGGACATGCCCATGCAACCCAAGCCGATAGCGGAAACCTGCAGGCCCGAACGGCCCAGTTCCAGTGTTCTCATGAATGACTCCCGTTAAAATTGCGCAATTGAGAAATTGGGTAATTTAGTGATTCGCGAAACCAAATCAAAGGCCGGTTTTTTCAGATTGCCAAACCACCGAATTTCCCATTGGCCAAAGTCACAGCCCGAGATTAGATGCCATAGATGTCCCGTGGAATGCTGCGCAGTGTGTTTTTCACGGCCCATACAGAAACTCGGCGCTTTTTTGCGATTCTTCTACGGCATCTCTTGCATCCCTTATTCGGGTATTCCCTATGGCGCCGATTGCGAAATGGTTTGAGCGGAAGTTTCAGTTTTCTTTCCCGGTCGAGCTTTATCCCGATTTGTGCGTGCGGCTGCGGGGAACTCCCGCGCGGCTCGAAGAGATGACGCGCGGACGCGACGCGGAGCGCATGTTGCGGGCCGATGAAGGCAAGTGGTCGCCGCAGGAACATGCAGGGCATCTGCTCAACCTCGAACCTTTGTGGATGGCGCGCGTGGAAGATTACCTTGGCGGGCGAAACGACCTCTCGGTAGCCGATTTGAGCAACCGCGGGACGTTCGAGGCGAAGTATAACGATCGTGCTCCCGAAGAGATTCTGGCGGATTTTCGGCGCGCTCGAATGGCAATGCTTAAGCGCCTGGAGGGAATCGACTCGGGACTGTTTGAGCGCCCGCTTGTCCATCCGCGGCTGAAAACTCCAATGCGGCTGGTCGATCACCTCTTCTTCGTGGCGGAACACGATGACCATCACCTCGCCATCATTTGGGAGATGATTCGGATGTAGTGCTTAGCCCTTAGTGCTGATCGTGGTGGTCTTTCTTGTCCGCAGCCTTGTCCGTGGCAGATTCGGCAACCGGCGCGGCTCCTCCTGCCGCTTTCTTCCAATACTCCTGAACTGCCGGCGGGAGCTTCTCGATGCGCGACAAGAATGCCGTGACCTTCCACATGTCATCGGTGGAGAGCGACTTGTCCCACGCCGGCATTCCGCTATAGCGCACGCCATTCTTGATGATGAAGAAGATGTGCCATTCGTCATCGGTATCCGGATCGGAGATGAGATTCGGAGGTTCGGGATAGAGCGAGTGCTCGAGCTGAGAAGGACGGCGATCGATGCCTCCATGACAGAGCGCGCAATTCATCGTGTAAATCTTCAGCCCCTCGATCAGGTTGTCGTCGGTGACGGGAACGGGATTATTCAGGCGCGGAGCATGGCGCTCGACCGAACTGTCGAGCGCGGCCATGGCGACGTGGGCTTCGGTCTTCGGCGGTTCAACATTGGCCCGCGTCGGCAAAAAGCCCAGCGTGGCGAGGCCAATCGCGACCAGCAGCAGAAGCACGATGGCGAAGACAATCCCCAGAATGAATTTGCCCATGACAAAATCCTCTGCGTTTCGAAGCCCGCAAGCGCGTTCAGAAGATAATCTTCTCTCCGGCAATATACACCTTGCGCGGAACCCTCGCTTTGGCCGCGAAGTTTCGTTACGAAATCGGATCAGTAGGCGCGCAGGCGGCGCGCTTCGCGGACTACGTCGCTCACCTTTGGCAAAAAGAATTCTTCCTGCGGCGGTGAGAACGGGACGGGCGTGTCGAGCGAGGCGAGGCGGACGATTGGGCCGTCAAGATCGTCGAAGGCTTCTTCGTTGATGATGGCCGAAACTTCTCCGGCGAGCCCTCCGGTGCGCGCGTGTTCATGAAGAATAATGACTTTGTTGGTCTTCTTCACGGTAGCGGCAATCGCCTCGCGATCGAGGGGCGAGACCGTGCGCAGATCGACGACTTCGAGGTCGATTCCTTCTTTGCTCAAAATTTCCGCGGCTTCGAGCGCCGTGTGCAACATCGCGGCATACGTGATCACGCTCAGATCGCGGCCTTCGCGCGCCACTCGCGCTTTGCCGATCGGAACGATGTAGGCGTCCGCGGGAATTTCTTCCTTGATCCGGCGATAGAGATATTTGTGTTCGAAAAAAATGACCGGATTGTTGTCGCGGATCGCGGACTTGATCAGCCCCTTCGCGTCATAGGCCGTGGCCGGACAGACGACCTTAAGCCCGGGCGCGTGCACGAACCACATCTCCGGGTTCTGCGAATGAAACGGCCCCCCATGGACGTTGCCGCCGCTCGGCCCACGAATAACGAGGGGCGCCGGGGCTCCCCAGCGATAGTGCGCCTTAGCGACCATGTTGACGATCTGGTTGAAGGCGCAGCCGATGAAGTCCATGAACTGAAACTCAACGACGGGCCGCAAGCCGGTGAGCGATGCCCCAAAAGCGGCACCGACGATGGCCGACTCGGCAATGGGCGTGTCGATCACGCGCTCAGCGCCGAAGTGGTCGATGAAACCGTCGGTAACCTTGAAGGCGCCACCGTAAATGCCGATGTCCTCGCCCAGGCAGAAGACGGTGGGGTCGCGCTCCATCTCCTCCCAGATTCCCTGGCGAATGGCTTCGAGGTAGGTTAGGGTTGGCATGGGTCTTAGCTTTTAGCTCTCAGCCCTCAGTCAAACATAACTAGCTGCAATCTGCGAACCGATGATTCCTTCGCGGTGCTCTTAAGATTTGACGGTAGCCTCTCCCCCTCAGGGAAGCTCTGATTAAGTTCCTGATTTCCTTCGTGTGCCTTTGTGTCCTTTGTGGTTTGCGATTTCTGCCGGCACTTATTCAGAGCTTCCCTAGGTCAGGTCAATTAGAATCAACAACTTACAAGAAATTCCCCGTAAAGATCGCTGGGATTTTCAAGGAGCTTCGCTCATCGCCTCGGCGACGGGACCGGACTCAAGTTCGTGGTTGATTCCTGCTTCTAATTTGTGGGAGCGGTGGTTCGAAGTCAAGAAAATTTGGCTCTCGATAATTTCGTGCGTGGAATCCCACTCAGCCGCAAAGTGCGTCTCCAGTCACAAAGTCCGCGAATGAGTGGGAGCCCATGCGCATCCGGCTACTATGTCGCCATGACGCAAATCTTTGTTACCGTGCATTCGACTGTCGCGAAGCAAGCAGCGGTAAATGTGGAGAATGCCTCCGCATGCGCAGCGATACCTGCAAATACGCGGATGGTGCGTGCGGCAGCATCTGGGGTAGCAATCGAGGACACGATGGCCGCATCACCCATTCCACTAGCACTGTTTCCCCATATCACCGGCGACAGCAAGGAAAAGACACCCTCTCCTTTCTCGACGGGATCGGCGCCAGCTGGATCCTCGATCCAGAGCCAAAAATCCGCTCCGACTCCTGCCGCTCCGCCGATGGTGTAGGTGAAGCCACTGAAATTAAAACTGATGCTGGCGGTCACCGAAATCTTTGTAAACCCTGCCGGGATGTCGAAGTCAGCGCCCACCAACGAGTGCGCTGAAGCTCCGCCCACCAGGTCTCCAAATACCTGGACGAAGCACGAGCCAGAGCCCGGAGAGCTCATGGCGAGGTCACCACCGATACCCTGCCAATCCCCGCGATCTTCGTGGACAGGGTAAGGTGGCGTCGCGCAGAAGCCGAACGGCGGAGGTGCATCACCACCAAGACCCTGCTGCAACGTTCCAACGTCAGAGGGAGCTTTCAGCTGATTCTCGAGAAACCATCCCAGGTATTTGTCGGGCACGATCCGCAGGAGCGGGTCGCGGAGCGGTTTCCCATACCATGCGAGCATTACCTCGGGTATCGATGGTTGGAGCTTCGCATTCTTCCACAACGCGTCGATCGATCGGTCCCCAAAATCCTTATGCAGTTCGTTCAACGCGTGTTGATAGCTATCGATGGCCCGATCTCGACTCAGCTTTCCAGCGCGCAACTGCTGGAATGCTGTTTGCATTTGCTTGCTGACATGGGCGGCACGCTCGCGGAACAACTTCTTCCCGCCACTCCGTTCGAGTTCCGAAGCGACAGCCTCCCACAGAGGAACACGGAGCTCGTGGAACGATTTCAGTGCCTGAAGGCGTTCCTCAACGACTTTCTTCAATTTGCTGGATTCTTTACTGTGGGCACGTTTCACGGCAATTCTCCTTTTTGGTTTTGCTCAAGACCTTAGGGGGAATCGCGTGGGGAAGAATTTCACCCCCCATAGTGCGTCTCTACTAATAGAAACGCAGAACGCAATGAAATTGGCTCATCCAAGAACTGCGACCACCGGGCCTGAAGGCCACGGTCGGACGGGACGTTTGCGCGGCCCTGAAGGGCCGCTCTTCCACGGTGGCGCACAGGCTAATGGTGGCGCATGAGCCTTGTTGCCGCATCTTTTGTCGCCGCATCTGGAAGAGGATCGGAAAGAAGGGTTTGGTGGAAGAGCGGGCCTTCAGGCCCGCGTTTTATGAAATTCAAGAAAGGGCTTTAGCCCTGTGGAGCTGAATCGAGGACGAAGCGATTCGCGGCCGACAAATACGGATACTCCTCCGGCTTTCGAACCAGCCCGGCACGCACAGGATTCATTCGAATGTATTCGCGATGACGCTCGAAGTCTTCTTCATCCCGAATGGCTATAGAGCACCGATGGGGTGTGCTCAGTTGGTGCTCTCGTTCAGAATGATTAGTGACACTCGAATAGAGTGTCGGAATGCAAATTCGCGGAGGGAAACCGCCTGGGTCTGGGCGCCTGGCTCGGATCGGGGTGGAGTTAAGTCGAGAGGCCCGGGTTCGATTGGCTTGGATGGATTTCTATGGGCGCTCGGGCAACGTAGCCCAGACCTGTCGTCATTTCGGCATCAGCCGGGAGACGTTTTATCGTTGGCAACGACGCTATGACCGGTACGATTTGACGACCCTGGAAGAGCGCAGTCATTGTCCCCGGCGACGACGCCAGCCCACTTGGTCTTTTTCTTTAGAAGGAAAGGTTTTGACTTTGCGGTTGCAGTTTCCACGCTGGGGCAAGGATAAGCTAGCGGTTCTTCTGCGCCGCCAGCGGAATCCGGTTTCGACCTCCATGGTGGGACGCATTCTCACGCAACTCAAACGGCAGGGCCGGCTGGTCGAGCCGCCGCGTCCGGGGGTTCCGGGATCGCGACGGGCGCTGCGAACTCGTCCCTATGCGGTGCGCAAACCCAAGCAGTATGCGGTCTTGGAGCCGGGCGATCTGGTCCAGGTCGACACTCTGGAGGTGCGTCCGGTGCCGGGCGTGGCCTTCAAACAGTTCACCGCCCGCGACGTCATCTCGCGTTGGGATGTCGTGCAGGCGCACACCCGCGCCACTGCCCAAACCGCGACCGAGTTCCTCGATACCTTGCAGCACCGCATGCCGTTTCCCATTCGGGCGGTGCAGGTCGACGGTGGCTCCGAGTTTGCCGCCGAGTTCGAACAAGCCTGCCAGCTCCGCGGTTTGCATTTGTTCGTGTTGCCGCCGCGCTCGCCCAAACTCAATGGCGCCGTCGAACGCGCCAACCGTACCCATACCGAGGAGTTTTACCAGGTTACCGCCTGCTCCCTCGAGATGAAAAAACTCAATCGCGAACTGCGCCAGTGGGAAAAAATCTACAACACCGTCCGCCCCCATCAGGCGCTCGGCTACTTAACCCCGCTCCAATTCCTGCGACAGAACCTATCCCAACGAAAGGAATGAAAAGTGTCACTCATCTACTGGACGAGTACAGTTGGTTGACAATGGTGTCCCATAGGGCTAGCGTTGAAAGTGAGGTGGTTCCCACCTCTTTCAGGTTCCCTGAACTAAGTCAGCCCATCTGAAGTTCTCTCCTCTTAGCGACAACAACCTTTAGGAGGTTGATATGTTTGCACGCAATGTCTCTCTGCGTTTGAAATCGAACATGCTTTCTGACTATACCCGGACCCTTGAAAACGAAATTCTGCCGTTACTGCGCAAGCAGAAGGGCTTCAAGGACGAAATCTCGCTGTCAAATCCCAACAGCATGGATCTGATTGCCATCAGCCTGTGGGACAGCAAAGCCGATGCAGAAGCTTACAACACCAATACCTACCCACAAGTGTTGAAAACCCTTGGAAGATTCATCGATGGAACGCCCAGGGTTCAGACGTTTGAAGCCGTCACCTCAACCTTCCATCAGGTCGCGGTAGCAGCGTAGCGGATCGTCCGCCATTCGGGGCGGCCTCCTTTAATAGAAGGCCGGGTTCCTCATCCTCATCCTTGCGCGTCCTGCGCGCAAGGGTGGGATTCCTCGGACGTCTCCTTCCCGGGACGCAAAACGCAGCCGCACTGAAAGCTGTGTAGCGCGGACACCCCCCTCGACTTCCCCCTCGGCTTCGCTCGGGGCTTCGGCGAGAGCGGGCAAGCTCTGTCCGCGTGTCGATTCCGCCAAGTCAAACTTCACAAAATTCCCAAACCCGGGACAGAATCGTGGAATCCCACCTTTCGAAAGGCGCGAAAGGTGCGGCACCACTTGGCAACTCACTTCCCTTCGGCCTTGTTTCCGGCCAGTTCGGAATCCATTCCGTCGAAGATCTTCTTCACTTCTTTTTGTCCCGAGCCCCAGGAAAAAGTCTTGCCACCGGAACGCGATATTCCAATCACCACGCGGGTGTGGGTCTCGTCGACCGACGTCAGCGTGAGTTCCATGTTGTATCCCCACGACCAGGCGGTGGTGCCGACGTGGAAGGTGATTGAGGCGTTCTCCGTCTGACCTTTCAGTTCGTGGTGCTGGCGGGCAATGGATTTGAGGGCGGCGGCGTAGACCTGACTGGCAGGCGCGGCAAAGTCGCGCTTGGCCCAGTCGGGAGCCTCCTCGGCAACGGCGGCTGTGCTGGCCACCAGACAGGCAATCAGAAATAGTGCGAAGCGGTTCATAGGGGCCTCCACAATGTTTGTAAACCTGTGGGAAGTTTTGGGGTAGGAGCGAGCTCACGGGGAGGTGTGATTATTGGATGGAGCCTGATAAATGTTGTGATTTTTGGGGAATCCAAGCGGTAAGGGGCCGTGGAATCCCACCTTTCGAACAAAAGCGCGAAAGGTGGGGCACCCGCTACTGCCTAGAGGCGCGACGCAAACTTAAAGGAACACAATCTGGACGGAGAACGTACAGACACTCCAAGCGTCCGTCTTTGTACTCGAATACGAAGCGTGCCACCGAGTCTAATTCGTCGCATCGCGATAGGTATGCGTCTAAATCTCCAAAGCCACCGGAAAAAAGCTCTTCTATTTCTTTCGAGGTTGGATTCGTAATCAGCACGTGAATCTCAACTGGTTCGCCATGTCTGGTGGTAGTGAGCTGAAAATCCAACAGGCACTCGGCTGACTCCTTACGGGACCTGAAATGAGCCTTGAGGACATTTTTCAGGCCGACGTACAAATCCTCCCCCAGCTTATTAAAAAATTGTGATGCAATTTTCAGACCGACGAACGCACCGGCTGCAATTACAAGGGTGGGAATATACTCGACGGATTTCTTGACTTGAACTGCATGTCGAGATTCGGGCGAAAGCTCAACAAGGAGCGCCAACAATTCACGCCCATCTATGCTTTCGTAACTGCGGTCATATTCGACATTGAAGGTCGAAATATCGCTGCTCTCTATCCGTATCTTGCGTCCGTCCCCGGCTATAGAAAATATTGTGTCGCCTTGCTCAAAAACCTCAAAGGTCCCCTTAAGAGCAAATTCTCCATCGTCAAGGCGCACAATCGTGGCGGATGCCACTCGTCCAATGGGCGCATTTCGGATGTCGTGCTCATCCGTGAACGGCAGATAATTGCCGTTTACACTGGCCGCGAGGGATTGAAGTCCTTCGACCGCGAGCCTCTCGCCGTCCATGTCTACGTGGGTTGTAGCCATCGTGCCTTCAAGTATCCGCATTGCCTGCCCTCGCGTTCCGCAGCAAGATGCTCGAGACCTACCCCTCTAGCTGCACCCGCTCGTGCTCCCGCAGCTCATGCACTTATAGCAACTCCCATTGCGCACCATGATGCTGCCGCAGACGTGGCAGCTTGGCGCGTCGCCGAGGTCGATCATTCCGGCCAGGGCGTCGGCGGCGTGGATTTTGCCAGCTCTAAGTTCGCGGTTCTCGGTTCCCAGCGAGCCCGTGTCGGCGTGCAGGTCTTCTACTATTCCTTCGGCGGGCGGACGTGTCCCTTCTCCCATGCTCTTTGGGCGCAGGTTTTCGAAGAGGAACTGCTGCTGTCCGGTCAGGAAGCGCAGTTGGAGCCAGCGGAAGATGTAATCCATAATCGACTTGGCGAAGCCGATGTCGGGATTGTTGGACCAGCCGCTGGGCTCGAAGCGGGTGTGCGCGAATTTTTCGCACAACAATTTCAGCGGCACGCCGTGCTGCAAGGCCATAGAGATGGCGAGCGCGAAACTGTCCATGAGGCCGGAGACGGTGGAACCTTCCTTGGCCATCTTGATGAAAAGCTCGCCAGGATCGCCGTTGGGATAGAGGCCGACGGTGATGTAGCCTTCGTGGCCTCCAATGTTGAATTTGTGCGTGACCGACATGCGCTCTTCCTGGAGGCGGTGACGGACGGCGCGGGGCGGAGCGTTGAGATTCTCTTCCTGCACCTGCGGCGCGGCGGCCGCGGCGGCGTTGCGGGCGGCGTCGTCCTTGGTGGAATTTGCGGTCTTGGTGCCGGCGGCGGAGAGCGGTTGCGCTTTTTTGCAGCCGTCGCGATAGACGGCGACCGCTTTCAGGCCTAGTTTCCAGGCCTGGATGTAGGACTCGGAGATATCTTCGACCGTCGCGTTCTCGGGAAGATTGACCGTCTTCGAGATGGCGCCGGAGATGAAGGGCTGGGCGGCGGCCATCATCTTTAAGTGGCCCATGTAGTGAATGGAGCGGGTGCCCTTGGCGGGCTTGAAGGAGCAATCGAAGACGGCCAGGTGGTCGTCCTTGATGTGCGGCGCGCCTTCGATGGTGCCGGTGGCGTCGACGTAGCTGACGATGGCGTCGGTCTGTTCGTGCGTGTAGCCGAGTTTGAAGAGAGCGCTGGGGACGGTGTTATTCACGATCTTAATCATGCCGCCGCCGACTAATTTCTTGTACTTAATGAGAGCCAAGTCGGGCTCGATGCCGGTGGTGTCGCAGTCCATGAAGAAGCCGATGGTGCCGGTGGGAGCGAGTACCGTGACCTGGCTGTTGCGGTAGCCGTGCTTTTCGCCGTTGGCGAGAGCTTCGTCCCAGCATTGCTTGCTGGCTTCGAAGAGCGAGGCGGGAACATTCTTGCTGTTGATGTTGTTTACCGAAGCGCGGTGCATTCTGATTACGTCTAAGAAGGGCTCGCGGTTGAGATAGTAGCCGGGGCAGGCTGCGCCGGGCATGGCTTCGGCCGTGGTTACTCCTAGACGCGTTTGCACGGTGCTGGTTGCCGGGCCCAGCGGTTCGCAGAGTTCGGCGATGCGGCTGGATTGTAAGTAGGCTTGTCCGCACATGATGGCGGTTACGCAGGCGGCGTAGTCGCGGCCGGCGTCGGAGTCGTAGGGTAGGCCGGCGGCCATCAGCAGGGCGCCTAAGTTGGCATAGCCGAGACCTAACGGACGATAATCGTGGCTATTCTTGCCGATCATCTCTGTCGGATAGCCGGCGTTGTCGACGAGGATTTCCTGCGCGGTGATGACTACGTCGACGGCATGGCGGTAGGCTTCCACGTCAAACGTGCCGTTGGGCGCGAACTTCAGCAGGTTCAGGCTGGCCAGATTGCAGGCCGAATCATCTAAAAACATGTACTCGGAGCATGGATTGCTGGCGTTGATCCGACTGGTGTTCTTGCTGGTGTGCCAGCGGTTGATGGTCGAGTCGTACTGCATGCCGGGATCGCCGCAATGCCAGGTGGCTTCGGAGATCTTGGTCATCAGATCCTTGGCTGAATAGGTGTTGATCACCCGGCCGTCGACGATGGAGCGGGTGGAGAATTCGGTGTCGCGCAGAACGCTGACCATGAAGTCGTCAGTCACTCGGACCGAGTTATTGGCGTTCTGAAAGAAGATGGAGCTGTAGGCGTCGGAGTCGGGATGCGAGCCGTCGTAGCCCTGCGCGACTAAGGCGTGGGCCTTGGCTTCTTCTTTCTGCTTGCACTCGACGAAGTCGACGATGTCGGGATGGTCGATGTTGAGGATCACCATCTTGGCGGCGCGGCGCGTCTTGCCTCCGGACTTGATTACGCCGGCAAAGGCGTCGAAACCTTTCATGAAGCTGAGCGGGCCGCTGGCGGTGCCTCCGCCGCTGAGAGTTTCGGTGGAGCTGCGCAGCGGAGAGAGATTGGTGCCGGTGCCGCTGCCCCACTTGAAGAGCATGCCTTCGGTCTTCGCCAGAGTGAGGATCGAGTCGAGTGAGTCTTTCACCGAGTTAATGAAGCAGGCCGAGCACTGCGGGCGCGTGTATCCGGTGACGCCGAATTCTACTTGCTGCGTGGCGGCATTCCAGTGCCAGTTGGTGGCGTCGGAGTTCGGCTCGATGCGGTCGCAGCCTACGTTGAACCAGACGGGCGAGTTGAAGGCCGCGTACTGGCGGATAAGGAGATGGACTAACTCGTCGTGGAAGGTGGCGGCGTCTTCGCTGGTGCGGAAGTAGCCATCCTTCATGCCCCAATCGCGGATCGTCTCGGCGACGCGGGCGACTAGCTGGCGGACGCCGGTCTCGCGCTCGCCGGTATCCATGCGGCCGTGCAGGTATTTGCTGGCGACGATGTTGGTCGCGGTCATGGACCAGTCTTTGGGAACCTCGACGTTTTTCTGCTCGAAGATGATGCCGCCCTGCGAGTCAGTGATGGCGGCGGTACGCAGCTCCCACTCGACGGCGTCGTAGGGGTTGGCGCCGGGCTTGGTGAAGAAGCGGCGGAAGGCGAGGCCGGGAGCCTTCTTCTTATTGGCGGTGGCCGCCGCCGACTGCGACTTCAGCTGGTCTTTTTCCTGCACGGTTTCCTTTGCACTTTCCTTAACTTTTCCCTGCACGTCGGGCATGTCGTTCTCCTGATTAGATGATGGCGGAATGAAATCGATGTTGCATGGCCTGTCGTATAAACGGTGCTGCCGGCCCATTTTGCTTGCACGGGCCAATACGCGCGGACGGACGGTCCACGCTGTTAGAGGGCGCGACCTCGCCTAAACGGCGAGGTCGGCGTCCGGTTTCTTGCGATAGCTGTGCTCGGGGAGCGCGGTGGGCAGAATTTGCGAAATCGCGTCGGTGGTCGCGACCGGCTGTGGCAACGCCGTTGCATCAGCCGGGCATTCAATTCCATGTCGCAAAAAAGAGGCGGCAACGAGTTCGATCAAATCTTCCATGGGGGCTCCTCGGGTGCAGAAAACATGCGAAGAAGCTGTCGTAGCCGGCAGCCTCGCCGCCCAATCTTTTAGTGATTCCCCACGGGGGAGTACTGGACGAGCCGAACCGGCGTCGCCAGGCCAGAGGGGAAGTCACCGCGCAACTCCATCCTCTCCGGGGGATGGCTCCCGCGAAAAGAGCGAACGCCAAGTCACCTCAACCGGGAGTCCACCCTTGAGTTTTAGTTTGAGCCTCCGGCGAAGGAGGCCTATATAAAATGCCCTTGGGATGCTTAACGTACAACCACCCGTTGTGCGTGTCAAGAGAAAATCGCAACATATAGTGGCTCTACTGTGCTAAGGGTACCCATTTGGGGAATGCCAAGTTACTCACTGTAATTTCCCCTGCCGAAAGCCCTTTCTTTTCTTCAGTCAGTTCTTGATTCAGGCGAAAGCCTGCGGGCGAGCCTCGGCAGACCGGTTGCCGCTTCCGTTGATCGTGCCCGGTGGGCGACGATCTGGGAGGCTGCCGTCCGCGGCGCCGGGTCCCACCGCGGCCAGCGGCATGTAGGCATCTTCAAAAAAAGCGCTCGTCGCGATGCGACGGGTTCCGTTGGAAGTTTCGACGAGGTAGTCGCCCGGCCGCCCAACGTGTTCGTGGCCGAAGGGATCGGTGAACACGATCGGCTCCGTGAGTTGCCGGGCGCGCACCAGAAAGCGCGTGCAGTACATATTCCAACATTCTTTGCTGATCATGACTTTCTCGCTGCCAGAAATTGCGTTTGCGGTTTATTCACGCCGGCTTGCCGGCCAGATTGTTGATGGAGTGTTGTGACTGTACGCGCACATTCAGTCAAGGTCAATTACACATGAATGGTGCAACCGGTGGAATTTCGGCAAGGAAATGGTTGCCAGGAGTTACGAGCAAGTGTGAGTTGAAAAGGGGCGCGGATCGCGTAAGAGCGGCGGATTTTGCGCAAGCAAGGAAGCGGGCAGAAGATTCTGCGCTCGCCCGCCGCCCCTGATTTGCACACGGCGTGCACAGGAAAGTCAGAACGCGCAACTTCAAGCCGTAATCGCCAGCCAGCTTCAGTCGAGAGACGCTGACTCTATGGGAAAATGTGACTGATGAAAGCGAGACTGATGGCTTGGATGTTTGCCGCTTCGGTGTTGCTAATGCTTGGAGCGAAGGTTGGCGCTCAGAGTGCACCGCAAAATCGGAAGGCAACGCCGGAGTATACCTTCGAAATCGTCCACCAGTTTCCCCATGACCCCGCGGCCTTCACGCAAGGCTTCGCTTATCATGGCGGTTATTTCTACGAAGGCACCGGATTAACGGGCCGGTCATCGGTTCGGCAGGTGCGCGTCGAGACGGGAGAGGTCGTCCGCAAATTCGACCTGGCGCCGGATTTGTTCGGCGAAGGGATCACGATCGCAGGCGATGAAATCATTGAGCTGACCTGGCGCTCGCAGGTCGCATTCGTCTACAGCCTGCGCGACTTCACACATTTGCGGACTTTTTCTTATACGGGAGAGGGGTGGGGCCTCGCGACGGACGGGCGCGAACTCTTCATGAGCGACGGAAGCGCGGAGATTCGTGTACTTGATCGCAAAACCTCTGTGGAGAAGCGGCGCCTGCACGTGCACGACGGAACAACGCCGGTCACTCAGTTGAACGAACTCGAATTCGTACAGGGCGAGATCTACGCCAACGTCTGGCACACAGATCGCATCGCACGCATCTCTCCGCAAACCGGCGAGGTGGTGGGATGGATCGATCTGGCGGGGCTTCTCAGTCCCGTCTATCACCTCGATCGGGAAGCGGTGCTGAACGGCATTGCCTATGATCGCGAGAAAAAGCGGCTGTTTGTCACTGGGAAGCTGTGGCCGAGTGTGTTTGAGATCCGGGTGAAGCCGAAGCAGCGGAGATAACGGCTTGGGATCTAGTTTTTCTTGTCTATTTGTCCTTCGCCACGCCGTCATCTTGCCACTCGTAGCCACAGGCGTCACAGGTCCAGTCGAATTTTTGAGGAGTGTCGCCTGCCGATGACGATTTGGAATCGGCAGGCGGGAATTCAGATAGGTCGTTCGGTGGCGGCTCACTGACGAGGCCGTTGAGAACCACTTCCGTGGATAGGCATTTCGGGCAGCGAACGGGAAGTTCGTCGAGTACATCTGCCGCCTCTTCGGGCGGCTCATCTTTTGGGATGTAATTGTTCATGGGCGCAATTGTCCACGGCAGCCCGATGCGCATAACCTTGACGATCACGCCATTCGTGAAATTCGAGGTGACCTCGGCCACGCCGGTGGCTTTTTCCGCTCCCATGAAGAAAGGAATGCCGGCACGATCGAGCAGGGTCTGCAATTGCAGCGCATCGCGCAGGCTCCAAACCATGCGAAGGTCCACCAATTCGCGCTCTTTTTCATAGGACGAATCGGACTCCGACGACGGAGGCGGCGACTCGGGTATAGGCGGGGGCGGCTCTTCGGGCTCAGGCTCGAGCCTCAGGCGGCGTTGGTAGATCTCGCCTTCGAGGGCCTGCCGCGCCAGGTCGGTCAACCCGCCACTCTGGCGCGAGAGGTTAAGTAACTCCGGATCCTTCATCTGGCGATAACGCTCAACCAGGCGCAGGTAATCTCCGGCGGCATCGGCGGCGTGCATACTGGCGAAATAGTATACCGGGGCGCAAGGAAAAAGCTCCCGACGCGATGGAGCCAGCGCCGGGAGCTCTTAACCTCTGCAATCTGACCTCTAACCTCTGGCCTCGCTCTACTTGTTACTGCATCCTTGCCCCGTCGTAATGCTGGTCAGGATATTGTTGGCTGCGGTAAGAGACTTGCTGTAGCAATAGCCGGTCATGTCGTAGGTGTAATACGTTTGCGCGCTTGATTGGTTCTGGTTGCCGGTGATCTGGAAACTGGAATTGAAATCGAGCGCGTCGGTGGGCGTGACCTGGTTGTTCAGCTCGCTGAAAGCGACGACTCCGCCATTCAGAGTGGCTTCGTCCTGAACGTAATAGTCCTGGTTGACGGTGGTCGTTTGGGTACCGGAACCGTCGGGGTTGAAGTTGAGGACGATGTCCATGGTCATGGGCCAACTGCTGTTGCGGTTGTCGATATGCGTGCCGGCGGAATCGACGACGGTGGTGGTGGCGTCGATCTTGGTGCCCTGCGTGATGTCTTGCTCGTAGGTGTTGCCGTTGATGGTGAAGTTCTGGACGTTGGAAAATTTGATGTTCTGTGCGAGCGTGGTCGTGACCGTGCCCGCGGAAGTGTTGACGTAGCCAGCGATGGTGAAATTGTGGCCGGAGGTGGTCTTAACGGAGCCACTGACGTCGCCGGTCTTCGAGACATGAACGTTTTCCTTGATGGATGGCGAGGGCGCGCTCAGCGTGTTCTCGGTTACCGCGCCTGTGAGCTGGGTCGAGCCGTGATCGAGATAGAGCAGCAGCGACGCCGTCGCGGAGAAATAATCGGCGGCATTGTAGACGCTCATCGCGATCGTGTGCGGATTGCCATCGTCGAGTGCGGCTGCAAAAGGCGTTAGGTCGACACGATACGGAACGAAATTCAGCGTCTGAACGCCAGGGATGGGGAACCAGAGATAGGGGTCGATGCCACCGGTGTAAATCCACGGATAGACCGGCGCTACTCCGGCCGGCCCGCCATCGATCGTAATTTCCGATTCGCGAAAAGCCGTGTTGGGGCAGCTCTCCAGTTCGCCGCTGACGTCGTTCGGTACGCAGGTATACCAGAATTCGTCATCGTTCTGGCTCTGCGCGAAAACGTCGAGGTAAGCGCGCTGGATGTTCATCGGCAGGGTCAGAGTCTGCGCCAGCGAAGGCTGGCAGCATTGTCCGGTGGTATCGAGCGCGACCGTGCCGCCAGTGGGCCCGCCGGAGAACGCGATCACTTGGTCAGCGGTCACGGGGGCCGGCGCTTTCGGCGACGGAGGATAGAAGTACATCGTGACGGTTCCGAAGATAATCCCCGTGTATGTCTGGTCGACCAGGTTGCCGATGTCCGCCGTGCCATCTTGCGCGGTCGTGAAAATGGAGCTGTAATCGGTCAGGTCGCGCTGAATCTGCCAGTGGCGGGCCGTGTCGTGGCTGGGCTCGGAGGTGGTGCCGAAATAAATGTTGGTCGGCCCGAGCCAGATGTTGGCGGTGCGGTCGAACTGCCTTCCCGCGGTAACCGAAAAGTCCCCGACCAGAATGACCTTGGCCCAGGGTGCGGGGCAGGCGCCCGGCGGAGCGTAGGAAAAGCTTCTGGGATTAAAGTCGTCGAAGCGATAATGCTTGAAGAGGACGACCTTGCAGGGATGTGTATTGGGATGGGGAACGGGCGGATCGGCAGTCGCGGTGTTCGAAGAGCCCACACCCGCGAAGGTGAGGACCGAAGGGAGAGCGAGGAACAACCCAATCGCAATAAATTTCGAGAAGCGGGAAATCGTCATGAGGGGCCTCCTGAGAAGTGGAATGAGAAAGGTGCTGGTTGGAGAGTAGCTTCACCGTGCAAAGCCCTGATGGGAGGGCAGTTTAGTGCGGGAACCGGACGGGAGTCAAGGGCAAGTCAGAGGTAAAAAGTTAGAAGTCAGAAGTAAGAAACGATTGCAGAATCGGATTACAGGTTACAGAATTAAGACCACCCCTCGTCTTTTATTAAGACCCTTCATCTTTTAAGGAGACTGCCTTTTGCGGAAGAAGAAAAAGTTCGGCATGTTTGCCGCCGCTTGCGTCATGGCTTGTTTGTGGACTGAAGCGATCGGGCAAAAAGTCGCTCCGGTCGCGACACACCATACGCGAGTCGTGGTATTAGGCACCGGAACTCCGGTCGCCGACCCCGAGCGCTCGGGGCCGGCCGTCGCTATCGTGGTCAACGATCAGGCATATCTCGTCGATTGCGGGCCAGGAGTGGTCCGGCGCGCCGCGGCCGCCGCGAAGCACGGATTCGACGAACTCAATGCAACCGAGCTGAATATCGTCTTCATTACCCATCTCCATTCCGACCACACGCTCGGATATCCCGACCTGATTTTTTCGCCGTGGGTGCTTGGCAGAAAAGAGCCGCTGGAAGCTTATGGCCCGCATGGCTTGAAGAATATGACTGCGCACATCGAGGAGGCCTGGTCGGAGGACATCCGCGTGCGCCGGGAGGGGCTGGAGCAAGCCAATGCGACCGGCTACCAGGTGAATGTCCATGAGATCGTGCCCGGCGTCGTTTATCGCGATCCCAACGTCACGGTGACGGCGTTTCCGGTGAAGCACGGCATCTGGAAGGAAGCTTACGGCTACAAGTTTGAAACCAAAGACCGGACAATTGTCATCTCTGGAGATACCGCGCCAACTGATGAGGTGGTGAAAGCCTGCAACAGATGCGACGTCCTGCTGCATGAAGTCTACAATCCGCACGGCCGCGAATTACACGGTGAGCATTGGAAGGAGTATTTCCGGACCTTCCACACTTCGCCGGCGGAACTTGGAGAGATCGCGCGCCGCGCTCACCCGAAATTGCTGGTCGTGTATCACCAGGTGCTGGAGGGACTGCCGGAGAAGGATCTAGTCGACCAGATCAGCCTGTTGTATCGGGGCCGCTGGGTAATGGCAAAGGATCTGGGCGTATATTGACCGGCGTTAACTGGCCTATGGACCGTTAATCGCTCGAGCAATAACCGCCCCCGGTTAAAGGATCGGTTTGCCCAGCGGCATCGCTTCCTTGCCGAAAGTGGCATTGAGAACTTCGGCGAAGGATGCGTAGAGCGCAATGATACCCGTGACGATACCGACGATACCCCCGAGTTTTTTGCCCGGAATCCAGCCATAGTCGCCGCCGGCAAGCAGGAAGAACGTGATCCAAAGACAAAGAAAAGTGCTGAAGATGGCCTTGCTGGCCTTGAGGGTGCAAATCCAAAGATAAAAAGTGAAAACTCCCCACATCAGCAACGCAGTCGCAACGCCGGAAGCGGCGGGAGGTTTGATCCAGCCGGCCCCGATGGTCCAGACCAGAAGCGAGTACCAGCACCAGAATGCGCCATAGCTGGTGAAGGCGACCGTGCCGAACGTGTTGCCGTTAGCGTATTCGAGCACGCCAGTGATGAGTTGAGCCACGCCCCCGAAAGCGAAAGCCAGTGGCACGACCGCCGCCGTGGCCTCGGGCGGCAGAAAGCCCGCATTGATGCAGCTAAGTACTACCGTGGTGACGCCAAAAGCGGCGAGGCCGAGCGGAGCAGGGTTCGCGCTCTTTGGAACGGCAACCGGAACTTCGGGAGCAGGTCTGGCGGCAGAAGCCATAAGTAGAACTCCTAGATTTCGCTGAAAAATTAAGAGTGCGGCTGCGGGGCAGCTGACGAATACAGCGAATCTTGTGACAGAGTAGTAAGTGAGCGGTGGCATTACAAGGCACGAAGGTCGGGACCAAAGAGGCGCGTCCTTTTTCGGGCGGAGTTTGGCCGTCCGCTGCGACGGAGAATGATTGATGCTGATGCTGCGAACCAGATTTTCCGACATACTGACTGAGTTCTCGCCGCCCTTGCGGCGCGCTAAGAAAAAACGCGTCATTGTCTTGTGCGATGGCATGCCGTCCATCCCGCGCAAGCAGCCACTGGCGGAGTTTCTGGCGGCCAAGGGATATTGGGTCTTCTATCCGCGGTATCGGGGCGCGTGGGAGAGCGGCGGAACCTTTCTGGCTCGGTCGCCCCATCTCGACATTCTCGACGTTGTTGAGGGATTGCAGCGGGAATTTCGCGAGCTGGCCTTCGGGCAGCGGTTTCGGGTGCGGGCCGACCAGATTTTTGTGATCGGCGGAAGCTTCGGCGGTACGGCTGCGCTTCTCTGCTCGCTCGACGCGCGGGTGAGGAAAGTGATTGCCAACTGCCCGGTCGTCGACTGGTCGATCCTGCCGCGCGAACAAAGGAAAGAAACTTCAAATCCCAGCTATGCTGCCTATATTCGCGCGGCCTTCGGCGAGGCATATCGGTTATCGGATCGAAACTGGAAGAAACTTGGCAATGGAACGTTCTACAGCCCTGTCCATCATGCGCGAAAAATGAATGCTGCGAAGA
The DNA here is from genome assembly GCA_963698865.1 of uncultured Acidobacteriaceae bacterium. Classification (GTDB taxonomy): domain Bacteria; phylum Acidobacteriota; class Terriglobia; order Terriglobales; family Acidobacteriaceae; genus Acidiflorens. The sequence goes on along the minus strand of CAVOSL010000007.1, from coordinate 1,553,164 downwards.
TCATGATGTTTCATGCGCAAGATGATCCCTTTGTGCCTTATCGATCGCTCGTGAAGTTCGCCAAACTCTCCGGGACAAATCTCACGCTCTTTCGCCGAGGCGGCCATTTGAGTACCGACATGATCGTGCGGAAGTATTGGACCCGGATTCTGCGTTTCTTTGAAGCCTAACCGAGCCTCTACTTCGCATTGGCGACGATGTACACGTAGCGCAACGGTTCAGTGCCCGTGTTTCTAACGTCGTGTTCGGTCTCGGGTGGACAGTAGAGGGCCTGGTTCGCGGCGATTTTCAGCCTTGCGCCGTCTTTGAAGATCATCTCGCCCTGCCCAGCGAGGATCACCAACATTTCTTCGTGCTGCTCCGTGCTGTGCCTGCCTACCGACTTACCGGGCGCTAGCGTAACGTAGCCCGACTTCATGTTCACTGTTTCGGGCGGGCCACTGAGTAACGGTTGAATATCTTTTCCCGTGTTTTCAAAGGTGATCACCTTCGGGTGGGGCCTTGCGTCGGCGGCAAAGACCGTCGACCCCACGGACATGAGACCCCCGGAAAGCAGGATGGCAGCCGCGGTGGAGAGACGGATGTATGGAGCAGAGAACATAGTCTGATTCCTTTCTTTGTCGACTTTTCTAGAGACGATAGCGCGGACAAGAGTGTCCGCGCCACCTGCCGCAAAAGCCGGTGCAGGAATTTCCCTGCTCCGCGCGGCCACTGCTACATTGCACCTGGAATCAGAGTTTGTTCAAGCCATCCAGCGCGGCAACCTTGTAGGCCTCGGCCAGCGTCGGGTAATTGAAAATCGTGTCGCGGAAATATTCGATCGTTCCACCCATCGCCAATACTGCCTGGCCGATGTGAATGATTTCGGCGGCGCGGTCTCCGATGATATGCACGCCAAGAAGCTTGAGCGAGTTCGGATCGAAGAGAATTTTTACCAGGCCCTGTTCGTCGCCCAGCATCTGGCCTTTCGCGAGTTCGGAGTAGCGGGCCAGGCCGCTCTCGTAGGGCGCTTTTTTCTTCGTTAATTCTTCTTCCGTCTCGCCCACCATCGAAATTTCCGGAATCGCATAAATTCCGTATGGAATCAGATTCGAGACCATCTTGCTGGGCTTGCCGAACATGTGGCAACTGGCGAGGCGGCCCTGCTCCATGGAAGTCGAGGCGAGCGCGGGGAAGCCGATGACGTCGCCGGCCGCATAGATGTGCGGGACGTTGGTCTGATAGTTGTCGTTGACGACCAGCTTGCCGCGGCCGTCGGGCGCGACGCCGGCGGCCGCGATATTCATCTTGTCACTGTTGGCCTGCCGCCCGACCGAGTAAAGCAGCGCCTGCCCACGCACTACCTTGCCGCTCTCCAGTTTGGCGAAAACCTGCGAGCGCTCGTCGTCGAAACCAACGGAGACAACTTTTTCGCCCAACCGGAAGACCGTGCCGAGTTGCCGAAGCTGGAAGCAAAGGCTCTCGATGATTTCGCGGTCAACGAAATCGAGCAGCGTGGGCCTCTGATCGAGGAGTGTTACTTTCACTCCAAGCGCCGCGAACATCGACGCATATTCGAGTCCGATGATGCCCGCGCCGACCACAATCAGCTCACGCGGAATTTCTTCCAGGCAATGGATCTGATCGGAATCGAAAATTCTTTTATTGTCGATCGGGATCTCGGCATCATGAGCGGGGCGCGTGCCGCAGGCGATCAGAATCTTTTCGCCGCGAATCTGTTGCGTGCCGTCGGAGCTGTTGATCTCGATAGTGTGGGGATCGACGAAGTGCGCGTCGCCGGAAAGCGACGTTATATAGTTGCGCCGAAGCTGCGCTTTGATGACTTCGACCTCGCGCGACATGACGGACTGCGCGCGGAAGATGAGATCGGACATTTCGATGCGATCTTTCAGCACATAGCCGCGGCCGTAAAAAGTGCGCTGGCGAAAGCCGCTGAGATAGAGCACGGCCTCGCGAAACATTTTGCTCGGGATCGTTCCGGTGTGCACGCAGACGCCGCCGATGGTGCGCTCGCGATCGATGATCGCGACCTTCTTGCGCATCTTCGCTGCGCAGATGGCGCCCTTTTGGCCGGCGGGGCCGCTGCCGATTACCACCAGATCGTATTCGTTGTTGGACATTCGGAAACTAACCAGAGTTCGCTATGCATATTATCGGTTGGAGTTTCCAGCGGTCCAGCGGCGAAGGGAGCGGGGCTTTGGTTCGGGAGAAAAATTAATCTCTTCTTAATGTGGCGGCCACTCGAATCTGAACATTACTGCCGAGTCGCGCGTTTCACGAACAAGGACTGACAGAAAAAGCCGGGCTTGGTCCGCCCGGCATAGTTGAGCTTTCGGCAAGCGCGCACAGCAGTGCCCGCGTTACACAACGCTACTCACTTCTTCAGCTTACTTCTTCATCAAGGATTGAAAGCGCTTGTTGATTTCTTCCCAGTTCACCACGTTCCACCAGGCCGCCAGATACTCCGGACGGCGGTTGTTGTACTTCAGGTAGTAAGCGTGCTCCCAGACGTCGTTGCCGAAAATCGGGGTCAGGCCTTGCGAAATCGGATTGTCCTGGTTCGGGGTCGAAATCACTTTCACTTCACCCTTCGAGTCACCCGCCAGCCACACCCATCCGCTGCCAAACTGGCCTGCACCGGCGGCGTTGAATTTCTCCTGAAAAGTTTTGAAGTCGCCAAACGCCTTCTTGATTGCGTCGGCGATCGGGCCCATCGGCTCGCCGCCGCCGTGCGGCTTCATGATGTTCCAGAACATGGTGTGATTCATGTGGCCGCCGCCATTGTTGCGGACGGCGCCGCGAATGTCTTCCGGCACGGCGTTCAAATCTTTCAGCAAGTCTTCCACTTTCTTGGCGTGCAGTTCGGGATGCTTATCGAGCGCCGCATTCAGATTCTTGACATAGGCGGCGTGATGCATGTCGTGGTGCAGATGCATCGTCTTTTCGTCGATGGTGGGTTCAAGAGCCGTGTACGCATACGGCAGCGGGGGCAGTTCATGCGCCATTTTTACTTCCTCCAGAGCTTGTGCCATTTCGTTTCCTCCAATGCCTTAAAGATGACGGGGTGCGCATGGAAGATTCACGAGGCCCGCGCGTGGTTGTCCGCGGCGGCCCATATATTTGTAACACTTTGGAGAAGATTGCGGAGCCGGAAGCCGGCAGCAACCAGAGTTTTCCTGCCCGATTTAATTTTTCCTGACCCAATTTTTCCCGGGAATAAATCCGCCGCTCGCCAGTTCTGCACACCAGCAAGCAAACGCGAACCGGAGGCAGCGATGGCGGACGAAACAAACGACAGCATTCTTTTCGATCACAATCACGACGGCATCGACCGGCGTGGATTTTTGAAGTGCATGGCCTGGGCCGGCACAGGCGCGCTCTGCGTGGTCGAGGGCGGTGTGCTCAAATCTTTCGCCCTGAATGATCCCGCTGCCAAACATGCGAAAGGCCAACTGAGTTTCGTGCAAATTAGCGACAGCCACATAGGCTTCAACAAGCCGGCAAATCCGGACGTGATCGCCACGCTCAAGGCCGCCATCGACAAGATCAATGCGCTGCCGATGCCGCCCGAGTTCATGCTGCATACCGGCGACATCAGCCATCTTTCGAAACCTTCCGAGTTCGACAACGTCGACCAGATTCTGAAGTCGGCGCGGCCGCAACAAGTCTTTTTCGTACCCGGCGAGCATGACGTGCTGGAGGACGAAGGCGCCCAGTATCGCGAGCGCTATGGCAAGAACACCAACGGTGCGGGCTGGTACAGCTTCGACAAAGGCGGCGTGCATTTTATTGGGCTGGTGAATGTTATGAACCTGAAAGCCGGCGGGCTGGGTTCGCTCGGCGCGAGTCAACTGGCATGGCTGGAGCGCGACGTCAAGCGCCTTTCGCACAGCACACCCATCATCGTTTTCGCTCACATCCCGCTCTGGACGGTCTACCCCGAGTGGGGCTGGGGAACCGACGACAGCGCGCAGGCTCTCTCTGATCTAAAGAAGTTCGGCTCAGTCACCGTGCTGAATGGACACATTCATCAGACCATGCAGAAGGTGGAGGGAAATGTCACGTTCCACACCGCATGTTCAACGGCGTTTCCGCAGCCCAAGCCAGGAGCGGCGCCGTCGCCGGGTCCCATGAAGGTTCCTGATGACCAGTTGCGCTCCCTGCTCGGCATCACGTCTGTGCAGTTGGTTAAGGGAAAGCATGCGCTGGCGGTGACGGATTCGACGCTGGCCTAGCGAGCTACGAGCCGCGAGCGATCAAAGCGCCGATTGCAAAAGAACTCACAACCACAGAGGAGAACCGGATGTACCGGAGTATCTGCAAACTGTCGGGATTGCTGCTATTCGCAATTTTCCTGGTCGTCGGCTTGGCGAAATTCGCTCGCTTCAGCGTGCGAGCCAAAAGCGCGCCCTCCAAGGCTGCGGTCGATATTGATAATTTCAGCTTCACCCCCACGGAAATCAAGGTCAAAGCTGGAACCTCGATCACCTGGACGAACCGCGATGACATTCCGCACACGGTGGTGAGTAGTGACTTGGAATTCAAGTCGAGGGCGCTCGACACGGACGACAAGTTCACAACGACTCTGACCAAGGCGGGTACCTATTCGTACTTTTGCTCCATTCATCCCAAGATGCAGGGAAAAATCATTGTCGAGTAGTGCGGGAAATTGTGAGTCCTTTTGATCCCAAATCCAACTGCGAACTCACAGCTCAAGTTCCATATACAGCGTCCCAGCCATCGGATTCTCGCGATACGGCGTAATCTCCTTGAATCCCAGCCGGCGATACATGGCGACCGCGTCCTTCATCACCGGCCCGACTGTGTCAAGGCGCATCCGTTTGTAGCCAAGCTCTCTCGCCTCGGCAATCAACCACTCCGCCATCGTCCGCCCGAGGCCCTTGCCGCGAAACTGCGGCCTCAGATAGAGGCGCTTCATCTCGCAAATTTCAGATTCAAGCTTGTGCAGCGCTCCGCACCCCGCCAGTTGACCGTCCCACTCCATCAGCAGCAAACGCCCTTCGGGAGGCGCGTAGTCCCCGGGCAAGCCCGCCAGCTCCGCGTCGAAATTCTGAAAGCACAGGCTGAAGCCGAGGGACGCCGCATACTCCAGAAACAACTCGCGCGCCTGCTCGATCTGCCCTGGAGTTGCCGCCGCTACAATGGTTGCGCCCGCCATTCAACAATTATCCGTGGCCATCACAGGAGATCGCAAATATCGCCTTTATAATTCTCCGTTATCCCTTATTCACTTGGCCCGGGAGGGTACTTGAAGGTTTTATTGCTGGAAAACATCAGCGGGGTCGCGGCCTCGCAGTTTGAGGAAGCGGGCTTTGAAGTCGAGTCGCTGAAAGGCGCGCTGGGCGAAGCTGAGCTCGTTCAGAAGATTCGCGGCGCTTCGATTCTGGGAGCGCGCTCGAAGACCCGCATTACGGCCGCCGTCTTCCAAGCCGCGCCCGAGCTCGTCGCTGTCGGGGCCTTCTGTATCGGCGTCGACAAGGTCGACCGCGCCGCCTCCAGCGATCGTGGCATCGCCGTCTTCAACGACCCCCACTCCAACAGCCGCTCGGTCGCCGAACTCGCCATGGGCGAGATCATTCTGCTGATGCGCCGCACCTTTGAAGCCAGCACCCGCCTCCATCAAGGAGACTGGAACAAGTCGTCGGCGGGCTCGCACGAAGTGCGCGGCCTGACGCTCGGCATCATCGGCTACGGCAAAATCGGCTCGCAGGTCTCGGACCTCGCCGAAGCCATGGGCATGCGCGTCATCTTTCATGATGTGGCGCACGTGCTGGCCCGCGGCAATGCGCGCGCGACGAGCTTTCGCGACCTGCTCGAATCCTCCGACGTCATCACCTTGCACGTCGACGGCAAGGCGCAGAACCAGAACCTGATAGGCGAACAAGAACTGGCCGCGATGAAAGACGCCGCATGCCTTATCAACCTCAGCCGCGGATTCGTGGTCGATCACGACGCGCTGGCCCGCCATTTGAAAAGCGGCAAGCTGGCCGGCGCAGCGGTCGACGTTTTTCCGCAGGAACCCGACAGCGGCGGCTCGTTTTCGAGTCCCCTGCAAGGCCTGCCCAACGTGATTCTGACACCCCACGTCGGCGGCAGCACCGAAGAGGCGCAGCAGAACATCGGCCAGTTTGTCTCCGCAAAAATGATCGACTACTTTCAGAGTGGCAATTCTCTGATGAGCGTCAACCTGCCCCACTGCCATCTCGACTACGAGCCCGGCTCGCACCGCCTGATGCACATCCACCACAATGTTCCCGGAATCTTGCGCGCCATCAACGACATTCTCGCCGACCAGGGCATCAACATCGAGCGCCAGGTGCTGGATACACGCGGCAATCTCGGCTACGCAATTTACGACATCAACCGCGCCTGCGACGAGGATCTCCTGGCAAAACTGCGCTCTATTCCGCACACGATTCGCGTCCGTGTGCCGGGGGAGATCGGGACCTCCAGGCCTAGGGCGTGATCTTCATCGTGTAGATTTCTCCGTTGCGGTCCAGGTTGCTGCCCGGTACCAGGTCACCATCCGACTCGATGACCAGCGTCTTTCCGTTCGGCGTAACTGCCCAGATCGTGCTGCCGAAGCCGCCCACCGTGCAGGTCAATTGCACGACCCCTGTGCCATCCGCATTCATGCGGAAGGCTTCCTGGTTAGCGTCCGGGTTGTTGCCCGTCAGATCCACGTCCGACCGAAAGAAAATCGTCTTGCCGTTGGAGGTCCAGTGGGGGATCGCATTGCCGATTCCGGAAGCGGGGCTGGTGGTGTTCGTGAGTTGAACAATTCCGCTCCCATTCACGGCCATGCTGAAGATCTCATAGTTCCCGTCTGTGTTGTGGCCCGGAACCAAGTCGCGGTCCGAATCGAAAACTACCTGGGTGTCCGCGCCGTTCAGGCATCCGCCTCCCACGCCAAATCCACCCGTGGTGAAGGTAAGCTGGGTCAGGCCGCTACCGTCGGTGTTCATCAAAAACATGTCGTTGTTCCCATCTGAATTGTGGCCGCTCACCAGGTCCCGGTCGGAGCTGAAAGTAATCTTCTGTGCCTTCGGATCGAAACAGGGTCCGGTGCTACCGGGAAAGCCCAAATCTACCCGGCCCCCTACCGTGTTGGTGAGTTGCTTCAGATTGGTTCCATTGGTGCTGATCGTAAAGATCTCGAAGTTGCCGTCTGCGTTGTTGCCGGGGACCAGGTCGCGATCGGAAGCAAAAACAATACTTTGACCATTGCCGGCAAGATAAGGCTCCATTATTCCGATGCCGCCAGTTGTGCGCGTCAATTGCGCCAGGCCCGTACCGTCCGTGTTCATGAAGTACAGTTCACTGTTTCCGTCCGTGTTTCCTCCCGGCACAAGATCGCAAAAAGAAGTAAACGCCACCACCTTGGCCGTGGAGTCCACCGACGGATAGAAACTGCCATAAGCGCAATTGCTCTTGGTAAGTTGAGCCACGCGCAATTGCGGAGTCGTTGCTGCCCCCGCCGTGGCCAGCAGCACGAGTGTCAGGAACATTGCAAAACACCCCTGCCTGATGCCCACAGGATCCAATCCGCCAGTTGCCATGGTTCCTCTTTCTTTGCCCGTTTTCATTTCCTTCTCCTCCTCTTCGAGATTGAACAACTGCTGCGCTCGTCCATCTCAGGATCTCCGGATTCGTCAATGGAAAGCCCTGCAATTGATAGCGCGACAATCTGGCGCGTAAGGGGTCAGGGTTACGGAAGAATGTGGATGATCGGTCGGATCTCCCCCGGCCTTGAGCTAACCTGGGTTTCTAGCTTTTCGCGGCAGCACGTTGCAACCGGTCGTGTATTGCTTCCCACTCCGGGCCATCGGGCGGCAGGTCGACCGCGATCCAATCCACGCCCGCATCGTCGGCTTCGTGCAGCGCGCCATAGAGCCGCGCCGCGTAATCGCTCGCGGACTGCGGCATCTGGCGAACGTCGGCCTGGTTGTCCGGGTTACGCCTCGCGGGACGCGTGTGCTGGAGATAAATTCCGCGGCTCTGCCCCGGCACCTCTCCATTCGAAACCAGCAATAACGGGGTGCGCGGGCTATAGTGCCGCGCGTGCATTCCGGGAGCGGGATGCGCGCCGGCACTCGGAGCCTCCGCCAGATCGATCGGTCCAATCACGCGCTCAAGGTCCACGCGCGATATGCCTCCGGGACGCAGCACGACCGGACGCGCCTCCACGAGCGAGACGACAGTCGATTCAATCCCCACGCTGCACGGCCCGCCATCGAGCACGTAATCCACGTCGCCATCCAGGCTGTGGCGCACGTGGTCGGCCGTGGTCGGAGAAAGTTCCGTGAACCGGTTCGCGCTCGGAGCCGCCAGCGGCACGCCGGCTGCGCGGATCAACGCGAGAGCGACCGGATGAGATGGCATGCGCAAGCCGACCGTCCGCAAACCAGCCGTGACGATTGACGGGATGGCGTCAGCTTTCGGCAGAACGAGTGTGAGCGGCCCGGGCCAGAATTTTTGTGCCAGGCGATCGGCGTCTTCGGGCCAGGCGGCGGAGAGCGAGCGCGCCATTTCCGCAGACGCAACATGCACTATCAGCGGGCTGGTTGCGGGCCGCCGTTTGACCGTATAGATGCGCGCGACGGCCTCCGGATCAAGAGCGTTCGCGCCGAGGCCGTAAACGGTCTCAGTGGGGAACGCGACCAGCCTCCCAACACGCAGAAGGTCCCCGGCATGATCAATTTCGGCAGCGCTCGGACAAAAAGGCACAGCTCATTTTAGACTGTAGCGCCGGCAACCCTCCTGCCGCCTACGCTGCTTTGGGCCGTCGCCGCCGCTCGCGGAAACCTTCGATCAAGAGGTAGAGCACGGGAATGAAGAAGAGATTCAGAATCGTGCTCATGATCATGCCGCCGAACACGGTAGTCCCCACGGAATGCCGCCCGTTCTCGCCCGCCCCGGTCGCGACGACTAGCGGCACCACCCCCATGATGAACGCAAACGAAGTCATGAGGATGGGACGCAGACGGATGCGCGCCGCCTCGACCGCGGCATCAAGAATCGTCATGCCGCGCTCGCGCAGTTGCTCGGCGAATTCCACGATCAAAATCGCGTTTTTCGAGGCGAGCCCGACCAGCATCACCAGTCCGACCTGGCAATAAACGTCGTTCTGGAGGCCACGTATCCATTGCCCGCCGAGCGCGCCCAGGAGGGCCATGGGCACGGCGAGCAGAATGATGAAGGGGAGCACGAAACTTTCATAGAGAGCGGAGAGCGTGAGATAGACAACGAGGGTTCCGAGGCCGAATAAGATGAGCGTGGTTGAGCCCGAGGCGAGTTCTTCGAGCGAGATTCCCGACCACTCGTAGGTGTAGCCCTGGGGCAAAGTCTTTGCCGAGAGCTGTTGCATGGCGTCGATGGCCTGGCCCGAGCTGAAGCCGGGCGCCGCCGATCCATCGATCTCCGCCGACCGGAAAAGATTGTAATGATTGATGACCTGGGGCGCGGTGCTCTGCGTGATGGTGGCGAGGTTTTCCAGCGGCACCATGGCTCCTGAATCGGAGCGCACGTAATACTGGCCGATATCCTGCGGGTGCGATCGGAATTGTTTGTCGGCCTGCACGTAGACGCGATAGGAGCGGTTATTGAAATCGAAATCGTTGACATAGGACGAGCCCATGAAGACGCCGAGGGTGTCCGTGATCTGGCTCAGCGGGATGTGAAGGCTCTTGGCTTTTTCCCGATCGACGGTGACGATGTATTGCGGATCGTTTGAGGTGTAGGTCGTGAAGAGGCCGGTGACATCTTTTTGCGGACGCTGGCCGGCGGCGCGCACCAGGTCGTGGGTCACCTTGTCCAGATCCTGGAGGCTATGCGCTCCCTGATCGAGCAGTTCGTACTGGAAGCCGCCGAACTGGCCGAGGCCCTGGACGGCAGGCGGCTCGAAGGGAATGACGATGGCGCCCGAGATTCCGAAGAGCGGACCGCGCAGGCGGTTGAGGACGGCGGCGGCGCTGTGTTCTTCGCCCTCGCGCTTGCCGTAAGGACGAAGCGGCAGGAAGACGAGGCCCGCGTTGGGCGTGGCCCCGCCAAAGCTGAAGCCGGCGACCGAAAAGGTGCCTTGAATTTCAGGAATATCTTTGGTGATGGCGGAGATTTGCCGGCCGATGTTGCGCGTATATTCCAGCGATGCCCCAGTCGGCGCCTGAATCGCAACGATGAGATAGCCCTGATCTTCGGAGGGAACGAAGCCGAGCGGCACTTTCTTGAAAACCAGGTAAGCGAGTCCGAGGCCGCCGACGAACAAAATCAAAGCCAGCACCTCGAAGCGCAGGAATGTGCGGAGACCGCGCACATAACCCGTGTTGACGGCGTCGAGAGCGCGGTCAACCTGTCTGAAAAACCAGTTCTTTTCTTGGTGTTCGATGCGGCCGAGCAGGATCGCTGCCAGCGCCGGCGCCAGGGTGAGCGCATTAAAGGCGGAAATCGTGATGGAGAAGGCAATGGTAAGCGCGAACTGGCGGAACAAAATGCCCGTCGTGCCGGGGAAGAATGCCACCGGCACAAAGACGGCCACCAGCACCAGCGAGGTGGCGATGACGGCGCCGGTGACTTCCCGCATGGCGTCAGACGCCGCCTTGGCTGCGCTCGGCTCGCCTCCCTGAAGGTGACGCTCGATGTTTTCAATGACGACGATCACGTCGTCCACCACCAGCCCCGTCGCCAGCGTGATGCCAAAAAGAGTCAGCGTGTTAATGGAAAAGCCAAGCAGCTTTATGAATGTAAATGTCCCGATAAGCGAAACCGGAGTGGCGATGAAGTGAATAATCGTAGTCCTCCAGTCGCCGAGGAAAACGTAGATCACCAGGATGACCAACAGGATCGCGGAACCAACTGTAAAAATCACGTCGCGGATGGATTCGCCCACCGCATCGGTGGTGTCGAAGGCGATTTCATAGTGCATACCGGGAGGAAAGTGCTTGGCGAGGCGATCGAGTTCGGCGACGCAACGTTGATGAACATCCAGTGCGTTGGCGGTGGAGAGCTGGGTGACGGCGATGCCGACCGATTCGTGCCCGTTGTAATCGAGATCGGAGCTGTAATTTTCGGCGCCGAGTTCGGCGTGGCCCACATCTTTGAGCCGGACCAGCGTGCCGTCGGCGTTGCTTTTGAGGATGATGTCATCGAATTGCGCCGGCTCGGAGAGACGTCCGACGGCGCGCACGCTGATCTGGAATTGCTGGCCGGGGACGGAGGGCTGCGCGCCGATTTGTCCGGCGGAGATTTCGACGTTTTGTTCCTGGAGGGCATTCACGACGTCATCGGCGGTCAGCCCGCGGCCGGCCATGCGCTGAGGGTCAAGCCAGAGGCGCATGGAATACTTGCGCTCGCCGAAAATGATCACGTCAGCAACGCCGGGCACGCGCTTCAGCGGGTCCCGGACATAGACGTCGAGGTAGTTACTGATGAAAAGCGTGGAAAGACTGCCGTTGGGAGAGTAGACGGCGCCGCCGAAGACAAAGTTTTGCGAGGTCTTGGCGACCGTGATGCCGATTTGCTTGACCGCGGCGGGCAGGCGCCCAGAGGCGGTGTTGACGCGGTTTTCGATATCGACGGTCGCGAGGTCGGCATTGCGGTTTAGATCGAAGGTCGCCGTGATGCTGCTGACGCCGTTGTTGGTGCTGGAAGAGGTAATGTACTTCATCCCCTCGGCGCCGTTGATTTGCTGTTCGAGAGGCGTGGTGACGGCGGATTCAACCGATTGGGAGCTGGCTCCGGTATAGACGGCCGTTACCCCAACCTGAGGAGGAGTAAGCGCGGGGAATTGTGCAATGGGGAGTGTGGGAATGCTCGCCGCACCGGCCAGAATAATGAGCAGCGCGCAGACGGTAGAAAACACCGGACGATGAATAAAAAAATCAACCATAACTAAATGATGGTGCGAACGCTGGCATCACAATCCTTACCGCCACCTTCACACGCCGGCGTCAAATCGGTACCGCGAGCCTCATATTGATGCAGGAAATTCGGTTTTGCGTGGCGCAGCGCTTCAGCGCTGCGATTAAACATCGTCACCACCCCAACGGCTTTAGCCGCTGAGGTCACAGGCTCTACGAGCTGCTTTCTTGCGGCACCACTGGCATTCCATCCACCAGAAACTGCGTGCCCGACACCACCACTTTGTCGCCTGCCTTCAGGCCGTCGAGCACCACATAATCATTGGCCACGATTTGACCTACCTGCAGCGGCTTTTGGTGAACAACATATCCGCCCTTCTGATCCGGTTCCGCGACGAACGCAAAATACACTCCGCCTATGCGCGATACCGCCACCACCGGCACCACTGGCTTCTGCTCGGTGCCCCACACGATACGCGCGCGAATGAATTGCGCCGTGCGCAGTGAATCGTTGGAATTCGCAATCTCCGCCTTGGCCAGCACCGTCTGCGTCGTGTTATCCACCTGCGGCGAGATGAACGTGATGCGGCTCGTCGCCAGCACATTCCCCGAGCCATCCACGATCTGTACCGGAAGATTCATCTTCAATTGCCCGGACTTTTCGATCGGCACATAAACGTACGCTTCCAGGCTGCCCGGTCGATCCACCGTCGTAAGCTGCGTGGTTGTCACCACGCGGTCGCCGACGCGCACGGGTATATCGCCCACAATGCCCGCGCGTGGCGCTACCACCTCGAAGTAGTGCAATTGCACCTGCTGCTCGTTGACCTGAGCATCCAGGGAACGCAATTGCGCCTGCGCCTGATCCAGAGTCGACCGCGCCTGGTCGAGATCCTGTTTGCTCACCACCCCCGCATTCGCCAGCCCGCTGACGCGATCGTAATTCTGTTGTGCCCATTTCACCTGCGCCAGTTGCGCATTCCGCGCATCCTCCTGGCTCTTGACCGTAGCCTGCTGCTTCGCCGGATCGATCTGCATGAGCGGCGCGCCATCGGCAACCCGTTCGCCCGAGCGCACAAAAATCTTCGTAATAATGCCTTCGACCTGCGGGCTTACCACCGCCGAGTCGCGCGACTTCAGCGTCGCGACGTATTCGGTGGTCTCGTCAACTTTTTGCAGCGTGGCCGTTCTCACCTTCACCGGCATGGCCTGCGGATTCCCGGCCTTGGCTGTCTTATTGCTGCTACAGGCGGTTGTACAAAAAAGCGCGCACAAAAGCACCGGCGGCACTACAAGCAACGGCGTTATTGCGGAAGGTCTAGACATAATTGTTAAGGCTGTAGAGTTAGGGAAGCTCTGTTTAAGTCCCTGATTTCCTTCGTGTACCTTTGTGTCCTTTGTGATTTGCGTGTGTCCTTTGTCGTTTGCGCTTTCTGCCGGCACTTAATCAGAGTTTCTTTAGGCATTTAGATCGCGTCTGGTCGCGTCACCAGCTCCGAAAATTTTGCCAGATCAATGTTGCCGCCGCTCACCACGCATACAATTTTTCCCGAGCCGCACTTGCCGCTCAGGCCGGCCGCCACGGCGCACGCGCCCGCGCCTTCACTGATCACGCGATTGCGTTCGGCCACAATGCGCATAGCCCGCCGGGTCTCCTCGAGCGTACAGACAATCGAACCGGCGAGCAGATGATGCGCCAGATCCCACATGCGCGGAAAAACCGATTTGCCTCCACAGCCGTCCACGAAACTCGCCTTCCACTCGGGAAAGTTCTGGGGCGATCCCGCAGCCAGCGACCGCGCCAGCGGAGCCGCCGTCTCCGGTTCTGCCGCAAACACCTTCGCCCGGTGTCCGCGCGCTTTCAAAGCCGAGGCGATGCCGCACGATAAGCCTCCGCCGCCAAAGCCCGCCACCACGCAATCCACGTCGGGCAAGTCCTCCAAAATCTCCAGCCCTGCCGAAGCATTGCCCGCAATAAATGCGTCATCTTCGAAGGGATGGATAAATGCCCCGGCCATCGCCGGATGCGCGCGGTCGGCCAGCGCCTGCCAGCACTGGTCGTAGGAAGCCTTCACGACCTCTCCACCCAGCCGGCGTACCGCTTCGAACTTGGCCGCTGGAGCCTCCTCGATCATCAGAATTTTGCAGGGCACGCCAGCCTTGCGTGCCGCCAGCGCCACTCCCTGGGCAGCGTTGCCCGCGCTGACGGTCCAAACACCCCTCCGCCTCTCGTCTTCTGGCAGGAGCCGAACTGCGTTATACGCTCCCCGAATCTTGAACGAACCGATGGGTTGCAGGCACTCCAATTTCAGATAAATCTCCGCTGGCCCATCGTAGTTAAGCCGCACCAGCGGAGTGCGTATGGCCGCTTCATAAACGTGCCGACGCGCCTCCTCAATCATTGACGGAGGAATGCCGCGCTGCGTCGCGTTGCCGCCCGATGCAAGACTGGTCACCATGACAGAATTTCAATTAAACCATAGATTCCCGGCCAAGGCCGACCCCCGGCCCATTTCGCTTCTGCTAGATTGTTGGACATGAATCCGAGCCGGAAATTCGCCAGCGACAATAATGCGGCCGTGCATGCCGAGGTGCTGGAGGCGCTGCGCCACGCCAATGACGGGCCTTGTGGGGCATACGGCGACGACCGCTACACCGAATCGGCGATTGCAAAATTCCACGAGCACTTCGGTGACGGTATCGAGGTCTTCCTCGTCTTCAATGGTACGGCCGCAAACTGCCTCAGCCTCCAAACGCTAACTCGCCCTTACCATGCCATCCTCTGTCCCGAGCTCTCGCATATCTATACCGACGAATGTGGAGCGCCCGAAAAGTTGACCGGCTGCAAGCTGATTCCCCTCCCCGCGCCCAATGGCAAGCTCACCGTCGAAGCGGTGACACATGCTTATCACGGCATCGGCGACCAGCACCACGTGCAGCCGCGCGCCATCTCCATCACCCAGGCCACCGAAATGGGTACCATCTACCAGCCAGCGGAGATCGAGGCCCTGGCGCGCTTTGCGCACGAGCGTCAGATGTTTCTTCACGTGGATGGCGCCCGCATCTCCAACGCCGCCGCCGCGCAAAACTTTACGCTCCGCCAAGCCACGCGCGACCTCGGCGTCGATGTGCTGTCATTTGGAGGAACAAAAAATGGATTGATGGGCGTGGAAGCGGTCGTCTTCTTTCGCCCTGCGCTCGCCGCCGACTTCCTCTTTCTACGCAAGCAGGCAATGCAACTCGCCTCGAAAATGCGCTACCTGGCCGTGCAAATGGAAGCCGCGCTGACGAACGATCTTTGGAAGCGCAACGCCGCTCACGCCAACCGCATGGCGAAATTGCTGGCGCAGCAAGTCGAGAAAATTCGAGGAGTGAAGATCGTCTACCCGGTCGAGGCCAATGGAGTTTTCGCGCAGATTCCGCTCGACGCCATCAAAAACATCCAGGACCGCTACTTTTTCTACACTTGGAACACGGAGGGAACGCACGCGCGCTGGATGTGTTCCTTCGACACGACCGAAGAAGACGTGCTTCAGTTCGCGGAGTTCGTAAAAAAGACAGTGGAAGCCGCGCCGAGATAGGGTGGTTCCCTGCTTTCTACAGTGAGGCAGGCCGAAAGAGTGGCCGTGCGCACGGAAACGGGAAGGGCACGAGTTCCACTCATGCCGTAAGTACCGCAAAATTAGAGACGGCTTCCAGCCGCTGGGGCAATGCGGCGGCGCGAAGTAGAGTTTTTCCGCAGCCCGCGAAAGCCGCGACCGAAGGCCAATTCATGATCCAGCGTACGAACCCAGTCGAGGGCTCGAGTCATAACCAAGCGAGTAGAGATAAGTCGGCGCCTCAGCGACGGAAGGTCGCCTCTTGTGGGTATATGTGTGTGTCCGTTGCAGCCTCTCGGTACCGCCGCGTCGACTTACGCCTTGCCCATCTTTGATCTCTTGGCCGCCCGGACCTTCGCCCAGCGCGCTCTCTGCGCGGCTGCAATACGCCTTCGCCCCGCCGCCGAAATCGTCCGGGTTCCGCGTCCCGGCGCGGCTTTCGGACGGCCGCCGTTTACGTAGGCTTTGCCAAAGGCGGTCAGTGCGGCACTTACTCGACGCAGTTCACTCTCAAGTCGCGCGCGCTCAGATTGTAGTTGGTTGACGATGGTATTTACGATCGAATTTGCCATTGCCGCATTCTATCACTCTAAGCCGTGCGGTGCGGGAGTTCTTGTCGGAACGCCCGGCAGATATCCAGCCTCCATGGGTAAGGGTCTCCGAGCCCGATGTACTTAGATCACCCTGGATTTGCGCTAAGCTGGATTTGCACTAAGAACGTTTCGACTAAGTCGCTGCGACCTCTGTGTACTCGGTGGTTCAAGGTAAGCAGGAATCAGCGAATTCTGCTCAAACGCGCGCCCGAGGACGCCAGCCTGTACCCGTGCCTCAACCTGCGCCAGTATCCCCGGCGATTGAGGATTTCATCCACCCCCGCAGCCAACCGATCCCAACCGTCCGCCCCGGCATCGGCTCGCCCCCGGGGGGCCAGCCCGAACTCCTCGTTTTCGAAAATTTTTTCTGAGCGCGAAAGCGGACCTGTAGTACCATAACCCGCGCTGGGCGGGCCGTTCCCCCCGTGCCTGTCGATTCGTCGACCGGGGAAGGCACGTCAGTGGCTCCGTCCAGTGTTCCTTTTTTGGCATTGCGAAAGACGGGGCAATCATATGATGCTTTACCACTTCGCCCAGGCCTTTGCAGGTACGGTGGCGATTCTCTGGGTGATCTTGATCCTGAAAGAACGGGTCAAGGACCACTGATGGCAAGATCCTGCGGCAGCGTCCAAAAAGAAGTTTGTTGAAGCCTTAGAGTTCGCGTAAGGCCACCGCGACTGGGCGCCACGCGGCCCGGATTGCCGGCGGCAGACCGCCAAGTAAGCCCATCGCCAGTGCAAAGACGATGCCCGCCGCCAACAGCACCGGGGTGATGCGAAACGCAAATGCCAGATGCGAGAATGTCTGCCAGTTCATCGCGCCCGTAGTCAGACCATTCAACGGCAGCACGGCGATGCAGCCGATCACGCCTCCCACGAATGAAATCAGCAGCGCCTCGATCAGGAATGAAAATACCACCGCTCCTCCTCCAAATCCAAGCGCACGCATGGTGGCGATTTCACGCCCGCGTTCGGCGACCGCGGAGTACATGGTATTGAGCGCGCCGAAAATCGCCCCGATGGCCATCACGAAAGCTACCAGGCCTCCGAGAATCGTGATCAGTTGCGTCATCCGCGTTGATTGTTTGCTGTAATACTCGATTTCGCGGCTCACGTCGAGATTCAAACGAGGATCCGACGTGACCGCATCCTTAAACTGCTGAAACGCAGCGGGCGACGCCAGGTGGATCGTGGCCGACTGAAAAATGTTCGTGGGCCGTTTGTAGACGTCATCGAGAACCCGCGCATCGCACCACGCTTCCGAATCGAACGCGCTGCCGCCGGCATCGAAAATCCCCACAATCTTCCACTGCCCGCCGCCAAAAGCAATAGTCTTGCCGAGCGTCAAACCCGCATAGCTGCTACTGGCGTTCTTGCCGACCACCAACTCGGCCAGTCCCGGCTGGAACATCCGTCCCTGCACGATCTTCACATTCTTGCGGATCTCGAGAACATTCGCCGAGACGCCACGAACCTGCGCATTGGCATCGGTCCCGGTAGAGGCGAGAGGAAAAGGCGCCACCACCACGACCTCAGAGGTCACCAGAGGGCCATTGGCGCCACGTGCGACACCGGCCGCGTCCTGCACAATCTTGACATCTTCCAGACGAATGCCACTCATCATCTCCGACGTGGCGCCGGCGCGCATGACGATCGCATTGTCCTCAGCGCCGGATGCGACCAGCGTGGCCTTGAAGCCGCGCGCCAGCGAGAGCATTGCAACAAAAACTCCCACCGTTCCAGCGATCCCCAGCACCGCAACGATGGAAGAAGTCCAGCGCGCCTTCACGCTGCGGTAGTTGTAAGTGACAGGAATCGCCATGTTCAAACCCTCCGCAGTGCATTCACCACGCGCAGGCGCATGGCGCCAATTCCCGGCAGAATGCCGCTCACTATTCCAACCACCAGAGCGATCGCCAGACCAGAGGAAAGTACGGCCGGGGACAGAATGAGTGTGGGCAACAAGCCGTTCAAAGCCGCGCCCAGCGCCGGGATTGCCAGCAGCGCGAGGCCCAGTCCCAGCACCCCTCCCACCAGCGCAATCGTGAGCGATTCCGCCAGCACGAAGAAAAGGACCCAACGGTCGCTGAAGCCGATCGCTTTCAGCACGGCAAGTTCGCCGACCCGCTCGCGAACCGAAATCGCCATGGTGTTGCCTGTGACCAGCAGCAGCGTAAAGAACACGACACTTCCAATGGTGATGATCAGGAACTGAATGTTTCCGAATTGCTTGACCCAGCTGGCGGCAAATTCGGATTCGGTCTCCGTTTTTGTTTCATACGAAGAGTTGGCGGCCATATCGTCGATCGCCTTGGCCACGCCGACCGCATTATCCGGGCTGTCCAGCTTCACCACGTACCAACCCACATTGCCCTTGAATCTTTCCGGTACACGCTCTTCGAAGTAGTCCCATTGAAACCAGAACTGGCTCTCGTCGCCACCCAGCTTATCGCTGTGATAGATACCGTCGAGATTGAACTCCCACGTGCCCGTGGCCCCGTAGCCTACATTCTTGATGGGAATGCGGTCGCCGATTTTCCACCCGAAGCGCTTAGCCGTTCTTGCCCCGGCAATCGCTCCCTGGCGATCCTTTACGAAGTTCTGCCACTGATCGTCGGGAACCACCAATTCCGGCAGCACCTGCCGCTGATTCTCGACGTCGATTACGAACTGCGGAAAGAAATTCTTCTCGTCCTGATACACGCCCCCGAACCAGTTATTGTGCGTGACTGCCTTAACCCCCGGTATGCGCAGAATCTTGTCGCGATAGGCCAACGGCAAAGGTTGAATGATGGACACGCGATTGATCGTGACCAGCCGATCCGCGCCCGCAATATCCGCACCCCGGTTGAACGCTCCTCTCACCACCGCCAGGAAGGCGAAAAGGAACAGGGCAACCGCAAAGGACCCGATGGTCAGCGTCAGCCGGAGTTTCTTGCGAAAGAGATTGGCAAAAATCAATCCCCGGAATTTCATGCCACGCCTCCCGCCGGCACTTGCGACTCGCGGGATGACTCAACCAGCACGCCTTTCTCCAGGTGCAGGGTGAGATCGGCGCGCTTCGCCACCACTGGGTCGTGGGTCACCATCAGCACCGTCTTGCCGTGCTCCTTGACGAGGCGGTGAATCAATTCCATGATCTCGTCCGCGCTTTTGCGATCGAGGTCACCGGTAGGTTCGTCACACAGCAGAAACGTAGGATCGGCCACAATCGCGCGCGCGATGGCCACACGCTGCTCCTGCCCGCCGGAGAGCTGCCGGGGAAAATGATTCATGCGATCGGCCAGGCCAACGATGCCCAGCGCCGCCTCCACGTGCTTCCGCCGCTCACCCTTGGAGAGGCTCGTGAGCAGCAGGGGCAGTTCAACATTCTGAAAAGCAGTCAGCACCGGGTATCAGGTTGTACATCTGGAAGATGAAACCGACGTGCCGCGCCCGCCACACCGTAAGCTTGCTGCTCGACATGTGCGTGATCTCGTCGCCCGCCACCGTGATGGTTCCACGCGTGGGCACGTCCAGCCCGCCCAGCAGATTCAAAAGTGTCGTCTTGCCCGATCCACTGGGGCCCATGAAAGCGACGAAATCGCCCTTGTCCACGTCGAGATTCAATCCCTGCAGGACGTCGATATCCTCGCCGCCGCGCCGGTAGGTCTTATCCAACCCGCGCACTTGGATCTGGCTGTTGCTTTTGCCTGTGCCATCCACTCGAACCATGTCACTCGCTCTCTTTCCCTTTTTCTTGACATCATTTTTTGATCTGGACGCTCTCGCCGTCGTGCAGATCGCTCGGGCCATTCACGATCACGGAATCGCCCGCCGCAAGACCGGCAACCACCTCGGTATCTGTGCCTCGATTCCCTCCGAGCGTGACCGCGCGGCGCTCCGCTTTATTTTCTTTGAAAAGGTACACAACTTTCTTCCCATTGTCATCGCGTACCGCGCTCTGCGGGATCACGATTGCCGGTGTGGCGGGCGCGTCTTTTTTGGATGGCGCGTCGCTCAGAAACGTCACTTTTATTCCCATGTCGGGCAGAATACGCGGGTCGAGCTTTAGAAAGGAGATCCGTACCTTCACCGTCGCCTTCTGCCGATCCGCGCTGGGAATAATCGTGCGCACACGGCTAGGAATTTCCCAGTCCGGATATGCGTCAAGAATCGCGGTCACTTGCTGGCCCGGTTTCACGCGCGTGATGTACGCCTCGTTCACGTCGACCTCGATTTCATTCGAGTTCATGTCGACGATCGTGGAAATTCCGGTGCGGGTAAAGCCGCCGCCCGCGGAAATGGGAGAAACCATCTCGCCCACTTGCGCGTCTTTCGAGACGACGATGCCGTCAAACGGTGCGCGAATCGTGCAGTTGTCAACCGCCTGCTGCGCCTCCAGGATGCGGGCTTCCGCTGCCTTCGTCTGCGCGTCGGTAAGGGAGATCTTCGCTTTAAGGCTGTCCACGGCGGTGCGCGCATTGTCTAAGTGCTCTTGCGTCTCCACCCCTGCGTTCTTCAATCCCTCGGTGCGTTGCAGCACGGTTTGCGCGTTCTTGAGTTGTACTTCGTAGTCCGCGATTGCCGCCTTCGACGAATCGTAGTCGGCTTTGGCCGTCATTAGAGCTTTCCTGGCATCGGAGTCGTCGAGCGTCGCCAGCAATTGGCCCACGCGTACGTGCGTCCCCTCGTCGAAGAAGACTCCAGTAACGCGCCCGGTGATCTTGGCAGCGATGGTAGCCCGCTGCCGCGGAGTAACATATCCGCTGGCATTCAGCAGCGCTTCGCGTCCGCTGGGGCCGGTAGCGTTCCGCGCCACCGCCACCTCGACAACAGGTTTGGATTGCAACAACGCGTAGATGCCCGCCGACAAGCCCCCCACAATAATCAGGGCTCCCAACACAATCGCAAAGCCTTTCCCCACTTTGCCGCCCTTGCGCTGTCCGTCGTGGATGCGCAATGAGCTAAGATCGTGCACGCGTGCGTCGGTTGGCGCCGCCATTTTGAAGACCCCTCCCACCAAGGAAAGTCGTTATCCCCACACCCGCAGCCGGCGCCTGAGAGTGGCCGGGCAGGACTCAATCCTTATCAATCCCAGTTTCTCTTTGATTTTACACTTTGCGCGGGCCAACAAGTGGTTTGGTTCCACGGAACGCTTCACATAGAGTAAGCTTTAAGCAGTCCGATATATTGGGTGGGAGGTGATGACTTTTGGCAGAAATTCGACTGCAAGAGGGCGAATCGCTTGAGAACGCTCTGCGCCGCTTCAAGCGCAAGGTTCAAACCGAGGACATTATCAAGGAAGTGAAGCGCCACTCCTACTATTTAAAGCCGGGTGAGAGACGCCGGGTGAAGCAAGCATTGGCGCAAAAGCGTGCCCGAAAAAAAATTCGCAAAGAGCACGATTAAGTTGCTGCAATTAGGGCCGCTGCCGCCCGGCAGCGGCTTTCAAAAATCAACGTCGTGGGCGGGAGTCCGGCCCTGTCCACTCTCCATCCTCGTCAGCCCGGCCCTACTTCCCCTTGGCAACTTGCTGCGCGATCCCCGCAGTCGCTTGCCGGACATCCGACTTCTGTGCGTCTTGTTGGAGTTGACCCGCCTTCCTCATTAGTTGCCGGGAACGGTCTTCGAGGGATTTGGCCCGTTCACGTTCTTGGCGGGACTTTTCGCGTGCAGTCAGTTTGCTCTTTGCCATGAGCCCAGCTTGCCACAGCCAAGGAGTCTTGGCTAGCTGGCGTAAGCGCTGTCACCGCGACAAGCACCTCAGAGAGCCGGATGCACCCGGGAATAAACAGCTTAGAAAGGTTTGGTAGCGCTACCGGGAATCGAACCCGGGTTTGAAGATTGAGAATCTTCCGTCCTAACCCCTAGACGATAGCGCCACAGGAGGGCAAGCGGCGAAATTCCGCCATCGAACAGATCACGATTATAACAAATGGAATAATCGGTCGAGGCTGCCTCCTGCGGCTTTCTCCTGCGTCAAAACGCCTGGTCCCGCACAGCTCAAGCCCTCATCCTGATGACTCGAAGCTCTTAGCTCTTAGCTCGAAGCTCAAGGCTCGAAGCTCGAACCTCAAGGCTATGAGTACGCCAGCTTCCGCGTATTGTGCCGCAGCGAGCGCCCTTCTGCCAGCCCGCACACTTCCTCCGCCAGATTCTTCGCGTGGTCGCCGATCCTCTCCAATGCCTGCGCCGCCAGCAGAATGTCGAAATTCTGCGCGCTCGCCGAGCGCGTTGCCGCCAGATGCCTCTGGAACAGCCCGTGGCACAAGGCGTCCACCCGCGGGTCCGACTGGAGCACACTTTGCGCGTGGGCGAGTTCACGCGTCAAAAATCCCTGATGCACTTGCTCCAGCATCTCGCACAGCAGTGAAGCCATTTCCACCAGTTGCCGCGAGTCGGCCGCCGGCAGCTTCTCGCGCCGCGATTCCAGTTGCATTACCGCGCTGTACGCCAGGTCGCCGATGCGTTCGAGGTCCGTAATAAACTTTAGGCAAGCCAGCAGTTCGCGAGCCTTTGCCTCACCTACGCGCGTAATCGCCCCCGGAAGCTGTTCATCGATCTTGCGTTCGATCTGGTCCAGCTCTTTTTCGCAATCCTTGATGGCCAGAAATGCCAGCCGCGATCCGCTCGCAATCGAGTCGCGCACATTGAAAACCGCATCGCGCGCAATCAGGCACGCCCGCAGCACCATGGCCGTGAGCTCATCCTCGGGCAATTGCTCGGCTGGAGGAGCGGCTGGAGCGCTGCGTTTTGGCTGCGTTTTTGGCTTGCCTGGCATCGAAATCTCCTACCAGCATAGAACGGTAACGTGAAAGGAACGTGAAAAAGCCTGGCAGTCAGGCCGGCCAAAATGACCCTGCAAGGAGCGCCGCGAACGCATAATCTCGCAGTCGTAAACGCCCTAACTTGAACTGACAGTTGAAGTTAGCGGCATTTTACATACACAAACGTACTTACATAATTACATGCCAAAATGCTCCACGTGGAGCATTTGTATACATGGCCCCCTACTTCTTCTCCAGGGCGGCAGCCTTCTCCTCGGCCCTGGTCGCATCGGCCTCCCGGTGGAGACCCTTGTAGGCTTCGGCTAACAGGCGCCAGGCCTGGGCGTTATTGGGATCCGACTTAGTAAGTTGCTCTAAGTCGGGGCGGGCGGCGGCGGAGTCTCCCTTCATGATCTGGGCCTCGGCCAGGCCGAGGCGGCCGTCCACGTTGTCGGAGTCGACGAGGAGAGCGGCCTCGAACTGATCGTCGGCGCTGCGCGCGTCTTTCAGCTTCAGGTAGACGTGGCCGAGCAGGAGACGGGCCTTGGTGTCGCTGGCATTGAGCTTGAGGCTGGCCTCGAGGGCGGTGCGTGCTCCGGCGTAGTCGCCGGTCTTTTCCAGGGCTTGGCCGGCCTCGAAGGCGGGGGTGGCGTCACCCGGTTGTAGTTCGATGGAGCGCTTGAGGTGCGCGGCGGCTTTGGGATACTCCTGCGCGGCCAACTCGAGTTCTCCGAGTTGGCGGAGAGCGGTGGCGGAGTCGGGGTCGATCTGGACGGCCTTCTCCAAATATTTTCGGGAGTCGGCGGTGCGGCCATCGTCGGAGGCCAGCATGGAGTTGTGGAGCAGGTTCTGAACTTCGACTTTATCTTTCGGGTCCGGAAGATTGGCTATGGATTGGGCGCCAGGGGCGGGGCAGCTTCGCTTTCCATTTGGCTAGCTCGGCTTGAAGTTCGGCTTGCGTGCCTGGGGCCGAAATTGCCGCTCTGGGCGGGGGTTTGCGCGGCATAGAGATTTTTCAGTTCGTGTGGGTCGGACTGGAGATCGTAGAACTCGGGTCTGGGCGCTTCGATCAGTTTCGCTTTTTCTTCGCGTAGCGCTTTGATGGGCGCCCATCCCCAGCGCAGCGGATAATCGGTCTCCCCCAAGAGTTCGCGCGCGGAGTCGCTTTCGTTGTTGATCAGGGGCACTAACGATGCGCCGTTAAGTTCGGGCGGAGCGGGCGTGTTGGTCAGCGAAAGAACTGTGGGGAGAATATCGGTGGTGCGAACTAATTTGTCGACGACGGCGCCCTTGTGCGCTTCGGCTGGCAGCTTGACGATGAGCGGGACGTGGAGGGTGGAGTCATAGAGAAAGAGGCCGTGGGTGTCTTCTCCGTGCTCGCCGAGGCCCTCGCCGTGGTCGCCCACAATAATAATGATGGATTTGTCGTAGGCGCCGGATTTTTTCAGGGTGGCGATGAAGTGGGCGAGTTGCGAGTCGGCGTAGGCGATCTCTCCGTCGTAGAGATGCGAGGCGTATTTTTCGGCAAAGGGCGGGGGCGGCTCGTAGGGATCGTGGGGATCGAAGAGATGGACCCACATGAAACGCGGACCTGTCTGGTGTTGGGCAAGCCAGGATTCGGCGTCGGTGATGACGGCCTGGGCGCGGCGCTCGACGCGGCCGAAGCGGTCTTTAGATTCGGTTTTCGCGGGGAAGTTGTCGTAGAAATCGAACCCGCGATCGAGGCCGGGCGCGAGCTGATTGCTGTCGAGAATGACGGCCCCGATGAAGGCGGCGGTCTGGTAGCCCTGCTTCTTCAGAAGCTCGGCCCAGGTGACATGAGTGGACGCGAGCGGGACGGCGAAGTCGGTGACGCCGTGCACGCTGGGGAGAAGGCCGGTAAGAATGCTGGTGTGCGAGGTGTTGGTAATCGGGCTGTGCGTGAAGGCCTGGGAGAAGCGGACGCCGTCGGCGGCGACGGAATCGATAGTGGGGGTTTCGACGTCCTTGTATCCGTAGCAGGCGAGGTGGTCGGCGCGCAGGGTGTCGATCGTGATGAGGAAGACGTCGGGGGACTGAGCTTGGGCCGGAATGGCGATGAGGGTGGAGAGCGTTAGGAGGAGGGCCGCGAATTTCATATCGGGGTCAGGCTATCACAGTGCGGGTGCGCGAATGAGCGCGGGTCAGGTAAGGGTCAATAATCCTTGGATGTGCGGCGAGAAGGACGCCGCCACGACTGCCGGCGGGGACGCCGGCACTACGTTGCTTGTGCGGGAGAGTTCATCTTGAGCTTTCGCTGGAGAAGTGTGGCTAATGACTGCGGAGCTTCGCTCCGCCGGACAGCCGAGGGCGGCTGTCCGCGCACGTGATTCGCTTGGGCAAAAGAAAAGGCCGCACCGAGGTGCGGCCTGATTTTTGATATTCGAGGCGCCAGAGGCGCCCCGAAGGCTAGAAGCGGAAGCGGACGGCGATTTCCATTCTGCGTGGGTTGTCAACTTGACCCTCGAGAGCGCCGAAATCGTCGGGGTCCGTCAGCCAGTTATAGGGATCGTACAATTGGTTGTGGTTGAAAACGTTGGTGATGGTCCAGTCAAACTCGGCACCAAAACGTTCGGTTAGCAAGAGGTTCTTCTTGATGCCCAGGTCGACGTTCCAGAACGCCTGGCCGCGGAAGTTGCCAGGCCCGCCGTTGCGGCCGTTGTCATAGCCGAGGATGGGGTTGCGGAAGCAGTTGTAGACCGCTTCGGGATCAGAGTACATTTCCGGGCCATATCCGCTATCTCCAAAGGCCGCTGGAGGAAGGTTATGGCGAGAGCTGCTCAGACTGCCGCCGCAGATCTGGATGGCATTTTCATAGTCGCCAAAGTTGCTGCCGTCCATTCCGCCGAAGGTCTGGCCACCGTTATAGACAGTGTTGAAATAGGCGCCGCCGGAAGCGAAGATGCCGTTGGGCAACCCGCTACCCATGTCGAGGACTGGAGCAATGGTCCAACCTCCCAACAGGCGACCCTCGATACCATGCTGGTCTTTAAAGACGGGCGGCGTATAGGTAAAGAAAACGTTAAACAGGAACTTACGATCCCAAGGTTGGTAACCGTAGTTTCGGCCGTAGTTGAAAGGATCGCTGATTGAGTATTCGCTGGTGGCCTGCACCTGTGAAATGGTGCCCAATGCCTTCCCCCAAGTGAAATTGGACTGGAGGGTGAGGCCGTGCCAGCCCGACATTTTGTAGGAGGCGAACAGAGCGTTGTAATTTCCATAGCCAAGGCTCGTGTTCATGCCGACGCCGGAGGACAACTGACCGCCGCAGCCGATTTCCGTGCCGGCGACGCAATTGAGCGGGGCGTTCATCATGCTGCGGGCGAAATTGAATCCGCATGGCCCAGTCGAGCCATTGCCATAGGTATGCTGGGTGCCCGTGTCGCAGAAAGCACCGCCACCATCGAGATCGCTCCAAAGGCTCCAGACCTGGCCGTTGGCGATGTTTGCGGCTTCGTTGGCTGCCAGCGTTGCAGTACAGGTTCCGGGAGCGCAGTAGCCAGTGCCGGCCAGCGCGGTTTCGAAGAACGGTTGCGGGGTCACGGCGCCAGCGTCGGCCGTGCAGCCACCACCGGCCATACCTTCGTTGCCGCCGCAGAATTGCCAGACCATCTGGCCATAGGCCTGGTCGAACCTCTGACCACCGGCAGTCATCATGTAAGGAACGGAATTGACGTTGATGGGCTGGAATTCATGGGTCATATGGCGACCGATGTAGCCCATCTCGATTGACATGCGGTTGTTAAGCTGGCGCTGAATGGTGAAGTCGTACTGTTGGTTGACGCTGGGCCGGAACTTGGGATCGATACCCTCACCGGCGCCCGCGGCAATAGCGTTAACACCGGGGAAATCCGGCTGGGGCAGAGTTTGGGTCACGGCCGGGAGTGGCGCGACCAAGCCGTCCCAACCGCCCACGGTGCCGTCTCCGGTTGGGCCAATGCGGAAGGAGTTGAATGGAGTCGACCCGCTGCTGCCCGCGCAGCCGCCATCCATGGTCGGGCTGATGCACTGAACCGCCTGAATCAGGCCGGTACCCAAGAGCGGTACCAGAACCAGATCCACACCGTTCAAGCGCCCGTAGAGAACACTATATCCACCGCGGAGCACAGTGTCGCTGTGGCCGAAGATGGTCTGCATGATCCCGCCATCGAACTTGGGATTCCAAGCCGCAGCGATGCGAGGGCTGAAGGAGTGATAGTAGGGGTTGTAGAGGTTACTGGGGGGTCCGGCCACGCTGCCGATGGTGGAAAAGCCGACCAGTGGATTATAGACGTCGCCGTTGAGCGCTTCTCTTTTTCGCTCGTTCAGGTAGGCTTGGGTGTCGATGATATTGTCGGACGAATCGACGAACGCAACCTGTTTGCCTTGCGCTTCTTTCGGGGGCATTTCCAAAGTCCAGCCCAGACCATAGGTGAAGGTGAAGCTTGGACTCACGCGCCAGGAATCACTGATGTAGAGGTTGTAGAAGGGGATAGTGCTTTTGTCGAACGCGGGAGTGTTGGGCGGGTTCAACTGGAGATCGGCCCCGGTGCGAGTGTACGCAACCTGGTCGATTCCAGGCGCGCCGAGCACGATTCCATACTCGCGAACCCATTTGGAACTCACGCCGGCGGGCTCAAACCCGGTCATGTTCATGCCATTGACGAGACCTCCGAAGCCATCACCCAGCCGATAGACCGGCTGATAGTTGATGCCGCCGCCGTTGTCGGTGCGCTGGTGCCAATTGAAGTTGTGCTGGTAGGTCCCGCCAAAGGTGATGAAATGGGAACCCTTGATCCAGGAAACATCGTCGCGGATCATATGGTCGTCGCCATCCCAGAAACGAGTACGCACGCTCTGAGTGTTGAGGTTGAGGGGTGCAAGGGGGCCACCAGCCCCGGGGGATTGTTCACCTTCAGGCTCGAGCGCTCCGCCCAATCCCGAGACTTGGGGGGGGTCTCCCAAAGATTCACGTCTCCAGTAGTTACGCAGGAAGCTGTAGCGGAAATCGTTGGTCAAGGTCGAGGTGATGGTGGTGGTCACAGCCGCGGTCGCGTACCAGGGCACAGACGGGCGAGCTGCAACAGCCTGGGGGGTGCCCCCGGATATATCGACCTGATCGCCAGTGAGGCGCGCCTGGTGATAGTAGCGGTAGGTGGCGTAGAAGTGCCATTTGGGCGTGAAGTCGTGGTCGAGACGAAACACGCCAAAATCGTCTCTCCAATGGAGGAGATAGTTCGAGGTGAAAGCCTGAACGTTCACGCCATCACAGCGGCTGAGGCCCAGGCAACTTGTTCCCACGTTCCCGGCCGGCATCACCGACCACATGGCCTGCATGGTGGGGCTGATTCCGAGACCCCGCGGATCGCAGACACCGCCAGTAAATCCACCACAGCCGTTGTTCGCGGGAACCAACGTGCCCTCGGCGTTCGTTACGTCGTAGGGGTTCAGGTTGTACTGGATACCGGTATTGGTGTCGGTCAGCAGACCCAACTGCATATCCGGGGACGGAGTTATTCTCTTGGTGGTGGCGGCGTTCGGCCAGCGGAAGCCTTCGTAATTGGCAAAGATGTAGGTCTTGCCGCCGAGGAAATTCCCGGGGAGCGCACCACCGGCTGATCCACCAAAACGGTTGTAGTGGAAAGAGGGTCTTGCGATGTCTGCAAAATTATTATCGAAAGTGTTGCCCGCCCAATTATTGCTCAAGTAATACTCGTAGGCAGTGCCATGCCAAACGTTGGTTCCGCGCTTGGTGACCAACTTGACCTGGGCGCCAGCGGAGCTGTTAAAGTCGGCGGTTTGGTTATTGGTGCCGACGCGGAATTCCTCGATACTGTCGGCCGGGGTCGGCATCACGCCGGTGGGGCCACCACCGCCCGGGCTGCCGGCCGGAGCCGTCCCAGTGACCAGGCTATTGATGAGGCCGCCCGTGGGGTCGCCCGCGAAGCTGGCGGTGTAGGTATTCTGAGTGCCGTCCATATCGCTGGAGTTGTTGCCGCCATCGAGCGAGAATGAATTCTGATCCTGATTGGCACCGGCGACGCTGCCATCGGGGGAAACGCCCGGTTGGAGAGTGACGAAGCTGCTTACATCGCGGCCAATAGTGGGCAAGGCGTCCAACGTGTCGCCGGTAATGGTCTGGCCAACGGTAGCATCGGTTGTCTGCAACTCCGTGCCAGTGGCACTCACTTCAATCACCGTGCTCGATCCGCCAACCTGAAGAGCGAGAGCGACCGTGAAAGTCTTGCCCACGGTGACTTGCTGGCGGTCAGCCTTAGTGGTTGAAAACCCAGACTTAGAGACAGAAATATCGTAGATACCTGGCGGGACACTGACAAAAATATAGCGTCCGGTATCATTGCTCGTGCCGGTACGCGTCGCACCGGTCGTCGGATCGGTAATCTTAATGGAGGCGCCAGACACTACCGCGCCACTCTGGTCGGCAACGTTGACCACGATTGTGCCGGTATCAACGGACTGCGCCCACACGGGCAGCACGCTACCGACGCAGAGGACAAACATCAGGACCAGGGCCAGCATTAGGCTGGGAGTGAGGGAAACCTGCAGTTTTCTCATGAACCGACCTCCTCGAGATTTTTACCGTATCTACCTAGGTGCTTCATTAGCTGTCGTTGCTCACGAACCTGAAAATCAGCGCTGCCGAATTGAAGGCGTGCATCTTGCCGTGCAAACGGCTTCTTGTCAACCTTTAAATTTCGCTTACTCTGCTACCAGGTCGTCGTCAGGCTGGAAACAGTTGACCGGGGGCAGACCCGTACAACGTTTGGAGAAGGCTTGGCACTTTGAGAACCAAACACATGACATTTTATTTTCAAGTACATGGCAACAAATTGTGGGGGGCCGTCTATGAAGATTGGAAGTGGACAGTTAGCAGAGATACGGAATTCTGTATTAGAGCTGTTCGGTGGAGCGCCGATGTAGCATGACTATCGCGGAGGGGAAAACCTATGAGTGGCGGGTGGTTTGATCGGATGTTTGCATATGACGGCTGGGCGAATCGAGAGTGCCTGCGTGCGATCCGAACGGGCGCGGGATCTTCCGGCGCAGCTTCGGGTGGGACCGTACTGGGCTCGGTGGTTAGACGGATGGCCCACATTCTTTCGGCGGAGAAGCTTTGGCTGGAGCGGATAAAGCGGGTTCCGCCGAGTATGGCGGTGTGGCCTGGGTCGACGCTGGAGGAGTGCGAGGCTCTGGCGGGTGACATCGCAGCGGCGTGGACAGAGTATCTAACGAAGCTGGCGCCGGACGCGCTCGGGGAGACCATCGAGTACAAGAACAGTAAGGGAGAGGCATGGCACAGCCGCGTGGAAGATGTGCTGACCCATGTGATTATGCATTCGGCGTATCATCGGGGGCAAATCGCGATGGAGATGCGCGCGGCGGGCATGGAGCCGGCTTATACGGACTTTATTCATGCGGTGCGGCAGGGCATGATCGGGGAAAGTCAGAAGTAAGAAGTCAGGTTGAAGAAGTAGGACCTCGGGGAACGACGGGATGGATCGTGGGACGATTTTTCGGGTGTGGGTGCCGCTGATTGTGGGCGTTTGGGCGGTGGCGGTGCTCTTCACGCGAGGTCCGGGGCCGCATGGGACGGCGCGATGGGTGGGGCTCGCGCTGGCGGCGGTTGGGTTGAGTGGGGTGATGGTGGCGCGGTACACGTTGGGAGCGTCGTTTTCGATAGCGGCTAAGGCGCGCGCGCTGGTGACGACGGGGATTTATTCGAAGATCCGGAATCCGATTTATGTTTGCGGGGAGATCGTTTTGATTGGGATAGCGGTCATGCTATGGCGGCTGGATTTCTTTTTGTTTTTGCTGGTTGTGATTCCGATCCAGATATTCCGGGCGCGGCGAGAGGCGCGAGTGCTGGAAGAGAAATTCGGCGAGGAGTATAGGGAGTATCGGCGGCGGACTTGGTTTTGACGGGAGCTACGAGCTTCGAGCTGCGAGCCGCGAGCCAACCTTGCTCTTCTTTCTTGCCCGGGGCAGGATTCTTGGGTGCATGATGTGGCGGCGAGTCGCCGCCACGACTGCCGGCGGGGCGCCGGCGCTACGGTGAGACGCGCTTCGATCGCGCGCTGCTATCATTTCAGGCGATGCATTCTACTTATCCGATGAAATCTGCTTTCGCGAAAGCTACTCTGGTGGCTCTTCTTTTCTGCCTTCTTCTTTCAGACAACTTGTACTCGGCTTCGGAGGCCAAGCTTCCGGACATGCCGACGGCGCTTTCCAATAATGCGGTGGCGACTTCGTATTCGGGAGAAGTCGGACAGAAGATATTTTCGTTTATGGGGATTGGTCCCAAGAAGACGTGGGACGCGGTAACGGCCAGCGCGTATGAGTTGGATTTGAAGACGGGGAAGTGGACGGAGAGGCGTCCGGTGCCAGGAGTGGCGGGGAGGGTGGCGGCTTCGGCGGTGGCGGTGAGCGGGCAGGTGTTTCTTTTTGGCGGGTATGTTCTGGATCGCGACGGCGGTGAGATCACGCTTTCGGATTTAAATGTGTACGTGCCGTTTGAGGATCGCTATTACCGGGGGAAGGATATTCCGGTGCCGGTGGATGACGCGGTGGTAGGGCTGTTTCGCGACCGGTACATTTATGTGATTGGTGGGCGGTCAAAGGGCGAGGCGGTGCGCAACGTGCAGATTTACGACACGGAGAAAGATGAGTGGATGCAGGCGACACCATCGCCGGGGACGCCGGTGTTTGGCCATGCGGGGACGATTCTGGGCGACACGATTGTTTATGTGGATGGGGCTTACAGGAATGTCGATAGCAAGGGGCCGAAGTATGTGGCGTCGAGCGAATGCTGGATGGGGAAGATTCCGACGTCGAAGAAAGCGGACATTACGAAGATTGAGTGGACGAAGTTACCGGCGCATCCGGGGAATGCGCGGTTTCGAATTGCGGCCGGGGCGGGACGTCCGGAGAAAAAGGGGGGCAAGATTTATTTTTCGGGCGGGACGGACAATCCTTATGACTACAACGGCGTCGGGTATAACGGGCAGCCGAGCGAGCCGTCGGCGGTGACGTTTGCTTTCGACGTGAAGACGAGTGGGTGGGAGACGATAGACGAGAAAACTGCGGAAGCAATCATGGATGATCGCGGGCTGGCAGTGACGAACTTCGGGTTGGTGATGGTGGGAGGAATGGAGAGCGAGCAGCGGGTTACCTCGAAGGTTACGATTGTCAAGGTAAAGGGCAAGAAGTAACCTTTTTAGGGTTGACGGACGTGGTAAACGCACAGGATTCGCGCCCAAACGTCACGAATCCGGGTGACACGAATCACGGCAGAGCTTCAGCCTGTGGCATCCAATAAGTAAGGCCGCATTTCTGGCGGCCTTCTGGACAAGTTTGTTCCTGGTTTACATCTACGACGCATCGTCGACAAATCCGTTCAAGTTCTAAAAACTCGGAGGCTAATTCTATGACTGCAGTGATGGAACCGCCCAAGAAGCATGCTGGGGCGGATTATATTTCGCAAATCCTCAACCTCGTAAAAGCCAAAAACCCAGCCGAACCGGAATTCCACCAGGCCGTGCTCGAAGTTCTCGAGTCCCTGCGCGTCGTGTTGGAGCGCCACCCGGAGTATCAGGAAAACAAGATCCTGGAACGCATTACCGAGCCGGAACGCGTATTGATGTTCCGTGTGCCCTGGTTTGACGACAAGGGCAAAGTGCAGGTCAATCGCGGGTTCCGCATTGAAATGAACAGCGCGATCGGGCCGTACAAGGGCGGACTGCGTTTCCATCCGTCGGTGAATCTGGGCATTCTGAAGTTCCTGGCGTTCGAACAGGTATTCAAGAACTCGCTCACTACGCTGCCCATGGGCGGCGGCAAGGGCGGATCGGATTTCGATCCGAAGGGCAAGAGTGACAACGAAGTCATGCGGTTCTGCCAGAGCTTTATGACCGAGCTGTGCCGGCACATCGGGCCGGACACGGACGTACCCGCTGGCGACATCGGCGTGGGCGGACGCGAGATCGGCTTTATGTTCGGCCAATACAAGCGGCTGCGGAACGAATTCACGGGCGTCCTGACGGGCAAAGGCCTGGGCTGGGGCGGCTCGCTGATTCGTCCGGAAGCCACCGGCTATGGCTGCGTGTATTTCGCGCAGGAAATGCTGAAGACGAAGAAAGACAAGCTGGAAGGAAAAGTTTGTCTGGTTTCGGGCAGCGGCAACGTGTCGCAATACACGGTCGAGAAACTGCTTGACCTGGGCGCGAAGCCGGTGACCTGGTCCGATTCCGACGGCGCGATTTACGACGAAGAAGGCATCACGCGCGACAAACTGGCGTTCGTCATCGACCTGAAGAACAACCGCCGCGGCCGCATCAAGGAATACGCGGAGAAGTTCAAGAAGGCCGTGTACAACCCGATCGACCGCAAGCTTGACCACAACTGGCTGTGGAACATCAAGGCCGATTGCGCGTTCCCGAGCGCCACACAGAATGAGATCAACGCGAAAGACGCGGCGAACCTCATTAAGAATGGCGTGAAGGTAGTGAGCGAAGGCGCGAACATGCCGAGCACGCTCGAAGCGACCAAGCTGTTCCTCGAGAACAAAGTTCTCTATGGACCGGCCAAGGCTGCGAACGCGGGTGGCGTGGCGACGTCCGGCCTTGAAATGGCGCAGAATAGCGCGCGCATTTCGTGGACGCGGGAAGAGGTCGATGATCGTCTGCACAAGATCATGATCTCGATTCACAAGAGCTGCCTGGAAGCGGCCGAGAAATACGGCACGCCAGGCAACTATGTGAATGGCGCGAACATTGCCGGCTTCCTGAAGGTCGCGAACGCGATGCTGGATCAGGGGCTGGTGTAGTCAAGAGGCGAACATTAAAAAGAAATGCGGGCCATTCAATCGGCCCGCATTTCTTTTTTTCAGATTGCTTGAATCATTCAAACCGACTTGGGCTTGCTGGGAGCCCATGCGAGCCTTCCTGACTTACCAGGCATGGAGGCTCCCTCCTTTTGCATCCATTCGAAATCTGCCGATATGCCTAGATTGAACTGCTTCGACAGATGAAAAGCGTTCCTCCAGGCAACATTGGACGGGACGTTCTGAATAGAAACATTTATGTCCGCAAGGTAATGGAAGCCGCTGTCAGATTTACGGCCTTTCACTATGCTGGATAATGTGGCTGAGCGCAGAGCCTCAAAATCCTTCAACCTCGCCGATGCCTCCCGATGCCCGGCATGAACTAGTTCATTCCACGACGAAGCCCTCTGGCCGGAAATCCGCGCCTTTACGTTGTGGGTGTGTGTCAGGTCGGGCGGATCGTAGGGGTCGAAATCGTTAATCGCTACGTCTGCCTCAAAGAGGGTGGAAGATTGTTGTGGTTGTTTGTCGTGGTTGCTTCGCGATTCGTAGAAATCCAACAGTCGCTCAATCACACTCGCCGGGGTATCGACGAATGGCGCGGCTATTTTCTGAAGACGTCCGAAAACTGGGTCAGAGATCCGTATTACAGGCATCATGTTCCGCTCCTTGTGTTACAATGTAACAGTCAGATATGGAATCGTCAAACATATTTGACGAAGCATTGGCGGTCGTCTGCAAGGCAAGCAGTGCGCCGTCGCGGATGCGATGCTGGATCCGGGGGCTGGTGTAAGGATCACGAAACTGCCGCAAACTCCGGGACCTCGCGAGGAGTCCCGGGTGTGTTTTCGAGGCCGGATGGGAGGGTGGACCATTTTCGCGGCGATAACGGTCCTGTGCTAGAGCGCCCCGCCTGTACACCTCTTGTGTCGCCGACCACCTCCGCAAGTGCCGCCCGATGGCCTTGGTCTTTCGCTCTGTTCTCCACCGCAGTGAGCCTACCCCAAGAGCTAGCGAGGGAGACCCTCGAACCCAGGTGAGAAGAAACATCCCTCCCGCGTTTTGTCTAGTCCGCACGCGTGGTTTTTACGGGGCATGTCCTTGACGATGATCCGGCGCGCGATTGATCATGTCGCTGGAGCAAACCCGCTGCGGTTGCGAACCGATGCGATTGGCGAACTGCTCGAAGCTGGGTTGGATCTCCGGCTCCAAAAGGAAAGACATTCATGAAAAATTGGAATCTCGTAAAGCCTGCAACGTTGATTGCGGGAGCGCTGGTTATGTGCCTGACGATGACGCAGTTCATGCGGGCCGACGAGGGCATGTGGACCTTCGATAATTTTCCATCAAAGACAGTGGGAGCGAAATATGGCTTCACGCCCTCGCAAGCTTGGCTGGATCACGTGAGATTGTCGTCGCTCCGCATCGCGGGCGGATGCTCGGCGTCGTTCGTTTCTCCGCAGGGGCTGGTGATGACCAATCACCATTGCGTGATTGAGTGCGTGGAGGAGATATCGACGCCGGAGCAGAATTTTTCTGAAAATGGATACGTGGCGAAGACGGTGGCCGAGGAGAAGAAGTGTCCGGCGTTCGAACTGGACCAGTTAGTCGAGATTCGCGATGTGACGGCCGAGATCCAGGGCGTGACCGCGGGCAAGACGGGCGACGCCGCGAACAAGGCGCTGCATGCCAAAGAGGCGGAGCTGCAACAGAGTTGCGGGACGGGCGCGGGCGTGCGCTGCGACGTGGTTTCGCTGTATCACGGCGGGGTCTACGATCTGTATCGCTACAAGCGATACACAGACGTGCGACTGGTGTTTGCGCCGGAGTTTGACGTGGCGCAATTCGGAGGCGATCCGGACAATTTTAATTTCCCGCGATTCGATTACGACATTGGAATGGTGCGCGCTTATGAGAACGACAAGCCGGCGGCGACTTCCGAGTATTTGAAGTGGAGCCCGGCGGGATCGAAGGATGGCGACCTGGTGTTCGTGCCCGGCAACCCCGGAGGGACGAGCCGCGAGTTGACGGTGGCGCAGCTCGGTTACCTGCGTGACACGGCGTTTCCGCTGTCGATATCGGAGTATGCAGAGTATCGCGGGCAGCTGGAACAGTTTGTACAACGTGGACCGGACCAGGCGCGCGAGGCCAATGACGACCTCTTTCTTATTGAGAATTCCTACAAAGTATTTTTTGGGCGGCAGGCGGCGCTGCTGGATCCTCAGTTCACGGCGGGGAAGGAACGGGAAGAACAGAAATTGCGGACTGCGGTGGCGGGCGATCCGAAGCTCAGCGCTTATGCGTCGGCGTGGGACGACATCGCGCAAGTGCAGAAAGTGCGGGCTCATCTTTATCCGCGGTCGTCGCTGGTGACGAGCCGTTTCTTGCGGAACGGGTTGATCAGCTATGCGATCACGCTGGTGCGGGCGGCGGCGGAGCGCACCAAGCCGAACCCCGAGCGGCTTCCCGAATACACGGACCAGGCTCTGGTGCATGTTCAGCAGGTGATCTCGTCGCAGGTGCCGGTCTACAAAGACGTGGAAGAACTCGACCTGGCGTATTTCCTGACGATCCTGCGGCGCGACCTGGGAACGGACGATGCTTTTGTGAAGAAGGTGCTGGGGGAAGAGTCTCCGGAACAACTGGCGCACCGGCTGGTGAGTGGCACGCACCTGGAAGATGCCAAGGTGCGGAAGGAGCTGTATAACGGCGGGAAGAGCGCGGTGGCGGCATCCGAGGACCCGATGATTCGATTCGTCGCCAAGATCAATGATGATTTGCTGGCGGCGCGCAAGGAGTCCGAGTCCAGGGTGGATGCGCCGACCCGGGCGGCGGCGGAGAAGATTGCAAAGGCGCGGTTTGCGGTGTATGGAACGAGCGTGGACCCGGATGCCACGTTCACGCCTCGGCTGAGCTATGGGACGGTGAATGGCTTTGAAGATGCCGAGGGCAAGTTTGTAAAGCCCTACACAAATATCGGAGGGCTATTCGAGCGGGCGACGGGGGCTGCGCCGTATAAGCTGCCGGCAAGCTGGCTGAATGCTAAGGGGTCGATGAATTTGTCGGTGGCGATGAATGTCTCGACTACCAACGACATTATTGGCGGGAATTCGGGGAGTCCGCTGATTAATAAAGATGCGCAGGTAATTGGGCTGATTTTTGACGGGAACATTTTTTCGCTGGGCGGCGATTATGGCTATGACGCGAAACAGAATCGCGCGATCGCGGTGGACAGCCGGGCGCTGCTGGAAGGAATGAAGAAGGTGTATCACCTCGATCGTGTGGTGGATGAGATTGAGGCAGGGAGAAAGTAGCCGCGAAAATCCGGGGATCAAAAAGGGCGGGCCGTTTAGCCCGCCCCCGCGGCGTGGTATCAGAAGGATAGCCGCGCCGTTATTCCAGGAGGATGATTTCTCTCGCCCCTCGGGGCTGCTTGCGTTGTTGCGCCCCTTCGCAGCGGGTTATTCCTTCGGGCTGCGGCGCCAGATGGGCAGCGCCGGGTTCCAGTCGTGCACTTCCTTTTGAAAATTGCGGACCTTTGATTTTGTCGCCTGAGAACTGCAGATGTCCGCAATCTCGGTGATTCTGGCGTCCAACCGCTGACGGAGGTCAGGTTTCACGAATCGATCGACGACAGCCTGCGGCGACAGCGCGCCCTGGCCCTCGCAAAGTGGACATCTTACCAACGTCTCCTGATCTGCCATGGTGGAATCCCTTGTGCGATAGCACACCTTGTCTGCAATTGATTAGAGCCTCGAAAGCAAATTGTGGCAGTGATGGGTGGCCTGGAAGGGAGTGAGTTGGGTCACCGAGGGCGGTGCGTCGTCCATGGAACGCTGCCCCAGGCGCTAAAGCGCGGAATCAATTTTCATCAACTTAACGGCACGACCGAGGTCGTGCCCTTCCCCCGACGAGGTTAACGGGTGCGGGCCAGGACCAGGGTGACGTCGTCGGGCTGCTCTTTGTCACCAATCCAGTCGTCGACGGCGGCGGTGACGATTTCTGTGATGCGGATCAGGGGAAGATGGCGGTTCTCGCGAATGATCTGGATGAGGCGGTCTTCGCCGAATTCGCCGTAGTCGCTTTCGGGTTCGGTGACGCCGTCACTATAGGCGATGAGCAGATCGCCGGGGCGGAGTTGGACGGTGGCTTCGCGAAAGTCCAAATTATCGAGCAGGCCGACCACCGAGCCGCCGCAATCGAGAAGCCGGGTCGTGCCGTCTTCGGAAAGAAGGATGGGAGGCAAGTGGCCGCCATTACAGTAGGTGATGCGGCGCGTGGCGGAATCGTAGATGCCGAGAAAAAGCGTGGCGTATTTTGAGTCGGGCGTGCTCTCGTAGAGCTGATGATTGAGCAGGCCGATCAGCACGGCCGGGGAAACTTCCGCGCCGGGCGTGTCGCTGAGGGCTGTGCCGTGCCGCGTCGCTATGCCGACCGTGGACGAGTCTCCACACTGGCGCGCCAGGACCGCGTCGGCGGACATTGCGGATTCTCGCAGAAGCGGAATGCCCTCGATGCTGTAGGCGCGGACGGCAGAGTGAATCGTGGCCATCATGAGCGCGGATGAAATTCCCTTTCCGCTGATGTCGCCGACGGCGAGGATCATCTTGCCGGAATTGAGCGTGAGGAAGTCGTAATAGTCGCCGCTGACGGTCCGCGCGGGCCGGCAGAAGCCGTGCACCTCCAGCGATTCGAGCTGTGAGATTTCCTTGGGAAAAAGCTGCGCCTGCACTTCCTGCGCGATGGCCAGTTCGTTTTCGAGGCGCTGCTTTTCTTTTTGCTCGCGGACCAGGCGCTCGATGGAAGTGGTCATGGAGTTGAACGAGGTGGCGAGCGCGGCAAGCTGGTCGTTGGATTTGACGGCAATGCGATGGCTGAAGTCGCCGCGATTGACGTGGGTGGTGGCTCCGTACAGGTCGGCGACGGACGAGGTGATACTGCGGGTGAGCTTGGTGCCGATCCAGAGGGCGAGGAGTTCGATGATTGCGAAGACGAGGGCGATGGAGAAGAGGATGGACTCGATGCCCTTGGCGTAATCGCCGAGCGCTCCGAAGAGGCGGCCGTAGAGAACCGAGGGACGAGTTTCGATGCGGGCCAAAGCGCCTTCGCGCTGCAGCCCTCCACTGGCCCAGTCGACAACCTGAATGGGCACGGGAAACGCAATTTGTAGATCGGTCGCGCTGCTGGCCGGAGGAATCTGGCCGGCGGAAAAGGGCGCGGCAGTCTGGGCGTTCGAATCCTGAGTATCGGGGGAGAAGGTGACCTGGCCAAGATCGCCTGCGATCTCCTCAATCAGATTCTTATTGATGGGTTCACTCGTGACCACCCGGAGGGACTCGGGTTCAGCGGTAACGGTCGCGACGCGCAGGTAGAGACTGCCACGGTCGCGCACGATGTTGGCGAAGTCTTCCGTGATGAACGATGGAAATGACAAAGGAGCGGCGCCCTCGGGACCGACGCAATTGGGCTGCGGCTGATCGCGATACCAGACGCAAACCTGGCGGTGCATCCATTCGGCGCGGCGGGGGCGGATGGGAGCGACCAGAGCCGCATCAGATTTTCCCGCGCGCCCAAACTGATTGATGAGCGAGCGGGAGATAGCGCGGTTGGAGGCTTCCATGGTGCGCAGGTGGGTGGCGATGTCGGATGTGACGACGAAACCTGCAAATTGGCGCGCAAAAAGATAGAGCGATGTCAGCGAAATCACCAGCAGCAGGAAGACCGGGATGACGCCGATAAAAATGTAGGTGACGATGAGGCGGTTGCGGAGGCGCCATAGCAGATGGGCGCGCATCCAGCGGAAGCCGACGATGGCGAGCAGGACAATCGCCAGGATGCTGAGGAAGATCACCCAGCCTCCGAGGCTGGCAGACATGCGCGGCCGGATTCGACCAGTTGCGAGTTGAAGCGCATAGAGAAGCAGGTCGAGGGCGACGACGTAGAGGGATGCCCATGCGATGCGAGTCTCAGGCCAGAGGCCCGCGTCGCGAAGTTTGCTCTCGAGTTCGAGCGGGATCAGTCTCATGCGGATGACACGCTATGGCAAAACTTGCAGACAGCTTTTCTGCACACAACCCCAATGCCCAATTTGATGGCGCTGATCGGCGATAGGATCGACGCAACTTCAGATTTCCGGGTAGAAATCGAAGAATGCGGAAAGGCTCGTTTTGAGCTGCTTTTCAATCTCTTCCCTGCCGCCCTCAAGAATGTGCATGGTTACGTGCGCCTCCCGGCCATTCTTGAGCTTGATAGTAGCGTCCCCAACCTCCGCGACCTCGTCGGAGGGCAGCAGGCGCAGGCCATACACCAGGGTCAGGTTTGCCATTTGTCGATTGTATGACAGGGGCGGAGGGAGGGGGGACTCCTGCGACGTCCAACTTTCAGACGCTCGCTCGTTATCCCGGTGGCCATTTCAATGTGCGGCCGCCGATTAAGTGGACGTGGAGGTGGAAGACGGATTGTCCGGAGCGGGGGCCTACGTTCAGGATGGTGCGATAGCCGTCTTCGATGCCGCGCTCGCGGGCGATGTGGGCGGCGGCCAATTGACAGCGGCCGATTAGCTCGGCATCTCCGGGCTTGGCTTCTTTGAGGCCGGCGATATGTTTTTTAGGGACGACTAGAACATGGGTGGGGCCTTGGGGGTTGAGATCCTCGAAGGCGAAGGTGAGGTCATCTTCATAGACTTTTTTGGATGGGACTTCGCCGCGCATGATGCGACAAAACAGGCAATCAGCCATAGCTTCCGATTCTGGGGAGTTTCTCTGTAACTAAGTCGGGACGTGCAGGATTTCCGACAGGAAACAATAACACCAACGGTGTGTAAGTGCCAATTAGTAAGTTGGGGATGCTAGTCGAGACGAACCAGAAAGACTGGGGCTGCGGCCACTTCGTTTTCACGGACCAGGGCTTGGGCGCGCTGGCGATCATCGTCCAACACTCGCACGCGCACCCACCAATTTCCGGTGGGACTTGGGAATTTCAAAACCTTGGCGGTTTGATAGCGGCGCCGCAGGCGGTCGGCCAATTCGGCGGCCGCGTGCTCGTTGGTGAAGGAGCCGATTTGAACGCACCAGCGTCCCCCGCTGTCGAGGGCGGCGGGCGCTTCGAGAACCTCGAGGCGGACCGTGGCGGTGCCGGGGAGAAAGACGTCGAGCGCTTTGGCGGCGGCGAGGGAAAGATCGAGGATGCGGCCTTCGACGAAGGGGCCACGATCGGTGATGCGGAGGAGTGCGGAATGGCCGGTCTTGACGTTGGTTACGCGCACGATGGAGCCGAGGGGCAGGGTGAGGTGCGCGGCAGTCATGGCGTTCATGTTGTAGACTTCGCCGTTCGAGCCGCGACGATTGTGATAGGGAGGCCCGTACCAACTGGCGACGCCGGTCTGCTCGAAGATGGGCTTGGCGCCGGCGGGGACTTTAATTTCGGTGTTGTCGGGGGGTTCAGTGGATGGGGGCGTGCCTCCCTGTCCTGTTTGTGGCGCGGGTGGCGGAGGCGGGGGAACGGCGACTTGCGTTTTCTTGTGGCCGCATCCGGACAGCAAGAGTGCGCTCAGTGCGAAGGCGAGGAGTGACGGGCCGAAACTGTGACGGCGGCGAGTCAAGAATTTTTGCGCTGGGTTTCGAGGAAGTCGGCGAAACGGTTCAGTTTTTCCGAGGCAAGGCGCAACGCTTTTGAGGAATGCGTGCGGACCGCGGGAACGACTTCGTCGTTCAGATAGGTCACCAGCTCGGAGGTTTCTTTCTCCAGGCTCTCGGCGATGTTCGCCACGTGGCGATTGAAGCGCGCGGAGGCTTCGTTCACTTTGCGGTCGAATTCGGTCATAGTCCTCCCGGCGACAGAGATTGAGATTCACGCGTGTGACCGCGGCCTGCCGAGCTCTTTTTATTATCGTAGGCCCGGAACGGCGGGTCAATGTGGACGAATCTGTGGAGACACTCGAAGGTGCGGGTGGATTCGCCGCGGGCGCGGTACAATCTCGCCATGAAATTAAGGATGAGATCGGGAGCGGGAAGATGGCTGCTTGGCTGTCTGGCTCTTTTTTTGCTCGAAGCGGGTTGCACCATGTTTAAGGAGCAGCCGGCAACCACCTTTGCGGAGGCAACGGGAGGCGAGGGCCTGGAGCGCGTCTTCTGGAAGAGCGTGGCAGCGGGGAATTGGACCGAGGTAGATCGCGTGCTGGCGTCGAACTATG
Organism: uncultured Acidobacteriaceae bacterium; assembly: GCA_963698865.1. GTDB lineage: Bacteria > Acidobacteriota > Terriglobia > Terriglobales > Acidobacteriaceae > Acidiflorens. The sequence continues at coordinate 1,511,320 of CAVOSL010000007.1, read as the reverse complement.
CGGGCGTGACGGCCAGCGGAACCCTGGATAAAGCGGCGGCGCTTGAGCAATACAAGCAGTGGCAGTTGAAAGATTACTCGCTCGGCGACTTGAAGACCGAGATGAATGGAAACACGATCGTGGTTACGTACACGATTACCTTGAATGGGAGCGCGGGTGGGAGTGGCGGGCCGCAGGTGCAGGCGCTGGCTTCGAAGCCGCAGCACATGATGTCGGTGTGGCAGCAACAGAAAAAAGGGTGGGTTGAGATTGCGCACAGCGCGAGCCTGCCGTGACAGTGACAGCTCTTATCAGCGCCCAAGGACGAGCGCGGACCACAAAGGGCACAGGCGGGCACAGGGGACCGGCGGATTTCCTGGCCAACGGGAATAAGGCGCGCTTCCGGCGGTTGCTGCTGGGCTGGTATGACCGGAACCGGCGCGATCTGCCTTGGCGGCGAACACGCGATCCTTATGCGATCTGGCTGTCGGAGATCATGCTGCAACAGACGCGCGTGGCGGCGGTGCTGGAGCATTACCGTCTTTTCCTCGAAAAATTTCCGGACATGGCGACTCTGGCAGCGGCCTCGGAAGATGCGATACTGGCTGCCTGGAGCGGGCTCGGTTATTACCGGCGGGCGCGCATGCTGCATCGATGTGCTCGCGAGATCGTGGCGCTGCATGACGGGAGATTTCCCGAGACCGCTTCGGCGCTGCTGAAGCTACCGGGCATTGGACGCTACACCGCGGCGGCGATTGCGAGCATCGCATTTGGCGAAGCCGCGGCGGTGGTGGATGGCAACGTGGAGCGGGTGCTCGAGCGTGTGGGCGGCGGTAATTTGACGGTGGCGCAGAGTTGGGAGCGCGCACAGGAATTGCTTTCCAAGACGAGGCCGGGCGATTTCAATCAGGCGATGATGGAATTGGGAGCGACGGTGTGCCTGCCGGCCGAGCCGCGCTGCGCGGCGTGCCCAGTGCAGACATCGTGCACGACGCGCGCTCGCGAGTTGCGCACGAAGGGATCGGGGTTCGCGGCGCTGCCAACGGTCGCTTCGCCGCGGCAGAGGAAACGCGAGATCTGGTGCGCGCTGGAGCGATGCGATGGGCACGTGCGGCTGGTCCGGCGCCAGAAGGATGCGTCGCTCATGGCGGGAATGTGGGAGCTGCCGCAGTGGGCGGATGTTCCTCATGAGTCAGCCAGTTCTGCGAAGTGGCGCACGTTTCGGCATTCGATTACTGTGACGGACTACACGGTGCATGTGCTGCGGGATTGGCGGGAGAAGGGATCGGCGCGGAATGGTAACGGCGCAGCGGGCGGGCGTGGCCAGTGGGTCGCGATTTCCACGATTCCGCAGTTACCCATTACCGGGTTAACACGAAAAATCTTGAAGGCTGGCGGCATCATCTAATTTGCCAGTGAGCATTTCGGAAGGCGAGGCATTCGCTTGAAGTGGCTCGAACATTTATTTGGAGGCAAAGACGACATGGCGGCACTTACAGCCGGGACGAAGGCTCCCGACTTTTCGCTGGCGGCGTTGGATGGCGGAAAATTTTCATTGCCGGAGGCATTGCAGCGCGGGCCGGTGTTTGCGGCGTTTTTCAAAGTTTCGTGTCCGGTGTGTCAATATGCGTTCCCTTACTTTGAACGGGTGTTCAAGGCGCAGGGCGGGAAAGCTTCGTTTGTCGCCATTTCGCAGAACGATGCCCGCGAGACAGGCGCGTTCTTGAAGGAGTTTGGAGTCACGTTTCCCGCCTTGCTGGACGATCCGAACGGGTATGCGGTTTCGAATGCCTACGGGCTGACCAATGTGCCGACGTGGTTTTTGATTGGGCAGGATGGGACGATCGAGTTGAGCAGCGTGGGCTGGTCGAAGAAGGACGTTGAAGAGTTGAATGCGCGCCTGGCGGAGACGGGAAAGAGTTCCCTGCCGGCCTTGTTTTATGCGGGCGAGGATGTGCGCGACTTTCGAGCTGGTTGAGGGTCTAAGAATTGATCCCGCGGTCCGCGGGAGAACAGAGATCCGCTGCACGCGAAAGGCAAAGTCTTAAACCGCAGAGTTCGCGGAGAAGACCCTGAGTTCGCAGAGAAAATCTTTGCGAAGCTCTTTGACATGATGAATTTTCTACCGGGATGTCAAGGCTGCCGACTCGGCGGTCTGTTCCGGCAAGCCGGCGTTGTGCCAGGCATCGAAGCCTCCGGTTACGTTGACTACGTTGCGGTGGCCGGCACGTTCCAGGAGGCTACAGGCGATCATGCTGCGGTAGCCGCTTTTGCAGTGGATGGCGACGGCGGGCGTTCCGTTGAGGTCGGGGAGTGCCCTCGGGAAGGCGTCGAGGGCGTGCCATTTCGCTTCGGCGATGTGACCGGCTTGCCATTCACCTTCGCGGCGGACGTCGAGAACGGCGAGGTTCCCACCGCCATTCAATTTGTGACTGAGTTCTTGCGCGGACATCTGTGGCGTGCTCAGCACTGGCAGTCCTGCTTTTTGCCAGGCTGCGACGCCACCTTTCAGATAGCCTTGCAATTCTTCAATGCCTACGCGAGCGAGGCGCATGCGGGCTTCTTCGATTTGCGCTTCGGTGGCGGCTACCAGAATTGGATTCGAGTGAATGCCTAGAATCGCGCCTGCCCAGGAGGCGAATTGGCCGGAGAGGGCGATGTTCACCGAGCCGGGAACGTGGGCGGCAGCGAAGTCGTCGCCGGAGCGGACGTCGAGGGCCCACGCATTTTGCTGAAGTCGCTGCTGAACCTCTTTGGGCGAGAGCGCGGGAAGAGGCGCGAGTTCCGTCAATGCGGATGCGCCGGAGCGGTTGATCTCGGCATCTTCGGCGAAATAGTTGGGGCGCGGTCGGGAGATTCGTGGTGAGCTGGCGAATGAATTCCTCGCGACTGGGAATCTGCAGCGCGTAATTGGTGAGGCGCTCGGTGCCGATGGTGGAGGATTTTTCCGCGCGCATGGCGCGTCCGCAGAGAGAACCGGCTCCATGGGCGGGATAGACCCGTGTGGCATCGGGCAGCGCCAGCAGTTTGTTGTGCAGGCTGTCGTAAAGCAGGCCGGCGAGTTGCTGCGGCGTGTGGGCAGGCGATAAATCAGGGCGGCCCACGTCGCCGATAAACAGCGTGTCGCCCGTGAGGACCGCATAGGGCTGCAACGGCTGACCGTCAGATGACCTTTCTTCGTCGGTAATGACGAAGCACATGCCTTCGGGCGTATGGCCGGGCGTGGCCAGGGCGCGGATGCGCACGGCACCAACTTTCACTTCGTCGCCATCGCGGAGAGGGGCGTGCGGGAAGGCGGCTTTGGCTTCGGCTCCTATATATATGGTTGCGCCGGTGCGGGCGGCAAGTTCTTTGTGCCCGGAGACGAAGTCCGCGTGCAGGTGCGTTTCGAAGATGTGGCGGATTTTGAGATTCTGCTCTTCGGCGGCCTTGAGATAAATATCGACGTCGCGTTGCGGGTCGACGACCGCTGCCTCGCCCTCGGAGCCGATCATGTAGGAGGCGTGCGCCAGACAGGTCAGGTAGAACTGCTCAAAGTACATTGGGAGCTTCCTCCGTGTGAATGAAATCCAGCGCGCAGTTCGTCGTTCGCTATTCGCGAAACCCCACTTTGCTGGACTCAATGTATCGTTTTTTGGGGAACAGTCAAGCCTTGGCGGGTTGGAGAGGTACAGCAGTTTTTGCATGGAGACGGCTCGATGGGGGAAAAATGTCCTTGGGAATTTTCGTGGTGAAAGTAGGGTGCACTTCCGATTGCGCGAGAGAGGGGGCGTCAGGCGGGATGGGCGGGTTGACGCCGACTTTGGTGCCGCGACCCAAGCTATTGAGTGGGCAAGGGTTAACGGCCACGCTTTTTACGTACACCTTTTGTAACTTGGAGTTATAGTGCAATCCAGCCTACAGTCAAGGATGTATCGCAGAAGGATTTTTCGGACCTCGGCGTGCATCGAATTATTAACGGAAATGTGTTCGGGCAACTAATTTCGGGCAACTAATGAAGAAGATAGGCAAATTCGAATTGAAGATCGCGGCGCTGGCCGTGACCGCCGCCATGCTGCTCGGCACGCTGGTTGGCTTCTGTTCGGCGGCCAACGCACAGACCAGCAACTATGGCCCTGCGGCTTCGGCCATACTCGCGTCGGGTGGCGCGGCCTTTACGGACGAAAGCGATCCCAACGATTCGATCCTGACTATTCGCAAACGCGTCGATGAGGTGAACGTCCTGTTCATCGCCACGGACCGGCACGGGAAGTTCGTGCGCAATCTGAATCAGAAGGACTTTGCCTTTACCGACGATCACAAGCCGGTGCAATCGATTATTGCGTTCCGCCCGGAGACGGACCTGCCGATCGAGATGGGCCTGCTGATGGATGTGAGCGGTTCAGTGCAGGCGCGGTTTACCTTTGAGAAAGAGGCGGCGACGGGATTTTTGCGGCACATCATTCGCCCGGGATACGACAAGGCATTTGTCGTGGGCTTTAATAAGGACAGCCATCTGGCGCAGGACTTCACCGACAACGTGCCGGCCCTGGCCGCGGGCATCCAGCGGATGAGGGATGGCGGCGGTACCGCGCTCTACGACGCGATTTATAAGGCATGCAAAGAGAAGCTGCTGCGCGAGCGAGCGGATCATCCGATCCGGAAGGCGATCGTAGTGGTGAGCGACGGTGAAGATAACCAGAGCGAGGTCACACGGGCGCAAGCGATTGAGATGGCACAGCGGGCCGAGGTTCTGATTTACGCGATTTCTACGGATGACAGCGGATTGATCTTGCGCGGCGACAAGGTGCTTGAAGATCTGGCGTCCGCGACCGGCGGGCGGGCATTCTTTCCTTACAAGATGAAGGACATTACGAAGTCGTTTGCCGCGATTGAAGACGAATTGCGCAGCCAGTATGACGTCTCGTACAAGCCTGCCGATTTCGACGCCGATGGGCGATTCCGGTCCATTCAAATTACCGCTCTGAAGAAAGACCTGCAAGTGCGGGCGCGGCGCGGCTACTTTGCGCCGAAGCAGTAGCTCTCCTCCCTGTATTACATAAGCAAGAAAGCAGAAAATTACACGGAGGAGTTCCTCGTCTTCCTCATTCCGATTGGCCAGTACGGATCTGCCACAGCGCAATCACGCCCAGCACCATAAGATTCGGAAAGAGCAGAGGGGCCATCGGTGGAGCGCCGTAGATGAAATTATCGAAGGCATGAGTCGACGGCCCATGCAGATTGGCCGAGGCGTGCAAGATAAATCCCCATAGGCCAACCGCCGATTCAAGCACCAGGATCGCCGCGCAGAGATCGATGTACGGCCGCGAGATGCGCATCAGCAGCGGGACGACCAGAAATCCAATCGCGACCGCGCTGGCTACCACGGGCACCCATTCCGCGGCGCGAAAAAAACCGTTGCCGGCATGATCGGCAAGGCTGAATACAAGATTTCCGATAAATCCGCCGAGCGTGAAGAGCAGCACCCATTGTGCCCACTCCAGCTTTTCAGGATCGACCATGCGGTTCATGATCAGCAGAAATCCAATCCCGGTGTAGGCGAGCGGCGCGGCAAAGGGCGCCGAGTAAGTCAGGCTCCGCAACGTACGCTCGTAAAAAAAGTGGCTTTCGAGATGGAGAACGACGCCCGCCAGCCCAACAATAACAGCGGCCCAGCCGACCAGATAGCCGAGATCTTTCCACACCGCGGGCCAGCGATAGCGCACGGCGAGCGCGAAGATTAACAGCACCGGCGCGGATGCTGAAAAGAACAGCGGAATATATTCGGCCGGATTGCGGAATTGATTGACCGAATGCGCCAGCAGGATATCGAACGTGAGGAAGCCAACGTTGGCCGTAGCGAAGGCTTCCACCCAGATTTGGGGCTCGCCCCACCAGCGCCGCGCCGCATTGATCCAATCGCTACGCATTCGAACGGTTATCGATCCTCACCGGCTCTTGCCGTGTGACTTCCTCAGTTCAGTCGCCATCGATTGCAGTTCGACGGTTTTTTGCATCATGGGGTAGTTTCCATGCCACTGCACAAAGTCGGCTCCGCCCATGAAGGCGGCATGCTTGCTGGTGCGTCCGTCGTAGTGCCAGAGATCGAAATACACAAAATCGATGGGCTGCGAGAAGGGCGGGCCGGTCAGCACGCCGTCTTTGCGCAGTCCGTTCACGATGTCCTGCGCGGTATGTACGCGGTTGTTCGTGTTCTCCACGACTTTTTCCGCCTGGCTATAGACGCGATCGACCACTACCGGCGTATGGCACTGCAAGCAGACTTGCTTCATCTTGGCCTGGGCAGCCGCATAATTTGGACGCTTGTCCGTGATCGCATTCGCCAGGTAGTAGGACAGGCGTTCCGAAGGATCGTGCGTGACGCCAAGGCCGTTGATGCCGCTCATGTGGCAGGTGGCGCAGGTGGGGATAAACATGTCGCGCGTGGTCAAAGACTTGGGTGGCGCGTCGAGATTGAGGAGCGCCTCCTGCGCCTGGAACATCACGCCGTGCTTGGACTCTTCATAAATTTCGATTTGCGAATGATCGGGGCCCATATGGCATTGGGCGCAAGTGCTGGGCAAGCGCGCGATGCGAACTGAACTAGTGTGGCGCGTGTGGCAGGCCGTGCAACTCCCGATGGTGCCGTCGCTGTTGGGCCTGCCGACGCTGTGGCATTGCTCGCAGCCGCTGGTCATCGCGGCGCCGCCCTCGGATTGCACGAAGGGATGTGGCGGGCGGCGGGTGCCTCCCGGCTGATAGGTCTCGGAAAAATTCACCTGCTCGGGCGTAAGCCCTTTTTCGCCATAGATTGCGGCCCAGGCGGGCGCGGCATGGCGGCTGTGCAGGAACTGCTGATAAATGTTCTCGTGGCAACTCCGGCAATTTCCGGCCGTGAGCTTGGCGGAAATTACGAAGCCGTGGTGATCTTTTTTGTTCTGGCCCGGGGCGGGCTGATGGCAGTCGAGGCAGTTGACGCCTTTGCGGGCGTGCAGGCTCATTTCATATTCGTGGACCACGGAATACTGGGTGCGGGCGTGGCATTCTGCGCACTTGCCGGTCGCTCGAACCAGGTCCGCGCTGGGCTGTTCGGTCTCGACTTTCGGCCGGGCACGATTGAGGAGGAAGGCGGAGATGATCAGAGCAAAGGCAATGACAACCGCGATGAAGACCGAACGAAACGACATGGGCAGCTCCCACTGAGAATGAGACTTGCGCTGCTATTGTGTGAGGACGCTCAACATTGTAGTCGCAGAGGAGGGCGGGTGGTTAGATTTGTGGAAAAACTGTGCTTCTCGTCGGTTGACGATAAGGCTGCATTCGCCCGATCAGCGGACGTGGTGAAGGTACCCCATGACGAGGATGGCTCCGACACGAACGACGAGAATCACGGCGGCCAGTGCGAGCGCCGTGCCGAAGAGGACTTGCTCGAAGCGATTCAGTTGCCAGCGTGAAACGGGCATGGAGACCGCCTTTGGGGCTCGATTCTAGGATGGCACCGGAATGACCGGGGAGCAGTGAGCGCGGTCACTGGGGGGTGTGAGGTTGGGTGGCTGAGGCGGCGGGGACGCCTCCACAACAGCCGGCGCTGCCGTCGTAGGCGCTGTTGTGGTCAATTGCGTGCGCCAGTTGCTTGTGCTACCGTCGCGTTAAATCGACATTGTTAACTCGACATCGAGGTGCGATCCATGGTCTGGGCATTCTTTGCCGTCATTGTTCTGGTCGGCGTTTTTCTGATTGGGATGTACAACAGCCTGGTGCAGTTGAAGGTACGCTGCGACTCGGCGTGGTCGGATATCGATATTCAACTGAAGCGGCGGCACGACCTGATTCCGAACCTGGTGGAAACGGTGAAGGGATACGCGGCGCACGAGAAAGGCACGTTTGAGAATATTGCCAAGTTCCGCTCGATGGCGATGCAGGCGACGGGACCGGCGGACAAGGCGGCGGCGGAGAATCAGCTTAGTGGGGCGCTGAAGAGCCTGTTTGCGGTGGCGGAAAATTATCCGCAGTTGCAGGCTTCGCAGGAATTTACTCAGTTGCAGGGTTCACTGAGCCAGATTGAAGACGCGATTCAGAATGCTCGGCGTTATTACAACGCTGTCGTGCGTGATTTGAATACGAAGATCCAGTCGTTTCCGACGAATATTCTGGCGGGCATGTTCGGGTTCCAGCAGAGACAGTTCTTTGAGGCGGACGCGGCGGATCGCGAGCCGGTAGCGGTTAAGTTCTAGTTTCCAGTTCTCAGTTTTCAGTAACTTCAATTCCCTGAGAGGTTCGATGAACGGATGTTCACCTGAGCAATGTTTACCAGAACAATTCTGAACCGCGTATACCGCGCATTGTTGTTGATTGCCATCGCTCATGCGGTCGCTCTTGCGCAGGGCAAGAGCTGGCATATTGCCGACTTCAAATCCACTGTCTCCATTTCCGCCGACGGCTCAGCCCTGGTCAGCGAGAAGATCAGCGTTGTCTTTGCGGGTGAGTGGCACGGGATACATCGCACCATTCCCATCGAATACCCCGGGGCCAACGGCAGCAACTACACGCTCTTTCTCAAAGTTTTGGGCGTGACCGACGACGGCGGCAACAAGCTCAAGTACGATTCGTCCAAGTCGGGCGCGTATCGCGATCTGAAAATCTATATTCCGGACGCGGTCGATGCAACGCGCGTCGTCAATATCGACTACTCGGTGCGCAACGGCATTCGTAACTTCGACGATTACCAGGAGTTCTACTGGAACGTCACGGGGAACGACTGGGCGGTCCCGATCGATCATGCATCGGCGTTTGTGACGCTGCCAGAGGGCGCAACTGGACTGCGGGCACAGGCCTTCACGGGCGCGTATGGATCGAAGGAAAGCGAGGCGGAGGCGCAGGTGAATGGGGCCGACGTTAGCGTCGAAACCACGCACAAATTGCGAGCGCGCGGCGGGCTTACGATCGACATTTATATTCCGCCGGGAATTGTGAAAGCCCCGAGCGGGTTCACCAGGTTCTGGTGGTTTGTGGGGAGCAATCCCATTCTGCTGCTGCCGTTGCTGACGCTGGCGGTGATGTGGGGCTTGTGGCACACGGTGGGGCGCGATCCCGATCCGGGGATGTCGGTGGCTCCGCAATACGAGCCGCCCAAGGGGATGACGCCGGCCGAGGCCGGTACGATGCTCGATGACACGATTCATCCACGGGACATTACATCGACGATTGTCGATCTCGCGGTGCGCGGGTACATCAAGATCGAAGAGAAGGTCGACACGTTTCTTGTGTTTCATCACAAGGACTACGTTTTTCACAATTTGAAAGCGGACGCGGGATGGGGGCCGGAGCTGGCTCCGCATGAACGCGTGATGTTGGAGAACATATTTGCGAGCGGGAGCGGCGGGAGCACCGGCAGCGACGTCCGGCTTTCCAGCCTGAAGAACCGCTTCTATACGGCGATTCCCGCCATTCGCACCGACATCATGTCGGCGCTGAAGAACAAGGGCGTGTACACGCTCGATCCGGAATCGGCGAATGGATACAGCATCGTGGCGGCGGTGGTCATTGCGCTGCTCGTGGCCGGCGTGCAAGTGATGGGCTGGATGAATCTGTTCGATTCAGTTCCGTTGGTGATTGTGAGCGTGCTGGTTTCGGCAGTGATCTGGTGGCTGTTTGCGCGCCAGATGACGGCGAAGACGGTGACGGGCGGGCGGCTGCACATTGCTGTGCTCGGTTTCCAGGAGTTCATGAATCGCGTGGATAAAGATCGAATCCAACGCATGCCGCCGGATACGTTCGAGAAATTTTTGCCGTTCGCGATGGCGCTGGGCGTGGAACACCATTGGGCGCAGGCGTTCGAGGGGATGATCAAGGATCCGCCGAGTTGGTATGTATCGCCTAACGGATACGTCGGGTTTACTCCGCTTTACTTTTCGAGCGCGATGCATGGCATGGCGACGGATATGCACCAGGTGTTCGTTTCGTCGCCGCGGGCGAGTTCGGGGGGATCGGGATTCAGCAGCGGCGGCGGCTTTGGCGGTGGAGGATTCAGCGGTGGCGGCTTTGGCGGCGGCGGAGGCGGGGCGTTCTAGAAACAGTCCTCAGTCGTCAGTTCTCAGCCCTCAGTTAAACCTGCCGTTGAGACGGGAACTCCCATCGTTAGTCGTTCGTCCCTCGCCATTCACCGCTGACTGCAAGTGTTTGCCAACGACTAAGGACTAACGACTGAATCTGAACATTCCCGTGTGAGGTTCGTCACTGGCGGTAGTGTTCTAAAACACTGCGCGATGGTCGCGATGCGGGCAGAATGAAATCTGAAAGGCAGGCGGGATGAGTGTATCTGCGCTGAGTGGCTGCCGGGAGGTGGCTGTGGCAAAGTCCAGGCTGGAAATTGTGAAGTTGCTGAAGCAGGAGCTGACCTATCTGGAGCGGGGCGGCTACGGCGGAACGCTGCCCTGGAGGCCGGTTTCGATGTTCCTGGATTCGCCTTCGTGTCCGAACCGGCTGGATGTGGAGCGCGCCGTGCCGTGCGCGGAGTGCTGGCTGTTTCAATTTGTGCCCGAGAAATATCGCGCGGAGATGAATCCCTGCCACTTTGTTCCGCTGAATCGCGATGGCGAGACCGTCCACAGCATGAGCCGCCAGTACACGCCGGCGGAGGTCGAAGCGGCGCTGAAGACGTGGCTGGAGGCGGAGATCCTGCATCTGGAGACATCGGATCGGCAGACTATTGAGAAATTGAGTCATTGAGGTATTGAGGTATTGAATCATTGAAAATCTAATGGTTTAGCGATTCAAATACCTCAATGACTCAATGATTCAATGACTTAATGACTCAACCCCCTCCCCCGATTTCCCGTATAATCCTCGGAAAGACCGGAGGGCTGCGACGGTCGTCCCCGAGCCGCTCTTAAAGGCAACCCTGCCGGTAGCGGCAAACCTTACAGCGCGAGGTCGTTGATACGGGATGGGAATCCCCGCGAAAAAATTGATTGAGCTCTCGCTGGAAGGCGATCGGGCGAGCGCGGGGTCGTCCGGACGCGGACCGGAGGGCTCTGGGCCGCGGCTCGCGCCTGCTCCGGTGATTGTCGGGGATGACCTCGGACTTTGGAAAGATGTATTCGTCCATCAACCGCTGCCTTGGGGACGGCTTCTTCAGTCGGCGGTGCTGCATGTGATTGCGGTTGGGTTGATCTGGGGAATCTCGCTGGCCTGGCTGCGGCAGCAGAAGATAATCGGGCCGACTCCGTTCGACCGGTCGTCGGTCATCACCTATGCGCCGAATGAATATTTGCCGCCGCTGGATACGGGGGCGGCAGCTGCTCCCCAGGAACAGAAGGGCGAGCCGGCGCTGGCCAAGCAGCCGATTCTTTCTGTCCCCCGTGAGGCGGATAACCGGTCGCAAACGATTGTTGTACCTCCCGACGTGAAGCTCGACCACGATGTGCCTCTGCCGAACATTATTGCTACCGGGAAGATCGCGCCGGTGGTTCCATTGGAAGCTACGCGCTCGCTGGCGAGCCGGGTGAATGCGCCGGACCAGCAGGTGATTGCGCCTGCGCCGGACGCGAATTTTACTCGCGACCGCGCCAGCCAGACGCTGCGGTCGGACATCGTTCCGCCGCCGCCCGAGGTCACGCAGGATCGCGCGCGCGGGATGGCGGGACCGGAAACAGCGGTGGTGGAGCCGCCTCCCGAGGTGACAACCGCGAAAGGGCGAGCGGGCACGATGAATATTGGGCCCAGCCAGGTAGTGGCGCCGGCTCCGCAGCTCACGGTGGCGGAACAGCACACCGTTGGGCGTGGGCGCGGTGGCAAAGGGATGCCGGGGAGCATTGAGCCGGTTGGTCCCCCGCCGAGTGTTTCGTCTGGCGGCAGCGTGGGCCAGGGACGGATGATCGCGCTGGGAATTCACCCGGTTGCGCCTACCGGGCCGGTGGCAGTGCCAGCGGGAAATCGGCGCGGCACATTTGCAGCGGGTCCGAATGGAAAGGCTGGAGCTGCCGGGACGCCAGACGTCGCCGGATCGAAAACGGCCTCGAATGGCATGGGCGGGACTGCTCCGGGGAACGGATCGAAGGGCCGCGGAAACGGATCGCTCCCGGCAGGCCTGCATGTGGGAGCCGTGCCGGGCGCAAACACCGCAAATATCCAGCGCGACGGCAAGTCTCCCAACGGAACCGGATATGGCGACGGCAACGACAACGCTCGCGAAGTTGCGAGCCTCACGCCCGAGCAAAGGGCCGCTGCGAAGCGTGAGCAGCATCGTGCGTCCCAGGTTTCGGATGACAAGCTCACCGATCTCGATCGCCAGGTTTTTGGGGACCGACATCCCTACGCGATGACCGTCAACATGCCGAACCTGAATTCCTTCACCGGAAGCTGGGTGCTGCGCTTTGCCGAGTTGAAGCACGACGAGAAGCAGGGCGAATTGCTGACGCCGGTGGCAATGGAGAAGTCCGACCCCGGCTATCCATTGGAGTTGATGAAGAACAACGTGCACGGGCAGGTTACGCTTTATGCCGTGATTCATTCGGACGGGCGGGTGGGGGATGTTCGGGTGCTGAGCAGTCCGGACGACCGGCTCGATAACTACGCGGTGAGCGCGTTGAAGCGGTGGAAGTTTGCGCCGGCGGAGAAAGATGGGAAGCCGGTAGCGATCGAAGCGGTCGTGGTGATTCCCTTCCGGACGCGGCTGGCGTTTTAGGGCTGGTTAGCCAAAGCACTGACCCGCTGAGCGTCCTTGCTCGCGGGACGCCGGCGCTAGGCTTATTTCTTCGCCGCGGTTGTTTTCTCTCCTGGCAGGGCGGCGTAGACTGCGGGATTTGCGCAGACTTCGTAGTAATAACGGTTCGTCCACTGCTGAATCGATAAGTCGCGCCCGTCCACCTGGGCCACGCGGCTCTTGCGAACTACGATCTTGCGAAATACACCGTTGCTGATGGGCACAGTCCCCAGAAAGAATTCCGTCTTGGGATCGGTCCAGCGATTTGTCCAGGGATTGGTTGAGTCATTCGCAGACGGCTTCGCAGAAACCAGTTTCGCGAAGTTTGTAAAACACGGATCCAGTGAAATCTCTTCCTGCAGCTTGGCGAAGGCCGCTTCGCCCAGGCAAATTCCGCCCACGTTATAGCTCAACCGCAGGTCTTCAATCCCCGCGTCGGCAACACTCGAATCCGCGCTGCCCCCCGCATCGAAGCGGTAGACCTGAAACACTCCGGCCACTTCAGCCAGCTTCTTGCGAACTCCCTTGCTACATGAAGAGAGCCGGTCGCTTTCGTTGATGGCGTCCGAGATGGTAATGCGGTGCGCGCCATCCATGAGGTAGAGAGGTGGCGAATCCTGATAGGCGATACCGAGGCCGACTTCCATGGGGGGCAGGCCGGAGCGTTCGAGCAGTTCGTTGTATTCGCGCAGCAGGCTGACAATCTCCCATGACAACACGCAAGCGCGGCCCACACTGAGCATAGGCTCCGACTCCCGCTCCAGCAGGGCTACGATGATGGCGTCGCCTTCCAAAAACACCTTCGTCGCCCCATATTTTGCCAGCAGCTTGTTGATCGGATCGTAGAAATTCAAGCTGAAGTACGAGGCCGCGTTCAAGCCTTTCTCCATCAGGGAACGCGTCAGGCGCGAAGAGTCCCGTATGTCGGCCTTGAGCACAACATGGTGCAGCACCTTATCTTCGGCTGGCTTCTGGTCATCCGGCGGCAGGAACTCATACAACATGCGGTTGACGGCCGAGAGTTCGCGCACTTTGTTGTCGCTGACCAGGTTGATGCTATCGAACCCGCCGTTGACGGCCTCCAGGCTGCGCAGATCGCGGTGGTAGCAGAAGAGGTCGTGGAGAAGGCGGGCAGCGAAGCGTTCGCGCTCCGAGCCGCGGCAGGAATCGACGCGGCCGATAGCGGCAAAGAGGCGGTCGGGAGAGAGGCGCGCTTCCAAAATGATCTTCTCGACGCGCCCAGCTTCGTCGCGATTGATAAGCGAGTTCTTGAGCTGTTGCGGGTTCACGCGGCGCGCGTAATCGGCGAGCAGAGGCACGGTTTCGTAAGTGGCAATCACCAGTTGCAGTACGCCCGCGCGCTGTAATTGCCGCGTCCAGAGATCGAGGCGATCCCTGCGATGGCGATCCTCGGGCGTGGCATCTTCTCCGCTGCCGGTGCCGACGAGGGCATCGGCATTTTCAGGAGCATTGAGCGCCTGCTCCATGTCATCATCGTCGACATCTTCGCCATAGCCGAGCTCGCGAAGAAAAGAAATCGTCAACTGCCGCAGGGAGACAAAGCGGTCGGGATCCTGGTCGAAATTGCCGAACATGTAATAGTGCTCGGCGCAGAGATAGTCGTCGCGTCCGTCTTCGGTCAGGATAAGCGGATTCAGAAAAAGCCGGTAAGCGTCAGGGGACGTGTCGCCGAGCAGCGAGCGGCGAGTGCGCGCGAGCGTCTCTTTTTCAATGACGCGGAGCAGGCGCAATACTTCCTGGCCGGCGCGGCGAATGATGATTTTCTTGCGCACCTGGAAGGAGGAGACGAGTTCCTGCGTCTCGACCATCTTTATCTGGCGAAAGCCTTCCATCGATTTCGACTTGGTGCGGCACTGCTCGAGGATCTTCGAGAACTGCGCTTGCAGTTCGGCGCGGATGAACTTAAGCACAGCGAGACGGCCGAGCAGGTCGATCGAGGGATTGCCCTCGGCTTTGGCCCGCGTCAGGATGGCCTGATGAATCGATAACAGGATTGTCTTGAGATCAAGAGGTCCGCGCTTGCGGAAGTTCGTTTCGGTGGTCTCGGAGTAGCGGATGAACTTGCTTTGGGTCGCCGTGGGCACTTCCATGTCGAAGAGCGCTTCGACTTCGCCAAAGCGGCAGATGTACTTCGCGAGATGAAAGCTGAGGTCGGTTGTAAAGCGCGGACTAAGGAAGACGTCGTAGCGGAGGTTGTCAACGCCAAGCTGGAGATCGCTGAAGGTCAATGCCGGTTGATAGCGCCGGAGGTCGGGAGGAGGCGGCACTTCCGAGGGGCGCAACCGAAAGATTGGCAGCTTGGGCATCGCTACGCGTCCGGGGCAGAGAAGTTGGGGAAGGGCAGACTTCAGGGCGGTGCCCTCCCCTACAACTTACTGAAACTGCAACGGTAAGGTCAGGTTAGCACGGCGGGCCGGAGGGTCAAAAGTTACGACAGTTTGGGGCCGCTGGGGACTTATGGAGTCTGTCTTATTGCTTGAGCTTGCCGGGGAAAAGTGGTGCAAGACGCACACCGGATAGCCGCGAAGCGGCGAAAGAATACAACCCACACCCGTAAGCCGTGGGCAGGAAGTGAAATCGGATCGAGCCCCGAAGGGCCGGCACACGACACAATTTTTTGGCGTGTAACGAAAGGCACGCCGACATCACCATTCCTCCAGCAAGTCCATGCTCTGCAAAAGGAGGGACAAAACATGAAAGGGAACTCTTTAGCCCAATCTCGGAACAGGACCATCGTCCGGAGTTTCCTGTTCTTGGCCGTGCTTTGTTTTGCTGGCGCATTACCCGCACTTGCCCAAGTCCCGGCAGGACACCCCAAGGAAAACCCGCCCATTGAATTCTCGGTAGAAGTACCTCGTGCGCCTGAAGAGATGCAAGTCTTCAAATTGACACCCACGCGCGCACCGATCGAATTTCTCAACGAGAAGCTCCGGCTGAACAAGGTGCCTGAGCTGAAACTCGAACAAAAACACTACATCGCGCGTGCAGTCGCTGGCCAGGAAGAGCGCGATCGCGTGCGCGCCTACGCAGATTCGGTCAATGGCGATGCGCATCTGATACCCAATCTGGCTGAACTGGTTCGTCCGGAAAGGGCGGAGAAACGGCTCCTTCCGGAGCGCGCGCAAAGTTTAGCGCGTTCCGCCCTGACCGATGAGCGCTTCATCCCTCGGGACGTCACGGAATTGCGTATGGCCGAACCCATTACCGTCATGGGTGGCGCGATCGAGCGCGAACAAACAAGCAAGGAAGCTGCGCCAGCCATGAAGCGTACGGAGCCAAAAGCTGTACTGACTATCTACCCGGCTGTCCGTTACGCCTCAGGGTTCCGCGTATATGGCCGTGGCTCACATGCCCTCGTTTCACTTGCCAATGACGAAACGATAGTCGGTGCCTTGCGGCGCTGGCGCACAGCCTCGCCGCTGGAGCGCGTTCGCGCCAGCATCAGCGCCGAGCAAGTGCGCGCCGAGATCGAACGCCAGCTCCGCCCCATAGTTCAGGCTCGCGGCACGCGTGCAGCCGTCGACAAAATCACGGTGGGCTACTACGACGCCAACGCGAATTATCTGCAACCCATTTACTATTTCGAAGCGACGGTGAAGCCGGAGAATGAACGCATATCGAATATTAAGGTGGCAGGCTATGTTCCGATCGGAAAGCCCATTGAGCCCATTCCCGACCTGGCCGCGCGGCCGTCCGGGCCAACCCCCGAAATTCCGAAGAGGGCATCGCTGGATTCGGCTCCAACCAATGCGCTTCCAGGAGATCCTGCCGACATCACCCTGGGAGAATATGCGAATCAGGATTGGCCGAACGACGGCGGCTACGTAAGCATGTCAAACTCGTTTCTGTCGGGCCTCACGTTTCTCAACAACATTTTCCCCGGCTTGACGCCGCCCGTGACCCGCACCCAGTGGTACGTAGCCTATCCCTGGGAAGTCGTTGGCCCGTCCTCACGGTACTTCATGAACGCGGTCAACGTCGCCTACACGGTTCCACACGGCGACTGGCTCATCAACACCACCCTCTCCAATTGCTGCGATACCTGGTATGTGCCGAACATCGGCACAGGAGGCAATCCGGGGTTCGGCGCGGCCGCAGGTGGAGTGCTCGCGACCTGGGTCATCATGTCGTGCGAGGTGATTCCTTCGATGTACGACCGCCAGAACGAAATCGGCGGCACGGGCAATCCCTACACAGCCTTTAACGCCTGGTGGCCTGTATTTCAAGGTCTGCACAATGTAATCGGGTTTCGGACCATCATGTTCTACCCGGATGACAACCTCCAATTTAATTTCGGCTTGGATGCATCGTTGGGGGGAGACATCAACGCGGCGTGGTTCCATGAACTCGCCGTGAACGACGGCAACGACGGCACGTATACGAGCCAGCACCTTAACGGCGGACCTCAGGTTCACTACGACCGCGGATCGACGATGATCGACGCACGTGACCTTGGGCAGTCCATTTTCAACGTCGCACCGCAGAGTGCCTCAACGGTGCTTTGGAACTTCTGGATGGGCAATTGACAGGATGAAACAGGACGGGCGGCTGGCATTGCCAGCCGCTCGCCCCGATTTCCTTCTCTCGACGCCCCCTCGGCAGGACTCTCTCAGAAAGAACCGCGGGCATGCCGTCCTGAAGTCGGCTCTACATCCTTGATCTTTATCTTTCACAGATCGCTTGGAGAGGGTAGAGTTTACCAGTAGGTAAACAAGATCTTTCTACTCCGATCTCCTACTCATGAGCCTGTCTGCTCCTGGCCGAAAACCACCACATCGGCTGATCGCAGCCACCGATTGCTCCTTTTCCGCTACGGCCGCCAAGCGCCCGCCCAGCCATAACTCACTGAAACAAGCACCCTTATCCTGTCTCGTCTTCTGCCATCGAGGTTGGCATGCAGCGTGCCATTAGTCTGGTATCGATAGCTGTGTTCCAGGGTGGAGGCTTTTATGCGGTTTAATCTCATCGCGGTAAACAAAGCATTTCTCGCCGCGCTGGTCGTTGCATTCTTACTACTTGTTTCCGGCGCAGCCAGCGCTCAGAATCCCGATCTCTCACAAAATCCCGCTCCGTCGCCCGACGTCCAGAACCAGCAGCAGCAGCCGGCGCAGGACCAAATGCAGGATCAAGGTCCGATGGATCAAGCTCCAATCGACGATCAGGATCAGGACATCATGCAAGACCAGGGTTCGGGCCAGCCAGCAAACCCTCCAACTCTCGGGCCGCGTCCCGACCAGCCATCCGACGAAGACAAATACGGTCGTCCGCCGATGAGCGAACAGCCTCCGAAGCCGAGCCCCAATATTGGGTCTTATGGTGGACCGAACGGAGCGAATCCGAACTACGGCCGTCCGAATTACGGGGGCCCGAACCCTGAGCCCGGATATGGCGATACCGGCAACACCAACGAGACTTCAGAGAATAACGGCGTTGGACGCGTCAGCCTGATTCATGGCGACGTTTCGACGCAGCGTGGCGATTCGGGCGACTGGTCGGCGGCGCAGCTTAACGCTCCGTTGATGACGGGCGACAAGGTTTCTACCGGCGACAAGGCGCGCGCTGAAATCCAGCTTGACTACGCCAACATTCTTCGCATCTCCGACCACACGCAGGCGAACATCGTCAACCTGACGCGCAAGAATATTCAGATCCAGCTTGGGCACGGGATGGCGAACTACACCGTGCTCGGAAACAGCGACGCGGATGCGGAGATCGATACGCCGAACGTGGCGATTCGCAGCGAGCGGCGCGCATCGAGCTTCCGCATCCTGGTGACGGCCGACGACCACACCGAAGTTTTGGTGCGGAAGGGAGAGGTTGAAATCACCACCCCGCAGGGCGGCACGCGCGTGGGCGAGAACCAGTTCATTACGATCAAGGGCAATGGGGATCAGACACAATATCGAATCGGCGATGCGCCAGCGCGCGATGATTGGGATCAATGGAACTCGGACCGCGACCACATGATTCAGGGCTCGGTGTCGCGTCGCCACACCAATGACTATTACACCGGCACGCAGGACATGGACGGCTACGGCCAATGGCGCGACGTTCCAGATTATGGCTCAGCATGGTTCCCGAATGAAGGTTCTGACTGGTCTCCCTATAGCGAGGGCAACTGGGTGTACGAGCCATATTGGGGATGGACTTGGGTTCCGAACGAGCCTTGGGGCTGGGCGCCCTATCACTATGGGCGCTGGTTCCAGTATGGCGGCGCGTGGGGATGGTGGCCGGGACCGGTGGGGTATCCATATTATCGTCCGCTGTGGGCGCCAGCCTATGTGTCGTTCTTTGGCTGGGGTGGCGGATTTGGCTTCGGCTTCGGCGGAGGCTGGGGGTCGATCGGCTGGTTCCCGATTGGACCCTGTGACTACTTCCACCCCTGGTGGGGTGGATGGCGTGGACGGTTCGGCTACACCGGCTGGCGAGGCTGGGATCGGGGAGGATTTGCACCGTTGCATCGTGGAAACCGGTTCTCTAATGTGCGGCTGGCGCAGAACGATCCGCATTTCCGGGGAGCGATCGGCGTATCGGCGAATCACTTTGGTGGACGGGGCGGCGCATTCACGCGGGTGAACCACACCTCGTTGCAGAATGCGCGCTTTGCCACGGGAAATTTGCCGGTCACGCCAACGCGGGCGAGCTTGAGCGCCAGCGGACGGCCAGCGGCCCCGGGCACGGTTCGCAACAGCACCGGCAATCAACATTTCTTCTCGACTCGCGGAGCATCCGCAGGCGCAACCTCGCACTCGTTTGCCCGCGAGCAGGCGTCGGTTTCAAATGCGATGCGCCGGAACGGAATCTCGCCGGCGAACGGTAACGCGCGGGTGGGCGAGAGCCGGGGCGGTTTCGGTGGGAACGCGGGAAATCGCGCGCAGAGTAACGCGCGCATGTCGCAGCCGGGCTTCCGCCAACCGGGCGGAGGGAACGGAAGCATGGGATCGCGGCCGGGTGCGGAGCCGCGCGGCAACTCGAACCTCGGCGCGCAACCGAGGGGCGGGAATGCGATGGGACCCTCGGGACGCGAAGGCGGAGGAGCTAGTAACGGCGGATGGCAGAAATTTGCGCCGATGGCTCCGCGTTCTGCGGAACCAGGCCGTCCATCGGGTGGGATGAATCCGGGGAACCGCGGATCGGTTGGTCCGTCACGCGGTTATTCCGGTCCTGAAAGCCGGCTTTACTCCGGCGCGCCGCAACAAGGACGCGGATACGGCGGGCCTTCAATGCGTGCCCCTGAGGGACGGGGATATGGCGGATCGCGCCCGCCGCTCAACATGAGGCAGCCGATCGTGACGCCACGCGGTTATGGCAACCCGTATGGGGGGCGCGGCGGCTATCCGGGGGCTGGACGTGCTCCTAGTTATGGTGGCGGACGACCGAGCTTCGGTGGAGGAGGCAGTCACGGCGGCGGATCGTTTGGCGGTTCGCACGGCGGCGGTGGCGGAGCCCCACATGGCGGAGGCGGCGCCCCACACGGCGGAGGCGGCGGCTCGCACGGTGGCGGCGGTGGATCGCACGGTGGCGGTGGTGGCCACGGCCATCGCTAAACGAAATTCCGGCGCTGCGCCGATGTAGTGAGGCGCCGAAACGATGTCTCTCTTCCCAGGTGGGACGCATAACCTTCGCGTCCCCCTTTTTTTGTTCTGATCGACCAGGGGATGTTCAGTGGGAAACTTGCGCTCTCTCGGCGAGAAAATCTTCCTGGCATTTCTTGGCGGCTGAAAGCAACGATCCATACTCCGGCGTGCCGCGCAACGAGCCAAGCAGCGGATCCTTTTGCAACGCCTGGTAGGAGCAGTAGCGGCCCTCGATAGAACTCTTCAGCAGCTGCACCGCGAGATCGCGCTGGCCGCAGAAAGCCATGTCCGACGCATAAAGGTATCTGTTCTCCGGGTCGGGGTTGCCTAGCAGTGCCGATTCCTGCTCTCGCGCCAGTCGGCCCACCTCGGCGGATGGCGGCTGCGCGGATGTCTGCCGGTCAAGGCACGCCTTGAGGAGCCTGGCGTAGTTACGTTCCGACGAAACCTTCTGCGCGGCCTCTCGCGCTTCCGTGAATTTTCCCTCCCTCAACAGAACCCGAACCACGTTGTTGTTGAACCAGTCGGATCCTGCATCCTTACGAAGGAAATCCATGGCGCGCTCGGGATTTCCATTCTGGCTAAAAGCAAACGAACAGGCGCGCAGAAGATAGTTTCCCGGATCGAGCGCCATTGCGGTCTCGCACTCCCGAGTGGATTCGTCGAGCAATCCAGCATAGCGAAGTACGTAGGCCAGCACGAAATGGGGCGTCGAGCTTTGCGGCGCGTGCGCGACGAAATCAGTAGCCTGCTTGTAAGCGGCGGCAAGATCGCCGCGTTCCGTGCGGTTGGCGATACTTTGACCTACCGCAATGGTCAGGTTGGGATCGAGAGACACGGCGCGCGCCAGCGCCGTGTTCGACTTCTGGAACGCTTCCTCGCCGCCGCCACCGTACTGAGAATCCATATAGTAGCGGCGCCCAAGATTGCCCCATGCGGGCGCGTAAGACGCATCCAGGCCAACCGCGCGCTCCAGCATCGCAATCGCCTCTTTATTAGGAGCGGGATCATGCGGCAGCGCGAGGCTGCGTAGGAAAAGATCGTAGGCCTCTTCGCTCTTGGGACGAGTGCTGGTTTCCGCGGACTCCACGCCCGCGCCCAGAGCAGGCACAAGCCCCTGCTCTACTTTCGCCGTAATCTGGCTGCGCATCGCAATCATGTCAGGAGCGGCAACATTCAAAGTGTCGCGCCAGAGCGTGCGATTGTTCTCGACATCGACCGCCTCCAGCGTGATCTCAAGCTGGCTGCCCTCCTTCATGAAGTGGCCGGTGACGATGTCGGTGACGTGCATCTCATGGCCCGCCTGCTGGAGGTCGAGCCCCGCCGCGGTGTACTTGCTGGTGGTCGCAAACGGACGAATTGACAAAGAGCGGACGTAGCTGAGCGAGGTGGCAATCTCGTCCGGCAGCGCAAGCCGAAGGAAATCGACGTCTTGCGCGGAACTCATGTTCTGAAATGGCAGAACGGCGATAGTAGTTGGATTGGCAGCGCTGGCAGCCGGCGCCGCTGCGTGCTTCGGCCAGAAGATGAAGGCCAACACTCCGATTACTGCGACGACAACCAGAGCGGCTGCCATGCCAATCGCCCTCGCGCTGAATGCGCCGCCGGTCGTTTCTGAAACTGAATGCGGACCCGAGCCCGGCGTGGCAGGTTGACCGGTCGCACTGTGGCGGCCGGAACTAACGGGCGATGCCGCACTTGCCGACGGCAGGTCACCAACTCCCGCCGGCACAACCGTACGCCCCGTGTCAGTGTCGCGCTTCAGGCGCTGGAGATCACTGCGCATTTCGGAGGCATGCTGGTAACGCAGGTTGCGATCTTTTTCGAGCGCCTTGTTAATGATGTCTTCGAGTTTGGTGGGCACATCGGGATTCAGGCGCACGACGGGAACAGGACCGGAGTCGAGGATGGCTTTGAAGATCAGCGCCGAGGTGTCTCCACGGAAGGGCAACATGCCGGTGGTCATCTCGTAAAGCACGGCGCCGAACGAGAACAGATCGGTGCGAGCGTCGAGGTCCTTCCCTTTCGCTTGTTCCGGCGACATGTAGGCCACGGTGCCGACCATGGTGCCGGGACTGGTCAGGTGCGCCT
This sequence comes from uncultured Acidobacteriaceae bacterium, assembly GCA_963698865.1. GTDB lineage: Bacteria > Acidobacteriota > Terriglobia > Terriglobales > Acidobacteriaceae > Acidiflorens. Next base: position 1,488,970 of record CAVOSL010000007.1, on the reverse strand, counting down.
CGTCAATCGTGCCCCGCATGGTCATTGTGTTGGCGCTGGCCGAGGCGTTCGTGGAAGACCCGGGCGCGAGTTTGGCGAGCCCGAAGTCGAGAACCTTGGCGTGGCCGCGCTTGGTGACGAAGATGTTTGCGGGCTTGATGTCGCGGTGGACGATGCCTTCGGAGTGTGCGGCGTCGAGGGCGTCGGCGATTTCGATGGCGAGCGCGATCAGTGTCTCGTTGTCCATGGGGCGGCCCATGATCACGTGCTTGAGCGTCAAGCCATCGAGATATTCCATGGCGATGAAGCGCTTGCCCTCGTGCTCGCCGATTTCATAGATGGTGCAGATATTTGGGTGATTGAGGGCGGAAGCGGCACGGGCTTCGCGGCGGAAGCGCTCGAGGGCCTGGGCGTCTGCCGCGACTTCATCGGGCAGGAACTTGAGCGCGACGAAACGGCCGAGCGAGGTGTCCTCGGCCTTGTAGACCACGCCCATGCCGCCGCCACCGAGCTTCTCGACGATCCGATAGTGCGAAATGGTCTGGCCGATCATGCCGTTGGGACATGGTAGGTGGGATGGGACGGGGAGTCAAAGAAAAATGCTCGATTGCGTTTTGATGTAGCGCGCGATTTTGCCGGAGATCGCGATTCACAAAATACGCATCAGAGTGATTTGATCTCGGAAGCGCTTGCTAACCATCTACGGCCCCGCTATTTTCTAAAGGGCAAGATGGAAAGGAAATACATGAACGGGCGAGGTTTGCGGAATCTGTTGTTGCTGTCGATTCTTTTTTGCGCGGTCCTGGCGTGCGCGCAGACGAAGCCGGTTGATGCCGAAGGCCATCAGTGGTGGCAGCATGCCGTCTTCTACGAAATCTATCCGCGCAGTTTTGCCGACAGCAATAACGACGGCATCGGCGATTTGAACGGCATTACCTCCAAGATGCAATACCTGCATGATCTGGGCGTCGACGCCATCTGGATCACGCCGTGCTATCCCTCGCCGCAGGTCGATTTCGGATACGACGTTTCGAACTATGAGGACATCGATCCGATGTATGGGACGCTGACTGACTTCGATCACATGGTGGCCGAGGGCAAGAAACAGGGAGTCCGCATCATTATGGATTTCGTACTGAACCACACCTCGGATCAGCACACGTGGTTTCTGGACTCCAAGTCGTCGCGCACCTCGGCGCATCGCGACTGGTATATCTGGCGCGATGGCAAGGGACCGGGTCAGCCTCCTAACAATTGGATTTCTCTTTTTGGGGGATCGGCGTGGAAGGTCGACCCGACAACGAATCAGTACTACTACCACTTCTTTTATGCGCAGCAGCCTGATTTGAACTGGCGCGATCCGGCGGTTGAGAAGGCCATGCTCGACACGACGCACTGGTGGTATCAGCGCGGAGTTGCGGGCTTTCGGCTCGATGCCGTCGATACGTTGTTCGAGGATCCGGGATTGCACGACAATCCTGTGCTCCCTGGGAAGAACAAGCAGGGTGATCCGAACATGGAGAACAAGTTCAACACGAATTTGCCTGAGCTCCATGGTGTTTTGCAGAAGCTGCGCAAGGTGGCGGACGGCTCGGGTGCGGTGTTGATTGGAGAGACCTGGACTTCGAACATCGAGCAGCTCGACAAGTATTACGGCGATCACGGAAACGAACTGCAAATGCCCATGGACTTCATGTTCACGACGATCAACAAGCTTTCTGTTCCGGAGTTTCGGCGACAGATTGCGGCGGTGGATTCGGCGAAGGGCTGGCCGGTGTTTGTGATCAGCAACCACGATATTGTTCGTTCCTACAATCGCTATGGAGATGGCAAGCACAATGACGCGATCGCGAAACTGATGGCGACTTTTTACCTGACGCTGCGCGGAACGCCGATCATGTATTACGGCGAAGAGATCGGGATGGAGAATAACGACCCCACACGCAGAGAAGACGTGCAGGATCCGATCGGGAGGACGGGTTGGCCGGCGGAAAAGGGCCGCGATGGTGAGCGCACTCCGATGCAGTGGAATGGCGCGCCCAATGCAGGTTTCAGCCAGAAGACACCGTGGCTGCCGGTACCGCCGAGCTACACGACACATAACGTCGAAAGCGAATCGAAAGATCCTGACTCGGTGCTGAGCGTGTATAAGAAGGTGCTGGCGCTCCGGCACACGAATGCTGCGTTGCGGGAGGGAAGCTACACGGCATTGAATGAGGACGATCCGAATGTGTTGTCTTACCTGCGCAGCTATAAAGGCAAAGCGGTGCTGGTTGCGCTGAACATGTCGGACACGCCGCGGACGGTGAAGTTTGATCTTGGCAAGCAGGGATTTGCGACGTTTACCCTCGCGGCGCTGGTTGGATCGGCGGAGATGGGGAAGAACGGCACCGTGGCGCTTGCGCCGTTTGGGGCCGTGGTTGCGGAAGTAAACAAGTAATTCAGGCGTTGTCGGAAGAGATACGCCTTTCGACAAACTAAGTTGTGAAAACACAGGTGAGGTGGAAATGGCTCTAGGGGGAGTGGTCGGAGCGAAGTCTGGAGGCTACAAGACAATTGTCTACGTCATCTGCTCGGTGGCCGCACTGGGTGGCCTGCTATTTGGCCTCGACCAGGGGTTCATCGCAAACTCACTTGCGACGATCCAGCAGCACTACCATCTCGGCGTCCATGATGGGGAGCATTACTCGTCCATCCTGGCGACTGGCGGCATCATCGGTGCGCTGGTCTCTGGCCTGTTCGCGCGATTCCTGGGACGCAAGAAGAGCCTGCTCTTCGCCGGCTTCATCTTCACTGTGGCTTCCGCATACTCGGCTTTGCTCCCGCGGCTGCCCGTGCTCTCCGCCTGCCGCTTCGCCCTCGGCTTCGCGGTTGGCGTCGCCTCCTTCGTCGTTCCTCTTTTTCTGTCCGAGACCGCGCCAGCATCCATTCGCGGATCGATGGGCACGCTCTTCCAGTTGATGATCACGATCGGAATATTCCTGATCTCGCTGACCAACGTTTTCATTGTCCGAACCTTCGTCAATCCCGCCACTTCCCTGCCGCTCATGTTCCTGACCATCACGTTGTTCGCGGCACTCATGTTTGTTGGCGGCTTCATGCTCCCCGAGAGTCCGCGTTGGCTGATGCTTAAGGGCAGGAAGGAGGAGGCGATCGCGGTCCTGCGCCGGACGCTGAATACAGAACAGGAGATTGACCTCGCGATCGAGGAGATCGAGCAGGCACTGCACGGGCCGCAGGGCGCGGGGGTGGGAATTGTGATGCGCGGCTACTTCATGAAGGTGCTGCTAGTAGGCGTGCTTTTGCAGGTATTCCAGCAGCTCGTTGGCATCAACATGATGATCTATTACTCGCCAACGATCTTCGGGTACGCAGGCATGAAGGGATTGCTCGCGGCGATGACTGTCCCGACGGTGAACATGCTCTTCACTTTTCCAGCGATCCGCCTGGTCGAGAAGTGGGGGCGCAAGAAGCTGCTTTATATCGGCGCGATAACGATGCTGGTCACCATGATTGCAGCAGGCGCCGCTTTCCGTGCGATTGGCCCGGTCTCCGACCCCTCAATGATTGGGAGCACGCCGAAGGCAGTGCTGCTCGCATCGGCCATACTCTACATCTTTGGATTTGCGGTCTCCTGGGGCCCGGTCGTCTGGCTCGTGTGTTCTGAAATCTTCCCGCTCGAGGGCCGCGAAATCGGGATGACGATCACGACCATGGTCAACTGGACCTTCGCCGGTCTCGTAATGGCGAACGCTCTCTCCTTTATGCAAGCGCACGGCAACGCATCGATCTTTTATGTGTTCGCAGGCTTCTGCGCGCTCGCGATCGCGTTCGTAGCTCTGTTTGTGCCGGAGACGAAGGGGATCACTCTGGAAGAGATGGAGTTCAACCTCAAGAACGGCGTTCGACTTCGCGAACTGGGCAATCGCGTGCCGAGCCACTAAGCGGGTCTGACCTGACTGCTTGTTTTTACAAACTCAGCTTCGAGCTCAGCGCGGTGCGGGCGTGAGCTTGAGGTCGGCAAACCGCGTCCACTTGCCCTCTTTGTTTTTCTGCTCCATCAGCCATTGCCAACTGCCGTTTTCGGGCGACCTGCGAAATGTGGTGTGAAATGGACCGTCGGGATATTCGAAGACGAAGTGGATGGCATTGCCGTCGCGCGTGCCGTAGCCGAGCGTCTCCGAGAAGCGCCCTCCAAAAATATCCATCAGGTGGAGAAGGTAGCGCTCGCTGACCGGATCGTATCCGAGAAACCAGGTCGCTTCGTAGTGGTGCTCGTCGGCAGGAGCGCTGGCCGCGGTCTTTTCGTGAATGCGCAGGAACTGGTGATTGAGAACCCACTCGGCCTGGACATCGTGGTGGCCAGGGCGGCCCATGACCGGGCCTTCGAGCTTCCAGTCGCCTGCCATGTGATCGACGAGGTCGTCGTGCCACTCGGTGGGTGTTTGCGCTAGAAGGGGCGTTGATGTCAACGGGACGAAGAGAAGCGCGATAGAGAGACAAAGACGGAGCAACTTGGGTTTCATAGCGCCCGAATTCTCTCAGTCCTGAATGGCGCGGTCAAATCTTGGAGGGCACCGCCGCTACACGGCCCTAGATGCTGCCCGCCGATTGCGTTTCGCCCAGCGCCACGGGCGACTGGTTGATCAGCAGCCAATAGAAACCGGCGGCCTTCACGGTCTCGCGAAATTGGTCAAAATCGACTGGTTTCTGGATGTAGCTGTTGGCGCCGAGGCAATAGCCATTGATGAGGTCACGTTCTTCCTTCGACGAGGTCAGTATAACGACCGGAATGGTGCGGGTGCGGGGATCGGCCTTGAGGCGCTTGAGAACTTCCATGCCGTCGATCTTGGGCAGCTTGAGGTCGAGCAGCACGAGGCGCGGAGGATGCTCAAAGGAGCGGCCAGAGTGGTGCCCATTGCAGAAGAGAAATTCGAGCGCTTCTTCGCCGTCGCGCGCGACGTGGATAGCGTTGGCAAGGTTTTCTTTGCGGAGAGCGTGCAGGGTAAGCTCCACGTCTTCGGCATCATCTTCGACCAGCAAAATGTCGATTTTTCTATCGGTCATGATTTCTCTCCTGCCACTGCGGCTTGGGCTTTGATTTGGTTGGCTTCGCGGTTGCCGATGGTGAAGTAGAAGGTTGCGCCCTTGTCGAGCTCGGCTTCGGCCCAGATACGGCCGCCATGCTTTTGAATGATGCGTTGCACGGTGGCGAGGCCGACGCCGGTACCTTCGAAGTCTTCCTGGCGATGGAGGCGCTGGAAGACGCCGAAGAGCTTGTCGGCGTATTTCATGCTGAAACCGACGCCGTTGTCGCGGACGTAGACCGCGCGAACGCCGTCTTTCTCAGCCTCTCCGATTTCGATGAGGGCGTGAGGCCGCGGGCGTGTGAACTTGACAGCGTTCGAGAGCAGATTCTGGAGGACCTGCTTAATCAAACCGGGATCGCAATCGACGAAGGGGAGAGTTCCGACGTTCCATTCAAGTTCGCGATCGGCAACGTCGGGTTTGAGGCCGGCGATAACCTCATCGACAATGGATTTCAGACCCGTAACCTGGCAGTTGAGGTCGCGGCGGCCGACGCGGCCGAGCTCGAGAAGATCGTCGACCAGCTGGCCCATGCGGCGGGTGCCTTCCTGGATTTTCTGAAGATGGTGCTGCGCGTCTTTGGGCAGGGTTGGAGCAAATTCCTCAGACAGGATTTTCGAGAAGCCGCTGATGTGGCGGAGGGGGGCGCGCAGGTCATGGGAGACGGAGTAGGAGAACGCTTCCAATTCCTTGACGCTGGCGGCGAGATCAGCATTGGCGCGGCCGATCTGAGTGGAGGAACGGGCGAGCTTGATGCTGCTGTAACTCAGCACGGATAACAATTGCGCGAACCTGGTGTACAACGCGGATGCGTCCTTGACGCGATCGTGGCTGAGGCGTGGCACGCGGTCGAGGGCGGCGAGGTACTGTGTCTCATCAAAGCCGTACTTCTTCGCTTGGGCACGAAAGGCCTCCCGGTCGACGGGCTCGTCGTCGAAGAAGAACTGTCCGGTGAAAACATTGCCGAGGTGCTTGCCACCGAGCATGAGAGGCGTGACCCCGTCCCACAGATTGTTTTTGCATTTGTAAATCTTGAACTCTCCTTCGGCTACGCCGGTGGAAAGGTGCAGGTCGCTCTCCACACAGTTCTGACAGGTCTCGGGATGGACGCGGTGAAATTTGGTGCATACATCCTGCCAGCCTGCGGCGACCAGAGGAGTGGCTTTCATGTCGAGAATGAACATTGGGACGCCGATCAATTTGTAGAAATCCTCGGCCATGGCCTGGAGGGCGGGCAGGTCGAGCAAATCGGCCAGTTCCAAGGTTTCCAGATCGCCTTCGGGAGAGAGAATGCTGTCCAATTTGCGGCTTACGCGTTGCTCGCTCTCGCGCAACTGGGCCGTGCGCTGTTGCACGCGCGCTTCCAGTTCGCGGTTGAGCTCACGGATCTTCTCTTCCGCCAACTTGCGTTCGGCTTCCGCACGCAGAGCGTTGATGCCATAGCTCAGATTGTTGCCAAGCTCCTCAAGGAGATGTTGTTCGGCGGCATCAAAGGCGCCCGCCTCGGAGGCGTAGATCGAGATCGCGCCCAAGACCTCTTCGCCGTTCTTAAGCGGCAATACCAGAGTCGAGTGGTAGCCTCGCTCGAGAGCACTCTCACGCCAGGGAGAGAAGCGAGGGTCGGTGGCCGTATCATGACATACGCACGGCTTCCCGCTTCGAATTGCGGTGCCAGTAGGACCCTGCCCGCGTGTGTCGTTTGCCCAGGTGATACTAGCCGCGTCCAGATACCCTGCCTCGAACCCGCTCTCGGCCACTGCCCGGACATTTTTTTTCTGGTCGTGCTCGGCATAGCCCACCCATGCCATCCGGTAACCACCCACCTTCACCACCAGATCACAAATACGTTGCAGCAAGGTTGGTTCATCAGTGGCGCGTACCAACTCCTTGTTGCAGTCGCTCAACGAGCGCAGGGCACGCTCGGCCCGCTTGCGGTCCGTAACATCGCGGGCCGCGGCAAAGATGCCCGCCACTTCTCCCGCTTCGTTCTTGAACACGGTCGCGTTGTAGAGCACATCCGTGACCTTGCCCGCCGTGCTTCGGATGGCCAGTGGATAGTCCTGCACGGCCCCTTGCGCGAATACCCGCTCATATCCCCGGCGGGCGCTTTCTGGGTCGGTGAAGTAGTCGCAGAAATCGCTACCGATCAAGCGTTCGCGGGAAACGCCGGTGACTTTTTCAGTTGCCTGATTGACGTCGTTGATTTTGCCTTCGCGGCTAATGGTCACCAGCGGATCGAGACTGGCTTCGAGCAGGCTGCGGGCGTAGAGAGACGCCAGCCTTAGCTTCTCGTCCGCCTCCTTGCGGTCGCTGATGTCACGGGCAATGGTGGATGCGCCCACAACCTCTCCGGCGTCATTGATCACCGGACTAATAGAGAGCGACACATGGATGGTTTTTCCGCCTTTGCGGATTCGCATCGTCTCATAGTGCTGCACCGGTTCACCCAGCGCGATCCGCTGCATGTCCGATTGGAACTCATTCATGCGATCCGCCGGGATAACGGCCGCGATCGAGCGGCCGATTATTTCCGCCGCGGAGTAGCCATAGATTGTTTCCGCGCCGGGATTCCAGATGGTGACGATGCCATCCAGTGTCTTGCCGATGATGCCGTCGTGGGAGCAGGTCACGATGGAAGCTAGGTTGCGAAACGACTGCTCAGCCCGGCGCCGTTCTGAATCCGTGCGGTCGATGATGAAGGCCGTCCACGCAATAATGCCGGCCAGGAGAGTGCCCGTGCCGATCGTTATGATGGCCATGCCCGTCCAATGCGCGTACCACCCCGCTTCCTGTCCTTTTAAGCGGAGCCATACGATGAGGATCGGGATCAGGATGGCAGCCGGCAATAACAGGCGGCATACCGTACCTCCAAGGCTGGGCCTGGCCACGAGTCTACCCAAGCCCCAGTCCGTGCGGGCAGAAATCAGCGCAAACGCGGAAAGGGACAACATGACGGCGGTCGGAAGCGCGATATAGGTATGGGCGGTATTGAAGTTGAGTACAAAGTCGAGGATTCCGAATGCCGACAGGAATGCAACCGCCAGGGCCAAGAACTGAGATACCGCGCGCCCCAGCTTTGACTTCGCGTTTAGGAGCGGGAGAGCCGGGCCCAGTAGCAAAAACCCCAGGGCGGTAATCGGCGACATCAGACCGGGGCGAAGGCTGCCCAGAGCATCGTCGAGGCCCGCGCTAAACAACAGATTATCGATGCCCAGGCTCCAGCCGTAGCAACACTCCAGGAACGAGAGCAGGCCGACAATGCTGACCACCGAAGCCAGAGAGTAGACCAGAGCTCGAACATGCGCGGCCCGCGATGGCTCCGATCGTCTCATCAGCCACAGGACCGTGGCGATGAGCACAAAGCAGGCGCCGGTATTGGCTTTCACCGCAACCTGTCCGGGCAGAATCGACTTGAAGGCCGGGATATGAAATGCCCACCCAGCCAATGTCAGGAAGCCGAAGCCTGCTGCCAGCACGCTGCAGGTCGCGACGAACCACGCTAAGAATTTTGTAACCGCAGAAGCCGCGCGATTGGGCATAACGTCCGTGCCTCACTAACAGGCTCTAAGAATCAGTATGGTGCAAAGTGACGGGCATGCTGGTGATAGGGCGCACACCGAAGGGCGTAGGTTTCCGGAATTGGGACTGCATGTTTTCATCCGCGCGGTCATCGCGCCCTTTCTGCACGAACTCATCCCAACAGTTTTGCGATATTGGGGGAGCGCGCCGCCTCACGGGTGGTGGCGGCCGCAATCTGTAGCCGTTCTTCCGGCGTCAGGCCTAGGAACTCGAGGCCACAGCCGAAGTTTGAGCAGTAGCGCACGATGGCGATCAGATTGAGGACGGTTTCCGTCAAAGGCAATTCGATCTCCAGCGTTTCGCCGGGGCGGAGCTTGCCATTCACAAGGGCCCCGAAGCCACCTTCGCTAAGGTCCAGGCTCATGCCGTTGGAGGTCCAAGTCATGCCGGCTTTCAGGTGATGGAAGGTGATGGGTACGCTGAAGGGCATGCGCGGATGGCGGCGGACAAATCCATTCGCCCAGGACCCTGTTTGCGGATAGGAATACGGCAGCATGACAACTTCCTCTCTATGACATCGCCAGTGGAACGCGAGCGGCTATTGCGTGCTGGCTCGTGACATTCTCACGCGCTGGCATGAGACGGCACACTTGTTCGTCGCATGGGTTGGTGTGGACGGCCTGGTGTCCGTCGCTCCACAAGCCTTCAGGACGGCAGCGCATCGTCGGTGTTGTGAAACAATGTGGCGCGAATTACTTCCAGCAATTCCGCGTTATCGGCGGGCTTCTGGAAGAACGAGGAGGCGCCCGCCTGGAGCACCTGTTGCTCGCTACTCTGCGGATCGCGCGCGGTGAGCACAATCACCGGAATGTTGGAGAGCTTGTCATCGCGTTGCAGGCGGTCGAGCACGACGAAGCCATCGCCGGCCGGCAGCCCCAGATCGAGAATGATCAGATCGGGTTGCTCTTTGTACGCCTGGGCAATCGCCGAATAGCCATCGCCGGCATTCACGGTATCGAAGTGGTTGGCCCGCAAGCGCAGCCGCAAGGCCTGCCTGAGATCGGGGTCGTCGTCCACGATTAGTATTTTGGGGACTGAAGCCATAGGTTCTCCTTGTTAAATATCGACGCTAACTATCGTCAAACTTTGCCGCTCCTTTACGCGCTCTGTGCGAACGTGCGCGGGGTGGCCACGGCGGCGCGGACCATTTCTGTGACGCGGTCGGCCACCGCCGCCACTTGTTTATCCAAAGACATTGCTTCCAAAGAGTTCGCTCCGGAAAAATCGGCCAGGGGAACCGCGGAGGCCGAGACTTCGAAGTCGCCGCTCGCTTTGAGGTCCGGCAATTTTTCCATCTGGCCGCGAATGCGGGCCATCATGATTTCGGCGCGGTCCAGATCCGTGGAAGCGACGACAAAGTAGGATTGACCGGGGCCGGCGGCGGTCATCGGCGGCAGGACCAGGTCCTTATCGAGATAGACACAGCGCTGCAAAAATTGGAGGCTGCGGGTGCAGGTTTCCTTCCAGTTGCCATGCGGCGATTTGGAGCGCGGGCGCAGGTCGAGCCTCACGAGCACCAGGGCATCGCGCAGACGGTTTTGTTGAGTGATTACCGGGAAGAGCAACTTGGGGAGCACGTACAGAGGCAGGGTAAACGAGAAAGTGGCGCCGCTGCCGGGCTCGCTGGCTACCCAGATCCTTCCACCGTGCAGCGTGACCAGCTCCTTGGCGATGAACAATCCCAGGCCAAGCCCCTTGCGGCTGCTGTCGACCGCATGCGGGCTCTGATAGAGGCGCTCAAAGACTAGATGGCGCGATTCCGGCGTGATTCCCGGGCCGGTGTCGGTAACCGAGATACAGACGAAATCAGGATCGGTACGCATGCGGGAGGCACGCACGATGACCGAGCCATCGGAGGGAGTGAATTTGATGGCATTATCGAGCAGGTTGATGAGGATTTCGAGAATACGATCGGTATCGCCCAGGACGAAGGGGATGGTGGGGTCGGCCTCGACTTCGAGGCCGATGCGCTTTTCGCGGGCGGCCGCCTGGAGCATGGCGCCGGCAGCGCGCATGGGCTCGTCGATCGAAAGGCAGCGGGTGTCGAGCTTTATTTTGCCGGACTCCGCGCGCGTGGCTTCGAGCAAGTCGTGGACCATGGTCGCGAGCTGGTTCACGCTGCGGAGAATAGTGCCCAGATGCTCGCGCTGCTCCTCGCTGACGTTACCGGCCAGACCGTCGAGCAGGATGGTGACAAATTGATGGATGCAGGTGAGGGGCGTGCGCAATTCGTGCGAGACATGCGAGAGAAACTGGTTCTTGAATTCCAGTTGCTGTTTGCGGCTCATCTCGAGCGAGCGCAGAAGCGACTGGCGTTCGACGGCGTGCCGCATGGCGCGATCCAGTTCGCCATGGCTGAAGTCGCCTTTGACCAGATAGTCCTGCACACCCTGGTGCAGGGCTCTGATGGCGAGCCCTTCATCGTCCTCGCCGGAGAGGATCACGACGGGAACATCGGGCGCCTTGGCCAGCACTCGGCGAAAAGTTTCCGCGCCCTGGCTGTCGGGAAGATTCAAGTCGAGCAGCACCAGGGAGGGCGTTTCGCGATCGAGAGAGGCCAAGCCGTCCGACAATCGTTCGACGCGGCTTACCTCGACCGGCGTCTTGCTCTCGACGAGCCGCAGCCGGATGAGGTCGGCGTCTCCGGCATTGTCTTCGATCAACAGAACGTGTTTGGGCGGCTCACTCATTGGGTCTCCTTGTGCGGCAGACTGGCAAAATTCAGCCAGAAATCCGCCATCGATTGCACAGCGGCCCGGAAGTCGGGGAGATTTCCGGGCTTTCGCAAATAGCAGTTCGCTCCCAGGTCATAACTGCGGTTAATGTCGGAACTCGACTGCGAACTGGTGAAGATGACCACCGGAATGCGGGCGAGCGCGGGATCATGTTTGACCTCGGAGAGCACTTCGCGGCCGTGCTTGCGCGGAAGGTTCAGATCGAGAACGATCAGGTCCGGCCTGGGCTTGCCCGCATAATTTCCCTGGCGGTGGAGGAACGCAATGGCCTCTGCGCCGTCGGGGACGGTGTTGACGCGGAAGTGGTGCTTGGACTTTTTCAAGACCTCGTTGGTCAGTTCGAGGTCGGCCGGATTGTCGTCCACCAGCAGCACCTCGGGTGCGGTTTTTATCGTGCCGGTCGTATGTCCCCCACTTTCCCGATGGGCAGAGCAAATCGAAAGGTGCATCCGCGACCCGGTTCGGATTCCACCCAGATCTGTCCGCCATGCCATTCGACGATTTTCTTGCAGATGGCCAGGCCAATGCCGCTGCCCGGATACTCGGCGCGCGTGTGCAAACGTTTGAAGATGACAAAAATGGAATCGGCATGTTCGGGAGCAATGCCAATGCCGTTATCCACAACCGAAAAGATGACCTCCTGCTTTGTTTTATTGGCCGTGATGCGAACGAGGGGCGGCTCGGCGCCGTGAAATTTGATGGCGTTTCCGATCAGATTCTGGAACAACTGCGTCAGTCTGAGAGGAATCCGCTATCACCGGCGGGAGATAACCGCATTCGACGCGCGCGCCGCTGTCCTGAATAGCGGCGTGCAGGTTCTTCAGTGCAGCATCGATGACGGCAACACAATCGATGAGGGCGAACTGCGTGCCCTGGCGGCCGACGCGGGAAAAGGCGAGCAGGTCCTGCACCAGCGTCTGCATGCGCGTGGCGCCGTCGACGGCATAGTGAATGTACTTGTCGGCCTCGGCGTCGAGCTTGCCGCGATAGCGCTCGGCGAGGAGCTGCGTGTAGATGGCCACCATGCGCAGAGGCTCCTGGAGATCGTGGGAGGCGACGTAAGCGAACTGCTCGAGGTCACGATTGGAGCGGGCGAGATCTTCCTGGTCGCGGCGATGCTCTTCGCGCAATTTTTTCTCTCGCAAAGCGTGCCGTATCGAATCCGGCAAGCGCAGCAAATGATCCTTCAGAACGTAATCGGCGGCGCCTTGCTTGATGCATTCCACCGCTCGGCGTTCGCCTAAGTAGCCGGAAACTACGATGACTGGAATGTCGAGTCCCTCCTGGCGGAGGATTTCGACGGTTTCCATTCCATTCCACAAGGGAAGGTTGTAATCGGCGAGCACGACGTCGTAGGCGGTAAGGCGGATGCGTTCGGCGAACTCCTCCCGCGTCTGTACGGCAGCGCTGTCGGCCTTAAATCCGCCCTGGTGCAGGGCGCGCAGGCTTAGCTCGATGTCGTTGGCATCATCTTCCACTATGAGCACTTTCAACTTCTGTCTGACAGAACTGCTCTTTGATTCGTTATCTCGGGATTCGTCATCCCGGCCTGGCGCCTGCGCGAGGCCGATCGCGGGCATGGCCACGCCCAAGCAATCGCCATCCGCTCGCCCCGTGACCTGGGGCTCACGTGCGCGCCCGGCTGCCGTCGAAGCGGGGCCGGCAAGGACAGGCATCTTCGCGTGCGCGGACCCGTCTTTCTCTTTGCGCTCAGTCACTAACATGTGGTAACGCTGTCGAGTTGTAACTCTCTGTCCTGCTCATCGACGCGCTACCCTAAGTCTTGAGGAGAGAAGCAGGAAGGGACAGACCAAAGTGCTGGGTCACGATGGCCAAGCTCCTGGACAATGTCCCATGGGCGATGTTCTGGGGTGTGCGGAGCGGCAACCGGGCGGCGGGTGGTTTTGCGGCGGTTTGCCTTCAGCAATTACTAATGGCCGTGCTTTTTTTCGAGCGGGGCGAGTTCTTTGTCGAAGAACTGCGCGGCCATATCAGCCACCTGCTTGTGTACGTCTTCGCGATCGACTCCGGCATTGTCCACAAAAAATTGTGGGAGCCGCTTCTTTCCATTCTCGGTGCCCACGTCGAGGAAGGTGTAATGGCCGACACCTCCGGGCAGAATAGTGAGCTTCGCGCCTGGGATGTTGGTGGCGAAGAACTGCGCATTCTGAGGGGGAGGAGCAATGGGATCGGCGGCTCCGGCGACGATCTCGACGGGAATGGCGATCGCTTTCAAGTTCTGGGGCGGAAAGGCGCGCGCGACGGCGGGAGCAATGGCGAAGACGGCTCGAATACGCGGATCACGATAGGAATCGCCGGAATGCTGTAAGGCCTGCTGAACATCAGGCTGTTGCTTCATGAGCGTTGAACTTCTCCAGCAGATCGGGCATTTCGGGAGGATCGCAATTACCCTTCTTTTCGTTGCACCAGTCAAGAAGACCTTTGAAGTCGGTGCGGGCGCCGGCGAGTTCCATCATGGTGTATCCGCCATAGGAAAAGCCAGCGGCAGCGATGCGATCGGGGTCGATCTTCGCACCGAAACGGGGATCGTCGAGCATGTCGCCGATCACCGTGCTGATGTCTTTTGCGCGCTCCCAACCTTCTACAAAGCCCTGGGTTGTGTATCCGGTAACCGCGTTATTACCGGGATGGTTGACGGCGACGACGATGTAGCCCCGCGCGGCAAGATAGGTGCCGAGCCAAGCCATTTGGAGAGCGCTGCCGCCGGTGCCATGCGAAAGCGCAATAAGTGGGAATTTGCTGAAGGCAGGAGCAAGCGTGGCATCCTTGGCGGCGCGACCGGCATAAAACAGGGGCGCGCCCGGCGGCCCAATGTACTGGTCCTGCTGATCCGGCCCGTTCTCCGAGGGATACCAAACGATCCCGCTGAACGCGCGGTCGTCGGAGCCGCGCCAATTGTAGCCTTCAGGCGCGGGAAATTGGCGGTAGCTGAAGCCCACGGAATGGAGGATGGGCTCTGGCTTCTTCTTCTCTTTTTTGGCGGCGAACGCAATAGACCCATGAAGTAGAGAGAGCAGCGCAAGGAAAAGGATGAGGATGGCGTGTCGATTCGGCGAGTGAACTGTTCTTAGAATCATGTGACGATCCTTCAGCTGCACCTGTGTAGAGTGCGGAAGCGAGTGTGAGCCGTCTCGGCCTTGAGCCCGAAAAAGCGCTTAACGGAGCACAGTTGGCAATTGAATGCATTATAAGTTCAGCGCTGCTAAAGAACTGACTTCCGAAATCAGTTTGGGGAACTGGCTTGGCGCAGACGGCGTGTCTCGGTTCGCGCAGCATCCAATCGTGCCGCGATCTTGTCGAAAGTGGGGGTGGGTCCCGTCCAGCGGATTTGCTCCACGTCCTGAAACAACGGCAGATCGGTGCGCAGTGTTGCCAGCGTACGGAAGAGCAGTGCGCTCTCGCGCTCGCGGCTGAGAGTATCTGCCAGGGCGCTGGCGTTGGCGGCGTTCACGTGCCATTCGCGCCAGTCCGCAGGAATTGATTCGAGATGGCCGAACTTGGCCAGGACGGCCGCCGAGGACTTTGCACCCCAGCCGCGCAGGCCGGGGTAGCCATCCGCGGAATCACCCACCAGCGCCAGATAGTCCGGGATCGATGGCGGCGACACCCCAAATTTCTGGAGGACACCTCGCTCGTCCAAAGTGACGCGCGTCCGCCGATGCAGCTGAACGATCCGCGTACCCTGTACGCATTGAGCGAGGTCTTTATCGGGTGTGCAGACAATCACTCGCTCGACTCGCGCATCCCGAGCCGCCTGTACGGCTGCGCTTGCCAGGGCATCGTCGGCTTCGAACTCCACCATCGGCCAGACAACAACGCCTGCCGCCGACAGCACGTTCTCCAGGACTGGAAATTGCGCCAGCAGATCGAGCTCAACGCCGGCGCTGGTCTTGTAACCAGACCATAAATCGTTTCGAAATGACTCGATTACATGATCGGTCGCCACCGCGATATGGGTGGCGCCGCCGCGGATCATCCCCAACACAGACGACAGCACGCCTCGAACAGCGGCGACCTCCCGGCCGTCCTCATCTCGTGCGGAAGGCAGCGCATAGTAATGCCGGAACAACTCATACGTGCCGTCGACCAGATAGACGTCCAAGGTGCAGCTCCAAAACACGCAAGACAGGGCGCGCTGTGACCGCGCGGTGTGTGTACGTATTGAATAAATTGGCGGAAGCGAGTGTGAGTCGAATCCGCCAAAGAATGAACATTCAGCTTACAGGGCCACGGATGACACCTAAGCCCCCGAAAATCGCCCTTGGTCACCTAAATCGCACGCAAACAGCACGCAATAGTCCGGCTAGTCCATTTCGAGCAAGGCAGCCATTGTCTCCACGCCATCCCAGAGATTTTGCAGACGCAGGTTTTCGTTGGCAGCGTGCTGGTTATCGTCATAGTTGGCAATCGGAACGGTAATCGTATGGGCTTGTGCGGCACGCTCCATTGCTCCCAATGGGACACTTCCACCCATGGTCGGCAGCAGGACCACCGAACTTCTTGCGCTCTCAACCGCCCGAATGACCTCCTGTGCGATTGGCAGGTCCATCGGCGTGCGAACAGCGTTATAGCCCGTCTGATCGCGCTTCACCAGCGCGACTTTGGAATGCTGGATAAGGATCTCGCGTGTCGGCTCGCTGTCCACCACAAAGTAGCCGCGTGACAGTATGTACTCGATCACGCGCTGCTGTTGTTCGCGCCAATCGATGCCGACTACGAGACGAAGGTCTAAATCGGCGGTAGCTGTGGACGGAATTACATTCGTGGCATGCGCTCCGATTTGGCCGGAAGCAAATCCGTTGATGTTCAGCGAAGGCTCGTTGATCAGTTCAAGAAGATGCTTGCCCTTGCCGTCGACATGCCCGAGCCAGAAAGAGTTCATGAGCATCTGGTCGTTAACCGGGGCTCGCGCGAGCGCGTCCTTCTCGACTCTTGAGAGCGGCGCGATTCCATCGTAGAAATGAGGAATGAGAACATGGCCTTCTTCGTCCTTCATCCCAGCCAGCAATTGCGCCAGCATCATCGCGGGATTCGGAGCCCAATTGCCATAATGGCCGCTGTGCAGGCCGTGATGCGGACCGTACACCGTAACTTCAAGATGTGCGTCGCCCCGCGCTCCGAAAACTACTGTCTGTTTTCCGCCCTGATCGATGGGGCCATCGCAAATCAGCCACACGTCGCCACGAATCAATTCACGATTGGCGGCAAGGATCTGCTCCAGGTGCGGAGATCCTGCCTCCTCCTCTCCTTCCCACACGAAGCGAATATTTGCGTGTAAAGGGATCCTGGCTTCACGTAGAGCATCAAGAGCCGTTAGCTGGGCAAAGATGGCTGCCTTGTCGTCGCCAGCCGACCTCGCATAGATGCGCTGCTCTCCATCGACTTCGCGAACCACAGGCGTGAATGGTGCGCCGTCCCACTCGGAGGGAGTAACTGGCTGACCATCGTAGTGGGCATAGAAGACGATCGTGTGCTTGGCGTCAGGAACAGCAATCTGGCCGTAAACGACAGGGGGCGCACCTGGAATCGATAGCAGCCGGGAATCGACGCCGCGCCTTTTGAGCTGCTCGGCCAAAAGGTCGGCATTTCTCTCGAGATTTGCGGGATCTGCTGCAACGTTGGGGATAGATAGAAACTCGCTGAAACCCTGGATCAATTGCGGCCGATGCTCGATCGTGTATCGGCGGACGGCTTCGACCGAAGTCTGCGCCACAAGTGTAGAGGTAAGCCACAGGAGAGCCAAACATGAACTGCGAACTTTGGACAGCATCGCATCAATATACAGCTTCGCATGGCGGGGAAACACAACAGGTTAGAGAGTTAACTTCTCCTCGATGGACTGGATTGCGGTGTATACCATCGCTGGCGGAAGTTCTCTTCCTTTTTCTGCAAGGAGGCCAGTGAACGCCCAGGCCGCAGTTGCGCACAGCACACCAACAGCGCGTTGATTGCCGCGACTGGGGCGACATACGATTCCAGAAAAGAAGGACTGGCAACTGATGTTTTCCAGAAGTGATCACAAAAGCGGGCAATTGGACTCTGTTCGCTGTCCGTTATCCCGAATGTGGGAACACCATTTTTCTTGGCACAAATCACCGAGTCGACCGTGTCTTGCAGACACCTTCCGAAACTGATGGCAATCAACAGGTCCTTAGCCCCCAGCAATTGTATGGATTGCTGCAAGTATCCCGTTGAGCCGATGGGGGCGACGGCATTCAATCCGACCGCCACCAGGGCGTAGGCAAGTAATTGAGCCAGGGGGGCGGCAAAATCGACTCCGACGACCATCACCCGGTGCGTGTTGTCGATCTTCTTCGCCATTCTGACAACCTCATCCGGGCTGACGCTCGAAGAGAGTGCTTGCAGGTTGCGCAACTCGAACTCGAAACTTTGCTCGATGTAGTCTGCGATGCTGCGATTCTCGCGCGCCGCCGATTTCAGCAACGCATACGGAGTGATACGAGCCAGGAAATGTGCGCGCAGGTCAGCCGAAAAATCCGCGTACCGTTTATATCCCAACGCCTGGACGGTACGAACGATGGTCGCGGTGTCCACCTGACAATGCTTGGCCAGTGCTCGCGAGGTTAGGAAGTAAGCTTCCTCGGGATGCTCAAGGATGTTGCGCACGAGGTCACGGCGGCGCGCTCCAAGGCGCTCTTCCGCTTCCGTGAATCTGGTTTCGAGCGATGTGACTCCCGGCTGGCGATGATCGACACGCAGGGTGGTTTGCGGCCTTTTGCTGATTCGCGGTCCAGTTTTACGCATCACAGCTTGTTTCTTCTTTCCCAATACGGCGCTCAACGAACGAAACGTGAATACGCATTCTAGGCGATCGGGCCTGCATCATTTGATGACACTCATTGACATTATGCATCATATGGTGTACACGTAGCTTGTAATTATCCGCGCCTTGACCCTCCCGCGATCGGACGCGAACCTAAGCCTGCATTTGTTTCGAGAGGAGTTCCCATGAATATCAGCCGCAAGTCATTCCTGAAAGCTGTCACGGCCACGCTCGGCGGCGCGGCACTCTGCGATTTCTCGTTTCCTCCACTAGCCCTCGCGCAAGAGAAATCCCACGTTCCGGCCAAATCCTCCCGGATTCGCGACATCGAGATCTTTCCCTTCTCCGTTCCGGTGAAGGAAACGATCAAGATCGCGATTGGGACGGACATTGCTTCCGACAATGTCCTCGTTCGCTTGCGTACCGAAGATGGCGTCATCGGCTACGGCGAAGCATCTCCCTACGCGCCCGTGACCGCGGAGACCCAGCAGTCCGACGTTGCCATAGGGAAAAGCCTCGCCGCTTTTATCAAGGGGAAGGATGCATTCACAATTCCGCATATCGTTGCCGATATGGAGAGTTTCACTCCTGGCAACGGAAGCATTAAAGCCGCGTTCGAATCGGCGCTCTGGGATATTTGCGGGAAGGTGGCCGGCCAACCCACATGCAACCTGCTCGGCTGCTATCGCGACACGTTCGAATCAGACTTGACTATTGGAATCGATACGCCTCAGATCATGGCCGAGAAAGCACGCGGCATAGTGCGGCAGGGATTCCGCACCATCAAAGTGAAGGTCGGAGACAATCCTGCTCTCGATATCGAACGGATTCGTGCCGTGCGTGGGGCGATCGGCCCGGAGATCAAGCTCCGCATCGACGCCAATCAAGGGTGGTCGCCGGCCGACTGCGTACGCGTCTTGCGGGCGGTCGCAGACCAGCAACTCCAGATGTGCGAGCAGCCAGTGGTTTATTGGGACTGGGCCGGATTGCGCTTCATTCGGGAGAATGTCAGCACGCCGATCATGGTCGATGAGTCCGTGCACGTGGCGCACGACGCCATCGTTGGCATTCGAGAAAATGCCATGGACGCAATCAATATCAAGCTGATGAAATCCGGCGGTATCCTCCAGGCCATTCGCATCGCGCAGGTCGCGGACGCAGCCAACCTGAAGTGCATGGTGGGATGCATGGATGAGACTCGCGTGGGCCTGACCGCCGCGGCTCATGTGGTGGCTTCGCAAAAGAATATCGAGTTTGCGGACCTCGACGCATTCCTATTCCACGCCATAGATCCGGTCATTGGTGGGATGGAAGTGCGGGAGGGAATGGTCCATATGCCGACAGGACCGGGACTGGGATTGGACCTCGATCCCGCCTTTCTGGCAAAGCTCCACGCGGCATAAAAAACCACACGTGCGATACATTTCGGAGGCAGTATGACACGGCGAATGTTGCTGTTGTGTCTGATTGTCGGAATGGTCAGTGGCTCTCCGCTTGCCCGGCAGTCAAAAAGTGCACCTGGCAAGACGTTGGGCATCAAAATCAATTTCAACCAGCACATTCGGATGCGCGACGGCGTCGAACTCTCGGCGGATGTGTACCGTCCGGATGCCGCCGGCAAGTTCGATTGCATCCTGAACCGCACGCCGTACCTGAAGAGCAGTGGAGGCGCGCTGACTTTTGGCCACTACTTCGCCGAGCATGGTTATGCCTTCGTCGCGGTCGATGTGCGCGGACGCGGCGACTCCCCCGGTGACTTTGTTCCTTATCGTTTAGAGGGTAAGGATGGCTACGACTCGGTGGAATGGTGTGCCGCGCAGCCATGGTCTTCGGGCCGCGTCGGCACTATCGGCGGTTCCTACAACGGCAAGACGCAATGGCTGACCGCCATCGAGCAGCCGCCACATCTGACCACGATGATCGCGATCGTCAGCCCCTCCGATCCTTTTGTCGAGTTTCCGACGGGCGAACCGATCCCACTCGACGAGAGCTGGTACTTCCTGACATCGGGTCATGTTCTGCAAAACGAAGATGGCGTCGAGTGGTCGTCGGTCTTCGAGCACTTGCCGCTTGTGACCATGGACGAAGCTTCCGGCCGTCTCATGCCGGCGTGGCGGGAGCTCTTTAACCATACTCATCTCGATGACTACTGGGAGGCGGAGCGCTACCAGAACAAGTTCGACCGCGTTCAGGTTCCTGTGCTTCATATTTCGGGCTGGTACGACGATGAGCAGATTGGCACGCCGTTGAATTTCATTGGCATGACAACCCACGGCGCACCGGCGGTCCGCAATTCTCAGAAATTACTGATGGGAGCGTGGCCGCATGCCGTCAATTCGAAGTCAAAGCTGGGCGATGTGGATTTTGGTCCGACGGACATCATCGACATCAACGGAACCATGTTGCGGTGGTTCGACACCTGGCTGAAGGGAATCGATAACGGAGTGAAAGCTGAGGCGCCAGTCCGGATCTTTGTAATGGGCTCGAACCAGTGGGTCGATGAACACGAGTGGCCGATCGCTCGTACGCAGTTTACGGACTTCTATCTGCACAGTCGCACAGGCGCGAATTCGTTACATGGCGATGGCGGGCTTTCGCCAACCAAACCTTCAGCAGAGAAGGTGGACTCCTATACATACGATCCCAAGGATCCGGTTCCATTCATTACGGAGCCTTCGTTCGCGCAGATCGGCGGTCCGGATGACTATCGGCCAATCGAGCGCCGTGACGATGTGTTGGTCTACACCGGAGAGCCGGTTACCAGCGACACAGAGATTTGCGGCCCGATCAAGGTGACCCTCTATGCGGCGACCACTGCCACCGACACCGACTTCACCGCGAAGCTGATCGATGTATGGCCGAATGGTTTTGCCGAACGACTCTCCGACGGCATCGTCCGAGCGCGCTTCCGCAAAGGAATGGAAGGGGAGGAGCTGATTCAGCCCGGCGTAGTCAATGAGTACAAGATCGATGCCTGGAACACCTGCCAGATGTTCCAACCCGGGCACCGGATCAGGCTGGAAATTTCATCTTCGGCTTTCCCGAAATATCCACGGAACCTGAATACTGGAGGGCCGCTCGGTCAGGACGGCAAGATGCTGGCCGCGCAACAGACGATCTACCACGATGCGCAGCATCCTTCTCATGTAACGTTGCCCATCGTTCCAAACAAATAGCCCACGCGCCGGCGCGGCAGGCGGCAGCTTACTTGGCCGCCTCCGCGGGCTTTTGAGCCACCGGATAGAACTCCAGGTCCCGGTAGTCGAAGCTGAAATCGGTCAGCGGCGAGACCGGGGCCATCCTGAACCGTTCAATCGTGCCGTCTGCCTTCAGAGAGAAAGTCACAAACGCGTCGGCGATGATGCGATCCCGCCAGTGCGTCTTGAACGTGTCGTACTGCCAGTGCTCCAGTTCACCCACCATGGCGGGCGTGTGGTCGAAGCTGAGCACCAGGCGGGCGTTCTCCAGGCGGATTGTGGCCGTGCCATACCAGGCGTCTTTGTAAGTTCCGGCATACTTCTCTAATGGAAGGGAGGGCTGGGATGCGGCGTTCCGGTTGGCATTCTGCTTCCGTTCGATCTCGGCGGCCTCCTTTAGTTGACCGTCCTTCGCAGCTTTGAAGGCGGCGATCCAGTCGGTCGAGGGCAATTGGAGGTAATGATCGAGCACATGGTAGAGGATCGAATCGAACGCGCTGCCTTGCTCCGCATTGGTCAGGATCACGACGCCAAGATTCGAATCCGGCACCAGCATCACGCGCGAGACCATGCCCGCAACTCCTCCGGTATGCGCGACGAGTTCGTGACCGTGGTAGTCGCGAAGCGACCAGCCCAAAGCATAGTCAGCGAAGTTGGCCTTGAGCGCGGCCAGTGGTGCAGGCACCTCGCCAATGGGCAGGATGGTCTGCGCAGTCCACATCTCCCGTGATTGCGCTTCGCTGAATAAGCGACCGTCGCGATCGGGAAGCTTACCGCGGTTTAACTGTAGAAGCACCCATTTCGCCATCTCAGCGGCCGACGAGTTGATCGCGCCGGCAGGCCCGGCATTGTCAAGATTCACGAACGGGATGGCCTGCAGTTTGCTGTCCACGACGGAGTGGGGATAAGCAAAATCCTCCCCAGGCTTGAAATCTGCGTTGCTGACGTTCGAAGTCGTCATGCCAAGCGGCTTGAAGATGCGCTGGCGCACGAAATCATCCCATGTAGTCCCCGTCACCGCCGGAATGATCTGCCCAGCCGTCATATAGAGAAGATTGTCGTAGGCAAAGCGGCTGCGAAAGCTGGACGCCGGCTTCATGAAGCGTAACTGGTGGATGATCTCGGCGCGTGTGTAAGTCGAATGCGGCCAGAACAGCAGGTCGCCCTCCCCCAGTCCCATCCCGCTACGATGGGTGAGCAGATCGCGAATCGTCATTTCATGCGAGACGTATGGGTCAAACATCTGGAACTCGGGCAGGCGCTGGTACACAGGGTCGTCCCACGAAATCTTGCCCTCGTCGACCAGCATGGCCAGACAAGCTGTGGTGAAGGCCTTGGTGTTGGATCCGATCGCGAAGAGGGTGTTCTCATCGACCGGAGTGGATTCGCCCAGTTTGCGGACGCCGTACCCTTTCGCCACAATGACCTTGCCGTCCTTGACGATGGCCACCGACAGTCCGGGCACCTCGAAGGTCTGCATCGAGCGCGCAATCCAGGCATCAAGGTCGGACGGCGGCGCGGTCTGCGCTAATACCGCCATACCCCACACAATGAACCCAGCAAGCAGAGACAAACGGGCAAGTTTCATCGGGGACACTCCTACTTCTGATCCTGATCTGCGGGACCGGGATCCGATGCAAGCGATAACGTGGTTATTTGAAAACCGTGCTAGTACTGCAAACCCCAGTGCAGCAGGTTCCAGTAAATCGCGAACCAGCTGTAACCGAGCGCGGCCACTAACACGAGCGTATCGCCGATCTTGCTGCAGAGTCCGCGTTCCGGGGAACGCCAGGACACGAGCGCATTCCACAAGATGACGAGCGTGCCGAGAACGCCGATCCATCCCACCAGTTGCAGCAGATGGAGCCAGATATCCATTCTCGAGCTGAACAAAGAAAAGAATTTCTCGACGAGAGACACGATCGTCACGAATATGCCGACGAAGATGATGTCGATGGCACACGCGAGGCGTGTCCACAGGCGCAACTTCTTCTGTTGAGGCGTGACGTTCAACGGCTTGCCGTAGTGCCGCCGGACGAAATACCCGATTGGCCACAGAATGAGCGTGATCAGGAAGATAGCCAGCGCCGAACAGATGAGAAAGAGGTTGAACGGACTGGAGTCGTACCAGGAAGCGCGCTGGAAAACCATGAACGGGTAGTCGATGACCGCGATCATCCGTCCCGTGTCGTCGCGCTTGAAGCCGAGCAGGCTCTGGCCATTGACGTCGCGGAACATGAGAGGACCGATCTCACGGAAGTGCTTGGGCTGGCCGTTCAGGTCTTTCAGTTCATTGGCGATGATGGTGTTGTCCGTGGCATTGGGCGAGACCTTTAACTGCTGAAGCGGCGTAAGAACCGCCAGGAAATTGCTGTCCATGCGGCGGCTGACGATGTAGTGTCCCGAGACCATGGCCGCATCCTCGGCGGCGTTGGCGACCGCGGCTCCGGCCGGCGGTTCATACGGAAAATAGCGGTCCAGGAACGCGTGCCAGAGGGCGTCGCGGGGACTGATTTCTCCCTTGCCCCGGCTGTTATAAGAAACGAAGAAGCCCATTCCGGTGTCCGGCATCAGGTGCAAGTCGCTATGGAAATAGAGCGTGTCGCCGCCATGCCCGATGATGCGATGCCCGTTGCGTGTCTCTTCATAGAAGCCAAGACACATGGCGTTCATGTGCGGCAAATTCGCGAACTGGCGCGAATGCATCATCTGCGCCGTCTCCGGTTTCAGAATTTGCACATTTTCGTATTTGCCGTCCTGCAGGTGCGCCAGCATGAAGTGGGAAATATCCATCGCCGTCATCGAAGAACTGCCGGCCGGCGCTGGTTCGACCAGCTCGAAGTCCTTGGCTGGTTCGGAGCCTACCGTGTAGCCGCAAGACATCATTGGCTTGAGGTTGGCCGGCAAGGGCTGCCGGAAGGTTGCATGCTGCATTCCCAGCGGGTTCAAAATATGGCGCTCGATGTAGTCGAAGTAATCCTCTCCCGAAACTCTCTGCACGATGTAGCCGGCGACTGTGGTGGCGTAGTTGGAATAGGCGGGAGTGACTCCGGGCGGGAAGATGCGCGCCGGGACGTGCGCCTTGACATAATCGCCAATCGGAATGAGGTCGCTGGTGCTGCCCACCCACATGTCCTTGACGGTCTCTTCGAAGCCCGAGGTGTGCGTCATGATATTCCGCAACGTGATGGGCTTGCCGTACGCGGGGGGTATCTTGAAGTCGAGATAGTCATTCACATCGCGGTCCAAGTCCAGCTTGCCTTGTTCAACCAGTTGCATCACCGCCGTCCAGGTGAAGAGCTTCGAGACGGAACCGGGACGAAAGAGGGTGCCATCCGGGAGCACTGGCGTTTTTTTGTCGGCGCAGGCATAGCCATAGCCCTTGGTAAACAGCACTTTGCCGTCCTTGATCACGAGCACGACGGCGCCGGCAACGTCTTCGCGCGCCAGTTGCTGGGGCATGATGCCATCAAGAAACGCGGACACGTCTGCCGCCGTCATCTCGGGGGCGGTTGTCTTTTGCGAGGCCTCCGGAGTTCCCGTTGCTCCTTTGGCGGGAGGAGTCGTGGGAGTAGGCGCCTGTGCCACCAGTCCCATGCAAAGCGCGATCATTAAAAACAAAATCCCGCAAGAATAAACAACACGCGATTCTCGTACCTTAAGAGTAGAAACAGTCCAATTTGAAATCATGACTTTCTCCTGAAACCCTCGGTTACTTTCTGTGACGATTTCCAAAAGCCTAGGCAGTCCACGAACTCCCGATCCTGCCTGCGTCAGGCCTTGGTTCTTCCTGCGAGGCCTTTCGCTCGGAGCATACCTCTGCGGAGGGCGGCGCATTCCCGCCGCTGCGGAGGTATGCTCTATCGGATCTCAGAAGTTCACCTTCAATGCAAACTGAATGATCCTTGGGTTACCGGCCGTTGCAGTGATCTGGCCAAAAGCAGGGCTGGCGTAATTATTATCAGGGTCCATAAAGCTGGAATGATTGAAAGCATTGAAGAATTCCGAGTGGAATTCCACGTTCATACGCTCGCGAATCGGGAAGAGCTTGATCAGCGAGAGGTCCGTATTGAACTGGTGCGGGCCATGCAGAATCCCCATGCGGCTGTTGCCAAAGCCTGTTGCGACGCCGTCGTCGCCGACGATCGGTTCGGGTACGACGCAGTCCTGGTTAATCCAATTGTTGAGCCGGTTGGTAGTGGAACCGCTGGTTTCAATTTTGCACCCGGGCACGATTTGCGCGAAGTCGTAGATTATGCCGTAAACACTGGCACTGTCGTAATTAATGAGCGGCAACCGGTGCCCGGATTGGATCGTGCTGACGCCCGCCAATTTCCAGTTTCCCAAAACCTGTCCAACCAGGGAATGACGATTGGCGGGGCTGGGGAATTCGTACACGGCACTAAGCACGAACCGATGTGGGCGCACAAAATCATCTGGCCCGTAATCGAAGTGCGGATCGTGATTGTCACCGAGGATGATGCCGCCGTTTGGGTTGGTGGTACTGCCCCAAACATTGGCCAGATCGCGCGCAAAGGTGTAAGAGGCGAGAAACTGGATCCCGTGGCTGAATCGCTTACTCAGACTCGCCTGGAGCGAGTTGTACCAGGCAAAGCCACTGGCCGACTCAATCTCAAACATCTGAGCTGGAGAAAAACCCTCATAAGGTACTCGCAGCGTAACGTTTGCCAGGGTGTTGGTGGTTTCGCCCCGGATCGGATTCGTGTCACTGGCTAGATTAGCCTGGTTGAGGTCGCGAAACACGATCATGTGCGTGCCGCGCATCCCCGAGTAGCCGATTTCCAGCGCGAAATCCTTCGCGAGTTGCGCCTGCAAACTCATGCTATAACGTTGGAAAATAGGCGCGCGGATGTTGGGATCGATCACCACAGGCGAAAGGCTTGTGCCGGGGTCTCCCGATTCGGAGTCGGGTGCCGCGTACGGAACAAATTGGGGGAAGGCTCCTGGATCTCCGCCGAAGGGGTCGTCAATGCCTTGCGTAAAGTTTGGAGCATTTACGCGGATCAGTCCAAACGGCTGATTGGCAACCTGTTGCAGGTACATCTGTCCAGTGGACCGTTGATGGTACACGCCATAGCCGCCTCGCAAGACGAGACGGTTTGTCCATGGCAGACTCCAGGCGAAGCCGATGCGCGGGTTGATCGTGTTTTGGCCAACTCCGCGGATTCCCAGATTGTTGCCGCTACTTACGACTCCCGGAGGCAGCGATCCGGGGAAGTTACCTGAAACCTCGATTCCAGCCAGACTCCCGCCTTCTGCCGCGGTCGGCGGATTGGGATCGAGAAGAGTGGGATCGATGGTCGCATTGCGTCCATTGAGTTCGCCGATGTCACCCAGCCGCTCGAAGCGAAAACCGAGATTGAGGGTGAGGCGCGGCGTGATCTTGAAGTCGTCCTGCACAAAGAAGTTCACGTCCTGTGCCCGCCAGTTCCGCGGTGTGAGACCCGCCAGATCCTCGGTCTCATACGGATTGAGTGGCGCCTGGCCCAACAACAGCCCCGGGTAGTTGAGGTAGATCGAGTAGGCTCCAAATTGGAATGACGACATATTGTCCTGGGCACGGGACAAGCCGGCGCCAAAACGGAAGGAGTGCTTTCCATGGATCCAGGACAAGGTGTCCTGAAACACGAATGTATTCTGGCCAAGTATCAGCGTTTGGCCATTTCCCCCCATGCTCAATCCACCGAGCACGCTAATTACTGCCCTCGCATCATCAAACGCTGGGACCGTGCTTCCAATTCCTGAGTAGGAAACCGGGAAGCTTTGAGTCGTCCCCGAGAACGTGCGATGGAACCCAAATTGCGCCTGATTTACTAAATGTGGATTGAAGATGTAGGTGTGCGTAAGGGAGAAGTTGCGGAAGTTCTGGGGATTGGTAAGTGGAGCGCCAGGTAGAGTGGAACCAACGGTTTGGGATAGCGGCAGGGTAAAAGTGGCATTGCTATCGGCAAAGAAGAACCGGCCCTGAAACGTGCTCTTAGAACTCTGTATAACGTCGACATCGGTAATAAATTGATCTTCGCTATATGGGCATGGAGAGCTATACGTAGAAAAGCCCTCGGGCAAGCCGCTATTCGGGTCGGTGATGATGACCTGCGGATTGGGAATCACAAACTGGCCATTGGGCAGTGTGGCATTGAAGAGGGCTGCTGCCTGGTCACTAACATTGTCAGCGGTTACGAGGCGCCCCAGGATGTCATAGCCGCCGAAGGCGGTTGCCACTCCCACCGAATCCGCCAGGGTTGCCTTCGATCGGTCGGTGCCTGTCAACACCGGCAGGATCGCGCTGCTGGAGCATTGCTGATCAAGTCCATTTTGCTGCCGCGTGCCTTGATAAGAAGTAAAGAACAACAACTTGTCCTTGATGATCGGGCCGCCGAAGGTGAAGCCGAACTGGTTCTGGCGCAGTATCGCGCGCGGCTCCCCCGTTCCATTCCGGAAATAATCATTGGCATTCAAAGCTTCATTGCGGAAATATTCCCATACGTTCCCGTGCCAACTGTTAGTGCCGCTCTTGGTGAGAACGTCCACATTGGCTCCGGCATTGCGACCGTAGGATGCATCGTATTGGCTGGTCTGTACCTTGAATTCCTGAATGCTGTCAGGATTCGGTGTGGCCGTTCCACCGCTGTAGTGCCCGCTGCCTTGCAGGTCATTAATCTCGACCCCATTCATTTGATAATTGTTATCGGCGGCGGCACCTCCGCCAGTCACCAGGCTGCTATCTACGCCCCCGCGCCCGATTTCGCCCGCGTTGAACGTCTCGGCGGAAACGCCGGCAGACAGCGCAAGGATCTGGCTGTAATTTCGAGTCACAAGCGGGAGAGCGGCGACCTCTTTCTGATCGACGACATCGCCCAGAGCACTCTGCTCCGTCTTCAGCATTTCGGCATTAGCGGTGACCGTGACCGTCTGCTGCTCTCCGCCTACCTCGAGTTGCACGTTCACGGTTGCGGTCTCCGTAATATGCACCGGAATGCCTTTGCTGACCGACAGCTTGAAACCGGTCTTCGATACTTCAATGCGGTAGTTCGAGGGCGACAAGAGCGGGACCAGGTACGTGCCCTGTTCCGACGAAAGCGTGCTGCGCTTCTCGCCGGTAGTCATATCAATGGCGTTGACCACCGCGCCCACCACTACTGCTCCGCGGGCATCGCTGATGGTGCCGCTGATCGCACCTGTGCTCGCGTTCTGCGCAATGCAGGCGGCTGTTAACAGAAGAATAAACAGGGAAGCTAGCGCGCAACGGAAAGTTGGCTTCATGGCAGGGCTCCTCGGCAAACCGTTCCATGCATTGAAATGCATGTTTCACTCTCGACAGTCTTTCGCTTTTACGCCAACACTCTACGGCAGGCCTTCGGTGCTGTCAAGCGAATTAAGGCCCAAATTCAAGGGCCAATCTCGATTCGTACGGCAGATTTGCCATGTGAAACATATGATACCAACGTAAGCATTCGAGCTATGGGAACTGAATTCTCAGCATAAAGACGCGCCGACCGGAACCCCCGTTTTCGTCGAGAAGGTCTGCGTGCGAACCGTGAGTTTCTCAATCCGCTCATGGCGGACGCGATAGCCCAAACCCGGTGTTGATGGCACGCCGATCGTGCCCTGGGGTGTGACCTCTACCTCCGGATCAATCACATCTTCTTCCCAATAACGCTGGCTCGCGGAGATGTCGCCAGGGAGCACGAAACCCGGAAGCGCCGACATCGCAATGTTGTGCGCGCGCCCGATCCCTGACTCCAGCATTCCCCCGCACCATGCGGGCACTGACCGTTTGCGACAGAGCTCCTGTATCTCGCGGGCTTCCGTGTGCCCCCCGACTCGGCCCAACTTGATATTCAAAATTCGGCAAGCGTCCATTTCAATAGCAGCGCGGGCATTGCGCAGGTTGTGGATGCACTCATCCAGGCAAATTGGCGTTGCCAACTGCGCCTGCAGCTTGGAGTGGTCGAAAATCTCGTCCCATTGCAGAGGCTGCTCGATCATCATCAAGCTGTAAACATCGAGTTTCTTCAGCCGCTCCAGGTCAGCGAGACGGTACGCGGAATTAGCGTCCACCATAAGTTGAATATCGGGAAACCGCCGGCGCACGGCATCGACGACTTCCACGTCCTTGCCGGGCTTGATCTTGATCTTGATGCGCTGGTAACCGGCGGCCAATTCCAACTCGATGGCAGCCAGGAGCTCATCGATGGTGGTACGGATTCCGAGCGAAACTCCGCTCGCGATCTCCTCCCTGGTCCCGCCTAACAGTCTTGCGAGGGACGTGTTCTTCTGTTGCGCTTCGACATCCCACAGGGCATTTTCAGCGGCCGCCTTCGTCATCTCGTGGCCACGAATACCGGCAAGCAGCGCGCGCACCTCGGCCGCGGTGTCGATCTGCTTGCCCACAAGTTGGGGGGCGACAAACTGCTCAAAAACCACCCACGCCGCGTCTACGCATTCGGAGTTGTAAAACGGTGCGCTTTCCACCGTAATCTCCCCCCAACCCGTCACGCCGTCGCAATGCGCTTCGACGAGCAAAATGCGCCGATGCTGGATCGTGCCAAAACTGGTCTCGAAGGGCTTCTTCAGACAGAGATGGATTTCACGAATTTCGAGCGATTCAATCCGCATAGCCACCGGTCTCCGAATTTCTTCCTATGCAGTAAGTTCGTTGTCGCATTGAACGCATTATGATACGCATGTTTCATTCAAACAAAATATCCGTCAAATGCGATGAAGTCTAGTCTTTGACCCTATCGTTGTCAAGCTATACCAAAGACAAGTTATTCACAAGTGGCGTTAAAGAAACATATGATACACTCACTTCGCACACCCCCGGGAAGGCTCGATTGCGGGGCGCGTTGTTTCCGGTTCTCGTCCGGGGCACACGGTTTGCTAAGATGACGGCGCAATGGGCGACAAGAAAATCTCCGTCTCGAAAGAATGGCCGGCCATGAGTCAGGCCGATCGCATGGCCCGGCTGACTCCTCGCCGGCGAGAAATCATCCGCCCCGCGTTGGAAGATCCGCGGCGCTTCGTTCTCCTAAGTGTTCGCGACATGGCCCGGGAACTGGGCACCGATCCGGCAACCACGGTGCGCATCGCCCGTGGACTCGGCTTCGAGAGCTACAAGGACTTCCAATACTATCTGCACGAACTTTCTGTGGTGCGCGCGACCTCGCTGGACACCATGCAGGCGAGTTCCTCACCTGACTCCAGCGTGAACTCGCAGATGCAGGCCTGTCTTAATCAGGAACTCAAGAATTTCCGCGCTCTCTACGGCGGATTGGATCTGAATGCTCTTGAGAGGGTGGCGCGGCGCCTCTGGAAGGCTCGCCGTATTGTGCTTCTCGGCGGAGATGCCGCCCACTGCCTGGTGGCGTATCTTCAGTACCACTTCAATATTTTGGGCTTACCGGCCTTTACCGCGACTGCGCCCGGTGCGACTGTTCACCTGGTACGGGGCCTTGAAAAAGAGGACGTTGTCATCGCCATCAGTTTTCGGCGCGGTCTTCGCATGACCATCGAGGGCATCCAGCAGGCTCGCAAACAACATGCCTATTGCATCGGTATCACCGATACGTACATTTCGCCGGTCGCCCGCTTCTGCGACGAGTTTTTTCTGGCGCCGGTCGATACCACTTCCTTTGGCGTCTCCTACTCGGCCCCTTTGTGCCTGCTCAATGTTCTGTTAGTAGCGCTGGCGGAGGTTCAGCGCAACAGAACGTTGCACATCATGAAGAAGGTGGCGGAAGAGCAGCGTCACGGATTTCGCTTTTTCGAGGGATAGACCAAAACGTCTTATCCTCCCGCTCCGCAGTTTAGGTTGGGGCTGCCATCGTGGGGATGTCTATGTCGTAAGCGCATCTCGAATTCCACCTTTTCGGTTTAGGTCTCGAGGCGTATGAAAATTGAAGCTCGGAAGTCGGCCACCACTGTCACGCTCCTTCTCGCCCTCGCTTGTTTGCCGCAAATTGTCCCTCGTCAGATCTGGGCCCAAACTGCAGACACCAGTACCAAAAGTGCGACGACTCTCGCAGACCGTATTCAAGCGATCGTGCATCGTCCCGAATTCGCGCACGCCAGATTCGGCATTAAGTTTTATTCTCTCTCGACCGGCAAGGTGATTTACGAACAAGACCCAAACCAATTCATGGTTCCCGGGTCAACGACGAAATTGCTCACTGAAGGCGCGGTCCTTAACTTGCTCGGGGGAGACTACCGCTTTCATACCCGCGTCTATCGCACCGGACCTATCAAGAAAAATGGGACGCTGGATGGGGAAATTATCGTGGTTGCGAGCGGCGATCCGAATCTTTCCGGTCGCATCCAGCCCGATGGCACATTGGCTTACGAACTGTCGGACCA
Organism: uncultured Acidobacteriaceae bacterium; assembly: GCA_963698865.1. GTDB lineage: Bacteria > Acidobacteriota > Terriglobia > Terriglobales > Acidobacteriaceae > Acidiflorens. Next base: position 1,457,210 of record CAVOSL010000007.1, on the reverse strand, counting down.
TTCCTACGGAGGTCCGGATAGCAAGGGATTAGGGGACCCATTGCTGGTGATCCGGGAACTCGCAGCCCAAATCGCGCAAAAGGGAATCAAAGCCGTGAAAGGGCGCGTGTTGGTGGACACGACACTTTTTCCCGAAGGTAGCCGCGAACTCGGCACCAACGTTGTAATTTCGCCAATCGTCGTGAACGACAATGTGATCGACGTGATTGCCAGCGCGGGCGAGAAGGAAGGCGCGCCCGTCAATCTGCGGATCTCTCCGCAGACTTCATACGTACGCTTTATCAATCAGGCCACCACGGGAAAGGCCGATGCCAAAGCAAGCCTCGACTATACGGACGAAAAGCTCAATCCGGATGGCACACGAACGGTGACGGTCACTGGCAGTCTTCCGCTGGGAAAACCCTACGGCATGGCCGCGTACCCGGTTCCCGAACCGAGCAATTTTGCCGCAACGGTGCTAACCGAGGCGTTGCGCGAAAAGGGAGTGTCAATACAACCAGGGCTCACTGGCGCTACGCCTAATTTCAAATCGATAGCTGCGAACTATACGCCCGAGAACCTGCTCGCGGAACACGTCTCCCCGCCGCTAAGAGAAGACGTCAAAATTACGCTCAAACTCAGCCAGAACCTGCACGCCAGCATGGGCCCGTTTCTGCTGGGAGCACTGGTGGCGCACAAGAAGAGCGAAATTGATCAGGCAGGCTTCGACGCCGAGCACGATTTCTTGAAAAGTGCCGGATTAGATCTCACCGCGGCGGCGCAAAGTGACGGGGCCGGTGGTAACGCGTTTTTTACCGCTGATTTCATGGTGCGCTATCTGGAGTTCTGGTCGAAGCAAAAACAGTTCGACGATTTCTACCACGATCTGCCGGTTCTTGGCCGAGACGGAACGCTCGCAAAGATCCAGGTGAACTCGCCCGCTGCCGGCCACGTCCATGCCAAGACAGGAACCTACGAGGTTTATGACGCCCTGAACAAAGACTTGATGGTCACCGGAAAAGGGCTCGCCGGATACGTCGATACAGTGAATGGCGAGCGCCTGGCGTTCGCGGCTTACGCCAATAATGTTCCGGTCGGGATGGAGGACCGGGACGCGGTTCAGAAGACGGTCGGTGAAGCCCTGGGGGAAATTGCTGCCGCCGCATACGAAGAACCGCCAACGAATCAAATCGCGAAGCAAAACGCCACTGGGGATTCCGATCAGTATGACGTGATCATCCGGAACGGCAAAATCATTGACGGATCGGGCAACCCGTGGGTTTCAGGTGACGTTGCAATCCGCGGGAACCGTATTGCGGCGATCGGCCACCTCGATACCGGCGCCCATGCGCGGCGAGTGATCGACGCCGCCGGTCTGGTGATCTCCCCAGGCTTCATCGATATGCTGGGACAGTCCGAGATTGCTCTGCTCATCGATAATCGATCGCTCAGCAAACTCTCGCAAGGCATTACCACCGAGATCACCGGGGAAGGCGGATCCATTGCTCCGCAAAATAAGGTGACCCTCGCCTCCCTGGAACCCGAACTGGAACAGCTATACCACCTCAAAGTGGACTGGACAACGCTTGCCGGATATTTCCAGAGATTAGAGAAAACTGGCACCCCGCTCAACATTGGAACATACGTCGGCGCCGCTCAAGTAAGAGAAGCCGTGATCGGCGACGAGGACCGCGCACCCTCTCCGCAAGAATTGGAGCAGATGAAGTCGCTCGTCGCGCAAGCCATGCAGCAAGGGGCGTTTGGGCTCTCAACCGCGCTTATTTATCCCCCCGGGCATTACGCCAAAACCGAAGAACTGATCGAACTCGCCAAGGTCGCCGGGCAATACGGCGGCATTTACGGCACACACATGCGCAGCGAGGGACAATCGGAAGTAGCTGCCATCAATGAGGCGCTGCGCATTGGCCGCGAAGGCCACTTGCCGGTCGAAATATTTCACTTGAAAGTCGTGGGAAAAGCCCGCTGGGGTTCCATGCCAAAAATTGTGGCGATGATCCAGGCAGCGCGCGATGCCGGACAGGATATCTCTGCCAACATGTATCCGTACATTGCGGGCGGAACCGCCCTGGCATCGAGCCTTCCACCCTGGGTGGCAGACGGAGGCACGGAAAAATTACTGCAACGCCTCCACGATCCGGCCATACGCGAAAAGATCAAAAAGGAAATGGCGACCGAGCATCCCACATGGGAGAATCTCTACCTCGGCAGTGGAGGCGCGAGCGGTGTACTGGTTGCCGGAATCGCCAACCAAGACCTGAAAAAGTTCGACGGTCAGACTCTGGCCCACATCGCCGAAACGCAAAAAAAGGCCCCCCTTGATGCGCTGTTCGACCTGGTGATCGCGGACAAGGCCCAGACAGGCGCGATCTACTTCATAGCCAACGAAAACGATCTCAAGTTCGGATTGCAACAGCCCTGGACCAGCCTTTGCCTCGACGCCAACGAACTCTCGCTCGACGGGCCGCTTTTTGAACCTCACACTCACCCACGCGCTTTCGGAGCGATGCCACGATTTCTGGGGCATTATGTCCGCGATGAGCATCTTCTTTCGCTGGAGCAAGGCATCCGCAAAATGACCTCGCTGCCGGCGCAGCGCGAACACCTGGTCGATCGCGGGTTGCTTAAAGCGGGGTTTTTCGCTGATATTACTGTCTTTGATCCTGCCACCATCCGCGATCGCGCCACTTATCAGAACCCCACGCAACTCTCAGAAGGAATTAGGTACGTTTTTGTCAACGGTGCACTCGAATACGAAAACGGCCGCCTCACAGGAGCGACGGCCGGAGCCGTTCTGCATGGGCCTGGCTGGACGAAAGATTAAACAGCACGCAGCAGCAGTTGAGTCCATTGTTTTGGCGGAAGCGAGTGTGAGTCGAACACACCGGCGACAGGATTCCTGCCGCCCGCCGGTTTTGAAGACCGGGAGGATCACCGGACCCCATGCGCTTCCGCTGACCGAAACGTCTCATTAGAGTCGCTCACTCCTTCGCGCCTTCAGCGAATGAGTGAGCTCTGACCTATCTCGGCTGCGCTACCGTTCGCAGATAGGGTTTGTGGGTTGTGAAGCCGGCGGGATACTTTTGCCTCGCTTGTTCGTCGGAAATCGACGTCGGAATGATGACGTCATTGCCCGGCCGCCAGTTCACGGGGGTTGCGACATTGTGCTTCGCCGTGAGTTGCAGCGAGTCGAGCACGCGCAATACCTCGTCGAAATTACGCCCGCTGCTCATCGGATAGACCATCATCATTTTGATCTTCTTGTCGGGGCCAATAATAAAGACCGTGCGCACCGTCGCGTTGTCGGCGGCGGTGCGGCCTTCACAGCTCTCGCCCGCCTCCGCGGGCAGCATGTCATAGAGCCTCGCTACCTTGAGCTGCGTGTCGCCGATCATCGGATAGTTGACCTTGTGCCCTTGCGTCTCTTCGATGTCGGCGGCCCACTTGCCATGGTTGGTGACGGGATCGACGCTCAGGCCAATGATCTTTGTGTTGCGCTTAGTGAATTCCGGCTGGAGTCCAGCCATGTAGCCGAGTTCGGTGGTGCAGACCGGCGTGAAGTCCTTGGGATGCGAAAACAGAATCGCCCAGCCGTCGCCGATCCACTTGTGGAAGTCGATCGTGCCCTGGGTCGTCTCAGCGGTGAAATTGGGAGCTTCGGAATTGATGCGCAGCGACATGATGGTTCCTCGTAATTTGGGATTTTTGCGGAAGCACGCGTTCTCAAGAATTCGATGTCCCGCGGTCAAAAACGCTTCAGGCGACAAACCGGAGTCGTAATGAACTTTTCGGCATCAGTATGTTATCTCATCGGAGGATTAGCTGGCTTGGCCGAAGCGATCCGCCCAGCTCGCATGACCCTATGACGCGGAAACTTTCCCTTGTGCAAGTCGATGTCTTTACCGACCGCGCCCTGGCCGGCAATTCGCTGGCGGTAATTCTCGATGGACGCGGCCTGACAACCGAGCAGATGCAGGCTCTGGCCCTGGAAATGAATCTCTCGGAAACCACGTTCATACTTCCGGGAGATCCGGCGGCGGACAAGGCGCGAGGCACTCGTGTGCGCATTTTTACTGTGCAGGAAGAGTTGCCGTTCGCGGGACATCCCACGCTGGGCACGGCATTTGTTCTGCGCGGGAGTTCCGGCGCCGCCGAGGTGCGGCTCGAACTGAATGTGGGCATCATACCGGTGCGCTTCACGCAGCCGGAATCGTCGGCGCTGGCGTTTGGCGAGATGACGCAGATGGCGCCGGAGTTCGGCGGCATTCACGATACGGAGGCGGTTGCCGCCGTTACGAATTTGAGCGTGAGCGAATTTGCCGGCGCGGCGCCGATCCAGACGGTTTCCACCGGTCTTGCTTACACGATCGTGCCAGTGCGCTCGCTCAAGGCATTGCAGGGACTTCGACTGGATGTGCCGCGCGCGCTCGAATATCTGGATCGCTCGGGCGGAAAGTTTTTCTATTTCGTCAGCCGCGAGACCGTGAACCCGAAAGCTCGTCTGCATGCGCGCATGATTTTCTACAACGGAGAAGATCCGGCGACCGGTTCGGCGGCGGGATGCGCGTCGGCGTGGATGGTTGCACACGGCATTGCGGCGAGCGATGAACGCGTGATGATCGAACAAGGTCTCGAAATGCATCGTCCGAGTTGCATTTTTGTGCGCGCGGAGAAGCGAGATAACCAAGTCGTCAATGTGCGCGTCGGTGGAAATTGTGTAGAAGTTCTGCGTGGAGAAATTACTTTAACAATCTAAGCACGTCGACGCTGGTGAAATCGCGGGTCGCAGCGCGTAGCACTCATGTACCATCCACTCGCGTGCCATTGGCATGCGCGGCACTTTACCGGAAGCGCGAATCTGATTACGATTCAACTCGCTCGGCATCTCAAAAAAGAAAAAAATGGTGACGACAGTCCCCCGGTCAAACACCCATGAAGCCCAAGAAAACGATTCTCTGCGTCGACGATAACGAACAAGCACTTTCCATTCGCAAAATCATGCTGGAAACCCGCGGCTATCGCGTGGTGGCATGCAATAACGGCGAGACAGCGCTAGCGGCCTTCCGGCGCGGCGGCATCGACCTGGTGCTGACCGATTTGATCATGCCCGGGATCGATGGCTCGAAGCTGATCGCGGAAGTCAAAAGACTCTCGCCACAAACTCCGGCGGTGCTCATCTCCGGACAAGTGAAGATCTACGAGCGCGACACGCTGGCCGACGCTTTCCTTCCCAAAGGAATGTACGAGCCGGTCGACCTGCTGGAAAAAATTCGGCTGCTGCTGATACGCAAGCGTGGACCGAAACGGCCGATGGAAGTGCACGGGGCGCCCGCGGCGGCGCATGCGACGGTGGCGTGAGGTCATTCAATTGAGAGTTGAATCATTGAGTCATTGAATCACTTAAAACCAAAAACAATGACACAATGCCATTCAATGCCTCAATGCACCTCAATACCTCAATGCCTCAATCGCTCTCCTTCCTGTGATATCGTTTTCAATGGATGGCAGCATTCATCGAGGCGAAGGAACTGCGCAAAACTTATCGTGTCGGCAAAGTGGAAGTGCCGGCGCTGCGCGGCATCTCCTTCGGCGTCGAGAAGGGCGAGTTCGTTACCGTTGTAGGACCATCGGGGAGCGGCAAGTCGACTCTCTTTTATCTGCTGGGCGGTTTGACGAGGGCGGATTCGGGAAGCGTGACGATCGACGGCGTGGATTTTGCTTCGCTTTCTGACGGCGAACGAACGCGGTTGCGCAAAAGTAAAATCGGATTTGTCTTCCAGAAATTTAATTTGCTGCCAACGCTTAGCGCCCGAGGGAACATCGAAATTGCATCTGACATAGCTGGCCAAGGGGCGCCCGATCCGGCTTTTCTGAAGCAGATTACCGGGATGCTGGGCATTGCGGGCCGGCTGGAGCATCGCCCGAACGAACTTTCCGGCGGCGAGCAGCAGCGCGTGGCGCTGGCGCGCGCGTTGATCAATCGCCCGGCAATTGTTCTGGCGGACGAGCCGACCGGAAATCTCGATTCGAAAAGCTCGGCGGCAGTGCTCGACATGCTGCGGGAGTCGAACAAAGAGCTCGGGCAAACGGTGCTGATGATTACGCACAATCCCGAGGCGGCGGAATATGGCAACCGCATCATCCACATGCGCGACGGTGAGATTGTGCCGCCGGAAGAAGATCCGCAGTGGACGCCGCATCCACCGGCCGAATTGCGGCCCTAACAGCAGGTTCTGAATGGTGCGTTGAATGGCACATCGCGACGAATTCACCAAACCAATTCTTCCCGGCAGCGCGGCGAGCGATTACGAACGCTACCTGCACACCGACGAGTTGCTGGCGCTGCAAAAATCGCCGAGCGAGCTTTCTCATAAAGATGAGATGACCTTTATGGTCGTGCACCAGGCTTCGGAGCTGCTGATGAAGGGCGCGGCTTTCGAACTGGAACGCGCTCTCGAATATCTTGAGCAGGGCGACTATGGCAATACCTCGCGCCTGATTCGGCGCGGCAATCAACTGGTTGAACCGCCGATCGGCTTGCTGCACATTCTCGAGACCATCACGCCGTATGACTATCACATCATCCGCGCCGGGCTGGGACATGGCAGCGGACTGGATTCGCCGGGATTCTTGGCGCTGCTCCATGTCGGGCCGCGACTTGGGACTGCATTTCATGAGCAACTGCATCGCGCAGGTCTGACTGCCGACGATCTTTACCGGCGGCACGAGGAATTTTTCGGGCTGCATGATGTGGCCGAGCGGCTGGTCGACTTCGACGAACGCATGCAGCTCTTCCGCTTCCATCATCTGAAACTCGCAGAACGCATCATTGGCGGGCGCGTCGTCGGGACGATGGGAACGCCGGTTGAAGTTCTGCAACAGCGCATGGAGCACTGGCTCTACAAAGACCTGTGGGACGTGCGCAACAAGATCACGGCGGCCACGCCGGTGGCGGCGGGCAAGCAGGGGTAGATCGAGCTGGGCGCCCTCATTCCTAAGCTGGGTAGGAGTACGACGCGACTCGCAATCTTTCATCGCAAAATGCGCTTGCATGCAGGGGGGTACCCCCCCTATACCCGCTCTAATGGAATCAGCGCTTTAGCGACATTTTCCCGCCAAAGTCTTGAGCCGCAGCGACTTAGAGTCAAAGTCTTGAGCGCGTGAGACTTAGCTACGAAAATCGACCTATTCTTGCGGTTTAGACTGCTTTCTTGCTCGCAAAGTATTGATTCTACGAGGGTATTTTAGCAAAGTCTTGATAATAAATCACTTAAATTGGCCTTTAGTTAGTGTGTCCGGGTTGTCAAAGAGTATTTCTCGGCGTCCCAGCACCCGAAGAAGCTTACTGGGAGCCGCCGCACGTGTGTGCTGTATTTAGTTGAGTCCCAGTGCTGAGCTTAAGTCAAGGAATTTCAGAGGAGGCCGTGGGGCGATGCGCATGGGGGCGGTTAACCACGAAGGACACGAAGGTGCACGAAGGCAATACGTTGATCTTTGATTTTTGGTCTTCACCCCCGGTTGTAATCGCTCCCATGGTGGTTCAAGGGGCCGATGACCGGATGGTTTGCCGGGCAGGGAGGCGGTCATTTATACTGACGAAGTTCGAGCGGGAGTAACTCAGTGGTAGAGTGCGACCTTGCCAAGGTCGAAGTCGCGGGTTCAAATCCCGTCTCCCGCTCCAGTATTGCCGAGCCCCGCGCCCGCGCGGGCTTTTCGTTTTAGAGTGGTTTCGAGTGGCAGGTACGGCGCGGTAGCCAAGTGGTAAGGCAGAGGTCTGCAAAACCTCTATTCGTCGGTTCGATTCCGACCCGCGCCTCCAAAACCAGCTATCAGTTCTCAGTTGTCAGTTCCCCTGTTGCCGCCGACAATCTAGTCCGTCGGGCGTGCTGGAATTGACGCGGCCCGAAGCCATGCCCAAGCAGCGGTATCGCTCGCTCAGGATTCCGCGCGCTGTGGTTGACCTTTCTAGCGCGTCTGTCGAAGGATGGGGCGATTGCGGTTCGGTATGCGAAGAAAACCGGGTTGTGAGTGTAATTGCGTCGGTTTTGCAACAACAATGCACCACGGCCACACTTTTAGCGAGTAATGAAGAATATCTTATTGACGCGAAGACGGGCTGGGGGGAAGATCCGGGCGTGCTTCGTTCGGGGGGGACGGACACTTCGAAGGAGGAAATTCAGTGAAATTGAAAAGCTTAGCGGTAATCACTCTCGTGTTATTGGGCTGCAGCTTTGCTTCGGCGCAGATCGGCACGTTCAGTTTCTGGAACACGGCAGGAACTCTCGAATACTGCAACTTCGTAGTCATCACCTATCACAGCGGCGGCGTGGTTGCAGGGTATGACGACCTCACCGCTTGCGGTTTGCCTTACAATTCCCCGATCATTGGTTTCGACGCCACCATCCCCTCTGGTCTGCCGGCCCATGGCAAGGGCGTTGTCTATGGCGATGCCATCTACGACGCCGAAGCCGACGGCTTCACCGGTTTGCAGTGGACGGTGTGGCAATTGCTGAAGCCCAGTAAGAAGAAACATGGTGTCTTCTCCGGCCCGTACGGCTGGATCGGCGTTGCTGGAAGCTACACCGGCTTCTTCTTCGGCGACAACTATGGCTACTTGGGCGCAGGCTATCCAGAGAAGGGAGAAGTTGCCGGCCATGGGACCACTGCTGTTAAGGCGCCGGAGAAGCTGAGAAAGTAACCAATCTCGATTGTTTGCGTCACCCACAGGCCGAGCCGCCCGATGTCTGGGCGGCTTTTCTTTTCGTCGCCGTCGACGGTTTCGCGTAACTGTTGTAATCAGGCGTGGGTGTTTACACTCACAACGGCTGGTCGGAATTGCCAATTCGGGTGGCTGTTCACTGGATGCGCTCGTGTGTAAAGCGGTCCCGTCCCGCCCAATAGGGACACCGCGGACAAGAAGTTCCCTGCGGGTAATCTGTGCCCTCTTCATGTGGGCAGCCGATGATTGCGTCGGTCACTACGGTGGAGCGCGGTGCGTGAGTCTTAAAGAACGTCAAAATCTCGTCACCGACGGCAGGGTCATCGCGGATGTCCGTTTGGTCCTCGGTGAACCAGCGCTCGAGAAAATCAGGTTCGTCACTCTTGGTCAGGAAGACGCTGACGACGATTTTGGTGGCCAGCTCGTTATTGGGTCCGTAGAAGGCCACAGTGGCAGCGGGATAGCCTCGAAACCCAGGGCGGGATTGTTTGTCCAGCCAGGATCGCGTGGGCCCTTTCCGGTTGCCGAACCCTTTCCTGTTCTTCACCAGTGCAATATACGACAGGTTCGCACGGGTTGGCGAAAAACCGCGATCGCCTCCAAGCATCGAATGAGTTGTTTTTGTTCTCAATAGGCTACGTTGTTCGATTCCGACCCGCGTCTCCAAAACCAGCTCTCAGCTATCAGCCGTCAGTTCTCAGTTCCTGGTTCCTAGTTGCCAACTAGTAAAGGTACGGCTCACGCGACCCTCCGTGGATTATGCCCGGGCTGCCGTTGCGAATCACTCATAGCGCAGCGCCTGCATCGGGTCTACTCGGGCCGCGCGGCGCGCTGGTATGTAGCTGGCGAATAGGCCAACGCCGCAGAGGATCGTCGTAACGACCAATAGTGTCGCCGGATCCCAGGGTGCGACGCCAAAGAGCAAGCTGCGCAATACGTACCCGGCCAGCACCGCGCCGATGACGCCCGCGACGATGCCGATCGCTGCCAGGCGCGCACCATCGCCGAGAATGAGCTTGAGCACGTTGGCGCGAGGTGCGCCTAGTGCCATACGGATGCCGATCTCGCGCGTGCGCTGGCTCACTGAATACGACATGATCCCGTACAGGCCCACCACGGCGAGCAATAATGCAGTGAAGGCGAAGACGCTTACCAGCCACGCCGGGTAGCGATGCAGCGCGGCCGCGGGCGACTGGGCGATCAAGTCCTGCATGGTCTGCATCTGGTACAGCACGATGCCGGGATCGATGTCATGCACTGCCTTTTCCAGGGCCGGCCGGAGCGAGCCCGGATCGACGGTCGAACGCACCACCACCGCGAAGATGTTGTCAGGGCCCTGCGCGAATGGCGTATAGATGGCGGGCTTGTCCTCCACGTCGAGTGCTCCCTCGTGCACGTCTTGCAGTACTCCTACTATCTGACGCGGTTTCTGCTGTGCGTTATAGGTGAAGACGATCTCTTTGCCGACGGGATCCTCGGTGCCGAAGGCCATCTTCGCTAATGTCTCGTTGATGATCACTGTCTGCGGCGCAGTCGCGCTGTCGCGTTCATCAAAGTAGCGTCCTGACCTCAGCGTCGCCTGCAAGGTGGAGAAATACCCAGCGTCGACGTCTCGGCTGTTGGCTTCATACGGCCGCGTAGTCATCGGCGCGCCTACCACTCGAAACAGGCTAGTGTTGCCTCCCACGATGGGCGGCGTGCTGGTCGCACCCGCTGCCGACACGCCCGGCACCGCCGCCAGCGCATCGATCAGATTCCGCTCCATCACGAGCGCCTCTCGTTCCTGGTCGTAGCGATGGCTGTCGGGAAATACGTAGAACGTGGTCAGCTGGCTCACATTGAAGCCCGCGTCCACGTTCAGCAGCCGGAACAAGCTTTTCAGCAACAGCGCGGATCCGACGAGCAGCACGGCAGAGATCGCCAACTCGGCCACTACCAGAAACGAGCCGACTCTCTTCCACGAGCTCGCGCCCGACAGCTGTCCACCTTCCTTGAGTGCCTCGTTCAACATGGGTATGGACAGCCGCAGGGCAGGCGGCAAGGAAAACAGCAGCGCCGTCAGCAGGGCCAATCCGGCTGCGAAAACCAAAATGCGCGGTTCGACGCCAGCCTGCTTCAGGTAGGGCATGCTCTGGAGCATCGACTGGGGCACTGCATCGACCATCCATCGCATGGCCAGAATTGCGACGACCACACCGGCCGCGGTGCCCGCCGCTGCGAGCACTACACCCTCGGTAATCAGCTGCCGGACCACTCTCCATCGCCCGGCTCCGAGTGCCGAGCGGAGGGCGATTTCCCTGGCGCGGGTCGCCGACCGCGCCAGCAGCAGATTCGCAATGTTGGCGCACGCGATCAGCAAGAGCATTCCTACGGCGCCCATCAGCACCATCAGAATAGGTTTGATTGGTCCAGTGATCAGCTCGGTCAGAGGAATAACCACCGTCCGCAGCTCCTTGTTGGAATCGGGATACTGCTTCTCGAGGTTGGCGGCCAGCGCGTTCATCATGCTCTGCGCCTGCTGGAGTGAGACGCCCGGCTTGAGCCGTCCGAAGGGATGAATCCAGTGCAGGTTGCGCCGACTGAGCATTCCTCCTTTGGGGCGCATCGCGAGGTACAGTTCCACGTCGCCCCTCGGGGCGAACTGGAAATCCTTGGGCAGCACGCCAATGATCGTCGTGGGTTCGCCGCTCAGCGTCAGCGTTTGGCCGACAATGTCTGGTCTCCCGCTGAAGCGGCGCTGCCAGGAGCCGTAGGTCAAGACCGCGTACTGCGGAGACGAAGCGAGATTTTCACCATTCAGAAATACTCGTCCCAGGATCGGGGAAACGCCCAGCGTCTGGAAAAAATTGTCACTCACCGGTCCAACCTCGATCATCTCCGGCCCATTCGGTCCGGCCAGGATGCGGTTGCCCCCGGTGCTGTAGGCCGCGAGGGAGCTGAAAGCCGGGCTCTGCTGTTTCCAGTCGAGATAGTCGGGATACGAGGCTTCAAAGCGCGAGTCGATTTGCGACTGACGCGCATCCCAAATCTTCACCAATTGGTCGGGGTGACGGTAAGGCAGCGGCCGCAGCAGAGCCGCGTCGATAAACCCAAAAATGGCAACATTCGCGCCGATAGCGAGCGCGAGGACCATTATCGCGACAGCGGTGAACCCCGGGCGACGAAGCAAAATTCGCACGCCATAACGAGCATCTTGCAGCACGCCTTCCACGTCATTCCTCCGGAGCAGCCTCGTGGCGATTCGCGATACGCGGTGCTGTCTCTTGCGCCTTGATCTCTATCGGACGCGGGCGTGCCGGAATCGTGAGCATGATTTGATATTCGCCATTTGCGTCATGAGTGTCCTGTCATTGCGAACAACAGCCCTTTGGTCTGATTACCCGCAGTGTAAAAGTTTTGTATTACCAGTCATCCCTCACTGAATTCGGCGCGAACTTTCCGCTACGGTCGAGTCATGAACCAGCCGGAAATGGAAGTTCACCCCAAGGGGAAGAATGCGCGCGTACTGCTGAGTTCGGTATTTGGGCCGTACGCGCAGGACGATGAGTTTGGCTCGCGGGCCATCAACCCGATGGAGCTTTACCACAACCAGGTGACGCGGGCGCAGGGCGGATTCTCGCTGCGCATGTTTCACCGGTCGTGGGGGATCATGATGATCCAGCAGAATATTTCGGCGCCGTGTACGGTGCTGGATTTTCCCACGCGCGAAGATTTTGCGCGCGAGCTAAAAGCCAATCAGTACGATGTGGTCGGAATTTCTTCCATCATCATCAACCTCGGCAAGGTGCGGGAGATGTGCCGCATGGTGCGGGAGATCTCGCCGAATTCCACCATCGTCATCGGAGGGCACGTTGCCGCGGTGCCTGGACTGGAACACATGATCGACGCCGACCATATTGTGCGGGGCGAGGGCATTTCGTGGATGCGGCGGTACCTGGGCGAAGATCCCGCCGCACCTGTTCGCCATCCCGACATCGTCTCCGGGCTTAACACGCGCATCATGGGACTCAAGCTGCCGGATCGGAAAGGCGGAACGGCAGCGACCATCATTCCGTCGGTCGGCTGCCCGATGGGCTGCAACTTCTGTACAACCTCGGCGTTTTTTGGCGGCAAGGGCAAGTTTGTGAACTTCTATGAGACCGGCGACCAACTCTATGACGTGATGTGCCACGCGGAGGCGTCGCTCGGGGTGCAGACATTCTTCGTCATGGACGAGAATTTTCTGCTCCATCGCAAGCGCGCGATGCGACTGCTGGAGCGCATGAAGGCGGGCAACAAAGCCTGGGGCATGGCAGTGTTTGCGTCGGCGAATGCGATCCGCCAATACACGGCCGAGGAACTGGTCGAGCTGGGCGTTTCGTGGATCTGGATGGGACTCGAATCACCCCGCTCCAACTATGCCAAGCTCAAGGACACCAATTCGCATGAACTCACGCACATGCTGCGCGAGCATGGCATCCGCGTGCAGGGCTCGACGATTATCGGGCTCGAACACCACACGCCCGACAACATTCGCGAAGAGATCGAATACGCGGTCGCGCATAACACCGACTTTCACCAGTTCATGCTCTACACGCCGGTACCGGGCACGCCGCTGTTTCAGGAAATGTCAGAGCAAGGGCGCATGCTTGATGGCATCGACCTCGCCGACATTCACGGGCAGGACAAATTCAACTTCCGCCACGCGGCGATTTCGCGCGATGACTCGAAGCGCTTTCTCGACTGGGCATTCTGGCGCGACTTCGAACGCAATGGCCCGAGCCTCTACCGCATGTGCGAAACCATGCTGCTGGGATGGCGCCGGTATAAAAATTATCCCGATCTGCGGGTGCGCGAGCGCTTTGCGCGCGAAAACACGAAGCTGCGAACGGCCTACAGCGCCGCTTTGTGGGCCGCCGAAAAATACTTCCGCAAAGTGAACGAAGACGTCAGCCGGCAGATCCACGAACTACGGCGCGAGATTGGAAAAGAATTTGGCGCGATGTCGCGGCTCGTCTCCGGTGCGATGGGTCCGTTCCTGCTGTGGTCCACACGCCGCGAGGATCGCCGCCTTGCCGCCGGAGTCACCTACGAACCGCCGTCAATTCTCGAGCGCCGCAACTGGACTCCAGCTCCCGAAAGTGCCCTATCCCCGCGTCGCTTCACTGAAGTGCTCGCAGTCCCTGCCCACTGTGACTAGGGTCACATTGCGTTTGATTTCTCCGGGTATACAGTCTTGGGCATACCCTGTTTGCGCGTTTTAAATCGCGGAAACAGGGGATTCCTCCTCGTGATCTAATGGGGCAGGAGCCTCTCCACGCGATGTTCCGCGGTTGATGGCTTCCGCGCCGGTGATCCTTGGGAGGACTGGTTTGCATCCAATAGCCAATGACCCTCTATTGAGGGTCGAAGGTTTAAGTAAAGTCTTTCGCTCAGGCGAAGCGGACTTAGTGCTCTTTGAAAATCTGTCTTTTCAAGTAGACAAAGGAACGATGCTCGGAATCGTGGGGGAATCGGGCGCCGGAAAGAGTACCTTGTTACACATCCTGGGGGCGCTTGATCGGCCCTCTGCCGGTGCCGTATACTGCGCCAATTCCCAGGTGAACACGCTTTCCGAGGATGATGCCGCCGAATTTCGTAACCGCGAGATCGGCTACGTCTGGCAGTTCCACTACCTGCTGCCGGAGTTCACTGCGCTGGAGAACGTTGCCATGCCCCTGCTGACGCGCGGGCAGGCTCTCGCTTCCGCGGAGAACGAGGCTTCACGCTGGTTGCGTGAGGTCGGACTCGAGGCGCGCAGCACGCATCGCTCGGGAGAGCTTTCGGGCGGGGAGCAGCAACGCCTGGCGTTGGCAAGAGCACTCATAACCCAACCGCAAGTGCTTCTGGCCGACGAGCCTACCGGCGACCTCGACGGGCGCACCGCGGAAGTGGTTTTCGAGCTGGTGGCGCGGCTGCATCGCGAGCACCAGTTGACCTCTCTGATTGCCACGCACAACCTGGCGTTTGCACGTAGGTGCCATAGAGTGCTGCGGCTGGACCGGGGCAGAATAGAAGAGGTGGCGCCGGATTCGCTCCCGGTTGGATGATGCACGTCAGGAAAGACAGAGGGCCGAAAAGTACCCAGGGCGGGAAACACTTGGGTTACTGGAAGGCAAATATCGCTTAGCAGACCGAGCGGTAAAAAGAGCATAATTGAGGTTGGGTCGGGGGTTTGGCGATGGGCGAGCCTTCGCGCGAGAACCCTGGGGGGAATGAGTCTATGTTTGAACGCTACACGGAGAAAGCCAGGCGCGTCATCTTTTTCGCGCGTTACGAGGCCAGCCAGTTCGGCTCTCCTTATATAGAGACCGAGCACCTGCTCCTCGGGTTATTGCGCGAAGATAAAGCCCTGACCAACCGGTTTCTGCGCTCGCACGCCTCGGTCGAGTCGATCCGCAAGCAGATCGAAGGACACACGACCATCCGGGAGAAGGTTTCGACCTCCGTCGATCTGCCCCTGAGCAACGAATGCAAGCGTGTATTGGCGTACGCGGCCGAAGAGGCCGAACGTCTTTCTCATAAGCATATTGGGACCGAGCATTTGCTGTTGGGCCTGCTGCGCGAAGAAAAATGTTTTGCCGCTGAGATATTGCATGAGCGCGGATTGCGGCTTTCGACCATTCGCGAAGAACTAGCCCGCACCAGCCAAGAAAAAGCTTCGCCCCAGCGTGGGGGACAGCGCGAATCTTCTCTATTAAGTGAGTTTTCCCGCGACCTGACCCAGGCGGCCATGGACACTCAGCTCGATCCGCTGGTCGGCCGTGAGGGTGAAGTAGAACGCGTCGTGCAGATTCTGTGCCGGCGCACGAAAAACAATCCCGTGCTGATTGGCGAGCCGGGCGTTGGCAAGACCGCCATCGTTGAAGGCTTGGCGCAGCGCATCGCCGACGGCGAAGTTCCATCGTTCCTCGCCGACAAGCGCATCCTCGCGCTCGATCTTTCGTTGATCGTGGCCGGCACAAAGTATCGCGGCCAGTTCGAAGAGCGCCTCAAGACCATCATGAAGGAGCTGATGGAGAACCAGAATTCCATCATCTTTATTGACGAACTGCACACGCTGGTAGGCGCGGGAAGCGCCGAGGGATCGCTTGATGCCGCCAACATTCTGAAGCCGGCGTTGTCGCGCGGCGAAATTCAGTGCATCGGCGCCACCACGCCCGCGGAATATCGCAAGTCGATCGAAAAAGATCGTTCGCTCGAGCGCCGCTTCCAGGCCGTAAAAGTTCCGCCGCCGAACGAGACCGACGCCATCAAGATTCTCTTCGGCATCAAGGAGCGCTACGAGAAGTTCCATGCCGTCACCTACACCGACGACGCCATCAACTTCTCCGTCTCGCACTCGAACCGCTACATCCCGGACCGTTTCCTCCCGGACAAGGCGATCGACCTGATCGACGAAGCGGGCGCGCGCGTGAAGCTGCGCCAGACCTCGCTGCCCGAAGAGTTGACCGAAGTTCAGAAGCGCATCAAGTTCATCGTCCATCGCATGGAGAACGCCATCGCGAACCACGAGTTCGAGAAGGCGCGCTTCTACTCGGACGAAGAACGCAAGGAGCGCGAAAACCTGCGCGCTCTTCGCGAAAAATACCACCTCGATGAATCCTCCACCGGCGTAGTCGGTCGGGAGGACATCGAGGATGTGGTATCGCGCTGGACCGGCGTCCCCATCACTTCGATCAAAGAAGAAGAAACCGCCAAGCTCCTGCGCATCGAAGAAGAGCTGCACAAGCGCATCATCTCGCAGGATAAAGCGATCAGCGCCCTGGCTCGGGCTATCCGGCGTTCGCGTGCTGGGTTGAAAAGCCCCAATCGTCCCATCGGTTCGTTCCTGTTCCTCGGACCGACCGGCGTAGGCAAGACCGAAGTTGCGCGCACGCTGGCGCAGTTCATGTTCGGCAGCGAAAAGGCGCTAGTCCGCTTCGATATGTCCGAGTTCATGGAGAAGCACTCCGTCTCGAAGCTGATTGGCTCGCCTCCGGGATACGTGGGCTACGAAGAGGGTGGACAGCTCACCGAACGCGTGAAGCGCGCTCCGTATTCGGTCGTGCTGCTCGACGAAATCGAGAAAGCGCATCCGGATGTCTTCAACATCCTGTTGCAGGTTTTTGAAGACGGCCAGTTGACCGACGGCCTCGGCAATACGGTTGACTTCAAGAACGTCATCATCATCATGACCTCGAACATCGGCGCGCGCCACCTGATGAAGCGCGAAGGCCTCGGCTTCCAGTCGTCGAAAGACGAGATGGTCTCCGAGAAGGTCGAAGACCTGGTCAAGGGCGAAGTCAAGCGCACTTTCAACCCCGAGTTCCTAAACCGCATCGACGAAGTCATCCTGTTCACGGCGCTCGGCGAGCAGGACCTGATCCAGATTCTCGAGCTCATGGTCACGCAGCTCAACCAGAACCTGGCGCAGCGTTCGATCACGGTCACGGTAGCCGACGAGGCGAAGAAGTGGATCCTGAACCAGACGCTAACCGACCGCAGCTACGGAGCCCGTCCGCTCCGCCGCGCGCTGCAAAAGTACATCGAAGACCCGCTGTCGGAGGCGCTGATCCAGGGCACGATTACGACCCGGCCGGCGTTCATCGAGGTTTTCCTCGAAGACAACAAGCTGTACTACCGTCCGGTGGACGCGGAGAAGGCCGAGGGCGTGCTGCTGTACGAGAGCTAGTGTGGTGGCGGGACGTTCTCAATACCCTCTCATTTTCGTGGTCGGGGACGTGACTTCCGTCACGGTAGATCAGGGTACTCTCAGAATCTCATGTGTCGTCACTATGCTGCCGATATAGGGGGTAGCGCTACACTACGGTGAGATGGCGCTATTGTTGACAGTCATAGTAAAATTGCCGGCAATTCAGAGTGCCTCGGCATTCAAGGCGTTTTGAGAGTCCGAACGAACCTTTGGGGGAACCCAAAGGTCCTTCCCCCCCGGTCGAATGGTCGGCCAAATGCTGATCAGACGAAGGGTAGCCTTATGACATTAAAGATCTACAGAGCGGTTATGGTGCCAGTGATGCCCATTGGAAATTTCAGGTCGTACCCTGCGCAGGTTGGGTCGGCGGTTCCTTCTTACCCGGTTGCGCACCCGCGTCCACTTGTGCATCCACAGGAGATGTCGAGGGCTGTTGAGACGCAGGTGCCTCCACTGGAACCTGCGAATGGATCCACTCTTGCTTTAGAACGTCCTCCTGAACCGCCCGCTGTCCCGGCATCGGAGTAAGCAGCCGATAACGCCGCTGAGTTATTAGCCTGCTTGAGAGGCGCGTGCTCTCAATCATCACATGTAGTAGCTCATATTCTTTCTCTATCCCCGGTGTGGGGGCTGGAACAGCCATCATCATCTGCGGATTCCCAGCGAAAGGCATTTGGATCGGCGGAGGGGGCGGGCCCGCAGGCTGGCCTACGAGAGCAGCAAGATCACCCATAGGGTTAAAGATCACTCTGTTTTGAAACTCCACGTCGTATTCCTTGTACAGGTCCCAAATAGCGGATTCCAAGCCGGGTGGCAGTTCCAGATTCACCTTTAGCCGCAATTCATCCTTCGCTTCCTGACGGTTGATCGGGTGCCCATGGAAGTATAGCTTCGATGCCATGTTTTCGATGATTTCTTCCATGGTGTGCTCTTCAGTCTCCGGCATATGAGTCCGGAGAATCTTTTTCGCCACCATGCGGGACTGTGCCAAGAAACGTTCGACGTTGCCTAGGGCCAGCGGATGCACTCTTCTGGTGAGAGCCTCGACCGCTCTTATCAGTTCATCCTCATGGGTGATCCCCACGGTGGTCTTGATGAAAGTGATATAGGCTTTCACGTCTTCGACGCTGATTCCCAACCGCCTGCCCGTATTCTGCTCGGAAGGGTTGAACTCATTCGACACGGTGGGATCAATCGGGCCTAACTCGGCAAAGGGGTGCATCACAATCTCATCCGCGCCGAGGGCAATTAGCGTCGCCGCGCTATACGCCCGATACGGGATCAAGACGTTGAAACTCTTCGCGTACTCTCTGAACAACGAAACTAAGCGCCACGGAACAGTTCCGCTTCCGCCGTTGCTGCACAGGAATATGTCCAACTTAGAAATCGGTCTCGATGGAAGCAGCAATAAATGATCGAAGAATACACGTACTGAATCGTCGGCGATCACGCTCATGACGTTCTCGCGAACGCTCGTAAGGAAGCACATCACGGTCGACCCGCGTAGCTCTTCAATCTTCCTGATTAGAGCGATTCTCTGAGTTAGTCCCATTCTCTCGGCTCCGAAGGTTGCAATCACTTCTTCTTGCCCGATTGTATGTGTAACTAGCAAGCGAATACAAGGCGAATGGCTGCACGCCATAGATATTCGCGCTTTTTCACCAACCCGCGGCCTAGTCCATCTCCCTAATCCCCCGCCGAAACTTCTTTCCGCCGCGGTCTCCCGCCCTTCAAACCGTTCGCCCGCGCCGCCCTCTTCTTTGCTGTGCTCTTCGCTAGTCCTCCCGCACGGCCGATCTTGGCCATCCATGCTTTGCTGCCATAGATGCCGCGAAGCAGGCTTGGGACGTAAAGGTCAGCGTCGAGATCCGGCCAATGAAGCCCGGTGCCACCTCCGACAATCTCGACTCGTGCGAGCTGCTTCTCCTTGCCCGATTCGAGACCCTGCAAGTCTTCCCGCGGAATCGCGCGCCGGCTGCCATCGCTCAACCTGAGGATGATGAGGTCCAATCCCGGTCCGGGCCAATACTCTACTTCGGTTGCCACAAGCTCTTCGCGAAACCGCTTGGCCCGCTCGATCGCGCGCTTGAAGTCGGCATCCGTGAAGCTAACTCTGTGCCGAACAGTCTTAGGCTCTGCCATAAATGCTCCCCCACAACGCTGCCAGTTCCTCGAAATGTTCCGCGGCAGCCCGCAAGATTCTCCTCACGTCCGATCGCTTGGCATTCGCCGGCCGGATGGCATCATCACGATCCGCCAACGCAACGGTTCCGTCCACGCGCAGGTCCACGATCGCCTGGGTCTCGCCCACAAAACCATGAACATGGCGTGGCGGATGATCGTTCGAATAGGCAACGAATCGAACACCGTCAACCCTTAGCGAAACCACGATGGCATTATAACCCAAGCATGCTTAGGTTTAAGAATTCATTCTCGCCACATTCGACTCCATCCAACACCCGTGCACCGTTGCGAAAAAGACACACTTTGCATGGAAAGCTTCAATTGACCCCCGGCCAAACTTATGCTCAAATGCTATGCAATCGGGGCTGGCTCAAGTTGTTCTAGCACGTCGTTCCACGAATTTTGGGGCGTGAGACGAGGTGATTCGATGAAAGCCAGCACTCTGTGTGCCGTTGTTGTAGTGTCTCTCCTTTGCTTGACGCTTACCCTCCTGACTTTAACTGTGAACGCCAGCGCGCGGGAAATGGTCCTGCCCGCCGGAACTATTCTGAAGTGCACGCTCGACGAACCTAACTTTTCTACGGCAACGGTCGCCATCGGCGATCCCGTGCTTTGCCGGCTTCACTCCCTGACCGAATTTGGACGGCAGGCCTTCCCGCGCGGAAGCTACCTGGTCGGCCATCTGGAAGCGGCGCAGGATCCCGGCCATTTCTGGGGCAAGGGATATATGAAGATTCAATTCGACCGGATTGGTCTGCCCGACGGTGACATGCCGCTGGAAGCCAAAGTGATTGGCACGCGCGGCTATAAGGTCGATAAGAACGGCGATATCGACGGCAAGGGGCACCCCAAGCGCGACATCGTCGAATGGCTGATTCCGCCGCTCTGGCCGTGGAAGATCATTATGCTGCCGGCGCGCGGGCCGCGCCCGACGCTCAAGGGCGAGAGCCAGTTGACGCTGCGCCTGATGGATGACGTGCAAATGCCGCAGGTCTCGCAGACCTTCGGGCCGGATTGGCATTTCTTCGGGAAGCCTTATAACGAGTCGTACCGCGAGGATGCTTATAACGGCGCGTCGATCGGCTCCGGCGACAGCGCCGGGCCTCGGCTGGCGGTGCGGCGTGTGACGCCGGCGCACGGTGCGCCTCGGCTCGAGGAGGTCCCGCAGGTCAGGTATGCCAGTTACACATCCACTAGTTCGAAAAACGTCGGCTACAGTGAAGCCAATGTCGCCGCGGCGAATATGACTGCCGTGAATGTCGTGAGCACGGATTCGCGCTTTGCCGGGACTGCGCCGGGCGTACCCGTCTTTGTGCTGAAGACTGGAATGGCGCTGGCCGTGGGCAATTACAGCTACCAGGACGGCCGCATCACTTATGAACTGGCCAGCGGCGGCAGCGGTGTGATCAGCACCGACGAGGTCGACTGGACGACGACCACGCAGGTCAATATGCAGCGCGGCGTCCGGGTGTTGTTGCCGGGCGGGCATTCCGGCAGCGGAGCTGCGGGCTTCTAGGCTTTCGAGAGTTCCTAAATGCTTAGACTGCGAGAACGCCCTTAACCGCAGAGTTCGCTGAGGAATCGCAGAGGGCGCAGAGGACTGCTCAGAGTCCTTTGCTGATCGATTACGTGGGCCACGAGGACGGGCCGCCAGTGTATCGGCGGCCGTT
Source organism: uncultured Acidobacteriaceae bacterium (assembly GCA_963698865.1). Taxonomy (GTDB): domain Bacteria; phylum Acidobacteriota; class Terriglobia; order Terriglobales; family Acidobacteriaceae; genus Acidiflorens. The sequence continues at coordinate 1,435,927 of CAVOSL010000007.1, read as the reverse complement.
TTCTTTTCTTGCGACTGATCACGCGATCGGTAAATCCAAGGAAAGGACAGATCTCACCTGTGAGGCAACATGCACAAGGTCAACATCGCCGACAAATTTGCGAAGATCACTGAATACTGGAAGCCCTACATCGGGGCCGAACTCAACGGCCAATATGTGAAGTTCGACAAGCTGAAGGGCGAGTTTGTCTTCCATCATCATGACCATGAAGACGAGCTTTTCCTGGTGGTGAAGGGCCGCTTCCGCATGGATTTTCGCGATCGCCATGAATGGATTGAAGAAGGCGAATTCATCGTCGTGCCGCACGGCGTGGAGCACCGGCCGGTTGCCGAGGAGGAATGCTGGATCTTGCTGTTCGAGCCCGCATCGACCTTGAACACTGGGAACATCAGCAACGAGCGGACGCACCAAGAGTTGGAGCGGGTGTAGGCTCGTGTGCGGTCACGAAATGAAGATCCAGAAATGAAGACTCGGAATCATGAAACTAATCGTTGATCTACTTGGCTGGTCGGGAGCGCTGTTGCTTTTGGGCGCGTATGGCTGCGTGTCGTTTCGAAAACTGCGCGCCGACGGCGCTTTCTACCAGTTCTTCAATGGGCTGGGAAGCTTCTTTCTGCTGGTGAACACGATGTATTATCACGCCTTCCCATCGGCATTTGTGAATGTGATCTGGATTGGCATCGCGGTCACGGCCGGAATTCGGATGCGAGGGCAGGCGCGTCATGCCGTGCGAGTCGATGGCTGATTCTCCTCACCTTATCGATCTGAGCCACACGGTTGAGCACGGGCTCGTGACCTACAAAGGGCTGCCTGCCCCCATTATCTGCGATTATCTGAGCCGCGAGGCGTCGCGCAAGTTCTATGCGGCCGGGACCGAGTTTCAGATCGGCAAAATTGAAATGGTGGCCAACACCGGCACGTATCTTGATTCGCCCTTCCACCGCTATGCCGACGGCAAGGATCTATCGCAACTGGAGCTGGCAAAACTCGCGGACCTGCCCGCCATCAAGATTTCGTGCCATGGCAGGCAGGCCATCGATGCCTCCGTCTTCTCTCGCGTGAACGAACTTGCGGGAAAGGCAGTTCTGGTTGAGACCGGCTGGTCGCGGCACTGGAACACCGCGCAGTATTATGAGGGTCATCCTTTTCTGACCGAGGACGCCGCGAAGTTGCTCGCCGATTCGGGAGTGGCGCTGGTCGGCATCGATTCGCACAACATCGACGATGTGCAAGACCTGCGGCGGCCGGTGCACAGCATCTTGCTCGGCAACGAAATTCCAATTGTGGAGCACATGACGAATCTGGCGCGACTGCCGGAACGGGAGTTTCGATTCTATGCCGTGCCCGTCAAGGTGAAGGGCTTTGGTACGTTTCCGGTGCGGGCCTTTGCGAGAATGCAGAAATAGCTATGAGCTTCGAGCAACGAGCTTCGAGCAATCCGTACTCGTCATTTACTCTTGAGTCATGCAACTGACCGTCTATTCCGCGCCCTGGTGTCCAGACTGCCGCGAGGCCAAGCGCTTCCTGGAGCGCTACAAGATTCCTTATACCGATATCAATATTGAGACCACTCCCGGAGCCGCCGAGGAAGTGGTGAAGCATGCGGGCAAGCAGGCGATCCCGCAATTCGTCATCGACGGCGAGTGGGTGCAGCCTTACGTGCCGGGCGAGGGATTTCTCTACGAGGAAATGGCGAAGCGGCTGGGAGTCAGCGAATCTGTGTAGTTCAAGGGTGTGGCACTGCGCGGGTCGCCAACATCTGCAATCTCTTGCGCACTCAGTAGTTCATCCCGCCTTGCTCTGTCGCGGATACGCAGACAAACTCTTCCGAATTAAGGTACATTTGTAAGCTACAGATTCAAAAAAGATTGGCCCTTCGACTGCGCCGGAATTAAGCACTTCAGGCCGGCTTGGTGGGCCAGTGCCAGCGCAGCGGGCAACCATCGCGGCTACCGGCAGCTTCACAACAAAGACCTCGATCATGATGAAAAAACTGGTGTTTACGGCGGCTCTTTGGAGCCTGGTATTGCTGGGAGGGTGCGCGAAGGGCGGCGGCGGACCGTGCGCGGTGAACTGCGCCAGCGTCACCATCAATCCAAACCTCAGGGCGGTAGGTATCAACACAACAATTGCTTTCACGGCGACGAGCAAGAACCCAGAGAATCAGCCCGTAAACTGGTCAATTGAGCCGTCCTCTTGCGGCAGCGCCTGCGGCACACTGAGCGACGTGACAACGAGCTCGGCTACCTATAACGCGCCGTCGTCAATCCCTACTCAAAGCTTTCAAGTCGTAGCTACGTCTCAAACCGTCAGCGGTGTATCCGAATCGCTCCCCCTAACCATCATTCCGGATACGACCTACGTTGGGCCCACCTCGCCAGATGTGGGAGTTGGTCTCACTCAGGAATACGCAGCGACGGCTGCGCCGGGCCAAGCTCCGCAGACTTTTACCTGGACCTGCACGACGCCGAATGGCGCGTGTTCGAACTTCTCTCAAGATCCGCAGACCTCAGGGTTGGCATACTACACCCCGACCGCCGGAGAGACGTGCAGCAAAAGTGGATGCGTGACCATATCAGCGGCAGCGAACGTTAACCCGACTGGCTGCACGATCGATCCGAAGACTTACCCATGTACGTCATCGCAGACGACAGTCGTTGGTTCTCGTGTCCCGACCGGAACGTACGCCTTCCAGTTCTCAGGATATGACGCGAACGGCAAAGCAATCCTGGTGGCGGGGACCTTCACGGTGGCGGCGGGCGGATCGATCTCAGGGTATGAGGACGAGTTGACCGCGAGCGGACTGGCAAAACGCGCATTCTCGAATGGTTCGTATACCCCTCTCAATGGCGGCAATGACAATTCCAATAACGCGGGCACGCTGGCGCTGAACACGGGAGCTTTTCCGAGCTCGTACGAGGTCGTTCTCGACGGTGCCGGCGATCTTCAGATGATTGCGTCGAACGGCGCGGGCGACAGCGGCTCTGGGGTCGCGGTGTCGTCGTCAACCGGTCAGTTTAACAAAACGAATGCAACGTTCGCGTTCGGCTTCACGGGTGTCGATTCGAACAACAATCGGGTGGGCTACGTCGGCCTCCTGCCGACCGATGGCGTCTCGACTGTGACGAACGGGTTGCTCGATGTGAACGACAACGGCAGCGCCAGCAACAGCGTTTGCAGTTCGGCTCCATGCGCCGTTGCCGGCAGCTATGCTCCGGATGGAACCGTCAGCAACTTGTGGCACCTGACGCTGACTGCGCCCAAAGCCATGACTTTCGATTTCTTCGTGGCCGACGGAAACTCATCCAATCCCAACAATCCTTTGAACCTCTATGCCATCTCGACAGATAACAATCCAGCGGTGGTGGGGACGCTGACGTTGCAGGATTCAAAGATAACCACGTACAACAACGCGGCGTTTGCGGGCTTCTCTGTATCGGCGCTAACCGGGGCGAACGGCAATGTCGCCCTCGTGCTGGCGACAGACTTTTGGTGATAACCAGAGTTCGGGTGTTCAGGGTGCCTGCTACAACAACAACAACAACTCGGGAAGCCTCGGGGGCACATTCAACCAGAACAATGCAGGCACCCTCATCCCCCCCGCCCCACTGGACCTGAACCAGATCGGCATTTCATTTCCGAACAACACGAGTGAGGGCAGCCCAAACAATCCCTACACCTACGTTTCCACTAGCAACACTGGCCGTTACATCTTCTGCATGCTGGGTAACCCTTTGGATACCAACCCTGGCCTGCCGATTCCATTCGTGCTGTATGCCAGCGGCGCGAATCGTGGTTACCTGCTTGACCAGTCCAGTTCTTCGGTGATGACGGGAACGATGAATGTGCAGGTGTCGCCAAAGCAGAATGGGGGCCTCTTTGCCGGTGCGACGGCGACTGGAACCTACGCCGTCGCGACCGCAAGTAACAGCATTCCCAGTTCGTCAGCCTGCACGGATCTCACTTCCTGCTATGCGACCGTGAACCTGCTCCTGTATTCGTCTGCCAGTGGCGTGCTTAATTTCTCGGGCAGCGAGAGTCCGAGTGGCCAGTTGAGCGGAACTTACGTTGTCGACGCCTCGGGTCTGGGCGCGCTAACAATCCCAGGGAACCCATACAGCACGAATCTTGTCATCTATGGAGTGACGGAGACAAACTTCTTCATGATTGGCTGGGACCAAGAAGAGACTGGCCCCCCCCCGGTCTACAACAGCTTGATCGGCCCGATCCTTTATATGGCGCAATAATCGCGCGTTTCCAGCTAACGTTCGCGGAGCACGGTCTTCGCGGTCGCCAGATTGTCGAAGCGATCGTAGGCGCGCACGACAACCACGTGATCGCTGGAACTCGCGGCTGTCATCGGCGGCTGCGCTTGCAGCTGCGGGATTGGTGCGCGGAAGTCGTAGTCCTCCGTCTTTGAATCCGACAACTGGCCCACCGGCTCGACGAACTGCCAGTCGCTACCGTCCAACGAATACTCGGCGCGCTTGATATTCGAAAAAGAATCGCTGGCTCGGAAGCGAACGTGGATTTGCTTGCCATCGAGTGTCGCGTTCAAGTTTTCGATCGCCGGCGAAGTATTATCCACTTCGAAGCGCGCGGAGATCTTCTGGGCGTACAGCGCCTCTCCCGGGGAGTGCGAAGGCGCGTCGCTGGCGACGATCAGGACCGCGTAGCCGCCATCCGGCAAAAGGTTTGAATCGAACGAGTAGAAGCGGTCGGTGACGCCATCCTTGAGCAGGAGCCAGCGGGATTCGCTGTCGCCGCGATAGTAAATGGAAAAGACGAGTTGATCGTCGTTGTCGTCATGCGCGCTCCAGTGGACCGCGATCGAATCGCGGTCGTGCGACGGCTGCGGCGCGGGTAGGTCGATGTGAGTGGAGGACACCAGGTCGCTACTCAGCACGTGCGAGATTGCAGGATAACGGTAGCCGGGCTGCACGGAGACGTCGTCAATTTCAGGCGCGACGTTTTTCGGAAGATAGTAGATGAGGACGTTATCGACGCGCGGCCCGGAAGGGCCCGCGCGCAGCACCGACTTCCACTGCACGAAACGCGCGGCCGGAACTTTCATTTCTGAATTCCCACCGGCGACCAGCGTCCATGGGCTCCAATTACGGTCGGGATTGTCGACGTTGCCGCTGCGCGCGAACAACTCGACACTGCCGGAACTGCGCATGGTGGCGCGTCCAAAGCGCGAAAAAATGTGGGCATCGAAGACGTCGCTCTCGTACGAACCTTCCGATTCGGGCGCGGGACCGAGCAGAAAAATCTTGCCGAGATTGCTGGAGGAGGCGTAGAGACCTCCGCCGGGCGCAGCGGCGAAAGCGGTAATCTGGCTGGCGCTGGCGCGGGCGAGGTCGGTGAAATCACCGGCGCCGTTGATGGCGAAAATGTGGCCACGATTGCCCGTGCCGGCGAGCAGGCGTCCATGCTGATCGAAGCCGAGCGCGTAGACCAGATCGTCGTGTGAGCTCCAAAGCACTCGGGGAGCGCCGTCGGGCGCGATGCGATAAATCTCCGAGCCGCCGCTGGCGCCTTTGGCCGGAGATGGAAAAGACGGCGTCGCGGAACTGGGCGCGCCCGAAAGGTTCACGGTGGCGCCGGCCGGTGGACCGATCTGCGTTGACATTGTGCTTGCAGGACTCAATGAAGCGTCGGAAGACCCGGGATGTTTTTCGCCGGCTCCGGCTGCGTAAATGTTTCCGGCTTCGTCGATAGCCAGCGCGGTGATTTCTTTTTTCGGCGCGCTGTAGAGAACGAAGGCTTCGCCGCTGGGCGCGATGCGATAAACAAGGCCGCTGCCGTCGGAGCCGGCAATCAGGTTCCCCTTGGGATCGAGCGCGAGCACGCGAATGTGCACTTCGTCGCTCTTAAAGAAGACGGAATGCTTGCCGTCGGCGCTGACCTTGAAAATCTCGCCATGATCGCCGGTGGCCACATAGAGATTGCCGGAATTGTCGAGCGCAAGGTCCCAGATATATTTCGCGCCGGGATCGAAGTAGACGGAGGCACTCCAGGAAACAGAGGACGAGGCGGCGGACGAAGCAGAGGGTGCGAGCCGATAAACTTTGCCGTCGGGCGCTGTGGCGGCAAAGACGATGCCGTTCTTGGCGGCGGCCAAGGCCTGCACCTGCAATTCCTGCGGTTCGAAGATGGTCGTGGCCTTTCCGTCCGGCGTTATCCGATAAACGCGCGCGGGCGATCCTGCGGCCGCATAGATGTTGCCGGCGGCATCGGAGGCGATCGACCAAATGTAGGTCGAAGGAGTGGTCGCCAGCGCCTTGAATGCCGGAGCGAGTTCCAGTCCGCCCTCGCTGCGGAAGGCGATTCCGTTGGCCGTGCCCTTGATCAGGTCGTCGAACTTGGATTGTTCCCAGGTGCGGGTGCCTTCGGCGAAGGCGAAGGTGGAGAGAGCGAGGACGGAGAGAGTAAGTGCAAATCGTGCCGCGAATGTGTTGCGAGCCAAAATTCTACCTCGATGAAAATAGTGAGTTGTACTTAGGATATCCTCTAACGAAATTTGCGGATACTTCTTACGGGGTGATCCCGGCCTGAAGCGCATCGCCTGCGATCGACAAGACGTGTGCGTTCTCAGCAGAACGCGGCAAACTGCAGATCCCTCGCTGCGCCCGGGATGACAATTCCGTGGAATGCGCTGGGCCGGGTTCGCTATTTAATGTTAATCGTCAGCATCTGCGCGCCGGAAACAACGTAATCCAGCGGTTCGGTCGAGGCCTCGCTCACCGACGACTCGCCGAGCACGACCATATCCTGCGTGCCGCGCATGTTGTCCATCACGTTCATGACCGAGAGCGGCAGCGTGGGCATGATCTTGTCGGCGACCATGGCTTCCGGATCGGAATCGAAGAGCGAAACGTAGACGCGGTCGTTGGAGCGCTCCTTGTTGAGCAGCGCGATGGTCGGCGCAAGGCCAAGGCCGCGGGTCATGGACGGCGCAGCGCGATGCATGCGGTCAAGCGTGTCGCCATCGCTCACCAGAATGCGCAGCGGGCCCTTGGATGCGGTCGCCGGAATGCGGATGGGAATCTGGCAGACCTGGCGCTCGCCGCGATAGGGACGAATCACCGTTTCCACCGTAATCACATCGCCGGGCCGCGCCTCGGTCACATCGGTGCGCGAAGTCTCCAGGCGCGCCGAGCGCCGGTCGCGCACCAGGTCGAAGTCAAGCTTCACGCCTTCAACGTCGGGCGCGTCGTAAGGATTGCTGTAGATGCGGCCGAAGCGGTCGCCGATGCTGGCCGCGGCGAGCGCCGCCGCCGGCTGACCGCTATCGAGCGGAGCAAACATGTTGCGCATCGTGACGTCCGGATATCCCTTTACGCTGAGCACGCCATTCATGCGATAAGTGATGTCCTCGCCGTAGTCGTTGATGCCGTGCAGCGCGTTGAACACCGTCGCCATCATGGCAAGCGGGCTGAGCTTCGCGTTATTGAGAACCTCGTAGTGAAATTCCTTGATGGCAGTGCCGTTGTGCAGCGAGACGGTAACCGGAATCATCTTCGGCTCGCGTCCCATAACGCCGAGGATGCCTGCCTGGCGGTCTTGCACAAACGCGCCCACCGTTTCGGTCGTGTTCACGATCTTAAAAGCATTCAGCGGCGAAGGCAGAGTGGCGACGACATTTGCCTTCGTCATCGGCAGGTCCACCTGGCCAAACTGCATTAAAGGGTGGCCGCAGGCGAGCAGGTGTTTGGGATCGACATAGGTGACCGTGCAGGTCGCCGCGATATCCATGTCACCGCGCACCAGGACCGCGCTTACGGCGGATCCCGGCTCGATCGGCTCGGGCTGCTTCTCACTGCTGGCCGAGCCGGTGCCCATTACCGGAGTGATTCCGGCGGCGGCGAATTGATCGGCATAGCGCTGCATCGTCGCGTCCGAGAAACCGTTGAATACGAATGGAGCTTCGATGGGCTTGAGGTAGTTTCGATAATCGGCGGACTGAGAAGACGTGGTCAGAGAAGCCGAGCTAACGCCGGGGCTGGCAGTCGTCGACTTTACGCTGGGAGCGGTGCTGCCTGTCCGAACCGGGGTCTCAATCGGGCGGCTGTCGAGCGCATTAATCTCGAACATCTCTTCGATCGGCGTGACGCCGGCGATCGGCTCCTTGGAAAACTCGCCGATGCGAAAAGCAAGCGCGCCCGCCAGCTTGCCGTCGAAGTAGACCGGGCTGCCGCTCATGCCCGCGACCACGCCGGTGTACTCGGGCTTGGCGCCGTGCAGACGCACCAGGATGATGTCGCCTTTGGGGCCATTCACATTGCGCAGTATGCCCAGCACTTCCACGTCCATCGATTCGGGCTTCACACCCTGAAACACGGTCAGGGCTGTGCCTTTCATACCGGCGTGGATCTGGTCGAGGGCGATGATGTTGGGCTTTACGTCTCGTTGTTCTGACGAATGTTCTTGTGCATCTAGGTTCGGTTTAGTTTGCGCAATCGCAGGCAGGGTGAACGCAAGGTACAGAAGGGCGGCAAACAGCGCCGTGATTCGCATGAATATCCCCGGAGGTCAGGAAACGACCAATGCTTTCGGTAATACTGAGTTAGACTCCGCGCGTTGTCAGAACGGTTTTGCAGGAGAGTGGCGATTTTTGTCGCCAGCAAAATATCCCAACCGCGGAGCGGTTGCATCTATACTAACACAGGTATTTTCGAGGATTTCCTATGTTTTTTAGCACATTTGGGCAGAACTATGCGCGGCCGGCCTGCCGGTTGCGCTCGATCTCTCTAGCGTTTCTTCTTTGGTGTCTGGTAGTTCCGGGCTTTTCGGCGGGCGCGCAGGATAACTCGCAGCAGCCTTCGCAGCAACCGCCCCAGCAAAATCCGAACCAGCAAGAAGCTCCCCCGGCAGCCGGCGGGCCGGAGAACGATGTGGGGCCATACGCCATTCCCAAGAAGAAGGAAGAACCGCCCCCGGCCCCGTCGGAGAAGCCCAAGAAGATCGATAACATGCCCGATTACTCGATCAAGGTCGAGGTGCCCGTGGTGACGCTGGATGTGCTCGTGACCACGAAAGATGGGCAGACCATCCCCGGGCTGAAGCAGGAGAATTTCAAGATTTATGAAGACGGGCAGCCGCAGACGATTGCATCATTCAATCAGACCAAGGCGCCGATAACGGCCGTGCTCCTGATCGAATTTGCGTCCTCACCCCTGTTTCAGCAACTGCGGCAGTATTACTACATGTATGACGCGCTGAACGCGGCCTACACTTTCGCCAGCGGTCTGCAAAAAGGCGACTATGTGGCAGTCGTTTCCTACGACATGAAACCGCATATTCTCGTCGACTTTACCCAGGACCAGCGGGCCATCCTCGGCACGCTCAATATGCTGCGCATGCCCGGCTTCAGCGAGCGCAACCTGTTCGACGCAACCTTCGACACGCTCGACCGGATCGATCGCATTGAGGGAAAGAAGTACATCATCCTCCTTTCTTCCGGAGCCGACACCTTCAGCAAGCTCACTTACGATCAGATCCTTAAAAAGATCAAGTCGACGAAGGATGTGACCATCTATCCCATAAGCATTGGCTGGTACTTCCGCGAGCTCGTGGACGAGGCGAGTATGGGCAATGACCCCTGGGGCAGGAATGTCAAATGGGCCCAGAACGACAATCAGCTCAGCACCTTCGCCAAACTCACGGGCGGCCACGCATTTTTTCCGCGCTTTGAGGGCGAACTGCCGGGAATCTTCAATGAGATCTCGGCGGACATACGCAACCAGTACTCGATCAGCTATCGCCCCACCAATGCCAAGCTCGACGGCACGTACCGCAAGCTGAAAGTCGAGCTCAAGGCGCCGGATGGCGGACAGTTGAAGGTTCGCGACCAGAAGGGCAAAGACGTGAAGACCGTGGTTTACGCGCGCGAGGGGTATACGGCGAAGCACACGGTGGATTGAAACCTTCCTCACTGTGGTTGAAGGGGGCGCATAGTCAAGTCAAAATTCAGAAGTCATTGAAGAGGTGAGCCTCGATTCGTCGGCTTTCTTCAATTTGGCCCTTCCCCATGCCGGGCGCTCCGTCGCTCTCTGATTTACAATCCTGAGTTCCCTTTTTCTCCATTGCAGACAGGAGATTCTCCGTGATCCCACGCTATACGCGGCCGGAAATGGCGCGCATCTGGAGCGACGAAAACCGCTTCCGAACCTGGCTGGCCGTCGAAGTCGCCGCCACCGAGACGCTGGCCGCCGCCGGCATCGTGCCGAAAGATGCGGCGAAGGCGATTCGCGAGCGCGCCAATTTTAATGTCGAACGCATCTTCGAAATTGAGGCCGAAGTCAAGCACGACGTCATCGCCTTCACTACCGCCGTCGCCGAAATCGTTGGGCCGCATGCCCGCTGGTTTCACTATGGGCTCACTTCGAACGATGTTGTCGATACCGCGCAAGCACTGCTCATCCAGGAGGCTTCGTCGCTGATTGCGGGCGATCTGGAGCGCCTCGCCGACGTGCTCGAACGCCGCGCGTGGGAGTTCAAAGACACGCCCATGATCGGCCGCACGCACGGCGTGCACGCCGAGCCCATCACGTTCGGCTTCAAAATCGCCAACTGGTATTCGGAGACGCGCCGCAACATCGCACGCTTTCAGGCGGCCGCGGAAGATTTGCGGGTTGGCAAATTCTCAGGGGCCGTCGGGACTTTTGCGCACCTTACGCCGGAACTGGAAGAGAAGATGTGCGCGCGCCTCGGCTTGAAAGCAGCGGCGGTTTCGTCACAGGTGATCCAGCGCGACCGCCACGCGCATTATCTGGCAACGCTTGCCGTGATTGCATCGACGCTCGACAAGATTGCCACGGAGATTCGACACTTGCAGCGCACTGAAGTGCGCGAGGCCGAAGAATACTTCAGCGAGAAGCAAAAAGGCTCGTCGGCCATGCCCCACAAACGCAATCCGGTAACGTGCGAGCAAATCAGCGGGCTGGCGCGCGTGGTGCGCGCCAATGCGCAGGCGGGATTTGAAAATGTTCCGCTCTGGCACGAGCGCGATATTTCTCACTCCTCGGCTGAGCGCATCATTATTCCGGATTCGACTACGCTTGCCGACTACCTTCTTAATAAAACTGCGAACCTGGTTGAGACTATGTTCGTCTATCCGGAACGCATGCTCGCGAATCTGAACTCGACTCGCGGCCTCGTCTTTAGCGGACAATTGCTGCTCGACCTAGTGGAGAGCGGCATCTCGCGCGAAGATGCGTATCGACTGGTGCAGAGCCATGCCATGCACGCGTGGCGGGAGGGACTTGATTTCCACGAACTGGTGTTGAGCGATCCAGCGATCGCCGGCCGCGTGCCGCGTGCGAAGATCGAGCGGGCTTTCGACCTGAAACGGCAACTGAAGAACATTGACAAGATCTTTGCGCGGGTATTTCCGGAGAGAGCGATTCAGGGATCGGGCGCCGAACGAACGCGAAACTCGGGCGTGAAGAAAAGAGCCCGCAAAAAATAAATCAGCTTTTCGGCCACGATGTTGTCGCTTACTCGAGCTCTCGGTTACGAACCAATTCTAGGATCGTGATCAACTCGCGTAGCTTTTCCTGTCCCACATGCTTGAGAATCAAGCGACCATGCTTCTCGAGGGGCTCGTCCATCTCCGCGAGAAGCTTCAGCCCGGCCGCCGTGATTTTTCCGCAGATCACGCGTCTGTCCGTCTTGCCGCGGACGCGCTTGACGAAGCCGCGCTTCTCCAGTCGATTCAGCAGCCGTGTTATGTCGGGATCGCGCGTGATCATGCGCTCGCCGATTTCGCTGCACGGCAGGCCTTCCGGTCCCGCTCCGCGCAGAATCCGCAGCGCGTTATATTGAGTCCCCGTCAGCCCGAAGTCGTTCAACTTGGCCTCGACGCTCGTCTGTAACGCGTCAGCCGTCCGCAGCAGCGAGAGATATGCTTCCTGTTCGCGGCTGCGAAAAGGAGCTTTCTGCTTCAATTCTTCCTTTAGCCCGGGAGCCATGAATCGAGATTAGTCGTCATCACAAGTATCTGTCAAATCAGCAGGTTCCATGCTGCTTTGTAACGGTTTGTAAAACCGGGGGGCCAGTGCATCTCCGTCTGTTTGATGGGCATCTATTTAACTAACCGGTTAAACAGTGTGGGACCGGAATTCAAACGAGGAGGGCAACCATGAAGAAGCAATTTGTCGCGGTGACCGTGGTGCTGCTCGTCCTGCTGAGCATGACGGCGTTTGCCGCAACGAGCGGCCGCTATGACCAACAGATTCAGCAGGCCGTCAGCCAGAAGATGCACGGTTCCAAGCAACTGCAAAACGTAAACTCCAGCGCCGAGGATGGAATCGTGACGCTAACCGGCACAGTGAATCTGTATCAGGACAAACTGAGCGCCGCCAAGAAGGCCAAGAAGATCGCCAACGTTACCGGCGTTCGCAACAACATCGAGGTCGCGGGCGCGAACGTGTCCGACAACCAGCTTGAGCAGAAACTGGCGAAGAAGCTGGCCTTTGACCGCGTGGGATATTTCGACAACACCTTCAACTATCTGGCGCTAACCGTTCAGGACGGCGTGGTGACGCTGGAAGGCGACATGGTGTACGACACGCCCAAGGCCTCAGCGATGGCGGTCGTGGCGAGCACTCCTGGCGTGAAGGATGTGGTCGACAACGTCAAGGTGCTGCCGGCATCGTTCTTCGATAATTCGCTGCGCGTCAAGATTGCGCGCGCGATTTATCGCGATCCGGTGCTCAGCAAGTACGCGATCGATCCGGTGCATCCGATTCGCATCGTCGTCGACAACGGACATGTGACGCTCTACGGCTCGGTCATCAGCACGATGGACAAGAATGTTGCCGGGATTCGGGCGGGAGCGGTTCCGGGCGCATTCAGCGTCGACAACAAACTGGTGGTGAACAAAGGCTAACGTTGTGGGGAACCAACGCTGGTAGGTTGTGACTCTCTCCTGGAAGGGGCGCGGCGCGAGCCGCGCCTTTTTTGTTCTCCCTCATGCCGCAGCGGTCAAACTGCTTCCATGTCGCAATGTGCGCTCCTTACTCCATCGACTTGCCTGTGCAATGCAGATGATGTGGAAGATCAAGAACAGAGGCACACCAAATGTCGGAATCAGGCTGAGGGGCAGGACCGCCATCACGTCGGGTCCGATCCCGCCCGGCCGTGTGATGGCTGCCGTGGTGGCCGAACTCACCGCCGTCACCAGGTCAACCATCCCCAACACTTGCCAGAGAATGAACAGCCCGCGCCGCTCCGGACGCGCTAACCACAGTGCGGCAAGGGGAGCGGTGGCTCCAATGAAAATGTCTCCCCACCCCGCGGGCAGGGCGAAGATGCCCGGCAGAATGTGGTAGGTGTACAAAGCCAGGAAGACGATACCCGCTATTCTCCAGCTTTGCAAAAAAGTCAGCGTACCAGCGTCCAGTGAAAGCACGTATTCTCGAAACCCTCGTGAGGCCGCGAACCCTCCCAGGAACAATACTATGGGCAGCGACGCCGCCAGCCCGACCGGAATCGGCGGGCGTCCGGGTGCGGTTGTGAATACGTGCAGCGCCGACGCCGTCAGTGAAAAGGCGAACCACACGGCAACGATTGTTCCCAACACCACCTTGTAAGTTGTAGCTGCTTTGTAACTCGATCCTTCCATAACAAATCTCCTTATTCTGCCACTGCGATGATGACGTCGTCGGTGGATTGCCGAAGCGCGTCCCATCGCGTTTGTCCAAGCTTCCGCCGGAGCGTTTCTTGTACCCGTTCCCAATGCGGAAGCGCTTGTCTCAGTTTTTTCTGGCCGGCAGGCGTTAAGCGAAACCGCCACTCCCGCCGGTCGTTCCCGTGCTGCCGTGCGAGCCATCCCGACCGCGTCATGATTCCGAGGGTGCGCGTGAGGGTGGTGCTGTCCATGGCCAACATGCGCGCCATTGCGCCCTGGTTTGCTTCCCCTACGATGGAGAGCATTTGCAGGATCGTGAACTGCGACGCGTGCAATCCAAGCGGCCGCAACGCCTCTTCATAGCGCTGCGTGAGCAAGCGGGCGGCGCGGCGCAGGCTGGCACACGTGCAAGGCAAGCTCGGCAATGGAGAGCGACTCATGCCAGAGTTAGATGTATATACATGTATTTGGGACGCTAAATTTGTGACTGACTATGATTTCAGGATTTCACCAGGTTGCGCCGAGCAAGTGTGGGCCCTAGTCGTTCCGCGCCCCGGGTTTCCACTTGTTCAGGAAGGCTACGAAGTCATCCTGTGACATCGCCCGCGCATTTTCGAACTCGCCATTCCTCTGGCTGTAGACGAGCTTGCCATCCGAATCGAGCACGGCGAGCCCGGGAATGCCGCGCTTCATCGGCACATCATACTTATTCATCAAATCCTGATTCTTTTCGCCCTTTCCGATGTCGACATGCACAACTTCATAGTTGGCCGCGATGATCGAAGCCAGCTTCGGTTTATGAAACGCCTCATCAAGCACGTGGCAGTCAAAGCACCAGTTTGCTCCGAAAACGACGATCACACGCTTGTGCTCCGCTCGAGCTTTTGCAAGAGCTTCTTTGATTTCGTCGTGCGCGCTGGCGGTCTCGTTGTAAATCTGCTTGTGCTTCCAATTCTCCTGGCTGAAGCAAATCGCGCCCGCAGCCACTACGGCCAGCGCGAAGATCGCAGTAATCATTCGTTGATAAAAGTTCATGCGTCGTCTCATGAATTCGGCTCCTGAATTCTTAGAGGCGAATCAAGTCTACAGCGCTCCAATTCTTTGGCAAGAGGCGAAGCGGACATATTGCAATTTGAAGTTGCAACAAGACAGACGCCGCATGTAGACGTGCAGACGTATAGAGGCAGCGAAGATCGCCGGGCAAAAAGCCCGTCTTCACTCCGCCGTGCGCGAGTGTACGAGCTTCAGCTTGTCGCCCTGGAGTATGCGCTGGATCTGATGTTTGGCGTGTACCGTCCACGGCCCGATGGTGTCGAGCTTCACATAAGCCCGCCAGTGTTGCAGCGCCTTGCGCGGCTCGCGCACTTTCTCGTAGGCCAGCGCGATGTTGTAGTGCGCGTCGGCATAAGTCGGTGCGAGCTGAATCGCCGTCTTATAAGTATTGATCGCCTCGTCAATGCGGCCGGTTTCGTCAAGCACGTTGCCGAGGTCGAAATAGGCGAGCGCGTAGCGCGGATCGATCTCGATTGCCGACCGATAATGCTTCTCGGCGAGCGCATATTCGTGACGGTTGTAGTACAGCGTGCCCAGGTTGATGTGCGCGGCGGCGTGTTGAGGATCCATGTCAAGAACCTTGAGGTAGACGGCAATCGCCTCGCTCTGCGTGGACGGATCCTCTTCTAACACGATTCCGCGCGAAAACAGGTCGACGACGTCGGTTACGACCAGCTCCGGGCCATTCCGCCGTGGGCTGGTTACAATTTTCGTTTCTGGGGAAGAAAAGTCAAACATGAACTGCCCGGCGATCGGCTCGAGCAACCGGCCCTCGTGCCGAAACGCCACGCGGTGTCCGGTCAGGTAGGCGCCTGCTTCGAGCAGAGGGTTCTCCATCCCAGACACCTGCTTCAGCATAGCATCGAGCGAGCGGCGAATCACCGCCGGGCGCACCTTTTGTTCGCACAGGTCGCGGACTTTCTTGACTTGCAGCAGATCGAAGAAAGAGTAGCTTTCACTTGCGTTGACGAGTCCAGCCTTCTCCCAGGTCTGCAACTGGCGCGGAGCGATCCGCAGAATGCGCAGCAGGTCGAGACGGCTATAACGGTACATGGCGGTGAAGTCTGATCGTCCTAAATTATCCGGAAGTTACGCCGGAATCGCAAGTAGCACCACGGTGGAGCACTGTGGAGAAATGGGCCGAAATAGCACCGAAGTGGTACGGTCCCAATGATTGGGCAGGCTCGTGTTTGAGCCTCTCTCACCACGGAGACACAGAGCCACGGAGAACACCTCGAACCGGCCGAAATCGACACTCGGAGGGAAAAACTCCGCGTGCATCTCCCCGGAACGATTTTGCCAGGCAGTCGGGTTTCTCTGTGTCTCTGTGTCTCCGTGGTGAAATCCAGATTCGGACACTACCGATAATCGACCAACTCCTGCTCTTCAGCTTCCTTCGTCGCGGAAGCAAAGTGGTTGCCGACCACAATCGCCAGCACCGCGGGCCACGGAATCATGAGCGCCTGCAATTCGACTGCTGGATCTTTCTCATGCTCACGCGTGTTGAGTTCGATCCACAAACCGCGCACGTCGGTGTCGTCGAGGACACGGGCAATTATGGTGCAACTGTCGTCTGCCGATTGAGCGGATGGACTGGCGTGGGCAGTCGCCGATTGCCGGACGAATGTGCGTCGTGTACATGGGCGTCGTAAGAACGCGCGCTTCTGCCATTGGTTGGGTTCTCATCGGGGCGGTCGTGGAGGAACACCTGGATCGCCTGGAGACTGGCCCATGATTTTTTGACGACGATGGCAGTGCTGGAATTCTGCTTGAGGCGCATAACTCAACGCTAATGGGGGGCGGTCCGGGCAACGGTGACTGCAATCACTCGGATGTGTGAGGCTGAGTTCCATTTTGGGGCTGGGTTACCCATTTCGAGGGTACCCCCCCTCCCCCCTCCCCCTCCGCAGTGAGATCCATGAAAATAAAAGAGTTAGAAATTCGCTCCCGCTAGATCTATGAGTAACAAGGAGTTACAGTTCGCACCCTTCAAGTCTTGTCATCCCGAGCGCAGCGAGGGATCTCATGCTCCACAACTGCCTGCCGCGGCGGTTCGCCCAGCGCAGGGGCGGGGCTCCCGATTGCGTCTGCGAAGTTGTCAAAGACCGGGCCGGGCTGGAAGCAGCGCTTCATGCGCTCTACTTTCAGTTGAGGACAGCGCGGCGGCTAAGTCAAGTTTTTTTCTGGGGCGGCGTGAAATAGTGGCGTTGGATGGAGTCCCGAAATGGGCACACGTCTGCGCTACAACAGGTCATGTGACATTTAGGCGGAGAGTGCGCGGATGTCTGTGCCGGGGATCACGGGTTGAAGGTGATGAAAAAAAGGGGGCAAGGTTTTGTGGGTGAGTTTCAGGCAGATACCGCGACGAGCGACAGCACGGTCGCATCCCAAGCTTTCGGAAGGCGCGGAAGGTGAGGCGCGCCGGACGGCTCTGTCAATCCTCTTTCAGCGGCGGGCGGAAATGGTTGTGTTGGGAAACATTGTCGGCTTCTTACACCGCGACAGATGTGCCGTCTCGTGGAGAACTTTCCAAAGAGGACGTTTGAAAGGCGGTCATAAGGTTCCGCAGATTTGGAAGGTTTGTTGCTTTGTTCTTATACAAGGATCTTGCTCCTGACTCAAGGAGGATCCGATTGCCTGTTGCGAAGTCAGGCATGCCCTCGTACACGGGTGCAAAAAGTGGAAGTCCGAGTTTCAGACACGTCCGCCCTGCTTCCATACTGCCGCCGCTTTCGCGAGCTTCGATCAATACCATTGCTCTGCAGAGCGCGCAGATCGTCTGGTTGCGTGACATCGCATTGTGAACGCTCCACGACAGACGGGGCATGTATTGACTAACTACAACGACGCGCTGCCAGTCCCAAAATTCTTTCAATTCTTCTTTTATGCGGAAATGAAAGATTCCGTCCGCGAGGATAAGTGCCGTTGTCCCGCCACCCTTGAGCGCGGCACTGTGGGTCGCCATATCTACACCTGCGGCATAACCCGAGACAACGTTGATGCCCTCATTGCTCACAAGTTCCGCACACTCTCGAGCGACAGCGAGACCCTTCTCGCTGGCTTTTCGAGAGCCGCAGAAGCCTAGCGACGGTTTCTTAAGGAGAGTTCGATTGCCCAAAACGAAAAGCAACGGGGGAGTTTGTTTCCCAAGGAGAACTCGAAGCGTATCAGGGTATTCGGGGTCCAGCAAGGTCAATACCGCAACGTTTTGATCCTCAAGCTTGTGCCAAAGTTCTCGGCCCTTCGCAGCGTTAGAACGAAGGTCGTGGGTTTGGTCACTACTGAGCACTGTGCCAAGGCCATCGGGATGCTCCACGAGGTCTGGCAATGGCACGCCTAGTTCCTCGGCAAGTGCCATTATCGACCGAAGTCGTGCAGGCCCTACCCCAGCGACTTGCAAGAGTCGAAATAATGCGAACGCCTTTTCTCGATCCCTCATCTGCCACCGCGTGACCCTACATTATCGAAGTTTCCGACCGTCTTTTCACAGGCCAACCCAAGTACTCTCTTCGCACCTGCGTCCAAGAGTAGCATCCCGAGGTAGTTGACGGAAGTTCCTGATTGGTAAAGATCGTCGATGACTAGGACGCTTTTATCTTTGAAAGCGTTGGCGTTGATCTGTATTGTTCCCTTAAGCTGGTTGAGCTTCGCATCGACCGAGGCTGCTTTTAGTTGTCCTCTGACCGTTGTCGTTCTGACAGCGTCTACTAGAGCATCTTTGCCTAACTTTGAAGCAACCTCGACAGCCAAATAATAAGGCAAGTCGAACGGCTTGTCGGGCCTAGAAGGCGGCATGGCTACCACGCAGTCCACGGAGTCATAACAATCTACTTTTGCAAGGAATTCCACGCACGATTCGGCTAGTTCCTTTGCCGCGGCTGGATCGTAGGTTAAACCCGCATACGGCTTCGCCTTGCGACATAGCTCTCCAACTATGGTCTTGGACTTCTGAGGATCGCCGTCCTCCATGCGGTAGTCCAGGGCAAATGAGGCGGACAGGCAATCTCGGATAGCGACGTAGTCAGCGACTGATGCGATCCATGCTTTGGCCCTCTCGACAGATTTCTTGTCCCACTCAGAATCATTCAGGAAGATGACGCAGCGATTATTCTTTCCTAAGTGCGCATAGTGGTTGACGTCGCTGCATGTCGCTTGAAATGAGTTCTGGAAGGTCTCCGGGAAGGGTAGGACGAGGGACCAGTTCTTGCTCGAACCAGTGGGAGCATGTAAGGCTTCTTTCCACTCCGCGCTTAGCTTCATCCGCCTCGGAGTCCACTGGACCATTTCACGAATTCGTTCCTCAGTAATTGGGCCCTGACGAGGCCCAAAGTCTATATTGAAGTCGATAATGTCATCATCACTCATGACGCGTTCTTCTTATCGCCCTATGACTCCTGCCCAAGGTCACATGCTTCTGACAATTCCTCCAGAAAATCCGGCTTCAAATAGCGGACAAATTCCTTTACCTGACCGAGCCGTTCCTTCAATGCATCAAACGAGATGTAGCGACATATCTCTGCCAGCCGAGGGTCCAGCCGAGAGAACGTCGGTCGGTTAACTTCGGCAAAGACTTTCTCGCGGCGTTCCTCCGGCGCGACAAGGAAGAGGGGAATGTTCAGGTTCGGCTGCATCGCCACTAGGTCTGCCATCCTCAGGAGCCCCGAATAAATTGACGTCGTGCTCTCGATCTCGAATGCCGCGACGATCGAGTTCCGATCGAGCCAAAGCACGTCGATCAATTCGATGGTCCGGTTCGTGGCATCGTCAAACTGTAGGGGAAGGCTCGATTTGAGCGCAGGCAGTTCTGAGAAACGGTGCGCCCCAAACGATCGCCCGCGATCATTCCGAGCTACCCAAATGCTGAAGCCCATCTCTGAACCCAACTTAAGGAGCAGCCACTGAATCTCCGTGTGTGCCGCAGGTTCTTTTATTACCTCCTGTTCCCGCTGATCGGCGCCTTCGGATTCCGGAACCGTCACTAAACCGATTTTCGCTTTGAGCGCCTTCGGACGGTACTTCAATTTGACAGGATCGATCGGTCGAACGACCGGGGATTCTTGCGCCTGCAGAACCGCTTTTACGACGGCCTCGCCGTCGGCTGTCTTCCACTTCGTGGGCGAGCCGCGGAAGTGTCCGGTCCAGGATAGCGCGCCGCCGGCCGTTTGGAATACGGACAACTGGTCCTTCATCTCCTTAACCGGAATACCAGTTTCGGGGGTCAGTTTTGCTAAGACCCTCACCTTTACGCGACATGGAAAGCTCTCATCCTTCCAGATCGTGGTCGTGTCTCGAAAGGGCTCAGAAAGTATCTCGAGCAGGCCGATCCATCTCGAAATGCCTGTCACGTAGCAAAGGAAATAATCGCCCTTCTTAACCTTCTGAAGAGCGGTCCACCGCGACTCCCGAAATCCGGACACATTGCCGCCAGCCTGGAGAAATTCTTGCCACGTCACTGGCGTAAAGAGATCAAGCCAATAGTTGCGTCCGGCCATTGTCCCTCGCTCTTCTTGAGCTTCATTTCAGGCACAAAAAAGGGCCATAGCTCACGCTATGACCCCCTCAGTCGGGAACATTACTAACACCCTCGACTAACTCTGTCAAAGACCACTTTGGTGCCAACTGGGGTTGGGGCTTGAGATTGGCTCGTCTCCGTGGAATGGGCGAGTGCCATCTCTGCGGGGAGGTGATGCTGGCGTTTAGCCCTCAGCGGCTGAAGCCGGTTGGGAAGCGGGCGAAAGATCGCAGCGGTGAACCGCTCCACCCCATCACGCCAAAACCGGGCGCGCTGGGGACCCCGGCGCTGCACCACCCAAAGTCAATAGAAGCGGAGCGGTAAACCGCTCCACCCCATCGCGCCAAAACCGTGCGTGCTGGGGACCCCGGCGCTGCGCCACCCAAAGGCGGCACAGCTTGCAGGGACTCCCGGCCTTCCATCCAACGTTCCTCCTAACTCGTTGATTCCATAATACGTTACAATTAAGTCCTTATTTCTCAAAGACCTGGAAGCAACCACCTAAGTCTTTGATTCCAAAGGATCGAATAACTCCTTATTCCTCAAAGACCTGGCAGGAATCATCCACTAAGTCTTTTATTTTCAAAGACCACATGGAGGGGGTTTCGATACTAACTGGTAAACACCTTCGCAACGGAAGCTCGCCTCCCATTTCCGCGCAACGCCTCTCAGTCTTAAACCGTGACAAATCAGCTGAGCTGATTTTTCGATGTTTTGCGCATGTGTAGGCAGGAAGCAATTTCGAACACCGGCCCTTCAGGGCGCCCGGAACGAGGGGAAACGGAGCGCCTCAGGCACTTAAGGGCCGGAGTTTCGAAAGCACGAAGCCCCAGGCTAAGGAGATACACATGACCACCTCAAGACTCGTTTCCACCTCAAGACTCATTCGCTGTTTTGGCCGTTGTTTCGGGCGCTGTTTCGGCGCCATACTGATTTTCCTGGCGATCACTTCTCTCGTTCAGGCACAGGTTTATACCCAGACTCCACAGTTTCGAGGAATCCAAAGAGGGGTCGAATCCTAACGACCCTAACCTGCTAGCCCAAGGCGAGGACGGAAGTCTCTATAGCACTCTGCTTTTCAAGACTTCCTACGAGGGGTCAATCTTCGTTTCTACCACCTCAGGCGTGGCGAGTCTTCTTTACGCGTTTCAGGGCGTCGACGGATTTTCCCCGCAATCGGGACTCAGCCTCGGATTCGATGGCAACTTTTATGGAACGACCGAGATAGGAGGAGCCGGACTTGGTACGGTTTTCAGCTATGGAAGCGGCGGGATGACTGTGCTCCATAGCTTCTCCGGCAGCGATGGATCCTATCCGTGGGCCCCGCCGATCCAGGCACCTGATGGAAATATCTATGGCATCACGAGCAACGGCAACAATCCCGGTACGATCTATCGAATTACGTCCGCCGGCGTGTTTTCCACCATTGGCACGGCGCCGTCGCAAACGATCGCGCCCTTCATCCTGGGTTCGGATGGCAATCTCTACGGTACTTCGCCAAACGGTGGCGATTTTAACCAGGGCACCGTGTTCCAACTGAAGATCACGGCGAAAAAGCCAACACTGAAAATCATCCACAGCTTCAAGACGGACGGGAAAGATGGGACGAATCCCGCTGGTCCGGTCATGCAAGGCGTGGACGGCAAGCTCTACGGCACAACGGTATGGCAAGGAACGGCGGACCAGGGAGTCGTTTTCGTGATGACGACCGGTGGCGGCGGCTACAAGGTGCTGCACAGCTTTCAGCCGACTGAGGGTACCAATCCCTACGCCGGGCTGGTGCAGGGAAGCGATAAATATCTCTATGGCGTGGCGGCTCGTGGCGGCAGCAAGGGATTGGGCACACTCTTCAAAGTCAGCACTACCGGAAAAAACTTCGCGGTCCTGCACGACTTCGACACGCCCTCGGGGGACACTCCTTTTGCAACTCCCATGCTGCATACCAACGGCATCATCTACGGGCTTACGGCGCATGGTGGAACTCCGAATACTGGTTACGGCGTGATTTACAGTTTTGACGCCGGGCTGAAGCCGTTTGCCTCGCTGGTCGTACTCTCGTCGGGCAAGGTGGGAGACTCGGTTGGCATCCTTGGCCAAGGCTTCACGAGCGCCACCGGCGTTCAATTTGGCTCGGGACCAGGCACATTCACGGTCGTGAGTGACACGTACATGATCGCGGCCCCGGCAACCGGTGCAACCACTGGACCGGTGACGGTTCTTGAGCCGGGCGGCAATCTGGTCACGCCGCAGACCTATAGCGTGATCCCGGTGATCCTCGGTTTCAGCCCGCCCAGCGGTTCGGTGGGAACGCAGGTGCAAATCACGGGAACCAGCTTCACGCAAGCCAGCGCGGTCACGTTCAGCGGCGGCGCGAAGGCCTCCTTCACGGTAAACTCGGACACGCAAATCACGGCCACCGTTCCCGCGGGCGCCAAGACGGGCAAGATCAGTGTCACAACCAAAGGGGGAAAGGCCACAAGCAAAACGAAGTTTACGGTGAACTAAGGGCGCAATTTCTTCCAGCCACGAACCCGGCGGGAGCGGAATCTGGTTGCGATTCCCCTCCCGCGATTGGACTTCCGCCTACATGGCCGAATCGGAGTTAAAGGTGTCCGCAGCCGCCTTCCAGCTGCCATCGGCCTGCTTGGTGTAGACCGTCAGATACTTTCCATGATCGGTAACAGGCTTCTTGGTCTTGGGATTGGTCATAGTCATGGTGTAGGTGCCGTACGAATAGACCATGTCTCCGCCCTTGGAGGCCATCATCTTGGTGGACGAGAAGGTCAGCGCGAAGTTGGGATCGGCCAGCATCGGACCCATCGCAGTTTTGAGCGCATCCTTCCCAGTCACAGTCGGTGCTCCGGGATAAAGTCCAGCGCCATCGTCGGTGAAGTAGCTGGCCCATTTGGCCGGGTCTTTGGAGGCAGCGTCTTTGACCCAGGCAGTTTCAACGTCCTTGATGGCTTGCATGTCGGCGGCGCGCGTGTCAGGCGGAGCAGCGGGGGCTGCCGCAGGTGTTGGAGCAGTTGAGCAGGCTACAGCAATCAGACACAAAATGGCGATTACAGCTAGCGAAGTGATGCGCATGTTCTCTCTCCTTTTGGCTTTTAGCTTTTGGCTATTGGCTATTGGCTCTTAGCTATTGGGTTCTTTGGCTCGCGACAGTATACGCTGGGATTCCGCACACGTGCTTTCCCAAGTTAGCGCCAGCGGAAACAGCCAATCCACTGCGGCGATTCGAGAAGGTGCAGGGGTCCTTCGACTTCGCGGCTGCTGCGCTGCGCTAGCATCCGCTGCGCTCAGGATGACAGAGTTGCTAAGAAGGCTGGTGGGCGATCTAGCCCATCAACATGCCGCCGTTCACGTTGAGCACGTGTCCGGTGATGTAGGAGGCTTCGTCGGAGGCGAGAAAGGCAACGGC
The DNA here is from genome assembly GCA_963698865.1 of uncultured Acidobacteriaceae bacterium. GTDB lineage: Bacteria > Acidobacteriota > Terriglobia > Terriglobales > Acidobacteriaceae > Acidiflorens. The sequence goes on along the minus strand of CAVOSL010000007.1, from coordinate 1,412,305 downwards.
GCTGGCGATGTCTTCCGGAGTTCCGACGCGGCCGAGCGGAATCTGCTTCACTGCTGCCTGCTTGAACTCTTCGCTGAGGACCGCGGTCATGCTGGTCTCGATGAAGCCGGGAGCGATGGCATTGCGAGGTGATGTTGCGCGAGGCGACTTCGCGGGCGATCGCCATGGTCAGGCCGATGAGTCCGGCTTTGGAGGCGGAGTAGTTGGCCTGGCCGGCTTGGCCCATCTGTCCAAAGATGCTGGTGATGTTGATGATGCGTCCCCAGCGCTGCTTGAGCATGGAGGGAATGACGGCTTGAATGCAGAGGAAGGCGGAGGTGAGATTGGTATTGAGGACGGCGTCCCAGTCGGCGCGCTTCATGCGCATGACGAGCTGGTCGCGCGTGATGCCGGCATTGTTGACGAGGATGTCGATCTTGCCGAAGCGGGAGATCGCCGATTTGATGGCGGACTTCACCTGGTCTTCGTCGGCGACGTCCATGGGGAAGGCGGCGGCTTTGCCGCCGGTGGCGCTGATCGCGGCGGCGAGTTCTTCCAGCTTCTGCTGATTGCGCGCCGCTACGGCAACGCTGGCTCCTTGACGCGCGAGGTGGAGCGCGCAGGCGTGGCCGATGCCTTGCGAGGCTCCGGTGACTAGCGCTACTCGGCCTTTCAGGGTCATGGGACTTGAAGCCGGAATTATAACGGAGGAATTCAACTTCTTCTCCGCGGATCGCGCGGATTTACGCGGATCTTTGAAACAGGTGGAAAAATCCGTGAGAATCTGCGTTCCTCTGCGGAGATGAAGTGGCTTGCTTAGCCTGCTTGGCCGGCTATGCTGTGGACGGGCGGCATCTGGAAGATCTTTTCGATTTTGTCGACCAGGCCTCGCCGGGAGTATGGTTTCGCCAGAAAATAGGTATTGGATTGCGGTTCGTCGGTGGCGCAGTCTACGTTGCTGTAGCCGGAGGTGATGAGCACGGTCACGTTCGGAGAGCGCTGCCGCAGCTCCTGACCGAGTTGCTCGCCGGTGCGGCCGGGAAGAATCATGTCGGTCATCACCAGATCCACGGCGTGATCGGACGAATCGTAGACCTTGATCGCGGCGGCTGCGTCTTCCGCGGGCAAGACTTCAAAGCCTGCGCTTTCCAGGATGCAGCGGGTCGCTTCGCGCACGAAAGGCTCGTCTTCTACCAGAAGAATGGTGTGCGGAACTGGATGCAGACCTACATTAGTGGAATAAGGACAAGGTTGAAGATTCATATCGGGCCTCCTGCTTCTCTTTTCATTCGCCATTACTTTGGTAAGCAATCGGGTTGCCTAGCGGAGCTGTGCGGAAAACGGAGGACGGAAGAGATTCGTGCAAGCTGGGAAGCTCTTATTTCGGCGCGCTGAGGATCGTCTGGTGGGGATCGATCACAACTTTGTGAATGCTCTCGGCAGCTGTGAAATGGAATAAGGTCTCGGGGCCATCGGCCAGCACTTCTCCCAGAAATACCAATGAGTTACTGGCGGTCGTGCCGTAGACGGGAACGGCCGTGATGAGATTGTCAGGCGCGTTCTTTTGCAGGATCAGTCCGGAGACAGCGGTGGCGCCAGCCTTGCCAGTGATGTGAATCTCGCGCGTGGCCAGCTCGGGGATGGCGGTACCATTGATCCAACCGTCTAGAAACCATGTCAGATTGTGATGATTGTTGTACCAAAGTGGGCGGGGCAGTTCCTCTTCGAAAATCTGAATCAAATCGTGCGTGCTCATGGCTTTGCCGGCGAAGCGCTCTCTGGCTTTGCGAAGGGCGCGGAAAAACGGTTCGTCGGGATTGGCGGGCGCCCTGCGCGCATGGGAGGCCATTTCCGAATCCCGCATCATGGAGCGCAGCATGTGAAAGAGCCAGGTTCCGCGCTCGTAGCTGATCGCTTCGTAGCCGTTCGGAAAATGAGACGAGATCAGGCGATGGCCAAGCGTGACTGGACCGGCGTCGCGCAGCCACTCGCCGTCTTTGTTCTTGCTGAGAAGATCTTTGCGGTACCTCTCCATGACCTCGTGAAATTGCGCGGGATTCTTTTCCTCGAGCATGAGCAGAGACGCATAGTTGGCCAGCCCTTCCGAGAGCCACTGATCGCGGTAACTCTTCCAGAGGACGAGATCGCCCCACCATTGATGAGCCGTCTCGTGAGCCACGACCTGACGGTTCAACTCCGCCGTGATGGGGTCGAGATGCAAGTCCCGTTGCTCTTGCGGGTTGAGAAACACAGCGCTGGAAAGAAAAACCAAGCCGGGCCAGCCCTGGCTCAAGTTTCCCGGCATTTGAGTGAGTTCGAGCGAGCCATAAGGATAGGGGCCGAACCAGTGAGAATAGGTTTCGACAGCGGCAGCGGCCCGATCCGCCACATCCCGCAGATTGCGGGCGGGCGAGGGCGGCGGGGGCGATAGGACGATCGGCTCCTCTGGAATGGTACGGGGCGTTGAGACAGAAGGTTCGATGACCTGGGCACGAGGCTGAGGGAAAGATTTCTCGACAGCCTTTGTGCTGTAGGCTTCGACCATGATACTGCCAGCCTTGGCCTCGGCGCGCTCGTATCTGCCAAGATTGAATCCGGCGACAGGAATCGGGCGTTCAGAGACCCAGCGGGAAACTTTCTCGCCGACTGCTTCGGACTGAGTTTCGGCCGCGGGCGCCGAAATCTTCTTGCCGGTAGCTAGCAGCGTCCACTCGGCGGGGTAGTGGAACACCATGTCAAACTGGGCGTGACTGAGACCGAAGCTCGGATACCAGGTGCCACGCTCTCCGACATACAACAATCCGTTGCCGGCATCGGATAAGACGTCTCCCGCATAGTGAAAACTTAGTTTCAGTTCCTCTCCGCTTTTGAGGTCCGCGGGGAAGATGACCGCGACCAGATCGTTTCCTTTTCGCCGGAGTTGCGTCCCTTCGATGGCCGGATTCTGGATGAAATCCAGGGGACGGCCGCTGGTTTCGACAGAATCGATTTTCAGATACCGCGACAACTCGAAGAGCAGGGTGCGTTGGCCTCCGGTGCGGACGCGAATCTCCAAATCCGCGGAGGCTTTCAGCTCGGTTGGCGGAGTTACCGTGGCGCGGATTTTGAAGGAGGAGATGGATATTTCATTGGAGCGAGGAGTTAGAGGCGCGGCGCCGCTCGGAACCGGGGGCACGAACGAGGTCCAGATATCGAAGTAAGGAATATCGTCCTTGACCTGCGGCTTTCCGGCCCACAAAGGCTCGGCGATGGCGGCATCCCAAAAGACTTCAAAACCGCCGAGCGTTTTACCTATGACATGACCGTGAAGCAGCGGCGGAAATTGGCGATCATGCTCGTCCGGCCCCTTCGAGGGAAGAAAATGACTGAAGTCGATGAGCAGGCGGGTGGCATCGAAGTCGGCAAGCTTGAGGATGGCATCGGCCCACTCCTTGAGGAAATCGGCGCTCTCGGTCTCCGGCGAGAGGTAAGGCTGGAGCAACTCGGCCGTATCGTCGTTGAAGCGGAAATATCCTGACATCAGCTGTTCTTCGAGAATCGCCATGCCGGTAAACAGAGTGAGCGATCCGCGTTCGACCCGGTTCGGCGGCTGAAGAAGGATCTCGCCGTCGCCCACAAAGAAAGCGCCGGAGGTGCGGCCGCAGATGTCTTCGGTGAAGGCGAGCGTTCCGTCCTCAAAGGTGAGGTCGAGGCTGGGGCGGTGAATGGAGGCGCGGCGCACGTGGTAGACGCGAGCCGGATCCAGGCCGACGGTACGAATTCGCTGGTAGAGTTCGGCGGCGGTTTTGGGGCAATGGCCGGGGGAATCCTGAGCACAGGCGGTGGCGGCGAGGGCAGCGAGGGTGATGAGGCTACCAATAAGCCGCGACATACGCCACCTCCTACGCCAAGTCCCACGGCAGATCGGGTCGAGCGTCCGCCACGGCCGAACGAGCACCTTGGTCACCTACGAAGCCCTCCGCCCCGGGCGCTAGAATCATTAGAAATGCGCGTGATGGCACCCATTTTAGTGCTTCTGGCGGCGCTTTCCGCGCCCGCGGATGTAATTCATCTAAAAAACGGGCGCACCATCTGGGCCGACCAGATTCGAGAAGACAAGAATAAGGACCGGGTCGAGTACGACGTGGGCGAAGACACCTACGCCATCCCGAAATCATCCATCGATAGGATTGATGCGGGCGGCGCGGCTCCGGTTACTACCCGTGGCGGAGGCACCGCGGGTGAGGTGCCGGATTTCGCACGTCCTCCGGCCTTCAGCGGCGAAGCGGGGCTCAGTGAGAAGGTGATTCGCGAGGGCAAGGTGGACGGGGAAGCGCTGGCCGCGCTGGACCGGGCAGCCAACCCCGAACTGGCCGCGACCGGATACTTTCTGGCCGGCAAGTTTGAATCCGATCATGGAAACTTTCCGGAAGCAAAGCGCTATTACGAATCGGCGTTGCGCTTCCAACCTGAAAATGCAACCCTGCTCATCTACTACGCCGCCAGCCTGATGCACACGGGCCACACCACGGAAGCTTTGTCTTATGCGGAGAAGGCCGCGCGGATTGCGCCGGACTCGCCGGACGCGCTTGGCATGCTGGGCTTTGTGCAATTCGCCAGCGACCATACAGCGGACGCGATCCGGTCGTGGAAGAAGTCGTTGGCGCTGCGTCCCGATCCAATCGTGAAGCAATATTTGGAGCGCGCCCAGCGCGAATCGAATGCCGAGGCCGCTTTTTCGCAGAGCGAGAGCAGCCACTTCAATCTGCACTTCGAAGGCAAGGAGACGAGCGAAGGCTTTCGCCGCGAGCTGCTGGCCGCGCTCGACGCCGACTATGACGACCTGGTGCGCGACCTCGGCTACTCACCCCACGACAACATAGCCGTCACGCTCTACACGCAGCAGGCGTTTTTCGATGTGACGCGGGCGCCTTCGTGGAGCGGCGCCATCAACGATGGAAAGCTGCGCATCCCCGTCAACGGAATGCAGAACGTGACATCGGACCTGGGGCACGTGCTCAAACATGAGCTGACGCACTCCTTCATCGCGCAGATGTCGAGCAGCCGCTGCCCGACGTGGCTGAACGAGGGCATCGCGCAGATGGAAGAGGGCAAGTCGAGCACGTCCAATGGGCACGCGCTGGCGCAGCTCTTCAGTGCCGGGGCGGAAATTCCCTACAACATGCTGGAAGGCAGTTTCATGAGTTTCTCGGCGCCGGAGGCGAGCACGGCGTATGCCGAGTCTCTGGCCGCCGCCGAATATATTCGCGACACGTATGGGATGGGAGAGGTTCAACACATTCTCGAACGGCTGTCGCTGGGCAGTGGGAGTGAGGCCGCGTTGCGCGGGACAATCCATCTCGACTACCGACAGTTGCAGGAGGAGATGACTCGGTGGTTGGCTGACCGGTACGGGAAATAGGACTCTCAGTTTTGGGTACTGTCAGGTGATCGATATGGGCAAAAGCGCGGTGTTTTTCCTCCTTTGGTGCAGCATTCTTTGCTCGGCAGACACTACGATAAAAACGCATACGGTCGGCTGCCTCACCCCCGAATGTGGAGGGCGCCTGGGAGCATCGCGACGTGCACTACCGAAGAGCCGCGATGCGAAGAAGAGACAGTCTCGGCAGCGGAACAACGGTTTCGTTATCCAGCATTGCCAACTGCGAGACGAGAACTGGGTTCCTCGTCGATATGGAGGTGCATCAGTACCGAACCTTCAAAGTCGTAAAGTTCTGGCCCAAGGAGAAGCTCGACGAGTATCGGCAGAAATATCATGCAAAGGTAGTCCAAATTGACAGCAACACAGTCGAAACCGGCGAGCGGAGAACGTTCCTCGGCTATCCCGCAAGGCACTTCATAACCACGACAAGGCGGCTGGATGACGGAAAAGCGGGCGGCGAAGAAATATCAGATGCCTGGTACATCGACCATGAGCGAGCGGACGAGAATTGTGCGCCCGATTTTGTGCGAACGCAACCCATGTACACGGTCGGCACGGCGCTTACCAAACCTGGTACTGGGCTGACCGACCCCCCGGAATTCCCCGACTTCCACCATACAGGTCCTCTTCCCGCCGGGCTCGCGGTCAAGAAGACCCTTACACAGAAGACTACCGACGCCAACGGCAAGAAGAGGGTGATAACGGTTGAGGAAACAGTCGAAGAGCTTTCAGATTCTCCCCTCAATCCCTCTATATTCGAAGTTCCCGCGGGGTATCACGAGAACCCGGATTTGCTAGGCGGCCAGACCCATCTCCAACACTAGACTGCTAACCTGCGGGAAATCTCTTGCACATCTAATGCACTGAAATATCGAGCCATTGCAAACTGCTTTTTACCCCACCACTGTCTCATTGCCCGTTCCTCCAGATTGTGCTAACTTCCCTGCGGATGAAGGCACTGCTTTCAAAATTGTTCAACTCCGCTCCCGGGGAGCCTGCGCACATCGTGCACACGGAACCGCCTCCGCTCCAGGGCGCGGACATGGCGGTAGCGTTTTTCTCGCCGCAGGCCGGGGGAGATTTTCACGCGTTCCTGCGGGTGAGTCCGACGCGTTTTCTCTTTGGAATGCTTGACCTGGCCGGGAAGCGGGAGACAAGTGTGGCGGTTCTCGAAGCGGCCCATAACTGTTTTCTGTCATCCGGCGAACAGATCTTCAGCGCGCCCGAACTGAATGAGCCGGAGGCAATGATTGAGCTATCGCGGCGCTTGAATCTTGAGATCATGCGCGCGGCCGGAGGCGTGCGCAGCTGCCCCGCTTTTGCCGGCTGCTACAACGAGGAGCTGGGCACGGTGTGCTACGTGAATGCGGGCCACACGCCTGGGCTGTTACGCGATGATGCGAGCGTGGTCGAGCTGCCGGCCACCGGGTTGCCTCTGGGATTGTTCTCACTGGCGCCGACCGATGCGCGCGTCGTCGGCATGGGATCGAAGGCTTCGATTGCCGTCGTTTCCCGTGGAGTGGTCGAGGCTGAGAGTAAGCGCTCCGAATTTGGCCTGGAGGGCGTACGGAACGTCATGCAGGCCGGGCCAACGTCGGCCAAAGATCTCTCCCAGCGCATATTGGAGGAAGTTCAAACTTTCATGCACACCGTACCGAAGCACAATGACGTGACGGCGCTGGTGCTGACGCGGGCGGCGTAGGGCCGCATCTTTCGAGCTTCGCGCTTCCTTCCAAAATCAGCCACTATGAGACGAGGCAAGCCTCGTCTCTACAATACAGCCCCTCTTCGATTTGGTTACCGCCCCAATCCCGGCGTAAAATAGCAAGAAACCAACTTCCGGGGTTTCACCCAAGTTGCGGTAACCCAGGTTTTCAAGAGAGCCTCAATGAACAGGACCAGACTGACCCTACTTTTGGCTGCCTTGGCAGTGTTTCTTCCCATCGTTCTCTCCGCCGACACCATCGTCGAGGAGATCGTGGCACGCGTCAATAACGGCATCATTACGCGTTCGGAGTATGTGCGCAGCCGCGACCAACTCAAGCAGGAGGTGCAGCAGCAGGACCCGAACGACGCCGACCGGGCGTTCGCCGAGAAGCAGCAGGACGTACTGCGCGATCTGATCGACCAGCAACTGCTCCTGCAAAAAGGCAAGGATCTGGGGATCACGGGCGATACGGAACTTATCAAGAAGCTCGACGAGATGCGCAAGCAAATGAACCTGGACTCCATGGAGGATCTGGAGAAGGCGGCGCAAGCGCAGGGCGCATCGTACGAGGAGTTCAAGGAGAATCTGCGCAACCAGATCATCACCCAGCGGGTCATTGGGCAGGAAGTCGGCTCGAAGCTGGCGATGAATAAAGAGGAAGAGCAGAAATTCTACGACGAGCACAAAGCCGAGCTTGAACACCCCGAGCAGGTGCGGCTGAGCGAAATTCTGGTCGCGCCGAAGCCGCCCGCCAAACCGAATGGTCTGGACGGAAAGCCCGAGCCGCCCACGGAAGCCGAGAACGAAGCCGCGCTGGCCGTTGCGAAAACGAAGGCGGACGACATCCTCGCGCAGATTAAGAAGGGTGGCGACTTCGCGGACTTGGCGAAGAAGCAGTCCGATGGGCCGTCTGCCAAGGAAGGTGGCGACCTGAACTACTTCAAGCGCGGCACGCTCGCAAAAGAATTGGAAGATAAAGTCTTTGGGCTGAAGGCGGGCGAGACGACCGACGTGATTCGCACCAAGCAGGGCTACGTGATTTTGAAGGTCACCGAGCATCAGATGGCCGGCATTCCCACGCTGAAGGAGGTCGAGCCGCGCATTCAGGATGCCCTCTACATGCAGAAGCTGCAGCCCGCGCTGCGCGCCTATCTGACGACGCTTCGCGAGAACGCTTACATCGACTACAAGCAGGGTTACGTTGACACGGGCGCGAGTTCGAACCAGACCAGGCCTGTGGAAACCACGACCAAGGAAGCAGGCACGAAGGCCCTGAAAAAGAAGAAGAAGCTGGGCGTGTTTTAGGCTAAGCTGGGAGCGCTCATGGGCGGCTGGCCGGCAATCCCCCACAAATGGCGGCCGCATCAATTTGTTTGGGGCGCGTGTTCCATCGCGCCGTTCGTCTGTAGGATCTGTCCGAAACGGCACACGGTTCGCGGAGGCGCATGAAAGAGTTTTTTATCTGCCAGTGTCATCTCCAGGAAAACAAGATCATCACCTCATGCTTTGTGGTGGCGGCAAAGCAGGTCAAGCCGAAGAAGAACGGCGAGCCGTACCTGGCGCTGACTTTGGCGGATCGGACCGGGCAGATCGAGGCCAAGATGTGGGACAACGTCGAGGAATTTCTCGACGCCTTCGAGCAGGACGACTTCCTCAAGATCAAAGGCCTCATCAACAAGTACAAGAACCGGTACCAGCTCACCATTCACAAGCTGCGCAAGCTTGGCGAGGCGGAGATCGACTACACCGACTACCTGCCGAAGACCACCAAGGACATCGGCGAACTCTGGCGAACGCTGGCGGATTTTGTTGCCACGTTTCAGAACCCACATCTGAAAGCGCTGGTCGAGTCGTTCATGTCCGATCCGGAGGTCGCGGAGCGCTACCGCAACGCGCCAGCGGCCAAAACGCTGCATCATGCCTACATCGGCGGATTGCTCGACCACGTCGTGTCGCTGTTTCGCTCGTGTGACCTCATGTGCGGGAATTACTCGCAGATCAACCGCGACCTGCTGCTGACGGGGGCGTTTCTGCATGACATCGGGAAGATTTATGAGCTGACCTACAACCGCTCGTTTTCATACACGACGCGTGGGCAGTTGCTCGGGCACATGATCATTGAGCTGGAGATGTTGCAGACGAAGCTTGCGAAACTTCCGGATTTTCCGCCGGAGTTGAAGACTCTGCTCGAGCACCTGATCATCAGCCATCACGGGCAATACGATTTTGGGTCGCCCAAGCTGCCCATGTTTCCGGAAGCATTGATGCTGCATTATCTGGACGACCTGGACTCCAAGATGGAGGCGATGCGTGCGCACTTCGAACGCGAGTCCGGGCTGGATGGGCCGTGGACGAGCTATAACGCGTCGCTGGGACGTCCGCTGCTGGATGCGCGAAAATTTGAAGAGCGCGAAAAAGCGGCGCCGGCTAAGACCACGCCTGAGGAACCAGCCGCGCCATCTACGCCTGCGGCGCCGGAAGAGGCAAACACGCCGCCTGCAGCCATTGATCTGTTCAGCGAGCAGAAGGCGTAGAAGAACTGCCGTTGGTCGCTCGTCGTTGGTCGGTCGCAAACCTCAATTCGCCCCTGCTTCCACTACCGCTTTCCGAACAACTAACGACCAAGGACTAACGACCGATTCGCATGGACTTCTCCGGCTTCACGACCATCAGCTTCGATTGCTATGGCACCCTGATTGAGTGGGAAGCAGGAATTTTGCCCGCGTTGCGAGGCGTCCTTGGCCGCCACGGAAAAACTCTGGCTGATGCCGCCATCCTCGAACTCTACGGGGAATTTGAGGCTGAAGCGGAAAGCGGCCCGTATCAGCAAATACCGCGATGTCTTGAGTGCGGTGGTGCGCGCTTTTGGCCAGCGGCTGAGCTTTCAACCTGGCGACGTGGATATCAGCGCGTTGTCCGAGTCGGTGCCGTCGTGGCCGCCCTTTTCGGATACGGTCGATGCCTTGCGGCAGCTCAAAAAGCGCTATCGCCTCGCGATTATTTCAAATATTGACGACGATCTATTTGCGGAGACGCGCAAACATCTGGGCGTGGATTTTGTAGCGGTGATCACGGCCGAGCAGGCGCGAAGCTACAAGCCTTCGCTTCATAATTTTGAGTTAGCGCTGAGCACGCTGGCGATTCCGCGCGACCGCCTGCTTCACGTTGGGCAGAGCATTTATCACGATGTTATTCCGGCACAGTCACTGGGACTTTCTACAGTGTGGGTGAATCGCAAATCCGCCCGGCCCGGAGTTGGCGCAGTACGGTCTGCAAAGGGCAAGCCTGATCTGGAAGTGCCGGACCTGACAACGCTCGCCGCACTAGCTGCGCCATGCCGGTAGGGTCAAACGACGTGTGCGGCGATCCAGTGCCCAACCTGCCTACTGACAAGGATGATTGCCAGCGCGCCCCCCAGGTGTTTAGCTACCTCAGAGAGAGCACTGACATTGCGATAGCGGGCGAGAACGTAAGTCAGGATAACAAGCAGGAACACTCCCCAGAGCAGTCCCCACACGGCGGAAACGTGATCGGGCAAGAGCGCAGCCATCAGCACGAAGCTGAGGCAAACGATCAAGCGCGTTGCAAAATTGCTCAATGTCCCAATAAACACCTCGCGTTGCGCCAAACGCTCCGATTCCTGATACATGTGAACGCTCAGCGAGTCGGTGAGATTGTCGGCAACAGCCGCGATCAAAAGGGCGCTGACCAGACTGGCCTTTCCCGCATGTGCGGCGTCCAACCCGGCAATCAGCGCCATACTCGTCACGATAGCGGCAGTGCCGCCGAAGCTGATCCTGCTTGGTTTGATCATTGCCACATAATGTAGCCTGTCTCAGCAGTCGGTGTTGGTGACCTTCATCACGTGGTTCGCGAGGTCGCGTCCACGGCATTGCCAACCTGTAAAGGAGTCTAGAATTTAGCGAGCTGGGACCGGGGTGGGACTACATCGGGATGGGCGCTGGCAAAATCTTCTTCTGAATTGCCACCGTTACAAGTTGCGCCTTGTTGTGAATGTCGAGCTTGCGCATCAGGTTGAACTTGTGCGCTTCGACCGTCTTGACGCTGACACCGAGCTCCGATGCCGCCTGCCGCACCGTACGTCCTTCGGCCAGCAATCGCATCACTTCCCGCTCACGCGTTGTAAGGGTGCTTCTTCGCACCGCAACTGGCGTGGCGCCCTCGCGCCGCATGGCGTCCTGCCGCAATAGATGAACGATGCGCGGACTCCAGGCGCGTTCGCCGCGCCTGACATCGCGCAGGGCGCGCAACAACAGGTTGGTGGGAGTGTCTTTGAGCAGGTAGCCGCTGGCTCCGGAATGCAGCGCCTGCCGCACATACTCCTTGTCTTCATGCATCGTCAAATAGACAATGCGGCAGCCGGGGCAATGCTCTTCGATCAGCCGTCCCGCCTCGAACGACGACATGCCGGGCATGCCGATATCGAGAAGGACCAGGTCGGGACGGTGCTCCAGGGTGAGTTTCAGCGCCTGCGCCGCGTCTTCCGCTTCGGCAACAACGATAAAATCGGGCGCGTCCTCAAGCAGACGCCGCACACCGTAACGCACGAGTTCGTGATCGTCGGCGATCACGCAGCGAATACGGTCGGTTTTATTGGCCGGAACCAGTCCGGGTTTCGTGGTCAACACGGCAGAGTACCTCGCGTTGGTTGACGAAGCGCGCGATCGATCTTAAGTCGGGCCCGGGTCGGCGTTCAGGCTATTGTACCTGTTGTCCCGCTTATGCGCCGTGTGATCCCGCGCCGCCGCCTTTTTCTTCTTTTGTTTCTTCTTCATTTACAATGCCATTTCACATGCTGCGCTACTTCACCTCGGGAGAATCGCACGGCGAAGCCCTGGTGGCGTTTCTTTCCGGGCTGCCGGCGGGACTGGGCGTCGATCAGGCGTTTGTGGATCGCGAGCTCTGGCGGCGGCAGCAGGGCTACGGGCGTGGCGGGCGCATGAAGATCGAGACGGATCGCGCGCACTTTCTCTCCGGGGTCCATCACGGAAAAACAATTGGATCGCCGATCGCGGTGCTGCTCCAGAATCGGGACTGGCAGAATTGGAAGGAGTCGCTGCCCGTTGAACCGGGCGACCCGGACAAACACAAGCGTGTGGCATCGCCGCGGCCGGGGCACGCCGACCTGGCGGGTGCTCTGAAGTACGATTTCACGGAGGCGCGGTATGTTCTGGAGCGAGCCTCGGCGCGCGAGTCGGCGGCGAGGGTGGCGATCGGCGCGCTTGCCAAGTTGTTCTTGCGGGAAGTGGGTGTCGAGGTCTTGAGTCATGTGATCGCGGTGGGCGCGGTGTCGATTGCGGATCGAGAGATTGGGTGGGAGCAGATCGAGCCGCTGGCGCGGAAAGACGAGGTGCTGCTCTCCTGCGCCGACGCCACGGCCGAGCAGCGCATGAAGGACGAAGTCGACAATGTTCTGCGCACCGGCGACTCGGTCGGCGGGGTTTTTGAAGTGGTCGCGCGCAACGTGCCGCCGGGCCTGGGCAGTTACGTTCAGTGGGACGAAAGGCTCGATGCCATGCTCGCCGCGGCGGTCATGTCTCTGCAAGCGGTAAAGGCGGTCGAAATCGGAAGCGGAATTCAGGCGGCGCATTCGGCGGGGTCGGCCGTGCATGATGAAATTGGTTATCAGCGCGACGCAGGGTTTTCAGGCTTCACGCGTCCGCGCAACAATGCGGGCGGAATCGAGGGCGGCGTTTCGAACGGGCAGGAAATTCGCGTACGCGGATATTTGAAGCCGATTTCGACGCTGCGGCGGCCGCTGCAGTCGGTGGATTTCGCGACGCGCGAGCCGGTCAAGGCCGCCTACGAGCGTTCCGATGTATGCGTGGTGCCCGCCGCCGGAGTTGCCGGCGAGGCCATGGTTGCTCTAACGCTGGCGCGCTGCGCGCTCGACAAGTTTGGCGGGGATTCGCTGAAGGAGACAATAAGAAATTTCCAGGGTTATCTGGAGCAACTGAAACATTACTGACGCATGATCTATCCAATTGTGAAATTCGGCGACCCGGTGCTGGAAAAGCCCGCGGCCGCGGTGACCGCTTTCGATGATGAACTGAAGAAGCTCATCGAGGACATGTTTGAGTCGATGTATGCCGCGCGTGGCGTCGGGCTGGCCGCGCCACAGATCGGCATTTCGAAAAGGATTGCTGTGGTGGATGTGACCTTCAAGGAAGATCCCAACGCGAAGCTCGTGCTCATCAACCCGGAGATCATCGGCAAGGAAGGCCGGCAGCGCGGAAGCGAAGGCTGCCTGAGCATTCCGGAATTTCGTGAGGATGTCTCGCGCGCAAAAGTTGTAACGGTGCGGGCGCAGGACGCGACGCGGCAAGTTTTTCGAGCACACGGGAGAAGACCTGCTGGCGCGGGCTTTTTTGCATGAGACCGATCACCTGAATGGGAAGCTTTACATTTCGCACATCAGCGCGCTGAAACGGGACCTCATCAAGCGCAAGATCAAGAAAATGGTGAAGGCAGGAGAGTGGTAGAGAGAGCAGCTCCAAGCTCTCAGCTCCAAGCTCCAAGCAAGTCTGCCTTTCCTGCGAGCTGAGAACTAAACCTGTGACTTACAACCTGATTTTTTGCGGTACTCCCCGTTTCGCTGTTCCTACGCTTGAAGCGCTGGTGGCGGCGGGACATTCCGTTCGTCTGGTCGTAACGCAGCCTGACCGGCCGCGCGGACGGGGCATGGAGTTGGCAGCTTCTCCTGTCAAGGAATCGGCGATTCGGCTGGGCATCCCGGTTGTGCAGCCTGCTGCGATCAAGAACAATCTGGATTTTCGTGCGCAACTCGAGGCGCTGCGGCCGGACGCGATTATCGTCGTCGGCTATGGACGCATCATTCCGCAGTGGATGATCGATCTGCCGCGGCTCGGGAACCTGAATCTGCATGCTTCGCTGCTGCCGAAGTATCGGGGGGCGGCGCCGATTCAGTGGGCGATTGCCAACGACGAGTCTGTTACCGGGGTGACAACCATGCGTATTGACGCGGGGCTCGACACCGGCGACATATTACTGCAGCGCGAAATGCCGATTTCTACCGATGACACGGCTGAGACGCTGGCGCCGAAGCTCGCGTCGGTTGGGGCGGAGCTGATGGTGGAAACTCTTCGCGGGCTTGAAAGCGGGCAGGTGAGGCCGACTCCGCAGGATCATGCGCTGGCGACCCTGGCGCCGATTTTGACGAAAGAAGATGGCCGCATGGATTTTGTGCGGACCGCTACGGAGTTATTGAATCGAATGCGAGGATTTCGGCCGTGGCCCGGGGCGTTTACGACGGTTCGCGGGAAGAATTTGCAGGTGCATCGCGCCGAAGTAGCGCAGGGTGCGGGCGAGTTGGCTCCGGGGACGCTCGCCGTGGAGGGGGGGCGTCTCGTCGTGGGATGTGGTCATGGCACGGCACTCAACCTGATTGAGATTCAACTGGATGGCAAGCGGCGTATGACGGCGCAAGAATTCATTAACGGGTACCGGCCTAAGGCGGGTGAGCGGCTGGGAGTGGCAGAATAGTCGGAATGGCCGTCTCCCCAGCGCGCGCCGCAGCTTTTGAAATTCTGTTGAAGGTCGGGCGCGAAAACTCCTACGCCAGCGAGCTTTTGCATTCCGCGCACCTCGCGAAACTTTCTTCCGCCGATCATGGCCTTGCTACTGAACTCGTGATGGGCGATCTGCGGTGGCAGTCGTGGCTCGACTGGACTCTCGCGCGGGCTTCGTCGCAGAAGCTTGAGAAGCTGGACGATGAAGTTCTGATCGCGTTGCGACTGGGCGTTTATCAATTGCAGTTTCTTTCGCGCATCCCGGCGCGCGCCGCGATTTTTGAGAGTGTGGAACTGGTCAAAACCGCCCGCAAAAAGTCCGCGTCGGTGTTTGTGAACGCGGTTCTGCGCAAGGTCGCCGGAGATTTCACAAAATCTGCCTCTCAGTCTTCCGCAAAAGCGCGCCCGGCCGATCTTTTCGCCGCGATCCGCCACTCTGCCAGTCCAGTCGCGCTCGCACACGACGGCTCTCATCCTGAGTGGCTTGTTAAACGATGGAGCGAAGATTATGGACTGGAGACGGCCCGACAAATTTGCATCTATAACCAGGGCGCGCCCGCGCCCGCTATTCATATTTATGACGACCAATCTTTGAACGAGCTGGCGCAGACTGGAGTTGAGCTTGCGCCGGGCTATCTTCTGTCGGCAGCACGCAAGGTGATTTCCGGCAACGTTACGCGTACGCCGGCGTGCGAGCAGGGCCGCATTGCAATTCAGGATGAAGCTTCGCAACTGGTCGCGATGCTGGTGGGCCACGGCAAATCGATTCTTGATTGTTGCGCGGCGCCTGGAGGCAAGACTTTGTTGCTGGCTCGCCGCAATCCGAATTCCACGGTCTTTGCGGCGGAGCTGCACCCGCACCGCGCGCGTCTGCTGCGCAAGCTAGTCCGGGCGCCGAACATCCGAGTCATTAGCGCCGACGCCCGGCAATTGCCATTCGCGAAAACGTTCGACCGGATCCTTGTCGATGTTCCCTGTTCGGGAACCGGCACTCTGGCACGCAACCCCGAGATCAAATGGAGGCTCAGGTTCGAGGATCTCGACGACTTGCAGTCTCGCCAAATTGCGATTTTGAAAGCGGCGCTGGGCCAACTCGCGATGGGAGGGCGGTTGGTGTACTCGACATGCTCGCTGGAGCGCGAAGAGAACGAAGCTGTGGTAGAGGCTGCGCTGGCTGGCGCCTCCGATTTTTCAATCGCTGATTGCCGAGAAGGACTCGAACGTCTGCGACGGTCGGGCGACCTGTGCGCGGCCAATCTCGATTCGCTTCTGGCGGGACCTTACCTTCGTACAATTCCCGGCGTTTACCCATGCGATGGATTCTTCGCGGCAATTATCGAGCGCAGAGTCTCTTCGTAGACATCCCTCACCACCCAACGTACATTTCCTCCCCCAATCCGAGGGCGGGGCGCCCTCGGGACTGCCGGCAAGGTGCCGGCGCTACACCGCGACGCTACTCTGGCTTAACGGACTTCGAAGCTTACTACTGCGCCGGCTACGACTTTTTGGCCGGGGGCCGGCGATTGCGTGACGATCATGCTGGCTGTGCCGGGCTGAGTTGGCGCGGCCACAGGTTGTGGAGTGCCTGGAATAGTCTGCGGGCCGGCGGAAGTTGTTTGTGATCCGCCGGGCGCTGCTTGCGTCGCGCCAACTCCGGGTGCCGGAACCACGCTGACTTTGCCGACGCGCATGCCGGCATCCTGTAACGCCAGCGTCGCGCTGCCGAGCGGTTGCCCCGTCAGGTTCGGCATGACATACGCTGCCGGATCACTTCCGCCACTCACCAGAAGATTGATCTTGGGCGCGGAAACTCCACTGGCATTCGCGGGCGGACTCTGCGAGACGACCTGGTCAGGCAGAGAATTCGGCGAGGCGTTTGGTGAATCCGCCGAGAAACTGATCTGCGCGACTGAGCCGAGCGCGAGGCCGCGGCGTCGGATGTTCAACTCGGCGGCACGCTCGCTTTCTCCGCTCACGTCGGGAATGGACACGCGCTGCGGGCCGAGGCTGCGCGCCACGCGAATCGACCAGCCGCGCCGCACCTTCGTTCCCGGCGGCGGCATCTGGGTAACGATTCTTCCCTCAGGAACATCGGCGCTGTAGAATTCGCGCTCCACGATCACCTGTAACCCCGAAGCTGAGCCGGCGCGTTCGGCTTCAAGCGGGCTCATGCCCATCACTTTTGGGATCGTGACTTCGCGGCCGTGGATGGCCAGCCGCATGGCGGTAAGCGCCGAGATGAGCGCCACCGTCATAAGCACAAGGGTCAACAGCAGGATGCTAAAGAAACGCCGCATTGCTGGCGATTATAAATGTCTGAGCGGGAGGGAACTACGAGGTTGTGCCTGTTTGGCCTTCGGGCTGCGCATTCTCGTCTTCCCATTCGTTGCCGCAGGAGTAGCAGGTCCACACTTTGTTGAGCTCCTGAAAGCTGCCATCCAGCGACTGACAGCGGGGGCATTTTGGTTGCTCATACTTACCGACGCCCTCCACCTCGACCACCTCAGGAATGGGCTGGCTCAGGATTTCATTCGCGGCCTCGGCATCCTCGGCGCGAACCTTCAGTTTGATCCCGCCGAGCAGATTGGAATAGAACCAATCCATGCGGATCATGTTGTCATCGACGAGAAATGTCTCGATTCCAGCGGACTCGAGACTGCCCTTGGCAAGGAGGGCTACGGGGAGATCGCGGAACTGGCGCAAGGTTACGAGGTTGATGAATTCGACAGCATCCTCACCGGGCGGAGGCGCGATGGTGAGGGGGAATCCGCGCTTCGATGCCTCTCCGAGTAGCGCCTCCTGAGCGGCGACGCTCAATTCGTCGCCCCTCTCCGCAATTTCCCTGAGCTCCTCATCGCTCTTCGCCGAGTACACGCCTGCCAAGCGCGCGCGTTCTGCCTCATGATCCGGCGTTGTCATACCGGCCCATGATACTCCGACAAAGCATCTATTTTTGGCTTGCCTTCGCCCCCGATCGCGATCCGGCAGCCGCGATCTGCGCCTTCTCCTGCCCCACCCAGGTGTGAATGCGGTCGGAGAGGATATCGAGCGGCAACGCGCCACCGCCGAGCACCTCATCGTGGAACGCGCGGATGTCAAAGTTCGAGCCCAGTTGGTCTTTCGAGTACTGACGCAGCTTCAGGATTTCGAGCTGGCCGATCTTGTAGCCGAGAGCCTGCGCCGGCCACGCCATATACCGGTCGGTCTCGCTTTGCACTTCAGGCTCGTCGATGGCCGAGTGATCGTGGAAGAAGTCCACCACCTGCTGGCGCGACCAGTGTTTGTAGTGGAAGCCGGTGTCGACGACCAGGCGAATCGCGCGCAGCATGTCGTCTTGCAGGTGCCCGTAATAGCTATACGGGTCCTGGAAGAAGCCAACCTCTTTGCCGAGGCGCTCCGAGTAAAGCGCCCAGCCCTCGCCGTAGGCGGTGTAGAACTCGTGCTGGCGAAAGGGCGGCAACTCCGGCAGTTCTTGCGCGATCGAGAGTTGCAGGTGGTGCCCCGGGACGCCTTCGTGGTAAGCGGTTGTTTCGATATCCAGAGTTGTGCGTTTGTCAAAATCGCCCGTGTTCACCATAACGTGCCCTTTGCGCGAACCATCGGGCAGGCCCTCGACATAGTGCGTTGAAGCTTCTTTTTCGCGGAATTCCTCGATTGGCAATACCTCTAGCCGGCCTTTGGGCAGACGCCCAAACAAGTCAGGAAGCTTGGTGTACATATCGTCGATGTGCTTGCGATAGAGGTCGAGAATCTCTTCCCGCGAGTGGGCGTGCAGTTTGGGATCGGTTTTGATTGCTGCATAAAACGTCTTTAGATCCGGATAGCCGAGTTGCTTCGCGACTCCCAGCATGCGGCCTTCGATTTCCTTTACCTGCTCGAGGCCGATCTGGTGGATTTCTTCGGGCGTCAGATTGGTGGTGGTCGATTCCTTTACGCGAAAAGCGTAGCGCTCGGCGCCGTCGGGAAGCGCCCAAAGACCGGGCTCGGTGCGGCCTTTCGGGGCATAGTCGTCACGGACGAAGGCGGTGAATTTCACGTAGGCGGGGATCACCGAATCGCGAATGGCTGCGATGCCTTCGTCGCGCAAACGCTTTTGATCGGCTTGCGAGATCGACTCAGGGAACTTGTCGAAGGGATGCGCGAATGGACTTTTTTCCGGCGCGGTCTTGGCAATGCCATCGGCCTGCGTGACGACTTGTTCGAGCAGAATCTTCGGCGGCATCAGGCCCGCGGCCATGCCCTTGCGCATCTGCACGATGTTCTGGTCGAAGAGGCGCGGTAGTTGCTTCAGGCGCGCGATGTAATCTTCGTAATCTTTCACGCTAGCGAAGGACAACACGCTAACCAGTTGGGGCGCGTCGATGTGAATGCCATTGAACTGGTTGACGGGCATTTCCCAGGGTGTGAAGCGCGCGCCTTCGAGGCCCATCCTGAGGTCGCGCACCATCAGTTCCTTGTTCAGAACTTCCTGGTCGGGAAAGCCGGTGGTATCGATGGCTTCGAAGCGCTTCAGGAAAGCACGGGACTGCACCAGGTTGTCGTCGATGGCCGCCTGCGAAAAATCGTCGACCTTATCGTTCCAGCGCTTGTCACCGAGGATTGAGGCATAGATCGGGCTAGTGCGCATGGTGTATTCCCACTGCTCGTGCAGCAGGTCGTTCAGCGCCTTGCGGCGGGCGTCGAGATCGGACGGTGTGTTGGCGGCAAACATTGGTTGGACAAACATGGCTGGGACAAGAACCACCCCGGCGAGCATGCTCAGGGCGAGCGCACAAATAAGGTATCGCATAACATCACTCCAGAGATTGTTTCGTTTGGCGGGTGAACCGCTACCCCACGGGCATCTGTCTTCCATTAGACGGATACGTAAGCCAATTGTTATCGGTTCCGAAACAAATCAGGGACGGAGTAACGTCACGAGCGTGACGAAGACCGGCGGCGACGCCTTTGCGGACGGCGCGGCTGGTACCCGGCGGCGTCCATGGCGGCTGCGCAGGTGGCGGCGATTCCGCCGGGAGTAGCGGCTTCCTCCAGGAGAGAGCCCAGCGACTCGCTGCCTTCGCGCCAGACCGTGATGCCATCGGCAAGGGCGTGCGCGGCGGCGAGCAGCGCCGTCTTTCGATCGAGGCCTGCGCGCTGGGCAGCATCCGCCAGCGCAGCCAGCGCGTGATAGCCGTGACTGCATGAGTAGGTGACGGTGAAGGCGTCGAATTTGCGCTCCGGAATTTCGATGACCGGGCCGAACGACAGCGAAGAAATCGTGGACGACCTTGCGCGATCCGCTCTCGGCAGCTGGCGCGGGAAAGTTACGCCCGTCAATCCGCGGCCGCCGCGGCATGCAGGGCTCGGCATGGCGCGAGCCCAGCGCACGGGCGCTCCCAGAATTCCAGTAAGCGCGCGCAATGGGACGCCGGCCGCCAAGCTTACGGCGAGCAGCGGACGGGTTATTTCGCCAATCGCCGTTGAGAAGCTGAGCTACCGAAGTGGGCCGCACGGCTATTATAGCAGATCCGCTTGATGGAGTGCCCTGACTCAGATCAGGCTCA
Organism: uncultured Acidobacteriaceae bacterium; assembly: GCA_963698865.1. GTDB lineage: Bacteria > Acidobacteriota > Terriglobia > Terriglobales > Acidobacteriaceae > Acidiflorens. Next base: position 1,392,100 of record CAVOSL010000007.1, on the reverse strand, counting down.
ATGACGGCCGCATAGCGCTTGCTCAGCTCGCGCATCTTGCTGGCATTGCGATCATGGACGATCGAGCCGATGCTTTGTTTTCGCGAGGCGCAAACCGGCGAGCATCGCGGAAGTAATTCGGCCGCCGCCGAGAAAGACCACGTTCATGCGAGCTCCGCGCAGACTTCGTCGGCGGCTGCCAAAAGCGCGTTCACGTCGTTCGACGTGTGCGCGGTTGAAATGATCCAGTGCAGCCCGTTGGACGGAGTCATGTAGATTCCGCGATCGAGCAGACCTTGCACGAATCGCGAGTATTTCGCAGTGTCGACATAGCGGCAGTAGTCGCGATAATCGTGGATCGCGTCGCGCTCCGTGAAGTAGATCTGAAACATCGGGCCGAAGCCTTGCACGATAGCGGCGATCTTTCTTCGGCGGAAAACTTCGTGTAGCCCTGCAATCGCCGCGTCGCCGGTCGCATAGATCTGCTGGTAAGCGGCGCCTTCATTCGCGGCGAGCAGGTCGAGATTGGCTGCGATCACGCGCATGGTGAGGCGATGTCCATTGAAGGTTCCATAATGCAGCACCATGCCATCGCCCCAGCGCATGCGCTCGAGAATGGCGCGCTGACCCGCGACCGCGCCAATTGGAAATCCCGCCCCGAGCGCCTTGCCAAAGGTGCTTAGATCAGGCTTCAGACCGAAGCGCTCCTGGCATCCACCGGGGGCGTAACGAAAACCGGTGACGACTTCATCGAGAATGAAAAGCGCGCCGTAGTGATGAGCCAGATCGCAAACCTTTTGGAGATAACCGTCGCGCGGCAGAATGCAGCCCATGTTGGCCATGATTGGCTCGGTGATGATCGCTGCCAGTTCGCGCCCGTGCCGGCGCAAGATCGATTCAAGAGCGTCGAGATCGTTCCACGGCGCGAGCACCACGTCGTCGAGCGTCGACTGCGGAATGCCTGCGGAGTCTGGAAAGCGCGCCGGGTTTTCTTTCGGGCCCAATTGGTCGGCGGGATGGCTGTGGCCGCCCAAGCAATAGGGGTCATACCATCCGTGATAGTGACCTTCAAACTTGAGGAACTTCGTGCGGCCGGTGTGGGCGCGCGCCAAGCGCAAGGCGAGCATCGTGGCCTCACTGCCGCTGTTGGTGAAACGAACGACTTCGGCGCTCGGGACCATTCGACAAAAGCGTTCCGCGGCTTCAAGTTCGGCCGGAGTAGCGGCGGCGAAGTGCGAGCCTTCGGCAATCGTTTGCGAGACCACTTCAACAATTCGCGGATGGGCGTGCCCATGAATCAGCGCGCCGAATGACATCATGAAGTCCACGTACTCATTGCCGTCGACGTCCCAAACGCGCGGTCCGTGGCCGCGTTCGAGCACCACGGGCCCACCGGCGTACACGGTGGCGCCGCGCGAAGGCGAATTAACGCCCTCGATCAGCGGCGTCTGCGCGCGCAGATACCAGCCACGCGACGCGGAGCGATTTCGAGTATTGTTCATTGCAGTGCTCGCAGGCGGGCGGCGCTCAAAGCGTTCCCGCCAATCCGCCGCCATCGACGACGAGCGCCGTCCCGGTCACGAACGAAGCCGCATCGCTCGCCAGGTAGAGCACAGCCTGCGCAATCTCCTCCGGTCTGCCCACGCGGCCCAGCGGACGCTTGGCCGCTTCCGCAAAAAAACGCTCTCTCTCCTCGCCTAATTGTTGGGCTTCGTTCTGAAGCATGCCCGTGTCGGTGTCGCCGGGACAAATGCAGTTCACGCGAATGCGCGGTCCATGGTCGATGGCCATCGCCTTGGTAAGCAGTACGACCGCGCCCTTCGAAGCACAATAAACCGCAGCTTTGGCGCCTGCCGCCAGTCCCCAACCAGACGCCGTATTGATGATTGCGCCGGAGCCTTGCTTTTCCATGTGCGGGATGATTTCGCGCGACAGCAAGTAAATTGATTTCACATTGACCGCCATCACGCGATCCCACTCCTCTTCGCTGAGGTCGAGAACGGTCGCGCGGCGCGTGATGCCGGCATTGTTGAAGAGGATGTCGATATGGCCGAACTCGCTCAGCGTGCGCTCGACCACGCGCCGGCAGTCCGCCGCACTCGTCACGTCAGCGATTACGAAAATTGCACGCGCACCCGTCTGATTGATCTCCCTGGCCGCGTTTTCGCCGGCGTCGCGATTGACATCCACAATCGCAACTGCCGCGCCTTCACGCGCAAACAACAAATCCGTGGCGCGCCCTATTCCGGATGCTCCGCCGGTAATGATCGCAACCTTGTTCGACAGTTGTCCTGAAGGCTGCATGATTATCGGCTGGCCAGCCCGCCTGCGATCTCGGCACCATCGATGGTGTAGACGTGGCCGGTGATGTATTGCGCGTCATCGGAGGCGAGAAAGGCGAAAAGCGCCGCTACCTCTTCGGGCCGCGCGTGGCGGCGAAGAGGCAGCTTCGCGTTCAGTTCGGCGAACATCTCGTCGGTGTACTCGGCGCGCTGCATCGGCGTCATAACGTATCCGGGGGCCACAGCACAGACGCGCACTTTGGGCGCAAGCTCCAGCGCCATCGACTTCGTCAGTTCGATCACGCCCGCTTTGGTTGCGTTATAGTCGGCGTAATAAGGTTGTCCGACCAAGCCATTGGTCGAAGCCGTTTGTAGAATCACGCCGCTGCCGCGCTCCATCATGTGCTTCGCGGCGGTTTGCGCCATGTAAAACACGCCGGTCAAGTTCACGGCGATGACTTTGTCCCATTCTTCGGGAGTGATGTCGAGGAAGTTGTGGCGGATGCTGATGCCGGCGTTGTTAATGAGGACATCGACGCCGCCCATCAACTTGACGGCTTCAGCGAATGCGGCCTGCACCTGATTGAGATTGCTGACATCCGCGGCGAGTGTTCCGGCGAGATCGGGCAACTCCCGCTTGATCCGCGCCAGAGCAGCCGGGTCGCGGTCGAGGACGCACACCACCGAACCTTCTTCGAGAAAGCGCGCCGCCGTGGCTGCTCCAATGCCGCTGGCGCCACCGGTGATCAGCACACGCTTTGCTTCCAAGCCGCGCACCCGCACCTCCATAAACCGTGTAGCGCGGACACTCTTGTCCGCCTAGTTGCCGCAGATAAACTGCCTCTGCGGACAAGGAGTGTCCGCGCTACACCAGTCAGCCCACCTGCCAAACCGTGTCGAGTACCGTGCCGTCGACCCACTTCACCACGGCACACGGACGATCGCCTAATTTCGGAAGCGCCGGTTTGCCGCCGCAAATTTCCTCGACTTCGCTTTTGATGTCCTGAATCGGACGAACGGGTAGCTTCGATCCTTTGACCGCATCAAGCAAATCGGTACGCTGCGGATTGATGGCGATACCACGCTCGGTCACAATCACGTCAATCATCTCGCCCGGTCCGGTCATAGTTGTCACTTCATCCACGATCACCGGAATGCGATCGCGAAATGAAGGCAGCGCGAGAATGGAGCAGCCGGCGAACAGGCAGTTCTGCCACCCGCCAATGCCGTGCAGCAGCCGACCATCAGAGTGCGTCACGACATTTGCATTGAAGTTCACGTCGACTTCAGTCGCGCCCAGAACCACGGCGTCTACCAGCGACGCGAAATTTCCCTTGCCATGATAGTTGTACGAAGTGAACGGAGAGGTCGCTACATGGCAAGGATCGTTAGCCATCGACTTCACACCAGCCAAATCAAATGTCTGGCCGTCTAGGATGTAATCGGTCAGGCCTTCCTGCAGGAGTTCGACGAGATATCTCGTCGAGCCTCCGCGCACGAAGCGCGCCTTGACGCCATCCTCTTTCATCATCCCCTTGAGATACTGCACGAACGCCAGCGCGATTCCTCCTGCGCCAGCCTGGAACGAGAAGCCGTTCTTCATGATTCCGGCGACACGCAGGAACTGTGCTACCAGCTCGGCAATGCGCAGCCGATCGGGCGAGCGCGTGATCTGCGTGGTGCCGGAAACGATTTTCGCGGGATCGCCGATGGATTCGACTTCGACGACGCAATCGACGTTGTTGCCCTGAATTTGCCAGGGCACACAAGGAAACGGAACAAGATTGTCTGTCACGACAATGACGCGGTCCGCATAGGTCGAATCGGCCAATGCAAATCCCAACGACCCGCATGCTGACTTGCCGTGCGACCCGTCGGCATTGCCGAAGATGTCGGCCGTGGGCGCGGCGATTACCGCGATGTCGACGTGGACCTCGCCATCCTGAATTGCTTGGTAGCGCCCGCCGTGCGAGCGCAGCACGCCCATCCCGCGCATCTTGCCCTGCGTGCAGTAGTCACCGAGCGGCCCGTTCATGGAGCCCTCGATATGATGGATGACTCCCTTTTCCATCAGCTCGATCGCGCCTTTCTGCGAAGGGAACGACGCGCTCGGAAACCACATCAGGTCTTTCACACCGATTCTGGCAGCGGCTTCGAGCGCCATCAGCGCAGTTTTGTCGCCGTCGCGCAGATGATGGTGATTCGAGATGACCATGCCGTCGCGGAGGCCGCATTTGCGCAACGCCGTCTCCAGGTCAGCCACGCGCTTGTCGCCGGTGTCGGGATAATCCTTGTTCGAGGAGATCGGTGGCGCCGCCTTTCGCCCGCGAGGCTGAAATTTGCCGACGCCCAGAAATGGAATCTGCGGCTTACCGTTGACCATCGCCGGCACCGACCGGCCGAGGGCGTTCTGCGCGAGTTCGATTTTGCCGCTCACGAAATCGCTCCCATCGCCTTCGCGCGCTCGACCAACTTCAGCGCGCGATTGACCACCGGCGGGTCGATCATCTTCGAGCCGAGGCTGACTACGCTCAGGCCTTTGCTTTGGGCTTCTTCAAACGCGGAGACGATGCGCTGCGCTTTCTCGATCTCAGCCGCCGTGGGACAAAATGCTTCGTGAATTACGCGAATCTGTCCGGGGTGAATGCATCCCATACCCTCGAATCCCATGGCGCGCGAGGCTTGTCCCCAACGGAGCAGGCCGTCCATGTCGCCTACGTCGCCGAAGACCGAATCGATCGCCTGCACTCCGGCGGCGTGCGCCGCATTCACCACGCGCGAGCGGGCGTATTGCGATTCACGGCCCTCGGGCGTTTTCACTACGCCCAGGTCGGCGGTGTAGTCTTCGAGGCCGATCGTTAGCGCGACCACGTTTGCGCTGGCTTGCGCGATGGCGAATGCGTTCTCGATGCCGAGCGCCGACTCGAGGATCGGCATGATCCAGGTGGGCCGCGGAATTTGATTTTGCGTTTTGATTTCGCTGATAGCGCGGTCGACCTCCGCGACTTGTTCGGCGCGCTCAACTTTTGGAATCAGGATCAGGTCGGGGCTCTCAGAAATTACTTCCGCTAGGTCTTCCAGCCCGAGCGGTAACTGGTTGATGCGCACCATGCGTTCGCACGCGCCGAAATCGACCGCCCGCAGCGCATTTCGCACCAGGATGCGCGCCGTATCTTTTTCCTCGCGATGCACGGAGTCTTCAAGATCGAGAATCACGGCATCCGGTTCATGCAAGGCCGCGTTGACGAAATACTTTGGCTCCGAACCGGGCAGATACAAACGCGAACGCCGCAGTCGATTCTTGGGGGATGGCGCGGGCAGGGGATGCTGCTCCGGCAGCCAGCGTTTGCCCTTTGGGCTGCCGGCGCGCTTCGCGGCGGCTTCAATCCGCGCTCCGATGGTGAAGGGCAACGCGCCTTCGTCGTGGACCGACACGCGTGCGTCCTTGATGCCAAGCTTAGCCAGGACTTCGCGCGACTGTTTAAGGATCGCATCGCCGTAATACGGAGCCACCCTCGACTCGAGTGAAATTTCGATGCCGCCACTCTCGCGGGCCTCAAAAGACACGTGCGCGTCCGACCGAACTTCTTTGCCCCAATGGCCGGATTGTCCTGATCCTTGTACCGTCACGTCTACGGCGCTGCTCATACAAATTCCTTAACCACAGGGTACACAGAGAACAACAGAGGGAAACCTGTGCTCCTGTGCGATTACAGCTTTTGCAAAATTGCGTCCGTCATCTGCACGGTCGAAGCCGCCCCCTGGCTGATCGACTTGGCGCCGCCCGGAATGCGCATCATATCGTACGTGCGAACCTTGCCTTCGCGGACCACGTCGGCAATGGACTTGCGAATGCGCTCCGCCTTCTGCGTTTCATTGACGTGGTCGAGCATCATGGCGGCCGAAAGAATCATCGCAATCGGATTCACGATGGGCGGATTGAGCTCGGCATACTTGGGCGCGGAACCATGCGTCGGCTCGAAGACGGCAACGTCGTCGCCGATGTTGCCGGAGGCCGCAAAGCCCAGGCCGCCAACCAGGCCGGCGAACGCGTCGGAAAGGATGTCGCCGAACAAATTCGATGCGACAATCACGTTGTACTCTTCCGGATTCTTGTTCAGCCACATCAGTTGTGCATCGATGTTCGTCGACCAGAGGGCGATACCCGGATAATTCTTCGCGACTTCCTTGGCCACTTCCTCCATCATGCCAGAGGTTTCGCGGACCACGTTCGGCTTCTCGCAGATGGTCACGCCTTTAAAGCCGCGCTTCTTCGCGAACTCAAAGGCGGCGATACAGATGCGCTTCGCTGCGTTGCGCGTGATGATGCGGCAACTGACAGCCAGATCAGGCCCTGGGACGTTGGCAAACGCCTTGAATTTCGGATGGCTGTTAAGCGCGGCGCGAACGTTTTCCGGCGGATTTGTCCACTCGATGCCGGCGTACATGCCTTCGGTCCCCTGACGGAATACCGTGGTGTCGATGTGCGGTTCGTCGTAGCCTCCGTCAGTCTTTTTGCGAATGTAGTTCAGCGGGTTACCGTTGAAACCGATGCAGGGGCGTATGCAGATATCAAGGTTGAACTTCTGCCGCATGGTGACGATGGGCGAGTAGTAAACGTAACCCTTGCCCTGCAATTCAGGCTTGAGTTCCGCCTGGGCGGCCTTGTTGGGCTTTGAGGTGATCGCGCCGAAGAGGCCTAGCTTGTGTTTGGTGAGCAGTTCGATCGTGCGCTCCGGCAGCGCGTTGCCGTTGTTGCGCCAGCAGTCCCAGCCGATGTCGGCATGAATGTAGTCGGCGTCGAGGCCGACCGCTTTCAATACTCGCAACGACTCCGGCAAAACTTGATTGCCGATGCCGTCTCCCGGCATGGTGATGATTGTGTATCTTGCCATGAGTACTCCTTGAAACCAAACATCTCAGAACCCAGATCTACCGCCGAGACGCAGAGTCCAACGAGAAAATCAGTTGCTCCCGGTAGACCGCCTAAGTTTGTCGGCTTCGCCGCAATTCGATTCTCCTGCGAACCACCCACACGAGACCATAGATGAAAGTAGTGGGGCCGAGTAACCATCCGAAAATAATGATTGGCAAAGCGCCATACCGAAGCACTACTCGAGGGAAAACGAGTCCCGAGACCATGCTGAGCAGCAAAAACGCCCACCCGATGATAAGAGCCCGCTTAAACATGTCACGCCCGAGCTACCCTCAATGCGACAATTTCCCCGCGTTCTCTGCGGTTAAACCGCCAGTTTCTTCGCCACCAGATTCTCCACTCCGCCGGCGATTACCAGCGACTGCGGCACGCTGCCGAGCGCAGGAAAAGTAAACTTCTCACCGCGCCACGAAATCGTGCTCGACGTGAAGTCGATATCGACCTCGCCGTTCGAGCCGCCGGGGATGATCGTCTTCTCTTTCTCCGCGATCTCCTTCTCAAACTGCTCGCGCAACCGCGCCACCAACTCCGGTACCTCGATGCACAGAAATCCGTTGTTGAAAGCATTCCGCAAGTACGTCTGCGAGAAACTGCCGGCAATCACCAGCGGGATTCCTTTCGCCTTCAGACAGGTCACGGCCTGCTCGCGGCTTGAGCCGGTGCCGAAGTTGAACTGGCTGACGATGACGTCTCCCGTCTGCGTGCGAGCAGCAAACTGCGGATCGTAATTCTCCATTACAACCTTGGCCATCATCTCGGGCGTCATGTCGTCGCGATAGGTGTAGTCCTTGCCATAGATCGCGTCGGTGTTGACGTTGTCTTGCGGCATGAAGACGAGCCGCCCGGTCACGCGCTGCGGAAAGCCCGCAAGAATTTCGACCTTCTCCGCGCCGGCCGCCGTTCCCGCCAACTCAGAAAACTGACGCCGTGGCGCGCCCGCGCGGGCGTCATGCGGCCCCCGAATGTATCCAGCCACAGCCGATGCCGCCACCACCTCTGGGCTTGCCAGATAACATTTCGCGTCGCGCGATCCCATGCGGCCTTTAAAGTTGCGATTCGTGGCGGAAATTCCAACCTCTCCGGCTTCGAGCAGACCGACGCCCAACCCGATGCACGGCCCGCATCCCGGAGGCAGCGGATTCGCGCCCGCCTCCGTCAGCGTCTTCCAGACGCCGCGCTTCTCGGCCTCTTCCTGCACCCACTTGCTGGCCGCGCCTAAATAGAATTTCACTCCCGGCGCAACTTTCTTGTTCTTGAGCACGCTCGCCGCTGCCTCCAGGTCCTCGACGCGCGAGTTTACGCACGACACTAAGTACGCCTTCTGAATCGCGACTTTCTTGCCCTCGATCTCGGCCAGCGATTGCATGGTCTGCACCGTATCCGGTCCCGAAACGTGCGGCGTGACCTCGGCCAGATCGAGCACGATGCGCGCGGAGTATACAGCGTCGGCATCCGGCGCAGGCGGATTTGCCACCCAACACTCGATGTCTTTTTCTGTGAAACGCTCCGTCTCTGTGAACTGCGGGCCGAGCGCCTTCAGTTGCGCCTGCACGCCGCGCATGTAGGTGACGGTCGTCGCGTCCACCGGGAACCATCCCACCAGTGGCCCCCACTCGGTCGTCATGTTCGAGATCGAAAGCCGCGCATCCATCGAAAGAGAGGCCACTCCCGGGCCGGCGAACTCGACCGCCGCGTTCAGGCACTCGTCGTGGTTGTAAAGTCCGCACAGTGTGATGATGACGTCCTTGCCGGTGGCGCCCGCGGGTAGCTTCCCTTCAAGCACAACCTGAATCGAGCGCGGGATCTGCCACCAGAATTCACCTGTTGCCCAGACAGCGGCCGCATCCGTGCGAACGATGGGCGTGCCGATTGCTCCCAGCGCGCCATACATATTCGAGTGCGAGTCCGATGCGACTACGAACGAGCCGGGCACGACATAGCCGCGCTCGACCATGATCTGGTGGCCGATGCCCGAACCGGCGGGATAGAAATCCACTCCGTGCTCTTTGGCGAAGGCTTCAATCGCGCGATATTTCTTCAGGTTCGATTCGTCCTGGTTCTGGATGTCGTGGTCGAGCGCGAAGACCATCTGCCGCGCATCTTTCAGCTTCTTCGCACCGATGCCCTTGAACTTGCTCATGACCGCCGACGTGTTGTCGTGCGTCATACAGCGATGCGGACGGATCGACAGAAAGTCGCCCGCGCGCAACGGACGATTCGGCCCTTCGGTCATGTGCTTCCGCGCGAGTTTTTCAACGATCGTCTGGCCCATAACTAGCCCTTCCGTTTCAACTCGAACCCCAAATACATCATTTGTCCAATGTGATGGTGCAAGTGCGTCGCGCATTGCAGCACCATTTCGAAGCGAGTTTTCGCGTCCGCACCCGTCGCCGAATATGATGTCGACCAATCTTCCGCCGACTGGTTCCGAATCGTTCGTACGACCATCTCGATTGCGTCGTCAAAATTCTTAATGACTTCGGCCTTCGACGGTGGCGCAGCTTCGGAAAACTCCCGCGGACGGTCCCGCACATAGCCGGTCGCAGCGATCTGCGCACCGATGTAGTAATGCAAGTTCCCGGTCAGATGGAGGACCAGGTTGCCGAAACTGTTTCCGAAGGGAAACGGCTTGGACCAGAATTGCTCGTCGCTTAACGGCGCGGCCAGTTCGCGCACCACGCCGGCAAGTTTGGTGTAGCGCGTTGTCAGACTCGATGCAATCGTCTTGTTCAAATCAGCCATGCCTCTTCCCCGCCTGAAGTCTTCTGTGTTCCTCTGTGCCCTCAGCGCTCATCTCGCAGACCGCAAAGCCGGGCTTTGCCCGGCTGGACAGCCGAGGGCGGCTGTCCCTACGTGTTCTTTTTGACGTCCGACTTCATCAACTTCATCAGCTTCGAAACCGAATCGATGTTCTCCAGATTCCAGATCGCGGCAATCAGTTTGTCCTGAGCTTTCTTCGAGAGCACGCCTTCAGCCAAGGCGCGGAATTTCTCTTCGATCTCGGCATCGCTCAGCGGATTTCGCGGATCGCCCTTCGGATAGTCGAGTTGCTTTGAGAACGAGTGCCCATCTTTTGTCGTGATATTGACGATCACGCGTTGCAACGCGGGAAATACCTTCTCAATCTCCGGATCGGCCACGACTTCCACTTTTTTCAGCTGCGCACGAATCGTCGGGTCCATGATCTTCTTCATTTCGAATTGCGCGGGCGTCACTTGCCGGTCAACCAGCGCCGCCGCGATCACATAGGGCAAGGAGTGGTCTGCCGTTTCTTTCGTGTGCGGATCGTATTTGCTGGGGTCGGAAAGAATGTCGGCCGCCCGCGCCAGCGATCTTATCTGGATCTTCTCGACGCCATCCGGATGCAGATCGTTCTCCTTGACCAGATCGAGCACGGCCGAAATCGGTGCATGAGTTAGCGCCTCGGTCGGGAAAAATTTCATTCCGCACTGCGTAATCCGCCACGACTCGCCGAGACCGTCGGTGAGTAGGTTCAACTTCCACTCCGGACCGTAACAATGGGCGAGGCCTTCTTTGCCATCGATCACGTGTTCCGGGCCGGTGTATCCCCTTTCTGCCAGCAGCGCTGCCAGCACGCCGCTCTGCGTGGCCATCGGATCGACGGTGTTCTTCATCATGGTCAGCTTGCCCGCCGTTACCGCACCCATGGTGCAATGGCGCGAGGCGGAAATTCCGATGGCGTGCTGAATCTGTTCCCAATTCAAGCGTAGGGCGCGGCCCGCAACGATCGGCGAGGCAAATGCCGTCAGCGTTGCATGATGCCATCCGCGCTCGCGAATGCCGGGAAAGGCCGCTTCGCACAGCCGCATCTCGAATTCGTGGCCGAGGACAAAGCCGACAATCAATTCCTTGCCGTCGCTTTTCGCGCGCTCGCAGCAGGCCAGCGACGCCGGAAAAATGTCGGACGGATGCGATGGATCCTGCTTCCAGTAGATGTCGTTATAGTCCATACAGCGAATCATCAGGGCGTTGGCCAGCGACGCCGAGACAGGATCGATCTTCTTGCCGGTTCCAATTACGGTCGACGTTCCACGGCCCGCGACTTCGTTCAATACTTCGAGCGCGATGACAACGTCATGCTGCTGATATCCGCCGAGCGCGCAGCCGACCGAGTCGAGCAGAAACCGTTTTGCCTGATAGACCGCATCTGGCGACAGATGCTGGTACTCCAGGGCCGCCGCCCACTTCGCCATGCGCGCGGTGATTGTCTCTTTGGTTGCAACCGCTTCGTTTGCCACTTGCTTCTCCCTTTATGCCGACTTCATCAGCGCAATGCGTTTCTGTCACCCAACCCCATCACCCTTGTCATCCCGAGCGCAGCGAGGGATCTGCATCTCGCTCCAAAAAACTGCAGATCCCCCGTCCACTCACTTCGTTCGGGCTCGGGATGACAACCTGGAAAAGGCACAGAAACGCTCATTTCACCCTGACGTTCTTCGGATTCTTGAACGGCAAAAACGCCATAAAATCCGCATGGTGCACGATGAACGCCTCGGTCGTGCGCTTCACCAAGTCTCCCTCCGCCGCGTGCGCCGCAATGATGTGGCAGACCGCGTCGGGGACGCCGCACTCCAGCGCCAGCGCCACGCCCGTAAACGGATGCCGCAGCGCCTCGCCGCGTTCGCTCTGCCGGCTCTTTCCGTCCGGGCCGATCTCGTACTCGAGGAGCTTGCCGACATCCGCCAGAATTGCGCCGGCAATCACCACGTCCGCGTCGATCGGCAGCGCGCGGCCCATAAAGGCCGTCATCGCCTTCGCGCTCTCGCGGGCGATGTGGACTACGCAACGCTTGTGCTCCATGAAGGTGATGGGGCAGTTCGGAACCAGCAGTGTAAAAGGGATCTGATTCAGGTCGTCGGGCTTGAGCGGACTGCGCTCGAGCGCCTTGATCCAAGTCTGCGTCACCAGCTCGCGCAGCTTCGCGTCGCCGATCCACTGAATTTCTGGCCACAGGCGTTCCACGGCCTGACGCATTCGAGGACCTCCAAAAAGTGCGGCTTGATGAAGACTCCATAGACTATCGGAGGTATGAAGAACCGTCGAGTGATACGCGCACATGCGAATGTGATCCTCGACAGAACTTCTGCAGTCGAGAGGGCACGCGAAATAACCAACCCCTCCCAAGCGTTCTTTTGAAATCAATCGTTTACAGGCCGCTTTCCGGCCAGGTCTTTGAATAATAAGAAATTATAGGTAAAGTCTTTATAACTCAATAGGTTACACTTCTTCTCGGAAAGGAATCCATCATTCGCGCTGAGGTTTGAGCACACTGATTGCGCTTGCATATGGTGCCTGCTATGAATACACTTAATGCATGCAATATACCGTCCGAAATGTGCTGCCAACTTTGGATGCGGCCCTCCGTCGCTTGGCCCGCGAGCAGGGAAAGAGCCTGAACGAGGTCACGCTGGAATCGCTGGCGCGAGGCGCAGGACTGAGCGAGCGCTGGCGGCAGCGCGACCTCAGCGACATTGCCGGAACCTGGCGGGAAGATGCCGCTTTCGACAGCGCTGTGAAGGCGCAGGACACAGTTGACGCGGAGTTGTGGCGGTGACTCTTCCTGCGCAACGCCATGACGCGAGCGCACCGGCATGAAGCTGGCGTTGGATACCAACCGCTACACCGACCTCTGCCGCGGCGACGCCACGGTCATCGAGACGGTTGAGGTGGCCGATCAGGTCTGGCTGCCCTTTGTGGTGCTGGGAGAATTGCGCGCCGGATTTGCCGTGGGGAGTCAGGGGCCGCGTAACGAATCTGTTTTGCGGCGCTTTCTTTTGAAGCCAGGCGTCGGCGTGCTCTATGCCGACGAACAGACGACCCATCATTACGCGACTGTCTACCGGCAACTGCGTAAGCAAGGCACGCCCATCCCGACGAACGATATGTGGATTGCGGCCCTGGTGCTCCAGCACTCGTTGAGCCTGTGCGACCGCGATGCGCATTTCGATGCGCTACCGCAACTGACGCGGGTGTAGGGGATACGTACCCTTGCAAAAAACGCAAGGGTGGGGCAGGTTCCCCCTAAGCTGGTCGGTTGAGATTTGCAGCCGTCAGTCGGCGGAGTAGGATTTTATTCATGAAGTACCAATGTCCGTTGATGCTCCTTTTGTTGGGAGCGTTGATGCCCTGCTGTGTGGTAGCGCCCTCATATGGTCAGGCGGTACAACCTTCCTCCGAGTCAACGCATAGATTTCTGAGGTTCGTGAAAGAGATTGGTGTTGGGTGGAAGACAGAAAAGTTTGGATGGATGGGGTTCGTGTCCTTCAGCCCAGACGGCTCGATGGTTGCATCGGACGGAGCTACAGCACCCGACGATGTTTCGGGGAACCTATCTCTCTGGAGCTTCCCTGAAGGGCGTCTGATAAACCAAGTACCTAGTCGACCGTCGGCTATCTCCGGCGATTGGAAATACTACGCGACCTTTCACGGTGTAAACGCAATCGAAACGGGCAGGACTCTGATTTCGCTGGGGAACAATGCATATGCAATGCATGCTTTTAGCCCGGATAGTCACTATGTTGCGGAATCTTTTCGCGCCAAATCCACTCACGATGCTCGCATTCGGGTCATGGAGCTTCCTAGCGGTAAACAAGTGAGTGCGTTCGGAAAGCGCGAGGCCTTCTCTATGGCAATCAGCCCCAACGGTCGGACTTTGGCGTCGGGACACTGGAAGGTCGTCAAGTTGTGGGACGCATTTTCTGGCAAACGCATCGAGGTGCTCCATGGGTTTGACAGGTACGTCCAAGGTTTGTCATTCAGCCCTGACGGCACGCTGCTCGCAGCCGGCAATGATTTCGGCAAAGTTCAGATCTGGGACCTGATCCATCGGAAAATGGTCTACTCCATTGATGTTGGCGGTGGCGAAGTGTCTCAGCCTGCTTTCAGTCCTGACGGACGATTCGTCGCAGTGGGGATATACGGTACCGGCACTGTGTGGCTGATCGATGTTGCTTCGGGAAACAATGTCGATAGCTACCGCGTGTCAGATTTAGGCTGTGGAGCGGTCGCATTCAGTCCGGATGGCCGTTTCATCATCACACCGTCTACAGGCGGACTTATTAAGTGGCCCTACGATAGAGGTGGAACGATTCGTGCTTTCGAGATCGGCGCTCGCTGACATTTCCGCATACCTTGGAAAATAGCGATCCCCCGAAGTCGTCAAATTGAAGCTCACGGGCCACCCGCACTCGAACTCGTACCGCGTTGCCTCACTCAAAGGGCAGTAACTCCACCATACACCCCGCTGCCTCGCACCTCACCACCCCGCGCCGCACGATCTTGATCGATGATGCGTCCGGAAAGCGTACTGGGAAATCCTTGTCCCGCATCTGCTCTCCCGCCGAGCGTAAGCTCTCATCGCCCTCGACAAACTCGGCACGCTCCGGCTGCGGAGAACTGTCGAACACAAGATTGAATTTTGCCGTCGCGTTTTTCGGCGCGTTCTTCAGAGCGAGCATTACAATGCGGGACTGCGCGAGTTCGCGGGTTGCACCGGCAATTTCTTTTTCTACCGCGTCCGACGTCGCGCAGCCTGTGGCGCTGCCGGCCGAGGCGCGGACAGGAGTGTCCGCGCTACACAACCTGCTCAGCCGCTCGCGCGAATCTCCGGCGTCCGCGCCACCCGCAGCCGCCGCGAGCGCATACATGTGGCGCGCCTTGTCGCGCTGCCCGGCTTTTTCATACACCTGCCCCAGCCGGTTCGCCACGGTGCCCGATCCGCTTAGCAGCCACGCCGAATTCAGAAACTGCATAGCCGCCAGATTTTCTCCGCGCAGAGATTTCGCCCAGCCCATGCGCGCCCAGGCCAGCGCCACCAGACGCATCGCCGAAAACGCCGACGGGCCCAGCCGGTCAAATTCGCCCGAATCGAATTGTCCGCCAATGTCGTAAAGCACTTGCTGAGCATCGTGCTCGGTCTGCGCCGGATCGATGTCGGGCTTGAGCGCCGCCGCAAAAACGTCCGCTCCCGCATCTCCGCCCGCGCTGCCCGTCAGGCCTTTCATCAACTCCGCCGACTTCGCCGCCTCGCCCAGCCGGGCATACACCTGCGCCAGCGCCATCTTGGTCTCCGGGTCGTCTGGAGGAATGGCTGCCGCTGCTTCCAGTTCCCCGCGCGCCTCGGCGTCCTTGCCCATTTGCGCCAGCAGCAGGCCGAGATCCTTATGCGACTCTTTTTCGTAAGGAGCGATTTCAATCTGCTTCCGGTAAGCCGCAATCGCGTCGTCGTTCTTCCCGGTCTGCTGCAGCTCGATTCCAAGTTCCAGGTTCGCGAGCTTGTGGTTGGGATCCTCTTCGATCTGCTTGCGGAACGCGCCAATAGCATCGGCATGATTGTTGGCGCGAGCGTAGGCCCGCCCCAGGTCGTACCAGCCGTCTTTCAGATTCACATCGCCATTGACCGCCCGCTTCAAGAGCTCGATCGCACTCTGATAGTTCTTGCTCTCCAGAGCCGACACTCCCGCCTTGTGCAATTCCGCGGGACTTCCTACCATCGCCGAGGCTTCGGCCGCGCGCCCGGAGGGCGCCGTGATCGTGCACGACAGCAGCTGATCTTCGTTGCTGCGCGTCACATTGCGAAACGAGTCATAGTCCGCCCGCTTCGACGCTGGCAGCTCGTTCAACTTCACGCGCAACTTGCGTTCACCCTCGAGTATGAAGGTGCCCGCCGCAGTCTTGTTCCACGAATACGACGAGGAATACTCGCCGTAATCGCGCGACATTTGAACGGCCAACGGCGTGTGTACCGAGTAATTGGCGGGAAATTCCAGCCGTATTTTGTAATCCACGTCGCCCGCTGGACCGATGTCGATCGGGTCTGTGCTTTTAATGCCTGCTCGCGGCGCCGGAACCGACGAGCGGCGGAATGGGCCGGAAATCGACACTCGCCGAGGGCACCACGAAATACCGGTCCTGCTTCAAGTGATATTTAAGGTGGAACGGCTTCGACGTGTCCTCGATCGGATCGATCTGCACATCGGATCACGTCTCCTGGCAGTCCCCAACTCGCCGAGACCGCCTTCGTGAAATCTTTCCATCCAGACTGCGGAACATTGCGATAGCCGGCGCGCATCGGCCAGTCGCGGTCGCCCTGCGCGGTGAATTCCAGCGTCGCATCGAGCGCGCCATACGCGCTGAACGTCCCCTTCAGATCAAAATGCATAAAGGTCTTAATGGGCGAATCGGCCGGCGTGCGCCGCACTCCGCCTTCCGCGTCATCGGAGGCTACCACCGCCTGCTTGTTGCGCAGTTGATAAAGGAGCAACCCGTAAGGCGTCACTTCCTGCGTAGTGTCGAGCCAGGTGAGATTCGTTCCGATTCGCGCCAGCGTAATCACGTGATCGAACTGCGCCGGCGAAGGTTCGTCGCTATCGAGTTTGCGCGAACTGTCGATCAGCACCGGGTAGCTCTGGATGCCCACGGCTTTCAGCATCGCGGCTAGCAGCGTGTGCTTGTCCTTGCAATCGCCATAGCCGTTCTCCAGGACATCGACGGCCGCGTGCGGCTGGTAGCGCCCGATGCCGAGCGAGATGCTCACATAGCGAATGTTGAGTGCCACATAGTCATACAGGCGGCGTGCCTTTTCTTCGGGAGTCGTCGCACCCTTCGTCACCGCCTCCGCCTGCTTGCGCACGCGATCATCGACCGTCATGCGCTCGCCCTGGAGCTTGGCGTACCACTGGGCGACCTGCTTCCAGTCCATGAAGGTCGTCAGTTGCACGTCCGGGCCGGCCGCCTCATCCTCATCGTCCTCATGCGCCTTATCGCGGTCGGGCTCGATGTTCTTGACCACCCAGGTGTAGACGCGGCGGTCCCCGTTCTCCTGAATTTCCGGCGTATGCTTCGGCGTTTTCAGCTTGATCTCGCGCGCCTTCGGAACGTCGATTTCCAGCCGGTCTTCGTCCACTACCGCGCTTCTCGGAAAAGTGTGCTCGTACCAGAAGTTTCCTGCCGCCAGCGCCGTGGTTATCCGGGTTACGGTGCGATATTCCAGCGTGTCGCCGGGGCGCAGGGCTGCTACCGAAATGTGCCGCTGCCGGTAGTCGGAATACATGGGCGCTTCTTTAAGCACGTCGGGCGCGAAGTCCTGCGCGGTCGATTCGGGAGTCGCAATCACCTGTCCATCGGGCTTGCGGACCCGCACATACTCAACCTCCAACTTCTCGGTGGCCGAGGAATACCCGAACACTAGCTGGCCAAATTCCCGTACGCCGGCCTCGCTCTGTATCAATATCGCCGCCTCGGTCTCCTCGACTCCGGTGCCGTCATTTTCAAAACGGGCGCGATTGAAGATGCGCTGGAAGATCGCGGCCTCCCCGGCATGGTCA
Source organism: uncultured Acidobacteriaceae bacterium (assembly GCA_963698865.1). GTDB lineage: Bacteria > Acidobacteriota > Terriglobia > Terriglobales > Acidobacteriaceae > Acidiflorens. The sequence continues at coordinate 1,374,557 of CAVOSL010000007.1, read as the reverse complement.
ACTTTTTTGCCGGAAGAAACCTGAGCAGCGGCATTCATACTCAAAAGGAAGGTAGAAATCGACGCGAGGATGAGAAAGGCGGCAATGAACCAACGACGAGGCATATTGAGGTTCTTTTACGCTGCAGCCGAAGTAAAATCAACCGGAGCCAAATCAACCGGCGACAGATCAAGCAGAGTAAGATCGGATGGGGTGAGGGTGATGTTGGCCAGAACCATCGCGCTGGTTGCCGTCCTGATCGGTCTTTGCTCCGTCCTCTGCTCCGTCCTCTGCTCCGTCGCCGCCGCACAGGCCGCGCCGCTCACCATTACCGAACAGGCTGTTCCTCCGCTCAACGTCGGCATGGAGTTCCGCATGTTTCTCCGCGCCACGGGCGGCTCTCCTCCTTATGTTTGGAGCGTCGCCAGCGGCGAACTCCCTGACGGCATCACGCTGACGCCCGAGGGCCTGCTTAGCGGACGGCCGACTCAACCCGGGAAGTTCGACCTGGTCTTGAAAGTGGAAGACTCCGGGCGCCCTCCTCACTCCGTCACCAAAGATCTCCACGGCACGGTGAGTGCCTCACTGTTGCTCGAATGGCTCGATCCGCCCAAGGTTCACGACAACCGGATTGATGGGTCCGTTCAGGTTTCCAACGGCTCGCAAGATGTATTCGACCTCACAGTCATCATCGTGGCGGTCGCTGACAACGGGCGCGCGACGGCCATTGGCTACGAGCACTTTCCGCTCAAACCAGGCGCCACCGATGTTCCGATCACCTTCGGCAACACCTTGCCGCCCGGTCCCTATGTGATCCATGCCGACGCAATTGCGGAAATCTCCGCGCGAAAGAACATTCTCCGCCAGCGTCTGCAGACGCCTCAGCCGTTGCAGATTGTCGCGGGGCCGTGAGTTCTGGTCAGTTAGTCTTCTTAGGGGCAGGAAGCTTTTTCATGAGTTCCTCCAAAGCCTCCGAGGGATCCAAAGACTTTTCGATCGCCGTGTATAGGTCTCGAAATTTCAGCCGCACTCCCGCCAACATTTCCTTGTCCTCGAGAAGGTGGTCAAGCAACTTCTGCCAATGCGGAACTCCACGATGATCGAGCACTAACTTGAGCGCAATGTTCTCAAGGAAGAGGTACTCGGTTGTCCGCAGGATGACAGAGAGACGATCCTTTTCTTTTTTGGTCATGGAGGTGGCGCACTCATGGAAAGCTATGACAAAATTAACGCTCTTGCAGATACAACTCGACTCGATCTGATGTCCACGTCGCAATGCCGCTTCCAAAGAAGTCCTGGTCCTCTGTCCAAATCGGCAGACTCAGCAGCAAAGCTGTTGCAACGACTGGCCAGTCATCTGGGTCGCGCGGACCGATTCGCCCCCGCGCCGTTTTCTCATATTCCTCGTACAGGCTGCGGTCCACTCGTTCCACTACGCGACAAATCTGATCCAGCACCGAGAGGCCCAGATCGACATTGAACTTACGATCTTTTGAGATCGAAGGTATGTATCTCTGCGCGTCCAGGAAGCATGCCTCTGGCGTATAGAATGCGGCTACACCCTCGTATTTATCGAGAACCTGTCTTACTCGATATCCAAATACTGCACGCAAGAGAATGTTGGCATCTAGAACCAGACCCTTGCGCTCGCTCATTTGCGCTCACCACGCCGCCAGCGTTTGAAATCCCTGATAATCTCCTCTTCGGAGATTCCCTCTGCGGCGAGCGCCTCCTGCAAGCGCGAGGCAGCTTCTTTAAGGGCGCTTCGTTCCGCCTCCGTGCGCTTGCGCCGGGCTGGAATGTAGTAACCCACCGTGTCACCATGGCGCGTAATGGCCACCGTCTCTTCCGACTCCAGAAGATAGCTGGCCAGCTTTTCCCGAAATTCCCGAATCCCCACTTTTACTGTTCCCATTTCGCTAAGCTCCGATTATGACTTATCGATTTCCAATGAGTACATATGTGTACACAATTCTACCACACAACATTTCTCGACTCGTGCAAAAAAGGAACAACCAGGGAACGGGGTGTACCGAGAAGAACCTAGAAACACCAGTGGAAGGGGAGTTGCCCCGGGATCAGACGCAGATCAAGCCCAGAAATTCGCACGCAAAAATTAAGAGTCCCGAGGTGATGTTGAACTCATTCCTCTCGGCCAGTAGCTCGCGTTTAGACCCTTGCTGACCTCTCTCGAAAGGCTCCCTTGCGGGTATTCCTTCCGGCGATCCTGCTCGGGCTCCGGGCTCACCGCCAACCGGATAAATCAGTCCAACGCCTCGGGACTCTATCTTGCCTTCGACATAAGCTCCTGTTCTTCTCGACCAGCGCTTAGCTATAGACCCTCGCTCGCCTTCTCCAACTCGCCTCGCGGCTATCGGAGTGACTTCGCTTGAGCCCCGGACGCTGCACCAACCGGAAAAACTTCAGAACGTGTCAAAGAACGATTATGGTTTTACTCCTTCAATTTTTATCGTCAATAGATTTCCCCGGTTTCTAACTTGTCTTTTTTCAATCAAGTGCAGCCCGTGCACAGCCGCCTGCCGCAAAACGTGTGCAGTGAACTCCAGCCCGATGACGAGTCGACCGCTACTCATGCGTATTTTCGCGTTTATTGGGAATTCCGGATTCATAGGATTCAAATTGGAACCGCAAACTCGCCCTGTGCAAAACCTCGGTTCAGCCACATGAAATCGGGTCGCAGGCGCCTTGAGTGCGAACCTATTTCTGTGAAATCGCGCCCTGTGCCTCCAGGAGTTCCGCCCTGCCCGGCTTGTCCGCGTGCCCGCAAACCTTCAACAGCTCGCCAAAATACCTATGACTCGTTTCGGGATTTCCGCTGAGCTCAGCGGCACGCGCTGCCCCGTAGAGCGCTCGGAAGCGACCCGGCTCTTTCGTCAGGGTCGCTTCGAATTGCTCCAACGCCTGCGCCGGCTGTTTCATTTCCAGCAGCATCTCACCCAGCAACTCGCGAGCAGGGGCTAGCGGCCCCGGCGTCACCGCGCTCTTCTCCGTCGCATCTTCCAGTTCCGCCGCCGACCTCATTCGCTGGAGCGCCTCTTCTTTTTTACCGTCCGCTAGCGATGCCCACGCTCCAACCTCAAGCTGCTGAATCTCGACCTGCCGCGCCCAGTAGTCTTCGCCTGCCTTCAAGAGTCGCTCGTGGATCTGCATCAGCGCCGCCACCGACTCGCGCGCAGCCGGCGATTGCTCCAAGCGCGCTGCGCCCAATCCGCGCGCGAACCAAGCCATGGCTTCGGTGTATGGGAACGGCGTCTCTCGCGGAGTGAGCTCGGCAGCCTGTTTCCAATCCCGGCGTTCCAGCGCATACCGTGCCGGAATTGCCGCCAGCGCAAAATATCCAACCGAGGGCCCGCCGGCGCCGCCGATCACCGCCTTGGGATCGAAGCGCGATGCGATCTCCGGCAACGTATCTACGATCCGCCGCGCTGCCTTGTCCTGCCCGGTTTGCAGGTAGGCGTAGATTTCATAGTCGCTCGCGTGCAACTCTTCGGCCGTCTGGCCCTCGCGCCGCGCCGCTGCTGCCGCCGCAATGTTGCTGTCGATCGACTCCTGCCAGTAACCGGTGCGCGTGAAGGTATGCGATGGCATGTGCAGGGCGTGGGGCGCATCCGGCGCAATTTCCGAGTAACGCCGCGCCGCCACCAGCGCCTGCCCCGCCAGCGCAGGCACGTCGTAGGTATGGATAATGTAATGCGCTAACCCAGGATGCTCCGGTTCCTGCTCGAACAATTTTTCGAGGATCGCTCCGGCCTTGCGCCGTCCGGCGTACGTCTTGTCCGCGGGGTCTTCCGAAGCGGCGATCGCCAATGCGTAGAAGATCTGAGCCTCATGGTCTTCCGGATACTTCGCCGCGACTCCTCCCATGGCGTCGCGATAGGCGAGCAAACGGGTTCTCTGCGATGTGCTCTCGTAGCCGCTGTACAACTTGCCAACCGCTGCAAGATACGCCCGTTCGCGTTCTGTCTTTGCGCCCACGGTCTTGCCGCGTTCCGCGCTCTCCCGCCCGGCCTGCAACTGGCTTTTGTCTTTCATCCCCGGTGCAAAGGGATTACTCCAATCGCTAAGCGCGATTCCCCAGTACGCGATTCCGCACGTCGCGTCCTCCGCCAGCACCTGGTTGAATCCCTCTATGGCACGGCTGAACTGGAAGGAATGCAGCAGCGCTACCGCCCGGTTGAATTCCTTCTGCGCGCCTTGATTGCATGAGGTGGCAAAGTGCACCGTTCCCAATTTCTCGCCATTCCCATGCTGATGTTCTTGCGCGAAGCTGCTCGCCGCCAGCGTCAGCAGAAATCCCGCGATCACTCTGGCTCTGACCATTTCGCTCCCTCAGCTCTCGGAATTATAGGCACGTTGCCGAATCTAAAGAAGGCCCGTTCCACAAGCGACCGCCACTGGTAGGATACGTTTGTGCCGCCGCTCCTCGAAGTCCAGAATCTGACCGTAGAGTTCCCAAGTGGGGCGCGGGCGCCCCTTCGTCAGGCTCAGGGCCGGCTCTCGTCCGAGAATCTCGACCCACAATCCACTGAGCAACGCCCGACGCTGGCCGCGGTCCGCGATTTGAGCTTCTCAATCGATCCTGGCGAAGTCGTGGGATTAGTTGGAGAGTCCGGCTCCGGAAAATCCGTGACCTCGCTCGCCATCATGGGCCTGCTTCCGTCAGCCGCGAAGATCTCTGGCGACATCACCTTCCAAAACGGTGCAACGCAGCCAGCGAGCCTCACCACGCTCGACTCCGATCAACTTCGCCGCCTCCGCGGCTCGCGCATTGCCATGATCTTCCAGGAGCCGATGACCGCGCTCAACCCGGTCATGCGCGTCGGTGACCAGATTGCCGAAGCGGTGCTGGCGCATCATCGAGTCTCGAAGACGGAAGCCTGGACTCGCGCCGTCGAAGGCATGCGCGACGTCGCTATCCCCGAGCCCGAGCGGCGCGCACGCAGCTATCCGCACCAGCTCTCCGGTGGCATGCGGCAGCGCGTGATGATCGCGATGGCTATCGTGAACCGACCGCAGTTGCTCATCGCCGACGAGCCGACCACCGCGCTCGACGTAACCATCCAGCAGCAGATCCTCGACCTGCTCAACGACCTGCGCCAGAAATTCTCACTCTCGATGCTTTTCATCTCGCACGATCTCGCGGTCGTCTCGCACGTTGCCGATCGTGTCGCCGTAATGTATGCCGGCAGCCTGGTCGAACTTGCGCCCAAGTCGGCGATCTTTACCGCACCTGCGCATCCCTACACGCAAGGCTTGCTGCGCGCGATTCCAACGCTGGCCACCGATCGTAGCCAGGCTCTCACGACTATTGAAGGCACAGTGCCGCCGATAGCCGCGCTGCCACCCGGATGCCCCTTCGAACCGAGATGCGAGCATCGCATTGACGCCTGCGCTGCCGAACTCCCGCCGCTGGTCGAAGTTGCGCCGGGGCACTATGCTCGATGCCCGGTGATCAACCAGGGGCACCGGTAACCGGTCACCGGTCACTGTCCTTCACACCATGAAATGGCTTTTTCCCTGTGACCAGTGACCCATGACCGTGATAAAGATGTAAGATTCATGCCCACCAATCGCATCGAAGCGTTCAGCGATGGCGTCATCGCCGTCATCATCACCATCATGGTGCTGGAACTGAAGGTTCCGCGCGACAGCACCTTTGCGGCGCTCGTGGCCGTGGCGCCGCAATTCCTGGCTTACGCTCTCAGCTTCATCGTCGTGGCGATCATGTGGGTGAACCATCACCATCTTCTCCACGCCGCCCGCCACGCCGACGCCCGACTGCTCTGGTCGAATAACAACCTGCTTTTCTGGATGTCGCTGGTGCCGTTCGTGACGGCGTACATGGGGAACAATCACCACGACCCCCACGCCGTGGCCCCGTACGGCGTGGTGATGTTCATGTGCGGAAGCGCGTTCTCGATCCTGCGGTCGGCCATTTCCGCGCACCACCGCGACAACGCGGAGATGCTGAGCTACCAGCACCGGACCCAGACCAAGAACATCTTTTCCGTCGCACTCTATGCGGCGTCGGTCCCGCTTGCCTTTGTCGACGTTCGCATTTCCTTCTTCATCTATGCGTTTGTCGCGCTCTCGTATTTCCTCCCCGAGCGCAAGTTGGTGGAATCTGAAGGAAACCAATCCTGAAGCGCCTGCGAAACTGCGGTGCACGGGGGTTTTACTTCTGCAATCTGACCTCAGCAATCTGCCATCGAACTTCTGCAATCTGACTTCTGCCTTCTGACTTCCGCTATAATCCTCCCTTTGCCGTGCGTATCCTTCTTCTCAGCGACATTCACAGCAACCTCGAGGCGCTCGACGCCTGCCTCGCCGCCGCGCCTGCCCACGACCTTGTCGTCAACCTGGGAGACACGGTCGGCTACGGCGGCAATCCCAATGAGGTTGTCGCGCGCTCCCGCGAATTGGGCAAGGTCTTCGTGCGCGGCAATCACGACAAGGCCGTCAGCGGCCTCATGGACCTTGAAGACTTCAATCCCGTGGCCGGCCTCGCCACGCTCTGGACCCGCGACCAGCTCACGCGATCCAACCTCGAATGGCTGCGCTCGCTGCCGCAGGGTCCGGTCGAACTCAAGGAACTCCCAGGCGTTCAGTTCGTCCACGGCTCCGCGCTTGACGAAGACGAATACATGGTCAGCGTGCGCGACGCCCTAGAACCGCTCATCACCAATGCCATCCCGGTCACGTTTTTCGGGCACACCCATCTGCAGGGCGGATTCATGCTGCAAGGCGAGATCAGCGAAGCCTATCGTCCCGGATACCGCACCGTCGGGCAGCCCGAGTCTTCCGACTGGCCGCTGCGCAAGGATTTCCGCTATCTGATCAACCCCGGCTCGGTGGGGCAGCCGCGCGACGGCGACTGGCGCGCCGCTTTCGCTGTTTTTGACAGCGATGCCTGGATCGTCAGCTTTTATCGTGTGCCATACAATCTGCGCGTAGCCCAGGAAAAGATTCTTGCTGCCAACCTGCCGCCACGGCTAGCCACGCGGCTCGCCACAGGACGGTAGAGCAGCTGAAAGCTTTCAGTTCTCAGCTCAGTTATCAGAAAAGGCGGTACTCCAAGGCAATACTCCATTTCCTTTTCAACCCCATACTCCTTGTCATTCCGACCAGAGGGAGGAATCTGCATTTGCCTTTCGCTGCTGCATCCAAGGTCGTCGGCACATCGCGGCGCTTTTATTGAGAACTGAGAACTAGAAACTGAGAACTCTCTTTTTCAATTAAACTCAATTCATGGACGCATCCGCCGCCCACACCGCCCACGTTGACGGCGGAGCCCGAGGCAATCCCGGCCCTGCCGGCTTCGGTGTCGTCATTCACGACGCGCATGGCAAGAAGGTCGCCGAACTGAGCCAGTATCTCGGGCACCGCACCAACAACTACGCCGAGTACAGCGGGCTCCTCGCCGCTCTGCGTTACGCCATCGCGCATCATGTTCGTTCTTTGAGAGTCATCAGCGATTCGGAACTGATGGTCCGCCAGATGAAGGGTATTTACAAAGTTCGGCACCCCGAGTTGCGCAAGCTCTATGACGAGGCGCAGAGCCTGACAGCGCAAATCGAACACGTAGAAATCCGCCACGCCCTCCGCGAGCACAACCAAACCGCCGACCGCCTCGCCAATCAGGCCATGGACCGCGGCAAGAATTCACCGCGGGGAGAGCCTGAACCACATCAGAATCTGCCTTTGCCAGGAAATCAAGCGCCAGCGACTTAAGCAGCAGAAGACCATTCGACCACGGAATGCACAGAGCGCAGTGGCTGTTTTTTGGTTTCCTCCATGATCCTCTGTGTACCCCGTGGTTATCGCTTTTTGCGAATCCCTAATAGAATTTTTGAGTGTTGGCTAATCGCCTCGAATTTGCGCCCGACCGCGACCGCGAGATCTTCTCCGCGATCCCCGCCGCGCCCGCTGTCTTCCTGCTGCGTGGCTTCGATCCCGCGTCCGAGCCTTACGTCAGCAAGACCGCCAACTTGCGCCGTCGGCTCGAGCGCCTGCTCTCCGCGCCCGAAGAACACTCCAAGCGCCTGAACCTGCGCGGCCGCGTCCGCTCCATCGAATATTCGTTAACCGGCTCCGACTTCGAATCCGTCTTTCTCCTCTATCAACTCCTGCGCTCGGCATTCCCGACAACATACGAAAAGCGCCTGCATCTGCGTTTTGCGCCACTGGTGAAACTACATCTCGAAAACGAATACCCGCGCGCCTCGATCACCACGCGTCTCGGTCGCCTCGGCGGCAAGAATATCTACTACGGCCCATTTCCGTCGCGCGCGATGGCCGAAAAATTCATGAACGACGCGCTCGATTTCTTCAAGATGCGCCGCTGCGTGGAAGACCTGCACCCCGATCCCCAATTTCCCGGCTGCGTTTATTCGGAGATGAAGATGTGCCTTGCCCCGTGCTTCAAGGGCTGCACCGACGATGAATATCGCGCCGAAATAATTCGGGTGGAAGACTTCTTTGACACGCGGGGCGAGTCTTTGAAACGTCAAATTTCCGCCGAGCGCGATCGCGCCTCCGGATCCCTGGCCTTTGAAGAAGCTGCCGCCCTGCACGCCCGCCTGGAAAAATTGGCGCCGGTGCTCCAACAGATGCCCGACCCGGTTCAGCGCATCGATCGAATGCGCGCGCTCATCGTGCAGCCCTCGGCCGCGCCGGAGGGTGTCGTCCTGTTTCGGGTGGATGCCGGCGCGCTCGCCGGGCCGCTGAACTTTCCGGTCTCAAGCCCGGAACATGCGAAATCGCAATCGATGGAAGCGCGAATTCAAGCTGCGTTGGCAGCCTTTCCGCCAGTCGATCCGCGCAGCGCGGCCGAACGGATGGAGCATCTAGCCATCCTCAAGCGCTGGTGCTATCGGGGAAGCCGTAAGGGAGAGATTTTCTTCACGAACGCCAAAGGGGAATTGCCGATGCGCCAAGTCGTTCGCGGCATCGGCCGTGTCTATAAGGGAGAGTCGCCCGAAATAACACCGCCCCCGTTGGCGAGCTTAACCCCGAACAGCAACTCGTGACCCTACGCTCGTGCCCGCGCGGACAGGAGTGTCCGCGCCGCATGGCGGAATAGCTACTACTTGCTTTCCTCCGGCTTCTCATTCTTCTCTTCCACTTCCACCGCCCCCGGCATCAACTTCTTAAGCGGCGCCTTCCTCTGCTCCTCCAGTTCGGGATGCGGCAGGGGCTTGCGCGGCAGCATCTGGTCGCGCATCGCCGTGTTGTAGACAAAGATCGCTTCCACGGTTGCGGCCTGCTCCAGGTCGGCCGGTTGTAGCCGCTCATACGTGTCCATGTTGGAGTGGTGCGTGCGCGAGCCGTAATCCATGCGGTCTTGAACGAACTGGAAGCCCGGAATGCCGACCGCGTCAAACGATTCATGATCGGTCCCGCCGGTGTTGCGCAGAGAGATAGTCGTGACGCCCAGGTCCTTAAGCGGTTCGATCCACTGCTTGAAGATCCGCGCTTCGGCGGCATTTTCCTGCAGGTAGATGCCGAGAATTTTTCCGGTGCCGTTATCCACGTTGAAGTAGCCGGAGACTTTTTCCTGTTCCGGTTTCAATTGGAGCGGGCCGACGGTCTTGCGCATCCACTCTGGCAGTTTCATCTGGTCAGGAGCGGTTGACTGGGGCGCGAATCCGAAATGGTCTTTCACGTAGCCCGCCGACCCGAATAGTCCCTGCTCCTCGCCCGTCCACAGCGCGATCCGGATCGTTCGCTTCGGCTTCACCTGCAATGCGTTCAAAATGCGCATGACCTCCATCGCCACCACGGTGCCCGCGCCATTGTCGGTCGCACCCGTGCCGGACGCCCACGAATCGAGATGGCCGCCCACCATCACCACTTCATCCTTCAGTTTTGGGTCCGTCCCCGCAATCTCCGCGATCGTGTCAAACCCATGTTCGTGGTCGCCGGTGAATCTGGTATCGACATTCATCTCGATGTTGACCGGCACGTGCGCCTTCAGCAGCCTGTAGACGCGTCCATAATTCTCGATCGCCATCACCACGACCGGAAACTGCAGCGCATGATCGCGCTTGTAAGTCCACCAGCCGAAGCTGCCGTCGTCAAAAATTGTGCCGCCCGAACCGCCGCCGTTGCGCCCATCGCGGCTCGGCAGAACGACCGCCAGCGGATGCTCATCGGTAAAAAACTTCAGCGCTTTCTCCTGCATCTCGCGCCGCTTCATGCGCTCCGCCACGTACTGCTCGTATTCCCGATTGGGCCCGAGCGGATACTCGGCGATTTTGGCCAAATCTTTTTCATCGGCGCGCTCGAACAGCGGCTTGTCGACCGGAGGTACCTCGCGCATCTCGCCGAAGAGCACGATCTTTCCCGCCACCTTACCTTTATATTTTTCAAGATCCGCAGGCGTCTTCACGTCAAGCCAAATCGCCGGTCCATTCACTGCGCCATTCGTTGAGGGCGACCACGGCGCTGCCTGCGCAATGAAAACGGCCGCGTCGGGCAAACTCATACGCACCCACGTATTGAGCTGCTGCCAGCCCATCCCAAACTCGCCCCAGTCTTCGAGGTGTGCGTTGACGCAGCCCATGGCGGTCAGTTGATCGCGCGTCCATTCGTTCGCCCGATGAAGATTGGGTGAACCGGTGAGCCGCGGGCCGATGCCATCCGCCAGCGCGGAAGCGAATTCCATCACGTGAGAATGGTGCAAGCCCTCGTCGCGGATGCGATCGTACGTCGCGTAGTCGAGTTCCTCCTTCGCGGGCTGCGCCTGTTCATAGGAAGGCGTGGTTGTGTTCGCCGATTTGTCTTTATTCTTGTCGCCCGCGACAACCGACAGCGGAAATAGCAGGCAGAGCAGGAGTACCAGGGACGAGTGGAATGAGCGAAGATTTTGCATTCTTGGGATTTCCTCAACCTAGACGTTGAAGAGGCAGAGTAGCAGAAGCGTTGTGCCAAAACCAAGCGTAGGACCGCGTTTTTCATCCGAGAAGAGGGGATTTCGTGCAGGCGTCTATCAAGGCTGCACCCCGCCATAAATCGGAATCGCGCCGCGCGCCGCGTTCTTGTAAACCACGCCGCCCTTCATTACAAACACCACGCGCCTAACGGCTGTGATGTCTTTCAACGGGTCACCATCGAGCGCAATGATGTCCGCCTGCAAGCCGGGTGTGAGCGAGCCTATCTGATCGCCCAAGCCTAGGGCTTCAGCCCCCAACGAGTTGGCCGATACCATCGCAGCCATCGGGTCCACTCGGCAGTCCCGCACGCGGTCGATGAACTCCTCGGCATTGCGTCCGTGCGCGCCCGCCACCGCATCCGTGCCAAAAACCGTCTTCAGCCCCGGAGTTTTCGCTGCCTGTTCTACGATCTCGTGATCTACCGGCAGGATCTTCTCCATCGCTGCAAATCCCTCGGCAGTGTAGCCCTCGGTTCCGAGATATTTTTCTTTGTTCTGCAAGTAGTTCTCAATGACCAGCCCACACTGAGGATCCAGATCGGTGCCCTTCTCGGCCATTAATTTCAAGTCGTCGGCGGTGGCCAGCGTACCGTGCTCAACCTCGGTGCACCCGGCGAGAGTGGCGGCGCGCACCGCCTCTTTGTAGGCGTGCACAAGCGTGCGCAATCCCTGCTTCTTTGCTTCATCGCACGCCGCGTTTAATTGCTCTTGCGAAAGCGTCATTCCTCCGCCCTGGCGGATGGACTTCGACGCGAAGATTTTGATCAGGTCCGCGCCAGCTTGTTTTTGCTTCCTCACATAAGCGCGGATTTCATCGGGCGTGCCGGTGGCCTCGCCCCTCCCTTCGAGTGGCTCGTTGGCCGTCAGGATACGCGGACCGGGGAGTATTCCCTTCGCGATGGCATCCCGCAGCGGAATATCGTTTGGCGCCCCCACACTTTGCACCGTCGTGAAGCCTGCCATCAGCGTCAACCATGCGTTTGACGCGGCTTGATAAGCAGCTTCTTGTGTCGCGCCTTCGGTGCCCGCGTTCTTCCCGTCCTTGCCGAAGATCCATGTAATGTGCACGTGCGCGTCAATCCAGCCCGGCAACACCGTCAGGCCGCGCAGATCGTAGTTGACCGGCCCCTCGACGTTGGGGCCTATCGCAACAATCTTTCCGCCCTCGATCGCGATCCGAACGTCATGCAGGATGTGGCCCTTGCCATCGAACGCCTCGCTCGCGGCGATTACGATGCGCTGGCGCGACGCTGTATTTTGTGCAGGAATTGGTGGCGCCAAAGCGCAGACGACAACCATGCTGAGGGTGCATGAAATGATCTTTGCGGGTCGCATGACCGCTCCTTCTTCAGCTCGATCCGAAGTGCGAACCAATTCTGTAGCTTTTCAAAGCAAAATTCCGATTCCGACCTCAGCTTTCGCATTTTAGGCGTCCAGTCCGCCCCTGTACAGAAAGCGGGTAGACGGCTACCTTCGCCGGCAGGTTAGCTGCGCTGGAGGGGCCGGCGGCCGCGCAGCCGCGCTGTCGTCAGCAGCATTTCGCGGGAGTTCCTTGCGCCTTAATTCGCGGTGGTTGCCTGGCGAACATCGGCCATGAGCCTCTGAACCTGCGCCTTCTTGGCCGGCTCCAACGTCGGATTGGACTTCAGCAGTTGCGCCCAGGCTGACAACGCGCCCCTGGCATCCTTTTTTTCTTTCCAGCGAATCATGCCGAGGTTAAACAGGGAGTTCGCATCCTTCGGATCATCGGTAGTGGCCCGCGTCAGTTGCTGCAAGGCACCGTCGACGTCGCCCTGGTAATAGAGGGTCGAGGCGAGGCTCGTGCGAATCCTCACGTCTTTTGGCTTGATCTCAACCGCCTTGGCAAAGTAGCCGGAGGCCTCCTTGAACTGGTGGGTGGCCAGGTAAATGTTCCCGAGCTGAACGAGTACGTCGGTGTTCTTGGGATCGGCTTGCAACTGGGCAAGCAAAGGCTCGGCTTTCTTGTCGGCCATTTACTTCATCTGATCGAGTGTCGGTGGCTGACTTGCCATGCCACCCTGGCCCATTGCCGCATGAGCACCGGCGCCTGCATTGGCCGCAGACTGCGTGGCGGCAGGAGCGGGCGGCGCCGGTGATCGCGATCCGCGAAATAAGTATCCAACCGCCAGCCCGATCAGAAGGCAGACTACCGCTAGTACGTATACCTGTCCGGCCCGCCATTCTGACGAGGAGGAATGCGACGTTACCACTTCATTGGTCATGCTTTTGGACTCCTACGGTTTCCTGTTTATTGCCGGCAACGGCGCACTGGGGTGTGTACGGAGAAGCACTTTTCTGACAGCCCAGCCCTTCACCCTTGGACGCTCCTTACCTTAATTTGGGAAGGGACAACGAACAGCAAGTCCGATCACAGGATAATGTGATCTCCGTCACCTTGGCGCTGTTCATAGCAGCCGTTTAATTTTAGTCTTGTAGTCGCCGAGACCATTCTTCTAGTAGGCTTCGAGAGGCAGCGTGGCGTTGCAGGCAGGCGGGACTTTATGCTCGCACAGTTCCACGCCGATGTCATAGCCTCGGTGGCCAGTTTGATTGCTTCGGGCGTTTGCCCACACCGCGGTGAGTTTTAACCCTGTGAGGTGGGCTGTTACGCTCCATTGCTCGGCTGTAAGCCCATTGTTCTTCAAGTGGTTAGTCTACAGCGGACGTTGGTAGATCGATTGCTTTTGATTCTCGGAGAGATTGGCTTCCCTATTGTAACGGGACCGACACGCACGATCAAAAAGGACGTTCCCCAGAATGCCATCGACTAACTTCAAAGCCGTGATTGTTGGCGCCGGCCCCGCAGGATTGACCGCCGCCTATGAACTGTCCAAGCAAGGCGCGCCGGTCGTCGTTCTTGAGAGTGATCCCGAATACGTCGGTGGAATCTCGCGCACCGTGAACTACCATGGTTTTCATTTCGACATCGGGGGCCATCGCTTTTTCTCCAAGTCACGCGAAGTTGAAGACCTTTGGACCGAGATTGCCGGGCCCGATATGCTCGATCGCCCGCGCTCCTCGCGCATCTTCTACCGCGGCCAGTTCTACACCTATCCGCTGAAACCCTTCGAAGCGCTCGCCAAACTAGGTCTCTTCGAATCCATTCATTGCCTGCTGTCATTCGCCAAGGCGCGTCTCCACCCAACACTGAACCCAAAGACCTTCGAAGACTGGGTCGTCAACCAGTTCGGCCGACGCCTCTTCCAGATTTTCTTCAAGACCTACACCGAGAAAGTCTGGGGCATGAGCTGCCAGGAAATATCCGCTGACTGGGCCGCCCAGCGCATTAAAGGGCTCTCACTCGGTTCTGCTATCAAGCATGCCTTGCTGCCTCAACGAAAGCCAAAGAACCGGAAGCAGGTTGTCAAGACGCTCATCGATACCTTCCGCTATCCCCGCAAAGGGCCCGGCATGATGTGGGAAACCTGCGCTGCGAAAATCCGTAAGCTCGGCGGCGAAGTTCTCCTCGGACGCCGCGTCACCGGCTGCCGTCTCGATTCCGCGCGCAATGTCTGGATGGTCACGACTCGCGATGCAAACGGACAAGCCGAGGAATTCTGCGGAGAAAATCTTGTCTCATCGATGCCCATCCGAGAACTAGTGGCACAGATCGAACCTTCTCTTTCCGAAGAGGCCCAGCGTGCGGCCGAGTCTTTGCGCTATCGCGATTTTCTGACGGTTGGCCTCATCGTCCGCGATCAGGGCCGCTTCACCGACAACTGGATTTACATTCACGATCCCGCTGTGCAAGTCGGGCGCGTCCAGAATTACAAATCATGGTCGCCGGAAATGGTTCCCGATCCCGCGTATTCTTCCTATGGTCTGGAGTACTTCTGCTTTGAAGGTGACGGACTTTGGAACGCTCCGGACGCTGAACTGCTCGCGCTGGCAAAGAGAGAAATTCAGCAAATCAATCTGGCGAGCGCCACCGATGTCGTCGATGGCTGCGTGATCCGCCAGCGCAAGGCGTATCCGGTCTACGATGACGCCTACCAGCAGCACGTGGACAAGATCCGCGCGGTACTGGACAAGAATTTCCCGACCCTTCATCTGATCGGCCGCAATGGCATGCACAAGTACAACAATCAGGATCATGCCATGATGACAGCCATGCTCACGGCGAAAAACATTTTGGCGGGCCAGCGCAAATACGATGTCTGGGCGGTAAACCAGGACGCCGAGTACCACGAGGCAGGCGCAGCCGGTCAGCAAGCAGTGGAAGAAGATAGCCGCGTTCCGATCAGAAGCGTGGCAACTCCCGCGTAGAATTTCGATTCAGCGACTCTCAGAGCCGGGCCCTCAGGCAAGATCTCAGAGCCAGTTCATTGTGGCGTTCGCACCGCGTTTCGGCTTGGCGCCTCCTACCCCGACAAACAGTTATGGAGCCCAGAGCGGCGCGCCTCCGTGACAGCTACGGCAGTTGTTCAGCGGAAAAGCGACCTTTCCATGGCAGGCACCGCAGTATTGGCCCTCGACATTGTGAAACATCGAGAAATGAACAGTGCCTTTCGGAGCACTCGGGAAAATTTCGGGGTGGCAGAGTTCACATCCGTTCCAGATGGCATGCTTCTCGTGAGAGAAGACGATAGGGTGAACCCACGAGTAACGTGCTTCGACGGAAAAATCTTTCCTGTTCTCCATCTTCGCCGTTTTGACGGATAGACCTTCTACAAAATCGGCCGGTTTGATGACGCCAGAGCTCTCCGCCGCGTCCCAGTTCACGCCGTAAATGCCCTTCGGGAATTTTGCAGTAAACTCCTTGTACTCGTACTTCCTTACGCCCTTCTTGCCCAGGGAATGACACCGGTCACACCGCTTGTCGTTGGCACCATCAGAGCACGCAGCAAAGATGGGTTTTCCCTCGAACAACTTCTTCCCATCATGGCAGGCGCCGCAATGGAACCCTTCGCGGTTGGTGCTCGCGCTGATGCCGGTGGCCTTCGCCTCCATGGCAAAGCCGATATCGACATGGCAGACCCGGCAGGTGAACCTGGACCGGTGCAGCCAATGATCAAATACCACGGGGCCCGGCCCTGCCTCCGAGTGATTGTCAAGAATCACCTTGCCATACTCTGCAGGTTCCGGTGGAGAATTCGGCAAGTAGATTTGGGCTAAGGCAATATTTCCCGGAAGCAGGAGTCCGCAGGCGAGCGCAAGCAGCAGAAGCCTGCGCTCATTTCTTCTCGTTCCTTTTCGATTCGAGTACGTAGGCATAAAGGCCTCGGCACTTTCGCAATCGTTCCAGGTAGACCTTTTTCCGTGACGTGTCGAGCTTTTCAATCTTCGGCTGCAGAGCATCGCACCGTCGAATCAGATTCGTGAGTTCCTCTTGGGAGAAGGTCATGGCGTCCTGGGTCTTTGAGCAAATGTCATCGAACTCCACCCGCCAGGACTCCTTCGTCGGTTCCGCCTGCACAACAGACGACTGGGGCTCGCCCAAAGCACGCAAATAGCACAGCCCGACAAGCCCCATCAACAGCAATACCGCGATAGTCGCCGCCTTCAATTTCGCCGTGAGCATGTTCGCCTCGGCTTAGGACACCGGCTTGGAATGGCAGCGCTGGCAATCCGTCAAAGGAAATGCCACCGTGGTGTGGCACGCGCCGCACGACTTGCCTTGCGAAATGTCCACCATCGAGTACTTTACGGTGCCTCGTTTGACGCCCATGAAGATGTCCGGATGGCAGAGCTCGCATCCGTTCCAGACCGTATGTTTCTTGTGCGAGAAGATGATGTCCGGCATCCCCTCAACCTTGGGGTTGAGCGCGAAGTCCTTCTGCACGGCGAGCGAACTCTTTTGTGTAGAGACGCCCTCCAGAGAACTTGCCGGCTTGATGAGTCCCAACAGTTCCGCTTTCTCCCAGTCCAGCCCGTTCCCGAAGCGCTCTTTAGGGAGCGGTTGACTGAACTGAAAGAAATCGAAATCGGACGCGACCTTCAATCCGTAGGAGTGGCAGCGCTCACATGTTTTCGCATCTTCCCCAATCACTTTTTTCGAGCAGGCTTGGAAGACAATTTTTCCGTCAACCACCCTCTTTCCGTTATGACAGGCGCCGCAATAATAGCCTCGCGCATTGTCTGCCGCCTTGATGTCTGTCCCACCCGCCTTCATCGCAAAACCGACGTCCACGTGACAGACTCGGCAAGTGAACATGGAACGGTGGACCCAATGTTCAAACACGACAGGCGCAAGGTTCGCCTTCTCGGAGTAGTTGTTGATGACGACCCGGCCGTACTCGTAGGGAAGCGGCCTTTTTTTCTTGACGCCCGTTTGGGATAGGGCTGAACCACAGAAAACCAGAATCAACGTCAGTGCAATAAATATTTTCTTGTTCATCGAGAACCTCCTCTCGATTGAACTGCGCTTATCGCATTCTGCCGGCGCGGCGCGCTCCGCTGCTCCTCCTCGAGTGCGCCGCTGCCAGGAAGAACTCCCGGCGACGTACACACCAATCCAATTTTATTGTCCACTCAATCCCTGGTGCCGTCAGTGCCCGCAGTCACTGTTCATGGTGACATCCGAGTGAGCTAGGTTGGGAAAATAACGCGTGGCATTCTGCGCCCCTCCGCAATGGAATGCTGATCACATTGGCAAGGAACCGTGCGAACCGAAGCCAAGGGCGTTCTGGTGATTGGGTACACTCTAGGTGAGGCTTCCACGGAAGTGTTGCTGAGTGAGTAAAGAAACGTGGACCGGCAGTTGCGCCCAATCATTTCGTCACGGTGAACTTCTTCTTGCTGGTGGCGCTGCCCCCGGAAGTTGTGATCGTAATAGCTCCCGTTGTTGCGCCGGTCGGCACGGTCGCTGTCACCTGAGTATCGGAGTGCACTTCGAATTGGGTAGCAGCTACGCCGCCAAAGCTCACTGTTGCAGTCTGCGTCAGGCTGACACCGGTAATCTCGATTTGTTCTCCTACCGGGCCCTTCTTGGGCGAGAAACTCTTGGCGCGCGGCCTCACGCGGAACGGTACAACGGTCTTGAGCGTGCCGCCCGCTGCCAAGGTTACGGTGACCTTACCGGTGGTGGCCCCGGCGGGCACCTTGGTCTTGATTTCCGAATTGCCGGCCGTGAACTTCGCCACAGTCCCATCGAAGCTTACACTGCTCGCGCCTTTCAGTCCCAAGCCGAGGATCGTGACGCTTGCGCCAACGTTGCCAGAGGGCAACTGGGTTTCGACGAACTGGGGAAGCCCGAGCGAGAGGCTAAAAAGCGTGCCACAGCCCTCGGTGTAGCAGTTGCTGCTGCTGCCGCCGAAATATGTCGTGCCGTATAGAGTCCCATTGCTCACTTGTGCCAGACCGCCGTAAGGCCCGCTACCGTCACTACAGTTTTGTTGGGAACAGAAGCTGTAGAGTGTAGTCAACGTGCCTGTTGGAGTGATCATGAAGGCCGTACCGTCGTCATTTGTGCCGCCCTCAATCGTTACTCCATAAAAGTTCCCGTCGCTGGCTTGAATTAACCCGGCCTGCGGAAATCGCCCGTCACTGCCCGCAAAACTGTAAAGCGTGCTCAGCGCCGGCCTTCCACTCGCAATGCTGATCTCAAATACGCTGCCAAGATCATTGGCCCCGCCCAACTCGCTGGTGCCGTAAAAGTTTCCATCCAGCCCTTGGATCAATCCGCCATAAGGTCCGGCGCCGTCAGTACAACCCGCCTGGGAGCAAAAGCTGCACAGCGTAGTCAGCGCGCCGCTGGGCGTGATCATAAATGCCGTGCCGGCGCTATTGGCCCCGCCATAATAAGTTGTTCCGTAGAAGTTGCCATCCGCACCTAACGCCAGTCCTGAAAAAGGCGCATATCCATCGGTGCAGTTAGTTTGCGAGCAAAAACTGTAGAGCGTGGTTAGCACTCCCGCCGGCGTGATCATGAAGACCGTTCCATAGTTTCCATTGGCCCCGCCGGTTGCGGTTGTTCCGTAGAAGTTTCCATCCAGCCCATACACCAGCCTGCCCGCGTATGGCAAGGAGCCGTCGGCGCAGTTCGGCTGGGAGCAAAAGCTGTAGAGGCTCGTCAGCGCGCCGGCGGGCGTGATCATGAACACGGTGCCGCAGCCCAGGTCACAATTGCTGCTGAGCCCGCCGCTGGATGTCGTTCCATAGAAATTCCCGTCAGTGCCTTGAATGAGCCCTCCGACAGGGAAGTCGCCGTCAGCGCAGTTTGGCTGCGAGCAGAAGCTGTAGAAGCTGGTCATCGTCCGGTCGGGGTGATTATGAAGACCGTGCCACAGGCGAAAGCAGAACCACAACCCTGGTTTGCGCCACCCGCGACCGCCGTCCCATAAAAGTTCCCGTCAGTCGCCTGAATGAGCGACGACTGAGGGTTCGCGCCATTGGCAACATCGAAACTTGCCACCGTGCTGAACGTTTGCGCAGGCGATCCTGTCGCCAACATGATAGCGAACGCAAATGCGGCAGCCATTTTCAAGAAGCGAAGTTTCTCCACACTCATTCCCACCCGCAGAAAAGATTTGTCCAACAATGGGCGAACTTTATGCCGAGGTTGCCGCCCTGAATGTGATCCAGCACACAGCGCCGTGTGACGGTCATCGGGGGCTCCCCGGAGGCATCGACGTTAGACTCAACACCTTGTCATAACTCCTTTTGCGGCAAGTCAATGGCACAAACTTCGAAACCCGGCACGCAGAACCCCTCCCGCTGGCGCACCAGCGTCTTCGTGCTCACAACTTTTCTCAGCGCCTTCCTTCTTTTCCAGGTGCAGTTGCTGGCCGGCAAGCACATTCTTCCTTGGTTTGGTGGAGCCGCTGCCGTCTGGACAACCTGCATGTTGATCTATCAACTGCTTCTGCTTGGGGGATATGTTTACTCTCATAGCGTCTACAGCCGACTCACCGGCAAACGCCAGGTTCTTGTTCACCTTGGACTTCTGATTTCTGCGTCACTTCTGGTGCTTGTCTTGTCAATTCTCTGGCCATCCGCTGTTACTCCGGGAGCGTCCTGGAAACGGATTGCGAATGGCAATCCCATCATCGGAGTGGCCGCTGTCATCTTTGTGGCCACCGGTCTGCCATTTTTCGTTCTTTCGACTACGGGCCCGCTCTTGCAAGGATGGTATGCCCGCCTCGGGGGAGGCACTCACACCTACCGCCTCTATGCAGTTTCGAATGCTGGATCTCTTCTTGGCCTGATCACGTTTCCATTTCTCCTTGAGCCGGCTTTCGGCTTGACCAGCCTAGGGAAGGTCTGGTCGATTCTTTTTGTCTGCTTCGCTGCTGGTTGTGCGCTTTGCGGCTTCTGGTTTCGCGGCGCCGCGGAGCCGAAGGCCTTCTCAGATCATCCCGAAATACTTCATCCGAAGAGTTATCGTCCAATCAGCCAGATATTATGGTTTCTTCTTGCCGCATGTGCTTCGGCACTTCTCTTGGCAGCCACCAATCTTTTGTGCCAGGAAGTCACCTCGATACCCTTGTTCTGGGTGTTGCCACTCTCCATTTACCTGCTTACCTTCATTCTCTGTTTTGGTAATTCACGCTGGTATTCGCGCGCCTTGTTTCACTCAACATTTGTTCTCGGGACAGTCGTCACGTGTGTACCGCTCGTCTACGGCGGCCAGTTTTCTGGACAGGCAGCGGTGCTTGCAATCACGCTGTTCTCCGCATGGATGATTTGCCACGGCGAACTCGCGCGGCTGAAACCTGCGGTTGATGAGCTCACGTCCTTTTATCTCACGATCTCTGTTGGAGGGGCAGCAGGCGGCATCTTTGTCGCAGTCATCTCTCCTGTAATATTCAATACGTTTATTGAGTTCCAGCTTTGTCTTGCCGGGGTGGTTGCGTTGGGACTGATCTGTCTGGTCCGTGACACGGAGTCCTGGATATTCGATCAGCGCCCCTATGTTCCGCTGGCAATTTCAGTTGGAATGCTGTTGGGGGGGTATGCCGCTTACCTCTCAAACACCGATCTGCACAACAACCTGCTGCGGCTGCGCTTCTACCCTGCAGTCGTGCTCGTGGGATTTCTTGCAGTCTCAGGCAGCATCATCATCAGGAAACCCAGTGAACCTCGCAACCCAGGTTTTCGTTTTGTGCATTTGCCGGTGGGCCTGCTACTCCTGTTGGTGTTCATTTTCCTCTACTGGTCAACCCTGCCGCTTGCCAGAATCACCCTCAGCAGGCGCAACTTTTACGGCGTAATTCAGGTGCAGCATTCCAAAACCGGAAGAATTCTCATGCACGGCAGAACACTGCACGGGGCGCAACTCAACCCGCCCTACGAAAGATTGCCTGTGGCGTATTACGGCCCCCAAAGCGGCATCGGCCTTGTGTTGAGTAATCATCCCAAGCGACTCGCGAACTCCGGCCCGCTTCGTGTCGGCGTTGTCGGTTTGGGGACCGGCACAATCGCGGCCTATGGGCAACCGGGGGACTTCATCCGCTTTTACGAGATTAATCCTGCGATGGTCGACCTTTCCTCGGGCGCGCAGCCCCTTTTTTCTTTCCTGCACGATTCGCGGGCCAACACTTCCGTCGCGGTGGGTGACGGACGTCTGCTTCTGGAAAATGAACTTGCCCGTGGCGAAGCCCAGCAATTCGATGTCTTGGTGCTGGATGCCTTTTCGGGAGATGCGATCCCCGTTCATCTACTCACGAAAGAAGCGTTCGATATTTATTGGCAGCTGGTAAATACCGATTCTGGCCTGATCGCCGTCCATATCAGCAGCCGCCATGTCAATCTGTTACCGGTTCTTTCTGGCATTGCCAAACAGTATCAAGCGCCTTTGGTGGTAGTGGACAACATCGCAAACGATCCTTTTATGACTAGTTCCTGGGTCTTGCTCGCTCGACGCCCCGAAAGCCTCTCCATTCGAGGTTTAGGGCCAGTTATATTTCCGAGTCAAATTGAGAGTGACTGTCAACTCTGGACCGACGATCGCAGTGATGTGTTTCGCCTGCTTCGATGAGTGTCCGCTCCGGGTAGACTGTCGGAGATGCAAAAGTCCGTGACGCAGAATTCCAAGGCATCTCACGATTCCGAAAACGCGAGCCATAAGCGGTTTTCGTGGAGGATTGCGGTTCCTGTCAGTCTGATACTGGTGCTCCCCTGTTTTTGGCAATCGCGCATTCAATCCATCGACCTTTCTAGCCATATCTACAACGCGTGGCTGACTTCGCTCGTTGCCCAAAACCGCGCGCCCGGCCTGTGGATCGCACCGCAGTCGAACAACGTGCTTTTCGATCTGATCCTGGCTCGGCTGTTCCCGCATTTTGGCGCGGCCGCCACCCAACGGATCGCGGTTTGCGTGGCAGTGCTGATCTTCGCCTGGGGGGCAATTCTGCTAATTTCTGGGCGGCGACCCAGAAATTGGTCGTTTCTGCTGCCTTCGGTCGCCGCCCTCTCCTACGGGTTCATCTTTCACGCCGGTTTCTTCAATTTTTACCTGGGGCTGGGACTGTGTTTTTGGTATCTCGCGTTCGTTCTGCATGGTGGCTGGCGGAGTCGATTGTTGGCGACGCCGTTACTTTTGCTGGCTTGGACCGCCCACCCTCTACCGGTGATCTGGGCAATCGGCCTCGTCTTGTATATCGTCGTTGCGGAACTTCTACCCCCACAGGGCCGCCTCATATTATTGGCCGCCGGCGTACTCGCGCTGTTGGAAGGACACTTCTTGGTTGTGTCTCGGTACGAGAATATCTGGTCCTGGGATCAGGCCTGGTACATCACGGGCGCAAAACAGCTCGTACTCTTCGGGAGACTCTACGAAATTCCTTATTGGTTGTTTCTCGCAGCGTGGGCGATGCTGTTCTGGCGGCGCATCGCAACCTTTCCCTGGCGCCATGCGCCGTTCGACATTGGTCTTCAACTCTGGCTGTTGACGGCGGCTGCCGTCATCCTGATTCCTGCCGATATAGCTTTCACACAGTTTCAATCTCCATTCGACTTTGTGTCCCTGCGTCTCTCCTTGGCCGCCGGAATTTTGCTAGCCGCTTTTTTGATGGACTTGCAGCCCAAGCTTCACGAAAAAGCAATCCTCATGCTGAGCGCGATGATTTTCTTCGCACTCGTATTCTGGGACGCGCGGAAAATTAACCGCATGGAGGATCGCCTCGACGCCGTCCTGGCGCAGCTTCCGCTAAACAGCCGGGTCATCGGACTCACGCGCATCCCTTCCAGGAACTTCAGTCCAGGCGAGCACCAGGTAGACCGCGCCTGCATCGGTCGTTGCTTCAGCTATGCCGATTACGAACCGTCCACTGAACAGTTTCGTCTGCGCGCGGCACCCGGAAATCCGATTGTGATGGCTGACTATGCCGATGTCTATGCGGTCGAACTGGGCCGTTACCGCGTGCAACCCCGCGACCTGCCTGTATATCTCGCATATCTGTGCGGCCCGGATAACCAGCAGATTTGCTCGCGCGAATTGCGCGAAGGAGATGTGGTCGGGCTGGCTGCCCGCGGCGCGCCATGAGGGCCGGGGCTTTCTCCACAGCCGGCGGGTCATTTGCCCCGCGACGGCGGTTGATTCGCGCCCCGCGCGTACCCACAACTCATTGCCTATGTTGGGCTTACATGTCGCTCAGACTGGCATCGCGATTGCCTTTCATTGCCACAGAACCCCAGGGTATTCAGTCTGGCAAACTGAGAAATTCCGAGAATCCATGACCCCTGTTTCGACCACGAATAAACGGTTGGATCACGAGCTCGGCCCGCTCGACGTCGCGCGTTCCTCGTCCACGACTACTCCTTCGTCAAAACGGTGGTGGAGAATTGGCGATTTCGGCGCGCTCGGCCTCTGGGTGGCGGTTGTCGCCTTCACGATCAGCTATCACGAGAAGTGGGTAGATGAAGCGCAAGCATGGCTGTTCGCGCGTGATGAGGATCTACGCACCCTCTGGTTCCACGAATTGCGCTATGAGGGTACACCCGGGCTGTGGCACACCATTCTGTGGGTCGCCCAACACATTTTCCACGCGCGCTACGGAGCAATCGGTTATATCGGCATGGCTGGCGCAACCGCCGGGGCCGCTTTGCTCATCTTCAAAGCTCCCTTCCCCCGAATCCTCCGTTGGCCTCTGGCCTTTACTTATTTCATGGTCTACCAGTATGCCGTAATCGCGCGACAATATACGCTCCTGCCTTTGTTTGCGTTTGCGGCGGCGATTCTGTTTAAGGACCGCGCGCATCCCGAACGCATAACACTCATGCTGGTGCTGCTGGCGAATGTGAGTTTCCACGGGACGATATTGGCCGGATGCTTCGGGCTGGCATATCTGATGGAAGCCGTCCGATCCTGGCAGAAGCTCGACAAATTTGTCCGGCATCGCTACCTGGTCTGCGCCGGCGTAATGGTGATCACCTTCGTGTTCGTCTTTATAGTCCTGAAGCCGGTATCGGATTCGGCTGAAATCGTTTCGAAGGGAGGATTGTTGCGCCTGGCCGGAGTGCTAAACCAGCAGGGGCAAGACATAACCGTTTACACGAGATTCACGGCAGTAGTGTCTGGCGCGTTCTTCGACTATCTGATTCCGTCGGCGATATTCCTTTTGCTGGCCGCTGCCTGGTGTTTGCTGCGAGGCAGCCTGCTGATGTTTCTTTTGCCCGTGGCGCTCGAGATCGCTCTCTACTCCATTCTGTACGGGTCTGCACATCACCAGGGGACGGTATTTCTTGCGGCAATTACAGGATTATGGATCGCATGGCCCTCCGAAGATGAGCAGCGCATTCTGGCTATTTTCCAGCGCAAAGCTCTGCAAGGGATGATTATTCTGCTGCTCTGCCTCTGCGCGGTCAACATCTGGGACGCGGCCGTCGCCATTCAGAGGGATTATCTCTACCCCTATTCCGGCGCAGAAGATGCCGCGAACTACCTTAAGGCAGTGGGCGCGGACCATGGATCTATCGTCGGGTTCGGGTTTGGAATGGCCGGCGTGCAGGCTTACTTCGATCACAACATATTGGGCAATGTTCCTACCGCATATATGCATAATGGCCTGCCTGTTTTTGGCATCTCCCTCGACCTCGACGAACTGAAGCGGCTGAACCCCGAGTATGTTGTTATGTATTCCAGAGTTCCGAAGGTGATGCTAGAGGAGGCGCGGCCGAAATGGGCCTCTCTGGGGTATGAGTTCGTGCATTTCTCGGATGGCTACAATTTCTACAAACGTCTGGTTGTTCAGCGCGAGTCTTACTTAATCTTCCACCGCATTCAGCCACGTGTTGGGGAACTCCCGGCGCAATCTCCGAACTGACCCAACTCGATGCCCAATTTCACCGTGACCGACGCGCTGGGAATAATCAAGGCAAGCCTCGCTCTACTCCCATTCATCGTCGCCCCCGGATATGTAGCAGGCTGGGCGCTTAACCTCTTCGAATTCCGCCAGCGGCGTCCAATCCTGCGGCTCATTCTCGCGGTTCCACTCTCCATTGCCGTCTGCCCGATGCTTTCATATTTGTTGGCGCGATTCTTGGTGTTCGGACTCTGGGGGTTCTATATCGGTACGTCCGCCGCATGCCTGCTGCTGCTCATGAAAGAGGCCCGGCAGATGAAGCTCCGGCCGCTTTCAAAGTACATGCGCTTCGCGTTCGCCGTGCTTGCGTTGTGGGGAATCGCAGCGATCGGCTCGCTCGTCGATCTCCAAATTGCAGACAGGCTCTATCCCCCAATCGTCGCCTACGACCACGCCGTGCGCACCGTGATGACTTCCGCACTCGCCCGCCATGTCCCCCCGAGCAATCCGTTCTTTGCCAATGCCGGCGCGCCTTTGCGCTACCACTACCTCTGGTTGCTTTTCTGCAGTCTGCCTATGCGGCTCGTCCATTTGTCGCCGCGTTATGTGGTTTATTCCGGCGTGGTCTGGTGCGGAGTCGGCCTGATCTGTCTCGTCGCGCTCGGCCTCAAGTTCCTGCTGCGCGTCCGAACCAACATCGAGCGGCAAGCGCTGCTTGGCATCGCCCTGCTCGCGGTCACCGGCCTGGATATTCTGCCGACCCTCTACATCCGGTTTGCGGGTGGGGTTGTACTGGACGATATGGAGTTGTGGAACGAAGCGCAAATCTCCTCGTGGGCTGGAGCATTGCTGTGGGTACCACATCACGTTGCCGGGTTGATCGCCTGTTTCGTCGGATTCTTGTTGCTCCGCCATCAAGCTGATGCGAAGCGTTGGACGACCAGCGCCGTAATAGTTGCCGGCATTGCCTTCGCCAGCGCAGCGGGCATGTCGGTTTATGTAACATTCACCTTTGTCGTTGCGATCGCGCTTTGGCTGCTGGCATCGGTCACCCGCAAGAATTGGTTGGAGGTCGCAATGTTTGTTGGCGCGGGTGCCGTTGCTTTGCTCTGCGCACTGCCCTTTCTCCTCAGTTTGCGCGGCCCAGCAGGGGGCGCAGGTTTTGCGGAATTCGCACTACGCCCCTTCTCGCTGGCGGTTCATTTTGCCCAGAAGGTCGGCTTCAATCCTCAAACGCAGTCCGACTTGACGCTGCTCAATCTGATCTTCCTGCCCATCAACTATGCGCTTGAGCTCGGATTCTTCCTCGCCGTCGGCTTCCTGCGCCTGCGCCAGTTTAGACGTGGCAAGATTGAGGCCAGCGCCAATGAAATGGCTGCCTGGACGCTCGTGGCAACCTCTTTCCTGATCGGGACATTCCTCCGTTCCAGCACTACCGGCACGAACGACCTGGGCTGGCGTTGTTTCCTGCCGGCACAATTGATCCTCTTGCTCTGGGGGACGAACCTTGTCGACAATTGGTGGCTTGGTCGATCAATGCCCGCGCAAGACGTCACTCTGTCCAGCCAGCCGCAACACTACTCCATCGCGACCGGTGCGCACCGCTCTAGCCTCACTGCTAGTCTTAGGTGTTATCGGAACCGCGTATCAGGTTTTCATGTTGCGCATGTATCCAGTACTCTCCGATTCCGGCGCGGTGAAGGGAGAGAGCTGGGTCGATCCCGACCGCCAGTTCGGCAAGCGAGCTTATGCGTTTCGGTCGGCATACGACGTTCTTAATGCACAACAACCGACTTCGGCAGTCTCGCAGAGCAACCCCGCTACAATGCATTCAGTTCTGCACATGCTCTATTCCGGTCATGACTCCGCCGCCGCCACTCCCGAAGGCGATCCCGTTTGCGGAACAGCCTTTGGTGGAGACCCCGTCCAGTGCGTGATGCGTGCGCAGAAGCTTCGCGCAGATATTTCGAGTTTTCCGATGCGGCAACGTAGAACCAATATGCCGGCAATATGGCATCGCGGCGATCGTGGTCGAAAATGAGGACCGGGTATGGCGAGACCCCTCATCCTGGATCTGGAGCAGGACCCCGATGGTCGCTAACGACTATGTTCGCGCATTCCGCTGCGACAGCGAGGCGGCTCGCAGTCAACAATAACCCGGGTTGAAGTATCCGATTTTGTGTTGAATTTGAATACCGAATTTGAGGCGAGTCTAATATGAGGAACCCGGCATCATGAGCACGTTCCAGGAAATCCGCGGCCTCCTGCGTCTGCGTGGCGTCCAGCTATTCGCTCTATCGTTCTTGCTAATTCTGATGGCGACCATCGCCTTCACAGCGCAAACCACCGTCCGCGACCCAGACATCTGGTGGCACCTAAAAACCGGCGATTGGATCGTCCAGCACCATGCTGTCCCTTACACCGGCATTTTCTCGCGCACCGCCGCCAACCATACGTGGATCGCCTACAGCTGGGGCTATGAAGTCATGATGTCCCTCGCCTATTCGTGGTTCGGCCTGATTGGCTTCGCCATGTTCGGAATCCTGTTGACCATGGCCGTTACTTTCGCCCTCTTCTGGATGCTGCACCGCCTCTCCGGCAGCTTCTGGATCGCATGGCTCCTCGCGCTCGTCGGCAGCTTCGCATTTCTATTCAGCCTCATGCCACGGCCGGTCTTTGTGACCATGATCCTGTTTACGATTATGCTCACTTTACTTCTCGAAGCCCAGCGCACTGCAAGCATGCGGCTGGTTTGGTGGTTGCCTTTGATTTTTGCAATCTGGGCCAACATCCATATCCAGTTCATCTATGGCATCGCCACCGTCGGATTATTCATGGGAATCAATCTCGTTCAGCGCCTGGCAAAGTGGGTCCGAATCGAGTTGCAGTTCATTCAGCCTCCCACCCTTCCACTCCCCGGGCTGGTCGGCGTTTTGCTCGCCTGCTTCGCGGCGACTTTCCTGGGGCCCTACACCTATCACCTTTATCACGTAGTCGCCGCCTATTCGAACTCGCACGTGCCTTACTCAATGATTCAGGAACTGGCGGCCTTCGACTTCAAGACCTTCACCCACTACATCCTGTTATTCGCGGCTGCAGCTGCGTACTACGCCGTTGGCTCACGCAAGCAAATCGATCTCTTCAAGCTCGCCATGTTGATCGTCACGAGCGTGATCGCCTTCCGCACGCAGCGTGACGCCTGGTTCCTGGGAATTTGCGCGGTGACGTTTCTCGCCGATTGGGGCATCGAGGAGAGCGTTGTCGGCGAGATCGCGAAAGCGGCACCAGCAAGTGTCCAGGCGCCGCCGCTGCGGCTTCCCGAGTTGGCCGGGATGGGAGCCTTCCTCGCGGTCATGCTGTATCTGGTGGCCGGCAATACCGGATTCAACACCCGCGATCTCGACCGCGGCATCAGCCGTGTCTATCCCGTGAATGCCATCAACTTCGTCCGCCAGAACTCTTTCCCCGGCCCGCTATACAACGATCTCGACTGGGGCGGCTTTTTGATCTGGTATATGCCACAGTACCCCGTCGCCGTCGACGGACGAAACGATTTGTATGGCGACGAACTTGACCAGCTCACCTTTGACACGGGCCAGGGCGAATCCTATACGTCCGATCCCTATTTGAATGAAGCGGGCCTGGTGCTGCTTCCGAGAAAACTTCCCTTGGCAAAACTCCTGACCGTGGACCCACGCTTTCGGTTGGTGTATCAGGATCCGATCGCGGTGGTCTTCACCCGCAATTAGCAGCCACATCAGCCCTCTACTGCCGTACGAGCACCGTCGCCAGTCTGTCCTGATAGGCGATGCGAAATTGGTCACGCAACGCCGGCAGTGTCGTCAGTGCCTTCAGCATGCCCGAATCGTGCTCGAGCAAAATTGTGTGCGCTCCCGTAAATTTCGGCTCGGTTTCGAAGCGCTCGTTGCCCTCGCTCACCTTGAAGTATCGATCCGTGATTCCGTTGCCGTAAAGATTTACGCGGCTGTCGATCGAGACTGGGTATTCGGGCAAATACCAGGTCAGGAAACCGCCCCAATAATAAGTATTGAAAATGGGTCCGGGAAGCCGATTGTCGCGGATGTAATCGCACGCCTGCGTAGGAAAACCGCGACTGATCTGCTTCATCAGAAATTGGCCGTTCGGCATGTGGATGGAAGCCGCCACCAGCACCACCAGAACGAGCATCCCAACGAGCGGCGTCTCCCATTTCCACCTTCGGCCGCTCGTTCGTGGCTCAACTTCTATCCGCCAATCCGCGAGCGCGTCGCCGATCACAGCAACCGCCGGCAACACGACGCACCAACCGTCCCGTCCCACCCGGAATGCCAGCACGAGGAAAGCCGCCATCGCACAAAGTTTGAACAAATCGCGCGATCGCTGCCGCCCCAGAGCTAGAAATGCGGTCATAGCGAGCAGCATCAATACAAAATTCGATGGTCGCCGGAATGACATCGCCTGCATCTCCTGAAAATTCTTGAACATCGTCTTCGCGTAGGCCGCCTGCAACGCGTTGTGGAACATTCGCAACGGATATGGTGTAAGGAGCGTTGTCGCGACCGTCAGTCCAGCTGTTGTGAAAACCCTCGATAGGGACTTAAGCGGCGGCGAAGGCGTACGTACTCGGGAGGAGGGCAAAAAGAACTCAGCGGCCTCAGCCGCCAGGAATATACCAAGCAACACCAGTCCAACCAGGAACTGTCCATGCAAGTTAGCCCACAGAAAAAAGAGTACTGGCAACCAATACAGCGGTCGCAAGTTACCGCTCCGGCGGCTTTCCAGCAAAAGCAGCAGTTCAACCCCAAAGAACAGAATCGACAAAAGGATTGGCAGCGGCCATAAGTCGCCAATGGCAAACTGCGCCACCACTGACAGCACGATGGCACCCCAGAAATTAGCGCGCCGCCCGCGCGCTAAGAGAAAGGTCGCCCATGCTAGACCGACTCTGAACGCCATTAGAACTGCGGCAAATGCCTTCAACCCGAGCAGTCGGTAGGCTGCCGCTGTCATCACGTCGAATTCCCAGCTCGAATCCACCCAAGGCCGATCCGGATACTGCGAGAACAAACCAGTGCGTGGAATGCTATGGTTCCGAAGAACCCAAAGTCCGGAACTGAGATGCCACCAGATGTCGCCGTTCGAGAAAGGTGCAAGCGAAAACGACGTGGACACAGCCGCTGCGGTCAGCAACACCAACAACGCAAAAATGCGAAGGGACTCGCTGCCGAGGCAACGAAAATCGAACTTGTTGGAGCGAACGCGACCGGCAGAACTCTCCACAATGATTTCATTCGGCATCGTTCACCGTCTCCCGGTTGGTCGCAACATGAGCGACCGCTGCGATCTCGTATTCTTAATGCGCGATCTTATGTGGCCCTTTCGTGGCCGGAGATG
The DNA here is from genome assembly GCA_963698865.1 of uncultured Acidobacteriaceae bacterium. Lineage (GTDB taxonomy): Bacteria > Acidobacteriota > Terriglobia > Terriglobales > Acidobacteriaceae > Acidiflorens. Next base: position 1,344,026 of record CAVOSL010000007.1, on the reverse strand, counting down.
TGACAGTGCCATCGGAGTTGTGGTCGACGTTGTGGCACTTGAGAGTACAGGTGCCTGTGGCGCGGGTGTACGAAATGGGAAGCTTCGAATTGTCGTTCGGCGCCACCACCGCGATATCAAAATTTACGAGCCGCTCGCCGCTTACACTGGCGGAAGAAGATCCGTTTCCATGTGACGTGTGACAAACCGAACAGGAAAATCCCGCATTGATATGCGATGCGTGCTTGCTGAAGCTCACATTTGACATGATGTTGGCGAGATCATGGCACTTGGCGCATAACGCATAGGGGCCGCCTGCCGACGGGTCCGTTATCGGCGGAAGAAGATTCTGGATTGTGGTTCCTGGCCCAGCTGCCGGCGGCAAGCCTGGCGCAACCTGGCTGAACTCGTAGCGCCGCTCCAGAATATGAGAGTAGCGCGAACCGTGCGGTCCGTTCGGTCCGCTGCCCCCGAATTCCCGGTTGTCGTCGCTGTTGTGGCAGTCGGTGCACAGAATTCGCGTGGTCAGCGGCCGCCCCTGCGTATGCCCATCGAGATTCCACATGACCTTCAGCAGGCTGGGCTGCGGGAACGGACTGTTCCGGTCATGCATCACCGGATGACTCGACCGCGCCGTTGCGCGGAACTGCGGGATGATGTTCAGCGGATCGCCAGCCGTGATGCCCCGTGTCGGAAGGTATCCATATATGGCTAAGATCTGCTTCCCCGCGCTGGTCCCGTGGCAACGAAGGCAGGTTTCGAATTGATTTTCCGCGGGCTTCAGAACGCTCGTCCCATCGGCGGCGCTTATCCCTGTGCTGCCATATTGCGAGGCCCGGATCGTGGTCACGGCGAAAGTCGCCGTCTGGTTTGTCGAATGCGGATCGTGGCAGTCCACGCACGTCGCATGCCGGTTCTTGTTCAGCACTTCACTCTCGTTGACGATGTGCTGGTTGCGCCCGGTAGGAAAAGGATGCCCCCCCTTGGCAAACTCAGCAAACACATTGGGAATCGCCGGCGATATAGTCGAGCCGCCGTTGTGGCACGACATGCAGTTCTGCGTCGTAGTGTCCATGTTCGGAACAGGTTGCGCTGGCCCGGTCAGAAGTGCAACCGCGCCCGGAGCCTTATGGGGCGCATGGCAGGAGAGGCAACCGTTCTGCTTCGTATTGCCGTACGGCCCAAGCCGCGCCGTCTTCGAAACCTTGTAAGTCGGTTGCTCGTGCGCGCTCCTCATCCAATGCGCAAACGCATTGAAGTTCGTGGTCGATCCTCGCGCCAAACTTCCTATAATCCCGCTGTCGCTCCTACCCGAACGCTTTGAGATATTGCCCATCTGACCCGGATCCGATATGTGGCACGCCAGGCACAACGCGGAATTCGCGTTATTCATTACCAGAAAGTCCCCAGCGACGGGATCGATCGATTGCGCATGCGGTTCGTGGCAAGTCGTGCATTGCACGTTTCCATTAATCAACTTGACCGCGGGATTGCCTGTCGTTCCGCTCGAAACCAGGCTAGGGAGCAAGTTAGGCGCATTCTGTAAAGGCAGCTTGAAATTAAACGGATGGATACCCTGCAGATCCGTGCCAAACACGTCCTGCGGATTCATGGATCCGCTCATCTTGATGTTGCCGTATGGCGACGTCGTTCCCGGTGCCACCGTTCCGTCGTGGCAGCTCAGGCACAGATTGCTGGCGGAGCCGAGCGCGGGCTCCTGCGGCTGGTTCACCATCATGGGATCGGAATAGAGCGAGTAGTTCGTGGTCGTCGAAAGCTGCTGGCTCCACAGCGGCGTTTGATCGGGCCGCGCCGAATGTGGCGCATGGCAATACTCGCATGTGGTCAGGCTGCCGGTAATCGGCGCCTGCCCATAGGGCCCCATATCATGCACGCCGATCACGTCGGTGGTCGGGACCGTTTGCGAGTCCGTTCGCGTCGTTGCCACCAGAGCCGCTATTAACAACCCTAAGCAAAGCGCAACCTTCCTCATGGAGTCGCGCCTCCGGTCCGCTTGGTCGGCCCGTAATAGTGGTACACCTGCACTCGCCGGTTATACGAATCGACCACAAAAATCCGGTCGTCCCGTCCTACAAACAGTCCCATTGGTAATTGAAACTGTCCTAGCGCCTGTCCGCGTCCCCCAAAGTAGTAGAGCAGCCGCCCCTCGCGATCAAACACCTGCACCAGTCCTGACAGCCCCTCCACTACATACAAATGGCCTTCCGAATCGACTCCAATTCCTTTCGGCCGAAAGAGGCCTCCCACCGACTCCCCGACCCGCCCAATCGTCCCCTCAAACGCTCCGTCTCGTCCGACCAGTTGCAGCCGGAAGTTCATCGCATCCACCACCAGCAGCGTCCGCTCTCCCGCGTGATTCTCCGCACCCTCGGCTCCACGCTCGTCCAGCCGCAATTCCGTCGGATAATAAAACTCGCCTTTGCCCGTTCCGTGCTTTCCGATCGTCTTGACCACCTGCCCGTCCATATCCAGCACAAAGATCTTGTCGCGCAGAGTATCCGTGACATAAATCTTCCCGGCTGCCGAATCCACCGCGATCCCGGTTGGGCGCTTGAAGTATCCCTCCCCCCCCTTCAAACTGCCAATCACGCGCTTGAACTTCCCGCCCGGCTCAAAGACAAAAATCTTTCCCGACTCCGAATCTGTCACATAAAAATTGTCTTCCGCATCCACCGCGATGCACTGCGGCGCCAGCATCGGATCACGATCTTTCTCCGCCCGTTGCACGAACTTGTATTTGTGATCCGCGAAATCAAAAATGTGCACGCCCCGCGCGCCAGGGTCGGTCACCATCGCCCGGCCGCGCGAGTCCACTACGATCCCATACGGCCGAATCATCTCCGCGTACTCGCGCTCGCCCGCCACCACGTTCAGCACCTTCCCCCAAAATCCAGGCTTCCCCAACACTTCTTTCTCGTTGCTGAAGCTCCGCTCGTAGCTCAGCTTTCTCCCTTCTGGCAACAAGAGGTCTGGCGGCAGCATGATCTTCAAATTTTCTTTGGGCTTGGCCGCCGCGAGAAGGGAGACGAACAGCAGGCTTATGCAGGCGAAGGTTCTCGGCCCACAAGGTCCGTTCCACCTTCGGCCTAAAATGCTTTGAACCACCTGGAGATCCCGAAGAAGTAAGTTGTAACGTTGCTCGGCGCCGTCCCGGCCGCGCTGATCCCTTGCCGGAACTGCACCACATTGGCGTTGAAATTCAGCTTCCGCAACCGGTACGTGAGTGTCCCAGTATACAACTCCGTTTGGTTGTACGAAGACACTCCATCCGCCGACCCCAGCGTTAGCGTGTTGCTGTTCGCCTTCGAGAACGTAATTGCCAGTGTCAGGTTCCGCACCGGGCTTGTCCCGAAGTTAAGGCCGCGGCTCTTGCCGGTGAAAACAACCAGGCCATTCGAGATAATAGGATCCTGTTCTCCGATCAGCCCCGTCGGCGTCAGCACCGAGGTCCCAGCCGACTGCGAATAATTCCCTGCCAGGTTCGTCCGATGCCAACTGATCCCGCTATTCACGTTCCACGAATGGCTCCCATTTCCGGGGACCTGCTCGAAGGCTGTCCGTCCTCCACCACCCGATATATTCAACGACAAGCCGTCGGCAAACCGCCGTTGCACTCCCGCGCCATAACTCATGCTCGAAATCTGGTATATCGCGAGCAGCGTTTGTACGCTCTGGTTGTAGTTGTAGTTGGCCGAAAATCGCCAGTGCCCAATATTCCGGAGGTAGTTCGCGTTTGCCACCAGCCCTGCTCCCACGTTCCCTTGTTTATTGGCATTGTCGTTCATGCCCACCGTCACTGTAAGTCCTTTAAAAAACTTCCCCAGATTAGCGGCGATGTTGGCGCCAACTTGAGTCAGTCCGTACGCTGAGCCTCCCAGCCACAGTTCCTGCCGGTTCACATAACCGTTCACGTAGGTATGCGGCAGAATTGCATATCCCGTGCTCACATTCACCAGCAACGATCGCGAGGTCGGGCTTAGATCGGTGAATAACAGCGTTCCGCCCTGGCTTAGGACCTGCTCTTCGAACGCTCCGTACACATTATCCGTGTAGCTCGCCGTCGCCGTTACCGGCAGCCTCCAGACTTTTACCCCCATGTTGCCGTAGGCATTGTCGGTCGTGCCTGTGTTCGTCCCGGTTGTCGCCCCCGATAAATCGGAGTTGTAACTGGACCTGCTGACCCCGAGTCCGAAGCCTCCGTCCAGCGGTAGCTTGTGTCCCAAACTGAAAGAATAAGTGTTCGTTGAGGTGTCCGTAACCTCCGTGTCCCCATCCCCCAACAGTCCCACTGAATTCGTCTTGGATGTCAGGTGGGCAAAGCCTCCGCCCAGGTTCCAGCCGCGGAACAGGTAACCGCTATGAATATTGAAAGAGTTCGTCGATATGCCGCTTTGCGCATCGCTTCCGAGCAGCGAACTTTCCGCCGATCCACGCGTGTACGAGACTGTGAGTGACGGCATGTCCGGGATGAGCTCACTCCATCCAATTCCGAATGCGCGGCTGCTGTCTTTTGTCGTCAATCCTGTCTGTCCTGGAATCCCAAACACCCCTGTCGAGTCCCACACTTGGTTAAAGCTGATCGATCCCGGAAAGTGGCTGCCCGTGAAAAGATTCACGTTCCCGTTGTAGCCACCGGTGTTGAAGATCGACCCGGAGTCGGAATTCGCCTGGGACCGGTTGTAATAAGGCTGCGCGCTAAACGACAAAAAGTTAGGGTTATAGAAGGAGCCCTGGAAATTTCCGGTTCCGCCTATACCCAACCCGTGGCTGTTTCCTCCCGAGCTGCTGGTGGATCCGTTATAGCCCGTCTCCAGGTCGCCCGCCAGGCCCATCGAAACCCCATCAAATTCAACCTGCGCCGCTGCCGGCAGTGAAAGAAGAAAGAGCGCCAGGGAGACCACCAGAATCAGCAGCCCAACCATCCGTCCCCGAATTTGCCGGTTAACTTTCACTGCAGCTCCGTTACCTCTGCAATCTGACCTCTAACCTCTGACCTGTTTCTAGACTTCTTCCACCTTCGCATTGCGTCTCAGCCGCTTGTCCAGATCGGTCCGCAGCTTGTCGTACTTGGTCTTCTGGAGATCCTGCATCAGCTTGGTTTTGACCTCGCCGAACGCCACCTGCCCTGCCGGAATATGCGCATTCAACCGGAAGAAGAAATAAAAGCTGCCAATCTGAATCAGGTTGCTGACCTGTCCGGGCTGCATCGTCGCCGCCTGTTTCAGCATTTCCGGTGGCAGTTTCTCGCGCTCCACCAGCTTGTGATCGCCCATGTTCACGCGGTAGTCGTCTTCCGAAATCTTCTCGGCCAGCAGTCCGAAATCCTGAAAAGTCTTGGTCGCTTTCGCCTGTTTCAGCGCCTCTTCCGCACGCTGCCGCCCCTTCTTCTTCACGTCGTCATTCGCGTTTTCCGCGGGCATGATCGAAATCGTCTGGAATCCGAAAAGCTCGCTGTGATGAAACTGCTTAGGATTCTTTTCGTAGTAGGCGCGCGCCTCGGCTTCCGTCACCTTCGACCGGTCACCGACCTGGGCCTTCAGGAACTTATCGATCAGCAGCGAACGCCGGATCTGTTCCCGCATCTTTTCCCGCGATCCCCCCATCTCCGCCTTCAGGTACTGGGCAAAATCCTCGTCACTCTGAAACTTGCCCTGGTATTCGGCCTCCGCCTTGTTCAACTGCGCCGCCGGAATCGTCATCTTCTGGCGCTTCGCTTCCTGGTACACCAGCTCCTCGTATTCGATCATCGCCAGCGCCCCGCGCCGGATCTCCCCTTCCTGCCCCTTCGGGAATCCGTTGTGTTGGCGGGCGTAGGGGAACATCGCGAACATCTCGCGCAGCAGATCGCGGTCAGTTAGCGCTGTGCCGTTCACTCGCGCCACTGTCTTGCCGGTGACTTGTACGCTTGCCGTGGAAAGGCCGCCCGGCTGCAGAATCGCGCTCCCCGCAATATTCGGTCCCGAAGGACTCGCTGCCACCGGCGTCGGCGCCGGTGTCATGGTCCCGGCAGGAGGAGCGACCGGCAAAGTCGGAGCGTGGGAGGCCACCTGTGCCATGGCCGGCAAAAGGGCCACGCCCAGCAAGGCCGTTAAAGAAAGGAACCTCATGTTGTCACCCCGAGTTCTAGAAATTACTGCCCTTGTACATGCACGAGCCTCACCAGTTAGAGGCCGGCGCAAATTTATTCGGCACGATGCAAGCCATTGCAAAGAGAAGGGTTATTCAGATCCGCGCAACCAGCGCCAGGGCCCGGAAAGTAGCATCCCTAGCAAAATGGGCCTTCTCCCACACTCAGCAGGTGAAATACCCCAAGGTAACGCTAGCCTTAGGAGAGGTTTGGTGGGGTTTGAGATGACCCGATGGCCCGATCACCAGATGACCCGATAAGGTTTTCAGATGATCCGATAAGACGAAAACGGCCTCAAGTCCCAGGAAAAAGCCGCTTTTCCTGAGACCTGAGACCTGAACCTGAAACCTGCTTCAATTAGAAAGCGGTTCCGACGTTGGTCGCGCCGAAGTACTCACTCGAGTGCGAGAAGTGGCACTGTAGGCAGAACCGGTTGGTCGAAGGAACGTGCGTCGGGTCATAGGGAGCGCCCGGGTTGTACGGACCTTGCACGTAGAAGATCGTCGCCGCCGAGGTCACCGCGCCGCCGAAGATCGGCTGTGCGCCGTGGCCGGACGCCGAGTAGACGTTTTGCACGTGCTGGTTGTGGCAGGTCGTGCAAACCACATACAGGTTGCCCGCGATGCCGCTGCCGTCCGTCGCCAGATTGGCCGCTGCCGGCACGCCGTACGAAGCGATGAAATTCGCATACGTCGAGTTCGCGGCGGCGGTAATGGTGTAGGAACTAACGCCGTTGAAGGTTACGGTCATCCCGTTCTTCAGAGCGGCCGAGGCAACTTTGCCCAGGTTCGCCATCGGGCCCACCGGGTGATCGTTCAGATAGTCGGCAGCCACGCCGCCGTCGTTGCCGAGCAGCGTCGGGATGGGCTGCGACCCGTACAGGTTGACTGGTGCGGCTTTTCCGTTCGAGCCGGCGTTGGTCGCAAAGTTCAGCAAACCGAATGCCTGCTCGTATGCGATGCCGCTCATCATGGCGCCCTTGGAGACGTTGCCGTCATGGCAGCTCAAGCAAGTCGCAACGCCAGTGTACAAAGAGCCTGCACTCCAGGTGCCTGGCAGGGTGGCCGTATAGCCGCTGAAGTTGATCGATGAATAGCCGGTCACGATCGGGTTGGTGTCGGTGCCCCACAGGCCGTCATCGCCTTCTTCCGTGCCATACCGGAGTGTAAGCGGCTGAGCCGGAGATGATTTCACCACCGGAACCACGGCCGCCGCTGTGCGGGGCATGGCAGCCCGCGCAACCACGGCCGCCGTTTTCGTGCGCGCCTTGGACATCGGTGTCTGGCTTGTAACTGACATTGCCGGTCGCCGTGCCGGAATAGGCCTGCGCCATGGCCAGCGCACTGACCAGGGCTACGAACAGAACTAATAGCGCTAACTTTTTCATATTAGATAAAACCTCCATCGAATGTGCACATCTGGGATAACTACGGGTCTTGCCAAGTACGTATTGCGGTTGCTACCTCGAGGTAATGCAATTGGCTCCGCGGAGGGAACCAAAACTCGTGGGCGGCGAGACTGCGCCGCTGAATCCGGAGTGAACCGGGATTCGGAAAACGTGTCTCGTTGGTTCGGGTTTGAGACTGGGAAACCATAGTCACGTGCCCTAAGTGCACGAGCCTCACCGTCCGCTAACGAACTCGGCAGATTTTTTGGCTCGACTGTAAGTTATTGCTACAGAACACCTTCGCTGACTGTTGGTGAGGTGTTGCGAAAATACTCAGTGGTGCCCCAACGAGAAAATGGGCTTTCTCCCACATTCAACTGGTGAAATAACCCAAGGCAGGATTACAGGGGAAAGGCGTTTTCGCGCAGTTGTACAGGGGGAGGGTGGCAATTGACCTAAAGTCAAATAAGGGGGAGAGTAGCCCCTCCCCCTCTCCATCGAAGCAGCTCAGAACGCGGTTCCGATGTTGGTCGCCCCGAAGTACTCACTCGAATGGCTGAAGTGGCACTGCAGGCAGAACCGGTTGGTCGAAGGAACGTGCGTCGGATCATACGGAGAGCCAGGATTGTACGGACCCTGCACGTAGAAGATCGTCGCCGCGGAGGTCACCGCGCCGCCGAAAATCGGTTGCGCGCCATGGCCGGACGCCGAGTAGACGTTTTGCACGTGCTGGTTGTGGCAGGTCGTGCAAACCACATACAGGTTGCCCGCGATGCCGCTGCCATCCGTCGCCAGATTGGAGGCCGCCGGTGTGCCATACGAAGCGATGAAATTGGCATACGTCGTGTTCGCGGTGGCGGTGATGGTGTAGGAACTAACGCCGTTGAAGGTGACGACCATGCCGTTCTTCAGAGCGGCCGAGGCTACTTTGCCCAGGTTCGCCATCGGGCCCACCGGGTGATCGTTCAGATAGTCGCCAGCCACGCCGCCGTCGTTGCCGAGCAGCGTCGGGATCGGCTGGCTGCCATACAAGTTAACTGGAGGTGCTTGGCCGTTAGACCCGGCATTGGAAGCAAAGTTCAGCAAACCGAATGCCTGTTCGTAGGCGATGCCGCTCATCATGGCGCCCTTGGAGACGTTGCCGTCATGGCAGCTCAAGCAAGTGGCAACACCCGTGTACAGAGAACCGGCGCTCCACGTGCCGGGCAGGGTGGCCGTGTAACCGCTGAAGTCGATGGAAGAATAGCCGGTCACGATCGGGTTGGTGTCGGTGCCCCACAGGCCGTCATCGCCTTCTTCCGTGCCCGCGGGAGTGCCTGAGACTCCGGATCCACTGACGACATTGCCGCCGGAACCGCGTCCGCCGCTGTGCGGTGCGTGACAGCCCGCGCAACCACGGCCGCCGTTTTCGTGCGCACCCTGGACATCAGTCGTCGGGCTGTATGCCTTGTTGCCGGTCGCCGTGCCGGTGTATTGCGCCATGGCCAGAGTGCCGACCAGAGCGACGAACAGAACTGCTAGCGCTAACTTTTTCATTGATAAGACCTCCGTTGAATGTGCACATCCTTTGAATTTGGTACGAATACAAGTTCCACTTGTTACGTATTGCGCGTTTCTGCTACCTCGAGGTAGTACCGCTGGATGCCTGAAGCAAGTCGAGACTGGTGGACGGCTGGAATGAACCGCAACAACCCAACGAGACCCGATTTGAGCTTTTGGGACCATCTCTTCCCAAAGTGGTGCACGCGCCCCGCATTAATCGGGGCGTTATAGTACTTTGGTTTGCTGGCTGTAACGTGCTGTCGATAAAGGAGTTTGGCGCGATAGGAAGCGAAGCAAAATGCAACAGGGATGTCTTCTAATCAGGAATGCGCCTTCTCACGCAATTAACGAGCGCAGCGTGGGGAATTTCACTGTTACTTTGGGGCAACCCACGGTACCCTACCCCGCCTCCGAATCATCGGAGGCGGGAGTGCCTAGGAGTCAATGCAATCCATTATTGGTTTGGCGGAGTGGAGGTTGGACTTTTGTCAGATGCTGCTGGCCCGGGCGCATCGGGAAGTTTCATGGGCTGCCTGGGTGCCGGTTCGGCTGGCGGTGCGTTTACATCAGCTGAGGGTTTTGTATCCGCGGCGGGCTTTGTCGTTGCGCCGCGCTCCTGCGCCCTCTTTTCCAACTCCTCTCGCCTGCGCGCCGCTTCTGCTTTGGCTTCGGTATTGGTTACGTAGCGGAACATCTGCGTTCGTCCCAGCATCTGCTCGGACGTAAACACGCGATTCTGCTTGTCGATGACAAGTCCTGTCAGGGCTTCGAACTGTCCCGGCTGAATCCCAAATCCACCCATTCCCAGCAGTAGACGCCCTTCCGGAGTGAAGACCTGCAGTCGGTTGAGCATCGCATCCGCCACCCAAACGTGTCCGTCACAATCGATGGCAATGCCTTTAGGACGCGCGAAGTCCCCGGGTCCATCGCCATTCTTACCCCAAGTTCTGATGAACATTCCATCGGGATCGAATACCTCGACGCGATCATTCCATGTATCGGTGACGAAGATGTTGCCTTCTTTGTCGATCGCGACATTGGTCGGCTTGGAGAAGTTTCCAGCGTCCATCAGTGTGTGGTCTTTGCCGGTGGTTCCGATTCTGCGCAGCAGCTTGTAAGTATCCGCGTCGTAGACCAGCACCTGGTCGAGACCCGTGTCAACCACATAGAGAAATCGGTTCTCGGTGTCGATTGCTATTCCGTTCGGGTCCTTCATTACATCGTCGCCGAAGCCAGCTTGCAGCTCATGCTTCGCATTGAACACCAGCACGTGACGGAGTTCTCCGTCGGAGACGAAGAGGTTATCGTTGTCGTCCATCGCCAGTCCAAAGATAGATCCGAACTTGGCTTGGACGCCATGCTTGATAAGTTCCACGTCGTTATTTTCGGTATTGAAGATGAAGACCGCGCCCACTTTCGTGTCGGCCACGTAAAGGCGTCCCTTGGAATCGACCGCCAGCCCGTAAGGCGCGATCAGTTGGAATCGCGTCTTCTTCGTTCCGCCCTTCCCGGTATCCTGCGAAACTCCTGCCATCCGGTCCATCCACGAACTCTTCGCCTGTTTCTTGCCTTCCTGAAGCTCCGGTCTCTCTGCGGAGAAGAAGTCCAGATACTCCAGTCGCGCAATGGCCGGCGGCGCGGGAAACACCACCTTCTTTCTGAAATCGGGCGCGGCCACTTGAGTGGAGGCGGGAGCCTCATCTTTCTTCTTCTTTTTCTTCTCTGCGAGCGCGGCTGGAGCCAACAGGCTCAAGCACAGCACGAGCAGCAACATTGCTTTTGCCGTTCCCTTGCGCATCGACTTTCTTGGAACGTCACGCATGATTACATCCCTCCTTTTGAGGAGCCCGAACCGATAATCCCCTTGTGGCAAGTCCTGCAGAAAGCCTGGTTGTTGACCTGGTCTTTGACCAGCAGATCGGGTTGAGCCGACGCGTGCGGCTGATGGCAGCTCAGGCAGGTGATGGGCGTTATGACCTTGGTCAGATCGTTGGGGTCCACCAGGTCCGAGATCGGATGGCGCTCAACCGGGTGACCAGTCCCATACTTCAACGGCAGAACTGGCACTTTGCGGAAGTAGTCTTCCGGAAGTTTCACGCTGCCATCGAAAATAGTTACGAGATGCTCGCCCTCGAGTTTCTTCGGCTTCGCATCTGGTCCATGGCACTCCAGGCAGAGCGTGTTGGGCTTCTTGGCACGCAGGAGATGTTCATTATCATTGCCATGCGGATCGTGGCAAATTGCGCATCCCTGTTCGAACACGGGTTGATGGGCATGCGCTTTTTTCCCTTGTTCGGCCTGGTCGGTATGGCAAGTAAGGCAAACCGCTACCGCATCCGGTTTTGGAAATGCCGGTGACCGGCCCGCGTGCGGATTGTGGCAATCGGTGCAATCCCCGGCCGCCCCCGGATGTTGTACTTTGGCCTTCTCGATCTGCTCGCCCTTGTCAGAGTGACAGGTCAGGCAAATCTCTTTTGCGGACGCCTGCGTCAGGACAACTTTGCCGTCTTTGGCCGGTTGGTGGCACGTATCACATGCCTTCGATTCAAAAGGACTGTGCATGAAAGCCTGCATCAGCTTGGGTGATTTCGACTGATGCGGATCGTGACAGGTGAGGCAGTCGGCTGTAGAGAATGGCTGGCCCTGGTGCGCCTTCGCCAGATTGGCATCCTTCACGTCGTGACAATCAATACACAGCCCGGGAGCATCTTTCGTGAGGTGAAAATCAAACTCGCGCTTTCCGCGTTCGCCTGTCTTGTGCGTGGTGTGGCACGCATCGCAGCCCATGTCGAGCGCGGCGTGACGGCTTCCGCCCTGTGGAACGTCCAAGCCCTGCGTGTGGCACGTGAGGCAGAGATTGTCTTTCTTCTCGCCAGATGTGGCCTTCACCAGCTGATTCTTGTTGTCGGAAGCATGTGGATTGTGGCATGTCAGGCAATCGCGAATAGCTGGCTGATGAACGCGCCCCTTGATCTGCGTCGCGTCCTTGTCGGCATGACAGGTTAGGCAGACCTTGAAAGGAGTAGCCGTGATCAGCTTAACGCGCGTGGTGTCTTTGTTCACCCGGATCTCATGGCAACTCATGCAGCCCATTGCCATAGCGGAATGAACGGACTTGCCTTTGGTTTTGTCTTCGTGACATTCCAGACACTTTTTGGGATCGGTGTTTGGGTCCAGCGGAACAGGATGCACTGCGCCGAAGAGCCGCGGCGCACAGAGTAAGATCAGGCTGAGGGCAAGAAGCGACCTCAGCAGTAAGGCTTGTGATGAAGAGTTCAGATTCGCGGCAACAGTCGAATTGAAAACCAGAACTCGGCAGGCAGACTGGGCTCGGCTTGTGGTTTGATCTCGGACGGATTGTGTTGGTCTAGCGATTTGGGGGAGGCCGTTCACATGATTCTCCGAAGCGTAGCCTTGCACGAAGGTCGCCGCTTTAAGTACCTGAGTGGAGATTTTCAATACCTGCTTAAGTGCTTGTATCTTAATAGCCCCGTCGGGAGAACAAGGCAAGAAGAGAGATTTTGTGGTTGTTGAGACTTGCGGATTTGGGCTTTCTCGCTCAGCGGAAATGGTTAAATCGCGCAAGCTGGCGGGGGTTGCCCGGGGCACGCGCCCGGGGAGGGAGCAGCGCCAGCTCCAAGTGTTGCTTCCGGACGGAGGCAGACCTGACGTGAGTAGAAAACGGGACGGCATTTTCCCCACTTGCAATGGAAACATTCGAAACGATTTCGGGCGCCGGCGGTGTGGCTGGAGTCACTCCAGATTGTGATCTCCATCACAGGCGGAGGTTTGCGCACAAGATGCGGGATTTTGGAGCGGAGCCGGGGACCGCAATTAAGGAAGGCGGGAAGCGCCAATCTGGCCGTCACGCCCGGCAGTGATGCATATCACGCGCACCCGTGATGGGTGAAAACCCGATGGTTCCAAAGACCTTTGCGTGATTTGGCCCAAGAACGCCCTGAATCGCGTTCGAAGCATCCTCATAACCAATTCATTCCACACGCCTTACACATTCCAGCCGGCTTGGCGCAGAACGTGCATTCCCACCAGCGTTGGGGATCAATATGGCCATCTCAAAAACTGCTTCCAGCACTGTGGCGCAAAAGTCCGTGTTTCGCAGGATTTGGCAAACCGCCGCTGCTATTAAGACTGGCGTGGTTCTTCTTATTCTCGTCGTAATTTTCGCCGCCGCCGGCACCGTTATTTTGCAGCGCCCGATGACCGAACCGGACGATATGCAACGTGCCTATTCTCCGCAGGTCTTGCACTTTCTTGATGCGACCGGTTTAACCGACGTGTTTCATGCCTGGTGGTTTCTCGGTCTGATGGCGCTGGTCAGCGTCTGCATTATTGCCGCCTCGATCGAACGTTTTCCGAACGCGTGGCGTTATTACTCGCGGCCGCATAAGTATCCCGATGCCGGCTTCCGCCGCGCGTTGCATCCGCAAAAGTCGATTGCAATTGCGGACGAAGAGTCTGGCCTGGTGGCTGCCGAGCGCGCGTTTCACTCGATGGGACTAAAACCGGAACGGGTGGTGCGCGAAGATCACTTCGCGATTTTCGCCGAGCGTCACCGCATCTCCGAAATAGCCGTGTACATTGTGCATGCCAGCTTGCTGCTGATTTTCTTTGGCTGGATCGTCGACGGCGTCTACGGATGGCGCGGAACGTTGAACCTCAACGAGGGACAGACTTCGAACGTCGTCGAGTTGCGTGACGGCGGGACGCGCACCATGCCTTTCGCGATTCGCTGCGACGCCGCCGGCCAGGAGAACTACAAAGACGGAACTCCGAAGAAGTGGTGGTCGAAGCTCGCCGTGGTCGAGAGCAACAAGGATGTAAAGACGAAAGAGATTGTCGTCAACGATCCGCTGGTTTACGGCGGCGTGCGCTTCTACCAGTCGAGCTTTGGTGAGACTGGCAAAATAGACAAACTATTGTTCGCAGCGACGCCCAATGCAGCTTTTAAGCCTGCTTCGGCGAGCGTGAATTCCCCGGGTCCAAATGGCGCCGAGAAAAAAGAATTTGCGCTTACCTTGGGCGATACCGCCGATCTTGACTCTGATACTACGGTGCGTTTCGCCGAATTCTTTTCGGATTTCGCCGTGCGCGACGGACAGGTATATAAGCGCTCGAACGATATAGGAAGTCCGGCAGCGCACCTGATCGTAACCATAAAAAGCAGCGGTCAGAGCTTCGACGTTTGGTTTCCGCAGCTCGAGGAGGTCGCCGACAACTCGAAAGCTCCCTACCTGCTCCAACCGGGCGAACTGACGTGGCAGCATTTTACGGGCCTCCAGGTCTCGCACGAGCCGGGACAGTGGGGCGTTTGGACGGGAGTTGTGCTGCTTGGGGTTGGGCTCGCCTTCGTTTTCTACGTGATCCACACCCGCTACTGGGTTGTGCCGGTGCGCGACGAAAAAACAGGGCTGTTCACGCTGTGGATCGGCGGCAGCGCCAATCGCAACCGGGACGCATTTGAGCAACGCTTTAACCATTTGATCGAAGAACTCGAAAAAGAACTGAACCCTATTTCCAAGATTGCAGAGAGTGAGCGCATCGCGACGGTTGGTTCACGCTAACCGGCCGCCATGGAGGACTTGCCAATGAGCCAAGTGAAAGAGTTACCGATGACCCAAGTGAAAACAGAACAAATGCGGCCAGCCGCCACCGGAGCGACCCTGATCGTGTTCGTCGGACTGGCCATCGCCTTCCTGCTTTTTATGGCCTTTTTGAATGTCGTAAAGACCGGCAATGTCTTGAACGAAGCTAACCTTCTTTTTGCCGCGTTGATTTTTTATGCGGGCGCTGGAGCGCTTTACCTGGGATTCGGCGTAACGGGGACGGAATCCTACGTGAAATTCGCGTCGCTGGCGACCTGGGCCGGACTGCTCGCCAATACGGCAGCCATTGCCCATCGCTGGTATGAAGCCGGCCATCCGCCGTTCGCAAGCGTCTATGAAATGTTGCTGAGCTTCGTGTGGACGCTGGCCGTACTCACGTTGATCGCGGAAAAGAAATATCACGTCAAGGTAATTGGCACGGTCACGATGCCGGTCGCGATTGTGGGTGTCGTCTTAATGCAGTTGCTACGGACTGAAGTTCATCCCCTGGTTCCCGCGCTGCAATCCACCTGGCTGCATGTGCACGTGACGCTGGCGATGCTTGCCTATGCCGCCTGTGCGCTGAGCTTTGCACTGGCCATGATGTTCCTGATTCAAGACAACATGAAGACAGAGACTTTCCTCGCCGTGACAAGCGGAAGCGCGGTGGCGATCTACGCCAGCATCGTGCTGACGCGCTTCGAGAAATGGGGCGGCTTGAGCCTGGTGGCTTGGGACGCCGAGCACAAGCAGGAAGTCTTTATCTCGAAAGGCGTGCGGCTGTTCGTGACGATTCCGGACCTGGGCTGGCTGATGCTGCTCGCGCTGCTGGTGGTCGCGACGCCGCTGGTTCTGTATGGAATGGCCAAGTGGAAGAAAAATGACAGCTTCCTCGGCGTCGCGAATCGGGCAGTGTTTATCAGCATTCTGCTCCAGACGATGACACTGGTGATGTTCCTGATGCGCGCCCGCGAAGGCAGCTACCCGTCGCTCGATGCCGACGGATTGTTCCCGACCACTCTCGCGGCGAGTCCCTTCATACTTTCTGCGCTGGTTGGCGGCATTTTTATCTCGCTGCTTTATCTGCTGCTGCTGTGGCGGCGGACGGATCTGGAGCGCTTGATGCCCAATGCCGATGCGCTGGACCGCATCACTTACAAGACGATTTGCATTGCCTTCCCCCTGCTGACCCTGATGATTGCGGCTGGCGCTTACTGGGCCAACCAGACCTGGGGTTCGTACTGGAACTGGGATCCGAAGGAGACTTGGGCGGCTATTACATGGCTGGTGTATGCGGGCTATCTGCATATGCGCATCACACGCGGGTGGCGGGGGCGCCGGGCTGCTTATTTCGCCATCCTTGGATTTGGCGTGGTCATGTTCACGTTCTTTGGTGTGACGTACTTGCTACCCGGCTTGCACGCGTACGCGTGAGACTGAAATAACGGACGCGGCAGAGGAGAAAACAAAGTGGCTTCCATGCGAGTGAACTGGCAACTCAAGGCCATGTGGCCGGTGGCGGTCGTCCTGCTGAACGGCATGCTGCTGTTTCTGCTGGCCACCGTTTCGCTGGAGGACACTGAGCGCCATCGCCTCCTGCTGATTGCAGGTTCTGGGGCCGTAGCTATCTGCGGTGTCGTCATCGTGGTGCTGATGACAACGATCCAGCGTCCGATGGTGGAATTGCAGGAACAGATCGAACGCGTGGGCGAAGGCGACCTGGCTGCTTCGGTCAGCTTTGCGAAGAGAAATGACGAGATCGGCGACCTGGGCCGCAATTTCAATCTCATGGTGCAGCAGTTGCGCGAGAGCCGGGAAGAGATCGAGCACCTGCATCGCACCCAGATGTCGCGCGCCGAGCACTTCGCCACGCTGGGCGAACTGGCGACAGGGCTCGCGCACGAAATTCGCAATCCTCTTGCCGGAATCGCCGGCGTCATCGAGATTGTTGGCCGCGATCTCCCCGCATCGAGTCCCGCCAAAGCAGTGGTAAAAGACGTTCGCGAAGAGATCGCGCAGATTAACCGTATTCTGACGGACCTGCTTGGAACGGCACGGCCGCGCGCCTCCGAGATGCGCCCGAGCGACTTGAATACCACTGTCGAACACGCGGTAATGCTGGCGCGGCAGCAAGTGCTTTCCAAGCCCATCAAGATCGAATTCACCCCGGCTTCGGACTTGGTAGAAGTGGAACACGACAGCGATCAGATCCACCAGGTGCTCCTCAATCTCCTGCTGAATTCAGTGCAGGCAATCGAAGGATCTGGACTAGTGCGGGTTGCAGTGTTTAGCAAAGATGACGGCAATGATGCCGTCATTACCGTCTCGGACACAGGCCGCGGCATTCCCGCCGAACACCTTCCGAATATTTTCCGGCCGTTTTACACGACGAAGGGGAATGGCACCGGCCTAGGGCTGTCGCTGGCCCGACGGATCGTCGAGGAACACCACGGGCGAATCGAAGTGGAAAGCTGCTCGGGCAAGGGCACAACGTTCTCGGTGACCCTCCCGCTGAGGCAGGCTGCCACCGCGGTCGCTGTGTAGTACGCGGCCGTTCTCCTCAGAAACGCGCGGAACTTCATCTCCCGCGGATTAACGCGGATTTTCGCGGACTTATTTTTCTTCCTTCTCTCCAATCCGCGTCCATCCGTGTGATCCGCGGAAAAGAAGTTGAATCGCTGCGTCCGCTGATCACCGCTTTTTGTAGACCACGCCGCCCTTCATCACGAAATCGATTTGCTCGAGCACGGTGATGTCCTGCAACGGATCGCCCGGCACGGCCACAATATCCGCCAACTTGCCCGCCTCGACCGTACCGACTTTGTCCTGCATGCCGAGCAACTCCGCGGCCGAAGTGGTGGCCGCGCGGATTGCCTGCGCGGGCGTCATGCCCCACTTCACCATGTAGGGAAATTCTTTGGCGGGATCGACCTTCCAGTCGAAGCCGCCGGCGTCCGTGCCGAAGGCGATCTTTACTCCCGCTTTCAACGCACGCCGAAACGTGTCTTCGTGAATCGACACCATCTTCAGCCACACCGGAGCGCCTGCGGCCGCTCGGCCCTCCGCTACGTAGGCTCCAACATAGATCGTCGGCACATAAAAAATGCCCCGGCTCGCCATCTTTTGCAGATCTTCATCCGCAATGTAGTTGCCGTGTTCAATCGAATCGACTCCCGCTTCGACCGAGTTGTGCACGCCGTGCAGGGCCATGGCGTGCGACGCGACTTTGTGACGCTCACGGTGGGCCTCATCAACGATGGCGTGGAGCTCATCCATCGTGAAAGTGGGGATATCGTCGAGTACGCCGTCAGGCCGCACGAAGTAACTGCGATCGGAATAGACCTTGATCCAATCGGCGCCATGGCTGATCTGCTCACGCACTGCCTTGCGGGCGTCGTCAGGACCGTCGACGACCTGCACGCCGTGCGGGACCGGCACGTTGGGAGCGTAGCCCTGCAGGGGATAAGCGCCGGTAACATCCATGGCGCGCGTCGCCACCTCCATGCGCGGGCCCGGGATGACGCCATTCGTCGATCGCCTTCTTCACGTCGACGTCAGCATAGCCCGCGCCCTCGGTCTCCAGATCGCGAATCGTAGTGAAGCCGTACATCAGCGCGCGGCGTGCGTTGACGGTCGCGACGATAGTCCGGTATTCGGGCGACTCCTTTAGCAGTTGCGCATCGTAGTCGGCGGCGGTGATGTCGCCTTGCAGCAGGACATGAGTGTGGGTGTCGATCAGGCCAGCCAGGCAAGTTTCACGAGAAAGATCGATGACCTCGCCGTCAGCCGGGACGCCACCGACAGCGCGGATTTTCTCTCCCTCAATGGCGATGATTACGTTCTTCTGGAGTTGGTCGGTCTTGCCAGTGAACAGCGAACCGCATTTCAGGTAGGTAGTCGTAGGAGGCGGAGGTGCCTGCGCCTGTGTCTGTGCTAGTGCAAATCCAGCTGAAGTGCCGACCAAAGTCAGAATGATTGCCAACCGCACCCAGATTGTTTTCATCATTGCCTCCAAAATTTCGCAGCACTGAGTCCTATCGGTTTTCAATTGGAAATTACAAATTACCAATTACAAATTCCCCGTGGCTCCGCGAATCCTCGTCCAAGTCACTTCCAACGATTCCGGCAGCACACGCGTCTCGCCGATCACGCTGACGAAATTAGCATCGGCGACCCAGCGCGGCAGGACGTGCATGTGAATGTGGCCCGCCACTCCGGCGCCGGCGGCCTTGCCAACGTTCATTCCCAGGTTGAGGCCGTCGGGGTGATATAGAGACCGCAATACGCCCTCCATGCGCTGGGTGAGGGCTATCATCTCGTTGGCCGCCTCTACGGGGAGCTTCTGCAACTCGTCGAGATGCGCATACGGCACCACCATCACATGCCCGTTCGTGTACGGAAATGTATTGAGGATGATGTAGCAGTGCGCTCCGCGGTGGACGATACGGGCCTGCTCATCGCTCTCTTTCGGGGCCTCGCAGAAGATGCAACTCGTCGCCCGCTCGGCGCCAGTCACATAGGCGTAGCGCCACGGAGTCCAGAGATAATCCATGCGTTGGAGGGTAGCAGAAAAGAGCTTTGAGCTGCGAGCTAGGAGCCACGAGCAAACTGCGGATCCCTCGTTTTGCTCGGAACGACAACGCGTCCATTTTTGCCGCGTCTGCGTGCTGCGTGTGACTCCTGTGTAAATTTCGGGCCACGTCCGGAATCACGTTTGACACTTTTCCGAAGCGGTTGCTACACTCGAAGAGTCCCCATTGGACGCGGGTTCGATACGACGTTCCGGCAGCTGGGATTGTAACTAGGGCCGTCCGCCAGGGCGACCTCAACGCAACCTTCGACCACGCCAGCAGTCCGCTACACACCGTCCCGCATTCGTCGCGCACACGCGTGCGCGGCATAGAGGCTATGACTTTGTACGACGACAACACCAATCGCACTTCCGATTCCACCCTCGAAACCATGACATCTGAACACGACTCGCACAACGGCGGATCGGCCGTCCTCGACGCGCCCGAACCCGTACAACCTTCTCCCGCGGAAGCCCAGAGCTCCGCTTCAGACACTGCGGCTCCAGCAGCCGCGGAGACGCACACGCCAGCGGCTGCCACGCCCGAGACCTCCGCCGCAGCCAGCGACGATTTTGCCGCCGCGCTCGAGAACTATACGAGCGAGACGGAAGAATCTGTCGGCGACGACCATGTGATCAAAGGCACGGTGGTCAAGTTGACGGCGACCCATGTGGTCGTCGACATCGGCGCCAAGTCCGAGGGCATGGTGCCGATCGCCGAGGCGCTCGATCACGAGGGCCAGCCCAGGTTCAAGCCGGGTGACGAGATCGACGTGATGCGCGAGAAGGGCGAAACCGAAGACGGCTATCCCAAACTCTCGCACCAGAAGGCACAGAAGCTGCGCGCCTGGGACGACATTGAGAAGGCGCACAACGAGAAGAAGCCGATCAAGGGCGTTGTGGTTGAGCGCATCAAGGGCGGCCTGACCGTTGATATCAACGGTGCCCGCGCCTTCCTGCCCGGCTCGCAGGTTGACCTGCGGCCAATTCGCAACCTGGATGGCATGAAGGGCCAGACCATCGAGGTCGCGGTCATCAAGCTGAACAAGAAACGCGGCAACATCGTGGTTTCGCGCAAGTCGCTGCTGGAAGAAGAGCAGTCGGAAAAGCGCGGCAAGACGCTTGAGCACCTCGAAGAGGGCGCGGTTCTCACCGGCATCGTCAAGAACCTGACCGAGTACGGCGCATTCGTCGACCTCGGCGGCATCGATGGCCTGTTGCACATCACCGACATGTCCTGGGGACGCCTGACGCATCCGCGCGACCTCGTCAATGTCGGCGACCAGATTCAGGTCAAGGTTCTCAAGTATGACAAAGACAAGCAGCGCGTGTCGCTCGGATTCAAGCAGCTGACGCCCGATCCGTGGCTCGACGCGGAACACCGGTATCCGGTGGGCGCGCATGTGCATGGACGCGTGATCAGCGTCACCGATTACGGCGCGTTCGTTGAGCTCGAACAGGGCATCGAAGGCCTCGTGCACGTCAGCGAGATGACGTGGTCGAAGCGCATGAAGCATCCGTCGAAGCTCGTGAACGTCGGCGACGAAGTGGATTGCGTTGTTATCAGCGTCAACCCGACGGAACGCCGGATTTCGCTCGGCATGCGGCAGCTGGCGGCGAATCCGTGGGATACGCTGCATGACAAGTATCCGGTGGGCGCAACGGTTGAAGGTCGGGTGCGCAACCTGACCGAATTCGGCGCCTTCATCGAAATCGAAGACGGCATCGACGGCCTGGTGCACGTCAGCAATCTGAGCTGGACGACGCGCGTCAAGCATCCTTCCGAAGTGCTGAAGAAAGGCGACCGCGTGAAGGCTGTGATTCTGGCGATTGAGCCGGATAAGCGGCGCCTATCGCTCGGCGTCAAGCAGATGCAGCCCGATGTCTGGGAGTCATTCTTCCAGCAGCATCGCGTCGGCGACATCGTCCACGGCAAGGTTCTGCGGGTAGCCACGTTTGGCGCATTCGTAGAAATTGCGCAGGGCATCGAAGGCCTGTGCCACAACTCCGAGGCGGTCGACGGCAACGGACAACCGATGCATCTGGAGCCCGGCTCCGAATTCGACTTCAAGATCATCAAGATGAATCAGGAAGAAAAGAAGGTTGGCCTGAGCATCAAGGCGGTAGGCGAAGAGGCATCGCGGCAGGAGGTGGAACACTACAAGCATCCGGCATCGTCCTCTTCAACGAGCACGACCATCGGCGACTTGATTTCGTGGAAGCGGGCGGGTGGGGACAGCAACTAGCTGACCACCGTTTTTCGTAGGAAACTTAAGGCCACCGGCAACGGTGGCCTTTTTCTTGTCGTCAGCAACTTCGAAACTACCGGGTCGAGATTTTTCAACAGTCAACGAATTTGGCCCCTCAGAACGTTTATGAGTTTCGACGAATCCGCTCCTTCTCGTGGACAGAAATCAACCTCTCACCTCGCTTTGTGCTCGGCGGCTTCCCTTTGGGCGGATATGGCTCAATGCGCGTCAACCACGCTCGAAACCGCGCCACATTTTCAACCGTTAATGGGTAGTTGATTTCGGGGCATGACCAATCTGCGATTACAGAAGCAAGCACTTCATCTTCATCACCATCCCAATGAAATCTGTCGGACGCCTCTAGAGCGAAACCAATTGTTCGTAGAGACTCTGGCGGAAGATCGCCAGATAGCACAGCATCACACAACCTAACTCCCATCTCAGAGGTCACTCGGAAATCCCCATCCATGTCCTCGACAGAAGTGATACTTACTGTTGGCGTGGATTGTCTGGTGGAACTGGAAACATCTCCCGCCAGTTCAGCGGCGGAAGATTTGCCTTCGAAAAATTGGCGCAGAATTTGTTCGCGCATAGAGGTTGATTCGCTTCCACTCTACTCTGCCGTGAACCGAATGGGCCAGTTGACGTTAACAGCGATTTCACTCACGAAGCATCAGTGGCGCTCAAGCTCGCATTATTTCGCGGGCCCTCTCGGCACAGCCACGATGGTGGCCAGCATGGTTGCGACCACCTTCTCTCTGCCGGCGCTGATGGCAAAGGCATCCGCGGTACAAACTGTCAGCGTCCGTCCCGCCCTCTTCACTTGCGCTCGGGCCGCGAAGATCTCGCCGGCAGCGGGTGCCAGGAGATTCACCTTGAACTCCACCGAGAGGACCTCCTTATCGTCTGCGGCCACGGTTAAGGCGCCTTCAGCAGCTGCACCGTGCGGGTCAATGCACGCGACGGCAATGTCTCATCAACTACCAAGGGGAGTTCCTCGTGACAGGCATCTCTCAACCGATCCGGCAGGGTCAGATCTAACGATGCCAGATGGATCGGAGCAGAAAGCTGGTTGTCCTGAACGCAACGGGCGCGCGGTTATATGGAACGTTGTATTTGGATTTCCAGAGACCGGCACTCGGCATCCAGCAATTTCGAACGCGTAGCCGTTGTCGATACGATTTTTTGCCAGCAGCCTCGTAATAGCCTCGCTGCGCGGCAGTTGCGAAAGGGTGCATGTGTAGCCAATTTCTGGATGCTCTTTCGCAAACGCTGCTTCCGCGGCCGACACCTCTCTGACGCGACCAATCGCAGAATCGACAAAACCGAGCATCATCAATCCTTGCAATGTTCTCAAGGCGAAGTACCCCAATACACCAACGGCAAGAACAAGAATGATAAGTGAGAATCTCCGTTTAACCACTGGGCGCTCACGCTGTCCTTTTTCGCGGGGGACGCTTACTTCGTTTCAATCTTCAGATCGATGTAAACCTGCTGCCGGTCATCAAACTGGCTGACCGTCTTGGTGTGGCTCCTGCGCTTGTTGAACTGCGCATATACCTCGTAGTCAATAGTCGGCTGGAGCGCCGGGAAGCGGTATGTACCCTCTGGACCGACGATGTAGGTCTTCACCGAATGGTCGCGCGTATTGGTCAGGTAGACGACAGCGTTCGCCAGGGGACCGTCGCCACTGTCAATCACTTTGCCGGTGAGCAGGCGAGTCTTGTCTTCTTTCTTGGGCTCGCGCCCAAAGAGCTGCGGCGCGGCGACGATAGGCGTGGCGAGCAGGCTGAAGACGAGCAACCCCAGGCTCACCGTTCGAATTGTGCCTTTTTCATGACTCTATTGTGACGGTTCCCGCGCGCAAAGGCTACTCTCAATTCGATGCTATTGCCAGGCTATTGCCAGCCAAGGTGAAGACCGATATCCTGGCGCTCATCCCCGTCGATGTGAACCTTAACCTCTTCGCCGGGGCGCAGGCGGCGGCCATCGTCGAGCTTATAGCCCTTGACGTCCGCCCAAACGACATAATCAGCGGGGCCCGGAGGCACGCGTTGGGCAAACTCTCCCGTGTGATTCGAATACAACTCCCACCGGGTCTTCTTCTCTTTGTCGCTGGCGCGCCGGATCTTCACTTTCACCCCGTAAAGAGCCTGTCCGTTCGCATCGAAGACGGTACCGAAAATCAGCGCATAAGGTTTGGGTTTAGCCGGCTCTGATCCGCGCGCCACCCCCGGAGCAAGCAGAAGAGCAAGCAAAGCCCCCAGCAGCACGGCTCCGCCTATCGTCCGGTTGAGGGACACCAGTCCGATGCTCGCACGAGTCCTCAGAGGTCGTCCTCGTCTTCATCGGCTTCCTTCACCGTGTCTTCTTCGTCCTCATCTTCCTCGACCTCGTCTTCGCCGACCATTTTGAGTTCGATGGGATTGACGGTGATCACCTCGAAGTCCGAACCGCACTCCGGGCACGAGACCACGGCCCCTTCATCGACCTCATCTTCTTCGATGTCCAGATCGGTCTCGCATTCAGGACAGTACACCATTCGTTTCCTCCAGATTCTTGGCTTCCCCTGTTATATTTAGTTTCTTCGCGAGGAAAAGGTCAAGTGCCCCATCGAAAAAATTCCCGGGAAAACTCTAAAGTACATCAGATGCCGGATAAGGTCGCCCGACTTCATTCCCTTACAAAATACAACCGTGCCTTCACAGGCCCAGTCGGGGGGTGGTTTGCCGCGCTTATCCTTGCCTGGTGCCCTCTTACAGCCTTTGCGCAACCGTCCGCAACAACTATCCCCACCGCTGCCACTGACCCACAAATCGCGGAGGCAATCAAGCAGGTGTCCGCCCAGCACATCCAGCAAACGATCGAAAAGCTGGTTAGTTTCGGGAACCGCTCGACGATTGCGCCGCAGGATGAAGAATCCGTCAAAGCGGGCAAAGGCGTGGGCGCGGCTCGCGACTGGATCAAGTCGGAATTCGAACGCTATTCGAAAGATTGCGGCGGCTGCCTGGAAGTGAAGACCGATGCCTTCATCGAGCAGCCCCAGGACCGCATCAAGACTCCCACGCAAATCACCAATGTTTATGCGGTGCTGCGCGGTTCCGATCCGGTCCAGGCGAATCGCATCGTGCTCGTCACCGGCCATTATGACTCGCGCAATAGCGATACCTTCAATGGCACCGATCCCGCGCCCGGAGCGAACGACGACGGCAGCGGCACCGCCGTCAGCCTCGAATGCGCGCGCGTTCTGAGCAAATATAAGTTCCCGGCGACCATTATCTTTCTGACGGTGGCGGGCGAAGAGCAGGGCCTGAACGGAAGCAAGCACTTTGCCCAGATCGCCAAGCAACAGGGCTGGAAGATCGAAGCCGTCTTGAATAACGACATCGTGGGCGGCGACCGCAGTTCGCAGCAGGATCCGAGCGCGGTGCGGGTGTTCTCCGAAGGCATTCCGAACGCCGCGACCGAGCAGGAGATTCGCCGGATTCGAGCGCTCGGCGGCGAGAGCGATTCATCTTCGCGCGAACTGGCACGCTATGTCTCCGATGTTGGGCGCACTTACGAAGCGGGCGTCAAGCCGCTGCTCATCTTCCGGCTCGACCGTTTTCTGCGCGGTGGCGACCATCTTTCCTTCAATCAGCAGGGGTTCGCAGCCGTGCGTTTTACGGAATTCCGCGAGGATTACAACCATCAGCATCAGAATATTCGCACCGAAAACGGCATCGAGTATGGCGACCTGCCGAAGTTCGTCAATTTCGACTACGTCGCGCACGTGACCAGGCTGAACGCCGCAACCCTGGCCTCGCTTGCCTCGGCTCCGGCTCCTCCCGCAAACGTGAGAATGCTCACGAAAAACCTGGAAAATGACACGACTTTGACCTGGGACCCGTCGGCGGGGGCCAGCGGATACGAGGTCGTCTGGCGAAGCACCAGCGCGCCCGACTGGGAGCACGCCCAAACGGTCAGTAGTGGCACGCGTGCAACTATCCAGGTTTCGAAGGATAATGTGATATTCGCCGTTCGCGCCGTCGACACCGCTGGCCATCGCAGCCTGCCGGTCGTGCCCGAACCGGAACGGTAGAAAACGAGTTCTTTCTGATGAGACGCGGCGGCACCATTTCGTTCAGCTTCCCGCCCTTCGAAGGATGGGTGCGGCGCATCATCATTGCCTGCACGGCGATTTTCTTCATCAAAGTCATTCTGGAAAACGTGTTCCACATCAGCTTTCGCCCGGTAGAGGAATGGTTTGCGCTCATCCCGGTCTTCGTAGTGAAGGGCGAGATCTGGCAACTTGTCACTTACTCGCTACTTCATGCCGGCTGGAGCCATCTATTCTTCAACATGCTCACGCTCTGGTTTATCGGAGCATATCTCGAGCGTGACTGGGGCCCTAAGAAGTTTATTGAGTGCTATCTGTTTTGTGTGATCGGCGCTGCTGTGGTAACCATTGCAGTCGCCTATACGCATTTTCTTGGCATGGATCCGCGCACCGGCACGGTCGGCGCGTCGGGCGGAATCTTCGGCCTACTGATGGCGTTCGGTATTCTCTATGCCGACCAGGAGATGTTCCTGTTTCCGCTGCCGTTCTCGATCAAGGCGAAGTACGTGGTTGGAATCTGGATTGTGATTGCCATCTACGCCATCTTCGATCCGACACAAAACGGCGTCGCCAACTTTGCGCACCTCGGCGGACTGCTCTTCGGCTTCTTGTTCGTGAAGTTTTCTCCGCGGCGCGGGCTGAGTTATGCCGCGTCCGAACAATATTTCGGCGTACGAAACTCCTATTACCGATGGAAGCGCCGCCGCGCGGCCAGAAAATTCGAAGTCTATATGCGGGACCACGACCGCAAAGTCACCTTCGATGAGCACGGCAACTACATCCCTCCTGACGAGGAAGACAAGACCAATGGCGGCGGAAAGTCGGGCTGGGTGAATTAGGGATATGGCGAATGCGCTGAAGGAGCACACAATAATGGGCCACCTACTCTTAGCAGGATGGGTAATTGCCGTCGCACTCCTGTCACTGAATGCCGCAGCCTCAGAGCCGGCATGCAAACCCGTGACCCACTACGGCGTCAGCGGATGCGAGCTGCTTCCAGATAAAAGCTGTCCCGCAGGCCATCACAAACAGGCTGTTAACCCGCCCAATCCGCAGATGATGGGGCCAACGTTTCTGATGTGCGTTCCCGACAAGTCGCCCGCGAAGGAAGAGCCGCCAAAATCGCCGCCTAGAACCGACGCGCAGGGAAGTCCAGACCCTAAGAATTGAATTCCGGCTCTGAGTCGCTATCCAAACATCTCGTCAAATCTGGAGAAAACTCGCGCGGGGAGGCTTGGTGCTTGAACCTTCCCTTTGAAGCCCAGATCGTGACCCGCCCCATCCACCCTCATCAATTCATTCCTTGCCGGAATCAACTGCAACGCTTTCTTGATCTCCTCGATACCGCCGAACGGATCGCGCGTTCCGTGGACGAACAGGCTCGGCGTCCGCAAATTTGGCAGATGCTGCGTCCGAAGCTGTTCCGGCTTGCGCGGTGGATGAAGAGGATAGGAGAGGAGCAACAAGCCCGATACGAGATCAGCCTCTTCGGCGCACAGCAACGAGGCTTGCCGGCCTCCGTAGGAGTGCCCTCCAAGAAATATTTTCCCGCCTTCATTCTTCCCGCCCACGATCTTTTGCATCGCCGCAACCGCATTGCGCAGGCCGGCGCGGTCACGCTCAGCTTTGCCCGGAAACGGAGGTCCGAACCGCCGCTCCTGCCGGAAAGGCAGATCGCAACGCAGAACGGTGAAGCCATGCCCACAAAAAGTCTCGGCAAGCGCGACAAGCAGAGGAGCCGCGCAATTGCCGCCCGCGCCGTGCGTCAGGATTAGGGCGTCGCCGCGCGCCTCAGGCGGTTGATGTAACCAGCCACGCACATGAGGATCAACATCCTGATCGAAGAACGAGTTGATCACTTCCATGAAAAACGAATTCCCCCGTGAACCTGTGTGTGAGCCCTGTGGTTATGGTTATGCCTTTGACTTTGAGCGCCGCCGCTTCGTCGGCGGCCCATCATCCTCTCCCACCGTGTGCAGCCGCATGAAATTCGTCGCGCCCGAGGTGAACTTCGTTCCCGCGACCAGCCCCAGCACTTCTCCCGCGCAAATCAATCCCTTCGGCAGCAGCTCTTGTTCCGCGGTCTTGAGCATCGACTCCGCCGTTTCCCATTTTTCTTTGTGAACGGGATGCACGCCCCAAAGCGCATTCATGCGATTGCAAACTTCCGCATTGCGGCTGAACGCGTAAATACAGACCTTCGGCCGATGCTTCGATAACATGCGCGCCGTGTTCCCGGTCTCGGTGAAGACGGCAATCGCGCGCATCGGCAAATCCTCGGCGGCATGTGCGATCGACTCGCAAATCGTCTCGGCGACCGAGTAACGATAATTTTCATGACGGCGTCGTCGCACCAGTGGCGTTTTAGCAATGCTCGCCTCCGCTTCCAGAATGATGCGGGCCATCATGGCCACCGCCTCGCGCGGGTATCGTCCACTGGCAGTCTCGCCTGAGAGCATGACCGCGTCGGTGCCATCGAAAATCGCATTGGCAACATCGCTCGCCTCAGCCCGCGTGGGGCGCGGGTTTTCGGTCATCGATTCGAGCATCTGGGTCGCGGTGATGACCGGCTTACGCCACACGCTCGCGCGCTGAATCACCTGTTTTTGAATGATGGGAACCTTTTCCGGCGGCAATTCGACGCCCAGATCGCCGCGCGCGATCATGACGCCATCCGTCGCTTCAAGAATCTCTTCCAGTTGCTCGATCGCCTGCGGCTTTTCGAGTTTGGCAACCAGCGGAACCGATTTCCCGTAGTCCCGCATCAACTCCTTCGCCATGCGAATGTCATCCGCCGAGCGCACGAACGAAAGCGCTACTACATCCACTCCGTGCTTCAACCCGAACTGGAGATCGAGCTTGTCTTTGTCGGTCAAGGCGGGAATTGCAACCGCGGCCCCCGGCAGGTTGATGCCCTGGTGCTCGGCCAGCAGGCCGCCATTCAGGACTTCGCATTCCACGTCCCCGCCATGAACGGCGCGGACTTTGAGCTCAATGCGGCCGTCCGATAACAACACGCGAGCGCCGGGCGCGACTTCGCGCGCAAGTCCAGAAAAATCCGTAGCGATGAGTGCATCGCTTCCAACCACTGTGCGCGGCGTGATCGTCAGAAGGCTGCCCTTCTTCAGTTCGACAGGCTTGCCATCCTTCAACCGCCCAGTCCGGATTTTCGGGCCTTGCAAGTCCTGCAAAATGCAGATCGTGCGTCTCAACTTGCGCGCGGCGTCCCGTAACCGCTGGATGCGTCGGGCGTGCTCCGGGTGAGTTCCGTGGGAAAAATTGAGGCGGGCAACATCCATTCCGAAGCGCATCAGGTCGACGATACATTCCTCGGAATCGCAGGCCGGACCGATGGTGCAGACAATTTTTGCGCGGCGCACGCAAGCAGCGGGCGATGGGGCTTTCAATTTCATGTCAGCGATTATTCTCGCCTGCGCGCCGCTGGGGTTTTGCAAGCCCCCTGGGGAAAAGCATCGCATTAAACTCCGCGCCAATCAGCACAACCAGCGAAATCACGTACATCCACGTCAATAGTGCAATGCCAACGCCCAGCGAACCGTAGATCACGCTATAGTCCGCATAGCGCTGCAAGTACCATCCAAAGAAGGCAGTGCAGAGCAGCCACATCGCTGTGGCCAGAACTGCCCCCGGCAACACGCTGTGCCACGGCTGCGTGCGGGGCACCGCATTGTGGTAGATGAGCTGCATGACCGCAACGCTCGTCATGATGGCGATGAGCCAGCGGATCGCGGCCCACATAAGGTAGATGAGCGGACCGAATTCATGCCCCAAATGAAACAGAATCTTCGTTTCGATGCGGTTGCCGAACGCCACCAGAATCGTGGAAAACACCAGGGGCAGGCCCGCCATGAGCACCAGCGAAATTGCGATAAGGCGTTCCTGAAGAAGTCCCCAGGTTTTTGGGAGTTGATAGGCGCGGCGAAATCCCTCCATCCAGGAGATGATCGCGCCCGAAGCGGTCCACATCGTGAGGAGAGAAGTCGTAATGAGCAAGCCGACGGGACGATTGGTGCTGCCGCGCAAGTATGCAAGCGCGGCCGAACTGCCCGCGGGGAGGATTTTTCCGAGAGCGTCGGAGATTTCCCGCAGATAAACTTCTCCGCGGCGAACCGTCGCCATCACCGAGCCGAGCACGAGAAGGAATGGAAAGAAAGTCAGAATCGAAGAGTATGCTCCGCCCTTGGCAGTGGCGAACGCATCGTGCTCAAAGGCGCGCCATATCGAAAGCCGGAACAGACGCCAGAAGCGCCCCAAAGCGGGGGCCAGAATCAGACCACCGGGAATCGGCTCCGGCGGGCGATTGGGATCCGGTGGCGGTCCAGTCAGGCGTTGTGGTTCAAGGGCTAAAGACATCTGGTTAGTGGAAACGTGGTCACGCGAACATTATCCACGGAATTGGCCGTTAGTAAGTTTTGTTTTGAGTTTCCTGGTTTCTGAAAGTCTGGGTTATGAAAAATAAGGGGCGACCTATGTCGCCCCTATCGTTAAATGGGTTCGTCTTACTCGGCAGCGAGCTCTTCGGTTTCGCCTTCATGCCGCATGAGCTCGAGCGCGCGCTCGGCCTCCTCGTAAGCCTGCGAAACTTCCTCCTGCACTTTGTGCGCGGCCTCTTCCATTTCTGGGGAGAGGCGCACGTTGCGGTAATACTCCATGCCAGTGCCGGCGGGAATCAAGCGGCCCACGATGACATTCTCCTTCAAGCCGCGCAGATGATCGACGGCTCCCTGAATGGAAGCCTCGGTCAACACGCGCGTCGTCTCCTGGAAGGAGGCGGCGGAGATGAACGAATCGGTCGAGAGCGACGCCTTGGTGATGCCGAGCAACAGTGGCCGGCCGGTAGCCGGCTTGCCGCCCTGCGCGATCACGCGCTCGTTCTCCTCGTGGAAGCGGAACTTGTCCACTTGCTGTTCGAGCAGGAACTGCGTGTCACCCACGTCCTCGACCTTCACCCAGCGCATCATCTGGCGCACGATCACCTCGATGTGCTTGTCGGAGATGTTCACGCCCTGGAGCCGGTAAACTTCCTGGATTTCGTTCACCAGGTACGACTGCAGTTCTTTCTCGCCGAACACTGCCAGAATGTCGTGCGGGTTGAGCGGCCCGTCCATCAGCGGTTCGCCCGCCTTCACGCGCTCGCCTTCCTGCACGTTGATGTGCACGCCGCGCGGTACCGAGTATTCCTTTTCGGTGCCGTTGTCGGCAGTGACGTAGAGTTTGCGCTGGCCCTTGGCAACTTCGCCGAAGCGGACCGTGCCATCGATTTCGCTGATGACCGCCGTTTCGCGCGGCTTCCGAGCTTCGAACAATTCGACCACGCGCGGCAGACCGCCCGTGATGTCCTTGGTCTTCGTGGTTTCGCGCGGAATCTTCGCCAGCACATCGCCGGGGAATACCGTGTCTCCGTCCTGCACCATCAAGTGGGCGCGGGACGGCATCAGGTATCGCTTGCTTGCCTTGCCCTTGATGACAATCGCGGGCTGGCGCTTTTCGTCGGGCGAATCGGCAACCACGTGACGTGACAGGCCAGTGACCTCGTCCACTTCTTCGTGGAGCGTGATCCCTTCCTGCAAGTCCTTGAACTGCGCCGTGCCGCCGATCTCGGTGAGGATCGCGAAAGTGTACGGATCCCACTCGACCAAATGCCTGGCCAAGCTGGACCGGACCGCCGTCAGTAACTTTCACTTTGGCGCCGTAAACGACCGCATAGCGCTCGCGCTCGCGGCCCTTCTCGTCGACCACCGCGATCGAACCTTGACGATTCATGACCACCAGGTCGCCGCTCTTCGACTTTACGGTTTGCAGGTTGATGAAGCGAACGAGCCCATTGCTCTTGGCATCGAGGCGCGACTGTTCCGAAACTCGCGACGCCGTACCGCCGATATGGAAGGTACGCATCGTGAGCTGCGTTCCAGGTTCGCCGATCGACTGCGCCGCGATGACGCCGGTCGCTTCGCCGAGTTCGACGAGTCGCCCGGAAGCCAGGTTACGTCCGTAGCACATGACGCAAACGCCGCGCTTCGATTCGCAGGTCAGCACCGAGCGAATTTTCACGCGCTCGATACCGGCCGCCTGAATCGCGCCCGCCAGCTCTTCGGTGATTTCATGGTTGATGTCGACTACCACCTGTCCGTCGTAGTCTTTGATTTTTTCGAGCGACACGCGGCCAACAATTCGGTCGCGCAACGGCTCGATGATCTCGCCGGCTTCGACGATACCCGAGACGTAAATTCCGTCCACGGTGCCGCAGTCGTATTCGCTGATGATCACGTCCTGCGCCACGTCGACCAGACGCCGCGTCAGATAGCCCGAGTCGGCGGTTTTGAGCGCCGTATCGGCCAATCCTTTGCGGGCGCCGTGCGTCGAAATGAAGTATTCGAGCACCGTCAGACCTTCACGGAAGTTCGCGGTGATCGGCGTCTCGATGATTTCACCCGTCGGCTTGGCCATCAATCCGCGCATGCCGGAGAGCTGACGAATCTGCTGTTTCGATCCGCGAGCGCCCGAGTCCGCCATGACGTAAATCGGATTGAGTTCACCTTCCTTGTCGCGCCGCTGCATCTGGCCGAACATTTCGTCGGCAACTTTCTCCGTGATGGCCGACCAGATTTCGATGACCTTGTTGTAGCGTTCCCCGTTGGTGATCGCGCCGTCCAGATATTGCTGCTGCACGGCGATGACCGCCTTGTCCGCGTCCTTCACAAGAATCTTCTTGTTGTCCGGGAATAACCATGTCGTCGATGCCGATCGAGAGGCCTGCCTTGGTTGCGTAGCGGAAGCCGAGCGACTTGATTTCATCGAGCATCTTGACTGTGGTCTCGAGGCCATATTGCAGGTAGCAGTAATTCACCAACTGGCCAATGCCCTTTTTCTTGAGCAGGCCATTGATGTAAGGCATCGAGATATTGACGCCCGCCGCTTTCGGCAGATGGTCGTTCAGAATCGCGCGACCCACCGTCGTGTTGATGTACTCCCGGTTGAACTCCACGGGATCGGTGTGGTTAATGTCCTGATCGTCATAGGCCTGCGTCAGGTCGATGACTTGGCCGGTGAAGCGCAGACGAATCGGCGTCAACGTTTCGACCTCGCCCATTTCGAGCGCGATGATCACGTCGTCGATGTTGGCGAACGAACGGCCCTCACCCTTCGATCCCGGCTTGCCTTTGGTCAGGTAGTACAGTCCGAGCACCATGTCCTGGGTAGGAACGGTGATCGGCTGGCCCGACGCGGGCGACAGGATGTTGTGCGAAGAGAGCATCAAGACGCTCGCTTCCACCTGCGCCTCAGGCGACAGCGGAATATGCACCGCCATCTGGTCGCCGTCGAAGTCGGCGTTGAACGCCGTGCAGACGAGCGGGTGAATCTTGATGGCTTTTCCTTCCACCAGCACCGGCTCAAACGCCTGAATGCCGAGGCGATGAAGCGTAGGCGCGCGGTTCAGCAGAACGGGGTGATCCTTAATTACTTCTTCGAGAATGTCCCAAACGATCGGCTCCTGCTGCTCGACCATCTCTTTCGCCTGCTTGATAGTGGTGCAGTTGCCCGTCTGTTCGAGCCGGTGATAGATGAACGGCTTGAACAATTCGAGCGCCATCTTCTTCGGCAGCCCGCACTGGTGCAGCTTGAGTTCGGGTCCGACTACGATGACCGAACGTCCCGAGTAATCAACGCGCTTGCCGAGCAGGTTCTGTCGGAAGCGTCCCTGCTTGCCCTTGAGCGTGTCGGAGAGCGACTTCAGCGGACGATTGTTGGCGCCGCGCAGCACGCGGCCGCGGCGGCCATTATCGAAGAGCGCATCCACCGCTTCCTGTAACATGCGCTTTTCGTTGCGCACGATCACTTCGGGAGCGTGCAGGTCCATCAGCTTTTTCAACCGGTTGTTGCGGTTGATGACGCGGCGATACAGGTCGTTTAAATCAGACGTGGCAAAGCGTCCGCCGTCGAGTGGAACGAGGGGCCGCAACTCCGGTGGAATCACCGGGAGCACGTCGAGAATCATCCACTGCGGCTTGTTGCCGCTCTTGCGGAACGCCTCCACCACCTTCAGCCGCTTGGCATACTTCAGCCGCTTCTGAAGAGAGGTTTCGGTCTTCATCTTCTCGCGCAGTTCGACAGACAGCCCGTCGACTTCAATGCGCTTGAGAAGTTCCTTGATCGCTTCCGCGCCCATCATTGCTTTAAAGCCGGTCGGGCGGAACTGCTGGTCGAGTTCGCGGAACTTCGCTTCGTCTTTAATGACCTCGCGGTCTTTCACCGCCGCATCGCCCGGATCGACGACCACGTAGGCTTCGAAGTAGAGAATCGCTTCGAGGTCGCGCAGAGAAATATCGAGCAGGTGACCGATGCGGCTCGGCAGTCCCTTGAAGAACCACACGTGCGAGCAGGGCGAGGCCAGCTCGATGTGGCCGAGCCGTTCGCGCCTGACCTTCGACAATGTGACTTCGACGCCGCACTTGTCGCAGATCACGCCGCGGTGCTTCATGCGCTTGTACTTGCCGCAGAGGCATTCCCAGTCGGTGACCGGACCAAAAATGCGCGCGCAGAAAAGTCCGTCGCGCTCCGGCTTGAACGTACGGTAGTTGATGGTTTCCGGTTTGGTGACTTCCCCATGCGACCAGCTCCGGATCTTCTCGGGCGACGCCAGGCTGATGCGAATGGCGTCGAAGTCAGCTACAGGGTTTGCCATATCGAACGGGCTCGAACGAAACATGTGCCTCCGCTTTCCTCGGCAATAGCGCTGCCGCTCGCGGCCTCCCAAGTTCAGTCCTCAGTTCCCGGTTCTCAGTACAGATCGCAGTCTGAGTCTTTGCCACTCAGTAGCGCTGAGAGGCGAACCGCCAAGGTGGCTAATTTTCCAAAAATTTCTGCTGCCCGCCGATTCGTTCCGCTCTCGGCTCGGTTCGACTGAGAACTGACGACCGAGAACTGAAAACTAATCCGCTGCTACGGCCATGGGCTTCTTCTCCATGGCCTTGATCAATTCGACATCCAGGCAAAGCGCCTGCAATTCGCGAATCAGCACGTTGAACGATTCCGGCACGCCCGGCTCCATCGCGGCCTCGCCTTTGACGATGGCCTCGTAGATTTTGGTGCGTCCGTAAACGTCGTCCGACTTCGCGGTCAGCAATTCCTGAAGAATGAACGCCGCGCCATACGCTTCCAGCGCCCAGACTTCCATTTCGCCGAAACGCTGTCCGCCGAACTGCGCCTTGCCGCCCAGCGGTTGCTGGGTGATGAGCGAGTACGGCCCGATGGAACGCGCGTGAATCTTGTCGTCCACCAGGTGCGACAGCTTCAGCATGTAGATGTACCCGACCGTGATCGGCTGTTCGAACGTCTCGCCGGTCATGCCGTCGCGCAGCGTGGTCTTGCCGGATGTGGGCAGGCCCGCGCGCTCCAGCAGCGCCTTGATCTCCGTTTCGCGAGCGCCGTCAAACACGGCCGAGCCCATGAACACGCCCTTCTTCAGCGTGGGCGCGACTGCTTCGAGTTCGTCCTCGCTCATGTCGGCAATCGTCTCCGACAAAACCGTGTCCTTGAACAGCGCCTTCAGATCGCGCCGAATCGCTTCCGAGCGGGTGTTCTGCTTCAGCAGTTCGGTGATCTTCTGGCCCAGCTCAAATCCGGCCCAGCCAAGATGCGTTTCGAGAATCTGTCCGACGTTCATACGGCTTGGCACGCCGAGCGGGTTCAGGACGATCTCAACCGGCGTTCCATCCTCGAGGTACGGCATGTCTTCCTCAGGTAGAATGCGCGCGATCACGCCCTTGTTCCCGTGGCGTCCGGCCATCTTGTCGCCGACGCTGAGCTTGCGCTTCATAGCGATATAAACCTTGACGAGCTTAATCACGCCCGGCGGCAGTTCATCGCCCTTGGTCAATTTGTCTTTCTTCTCGTTGACGATCTTCTTGAGCACATCGATCTGGCGCGAGGTCATCTCCTCGATCTCGTCGATCTGCTCGTTCACCCGCGGATCCTTGTCGGCGTACTTGATGCGCTTCAAATTGCGCGTCGAGATGCGCTCGATCGTGTCGCGGTCGAGAATCGTGTCCTTGGTCAGAAGGCGCTTGTTGGTGCGCTCGTCGTGCAGGTCAGCCTGCACTTCCTTGCCGCCCAGCAAAGCTTCCAAACGCTTCAGGCGCTCGTCGGTCAGAATTCGGATTTCGTCCGAAAGGTTCTTCTCCAGCTTCGCCACCTGATTACCTTCAATCGACTTCGCGCGCTCGTCTTTTTCCTGGCCCTTGCGCGAGAAGATCTTCACATCCACCACCACACCTTCGATTCCCGGCGGGCAGTAGAGTGAAGCGTCGCGCACGTCACCGGCTTTTTCACCAAAGATCGCGCGCAGCAGCTTTTCTTCCGGCGTGAGCTGCGTCTCACCCTTCGGCGTAACCTTGCCGACGATGATGTCGCCCTGCTTGATGCTGGCGCCGATGCGGATTACGCCCGCCTCGTCCAGATTGCGCAGCGTCGACTCGCTGACGTTCGGAATGTCGCGCGTGACTTCTTCCGGCCCCAGCTTCGTGTCGCGCGCTTCGAGTTCGAACTCCTCGATGTGGACGGAGGTGTAGTAGTCCTCCTTCACCATCTTTTCCGAGACGAGAATCGCGTCCTCAAAGTTGTAACCGCGCCACGGCATGAAAGCCACAAGCACGTTGCGCCCGAGAGCCAGCTCGCCGAAGTCGGTGCAAGGACCGTCGGCAATGACCTGCCCCTTCACCACGCGCTGGCCTTTCTTCACGATTGGCTTCTGGTTGATGCAGGTGTTCTGGTTCGAACGCTTGAACTTCGTCAGCTGATAAATGTCGCTGCCAACTTCACGCGATAACTGCATCGGATGATGCTCGCCTTCGACGCGCACGATGATGCGCTCGGAGTCGACCGAATCGATGATGCCGTTGCGCTTGGCCAGAATCACCGCGCCCGAATCGCGCGCCGTCACGCCTTCCATGCCGGTTCCAACAATCGGAGCCTGCGCGCGCAGCAACGGCACCGACTGCCGCTGCATGTTCGCGCCCATCAAAGCGCGGTTCGCGTCGTCGTGCTCCAGGAACGGAACCAGCGATGCAGCAACCGATACCAGCTGTTTCGGGCTGACGTCGACGTAATCGACATCGTCTCGATTCACCAGCACAAAGTTGCCCTGCTTGCGGGCATTCACCAGTTCAGTGGCGATGCGGCCCTTTTCGTCGAGCTCCACGTTCGCCTGCGCGATGACGTGGCGGTCTTCCTCCCAAGCCGACAGGTAGAACGAGAAGGGATCGATCTCGATCGGCTTCTTGCGCTTTTCCTTCAGCTCGGAGTTGAGCTTTTCGATCTCCGTTTTTTCCGCGTGATCGCCGACCTTGAAGTCGCTGTCGCCCGCGTTGACCACCTGCACATAATCAATGATGCGCGCGCCCTTGACCTTGCGGTACGGCGACTCGATAAATCCGTAGTCGTTGATGCGCGCAAAGCAGCTCAGCGACGAGATCAATCCGATGTTCGGACCTTCCGGCGTCTCAATCGGGCAGATACGGCCGTAGTGCGTCGGGTGCACGTCGCGCACTTCGAACCCGGCGCGTTCACGCGACAGACCACCCGGCCCAAGAGCCGACAGACGCCGCTTGTGCGTAATTTCCGACAACGGATTCGTCTGATCCATGAACTGCGAGAGCTGCGACGACCCGAAAAATTCGCGGATCGCAGCCATCACCGGCTTCGCGTTGACCAGGTCGTGCGGCATGGCCGTCGACATCTCCTGGTACACGCTCATCTTTTCCTTGATCGCGCGCTCCATGCGCACCAGGCCGATGCGGAACTGGTTTTCAAGTAGTTCGCCGACCGCACGTACACGGCGATTGCCCAGGTGATCGATGTCATCGACCGCGCCGATATTCTTGCGCAGCTTCAGCAAGTACTTGATCGTCGCGTAAAAGTCGTTCGGATCAAGCGTCCGCTGCTCCAGGCTCGTCGCTTCCTGGTTTTCGAACAGCTTGATGTTGAACTTCAGCCGGCCCACGCGAGAGAAGTCATACTTGCGCGGGTCAAAGAACATGCCCTGGAACAAGGCGGTCGCGGTATCCAAAGTTGGTGGATCGCCCGGCCGCAACTTGCGGTAGATCTCAATCAACGCTTCCGACGGCGTCGTGACCGAATCGCGACGCAACGTCTGGCTGATGACCGTACCCACGTCGTCGCGCTCCGGGAAGAACACGTTCATCTCAACCACGCCGGACTCAAGAATCTTTGCGACCTTATCGGCGGTGATCTCCGAATTCGCTTCCAGCAGTACCTCGCCGCTGGTCGTGTCGACAACGTCGCTCGCCGCCCACGCGCCTTCGAGGTCCGTCGTATCGATTTCGATCTCGCTGATCTTCGCCTTCTGAATTTCTTTCAGGATCGCGGTCGAGATCTTGCGGCCCGAGTGAGCAACCTCGTCGCCCGACTTCGATTTCACGCTGTGTGCCAGCTTCATTCCGAGCAGGTTCGTCGGCTTGTCGCTCGCAGGATCGAGCGTCCAGAACAGCTTGTTGTCGCGAACCACCAGGCGATCGGTGGTGTAGAACGTCTTCAGAATGTCTTCGCCCGAGCGCAGTCCCAGCGCGCGCAGGAAGATCGTGCCCAGGAACTTACGCTTGCGGTCGATACGAACGTAGAGAACGTTTTTCTGGTCGTATTCGAACTCCACCCACGATCCGCGATACGGGATGATCTTGCCGAGGAAGTAAGTGCGGTTGTTGGCAGTTTCAAAGAACACGCCCGGCGAGCGGTGCAACTGGCTGACGATTACTCGTTCTGTGCCGTTGATGATAAACGTGCCGTTCTGCGTCATCAGCGGAACATCGCCAAAGAAAACTTCCTGCTCTTTAATGTCGCGAATCGAGCGGTTGCCCGTCTCCGGATCCTTGTCCCAGATGGTCAATCGCATCGTGACCTTCAGCGGCGCGGAATACGTCATGCCGCGCTCTTCGCACTCGGCCACGTCATATTTCAATTGCAGGCCAACCGGGTCGCCGCACTTGTTGCAGAAGTCAGGTGTGTTCGCGTTGTACGTGCCGCACTTGTGGCAGAGCACGTCGCCCGGATGAAACGGGTCCGTGATCACCGTCGATCCGCAATTCTTACAAGTGGTACGCAGGTGATGGAGGCCCTTGAGGTGACCACACTTGCACTCCCAATTACCGATCGCGTAATCCACAAACTCAAGTTGTGATACGTTGCGGAAGTCGGTGATTGGGAAGACCGACTGAAATACGGCCTGCAGCCCGCCGTCTTCGCGTTCGCTCGGCAGCTTGTCCATCTGCAGGAAGCGGTCGTAGGAGCGCTTCTGAACCTCGATCAGGTTCGGGATCTGGATGGTTGCGGGAATTTTGGAAAAATCAAAACGTTTACGATGGATGCTATTCTTTGCCATTCGAAGAACCTGCTTTCACGCAGCCTGGGGCTGCCAGTACAGCGCGGAATGTGGGCACAACGGCACAACCTACGCAGGGCGCAAATGTGCCCCAGAGTACAACGAGCGGATTACGCGGAAAAAAGACGCGGGCACCTGCAAGGACATGACTGTCCGCAGGCGCCGCTTTCGACGCTTGATCTTAAATAAATTGTAAAGTTCCGCGCCAGTTCAAAAGGCCTGTTCCGTCCCGCCGCCCGCGGGACCGGCTGCCAAACTTAAATCCAGCGAATCGCTTCCGCTTCCCTGGGTCTGATTCAGAGGATTCGGATTCGCTGTCGCCTCATTGAGGCCAGAGTAAGCGGGTTATTTATAAGATGTTAACACGCCCGCTTAGGATTCAGCTAGTGTTCGGTCAAAAAATTGCAAGTGGTGGCGTTCGGCGGGCGTCTGAGCCCGCCGCCACCATCCTGAGCGAAGCGAAGGAGCCCTTCGCCTCACCCACATCTACTTCACCTCGACCGTAGCCCCAGCCTCGGTGAACTTCTTCTTGATCGTCTCAGCTTCGTCCTTCGAGACGCCTTCCTTAATCGGCTTCGGTGCGCCATCCACCAGGTCCTTGGCCTCCTTCAGGCCCAGGCTGGTGACTTCCCGTACCGCCTTGATTACATTGATCTTATTCGCCCCAACTTCCTTTAGGACGACTGTGAACTCGGTCTTCTCTTCCGCCGGAACCGCGCCCGCACCCGCACGCCGCGCCGCCACCAGCCATCATAACCGGGGCCGCTGCCGCCGCAGAAACGCCCAAACGAGCTTCCAGCTTCTTCACCAGGTCCGCCGCCTCCAGCAGCGACAGGCCAACGATCGATTCTTCCAACTGCTGCAGATCCGCCATATTGTTCTCCGCTATTACAGAATTGTGATTTCGTTACCCCGCCGCCAGGTTTCCAGTGCGTCCAGGCCCGATCCTCGGCGCCAGACAACGCCAAGTCTCAGCCGCGCAACCCCCGCGTCGAGATAGCCAAATCTTTTTTCGAGCAGACTCGCTGCTCAGAAAACCGCGTGAATTTGTAATTGGTGATTTGTAATTTGTAATTGAAGGCCCAAATCGCCGCTGCGATCCTCGGATTTCAAATTACCAATTACAAATTTCCCGATTACAA
Source organism: uncultured Acidobacteriaceae bacterium (assembly GCA_963698865.1). Taxonomy (GTDB): domain Bacteria; phylum Acidobacteriota; class Terriglobia; order Terriglobales; family Acidobacteriaceae; genus Acidiflorens. The sequence goes on along the minus strand of CAVOSL010000007.1, from coordinate 1,303,893 downwards.
ATCGGAGGCCTAGGCCTCCTTGAACTTTTTCTCCTGCACACCCTGGTTCACCACCACCGCCAGGTTGCGCCCGACCGCGCCAATCGCCGTCGCCAAACGTTGCGCCGGTGCGTTCAGCATGAACAGCAGCTTCGCGTAAATCTCTTCCTTCGACGGCATGGTCGCGAGCGACTCGATCTCCTTGACCGTAATCACGCGCCCTTCAACGACTCCCGCCTTGAAGGTAAACTCCGGATTGTCCTTGGCGTACTTTGCCAGCGCCTTGGCCATCGCGACCGGGTCGCCCGCGGTGTAAGCGATCGAGGTCACGCCCTGCAGGTTCTTTAGCCCTTCCTCGATCTTCGTGCCCTTGGCCGCGCGCTCCGCCAGCGTGTTCTTCACCACGCGGTACTTCGCGCCACTTGTCCGCAGCGCCTTGCGCAGCTCGAAGTCCTTCGCAACCGTCAGCTTGCTGTAGGTGGCAACGATGACGCTCGAAACATTCTTCAGGTCGCTGCCGAGTTTTTCTACCTGCTCGATCTTCTTCGCTTTGGTAACCGCCATATTCGAACCCTTTCAGAAAGTCATTGGTCGCCGGTCGTTGGTCGCTCGCGCCGTCGGTGCCCAGCAAGGCGCTCCGAACGACTAACGACCAAGGACGAACGACGGTCTTACGCCTTCGCCGCCGTCTCGATCGGAGTCGTATCCAGTGGAATCCCCGGCCCCATTGACGAACTCAGATAGCAGGCCTTGATGTACTTGCCCTTCGCTACCGAAGGCTTCGCCTTGACCACACTTGAAATCAATGTCGTCGCATTCTCAATCAGCTTGTCGGGCGTGAACGAAATCTTTCCTACCGGACAATGCACCAGTGCCGTCTTATCCGTGCGGAATTCGACCTTGCCGGCCTTCACTTCCTGCACCGCGCGTGCCACATCCATTGTGACCGTTCCCGTCTTCGGATTCGGCATCAGACCCTTCGGCCCAAGCACTTTGCCCAGACGGCCCACCGATTTCATCATGTCCGGAGTGGCGATCAGCGCATCGAAATCGGTCCAATTCTCCTTGGTGATCTTCTCGACCATGTCTTCGCCGCCAACAAAGTCCGCTCCGGCCGCTTCCGCCTCGCGAACCTTTTCGCCCGTGGCGATCACGAGAACTTTCTTAGCCTTGCCTAGTCCATGCGGCAGAACGACCGTCCCGCGCACCATCTGATCCGCGTGTTTGGGATCGACTCCCAAACGCAGCGTTACCTCGACCGTCTCGTCGAATTTTGCGTATTTCACTTTCTGCAGGAGTGGAACCGCGTCCTGTAACAGGTACGGCCGCGCCTCAACTGACTTGCGCGCCTTCTCAATATTCTTTCCTGACTTCTTCATCCTTCACCTCGTCTCCCACCGCTGAACATTACTCCGATCAGCCGTGGTGATTTCGACAACTGTAATTTGCAATTGGTAATTTGTAACTTGGCAAAACCGTTGCGAACGGGCCTTTCAATTACAAATTGCAAAATTACTCAATTACAAATTTACCCAACCACTTCAATTCCCATCGAGCGCGCCGTGCCGCGTACGCTCTTGATGGCGGAATCCACGGACGCTGCATTCAAATCCGGCATCTTCTGTTTCGCGATGTCCTCGACCTGCTTCGCCGTAACCTTGCCGACCTTATCTTTATTCGGCGTGCCCGAGCCTTTGGCGATCCCAGCCGCGCGCTTCAGCAGCACCGACGCCGGCGGCGTCTTCGTAATAAAGGTGAAGGTGCGGTCACTGTAGACCGTGATCACCACCGGCACGATCAACCCTTCGAGTTCCTTCTGGCTGGTGCGGGCGTTGAACTGCTTGCAGAACTCCATGATGTTGACCTGCGCCTGACCAAGCGCCGGACCAACCGGCGGCGCCGGTGTCGCCTTGCCTGCCGCAATCTGCAGCTTGACTGAACCTGTGACCTTTTTCGCCATATTCTCTTTCCCGCTTCGCCCGCGAGCCTAGGATTTTCGACCCGCCAACGCGAAGCTGATAAACCTGAAATTCAAAACTTCAAAGCCAGCAACAAAACGCAACCCACCGAAGACCAACGAACGTTCTCACGCAACCTTTTCTACCTGCCCAAACTCCAGTTCCACCGGAGTCGACCGCCCGAAAATCGTGACCATCACCTTCACGGTCTCTTTGTCTTCGTTGACGTCGTCGATTGATCCTTCAAATGTTGCGAACGGCCCCTCGGTAATTTTGACCTTCTCGCCCTTCTCGAACTTGACCTTCAACTTCGGCTTCTCGCGGCTATCCGCAACCTTGTAGACGATGTGGTTGACTTCTTCTTCCGAGAGCGGCGTCGGCTGCTGGCCCGTGCCCACAAAACCGGTTACACGCGGCGTCGACTTCACCACATGCCAAACCTGGTCGTCCATGTCCATCTCAACCAGCACGTAGCCGGGATAGAACATGCGCTCCGAGGTGTATTTCTTGCCGCCGCGTACTTCCGTAACGGACTCGGTGGGAATCAGCACCCGGCCAATCTTCCCTTGCAGCCCGAATGCCACCACTCGCGATTCCAGCGACTCCTTCACCTTGCGTTCAAATCCCGAATAGGCGTGGATGATGTACCACTTCATCTTCGGGTTCTGCGGAGGCTCGCCAGCTACCACGGTTTCCATAGTGGGCGTCGCCGGTTGATCGGCGCTCGCCGATCCACCCTCGCCCTTCACCGTATCCACGTTTTCTTCATCTACCATGAAATCGCTCTTTCCCGCCGCCTAACGGTGCGAGAGATAATGCAAAACCCGGTCCAGACTCCGGCTCAGTGCAAAGTCGACAATCCAAAAAAAGAAACCAAAGAGAAAAACAGTGATAATGACCACGGTTGTCGTGCCCTGAACTTCCTTCATGCCCGGCGCGGTCACCTTCTTCATCTCGGTGCGGACGTCGCTGTAAAAAGACTTGATTCGTTCCGGCCACGATTTGATCCGGTCGCCGAAATCGCCGCCCGCATTTGCGAGTGAACTCGCCATTTTTTTTGTCTCCACTGCCATATGAACCTGGCCTTCTCTTTCCCGTCTTACTCTGTCTTCGTTCTTCCCAGTCTCAAAACTCTGGCAGGGGCGGAGGGATTCGAACCCCCAAGTTCGGTTTTGGAGACCGACAGTTTAACCGTTGAGCTTACGCCCCTAAACACAACTAAACACAATTGGTAATTTGCGATTTGTAATAGGTAATTTGAGAATCGCCGCGCTTGGGAATTTTCAATTACAAATTACCAATCACCTATTACAAATCTACTTAACCTCTTTATGCGGCGTGTGCTTGCGGCACCGGGCACAAAACTTCTTCTTCTCGATCCGGTCCGGTGTCGTCTTGCGATTCTTCATCGTCGAGTAATTCCGCTCTTTGCAATCGCCGCACTGCAACGTAATGATCTCTCGGGGCATAAAACCCAACTCCTGACTTCCGGCTGCTAGCCTCCACCGACTAGCAACCAATTCAATTTCACCGTCCAGAACCATTCACAGCAGATTTAGCTAATAGCTAGTGGCTAATAGCTAGAAGCTCTTACTGCACAATCTCCGCAATCGTTCCGGCGCCTACCGTGTGGCCGCCTTCACGAATCGCAAACCGCAAGCCCTTTTCCATCGCGACCGGCGTGATCAGTTCAATCACGAGTGAAACGTTGTCCCCCGGCATCACCATCTCCGTGCCCGCCGGCAATTCCGCCACGCCCGTCACGTCCGTCGTTCTCAGATAAAACTGCGGACGGTATCCCTTGAAGAACGGCGTATGGCGCCCGCCTTCTTCTTTGGTCAGGATGTAGACCTCGGCCTTGAACTTGGTGTGCGGCGTAATCGATCCCGGCTTTGCCAGCACCATGCCGCGCTCCACATCTTCTTTCGCGATGCCGCGCAGCAAGAGCCCCGCGTTGTCGCCCGCCATGCCTTCGTCGAGTTGCTTCTTGAACATTTCCACGCCCGTGACCACCGTCTTGCGCGTGTCGCGGAAGCCGACAATTTCAACTTCCTCGCCCACCTTCACCTTGCCGCGCTCAATTCGGCCCGTCACCACCGTGCCGCGCCCCTGAATCGAGAAGATATCTTCGATCGGCATCAGGAACGGCTTGTCCAGTTCGCGCGCCGGCTGCGGCACGCTCTTGTCCACCGCTTCCATCAGCGCGTCGATCTGCTTCTCCCACTTCTCTTCGCCGTTCAGCGCGCCCAGAGCCGACAGACGAACCACCGGCACATCGTCGCCCGGGAACTTGTAGCTCTTCAAAAGTTCGCGCACTTCGAGTTCAACCAGGTCGAGCAGCTCGGGATCGTCGACCGCGTCGCACTTGTTCAGCGCCACGACGATATACGGCACACCAACCTGGCGAGCCAGGAGCACATGCTCGCGCGTCTGCGGCATCGGACCATCGGTCGCCGCCACCACCAGAATCGCGCCGTCCATCTGCGCCGCGCCCGTGATCATGTTCTTGATGTAATCGGCGTGGCCCGGGCAATCGACGTGCGCGTAGTGCCGGTTCGCCGTCTCGTACTCGACGTGTGCCGTCGCGATGGTGATACCGCGCGCCTTCTCTTCCGGAGCGTTGTCGATCGAATCGAACGACCGGTACACAATCTTCGGGTTGTGCTTCTGCAGAACCTTGGTGATGGCCGCCGTCAACGTCGTCTTGCCGTGATCGATGTGCCCGATCGTCCCTACGTTGCAGTGCGGCTTATTGCGATCAAATTTTTCCTTCGCCATTTCCGTTTTTCCTTTGTAGCGCCGGCGTTCCGCCGACTGTCGCAAATCAGTTATGAATACTGATACACCTTGTGAAACTTCGCCCGCAGCGCGGGCTCAACCTCTTCGACCTTCGACAGGTAATACTCCCGCACCTGCGCCTGATCTGAAACCGGCAGCGATTGATACAACCCTCGCGCCGTTCCCGCCTTGCTTCCAGCGACCGCGTCGATCACGTTCGCGGCCAAAATCGCATCTACATCGCGCGCCCGTATTCCGCGTCCGGCCAGCGCCTTCAAATACTTCGCAACCCGGTCCGCCGCGAAAACGTGCTCGATGGAGCGCTTTAGCTCGTCGAACTCGCGCTCGTTCACAACCTTGATCGTTGCCTGCTCGAAACCCATTGCCTCAATCTCTGGAGCGGGAGACGGGAATCGAACCCGCGACCAACAGCTTGGAAGGCTGTGACTCTACCACTGAGTTACTCCCGCCCAAACCAGCTGTCAGCTCTCAGCTGTCAGCTCTCAGCAAAAACCACCTTAAATCTGGAGCCGATGACCAGGATTGAACTGGTGACCTCTCCCTTACCAAGGGAGTGCTCTACCAACTGAGCTACATCGGCTCTAGAACCCAGCTGTCAGCCATCAGCCGTCAGCTTTCAGTCAAACCTGGCTTGCAACTTACCTACGCACCGATCAATCACTCTGCCGCCTTCGATCCCGCCTGCTCCTCTTCAATTCGCGTCCGCCAGTAAAACAGCGCCGACTTGAAAACCAGCAGGCCCAGAATCAGCAGCGTTCCGGTTCGCAGCTTCAGATTCCATCCAGAAATCGGAATCGCCTCATCCGACAGCGTCGTCCAGGCCAAAACGCCGAGCGCCGCATACGCGATCAAAGCCGCTACGAACTTCTTCTTGATCGTCAACTTCTCTACCCCGCAACCGCCAACCTGATCACGGCCTTGCCGCCCCAGCCCAATTTCACTGGAGCTTGCAACTGGTGCACAGGGGAGGATTCGAACCTCCGTACCTCCTGAGAGGGACAGATTTACAGTCTGTTGGCTTTAACCGCTCACCCACCTGTGCAAATCCGAAACTCCCCGCCCGACATGAAAACGCGTCCAAAAAGCACACCTACGTCACCGCTCATGTCGTACGGCACTTCGCAGCTCGGGAAACGTAATGCGGGGACTTCTCGCCTGACAGTTACACTCGCCGGAAAATTACCTGATGAAGTGCGTTATAACCGTTTGCGCCTCGCGCGCGTGTCTCCGCGCAAAAACAAGTTCCGGAAATTTAGTCCTTGGAGCTGGCGAAGGGATTTGAACCCCTGACCCTCTGATTACAAATCAGATGCTCTACCGACTGAGCTACGCCAGCGGTGGAAGCAAGTCCTTTCAGGCACAATACTTCCCGATCCCTTCCTGATTGTCCGGGACAATTATTTAAGGTATCACAAGGGGTATGGGCCTGCAACCGGAAGAATGACAGGTCTAAACCGAAACGGTCCATTGCCGGTCAGGGTTCGTTGACGCTGCGTCAAGTTGCCGACAAGGGATAGAATACATCGATGGATTTCACCCTTACAGCCGTATACGAAGAGGTTCCCCAAGCCGAAGGCGGAGGGTACGTAGCCTACGTCGAGGAGTTGCCCGGCGCCATCACGGAAGGCGATACATTGGATGAAGCCCGCGAAAACCTTCGTGATGCACTCGCCCTTTTGATCGAAGCAAATTCTGAGTAATCGAACCTCACACGGCCTGTTTTCCGTTTATCATAATAGGTTTCCCGCCTGAATCTGGCGCCGACCGTGCGTGCAGGCGAGTGATGTCTCTCAAGCTAACGGCCAAAGGCTAAGAGCCAAATGCTCATCTTCCGCAAACCCATCCCCAACATCGACCACCCCGAGATGCCCGCCGACGTGGTCATCGTCGGCGGCGGCCCGGCGGGCATGGCCTGCGCCCTGCGCCTGTCACAACTGATCGACGCCCACAACGCCAAGCATCCCGACGCGCAGCTCTCCAAAGAAAACATCTACGTTCTCGAAAAGTCGCGCGAAGCCGGACAGCACTGTCTCTCCGGCGCCCTCCTCGACCCGCGCTCCATGCGCGAACTCCTTCCCGGTTTCGAAAAAGAAGCTCCACTCGAGGCCGAGGTCCACAAGGAAGGCGTCTACTTCCTAACCAGCACCGGCCACTACAAACTCCCCATCACGCCGCCACCACTGCGCGACCACGGCAACTACGTCATCTCGATCAACAAGTTTGTAAAGTGGCTTGCCGGCAAGGTCGAAGAAGCGGGCATCACCATCTTCACTGGATTTGCCGGCTCCGAACTCCTCTTTCAAGGAAGCCCAGACGGCAATCGCGTCACCGGTGTCCGCACCGACGACAAGGGAGTCGACAAGCAGAATCAGCCAAAATCAAACTTCGAGCCCGGCTACGACGTCAAAGCCAAAGTCACGGTCCTCGCCGAAGGCCCGCGCGGATCGCTCACCAAGCAGCTCATAGAAAAATTCGACTTGATGAAAGATCGCAACCCGCAGTCCTACGGCGTCGGCGTCAAAGAGCTGTGGGAAGTTCCCTCGGGCAGCATTCAAAAGGGCGAAGTCATCTACACGATGGGTTATCCGCTAACCACGAAAGAGTACGGCGGAGCCTGGATTTACGGCTCCAGCGACAACGTAGTCTCGCTAGGCTTCGTCACCGGACTCGACTATCAAGACCCGCGCCTCGATCCGCAGCACGTCCTGCAAACCTTCAAGCAGCATCCCTTTGTCGCCAAGCTGCTCAGCGGCGGCAAAATGATCCGCTACGGCGCCAAGTCTCTGCCTTACGGCGGCTGGTGGTCGCTACCGCCGCTCGCCGGAGACGGCTGGATGATCACCGGCGACTCCGCCGGCTTCCTGAATTCGGCGCGCCTGAAAGGCATTCACCTAGCCATCAAGAGCGGAATGCTCGCTGCCGAAACCGCCTTCGAAGCGCTGACAAAAGATGACGCGTCCGCGGCTACGCTCACCCAGTTCCAGAGCAGCGTCGAATCCAGCTGGATCAAAGACGAGCTCTGGCCCGTCCGCAATTTCCATCAGGGGTTCGAGAAGGGCCTGATAGCCGGTATCTTCAATACTGGTCTGCAGACCATTCTTCGAGGCGGCCCGTATGCCCGCGTACCGTCGCACGCCGGCCACACGAGACTCAGGCCAGTAGCCACCCTCGCGGCGGACGGCGGCAAAGAAGCTCCGCTGCTAGGACCCTCAAAAGGCGACGGCAAATTAACCTTCGACAAGCTCACCGATCTTTACCACTCCGGCACCAAGCACGAAGAAGATCAACCCGCCCACCTCGTCATCCACGACACCAATATCTGCAACGAGCGCTGCGTAAAGGAATTCGGCAGCCCCTGCCAGAACTTCTGTCCCGCCAACGTCTACGAGATGCTCGAAGACTCCTCCGCCCCCAACGGCAAGCGCATCAGCCTCAACCCATCCAACTGCGTTCACTGCAAGACCTGCGACATTCAGGATCCTTACCAGATCATCACCTGGGTTCCACCAGAGGGCGGCGGCGGCCCAAATTATGACGGGATGTAGGCTCGGATAATGTATGAACCTCTCTTTTCGATATACGGCGCAAGATTGGACCCAAGGCTACATGACTTATGTCATATACGGGCGCAGAAGGTGGATGCGTCGCTTGTACATCGTTCTTGGGTGCTCTTTTATCCTAATGGGCATCGCGGTCGTCGCTACGCAGAAGAATCCGCTTGCCAGCGCTCTCCCGCTTTTTTCCTTGGCCTCGCTTGGCTCTACCTGGGCACGGCTCTTTGGAAACGCGCTGGACGCCGCGCGTTCGCCGGACGTCCGGAGTTGCAGCAGGACTTGTCCGTCACCATCGACGATTCCGGGGTCGACTTCTCTGGACCCATTAGCAGTTGGCATTGGACTTGGCAGGCTTTCGTCCGTGTTTTGGAGAGCAAGACGACAATCCTTCTTATGCTTTCTCCTTGCGCCTTCGCCATTTTTCCAAAGCGGGTTTTCGGTCCCGGCGAACTCGAGAAGTTTCGTGAGATAGTCGGGCAGAAACTTCCTTTAAAATGACCCGCTTGCAATAGGGGAGACCACTGCTGCACACCAAAGGCTATCGGCCCTCTGTAATTACTGGCTCGCCCCTCCAAGCCGGTATATACTGCCGTCGTACTATTTGCAGTAATTTGTTTCGTGGCTCGACGCGGAGCACTTTCCATTTTCATAACGCTCCGTTATTGAACGTCGGCACAGGGCGTTTATCTTATCCCCGCCCTCGTGGCTGGCGCCGGAAGGGAGGCGCAAGCGCTTGGCCTTCCCCGGTGGAGGTATGGCCGTGGATGTCGTTCTTATACGTTTTGTATTTGTCCTCATCGTCGGCGTTATCTGCTTCGTAATCCGCCCATTTAATCTGCCTTCTAACTATGACGCCGCGGTTGGCCTGGCGATCGGCTGCGCCATCGTTGTGTTCGAGTGGCGGCTGCGGGTCATGAGCTTGAAGCGCCTCATCGGCGCCGCCATCGGCAGCGTGCTCGGTATCGTCGGCGCGTATCTCTTCGCGCTCGTCATCCGCAACAGCATCCCCCCTAGCCCGACTCAGAGCTTCCTCCAGATCATGGTCATGCTCATCATGGCCTATGTGGGCCTGGCGGTCGGCGCCAATAAGGGCGACCTGCTCAACCTCGCCGCCCTCGGTGGAATCTTCGGTGGCGAAAAGCAGGGCAAGAAGAGCTACAAAATTCTCGATACCAGCGTCATCATCGACGGCCGCATCGCCGACATCGCCGAAACCGGATTCCTCGACGGCCTCATGGTCATTCCGCAGTTTGTGCTCCGCGAATTGCAACTCGTCGCCGACTCCGCCGACTCGCTCAAGCGCAATCGCGGACGCCGCGGCCTCGACGTTCTCCAACGTCTGCAAAAAACCGCCTCGCCCATGATCCAGATTGTCGAAGACGATTTCCCGACCGTCCGCGAAGTCGACATGAAGCTGATTGAGCTGGCCAAGCTTTACGAAGGCAAGATCATCACCAACGATTTCAACCTTAATAAGGTCGCGCAGCTCCAGGGCGTGGCGGTGCTCAACATCAACGAACTCGCCAATTCGCTCAAGCCGATCGTCCTGCCGGGCGAAATCATGCGCGTCTTCATCCTTAAAGAAGGCAAGGAATACAACCAGGGCGTTGCCTATCTCGACGACGGAACCATGGTGGTCGTCGACAATGCGCGCAAGATGATCGGCAAGACCATCGATGTTTCTGTGACCTCAGTCCTGCAAACGACCGCGGGCAAAATGATTTTCGGCAAGTGGGATGAGCGCGGCGTGAGTCGTCACGATTCGAAGAGCAGTCCCTCGACATCGCCGGTCCCGGTGCCTCCGGCAACTGGAACCAGTGGGATCTCCACCGAGGTTCCTAAAAAGCCATTGCCAATCGATCGCGCCGCCGATTAGCGCGTTCATCTGGAAAGCGGCAAGTTTTGAGAAGTCATCCTGACAGTGTGTGACTTTTTGACGGTGTCATCCTGGGCGAAGTGAGGCAAGCGAAGCGAGCCGAACGAGTCGAAGGACCCCTACAAGCTCATCTGCAATCACAGTTGCGGCAAGGCGTTCTCTCGATGCTCGATGTCGCGGGTTCCGCTGAGCGGAGTCGAAGAGCCTGCCCTGAGAGAGTGTGACTTTTTAGCGGTGTCATCCTGAGTGAAGCCGAGAGGACCCCTACTCCTGTGATAAATATGGCATTCGCATAGCCCTGCTCCCTTTTGATCTCTACGCTTGTACTATACTGATCCTCCCGATGAAGGTTTTCGTCATCATCCCCGCGGCCGGACTCGGCACGCGCATGGCTCCGCCTTCGGCGGCAGCGCCCACCAAGCAGTTCAAGGAACTCGGCGGCGTGCCCATTCTCGTGCACACGCTGCGCGTCTTTGCCGCCAGTCCCGCCGTTCACGAGATTATCGTTGCGCTGCGCAAGGACGAAATCGCCGGCTTTCGCGCCCAGCTCGAAAAACAGTATCCCGAGATCTTGAAGAAGTCTCTTCAGATTGTCGAAGGTGGCGAGCACCGTCAGGACTCGGTCGCAAACGCGCTGAAAACGCTCACTGCAGATCCCGATGACATCGTGCTTGTGCACGATGCGGTGCGTCCCTTCATCACCCCGGAAGTCATCGCCCACGTGATTCAGGCCACCGAAAAACATCACGCCGCCATTGCTGGCTGGCCCGCGGTCGATACGGTAAAGCAAGTCGAACGCACCGCCGATGGCGCGCTCATCAAAGCGACAATTCCGCGCGCCAGTGTGGTTATGGCGCAGACCCCGCAGGGATTTCGCTACGACCTTCTGAAAAAAGCCTTCGACGAAGCATCTGCCGATGGGTTTGTTGGAACCGACGAAGCTTCGCTGATCGAGCGTTCGGGACTACCGGTAGCGGTCGTGATGGGTTCGCCGAAAAATATCAAGATCACCACGCCCGCAGACATGGAATTAGCGGAGTTTTATTTAAGCGGCTGACCCGGCGCGCTTCGCCCCCAACGACCAACGACTTTATGCCTCCCCAATTCCGCATCGGCCAAGGCTACGACTCCCACGAATTCAAGCCGGGAATACCGCTCATCATCGGCGGCGTCAAACTCGCGCACGATAAGGGCCTGGGCGGACACTCCGATGGAGACGTGCTCCTCCACGCCATCACCGATGCCCTGCTTGGCGCAATCGCCGGCCCCGACATCGGATCGCTTTTCCCACCCTCGGATCCGCAGTGGAAAGGCGCAGCTTCTGAGGTATTTCTACGTGAAGCTCTGAGACGCGTTGCGGTCGCTGGCTATGAGCTAGTCAATGTCGATTCGACGCTGATTCTGGCAACTCCAAAAATCGGCCCTCGCGCCGCGGCCATCCGCGAGCAAATTGCGAACCTCTGCGGGATTCCCGCCGATTGCGTGGGGATCAAAGCGAAGACGCCCGAAGGCACGGGAACGGACAACGCCGCGATTGCGCACGTGACGGTTTTGCTGCGGAGGAAATAGCCGATCCCATCCGGCTAAGGTGTTCTCTGCGGCAGTTCTCAGCGACCTCTGCGGTTAAAGATTTGTTACTCGGTGGGTAACATCCGAGCGCGGTGCGCCCGCGCCGCCTCCACAAACGCCCTAAAAATCTTCTCCGCCGACTCTCTCACCTCCGGCCCATCATGCACCGAACGCTCGGGATGCCATTGCACGGCCAAAACAAAATGATCCGGCAACATCCCTTCAAGTGCCTCAATCACTCCGTCCGTGGGTGACATCGCCACCACCTTCAGCCCCTCCCCCGCAACGCGAGCCGACTGATGGTGCGAAGAATTCACCGCGATCGGCTCCCCCTTGCGCGCCCCCACAATTTCCGCGAGCCGCGATCCCGCATCAATCGTCACAACGTGCGCATTCGCGACCGCCCGCCCCGCCCCGTGGTTGATCGCCGATTCGATGTGCTGCACCAGCGATCCAGACCGGTACACGTTCAGCGACTGCAGCCCATAGCAAATACCAAGCACGGGCTTCCGCGCGCGATAAGCATCGTCAAGCAACAAATGATCGACGGCTTCGCGCGTGGCATCGATCTCCTCGGTTTTTTCGTGACGCGCCTCGCGATATTTCCGCGGATCGATATCCGCCCGGCTGCCCGGCAAAAGCACGGCATCGCAGCCTGCAACCTGGCAACTAACCTCGCCAGGCGCCAAGGCCAACTCGATTCTCACCGGCTCGCCGCCCGCCAGCCGCACCGCCTCCTCATACTGCTTCACCGCCCGCTCCCCATAGTCGCGATCCCCAGAATGCGGCATAGGGATGGCAATATGCGGTCTTGTACTCGACTCACTCATGCAATGACTCAATGACTCAATTGTTTCTCTGGTTCATCGCCGTCCGCTCAATCGCGGCCAGCACTTTATTCTGCCGGTAGTTCCGGACTTCCGTCAGCACAGTCACGATGAGCGCAACCAATCCCGCTGCAACGGCAATCGGGAATGCGACGTGCTTGTATGCGAACATGAGGTTGGGCGGCACGCGCTCGACTCGCGCATAGATCACTGTTCCGAAAATGCTCAAGAGCAGCGCCACCGCAAAAGACAGCAGGCTCAACAGAAAAGTGAGAGCGAATATGCGCGCCAGCCTGCCCGTCCAGCGCGGCTTTGCTCGGTCTAATTTCGGCATAGGTTTACGATTAGTTTAGACCAGCCGGCAGCAGCCGGCGCAAGGGACAGCCTCGTTCTTTCCTTAACAAAAGCCCGTCCAGCATCTAGAAAATCCCACTTTTTTACCGAGCTCGGTTTCGCGAACGGCTGACTTCTATTTTTTGCCCTCTCTAGAGTGGTGACATCAGCTCCCCCAGCTAATTACTTCACCCAAAAACCCCAGGAGGAATGATCGCGCTGAGGGGGGAGCTTGGGTCGAGTCCCGCCTTCCGCTCTTTTGCGCGCGGCCAGCACTTAATTCCCCGCGGCAACCTCCGTTACCCCCGTAATTAGCCGCCAAAATCAGCCTCGAATACCATCAAACTGTATTCCCGACGCGGGTTGGTGAAGGAAACTATGAGGGAGAAGACCGCCTCATCGATAGATTCGAGAGAGGCGCTGCGGGAAGGAACTCCGCAGCATGGCGCCGATCGCCCTCCATCGACTGCGCCTGTGCCCCCAAATCCGGCTACCGCCCCGGTCCCATCCCCCACCAACGGCGATTCCGCTGTTCCTCTTCCGATCGAGAAGGCTTATTTCGAGCAAATCATCGAAAATGCCCCGGAAGCCGTCAGCATCGTCGATGAAAATTACCGCGTCCTTCGCGTCAACCGCGAATTCACTCGCCTCTTTGGATACTCCGCGGCCGAAGCCGCCGGAAAATCCCTGGAAAAGCTGATCGTCCCTCCTGATCGTTACGCAGAGACAGCCTGGATCTCTCAGAACGTCAAAACGGGCGCCAATCTCTCACTCGAGACCCGCCGGCAGCGTAAGGATGGTTCGCTGATCGAGGTGCTGCTTTCAACCGCGCCTGTCATGGTGGATGGAAAGAGCATCGGCGGCTACGCCTCCTACCGCGACATCTCCGAGCAAAAGCGGGCCGAGGAGTTGAGCGCCGCCCTCTACGCCATCGCGGCGCGTAGTCAGACCGCCGAGGACCTCCAGCAGTTCTACGCCTCGATCCACAACATCGTCGGTCAAATGATGTACGCGCGCAACTTTTATATCGCGATTTACGATCCGCAATCCCAGCTCCTGAGCTTTCCCTATTTTGTCGACGAGGTCGACCCAACTCCCGATCCCAAACGCCTGGGCCGCGGCCTGACTGAATACGTTCTGCGGACCGGCGAGCCTTTGCTCGCAACTCCCCAGGTTTTCGAAGGTCTCGTGCAGCGTGGCGAAGTCGAGTTGATCGGCGCGCCCTCCCTCGATTGGCTGGGTGTTCCCCTCAAAAGCGCCGCTACCTGCATTGGCGCGCTCGTGGTGCAGAGCTACAGCAAGAACATTCGCTTCGGCGAACGCGACCGCGAGATTCTCAAGTTTGTTTCTCAGCAGCTTGCCACCGCCATCGAACATAAGCGCTACGAAGAAGCCCTTCGCCGCTCCGAAGCTCGCTACCGTTCTCTGATTCTCAGCGCCGTCTTTGGAATTTATCGCTGCACGCTGAGTGGAAGGTTTCTCGACGTCAATCCCGCTCTCATTACTATGCTGGGCTATGGCTCAGTCGAAGAAGTTCTCGCCCTCGATGTGCGCCGCCAGGTTTACCTGAACCCGCAGGAAATCGATCGCCTCACCGACGAGTTCCAGCGCACCGGCAGCCTGAACGGCGTCGAAGTGCAATGGAAGCACAAGGACGGCCACACCATCACCGTCCGTCTCAGCGGCCGCGCCGCCAGCCTCGACGACGAAAAGGAAGAGGTTCTCGAACTCATCGCCGAAGACATTACCGAGCGCCGGCAACTCGAAGAGCAATTCCGCCAGGCGCAAAAAATGGAAGCCGTCGGCCGCCTCGCTGGCGGCGTCGCCCACGACTTCAACAACCTTCTGATGGTCATCAACGGATACACCGAGGTCCTTCTCGACCAGCTCGATGTATCCAACGACATGCATTCCAAGGTGCAGTCGATCCAGCAGGCCGCCGATCGCGCCGCCACCCTGACCCGTCAGCTCCTCGCCTTCAGCCGCAAGCAAGTTCTCGAACTCAAGGTCATTGATGTCAACGCCGTCATCGCCGACATGGAACGCCTGCTCCGCCCCCTCATCGGTGAAAACATCGAGCTCGCCACCCGCCTATCTTCCGATGCCGGCCGCACCCGCGCCGACGCCGGCCAGCTCGAGCAGGTCATCATGAACCTGGTCGTCAACGCCAAGGATTCCATGCCCGAGGGCGGTAAGATCACCATCCGCAGCATGAACGTCGCCGTCCGTCAGAATGTCGGCGAGCATCGCTTTATCCAGCCTGGCCGTTATGCCGTCCTCGCCGTCGCCGACACCGGACACGGCATGGATCGCGAAACGCAATCCCGCATCTTCGAACCGTTTTTCACCACCAAGGAAAAAGGGAAAGGCACGGGACTCGGCCTTTCGACCGTCTACGGCATCGTCAAGCAGAGCAATGGCTACGTCTTCGCCGAAAGCGAGATCGGATCCGGAACCACTTTCTACGTTTACCTGCCCCGCGTGGAAGAGTCCCTCGCCGACATCGGTCCGATCCCGACCCAGGACAACGAAAAGGGGGGCGGCGAAACCGTTCTTCTCGTCGAAGACGAAGACTCAGTCCGCGAACTGGTTCGCGTAACCCTCACCTCTCGCGGCTACAAAGTACTCGAAGCTGAGCATGGGGAAGCTGGCCTGCGCATCGCCGAGGAAACCAAAGCGGCTATCGATGTTCTTGTCACCGACGTGGTTATGCCCGGCATCGGCGGACGCGAGCTCGCTAAGAAAATCCTAGCTAGCCGGCCCGCCACCAAGGTCCTGTATCTCTCTGGTTACACTGAAGATGCGATCGTTACCCAGGGGGCGCTCGCTCCCGGTACTGCCTTCTTGCAGAAGCCCTTTACGCTCCAGAATCTCGCCAAAAAGGTGCGTGAAGTTTTGCGCGCTCCCGGTCAAGCCAAGTCCGCCTCGACCTCGACCTAGTCATCGCCCGCTCGCATCGCTTGGATTGCACCGCTCGGTGGCCTAACCAACAACCGCTTCCAGATAGCGCGTCAGAACCTGCTCGCCATTGCCTTCGAAATGCAGGAACATGATACCGTTGCCGAATTGTGGATGGCAGGTCACGACTCGTCCCCGGAAGGTGACTGCTGAATCGCCGAGCCAGAATTTGCCGTCGATATATGTCCCCAGACTCAGCGTAAGGTTCAACTGCACGTAGCAACCGCCGCGGCTCACGTCCGAGGTTTCGGTGCGAATGGGAACATCCTTGCCTTCCTCGCGCAGTTCAATCTGCACCTGAACGGTGAAGCGAGGGGCGCTGCGGCGCTCAACCGGGGCGACGGGTGGGGCAAAATGGCGGTCGGGAGTCGAACTCATAGGGGTTGATTCCTGCCCCGCCGTCCAAAGGTGAGCCTTTGCTTGCGGGAAAGCTCAATTTTGATTATCGGCAAACATCGCACTCGCCGTTAGGACCGAGATCACAGAAGGATGTTCAGAAGGCCGATGTTAGGAAACGGAAGGGATCGTCCTACGGTACGTGCTAGAATTTCCACAGGCATCTCCCGGTGTTCTGGATCCTACTTTGATCGAACTTGCACCCTCGATTCTCTCCGCCGATTTCGCCCACCTGGCGGACCAAATCGACCGCGCCACCGCCGGCGGGGCCAAGGTCATCCATGTCGATGTCATGGACGGCCATTTTGTGCCCAACATCACGATCGGTCCGGTGGTGGTGAAATCCTTGCGCAAAGCAACCCAGCTACCGCTGGACTGCCATCTGATGATAGAGAATCCGGATCAATACATCGGGGACTTCGCGGACGCGGGAGCGGATTGGATTTCCGTGCACCAGGAAGCCTGCCGCCATTTGAACCGCACGCTGAACCTGATCAAGAGCCACGACTGCCGCGCCGGAGTGGTCATTAACCCGGCGAGTCCGGTCGAAACTCTAAGTGAAGTGCTGGAGATGGTCGACTACGTTCTGGTGATGAGCGTGAATCCCGGCTTCGGCGGGCAGAAGTTCATCCCGGAAACGTTGGGAAAGGTTCGAAAGCTTGCCGACATTCGCGCTCATCGGGGATATACGTATCGCATCGAGATTGATGGCGGCGTTGCTTTGGACACGGTAACCGAGATCGTGCGCGCGGGAGCGGAAATTCTGGTGGCCGGCAACGCGGTTTTCGGCAAGGGCGACGCGAAGGAAAATGCTTCCGCGCTGCTGGAGGCGGCGAGAAGCGCCAGTTTGCAGAAAGTTTGAGAGTATTGAGGTATTGAATCATTGAGAGATTGAATCATTGAATGATTGAATCATTGAGAGATTGAATCATTGAGGGATTTCAAATCTCTCAATGACTCAATCATTCAATGACTCAATGACTCAATGATTTAATGACTCAATCTCACAATAGGATTTGAGGGTCTTTATGCTTCGTAAGTTAGTTCTCGGTCTGCTTTTGGTGGCGCTGGCATTTGCGCTGGGTTGCACGAACAAAAAGTCGACGAATCCCTTGCAGAACGTCGGCTCCAAGCAGCCGGACAAGGTGCTCTTCGATCGCTCCATGGACGCGATGAAGCACAACCACTTCGACGTCGCGCGCATGACCCTGCAGACGCTGATCAATACCTATCCGGATTCCGAGTACATCGCCCGCGCCAAGCTGGCGGTGGCCGACTCCTGGTACGCCGAGGGCGGTACCACTGCGCTGCAGCAGGCCGAGATCGAATACAAGGATTTCAAGACCTTCTTCCCGAATATGCCCGAGGCCGCCGAGGCCCAGCTCAAGGTCGCCGACATCCACTATCAGGAGATGGAAAAGCCCGATAGAGATTTCACGCACGCGCAGCGCGCCGAAGACGAATACCGGGCACTGATCCAGGAATATCCCGACAGCAAGCTGGTGCCGAAAGCGAAGCAGCGGCTGCGCGAAGTGCAGGAAGTGCTTGCCCAGCGCGAGTACAACATCGGGCAGTTCTACTTTCTGCGCGCCGCGTATCCGGCGGCCATCGCCCGCCTCAAGACGGTGGTCGATCGTTATCCTCTTTACAGCGGCGCCGACCAGGCCCTTTTCATGCTCGGAAAGAGCTATGAAGGTGAGATCAATCTGATCCGCAGCAATGCGCACACCGACGAAGTTTCCAAAAGCCGCGCGATCGAAGCCGTGACCAAAGCTGCGGCCGAGGCCTATGCGCGAATCATCACGCGCTATCCCGCCATGGACCGCGCCGTCGATGCCAAGGAGCGGCTCGAGGCCCTGAAGCAACCCGTACCCCGGCCGACAAGGAGAATGTTGGAACAGAACCAAAGGGAAGAGGCCAGCCGTCGAGAGGCCAGCCTGATGGCGAAGGGCCTGGGCAATTTTGAGAGGGGGCCCGATGTGAGCAGAGCCTCTCACGTGGGCGAGCCCACGCTGGTGGATCCGGAACCCGCGACCGCAAGCACTTTCGTTTCCGGGATCGCGGCGGGCGGCGGGGCTGACGGCAAGTTGAATGCCACCATCGTCAACGGCCCGGTCGGCGCCAACCAGGCAACTCCGCGCTCGGATAACACGGCCACCGGTGGTGATGCGGCAAATGGCGCGCAAAACCCGGCGACCACTGCCGGAACAGCTCCGGGGGCAAACGAATTAACGCCCAATGCCAATCCCAATGAATTGAAGCCCAACGTCGATCAGGACGCCAACTCACTGCCTCCGTTGCAACAGAACAACGAACTGGCCAATGGAATCGCAGCAGGTGCTAGGAACAAGGCCAACGCGTCATCGTCCTCGTCATCGAAGGAAGAGATGGCCGACATTTCTTCGAGCAAGAAGAAAAAAAAGAAGGGCCTGGCCAGGCTGAAGCCGTTCTAGAGCGACTCCGATTGGATGCGGCAAAAGCGTAAAGGAAAACCGCAGAGAACGCGGAGAATAGGCATTGAGCTCAAACATTCTCCGCGTCCTCTGCGGTTTTCCTTTTGAGCTGGTTGGTCATTCTTGTCAGCGGAAGCGCGCTAACGTTCATGCCCTTTCGTGCTTTCCTTACCTTCGGTCGGTCATGGGCTTACGAATTATTGACTTGTACATAAGGACACGATAGCTTCGCGTTATCTTCCTTTTTTGTCGAAGGACAACGCTTGGCGCGCAAAATACTGCTGGCTGATGATAGTGTGACCGCCCAGAACATGGGGCGAAAAATTCTGGCGGACGCCGGTTACGACGTCATCACCGTGAACAATGGCTCGGCCGCGCTCAAGCGCATCGCCGAAGCCGCTCCCGATCTCATCATTCTCGATGTCTACATGCCCGGCTACAGCGGCCTGGAGGTTTGCCAGCGCCTCAAAGACGCGGCGGAGACGGCCGATATTCCCGTCCTGCTGTCGGTCGGCAAGCTCGAGCCATTCAAGCCGCAGGAAGCGCGGCGCGTCCGGGCCGATGCACACATCGTGAAGCCCTTCGAAGCGAGTCAGTTGCTGACCGCCATCGCCCGCCTCGAAGACGCCATGGTTCCGCAACAGCATAAGTCGAGCCATCGTTTTGCATCCACATACACCGCAGACGACCAGTTCGCCACCGGCGAGAGAATCCTTGGGCGCGGCTCGAAGTCCGGCTCAAGAAAGAAGGAAGCATCGCAGGCAGACACGACTGAGAACCGGCTCTCCAGCCAGGCGCAGAGTTTCCGCGACTTCCGCAAGAAAGCGAAACCGGCGGCCGACAGCTCCGCGGATGTGCCAACAGCCAGCCCCGCCGCATCCGCCGCCCCGGAACCGGCTCCGCTGCCCGAGCTTCCGCGCGACATCACGCCTGAAGAATTGAGCGCTCTGAGTGAAGTAGCCGCCAAGCTGAACGAGGCGGCCCGCGCAGTGCGCGCAGAGTGCGGCGAAAAGTCCGGAGCAAAGCCCGGCGGCATCGGCAGAGGCCTCGAGTCGGCTCACGAGCCAACTCCCGGCCCCACGGTAGAGGCCGCGGTTTCGACCGCTGCTGTTTCCGCGCCTGCTGATGAATTCGTTGCCGCCCCGTTCCCCGACGAGCATGTGCCAGAAGTGCATGCTTCGGAAGCGGACGAGGTCGCCGACCTTCCAACGCCGGCTCATGAACCTGTCGAAACCTCTGCACTGGCGAAGAACGAATTCGAGATTCCAGTCGCACAGGTCGAGCCGTCAAGCCAAACATCTGTCGCTGAGATGGCCGTCTCAGTCGAGTCCGCACCCGTCGAATTCCAGTCGGCCGAATCTCCTCGCGAGTCCGAAGTTCCGTTCCCGGAACCGGTGAGCGTGGCTTCCTTCCACGATGAGCCGGCTGCGGTCGATCAACAGGACGAGCCGATGTTTGCCTCGGCCCGCGCCGAAGAAATCGCCCAGGAAGAAATCACCCAGGAAGTCGTCTCCCAGAAAGTCATGGAGGCGGCGCCTTCCGAGGCCGCTCTATCCAGCGCCGATTTCGCGAAGACAGAAGAAGCCGACGCATACGCGGAAGGAATGAAGAAGGAAGAATTTGTGTCGATCGATTCTTCGTTTGCCCAACCAACTTTTGCTGAACCAATTTTTGCCCAACCAACATTTTTGGAAGCCACTTCTTCGGAATCGAACGCTGCCGAATTCTGCGCGGTCGAAGGGCACACTTCCGAGGCGATTCGTACGAATGAGGTCTCCGGGACAGCTCCCGCAACCGAAGACGCTGTCGAGCCGGAAGCGCCCATGCCCAGCGATGAGGAGTTGGCAGAAGCTCTGCGCCTGCTTACGCCCGCTGTGCCGGTGCACGAATCCGCGCCCCCGTCGTCGGAAACGACAGCGGCGGTCACCGATTTGCCCGGCGAAGAGACCCTGGAACTCGCAGCCGGCAAACGCTGGGTGGCTGAGGCTTTGCAATTGACTCCGGAAGAAGCCACCATGTCGCTGGAAGCCGAGATGTTTCGCGCCTTCGCGGCCAACGCCGAGAAAATCGAATCCATTCCCGCGGAAAATCCCCTCCTTGCGATTCAGACCGCCGTGGAAAAACGGATTGCCGAAGAGATTGCCGCGAACGAACCCGCCCGGGAAGTCGCGCCCAAAGCCATGGCAGCCGCAGCCCCCACGGGCCACGGCTCCGCTGCCCACGATGAGATCGAGATCGCCAGCATTGTAGATAAAGTGATGGCCGATCTTCGTCCCAGGATCGTCGAAGAGATTGCCCGGAAGCTCGCCGGAAAGTAAAACCCTTTCATATTAGCCATCAGTCTTCAGCCATCAGGCAGAACCCGTGCGAGCGAGGTTCACGATTTTCCTGACGGCTGACAGCTGACAGCTCTATTGGCACAGATTGCCGTTCAGGCTTATTCTGTGATTTCAATAGAAGTGTTTTCGAGAGCCCAGGTTTTACAGGAATGATTTCGCTGCGTCTTTATACTCTGATCCTGGCTGGAATTGGCTTGGCCTGCGCCGGCTACGCGTTGTTGCGCCGCAAACCCAAGACTGCTGACGACTTTGAGCGCGAGCGCCGGCAATGGCTCAATACCGTTGGCCGCATCACGGACGGCACCGTAATCGATGTGCAGGAAATCGAGCCCGACGGCCAGCGCGCCGCCATCATGCTGATCTACCAGTACGATGTAGCGGGCGTCTCCTACGAAGCTTCGCAGGATGTTACCTACCTTCGCCAATGGATCAATCTGCACTCCTGCCGCCTCGGCGTACCCACGTCGGTGAAGTACGATTCCCGGAATCCCGGCAATTCCATGGTGATTTCGGAAGGCTGGGTAGGCTTGCGGCAGTAGGCTGCAGGAAGACTTCGAGAAATTCATTCTCCGCGGATTACACGGATCCTCGCGGATTTTTTTTTCTTAAAAAAGAATCCGGGAAAATCAGTGTGAATCCGCGGAGAGGAAGTTCAGGCAAGCTCAGCCCCCCGCTTGTGGTTGATTTGACTGAGAACTGACAACTGAGAACTGACAACGGGTCTAGTGCAGCCAGAGCGCTGCGGCGACCAGATAGGCGACCTGCGCAGCCGCCACTCCAATCCAGATTCGCTTCCGCATGCGCGACCGGCGAATATCGCGGAGCAGATCGGCGGCGGTCTGCTCCTCAACTTCCAGTTGCTCCACCTGCGCGGGCGTCGGGGCTGGCTTCGGATTGACTGGACGCGCGGTTTCTACCACCTTGGGCTTGTCCGGATAAAACACCTTGGGCCCGTCGATCACCTCCGACCAAAGCGGCAGCAGGATCCACGACTTCGGAATGATGTCGAGAACTGGCTTGGCAGTCAGTTGCAAGGCAGGCTGCGTCTCCGGCGCAACGCGGTCCGCCAGATTTCGCAGCAGCGAACCTATCCACAGATGGCTGAGCTGATCCGTAATCAGCTCGCCGACGTCCACGGGCTGCGATTCGAGTTCAAGCGGCGGCAGCGTCTCCGGCGAAATTACGTCTCCGAGGTTCGTGAACACGGTGCGAAACCACGGCATGCTGATGCGATCGCCCAGCAGCAACCCAACATTGACCGGCCTCGAGGTGAGATGCAGCGGCGGTAATTTCTCCGGCGCAAACGTATCGCGCAGATTGCCCGTCAGCGATCTCCAGAGCGGCTGTGTCAGGCTGGCGGGTGGAAGAAGATCAATCGGAACCGCCGCCTCCGGCGCCGAGGACTGCGGTTCCTGATACCACGCCTCAGCGGCATTCGAGCGATAAGCCATAAGAAGTCGGTTGATACAAGCAGCGGTCAGGCGAGCGCTGCCGGACCCACATCAACTTCTATGTTAGATGCAGGCGCGCCCTTCTGTCACGCGCCAAATCCAGATTTAGCGGCGTGACACGAGGTAGTCTTACCTCTGCGATGTGACCTCTAACCTCTGACCACAGCCGTCCCATACGCTACAATACGACTCATGTCGCAAGCCGCATCCGCGATCACCCGCAGCCCCGCGGAGGTCGTCCAGTCGAGCCCGGTTTCGCAGGCCGCCAACGGCATCTGCTACGCCCGCGCGGGCGAGGTCAACCTGTCCGACAACGACCTCGACCGCCTGATTGCTGCCGTCCCCGTCCCCATCGCCGCCGCCCTCACCCGCAAGGCGTACTATTTCGTGCCTCTCACCGTCAACCAGAATGATGACACCGTAATCGCCGACCGCTACGACGTCGCGCTCAGCGACAACGCCGTTTGCCACCGCAATCTCAACATTGGCGATGCGCAGTGCGTGTTCATTTCGACTCGCCTGATGGACGATACCTTCTCTATCGCCTTTGAGTTCTATATCAACGTCGGCCACGCGCTGGTGGAGCGCGCCGGCGTTTCGGCGGCCTTCGCCGACCTGGCCTGGCAGCAAGTGGAAGCGGGCGTCCGCGGTGAAACTTCGCTCGACGCCTGGGAAGCGAGAAAGCTGGCCACCGCGCACGGCCCGGACGCGGAGAAGTTCAAGAACGAATATCTGTCGGCCGGTTTCGCCGACGCGATTTCGATCTACCTGCTCGCAATTTATCTCGACGTGGATTACCACGATTTGCGCGAGCGCGATTATCCGCTGCTGGCTCCCGCTTCCATGGCCGAGCGCCTGCGTAAAGTGGCGGAAATCTTTCCGCCCAACCCCGGCTTCGAATTCAACGTCTACTATCGCCGCAGAGGGTCGGTGTAGCGCGGACACTCCTGTCCGCGTGTCAGCAACGCACAAATGGTCTCAGCGGACACAAGGGTGTCCGTGCGATTCCAGCCCCCAAAAACAATACAGGGACCGGGTGTGGGACCGGTCCCTGTTTGTTTCACGAACACAACGTCTCCTTACGGCTGCTAAGTCCCGTGTAGTCCCCCACGACCTTTGCGGCGTAAGGCACGTCGAGTTCGTTGAAAACTCCCTGCGGCGATATCAACTCCAGGCGCTGAGCGCCGCGATTCGATGACGGAGAAAACCCCAGGCACGCTGGGAAACTTTAATGCCTGGCGCGGGTTCGAGTTGTCAACAAACTGTCAACTTCATGTCAATTTATTGGAAACACAACAAAATGTTCAGTCGACCGAGGCGTGCTGGCCAAAAACCGTAGCAGGCAAAGCGTGCCCAGACGTGTGCATCTATTGTGACTACTCATTTTCGAGGTGCTGGAAATGCAACGAGTGTGGGCAAGTGTTTTGGTGTCACTGGTGATGTGCGCCGCCGCGTCGGCGCAGGTTTCCAAGGGCAATGTGTTCTTTGGATATTCCTATGAGCGCACGCCCGTGGTCACCGATGACACCATCAATAGCAACGGCTGGAATGCGTCTTTGGAAGGGAAACTCGTTCCATTTCTTGGCTTGGTGGTGGATATCGACGGCCACTATGGCAGTGGAACATTCGCAGGCGTCGGCGCCGATGTAACGGAGCATAACGTGCTCTTCGGCCCGCGCGTCTCGTTTCAGGCTAGCGCCTTCCGCCCATTCGCCGAATTTTTGGTCGGCGTAGGCCACATCAGCCGCAGCAACGGCATCTCCGATTCGGATACGGCATTTGCGAACGCTGTCGGCGGAGGTCTCGACTACCGTGTGGCCGGTCCCGTCTCAATTCGCGGACAGCTCGATTGGATCGAGAATCGTTTTTACGGCAATACCCAGAATGGTGTGCGCTTTTCAACCGGAATTGCCATCCACTTTTGAGATTTCGACGGTAGCGCCGGCATCTTGCCGGCTGTCCCGAGAGCCTGCCCTGAGCTTGTCGAAGGGGCGTCCCGCCCTCGGCGCCGTGCCCGGCGGCCTCAGCCCCTGAGAGCCAAATCTCCCGACACCCTTTCCGCAGCGTGTGTCCTTTCATAGCACTCTTCCAGAATTTCTGAAAACTTCCTCCAGCGCGCGGTTCCGGTACGTATTCGTGTTGCGGAGAAATTCCTCGAACGTCGCCGGCTCAATCATCCGCCGCACCGCCGGCGCAATTTCCCGGAAGCTGGGCACGACAATTCCATACCCCATCTCCGCGACCCACTCCGCGTTATACCGCTCCTGCGGAAGCGTTTTGTTGTTGCATTCGACGATCACTGGCAGGTGGAATTGCAACGCTTCGCTGATCGACCCCGGCCCCGGCTTGCCAATGAAGAAGTCCGCGAGCGCCATGTAGTGTTCGACATTCTGCGTAAATCCCAGCACCAGTTTCGCCTTGCGCGTGGGCAGCGCCCTGATCTCAGCCTCGAGCTTCGCATTGTGCCCGCAAATCAAAATGAGCTGCACACCCGCGCCGCTTTGGTCGAGCCGCCGGACAATGTCAGTCATCACCTTCGATCCATGGCCTCCAAATAACACGATTCCCGTCGGGCAATCGGCCTCCAGACCAAGCCGCTTGCGTTCGGCCGTGCGCTCTTCGCGCGTCACCGCCAAAGATTTTTCATCATAAAATTTCGGCTTCAAAACCATGCCCGAGGTTTCAAAAACATGATCTTCGGCATGCCCCAACGCCATCGCCTGCTGCTTTGCTTTTTCGGTGCCCGCAATAACGTATTCCGATTCGCGCTCAATCCAGAAGTGCGGCGGGTAGTCGGCCAGGTCCGTAATCAGCGTGACAAAGGTAGGCCTCTTCGGCTCGCCGCCTACCCGCAGGCTCTCAGCCAGTTCGCGATTAAAGTGCGGGATGACGGACAGAACAACGTCGGCCGGATGGTCCGCCCAATACGCTGCGAAGGCCTTCACGATCGGACGGTGGTAAAGACGAATCGTGGCCTGAAGAATGCGCAGTAGCTGCGGCGTAAATCTGGTCCAGCCGCGGCGCAGGATCTGGTTGTAGGTCTCCTGAATTCGTATGCCGGTAAACCGCCGCAAGACGTCGAGCGGGTCAAGCAGTTCCTGCGTATCGAGCAGCGTCACATCCCACGGCTCGCGCTGCCCGATGAGCGTGCTGCGTACCGCCTCGGCCGCGTTGCGATGCCCGCCGCCGGCATGATGAAAGACGATTGTCAGTTTGCGCAAAGAGTCACCAAACCAGCCGCCGCACGGCCCCAGCTATTAGCGCCCAACATTCTGATACTCGCCATCCTCAACCAAATCCCGATTCACAAAATTACTGTCGTCGGTGAATTCATCAGACTCGGCGTCCGACGCTTTGTACTCGTAGGCGGCATTGCGTTCGTCGACGCCATACTCGTGTTCGCCGGCAACCTGTTCGCTCTCCCATGCTGTGTCAGATTCATGATCCGCCTCATGCTCTTGATGCTCAGGACCAACCGGCCGCACGTATTCGTGAATCTGCACGCCCTCTTCGCCAACCGTGATGTAAGTCAGGCGTTCATCGATCCAGGCCCCGCAATTGTAGTAATCGCATCCGTCCAAATGCCGGTGCAGCGCGGCATGAGTGTGCCCGCAAAAAATGCGTGCGGCGTCATGGTGCTTCGCATGCGCAAGGGCGCCATCGGCGACCTTTTCGGAAAGCCGCTGCCAGCTCGTGCCCAGCCGGTCAAGAAATCGCGTTAGTGCCTTGGTTTTCGTATCCCACTTTTGCAGTTGCAGGTAGAGCAGCGTTCCGAACCAGTAGTTCAGGCGAACATTCTTGACGACAAAGCTGTCAAACTGATGCCCGTGCACGGCAATATGCCGCAGGCCACGATAATTCCATTGATACTCCTGGTACACCTGCACGCCCACCAGGTGCGACATGATTTCGGTCAAGCCGTGATCGTGATTCCCTTCCACCCACACCACCTCGACATGGCGCTTGGGATTGGAGAGCTTGCGGATGAAGCCGAGAAATTTCCAGTGTTCCTTCTTCAGCCGTCCGAAATTAAGGTCCGCAAAAATATCGCCCAGCAGAATCAGTCGCCGGTAGCGCGTCTCGCGCAAAACGCGCAGCGCTTCGCGCGCGTGGCTCATGTCGGCGCCCAGGTGCAGGTCCGACAGAATCAGCGTGTCATAAACCGGCAAATCGACAGATACGGCCACGCTACTTATTGTTTCTGTTGAATGTTAAGAGGTGATGAATTGGGAACTAATAACGTGCCTTGGGGTAACCGCTCAGTAATCAGTCTCGGATGCTCGGCGACGTACAGCCGTTGCCGACAACACGGCGGATATTGTAGGAAGGGGGACGGCTCTTACAAGCGTTCGCAAAGAGTCGGCGAGCAAGAAGTCGCGTAGGGCACGGCTTCAGCCGTGCCGCTAAGCGAGTCTATTGATGCGGGCTTTAGCCCCTGAGGGCCACAGCTTCAACCGCGAAGGCGAGAATGACCGCTCCTCCTCAGTGCGTCGGCGGAACGTATTCCTTCGGGCGTTCGGCTCCTTCGCCAAAAAAGAATTGCTCCATTTGATGGACGATCACCTCCTGATCCTGCTTGCGCGCCGGATTCAGGCGATATTCGTTGAGCAGCATCTTGCAGTGCTCCGTCCATTGTGCCCAGGCCTGCTGCGACACCTTCTCATAAATTTTGGTGCCCAGTTCGTTATCAAAAGGAGGCTCGGGAAGCCCGGGCAATTGTTGTTTCAGTTTTGCGCAGAAGACAGTGTGTTCAGCCATAGTTTTTCAGATTATCGCATACGCAACTCGGATTCATTCGAGACTAGAAGCACGGGCGATCGGAAGTGGAGGGCTCGTCCGCCCCGCCCGTGCGGCCACGAACCTAGCCGACCTCCAAGAGATAGATCACCCCGAAATTGAGTCGACGCTCAGCAGACTGCTTGCCACTCCTCAACTTTTATATTGACAAATTACAGACCAGTGGCAATATCTTGTATTAGGACAGCTGCTCATACCACAAGTTGGGTAGCACGGGCATCAAGGTGCCCTGTCGAACCTTGGGAGAACAAAAATCGTTCAAACGGAGGAATCACTTCATGGCAACCAAGAAGAAAGCCGCCAAGAAAAAGAAACACTAAGCGGACATGCTCGTCCAGAAATTCCCCAAGCCTCTCGCGAGAAGCACCTCCTGAGAGGCTTTTCCATTCCCTGGCCAAACAACCCGTCAGCGGCAACCCCCATCCAAGCGCAGGACTGAAAGACTGGATTTACGTGATCCCTTAAATGCCGTATTCCGATACGCGTGAATACCTGTGCGCGGGATGGTGACAGTGCTGCCTTCATTTTTCGTTGTCGGACCGCCCCGCACGGGCACTACTTGGCTACATGAAGTTCTGAAGGATCGCGTCCAACTCCCCGGAATCAAAGAAACGCGCTTCTTCGATTTCAACTTCCATTACGGCATGGCCTGGTATCGCGCCCAGTTTGAAAATGCGGCGCCGGGTAAACGCGCGGGCGAGATCGCCCCCACCTATTTTGTGTCACCCGCGGCCCGCGAGAGGATCGCCGACCTCATACCCGTCCGCCAGAATCGTCTGCGTGTTTCGCAATCCGGTCGAGCGCCTGCTTTCGCTTTACCGCCTCAAGATCGCCTATGGCATGATCCCGTGGAACTTCGACCAGGCCGTCGTTCGTGATCCGGAGCTCATGGAATCAGGACGCTACGCCACCAACCTCAAGGCCTGGCGCCGCGCGCTCGGCGAAGATCGGGTCCTGGCCACTCTGTACGACGACCTCCGCGACCACCCGCAAGCCTACATGGATCGGCTGCTCGATTTCATCGGCGTTCCCCGCTTCGAGTTGACCTCGTCGCAAAGGGGATTTGTGAATGCCTCCGAGCACATGACGCACCCGCGCAATTACGAGCGCACACGCCGCGCCAGCCTCGCCGCCGACTGGTTCAAAGCCCGTCGTCTGGGACGGCTGGTGGCCAGATTCAAAAAGTCCCCGTTGTGCAGGCTGGTTCTGGGAGGCGGCTCGCCATTTGCAGAACTCTCTTCGGAGACCTCCGGCCAGATGTACGAGGCCTTTCGACCCGAAGTAGAAGAGCTCGAGACCATTCTCAACCGCGACCTGTCTGCCTGGAAAAACCATCCTCCCCGAATGCCAGCCCCGCAAGTCGCCGCCGCCGAAACCATGGGCTGATGGCCCAAATGAAAACCGCCGAGAACGCCGAGGACGCTGAGGATCTTTGAGATTAATCCTTGAGATTCCCCCGTGTCCTCCGCGGGGTAGTGTCCGAGATTGCCCTCTTCAACATAGAGTCACTGAGTCGCGGAGAAGCCCTTAGACCGCAAAAACCAGTAGGCGGAGATTTGCAAGCTCTTCCGCGTTTTCCTCTGTTTCTCTGTGTCCTCCGCGGTTGAAATTGAATGAGGTCCACCATGTCCTCTGCGGTTTTCATCTTTCATCGATATAGTGACAGCGCAGATTCCAGTCCCATATCTCGCCAAGCTCGCGTCGTCGAATTGATACCATGAAATCACCTTGCCGCTTTCGACCTCCGAAAACCTCGCGGCCACCACTTCGACGCGCGCGCACACGCGGCACATCGCCCTCTGGCTCTTTGCCTCATTCCAATTCTTCTATCTGCTGACTTCGACCGGCCGCGTGCGCACCGCCGACGAGTACAACACTCTCTACACCACCGAAAGCCTGGTGCTGCACGGCACGACGGCGGTGCCGCAGGCAGTCGCGCTCCACAATTTTTACGGACGCCTCGACGTGCATGGATTGCCGCGCGCCGCCTATCCTCCGGGCCAAGCCTTGGCGTGCGTTCCCTGGTATGCGCTGGGTCAATACGTGCTCGCGCGGCTGCCCGGCGTCCCGGCCGATGACACCGACCTGATCGTTGCCTTCGCATCGTGCCTGAGCAGCGCGACCTTTGCTGCCCTGACCGTCACGTTTTTCTTTCTGTTACTCCATGGGATCGGCATCCCTCTGCGCCCCGCGCTGATGGCCACCGCGATGCTCGGCCTCGCAACTCCGATCTTCTCGTATTCCGGCTGGTTATTCTCCGAACCGTTATCGGCCGCAATCTTCACTGGCACAGCATGGCTCGCTCTTCGTCCAGCCCATATCACCGCGGATCGCAGCTCTAGCCGGCCTGCTTCTCGGCTTCTCCACGTTGGTCCGTCCGACCAACATCCTGGCCGTCGGCGTATTCGCGCTAGCCCTCCTCGTGCATCGGGGAAAATCCGGCTTCGGCTCGGCCGTCGCATTATGCGCAACCTCGGCCATTGGAGTCGCGATACTCCTGACGCACAATGCCGTTCTCTTCGGAAGCCCTTTCGCCTTCGGCTATCCCGCGGCAGCCGAAGGCGCCAAGCAACTCAACCACTTCGACACGCCGCTGCTCACTGGTCTCTACGGGTTTTTGCTTTCCCCGGGCAAGTCGGTATTCATTTTTGCGCCGCCGATTCTCCTCGCGCTGGCCGGGCTTTCCCAACTCTGGCGCCGCAACCGCGGTCTCGCTGCCCTTGCCATCTTGCTTACTCTCGTCGACGTATTTTTCTTCGCCAAATATTCGCAATGGGAAGGCGGCTACTGCGTGGGACCGCGCTATCTCGTCCCAGCGCTGGTGTTGCTCTGTCTGGGATTGGGGCCGGTTCTCGCCAGAGGCCCGAGCCAGATTGAAAACCATCGCGGTCGTCCTCCTGGTCCTCGGCGCGTTAGTCCAAACCCTATCTCTGGCAACCAGCTTTATGGAAGACCAGGCCCCGCGCGGCCGCTACTATGGCGCCAATTGGACGTATCGGCTGGATTACTCCCTGAGCGGGCCTGTCCATCTCTTCTGGAAATATCTGACCAGCGATCAGCCCGCCCGGCTCGGTCTGGGATGGGACCGCTGGTTCGTATTCCTCGCCAAAGGTGGCATTTCCCGGGCGACTCTGGCGGTCTTTGGCGCAACTATGTTGGCTGGGCTTGCGATTAGCCTGGTAGGACTTGCCAAGAGCATAGCTCTAGAAAGCTGAATTTAGCGCTTGGTTCGCCCGTGGGGAGATGCACTCCAAGGTGCGCTGCGTACTTTTGGGGATTGTCGGGCAGCGCCGCTCGTGCTAGAAACGGCATATATTAGGTGTATTGGTAATCGCTCGATGACCATCCGCAAGAAGAGTAAGTCAGCGCGCAGCGCCGAGATCGTCATTCCCGACAAGCTCTACTTCCGCATCGGCGAAGTGGCCGAACTGTGCCGCCTCCCCGCATACGTGCTGCGCTTCTGGGAAACGGAATTCCCGCAACTCAAGCCCGTCAAAAGCAGCACGGGTCAGCGCATGTATCGCAAGCGCGATGTGGAATCGGTCGTGCGCATCAAGAAGCTACTCTACGAAGACGGATTTACCATCGCCGGCGCGCGCTCCCATTTGCGCGAGGAAACGCGCCCCGAGCGCAATCAATCCGCCCTCCCCTTCCCGGCAGTCACCTCGACCAACGTAGCCCATCTGCGCAACGAGCTCCAGCAGATCCTCCACATCCTCTCCGCCCGCCATTGACGGTGTGGCCCGACCGTGTGGCGCGGACACTCTTGTCCGCGTTTGGGCAACTTAGACAAATTGACTGTCCAAAAAAGAAACGCGGACCAAACCGGTCCGCGCCTCTCCAAATCCATCATGGGGTGTGACCTGTGACCGGTCACCCGTGACCTGATTCTCTACGCCGTCTTCCGAGCCGCCTCGTCCCGATCCGCCTCCACCAGCGGCTCATTCACGAGATGCTCGCTCACGAACCACACCTGCAATTCATTCGTGCGCAGCACATCGCTCACAACCATATCGTTCGTCCCAGCGTCACCGATCTTGTTGGCGCGCTCGGCCAGTTCGCGCACTTGCTCGATGATGACCTGGTGCGCGTCGAGCAGCCGCGACAACTGCACCGGCACTTCCTCGCGTCCCTTGGGAGGCCGCGGAATGCGCGTCGTCTCGGCCACGTCTGCCGCCATCGCGATGGCAATCCCGCCAAGCAGCTGAATGCGCTCCGCGATCGTATCGACCAGTTCGCTCTGCTCCTCATAATGCTTGTCGAAAAGTAGATGGAGTTGATAAAAGGTCGGTCCGGCCACCTGCCAATGCGACTTCTTGTAAAGGTCACGCAGCGTCATCGTATCGGCCAGCAGCACGTTCAGTTGTTCGGTCATCTCCAGCCGCACCGGTTCCTCAAGCTGCAGCGGCTGCATGTTGGTCACAGTTCCAAAAGCCTGAATCTCGCGCGCATTCTGATGAAAGCGCGGTTGGGCGGAAGTTTTGCCGGTATTGTTCGGCAGATTGTTAGAGGTTTTCTTGGGCATGGTCTGCTCCTGTCTAGCGTGAAATTTTGTTGCAGAAACGGAATTTTGAATCCTGAGCAATACAAAAAAGAAATCGGCGAGCCGCCGAGGAAACCCCCCGGGTCTCGTTTATGGGAGTCAACGTCAGTTTTTGGATGCGAAAGAACGGAAAAGGATTGCGAAGGTGAAAAGAAAAGGGCCGAGAAAGAAGCCGTGGGATCGTCGAGACCCCCGACCAGGTTTTCTCCGTGCCCTCCGCCTCATAGGACGCTGATCCGCCGCGAGGCCCAGCCTCAGTCGGCCGCGCTCCGCCGGACGCTGAACATCTCCGTAAGGTATTCGACCCGCGGAGTCGACTTGACCCCCGCTTTCGCCATCCGGGCCTTCAACTCCTCCGACCCGATGAAGGCATGCGCCTTCTCGAAGCTATCCCATTCGAACATCAGTGTGAGTTCGTTCAGGTTTTGCACACCGCGGAAAATGCGGCAATTGCGCTCCCCATGCTTGGTGCGCCAGTCAAGGGAGGAATCGAATACCGACTTCCATGCCGTATAGTCGGCAACTTCATGGTGGACGAGCAGGTAGATCATGAGCACATGCTCCTTTCGCCACCAAAACCGTAGTCCCAAAGCGGCTGGAAATGCAAGTGCGGGAGTCACGCTCGACGCCGGAGCGCCGGGTTCGATCACGCCGCCGGCAGCGGCGCCCGTTCCGCCCGCGCCTTTCTCCGCAGCACCGCCGCCGAAATCAACGTAATCAGCAGCCCCACTGGAAACGGCTCAATAAACGTCATCGCCGCATTGATCAGCGGATTGTCATACATCTCTTTATATTTCCTCATCTCCTGCGTCTTCGCGAGAATCGCCGAATCGCTGGCTCCCGATGCCCGCATCTTCTCCACCACGTGCGCACCGTACTTGTCCATGAACCCGGGCAGGAACTTGAAGTACAGAATCTCCCACGTCGCCACATAAAAGAGACACGAAATCAGCGTAATCGCGATTCCAATCGCAAACGCTTTGCCGAACGTGATCACGCCGCTGCTCACCTCATCCCGGTACGACCGGATCCCAAAGTACACCAGCAGGAACGACAGCACGATGGTGGTGTAGCCCAGGAAATAGCCGCGCTCAAAGCCAATCTTGTCCGCAAACAGCATCGTGCCGATCATCAGCACCGACGAAATCGCCCCCGAAATCAACCCGAAAGTCACAATGGTCTTTTTCATCTGTTTCTCCTGTGATCGAACCGCCAACCTCACGCACCATACCGCCCACACGCGATTTCTGTCGTCATTCTTTCGGGTGATTTTAGCCGCGGCGCCTAAAAATCATTCTTTCAGGTGAATAGAACTGCCTTCGAAGGAGCTTTGGGCCGAGCGCTTCTTCACACCTCAAGGACAAAGCAAAATGCGTGCACCACCATGACCGCATGCATCACCATGACTGCACCGCCATGACCGCGTGCATCAATGACCGCATCACAATGACCGCATGCACCGCCATGAGCGCGTGCACCACCATGAGCGCGTGCATCACCATGACCGCACGATGACCGCGTGCACCACCATGACCGCGTGCATCACCGTGGAAGAGCGGCCCTTCAGGGCCGCGTAACCCGACACCGAATTGAAGGGGCTTTAGCCCCAGCGGGTCGTTTTCCCCACTCCCAAAAGCGCTCTTTTCACGGCAGCAGCCCAAACTCCTTTCCCATCTGCACCGCCTGCGTCCGCCGCTTCGCCCCCAGCTTGTCAAACACCCGGCTCGAATGGGTCTTGACCGTGTTCTCGCTCACAAAAAGTTTCTCGGCGATCTCGCGGTTGCTAAGCCCCTGCGCAATCAACTCCAGAATGTCCAGCTCCCGCGGCGTAATCCCAAGCTCCTCCCGCTTCTTCGTCATCCGCGACAAAGGGCCCGTGTAGCGCGGACACTCCTGTCCGCGCAGCGGCCGCCGATCACCATCGGCACTTCCTTAATCACCTCAACTTCCTGACCACAATCTCCTTCCGCGCCGAGTCAGCTTCAACCCCAGCCAGATCCCCAGCCCAGCAAACATAGCCGCGATCAGCCCGCCATAAATTTCAATCGAATGTTCAATGACCACGAACCGGTATTCCGTCCATTGCATCAGGGCAATCAGCACGCCGCCGATGATCCCATAGATCAACACATGACGGAACAACACATGACGGAACAACACATGACGGACCAGCACCTGCCGCTTCATACGCCGGACGACTCCTATCACCGATAGTTTCCAGTAAAATGGTCCCTGGGGAGGAGCCACCTGCAACTGTACCCGTCAAGGGCGGTTGTTGGAAATCGACCAAACAACCACGCGTCAAGGAGGACGCAAAGCATGACCCAAAGACTCGTAGGTGTAATTCTGTTCCTGGGCCTCAGCACAGCGTTGTTGTATGGCGCTCCACAAATGTCGTCTGACAAGGCAGCCGCCACCACACAAACCATCACCGGCTGTCTTCAAAAAGGCACTGAATCTGGAGGATTCTTCCTCGTTAGCACCGAGAACAAGCACTGGGAGCTCTATCCCGGGAGTGGAGTGTCCCTGGCCGAGCACGTCGGCCACACCGTAACCGTAACCGGAACGGTGGCCCATCGTACCTCAGCTCAGGAGGAAAAAAGTCAACCCAACGAAAAGAAAGAAATGGGCAAGATGGAACACGCGGACCTGAATGTCTCCAGCGTGAAACACGTCAGCGACACCTGCTCAAAGTAGGCTCGGACTGGAAAACTAAATCCTCTCCCGGCGTCGCCGCAATTCACGTTCGGCATCATCATTGACGTCGGGAGAAGGATCATCCTTCCAGTTGGCCAGCCGAAATCCCGAACCCACTAAGGCCAATTCAGATTGTCAGCGTGAACCCTCCATCGGGTGTCAACGTAGTGCCCGTGATGTAGCTGGCCTCGTCCGAGCACAGGAAGACGATGGTTTGGGCAATCTCATCCGGCTGCCCGGCGCGCCTGGTATGAACGCGTGTTCTCAGAAGCGTGTCGTAGATCTCGTCCCCAAGCACCCCGCGCCCCCGGTGATGCATCGGCGTATCGACGAATCCCGGGCACACGAGGTTGACCCGAATTCCACGCGGCGCCAGCTCCGCGGAAACACTCGATGTCAGCCCGATTAGCCCATGTTTCGAGGCGACATACGCCGCGCCGGTAGGAAAGCCGAGAAACGAGTTTACCGAGCCGACGTTGACGATCGCGCCGCCACGTCCACCCGCCAGCATGGCCCGGGCCTCGTGCTGCAAACACAGAAACGTCCCCTTCAGGTTCGTGTCGAGAACTCGATCCCAATCTTGCTCGGATAAATCGGCAATGCCGGCGAGTTTTCCCTCGATGCCCGCGTTGTTCACCGCGTAGTCGAGTCGGCCAAATTTCTCCATCGCATGCGCCACCATCCGCTCGACATCCCTCGCGTTGGCCACATCCGTGACTACGAATGTTGCTTTCCCTCCGCGAGCCTCAATCTCACTCGTGAGCGTCGCCAACTCAGCTTCGCGCCGCGCCGCCAGAACCACCGTGGCCCCGCGCGCCGCAAAAGCCTCCCCGGTAGCCCGGCCGATCCCACTGCTCGCTCCGGTAACTAGAGCTACTCGGTCATTCATGTCTGACATCGAGATCCTCCGAGAACTCGGATAACGATTCTTTGGTTGCGCTCGAGGCTGTGATTATAGGTGAGCTGCAAAGAGATTGGTCGGCCATGGAGGACGATTTTCGAGCTCGGCGGCTGATCAACCCGGCCTCTCCCGCCTATTGCACGGTTAGGACAGCATGGCAGGTGTTCGACGTATCCCCGGAAACGCCGGTGATTGTTACGTCATAGGTGCCGGGCGGCGTGCCGCTTTGGCTCTTGGCCCCGCTGGCGCGACCGCAATTGGTGCAGAGCAAGCCGACCAGGATAGCAAGTCCGGCCATGTTCCTCGCACGATCGAACCGGGGGCGACGCAATACCATGGCAGGAAGAAACACAGTTGTGCTCAGGGCAAGGAGAATACCCAATGCCTCGCGCGGGCCGAGCGGACTGGACGGAGCTGGCGCCCCTGAACCGAGTACCATCCCGCTCACATTGATCGCCACGGTGGCGGCTGCAGTATTGGGATCGCCGGGGTCGAGTGACACGAAAGTCGGTATCATGGTGCAGGTCGCCAGCGGCGCATTGGTCGTGCAGCTCAAGTTCACGCTCCCGTTCTCCCAGCCAAAATGACCGACCGTGACCGTGTACACGGCATCACCCTGATGGATCATTTGTTGGGCAGGAGCGGCGGCCACCGGCGGATTCTTGTCCACCCAGACTTGCACGCTCTGCAATGCCTCCACACCTGTCTGCTTATTGGCGCTGAAAAATGTAACGGTGTGCTGGGCTGAAGCAGAAACGGTGAACGGCCCGCTATACTGCAAGCAAGAGTCGACCGCCCCGGGGATGCAGTTCGGGTTGTCGACCGCATAAAATGTGGTTCCAACCCCCGACTCCTTGATTCCGTTGGTCGCCATCAGCGTCATCACCACGTCCTCATTAGTCCACGTACCGAACGTGTACGAGCTATCGCCGGCCGTAGCGCTGACGGTCGTTACCGGGGGATTGAGCGCAATCATCTGGTCGTAAATCTGTGTTTCAAATTCCTGCTGCCCCGTATAGTTGGGGTGCCCAGTCCCAGAATCGTCCCCCTGCAACCCGATGGAGTCAGGAATGGTGTCCACCCACCGTTCATTTAGGGCGCACAAACCGTGCTTCAAGAACGCAGCCTGAATTCCAGTAACGGCATTCCACGGAGAGCTGTTTACCTGTTTATTGAGGGGCAGCATCACATTGTCATAGAGAAATTCGAACTCCTTCGCAGTTATGCCGGGGTCGGCGCACCGAATTGGGTCTTTCGGAAACTGTCCTTTCTTGTCATGAGTTGGATCGTGGTATTCGGCGATCAGAACAAGCTTGGGAATTTGGTTCTGCGGGTCGTCGCAATTGCTGGCAGGATCCGTACAGTGGATTTCGTCGTTGAGTTCACTATACAAAGATGCCAGCCCAGGGTAACCGTCTCTATCCGGATTTCCCTCGATGCTGTCGTGTATATCCTGGGCAAACTGTGCGTCCTTGCTGCACTGATGCGTAATGCAGCGCTTGACGACAGCGGCAAATCCGCTCCAGGCCTTCTTGCCAAACATGCCGTGCAGATCGTTGGCCCCGGCTGAGATCGTCAGCACGTCGATGTGAGACAAGGTCGCTCTCGCATTTCTGAGCTGCTGGATGGCGTCTTCGACTGTGTTACCGGAACACGCCACATGAATAAAGGTGATGGGATTCGTCTCCCTGACCTTCTGTGCGGCGAGCGCGGGCCCGGCTAGCATAGAGCGGTGGCACGGATGCCCTTTGTAATCGGAACCGGGATCGTCCCAGAAGCCATATTTGGGAACCGGGGTGTCCCCTTCGCCCGAAGCGACCGAGTCCCCGATCGAGAGAATTACGAAATCCTGGGGCGCCGAAATAGTTGCCGTGGTTGTTACTGTCTCTTTTTTCCCAAAAACGCCCTTACGATAGCTGATCTTAATCGTGTAGACACCGGCCGTCTTGTATCGGTGCGTGCCATAGATGTCGAAGTTCGCGCCTTTCTCACGAACCAGTAACCCGTCGTCTGAATCTCCATCGTCCCAGACCACTTTTACAGGAAAACTTTTGTTGAGGGACACGGAAGCTAGCCGTTGAAGACCAGTTTCGAAACCCGCGGTTCCAGTAACCTCGGCGGAAAGGAGACTGGCGGTTGCGAGGATAAGCACAAGAATGGACCCTGCGGCAACGAAGAATTCCTTCGCCGGAAAGCCATACCTCAGCGAAATGAAATCCCCCAGGATTCCTGCCATGCCGGCACGCCCACTGCGGTTCGATCCGGTCGCAGCGGGGCGCCGCAAATGATGGTAACAACCTAGTCCGCAACCAATGGACGTCGAACAAATAACACGACGGTTGATCTGAAGCATCTCGGCCTCCTCTTGGAAAAGGAATGAATGTCAGCGTAGACGGACCCAGAACAGGGATCAGTGCTGGGACTCAGCCGAGAGATGAAAAACGGCTAAAATTCTTGAACGAAATTCAAATCTTGTCAAGCCGAAATCTCGAACTCAGCTAGACCTCCTGACCTGTAAGGAGAACCGGTCGGGACGGCGTCCTTTGAGCTCGCGACCCCTACACGGGTAGCGCGGACACTCCCTTCGGCAAGCTAAGGGCAGGCTCTGTCCACCGCAACCGCCACGTCCCATCTCACCGGATCGCGTACCCGCCATCCACCCGAATCGTAGTTCCGGTAACAAAGTCCGAAGCCCGCGACGCCAGATACACCGCCGTTCCGGCCAGTTCCTCCGGCAGACCGAATCGGCCGGCCGGCGTCCGCAAAATAATTTCGTCATTCAGCGGCATGGACCGCACCGGCGCCGTCATATCCGTTTCAATCCACCCCGGCGCGATCGCGTTCACCTGAATGTTGTGCGGCGCCAGCTCAATCGCCATCGACTTGGTCAGCTGCACAATCGCTCCCTTCGCCGCGCTGTAAGAGGGCACCAGCCCCGATCCAAAGTATGAGTACATGCTGGCAATATTGATAATCTTCCCGCCCTTCTGAACGCCCGTATTTCCGGCCGTATTTCCCATCATGTTTCCAGTCATATCTCCGGTCATGTTTCCGGCTGCATTTCCGATCCCATTTCCGACCATGGACCGCGCCGCCAGCTTCGAGAGCAGAAACACCGCATTCAGCTGCGTCTCCATGACGTTATCCCAATCCTCCGCGCGTTCCTGCAACACGCCGCCGCTCAGCGACACGATGCCGGCATTATTGACCAGAATGTTCACCGCGCCCAGTTCACTCTCGACCTTGTGAAGCGCAGGCTCAAGCGCCGCGCGATCCGTCAAGTCCACCCGCAAAGCCAGCGCCGCAACGCCGATCGCCTTCAATTCCGAAAGCACGCCCCGGTTCTTCTCCTCGTTCCGCCCAAACACCGCGACGGCAGCCCCAGCCTCGGCCAATCCCAAAGCAATGCCGCGGCCAATTCCGCCATTCCCGCCAGTCACAAGAGCCACTCGGCCCTTCAAATCAAATAACGCAGGTGTTTTCACAAGACAGTCCCTTCAGGTTTCGCGAACAGGATTGCGATTATAGGCGGAGACGAGGAATGTTGGTCGGGACGGGAATGGCCGACTCTTCCACAACAAAGCGCGTGGACGAGTAGACCTGCAATTTGGACCGCCGAAGCAGCAGTAAAATTGCGGCATGAGTCAGCCACGCTCCATTGATGAGATACTCGCCGACCTCGCCTATCACACCGCCGCTGGCACGGCCCACATGGAAGTCGCGGAAGGGCTGAGTAAGGTCGACACGGTAGTCCTAAACTCTGCGCGAACGTTCTTCGCTATGACCATTGACGCCCACCTGTACTATGCGCTCATGGCGGCGGCGAGAATGCACGACGACCAGCGCAATGCAGTCACGATCCACACGCTGCTGGAACGTGCTGGCACAACTCCCGCTAAGTTCGACAAGGGCGGTGAAGTTGCTACCGCGATCATTTCGGCCAAAGCAACGTTCGCGGGACTCAAGAAAGAGCGGGAGCGCTTAGACATCTGGCGGAACCGTCGGTTGGCCCACAACCAGAGCCTGCTCAGTGACCCGGCCTTCGCCGTTCAGCAAACGAAGGAGCACGAGCGAGATCTCAGGACAATCTATGCAGCTACAAGTCAGGTGGTGAACGAGTTCTCACGACTGTATCGGAGTGTCTCCTTCAGTCCGAGCATCATTGGGCAGACCGAATACGAGTTGGTGGTTGGGTACGTATCCGACGTGAAGTGCCAGCAGGTGCACGAATATGAGAAGGAATTTGGACCTGCCCCCTTCCCTCGCCCAGCAAACTACGAGAGATGGCTGGAACGGCGTAGGCAGTCTGCAGCACCGCAATCTGCACACACTGCACCCGCGACGTCAGAGCCGTCCGCTGCGAACCCAGAGCGGGGTCGATAGGTATAACGGGCGCTTAGTGTTTGAGTTCGTCTAAGACTTTGAGCACGGCTAATTTGTCGTCCGGTTCCTCACCTTTGGCATGGGCCAGCGGCACAAACTTATCTGTGTAAGTAATATCAAATCGGCAACTAACGGTCGTCACACCTTCACCCCGAACGAGGGTAAAGTACACGTTAGAGGTAGTATGCACCTGCGACGGCCATGATCCATCGTTGGAGGCCATGATCATGACTCGCATTGCCTCTTTCCCGATGGCCCCCTTGGAATTCACCCTTGATAGCACCAGGTCGGCTTTCGAGGCCACGTCTGATTCGGAAGAAGGCTCCCACTTGCCTGGCGCGAGTTTGGCAATAATCAGAGGCTTGAGGTCGTCCGGAGTTCCGATAATCACTGCCTCGCATGAGCGTTGAAGTTGTTGTTTCCGTATTTGTTTTGCTGACTGACAAACCGCAGGCAGTACACATAACAGAACCAGCGTAGGTATCGCTAAGAAGTCTAATTTCATTCAGCTTTTCCGCCTCACGTGAACCTACCGAACGCCCTGTTTTGTGTCTGTGATCACGAAAGCGGGCCGATTGTGATATTTGTCACCGCGAAGCGGACCCGGGCAAGGCCCCCTGGGTAAGGGGAATATTTTGGTCGGGACGGCGAGATTTGAACTCGCGACCCCTTGCACCCCAAGTTGAGGCGCTTTGCGGGCGTGAGCGAAGCGGGAGCCCGCAGCCGAAATCCCGAACGTAGTGAGGGACCCCAAAGCTGTAAGTGAATTTGGTCGGGACGGCGAGATTTGAACTCGCGACCCCTTGCACCCCAAGTTGAGGCGCTTTGCGGGCGTGAGC
The DNA here is from genome assembly GCA_963698865.1 of uncultured Acidobacteriaceae bacterium. GTDB lineage: Bacteria > Acidobacteriota > Terriglobia > Terriglobales > Acidobacteriaceae > Acidiflorens. The sequence goes on along the minus strand of CAVOSL010000007.1, from coordinate 1,263,241 downwards.
GAAGCGGGAGCCCGCAGCCGAAATCCCGAACGTAGTGAGGGACCCCAAAGCTGTAAGTGAATTTGGTCGGGACGGCGAGATTTGAACTCGCGACCCCTTGCACCCCAAGCAAGTGCGCTACCAGGCTGCGCTACGTCCCGACATGTTTCGCTGCGGAGAACAGCGTGGGGTTTATTTCTTCGACCTCTCGAATTCTACACCAGCCGTGTAGCGCGGACACTCCTGTCCGCGTGCCGGCAGCGGATCAGAAGTCTGCGCGGACAAGAGTGTCCGCGCTACACCCAATCACGCTTCTCTCTGCGAAGGCTCCGGATCCTGATCGTCCGCATGCCCCAAACCGAATTTCTTCAGCTTGTAGCGCAGCGCATCCCGAGAAATATCGAGCAACTTGGCCGCATGCGTCTGATTATTGCTCGACTGCTTCATGGCGAGCTCAACCATGGCGCGTTCCACCTCTTCAAGCGACGTCCCGCCCTCGGGAATGTAAAGCCGAGGCAGGAAGCGTCCATTCGGCAGGCTCTGACCGTTGTCGCGCCCGGCGCTTTGTTCGAAGGCGGTCATTCCCCCGCCCGCCTGGTTCACCGCAAATGGCAAATAAGCCGGTCGCAACAGCGCCTCGTCTTCGAGAATCATCGCGCGCTCGATCGAATTGCGCAGCTCCCGGATGTTGCCCGGCCAGTTGCTTTGCAGCAGCAGGCGCTTGGTTTCGTCGGTGATGCCACGAATCGATTTGCGAAAACGCTGGTTGTAGCGCTCGATAAAAAAATCGACCAGCGGCAAAATATCTTCTTTATGTTCGCGCAGCGGCGGAATAAAAATCGCAATGATCGCCAGCCGGTAATAAAGGTCCTGCCGGAAATTTCCCTCGCGCACTTCTTTTTCCAGGTCGCGATTCGACGCCGCAATCACGCGCACATTCACCTGCATGTCGCGCACTCCGCCGATGCGCCGAATCACCTGATCTTCCAGTACACGCAGCAGCTTCGCCTGCAAGAGCGGAGAAAGCTCTCCAATTTCGTCCAGGAAAAGTGTTCCGCCATCGGCCACTTCGAACAAGCCCTTCTTCATCGCCTTGGCGTCGGTGAATGCGCCCTTCTCGTGCCCGAACAGCTCCGCTTCCATCAGCGTTTCGGGAATCGCCGAGCAGTTGATGGCCACGAAAGGCCGCTCCTGGCGCGAGCTTTCGTAGTGAATGGCCTTCGCAATCAAGTCCTTTCCGGTTCCGCTTTCGCCCTGGATCAGAATCGTGGTCGCTTCGCTCGCCGCAACCTTCTGCACAAAGTTCAGCAGCTCCGTCATCTTGGGAGAGTCGGCAACGATCTCGTGATAACCAGCACGCCGCTTCATCTCGCCGCGCAGCGACTGCACCTCCGAGCGCAGGCGCGTGGTTTCGAGCGCGTTCTTGATCGTGACGTGCAACTCGTCAAAGTCGAGCGGCTTGCCAATGAAATCGTAAGCGCCCAGCTTGATCGCAACCTTCACGTCATCAAGCTGCGGATCGGCGGTGATCATGATCACCGCAGGCGCGCCTTCGCCCTTCTTCAACTGTTCGAGAACCTGAATGCCGTTGATGTCGGGCAGACGCACGTCCAGCAGCACGAGATCGGGAGACTCATGCTGTGCGAGCTTCAGCCCAGGTTCGCCAGCCTCGGCTTCGACGACCTGATAACCCCACTCTTCACACTTCTGGCGCAGCGACCAGCGCACCAGGCGCTCGTCGTCAACTACCAGGATTTTCTCGCTTGCCATCTCGGAACCCGTCTTATTCTAGCCTACTCGTTCTTTAGCCTACTGCTCGAAACGCGCAGCGCCCGCGAGGCCGCGCGCCACAAGGTCGCCCTGTGATCCAGATCACAACCTCGTGTGATGATGCCGGTTGTTGCGCCGCCCGCCCGGCAAGTAAGGTAGTCCAGTCAGGGTTAAGAGTCTCGCTGGGGTGAGACGGCCGCCCAACCAGCGTTCTGCAATTGATATCGATAAGGAGTAAGGCAATGTCAGATAAAAGCAACAATTCTTCAACCGTGAACTGGACCGGTGTCCAAGCCTACACGCTGGCGGTAATCTGCCTTCTGTTGGGAATGGCAGGCGGATGGCTGATTCGCGGCTCGCAATCGCCGGCAGCGATACCCGTAGAAGCCGCCAGCGCCCCCGCACCTGCGGCCATTGGCGGAGCAGCGCCGAATGCCCAGCCAACGCCCGAGCAGCTGAAAAAAATGGCGGACACACAGGCTGCGCCCTTGCTCGATAAGCTCAAGTCGGACCCGAATAATCCCGAATTGCTGGTCGGCATCGGCAACTTCTATTACGACGCCCAACAGTTCCCGATCGCCGTTGATTATTACGGCAAGGCGCTCAAAGCCAAGCCGTCAGACGCCGCGGTGCGCACCGATATGGCAACCGCTTACTGGTACATGGGCAATGCCGACGATGCCATCGCCGAGTTCAATAAGGCTCTCACGTACGAACCCAACAAGCCCAACACCCTGTTCAACCTGGGCCTTGTGAAATGGCAGGGGAAGATGGATATCAACGGCGCGGTCAAAGATTGGGAGAAGCTGCTGGCGACTAACCCTAACTACGAGGGCAAGGACAAAGTCGAGCAGATGATTGCCGAAGCCAAGAAGCATTCCGGAGTGAAGCCCGGAACCAAGGCGAACCCGTTGCCCCAATAACAGCCATTCAAGATCAGTTGAAAAAAGAGCAGGGAGCAAAGCTCCCCGCTCTTTCCATTTTGTGTGCTACAGCGATCGCAGGAAATTCAGCAGATCCTGAACCTGCGACTGTTGCAGCATTTTGAAGTTGTGGATCACGCCATCGGCCTCCGACTCGCAATCTCTGTGACGGCAATCCCTGGAACTGTGATCCAGAATTGCCTGCAGGATGTCGGAGGTCCGCCCGTCATGCAGGAAGAAAAGACGCTGTCCCACGCCCCACAAAGGCGCGGTCCGGAATTCGTCGCCGCCGGCCGCACCTTGCGAAATGCCATCGGCGAGTCCGCTCCCCATGTGATGCAGGGCGAAGTCGGAAAATGGGTGATAGGTGACGCCCCCCATGCCGGTGTAGGGCGACGCCCCCGTGGTGAGCGACTCGGAGTGGCACAGCGCGCAGCCGACCTTCTCAAACATCGCCTGCCCGTTCTGCGTCGATTGAGTTGGCGCGGCGGGCGCAGGCGGCGCGGAAAGCCGCGAAAATGCCGCGAAGTTCACCACGTCCGACGACATCTCAGAGATCGTGCCGACCGTGGTGTTGTAGTTGGGGCTCTCCTGATTTGGATTCAGCAGGCTGCTGGTGTCTTCCGGCGAAGTATTGAAGATGCAGCCGGAGACCGCGCTTCGCTCGTTCGGGAAGGCTTCGTTCGAGACGCCCATCTCCACGTTGTAGGCCTCACCGGAAAAGATGAGCAGAGATTTGTTCTGCGCTTTCCATCCGAAGCGTGTGATAGTTCCGTCGTTTCCGCTCGTGTTGAACGATCCGCCGATGCCGAGATGGTATCTGGCATTCTGCGTCGCGGCCAGATTCGCCTGCAACGCCGCGTCTGGAGTGCTCTCGACGAGGCCCAGCCCAAACACAGGCGTCGGGATGCGGAAGATCACGTTGTTCTCGGCAAGCTCCCGCCCGAATTCAGGCTGCGCCAGGGTGCATCCGGGAGCGTCGCTGCGCCCCGTAATCGTGTAAAGATCGTGGACGCCGCCATCGCGATTGCCGTGGTGGTCGAAGATGAAGCGCGCTTCGCGCACCGGTCCGTTAGCGGTGATGAACGGCGGGACTGTATTGGTCGCTCCATCCAGTGTTGCCAGAGCGACCTGGGGATTGGGCATGGGGGCTTGCGGGCTGGCGGATCCCGGGCTGCTTCCGCCGACTGCCGGTTGCGCATGGCACACCGCGCAACTGTTCCCGTTATAGGTTGGTCCCAGGCCTTTGCCGGGCTCAATTGTTCCCTGGACCGAATCCATCTCCGCGAAGTGAGTGGTCGCTTGCGTGAAGAACTGCAACTCATTCGCGCCGAGAGTCGGATACGCGCCGCCGGCGCCGGCTGCTCCAGGCCGCGGACCGGGGTCTTGCTGCGCCCAGGCAGCGCCCGCCGCCGAGACGATTACAAGCAGAGCTACGCTACGTGCATTCCATCTTTTCATTTTCTCTCTCCTTGTCGGCCAGACACACTAAGGGCTATGCGCCGTTTAGGGTGCGAGACGGATGGCGTAAGAGCAGTCGGCGGTCTTTTGCCGTCGTCTTGCCCGCGTGCGTGAATTTATCCTTGGGTCTTAGGGCCCCGAGGACTGGAGCTTTCGCCGTGAAGGCGGTGCTTGGAAGTTGGGTAGCAATCTATTTCTGAATGATCGAAGTGTCAATCTGTCATTAGTTCATGATTAGCGCGGACGAACAGCCACAGGCAACACTGATCGCCGACGGAGGGTAGCTGTGTCCAAATTCCCGCGCAAAAGAGTCTGATTGCACAAAACTGATGGAAGGAAACTTCGGGAACCAGAGAAGATGACGGCGGTAACAATACCGTGTGGCCGCGGTCCTAATGTTCCGCACCAAGGGCCGATGTATGCGGTGTGGGCAGAAACCTCCAAAACTACTACCTACGCGTCGCACTTTGGGTCATGTTGGCGAGCGCAGTCGCTTGCACTTCATGGGCCCAAACAGCGAACAGTTCGGCCGAACTGACCTTTCGTTCCGAGGTCACTGAGGTTCGGGTCAGCTTCTCCACCACCGACCAGAGAAACCACGTCGTCGCCACTGTTCAGCCTTCCGATTTTGCCATCGTCGACCAGGATCGCGTCGTCCGCCACTTCCGCAGCTTTACCCGTTCCGAATACACGCGCCTGGATATCGCAGTGCTGATGGACGCCAGCGGATCCATCGCCCCGCGCTTTCAACAGGAGCTTTCCAATGTCATTCAACTGCTCGGGCAGAGCAACGGCGTGCCCGAGGAGTCTTTCTCAGCGATCTCGTTTCGCGACCTGAAGCCCACGGTGTTGTGCCAGGGGAACTGCCGCGCCCTCGATCTGGGCGCGCAGTTCCCCACGGTCGCGCGTGGAGGACTGACTCCCCTCTACGACAGCATCGTGTTCGCGGCCCGTATGCTCGGGCGGCAGAACGATGTTCACACCCGCAAGCTTCTGATCGTATTTTCCGACGGCATGGACAACATCAGCCTGAAGTCGCTCACCGATGCAATCGATTCGGCTCTGGAGAGCGACGTCGCCATCTACAGCGTCGATCTCAACGCGGCTGGGCGCAGCTCCCAGGGCACAACGGTACTAAGGGGACTTGCCGCAAATACAGGTGGCCGTTATTTCACCGCCGAGTCCGGCTCCAACGCAGTACTCAACGCAATCCTCGAAGACTTCCATGCGACTTATACCGTAGCTTATAAACTGCCAAGTTCCGCGGAGGGGTTTCACCTGCTCCGTATTCTTCCCACCCATGACTTAGGCCTGCAGTTCCATTGCCGGCGCGGATACTACTATCCCAACAAATTCTGAGAATTGAGGATTCGAAAACAATGAAACGCTCTCTCCTGCTCGTTGTAGTCCTGTGCGCAATCTCGAGTCTGGTTGTCGCCGAGAACCGTTCCCGGCAAGAAGGAACGATCGTCCGCATGCGTATGTCTGATTGCATTGCTCCGCAACATGCTTTTATGAGTGCGATGTCCGGCCAGGCCGCGGCGCCTGCCGAATCGTGCCCCGAGTATGTGCTGGTAACGAAGTCGGTGGTGTATGTGATCGTCGGCAAAAGCTCGGATCAGCTGGTGCCGCTGGCCGAGAGCACGCTTTTCCGCATGCAGAATAACGAAGTGCTGATTCGCGTGGACGACGCCCGCAAGGAATCGCGCTTTCACGTGAAAGAGATGGTCCTGCGTCCGGAATGGGAGCGCAATCAACAGATCATGGAGGCTACGGCCTCGGCGGTATTGCGCCGTCACGTGGAAGGCGCCGTCCTCGTCGATACTCGCCAGTAGCAACGCTAACGCTCGGTGACCCACACGATCGCGTTCTATGCGGTTGTGTGGGCACTCCTCTCCTTCGCCGCCTGTACAATTTATTAGCAGAGGAATCATGGCTACGAAGAAGAGCAAAACGAAAAAAAATAAAACGGGCAAGAAGCGCGGCCCAGTGAAAAAGGCTGCTCCCACCACTTTGCAAATAAGTCATCAGCCGTCGATAGCGACCGACCAGATTGTTCGTGAGCACGTGCTAAAGTTGCTCGACGGCCGTGAAGCACACGCGGATTTCGACTCCGCGAGCGGCGACTGGCCCGTGCAACTGGCCGGCGCGAGGGTCGCGAACTTCCCCCATACTGCCTGGATGCTGCTCGAGCACATGCGCATTGCACAGTGGGACATCCTGGAGTTCAGCCGTAATCCCAAGCATAAGTCGCCGCCCTGGCCGGAGGGCTATTGGCCCGAGTCGGAGGCGCCCGCCAGCGAGAAAGAGTGGACGAACGCGATTGCCGATTTCAAGAAGGATCTGAAGGCGATGGAGCAGTTGGTGGCGAATCGCAAGAGCGATTTGTACGCCAAATTTCCCTGGGGAGATGGGCAGACTCTCCTGCGCGAAGCTCTACTCCTCGCCGACCACAACGCCTACCATCTCGGGCAGTTGGTCATGCTCCGCAAGTGCATGGGGATCTGAATTGTCCGGTAAGGTGATGAGGGGCTTCTCTGCGAACTCTGCGGCCTTTCTCTGCGCTCTCAGCCAAACTGCAAAGGTCGCAGAGGAACATCTCGATTGGCGCAGTCCTATTCATCACGCTCTTGCGCGAGGCAGGTTTGAGATCGCTGGCCCGCTTGCGGAACACGACCCGCAATTCCTCGCGCCATCGTTCGTCAATCCCCAGCAATTCCCATTCGATCTCCGGCGACAGATACCGGAGAATCGTGTCCGTCGAAGGATGCACACGCAGCGCGGGAGCGACCAGCATAAGCAGCGGCTTCTCGGCCGAGATTTCGCGTCCGGGGAAATATCCGAATCTGGCCAACTCTCCCCGCTCCTGGTGCCACACCACTCGCGACCAGTAGTCCACGCCCTGTAAGGGCAGGTGGATATCTTCGTCCGCTTTGAGCTCGATTACTGCCAGCCTCCCGTCTCCGGTGGCCGCCAGAATGTCAATCATGGCTCGATCGGCCGCCGAAAATGCGGGCACTTGCCGGTAGACGTAATCCGTTCGCAATCGGCTGTCGAGCGCCGCGATGTTCGCTCCCGCCAATGACTCGAGCCACCGTTCCGGGTGCATACGCCATAACGCGTGATTCTTCGGGCCGTCCTTGTGCCGTATCGCCGCTGCCAGGCGCACCAGGTCGGCAAACTGCGCTTCGTTACGCCCATCCAGAATGCGCTCCTCCGCGCCCACCCCAAAAACTATTTCCTCTCCAACCTGGAAGTTTCGCGGATCATGCGCCACACGCGCCTGCGCGAACTCAAGCCCGCAGCGCCGGAACGAAACGAGCGCGGGCGATAACGCCACAACTTCGGCTTGCGGCAGAATGCCACGAATACTTTCGATCGACGAAGCGAAGCGCGCCAGCGTTTCCTCTTCATCAAGCGCATGCACGAGCCGCGTCGCCAGATTTCCCCGGTCGCCGATTTCGAGCCTTACCAGCGCATCCTCGCGCTCGTCGAATTCGTTCAAGTGCCATTGCGCCGCGGCCGGATGAAGATGAGCCATGCGCTGCGCGGTGAGAGTAGCCGTCCCTTTCGGCACGACCAGCACCAAACCCTCAACGATGCGGCGCTCCTGCTGCGCCAATTGGCATTCCTCAAGCCAGAGAATTCCGCAGGTCAGCGCGCCATCCACGGTCGCCTGGGTTTCCTGGTCGTTCACTCCCACAATCGCAAGCGCACGCTGCCCCTGCCGCATCCATCCGCGCAAGTAGGCTGGCCCGAACGAGTGTTCCAGGTCCATCGCGGTCGTTAACCGCACGACGGTCCAGCCCGGAAAATTCCGTTCCAGCACGCGCCGCAAATGCGGTTCGTAAACCGTGCGCGCGACGCGACGCGACGCCGGACTGCGTTGGTCACGATCGCGACAGACATCGAGCCGCGTCGGCCGGCTCTGGCCCATACGTTGCACCTGCAGGCGCAGGGTCGCGCCCTTGATTTCAGCGTCCAGCACACGCCTCACAATATTGCGCTCGCTCGACCAAAGCTGGATGAGGCACTTGTTGTACTCGCCCGAAATGGAATACTTCGACTGGGCCAGATCGAAAACGATGGCGCCATCCTCGACCACAACGGCTGCGCGCGAACCTTCGAGGAAGTCGACCAGCGTTTTGCCGAGAGATTCCGGAGTCACAGACGAAGTGTGAGCTTAATATTGGGAACAAGCAGTGACGAATGGACGCTCATTTTGTTCGGTTTTGGTGGCCCGACCGATGTACATGAACATTGAAAATATGTACATCGTGCGCTATACTAACCGGAGGGAATTGACTATGGCAACCTCGAAGCGAGTGCACAAGCATTTCCAGTTAGACGCCATTAAGATCAAGCGCGCACAGCAGGCTCTTCGTGCAACCACGGAGACGGAGACTATTGAGTTGGCACTGGACTTGGTGATCGCTGAGCGGGAGCGCAACCGCCGGGCGCTCGTGGCAACCGAGCGCTTTATCAAGAGCGGCATTGAAGTTAAAGATGTTTACGGCACGCTTGATCGTTAAATGCAGCCCGTCCTTCTCGATACTTCCATCTACATTTCCGCGCTGCGCCGAGGAAACGATGCGGCGCTCTCACTCCGGCGGCTAGGCGCAGGTTCGCCGCTTTGGCTGAGCGCCGTGGTCCTGGAGGAACTCTACGCCGGGGTTGGCAATACCGATCGTCATCTCATTGAGAGGCTGGAGAAGGAGTTTGAAAAAATAAAGCGGATCGTCGTGCCCCATCTCACCGATTGGACGCAAACTGGCAGAGTGCTGTCCCGGCTTGCGGCGAAATACGATTATGAACCGATCGGCAAGGGCCGATTGACCAATGATGCTCTGATCGCGATGAGTGCCGCGCGGTTGGGCATCGAAGTGATCACGGCGAACGAACGTGATTACCGGCGTTTGGCCGAATTCCGGTCATTCCAATGGCGATTGCATGTAGTCTAATAATGGAATCGCGCCCCAGAGTCATTTCGCACCGCAAAGGCATCGAATCATCGTGAGCAATCAACAACGTTTCTTCTTCGAGCACTACGGCTTGAATCATCAGGATCTTGAAAAATATCTCGCGGCCGCGCTTTCGGCTGGCGGCGACTATGCCGACCTCTATTTCGAATACCTGACCTCGACCTCGTTAATGGTCGACGAGTCGATGGTGAAGTCGGCGTCGCAGGGAATATCCGCCGGCTGCGGCGTGCGAGTTGTTTCCGGCGAGCGTACCGGCTACGCCTACACCGACGACCTTTCTCCGGCGCGCATTCTGCACGCGGCCCGCACGGCTGCGCTCATTGCCAGCGCTCCTGCCAAGACCACCGTTACTGGTTTCCAGCAGAAGCCGGCGCGCAGCCTTTATCCGGTCCCTCTGCCTTCCGTGGATGCCGACATCACCGCGAAAGTCGATCTCCTGATGCGCGGCGACCACACCGCGCGCGCCTTCGATCCACGGATTAAAGAAGTTCGTGCCAGCTATGCCGACGAGCTTCGCAATATTCTCGTTGTCGGCTCCGACGGCACCTTTGCGGAAGACTCGCAGCCGCTCGCCCGCATTAACGTCTCCTGCATTGCCAAGACTGAAGCTGGCTCCGGCCGTGGCACCTCCGGCGGTGGAGGCCGCGTCGCGCTGGATTTCTTCTTCGGCGAGAGGACGCCCGAATTTTTTGCCAAGGAAGCCGCGCGCCAGGCCATTTTGCAGCTCGACGCGCGCGAAGCTCCTGCCGGCGACATGGAAGTCGTGCTCGGCCCCGGCTGGCCCGGAGTACTCCTGCACGAAGCGGTTGGTCACGGCCTGGAAGCCGACTTCAACCGCAAAAAGACATCCGCCTTTGCCGGACTCATCGGCAAGCGCGTCGCGAGCGAAAAGTGCACGGTGGTCGATAACGGCACGATGCCCTGGCGGCGCGGGTCGCTTAATGTCGACGACGAAGGGCAGCCCACGCAGGAAACGGTTCTCATCGAGAACGGCATTCTCAAGGGCTATTTGAGCGACAAGCTCTCCTCGAAGCTCATGGGCCTGGCCGACACCGGCAATGGACGCCGCGAGAGTTACGAGCACATTCCCATGCCGCGCATGACCAACACCTACATGCTGGCCGGCCAGGACGATCCGCAGGACATTATTCGCTCGGTGAAGAATGGCGTTTACGCGGTGAATTTCGGCGGCGGCCAGGTCGACATCACGAATGGCAAGTTTGTTTTCTCTGCTTCCGAGGCCTATCTCATCGAAGACGGCCAGATCACCGCGCCGATCAAGGGCGCTACGTTGATTGGCAACGGACCGGACGTTCTGACGCGCGTTTCGATGGTCGGCAACGATCTGAAGCTCGATGAAGGCGTGGGGACCTGCGGCAAAGACGGGCAGGCGGTTCCCGTTGGCGTTGGCATTCCGACAATCAAGGTCGATCGGCTGACCGTTGGCGGCACCGCGCGGAAGGATCCTGGCGGGTTCATGCAGTGAAGTCTCGCGACATGAGAGTTGAAAGCTATGCAGATTTCAACGCTCCTAGGCAATGGGCGCGTGCGGCAGACGGTCAGCCTCGCGGCTGGAACTCTCGGCTGCAGAGTTGGCCTCTGTTTTTTTGGCGACGCTGCTAGTGATGGGTAGGCACGGAGCCCGCGCTGGGTTTATTTGGGCTCATACCAACTCTCCTGAGCGTGGCGTATGCTTGCAGCGGGTGGTACGATTTTGGGGTCGGCCCGAGGAACAGATATCATTGGGACCCTATTTTGCTATGACATTTGGAGCCGCCATCACGATAATTGCGTCGATCTATCTGGGTGGGTTACGAATAGTAACTTGGCAGCATTCCGATCTCTAGTCGGGACGCGGTAGCGCAACACATCACTCTTTGGCGCCATACCACCTTGGCACCGCCTACAGCAGCCGCGCCGCCACTCCCTTGCGCCTTAAGCATCTCCACCGCCTTTCGGTCGAACGAAACAAACGTCTCCGCGCCCAGCCACTGTCCCTCATGCGCGATTACGCCGTCGGCAAAATCCCCGCCCGCATCGAGCATCGCCAACCCCGCCTCAACTGCCAGACGGTTCGTTTCGACATTCCCGGCCTCGAGCAGCTCGCGTATCGCAGCCGCAATCGCCGATGGTCTGAACCCATAGGCTCGGCGCAGAACCCAGACAAATTACACAGACACGACATGCCCACGACGAGGCCTTCCGCTTTAAGCAGGGTTTTGGCAGCTATTTCTGCCTGCTTCGGGTCGTCACGCACAACCGCCCGCACAAGGATGTTGGTATCGACCGCGACCTTCATTTCTTGCCCGCTGAGTTACGGTCCGGCCCGCCTTCGTCGAATGAAACCTCCCCGGCCCATCCAGCTGCTGCCGCCTCATTCATTTCCTCAATAGTCACGACCTTCTTTGTCTTGCCGGCTAACATCCCAATGAAGCTATCTATCTTTCCCGTTGGCCGCGCCGCGCGGATCAAGCCTCGGCCATCGGGCAGCAGCTCCAGCTCAATTTTCCCGCCGGGCTCCACCCCCAGGTGCTCCATCACCTTCTTCCGGAACGTGACTTGTCCTCGAGCCGTTACGGTCAATGTCGACATGGCGCACCTCTTACCAATATGGTAATGCAATATTGCATTATTGACAAGTAGACCGAGGGCCATGAATCCAAAGGGTCATTCGCGCACTCAAAACAATTGAGAGGCTCCCTCGGTGGCTCCCTGCCGCCGTGGTAGATTCAGAATTAAAAAATGACAACGACGACAGAAACCAGCGACCAGCCAAATCGCGACCGACCTTAAATCTCTCGCCTCCGACATCGTCTCGCCGCGCCATGCGCGCCGGCGCTTCGGCCGCCGAGTGCGTCGTCCGCGAGGGCGATGAATTCTCCACCGTTGTCCGCCTCGGCCAGGTCGAGACGCTCAAGGAATCCGGCTCGCGCTCCATCGGCGTCCGCGTCTTCTTTGGACAGCGCGCGGCCTCCACTTATTCCAGCGATTTCTCCGCCGCCGGCATCGATCGCATGCTGAGCTCCGCGCTCGAACTCGCCAAGATCACCTCCGAAGATCCGTTTGCCGGAATACCGGAAGCCGCAAAACTCGGCTCGCTCTCCGCACCGCTCGATCTCTACCACGAAGACGTCTACTCGCTCCCGGGCCCCGAGCGCATCGACTACGCTCGCCGCGCCGAAAAGGCTGCGCTCGATACCGACCCGCGCCTCAAGAATTCCGACGGCGGATCGTTCGATGCCGCTACAGGTCGCAAGATTCTCGCCAATTCCCACGGATTTGTCGGGGAGTACCGCCGCTCGTACTGCTCGGTCGCCGCCGTCCCCATCGCGCAGGACGATCAGGGCAACATGCAACGCGATTACTGGTATGCGGTGGCCCGCAGTCTCGCCAAGCTCGAGTCCGCGGAAGCGGTTGGCAAAGAGGCGGCTCGCCGCACGCTGCGCCGTCTCGGTGCGCGCAAGGTAAAAACCGCACACGTTCCAGTCGTGCTCGATCCCCTCGTCGCCGCCTCGATGCTGGAGCACATTTTTGAGGGCATTAACGGCGATTCCGTCTATCGCGGAGCGTCGTTCCTGGCGGGCAAACTGGGCGAGCAAATCGCCGGTTCCAACGTTACCGTCATTGACGATGGCACCATGCCCGGCGGCTTCGGCACAGCCCCGTTCGACGGAGAAGGAATTCCTACCCGGCGCACCATCGTCATCGAGAACGGGATTCTGAAGTCGTACCTGCTCAACACCTACACGGCCAAAAAACTGAAGCTCGAAACGACCGCCAACGCCTCCCGCGGACTGGCCGGCACTCCCGGAATTTCTCCCGGCAACTATTTTCTGAGCCCCGGCACGAAAACCCCGAAGCAGATTATCGGCGAGATCAAAGACGGACTCTACGTTACTGAGTTCCTCGGCCACGGGGCGAACCTGGTAACGGGCGATTATTCTCGCGGCGCATCGGGCATGTGGATCGTCAATGGCGAATTGGCGTACCCAGTGGAAGAAATCACGGTCGCGGGCAATCTGAAGGAAATGTTCAAGAACATTTCAGAGATTGGCACCGACCTGGAATTCCGCGGCAGCATGGCCTCGCCAACAATTCGCATCGACGGCCTGACCGTGGGCGGCGAATAACACCAGTTTTATGCATTGTCATCTTGAGCGGAGTCGAAGCTTCACGAAGTGAAGATTCGGCGGGGTCGAAAAGCCTGCCCCGAGCGAAGCCGAGGGGACCCCTACTCCTCATCAGAATCTTGAGGATTCACCGATGAAATTCGCCAAAACTATCTTCTGGGTCGCCGGCATTTGGGGATTTCTGATTCTCACGCCACTCTATTTCATGTTCAATCTCATCGGCACCAAGGATCCGCCGCCGATCACCCATCCGGCGTTCTACTACGGATTCGTAGGCGCCGGTCTGGCCTGGCAGATCGCCTTCCTGATCATCGCCACGGACCCCGTCCGCTTCCGCCCCATCATTCCGGCGGCGGTTGTCGAGAAATTCACCTACGGCATCGCGCTGATCGTTCTTCATCTCCAGGGACGCCTGCACGTTGCCGACCTGACATTCGCCGTAACCGACCTGCTGCTTGGAGTTCTGTTCGTTGTGGCGTTCATGAAGACGCGATCCGTCACTTGATGACCCGCCACTTGATAACCCGCCACTTGCGGCATTCGGCCGCTCCCGGACCGCCGAAATTTACACGGTTTTAACATTCGGCTGTTCATTGGCCATTAACATTTGGTTCATGTCTGATCAGCCGCTGCAAGTCGAAGAGTCCGCCGGTTCCCGCGAGGGAGTCCGTATTCTGCGTTTATCGGGGCCCCTGACGCTGCCCAATGTGTTCGGGTTTCAATCCAAGGTGCGGGCCGATCAGTCGCGGGTATTGATTCTGGATTTCACCTCCGTGCCGCTGGCCGACTCGGCGGGCATCGGAGCGCTCGTCGGAGCCTATGTCACCCGCCAAAGGGATGGGCGCAGTCTGGGCCTGGTCGGTGTGAACCAGCGCATCCATCAGGCGCTCGAGGTGACCCGGGTGGAGAAGTTCTTCCAGTTCTTCGAAACCGTAGCGGATGCCGAGAAAGCCGCGTAGAGCGCTCACGCGTCGTTCTGGGCAGAAATAGGTTTGGCCAGAAGTAGCTCTGGACACAAATGGTTCTGGACACAAGTGGTTCTGGGCAGAATGGATTTGGGTAGGGCACGGCTTCAGCCGTGCCGCTAACGACTCCAATCTGGATTTGGGGCTTTAGCCCCCGGGGTCAGGCTCTCGCAGTTTAGTAGAACGAGTCGTACTTGGTGACGACCCAACCAGCGCTCTTCTTTTCTTCCGTTATCGAGAACAGATCCTTGTAGGTAGCATTCTCCGCCGGAGTCGAGTAGCGCTCGCCCTTATAGTGCAGGATGACCAGCGGCGGCGCATCTTCCCACTCGACAATGTTCCACGAAATCAGCGGGTGCTGGGTCTCGGAATCGCAAATAAACTTAGCGCGCTTCCTGCGGTAGTCCCTTTCCCATTCGGCGAGAAGCTGCCGGCAGTTGCCATCGCTCATTTGCTTGATAAAGGCGCTGGCGGTGCGCTCGATGGTGCGGTCGCGCAGCGGATTCATCGTAATGCTAATCGGCATGTTAGTGAGAGGATCGCGCTCGTCCGAGCGCGCCAGGACCGGTCCCTGATTGCTGAGCCAGTTTAGATAGCCAAGAAAGATGGCCAGGAGCAGGCCGCCCGCGCACAGTGCGATGGCGAGATGAGTCTTGGAAACCTGCATTCAAAAAGCTTGCGGCAAAGGCAAGGTGGCTGCAAGGTTACGATAGGCACTTAGGTAATCGGCTTGAGCCTCTGTCTGTGCGGCCTCCGCGAACCTCCTTTGGGAGCGGGCCTCCAAACCTTGAACCGCAGAGGACGCTGAGGACTCACGGAGTTCGCAGAGAGGCTCATACTCTCAGCGCAACTTGCGGCCTATAGCGGCCATGAGCTCTTCGGTGGTTGGGACCGTCAACCCGTGGCGATGGGCGGCGCGGACGATGGCCCCGCCGATGGCGTCCAATTCCGGCGGGCGGCCGTGCTCGACGTCTTTCTGCATGGAGCTGCGCATGCCGGACGGGCCCTTCTTGAAGACGTTCAGCGCGGCGTCGGGGTCCACTCTGGCGCCTTCGGCCTGGGCTACGGCGGCGGCTTCGCGCACGGCTGCTTCGAGCTGACTCCAACTCTTTGGGTCAGCGACAACCTCGCCGACGGTGCGATCGAAGGCCGTGGTGGTGAGCGCGATCGGGCCGAGGAAGACGAGCTTGCTCCACATCAAGGTCGCTTCATCGTCGATAAAATTGCAGGTGAGGCCGAGAGCTCGGAGACGGTCGGCGATTGCTTGCAGAAGTTCACGGCCGTGGCCGGAGAAATTCAGTACCCCAAACTTCGTGCGATGGACAAAGTGCCCAACGCTCACGCGCTCGAATTCGCCTGCGATGGTCGCGGGAATTACGCGATCCACGCCGAACTTGGAGCGCAGCACTTGCAGATGATCGATCCCATTGAGAAGCGGCACCACCGCACGAATCGAGTCGACGTTCGTGATCGGTGCCAGCGCGCTCTCTAATTGCGTGGCCTTCATGGTGATCCAGAGAACGTCGCACGCCGGCACCGATCCGCTCCAAGCCACGTCGACAGTCCAGTTTCCGTAAGGGCTTTCCAGTTGGATCTTTGGCGGATGGGCGGCGAGCGTTTCGGGGCGAACGACCAAGGTCACATCTTCGCCGATGTGCGCGAGACAGCCGGCCATGAAGCCGCCCACTCCGCCGGCGCCGAGAATTGCATGGTGCATGAAAGAAAGGATAACGCGTTCGGACGAAGGCGTCGGTGGTCGTTGGGAATTCGTCGCTGGTCGTTGGTCGTTACTCGCTCGGGCACATCGAGGAATGTAATCGAGAGAGACTAATGGCGAACGCCTAACGACCAACGACCAGCGACCGTCCTTCGTTTGTCTTTTCCCCAATCGGGGCGTATAGTTGGTTTTGGAAACTGTTGTGTAGGAGTGTCGGCATCGGCGAAGCACACCAGTGGGCGAAAGCCCACTTTTTAGTTTGTTCTAACTTCGTCCCGGCGCGACTGAAGTAAGTTGCTGAAAACATGGCTTTTGACAAGGACAAGCTCCGGGAGATTGCGGAGCGGGTGGCGGGCTCGAGCGGGCTCGAGATTTGGGATTTGGAACTGCTCGGGTCGGGCAAGCACCGGACGCTGCGCGTGTTCATCGATCGGCCGGGAGCGACGCCTTCAGCCAATCATCCCGATGGCGTGACACACGAGGACTGTTCGGCGTTCAGCCGCGAG
This sequence comes from uncultured Acidobacteriaceae bacterium, assembly GCA_963698865.1. Lineage (GTDB taxonomy): Bacteria > Acidobacteriota > Terriglobia > Terriglobales > Acidobacteriaceae > Acidiflorens. The sequence goes on along the minus strand of CAVOSL010000007.1, from coordinate 1,246,808 downwards.
TTTGGCACGATCGTCGATGTGGAAGATGCGGTGACCGGCGGGTCGTATGTGCTGGAGGTTTCGTCTCCAGGGCTTGATCGCAAGCTGACGAAGGCCGCCGACTTTGAGCGCTTTCGTGGACATCGCGTAAAGCTGATGACGCGCGAGCCGGTGAATAACAACCGGCACTTTGAAGGACGGCTGGAGAGTTTTGAGAATGGAAAGTTGTTGCTCGATTTGAGCGCGGCGCGAAAGAAGATGCGTCCGAAAGATGGGACAGCATCGGTCGAGATTGAGTTAGGGAACATAGAGAAGGCGAATCTGGTGCCGGAGATTTAGCCGGTTTTACTGAGAACCGAGAACTGAGAACTGGTTTTTATGGCAAGCGAGCTCTACAACATCATCGAAGGCGTGAGCCGGGAAAAGGGCATCGATCCGCAGATCGTGGTGTCGGCGGTCGAGGATGCCATCGTTGTCGCCACGCGCAAGTATTACAAGACGCAGGAAAATCTGCGCGCCGTGCTCGACAAGGATTCCGGCAAGATCAACGCCTATGCGGTGAAGTCGATCGTCGAGGGCCCGGAGCAGGTCGAAGACCCGAACCTCCAGGTGACCGTGGAACAGGCGCGCAAGCTCGATCCCAGCGCCGAAGCCGGCGGAGAACTCCTTATCCCCAAAGTGACCGAGGGAATTCTGGGACGCATTGCCGCGCAGCTTGCAAAGCAGGTGATTTTCCAGAAGGTGCGCGAGGCCGAGCGCGACACCGTTTACAACGAATACATCGGGCACGTCGGCGAGATCATGAACGCGACCGTGAAGCGCATCGAAGGTCCGGACGTCATCGTCGATATCGGCAAGGCCGAAGCCCGCATGGGTCGCAAGGAGCAGTCGCGCCTCGAGTCATTCGCCGTCGGCGAGCGGATTCGCGTCGTCATCTCGCGCGTCGAGAAAGCGGCCAAGGGTCCAGGCGTGGTCGTTTCGCGCGCCGCCCCCGAACTGGTGCAGCACTTGTTCCAGACCGAAGTGCCCGAGATTTATGACGGAACCGTGGTGATTCGCGCCATTGCCCGTGAGGCGGGCGAGCGCACCAAGATCGCGGTCATGTCGAAAGACAAGGACGTGGACGCGGTGGGCGCTTGCGTCGGCATGAAAGGCATGCGCGTGCAATCGATCATCCGCGAGCTGCGCGGCGAAAAGATCGACATCATCGAATATCACGAGGATCCAGTAACGTTCGCCGAGAAGGCGCTCCAGCCGGCCAAAGTCAGCCGCGTCACCGTCGTGGATGCGGGCGAGAAGCACCTGGAAGTGGTCGTCGACGATACCCAGCTTTCGCTGGCGATTGGCAAGAAAGGCCAGAACGTGCGCCTGGCGGCCAAACTGCTCGGTTGGAAGATCGACATCAAGAGCGAGGAAGAGAAGCGCCAGGAAGTCGAGCAGCAGATGTCCGCGCTCGTCACCCAAACCGTGACGCCGCTTGAGAATGTTACCGGTCTCGGCGAAGGTCTGGTCGAGAAGCTGAAAGCCGCAGGCATCGGCACGGTCGAGGCGCTGGCTGACATGACGCCCGAGCAACTGGAAGCCATCGAAGGCATCGGCCCCAAGACGGTGGAAAAAATCAGTATCGCAGTCAATAATTATTTCGCCAGCCTCGAAGGCGGCGAAGCAGTCGCTTCCGCCGAGGGCGAGCAGCCGGCTGAAGGTGCCGAAGAAACGGTAGCCGCGGAAGCGGAGAGCTCCGAAGGCGCAGTCGAAGCAGCGCCGAGCGCGGAAGCATCGGCGGGCGAAGCCGAAGCAGCAGTCGAGGAAGCGGGGGCCGCTCCCGAAACCGGTTCCGCGGAAGAAGTTCCGGCTGAGGGAACTGCGGAAACGGCTGCGGTCGAAGAAGGCGAGCCGGCTGCGGACGAAGAGGCTTCGGGAAACAAATAGATCTGAACTCGGATCGTCGGATCCGGGTATCGCGGCGACACAAACAACGATTCCGTGAGGTAGATATGCGAACGTAGAGTTCGAACTGGGCGGGACGAAAAGGAAAACGAGAGCGGATGAAGATTCGAATCAATGATCTGGCCCGTGAGCTGGAGGTCAAGAGCAAGGAAATTCTTGACGTTCTGACTGAGGTGGGCGTTACTGAGAAGAAAACGCATTCCAGTTCTCTGGAAGATCACGAGGCGGAACTGGTTCGCAAACGCCTCCGCTCCCGCGAGTCCGGATCGAGCGCAGCCAGATCATCGCATGCGCCCTCTCACGGCGAACCTGAAATCAAAACCAAGATCGACCTCTCGCATATCTCGCGTCCCGGCGACGTGCTGCGCGCCATCACGCAGCAAAAAGAGGCAGCCGAACGTCCCGCAACGCGCCCGCTCGCCAAGCCTCCCGTTCCGAAACCTCCCGTTCCAACGCCGTCCATTGAAGCAAAAGAAGAAGCTCCCGTACTGACTGCCAAGCCGCCAGCTCACAAGCCGGTTGAGCCGCCTGCCCCGAAATTGGTGACCCCCGCATCGGTCGCGGCCATGCGTCCGCCGGCGGTGGTCGTCATCCCCCCGAAGGTTCCACCCACGCCTCCAGCCATTGCCACGCCGCCCGCTGCCTCGACGACGCACGCGCCATCGGGCCCGGCTGTGCCGCCTGCAGTTGCAATTCCGCCGCGCCCTGCCGCTTCCGTTCCTGCCGCAAGCGCAGCTCCGCCTCCACAACCGCCGGCGCAAGGCATCAATCTTCATGGCGCGCAGGTTTCGACGCCACCGCCGAAGCCTCCAGTTCCCGCGACTCCACTGCCGCGCATGATTATGCCCCAGACTGGACCGCGGCCTGTCTACAAAGCGCCTCCGCCAGTTGCGGGAGCACCGATGCGTCCCGCGCCGGGACGGCCAGTTCCAGGACAACCGATTTTTCAGCGCAGTCCTCGGCCGGCAGCGCCGGGAGCGCGCCCACCGCTGCGTCCGGGTGAGCGGCGTCCGATGCATCCGACGCGCGTTGCGCCCGCGGGCAGTCGTCCGCTCGGAGTTGGTCCGGGAGCGCCAATGGCGCCTCCGGGGGCGCAGCGTCCGGGCAGCAGGCCGGGAGGGCCTTCGCGCAGACCGGGACAGAGATATGTTCCGCGTGGCGTGAAGGAAGGCCCGATGAAGGGTTACACTCCGCCGCCACGGGTCTCGATCAGCAACGAACCGCTGCCGATCACGCGCAATATCACCATCACCGAAGGCATTTCGGTAAAAGATCTGGCCGAGAAGCTCGGCATTCGCGCCAAGGATCTGATTGCGCGCCTCGTCATGCGCGGCGTCTTTGCCACCATCAACCAGACTCTCGACGCCGAGCTCGCCAGCGAAATGGCGCGTTTCTTCGGAGCGGATACGGAAGTGATCAGCTTCGAGGAGCAGGCTGCGAAAGATACGGCAGAAGCAACCGAGGCGAGCGAGGAAGGCGCGGAAGCAGGTACGCGTCCTCCGGTCGTCACCATCATGGGCCACGTCGATCATGGCAAGACGACGCTGCTCGACTCGATCCGCTCTACCGACGTTGCGGGCGGCGAGGCCGGCGGCATTACGCAGCACATCGGAGCCTACAAGGTTCGCATCACCGACACGGCGTCGCCAGCGTATGGACGCGAAATCGTGTTCCTCGATACGCCCGGCCACGAGGCCTTTACGCGCATGCGTTCGCGCGGCGCGAAGGCTACGGACATCGTCGTGCTCGTCACCGCTGCCGATGATGGCGTAATGCCGCAGACGGTTGAGGCCATCGATCACGCGCATGCCGCGGAAGTTCCCATCATCGTCGCGGTAAACAAGATCGACAAACCGGACGCGATGCCGGAGCGCGTAAAGAAGCAACTCGCCGATCGCGGGCTGGTCCCCGAAGAATGGGGCGGCAAGACAGTCTTCGTCGACGTTTCGGCGAAGAAGAAGACCAATCTCAACCTGCTGCTCGAAATGATCTGCCTGACTGCGGATCTCCAGGAATTGAAAGCGACTCCAGGACGCGCGGCCAGCGGCGTCGTGCTCGAAGCCAAGCTCGATCGCGGCCGTGGACCGGTAGCGACCATCCTTGTTCAAAATGGCACGCTGAAAGCCGGCGACAATTTTGTGGTCGGCAACGCCTACGGCAAAGTGCGCGCCATGTTCGACGACCGCAGCCAGGGGTTACAGGAAGCTCCTCCCTCGACTCCGGTTGAAATTCTTGGACTCGAGAGCTTGCCGCAGGCGGGCGACCAATTTGTCGTCGTGACCGACCGCGAAAAGGCGCGCGACATCTCCGAGTACCGCGAGCAGAAGGCTCGTGAAGCCGCGCTGGCCAAGAGTTCCCGCGTGTCACTCGAAGGCCTCGCCGAGCAGCTCAAGACGGCCGGCATGAAGGAACTCAACGTCATTTTGAAAGCCGACGTGCAGGGCTCGGTCGAAGTGCTGGGCGACCTGCTGGGCCGGCTCTCGAACGACAAAGTTCGTCTCAAGCTGCTACGGTCCGGCATTGGCGCGATTACCGAAACCGACGTGCTGCTGGCGTCGGCATCGAACGCCATCATCATCGGCTTCAACGTGCGTCCGGAGCGCAAGGCGTCGGAACTGGCCGAACAGGAAAAAGTCGACATCCGGCTGCACTCGATCATTTACGAACTCCAGGACGAGATCAAGCGCGCCATGACCGGCTTGCTCGAGCCGACCATCAAGGAAACTTACATGGGCCGCGCCGAGGTGCTCGAAACCTTCCGCATTCCGAAAGTGGAACGGTGGCCGGTTGCCGCGTCAGCGATGGCCACATCAAACGCGACAACGAAGTGCGCCTCCTGCGCGACAACGTGGTGGTCTTCAAGGGAAAAGTCGGCTCGCTGCGCCGCTTCAAAGACGATGCCTCCGAGGTACGCTCCGGCATGGAATGCGGTATTTCCATCGCCAACTATGGCGACATCAAAGTGGGCGACGTGATCGAGGCCTTCATGACCGAGAAGGTCGCGGCCGAGGGAATCGCTTAGCAATCGCAGATTGCGGAAGTAATTCTTAGCTGTCAGTTCTCAGTTGAATCCCACAAAAAAAGCCCCGCCCAAGCTCAGCTTGGACGGGGGCATCTCTCACGGAACTTACTTATATCTTCCCTGTCTCTTTACTTGTTTCGGCACCTTGGCTCTGCCCTGCGGATGAGCCCTGGCCAGCGCCCCATGTCTCGCGACGCCCGATGCCGCCGAGGTCTGCAATCCAAACACTCCTGTCCCAACCTGAATGTTGTCAGTTTCGAGGAAGAGAGCCGTCGAGTCATCGACCAGGTAGTAGTCGAAGCCGATGTAAGCGCTGCCACCGGCCGTGGTGGTCGCGGTGCCTCGTCCAGTCGAATCGGGGCCAGCGAAAGTAACGGCGAACGCCAGGTTGGGATTCAGGCTAATGCCCGCGCCATTGTCGTCATTGACGTCGATGCCCCCGGTGTAAGCACCATTGGTGCTGGCGAATTCCGCGATGGAGTTCTCCACAATCCCATCGACGAAGTCGAACGCGCTCAGGTTGAGTCCATAGCCCTGCGTCGTCGAAAGCGTAGCCCCGGAAGTTTGTCCGTAGGCTGTGCCAATCGTCGTGTTCAATGCATCCGACTCTAGAATCTGGAGGCCTCCGCTGGAGGGGTAGATGACCCACTGCGTCGCGGGGGAAAAGCCAGTGAGATTGACGATAACTCTTCCGCCAACAGAACCGCCGGATGATTTCGCTCCCGTAAAGGCTTGTTGTGACGTGACACCGCCCTGGTTGTTGAGATCTTCCAGTCCGGCGCTGAAGTTGCCCGTTCCGTCCGAGGTCATCACGCCGCCATCTCCGACGGCCGTGCTCAGACCGCCCGACATCGTGAATGCCATTGCGCCGGTGGGAATGGACGCGCCGTTTTGCGTGAAAACATCGCCCTCCATGAACTCGAAGCCGTCGGTCTCGACGACCTTGAAGTGAGTAGCATCGATTGGATAGAAGTCAAAGGCAAGCGTGCCGAAGGTGGAAGATAGGGACATCGTTCCAGGGCTTGTTCCGGAACCGAGCAATGCGTTCCCCGTCAGCGATTGATCAAGAAACGGGCCGCCGTTATCGCTAAAGTCCTGCACTCCTGTGTTGGTGGTGATTGCGCCGCTGGAGTCAAGAGTAAAGGCTCCCGCGCTGGCGAAAGAATTGCCGCTGTCGTCGCTGCCCGCGATAGTAAAGGCAAACGGGCCGGCGATCGAACTCTGGTCCGGTATCGCGGTCTGCAGGTCGAGCGTGCCACTTCCGCTCCCGTTGGAGTCGAATTCGGTGACCAGCCCATGCGAGCTCACCCCGGTGGTCCCCGCGGTGAGCACAAAATCGAGAACGAAGGTTCCAATCCCAGTCACCAACTGTGCTTGGCCGCGCCCGTCGCTGTCCACAAAGTAAGAGCCGGATGTGATCGCCTGATTCGTGTCGATGGCGATGGCGGGATCAACCGCGTCCATGGCGCCGCCGGTGATGCTGCCGCTCCCGTTAGAAGCGAAGGCCCCCGCAATGGTCAAAGGAGCAAAGCCGCTGTCCCAGCCTTGCGAGAAGAAAACGTAAGTGCCGGTCAGATTAGCGTTCGTGAATCCCTGCGGATTGGGCGCGGGGCCGTTGTTGTTGTTGCCGCAGGCCACAAGAAACACGAGGCCGAATAGCGCGAGAGGGAGGATCGTACGGTTCGCTGGCGACATAACATCTCCTGGAAGAGATTTTGGCTACGGTTGGGGTTGGCGCACTCAGCTTAGCACGCATGAGTTAATACAAGTTGTCCGGGTACTGATTTCTAAGATGCCGTAAACCCGAATTTTAGAAGAAAGTTTCTGTAAAGAAGCGTAATCGGCGGGAAACCAACTTCATTTCCGCAGATCGCATGGATTTGCCCGGATCTAGGAACTACTTCTTTTTCACTAAATCCGCGTTCATCCGTGTAAATCCGCGGAAAAGAAGTTGGCTAGTCGCCTGGAGCTGCAGCCTAAGCCTTGGTGGCTTCCACGGGACTTCGCGCCAGGGCGGGAACGCGGCTTTGCTTACGCTTATCGACTGCCCAAGCACCCAGGCGATAGAGCAGCAGAAGGGCCAGGACGAAGCCGTATTCGAGTGGCTTGCGCTTATCCGCCTTGACCAGCCAGAGGTAGTGAATGACGCCGAGGACAGCGGTCGCATAAATGAGTCGGTGCAGGCGCTGCCAGTTTTTGCCTCCAAGTCGCCGGATTGACCACGCCGTCGAGGTCAGGGCGAGCGGGATCAGGAGCACAAAAGCCGAGAATCCCACCGTGATGAACGGCCGCTTGGCGATGTCTTTCACCATCTCGTGGAAGTCGAAAAATTTGTCGAGCCAGATGTAGGTGAGGAAGTGGAGAAAAGCGTAGAAGAAGGCGAAGAGGCCAATCATGCGGCGGATGCCGATCAGCCAATACTGGCGGGTAAGCCGGCGCAGGGGCGTGATGGAAAGCGTAGTCAGGACAAGGATCAGCGTCCAATCGCCGGTGGAATGGGTAATGACCTCGATAGGATTGGCGCCTAGGCCGTCATGAAAACCCTTCCAGGCCAGCCGGCCGAGCGGGATCAGAGCGGCGGGGAATACGAGGAGCTTGAGAAGGCGCAACTTCATGGGATTTGTAATTGGTAATTGGTAATTGGTAATTGGTAATTTGTAATTGGTAATTGGTAATTTGGTAATTGAAAACCACAAGCTGTCCGCTTTGGGTTTTGGAAATTACAAATTACAAATCGCAAATTACAAATCCCTAGAAGTTCTTCTTCAAATCCATCCCCGAATAAAGGCTCGCCACCTGATCATATCCGTTGAACATCAGGGTAGGACGCTTGAAGAATTCTCCGAGCCGGCGCTCTTTGGCCTGGCTCCAGCGCGGATGGTCGACGTTGGGATTGACGTTGGAATAAAAGCCGTACTCATGCGAGTTTGCGAGCTGCCAGCTATTCATGGGCTGGTCGCCGGTAAAGCTGATCTTGACGATCGACTTGGCGCTCTTGAAGCCGTACTTCCACGGGATAACCATGCGGAGCGGCGCGCCGTCCTGGTTCGGCAGCGTCTCGCCATACATGCCGAAACAGAGCAGGGCCAGCGGGTGCATGGCTTCGTCCATGCGCAGGCCCTCGACGTACGGCCACTTCAGCACATCAAGCCGCTGGCCGGGCATTTGCTTGGGATCCCACAAGGTCGTGAATTCGACATACTTTGCCTTGCTGGTAGGCTGTGCGCGCTTGATGACCTCGTTAAACGAGAAGCCGATCCAGGGAACAACGATCGACCAGCCTTCGACGCAACGATGGCGATAAATGCGCTCCTCGGGCGCAGCCCACTTGATGATCTCGTTGACATCGAGTTCGAGCTTCTTGGCGACGTGGCCGTCGATGGTGACCTTCCAGGGATGGGTCTTGAAATTTTTGGCCAGCTCGGCAGGCTCGTATTTGTCCGTCGAAAATTCGTAGAAGTTGTTGTAGTTGGTGACGTCCTTGTAGGGCGTTTCCTTTTCGGTAGTACTGAAGGAGACTTTTTTGCAGGCCGTTGATTTTGTCGTTGGCCTGCACGATGAGGGAGGGGTCGGCCAAATCGCGAAAAGCCGCGCCAGTAAGGGCCGCAGCACCCGCCAAAGCCGCTCCGGCAAGAAACTTGCGGCGATTGAGATATGTCTCCCTGGGAGTAATTTCCGACCACGGTATTGCCGATTCTTTCTTGATTAACATTCCTCACCCCAATGAAGTACGCGCGACGACGGAAGCTGGATTGCGGCAGCCTGCGGAACTTCTCTCTACCGTATAGGACGCGGAACGGCGGGAAAAAGTTTCACTGCGGGATAACTGAACCAAGACTGACTTTTAACTTTTGACTTGACCGGCTGCGCATTCGCCACATGGACAAATTTCTCTCAAGTACGCCCACGAATAGATTCCCAGATCGTGATTGTCGTTCCAGGAAAACTTCAGCGCATACTTGCCCACCGCTTCGGCCGCCAGAGCTTTGACCGCGGGCTTGAACATTGGCAGCGTTCCCGGCGCCGGCTTCTCCGGCTCACCGGGCCTGCGGCGGGCTTTCGTGCGCTCGTCTTCGCACAACGCGCACGGGCAGGCGTCCCGCAGGAACTTGAACGAATAGACGGAATGGTGGCCATCTTTCCAGTCGATTTCCAGGCCAGCGCCCAGAGCTCAAATGAACCTTGACGCCTTTGGGATCGTTGGCGAGGCGTGGAGTTGGGTCAACCGTAACCATGAATTTAGTATAGACGGCAGGGGAGACGATTAGGCCCCAAACCAGAAAGTGAGGGCCGCTGCCAAGAGAGAATTACTCGGGCCGCGTGTTCGACAGCCTCGAGATGGCCGCCACCATCATTCCCGAGAGGAATTGCATGGTTGCGACGTCATTATTGTCGAAGGCCTGCGCGGTCGAGGACAGCACTTCGAAGACTCCCAGCGTGCGCCGGAAATGACGCAGCGGAGCTACCAGAATTGACCGCACGCCGAGACGCCGGCAGGTTGCGGAGTCCACGCGCGGATTTGTCTCCGCATCGTTGCACAGCAAAACTTCACCGGTGCGCACGCACTCGGCGGAGAGCCCGCGATCGGTTTGCAGCCGTACTCCCAGGTCGGGAGCGGTGCGGCCGGTGCGTGCCCGGCAAATAATTTCGTCGCCCTTGCGCAATGCGATCGCGGCCCCAGTCGCGCCCGTCAGGGCCTGCGCTTTCTCAGCGATGATGCTGATGCCGGGTTCAAGGTCGAGTTCGCCGGGATTCGGGTTGATGAATGCGGGCCGCAGGCCGTTTGGCCCGTGGTGCCGCACCCGCAGATGATGCCGCGCCGAAAGACCGGAAGCCGAAAAGGCGGGCACCGTCGAAAATTCCTCTTCGAGATCGGCCTCTTGCGGAACGGTGTGCAGTAGAGAGCGCACCAGCCGGTCGAGTTCCGCGTCGGCAATCAAACGCGGGTTCTGCTGGCCGCGCAGCGATCCGCCCAGCACCCGCGAAAGGCTCAACACCGCCAAGCTGCCGCACGCCAGGCAGCGCGTGCAATTGTTTGCGCTGATCAATTCACATTGCACGCAAAACACTGCCGTGGGGAGCGACACAAAATTGACGTCAGACGCCCTGAGCGTACCCTGCATGTGAGTGATTCCTTCAGACTGATCGAAGAAACATGAGGGTAACCGCTCGCCCGTGCGCGCCCAAGTGACAGCGCTGGTTCCGGGTGTGGATAAAGAAGCTCCAAGCTCCGAGCCGCGGGCTCCGAGCAAATTAATCTTCGCGCACGAGTTCCGAATAATGAGAGACAACTCACGCTCGAACGATCCTGATTTTGGATCGCTCGAAGCTCGTAGCTCGTAGCTCGCGGCTATAATTCCCGCATGTCATTTCTACGTTTTCTCATGCTGCTTGCGCTGGTCGTCTGGATCGGCGGAATCATCTTTCTTGCATTCGTCGAAGCGCCCACCGTCTTTTCTCCTGGACTGCTGCCCACGCGCCACATGGCGGGATCGATCGTGGGCCGCACACTTGACGTGCTTCATTGGATGGGAATTATTTCTGGCATCGTCTTTCTGATTGCCTCCATGGCGTACTGCCGAATGACCGCCGGTCGCGCACGCCCGCTCGCACTGAGACATTTGTTGATTGTGCTGATGCTGCTGCTCACGTCTGATCTCGCAGTTCGCCATCTCGCCCAAGATGCACGCGCTGCGGAGACAGGCGGTGGTCATCGACAATCTCGCGCTGAATGACCCGGTGCGCGCCGAGTTCGACCGCCTGCATGTCTGGTCGGAGGATTTCGAGTCGGCGGTCCTGCTGCTGGGCCTGATTGCGATCTTCCGGACTGCGCAAGAGCTGAAGTGATTCGGCAGTGCTCCCGCACCTTTTCACCACGGAGTCACTGAGGCACCAAGAAAAGTTTGAAAGAATTCCTCCGTGTCTCTGTGTCTCCGTGGTGGAATCTCGCCAATGATTTATTCTGATTCGTCCGGTTTTGACTTTACTGAGAACTGATAGCTGACAACTGAGAGCTGCTCTTATGAAAACTGGCATCATCGGCCTGCCGCAGGTAGGCAAAACATCGCTGTTTGGAATGTTGACGAAGGCGCGCCTCTCCGAGCACGCCTTCGCAAATCCACGCGAGGCGCACATTGGAGTCGCGAAGGTTCCCGACGAGCGCCTCGACAAGTTGGCCGCGCTTTATAACCCAAAGAAACTCACACATGCCTCGGTCGACTACGTGGACGTGGGCGCGATCGGTCAGGAGGCGCTGAAGGAGACGGCGTACATCGGCCATCTGCGTCAGGTGGATGCGCTGATTCACGTGCTGCGCGCATTTGAGAACGACGCCATTCCGCATGTCGGGCCAATCGATCCTCTGCGCGATATCAAAAACGTCGAGTTTGACCTCATGGTGAGCGATCTCGGCCAGATCGAGAAGCGCCTGGAGCGCCTCGAAAAAGATCTGAAGAAGATGAAGACGCCGGAGCTCGAAAAAGAAAATGAGCTCCTGATCAAGGCGAAGGCTCACCTCGAAACCGAAAAGCCGCTGCGCGAAATGGAGATGACGCCCGAGGACAAGAAACGCATTCGCGGGTTTATGTTCCTGAGCGAGAAGCCGATGCTGTACGTCGTCAACATTGGCGAGAGCACGGAACTGGGCAAGGACCTGGAAGAGGCAGTCGCGAAATACAAATTGAGCGAGGTGTCGGCGCGTCCGAATGCAGGAGCCAGCGCGATCTGCGGAAAAGTTGAAGCGGAACTCGCGGAGATGAGCGACGAGGACGCGGCGGAATTCTTGTCGAGTTACGGATTAAAAGACAGCGGCCTGTCGCGGCTGATTCGCAGCAGCTACTACCTGTTGGGATTGATTTCATTTTTCACGGCGGGCGAAGACGAATGCCGCGCCTGGACAATCCCGGCAAACACGCGCGCCCAGAATGCCGCCGGCGCGATCCACTCCGACCTAGAACACCATTTCATTCGCGCCGAGACGATTCGCTGGGATCAGTTGCTGGAAGCGGGTTCCGAGGCAAACGCGCGGGCCAAGGGAACGCTGCGGCTCGAAGGCAAGGACTACATCGTGCAGGACGGGGACGTGATGCACATAAGGCATTCGGGATGAAGTGTGGCGCGGGCATTCCTGCCCGCGTGGATTTCTCCAACCATAAATACAGCAAGACGATGGATATCCCTAACGTCACTACCCCAAAACGCATGTGAATCGGTCAGTGAGCGATAAGGCGATGTTAGGTCAATTAGTGTGGGTGCTGTTCGCCCAGACGTTGAATCCAATCGCTGCGGATGGGCGGTATATAGTTGGGTAGCAGTAGACCGCCTTGGTCGAACCAGTCGCCAGCGGCTGGACCGACGTAACCACCCATCCACTTAACCGGATTCTTACGCCAGTGCCGTCGGATATAGCGGATGATTTGCTCATAGCTCTTCTCAAATTCCGGTTGTTTGTTTTGGAACACCCCATAGATGCGACCCTGTGTTAGAGCAGGGCGGCCTTCCCACGTCGTCACGCCGGACAGCGACAACTCAAGCACCAATTCCGTCTGTTCGTCTGCGAGGTAATAGGGCGAGTCTGCGGTCGCCACGTAACGCCTTTGCAGGTTGGGAACAAACCGTTGGCTCCACATTGAACCAAAATTTGTCCGGTCATATTTTCGGGAACGAACGCTAGGTGCTCTAGGGTAGTCGAATTTCCGCTCCGCAGTGCTACTTCCAGAGGCTGTTTGTCGTGCATTGCAACTAGCAGTTCGTTCAAGTCTTTGGGAAGCACATGTAGTTGTGTTTGGCGGCCCATCGCCTCGATTCTAGCGGCTCAGAACTTCATCGGCGACAATTGTCAGACAATTGCGCTCAAAACCCTCCGTAAAGGGTCCACTAGGAGAGCCGACATTTTGACACCCGATCTTCACCGTCTCCGCCGCTTCGCTCCAGCCTGCGGCTGTTCCTCTTCAATCAGCGCGAACTGAATCTTCTTCTCCACCGGATCGATGCGGTCCACCAGAACGCGCACGCGATCTCCCAAGCTGTAGGTTTTGCCCGAGCGCTGGCCGATGATCTGGCGCGTGTTTTCGTGGTAGGTATAACGGTCGTCATCGTGATCGGCCAGCGTGTTGCAGCGGCACGAGGCCCTCGACAAACAGGTCCGTGAGTTCGACGAAGAGGCCGAACTTGGTCACGCTGATGATGAGGCCGTCGAAGTCTTCGCCGATGCGGCGCTCCATGAATTTCACTTTTTTCCATTCCATCAGCTCGCGCTCGGCGTCGTCGGCGCGGCGCTCGGATTGGCTGGACTCTTCGGCGATGGCGTGAAGTTCTTCGAGCGAAATCGGGCCGCCCAACGGTTCAAGCGACTTGTGGTGCGCGTCGTGATCGCGGCGCTTGGACCATGGCGAAGGCGTAGCGCCGGCCTCCGACTGTAGCGCCGGCGACTCGCCGGCAGTCGCGGGGGCGACCCGCCCCCGCATCATCGCATCTCCCGAAATTCCGATGGCGATCTCTCCCTCCATCTTTTCGGGCGAATCTCGCAGCACTTCTTTCAATATGCGGTGCACGATCAGGTCCGGATAGCGCCGGATAGGTGACGTGAAGTGCGTATAAGTCGTCGCCGCCAGCGCGAAGTGTCCGGCGTTTTCTTCGGAATACCGTGCCTGCTTCAGCGAACGCAGCATCAGGAAGCTCAGAATTCTTTCTTCCGGCTTGCCAGCAATTTTTGCGGTCAGCTTCTGGTACATGCGCGGCGTGATGTGCACTTCTTTCGGCACCTCAATTTCCCGCACGCGTTTGCCGGTTCCGTGGGCGGAGCGGCGGTCAGCCTTGAGTCTGCACGCGCTCGATGGGCAGCGCGCCCACTCCCAGCGAGTAGCCGAACGTCGCCGCGATGACTTCGAAATCGTAAACGCGCTTGGCGTCGGGCTTTTCGTGGATGCGATAAAGCGAGGCGATGCGTTTGTTTTCGAGATAATGCGCGACGCATTCATTCGCCGAGAGCATGAATTCTTCGATCAGCCGGTGCGCGATGTTGCGCTCGGAGCGCGTAATGCTCTTCATCAGTCCGAATTCGTCGAACTCGATGACCGGCTCCGGCAGATCGAAATCAATAGACCCGCGGCGCTCGCGTTTGCGATTCAGAATCTGCGCCAGATCGCGCATGCGCTCGAAGTGTTCGACCTGCACGGCATAGCGTTGGCGCGCATCGGCATCGCCTTCGAGCACCGCATTCACCGCGGTGTAGGTCATGCGCTCCGCGGAACAAATCACGCTTTCATTGACTTCGTAGCCGACGATTTCTCCGCGCGGATCGATCTCCATGGTGCAGGAAAGCACGAGCCGATCCACCTGCGGACGCAGGCTGCAAAGATCGGTAGAGAGTTCGAGCGGCAGCATCGGGACAGCCCGGTCGGGAAAGTAAACGCTCGTGCCGCGCAGGCGGGCTTCCGCATCCAGCTCCGAGTCAGGCGTTACATAATGGGCAACGTCGGCGATGTGCACTTGCAGTTCATAATTGCCGTTTTCCAGCCGCCGCACGTGGACGGCATCGTCGAAATCGCGGGCAGTTTCGCCGTCAATGGTGACGATGGGAAGACTGCGGTAGTCGCGCCGGTGGCGGAGTTCGCGGGAGGGAATTACATTCTCAATCGCCTGCGCCTCCTCGATGACTTCGGGCGGGAAACGGTGCGGCAGGTGGAATTTGCGGATCATGATTTCGACGTCGACGCCGAAATCGTTTTCTTCTCCCAGAATCTCGACAACGCGTCCGCGCGGGTTTTGCGTGGCGCTCGGCCAGTCGGTGATCTCCACGTCGACCACTACGCCTTCAAGATCCTGCCAGTCGGTGTGGCGCGCGGCCTGGGCGCCGATTACGCGGTCGAGGGATCCGCTCCCGCTTCTACTCTTGTTTTGCTCCGCGCTCTCGGCTTCCTCGCCGGTGAAAGGTCTGGGCATCTCCATCCCCGGCGGAATGATAATTTCCTGCGTCACTTTCTCGTCGATGGGCTTGACGTAGTTGTGGCGGCGATCATAGTGGAAGATGCCAACGACCGTCGGATGCGCACGTGCGACCGAGCGCACGATGCGGCCTTCCGCGCGGCCGTCGGGCCGGAACGACACAACTTCCACGAGCACGCGATCGCCATGCATCGACGATCCGACAGCCGGCGGAGGAATGAAGACGTCGCCGGCCAGGCGCGCTTTCAGCTTTGGGTCGAGCGTAGCCGCATCAGGAATTACGAAGCCGTAGCCGTCGCGGTGCATGCTCAAACGGCCGACCAGCATGTTGCCGCCGGCCTTGGCTTGCGATTGCGGAATCGCGTAGTGCGCGCCATCCACCTGCCGCAGCTCGCCTTTTTTTACGAGAGCATGAAGGCGGTCGGCCAGTTCGCGCCGAGCGTTGCCTCTCGCGCCGAGCTCGTGCAGCAACTGCTTGTGGCTCGCCATTTGTTTCGGCTGGCGCGCGATGTGCCGGAGGATGGTGGAGTCGGAGAAGGATTGAGTCATTTAGTCATTGAATCACTTCATCATTTAGCCGTTGAGCATTGATTCACTTAGCGATTCAACCTCCAATGATTCAATGTCTAAATGACTAAATGATTAAATGCCTCACCCCAGATACTTCTCCTGCAAAATCTTCCGGTGATGCAGTTCGTGGCCGGCGATTACGTAGACGATGGCGCGGGCGCTGATCGGCTTGTTATTGGCGGTGCCGCGGCGTTGCGAGGTCTCGGCATCGAGGTGCCGGACCAGTTGGATGGTCGCGTTGCGGATGGTCATGAATTCCTGTAGCAAATCGTCCATCGTGCGCAGGCCGAATTTTCCGCCTACAACGTAGTCGTCCTGCTCGTACCCTTCGATGGGTGTCTGATCGCCACGCGCAATTCGCAACACGCGATAGCTCATGATGCGCTCGGTATCGTTGACGTGGCCCAGCACATCTTTCACGCGCCACTTGGCGGCGGCGTAGCGAAACTCGGCTTTCTCGGCGCTCACTTTGCCGAGAAGATCGCGCGTTTCCTGCGCCTGCTTTTGCAGCGTGGCAACCATGTCATCGGTCTTAACGAGCGAAATGTAGCGTTCGTAGTACGGGTCGTACTCGGTTGGCTCGGGCCGCCTGATGCCAGTAGCAAGTGTGCTCATGAATTTCTCCCACCATGGCTGGTAGATTCTGCCTCCATATTATCGCGCTGCCTGCGATGAGGATACTTTGGCTTTTTGCTCTTGGTCTTGGGTCTGTGAGATTCCGAAACGAGATAGCCTGAAGCCCAGAGCCACACCAACGTGCTACGAAAAAATGCCCGAGAACCGGAAACGATTACCCGAAAGCTTCCTGTCGTTCGCCTGACACACGAATCCCCGAAGCCACGAGAAACCCTACAAAAAGCTGGATTTCCACAGCTCCATCGCCCCCACTCCGGAGTAGAATCGATTTGGCCACCGAAATGCCGCGTGGTCTTCATTCCCTTATCAGGAAAGGATTTCGAGCACAATGTGGAAGCCCACGAATCAACCTGCGACCCCAGGCCGGCCAGCGGAGCCGGAACGTCCGACCTCCATGCCGACCACGGCACCCATGGCGAGTGAGCCTGCGGCTGCGCCGCGCCCCGCCGTCAGCACCACTTCGGACCAGGCTACCATTGGCAAGTCGCTGGTCATCAAAGGCGAAGTTACCGGATCCGAATCCTTATACATCGACGGGCGGGTTGAGGGATCGATCAACCTGTCCGGCAATCGCGTCACCGTCGGCCGCAACGGCGTGGTCTCGGCCAACATTAACGCTCGCGAAATTGTGGTTCTCGGTAAAGTCCGCGGCAATCTCACCGCCAGCGATCGCGTGGATATCCGCAGCGATGGCTCGCTCACCGGCGACGTGGTAGCGGCCCGCATTTCCATCGAAGACGGCGCCTTCTTCAAGGGCGGCATCGACATCCGCAAAGCGGGCGGTAAGCCGGAAGAAGTAAAGGCGGCTACGGCATCGGTTGCGGCTGAACCGGCGATTGCGGCAAGAGCATAGGAGCGCTATTCGTCGTTCGCGAGCGAAAGTTATCAGGGCATCCTCTACGGGATGCCCTTTTCCTTTACCGCGGACCTTTCTACGCCTCGGTTCCTGCGGACATTGTTTCGGAGGCTTGGCTTTCCGCTACGCCTGGGTAGGCCGTCGGTTTTCTTCTGCGCAGGTCGGCCGGCAGTTCCGAGCGCAGCAGCCACAACCCCGCGGCGACGGCGGCCGCCCAAGTCAAAGAGCCAAGCGCCAGAGCTTCCACATCGGCCAGACGGCTGCCGCTGAGTTGTACCAGGTGCATCACTTCGTAACTGAGCCCCGCGGAGATCGTTGCCACAAACGCCGATTTCCCCAGTTCCTTCCAGTTCAATCCACCCAGCGGAACCATGCCGCGAATATGCAAGAGCAGAGCGGTGATGAGCGTGTTGGCCAGGATTCCAATATCCGACGCGATCGCCAGCCCGGTAACCGAAAGCGTGCGGAAGAGGAACGAATACACCGGCAAGGACGCCGCCGTAATGATTGTCGTCGCCACCATTGGCGTCAGCGTATTCCCCGACGCATAAAACGCTCGCGCATACAGGTTCTGGCTGGTCCACAACGCGAGTGAGAGCGAGAACCAGAAGAAATAAAGGCCGGTCGCTTGCGAGTCCGCGAACGTAAAGTGTCCTCGCCGGTATACCAGGTCGATCAGCGGAACGGCGATAGCCGTCATCCATCCCATAAAGAGCAGCGAGGCGGCAGTGATTCGATAGACCGAGGCATTCACGGTGGCGGCGAATTCATCAAATTTTTTCTCGCCGTAAAGCCGCGAAAAAAATGGCAGAGAAGCCTGCCCGGTCGCCTGGCCCAATATCGCAATCGGCACCGCGAACAGGCGCTTGGCATAATTCAGCCGCGCAATATCGCCGATCCCGCTGGAGGCAAAATACCGCAGAATCCAGTCGTCCGCCGCCACCAGCGAGACTCCGAGCATCAGTGGAATCGAGAGATGCACCCACTCGCGAAACGCCGGATTCTTGATGTCGAATGAAATCGCGATAGCCGGTGCCGATCTTCGCCGCGCCCACCGCATTAATGAGGAACGGCCCCACCACGCTCCCCACCAGGGCCCCGTAGGCCAGCGATGCAATACCGAATTGCCGCCCCCCAAGCACGCCCCCGCCAATAATGAAAACGTTATAGATGAGCGGCCCAAACGCAGGCAGCAGAAAAAGACGATGGGAGAGCAGGACGGCCGATACCACTCCGCCGACATAGAAGAATATCTGCGCCGGCAGTAGGATGCGCGTAAGGTGCACGCAGAGTTGCAGCTGCTCGCGATTGAATCCGTGGAACATCCATCCGCAGAACTGCGGAGTAAAAATCTCAGCGATAACCGTGCCTGCAATCAGCACCGTCGTCATCACCGTGATGATGATGGAAAAAGTCGTTTGCGCGTCGCGCTCGCGTTTCTCGGCCATGAAGCGCGTGTAGATCGAGATGAACGTAATTGCGGCCGATCCTCCCGCCACCATGTAGTTAAGCCAGTCGGGTAATGTGAAGGCCGCAACGTAAGCGTCGGTCTGCTGTCCCGCCCCGAAGGCGTACGCGATGTAGGCCTCGCGAACATAACCGATCACGCGCGAAAGCGTGATGGCAGTCATCATCAGCAGCGTCGCGGAGAACGCCGTGTGCTGGTGAGAAGGCCGGAGGAATCGCAGCAAACGCATCACAGGCAGAGTAACGCATTCAGCACGGTGGAAGGCTGCGGATCAGGCGCGAGAACCGCGAAAGATAAGGTGAGACAATCGGTGACCGGTCACCGCTGACCGGAAACCAGCCTCCCGCGGATTCATCACCATTTCGCTGTTCCCCCATCACAGGCAAGCGCGCCCTTCCACGCTACTCTCAAGCCCATGCCCTTCGCCGACACCCTCAAGACCCTCATCAACCGCAAGAGCCTTCAACCGCTCGCCCTGCCGCTCGTGAATAGTCTCCTCCGCGCGCGCCCCCGCAGCGTCGAGCGCATTTTCCTCGACGACGGCCTCTGGATTCACCAGACCTCCCGCGGCTACTTCGCCTATCATCAACCCTATCTGCGCCTCGATCTCCGCCGCTTCGACGAATCCGCCCGCCGCAATTTCCTCTGGGGATACGAACCCAGCCCAGGCGACATCATCATGGACGTAGGTGCCGGTGTCGGCGAAGAGACGCTCACGCTCTCCCGCGCGGTTGGCGAGCGCGGCCAGGTCATCTGCATCGAAGCCCATCCTCGCACCTTCCGCTGTCTCGAAAAGCTGGTGCAATACAACCAACTCAAAAACGTCATTCCCATTCACGCCGCCATCGCCGAGCCGGGACGCTCCACCGTCAGCATCGAGAACGGCGATCGGTATCTGGCGAATCGCATCGGCAGTGTTGGCATCGGCAGGGTTGGAGTTAGTGTTCCGGCGCTGACGATCGACGAGCTTTGCCTGCGCCTGAACCTCGCGCGCATTCACTTCCTGAAGATGAACATCGAAGGCGCAGAGCGCCTGGCGATCCAAGGCATGTCGCAGACGCTACGCCACACCGAAGTCCTCTGCATCTCCTGCCACGACTTCCTGGCAAAGCGCAGTTCGGCAAATGGCGAAAACGGCGCAGAGAGCGCCTGTCGCACCAAGAACGAGGTGCGCCAATTCCTGGAACAAAGCGGCCTCAAGGTCATCAGCCGCCCCGATCCCGCGCTCCCCCATTACATTCAGGATCAGCTCTGGGCCTACAATCATTCCAAACTCAAGTAAGACCCACCCCATCTGTCATCCTCCGCGAGCACATCAACGACGAGTCCGTCGATCTCATCTACCTCGACCCGCCCTTCAACAGCTGCCAGGACTACCGGTCACCGTCCCCCAAACGTGTCATCCTGAGCGCAGCATTGAGTTCACGAAGTGAAGTCAATGCGGAGTCGAAGGACCCCTACAGTCACCGCATCGCCGCTCACGTCGCAGGGCATTCTCCCCAATACCCGACTCGCTTAATTAGAATTAGTAGGAGGCTACTGGCACCATGGACGCGCCCACCAAGCCCATGCTGAAAGAAGCGGCCGAGGCCGGCTTCTACAAACCCCCAGGACTCCAGGACAAATATCCGCGCAATCCAAATTCTCACCATCGAGGAGCTCTTGGAGGGTAAGAAAATCGACTACCCTCGCTACGCTGCCGATGCCACCTTCAAGAAGGCTCCCAAGGCAAGAAAACCCGCCGAACAGCAAATCCCCTTCGCCGCCACCTCCCGCGAAGACGAAGACGTCCCGTTCTGATACATCACCGTCGCTCTCCTCCTCACTACTCCATCAGCCTCGCCCCTGTCCCCACTTTTACCGCGGTCTCCGCTAGGTCGTCCCTCATCAGTCCCATCCGCCACATCAAATTTTCAACCGTCGGCGTTTCCGTCATCCACGAGTCAACGATATTCCTTTGCACTTCCATCCAGCTCTTGACTTCGTCGATCCGCCACGATTTCCGCCTGTTCTCCTCATCCTTCCGTTCGTATTCCTGCTCTCTCAGAATCTCCCGCTTCGTCCGCGCTATCCGCTCATCCGGCAACTGTTCCGGCTCATGTCCTCCCTCCTTGAATGACCACGGCGTCATTCCCACCGGCGTCTCCGCCACCTTCGCCCGCTCCACCACCACCTGCTCCGCTCGCGGCTTCTCCTCCTTGATCTGCCTCAGGTTCGCCGATGCGATCTGGAGCGCGTACAGCAACTGACCCGCTTTCTTGCCGTCGATTTTGTCCTCCAGCAGCAGGATCGCCACCCGCCGCACCATCGTCTGGATCGAACTCGCGTCCTCAAATACCGGCACTAGGATCTCAATCCCTTTGCCGTCCGCTCCTTTCACCTTCGCCCGCTCCGCCTGGTTCGCCTGGTGATAGAAGCAGAACTTGTCTTCCTTCAGCCCAGGCGAGCCGCACTGCGTCCCATTCGTCTTGATATGCTGGCACCGCTTCACGTTTACCTGACACGACTCCATAATTTTCCGCCCAAAAATAAAAGCGCGGCCGCAAGGGCCGCGCTCGTTTTTGATCTCTATATTTAGTATGACACATTAGGTAGGGGTAACCAGACACCTTTTTGAGAAATATAATTCCTTTTAAATCAATTACTTAACTAAGTTTTGCCTCGCTTTGCCTCTTGACAAGAATTCCCTGCAAAAAGTCGAGTCTAAAACCTTATATTTCAAAGACTTAGCGGGAATGTCGTTGTAAATGTATGATTCTAAAGGACCGCGCCGAGAGGCTCGCCGGTACTGATTGGTAAACAGTTGATCTGAAAACGCTATGTCCTCGCCAGTTCCTGCCCAAGCACGCTCGCATTGTTGGCGAAGCAAAGCGCAGTCTCGGA
Source organism: uncultured Acidobacteriaceae bacterium (assembly GCA_963698865.1). Lineage (GTDB taxonomy): Bacteria > Acidobacteriota > Terriglobia > Terriglobales > Acidobacteriaceae > Acidiflorens. Next base: position 1,225,502 of record CAVOSL010000007.1, on the reverse strand, counting down.
ATCGATCTGCCCGGCGCGAACAAGCTTTGCGATCTCGGCGTCGATGTGTTGCATTCCCTCGCTGATGCCGACCTTGATGCAATCAAGCAGAGTGCGTCCTGGGCGCTCGCCCTGCTCGATGCAATCGCGGGTGCGCGAATTGGATTTCAGGATTTCGACAACTGCGACTCGCTCTTCCCCATCGGCGCGTGGTATCAGGCGCTGCGCGATCAGGTAGCGGAACGTTTTGGCAAAACGCTCGCGTACCGACTGTTGCTCGGCCGCGGAAAATGAGCCCACGATCCGCTCGACCGTCTTCAGGCTGTCGACCGTGTTCATGCTGGAGAGGATGAGGTGGCCGTTCTCGGCGGCATCGAGCAGGATTTCGATGGTCTCGCGGTCGCGGATTTCTCCCACCATGATCACGCGCGGCGCCTGCCTTAGCGCCGCCTTCAACGCCATCGTGAAATTGGGCGCGTCGCTGTGCAACTCGCGCTGGTGCACCGTCGACTTCTTGTGACGATGCAGAAACTCGATCGGATCTTCCACGGTCAGTATGTGGTAGCAATGCTGGTCGTTGATGCGGTCGATCAAAGCCGCCAGCGTAGAAGACTTCCCTGATCCGCTTCCGCCCGTCACAAGAATGATGCCGCTGCGAATGTGGGCTGCGTCTTCGAGCTGCGGGGGCAGATGCAGTGAGCTGAAGGTAGGAATGACGGTCGGAATCACGCGCATCACGACCGCGCAGCTTCCGCGCTGGATAAAAACATTGACGCGAAAGCGCGCCGTGCCTGGCAATCCATAAGACACGTCGCACGAGCCTTGCTCGCGCAGCGCGTTGAGGGCCTGCTTGTTCGTGCCGATCACGTCCGACGCGATGCGGCGCGTGTCATCGGCGGTGAGCGTGCCAACTCCCGGCAGTTGGACCGTGGTCAGTTGGCCGTGGACTTCGAGCTGCGGTGGACGATTGGGCGAAAAGATCAGATCGCTCACCTTGTTCGAGGTGCGCAACATGCCCGCGAGCAGAACCGCGGTCGGGATCGAGCCGCGGTCGGCTACGCCTTCGAAGGGAATTGAAACGGTCGAATTCCCCGGAGCTGCCATGAGAAAGACTCCAGTCAAATACAGGAAATTGATTCCACCGAAAGGAGCCAGTCAACGTCCGGAACTGGACGGCGAGCCGATGGAACTACTCTTTAGAATTTAGCGCGATTGGAGCGAAGAGCGAAGAACAAGTAGGTCATAGACCACGGTAATGCAGGCAGAAAAAGGCGCGGCCGGAGCCGCGCCCAAATGTTTCCGGTTTTTTAGCTAATTCTTTTTTGCCGCCTTTTTCTTGGTGCCGAAGGTGGTCTCAATGGGAGCGCCCATGTGGTCCAGCATAGCCTTCGCGGTTGCCGCCTGCGGGCCGTTGGGATCGAGCTCCAGATACTTCTGGAAAGCTTCCGCGGTGCCCGGCGGTTCGACCGGCTTGTTGTCCTTGCCCAGCGTCTCTTTGCCGATCAGGTTGATGCCCTTGTAATAGTAGGCGAGCGCTTTAGTTGGATCCGCCGCAATAACCTTGTCGAAAGCGACGATCGCTTCATCCGTCTTGCCCGCGTTGGTCAGAACGGCGCCTTCATTAAAGTAATAGGTGGCAGCGCCATCCGGAGCCAATTGCGCCGCCTGGCTGTAGGAAGCGATCGCGTCGTCCAGCTTGCCTTCCTTGGCCTGAGCTTCGGCCAGGTTGTTGTAGTATCCAGCGAGGTCCTTGTTGGTTTTCGCAGGATCCTTCGCGGCCTGCTCCGAGCCCTTGCGCAGTTCGATGGCCTTCTGGTAGTCGGTGACAGCGGATTCGTAGCGCTGTTTTCTCTCGCCCAGATCGGTCTGCTTGGCGGCGGACTGGCGGTAAGCGTCGGCCAGCCTCGCCCAGATCAGATCGCGGTTAGCGTCCATGGCATTGGCCTCATTCAAGGTCGCAATGGCTTTGTCGAAGTCGCCTGCGGCCATCGCGGTGGTGGCGTCGGTGATTTTTTCGTTGAGGGCCTTGACGGTGTTATTTTCCTTGGCGGCTTTCTCGCGCTGCTCCTGTTGCTGTTTAAGCTGCTCGGGCGACAAGCCTTGACCCGCGGCGGCGCGTTCCTGCTCCTTCTTCAGATCGATGTCCGTTGGTTCTGGCTGGTCGCCCGCGGTGATTACAACATTATGAAGGGTGTAGATATCCTTGCCGTCCTTGCTGAGCTTGACGTTGTACTTGCCCGGTGAAAAGCCGAGCGAGAAATACTCGCCCTTATTGTTGGTTTTGAGCACAGATTTGCGGCCGGTGTCGACGCTGGACCATTCCACTTCGGCCCCGGCGATTGGTTTTCCATCGACATCTCTGCAGGTTCCGCGAACGGTGGCCGTTTGAGCGTGGACGAGCGGAGCCGCCAGCATCACGGCGAGGACGACGAGAAGGGGAAGGATGAAATACTTATTCATTAGATATGCCTCCACGGCGGGAAATAGAATTCTACTGAACCAGAGCCTTGATCTCTCATTCTGGTGGCCGCGCTAACCGGCGCGGACCGCGGCCTCAGCGTACGGAATGGGATCTTCGGCGCCTGCCTCACGAAAGGCGCGGAGGCGCAACATACAACTGTCGCACACGCCGCAGGCCTGATCCTCGCGCTGATAGCATGACCACGTTAAATCGAAGGGCGCGTTTAATTCAAGGCCAAGCGTCACAATCTCGGCCTTGCGCATGGCGATAAGCGGCGTGACGACCTGAATCTTGCCGTCTTTTGTGCCTGTCCGCACTACTTCGTTGAACGCCCGATAATACTCCGGACGGCAATCGGGATAGCCGGAACTGTCGGGCTCGACGGCGCCGATGTAGACCTTTTCCGCGCGCAGAACTTCCGCCCAACTGACGGCTACGGCCAGGAAATGCGCGTTGCGGAATGGGACGTAAGTAACGGGAACGCCCGCGCCGATGGCGTACGATTCGGGAACGGCGATGTTTGGGTCGGTAAGTGCCGATCCGCCGATGGCGCGCAGGGCTTCATTGCGGACTATCAGGCGATTGCGAATCTTGAGGCGGTCGCAGATGGCTTCAAAGGCGCGGCGTTCGCGAAGTTCGGTGCGCTGTCCATAGCTGACGTGGACGGCTGCGGTCTGGTGGTCGCGGGCGGCGAGGGCCGCGCAGACGCAGGAGTCCATTCCACCGCTTAGGAGGACCACTGCTGCGGATGTACTCGGCGGCAGCATTTGTTTCAATTTTATGACAAAGTCAGTTTGGTTGATTGAGTCATTGAATCATTGAGAAATTGAAAATCGTTTGATCGGGTGGCGGCTGGAAAAATCACTCAATACCTCAATGGTTCAATAACGCAATAGCTACACACCCTTGGCTGCTGGATCCCAGATGAATTTGTGCAGTTGCAGGCTTAGGCGTGCTGGCACATTATCGGCGAGGATCCATTCGGCTAGTTGCTCGGGGTCGAGGAGGCAGTGCGATGCGTCGCGCGCTCCGCTTGCTTCTTTCCTGAAGGCTGGAGAGAACAAGATGGCGTGAACTCTGGCGGCAAGTTGATGTTCTGCGATAAAGTCGCGGGCAAATTCGTAATCGGTGCGATCCGTGAGTACGAACTTCAGCTCGTCGTGGCGTTGAAGCGCTTTCAGATTTTCGATATCGAACGTGTCCGGCTCGCCTGAGTGCGGGCACTTTACATCGACGATTTTTACGACTTGTTTTGGGACTCGCGCTAAAGGGCGCTCGCCGCTGGTTTCGAGCAGAACCTGATAGTCAGCATCCAGAAGCTGCTCCATCAGCGGGATCACTTCACGTTCCTGCAACATCGGTTCGCCGCCAGTAATCTCGACCAATCCGCCAGTAGGGCTTAGCCGTGCAACTTCGGTGAGCACCTCTTGGACTTCCATCTTGCGGCCGCCGTAAAAACTGAATTCGCTGTCGCACCAGTCGCAGCGCAGATTGCAGCCGGTAAGGCGGACGAAGACGCAGGGCAGGCCCGCGTGAGTCGATTCACCTTGCAACGACTTGTAGATCTCGGATATCTGCATGGTCTGTGAATTGAGTCATTGAGAGATTGAGGGATTGAGAGATTGAAATCATGACCTCATTCCGAATACGTCGCCGTGGTGGTGTCGGTCTCAAAAACTGTTACGTCCTTTACCCTGACTCGGCCGTTGGTTACGCTCTTCAGGCGGATGTTCGTTTCGTCGTAAAAATATTTTGACAGGTTCTCGGCGGAGGGATTGAGGACTGTGAAGGGCGCGATGTCGTTGATCATCTGGTGATCGAGGCGATCGATTACGTGCTTCATTACTTCTTTCAGGTCCTTGAAATCGAGGAGGAGGCCGGCTTTGTCGAGCTCGGCGCCGGCCAGCGTCACGCGAATCTTGTAGTTGTGGCCGTGCGGATTTTCGCACTTCCCCTTGTAGTTGCGGAGGTAGTGTCCGGCGGCGAATGTGTCTTCGACGGTTACTTCGTACATGAAATGCTTAGCCCCGGGAATTCCGATCGGCGATCAACAAAGTTCATAACCACAGCCTCCACAGAGGAACACAGGGAAAGCGATCGGAATTGCTTCGTTTATTGTACCTTTTGAGAGCGGCGCTCACAGCATCATTGCGATGAGAGCGGACTGCAGATCCCTCGCGTTGCTCGGGATGACATCATGGATAGAACGGAGATCACGATTCGCGACGCTGGGGCGGGCGATCTGGAGATCATCCTGCATCATCGGCGGTCGATGTTTCGGGACATGGGCGAGGGAACGGTTGAGCAACTGGATCGCATGGTGGAGGTAGCGCGGCCGTGGCTGGCGCGGGCGCTGGCCGATGGGTCTTATCGGCATTGGCTCGCCATCGATCCGTCGGGCTCCGTGGCGGGAGGTGGAGGCGTTTTGCTCTCTCCCTGGCCGGCGAATCCGTTCGATCCGTGCACCGAGCGGGCGGTGATTTTGAACGTCTATACCGAAGTCGAGTTTCGACGGCGGGGAATTGCGCGGCTGGTGATGCAAACTATTCTCGCGTGGATTGAATCGTATGGATTACGCAGCGTGAATCTGCATGCGAGCGTTGAAGGGCGAGCGCTGTATGAGAAGCTTGGGTTTATGCAGACGAATGAAATGCGGCTGCGGTTTGGGGTTGATGAGTGAGGACCGCTTACGCGCATCGGGAGAATGCAATACTGGCGTTAGGAAAATATGGAGACTGTCCACGTTGTCCGATCCTGGACATGCCTTGTTTTGAGAATGTTATGCAACCCAAGGGCCATTCTGTGTAATCTTGCTAACGTTCTGGTTCCGGTTCCGTCTATATCCGTGTAACGCGAGGTTATTTCGCTTGTAGAGGACAGAGACGGAACATGCCGGCCGATTCGTTCGTAGTATCAATTCCGGTTGGCGACAGAGCCCGCAGCAATCGGGTACACGAGGAAAATCGGACCCAGACCGCCACCGTGAGGGGCGCATTGGCAGCGCAGGGTAATCGCATCGACGACACCAGTCTGATCCGCGAGGCGCAGCAGGGGAACCGCGCCGCCTTCGAGGTGCTCGTGCGCCACTATGATCAGTCGGTGCTGCGGCTGGCGCTGCACCTGACGGGTTCGGAAACGGACGCTCAGGACGTTTATCAGGAAGCCTTCCTCAAGGCCTATAAGAACCTCGCCAGTTTCCGGTTTGAATGCTCCTTCTATACGTGGATTTACCGGATCGTTACCAACCTCTGCCTCGACCATCTGCGAAAACGAACTGTACGAAAGGAAGATTCGCCGGTGGCGACGGATAGTTCCGGCGAAGAGTACAGCGTGCTCGAGCAATTTGCCGACGTGCGAGCGGGAGCGAATCCGGAACGGGATTTGATGCGGCGGGAGTTGGGAAAGAAGATTGGCGCGGCTTTGTCGAAGCTGACTCCGCGCGAGCGCATGGTTTTTGAGTTGAAGCATTACCAGGGACTGAAGCTGCGCACCGTCGGCGAGATGCTGAATACGACGGAAGAGACGGCGAAGAATACGTTGTTCCGCGCCACGCAGAAGTTGCGCAGCGCGCTGGCGGAGATGCGATGAAACAGCGGCGAGCTACAAGCCACGAGCTGCGAGCGAGCAAGTCCTGGAAGGCTCGCGGTTCGTGGCTTAACTCGAAGCTCAAGAAGGTACGAACATGAAATGTGATTGGGTACAGCAAAATATTCTTTTCTACGTTTATAACGAGCTGGAAGACGATGCGCGCTATGAAGTGGAGCAGCACCTGGCGCGCTGTGCGGGGTGCGCGGGCGAACTGAAGGCGGCGCGGTCGTTCCACACCACCATGTCGCAGGATCGGGTAACCGATCCATCGCCGAATTTGCTGGCGGCGTCGCGAATGCGTTTGCAAGAGGCGCTCGAAACGACCACGCAGGGCGGCTTTTGGCGGCGGATGATTTTCGAGCCGATGACTTGGGTGCGGCAGATCCGGATGGCTCCGGCAATGGCGGCGGTGATTTTCATTGTGGGATTTGGCGGCGGAATCGGGGCTACCTACAACTTTATGGCAAACCGGCAGACGACTACGGATGCCGGCCAAATTGACCACAATGGCCCGCCCCCTCCGATTGAAGCCTCGGCCATCACCGGCATTCGTTCGGTGACACAAGATCCGGGAACAAATCACGTCAGCATCAAGTACGACACGATTTCCACCCAGGAAGCGCAAGGGTCGATGAATGACCAGCGCATTCAGCAGTTGCTGCTGTTTGCAGCGCGCAATAACTACAACTCGGGCGTGCGGATGGATTCGGTGGACGTGCTGACGCAGGCGCCGAACGATACGCGGGTGCGCGAAGTGCTGATGTATTCGTTGCAAAACGATACCAATCCGGGCGTGCGCATGAAAGCGCTGGATGGCCTGAGCGGTCTGGTACGTCAGGATCCGCAGGTGCGGGATGCGGTGCTACAGGCTCTGGTCAGCGATGGAACGCCGGCGGTGCGCCTGCAGGCGTTGCGGCTGGTAGAACCGATGAAGGCTGACAGCAACGTGCGCGCGGTTTTGATGCGGCTGGCAAGGACGGATCAGAATGCGTCGATCCGGTCGCAGGCAAAGACGATGCTGGAGCAGACACCGGAATTGGATTAGGAGAACGTCCTTGGTCCTTCGTCCTTGGTCCTTGGTCGTTCGTTAAGGCAAGGACCACGGACGAACAGCGTCCGAGCAAAATCGATTTTGAAAGTGGTTTAAGGAGAACATTCATTGAAACAGGCAATCAAATTCGCTGGCGTGACCACGGTGGTGCTCGCGCTTGCAATCCTGGCGCTGGCCCAGGAGGGCCGGATTTACAGGGAAGGCGGCAACTGGGTACAGGAAGTCAAGGGCGAACTCAACGGGGCAAGCAATCTTCGGGTAAAGCTGGACGCGGGCTCGGTCAAGGTTCAGGGTGGATCGCAATCCAATATCACATACGTTCTTCATCGTCGAGCTTATACGTCGTCAGAACAGAGGGCGCACCACGAATTCGAATCGAACCGGATCATCGCCTCCGTTAAAGGAGACACGGCGTGGCTGATCGCCCAGGGTGGGAGCCAGAATCGCAAGTGCTCGGACGACATCGTTATTAACGTTCCCCGGCAAATGGAATACGCGCGGGTGGAGACCGGCGGCGGCGATGTGAAAGCCGCAGCACTTGCCGGGCGGGTGGAGATTGAAACCGGTGGGGGGACAATCCACGTCGATGACGTGGGCGGCGAAGTGAGAGCCGAAACGGGGGGCGGCACAATCGAGATCGGCACGGTGGGCGGCGAAGTGAATGTTCAGACGGGCGGCGGGAACATCAAGATCAATGCCGCCAAGGGCAACATCAAGGCCGATACGGGCGGAGGAAGCCTGGTGGTTCTCTCCGGCCTGCAAGGCGCGGTGCTGGAAACGGGCGGCGGCAGCATCCGGTTGGATAAGTGTAATGGCCACGTGAAGGCATCCACCGGCGGAGGGAGCATTGAGCTCGGCGAGATTGGCGGGCCGGTCGAGATCGAGTCGGGAGCGGGCAGCATCCGGCTGGCATCGTCGAATGGGCGAGTGGAAGCGCAAACCGGGGGCGGCAGCATTCAGCTTGATCGCGCAACTTCAGTGAGGGCGGAGACGGGCGCGGGCGGCATTATTGTCAAGCTGGTCTCATCGGCGGATGTCCACACCTCTTCCACGCTTGAGACTTCGGCTGGCGATATCACGGTGTATCTGGCGAAGGACATACCGATTACGGTTCGGGCTGCCATCGACATTGCGAACGGCCACACCATTCGTAGCGAGTTCGGGGATATTCACGTATCGAACGAAGCGGGAAGTTGGCCGGGACCGCGAACGGTAACAGCAGAAGGTAAGTTGAACGGCGGCGGACCGGTGCTGAAGGTGCGGACGAGTTCGGGAAACATCAGTTTTTTGAGGCTGGCACAGAAGTAAAAGAGCGGTGACCGGTCACCGGTCGCCGATTTTTTGGGGGGATCCCATGACACATCGCTTCCTGCTTGGCATGTTGCTGTTGTTGCTTGTGATCAGCGCGCCGGCCGCGCAAACGGCGACGGAAGGCACCGGCGAAAACTGGATTTTCAGTTCGGACGAAGGGGGAAGCGGATCTTCGTACCTGGGCGTCGATATTGCCGACGTGACCACGGAACGGCTTCCCGAGCTGAAGCTGAAAGAAGAACACGGCGCGGAGATCACGATGGTGGATCAGGATGCTCCGGCTGGCAAAGGCGGGCTGCGCGAGCACGACGTGATCCTGAGCATGAATGGAACACAGGTGGAGAGTGCCGCGCAGTTGCGAAGGATGATCAAGGAAACGCCTTCGGGACGCGTCGTGGCGCTCGGCATCAGCCGTGACGGCCAACCCATGGAAATCAAGGTGCAACTCGCCGACCGCAAAAAGTCGATCTCCTGGACGCCGGGGAACCACGAATACAAATTCGAGATGCCCGAGATCAAGATCCCCGACATCGATATTCCGGTCTCAGTCGTGATTGCGCATTCCTCGATGCGCAGCGGGTTGATGGTGGAAAACATCACCGCGCAGCTCGCCGACTTCTTTGGAGTGAAGGACGGCAAGGGCGTGCTGGTGCGCTCAGTGGAAAAAGGCGGCCGGGGCGAGAAGGCGGGCTTCCACGCGGGCGACGTCATCGTAAAGGTCAACGATCAGTTCGTGCATGACTCATCGGACTTCACGCATGCGCTGCGTGAATCCAAGGGGGGTTCGGCGACGGTCACGGTGGTGAGGGACAAGAAAGAACAGACTCTCACGCTGGCTTTGCCGGCTAGAAAAGATTCCGGCATGCTCCTGGAGAATGCGCTAGACGTTAATGATCTAACCGCGCAGCTCCGCGGTGCCGAAAACACGCTACGCAGCATCCCAACTGATGCGCTCGAGAAGTCGCTGGAGGATGCGGAGCGCGCGCAAGAGGCTGCCCAGGAAGCCGCCCGGGAGGCCGCACAAGATGCCCAGGACGCATGGCGCGAGCACATGCAAGAGCAGAAAGAGGATATGGAAGAACTCCTCCAGGACAAGCAGGACGAGCTTCGGGATCGGCAGAAGGTAATGCAGGATCGTGAGCAGAAGCTCCAGCATGAGCTCTCAGGCGAGTGGACCGAAATCTAAGGAAGCTCTGTTTGAGTGCGCGCAGAAAGCGCAAACCACAAAGGACACAAAGGTACACGAAGGAAAATCAGGGACTTAATCAGGGTTCCGTCATCCTGTCTTTAACCATGTAGAGCGGACGGGTAGAGCGGACGGAGATGGGGCAAGCCCCCGTCTCTACGCTGGCGTGTTACTCAAGTACCCTTATCCCCTGCAAGTGCCTTGTCCACATTCCACACTGGTGCATTAACCACGGTTACCTATCGTCGCCAAAGAACTGTCGCTAAGCTGGAGATGCGATGCCTTTGCGCGCCTTGCTATTCTCCAAAGACCCGGAGACGAATACGGTCCTGACGAGTGTCTGCCAGGGTGCGGGTGTGCGCCTCGAAGTCTGCGACGACATCTTCACGGCCATGGAGAAAGTCAAAAAGACTCCTCTTGGCGTCATATTTGTGGACTGGTCGAGCCAGCCTGAGGCCGGTTTTCTGGTTAAGCGAGCGCGGCAGTCGGGACCGAACAAGGACTTTTCGGCCATTGCCATCGTCATCCGCGATCCCTCCGCCGCGGAGATGAACGAGCACCGGTTGCAGTTCCTGCTTCATCGTCCGGTGGCGGCTGAGGAAGTGCGTGACGCGCTCGCGGGCGCACTCCAGAAAGTGCAACCGGGAGCTGCGGTCAATCTGGACGCTCCGGGGGCCGCGGAAGAGCAAGTTCCAACCACTGCTTCGGAAGCTGCCAGTTCGCCAGAGCCATCTGGGAATCAGGGTCAGCAGGGGAATGGACCATTCTCCTTTGACTGGTCTGAGGACCGACCGAATGAAGGAGAGAACGCAACCGAGGCGGCGGAACTTCCCGCGCGCAACTACGGGCCGATTGTTCGTCAGGTGTTTGCCGCGGTTCTCGTGCTCACTGCCGTCTTCTTCCTGTGGGGCGGGCACGACCTGATGATCGGCTTCGTGAAATCTCCGGAAGGGAAAGACCGGGTGTTGAGGGAATCCGTGGCTGCATTCTTTCACCTGGAACCGCCGGAAGTGATGCCCGTGATCGGCGCCAAGCCGGAAGTAGTGAGTGGCGTGGCGGCTCCTTCTCCCTCGACCACTGACAATCCGGCGGCGCAGAACCCGCAGTTGCAAGTAGTGGAAGGGGAACCGGCGCTCGATGAATCACGCGTGCAGTTGCGGAAGGCGGCAGATTTTCCGTTGCCCGCGGGGCAATATGTGGCACCGCCACCTGCGCCCGAGGTTAAGAAGACGGCGATCCCGGATAGCATTCGCGGTTCGGCTCCGATTGCACCGCCGGTGGTCGTCACGGTAAATCCTTCGCAAATGATGCCCGTTTCCACGCCGCCCCCACCAGCGCCCTCCTCGGAAACATTTGCTGAGCCGGTGCGGGTGAGCGAGGAGATCCAGCGCTCGCTGCTTATTCGCAGCGTGAATCCGAATTATCCGGCGGAGGCCATCCCGCAAAAGCTACGCGGGCCGGTGATTCTACAGGCAACGATTGGGCGGGACGGCAGCGTCGAGGACCTCAAGATTGTTCGCGGGTACTTCGTTCTCGGCAAGGCGGCGATCGCAGCGGTTAAGCAGTGGCAATTCAAACCCTACACGCTGAACGGCAAACCGGCGCGCACGCAGACTGTAATCACCGTAAATTTCAACTCACCGCAAAGCTGAGGCCAATTCTCCGGCGGCGATTCACTCAGCGTCAGGCAAACGTCGACCGTTAATTAAAAGCGCAATTCAGCCGATCGGTTCCGGGGTGGGCGGCACTAGCGGTGGTTCCATGGGCGGCGAAGACTCCGGCAGCGGCGGCAGTTCGGAAGCCGGCGCCCCATTCACCGGTGGCGCCGGATGCAGGATGGCATCGAGCTTGGGATAGCGTGGCGCCAAAAAATGAATGGCATAGGCTGGAAAGAAGACCGTCGCCGGCACGCATACAAAGGAAACTACGTAAATCAAAAACGCGAACAAAAAGGTCCCGAGGATTACTGCGAGGCTAACGGTTGCGACAGTCCAGCCCACTCCCGCGCTGTGAGCGGCGACGACCACGAGCACGGCAGGCAGGACGATGACAATGGCAGGAATAATGGCCAGAATTCCGAAAAGAATCGCCGCCGCAATCCCCAGCACAAATTTCAGGAGCAGATAGACGGCATAATTCCCGGGCTCGGGGCGGATGAGCGCAAGCAGGCGGCTCCAGCCGTCGGCGAAGTCGACGTCGTCGAGCGCCATGATGGGCACGAGAAAATCCTTGGCGAGCATCTGCACAACCACCGCCACCAGCAAGCAAAAAAGAAAGAGCAAGATCATTACCACAACACCTATCACCGTGCGCGCAATGTGCTGGTCGAGATTGCGGAACCATCCCAGGACGGCGGCGATGGCGAGCGGCACGGCAATCAGAACTCCGAAGAACAGGCCCTGGGCGATGAACAGCACGATCTGCCAGAGAAAATATCTGCGTCCGGCGCGACGCCAGCGGTGCCAGCCTTCGCGGATCGAGCAACGCTTGTTGAGAACCGAGTCGAACAGGATGAAGCGAAAGACGCTGCTGATGTACAGAAAAATCAAGCCCAGGATGAACGCGAGCACGACGATGGCAATAATCAACCCGGCAAATTCAGCGATGCGCGCGGGATCGAAGTTGTCGAGGCCTGGGAAGGGTGTGGCGGCAAACTGGTGGCGGCGCGGCTGCGGCCAGTGGAAATTGGTGGGGAAGTTACAGCCGCCGCTGCGAAGCTCCGCGGCCAAAATGCCGACGAGCGCCAGGCGTGACCACTGACTGAACCGGAAAGGCCGGAAGAGCTGTTCGCGAGTGTGTTGGATGGCAGGCTGGACGCAATCAACGGCGGAGACGGGCACAGAGTCACCTCGCGTGGCACTTTCCGTTCGCGCCCAAAGTATCGCTTCGGAAGTCGCCCCGTCAACGGTTACTCATAGCGAAGCGCTTCTACGGGATCGAGCTTGGCCGCGCGTGCTGCTGGAATGACCGCGCTCAGCACGCCGACCAGCAGCAGCACGGCTGTCGAGATCATCACGGTGAACATGGAAATCTTGAGATGAATGTCGGCCTTGCCGGAATCGTCTTCGAAAAGCGGACCCATCAAGGGCAGAGTACCGACGGCTTTGGAAACGAGGTAGGAAACAACGATCCCGATCACGCCTCCCAGCAGCATGATGAGGAGCGTTTCGGCGAGGAATTGCGCTTTGATGTGCCATTTTCTGGCGCCCAGCGCGCGCCGCAGACCGATCTCACGAATACGCTCTTCGACTGAGACGAGCATGATGTTCATCACACCCACCCCGCCAATGCCGAGCGTCAGGATGCCAATGAAGATCAGCAGCACTTGCAGGCCGATGGTAATGCCGTTGATGACTGGGCGAAATTCTTCGCGGCCGAACATCTGGATGGCCTTCTTGTCGGTGGGAGAAAAATTCTGGCGGGTAGCGATGGCGGCGAGCACCTGAGCCTCGGCGCGAGCCTCAAACTGAGGGGCGATGGGCTCGAAGACGAGGACATCGCCGTACTTCGTGTTCCAGAGATCACCAGCGGTGGAATACGGAATCCAGGTGGACTCGTCGTCGCTCGAAAAATAGTTGCTGAGCTGGATTTTGCGATCCATGGTGCCGATGACAGTAAAGTGCACCCCGGCGATGACAACGGTCTCGCCGAGCGCGGGACGGCCGCCAAACAACTGCTCGCGCACACGCGCGCCCAGGAAGACGACGCGGCGGCGTTCCAGCGCGTCGAGCGAGTTGATCCAGCGTCCCTCGGAGGGCACTTCGTTCCGCATGTCGCCATATTCGGGGCAGACGCCGCGTACCGGCGCGGTACCAACCATGCGATCGCCATAGGCGATGCCGGGACGGCGCACGGTTTCAAGACAGGCGTGGCGAACGTAAGTGGCGGTTTCCTTGATCATGTCCAGATCTTCCTGCTCAAGGACTACCTTCTTGCCGGCGCGCTGGCCGCCGGGTTGCTCGCTGGTTTGCTGGGGCCAGCAGATGACGGCTCCCTTGCCGAAGGCGTTGAAGCCCGACACCAGAATGTTGCGGAAGCTGCCGCCGTAGGCGATCAGAAGCGTGACAGTGGCAATGCCCCAGACGATACCGAGCATGGTCAGCGCGCTGCGTGTGCGATTGCGCCGCAGGGCAGCCCAGGCTTCGGCAAGGATTTGCAGGAGCATGTTAGCCTCCGGCCTCGTTGCGGAGAGCTTCGATGGGATCGACGGCAGCGGCGCGGCGCGCAGGATAAAGCGCCGAGAAAATCGCAATCATGCCCAGAACGATAAATGCGAGGGTGCCGGTCTGCCAGGTGGGCAGCAGTCCGGCGAAGAAATCGGGCATGGGCAGCAGATCAACGAGTGCGCAGAGGCCGAACGCGGTCGCCATCCCAATTCCGCCACTGACGAAGGCAATGAGCAGCGCTTCGAGGAAGAATTGGCGGAGAATGCTGCTGGAGGGCGCGCCAATGGCTTTACGGACTCCGATTTCGCGGGTGCGCTCGCGCACAGCAACCAGCATGACGTTCATCACGCCGAGGCCACCGAGGAAAAGGGTCACGAGCCCAACCGCCCCGAGGAAATACTTCATGCCATCGGTCATGGTGCGGAAAGCCTTGGCTTCCTGCACGGTGTCCCAGATGGGGCAAGCTTCTTTGTCGCTTGGATCGAAGCCGTGGAGCCGGGCCAGCACGCGCCGGATCTCGCCCTTGCAGGCCTCGTGATGCTCGACGTCGCGCGGCACGACCAACAACTGATCAAAGGTGTGAGGAGTGCCCGGAGGCCGATCGGGGAAGTCGCGGCGCATCGCCGAGAAGGGGATAAAGATTTTGTTGATGTCCCAGCCGTCGTAACTCGAGTCCTGCTTCTTGGACGACATGACGCCGATCACGGTGAATGGAATGTCGTCGAGATAGACGAATTGCCCCACTGCCGGCCGGCTGGCGAAGAGCTGTTTTTTGGCATCGGAGCCGAGGAAGGCGACGCGGCGGGCCTCGCGGATATCGTCCTGATCGTAGAAGCGGCCCTCGCTCACGGCGAGGCTGCGGATTTCGGCAAACTCGGGCATTGAGCCGGTCACGGTGAAGGCAGCAGCGTTGTAGGCGGTGTGTGAGCGGACGGTATTTTGCTCGAGCTCGGGAATCGCATACTGACAATCGGTGGCTTCGTCTTGAAGGTATGGGAGGTCGGAGTCAATCCAATGGACCAGACGGCCGGACCGCAAGCCTCCTGCCTGGAGGCTGGTGCGGCCATGGAAGACGATCATGAGGTCCTTGCCAAGTGTTTCGGCTTGCTTTTGCTGGCCTACCCGCAAACCTTCGCCGGCCGCGGTCATGAGGACAATGGAAACCACTCCCCAGGCGATGCCAAACATGGTGAGGAAGGTGCGGATTCTATGCGCCCAGAGCGTGCGAAGAACGTCGCCGATGAGGTCCCAAAATGCCATCTGAGTGTTCGACGCGGCTCTGGTAGAAACGAAAGCGCACGCCAACCCGCTGCGTAGAGATACGTGAAATGGAGGCGAGTGGTTCCGCAAAGGCGCTGGGAAAAGACGCTTGGAAACAGTGTTGCGCGCTACCGTTGCGCGTGGGGCGGCTGGAGGCTGGCGCGTTCGAACGATGCCCGTTCGAACCAGGATTGAAACTCATGCAGGGCTAGCTCGCATTGCAGGCGATGACGCTCTTTGCGGTCGCGCACGCGAGTTTCGAGTGGAGGAAGAAGATCGAAGGTGATGTTTGCCGGCTGGAAGTTTTTGCTATCGGCCTGCGTAATGTAATGCACGAGCGAACCGAAAGCAGTGGAGCGCGGCGGCGGGACAGGCTCGGCGCCGGTGGCGAGCGCGGCCGCGTTGATGCCCGCCAGAAGACCTGTGGCAATCGATTCCACGTAACCTTCAACGCCGCAGATTTGGCCGGCAAAGAGAACTTGTGGGTACGCCTTCATCTGTAGCGTCGGCGACAGAAGCACGGGTGCGTTGATGTAGGTGTTGCGATGAATCTGGCCGTAGCGCAAGAAACGAGCGCGCTCGAGGCCGGGAATGAGATTGAGCACGCGCGCCTGCTCGCCGAACTTGAGGTGATTTTGAAATCCGACCAGATTGTAGGAGTCGGCGCGCAGATTTTCCTGGCGCAATTGCACTACGGCGTAGGGTCTTTTGCCGGAGCGAGGATCGATCAGGCCGACCGGCTTCATCGGGCCGAAGCGGAGCGTGTCGCGGCCACGGCGCGCGATTTCTTCGATGGGCAGGCAACTCTCGAAGTAGTTCAGGTTTTCCCAGTCTTTTTGCTCGACCGATTGCGCGGCGATGAGCGCATCGTAAAACGCGTCGTATTCGTCCTTCGACATTGGACAGTTGATGTAATCGGCCGAGCCTTTGTCGTAGCGCGCAGCCATATAGACCTTGCTCATGTCGATGGAATCGGCTTCAACGATGGGACTGATCGAGTCGTAGAAATAGAGTTGCGGGGCATTGCCGTCGTTTGCACTTAGTTTGGCAATCTCCTTGGCGAGCGCATCCGATGTCAGCGGGCCGGTGGCGATGATGGTGAGTTCAGAGTCGTTGATATTCGTCGCTTCTTCTCTGCGAATCGTGATGAGCGGCTCGGCGGAAATTACCTCGGTCACGCGCCGGGAAAATTCCGTGCGATCCACGGCGAGCGCGTGTCCCGCCGGAACTGCCGTGGCGCGGGCGATTTCAAGCAGAAGCGAACCGGCGCGCCGCATCTCTTCTTTGAGAAGCCAGGGCGCGGTATTTTCGCTGTCAGATTTCAGGGAGTTCGAGCAGACGAGTTCGGCAAAGCCGGCGGTCTGGTGAGCGGGAGTTGGGCGCACGGGACGCATCTCGATGAGGTCGACTGCGACTCCGCGGCGCGCGCATTGCCACGCGGCCTCGGTTCCGGCAAGGCCGGCGCCAATGATGCGAACCTTGTTCATGCTGAATGCCGGCCCCCCGATAGTCTGCTGATCAATAGTCTACAGGCCCGCGGAACCGCGCCTGACTATTGGACCAGAGGCAACTCCAGGTGGCTGGGATGCTGCGCGTCGTGGTAAAGGGTGACATGCGCCGTGCGGGCGTCCTTGGCAGTTTCGTCGGCCACTACGCCGCCACTGTTGTAGTTCTTCTCCACGTAAATCGAATTGGGAGAATTCAGCACCAGCCGCAGACGGCTGCCCTTGGCGATGCGCCGCGAGAAGAACGTGAAGCCGTCGAAGACGTACTCGTTGACCTCTCCCGGCTTTACCAGCTTCTCCCGGCTTAGCGATTCGCGGTAGCGGGCGCGGATCAAGTCACCGGTCAGTTGCACGCTGGTGCCGTCCGGCAGAATCTCATAAAGATTCGCCTCGAAGTCCGTGTCGGGAACGTCGAGGGCCATCCATACTGAGAGTTTCACGAAGCCGGAGATTTCCGTGTCGGCGGCAAAAGGCTCGCTGTGATAAACCACGCCGTTGCCGAAGAGGTTCAGAGCGTAGCGCTGGTCGGTGAGGGAGTTTTTGATGTCCTCTTTTTCCAACTCCGCCGGCCGGACATCGAGCGGATCATAGACATAATGATCGGGCTGTGCGCCGACGGGTTTCGTCTCGCCCAGCCTCCCGGAGTGGACTACATCGCCGGCTTCACCGGAAGTGGAATCGAGATACAAGGTACGCGTCGAGTTCGAAATGCTTTCGAGCGTGTCGGCATACTTCCACTCGTCGGCCGCCATGACGTAATAAGCAACGCGCTTTTTCAGGAACTCCGGCTTTGTGCCGTTCTTCATCGTCCAGTCGTACCACTCGGTGTGGAGTTTGTTCATGTCGAGGAGGCTGGCGTCGCCGAAGGTGAGGCCGCCAACTTCTTTTTTCGGCGTTCGCGTTCCGGCGTGATCCCACGGACCGATGATCAGGTAATGCTGAGCTTTCGCCGCCTCAGTGCCATATTTCATGTGTTCGCGATAGTAGGTGAAGGCGCCGATCTGATCGCCGTCATAGCTGCCGGTGATGGTCAGGATCGGAACATGGATGGCCCGATACTGGTCCGGGGTGATACCGAGGCTCTGCCAGAATGAATCCACTGCGGGATGGCTCAACCAAAGTCGAAAAGCCGGAGAAGGGTTGCCGACGATCTGGTCGAGCTGGCGGAAAGGCCGGTGCTGGAGATACATCTCGGAGAATTTTGAAATCCAGAAGGAAGACTCACCGAAAAGATTTGTGTTGGGGGTCACGCCGCTGGTGTAGGTCAGCCACTGAATGTCATAAGAAGCGAAGATGTTCTTCGGCGCCGGGAAATCCACGCCCGAGTGGGCCGAGGCGACGGGCACAATGGTGGCGAGATGATCCGGAGCTTCGCGCAGGGTCATCCACTGATCGAAACCGGCATAGGATCCGCCCCACATCGTGACCTTGCCGTTGCACCAGGGCTGGCGAGCGAGCCATTCCACGATGTCGTGACCATCGTGAGGTTCCTGAAGAAATGGCGCAAACGTGCCTTCGGAGTTGCCACGCCCGCGAACGTCCACGATGGCGAAAATGTAGCCGTGCTGCGCGAAGTAGTAGCCGCGCGCGTGGTAACTATCGCTGATGTAGGGTGTGAGCTCGAAGATGACAGGCACAGGCTCTTTCTGCTCGTGAGGACGGTAGACGGTGGCATTGAGATGCACGCCGTCACGCATGGGAATTTTCAGTCCCCAAATGAGATCGACGGATGCCGGGGCGGAGGGTTTCCCTTGCGCCTCGGGCGCTGGCGATGGTGTTTGAGCTTGAACTGAAAGAGTGAGGCAAACGGCAACAAGAAAAGACAAAATTGCGAATCGTCGCATAAAACCCCCCGAGTTCGTTTTTAGTTACAATTTCCGCCGGGCGCAGACTGATCGCTACTGCACCGGCTTCTTCATTCCAGACTGATGAGGATTTGGCTGGCCGACGGCGCCCTGCTGATGCGGATTCGCGCCCATCGCCGGCGGCATCGTCATGCTGTTGTGTGATCCGGCGCCCGGACCCATCGGAAAAGTGCCGGGAGCGTAGCAGGTGACGCGCCCGCTCGGCGCGACACGCAGTTCGGCGGGACAAGTGTCGGCTACCAGTCCGGCTCCGCCAGCCTGCGACTGTAATGTGTACAGCTTTCCATCGGCATTTCCGGCCACGGCAACCGTCATCCCCGGCATGTCGTAGGCGACATAGAACGAGCGCTTCTGTTGCGCCGCCTGGATCGCGCACTTGCTGGCGGCATCCATTTCGTTCGATCCTTGCGTTTTGAGACGCCCGCAGTTGGTGGCGCCGCTGCCCGCGAGCTCCGATAACTTCACCGCGACTGCATCATTGGCGTTCGGAGCGCTGGCGGCGTTTGTCGCACTTGTGGATGAAGGGCTAGAGGACTTGCACCCGGATGAAACACACACGGCGATGAGCAAAATCGGAAGAATTCTATGCATGATGGACCTATTTTATGCTCGAAGACGGCCGGGGCGATGCGCTCAGAGAATCACTCGTTCGTCCCCGACGCGCCGGGTCACGCGTTCCCGATCAAGATATTCCAGAAGAGGGATGGCGTACTTGCGGCTGACGCCGGTCAATTCCTTAAATTTACCTACGTCGATCTTTGGCGTTGTGATTTTGAGTGCCGCGACTTTCTGCCGCAGGTCTTCAAGCGTGCTGCGGTGGAAGACGAGCTCGTCGGAGAGCTTGATCAGCGCGCGATCGCGGAGCAGCAGGGTCATGATTTTTTGCGCGCGAACTTTGTCGACTTTGACGCTGGCCAGTACGTCTTTGAGCAGCGGGACCTTCAGCCCCGCCGATTGAAATGCCTGCTCGATGATTTTCTTCGACTCGGCCTCCTCGTCTTTCATGACGACGCCGCGGCCGGGCAGGTGGACCTGTTCGCCCGCTGTTTCGATCTTCTTTTCGGTTGCGGCCTGGGCGAGAACGGCAGCGAAGACCTCGGCGGTCAGGCTGACGCGCTCGCGCAACTCCTCTTTGCTAATGCCCGCCACCAGAGGGTTCGCATCCTGAAAATTCTTCAGAGCCTGGATCAGGCGAGCGCTGGCATCGGCGAATACCGATGGCGAGACGAGCACTGCTCCGCAGCGCACCAATCCGGCGCTCTGGGCTAGTTTGCCGGCTTCTTCAGAACGGATATTCATCTCTCGCGGCACATCGCCGATCGCGAGTCCGGCGGCTCCCCGACGCTGAACACGCGCTGCCAGCCTTTGTTCCGGCGAGCCCTCCATCATCACGTTCAAGAATGTGACAACGTCTTCCGCGCGACGTTTGCGGGTTGGCGGCAAGGCGTCAAGAACCGTGCCTCCGCCGATGGTTATGACCGGAGAAAACTGGCGGATGATGAAACGATCGCCGGGCAAGAGAAGGACGGGCTCAGCCAGCTTGAGTTGCGCAAATGCCTCATCCCCCGGTTTGAGCAGCTTCGTTCCGTGCAGGCGCATCTCGGCGATCGTCTCCATCGTGAAAGCGTGAAAGTGCACACGGGCACCGTCTTTCAAGGGCTTGGCGGATTTAAGCAGCGAAAGCCGCGCGTCGATTCGCATTGTCGAACGAAATGTGTCCGCGGTTGCGAGCGTCATGCCGCGCGCCAAGTCCTCGGTCGAAACGCCAGCCAGATTGAGCGCGGTGCGTTGGCCGGCAATCGCTGCTTCTGCCGATGAGCCATGCACCTGCACGCCGCGCACGCGCACGCGTCTGCCAGCGGGAAAGACTTCGAGCTCTTCTTCTTTGCGAATGCTCCCCGCGACCAGCGTGCCGGTGACGACCGTGCCGAAGCCTTTCATGGTGAAGACTCGATCGATCGGAAGCCGCGCCAGCGCCGCCGAATCCTTGGCGGTGGCTTCGGACGCGACTTTCGCCAGAGCCCCTTTCGCATCCTCGATGCCTGCACCGGTCAGCGAACTTGCGGCAACGAGTGGTGCGTGCGCGGGATCGAGAAATGAACCGCGCAGAAAGTCGGCAACCTCCATGCGTACAACTTCGAGCGTCTCCGCATCGACCGCGTCCGATTTGTTGAGCACCGTCATGCCGCGTCTGACAGCCAGCAGGCGGCAAATGTCGAAGTGCTCGCGGGTCTGGGGCATAATGCCTTCATCCGCAGCGATCACGAGCACGACCAGATCGATGCCGCCGATGCCGGCGAGCATATTGCGCACAAAGCGCTCGTGTCCGGGCACGTCGACGAAGCCGAGGCGGAGCGTCTCGCCGCTGGGTGAGGGCAATTCGAGGTGGGCGAATCCTATGTCGATGGTGATGCCGCGGCGTTTTTCTTCTTCCAGGCGGTCGGCGTCGGTGCCGGTCAGCGCTTTGACGAGGGCGGTCTTGCCGTGGTCGATGTGGCCGGCCGTGCCGACGATGACGGACTTCATCTGCCCCCGTATCCTCCGCGAAGGGATCCCTCGCTACGCTCGGGATTTCGTCGCGCGGCTCCCGCTCCGCTCACGCCGCGCATGCGCCTCAACTTCATCGCGAACAGTATAGCGGGGTGGGCAATGGTCGTTGGTCGTTAGTCGTTGGGCCTGGGGCGTCGACCTTTGCACAGGTCCCGCGTCAGTGCCAGTGCTTGAGTTTTGGCCAGAGTTCGGCGAGCGTGCCGAATTTCGCGCCATGGCAAATGTTGACGGAGATTTCGGTTTCGAGCGCATAGGGATTGGGCGCCGAGTTGCCGACACACTCCACGTGCTCGAAGAGTTGCTCAAGCCGCGAGCGGCGATCGCCGAGCACGATCAGACAATTGCCCGAGTAGCCGCGCGGCCCCCAGATCCAATAGGTGCGATCGCCGCTCAGCGCATTCGGCAGGCCGTATTTTGGACCAAGGAAATCTATGGCACCGGCCTGACCGTAGTCCTGCGCAAAAATGCCGCAGTCTTGGCGGTCCGCTTCGGGTATCCGGTTCCAGGCTTCGGCGGCCTTTGCCACGATCTCATTCCAGCCAAACTGGTCGGCGTAGTGCTGGGGGACCGCGATACGCTCGTGCGCGTACTCGCTGCGCGGCACTTTGATGGGCAGGCGGTTCATGTACGAAACGAACTGATCGATGGGCAGGACCGGCATCGCCAGGGGAGCGAAGATCGCGCCGGTGACGAGAAGTAAGACGACAATGGCCGGCTTGAGAAAGGACCGGAGCCAACCCTGCCGAATGCGATCGATGGCGTCGTCGATCACGACCGAGCCCGCAGCCAGATAGACGGGATAGATGGGCGCGAGATAGTAGTTCTTTCCCTTGAGGATGACAAAAGCGGCGAAGCTGACAAGGTAGGCCCAGCCGAGGAAGCGGCACGCCTTGAAGCGCCGCGCGACGAGGAATGCGAGGACGCCGGTAATCCAAATCGGCGCGCAAAAGAAATGCGTGAGCAGCAACTGCTGCGAGAAATATTGCCAGGGCGAGAGCACCACATCGCGGTTCTCGACCTTGATGTTGCGCATCAATTCGACGAACGGCCAATGGTAATGAATGTTCCAGAGCAGGTTGGGGAGGAAAATGAGAAACGCCGCCAAGCCGCCGAGCCACATCCATTTGCCAAGCAGTTGCCGGCGCTCGGAGGTGAGCAGCAGGCCGACGACGATAGCGAAGCCCAGCACGAGAATTGAATATTTTTCTTCGAGACCAATACCGGCGATTACTCCAAACCACAGCCAGTACTTTGGTTGATCGCGCTTGATGGCGAGGATGGCGAAATAAAGACAGCCCGCCCAGAGGAGCACTTCGAGGTCGCAATTGCTGGTGAGCAGGCTTCCGCCGGAGATATAAATCGGGCCAATCAGGATGGCGATGGCGCTGAGAATAACGGCAAACCGTTTGCCGCCAAGTTCGCGAGTGATTATGCCAGTGAACACAATGAGCCCTGCACACGTCAGAGCCGGCACCAGGCGAACGCTGCGCAACGCCTCTCCAAAGATCGCCAGGCAGATACGCGTCAGAACCGGGAGCAGGGGCGGTTGGTCGACGTAGCCCCAGCCCAGGTGGCGTCCGCAGCTGATGTAGTCGAATTCGTCGCGAAAGTAGCCGTAGCGGTTGTTGCACAGAACGTGCAGCACGAACGCGGCGATGGCGATGCCCCAGACGGCGGACATGCCATCTGAACTCTTCTTTGCGCCGGACGCACCTGCCTCGGATTTCAGCGTGGTCCAACTCGCCATTCGCTGTGCCTTGGAATCGAAATTACGCTCGCGGGGCCCAAGATCGTGTGGGACGACACCTTAGCACATACGTGGGATGTCCGACTAAGGTTCCGCATGTAAAAAGTTGGTCAAAATGCGACAATAGAATTTCCCGACATGCCCACCGCGACGATTTCTGCCATTACACCCGAAGTGATCCGGGACCACGGGCTCACGCCGGACGAATACGAAAAGATCAAGCAACTGCTGGGCGGACGCGAGCCGACCATCACCGAGCTCGGTATTTTTAGCGTGATGTGGAGCGAGCACTGCTCCTACAAATCTTCGCGCGTGCACCTGAAGCGCCTGCCAACGCGCAGCAAGCTGGTGCTGCAGGGGCCGGGAGAGAATGCCGGCATCGTCGACATCGGCGAGGGCTGGGCCTGTGCTTTCAAGATCGAGTCGCATAATCATCCGTCGTTTATTGAGCCGTTTCAGGGCGCAGCCACCGGAGTGGGCGGGATTCTGCGCGACATTTTTACCATGGGCGCGCGGCCGGTGGCGGTGATGGACTCGCTGCGGTTTGGGCCGATCAGTTCCGCTAGTGCAGAAGCTGCCGGGCTTCGCTCGGCTGGACAGCCGAGGGCGGCTGTCCCCACGCAAGCCGAAATTCATAAAAATCACTCTGTCATGGAGGGCGTGGTCAGCGGCGTTGCCTCCTATGGGAATTGCTTTGGTGTGCCGAATCTCGGCGGGGAAGTGAAGTTCGAGCCTTGCTACTCGGGCAATCCACTGGTGAATGCGTTTGCGTTGGGGCTGGTGCGGCGCGATCAGATTTTCTACGCGCGCGCCGCGGGCGAGGGCAATCCCGTCATTTACGTCGGCGCGAAGACGGGGCGTGATGGTATCCACGGCGCGACCATGGCCAGCGAGGAATTCAGCGAAGGCTCGGAAGCCAAACGACCAAATGTGCAGGTCGGCGACCCTTTCCTTGAAAAACTTCTTCTCGAGGCCTGCCTTGAGGCGATGCAGACGGGCGCGATTGTCGGCATTCAGGACATGGGCGCGGCCGGGCTCACCTGCTCGACCTGCGAGATGGGCGCGCGCGGGGGCACCGGCATTGAGATCGAGCTTGATCGCGTTCCGCAGCGCGAGACCGGCATGAGCCCGTACGAGATCATGCTCAGCGAATCGCAGGAGCGCATGCTGCTGGTCGCGCAAAAGGGCCGCGAGGACGAGGTCTTTCGCGTATTTGAAAAGTGGGGACTCGATGCGGCCGAGGTCGGGCGCGTGACGCGGGCCGCGAAGATGCGCGTGCTGCATCATGGCGAGGTGGTGGCCGAGATTCCCAACGCCGCGCTCACCGATGATGCACCCGTTTACAAGCGTCCACTGGCACGTTGGGAACCACCGGTGGAGCGCGAGAAGCCGGAGCACATCAAGCTTGCTGCGAGCGGCGATCTCACCGCGCAACTCAAGGAATTGTTGGGCAGCCCGAACATCTGCTCGAAGCGCTGGGTGTGGCAGCAATACGATCACATGGTGCAGACCAATACGGTCGAAGCGCCGGGCGCGGGCGATGCGGGCGTGATCCGCATCAAGGGTTCGAAGCGCGGGCTTGCCATGTCGCTGGACGGCAATGGGCGGTGGTGTTATCTCGATCCGCGGCTGGGCGCGATGCACGCCGTTGCGGAAGCCGCGCGCAAAGTGGCTTGCGCGGGAGCGACTCCGATTGGCGCGACCAATTGCCTAAACTTCGGCAATCCCGAGAAGCCGCACATCATGTGGCAGTTTTCGCAAGTTATCGACGGCATGACCAAGGCTTGCGAAGAGCTCGATACGCCGATAACCGGCGGCAATGTCAGCTTTTACAACGAAACGCTGGGCGAGGGAATTTACCCGACGCCGGTTGTGGGCGTGGTGGGGATTCTTGAGGACGTGCACAAAGCGGCGAAGATGCACTTCGCGCAGCCGGGCCGCACTATCGTCCTGCTGCGCGCCAACGCTCCGGGCGACGCGGTCGATGCGGAGTCGGAATTCGGGTCGTCGGAGTATGCGAAAGAAGTTTTGGGCGCGGTCTGGGGATATCCGCCGGAGCTTGACATCGAACGAGAGGCCACGCTGCAACGTGCGCTGATCGGGATGATTCAGGCCGGGCTGGTTGAGTCGGCGCACGACTGCGCCGATGGCGGCTTGGCCGTTGCGCTGGTAGAGTGCGCGCTGCCCGCCGGAATTGGCCTGCGCGTCAATCTGGCCAAGCAGGCCCTGCTGCCTGAGTTCCGGCTCTTCGCGGAGGATGCAAGCCGCGTTCTGCTGAGTTGCGACCCAGCCCACCTGGCGCGAATCAAACAAGTAGCGGAAGATTTCGAAGTCTCAGTGGATGTGCTGGGTGAGACCGGCGGTGAGCGGGTGGAAATTGCAATCAATAATCAGCCCGTGATTTCCGCGAGCGTCGAGGAATTGAGTGCTGCGTATGCAGGCGCCCTAGAAGAAGCGTTGCGAACTGAAGTGGTCGTGGCTGCGGACTGAATGATGTGGCGAAAGCGCGAATGTTGCCAGCAGAATGCATAGGTCCTTCGCTTCGCTCAGGATGACAAACTTAGATTTTTCGGGGAGAGCAACTAAGAGCGAACGGCCAAGGACGAAGGACGAACGACCGAGGACTAACGACCAACGACGATGTTGCCCTTAGACAAATTTCGTGAAGAATGCGGCGTGGTGGCCATCCATGCCCATCTGGAAGCGGAGAAGCTTGCCTATCTCAGCCTGCACGCTCTCCAGCATCGCGGGCAGGAATCGGCCGGCATCGTCACGTCCGATGGCGAGCGGCTCCGCCAGCACAAGGCGATGGGCCTGGTCGCCGACATTTTCAGTGAGGAAGTTCTGACTTCTTTGCGCGGCATTCTTGCCATCGGCCATACGCGCTACTCCACGGCCGGTGATTCGGCGCTCCTCAACGCGCAGCCCATCATGGTGCAGTCCAATAAGGGCACCATCGGCGTCGCGCATAACGGGAACCTTACAAATGCGCTCGACATTCGGCGAAGGCTCGAAGGGCAAGGCTCGATTTTCCAGACCAACAGCGACACCGAGGTGCTGGTTCACCTGATTGCGCTTTCGCGCGAGCAGACGTTGCCTGACGCAATTGCCGATGCGCTGCGCCGGGTGGAAGGCGCCTTTTCGCTCGTCATGATCAGCCGCGACCGCGTCTTTGCTGCCCGCGACCCGCGCGGCTTCCGTCCGCTGGCCATGGGACGCATCCCCGCGGCGACAGGCGAGAAGAAAGACACTGTCGTTTTTGCATCCGAGACCTGCGCTTTCGACTTGATCGGCGCCATCTACGAGCGCGACGTGAAACCCGGCGAGCTTGTGATTGTCGGCCCGGAAGGTATCAGCTCGCGCTTTTATTCGCCCTCGCCCGCGCTTTCGAGCTGCATCTTCGAGCACGTCTATTTTGCGCGTCCCGACAGCATCGTCTTTGGCCGGTCCGTCGATCAGAGCCGCGAGAACATGGGGCGGCAGCTTGCCCGGGAAGCGCTGGTCGATGCCGACATTGTCGTTCCGGTCCCGGATTCCGGTAACACGGCCGCCATCGGATATGCCGCCGAAAGCGGCATTCCGTTTCGCCTGGGTTTGATCCGCAATCACTACGTTGGCCGAACTTTCATTGAGCCGAAGCAGTCGGTGCGCGATTTCGGGGTGAAGCTCAAGCTCAATGCGGTGCACAGCATGCTGGAAGGCAAGCGCGTCATCCTGGTCGACGATTCGATTGTGCGCGGCACCACCAGCCGAAAGATCGTGCGCATGATTCGGAGTGCGGGGGCCAAGGAAGTGCACATGCGCATCTCCTGTCCGCCGACTATCTCGCCGTGCTTTTACGGAGTCGATACTCCGTCGAAGCGGGAGCTGATTGCCGCGAACAAGTCGGTGGAAGAGATTCGCAAGTTCATCGATGCCGACTCGCTCGCTTATCTATCGCTCGAAGGCCTGAAGAAAGCCGCTGCCGACGGCGAGAAGACTACCTACTGCTCGGCCTGTTACAGCGGCGAGTATCCGACTAAGATTGACGTGGAAGAAATCTTGCCGGCCGAGGCCGCGACCTAGGAGCCTGAGTTTAGACGAATTTACTGCCTGCGCAAAATGTGCAAACTATTTCCTGTTTCATGCAAATTCGCCGGGTTTCTCGTTTTTGGGGATGGCGATTGCCGCGCGAGTGATATAGTCTCAGCTTGGATGTGCGCCATACTGGTAGCGATAAGGCGCCGGTTCTGTTTTGCATGACGACGAGATTCTCCATCTTCGGGTCCGCTTCCATGCCGCAGCTTGGCCCGCTTGAACAGCAATTGTTGCGCGAACTCTGGTCGCGCGGTTCAGCCACCGTGCGCGAAATGATTGCCGACAGCAGCATTCATCAGGCCTACACGACCGTCATGACCACGCTCGACCGGCTTTACAAGAAGGGCCTTCTGGACCGCGTCGCCGAAGGCCGGGCGTTCCGCTACACTCCGCGCCTGAGCTCGGAAGAGTTACAGCGCGGCGCTGCCCTGGACGGCATTCGACAACTGCTGCGATCGAACGACACGTCGTCTCTGCCCCTCTCCTACCTGGTGGAGGCGCTGAGCGCGCACGATGCACAGCTGCTCGATGAGCTCCAGCTTTTGATTGAACGCAAACGACGCGAGTTAAAAGGCGACGGAAACCCCGTTCAAGGGCAGGAAGCAAAGGCCAAGGAGCGGCGCTGATGTTCGCGTTGCGCGGGATCGCGGTCTCGCTCACCTTTTTTGTTCTGTTGTACTGTCTTCTCTCGGCGCTAGCCGCCGTTTCGTGGCGATGGCTCAGACTGCTGCATGCCGCCGAACAAAGCGTCGCAGATTTGCTCTTCGCGCTACGCGTTTTGCCTTTGTTCGCCTCCATCCTAATTACCGCGGCTTTTGTCGTTCCCTCGTTTGATATTCTCGAGCCGCGTTCGGTGGACGAAGGCATGGGAAGGCTGACGCTCGCGCTGGGTGTGGCGGCGCTGCTGCTGATTATTTATGGTTTCTACCGCGTAATCGCCGCGCAGGTTCGCACCTCTCGCATCGTCGCGCGCTGGCTGGAAGGGGCCAGCCCGCTTGAAACGGGAGCGCAGGGCGCGACTCTTCGTTCTGCGACTCTTCGTTCACGGCGCGAGACTCCGCCGCTTACACTCGTCGGCATGCGCGAGCCGCGTGTGCTGGTGTCCGATGCCGCGGTGGAGGTTCTCGGTGAGGACGAGTTGCGCGTCGCGCTCAAACACGAACTCGCCCACATTCGATCCTGCGACAACCTGAAGAAGCTGGTTTTTCGTTTCGCGCCATTCCCTGGGCTGTCCAAGCTCGAATCCGCCTGGTCGCAGGCGGCGGAACTGGCGGCCGACGACGCTGCGGTTGACAACCTGACTGATGCGTTGGACCTGGCGGCTGCGTTGGTCAAGCTTTCGCGCCTGGTGCCGGTCGAAGCCGCTCCCGCCTGCACGGTGGGGTTTGTCACGGGATCGATCCGCGCCCGCATTGCCCGCCTGCTGGCCTGGGATGAGGACAGCCAAGCCCGCCAGCGCCGGATTCCGCGTTGGTTGGCGATTCCGCCCATCGCTCTGGCCGCTCTTTGCGCCTTCATGACCTATGGACCCGTGCTCGCCTTCACCCACGAATTGACCGAGTGGCTGGTACGGTAGTAGCTCCAAACCCTCAGCTCCAAACATTCAGCTCCAAGCCCTCAGCTCCAAGCTCTCAGCAACCAAGTTGCAATTTTGGCCGCAATTGGGGCCTGCCGCGGCGACAAACGGTTTCTTGGCTGGAACTTGGCGCTGCGAGCAACGACTACTACTGGTAGTACTTCCTGCGCCGCCACTATCCTGCCAACGAGTCAGTGTGCTCAGCCGCTGCAAATTGTCCCTTCTGCAATTTGAGTGACAGCGGCAATCTCTGCATTCGCTGGATGGCCATTTCATGAGACGTTCCTACACCTACGGAAGACTGCGCCTTTCGCGCTCCATGCTCCCGGTCGTACTACTGACGCTCGTATCGATCACCCTCACCCTGCAAGCGCAGAATCCAAATGGCACCTTGCGCGGTGAAGTTCAAGATGCGGGCGAGGCGCGCGTGGGCGGCGCCCATGTCACGGTTCATGCGGCGGATTCTTCCATTACCCGCGAAGCCACGGCGAACTACAGCGGAGAGTTCCGCATTGAGGGTCTTCTGCCCGGCCGTTACCACATGGTGGTCAGCGCGAAAGGCTTTGCCGACGCCTCAGCCGACGTGGAGGTGGCGGTCAGCGTAGTACGCGATGTTTCCATCACACTACGGCCGCAAACCGGCCATGAAACCGTCACTGTGCAGGGTGCAGCCTCGTCGATTACGACTGAGCCGATTGATACCGCGAGCGCCGTGCATCAGGGCGTGGTGACGCGTCAGGACCTCGAGACGTTACCGCTCGCGGCGCGCAGTTTCGCGAACATCGCCTATCTCATTCCCGGTACCGAGCCGGTAGAGCCTTCCGATCCGACCAAGGCGCGCATCACGGCCGTCTCTACTGGCGGAAGCTCGGGCTTGAACAACGAACTATCGGTCGACGGCGGCGACAATTCGGACGACTGGATCGGTGGCTTCCTACAGAATTTCTCCCCGGACGCGATTCAGGAGTTCGACTTCCGCACTGCCAATTCAGACGCCGATACGGGAGGAACCACTGCGGGATCAGTCGTGATCACCACCAAGCATGGCACCAACGAATGGCATGGCGATGCGGCTTTCTACGGTCGGGCCTCGGGATTGAACGCGCGCTTTCCCATTGAGAATCCGGCCGAGACCTGTACCGACGAGGTCTGCGTGCATAATCCCAAGCAGCCTTTCTCGCGCCAGAATTACGTCGCTACCATTGGCGGCCCGATCGCCCAGAACAAGGCTTGGATGTTCGCGTCTTTTGAGCATGTGCACGAAAACGCCAGCATCGCTTACAGTCCGGCAAGCACGGACCAGTTCAATGCGCTGGCACAGATCGCTGCGGACGGATTGATTCCAGGAATTTCTTCAATTGACGTGCCTGCGAACGTCCCGATTCCTTTTCGCGATTATCTTGGGTCGATCCGCTTTGACTGGGCGCAATCTCCCAAATCGAATTGGTTCCTGCGCTTTGCTGAAGATAGTTACCTGACCCACAACAATCTCGTGCAGCAGGCAACGCTGCCTTCGACGGGCCTGACCACGCACAACAACTACTTCAGTACGGTGATCAGCAATCAATACACCTTCAACCCGTCGTGGGTAGGCAGCTTCGTTTTCAATGCGAGCCTGCTGCATCTGACCCAGGCTCGTAATTCGAATCTGGGCTTCGCCCTAGCCTTTCCGTTCAGTTCAACTAGCCTTACTGTCTCCGGCTTTGAGACATTTGGCGATAATCAGTTCGCAACGCCCATTACGTTCTTCCCCACGTTGCGCAATCAGGAGAAATACCAGTTCCGCTATGACGTCAGCCACGTCGCCGGCCATCATGCGCCGAAGTTCGGAATCAATTTTGTCCACGAGCCCGTGTTGAGCGGAGCGTTCCCCGGAAACCAGGAAACACTGGTCACGTTCCCGCAAAACCCCGTTGATTACATTGGCAACGAGGCCCAGTTCGTGGCCGACTATGAAGCCGGAGCCGTCACCACTGACGCATTCGACGCCAGCTTTTCGCAAAGCGTCAAGCGTTTGGCGTTATATGCCGAGGATTCGTGGCGGGTAACGCCGCACCTGACGGTGAACTACGGCTTACGCTGGCAGACCACATTTGGATTGTTTAAAGCGTCGGGCCGCAGCCAGACGGATAATCCTTCGTTTCCGCTGCTAACCGAGTGGGGCTACCCGCTGGCGGCTCCGCAAGACTATCGCAAGCAAATCGCCCCACGGCTTGGCATCGCATACAGCCCCGGTAACAGCGAGAACACAGTGCTTCGCGCCGGTTTCGGAATGTACTATAACGACCTCACACAAGGGGGGTGGGCCCCGGCGTTCCAAGCTGTCAACAACGGCTCCATCGCGGACCCTGAGACGGCGCCGCCAGCGCTCATCGATCCGCGCTACAAAACGCCCTACGCGATACACGCCACCGCCGGCATTCAGCATGCGATTACCCAACACTGGGTCGCGAGCGCGGATTACACCTATGAAGACGGACAGCACGGCTATCGCGCATATGGTTATCCCGACGTCACAATCTTCAAGTCCGACAATCGCTCCAGCTACAACGCGCTCATGCTGCAATTGAGGGGCAACGTCACGAATCGCCTGAGCCTGACCGCCAACTACACGCTCTCCAAGGCGCAAACCTGGGGATGCGTGCTCGGTGAGCTGTTCGACTATGTCAATGGCGTGTGCGATCCGTTGAACGCGTTTGCGCCCGGCGACTACGGCCCGTCCGGCGAGGACGCGCGCAATCGCTTCGTGCTGGGCGGGGTTCTACGGATTCCCGGCGGCTTTGAGGTTTCGACAATTACTCAAGTCGAGCAAGCGCGCCCGTTCACGATCACGACCGCGGATGGCTCGGAGAGAATTCAGATCAACGGAAATACCACGAGCCTCGACGAATTTCGCGGCAAGGCATATATCCAGGCCGATTTTCGGGTCGCGCGTCCCATCAGGATCAACGAGCGCTGGCAGCTTTACCCCTTCGCGGAGTTCTTTAATCTGTTCAACCGCAACAACCCTGGGGCCAATTACGTGACCAATCTTGCTGTACTCCCGGTGCCGCCGGATCAGATCGCCAGCGGCAACGTGACCGATATATGCACGGTGCCGGATTGCTCCATGACCGTGCCGTTCAGCAGCCTGAAGCAACTCGAGATTCCGTCGGGCGGGCTGGGCGACTTCTTCGGGCCGGGGACGACGGTGGGAATCCCGTTTGCCGCGCAGTTGGGTGTGCGCATTAACTTCTAACTGCGTGAGCGGACCTGGCTACTCCGGACCAAATGAAGACCATGGAGGACAGGGAGGACGCAGAGGAATTGAGTTCCAAAACCGCCTCTGTGTCCTTTGCGTCCTCTGCGGTTTTCATTTGACCTCATCCGAAGGCGGCTTCCTGGCGATCACCACGCGCGGAATGCCCTGCAAGTCGCTCTTGATCGCAACCTCCGCCCATCGGGCGAGCAGGGGTCGCACCGCGTTCGCGATCGTTCCGCTGATTTCAAAGACGAGCCATGCGCCGGGTCGCAGAGCTGCGTGCGCCTGCGGGATGAGGCGTTCGATCACTTCAAGGCCTGTAAGTCCGGCAAACACGGCGCCGCGCGGCTCGAATTTGCGGACTTCGAGCTGGACCTGATCTTCCTCCGACTCGCCGACGTAGGGAGGATTGGAAACGACAAAATCGAACGTGCCGGGCGGGAGACCGGAGAGCAAATCAGTGCGACGAAAGGCAATGCGTGCACTCAGTTCGTGGCGCGCCGCATTCGCCCGCGCCACTTCGAGCGCCTCCTCGGAAATGTCGGTGGCATGAATTTCGGCAAAGGGCAGTTCCCGAGCCAATGCCAGCGCAATCGCTCCGGAGCCTGTGCCAACGTCGACGATGCGTAGCTTGGGTGGCGCGGATACTCCCTTCGGCAAGCTCAGGGCAGGCTCTGCCCGCACCGCGTGGGCGCCCGGCACGGAGGCATCTTGAGCAATTCCGAGTACTGCCTCAACCACGTGTTCTGTCTCCGGACGAGGGATGAGCACGGCGGGCGACACAATTAAATCCAGCCCCCAAAATTCCTGATGCCCGGTGATGTACTGCGCCGGCACTCCGGATGCGCGTCGGGCGAGCGCAGTGTCGTAGCGCGCAATTTCGTCCGCCGTAAGCTCGCGCTCCGGATGGGCGTAGAGATAGGCCCGATCGCAATCGAGAGTGAACATGATGAGCAGTTCGGCGTTCATGCGCGGGGACGGGACGCTTGCGGAAGTGAGCCGCGCGACAGCCGCAGTCAAAACCTGGCGAAGTTGCACGAGTCTATTTCACCACGGAGTCGGCGAGACCGGAGAAAACAAATCAAACGCGAAAGGCCTTCACGTTTGAGGATGCAAATTGCAACCTCAAAGATTGCCCTCATGCACCCTGAGTCGGCCGCCAAGCCACGCGCATGGGAGAGCGATCACGACGAGCGCAATCGGATACCAGTGTTCCGATAGCTTCCAGCCTGCTACAACACCGGCAGAGCTTACTAGAATGCCGACGATGCCGAGGATGATTACATGGCGCATCGGGCGCTGCGGCGCAAGCATGGCGGTGAGGTAACCACTCGCGAATGTGTAGACACAGCGATAGACGAGCGCCACCGCGAGCATCCATGGAAGGAACGCAGTGGATCCGAGCGGTGGGAAGACATGCAGGGCGGCGAGCGCCAGGTCTGTTCCGATACTCAAGACAGCGCCTACGACAATGCCCGCAAGGACAGCGCCGATACTTTTGAAGGTGTTCTGGTTCATATTGGATTGGCGCCCGTAAGCGACAGCCTACTAGCGATCTACTCTAGCTTCTGCCTTCACACCACGCTGGCGGTTTCCTGCTTCAGCTTTTCGGCCTGGAAGTGCGTGACCAGTGCCTCGATCAGCGGCTGTAGTTTGCCGTCCATCACCTGCTCGAGCTGATGAATGGTGAAGCCGATGCGGTGGTCCGTCAGCCGGTTCTGCGGGAAGTTGTAGGTGCGAATCTTTTCGGAGCGGTCGCCGGATCCGACCATCTGCTTGCGTTCTTTGGCCAGGGCTTCCTGCTGCTTCTGCATTTCTAGCTCGTAGAGGCGCGAACGCAACACGCGCATGCCTTTTTCGCGATTCTTGATCTGCGATTTTTCGTCCTGGCAACTCACTACCGTGTTGGTTGGAATGTGGGTGATGCGCACCGCGGAATAGGTCGTGTTGACCGACTGGCCACCGGGCCCGGAGGAGCAGAAGGTATCGATCCGCAAGTCTTTCGCTTCGATCTTGACGTCGACATCCTCAGCTTCCGGCAGCACGGCTACCGTAATAGCCGACGTGTGAACGCGCCCCTGCTGCTCGGTCTGGGGCACCCGCTGCACCCGGTGGACGCCGCTTTCGTATTTCATCCGCGAATAGACGCGGTCGCCCTCGATGAGCGCAATGACTTCTTTGAGCCCGCCCACGCCCGACTCCGAAGTGGACAGCACCTCGACCTTCCACTTCTGGCTTTCCGCATAGCGGTTGTACATGCGGAAGACTTCCGCGACGAACAGTGTACTTTCATCGCCGCCCGTGCCGGCGCGGATTTCGAGGATGACGTTCTTCTCGTCGTTCGGATCTTTCGGCAGCAGCAACACCTTGAGTTCTTCTTCCACGCCGCCGACACGCGCTTCGAGTTTGGCCAGTTCTTCCGAGGCGTAGGCGCGCATTTCGGCATCGGTTTCTTCGGCAAGCAGCGCTTTGCTCTCGGCTATGCCGCGCGTCAGATCCTTGTATTCGCGATATTTTTCGACCATCAGCGCGATCTCACTGTGCGCCTTGGCAGTCTTCTGGTATTTCGCCGAATCGTTGGTGATTTCCGGCGAGGCGAGGGCGTTTGTCAGCTCCTCATAGCGGGCTTCGATTTGATCAAGACGTTCAAACATGGTCGTTAGTCGATGGTCGTTAGTCGTTAGGCCTTTCCGCGCGAAAGTGTTTAATCAATGCATTCAGCCCGCGACCGATGCCGTCCCCAAGCTGGTTGAGGTTTGCGGATTTTTCTTCTGACAAATATTGTAACCGCCGGGCAATCAGAACCTGCGTTTGAAGCTCCAATAAAGATCCTCGGGCATGAACGAGGAATCGTACAAAATCTGGGGCAAAAGTTGAAGGCGCTGGCATTGCAATACCTCCGCCTTAAAGCTACGCGTCGATTCCAGGTGTCCCAATGACCGGTGAACATTCAAATTGTGATGTTTTCCTATTTTGAATGGATTGGACAGTCGCAGAGCGACTAACGACCGACGACTAGCGACTACTAGGCAATCACCAGTTCGCCGCCGTGCTGCTTTTCAAGAGCCATTGCCTGATCTAGCGCCACGATCGCGCATTCCACCTGGCTGTTATCCGGAGGCTGCGTGGTGATCCGCTGCAGCCATAGTCCGGGCGCCGTCATCAGCGAGAACAATGAGCCGCGTTGGTTGGCCGAAAAACGCTTGGCGGCGTAACGAATAATTTCGTAAGAGACACCCGCGATCACCGGCAGGAGCGCTATGCGCTCAGCAAACCGCGCCCAGAACGTCGTCACTGGAATGAACATGTAGACGACCATCGAGATGATCATCACGGTCATCAGGAAGCTGGTGCCGCAGCGCGGATGATAGGTCGAATACTTTTGCACTGACGCGGTCTGCAGCGGATCGCCGTTCTCGAAGGCAAAAACCGTTTTGTGCTCCGCGCCGTGATACTCGTAGACGCGGCGGATATCCTTCCATAGAGAAACGCCCCATACAAACAGCAGGAACATCGCAATGCGGATCAGGCCATCGACGAGGTTAAAGATGAACTGTTCCCCGAAAACGGGGTTCACGCGTTTCAGTTCGGTAGTAGCCACCAGCGGAAGATACTTGTACATGAAGATGAAGAAGAGGATGGAAAACGCCATGTTCAGGCCAGCCATCCAGCCCGTGATCTCCCACTTCTTGCCGTTATCTTTGCCTTGCGGATCTTTGCCTTGCGGATCTTTGCCGGCAGAATCGCCGGCCTGGATATCTTCGAGCACGGCATTCGCGGAAAACTTCAGCGCGCGGAAGCCGAGCGTCATGGCGTGTCCGAGTGTCATTACGCCGCGCACGACCGGCCATCCCATCCACTTATGCTCTTCCGAAGGACGGGCGAGCGGCTCGCTGTGAGTGACGATCTCTCCCGATGGCTTGCGCACGGCAATTCCCCAGGCATGAGGAGAGCGCATCATAACGCCCTCCAGCACAGCCTGCCCGCCAACCAGGGTGGTCTCTTCGCCACTTTCCAGTGCCGGGAGCAGCTGCACGGCTGCCAGAAAACGCAAGATTTGCCGCCAACGTCGCATAGAAAACGGACCTAAACCACTTAAAGCCTAGTCATTGGATGTCGCTGCGGGGTGGGACGACTCCTCGCAATAGGGTATCACAGAGGCCGCGGATTCCGTGCCTTTCGCCCATGGGGGTGGTGCCCTAATTTGCCTTTTTTACCACGGAGTCACAGAGTCACGGAGAACACCTTGAACCCGCGAAACCGACTAAGGAGAGGGCTTGCCAATTGTTGGGGTTTCTCTGTGTCTCCGTGTCTCCGTGGTGGAAAACTAAGATTTGGACATTACCCCCATGGGCGGGCAGTTTCGACCTCCAAGTCTGAATGCGCGCCATCCACGCTGGGAGTCTACAGAACCGCGGCCGGACGAGGCCACCATCGCCGGACTCGTCGGCTGTAATCCTCGTATTCCGGTCCGAAGGTGCGCCGCAGCGTAGGCTCTTCATACCAGACGACGAAAAGATGGCAGACAAGAAGGAACACAAAACCATACGCAAGCAGCCAAAGCGATTGATAGAACAGGGCAGCTCCGCCCAGAGCCACGGCCGCGCCGATGTACATGGGATTCCGGACGAATCGATAGGGCCCGCGAATCACCAGGTTGCGGGGCGGATCGAAAGGCGCTGGCGTGCCTCGCCCAATCCGCGCGAAGGTGAATATGCACCATAAAGCGATGAGAGCTCCTGCGCTCGCTATAATCATGCCGATGACTTGCGGCCCGGCGATGGCCGCCGGACGAGTGATGCCCGAACGGGATAGAACTCGCCCTGGAAGGTAGATGAGCAGGAAGGCGATGAAGAGCGTTGCGTAGGTAAGCGCCCGAACAGCAACAAACATAGACTCACTTCCGTTTTGGGCGGAGAATAGCGACCGGGAAGGCCCTTGTCAAACGAGAGTTAATCGCTGGATGGGCGTCCGCGGTCAAGGGCGCCGGGGCAAACCGCTCCTCGCCAATCTGATCTTGAACCACTGACTTCTAACCTCTCTATTTCATCCAATCTATTTCATCCAACATAGAATCTTGAGGACATGCTGCGCTTCGCCGAGACCGCCGAATCGATTGCCGGGACCGCCAGCAAGCTGGCCAAAACGGCGCTGGTCGCCGACTACTTCCGCTCCCTTCCGGCGGCCGAGGCGGCGATTGCGGCAATCTTTCTGTCGGGACGGCCTTTTGCTGCGTATGTCGAAGCCACCCTACAAGTGGGAGGCGCGCTCGTTTGGCGCGTGATTGCTGACGTCTCCGGCAGGTCGGAACAGGAACTGTCCGAGATCTACCGCCGTCACGGCGATGCCGGCGCGGTCGCGGCCGAGGCGCTTCAGGCCAATACTGGTGCAGGATTGCCGCTGGTGGAAGTGAAGCGTTCCTTCGGCGAGATTGCGGCCGCTCGGGGTCCGACGGCTAAAGCAGCCTTGCTGCGTCACCTTCTCGAACGTGCCGCGCCCCTTGAAGCCAAGTACATCGTCAAGATCATTAGTGGAGACCTGCGCATCGGCCTTAAAGAGAGCCTGGTTGAGGAGGCAATCGCCCGGGCGTTCGATGTTCCGCTCGATCAGGTTAAACGAGCCAACATGCTGCTCGGCGATCTCGGCGAAACGCTCGTTCTTGCGTCCGCGGGAAAGCTCGCCGAAGCGCACATGCGGCTTTTTCATCCTATCGATTTCATGCTCGCGAGTCCTGTCGAGTCCACGGAAGAGGCGGTCAGTTACTTCGACAATGCGGCGGTGGAGGACAAGTACGACGGCATCCGCGCGCAGGCTCACGTTGCGGAAGGTGAAGTTCGCCTCTTCTCGCGCACCCGCGATGAAATCACCGAATCGTTCCCGGAGCTGCCGCCCGCACTGGCGGGCCTACCGAAAGATGCAATCCTGGATGGCGAGATTGTGGCGTGGCAGAGCGGCGAGGATGCCCGCGCTCTCCCGTTCAGCACGCTCCAGCAGCGCTTGGGTCGGAAGAGGGTCAGTGGGCGACTCATGCGCGAAGTGCCGGTTGCTTACATGGTCTTCGACATTCTCTACGCTGATGGCCAACTTCTTCTGGAGCGTCCACTCCGCGAACGCGCGCAAATCCTAGACGAACTGCTGGCGCTTCCGCGCAGAGCACCAGTCATCACACCACGATTCATCACGGCAGAGGGCCAGTCAACTCTGACGTTCGACGAAGCAGATGACGACTCGCAAGCCCGCATCATCCGCACTCCCGTTGCCATGGCCCACACCCCCGACGATCTCGAGCAGCTCTTCCTGGCCGCGCGCAACCGGGGCAACGAGGGCCTCATGATCAAGGACCTCGAGTCGCGCTACACGCCCGGACGGCGCGGCAAGTCGTGGCTCAAGATGAAGCGCGAACTCGCCACGCTCGACGTGGTCGTCACGGCCGTAGAGTACGGACACGGCAAGCGCATCGGGGTGCTTAGCGATTACACTTTTGCGGTTTGGGATGGCGATCGTCTCGTAAACATCGGCAAGGCCTACTCGGGGCTTACGGATGTGGAGATCGCCGAGATGACGAAATGGTTTCTCGCCCACAAAATCGCCGATCACGGCTTTCGCCTGGAAGTTGAGCCGACGATCGTTCTCGAAGTCGCTTTCAACAACATGATGCGGTCCGCGCGCCACGAAAGCGGGTATGCCTTGCGTTTTCCGCGCATCGTGCGGCTGCGTCCCGACAAACCGCCGGAAGATGCCGACACCATCAAAACCGTGCAGGAGATCTATGAGCATGAGCATCGCGCCTGAAGCCCTGATCTTTCCCAGCTTCCGCATTCAAGTATTTGCGAAAGCCGCCGATAGAACACACGAGGATAAAACCTAGCTGGGAGGTAACCAATGGCCTTTATGACGTGGGACCAGTCGTACAGTGTGAAAGTTGCAAAGTGCGACGAGGATCACAGGAAACTTTTCGCACTCCTCAACAACTTGCACGATGCCATGTCGGCCGGCAAAGGGGCTCAGATCATTGGAAAGGTCGTTAAGGACCTAAGCGACTACGCGAAGTTTCATTTTGCGGGCGAGGAACAACTTCTCGAAAAGACACACTATCCAGCGCTGGCGTCGCATCTCGCCCAGCACAGGATGTTCGAAAAGCGGGTCGAACAATTTCACAAGGATGTGGAGAAGGGGGTGCTCGGCCAGGCAATCTCGGTGGGAAGCTTTCTTCAGGAATGGCTGACCAACCACATCAAACAGGTTGACAAGCAATACTCGGCGCACTTGAATGCGAACGGCGTTTCCTAAAGGGCGGCCGGTTAACCGTTCGTTTCAGCCGTTGTGCC
This sequence comes from uncultured Acidobacteriaceae bacterium, assembly GCA_963698865.1. Taxonomy (GTDB): domain Bacteria; phylum Acidobacteriota; class Terriglobia; order Terriglobales; family Acidobacteriaceae; genus Acidiflorens. Next base: position 1,186,611 of record CAVOSL010000007.1, on the reverse strand, counting down.
CACCATGCTCGTGCTCGGAGTGCACGTGCTCTTCCCGCACCGCAATCACGCACGCATGCGGCATGTCACACACAAGGTGCTCGAGCTGGATGGTCGTGTGGTGGATCCCGAACGTCCGCCCCAGCTTTTCATTAATCTCGCGCAGAATCAGATCGCTCTCCGAAGTCGCCATGTCGGCGATCTTCACGTGCGCCGAAAGCGCATGGTTTTCCGATCCAATGCTCCAGACGTGCAGATCATGGACATCGCTGACTCCGGCAATCGCGCGCACCGCCGCTTCCACTTCATCCAGGCTCATGCCGCGCGGCGTGCCTTCGAGGAGAATATTGAGCGTCTCGCGGACGATGCCGAAGCTTGACCACAGAATCAGGGCGCCAATCCCGAACGACAGCGCCGAGTCGATCCAATATTGCCCCGTCAACAGAATCGCCCAGCCGCCGACAATCACCGCCGCGGTTGAAACCGTGTCGCCCACCTCATGCAGCAAGGCGCTGCGCACGTTCACGTCGCGGCCGGATCGCCACAGGAGCAGCGCGATCGCGCCATTCATCACGACGCCCGCCGCTGCCACCCAGATCATCAGCCCGGCGCGCACCTGCTCGGGATGCTGAACTCGCCGGTAGGCCTCATAGAAAATAAGAAGCGACACCACTACCAAAGAGAGCGAATTCACCAGCGCAGCCAGCACTCCGGCGCGGCGATAGCCGTAAGTTTTGGTAACGCTCGGAGGACGCGCCTCCAGATACACCGCCACCAGCGACAACAAGAGGGCAAGAAGGTCGGAGAGATTGTGGCCTGCCTCCGACAGCAGGGCAAGAGAATGGGCCCGGACGCCCGCCACCACGAGGAGCGCAATGTAGAGCGCCGTGACCGCAAGCGAAATCTGCAGCACACGGCCGGTCGCGTGGGAATGGCCGCCATGCGAATGTCCGTGAGCGCCGTGCGCGTGCATGGCTCCAGTGTAGCGCGGATCAGCCGCAGGAAGCGGCGCCCTGGCGTGTCCGGTGTGGCGCGGATACTCCGGTTCGCGTTATGCTGGCAAGCGCCCTCGGAGGATGGCCATGAAACTCAATTTCGTTCTGCCCTTGCTCTTGCTCGCCGCGTCCGCAACCGCTCAAGTCAAGAACCCCGTCAGCACCGCACTGCGCGACACTCTTCCCGGCCGCCAGAAAAACACAATCGCTGCCATCGAAGCCATGCCAGCCGACAAGTTCAGCTACAAGCCCTCGGCCGATCAAATGACCTTCGCTCATCTCGTCGCGCACATGATTGAATCGAACAACGGTTTCTGTAGCAAGGCCGCCGCCGTTCCGGCTCCCAAAGTGGAGGAGGCGAAAGAAACCGACGGCAAGGACAAACTCGTGGCCGCGCTGAAGGCGTCGTTCGATTTCTGCGGAACCGCGCTCGGCAAGATGGACGATTCGAAGCTCGGCGAGATGATTGAAGGCTTCGGCGGCCAGCAATTTTCGCGCGCGCGATTCGTAATAATCCTGGCCGGCAGTTGGGCCGACCACTATGCCGAGGCCGCGATGTATCTTCGGCTGAATGGGCTGATGCCGCCGACGGCGAAGCACTAAGGATCGGCTGGCGTTCGCGGGACATGGCTTGCGGCGCGGACAGAGCCTGCCCTGAGGTTGCCGAAGGGAGTGTCCGCGCTACTCGGTCACGGTAAGGCGCGGGGACGCAGTTCCATGAACAGGAGGGACTCCTGTCTGGCGACATTTTCAGATAAGATAAAAACTCCCCCCTGGTCCATCCGGGCACTGTAAGATCGGCCGATTTCGCAAGATTAGGCGGCATCCATGGATCAAAACCAAATCCATCCGTCATCTTTTTCGATGGATTTTGATCCGGCTCACCGGGTTCTGCGAGTCTGCCTTTTCGGAGTCCTTACCAACGACATCTTGGTTGCTGCCGATGTGGCGGTAAGAAGATTTCTTGCTGACGAGGGAGCCGACTTCGGGCTCTTTGACTACTCTGCCGTCTCTGACTTGCAAGTAACCGCTGAGTACGTGCGGAATGTTGCGGAAAACGAACCTCCGTCTGCGGGAATGAAGATGCGCGTCGCAATCGCGCCTCAGGCAGTCGTTTATGGGATGAATCGAATGTACGGCATCTTACTCGAATCAAAACGGACTGACTTTGCGGTCGTTCGTACGATGGCAGAAGCGGAGGCCCTGTTGGGCTTGGGAACGCTGATTTTCTCTCGCGCACTTTGACCGGGCTGAAGACCGACCGGGCCAATTCGACGAAGTTCTCCGCAGAATGCCGAGCAAGCCACCAAAGAAAAACGCGGAGATTAAGAGCGAAGAAAACTAAGTCTTGTAGGAGGTCAACGCACTGAAGGAGAGTGGTGCGAGACCCGCCAACGGCGTACGGTTTCCATGAACGCGCCATCATCAGAGCCTTTCATTGACTTGCCCGATTCGCCCACGTAAGATTTGCCCCTGATGATCGGCCAGACTATCTCGCATTACCGCATCCTGGAAAAGCTTGGTGGGGGCGGCATGGGAGTGGTCTTCAAGGCCGAAGATACGGAACTAGGCCGCTTCGTTGCTTTGAAATTCCTGCCCGACGAAGTGGCGCATGATGAGCCTGCCCTCGAACGGTTCCGGCGGGAGGCGCGCGCGGCCTCGGCATTGAATCATCCCAACATTTGCACGATCTACGAGATCGGCAAACACGACGGCCAGTCCTTCATCGCGATGGAGTACCTGGAAGGCTCCACGCTCAAGCACCTGATCGGGGTGCGGCCGATGGAACTGGACCCGCTGCTCGAAATCGCCATTGAAATGGCGGACGCGCTCGATGCGGCGCACACCAAGGGAATCGTTCACCGCGACATCAAGCCGGCGAACATTTTTGTTTCCAAGCGCGGACACGCGAAGATTCTGGATTTTGGATTGGCGAAGATTGCGGCTTCGCCGAAGTCGGTCAGCGCGGATTCTCTGACCATGGCCGACGCCAACGCGCTCAGTCTTACCAGTCCGGGCACGGCAATTGGGACCGTGGCTTATATGTCGCCCGAGCAGGTGCGCGGCAAGGATCTGGACGGGCGCACCGATCTTTTTTCTTTTGGCGTCGTGCTTTATGAGATGGCTACCGCGATGCTGCCGTTCCGGGGGGAGACGCAAGGCGTCATCACCGAGGCAATTCTCAATCGCGCGCCCACGGCCCCGATCCGGCTGAATCCCGACCTCTCCGCGGAGATTGAGCGCATCGTGCAGAAGTTGCTGGAGAAGGACTTGGAGTTGCGCTACCAGAGCGCGGCTGAGGTCAGGGCCGATCTGAAAAGGCTTAAACGCGAGCGGGACGCGGCGCGCGTGTCGTCTTCGTCAGTCCCCACCGAAACACCCAACGTCCCCGCCGCGACGAGGATCTCGGGCACGACACCTGCCGCTGGCGCGACCTCTGTCTCGTCTGGTGCACACGCAATTCCACAGCCCTCATCGCGCCGGGTTGCGATGGTTCTCGGAGCAGCGTTGGTGGTGGCGCTCGCGGCTATCGCATTTCTTTTGGCGCGGCAGAAGGGTCCGGTTGCAACGCCTGCTTATCATCTGCTGACTTATCGGCGCGGGACCATTCGCATGGCGCGGTTCGCACCGGACGGACAGACCATCGTCTACTCTGCGGCCTGGGAAGGCGGGCCGGTTGAGATTTTCAGCACGCGCTTCGGCAATCCGGAATCTCGGTCGGTGGGGGTTCCCGGAGCGGAAATTCTCGGCATTTCTTCGAACGGAGAGATGGCTGTGCTGTTGCACAGCCAGCAGTCGAAATCGCAGGTGCATACGGGGACGCTGGCGCAGATGCCACTCGGCGGCGGGGCTCCGCGCGAGATCCTGGAGAACATTCAGTGGGCCGACTGGTCTCCCGACGGCACCCAGTTCGCAATCGTGCGCGACGTGAACGGACGGAATCGGCTGGAATATCCGCCGGGCAAAGTGCTGTACGAGACGGGCGGCTGGATCAGCCATCCCCGGATTTCGCGCAAGGGCGACATGATTGCTTTTGTGGAGCATCCGATCCAGGGAGATTCGATCGGGAGCGTCGCCGTCGTGGACATGAACGGCAAGAAGCAGTCCTTGAGCCAGACCTACGGCGGCGGTGCGGATGGCTTGGCGTGGTCGCCAAAGGGGGACGAAGTTTGGGTAACGGCGACTCTGATTGGGATCGACCGTTCGTTGTTTGCGGTGACGCTCGCAGGCAAGGAGCGGCTGGTGGTGCGCGTCCCGGCCGACCTCACGCTGCAAGACGTTAGGACGGACGGGCGGGTTCTGCTGGCCCGCGATAGCTGGAGGCGCGGCCTGATCGTGCATCGCGCGGAGGATCCGGCGGAGCATGACTTTACCTGGCTTGACTGGTCGTTTCCGGTGACGCTTTCCGATGATGGCAAGACGCTGCTGTTTCGCGAAGAGGGTGAGGCGGGCGGCCCGAGCTATGCGGTCTACGTGCGCAAGACCGACGGCTCGGCGGCGGTGCGGCTGGGTGATGGGCAGTCGCTGGCTTTGTCTCCTGACGGAAAATGGGCGCTGTCGTGCCGCGGCGATAACGGCACCGATTTGTTTCTTCTGCCGACCGGCCCGGGCGAGCCCAAGCATCTGCAAGGGCACGACATCATCCACAGCGCAGCCATGTTTTTTCCTGATGGCAAGCGGGTTCTGCTGGCGGGCACGGAACCGAATCATGGCCTGAGGCTTTACGTGCAGAACATTGACGTGGACAAAGTCGAGGCGGTGACGCCAGAAGGGACGAACGGCTTTTCGTTTGCGCTGTCGCCCGACGGGACTTCGATCGCCGCCGTTGGGCCCGACGATAAGGCTTATCTTTTTCCGGTGCCATCCGGGGAGCCGCGTCCGATCAAGGGGCTGGAGACGGGAGAAGTGCCGGTGGCATGGACTGCCGACGGGCGGTCGTTGTTCATCTATCGAGGAGGAGAATTGCCCGCCAAGGTTTACCGTTTGGAACTCGCTAGCGGCAAGCGGGTTTTGTGGAAGCAGCTCATGCCACCCGATCCGGCGGGCGTGGAGTTTGTCGGGCCGGTGCTGCCGACGCCGGACGGCAAGGCGTACGTTTATGGCTACCGGCGGCTGCTGTCCGATCTTTACCTTGTCGAAGGGCTGCAGTAAGACTCGCCATCGTTGGTCAGCGCGGATTCTCACAAAGCGCCAGCGCTTCAATGATGGCCTCCATTCCCGCACCTTCGCCACCTTGTGGGTCCACCCCCGTCAGACGAATGGCTGGCAGTTCGTGTGTTTCGGTCGGTATGGTTCGTGGCTGCTCACGATGTCATTCTGGGTTTCTTTGGTGTATCAGCCGCGGCTGCCAGAAGTGGAGGAAGGGGTGGGTGGAACGGCGATTGTGTGGCAATTAAACCGGGTGCAAATGGATATGAATGGATATCCACTTGCCATTCGTCAACAATCGGGTAAGAATGGGTGAAAATGGATATCCGAAGCCACCCGATCAAAGACATCACAATAACGCCTGAAGTCCTGAAGCTCATCGCAGAGATAGATGAGTTCAAAGGGCGTTGGAAAGCGATGGAGACGCTCGCGCCCGAAAGGCTTACAACCCTGAGGCGGATCGCGACGATTGAGAGCGTCGGCTCCTCTACCCGTATTGAGGGGGCAAAACTCAGCGACCGGGAGGTCGAGAAGCTGCTCTCGGGCATCAAGGCCAAGTCCTTCGTCAGCCGCGACGAGCAGGAAGTGGCCGGCTACGCCGATGCGATGGACATGATTTTTGAGAGTTTCGAATCCATCACGCTCACGGAAAATCACATCAAGCAACTGCACGGCGTTCTTCTCAAATACAGCAGCAAAGATCAGGACCATCGAGGCCACTATAAGAGAGTGCCGAACCACGTGGAAGCCTTTGGTCCCGATGGCAAAAGCCTGGGCGTTGTGTTTGAAACGACGACGCCATTCGCAACGCCAGGCCGGATGAACGAACTCGTAGATTGGTTCAATGAGTCGGTCAGTGAAGAAACGTATCATTCCCTAATACTGATTGGGATTTTCACTGCCGTATTCCTGGCGATCCACCCTTTCAAAGACGGCAACGGCCGGCTCTCGCGCATCCTTACAACGCTCCTCCTGCTGCGTGCCGGGTATGGGTACGTTCCCTACAGCTCAATGGAGTGCGTGATCGAGGCCAACAAGGATAACTACTATCTCGCGCTGCGCCGGACTCAGCAGACCATCCGCAAGAGAAAGCAGAACTGGGAGTACTGGCTGGTGTTTTTCCTGAAGACGATGGCGAAGCAGAAAGACAACCTCGCCGCGAAGGTGAAAGAAGAGCAGGCTCTGCGTTCATCCCTGCCCGCGCTTTCTCGTCAGATACTGGAGCTCGCCAAAACGCGCGGTGAAATTACCGTAAAGGAAATCGAGGAGTCTACGGACGCGAACCGCAATACCATCAAGGTACATTTAAGAAAGCTGGCCAAGGATAGTTACCTGGCACAAGCCGGTAAGGGGCGCGGAGCGCGCTACACCCTGAAGTAGGACGCACTGGGCCATTCGCCCCTCCAATTACGACAGCAGCTTTTCCATCTCCTCTTCGTCGATGACGCACACGCCCAGCTCCCGCGCCTTATCCAGCTTCGACCCCGCCTCCGCGCCAGCCACAACGTAATCCGTCTTCTTGCTCACCGATCCCGAGACACGCCCGCCGGCGTCTTCGATCATCTTCTTTGCCTCGTCGCGAGTGTGGCGCATCAGCGTTCCGGTCAGCACGAAAGTCTTGCCCGCCAGCTTCGTCCCCTTTTCTTTTTTCTGCCCGGTGAACGTCAAGCCGGCTTTTCGCAGATCGCCGACCAGCTTGCGATTGTGCTCGTCGGCGAAGAACTCCACGATGCTCTCGGCGATGCGCGGGCCTACCTCGTTCACTTCTTCCAGCTCCTCGGCGCTCGCGTTCATGATCGCGTCGAGCGAGCCGAAGTGTTCGGCCAGGAACTGCGCCGTACGCTCACCCACGAAGCGGATTCCGAGGCCATAAATCACGCGCTCCAGCGGCAGCTTTTTCGAATCCGCAATTTCGCCGAGCACGTTGTCCGCCGACTTTTCGCCCATGCGCTCGAGCGTCAGCAGATCATCTTTCGTCAGCCGATAAAGATCGGCGACGTTTTTGACCAGGCTGCCCGCGGTGAGCTGATTGACCAGCGCTTCGCCCAAGCCGTCGATGTCCATGACGTGGCGCGAGGCAAAATGCAGAATCGTGCCCTGAAGCTTCGCCGGACAATTTGCGTTGACGCAGCGATGATCGGCCTCCCCCTCGGTGCGCACGACGTTGCCGCCGCAGACCGGGCAATGCTCGGGCATCTCAAAAGTTTTCGTGCCGCGCGGGTGCTCTGCATCCTCGACCACCTTCACTACTTTTGGAATCACGTCGCCGCCGCGCTCGACTTCGACCCAGTCGCCGATCTTGACGCCGAGTTCGTCGACGAAATCCATGTTGTGCAGCGTGGCGCGCGAAACCATCGTGCCGCCAATGGGCACGGGCTTGAGCCAGGCGACCGGAGTGAGTTTTCCGGTGCGACCGACTTGCGGAACTATGTCCTCGACCTGGGTGATTGCGCCGTGCGCCGCGAACTTGTAGGCAATCGCCCAGCGCGGAGCTTTGCCGGTGAATCCCAGCTCCTGCTGGAGCGCGGTGCGATCGACTTTCACCACGATGCCGTCGATCTCGTAGGGCAGCGACTCGCGCTTGCCCTCCCAGCTCTGGATGAACTTCCAGACCTCGTCGAGATTCTTCACCAGCTTGCGATTTGGGTTCACCTTGAATCCGGCGGCCTCGAGCGCATCCATCGTTTTCGATTGCCGGTCGAAATACGTGCGCCCATCTTTCAGCAGCATGTAGGCGAAGTAGTCCATGCGGCGCTGGGCGGTGATGCTGGGCTCGAGCTGGCGTACCGTGCCGGCGGTGAAGTTACGCGGGTTGGCGAACGTGGCGAGCCCCAGCTTTTGCCGGTCTTCGTTCAGCTTGCGAAATGCGGCGATGGGCATCAGCATTTCGCCGCGTGTTTCGAAGTCGGCGGGAATGCCGGCTTTTTTCAATTTTTCTTTCGCAACCGACAGCGGAATCGAGCGCACCGTCCGCACATTCAACGTGACATCTTCCCCGACGCTGCCATCGCCGCGCGTGATGCCGCGTTCCAGACGCCCATCGGCATAGACCAGCGCCAGCGACATGCCGTCCAGCTTGAGTTCGCAGATGTACTCGACATCATCGCGCCCGCTCAGCTCGTGCACGCGCCGTTCCCAATCGCGCAGCTCTTCTTCGCTGTAGGCGTTGTCGAGCGAGAGCATGGGCGAGGAATGCTTCGCCTTTACGAATCCTTCGCGGGGCTTGCCACCTACGCGCTGCGTGGGAGAGTCGGGCGTTATGAGTTCGGGATGCTCCGCTTCGATCCGCTTCAGCTCGTTCATCAGCTTGTCGAAGTCGGCGTCGGTTAGTTCGGGATTGTCCTGGACGTAATAGAGGTATTCGTGGTGCCGGATTTTTTCGCGCAGGGATTCGATTTTCTTTTTAGCGGCGGAACTGGACATGACTGGGAAATTATAGTGCGGGGCAATCACCGAATTCGCCAGACTCTGTCATCCCGAGCGAAGCTCGGGATGACAATTGACTGCAGACTACAACCTTTTCGCCTTCCGAATGCGCCCGCCGGCCACCGCTGCGCGTCCTACGCTGGATGGCGGTTTTCGCCCGCCCTCCAATAATTCTTTCAGTACGGTCGCGTTGTTGCGTTCTTCGTTGCGCGAGGCATAAAGCAGCGTCAGATTTTTCTTTCCTTCGGCCAGGTCGTACAGCTTTTCGACGGCGGCGGTCGCCTTCGCGGCCGTCAGCTCTTTCAAATATCGGCTGCGAAACTGCGCCCACGCTTCGGGATTTGCGTGGTACCACTGCCGCAACTCGTTCGAGGGCGCCAGATCGCGCAGCCAGTGCTTCACGGCGGCAGCTTCTTTCGTCAGACCCCGCGGCCACAGACGATCGACCAGCACTCGCACGCCATCAAGGGCGACCGGCTGGTCGTAGACGCGTTTGATGGCTACCGCCATGGCGAACGTATTATCCTACTTCTATGCGTTCGCGTGTGAGCGCGTTTCTATGATGCGAGTTCGTAAGAATCGTTTCCTCTATCCCGTTTCTGTTGTGACCACAGCGTTGATTCTCATCCTTGCCACCAGCGCCTGCGACGTCGAGCGCCGCAAATCTGACGCCGAACTTGGCCTCAATCCGCAGCAAGCGGCAGGGCGCAAACTGTACGACAACTACTGCGACCGCTGCCACGAACCCTATTCTTCGCGCGGGAAAAAAGGACCGAGCATGAAAGGCGTGTTCAAACGGCCGTATCTGGAGCTGAGCGGGCTGCCCGCTAACGACGATCGGGTGGCCGATATCGTCAAGTACGGGCGCTCGAAGATGGAAGGCTTCGGGCAGGTGATGAACGACCAGCAGATTAAGGACCTGCTTGCCTACATGCATACGCTGTAGGGGAAGCGCCCCAAAGTTTGACTGTGACTGTGAATGCAGCGGGATTGTCGCCCGCCGCGCAGCCGGCGCTACGGTCGTAGCCATGCTATGGCATAATCCGGTCGGTGGCCTCGACCTCAAATGCCGCGCTCTTTCGGAGACTTCCATCCACCGATGAAATCCTGCGGCGACCGGAGATTCACGCGCTCACTGAGCGCGATGGCACGGCTGCGGTCAGTGACGCGGTCCGCGCCGTCCTCGGCCGGCTGCGCCAGGAGATCGCCAGTGACCGCCTCGACGAAAACGCTCTGGACATTGCTCTCACCGGCATTTCTGCCGCCATCGAGCGCGAGCTTCGGCGGTCGCTCCGCTATTCGCTTCGGCCGGTCATCAATGCCACGGGCGTAATCTTGCACACGAATCTTGGCCGCGCGCCGTTAGCGGCGACCGCGCTCGATCATATGCGCGGGACGGCGGCTGCTTACTCGAATCTGGAATTCAATCTGGAGAGCGGAGAACGCGGCAAGCGCGACGTGCATGTGGAGCGGCTGTTTCAGAAGCTCTTCGAAGACCAGGCGGGAGCGGCTGTCCCTGCGTTGTCGACCATCGTCGTCAACAATAATGCCGCTGCCGTTTTGCTTGCTCTGAACTCCCTTGCTGAGGGCGGCGAGGTCGTCGTCTCTCGCGGGGAGCTGGTTGAAATTGGCGGGTCGTTCCGCATTCCCGACGTAATGTCGAAGTCGCAAGCTACGCTGCGCGAAGTTGGCACCACCAACCGCACGCGCATCGCCGACTACGAGCGGGCCATTACGGATCGCACGCGGCTTTTGCTGCGGGTGCATCGGTCTAACTTCGCCATCACCGGATTTACTGAGCAGCCTGCGCTGGCCGATCTGGTGGAGCTCGGCCCGGCGGTGCAACCTGCCTTTGCTGGAAGACCTCGGCAGCGGCGCGCTTTTTGATCTGCGGGAAGTCGGCATTGCGAACGAGGCCAGCGTCTTTGACAGCCTGCGTGCAGGCGTCGATGTCGTTACTTACAGCGGCGACAAACTGCTGGGCGGTCCGCAGGCGGGGCTGATCACCGGGCGCGCCGACCTGGTTGCGCGGATGCGGTCGAATTCCCTCTTTCGCGCGCTGCGCGTTGACAAGCTTTCCTATGCCGCGCTGGAAGCCACGCTGCTGGCCTACGTCAAGCACGATCACGACGCCGTGCCGGTAGTGCGAATGATGCAATTGTCGAAAGATGAAATTTCGGCGCGCGCCGCGGCGATTGCGTTGCAAGTGAATTCCGGTGCGAAGGCATCGTCAAAGTTGCATCTGGAAGTTATCGACGGAGAGTCCGTTATTGGCGGCGGCGCGGCACCCACGGCCGTGCTGCCTACGCGGCTCATTGCTTTGACTCATCGCGAGAATAGTGCCGACGAGATTTGCGCCCGCTTGCGCGGCTCCGACCCGCCGGTGATCGCGCGCGTCGAAGAGGGCCGCGTGCTGCTCGACTTGCGCACCGTGTTTCCCGAGCAGGATTCGCAACTCGTTGAGGCCTTGAATTTGATCGTCTGATTCGGCCGAAACCAAAACCACAGAGGAATTACGGGCATTTTTCTGAGCGGAGCGCCGGTTGCAATTACCAATTACAAATTTCCAATCACCAATTACCATGTCTGGATGATCATCGGCACGGGCGTAGACATTGCCGAAGTTCCCCGCATTCGGGAATCCATCGAGCGCTTTGGCGACCGCTTCGTGCGCCGCATTTTTACCGAAGGCGAAATCCGATACTGCGAGGCGAAGGCCACGCGCTTTGAAAGCTATGCGGCCCGCTTCGCGGCCAAGGAAGCGGGCATGAAAGCCCTTGGCACTGGCTGGAACCATGGCGTGCGCTGGCGCGACATTGAAGTCGTGCGCCCCAAGGGACAGCGGCCGACGCTGCACTTGCATGGACAAGCCGCTGCCATTGCCGCCAAACTTGGCTACAAGAACATCGCGCTGTCTCTGACGCACACCTCCGAGCAGGCGCTGGCGCACGTTATTTTGGAGAACTAGTAACGGTGTGTGCCCAGGCATCGCGTTCGTCGCGAGCATTGGGATCAGCCATCGTGGGCTTCGGCCATCACCGGGCGTCCGGCAGAGTGTAGTCGAACTCGTAAAAGTGCTTCCCACCTTCTTCGATTTTGATCGTCATCGATCCGCTGATGCCTGCGAGGCCTCCCGTGCCCGAGTCGGGCACAACCGTAATGTTCATGTTCTGGGCGCCGCGCGTCATGGTGCCGCTGTGTTGCAGCACAAAGGTTCCGCTTCGCCCATTCAGCATTCCCGTGACGCGCTCCATGGCTACGTAGCCGGCGGAGCCTTTCACCTCGGTCATGGCTCCCAGCATTTCGCCCTTGCTCGTTCCTTCGAGATCGCCGTGGAATTGCTTATCGAGCGACATGCGTCCGAAGCCTGCGGCTTCGGCCTCTTTGTTATCGGGTTTCTGTGGAGTCACTTTCACATCGAATGTTCCGCTGGCATGCTTCATCATGGGCGTTCCTTTCTGAGCTGGAATTGACTGGTCCGGTTGACTCACTATTTTCTGCGCGGTCATCACCGAAGTGAGCGCGACAAAAGTGAGCGCGCCGCAGAGCACTCCGCTTACGAAAATGTTTACGGTTAAAATCTTCATGTTGCTCACCCTCCCGCATTGCGTGGGTAAGACTTTAGCGCGAGCCGAACTCCGATGATTGGAAAAACGCGACAATCGCCGGCAGCCCAAGTCGAGGAACTGTTTGACCCCGAGGTGGGCCGGGCCCGCGGCATGCTGCGCAGGACTCTACCGTCCGGAAAATTGCGCCACTCGCGCCGCCGGCCCGCCAACGACCTCATGCCCTGGATCGCTCATTACTGGATGATCCATTGGGACCTCGGCGGCTGCGATCCGTATGTGGCGGAGAATTTGCCTCATCCCAATGTTCATCTTGTTTTTGAAGATGAGAGCGCGATGATTCTGGGCGTGCATACGCGCAAGTTCTCCCGGGTGATCGAGGGCCGGGGGCGCGTGTTTGGAGTTAAGTTCCGGCCCGGCGGGTTCCGGCCGTTTTATGATGCTCCGATCTCGACCCTGGCCAACCGCAGAGTTCCCGCCACTCGCGCTTTTGGCAAGGATCTGAAGGCACTCACGCAAGTGGCGCTCTCCGACGGCAAGGAAAATGAAAAAGTTGAAGCCGCCAACGCGTTTTTTCATGCGCGCCTGCCGGAACACGATCCCAGCGGGGCGGTGGCGGGCAAACTGGTCGATCGCATTCTTCGCGAACCTGAAATCAAGACGGTCGACGATCTCGCGCGCCGCGCCGGCATGGGCCAACGCTCGCTGCAGCGCCTATTCAGTGAGTACGTGGGAGCCAGTCCGAAGTGGGTGATTCGCCGTTATCGCCTACATGAATTGATCGAGCAATTTAATTCCGGCGCCGAATTGGAATGGGCCCGGCTCGCTCTCGATCTCGGCTATTTCGATCAGGCGCATCTCATCAACGATTTCAAATCGATGGTCGGGCTCTCGCCCGTCGAGTACCAGAGGTTGGTCTCGATTTCCAGGTAATTACCCTAAAGCCTTTACCCCACTTGGCCAAAGCGTTGGTGAAGGAAGACATCCTACGCACCCTACTTGGCCAACCGTTCAGGAAGGCAGGCATCCTACGAAAGATGGCAACTCCGGCGCGCGGCCGGTGTTTACATTCTTGAAATCGCGCTACGACGAATTTGGCGTCACCGGAAGCGGGCGGACGCCAGGATAAAAGGAACCCTAATGAATACAAAACGGACAATACGATGGTTAACTATCGCAATTCTGATGCTTTCGTTCTCGGCGGCGGCATTCGCACAGATCGGAATTGGCATCTCTGTGAGCTTCGGTCCACCTCCAATTCCGATTTACGAGCAACCACCCTGCCCGGGCGCGGGATACTTCTGGACTCCAGGTTATTGGTCCTGGAGCGATGACGACGGCTATTACTGGGTCCCAGGTACGTGGGTAGTCGCGCCAGTCGGGATGTACTGGACCCCCGGCTACTGGGGATGGAACGACGGCGCCTATGTCTGGAATGACGGCTACTGGGGCCCGCACGTGGGCTACTATGGCGGCATCAATTACGGTTTCGGATATACCGGTGATGGCTACTATGGCGGCGAGTGGAGAGGTAGATCCTTCTACTACAACCGCGAAGTGGAGAACGTGCGGAACACGCACATCACCAACGTCTACAACCGCACCGTGGTCGTCAACAATCGCAGTCACGTCTCCTATAACGGCGGCGAAGGCGGTGTGGCGGCGCGTCCGAATCAAGAACAGGAACGTTTTGCGCACGAACACCATGTCGCGGCTATCGCCGCGCAGAGGCAACAGATGCGCGACGCGAGCCACAACCGCGCGTTGTTCGCTCGTGAAAACAACGGACGTCCCGCGATCGCAGCGACTGCCCGGCCCGGCGACTTCAAGACTCATGTAGTCGCGGCCAAAGAAGCGGGTGGAGCTTATCATCCGCCGGCGATTTCGCCTCGTGAAGCACGCGTGAAGCCAGGGGAAAATAAGCAGGCCGAACGTAATCAGCCGGCACGCGGCCAGGAACAGCGCGGTGCGGAACAGAACCGCAAGGCCGAAGCGAACCGCAATGCCGAGAAGCGCACCGCGTGGAAAATAACGCGAACGCTAAGCGTGAGGCCGAGCAGCGGAAAAACGAGCAGAGAAACACTCAGCGCGAGCAGGCCCAAGCGCAAAAGCAGCAACAGCAGGCGCAGAAGACTGAGCAGCGGCAGGCTCGGCAACAGCAGAAAGCTGAGCAGCAGCGCCAGCAGGCCGAGCAGCGGAAAAACGAGCAAAAGAACGCTCAGCGCCAGCTGGCCCAAGCGCAAAAGCAGCAACAACAGTCTCAGAAGGCTGAACAGCGGCAGGCTCAGCAACAGCAGAAGGCTGAGCAGCAGCGCCAGCAGGCCGAGCAGCGTAAGAACGAGCAAAAGAACGCTCAGCGCCAGCAGGCCCAAGCGCAAAAGCAGCAGCAACAGTCTCAAAAGGCTGAACAGCGGCAGGCTCAGCAACAGCAGAAGGCCCAACAACGCGAGCAAAGGGAAGCGCAAAAGAAACCGCAACCTGGCCGCGGGAAGTCTGACAAAGGGCCGGGCCGTTAACCGGAACGCATATCTTTAGTGGCTGTTTCGCGGCTCCTGTCGATTCGCCTCAGGGCGAACTCGATGGGAGCCTTTTTATTGATTTTTTGAAGGAAAGCCTGCTTGCGCCGACCCAGCGCCCCCCCCGTCTTTTGAACGTTAATCTCGGGGGAGTTCTGACCTCTGAACCCACACCAAAAACTCTCCGCTTGAAATTCGCCTTCCTTTGCTATCATGCTTCTTTCGGTTTTCGGGTTCCCGGACTACCGTGCCTAGCCAAAAACAACTCAAATGGTCGCAGCTTCGCGTCGGACTCACCGTCATCGCCGCCAGCATTATTCTCATGATTTTGATTTTCCTCATGAGCGGCACGGGCGGGTGGTTCACGAGCAAGATTCACCTTACCGCTTTTATCGATAACGCCGGGGGTCTGCGCCAGGGCGCGCCTGTCCGGCTGGCGGGCGTCGACATCGGCAACGTCACCAAGATCCGCATCGACCCCAGCAAGCCGCTCACGCCGGTGCAGATCACGATGAAAGTCGTGAAAAGCGACGATATCGTTCTGCATAAGGATTCCGTGGCCATGCTGGCCACAGCGGGCGTCCTGGGCGAGACCTTTGTCGATATCGACAGCAGCACTGCAACCGGCCCGCTGATAAAGGATGGCGACACCTTGGCCGCCAAGTCAGTACCCGACATTCAGGACGTAGTGCGCTCCACCCAGGGGACTCTGATCAACGTGGATGCCCTCATCAAGCGCCTCGACCGCATCATTGGATTTATCGAAAGCGGGCAAGGCTCGATCGGAAAGATCATTTACAGCTCGGATCTGTATGACCGCTTGAATGCCACTGTCGGCGAGTTCAAGGGCCTGATGGACGATATTCAGCAAGGCAAGGGTTCCATCGGTCCGCTGCTGACAAGCGACGAGGCCTATAAGAAGGCCATTGCGGCCATCGACAAGGTCAACGCCATGATCGACGATATCCAGGCGGGGAAGGGCTCGGCCGGCAAACTGCTCAAGGATCCCGAGCTTTACGACAACACCAACAAGACCATCGCCAACATTCGCCAGCTCACGGATGACATGAATGCGGGCAAAGGCGCGCTCGGCAAGTTTACGCACGATCAGGAATTCGCCAACAAGCTGCAGGAAACTTTGAACAACCTCACCGCCCTGACTGACCGCCTCGAAAAAGGCGAGGGCACGGCGGGCATGCTTTTCAAAGATCCCGCGCTCTACAACAACAGCAACCAGATGTTGGTGGAGACGCGCGAGCTGATCAAGGCGATCCGCGAAAACCCCAAGAAGTACCTGACCTTCCACGTGAAGGTGTTCTAGAGATTGGAAGCTGCTGGGCGGACAAGAGTGTCCGCCCTACCCGCAAAATAGACCGTTTGGTTGACCCTTTTGCTCCTGTCGTGTCCAACTCACTTGTTCCTTCCCCTTTCGATAAATCAATCCGAGGAAATCCATGCGCTATAAAAAGCTCTTAACCCTGATCTGCACGCTTGCTCTTACGCTGTCGATCGGCGCGGCGGCCCGCGCCCAGGCTCAAGACAACGCGGACGCCAAAAAGACCGCCATCCGTTTCTCGCCGGACATGATCGACAAAACCATCGATCCCTGCACTAACTTCTTCGCCTACGCTTGCGGCAAATGGATGGCTCAAAATCCGATTCCACCCGACCGTTCCTCCTGGGGCCGTTTCAACGAACTACAGGAGCGCGGCCAATATATTGTGCGCGACATTCTCCAAAAGGCCGCCGCCGACCACTCCGGACGCACCGCCACCGAACAGAAAATCGGCGACTATTATGCCGCCTGCATGGATGAAAACGCCATCGAGAAAGCCGGTACCACGCCGCTCGACCCGGATTTTAAGAGCATCTCCGCGCTTCGCTCGAAAAAAGATCTGCCCGCGGAAATCGTGCGCCTGCACGGCGAAGGCGCCGACGTGCTTTTCGGTTTCGATTCCGGATCCGACTTCAAAGACGCCAGCCAGATGATCGCCCAACTCGACCAGGGCGGCCTCGGCATGCCGGATCGCGATTACTACTTCAAGGACGATCCGAAGTCGGTTGAGCTACGCGAGAAATATGTTGCGCACGTGCAGAAGATGTTCCAGTTGCTGGGCGACGCGCCGGAGAAAGCCGCGGCGGAAGCGAAGATCGTCATGGACATCGAAACCGGCCTGGCCAAAAGCGCCCTCGATCAAACCTCCCGCCGCGATCCACAGAAGATCTATCACAAGATGTCGGACAAGGAACTGGCGGCACTCAATTCAATGTTCGACTGGAACGCCTACTTCGAAGGCGTGCACGCCCCTAAATTCGATTCGCTCAATGTTGTCGAGCCCGAGTTTATCAAGGGCATGCAGTCTGTGCTCGACGCGCATTCGCTCGACGACTGGAAAATCTATCTGCGCTGGCACGTCGTGCATAACAACGCCGCCGTGCTGCCCTCGGCATTTGTAAACGAGAATTTCGAGTTCTCCAGCAAGACCCTGCAGGGCACAAAGGAACTGCGCCCCCGCTGGAAGCGCTGTGTAAGCTATGCCAACGGGGATCTCGGCGAAGCCATCGGCCAGGTCTATGTGCAGGAAACTTTCGGCGCGCAGGGCAAAGAGCGCACACTGGCCATGGTGCAGGCCCTCGAGAAGGCGCTGGGCGAGGACATTCAATCCCTTCCCTGGATGGGCGACGAGACCAAGAAGCAGGCGATCGTAAAACTGGCCGGCATCACCAACCGCATCGGCTATCCCGACAAGTGGCGCGATTATTCGAAACTTGAAATCGTTCGCGGCGATGCCTTCGGCAACTCGCAACGCGCCAATCATTATGACTTGCAGCGCCGCCTGAACAAGATTGGCAAGCCGCTCGACAAGCGCGACTGGCCTTATCCGCCCATGACGGTGAATGCCAGCTACAACGCCAACCAGAACAACATCACTTTCCCGGCTGGAATCCTGCAGCCTCCCTTTTATGACAACCAGGCCGATGACGCGATGAACTTCGGTGGTATCGGGGCGGTGATCGGCCACGAACTGACGCACGGCTTCGACGACGAAGGCAGCCAGTTCGACGCCGACGGCAACCTGCGCGACTGGTGGACGGCCGACGACAAGAAAAAATTTGACGAGCGCACCGCCTGCATTCGCGATCAGTACGGCAGCTTCACCGCCGTCGACGACCTCAAGCTGAATGGCAAGCTAACCCTGGGCGAAAACACCGCCGACAACGGCGGCATGCGCATCGCCTATATGGCGCTCTTGAGTATGCTCGGCGGAAAAGAGCCCGCGCCGATCGACGGCCTCACGGCCCGGCAGCGCTTCTTTCTGGGATGGGCCAATGTATGGTGCCAGCAACGCACCGACGCCATCACGCGCATGCTGACCACCATCGATCCGCATTCGCCCTCCAGGTATCGCGTGAACGGCACCATCTCAAACATGCCGGAGTTCCGCGAAGCCTACCACTGCGCGGCGAATGCGCCTATGGTGAATCAGAACGCCTGCCGGGTGTGGTAGGAAACAGCTTCGAGCTTTGAGCTACGAGCCCCGAGCGATCAAAAAACGTTTGATCGGCTCTCCGAGTGGTATATGGCGGCAGCCTAGGGGTTGCTCGTAGCTCGCGGCTCGTGGCTCGCAGCTACTTGCTCGTGCGCATGATAACTCGACCGCACGAGCGGACCCGACTCGACATGACGGAACCCAAAGCGTAACGCTTCTTCTTTAAGGAAGGAAAATTCTTGAGGAGTGTAGAAGCGCGCAATCGGCAAATGATCTTTCGAGGGGCGCAGATACTGCCCAATCGTTAAAATGTCCACGCCGCGCTCGCCCAGGTCGCGGAAGACGTCGATAAGCTCGTCAACCGATTCGCCGATCCCAACCATCACGCCGCTCTTGGTCACCATCGAAGGGTCCCAGGCCTTGGCATTGGCCAGCAGGTCCAGCGTTCGCTTATAGCGCGCCCCGGAGCGCACCGCGCGATACAACCGCGGCACGGTTTCGGTGTTGTGGTTGAGTACGTCAGGCTTGGCTTCGAGCACAATGCGCAACGGCTCTTCGAGCCCCTGAAAATCCGGAATCAGCACCTCAACCCGACAGCCGGGAACAAGCTCTCGAATCTCCCGAATGGTCTCGGCAAAAATCTTCGCGCCGCCAACGTTATCGTCATCACGATTCACGCTGGTGACGACCGCGTGCTTTAGGCCGAGCGTCGCGACCGCTTCAGCCACGCGGCGGGGCTCATCCCAATCAATGGGCTCGGGATGCCCCTTGGGCACCGCGCAGAATCCGCAGCGCCGCGTGCAGATATCGCCCAGCAGCATGAACGTCGCCGTCTTGTGGTGCCAGCACTCACCGATATTCGGACATTGCGCCGACTCGCAGACAGTATGCAGGCCAAGACCGCGGGCCAGTTTTTTTAGATTGTGAAAGTTTTCGCCAACAGGCGCTTTGGCTCGAAGCCAGGAGGGCTTAGGCGCAGGAGTTCGCGGCCCGAGGTCGATCTGGACGAGTTGGGAAGAGGCGGACAAGCGATTGGTCTTATTTTATCAAAGGGCAGAAGGCGCCTTGTTCCGGGGTCGCCTGTGTACTCTATGGTAAACGATTCGTCACGTTTCCATCGGGAAACCCAGATCGTACGAATTGTACAAAATGTATAATGAATACATGACCACTCGCCGCAAGGTCGCCAGCAGCACTGCCCGTACAGAGTTCGCCGATATCGTCAATCGCGCTGCTTATGCGGGAGAGCGCGTCATCGTTCATCGAAGGAAAAAGCCGGTGGCTGCAGTGGTGCCGCTTGCCGACCTGGAACTGTTGGAGCAACTGGAAGACCGGATTGACCTCGAGGATGCTCGCAAGCGTCTCAGCGAGCCCACTGTGTCTTGGACAAAAATCAAGAAAGAACTGGGCTTATAGCGGGGCGCGATGCCCTACACAATCGAGTTCTCAAACTCGGCCCTGCGCGATTTCAAAGCGCTGGAGCGCGCGGTACAGCGCCGCATCG
The DNA here is from genome assembly GCA_963698865.1 of uncultured Acidobacteriaceae bacterium. Classification (GTDB taxonomy): domain Bacteria; phylum Acidobacteriota; class Terriglobia; order Terriglobales; family Acidobacteriaceae; genus Acidiflorens. Next base: position 1,166,985 of record CAVOSL010000007.1, on the reverse strand, counting down.
CCTCCCGCATTGACGCGCTCGCCGCTAATCCCTTTCCGCCCGGCGCAAAAAAGCTGCAAGGCGAGCCGGATGTTTTCCGCATTCGCGCCGGTGATTACCGAATCGTTTACCGGATAGACGGAAAGCGAGTGACAGTGTTGATCTTGAAAATCGGCCACCGGCGAGACGTCTATCGTTGACCCATAGCCATCAGCCATCAGTCCTCAGCCGTCAGGCAAAACCTGCGCCATCCGAGCACGCAAGATTTTCCTGACGGCTGACAGCTAATTTCGTTTCGCCTGCACGGCTACTTTCACCTGATACTTGCCGCCTTGGGGCTGGATCTGCACCTTCACTCCGCCGCCCGCGTACGCTTTGACCACGCTCGGGTCCTTCCAATCCAAATCCCAGCCATCGGACGACTGCAATCACCGTGTAGTTTCCGGGCAGCACGCGCCGTAGCGTAAACGTTCCGTCGCTGTCGCTCTGGTCGCGCCGCATTAGAACCAGATTGTGCGCCGGATCGTTGGGCAGCAAAACCACCGGCGTCTGGCTCGCCGGCTTGTCATCCTGCAACGCAATTCCGTCGATGGTTCCAAGGCCCTTGGTCGCGACGATCGTCAGCCGCACGGCCGCGCCCGCCGGGATCTCAAGCTGGGTTCCGACCACGCGCGCACCCGTCGCCGCAATCGTCCGCGGTTCGTAATCTTCGGCGTTGAGCAGCAAAACGTTGTAGCGCCCCGCGCGCACGCCGCCTTGGATTGCGAATCCCTTTTCGGTCACCTGCGCTCCAAAGCGCTCTCCCGTGGCCGCGTTCATGAGTTGCACAAAGCAGCGCGAGCACGCCGCTTCGTTCCCCGGCATCTGCACAGTCCCCGTTACGCTGCTGATGAGCTTTCCGCCCGCGCCGGGCGTCACCTCCATATCGCCGGTGAGATCGACGGGCTGTTGCTGCTCGGCACTCGCGGCGCCGCCGGCGGGGAACTGCAACACATAGTGGCCCGGGGCAAGCCCGCTCAACTGCATTCCATTTTCGCTAAGCCCCTGCGCGGCTGCCTGCCGCGAATAATTAAAGATCGGCTCCAGCAGCGTGGCCACGCCCGTGCCCTTGGCGAAGGCTGGGGAACCGCTCACCTTCAACCGCACGGACGGCACCGCGAAGAGCTGGAAATCGGCACTCGCCCGCTCGCCCGGCTTCACAACAATCGGCGTTGCCTGTTCCGCGTCGCTGGCATTGGGGTAATAAGTGGTTGGAAAGGCAACGTCAAATTCAGAACGCCGATTTTGTTCCACCTGCTCGGAGCCGGCGACTCTTCCTCGGAGTCTTCTCCCGATCCTCCTTTTCCAAATCGCACCGAGAACTGTCCTTCGCCGCCGTCTCTCGCCTCGCGCGCGTACCATGGCGCCCCGTACGCCACCACGTAATACTTGCCCTCCGGCAGGCGCCCGAAGTGATAACGGCCGGCATCATCGGTCATGACCTCCGACTGGAACATCACCATTTGCGACACGTCCAGTATCCCCGTCCGGAAGAGAAGCACATGGGCGGAGGCCACGGGATCATTGAACGAATCGGTTACCGTGCCGTAGATCGAAGAATCCGGCTTCAGCCGGAATTGCAGATTCTCGGAAATCATTCCCGGCCGAGTGACAATGCCGGTGAAATATCCCTCGTGCTCTTCAAATCCCTGCTGGCGGTAGCCGCGGCCGCGCGCCGTAATGGCGTACTTATTCGCCGCCAGGCCATCGAACTCAAACCGGCCATCCGGTCCCGTCGTCACCGTCTGCTGGAGACTCTCCGCCTGGCTCACCGCGATCGACACTTCGATGTCGGACAGCGCCTCGCCTTGCACAGCATCCACCACAGTGCCGCTGATGCGGAATTTTGCCGGCGCATGGGTCTTCGCGGTCTGCGCCGACACAAACAGCGCGAGAATCGGAACTAGAATCCATCCGCGAGGCATTCGTCTCATTTCCCCACCGAAATCAATTCCAGCGTGGCCTGCGCCTGCTGCTTCGGCGCTACGGTCACGCGCGTCGCGCTTGAGAGGTAGGCGCCCAGGACATCCGGATTCTGATACTCCAGATCATCGCCATGATCGAGCGCGAGCAGGTAATAGTCCCCCGGCCGAACCTGCTCGAACTGAAACTCGCCGGATGATTGCGTAGGCGCGCTTTTGACCTGCCCAGCCGCTCCATGTTCAGGCACGAGCAGCACCGTCACGCCATTGGCGCGATCCGGCAACTTTACGTTGCCGCTCACCTCACCGCCATCGCTGCCCAGCACAATTTCGATCGGTTCCGCGCTGCCATCGGCCGAAACCGTCAAATCATCGCGCAGTAGATCGGTTGTGCCGGAAGTCGCCGAAACGACGTACTTGCCATAAGCGGTGATCTCAACCGAGTAAGTCCCGGGCTCGGCGCCATTAATCTCCAGGCTCCCGCGCCGCCCACCGACGGGCTGTGCCCATGCTTGAGAAATATTGGAGCTATTGGCGGTCGGCATCAGCATCACGCTGACGTTCGGCGATGCCTCCCGAATAGAGTTTCCGCCGCCCGATTCGGTCCGCACGTTCACGGGAATCGCCGAGCGCGGCGCCAGCGGCACCTGAATCCCCGCGACATTGGCCGCGACGTTCAACGGCACCGTGCCTTGCAACGCCAGCGTCTCGTTTATAACGAAGGCTTTCAAAACGTAGCGGCCCGCGGGGACATAAGTCGAGAAATCATGCCGCTCCGCGTGCATTTGCTGTATGGGCAGAGGATCGCCGCTGCTGTTCCTCAATTCGACACCGGCGTCCAGGCCCGGCGGAACGCCCGTCACCTGTCCCGAAATCTCAAAGAGCGGCTCTTGCGTCAACGACAGGTCCGCCTCCACTTGTTGTCCGGCGCTGACCGAGATCACGCTGGCCGACGCCAGGTCGGCGGCATTCGGATAAAACACCTGCGCATATCCACGCGGCCGCGAGCCCGGCGCTCGCTGCTTCCAGTTTTCGGGACCGGCGGATAGGCAATACGAACCGGCCTGTAAGTCGCCGATCCGGAACTGCCCATCGTCGTCCGAGGTGACCATGCTCGCCATCTGCCACTGGGCCCGGCCATTCACATAAATGCGGCGATAAAGATGCACCGGGAGATCCTCGATGGGCACGTTCTGCATGGAGGCAATCCGCCCGCTGATCACGGCTTGCGGCGAAAGCGAGATTACCAGGCCGTCGACATCAGAGTTGATTGGAACCAGCCGCCCCGCTGGGTCGGAAGGGAAAAAGCCCGGCCTTTCCGCCGTCAGGCGCGCCTGCCCTTCGGGCACGCCTTCGAGGTGAAAAACACCGTTGGAATCGCTCATGCCCATCCGTTCACCCTGCACGCCCAGATTGACGAGCGCCCGCGCGATCGGTGTGCCAGTCACTGAATTCACAACTGTCCCCTGGACCGAATACTTCTTGCCCTCGCCTTCGGATCCAGTTTTGCCGGAATCGGTCTGCCCATAGCCGCTGGAGGCGGCCAGCAGGAGCACTGCGAGCGACCAGGCCACGGCGTTGAATGAGACAAATGGCGCGCCGTGTGATCGGAGTGTGAAAGTCATAACTGCTTCAAATGGGCCAGGGAATTGGTGATTTTGATCGTGTAGGGCGGACACTCCTGTCCGCCCAAAACGTTGTCAGAGATATGACGCTCCTGCGCTTCTCGCCGGTTGTCCCTACTTGAGATGAACGGCACCATCGCTGTCTCGCGCCCGCTTTGTCGCCGGCCCCGCACCCCGCACCTTCGGCATCGCATACTTCGGCCGAATCTGGTGGCATCCCTCATCACAATAGACACCGCCGGCCGCCGATTCGGGCTCCGGCAGCGGCGAATTCACGGCAAAATCGCGGTCGGCTTCGAGCTGGCGCTCGACATCGGCAATCAGGGCGTGGTTTTCGTCCGCGCTCAGCCACTTCTTCTTATTAACAAGATAGTCTTCCAGCCGTGCGATCGGGTCGCGCTTCTTCCAATACTCAAAGAGCGGCTTCGGCACATACTCGGCGGCGTCGTGAATGGCATGGCCCTTCATGCGCATCATCTTCGCTTCGATCAAGGTGGGCCCTTCGCCGCGGCGCGCCCGCTCGCAGGCTTCGTGGCAGGCGTCATAAACCTGGCAGGCGTCCGTGCCGTCGACGATCACGCCGGGCATTCCGTAGGCGATGGCGCGCTCGGCCAAGTCCTTTATGCAAAACTGCATGTCGGCGGGAGTCGAATATCCCCACAAATTATTTTCGACGATCAGCACGAGGCCGAGTTTTTGCACGGCAGCGAAATTCAAGCCCTCGTAAGTCACGCCCGTGGACTGGCCGCCGTCGCCGATATAAGTCATGACGGCGATGTTCTTGCCCTGCAAACGCGCGCCCAGCGCGACTCCGGCCAGCACTGGGATGAGATCGCCCAAAGTAGAAATCGGCGATACCACGTTGCGCGCCTTGATATCGCCAAAATGCGAGGACGCATCGCGGCCCTTGGTCGGTGAGCCGGACTTCGCCATGTACTGCATCATGATGTCGGCCGGAGAAAATCCACGGACGAGGAGCGCGCCCTGGTTGCGAATCATGGGGCCGAGCCACTCGTCTTTATGCAGCGCGTAGGCCGAGGCGCAGGAGCAGCCTTCCTGCCCGAGTCCGAAGTAGACGCCGCCGACAACCTTGCCTTGCTTGTAGAGATTCTCGAGCGCCGTTTCCATGCGGCGGTTGAGAAGCATCCAGCGGTAGATCTCGATGACTTGCTGCTTCGACAAATACTTCGAGTCACGAATGGGAGGGGCGGGGCGGGAGAGATCGTTCTTCGAAAGATCGCCGCTTTCGACTTCGTAGCGTGTCTCGTCGCCTACGCGGACTTGGCGGAGGATGAAATTAGGCTTTTCGAGACGGTGGTCGACGATGGTGTAGCTTCGGAAATCTTGGCGGGGCGCAGTGGTTGGCTTCGGACGGCGTTCACCCCGTGAATCGGGAGAAGGCTTAGGGTCCATGCTCGTTGACTTCGACCGGCGTTTGTTGGTCATCTTTCGTCCGGATAAGATCGCTCACTCCCGGCTTGTCGCTGCAGCTCAAGATATCGCCGCCAACTCTTTCTCGCAAGCAACCATATGATGAACCAGCCCAATGGAATGAAGAGCAATCCTATCGGCCACTCGGGATCGTGTTCGCGGCCGCGATCAAGCGCGAAGAATACTCCGAGAATGATAATCATCACTCCAGGAATGCACAGTTGGAGCGTCCTGTAAAACTGCATGAGCGCTGAGAATCGCGCCTGGGCCTGCCTCATCGATTTTCCATGGGAGGCGGCATACCGGTCTCGCACGGACAAACCGACTATCCCCAGTCCTACCGCGGCGACGATGAACGCTCCGATGATCGCAAGGCTCGAAACCGCTGATGAGTTAAGCATTCGTCAAAGAACGAGCAGCTGTGATTGAGAGTCTGGGGACTCCCCGAAGCTAGGTTGCGATGAAATCCTCGTCCCCGCGCATCTGGCGTAGTTCCCTTGGCACTTCCATCGGCACGCCCACTACATCTCCCAGCAGCGCGCCGATTGTCTCGACCCAAAGCATCTGCCGCCCGAACACCGCGCCAAAATTGCGCGAGAGCGATTCCGCTACCTGATTCGTGTCCACCTCGCGTCCCAGTTCTTTCTGCATCGAGGTCACCGGGTTCGCGGTAATTCCGCAGGGCACGATCAAATCGAAATAACTCAAATTCGTATTCACGTTGAGAGCGAAGCCATGCGAGGTCACGGAGCGCGAAATGTGCACGCCAATGGCGGCGATCTTTGCCTCGGGCGCAGTGTCCGTCCATACGCCCGTCAGTCCCGCCACGCGTTTCACTGCTATCCCAAAATCGGCGCTGGTGCGAATCAGCACTTCTTCCAACCGCCGCACGTAGTCAACCGCGCCCAAAGTTCTTCTGCCAATTGGCAGTGAGGCCTGCTTCGGTTCCTGCTCTAGCCGAGAACTGACAACTGAGAACTGAGAACTTCTTTCAAATCCACGCAGATCGAATATCGGATATCCGACAATCTGTCCCGGCCCATGAAACGTGACATCGCCGCCGCGATCGCACTCGTAAACCTCAACTCCGCGCGCCGCTAGCGCCTCAGTCGACGCCAGCACATTTGCTGTCTTCGCATTTCGCCCGAGAGTAATTACCGGCGCGTGTTCCAGTAGCAGGAGGACGTCGCCGATCGCGTCGGCCTTGCGCAACTCGACGAGCTTTTGCTGCAGCCGCAGCCCGTTGGCATAGCCCACCTGCCCGAGTTGGACGACGGAAATCACCTGAATCCATTATAGGGACGTGGGCCGTGTAGCGCGGACACTCTTGTCCGCGCCGACGGCCGGTACGCTGCAGGCACGCGGACAGGAGTGTCCGCGCTACACGATCCTGGGAACGAATCTTCTTGCATGGCGAGCAGGGCATCCTTAACGCCTGCCTGATCTTTTGCCGGCAGTTTGTGGAACTCCTTTTGCGCGGGGCTGGTGATTTGGAGGTTCCAGGCCACTATTGATGCGGAGATTGCGGGGGATGCAAGGCGCGCCGCGAACGTCGGTCGGCGGAGCAATGATTCCCGAAGCAACGTGCCGGAGACAGCCGCTAATTTCAGCCAAATCCCAGGGATAGCCCGCCGGGATAACTTTTTTGGTTCACCCCTTGCATTCTTTCCCTCGGTTTGGTATAAACGTTGAGATCGAGGACATTGACTGAGTGTCTCTAGCTGCCTGCTGAGTCCGCGCGGGCGCTTTTGGCATCCAATATAGAAAGCCTCTATTTGACCCCATTCCGGGGTTCGCATTCGGGGATAGAGTTCCCTGAAGGGTTTCCGCGTATAGCAGAACCTCCAAGCGATCTTTAAATTTTGAGCTATCTTCTGCGTCGGCGTGCGCCGCGTTTTCGGCGAAATTGCCGCGGAGAAGCGTTTTGATGTGCTGCGCGAGTTCTCCAGGCTGTACTGCTCTTTAGATTGAGCGGGGTACAAGGCTTGG
>CAVOSL010000007.1:0-1157500 GCA_963698865.1 uncultured Acidobacteriaceae bacterium | reverse complement strand
CGTATCCCGGTTAGAGAAAGTTGCTTGGCGCCGAACATTGGGTTGGAAACTAACTCAAACCCGCCTAGGCGGGGTCGTCACGTAAGCTGGCGAGGACGATATTTGACAACTGAATAGATTGGGCAAAATACAAGGCGAAGTAAATTTTTATGAGTGCCGAAGTGCCTGCTGGTGTACGTAAGACCTCTTCGATCGACTGACACTCCTACCCAGAATGTCATCCCGAACGAAGCGAGGGATCTGCAGTTGGCGCTGCAAGAAACCGTGTCTAAGCGTGCGAGGAGCAGGATGGCGCTATAGAGTTTGCGCGGTGTGTGGGTGGGTTTAGCCAAGCAGCTAGATAGCTAAAAGCTAATAGCTGGAGGCGAAGCCGACCAGTGCTTCGAGTAAATTTTATGGTCAAGCTACTAAGGGCGCATGGTGGATGCCTTGGCAGAAGACGGCGATGAAGGACGTGGTAAGCTGCGATAAGCCTCGGGGAGCCGCAAACAGGCATTGATCCGGGGATTTCCGAATGGGGAAACCCGCGGAGGTAAAACCTCCGTACAGCCCAACGAATCCATAGTTGGGTATGAGCAAACCCAGGGAAGTGAACCATCTCAGTACCTGGAGGAAAAGAAAGAAACCTCGATTGCGAGAGTAGTGGCGAGCGAAATCGCATCAGCCTAAACCTGTACGACCTTCGGGTCACGCAGGGGTTGTAGGGCCAGCAACAGTAGAGTTATCAATCCGGTTGTTAGTCGAAGCCCGCTGGAAAGCGGAGCCATAGCGTGTGATAGCCACGTAGGCGAAAACGATCCGGACTCGAAGCTGGTACCTGAGTATCGCGGGGCACGAGAAACCCTGCGAGAAGCTACGGGGACCATCCCGTAAGGCTAAATACGTGCTTCTGACCGATAGTGAACCAGTACCGTGAGGGAAAGGTGAAAAGAACCCCTGCGAGGGGAGTGAAATAGTACCTGAAACCGTGTGCCTACAAACGGTGGGAGGGCTATGCCGCGTAAGCGGAAAGCCTGACCGCGTGCCTATTGCATAATGAGCCGGCTAGTTATTCTTGTCAGCAAGGTTAAGCGTAAAGCGAGCCGTAGCGAAAGCGAGTCCGAATAGGGCGACAGAGTTGGCAGGAATAGACGCGAAGCGGGATGATCTACCCTTGGCCAGGATGAAGTTAGGGTAAAACCTAATGGAGGTCCGAACGGGTGTTTGTTGAAAAAAGCTCCGATGAGCTGAGGGTAGGGGTGAAAGGCTAATCAAATTCCGTGATTGCTCGTTCTCTCCGAAATAGCTTTAGGGCTAGCGTCGTATGATTTGTCTCGGCGGTAAAGTACTCGATGGACTATGGGGCTTTCCAGCTTACAGAATCCAACGAAACTCAGAATGCCGAGAACAACCAGTACGGCAGTCAGACAGCGGGGGCTAAGCTTCGTTGTCGAGAGGAAAACAGTCCAGATCGCCTGCTAAGGTCCCAAAATACAAGCTAAGTGGGAAAGGAAGTCGGAACGCCCAGACAGCCAGGAGGTTGGCTTAGAAGCAGCCATCCTTTAAAGAAAGCGTAATAGCTCACTGGTCAAGCGGTCCGGTGCCGACAATTTAACGGGGCTTAAGCTTGTTACCGAAGCAGCGAATGCACATCTTAACCGGTGTGCGTGGTAGGAGAGCATTCCCAACGATTTGAAGCCAGACTGAGAAGACTGGTGGATCGTTGAGAAGAGACCCTGCCGGCATAAGTAGCGATAACGGGGGTGGGAACCCCCCGCGCCGAAAGTCTAAGGTTTCCTGAGAAAGGTTAATCCGCTCAGGGTCAGGCGGTACCTAAGGTGAGGCCGAAAGGCGTAACTGATGGACATCCGGTTAATATTCCGGACCTCCCGTGTGGTCGTTATCACGATGGGGAGACGCAGAAGGATAAGCAGGCCGTTCTATGGCTATAACGGTCGATGCGTGTAAGGTGTTTCTCGTTGGAAAATCCGCGAGGAAGTTATCACTGAGACGCAAAGCAGTACCCCGTATGGGGGAAAGCTGCTGATTCCACACTGCCGAGAAAATCCTCTAAGGAGAACACAAGGGATCCGTACCTCAAACCGACACAGGTAGACGAGATGAATATTCTAAGGCGCTCGTGAGAACAGTTGGTAAGGAACTCGGCAACATAACCCCGTAACTTCGGGAAAAGGGGTGCCTCACTAGGATGCAAGTCCGAAGAGGCCGCAGAGAAATGCGCACTGCGACTGTTTAACAAAAACACAGGTCTCTGCTAAGTCGAAAACGACGTATAGGGGCTGACGCCTGCCCGGTGCTGGAAGGTTAAAGGGAGAGGTTAGCCGCAAGGCGAAGCTTCAAACTGAAGCCCCAGTGAACGGCGGCCGTAACTATAACGGTCCTAAGGTAGCGAAATTCCTTGTCGGGTAAGTTCCGACCTGCACGAATGGCGTAACGAAAGTGCGACTGTCTTGCCAACTGGCACGGCGAACTTGTAGTGCCGGTGAAGATGCCGGTTGCCCGCAACTAGACGGAAAGACCCCGTGCACCTTTACTATACCTTTACTATGAACTATGGCACTTGCTGCGCAGGATAGGTGGGAGGCTTTGAATTCAGGTTCTCGGACTTGGAGGAGCCACCGGTGAGATACCACCCTGCGAGTTCTGTGGTTCTAACCTATTCCCGTAATCCGGGAAAGGGACATAGTAAGGCGGGTAGTTTGACTGGGGCGGTCGCCTCCTAAATTGTAACGGAGGCGCGCGAAGCTACGCTCAGGCTGTTTGGAAATCAGCCGTCGAGTGCAAACGCACAAGCGTGGTTAACTGCGAGACCTACAAGTCGAGCAGATACGAAAGTAGGCGTTAGTGATCCGGTGGTTCTGTATGGAAGGGCCATCGCTCAACGGATAAAAGGTACGCCGGGGATAACAGGCTGATCGGAGCCAAGAGTTCATATCGACGCTCCGGTTTGGCACCTCGATGTCGGCTCATCGCATCCTGGAGCTGTAGAAGGTTCCAAGGGTTAGGCTGTTCGCCTATTAAAGCGGTACGTGAGCTGGGTTCAGAACGTCGCGAGACAGTTCGGTCCCTATCTGTTGTGGGCGCAGGAGATTTGAGAGGGCCTGTCCTTAGTACGAGAGGACCGGGATGGACGAACCTCTTGTGATCGAGTTGTCATGCCAATGGCACCGCTCGGTAGCGAAGTTCGGTTGTGATAACCGCTGAATGCATATAAGCGGGAAGCACTCCTCAAGATGAGATCTCCCAACCCTTAAGGGTAATGAAGGGCCCAGGTAGACTACCTGGTTGATAGGCAGGATGTGAAAGCGCGGTAACGCGTGTAGCTTACCTGTACTAATCGCCCGTTCGGCTTGACCATAAAATTTACTCGGTGCATTAAAGCAGTTGTCAGTTCTCAGTTGCCAGTTCTCAGTTAGAACCTGAACTGGAACCAGCAATGTTGTTAGGATGTCGTTCGAACCTGGATGACTGAGAAGCAATACTACTGACGACTGCGCGCCGACGAATTGTATCGATCAAGGCTGTAAAGCCAAGAAACACCCAATCTATTCAGTTGTGAGGCATCGTCCTCAAGCTCTTTGAAAAGTTTGCAGCAAGTGTTTCTCCTTCAGGATGGCGACGAGCTGTTCGCGCCGGGAGAATCAAGCTAGAAGCTAACGGCTAATAGCTAAAAGCTGCTCCAAGTTGTCGGTGATCTTACCGCGGGGGTTCCACCCGTTCCCATCCCGAACACGGAAGTTAAGCCCCGCCGGGCCGATGGTACTGCATGCGAAAGTGTGTGGGAGAGTAGGTCGTTGCCGGCATTAAATAAAGGCCAGTCTGAGAAATCAGATTGGCCTTTTCCTTTGCTCGTGTAGCGCGGACACTCCTGTCCGCGCCGCCGCCGGCGCCACCAGCAAATTTAGGGTCAACTCTAGTCTCAGCTCTTGGAAGAATTGCATTGCGAGGGTTGATTGCAAAGCCGTCGCGCACACCCCGAGCCCGGGCGAGAACGCCGGCCCTACACCTCAACCCGCAACCACCGATAATCCTCCGGCCGAGCCACCAACCCCCGTCGCACCGGATTCAGCCGGATGTATTCGATCTTTTCCTTGAAGCGCTCGCTCGTCCGCAACACGTGGTCGAAGGATTCCTCCTGCCACACCGGCCCGCAGTGTCCGAGCAGCTTGTTGATGTCGCGAGCGGAAGTCCCTTTGATCGATTTCAAAATCGCAGCCAGCGGATAAGGCCAGCCAATCTCGTCCCGCAGCGGCGTAAGCATCAAATGAACATGCTCCGGCATGACAACCGCGGCATGAAGGACAAATCGTTTGTCGTGGTCGTGAAGGCAATGGCCAAGAACAACCTCCCGCGCCTCCGGAGAAAGCTTCCAGCGATTAAGCGCGCAGAAAGTGACAAACAAGACGCGGTCGTATTTCTGATAGTGTGGCAGGCGGCGCCGGTATTCATACTTGTTGGCGATGAACTGCATAGCGTGGAGAGCCGCACGTGTAGCGCGGACACTCTTGTCCGCGCACTGCCAGTTCCCATTCCATCTGCCGATAGGAGCCGCGTCAGTGACCGCCAACCATGAAATTTGTGACGATTTCGGCCGCAAGGCGGACAAGAGTGTCCGCCCCACACGAGCCCGCTGGGCCGATGGTACTGCATGCGAAAGTGTGTGGGAGAGTAGGTCGTTGCCGGCATTAAATAAAGGCCACGTTGCGAAAGCAGCGTGGCCTTTTCCGTTGGTGGCCGAATCGTGGCTCACGAAGTCTGTCGAATCGCCACATAGAGATAAGCAAATTCCGGTCTCTTCCCCACGCAGTACTCGGAGCAACTTGGATCGTCAACCTCGCTCCATCGAATGAGATTTACGATTATGGTATGTACGTGGGTTGCATTATTGTTTTTCGCGGATGCGGGTATTTCCCAGACTGCGGGGATTGCGAAGGTTACCAGGACCACGAGAAAGTAGGCGACCCCGAGGAACCAACTCGCGATCATGATGACGATAATCGCAATTCCAACAGCCCTGGCGGTATGACGAAGAGACCGCTCGTGGGCTTGGTCCCATGTTTCGATATTGCTCGCGTACGAGCCACAAACGGGCTCGACCACCGCGGCTTCCTGAACCAGTTTTTCTCTACCGATCAAATCACAGATACGACAAAGTTCGACCGGATCGGCGAGCAGGGCCCTCAGATGAGCAGGCGATTTCTTGATTGCCCAGAAGCTTGTGGCAAGAATGAGCATCACCACGACAAGTCCGAGTTCAACCAAAATTTTCCAAATCATTGACCCGGCCTCCAATTAGGACCTGTGTGTACCCCTCCACGCAAAGGCGCAGACCAGAGCGAAGAGCACGGACAGGAAGGGGACAACCAGCGCCGAACGTGGTATGCAGTGCGCCGTGAGCCAGGATGACAGCGGATCAGAGACGGCAAAAAGAAGCCCGGTCACGCCTAGCCACGTGCCGAGAATCGCAACTCTAGTAGCTACGCGCACTCCCGGCTCGGGGTGCTGGCACGCTGCACGAAGATCTCTCCACCAGACCCAGTACGGCTGGTCGAGGACAGGGTCTGAAGAGCCCCGGACCGCTTGAATGTATCGAAACCCCCAAGCGCATTGCGATACCACTCGCTGATCACCGCGACATTAACTAGGCAGCTGAGATCGATATCTTTACGCTTCGCCATCTGCGCGGTCAATTTGCTAGTAAAGTACATGCGCTCGGCGTTTTCAGCAGCATCGTATATCTTGACCAGATTGACATCGATCTCTCGATACTCGCAATAGACTGACCATGAGCGCCCCGCAGACCTCCGCGTGATCCGGATCGTTGTGCGCGACTGGAAGTCTTTGCCCAGCCTGGCCCACACCCAACCTTTGTCTGTATCTTCGTGCAACGACGCATAAACCTTGTAGCTGCTAGTCAGATTGGCCATCCGCCATTACCTCGGTCGCGCCGACTGTACCGCACGCGAAAGTGCGTGGCGATCAGGTGGCTGCCAACATAAATAAAGGCCACGCCGGTCTGTTACAGGCGGCAGGCGCAGTTCTACTTCGCGGGAACGGACGCCTTCGGCGCGGGCGCGCCTCGCAGTAATCCCTCAGTGCTCAGATCCTCATCGATCTCAGGCCAATGAATTCCGTAGCCGCCGCCCGCAATCTTCCAGTTGCTGCGTTGCGAGGCCGTGGCGTCGAGCAGCCGCGGATACCAGACGAGCGGCACGGAGATGACGCGGCCGTCGCGCAGGCTCACGCTGAATGCGTCGTCGGTGAATTGTACGTCCAGCACCCGCTCATCCGAGCTAGGTGCCGACGACGCCGAAAAACTCATTCCATGCCTCCAGAAACCGCTGACGCGAATCCTTCACCATCGATTGTATCTCGCGCAGTTCGTGGGCGCGAAATCCAAAGCTGCCCGCCAGTTGGACGGGACTGAGCCAGAATTTAGCCGACAGATCGTCCCGATCCACATGAATGTGGGGCGACTCGTTGGGCTCGTGGCTGTAAAAGTAGAAGCGATACGGGCCGGATCGGAGCACCGTCGGCATTCGGGCATTCCAGCAAGGCTGCCGGCAAGGAAGCCAGGGCCGATGGCGGCTCAAAAGCGGCTATCCTGCCACTGCCGACAAAGTGCTCGCATCGAGAATCATTGTTCAGCCAATCAGTGCCAGATCTCCCGGTCAAGGCGCTCGAAAGTTTCCTCCACCCGCTTCTGAATTTGCTTGCTCTCTCCGTGCAGGTGCTTAAGCTTCCCGAAATGTTTCATCCAGGGCTTTTCCTGCGACATCAGCTTCAATTTCTCCTGCACCGCCTCGGTGACCAACTGGCGCAAGGGAATTCCCCGCTCGGCGGCCGCGGACTTCGCCCGCCGGAACAGAAGGTCGGGAATCTCGAGGGTCGTTTTCATAATCCCATATCACCATATTCCCATATTTGTGGCCCAGGAATCCTCGCGTACAATTTGCCCAAGAAGGAATGAGGAAGATCTCATGCCCAAAGTCAAAGTCGCCGCCTTCTCAATCTCCCTCGACGGCTACGCCGCCGGCCCGCGCCAGGACCTCCACAATCCCCTCGGCGTCCGCGGCCTCGAGCTCCACAACTGGTTCTTCCTCACCGAAGCCTTCAAGAAGATGCACGGCCAAAGCGGCGGCACATCTCCCGGCACAACCGGCATTGACAACGATTTTGCCGCCCAATCGTTCGAGAATGTCGGCGCCTGGATCCTCGGCCGCAACATGTTCGGCCCGGTTCGCGGCCCGTGGATTCCCGATCGCTCGACCGGCGAGACTTGGAAAGGCTGGTGGGGCTCGAATCCTCCCTACCACACGCCCGTCTTCGTACTCACGCATCACGCGCGCCCGCCGCTCGAGATGGAAGGCGGCACGACCTTTTACTTCATCACTAATGGATTGGACTCTGCGTTAAACAAAGCAAGAGAAGCGGCCCAAGGCAAGTACGTCCGCATCGGCGGCGGCGTATCCGTCCTCAGCCAGTACCTGCTCGCAGGCCAGATCGATGAAATGCACCTCGCCATCTCGCCGGTTCTCCTCGGCGAAGGCGAGCACCTATTCGCCGGACTGAATCTTCACAAGCTCGGTTTCGCGCCCGTACGGATCGTCCCTGGGGAGAACGCGACCCACGTTTTCATTCAGAAGGGATAACACTGATGGGTGGGTCTCGCGCTTTTCGAGACCTCGGATTCCACGGCAACATCCGCCTTGGGATTTGTCTTCTCTACTTCAGCAACTCCGTCAGCGTCTTCTCGGCCACCTCATGCAAGTCTGGGGGCGCCCCATAAAGCACGCGCGCAGTCTTCCCCGCGCGGTCAAAAAGAAACATCGTAGGCACCGAAGTGATGTCGCCAAACGCCGCCGCCGTCGGGGCATCCGCGATCGCCCACCGCAAATCCGGACTCAACGAACTCACCGTCGACCGCACGCCCGCCTCAGGAGACTCCACCGCCAGCGCCACCACCGCGAGGTTGTCGCCATACTTACGTTTCAATTCGCCCAGCCACTCCAGCGTCGACCGGCACGGCGGACACCACGTCGCCCAGAACTCCACCAGCACCACGCGCCCACGAAGGTCTTCCGCCGACAGCGGATGCCCAGCAAGATCCGTCAGCTTGAACGCCGGCAGCGTCGCCAACTCCCGCGCCGCGCCGCTCACGCCAGCATGTTCCTGCGCCACCACATCTTTCTTGCCCGCCAGGATCAAATCGATCATGCGGATCAGATCGGCTTTGAACTTTGCCTGGTTCTCCGCGTTCTTCCACGGAGCATACCGCCCCGTGCCTTCCACTTCTCCAAAATACCCAAAGTCGCGCGGCACCGCGACCAGCACGTCATCCACGAACACCGCCGGATACCCTTTCACTCCATAGCGGTCCGCCAGCTTCGAGGCGCCAAAGTTTTCGCTGACAAAAGTTACTCGTCCCGGATATTTCGCCGCCACTTCCTGTACCAGCAAACTTGCTGGGTCGGAGATGTTTCATGTATACGGCCAGCGGACCAGCGTGATGTCTACCGTCGTGCCGGCTGTCCGCTCCACCGGCGCGGCCGGCTTGAGCGCCGCAAAATACGCCGGCAGCACCTGATCGACGATGACCTGCGCCCCTCGCCACTCGTCCTCGGTCGGAGCAGATCCGTCGCCATGCGCGCTGTAAGACTCGGCGCGCTCCACAAAAAGCTGCGCAATCGAATCGTCACTCGCCGACGAGGCCAGCTTCTTCCACTCCAGTGGCAATTGCCGCACCAGACGCGCCTTCTGATCCGCATCCAGCGGCCGCGCCTCCAGCATCCCGTAATGACGCACCGCCTCGAGGTACACGTACAACGCCCCGGCGTAGAACCGCGACGCATCCAGTTCTTCTGCCAGCTTGATCGTCGAATTCAGCGCGATAAACCGCGGGTGCAGGTCGATCGACTTCGGCGGCTGAAACGCGGCGTTCGTCTTCTCTTGCAGACGCTGCAACTCCGGCAGCATCGATCGCAACGTAAACGCTGGAGCTTTGTTTCCCGCGGCCTTCAGCGACCAGCAGAACGAAGCGAAGTCCGCTTCGCCTTCCGCCTGCCCCACATAAAATATTCCCTCGGCGGGCCCGGTCGACGTCGCAAACCCCAGCCCGCCTTCCAGCAGCGGAGTCGCCTTTACGTCCGCGCTTTCCGCCAGCGCCCGAATCGCCAGTGGCGTGCGCCCCCAATCGTGCGCACGCGCTTCCTTGTCGAGCGCCGCCAACCGCACGCTCACCTTCCCCCACTCCGCCTGGAAAGCGTCCAACCCACCTTTCTCCATCAGCGCCCGGTCTGATCCTCGCCGCGCTCCTCGCAGCAGGTCTTCCGCGTGCCCAAGTTTCTCCACGCTCAAATACAAATGGCCGGCGTCCAGCGCCTCGGTGGCGGCCCGTAATTCGTCACCAACAGAATTGGCCAGATCCGCAAAATTCTTGTCTGTGATTGGTTTTTCTTTCCTGGATTGTTGCAGGCGGGTAATCTCCGCCTTGACCTGCGCAGGATTTTGACCGGCAGCTATGGAACCGATCGTTCCGAGAAGGAAGATTAGAAGGAGTGAAAGTAATCTAAGGCCAAGTCTCATCGCATCCCAAGATCATAGACGCGCGAGCACCCCAAATGTGAGCCTAGTAGCGCGGACACTCCTGTCCGCGGCCTTTGATGTTGATTTTGACTTTGATTTTGACATCGATCTTGACCTTGACGTTCCCCGGCCCACGTCAGGCGGCCGCGGATGCACTAATCGCCCTAAGCACCGGCCGGCGTCTCGCCGAAAGCTCCTGCCCCAACCGCATCATTGGTTTCTCCAGCAAATAATAACTGGCTCCTTTGGACTGTGCTCCAGAAAAGATCCGTCGCACAACCGCGCAGCCGAAATTAACTTGCTAGCTCGATGTCAGCACGATCTTCTTATCGGCTCGCAAGCCATTGGCTCACTGATTGCCTGGCATAACGCTCGTGCAGGGTTCGCAACAGGAAGTATTCGTTCACCGGAAGATCATCGTGCAGCGCGGGCGCATCTGGGGCTTGCTCCATCAGACTTTCGAGCGAGAGTTCGTTACTAAGTACTCTCGCAAATTGTTCTTCACTGGTATGGCCGGGGCCCCACTCCACTAGATCGGAATTTGCCGCGGCAGGCAAGCGATTTGCCAGTTCTTCCGCGGGAAGTACCGCCAAAGGAGACTCGCTGGCAAGAAAATGATAGCCCCAGCCCTCGAATGAATGGAACACGCGAACATAAGGAAACGACTCGTGGAGGGCCTTGGCTACGGAAACCAGGGTGCTTTGGTCTCTGCTGCCCGGAAACCACTGCTGCAGAATTCCACCGGGTCGCAGGTGCCGCTTCAAGATGGCATAGAACTCAGTCGAGTAAAGAAGACTCGATCCAGCAGCTTGCACCGGTGGAGGAGGGTCAATCACGATGACGTCATAGTGCTCGGAGGATTTCTCCAAAAAGAAGCGACCGTCGTCAATTACAACCCGTGAGAGAGGGGATTCCAAGAGTTTTTGGCCGTCGGCATAGAAAAACGGGAAGAGCGATGGAACGCTCGGTACCAATTCGACCGCCGAGGAGCGAATGCCCCAGGAAAGCATGGAACGGTATGTGGTTCCCATTCCGAAACAGATGACGAGTGCGTTCGACGGAGGCTGTGGCAGAAATGCTAGGGGCAAATGTGCCATCATTTTCGTAACGGGTGTCAATGCCGTAATCCCCACCCCGTTCACCAGAAGACGCTTTTCCCCCCGTTTCGCTCCCACTGCGATGACGGTCGCCGTGTGATCTCGGCGTACCTCCCTTGGGTGGAACTGGTTTTCATAATCCTTTGTACTGACGAGGAGAACAAGCGACGCGATTCCGACGAGTCCAGCCTTCCACGAAAGCCGACGTGCCTGCCGCCCCTTATCCTGTGCAGAGCGTGTCCAGGAAGGGAACGCGATCACAAACCAAGGGAGAGCGAACAGGCTTATGGCGATGCGTTCGCCCACCTGGGGAAGCAGGAAGAATCCCGCCAGAAGTGGTCCCAGGACGCACCCCAGAATGTTAATCGCGTATCCGGTGCCAGCCCGCTCGGGATCTCCCGAAGAGTATCGGTCCAGGATCATTGGCGTTACAAATCCCACGATGAGTGAAAAGGGAATGATTGCCAGCACTCGCGATAGAGACGGAATCGGTAATCTCGGGTCGCACGTGAAAAGCGGAAGCAAAACTGAAAGGCCCAGCCATGCCCACAGCAGCTTGCCGGAACTGCCTCTCCGGGATTTGCCGAGCTTGTAGATCCACGACCCAACGTTTGTGGCACCCAGATAGAGACCGAGGATTGCCGCGAATGCGTAGACCACGGTTCCCAGTGAAGGAGTGAACAGCCGGACCCACACGACCTCGATTCCCATGCTGGTGAAGCCGGTAGCGAATAATAGCCAGAGCAAGGACCACCGTTGACGGGGCTCCAGTTCTTCGTCAACCTGACTCTCTTGGGCGGGCGTCGTGCCCGGCTTGTGTGACACGTCGAAAGAGAGCATGAGCGCGGCGCTAGCGAGAAGGAAATTCAGGGTCGCTCCCACATGGAGAGTGCTGGTAAACCCCATCTTCTCGATTAATAGAAGTGGAACGACCGCGCCTACCACGGCGCCGCTTACGTTGGCCACGTACAAGTAGCTGAACGATCGCGGGGACTTAAGAGGAAATGTCTGCCGGATGGCATGCATCGCTACGGGGAAAGTGGCGCCCATGCATGCGCACCACGGTACCAAGGTCAGTCCAATCCAGATACCGGCTATCACGTAGTACAGTCCCGCGGAAAACGGAGCTCTCTCCCCTAGTCTCTCCAGAAGTTGCCTTCCCCATGACAATTCGCGCGGTACCACCATAGCTGAGACGCCTATCAGCAATTCTGTAAGCGCGTACAGACGTATTCCGGGTACGCTCACTTGTGAGGGTCGTTTTCGCAAGTAGTAACCCGCCGCCCAAGACCCTAATCCCAGCCCGACCATGAAGGTGGAGAGAACGATGGAAACCAGCGCGGTAGTGACTGCGAACTGGGCCATCGCCAGCCGGAGCCATATCAGTTCATAAAGAATGCTGCAAAACCCGGAAACGAAGAAAAAAATGAAGAACCAATACATACGGCCAACAAACCTCCAGTGGAAACGATTTAAGAGGTTCTGCGTCGCCTTTTCCGTCTGTGTCACCTTGCCCGCGGGTGAATTTCGCGGCTCACCTTGAATACAATCGCCATGGCAACAATGAAACCAACGAGCAAAGTCAGAGTCGCTGCCTTTTTGATTCGATGACTCCCGCCAGCTTCTGCTTTCGAAAAGCCTAGCAGAATTCTTTTCGGCGGGAGAATAACTAGTGGGGAAACCGCTCAGGATGGAATCCAACCAATCAAAATAGCAACAAGGGCCACAGCATGTCGCCGTGGCCCTGGGCTCCCCGTGTACCTCTGTGTCCTCTGTGGTGAGCGCTCTTTGCCGACCCTTAATCAGAAGCCGCTACGCCGCCATCTGCTCCCGATACGCCGGCGCGAATTCCTCCTCCACAAACGTCTCGTATGACGTCGCCGTGGAATTCTCCGCCGTCCGCGGCTCCAGCGCCTTCATGTAACCCGAGTTCAGCGCGCCCGCCATCTCCAGGATCAGGCCGACAACGTTCGCCGACATCCCCATCTGCACCAGCGCCCCACGAAGCTGCTCGTCGGGCGCCTGAACATATCCCAGCGACGGTTTCCCGATCGACTTCCCGATGATCGCCGCCACCTCGATATAGTCGATGTCTCGTTGTCCCAGAAGTTCTTTCGTCTGCTGGCCGCGAAAATCCCCGCGCACCAGCGCTTCCGCCGCCGCGTTCCCAATGTCACGCGTCGCGATCATGGGCAATTTAAGATCCGGACGAACCGGCCCCGCCACGCTTCCCAGCATGCGCACCACCGCCACCTGCGGCAGCGTATTCTCCATGAAGTAGCCCGCCCGCAAATGCAGCACATTTACGCCATCGATCTGTTTCAATTTCTGCTCGAGATTGTAGAGCCCGGCCACCGGCCCGGTTCCACTCGGCTTGTCGGCGCCAATACTGCTAAGCGAGACCACACGCTTAATGTCCGAATTCTCGACGGCCGCAACAATCGCGTCACTGACGCGATCCTGGTACGCCCGATAATCGTTGCTCGTCGGGTTCGGCGGAAGAAGAACGTAGGCCGCATCCGCGCCTCGGAGTGCCTTCGTAAGCGCAGGCGCGTCCGTCGCATCGGCAACGAAAACCTCCGCACCCTTGCTCGCGTGATCCTGTAGTCGCTCCGCACTTCTTCCAACAACCCGCACCTTCTGCCCATCCTCAAGAAGTTTCTTAGCCACAACATGCCCAGTATGGCCGCTAGCTCCAATAACGACAAACATACAAACCTCCAATCAGAAGTTTGGATGCGGCCCTGTACCGAAGGGCTTCACAAAGATGCGAGCTCCCGTGAAGCGGTACGAGAATGCGGCTCACTGCACGAGGTGAGTGAGCGGAGCATGGCAAGCACTGGATGACGGGAGGCATGGAACTCCCCCTCTTTTCACCGTCGCAAGGCCTGAAGCTCTACTGATGCGCCGACGCTATCTTCGCGATCCATATATCCTCGCGTTGGCACGGCACCCCGCTTCCGCACGACGTTGGCGTCGCTTTCTGTGTCCCGCTTTCCGTCCCACTCGAATTCGCCGGCGCTCCCGGCACTCCTGCCAGCACAAATTTATTGCATGTCCCCGCGCTCGCGTCGCTGCTGTCGCATTGCCAGTTATTGGAAGTGTTCGCGCCCAGAGTAAGTGTCTGGTTGTTGAGCCACGATTCCGCAAACCCGGTAAGTTGTACTGTTCCGGGCCGCGTGCCGCACGCGATCGTCTGCACAGCGCTGTTGACCCAGTAATATTGACTTCCCCCAGTCGAACAGAACCAGTTAGTCATCGCGATCGTCACGTTCGGCGGCGTGGCCCCGTCGCTCGCCCAGTTTACTCCGCTTCCATTTGCCGCCGGTGCCGTTGCCTCCCATGACGACCAGCAATTCGTCGAGGTCTGGTCCATACAACCCAGCGTCCTGTTCCAATCGCTCGGAAACGCCAGCCAGTTGCCGTCCGGCGACATTGTGCCGATTGCATTTTGCCCCTGGAAGTTCCAGTTATCGTCCGAGTTGAATGTGTGGCCAAGGCGATACACACACGGAGCCGGACCGGATCCGTAGTTACAGTCGAGGCCCACTGGATTGCCTGGACTGGATCGCGTGATCGCGTTCTCTATCGCAAATATCTCCGAATCCCAAATCGAGGTATATTGAGGCGCACAGTTAAAGGCGCCTACTCCGCTCGGGCCGCCCTGCCCGCATACCAGGGTCGAAACCAGGGCAACCGGGGACAGGTCGGTAGTGCCGTGACTCCATGCCGTCCCATGCTGATCGTCTGCCACACTAAACGGAAGAAGATTTGGTACGTTGCTTCCTGGCGGCGGTGTTTGCGCGTATCCAACATTCGTCACT
This sequence comes from uncultured Acidobacteriaceae bacterium, assembly GCA_963698865.1. Lineage (GTDB taxonomy): Bacteria > Acidobacteriota > Terriglobia > Terriglobales > Acidobacteriaceae > Acidiflorens. The sequence continues at coordinate 1,142,994 of CAVOSL010000007.1, read as the reverse complement.
GGGGCATACAGAGCGCCGCCTGGAAGTCCGTTGGCAGTGGCGGGAGTGGATGGATTGAGGTAGTTGTAAGCCTCGTAATTCTTTCCCTGGTAATTGGTGTTGTAGCCGCGCGCTGAATGTCCACTAGCTCCAAGATTGGAATTGATGTTTAGCCCACTCTGCTGCCAGAAGTTTCCGCCCACATAACCATTGCGGTTGTAACTTCCCTGTCCCCACGGCGACATAAGCGGGCAGGCGTTTCCGCATCCAGTCTGACTCTCCGTGTCGGAGTATCCGATTCCAACCGTATCAGTGATTACCACCGATCCGCCCGATACGCTTCCGTCTCCGCCAGCAACAATCGTCCATCGCGGGCATTGGACGGCGCTCACGCATTCGAGATATCCGTCATGCGCCCCGGAGATGTTCTGAATGATGACGACTTGGCCGGGGGAGTACGTCGCGTTGTTATTGTAGCTAATGACTGTCTGTTGCGCGCTCAAGGCTGGGAATCCGGCTGGAGGCGTGCAACCTGTCCCATTGCAGACGTTGGTAACCTTCATGTTCGGTTGCTGCACCATCGAGAAGTTCATCACGACTGGGTTGTCTAAACTCGTCGCGTCGTGCAGCACGTCGGGATAATAAAACGGTGCATTCGCGGGGACCGCCGAGGGGCTGAAGTAATTAGATGCACCTGTCGTTCCGCAATTTGTTCCGCTTACGCCGCAATCGCGCCACACATGCGTCGCGTCGGCTTGCTGGCCGCTAGCTCCGAGGTAGATCAGACCGGTAAAAGCTTGCGTCCATCCCGTGAAACCTCCCGCCCACCCCGAGGAGACGCACTGTCCGTTTACGTCCTCCATGCAACTGAGTTGAAGTTCTGCGCCTGTCACGTCCTGAATAAAGATGTCGTCCGGCACAGGCATGCCCGTAGTGCTTGACACCGGAATTAAGTTGGCCTGTCCATTGACCGCCATAGCGGGCGTTCCCGACCCCGGCCCCCAGTCGCCGGTTATCATGTCGGTCATGCTGTTGAACACGCGCGCGCCATATCCAGACCTGTAGCACGCAACGTATACCGGTCCAGTGCAAACATGGGTTCCGCCACTTCCAGCCGCGCCGGCTCCGACTGCCCCAGCGCACGTGGTTGGAGCGTAATCGTCGTATCCCGTATGGTTAGCCTGCCCATTGTCCGAATAGTCGATGCAGAAGCTCGAGTCGTCGTCCGATCCCTCAAACACGCCCGTGTAATTGGCGTTGTAATTCTGCGGAAGTCCGCAAGTAACGCAAGATGGAAAGTGTGGGTCGCCCGCCATCGACGGCAAATAGTTGAAATTGAACAGCAGCGACCAGCTTACTGACCAACGCCGGTAATCGGTGCTCATATCGCTATCGTTAATTATGCCTTGGTAGATCGTATTGGCATAAGGAGTGCCCGACGCTATAGCCGGTGTCGGGTAACTGCTGTTGGGAATAAATGTGTCGCTTGGGCCGCGCCAGGTGTGCGTATTGTCAGCCGGATGATTGTTTGGCGCTGTGGGACTAATCTGCAAGAATGCCGAATTGACCGCGTACACGGTCGCCGTGGCGCCCGTCGAATCTTGCGTGATCGTCTCTTGGTCAACTGGGGTTCCTGTCATAGACGAAAACACGAGCGTGTTTTCTTGGTCGTTGTTCGCGGTATAGATAATAGACGGGCCAGAACCCGAGTTAGTGGTGGCGCCCGGCAGGTATCCGCCGCAAAGGTTGGTCGGTATAACCGTTCCATTGGTCGGGTCGAAGTGGACCATCACCTTCGTCCCGCCGCTAGTCTGAATCAGCAACTTCCTCCACCCGTGAGAATCGATCGCGGACCATGCCCGGGTGCTCCCCGAGCTTCCCATGTTGAACGAAGACCCGAAGCTCCCCCCACCCAGACAACTTATATTGTCGTGATAACTGGTATCCGTCGCCCGAAACATGAGAGTGCCGAAGTCCGGGTCGATTGCCGGCATTGCTGCGCTGTTCACGCCATTAAGATAGGAGTTCAGTCCGTTAATGTTCGTTCCGCTCACTGCCGTCCCTGCGGCCGGTGGTGCCATCGTCGAACTGCCTGTGTAACTAAGCGCCGCGCCCTGGTGTCCAGTCGTTGCGCTCGCGTTGTAAGCATTTGCCAGGCACGCCGCCACACCCCCACATGCCGCCGGCAATAACTCCCCAGCCACTCCAGTCCCGAACACCGCCATGTCAGTGCGCGCTGCATACGTCAGCGGTCCGCTCCCGCTCGCCTGACCTTGTGAACTGTACGCCCCCGTCCTCGCAGAGCGTCCCGATTGCACACTTTGCCCAGACATCGCAGCCGTCAACAACATTGCGACCATCAACCGCATCGTCACTTCAACACCTCGTGTGAAACAGACACTCCTGTCCGCTCTTCCAACTTTTAGAAATTCAAACTGGGATTGGCGCAGGCCTCAGCGCCCATCGACGGGAAGACCGAACTACACTCGTGCCGTAAAGCAGCTCAACTTCACTTGCGGTCCAGCCGCTAGGAATCTCGCGGCGCAAGTCACTTTTTCCGCGAAGGTGAGTCCCCGAGTCTCGCGCACCCCACGCTCGCGCTTGTCGAAACGTGGCCGCCTCCAGCCATCCATCCCCGCTGCCGGGTTGGCTATAATGTTTGTTTGCTCTCACCGCCCTCGAGCGGCCTTATGGAAAGGGAACTATGCCGACTGATGTAGTCATGCCCCAGATGGGCGAATCCATCTTCGAAGGAACCATCACCAAATGGCTCAAGAAGCCCGGTGACAAGGTTCAGCGCGACGAGCCTCTCTTCGAGATCTCCACCGACAAGGTCGACGCCGAAATCCCCGCCCCCGCCAGCGGCGTCCTTCAGGAAATCAAGGTCTCCGAAGGCAACACCGTTCAGGTCAACACCGTCGTCGGCATCATCGGCGACGGAAACGGCGCCTCCGCTCCCGCGAAACCGGTCCAGACCGCGCCCGCTCCGCCTGCAGCCGCAGCCCCGCCAAAGAAAGAAGTAGCCCCGCCACCTCCTGCCCCGCAACCGGCGCCATCCGCCGCCGCGAAAGAAGTAAGAGAAGACGATGACGTCCGCTCCTCCCCCCTCGTCCGCAAGCTGGCCCGGGAGCACAACATCGATCTCGCACAAGTCCAGGGCACCGGCACTGGCGGCCGCGTCACCAAGCAAGACGTTCTCGATTTCGTCGAGCACCGTTCCTCAGCTCCGGCAGCCGCGCCCTCGGCGCCCGCTGCTCGGCCAGCGGCCCCCGCCGCCATTCCCGGCGATCTCGTCCCGATGTCGCAGATGCGCAAGATCATCGCCCAGCGCATGATCGAGTCCCGCCGCACCAGCGCTCACGTCCACTGCATGTTCGAGATCGACCTTACCCGCATCGTTAACCTGCGCAACAAACTCAAATCCGGATTCGAGCAGCGCTATGGCGCGCGCCTCACCTTCATGCCCTTCTTCGTCCGCGCCGCCATCATCGCGCTCCAGCAATTCCCCATCGTCAATGCGTCTCTCGAAGGCGAAAGCATTCGCTACCACAAGCACGTCAATGCCGGAATCGCCGTCGCCCTCGATTGGGGGCTCATCGTCCCCGTCTTGAAAAACGCCGACGAACTCAACTTCCTCGGCCTCCAGCGCGGCATCACCGATCTTGGCGAGCGTGCCCGCAACAAGAAACTCATGCCCGCCGACGTCGAAGGTGCCACCTTCACCATCACCAATCCTGGCCAATTCGGAGCCGTCTTCGGCCTTCCCATCATCAATCAACCAAATGCCGCAATCATGGGCGTAGGCGGAATAACCAAGCAACCGATGGTAGTAACTGACAAGGATGGCAACGACTCCATCGCCATCCGCTCCATAGTCCATCTAACTCTAGGCTATGATCACCGCATAATCGACGGCGCCGTAGCCGACCAATTCATGGCGCTAGTAAAGAAGACTTTAGAAAACTGGAGCGAAGAAGTAGGCTAGGAGCTCGCGTGGGAACAGCTGCGCCGAGCTCGCATGGGGACCAGCTCCCGAACCGCTGCGCCGGCTGTCCCGAGGGCGTTCCGCCCTCGGATGCAGCGCCCAACATTGTGATCAATGTCATCCTGAGCGCAGTGGGAGCCTGCGAAAAAGCTCCCGCGAAGTCGAAGGATCCCTACTACCCATGATGACACTTGGGTGTGAGCTAAAGGCTAGGAGCTAGTAGCTAGAAGCTGCCTCTCCTACCACTTCGTCGTCACCCGCAACCCCTCCAGCTGCGCAAACGTAACCGGCGTCCCCTGCACCGCCAGCAAGTGACTCACTGCCCCTTCGATATTCGTAATCACATCGGGCGTCGCGCCGCCTACTTTGGCCGACGCAAGAATCGATTGCAGTAGCGACAACACAAGACTAATCAAAGTTGCTGCTCCCATTAGAGTGCTCCTTTAATCTGAACTGTCAGGGACGCGGCATTCGCAATCGCCGCTTCCAACACCGCTTGCGCCGACTTCACCGGCACGCACTGTGCATCGGGATCGGGCGGCGCCAGCGTCGTCGCCCACCCACAGTACGTTTCGACCGCCGTAATCAAAGCGCTCTCCCCCGACACTCCACGGTTAATGATCTGACAAATTTCCTGCTTCGGATTTGCCGTGCAGCTAGCCTGGTACTCATTCTGCGCGGCCACAATCGATCCCGAAAGTGCCGCCGCCGTATCCCTCGCCTGGTTCTCCAATGGAGAACATCCCAGCATCGGCAGCACAATAACAACCGTCAACAAAATCATGAAGCGTTTCATCGTGAGCTCTCTCGTGTCTGAAAAATAGATGGCAACATGGCATGTAACAACTGAGCTACAGCACTCACCCAGGCAAACGCCATCGGATGTGCCAAAATGAATGCAGGTGTTAATATTGCCGCCCCAATAGTGCTTGCGACGGTAATGACCACCGGTCCGTACCTAACGAGTAAGTCCATTAGTCCTCCTTATGAATTCGTTGTCTTCGTAGCTAGAATGTGTCAGGACAGGTAGCGGAGATGTGCCCACTCGTAGCCGCGAAGCGGCGTAAGAATGCAGCCCCCGGCGCAAGCCCTGCGTGGAAAGTGGAACACGATCCAGCCCCGAAGGCGCGAAAGAACAACCACCACACAAACTCCGACGACCCGCAACAATTCCGCACTTAAGCGCTGGCTAATGTGGGAAGAATGGTTAGGGGAAAGGCGGCTGCCCCTCTACCTCGGCAGCCAATGATCGTGCAAAGCAATCGCCCCACTTATCGCGAATGCAATCACCGCCGTAACAATGCGGTCGTACACGTTCCTCTTAATGTCATTGTGCTCCAGCACAGTGAGGCGATCCTCCGCCAGCCTCATCCGTCCTGGCTGGCAATAGTCATAACTAACCGCCCCCTGCACGTTATCGACAATCCCATAACCCCGGTTCCCATACGCCCGGCAGTTCTTGATCTCAAACGCGCACCCGCCGCCCGCGCACCCATCAAAACGGTAACCCGCATAATTCATGTTGGCATCTGTGTTATAGAGGTGAATATCCGCCGGCGTCCCGTTGGGGTGGATGTAGAACCCCAAAGGCACCGCGCCGTTCTCCACCTCGCTGTTCGCCGCGATGTTCGCCAGCCAGATATGATCGCTAACCGCCGGCGCGGCAGCCTGCACCTGTACTCCATAGCTATCGAACCAGTCAATCTGCAGATGCTGGATCTCCAGCCACGACTGCCCATTCACATTCAGCAGACTCTGCCCACTCAGTACAATCGGCGCTACGCTCTCATAATGCGCCTCTGGCTTTCCGCTCGCGCTGTACACATAAAGAACGCAGTTAGTTGAGTCATACCACCAGTCCCGATCTTGAGTAAGCGCTCCGATATTTGCCTGCGCCGCCCCCCATACACTCCCAAACCTTACATATAGCAGTTGCCCAGGTGGCTGCGTCAGGCAATAGAATCCTCGCGCCCCGCATTGCACAACCGTATTAAGTCCCGTAGTAGTCGAATAGAGGGTAGCCGCCCACACATTCGGACTACTCGTCGCCTGCCAGAAGCGGTCTTCAATCCGCAGATACCCCGTTAAATGCGGTGCCCGCCCATTCCCATAACTGTCGATCTTGATTAACGCCCCACGCTGCCGCCGGATCCGTCCCGCTCGACGGCGGCGTCAAAGTCTCATTCCACGTGCAATCCCGCTTCAGGTTGATCGTATCCCCAGGCTGAAACGACGAGATCCCGACCTGCAGCATCGTCCTCCACCCCGCTTGCGGCGAAGTCCCCGAATTTCCATTCGACCCATTGTTACAATCGACGTAATAGTCCGAGGCGCACGCCACCCGCGACCCCATGATGAGGACCACAAACAACCATTGTTTTGTCATATGGATTTCGAACTCTGAAAGCGTGCGCCTTCAGCAGTACCGTAGGGCCTTCACACTCTACATTCACTCTGGGTTCGAGTGGCGCATCGTCTCCCAATCGTAATCGCGACTATGCTCTGACTTACTCCCACACCATCGACAGCACCTGCGCCCCAAAGCTCTCATATCCCGCGCCCGGCGCCGTAATCGACGCTGGCAGTGTCCCACCAGTCGTTAGAGAAAACGAACCGTTGTAATAAAATGTTCCCACGTTGGTCCCCGTTCCGGTAAAAGTCGCGCACGAAGACGAACAGCTGCTGGTCATCATCACGTAATACTTCCCAGGCTGCAGCGTAGTGGCTCCTTCGATCCACAACCCCGACTTATTCCCAGCTGATGGCGCAAAAGTAGTTCCGGCGGCCGCATAATGCAACACTAGCGTCCCGCTCGCGTTATAGATTCCCACTCCGTAATTATTGGAGGTGTTGTCCGTCGTCGTCCCAACTTTGTAAATAAGCTTGGTGGTGGTCAAGGCATAGGGCAGAATAAATCCGACAAGCGACCCGGTATTCGTGCTCGTCGGAAAGATCCCGCTTTGATTAATGTTGTTGTAGTTCGGGAACAGAACGAACGGTAGGCTGCTGGCAATGCCACCGCCCGACGGCATGCAAGACGCCCCACTCGCCAGCTGGCACTTAAGCGCGTTGTCCGAGCCAACGCCCAGCGAATAGTCCATTCCGCTCGGCACCGTCACCGTCGTTGCTGTCCACTCCTTGCCCGACCATTGTGTCGGACCGCCGCTGCTCTGGCTGATGTTGCCCGCCACCGTTAGATTGCCGTTCACTGTAACATTGCTGAGAAATGTCGGGCTTCCCGCCCATCCCGAGGAACTAATCGACGTCCCATCCGGATGTGTCATCACTCCGCTGAATGTCGGGGATGCCAGCGGCGCCGCCCCGGTCACCTGACTCACCGTGTAGTCCCCACCCTGCGCCGCTACAGCGCCGGTCCGACCGAATACCGAACTCACAGCCCCGCCACCCCCGCCCCCACTCGGCGTTCCCAAACTTACTCGTACTCCCCCACCGGTCTCGATCCTCCCAATAACCTGCACGCCAGCCGGCCGCGCAGTTGAGCCGGTGTCGTGACACTTGCCGGCCTGAGTCGTGCTGGCCACCACATAGTTGCCCGGCGCTGGACTAGCCGCATCGAAGTTACATGCAGCGTATCCGGCCCACGTCAGGATAGCCTTCCCACTCGTGCCTGCGCCGCTGCTTACAATCCCGACAATCCCGTCCGTGCTCGATGTCGACGCCGTCTGCACACCTGTCGCGCCGTTGTTATACACCGCCAGCAGACCCAGCGCCGTTCCGTTTGTCCCATCGTTCGCATACTCAAAATCCTGCCGCCCGCCCGCGTACATATTGAACGATGTCTTCGCGAACACGCTCCTCATCGCCTGTCCCGTGTCCGTCCCAATGTCATAGCTGTTGTCGGAGTTTGGCTTAAGCGTCCCGTCGGAACCGAAGAACCACTTGATGGTTGATCCAATATGAATGCCCAGGCTCGGCGCGTTGCCGCTCGTCGCATCCTCGCTGCGCAGCACGTTATAAGTAGTGCCACCTACTACCTCAGACCCGAGCGACAGTCGGCCCCATGAGTTACTCCCCGAGTACGTCGAGTACACTCGGAAATTCTGCGCGGTCGCTCCGTTGCGCTCTTCCAGACTATCCGAAGGATCTCCATTAGGATCCGAGTTGAACAGATTAGTCAGCCCCAACTGGAATGCCTGCCCGTTGTTTTCAATAACCCGTGGCGTGTGCGTTGCCGCATCGAACCAGAACACGCCCCAGTTGGGAATTCCCGTTGGCTGCCCCGTCTCCGCTAGCTGAATTACATTGGGCGTCGTGCAATTCGCATTTCCATTGGCCGCAATGCCCGTCGCAAACGCGCCGCTGCACTGCGTCGGATTCGCTGCCAGCGCCAGCGCCGTCCCCGCCTGCCCGCTGATATTCGAACTCGTAAATGCAACCCGTTGCACCATGCCGCCCATATTCACCACCGGCAGCCCCGCGGACGTGTCGAGTCCTATGCCTCCCGTCGCCGGAACATATCCGCTCCCCTGCGGCAAAAGCAGGTTCCCACTTACAGCGAGATTATTACTGAAAGTCTTTGCTCCCCCTATTGTCTCGTTTCCGGTGTTATGCACAACGGCCGCATCCGCCGCCGCTCCCGTCACCTGCGCCACCGTGTAGTCCCCACTCCCCGCCACCACCGCTCCCGTGCGGCCAAACACCGAGTTAACTGACCCGCCGCCGCCCCCCGATCCGCACGGCGCGCCCGTCGATCCAATCACCCCCGACGCTACATTAAGGCACCCATCGGCTAGGCCGGAGACACTAACACTTTGATCGAACTTCACCGGCACATTGACTTCCTTTAACGTCGCAGTTAGCCGTTCCAGCCAGTTAGCATGCACTCCATCACCCGTCGCTGCGATGTAGTTACTAATCGAGACTGGAGCTCCAAAGGCCAGTTGCCCCTGGTTAAGGCCCACGCCGCTATTGCCTACATCCGTTCCAATCCACGTATCCGTTGCGCTCGCCGCAGCTCGGTAGCCCCATGTCGCGCGCGTCAAGCCTGGCTGCGAGTCGATTAGCGTTATGATGTGATGCGGCTGTAACACGGCAGATGGACTCGTCGAGAAGTTCAGCCGCCCCTTTGACAGCGACATCCCTCCGCCCCCCGCCGCTCCATCGGTCATCAGCGTTGCTGTTTGGTTCGGCACCGCGTTGTTCGGCGATGTAACGCTCCCAAGGCAATCAGTGTAGCCTCCCGGAGACGTCGCTCCCCAAAAAGTGCACTGGCTCGCAACCTGCGCGGGATTGCCGGCCAATCCAACACCCACCACATTGCTCGCCTCCGCATCGACCATCACGCTTCTATTTTCGGCGATGATCGACCCCGGCCAAAACGTCAGATTCCCCGCGTAGCTGCCCTGCAACACCGAATAGTTTGCGGTAACTGTCGCGCCGTTATCGGTATAAGTGCAAACTAATCCGGCGCACTGCGTGAGATTTGTCGCAATCGACCCGCACACCGTTGTAGATCCACCCCCGCAGCCCCCGGCGTAGGGATATGTCCCGCCAACCCCGGCCGGCGTCGCGATGCGGAGTAGATCGTACTTGATAACGTCGGTTCCATTCGCTACGCGTGGCCAGCGCACCGCAATCGCATCGCTGCCCGTCGAGCTATAGTTCAGGACTTGCATCGGCGATGTTTGCGTTCCAGCGGTCGTATCTTTTGCCACTACAAAATAGGAGTAATTGACCGATCCACTCCCTCCCGTCGCGAACCACCCTTGTGGCCCGCCGCTTCCCGCAATTAGAAATGCCGCCGCCCCGCTCGACGGTCCCGCAATCAGGCCTGCCACTCCCGTTCCGGGGAAGGGAGAGTGTGCAGGCGTTAACGGATTCATCTGCGGGCCGCTCTCTGAGTAAATGTTCTTTAGGTAGGCTCCCTGGTAGTTGCCCGTCGAGTTCGACGAATACACCTGCCATGGCCCCGTTGCCTGTAATACCGTATTCTCGACATACACTCCGTTTGAGTTATAAGCCGTCAGCCCGTTCGAGTAGTTAGCCGTGATGCTCGAATCCCGCAGCGTAATAACCGGAGCAACCTGGTGCGATGCTCCTTGGTTTCCGGCTGAGAACACAAACGACCCGGTCCAGGTGGCGCTGTTGTTCAGCGAGATGGCATTGTTATTAAAGTGCTCAATGCTCGCGTTTTCGTCGTCCCACAAGTCAAAAAAGTTATTGAACCACCCATTCTCGCCATCTTTGTCATATGAGATGTCAGTCAGGTGCGTATTGACCGCATTATCGAGCACCGCTACATACGCCAGTGCCACCACCCCGGGCGTAGCTTGAGCCGCAATATCGGCGCCGGAGTGCGCATACTGAAATGTCGTCGAAGTTGGCACCGCGGTAACAATAGCGTCACCCCAGAACGCGTTATTGTCCGTAAATAGTATCGTCACCATGTCGCCCGGCCTGAATCCATGTGCCGTCGCCGTCGTAATCGTTGCGATCTGCGATGTCCGTTGCGTCTGCGTGACAGCGCTGCCCGCAAACGCTGGGCTGCTCGATACGTTCGTTGGTGAGCGGAAACTAACCCCCATCACAGTATTGTTCGTGTAGTCGTTCGACCCGCCAAGGTCTCCAACTTGCAAGCATGGTCCGCGCTCGTTGCAGTTCAGCGAAACACCATAGCCGTTCAACACACTCTGATTCGAGTGCATGTAAATCGTCCCAGCCACGTTGTAAGTGTTCAGCAGGTGGTTCGGATAACCGGACCCGTTTGCTGGAATTGTCACGTTACACTGAATGTTCTTCCACGAGATAGGATCCGTTCCGCACGCCCCATTCAACGTCTCTTGAATTCCAGACGACGCCGACCCAATCGTGTAGCCCGCGGGATAAGAGAAGAACGGAGTAAATGTAATTGTGCCCGACGCCGCTCCTGAGGTGCATCCCCCTGCCGCCGTAGCCACGCTGACTGCTTCGCTGTTACCGCCACCGGAAATTAGAACGTCATACCCCGCCCCGCTTGTGGTGTCGATGCCGATCGGACATGGCGCGAGTGTCACCGCCGCCGGCGCTCCACCAGTCAGCGGACTCGATATGGTCTGCAACCAGTTTAATGCGGTCGTCGCGTAAGTAATCCCGGCCGGCGCTCCTCCCCCGCACGCTCCCCACGTCGAATTTCCGGTTAAACAGGTCGCTGAACTCGCGATTCCAGCCCCTAACTCCGCCGCTGGCACCAGGCTATTGACTAAGTCGGCCTTCACCGCTAGCCCGCTATCCACATACTGTCGATCGGCGGCCTGCGTTGGCGACGTCGGGGGTCCCGGCAGTGTGAGCGGCCCGGTCATCGTGTCGCCGGCTTTCGCAACATAGGATCCCGCTCCCACGTTCGCCACCGCCTGATCCACGTATTGCCGGGTCGCCACCATGTTCGCCAACCCCGTGCCCGGCGTTGTCCGCACCGCCGCAATCGTAACCGGGGAGGTCGTGGGCACCGACCAATATTCCGTTCTTACCGTTCCGTCATCGAGTTGAAAAACTACCACATAGTAACTTCCCGCAGGCGTGGCCCCGGCGTTCGATGTCAGTTGCGCCACAAATGCTCCACCGGTCCCGATCTTGATGCTCTCGTTGCCCGCCGCCACCACCTGCCCCCCGGCTGTCTGGAACGAGGGCCATGAGATCAACGCTGTTCCGGAAGCGGCTGACCCGTCCGCCCGATATACCGTGTCGCTCACGGTCGTGAGCGCCGGCCCCTGTGCCTGCGCGGCTGTCGATACTATCAGCGTCATCCATAGCCCCAGCATCACCCAACTTGCTAGGCCCGCCGTTGTCACCAGTCGCTTGCCAATCGCCGCGCAATTTCGTTGCATGTCTTCCACTCCTCGTGACTTTCCGCCGTCTTTCTTCGGGCCAATAAAAAAGCCGCTCCCTCGAGCGGCGGCCATTCCAATTCTTGGATTATTCCGGGCAAAAGAATCGCAGAGTTCACTAACAAGTTCTCGGGCGCTCTCCGCGACTCCTCCGCGGTCTGAGCGATTCCTCTGCGCACTCTGCGCTTTAAGATTTTGCTCTAACGCTGCTCTGATCGAGTCCCCTGGGCACCTCGGTATTACCAATTCTGAAAATCTTCGCGGCACAGACGATTTCTCTCTTCGGCACTCTAATCAGCTAAGCCCGCCGGCCCCGTCCCCCCGCGATTCCAGAAATCGCTGCACACTCTCCACGTAAACGTCCGCAAAGTCCGCCACCGGTCTTCGCATCTCGATCAGTTCCATCGCTTCCCCAAGCTTCCACTTCATCGCGCACAGCACCGCCAGCGTCATCATCGGAGCCCGGTGCACTCCCGCCGCGCAATGCACATATAATCGCGCCCCCGGATCTTCCAGCGCCCCCACCGCAAAGTCCACTCCCCGCTTGAACAATTCTGGCGGCTTCGGCAGAAAATCGTCGTCGGTCGGGTTCCAAAACACCTCGACCCCATGGGGCTCCGCCAGCGGCCGGTCGTCAAACTCCACCTGCATGTTCAGAACGTGGGTCACACCCGACTGCGCCAGTTCTTCCATATTCCGCGCATTCCAGATCCCGCCCCCCAATGCCACCTGTTCGGTCACCCAGGTTATATCCATGCCAATTGTGGGTACTCCCCCGTCGTGCGTCCAGCGCTCGCTGTGTTAATTTTACACCATAGAAAAAGGGCGCGATTTGCGTCGCGCCCTGCAGAAATCTTTCTTGACCTCTTAAGTCTAGGATACCACATCGGAGGGGGGTAACCAGACACATTTCCCAACTTTATTTTCCCCTTCTTTTGAATAACTTATATAAAATCCTCCCTTCTTACCCCCTTGACAACTTTTTTCCCCAACGAGCTATGTACTACTTAGATAACTCCTATGGCGATTACTCTACCGAATACGTCGCCCCACTTACTTCTTCCCTGATTTGCGGGATCCTTTCCAGTAATCCTCGACTAAGAAGGGCTCGCGATAGTTGGTCGATTGCGTCCTGCAATCGGCGCTCGCTTGTCTTCTCCGAACACGACAACAACCTGGATATTTCGGAGATCGTATATTCCTCAAGGACATGCATGGTCAGCAGTTTTTTCTCGAGCGCATCCAGTTCTTCCAGCGTGCGCTCGATATCGGTTACAAAAACCACCGTGTTTTCAAAGCTCCTCATCGAGCTTGCTGTGACTCGTGATCGAAAGAACTCGCGCCCTAAGAGCGATGGCAACCGGCCGATTTCTATCGATGCTCTGGCATAGCGCCTCAGCAACGCTACCGTTCGGGGCCGGTAGGGCCACAGATCCAGTTCCGTTTCCCCGAACACTATTGACGGCGGCAAGTCTGCCTGCGCCCTGAAACTCCAGCATTCTGTCGTGCTTCTATGAATACTCAGCATGGCCGAACCTCCATTCCCGCCACCGCATGGAGATATTCAAGCTTCGCCATTCCTTGCAATTCCCGATCTCCAGGCTTTGGCCCTTTCCCCAAACGCGGGGGACGGCTCCGTCGTCGCCCCGCTTCACCGATCACTTCCGCTAACTCCGGCTCTGCCGCCAGGCGCAAAGCACAGCCTCCGCAATAAATGACGCTGGCTCCCAGTGCGCGCAAGAACAGTCCTCCGCAGCGCTCACAGTATTTAAGTTCAACGTGCTCTTCGGTAGCTTCCATCCTGCTTGGGAAATTCATGATTGCTCCTCACCTTCGGTATAAGTGCATGCAAAAAAAGCCCTGGTGCCGATCGCTCGGCCCAGGGCTCGTTTCTCTTACGATGACCTGTCTAGATTATGTAGTTATCGGTCGCAATTACTGGAGTCCGGCACTAGCGTCCGTCGCCATTTGCCGGAAGTACCCCTCTTCATATCCAGACTTGAGCACCTTTCCGTTCTGAACAACAACGCTCACACGTCCGGTGAAGCGAAGGACCCGCAACAACTGCTCGATCGAGGCAGATAGAACTTCTGCCGACCTTACCTTGCGTCGGAATTCGGCGAAGTTGCCTTCTTCCGTTTGACTGCATTGTGCCTTTATCATTGCCGATACTCCTTTTTTCTACAGATATAAGTGCACTGCAAAAGCATATGATTTATTGATTATGGCTCAGCCAATACCTGAGTCAAGCATTTTTATAAGATTCGCCTAAGATGGGATTCTGTCGCCTGCCCGGTTGCCCCTCGCGTCATCGGCCTCCGTTGTTCCCGGCCTCCCTCGCTCCGCCGCACTCATCCGTCTTCACATGGTGCGCAAACGGGGCGCTTCCCTTGATAACTTTCTAATGAAGCGCTAATCTCTCTGAACACCAAGCGTCAAAACACTTATGAATTCGAAAATTTGCGCCCTGGTCCTTGCACTTCTCTTCGCCACGCTCTCTTCGTTTGCCCAGCACTCCACCTCCGAACCGGTGCTTGACGTCTCTTCCATGGACAAAACAGTCGACCCCTGTGTCGATTTCTACGCCTATTCCTGCGGTGGATGGATGAAAAACAATCCCATCCCTCCTGACCAGGCAAATTGGAATACCTATAGCAAGCTTGAGGACGAAAACCGCGCGCAGTTGCGCACCATCCTTGAAGATGCAGCCAAAACCAGCAACTCCGGCAACTCCCCCACCCAGAAGATCGGCGACTTCTACGCCTCCTGCATGGATGAGCCTGCCATCGAAAAGCTTGGCGCCAAGCCGCTTCAGTCCGAACTCGACCGAATCGCCCATCTGAAATCCAAGCAAGACCTCGCCGAGTATCTCTCCACCAGCCAATATCCTCCCTCTCTCTACGGTGGCGGCGTGCTCTTCACCTTTCGTTCCAACCAGGATTTCAAGGACTCTTCCCAAGTCATCGCCGAGCTCGATCAGGGCGGTCTTGGCCTTCCCGACCGCGACTACTACACGAAAGATGACCCTAAATCCGAGGAGCTTCGCAAAGCCTACCTCGCACATGTAGCGAAGATGTTTGCGCTGATCGGCGACTCGCCCGCCGATGCCGCCAACGAAGCCTCTACCGTAATGCGCATCGAAACAGCCCTTGCCAAAGCCCAGATGACGCGCGTCGAACGCCGCGATCCGCCCAAGCTCTATCACAAGATGACCGCCGAGCAACTCCAGATGCTCGCGCCGGCCTTCGGCTGGAACGCCTATTTCGCCAAAACCGGTGCTGGCAGTCTGCCCTCTCTCAATGTCGTCGCGCCCGACTACTTCCGCACCCTGAACGACGAAATCGGCAAGGAAAGTCTGGCCGACTGGAAGATCTATCTCCGCTGGCACGCCACGCACGCAGCCGCCGACGATCTTTCCTCCGTCTTCGTGAACGAGAATTTCAATTTCTACGGCAAGACTCTCCGCGGGCGGCAAGCGCTTCCGCCCCGCTGGAAACGCTGCACCAACGATGTCGACGATGATCTTGGAGAGGCTCTTGGTCAGGCCTATGTCGCCAAATATTTCGGCCCGGAAGCCAAACAGGCCGCGCTGAAAATGGTGCAGGAGATCGAGGCTGCAATGCAAGGTGAGATTCAAACCCTCCCATGGATGGGTGCCGCCACCAAGGAGCAGGCCCTCACCAAGCTCCATGCCATCGCCAACAAGATCGGCTATCCCGACAAATGGCGCGACTACAGCGCCCTTGAGGTCGTCCGCGGCGACCACGTCGGCAACTCGAAACGCGCGGCCTGGTTTGAGTTTCACCGCTGGCTCGCCAAGATCGGCAAGCCCGTCGACCGTAACGAATGGGGTATGACCCCGCCCACCGTCAACGCCTATTACGACGGCCAGAAAAACGACATCAACTTCCCCGCCGGCGTTCTCCAGCCCCCGCTGTTCAGCGCTCTCTCCGATGCCGCCCCCAACTTCGGCGACACCGGCGCCACCATGGGACACGAACTCACCCACGCCTTCGACGATGAAGGCAGCCAGTTCGACGCCGTCGGCAATCTCCGCAACTGGTGGACCGATGCCGATCGCAAGGAGTTCGAGAAGCGTGCCCAGTGCGTCGTCGATCAGTTCTCCAGCTACACCATCATCGACGACATCAAGGTCAACGGGAAGCTCACCAACGGAGAGGATCTCGCCGATCTCGGCGGCACGCTCCTCGCCTATCTCGCTTGGAAGCAGGACACCGCGGGTCAGAAGCTGGAAGACCGCGACGGCTTAACGCCCAAGCAGCGCTTCTTCGTAGCCTACGGCCAGAGCTGGTGCGCCAATGAGCGCGAAGAGGACAAGCGCATGCGCGCGACGGTCGATCCCCACTCGCCTGAAAAGTATCGCGCCAATGGCGTAGTCGCCAACCTGCCCGAATTTCGCGAAGCCTTCCACTGCAAAGCAGGCCAACCAATGGTTCGCGAAACTACCTGCCGCGTCTGGTAAAAAGAAATGGAGGCACGGGTGCCCCGCCCGTGCCTTTCCACTGAAAAGCAGACCGCTCCGTCAGCGGCTCGCGGCCGTTGTGAGGCCAACTCCGCCCTCGGATTCATGACCTTCAAAACTCCGCTGAAATGCCCTTCCGATTGTCGCCCGGTAGCCACTTGTACAGTCCCTGCAAGTCGCTCAAAGCATTGGCTTCCGTTTCGGTGGTTCAAACCGAACCGAAATCCGTGACCACCATCACATACGCTCTCAAGTTCCCGTGGGATTCTCTCTCCAAGGCGGTACCGGATGGATCATCCTGCTCTATTATCAGCGGTCGATAAGCTGGCTATCGCCGGAGAGCGCGTCGGATTCTCCGCCGAACAGATGATTCGGCTGCTCAATGCCGGCTTCAGCGTCGATGACCTCCTGCAACTAATCGTCGCCCGCCTCATCTCCGAAGATCATGTCTCCGCCACCAGCGAAGCGCCCCCCGGCGGCGCCCCGCCCAAGTCCACCCGCTTCCTCAACTAGCCCACGCGTTACGACGGCTCTTCCGTGCGATAACTAGGTCAACCCGATTAGCAGGGATCAATCTTTAGCCGGATTAGCAGGGATCAGTCTTTGTTTGCAATTATCCGCGAGAATCCGTGCGGATCCGTGGAGAAGAAGTTGACCTTTGTTCGCGCAAGCTGATAGCTGACAGCTACCCTCCGATGTGCACCATCGTCCGCGAAGCCGGCACAAACCCCGCCTCCCCGATATGGTGACGCTCTTCTTTCTTATCGACGACGCCAACAATAAAGTCCGCCAGCTTCTCATCCGAAGCCCCGCGCCGCATCAACTCATACAAATCGTGATCCCAAACTGAGAACAGGCAAGTCCGCAGCTTCCCGTCCGATGTAATCCGAATCCGGCTGCACTGCCCGCAAAACGGATGCGATACCGGCGCAATAATCCCAATCTCCCCCAAGCCATCCTCAAACCGGTACCGCCGCGCCGTCTCGCTCCGCCCATGCTCAATCTCCACCAGAGGCCGGTACTCCCGCATCCGCGCCACAATCTCATCGAGCGGCACCACCACCGCCGGCGTCCACACCCGGTCTTCCTCCAGCGGCATGAACTCGATAAACCGCACCACCACGCCCTCTTCGCGCGCAAACATCCCAAACGGTATGATCTGGTCTTCATTAAATCCGCGCAGCAAAACGCAATTCACCTTCACCGGATCAAGCCCAATCCGATGCGCCACCCGCACTCCCGCCAGCACGCTGTCATACCCATTCGGCACGCGCGTAATGCGCGCAAACCGCTCCGGGTCGACCGCATCCATGCTGACGGTCACGCGATCGAGTCCAGCGTCGCGAAGAGGCTGCGCAATTTCGGCCAGCAAATGTCCGTTGGTAGTGAGCGCAATTTCAGGCTTGCCACCCGCCACCGTCCGCAGCGCGGACAGTTCGCGCACAAACTCCACAATCCCCTTGCGCAAAAGCGGCTCCCCGCCCGTCAACCGGATCTTGGTAATTCCAAGCCCAACCAAGACGCGCGCCATCCGCAAATAATCCGCAAATGGCAACTCCGAATATGCGGCCCCATTCGTCCCAGTCCGGCAATACACGCACCGGTAATTACACCGGTCAGTAATAGAAATCCGCAGATCGTGAATCGATCGCCCGTATTTGTCAGTGAGAGCCAAGGTCGTTAGCCATTAGTTGCTAGTCGTTGATCGTTGGTCGTCAGTCGCTAGTCGTTCGTCCTTCGCGAAAACGGTAGCGCCGGCGTCCCGCCCCCGGCACTCAAGCAATTTCCGAAAGTCGCGATCTCGCCCCCCACAAGTCAATCCCGAAAAGCCGCCCTCTAGGAGCGACTCAGCCACTGAGTCGGCAACCGGGGTCCCGAACGGCCAAGGACGAAGGACCAATGACGTTCTTATTGGATTCCAAAAATCAAGGAAGGAAACACAGACAGGCAACAGCCCGAAGCGTTTCCTTTCCAAGCACGGGAGGCGCCGGCGTTTCCACCGGCACCCTCGAGAAGATCGGCCAGCCGACCTGCCCACGCCCAAGCCGCCACGATTTCCCAAGGCAACAAGGGTCGGAAACTCCTTTCCATTATATTCCGATCGCAACTGCGACGCCCGTTTGCTTGAAGCTCATAGCTCATAGCTCGTAGCTAAACTACAATCTCCCCATGCAAGCCCTCGTCATCTCCCGCTTCGGCGGCCCCGAAGTCCTCGATCTCCAAAATGTTCCTGAACCTCATGCCGGACCCGACCAGGTCATCATCAAGGTCGAAGCCGGAGGCCTCAACTTCGCCGACCTTCTCACCGCCCGTGGAGGCTACGCCGGCACTCCCAAGCCTCCACTCGTCGCCGGACGCGAATTCGCCGGCACTGATCCCACCGGCCGCCGCGTCATGGGCTACACGCAATGGGCAGCCTTCGCCGAACAGACCGCCGCCCATCGCGCGCTCCTCTGGCCCGTCCACGCCAACTGGTCCGCCGAGCAAGCCGCCGCCTTTCCAGTAAATTTCTTCACCGCTTATTTCGCATATTGGAAAGCCGGCCTGATTGATTCTGACAAGACCGATGTCGCCAGGGATGTCGCGAAGAAAGACAAGCCCGCCGCCGGCGCCAGTGTCCTCATTCATGCGGTCGCCGGAGGCGTCGGCACGGCCGCCGTTCAGATCGGAAAAATTCTTGGCATAGAGATGTACGGCACGTCATCCTCCGATGAAAAGCTGGCTCGCGTCCGCGAACTCGGCCTCCAGCACGGCATCAACTACAAGCAAAAAGATTACGTCGAAGCCATCAAAGAACAAACGCAAGGCAAAGGCGTCGACGCCGTCTTCGAAATGTTAGGCGGCGAGCACGTCGCCAGAAGCGTCAAATGCGTCGGCAACTTCGGCCGCGTCATCGTCTTCGGCGCTGCCACCGGCGAAACTCCCACGCTCGACACGCGCCTCCTCTATGCCAAAGGCGCCAGTGTCCACGGCCTCTGGCTAAGCTATCTAAGTCAAAATCGCGAACTGATGGACCAAGCCTGGCGTCAGCTCTCCGAATGGCTGAACGCTGGCAAACTCAATCCGATCATCGGCCACGTCTTCCCGCTTAAAGAAGCCCGCGGCGCCTACACGCTCATGCAGGAAGGCAAAAACTACGGCAAGATAGTCCTGAAGATTTCCTAGCAAACTGCTGCCGAGCTTTCTTGAGGGGGTTTCTCCGCGCACTCATGCACCTCTGCGCCCTCTGCGGTTCAAGCTCTTTGCCGGTTTCCTCCGTGCACCTCTGTGTCCTCTGTGGTTCAGGCTTTCTGCGTCCGTCGAATAACAGTCCGACTGTCCACCCTTCAGTCTCCATCTGAGTGTGCTGTCAATCCCGTTCTGGCAGCCGGTTCGCGCTGCTGTCCATTCCCGGACGCTGCTGTTCACTATCGCGGCCACCCAGCAATCTCTTTCGATCCAAGTTATCAACGTCATCTCTATTTTCCGATCACTTAGCAAGCGAAGAGAGGATGGCATCCGGCTTGCCCTCATCAAGTCGGCGTATGCGCAACAACGAGAAATTGACTAGACACCATACGGTTGTGCCAGTGACTTTCACCAAACTTGATAACGCGCTCTGCGCTCACTCGTCCAACAAGCATCCGCGCTAAGTCGGGAACTTCCTCACCCGAGGATTCGTATCCTGCAAAGAGTGGGGAAGCAGCAAGAGAAAATTCTTCGATGCAAGGGAGTAACGAAAGATAAGAAATTGCAGGGTGACGGGACTCACCTCGCGCATGGTTTGGCGGCCCTGGCGAGACGAGTCCAGCAATCAGACCGAGCAAAGCCCGAGTCCTTTTGTGTCACCCTGACACGCGCATTGTAGGCCATCGCCCAAAAAAGGCAAGCCTTCTTTGTCGATTGCAACCAGCCGCCCCTGATGTCCGGCCACAAGCCGGGCGGAAAGTAGGAGCAAATGAAATTCAACACTCTGGCAAAGACTTTGGTGCTCGGGCTGGCCGTCCTGCTCGCAACGGGTGCTTTCGCAAGTAACAAAGGCAGCTTGCACGTCGAAGAGTCCGTCGTTCTCAATGGGCAGCAGATTCCCGCCGGCGATTACACTGTGCGCTGGGAAGGCACCGGCCCGGACGTCCAGTTGAGCGTCATGCAGGGCAAGAAAGAAATCGCCAAGGCCCCCGCGAAACTGGTCGAACTCGACAGCGTCCCCAGTGGTAACGCGGTTGTGGTGAGTAACAACAGCAGCGGCGCCCCAGCCGTCTCCCAATTCCGCTTCTCCGGCAAGAAAACCGCGCTCGCCATCAACTCCTCCGACCGCGCCTCCATGTCCAGCCCCGGAAGCAAGTAACTCGACTCGCACGCGGACTCAAACGGGAGCACTCAGGTGCTCCCTTTTATTTGTCAGCCAGCACATCGTAGTAATAGTTCACCAGCGCCCGCTTGGGTACATCCTTCACTCCCTTAAGTGGAACCTTCTGCTCCACCGACGTATTCCCCGTGATGCGCGCGCGCCCCAGGTTCGCAATCCGGCCATCCGCCAGCTCAAGGTAGATGGGAACGATCATCTTGAACTTGTCGTTAACTCCCGACTGCGTCAACTTGAAACTGAGGGCGACATCTCCGCTCTGGTCTTTGTCGAATTTGTAGTCAATTTTGTAGCTCGGCAGCGCCGTCCCGTATACATACTCGTTGAAGAACCAGTCCATACGGTGGTTGCCGTCGAGATCCATCTCGCGCGTCATGTGCTTCTCAACCATCGCCTTGAAATCTTCCGTGGTGGCGGCTTTGCCCGAGTAGGTTTGCACAAAATCATGCATGGTATCGCGAAAATTCTTATCGTTTGTCTGGCGGTCCCACATCATCATGCGAACCATGTGCAGGATGAACGCGCCCTTCGGATAAATCAATCGTCGGGTCACGTCGTATCCCGTCCGCGTATTGCTGGCGCGGTACCCCATCGTCACCGGACCTGCGTCGATCGCGCGAAAGCCCTGCGCGTTGCGCTCCAGCAATAGCTCGTGCTCATCGTTCCAGAATTCGAGAAACTTCTTCGGATTCTTTTCGATCATGCTTATATAAAGCGACGCCGACTCCTCCGCAAAGCCCTCGCTCATCCACTGGTCGCGCCCCGAACTGAATCCCACTGTGTGGCCCCACCACTGGTGCGCCACTTCATGGGCCGTCACCACCTTCCAATACCCGCGATCGCCAAGGTCAAGCCCGAGCGTATGCCGTACCGTGGTGTCAAAGTAGTAGCAGATCGGGATCCATACCAGTTCCGGCCATGACTGGCCGAAGTTGCACGCCGTTTGTTGCGTCAGTTGCAGGTGCTTGAACATCGAGGGCCCGAAGTAGTCCGTATACAACCCAACCGCCAGTTCGCCTTCGGCCAGCGCTTTCTTGTTCAAGCCCACCGTACTCATCGTGCCCAGCGCCACTCCCGTTATATGCGACCGATCCACTCCGCCCGCGAGGTCATCTCCCTGGGCAGTCCGGTTCAAATCCTCCACCCAGTCAGGCGATGATTCGTTGGCGTAGGACTGAATGAAGTACTCCGGCTTGTCGAGCTTCTTCTCTTCTTCTTTAAATCGTCCAAAACTGAATCCCGCCACCGTCTGCGGCGCTTCGCTCTTCCAGACTGTAACGTTGTGCCCGCCGTCGTTGCTTTCCGAAACCAGCACACCCGTCGCCGCCATCTTCATGCCCTTCGGAATCCGAAGTGTCATGTCGTACAGCGAATAGTGGCCAAAGGAAGCGCCCGGCTCATTCGGATACCAGTCATCGCGCGCCACGGGATAATAATTTCCGCCGCCCTTGTTCTCGACCGCATCCTTCCCCGCATAGGTCGTAGTGATCGTGAACTTGTCTCCCTGCGCGACAGTCTTGGGCAGAATTACATCAAAATCCGCGTCGTCATTCTTGTTCTCCTGAATAAAGGTCTCCGCCTGTCCGTCGACGCTTACGCTCTGCACGCGCAAGCTCGGAAAAAGATCGAGAGGCACGACCCGCAGCCCGTTACGTTGTGACACCACCTCCGCCGTCGCCTTTCCCTCCAGGCTCCCACTCTTCTCAAAAGTCACATCCAGTTGCTGATGATCGATTCTGGTCAAGTGCCCGGTTGGGATCTTCTTATCCGCGAGGCTCAACGCAAGCCAGTGGCCGGACTTGTTGTCCTCATACGTCCAAAAATTTACCTGATTGGAGCCCTCATCCGGATCAATCTCGAAAGTTTCTTTCCCGCTGTAATGTCGCCCGTGAATAAATGCGATGAAGTAACCGCCCGGCTCAGGAGCTGAGCACGTCGATCAGCAGCCGTGCCTCCAGGTTGCTCCTGAATTTATGCCTCGTCGTGTTCTGCGTGTCCTTCAGCAATCCCTCGTCGCAATTGCCTCCCGCCGCGCCACCCGCCTTCTTGATTTCGTCGTACGTCGAGTCCGTAAACCGGAAAACGGCATGGTCGAACGTCTCAACGAATTCGTCCTCCTTCGTAAGCAGCTTCAGGCTCGCTCGTTCCGAGTCCACCTGTGGGTCAAGGACAAGGTTGCCCTCGCCGTTAAAGACCGCACCGGTCACCTTGCCATTGACCGGCGCCACAAAGCACACCGTTCCCGAACGAAAATGGAATGTGCCAGCCTCGCGCTTTAAGGTGAAGTTACTCACGCTCACAGTTTCACTGCTGAGCGTCAGGTTCCGCAGTTGCTGATAAAACGGATCGGAGTTAGGCCCAGGCACAACATTATCGGCCGGAAGAGAAAACGAAGCGGCGAGAACAAGCGCCCCGCCCAGTAGGATGCGGCGAACTAAGGCTGCCATAGGCCTCCATTCCTTGGGGGAAGAAGGTAACAAATATGTATCAATTCTGACAATACAAAAAGGAGCGCGTCACAGCGTCCTGTTTGTAGAGGCTAAAACGCCATACACCCATGAAACTCACTGATTCCCGCGCTGCTCCAACTCCGCATTCAAATGAACGTTACTTCCCGCGCTAACCTTCAGCTTTCGCTCCCAGTCCTTGAAGCCCGCCTTCTTTACGACCACCGTATGGTCCCCCTCCGCCACCTAACATGCGTGTTCCGACGGAGTATTTGCTCGCCAACAGCATTTTGATCTACTGTCGATGTCTGCGCCCTCGGCGGGCTGTCGATTTTGCATCAAGACGAAGGTTCTGAAGTTATCTATGGAACGCCGACGCAGACTCTCTGGTCTCCGGTTCATTAGGCATTGTAATCGTTCCGATGGGCCAGCTCGCGTTTGGACCGTGCCAAAGAGCGGATTCCCAGGTGAGTGCAGCACCCTTTCCTCCGCTTACCCGCGCCCTCACCCCTCATTGAATCCGCGCACTTAGGTCTCTGCTCACATAGTCAAATTGCAGGAACAGCATTCCTGATTTTCCTAGGAGACCACTCTTGGATACTGATTCAATGTGCCCAATTGCCTCGGCGCCTGTTTTCAATGACATTGGAATCAATGACCAGGTCTTCGCGCACCCTGAATGGCGTCGCTCGACCGCAGCTTTTTCCCTTGCAGATCTTCCATAATCAAGGTGGATTGGCGTCCCGTCCGCCAAGAGAACCGTACCAAGCCTCTGATCTCCCGCTTGCCTGAGACCAGACGCATAGCGGCGCAAGGGCCAAGATGGTTTGTAGCGCAAGCAACCCAAGACAGATCCTAGAACCAACTCGCCTCGTTTTCATGGCTGCAACTCACTGAACCGTAAAATCAAACCCCTGCCCATAAACCCCATGTGGGAAATCGGCGGTCCCAACTAGTCAAGATGTACCCGCCCTTTTTTAATTCCTTTACAGGCGACATCCGGAAACGCGTCCTCCAACTGGGGTTGCAGAAGTGCGGACGATTCTATCGGCTCGGATGCCAACTTTTTCGCCTACGGTTCCGCCGAGGAGCCGATTTCGATTTCTCTCCGGTCACCCTTGTCATCCATTCGACAATAATGGAGTTGTCGATATTGTCATTCGTCGGAAGTTTGATATCGACGGCGGGATTCCGAGACGCTATTAGAGAGGCGTGTTGCCCCTGCAGATATGCCTTGTTCTTTACTGACTTAATCCCGAGAGAGACCATGTGCCCAAGCCGTCCGCCGACCTTTTGCTCGCCAATTGTGCGCACTTGGACGGGGTTTCCGTCGATCTTTACCCTGGGAATTGTCAACTGCGTCGACTGAATCATGGCCGCCACAACGGCATCGGACACTCCGGCTTTCTTTAGGCTAGCGAGATCGTCATCAGAAAGCTCAAACTTTGTTGCGCCCGCTTTGATTCTCGCAATTATCACGTCGTCCCCGAGGCCCTTATGAGTCATTTCAACGATGCGGGCATTGTCAACATCACTTTCAAGGCTCGATTGGCAAAAAGTCGTCAGAGTTGCGCAATTAAACAGACAGGCAAAGGCACAAACAAGCAAAAAGCCGTGGATTAAGCGATAGCGGCCATTCACGCCAAATAACCTCATAGGTTCCTCCAGGCGCAAGATTCTACTGCGTCAATCGCCCCCTTTAATGTGATTTCAATCACAGTGATTGAAAGCGCGGCGAATGTACGCGCATCTGTCACTAGAGTAAATGTGATGGGAGCTGACACGCAGGACAAGGACGATGTAGCAAGCCACAAACACGGGTATTTTCATAGCGACCCTCCGACCTTGAGGGCCTTCCTTCCACCGCCCTTTCGCCGAGCCATATTGTGCAACGACCGCGGCTCTACAATCCCGATTGGCCAATATACCTCTTAGGAGACAAGATTAAAGCAGATGACGAATATGCCTTGGAAATAAAAGGGGAGCTCACCGCTCCCCAAAACTGATAGCTGAGAGCTGAGAGCTGACAGCTGCTCTCAGTACTTCGGCATCGAAGGATCCACTTTCTCCGCCCAGGCCGTAATCCCGCCCGTCAGGTTATAAACTTTCTTAAATCCCGCCTGCCGCAGAAACTGCACCGCCTTCGCGCTCCGCCCGCCCATCTTACAATGAGCAACAATCTCGCGGCTCGAATCCAGCTCATTCACCCGCTTCGGCAAATCGTTGAGTGGAATCAGATACCCCTGCAAGTTACAAATCTGATACTCATGGGGCTCCCGCACATCGAGCACAAAGATGTCCGCCTTCGCATCCAGTTTCTTCTTCAACTCCTCTACCGAAATTGCCGGAACTGCCGTCTCCACAGGCGCCTCCTGCCCTCGAATTCCACAAAATTCCTCGTAATCAATTAACTTCGTAATCGTCCGATTCTTCCCGCACACCGGGCAATCCGGATTCTTCCGCAGCTTCAGCTCGCGGAACTTCATCCCCAGCGCATCCACCAACAGCAGCCGCCCGGCCAGCGAATCGCCCTGCCCCAAAATCAGCTTGATGGTTTCGGTAGCCTGAATCACGCCGATCAGTCCCGGCAAAATTCCCAGCACTCCACCCTCCGCGCACGAAGGCACCAGCCCCGGCGGGGGCGGCTCCGGATAGAGGCAGCGATAGCAAGGCCCTTCCTCGGTAGCGAATACGCTGGCCTGCCCCTCAAACCGGAAAATCGACCCGTAAATATTCGGCTTCCCGGTCAGCACGCAGGCGTCATTCACCAGATACCGCGTAGGAAAATTGTCTGTTCCGTCCGCGACCATATCGAAGTCGCGAAACAGCTCCAGCGCATTCGCCGACGTCAGCTTCGTCTCAAAGGTCCGCAAATTCAAAAACGGATTAATCGCCTTCAGCTTTTCCGCCGCCGAATCCAGCTTCTTCCGTCCCACGTCCGCGGTCGTATGAATAATCTGCCGCTGCAAATTCGTGTAATCGACGACATCGAAATCCACGATCCCCAGCGTCCCCACGCCCGCCGCCGTCAAATAAAGAGCCAGTGGAGACCCCAGCCCCCCCGCCCCAATACAGAGCACGCGCGCAGCCTTCAGCTTCTGCTGCCCCTCCATGCCCACCTCAGGCATGATCAAATGCCGCGAGTAGCGCAGAATCTCGTCATTACTCAAAACCGACTCGGGTTTGACTTCCGTAGCAGTAACCATAACTCCTCAGACCGTGTGGCGCGGGCATTCCTGCCCGCGTATGTCAGGGACTTCGACCGTAGCGCCGGCGTCCCGCCGGCAGTCGTGGCGGCGTCCCGCCGCCGCGTCCTCACCACGAACTTAACCTCACGCCTGTCCCCCGCAATCGGTGACTGCTAGGGGCTAGTAGCTAGTAGCTAGCAGCTGCCTCCCGCAATCGACGGCACAATCGAAATCGTATCACCCTCTTTAAGCGCGGTCGCTTCTTTCTCCAAATACCGCATGTCCTCGTCATTCACGTAGACGTTCACAAACGCGCGCAACTTGCCATCGTCGCTATAGAGATGTTTCTTCAGTTCGGGATTCTGTGCCACCAGCCCGGAAAGAGCATCGCCAACTGTTTTCGCGGAAACGCTGACGGAGGCCTGTTTCTGAGTGTACTGTCGAAGCGGAGAGGGAATCTGCACCTGTACCATATAAAACAGATGCTAATGCGTGGGCCAGGGATTCACCCCTGTGCCCAAGGTTCCGGAGTTGGAATGTAATCTTTTCAGAATTGTCGTCCCGAGCCCGAACGAAGTGAGTGGACGAGGGATCTGCAGTTCCCGGCGCGCTACCGAAAGGAGGACCCGGTGGTCTCCATGCACCCCGCCCGCCCGCGCGGCTTCATCCCCATCGGCATCTTCTTCATCTTCGGCGCAACCATGGCGGCGTACGCCGCCGTCACCCTGATACGCCCCGGCACATTCCTGGACACACTCTGGGCGCTGAACAAACAAGCCCAGGCCGCGCTCGTTCCCGTCGCAAACATTGCCGGGCCGCTCTTTCTGATTCTGTCCGCCGCGCTAGCCGCAGCCGCTATTGGCTGGTTCCGCCGCCGCTACTGGGGATGGTTGCTGGGCGTGATCATCATCGCAATCAACGCCACCGGAGACCTGGCGAATCTGGTGCGCGGCGAAGCTCTGAAAGGCGGGGTAGGCGTGGTAATCGCCGGCTTCCTGCTCATCTACATGACGCAATCAACCGTGCGAAACTACTTTTCCAGAGAGTGACCTGCACCAAGGGACCCCTGCACCTTCCACAACTCCCTACACGATTGTCATCCCGAGCCCGAACGAAGTGAGTGGGCGAGGGATCTGCAGTCAGCCGCCCGCTCCACCGAACCTCACGCTCGAACCGCAATCTCCTCCTCCACAAACTTCTTCTCCGCCTCCTCCACGCCCGCCAGCTCAAACGAATTCGTCACGGCGGCCCGCCCGCCATCCACGCCGGTAATCACATACGAGCACCCAATCCAATGCGCCTCCGCCAAATCCGTCGCCGACCACCGCGCCGGATGATCCGGATGCGAATGATAAAACCCGACAATCTCCTCCCCGCGCTCCCGCCCCTCCCTCTGAATCGGTATCACCTCTCTCGGATCGATCAGGTACCGGTTATGCAGCGAGTCCAGCCACGTATTCCCGCACCGCACCGCGCGTGTGACAGTCTTAGCGCCATCGTCGTCAAAGCGCCCCAGCAGCACCCCGCAGCACTCATGAGGATAAGTCTCCTCCCCATGCCGCCGCAAAATGTCGTATTCAGTTTGTAAAATTTTCAGCATTAAGAAAGGTCAGAGTTTAAAGGTCAGAATTGCAGAGGTGAGAAGCCGCCAGTATCGAGTTGCGAGCCACGAGTAACCAGAACGATTTGGGTTGCTCGAAGCTCGAAGCTCGCGGCTCGAAGCTCAAAGCTACCTCTGCAATCCGCAATCGAAATCACTCTTCCGTCCAGAACCGCTCGCTCAAATACTTGTCGCCCGAGTCGCAAAGCACCGTCACAATCGTCGCCACCTGGTTCTTCTTCAATCCCTCTGCAACCTGCAAGCATCCCGCCACCGCCGCGGCCGCCGAAACTCCCACCAGCAACCCGTGCTCCCGCGCCAGTTTCCGAGCCATCGCATGCGCCGTCTCGGTCGCAATCTCAATATTCTCATCCGCCAGCGACGAATCATAAATCCGCGGCACAATCGCCGAGGGCAAATGCTTCGCTCCTTCAATCCCATGAAACGCCGAATCCGGCTGGAGCGAAATGCAATGCACATGCGGATTCAATTCCTTCAACCGCCGCGTAGTTCCCACAAACGTACCAGTCGTCCCCAGCATCGAGACAAAATGTGTAACGCGCCCTTCAGTCTGCTCCCAGATCTCGTTCGCGGTCGTCAAATAATGCGCGCGCCAGTTCGCGTCATTCGAATACTGGTCCGCATAGAAATAAAGATCGGGACTCCCCGCCGCCAGTTGCCGCGCCATCTTGATCGCGCCATCCGATCCCTCGCCCGGATCGGTATAGATGATATTTGCGCCGTAAGCCTGTAGAATGCGCTTTCGCTCGACGGAAACATTTTCCGGCACGCACAGCGTCACCGGAAAACCCAGCGCGGCCCCAAGCATGGCGTACGCAATGCCGGTATTGCCGCTGGTCGAATCGAGCAGAATTTTTCCGGAAGCAAGTTTGCCCGAGCGCAGCGCTTCGGTCACGATATTGGCGGCCGCACGGTCTTTCACGGATCCGCCGGGGTTATACCACTCGGCCTTTCCCAGCAAACGGACCGCCGGCAGTTCGCGCGTCAAGGCATCCAGCGCAATCAGCGGAGTATTGCCGATGCGCGCGATCACAGCTTCGCCACGAGGGTGCCCCATACAATCGCGTTCTGTGCGATTGTGTGGGTTCCCGTCATGTGGTAACTGTGCGCGATCGGACGCAGCAACAGAAAGCGGCTTCAACTTCGCGGAATTGGAATGCGCTGCGCTCATTGGAGAACAAATTATTGCATTCGACCTGGGCATCGAACGCCAGACGCGAGTGACCTCAGTAATGTGCCCGCAATCTCAAAAAGGTATATCTATACAACGTCGTTATATTTCGGTAGGAGCACACTGTTGAAACTGTACTCCTGCACTTTTCGTAGATTAGATTCAGGGCAAGCGCCTTTGGTTCCAGTGTTTCTGGGTTCCTCGGACTACCGCCCCGCATCTAACCTCACGAACACAGAATCGAGATCATCAGAATGGCAACAAATGTCGAACAAAAGACCTTCGAAGATGCAGTCGCCTGGCTCCGCGATCATGGATTCGATCTGATCGAAGCCCCCGGCACGCAGGGCCGCGTTTTCTTGAGAAAATACAACGTCTCGGCCGCGATCCAGAAAACCGATGACGGCGGAGTAAAAATCTTCGCCTATCCCGGGTACGTGATCGGCAGCGAAATCTCTAAGCTAGTGAACCGCGGCTACCAGCAATTCCTCAAGACCGCCAAGACCGAAGTCCCGGCCACCGCCGACCATCTCAAAGCGCTCCACCAGTTCGCCGAAGAGCTGAAAGAAGCGTTAGGGCT
The DNA here is from genome assembly GCA_963698865.1 of uncultured Acidobacteriaceae bacterium. Taxonomy (GTDB): domain Bacteria; phylum Acidobacteriota; class Terriglobia; order Terriglobales; family Acidobacteriaceae; genus Acidiflorens. The sequence continues at coordinate 1,113,372 of CAVOSL010000007.1, read as the reverse complement.
GCCCAGTCTCTACAACGAATCCCTCGGCACGGTAAGCGAGTCCTACAACTACGACCGCATCAAAGACCGCGACGAGCCGGCGGTAGATCGCCCAAAACGCCCCTGGGAAACGGTAAAAGTAAAGGTAAAGGCAGCCGCCGCCAAGAAGAGCCGCGCCTAACGCTCATGTAGCGCGGACACTCTTGTCCGCGCTGCCGCCATCCATCCCGAAGGTCGTCAATCGAGATCCAGAAGTTTCCCCCTGTGTACCTCCGTGCCCTCTGTGGTTTACGCTCTTCGTCGGTACCTAATCGCAGTCCAGCCAAGAGAGAGAGCACAGCCATGAAGACAATCATCTCGCTGACAATTCTGCTGGCACTCGCGTCATCTGCCGTCGCTGAGAACGCGGCCCAGGCGATCCGCACAGTAATCGACCAGCAGCAAGCCGCCTGGAACCGCCACGACCTCGAAGCCTTCATGTCCGGCTACTGGAACTCCCCCGACCTGACCTTCTTCTCCGGAGCCCACGAATCCAAAGGCTGGCAAGCCGCCCTCGATCGCTACAAGAAAAATTACGAAGGCCCCGGCCACGAAATGGGCAAGCTGGAATTCACGAACCTGCGCATCGAAATGCTAAGCCCGGACTCCGCCTTCGTCCGCGGAGAATTTCATCTGACCATGACAGACGGCAAAACCCCGCACGGCCTATTCACGTTAATTTTTAAGAAATCCCCGGAAGGCTGGAAGATCGTCCACGACCACTCATCGGGCGAGTAATAACGCGCAGTTCTTAACAACTCACGTGGAGACAGCCGCCCCCGGCTGTCCAAGCCGCGCCTACCGCAACCCCGCCGCCCGAAAGTTCGGCCGGTAATCCTTCCCCACCACCTGCACCAGCCGGCACATCTCAAACAGCCGCGACCGCATCCGCTCCCCGATCCGGTCCCCAAGCGTCTCCTCGCGCGCCGCCCGAGCGGGCCCCACCCCAGAAGCCGGTCCATCCATAAAATTGGTAGTAATAATGGTAGTCAGGTTGTCGTTGTACCGGGTATTCAATACTAAACTGACCGTGTCCCAGACCCACTCCGAAGGCTTTACCGCCCCCAAATCATCCAGCAATAAAACTTCGGCCTCAAACACTGGCTTCAACACATCAAGCTCCGTAGCCTGCACCGACGGATTGTAGGAATTCTGAATCTGCTTCAGCAGCTCGCGATAATCGCAGAACCGCGCGTGAATCCCCTTCTTCACCACTTCCTTCAACGCCGCCACCGCCAGGTGCGTCTTCCCCACTCCACTCGGCCCAATCAAAAGCAGCCCAGTCCGATTCAACGGATACTCCCCAGCCCACTTTTGCAGACCAATCTTCGCCGCCGCCAGCGCCTGCCCACCCTCAGTCTTATAGCTTCAAAATCACACCCCGCATACCGCGCTGGAATCTCCGCCGTCCGCATCAACGCCTGAAGCTGTGCCGACGCAAAACACTCGCAGCGCACAACCTGCTGTGTAGCGCTCCCCGGAACCTGCCTCCATCCCGTCCCGCCGCACAGCACACAATTTTCAGACGACCGCGCTGTTGTGCCTCTCGGCATAGCACCCCCAGCACGTTCCCCACTGTGTGAGGCCAGACTCCGGATGTACCGCACACTCTTCTCTTCCATTTTCTTTTTTGTTTAGTGTACCTTCAAAATCCAGATAAGAGGTTCCGTTGTCACTTGTGGATTTTGAGTATCGCTGCTTCTTCTTGTGGAATTTAAGTACCTGTTCATCGTAGATTTCGACCAGCGCCCGGTTGTAAATCCAGCATCACACCGTCAGTCGTCGTGCCCTCGCGCTCGAACATGCACAAAACCGCGTCAGCTTCTTTTTCAAAGAACTGACGCGTACGCGCATTCGCAAGGCGCCACAACTGCCCGTCGTCTGGCAAATACCCAGGCCGCTCCGATTGCCACGATGCAAACAGCAAATTCAAATACCACGCCTGCTGATAATCCTTCAGCGCTCGATAGCGCACGTCGCCTACAAACCTCTGCACGTAGAATGGAAACCATTCCAGCAGTTGTTGTCGCCGTGACGTCGCAGACGTAGCCATGAAATTTTTCAGGAGTGCGTTCTGAAGAATGCAGCCTCGCTCTCATCTCGCGCAAGGGCAAACTCGTCCCACTTCTGTGCACATGATGTGGAGATGAAGGACAACTTGTGGACAAGAGAGGAAAAGAAGCCGGGCAAAATTTTTCTGCACCAGCCTCAGTTCAAAAGCGGTGACCGGTGACCGCTAACCGGGTTTTCGCGCTTCTGCAATCTGCAATCCCACCACTTCCTTCCGGTGTCAAAACCAGCAACTGGCACCTATTTGCCCTTGACAATCCGCGCCCAACGAGGAAAATGGCCATGCTCGGTGCAAGCGCGTTCGGTGTTGTCAGCGTCCACGCAAGCGCCGTATCGCCACTATCAGGAGAGCGCATGAACAAAGCTGATCTGGTTGACCGGATTGCCGGAGCCTGCAACATCTCGAAGGCTCAGGCAACAACCGCTATCGACACTACCGTCGATAGCATAACCTCCTCCCTTCGCAAAGGAGACCGGGTCGCCTTGATTGGGTTCGGCACATTCTCTGTCTCGCAGCGTAAGGCCCGCAACGGCCGCAACCCGCAGACAGGTGCCACCATCAAGATCGCCGCCCGCAGAGTCGCGAAATTCACTCCCGGGAACGAACTCAAGAAAGTAGTCAACAAAGGCAAGTAGCCCCACGGTCACCAACAGGTATAAGAGAGAAGTAGTGGTAGAAGTACAGATCAACAGGAAGCAGAGTAAAGAGAGTCTAGTCAAGAGACGTCGGGCCCAAGATTTCAGTATCAAAGTATCCCCCAGACGGCAGGGCATCAACCCTGCCGTTTTGCACTGTGACCAGCCCGTGGGTCTCAATCGCTAAATCGCCGCGATTTTCCTGACGACCAACTGATAGCCAAACCCGCCCTTGCCGAATCCTTCCCATGCCCGATAGAATCTAATGATTGAATCGAGGATCCCGAACCATGAAAGCAGCCATCCATCCCAACTATCATGAAGTGCGCGTCCATTGCGCTTGCGGCAATGTGTTTACCACGCGCTCCACCCACAAGGGCGACATCGGCGTAGAAATCTGCGCCGCCTGCCACCCCTTCTTCACCGGCAAGCAAAAGCTCATGGACACCGCCGGCCGCGTCGAGCGCTTCCGCCGCAAATACGCGAAGAGCGACGCCGCCAAAGCCGAAGCCGCCAAAACTGAAACGGCCAAGAAGTAAGCCGCCGGTCGAACCGCGAAATCGAGCCCTCGCTCAGGCGAGGGCTTTCATTTAGAGGCCGGTCGCGAAACTGGCGCTCGGCTGATTAGAACGAGAATATGAGCGTGTAGCCTTTGACTAGCCGTGATCCAGCGCTGACGCAGCACTATGTCGAAAAGGCTGATCACTTTTTTCAGGCGATGAAACTCGTATCCGACGATCTTCAGCATACGCTTCGAGCGTGGCCTTGTTGGCCGTGCATAGCTCTATATCCCTTAACGACGCTATTGCTGTAGGCGTGACCGGCAAGCGGAACAAGAGCGAGGATCACAAGCGAGCTGCGACAGATTTGGAAAAGCTCTGCAAAGCCAATAAGGTGACTGACAGAAAAGGGATTCATCACCTCGGCTGGCTACTGGCTAAGAAGACTGACATAGCGTACGGGGCAAAACGGTTGGACCAGACCTTTCTAGTGGCTGCTAAGGATAGGGCCGAGCGATTTCAGGCGTGGGCTTACAATAACTTCAAAGGGGTGCTTCGTGCCTGAGACAAGATCTGAAATTCTGGAAGGAAGGGGCAAGAACGCCGTAGCAGAGCTTTTTTCCAGGAAGCTAATTGTCCCTAAAATTTTTTTTGATGCGCGTTGGCCAAGCCGGACTGTGCGTGTCGACGTTCTTGCAGTCGATCGTTCCGGTGCCGGGGACGTTCACGTCGTTGAGATTGCGACGAACAAGCATCGCCTTCCGATGACGATCCGCAACTTGATCAGAATTCCCGCCCAATTCAAGTATGTGGCTTACTTCAGTTTGACCGATAATCAAGAGACCTTGTTCGATCCGGACTCCGACCCGGACGCTCGTCTTTACGCTCGTGACGGGCTAGGGCGAATCGGTACGATCTGTCTCTATCAGGGAGACCCGGGGAACGCTCTCCATGCCGACGTCATGGTTGAACCCGAACGTTTTCGGGTGCCCCCTAATCTTTACCCGGAAATAGATCGTTATCTCGACAAACATACGCCTGACATTGCTGTTCGAGTCTAACAGGTGAAGTACTGGTACAAATCGATCCCAGAGGAGGCCCCGTGTAGCGCGGACACTCCTGTCCGCGAAAGTCCGGACCTCGCAACAACCGCAGCGGGAACCCCCCCCCCCGCAAGCGTCCCACGCCCCTTTCCCGCCGCCCTCCAAATCGGCCCCGTAACCATCCGCCCCGCCACCGTCCTCGCCCCCATGGCCGGAGTCACCGACACCGTCTTCCGCCGCTTCATCAAAAATCTCGGCGGCTGCGGCCTCATCATGACCGAATTCACCTCCGCCGACGGTGTCCTCCGCAGCAAAAAAACCGTCGGCCGCTATCTTCATTTCTACGAAGACGAGCACCCCATCTCCGCCCAGCTCTTCGGCTCGAATCCGCAAGTCCTGGCCGACGCCGCCCGTCTGGTCGAAGACCTCGGCTTCGACCTCGTCGACCTGAACCTCGGCTGCCCCGCAAAGAAAGTAGTGAAATGTAACGGCGGCTCCGGCCTCCTCCGCGACCTCCCGCTAATCCGCCAGATTTTCGAATCCGTCCGCGCCGCGGTAAAAATCCCCTTCACCGTAAAATTCCGCGCCGGCTGGAGCGACGACGAAATCGTCTGCGTAGAACTAGCCCGCATCGCCGAAGACTGTGGCCTCGGAGCCGTCGCCCTCCACGCCCGCACCCGCCAGCAAGGCTACAGCGGCAACGCCCGTTGGGAGTGGATCGCCTCGGTTAAGCAGGCCGTGAAAATTCCTGTCATCGGCAACGGCGACATCCGCTCACCAGAGGATGCAGAAGCGATGGTGAGTCAAACGGGCTGCGACGCAGTAATGATCGGCAGAATGGCTCCAGCCAACCCGTGGATCTTCCGTCAAATCGAGCAATATGTCAGTGGTTATGGGGGGACAACTGCCCACGTGGGGACAGCCGCCCTCGGCTGTCCAGCGGAGCGAAGCTCCGCAGCCGTCGAGACCGGGGAAGGGCACGACTTCAGGCGTGCCGATAATGCCGCAATAAAGACAGCGGCTTCAGCCGCTGAGGCCAAGCCCTACGACCACCCCACCGAATCCGACCGCTACCAGATGATCCGCACTTATTTCGCAATGTTGCTCGAAGAAGAAATGCCCGACGCCGTAGGCAAGATGAAGCAATTCGCCTCCTGGTTCACCCACGGCATCCCCGGCGGTGCCACTCTCCGCAAATCTATCTACGACTCCAAAACCGCCCCGCAAATTCTAGCCAGCGTAGACGAATTTTTCGAAGCTCGATCAGAATGTGCCCCAGGTTCGCGCGCGTTCTGAACGCGCCAACCTGGGGTAATCATCTGTAATAGCCATGATTTGACCTTGCACGCCACGCTGTCTGATAGCGCCGCTACCATCAGGCGGCAGCAGCAGGTCTGGGCGCAACCAAGGGGCGAACAAACAGCGCACACTTGTGCTAACGCCTGTTAACAGAAGTTGCGCGTAACGACTATTGGCGCGATGCAAAAGAAAAGGCGCCCCGACATCGGGCGGCTCATCTGTGATTTTCGGGTTAGATAAAGAGTAGTGCTCTTTTCGTCGAAGCCTATTGCACTACCTGGTTCAACACGGAGGATGCGCTCTTGTCGTTGGCAGCATCCCCCAGATACTGAGCCGTGATCGGGTGCGTACCCACCGCGAGCTTGGACGTGGTGAGGGCGGCAACGCCATCGCTCAACGTCAACGTGCCCATCATTTTTGTTCCATCCAGGAACTTGACTTTGCCCGTCGGCCCAGGTCCAGCCGATGTAACCGTCACTGTGAAGGCCACCGCCAGGCCATAGTTGGAAGGATTAAGGCTTGAGCTCAAGGCCGTCGTGGTCGGATACTTATTCACGATCTGCTGGGTCGCTCCCGTACTGGGCGCCAGTGTCGCATCCCCGCCGTAGGTTGCTTTGATGACATGCTTTTTCCCCGAGAGCGATGAGGTTGTGTAAGCCGCCGTTCCGCCCGCCAGCGCCACCGAGCCCAGCGGCGTTTTTCCGTCGTAGAACGTTACTAGTTCGCCATCCGGAATCGGCGCGTACTTGGATTCCACCTTGGCCGTGAAGGTCACCGGCTGCCCGACCAACGAAGGCGATCCTGAGGTAGTCGCCACCGTCTTCGAAGTACCGCGAACGGTTTCCGTCAGCGTGTCGGATATGCTAGCCGAGGCGTTGTTCAGATCACCCGCGTAAACGGCGGTGATCGGGTGAGAGCTTATATACTTGTACGACAGGCTTAGAGCGGCCTGATTGCCTACAACCGCCGCCAACCCTGCCTGGTGGTCTCCGTCCATGAACCCTACCGTTCCCTTGACCGTTCCGCCGGATGGGAGCGTCACCGTAGCTGTGTAGGTCACCATCTGCTTAATGGTCACTGGATTCACGCTTGAGACCAGTGAGGTCGCTGTAGGTGGAGCCCCGCTGTTGTTCAGGAGCACCGCCACAGTGTAAAGGTCCACGATGGCGACGTCCGGTTTACCGTCGGCGTTCACGTCCGCGACCGCTACAGAGTCGGCCCCGCCGCCAGGATTGTAGGTAACTGTTGGCCCGAAAGTCCCATCGCCGTTGCCGAGCATCAAGCCCACTCCAAATGTACCGAATACGAGATCGAGTTTGCCATCGCCGTTCACATCCACAACGGTTATTCTGATCTTGAAAGAGTCGATCAGATCGCCAACGCCATGTCGAGAAAACTGCCCGCTGGAGTTATAGGTCACGGCTGCCTGAAAAGTTCCGTCGCCGTTCCCCAGCAACACTCCGACCGTATCGGATTCGGAGTTGGCCACCAGCAGGTCGGGCTTGCCGTCCCCGTTCACATCCCCCACTCCCACCGACGCGGCACGCATCCCGCCCGAGTCGTAGGGCACGGCTGACTGGAAGGTTCCGTCGCCCTTGCCCAGAAGTACAACTACTGAACCATTCCCGTCACAGTAGGATTTGACATTAGTACAGTTGGTCACCAATAAGTCGGGCTTGCTGTCCCGGTTTACATCTGCTACCGCGACCGAGGTTGGGAAGGAGCCGCCTGAAGTGTAATGAGCCGCTGCTCCGAACGTTCCGTCCCCATTTCCCAGCAGCACGGCAATTGCCCCGGGGGCTGAACAGGCGCCATTGACGCACCAGCTATTCGCCACCAACGCGTCGGGCTTGCCGTCCCCGTTTACATCCGCGACCACTATGTCGGGGCCGTAAGAACTATTGCCCGCGTCGTAAGTCACGGCTGGCTGGAAGGTTCCGTCGCCCTTGCCGAGCAGCACCCCCACCGAGCCATTCCCCTCACAAAAATAATTTGCGTTACTGCAATTGGCCACCACAAGGTCGGGCTTGCCGTCCCCGTTCACATCTTCAACCGCTCCTGACCCCACTCCATACCCACCCGACCTGTAGTTCACTACCGGCTGGAAGGTTCCGTCGCCATTGCCCAGGAATACGCCTATTTTGCCGTCCCCTTCATAGTTGAAGAGATTGCCGAAAACCACTAGGTCGGGCTTGCCATCTCCATTCACGTCCTTCACCGCCACCGAAACAGGTCCTCCGTCGAACCAGTAGAACTCAGATCGAAAGAACAAGAAAACTAGCTGGTCCGGGTCTATTGGGTCGCCGAGAAATGCTCTACCGGGCGAGCGGCTCACAGGAATGCGTTGAGCACCTCCGGCCGCCCGCAGCAGCGGATGCTGTAGCGACTGTGCTGGCGTGCTGGCCTGCGCCGTCGCGGACCTCGCGGAAGAATGCCCCAGCCCCTGTCCCGCGCTCGACATCTGGCCGAAGGAACTCAGAACCAGAGAAATCGTTGCGAAGAGAGCGAGAGTCCTGAGGGCCTTGCAAGTGCGTTTGCGCGGCATGGAAAGCCTCCTTCACGGACGAAAACAGGGACGACCTGGTCGAGGTCGAATCGTTCAGCAACGAGCATCCCGATCTCGAACGAGCAGGCCCGAAATTGCGCATCGTGACCAAGAACTCAATTGCCCGAAGGGCCGACGTTCTTGGCTCTCGCCTCAGGGGGTGTGCGTCTCAACGGGCGGGAACTGCTCTTCGGTGAGGCGAGGACGCCTTAATGCCAACATCAACGGGTGGGTTCTGTCAGTGAGAAGGCTCACATCTTGATGTGCGGTCGTCAGTTACAACGCAAAGCCAGCCTTGCTGTTGATAAATCGCGATTACGCTCATTGACCTTCAAGAAGGCGAAACAAAGCCGCAAGTTTGTGTTAACGCCTTGATTTCGTCAGTTAGACATAGAAAGCGCACAATCCGCCTCGCTAGCTGCTTTGGTAGGCGCAAGATCGGACCCTCTTTCCTAAAAGGACCGAGTCAAAAACGGCAAGTCAGAGACAGGGATAGGGCAGTAGGAAAGGGAATATCAATTCAGGGCTGGGCGTAGTAGCCGGTGCGCGTCCGGGCTGTCATCCCTGGCTTGTCAACCCTGACTTGAAGCGAGTGGTACTCGTTCGCGTGGTGCGCCGAACCTGCCTCAAACGAAAGGACGTAATAACCATCGGCGTCCGCGACCGCATCTGCGATTGCCGCTGCGACGTCATTGTACGAGTTGAATACGCTCCCGCCGCTCTGAACGGAAAGCACCTGCAGCCCCAGGTCGCCGGGCAGCGCCAGCGAAGGCGAACTTACGCCTTTCAAGAAGTTCTCGTAGTACGTGACCCGGATCCCAGCTGATTCCACCACGTCGTTCGGGTCAACGTCATAGAGAGTGACACGAGCTTGTCGAAGTTTGGTTGAGGCCGCTACGATCGACATGGAAAATTTGCCGCTCCTGTTCGGAGGAAAGTTGAGTGTTGGGTCCAGTCAGCAGCGGCCATCCAGCGCTGACCCAAATCATGAGTTTCCTACCAGCCCGCTTTTCCATAGTCGCCGCCAGAGAATCCAGTGTCTTGAGTGAGAGGTTGGTGCGCCCGACAGCATCGCCGGAACCCTTCACCGTCGTATCGTCGGGAAAGACGATGACCGACAAGGGCCCCGCGGATTTGCCGCCCTTCTGCTGCAGAAACTTCTGGACTCCTTCCCGCTCGTAAGTGAATGCCCGCACCGAAGCATTGAGGGCGTCGACGATTAGAACGATCTCAACGGGCGGATCAGAAGGCACGGCCGCTCCAGCATCCACGGCCTGAAAGGAGACAATTTTCTGGGGATGCTTGTCGTCCAGAACAGTAAAGTCCTGCTGCTGCAACCCGCGAATCGGAGTGCCGGATTTGTCCCTAACCTGCACATCGAGGATGATGAGCCTGTCTGTACCACCCGGAGGAACTTCTTTCTGAACGGTAGGCAGGGGTTTAAGTTGGGGCAAAGCCGAGTTTTGCCCCAACATGGTAGAGAGTGGCACAAGAAGGACAAGCAGCAACCTGAGAAGACTACTCATGCTGACTCACCTCGCCGTGAAATCCTTCCGCTACACGTTCGTGGGCGAAAACCTTGGACAAGAGTCTAGGCCCGTGTGCACGAGAAATCCAGCGACAATGACCGTGAGGATCAGCGGACCAGCGGCGCAGGTGGTTGTGGTAACTGTTGTAATGTCCCCATTTAACTCAGAATCCCCCAATCGGATACGGGATCAGTGTCCGATACGTGGTACTGCCAGCCCTGCCCGCAAGGTGGAGTTCAAACTAATACAGATCATCCGAGGAGCGGACAGTCGACCCACCCGCCAGCCCCTGTCCCGAAGGCAATAGCCCGTTTTCCCCTGTCACGCTATACTGTGACCAGTATCACCTTCCTGTGGCCGAGCTACCCTCTTTCGCGCCTCACTTCAACCTCAGCGACGAGGTCAATCGCCACATCATTCAATCCGAAATCGAAGGCGGCGTCTTCCTCAAAGACCTTCCGCCCGAAACCGTTCTCCAGATCCAAACCCAGCATCATCTCTACACCGCCGTCCTGGTCGACGATGCCTCCGCCCTCATCTCCGGACATCCCGAGTACTGCCCGCAACCTGTTCTCGTCGCCATCGCTGGTTCTACTTGGGGAGGCTCCATGCTCAAGCGTCACTTTGTGGGCCGTGGCATGCGTCTCGAGTTCTCCCACCCCGAATACAAAACTCCCATCGTCACCTCCTCCATCCAGGACATCCGAGAACTCTCCGCCGCCGCCCGCTTGAGAAATCACGCCGCCGTCTAGCAATTTTGGGCTTTCCCTGTACCCCTCTGTACTATTGACTCCGAAAATTTTCGTACCGTACGACGAATTCTTCTACTGCCGCCTCATCCCTGGAGTTGAAACTTCTGCTTCCCTCGTGGTTCGGGCTTTCACTTCTTCATTCTGACTTCGAACTTCCTTTACAATCGCCTGTATCCATGCACCCGGCCCGCATCGCCGCCCTCCTTGAACCGTTTCTCCATCGTCCACTCTCCCCCGCTCAGCTCGATCAAATATCGACATACATCGATCTATTGCTCCGCTGGAACGCCCGCATCAACCTCACCGCCATTCGCAACCCGGAAGAAATCGTCCCGCGCCACTTCGGCGAGTCGTTATTTTTGGCCCGCCACCTCTTCCCCGGCGCCAACATCGACACCGCAGCCGATCCCTCAAAGCTCGAAGCCCAAACCTCCAAGCCGGTTCACGTCCTCGACCTCGGATCCGGAGCCGGATTCCCCGCCCTCCCCATAAAAATCTGGGCGCCCCGCATTCATCTGACGATGATCGAAGCCAATCATAAAAAAGCTGCCTTTCTCCGTGAAGCAGCCCGCGCACTCACATTGACGAACGTCGATGTAATCGCCGAGCGCATCGCCTTGCTGGCATCTCGTCTTCCCGCCGCCCCCTCGGTTGACCAGACGGTTTCGCAGGCCGGCATATCGATTTCAAAGATCCCCTGCCCGGTGGCCGATGTGGTAACCTTCCGCGCAGTAGAGAAATTCACCCAGATCCTCTCCCTGGCAACCAAATTTCTAGCCCCTCACGCCCGCCTGGCACTCCTGATCTCCACCCCACAACTACCAGAGCTACAAAATCTCCCAACAATGAGTTGGCAAACAATAAATGTCCCAGAGTCACAGCGAAAAATACTGGCCTTAGCCTCCCCAATAGCATGAATAAATTGCATAAGTGGTGTGTTGCCCAGCAAAAAAGTCACACAAGTGGTCAAGATAATCAGCTTTAAGCTATAAAAAGCAAGTAATAGTGGCAGATATTAGGCATTCTACTATAAACGCGACCAGAGGTCACAAAATGCTCCACGTGGAGCATTTCTCCGGTATGCACAAGAATCCCCATTTATGCACAGCCCTCCGCCATTGTGCCCAGGCCCAAAAGGTAATATTCTGAGCCGTCAACTCCAGCCCACCGAATTCAGATTTTCCAGGCTATTGCTCCACGTGGAACATAAGTCGACATATGTTTCACGTGGAGCACATGTTTAAGATTTATTCCAAGTGTCGCGAGTGCTCCACGTGGAGCACTCCGCGACTTTGCCACTTGGCCAAGGTGTGAATTCATGGGACGTGTGATTGCTGTTGCTAACCAGAAGGGTGGGGTCGGCAAGACTACGACTGCCATCAACCTGGCCGCCTCCCTGGCGGCTGCGGAAGTGAACACGCTGCTGGTCGACTGCGACCCGCAGTCCAACGCGACCAGCGGGCTTGGCTTTGTGAAGGACCCGGAGCGGGTCAGCATCTATGACGTGCTGATGGGAGCGGCGTCAGCTGAGGAGGCGCTCCTGCTGACTGAACTGGAGCAGCTCTGGCTGATCCCTTCTCACAAGAACCTGATCGGGGCAAATCTGGAGCTGGTCGAGGCGGAGCGGCGAGAGTATCGGCTGCGGGAGGCGCTGGCTCCCTTGCGGGAGCGCTTCCAGTTCATCGTGCTCGACTGCCCACCTGCGCTGGATCTCCTTACCTTGAACGCCTTGGTTGCGGCAGATGGAGTTCTGATTCCTATGCAGGCGGAGTACTTCGCGCTGGAGGGAGTGTCGGAGTTGCTGGACACGATCGAAAGGATCCGTGGGGCGTTGAACCCTGGGCTCGGGATTGATGGGGTCGTATTGACGATGTTCGATGAGCGGACGAACCTGGCTCATCAGGTGGCGGAGGAGCTGCGGAAATATTTTGGGGAGGGCCTTTGTGCGACGACGATCCCGCGGAATATACGGCTGGCGGAGGCTCCCAGCCATGGGAAGCCGGCGCTTTCTTATGACGTGCGGTCGCGGGGAGCGGAGAGTTATATACGGCTGGCGAAGGAGATTCTGGACCGGCAGATGGGAGTGGTGAGCGAGGAGACGCCATCGCCTTCGGAGCCTTCTCCGGAGCCGGGGGAGGCGGCTTAGATCGATATATGTAAATATTTATGTATGTCGATGTAATAGCTGCGAGCTTCTGGCTGCTAGCCTCTAGCGACCGCAGACAGTGGATGCGCTGCACGCGAACTGCAGATCCCTCGCTGCGCTCGGGATGACAACCTTAATTCGGGATGACAACCTTAATAAGGAGAAGGATGACCAGGATGACAAGTTTTAAGCGGGACGAGGATGACTACGTTGAGTGGGAGGGAAAATGGTGAATGCTTCGAATGCGGTGGTTGCTGATAAGGGCGGCGCCAAGACTGGAACTGAGAAGGCTGGCGAGAAGGTGCTCGAGAAGCGGCGTGCGCTAGGACGCGGGTTGGATTCTTTGCTGGCTGGGCCTCGGGTGGTCACTTCGGCTCCGGTGGCAGCCGATCAACCGCCGGCCGCGCAATCGCCGCCACCTTCTTCTTCTCCTTCGTCCTCCTCTTCTCATTCGCATTTGGCCTCCACTTCTTCTTCTGCTTCTTCTTTTGCGGCGGACGCGGGCGCGGCCGACGTTTTATCTGACGGGTCATCGATCACTCCGTCTATCGCTTCATCGGGTGCGGCTGGGCCCGCTGTGGTGGGGGAGATTCGGGCTTCCGGGCAGACTGCGGATGGGGAGCTGGTGTACCAGATTTCGCCCGATCTGATTGATGGGAATCCATACCAGACGCGGAGCGTTTTTGATGAAGAGGCGCTGAACGAGCTGGCGGATTCGATTCGGGTGCAGGGGCTCTTGCAGCCGATCGTGGTGCGTCCGGGGAAGGAGAGCGGACGGTTCACACTGATCCTGGGCGAACGGCGGTTGCGGGCATCGCGAATCGCGGAAAAGGAGACGATTCCGGCGATTGTGAAGCGGGTATCGCCGCAACAAGCCGCGGAGATGACCGTGGTCGAAAACCTGCAACGCCGGGATTTGAACTGCGTGGAGCAGGCCAATGCCTTTTCGAAACTGAGCACAGAATTCCTTTTGACCCAGGAACAGATTGGAGAGCGGGTTGGACTGTCGCGCGGAGCGGTGTCGAATTACATGCGGCTGTTGGAACTTCCGTCGGGCGTGCAGGAGGCACTGTGGGGCGGGAGGCTGACGTTCAGCCATGCGCGGTTGCTGTCGCGGCTGAAGGATCACGTGCAGATCTGGAGCCTGGCGAAAAGGATCATGGAAGAGAAGATGTCGGTCGAGCAACTGGAAGCAGTGCTGATCGGGGTGCCCAAGCCGGGCAAAGACCCGAACAAAGTGGGGACGGCGAGGTGGCAGGATCCGAATGTGAAGGCGGCGCAACGGTCGCTGGAAGAGATATTGGGGATGAGGGTACGGATTCGGGACCGGCAAGGGCGGGGGAAGATTGTGATCGATTACAACACGATTGAAGATTTTGAGCGGGTGGTGGGGATGTTGCGGGGGAAGTAGTGGTCAGTGGCCAGTTGTCAGTTCTCGTTCGGTTCTCAGTTCTCAGTTTCTGATTGCTTTCGGTGGGATTTGTCGCTGGAGCTTTCTGAAGGAACCTTTGTAGTAACAAGTGGGATCGCGAACGCTGATTTGCGGTCCCATTTTCTGTTCTGGAGGATCTCCCAAGCGAATAGCTCTGGTTTTGTGGTTCGAGATGCCTTGCCTTGTTGCGCTGCGGGTTTGTCGATGGCGGGGAATCTTCGGAGTAACAAGTGGGAAAGTTTGCTTTGCTGGTACCTCGTGGGTTGGGTCTCACTTCGAGGAATCTTTCCAGTAATAGTGGGAATTTGACGCGGCTTTGCGATGCCGTCGCCTCAGTTGCGATTCACCTTTCAAGAAGTTTGCCTCGAGAAGCGCTCGGCATTGAGCGCCAAGAGGCGGACCAGGATCTCCTGGTCAGTAGTATCGCTTGGCCAGCCGTAGGCAGCGAGGACCGCTTCATCGAGTTGGCGGTGCGCGTTTTGCAGCCAGGTGGGATTTTCGTTGTAGAGGTTGGTGAATGTGAGCTTCTTGAGTTTTGGCGGCTGACGCGCGTCCGGCGGATTGAGCCAGGCGTCGCACTTGGCGATAGCGACACTGAGGTGGGCATTGACCGCGCTACGCTTGCATGGGCGCCTGTGCTCCCTGATGGGGAATCTTGTCTATAACAAGTGGGGTGTAGGCATTTCGCATGGCCTGCGACTGTGGGGTGAAGTGCCAAGTTGACCTAACATTCGGCTGCTGTGTGGAACAAATCTACTGGTTTTCCTTTTCGCCGGGCTGGCGGATTCCGTATTAAAATTCTCTGCGGGTTGGTGTCGATTTCTTCGGGGGCGGATCGACTAAAGGGTGAAGCGAGGTTTGAGCTTTAGCTCTGAGCTTTGAGCTTGAGCCCGGTGTTGCGGGGAGAATGCCTTGTGGCGCTTGGGATTTCAGAAGGGCCTGTAGGGGTCCTTCGACTCCGCTTGCTCGCTTCGCTCACTGCGCTGCGCTCAGGATGACAACGGTAAAAGTCACACACTCTCAGGATGGCAGCGTTGTTTTAGGTAGCTGATTGGGTTCGGGGACGAAGCGATACAAACCACATATTGGAGGAAAGAGAATTATGGATACGAAACCTACGCATGAACAGGCACAACTTCAACTGGAACTTTTTGAGCAGCGGCGAGAGGCTCGGCTGCGGCAGGCGCGGGAGTGGTTTCAAAAGAATTATTGGGTGGAGTCGTTTGAGGACGCGATGAAGATTGCGGCTCCAGGGACCGAGGCTGGGACGAACGCGATGATGGTGGCGGGATATTGGGAGCAGGCTTGCGCGATGCTGAATTATGAGCTGCTGCATGAAGACCTGTTTTTTTCGACTACTGGAGAGTTTTTTATGACCTGGGAGCGGATGAAGCCGATGGTGGCGGGGTTCCGGAAGCAGTTTGCAAATCCGCATGTTTTCGAGCACTTGGAGAAGGCGGCGGGGAAGTTTGAGGCATGGAGCGAGAAAAGGTCTCCGGGGCACGTGGCGCGCATGCGGGAGTTTGTGCAGCAGATGCGGGCGCAGGGGGCGAAGGCGGCGTAGGGGAGTTAGAAGTCAGAATGCAGAAGTAGCTTTGAGCTATGAGACTTCGAGCTCGGAGCCACGCCTTCTGCGTTTCGGGAGAATGCCTTGCGGCAGTAGTGATTGCGCCGGCTGCGTTGGGGTCCTTCGACTCCGCCGGCGCTCGCTTCGCTTACGCCGCTCCGCTCAGGATGACAGATCCGAGGTAGGCTGGATAAGACGGTGGCTTGATAGGAGGAGATGGCGATGAGTTCGGTGCGGGTTTTGGTGGGGACTCGGAAGGGGGCTTTTATTCTTACTTCCGATGGGAAACGGGATAAGTGGGACGTAAGTGGGCCGTTTTTTGCGGGGTGGGAGATTTATCACATGAAGGGATCGAGCGTCGATCCTAACCGGATTTATGCTTCGCAGACTAGCGGGTGGTTTGGCCAGATCATTGAGCGATCGGATGACGGAGGCAAGACGTGGCACCAGCCGGGATATGCGGTGGGACAGGAGCCTCCGACAGAATGGCCGGCGAAGGCGGCTAGCAACAAGTTTGTGTATGACGCTTCGGCGGAGACGGGAAAGCCACTTACTACGCATCAGTGGTATGACGGGACGCAGCATGCGTGGGAGTTTAAGCGAGTGTGGCATGTGGAGCCTTCGCTGAGTGAGGCGGATGTGGTTTATGCGGGGGTGGAGGATGCGGCTTTATTTAAGTCAACCGATGGCGGACAGAATTGGAAGGAGTTGGCGGGATTGCGCGGGCATGGGACTGGTCCGCAGTGGCAGCCGGGGGCAGGCGGGATGTGCTTGCATACGGTGATCCTTGATCCGAAGAATGAGAAGCGGATGTGGATTGCGATTTCGGCGGCGGGGGCTTTTCGGACAGACGATGGGGGTGTGACCTGGAAGCCGATTAATCGCGGGCTGCGGTCGCCATACATTCCGGATCAGGATGCGGAGGTGGGGCATTGCGTGCATCATGTGGCGATGAATCCTGGGCGTCCGGGGGTGATGTTCATGCAGAAACATTGGGACGTGATGCGGTCGGATGATGCGGGGGATTCGTGGCGGGAGGTGAGCGGGAATCTGCCGACGGATTTTGGATTTGTGATTGATGTGCACGCGCACGAGCCGGAGACGATCTATGTGGTGCCGATCAAGAGCGACTCGGAGCACTACGTGCATGAGGGTAAGTTGCGGGTTTATCGGAGTAAGTCGGGGGGCGGGGAGTGGGAGGCACTTACTCGCGGATTGCCGCAGAAAGATTGCTATGTGAATGTGCTGCGGGATGCGATGGCGGTGGATAGCTTGGATAAGTGCGGAATTTATTTTGGGACTAGCGGTGGGCAGGTTTATGTGTCGGCGGATGCGGGGGACTCGTGGAATGCGGTGGTGCGAGATTTGCCGGCGGTGCTGAGTGTGGAGGTGCAGACAATTTAGTTTTCAGTTCTCGGTTCTCAGTTCTCAGTAGGAGCGGTTTTGGCCGAAGGAGTTATACGGAAATGGTACGGTGGAAAGTGAGGAGAAAGTCCAAACTACGGACATGGGGAGAACGCCTCGCTGTGGCGCTGACGGAGTCGAGCTAGTAGGGGTCCTTCGACTCGTTCGGCTCGCTTCGCTTACCTCACTTCGCTCAGGATGACAATTTCTTAATGGTGACGGTATTTGAAAGGTGAGAAAGGAGATTTGTATGCCGAAGATTACTCCGTTTTTGTGGTTTGACGGGCGGGCTGAGGAGGCTATGAATTTTTATGCCTCGGTATTTAAAGATGACGCCAAGGTGCTTAGCGTTCAGCGCATGGATGGGAAGGTGCTGGTGATGTCGTTTGAGCTGCTGGGACAGAAGTTTATGGCGATGAATGCGGAGCCTCTGTTTAAGTTCAACGAGTCGGTGTCGTTTATGGTGAATTGTGAGACGCAGGCGGAGGTGGATTGGTACTGGGACAAGCTGGTCGAGGGCGGGCAGGAGAGCCAGTGCGGATGGCTGAAGGATAAGTTTGGGCTGTCGTGGCAGATCACTCCGACGGCGCTGCTGCGGATGATGGGAGATCCGGATCCGAAGAAGTCACAGGCGGTGTTTCAGGAGATGCTGAAGATGAGGAAGATTGTGATTGCGGATTTGGAGAAGGCTTATGAGGGGCGGGCGGCGTAGAAGGATTGCAGAAGTCAGATGTCAGATTGCAGAAGTTTAAACCCCTTGGGTTCGCGCCGGAGATTGACCTGCTTATGATTCGCGTGGTTCTTCCATTTCATTTGCGGACGCTGGCGCAGATTTCTGGCGAGGTTGCGCTGGAGGTGCCTGCGCCGGTTACACAGCGGGCGGTGCTGGATGCTTTGGAGGAGCGGTATCCGATGCTGCGGGGGACGATTCGGGATCATGTGACGCGGGAGCGGCGGGCGTTTTTGCGGTTCTTTGCGTGCGAGGAGGATTTGACGCACGAGTCGCCGGATGCGGCGCTGCCGGAGGCGGTCGCGTCAGGGAAAGAGCCGTTGGTGGTGCTTGGAGCGATTGCCGGGGGATAGCGCATCGCGTAATTCATTCACCACCCGGACGCTGAATTCCTTCGGGCACTGCACTGCACGCAGCGGTCGTATCCCGCCCTAAAATCGCACAGAGCGCGATTTTAGGATGGGACACCCCGCGTTATTTGCCTAGGCCTTGCGGCGCTCGTGGGGGATGGTGCGCCAGGAGAAGACGGTGGCGGAGATTCTGTTTTCAGAGCGGCGGGTGTATTCGTGAATGGCGGAACGCAGTTCAGCCAAGACCTTGACGAGTTCAAGATCATGGGCCGAGGTTACCCGGGCACATAACTGTCGAATGCGATCTTCAATACGTCGAGCGGGTGGCATTACTCCCCAAGCAGACGAAGCGGCCCCAGCAGCAACGATGGCAGAAAGCGCGAGGGTTTGCGATACGGGCGGCTCTCTAGGGGAAATCGGGGAGGCTACGGCGTGCGGCTTCCGTTCCTGCTCGCCGATCTTTCCGCCCCTTTCGGGGCTACGTCATTCTTCAGATATCCACCCACGGGTTATCGCCGTGGGCTGGATTCGGTCGGCGCTTCGCGGCTTTTGCGACGCGGCCCGTCCATTTTTTTGAGCAGATCGAGATTGCGACACAAGACTCGAGGCGTTAGCGCCTCCATTTTTCGGGGATATACTCTTACTCTATGGTTTCGGTGAGATGGAGTTGGTGCGCGTTGGTGGTAGGGATGGTGGTTTGGGCAGCCGGGGCGGTTGCGCAAATCGGAGCGGGCATACCTTCGGCACCTACGCCCGTGGGAAGAGCGGGAGCGCCGTCAGGCGTTGACGACAAGGATGAGTTGCAGGGATTTCATCGCGCCATGGCGTTACAGGCGACGAGCGAGCAGACGGCCGAGTTTCGCGCGGTGGTGACGAAGACTGAGGCTGCGGACCGGGCGATGGACGAGTTGGCGAAGAGTTCAGATTCCGCGCATGGGGCTGCGGTTCGACAGGCGGTGGACGCGGCGCAAGCTGAGATGGGAAAGTTTGTGGCGGGATTTTCTCCCGCGCAGAAGGCGGGGCTGAAGGAGATTACGGCGAAGTTGATGAGAGCGCAGTCAGAGGTGGACGCGCAGGAGAAGGCGCTGGAGGCGGGTGGCGCGGCCGATGGCTTGCGCAAGGCGTTCGCAAATTTGCGGGCGCAAGAGGACAACCTGGCGGTGGAGATGGGGATCGTGATATCGGAGGGCGCGGAGGAAGTGGCGTTCACGATTCCGGCGAGGAAGTCATCGATCAAGCTGGGGGGGCAGATGGTGGGAGTCACGACGTCGGCGGTGATTACGCGAGCGAGCGGGGATGGACTTTACAAGGTTGAGGCGACTACCGACCTGGCGGGGCTCCAGGAAAATATTGGGGCGATCATGGGCGCGCTGATGAATAGGGAAGACCGCTGCGGGGAGCGCGTTCGGGTGAAGGAGGCGACGATCACGCCGGAGATTCCAATGGCGGTGGCGATGGCGCGGCTGCATTATGAGCGGTGGGTGTGCAGTCCAGGATACGGGGGCACGCGAGAGATGACCGAGGGGAACGCGACGGTGGAGATGAAGTTGACCGCTGGAGTGGGAGAGAACGGGCAGGTGCGAGTTGCGGCGGAGATGATGCAGGTGGAGGCGGAGAGATTTTTTGCGGACCTGCTGAAGTCGGGGACTCTGGGAGAAGAACTGCGGGAGAAGATGGCGGGCGCGGTCATGGCGGCGGTGGGCAATTTGAAGGCGGAACTGCCGGCGGCGGGAGAGGCAACGACTCGAAGCGCGAGGTTTGCGAGTCCGCGGGAGGGTGAGTTGAGCGTCGTGCTCGACGGCGAGATGCAGATGACGGAAGAACAGGCAAAGGCGTTTGGGGAGCAGTTGAAAGAAAGGGCAGGGGCATCGGCTCGGAAGCAGTAGGGCAGATTTAGTCGCGGCGACCTTCTTTTCCGCGGTTTGCGCGGATCCTCACGGATTCTCTTTTGTCGTGTCTTTTTTTCTCTCTCGGGCATTTTGTTTTCTCATTGGTTTTCCCGATCTTTTAGACCTGCCAATACCTGCCTCTGTGAAGGAGGATAATAGTGGCAGGGAGTTTTTATGAGTCTCGAATTGACACAAGCGGAGCATGCATTGTTGGTCGCAATTCTGGAGGAACGGCAGCGCGAGTTGCTGCATGAAATTTCGCGGACGGGATTGCACAGCTTCAAACGAACATTGCAGGAAAGAGAGGGCGTGCTGGAAGCGTTGTTGCGCAAGGTGACGCCGGAGAGTCTGAAAATTTCGGCGTGAATTGGAGGAAGGCTGACTGCTGACCGCTTACGGCAGTGAGCGGGGGTGCACGCCGGCGTGACTCGGCGGCTTCAGATTCGCCGATGAGATGTCTCTCCCTCATTTGCGGCCGCGCACCAGGGAGCAAGTGTCAGCAGCGTGATCAGCGGCCATGCGATCTTCTTCATAAGCCTCCTCGGGCTTCAACGGCAAGCTGAGTTTTCTTCCGCCAAATTCGAAACAACATGAATCTGCTGCTCCCCGGAAAATACCTGGCTGTTTTTCATCCAGCCGGACAGGCGGCCGATGGTGGAATGCGGTGTGAGATTCAGCTTCGCTCTGTCGAAGGTGAGGAGCAGGTCGGGAATGCCGTCGGCATTGACATCGCGCGAGGTGGCGTTGATCGGAGGAGCGCCAGCGAATTTCAAGCTGCTGAGATCAACCTGGGACACGTCGAGAGTGCGATCGCCAAGCATTGCAACTTGAATCGTGCCCGGCTGGCCGACCGCGATGCCTGGACTGCTGCAACCGGGATGAATCATGATCCTGGCGGAGAAAGGGGGGAACAGGACGTGGGCATCCATCGCCATCTGGGGAGAAAGTTCGCCGCCGGTAAGATTGCGAAATGGATTTCTGGTCTTGCTTTTTCTGCGTTTCGCGACGTCGCCACCTGGGCCTCCGTAGGGGGTGCATTGGAAACCGTAGGTGAAATTGAGGCCGGATAATTCTGGCCAGTCGATAGTGCCTGCAAGGCGGGTGAACACGGTGCCGCAATAGTGATCGAAGCCGCCGTTGAGATCGGCGGAAACGCATGGTCTCAATGATAGTTCACCATTGCCACTCGAAGTCCACCGGGCCATCGGTGGAGCAATTACCGGAGAAAACGCATATGAGAATACGGTACTAAGTAGCTGGTGAGATCGGCGGTGCCAGATCCGAGGCCTGCGGGTTCGTTGAGCCCGGGCAACCCGTCGGTGTTGCGTTCTTCGAGCGATCCGGGGGTATTGCCCCCGGTTGGAAGGATCTGGTTGGAGTAGTCGAGTCGGCCGCAGGTGCCCCCGTAGCCTGGTGGAGCAGAACAAAGGAGCCCCGATGGACAGTCAACGTCCAGCGAACAGGAAATCGACTGCGTCGACCCTACCGCAACGGCTTGTGAGATACCCGGGAACTGGAAGCGATAGTTCATTACAGAGAGGAAATTGGGCTTCTAGTTCGTGTCGTCGGAGGCGAGACAGAACTTGCCTACGAGGGTTTGGGTACAAGTTCCAACCCGGCACTGCGACTGGTCTTCGCAAGGCTCATCAATGCCTCCGCCATGGTGAAGGCCGAGGTTATGCCCTAGTTCGTGCATGAAGGTGCCAGCCTCAGCCATAGTGCCGTAGGGAATGCCCAGGTCAACCACCCTGGAGCCGAGAGAGACGATGAAATCATTGCCGGAAATCTCCGCAATGCCAGACTCGCCCGGAACGGGTGCGTTCTTCGGGCTGCCGTCAGGATTGCGAGCATCCGGAGGCATTGGAATTGCAGTGGTCTGCGGTAGTCGCAGCCGCTGTAGTGGCTGAACATGGTGTAGTGATAGGCGATGTTGAGCTTGTCGAGGGAGCTGTTCGGCTTTCAGATCGTAAATGCTCTCGGCATACTTGCCGGGACCGGCATCGCCAGAGGCAAGACTTCCGCCTTCGCAGGCATCAGTCATGACATTTCGGGACACTAGGGTCGCTCAGCAGACGTAAGGAGATGACGGTGGAATGAGGCTGGGCCTTTCCGCGAATGAGGTGCAGATTGATTCCGTGGACGGCAAAGCGGTCCACGACCGCTTGCAGGGCGTTGGGCGAATTAACACTCGGATCATGGGTGTGGACGCAAGAATTGGCCTGTGCACATTTCTTCAGCGTGGGTATGGTCACCGGAAAAACCGCTGCGGGAGGTGCAATCGGAATCCGCATTGCACGCGTAGCGACATCTGGCGGGAGCGGAAGGAATCATTTGCGGTCCGGTGCAAGTCTCGCCCTTGTGTCCCAGGCCAAGGCCGCAGCAATCTGTATCGACTGAGCAGGCATTGCCGGGCAACCCATAATCCAGCCAATCGTACTGAACGAAAATGTCGGGCTTGTGAGGATCGGCGCCCGTGAGGAGCACGTCATGCGTGCTGTCGGTAATCAGGCCGTCGCCGTTGAGGTCGACGCCTCCGGCGATTTCCCAGGCATCGTTTAAGCCGTCGCCGTCCGAATCGGCGCAGGTCCCATTGCAGGCGGGAGTGTCGGGTCCAAGGCAGATATCGCCGACGCGCAACTCATTGAAGGCGGCGGAAGTGGCCGAGACAGTTCCGCTGCTAAGATTCGCTGTCGCAACGAGAGTGTAGCCGCTGCCGAGCCAGTCGATCTTGAGATCGTTAAAGCGGGCGATGCCGAGAATGTTGGTGGTGCAGGTTAAGGTTCCAGTGAGGGTACCGGTGCCGGGAGGATTGGTACCGACGCTGATAGTGACGTTCTGGCCACCGAGCAGGTGGCCCGTGTCGTCGCGCAGTTGGACCAGCACACCGCGGAGGAGATTGATTACCGCGCCGACGTTGGTGTCTTGCGGCTGCGAGAGAAACCCAGCGCTGACGGAGACGCTTTTGCTTTGGTTCATCTGGCCGGCGGACTGCATGGTGGAGTCACTCGCCCCGTTCAGATTGGCCGATCACATGGCCGCCTTGTTAGCGGCCGCACACCAGGGAGCAACTGTCAGTACCGCGATCAGCGGCCATGCGATCTTCTCCATAAGCCTCCTCGTGCTTCAACGGCAAGCTGAGTTTTCTTCCGCCAAATCCGACACAACATCAATCTGCTGCTCCCCGGAAAATGCCCGGCTGTTCCTCATCCAGCCGGACAGACGTCCGATGGTGGAATGCGATGTTAGATTCAGCTTCGCTCTGTCGAAGGTGAGGAGCAGGTCGGGAATGCCGTCAGCATTCATATCGCGCGAGGTAACGTTCACCGGAGGAGTACCAGCGAATTTCAGGCTGCTGAGATCAACCTGGGACACGTCGAGAGTGCGGTCGCCGAGCATTGCAATCTGAATGGTGCCCGGCTGCCCGACCGCGATACTCGCACTGCTGCAACCGGGATGAATCATGATTCTGGCGGAGAAAGGGGGGAATAGGACGTGGGCATCCATTGCCATCTGGGAGAGAGTTCGCCGCCGGTGAGGTTGCGAAATGGATTTCTGGTCTTACTTTTTCCGCGTTTCGCGATGTCGCCACCTGGGCCTCCGTAGGAAGTGCATTGGAAGCCGTAAGTAAAGTTGATGCCACTGAGCTCGGGCCAATCGGTGCTGCCCCCAAGCCGAGTAAAAACCGTTCCGCACATATGGCCCACTCCATTCAAATCGGCTGATACATTTGTCTCGATGAAATCGCCATTGCCGCTCCAATCGACTGGGCCATCGGTGGGCACGAAAACGCGGGGTATGCACTCAGAATCAGAAAAGCTCGTCAAGTCAGCCGTTCCCGAGCCCAAACCTGCCGGCTCACTCAGGCCTGGATAGCCGTCTGTATTGCGCTCCTCCAAAGCTCCGGGGGTATTGCCACCAACTGGAAGGGTTTGGCTAGAGAAGTCCACCCGGCTGCAAAACCCCGATCCGTTCGGCGGAACGATGCAGTAGTCGCCTACCGGGCAATCGGCATCGGCACTGCAAGCGATCGGCTGAGTCGACCCCACCGAAATCCGCCTCTTCGATTCCCGTGAATTGAAAGCGATAGTTCATCACGCTCAAGTAGTTCGGCTTGTAGGTCGTATCATCGCTTTGCAGGCAGAAGTTTCCTACGGGGGGAACGCCGACCGGCACGCAACTGACCCCCGGGCGGCATTGGGAGTCATCCTGGCACGGCGTGTCGATTCCGCCGCCATGATGCATGCCCAAGTTGTGCCCCAGTTCATGCATCACCGTGCCGGCAGTGGAAATCGCCCCGACCGGAATCGCGAGATCCTGTACACGATTCCCCAGGGAAATAATGAAGTCGTTGCCGGAGATTTCTGCAATCCCTGATTGTCCCGTGGTGATGTGCGGCCTTGGGACTCCCATCCGGATTCAAAGATTGGAGGCACTTCCCGCAGTGGGCGCCCGTATCGCAGCCGCTGTAATGGCTGAAGATCGTGTAGTGATAAGCGATGTCGAGCTTGTCCGAGGGAACTTCCGGCTTTCAGATCGTAGAAACTCTCGGCATACTTTGCCCGGCCCCGCGTCGCCGGAGGCGAGACTTCCTCCTTCGCAAGAATCCGTCATGACATTTTCGGGGTACTGTGGGTCGCTCAACAGCCTCATAGAGATGACGGTTGAATGAGGTTGAGCCTTGCCGCGAATCAAGTGCAGATTGATGCCGTGGGCTGCGAAGCTGTCCATCGGTTGCCTGCAATGCGTTCGGCGCCGTAACACTCGGATCGTGAGTGTGGACGCAGGAATTCGCCCGGCAGATTTCTTCGGAGTGGGTGTTATCTCCGGGAAAAGCGCTGCGCGAGGTGCAGTCCGAGTCCACGGTGCAGGCGTAACGGCAACTCGCGGGCGCCGCGGGAATCAACTGCGGACCGGTGCAGGTTTCACCGTTGTGGCCCGCGCCCAATCCGGAGCAGTCAGTGTCAACGGTGCAGGCGTTGCCGGGAGATCCGTAATCCAGCCAATCGTACTGAACGAAAACGTCAGGCTTGTTGGGATCGGCGCCTGGGAGCAGCAGATCGTGCGTGCTGTCGGTGATCAGACCGTCGCCATTGAGGTCGACGCCGCCGGCTTTCTCCCATGCGTCGCTTAGTCCGTCACCATCGGTATCAGGACAGGTTCCCTCACACGCCGGAGTGTCGGGGCCGAGACAAGCATCGCCGACGCGCAGTTCGTTGAAGGCGGCGGAAGTTGTGGAGACGGTTCCACCGCTCGAGATTCGCGGTGGCGACCAGGGTGTAGCCGGTGCCGAGCCAGTCGATCTTGAGATCGTTGAAGCGGGCCACGCCGGGGATGTTGGTGGCGCGGGTTAAGGTGCCAGTCCACGTGCCGGTGCCGGGCGGATTGGTGCCGATACTGATGGTGACTCCTGGCCGACCGAGCGGTCGACCCTGGCTGTCCCGCATTGGACGAGGACACCGCGGCCGGAGTCGATCACGGCGCTGACGTTGGTGTCTTGCGGCTGGGCACGGGAACATGCCGGTGACGGTAGCCTGGTCGAGATCCTCGGCTGCTTTGTGGTGGTCCTCGCCGTGGCCGCGATGGTGCTGGTCCGGCCGCGAGCAAGGAGGCATTCCGCCTCCGTCGATCGTTGCGACCGCCGGGTTCGACGAACTCCACTGCACTCACTGAAGTCCTTGCCGTTCAGTGTCGCCGTGAACTGCAGAGTGGATTTGACTCAGTTGCTTCGGATTGAAGGGAGAAATCATTAATCATGCTCATGCCGGAGCACAACGAAGCCTGGTGAGGACCGCTACGGCGGTGCGGATTACCGCAGGAAATGTTCTTTGATCGACTGCATGGACGCCCCCGGAGGGCCAATATGGGAAAACGAGCAGCCACGGGCAATGGAGGCCGGCTGACTTTGGCGTGATTTCTGGGTGAATTCATAAATTCTGACATTGCCTTTCATCAACCTCGATGTCAGTGAAACCGGGGTATACTCAGCCCACCAGTTGCTTATGCCCGCCGAAGTGCAAGCCGGCAAACCCAGAATTGACCTTTCCAGTTATGAGTTGAAGGTTGATGGCCGACGTGTGAAGTTGGAACGCCAGCCGATGGATCTACTGATTTTGTTTGTGCAGCGACAGGACAGTTGGTGTCGCGCGAGGATATCGTCGAAAAGCTGTGGGGCAAAGATGTCTTCGTCGACGTCGACCGGAGTATCAACGCCGCAGTGCGGAAGATCCGGTCCGCGCTGAAAGACGATCCGGCGAACCTCCCCGTTTTGTGGAAACCGTAATTGGGAAGGGGTATCGTTTTATCGGAGAGTTGAGTTGGTGGGCGCCCCACTCGCTAGCCAGCCTGAAGGCGGCATTTCGTTAACCGTTGCATCTCAATTCCTGGCTGGAGACGCAATCGCATACTGCCGTTGGCTGCGATGACGATTGTTCTGCTGGCCGCGGCTGTGTCGGGGCTTTGTTCCGCTGGCAACATGAAGAACGGATTCGGCGCTGCCGCAAAGATCCACTCCATCGCGGTGCTGCCGCTGGCGAATCTATCCGGCGATCCAGCGCAAGACTATTTTGCTGACGGCATGACCGATGAATTGATCACAGAGCTGGCACGGATTGATTCGCTCCGTGTCATTTCGCGCACGTCAGTCATGCGCTACAAAAATACGAAGACTCCCTCTTCCGCAGATTGCGCGGGAGCTCAGGGCCGACGCGGTGGTGGAGGGCAGCGTTGTTCGAGCGGGCGAGAAGATACGAATCACTGCTCAGTTAATCGAGAGCGCAACCGACCACCATATTTGGGCCGATAGCTACGAGCGCGATTTCCGCGACATGCTGACGCTGCAGCGGGAAGTTGCCCGCGACATCACCGTGCAAGTGAACGCCAATCTCACTCCCGGGGAACGCAGCCGGCTTGCCGGTAAAACACCGTAAACGCCGAAGCCCATGAGAACTACCTGCGCGGCCTGTTCTTCTGGAACAAGTGGACCGAAGACGGCGTGCGCAAGAGCATCGGATATTTCGAGCAGGCGATTCAGGAAGATCCGAACTACGCATCTGCCTATGCGGGCCTGGCCAATTCCTATATCGCCATGGGCGACTTTGGGGTCGGTGTTCTTGCGCCGCACGAAGCAAACGCGGCCGCGGAGCAAGCCGCGCTCAAGGCAATCTCGCTTGACGATGCGCTCGGCGATGCCCATGCTGCGCTGGCGATGTCTCGTTTTCGCAGTGACGGCAACCTGAAGGGCGTCGAAGATGAATTCAAGCGGGCCATTGTCCTGAGCCCGGGTTCCGTCACGCCTCATCATTGGTATTCGCACTATCTATTGGCGGTAGGCCGAAGTGAGGAAGCGATTGCCGAAGGCCAGCGCGCTTACGATCTGAGCCCCATTGATCCGGAGATGGGGACGCACATGCAATTTCTGTACTTGTTCCAGCATCGTTACGACGATGTGATTGAGCAGGGAGGCAGGAATCTGGACCTGGATCCTAATTTTGGCGAGACGTATTTCATGCGGGCGCAGGGGTTCGAGCAAAAGCACATGTACGTTGAGGCAAAGCGCGATTTCTTGCGGGCTGTCGATCTTTCCGGGCGGCGAAGCATGGTACTCGCATCCCTTGGCCATCTGCTGGCGGTCTCAGGTGATCGTCGTGGCGCGCAAGAAATTCTCGCCGAGCTTAACGCGCTGTCTGCCAGGCGTTATGTCCCTGCTTATGAAAGGGGATTGGTCCATGTGGGACTCGGCGACAAGGAAGCCGCTTTAGGAGATCTGAAGCAGGCATTCAAGGAGGGTTCTCATTGGATGTTCATTCTGCAAGCAGATGCCCGGCTCGATCCGTTGCGCTCCGATGTCCGGTTCCGGGATCTGGTTCGCCGAATCGGGCAATAGCGCTTTTGGGAGCAACTGTCGAGGTCAGGCGGTGCATTCAACCCCAGCTATGCGAGCGTGCACCAGCGATACGCGAAGCGTGGCCCGGTGCCGCGAGTTTCAGGGCGGAGGGCTGGTTTTTGTCCCGTGCCCTCCTTCTGAAACGAACTATTTTCCTTCCTTCTACATCTACTTGCTGTCGCCGTCGTGATCGTGATCGCCCGTGCTCTTGAGAGTGACGGTGTCCTGCGGAGTCGACGCTGGCTGTGGTTTGGGCTGCGGAACAGCGGGTTGGTTGGATTGGTTGACTTGGTTGGTGTAAGAGCTGCTAATTGGATTCACCATGGTGGATATTGATCGGCTGTTTGAGGGAAGAACATTAGGGTGGGGCGGTTTTCGATCTCTTGGTAATGGTTACCTGCGGTGTGATGAGGTCGAGGTTGTCGGGATTTGCAAAATTCGAGACGTGCTCTCGGTGCGAGTTTTCAGCCGTCCCTCCGGGACTCGCGTCAAAGTTGTGGCGTGATTCCCGGCGCTGAAGCGCTGCGCTACCGGTGGATCGCCCCTGCGGGGCTGGAACCTGGCCCTGCGTTGCCACGGGCGCGCGCTCAAAGTGAGTTTCCTAATAGACTCTAAAAGGCTGTGGGCTAAGATGGTCGACCCCTCGGAGCTGTCCACTCCGGGGTCTGTGTCGAGGTCAGATTGCAGAGGTACAACGCTTGAAGCGCCAAGGTCGCGGAGCTTGGCAGTGGCTTGTCCCGAGTGCACGCTTTGGTGGTGGCGGGGGCGGGGCGCCGGCGCTACGGTCTGGCGCGTCGTTTCACTTCCGGGAACTTCTTTTGGGGGAATTGCGTATTCACTGGCAGGACGACGGGAGGCGCGGTTGCCGTCGGAAGGAGGAGAGTATGGACGGAAATGTGATTGGATTTGCGGCGGTGGTTTTGTTTATGGGAATTCCGATGGCCGCGATGTACACGTTTTATCGAGTGCGGAGGTTGAAGACGGATGAGCGGCTGGCGGCGCTGGCGCGCGGGGCGAGCATTCCGATGGAGCCGGAGTTGAATGAGGCGGCGCGGTCGCGGCGGTGGGGAGTTTTGTTGACGGCGGCGTCGCTGGGATTTATGGCGTGCTGCGCGCTGGTGGGACGGGCCGAGCCGGATGCGTGGACGGCGGCGTCGTTTGGGATTATTCCACTGGCGGTCGGGCTGGGGTTCTTTGTGGACTTTGCCTTGATTCGGCGGGACGCGAAGCAGATTGGATGATTTCTAATCTGTGATTGGTGATTTGTAATTAGTAATTTCACATCCTGGAAGTACGACGAAGCCCCGCTGGTTGGCGGGGCTTTCTTATTTGCAATCATCTTTCTTGCCGCGCGGGCAGCGCGGACAAGAGTGACCGCGCTACACGGCTAGAAGGTTAGATGGAGGGCTACCTGGAGGATGCGCTCGGGGTGGTATCCGGCAGAAGCGCTGGCAATGTCGGTGCCCAGGATCTGGCCGAAGGTGGGGCTGAAGATATTGGTATCGGGGTTGTCGAATGCAGTGTGGTTGTGAAGGTTGAAGGCGTCGAGACGCAGTTCGGCTTCGCTGGGTGCCCACGTTCCATCCAGCGAAATCCTAGATTTCGCTGACTTGCTGTCCCTTTAGGCTTTTACTTCTGCAATGTGCAATCGAATCCCGCCCTCGCCCCCTCCGCTCAGCTATACTCAATATTTTGCCAAGCACGCTATGTCCACACTGACCGCCCTAAAACGAGTTCCCATCGAAACCCTGGTAGCCAAGCTCCGCGCTCTCCCTCCGGCCGCCTTCACCGAGACCGAACAAGTCCGCTCCCTCCTCGCCGAGTTCCCGGTGGACGAGTCCACCCTCGCCCCTTATCTCACCTGGAACCGCCAGCACTACACGCGCAATCTCATCGACAAAAACGAACTCTACGAGCTTCTCGCCATCTGCTGGGAAGTCGGCCAGGCCAGTTCCGTCCACAATCATCGCGACCAGAACTGCTGGATGGCCGCCCCCATCGGCAGCCTGCGCGTCGAAAATTTTCATGTGGAATTTCAGGACATCGCCGCCGGAACTTGCCGCCTCATCGCATCTAACACCGTGGAAATGTCTCCCGCAAATCCCTGCGCCGTCAATCCTGGGGAACCGGTCCACCGGGTCGTGAATCCGCGCGAGGCGAACCAGCGCGCCGTATCGTTGCACGTCTATTCGCGCCCGTTCGACTCCTGCGTCGTCTATTCCCCCGACCAGGGAACCTGCGGAGACGTGAAGCTCCACTACAATACAGTTTTCGGAAAACCAGTTGGTAGTTCGTAGCCGAGTTGGGTTCACGGCCGATATAAGACCGGGAAGGGCACGAGTTCCACTTGTGCCGATGAGTCGCCACAAAATGGGTTCGCGCTTTAGCGTCTCGGGGATTTCGAATGTCTACTCGGTCGACTACGCAACCACTGTCTCAAAGGGGGATCTGTGAGGAAATGCCTGGGAGTTTTGGCTGTCATTGCTGCGCTTAGTATTATCTCGTGGTCGCAGACTGACCAGGCTCCAACCTCGACCCAGGCTCCCCCCTCCTCCCAGACTCCGCCCGCCCAATCCCAAACTCCGCCATCTACTCCACCGCAAACGCAGCCTACCTCGCCGTCTACCCCAGAGAGTTCTTCCGTGCCCGTCGCGCGCAAGCCCGGTCCGAATTTTCCCCGTCTGGAATTATTCGGCGGCTACGGCTTCGCTCAGGCCGGCTTCTTCAACGCCGGACACTGGGCCCAGCTCAACGGATGGAACGCCTCATTCGCGATCAATCTCACCGGCCACGTCGGCTTCGTGGTGGAAGGGACGGAATACTTCGGCACCTCTAAAATCCCCTCAGACGTTCGAGACCCGTTTCCGCCTTGCGAATTACAAGATTGCTCTTCCAACGGCTCTACCTTCAACGCCGATACGCGCGAGTACAACATCCTCTTCGGCCTGCAATTTCCCTTTCACCGCCGGGAGCGCTGGACGCCCTTCGGCGAAGTCATGTTCGGGCACGACGGTGTCCGCGGCGAAGCCTTCTATAACAATGTGAACAATGTCGTAGTCAGCTCCGGTCTCGCCGCCATCGCCGGCGCCGGCGCCGACTACAAGATCAACGAGCGTTTCGCGCTTCGCTTTAAAGCCGATTATCTGGCCACACACACCTCATTTGCCGGGTTTGGTCATAAAACGCAGGACAATCTCCGCCTCTCGGTAGGCGTAGTAATCCGCAGTGTCCGTAAAAAGAGACGCGTCCTCGAAGAAGAACCGACAGAATAGTCGCCGAACGGTAGCGCGGGCGCCCCTGCCCGCGTATTCAGAGCCCCGAGTATTCAGTCCCCGCCGCAGCGCACAACGAAGGACGAACGGCTGAACGACCAACGACTAGCGACCAACGAAACGGGTTTCTCCTACCACTCCCTCACATCCACAAAATGCCCCGCAATCGCGGCCGCCGCCGCCATAGCCGGACTAACCAGATGCGTCCGCCCGCCCCGCCCCTGCCGCCCCTCAAAATTCCGGTTGCTGGTCGAAGCGCACCGCTCCCCCGGCTGCAAAATATCCGGATTCATTCCCAAACACATCGAGCATCCCGACTCGCGCCACTCAAATCCCGCGTCCAAAAACACGCGGTCGAGTCCCTCCGCCTCCGCCGCCCGCTTGATCGCCTGCGATCCCGGCACCACCATAGCCCGCACCTTGGAACTCACATGCCGCCCGCGAGCCACCCCAGCCGCCGCCCGCAAATCCTCAATCCGCGAATTCGTGCACGACCCAATAAACACGCGGTCCACCGCGATCGACTCCATCGGCGTCCCCGGCTTCAAATCCATGTAAGCCAGCGCCTGTTCCGCTGCCCGCCGGTCCGCCTCAGCAGCAAAGCTCTCCAAAGCAGGCACACGCGACGTAACCGCCACCACCATCGCGGGATTCGTACCCCAAGTTACAAACGGAGCCAGCGCCCCCGCATCAATCTCCACCACGCGATCAAACCGCGCCCCCGGATCGCTCGCCAACTCGCGCCACGAAGCCACCGCCGCATCCCAAGCCGCGCCCGAAGGCGCAAACCGCCGCCCACGTACATACGAAAATGTAGTCTCATCCGGAGCAATCATCCCGGCCCGCGCCCCGGCCTCGATGCTCATATTGCAAAGCGTCATGCGGCCTTCCATCGAAAGCGCCCGCACAGCCTCGCCCGCATACTCAATCACATGCCCGGTAGCGCCATCCGTCCCGATCTGACCGATAATCCCCAGCGCCAAATCCTTGGCAGTAACGCCCGTCGCCAACTGCCCACGAACCGAAATCAGCATCGACTGCGCTTTGTTCTGCGGCAAGCACTGCGTAGCCAGCACGTGCTCGACTTCCGAAGTCCCAATCCCAAACGCCAGCGCCCCAAACGCCCCATGCGTGGAAGTGTGGCTATCCCCGCAAACAATCGTCATCCCGGGCAGCGTAATCGCCAGTTCCGGCCCAATCACATGCACAATCCCCTGCTCATCCGAATCGATATCAAACAAGGGCACGCCAAACTCGCGGCAGTTATTTTGCAGCGCCTCAATCTGCCGGGCCGCAATCGTATCCAGAATCGGCAGCCCGCGGGGCGTGGTAGGAACGTTATGATCGACAGTAGCCACCGTCCGCAGCGGCTGTCGCACTCGCCGCCCATTCGCCCGCAGCCCATCAAAAGCCTGCGGCGAGGTCACCTCATGCACCAGATGCAAATCAATGTAAAGAAGCGCCGCCTGTCCAGCCGGAGCCGCGACCACATGCGCATCCCACACCTTGTCAAACAAAGTTCGAGACATATTTATCCCATCTTTAGAATGCGATTGAAGTAGTTTACAACCGGTGACCGGTCACCGGTGACTGCGGACCCACGGCCACCCAGTCGACGGGACCCTTCGTACCCTTCATGGTTCAAGCTCGAAGCTCATTGCTCGGAGCTATCTCCCAACCCACCATCACCTCGGTTATCATCTCAACAGCGAATCTCCCATGATCAACGGCAAGCGCATCGCCGTAGTCCTCCCCGCCTACAACGCGGAGAAAACTCTCGAAGCCACCGTCCGCGAGCTTCCCGAAGTAGTCGACGCCTGCATCCTCGTCGACGATCACAGCAAAGATCGCACGGTAGAAGTAGCGCAAAAACTAGGCCTGCAATATTTCGTCCACGACCGCAACTACGGCTACGGACGCAACCAGCAAACCTGCTATCGTGAAGCCCTCGCTGCCGGCTCCGACGTGGTCATCATGGTCCATCCCGACTACCAATACACGCCGCTCCTGGTAACCGCCATGGCCAGCATGATCGCCTACGGCGTGTACGACGTAGTCCTCGGCTCCCGCATCATCGGAGGCACAGCCCTCCGCGGCGGCATGCCCTTCTACAAATACGTCGCCAACCGTCTTCTCACCGCCTTCGAGAATATGTTCCTCGGAGTAAAGCTCTCCGAATACCACACCGGCTACCGCGCCTTCAGCCGAGAAGTCCTAACCCGTCTCCCGCTAGGCGAAAACAGCGATGACTTCGTCTTCGACAACCAGATGCTAGCCCAATGCGTCCACTTCAAATTCCGCATCGGAGAAGTCTCCTGTCCCACGAAATATTTTGAAGAAGCCTCCAGCATCAACTTCCGCAGAAGCGTGACGTACGGGCTCGGCGTGCTAAAAACCACGATGCAATTTGCGCTGCAAAGAGCGGGCATAGCGAAGTTCGCAATCTTCAGCGAAAAAGGGCGGCACCTAGAGAGCGAGTACTACAAACCCGGCTGCGCGAAAACTCACACTTCAGGCCTGTGACTGGTACCGTTTCTAGGTCATTTTCTAACTGACCGCTAACAAGGTTCTGACTGGAAATCCTGTGAGCGTGAATGTAATCGCGCGATACCGTCATTGGCGATCCTCACGTGACCAAGCTGGATGGAACTTCACCGACCCTTTCCTAGTGAAGTCTCACAAAAACTCCATGTCCCGAAGGTGGTCCGCACTTGTGGAACTCATACGGGTGTGAATGGAACTGGGCCTGTCTATGGCGGTCGATGGACTGGCTGAGGCGCACTGATGTCATCGTGCTTGCGCTCATGCTCGGTTATGTTCTTATCGTCTTTAGCCTCGCCCTCTGGCGGTTTTCGTTTTCGCCACGCGTCCTGCCGAAGACATTTACCTCAGGACTGGGATTGCATACCCACAATTTGAAATCGATTGCCATGCTCGCTCCTTACCTCGGCGGCGTGGGTACACTCCTCGGCATCGTTAGCGTTATATATGGGTTTCGTGGCGGAGTCATGGCGGAGTACACCCTTCTAGCGCTGTTTGAAGGAGGAATCGCTAGAGCCCTCATTACTACTGCGGTGGGGATACTCGTGGCTGTCCCAGCAACTTGTGCCTACAACTACCTCTGCGTTCAGATGGCCTCGGTTGAATGTGAAGAACCCGAAGATATGCAAAGGGGCGGCTTCCGCGTCTTTGGGAAATTTCCGTTACGAAAACGATTCTCGCAGCTCCCGGTCTTCGCGCTGGTGGCAACGCTCGCATTCTCTGTTCTCGTCGCGGCATACACACCATATTTCGACCCCCCTCGAGCAATCGGCCTCGCCGTCACGCTGGTTTCGCCCCGCTGCAAATACGTTCAAAACGATCAAATCACCCTCCTGCATGTTACGAATACGGGCAAAGTTTTCATTAACGATGAAGAACAAGACTGGCGAAATCTATCGAGTCGCTTGTCGGAGATTTACAGGGTGAGGGAGCAACGAACGATTGATGTAATCGTGGACAAGGAACTCTCTTTTCAGACGGCAGCAGATGCGATTGATATGGTCGCCGGTGCTGAAAGCCCCGCGAAAACACAGGCTTTAGACATTGAAGTACGCCTCATAACTCCTGACGCAATCAGTGCCGGTTGCGTCGCCATTCCTTTGCGGCGTGTTCCGATCCGCTTGGCTCGGCGTGGTTGGCGATAAATCCAAATCGCACTCATCGCCTCGACTACAGCGCGGCGCTTGCTTTCATCCGCTCGTAGCTCATAGCTCGCAGCTTCTGTAAGATAACCTCGACTTGACCCGCCGCCGCACCATCGCCGTCCTGCTACTCCTCACCGCCGCCGCGATCGCGATCCAGGGCTACCACCCCGGCCTAGAAGACGACGCCTATTACCTCGCTGCCATCAAGCGAGACCTGAATCCCGCTCTCTACCCCCACGACGCCGACTTCTTCCGCCTCCAATTCCAGGCGACAATCTACGACAAGCTAATCGCCGCCAGCATCCGCCTAACCCACCTCCCGCCAGACGTAACAATCTTCCTCTGGCAATTCGCGACCACGCTAGCGATCCTGGCCGCCTGCCTGGCCATAGCCCGCCGTATTTTCACCAAGCCCGAAGCACACTGGTCAGCAGTAGCCACAGTAGCGGCTCTACTAACCATTCCAGTTTCCGGCACAGGCATAAGCCTGACCGACCAATATCTCCACCCGAGAGCCCTGGCCACAGCCGCAATTCTAGCGGCGATCATATCGATCCTGGATCGCCACCGCCTCCGCGCCGCCGTCCTGCTGGCGATAGCCGCCACCATGCACATAATCATGGCCGCCTTCGGCATCTCGTTCTGCCTCTTCTTACTCTGGAGGCGCGGCCGCCGCGCCCGTACGATTACGAGCCCAGCAGGCCCACCCGGCGGAACAAACCTGCGCACCAACGCCGCAATCTTTACGGCAGCCGCTCTCCCGCTCCCATGGCTCTTTCAACCGACCACAGAAGCCTGGCGAGCCGCCGCCGCCACGCGCCACTTCAATCTCATCACGCACTGGCCCTGGTACGAATGGCTGGGAGTAATCGTCCCATTCGCCATCCTCTATTACTTCGCCAGCCAAGCCCGCCGCGACAATCCCACCCGAGCCCGCCTGAACACCAGCCTCCTCTACTACGCGATCTTCCAACTGGCAGTAGCGCTAGTCATCATGCTCCCGCCGCAACTAGAGCGCCTTCGCCCCTTCGAGCCCATGCGCTATCTCCACCTCGTCTACCTACTAATGTTCCTAATCGCAGGAGGTCTCATCGGCCAGCACATCCTCGGCAAGCACGCCTACCGCTGGCTCCTATTCTTCCTCCCGCTCTCCGCCGGAATGTTCTACCCCCAGCGTCAAATGTACCCATCCACCGCGCACCTCGAACTCCCGGGCACAAAGCCCAGCAACGACTACCTGCAAGCCTTCGCGTGGATCCGCGCCAACACGCCCACCGACGCCCTCTTCGCCCTCGATCCCTACTACATGCAACAACCCGGCGAAGACTTCCACGGCTTCCGCGCCCTCGCCGAACGCAGCGCCCTAGCCGACATGGTCAAAGATCCCGGCATGGTAGCCCGAGTCCCCACCCTGGCCGAAAGATGGCAAAGCGAAGTGAACGCCACAAAAAACTGGCAAAACTTTCCAACCCACCAATTTCTACTCTCTAAAAAATACCTTTGGAGTGACCTGGGTCGTTCTCAATCGCGAGGCCGTCGACCAGGTATGATCTGCCCATACCAAAATCGACAGCATACGAGTTTGCCGCGCCAGTATTGAGTCAGCCGCGAAGCAATTTCGTCGGCCTCCTTGAATCTGTAACCTCTGTGCGTTTAAGCGATCTGGAATTCGCACAGCAGAACGAATGCCAAAAACTGCCCGCCGCCCACCCTACCTGACCATGTTCCTGGTAGCCCTAGCCATCCGCGTCACCGTCACCCACTTCCTCTATAAAGAATGGCTGGACCCCTTCGTCCTGGAGCACTGGGCCTTCGGACGCATCGGCCGCTCGCTAGCCACAGGCCACGGTTTCGGCAACCCGATGGCCAGCACCGGGCCCTCCGCCCTGCTCCCGCCCATCTACCCCTACATCCTGGCCGGAATCTTCAAGCTCTTCGGTGTATATACAAAAGCGTCAATCATAGCCGCTCTGGTTTTGAACGGAATCATCTCCTCGGCCACCTGCATCCCAATCTATTTCCTGGCCAAAAAGAATTTCGGCGATCGCACCGCCAAGTGGGCCGGATGGGGCTGGGCCCTCTCCCCCTACGGCATCTACTACGGAGCCGACTGGGCCTGGTCGACGCCGCTGATCACGCTCCTGCTCTGCTGCCTATTCCTATGGTCAATCAATCTGGAAGAAGATGGCCGCCCGAAAAGCTGGCTACTCTTCGGCGCCGTAACCGGCGCCGCCATCCTCACCGAGCCCAGCATCCTCTCCGTAGTCCCGCTACTAATCCTCTACACGCTCCACCATCGCCACCGCCAAAACCGGCCGTGGCTAATCCCAGCCATGGCCACTGCCGTAGCGTTAGCCATAGTCATCGCCCCCTGGACCCTCCGCAACTTCGAACTCTTCCACAAGCTAATCCCAGTCCGCAGCGGCCTCGGCCTCGAACTCTACATCGGCAACAACGGATACGATCTCTCCTGGGTCAATCGCGATCTCCATCCCAACCACAACGCCGAAGAACAATCCGAGTACGAGCGCGGAGGCGAAATTGCCTACATGAATCACAAGCAACACCAGGCCATGGACTACATCAAAGCCCACCCAGCCTGGTACGCCAAAATGACCGTCCGCCGCTTCGTCTATCTCTGGACCGGCTACTGGAGCCTGAGCCGAGCCTACCTGAAAGAAGAACCTCTGGACCCGCCCAACATATTCGTATGTACAACTATTGACCATACTAATGTTAATAGGCCTAATCCGCACCGCCCGCGAAAACCCAACCGTAGCTGCCCGCTACGCCATCGCTTTCCTCTTCTATCCAGCCGTCTATTGCCTGACCCATCCGGAAACCTACTACACGCGCCCACTAGACCCGCTAATCAACATCCTGGCGATGTACGCAATAGTGACTTTCGTTAAAAAAGACGCCCAAGCCCCCTCCGCACTCCGACGACCGTTTCCGGTGGCCAATGACCGGTGACCGGTGCCCCGTGACCGATGACCAGTCCCTATCCCTCCCCTTGCTGCTCCCTCCACCCCGCAATTACCATCTAACCAAACTGAATGCCCACCGCCGTCGCCACCGCCGCGCGCCCCAAACCCAAACTGGTCCTCGGAGAAATCTTTTCCTTCGCCTTCGAAACCTTCCGTTCCAACAAAGTCCGCTTCCTCCTGACCGCGCTCGGCATGATGATCGGCACCGCCTCGCTGATCCTCGTAGCCACCATCAGCCTCACCGGCAAGCAATACGTCCTCAACCTCATCCAAGGCATCGGCACCAACATGGTCGAAGCCGAATACCAGGCCGGCGGCCCCAACGGCGACACGGCTC
The DNA here is from genome assembly GCA_963698865.1 of uncultured Acidobacteriaceae bacterium. Lineage (GTDB taxonomy): Bacteria > Acidobacteriota > Terriglobia > Terriglobales > Acidobacteriaceae > Acidiflorens. The sequence goes on along the minus strand of CAVOSL010000007.1, from coordinate 1,075,298 downwards.
CCGACGATCTCACCATCGACGACATGCACGCCGCCCAGCGCGAAGTCACCGGCATCGCCGCCGCCTCCCCCGTTGTCCCGCTCTACGAGCGCATCTCCATCGGCAACGGCAAAGAGCGCGACATCCAGGTTCTGGGCGTCGACCCCGCCTACCTGCAGGTCCGCAACCTCGTAGTCATCGACGGGCGCTTCTTCGACGCCGAAGACTCGCAAGCCCACAACAAAGTCGCGGTGATCACGACCAAGCTGGCTGAAGATCTCTACGGCTCCTGCCACAACGCACTAGCGAAAACGGTGAAACTGACCGGTCTTCCCTTCAGCATCATCGGATGCTTTCGCGAACGCGTCGACACCTTCGGCCAGTCCGAAGTCACCGACCGCACCATGCTGATCCCCTATTCCGTAAGCCGTTATTTCCAGGAGAAGCCCTCAGTCCGCCAAATCTATTTCTCCGCCACCGACGCCTCGCAGGTAGTCCCCATCACCAACCAGATCCAGCGGGTCATCCAGTCGCGCCACCGCCCGACCAGCGTCTATCGCGTGCAAAACCTCACGCAGCTCCTCTCGGTAGCCGACAAAACCGCCAACGCCCTCACCGCAATCTTGCTGGCAGTTTCATTCGTAGTTTTGCTGGTAAGTGGAATCGGCATCATGAACATCATGCTGGCCACGGTAAGCGCCCGCATCCGCGAAATCGGAATCCGCAAAGCCATCGGCGCCACCAAACGTGAAATCCGCTTTCAATTCCTCTCCGAAGCCATCCTCATCTCCCTGATCGGCGGCGTTATCGGCATCATAGTAGGCTTGGCGATCCCCTTCTCCATCCGCTTCTTCACCGAATACCGCATCCCCATCAGCGGCCTAAGCGCGATCATCGCCATCGTAGTGTCATCATTAGTAGGCATAATCTTCGGCACACTCCCTGCCTCAAGAGCGGCCCAGCTAGACCCGGTAGAAAGCCTCCGCTACGAATAACCCACGACCGTAGCGCCAGCGCCCCGCCGGGGTTCTCTGCGGCTAACGGTTGTTGCCGCGGCTAAGAGTCAAGTCGCCTTCACCCCAACTTCCCCTCCGCCTTCAGCCCTGCAATCACCAACCGAATATCGTTGTAGCTAACATAAGGAGGCACCGCATCCTTAATCTCCCGCAAACTCTCCACTCCCTTCGCCAAGCAAGCCGCCTCAATCAAAGGCTGCGCCCCAGGAGAAATCCATTGCGCATCCAACTCCACCCGCCCCTTCTCCACCAAGTTCGCCACTGTCCCTACTACCGTCGAAATCTGCCGATCTCGGATCCGCGCAATCTCCTCAAACGTCCGCCCCTCCCGCAACAACCGAAGCGTCTCCTCCCCCGCCGGAACCTCCCGCGTCACTACGGCCGCCGCTCGCTTCCCAGCAGCAAAATTCCGCAGAGCCTGCAAAATCGACTCTCCATAAACCTCCGCCTTGACCTCCCCAATTCCACGAACTCGCCTCAGCTCCGTCAAAGTTGAAGGCCGCCGCCAGCAAAGTTCATCGAGTGTCGTGTCGTGCATGACCACAAACGCGGCCACCTTTTTCTCGCGAGCAATATTCCGCCGCCACTCCCGCAAATAATCCGCCAGTTCCCCATCGTCCGGATGCGCAACCTCAACCTTCTCTTGCCCGGAATACAAGAAATCCCGAACCGCCCGCAAAGACGCCCGCCGCTTGCCACCTCGACTCAATTCTCTGTCATCCCCGCCTTCAATAGTATCTTGTCCTCACTCCTAATAGTCTTGTCATCCCTCGCGCGGCGAGGGATCTCCTTCTCCTCTGCACTCTCGACCCACTCCGGCCGTACTCCGCAGTTATCGCATCCCCCGCACTTCTCCCACTTCGGCACCTCCCCAAAATGCAGACAAATCGCCCGCTGCCGGCACCCCCGCGCATCCGCAAACCGCGAAACAATCCGCTTCCGCTCCCACGACCGCTCCCGCTCCCCATCGTCCTCAATCTTCCCGATGAAATACTCCAGCAGCACATGATCCCGTTTCTGCCATAGCAGCACGCAGTCCGCTGGCCGCCCATCGCGCCCCGCCCGTCCCGCCTCCTGGTAATACTGCTCAATCGACTTCGGCAGCGACAAATGAATTACTGCACGCACCGAAGGCTTATTAATCCCCAGCCCAAACGCGATCGTCCCGACCAGCACCCGCACTTCATCCGACATCCACTTTTCCTGGTTCTCCCGTCGCGTCGCTGCCTCCAGCTTCGCGTGATAAGGAATCGCCGCAATCCCGATCTCCTCCAGATACTCAACCGTCTCCTCCACCCGCTTGATCGTCGGCGCATATACAATCACGTTCCCGGGCGGGAACCCCGACGCAGACGAAGCCGAGTAGTACCGCAAAGCCCGCCCCAGTAGCGCCATCTGCGAGTGCGCCTCGCACTCCCGTACCACGTAATTCAAATTTTTCCGGTGAAAGCTCGCGATATAAAGATGAGGCTCCCGCATCGACAACTGTTTCAAAATGTCGTGCCGCACCTGCCGCGTTGCGCTCGCCGTAAACGCCGCAATCGGAATCGCTGGAAACCGCGTCCGCAGCCGGCTCAACTGCCGGTAATCCGGACGAAACTCATGCCCCCACTCCGAAATACAATGCGCTTCATCCACCGCAAACACTCCCACTGGAACGCGCGCCAGCCACTCAAACGTGCTCTCCATCGCCAACCGTTCCGGAGACAAATACAGCAGCCGGTACGCACCCGAGCAGGCCCGTTCCATCACCCGCCGCCGCTCAGCCGGACTCCAGAAAGCTATTCAGCGCGGCCGCCGGAATCCCCATCTGCGCTAGTTGCGCCGCCTGGTCCTGCATCAACGCAATCAATGGAGAAACCACCACCACCGTCTTCCCCGAAACCACCGCCGGCAACTGATAGCAAAGTGATTTCCCGCCCCCAGTAGGCATCACCGCGCAAGTATCATGCGCCCCCAGCAAACTCCGAATGATCGCCTCCTGCTTGGGCCGAAACGAGTCATACCCCCAATACCGCCGCAAAGGCGCAAGCAAGTCCGCTTCCGCCTCTACGCGCGCGCCATCGCCATCCGCAATCAAGCGGGAAGCATCACCAGCACGGAGAGGTTCGCCAGTCACAGAAGCAGTATATGAAACAACCGTCTCTCGAGACGTGACAGAGGAGCACCAAAAATGTGATGAAATCCCCCAAAAGTGCGAATCGACCTTAGCCGCTTCGACGACGCCTCGACCGCTATGGTCGGAGTTGGGGCTGGGCCTTTACTCTACGCGGTCCTTACTCTACGAAGATGCAGTCACTCTACGAACATGCAGTCGCCGTAGGAGTAGAAGCGGTAGCCGGATTCGACTGCGTAGCGATAGGCGCTAAGCACCAGATCGGTTCCAGCTAGGGCGCTGACCAGCATTAGCAATGTGGATTGGGGCAGGTGGAAGTTGGTTAGCAGGGCGTCGACGAGGCGGAAATTGTAGCCGGGGTAGATGAAGATGTCGGCTTCGCCGCGGCCGGCGTTGATGCGTGCGTGATGGGGGCTGGTGGCTTGTAAGGCGGCGAATTCCAGGGAGCGCACTGTGGTGGTGCCGACGGCTACTACGCGGCGGTTGGCGGCTTTGGCGATGTTGATGGCTTGCGCGGCGGCGGGGGAGATTTCGTAGGACTCGTGGTGGAGTTTGTGGTCTTCGACGTTTTCTACGCGCACGGGCTGGAAGGTGCCGAGGCCGACGTGGAGAGTGATTTCGGCGATTTCAATTCCGCGGGCTCGAATGCGGTGGAGAATTTCGGGCGTGAAGTGAAGGCCGGCGGTGGGAGCGGCTACCGATCCGCGGGCGGTGGCGTAGACGGTTTGATAGCGGTCGCGATCGGCGGGCTGGTCTGCGCGCGCGATGTAGGGCGGGAGCGGTACGTGGCCGAGGAGCTCGATGCGGGCAAAAAAATCCGGGACCGGACGAAAGCGGATGCGGCGTTCGCCGAAAGTGCCGCGGGCGGTGACTTCGGCTTCCAGTTCGGGCGGGGCGCCTGAGTGGGGATCGCCGAAGAAGAGTTTTTCTCCCACTCCGATTTTGCGGCCGGGGCGGACAAGGCACTCCCATTCGTTTGGGTCTTCGCTGAGCTGGTGAGTCAGGAGGACCTCGACGCGTCCTTGCAGGAAGTCTCGTGACGGCGGGATTTTGCGGGCTTAGGGGCTGGGCGCGCTGGCCGCTGCGATGTCCGTAGAGGCGGGCGGGGAAGACTTTTGTGTTGTTGAGGACGACGAGGTCGGTGGGATGGAGGAGATCGGGGAAGTCGCGGAATGCGCGGTCCTGCCAGGTTTTACTTTCTCGGAGCAGATGCAAGAGGCGAGAGGATGCTCGGTCGGCTAGCGGTTGCTGCGCGATGCTTTCAGGCGGGAGATCGTAGTGGAAGTCGGCTACGCGCATGGACCAAAGTCAGAAGTAAGAAGTCGGGATGCAGACGTGAAAACCTTCCTGCGCCCCTTTTTATACGCGGAAGTTGTCCGGGCGCCAGGTTTGGATCGATTTCTTTATGTCGCTGCAGGAGAGCTTTTCAGTTAAGGCTCGTTGGACTAAGGCGGGGAGTTCGGCGTCGGAGGCGAAGCGGAGACCGATTAGCTGGCCTTCGGTTAGCTCGGGGATGCGGGAGCGAAGAGGCTCTTGCAGGATCGAGGCGAGGCGGAGACGTTCTTCCAGGCAAATTAGGCGATCCTGAACTTTCAGGGCGTTGAGGCGGATTTTGAAGATTGCTACCAAGGCGGCGAGCGCGAACAGCACCAGCATGACGCCGTGGAGCGGGTGATGGTTGAAGTGCATGATGGCGTGAACGATGGCGACGATCACGGCCACGGCGAATACGGGGAGGATGAAGAAATGGAACGGGGGATCCCAGCGGGTGTGATGAGCGTAGGACTGTGGGGTGGGCATGGGGTTCCTTTGAGGCGAGTTTGGAGGCAATGGAAGTTTAGCAGCTGGGGGGGACGATTGCAGATTGCGGAATTGCAGATTGCAGATTTGAAAACCTTCGATTTGAGGGTTGAAAAAGGAACGTGGCGACGAGGACGCCGCCACAACCGCCGCCGGGACGGCGGCGCTACGGTCAGAGGGGGATTTACTTAAAATTGACATGGAATTGCAGCATTTTGTTGTCACGTTTCGGAGAGGTGCGATACCATTGGCGGTCAGGGTGTGCTTATGAGGGGCGACCGCGCACTACGTGTCGCTATTGTCGAATTCGGCCGATTGTTGCACGCAAACGGGTTTGTTGCGGCTACCGATGGAAACCTATCGGTGCGGCTGGATGACGATCGGCTGCTGGTGACTCCTACGTGCATATGCAAAGGGCGAATGAGCCCGGCAGACATGGTTGTGGTGGACATGGACGGCAAGCGGCTGGCGGGGAAGCGGCGGGTGTCGAGCGAAATTGGTATGCACCTGCTGATTTACCGGTTGCGGCCGGAGGTGCGGGGGATTGTGCATGCGCATCCGCCGACGGCTACGGGATTTGCGGCGTCGGGAATGGGATTGAGCAGTCCGCTGGTGTGCGAGGTGGTGGTGGGGCTGGGATCGATTCCACTGGCGCGGTATGGGACGCCGGGAACTCCGGAATTGACCGATGCGCTTGAGCCCCTGATTCCTCATCATGATGCGATATTGATGGCGAACCATGGGGTGGTGACGTTTGGATCGTCGGTGGAGAGCGCTTACATGAAGATGGAGACGGTGGAGCACTTTGCGAAGATCGCGCTGGTGACGCATCTGCTGGGGCGGGCGCAGCCCCTGGGCGAGAAGGAAGTCGAGAAGCTGAACGAGGTGCGGCAGCGGTATAACCACTCCGCCGCGCGCCGGCCGGTGGCCGAAGTTGAGATGGACGGCGAGGCGGAGAATACGGCGGGGAGCCGGAGGTAGGGCTCGGCTTTCAGCTCCAAGCTCCAAGCTCCAAGCTCCAAGCTCCAAGCTCCAAGCTCCAAGCTCCAAGCTCCAAGCTCCAAGCTCCAAGCTCCAAGGTGCGATGCTTAACAGGCGCTTACGTGCAACCTTTCTTTTGGTGCGTTGAGATTCTTTGATTTCTTTCGCGGAAAGGAATGTCCGCGCCCCACTCCTTGCCCGCTCCTTATCTTCCTCCTCCAATTGTGAAGCGGATGCCTGCTCGGAAATTTGCGGTTATCGCGGGATAGCCTACTACCTCGTTGTAGTGCTGGTTTAGAACGTTGCCGGCGTTGGCGTAAGCGGTTACGTGCTGGTTGATCGCGCGCCAGAAGCCCATATTTACCAGAGCGTAGCCGGCGGCGTGGGTTACGCCGAAGCCTTCGAAGTCAGAATCGGGACGGCGGCCCACCACGCTCGCTCCCAGATCCGCGCCCCAACGATTACCTGAATACGTTAGGAGAGTCGTGGCGGATTGCCTCGGGCGACGGAGCAATGGATTTCCGGTGTCGAAAACGGGGTCACAGAAATTTGCAGGGGTGCAGAGCGGAGCCTCTAGATATTCGGTCGAGAGATTGGTGTAGGACGCGTTGAGCAAAATGCGGGAGCCGATCTTTCCTTGCAATTGAAGTTCGGCGCCGTGGGCGAGGGATTGCTGCACATTGAAAAACTGACCGAGACCTTGCTGGTTGTCGGCGAACTCAATTTGATCGTGAAACAAGTTGTTGAAGTAAGTGGCGTTGAAGACCCAGCGGCCGGCGAGGAAATTCTGCTGGATGCCAGCTTCGAAGGCGCGGGTGCGCTCGGGTAAGAGAGCGGGATTGGGAACGTAGTAAGGCGGGCCGTCGGCGACCTGATAGAGCGCCGGTTCCATGAAGCCGGTGGCGTAGGAGAAACGCAGGCGCGTGCCGGAGAAAAAGTTGCTGCCGCGGAGAGCGAGGAGGGTCAGGGCGACGCGCGGGACTCCAGTGTTGCCGAAATCGCTGTTGTGAACGAAGCGGGCACCGGCGATTACGTTAAGGCGGCCGAGCGTTAGTTGCTGCTGCGCGTAGACATCGTTTTCGAGGCGCTGGCCGGGAGTGAAGGAGTCGTAGGCGAGATTGGAGATCATGCCGTTCTCGTTTTCGACGCGATAGCCGAAGGTGGTGTGGGCCCAGGTGCGCTCGGCGTAGTCGCCCTGATATTCGAATCCGATGCGATTGATGTGATCGTATTCGAGAGTGGGATAGTCGAAGGGGAAGCCGTTCCCGGAGACGCGCGCGGCGTCGCCGGTCAGGTTGACGTCGTGGTAGCGGTAGAGATAGTCGAAAGCAGTCAGGCGGTGCTGCCATCCTGAGGGGGTGTGAATGGCGAGTTCGACACTGCCCAGGAGATTGTTCTGGTGCGAGTACTCGGCGGGATCGGGCGGGAGGGGATAGAAGCTTACGCCGTCGGCGCTGACTAACGGATCGTTGCCGTTGAAGTTCCATTCTCCGGGGAGACCGGTGTAGCTGTTCGAGTGGCGGACCCTTACTCGCAGGGCGACCTGATCGGTGAGGGCCAGGCCTACGTTCGCGCCCTGGAGGGCGTTGGAATAGTGGTTGTTGATGCCCTGTCCGTTGGTGGCGAATTGATTGGCGAAGGCGTTGTAGTCGAAGTGTTGCCAGGCTCCGGAGAGAGAGGCATAGCCATTGGCGGTGCCGAAGTTGCCGCCGTCAGCGCCGAAGCGAAGTTCGGGTGCGGGGGTGCTGCCGGTGCGTGTCCAGACTTGAATGACGCTGGTCATGGCATCGGAGCCGTAGAGAGTGCTTTGCGCGCCGCGGACGAATTCGAGGCGATCGGCTTCGGCGAGCGAGGGCGTGCCGAAGTCGGTGGTTTGGCCGGGGGTGTCGACGGCTACGCCATCGACGATGACTTTGTTGTAAGTGGACTCGCCTCCGCGCACGAAGAGCGAGGAAATTCCGCCGCGCTGACCGGCGTCGTTGACGACTGCTCCGGGGAGAACGCGCATGGTATCGGAGACGGCGACGGGCTGGAGCGTGGAGAGCTGGGCGTTGCTGAGAGAGTCGACGTCGGCGCCGGCGGCTTCGCCGGGGACCGGAGTGCGGGTGGCGCTCACGATTATCGTTTCCGAGGCCGGGGCTAGGTGGAGATTCACAGTGAGGTCGGGTTGAGTAGAAACGTCGATGGTTTCTTCGGCGAATCCGGGGGCCAGAACTTTGATTTGAAATGGTGGCGTGGAATCAGTGTGAAAGGTTGTTGTGCCTTCCGCGGAGGTGGTTTGAGTCGCAAGAATTGTTTTTTCGCCGCGACGGAGGAGCGAGACCTCGGCTCCGGCTACCGCGGCGGATTGCGGGTCGAGGACTTTGACTTTGAGGTCGGCGGCATAGGCGGACACGGATAGGAGAAGGGCGAGGGCTAAGGCGCGGACAGTGGTGCGGGGGCACGCGGCAGTGGAGGGGGAAACTGCAGATCCCTCGCTGCGCTCGGGATGACAACCACAAATAAAGGGATGACAAGAGGTAAGAGGATTGCGAGAGTTGTAGCGACGACGAGAGTTACTGGGTGATTGGCGCATACCATTCTCCTTTTCACGCGAAAGGGTTGTTGGTGATGGTCAGCGCCGGTCTCCTGGCTTGCGAGTAAGAACCCTTGCGGGTTCGGGCGAAGGCGGCGTCCTTCCCAGGAATCTATTTCCCAGTGAACAGCCACCAGTGTCCTCGCTAACAGTTGCGCGGCAGCGCGGGATTTGCACCCGCTTCCCATAGCTCGGCGTAAGGCCGGGCTACGATCTGCGCAAACCTAGGGTTGAGAAAGAGCAAAACTACAGTTCGGTCAATTTAGCGGGCGGCGGTAGGGATGTCAACGGGTCTGAAGCGATGGTGTGTCCTAATTCCCACCACGGAAACACTGAGTCACGGAGAAACGCAACTGCGATGGCAAAACCCTTTCCCGAGGTTCGAGGTTTTTCGCCCGTGACCCCATGACTCCGTTAAGAGGGGCAATTAGGACACTACCGAAGCGATTGGGCCGCCCGCTCCAACTGGCAGAGGTTCGCACCAGCAATCGAATCAGGGCGTCAGCTTGAAGACGGTTCCCGCGCCGTTCGCGCCGTACCACAGCGTCGTGCCGTAGAGATTGCCCGGCGTATCCCGGACTAAGCCGCCAATAGGTCCCGCCCCGTCCGTCCCCGCCGTGAAGCTGTAGAGCACTCTGTAAATGCTGAAAAGCGGAGTCACCATAAACACCGTTCCGTAGCCGGAAGTACCGCCATAGTATGTCGTGCCATACAAATTGCCGTTCGAATCCCGGACCAAACCGGCATAGGGGTCCGCACCATCGCCACCAGTCCCAGTGAAGCTGTGGAACACTCTGATAATGCCGGAGGACGGAAACACCTCGAACACCGTTCCGTAGCCGTAAGCACCGCCCTCTAGTGTCGTGCCGTAAAGATTGCCCTGCGGGTCCAGCACCAAACCACCATAAGGCTCAAGCCCGTCCGCCCCGCCCGTGAAGTTGTAGAGCACAGTCTCGATGCCGGACAGAGTTACCCTAAACACTGTTCCCGCGCCGTGAGCGCCGCCCTGCAGAGTCGTGCCATAGAGATTGCCCTGCACGTCCTGCACTAAACCAGCATAAGGCTCAGACCCGTCCGCCCCGCCCGTGAAGCTGTAGAGCACAGTCTCTACGCCGGACAGAGTCAGCTTAAATACCGTTCCCGATCCGTTAACGCCGCCCGCCTCGGTCGTGCCGTAGAAATTTCCCTGTGCATCCTGGATCAGATTTGAACACGGAGAAGCCCCGTCCTTCCCGCCGAAAGCGTAGAGCACTTGCTCTTTGCCGGACCTCGTTACCATGAACACTGTTCCCGCGTGCCGAACGCCACCCTGTGATGTCGTGCCATAAAGATTGCCCTGAGCATCCCGGACCAGGCTGCCCAAGGGATAACCCCCGTCCAGTCCGCCGGCGAAGCTGAAGAGCGTTTTCTCAATGCCAGACGCACTCACCATGAACACTGTGCCATAGCCGTGTGCGCCGCCACCGTACGTCGTGCCGTAGAGATTGCCCTGCGTATCCCGGACTAAGCTGGCTTCGGAATTCGCCCCGTCTGGCCCGCCGAAGCCGTGGAGCACGGTTAGCGTTTGCGCTTGTGCGGGCCTGACCGCCATGACTAACAGCGCTGAAAGAAACGCGATGGCCAGGGTACAACCCGAGACTGCCTGGACCGCCCGTCGCAAAGCAAGTTCCCACCGGACCCCCGCAATCCTGCATCGGTTCTTGCCGAACGTCTGGGCTTTGCCTGAGTTCATTGTTCTCCTCCTCGCCGCATTTAGGCTTCCTGATAGGTAGTGCGAAAAAACTGGCAAAATTGGCTCACTGAAATTTTGAGGCGTTTCAATGGGAGGGAGGTGCTTTTCGGAGGGCGGGACGACTTGGCCGGTACCAGCTTTTCCCTTTGCCTAAGTCCGGCAAGAGGGAAGCATTCGCGACCGCTGTGAGGTGATTCCACTCGCGAGTTGGAGGGCGTTAGAGGGCTGGGTGAAAGGCGCTTCGCCTTGGTTGTTGGCGATGAATCGCCACAGCACTCATTTACTCTGGTAACAGGCGAACGGACGGCGCAGGCTTATGACATCGTTGGTTTCGTCAACGGCGGACTAGACCGACAAAGAGCGGGCTCTGGTTGGAAGAGTTGGGGCAATATCGCGTACAGCCGAAAATTCAGGATACTGCGAGTGTGCCGCGCAACCAAACGGGGCGCCCTACATCTCGGGCTTCTCGAGATGCGTGAATTTGTGCATCACTTCGCTGGCGTCTCCGGCGTCGTGGGTTCGGCGGGCTTCGGCGCCTGCAGCTTGGCCAGCGCTTCCTCCACGCGCTTCTTGAAGTCGCCCTGGTCGTTGTGCGAAAGCCCGCTATACATCGACACAACACTCATCTCGCACGTGGTACCAATCGGCACCAAGGAGACGCGGTTTTTGCCCTGGTTGACCGCTCCGATGATGGACCAATGAATGGAGTGTTTCACATTGTAGTCAGCAGTCATTTTGTCGTCGTCACTCTGCACGTCTTTGTAGTTGTCCGGATTGCCGAGAGCGGCTTTGACCGCGCCCCAAAGCTCGCTGCAAGGAACGGGATAGGTAGTCTTGTAAGTCTTGTTGCCGGCACCGAACGCCGGCAGAGCAAGAGCAAGCGCCAGCATGGCCACAACCACAACCGCAAGTCTCATCTTCATGATGGCAGTTCTCCTTGTACGGATGTGCTTCCCGGCAGGTCAGAACGGAGCCGGAACACACGTTTCCCGAACAATTAAAACTAGTCCATCGAAATATCTTGTCAGTGCGCCAAGTCACCGGAGCCGGTGACCAACGGAGCCGGAGGAGTCTACGCGATCCAGAGGAAACGCCATGAAAGAATCCGTTGTCGCCGCTTTCTAATTTTTACTGTGCCGGCGTTCGCCAGGACGCAACTGATATATCCAACGCCAAAAAACGACCGCCACGAAGGACACAGAGGTACACGGAGGAGAGCTCTGCACGTGGAGTGCAACGTTGGCTCCATCAGTTTTGAACGATTGGGAACTCGGGGGAGCCGACTCGGCCAACGTTGGCTTCGGCGAAAGTGGTGACACGTTCGAGCGCGGCTTGGAGCTGGCGGTGGAAGTCGGCCATCTGCGACTCGTCGGCGTTGGCGGGGACTTGTATCTTCTTGCTGAAACGCACCAGGGCTTTGGAAAAAGGCTTGGGAATGACCAGGGCATCCCAGGTGTTGAGAACCCAAGGGTCGTTGACGGCGACATAGAATGCGGCCATCGGGAGGGCGGTGGCGCGGGAGAGCAGGACGGGGCCCTGTTTGGCGACATATTTTGGGCCGCGCGGGCCGTCGATAGTGAAGGCTATGAGATTGCCTTGCTCGAGTTGAGTTTTCAAGCCGAGCAGGGCTTCAGCTCCTCCGCGGGTGCTGGAGCCGCGGACCGCGATGAAGCCTAGTTTTTCGATGGTGCGGGCGATGAATTCCCCGTCAAAACTGCGGCTGACCATGACGGCGATGCCGATGTTTCTCCAGAGCCAGGCGCTGGCGAAGACGGCACGATGCCAAAAAGCGTAGATGACCGGGCGCTCGTAGGTGGCATGGGCGTGGTGTGGGGGTTCTTCCCAGGAGATGGAGTAGCGGAGGGTGGGGCCGATCAGGCAGATGGCTGCGTAGCTGGCTTGGGTGACTAGCCAGAGCGAGATTCGTTGGCGGAGGGTAAAGCGGCGGAGATCTAAAGAGGGAGGGCTCACCGAGACATTGTAGACGGGGGAAGAGCGGCGATTGCAGATTGCAGAGGTCAGATTGCGGAAGTAAAAACTCTAGGATTATGGCGCTGGGATGGAAGCCTTGGTGTTTCTCAACTCAGAATAGGTTCGTGAAGAGACGCGAGAGCTAGTGGACGACGTGGCGGCGAGGGCGCCGCCACAACTGCCGGCGGGGCGCCGGCGCCACGTTCTTAAGACTCGAGGTAGGAGACTAGCCAGTCTTTCAGACGCCGGCGGCGATCGTCGGTGGAATCGAAACGGATTCCGAAACTTTTGTTGGTCTTTTTCCAGGCTACGTTGCCACGGACCCAAACTCGGGGCAAGGTCAGCAGTGAAAACGAGACTTCCACGGGGCTGCCGGGCTCGGGCGGATGCGTGCTTTTGAGCGACATGCCACCGCAACTGATCTCCTGGCTGGTGGCGGTGACGCGGGCACCGTCCCTGAGGGTTACGCGGACTTCGGTCATCACTGGAACGCGGACGTAGCGTTGGAATTCGTGCACGATGAGAGTGCGGCTGGAGCGCACCAGTTTGAGCGCGGCGGAGCGTTCGAGGGGCTCAAGGAACACCGCGTTGAGACAGAGCTTGGAGTAGCGAAGCGCGTCGTGCGCGGTGCCGCCAAGGCCGTAAATCACCATGCGGCTGTTGGAGGTCGAGGACCGGGCGGTCTCGATAATGATGTCAGCGGAGGCATCCAGACGGAGAACACAAGCTTCGAACTTTTCTCGCTGCAAGCGATCTGCATGCTTGCGAGGAAGCTGGACGGTCTCGACGCCAAATTGGCGAAAACACTCTGCCAACATGGCGTAAGACGGCTCGGACAAATCGAAGAGCGCGACCCGGGCAACCGATTTCCGGAAGCTGGGGAGAGTGGGGGGAGCGACGGTCATGGTGCTCATGAGTTCCAGGGGTGAACTCCTTCTAAAACCCTATTCTGGCGCGGGATTTGGCGGCTGCCCAGATTTCGAAAGGGCGTAGGGACGGGGCAGATGGTACATGACGAAGGACGCGAAATGGACAGTGGGCCTTAGGTCCTTCGATCTGTGTACTTGAGTTACATCTATCGGTAACCGGCTGCAACACGGTGAAAACGCGGGCTAAGGGCGGAATGGGATGCGGAAAGCGTGTTTGGCCCGCGAGATTCCCTCAGCGGCTGAATGCCGCAACTGATTTTTGTGCCGCTTTAGCGGCACGAGTGGAACTCGTGCCCTTCCCGGTTCTTGCAGGTCTTCCGCAAAAACCTTTAACCGCCGCCGCCGCAGAGGCTATGCGTAGGCTAGCTTTGCGCGCCTTCCGAGGTAGGACGCTGCCAACAGTGCGAGGGCCATGATTAGGTAGAGGCTGGCGCGGGCGGAGGCTGGAGTAGAGCCGAGGAAATCGAGGCCGGGCGTGAAGTGGGCGGGTCCGATATACCACCAGACGGTGTAGACGGCTTCGAAGACTTTGCTAGTGCCGCTCCAGATGCCGAGGGCTAGAGCGAGCGAGGGGATGAAGAGGGTGCAGGCTAGCCAGGCGAGGAGGCTTGGATGGTCGCGGGCGATGAGGAGGCGGATAGCTAGGCCTCCGTTGGTGAGGGCGGCTACGATTACGCCGGCGATCCAGACGGCGGGGAGTTGGCGAATTAGCGAGCGCTCGGAGGAGAAGATCAGCGAGGCGGTGTTGAAACGGGATTCACGGGTTCCCATTTGCGACCAGACGAGGATGGGCCATAGAAGGGCGACGATGGCTACGCCGCGGGAGGCTTCTAGTGGTGACGAGACGCTGCCGATGAAAAGACCGGTGGCTACTACGTACCACCACCAGTGATGGCCTTTTAACATGAGCTTCAATTCGGCGAGGACGGTTTGGGGAAGAAGCGAGATCGGATTTGTCTGGCGGCGCGTCAGGGGCGTGAGATGGAGTGGAGTGGGGGATTGCGGACTTGCGAGTAGAGGCTGTGCGACGGTAGTTGATCCGTTTGCTGTGGGCGCGCTCGCTCTTGCGGGTGAATTTTGCCGGCGGGATTTTTGGAATCGCCATTCCTGCGCGGGATCAAAGCGATGGAAGAAGGTGGCTGCGATTAAAGCGACGATGAGCGCTGCGAGGAGGCTGGTCAGGCGACTGAGATAGAGCGCGGGCGATGGATGGAGGCCGTTCCAGAGAAATTTCTTGGTGGTTTTTGTGTCGCCGATGGTGAGTGAGGAGCCCTTGGTGTAGTCGGGCGCGACTTTTCTCAGGTCCTGCTGCATCTGGCTCATGATGGAGACGATGCCGTTGACGTCGGAGAAATATTGGGCGGCGCTGACTTTGCTGTTGTTGTCGAGCGAACCGATAGGAGCGGCCAAGAGCGCGGTCCAGACAAAGAAATAAATTACGTTGCCGACGCCACCGCGAAGGCCGGGAATGGTCTCGAAGAGGATGGCGAGCGCGCCGGTGCAGGCCATTGCGGGCAGAGCAAAGATTACGAGCGGCGAGAGCAGGGGCCAGAGATGAACGTGGGGATCTTCGGCCTTGAGCATTTGCATGACGATGGCGGCGAGGGCCATGACGGCGATCATGGCGGCGAGGACGGCGAAATTGCTGATCATTTTCGCGACGGTATAGAAACTTTTGGTCATCGGAGTGGTGGCTAGAATTTGTCCGACGCGGGTTTCCTGGTCGCGCTGAATGCTGCCTTTGACGATGTAGAAACCAAAGAGAGTGAGGAAGGTGGTGGCGACGAGGGTCATGAGGCAGCCGACCCAGGCGGAGTTGTAGACGCCGCGATACTCGTCGAGGCGGACGACGATTTTTCCGGTGACGCAGCAATAGGCTAGATAGACGGTGAGCGCCAGCGTCACCAGAAAGCTGTAGCGGCGGACACGCTCCAGGAAATCGGCGCGGACTAAATGGTAGAGGACGCGCGGGTTCATGCGGCCGCTCCGACGCGATGCGTGTTGAGGCAATAGAGGTAGGCGTCTTCGAGCGTGGGAGCTAGTGGCTGTGCGCCGCTTGGGGCACTGGGCGCTAACATGCGGACGTGGACGCCATCGGCGCGGCGGGTGGTGCCGCTGATCAGATATTGCTGCTTGATGGCTTGGAGTTCGTTGCTGCGGACTATGCCTTCCCAGACTTTGCCTTCGACTTGTTGCAGAAGAACTTCGGGCGCGGCGTGCGCGACTAACGTGCCGCTTGAGATCAGGGCGATGTCGGTAGCGGTGGCTTCGACGTCGGAGACGATGTGGGTCGAGAGGATGATGACGCGCTCGCCGGAAAGTTCGGAGAGCAGATTGCGGAAGCGGACGCGCTCTTCGGGATCTAGGCCGGCGGTGGGCTCGTCGACGATTAGGAGTTGCGGGTCGTTGAGCAGGGCCTGGGCGATGCCGATGCGCTGCTTCATGCCTCCGGAGAAGCCGCCCAGCGGGCGTTTGCGGACGTCGGTGAGGTTGACGAGATTGAGGAGTTCGTCGATACGACGGCGGCTGGTGGCGGCGTCGAGACCTTTTACCGCCGCCAGATATTCTAGAAATTCTACGGCGTTAAGGTTGGGATAGACGCCGAAATCTTGCGGGAGATAGCCGAGGACGCTGCGGATGGCGTCGGGATTGTGGGCGAGGTCGGTGTCGTTCCACAAGCACGCGGCCTTCGGTGGCGCGAGTGATGGTGGCGAGGATGCTCATGAGCGTAGTTTTGCCGGCGCCATTTGGACCGAGGAGGCCGAGGACTCCGGGGCGGAGTTCGAGAGTGAAATCGCGCAATGCCCAGACATTGCCGCGATATTGTTTGCTAACGCGCTCGATGGTCAGCTTCAACAGCAGTTCCTCCGCAAAAGTTCCTCGGCGAACAAAGACTAGCGCATGAAACGAAGGTTGGGTCAGGAAAGTTCCGATCAATTGCAGATTGCAGAAGTCAAGAGTCAGATGGCAAATTGCAGAGTAAAACCCTTAAGGGTTGGTTGGAAGAGGCTTCGACATTGAGGGAACGTTTATCGGGGCGGCCGCGTATCTGTTGATATGATGGCTGCTTCGGTTGGCGGACAGGAGTGTCCGCCCTACACGAGTTGCTTGGCTTCGCTCATGAGCACTTCCTCTTCATCTTGTCTTTTTCCGTTGCGCGTTGAAGCGCTGGTCAAGCGCTTCGGGGCGGTCACGGCCGTCGACGGCATCTCGCTTGAGCTGCGGAGCGGAGAGTGCCTTGGGCTGCTTGGGCCTAATGGGGCTGGGAAGAGCACATTGATTCGGAGCATTGTGGGGCGGGTGATTCCGGATGCGGGGACGATTTCAATTTTTGGGGCGCGGGCGGATTCGGAGGCGGCTCGAAATACGCTGGGATGGATTCCGCAGGAACTGGCGCTCTATCCGCGATTGACGTGCCGCGAAAATCTGCTGGCGTTTGGACGGTATCACGGTCTGGGTGGAGCGGCACTCGAGAAGGCGGTCGATCGATGCCTGGGTTGGGCTACGCTCACGGATCGCGCGGGTGAACTCGTGAAGAATCTATCGGGAGGAATGAAGCGGCGGCTCAACATGGCGGCGGGAATGATTCATGAGCCGAAGCTGGTGTTGATGGATGAGCCAACGGTGGGGGTCGATCCGCAATCGCGCAATCATATTTTTGAGATGATCGAGAAGCTGCGCGATGAGGGCATGTCGATTATCTATACGACGCATTACATGGAAGAGGCGGAGCGGCTGTGCGACCGGGTGGCGATCATCGATCATGGGCGCGTGATTGCGCTCGGGACGAATGCCGAGCTAGTGCAGAATGCGTTCGGTTCGCGGAGCCAGGTGACGGCGCGTTTAGGCGGGGCGAAGGAGCGGGTTGCCGCGTGGGTCGCCGAACGCGGCGGGCGGATGGTGGATGGATCGGCGGAATTTACGATTGAGCATCCGACCGAGATTGGGGTGTTGCTGGAGGCTTCGGCGAAGGCTGGATTCGAGCTAGTGGATGTGGCGCTGCGCAAGCCGAATCTGGAGTCGGTGTTTCTGCATTTGACTGGGCGGGAATTGCGGGATTGAGATTTAAGAACTCGAAGCAAAATCTTAAAACGCAGAGCCCACGGAGCTGACGCAGAGGATGCAGAGAAGTTCAGAAGGCGGAATGTCACGATGATTTTTGCGATTGTTCGAACTGCAATTGCTTCGTTGCGGCGGGACCGGGGCGCGCTGGCGCTGAGCTTTGTTTTGCCGGTGGTGTTTTTCAGCATTTTCGCGGTGATATTTGGCGGGCGAGGGAGTGGGCCGCGGAAGGTGAACGTGATTGTTGCGGATGAGGATCGCAGCCGGGCGTCGGAGCGATTGGTGAAGGGACTGGCGGGCGAGAGCACGCTTACGGTGATGACGCGACCGGCGCCCGTGAAGGGCGTGGAGCAGGCGGAGTATACGGGCGTGACGGCGGAAGCGGCGGTGAAGGCGGGGAATGTTTCGGTGGCGGTCGTGATTCCGAAGGGATACGGAGAGCATCCGATTGCGTTTGGGCCGCGGGATGAGAGCCGACCGACGATTGAGCTGTTGAAGGATCCGAGCGACATGATTGCGCCGGAGGTGGTGACGGGGCTGCTGCAGAAAGTTGGGATGACTTCGATGCCGGATGCGATGGCGGAAGAGGGGACGAAAAGTCTGGAGCGGTTTGCGGGGAGCCTGACAAAAGAGCAACGAGAGCGGCTGGATGAGGGATTGCAGTATTTGCGGGAGCATCCGAATGCGACGGCAGGCGCGGGCAACGGCCAGATTATTCCGGTTACGGCGCGGGCGGTGGTAGGGCAGAATCACGAAGACATGATTTCGTTTTATGCGGCGGCGATCGGCGTGATGTTTCTGCTTTTTACGGCGAGCGGGGCGGCTGGAGCTATCCTCGACGAGGCGGAGAGCGGGACACTGGACCGCGTGCTGAGCTCGCACGTGACGATGACCTCGCTGATGCTGGGGAAAGTGGCGTACAACTCAGTGCTCGCGCTTACGCAACTGGTGGTGATGTTTCTTTGGGGATGGGCGGTGTTCAAGCTGGATTTCTGGACGCATATTCCGGGATTTCTGGTGATGGGGGTGTGCACGGCCGTGGCGGTGGCGGCCTTTGGCATGTTGCTGGCCAGCGTTTGCGGGACGCGGGCGCAGCTTGGGGCGCTTTCTACGCTGATCATTTTGATTATGTCGTCGATTGGCGGGAGCATGTTCCCGAGGTTTTTGATGCCAGAGGCGATGCAGAAGGCCGGGCTCTTGACGATCAATGCCTGGGCGATTGATGGGTTCACCAAGATCTTCTGGAGAGATGAACCCGTGTCGCACTTGTGGCCGCAGGTGGCGGTGCTGCTGGGGATCGCGGTGGCGCTGTTTGCAATTGCGCGCAGAATTGCCCGCCGCTGGGAGTACGCGTAGCGCGCGGCTGGCGGCAATCGGCGCCAGTTCGAATCATTGCAACGCGATTAGATGCGTGCTCGCGGGAACAATGAGCATTCCCTGCCCGGCGCCCAGCCCTGATTCCGGAGTACCTACGCTGCCAGTCTCGAAGGCCGAGATGGGGTATCCCATCTTCATGGAGACCACGACCTTCCCGTTGGCAGCCTTATAGCCGAGGAGATTCCCTCCGGCTGTTCCCACGTAGACCACTCCATTGACGACGATGGGTGGAGTCGAATAGGTGTCGCCGGAGCCTGCGGTCGCGCTCCAGGCCGTTTGCCCAGTTGAAGTATTGAGGGCGTTGAGACCACTCGTCTGCACGAAAAAGCCGTTCTTGCCATGGAAGGAAGGAGCGAAGTCGGCGTCGAAGCCGCTGACGTAGGTTCCTGTAACGGCGTCGAGAATATCGCCATCGTGTCCGTTGAGGCTTCGGCTCCAGTCGCGAACATAAAGAAGTTTCTTATATAAGACCGGCGTGGCGCCGCCACCGCCTTCGCAGGGACCGCTGTAATGCCAGATTGACTTGCCCGTTTTGCGGTTAAAGTCGTAGGTTTGCGGACAGACATAAGAGACGTAAATTGACTTGGGAGTGATCACGGGCGAAGAGTTATCGCCGTTTTCGACGCTGGCCGTCCACAACACGGAACCGTCATTCTCGCTGACTGCGTAAACCGTGCCGCCGTCACCCGCACCGCCCGTGTAGACCACGCCACTTTTCGCGGAGGGCGGAGCGGTGAAGAAATACTGGCCGGGAAGGGTGGTGCTCCAGAGGAGGTGGCCGTCACTAGCGGCGTAGGCGTACATGGCGCCGCTTTGAAGGCCGGAAACGGTATTAGGCACGACAAAGATCGCTCCATTGTCGTAAGCAGCGGCCGCCCACCAGTAGGCGCCTTCCGCGATCAGGATGGGGCCCCACGCTACGCTGCCATCGGCGGCATTCAAAGCGTATAAGTGAACCAGACCGCTGGAGTCCGGACCCGCGATCACGAACACTTTCTCCTCGGCGATCAGCGGATAGGAGACGCTCGCTCCAAGATCGACTGACCATTTCACCTCGAGGGGAGGAACCACGTTTGAAGTCTTGATCGCGCCGGTATGCGTGACGTTGATTTGGTAGGTGACAGCCAAATCATTGGCCTGAGCGGACGCGGTGAGTACCGAGGCAAGAGCGATCAGCAAAGCAAACGCGAGGTTTTTCATGGGAAGTTCTCCTGGGATGCGAGGCTCGTTGGAGCCGGGCTACCTACAACGGGCAAAAATAGCCTTGTAACTCGGGGCTGTCAAGGATGTTCGGAAATAGCTGAGGGTGCAACTTATTGCATAGATTCGCAGGCCTGCCCCCGTTTGGACCAATTAGTAACTGTGCCCGGTCATTCGAATTGCTTTCGAAAGTCCTTGAGCTGGTCTTTGACCTCGGAGATTTCCTTTCGCAGAGCAGCCACCTCTTCTTCAAGTCGCGTGAGGCGGCCCGCATCGGGGCCAGCGCTGGACTGCGCGGCGTGTGCGGCCGCGATTTGCGGCGTTTCTGGTAAGACCACGTCTCCCGCGAAGAGGTGAGCAAAGCGCGATTCCTTCGTTCCCGGTTGGCGCGGGAGAACTTTTGCCAGCGGAGGCTGGCGCTGCATTAACTTCTGCAATGCTGACTGCACGTCGTCCAGCGTTTCGAAATGGTGCATGCGTTCGGTGCGGCCGCGAAGTTCGCCTGGGGTTTGTGGACCGCGTAGGAGGAGAACGCAGAGGACAGCTACTTCGGCGCGCGTGAAGTTGAAGACTTCCTGGGTGCGGTGCTCGTACTTTGGGACGCGACTATCGGCACCGCCAGCGGGTCCGGCTAGACGATGCTCCTGAAGGCCGTCGAGGGCGTCACGCACGGCGTTTTCGTCGAACTGCATGACCGGGTCGCGATTTGACTTTTGGTTGCAGGCGTTGACGAGGGCGTTTAGAGAAAGCGGATAGTACTCGGGCGTGGTGATGTCTTTTTCGATGAGCGCGCCGAGGGCGCGGACTTCGGGGGCGGTGAGGATGAGGTCCATAGTTTTTTGATTGAGAAGATTGTATCCGGGGAGACCGAATGCGTCTGCTTCCGTTGATTAGGGAATTGCGAAAAGCGGACCACGAAGGGCACGAAGGTACACGAAGGAAATCGATCGAGCTTAGGTTGATTGGAAAATCTCGTTGGCGGTACGGAAGGTGTTGGCGTGAGCTTCGGCGGTAAGACGAATTGGGTTGGCGTAGCCTCCACCTAGCGTGATTACCAGCGGGACGCGCGTGCTCTTCGCTAGTTGCATTACTTGACGGTCGCGTTCTCTTAATCCGGCTTGCGTCAGTTTCAGCTTTCCGAGGCGGTCCTCGGCGAGGCCGTCTACTCCGGACTGATAGAAGATGATTTCGGGGCGGGAGGCCTGGATCTGGGGCAAGACTTTCGCGAGTTCTTGCAAATAGGTTTCGTCGCCGATGCCCGCGTCGAGTTCTACATCGATGCAGCTTTGCTGCTTGCGCAATGGGAAATTGTTTTTGCAGTGGATGGAGAGGGTGAGGACGTCTTCGTCTTTGCGGAAAATTTCCGCGGTGCCGTCGCCTTGGTGGACGTCGAGGTCGACTACCGCTGCGCGGCGAATTGTGCGCTGGGCGCGGAGTTGCTGGATTGCGACTGCGATGTCATTGAAGACGCAGAAGCCGGAGCCTTCGGCGCGAAAGGCGTGATGGGTGCCGCCGGCTAGCGTGCCGCTCCAGCCGTGGGTTAGAGCTTCCTCGGTCGCGCTCAGAGTGCTGCCTACTGAGGCCAGGGTGCGCTTGACCAGACCTTCGGACCACGGGAAGCCGATGCGGCGCATGGCCGCGTCGCTTAGCTTTCCTTCGACGAAGGCTTGGACGTATTCGGGGTCGTGGGCTTGCTTGATGGTGGCTAGGTCGGCTAGCGACGCGGGTTCGAGCTTGAAATGGCCGTCGGCTTCGAGGAGTTCGCGGAGCAGTCGATATTTTTCTATTGGGAAGCGATGGCCGGGCGGGAGAGGCAGTACGTGGTTGTCGGTATAGAAGAGGCGGGGCAGGCTCACGGTTTCTCAGGATACGGCATGTAAACTGGTTTGAGTTGCGATGATGCGTCAGAGATTTATCTTCGCGTGTGTTCTGGCGGCACTCGGCTGCGCCTCGCCGGGCGGCCTTTCGCAAACGTCGCCTAAGTCTCGCGCCCCGGCGCCAGAAGCGGCGCAAGACGAGCAACTCTACCGCAATGCAGCGTTCGGATTTCGCTACGCAATTCCTTACGGCTGGGTCGACCGGACACAGGAGATGCGCGAGCACCCGGCAGATGAGAAGGCAGAACCCGCTCCTCCGCTGGACGCGGGTTCGAGTTCGTCGAAGGCGAACGCCTCGGCAAGAGGCAAGTCTGGGAAGAAACCCGAGAGCTCAAGCGAAGTGCTGCTGGCGGTTTTTGAACGTCCTCCGGAGGCCGCGGGGGAGAGTGTGAACTCGGCGGTGGTGATTGCGTCCGAGAGCGCGGCGGCATATCCGGGGCTTAAGACGGCGGCGGATTTTCTTGGGCCACTCACGGAGCTGACGACGGGGCAGGGATTCAAGGAAAACGGCGATCCGTCGGGCTTGACGATTGATGGACGCGAACTTGTGCGCGCGGATTTTACCAAGCCGCTGACCGAGAATCTCAGCATGCACCAGTCGACCCTTGTGCTGCTGGCGAAGGGGCAAATCGTTTCATTTACTTTCATCGCGGGAAGCGAAGATGAGGTTGATGACCTGATTGAGAACTTGAGTTTCGCGGCTTCGCGCGCGAAGTAATTCCTTTTGAGCGAGGCGGGGGCTTCATTTCGCCAACCGAGATGAAGCCCCTAAGGTGCGGTGCGTGAGGTGCGTCAGCCTTTTTTCGCCGCGGCCATGGCGGTTGTGCCCGAGCAGTCGAAGTCCGCGGTGCCATCGTCATTCACTTTGCCCGTGCACGTGCCGGAGCCGGTCATGCCTTTGTGCTTGCCGGTGGCGCTGGCGATTTTCCATTTGTCGTGCAGCGTCTTTTCGCCGGGCTTGCCGGAGCGCTCATAGCTGTAATAAACCATGTCGCCATTGTCCATGGTGACGTTGAAGCGCCCGTGCAGCGAGTAGGAGGCCTTCCAGGATTCCTGGGATTCGGTCCATGCTCCGGACTTTTCGCCGCCACTGCCGGAGGTCGCCTCGCATGTGCCCTGCGCCAGCGAATAGGTGTGATCCGGCATGTCGCCCACTTTCAGCGTCGGATTTTCCGAGGGCTTTGCGCAGTGCCACTTGGTATCCATCTTTTGGCCCAACATCACCGACCCAAACAACACCAGACAGAATGCAACTACTACCACTTTGCGCATATCTCTCTCCTTTGAGTTTGTAACGTGAGTTTGCGATCGAAATGCGACAAGACTGTATCATTCCGAGTTGGATTTGTCGCGGGGAGGCGGGCGGGTAGAGGAAGAGACTGCCGAAGACGCTTTTGGTTCGGTTATAGAGCTCGCGCCGAGCTGATTGTCGGGGCGGAGAGAGGGTTTTGAGGGCTATCGCCGGTTATCAGCACCAATCGTGGACCGATACCAGACCTTCGGCATAAACTGCTGGCTGCGTATGCCAAGCCCATCCGGTTAGGAATATGGACCTCTCCGAGCTCAATGCTAACTACGCGCAACTGGGTGATGATCAACTGCTGTGCCTGTGGGCGGACCGAAACACGCTCGTTCCCGAGGCCGCTATGGCGCTGGATAGCGAAATACAGCGGCGCGGGCTGAAAAAAGAGAATGCTGCGCGGATAAAGAAGAGGCTCGACGCGCTGGCCGCACGCGAGGAGAAAGGACCACTTGGGAAGCAGGTGGCGGAAGCGAAGTACGAGCGCAACATGCGGCATTTCGCCGGATCGAAAGAGCCGGAGTTCTATTCACACTACGGCCGTCGGGACATAAGGAACACGTTTGCCTATATCCGTTACAAGTACAGAGTGTGGAAAGCATTCCGCGACCACACGGGTCACTGGCCCGTCTTTTCAATCTGGTTCTATTTCCTATCTTGGATGGCTGTGTTCGGTTTCGCTATAGCCGCTTTCGTCTGGGTAGAGGAACGCAAGTGGGCTGACTCATGGAGTATCGTGGCGGTTGTCGGCTGTGTTTTGGTGCTGATCGGCGCTCGGGAATTGGGTGCGCGGCTGATGAGAAAGCTGGATTGGAGAAGATACGGCGCATAGCTGCCACAGTCTTCCGCGGCCTTTGACCGCGAATGTAGCAGCTCTAAGTTCGCAAGAGTGCTGAGCGTGAGCACTGTTGGGCCGATTGTTGGAGGTAAATCACGTTAGCGCTCATCGACCTCCAGCCCCTCATCTACAGGCCGAATCCGGGTGGCGCCGCGGCGAAACTGAATGCCGTTCTACGCCCGAAAAGCCGCCTTTCCAAGCCTCTCAAAAACCGCCATTTACGCCCCCGGTTCCGGGCCCAAACGCGGCTTCATTTATGGTAAAATACGTACAGCTCAGGTGATCGCTAACTAGCAGAAATTTCAATAAGTTGAGGTCCCCTTTGCTTCCCGGCGGCGCACCCTCCAGCCTTAGCGCTTGACCGGCGTTCTCCACGCGGAAAAAACGGAGCAGAATGGCCACGAAAGAAGTGAACACGGAACTCGCCGACGCGAAGAATGTCGACGTGAAAAACAAGAACGGAAAAGTTGCCAATGGCGACTATACGGCCGACTCGATCAAGGTGCTCGGCGGCATGGAAGCGGTGCGCAAGCGGCCCGCGATGTATATCGGATCGACGGGTGAGATGGGGCTGCATCACCTGGTTTATGAAGTTGTCGACAACTCGGTCGACGAGGCGCTGGCCGGTTACGCGGACAAGATCGAAGTTACGATCCATGTCGATAACTCGATCACTGTAGTCGATAACGGGCGCGGCATTCCGGTCGACAACATGACATTGGAAAATGGCGACGTACTTCCCGCCGCGCAGGTCGTGATGACGACCTTGCATGCGGGCGGCAAGTTCGACAGCAACTCCTATAAAGTTTCCGGCGGATTGCACGGCGTGGGCGTGAGCTGCGTTAACGCGCTCAGCCATGAATTGGAGCTCGAGATTTGGCGTGATGGTTTTACGTGGGAACAGACGTACTCGAAGGGCGAGCCCACCAGCAAGCTGAAGAAGACAGGCGCCGCGAAGGTGAAGACCGGGACGAAAGTGCACTTTACGCCGGATCGGGAGATCTTTACTACCGAAGTGGTATACAACTTCGACACGCTCTCGCAGCGCTTGCGCGAACTGGCATTCTTGAATCGCGGCCTGACGATTACGCTCACGGACGAGCGGACTTCGGATTCGAAGACGGGCGAAGCCAAGAGGAGCGAGTTCAAGTACAACGGCGGGATTGGCGAGTTCATCAAGCATTTGAACCGCGGCAAACAGACGCTGCACGATAAGCCGATTTACATGGAAGCGGACAAGGACCAGGTGCACATCGAAATCGGGCTGCAATACAACGACGCGTATTCGGAGTCGGTGTTCAGCTTTGCCAACAACATCAATACTGTCGATGGTGGCACGCATCTGTCTGGCTTCCGCACGGCGCTGACGCGCACGATTAATTACGCCGGGCAGCAGATGGGGCTGTTCAAGGACGTAAAAGAAAACCTGACGGGCGACGATGTGCGCGAGGGGCTGGTGGCCGTCATCAGCGTGAAGCTGCCACAGCCGCAGTTTGAAGGACAGACCAAGGGCAAACTCAATTCCGATATCGCCGGAGTTGTGCAGGCCGTGGTCAACGAGAAGCTGGGCGCCTTTTTTGAACAGAACACTACCGTCGCGAAAAAAATTATTAATAAGGCGATTGACGCGGCGCGGGCGCGCGAGGCTGCGCGCAAGGCTCGCGACCTGACGCGACGCAAAGGGGCGCTGGATGGCGGGGGACTGCCGGGGAAGCTGGCTGACTGCTCGGAGCGCGATCCAAACCGGTGCGAGCTGTTCCTGGTGGAGGGCGAGTCGGCCGGCGGGACGGCGAAGCAGGGACGGGACCGACGGTTCCAGGCGATTCTGCCGCTGAAGGGAAAAATTCTGAACGTCGAGAAGGCGCGCTACGACAAGATGCTGGCGCACGAAGAAATTCGCGCGATGATTACGGCGCTGGGAACGGGCATTTCGAAAGAGGATTTCGATCCGGCGAAGGTGCGCTACGGCAAGATCATTTTGATGACGGATGCCGACGTGGATGGCTCGCACATCCGGACCTTGCTGCTGACGTTCTTCTTCCGGCACATGCAGGAGTTGATCAAGCGCAATAACGTTTACATTGCGCAGCCGCCGCTGTTTGGGATTCGCAAGGGGAAGTCGCACCAGTACATCAAGAACGAGCACGAGTTCGTGAAGGTGATGGTGAAGCGCGCGTCGGAAGGGCTGGTGGTGCGCTACGGAGAGGGCGCGGCCAAGCTGGAAGGCGCGGCGCTTACCAAGTTCATGACCGTGCTGAACGAATATCTTGGATTTTTCGACAAGCTCAATCAGAGGTTGCGCGAAGAGCGGATTACGGAACTTCTGCCGCGGCTCGATTTGGCGAAGCGCGCCGATTTTGAAGGCGACAAGAAAGCCGCACCGAAGAAGATCGAAAAGCTGGAGAAAGAACTGAAGCGCCAGCAGAAAGATTTGAAGCTGAAGAGCGTGGAGACGCGCTTTGACGAAGAGCACAATCTGTGGGAGGTGATGTTCGTCAATTCGCAGGGCGCGGAGCACGTCGTCAATTGGGAACTGGCGTCGACTCCTGAGGGACGGCAACTGATTTCGAAGTTCAAACAGATTGCGGAGTATCTGGAGCCACCGTTTGTGGTGGAGAGCACGCCGCGGAGTTCCGCGAAGACGAACGGCGACGCGGCGGCCGATGAGCCGGCGGACGGCGAGGGTGCCGAGGCTGAAGCGGGCGAGGCGGCGAAGGCTGAGAAGAAATCGGCTAAAGCGCCGGTGCGGCGGACCAAGGAGCCGGAGATTGTCGAAAAAGCGACGGCGCGCGAGTTGTTTGATTATGTTCTGAACGAAGGACGGCGGGAGTACACCATTCAGCGCTACAAGGGGCTGGGCGAGATGACGGCCGAGCAGCTGTGGGAGACGACGATGGATCCGGAGCGGCGCACGCTGCTCTCGGTTAGGCTGGAGGATCTGGCGGAGTGCGAGACGATCTTCACGACCTTGATGGGCGAGGACGTCGAGGGGCGGCGGAAGTTTATTGAAGAGAACGCGCTGGATGTGAAGAATTTGGATATCTAGCGGGATGAAGGATGGGCACCAGGCCCGATTGCGCAGCCAAGGGCCTGATCCGTTCCCACTGCAGGTCGGTGAGATCCGCCATGCCCTTGATTTGCTTCAAATTCGGCCGTGATGCAAGTGTTGTTCACGAGCAACGTTTTGAGATAGCTTCTGAGAACTGACAACCGAGAACTTGTTTCCGCCCTTTGCATACTTTCCCAATCCCTTTTAGACTATTGGTTTCGATTTCATCATCTAAAGTTTTGAGGAAAACGGAGCCGTAAAACATCGGCACGACTCAAGCCGCGCAACCCCAGATTCAGAAACGAGGAGAACATGGCAGCTGTTGATGAAAAAGTGAAGCAGATCATCGTAGAGCAGTTAGGTGTGGATGAAGGCGAAGTCACCCCCAGCGCATCGTTCGTGGACGATCTCGGCGCCGACTCGCTCGACACTGTCGAACTGGTGATGGCCTTCGAAGAAGCCTTCGACATCGAAATCCCCGACGAGGACGCCGAAAAGATCCGCACGGTCAACGATGCCGTAGACTATATCGGCAAGCACGCCAAGGCAGGAAAGTGATTTGGAGATGAACCGGGCGAGTAAGCGAGGGAGACGGGTCGTCGTCACCGGTCTCGGCCTGCTCTGCTCCGTCGGCAACACCACTGCCGAAGTCTGGCAAGCTCTGACGGCGGGCAAGAGCGGCGTCGGCCGCATCACCGCCTTCGATGCTTCTGCATTTGCCTGCCAGATCGCGGCCGAGGTTCGCAACTTCGATCCCCTCAACTTCATCGAGAAAAAAGAAGTCAAGAAAATGGGACGCTTCATCCACTTCGCCATCGCGGCGGCGGATGAAGCCATGAAGATGTCGGGCCTCCAGATCACGCTCGAAAATGCCGAGCGCGTTGGCGTTCACATCGGCTCCGGCATCGGCGGCTTCGACGTAATCGAGCGCGAGCACAAAGCGCTCCTCGAAGGCGGCCCGCGCAAGATCTCCCCGTTCTTCATTCCCGCCGCCATCGTCAATCTGGCCGCCGGCCATGTCTCGATGAAATACGGTGCAAAAGGTCCCAACGAAGCCACGGCGACGGCCTGCACCACCAGCGCGCACTCCATCGGCGATTCCTACCGCATCATCCAGTACGAAGACGCCGACGTCATGATCGCCGGCGGCGCCGAAGCCGCTATCACTCCTATGGGCGTCGGCGGATTCGCCGCCATGCGCGCGCTCTCGACTCGCAACGACGATCCCACCCGCGCCAGCCGGCCTTGGGACAAAGACCGCGACGGCTTCGTCATGGGCGAAGGCGCAGGCATTCTGATTCTCGAAGAACTGGAGCACGCCCGTCGCCGCAGCGCGCCCATCCTCGCCGAGATTGTCGGCTACGGCATGAGCTCCGATGCCTACCATATGACTCAGCCCGCCCCCGAACACGAAGGCGGCTACAGAGTCATGCGCAATGCCCTCCGCGACGCCAACCTGGAACCGGAAGCCATCGGCTATCTCAATGCGCACGGCACCAGCACCCCGATTGGCGACACGCTCGAAGCCCACGCCATCCGAAATTTATTTGGAAAGAAAGTTCCAGTCAGTTCGACGAAATCAATGACCGGCCACCTGCTAGGCGGCGCCGGCGGTTTAGAGGCGGGCGTAACGGTTTTAGCCCTGCGCGATCAGATTCTCCCACCCACCATCAACCTGGAGAATCAAGATCCCGATACCGACAACATGGACTTCGTCCCTAACCAGGCCCGCAAGGTCCAATTCGAGTATGCGATGTCCAACTCCTTCGGGTTCGGCGGTACCAACGGCGCTCTGCTTTTTAGGAAGTGGAGCGCGTAAGGTAAGGTCACAGGTCAAGTAACAGAGGCCCCTGTTGAAACCGTCGCTATGCCTCAAAGAAACGGAACTGTTCTCCGTCTGGCAAAGGCTTTCAAGATCTGTTGACCCCAAAGGAAGCCAGCACATCGGGCAGGGTCACAACGCCGAGCAGTTTGTGCACATCGGCACGGCTCACCACCGGGAGCACCTCAATCTGGTTTGTTCCCATGCGCTCCAGTGCGAGTTCCAACCCCTGGTCGGAGTGAACGTGGGGAAAGGCGACGGGGTCGATGAGGTCGCTCATTTTTTTGTCGGCTCCTTCGGCTAGTGCCTGCTGCAACTTTGTCAGGCTGACAACCCCGACCACGCCGCGCGAATCCATGACCAGCCACGTGCGAAATTCCCCATCGGTGGCTCGTTCGACCGCCTCTTGAACCGTCAGATCGGCGAGCAGGGCTTGAGTCGCGGGGCGCATGACTCGAACAACGTGCCGTTGCGTGCCCCGGCCACGCCCAGCCGCGGTCGGCAGGTGGATGCCATCCTGCACCGCCAGTTCTTCGTAGATCGGCATATGCTGCAGTCGCGAGGAAATAAAAAGGCTGACCAGATTCGCGATCATGAGCGGCACAATGACGGCATAGTCCTGCGTCATTTCGAAAATCATGAGCACGGAAGTCATGGGCGCGCGCACAATCCCGGCAAAAGCAGCGCCCATACCCACCAGCGCGTATGCGCCGGAGGTCGCGGTATAGGCGGGGAAGAGATGATGTGCCACCGTGCCTAGCGATCCTCCCAGCATCGCTCCAATGAAAAGCGCCGGACCGAAAATGCCGCCCGCGTTACCAGAGGCATAACTCGTGGGAACTGTGATCAGCTTGAGCACGACAAGTATGAGCATCAGTTTGAGCGTCATTTGTCCGTTCAGGGCATTGCCGACATAGCCATAGCCCACGCCGAGACCTTGCGGAACGAACCACCCGGTGACGCCAACCAAGACGCCGCCGACCACCGGGTGGAACCATGCTGTCTTAGGCGGAAAACGTAGAAAACGGGCACGCATCGTGAGGAGGAGCTTGGTAAAAGCGACGGAAGCCAGGCCGCCCGCCACGCCCAGCACCGCATAAATCAGGAACTCGACGGGACTGACGAGTTCATACGGGGGAACCTTGAAGAGCGGATGGTTGCCGAGCAACAGGCGAAGAACCATCCAGGAAGTGGCGGAGGCGAGCACGACCGAGCCAAGGACGGGCGCGTTCATGTCGCCGACAATTTCTTCGAGCGCGAAGAGTACCGCCGCTAGGGGTGTGTTGAAAGCGGCGGCGATCGCGGCCGCGGCGCCGACGGGAATGAGCGCTTTCACCTTTTCGGGACGAAATCCCAGAGCACGTCCGAGTACTGAGGCGATGCCGCCCCCGACTTGCACGGAGGGTCCTTCACGTCCGAGGGGAATGCCGCTCGCGAGCGTGGCCGAAGTGCAGACGAACTTGCCGAACACGGTGCGGAACAGAATGCGGCCGTCGCGGGCGTAAAGAGCAGCCTTGGTCTGAGGAACGCCGCTGCCGCGTGCGTTCGGGAAATAACGATAGAGAAGATATCCGATGCCGAGCGATCCGGCAACGGGGAACAGCAAGGGCCGCCAGGGTGCGCCTCCGACGGGATAGAGGCGCATGCTCAGGCGCTCCGTGACCAGAATGAAAGCTACAACGAGGAGCCCGGTCAAGGCGCCAATGACGAGGGCCAGGATCAGGAAGACCTGATCCTCACGCGACTGGAGCTTGGCGAAACGCTGGAGAAATGGAGTTCTCCACCAACTAGCGGCCACAGGTTGCTCGCTTGTGCTCGTCACCCCAGCATGTCCTCCCAAGAGAATATCGCGTTCGACGGGGGTCTGGCCATTGTCTGATTGTGAGTCGACACACACAAAGTCTCCATTGATGTCGAAGCGTGGTATTCACGCGGAGGATTATTCGAGTGCACCAAAACGGAATTTACCGGCAGAGGCTTCAGGAAAAGGGCGATCCTTTGCGGGCCGCCCTTCAATGCTCAGTGCCCGAAAGAAAAATGGTCAACTCGATTCTGCTGCCAGCACTGTTCGTTGTCCTGGGTGCAGAGCGGTTTTTCCTTGCCGTAACTGATCGTCTGGATGCGATCTGCCGTTACACCGTCCTGGAGAAGGGCTTGCTTCACCGACTCCGCCCGGCTCGTGCCGAGTGCCAGGTTGTACTCGATCGAGCCCCGATCATCGCAGTGCCCTTCGATGAGCACCTTGATATTGGAATGCTGCCGCAGGAAGGCCGCATCTTGTTCCGCCGTCGAGCTCTCATCCGGTCGGATATCGGACTTGTTGTAATCGAAGAGAACGTCCTTTACATTCCGCGCGAACAGTTCCTCATCAGAGGGCGTGCGCATCGTGCTGGCCGCTCTTGCCGGTTCAGGGGACGGCGGTTTCGCGGCCGCGGTGGCAGCGGGAGTAGCGGGGGCCGGAGGCGCGGCCGGCGTCACTTTCGCCGCCTTCTTCGCGCAACCAACCGACATCAGTACCGCCGCTAGAGCTAACAAAACTGGACATGCCTGTAATTTTTTGTGTGTCACTGGAGTCTCCTTTTAGTCACAAACTATTCGCAACGAAGTGTTCGGTACATGAGTACGAACGCTCCCGAAATTCACGAGGGAAGTTCGCGAGATAGGAAGTTCTAAAGGAGAATCAGCAACGAAGCATGCTAGTGCATGCCGCCGGGCTAATGGGCTTGCATTCCGCAACTGGCGAGTCCATGCCGAAGAATGCGGTGAGCAACAAGAATGCGGAATCTCGCAACGACTTGAGCGCGCACTGGATGATTGCCAGACGCAACCGTGCCGCGGCGCGCACTGCCTGCAAAGCGGTAACGGGCCCGTTCACAGTAGAGTAAGGACCCTGTCCCGCCGGAAACAGGAAAATCGTCAAGACGCAGAACACTGCCACGACAGCCCACTCCGCTCCGATTCGGCCAGAAGTCATCGCAGCACCGCAATCATTATATCGGGTGTGTTGAGGGGTTTGAAGGCGTTTCGGAGGCGGAAGTACAGCAGCTTTTGCGCCCATCTGGCGAGCCTAAGTCGTGCCCCAGGTTCGCGTCTTTTCTGGGCGCCAATCTGGATTTGCTGCCAGCTCATTACAGCTTCAGCGTTGCCTGTACTGTTCCATCTTCGAGCGAAGCCTCGAGTCTGAAGCCGAGCTTGCGGCAGATGGTTTGCATTTCGCGGTTCTCGGAGAGGATCGTCGAGACCACGCTGGTCAGGTGCTCGTCGCGAGCCACTTCAATCAGCCGGCGGTAGAGTTCGGTTCCAAGCCCCTGATGCTGAAAGCGATCGTCAACCAGAACGGCCATCTCCGCCTCGTCTTTCCCACGAACGCGGCTGAGACGGCCGATAGCGATGATTTCAACCGCGTCGTCTTTCGTCTTGTGCTCGACGACCAGCGCCATTTCCCGGTCGTAGTCGATGTAGCAGATGCGGGTCAGCCGTTCATGCGCCGTGCGCTGGCTGAGACGCAAAGGCTGGAAGTAACGGAGATACACCGTTCTCTCGGACAACACCTGGTGGAGCTTGATTAGGAGCGGCTCGTCTTCCGGGCGAATCGGACGAATCGTGACTTCCTCGCCGTTTTTCATCGTGCCCGGCCGCACATACTTATTGGGATAGGGACGTATCGCGAGGCGCGGAATCTCTTCTTTAGTGGTGGACAGAGGATAGAGAACAATGCGCGCATCGAGCGCGATCAGGCGATCGGGCGAAGCGAGTAAAGGATTAATGTCGATTTCCTTGATCCAGCGCTGTTCGGCAATCAACTGGCTGAACCGGACCAGCAACTGTTCCAGCGCGCCCAGGTCGATCGGCTTGCGCCCGCGAACTCCCTGCAACGCCTGGAAGATTTTGGTGTGCTCCATGAAGCGCCGCGCCAGCGTGGTATTCAGCGGCGGCAGCGCGAGCGCGCGGTCGCCAAAGACTTCGACCAGTTGGCCGCCTGTCCCAAAGAGCATGACCGGGCCGAACTGCGAATCCACGGTGCTGC
The DNA here is from genome assembly GCA_963698865.1 of uncultured Acidobacteriaceae bacterium. Classification (GTDB taxonomy): domain Bacteria; phylum Acidobacteriota; class Terriglobia; order Terriglobales; family Acidobacteriaceae; genus Acidiflorens. Next base: position 1,042,647 of record CAVOSL010000007.1, on the reverse strand, counting down.
CGAGGATGAGTTCGTAACCCTCGGCGCGGAAGAACGGTTGCACAGTGACCCCAAGAAAATGCTCGGCGCCAGCCCTTTCGCGGACCGAACCTTCTATCTCTCGCCAGGCCTCGCGAACCGCGTCCGCGGTGCTCAGATTCAATCGGACGCCGCCGACCTCCGTCTTGTGCGTGATGGTGTGGGACAGCAGCTTGACGACCACCGGATAGCCGAGCTCATCGGCCCTGGCGGCGGCTTCATCGGCAGTATGAGCCTCCAGCGTCGGAGAGGTTGGAATCTGGTAGCAAGCCAGCAGTTCCTTGGACTCAGGCTCGGTAAGGAGCGTGCGTCCGCTTTCGCGAACTCTGTTGATGATGTGCCCGGCGCGCGCGCGGTCTGGACCTTCCGCGCCCTGCGGCAGAGATGGCGTTTCATACAATCCCCGCAGCAGGTAGCTGTACCGCCACATGTAGTGGAAAATTCGCGCGGCGGCGTCGGGGTAGGCGAAGGTCGGAATGCCCGCCCGGTTTAGGATTTCTATGCCGGCCGTCATCTCGGAGCCCCCCATCCAACAGGCCAGCACGGGCTTACCCAAGCTCTTTGCCAGTGGCGCGAGGCGCTCGGCAGTGATGGTTGGGTGCGACATGCCTTGCGGGCAAGTCACCACCAGCAGGCCATCGTTATTGGTATCGGCGGCCACGATTTCTACAACCCTGGCATACTTGTCGGGCAAGGCGTCCCCGAGGATATCCACAGGATTGTTGCGGCTCCAGTGGGGCGGCAGAATCTGATTCAGTTGCTCCAGCGTCGCGGGAGAAAGCTCGGCCAGCTCACCTCCGACTGCCACGATAGAGTCGGCGGCCAGCACGCCTGGGCCTCCGGCGTTGGTCACCACCGCCAGCCGCGGTCCTTTCGGGCGAGGCTGCTTGCTCAGCGTCTCGGCCATGTAGAACAGGTCGGCAATGGTGTTGACGCGCAGCACGCCGCAACGGCGGAAGGCAGATTCCAATACCTCATCGCTTCCTGCCATGGTGCCGGTATGCGAGGCGGCGGCATGGGCAGCGGCGGCGGAGCGTCCCGCCTTGATGACGATGATGGGCTTGCTGAGCGAAACTTCGCGCGCCGCCGACAGAAAACTGCGCGCATCCCCGACCGACTCCATGTACATCACGATGGAATGCGTGCGCGAATCGTTGCCAAGGTAATCGATCAGGTCTCCCCATCCCACATCAAGCATGGAGCCGATGGAAACAAAGGCGCTGAAGCCGACTACCTCCTTCTGCGCCCAATCGAGAATGGCGGTGCAGAGCGCGCCGCTCTGGCTGATGAAGGCGACATTGCCCGGCCGCGCCATATTGGACGCAAACGTGGCATTCAGGCCGCTGATCGGATTCATGACGCCAAGGCAATTCGGCCCAATCAGGCGCATCGGGCTGCCGCGGAGTTGCTCGAGCATCTGACGCTCGAGTTCCTTGCCGTGTTCGCCATGCTCTTTGAAACCCGCGGAGATTACAATGGCGCCCCGCACACCCGCCGCCACGCACTCGCCGATGATCCCGGGCACGCTATCGGCGGGCGTGACGATGACGGCCAGATCGACGGTCTCGGGAATCTGTTCGACATTGGCATACGCCTTAATGCCAAGCACGCTTGCGTGTTTCGGGCTGACCGGATAAACGGTGCCGCCGAAAGGACTGCTGACCAGGCTCCAGAGCACGGCGCGGCCCACGCTGCCGGGACGGTCGGAAGCTCCCACCACCGCAACGCTGCGGGGCTTGAAAATCGGGTCAAGGGGCTGTCCCTCGGTGCGCAGAACATCGTGCGCCTTGTCCTGTGTGGGGCGGTGCTTGCTCACTCTTCCAGGCTTGGTTCCGGTTGGCGTCGCGCTCATTCGCACAATAGTGTAACAGCCAAGATTTGCACGTCTGTGACGGGGAACACTGCGCCATTTTTCTTGGGCAGCTTGGAAAACGAAGGCTGGAGGGATACAATTCTCGGCGCCCCCGGGGACAATCAAAAAACCAAGCCTCCCAGGGCGCTGTGTGTCACGAATAATCTAAGGAGCAGACTAACCATGAAAAAAGTACTGGCGTTGATGTTCGCCCTCGCGCTGACCGTCTCGATGTCATCGTTCGCCTTTGCTCATGACGACGCAAAGACCGGTGACAAGATGGATAAGAAGGCCGACGCGAAAGACAAAAAAGCGCCCAAGACAAAGGCTGCCAAGAAAGCAAAGAAGGCCGATAAGAAAGACGACATGAAAAAAGACGACATGCCGAAGTGAGCAACGTTCTTTTTTCTGTCACGTTCCCAGCCCAGCGAGTCCCCGCTGGGTTTCTTATTTTGGGGAATTGGCAGCAGCCGGACCAACGGAAGAACGTGCTAGAATTTGATTCGCTCCAAATCGTTCCCCGGGCTCGTGCACGCCAAATCTCTCCCGGACATGACGGACTCAAACGTGGCCCAGAACCCCAACCAACCCAGCGGCTCCATCACATATGCCGACGCTGGGGTCAATATTGATCGAGGCAACCGCACCAAGCAGCGCATCAAGTATCTCGCCCACAAAACCTTCACCAAGGGAGTGCTGAGCGAGATCGGCGGGTTTGGCGGCCTGTACTCGGTCGATAAGAAGTATCTCGATCCGGTACTGGTTTCGAGCGTGGATGGGGTTGGCACCAAACTCAAGGTCGCGTTCGAAATGAACCTGCACCACACCGTGGGCGCCGACCTTGTGAATCACTGCGTGAACGACATCGCTGTGCAGGGAGCCGCGCCTCTGTTTTTCATGGACTATCTGGCGACTGGCACGCTTGAGCCCGAAGTCGCGGAAAAGATTGTTGGTGGTCTCGCGGAAGCCTGTAAACACAATGGCTGCGCCCTCATTGGCGGCGAGACTGCGGAAATGCCGGGCTTCTACCCCAAGGGCGAATACGACCTCGCCGGGTTTATTGTGGGCGTGGTCGAGCGCGAGAAAATCATCAATGGCAAGGACGTGCAGATCGGCGATTGCGTTCTCGGATTGCCTTCAAACGGCCTCCACACCAATGGATATTCGCTTGCCCGCAAGCTCCTGTTTGAAATCGCCGGCTATTCGCCGGAGACGTTCGTCAGCGAAATCAAAAACAAAGTCGGCAACGAGTTGATGCGCACTCATCGCAGCTACTGGCCGATTATCCGCAAGCTGATTGCTGGAGAATGCGTGGCCGCGCTGGCGCACATCACCGGCGGAGGCATCACCGAGAATCTGCCGCGCGTGTTGCCCAAAGGCACGGCCGCCGTCATCGAATTCGGAACCTGGCCTGTTCCCCCGATCTTCGAGCACCTGCAACACCTCGGCAACGTCGAAAAAGAGGAGATGCTGCGCACTTTCAACATGGGACTCGGCATGCTAGTCGTGGTTCCCGCGAAGAAATTTAAGAAGGCGCAGACTCTGCTGGAGCGCGCCAGCGAGAAATTCTACAGCGTAGGGCGGATCGTAAAGGGCGAAAGAAAGGTGATGTACAGCTAAGTCAGAAGTCAAAAGTCAAATTGAAGAAGAATATCCATTGGTGATGATGAGGTGTTACTTCTTCAGTTTGACTTCTTACTCTTGACTCAATCGGAATCCTGACTTCCGTCGTGATGAAAAATCTTGGAATTCTCCTCTCCGGACGCGGCTCAAACTTTGTAGCGATTGCCGACAGTATTGATGCTGGACGGATTCCAGATGCGCGCATTGCGGTCGTGATTTCCAATCGTGCAGATGCGCCCGGAGTCGAGACGGCTCGCAGGCGTGGGCTTCACGCGTTTGTGATTTCCTCCAAAGGCAAAGAACGCGAGCAGCATGATCGTGAAATCGTAGCGGCGCTAGAAGAACACCGGGTCGATCTCGTTTGCCTTGCCGGCTACATGCGGCTGCTTTCTCCCTGGTTCGTGCGCCAGTTTCCCCAGAAAATTCTCAATATCCACCCGTCACTCTTGCCGGCTTTCCCCGGCCTCGAAGCGCAACAGCAGGCTTTCGCATACGGAGTGAAGGTGAGCGGATGCACAGTGCACTTTGTCGATGAAGAACTGGACCACGGCGCGATCATCGTGCAGAAAACGGTTCCAGTGCTCGATTCCGACAACGAGCACACACTGGCGGAACGGATACTTGAACAGGAACACATCGCCTACAGCGAAGCGATAGGGATAGTGCTGGAGGGAAAGTTCAGGGTGGTGGGGAGAAGGCTCGTTAAAAGTTAAAAGTCAGAAGTCAAAGTTGAAGAAGTAAAACCGGCTGGACCTTATGCAGAAGCCGGGGTGTTTTCTGGAGGCGAGGTTGCAAGACATCGTTCACGAGGAAAAGGAACTCGTGCCGATCTTCGTGGTATTTGTCCGAATGGCGAAAGGTCCTACTTCTTCAATTTGACTTCTCAATTTTGACTTCGTTACATGATCAGTTCGCCGCTCGTCCGCACGATCGGGTGCTGCATAACTTCCAGTTCGTTCTTCACCAGGTTCAGTCCATACACGCAATCTTCAAATTTTTGCGAGAGCTGGGCGAAGAGCGGGGCGACCTTGGCGTATTCGAAGTGCTCAAATTTTGAGACGATGTAGTAGCTCTCCTTGCCGGCTTTCACCCAATCCACAAAATTCTCGACGCGCTGCCGACGTAAGCGATAGTGATTGATGCTCTCGGGAAACATGCCCGCGAAAAACAGCGTGTAATCGCCGATATGTTTGCGCACCTGGCGCTCGCGGTCAAAGGACGGCGCGGGGCCGTAAATTGGATCTGATTCGATCAGCATTTCGCCCACATCGTTCAGCGGCCTTCCGGAAGCAGTCCGAATCCTCATCAGTTGCTCGGCATCGCAAAACTCGGAGAGCAGGTGCGCGACATATCCGATCACCAGCGGATCGCGGATCCCGATCTCTTGGGCGTAGTGCCGTCCGACGAGTTCAACGAATAACTGCCGCAACGGATGCGTTTCAGGAATCATATTTGGCCCCCCACCTCAACTACTTAATCGTCACCTCACCCTCTTTGATTCAGCGGAACCAAAGCTCGTGAGGATTAAATACTGTAGTTCTGCATCGAAAACAAGTCACCATCGTGCCACCCAACCTACTGAAACACTGCATGGGCGCGGTGTTTCGCGCTGCTGTTGTTGGCACTCAACTGACGCGGCTGCTAATTGGCGCGGTTTGTGGAGTCTCGCCGGCTACTCGCATCATCTATTTCGGGTAGAAACCGGGCCAGCAACCGGTAGCAAGAGAGAGAAATGGAGGGTGCGTTGGAACGGATGAATATTGCAAGCGGAGCGCCATGGGAGCCCATCGTCGGTTACTCTCGTGCGGTGCGCGTCGGGCCGTACATCCATGTTGCGGGCACGACCGCGACCGGCCCGGACGGTAAGATCGTCCCCGGCGACGCCTATGCGCAAGCTGTGCAAGCGCTGAAGAACATCGAGAGCGCCCTCGTGCGCGCGGGCGCGTCATTGAAAGACGTGGTGCGCACTAGAGTTTTCCTGACAAACATCGCCGATTGGCAACAGGTCGGCAAAGCGCACGGAGAATTTTTTCGCGAGATTCGCCCGGCGTGCACGATGTTGGCTGTTACTGCGCTCGTTGCGCCGGAAATGTTGCTGGAGATTGAAGCGGACGCGATTGTAATGGAGAAAGTCTAGTTTGCTTTTCTGAGATTTACTGACGTAGTTCGGGATTGCGATGTCCGCAGGATCGCAGCATGAAACAGGGCACACCCAATCTCTGCCGACAAAAATTGCTAGGCGGGAGCCCTGGTACTGACTCCCGCCAAGAATTTTGCCGACCTTAGGCGACTGCGACTAAAATATTAGCGGCGGCCCTTCTTTTTGGCCGCTTTCTTCTTTGCTTTTTTCGGAGCGGGCTTTTTCGCAGCCTTTTTCTTCGCCGCTTTTTTGGCTGGCTTTTTCTTTGCAGCTTTCTTGGCTGCTTTTTTCGGAGCCGCTTTTTTCTTCGCCACTTTTTTCGGCGCCGGTTTCTTAGCGGCCGGTTTCTTGGCGGCCGGTTTCTTCGGAGGAGGCGCTCCGCCTCCGCCACCCGTCGGCATTGCCGGCTCGGGTTCCGACGGAGGCCCGGGCATCGCGCCCTCGTCTTCTTCCATCATGGCTGGTTCTTCTTCCTCTTCCTCTTCTTCGTCAAAGTCTTCTTCCAGCGATTCGCTAAATGCGCCGGCATCGCCGAATTCATCGGTTTCATCATCCCGACCGTAGAGAGTCGGATCGTCGAAAGGCATATCTCCTCCTGTATATTTTTGGCCGGCACGCGACTTTGCGCGCAGGCCCAGGGAATTAAGACTTCTGTCCGCGAAACTCTCCCTGCTTTTCGTAACGGGCCGCGATTATAGCATGGGCAGTTTCACCGGCAGTATCGTGCATTCGCTCGATATTTGCGAGAAAAAATTATTGGCGATTTTCTGGGTAGCGATCGGATCGAAATATGAAACGAAATACGGAGCGAACAAACAACGAAGGATTGTGCGCTGCCCGCTAGCTATTCGTACGCCAATGCGTCGATGGGGTCCTTCTGCGCCGCTTTGAACGCCGGATACAAGGCCCCCGCAATTGCGCCCACGATGGCAATCAGCGTCGCGCGGACAATCCAGCCGCCATCCACAATCACCTGGAGTAGCGGAAAACGATGGGCAAGTCCCGCCCGCGCCCCCATGCTGACGCCGATGCCCAGAACAATGCCGCCAATCGCCAGCAGGATCGTCTCTCGTAACACTACGTTAACAATGTAGAGTTTCGAGGCTCCCAGGGCCTTCAGAATACCAATCTCCCGAGTACGCTCCATGACCGCCGTATACATTGCCTGGAAGATCACGATGAACCCGATGACCACGGAAATGCCGACCACGACGTCGATAAACGTCGACAGCATTGGAATATTGCCAGTGCTCATAGCGGCAAGGTAATTGGCCATGGAGTTCACAACATAACGTTCCATGCCGGGGAGGTGCTTGATTTCGTCGACCACGGCGTCTGCGTTGGCGGGATCGTCGAGCTTCAGATAAAAGATGGTCGCTTTGTTTTGCGCGCCGATAAGATCCTGCAAAGTACTCAATGGCACGAATTTACGGGCGCCCTTCCCACGCTCCACAATTCCGCTGATGCGGAACTTGTTGTTCAGGATTTCGATCGTGTCTCCGGCCTTAGCATGCTTGGATTTGGCAAAAAGATCGTCGACCAGCACGTCGTACGGTCCCTGAAAAGGGCCACCTTCAAGGAAGTGGAAGCCGCCCGACAAGCTCTCATAGCTTGGCAGGTCGATCCCGGCGATGATCTCCAGCGTTCCGGCCGAACTGATTTGTGTGACGACGGGAGCGACGCTCTCCACATGCGGCAGCTTGGCGAGCACGTCCTTGATCTTGATCGGCATGGGCGCGCCCGTCAGTCCGGCAATGAATGACGACCCCGGCGGCAGCACAATGACATCCGCCCCGATGCCCGCGTTCCGCGTGCGCTGGTCCTGCAGCATCCCGAGCGATAGGCCGACGATCAACAAGATCAGGGTGACCTCGATCGCCACCGCCACGATGCTGATCAGCGACCGGATCGGCCGGTGCGCCAGGTTTCCGACGATCATGCGATTCATCATGTTTTTATCGAGAAGTTGCGTTCCCGGCAACTACTTTCCCGGATCCCCGGGTCGCGCAGAGGCATGGCCCGTATCGGGCTTCGCGCCCAGGCGCACCACTTCCGCTCCGGGCGGCTGCTCGAGCGCGAACTGATCGTCGCTGAGCGACTTGTTTACATCCAGCTTCAGAATGTTCAGCGTGATGTCGTAATTCTCGCGCGGGCGTTCGATCTCAATGGAGGCCGGGAAGGAGAAGCCGCCAAAATCCTTGTAGTTGGCATACGTAGCATCGGTCGCAACGTTACCTTGCATGTCGTAAATCCTCTGCTTGTGCGGAAGCAGGTCGGTCCGGCTGAACAGGATCCGTCGCCACAAATACCACCCCTGGGGTCCCTGCCGGATCACGGCCAGTTCATAGTCCGGCTGTTCAACCCGATGCCTTTTGGAATCCAGCACCGTCTCATAGCCATTTTCAAGCACCGCAATCTCGCAGTTTGCAGCCGGACACTCCGGACCGATCTCGGGAAGCAGCAGCGCCTCGTAGATGTACTGCGGCCGCATGTTTTCCATGCGCTTTTCGGGTTGATAGCTATCTCCAGAGGCCGGACCAATGAAGAACTTATCCTTCGGCGGCACCCAGAGCTTGAACTCTTTCCCGTTGCTCACCATGTCAAAGGCGGTATTCCTGACCACCGGCATCAGCCCCTTCATCCGGAGCATGTCGGGCTTGCGGGCCAAGATGTAACCGCGAATCTCTTTGTAATCAGTGATCCGGCCGTTCTTGGGATCGGCAGCCGAGGCGTCGATATCGACGGTCGCCAGCATGGACTGGATTTTGGCAGCCTGTTGGTTGACGTAGTCGATCAAGTCCTTCTGACTGGCGGTCTTGAGCGGCGCATTCGAAAACTGGCGCTCGATCGGACGGGTGCGGAACAGGCAGCCGCCCAGCGGGAACGTGGACGCCACCAGACACAGCAGCAACAACCGGCGCAAATAAGGACGATGCACTCCGATTCCAGAACTAAGAGAACTTTTGGCCATTAGCAATCTGATTAGTATAAGGCAAGCGAGGATGCCTTTTAGCGCAGGCCCAGTGCACGACGATAGGCGGCCACGTTCCGGTTGTGCTCGTCGAGGGTAGTGGCGAAGCGATGATGCCCGTTGCCATCGCTCACGAAATAAAGATATCTCGTGTCTTCGGGGTGCAGCGCTGCTTCCAGCGAACTGCGGCCGGGGTTGCCAATGGGCCCGGGCGGCAGGCCCGGGAAGCGATACGTGTTGTAAGGAGAGTTGATGGCGAGATCGGCGTGGTGCAGGGCTCCGCTGTACGTGCCTTGCAGCAGCTCTGCATAGATAACGCTAGGATCGGCATCCAGCGCCATTCTCTGAGTCAGCCGGTTGTAATAGACGCTGGCCACCCGGGGCCGCTCTTCCGGCACCGCGGTTTCCTTCTCCACGATTGAGGCCATAGTGACAATCTTGTTTACGTCGAAGCTGGAGCCCCCCGCTGCTGCGTTCACAGGGGCGCCCGGGACAAGCCCAATCTGCAAGGCGACCAGCCGAAACTGGTGGACCATGGCGGCAGCCATGTCCTCGAGACTCTGGGTCCGGGTGAACTGGTAGGTATTCGGAAAAAGATAACCCTCGAGCGACTTGGCGTTAGGCGCAATGTCGGAGATCAGTTGGGTCTGTGTGTCGGCGATGCGCAGAAAATCCGCAGCCGAGCCCAGCTTGGCGTCCTCGATCGCCTGAGCGATGTCGAACATTGTGTAGCCTTCGGGGATGGTGACGACGTGGAAATAGATGTCGCCACGAGCAATTCGGCTGTAGACCTGGGGCAGTGTAGCCTCGCGCTCGAAAAGGTATTCACCGGCCTTCAGGGTTGGCTTGGGGTGCCCGGTGTGCCAGAGACGGAAAGCAAGTTCGCTGCGGATGATCCCGGCCTTTTTGAGTTCCGCGGCAATGCGTCGCGTGGAGTAGCCGGAACGCAGCATGACAAACGTCTGCCCGGGCGGGGGAGCCATCGGCACATAGATCTGCCAAGCGGCAAATCCGGCCACAGCCAAAACCACAATCAGAAACAACGTAATCTGGACACGCAAGCGGGTAGTTTAGATGCTGCCTACAGCATGCAGCAAAGTGTGGAAGGACGGAAGCTGACAAGAGTAACGAGGATTGCAGAGTGCAGAGGTCAGATTGCAGAAGTAAAAGTCCACCTCACGCTGATCAGCAAACCTGATGGTTTTACTCCTGCAATCTGCAATCTGAAATCTACAATACCTCTTATTCGCCCAGCCAGTCCGCATAAGGCTTCAGCGTTTCCACGTGGTCACAGATGATCTTGAGCGCCCCCGTAATCGGGATCGCCAGCAGCAGTCCGATCGCTCCCCAGACGGCTCCCCAAAAGAGTAGCGCCAGCGTAACCGCCAGTGGATTGATCCGCAGTCGACTGCCCAGCAGTTTCGGGTACAGCACATTCAGGGCGATCAGATGCATGGCGACTACGCTCACCACGACGACCACCAGATCGCCCGCCTCCAATTGTCCGAAGCCAACCAGCACGGGCGGAAACATGGCCAGCACGACCCCCAAATATGGCACCAGGCTGAGAAAGCCACTGAGGACCCCGACAAAATAAAAGAAAGGCACATGCAAAAGGCCGAATACGGCGACGCTGACCGCGGAGATGAGTAGGCCAATCAGGAAATTCCCGACAATAAAGCTCTGGAGCATTTTTCCGATCAGGCCCAGCGTCACAAACGCCGTGTGCCGGTGATGGAGCGGGAACAGCATCACGGTCGCGGAACGCGCATGGCTCTGCCAGGTCAGCAAAAAATATGTGAGGAAAGGAACGAACGAGGCGGACAGTAGAGTGTCCGTCAGCGTGCCGGCGCCATGCGTAAGCACGTCCGACCAACTGCTTACCTGCCGCACTTGAATCACATTCTTGTCCGGCGCGGCCACCGCCTCCCCGGTCTTCTCAATCTTCTCCGCCTGCTGCCGAAACGGCTGCAGGATGGTTCCGATTTTTGAAGAATATTTCGGAAGATTGTCGGCAAAAACAGCGGCCTCGGTGTAGGAGGCCACAGTCACACCGTAGAGCACTATCAGGAACAACGCCACACTCACTAGCGCCGCTATGGCTCGGGGAATGTGGAGGTATTCAAACGCCTGTACCAGGGGAGAGAGCGTAAAGCTGAGCAGAATGGAAAAGAACAGAACCGCCAGCACCGATTCGCCGAAGTAGGCAAACAATATGATCAGCGCAATGCCCAGCAGTGTCAGCGACCAGTGGTGTCTGTTCTCCTGTGTCTCCGTCGTCTCCATAAGGTGTGGTTGTGAGCCTGGCAGCAAATGCGAACAACGCTCGGCCCACAATTCTGCCTGACCTTAACCAGAATTGCACGAAGTAAAGACAAAAGTCAGAATTCAGATTGAAGAAGTAAAGGCGATCCCACTGGTAGCGGTGAGGATTTTACTTCTGCATTCTAACTTCTGACTTCTGACTCGCCTTGACGTTCTCTCACCCCACCCGCGATCATCCTCATATGCCACTGCCCCGCCGGATTCTCGCCCTCGACGTGGGCTCAAAGCGAATCGGCGTAGCCGTCTCCGACCCGCTCGGCATCACCGCCCAGGGTCTCGACACCATCCAGCGGCAGAACAAGCGCCGCGATTGGGAGGCTCTGGCCGGAGTGCTGGCAAAATATGAGGTGGCGGAAATTGTGGTGGGCTTGCCGCTGCGCCTCACCGGCGCCGAGGGCACACAATCGGAAAAGATGCGGCAGTTTGCCGATGACCTCAAGGCCCACTTCGACCTGCCCGTCCACCTCTGGGATGAGCGCTGGACCTCCACCGAAGCCAATCGCCTGTTGCGGGAAACGAATCTGTCAATCGCAAAGCGCGGCAAGGCGGTTGATCGGATAGCCGCAATCTTGATCCTGCAGTCGTGGCTGGAAGCCCACCGGCCGCAATCCGGCCAGAGCTCGATTTAGATGGGATACCTTACGAGGCTAATTCAGTAATTTCTGGCAAGCGCAGGTTGCATTTCGTCAGCGCCTTGGTCAGCGCATGCTCGATGGCAGTCTCGTCGCAATTGCGCGAAATCGCAATCTCACTCACCAGCAGGAAGCGGGCCCGCTCCAGCATCTTCTTTTCGCGGAACGAGAGCGACTTTTCCTGCGCCAGGATCAAGAGGCTCTTAAGCACCATGGCCACGTCCGTGAGCGATCCGGTGCGCATCCGCTCGGAATTTTCCTTGAACCGGTCTTTCCAGTCGGCGGCGTTGATACATTCGCCGGTCGACAGGTAGTCGACAATCTTCTGCACCTCGCCATTGCGAACCACCGGGCGCATCCCAACACTGCCGGCATTGTGGAACGGGATTTCGACCTTGAGGCTGCTCGCGGGGAGTTTTAGCAGGTAGAACCGCTGGACCGTAGATCCGATAGTCCGGCTGTTGATTTGTTCAATAATCCCGACGCCGTGATTGGGATAGACGACCTTATCACCGATGTGGAAAACTTGGCCATTACTCATGAAGGCCTTCTCCCCAGGAAGGTGTCGCTATCTTCAGTCTAGCGGAGGCCCACCCGTAAAGCAAACTTGGCGTTGGGGCGGGCAAGGCCGGAAATCGGCCAACTTACGCCACTCCGGTGCCCACCCATCTCTTGTGCACCCCGAGAATGGACTAAGTCATTTCAATTAAAGGTGTTACTCGCTTCTGGGCACGCCCCGGGAAACTGCCTTGGGCAACACCACCCCGATTCCGGCGTATAATGACCACCGCGCCCATCGACGATTTCATGACAGAGCAAATCAAGAAGAAGCTACGCGACGAGCTGAACACCCTTGAGCACGAGCTCGCATACGATATCCCCCGCGAACTCAAAAAGGCTGTCGCCCTTGGCGATCTCAGCGAAAATGCCGAATACCACACGGCGAAGCAACGCCAGGAATACCTGAAGGCGCGCGTCCGCCAACTCGGCAAGCGCCTCGCCGACCTGTCCCTGATCAACATGAACAATATCCCGAAGGACAAGGTCGGGCTCGGTTCGACCGTCAAGGTCTTCGACAACGTGAAGGGCGAGGAGATGGAGTATCAGCTGGTCATGAGTGAAGAGTCTGACGTAGCGGCGGGCAAGATTTCGACGACGTCGCCCATCGGACGCGCCCTGCTGAACAAGAAGGTGGGTGACAGCGCGATCGTCGTAACGCCCAATGGCAATCGTGACATGGAGATCCTGACGCTGTCGACCATCCATGACTTGCCGGAGCTGGATACGGGCACGGGATCGAAGTAGAGACGGGGCTTGCCCGTCTCAGAAGCTGAATCGTACGAAGCGGCACCGGTGAGCGAACTTATGACCTGGACAAGCAGTGTGGGACGCGCCTGCGGTGTGTTGCTGGATGCCATCGTGCGCCTGCTCGCTCTATCGCATATCAATCCCAACGTCCTGACGCTGATGGGGCTGGTCGTCAACACCTACGCCGCGTTTTTGTTCGGCTACGCCAGCGCCGACAACCAGCGCCGCATGTTCTTCTATGCTGGCCTGGTTATCATCGGCAGCGGTTTCTTTGACCTAGTGGACGGCCGGGTTGCGCGCGCCTCAAACCAGGTGACGCGCTTCGGAGGCTTCTTCGATTCCATCGTCGACCGCTACAGCGACGCCTCGCTCTTCCTGGGATTGCTGGTTTTTTACGGCCGCGGCAACCGCTTTTTCTACGTCGTGCTGGCCGCGCTCGCCATGATCAGCGCCATCATGGTCAGCTACGCCCGCGCCCGCGCCGAGTCGCTCATCGGCACCTGCCGTGTCGGTTTCATGGAACGCCCGGAGCGCTTGGTCCTGCTCATCATCGGCGCGCTCTTTAACGTGATGGCGCCCGTGCTCTGGGTAATCGCCGTGCTCTCTACCATCACCGTCATTCACCGCGTTCTTTACACCTGGCAGCGGACGCGTGAGATGGATGGCCTCGCCCCTACGCGCGCCGCCTAGATCAAGAGTCTTCTCCTCCGATTCCCATTCCGAAAGCACCGCCCGCCTGAATGCTAGACTAGACGCCGAAGTTTTCGTGGGGAGTCTGAACTTGCCAACCAATCCAACCCTTGTCGTCCACGGCGGCGCCTGGGCCATTCCCGATGACATGGTCGAAGCCCATCTCACTGGCGTCCGCAACGCGGCATCTGCCGGCTGGCGTGCATTGGAGCTGGGCGGCTCCGCGCTCGACGCGGTCGAAGAGGCAATCGTCGTCATGGAAGACGACGAGACCTTCGACGCAGGCCGCGGCAGCTTCCTGAACCGCGACGGCAAGGTGCAACTCGACGCCTTCATCATGGACGGCGCCACCCTGCGCGGCGGGGGCGTCGGCTGCGTCGAACGCCTGCGCAACCCGGTTCGCACCGCCCGCAAAGTGCTAAGCGAGAGCACCCATGTCTACTTCGTCGCCGAAGGCGCTGAGCGTTTCGCCGCCGAGCACGGCATCGAACTCTGCCGCAATGAGGACCTGATCATTCCCCGCGAAGTCGAGCGTCTGCGCGAATACCAAGCCCAGGAATCCATGCACGGCAACGACCTGTTCGCGCCCGAAATTTCCCACGACACCGTGGGCGCGGTTGCGCTCGACCGCGAAGGCAACATTGCCGCTTCCACCTCCACCGGCGGCACGCTCAACAAAGACCCCGGCCGCCTCGGCGATTCCTCCCTGATTGGCTGCGGCTGCTATGCCGACAATGCGAGCGCCGCCGCCTCCACCACCGGCTGGGGCGAGCCCATCATGAAGCTGGTGCTGGCCAAGTGGGCCACCGACCGCGTCGCCTCCGGCAACTTGCCCGAGTGGGTCGCCAGGGAAGCGATGAATTACCTGAAAAAGCGACTCAACGGCCACGGCGGAATCATTCTCCTCGACGCCCAAGGCCGCTTCGGGATCGCTCACAATACCCCGCGCATGGCCTGGGCGGTGCGCACAGCAGAGAAGTTCGAGGCCGGAACCGAGCGTTCCAGCTAAGCCGGGAATTAGGAGGGCTTGTGGAAACGATGCAATGGCGTGACTATCTCGGCAATGCCATTCGGTACTGGGAGCCTCGACGAGTTCTGTATAACCTCCTGTTGGTTGGCATTGTCACGATTCACTTCGTAAGGGGGCTGCCGGGCTCGCGCCCACTCCTGGAATTTAACACCCTCCTGGTCCTGTTCGTGATGGCTGTGCTTGCGAATGTCGCCTACTGCGCGGCCCATGTGCCCGACATTTTCGCCCAAATGTCGAACATCCGTGATTCGTGGCTTCGTTATCGGTAGATCGTTCTCGTGATTGGGTTAGCATTTGCGGGAGTTCTTACCCACTTCTGGTCCTCAGCGATGTTTGTGCGCGACGCACGGCTGGTCAATTAAAACTGACCACTGAGAGCTGTCTTAGAACTCCACATGCGCCCGGAACGACGGCACCAGCACCGGCCCGCGATCGCGGTTATAGCCCGGATCATTGATGTGCTGGACGCCGGGAGCCACGTAAATCCCGCGCCAGACATGCGCCGTGTAATAGCTCTCCACGATATTCTCGCGCCCGTAATTCAAATTTCCATCGCCGAGTAGAAAGCCCAGCCCTCCGAGCCGCAGATACTCCTGATGATCCTTGCCGATGGCGTTGGTCACGACAGCGATTCCGGCGCGATCCTGCCGCCGATGCCACCAAACTCCGCGTGCTCCCAGGCCGGCGGCAAAGGTCTGATCCACTTCCGTGTAGGCGAACGATTCGGTCTTGCCGTTGTCCCAGCCAAAGCGCGCAAAGGCTGTCAGGTTTGAAGACAGATTCTGTTCCACGTTGGCGCCGAATCCGTACTTGCGCGTGATGTGCCAGGGATGATTGGTAATGTCAGGAACCATCACCCGGCCCTGCTCAAACTGAGCAATAGCCTCGCGATAGATGCCCATATTGGCGTAATTCGTGTACGCGAGCAGCCGGACCATGCCCGCTTTTTTCGGGATGAATCCATGGCGCAATTCGTATTCGTAATTTTCCGCGTGCGCCTGCCAGGGTTTCCATACCAGGTCAATGCCGTTGGCAACCTTCGGCATAAGCGCCTCGGCAAAGCGAACCCCCCAGTTGCGATCCTCGTAGTCCGCCGTCAACCCGACCGTGTAGCCTCGCGTGTCGGCGGCATAATCCCATGCCCCATTATTATCGGTGGTCCAGTTGATGAACTGGAGATGTGTGTCGCTTCCCACGGAATTGATGTCGAAGAAATCCGGCATGCTGAATTTTCCAAAGCGAATTTCCAGGCGCCGCTGCGGCAGTTCGTCAAAAAGCGACAGCGCGTTGCGATCGTTTTCCACTTTGTCCTTGCTCAGCGCAATAACCGTGTGGATCATGCCGCGCCCGAGATATGGAGCCTTGTTCAGCGACGGATTGCGCACGATATCGAGGTCTGTATTGCCCGCCAGTCCAAAACCCAGGCTGAGCGCCTCTCCGCCCGCCTCTTCGATATCGACCAGCAATTCGGTGGAGTTGTTCAGCCGCACGCCGGTATAGAGCGTCATCACGCGCGACGTGGCCTTCTCGTAATTGGGACTCAAGCTGTGGGTGCCGCTATAGGCAGCGTGAAATGGCGGATGCGTCTGAAAAATAAAATTTGCCTGGCCGGAGAGCCAGAAGCGCGTGTTCTTGAAATGGGGAAACATTGACTCCGTGCCCTCATCTGCGGGCGCGGGTTCTGGGGCGCTGACTGGGTCAGGAGAGGCTTTCGACGGCGCGTCAGGTTGGGTCTGCGAAGAAATTGCAGCGGGCGCGGCGGTGATCGAGCCCTGGCCCGCCTGGGCCCAAGCCTGCGGGACGGTACACGCCAACGCGAGCGTTCCGGAGATCAAGATGGAGATCCTTGCCCACATTAATGTCAATATAGCATTGCACATTAACTATAGTTAATATAAAAAAGGGAATTATGACAAGCTACAAGTATCCCAATTTATCCTAAGGCAATACACATTACAGCAAGGTTACAGCCAGAACTCACGGAGGCCGGACGCTTCGCCTGCCAGCCAGCAGTCTCGCTGACCCGCGCTATCATCTTTCCATGCCCGACGTCGACGCGATTCGCAAATTCTGCCTCTCATTCCCCGATGTCACCGAGGACATGCCCTGGGGCGACGACCTTTGCTTCAAGGTACGCGGCAAAATCTTCGCCGGTCTTGTCCTCTCCGATGGCCGCTTCCCGCGTATGACTCTGAAAAGCTCGCCCGAAGTATTCCACGAACTGCTCGAAACCGAGGGCATCACGCCTGCGCCCTACGTCGGCCGCTACAAGTGGATCCAGATCGCAAGCTCTAGTCTTCTGCCCGCCCCCGAACTCGAATCCCTGATTCGTCAATCTTATGAATTGGTAGCGGCCAAGGCGCCGAAGCCAAAGACGCCAAAGAAGAAGTTGGAGAAGAAATCATCCAAGAGCCGCCGCAGCAGGTAGCGAGGCACGGCACGTTTGACTCTCGCCGACGCGCTAGACTAGCCTCGTAAGTTCGCATCCCAATGCCCACTCCATTCAAAGCGGCAATCTGCGCTGTACTGGTGCTGTTTGCCACCAGCCTCCGAGCAGCGCCATTCAGCCCCACTCACGCGCAGCATGCCATCGTAGCCAGCGTTCACGAACTCGCCTCCCGCGCCGGGGTCGAAATCATGC
This sequence comes from uncultured Acidobacteriaceae bacterium, assembly GCA_963698865.1. Classification (GTDB taxonomy): domain Bacteria; phylum Acidobacteriota; class Terriglobia; order Terriglobales; family Acidobacteriaceae; genus Acidiflorens. The sequence goes on along the minus strand of CAVOSL010000007.1, from coordinate 1,025,417 downwards.
AAGCCGGCGGAAACGCCGTCGATGCCGCCGTGGCCACGGGATTCGCCCTTGCCGTCGTCCATCCGCAAGCAGGAAATATTGGCGGTGGGGGGTTTCTGCTTCTCCGCACTGCGAGCGGCGAAACTCATTTCATTGACTTCCGCGAGAAAGCCCCCGCCGCGGCCACCGAAAACATGTATCTCGATGCGCAGGGCAATGTGATTCGCGATCTCAGCGTCGTCGGCTACCAAGCAATCGGCGTTCCCGGATCGGTCGCGGGCCTGGTCTATGGCGAAAAAAAATATGGCAAGCTCACGCTCGCGAAAGTCATGGCTCCGGCCATCAAACTCGCCCGCGAAGGCTTTCCCCTGGCCTATGAAGACGCGCGGGACCTCAGGGGCGAGAAGCACCTGGCCGACTTCCCCGAGTCGCGCCGCATCTTTCTGCGCGATGGCAGGTTCTACCAGCCCGGCGAAATCCTGAAGCAGCCCGAACTCGCCCGTACCCTCGAGCGCATCGCCAAAGATCCCGACGACTTTTACCATGGCGCGCTCGCTCGCGAACTGGCGGCTTCAATCCAAAAAGGTGGAGGCCTGGTCACAGCCACCGACCTCGCGGCCTACGAAGTCAAAGAGCGCGAGGCCGTTCACGGAACGTATCGTGGTTACGAGATCATCGGCGCTCCACCACCCTCATCAGGTGGGACTGCCCTCATCGAAATCCTGAACATCCTCGAGGGCTTCGATCTTGCCAAAACCGGCAACCGCTCCGCCGAAACCATTCACCTCACCGCCGAGGCCTTCCGCCGCGCCTTCTACGATCGCGCCGACTTCATGGGCGACCCGGACTTCTCGAAAGTACCCGTGCCGCAGCTGATCGATAAGAAATATGCGGAGGCATGGCGCGAGTCGATCGAAGTTAACCACGCCAGCGCGAGCCGGGATTTGAAGCGGCCGCAGTTCAAGGATCTTGAGCGGGTGGCAGACTCGCATCCCGCTGCAATCCGCGAGCCCGAGAACACGACGCATTATTCGGTTGTTGACGGCGAGGGCAACGCCGTCGCGGTCACGACCACGCTCAACGACTCCTTCGGCTCGCGCGTCACGGCGGAGGGATTGGGATTTCTGTTAAACGACGAGATGGACGACTTCGCCGCGAAGCAGGGCGTAGCCAACATTTACGGACTAATCCAGGGGCCAGCCAATGCGATTGGGCCAAACAAGCGCCCCCTATCTGCCATGACGCCGACGATCGTGCTCAAAGACGGCAAAGTGCTCTTAGTGCTCGGGTCGCCAGGCGGGCCGACGATCATCACCACAGTCGCCAATATCCTGATGGGCGTGATCGATTTCGGGCTCGATATTCAGGAGGCTGTCAACGCTCCCCGCTTTCATCATCAATGGCTCCCCGACGAGATTACTGTCGAAGACCGCCTCTCTCCCGATACAATGAACCTTCTGCGATCCAAAGGACATAAGCTGAACGTCTGGCATTTCTGGGGAGACGGCGAGTGCATCATGGTCGACCCCAAAACCGGCGAGCGGCTGGGCGCGAGCGACGGGCGCAATAACGGGAAGGCGGTAGGCTACTGATGCTCAAGGCGGTCTCGACATACGTTTATGTAAAGGAACGTCTTCATCCGGGCTTGCTCGATGAGCTTGTCCGCGGCGGAGCTCAAGCCATCGAGATCTTCGCTGCCCGCCAGCACTTCGACTACGCCAACCGCAAGCAGCACGTCCGGGAAATCGCCGACTGGTTCAAGTCCACTGGCATTCCGCTCAACTCCGTGCACGCGCCCCTGTATTCGGACTACGAATGGGGGCGCACCGGCTCGCCGCCCGTGAACATCGCCTCCACCGACCGTGCCGGCCGCATTGATGCCATGGATGAAATCAAGCGCGCTCTCGAGATTGCCGAGCAGATTCCGTTTCGCTTTCTGGTTCAGCACATCGGCAATCCCAACGAGGAGTTCGACGAAAAAAAACTCGAAGCCGCGATGACTTCCGTCGAGCACCTGCGCGCCTTCGCCAAGCCGCTCGGCGTTCGCGTCCTCGTCGAAAACATTCCCAATGAGCTTTCCACTCCCGATCGCCTCGTCGAATTCATCCACACCATGCACTTCGACGACATCGGCGTCTGCTTCGACTGCGGCCACGCCCACATGATGGGCGGCATTCCCGAGGCTTTCGCAATTCTGAAGCCGCACATTTGCTCAACCCACGTGCATGACAACCATAAAGACAAAGACACGCACCTGTGGCCGGGCAACGGATCGATCGATTGGAAAGAGACCATGGAGTTGTTGCGCACTGCGCCGCAAACGCCGCCACTGCTGCTCGAGATCGAAGGCGAAGAGAAGAAAAATTCCAGCGCAGAGGTGAGCGCAACGTTTCGTAAGCTGGAAGATTCGTAAGCATCGAGCAGGACTTCTCTGCGTTCCCTGCGAAACAACTCAGCGTCCTCTGCGGTCTAAGATTTTGACTATGCCAGCACCCATAAGCACGATTTCAGAAATCGGCAAGCACGAAGGCCAGTCCGTCACCATTCGGGGATGGCTTTACAACCTACGCGAAAGCGGCAAACTTCTGTTCCCGCAATTCCGCGACGGCAGCGGTATCATTCAAGGAGTTGTCCCCAAAAACGCGGTGCCGCCAGAAGTCTTCGACGCCATCAAAGGTCTGACGCAGGAATCGAGCGTAGTAGTCGAAGGCAAAGTCCGCGCCGACAAGCGCGCCCCAGGCGGCTACGAACTCGACGTCTCAAACGTGCAAGTCCTCCAGCGCGTGCCCGAGTCCGATCCTTACCCGATCACGCCGAAAGATCACGGCGTTGATTTCCTCATGGAGCATCGCCATCTCTGGGTGCGCTCGCAGCGCCAAGCGGCGATTCTGCGGGTGCGCGCCGAAATCATAAAAGCGGCGCGCGACTACTTCGATTCCAACGGATTCACCCTTACCGATCCGCCCATCATCACTCCCGCCGCCTGCGAAGGCACGACGACGCTATTTCCCGTCGATTATTTCGAAGAGCAGGCCTATCTCACCCAGTCCGGCCAACTCTACATCGAAGCGACGGCAATGGCGCTCGGTAAGGTGTATTCATTCGGACCTACGTTTCGCGCTGAGAAATCGAAGACGCGCCGTCACCTTACCGAATTCTGGATGGTCGAGCCCGAAATGGCCTACGCCACACTCGACGATCTCATGCAGCTAGCGGAAGGCTTCCTGACGTTCATCGTCAAACGCTGCCTCGAACGGCGCCGCCCCGACTTGCAAACCATCGGCCGCGACGTGACGAAGCTGGAAAAAATCGAGCCGCCATTCCCGCGCATAGCCTATGACGACGCTGTTAAGGCGCTGCAAGAAGGCCACGCCGAAGGCAAGCTCGAACACAAATTCCAATACGGTGGAGACCTCGGCTCGCCCGACGAAACCTATCTGTCATCGCAATATGACAAGCCGGTCATGGTGCATCGCTATCCCGCGAATGTGAAGGCCTTCTACATGGAGCCTGATCCGCAGCGTCCCGACCTCGCGCTCTGCGTCGACGTACTCGCCCCCGAAGGTTACGGAGAAATAATCGGCGGCTCGCAGCGCACGGCTTCGTATGAGCTGCTAGTGAAGCGAATCAAAGAACACAACCTCCCCGAAGAAGCCTTCAAGTGGTATCTCGACCTGCGCAAGTACGGCAGCGTGCCGCACTCCGGTTTCGGTATGGGTATCGAGCGGGCCGTAGCATGGATCTGCGGGCTGGAGCATGTGCGGGAGACGATTCCATTCCCGCGGATGCTGTACCGGCTCTATCCGTGACGATTGAAAGACAGACCGCCAGTTCGTGTCTGCGCTAATGAAAGTCTAGACTTATTTGAGAAAACTCGTTCAGCGATTACTGCGACAAGCCGACACGGCGGAGCAAATTCTGAAAGCGCGGGTCTGCCCGCAACGGATCCATCCGGTAGTCCACTTTCAGGAATGGCATTTGGCTTTCCCGCTTCATGTAAGAAACTTCCAACCAGCGAAAGGCGCTGTCCGCGTCGCCCAGGCTGCCAAAAAGCACCGCCATGTCCCATGCGGGCACATAGTGTTGCTTGGACATCAGTTTCAACTGTTGAACGACCTTCCGCGCTTCAGCCCGCCTTCCAAAAAGGGCATAAGCACGGCCGAGGTGGGCCAGGGGAGTCGGATCATCTTTGGCAAGCTCGATCGCCTTCTGCCACTCAGCGATGGCCGACTGGAGGTCTCCCTGCTGTTCATACACTGAGGCCAAAATCCGGTGGCCGGCAGCAAAACCGGGATTCAGTTCCAGCGTCCGTCGTTCCACCGCGATGGCTTGGTCATACTGGCGCAGGTCACGGTATCGTGCTCCCAACGTCGTATTAATAGACAACGAGAGTGGGTCGGACTGCTGTCCCAGTTGTGCCTGCTGGAGAGCTTCCGGAAGACGGCCCATCGCCCTTAAGTAATGGCTATACCATTGATGCGTTGTCGCGTAACTTGGATTAAGCTTGAGGGCGCGCTGAAATTCCTGCTCGGCCCGCTTCCAGTTCCAGTCGTAATAGAACGCAATCAAGCCCATTTCCGCGTGGCCCTCGACGCTGCTCGGGTCCAGCTCCAAAGCCCGGTTCACTGCGGCTCGCGCCTTTGCTCGAGCGACCGCCGGAGGCAGCGCCTCGGATCCGAGGAGCGAGTAACTTCCCGCCAACCCGGCATAGGCGGCCGCAAAGGTGGGATCTTTTGCAATGGCGTCCTGAAAGTACTCGATGCTCTTCCGCAGCCCCGGTTCCGTCCGCTCGTTCCAGAAATAGCGGCCCTTGAGATAGGCTTCATAGGCCTCGGGATGAACATTCCGTTCGCTGTTTGCTGGCGCGCCCGCCGGAGGTCGCGCCACCTGTCCCTGGATTTGCAAAGCAATGTCGCGCGCGGCCGTAGTCTGGAGCAGTAGAACGTCTTGGACCGCATAGTCATAGTTGTGCGCCCAGAGATGGCGATCCATGGCAGCATCGATCAGTTGCACTCGAATTCTGATTCTTCCTTCTACCCGTTCCACGGTCCCTTCGACCAGAGCGTCCACCCCAAGTTCCCGGCTAATTTGTGGAGCCGTCTTGTTGGCGCCCTTGTAATGCATAACAGATGTCCGGGATATGACGCGCAGACTACTCAACTGTGCGAGATCACTAATAAGTTCATCGGTCATCCCATCGGCAAAATATTCCTGGGCAGGATCGTTCGAAAGGTTGGCCAGAGGTAAGACGGCAATGGAGCTGAATTGCCTGGCGTGCGCATCCGCAGTCGCGGCAACGTTCGACGAGCGAAAGGGCCACCACGTCCGGCCCGGCAATCTGGTAAACATCAGGAGAACGGCAACGCCGAGAATCATTACGAAGGCAAAACCGAGACCTGGGATCTTCCAGCGTGGACCTGAATTGTGCCGGGGCGGAGCGGGCGCCGGCTCGACCTGAGATATTCCGGGTTCCGGCCCACTTCTTTCCGTGACAACTTCAACGGGAGCGATAAGGCGGTAGCCTAAACGGGGGAGCGTTTCAATGTAGCGTGGTTCGTCGGCGGAATCGCATAGTAGTTGCCGAAGCCTCTTAACCGAAGTGTTGAGCCCATGCTCAAAATCGACGAAAGTATCCGCGGGCCAAAGCTTCTCGCGGATTTCCTCCCGGGTAACAACCTCCCCAGCACGACCTACTAATACTTCAAGGATCAGGTAAGGTTGACCGCGGAGTTTTATTTTTCTCCCGTGTTTCAAAAGCTCCCGCGCGTCCGTGCGTACTTCGAACGGACCAAAGCGGTATTTACTCTCGACTCCCACAAAAGCCCCCCCCAAAGGGCCACAACGTTGCGAGGATTCTACCACCGGCTAGCAAACTCGGGAACTATAACAAAACAACGCGACAGCGGTGCTCCGTTTCTTGAGAAGTTCGAAAATAACTCTCTGTCATTCAAGAGCTTAACAACTCACCTTCGACTCACCCACATTTCACCCTCCAGCCATTGCGTTCGTTGCATTGATGGGAGAAAGTCGCGACAAGTTTCAGCAGCAGTCGGAAGACGATGGCGTGGGGTTCAGAAGAAAAGCTCAGAAGAGAATCAGAAGAAAAAAAGAGCGATTCATGAAGCCCCCCCTCTGCATAGGGGTGCGTTGTGTCTCTTGTCGTGATGTTGATGATCGGCGGATGGATCGCCACGCTAGCCATGATCGGGTTGTGTGCCATTAACGAATCCGGCAAGCTCCGAAGGATCCGCAGACACATGGCCCTGTGGCTGCTGGAAACCTCAACTGCTCCAGTCCGCAGACCCGCAGAAGGTCTGCAACCCGAGCCCGATGACGCGATCTAAGGACCCACTAACACAGTAACCACCACCCCATGCCCAATATTGTGCAGTTTCCTATATCGCCAATATGTCCAAAGTGCAGGCGGCTCGTGCGTGAGGCCACCCGGATGACCGATGCGACAGGGAAGGTCATGCACGAAGAATGCTATCGACTCGAACTAAAAGAACAAGCCTCCGTGTCGCGATTCTTTGAGGATAGCTGTCGATAAATCTCCTTTGCGCCAATCAGCAGGCATCGCAGTACAACCTCCGGCTTCGGTATGGGCATCGAGCACGCCCTTGCATGGATTTGCGGGCTGGAGCATGTGCGGGAAACGATTCCGTTCCCGCGGATGCTTTACCGGCTCTATCCGTAATTTTAAAGGTGACCTGTCCCAGGTTCTCCGTCTCCAGGTCTCTGGGAGCCCGCACAACAGCCCGCCCTATTCCACATCGGTCGGATCGTCGAACAACACGGTTAACTTGATACTGCCGTGTCCGAACTGCGGAAAACCAGGCGTCTGCGGATCTCCGGGATCAAGATTGGAGGCCGTATCGTCGGGCGGAAACAGAATCAGCGATTTCAGAAATTTCTGCAGGGCATCGGACTCGGGCCCCGGCAGCTTGGCATAGGCGTCTCGTGAAGCCTGCGATTCTCCACCGTGGCGCAGAATCACGGCATCGAGAGAAATACTTCGGCCATCATGGCCGAATGAGCTCTTGGTGCCGATACCCCAAAGCGGGCGCGTCATGAATTGTGTTTGCGTCGTTCCGTCATAGTTGCGCTCGTCGAAGTTCGGTCCCAGATCGTGGCGCTTGAAGTCGGTAAAGATGTTCTGCACCAGGAACGGCTTCCCCTGCGGTTGCTGGAGCGGCGGATATCCACTGCCATCGTTAATGACGTTCACCTGAGTGGCCGCGGTGGCAAACAGAGTGTTGAAAATGCCGTTGATCGGATCGTAGGCGGTCTGCACGTCGGCGACGCGGCGATCGTGATTTATCTGCAGATTCTGCATGTGGCAGGCATTGCACCCGATCTGATTGAAGACCTTAAGCCCGCGCGCCGTTGTTTGATCCTGCATTCCCATCCCCGGCTTGAAATAATTCAGCAGATAAAACTCCAGGTGATCGACGGTCGCGGGATCGAGTTCGTACTGACCGGAGATGATGTCGGGCGGAGGCGGAGGACTAATCTTATCCTGGGTTCCGTCGAGCACCATGCCCGCCGGAGTCGTCACTCTTTGACCGGCGCTGGCGGCGGCGAGATCGGGATCGTTGACTTCGATTCCCACCTCCTTGTGAAGAGCGCCGACCACAAACTCGCGAATGGAAATCGTGCTGCCTTCGGCGAAGAAGGGCTTCACCCGCAGATCAGAGTCAACACCGCGGACCTGAGAGTAACCCACCTGTCCCGATGGCGTCGCCGAAATCGAACCGTAATTGATGCCCTTGCTGTTCAGGGGGAGGCTTGCTTCACGTCGGAGCTTTTGGGCCATCGCAATGGCCTGCTGGCGGGTATTGCGCAAATCGGTGGTGATTTCATCGGCGAGCATCTCTCGCAGGCCAAGACCGAAGAGATGCGGAGCGTCGCGGCTGTCGGGCCGGGTAGCGACATTGCCGCCGACCCCGGCAGAACCATGCGGGCGGCCATGGCAAAGCGCGCAACTGTCTGAGAGCCCGGCGCCGATTGCGCCATCAGTGTCCAGGTCGCCGACGCCATCGCCCTCATTCGGACCCTGTCCCTGGGCATGGGTGAATTTGCGCTGAAACAGTTGCCGGCCACGCCGAATCGAACGGAAGGGATCGCGGTTGATGATGAAAATGGATGAACCCGGGGTCATAATGTCGCCCCGGCCGGTTCCCGTCTCATCCTGCAAGGACTTGGCTATACCAGCTTTGGCCGTGTTAGGCGCCTGCGTGCGATCCGTTAGTTGGGCCCAAGCTGTTCCGGCCCAGAGACAAGATACGATGATTAGATAAACGCGAACGCGGGACATAAGTCCTCCATTTTGAATCGGTCACAGGGAAGGCGAACAACTTGGTGTGCGCGACCACCGCCTCACCCTCGCTGGCACGCGGAGGCATACTGCCGGAACTGTTGCGGTGTGGCAATAGTCGGGACCTTAGCGTTGTCTTGTAATTACCTTAGTGTCCAACTAACGGAAAACAAGGATTTTGGTAATAAGAACCGGGGAATCAGTGTAGAATTTTAGGCACGTTTTGGGGTGCGTCCACCGTGTCGTCGGGGTCTACTAAGTCGGCCAGTTGTCTTAGATTCGGAGACGATTTCGAAATTGACCTCCGGGCCTATGAGCTGCGGAGCGCCGGAATTCCTCTGAAGATGAAACCGATCCCGATGGAACTCCTGCTTCTCCTGGTCGAACGCAAAGGCGAGTTGGTTACCCGAGAGGAGATTGTCGAACGGATCTGGGGAAAGGACGTCTTCCTCGATACCGATAACAGTATCAACGGGGCTGTCAGCCGAATTCGGCAGGTGTTGCGTGACAACCCGGAGCAGCCGCGCTTTGTACAAACCGTAACCGGCAAGGGATATCGGTTCATCGCGCAAATCGAGGAAGACGCGCCGGCCACCGGCGTCATCCCGATGCCTGCGACCGTACCCGAATCCACCGAACCCATCGCCGCCCCGTCGAGTAAGCTGCCAGACAGAGTGAGGTGGTGGTGGCCGTCCCTGCTCGCAATTTCTATCTTCTTAATTGCTGCCTTGGCCGCCTACTTTCAATGGTGGCGTTCCGCTGCTCATCACGCGCAGTCGAATGGACGGGCAATGCTGGCAGTTTTGCCTTTTGAGAACCTCACCGGCGACCCGTCCCAGGATTACTTCAGCGATGGTATGACAGAGGAGCTGATTGCCGAACTCGGAAGCCTCAATCCCACTCATTTCGGCGTCATCGCCCGTACCTCTGTCATGCTCTATAAGCGCAGTCCAAAACCTTTGGATCAGGTGGGACACGAATTGGGAGTTCAATACGTTGTCGAGGGCAGCGTGCGGCGTGATGCGGGCCATGTTCGAGTCACCGCGCAGCTCATCAAGGTGCGAGACCAGACCCATCTGTGGGCAGCACAGTATGATCGCGACCTTACAGAACTGCTCGTCCTGCAGAGTGAAATTGCGCGCGACATCTCCGAGCAGATTCAGGCCACACTCGGCACGGCCTTGCCTCTCACTCCGGTCTCGAGGCCGGCGCTTTCTCCCGTGCAGTATGAGGCACACGACCTTTATCTAAAGGGGCGCTATTTCTGGAATAAGCGGACGAACGCAGGCTTCCTGCAGGCAGCCCAATACTTCCAGCAAGCCATCGCCAAGGACCCAGACTATGCCCAGGCCTACGCCGGATTGGCGGACACCTATGCGTTGATGAGCACATGGTCTCTTGCCCCGCAGGTGGAGTTCATGCCCAAAGCGCGCGTTGCGGCACTCCGGGCGCTCGAACTCGACGGAACTCTGAGTGAGGCTCACACTTCCATGGGATTAATTGCGGAGGCCTACGATTACGACTGGCAAGCAGCCGAGAGGGAGTTTCGGCGGGCCATCGAACTCAATCCCGACTACGCCACCGCTCACCAGTGGTATGCCGAGTATCTTTGCTGGCACGGACGGTTCGACGAAGCGCTGGCAGAAAGTGAGCGGGCTCGCCAACTCGATCCCCTATCCGTGATCATCGCCAGCGATTACGCGGCGATTCTTTACGACTCACGGCAATACGATCGCGCGATCGCTCAGTGGCAAACGGTCCTCGAAATGGACCCGAGCGATGGCAGGACCCGGGCAGGAATCGCCTTTGCATTGATGGAAGAGGGAAAGTTCGCGGACGCTCTGGCACTGGAGGAACAGACCGATCCCCCCGGCCCTTGGAATTGGGCTTACAAGGCGTATCTGTACAACCGGTGGGGCCGCACCACCGAGGCTCGGCAGGCTCAGGCGAAATTTGCAGAACTGGCCCCGAAGCTGGCCATTGCTCAACAAGCCTGGTTGTTCGTGCTGGCTTACGGTGGTACGGAACAGCAGGATGATGCCATCGCTCTGCTGCAGAAAGTTCTCGCCGCGCATTCCTACAATCCCGGCGCAATTAAAGTTGATCCAAGATACGACCCACTGCGCAACGACCCGCGCTTTCAGGACTTGATGCGCCGTCTTGGACTAGCGCAATAAGGGTGTTGATTCTCTCCGTTGAAGACATGAGCAAAGAAGCAAATTTACGTCCGCCGAATGGTCGGCTCATCATTAAACTGGCTTTATATGACTCTGGACGGCGCGACTGAGGGTCGTGTCCTTCCTGACTTCACGCGGTACAATGCGAGAGTTCTGTGAGCTAAGAAACCGACTATGCCCCTGCGAACTACGACGTTCAGCAGCATCAGTCCGCGCCAAATCCGTGTCATCGGCGTTCCTCTCGACCTTGGGCAGTCCCGTCGCGGCGTTGATATGGGGCCGTCCGCCGTCCGCGTTGCTGGCCTCGAAGCGCGCCTCGAAGCTATCGGCCACGTCGTTGAAGATGCCGGCAACATTGCTGTCGCCATTCCTGAGCAGAAAAAGGAAGGCGCGGCGAGCGCGAAATATCTCAAGGAAATTACCGCAACCTGCGTTAAGAGCGCTGATCTTGTGCTCAAGACCCTTGAAGCCGGCAAAGTTCCGCTTGTTCTCGGTGGAGATCACTCGGTTGCGGCTGGAACCGTCTCTGGCGTCTCTGAGTTCTATCGGCGACAGGGCCAGAAAATCGGCTTGCTTTGGATCGACGCGCACACTGACATGAACACTCCCGATTCTTCTCCCAGCGGCAACGTGCATGGCATGCCGCTGGCTTCGATCATGGGATTGCCTCCGGTGGAGCTTGGCAAGATTTACGACTTCTCGCCGAAGATTGCGCCGGAGAATTGCGTGCTGGTCGGCATTCGCGATGTCGACAACTTCGAAAAAGAAAACATCCGCAAGGCGGGCGTCGAAGTTTTCACCATGCGCGACATCGACGAGCGCGGCATGCGGGCGGTGATGGAAGAAGCTCTGCGCATGGCTGGCCGCGGCACCGCCGGTTATCATGTGTCGCTCGACATGGACTGGATCGATCCGGAAGACGCGCCCGGCGTGGGAACGCCTGTGTGGGGCGGCGCTACTTACCGCGAGGCGCATCTGGCCATGGAAATTATCTCCGACCACGGACGCATGTTGAGCATGGAGATTGTCGAGGTGAATCCGGTCATTGATGAGCGCAACCAGACGGCCGACTTGGCGGTCGAGCTGGCGCTATCGGCATTTGGAAAAAAGATTCTTTAACGCTGAGATATCCTATCGAATCGGCGCTTACGCCCGGGCTGCGCGCACAGAACGTAGGCGAGAGATTTGCATCCGGCGGCAAACTGCAGATCCCTCGTCCACTCACTTCGTTCGGGCTCGGGATGACAACTCGGTAGAGACGGCTCCGTTTGAAAAGACTACTTACTGCACGTCGGAAACCTTGCCTCCCATGAACGTGACTTTGATGTCCTTGTAGACGTAAATCTGCTTGGCGCCGAGGTTGATGATCTTGTCAGGCACGCCGATCGCGTTCTTTACTTGATCAGGTGTCATGCCCTTTTCAATCTGCGCCGGCTCCGGTGGAGGCTGATTCTGCGCCTGTCCTCCGCCACCGCCTCCGTTGCCTCCACCGCCACCATTGCCACCACCATTGCCGCCGCCACCGCCCTGATCGTTGCCGCCACCCTGGTCGTTTCCGCCCTGCTGGTCGCCACCCTCATCGATGGGCAGCAGTCCGGCAATCGCGTCTTCTACTTGCGGCGCGCTCATCTTGGCCATTTGGCCCTTACTGAACTGGAACACGACATCGGCTTTGTAAAAAGTCGTCGGACTGATGTTGTTGCAGGAGTCGCACGAGATGATCGTCATGACGACCTGGTCTTTGTCTGCGTTGACCTGAATCTTCGAGGGGTAAACCTTGCTCCCGACCTGGAAAAACTGCGTGGTCTGCGTTTTACCGAAATGGCCGAGCAGGCTGCCGCGGGCCTTCATGCCAAGAGTATTGGGCGAGTGCACGGCGCCATCCTGATACTTCGTGGCCATGCCAGCTGTCTGGTCGGCGTAGGGCACGCTGAGAATTCCGCCCTTCTTGATGTTGAGAATGGTTCCCGCTTCGATGACGGCCGCGCCGTTGGAGTCCTCGCCCATCTTGACCAGGTTGTATTGCGCATTGAGCTGGTCGGCCAGCGAGACTTGCGCGCTGAGCAGGCCGGGCGTAAGGGCAACGAGAGCCAAGGCAGCGATCAGAAGGGGAGTCTGAATCTTGTGCCGCATTGCAAATTCCTCCTGTGATGGTGGTACGTGTGAGCCCAGCGGGGCTTGAATTTAGAGCAGGTTGCGGGAAGGCGTCGAGTGCCGGACCTCAGGGGCTGAAGCCCCCTGATGTTTATCCGTCTTTAACGGCACGACGAAACGTCGTGCCCTTCCCGCCCTCTTGCAACAAGGCTGAAACGCGCGCCCCGCTTATCGCGAGGCGCGCGCTCCGAGTTAGTTCGGCTGCTTGGCGTCCTGTTCGGCTGCGTCCGCGTCTTTCTGCGCGTCCTTCAGGTCGTCTTGCACGTTCGCATCGGGCGTAGGCGCTGGGATTTCTCCCGCCGTGGTGCTGGTATCGGGAGCCTTCGGCAGGCCGTTCTTTCCGTTCTTGGCTGCCATCTCCTTCATCCCATCGGCCATGCTCTGGCGCATGTTGTTGTACATATCCATCAGGTCATCGGTGGATACGCCAACGGTCGCGCCGATAGCGCACTCGTCCTTACGGCTGGCCTTGACCTGCGTGTCAACCATGTGGTCGTCGTCTGGTGTATCGCCAGTCCGGTAGACTACGTCGCCGCCGGTGAGCGTGCACTCGTTGCCGTCGGCGTCGGTCAGGTCCTCTTCATTCGCCACCACGAAGTAGCGGATGTTGGGATCGAGAGCTGCCGGAGGACCTTCGTCTTTGGTCTCTTTGTCCTTGTTCGCGGCCGCGGTCTTCTCGGCTGCGATCTGGTTTTTGATTTCCTCGGAGAGCGCGTCCTTGATCTCTTTGGTCATCGCCGGTTGGCTGCTGCTTGCTGCTGGAGCAGCGCCCGCGAGCAGGAAGTTGTGAGATCCATAGATGGAGGAGAGATTGGCCGCCACCAGAGGATCGGAGGTGGAGAGGGATGCGATTACGTCGGAAGACGCCTGCTCCAATCGCGGAGGCAGGAGTTGTCCGTTTTCAGACGCGGCTTCCGCTTGGTCCGCGTAAGCTGCCTGTAAAGCAGCCGCCACGAAGAAGTCGGTGAGCCAGAAGGCCGCGCTCGGATAGGCCGGGTACGGTGCGAAGTACGCGCCGTAATAGCCATACCAGGGAGCGCCGCCCCAGCCCCAGCCGTAATAAACGGGAGCCGGCCACGGGTTGTAGGCCCATCCGTAATAGGCCGGGCCGTAGTAATACGCCGGAGCGTAGCCGTAGTAGTTGTAGCCGCCATAGGCGTAGCCGCGATAGCCATAGGCATACGCGCGTCCACCACGATAATAGGTGCGCTGATAATACTCATGACCGCCGTGGCGATAGTAGGCGCGCTGGCTGTATCCGCCATGGCGGCCGTAGGCGACCGTGCGACGTCCGTTGTGCTCGGAGACGACGCGGCGTCCGCCATGCGGGCCACGATTAACGCTCACGTTGTGGCCGTTGACGTGTCCAGAGACGTGGCGAACGGAGCCGTTAGAGCGCGTCTGGACGTGGTTGCCCGACCGAGTTACGTGACTCTGCGAGCCACGCGGCGCATGGTTGCCAGCGGTGCGATTGCCACCTGTATTCCCGCGGCCCCCGGCGTTGCCGCGATTGCCGGCGTTGCCACCTCTGCCGGCCTGATTGCCGCCACGATTGTTGCCTGCGTTGCCGCGGTTTCCAGCCTGGTTGCCGCGATTGCCGGCCTGGTTGCCACGCGATTGCCGGCTTGGTTGCCGCCGCGATTGCCGGCTTGGTTGCCGCCAGCGGTTGCCCGCTTGCGCGCCGCCACGGTTGCCAGCCCCCGCCCCCGAGCCGCCACGATTGCCGGCTTGGCCCTGGGCCCCGCCACGATTCATGGAATTGCCGCCGGGTCCACGATTCTGACCTTGGGCATGCCCACCACCACCGGGTCCGCGATTCTGTCCGGCTGCGCCGCTCGGACGAGCGCCACCGCCGCCGGGATGACCGCCTCCACCACCGCTTGGATGGGACTGGGGAGCGGGATGCGATCCACCACGCCGCCTCCATGCCCACCACCTCCGCTCGGAGGCTTGTTACCAGCCGCTGCCAGAGCGGTGAAGAAGAATACAACCAATGCGACCGACCATATCGCGAGGAGAAACCTTGCTGTCCTACCTGAATTCATGAGCGACTCCTGAGAGATGCAAAGCGTTTTTCCAATTGGAAAACAGAAACACAGGCTCATCGGAATACACGAGCCGTGTTCCAACCTGACTCTATTTTGCGTTGAGCGCTCTTGGGTCGAGTGCCCTTGGGGTGGAGGGCTGGCACACGCCTTCGAAGCGGGATAATTTCACACCGGATTGCTTCCGATGTCAAGGTTTACGAAGAAGTATCTTTGTCCAGATTGATTGCAAGTGACTGGATTAATTGGCACGTAGGATGGATTACGAAAGCAGCACTTGGCTCCCGGCTCTTTGCTCTTGGCGCTATCCTTCGAATGCGAAGGTACCAATCCTGCGATTGACGCGGGCCGCTTCCCGACTCCAGACTAATTCTTTATGGCAAAACTTCGAGTGGGCATTCTGTTTGGCGGGCGCAGCGGCGAACATGAGGTGTCGTTGCTGTCGGCGGCGTCGGTGCTGAAGGCAATCGATAAAACGAAATATGACGTGGTGCCGATCGGCATTACGAAGGACGGGCGCTGGCTGACTGCGGAACACGCGGAACGATTGCTGAAGGGCGAAGCGGTTCCCGAGAAGCATCTGCGTGCCGGCGATCCCGATGCCACTCCGGGCGCGGCGGTACTGGCGGCGGGCGAGTCGGTGGTTGTTCCTCCAGAGCCGGTGCGGCATGACGCAGGGTTGGCGCCTTTCCAGACCGACGCGGACGTTACCAAGACGAACCGTGATGACGCGCATCTGCGGCGTGCGGCTGACCGCGCGATCAATGTCGATGTCATCTTTCCGGTGCTGCACGGGACGTTCGGCGAGGATGGGACGATCCAGGGATTGCTGGAGCTCGCCGACATGGCTTACGTCGGCGCGGGCGTGCTCGGTTCGGCCGCTGGCATGGATAAAGATGTGATGAAGGCGCTCTTCCGCACCGCGGGCTTGCCCATTGTGAAGCATGTGACCGTGCTGCGCTCGGCATGGGAGGGTGCGCAGAGGAAGGTCGAAAAGCTGGTTGAGAGCAAGCTGAAGTATCCCGTGTTCGTGAAGCCCGCAAATCTGGGCTCGTCAGTGGGGATCTCGAAGGCGCATGATCGGAAGGAACTTGGGCCGGCCATTGAGGAAGCGGCGAAGTTCGATCGCAAGATCGTGATCGAGGAAGGCGTTGGCGGAAAAAAGCACAAAGCGCGCGAGATCGAATGCGCGGTGCTCGGCAACGATGAGCCCAAGGCCTCAGTCGCCGGCGAAATTGTTCCCTGCAAGGAGTTCTACGACTACGACGCGAAATATCTGGCCGAGGGCTCTGAACTCGTCATTCCCGCGAAGCTCACCAAAGCGGAGATGAAGCGCGTGCAAACCCTGGCCATCGCGGCGTTTCAGGCGGTCGACTGCGCGGGCCTGGCGCGGGTGGACTTCCTCATGGAGCCGAAGTCGCGCAAGCTGTATGTGAACGAGATCAACACCATGCCGGGATTCACCGCCATCAGCATGTATCCCAAGCTGTGGGGCGCTACCGGCGTTTCGTATCCCGAGTTGATTGACCGGCTGATTCAGCTTGGGATGGAACGGCATCGCGACAAGAAACGAAATCAGTACAGCCGGTAAACAAAACGGGGGGAATATGAAAGGCCGCTGCATCGCCTTGCTATTCGACTTTCTTGCCATCGCGCTATTGACAGCCTCTGGAACATTTTCTTTTTGCGCTCAGACGCGTCGCGTTTCCAGCGGCGCGGCCGACAGCGCCCGTGCTTACAGTGAGGCTCATGCTGCGGGGCCAGAGCAGCGGGCAGAGACTAGTGTTTCTCTAGGCAGCAACCCGAATCCAGGGTATGTCGATCAACCCGTAGATTTTATAGGCATCGTCAGCTCCTCCAAGCAGCTTTATGCAGGCGGAACCATGACTTTTTACTGTAACGGTCAAGTGTTGGCGGTAGTCCAACTCAAGTACGGCGTCGATGGATTTCTGACCACAACGTTTTCCGAGCCAGGCACCTACAAGATCAAGGCCAGGTACAACGGCGATAAAGCGCACAAACCGAGTTCTGCAAAGATGCTCCAGTTCATAATAACGTTCGCAAAATCACAGTAGCTCATTCAGAAAGAAAGACTGAGCCGGATTACCGACATCTTCGTTTCCGCAAAGCCAGGCACCTCCTACGCTTGACTCCGAGTCGTGTTCATTGTAACGTTCCTATTCGAAAGCAAGCGAAGCATAACGAAAGTCTCGGCGCTGGAGTGATTCGCCATGAGAAAACTTCGAATTCTCGGCATCGCAGTTCTTATCGCAACTCTCTTCGTGCTGTCTGCGCCCGCGTTCGCGGCGACCTACTACGTCTCCACATCCGGCGACAATAGCAACGACGGTCTCAGCCCGACTTCTGCCTGGAGAAATATTCAATACGCCGCCGACCACGTCACCGCCGGCGATACGGTCAATATTCTCGGCGGCGTTTACAACGAACTCGTGAATATTCCTGTCTCCGGATCGGCGGAGGCCGGCTCCATCACGTTCCAGAACTATGCCGGGCAAACGGCGGTAATCGACGGCAGGCGCCTCCCGGTTCCTGGCGGACAATATGGCCTGATCAACATCGCCAGCCAGAGCTACATCGTCATTCAGGGCCTGGAGATCAGGAATTACAAGACGACCAGCACGAAGGACGTTCCCATCGGGATCTATGTGACAGGAGCGGGCAGCTATCTGCAGTTTTTCAATAACCACATTCACCACATTCAAACGACAGCGACGGGGTGTGGCGCCGACGCGTTTGGGGTGGCGTTTTATGGCGACCAGGCTCCCGCGTCGCTGAACAACGTTACCTTCAGCGGGAACGAACTCGACCACATGAAAACGGGTTGCAGCGAGACGCTGACCTTCAATGGGAATGTCGACACCTTCTCTGTGACAAACAATCTGATTCATGACGACAACAACATCGGCATTGACGCCATCGGGTTCGAAGGCACGTCGCCCGATCCGGCCTATGACCAGGCGCGCAATGGATACATTGGTGAGAATACGGTGTACAACATCACGTCGGAGAAAGACAGCGCGTATTCCAAAGGGTGCTGGTGCGCGGATGGCATCTATGTGGACGGCGGGACGAACATCATCGTTGAGCGGAACCGGGTGCACAACGTCGATCTGGGAATCGAGATGGCGAGCGAGCACTCGGGGAAAACCACAAGTTACGTTGTTGCGCGCAGCAACCTGGTGTATTACGGAAATTCAGCCGGCATCTCGATCGGCGGCTACGCAAAGCGCGTGGGCGGATCAGACCATATCACGGTCATCAACAACACGCTCTATGAAAACGATGGCAGGAGAACCGGGAGCGGCGAGTTTCAGATCCAGTTTCACGCCACCAACAACATTTTCATGAACAACATCGTGTACTCGACCAGACAGGGGCTGCTGGTGAACAACTTTACGAATTCGACGCCGAATCCGGCGGACCTGGACTACAACCTCTATTACTCTGCCGGGGCCGCGAAGAACGCGACTTTCGTCTGGGAGCGCAAAACATACCAAGGATTTTCGGCGTACCTGGCGGCGACGGGAAACGATTCGCATTCCAGTTACGCCGACCCGTTGTTTGTGAACGGCTTGACACCTGATCTGCACGTAGAGCCGAATTCCCCGGCGGTCAATGGCGGAATCAACCTCGGAGCCGGGGTGGTGGGAACGCTGGATTTTGCCGGCAATCCTCGTGTGCAAGGCGCCAACATTGACATCGGTGCTTACGAACAGTAGCGCGGCGAGTGGTGCAACTTCATTTTCCGCGGATTTACACGGATTCTCAGGGATCGGGTGAAAAAGACAAATAAAAAAGGCAAATAAAAGATCCGTGGAAACCCGTGTGATCTGCGGAAACGAAGTTGCACGCTGAACCTGACGCGTATTCGAATCTCCAATTACAATGGAAGATCGCTCGACGTGCGCCGCTAGCATGCCGCAGTTGCGCGAATTCCGGGCGGCATCCCGAACTGCCGGTCCACATGAGGCCAGATGTCACAAAATCATTACACCACCAAGGGCAAGCGCCGCCAGAAGAGCAAGAAGCGCAAGGATGTCTCGCAAGGCACGATGGCGAAGGTTCGCGAGCTCGAAGCGGCAGAAAAGAAGAAACAGTGACCTCGTCTCCTTTCTTTATTCTCGATCTTCATTCCCAGCTCTTTGTTCCTGATTCCCGCTGTTTATTTCCGCGCGTTGCTTAGCTCGCGCACCTGCTCGGAAGTTAGGCCGTAGAGAGGCGGAGTGGGCACTTCCAGCAGCGCCAAATAAATGTAGATCTGGCCGCGATGATGAACCTCATGCTCGACCATGGAACGCAGCCATTTCCAGGTAGTGATCGGGGTGCCGTCCGGCGTCGCGCATTTGCGGTTGAGGTCGTCCGGGCTGAAGCGAGAAAGAATCTCTACGTTTTCCCGATGCAGGCGCTCGCTGAACTCGATGATTTCGCCGTAGCTGGCCGCGAGCTCCCGACCGCAACCGTTGTAGGTGCTGGGCTTGCCCTGGCAGACCTCGACGAAAATGTACCGGTTCGCGGCTGCAATGTGGCGAACCAGATCTCCTAACGTGAATTTGCCCTCACGAAATCGCCAGTCCACTTTGTCGGCGGGGATTGCGCGCACCACGTTCGTTGTCCGCTGGTGAACTTTATCGAAATACTTGAGGAACTCCCCAGTCTCGCGAATCTCCATTCCCGGATCCCCTCCCTGCGCATTGGATGTGGCGCTGGCGCAACGGGATTTTGAAAAGTGAAGCGCCGCAGAACTGTGACGCGAAGGCTTCCGTGAATTAGCTCCGGTGAAGGTAGTTGGTTATTTTGAATCTTACCCCTCGGTCAATGGTGTGGAAGAATTGGTGGAAATAATGGGACAGCAGACAAATGTCGCAGCAGCAGCCTGAGTTGTGGATTGGAATGGTAGAAGTAAGACCTTTCGACCGAAGGGCCTACGGAGCTGCGGGCGCGTTTACCTATATTGTCACTTGGGCGCGCAGTGCGGCAGAATTTCGTAAGAAGGCGGATACAATCATTGCCACCCGAGAGCTCTACGTGATCGGTGTGGAGGGAGAAGAACCACTAGCACAGTGGACTGAAAAGCGAACCCCGTCGGAAGAGATCGAAGATATGATACAGAGAGCAGAGTTTAACCCTAACGCGATTGTGTGGGGAACCTTCCATCAGTATCGGGTCGATCAAGGCTGAAATTCCAAAACAGCTCTTTACCCCGGTGAATTAGTTCTTGACAGACCACTCGGTCGGTAATACTATTTCATCCCAAGTTTGCTCTTAATCGAGCAGACCGGAATTTCATGCAGAGTGGCTGAGGGACGAGCCCAGGGACGCCACGGCAACCGGATCGCGATCATATATCGCGCTTGACAGGTGCCAACTCTCGCCCGGTAACGGGGACCATGAGATTCGGGTAAGCGAACTGATTTTGATTTCGCACCTCCCGAGCCTCTTTTCCTACCCGGAAAAGGGGTTTTGTAGTATACGGGGAATTTTCCCCGGCTCGTCCCGCCGCCACAGAAAGAAGTTGCACTATGACGGGCACCTACCAGCTCCGCTGCCGCGAATGCGACAGGACTTTCGATAACCAGCCACGCTCGATTTGCGAGTGCTTCTCGCCGCTCGAAGTCACTTACGATTACGACGCCATCAAGAAGCACGTATCGCGCGAGTTGTTCGCCCAGCGCCAGCCTAATATTTGGCGCTTTCGCGAACTGCTGCCGCTGCCAGCGGGGTATCAGCCCTCCCTCCCTGTCGGGTTTACCCCGCTGGTAAGCGCGCCCACCCTGGGCGAAAGGCTCGGCTCGCGCAATCTCTACATTAAGAACGACGCGGTGTGCCTGCCGACCTTGAGCTTCAAAGACCGCGTGGTCGCGGTTGCGCTGGCCAATGCGCGCGCATTTGGATTCGATACCGTGGCGTGCTCTTCTACCGGCAATCTGGCGAACGCGGTGGCGGCGCAGGCGGCGCGCGACGGCTTCAAGGCGTGGATCTTTATTCCGTCTGACCTTGAGCCGGCGAAGATTCTTGGTACGCATGTGTTCGGAGCGGAGGTGGTGCGCATCAAGGGCAGCTACGATCACGTGAATCGTTTGTGCTCGCAGATTGCCGACGAGCATAGCTGGGGATTCGTTAACGTCAATCTGCGGCCGTACTACTCCGAGGGCTCGAAGACGGTCGGCTATGAGATCGCCGAGCAGTTGGGATGGCGCTTGCCCGACAACGTCGTCGTGCCGATGGCGGGCGGATCGCTGATCACCAAAATCAAGAAGGCGTTTGACGAGTTGATTCTTCTTGGGCTGGTTGAGCCGAAGTCGGTGCGCTTTTTTGGCGCGCAGGCGTCGGGCTGCTCGCCGATATCGACGGCCATCAAGCAATACAGCACTGAGATCGAGCCGCAGCGTCCAAAGACGATTGCGCGCTCACTGGCCATCGGCAACCCCGCTGATGGACACTACGCCATCAAGGCCATCACCAAGAGCGGCGGCTGGTCGGAAGACGTTACAGATCACGAGGTCGTCAGCTCGATCCAGTTGCTGGCGCAAACCGAGGGCATCTTTACCGAGACCGCGGGAGGCGTGACGGTCGGCTCGGCGCGCAAGCTGATTCAGCAGGACCGCATCCTGCCTGACGAGACCACGGTGCTCTGCATCACGGGCAACGGGCTGAAAACGACCGACGTGCTCGCCGACAAGTATCAGGCCGAAAAGCCGATTGCCGCCAAGCTCAGCGAATTCGAGGCCTACCTTGCTTCGAAGCTCTCTGCGCTGCCGGTGACCGAGGCATTTGCGGCGGCGGCTCCGGTGGTGGCGTAAAGCAGTTCTCGGTTCTCAGTTCTCAGAAAAACCCAAACTGGTTCCAGTTTTCTCTGGGAACTAGGAACTGAGAACTTGTGATCAACAGAGTTTTTAGAAGGAGCAATTCATGAGCATCACCGTACAAATACCTACCGCTCTCCGGCGCCTCACGGCCGGCACCCCGCATTTGACTTGCGACGCCACAAACCTCAATGAACTATTCGCCACGCTCGACGGAAAATTCCCGGAGTTGAAACCTCATTTGCGTGATGAGGCGGGAGAGATTCGCCGCTTCCTCAATATTTATGTGAACGAGGAAGACATACGCTTCCTCGGCGGCCCCGAGTATGCATTTCAGGAGGGCGATGAAGTTCTGCTTGTGCCTTCGATCGCGGGCGGCGCGAGTTAGGCAGGTCTTAGGTCTTGGATGAGAAGCCCGCTGGAGAGAGTAGCGACCATGTTGCGGATGCTACGATCTATCCATTTTGCCTGTCCAACGAAAGCCTTTGAAAAATCGAGTTAGCAGGGACCAGATGAGCCGTGGAATTTTGTGGCCTTTGGAAATCCAAAAGACTCCCCAGATCCAGAGGTACTCAGGAACAAGCCGAGCCAGATCCGGGAATGAGAGCGCGAAACGGTCGGCGTGCTCATAATAGGACAGTTTTTCACCGTCCCAGGCCACCGAAATTCGCGGATGGTAACGCAACGTGCTGAGACGCGGCAAACGCAGGCCCAGTACGGATAGTTGTGGCTCGACCAGGTAGCACTGGCCATCCTGAAAGAATTCCACCCAGGCATGCCCTGCACCATAGCGCCCCGACCGTCCTGCAACGAAGCGCGCATCGTAACCCATGGCCAGCAACTGTCGCCAAGTCCAAAGAGCGAAATCCTCACAGTCGCCCCGTTTCGTTTTCTCGAACTGCTCAGGAGGTAGCCAGTAGTCTTCCTTGCCAAACTGCTCTTTGTCGGAGACGGCCTTGCAGCCGCGGAGAAAGCGCCAGACATCTTCCATGGAGCTGCAGTGAACGGTGAGTGACTGGCTGACGTAACGCCCCATTGGAAATGTTGGTTTGGGACCTTTGCGGCGATCAAAAGGACGAATGACCTTTGTGCCCGTGGCGTCGTAAGCAGAAGGAATTACTTCCGCAATCATCGGCGACTAACAAACTAACATATTGCCGCGCCGCGACCCCGTGGAGTCCGAGAATTCGAGATTATGCCGTGATACAGCGAGCCACCTGCGCACCTTGTCGAATGCGATCGCAATGGCGAGCGGATGTATGTCTCGCTCCGTCTACTCGCGCTTCAGCTCTCCTTCCATCTCGCCGGTGAGCGTCACGAAGCGGATTGCGCCGTCGGCATCTTCGAAAATCAGCCCTGTGCCCTTGCCATTGACGACCGCGGCCACCAGGTGGCCGTACGCCTTCGGAATGCCTCCCTTGGTGGGTGTCTGGTCATAGCGATTGAGTTGCCCTTCCTTCATGCCCGTGATGCTGACGAAGCGGATGACGCCGTCTTTGTCCTCGAAGACGAGGCCGGTGCCAATGCGGTCGGCGATGGCGGCGACGAGCTGGCCGTAGGATTTCGGGACGACCCCATGCGAGGCCTCGTAATGCGCAGCGTCATCCTGCGGACGCATCATCATGTAAAAGCCCGCCGTTCGAAGCTGCGCCAGCGGAAGGTGGCGCGGCATGGACGACCTGCGCCGAGCGGAACTGCGACCCGAAGAAACAACCGGCGATGAAAAGAAGGATGGCGCCAGCGACGAACAGGGATTTCCTGCCGAAGTGGATGGTCATTTTCTCACCTCTTATTTTGTGAGAACTATTTTAGAACTAACTAAGAACGTTTTAGGAACTATGGATCGACCTGAATCTTGTGCATCATGCCCAAATCCTCGTGGAGCAGGATGTGGCAATGAAACAGGAACGTGCCGGCAATGTTTGGATCGCGGAAATCCATGCGGAGCTTGACGCTGTGATACGGGCCGCTGCCCTCCCAATAGGGAAGGGTGATGGTATCGAGAACCTCGCCATTAGGGACCTTCTTGCCGTCGACTTCGAGCACCTTGAAGTGAATCTGGTGTATGTGGAAAGCATGTGTTTCCAGGGCGCGATTTTCAATCGTCCAGTCTTCGACCGCGCCGACCTTCGTGCGGATCACTGGCTTTTCGTTGGGATCGAAGACCTTTTGCTGCTGGCCGTCGACGGTGATGTAGAACTGAATCGGTCCGTTGGTGCCGCCGAATTGCTCCGAGAAGTAAAGCTTGCGCTCAGCCGTGACTTTCGCGTTCTCAAGGTCGGACCACTTCAGCCTGGGCGCGGGAGCGGACTTACTAGTGCCGGAAGAAACCTGCGGTGCAGCGCGGGCAGGGCCGTCCGAGACCGGGTTAATAAACGCCAGCAGCATTGACTTATCGGGGTTTCCGGTCGGACCCGTGTCGTAAGGACCAACCTGGAACTCTCCCTGGCCTCCGGCAGGCGGACCCGTCACGATGAACTCGGCTCGGCCCGCGGGCGGTATTAGTATTGTGTCGACCTTCCGTGTCTCCGGAAGCGGGTAGCCGTCGAGCGCGATCAGTTCCAGTTTCTCCGGCTTGTTATTGACGATGATCTGAAGCGGAATGAAGTCCTGAAGAGTGGCGTTGGCCACGCGCCAGAACTGCCGCTCGCCCGGCCCAATGTTGATGTAGGGCGCGGGAGCATAATGCGGGTAGAGCGATACCTGGTAATTGAGGCTGATCTGGTAGGGACCGGGAATCCAGGGAACCAGATACTGCTGGCGAATAATAAAGACGTGCTCTGCCAGTCCCTGTACTTCGGGCCGGACTTTCTCCATGCCATTGACGATGAGCGCTCCCGCCGCTCCGCCATTGACCTGGAATTCAGTGAAGCCGTGGACATGCGGGTGATACCAGTAAAGGCCGGGCGGCATATCGGCGGGAATCTGAATATTGAAGTTGAAGCCCGGCGTGCCGGGCTGGATAAGCGTGTTGATGACGTCATCCTGATGGCACACCGGAGGAATAGCCATGCCATGAAAATGCATGTTGGTGGAGCTGACCGTGGCCGTTCCCCCATCGCCGCAGACCGAACCCGAGGCGGCGTGATGCGTCTTCATCTTGGAAGCGTCGTTGTCCTGAATGACGTCGGCGAGGTTGAGCGATAAGGTATCGCCGGGGTTAACACGCAGGGTGGGCGCTTCCACCACACCACCCGGGCTCTGGTACATGTAGCAGTAATGCGTGTAACCCTGATCGTCGACCGAATGGCCAAGCGACAGATCGGCCTGAAGAACGCCGTTGGTCGGCTGGATGGTATAGGGATCGAGTACTTGCGCGCCGGAATACGGGCGCGCCGGGCACTGAGCGGATACATTAGCAATGGATGCGGCCAAAAGCATGGCCGCAAGCAGGTATTTTGTATGACGCATGAAAGTCATAGTTAGCAAACTCGCTTCAACTTCCTCAAAATTGACTTGGTCCTTCTAAAACTCGCGTGGCGGAAATCTGCCAATGGATAGCAATCCAAGGCTGTAATAATCGGTGGTCGGCGAATCTTTCGCCTCCCGGATCGTGCACTTCGCGCCATGCATGGTCAAATCCAGGGCGGCTACGCCGGAGGGGCCGCCGAACTCCGCCACGAAAACGCCGCCGCCGTTGCCGGTAATCTGCTGCAGAGCCAACCCGCCGAGATAAGTCCAATCCGACACGTAATTCCTGATTTTGTGTGAGGTGCAGCCGCGCGTAACCTGTCCCGTGTTCTTGTCGAAGAACGCGGCACTCACCACATCGCCTTGCGTGTTGCTGATATAGAGAATGGTTTCGTCGGGGCTCAGGAGCACATTGCTGGAACTGATGCCGGCGTGGGTTTTGTAGATAACTGTCGGCGTCAGCTTGCCGGATGAAATATCCGAGACCTCGACGATATCGGCGGTCGAAGTGTCGCCGAAGATCGCGAAGTGGCCATCCGAAGTAATGTCGATGCCATTGGGAAAGCTCTGGCCGCTGGCCGAGCCGGTGGAATTTTGCTTGTCGCCGTTGGGGACGGGCGTTCCGGAGCCAATGCTGAAGGACTCGATCGAACCGTCGGCGTAGGAAGCGATCAGCATGTTGCCGTGAATCGCCATGCCGTCGATGATTCCGCCGTTCAGCCCGCCGACCGCGATGTCATTGATGAACGCAAGTGCGCAGCCCGACTGGACCTGGAAGGTGGCGATCGTGTTCGAGGAGCTGAAACTGACGTAAGCATACCGCGCATTCGCGGCAATGCCGACGCCGTTCGCGGATCCGTCATCGGATGGCGAACCGGTGGCCGAACCGCCGAGGAAGCCGGAACCAGGCACGATCCAGAACACGTCGTTGGTATAACCTTCCGTCGCAAAGATGCACTGCGCGCTTCCGCTATTGACCGCCGCTATGCGGGACATGCCAAACAAGCCGCCGCCGATGCCGAACCCCGCGCCCTCCACTTCCATCGCGAAGTTAAGCGAGCCGCCCGCGCCGATCGTAAAGAATGAAACCCCATTCGCGGCTGAATCGTCGTTGGTGATGAGGTAGTCCTGGGCGAACGCGTTCTGGAAGAGGAAGGCGGAGATGAACAACGCCATGCCCAGAAGAATTGCGCAGCGCGAGAGGAGAACGGACACCCGCCTAGCACGCAGACATACGGCGTTGCGAAGCAGACCGGAAGAAATTTTCATAGGAGACGCGAGGCGGCGTCAGGGGGACGTAGAAAGATTTGACCACAGGCCGGACGGGCATTCAACAGAAAAGTGGCCGACCGCTGGTAATACGATTGCCGCTAGTCGAGCCGCTGGAAGTGGCTGCTGGAGAGGCATTTAGGGCGGAGGCAATGGGTTGCAGGCCTCTTGTCCGGGCGCTAAACGGGGACCGGGACGCTGTCGACGATTTCTTTCAGAACTTGATCCGATTGCTCGGACTTCCTGAGCGTCGAGGCGTAATGCGCGTTGACCACCACGCGATGCGCGAAAACGGGGATGGCTAGCGGCTTGAAATCCTCGGGAGTGCAGTAGTCGCGGCCCTCTAGAAAGGCCATCGCCTGGGCAGCGCGGTAGAACATTTGCGAGCCACGCGGTGAAACTCCCAGACGAAAGATACTCGGACTCGCGGGTCTTGGCGACGATGGCGAGTGCGTAGCTGATAAGCGAGTCGTCGACGTGAATCTCGGTGACGGCATGCTGAATTTCCAGCACATCATTGGCATTGAGCACGGGGCGCAGCTTCTCAAGCTGGGCCGTGCCGGCCTCGGAACGGAGGATTTCACGCTCGGCGCTCGCTTCCGGATAGCCCATGCGAACGCGCATGAGGAAGCGGTCGAGCTGCGACTCGGGCAAGCGGATAGGTGCCGTGGTGTTCGATGGGATTCTGCGTAGCGATGACGAAGAAGGGCTGCGGCAGAGGGTAAGAATAGGCGTCGACTGTGACCTGGCCTTCGTTCATCGCTTCGAGCAGAGCGGACTGGGTCTTTGGCGTGGTGCGGTTGATTTCGTCGGCCAGGAGAACGTTGGCGAAAACAGGGCCGCGCTTGAATTCGAATTTCTGCTCGATGGCGGAGTAAATCGAGATGCCGAGCACGTCGGAGGGCAGCATGTCGCTGGTGAACTGCACCCGCTGGAACGAGCAATCGATGGCGCGCGCCAGCGCCTGCCCAAGCGTGGTCTTGCCGACTCCCGGGACGCCTTCGATGAGCAGATGGCCGCGGGCGAAGATCGAGACCAAGGCAAGGCGGAGAACATCATCTTTGCCGCGAATCACGGTGCGGAGCGCAGTTTCGAGTTCCGCAGCGCGGCGGGAGCTTGCAGTTAGGGTTTCGGGGGCCACTGTTGTGGATTCTACTATGCGCCGTGGAAGGCGCGGCGTTACGGGAGTCATAACAGAAGTTCATAGTTGCTGGTTGCTAGTCAATCTCGGTTGGAACACTGGAGTCCCAACCATGAGTTAGCGGATGACCACTCCAAGAACCGAACAATTTGCAGCGTTCGCACGTCACGGTCCGCTTCCGCCGGAGGATTCACTATTGGGCCGGAGGGAACATGGGCCGCTCCTATCGAGATCTTGTCGCCTGCAAAAGGCAATGAGGTTCGTAACGAAAATCTACCTTGTCACGCAAAACTTCCCGACCTCAGAGCTTTACGGACTTACCAACCAACTGCGTCGCGCCGCCGTTTCCGTCCCGAGCAACATTGCCGAAGGACAAGCACGCAGTTCCCCAAAGGAATTTCATCACTTCCTAAGCTTGTCGCGTGGATCGATAGCCGAAATCGAGACACAGTTGTTTATTGCGAAGGCTCTCAAATACTTGCCCCAAGAAACAGCCGATTCGCTACTGGCCGACGCTGACGAACTCGGCCGCATCATCAGTGGCCTTATGGGGGCGATTAAGATCAAGGCGGCATGACCAGCCGAAGTGGAGCACCGCGCATTCGCCGCCGCAAGCAACTCGAGACTAGCGGCTAGCAACTCATTGCAAGAATTCTGCGGGCCGTCCAGTCAACCGCTCAATCCGCTTTGCCGTCGGCGGGTGCGTCGAGAACAGGTTCCCGAAGCTCATCCCACCTAAGAACGGCTGAATGATGAAAAGATGCGCGGTGGATGGCGTCGCGATTAGCGGCTGACGCCGCGAGTAGCTCTCGATCTTCGCCAAGGCGCTGGCCAAGGCGTAAGGATTGCCAGTCCAGTGCGCGCCTGTATCGTCCGCTCCATACTCGCGCGAGCGCGACACTGCAAGCTGAATCAGCATGGCTGCGAGCGGGGCAAGGAAGATCATGAGGAGTGCGGCAATCCCTCCGCCTCCGCGGCTTTCGCGGTCGCGGCCGCCATATCCGCCGAATATCATTCCCCATTGCGCGATGTGCGCCAGCCACGTGATTGCGCCCGCGAGCGTGGCGGCGATGGAACTTATCAGGATGTCGCGATTGCGAACATGGCCAAGTTCGTGGGCGATCACGCCTTCGAGTTCGTCATCGTTGAGGAGACCGAGAATCCCTTGCGTTACCGCGACCGACGCGTGGTTTGGATTGCGTCCAGTCGCAAAGGCGTTCGGCGAATCGGTCGGAATCACGTAAACCTTGGGCATCGGCAGACCGACTTTTTGCGACAGCCGCTCGACGATGTCGTAGACGCGCGGCAGTTGCTCACGCGTGACCGGCTGCGCGCGGTACATGGCGAGCGCAATTTTGTCGGAGAAAAAGTAGGAGACGAAATTCATGATGCCGGCGAAGACCAGCGCGATCAGCATGCCGTTCTCGCCGCCGAAGGCACGTCCCGCGAGCATCAGCAGAAGCGTCATGGCGGTGAGGAGAAGTGTGGTTTTAAAGATGTTGCTCATAATGAATGGCTCAGGAATACATCTTATTAGATGTCAGGAGTGCAGGTTTGATTCGAGCGGGGGATCGCATCGGTTTCGGATTGCCGGACTCATGAAATATCACGACAAGGCTAGCCATTTGTTAGCGCCGCGATCGTCCCTTTCGTCGCGCGTAGATAGTTGGCAGGCGCAATCAGAATCTGCAATCCGCGCGTCCCCGCCGAAATCGACACGACATCGAAAAGCTCGATCGTCTCGTCCACAAAAACCGAATACTCGCGCTTGGCGGCGAGCGCCGTCACGCCTCCGCGAATGTAGCCGGTGAGCGCTTGCAGTTCTTTCACCGGCACGAGCTGAATGTTCTTTTCTCCGGCAGCCTTGGCCAGCGCTTTGAGGTTGAGTTCCTGGTCGCCGGGAATTACGGCCATCACGACTCCGTCACGGTCTTTTCTGCCAGAGGGGCGCGCGACCAGCGTTTTGAAGACCTGCTCGGCAGGCAGGCCGATTTTAATGGCCACGGTTTCGGCGGTCAGGTCGTCGGAATCGACTTCGTAGGCGCGCAGCTCGTAGGGAATGCCGAGCTGATCGAGCAGGCGGGCGGCGTTGGTTTTCGTCGTCATGCTAATGTCGTCACGCTAATAAGCAGCGGTTTTCGCGGGCGGCCTCACGTTGTATAGTGTCCGAACATCTTTTTGATGTGCAGCCTGTGAGGTCCGCCGCACATCCAATTTAATTCGCATGCTAAGGAGGCTCGCTTGCGTCTTCTTCTTCACTGGATTTTAAGCGCGATTGCGTTGTGGATTGTCGCCCATTTTGTGCCCGGCATCTACGTGAGCGGAGCGAAGGCGGCTCTGATTGCGGCGCTGGTCATCGGCCTGATCAACGCAACGATCGGGCTGATACTTAAAGTGCTGACCTTCCCGCTGACCATCCTCACGCTCGGCCTGTTCTGGTTTGTGATCAACGCCCTGATGCTGGAGCTGGCTTCGCAGTTCGTGAAGGGGTTCGAGGTGCGCGGGTTTATTCCCGCGCTCGTTGGAGCGGTGCTGATGAGCCTGGTCAGCTCGGTTTTGCAGTGGATTTTCATGCCGAAGCGCGAGCGGTAGGGCGGCTCTCGGTTCTCAGTTCTCAGTGAAACGCACCTCTTTTGGGGCCACGCCTCTGCGGGGGCGGGACGCTGGCGCTACGGGCTCACCCCCGGAGTGTCGCGCTGGGTGATTACTTTGGTTGCTCTCCTTCCTGACTCTTACTCAGTCGCCCGCACTATCGCAGAATAGGGGCGTGAATCCTGCTTCCAAGAGTCTGTCCGCCACCATTGGAGTGCTGCTCATTTGCCTGTTTGCGCTGCCGTTCGCGGGTTTTGGACTGTTCGCGTTCTCGCAGGCAATCAAGCTGATCGGCGCCCCGCCGGGCAGTCAATCCTTCTGGTATCCGCTGATGTTCGGTGTGACTTTCAGCGGCGTGGGTTTTGGCCTCCTTTTCCTCGTGTTCGCCGGCCGCAAGCGCTATGCGCGGCAGCAACAATTGCAGGCCGAGCATCCCACCGAGCCCTGGCTCTGGCGTCCAGACTGGGCTTCGGGCCGCGTCAAGAGCAGGACGGAAGTCGGCATGATCGGCAGTTGGGTGCTTGCCACCTTCTGGAACCTGATCTCATGGACCATCACGGTCTTTGGCTTGTCCGCAGCCCTCAAGCAGAAAGGCCCCGGTGCTTATTTCCTGCTGATATTCCCCGCCGTTGGAGTCCTTCTGCTCATCTACGCCATCCGGCGGACGATTGCCTTCTTCGAATTCGGGAAAACCTATTTTGAGATGGCCAGCGTCCCCGGCGTTATCGGGCGCGAGTTGAAAGGCTCAATCCAGGCGCGCTTCCCGCATTCGCCCGATCACGGCGTGACCTTGCGCCTCTCCAGCGTGCACAAATACGAGACGGGTTCGGGCAATAGCCAGACCACACACGAAAATATTCTCTGGCGCGACGAGACGGAGGTAAATCCCGGACTACTCTGTCCGGGACCAAATGGCACCACGATTCCGGTAGCGTTCAAGATTCCCTGCGATGCGCAGCCCACCGAGAAGCTGAGCGTGCGCGACGAATTCCTCTGGCTCCTCGAAGCCACCGCCAACGTCCCGGGCGTGGACTATCACGACGTATTCGAGATTCCGGTATTCCGCACGGCGCAGAGTCCTACCGAGGCGGAGGCCGCGTCCGAAGAAACGATGTTCGCCACGCCGTCGAGCGGAGCGACGCGCCCACTGCAGCTCACCATTCAAGTGCGTCCGGTTGCTGACGGCACCGAGTTCTATTTCCCACCGGCGCGCAACAAGAGCTTCGCCATGTCGACGACAATTTTCGCGGCGATCTTCGGCACGATTGCGTATTTCCTCACGCACACGAAGGCGCCGATCATCTTCCCGCTGGCGTTCGGGGGATTCGCGTTGCTGCTGCTTTACATCACCATGCAGATGTGGCTCGGCACAACCCGCGTGGTGATTGGAAGCTCCCTTACTCTACAGTCGGGCCTGCTGGGTGGCAGCAAGGTGCGGCAGATCGCGCTTGCGGACATCGCTACCATCACCGACAAAATCACGGCGCAACAGGGCGGGGGGACGGGGACTCCTTATTACGACATCGAGATGACGCTGCGCGATGGCAAGAGGCTGACACTCGGCCGCACATTACCCGACAAGCATGAGGTGGAATGGCTGGTGAGTGAGATGCGGCGTCTGGCGGGCCTGAAAGAAATGAGCGCGGCGGCGGGCATGGGATAGTGACTGCCAACTTCTGAGCCATCCCTGAACCGGTCACCGGTCACCGGGGACGTAACGGTCCAGCTCTTCGACAATCTTCTGAAGCGCGCGCGCGATTTCTTCGGGCGGCGCTTCTGGCGCAAACTCCACCGGCTTGCCAATACGAATCTGAATTTTCCCCGGCGGCGCAATTCGCTTCCCAGCGCGTTTGAGCTCGAACAATCCATCGATCCGCATGGGCGCGATCGGAATCCGCAGGTTGTTTGCGAGCAGGCCGACGCCGGTGCGGAAGGGGCGCAGTTTGCCGTCTTCGGTGTGGCGGCCTTCGGGAAAAACCAGGACGCTGTAGCCTCGGTCGACGGCCTCTCCGGCGTAGGCAAAGCTCTTGCGGAAGCCGGCCTCGCGCGGCAGCGGGAAGAGATTGAGCAGCGTGACAGCCGAGACCCACTGGGCGCGATCGTAGATACGCAGCAGCCAGTTGCGAGATGGCGAGGGAGAGCGCAGCGCTTCGAGAGCCTCGCCGCCGGTGGCCGTCGCCAGCTTGTTGCGAATGCGCGCCGGTAGAACGGTTTGGATGAGGCCGACATCGACGTCGTCGATGTGATTTGAGATGACGAGGAGCGGGCCGTTGATGCCGCGGAGATTTTCGCGTCCGAGGACGTGCGGCCAGCCCAGAAGAAAAACGGCGGGACGCATAAGCAGATAGTGCGCGGCCAAGCGCAGCCAGGTCGCGGGCCAGCGGAGCGCCCAGCGAGGATAGTGAAAGGCGCGCGGCTCGCCGGGTTCGGCGTGCCTGCCGCCACCCTGCTCAGCCTGGCTTGGATTCGCCTGCAGCAGCTTCTCGATGTCGGAGACCGTTGCCGCATTCGCAAAGCTGGTCTCGCTCAAGTCGAGTTGATAGCGGTCTTCGAGCGCTCCCAGCAACTCCACGCGCTCGAGCGAGCTCAGGCCAAGGTCGCGCTCCAGGTCGGCGTTGGGCGTCAGTTTTGGCGCAGGACGGCCGGTGACTTTTGCGACTAACTCCGCGAGGGGGCTGGCAATGGCTTCGCGGCCGGACTGGTTTTCGACGCCGCCCAATGCGGACGCTACCGCATCGCGAATCACGTTGCGGCGAGGCTTGCCCGTGCTCGTGCGCGGAAAGTCGTCCTCCGGCCACACGAACCACTGGCGCATCTTCTGATATTCGGCGAGCGTTTGGTTGGCGCGGCCAATTGTGTCTTTGGCGCCCGCTTCTCTGTCGTCCCCACTTTGCGCATTCAGAATCAGAACCGCGCAGGGCTCGGCGTTGCCGCCGCGTTCGAGGCCGACGACGATTGCATCGCGCACTTCTTTCTGGGCGCGTAGCGCGGCCTCCAGATCCTCGGGATAGACGTTCATTCCGGCGGGCGTGACGATGACTTCTTTCTTGCGACCCTTAAAAAATAAATTGCCTTGCTCGTCGAGCGCGCCGAGATCCCCGGTGCCGTACCAGCCTTCGTCGCCGGCTACGGGCACGAGGTCGCGGCCGTTCCAGTAGCCGCTGGCAACGCCGCTGCCGCGAACGAGAATTTCGCCGTCGTCCGCCAAACGCAGCTCGCGGCCGGGCAGAACTTTGCCGATCGAGCCCCGGCTAGTGTGGAAAGGATGATTGAGGCTAATGAGCGAGGTGGTCTCGGTGAGTCCATAGCCCTGCACGACCGCGTAACCGAGGCGATGCCAAAATTCTTCGGTGCCGGAATCGAGCGCGGCGCCGCCGCTGATGAGGGTGAGAAATTTCCAGCCAAATTGGCGGCGGATGCGGCGAAAGGTCCACCAGCGGCGGAGGAAGTGTTGGCTGGCGGCGCGGGCATAATCGGCGGCGAAAGATTCGCGTTGGCCGCTGGCTTCGAGATCGCGTTCAATTTTCTGTTTGAGCGAGTCGACAAGGCGGGGAACGGCGACCAGCACGGAGACGCGCTCGCGATGAATGGTCGCCGTAATCTCGCTTGGATTGAAGGTGTCTTCGAAGACGACAGTCGCGCCCAGCAGCGGGGGAAGAAAAATTCCCAGGAACTGCCCGAAGACGTGGCTCAGCGGCAGCAGATTCAGAAAACGCAATGGGTGGAAGAAGCGTTCGTACTTGAGATACTTCTCAATCTCCGTCGCGATGGGGGAGAGGTTGCCGGCGACGTTGGCATGGGTGAGTACGACTCCTTTGGGCTCGGCGGTGGTGCCGGAGGTGAAGACGATTTCGAGCGGGTCGGAGGGTTGAATCGCGATGGGGCGAAAGCGCTCCGCGGAATGTCGAGCAACGGCGGCGGAGAAATCGGCGGGATCGATGGTCGCGATGCCGGCTTCCTCAAAAAGATGGAGCGTTCGCGCGGACACAGAACCACCTTGGTACGAACCTGCTGACTGATGCGCCGCGCGAAATCGGGAGCGGAGGCGTCGTCAATAGGGACGGCAATCACGCCGGAGAAAGCGCAGCCAAGAAATGCCGCAACCCATTCGGCGGAGTTCGGGCTCCACAGAAGGACGGCATCGCCTTTTACGACATTGCGCTCCGCAAGTTCGCGCGCAAACTGGTTGGCCGTCGCAGCCACGCGGGCGTAGGACCAACGCTCGTGGCGGTATCCGCGCGGGTACACGTAGGCCGGCACGTTGCCCCAGCGTTCGAACTCATCGAGATAATCCAGCAGACTTGCCGCCATACCCTGTTTAGTAGCACAATTCCCGAATCTTTACTGTAAGAGTGCAGCCGAAGGGCGCGGTTGACGAGCGACTGGCGGCGAATGGAAGCGAATGACTCGACTCTGGAAGACTCGCGGATGGGCCTTGGCGGCTGGACTTTGGGCGCTGGCGCTAGTTTCTTGCCAGCCGCCTTCGGCGACGAACTCGGGCGCGAGCGGTGCCGCGTCGCAACAACAGCCGGCTCGCCACGAGAAGAGCCTGCTCGAAGGTCCGTCCCGCGACCTGAGCCAGGACGAGGTGGCCGGCGGCCACATCCTGCGGAAACATGTCGGACAAAGCGAAGAAGACCTGCGGCGCCGGCTGCGCCGGGAGGAGAACATCACGGGCGCGTCGACCTACACGGATCGCACGACCGCCGAGCACGTTGTGGGCGCGGCGATTGCCCAATCGCAAGACCAGATCCAGAGCTGGCTTCGACAGGACCGGCATCCGAACCTCGTGCTCGACTATGACGGGACCGAGGCAATCGGGCGCACCATGAATCGGGGCGAGGTGCATTCGAGGCCGTGCACGCATGCGTTGGTGGTGTTAAAGTACGCGGGGGCGAACCGGTATTACGTTTTGACCTCTTATCCGGAGTGCCGCTAATGAAACTGCATGATGGAAATTCAAGAATCGAGATGACGGCGGAGAATTTTCCCGCGCTGCATACCTTCCTGCGGGGATATTTTCATGAAGACGTGGCCGACGAGTACGGCACGCCTCCGGAGGCGGCCGACCAGTTCTGCGAGGACGCCGAGAGCGATGAGCGAATTCCGGTGGCGCGCCAGTGGCAGCAGGTCATGGACATGACGCACGGAGATCCGCCGTCATTGAACGCAGCATTGAAGAAGCTCGGCGCAGCGATTCGGCTGAAAGACGATGATATTCCGGCGGTGTCGGCGATTTTTGCGCGCTGTTTGAAGGCGCCGCGGAGGGCGGCGAATGAATAGTAGATCCGTAAGAAATAAGCAATGGAACGAAGTGTGCCCTGTCCCTCCGAACCAGTCGGTTCAAGGCAGCAAACCGCTGTGGACGGGACAGGACGACCCAACATCCCTCCCGCCGTGCCGGTGGCATAATGAAGAAGCGTCGGTGGACACATTGCCTTGTGACGTAGCTCACCGCGCGGGGGTTCGTTAGCCGATACTTTCGGTCCACGGGCGCGGCCTGCACGCCGATTTGCGCCCGACCGATCAATTTCAGGAGCTCCGCCATGCCCGACAAAAACACCGTAACCATTACCGATAACCGCACCGGACAGAGCTATACGCTGCCGGTCGAGAACGGGACGATCCGGGCGATGGATCTGCGCAAAATCAAGACCGGGCCCGAAGATTTCGGTCTGATGACCTATGATCCCGCCTTCATGAATACCGCGTCCTGCCGCAGCGCAATCACCTATATCGACGGCGATCGCGGAATCCTACGCTATCGCGGCTATCCCATCGAAGTGCTGGCCGAGCACTGTACCTTCCTTGAAGTATCCTACCTGCTCCTCTTTGGGGAGTTGCCGACCGAGCCCCAGCTTAAGGACTGGGTCAATGAGATCACGCATCACACCATGATCCACGAAAGCACGAAAAAGTTCATGGAGGGGTTCCGCTACGACGCCCACCCCATGGCCATGTTCGTGAGCACGGTGGCAGCGCTTTCCGGCGTCTATCCCGATTCGCGCCACGTTCACGATCCGGCTAACCGGCTGCATCAGATCAAGCGGCTCATCGGCAAGGTTCCCTCGATTGCGGCCATGTCGTACCGGCACAGCGTCGGGTTCCCGTACGTCTATCCCGACAACGATCTCACCTATCCCGAGAACTTCATGAACATGCTGTGGAAGATGGTCGAGCCGAAGTACGCGGCGAACCCGGTGATCGCGCGGGCGCTCGACATTCTTTTCATTCTGCATGCCGACCATGAGCAGAACTGCAGCGCCAACGCCATGCGCGCGGTGGGGAGCTCGCAGACCGATCCTTATCTCGCGACGGCGGCTGCCGCGGCGGCGCTGGCTGGACCACTGCACGGCGGAGCCAATGAAGAGGTGCTGCGCATGCTGGACGAGATCGGCACCAAGGACAACGTGCCCGCCTACATCAAGAAGATCAAGGAAGGCAAAGGCAAGCTGATGGGTTTCGGGCACCGCATCTACAAGAATTACGATCCGCGCGCGAAGATCATCAAGTGGACAGCGGACCGTGTGTTCGAGGTTACCGGGCACAACGCCAAGCTCGAAATCGCGCTCGAACTCGAACGCATCGCGTTGCAGGACGAGTATTTTGTCACGCGCAAGCTTTATCCGAATGTGGATTTCTACTCCGGAATCATGTACCAGGCGATGGGCTTCCGGCCCGAGATGTTCACGGTCCTGTTTGCCATTCCGCGCACGTGCGGCTGGCTGGCGCAATGGCAGGAGATGCTGACCGACCCCGAGCAGAAGATCGCGCGGCCGCGTCAGGTTTGGATCGGCCACGAGACCCGCGAATTCATTCCGATGGAGAAGCGGAGCCCGGCGCCGGTGGGCGCGCGGTAGTTACAAAAGAAAGTACAAGAGAAAAAGATTATTAATATGGCGCGGACATCTTGTTCGCGCCATTGTTTTTCCGCCGGACAGCCTTCCCAACCAGACGCCAAGTCCAATAGTCTTATCTCCGGTGAAGACGAACGACGGATCCGGAGATCCCGACCAGCACGCTTTGCTGCGCACGGCGGACCAGCGACTCTACCCGTCGCTTACCGATCCCAGCTATCTGGTGCTTCGTTCGCGCCGGGTCATTTTTTTGAAATGGATAAGAGAGTTGGGGCGTGAAAATCTCACGGTGTTGGACGTAGGCGGGAGGTACCAGCCGTACCGACCGTTGTTTGGCGCGAGCGTTACGCGCTATGTCGCTGTTGATCTGAGTCAAGACCGACTTGGTCACGGTTGTGGCGGACGGCCAGGCATTGCCATTTGCTCCCGAGTCATTCGACGTGGTCATCGCGACCCAGGTGATGGACTGCTTTCGGGAGCCTTGCCTGGCAGCCAGGCAGATCCACACAGTGCTTAAACCAGGAGGAATCTTTCTGGCGAGTGTTCCGAGCTGCGCGCCGAGATTTGCCGAGGAGGAACGATGGAGATTTACGGCTCCGGGCTTGCGGGCGCTCCTTTCCGCATTCACTCAAGTGGAGATCGTTCCCGAGCTGTACAGCGCAGGCAGTGTCGTTCGGACCGTCAATCTTGCCTTGGATGCATTTGTTCACTACACACCTGCACGGTGGCTGTACCGGCGAACAGGGTGTCCGCTCCTGAATCTGCTGGGCCTTGGCATCGAAAAGCTGAGTCTGAGCGCGAACGACCAGTTCACCGCCAACTACAGCGTGCGCGCGATGAAGGCGAGGTAACCGGTCGTCAGCGCCTACTCGTATCGCAGAGCCTCGATTGGATCGATCCGTGAAGCGCGCAAAGCCGGTACGGAACCGGCCGCCAATGTCACCGCACTGATTGCCAGGACCGCCCCAGCCACCGTCAGCGGGTCATGCGGAGACAGTCCATAGACCTGTGCCGTCAGCAGGCGCGCGCCAAGCCCATACCAGCGGCACACCTGCCAGGAGTCCGGTGCTCGCCACCGCGACCGTTTCGCGCAAGACCATCTTCAGGATCCGGGCGCGCTCCGCGCCCAGCGCCATTCGGATGCCGATCTCATTCGTTCTCTGCGCGACCGTGTAGGCAATCGTTCCATAAAGTCCAACGCACGCCAATACCAGTGCGAGCCCTCCAAAAACCGAACTCAGCATCGCAAACGTTCGTTCAAGATAAAGCACCTCGTTGACGACTTCGTCTTCGGTGCGCAGGTTTACGACGGGCACGTCCGGATTCAATGTCAGGGCCGCCCTCTCGATCGCGTGGATGATGGCGTCCTTGTCGCCGGCGATCCTGAGTTCGTAGGTGCGTGAATGGCGACATGCTGCGCGCCTGCGCGTAAGCGATATAGACCGTGGGTGGAGCATCGTCGCGAATTCGCGCGTATTTCACATCCCCCACCACGCCGACGATCTGCATGGGTCGCGGCTGGACGTGGCTTCCAAATTCGATGTCATGGCCCAAAGGATTGTCGCCGTGAAAATATTTCCTCGCGAATTCCTCGTTGATGACCACCACTGGATGCGAGGTGGCCGTATCCTGTTCGCCAATCGCCCGGCCCAGCAGATACGGGAATGCTAAGTGTCTCGAAGTATCCTGGCCCCACCTGGTGCTGATACGCAAAGACGGGTTTTCCCGATGGTGTGTATCCGGGAACCTCCGCAGTAGTCACTGAGCTGCCTCAGGCCGACTTCTTTTGCGGTAAGGCGAAGGGGATCACTTTCCCCGCTTCTTCCGGGGGTAGCCATTTGGCCGCCTTCTTTTGGTAGTTGCTGGGTATGTAGAACTCGATAATTTTCGCCATAAAAGCACCTCACCCTTAATGGCGACAATTGGTGGAGAAACGTATCAGTAAAGCGAGTTTCTTCAGACCAATTCAGACGCCTTCAGACTACCTCTATAAACACGAAAGGAGATTGCAAGTTTCGGACCCGGTAACTTGCGCGACTCGATCAGAGCCGGGTTTTGAGATGTTTTGTGAGTTCCGTGGCGACGGCGTGCAGTTCGGAGAGTTGCCCTTTTTGAAAATCGATCTCATCTTTGCCTAAATCATCTTGTATCGACCGGCAGAGCTGATAAGCGGCGCGAACACGCTCCGCCGCCAAAAGGGTGTCGATGGTCGTGGCATCGTTGCCGGGAAGTTGAGCCGCGATTGACTGCTGTGCCGCCCAGGCAACGTTACGAACGCGGTTCAACGCGTCACGAAAATCGGTGAGCAGTCGCGCATCCAAGTCATCCGACGCGAGCAGCCCCTGTAAGGCTTTCAAATCGGAAATCGCGGCCTTCAGGCGCTTCGAAACGGGAATCTGTGTCGCCTCACAACTCACCGGTAAACCTCCACAGTAACAGTGGAGATTAATATTCCGTTGCTCGGCAGGATAGATTCCGAAAGAACAATGCGCCATCCGTCCGATAATCCGGGCGGGACGGAACCTTCCTTGCCTAAAGTTTATGGCGGCCACCATCGATTAAGACTCGCTGAGAAGAAAATGCGACGGTGTTCGCCGTACATTTGCTCGCCCAGTTCAGGAGCAAAATATCAGGCCTGGAAATTTCCGAAACGAATAGGGCGGGCCGAACACAGGCGGAAGGATACTCCCTCTAAGATATCCTTCCGCCTTTCGGCATCGCGCGCACGATTCCGATGCAAACTACGGGTTACAGGTTGGTGGCTGTTTCTGAGTATTCGGGTTGGTACAGAGCGGGCCGAGATTGGTGTTCGCATCTGGAACGCTGATCATCGCCAGTGGTCCGGCGTCGTGTTCCCCATTGAACGGCGTGGGGTGAGTTGTGTCGAATGTGCAGCCATCCTCATTGGCGTCGTTGGGATTGTTGAACCAGAAGCCGACGTGAAGCGTCTGCGTGGGCGGGAGGGAAAAGTCGGGATTAAACCCGAAGATCTGATCCAGCAGGACGGTCTTGATTGACGCCTTGAACTGCCCCTGCGCGTTCGCCTGCAGGTCGCTCTGATACCACGCCAAACCGAAGGTGGTGAAGTTTGGGTCCACGCTTCCGTTGGACAGCAGGTTGCTGCGCTGCACGGTAAACATGTCAAAGGCGAGTTTGGGCTTGAAGTTCTCGCCTTCGATGGTCAGGGTGTCGGAAAGTTTCCCCCGCTTAACGGTGACGTGCGCCGTTGGCGTCTGGCCGCCCGACACACCCAGGCAGGACACGAACTTCGGATTGACGTGCAAGTCGAATTCGATCTGCTTAACCTCATCTTGGGCGACTGCTGAAAGCGCGAGCAAGCCGACGAGCGCCGGCAGCAAAAGTTTTCGGAAGGAGAATCTCGTGATGTTTCGTGCGAAATGGATGGTCACACTTGCCTCCTCAGGCTGAAATATAGTGGCGGTCAAACTCCGCACGGCGTCGACGGATCGGCGTGGCACCGGGATATTTGCCGCAGACGGATGTATGCCTGCTTGCGCGATCCGGGTCAATGAGTCGGCGGGAAGTTGCGGGTGAGTTTCTTAT
The DNA here is from genome assembly GCA_963698865.1 of uncultured Acidobacteriaceae bacterium. GTDB lineage: Bacteria > Acidobacteriota > Terriglobia > Terriglobales > Acidobacteriaceae > Acidiflorens. The sequence goes on along the minus strand of CAVOSL010000007.1, from coordinate 985,087 downwards.
GAGGGTTCCAAGTTATTGATAAGAATAAAGTTTATGCGGTCTGGAATTTGGAGTTATAATCGCCGCCATCTTGATGTTTCGTGTTACCTCCCCCAGGGAAGCGCCCTTGCCCACTTCGTCCCAACCCAGAGAAGTCGCCCGTTTTGATGGCTTTGAGCTCGATCTTTGGAGCGGAGAGCTGCGCCGCGAAGGAGTTCTCGTCAAGCTCCAGCCGCAGCCCGCCAAAGTTCTTGTCTTACTCGCCTCTCAGGCGGGAAAGATCATTACGCGTGCCGAGCTCGCCGAGCAGGTGTGGGGTTCGGAAACCTTCGTCGATTTTGAGCATGGGCTGAACTACGCGATTCGCCAAATCCGTACGGCGTTGGAAGACGATGCCGAGCAGCCGCGTTTTCTGGAGACCATTCCGAAGCGAGGCTACCGGTTCATAGCGTCGGTCACCAGGATTGCGGAGGATGCTGGCAGAGCTCCCGCTGCGGATACCTCCACGGGCAGCCGGGAGCCTCAGAAAGAGCCCGCCAGCGATCGAGCGAAATCCGCCAGCCGGGTTGGTGCGATGGTGGTCGCGGGGATCATCGGTCTGGGATTAGTGCTGGCCGGCACATTGGCGTGGCAGCGTTTTCACTCTCGCCCACCCGTGGCCGCCGCCAGGCCCGTCGTTTTGGCAGTCCTGCCCTTCGACGACCTCAGCCCGACTCCGGAACCGTACCTGGAAGAAGGCCTGACAGAAGAAATGATCGCGCAATTGACGCGCATCAATCCGGGGCGACTGAAGGTAATTGCCCGAACGTCGGCCATGCAGTATTCCCGTACGAAAAAGAACGCGCGCCAGATCGGGCAGGAACTGGGCGCCGATTACATTCTCGAAAACAGCATCCGGCACGAGAGCGGGAAGGTCAGAGTAACGACGCAACTGGTACGAACCGCGGACCAGACCCACCTTTGGGCCGAGACCTATGAAAAGGATATGGCGCAACTTCTGTTGCTGGAGAGGGAGGTAACCGAAGACATCGCGCAGCAGATTCACGTGCAGTTGCTTCCCGCATCCGCGGCCTCCGCATGGAGGGACAATCCCTCAATCCGGATGCCCATGAGCTCTATCTCCAGGGCCGCCGCTACTACAATCTGCGATCGCGGGAGGGGCTGTCGAAAAGTGTGGAGCTTTACACTCAGGCGCTGGCGAAGGATCCTTCGTATGCCGCGGCGTATGCCGGTCTCGCTGATGCGTACAACCTGAAGGCATTTTATGGATTTGATCCGACCATGGATGCGGTGAGCCAGGCCAAGATCGCGGCCAATCGCGCCTTGCAGATCGACAATTCGATGGCGTCCGCGCACGCCGCGCTGGCGTACACCGAGTTTATGTGGCGCGAGGATTGGGAGACGGCCGAGCGTGAATTTCAGAAGGCCAGGGAATTGGATGACAACTACGTTCCGGCACACCAGTGGTTTGCACTGTACCTGGCGGCACAGGGCCGAATGGACGACGCGCTGAAGCAAATGCAGTTCGCGCAGGTGATCGATCCGCTCTCGCCGTCGGTGCATGCGGGCCTGGGTTACATGTACTATCTGGCGCGCGATTACGAGCAGGCCGTGCGGCAGGCGCAGGTTGCGCTACAGCTCAACCCGAATTTCATGGTTGCCCATGCGGTGCTGGGATGGTCGTATGTCGAGCAGAAAAAGTTTCCGGATGCGATCCGCGAATTGGAAACCGCCTCGCAGCTTTCGGGCGGAGTTCCGGTGTACCGGAGCGCGCTCGGGCGGGCCTATGCACTGTCGGGGAACAAATCTGAGGCACGGAAGATCATCGTCGAACTGGAAGGGCAGAAAGGGCCGAGTGGAGTGGGTTCCGCGCTGGCCGAACTTTATCTCGCGACCGGCGACTCGGAACGCGCATTGCAGTGGCTGGAGCAGACTGCTCCGGGAGACATCCAGTTCAACTGGGTGAGAGTCGACCCCGCCTATGATCCACTGCGGAACGATCAGCGCTTCGCGGCGATCGTCTCTCGGGTGGGCGTGAAACGAGACTAGGTGGCGGAGGGAGAGGGATTCGAACCCCCGGTACGGTTTCCCGTACATCGGTTTTCAAGACCGACTGTTTCAACCGCTCACACATCCCTCCGCGGGTAGTCAAAGTTTACCAATCCCTGGAGATTTGTCCTAGAGAAGCTGAGTTTTAGGGCGCAAATTGAGACCTCAACGTGTTCGCTGAACCTCCCTTTGACGGCATCCCGGCCGTTGACGTCAGGCCAGACTACTGCGCGTGACCCTTGCCCTTCACCACCCCACCCCCTCGGTGTTACAACCATACAGGAAGCTGCGGACCCTGATCGTATTCCATTGAAGGTCAGCCTGCATCCGTGGAGAACTTCATTGTTCGCTCGAAAGGACGACATCCTCTTATGAAGGCTTTAGTCAAGAGCCGTTCGGAGCGCGGTTTGTGGCTGGAAAACGTTCCAGGACCGGAAGTTGGCATCAACGACGTCAAGATTCGCGTGCTGCGCACCGGGATCTGCGGGACCGATCTCCATATCTATCAATGGGACGATTGGGCGAAGTCAACGATACCCGTGCCGCTCGTAATCGGGCACGAATTTGTTGGCGAAATCGTCGCCGTCGGGTCGAACGTCAACGATTATCGAGTCGGCGAACTGGTGAGTGGAGAAGGGCATGTCACCTGCGGCTGCTGCCGAAATTGCCTGGCGGGCCGCCGCCATCTGTGTGCATACACCAAGGGGGTCGGGGTCAATCGCCCCGGATGCTTCGCGGAATTTATCGTTCTTCCGATGAGCAACATCTGGAGGCATAATCCCAAGATCAATCCGGAGATTGCAGCGATTTTCGATCCCTTTGGCAATGCGGTTCACACGGCATTGTCGTTCCCGGTGCTTGGAGAAGATGTCCTGATCACCGGGGCGGGGCCGATTGGGTTGATGGCAGCTCCGGTCGTGCGTCACGCCGGCGCCCGCCATGTCGTCATCAGCGACCTGAATCCGTATCGCCTGGCGCTCGCGGAAAAGATGGGCGTCACCATGGCGGTTGACCCGCGCAAGACCCCTCTGCAAGAGGTTCAGAAAAAGCTCGGCATGCAGGAGGGATTCGATGTGGGTCTGGAAATGTCAGGCTCTCCCGCTGCCTTCCGCGAAATGATCGCCAATATGAGCCATGGTGCGAAGATTGCCATGCTCGGAATCCCGTCGTCCGAAATGTCGATCGACTGGCACAAAGTGATCTTCAACATGCTGACCATCAAAGGCATCTACGGACGCGAGATGTATGAGACCTGGTACAAGATGACGGTGATGCTGGAGTCGGGCCTCGACATCTCACCGGTGATCACGCACCGGATGTCGTATCAGGATTACGAGCAGGGGTTCGCCGCCATGGAGACAGGCAATGCCGCAAAAGTCATTCTGGACTGGCGCGGTGCGGCCTAGCGCGGATCTTTATCGAATGAACGGTATTTCGATGGCGACGGCGGCAGGACGAGCCGCACTTCTGTTCTGGGTGGCCATTCTGCCGGGCGCCGGGACTTGGGCACAAACATCGACGATTACGGATTCTCGTGTGCTGTTTTTGCAGCGCCTCGTCGCCGCGGCGGTCGAACGAACCCAACATTCGGTTCGCTACGATTCTGCTTATGTTCGCATTCCTTACCCGGGTGGCGATGTGCCCGCCGATACGGGCGTATGTTCCGATGAGATTATTCGCGCGTACCGAGCGGCCGGTGTGGATCTCCAGAAAGAACTCCATGACGACATGGAAGCGAACTTTTCCGCTTACCCTCGGAAGTGGCAATCGAATCCCGTGCGCCCCGATACAAACATCGATCACCGCCGCGTGCCAAATCTGATGGTCTTCTTTACGCGGAAAGGAGGATCGCTGCCGATCACGAATCGCCGAGATGCCTACCAGCCCGGCGACCTTGTTACTTATGACCTGCCCCGGGGCGTTCCTCGCATTGGCGTTGTCGTCGATCGCAGGGGACGAAGCGGGGCCTTCATGATCGTTCACAACATTGGACAAGGGCCGAAGATGGAGGATGTCCTGTTCGATTGGAAAGTTACAGGACATTACCGATACTACGGACCTCCCCGCTGAGGACGCGCTTTCCCGAGCTGGGTTCTGCGCGACGAACCTACCTCGGGCCTGCCCCTACTTCGCCGCCGGAAACTCGAGCTACCATCGCGTAAACTATTTTCCTGGCTGAGTTTGCTTCATTGAACAACCTCAAACATTTTGTCCACGCGTACTCTGAGTGGATCAAGCACGCGCTTGCGCCGCTTGGGCCTTGGGGAATGCTGGCCTTTGCCGCGGTGGACGGGTCGTTTCTTGGGATGCCGCTGGATGCGATCTTCTGCGGGTATGTGTATACCGACCGCTCGCGGTTTCTCTTATATGTGCTGCTGGCGTCGGTGGGATCGGCGGTGGGAAGCATCGTCTGGTATGTAATCGGGTACGCGGGGGGCGAGGTGCTGCTGCGCAATCGGTTGACGCCCGCCAGGTTCGAGAAGATCCACGCCTCGTTTGAGAAGCATGAATTCTGGGCGCTGATGTTTCCGGCGATGCTGCCGCCGCCGACTCCATTCAAAATTGTGGTGCTCGCGGCGGCGGGCTTTGAGATGAACTTTGGGCATTTTCTGCTGGCGATATTTGCGGGACGGTTTGTGCGCTTTCTGATCGAGGCGCTGCTCACGCTGTGGTTCGGGCCGGAGGTGGTCACGCTGACCGCGGGCCTGTTCGCGCATCATTACTGGGGAGTTTTGATCGCCGCGATAATGCTGGTGGCGGCGTGGCTGGCGTGGCGGCAGATGGGCCGAAAGAAGAAGCCGGGAAAATAGAAAGCGCAGCGTGAGCGTGTCGCGCTGCGCAGGAAACTCCAATAACTGAACCGATCAGGCTGCGGCGGAGCGCGGCGTCTCGCTGGAATGTGAGAGCGCGGCGGCCAGTGCGGGCAGGCCGAATATCGCTGCGGCGAACAGCATGTCACCGCCCAGCGTGTGACGGAAGAACGGAATGCCGGCAGCGTAGCAGGTCATCAATCCCACAAAGCTCTTCGGGTAGGTTGGCCAGTAGGCCCACACCGCAAGATTGCTCAAAATAAAGAATGACACGGAACTGGCGAGGGTGGCTCCGCCGATGCGCAGCCAATCTTTCGCCTCGCGCAGGCTGGTATTGTCGCGCAGATTCGTCCCCAACCAGAGAATGGCGGCGTACCAGAACCAGGTAATGTATTGGTCCCATGAGAACTGATAGGCGTAAACGAACTTATTGAGCACCAGGTCGGAGGCGGCGAGTAGGACGAAGGGGAATCCAAAGCTGGCGGCGCGAGCCACGGGCTCCAAAGTAGAGCAGGGCGGCCGCAACGGGAGTGAAGTTCCAGGGATGCGGCAGGAACGGCATGCGCATGGCAATCGCGAAGACGATGAAAAGATAGGCCAGCATAATCACCTCACGGAGTTGACATTAAGGATTGTGGCGCTTGGGACGGGAGTTGGTCAAGGGAAGGAGGCCTGCCGGACTGTTCCATTTTTGTCACTGAAAAGAAAATCAGCTGTTCGCGTCGTCGGTCGGCGTTTTTGGATCAGCGCTTTTCGTTGTTAGTGTTCCCGCGCACTCCCATTCGCTCACCAATGATCTTGAGGTCGCGCGTGAGCAGGACGCTGGCCCCAAGAGGGGATCTCGCGCCTTGTCCGGGGTAGGCGTAACGCAAGTCGCGAAAGCGGACGCGATAGGCGGCATGGTTGTTAGCTAATCCAGGTTCAAGTTCTTCTGTCTCTGTGATCGGGTACTGCGCCCAACTCAGATAGACGCGGCCGAGATAGCTTTGTTTGGCGGCCAGGGTGACAGGAGTCTCCTCGGGCTTGTAGCGAATTTGCATGTTGCCTTCCGGATCGACTTCCGGGGCGAGGGAATTGACGTCAATGGAGGCGAAGAAGGTGGACGTTTCGGCGATTCCGTACCAGCGAAAGGGATTGAACGGGTAGGAGTAGGCGGAGACGCGGATGGCATCGACGCCCTGATAATTTCTTGCTTCGAGTGCAGCCAGGGCGCGGCGGTGCTCGTAGTCGCGCAATCCCCAGAGCGTAAAAACGGCGAGCAGGGCGAGTGAAGCGGCTACGCGGCCGGGCGGAGCTTTGTCTTGTCTAGGGCCCGAGGTAATTTCCTGATTGATGAGCGAAAACAGCGCTGGCAGCGTGAGTCCGAGGAACAAAACGACGAGCAGGACGGGTTCGACTATGTAAACGATGTCCCACGAGATCCAGCGCTCCGAGAACGGCCAGAAGGGGCGAATGCCGTAGCTGTTGGTGTAGTCGAGCAGAATGTGGCTGAGGCCGGCTAGACAGGCATAGGCGTAGAGCAGTTTCCAACGCGGCGGGAGATTCGGATTGCGCGTTTTGCGTTTGCGCAGGCGCCAGACTCCATACATGAAAGCGACGACGACCGCGGCGACGATCGGGACGCCGAGGAATGAGTGCGTGAAGCCGCGATGGTGATTGAGGGCGAAGGCCGAACCGCCGAAGCGGCTGAAGACGTCGAGGTCGGCGGCCTCGGCTGCAAGGGTGAGCGTGGCGGTGGCAAGCGCAGTTTTGCGGTTGAGACCGGCGCGGCCCAGATTGGCGCCGAATAAAAAGTGGGTGACGGGTTCCAAGCGGCTTAGAAGAGTTTAGCTGATGCGAGGTCTCCGGCCTTAGCCCCCAAGGAGGAGGTCCAGTCCGGCAGCGGCGGCGAACGCCCGGAAGTCGCCGTCTCGCGTTAACAGCGGGATGCCATGGTCTATGCAGCTCTGAGCAATCAGCGCGTCGCCGAGGCGTGCTTTGCGTCGCTTCGCCAGCACTTTTGCGCGCAGCAGCCCCGCGCGTTGCCAGTAGCCGGACTCCAGGTCGATCATCGGAACATCGCCGAGTGTCTCGGCAACCTCCGAAGCGAGATTTGGGTCGCTTAGCAGTTCGGTGAGCACCACCGGCACCATGACCACCTGCCCGTCTTCCAGCGCGCGATCGAGCAACGAGGTATCTTCGCCGGCGCCCTCTTGAAGGAAGGCAATCCAGGTACTCGTGTCCGCTGCGATCATCGATCGGCTTTCAAATCAGCCAGGGTGCGGGTGAAGCGAACCTTGCCTCGGAGTTTGCGGAGCCGGGCATAGGTCTCGGATGCCGCCAGGAGCTTGAGGCCGGTGCGAACCGTCTGCGTGATCCCCGCGCCACTTGCTCGTTGGGCTTTTTCGAGAAGGCTGGCGGGTATTTCGACGGTGATTTTACGGGCTGTCTCCATGACTTTCATATTACCATAGTCGATACCAGCATTGTATATGGTAAGCCCTGGTTCTAGCCTGCCGACGCCGGAACGACGAGCGACAGAGCGTCGGGCTCGATCGTCATGCGTGCGGGGAGGCGGCCGAGGAGTTCGCCATCGGCTTCGACATAAACCCGCTCGGCGGCGCCGCCCCGCTCGGGCAACTGACAGGCGATTTCTGAGCAGCTGACCAGATCAATCCCCGGAATGTTGCGCCGCCATCCGACGAGCGCGCCCGCCACGTATTGCAGATAGGCGTTCCGGCTGTCGGTACGGCACATCACCGTGCGCAGGTTGGGGCGATCGAGATGGGCTCCGGGGACGAGTTCGCGCAGGATATTGCCGAAAAATCGGATGCGCACGGCAAGCAGTTCTGTGAGGAGCGCGGTTTGCTTGTGGCCGCTGCCGTTGGAATATTCGGCTTCGAAGCGGCGCATGCGATGGGTGGCCCAGAGATGCCACGCTTTGAGGTAATAAGCGGCCATGCCCGAGCGATTCTTCAGATCGGCGGTGAGTTTGTAGAAGAGGTGCGCGTCGACGCCGATTCCGGCCGCGACGGTGAAATAGCGGGCGGAGGGCTTGCCGTGAAAATCTTCGTATTCGACGCGGCCTAGCGGAATGCGCCGAACGGCGCCATTGACAGCGACGCGGGCAGCCTCGCTCGGACGAGATGGAAGACCGAGATCGTGAGCGAGAGCGTTGGCGGTGCCGAAGGGCAGAATGGCGAGCGCGACCGGCGTACCGGCGAGTTCTTGAATTACGTCGTGAATGGTGCCGTCGCCGCCGCAGGCAAAAACGGTGTCGCTGCCCCCGGCGACCGCGTAACGGGCGTGGATCGTCGCTTCGTGGCTGGAACGGCAGACGGTGAGTTCGGTGTGAACACCGGCCGACTGGATGATGCCAATGGCAATGTCGAGCTCGCGGTCGCGGCTCTTGCCTTTGCGTCCGGAATTAGGATTGAAGAGGATGGTGGCTTTGCGCATGCTTGCGAATTCGAATCCTCTGAGTCTAGCGCAAGGAAAACGGTGGCTTCATTTACATCGTGTTAAAACCAGGCACGTGCCGAGTCGATAACGGGTGCGGCGCTCTCTATCTTCTTCGCTTTTCATTCGCTTCGTGCTAAACTGAACGAAATTGATGTGACAGCCAACACTTTTCGCTCCAGCCCGCGGGTGTAGGCTTCCGAAATGTAGCCAGTAGGAACTTGGAACCCGCACTTCAGAATCGACAAATCAGGAGCAGCCATTATGGCCGATAGCAGAACAGACGAACGCAACAAGGCAATCGATCTCGCGTTTTCTCAGATTGAAAAACAGTTTGGCAAAGGTTCGATCATGCGGCTGGGATCGAAGGAAGCGATCGTTCCGATCTCGGTGATCTCGACGGGCGCGATTTCATTCGATGCGGCGCTTGGAGTGGGCGGCGTGCCGCGCGGGCGCGTGATTGAAATTTTCGGGCCGGAATCGTCGGGCAAAACGACAATTGCGTTGCAGGTGATTGCCGAGGCGCAGAAGAACGGCGGCATGGCGGCGTTTGTGGATGCCGAGCACGCGCTCGATCCGGGCTACGCGAAGAAGCTGGGCGTCGACGTGGATAACCTGCTGGTTTCGCAGCCTGACTATGGCGAGCAGGCGCTGGAGATCACCGAGGCGCTAGTGCGCTCGAATGCGATTGACGTGCTGGTGGTGGACTCGGTGGCGGCGCTCGTGCCGAAAGCTGAACTCGATGGTGAGATGGGCGACAGCCACATGGGACTGCAAGCGCGGCTGATGTCGCAGGCGCTGCGCAAACTGACGGGGACGGTTTCGAAGTCGAGGACGTCTTTGATTTTCATCAACCAGATTCGCGAGAAGATCGGCGTGATGTTCGGCAATCCCGAAACTACGACCGGTGGCCGCGCGCTGAAAGTTTTATTCGTCAGTGCGAATTGATATTCGGCGGATCGCGGCGATCAAGGAAGGCGACGTGGTGACCGGATCGCGGACGCGCGTCAAGGTCGTGAAAAACAAGGTGGCGGCTCCGTTCCGCGAGGCCGAGTTCGACATTCTGTACGGCGAAGGCATTTCGCGCGAGGGCGACCTGCTCGACCTGGCTGTGAATAACAACATTCTCGAGAAGTCGGGATCGTGGTTCAGCTACAAGGGCGAGCGTATTGGACAGGGCCGCGAGAATGCACGGGCGTTCCTGAAAGAGAATAAGGACACACTGGTGAAGCTGGATGCCGAAGTGCGCAAGGCGCTGGGACTGGTTCCGGCTGCGGCTCCGGTGGCGGCTCCACAGGCGGCGGCAGCGCCTGCTAGTGGGAAAGTAGCGACGATGCCGGCGGCGGCGGAAGCGGCAAAGGTACCTGCGGCTCGGCGATAGTTTTTCTTTGATCCTTTGCTCATGGGAGGGCACGGGCGCCACGCCTGTGCCTCCACTGTTCGATTGCCATTCCTGTTTCGCACCGCATACAATCTAGGCTTTCCACGACGAGGACTCCTTGAAGCGCATCAAGGCTATTTATCCTGGATCGTTCGATCCTCCCACCAACGGGCATCTCGATTTAATTGAACGCGGCAGCAAGATTTTTGACGAGTTGGTCGTGGCCATCCTGCGTAATCCCGAGAAGGACCCGCTGTTTAGTGTGAATGACCGGCGGCAGATGCTCGAGGCAATGACGGCCGGCTTCGACAATGTTTCGATCGATACCTTTCATGGGCTCACGGTGGACTATGCGTTGCGGGTCGAGGCCCAGGCGATTCTGCGCGGAATACGCGCCATCAGCGACTACGAATACGAGCTTCAGATGGCATTGATGAACCGCAAGCTGCAGCCGGGGCTGGAAACGGTGTTCATGATGCCGGCGGCAAAATATTCATACTTGAGTTCGCGACTGGTTCGCGAAGTGGCGCAACTCGGCGGCCCGATCGATTGCCTGGTGCCGGACCTTGTAGCCCAGAAGCTGCATGAGAAAATGGATGTCGCGAACAAATTCGGCGACGGCGGAGTGGGCGCGCATGAAGCAGGAGCGCGCGAAACGGAACGGCTGAATGCAGAGCGGGCAACGGAACGAAAAACCAAATCCAGGAAAAAGAAATCATGAGTACAGTATTGAGCGCCATGACCCGTCCCGTGCAACTGGCGGAGCGCATCAACCGGATCGAGCCTTCGGCAACCATGGCCGCGGTGGCGGAAGCGGACAAGCTGCGGCAGCAGGGCATCGACGTGGTGGATGCGACCGCCGGCGAGCCGCATTTCAGCACGCCGGAGCACATTAAAGAGGCGGCGATTGCGGCGATTCGCGGAAATTTTTCGCGCTACACGCCGGTGGGCGGAACGACGGAATTGAAGGACGCGATCAGCAAGCGGCACGCGGCCGATTTCGGTTCGGCCTACAAGCGCGAGGAAACGTGCGCGTCTGTCGGCGGCAAACATGCGCTTTTCAATGCGATTTCCGTGCTGGTCGATCACGGAGACGAAGTCATTCTGCCCGTGCCGTACTGGGTCTCGTTCAAGGACATGGTGAATTACGTGGGCGGCAAGTGTGTGCTGCTGAAGGCTGATGAAGGGCACGGTTTCCGCGTGACTGCACTGATGGTGGCGCGGCTAGTGACGCCGAAGACGAAGCTCATCATTTTGAATTCGCCGTCAAATCCGTCCGGTGCGGTGATGAGCCCGGAGGATATGACTGAAGTTGTGCGGCTGGCGCATGAGCGCGGCATCTGGGTGATCTCCGATGAGTGCTATGTGTATCTCAATTACACGGACAAGAATTTTTCAGTCGGGTCGCTGAACGAATATCGCGATCAGTTTCTGGTGGTGGGATCGCTTTCGAAAACTTATGCCATGACCGGCTGGCGGCTGGGATACACGCTTGGCCCGGCAACGGTCGTCGGCGCGATGCAGAAGCTGCAGAGCCAGCAGACGTCGAATCCGGCGTCGATTGTGCAGAAGGCGGCGGTCGCGGCTTTGAACGGCTCGCAACAATGCGTGGCCGATATGCGCGCGGAATATATCCGACTGCGCGACCATATTATTGCGGGGCTGAGAGCGATTCCGGGAATCACGTGCCAGAATCCGGAGGGCGCGTTCTACGCGTATCCGAATGTGTCGGCGTTTTTTGGCAAGAACGGGATTGCATGCGGCGCTGACGTCGCGCATGGATTGCTGCACAAGGCGCACGTGGCCACCGTTGCGGGGGAGGGGTTCGGGACGACCGAGCACGTGCGGTTTTCTTATGCGACGTCGATGGAGAATCTGGATAAGGCGCTGGAGCGGATGCGGAAGTACTTCGGATCTCTATAGCTCGTGTGGCGCGGGCACCCTCGCCCGCGTTCACTGTCCTCTTGGAGAGGCTTTACTCCTGATATTTTGGCAGACCGCAATGCACGCAGCGTCTAGCCAGAAAGCTCTTGTTGTACCACCACTTTGCCGAAAACCAGTTTCCACATCGGGGGCATCTCCACAGCTGGACTCGCCACCCGGTGACGAGGAACAATGCCATCCAGAAAAAGGCAAGCACGAAGGCAGGAGTGGTACTGTGAAACAGCTTAATTGACAGGTACCCGAAGGTTCCAACGACGGGTATGTATCCTACAAAGACCAGAATCCACTGGTTTCTGAGTCGCTTGTATTCTTTCCAGTCCTCTGCGTAGCCGGCCATCGGACCACCACCGTTGGGACCCTAGGTTAACATGCTAGAAGAAGCCTGCGGTCGGGCTATGACCCCTTACCGTCGGCTGTGCGCTCCATGTCGCAACTCTACCCACTCCTCATGTCGCCCATGTTCGACCCGCGCCCGTGGGGGACGCTTGACCTTGCGCCGATTTATCCCAACCACAAATTCAACGAGAAGATCGGCGAAGCCTGGCTTACCGGCGACAACTGCCTGGTTTCGAACGGGCCGCTTGCCAATCGCACGCTTGCTGACCTGAGCAAGGAATTCGGGCCTAAGCTTGTGGGCACGGCGGCGCGCGATCCGCGGCGCTTCCCTCTGCTGCTGAAGTTTTTATTTCCCGAGGAGAAGCTTTCGGTGCAGGTGCATCCAGACGATGCCACCGCGCAGCGCTTCGGCGAGCCTTGGGGAAAGACGGAATGCTGGTACGTGGCCCATGCGCGTCCAGGAGCGCAGATCGCGCTTGGGTTGAAAGCGGGCGTCACGCGGGCTCAGTTTGAGCCGGCGATCCATGACAAGTGCGCGGAAGAGTTGCTGAATTGGGTGAACGTTTATCAGGGCGAGATGATTTATGTGGCCGGCGGTACGGTGCACACGCTCGGGCCGGGAGCAGTGATTGTCGAAACGCAGCAGCAGTCGGATACAACGTATCGTTTGTATGACTATGGGCGGCCGCGGCCTCTCCATCTGGAGCGCGGGCTTGCATCAGTGAAGGAGCACGTGGCTTCAGGCAAGGTGATTCGAGCGGCGCCTGCGGCCATCGATGGCGGCAAGAACCGGCTTTCTTCGATGATCGCGGCCCCCTACTTCTCCGTCGACTTATTCGAGTTGAAGGAGCCACACAAATTTTTTACGCATGATGGATCGGGCAAAGATTCGGTGCAAATTCTGGTGGCTGTTGAGGGCTGCGGGATCGTAGAAGTTGCAGGGCAGGGTCCGGTCACCCTTGCCAAGGGAGACGCTGTGGTGATTCCTGCGGCTCTGGGTGAGTTCGCGGTGCGTCCGCAATGGGCGGCGGAGTTTCTGAAAGCGTTTGTGCCTGGAACACCCCCGCCAGAGCCCGCCACGCGCCTGTAAAACCGTTTACCACAGAGTACACGGAGGTACACGGAGGAAACCCAGAATCCTCTGTGCGCCTTTGGGTACCTCGTTTAAGAATTTCTCCGCGAAATGATAGGCTTTGAGTGCCTGTGAAGTCGAATCCCCATTTCTATCCCGTCATCCTGGCCGGCGGCCGGGGGACGCGTTTTTGGCCGCTGAGCCGGAAACGGCGCGCCAAACAACTGCTCGCGCTCGACGGCAAGCAGACCATGATCCAGCAGACGGTGGCGCGGCTTTTGCCCCTCTCGTGGGCGAAGAATTTTTGGGTTATTACGAATGAGGATCTGCGGCCGGCGATCCTGCGGCAGATTCGGAACCTACCGGCGCAGCAGATTGTCGCCGAACCAGCCGGACGAAATACCGCGCCGGCGATCGGGCTGGCGGCTTTTCTGTTGCTGCGCGCCGATCCCGAGGCGGTGCTGGGATTGTTCCCTTCGGACCACGTGATCGCCAAGCCCGACGAGTTTCGAGCACGACTGCACAAGGGAATCGAGATCGCTGCGGCGGGCGAGAATATTGTGGTGCTGGGAATTCGGCCGGCGCGACCCGAAACCGGGTACGGGTACATTGAGGCGGGTCAGAATGCCGGCGATAGCTCGCTGCGCGTTCGGCGCTTTACAGAGAAGCCGGGCCTTCCGTGGGCGCGGCAGTTTCTTGAGGCGGGTAATTATTTCTGGAATAGCGGCATGTTTTTGTGGCGCGCAGGGACGGTCGCCAATGCGCTGCGCGAGCACCTGCCGCAAACGGCAGCGATTTTGGAGAAAATCGCCGCTGCTTATGGCACCCGCAAATTTGCCGGGACTTTCCGCAGGCTGTATCCCAAGTGCGAGAACATCAGCGTTGACTACGCAATTCTTGAGCCGCGCTCGGCGAAAGGAGAGGGTGCGTCGCACATCTTCTGCCTGCCATCCGATTTCGGATGGAACGATCTGGGATCGTGGACCGCGCTGCACGAGCACCATGTCGCGAAGAGCAAGCCGGGCGATGGAAGTATGGTAAACGCAGCCGGAGGCTTCGCGTTGAATGCGAAAAACAATTATGTGTATGCGCCGGGTAAATTTGTGGCCACGGTGGGCGTCAATAATCTTGTCGTGGTCGAAACCGATGATGCGTTGCTGATTACGACGCTCGACCAGTCGCAGGATGTGGGCAAAGTGGTGAAGTATCTGGATGAGAAGAAGTTGAAGAAGCTGGTTTAGAAAGGTCTTTCGTCCTTCGTCGTTCGTCCTTCGCAAACCCTCGACGAAGCACCACCGCACGGCGAACGACGAAGGACGAACGACCAACAACGAAAAATGACTGAAATCAAATTTGGAACCGATGGCTGGCGCGGCATTATTGCCGACGATTTCACTTTCGAGAATGTCCGCCGGGTGGCGGGCGCGATTGCTTCCTATGTCTTAAAGCACGAAGACCCCGCGCGCGGGGTCGTCATCGGCTATGACACGCGGTTTGCGTCGGATCGTGCGGCGCACGCCGTCGCCGAAGTTGTGGCGGCGGCCGGCATTCCAGTGCGCCTGTCCGACGATTACGTCCCCACGCCCGCGGTGTCATACAACGTGACAAAGTCTGGCGCGGCGGGCGGCGTCATGGTCACGTCGAGCCACAATCCCTGGAACTGGAATGGCGTCAAATTCAAAGCTAACTTTGGCGGGTCCGCCACTCCCGCCATCATGACGATGATCGAAGCCGAATTAGCCACCGGCGCGATGCCGAGCGGCCGGGCGGCGAAGGTCGAAGAAGTCGACCTGAAAGCGGCATATGTCGAAGCCGTTTGCCAGTTCGGGGATTTGAAGATCATCGGCAAAGCGAACTTCAAGTTTGCTATTGACTCGATGTACGGTTCGGGACGAGGTGTGCTGCCGGGCATTTTCGACAAGAACGGAATTCAATACGTCGCCATTCGGCAGGATGTGAATCCGCTCTTTCCCGGAATCAATCCCGAGCCGATTATTCCGCATGTCGCGCTGCTCCAGGAGACGGTTGTAAAAGAAAAATGTCACGCCGGCCTGGTGACGGACGGCGATGCCGATCGCATCGGCGCGGTGGCAGAAGACGGGAGCTTTGTCGATTCGCACAAATGCATGTCCGTCCTTCTGAACTGGCTACTGGTGCGAAAAAAGTGGCCCGGGGACGTGGTGCGCGCATTCAATACGACCGGCATGATGGACCGCATCGCCGCCCGCTACGGACGCAAACTGCACGAATGTTCGATCGGCTTCAAATACATTGCCGACCTGATGATGGAACACGAAATCTTGATCGGCGGCGAGGAATCAGGGGGAATCGGCTACAGCCGATTCTTGCCGGAGCGCGACGGGATTCTGAATGCGTTGCTGCTGGCCAATGTGATGGCGGACGAAGGCAAGCCGCTCGGCCAGTTGGTCGCCGATCTGCAACGCGAATACGGGGCGCATTACTATGGACGCCGCGATCTGCACGTTTCCGACGAACTGAAAAATGGAGCCGTGAGGCGCGCGGGCGACGCGGCGACCACCCGGATCGGCTCATATCCAGTGCTCCGTAAAGAGAATCGCGACGGGATGAAGCTTTACCTGGATGCCCCGATGAATGGCAACGGCGCTGATCCATGGGTGTTGTTCCGTGCCTCCGGAACCGAGCGGCTGTTGCGGGTGTACGTGGAGGCGTGCACTCCCGAGCTGGTCACAGAAATTCTGGAGAATTCCGAACGTTTTGTGATGCAAGGCTAGTGAAGGTTGTTGGAGACAGGTAGGACCAGTCTCGAGACGCAAAATAGCCGCATGGACACAGCACTTTCGCGTGTGGCGCGCGCGCAAACACGATAAGATAATAAGAAACACTCCAGGGGCCATGAGCAGCACAGAGACCATAGCGCAACCAGTGCATTCATCCGATTCCGCCGAATCGCGCCGATACAATCGCATCAAGCGATGGATGAGCGTGGCCGATTCCGTGATCGGCTTCGGCTTGCTGGTCGTGCTGCTGATGACCGGCTGGACGGGCGCTCTGCGTGATTGGGCGTACCGGGGTGGCGGACAGAATTACACCTTTGCTGTCTTCCTTTATGTACTCATGCTCATGCTGATCGCGAAGGTGATCGGACTGCCGCTTGAGTTTTACGGATTCCGTCTCGAACACCGCTTTCATCTCTCAAACCAGCGCCTGTGTTCCTGGTTGTGGGACGAAGTCAAAGGCATGTTGATCGGGCTGGCACTGGCCACGATCGTCGCGGAATTGATTTATCTTTTGCTACGCCAGAATCCGCAATATTGGTGGCTGATTGCGTGGGCCGTGTTCATGGGGTTATTTGTGCTGTTCGCACAATTGGCGCCCGTAATTCTTTTTCCGGTTTTCTATAAATTTGAGCCGCTCGATAACGAAGAACTGAAACGCCGCCTGATTGTGCTCAGTGAGCATGCCGGCACGCGGGTGCGCGGAGTTTATAAATGGCGTCTGTCGGAAAAAAGCAAGAAGGCAAATGCCGCGCTCACCGGACTGGGCGCAACGCGGCGCATCATTCTGGCCGACACGCTGCTTGACCACTATTCCGACGACGAGATCGAGGCGGTGCTGGCGCACGAGCTTGGCCACCACGTGCACCGGCACATTCTGAAGAGCATTTTCGTGCAGGCGGGGATTACGCTGCTGGGCTTCTGGCTGGCGAACGCGGTTCTGCATTATGCCGTGGAGCGGCGCGACATGTTTGGTAGCATGTCAGATTTTGCGAATCTGCCGCTGCTGATCCTTGTCTCGACGGTGCTGTCGCTGCTGCTGATGCCGGCGATGAACGCGTATTCGCGCTTCAACGAACGGCAGGCCGACCGCTACTGTTTCGAGTCGGTGGCCAGCGTCGAGCCGTTTATTTCGTCGATGAACAAGCTCGCGGAACAGAACCTAGCCGAGAAAACGCCGTCACGTTGGGTGGAATGGTTTTTTCATTCCCATCCGGCGATCGCTAAACGAGTGTCGGCAGCGGAGACGTGGGCCAGGGCGCACTGAAGAAATTGCAGATTTAAGATTGCAGATTGCAGAGGTGAAACCCTACTTGTCCCGTAGAATCTCCTCTACCCGCCTCAAGTCCTCTTCCGTGTCTACTCCAACCGTGTCGTACGGGGTTTCCGCTACGTAGATTGATACTCCGTTTTCAAGAAAGCGCAATTGCTCCAGGCGCTCGCTGCGCTCCAGGGACGACTCTGGCCAGCCCACAAATTTATCGAGGGCCGGTTTGCGATACGCGTAAAAGCCCAAATGCTTGTAGTAAGACGGGCGGGCGCCATCGCGGTCATGCGGAATAGTGGCACGCGAAAAATACAGGGCGCGGCCTGTGCTATCGGTGACGACTTTCACCGCGCTGGGATTGTTGACGTCTACTTCAGCTGCGAGCGTTTTCAAGGTTCCGACTTCTGCGTTCGGATCGTGCATCGCGGCAATCAGGCTTTCAATGTGCTCGGGCCTCGTGAGCGGCTCATCGCCTTGAACGTTGAGATAGACATCGGCGGGAATGATCGTCGAGACCTCATGAACCCGCTCGGTTCCTGAGCGGTGGGCTGGCGAGGTCATTTGGACGTTAAACCTTTGCTCCTGGCAAAAAAGTCGTATTTCTTCCGAATCGGTGGCGACGATCACTTTTGCGAGCAGTGACGAACGCTGTACGCCCTGATAGACCCGGGCGAGCAAGGGCACACCGGCGATTTCGCGCAGCATTTTGCGAGGCAGGCGCGTCGACGCGAGGCGCGCCGGAATCACGGCAAGAACTTTCATGCGACACCAGTTTCGCATGCGAGATGCAAGATTTGACAGATCATTGGCGAGTCGGGGTGACGAGTTCGTCCTCTTTCGAAGACTTTTCGCAAATTATTTGTCCCACCTTTAACCCTATCCCGCACACGCCATGCAAAGCGTTTCACACTTTGCGCTCCGGAAAAATTGTTGTACCATTCGCACCGTCGCATGCGGTGATGACCCGATAGCAAATGCTAGTACGCCGAATGTAGTCTCATAAATTTGATTGCAAAGGCCAGCTTAGGAATAGAGATGATGTGTGCAATCCGGATCGTACTCGTCGATGATCATGAGGTAGCGAGGCGCGCCCTGCGTTCTGTTCTGAGGACGAATCCCAACCTCGAGGTGGTGGGCGAGGCGGCGGAGGGCAAGGAAGCGCTCAAGAAAGTCGAAGAGCTGCATCCCGACATAGTTCTTCTGGACATCAGCCTTCCGGACATGAGCGGCATTGAAGTCGCGCCGGGTATTCGTACTGTTTCTCCCGATTCGCGCATCATTTTTGTGAGCCAACATATATCTATCCCCTTGGCAAAAGATGCTTTACGAGGGGGAGCCTATGGCTACGTGGTGAAATCCGATGCCGGCCTGGACCTGTTAGCGGCCATTGACGCGGCGCATGAGGGCCGTTCATTCGTCAGCCGCACACTTCATAGCCGAGGTTGGACGTAGGGCACGCGTTGAATCCCCGCCATTTTTGTGGTCCCGCCAGAGCCTAGCCCATTGTTCTACAGAAAACACTGTAGAGCGTTTCGTGGTTTTTTCTGGTATCCATCTCCTGTGGAACACCTGCCGTTGCCCTAGATTTTGCGCCATTAACTAGCATGCGGCGTGTTCAATCAACTGCCTCGCCAGCAGTTGAGTCCTTTCCACGTCACCATGAGGTGGGGCTAACAAACACAATCGGCAAGATGGCAGGCTGCGCCCTGTCGCAAGGCTCCTTTCTGGGGGAGAAAATGAAAAGAAATCGTGCCGCCACGGCCACTGTCACAGATGGCGGAACCTTGCTCGTCAGCGAGCAAGGTGCCAACGAGCAAAATGTGAGCGGGAAAAACAATGGCCATTCGACTGCTGAGCCGTCGCCCGACCTCGCGGCGATCCTGGCTAGCTTGCAAACCCTGCGCGATGGTGACTTCTCGGTGCGCCTCCCGGGCTCATGGGTCGGCTTGGGGGGCAAGATCGCCGACACGTTTAACGATATTGCGGCGGCCGATCAGAAGATGGCGCTGGAGCTGAAGCGGCTCGGCCAAGTGGTCGGCAAACAGGGGAAGACGCGGGAGCGGGCGCGATTTCACGAATCTCGGGGCGCATGGGGTGACATGGAGTCCTCCGTGAACACGCTCGTTGAAGATCTGTTGCGTCCGACAACCGAAGTTACGCGCGCGATCTCCGCAGTGGCGCAGGGAAATCTGACACAGACCGTGCGATTGGAAGTCGATGGGCGGCCGCTCGAAGGCGAGTTTCTGCGGTCAGCCGAAATCGTCAACACGATGATTCAGCAGTTGGGCGTGTTTACGGCCGAAGTGACGCGCGTGGCCCGCGAAGTGGGTACCGATGGGAAACTCGGCGGCCAGGCGCAGGTGCCGGGCGTGGCCGGAACGTGGAAGGACCTCACGGATTCCGTCAACTCCATGGCCAGCAACCTTACTGGCCAGGTCCGCAACATCGCCGAGGTGGCGACCGCCGTGGCCAGCGGCGACTTGTCGCGCAAAATTACGGTCGATGTACGCGGCGAAATTCTCCAGCTCAAAGAAGCCATCAACACGATGGTGGATCAGCTGCGGTCGTTCGCTTCGGAAGTGACGCGCGTAGCCCGCGAAGTGGGAACCGACGGAAAACTTGGTGGACAGGCCGTGGTGCCGGGCGTGGCGGGAACGTGGAAGGACTTGACCGACTCGGTCAATGCCATGGCCGGAAACCTTACGGCGCAGGTTCGAAACATTGCCGAGGTGACGACGGCTGTTGCGCGTGGCGACTTGTCGCGCAAAATCACCGTCGATGTGAAGGGTGAAATTCTCGAACTGAAAGACACCATCAACACGATGGTGGATCAGTTGAACGCGTTCGCCGGCGAAGTAACGCGCGTGGCTCGCGAGGTCGGTACGGAAGGAAAACTCGGCGGCCAGGCTCAGGTGCCCGGTGTCGGCGGTACATGGAAGGACCTTACTGACAACGTGAACTTCATGGCCAGCAACCTTACTGGCCAGGTACGAAACATTGCTGAGGTCGCATCGGCGATCGCCAGCGGCGACCTCTCGCGCAAAATTACTGTCGACGTGCGCGGCGAAATTTTGCAGCTCAAAGAGACGCTGAACACGATGGTGGACCAGCTCAACCGGTTCGCCGGCGAAGTGACACGCGTGGCTCGCGAAGTCGGAACCGAAGGACGACTCGGTGGGCAGGCAAACGTGCCCGGGGTGGCCGGAACGTGGAAAGACTTGACGGACTCGGTGAACTCGATGGCCGGCAACCTTACCGGCCAGGTGCGAAACATTGCCGAAGTTACAACAGCCGTGGCCCGCGGCGACCTGTCGCGCAAAATCACGGTCGACGTGAAAGGCGAAATTCTCGAGCTCAAGAACACCATCAACACAATGGTGGACCAACTGAACGCGTTCGCCGGCGAAGTGACGCGCGTGGCCCGCGAAGTGGGAACGGAAGGAAAGCTCGGCGGTCAGGCGCAGGTGCCCGGCGTCGGCGGCACGTGGAAGGACCTTACCGACAACGTGAACTTCCTGGCCAGCAACCTGACTGGCCAGGTGCGAAACATCGCCGAGGTCACGACGGCAGTGGCCCGCGGCGACCTATCGCGCAAGATCACGGTCGATGTGAAAGGCGAAATTCTCGAATTGAAGGACACCATCAACACGATGGTCGATCAGCTCCGGTCATTCGCTTCGGAAGTGACGCGTGTAGCGCGCGAGGTGGGAACCGACGGCAAACTCGGCGGTCAGGCGCAGGTACCCGGCATCGCTGGAACGTGGAAGGACCTCACGGACTCGGTGAATTCAATGGCCAGCAACCTTACAGGCCAAGTCCGAAACATCGCCGAGGTCTCGACCGCCATCGCCAGCGGAAACCTCTCGAAGAAAATCACGGTCAACGTCAGCGGCGAAATTCTGTTGCTGAAGGAAACCATTAACACGATGGTGGACCAACTCAACGCCTTCGCCGGCGAAGTGACACGCGTGGCTCGCGAAGTCGGAACCGAAGGACGACTCGGTGGGCAGGCAAACGTGCCCGGGGTGGCCGGAACGTGGAAAGACTTGACGGACTCGGTGAACTCGATGGCCGGCAACCTTACCGGCCAGGTGCGAAACATTGCCGAAGTTACAACAGCCGTGGCCCGCGGCGACCTGTCGCGCAAAATCACGGTCGACGTGAAAGGCGAAATTCTCGAGCTCAAGAACACCATCAACACAATGGTGGACCAACTGAACGCGTTCGCCGGCGAAGTGACGCGCGTGGCCCGCGAAGTGGGAACGGAAGGAAAGCTCGGCGGTCAGGCGCAGGTGCCCGGCGTCGGCGGCACGTGGAAGGACCTTACCGACAACGTGAACTTCATGGCCAGCAACCTGACTGGCCAGGTGCGAAACATCGCCGAGGTCGCAACGGCTATCGCGAACGGCGATTTGTCGAAGAAAATTACCGTGGACGTACGCGGCGAAATTCTGCAGCTCAAAGAAACGCTCAATACGATGGTCGAGCAGCTTCGATCGTTTGCTGCTGAAGTTACGCGCGTTGCTCGCGAGGTGGGTTCGGAAGGTCGACTCGGCGGCCAGGCCAACGTGCCGGGCGTCGCCGGAACGTGGAAGGACCTGACCGACTCGGTCAACGCCATGGCCGGAAACCTCACGGCACAGGTGCGAAACATCGCGGAAGTTACAACCGCCGTGGCGCGCGGCGACTTGTCGCGCAAGATCACGGTCGACGTGAAGGGCGAAATTCTTGAACTGAAGAACACCATCAACACGATGGTGGATCAGCTCAACGCTTTCGCTGCCGAAGTTACGCGCGTGGCGCGCGAAGTCGGCACCGACGGCAAGCTTGGCGGCCAAGCGAAAGTGCCGGGTGTTGCCGGAACGTGGAAAGACTTGACCGACAACGTCAACGTCATGGCGGCCAATCTTACCGAACAGGTGCGCGGCATTGTGAAGGTCGTGACCGCCGTTGCCAACGGAGAGCTGACCAAGAAGCTGACCGTAAACGCGAAGGGCGAAGTCGCAGCGCTGGCGGAAACGATCAACAACATGACCGACACATTGGCAACGTTCGCCGATCAGGTGACGACGGTGGCTCGCGAGGTCGGCGTCGAAGGCCGCCTCGGCGGACAGGCGAACGTCCCCGGCGCCGCCGGAACATGGAAGGACTTGACTGGCAATGTCAACCTGCTTGCCGACAACTTAACGAACCAGGTGCGGGCGATCGCCGAAGTGGCGACGGCCGTAACGAAGGGCGACCTCACGCGATCGATTCAGGTGGAAGCCAGCGGCGAGGTTGCCGAACTCAAAGACAACATCAACACGATGATCAACAATCTCCGCCTGACGACGGAGCGCAACACCGAACAGGACTGGCTGAAGACGAACCTCGCACGATTCACGGGCATGTTGCAAGGGCAGCGCGATCTGACGACCGTCGGACGCATGATGCTGTCCGAGCTTGTGCCCCTGGTCAATGCGCAGCAGGGCGTCATCTACCAGATGGAGTCAGAAGAAGAAGCAGGCATGGTGTTGCTGTCGGCATTCGCCTCGGACGGCCCGGATGGTCATTTGAAACGACTGAATCTGGGTGAAGGCTTGATTGGGCAGTGTGCCGCCGAAAAACGGCGCATGCTGATCAATGACTTGCCGCCGAATACGATCCCCATACGTTCGGGATTGTTCGAGGCTGTGCCCCGGAACGTAATCGTGCTGCCTGTGCTGTTCGAAGACAGCGTCAAGGCCGTCATCGAGCTTGCATCGCTCGGCACGTTCACGGCTTCGCACCTGGCATTCCTGGAGCAACTCACCGCCAGCATCGGCATCGTCCTGAACAGTATTGAAGCCACGATGCAGACGGAAAGCTTGCTTAAGCAATCGCAGCAGCTTGCAACAGAACTGCAGACGCAGCAAAGAGAATTGCAGCAGACCAACGAGCAGCTCGCGCAAAAAGCGCAACAGCTCGCCGAACAGAACGTCGAAGTCGAGCGCAAGAACCAGGAAATCGAGCAGGCCCGCCGCGCTCTGGAAGAAAAAGCCAAGGAACTGGCGCTCACCTCGAAGTACAAATCGGAATTCCTGGCCAACATGTCGCACGAGTTGCGCACGCCGCTCAACAGTATTCTCGTGCTGGGCCAGCAGCTGGGCGACAATCCGGAAGGAAACCTATCCGCGAAGCAAGTCGAATTCGCGCGCACCATTCATGGCGCAGGTACGGACTTGCTCAACCTCATCTCCGACATTCTCGATCTTTCGAAGATCGAGTCGGGCACGGTTTCGGTCGAGGCCGAAGAGATTTTCTTTGGCAGCGTGCTCGAAATGGTCGCGCGGCCGTTCCGCCACGAGGCGGACAACCGCAAGCTCACGTTCGAGGTCGGAACCGATCCGCATCTCAGCCGCAGTATGGTGACCGATTCGAAACGTTTGCAGCAGGTGCTGAAGAATCTCTTGTCGAACGCCTTCAAGTTTACCGAAGAGGGTGGCGTCCGGCTGACGGTTTCTCCGGCCAAAAGCGGCTGGTCGCACGATCATCCAATTCTCGGAAGCGCCGCGTCGGTCATTGCGTTCGAGGTGGCCGATACCGGCATCGGAATTCCTACGGAAAAGCAGCGCATCATCTTCGAGGCCTTCCAGCAGGCAGACGCGGGCACGAGCCGCAAGTACGGCGGAACCGGACTAGGGCTCGCCATCAGCCGTGAGCTTGCGAACTTGCTGGGCGGAGAAATTCAGTTGAGCAGCTTGCCCGGTCACGGCAGCACGTTCACGCTCTACTTGCCGCAAACGTACGTGGGTCCGTCGGCGGTCGCTGTACCGGAGCGGAGTTCGCCAACTTTGCCCGTGCAGTTGGCCAAGCTGACCGTGTCAGAAGAGCCTGCTCAGAGCGTGCCGGACGACCGTGAAAGTCTGGGCCCCGAGGATTCGGTATTGCTGATCGTCGAAGACGATCAGCATTACGCCCGTGTGCTGTGCGACTTGTCGCGAGACAAGGGATTCAAAGTTCTCGTGGCGAGACGTGGCAGCGAAGCTCTTTCGCTCGCGCACGAATTTCATCCGGCAGCAATCTCGCTGGACGTCTTCCTACCCGACATGCTCGGCTGGACCATTCTTAATCATCTGAAACAGGACCCGGCCACGCGGCATATTCCGGTCCAGATGCTCACGCTCGATGAGGACCGGCACCACGGCCTGGCGCGCGGCGCGTTTTCGTTTGTGACCAAGCCCACGACTCCGGAAGGGCTTGAAGCCGCGCTGACTCGACTGAAGGAGTACGCAACACCGCGGCGCAAGCGGCTTTTGGTCGTGGAGGACAATCCCGCCGAGCAGCTCAGCATCAAGGAGTTGCTGGGGTATGACGACATCGACGTGACGACTGCTTCGACGGGCGCGGAAGCGTTGGCGGCCGTCGAATCGCAAAGCTTCGATTGCGCCGTTCTCGACTTGCGGTTGCCGGATATGTCGGGCTTCGAAATTCTGGAGCGCTTCCGCGACAATCCGTCCCTGGGCGACTTGCCGGTCGTGGTGTTCACCGGACGAGAGCTCTCTTCCGAAGAAGACGCACAGCTGCATACGCTCGCGCGTAGCGTGGTCGTGAAGAACGTCGAGTCGCCGGAGCGGCTGCTCGATGAAACCGCTCTCTTCCTGCACCGTGTGGTTTCCAATCTTCCGATCGAAAAACAAAAAATGCTTGACCGTCTGCATCGATCCGACGATGCGCTGATCGGGAAGAAAGTGCTGGTCGTCGACGATGACGTGCGCAACATCTTCGCGCTGAGCAGCGTGCTGGAGCGCCGCGGCATGAGCGTCCTGACCGCCGGAACCGGGCGGCAGGCAATCGAACTCCTGGAGTCAACGCCGGACGTTGCGATTGTGCTGATGGACATCATGATGCCCGAGATGGACGGCTACGAAACCATGCAGGTGATCCGGCAGAAGGCGGCGCTGCGGCGGCTGCCCATCATCGCATTAACCGCGAAAGCCATGAAGGGCGATCGCGAAAAGTGTCTGGAGGCCGGCGCCTCCGAGTATCTGGCCAAGCCTGTTAACACGGACCAGCTACTGTCGGCGCTCCGAACCTGGTTGCACAGATAGTGTGGGTCGTCCCGCCCGCCGAGATGACGCGCCTGCGGCGGGCGGGCTGAGGGGAACACAATGAGCAAACACGAGAAGGTCAACATTCTGATGGTGGACGATCAGCCGTCAAAGTTGCTGACTTATGAGGTCATGCTGGCCGAGCTGGGAGAGAATCTCATCAAGGCTAATTCCGGACGGGAAGCTCTCGAGCTGCTTCTGAAAAACGACGTGGCCGTGGTGCTCATGGATGTGAGCATGCCAGAGATGGACGGATTCGAACTCGCGGAAATGATCCGGCAGCATCCTCGATTCCAGCGGATTGCGGTGATTTTTATCTCCGGTGTGCACCTGACGGACCTCGATTACCTGAAGGGATACCAGCGAGGCGCGGTGGATTACATTTCGGTTCCGGTGGTGCCGGAACTCTTGCGCGCAAAGGTCAGTGTCTTCGCGGAGTTGCATCGGCGCGCGCAACAACTGGAAACGCTGAATAATGAACTGCGCCGCCTTTCCAGCCGATTGATGACCGCCCAGGATGAAGAGCGCCGCCGCTTTGCGCGCGATCTGCACGATGACATCGGCCAGGAACTTGCCGCCGCCAAAATGATGCTGGATGGTCTGTCGCAACTTCCCGCTCTGCAAAACGAGCCGGCAGTGGGCGAGGCAAGCGAAATGATCGATCGCGCCATTCAGCAGGTCCGCAGCATGTCATACCTGCTCCATCCTCCCCTGCTCGATGAGGGCGGTCTGTCTTCGGCGCTGCGGTGGCTGCTCGAGGGCATGAGCGAGCGCAGCGGGATTGAAACGTCCCTTGACGTCCAGCCGAACGAGTTTCCGCGCCTTCCAGCCTCGCTCGAACGAGCTGTCTTCCGCATCGTACAAGAGGCGCTCACCAATGTGCTGCGCCATTCCCGAGCGCAAAAAGCCTGCGTTACTCTGACACAGAAAGACCGCAGCCTCATGCTTTGTGTGCAGGATAACGGCAAAGGCGTCGGAGAGCAGACGTCGCAGCTACAGCCCGGCAGTATCGGTATCGGTCTGGGGGGAATGCGCGAGCGCGTCCGCGAGTTCGGCGGAGAGCTGCGGATCGCGAACGGGAACCCAGGGACGATCGTGGAAGTCAGCATCCCGTCCGCAATCCCGACGGCCTCACAGTTGACGTTCGCTACGGCTTGATTGATCAATTTTCGCGCGAACGCCAGGCAACCGCGAAGTTCGCTCGTTTATCCAACTCTCGGCGCAATGTGTCGTCAACACAATTTGAGTTTTGCCGCCCACTTCGAGAAGGCAGGCGCAAGATGCAAGCTGTGACTGGGGTTTTTGCTTCGCAAGCCAAGGCCGATAACGCTATCGAAACCCTGCTCGCCAATGGAGTCACCGCCAACCAAATCACCTTACTTACTCCCGGCAATCGCGTGAGACGGGCCGATCCGGTTGCCGATTGATGCGGGAGAGCAACCCGGCATCGGGAAAGCGATTGGCGCCGTCGTGGGCGCTGCCAGCGGGATTACCAGCGGTAGCATTCTGGCGGCCGCAATCATCCCCGGCGTCGGCCCGGTTACGGCGGTGGGATTGTTGGGCGCAGCCATTCTGGGCGCGGCGGGCGCCGGCATAGGAGCGGCGGCAGGCGGCGCGCTGGAAAATTCCCTGACTGAAGGGTTGCCGGAGGACGAGATTTTTGTCTATGAAGACGCTATGCGCAAGGGCCGGTCGGTGGTGATCGCGCTCGCCGAAAATGCTCATGCGGCCGAGCCGCTGCGAGCCTTGCTGATATCGGAGGGAGCGGAAACCGTGGATGCCGCCCGCCACCAATGGTGGATTGGCTTGCGGAGCGCCGAGCGCGAGCACTACTCGACCAGCGGTGGAGATTTCGATAAAGACGAGAAGTTCTATCGCATGGGCTTTGAGGATGCGCTGCACGCGCGCAATCGCTGTAAGGAATTCGATCAGGTCTCAGCCGAGATGGAGAGCAATCTGGAAGAACTGCAAAAACAGTATCCCGGCGTTGATCTCGCTGACGCCTATACGCGCGGCTACCGGCGCGGGCGGGAATACTACCAGAGGCTCTGCGATCAAGAGAAAGCAGCATAGAGGACCTGCCGAGTTAGGAGCTACGACCTATGAGCCATCAGTCCGAATAGGCTCCAAGGAGCATCCTGTTTACTCGAAGCTCATGGCTCATAGCTCGAAGCGCGTCT
This sequence comes from uncultured Acidobacteriaceae bacterium, assembly GCA_963698865.1. GTDB lineage: Bacteria > Acidobacteriota > Terriglobia > Terriglobales > Acidobacteriaceae > Acidiflorens. The sequence goes on along the minus strand of CAVOSL010000007.1, from coordinate 957,806 downwards.
ATGCCAGCTTGTAAAGCGCCCCCAAAATCGCTCCAAAAACTGCGTGCGCGATAAAGACGGACACCGGCGTCTGATATCCGTAGTGCAAGGCCATGAATCCGGGGGGTTCCAGCTGCCGGTTGGCGCTCGGGCCCTCATGCTCACTTGCCATTCGAGGATGCAAGCCCGGCATCAGTGACATTCCCACCGTCAACACAAAGAGTGCCTGTGCCAATCCAAGGAGGGCGCCGAACCACCAGTTGGCCATGTGCCGCTCCTCGAAGACCAATACGTACAAGACGGAGAAAATCAAGCCATTCAGCAGATGGATCGCGAAGCCGTAGATTTTGGCCTTTTCGCGTTCCGCTGTAAAGAACGTGCCGATCAGATACGGCAGGTTCATGCGTGTCATTCCGAGTCCCTGGCTGAGCGCCAGGAGAGTAGAGAGGGCGAGGGTGGCGAGGAATCCCGAGAGCAACCAGCTCGGCCAGTTCATGAAGTTGCCTCTGCCGCGGCGTGCCTGGTGGCCGCCGGGGGACGATGGGCGAGCTGCTGTTCTCCTTTTTCGCGCTGGTCGATCGACAAAGCGGCGCCAATCAGGCCGACGTGGGTAAAGGCCTGGGGGAAGTTTCCCAGCGCAGCGCCAGTGCTGGCATCGATTTCTTCGCCGTACAAGCCAAGATCGTTCGCATATTTCGTGAGGCGGGAGAAAAGATCGCGAGCCTCTTGCAGCGTGCCGCCGCCGAGCGCCAGATATTCCGCTTCCCAGAAACTGCAAATCGCAAAGGCGCCTTCCGGATCTTCGCGACGGTAGCGATAGAGTAGACCGTTGGGAGTTCCGAGGTGTTGTCGAAGCGCGCGATAAGTCGACTGCATCCTCGGAGATTTCGCCTCCGCGAACCCGTACCAGGAAAGCAACAACAGGCTGGCGTCGAAATCATCGCTGTCGAGCACGCTCACGTAGCTTTGCAGGCGCTCGTTCCACGCGTGCTTTTCGATCTGGTGGCGAATCGCCTCGCTGCTTTGCCGGTAGGTCTCCACGGGCGCTCCGCGCAGCATGCCACGCTCGGCTAGACGGATCAGTCGGTCCATGGCGGTCCAACAGAGTAGGCGGGAGTGAGTATGGTTTTGCCGCCCACAGCGCGGCTCCCAGATTCCTTCATCCGGCTGGTTCCAATTCTTCACCACATAATTTCCCAAGCCGATCAGAACCTTTTGCATAGCGCGGTCAAGATAACCGCCATGGAAGGCAAACTGCGCCGCGGCGTCGATGACCTCTCCATAAACATCGAGCTGAAGTTGTTCACGGGCTGCGTTGCCAATTCGCACCGGACACGAGCCGCGGTATCCAGTCAGGTGTTCGAGTGCGCGCTCGACCGGAGCGACATGGCCGTGGAGGGTGTACAGAATTCTCAGTTTGGGCTGGGTAAGGCGTGTCGCCTGTAGCATCCAATCGAGAAAATCGCCAGCTTCGTCCCAATAGCCAAGCTCCAGCAGGGCACGAATCGTGAATGAGGCATCGCGCAACCAGCAGTAGCGGTAATCCCAGTTCAAACTGTCACCGATGCGCTCGGGCAAGGAAGTGGTCGGAGCGGCGATAATCGCACCGCTTGGCGCGTAACTAAGCAACTTGAGGGCAAGCGCACTTCGCACTACTTCATTGCGATACTCGCCGCCGTAATTGGCGCGGCGGCCCCATGACTGCCAGGGTTTGATGGAACGATCGATGCGTGCCTCGAGCGCGTCCAGCGGGGGCAGCACCGCGGGTGCCTCTTCCGAGTAGCTGAAGGAAAAGTTCAGGCTCTCGCCGGCATGAACGAGAACGCGAGCGTGAGCGACATCCCCATGATCGGTGATGAAGAGGGCTACGCTGCTCCTTAGCCAGTAAACACCTGCTCCGACCGCAAATCGGAGACCGAGTCTCCCGACTTCGCGGATTCTCACCGCCGATTTGCCGTAGTCGGCCCGGGGCGAAAAATCAATCTCGATTTCCAGCTCACCGGCAGTGCAAGTGATCCGGCGGATGATTTCGTAGTCCGGAAGAAGTTCCTTCAGATGAAAGCGGTTGAACCCGCTTGTCATGACATCCGTGAGAGCGGCGCTGCCCGACGAAGTGGAGAAGTGAGTCTCGAGAACATTGGAATCGGGCGCGTAGCGGCGCTTGACGAATGCCGACGAAGTTGGGGAGATGCGCCAGTGGCCGCCACGTTCGCGATCTAAAATCGCGGCGAAGATGGAAGGTTTATCAAAGCGCGGCCAGCAAAGCCATTCAATCGAACCGTTGCGCGCCACTAAGCCTGCGGAACGACAGTCACCGATGATTCCATAATCCTCAATTGCGGGCCAGGAATTAGCGTGGATTTGAGCCGCCTCCTGAGAACCCGTTTCAGCAGGGCGGTCTGAAACGTGGACACGAGCGTGCACCCGTAGATTGATGCAACGCGCGGCAAGACGTTGCCAGGCGAATTGGACGGACATCAACAACGCGACCGGCAATCAAGGATGGGGCGTTCCATCTTGCCCAAGTGTGGCGCATGGACGGTGGAACGCGGTATCAGTAATTCTCTACCGGGGAATTCTGCATCTAACAAGGGCGCTGTTGCGGTTCCGCCGGCTGGACGATTTGAAATGAGCCGGTCTGCGCGAGCGCGCGGGGCCGCGCAACGATGACGGCACGAAAAACTACAAAAGATGGAACCGCACGACCTCTCTTGCGGAGCGTTGCGTTGGCCCTCGCGCTCGCAAGTACGCTTTCCCCAATTTGCGAAGCCTATTCGGTCCTAACTCACGAACAAGTCGTCGACCTGGATTGGAAAGATGACGTCCAGCCTATGCTCGTTAAGCGCTTTCCGTCGGCGACTCCCGACGATTTGCGCAAGGCTCACGCCTTCGCCTATGGCGGCTCGCTGGTGCAGGACATGGGCTACTACCCTTTCGGCAGCAAAACTTTCAGCGACCTCACTCACTATGTGCGCAGCGGAGACTTTATCGTCAGCATCATCAACGATTCGACGGACCTGAACGAGTATGCCTTTGCGCTGGGCGCGCTGGCGCACTATTCGTCCGATAATATGGGCCATCCGGCCGTCAATCGCTCAGTAGCGCTCGAATTCCCCAAGCTGCGGAAGAAGTTCGGCAACGAAGTCACCTACGAAGATAATCCCAAGGACCACATCCGCACCGAGTTCGGCTTCGACGTCACGCAGGTCGCGAAAAATCACTACTCCTCCGATCGCTATCACGACTTCATCGGATTCGAAGTTTCAAAGCCGCTCCTGGAGCGCGCTTTCCTGGAGACCTACGGCGTGCCGCTCTTCGATGTGATTACCAACGAAGACCTCGCCATTGGAACTTTCCGGCGCACGATCAGCAAGATTCTTCCGGAGATGACGCGAGTCGCTCTGGTGGCGCGCAAGAAAGAGATCGTCAAGGACACGCCGAGTTTCAACGCGCGCAAATTTCGATATTACTTATCACGCGCCAACTACCAGCGCGAATGGGGCAGGGGATACCGGCGACCTGGGTTCGGCACGCGCCTGCTGGCGATTGTTCTGAAAATTGTTCCGAAGGTCGGTCCCTTCAAGGCGCTCGACTTCAAAATCCGTACGCAACAAACAGAAGATCTATACATCGCCAGCGTTAACCACACGATCGACAACTATAAAGGCTTGCTTCACGAGGTAGATTCGAAGACGTTTTCTCTTCCCAACACAGATTTTGATACCGGAAAGATGACCAGCGCTGGCGAATACAAGCTCAGTGACAAGACATACGCCTATCTGCTCGACAAACTGGCAGAGCACAATTTTGAAAACGTCACACCCGAGTTGAGGGAGAATATTTTGGCGTTTTACGGAGACCCAAATGCTCCGATTGCCACCAAGCGCGATGCGGCCGCTTGGCAGAAAACACGGGATGAGCTGCAGAAATTGAGAGAGAGCACACGAAGGAAAGTCCCCCGGCAAAAGCTGCGCCTGCTTCTTAATGCGCGGGAAAACCTAACCACAGAGGGGCACAGAGGGCCTCCTCCGTGCACTCTATGTAGTTATCTGGGTTCGCTCTTACTTCACGAGCTGATCCCGGTCACTTAGCAATCTTCACTGGCTCGGGAATGGGCGGCAGACTAAACCGCACTTTCACAGTTTTGATCTCATACGGCTTGGCATGCACAGTCACTGTGCCTCCCTGCATCGGAAGCTCGCCGACCGGCCGTTCCATCAGATCTGCATCCTGCGCACTTTCTGCCCCCGGAGGAAGCTGAATCTTTACATTCGTGTCGCGGCCCGCCCATTCATAAAAACGCAGAATCACACTGTCATCGTCCTCCGCTTTTTTCACTGCCGTCAGAACGACGTTCTCCGGCTTCACCTCAACAAACGCGTGCTCGGGCGGCAACGCACCCTGGTGTTTCTCGGTCTGCGTCGCCAGCAGCTTGTAGTTCAGTTCATATCCCTGGCGCACGGTCAGCGCGTCGCGCCAGTTCCCGGCATGAGGATAAAGCGAATATGTAAATTCGTGATGGCCCTCGTCGGCGTGCGGATCGGGCCATTCGGGAGAACGCAGCAACGATAGCCGCAGCACGTTGCTCTTCGCGTCATAGCCATACTTGGAATTGTTCAGCAGGCTGAAACCATGTTTGTCGTCGGAGATGTCGGCCCAGCGCATAGCCGGGACTTCAAACTGCGCCTTCTCTGCCGGAGTGTTGCGCGTGGTCGGGCGCTCCACCGATCCGTAGGGAATCTCAAACGTTGCCTTGTCGCTGTGCGCGCTGACCGGGAACGCAACTTTCAGCAGAATGTGTTTCTCGTGCCACTCCACCTGCATGTTGACGTCAACCCGTGGGCTGCCGGCCTCTAGGGTTACGTCCTGAATAAATGTCGAGTTCTGGAAGTGCTTCTTGATCCGGATGACGGCGCGGAGCGCACCGCTCTCGATCAGCTTTACTTCATCGGCGTGATCGAGGTCCCACTTCTGCTGCTCAAAGTCCGCGTCGATGTTCCAGGCGTCCCAGCGCTTGGGCTTATCGACGAAGGTCTGGAGCAGGTTGCCGCAAATCCGGTCCTTGGGACCGCCCGTATCGGTTTCGGCCGAGGCGAGTGCCTCTTGATTGTCGCGCTTATCGAAGAGACTGGTCATGCATCCTGTATGCGGGTCAATCTTTACGCGTACAAACGCGTTCTCCAACGTTTCAGCAGTCGCGTGCAAATCGGAGTAATTCCGTATTGAAGCGGACGATTCGCGCACAAAGTAAGTTTTGTACCCGAGCGAGGGAGTACTTGCCAGGAGCAGAAAGTGTGCTCGATGTGTACCCGGATCGATGCTGAGCACCTGCGACTTGGCCACTTTTCCGTCGGCGTCCGTCACGCTCAGAGACTGAGCACGGACCGGCAGTTGCGACTCGACCTCAATCACGGCCGTTCGTGACCACGCAAGCGGGTTGAACACCAGCACGGGCACGCTATTCCGGACTCCAGTGCCGAGCGTGTTGACATGCGCCGCAATTTCCTTCAGCGAATCCTCGATCACCCCATTGCCAAGAAGTTGAACGTCTTCAAGATTGCGGCGGGCATCGAGATAATTCACACCAATGCCCGAGCCTGGCATGATGTCGTGGAAGTCGTCGAAGAGCAGTCGCTTCCACGCGCGATTCATCTCCTCCTGCGGGTACAACCGTCCATCGAGCAGCGCCAGCGAGGCAAACTTTTCCGCGTCCAACATGACCTCTTCGGTGCGCCGGATGCGCTGCTTGGTCTCCGCCTGCGTCGTGAAGACGCCGCGGTGGTATTGAAAGTACAACTCGCCGTTCCAGGTGGGCACGTCGAGGCTCGGGAGCTTTTTGCCGAGGTCGTCAAAAAATGCAGCCGCTGTGCCCATCTCCAGTTTCGGATAAACCGTTTTCGACGCCATCAACTCGGTCGCATTGTCGAGCATCTCGCGCGTGGGTCCGCCGCCGTGATCGCCGACGCCGTAAAGGTGAAGCATCTCCGGAGTGCCGCTGAGCTTTGGCCCATAGATGGCCGGCGCCCACACGGAAAGGTCCTTTGCCATACCCGGGCCTTCGATACTGGCCGCGTAATCGCGCGGGAAATACGTCAGCAGCCGACTGCCATCGGGCGCTTGCCACCAGAAGACTTTGTACGGGAAGGTGGTAAATTCATGCGCCCAGAGCAGCTTTTGCGTGACAAAGTAATCCATGCCCGATTTCTTGTAGATCTGCGGCAATTGCCAGTTGTAGCCGAAGGAATCGGGATTCCAGCCGATCTTCACATCCACGCCAAAGCGGCTCTGGAAATAACGCTTGCCGATCAGAATCTGGCGTGTGAGCGACTCTCCGTCCGGCATATTCAAATCCGGTTCAACCCACATGCCACCGATCACCTCCCAGCGCCCTTCGCGAACGCGCTGCTGAATTTCCTTGAACATGTCGGGATACTTTTCTTCGATCCACTCGTAGGTGCGCGCCGAGGACATGGTGAACTTGAAGTCGGGATATTCGCGCATCAGATCGAGCACACTCTGAAACGTGTTGCGGACGACTTCGACGGTTTCAGTCCACGGCCAGAGCCAGGCCATGTCGATGTGCGAGTTGCCGACGGCGTGAATGGTGAACTGCTGCAGCCAGGGCTTGAGGGATGCGAGTTTCGCCTGGGCCGCATTCAACGACTGATCGAAGGCTACCTGGTCGCCGCGTTCGAGCGGCGCGAAATCGATGGCCGTGGCCGCGGCATCGAACTGCTGCTGCCTTTCCGCCTTGCCGTCTTCATAGGCGGCGATCACCGGTTGCGCCGAGAGCATTTCCATGCGCAGGAATGACGGATCGGGACGATTTGACGGCGGGTGAATCGTCAACTCGCTCTCGAAGATGCTGGTTTTTGCGGCCGCGCAATTGACGCGTACGGCGACCAAAAACTTCTGCCCAGGCTGCGCGTTCTCAACAAGCAGAATCGGCTGCTGCATGTCTTCATCGCCGCGGTAGGCAATTCCTCCGTTCGAAAAGACGGTGAGAATTTCCGCGTCATTGCTGCGGATGACCAGGTGCAAGTCAACGCGCGCGCCCTGCGTGGCATAGCCATTGATCTTTTCCGGAATCTCGATCCACCGGCGCAAAACGCGCGGACCGGTTTCCCATTCCTCGCGCACTTTGACCATCTGCCAGTCCGCGTCATTCAAGCTCGGGTCTTCCGGATGCGGCACGTCGGCATGAAAACGCCAGTCCGGAAGCGGCACGGTCACCAGGGATTGAAGCCGGTCGAGCGTGGGCTTGTAGGGATCGGCGGGCGCATTCGATGTTGCCGGCTGAGCAGATACAGGCAAAGCAAAACACCAACATAAAAGGAAGAAACATGCGGCGAGTCTTTTCATAAGGCACCATCATACTGCGCGATACTGCGGGGTGAGGGATTGACTGCGAATTGACGAACTCTTCCCATTTGGCACGAAGTGCATGCGAGCCTCAACTTGAGACTGGAATGAATTTCACGATCCGTGGAGAGGACCAGGCTTCACGATTCGGTAGAAATTTGACTCACTTGCTAGAATAGACACAAGTAGACAAAGTGTTTCTCGGCTTGCTCGGCGGAGGGACCGGGGAAAAAGTGGGGGGCAGTTCGCGCTTCGCCTCTACGGGTATCAATGTATTTCAAACTGTTTTGTTAATTTGTTCCGATGCAAGAGTTGCAAGCGTGAATCACTCTTTGGAGAATCGGGCCAGTACTCCCGATTGATTTTCACTCCACCCAAAAGGTCTCGTAAATCCGGGCTTAACAGGCTTCGGTGTAAATTGGCTCCCTGGGCTCAACAGAATCTGCGCGCACTCGCCTCGGCTGTCGAATCAGTCTCTGGCCCCCAAGCTCGCTGGCTTACCCGCGAGCGCGTTCTTGTCTTATTATGGTTCGCCGCGATCGTCGCGGTGGTGGTCATGGCCACCGCCGGTCCCGCTGGTTGGGATGCGCGCGTTTGCGGTAAGACCCTTCAAGCTCTGCGCAATGGCATAGATCCCTACGCGGTGGGCATCGGCGAGCAGCAGGCATTTTGGAACTCTGCCGCCTCTCAGCAAAGTCGGGCGCGCTCTATTTACGCCTACTCTCCCTTGACCTTGCCGTTACTTCGGATGCTCACGTTCTTCCCGAACTGGCTATTAGTGCCGCTTTTCTGGGCCGCAATTGTCGCCGGGGTTGTTCTCCCGTTGAGAGCTGGATTTTGCCTGGCGGACGAACAGGAACGCCGCTGGCTGGTATTTTTGCTTCCCGTTGTCGTATTTTTCCCTGGTCTACTTACCGACGACGCCATCCTAAGCGGAAACATGGCCTACATGCTCTACGGCCTGATCCTGACGGCTGCCGTTCCCGGTTGGAAGCGCGGGAAGTGGTCTTGGTTTTATGTCGCCGTACTGGCCGCATCCATTTTCAAAGCGCCGATGCTGACCTTGCTTGCATTCCCAGTATTAGTGGGCAGACGGCAGTGGATCCCGGCCGCTGGCACAGCGGCGGGAGGGCTGTTGCTGATTGCCGGTCAGGCGCGGCTTTGGCCCGACCTGTTTCGCGAATACCTGACAACGATCCGAATCATGTTCGACGTCGGGCACGATTTTGGCTACGGTCCGTCCGGGGTCGTTGGAGAACTTTTGTGGAATCTGGGCCGACCTTCCTCGCAAGCGACGACGATTGCCTATCTCGCCGTTGCCGGTGCGGTCGGAGTTGTTCTTTTGGTTCTTGCCCGTTGGGTCCGGCAGGAAGATCTCTCGTGCGACGTATGGCTGCCGGTCGCGCTCGTGGGCACGTTCCTCCTGAACCCCCGCATCATGAAGTACGACATGGCGGCCATTACCATTCCGATGCTGTTGATTGCGTCGCGCGGCTTGCGTTCGATTCTGCAGAACTCCGCAACTGAAAATCCGGGCGACAGGGCGCATTCAACTCGTGCGCTAGTTCTTTTGGGTGCGGGATGTTTTCTCGTTCCCAATTTGATGACGGTGTTTGGCCCTACCTGGTGGCCGGTCGAGCTGTTGGTGTTGCTGACGGTTTTCGCAATGGGCGTGCGGTCGCTCCAACGGCCGCAGGTTGAAATGCAACCGCAGAGTGCCCCCGTTCCTGGCGAATTGATGGGGCTTGTCATCCCTGAAGAGATTGCTTAATGGAATTTGGTGAGTGCCTAGGCTTGAGCGAAGCCCACACACTCCGATCCACGATCTTCCAGACCAGTCCAACCCTCCTCGTAAGCTACAAGGCCAGCCTCGCTAGCGCAACCTTGGCCGCGTGATAGCCGCACATGCCATGCACTCCGCCGCCCGGCGGCGCCGATGCCGAACAGATGTAAACGTCGCGCGCCGAGGTCGCATAGTGCCGCCACGTCGGCCGGAAGAGAAACTGGCGAATGTCCATCGCGCCGCCGACGATGTCGCCGCCGACGAGGTTCGCGTCCATGGCTTCGAGATCGGCAGGAGAGAACAGGCACCGGGCGATTACGACTTCGCGGAACCCGGGCGCGAATCGTTCAATCTGGTCCTCAAGCCTTGGCAGCGCATCGGCCTTCGATCCATTCGGCACATGGCAGTATGCCCATGCCGTGTGTTTGCCAGCAGGCGCGCGCGTTGGATCGACCAAACTCGGCTGCGTCACTAGAACAAAAGGCCGATCAGCCAGCTTTCCATTGCGCGTGGCTTTCTCCGCGGCCGCGATTTCCTCGAATGTTCCGCCCAAGTGTACGGTCGTGGCGCGCAAGCACTCAGGCGCTTTCCACGGGATCGGCGAGTTGAGCGCATAGTCAACCTTGAAGACGCCCGGGCCATAGCGGAATCTGGTTAGCTGATTCCGGTAGCCTTCCGACAAACGCTCGCTGCCGATGCGAAGAAGTTGCTGCGGCGTGAGGTCGCAGAGAATCACGTCGTAGCCCGATAACGCCGCGAGAGCCTCAACTCGCGACGAAGTGCGAACCTTGCTGCCCAGCGTGGAAAGAAAACCGCAGAGTGCGCTTGTAATCGACTGCGCGCCGGCACGTGGCACCGGCCAGCCGACCGCATGCGCGCTTACTGCCATCAACATGCCAAATGCGCCGCTCAACGGCTCGTCGAGACTGAGGAACGAATGAGCGGCAATGCCGGCGAAGAGAGCGCGCGTGCGCTCGCTGTGAAACCGTTTCGCGATGGCTTTCGCGGAGGAGAGTGCACGGAGCCCGAAACACGCCATTAAGAACGGATGCCGCGGAATCAATCGGACGGGGCGAAGCACCTCGGGGGCAAACTCGCGCCAGCGCTCCACAAACGGCCGCATGAGGCTCGCCCATGCATCTCCGTCCGCGCCCAGTGCGTCTCTTGCATGATTGAGATCGCCCTCCAAAACGACAGCCGTGCCATCGTCAAGCGGATGCGCGACCGGTGCAGCCGAATGAATCCACTGGAGTCCATGCTCCTGCAAGGGCAGCGAAGAAAAGAAAGGTGAGCCGATCGCGAGCGGATGCACGGCGGATCCGAAGTCGTGCAAGAATCCGGGCAATGTCAATTCCATGGTACGTGCCGCACCACCCGGCACCGACTCGGCCTCAAGCACTTCGACCTGCATTCCCGCCTGAGCGAGTACGATGGCCGCCGCCAGCCCATTGGGCCCAGCTCCTACTACGCACGCTTTTTTGTGAGTCATCATCAGATGTCGGCGGTCGAACGAACTGAGTAATTGAGTAATTGGGAAATTTCCCAGTGCCGGCTCGCCGCCGAAAATTTCCGAATTACAAAATTACTCAATTATCCGATCCTTCTCTACTCTCTCGGCGGCACGGTCGGCCATTCGACGACCTTAATCTGGCCCTCGGGCGTCCGCTCGATGGTAGGCGCATACAAGCCGATATACTGCCGCCGCCACCACATGCCGGTTTCCCGCTTCTCTTTCAGGCTTGTAAACCAATATTGCCAGAGCACCGCGCGAATCTGGCGCGGCCGATCGTGAGTGAAAGGATTACTCGCAAACAGTTCGAGCACATCCTTCTCGTTCGAAAGCAATCGGACCTCGGTATTTGGAACAATGGGATAGTCACGCCACGAACCGAGGGATGCGAACCATAGGTTCCAATCAAAGCGGGGCTGGTAGGGCGCATAAATCCTGGGCGGCTGATTCAACTCTTGTGGTTTGTATCGAAACGGATACGTGATCCAATTCTGTCCGTCCGTCGAACCCTGAAATTCAATTTCATAGCGTCCACGGGTCATCACCGCGAACAGCCCGTATCGATTGGCGATTCGAAAAGGCTCAATGGCGGCGACCGGAAATGTCGGAAGCGGCAGTCTCGCAAACATCCAGATTAGTTCCGCAGTAGTCGCGTAGAAAATCCAGGAAAGCATTACCGCGCTTACAGAGAGCTTCGCAACCTTCCACGGCCGGCGCAAACTGTCGGTCCAGCCTTTTCTCTCCACGGCCATCGTTTCAGCCGCCAAAGGCTCCGTGTGGAATCGGCCTTTCCAAGTTGCCTGCGTTACGCTTTGCACGAAGCGATCATCCAGTAAGAGCACGCCCAGAGTGAGCACGAGATAGTTCAGAAACGTGTAGTTCGCACTGAGGATGACGCCGATCTCCCACGGCGTCACAATAAAAAAGCACACAATGCGCCACCGGCGCGGAAGAAACAGCATCCATACGAGGCCTAATTCGAGCACTAGCGTAGCGCCCGCCGTCGCCGCGTGAAACCAGTGCGGCAGGTGCTGCAGGTACCAGCCAATCCACGTGGGCAAAGGGCCGTTCTGGTAGTACTCGTCCATGGCGGTGAAGTGACGCCATTCCGGGTCGCCGCTGAGAAGTTTGGCGGCTCCCGATTCGAAGTAAATGCGGAACCATTCCCATAGCAGCAAGAACAGGCTCGCGCGCGAGGCGGGATGTGCGCGGGCGAGTCCCGGACGCAGGCCAGGAGGAGCGAAGAACAGCGCAATGAATCCGGCTTCGAGCAACATGCCATCGGATTGGTAACCCGAGAAATCCTGGGCAGCGCTGACGAAAGAAAGAAAGCAGATAAAACAAATCACCAGCATGCCGCGCGGGCAGAGGTTAAGAATCAGCAGCAGCGACGCCACCATGCCGATCCAACACACCGAGTTCAGCATCGCGTTACCGCCCGACCACCAGAGGAGGGTCGGCGCATACCAGACTCTTTCCAAATGCCCGAGCGATTGCGCGACAGCCTGCAGATAAGAGTTGGCGGGGAGAATTCCGTTCGGTCCAATGAGACCGCGAATCTGAAAGACGAGCGAGAAGAATGCTGAAAAGTAGATGCCGCCCAGAGCGCGCAGGAACAGCCAGCGCGGAATCAGGCGGCTGAGCTCACTTTCCGTGGGCCCAAAGAGCCAACCAATCGCGGACGGAGGAGGCCAGCCCATGCGCCGTCATTATAAGGTCTCAGATGTCAGGTCCTGGGTCTCGGGGCATCGATCACGTGTTATGAATTCTGATCTTACTGCAACCGATATCCTGGCTTCGGTGTGCAGCGATAGACGCGCCCGCGGTCGGCGTTGACGGTTTCGTCGCATGCGGCCCAACTCAAAAACAGCGTTGGCCCAAGGGGAAAGATAATGTTCTGTCCGTCGACTTCCGCTTCGATGCTCACGCTCTGGGCATCATCCGGAAGCGTAAATGAGAGTCCTTCCCCAAAAGTTACCGGGTACGACCAGTGCTCCGACTGGCTCTCCATGGGCCGAAATACCTCGGCTTCCAGCAAAAAAGTTGCCGTCTCGGACCAGTCCAGCGCCGAGACCACGTACATTTCCCCATTCCCCGAGACATGGTCTTCCCTGATCCTGGTGAATGGGCAAGGGCCGGCAATGCACGAAGCGCGGGCATCACGAAATTGATTGCCCGGCCCGGCGTCCAGAGTAGCGGAGGTAAGCGTGGCCTTCCATTTGCCGTCCGGGGAGCAGGGATGCTGGCCTTTACATGGCACATTGCCCTTGTTTTGGACTTGGAGGGTCTTGACCGCGCTCCCGACATTGATCTCCGTCATGGCCTTCACGGTGTAGCGAACCCGCACGTTTGCGACTTTCACCGCCGGTTGATTCCTGGAAGCCGGGGCGCTGGACAGCGGGACGAGATGAACGATATAGAGTTTGTTGGCAACGATGTCCTTCACATCCAGAGGGTGGTATTGAGGATCTCGAAACGAAAGAACGACCGGATGTCCTTTGCGAATCGGCTTGCGCAGTCTCACAACAAAGAGGCCGGTGGAATTCGACTTGGCGTCCGCGATGGCAAGATCACCAGCGGAAACCGCAACGCCTGCAATCGGTTGCTGCTTGATGGGGTCCGCGTTCTGCATCAAGACCGCTCCCCAAAGGGAGAGCGGCTTTTCGCGCTGCCAATAGATCAGCGCGGCCGCAATCGCGATAACCAGAGTGACCGCGAGGACAATCCAGGTCTCGATCTTGTGAGCGCGGGTCATTGGGGCGATTCATCGGGACGATTCATCGATTGCCTCTATAAATCAATCGCATCTATAAGATGTCAGCTTCGGCGCAAATGTTTCAGCCAGAAACAGCAACGATCGGGGCCGCAGATGCATCCTTAAATTGATATCGTAGAAGAAGATTGTTGCCTTCGGTTTCCTCCGGGTTGTGCTGCAAACATTTTGTTTTTTGCGGGCCCAGGCATACACAACAAAACTGATGCGCGTGACTGACGCCAAGCCAACTTCACTTTCCCGCCGGCAAGTGCTGCGCCACATTCTAACGACAGGCGTTTGCCTGCCTTTTGCCGGAATGCTGTCGGCGCTGGGAGCGGAGACTTCAACGCCCAAGCCCGTGACGGTAGCCGGTGGTCGAATGGTTCCCGCTTCTCCCGGCTTGTCACCGGAAGACGATCAGTTCCTCAACGATGTCGAAAGCGCGAGCTTCCTCTTCTTCTGGGAACAGGGCAACGCGAACACCGGAATGGTGAAGGACCGCTGCAACATTCACAATCCGAGTCAAGCGGAAGCAGCCAGCATCGCGGCTACCGGGTTCGGGCTGACGGCGCTCTGCATTGGAGCGGAGCGCGGGTTCATCTCCACTGACAAAGCCCTGGAGCGCGTCTTCGCCACTTTGCGATTCCTCTGGAAAAAGCTGCCCAACCACCGCGGATTTTTCTACCACTTCGCGAATCCCGAGACCGGCGAGCGAATGTTCGCCTCCGAAGTTTCATCGGTGGACACCACGATTCTGCTTTGCGGATTACTGACAGTCCGCCAGTATTTTCGCCGTGCCGGTGTCGCCGAGCTGGTGGACCTGATCTTTAACCGGGTCGACTGGACGTGGCTGTCCGAGGATACTTCGTTGCTCACCCACGGCTGGACGCCGGAAGTTGGATTCCTCCCTTCGCGCTGGGATTATTACAGCGAGCTGATGATGATGTATCTGCTCGGCATGGGATCGTCGGCGCACCCGTTGAAGGCAGAAACGTGGAACGCATGGAAGCGTTTGACCTTCGAGTACGACGGGCTGCGCTATATCGGATCGTTCGCGCCGCTGTTTGTGCACCAATATTCGCAGGCCTGGTTCGATTTTCGCGGCAAGCGAGATAAATATGCCGACTACTTTCAAAACTCGGTGACGGCCACCGAAGTCCATCGCCGTTTTTGCGTGGAGCTCGGCAAGCAGTTTCCGGATTACAGCGAAGATCTGTGGGGGATCACCGCTTCTGACTCCCAGCATGGCTACGTGGCCTGGGGCGGACCTCCGGCGACAGGTCCGATCGATGGCAGCGTAGTGCCGAGCGCTGCTGGAGGATCGTTGCCGTTCTTGCCGGCGGCAACCATTCGCGTCCTGAGAACGATTCGCAGCCGCTACCCGGCAGCCTGGACGAAGTACGGATTTGTGAATGCGTTCAATCCGCTTAACAACTGGTACGACTCCGATGTAATCGGGATCGATACCGGCATCATTTTGTTGATGGCGGAGAATCTCCGCACCGGGTTCGTCTGGACTACTTTCATGAAGAATCCCGAAGCCCAGCGTGGGATGGAGCGGGCGGGATTTCACAAGGAGTAGAGTTGCGCATTCCCATCAGCCGACTCCACGCTTGCGGGTCGTATTTTTTACGGTCTCTTGGCGGCGTGAACGACTTTGTGTAAACGGCTGGGGGGGTACCCCCCCTGCACGGTCTATTAGAATCAGCACTTTACGAAAATTTATCCGCCAAAGTATTGAGCCCACGTGACTTATAGGTAAAGTCTTGAGCGCGTTATGGTTAGGTGGTAAAAATCGCCGATTTTGCGCTTGTTAGGCCGCAAAGTATTCAGAAATAAAGGCTTATGTGTAAAGTATTCCGGAATAATGAGTTATGTCCGATTTCCCGACGCCATCTCGCGACCGAAGCCGCTTCTTAACCATTGTCAGGCCGGAACCAGGAGCGTCCGTGCCCCCTGTCTTCCTCTTTTTCAAAGAACCAAATTCGTGCCGAGCGCCTTGTGCGCTCTGCTTTTATGGTTCGACTTTTCAAGGGCTAAGTCAAGGAAGTTTTCGCTGAGATTGCCGGGAATGTCCCGTCCGACCCCTCAGTTTTCCTCGTGTGATGGTCCGAATCAACTGTGCTTAAATCATCCTATGTTCGCCAACAAGGTTCGTGTCGAATACGAGCATGACGGCCTGACCCAGCTCTGTCCGCTGCATTGGCTGGACAACTTCAGCATGCGCAATTTCACGAACGCATCGGTTTTCGATGACACGCTGCCGGTTGCCGACGGTTCTCTGGAAATTGGAACGAACGTCCCGCTCGAACAACTCCGGGAGGCAATGGAAGACTGGTTTCGCCGCAAGAGCTATTTGGCGAAAGATGCAAAACTGACCCTGACTCTGGTTTAAGGAAGCTCTGATTATGTACTGGCAGAAAAGGGTACACCACAAAGGACACAAAGGTACACGAAGGAAATCAAGGAATTCCGCACAGCTTTCCTAAGCCAATCTCAGGCGCCGCCGTTGAATATCGAGGTCCGTTCCACCTTCAGCAGCCGCGCGAAGAGTCGAACGATCATTCCGTCAAGCCGCGTGCCGCTCAGCTTTTCCAGTTCGGCGATGGCCTGTTCGTGCGTCTTCGCAGGGGCGAATGAACGATCGCTGGTCATATTGGCATAAGTGTCGGCGACCGCCAGAATTCGGCCCGCCAGCGGAATGCTCTCTCCGCGTAAACCAAACGGATAGCCGCTGCCATCGAAGGCCTCGTGGTGCGACAACACCGCTTCCGCCACCCGGTCACTGTCGGAGATTGCGCGCAAGACCTCGACCCCAAGCTGCGGGTGCGCTTTCATAATCGCAAATTCGTCTTCTGTCAGCGGCCCCGACTTGTTCAGGATGCTGGTGTCGATAAACAGCTTGCCGACGTCGTGGACCGCTCCGGCAAAGGCAATATCCGACACTTCATGGGCCGAGAGGTTGAGGCCACGCGCAATAATCCCCGCAAAATGCCGGCACTTGTCTGCGTGCCCCGAGGCATTCAGTTCCCGCAATTCCGCCGTCTGGGCCAGCGTTTCAATCGCCTCCCGCATCGCCCCCGTATCACCGTTGTCGCTGGCGCACAGTTTGCGGAGCGTTTCGATCAGTTCCTCCAAATCCACCGGCCCATTGTGTTCACGCTGCAAAAATCCTTCGATGTACGAGGACAGCAACTGACGCTGGACCGCCGACCCTTCACGAAACGGCTCCGCCGCGGCCACCTGGTTGCCGCCCGCGTGCTTGGCCATATACATGCCCGCGTCGGCCACGCGAATCAGATCTTCGACCGCAAACCCGTGCACCGGGAAACTGGCCACGCCAAAGCTGCCCGTGATTTTGTGTTCTTCGAGCATCGGATCGGTCGCCAGCCACAGCCGCAGTCTTTCCGCCAGCACTTGCGACTGCTCGATGCCGGTTTCCGGCATCAGAATGATGAACTCGTCGCCGCCGTAGCGCGCCACCACGTTTGATTGCCGGCACTTCTGCTCGAGTAGCCGTCCCACTCGCGCCAGCACGAGATCGCCTTCCAGGTGTCCCTGCGAATCGTTGACCTCTTTGAATTTGTCCAGATCGACGAGCACGACGGAGAAGGGCCGCCCGGAGCGCGAGGCACGCTTCCACTCCGAACTGAGGGCCTCCCAGAAGAACCGCCGTGTCTTGATTCCGGTGAGACCGTCGGTGATGGACTGCTGCTGCAATTTCTGGAAGACAAAGGAATTGTGCAGCGCCGTCGCCAGCAAATCGGCGAGGGTATTCAGAATCAGCACGTCCTGAGGAGCGAATGCATTTTCCGCACGGCTCTCCACGTTGAGCACACCCAGCAGTGTTTCGCCGAAATTGATGGGCAGGCACAGCACGCCGCGCGATTCCGGCACCACGCCCGCCAACTGTCCCGGGCCGGCATTTTGGACGAGCGCGCTTATCCCCGTGCGCGCGACCTTTCCCAGCACACCGGTCCCCACCGGAATCCGCCGCCCCAGCGCCTGCGAGGTCGATCCCGCCTCGGCCTTGATTTCGATGTCCTTGGTCGCGTAATCCATGATGCCGATGCCAATGTGGTCATAGCGGAAATTCTTCTGAATTTCGCGCACAATGTCGGCCATCATCTGCTCGGCATCTTCGCTCGAGATGGCCATCTTCGAGATGTTGTTTAGAAACGCGAGATGGCGCGCCCGCCGTTGCTCTTCCGAGAACAACCGCGCGTTTTCGATGGCGACGCCCAACTGTCCGGCTGCGGTCTTCATCACCTCGAGGTCTCGTTCCTGGAACAGAAATTCGCGCTCGGTGCTCAGCGCGGCCATCACGCCCGCGGGCCTTCCTCCCAGCAGAATCGGCACGGCGCAGAAACAGCGCGCCGGATGCTGCGGAATAAAGTCCACTCCCAGCCTGGAGCGCGTCGCCTCCAAGTCGGATTGGATGAGCAGCGGCTGCCCGGTTCGCAGGATGTATTCAGTCAACCCGTTCGCGACTTTCCGGGAACGCTTCGGAAGAAACTGCCCGTTCTCGACCTCCAGTTCAAAGCAAATCTCGTCTTCTTCCAGAAAGGCGATGTAGAAATCCGTTGTGTCGAAGATCTGGCCCAGCTCTTTCTGTACCGTGCGCAGCACCTCGTCCTGGTTCAAATGAGAGCTGACGGCCTGCCCAATCTCGGTGAGTAGTTCATATTCCTTGGTTCGGCGCTGCGCCTCGTGCATGACCACGTAGTTTTCCAGCGTCAGCGCAATCTGGAGCGCGAGGCCGATGAGCAGCCGCAAGTTTGACGAGCCGAACATGCGCCGTTCCGCGTGTGGAAACAGCAGCACTCCAAAATTGTGCTCGCGGGTCTGGAGGCTCACCGCCATCAGGTCGGTGATGCCTTCGGAGAGCAGGGCCTGCTTGAATGCCTCGAAGCGGCCGCCGGAAAGCGCCGGCAGGGGCTCTTCCATGTCCGGCAGGTTTCGGAACGTCACGACGCCGCCGCGCCGGTAAGCCAATTCGCAAATGTAGTCTCCGGCCTGCGTTCGTTGCAGCTTCTCCAGGAATTGGGTGGAAAAGCCCTTCTGCACCGAGGGAACCATGGCACGCCATTGCGCGGAGACAAGAATGACGCCGCGCCGTGAAGCAAGAGGCGATACCAACCGGTCGACGAACGCCTGCATGCTGGGCACGAGTTCGCCGGCTGAAAGCAAACGCCGCGGATCGATGCCCAAAGTGGAGAACGCCAGCGCATTTTCCTGCACCGCGTTGCGCTCATTTTCAAAGAGCACCATTACCATCGCGATGGCCATGAGCATTTGCGGAATTGGCCACAAAAATCCGCCCGGATGTCCTATTGTCTCCACGAACGATTGCCGGAACTGGCCGGCGGCCATCAACGATCCCCAAAGCGCCAGCGCGAATGCCAAGGTGCGAAAAGCGACCGAGTCCTTGCGAAAGCCGTACCGGTAGTAATGAAAGGAGGTGTAAAACAGAACTGCCGCCAGCCCGGTTTGCAGGCGCAAGTAAATGGGCACCGGTGCGGCGGTTGTGATGAAAGTGCCGCCCGCCATATGCGCGCGCAGGTTGACATAAGTCAGGAGAATGCCCACGCCCACCATTGCGATGTCATACCACTGCAGTTGAAACCGTTCCTTGGTCAGCCGTGTCGAAACGAAGATGCACATGGCCACTGCGATCAGCAGCAGCGAACTGACAAAGAAAAGGGGCGCCGATGGCCCGCGGAAATAGATCGCGGCCTCGACCGTATAGTGCAGCGTGTAGGCGGCCCACGCCAGTTCCCAGACGCGAAAATAGCCCTGCCTGCTCTGCTCGTACAGGTAGTGAAAGACCAGCAGCACCAGCAGCGCCACGGTCCCCGGGATCAGCACCAATCCTGTGGCAACGCTAATCATCGTTTTCCTAAATACTAAAGCGCTCTAAACATTCAATGCAGCCTCGGCTGGAAGTGCTCGGCCACATCGTGTCACAGCAGACAGTTCGAAACAATAAATGTCTTGCTTGTGAGTTCCGCCCTGGGCACGGCTCGTACAAGGGTCTTGACCCCCCAGTATCTTCTTATTGGATGCGATACGGCCAGCGCCTTGCGCGAGCCCCGGATTACCTTCGTAACCAACGGTAACAGGGGAACCAGGGCTGGCTCGGGCTTTTGGATTCCGTTGAGAGGCCATTATTTGCTTCTAGTTGCGCGGCGAGTACGTTTTTTGCGGGGTTCGGGTTGGAAGCGAGAGTCGTGGCTTGATCCGCTATACTCAACCGTTATGCTCCGCGTCCGATTCGCTCCCTCTCCCACCGGCTTTCTCCACGTTGGCAGTGCCCGTACCTTCATTTTCAACTGGCTCTACGCGCGCCACAACAAGGGCACGATGGTGCTTCGGCTCGACGACACTGACGTCGAGCGCAACACTGAAGCGAGCGTCAATTCCATCTTTGACGGCCTGCGCTGGCTCGATCTGGGCTGGGATGAGGAATATAAGCAATCCGAACGGCTGAGCCTGCACCGGCAGATTGCGGAGGTGATCTTTCAAAAAGGCCTAGCCTATCGCGACTTTACCCCCGCTCACGCGGGGGACTCGGAGAAATCGGGCGCCAATCAAACCTGGCTCTTCAATCCGGGGATGCGCGAACTTCCTCGCGCCGAAAGCGACCGGCGGGCGGCCGCGGGCGAGACTTTCGCCCTGCGCTTCCGAGTCCCGCGTGACACGGGCGAAAACGTCAGCTTCACCGACGCGGTCTACGGGTATCAATCGAAAGCGGCCGCTGACATCGAAGACTTTGCGCTGTTGCGCAGCGACGACATGCCTACTTACCACCTGGCGTCGTGCGCGGACGATATCGATCTAAAGATCAGCCATATTATTCGCGGGCAGGACCATCTTTCCAATACCTACAAGCATGTACTTATATTTCAAGCCGCGCAGAGCGCCGGTGCGGCTTTGCCACAGTTTGCGCATCTTCCGCTGCTGGTCGCGCCGGATGGGTCGAAGCTCTCCAAGCGCCGGCACGGACCCGTAGTGAGCGTTACCACCTATCGGGATGCCGGATTTCTCTCGGTTGCGTTCATCAATTTCTTGTGCTTGCTGGGCTGGTCGCCTAAAGACGATCGCACCCACATGACCCGTCAGGAACTGATCGACGCGTTTTCGCTGGAAGGGATTAACCGCGCCAATGCAGTCGTGAATTTCAAAGAGCCGGCGACTACTCCTGAAGATACTTTTGATCCCAAAGCCCTTTGGCTTAACGCCGAACACATTCGTGCGCTCCCAGTCGACGATCTAAGCGCGCGTCTGCTGCCGATCGTGCAGGAAGCTGGGTTCCAGATCACGCCGGAAAAAATGCTGGCCATTACGCCGCTGATCCGCGAGCGGATCAAGCTATTGCGAGATGTCTTGACTGCGGCCGACTTCTTCTTCGTCGATGAGTTGCCGCCGTACGACCCGGCTGAGCTGATCCCGCAAAAGGGGGACGCGGCCATGGCGCAAAAGGCGCTAGTCCGAGGGCGCGAAGTTCTGGCGCAGACCGAATTCACGCATGACGCTCTCGACCACGCGCTGCGCGCGGCCGCCCAGGAGTTGGGGCTGAAGGCCGGGCAGATGTTCCAGCCGATTCGAGTGGCGGTGTGCGGGAGGAAGAACGCTCCGCCGCTGTTTGAGACGCTGGTGGTGCTGGGGAGAGAAACGACATTGAAGAGAATTGAGCAGGCGCTTCGTAAAAGCCTGTGAAAAGACGCAAACCGCGGCGACCTGAGAAATGGTGCGGCGGGCACCCTAGTCCTCAATACGTAAGGCGACTTGACAAAGGTATCATATATGTTACCATTGTATCCGGTTGCTGTCCTGGAATACCTTGATCCGGATGGCCGCAGTCCTTACGGGGGTTGGTTCGAGCGGCTAAACTCGCCGGCGGCGGCAAAGGTCGCCGTTGCTGCTACCAGATTGGCGCAGGGCAACTTCTCGAATGTAAAGACAGTTGGCAGAGGTGTGATGGAATACAAGATCGATTTCGGTCCGGGATATCGCGTCTACTTCGGCAAAGAGGGAGACCACATTGTGATCCTACTTGGCGGCGGAACGAAAAACCGCCAGCGGAATGACATTCTTACAGCACAGTTGCGTTGGGCAGACTATAAGCAAAGGAAGAAGTAAAAGCAGATGGCATTGACCCGCGATTTCAGGCAAACCATCCAGGCCCGAGTCCGCCGTGACCCCGCGTTTCGGAGGGAACTGCTTCGCGAAGGGATAGAATGCTTTCTCTCGGGAGACGTCGAAACGGGCAAAATCGTACTGCGCGACTACATCAACGCGACGATTGGCTTCGCCGAACTCGCCGAAGCCACAGACCACTCTGCCAAGAGCCTGATGCGGATGCTAAGCCCATCCGGAAATCCACAAGCGCGCAATCTGTTTGAAATTGTAGAGTTCTTGCAACGCCGCGAACGAGTCCGCTTCAAAGTTGCAGCGGCAGCAAGATAGACCATCCCCGTGGTTAAACGATGTCCCCTGGCCCGAGAGGGACGCTACTTCTTCCCGCTCAGCTCCGCCGCCTTGGCGCGTGCTGCCTCGGCCTCCTTCTTCATACCCTTTGCGTCATAGACCGCGGCCAGCAGGTTCTCGTTGTCCGGATCATCTGAGGTTTGCTGCTGCTTCAAGAGGGCCGCAATCGCCTCGTCGGCATGATTCAAATGTGCCTCGACCACTCCGATGTTGTAGTACACATCCCCGTAGGTTGAATCGATTTCCGCTACGCGTTTGTATTCCACCAACGCCTCTTCGTACTTGTGTTCATCACTGTATGCGCTCGCCAGTCCCGCGTGCCCTTCGGCGCTGTTGGCATTGATCTTGAGCAGCTGGCCGAACACATCTTCCGCCTTCGCCGGCTGTTTCTGCTGTAGATAGATCAGCCCGAGCCGGTAATACATCTCTTCATTGCGCGGATCGAGCGCGATCGCCTTCTTCATCTCGGCCGCCGCATTGTCGTAATCCTGCTTGGCCACATAGGCTTCCGCCAGCACCTCATGCGTTCCCGCATAACCGGGCCGCTGCCTGGCGGCAACTTGCAGCTCCTTGATGCCCTTATCCAAGTCTCCCGCCCTCAGGCTGGCGACTCCCCTTTGTCCGTGAACCAGGTAAGCATGGGATCGCACAAGATAAAGCCCTACGCCCGCCACCAGCAGTGCCCCTATCAATAACACTCCGATGCGCTGGAGGATCGCGTCGTGCGCCGGAGCTATGCGTGCGATGAGTGCGCCGAGGATCAATCCCATGACCAAGCCACCGACGTGCGCGGCGTTGTCAATGTGCGGCACCATCGCCCCGAACACGAGGTTGTAGCCGACGAACGCCACCACGCTGCGCAGCATTCCCTTGATCGCCGCCTTGGGCAGCGAAAACTCTCCTAGATAAAACGAGGAGATCAACGCGCCGGCAATCCCAAAAATCGCTCCGGAAGCGCCGACACTCGATGTCCCCAGATTCCACACGATGGTGCCCAGACTACCCGAAAGGCCGCAAAGCAGATAAACGCCCACGAAGGTCCAGTGGCCGTAGACGGCTTCGGCTAACCGCCCCAGGCTCCACAGGCACCACATATTGAAGGCGAAATGGAGCAGGCCTCCGTGGATGAAGGTGTTCGTGAGCAGACGCCACCACTCGCCACTCAGCGTCGCAGGGCCAAAATTGGCGCCTCGCATCATCACGTCCAGCCCATACCACTCTGGACTTCCAAACAGCGTGATGCCGGCGGCCATCGTCATTTTCAGAAAGACGATGGCATTCGCTCCAATTAGGATCTGCGTCGCCAGCATCGAGCTCGACTCGCGCCTGCGCCCAGGGCGCCGTCTCCACCCGCTGATACTGGACGTCCTCGCCGCGCTGAGCCGCTTCATGCTGTTTGCACCACCGGCAAATCTTCTTGCCGAAGGTCAAGCCCGGTATTTGCCGCCCGCACTGTACGCACTGCGCCATATGACATATAGAATAGCAAGAGTATGAGTGCGACTAACTCACCTCCGAGCAGCCCCACGCCTAGTGAAGCCGCACCCACCCCCGCCGAGCCCCGTCCCTCCAATTTCATCCGCGACGCGATCATCGAGGACCTGAAGACCAAGAAGTACGGCGACGCCGTTATCCAGACCCGTTTCCCTCCGGAGCCCAACGGCTATCTCCATATCGGCCATGCCAAGGCCATCTGCCTTGATTTCGGCCTCGCCGACGAGTTTGGGGGCAAGACCAACCTGCGCTTCGACGACACCAATCCCGAAAAAGAAGAGCAGGAGTACGTCGACTCCATCATGAAGGACGTGCGTTGGCTGGGCTTCGAGTGGGATAGTCTCTGCTATGCGTCCGATTATTTCGACCAGCTCTACGAGTGGGCCATCAAGCTAATCAAGGGCGGCAAAGCTTATGTCGACGACCTGAGCGCCGAAGAAATCCGTCAGCATCGCGGCACGCTGATCGATCCCGGTAAAGAAAGCCCGTATCGCAACCGCTCGGTGGAAGAGAATCTTGACCTCTTCGAGCGCATGCGCCAAGGCGAATTCCCCGACGGCACACGTGTGCTGCGCGCCAAAATTGACATGGCCTCGCCCAACATCAACCTGCGCGATCCGGTCATGTACCGCATCCTGCACGCCGACCATCACCGCACCGGCAGCAAGTGGTGTATTTATCCGATGTACGACTACGCGCACGGCCAGTCCGACTCCATCGAGCACATCACGCACTCGATGTGCACCCTCGAATTCGAAGACCACCGCCCGCTCTATAACTGGTTCATTCAGAACCTGGGAATCTTCCCCTCGCAGCAATACGAATTCGACCGTCTCAGCCTCACTTACACGCTGCTCAGCAAGCGCAAGCTGCTCAAGCTGGTGCAGGAAAAACTAGTCAGCGGCTGGGACGATCCGCGCATGCCCACGCTCTCCGGCATTCGCCGCCGCGGCTATACACCCGAAGCTCTGCGCAATTTCTGCAACGCCATCGGCGTCTCAAAAACCAACGGCATTCTCGAACTGGCGATGCTCGAGCACTTCGTCCGCGAAGATCTCAACAAGCGCGCCCCGCGCGTGATGGCCGTTCTACGGCCGCTGAAGGTCGTCATCGACAACTATCCCGAGGGCCGGGTCGAACAGATGGAGGCAATCAACAATCCGGAAGACGAGACCGCAGGCACGCGTCAAGTTCCGTTCTCGAGAGTTCTGTATATCGAGCAGGACGACTTCCGCGAGGTGCCGCCCAAAAAGTACTACCGCCTTTCGCCCGGCGTAGAAGTCCGCCTGCGTTACGGCTATTTCATTACCGCAAAGAGTGTCGTGAAAAACGACAAAGGCGAGGTCATGGAAGTTCACTGCACCTACGACCCGGCAACTCACGGCGGCAACGCGCCCGATGGCCGTAAGGTGAAATCGACCATCCACTGGGTCTCCGCCGGGCATTCCATCGATGCCGAAGTCCGCCTCTACGACAAGCTCTTCAGCAAAGAAAATCCAAACGAAGTGGGTGAAGGCCAGGAATTCACTTCGAATTTGAATCCCGAATCGCTGGAAGTAACTACGCATGCCAAGCTGGAGCCGTCGCTGGCGAATGCGCCCGTGGAGAGCCGCTACCAGTTCGAGCGGTTGGGATATTTCTGTGTAGACGCGGATTCGAAACCGGGTAGGCCGGTCTTCAACCGCACCGTGGCGTTAAAGGATACCTGGGCCAAGATCGAAAAACGCGGCTGATAAAGGCCCTATTCCAGCGCTCCGGCGGCGTGCCCCCGCGCGGCGTGGTCTGGCTCGTGCCCGCTCTGTTCCCGCGTCTCATGCCTTCTTTTCATATCCATGAGCGCCAATACCACGGCCGACGATGCCAGACTGAATTCGCTTCCCACTCCCAGAGCAAACTCGCCGCTGACGTCCTCGCCGCCGTTGGCCCGGTTCACGATCTCCACCGCCGCCTTGTGAAGCCGCGTGTGCTCCGCGACCAGCTTCGCGAATTCCGGGTAAACCGAACACTTCCGTCCTTCACCACGGAGCCATTTTCCCAGCTTGCAGCGATCGTTCGCGGCCACTTCATCCGGCTTCAGACGCTGGTCAGGATGCGCCACATAGTTTTGAAGTTTCCGCTTCCATTCCGAGTGGCAAACGACCGCGTCGTCAAAGCTCATCGACGTTCTCTTCCAGGCCATCAGTGCCACTCCCTCCTAGTCCCATCGGCCTAATTCGCCAACTCCTTTAACAGAATCGTGGCGCATGGCAATCCCAGGGTTCCGGGCATGTGCGGCTTTCGCGTAATGGGGAATGGCCCTGCTCCGGGATTCGCACGGAAAACACGAAAAAAGTGGACCCAAATAAAAACGGCCGGGATTTCTCCCGACCGTCATCACTAAAAATCTTGCCGCCGCTACTTCTTCAACGTCCGGATCCACTTCACCAGCCCGTCGATCTGCTCTTTGGTCAGCTTGCCATCGTAGGCCGGCATCTTACCTTTACCCTTGGTGATGATGGCTTCAAGTTCCGCGTCCGACTGCTTCTGCACGTCGGCCGAGCCGAAATCCCGAATCTTCAGGTTCTTTCCCATCACCGTGTCGCCTGCCCCGGTTGGTCCGTGGCACATTGCGCACTTTGCCTTGTAGTCGCCAGCGGCGTCAGCAAACGAGTATGTTGAAAAAATCAGCGCCAGCACCGCCAATGCCAAAGACGCCCGCAGAATCATCTTCATGGTTTCTCTCCTATGAGTAAGAAATAAGCGCCCGGAAGCATGAGCGCGTCCGCCTCCGCAACGCGCTTCCAACGGGAATTGGCCCATAGAAGCAAATTTTTGTGGCAGAGGTGTGCGGGTCCGACAATATCACAAAAATGAGCACCAACCATAACCTTTCCCGCATGGCATGAAAATCCAGGCCTACATAAAAACCCCGATTGACGTAAATAGATTTCAGCCTACCCGCGCCCGGCGCACCCATAAGCGTCATCACAAGCCGGTACGTTGGATTCGTGGCATGACCCACAAGCGGGGTGATAACTCGCAACTAAGGGTCGGTTCAGCCCTATTGCGAAATTCAACAGTCCAACTAAGACGATCATTTTTCAAGACTTACCAATCCACAGCCCTACGCCCAACTTTGGCCCCTTTAGTGCCCTATGAACTACGAAAGGTCTCTAGGGAGCGTGTCTTTTGGAACCGACGTTAGTGGTAGTCGGGCTCAACCACAGAACGGCTGCCGTTGAGGTTCGCGAACGCTTTTGGATGAGCGGATGCCGGCAGGCCGAAGTTCTTTCCATGCTTGCCCAAGCCGAGGGCATCGACGAGGTCATCGTATTCTCGACTTCGAATCGGACGGAATTCGTCCTCTGGGGCGACCCGACGCTGGCCGTCAACTCCATCCTTCGACTTCTCTCCTCCGAATACGATCTCAAGCTCCAGGAGTGGAACAGTTTTTATCGCCTCCTGGACGAGCAAGCGCTTACCCATGCGTTCCGTGTGAGTTGTGGTCTCGACTCCATGCTTATCGGCGAAGGCCACATCGCGCGCCAGTTCGCTCAGGCATGGCAACATGCGCGCAACACGGGCTGCACCGGACGCCACCTCGACGCGGTGCTACGCAAGGCCCTTGCCATCCGCCGCCGCGTCCGCAAAGAGACCGAATTCGTTTCTCATCTCGTCTCGGCTCCGGTCGCTGCGGTCCGGCTTGCGGAGCAGGTTCTCGGTTCGATCGACGCCAAAAATGTCGTGATATTCGGTGCCGGCAACATGGCCGAAAGCGCTGCCCGTGAGCTGTCGCACCGAGGTCCGCAATCGCTCTGCATCCTCAGCCACAACGACAACTCCGCCCAGGAATTGGTTTTCAGGCTGAAAGCCCATTCGCCCGCCATCCGGGCAGGCGCGTTTGAAGAACGAGGGCAGCATTTCGCCAGCGCCGACCTGGTCATCAGCGCCACCTCCGCCCCCAAATTTGTCTTTACCGCCGAAGATATGAAGCGCCTGGCAATCGCGCGCAATGAAAGCGACCGCCAGGGTCAAAGGCTCGTCCTGGTGGATCTGGCGCTGCCCCGCGACATCGATCCCGCGGTCCGCGCCTTTGAGGGAGTTCTCCTTTACGATCTCGAAGACCTCGAGCGAGCCGTAGAACCTCGCAAAGAGGCGCCCCGGGAAGCCCGGACCGTCGAACTGCGCCGGGATGGCCACCGCGAAGGACTGGGGAATCACCCGCGCGCTATCCGAGCCACGCGCGGGCAAGCGTCCTGGCGAGGCCGAGGCCGAGCAAATCGTGCAAGCGGAAGTTCGTGAGTTTAAGAAAGAGCTGATGATGGGGGCCACACCACCGGAAGTGACCGCGCTCCGCAGCCGACTCGACGAAATCTGCCGCCAGGAACTCGAGTCCTTCCGCCTCGAGCAAGGCCCCTTCCCCAAGGATCAGGATCGCCTGATCGCCGCATTAGGCCTTCGGATCACTCACAAGATAGCCGGGACCCTTGCACGAGACTTAAAGCCTGCGCCAGATGCCCGCGCAGTTAAGCGGATGATCGTGAACGCCTGATACTCCGGAAGTCGTACGCAACGCCGGAAAATCCATCGACAACCAGTGGCAAGGTCCCTTGACATGAGTCCCTTCGCGGGCCAATGATGATCGCGGCGAGGATTTGTTTGCCGTCGAACAGAATCTTCTCCCTGGTCCTTTGGGGCTTGATGAGCCAAGGTGCGGTTTTTCGACGCCGTTTTTTCGAGCTAAGTCCTTTATGTTCCCGACCACTCTTGGAGAGAAGCGATTCCGTGGAAGGCATCTCCTCCAGTAATTTACACATCTTTACAGAGTTTTTGGGGTTAGAGAGAAAGTAGATGATTTTTCCGTGCAGTGAAAATCAAGAGGAATCCGGAGTAGAACTTCCGATCCTGGGAATCGAGATGACTTTATGAAACTTCTTACAGAATTACGTCGTTGGACAATCGTGCTCTCCCTGGCTGCGCTGGCAAGCATCGCATTCGGCCAGCGTTTGTTCGCGCAAGACCAAGGTCAACCCGATCAGGATGACCCTCCGACTCGCGTCGCCCGCCTCGGCTATCTGCAGGGCGCGGTTTCGTTCGAGCCAGCCGGCGAGTCGGACTGGGTCGACGCCGTTCCCAACCGCCCCATGACGATCGGCGATCAGCTCTGGGCCGACCAAAACTCACGCGCTGAGGTCGAACTCGGATCGGCCGTCATTGATCTCGACGGCAATACCGGGATTTCCTTCCTCAACCTCGACGACGACACGATCCAGGTCCAACTCAGTTCGGGAGCGATCAACATCCGTGTTCGCCGTCTGGACCGCGACGACGACTTCGAGATCGACACGCCCAACCAGGCCTTCACGATTTTGGAAACAGGCCGCTACCGCGTCGAAGCCAGCGAGGATGGGACCTACACCGTGGTAAGCGTCCGCGAGGGCCAGGGCGAATCGACTGGCAATGGTTCGACCTACACCATTCATGAGGGTCAGCGCGTCACCTTCGACGGCACAGACAGGCTGAATGCGGAGATGGACGAGATCAGCGGCCCGGACGATTTCGACAACTGGTGCTACCACCGTTACTACCGCTCCGAACATTCCCAGTCGGCCAGGTACGTGTCAAACGAGGTTGTCGGCTACTCCGATCTGGACGACAACGGCGACTGGAGTCCCGCCACGGGCTATGGCAATGTCTGGTATCCACGCGTAGGTGTGGGATGGGCTCCCTATCGCGACGGTCACTGGGCTTGGATCGATCCCTGGGGATGGACTTGGGTTGACGACGCGCCTTGGGGATATGCTCCTTTCCACTATGGCCGCTGGGCATTCATCGGCGGCCGCTGGGGATGGATTCCCGGACCCATGGAAGTGAGGCCGGTCTACGCTCCCGCCCTCGTAGTCTTTGTGGGTGGAGGGGGAATAGGAGTTGGGGGCAACGTTGCGTGGTTCCCGCTCGGGCCGCGCGAAGTTTACGTTCCGTCGTACCGGGTGAGCCGCGGCTACCTGACGAGGGTCAACATGAGCGGCACCGTCATCAACCAGACAGTCATTACGAATGTCTATAACACCACCATCATCCGCAACCAGACCAATATCACCAATGTCACGTATGTGAACCGGGGCGTGTCCGGCGCGATCATCTCCGTTCCGCAACGCACGTTTGTGAGCGCCCAGCCCGTAGCTCGCGCCGCGGTCGCCGTTAATGCGAGAGAATTTGCCTCCATGCCGGTCAGCGCGAGGGTAGCGGTCGCGCCCACTTCTAACAGCGTCCTCGGAGCGCGTTTCAATACCGCGGGGCGTGTCAAAGTGCCGCCGGTCGCAGTTGCCCAGCGCGCGATCGTAGCCAAGAGGACGCCGCCCCCCGCGCCCGTGGCCTTTGCGGCTCGTCAGCAGGAACTGGCTGCGCATCCGGGGCAGCCGATTGCCAAACGGCAAATGGTGCAAATGGAAAGGGCGCGACCGGCCAATATTCAGGCAGCACGCCCGCAGATCAAGCAAGCGCCGCCCGCTAAACCCGCAACGGCAGTGATGGCGAAGCCCGGCAATCGCCGGGAGAATGCGCCCGGGAATCGGCCCGGAAATGCACCCGCGACAAATCGGCCGGACAATCGTCCCGGAAATCAGCCTGGGGCCAACCAACAGATGAATCGGCCGGGGAATCCACCGGCGAATGAACGCCCGGGCGTGGAAAACCGCCCAGCGCCGAACAATCGTCCGGCAGAGCCGCCGGCACAGAACGAACGCCCGCAGGCTGCTCCGCAGAATCGTCCCGAACCCGGGCAACCGGAGCGCAATCAGCCCGAGCGCGCCCAACCGAATCGTCCCGAGCAAAGCCGGCCTGAGATGAATCGCCCGGAACAGAATCGACCGCAGCCGAATCAGCGTCCGGAAGCAAATCGTCCGGCCGAGCCGCCCACGCGCAATGAGCGTCCGAACGCGGAGGAACCGCCGCGTAACGAGCGTCCGCAGAATGCGCAGCCGCAGAACCGGCCTCCGCAGGCGCAGCCGAGGGAAAATTCGCCAAACCCGCATCCGGAAGCAGATCGTCCGGCCGAGCCACCGCAACGGAACAAACCTGCTGCGCGCCCGCAGCCGAAGCGACAACCACCACCAGAGAAGAAAGAGAAAGACGACAAGAAAAAAGACCAGCCTCCGAACAACTGATGCAGTAGAGAAGAGAGATGCTGTCGTAGAGACGAGGGCGGCGCCGGCGGCGCCCCGTCTCTAACGCGGCCTGGGATAGTTAGAGTGCTATCCGCCTACTTCAGAGGCTTCCTCTGCAAGCGCGCCTAGCGTCTCATCATCCACATCCCATTTCTTCAAAATCGTAAAAATAGTTTTCGATCCAAATCCCGCGCGCATCAGGTTCCGAAAAATTCTCGCCGCCTCCTTCTGATTTTTTGGCTTCTGAAGCCGCTTGCGCTTAAGGTAGGCGCGAGCCAAGTCCTCTTCCTTGACATCGTCGTAAGCCAGGTCTACGGCCTTGGCGATAACCTCTCCATGCACACCCTTGGCCTTCAAATCGCTGACGATGCGCATGCGGCCGAACTTTTCGGTGTCGCGGCGATAGGAGGAATAAGCGGCCGCGTAACGGGCATCGTTCAAATACCCCTGATCCTTGAGGCGGACAACAATCAACTCAACCAACGTCTTGCCGAACTCGGTATCGGCCTCGACGCGGTTGCGTAATAGCCGCTTCAGTTCCGCAACCGATCGGCCACGCCGCGCGAGCGCGCCCACGGCATACTCATAAAGCTCCTCTTCGGTAAAGAGCTTCCTCGGCCGCGCGAATGCCATAGCTGTACTCCACTCATCGAGGCTGTTTGGGGGGCGCGGAAGGCGCTGCCGCACTTGCAGTCGCCGCCGGCGGCGCAACCAGCGCGGCCTTCACCGACGCAGGCAGTTTATCGGCGTTGGCCAAAAGCAGTGACGTCTGCCACATCTGCGTCTCGTTCAACGACTTGCTGAATCCCGGCATTCCGGTCAGCCGAAAGCCATTGAAGATCTTCCAATATGTCTCGCCCGGCTCATCGTCGGTCACGCCTTTGCCCATGAACAATTGCGGCGGCCGCGGATACATTCCGGTGGCAATCGCCGTCTTCTTCGAATCCGGCAAGCCGTGGCAAACGGCGCAATGCTGCTTGTAGGTTTCGGCGCCCGCGAGGTAATTTGCCTCGCTGGGCTGGATCGGCACATTCTTTGGCATGTCTCTATCGATGCGTAAATGTTGAGCTTTACGCGCCAAATACGATTCAAAGGGCATATCAGGATCGGTAGTCGCTACCGGAGCGCTGCCACCGACCAGATAAAAATAGAGTGCCGCCGGAACCAGAATGAGCCCAAGAACGAAGCCAGCGATAAATTTCAATGTGACCTGCCTTTCCGCGTACATTAACTCTAGCATTTTCGTCGCGAGCAATCTGGAAGGAGCATCTAAACATTGCGGCTCAGTCTGGCGTCTGGCACAATGGCCGCCAGCGCGAGTTTACAAGTTGGTGACAGGTTGACGCTCCCGTAGAGATATTTCTTACCTTGGGCATTGTGGGGTGTTTTGGGATTAAAAGCGCGAGGCGCGGAGTAGGCGCGCGCTCCGGGGATGACTCAATGCAAATCGTCGGTATAGCCAGTGCATTTCCACCACACTATTACTCGCAGGATGAACTCCTCGATGGGCTCCGGCAATTCTGGGGAGACCGCATCGAAAAGCCCGAGGTATTGCGCCGCCTGCATCGCCACGTCGGCGTCGATGGCCGCTACCTCTCGATCCCCAAGGAAAAGTACATGACAATGACGACCTGGGGAGAAGCGAACCATCACTGGATTCGTACCGCCACCGATCTCGGCGAGAAGGCCCTTGCCGGAGCGCTCGCCGGGGCTGGCCTGCAAGGTCAGCACCTGAGCGCTTTCTTCTTTACGTCCGTGACCGGCATTTCCAGTCCTTCGATTGACGCGCTCCTCATCAACAAAATGGGACTGTGCAGCAACATTCGCCGCGTTCCGATCTTCGGACTGGGTTGCGTGGCCGGCGCTTCCGGAATTTCGCGCGCTGCCGATTACGTGAAGGCCTACCCCGATCAAGTCGCCGTTGTGCTTTCGGTCGAACTCTGCTCGCTCACCATTCAGCGCGAAGATCTTTCCATGGCCAACCTGATTTCGTCGGGGCTATTTGGCGACGGCGCAGCCGCGGTGCTCGTGGCTGGGACCGACTGCGGACTCCCGAGTTCCGGTCCAAGCATTCTCGCGACGCGTTCTGTCTTCTATCCCGATACGGAAGAGATGATGGGTTGGGATATTACGGAGAAAGGTTTTCGCATCGTTCTGTCGCGCGAAGTCCCGAACCTTGTTCGGAAAAATTTGGCGAAAAATGTCGACGACTTCCTCGCCTCGCGCGGCCTTACACGGGCTGACATCGGAAGCTGGGTTCTACATACCGGGGGGCCAAAAATTCTCGAAGCCACCGCGGAGGCGCTCGCGCTTAACAATGGGCAACTCGATGCCTCGTGGGATTGCCTGCGGCGCACCGGCAATCTGTCATCGGCCTCGGTGCTGGTCGTGCTCGAAGAGGTCATGAAGAATCGCCGTCCCGCGCCCGGCACGCTTGGCATTCTCGCCGCCATGGGCCCTGGTTTCTGTTCGGAATTTCTGTTGCTCGAATGGCGATAGTTGGCGCTGCCATTGGCGCCCAGTCGTTTTTGACACGGATTTTACATCGGGGAAACCGTCGAACTGCATCCAACAAAGGAAAGTGCCCGACGTTAGTCGCGTCGCTTAGCCCCATTTCACGACTAGGGCTTTCACTCCTAAAAGGACTTTGTGCGTTCTCAAAAGCCGGTTGACGTCTTCATCATCGGTGGAGGGCCAGCCGGCTTAGCGGCGGCCATCGCGTCGCAGCGTCACGGGCTGACCGTTGCCGTTGCCGACGGCGCGATCCCTCCCATCGACAAGCCCTGCGGTGAAGGGCTCATGCCCGATGGCGTTGAGGCCTTGCGCGAACTCGGCGTCACCATTCCTCCGAATGCATGCCAACCCTTTCGTGGCATACGCTTCGTGAGTGGCGCTCAAAAAACCGCGGCGATCTTTCCGCGCGGCCACGCGTATGGAATTCGTCGCACCGTCCTCCATAGCGCGCTCATCGAACGTGCCGCGGCATGCGGCGTCTCCATGCACTGGCAAACGCCCGTAGCTGGCATTAGTCGCGAAGGTGTTTTGCTGGCGAATGGTTTTGTGCCGGCGCGCTGGATCGTCGGCGCGGACGGCTCTAACTCCCGCGTCCGGCGCTGGGCGGGGCTCGATGATCACCAGAAAAGAGCTACTCGCTTCGGATTTCGCCGACATTATCAGGTCGCGAGCTGGACCGATTTCATGGAACTGCATTGGAGTAATGACCGCGCCGGCAACGATTGCCAAATCTATGTCACGCCCATCGGCCGCGATGAGATTTGCATTGCGCTTGTCAGTTCTGATCCGCATCTGCGGCTCGATGCCGCGCTCGCCGATTTTCCCGAACTCGCCGCGCGCCTTGAACACGCCGAAGTCACCTCCAGCGAGCGCGGCGCGATTACCGTCAGCCGAAGATTGCATCGCGTCTGCCGCGGCAATATTGCTCTCGTCGGCGATGCTTCGGGCGGCGTCGATGCGATCACCGGAGAAGGCCTTTGCCTCGCGTTTCGCCAGGCCGCGCTGCTGGCGGACTGCCTCGCCCACAATAATCTCGCGCGCTATCAGTCAGAGTATCGCCGCGTGCTTCGCCGTCCAGCCGTGATGTCTCGTCTGATGCTGCTGATGGCTCGCCATCCGCGTCTGCGGCGGCGCACCATGCAGGTCTTCGAATCGAGCCCGCGCTCGTTTGCACGAATGCTCGCCATGCATGTCGGCGATGGATGCGCGCGCGATTACATAGCCAACGGCATTTCTCTGGGATGGCAACTCCTCACCACGTGATCGCAACGGCACATTCAACAATCATGAAACGAACTCGATTCATTACGCCGGGGATCTTTTGGCTTGCAGCGTGGCTTGCCGTGCGCCTGTTTGCGCAAGATGCGCCGGCCGCTCACGAACTCCAGTTGAAGCTCGATCCTGCGAGGAGCAACGCGGAAATTCGTCTCACCGGCAACTTTCACGCCGTCGAAGGCTCGTTCGCCCTCAAACACGGCGCGCTGCAATACGATTCCGCTACCGGCAAAACTAGCGGAGAAATTGTCTTCGATGCGACCAGCGGAAAAACCGGCAACGACGGTCGCGACAGGAAAATGCACAAGGGTGTCCTCGAGAGTGCGCGCTTCCCTGAAATCTCCTTTCGACCCGATCACGCTGAAGGCACGCTTGCGACTTCGGGCGATTCCACGCTGCAGGTTCATGGCATCTTCTCGATCCACGGAGCCGATCACGAAATGACGATTCCGGTCTCTGTGCACTTCGACGGCGGAACCTGGACGGCGAAAGCCGCGTTTCAGGTGCCTTATGCGAAGTGGGGAATGAAGAATCCGAGTGTGCTGTTCCTGCGCGTTGACAGCGTTGTCGGAGTTCAATTGCTTGCTGGTGGGAGCATTCAGTAGCTGGAGCTACTTGATAACGCCGCGCTGGGAGGATTCGATGAAGCGGATCAGAAGATCGACATCTTCGCCCCGCTCGGCTTCGCTCTTTAATTTCTCCAGCGCCTGCGAGGTGTTCAGTTTCGATGCCAGCAGGACGCGATAGGCGTGATGAATTCTCCGGATTCGCTCTTTCGTAAATCCCCGCCTCTCCAGTCCGACGGCATTGAGTCCATAAGCGCGCGTGCCGCGCTCGGCCGAGGTTTTTGAAAACGGCAGCACGTCGCGCGTGATGGTCGTGCCTCCGCCAATGAAAGCGTGGGTGCCGATACGCACAAAATGGTGTACGGGACAGAGCGCGCCTACCGTGGCCCAATCCTCTACGGTCACATGGCCACCCAACGTGGCCGCATTTGCCATGATGATGTGGCTACCGATCTGGCAGTCGTGCGCGATGTGCGTGTAGGCCATGATCAGGTTGTGGCTGCCCACGCGCGTCACGCCCTCGGCCTTGGCAGTGGCGCGGTTGATGGTTACGTACTCGCGAATCTCATTGTGGTCGCCGATCTCGAGGCGCGTCGGCTCGCCCTTGTAAGAAATGTCCTGGGGAGCCATGCCGATTGAACAAAATGGAAAGAACCGATTGTCGGCACCGATCTTCGTGGGGCCGTCAATCGCGACGTGCGAAAGCAAATGGCAGCGCTCGCCGAGTTCGACATTCGGCCCAATGACGCAATAAGGCCCAATCTCACAGGAGCCCGCAACTTTTGCTTTGGAATCGACTACCGCCGTGGGATGAATCGACATGAATTTGTGATTGGTAATTTGTAATTTGCAATTGGAACCCGCGTGGCAGTTCAATTACAAATTACAAATTGGAAATTACAAATCTCCTGCAGGTTCGGCCGTGCCAGCGCCGGCAAGTCGCGGCACGAGGCGGCAGGTTACGGTCGACTCGGCCGCCACTTTGCCGTCGACGTAGGCCTTGCCCTCCAGTCGCGCCGCTATC
The DNA here is from genome assembly GCA_963698865.1 of uncultured Acidobacteriaceae bacterium. GTDB lineage: Bacteria > Acidobacteriota > Terriglobia > Terriglobales > Acidobacteriaceae > Acidiflorens. The sequence continues at coordinate 921,909 of CAVOSL010000007.1, read as the reverse complement.
CTGCGCCAGGCGCGGACTTCCACCTCGATGCGCAGCTGGTCGCCTGGAACCACCGGCCGGCGGAATCTTGCCTTCTCAATGCCGGTGAAGACCATCAGCATCTCGTCGCGATTCGGAACTTCCGTCAGTAGCAGCAATCCGCCGGCCTGCGCGATCGCCTCGACGATCAGCACGCCCGGCATGATCGGCTTGTCGGGAAAGTGCCCTTGAAAAAATGGCTCGGTGATCGTTACGTTTTTTAGCGCGACGATCCGCTTCATGCGCTCCAGTTCGAGTACGCGATCAATCAACAGAAATGGGTAACGATGCGGCAAAATCTTCAGAATGTCGTTGATTTCCATCGCAATTTTCGGCTTTGCGGGCGTTTCCGTTGTCTCTATGCTGTCAGCCATACCGTTTTCAGCTTGAGGCGAAGATTATACTGTAGCGCACGTTCCGATGATGGGAACACTGCTAAGGCAAAAGGTTTAGTGCCCTAATTTTGCTTTTACCACGGAGTCACAGAGAAAATCACGAACCTGTAAGAACCAGAAGGCGCAGTTTTATCAAGCAACTTGAGTTTCTCTGCGTCTCGGTGACTCTGTGGTGAGAAATTTAGTCAAGCCGGACGAAAGGAAATCATGAATATTCGTAGAGATTCGGCCCTTGCACTTGTTTTCTTTTTCTTTGTGAGCGCTGTAACCGTGCTGTGGTCGCAGACCGCGGGAACCGCATCGTCCCAGCCCGCAGCCTCCGCTGTGCCTGCCCTCCCTGCCGATATCCCAGCGAACGCAGAGCGTTACTCTCTTCTGATGATGGGCAATCTGGCCGGACAGCAAGCGGTCTGGACCGCTTCCGACGGCACGCTTCACATGTTCTTTCAGTTCAATGACCGCGGCCGCGGCCCTAAAACCACCTCGATCATCAAGCTCGATTCGAACGGCATTCCGATCTCGGAAACCATCAAGGGCAACGATTACCTGAAGTCTCCCGTCGACGAAACCTTCACCAACGACGGGGGCGTCGCGCACTGGAAAAACACCGCCGAGCAAGGCGAGAAGAAAATCTCCGCGCCGGCCTATTACTCCCCACTCAACGGAGCACCCTCTGAAATTGCGCTCCTCGCCCACGCGGCTCTCCAGAATGGCGGCAAGATCGCATTGCTGCCCGAAGGCGAGGCTCGTATCCAACGTGTGTCAGAGATGGACGCCGAAGCCGGCGCTCACAAGAGACATGTGGCCCTCTATTCCATTACCGGCCTCGATTTCTCCCCTACTTATGTCTGGCTCGACGACCAAGAGAAAGGCCACGAGAAATTCTTTGCCTCGGTTGATGAATGGGGATCAATCGTCCCCGAAGGCTGGGAGTCCGCGGTGAAGCCGCTTCTGGCCGCGCAGGATGAGGTCAAGCACTCGCGCGCCTCGCAGCTAGCCGCGAAGCTCGCCCATCATCCGCCCCACGGGATCATTCTTGCCCACGTCAACGTTTTCGATGCTGAGAGTGAAGAAATCAGTTCGCGACCGCTATGTCTGGATCAAAGGGAATCGCATCTTCGAGATCAGCGATCGCATGCCTCATTCAGAGTCGGGAAAGATATGGCCGGAAATCGATCCAACGATCGGAGCGCCACCGATCCAGGCTTCTTCTTCGCCCGAGATCATCGACGCCCGCGGCAAAACGCTTCTACCCGGCCTCTGGGACATGCACGCCCACGTGACCGATAACGACGGCCTGCTCAATCTGGCTGCTGGCGTTACCACGGTCCGCGACCTGGCCAATGATACTGACTCGCTGCTCGCCCGCCGCCAGCGCATCGCCGAGGGCAAGGAAATTGGCACGCGCATCGTCCTCGCCGGCATCATCGACGGCCGTGGCCCATATCAAGGGCCAACCAAGGTTCTCGTCTCCACGGAGGCCGAAGCTCGTGCCGCCGTCGACAACTACAAAAAGCTGGGCTACGTGCAGATCAAGATCTATAGCTCGGTTCCGCCCGCGATTGTGCCCGCCATCATCGACGAAGCCCACAAAAACGGCCTGCGCGTCAGCGGACATATTCCAGCCGAAATGACCGCTGCCCAATGTGTCAAACTCGGCTACGACGAAATTCAGCACATCAACTTTCTCGTCCTCAACTTCTTCCCCGAGATCAAAGACACGAATACCATCACGCGATTAACCAAGCCCGGCGAACTTGCAGCCGGTCTCGATCTGAATTCGGCGCAAGTCCAGTCGTTCATCAAGTTGCTACAGGATCACCACACGAAGCTCGATCTTACCCTCAGCATTTTTGAAGACCAGTACATGGCGCGTATCGGGCAGATCCCTCCGGGCTTCGCGCCGGTTGCGAAGCGCCTGCCGGCTCAAGTGCGCCGCGGGCTGCTCACAGCGGGGATGACGCCGCCCCCTGGGATGGACGAGACCTACAGAAAATCCTTTGCCAAGATGCTCGATTTCGCCGGCCTGCTCTCTCGCTCGGGCCTCGGGATTGAAGACGGCACGGACAGCATGGCCGGATTCGCGCTGCACCGCGAACTTGAGCTCGACGTCATGGCCGGTATTCCGCCCGCGCAGGTCCTGCAAAACGCCACGCTCAACGCGGCGAAGATCATGAGCATGGACAAAGACCTGGGCTCGATTACGCCTGGCAAACTGGCCGACTTGACGCTGGTGGACGGTGACCCCACAAAGAACATCAGCGATATCCGCAAGACTGCGGTGGTGGTGAAAGACGGCGTTTTGTATTACCCCAACGAGCTCTACACCGAGTTGGGAGTGATTCCATAAGTTGCTTACTTCACGCCCTTCGCCGCGTCCCACGATCCCTGCTCCTTGCGTACCATGACGATCTCGCCGATGTGATAAGCGTTGTGGGTGCCGATACGCGCGATCGTGGGAGCCCACTCTTCCAGCTTCTTCTCATCCGCCGTCTCAACCAGTTTCTCTAAGTCGGTCATGACTTCGTCGAACCGGTGCACTACGTCCGCCCATTTCTTGGCGTCGAATTGGGTGAAGGTTTCGTCGTTGTTGCCGTCAAATTTCGCGGCGGTTTGCCCTTTGAATTTGGCCAGGCTCCGCTCGTTCCAGAAAACGAGGTGGTAGGCGAGCTGGCCAACCGAGTGATTGCCATGGCCATCGGTCCAATTGGCCTGCTCCGGAGTCAATCCGGCCATGGCGGTATTGCCATCCACAAACCAGTCCTTCTGATTATGGGTTGTCTTCAACTGCTCCAAAAGGATGCTGCGAAGGGTGGGCACAGGTTTCTGATTTTGCGTGTAAGCCTGAAACGGCAGCGCGAAGAGAACAACGATGGCAACGACAAAGATTCGCTTCATGGGATTTCTGCTCCTTATTTGCGCTTAGACGTGCTGGCCCGCGGTTGGCTAGCAAATGTTCGGCGTTATGTGCATCCAAAACGCGTTCCGTACATCCAATCTTCGCAAATAGATTCCGGCCTAATAAAACTCTGGCCTAAACGAGAGCCATTATGTCCGATGCGACTACGATTCCCGCGCAGGTGAGGGCAGCTCTTTCCGACGACGCCCTCAACCAGATTTTCCGCGACGCGCGCACGCACAATGCGTGGCTGCCCAAGCCCGTTCCGGGCGAAGTTCTGCGTCAGATTTACGAACTTGCGCGACTAGGCCCGACCAGCGCCAACAGTTCGCCCGCGCGCTTCCTATTCGTAGCCTCTCCGGAAGCCAAGCAGCGCCTGCGTCCCGCGCTCTCCGCCGGCAATGTTGACAAGACCATGGCTGCGCCTGTCAACGTCATCATTGCCTACGATACCGAGTTCTACGAGAAGCTTCCCAAGCTTTTCCCACACAAAGATATGCGCTCGGTATTCGTGGGCAAGCCCGCGCTGATCGAAGAGACAGCCTTCCGCAACAGTTCGTTGCAGGGCGCTTATTTCATTTTCGCGGCGCGCGCTCTGGGACTCGATTGCGGTCCTATGTCGGGATTCGACCCCTCCAAAGTCAATGCGGAGTTCTTTCCTGACGGGAAGTGGAAAGCAAACTTCCTCTGCAATCTTGGCTACGGAGATCCCGCCAGGCTCTCTCCCCGCAACCCGCGTTTGTCATTCGATGAAGCCTGCGTGATCCTTTGATCATCCTTCTCGAAACCAGCACAAAATGAAGAAGGCCAGCCGGAGCTGGCCTGTTCCTTATCTTTCAAATCTTACTCACTACTTCTTGGGCGCGATCGCGTCCTTTGCGGCCTTGGCTACGCGGAACTTCACGACCGTCTTCGCCTTGATCTGAATCGGTTCGCCGGTCTGCGGATTGCGGCCCATGCGGGCTTTGCGGTGCGCTTTCACCAGGCGGCCCAGTCCGGGCACTACGAATACGCCGTTCTTCTTGGTCTCTTTGATCGCGGTGTCAGCCAGGTGCTCGAGGAACGTTGCTGCGGTCTTGTTGTTGGAGCCGAGTTTCTCGGCGAGATGACGGGTGAGTTGAGTTTTGGTCATACCACTAGCCATGAAGTCCTCCTTCGGAACTTTACTGAATGTTGATTTCGACCGCATCTTAACTCACTGGGCTGTGGAAAACCAGCAAAATATGCAGATTTTATGCGGTTCCCGAGAAAGATACCCTCCAAAACAGGCCAAAAACGGGCTTTGTGAGCTGATCGACAGCCGGGGAAGCGCTTCTTGTCGGCGAAACCGATATCTGCATTTTACCGTTCGAGGGTATCCCGCAGCCCGTGGGAAGGCAGGCAATCGCTGGCTTCAACCCGCGCCAGTTCGTTACACTGAGAACCATTTTTAGATAATCCAAAAAAGGGCAAGAGGAGAACGTATATGGCGGAAGCATCTCTCAGCGGCGCAGAGTTCAAAAAACAATTGCGCGCCGGAAATCCAAAGATGGGCCTGTTCGTGAATTCGCACAGCCCCACCATCGCCGAGCAACTCGCGCACAGCGGCTATGACTGGCTGCTCGTGGATACGCAGCACGGCCCGATGCACTACGAAAAGCTTTCCGCAATGCTCTGCGGAATTTCCAACGGTGGGGCGAAGTCGCTCGTCCGCGTCGGTGGATACGCCGATCGTCCCGGCATTCAGCAGGCGCTCGACCTCGGCGCCGATGGCGTTCTCATTCCTTACATTAATACCGCCGCCGAAGCGCGGGAGGCCATCAGTTGCGCCAAATATCCGACGGTCGGCACGCGCTCCGTTTATTTCCCCCAGCGCAGCATGGATAAAGGCGGTCTGCTGGGCTATGCCGGCAGTTGGAATAACGAGGGCATCGTCGCTCTTCAGGTCGAGACCGCCTCCTGCATAGAAAACATCGCTGAGATCGCCGCGGTTCCGGGAGTCGACATTCTGTTCCTCGGGCAAAACGATCTCTGCATGTCGATGGGCCTCTACAACAAATACGAGTTCCCGCACATGTACACCTCGCCCGAACTGAACGCGGCTACCCAAAAGCTGGTGGAACACGCGCACAAAAACGACGTTATCCTCGGCCTGTTTCTGTTCGGCACCGCGCGCGTCGGCGAGTTCCTGGAAAAAGGTTTCACCTTCATCAGCGTCGGCAATGACCTCCACCACGTGCTGACCCAGACCGCCGCCTACGTAAATGACATCGAAAAGATCGCGAAGGAAAACGGCAAGACGTGGAAGCGCCGGCCGACATCGCTCTTCTAGAAGCCGCTCAGGTTAAATCCTCGACCCCCGCATTACGGTGACGGCGAGCCGTCGGCAAGGAAGGCCGACGCGGGCGGAGCAAGGAGCGCATCCGCGGATTGCCGGCCATCACGCGGCTCAATTTCGCCTGTGAATGTGAGGTTACTGGAGCCGCTCGTGGCGGGCTCGCGATGGCCCTCCGGCATCCAGGCCAAAAGCCGCTTCCAGCACTGCTTGTGGTGCAACACCACGCTCGCGTAGATGGCGGATGCTTAAAGCGTCACTGCGCTTGGCCAAACGCGCGCCCGCGGAATCGCGTACCAGTTCGCAATGAAAATATTCGGGAATCGGCAAACCCAGCGCGCGCAGCAACAGAATTTGCCGAGCTGTCGATTTCAACAGATCCGCGCCGCGCACAACTTCGGTGATGCGCATAGCCGCGTCATCGACCACCACCGCCAGTTGATACGCCGGAACGTCATCACGGCGCCAAACCAGAAAATCGCCGAAGTCGCGTCCTGCGATATAGCGTTGCTCGCCGAGATTCAGATCGCGGAACGCGATGGTTTCGCCATCTGGAACGCGAAACCTCCAATTCACTCCGGCAGGCTCGGGGAAGGAGCGGCCATCGTCGCGTCCGCGGCAGCGCCCCGGATAGATCGGTTCGTCATCCGAATCATTGGGTGCGCTGGCGGCCTGCGCGAGATCCTTTCGTGAACAGGTGCAGGGATAAATGAATCCTGCGTCGCGTAGCCGCCGCCACGCGTCGAGATAATATGCTCGCCGTTCGCTCTGCGCGTACGGACCTCTGTCGCCGCCGCAGTCCGGCCCTTCGGTCCAACGAATGCCCAGCCATTGGAGGTCTTCGATCATCGCCCGCGCAAACTCTGGACGCGACCGCTGCGGATCGAGGTCTTCGTTGCGCAGGATCAAAGTCCCGCCGCGCCCAGTGGCACGCTGGGCGGCGATCCAAAAGGTGCGCGCGTGCCCGACATGCAGAAGTCCAGTGGGCGAAGGAGCCAGGCGTCCGCGATAGGTGGATGACGTCACAGGCGAATTCTAAATCGTGGTGATGCATGCAGGCCGGCAGCGGCGACTCGAACGTCACAGGAAGGGAGTCGCCACCGCAGCATGCAGACTGCGAAACTGCAGGCGGAAAGAAAGACTACGACGCCGGAACGCTTAGGGCCGCGAAAGCACACTACAACTATTGGCTCACGTGGTCTTTGTTTGCGGTGCTGATTTGAAGGCAGCGACTGGGACGCAAGGGGGGATATGGTCGCAATGGGCGCACACATCCCCTTCTTACGCAATAGTTGCTAGGCTACGACGGACACGGTTCCGCGATAGACGGGGGGCATGGGGTCGTGTGTGTTGACAGGGTTCGGCAGACCGGGCCCGGGTTGCCAGACTGGAGGCATTGGATCATGCGTCTGGATCGGGTTGGGGAGGCCAACCGAAGTCACATCGTGCCGTCGGACCGGATCCTCAAAAGTGCGATGAACGGGTCCCCCGCTCGCCCGCTTTGGGTCGGAGTTTGTGGGATCCACGGTATTTGTACCGGTTGGGTCAGCGGCGATCCGCTGTAGAGAGTCATACGCTTTCTGTACGGCCGTCAGGTTTCCGGAGATGGCGCTGGCCGGAGAACTGCCGCTGAGTTGCTGAAATGTAGCGACGTCCGACGGCGCGTCGAGATTGGCCGATGCAAAATCCTGCTTCTGCGTTTGCGCACTCTTTAACGCGATTGGCAATGCGACGGCGCCAGTCTGGCCACTGACAAGGCTGTTAACAATTCCTGAGACGGACATAGGTTTTCCTCGAGAGTGAGAATAGTCGCGGTTTCCGCAATTCGCGGACAGCGATACATCAAGCAACAATGCACAGGAAGCACGCACAGTGCCATGTTTGACTCGTTCTAAATGCCGGGTTTCTGGCTGTTTACCTGACAGAACGCGACGAACCGGCAAAGGTTGCCGACTTCCTATCGGAAAGAATTGCCGAGGTGGCACTTACCGTGAACTATGGTGCGCGCGCGAATGGGAGAACGGCCAGCTAACTGAACGTTAGTTCCTAGTAAGGGTGAAGCTCTCAGAGTAAGCGGCCTGCAATTCCGGCGCATTAGGAAACAGGTCGAGGCCTTGCTTCAACAGCCTCGACGACTGTTTCCAATCCTGCACTTGAGCATAGATGCTGGCTGCGCGCAGGAATGCCTTCGGGTGGGGCGCTAGGGTCGTGAGATATTCGGCGGTTGCGGCTGCTTGCGGCAACATATTTGTCAGAATATAGGCTTTCATGAGCCGATCATGGATCAGGGCGTTAGCTGGCGTCATCGTGGCCGCCTGTTCGAGTTTACGAATGCCCTCCCTGGTCAGCCCTAGTTTGACTTCAATCAGGCCCAACTTACTCTCCAGGTCGGGATCCTTTGCGCGCACCGCAAGAGCATTTCGATATGCAGCCTGCGCCTCCTGCAGTTTACCGGTCTGAGAAAACGCATCGCCCAGCAAGCGATGTTTTTGGAGGGCAATAGCATCGTCCGGAGGATTGAAGTTCAGAAAAGGAAGGGCATCCTGAGCGCGGCCGAGATCCAGGTAAATCATGGCTGTAAACAGTAGGGCTTCGACGCACCGTGGATTCAACTCGAGCGCCTTTTGGAAATTTTGGAGAGCCTCGCTGCGATTGTTGAAGGAGTCATATTCCATGCGGCCAAGGTAGGTATAGCCTCTGAAGTCCAGCGGTTCTTCTTCAACTCTCTGGCGCAAAAGGTCGCGATAATAGGTGAGCTTTTGGCCCATATCTTTGCTCCGCTCGATAAGCCCGAAATTATGAATCAGGACTTCCGCGGGCCTAAGCTGCAACCTGGCGGCACGGATCGTGACCTCTACCTGCTCATGCACTCGGCCCGTGAAGTAAATATCCGGCTGGTGTCGGAAGAGGCGACATTTTTCATAGATGAAATAGCTACCGGCGGTCGCGGCGCGCGGGTGGCGAAAATCATTGGGCTGTCCGACCGCGCTGCCCGCCCGGATCTCCTGCGCCGGCGTGTAATTTCTGACCGGAAGGACGTACCCCGCGGCGTGCGGGGCGCGCATGAGACGCGTGATCAGCGAAGGGGCGGTGCCATCGAGTTCCTCGTCTGCGTCAAGGGAAAGAACCCAATCCGTGGTTAAGGGTTCAAGTGCAGCATTGCGCGCGGCGGCAAAATGGTCCGTCCATGGAAAAGAGATAACGGTGGCACCAAGTTTCCGGGCAATCTCGACCGTGTTGTCGGTTGAGCCGGTATCTACGATCACCATTTGGCTGGCAATCCCTTGGACGCTTTCGAGACAGGGGCGGATGGTTTCTGCCTCGTTCTTGACGATCATGGAGAGTCCGAGAGTGGGCATAGCCGTGCGGGTCGAATCAAGAACCCGTAGCAAATCTGGTTCCGTGGGATTTCTAATCTGCCGCTAAGCTGAGCATCCTTTTGGCCAGTAACTCGCGGAAGACATTACTTTGGAGCGATACAGCACAACCCGGAAGCCATGCCTGAAGCGGAATTGACGAATAATAGCGTTTCGATAAGACGGAGAGCGATGGGGAGCATTGTGACTGAGTATCGGTCCAGGCGGTCGCGGATTTTGCGCCGGGTGCTGGAATACATTAATGCGGGCGCCTGGTGGGCCGAGAAGAACGGCCTGCTGGTCTTTGGAAAAAGAGAAAGCGTCGAGGCCTGCATGCAATCAGCGGCGCCTACCATGGAAATCAGTAACGACGCCATTCGCGAGGCGCAAGCCATTCGTTCGCGAGTGATTGCCAGCAGAGGGCGCAGGGCGGCAGCGAAGCGCGTCACGATCGGAAAGCTTCCTCTCGAATCGACGAAGGCTGAAATTGAAGAATGGCTCCTCGGCCTCGCTCCTGCGCGGCGGGAGGAGGTGACGAAGTACATTCTCGAATGCCTCTCGGCATGCCGGATAGACCCGGAGACAGGCGCTGCCATAAAACGCGACGAGGATAATCTGGATGCGGCGCTGGCCGCGGACATGCTGGACCAACTGGACAAGAGCGTATCCGCGACCAGGGAATATCGGGTGCTTCGCATCAAGCATGCGAGCCCGTGGGTCCAACAATATTTCGAGGAGGCCCATCGCTGCTATTTACATGGCTTTGAGGTCGCGTGCGCGGTTCTTTGCCGTGGATTGCTGGAGGCCGTGCTTATCGACCTGGTCGATCCAACCTACAGGATGAGCCGCGCCAGCGGCCCATATCATTCTCATCTATCCTGCATGATTGAAGCGGCAAAGGGTAAATTCCTGGACGAAAAGGGAGTCGCCGGCGCTTCTTTGATACGAGATTGTGGAAATAGCGCGATTCACGATCTCAAGACGTTTCGCGACGAGTATGTGCCCCGTCTGGGCGAAATCATTGATGCCACTCGCGCCATTTTGAGTTATCTGTACCGGTAGAGAAAGCGCTTTTGCTTATGCCTGCTCGTCAACAGCGTGGGGCGAGTCGTCCTGCGGCAGTTCATCCTCGTCGGCGGCCGACTCGGGATTGTATACTGCTCGCCGGTTGCGGGATTGCGGTTGGTCCCCGCTGCCCGAATGCCGCGATTGCACCTCTTTCACGGGCGTAGTCGATGGGAGCGGACCGTTAATTGACAGATCATCCATAACTCACACCTAGATTGCCCAAATGCCTGGCATTTTCATAGGTGCATCTTAATCGGCAATTTAGGGAATAAAGATTAGTGCCGCCTGAGTTTGTCAGGGCGGATGTCCATATTTCTATAACTTGCAACCTTTAGTTGTTCTGACCGGGAAGCAAGCTCGCCGCGGCTCTCAAGCCTTCCACTCGGCGAGAAGTGCGTCCGCGATATTGGGCGGTTCCGATTTGTAAGCACCGGCCGCGATGTCTTGACGCAATTGCTCAACCTTGCCGATGCGCCTTTCGTCCCCATTCATAGCCAGCTTTGTGAGAGCAGCCAGACTCGCAGCGCCGGCCACCAGAGTTGTCGTCTCGTCCGGGGGGGCTGCCTCAGGCGCCTGCGACCCTTTATCCGGGACGCTCGACGTTACGCGGTCGACATTGGGTTCGCCAAAGTCGGTCTTGGGCTGGGGACCAAGGCCGCCGATCGAAATCGTCATACTGTTTTCCCCTGATCCATGTTGTGTTTCCAAAGGATGCTTTGCACAGCTATCTTGTCCGTAGCCCGCCTGGATTAGAGCGAAATGAGGGACTGGGCAAAAGCTGCCTAGTCAACTTGCAGTTCAGATACCAATATGGACGGGGGTGACGACGGCGCTATCTTCCGGTACTTTGCTGCGGCAAAAGATATTGGTGCAGATGCGCGCGATCGTGCGGCGATGTGGAGACAAATGTTAAGGCGTGGTCAGAACCGTGGCGGCGGCTCACGATTGCTCCAATCATCATCTCGCTGGAATCGCCCGGCAGGGTGAGGATTAAAGTAGCTCTCGTGTCGACATTCAAGGGCTCCGAGATCCAGGCGACGAGTCCGTACTCGCTAATTTCGTAGCATCTTCCATACAGGACAAGCTGGCCGAAATCGGTTAACAACAAGAAGTGAAAATCGGTTTGAAAGCGAGGAGCCCGGTATTGGAACTCTCGGATGTTCTCCATGTCTGCTTCCTCTCGCCGCAAATGTCGTCTTACTGAAACACGCCAGGCTGTAACAGCCTAAAGATGCCGAATGCCAGATTAGGCAGTCGGACAGGTCTTATCGTCAATTCGAAGTAAATTCTTTAGTGTGTTTGGCAATAAATGGCTGTGTGAAGTAATTACGATCGACACTGACCTCTCCGAGGAGCGGCCCTTTGGCAGAGCCGTTGCATTTTGACTAGGCAGATGTTGCCTACTTCTCATGCCACTCCAATAATGCCTGCCCCGGTGATACCGGCAGCCGGCGATGGTCTGTTGGCCGATGCCTTCACTGTTTTTGTGTCCGCCGCGACCCGCCTGGAGCGCTCTTATAGCCAGTTGCATGAGGAAGTGTCTCAACTGCGCTCTCAACTGGGCGAGCGCAATCGCGCGCTTGCTTCCAGCCTGGAAGAAAATGCGCGAATGAAGATCCTGCACGGCCAGATTCTGGACGCGCTGCCGTGTGGCGTGGCCGTGGTCGATGCGAAGCGTGAAGAGATCGTGTTGTTGAATCCTGAGGCGGAGAGGCTACTCAGGATTCCCGCACATGAAAAGCCGTCGTGGAGATGCCTTCCCGCCTCCTTGCGCTCCATGATCGACTCCGGCCCATCGCAGACCTGGCGGCAAGGTGATGAGCAGCAAATTGCCGTCCAGGATCCAGAGGGAGATCGCTGGCTCAGGGTTCGCTGCACGTCTATTGAGGGCATCGCTGGCAACTTAGCCGCGAGTTCGATCTTCCCGACATTGATTCTGACGATACGCGACACGACTTCTCAGAAGCAGGCCGATGAAGAAAGAGAAGCCTCGCGGCAAATGGTGGCCCTGGCAGAGATATCAACCCTGCTGGCACATGAGATTCGAAACCCCCTGGGAAGCCTTGAACTGTTTGCGAGTCTCTTGGCGGCCGATGCTGGATTAACAGAGCAGTCCAGAAACTGGACGCAGCACTTGCAAGCAGGTGTGCGGTCGCTCGCTGCCACAGTAAATAACGTACTCCGCTTTCACACTCCGGGCTTTCCTCAGTTGGCGGCTACTAGGTTACGAGACCTACTCGTTAACGGTGTCGAGTTCATTCGGCCCTTAGCCCAACAAGCAGGCATCAACATTGCCTTGGAGGAAACGCTCGACGAGACGGAAGTGATGGCTGACGCAGGAGCGTTACAGCAGTTGTTCTTGAATCTGGCCCACAACGCATTTCGCCACACTCCGGCCGGGGGGTCGGTTTCAGTACGCGCGCGCGTCGAGCCCAGCGCGGGCGTCTACTTCGCGGTTATAGACTTTTCAGACACGGGCTGCGGAATCAGCCACGAAGATCTCCCGCATATTTTTAAAGCAGGTTTCAGCACGAACCGTCAAAGCACCGGACTGGGATTGGCAGTTTGCGAGCGAATTATGGCCCAGCATCACGGTACGATCACAGCAGTTAGCAAGTTAGGGGAAGGTTCGACCTTTCGAATGGAGATGCCGATCCTGTGAGTCCAGAGCGGAACTCAGTGTTGGTGGTCGATGACGAGCCCGGCATGCGCATGGCGTTGCAGGCTAGCTTCCAACGTGTCGGATGGCGTGTCGAGACTGCCTCGGGGAGCACTGACGCTCTTCATAAGTTCAACGCCACCCCATTTCCGCTGGTGATCACGGATGTGCGAATGCCGGATGGAGACGGGCTGAATCTGATGCGCCAGGTGCGGCATTCCAGTCCCTCTACAGCAGTCATTCTACTTACGGCGTTTGCTAGCGTTCCGGAGGCGGTTAAGGCCATCCAGGGCGGAGCTTGTGACTATCTGACTAAGCCAGTCTCGTTTGAACAGTTACAGGCGGCGGTGACTCGTGTTATGCGGGCTTCCGCGCGGCCTGCCGACACAGCAACCGAGCAGGCCGAAGCAATCATCGGGAATTCTGCAGCGCTTCGGCAGACTCTCGATCGCGCCCGCCACGCCGCTAGAACGAATGCAGACGTTCTGATTGAAGCGGAGAGCGGCACCGGAAAGGAACTGTTAGCGCGGTTCATTCATGACACCAGTTCGCGCAGCGAGAAGCCGTTCATTGCGGTCAATTGCGCGGCAGTTCCCGAGCACCTTCTGGAAAGCGAGCTATTCGGACACGCGCGCGGAGCTTTTACCGGAGCAACCGCCACTAAAGCAGGCAAGTTTGAATTAGCCGATGGTGGAACACTGCTGCTGGACGAAATTGGCGAGATGCCGGTCAATTTGCAGCCGAAGTTACTAAGAGCGCTACAGGAGCGCGCCTTCGAGCGCCTTGGGGACACCCGCACAATCGCTGTGAATATCCGGGTGGTTGCTACGACAAATGTCTCGCTGTACACAATGGTCGAGCAGGGGAAATTCCGGGCGGATCTTTATTATCGCCTGAATGTGATTCCGCTTAGCTTGCCACCGCTCAGAAACCGCCGCGAGGACATCCCTGCGCTGGCGGAATCATTTGCCTGCGACTTTGCCCGGGAATTAGGACGCCCATCGCCGATTCTAAGTGCCGAATTTATTGACAACTTGCAGAGACAGGCGTGGCCTGGGAACGTTCGAGAGCTCCGCAATTTCATCCGGCGCGTATTGACGCTAAGCGATTTCAACGAGATTGACCATGAGCTCCTGACATCTGAGCTCTCGAGTTCGCTTCCTTCGGACATGCGCGCGCGAACTATGCCGACGACCGCAGCCGCCGGAACATCGATACGGGAAGCGGAGCGCTATCTTCTCGAGAATGCACTTGGCGTGACTGGCGGCAATCGGACGCGCGCCGCGGAAATGTTGGGAGTCAGCGTCCGCACCATTCGTAACAAGATCAGACAATACGGCCTTCCAGCCCGGAGCAACGCATGAGCGACATATCGACACCGATGATGAACTTTTTGGAGCGCGCGCTGGATGTCACGTCGCAGCGCCATCAGCTGGTAGTAACAAACATGGCGAACATCGATACGCCCGGCTATCGCGCGAAGGATCTTGATTTTCGGAGGGAGTTAGAACGCGCCGGAACGCCCGAGGGCGCAGCCAGTTTGGCCTCTGTGCGGAATGTTTCCGGACTCGTAGAGAGACCGGATGGTAACGACGTAAGCATCGATCGCGAAGGACTTTTGCTCGCCGAAACACAGATGCAATTTGGACTGGGGATTCAACTGATGCAACGTGAATTCCACAACCTACTTTTAGCCATCAATGAGGGGAATAAAGCATGAGTATGTTTACGGCTCTGGAAGTTAGCGGATCAGCTCTGGGTGCGGAACGACAAAGAGCGGAAGTGGTGGCCGCCAACATGGCGAACGCCGAAACAACAAATACACCTGAAGGGGGACCTTATCGGAGGAAGGAAGTCGTGTTCGCCAGTTCGGGGAACCAGGCATTCCGAACGATGCTTGCCGACTACAACGGAATCCATGCGGCAAACCGGCCATCTGTGCGGGTGCGGAAAGTTGTGGACGATCCGACACCTCCGCTCATGCGCTACGAGCCGGGGCACCCGGACGCGAACAAAGACGGCTATGTGGCCTATCCGGCGATCAATCCGACTGAGGAGATGGTCGATCTCATGGGCGCGGTGCGCTCTTACCAACTGAACGCATCGGCGGTTGCCGCTTCGAAACAAATGATCCAGGAGTCAATTTCGCTCCTGAAATAGTCCTATGTGGGGTATGAGTTATGAATAACACGATCTTTCCTGGTTTGACAGGTTTGCCAACGGCGCCTACGACGCCGACGACACCTCTAGGTTCTGGGGGAGATGAGGGCAACTTTGGAGACTCGCTGAGAAGCGCGATTCGCTCTGTCGATCAGCTCAATCAGTCTTCCGACTCGCAGGTGTCCGAACTCCTTAAGGGAGACCGCCAAGATATTCACAACGTCATGATTGCCGTCGAAAAAGCCGATATTTCATTCCAACTGATGATGCAGGTGCGCAACAAGATACTGAATGCGTATCAGGAGGTTTCGAAGCTGCAGTTCTAGCCGCGGATTCCAATAGCGCACTTACACTATGCCGCCACTAAGCAACATCCAGAAGCAAGCGAAAGACTTCGTCGGAGCACTTACAGTCAAGCAGCGCATGCTACTGATTGGCGCCGGCATTGTCACGGTCGCTGTGGTCATCGGCTTTGCCAGCCTGATGGCGACGCCGGATTACAAGCCGCTGGTCACGGGTATGGAAGCGAGCGATGCCGAGGCATTAGGCGTAAAACTCTCCGCGAAAAACATACCGTATCGCCTCGGGAGCGATGGCAAAAGCGTAGAGGTACCGAGCGATAAGCTGGACGCAAGCCGCATGGAGATTGCCTCGGACGGAATGCCGCACAGTGGGCGCCTTGGTTTCGAACTGTTTGACAAGATGAACTGGGGACAGACTGAATTTGATGAAAAAGTGAACTATCAGCGGGCGCTGGAAGGTGAACTGGAGCGCTCGATTCAAACGCTGAAGGATGTGGAGAGTGTGCGGGTTCATCTGGTCATGCCGGTCCAGTCAGTTTTCATCGATCGGGAGCGCGCTGCCAAGGCCACGGTTGTGCTCAAGCTACGGTCGGGCCGGCTTCCTGAAGATACGCAACTGGGGATTGCAAGACTGGTGTCCGGCGCAGTCGATAACTTGAGCGCCGAGAACGTAACTGTCATTGATGCAGATACAAATCGGCCGCTCGGATTGCCGAGGCGTGACCCGGTGTCGGGCGACGGAAGCCTTGGACAGCAACTGAGCGCGCGTCTGGTACAAACTCTTGAGCCTGTGGTGGGGGCCGATCACGTGCGGGCGAGCGTGAACGTTGAGTATGACCCGAGCACGAGCGAAGAAAATGAAGAGAGTTATGATCCGGACAGCCAGGTGGCGGTTTCCAGCCAGCGCTCGGAGGAGCAGTCGGGAGGCGTACTAGCGGGCGGCGTGCCGGGGACATCGAGCAATGTGCCGAACGGCGGCGCAAATCCCAAACCTGCCGTAACCTCGGACGACGAGACCCAGGTATCGAAAACCGAAAGCGAGACCTATGCTGTCAGTAAGACTGTTCGCCATACGCTCAATCCGGCGGGGCGACTGCGCAGAATTTCGGCAGCATTGCTGGTGGACGACGTTGTGGAAACCGCAGTTACAAACGGCAAGGAGACTCGCACACGACGCAAGAGAACCGCCGACGAGTTAAAGGATATTGAGAATCTCGCGAAGGCATCGATCGGGATCGACACACAACGCGGGGACACTTTAACAGTGGAAAACCTTTCCTTCGAACAGCCCGCTACGAGTGTGGCAGAGAGGCTACCACTCAGCGATCGAGTCAAGGTAATCTTGCACGATTGGTCGAGTATCGTCCGCTATACGAGTTTGTTACTGCTGTTTGTGTTGACCTATATCATGCTGCTGCGCCCCCTGAAGAAGCAGGTGCTGACGACCGTTCGCGAACTTCCCGGACGGCTCACGGCGCAACACGCCAGCATAGGCGGCGCTACTCCCGACAATGCGCTCGCTGCTCTGCCCGCGGAACAGCGCGCACTTGTATTGAAGAAGCAGCTTCTGGACAAAGTGAAAGGCGAGCCCGCCGTGGCCGGACAGCTTCTCCACGCCTGGATCAACGAGGAGGCCACGTGAGCGCGAGCGCTCGTGCTGCTCTAAGTGGTGGCCGCAAGGCGGCCATTCTCATTGCTCTGATGGGCGAAGAGGTTGCCTGTTCGGTTCTGCGGCATCTTCCCGAACCGGATGTGCATCTCGTCACCAAAGAACTATCTGAAATCGGAACTATCCCGACAGAGTTAGTCCATGAAGTCCTTGAAGAATACAATCGTGCCGTTGCTTCGCAGAAATCGGTGACGAGGGGTGGTTCCGACATAGCGCTTCGATTACTCGTCACTGCCTTCGGGGAAGAGCAAGCCAAAGGAGTCATGAAGAAGGTTGCAGCGCTCCAGGGCTCAAGCGCTGCCCAGTTAGCGGCGCTCCGCAAGGTGGATCCGTCGCAACTCGCGAGGTTTATCGAATCCGAACATCCCCAAACGATTGCCCTGATACTCGCTCACCTGGACGAGAAGCAGGTTGCCGCCATCCTGATGAAGCTGCCGGAACAGACGAGGGCGGACGCAGTCAAGCGCCTGGCGCAACTGCGGCAGTTCTCGCCCGAAGTGGTTGCGCGAGTGTCGGACGTGCTCAGCAAGAAGCTGCAAGCTCTGGGAGAACAGAATCGCAAGTCTTATGCAGGATTCAAAAGCGTAGCCGACGTCATGAACCGGCTCGAGAGCGGTGTCGCGAAGACAATTTTGGAGTCGCTCGAGCAAGAGGATGCGAACCTGGCGATTAGTATCCGGAATTTCATGTTTACGTTCGAAGATCTGCTGGGCGTGGCCGACGTCGCAATCCGCGAATGGTTAGGCGCCATGGATAAGAAGGTCCTTGCCATGTGCCTAAAAGGGGCCAGTACCGATCTCAAAGACCACATCTTCCGATCTATGTCCTCGCGTGCGGCGGAAATGCTAAAAGAAGATATCGAAGCATTAGGCCCCGTGCGAAGCAAAGACGTTACTCAGGCC
The DNA here is from genome assembly GCA_963698865.1 of uncultured Acidobacteriaceae bacterium. Taxonomy (GTDB): domain Bacteria; phylum Acidobacteriota; class Terriglobia; order Terriglobales; family Acidobacteriaceae; genus Acidiflorens. Next base: position 904,167 of record CAVOSL010000007.1, on the reverse strand, counting down.
CAACAAGAGGCGGTGGCTTTACTGCGCCGCCTGGAAGCGGAAGGCAAGGTAGTCCTGAGAGCGGAGGGAGACGACGAGTATGTCGTATAGCGGCACAGGAACAGCCCCCGCACCCGCATCCGAGCAAGTCTCGGAGTTTGTTTACCAGGTTCCCGGATCAGCCGCGCCATCGCCAAGCGATGGAAAAAACGGTTCACCCGAAACATCGAGAGAACAAACTGATAATCTCCCGCGCATCAGTGAAAAAGAGTTGGCGCGCCTAGCATCAGAGGCGCGCGCCGAGGGCTTCCGCGAGGGGCAGAACGAGGCGCGGAAAGCACACGAACAAGAGATTGAGCGACTGGGGAAGCTAGTAACCAGCGCGTTGTCATCTCTCGAAGATGAGCGGACGACTTACTATTCGAGGGTGGAAGCGCAGTTGGTTCATCTTGCTCTGGCGATTGCCGGCAAGATTTTGCACCGCGAAGCGCAAGTAGATCGAATGGTCGTTGCCGGGCTTGTAAGGGTCATGCTCGAACGGATGCAGCAGACCACTAAGGCGGTTATACGAATTCGGTCGGAGGAAGCGTTAAGTTGGAGACATTATTTTAATACCAATCCGGATTTAGAAATTGTCGAGGATCCGGCGCTTGAGCCGAATGCTTGCCGCATTGAAACCGAGCTGGGTGTGGCGGAGATGGGTTTGGATGCTCAACTGAAGGAAGTCGAGAACGGCTTTTTCGACCTACTCGCCCAAAGACCGGGCACCCAATGACCACCAGCGCGCTTGATTCTTGCGGGAATTGGCTTTCCTCGAGCTCTACCGTGCGGTGGAGCGGAAGAGTGACAGAGGTTGTTGGAAGCCTGGTCGAATCCTCGGGGCCTTTCAGTTCCGTTGGCGACTCCTGCGAAATTGTAAATTCCACTGGTGAGACGTTCGCTGGCGAGATCGTCGCCTTTCGCGGTGCCAAGGTGTTGTCGATGTGCCTGGAGAAACCGCACGGTATACGCTTTGGCGATCGTGTGATAACGTGCGGAGCCAAACCGTCCCTGCGTGTTGGTTCCGAGTTACTTGGCCGTGTAATTGACGCCAAAGGACAACCTTTGGACTCACTGGGCGAATATCGGGCGGCACGATCGCTTCCAGTCGATGTGCTCGCGCCTCCGGCGCTCGAGCGCACGCTCATTGATGAACCGTTGGGCTGTGGCGTTAGAGCTGTGGATGCTTTCCTGACCTGTGGACGTGGTCAACGCGTAGGCATCTTTGGCGGAAGCGGCGTAGGCAAAAGCACTCTGATCGGAATGATGGCGCGAGGAACGGCTGCGGATCTGACTGTGCTCGCGCTCGTCGGAGAACGGGGACGTGAGGTAGGTGAATTTCTTACCACGCTAGGGGAGGAAGGACGGCGCCGGTCGGTGGTTGTCGTTTCAACTTCCGACCAGTCGCCCTTGTTACGTATCCGGGCAGCGATGGCCGCAACCGTCGTGGCTGAGTACTTCAGCACGCGTGGCAAGAATGTGTTGCTAGTGGTCGATTCTCTTACACGTTTTGCGATGGCGCAGCGCGAAATCGGACTAGCGGCCGGGGAGCCCCCGACGGCCAAGGGTTACACTCCCTCCGTGCTCACAATGCTGGCAAAGCTAGTGGAACGCGCCGGCCGTTTCGCGCAGGGGAGTATCACGGCGTTCTACACGGTCCTGATGGAAGGGGACGACCAGCAAGATCCTATTGTCGATACCGTTCGATCCTTATTAGATGGACATATCGTGCTCGATCGCAATCTTAGCCTTGCCAACCACTATCCGCCGATCTCTGTGCTCGATAGCCTTAGCAGATTGATGCCGAGCGTCTGCACGCGAGAGCATCTCCAAAAAGTGGGAGCAGTGCGAACATTATTGGCCGCCTACACGCGCGCCGAGGATCTCATCAGGATTGGAGCTTATCAGAAGGGTTCTGATCCAACTCTCGACCGCGCAATCGCCTCCTTACCGCAAATCAACGCCTTCCTACAGCAGGGGCCAAGCGAAGTGGCTCCCCTGGATTCCACGGTGAAGCAGATGATGAGTCTGCCCAGCTAAGTATGGCCTTTCGATTTTCTCTTGCTGCCGTGCTAACGTATCGAGACGCCCTCGAACAGCGCGAACTCGCAGCGCTGGAGAAGGTGCAGCAAGAGATCGCGCTTCTTGAAATACGAATCCGCCAGGCCGAAGAGGATTTGTGCCGACTGGAGCGGTGCCGGGAGGACGAACTCAAGCGCGGAATGCCGTCGATCCATTTGCAGGATGCCATCGAGCAGGAGCACGCGGTCGATCGCCTTCAGAAGGACCTTACCAAGACGCTTGCTGATCTAAGCGTTAAGAGGCAGGAAATCTTCAAAGCCTATGAAGAAGCGCGTCAGAAGCGGGAATTGCTGGAGAAGTTGCGCAGCCGAAGACTTAGCGAGTACACGCGCGAGCAGGCAAGAGCGGAACAAGCCGCCATTGATGATCTGTTTCTTGCGCGCTGGAAGCGCTCGCAATAGGCAAAGGTTGCCCAGTGATTCCGGGCAAAGGTTGCCTACCGGATGTATACCAACCCATTTTCTAATCGGCACCAACAGCAAAACTCTTTAATTCACTTTCCACTGAGGCCAAATTGGAATTGTTCTCTAATCCGGAATGTTTGGACGGAGGCGTGCACATTTGGTGGGCGACTGGGAGAAGAGTGTGGCCGTTCACATGCCGGAAATTGGCGCCAGCTCGAGTAGTACCGACCTTTCGCCAAAGACCTCGGCGACAGGGAAGAAAGCCGACGTCTCGTTTTCCGATCTCTTAGAACAAGCGACGGATACCTCCCTGCCGTCATCGGCTCATCCAGAATGCCCCAGCCTGCGCGCTCCGAATGCTCCCATTAGAACGGCAAAGCAGGCGGCTTCCAAAGTAAGTGGCAAATCGAAGCCGACTGCTCCCAGATCATTGATTCCGAGTCCTGCTCTGCCAGGAAAAGCAGGCGATGCTCCCACCGCTGCACATATTGTGGGTGCGCCAGTGATGCCGGTGAAGGAGATATCAAAGACGGTTACTGCCTCAGTTACATCGGACCCGATAGCACTTGAAACATCCGGTGTTTTGGCGTCGCGGATCGTAACCTGTAATACCGAGACAGAATCAACCGCAGCTGGATCTGTCAAAGTTCCCGCGATTGTGGCGCCGCGAACTTCCAATGTTGAGTTGTTGAATCCAGTTGCTAAGGCGGGAACGGGATCGACTTCGGTGGCCTCAGTGAAAGCCGCAGCAGTTGTTGTGCCTGTAACCGCCCATGATGAATCAGCTAGCCCCGTTGCTGACGCGGGCGCGAGATCAGCCTCGACGGAGTCGGTAAAGGCTTTCAAGATTGTTGGGACGCGAAGTTCCAACGTCGAGTTCTTGAGGCCAGTTGCTAATGCAGGGACTGGGTTAAGCGCAGCGGAGGCCGCGAGACCTTCAAGGGGTGCGGAGCCTGGAACCGCCAAGGATGATTCGTTGAGACCGACCGCGCCCGTTAAGTCTGGCGAGAGCGTTTTAGCGACAACGGCTGGTACTGTGACATCAATAGTCATCGGAAACTCCACCCACCCTGACGATAACGCTGCGCCTTCGTTTGACGAACTAGTCGCAGCTTCAGAAGTCGTCGGGTCCGAGGCCCAAAACGTCACGACAAATGATGTCGGCACATCTGCTGTCCATGACTCTAAAGCGTTGTTCATGGCGCAAAGTCTGGCGCCTCAGCAAAACGCGCAATTGGCCAAGAATGTAGCCACGGTAATTCCTAACGCGGTCGCGCCCGTTCGTCCAGTAGATCGCGAGCTCACGTACACGCCTCAATTCCACAAGCAATCGAAACAGACTACTAATCTTGCCAGCGAGCCGAATCACGCTTCACAGCCTTTGCAGCTTGTGAAGGAAGCTGCAAAGGTTGACGAACACCAAGGTTTTTCCGCAAACTCGCCAATCGCCAATTCAGGACGAATCTCTCCAGTCGGCGGCACAGTTCGAGGTTCGCAGTTGTCATCCAACGACAAGTCTGAGCGTGGAGGAGAACACGAAGGCGCCGCAGCGCGAGCGAGCGATGTGGAGACCAAAGGAATTCAGCAAGACAAAAGAATTCCCGCCGAAGACATCCGGAATGGATTTCCCGCTGTCATCGCTTCCCAGGCTTTGGGATTAAGCGCGGCGAAAGATAACAGCTCGCTTTTGGCACCAAATAGTTCTGCGCAGACCCATGAAGTTGCCACCGGGGCGTTCAGCAAGCCAGCCGATCTTGACCGTCCTGAACCGCAGCCTCTTAGCGCCGATTCCGCGACCGCGCTTCACTCCGCGAAGTTGGTGGCACAACCGGGCCAAGCGGAACTGCGCGTCGGTTTTAAGGCTGGCGAATTCGGGAATGTGGATATTCGGACGTCGATGGTTCGCAGCCAGGTTACTGCACAAATCTCCGTCGAGCATGGCGAACTGCGCAATCTCTTAGCCGTGGACTTGCCACATCTCCAAACGAAACTCGCGGAGCATCCGCTAACGACGACCAACATCGTCCTCAACAACTATGCTGGCGGAAGTTCATCGGGTTCCAGACATGCGTATCAACAGAACCCATACGTCGCGCAAGGCTCGAACTCTGGCACTGAATCACCGGAGCTTCCAAGTCTTCCGACGATAACAGAGTCACAAACGCTATCGACACAGTTAGACATTCACATGTAATGCGCGTCACAGGCAAAAAGAGAATCACAAGGAGGAAAGTAACATGTACATAAATCCACTATCAACGGCTTTGCCGGGCGGAAGTGCAGCCAAGCCGGCATCCGCTCCAGCCAGCACGCCGGCAACGCCCGATCAGCTGGGGGCCAATGCCGAGCAGGCGTTCATGAGTCTCCTCATCACGGAATTGAAGGCGCAGGATCCCACCTCCCCGATGGATCCAACGCAAATGGTTGGACAGATGTTATCCATGAATCAGTTGAATGAGCTGATTTCCATCAATCAAACGCTGCAGACGGCATTTGGAATGTCTGTAGCCTCACCGGTAGCCAATTCGGCGGCTACGTCTTCTTTGACAGGAGCTCACTAATGGCGTCATTTTCTGTTGCACTCTCTGGCCTGGCCGCGAGTTCGAACGCGCTCAACATTATTTCCAATGACCTCGCCAATCTGAACACGATCGGTTTCAAGGATCAGCAGGCAAACTTCGAGGATCTCTTTTACCAGAATCTCGGGGCAAACGGCTCCGGCAATCCGATTCAACAGGGGAGCGGTACAAAGATCGGTTCGGTCGCCACGGAATTTACCGACGGAACCGTCCAGGATACGGGCATCGCCTCGAATGTGGCGATTACCGGTAACGGCTTCTTCATTACCGAGAAAGCGAACGGAACGCTGACATACACGCGCGCCGGGGACTTTGGCGTCAATACTCAGGGAGAGCTCGTTAGTCCGTCAGGTGACATCGTGCTGGGCTATCCGGCAGTCAATGGCGTCGTAAATACCGGCGGAATCCTCGGCTCGATCAATGTTGGATCGAGCCTCGCCAATCCGCCCAGCGCCACCACCACAATGCAGCAGGTAACGAATCTCGATGCCACCGCGCCTGCGGGAACGACCTACTCCACATCAATGGCGGTTTACGACTCGTTGGGCGCACAGCACATCCTTACATTCAATTACACAGAGACGGCGCCGAACACCTGGACCTATCAGATCACCCTTCCGGCCGCCGACACTGGCGGCAGTGGCAATCCGACCGTCGTATCCAGTGGCACCTTGAACTTTGATGGCAATGGAAACCTGACTTCTCCGACCGGCTCCATAGCCGGAATCAACATCACTGGGCTTGCCGATGGTGCGAATGATATGAGTGTGACCTGGAACCTCGCCGACAGCAGTGGCGCCTCCTTGCTGACCCAGGTTGCCTCCAAGAGCACTACCACGACGAGCAATCAAAACGGATATGCCAGCGGCACGCTCCAAAGCTACATGGTGCAGTCGGACGGCACCATCGAAGGCACCTTTACCAACGGGCAGACGCAGGCTCTCGGCCAGATCGCTCTGGCAAGTTTTGCTAATGTCCAGGGGCTGGAAGCCGTGGGCAGCAGCGGTTTCGAGCCGACTCTGGCGTCGGGAGCCGCCGTCGTTGGTGTTCCGGGGGCTGGTGGGCGAGGTTCCCTGACGGGGAGCGCTTTGGAGATGTCAAATGTCGACATTTCCACGGAGTTCACCCGGCTGATTGTGATTCAGCGGGGCTTTCAAGCGAATGCGAGAATGATTACGACGCTGGATTCCATCGGCAACACAACTACAAATCTGCAAGCTCAGCCTGGCAACTAACGGCTAGCGTGAGCACCTGATTAGAGGGGTTGCGGGCGTGGCGATCAGCTACGCCCGCGGCTCTCTCTTTCTACTTTCTCTCTAATCACTGTTCACTTCCCGGCCATTGTACCGGCGTAACTGCTTTCCCTCTAAGTTGTTGTTCCCGCGCTCTGTTGTTCGTCAAATGACAGGATGTCCTCGCCTGCTCGCAAGGTCTCCCAATTGCATTTCCGACTGTTCGTACTGGTCTGAACAATACAACGTTATGACTGCACAGACACAACAGGCGGACGCAGAAAATCAGGCAAGCCAACCGACGGCGAGTCCCGGGCTGGACGCTCTCAGGCGATTTGACTGGTTGCCCTGTCGCCTCTCACTGGAGATTCCGGTAAACGAGTTCACCCTTGGGGAGTTGCTGCGCCTGCAAAAAGGCTCGGTCGTAGCCACCGCAATTCGGAGCACGGAAGAAGTTCCCCTCAATGTAAACCAGCGGCTGATTGCCTGGATTCAGTTCGAGATGATCGGAGACCGCCTGGCGGCCCGCATTACGGAGTTGGCATGAGCACTGATGTCATGACAGACGCGGCCAGCCCGACTGCGACCACGGAATTCTTCTCGCAGACGCTGTCTCGTTGCGGCAGGTATGTTTTCAACGTTCTCGTACGACTGGCTGCGCAAGCCAGGAAAATACAAGTTCGCCAAAACAAGAAGCGTCTCCGGGTCTGCGAAACTGTTCCGCTCGGCGACAAGAGGTTCGTAGCGGTCATCCAGGTGGACGACCAGCAGTTCTTGCTGGGCGGATCATCGACCTCCGTTTCGTTGCTTGCTCAACTGGAAAAGCCCGCTGACTTCGCGAAGGTCTTGAGTGCTCGGGTCGCCGAGGTCAATGGCTAGATGAGCATTTTCTCAAAGAGCTCCGGGGTCTTCGTTCTGCTTCTGTTCTTACTCAGCATCGTCGTGCCGGCATCGGCACAGCTCTCAGCACATGCTCCGTTGTTCGGAACGTTTGCCGCACATCTGCCGTCGCAACCAGCCTCGAACGATATACGCATTAGTGGTGTCGGGAGTGGAACTTCCTGGACGATCATCGTCCTGCTGACTTTCCTTACACTGATTCCTTCTTTGCTGCTCTGCATGACGCCGTTCGCGCGCCTGCTGATCGTATTTCACTTCTTGAGGCAGGCTCTTGGACTTCAAACGACGCCCACAAACCAGACGTTGATCGGATTATCGCTGGTCCTAACATTCTTCCTGATGCAGCCCGTGGGATCGAACGTTTACCAGATCTCAGTGGCGCCTTTACAAAACGGTCAGATTACCGCCTTTCAAGCGATAGAGCGCGGAGAAGCCCCGGTAAAGGAATTCATGCTGCACTATGTACGTGAGAAAGACGTAGCTCTGTTTGTGGAATTATCCAAGGAGCCGCGGCCGACGAGTCCGAGCGATTTATCCATGCGCGTCGTCGCGCCGGCCTACATTTTGTCGGAGCTAAGAACTGGCTTTCAGATTGGCACCGTCTTATTCCTTCCATTTCTGGCCATCGACATGATCGTGGCCTCTATTTCAACGTCGGTTGGAATGCTCCAGTTACCTCCTGTGGTTATTTCGACTCCTTTAAAGCTCCTACTGTTTGTGATGGTCGATGGCTGGAACATGTTAGTCGGATCCCTTATGAGGAGCTTTCAATAACCCATGCCTACGGCAGTCGTGGTTGACCTGGGACGGATGACGATGAAAGAGGTTTTTGTGATCGCCGGGCCAATTCTGGCGCTCGCGGTTGTGGTCAGCCTGCTCATCAATATCGTCCAAGTACTTACCTCGCTGCAAGAGACCACAATTTCCGCGGTGCCTCGCCTTTTGACCGTTGGCGGCGCGGTGTTTGTTCTGATGCCCTGGATGTTGAAACAGATGTGCCACTTTACGCTACAACTGCTCTCGGATTTTCATCCGTACGTGCGCTGAAAGAATATGGAAATACCTCTGGCCAAGATTCTCGGTGCAATCATGATTATCGGCCTTCGTGTCTCGGGCCTGATGCTATTTGCGCCCTTCTTTGCCAATGTTGTGATCCCGCCGCGCATCAAGGCCGTTCTCGTTATCGCCATTACAACTGTGTTGTATCCCGTCTTTGCGCCGCGGCTAGAAACCCTGGACTTGTCGAAATGGCCAATCATCGTCGGCACCGAGACGATTCTAGGGGTCGCGATTGGGGTAGCGACGTATGCCGTATTCGAGGCGGTGCAGATCGCGGGGCAGATGCTCAGCATCCAGATGGGCTATTCCCTGGTCAATATCCTGGACCCCAATACTCAGGTCGAGAGCACAGTGGTCGCTTTTTTTCACCAAAGCATGGCGTTGTTGATTTTTCTTTCTTTGAATGTCCACCACTGGATCCTTCGAGCCGTTGCCCACAGTTTCGAATATCTGCCCCCGGGCACCGTGACCGTGAATCCAAGGTTCGCACAGGCTGTCTTACACGAAGGCGTGATCATCCTTGGACTCGGCATCCAGATCGCTGCGCCGGTTCTGGCCGCGACCCTATTGATGGATCTTATTCTCGGTCTGCTTGGCAAATCATCTCCCCAGATGCCGCTGATGCTTCTGGGGCCCGCAGTCAAGAGCATGCTTGGCGTCTTCATCCTGACAGTGACGATAGGCTTTTGGCCTCGGCTATTCGAGAAATATTTTGGTCAATCAATTTCATACATGGAGCAATTGCTGCACCTGGCGCACTAATCCATGGCCGACGCGAGCAAAACTGAGAAACCAACTCCGCAAAAGCGGAAGAAGGCGCGCGAGAAAGGCCAAGTTGCGCGCAGCCGCGAGCTATCCAGTGCGCTGGCATGGGGTGGCGCTATGGCGGTGATCGCCTGGCAGGTGCAAGACGTGCCACAGCAGTGGCGCGGGTTACTGCAAAGAACACTCGACATGTCTTCTGGAGAATCGCTCACGAGCACGAGCCCGGTGATGTTGTGGACAGGCGCGGCGGTCCTGAGGTGGATTGTACCGGTGTTACTCGCTTCATGGGTCATTGCTCTGAGCACCGGTGTTGCTCAAGGTGGCCTCGTCTTCGCACCCGAGGCATTAGCCTTCAAACCCGAAAAGCTGAGCCCCGCCAACAAGCTCAAGCAGATGTTCTCTTTGACGGGCTTGAGTGGAATTCTGAAGTCGCTCATACCGTTTGCGGTCATTGGCTGGATCGGAATTTCGACAATCCAAAAAAGTTGGCAGACCGTCATTCAGGCGTCGGATGTAACCGTTCGCCCATACGCCGGATTTCTTGCGAGCACGATGTGGACGTTGTGCTGGAAAGCCGGCCTCGTTCTCGTCTGCTGGGCCGGCGTCGATTACATGCTGGTCTGGAGAAAGCTCGAGGGCGACTTAAAGATGAGCCGTCAGGACCTGCGTGAGGAAGTGAAACAGACCGATGGCAATCCGGCTACCAAGGGCCGCATTCGCCGCATCCAGCGCCAGATGCGCCGGCGCAAGATGCTTCAAGATACGAAACAAGCGAATGTCGTGATCACCAACCCGACGCACTTCGCGGTCGCCCTGAAATACGAAATGAGTATGGACGCGCCCATTGTGGTAGCCAAAGGTCAAAACCTGTTGGCCCAAGAGATCAAGGAAATTGCCCGCTGGCACGGGATCACCGTACTGGAGAATCCTCCGCTGGCGCAGACGCTCTATCGAACCGTTGAAGTCGGCCAAGCAATTCCGGCGGCGCTCTATGCGGTCGTGGCCGAAATTCTAGCATTCGTATTCCGCGCACAGGCGCAGGCGGAAGGGAAAAAACCAGGCCAAGCGCCCGTGCAGTAACAGGTTGGATTGAAACGGTAACCTATGGCAACAGCGAAACCAGGATTTTTCAAGTCGATTGCGGGAAGCGGCAGTGACTGGATCATTCCAGCCCTGGCCGTGAGCATGGTGTTTGTCATGATCATTCCTTTACCCGCGCTCTTAGTCGACATCCTACTTGCCTTCAGCATATCGGCCGGCGTCCTTGTTTTACTGGTTGCTCTTCAGATCTTAAAGCCTGTTCAATTTTCGGTATTCCCGAGCCTGCTCCTATTACTCACATTGTTCCGCCTCTCTCTCGACTTAGCGGCCAGCCGCCGCATTTTGCTTCACGGAAGCGAGGGCCCCTCGGCGGCAGGCCGGGTGATTGAGTCGTTTGGCCAGTTTGTCGTCGGGGGGAATTACGTCGTCGGCCTCGTGCTTTTCCTCGCCTTGATTGCGATTCAGTACATGGTGATCAGTCATGGCGCAGTCCGTACCGCCGAAGTGACCGCCCGTTTTACGTTGGATGCGATGCCGGGCAAGCAGATGGCCATCGATGCGGATTTGAATGCCGGCCTGATTGACGAGAAACAAGCTCGCACGCGCCGTGCGGCTATCGCCCATGAAGCGGAATTCTATGGAGCCATGGATGGCGCGGCTCGCTTCAGCCAGCGAGATTCACTCGCGACCATTCTGATTACCTTTATCAACATTATTGCCGGCTTCCTGATTGGCGTATTTCAGCACGGCACACCTTTTCTCGATGCACTCAAGACTTATACGGTCCTGACTGTGGGTGACGGCTTAGTCACGATGATCCCCTCCCTACTCGTTTCGGTGGCGGGAGCCATCGTTTTAACTCGCGCTTCGTCGGAAAGCACTCTGGGCGTAGACGTCGGCCAACAATTGTTCGGGAAGGGCCGTCCGCTGTTGATTGCCGCTGGCGTCATGGCTGGATTAGCCCTTATTCCAGGGTTGCCGAAGATTTCCTTCGCCCTAATGTCAGTTTTGCTTTTTGTACTCGCACGTCGGACCAAGCCTGAAACCGCAGTCAAAGGACAAGTCGTACCGGAAGCAGGCACTGCCAAGGCCGCTGCTCCCGGCGCAGCCGCTCCGGACTCTCTCGACTCGGTCTTGAAACTCGATGAGCTAATGCTGGAAGTCGGGTTGGGCTTGGTGCCTCTCGTCGACAGCAAGCAAGGCGGCCAACTTCTAGGCAAGGTACGGTCACTGAGGAAGCAACTCGCTTCACAGCTCGGATTCCTCATTCCATCGATTCACATCACGGATAATCTCTCGTTAAAGGAATTCGAGTACGTGATCTATCTCCGCGGCGCGGAGATCGCTCGTTGGGAGATGCGCCGTAACTGCCTGTTAGCTATCAGTTCGCAGCCTAATCCTCCGGCCCTGCCCGGGGTAGAAACTGCCGAGCCTGCGTTCAATACTCCAGCGAGATGGATTCAGCCTGATATCCAGGCGCAGGCTGTTGCCGCCCGCTATGTGGTAGTTGACCACACCTCTGCGCTGGCGACCCACATCGGCGAGGTCGTGAAGCAAAACGCTCATTTGCTCCTGACACGGCAGGAAACCAAGCGACTTATCGATCGTAATGCGGAAACGCATCCGCGACTCGCCGAAGAACTTATTCCAAAGATTCTTACATTAGGCGAGGTTCAAAAAGTACTCCAGCAGCTGCTGCGGGAGCAGATCTCGATTCGCGACCTGGGTACGATCCTAGAGACGTTGGTCGATGTCGCTCCCGTGAATAAGAACCCGATTCTCCTGGTGGAGGCGGTCCGCCATGCGCTTAGCCGGGCTTTCGTGCAGCCGTTAATCGATGAGAAAGGCGAGCTGAAAGTCGTGACCCTGGACCGTTCGCTGGAAGAGGAATGTACACGCTCATTGAATTCCCAGCCTGCCGCACAGGGCGGCATTCTTGCGCCGAATGTTGCCAGACGAGTGTTTGATGGCCTGCGCGCATTGTTTGGAGAACAGGTCGTAAACGCTCCACCGGTTCTTTTGTGCTCTTCGCCCGGAAGGTTCCAATTGCGCAGAATGCTGGAGCCGTTCTTCCCCAAAATTGTTGTTCTGGCACCCACGGAAATTCCTCCGGCCATCGCGGTCCAGGCGGTTGGAGCGCTGCGATGAAGCGGGATACAGCTAGTTTGAGGTTCATATGACAAAAGCAGAGTTGGCATATCGAGAAACCGTAGATGAGACCAACCGGGAACGGGACGAACTCATCCTGCAGCAGCTTCCGCAGGTGCACAGTATTGCCTGGCGGATTTTTGAGCGCCTGCCTCAACATGTCCCGTTCGAAGACCTTGTCAATGCGGGCGTGATCGGACTTATTGAGGCTATTCGGAATTATGATCCGACAAAAAGCGTTCCTCTGAAGTCATTCGTCAAATTTCGAATTCGTGGCGCGATCATCGATAGCCTGCGAGAGCTGGACTGGGGCTCCCGCCCTCTACGCCGCAAGGCGCGGAACATCGAGGAGGCAATTGCCAGACTGGCCGCGAAATTCGGCCGCCAGCCGGATGAAGAAGAGATCGCGCATGAGTTAGGCATCACCCTCAAGAATCTCCATGACATCGTCATTCGTGTCGATGGCCTGCGCCTCGTTGGGCAGGAGGTAAGCCCATCCTATGATCGCTCGTCGACGCGGGACCTGATTGAATCCGCGCCGAGCACGGCGGAAAAGCCAGACGAATTATGCCTCCGCAACGAAATAAAAGAGCAGCTCGCCAACGCCATTGGCACGCTGAGCGAAAGAGAACAGATGGTCATCTCTCTGTACTACAAAGAAGAGCTCACCATGAAGGAGGTTGCTGCCGTCCTCCAGATTGCGGAATCCAGAGTATGTCAGATACACGGACTTGCAATTACTAAATTGCGCGCCTCGCTGCAGAGCAGCCAATTTGACCAGAGTCTGACAGTGTGACGCTACATTACTCGAGAGGATCGCCAACTACGATGTCAGCAATACAAGGGGTATCGCCGACCAGATGGACAGCCTGGAGGATGCGTTGCTCGAACTCCGCATGCACCCGAAAGCGGTTGTTGATGCCTAATCTGTTTCGCACTTATGTCGGTATTTACCTGGGAAAAGAATGGTTTTGCTCGCCAGAGTGCTTCGAGACTTTCCTACATAACACAATCACAGCGGCCATTTCGTCACAAGAGGCAAATGAACCATCCAAAGCCCGGAGAATGCCACTAGGGTTACTCTTGTTGCAGCGGGGAGTGTTGACCTCCGATCAACTGGCCATGGCCCGCGCCAAACAGCAGGCCGATCGCAGCAATTTAGGAGCTGCCGTCCAGGATCTCGGCTTCGCAACCGCGGAGCAGGTTACGGCGGCTGTGGCCGCACAATGGTCGTGCCCGGTGTTCGCGCTGGGCAGTCGCTCATTGTCTCTCCCGGTCCGTGTTCCCCGCCGACTGCTGGAAGAATACGAAATGCTCCCCGTTCATTTCGTGGAAGTAGACAAACGGCTCATGGTCGGATTTGTGACGCGTGTGCAGTACCAGATCCTCTCCACAATCGAGAGTATCACCGGGTGCGACGCCCTCCCATGTTTTATTACCGCTAAGGATTTCCAGCGGCACTTGCAAGCGAGCGCCGCGCCAGCGCCGGATAACGAGATCGTGTTTGACCGCCCAATGGCGACCTCTGAAATTGCGCGCATGGGACGAAACTATGTCAGCCAACTCGGAGCCAGGGAGACTCGCATCGGCATGTGCCGCGACTATCTTTGGATACGAATCTGGAGTAACCAGCATCAGACCGATCTGCTCTTCCGGGTACAGCCGGAATAGCGTGTTGAAGCCGTAGCGAACCGCTTAAAGCCCAGACTCATTTCTGCCGATTAGAGCCCAGCGAGGCATTCAATGCTGGCCAACGGCAAATTCGACAGGGCCCACCTGGTCGTGAGTTATGGGAGACCGGTTGCGGGGTGCGATTACAACAGAGTTCCGCCGCAGTTTGCCGCTACTGCCCAACGAGCGATTCCCGCAATGCCAGATGCCGCCATACTTTTACAGGTGCTCTTGTCCTGCCCGGCTGTAAATCTAAGTTCGCTGACGGACGTTATCCGCGGCGACATTGGGCTAACAATTGAACTATTACGGCTTTTATCTCTTGAAGACGACGACTCGCCGGACGAGGTCAGCGTTGGCAGGAGCGTAGTCCATGCCGGAGTCGAGGGATTGTCGGTCCTCGCCGGCCAGATTGAACTGCTATCGAGTTCGACGTGGGGACAGGTATCTCTCCGGGAGTGTGAGCAGTTCTGGGGACATGCCAGGCTTACTGCACTAATGGCAGAAGAGCAGGCCTATAAGGTCCGGTGCAACGCGGAAGAGGCCTATGTAGCTGGATTACTCTTCCGAATTGGAGAGCTGCCATCGCTGCTCGGCTGGGAATGGGACCTTACCGGAGCCGAGCCGCGTGAAGTGGCCGAAGTCTTAGCCAAAATGTGGCGCCTGCCATCCCGTTTGGCAGAAATACTCGGTGGAGACGATCTCCAATTGCCGCCTTCTTCCCGCACCTTGCTGCAACTGGTCAGGGTCGCCGATCAGCAAGCCTGGCGCGTGCAGGGACTCGTTTCGAAATATGCCCGAGGAGTCTTCTGACCTGAAAATCGCTCCCGCGGCCCCCATGTTAGAAAAACTCAGCCACGCATGTCCAGACTGTCCGGCAGCCTAATGTCCATCTCATCTTAGCCCACATCGCCTGTCATTTATCAATCACTTACCCACGATATTCCGGTTCGTGCTTGGTCGTTGCCTTGCTTCGTCTCCATAGAGGGGAATCATGGACAGCGGTTTCTATGCGGCGTGCTCTGCCTTGTTAGCTCGTAATCAGGCCCTCGACTCGATGGCTAATAATTTGGCTAACGTTAGCACTCCAGGATATCGGGGCCAACACAACATTTTCCGTTCCCTTCTTGCGTCTTCTTCTGGATTCCCTTTGTCCCCTCTCAACCAGGCCGTCAATAACTACTCCGTGCTCGGCGACACACAGCTTGACCTCTCCCAGGGTAACCTCGAGCACACCGGCAGCGACTTTGATTTCGCGATCCAGGGCTCTGGCTTTTTCGCGGTGAAGACCGCTTCCGGAGATGCGTACACGCGCAACGGCAACTTTCACGTCTCGCCGCAGAACTTTCTGGTGACAGCCGCGGGTGATAAGGTGATGGGTGAGAACGGCCCGATCCAAATCGTTGGGGCGCCCGTCTCCGTGAGTCCCGACGGCACCATCTCCGTCAATGGGGTGCTGGCCGGCAAGTTGAAGATGGTTGACTTTCCCGCGGATGCCCAACTCGAAGCGCTCGGGCAGACCTACTACACGGCCCCTGCAAATACGGCGAAGCCTGCTACCCAGGCAAGCATCCAACAGGGAAGCCTCGAGTCATCTAACGTAAACGCCGTAGGAAGCGCCGTACAACTTGTGACTGTCCAGCGCTATGCGGAACTCATGCAGCGGGCGCTCTACCTCTTCCATTCAGACATGAACCAGATTGCGTCACAAGACTTACCCAGGATCTCCAATAACGGATAAGGGAGCCACTTATGCTTCGTGCACTCTACACGGCCGCAAGCGGAATGTCAGCGCAACAGCTCAATCTCGACAATATTGCAAACAACCTGTCTAACTCCAGTACCTCGGGATTTTATGCGCGCCGTTTGCAGTTTGCGGACCTTGTATATCAGAACGTGATCATGCCGGGTGCGGCGGCTACCCAGCAGACCACCATCGCCGCCGGCCTTCAGGTTGGGCTCGGGACCATGCCCGGCGCCTCGGAAGTCCTGCAGACCCAAGGCAATCTTGCTTCGACCAGCAATCCGCTGGACTTGGCGATTCAGGGGCTCGGCTTCTTTCAGGTCACGCTTCCGGACGGGCAAATCGCCTATACGAGATCCGGATCATTTCACCTGGATGCACAGGGCAACGTGGTGACGGCAAATGGAAATCCGTTACAGCCGAATATCACGATTCCCGCGAATGCGACGACAGTCACTGTGGGCTCGGACGGTACCGTGTCAGTTACACAGTCGGGCCAGACCGCTGCGCAGCAGGTGGGCAGCGTTCAGCTTGCGATGTTCCCCAATCCTGGCGGCCTCAACAGTGTCGGTAACAACCTCTACCTTCCTACAACCGCGTCCGGAGATCCGATCATCGGCGCACCGGGGGCCGCAGAAGGGATGGGAACGATTCAGCAAGGGATGCTGGAGCAATCCAACGTGGACATCGTTCAAGAATTCGTGAACATGATTGTCGCCCAGCGTGCCTATGAATCGAACTCCAGGGTTGTTACGTCGGCCGATCAGATGTTACAGGATCTGGCGAATCTGATCCGGTAGGTTAATGAATGCTTACTCGAACTATCAGACAGAGTATTGGGCTCGTGACGCTTTGCGCTGTCGCGTGTGCTGCAACGATCACGGCTACGAACAGTCAGCGCACCGTGGTGTCGCGCGAACAGATTGCGGATGCAATGCGGTCAGCAGGGTATGACACCTCAGCATCTCAGCTGCAACTGCTTTCTAATGTCACATCCCTCGCCGGCACGACGATCCGAGTCGCCAAGGTAACGAGGGAGTCAGCGGACACCGTTCTCGCTGAATTGAACTGCGGGAAGAGGCAATGCCTTCCTTTCTACGTCTTAGTACACGACGCAGACATTGCGTGCAGTGCAGTCGAACCCTTTCCCCGTACTGCGGGCGGTAACTCGTCCGAGGCACATCCACTAATCAGTCGAGGCAAGGCTGTGACATTGATCATCACTACTGAAGATCTCCGAATCGTATTGCCTGCTGTCTCCATGGAAAGTGGTATGCAGGGGCAAATCATTAAAGTAGCCAGCCCGGACCGCAAACGTATCTATAGGGCTGAGGTTATAAGCCGCACAACGGTAAGGAGCACGCTTTGAAAGTGTCGGAAGGGTATTTGACAGCCTGCTTTCGTGTCCGATGGGTTGTGTCCCTCGTACTCGTGGTTGCCTTTGTTGCCATGCAATCGGCCTGGGCGCGTTCCAAAAATCAGAACTCCGACCAGTTACGCGCCCAGTATCTTTCCCGTGTGCTAACGCAGACGGCCTCGACACCGGCGGGCACCCTGGGCAGTTTATATAACCCGGCCGCGGCATTTCTGGATATGAGCTCCGACTACAAGGCGCATCAAGTCGGAGATGTAGTCACTCTGGTCGTGCTTGAAAATACGACGGCAAAGTCCACGGGCGATGTGAATACATCCAGGGCGTACCAAACGAACTCAGCCATTACTGGCTTGCCCGGCGGTACTGGCACCTCGCTGGTGAATCCCTTATTTGCCGCAAACTCCGCGAAACAACTGAAGGGAACGGGCGAGACCTCCGGCGGATCCAATTTAACGACGACCTTGGCGGCGCGAGTAATTGGAGTACTGCCAAACGGATTCCTAGTGGTTGAGGCGGAAAGAAAATATCTTATTAACAGCCAACATGAAACGATGATTCTCCGAGGCATCCTTCGCCCAGGTGATGTTGGGCCCAACAATACTGCCTCTTCTACCGCACTCGCCAACCTCGAAATTGAGATGAAAGGCAAAGGCGTGGTCACGGACGCTATTCATCGTCCCAACCCTGTGATCCGAGGATTGGAATGGCTTTTCAATTTCTAAGCGCGCTTTTCATTACGGCGTTCCGGCCCTTAACATGGCGCCGGTTTGGCGTCGCCGCATTGCTGCTGACGCTCACGCTGTCTGTGGTCGACTCGACCGCCGAAGAAAACCGGCAAGTTCTCATTCGCGACATCGTAACCATCGAGGGAATCCGCGATAACCCGCTTATCGGTTATGGTGTAGTTGTCGGTCTAAAGAGAACCGGAGATAGCCAGCAAACATTGTTTACCACCCAAACGCTGGCGAACATGCTGCAACGGCTGGGCGTGCAGGTTCCCGCAGCTACTATTCAGGTACGCAACATCGCGGCTGTCATGGTTACTGCTTCCTTGCCCCCATTTGCGCGGCCGGGCACGAACCTCGACGTCACTGTTTCTTCGGTGGGGGACGCGAAAAGCCTTGAGGGTGGCGTTTTGCTACTCACCTCGCTCCACGCCGCGGATGGGCAGGTCTATGCCGAGGCTCAGGGCCCACTTACTCTAGGCGGTTATACCGTCGGAGGAAATGGCAACACCAAGGAAGTTAACCACGTGACGGTCGGGCGCGTGCCGAGCGGCGGAATTGTCGAGCGGGATGCGTCCATTGATCTCGCCAAGCTGAAGACGGTTTCGCTGAGCCTGCGCGAACAAGACTTTACAGTAACTCGAGATGTCGCCGCCGCGATCAATCATGAATTCGGTAAGGATGTAGCCACGGCGGTAGACAGCCGCCGCGTCGACCTTGATGTGCCTTTGATGGGAGGCGCGTCTGTTCCCACGCTCATTGCGAAGGTTCAAAATCTGGCAGTTGCAGTTCACCCTCCTGCAAAGGTTGTAATGAATGAGCGCACCGGCACGATCGTGATGGGTGGAGATGTAAAGCTATCCTCGGTCTCAGTCCTGCACGGTGATCTTACGGTTGAAGTGTCGACTACATTTGCTGTCTCCCAACCCACTGCTTTCTCCAAAGGCGGCACAACGGAGGTCGTTCCTGAGACGTCGGTGAAGAGCAGAGAAGGGCCAGCACGGTCGATCCAGTTGAAGGAGGGTGCGAGTGTTGAAGAGTTGATTAACGGTCTTCATACTATGGGCGCTACCGCGCGAGATATTGTTGCCATCATTCAAGCGATCAAAGCAGCCGGCGGCCTTCAGGCTGAACTTGAGGTACTGTAACGGTGACTAATTTCTTGAATATTAACCCGGCCGATGGTCAGAACCTCGACTCTGCGCGCGGTTCGGAAGCTGTTCAAACTTTGCGAAGGGCGCAGGCCGCCGGGAACGATCCCAAGAGAATCGACAAGGCAGCGAAGAATTTCGAGAGCCTGCTCGTCGGTCATTGGCTTGAGCAGGCTGAAAAGTCGTTCGCGAGCGTCCCCGGAACCAACCCAGACGAGAAGGATGATTCCAGTCGCGACCAGTTCATGAGCATCGCCTGCGAATCGCTTGCCCGAGGATTGAGCCGGACAAGTGGGTTCGGAATTGCCGCCATGATCAGCAAGCGTCTCGAAGCCGTGACGACCCCGGACAAGGGGGAAGCGCGGCCATCTTCTCAGACGGAGAAGGATGCCGGATCGCGTAAGGCCAAAACTATCAAATAGATAGGAGGGAGACGCGCGACCCGGTGAAGTCACTAAAGATATTAGACCCAAGTGCCGATTAGGAGTCGACACCAACGACAGGCGTTGTGAGGGACCCATGAGAATTAATTCAAACACACCGGGCGCAAGCGAGGTTTCAGCCGAGCGGACAGCGACAGCGCCAGCCTCTACTCCGAATCCCTCTCGGACGCCAGAAACCGACAAGTTCGGGGGCGATACCGTGAGCCTGAGCTCACTGGCGGCGCAAACGCTCCAGATGCCCGCAGTGAGGCAAGAGAAGGTCGATGCTCTGCGTCACCAGATCGAAACCGGAGCATACGAGATCGATCCGCGGAAAACCGCCGCCGCAATGTTGGATGAGTAAGTGAAGGTCGGAGCACAGAGACGATGCCTGAAATCGAAACAGTCGATCATGACGAAACCCGTCAGCATCTCGCCTTAGTGCGGGCGCTCTCTGGCGAAGTCTCCAACGCCATCTCCGCGATCGAGCGCAATGACATGGGTGAGTTGGCCTCCCACATCGCCGCGCAAGAAATTATTTGCCACAAACTAAACCAGCAGGATCCGCAGCATCTTAAGCATGCCTTTGAAGCTTACCGGTCCACCGCGCAAAGTCGTGAGAAATCATCTCTTATCCAAAAAGTTCGTGAAGCCCACCTCGCTCTCGCGCGGTTGAACCGGACTTATGCCGGAGTCATAAGCCGTTCGCAGAGGTCGATTGAACTGATTACGAATCTGTATCGAAATCACGGGCAGGGCTACAACAAGGATGAAAACGTCCGGCCCTCAAAACATACCTGGTCTTGCGAGGCGTAACCGAATGTCAAGTCTGTCAGCATCGCTTTGGATAGCAGAACGGGCGCTTCAGGCCAATCAGGGCGCCCTGGACGTCACCACCAATAACATCGCCAACGCCAGCACCCCGGGCTACAGCCGCGAAGAAGCCATACTGTCCGAAACGTCACCGATCGACCGAGGCAACATTTCGTATGGGACCGGTGTTGAACTGCAACAGATACGGAGCGTTCGTGACCAGGTGCTTAGCCTGCGAATTGCCGAAGAGACGCAGCAGCAAGGCAGCGCTCAGGCGCAATATAATGCGCTCCAGCAGGTGCAAGGCCTGTTCTCGAGTTCTACGCAGGGTATCGGCGCGGATTTTTCGGCGTTCTTCAACACCTTAAGCCAATTATCGACCGACCCGACAAGTATCCCTGATCGTCAATCGGTGCTCAACGCTGCGAAGAACCTTGCTAGCGATTTCAATTCGGCGGCAGCGAACTTGAATACCATCACCTCGGGCCTGAATCAGACGGTGACGCAAACCGTCAGCCAGATCAACACGCTCACGCAGCATATCGCGCAGCTCAATGGGCAGGTCGCAACCTTGAAGAAGGAAGGCCAGGACCCGGGCACACTCGAAGATCAAGAGAATCAGCTGATCAATCAGCTGTCTCAACTTACTAATGTCTCGGAAACGCAGACGCCCGATGGACTGACACTAACGACGGGAAGCGGCGCCCCGTTGGTGGTTGCCAACCAGAGCTTCGCGCTCCAAACCTCGCTCAATTCATCCGGCAATGTGAACGTCATTTCGCAGGGCCAAGACATCACGAGCACCATCAGCGGCGGCACTTTGGGCGGAACAATTCAAGTTCGCGACACGGCGATTCCGGGCCTTCTTACTCAGCTCAACAATCTTGCCAGCCAGTTTGCTACCAGCATCAATTCCGCGCAAAGTGCCGGCTACGATTTGAACGGCAATCAGGGCCAGCCCCTATTTTCCGTTACCGCGGCCGGTGCAGCTGGCAGTCTGTCGGTCGCCATCACCGACCCGAGCTTGATCGCCGCCAGCTCAGATGGAAGCGCGGGAAGTAACGGAAACATTGCCAACCTGCTGGCGGTGCAAACCCAGGCGTTGCCCGGTGGTGCTGATCCGGGCGACACTTACGCGAACCTGGTTTCGCAGGTCGGCAACCTGGCTGCCCAGGCGCAAGCCAACGAGTCAGCCAGCAGTTCGAGCCTCACGCAGCTGAATAACCAGCTGGGCGCGATTTCGGGCGTCTCGATCGACGAGGAAACTACAAATCTTATGAGTTACCAGCGCTCCTACGAGGCCGCTGCGCGTATCGTCACCACGGTCGATGCGTTGACTCAGTCCGTACTTCAAATGGGGGCGTCGGCGCCGACCGCGCCGTAATCATATGCGAGTTAATCCAAATTTCACTCCGAACATTCTTAATGATGTGTGGCAGTCGCAGTCGGCAGCGCAGACCGCGATGGAAGAGCTGTCGACCGGCCGGCGCGTGAACATGCCGTCCGATGATCCCGCAGCTTTTGCCGCTGACATTCAAAACCAGGCAGAGCAGGGCCAGGTCGACCAGTACCTGCAAAACACCTCGAGCCTCGAGGGCTTGTTTCAGACGGCCGACTCCACGCTGAGCTCAGTTGTTACGTCCCTGAACCAGGCGATTTCTCTGGGGACTCAGGGAGCCAACGGAACTCTGTCGCTCTCCGATCAGCAGGCACTTGCGCTGCAAGTACAGGCTATCCAGGCGCAGATGGTTCAGTTGGGAAATACGTCCTATGAAGGGAATTACCTCTTCGCCGGCACCGCAACGACCACGAAACCGTTCGTGCTCGATCCGACTCAAGCGTCGGGTGTCACTTATAACGGGAACACGGGGACGAACAGCGTTGAAATCGCGGATGGACGAAGCCTGCAGACGAACGTCCCGGGCTCGCAGATCTTTTTGGGAAGCGGCGGCAATGTCATGCAATCGTTGCAGCAGCTTGTCACCGCGCTTAACAGCGGCGATACGACCGCGATTGGCACCGCGACGACCTCCCTTGGCACCTCTCTCTCGTACGTCTCCCAGCAGCGCGAATTCTATGGAAGCGCCGTACAAGCCCTCACTTCAAATCAGACTTTCTTGCAGCAGGAGCAGGTCAACCTTAAAAGCCAGGAGACGAGCCTGGTCGGCGCGGATATGGCGAAAGCTGCAACGGATCTGGCACAGGCCACGACCACGCACGATGCCGCGTTGGCCGCGCTCGCCAAGGTAATACCGACGAGCCTCCTGGACTATCTGCACTAGATAGCGAGCCAGCCGCTAAATCAGAATATGCTCGGGGCCGATTTCCCGTCCCGTGCCCATCAGGATGCTCGCTCGTTCGATCACATTCCTCAGCTCTCTTACATTTCCGGGCCAGGAATGCTGTTGCAACAGGGAAACAGCCTCTGGACTGAGAGCAACGTGGTGCGGGCAGAACTTTGCGACGAAGCTATGAATCAGAGGCTCGAGATCTCCCATGCGCTCGCGCAGCGGCGGCAGGTCAATCGGAAAGATCGAAAGCCGGTAATATAAGTCCTCTCGAAACGCGCGCTGCTGGACCAGAGCCCGCAAGGGAGCATTGGTGGCGGCGATGACGCGGACATCGACTCGGAACATATCGTTGCTTCCCAGGCGCTGGACCTCTCCCTGTTCCAGGAAGCGCAGCAGCTTCGACTGCAAACCCAACGCGAGGTCGCCGATCTCGTCGAGAAACAGCGTTCCACCCTGAGCGGCGTGGATCCGTCCGATCTTTGATTGCACGGCCCCGGTAAAAGCTCCTTTGACAAAACCGAATAGCTCCGCTTCCAGCAGAGCCTCGGGAATTGCCGCGCAGTTCACCACCACGAACGGCTTCAACCGCCGCAGACTGAGTTCATGCAACGCGCGGGCGACCACATCCTTGCCCGTGCCGCTCTCTCCCGTGATCAAGACCGAAGTGTCTCGCTGCGCCACCTGGCGCGCCATCGTGAACACACGCTGCACCGCTGGCGCTCTCCCAATGAATCCCGGCAGGCCTTCCCCCGACGGTCGCGCATCTTCAAATTCCTCTATCGTTGTGCGGCTCGAACCACTGTAGGGCGCGCCCCGCTCGATCTTGCGGATCATCTCGAAGCAAAGGGAGTCGGGAGATGGAGAAGCTACGATCGGTTGGCCGGTATGGGGATTGATCGGCACGATCGTTACGTCGGGATATTCCAACCCGATGATGCCGCGGAAATCCTCCACCTTGAGGTCGGGGAGTCCCGGATCCAGCAGAACAAGCGTGACCGGCACGGTATCCATGATCTGGAGAGCTTCGGCTCCGCTGCTGGCCTCGAAGAGAGTCCAGCGGCCGATCTCAAGCCGTGCCATCAGGCTGCGCCGGAGATCCTGATTGGAAGTAACAACCAGAATTCCAGCGGATGTTGATAATATTTCTTCGCCGTCACCCTGTGGCAAGGACGTTGTCAGGCTAGACATGGAAGGTCCTAACCTCCGGATACAAGCCTGTCTGTTTCTCTACAATCTTGCGGAGCTGGTCAAAGCTTGAGTTCGCCTGCGATATTTGCTCCACCGCTTTCTGCAACCACGCTTTCTTTTCCTCCGCGGTCATGGCCTCCGACAAAGTCAACTCGAGAATCCCCCTGATTGTCGTCAAAGGCTGGGCGGTGTGATGCAACATTCGTAAGATCGCGGCATTTGCGCGATCCGCGTTACTGGTGCTTTCAATGGTGGAATCCATTCGAGTAGGTCGCCTTTCTATTTTTCGCGCAGCACGTAACCGACTCCACGAATCGTTTGCACCAGCTTCGTGGGAAATTCCTTGTCCACTTTGTCCCGGACATATTTCACATATACGTCGATCAGGTTCGTACTCCCGTCATAGGAACCTTTCCAGACGTTTTCCATGATCATCTCCCGCGTAACAGGCTGGGGCGAGTTGAGCATGAGGTATTCGAGCAGCATGAATTCTTTTGCCGTGAGATTGAGCTTCTTGCCGGCACGCTCTGCTCGCAGCTCCGAGCGGTTCAAAGTCAAATCGCCGACTTGCAGGGCTGTACGAGAGCCTCCGCCAACGTTTCTCCGCAGGAGAGCTCTGGTCCGGGCAAGCAGTTCCTGGAATGAAAACGGCTTGACCATGCAGTCATCCGCGCCGGCATCCAGAGCCATGATTTTGTCCTCCAGCCGGCTGCGGGCGGTCAGCACCATGATGGGGAGCATCGGAGCTTTCGGACGAATTTCCTGCAAAACGGACATTCCGTCGCGTTTGGGAAGATTCAAGTCGAGGATGAGCAGGCTATATCGGGTTTGAGAAAGCGCTTGAAGCGCGGTCTCTCCATCGTTCACCACGTCGACTCCGTTGTGTTCGCTCTGCAGGCCTCGACGGAGGAATTGCGAGAGCGGCACGTCGTCGTCGGCAACTAAAAGACGATAAGAATGAAAGGCTGGCGTGGGGGATTTGATTGGTTCAAACGTACTGTTTTCCATTTGTCCTTCGCACTGAGAGATCAGAGATACCCGGGACACAGAACTTTCCGGAACAAGATTTGAATGCAATTAGATTTCCCAAATTGAAAAGGATTTCCATAACGGCATCCTAATGATTACAAGCGGTTTATTAACGCTGGACTAGAGGGGTCGTGAGGCTGGGTGTATGGAGACTGGAAAAGTGCCTCAATTTCAGACAGTCGGCAACTCGTGCCCGATGAGTTGCCGACTCTCCTTATATTATTAGGGCTCTTTTTTTGACGCTGTCTCGGGTGTGGCAGGTTCCGCTGCGGGCGCCTGATCATCCGAGATGGGATTCTCGACGTACTGCACGATGAGCGATATGCGGCGGTTTGAAGGGTCCAGAGGATCCTTCGCTACCCGAAGCCGCTGGTCGGCAAAGCCCCTTACCTGCGCCACCTGGTCTTCACGAATTCCATTCTGTTGCATCAATCTTCGGGCTGCATTCGCGCGATCCGCCGAAAGCTCCCAATTGCCGTATTCGGCCTTGCCTGCGTAAGGTTTGGAATCCGTGTGCCCTTCAATCGAGAGTTTATTCGGGAGTTTGCTAAGTTCTTGCGAAAGCAATATCAGGAGTTCTCTCCCCTTGTCATTCGGTTGCAGACTTCCGCTCTCAAAAAAAGTACCGGAGGCGGACTCGAGCAACTCGATCCGCAATCCTTCGGCCGTTACCGTCATTTCGATCTGATTGCGCAGTTTGTCGAAATCATTCAGCTTGCGAACCGACTTCTGCAACTGCTCTTTCAGCTTGGCCATGTTTTCTTTCGTAAGGGTGAAGTTGTCTCCCGAGCCTTTCTGATCCGTGCCCACCATCTTGGACTTGCCCGACGGGTCCTTGAAGTATCCTCCAATGGCTTCCTGAACCTGCTTACTGCTGTTCATCAGCCAGAGAACGATAAACAGCGCCATCATCGCGGTCACGAAGTCGGCGTAAGCAACCTTCCAGGCGCCGCCATGGTGGCCACCATGAGAAATTTTCTTCTTAATGATGATGGGAGGTGTGGACGCCATGACTTACCTCAGGCGGATGCCGCTTTAGCGGCTTCCCCTGCCCCTCGGCAGGTCTTCTCGACTTCCTGGAACGAGGGTCGCAGATGTCCGGGAATAGCTCGCCGTCCGAATTCGACCGCCATGATCGGCGCGCTCCCCTTCAGAAAAGAGATCATCAGGACCCGCAGCACGTGCAGGTAACAGCGCTCGTCTTCCGCTGCCTTGGCCATGTTCGCCGCCAGCGGCCCTACTAATCCGTAACAAAGCAAAATGCCCAGGAAAGTGCCAACCAACGCCGCCGCCACTTTGTGGCCGATTTCTTCCGGTGGTCCGCCCAAAGCCCCCATCGTGATCACGACCCCCAACACCGCCGCGACGATTCCCAATCCCGGCAACGAATCGGCCATGGAGGATAGTGCGGCGACGGGCTGTCCCGCATCGTGATGATGCACTTCCATGTCGAGTTCCAGCAGTTGATCGAGGTCAAACGTTTCCGTCCCGGTGATCGCCATGCGCATGCTGTCGCACAGAAAATCCTTGGCATGGTGATTTTTCAGAAATGCCGGGTGCTTGGAAAGCAGTGGGCTTTTTCCCGGGTCTTCGACGTCGGCCTCTAGTGACATCAAGCCTTCCTTACGGGCTTTGTTGAAGAGCCCATACATCATCTTCAACAAGTCGACGTAGGTTTCTTTTTTGTATGGCGAGCCTTTAAATACCGCAACCACACCGCCTAGGATGTCCATCAGGATGTGCAACGGATTCGCGATCAGGACCGTGCCAATCGAAGCGCCGCCAATAATGATGAGTTCCGCCGGTTGGAGGAGGACTCGGATGTTCCCATGCTCCATCAGGTAACCGCCGGCGATCGCGCCGAAGACAATGACAATTCCAATGATGGCAAACATAACTATTCTGTCCGGCGTCCTGGCTGCATCTGGGGGATGGTTATCGGCATAATTGCACTAAATCTTCAAACTACTACTGAACGGTTTGGGGGTGCTCAGCGCTCTTTTCTGGAGCTATCTTTTCTGGAGCGCGGGCAACAATGACCAGGTCTACGCGGCGGTTCTGCCTCCGTCCTTCCTCGGTATTGTTATTGGCCCTGGGTCGGAATTGCGAATATCCCGCCGCCGAGATAAGCCCCGGATCGAATCCATGCTGCTCAACCAGTAGCGCTACCACCTCGGTGGCACGGGTGGTCGATAGCTCCCAATTCGACTTGAATCGTTCCGTATGGATGGGCACGTTGTCAGTGTTTCCCTCCACGCGAATCTGAAAGCGCTTTTTATTCAAAACGCCGGCGATTCTCGTCAGTGTTGCCCGGCCTTCGGCCAGCAACGTTGCCTCTCCGCTGTTAAAAAACCCGATTTCCCGGAGGCTCACAACCAGCCCCTCTGGAGTCGCGTGAATCTCGATCTCGTGCTTCTCGATCTGTTCGCCCAGCGCCTCCTGGAGCTCGCGTTTGAGCAGGTCGACGTCAGGAAGACCCTCGGTAGCGATGGCGGCAGCCCCCTGTTCTGGCTGGGCGCTGGAGCCAGAGGGATCAAGAGGCGGTTGCGCATGCACGTAGGCGGCGTTCCCGGAAAATGCCCCGAGTTGCTCGAACGCCCCTTTGATCGCCGCCGACACCTGCACTACTTTCTTCTTGTCCATCTGCGACGAAGCGTAGAGCACCACGAAAAATGCGAACAGCAATGTGATGAAATCGGCATAGGAGACGAGCCAACGCTCGTGCCCCGCGTGCTCCTGATGCTTTCGTCGGCGGCTCATCAGGCGGGCTTCTTCTCTATGCGATCCGCGCGCAGGTACCCGAGCATCTTGGTCTCAATCATCCGCGGGTTCATGCCTTCGAGAATGGAGATGACGCCCTCCAGCGTCATTTCTCGCCACATCAGTTCTTCCCGGCTCTTGATCTTGAGTTTGCCCGCGGACGGCAGGAAGAGCAGGTTGGCCGAGCCGACTCCGTAAATCGTCGCCACAAAAGCGACGGCGATGCCCTTGCCTACCTCGTCTATGTTCTGGAGGTGTTGCATCACTTGAATCAATCCAAGGACGGCGCCAATGATGCCAATCGTCGGCGCAAAACCTCCCGCGGCCTCGAATACCTGCGCCACTTTGTCTGAATGGTCCATCTGGTTGTCGAGATCCAGCTCCATCATCTTTCGCAGCTCTTGCGGATCCGTGCCATCGACTGCCAGCATCAGAGCCTTCTTCAGGAAGGGATCGTTGATCTCGCTGAGCTTGGAATCCAGGGAGATGATGCCTTCCCGGCGGGCGCGCTGCGCATAAACAATCAGCTCGTTTACCAGCTTCTGCGGGTCTTCTGCTTTGTCGAAGAAAACGTGGACCACTCGTTTGAATGCCTCGGTTACCAGGGGCATAGGAAATTGCACCATTACCGCCCCCAGGGTCCCGCCAAAGACGATCATCGCCGCCGTCGGTTGCAAAACCTGAGCAACCTTTCCCCCTTCCAAAAGAAGGCCTGCGCCGATTCCGCCGATCGCTAAAAGAATTCCGATAAATGTGCTCTTATCCAAGGGGGGGCGTCTCCGATGGCGAATGAACTTCGTTGTCCGTATGCTTCTGGTTTACCGCGATGTGCGGGTTGGCGCCGGCTGATGACGCGCCGGCCATTAAGGCACGCCGGAATTCGATTACCTTCTCGATGACCAGCTCGGGAGTTTCAAGCACCACAATTTTTTCCCCGGTCGTGAGGGTGACAACGGTATCCGGAGCCTTCTCGATAAACTTGATCAGATCGGAATTGACCGCAAAGTTCTGATGGTTCAGTCGAGTTAGCTGGATCACATCGTTCCTTTGCGGCGGGGCCGAATCCCGCTAGAGAGCGTCGATCTCTAATCGGCACTTTTGAGTTCAGATTTCTCGATTGTCGTTCGCCCGACACTCCGGAAGTAACCTTCCGATTGGTTACGACAACATCCGTGCACTTTCTAGCTACCAACAGGTGACACCAGTCCCTCAGGTGATCTCAGCAATTGCTCTACCTCATCCCGCCTTAATCAAAGCGCGAAGGCACATCAATTCTCTTTCCAAATGTTCATTTCGGAGTCTGCTAGGACGTTGAAGGGCGGGACAGGTCCGCTGCGGTGGTCAGCCGCGTGCACGCCACCTTTCGGCCCGGCGGAGCTCTCACATTTGCCGCTAATTTGTCAGAAACCTGGAGTTTGATTTGCCGACGATAGGCCTCTCCATGATTGTGAAGAACGAATCGCACACGATTCGTGCCTGCCTGGAGAGCGTGCGTGGTGTCGTTAGCCAAATCGTCATCGCCGACACTGGCTCCTCCGATAACACCTGCGACATAGCACGAGAGTTTGGAGCGGCCGTGGTTTCCTTCCCGTGGGAGCACCACTACGCCAAGGCCCGCAATTTCGCGCTACAACCGGTCAGTACCGACTGGGTCTTAGTGCTGGATGCGGATGAGGAACTCGACCGGCAAACCGCGAAGAATATCAAGAGTGCGCTGGACGCCCCGTCGATCGGCGGTTTCACCACGCCGATTCGAAACTATGTTAAGTCCCGCTCCAACCGGGGATGGGACCGGATTGCGGTGGAGAACGATCGCCGGCATCCAAGAGCGAAGGGCGCTCCCGCCTACTTCATTCACGAAAATTGCCGCTTTTTCCGCCGGCACCCAGACATCTTTTTTACAGGGTGTGTACACGAACTGGTCGAACCGCAGATAGCCAGAGCCGGCCTCAAGCTTGGCGCCGCCAACTTCTTCATCCATCATTTCGGACATCTGGAGACTGGCCCGGAAAAAGCGGACAAAGGCGTCTATTACCGGGATCTCCTCCGCATGAAGGTGGAGGAGGAACCCGATAACCCCGCCGGTTGGATTCAGCTCGCCCTTCAGGAATACGAATACTTCCACAATCAGACGGAAGCTCTAGGCTGCCTCCAGCGCGCTTTGCAGCTGGAGCCGTGCGCCGCCGAAGCGTGGCTGTTTCTCGCCATGATTTATGTGGATGCTGGAAACTTCCAGGAAGCCCTCGCGGCCCTGGAGCACGATAGCCGGCAGGGAGCGAGCATGGCCCTCCGCGAGCAGGTCCGCGGGGATGCCCTCCATTCTCTGAAGCAACTCGAGGAGGCACGTGCCGCCTATCGCCGCTCCATGAAGATCGCCGGGGGCGACCCGCTCCTGGAAAGCAAACTAGGCTACGTCGAGGTGAAGCTAGGGTACCGCGATTCCGGACTTGCAAAACTTGTTCACGCCGCCCATCAGGCACCGGGAATGTTTGCGGTGCAGGACCGCTTGATGAAGGGCTACATCATGGTAGGCAAGCTTCTAGAGGCTGCATCAACGGCGGAGACAGTGGCTGAGGTGCTGAGTCACCCTAAGACCTATTTAAGAGCGGCCAGCCTCTATGCCGCCCTTCATGACCCTGAGCATTGTCTGCGAGTCTTGCGGCGTGGCCTCGCCGCGTTCCCAGACTCGCCCGAGTTGAAGCAAGCCTATGATGAGGCAAATAGGGAATTGATGGCCGCCCTCTCCGTCTCATCACCCTCTAATCTTGCAGGCCCCGTAACCTCATGAATTTCCGTATCTGGCGACAGCTTCAGGGTAACAACCCGAAGGTGACCAGCGTGACTATTGAAGGAGTTCAGATAGTGCCGATAAGTAGCCCGCAACACAACAATCTCCTGCTCGAAGGTGACGAGTTCAACAGCAATTGAACCTCGGGCTTCGGAGTAGGAGAAATTCGAATGAATCGGAGAACTCTCTAAAATGGCACTCACAATCCTGAGCAACGTTGCTGGCCTGACAGCGCAGAATTCCCTCGAAACCAACCGGATGTCCCTGAACCAGACCTTGCAGGCGCTCTCTACCGGCAAGCGCATTAACTCTGGTGCGGATGATCCAGCCGGCCTGGCAATCGCCGATGGCTTGCAGGCGAACATCAGCGCTCTGACACAGTCCGTGCGCAACGCGACCGACGGCGTCGGCATGCTTCAGGTCGCCGATGGCGCGCTCTCACAGCTCACGTCACTCCTGAACAGCGCGGTCAGCCTGGCGACGGAATCGGCCACTGGCACGGTTAGCGACAGCCAGCGTACCGCTCTGCAAGCTGAATTCGCCTCCATCCAGACGGAAATTAACAATATCGGCGGGAACACCACCTACAACGGACAGGCGATCTTCGGCGCCGGCAATTCCCTCGCCGTCTACATGAGCGACTCTTCGGGCGCGGGCACGACCACCGTAACTGTCAGCCTCGGTGTGGTCAATGACGCCAACCTCGGATTTGTCGGCGGAACGACGACTCCGGTCAGCATCGCCAGCAACGACCTGTCGACGGCCACCGATGCCCAGGCGGCCCTGACCAACATCAACGCCGCCATCAGCGGCATCGCGCTTCTCCGCGGCAACTTGGGAGCCAGCTCGAATCAGTTGACGGCTGCCAGCAACGTTATGAACAGCCAGATCACCAACCTGACCAATGCTGAAAACAACATCATGGCGGCTGACATGGGCAGCGAGACCGCCAAGTTGTCGCAGGAAAGCATTCTGCAGCAGACCGGTATTGCCGCTCTGCAGCAGTCGAACCAGATGCAGCAGTCGGTACTGAAACTGTTGCAATAGTTCTGAGCGGAAATCTGAGGTGGAGCTAACCGGCTCCACCTCACCCTTTCATTTGCTCAGTTCGCTACGAAGGAGTCGCAAACCGAATGGCGTCAATCGACCTTAGCTCCATCCTCTCCGCCCTGGGCTCCTCTTCTTCCGGTATTAATGTTCAAGCGGCTGTTGCTCAGGAAATCGCCCTCGAATCTCAGCCCCTGCTGATCTGGGAGCAACAGCAGTCCAACCTTCAAAATCAGAGCAGCGATATCAAAGGAATCGAGAGCGACATCACTAGCCTTCAGGATGCTTTGAACGCCCTGAAAGACCCGGTCGGTGCCTTCGCCTCCATGACAGCCGGCTCCTCGAACTCAGGTATCGTGACGGCCTCGGCGAGCTCGGGTGCGGTCGCGGGCACTCATATTGTGGTTGTGAACAACCTGGCAACCACCGCGTCCTGGTATTCCAGCGCCCTGGCCAGCAGCTCCACCCAGTTGGCTGCCGGAACTTTCAATATTCAAGTTGGAACTGGCTCCCCTCTCACCGTCACAACGGGAAGCGGAGTCAACACACTGGACGATGTCGTCAAATACATCAACAGTCAAAATGCCGGAGTAAGCGCCAGCGTCGTCAACGATGCCAACGGCGCGCGTCTCGCATTGGTCAGCACCACTTCTGGCGCGGCCAGTAACTTCACGGTTACGGATGGCTCAGGATTGACCTTTACGCAGGCCACAAACGGCGTGGATGCCTCCCTTACGGTCGACGGCATTCCGATTGACAGCGCGTCAAACACCGTAACCGGAGCTGTCAACGGGTTAACTCTGAACCTTACCGGCGCGGCTCCCGGCACGCAAGTCAGCGTTTCGGTCGCCCCTGACTCCAGCCAGATCTCGCAGGCTGTCAACACTTTTGTCAGTGCCTACAACAAAGTAATTGGCGACGTAAACGCCGAATACCAGGTGGACGGCAGCAATAAACAGGGACCCCTCGCCCGGGACTCTGTTCTCGCCGAATTGCAATCGGCGCTCCTCGGAGTGGGCGGCTACACCTCCGGCAGCAGCGTCATCTCGACCTTCGGCCAACTTGGAATCTCGATGGGCCAGGATGGAACGCTAAGCGTTGACAGCTCCACTCTGAACAACGCCATTCAAACTAATTTTCCTGCTGTCCAGAACTTCTTTCAGGGAGCTTCGTCGAATGGTTTTGCCGCCACCTTTGACACTCAGCTGAATGCCATTGTCGATCCGGTGAGCGGCGCCTTTACAGTCGATCTCCAGAGCATCACTGCCGAGAACACCGACCTCCAGCACGAGATCGACAATTTCCAGGCCTACCTGAGCACGCGTCAGCAATTCCTGACCGACGAATACAACAAGGCTGACATTGCTTTGCAACAATTGCCGAATCTGCAATCGCAGCTCGATGCCATGCTCGGAAACAACAACAATAATAAAAACTCATGACACGAAATCAGACGGAACTGACATATCTCCGCGCCGGGGTGCAGAATGCCTCCCCGGTCCAGCTTGTTATTGTTCTCTATGATCTGTTGATTGCCGCGCTCACCGGGGCGATTACTGCAATCGCGAAGAACGACATTGAGGAGCGCTCCAGAGAAGTGAAGCGCGCCTTTCTGGTGCTCGACCACATGGAAACATCTTTGAATATGGAGGCGGGCGGCGAAGCCGCCAAAAACCTGGCCGGTTTCTACGCTGCTTTGCGCTCCAATATTATGGCGGCACACGCACAAGCGAGCCGGCCGCTCCTCGAAAAGCAGATCCAACTTCTCTTTCAAGTCCGCGGAGCCTGGGCACAGGTGGATAGGCCAGACTCCGCGGGCGCCTCCCCCGCTTCTACTTCAAGTCAGCCTGAGTCTGAAAGGGAGCGCAGCCACGCGGCGGCTAATTGGACCGCCTGAGTCAATGCCTTCTTCGTGGCAGCTCTTGTTCGAGGAGTACAGCGGGGTGCGTTTCTAGTTGGCCGCCGGCATGTCCGTAATTCTGATTCCGTAGTTGCCGTCCACCGTCACGACCTGCCCGCGAGCAATCACTTTATCGCCAAGCAGCAGCTCGGCGGGCTCTTCTACGGCGCGATCCAGTTCGATCACGGACCCAGCACTCAGATCGAGGATCTCGCGGAGCGTCAGGTCGCGCTGTCCGAAACGAAGGGTCAGCGCCAGGTTGACATCCAGTAGGAGTTCCAGCTTCCCGCTATCCTTTGCTGCCGGTGATACTGCCTCGCCCTGATTTTTCCCGGGCGGTGGTGGGGCGGAAGTTGACATGCTACGCCGTCCTTTCTTGGGCACAGGGCATTCTTTGCTGCCCCAGGTGAGCGGCCCTCTTTCGTCCCTGGCGCACCGGGTTCGCGTCAAACGCGTCCCGGCCCGCGATGATGAGCGCCGCCGACTGGTTCACAGGAACGCCTAAATCACACACCTGGCCAGGCAACAGCCCTAGAATCTTGTCGACCGGGAGCTTGATCGCGGTGACGCCGAGAGATACCGGAAACGAGCACTCCAGCATCTTCTCCCCGAGCTTCGAGCCGGAAAGGTTGGTCTTCGGAGATTTGGATTGCCCCGCATCATTCGAGAGCTTTCGCAGCAGTACGTTGAAGGTAGTGCCGGGGACGAGCAAGCGCAGTTGTCCACTCACCGCTTCGCCCATTTTGCTCTCAAACTGGAAGACGACTACCCTGTCATTCGCGGACAAGAGGCGCTGCATCTGAGCCAGATTCTGGGCTCCAATCAGGTGGCAATCGTCAGGAGCCGTTCCCCACGCCGTTGCGATCTCATGACAGATGATCCTGCCCACTCCTTCCATGACATGGTCCTCAATCTCGGTAACCTCTCGAGGGGTCGCCTGTCCCTGACCGTTCCCCCCGAGCAGTATGTCAATCAATGGAAAGACAAGCGATTGTTCAATCTGTATTACGGCTGGCGTCTCCTGGAATCGAAGCGTCAGAAGGTAGGTCCCCTCGGATGTGTGCTCAATGGTGTCGCGAAAAGTCATCTGTACGACAGAGACCGAATTGGTCTCGAAAGTTGCGCGCAGGTATGCCCCGAGAGATTGTGTGAACCCCTTGGCTAAGGCTTCCTGGACATCGGTGACAATGCTCGCCTGATCCGCCCGGAATTGACCAGACCGCTCGGCCTGCCAAGGCGCCACCGACCGATTGCTCTCGGGCTTGGCCGCGCCTGCTTGATTGGCGGCTTTCAAAAGAGCTACGATATCTTTGTAGTTCAATCCGTTTTGCATACCTACGCGCCCTCGAACCATGCAGGTTAGAGAGAGATGAGACCTCGGCAATCTTTGCCGATCAAGGGTGCACGTCCGGTGCCAACTCGGATGCGACGCATGGATTTCATCCACGCGCAATGCGGTCGACGGCGTTTCTGCGCGATTTGCGTGAATTTTACGGAAACGTAACAAAGGTCGACGCTTACCTAGGAAAACGCTCTCCTCGTGATATACAACTCCGGATGAGCCAGTGTGTTACGATTGAAGGAGCCGACCCAGCCCTCTGGTCCAATTGGAATCGAGCCCCTGATGGTCGGCATCAAAAGTTAACCGGGCCCCTGCGCTTTCGGCATTTGGTTCCTCCGATGAGTTCTCTATGCTCATCACGCTCAGGCAGAGTCATCAAATTTGACACCGAAAAAGCAATAGGACATACGTTTCCGATGCCGGTTGGTCCCCGGGTGCGCGGAGGATCTTTGCCGCCGGGGCGGTGGCGTGCGCGAGTGCAATGATGAGCGGCCGTCCAACAACAGTCCACCCAAGGGTCGTTTATGAGTGAACGCAAAATCGCCAGGCTGTTAGCCATTGACGACGAGGAACAGAGCCTCAGGTTCATTCAGGACGCTTTGTCGGACCTGGACCTTGAGACTCATACCGCGAATGGCGCCCAAGCTGGCTTGGAGGCATTCAAACAGCTTCGTCCACAAATCGTTCTCCTTGATCTTATGATGCCAGGAGTTCGAGGGTGGGAGATGCTGGATGGAATTCTCGCCGCCGATCCGGGGGCGGAAGTGGTCCTGATGACCGCGCATTATTCCACCGAGTCCGCGGTCGAGGCGATTCAAAAAGGCGCGTGCGATTATCTCAACAAACCGATTAGTGTGGAGAAGCTGCGCACCCGCATCGCAGGCTTGTTGTCGGAGGCCGACAGCCGCCGAAGGACGCTGGAAATTGATCATGAACTCCTGGATGCGTGTCAATTTGAGGGCATCGTCGGCCGCAGCCCCGTCATGCTCGATGTCTTCGCTAAAATTCGCAGAGTTGCACCCCATTTTCAGAATGTGCTGGTAAGCGGGCCCACCGGAACCGGAAAAGAATTGGTGGCTCGCGCCCTCCGCAAGCTTAGTCCGAGCGGTATCGGTCCATTTGCAATTTGCAACTGCTCCGCCATCGTGGAAACGCTGCTCGAGAGTGAACTCTTCGGCTACGTTCGGGGCGCGTTTACCGGCGCTGCCCGCGACAAGGTTGGCATTTTTGAATTCGCCAACCAGGGCGTGGTTTTCCTGGATGAGATTGGCGAACTGCCGTTGGCGGCGCAGGGAAAACTGCTGCGCGTATTGCAGAATAATGAGATCCAGCGCATTGGTTCGCCCTCTCCCAGAACGGTTGACGTGCGTGTCATCGCCGCCACCAATCGGAATCTCCGCTCTCTGGTCTCCCAGGGCAAGTTTCGGGAAGATCTTTACTACCGCTTGTCGATGGTTGAAATATCCCTGCCCCGTCTGGTCGACCGGCGAGAGGATATGCCGCTTCTGCAGCGGCACTTCGTCGAGAAGTTCGCCACCCTATACAACAAACCGGTCACGGGCATAACACGCCGCGCGCAGAACCGTATGGCTCTCTATAACTGGCCCGGCAATGTCCGCGAACTCGAGAATGTCATTGGCAATGCTTGCATGATGGTCGACGGACCTGTCATCGACATCTCCGATCTGCCGGAACCGGTGCGCAGCCAGTGGGGAAGTCTCGCGACCCAGGATGAAAATCTGGCTCCCATGCACGAGATGCAGCGCCGTCATGTTCTGCGTGTCTTGGAACATGTAGGCGGCAATAAGGCTCAGGCGGCGGAAATCCTCG
Organism: uncultured Acidobacteriaceae bacterium; assembly: GCA_963698865.1. Classification (GTDB taxonomy): domain Bacteria; phylum Acidobacteriota; class Terriglobia; order Terriglobales; family Acidobacteriaceae; genus Acidiflorens. Next base: position 867,863 of record CAVOSL010000007.1, on the reverse strand, counting down.
GTATATCGCGCGCCACTGTTTACCAGTTGCTTTCGCAGACGAAAGGGGAGCTCGCCAATCGCCAAGGTTAGTTCTGAGTTACTGTTTGATCTTCCTCGTGGAATTAGTTGCTCGCCGTCGGTATTGAGAGTTGGTTCTTGCCAGCATAGTGAGAACAACCGTTGTTGGCTTATCAGCGTCTCTCCCAAAGATACAAGCGGATTACCGCGGTTACATACGCCGGTGACGCTCATCACACATGGATTTGTCGTTTCCGGACACTATTGAGTTTTGCTCTCCCGCAGAGAAGTGTTCATTGAGGTTCTTAATGGATTCTCCAAAATCCCGCCGCTCCGATCCCAGCCCACTCGCGGTGGCTTCCTTGTACATGGTCGCTTCCTGCATCTGGATCGCTTCTACCGATCCTTTGCTGAGATACATTTCGGCCGACCCTGATTTCCTCACTTATGGCGATCTTCTCAAGGGATTTCTCTACGTCTTTGTGACCACAAGCATTTTATACGTCTTGATGACAAGACTCAGCCGGACAAAGCTTGAACTCGAGGATCTCGTTGCCGCTCGAACCGATGCCTTGATCGATAGCGAAGCACAGTACCGGCTTCTCTTCGATAGCAATCCGCTGCCGATGTGGGTCGTCGATCATAAGAGCCTGGGATTCCTGGCAGTGAATGACGCGGCCGTTTCCCGCTACGGATATTCAAGAGATGAATTTTTGCGGATGACCATCCCCGATATCCAGCCCTCCGAGGGAGCAGCGCCCAGGTGGGAACTGGTTTCGCAACTCGGCGGGTTGCGGCGGGCGGAGATTGAAAAACATCGCACAAAGGATGGCTCCATCATCGAGGTTGAGATCAGCTCTCACAGCTTGAACTTTCGTGGCGCCGAGGCCGAGCTGATTCTGGCGCATGACATCACGGCCCGACGGAAAGGCGAACAACAGTTACTCCAGTCGCAGGAGCGATTTGCGAAGGCCTTCCGCTCCAGTCCTCTCGGCATCACCATAAGCGGTGAGGCCGATGGCCGTTATGTCGACGTAAATCCCGTCTTCTTGAAGGTCATGGGATATGAGCGCGATGAGATGCTGGGAAAGACTGCCCTGGAACTCGGGATCTGGGCCGATCCGGAACAGCGCAGGGTCATGATCGATCAGCTCAAGACCCAGCAGCATTCCAAGCCAATGCGGGCGCGCTTCCGGACTCGTTCGGGACAGTGTCGGTTAGTCGAGGTGGCTGCCGAGCGCATTCAACTGGACGACGAGACCTGCATCCTGGCCATCATTCACGATATTACCGACGCAAAACAACTCGAGCAGCAGTTCCTCCAGGCCCAGAAAATGGAGGCAGTGGGGAGATTGGCGGCCGGCGTAGCTCACGATTTCAATAACATGCTCGGAGTCATCATCGGATACAGCGATATTGCGAAAGAACGTCTTGATCCGGACAACCCCGCGCAAAAGTATCTGTTTGAGATCAAAATGGCGGGAGACCGCGCCGTTGCTCTCACGCAGCAGCTTCTCGCTTTCAGCCGCCAGCAGGTGCTCGAGCCGCGCACCCTGAATCTCAATTCCGTCATACATCACGCCAGCCGGATGTTGCTGCACGTGCTTGGCGAGGATATTTCACTCATCTTCCGGCCCACCGAGCCGCTGGGCAGCGTGCACGCCGACCTGAGCCAGATCGAACAGGTCTTGATGAATCTTGTCATCAATGCCCGCGATGCCATGTCCAAGGGCGGCAAGATCGTGATCGAGACTGCCAACGTTGATTTGGACGAAAGTTACAAACAGGACCAGCTGCCGGTCAAGCCCGGCCATTACGTGATGTTGTCCGTAACCGATACCGGATCGGGCATGGATGAAGCTACGTTGGTCCAGGCCTTCGAGCCCTTCTTCACCACCAAAGAGCCGGGCAAAGGCACCGGTCTCGGCCTATCAACTGTATATGGAATCGTACGCCAGAGCGGCGGCTACATTTGGGCGCATAGCGAACTGGGGCGCGGGACAGCTTTCAGAATCTGTCTGCCATGTGTGGACCAGCCCGCCGAGCGTCTCGACCCCGTGAAGGCCGATTACGCGCCCCCGGCAGCGACTGAAACGGTTCTTGTCGTCGAAGACGAACCGGCCCTGCGCAACTTGACCGTTCAGGTTTTAAAGAATAGCGGTTATCGTGTGCTGGCTGCCGAGAGTGCCGCGCGCACCCTCGCTTTAGCCCGGCAATATGACAACAATATCGAGATTCTTCTCACCGACGTCGTCATGCCCGACCTTCCCGGCCCGGACTTGGTTTCAGAGATGAAGAAGACCCGCCCCGATATGAAGGTCCTTTATATGTCAGGATATTCCCGCGACGCCATGGTCGAGCAGGGCATCCTTGAGGATGAGTCAACTTTGATCGTCAAGCCCTTCTCAACCCGCGCTCTGCTGAATAAGATGCGCGCTGTGCTGGAATCCTGATCGTTGCGTTCGTTCTCACTGCCTCCGCCACTCCTCCAGCCGGGCTCTTACTTTGTCTGCATTCGTGTCCGCGATCTCTTCGCGGATTTTGAGGGCCGTTTCGGCGAATTCGATTGCCTTTCCTCTTTCCCCAACTTCATCGAGCGCGAGGCTTACGTTCCACAGCGCGTTGCCTTCGCCGTGCCGGTCATTGGTCGAGCGCGCGATCTGGAGTTGCTGCCCGTAGAAGTCGATGGCTTGCTGGTGCTGGCCCAGCCTGTAACAGGCGATCCCGAGGTTGCCCAGCGCGACGCCTTCGCCACGCCAATCCCCAATTTCACGGTGGATGGCTAACGCTTTCTCGTGATACTCGATGGCCTGGAAATATCCCCCCGAGGCGTGATAGGCAGTGCCGATGCACCCTAGCGCATTGCCTTCCCCGCGGCGGTCATCCAGTTTCTTTGCGAGTTGCAGGTATTGTTCGTAGAACTCGATGGCGTGCCCATATTCGCCCAGGCACTCATAGGCATCTCCAAGATTCGCCAGATCCTGCTCCTCGCCCCGGCTGTCACTGAGTTCGCGCGCGATCTGCAAATGTCTTTCGTAGTATTCGATGGCGCGCCGGTATTCCCCCAGATTCCGGTATGCCATGCCAAGGTTGCCAAGATGCCCGCGCTCCGCGCTTCGGTCCTTCAATCTTGAGGCAGCGGCCAACGCAGCTTCGCGCCAGCGGATTCGTTCTCGCGCATGTTGACGCTGGCTCAGACAGTGAGCGCCAACGTTTGGATATCGGCTACACAATGCCGCTGCCTGATCGTCTGTTGATGCACGACTGGCCGCCCATGACTGTCCGGCTGCAATATTTTCGCGCTCCAAATCGAGCACCGTCAGCCCGCTCGTCAACGACTCCCCACCATCCAGGTAAAGATCGTCGGCATGATGAAGCACACTCAGATAGTGCCGGGAATGATGCAGCCCCGCCTCGTCCAACTCGGCCTGTGTCATTTTTTCGCGGACAAAGTCGCTCATCATGTCACGGAGGTAGTAACGGTTGGACTGTCCATCCCATTCCACCATTGCCTGTTGGACGAGGGAATTGAGCGTGTTTTCCGCGGTCTTTCGGTCAGTTTCCCAAATCGCGCCCGCGGCTGCCGCGTCGAATGATTCTGGAAACACTCCAAGCATTCGCCACCGCTTTTGCGCATCCGACCCGAGTCGCTCGTAGCTCCGTCCTATCGGAGCGGATTTCTCTCCCCGGATCATTCCGTCTGCGCCGTTAGTTGGCATAGTTGTAGCTCTACAATAAGGGTGTCACAGGAACAGACAACCGTAAAGCGATGCAATGTGCGGGACGCCCTCTCTAATCGTTTTCTCATCTATCGACCGCAATTCCGATCGTCGATTCCTCGCAATCTCTAATTTCGCCCGCTAACTGATGCAGAGACTCCCTCCGCAACGGGCCCGAAAGTCAGCTTTGCCAAGTCGTTGGCTGTTACCGTTGCCCCCGGCCAAGTGGTCTTCGAAGTGCTTCGATACATTTCCATAACCTGAACGCTATGCGAATCGCCTACTTTCACACCGGAACGATCCTCTCCTCGTGGTCGATCTTCTCCATAGGCGCCACGCTGCGCTCCATGGGCCATGACGTGCTTGAAGGCACGATTCCCACGAACTTCCATGGCGCGGTGGTGAACAACGTCGGCCGCGGCGATTACGAACGAATCCGCGCCAAGATGCCGACGCTGGAAGGTTTGGAAAGTTGCGATGCGATTCTCGTTGCCGGGCCGGAATATGTTGGGGTGTGGCTCAACACCCTGTACGGCAAAGACCAATGGTGCAAGTTGAAGGCCCGCCGCATCGCGCTCTACCTGGAATCGACCGAGCGCCCGGACGCGCAGTTTCGCTATGATATTTTTGCCGACTGGTATGACGTGCACTATTTCCCGGACCGCGATGATGTCGCGCGCTTCGGCGGCCAATACCTGAAGGGCTTTATCGACCTCGAAATGTTCAGACCGTGCTTACAGGAAGGCCAGCCAGGCCACTCCTGTGATCGGACCTGCGATGCGCGGCGCATGGCCGAAAAGAAGTACCAGGCGGCATTCGTCGGTTCGCTCTATCAAAAGCGCATGCAGTTTCTAGCCGGCCTGCTGCCGCTCATGCCTGACGTGGATTTCTATGCCAATGGAATCGCCGTCCGCGATCTCAGCGGAGAATGCCATCGCGAGTGGGCCGAGTTGCTCGCCAAAAACATCCGTCAGATCAAAGTGCACGTCGCGCTCCCCAGTAACAACTTCAAGATGATGGTCGCGCGCCCGTTTGAAACCATGGCCTGCCGAACGTTCTTGCTCACCTACCACACCGAAGACAATCCATTTCGCGATGGCGTACACTGCCGCCTCTACGATCCCGCGAAGCCAAAGGAACTCGCCGATCTGATTCGCTACTACGTCACCCACGAAGAGGAACGCGAGACGATCGCCCGCGCCGGTTTTGAGGAACTGCGGAAGAATTACTGTGTGAAGCAGCGCCTTACAGAAATCCTGAATTCTGCCACCGCCCGGACCGCATCACAAGCTGGTTAACTGCCTAACTATCTCACGGACTCCTACGGAGCCCACCAGACTACTTCGTCTACGAAGCTCGAATTTGTCTTGTAATTCTGGTCTCCCGAATAGGTGGCAGTGACCCGAAGAGTCCCAGCGGTCGTGAATGACGATGTAACGCTCGCCTGTCCGTTCACCAGCGGAACCGTGCCCAGGGCCGTCGCTCCCTGCTGGAATGTCATCGCGCCGGTCGCCATGACACCCCCGTCCGCGTTGACCGAGGCCGTGAACACGATATCTTGAAATACATAAACTGGGCTGGCGGAAGAGACCGCGCTCACCGTCGCTATCGCTTGGTTGACCTGCTCCGTCACCGCCGCCGAGGTGCTGCCCTGGAAGACTGCATCTCCGGCGTATACCGCCGTCAGAGTGTGCGATCCGGCCGTCAGGCTTGTGGTTACAAATTGCGCGATCCCCCCACTCAGCGAGGCCGTCCCCAACACCGTCGCCCCATCGTAAAAGGTCACGGTTCCGGTTGCTGTTCCTTTGAACGTAGGATTCACGTGAACTGTAAGCGTGAGCCCGTGACCCACCGCTACTGGATTGGGGTTCGCCGTCAGCTTCGTGGTCGTCGTGTTGGGCTCACCGGTTCCAGTCAAAGTTGCCGTCTGCGGGCTGTTGGAAGCATCGTCCACGAAGGTCAGGGTTCCGGTGAGGGCGCCCAACTGCGTTGGCACGAACACGACCGCAACGGTGCACGATACTCCGGGATCCAATTCTCCCGTGCATCCGTTTGTCTGAATCGCGAACTGCCCCGTCGTCGATACGCTCGCGATCGTCATCGGAATCGTTCCGTTGTTCAGGAGCGTGACTGTACTTGGTGCGCTCGTCGTATTCACGACCGCCCCACCAAACGTTACCGAACTGGGCGTGACTCTTCCCTTGGCGACGCCTCCGGTACCCGAAAGACCGACTGCGCGCGGGCTGCCCACCGCATCGTCAGTGACCACGATGGCCGCACTCCGCGGCCCAGTAGTTGAAGGTGTAAAGTTCACGTTGATATTGCAACTGCTGTTCGCGGGAAGCTTTGCGCCGCAGTTGTTGTGCTCACTAAAATCTCCGCTATTCACTCCCGTAACGCCGATGGAAGTGATGTTCAAAGTGCTGCCGCCGGCATTGGACAGGGTTAAGGTTTGCCGTCCGCTCGTGATGCCGACACGCTGATTGCCGAAAGCCAGCCCATTAGCGGAAAACCTCGCGGCTGGAAGTCCGGCCGCGCCGCTCGCGTTATAAAAAACAGAGATCCCGCCGAAGTAGGAGCCAGCGGTGACTACGTCCGGCCATCCATCTTTGTTAAGGTCGGCCACCGCCATCGCGACCGCGCCACCGTCCGCAGCAAATTTGGCAGGCCCGTAGAATTCGCCGTTCCCATCATTCAGCAGAACTGAGATCGTCCCGAAATTTGTAAAAACAATATCCGGATTGCCATCTCCATTGACGTCCGCTAACGCCACCTCTACAGGGGTTGAGGCACCCGCAAACCTCGACAACGTTGCCGCATAAATCGCCGGCGAGTTGAATGTGCCATCGCCATTACCAGTCGCCACCACAATTTTTCCTGAAGCAGGAGCCGTAACAACAAGGTCCGCCTTTCCGTCATGATTCAGATCGGCAACGGCGATCCCGTAGGGAGCTGAAACCGTCGTGTTGTAGTCGGCCGCCGCCACAAAGGTCCCGTCTCCTTTGCCGAGAAGCACTGCCACCCTTGAGCTGTCCGTCATGGCGATACATAGATCGAGCTTCCCATCGTTATTGACGTCCGCTGCCACCAACTCAAAACCGCTGCCCGAAAGGGAGTACGTCGTTGCCGGTCCCAGGGAACCCTTGCGGTCGTTGAGCAGGATATAGACTGCCCCGCCGCTTCCGGCTACCGCAACATCCGGCCATCCATCGCCGTTAAAGTCGGCGACGACGATTCCGCGCGGGATGCCCGGCAGTGATACTGAAGTCGGAACCCGAAATGTCCCATCACCATTACCCGGCAGGATCTCAAGGCTCGCCGTGAGCGCGTTTGCGGCAATGATGTCCAGCTTGCCGTCATGGTTGACGTCCCCAACGGCAACGTAGCTCGCAGGCTGACCCGCAGCATACGCAGTCCCTTTGCCAAGACTGCCATCAGCGCGGCCAAGAAACACCACGACTCCCGAACTGTACCCGAGCCAACCCTGTCCGATCACGAAGTCCGGAATACCATCTCCATTGAAATCACCCGACGCCATGCTGATTGCGCCCCTGCCATTGCGAACGCTTCCGCTAACCATGCCGCCGAGTGTTTCGAATGTTCCAGCGCCCTCGCCCGCAACCTGCTCCTCGGATTGCGTGCCCGGGCGGAAACGCACAGGTGCTGGCGGAGTCGCCGCGCACTCCTTGATGGAGCTGATTGCAACCGGGAACAGCAGCGCAAAAGACAAGATCCGCGCGTTCATGGTGTCCTCGCTTCGACGCCTTTCACGTACTTCCGCTAAACGTGTTTCGAGCAGGCGGTCCAAACTTTTATCGGTACAACGCGCGATGTTCATGAGAACAAACGATGGCAGGCAGTGACCTTGGTAATAAGCGTGGGGTACGACTTGGACTCTCGCGTGCCTAGAGAGGAAACTCGAAAGCTCGCCCGGCAGGCCCTAAACGTTCATGGCGTCCAGATAGCGCTCCAGGAGTGCCTTTCCGTTGCCCTGAAACTCAAGGAACATGATGCCATTCCCGAATTGCGGGTGACAGGTCACTACCCGCGCCCGCACACGCACCGGTGAGTCGTCCAGCCAGAGCGTCCCATTGAGGTTTGTGCCCACGGGAAGGGTCATCATCATCTGGATGTAGCACCCACCTTTGCTCAGATCGGTGGTTTCCAGGCGAAGGGGAACGTCCTCCCCCTGTTTACGAAGCTCAACCTGCACCTGCAACGCCAGGCGAGGGTGGGCCCGCCGGTCCTGGGGTACGACCATCGGGGTCGATATTGGCTGTTTCTCGAAGTTCATAACCAACCCACTTCGGCTGTGTCAGCGGTATTGGTCCCATGGCTGGCACCTCGATTTATCGGCAGTTCGCCCGGAGGAGAGTAGGGTCGCGGTTCCTTATTCGTAAACCTGAGGACATGGGTGAAAGTTACTAAATGGCGATATCGGGAGCCCGGCCGGAATTTTTTTCATCCGGCCGGTCTGGGAATGAGTCTAAGACCAAGACCCCGGGAATTCCCTGCTATCGGCGATTTAAAAAACCGCCGGATTCACACTTGCCGTTTGAAAACACCCAGGAGGCAGCCATGGCTGTCCTATCCAGCAAAGGAATAGTCGATAAGCCGAGTAATAACTCGGTCGATGAGACCGTCGAGAAACTCAAGAATATTCTGCAAGCGAAAGGAGTCACGCTCTTTGCCATCGTTGATCACAGCGGAGAAGCGGCGAAAGTGGGAATGACGATGCCCCCAACGAAGCTCCTGATCTTCGGCAGTCCCAAGGCGGGCACACCGCTCATGTTAGCCGTACCCAGCGTCGCCATCGATCTTCCTTTGAAAATTCTTGTCGCGCAGGACGGCCAGGGCAAAGTCTGGATTTCCTACAACAGCCCGGAATACCTGAAAGAGCGCCATGGCCTGCCTGAGGCTCTGCTGCAAAATATCGCCGTGGTGGAAACACTTGCGACCAAGGCCGGCGAATAATCCGCAACTTGGGTTGAGCGCCGAGCATCAAGACCATCCAGGTGCCTTGCCTGAGATCGCAGACCGGGGATATGCTTTTTCAACTGGTATCAGCAATTGGTAAGCTTTCCCGCCGCTTCCTCGAATCTGGAGCGATCACATAAGCAGCACAAAATTGAAAGGAGAACAACGTTATGCCAACCATCACTATCAAAGACGGCACACAAATCTTTTACAAAGACTGGGGCTCCGGTCAGCCAATCGTTTTCAGCCATGGCTGGCCCCTCACCGCCGATGACTGGGACTCTCAAATGATGTTCTTCGGCGAGCACGGCTATCGTGTCATCGCGCATGATCGCCGCGGCCACGGCCGCTCCACTCAAACCTGGGATGGTAACGACATGGATACATATGCCGACGACCTTGCGGCGCTCACCGAGAAGCTTGACCTGAAGAACGCAATCCACATCGGCCACTCCACCGGAGGCGGAGAAGTCGCTCGCTACATCGGGCGTCACGGTTCAAAACGCGTCGCTATGGCCGTCCTGATCAGCTCTGTCCCGCCATTGATGGTGAAGACGCCTTCCAATCCCGCCGGCGCGCCCATTGAGGTCTTCGACGATCTCCGCGCCCAATATGCGAAAAATCGGCCGCAGTTCTACCGGGACATCACTCTCCCCTTCTACGGCTACAACCGGCCCGGCGCCAAAATCTCCGAAGGCATCCGGGACAAATGGTGGCTTCAGGGAATGATGGGAGGCGTGAAGGCGGGCTACGATTGCATCAAGGCATTCTCCGAAACTGACTTCACCGAGGACCTGAAGAAGTTCGACGTTCCAACTCTCATCATGCACGGTGAAGACGATCAGATCGTGCCTATTGCCGCTGCCGCTCTGCAATCTGCAAAGATCGTGAAGGGCGCCACGCTGATAACCTATCCCGGCTACCCGCACGGCATGCCCACAACCCACGCCGACCAGATCAACGCCGACTTGCTGGCATTCTTCAAGCAAAGCGCAAGAGCGGCAGCCTGAAGCGCACAAACAAAGGCGTGAAGCGCGAGCCCGTAAAACGCGACCGATGGCGTAAAGCGCCAGCCGCGCCCATTGAAGTCCCGAAGGGACGGTCCACCTTAGCCCAGGGCTAAGGGCTGGGTAGGTGGAGAAATTGATTTAAGTCCCGAAGAGACGACCGAAAATTTCCCGGCGCTTCAGCGCCGGGAACTGGTCTCCGCGAATTCTGCGCTCTCTGCGGTTAAATGCTATTTTAGGTCTGCCTCCTAACGGCCAAACATGAAAATCAAAATCGCAACATACCTCGGACTATCGCTGCTCCTTCTGTCGGCATCCCTAGCCCATGCCGCCACCACAACCGCCATCGCCGCCCGCGACGCCGAAGTCGACGGCATAAAACTGCACTACCTGACAGCCGGACATGGCCCCGCCGTGATCCTGCTCCACGGCTACACGCAAACCTCGCGCATGTGGCGCCCCATCATTCCGAAACTCGCCGAGAAATTTACCGTGGTCGCGCCCGATCTGCCCGGCATCGGCGATTCCGCCATTCCCAAGGACGGCCTCGACATGAAAACCGCTGCGATCCGCATCCATGCGCTCGCCAAGTCCCTTGGTATCAGCAAAGCTCGCGTAGTCGGCCACGACATCGGTTTGATGGTCGCCTACGCCTACGCCGCGCAGTTCCCCTCCGAGACCGAGAAGTTAGTCGTTATGGACGCCTTCCTCCCCGGCGTCGCCGGCTGGGAACCGTATTACAACAACCCCAACCTGTGGCACTTCCGCTTTCACGGCCCGACCCCGGAAGCGTTGGTAGCCGGGCGCGAGAAAATCTATTTCGCCTACTTCTGGAACGACTTCGCCGCCGACAAGACGCATTCCGTCCCCGAAGCCGACCGCGCCGCCTACGGCGCTGCCTATTCGCGGCCTGGCCGCATGCGGGCCGGCTGGGCATACTTTGCGGCCTGGCCGCAGACCGCGGACGATTTCGCAGAAATGGCAAAAACCAAATTGACCATGCCAGTCCTGGCAATCGCCGGCGAAAAGGCTAGCGCCGCCACCCTGATGCCTCAGATGAAACTGGTGGCGACCAACGTAACCGAAGTCTCGCTAAAAGACACCGGACACTGGGTAATGGAAGAGCGTCCCAAAGAAACCATGGACGCACTGCTGAACTTCTTATGAGTTCACAAGCAAGAAGCGACCACAAAAACCCTCGACGGGTCAGGTTCTAAAATCTGCAATCTGACCTCTGCAATCTGCAATAGACGTTCTGCAATCGCTTCAGGAGTTCCCGAAATGTCGATTCGTCCCATCAAGCGCGTCATTAAATCCAAGCCGACCCTCGAAGGCGCGGGCGTTCATCTCAGTCGTGCCTTCGGCTTCGGCAACACGAAAGATTTTGATCCGTTCCTTCTGCTCGACGATTTCCGCAACGACGTCCCCGAAGACTATCTGGCGGGCTTTCCCTGGCATCCGCACCGCGGCATCGAGACCATCACCTATGTCCTCACCGGCACGGTCGAGCACGGCGACAGCATGGGCAACAACGGTGTGATCGGCGCCGGCGACGTGCAGTGGATGACCGCGGGCAGCGGCATTATCCACCAGGAGATGCCCAAGGGTGATCCGGTCGGGCGCATGCACGGCTTTCAATTGTGGGGAAATCTCCCAGCCGCTCTCAAGATGACCACTCCGCGCTATCAGGAGGTCAAGTCCGCCGATATTCCGGAAGTCATCGACGACGACGGCACCCATGTAAAAATCGTCTCCGGAAAATTCTGGGGCAAGGCCGGCCCGGTCGATGGCGTAGCTGCCGATCCCATCTACCTCGATGTATCGATTTCTCCGGGCAAGCGAAAGACCCTCCCAGTCGAGACAACGCGCCACGCCTTCGCCTACGTCTTTGCGGGCAACGGGAAATTCTGCAACGCCTCCGGTCCGCTGGCAGTCCCGACCGAAGCGGTGAAATGGCTCGACACCAACCCGCCAGTCGAAGCGGACAACCGCTCGCTGATCCTCTTCGATCGCGGTGATGAAGTGACAGTGCAAGCGGGAAATGACGGAATCCGTTTTCTGCTGGTCTCCGGCAAGCCACTGGAAGAACCGGTAGCCTGGTACGGCCCCATAGTGATGAATACGCAGGACCAGCTGCGACAAGCCTTCACCGAACTACAGGAAGGAACGTTTCTAAAGGAGGGCAAGAAGCGGTGACCGGTCACCGGTGACCGCCTTTAGGTTTCACTGAGAGCTGAAAGCTGTTTTCTGGTGCGGATAAGAGGACTCGAACCTCCACGGCCTTGCGGCCACTAGGACCTGAACCTAGCGCGTCTGCCAGTTCCGCCATATCCGCGAATGGAAAAATATCGGCAGGGTCCCTTTTTGTGAGGACATCATCTAATATCTTATGGCTGCTGCCTGCCTGTCAACGAAGCCAGACGGCGCGCGCCGGGCGTATTTTGCTCGCGGTGAAGTAATCCGAGCAATAAAGGACGGACAACGAACGGCGAACTATGCCACCTGACGACAAGACCCGCGAACTCAACACCCTCAACGACAAGATCCCCGCTGAAATCGCGCGCGAACTCCGCACGCTCGCGCACGATCTCAGCAATTCCCTGGAAACCATCATTCAGGCGACCTACCTGATTACGCAGTCCGGCCCGCCCGAAACCCAGCGCCGCTGGGTCGAGCTCATCGATCAAGCCTCGCAAGATGCCGTAAAGATCAATAACAAGCTTCGCGAAATCATGCGCGCCCACAGCTAGAAGGCCGGTAACCGGTGACCGGTTACCGCCCTCTATCCCAGTCTCGCATTCATCGTGATCTTCGCGTTCAGCACTTTCGACACCGGGCATCCCGCCTTCGCATCCTGCGCAGCTTTATTGAACGCCTCGGCCGAAGCCCCGGGCACATTAGCAACCACATCCAAATTCACGGCGGTAATCGTCCAGCCAGCCTCAAGCTTCTCCATCGTCAGCGTAGCCGACGTGTTGATGCTCTCCGGCTTCAGGTTCGCGCCCCCCAACTGCGCCGACAGGGCCATGGAAAAACACGCCGCATGCGCCGCCGCAATCAACTCCTCCGGATTTGTCCCCGGAGTATTCTCAAATCGCGTCGTAAACGAATAAGGCGTGTTCGACAAAACTCCGCTGGCCGACGACACCGACCCTTTCCCGTCCTTCAATCCGCCCTTCCAAACCGCGCTAGCTTTCCGTTCCATGAAGATCTCCTCGCTTCGACAAATGAATAAGAATCGAATTCAACTCACACTATTGTACCGACACAAAGCGGGGTAGGGCGGGCACCCTCGCCCGCCATCTCAATCAAAAATTAAATTGAAATGTGGACCGGAAAGATTGCGCGCAGTGCCCCAGGTCCGCACTCATTTTCTGAGCGCCAACCTGGGCACGTGCAGATGAACTCTCATCAGCGCAAGTCGATAAAGCGGCCCCTACCAATTCAACTTCAACGCAAACTGAAACTGCCGCGGATCGTACGCCGCCGTCGCCTGCCCGGCATTCGTAAACAGCGGGCTCACAGCCGCCACGTTGTACACATTCGCGACGTTGAACATATCGGCAATCAAATCCATGCTATAGCGTTCACCGAAGTGGACCCGCCGCGCCACTCTCAGGTCGTCGAATACCGTCCACGGCGTGATCCCGGCATTGCGCCCCAGGTTTCCATCCAGCGATCCCAGTGTGCCATCGAAGCCCTGTGGACACGGCTCCTGGAAAACGCCCGTTGGCGAGTACTTTGAATTTACGCCCGCTCCGCAAGCCGGGTTTACGAACGTGTTTGGCCGTCCCGTAAGCGACGATAGCTGAAAGTTGTCGTCGTTGCCGGTAATGATGTTGAACGGCCGCCCCGCCCCAAACTCAATGAACGGCGCCACCGTCCAGTCGCTAAAAAACTTGCTCGCAAATCCCGACCCGCTGAGCTTCCCGCTCTGGTACACCGCGTTGAAAACGAACCGGTGCCGCTCATCAAACAGCGACGTCGAACGGTCCTTTCCGGGGTAAAAGCTGTCCTGCGGTGTCGTCGTCGACTGCAAGTCCGTCGAATCGTCAATCGCATGCGACCACGTATACGATGCCAGGAACTCATAATGCTGGCTAAACCGCTTCCGCAAATTCGCCGTCAATCCGTGATACACCGAGCTCCCATTCGAATAGTTCGCATCCATATCGCCAAACGGCACGCATCCCGTGCCGGTTGTGGGATCGCAACTTGCATTGAATCCGGGCAGACTGCCGACGATTTCCTGCGCCAGCGTAACGCACTCCGCTCCGCCACTTGCAAGATAAGCTCCCGCCACCGACGGATTCAGACCGCCCGGCCTGAAGAAATTCGTGATCGCGGAATCCACCCACGGCGTTCCTCCTGCCGTTACGCCGCAGCCGCTCATCGCAAATGGGCTGGAAAATCCCGCGCCGGTTGAGTTTGCCGCAATAAAATTCGACATCATCAAATCCCCGCGAATCGGGTTCGCATTGATCGGCCGGTTCAGGTGCCGCCCGCCATTAAAGTTGTAAGCCAGACTCAAGGCATATCCCCCGCCCAGATCCCGTTCGAATGTCAGGTTCGCCTGCTGCGAATACGCATAAACAAAATCCTTCGCCTGCGGATACCCGAACGGCTGGAATCCCAGCGGCATAAACGAAGCAGGATTCAGGTAGTTCTGATTGAGGAAAAGCGAGTCGGCCGGCGCTGTTACACCGCACGTCGGATCTCCCGTCGCGCACGCGAATCGCTGCTGGTTCGGATTGTAGTTAAGCAGCGTGAGGACATTGCCGTTAGCCGATGGCGCGCACTGCGGCGACGTCAGAATGCCCTGGAAGATCGGCCACGCATTCAAATTTCCCGGATCTCCCGGCCCACCTTGGCAAAGTCCCGTGCCCGCAAACGCCAGTTGTCCGCTGCTCGATCCGTCCGAAGCATCGCCCAAGAAATACAGCCCCAGCAATGGATGGTCATAGAACAGTCCGTACGAAGCCCGGAACACCGTTTTTCCATCGCCCTTCGGGTCCCACGCAACTCCGATTCGCGGCTGAACATTGTTCTTGTCGGTCTGAATTCCTTTCTGCAAGCCAAGGATGTTGTACGCCGGCAACGCCAGTCCCTGGGGCGGCTTGAACTTCGGCGCAGGTTCCACGTCGTACCTGACCCCATAATTCAGCGTCAGGTTGTGCCGCACGCGCCAGCTATCCTGCCAGAACGCTCCAATCGCAATGTTGCGGAACGAGTCGGTCGGACTGCCCAGCCCCTGAATGTAATCGTTCGGCAATCCCGCTCCGTAAGCTTGCACTGGCGACAGTCCTGGGAAATCCGGCAAGGTCCCGGGCGCAGGATTTTCAAATCCAAACAGCGCAACTTCGGATGCCGGGATACCTGAAACGTCGTACACCCCGCCATAGTTGACCGTGAATGTCGCGCTCAGCGGCAGATAATTGAAGTCGCCGCCGAACTTCATCTCATGCCGCCCCATCGACCACCCAAAATTATCCTTGAACTGGTATCTCTGCTCCGTCCGCTTGATATACGAATAGGGTTCGCGCCCGATGTAGGCATACCCCGGAATGTTGATTGCCGGGTCCGATCCTCCCGGAATACTCGTGTTGTAAAAATACTCGTAACCGCGCCGCGCGTACTGGAAAAGGAACTCATTCACCCGGTTGGTCCCGATCGTCCACGTATCCGCAACCACCCCCGTCACGTCTCGATAGGTAGTTTGCGATGTACGTGAGTAGGAGTTCTGTCCAAACGGCTGGTCCTGTCCGCTGACTTCAATTCCCGTCACCGTGCTCGGGCTCGCATTCACCCGAAGCGTCAAACGATTGCTGGCGCTCACATTGTGATCGAGCCGCAGCGAGTACAAACTCGTCCCTTCAAATACCGGGAAATTGCCTGCCGCCGATGCCAGTGACTCATACGAAGCCGGCACAAAGCACGTTCCCGGAGAGCTGCACGTTGACGGAAATCCTCCCAGCCCCGGGTTTCCGCCGGTAAACGCGAGCGGCCATGCCCCATTGATCGCCTGCCCCGACGACGCCCCCGCCAGAAACGTATAGGCCTGAACCTCTGCTGCGTATGCGGGAAAGAGTTGCTCGAACCCTATGACGTTCGGGTTGGTAATGAAATCGATCTGGTCGCCGGTCAGGTACGCGTCC
This sequence comes from uncultured Acidobacteriaceae bacterium, assembly GCA_963698865.1. GTDB lineage: Bacteria > Acidobacteriota > Terriglobia > Terriglobales > Acidobacteriaceae > Acidiflorens. The sequence goes on along the minus strand of CAVOSL010000007.1, from coordinate 852,006 downwards.
CCACCCAGCGGTGCAAACTGCGTCAGCCCAAAGCACGTCTGTCCCCCGGAAACAAGGCAATCCTGTCCGATGCTTGAGAATCCGGTCTCATGCCGCCGCGTCACTTCATATCCGAAGAAGAAGTAAGTCTTATCTTTCTTGATGGGACCGCCGAACGCAGCCCCTGCCTGCACTCGCGTGTATGCCGGGTTCGAAGTCGTCGAGAACGGATTCACCGCCTGAAAATTCCGGTTCCGCAAATATCCGAACGCGTCTCCATGGAAGTCATTTGCTCCCGACTTCGAAATAATATTGACGATTCCTCCCGCCGCCCGCCCATACTCGGCCGCATAGCTGTTCGTGATGATCTGAAATTCCTGCACCGCCTCCTGCGACAACGTCGACCGTACGCCGTTCACCGAATTGTCCGTCGCGTCGGCGCCGTCCACATTCACCAGGTTCGACCGTCCTCGCTGACCGCTCATGTTCAGTCCCGAAGTCGGCGCCGCGCCGCCCAAACTCGGCGCGTTGTCTCGCTGCACCTGCGAGTCCGTCAGCGTGAACTGAATGTAGTTCCGCCCGTTGATCGGCAGGTCCTCGATCTTCCGCTCCCCAATTGTGTCGGTCGTCGAGGTTCGCGATGTCTCCACGATTTCCGCCTGCGACGTCACCTCCACCACTTCCCTGCCCGTGGCCACGTTTAGCCCAATCGGCAACTCGGCGAGCTGACCCACCGTAATGTTTACGTTGGTGGCTTGAACACCCGCGAAACCCGGCGCATCCACGGTTACGGTGTACGTCCCCGGAGCCAGCTGCCGCACGCTATATCCCCCCTGCCCATCGCCACTGCCCGCGCGCACCAGTCCCTTGGCCACATCTTTCGCGGTGACCGTCGCGTTCGTCACCACGCCTCCCTTCGGATCTTTCACGGTTACATGCAGGTCGCCCGTTGCCGCGCCTTGCGCGTGCGCGAATTGCCGGATCGACAACAAAATCGCCAAGCAGAAAATGAAACGCAACGTAGTTCTCATATGGCTCCTAGGCTCTCCTGGAAAAACTGTGGCGCGTATCCGCCCTGAGGATGTCGCGGAACTCACCCCGCGGATGCTCACGCAGGCAATCCAAAGTCGGCGATCCATCACCCTCAACCAGACGCCCATACCTTGGCAAGATTGTTCGGCAGATACCGGAGATATGTATATCAGAGGCGCGTATTTAAGCAAGCGATAAGGTAGATTACCGCTCTAGGCACCAAGCGCCTGTTGGGATTTTCAACACTGCGCACCCCTGCCAACTCGAGTCGACTCCGCATCTCTCAGGCACAAACCTCCGCAAGCCGACCTCTGACCTCTGCAATAATCGAAAGCGGGTATCCAACGAATCCAACCATGTCAATCCATTCCATGACCGCCCCTCTCCGCCAGGTCCTGCTCTGCCCGCCCAGCCATGCCGGTTGGAACGATCCCGTCAAATCCGCCGACTGGCACGCCCTGGGCTTCCACCGCCCTCCCAACTTCGAGGCTGCCCAATCAGCGCATGACAAGCTCCGCCATCTTCTAACCAATGCCGGAGCCGAAGTCCTGACTCTCCCAGCCACTCCCGCCTTGACCCTCGACGCCGTCTACACTCACGACGCCACGCTGCCCACTAACCAAGGCCTCATCCTCATGCGCCCGGGCAAAACCACCCGCATCCCCGAAGCCACAGGCCACGGCAACTACTGCGCCCAGCAAGGCATCCCAACGTTGGCGGAAATCCAAGCCCAGCCGCAAAAGCATATCGCCAAAGCGCCAGAGCGTAGCGCCGGCGTCCCGCCGGCGGTTAGGGCGGGCGTCTCGCCTGCCCCTCCACAACCTCGTAGTGCGACCACCGAAGCCGGGGACATCGTGTGGCTGGACGCTAACACGCTCCTGGTAGGCCAGGGCTACCGCACCAACAAACAAGGCATCCATCAGCTCCGCGTGATTCTATCCCCATACCAAATCGAAGTAATCCCAGCTCCGCTCCCCCACGGCGAAGGTCCCAACTCCTGCCTCCATCTAATGTCCCTGATGAGCATGCTCGACGAACAAACCATCCTCGTCGATCTCCCCTGGCTTTCGGTGGAAACGGTAGAACTACTCCGCGCCCGTAATTTCCGCTTCATCGAAATCGATTACTCCGAGCGCGAAACACTGGCCTGCAACGTCCTGGCGCTAGGCAACAACGGCCTAATCGCGCTCGAAGAGAACGCCAAAACCAACGCCCGCCTCCGGCAAGCCGGTTTCGAAGTGCAAACATTCCCCGGCAAAGAGCTCTGCCTCAATGGCAATGGAGGCCCCACCTGCCTGACAAGGCCGCTGCAAAGAAGGTAGCTCCAAGCTCCCGGTTCCAAGCTGCAAGCAGGCCCTGGCCCGTTCGCTCGGAGCTTGCAGCTGAGAGCTTGGAGCTTCTCTGCAATCCCATCTCTTCCCTTGATAGAATCAAACCAGCATGCTCCTGCCGTTTGTCCGCGAGATTTTCGCGGAAGTGGAACAACTTCCTGCCTTCCGGCGTGCGACCTCCCATCTGCGCGAGAGCACGGGGCGTACCGGGGTCCCCAGCGAGCCCGGGGTTGGCTCGGTGGGGTGGAGGATTAGTGTCTCCGGACTCAACCCGGCGGCCAAGGCACTCATCACCGTTCTCCTCCAGCGTCGCACCGAGCGCCCGTTCATCGTAGTTGTCCCCGACAACCGTGCCGCGGAAGATCTCCAGCCCGTCCTCGCCGCCCTTGCCGAGCTAACTGGAGCCGCCGGTCCTGACCAGATTGTGACGCTTCCCGCGCGCGACGTCCTCCCATTTCAAAATCTCTCCCCGCACCCCGAAATCCAGGAAGAACGTGCCACCGCCCTTTGGAAGATCGCCACTAGCCGCGCTACCATCGTGATCTCGCCCGTCAGCGCCACCACCATCCTTCTTCGCGCTCCCGACTACTACGCGGACTTGGCCCGCATCCTCCGCCGCGGCGAAACCTTCGACCTCGAAAAGCTGCTATCCCACCTCAACACGGTCGGCTACACCTCCACCGACGTTGTCGAAATGCCCGGCCAGTACGCCACTCGCGGCGGCATCCTCGACGTCTACTCGCCCGAATCCGATCGTCCAGTTCGCGTCGAATTTTTTGGCGATGAAATCGAATCGATGCGTAAGTTCGATCCCGCCAGCCAGCGCTCCTCGAATCCTGTCGACGAAGTTGTGCTCCTCCCGCTCACCGAAACGCCCATCAACGAAGAGTTGTTAGGCGCAATCAACGCGCGTCTCAGCGGAAAAAGAATTGAAGGCACCCCGGAAGCCATTGAGCAAGCCGCCCGCGAGTCGGGTGCCGGAGTCTTCCCCGGCTGGGAGTTCTACGCCCCAGTAGCCGGAGCCGATCGCACGATTTTCTCAATGCTTCCAGAGGCGAAAATCATCCTCGACGAACCCAAAGCGCTGAAGAAAGAATTGGAAAGAACCTGGGCAAGAATAGAAGAAGCGCACGAGCGCAGCGGCGTCGGCAACTTGGTTCGCCCCACCGATCTTTATCTCACCCCGGAAAAGTGGCAAGAAACAGTCCAGTCGCTACCCGGCGCCGACCTCGAATACCTCGCCATCTCCCACTCTTCTTCAAGCGCTGTCATCCTGAGCGAAGCGAAGGACCTATGCATTTCGCCCGCAACGCATAACACGCTGGGCGATGCATCCGCCGGCCCAAAAGACGAAGTCGTCTTCCTCTCCCAACCCGCCCCGCGATTCCACGGCGCCATGAATGCGATGACCGAGGAAGTAACCAAGCTGACGAAATCCGGCACCCGCGTAGTCCTCGCCGCCCCCAACACCGGAGAAGTCGAGCGCCTCGCTGACATCTTCACCGAATACAACGCCAGCTTCCGCCTCGGCAGCCGCACCCGTGGCGGCGAAAGCTATGCCGACGAAACCGCTTACTTCGCGGGAGAAGTTTTCACCACCACGCTCCTCAAAGCCTACATCCCCGATGGTTTCATCCTTCCAGAAGCCCACGTTGCCGTCTTCGGAGCCCGCGATCTCTTCGACGAATCCGATCTCGTGGCATCGCGCCCCGGTCGCCAGAAGTCCAAAGTCTCCGCCTTCCTCTCCGACTTCCGCGATCTGCAAGTCGGAGACTACGTGGTCCACGTAGAACACGGCATCGGCCAGTATCAGGGCCTGAAGGAAATCAATCAGGGCGACGGCACCGCCGAGTTCATGCTCCTCGAATACGCCGAAGCCGCCCGCCTCTACGTCCCGCTAACACGTCTGGACCTGGTCCAGAAATATCGCTCGCAAGAAGGCGCAAAGCCCACGCTGAATCGCCTGGGCACCGGCCAGTGGGAGAAAACGAAGGCCCGCGTAAAGAAGGCCATGAAAGACATGACCGACGAACTGCTCAAACTCTATGCGCAGCGTCAGTCCGCCCAAGGCCACGTCTTCCCCGTCGACACCGAATGGATGAAAGAATTTGAAGACGCCTTCGAATACAGCGAGACGGAAGATCAGGCCCAAGCCATCGCCGACGTAAAGCGCGATATGGAAAGCCAGCTTCCCATGGATCGCCTGCTCTGCGGCGATGTAGGCTACGGCAAAACCGAAGTAGCCATGCGCGCCGCCTTCAAAGCGCTTAGCGACAACAAGCAAGTCGCGGTCCTCGCGCCCACCACCGTCCTGGCTTTCCAACATTACGAAACTTTCAAACAGCGTTTTGCCGCCTTTCCCGTAAAAGTAGAAATGGTCAGCCGCTTCCGTACCCCGAAGCAGGTCAAAGAAATTCTTGAGAGAGTTGCGGTCGGCAAAGTAGACATTCTCATCGGCACTCATCGCCTGCTTTCCAAAGACGTAAAATTCTCCGATCTCGGCCTGCTCGTGGTCGACGAAGAACAGCGCTTCGGCGTCCGCCACAAAGAGCGCATCAAGCAGATCCGCACCCAGGTTGACGTATTAACCATGTCCGCCACGCCTATTCCGCGCACCCTCCACATGAGCCTGGTCGGCCTGCGCGACATGAGCGTGATCGAGACTCCACCCAAAGATCGCATGGCGATCCAGACGGTAGTAGCCAGTTGGGATGAAAAATTAATCCAGTCGTCTATCGAGCAGGAACTCGACCGCGGAGGGCAGGTCTACTTCGTCCACAACCGCGTAGAAACAATCTGGGAGATCGCCGCCAAACTGCAAACACTAGCCCCCACCGCGAGAATTATCGTAGGCCACGGCCAGATGGGCGAAGGCGAACTCGAAAAAGTGATGCTGAAATTCATGCATCACGAAGCCGACATCCTCGTCTCCACAACGATCATAGAGAACGGCCTCGACATCCCGCTCTGCAACACCATCATCATCAACCGAGCCGACCGCTTCGGCCTCTCCGAGCTTTACCAGTTACGTGGCCGCGTAGGCCGCAGCAATCGCCGCGCCTACGCCTACCTGCTGCTCCCAGCAGAAATCGAACTCACGCCCGTAGCTCGCCGCCGTCTGGCCGCCTTAAAAGAGTTTTCCGACTTAGGCGCGGGCTTCAAAATCGCAGCCCTGGATTTAGAGCTGAGAGGCGCAGGCAATCTGCTGGGCGGCGAGCAGAGTGGCCACATCGAAGCCATCGGCTTTGAGCTTTACACGCAGATGCTGGAACGGGCGGTAAGAGAAATGAAGGGTGAAGCCGGAGTCGAAGTAACCGAAATCCAGCTCAACCTCGGCCTCAACATCCGCATTCCGAGCGACTACATAAAAGAAGAAAACCAGCGTCTCCGCATGTACAAACGTATCGCCGGAGTTGAAACCGAATCCCAGCTTCGAGACGTAGGCGCCGAACTAACCGACCGCTACGGCCCACCGCCCAGTGCCGTTCGAAACCTCATGGCCTACGCCGCCCTCAAGCTCCAATCCATGCGCGTAGGAGCCACAGCCATTGAGCGCAAGCGAGAAATCGTAAACATAAAATTCTCCCAAACCGCGACCATCGACCCCGGCAAGCTAGCCAGATTCGTAGCCAGCCAGCCAAAAGCTCAATTCACCCCAGACGGCACGTTAAAATTCACCATAAAAATAGCGAGCGCCGAAGGCATCCTCGAAACCCTCCGCGACCTCCTGGAAGAACTGGAATCGCAAGAAGCCCCAGCAGCAACTTAATAAGTGGAGCACATCTACAGCATCTACCCGGCTACCTCGCCCGAAGCCAACCATTTACAATTGACCGGCCATGATGCCTCTGCCTGAACGCCGGAGCGGCGCGGAGCGCCGCCAGGTCCGCACCGTCCGCAAAGCCGTCTTCCCCGCCGCCGGTCTCGGTACCCGCTTCCTCCCCGCCACCAAGGCCCAGCCCAAGGAGATGCTGCCTCTCGTCGACAAGCCCATCATCCAGTACGGGGTCGAGGAGGCGCTCGCCGCCGGCTGCGACCAGATCATCATCATCACCGGACGCGGCAAGAGCGCCATCGAAGACCACTTCGACACCAGCTACGAACTCGAAAAGATTCTGGAGGAAAAAGGCAAGACCGATCTGCTGAAGGTTGTCCGCCAAATCTCCGACATGATCTATGTTTCTTATGTTCGGCAGAAGGAGGCGCTCGGCCTCGGTCACGCCATCCTCACCGCGCGTGAACTGGTCGGCGACGAACCCTTCGCGGCGCTCTTGGCCGACGACGTCATCGACGCGAAGGTCCCAGTGCTTAAGCAACTCATCGAGGTCTTCAAAGAGAAGCAGCAATCGGTGATCGCCATCCAGCCGATCGAGGGCGCGGCAATTTCTTCTTATGGTGTGATCAGGGGGAAGGAAGTGGCGGGCTCGGGCGGGAAACTTTTTGAGGTGCTTGACCTGGTCGAGAAGCCGAAGCTTGAGGACGCGCCTTCGAACCTGGCCGTCATTGGGCGATATATTTTGACGCCGACAGTTTTTGAAACGCTCGCAGATATCAAGCCCGGCGCGGGTGGAGAGCTGCAGCTCACCGACGGACTGCGCGCGCTCCTCAAGCGCGAGAAGATGTTTGCGTGCGTATACGAAGGACGGCGGCACGACACCGGAGACAAGCTTGGATTCCTGAAAGCAACGGTGGAGTTCGCCCTGAAGCGCGATGATTTGGGTGGCGCGTTCCGGGAGTATTTGAAGGGGTTGAAATTCTGAGCTCTCCTCATCTCCGAACACCCAAGCCGTTGTCATCCGCAACACCCTAGCCCTTGTCATCCCGAGCGCAGCGAGGGATCTGCAGTTCTGCCGCGCCGTCACGCCTTCGGCCGTGCCTCACTGCTGCGAGTTTCGATCCGCGGGCGATCGAGCGCTGATCGTTTTCGTGAAGCTCCGCGTTGATGGCTCGATTTGACGCGGCGGGTGAGAGGAGAGCCGGCGAGACGCCGCGCTTCGTCTCCGACGACTCTGGGGATGATACCGGCAGACTGCAGATCCCTCGCTGCGCTCGGGATGACAACCCTATGGGTTTGTAAGAGACTGACACACTCTACCCGCGCAGCGAGGCTTGGAGCTTCCTGGATTTTTCTTCTACGCCTTTCGCTAATTTTTCTTTGTGAGCATGCAGTTTTTTCGCGATGGCTTCGTCGGCTACGCCTATGATTTGGGCCGCAAGGATTCCGGCGTTGGTTGCGCCGGGCTTGCCGATCGCTACCGTGGCGACCGGAATTCCCGCGGGCATTTGCACGGTCGCCAGCAGCGAGTCCATTCCCTGGAGTGAGGTCGATGGGATCGGGACTCCGATGACTGGCAAGGTGGTATGGGCCGCGATGACTCCTGCGAGGTGCGCGGCTCCGCCGGCGCCGGCGATGATCACGCGAATGCCGCGACTGGCAGCCTTTCTGGCGTATTCAGCGGTGCGGTCGGGAGAGCGGTGCGCGGAGGTTACATCGATTTCGTACGGGATTCCGAAATCGTCGAGGGCCTTGCCGGCTTCGCGCATGATTTCCAGATCGGAGTCACTGCCCATTACGATGGAGACTGTTGGATTCGCTGGCATTTTTTCTTCCCTTGGTGGAATGCGGGTAACCGGTCACCGGTGACCGCTTTTGTTGCCCTATGTTTTTTTCAGCGCTCTTGCCGCAATGTCTTTTCTATAGTGCGCGCCTTCGAATCGAATTTTCTCACAAGCTTCGTAGGCTCGGTCTACTGCAGTTTGAAGGTCGCCTGCTTTGGCAGTCACCCCCAACACGCGGCCGCCAGCGGTGTAAAAGTCTCCATTTCGCTTGGTTGTGCCTGCGTGGAAAATCTTAACCCCTTCGACCCTTCCTGCTTCGTCTAGTCCGGTAATTTTCTTCCCCGACTCATAAGCGCCCGGGTAGCCACCCGACGCCATCACTACGCACACGGCAGCGTCGCTTGACCATTTGAAATCGCCGTCGCTGGTGCGGCCGTCGATGCTGGCTTCCATCGCATCGACCAGATCACTTTCCATGCGCATCAGGATGGGCTGGGTTTCAGGATCGCCGAAGCGGCAGTTGAACTCCAGGACCATCGGGCCGCGGGCGGTCATCATGAGTCCGCAATAGAGAACGCCTTTGTATTCTGCCCCTTCGGCTTTCATCCCGGCAATGACCGGCCGCGCGATGTGGTTCACGAGCCAGTCGCGCATCTGATCGTCAATGATGGTTTTTGTGCTGTAGGCGCCCATGCCTCCGGTATTGGGACCGGTGTCGCCATCGCCTATGCGCTTGTGATCCTGGGCGGCGACGAGAGGGGCCACGCGCTCCCCATCACTGACCACGAGAAAGGAGAGTTCGTCGCCGAGCAAGAATTCTTCGAGGACAACGCGGGCTCCGGCTTCGCCCAACATGCGGCCGCTCAGCATATCGTTGGCGACCGATGCGGCCGCCTCCTTGTTCATAGCGACGACCACGCCTTTCCCGGCAGCGAGGCCATCGGCCTTGACTACGAGGGGCGCGTGGAAGTGGGCGAGCGCGTCGCGGACTTCGTCCGTCGAATTGCAAATCGCGTAATGGGCCGTCGGGATGCGATGGCGCTGAAGAAATTCCTTCGCGAAACTCTTGCTGGTTTCGAGCTGGGCGGCGGCCTGCGTGGGTCCAAAGGTGCGCCAGCCGCGGCGAGTGAACTCGTCGACTACACCGAGCATGAGCGGGAGTTCCGGCCCCACGACCGTGAGATCGGGCTGGAGGCGAGTAGCGAGCGCGACCATGGAGTCGAGGCTCTTGACGTCGACGGGGAGACACTCGGCTTCTTCGGCGATGCCTCCATTGCCGGGGGCGCAGTAGATTTGGCCGGCGCGCGGCGATTGGCGAAGTTTCCATACGAGCGCATGCTCGCGGCCTCCGCTGCCAATGACGAGGATTTTTGTGGCGCCGGACATTTTTGAACTTTTAAGGGTAGGGGCGGGGCGCGGGGATGTCAAACGGGTGATGGGAGACCGCGCGTTGCCCCACTTGATTTGAATGGATCAGTTGGGATTGTTTCGCGGCTGCGGTTGCTCCTCCACAGTCGAGTTCGGTATTCTAGACCGTACACACCGCGCTCCGCCGATTATCTGTCCGTCTTCCAGCACGCCCATCCGCGGCGCAATCCGTGTGTACGAATCAAGTCCCAAGGCAAGCCTGCTTTTCGCCTGCACTGAGGGACGACCCAGGGGCGGCATCACAGCCGCAAATTTTCACCGGAGATTGAATTGAAGCGAGGCAGAACCGCGGTTATTGTTGGAGCACAGTGGGGCGACGAGGGTAAAGGCAAGATCGTCGACGTGCTCACCCACACCTTTGAGATCGTAGCCCGCTACGCCGGCGGCCATAACGCCGGACACACCGTCATCATCAACGGCAAAAAATTTATTCTGCAGCTCGTGCCCGGCGGCATTCTTCGCCCCGAGTGCACCAGCATCATCGGCAATGGAGTCGTGCTCGACCCGATGGCGTTTCTCAAGGAAGTAGCTTCGCTGGGCGATGCCGGAGTAAAGGTTGATGGCAATCTCTTCGTGTCGAATCGCGCGCAGGTCATTCTCCCTTATCATCGCATGATGGAACTTGGCTCGGAAAACGCTCCCGGGCGCGTGAAGATCGGCACCACCTCGCGCGGTATCGGCCCCGCCTACGAAGACAAGATGGGCCGCCGCGGGCTGCGCGTCGCCGACCTGCTCGACCGTCCGCTGCTGCGCACGCACATCGAGAACGCCTGCCGTGAAAAGAATATGATCGCGCACGCGCTCTTCAATTCCGACCCGCTCGATGCGGACAAAATGTTCGCCGAATATGCGGCGGCCGCGGAGAAGATCGCGCCCTTTGTGGCTGACACCGCGTTGCTCTTGAACCGCGCGCTCGCGGAAGGGAAGTCGATCGTCTTTGAAGGCGCGCAGGGCACCATGCTCGACATCGACCATGGCACCTATCCGTTCGTGACCTCCTCGAGTTCGACTTCGGGTGGCGCCGCGATTGGCACCGGGGTTCCCCCGACTTCGATTGATACCGTGATCGGCATCAGCAAAGCCTACTGCACGCGCGTGGGCGGCGGGCCGTTCCCGACTGAACTGCACGGTGCCGAAGGCGAAGACCTGCGCAAACGCGGCAACGAATTCGGCGCCGTCACCGGACGCCCGCGCCGCACGGGCTGGCTGGATTTGCCTCAACTCCGATACGCTGGCATGATTAATGGCATTTCATGGCTGGTGGTGACCAAGCTCGATGTGCTCGATCATTTGACTGAGATTCCAGTGTGCGTGGGGTACAAAGTTGACGGAAAAGAAATCGACGGCATGCCGTCGCAGGCCTGCGGCTACGAGAAGGTCGAGTGCGTGTATCGCAAGATGCCGGGCTGGGCGACGCCGACAAACAAAGTGAAGACGTTCGACGGATTGCCGAAGCCCGCGCGCGAATATCTGGCTTTCATTGAGAAAGAAACCGGCGCGCGCGTAGGGTTGATCTCGACTGGACCAGACCGCGAAGAGACGATTCTGGTGGATGATTTTGTGAAGGAGTTGGGGCTAAAAGCGAATTGAATCATTGAGAGATTGAGTCATTGAGACATTGAATAATCAAGAACCGAACCGGAAGCCGCCAGTTTTGATTTCCAATGACTCAATACCTCAATGATTCAATGACTAAATAGATTGATGGAGAGACGGATGGTAGTGCTGGCAGTAACCTGGATTGCCAAGATGGGACGCGAGTCCGAAACAGCCGCAATTTTCGACAAACTGCAGGCCGAGTCGCGCAAGGAACCGGGCTGCGCCATGTACCAGGTGCACAAGCACAAGACCGATCCGCGCAGGTTCTTTATCTACGAGCAGTACAAAGACGACGCGGCGCTCGAGGCGCATCGCACCTCGCCACATTTTTTGCAGATGGCCAAGAAAGATCTGCCCAAGGTGGCCGACCGCACCGAAGGCCATCTGTTTGAGCCGTTGGGATGATTGTAGGGCGGACACTCCTGTCCGCCGCCGTTGCCTCAGGGGCCGCAAGGAAGACTGTGCGCCGATAGAGGCTAAGTCTTATCCGCCATCAGGACGCCGCCCGAAGCGTAGCTTTCCTTCGAGAGTTCGACGAACGTGACAACGATGGCTTCGCGCTTGGCGCCGGCTTCTTCCACCATGGTATCGGTGATACGCTTGGCGATCTTCCGCTTCTGATCGGCCGTACGGCCCTGCAACATCGTGACTTGAACAAGAGGCATGAGTGAGTTCTCAGTTCCTAGTTCTCAGTTCTCAGAAAAACCGAGCCCGACTTTACTGAGAACTTGCTCTACTGCGCCAATTCGTATCCCGCGAAAAAGAAGCTCAACTCAAACCGCGCCGTCTCATCCGCATCCGAGCCGTGGATCGCGTTGTGCTCGATGTTGGTCGCCCATTTCTTGCGGATGGTGCCCTCTTCGGCGTTGGCGGGATTGGTCGAGCCCATCAGCTTGCGCAGATCGGCGATGGCATTTTCTTTTTCGAGCGCCAGCGCCACGATCGGCCCACTCGACATGAACTGCGTCAGGGAATGATAAAACGGTCGGCTGGCATGCACGGCATAGAACTGCTCCGCCTGATGCTGCGAAATTTCCAGCATCTTCATGGCCAGGATGCGGAAGCCGTTCTTCTCGAATTGCTCAATGATGTCTCCGACAGCATTCTTCTTGACCGCGTCGGGCTTGATGATGGTGAGCGTGCGTTGCAGTGTTTTCATGAATTCGTCTTTAGTCCTTGGTCGTTTAGTCGTTAGCAACATCTTTGCGATGTCATCCCGCGGAGCGGGGCTTGCTCGCGGCGTCCTGCTGGGGTCTTCAATGATTCAATCTCTCAATGTCTAAGCGCCCACTTTAGCGCCCAGCGCGGCCACCAGGGTCTCGCCAATATCGGCGGGCGATTTTGCCACCTTCAGGCCGGCTTTCTCCATGGCCGCGATCTTTTCGGCCGCCGTCCCCTTGCCGCCGGAAATAATCGCGCCGGCATGGCCCATGCGCCGTCCCGGAGGCGCTGTCTGCCCGGCGATAAATCCCACTACCGGCTTGCGCATGTGCGACTTGATATAGTCGGCTGCGGTCTCCTCGGCGTTGCCGCCGATCTCGCCAATCATCACCACCGCTTCCGTCTGGGGATCACGATTGAAAAGTTCGAGCGCATCGACAAAATTCGTCCCAATAATCGGGTCGCCACCAATGCCAATCGCCGTCGACTGCCCAATCCCGCGCTGCGTAAGCTGATGAACCGCTTCGTAAGTCAGCGTGCCGGAGCGTGACACGATGCCGACGTTACCCTCTTTGTGAATGTGTCCCGGCATGATACCGATCTTGCACTTTCCGGGGGAAATAATTCCCGGACAGTTGGGCCCGATCAGGCGCGAACGGCGATTCTGCAAGAACTCCCAGGCGCGCACCATGTCCAGGGTTGGAACACCCTCGGTGATGCAGACGATCAGCTCGATCTCGGCATCGGCGGCTTCCATGATTGCGTCCGCGGCATACGGCGGCGGAACAAAAATTACGGTCGCGTTGGCGCCGGTCTTATCCACAGCTTCCTGCACGGTGTTAAAAATCGGCCAACCTTCATGGGTGGTCCCACCCTTGCCGGGCGTGACGCCGCCCACAATCTGCGTGCCATAGGCCGCGCAAGCCTTCGCATGAAACGTGCCTTCGCGCCCCGTCAACCCTTGCACAATCAATCGAGTTCTCTTATCCGCCAGAATTGCCATAATTGCTCACTTTCGGAAAATCGTCGTTGGTCGTTCGTCCTCGGTCGTTCGCGATTCCCCTTCGACCGTAGCGCCGGCGTCCTTGCCGGCTGCTACGAGGGTGTCTCGCTCTCGCACATGCATAGCCCTACGCCGCTCTTGCCGCCGCCACTACTCTATCCGCCGCGTCCTTCATCGTTTCGGCGATCACGAAATTCAGGCCCGAGTCCTTCAGAATCCTTCTTCCTTCCTCGACATTCGTTCCTTCGAGGCGCAACACCACGGGCAACTGAATGTTCGTCTTCTTCGCCGCCTCGACCACGCCCGTCGCCAGCATATCCACGCGCAGTATCCCGCCAAAAATATTGATCAGCACGGCCTTCACATTCTTGTCGCTCAGCAGAATCTCAAACGCGCTGCGCCACCTGCTCGGAGTTCGCGCCGCCGCCCACGTCCAGGAAGTTCGCCGGCATGCCGCCCGCGTACTTGATGATGTCCATGGTCGCCATCGCGAGGCCCGCGCCATTCACCATGCAGCCCACGTTGCCGTCGAGCTTGATGTAGTTGAGGTTGTACTTCGAGGCCTCGACTTCCAGCGGATCTTCTTCGGTGATGTCGCGCAGTTCGCGCAGGTCCGCGTGGCGGAAGAGCGCGTTGTCGTCGAAGTTCAGCTTGGCATCGAGCGCGAACAGACGGCCATCGCTGCAACTGACGAAGGGATTGATCTCGACGAGCGATGCGTCGGTTTCGAGGAACGCGCGGTAGAGGCTGGTCAAAAACTGTACCGCCGCGTTGATCTGCGAACCCTTCAGCCCGAGCGCGAACGCAATCTTGCGTGCCTGGAAGGGCTCGAGTTCCATGCCCGGATCGACGTACTGCTTCAGAATCGCTTCAGGACGTTCGGCCGCGACCTGCTCGATCTCCATGCCGCCCGCCGCCGACGCCATGAACACGGGCTTGCCCTCGCCGCGATCGACGAGAATTCCCAGATAAAGTTCCTTTTCGATGGGCAGCGTCTCTTCGATCAGCAACCGGTGCACGATGCGGCCTTCCGGGCCCGTCTGGTGTGTCACCAGCTTCATGCCCAGAATTTTGCCGGCCCAGTCGCTCGCCTCGGCCAGCGACTTGGCAATCTTGACGCCGCCACCCTTGCCGCGCCCGCCCGCATGAATCTGCGCCTTTACCACCACGCCGCTCGCGCCCGCATCAAATAGCTCTTTGGCAGCCGCTTCTGCCTCTTCGCGCGACGTCGCCATCGACCCGCGCGGGACGGCGACACCGTACCTCTTCAAAATTGCCTTTGCCTGGTACTCATGAATTTTCATAATGATTTAAAACCTGTCGTTGGTCGCTCGTCGTTGTTTGCATTTACGAATCGACCAGCCGTTATGAACACTTGAGAGGGCCTGCGTGCGGCTTCAGTCAACGTGCAGCAAACTAGTGATTCTATAAGACCGCAGCGCAATCGGCAAAGCCAGAAGCGCACGCTTGGACGTGAGGAGGGTCACAGTAAGCAAGGTATTAATCTGCATCGCGCGGCGCCGCGCAGTAGTCTGATAACTCAAAATGAAAATCGTCTCCGTCAACGTGGGCCGCCCGCGCCTGCTCTCCTGGAACGGCGCAACCTTCAGCACGGGCATTTTCAAAGAGCCGGTTCATGGGCGGGTGATGCTTCGCCGCACGAATCTTGATGGTGACCGGCAGGCTGATCTGTCCGTCCATGGCGGGCCGGATAAGGCCGTGTACGGTTATCCGTTGGAGCACTATGAGTATTGGCAAAAAGAGCTCGGCGGACCGGCTCTGCCGTGGGGAGCTTTTGGTGAAAATTTAACGACCGAAGGCCTGCTCGAAAGGGAAGTGCGAGTTGGAGATCGCTATCGCGTGGGCGGAGCGACGGTGGTAGTGAAGACCCCGCGGCTTCCGTGCTTCAAGCTGGCCGCCAAGTTTCAGCGCGACGACATGATCGAACGCTTTCTGTACAGCGGTTTCAGTGGCTACTATTTTTCGGTCATCGAAGAAGGCGAGGTCGGCGCCGGAGATGAATTTGAATTTCTAGGGACTGCTGCTCCGACGCTAAGTATTTACGAAACCTTTGCCGCTTACACCTCTCTGGACCTTGAATTGCTTCAGCGGGCCGCGCAGGTCACGGCCTTGCCCGCGACCTGGCGAGCGCGTTTCCAGGCACGGGCGGAGGCAATCCAAAAAGAAGTGGCGATTGAAAGGAAGTCGGCAGTGAGGTAGCTTGGAGTTCCGGCCCGAACTTCTGGCTGAAGCGCCGGCCCGGTTGCCATCGCATGATCCTCGACGCCCTTCATCGCTTAGCCAATCATCGCCAGTCGCTCTCGCGCGACGAAGCGCGCGCGGTCATGACTGAGGTCCTGATCGGCCGGTGCACCGACGCCCAGATCGCGGCGCTGCTGGTAGCGCTCCACATGAAAGGCGAAACGGTAGAAGAAATCGTAGGCTTCGCCGAAGCCATCCGCGCCGCCGCCACGCCGCTCCAACTCCACGCCAACCAAGTGCTCGATGCCAGCGGCACCGGCCGCGACGCGCTCGTCGATACCTGTGGCACCGGCGGCGATACCAGTGGTACTTTCAACATCTCAACTGCCACCGCCTTCGTAGTCGCGGGAGCGGGCGTGCGCGTGGCCAAGCACGGCAATCGCAGCGTCACGTCAAAATGCGGATCCGCCGACGTGATGGAAGCCCTGGGCGTAAAGATCGACCTGCCGCCCGCGCGGGTGGCCGATTGCCTCGAAGAGGTCGGAATCGCATTTCTCTTCGCGCCCGCCATGCACTCCGCGATGAAGTACGTGCAGACCGCCCGCCGCGACCTGCGCCTGCGCACAGTCTTCAATCTGCTGGGCCCGCTGACGAATCCTGCCCGCGCCACCTGCCAGGTAGTCGGAGTCTACGCCGCGGACCTGGTTGAAAAACTGGCGGAAGCGCTCAGCATGTTGGGACTGCACCGCGCCCTGGTCGTCCACGGCAGCGATGGACTAGATGAAATTACAATCAGCGGGCCCACAAGAATCGGCGAAGTCCGCGACGGCCAGGTTCACACTTACGAGGTCGAGCCCGAAGAATTCGGCTTGCCGCGAGCCCCGTTAGAAGAAATCTCCGGCGGAGATGCCGCGTTCAACGCGAAGCTAATTCGTGAAGTTCTGGAAGGAAAAAAATCGGCGCGCCGCGACGTAGTCCTGCTAAACACGGCAGCCGCTCTGGTAGCGGCCGGGAAAGCCAATCACCTGAGTGATGCAATTCCGCAAGCGGCAAAAGCAATCGACTCCGGTGCAGCCGCCGCCAAGTTGGAAGCGTTAATCAGGTTTTCAGCCGCGCAAGATTGAAAATTACTCAATTACAAAATTTCCCAATTACTCAATTACAAATTACAAATTACAAATCTCAATTCACTGCCACCCTCTCCATATACTCCGCCACCTGCACATTCCATCCCAAATCTTTCTTCATCAGGTCGCGCAGTTGCGCCGCCGCCGCCGGCTCGCCATGTACTAAATAAGTCACGCCCGGCTTGTTCTTGAACGTATGCAGCCATTCCAGCAGTTCCGGCGGATCGGCATGATCGCTGAACTGCTCCAGCGCCGCGATCTGCGCGCGAATCGGAATGAACTCGCCGAAAATCTTGATCTCCTTCGCCCCGCCCTTGATAATCCCGCCTCGCGTCCCCGGCGCCTGAAATCCAATAAAAATCACCAGATTCTTAGGGTCCGGCAGCCGCTGCGCCAGGTGATGAAGAATGCGCCCACCCGTCACCATCCCGCTCGACGAAATAATGATCGAAGGAAATTTGCTGTCGTTGATCTTCTTCGACTCCTCCGATGTCTGCGCAAACGTGAAGCCCGGCCACGTCACCGGCGAGCCGTATTTCCTGATCAAGTCCGCCGCCTGCGCTGTGTACTCCTCCGAATGCTTGATGAAAATCTCGACCGCCTTGATCGCCATCGGGCTATCGCAATAGACCGGTACCCGCGGAATCTGCCCCGATTCCATCAACTCCTTCAGCATGAAAATAAACTTCTGCGTCCGCTCCACCGCGAATGCCGGAACGATCACGCTCCCCCCGCGCGCCACCGTATCGCGAATCAGACCAGCCAACTCCGGCCGAGGGTCGGTATCCGGATGTACGCGATTGCCGTATGTCGACTCCATCACCACCACGTCGGCGGTCTCGCCCTCCTGCGGCCCCGAATGCACAACTTTCCCCGGCGCAATCTCGCTGTCGCGCACGCGTCCAATATCGCCGGTAAAAAGCAGCCGGCGCGTCTGCCCATCGGTCGCCAGCGTAACTTCCGCCATACACGAACCCAAAATGTGCGCCGCCGGCACAAACCGAAACGAGAGCTCAGGGCTCAACTGCACTGTCTGACCGACTGCCACCGGCTTGAAATAGTGCAGACAATCCTGCGCCTCTTCGAACGTGTACAGTGGCAACGCCGGATCATGTTTCGACGTGCCGCGCTTGTTATGAAACGCAGCGTCTTCTTCCTGAAGGTGTCCCGAATCCGGCAGTACCACCGAGCACAAATCAATAGTCGCCTGCGTCGCGTAGATCGGCCCGCGAAAGCCCTCTTTCACCAGACGTGGAATCCAGCCGCAATGGTCGAGGTGCGCATGCGTCAAAACGACCGCATCAATCTCACGCGCCGGAACCGGCGTGTCCTGCCAGTTGCGCTCGCGCCATTCCTTCTGCCCCTGAAAAAGCCCGCAGTCAATCAGAACCTGAAATCCCTGCTTGCCGCTCGAATCAAAGCTCGTATTGATCAGGTGCTTCGAACCGGTCACGACGCCGGCCGCGCCAAGAAATTGGATGTAGGGCAAGAAGCCTCCGATTGCAGATTGCAGAAGTCAGATTGCAGAAGTGAACTCTACGCGAGTGTTTTTACTTCTGCAATCTACAATCTGCAATTACACTTCTACCTCTTCTCAGCGCCCTCAATCTTAAACACATTATTCCCCGAGTCACTCTCCGGCACGCTCCCATCATTCACAACCACCTCAATCGGCGCCTCCGCCAGTTCGACGCGCATGGTAGCTGTGCTCTTCGCGCGAACCCCCAGCCGCCGCGAAACCTCGCTTCCCGCACACCGAATCGTAAACGGAACCTCCGCCCCCACCGCGCCCCTATTCTCCAGCGTCACCGTGATCATCTGCACTCTCCTACCCCCGCCCGGCTTGTCATCCTCCCACGCATGTACCGCCAGCACCCGCAAATCCGGCAGCCCGCGATCGTGATAAACCCAGTCTTCAAAAAACCATCCCAGGTCGCGCTTGGCAGCCGTCTCAACCAGCCCCTCCACATACTTCGGATCGCGATCGTCCGCCGCCCGATACTTCGCAATCGCCGCTTTCAGCGCGTCGTCTCCTATCATGTCCCGCAGCATCCACCACACGTAAGCCGCCTTCGTGCGGTAATAAACTTCATCGAACGTAATCGCGAGCGGCGGCCCAATATCTTTCCCCGAGCTACCCGGAACATCTTTCTCGCCATCCAGCAGCGCCGCGCGATGGCTGCCCAGAAGGTCAAGCGCCGCCGAGCGACCGCCCTGCTGCTCGCGGTAAGCCGCCTCCGCAAAATGCGCCAGCCCTTCGTAAACCCACGGTCGCGGCGACGGCATCGCCGAATGCGTGAGTTCATGCACTAGGTTGATCCCTGCCAGCCTTGTGTCCGCGTCTTCCATTGACGCCATTAATAAGGTCCCGCTCTCAAATGGAGCCGCATGCGGATCGGCAAAATCGGCGATCGCAATCGGAGCGCTCGGCTTACCGAACCACTGGGTCACGAAGCTCGCCGCCGGGTCGAGCGCGTCCGCGTAAGTCTTCGCGCCCGCTTCGTGATCTGGGAAGCTGAACAAATGCAGCGGCTCCTTCGACTCCATTCGATAATCGGCAATCACCAGAATTGGAGTCACCGCGCCCAGCGTCTTCCACGAACAGTTCGCCAATGTGGCCGGCTTCCGTCCATGTTCCGCCGCGTACGAACCCTCTTCACCGCCGCACAATAGAACGGGAGGAGTTTCATCGCTCTCCTGCGCAGACTGAAGGCTCACATGAAATTCGCTGCCCGCCTCGCGCGCCCGCAGCCGGTCAGTGACTTCAAACAAACTATTCCCCTCGGAAAAATCCGCCGACTCGCTCGTGATCGGATACCACGTCACATAGCCCGCGCCGCGCACCGCCGTAAACGACGCGCCGATGTGATCCCAACTCGTATGTTTGGCAATTGCGTCCGGCACGCCGACGCGCAGCAGTCGAGTAGCATCCAGCGGAATCACGCCCTCATAGCCAATTTCCAGTTCCACCGAATCCTTCGGTTTGATCTCCACTGGCAGCGTGACAATCGCCTCCGAGAGCGCCCCCGTGTGGTCGATGTCCGAGGTGTAGGGCTGAGAGACAAACTGCACGGGCTTATCGCCAGCCCGAATCGCCCGCCAGTTGAGCGAAGATGAAATCTGGAGCGCGACGACTTTCTGCGGAGTCGCCGAGTCGTTACGCAAAACGATCTTCCCGCGGGCTCCCAGCCGCTGCTGCTGCGGCTCCACACGAATATCCAGATCGTATTTCGTGATGGTGAATGCTTCGCGGTCGAGCGCCGCGGCAAAAATGCTTGAACCACAGAGGACGCAGAGAACACAGAGGAATCTCGTGCTGGCGGCAATTCTCATGATTATTTCGATGCGCCCAGCCGCCGCTGCCGCACGACTTCATACAAAACAATTCCAGCCGCCACCGAAACATTCAGCGACGGCACCTGCCCCAGCATGGGAATCGACACCAGAAAATCGCAGTGCCGCCGCACCAGTTCGTGCACGCCTTTGCCTTCCGCTCCCAGCACCACGGCGCAATGCATCTGGTAGTCGATCTGATCGTAAGTTTTCCCGCCGCGCTCATCGAGACCTACAACCCAAATATCCTTCTCTTTCAATTCTTCCAACGTCCGCGATATATTCGTGACCTTCGCGATCGGCAAATGCTCGCTCGCCCCCGCCGAAACCTTCGCCACCGTCGCCGTCACCGACGCCGATCGCCGCTCCGGAATGATGACGCCATCCGCGCCCGCCGCATCCGCCGTCCGCAAAATCGCTCCCAGGTTATGCGGATCCTCCACCCCATCGAGCACCACAATCAGTGAATGCTCGCCACGCCGCGCCGCCACCAGATCGTCGACATCCGTATACTGCTTCGCCGAAGTCTCCGCCACCAACCCCTGATGCGCCGCATTCCCCGCCAACTCGTCCAGTTCCATCCGCGACACAAAGCGCACCGGAATGCCCATCTTGCGGCACTCGTCAATCACGCGCTGCAGCCGGATATCCTTGCGCTCCTTGGCGACGGCAATCCAGGTAAACGCCCGCCCCCGCGCCTTAAGCGCCTCCGTAACAGTATTAATTCCGTAGAGAATATTCATAGGTAGAGACGCGGCCCGCCGCGTCTTTTCGCCGCTCCAGCGAACTCAACTCGATCACTCAGTGTATCGCGCCACAGCCACGCCGACCGTAAATACACTGTGCTTGTGTCATCCTGAGCGCAGCAGGAAGGATCGCGAAGCGAGCCTTCCGGCGGAGTCGAAGATCCTGCCCCGAGCGAAGCCGAGGGGACCCCTACCTTCGGGTACGATGCCGCGGTATTTTCATATTTTTCGGAATGGGGTTCACCTCATCTCCGGCTGTAGTGAATGCTTTTGACTTCCTCTGTGCCCCTCTGGGTCCTCCGTGGTTTTCCACCATCATTCCCAAACTCAAAGACGCTACTGGCCCAGACGACGTGCATCGCATTGTGCATCGGGAGTTTCTGCGCTGGTTTGGGGACGAACAAACGGCTGACACGGAGTCCGCTTGCATCGCCATAGCGTGCGAAATCTGGGAAGCTTGTGGACCTGTTTACGACAATGCTTTTCAATCACAGTGGGCTTCTTGCGTGGCTTCTTTATAAAGGCTTCGGGGAAGCAAGGCTTGGCGGAATTTTACGTAGATGACCGGGACATTGACCCTCTTGTCACACGATTGGATCCATGTGCGTCCGGTCTCCCCTCTAAAAACCAGTTCGCTCTGGGGGAGTGGCTTGCAGCTTTCGCATTGAATGAACACATCCTCAAACGACACGACCCCGTGTGCATCCGTAAGTTTGCAGCGATCAGCATTGTCATGCTGGTCGAACCAACACTCCAACCAGTAGCCGGTCTGGAAAAACCCAAGCGACACATTGTTTGGCAACACGTAAACTGCATTTGCCGAGACGTTGTGTGGTCGTAGAGGTTTGCGTCCTGCCCACAAGAGCACGAAGGCGGCGAGGACGACAAAGGCTCCCCCTATCATGCGGCTTAACTTCCTTGGAGTGAAGCGAAGCACCAGTGCGACAATCACGCCGCACGCAACGGCCCCGAGCACGAATCCTTTTGCGATGGGCATACTCACGAAGCCCATCACAAGAAAGCCGACAGCTACAATCAGACCTGCAATCTCCGAATCAACCCGCATAATGCGGAACGGGCCGGGATGCCTGCTGGCGGAGCGATCTTGCATGGTTTAATTGTTCCGCTGTTCCACCTGAAAAGCAATGACGTTCGCGTCCTTGTTGCAAAATCGCAATTACGCGCATCATTTTTCATCACATTTTTCCCGTGCCGCCATCACAGACCCGCACCGCAATCGGTGCGATGATTGCTCGACAGTGCACCATGGAGAAGTGCGTCCGCCTCCAGAGGCGGGCTCATCTTCTGCTCCAAACCATCGTCTCAGCTCTTTGACAACCGAAGGGAAACGATACCAGGACAAGCGGCGCCAACATCCAAAACAGCGCGCAAGCGGGCAAAAATCTTGCCGCTAAGTCCAATCTTTTGAATACTTTGCTTATAACATATTTATTATCAATAACTTAACTGTTTTTGGGTAGGGGGGGTACCCCCCATATTTTCCCAATTCTTACTCCGCTAATACCAATCATCTACCTTTAAATCATAGCCTTAGAAACAACCATCATGGTCTCATCCCTCGCTAAATATCCGACAGAATTTGTGCCCAGCGCAAGGTCAATGGCGATCCCTGCCAATCCGGGTGAATCCGCGCAGATCCGCGGAGAAGAAGTTTCCCGATTCTTCCGCGCCGAAGGCTTTGGTTGCCGCCCAGGCGCGCTGTCTCTTCCGTGGTTGGTGTTTCTCGCCGGTGTCGGGACAAATTTATCCAGGTGCTAGACTAAAAAGTGCCCGTGAACTCCGTCTACATCCTCTCCGCCGTCCGCACTCCCATCGGCAAATTCGGAGGTTCCTTAGCCTCGCAAACCGCCGCCGACATGGGCACGGTCGCCGCCAAAGCCGCCATCGAACGCGCCAAAATCCGGCCGGAGCAGATCGAAGAAACGATTTTCGGCAACGCCCGCCAGGCCGGCGGCGGCCCCAATCCCGCCCGCCAGATCTCCATCCGCAGCGGCGTCCCGCAAGAGGTTCCCGCCTACACGGTCAACAAAGCCTGCGCCTCCGGAATCAAGTCGATCACGCTAGGCTTCAATGAAATCGCCACCGGCAATCTCGAATGCGTCCTCGCCGGAGGCACGGAATCCATGTCGCGCCTCCCGTACTATCTCGAGGGCGCGCGCTGGGGATATCGCTTAGGCAATCAGGATCTCGTCGACGGCATGTATCGTGACGGCTTCTTCTGTCCGCTTGCGAAAATGGTGATGGGAGAAACCGCCGAGATTCTAGCCGAGCAATACAAAATTCCCCGCGAAGAACAAGACCAGTTCGCGCTAACCTCGCAGCAGCGCGCCGCAGCAGCTCAATTGACGGGCCGGTTCGACGCGGAGATAGTCCCCGTCACCATCGAGGGCAAGAAGGGCTCAACGGTATTCGCGCGCGATGAACACCTTTTCCCCGATGCCACGCCAGAAAAAATGGCTAAGCTCGCGCCGGTCTTTTCAAAAACCGGAACCATCACCGCCGCCAATTCCTCCGGCATCACCGACGGCGCCGCCGCTGTCATCCTCGCCAGCGAAAAATTCACTCAGCAAAATAACCTCAAGCCGCTCGCCCGGATCGTCGCCGTAACTTCCGCCGGCGTCGATCCGCGCACGATGGGCATTGGCCCCGTCCCCGCCATCCACAAGCTCGAACAAAAACATGCCCTCAAGCTCGCCGACTTCGATCTCGTCGAACTCAACGAAGCCTTCGCCGCCCAGGTTCTCGCGTGCGACCGCGAGCTTCACTTTGATCGCGACCGCCTTAACGTTAACGGAGGAGCCATCGCACTCGGGCATCCGATCGGCTGCACGGGCACGCGTATCACCGTGACCTTGCTCCACGAAATGCTGCGCCGCAAAGCGCGTCGCGGCCTCGCCACCCTCTGCGTCAGCGGCGGCATGGGCATGGCTCTCGCCATCGAAAATGTTTTTCGACCATAGCCCCGTGCAATTGCTACGCCTGCTCCTCGCTGTCCTCGATCCCAATTTTCGACAACCGATATCGCAACGCATTTCGCGACAGCCCCAGCAGCCGCGCCGCCTGCGACTTGTTTCCTCCGGCGCGTTTCAACGCTTCACGAATCATCTCGTCTTCCCACTGATCGAGCGTCATCCCCTCAGGCAGGAATCGCTCGTTCGCAGCTCCCACCTCGATGACGCGGCATATCCAGTTGCACATCGTCGACGGTCAGTTCTGGACCCATCGCCAGTGCGCATGCGCGTTCAATCACGTTCTGCAACTCGCGCACATTCCCCGGCCAATAATGCCCAAGCAGAATCTGCATTGCCGCCGGCGCAATCCCGCGCATCTGTCTTCCCGAGTCCTTCGCAAACCGCGCCAGGAAAAGACTTGCCAGGTCCGCTATGTCTTCCTTCCGTTCCCTCAGCGGTGGAATGTCAATCGGCACAACGTTCAGCCGGTAATAAAGGTCCTCGCGAAATGTCCCCTCCTCCAGCGCCGCTCGCAGATCGCGATTCGTCGCCGCCAGCAGCCGAACATCGACCTTAACCGTGCGCGTTCCTCCCAGCCGCTCAAACTCACGCTCCTGAAGCACGCGCAACAGCTTCACCTGTGTCGCCGCCGGCACATCGCCAATCTCGTCGAGAAATAGCGTTCCCTTATCCGCCAGCTCGAATTTCCCCGGCTTGCTCGTGACTGCTCCCGTGAACGCGCCCTTCTCGTAGCCAAACAGCTCGCTCTCCAGCAGATTTTCAGGAATCGCCGTGCTGTTGATCTTGACGAACGGCCCTCGCCGCTCGCCGCGACTTCTCGTGAATCGCGCGCGCAATCAGATCCTTGCCCACGCCGCTCTCGCCGCCCAGCAGCACCGTCGAATTCGTCGGCGCCACGCGCTCCACCGTCGCCAGCACCTCCTGCATCTTCGCGCTGCGCGCCACAATATTCGGATGGCTGTACTTCTGCCCCAGCGCCTCGCGCAGCGACCGGTTTTCCTCCTGCAAACGCGAATGGTCGAGTTCCTTGCGCACCACCATGCGCATTTCTTCGAGCGAGAATGGCTTAAGCACGTAGTCGCTCGCGCCCGCCTTCATCGCCTCGACGGCCGTTTCAACCGACCCAAACGCAGTCATCACGACAATCGGCAGCGCAGAATTCTGGCGCTTGGCCGCCTGCAAAAATTCCAGCCCGCTCATGCCTGGCAGCTTGAGATCGGTCAGCACAAGATGCACCGCCTCAGACCCAAGCAGCTTCAACCCGGTCTCCGCGTCGCCGGCAGAAAGCGTCTTGAACCCGTCTTCGCCAAGATTCAACTCCAGCAACCGCCGCATCTTGGCTTCGTCTTCGATAATGAGAACAGTTGGCCATTATGGTCGTTAGTCGTTGGTCGTTCGTCGTTTGTCCTTCGTCGTTCGCTGTGCGGCCTTTGATCGCCAACTTCTCTTATCCCACGGTCGTGGCTCTGATGGGCTGCCGTTCGCCGGCTTCTTCTAAAGGAAAGAAGAGTGTAAATATAGCCCCACCCTCCGGCCCATTCTCCACGCGAATCGATCCATGATGCCCGTCCACAATCTTCGAGACAATCGACAGCCCATCCCACCCCAGTCTTCTTCGTGGTCACAAAAGGATTAAAGATCTCTTCCCGCAACCTATCCGGAATGCCCTGGCCCGCTATCCGCCAACACTACCTGCACGCCCTCGCGCCCATCGACCCAATTCGCCCGAGCCTCCACCCGCAACATGCCGCCCTGCTCCTCCATCGCCTCATAAGCATTCTGCACAAGATTCAGGAACGCTTGCTCGCACAAACTCTCATCCAGCGGAACCAGGGGCAGTCCGCCGGCATAATCGCGTTCCACTCGCACCGGGTTGCCCTTCCAGCGATGCGCCACAATTTCCAGAGTACGTTCGAGCACTGCCGTCACGTCTCCAGGCTGCAACTGCGCATGCAGCGGCCGCGCAAAATCCAGAAACTCCGTGACCAGTGCGCTCAGCCGATTGACCTCCGTCGAGATATAACCCGCGAGTTCGCGCGAAAGCTCATCCGACGCCTGCAGCTTCTGCGACAGCATCTCCGCCGATCCTTTGATCACACCCAGCGGGTTGCGAATCTCATGCGCGAGCCCAGCCGAAAGCTGTCCCAGCGCCGCCAGTCGCTCCGAGCGCCTCGCCTCGGCTTGCGCCTGCTCGAGCCGCCGGTTCGTCTCCGCCAGCCGCTCCGCCAGCTCGCGATAAAGCTGCGTCTGATGCCGGCTCTGCCGCGAAAACCGGTTCACCACCATCGCCGCGAGGAAGAAAAACATGATGCGCAGCGCGAGGTAGCCGATGGCCTCCGCCGTGACCTCATACTCCTGCATCGCGGGATACAAATATGCTGCATACGTGGCCGATGCGAGCAGCGTCCAAGACAGCGTTATCCAAGTCCCGCAATAAAGCGCGGCCGTTACGACCGGAAGGAAATAAATAGGCCAGTAGCTGCTGTTGATACTCAGTTCGCCCGTGTGGTCGATGAGGAGAGTCGCCAGCAGAATCTTCAGCAGGATTACATACGAGACGCCGCGCCGGTCAAAGCGCGCGATCATCCGAGGCTCCAGCACCTGCACCGCACCGATCGCCAGCAGGATGACCTGCTTATGCCATTCCAGCTCCGGAGGCAGTGCCGCCAGCACGCCCAGAAAAACCAGCCAGATGATCAGCCAGATGGTATCCATCCGGCTGAACCGCCGCGATTCAGGATCGAAAATAGGAGGCGCAGATTCCACGCAGCATCCATCCAACCCCAGAAGGCCTCCCGCCGTCAATCATCCGACTTCCGTTTAGCGCACCAACCTGTCGCGGCGGGCCTGCCCTCGCATCACAGCCACCCGCCGTTGCCGTGAGATAAACTTTTCCGATCATTAGGATAAATAGTTTCAATTTCCGTAACCGCGCAACCGAGGCTACTGTTATGTTGCAACTGTTCCTACGTGTGAGGAGCCACCCGGCCGAAATGGTAAAGATGTCAGCGGTTTTTCTCTTGGCAGTGATTGTGTGCCTGTTTGCGGTCGGCGCGCAGGCACAGACTTCCACCCCAACTCTCTCCGCAGCCCCGGCAACCTCCAGCGACGCCACTGCCGCCAAAATCGCCAGCCTAGAGCAAGCCGTGGCGGACGCCAGATCTTCCGGCGACAACGCCTGGATGTTGATGAGTTCCGCCCTGGTTCTGATGATGACTGGGCCCGGCTTGGCGTTGTTTTACGGCGGCCTGGTGCGCAAGAAAAATGTTCTTTCGACCATGATGCAGAGCTTCGCCATGATGGCCATCGTCACCTTGCTCTGGGGCGTCATTGCTTTTAGCCTTGCCTTCGGTCCCGGCGGGAACAGCTTCATCGGCGGTCTTCACAACGTCTTCCTCCGCGGCGTAGGCGCACATCCCGACCCCGACTATGCGGCCACCATTCCCCTCCAGACCTTCATGATTTACCAGTTGATGTTCGCCATCATCACCCCGGCGCTCATCACCGGAGCCTTTGCTGAACGAATGAAGTTCAGCGCCATGGCGCTCTTCATGGTGCTGTGGTCGCTCATTGTGTACGCCCCGATGGCGCACATGGTTTGGGGCAAAGGCGGTCTGCTGAATGCCGCATTGGGCGGGCGTTTTCCGTGCCTCGATTTCGCCGGAGGCACGGTTGTCCATGTCACCTCCGGAGTCTCGGCGCTTGTCTGCGCTTTGTATCTCAAACCTCGTCTCGGCTATCCGCGGCAACCAATGCCTCCGCACAGTGTCGTGCTCAGCTTTATTGGTGCCTGTTTGCTTTGGGTGGGATGGTTTGGATTCAACGCGGGCAGCGCGCTATCGGCGGGCAGCCTGGCCACCAGCGCCTTCGTCGCCACACACTTTGGCGCGGCGGCAGCCACCCTGGGATGGAGCGGCGCGGAGTGGTTGCGCAATGGCAAGCCCAGCGCCCTCGGCGCGATTTCCGGAGCTGTCGCGGGCCTGGTTGCCATTACGCCCGCGGCGGGCTTCGTCTCTCCCATGTCCGCAATCGTAATCGGGCTCGCCGCCGGCATCTTCTGTTACCTCATGGTCACCAAGGTCAAGAACAGTTTCCGCTACGACGATTCGCTGGACGCTTTCGGTGTTCATGGCGCGGGCGGCACCCTCGGCGCTCTTCTCACAGGGATCTTCGCCTCGAGCGCGATCAATCCCATGTTCAAGGACGCCCAGGGAAACACGCTTGCCTCCGGCCTGCTGGAGGGCAACGCCCACCAGTTACTCAATCAACTGATGGGCGTAGTCATCGCTTGGGTATTGGCGATCGTAGGAACTCTGGTGATCCTCAAAATCGTCGATGCCTTGGTCGGCCTGCGCGTCTCCGAAGACCACGAGATACAAGGCCTCGATCTTTCGCAGCACGGCGAGGAAGGCTATTACTGGGAATCGCCCGCTTAGCACGATTTGCGGCGGAACGATCAAATTCAGAAACGGATGAAAATGACAAAGATCGAAGCGATTATTCAAATCTCTAAGTTGGAAGCAGTCAAAGACGCCCTGCACGAGATCGGCGTCGAGGGCATCACTGTTTTCGAGGCCCGGGGTCACGGCCGCCAGAAGGGCCACACCGAGTTTTATCGCGGCCGCGAGTACACCGTCGATCTCATTCCCAAAGCCAAGCTGGAAATTGTGCTGGCCGATGACATGGTGGAAAAGGTTGAGCAAGCCATCATCGCGGCCGCGCGCACCGGCAAGATTGGCGACGGCAAAATTTTTCGCTCGCGCATTGACGAGGCTATCCGGATTCGCAACGGCGACCGCGGCGATAGCGCGTTGTAAGCTCTCTGTAGAATCGGGCGTTTCGGGCGAAGCGCGGCCTCCCTCCCGCGCCGGCATTTTTACAGCACTCGAAGGGGGTGTCATCGAAATGAGCACCGTGGCCACCGTGAGCAGTGAGTTGCGGGACTTATACGCCAGCGAATCCGCCGCCATCGAGCAGCGCTTTGCCGCCACCAGCGACGGGCGCGCAGCCGTTGCCCAACGCGCGGCGCTTGTTGACTCAATAATTCTTCGCCTCTGGAATGAAATCATCTCCCCGAACTCGGCGAGCCCGAAGGACTTCGCACTCGTCGCCACCGGGGGCTGCGGACGAGGCTGGCTCTTTCCCCATTCCGATATCGATCTGCTTTTTCTGCACGCCGACGCGGGCACCGAAACCGAATTCAAAGATCCCATCCGCCGCTTCTCGCAAGAACTCTGGGATCTCCGCCTGAAACTAAGTCCCGCCACCCGCAGCCTTGCCGAATGCGAGCGCCTCGACCCCGACAATGTCGAATTCGCTATCTCGCTGCTCGACTGCCGCTATCTGGCCGGCGATCGCGATCTCTTCTCCCGCCTTCGCGAGAAATCCATCCCACGCCTCGTCGCCCGCGATTGCCATGCCCTCATCGAGAATCTCGGCGAGATCACGCGCGCCCGTCACCACAAATTTGCCAGCACCGTCTTCCATCTCGAACCCAACGTCAAAGATGGACCCGGCGGCCTGCGCGACTACAACGTCGCCTGCTGGCTCGCTCTCATCTCCGCCATGGAGAAGCTCAAAATGTGGCCCGACCCCGCCACGCTCCTGCCCGTTTCGTCGCGCCGTGCCTTCGAGGCCGCGCTCGATTTCCAGATGTCGGTGCGCTGCTTCCTCCACTTTCGCTATGGCCGCCACGACAACACGCTAAGTTGGGACGCGCAGGAAGAAGCCGCCGCCCGTAAAATCGGCGCGCCCGACGCCG
This sequence comes from uncultured Acidobacteriaceae bacterium, assembly GCA_963698865.1. Classification (GTDB taxonomy): domain Bacteria; phylum Acidobacteriota; class Terriglobia; order Terriglobales; family Acidobacteriaceae; genus Acidiflorens. The sequence continues at coordinate 822,752 of CAVOSL010000007.1, read as the reverse complement.
AAATCACCAGCGCCGAAGACTGGATGCGCGTCTACTTCGGCCACGTCCGCGGCGTCCACCGAGTTTGCACGCAACTGCTGGAAGAAATTCCCGCCGCCTGGTCGTCCCTATACCGTCAGTTCCAGGGCTGGCGCACGAAAATTCCCAGCGCGGATTTCTCGGTGGTTGACGGCCTCATCTTTCTCCAGCAGCCGACCGCACTTCAGGATCCGGAGAAGCTTCTGGGTCTTTTTCACTTCATGGCCGAGCATGGCCTCAAGCTCAGCACAACGACCGAGTACAAAGTCGAGCAGGCTCTGCCAGCGCTCGCCTCCACGCCTCCGCGGGGCGGCGAACTCTGGCTCTATCTTCAGGAAACCTTGCTGCAACCGAATGCCGCCGACGCCCTGCGAGCCATGAATGCGCTTCGTCTGCTGACTTTGCTATTACCCGAGCTCAAGGGCATCGAAGCGCTCGTAGTGCGCGACTTCTATCACCGCTACACGGTCGACGAGCACTCCTTCCTCGCCATCGAAAACTTGCATCGCCTGAAAGAATCGAAATCCGAATGGGATCACCGCTTCGCGGAACTGCTCGCCGAACTCGAACAGCCCGAACTCCTCTATCTAAGCCTGCTCCTGCACGATTCCGGCAAAGGCGCACCCACTGACGACCACGTCGAAGCCAGCCTCGAACTGGCTGAGTCCTGCGTCGAGCGCCTCGACCTCGACACTGCCGATCGCGACACGGTCCGCTATCTGGTCGCCAATCACCTCGAAATGTCCGCCGCCATGCGTCGCGACGTCTTCGATCCCGCCAACGTGAGATCGTTCGCCGAAAGAGTCGGCGCGCCCGAGCGACTGAAAATGCTTTGCCTGATGACCTACGCCGACATCAAGGCTGTCAACCCCGAAGCCATGACGCCGTGGAAGGCCGACAATCTCTGGCAGCTCTACATCGCCAGCGCCAACTATCTGAACCGCAGCGCCGACGAACGTGTCCACACCGGCACGCACGACGCCGGCGCCGGCCTCGCGAACCTGGCGCATCTCCACTCGCTGGCCCCAGTCGCCGGAAAGAAGATCAATGTTTTCCTGGACGGCCTGCCGCAACGCTACCTTCGCATTCACGGCGCGTCCGACGTTCTTGCGCACACCGAAATGGCGAGCCGCCTGGGCCAGAACGGCGTCGAATGCAGCCTGAAGCAGGTGCGCCACTGGTACGAGCTGACTCTCCTCACCACCGACCGCCCGTTCCTCTTCGCCTCCGTCTCCGGCGCGCTCGCGGCCTGGGGAATGAACATCGTGAAGGCCAACGCCTTTTCCAACGCCGCCGGCATCGTGGTCGACACCTTCTACTTCACCGACCGCTTTCGCACGCTGGAAATGAATATTCAGGAATGGGATCGCCTGAAGAAAAGCATCGCGGCAGTAGTCAAAGGAGAAGCCGACCTGGCCCGCATGCTCCACGATCGCTTGAAATCAGAGAAGACGAACGGAACAAAAGTAAAAGTGGAGACGCAGATCGAATTCGACGACGACTCGTCCGCCCACAGCACGTTAGTTCAAGTAATAACGCAGGATCGACCGGGACTGCTCTATCGCATGTGCTCGGTGATGTCGAAGCACGACTGCAACATTGAAATCGCGCTCATCGAAACCGAAGGCCAGATGGCCATCGACGTTTTCTATCTGACGTCAGGCGGTGCCAAGTTAACCGCCGATCGCCAAGCCGCGCTAGGAAAATCCTTGGAAGCAGAACTGGCAACGCAGTAGGTTTCCCTCTGTGCCCCCTGTGGTTGACCGCGATCTCCACCGCCTATTGCGGCCCGCTTAGTTCTCTTCCGTCCCGTAATACCCCTCGGGCGCCTGCACGCTCACATCCTTCTTTTTGACCTGCAGAACGACGTGATGATATCCCTCGCCCGCCGCGTCCTTATCTGGAGTGAACCCCAGGCTGCACTGCCCCTTCAGCTCGTCGGCAATGCTCGCGTAAATTTCGCCGGCCGATTCTTTCTTCGAGACCTCAAAGAACCGCCCGCCCGTCTGCTTCGAGAAGCGTTGAAGAATTTTCTTGCCATCCACCTTGGGCTCCGACGGACGCCGATCGTCTCCCGGCCGTCGCCCCCCGCCCGGATAAGGCCCTCCTCCCCCCGGATATGGCCCGCCCCCGGGATAAGGCCCTCCGCCTCCAGGGTAACCACCTCCCCGTCCGGGATAACCATTGTCACGGCGCTCGCGGTGTTCCTGCTCTCCTTTGAAATAAACCGTGTACACGATGAGGTCCGCCCGTTGCGCCACTTCAATCGCGCTTTCGAGAGTTGTCTTGCTTCCGCGATCGACTCCATCAGAAAGAATGATGACGACTTTACGTCCCGCCTGCTTCTTCAGCACCTCATTCGACGCCAGGTAAACCGAGTCATACAGCTCCCGGCTCGCGCGCCGCGTACCCGATCCCGATCGCGAGTCATCATTCCGATCGTTTGACCGCCCGCTGTCCTCCTCCCCCGTTCTCAGCAATTCCAGCGCCGACTGCATCTTTTCGCGGTTATGCGTCAAATCCTGCAGCAGCTCGACCTCACGATCAAAGTGCAGTAGAAACGCCTTGTCCTTCTCCCGCGTCAGCATCTGATCAAGAAAATTGCGGCTCGCATTTCGCTCCTGATCCAAAAACTCCCTCTGCCCGAAACTCGTATCTACCAGCAAGCCCAGCGTGAGCGGCGAATTCAGATCCGCTGAAAAATATGCCACTGTCTGCGGCCGCCCATTTTCCAGGAGCGTGAAATCATCCTTCGTCAGGTCCTTCACGATCGCACCATGCTTGTCGCGCACCGTAACCGTCAGCGCCAGGACTTTGGCAGCGCCACTCGGCGCGGCCGGACCTTTGCCTGGCTGCGGATCCTTGTCCTGTCCCGGTTGCCCAAACCCCGGCGGAACAGCCAGCACAAAGCTAAGCGCAAAAATCAGAACCCGACTTGCCGTTTTGGAGAACATCGCCCCTCGCAAAATCATTTCTTCCCTGAGCCGCAGTCCTCTGTGACCTCAGTGGTAAAAGTCTAATCGGAGTGCTCCCAGCTATGACACTGGATGCAAGCTCGCGAACCGCAAGTTGCCAATCATCGCCTGTAAACGTCGCGTCAAAGCAGGTAAAACTTCGTAAAGCCTCATTTCACACCACTTGTCCAATGCTAAATTAAAAGCACATGCACTCATTGCGAAATGATTGCGCGAACGATCTGGTCCCGACGGTGTTGGCGATCATCCTCGCGGCCGTGCTCGCAATTCCGTGCACGGCCCAAGCCAAGCCCGATGCCGTCTCCAAGGCGGTTGGTACAGTCAAGACAGTCGATTCGAACTCCATCACAGTAACCGCCGAATCGGGCACCGACATAACGGCCACTCTCGCGCCCTCGACAAAAATTCTGCGCGTCCCTCCAGGCGAAAAAGACTTGAAGAACGCGACCGCCCTCCAGCCGCAGGATCTTCAGCCCGGAGACCGAGTACTAGTCCGTGGTCAAGCCTCACCCGATGGCCGCACCATCGCGGCCCTAGCCGTCATCGTAATGAAGCAGGCCGATGTTTCCGCGAAGCACAAGCAGGAAAGTGAGGACTGGCAAAAACGGGGCGTCGGAGGCTTGGTCACGAATGTCGACGCGCCTGCCGGCACGGTTACAATCTCATCCGGTGGCCTCGGCGCCAGCCACAATATTACTGTTCACATCGCCCAGAACACGATCCTACGCCGCTACGCCCCTGGCTCTGTCAAATTCGATGACGCCAAGCCGGCCCCGCTCGCTGACATCAAGACGGGCGACCAGCTTCGCGCCCGCGGCCTGCGCAGCCCCGACGGTAACGAACTCACAGCCGAAGAAGTCGTCTCCGGATCGTTCCGCAACATCGCCGGCACCATCACCGCGATCGACGCAACAACCAGCACCATCACGGTCCACGATCTGATCGCCAAAGCGCCAGTCGTGGTCAAAGTCTCGTCCGAGTCGCAGATGAAAAAGCTGCCACCGGAGATGGCGCAGCACGTCGCGGCACGGCTCAAAGGCGGCGTGAACGGCGATCAATCGGCCAATTCGCAATCCGCGAATTCGGCCCCACGGCCTGCGAAGGATGTTGGCCCTGCGGGCGGCGCTCAAGGCAGAAACGGTGCTCCCGACGTGCAACGTATGCTGAGCCGCTTGCCGAACAGCACGCTCGCCGAACTGCAGAAAGGCGAGGCGGTGATGATCGTCTCCACCTCCGGCGGCAATTCCGGCGAGGTCACTGCCATTACGTTGCTCGCGGGTGTCGAGCCCATCCTCACCGCTGCCCCCAATCATTCGGCCTCGCTGCTTTCCCCGTGGTCGTTAAACACATCCGGTGGGGAGAGCGATTCTACGCCGTAATGATTTCTTCATGAATGATCAGCCCACAAATAGGTTCGGTTCGACAATAAAAATGGTGTGCTCCCTGAAACATTTTTCATTCCTGATGTTTCTCATACTCGCAGCTCTCGGCAGCTCCACCGCCCAGTCCACCGGCACGCTCCGCGGACAAGTCTCCGATCCATCCGGCGCCGTCGTTCCCAACGCCACCGTTGCCGTTCTCCAATCGGGCGGCGCGACCCACTCGGCTAAAACGAACAACAGCGGCAGCTACGAAATCGGCAATCTCCCTCCAGGCAGCTACACCGTCACGGCAAACGCCAAGGGGTTCACGGTCTTCGTCCAAAACGATGTTCAGGTCAACGCCGGCCAGGTCTCGCAGTTCAACATCCCGCTTGAAATCCAGGTCGAGCAGCAGAAAATCAACGTTCAGGAGGAAACCCCGCAGGTCCAGGTCAATCCGGCGAACAACGCAAGTGCGATCGTCCTGACCGGCAAAGACCTCGAAGCCCTGCCCGACGATCCCGACGAACTCCAGGCCGACCTCGAAGCGATGGCCGGCCCCTCCGCCGGACCCAATGGCGGCCAGTTGTACATCGATGGCTTCACCGCCGGCCAGCTCCCGCCCAAATCGTCCATTCGCGAAATTCGCATCAACCAGAACCCATTCTCCGCCGAGTACGACAAGCTCGGCTACGGCCGCATTGAAATTTTCACCAAACCCGGCACCGACAAATTTCACGGACAATTGTCCGTCGTCGGCAACGACTCGGCCTTCAACTCCCGTAACCCGTTCCTCGGAGATGCTGAACAGTCGCCCTACGACTCCGTCATCTACATGGGCAACATCGGCGGCCCCATCAACAAGAAGGCGTCATTCTTCTTCGACGTGCAGCGCCGCAACATCGACGAAATCGCCATCGTCGACGCACAGGACTTGGGTCTGCAGGAGAGCGTTCCCAATCCGCGCACGCGTACCAACCTCAGCCCGCGCATCGACTACCAGCTCACGCCCAACAACAGCCTTACGGCCCGGTACCAGTATTACCGTGACACGTGGCAAAACAGCGGTATCGGCGGGCAGGTGCTGCCCGAAGCGGGCTACAACACCTTCTCCACCGAGCACACCGTGCAAATCACCGACACGCAAATCCTGGGACCTAAGGCGGTCAACGAGACGCACTTCCAATATCTGCGCGACGACAGTAATCAGAATCCAGTGAACACGCCTCTGCAGACGCTGCCCGCTGGCTTCACGACAGGCGCTTCCATCAGGGTGCTCGGCTCGTTTACCGGCGGCCGCGCCAACTCGGGAGTTCAGATCGATCATGAGGATCGCTACGAGCTGCAAAATTACACGTCCATAGCGCAAGGCAAGCACTTCGTGAAGTTCGGAGGCCGACTGCGCGTCGGCCATGAGGTCAGCGCGTCAGGCGCGGGATTCAACGGCGCTTTCACCTTCCCGAGCATCGACGCTTATACCGCAGCCATTCAGGCTCTTGAAAGCGGCGGCATGCCGATTGGCGCTACCCAATTTACGCTCGACGCGTCTCCCAGCGGCTCGATTCCAACTGTGACCGCGACAGTGGCGGATGCTGGACTGTACATACAAGATGACTGGAAGGTGCGTCCCACGCTGACTCTCAGCGGCGGTTTCCGCTTTGAAACCCAGAACGCCATTCACGATCACGCCGATTGGGCCCCTCGAATCAGCTTTGCCTGGGGAATCGGCGGAGGCGGCAAGAGCGCGCCAAAAACCGTGCTGCGCGGGGGCTTTGGCCTGTTTTATGAAAGGGTCGGGCAGGGACTGGTTCTGAATGTAGACCGATTGAACGGAACTACGCAACAGCAGTATGCCGTGTCAACGACGCAATGCAATCCCACGTGCCCGACGATTGATTTCTTCCCCACCGTTCCTTCGGTCAGTCAACTACCCGCGCAAACCGTTTCTTCGATCGATCAGATCGCGCCCAATCTGCACGCGCCTTACATCATCCAGAGTGCCTTCAGCCTTGAGCGCCAGATCACCAAGTTCGCGAATGCCACGCTCACCTATCTGAATTCCCGTGGCGTGCATCAGTTAATGTCGTTCATTCCCAACGCCCCCGACGTTCCAGAGTATCCATATTTCGTTGGCTCGCAACCCGATCAATACCTATTCCAATACGCCTCGGCCGGAGATTTTCGCCAGAACCAGTTGATCGCAAGCTTCAATGTCTCGGCTGGAGCCAAAGTCTCTTTTCATGGCTTCTATTCTTTGAACTACGCGAATAGCGATCCGATCGGGTCTACGAGCGGGGGCTCGTTTTCGACCAATTTCGCCTCCGATCAGCACGACATCGCGCTCGACTACGGCCGCGCGTCGTTCGCCATTCGCAATCGCGTCTTCTTCGGCGGCTCCATCGCGTTGCCGCGCGGTTTTCGCCTCAGTCCATTTCTTGTTTTCAACTCCGGATCGCCCTACAACGTCACCGTCGGCCAGGACCTCGCCGGAGATTTGCAATTCAATGTTCGCCCGGCATTCAATCCCAATCCCACGGGCTCGTGCCCGTATCCAACGCAGGCGGCCTGCCAATTCACTGTTCCGGCCACGCCGTACACGCCGATTCCAATCAACTATCTCGTTGGCCCCAATCTCTTCACGCTGAACCTGCGCCTGGCAAAAACCTTCGGCTTCGGCCCCGAAATAAAAAGCACCAGCGGGGCGCAAGCGGGAGGCTCGCCCAGCGGCCACAATCCGGTCGCTCATGCTGGCGGAGGCGGTGGTGGCGGTGGAGTAGGCTTTGGCGGTCACGGAGGAGGCGGGCCGGGAGGGATGTTCGGCGCGGCGCCAACGGGCCGTCGCTACAATCTAACTCTGAGTGTGAACGCAAGAAACGCGCTGAATGACGTGAATGCCAGCGCCCCCATCGGAGTCATCACCTCACCGGATTTTGGAAGATCGGTAAGCCTGGCCGGCGGCCCCTTTTCAAGCCCGGCCGCCAATCGCAAAATAGAACTGCAGGCGATGTTCAGCTTCTGAAGCTGCAGCTCGTGAATCGTGTGCCGCCGGCGGAGGTGGCTAGAAGCTAAAAGCTAAGAGCTAGAAGCTGCTTTTACGTCGAATAATCCGCATTGATCCGTACATATTCAGCGGTCAAATCGGTAGTGAGAAATCGTATCGATTCCCGCCCGCGTCCGAGTTCCACCCGCACATCGCACTCCGGCCGAGCCAGCGCCCGATGCGCCCGCCGCTGATCGAACAATGACGCAACTCCACCACCGCAGACTTTCTGCTCCCCAATAAAAACATTTGCCCGCGACGGGTCAATCGCCACGCCGCAACGCCCGACTGCCGCCAGAATCCGTCCCCAATTCGGATCCGCGCCCGCCCACGCCGTCTTTACCAGCAACGAGTGAGCAATCGCACGTGCCACCGTCAGCGCCTCCTCGCGCGTGCGCGCTCCCGCCACGTGCAGCCGAATCACATGCTGCACGCCTTCGCCATCGCTGATAATCTGTTCCGCCAGCGACCGGCAAACGCCATTCAGCGCCGCAGAAAATTTCTTTCTGCCCACGGAATCTCTAGCGCGTGCCCGACCCGCCCCGCTCGCCAGCAGCAGCACGGTATCATTCGTCGAAGTATCCCCATCAATCGACATGCAGTTGAATGATTCATTGCACGCATCCCTTAACAATGAGCGCAACTCGGCTCCCGTGGCTGCCAGGTCCGTGAAGAGGTAAACCAGCAGCGTCGCCAGTTGCGGATGAATCATTCCGGCCCCCTTGGCAATTCCGAGCAAGGTCACGTCGCCCGCTGTCGACGCTCTAGACCTTCCCGATTGTCGTTTGGGAGAGACTCGAAAACGCGCCGCCGCAATCTTCGGCCGCGTGTCGGTAGTCATAATGGCGCGCGCAAATTCGTCGGCGCCTCGCAAGCTCGCCGAGCACCTTCGAATCAGCTCCGGCAGCTTCGCGCGAATCTTGCTATCCGGCAGGGGCACGCCAATGATGCCCGTCGACGAAGGAAACACTTCGGTCGGCCGCACGCCAAGAATTTTCGCAGCTTCGCGGCAAACCCTTTCGCAAGCCGCAATACCCACGCTCCCGGTAGCGCAATTTGCATTGCCCGAATTGACGATGAGAGCGCGAACACGCCCGCCAGTGGCGGCGAGCGACGCACGGCCCACTTCAATGGGCGCCGCGACGACGCGATTGCGCGTGAACAGGGCCGCTGCAGTCGCGCCGCCGGCAATCTCAGCCAGCGCCAAATCCGGCCGGCGGCTCGCTTTAATCCCAGCCGTCAGCGCCGAGAAAGAAAATCCCAACGGCACCAGAATTTTTTCGGGAGCACGCCGCAGTTTTGAAGATGTCATGCCTGCTGGATCTTATACACCCAGTTCGTGGGCGGAGGCAGGATCGCGAACGCCGGCAGCTCGCCGCGAATCATTGCCACCTCATCGCAATTCGCCAACCGCGGACATTGAAAGCAGTCTTTATGAATCTTGTCGGGGAGATCCGTGTGCTGGGCCACGGTAAATCCCATCCGCGAAAAGAATTCTGGAATGCGCGTAAACAGGCACACGCAACTGACCTTATGCTTTTCGGCCTGCGCCAGCAGCGCCTTCACCAGCCGCCTCCCGCCACCACCGCTTTGCCGCAAAGGGTCGACGGTAATCGAACGAATCTCCGCCAGATGAACGCCATACAAATGCAGCGCTCCGCATCCGATAATCCGCCCCTGGTCCTCGAGCACGACGAAATCGCGGACGTTTTCGCAAATCTCGGCCAGCGTGCGCGGCAGCAGAGTGCCATCGCTCGAATAATTTCGAATCAGCGCCTCAATCTCCTCCGCATCCGGAAGAATAGCCTCACGCGCGCGCATACTCTTCCTCCTTCGCCGCCGGCGTGCGCCCGCGAGCCGGGGCCAGCGCCATGTTTGGAGCCCCGATCAAGCCCGCCTTGAGTTTTACGGCATCTTTTTTCGGGCGCGATTTGACCGTGTTGACCTGATTGTCCGACTGAATGCCCGCACTCAGCGCGCGATCCAGCTCCGCTACCAGTTGGTCAATATGTTTTTTCTGAATAATGTAGGGCGGCAGGAAACGCAGTACCTTCTCGTGCGTGCGATTGATAATGATTCCCGCCTCGCGCATCCGCACGAGCACAGCCTTCGCCAGTTCAGCCGAGTCGAGTTCGATCGCCCGCATCAGTCCGGCACCTCGCACATCCTGAATCGAGGCGTGCTTGCCGTCGAGTTTTTCGAGTGCCGCCCCGGAATAATCGCCCATCGCGACGACATGCTTAAGCAACTTTTGCTCTTGACGCAGAAATTCAATCGCAACCGCGCACGCCAACGGGCCGCCGCCAAACGTCGTCCCGTGGAGCCCAGGATGCATCGCCGCCGCCACGCGCTCCGTCGTAAGGATCGCGCCCAGTGGAAGCCCCGCCGCCAGCGGCTTCGCCACTGTCACCACATCCGGCAACACGCCGTAATGCTGATAGGCAAAATGCTTGCCCGTGCGCCCCAGGCCGCACTGAATCTCGTCGAGGATTAGCAGCGCGCCGCTCTTCCCCGTCAGGCGCCGAGCCAGCTCTAAAAACTCCTTAGCGACCGGCTGAATCCCGCCCTCCCCTTGAATCGTCTCGATGCAGACCGCGCACACGCTCGCGTTAAACTTCCGCTCCAGATCCTCCACGTCATTGAACTTGACGAACTGCACTCCCGGCACCAGCGGAGCAAACGGAGCCCGGTACTTCTTCTGCCCAGTCGTCGACATCGCCCCGTAGGTGCGACCATGAAACGAATTCTCCATGGCCAGAATCCACTTCGGCAGGCACCCGCTCTCTTTCTTCGCGTGCTCCATCCGCGCAAACGCCCGCGCCAGCTTCAGCGCCCCGTCCCACGCCTCGGTTCCGCTGTTGGAGAAAAACACGCGGTCCAATCCCGAGATCTCTGTCAGCCGCTTCGCCAGCTCCGCCTGGTATTCGTGATAGAAAATGTTGCAGGTGTGAATCAGCTTCGCCGCCTGCTTCCGAATCACCTTCTGAATCGCAGGATGATTGTGCCCCAGCGCATTCACGCCCAGCCCACTCAGGAAATCTAAATACTTTTTCCCGGTCGAATCCCACACATACACGCCCTTGCCGCGCTCCAGCAAAATGGGCTGGCGATCATAGGTGGGAATCAAAAGCTTCTTTTCCATCTGCGACACAGAATCCAGATTCATGCTCTCAGCACCTCCGTGCCACATTCGATGCGCGTGAAATAAAACAGCGGCAGCACTTCCACCTCCGCCGCCGGAAGAATCCGCACTCGCCCCACGCCCCGTTTCAGCGCCTGGATGCACGCTTCGAGCTTCGGCATCATCCCACCGCTGATCACGGATCCCTCAATCAGCGCCGGTACTTCCGCCGTGTGCAATCGCGGCATCACCGAACCGTCCGCCTGCTTCACCCCCGCCACATCCGTCAGAAAAATCAGCGCATCCGCCTGGCACGCGATCGCGCACGCCGCTGCCATCTGATCGGCATTCACGTTGTAATATTCGCCGTCGCCGCCGAGCGCCACCGACGACAGCACCGGAATCCCCCCCTCCGCCCAGATTGCCCTGATCCATCGCGGCTCCGAGAAACAAATTTCGCCGACAAATCCCAGATCGTGCTCCGCATCCTGCTTTTTGCGCGCGCGAAACACGCCGCCATCTCCGCCGCACAACCCGATTGCCGGCTGGCCCGCAGCCGCAATCGCCGCCACCAGGCTCTTATTCACGATTCCCGCCAGCACCATCAAAGCCACGTCGCGCGTTTCCGCATCGGTCACGCGCAGCCCGTGCACAAACTCGCTTTCCTTTCCCATCAGCTTCAACGTGCGCGTCAGCGCCGCCCCGCCGCCATGCACCACCGCCACCTGGTGGCCGTCCTGCGCCAGCTGAACCATCGCCTGCGCGCATTTCTGGAGCGTCGGCTTGTCTTCCACCGCGACCCCACCGATTTTGACGACGATCTTCACGCCAGTCCCTCGCTCTCATTCCACCCGTACATCACGTTCATGTTCTGAACCGCCTGTCCCGCAGCGCCTTTCAACAGATTGTCGAGACACGAAACGATAACCAGGCGCCGCCCATCTTTCGCGAGCGTGAATCCAATATCACAATAATTCGTATGCACAGAAAACTGAATCTCCGGCAAAGTCGCCGCTGGATAAACTCGCACCCACCGCTTGCCGCCATAGAAATCCCCAAAACAACTTTGGATGTCCGCTGTCGTCAACTCGCTCTTTAAATTCACGTAAATCGTCGACAGGATTCCGCGCGGGATCGGCAGCAAATGCGGCGTAAAGATTAGGTGAGCGGCATCCAGCCGCAACTGTTCCAGGATTTCGCCTGTATGCCGGTGCCCAAAAACCGAGTACGCCGAAAAATTGTCTGCCACCGAAACAAAGTGCGTGCGCGCGGTCGGCTCCTTGCCCGCTCCAGAAACGCCCGACTTCGAATCCGAGATAATTCCGCGCTCGCAATCGATCAAGTCCGCCGAGACCAGGGGCGCGAGGCCAAGAATCACCGAAGTCGCATAGCATCCCGGATTCGCCACCAACGTCGCGTCGGCGATCGAATCCGAATTCAACTCCGGCAGGCCGTAAACGGCGCGCGCATCCAGCTTCGCCGCGGCTGCGGCATCCATGTCGCTGAAGCCATACACCGCCCGATGCTCCGCCTGCTTCAGGCGCCAGGCCCCGCTCAGATCGACCACCCGCAACCCGCGCGACAAGGCTTCGGGCACAAGCTCCCGAGACACCCCATGTGGAGTCGCCAAAAACAGCAGCTCGATTCCATGTTCCTGCAGAGTCTCCCACGAAAACGCTGTAACCGCTGCGTGCCCGTTGCCGTTCCCATTCCCATTTCCAGCTACGCCTGGAAGCGGGGACGTGCCGCCGGATTCATTGCTCTCCGCGCTCCGCGTCAGCAGCAAAGGCTTCTCCACACGCGGATGCCGCGCCAGAATCCGTGTCAACTCCATCCCGGAATACCCGGATGCGCCTAGCACCGCCGTTTTCAATTTCTCAATCATGTCTTTCTACGGATACCGCCCTGAAAGTGCCCCACGCACTTCATCGCCTTTTGTTTAGAGGCATAATTATCCATTATGATGCATAATTATTCATCTAGTATCGCCACCTGACGCGCGCCTGTCAAGAGAAACCAGACAACGAGGAGGGACTTCAATTGCTCCGCGACGTAGTCCTCTGCGGTTGAAGCTTGCGCCTGCGATCGGGAGGGCTGTATGCGTGCGCAAGGAGCGCGTTAAGATGAGGGGTCTGATTTTGATCGAGTGCTTTGGGCCTCGCGAAGCATAGCCGCGATTCAAGCACGTCACGGCACTGGAAAGGAGTTCTCCAAAAGAGGTTTAGCTTCTGCCTTCTAACTCTACTCAGTACTTCGCCCGCGATTCGCTCGAGGTCCCGCCCGCCGCTGGCACATAGCACTGCAAGCAGTAATCCATGACCATGCGGTCCGCGTTGAACCGCCATCCCAGCGTGCGAATCGTCCGCTTCATGCGCTTGATCCATCCCCGCGGCAGGCCGTCGCGGTCGCGCTGGTAATACAGCGGAATCACTTCCTCTTGCATCACGCGCATCAGGTCTTCCGCGTCGCGCGTATCGTGCACATTCATGTCGGAATGTGTCCGCCCGCCGCCAATCGCAAAACCATTCATCCCGTCGTAGGCCTCCGCCCACCAGCCGTCGAGCACCGACAGGTTCAGCCCGCCGTTCAAAACTACTTTCTGCCCGCTCGTCCCCGACGCTTCCAGCGGACGCCGCGGGTTATTCAGCCACACATCCACACCCTGCACAAAATGCCGCCCGACGTTGATGTCGTAATCTTCCACGAACACGAACTTGTCGCAGAACTGCGGATCGCGCATCAACTGCGCCACCTGCTGCAGCACCCGTTTTCCGGGCTCGTCGTTCGGATGAGCCTTGCCGGCAAACACGAACTGCACCGGCCGCTTCGGATCGTTCACCAGCGAAGCAATTTTCTCGAGGTCCGCCAAAATCAGGTTTGCCCGTTTATAAGTCGCAAAGCGCCGCGCAAACCCGATTGTCAGCGCGTCCGGACTCAGAATGCGGTCCAGTCGCTGCAATTCCTGCCGTGGCTCATCCCGCCGCTCCGCCTGCTTTACCAGCCGCCGCCGCACGAACTCGATCATGCGCGACTTCAGATTCAGATGCGTCTCCCACAGCTCGCCGTCATCGACGTTTTCGATTCCATCCCAGATGTGGGAATCACTGCTCTTCGTGTTCCAGCCTGTACCCAGATGACGGTCATACAGCCGGAACATCTGCGGCGCCAGCCACGTCGGCACATGCACGCCGTTGGTGATGTGGCCGATCGGCACCGAATCCTCCGACTTGCCCGGCGTCAGCCCAGTCCACATGGCGCGCGATACTTCGCCATGCAGTGAGGAAACTGCATTCGCCCGCCGCGCCATTTTTAGTCCGAGCACGGTCATGCAGAAGCGCTCGTCACTGTCCGGGTTCTCTCGCCCCAATGCCATAAAATCATGTTTCGAAAGCCCAAGCGCCTCACGCAGAATTCCCAGATGTTCTTCGATCAGGTCCGCATCGAAGCGGTCGTGCCCCGCCGGCACCGGAGTGTGCGTCGTGAACACCACCTCGCGCGAAACTCGCGGCACCGCCTTGTCAAAGCTGATTCCTTCTTCCTCCATCCGCATCCGGATCGCTTCCAGGACCGCAAAGCCGCTGTGCCCTTCATTCAAATGCAGCACTCCCGGATTAATGCCCAGCGCCTTGAGCGCGCGCAGCCCGCCCACACCCAGCAGCAACTCCTGGTGGACGCGCACCCGTCCGTCGCCGCCATACAACCGCGACGTCAGCTCGCGATCCTCCGGCGCGTTTCCTTCTACATCCGAGTCCAGCAGGAACAGATCGCAGCGCCCCACCTTCACGCGCCATACTCTCGCCCGAATCGACCCGTGCCGCGTATCGACCTGCACCATGATCGGCCGGCCATTTTTCCCAATCGCCGGCTCCATCGCGAGCTGGCTCACCTGGTTCTTGATGTACTCCTCGTGCTGCCAGCCGTCGCGATCCAGTTGCTGCTTGAAATATCCCTGCCCATAAAACAGCCCAACGCCCACCAGCGGGATCCCCAAATCCGACGCGCTCTTGATGTGATCGCCCGCCAGCACCCCCAGGCCGCCGGAGTAAATCGGCAGCGATTCATGAATCCCAAACTCCGCCGAAAAATACGCGACCGGCCGCGGCCGCAGCACGCCCGCCCGCCGCGCCCCCCAGGTATGTTCAGTCTCTTGATACTCTCGCAGCCGCCGGTAGGCGTAGTTGATCCGGCTATCGAGTCCCAATTCGTCCGCACGTTCCTCGAGCCTCGCCAGCGGAAATTCATTCAGCAGCCCCACCGGACTGTGATTCAGATCCCGCCACCGCTGGCGGTCCAGTTCCCGGAACAACTGCCCCGCATCGGCATCCCAGCTCCACCACATGTTGCGCGCCAGGGCCCATAGCCGTTCCTGCACCGGGGCGATGAACCGATCCAGCGTTCGCGCTTCGCTCACGATCGGCGCAACCCGCTTGGCCGCTTCCGTCAGCAGCCGGATCTCATTCTCCGGAAATACCCGCGCCTCAACCGTCTGCACCACCAGCACGCCTTGCAGCACGCCGCGGTCAATCAGCGGCACCCCCAAGAACGACTGGTACGGGTCCTCGCCCGATTCCGGAAAATACTTGAAGCGCGGGTGATTCCTCACTTGCTCGACCGCTACCGGCCGCACGTGTTCCGCCACCAGCCCGGTCAAGCCTTCTTGCACGCCCATGCGCAGGTGTCCAACGCACTCGGGGCGCAGCCCGAGCGTCGCCGCCAGCACCAGGTTCGCCCGGTCCGGCTCCAGCAAATACGCCGAGCACACATCCGTGCCGAATCGCCGCGCAATCAGCGCGACCACATTCATCAGCGTGTCCGCCGGCTTGGTTGGGTCCGCCGTCAGATTCGCAATCTCATCCATTTCCAGCACATAGCTGGCATCCAGCGAGCACGCTGCCCGTTCCACTACCTGACCCAGATCCAATCCGCTAGTTTTTTCCAATTTCGTGTGTCTCCATCAAACCAATTGTGGAGCGTCGAGCGTCTCGCCCGTTATCGCAAGCTAGAGTTGGGAAGGAATCTCCCTTATCTTTTATTCTATCGGGAGAAACCGAGACTATCCTTGTTGAGATGTGGAATTCCTGATTACTACCGTGCCAGCAGTAATCGCTAACTCATTGAAAATGCGTGTGGAGAGAGACTGCGGTTGCTAATGGCGAACGACAACACAACAATCGCTGTTTGGGGCGCGTCGGCCTTGCCTCAAAGCTTGCAGGCCGCCGCTATCCCTGTTGTTGGATAGCACTAGCGGAACCTGTGACGGCCACCTCATCCAAATCCGGGTTGATGGCGCACACCGTATTTCCTGCATCGGGTTGAACTGTTCGCAAAGTTGAGAAGTGAAAGCGCTGCGCCCTATCCGCTTCAACTCGGACAAAGCGCAGCGCATGATCGACGCAGCGACCATCCCAAAAAGCCGAATGCCAAGGCCTTTACTGATGGCTGAGGACTGATAGCTGCCTTACTCCGACGGATGCAGCACCCGGAACGTGCTCCCGCCATTTGACCACACCAGAACCAGCGCATCTTGCCCCTTCGGCACGTTGCCCAGCGCCGCCGCGACGTCCGCCGACGACTTCATCGGCTTGCGATTGACCTCCATAATCACGTCGCCGCGGCTGATGCCTGCGTTGTCCGCTGAACTTCCCGGCACCACATCATTCACGATCGCTCCATGAATGTTGACGCCTTGGCTTGCGCCCTCCTGTTGCAGTTCCTGCCGTGCATTCTGGTCCAGGTCGCCGAGGTTCAATCCCCAGCGTCCCTTGTGGGGCCCGCTGCTCGCAGCTTCCGTTCCGTTCGTGTTGTTCAGATCGCCCAGAGTCACCGCGACAGTCGTCGGCTTGTCGTCACGGATGACCTCGAGGTGAATCGTTTCGCCCGGTCGCTTCTGTCCAACCAGCATCTGCAACTGGCCTGCGTCCGTAATCTCCTTGCCATCAAGTTCGGTAATTACGTCGCCCGTCTTCAGCCCGGCCTTCGATCCCGGCGCATCCGCCGTCACGTCGCTCACCAGCGCTCCCACCGCCTTATTCAGATGAAAGAACTTCGCATTGTCCGGCGTCACATCGGCAATCTGAATCCCGATGTAGCCGTGCGTGACCTTGCCATCGCGGATCAGGGTGGTGACGGTCGGTTCCACAATCTGCGTGGGAATCGCAAAGCCCATGCCCGCAAACGAGCCCGAGCCCGAAATCAAGAATGTGTTGATGCCGATCAGTTCGCCGCGTGCATTCACCAGCGCGCCGCCCGAGTTGCCCGGATTGATCGCCGCATCTGTCTGAATGAACTCGCCCGGTTTTCGCCGGTCGTTGTCCGGATTCGGCCGATTGAGCGCGCTTACAATTCCGCGCGTCACCGTAAACTGCAAGCCGAACGGATTGCCGAATGCCAGCACCGTCTGCCCCGGCCGCAGGCTCGCCGAATTTCCCCATGGAATGCTCGGGAAATCGCTGCCGTTGATTTTGATCACGGCCAGATCCGTCAGCGGATCGGTGCCAATCAGCTTCGCCGCATAAACCTCCTTGTTATGCATGGTCACGCGAATATCGGTCGCGCCCTCGACCACGTGATTGTTCGTCACGATGTAGCCGTCGGGCGAGATGATCACGCCGCTGCCCAGCCCATGCTCAACGCGGTTCTGCGGCTGCTGCTGAAAACGGAACTGCCGGCCGAACTGCTGCCCAAACTGCTGTCCGAACGGACCATCCGGTCCGAAAAATTGTTCCATGTCCGGCATTCCCTGATCTGACGCGCCCGCCTTCTCTTTCGACGTGACGGTCACATTGACGACCGCAGGCGTAACCCGCGCTGCCAAGGTTTCCATCGCATGATCGAGCGAGAGCAGCGCCCCCACGCTGTTATCGTCCAGCGCCGCTGCCGCCGGAGCCGGTGTAGCAACCGAAGCTGCCGCGCTCGCTGACCTGGTGAATGTAAACGCAGCCATCGAAGCCACCATTGCAATCGCCAGCACGGCCACGCCAAACCGCCTAGTGAGGACCTTTTTCCCGTCCCCCCCAGCTAATTTTGCCTTTGCTATTTGAGATTTCAAATGTTGCACCCACATCTGCATTGCTTCTTCTCCTTTGGATAATGATCCGATTTGTTCCGCTAGTAGCTAATGGCCAGGGGCCAATCACTGCCAGTCGCCAACAACAACTAAATCCTTAGTTGATAGCAGCAAAAAAAATGCCGCTACCAAACTCTCTCTAAGTCTTCTTAGCGGGCGGCATCTGCATCTCTTTCCACACCGGAGCCGTCATCGTCACCCGCATCATCGTTACCGTCCAGATCGCAACCGGCCCGCGAGGCAAGTAAACAATCGTCAACTCGGGCACTGGAATCTCGGCAGTCACGACCTGTGTCGCCCGCACGAACACGACTCTCTGCGTCGCATGCTGAGTATTCCGATCTGCCGCGCCGTCAACGTCCGCCACCTCATTCGCCCGAGTCAGTGTTTCTCCAATAGGCGCCTGATCGGAATCGTGCCTCAGGCTCGCGCGCGTAGGCTGCGTGCTAATTTGGGGCACTACAGAATCGGGCGCGATTGATTTCCCATGCGCCGATGCCTTCTTTAATTCGTGAGTCCTCAGATCCGCCGGAGTCACGACCGGCGGCGAGGCCGCGCGATAGCTGAGGTTCTGCACGCGCATGCCGCGCGTGAGCGCCGCCGAATATGTCGGCTCAACTCCCGTCTCCACCCCGCGATCAAACGCCACAAACTGCGGAGTCGCCGGCAGCATCACCACGCACAGCGCCGTAAACGTCCCCACCAGCCCCAGCGCAGGCTTCGAAATCCCTCGCCCCGCCGGCCGGTTCTTGTCCAGAATCTGCGCCACGCGCTCCGAAGCCTCGCGCGCGCGGTGCACCATGGCCTGCGCCATCATCCATCCGCGTTGCGCGAGACTTCTTTCCAGGAGGTTTACCAGACAACTGGCATACCCCATCGGGTTGTCAGTTTCGGCAACCACGATGTCGTCACAAGCCATCTCTCGCTCCACCGAAAGCCGGCTCTCAATCCACCACACCGCCGGATGAAAGAAGAAAACCGCCCGCACTATCTTCTGTACCAGATTCGTCCAATCGTCCCAACGCCGCAGATGCGCAAACTCATGCCGCAAAATAATGCTCAACTCGCTCGCTGGAAGTTCCGCGAGCGCCCACGCCGGCAGCACAATCACCGGCTTCCACAGTCCAAGCGCCGACGGTACCCGCACCCGATCCGAGGTAGCCAACGTCACGTGCCGCGATCCAAACGATCGCTCCGCGTTCAACGTTTCCGTCGTCGTGGAGATCAAAGGATCAATCTCAGCCGCATTCACCGCCGTGCAACTCCGCCGTAACTCGACCAGATGCCACAGCCCGGACGCCAAACGCGCGAGTCCGATCGAAGCGATCACCGCCCAAGCAATAAAGAGGTACGAAGCCCAATGAGCCGCCAGATGAATTTCAGACACTCGCGAGGAATAAAAACCGAGGGTTCTCCATCCTAACGTCGCGTTCTTTGCCATGTTAGAGTCGGGAAGTTGAATGCAAGCCAGCCCCACCACCGCCATCAACGCCGAAAACCAAACTGCAAAACGTGTCCGCGAATTCTGCTTCGGCAAAACCCGCAGCACCGCCCACGCAAACAAGGCAATCAGCAACCCCTCAGGCAGCGAATGCACTATGCGCTCAATCGCCACCTGCGCCCAGGCTTCAATCAGAACTGGGAGCAGCGGAAGGCAAGAAGTTCATTTCTCGTCTCCCCTCGCAGTGATGCTCCGTTCCAGCATCTTCCGCAGCCGAGCCAACTCCTCGGCCTCAATGCCCCGATCTTCCAGAATGTTCAAAACCAGGTCTTCCCGCGAGTTTCCAAAGAACCGGCTAGCCAGCCGCCGAATTTCTGACCTTGAAGCCTCCTCTTGAGGCACGACGGGGGCATACACATGGGCTCGTCCGTCTTTAATGTGTTTGAGGTACCCCTTGCGCTCCAGAATCCGTATGACCGTCAAAACGGAGTTGTACGCCAAGGCAGGTTTTTCCCCAATTGAATCAAGCACTTGCTGGACAGTCCCCGAGCCGCGCTCCCACAGAACCTTCATCACCCGCAGCTCAGCTTCCGTCAAAATCTCTGACTGTCTCGGCGGCACCGAACCCCTCCTGTTTCCGTTAGACGCGCCCCACAAGAAAAGGTAACTAATTCATTAGTTGCTGCCGCAAGCTGGAATGGTTGCCAGCAATTTCAGCCCGCTCGATGCGCTTTCGCTATAATCCCGCCGTTCGGAGATCCTTCATGCTTATGCGTACCCGCCATCTTGGCCTGCTCCCGATCGTCTACCTCATCCTCACCGCGAGTTCCAATCCCCTGCTTGCAGAGCAGGATGCGTCGAAGAAACCCACCAACCTCGTAACATCCTTCGGCCCGGGCGCGATCCATTTGCCGGGAGGGCCGGACTGGAAGCCCGACGTGCTCACCGTTTATGACAATGGCCGGCGTCCAGTTGCACAAATGCGCAAAGGCGATACGATCACCGCCTCTTTCATTCTGTTCGAGAATCTCTCCGGAAAACCTTCCGCCGCCGGATGCCGCCAGGACGTTATCGACCCAATCGTCTCTGGCAATGCGGAACTGATCTCAAAACGTGTCGATGGCGAAGAGAAGAATGGCCGCGGAGAAATGCTCGCGACGACAACCTACCTATACGACATGCACGTAGGCGGTGGGCATCACCAGCGCAATCTGTTCGGGTTCGCGGGCGATGCTCGAACCTGTGCAGAGATCGACATCTCAAGCGTTGACGAAAGCGAGCAGGAGGCCGAGCGCATGAAAGCGCTCCTCCGAGACTTTCAACCCGATCTAACCTACCAACCCACTGCGATCGACTATTTCAGGCTCGGACAGATCTTCTTCAAGATCTCTCCCGCTCTGGCAGGTCCCTACTACAAAGCCTCGCTCGCCGCGATGCCGAACGACCCTTCTTATCTCACTCCACGCCGCGTCGCCACCGATCAACTCGTAATGTCACTTGGCATGAGCGGCGATCTGAAAGGCAGTCGTGTTGTCGCGGAAAAAGCCATCGTCACCGATCCCAGCTATCCGTTGAATTACTACAACCTTGCCTGCGCTGACGCAGAGCAGGGAAATGCTGCGGACGCGAAACTGCATTTGCAACAGGCTTTTGATCGTCGAGCGAACGTCATAAAAGGGGAAGCAATGCCGGATCCCAGCAAGGATGACTCCATCCTGAAATTGAAAAAAAACAAGGAATTTTGGACGTTCGTTCTGGCTCTGCCCAGGAATTAGATTGAACTCGCTGGATTTGCCGCCTTCCGAATCCCGCTCCAAGCCAGCTCATGAAACCGCTTATCCATCTCCGCCGCCGTAAGCCCCCGCCCCGCATGCAGCCACCAAGACATCAGCCCCATCAGCGATCCCGCCAGCATCTGTGAAACGGGTGTCGCCACCGAGCGCCCCCGGCTCCGATCTTTCGGCCCGGCGCCGGTGACTCGCACTTCAACTCCCCGCCCAGTAGCCTTTGCCACCGGCTCTCTCCCATCCATTTCCTCCAGCCGCCGCGCAATCCCGCGTGCAAAGCATTCCCGCCCCATCTCCATCACGTCCTGCAGTTTCCCCGCCTCCGTGGTTGCCTTCAGAAACGGCCGCCATTCGGCCGCATGCTCAAACATCTCCCGCACCGGCGCCAGCCGCCGAGACCGGTCCCCATGCCGCGACAGCGCCGACGCCATCATCTCGAAGAAATCTTCTGCATCGCTCAAAAACAAATCGTTCTTGTCGCTGAAGTGCGTGTAGAACGTCGACCGGCTCACTCCCGCCCCCTCGAGAATGTGCTGCACCGTGATCTCTTCAAACGGCTTCTCGTGCATCAGCTTCACCAGCGCATCGCCCAACACATCGCGCGTTCGCAGCACTCGCTTGTCCGGCCTTCGGTCAGGCCTCCGCGCACCTTTCGCCTCCGTCTTGCGCACCGTCTTTGCGTCGTTTCTGGACATTTCCCACCCCTTTGTCCGTTATCGGGTAATGAGCCACTAACTTCTTTGACGCACGTGCGTATCACCATTAGCATCCGGCGAAGAACACGTGGGGAAAGCCGCCCTCGGCTGTCCGCGGCAATCGTGACTGCAACCGGAGCGGAGAAAAACAATTGACTGACAATCGCCTAACCGGCCTCGCGCTGCTCGCCGGACAACTCGGCCTGATTCTCACGCTGAGTCTACATCCCTCCGGCAAGATCACTCCCGCCGAAGTCGACCACATGGTGCGCAAGCTGATCGCGGTGCATTCCCTCGCGCTCGCCGCCCTCCCGCTCATGATCCTCGGCGCTCTCGGGCTGGCCCGTGCGCTGTCATCTCCCAACCGCCTGTCGATCGCCGGCTTTGTCTTCTACAGCTTCGCCATCGCCGCCATGTTGAGTGGCATCGTGATGGACGGCCTCGTAATGCCGCGCCTGCTGCCGCATCTCGCCGAAGCGGCCCAGGCAGCGGCGGCCGCCGCGCACGCGTCAGCGTCAGCACCCGCGCCCACGCCAGGCGACGCCTGGCACGCGCTCATGAGATACAACGGCTATGTGGATATGGCGTTCGTACAGGTTGCGATGATCGCTTCCGCAGTCGCCATCCTGGTCTGGTCGATCGTCATGATCCTCGGCAAGATGCTCCCGCGCGCCGCCGGTATCTACGGCCTCGTTCTCGCGGCGATCGTCATCATCGGCCTGATCTCTGGCGCATTCGGCGCGGAGCACGCCATCACCATCGTCGTCTTCGGACAGGCCAGTTGGTTCATAGTGGTAGGCGGCCTCCTCTGCGCCCAGCCGCAGAGACCGTAGCGCCGGCGAAGCCCGCCTGAGCGAAGTCGAAGGGTGGCGCGCCCGCCCCTACAGCACCATTACAACTCTCAGCGCGGCCATCGCCGGACACAGCTAACCTCTCAGGATCGATAATTCCATATTTCTAATCCGCGGAAATCCGTGAAATCCGCGGAAAAGAAGTTGCCGTACTACTCCTGCCTCACCACCAGCCGCCCCTTCTCCCCCTTCTCCACATAACCCCAGGGTGTCTTATCGTCGTGCGTAAATACCGTCAGCCATCTTTCCGCCAGCGCCCGCTCGTAATACTTCTTCTTACTCTGGATCGTATCCAGCGGAAAAAGGTCAAATGCCATCACCCAGGTCAAATCCAAATGCCAGCTAGTCGGAATCAAGTCCGAAATATAACAAGCCGTCTTTCCCCCGCCCGAAACAATCACTGCCTGCATGTGAGCCGTATGTCCCGGAAAGATCTTCACCGACACTCCCGGCACAATCTCCCGATCCCCCTCGATCAACTCCATCTGCCCGCTCTCCACCAGCGGATCGTAATTCGGGCTCATATAACTGATCGCATCCCGCTCCAGTTGCCGCCGCCCATGCTCCCACTCGCCCCGCTGTGCGTAATACTTCGCTTTCGGAAAAGTCGCGACAAATCCATCCCCGTGCCGCACCGTATTCCAGCCGCAATGATCAAAATGCAAATGCGTATTAATCACGATGTCGATGTCTTCAGGCGCCACGCCCACCGCATGCAGATTGTCGAGCAACTGCGCCGGCTGCTTATAAATCTGCACCAGTTTCTCCGGCAACTTATCCCCAATCCCAGTCTCAACCAAAATATTCTGCGAGCCAGTCCGAATCAGAAGCGAATTCAGGCCAGTGTCGAGCCGATTCTGTTCATCCGGCACGGCCTTCCGCGACCACATAGTCTTAGGCACAACGCCAAAGAACGCCCCGGCGTCCAAAAAGTAAGTCCCATCCGAAACCACAGTAAGTTCGAAATCGCCAATAGTAGTTCGATGCATAGGTAGCCCAGCTTTCAGCTCTCAGCTGTCAGTCAAAACCCGAATCCCCAGGGGCAAAACAAGACCGCTGACACCAGGAGTATCAACTGAGAGCTGAGAGCTTACTTCAGCTCCTTCTCCCAAAACTCCCTCATCATCGTAAACAGTTGCCGCTGGGTCTCCGTCCCCGAAATCCCGTGGGTCTTATTCGGATACATCATCACCCGGAACTGCTTCCCCGCCCGTATCAAAGCATCAGTCATCTGCACCGAATTCTGAAAGTGCACATTGTCGTCGCTCGTCCCATGCACCAGCAGCAACGACCCATGCAAATTCCCCGCCGCGCTCACCGTCGAATTGTCGTACCCGTTCATGTTGTCTTTCGGCAAGCCCATGTAGCGCTCGGTGTAAGTAGAATCGTAGTCATGCTGGTTGCTGATCGGCGCCACCGAAATCCCCGCCTTGAACCGGTCCGAATGTGTCATCGCCCACAGCGTCATCGACCCGCCATTCGACCATCCCCACATCCCCGTCCGCGCGCGGTCCAGTTGCGGATATTCCGCGTACAGCTGCTCAAGCGCCGCCAGTTGATCCTTCAATTCCACACCTCCAAACTGGTAGCGGAGAGCCGCTGCAAATTTCTTCCCCCGGTTCGGCGTCCCGCGATTGTCCACCGAAAAAATCGCGAAACCTTCCTTCGCCAGCATCTCGTGGAACAAAAGCCTCGACCCGCCCCACGCATCCGTTACAGTCTGTCCCACAGGCCCGCCATAGATGAAGTCAATGACTGGAATCTTCGCGCCCGCCTCAGAATTCGGCGGCAAAATTAAATATCCATAAAGCAAAGTCCCGTCCTCGGCCTTAAACTCCAGTTTCTTCGGCTCGACCAAGCCGAAGTCGGCAACGCTTCGGCCCTCCCACATCGCATGGCACTCGCCGGACGCCGCGCATACCGACATTTTCGGTGGAGACAGCGTGGCCGAGCGTGTCTCCACATAATGCTTCCCGTCCTTGGCGAAATTCGCGGTGTTACTTCCCGCCTCCCGCGAAATCGCCTGCATCCCCGACCCATCCAGCTTCACGGAAAACAACTTCTCCTGCCGGGGATCGTCTTTATTCGCGGTAAAGAAGACCGTCCCCGCCTCCTCATCCACCCCGTTGATGCTGAGCACCTCATACTCTCCGCTCTCCAACTGCTTCTCCATCTTGGCATCGGCGGCCAGCGGATCCCGCCCATCAAAGCTATACAGATAAATATGCGTATGCCCATCCTGCCAACTCGTCCACAAAAACCGGTCGCCCGACTTCAGCACGCGAAAGTCATCGTTCACGTTCACCCACGCATCTGGCTCGACCTCTCGCAGTACCTTCCGCGACTTCCCCGACTTCGTATTGATGAAGTAAAGCTCCATCACATCTTGCCGCCGGTTCAGCACCTCCGCCCAGGCCCAGTCCTCGCGTATCCAACCAAAACGCGGAATATAGATGTCCTCATCGTCCGTCAATTTGATCCAGAGCGGCTTGCCGCCGTCGCTCCCGGCCACCCCCAGCCTTACTACCGGGTTCGGATCTCCCGGCTGCGGATATTTTTCCTGCTCCACGCGCGCATGCACGCCCAGCCAGTCCGTGATCGGATAAGTCGGCACCCGGCTCTCGTCCATCTGCAAAAACAGAATCTGCCCGCCCTCCGGCGACCAGAAGTAATTGGTCCGCACCGCCAGCTCTTCCGAGTACAGCCAGTCAACCTCTCCGTTCAGAATGTCGCCCTCAGCTCGGCTCGCTGGCGTCCTTATCTCTATCTTTTTTCTTGTGCTTGTCCTTCTCTTCGCTCAGCAGCGGATGCTCACCCTCCCCCGATACCGGACGCACATACAGATAGTGTTTACGCACATACGCCAGCCGTTTCCCATCCGGCGAAAATTTTGGGTCCTCGCTCGCCTCTGGAGACGATGTGATCTGCACCGCCGTCCCCGTATCCAGGCTGTAGTACCAGAGCTGCCCGTGCGCATCGAAAAGCAGGTGCTTCGCATCGGGAGACCACGAGTAGGCCGCCACGCGGTACCGCGTCACCCGCTCCTTCTCCCGCTCATCCCGAATCTTCGACGTGGGCGGCGCCAGTTGTGCCAGCTTGACATCGCTGACCAGCACCTTCTTCTCGCCCGTAGCCGCATCGACATACCAGAGCTGTCCCTGCTCGCCCGAATCATCCCGCTGCACAAACGAGACCTTCGACCCATCCGGACTCCACTGAATCGTCTCCGGCGCCCGTCCCGTCACGCCTCCGTCAACAAAAATATTTTCGATGGTAAGCTGCTTGGCCGCCTGATCGCTCTGAGCGTGAAGCTGCGGATTACCTACCAGAAGGCAAATAAGAACCAAAGTCCAGATAGCGAACAAGACCCTATTCACAAACCAACTCCGTTCAGTGTGATCGCCCGTGAATCCAGGCGCTGATATCGAGCAATGAATGAAAACTCAAGAAGTGTACAAGATGAGAGCCGCTGCCGTCGTGATGGCACCATGCTCGCACAA
The DNA here is from genome assembly GCA_963698865.1 of uncultured Acidobacteriaceae bacterium. GTDB lineage: Bacteria > Acidobacteriota > Terriglobia > Terriglobales > Acidobacteriaceae > Acidiflorens. Next base: position 796,897 of record CAVOSL010000007.1, on the reverse strand, counting down.
ACAAAAACCCCGCAACGTGCGGGGCTTTGAACACGTCTGCGAAACTAAGTAAATTGGGAAGGCCTCTGTGCCCCTCCGTGTACCCTGTGGTTAACGCCTTTTGCCAATATCTAATCGGACTTCAACGCCAGCCCCTGCATCTCCGCCCGCACGGATGCCGAGCCTCATAAGCCGCAATCTCGCGTTCGTGCTGCAAACTAAGCCCAATATCGTCGAGCCCATTCATCAGACAATGCCGGGCAAATTCGTCCATCGCGAACCGAGCCGTAAACCCCCGCCCATCCTCAACCACCAGTCGATCGAGATCCACCGTCAACTGGTATCCCTCAATCTCCCGAGCCCGCCGCATGATCTCGGCCACCTGCTCATCGCTCAGCCGCACCGTCAGCAGCCCATTTTTCAAACTGTTATTCGCAAAGATATCCGCGAACGACGAGGCAATCACCACCCGAAACCCAAAATCCGCCAGCGCCCACACCGCATGTTCGCGCGATGACCCACACCCAAAGTTCTTTCCCGCCACCAGAATCGACGCCCCGCGATAGCGCGTCGCATGCAAAACAAAATCCCCGATTTCCGTCCCATCCCCCGCAAACCGCCAATCATAAAAAAGAAACTGCCCAAACCCGGTCCGCTCAATCCGCTTCAAAAATTGTTTAGGAATAATCTGATCGGTATCCACATTCACCCGATCCAGCGGCGCCACCACTCCGGTATGTTCTCGAAAAGCCTGCATAAGCCAGCCCGTAGCGCCGGCGCCCGCCGGCGGTTGTGGCGGCGCCCTCGCCGCCACCTCCCTCTACTCATTCTCGGCCCCGTCTAAAACGTCAAGTCCCGGAGGCGGCCTGATTCCCGGGCACACCCCCGCGCCCAGAAATACCAACCGGCGACAGCCGCCGCGCCCTAAGGCCGCCGCAACATATCGCTCAACGGCTCCACCTTCGACCGCAACTCATCCGCGAAATCCGCGCCCTTATCCACCGCATCCTTGAACCGGCCCCGGGCCTCATCTGACCATTCCGAAACCGTATCCAGCGCGTCGTCATATCCCCGCCGCAAGTCCTTCCGCAATTGCCGCCCCGTCTTCGGAGCCAGCAACAATCCCACCGCCGCCCCCACTCCCAGTCCGATCAGCAGAAAAGTAATTGCCGTCCCCGCCCCGCCACCAGAACTCTCATATTTGCCTTCACGCATAAAAAACCTCCTGTCTCCGTATTTTAGTCCACAATGGCCGCCCGCTCCCGCGGATTTAGGCCATCGCCCCAAAGCCCTCCGCGCAAAACCAGAGGTTTCCGTCTTTTGTCGATCCCAATCAAGAAGTCTCTGGGAAACGGCAAACATAGCCGGCACACAAATCCGCACCCCGCGTGTAAAATAAACAGTTAACCCGAGCCGCGGCGGACCGCGCTTCCCGCCCCGCTGCGAATTCCTAAAAGGATTGAAGGAGATGTAAACCAGCAATGTCGATTCCCGCAACCCAACTCCGTCCCGGCATGATCATCAAGCACAAAGATGATCTGCACTCCGTCTTCAGTGTCGAGCATCGCACTCCCGGCAACCTCCGCGCCTTCATCCAGGCCAAGCTCCGCAACCTGCGCACCGGAGCCATGTTCGTGGAACGCTTTCGCTCTCCAGACCCGATCGAAAAGGTTAATGTCGACGAGGTCAACATGGAGTTCCTCTACGCCGACGGCGACGACTACTACTTCATGAACACGGAGAACTACGAGCAGACGCATCTCACCCGCGACACGCTAGGCGACGCAGTCGAATATCTGACCTCGAACCTGCAAATCAAAGTCGAGTTCTTCGACGGCAAAGCTGTAGGCATTGAACTCCCGCAAACCGTCGAACTAACGGTAGTAGAAGTAGAGCCCGGCCTGAAGAGCGCCACCGCATCAAGCGTGACTAAGCCGGCAAAAACCGAAACCGGCCTGGTTGTCCAGGTACCCCCCTTCATCAACGAAGGCGAGAAGATCAAGGTAGACACCGCCGAAGGCACATATCTGTCGCGGGCCTAGACGATTTGTAATTGGCAATTTGTAATTTGCAATTGAGCCCGGCGTCGTAGGGAGGCTAATTGCATGACCCGATTCAAGGAACTCCGGCGAATCGAAGCCGCGATCGAGCATAACAACAAGGCTGACTTGCAATGGGCCTTAAGTTACTGTCAGATGCGCATCACAATCGCGCCAAGGAAAAGCCATCGCGATCATTGGAACAAGATCGAAAGGAAGGTTCGTCACGCCTTAGAGATTCCAAATAGCCGCCGCGATTGGGCTTTTCGATTACAAATTACAAATTGCCAATTACAAATCGTCCGATGACCCGATCACCCGATGAACCGATAGCGAAACACTATCTCGTCCGCGGCCGCGTCCAAGGCGTAGGCTTCCGTTGGTTCGTAGAGCGCGAAGCCCACATCCTCCAGATCGCCGGCTGGGTCCGCAACAATCCCGACAGCACGGTAGAAGTCCTGGCCCAGGGCACGCACGAACAACTGGCAGGCCTCCACCAGCGCCTCCGCGAAGGCCCCCGCGCCGCCCGCGTCGACGAAGTAGAAGTCAAAGAAGCCGATCCGATCCCCGGACTCGCAGCGTTTCAAATTCGCGGCGCGTGCCCGGCCGGTAGGGCGGATTCCTAAAATACGTCGCGCCCTACGGCAGCGCGGAGACGATATCCGTTTTTCTGAAATCCCCGCCCTTGAAGAGAAGCGGTTCCCCCGTGGCCTTGGCGAGCGCGTATGCAAAGCAGTCCCCAAAATTTAACCCGGCCGGATGCCGTCCCTTGCCGAAATCGTGAAACGCCTGCCGCGCTGCGTGAACATGCTCGACCGTGACGGGCTCGATCACGACCCCCACCCGCCGAAAGAGCGCGTCGCACTGGCGCAGCACGTCGCTCCCGAATTGGCCTTCGATGACGATGGAGAGTTCCAGAAAATTTCCCGCCGAAATGCGGCAAAGCGGAGCGCGGCTGATCGCCTGGATGTACAGTTCACTATCCGGTTCTTCCGCAATGATCGCCACCAGCGAGGACGTATCGAGGATCATTTCGGCAGGCCGCGTTCGTCATAAAGGTATTCAGCATGGTCGAGGTAGGGGCGCGTGATACGAGCGGACGCGCGCTTCGCAATGGCTCGAATGTCAGCGGCCAGAGCTTCGTGGTCCTGTTTTCTGAGTCGCTCATGGCGTTGCCGAAGAGCCTCAGTAACCGCGCGCGTGAGCGTTTCTCCGGTCTCCTGCGCAATGGCTTCAGCTAGCCGGTGAGCCTCGGGATCCTTGATGTTCAAGCTGACGTTTCTTGCTTTCTTTACCATTGTTCTACCTTTCTGTATTCTAGCCCAGCCGGCACTTCTTGAACAGTCAAAAGGATTTACACTCAAACCACCATGGAATCGACCGCAATGACAACCCCCACCGCCGCCGACTGCGCCGAACTCAAAAAGCTAATCCGCGAAGTCCCCGACTTCCCCAAAAAAGGCATCCTCTTCTACGACATCACCACGCTCCTCAAAGACAAGCTCGGCTTCGCCCGCCTCATCGACGCCCTTTCCGCCAACTACATCGGCAAGGAAATCGACCTCATCCTCGGCATGGAAGCTCGCGGCTTCATCTTCGGGCCCGCGCTCGCCTATCGCCTCAATGCCGGATTCGTCCCCGTTCGCAAGCCCGGCAAGCTTCCCGCCGCCACCGCCAAGGTCAGCTATGACCTCGAATACGGCAGCAACGCCCTGGAGATTCACAAAGACGCAATCGAAAAAGGCCAGCGTGTCCTGATAGTCGACGACCTCCTCGCCACCGGAGGCACAGCCGTAGCCACCGCCCAACTAGCCGCCGGCCTCGGCGCGCAAATCGCCGGCCTGGCGTTTGTCGTTGAACTAGATTTCTTGAAAGGAAGAGAAAAGCTGGCGAACTACGACGTATTCTCTCTGCTCCATTACGACCAGTAATTTCAGCGAAAGAGAAACAGGAAAGAAAAAAACAACTGCGGAAGCGGAAACTCGTGCCAGACTGCGCCGAGAAACCCCACTGTGTGACTCTGTGTACCCTGCTTTAAACAGCCCTTAGCCCGCGGCTTACCCAATTTGCGGGTGTCCGCGCTACCGCACAAATCGGTGAACGGCGAAAATAACTCCCATCCAAACCATCGCGCTATAAACAACCGAACCCGCAAACGAAGCGATTACAACCCAATTCACCTCAAACCACTCATACAAACGTCCTGTAGCCATAGGGGGAGGGCTCCATTCCATTCGTTTAGTATGCAATTGTCAGGCCGATGCTCGACTTTTGATAAGTACCTGAAAACATTCCTCCGACTGCATCCACCTCCAAACCATCCGGGTGAAATCACCGGAAGTTCCGGGAATTTCTCCCCGTTATAGTTTCATTCTTCTCTATATGCAAGGCATTTTTGCATGTTCAGCGAGAGAAGCGAAACAAAATTACGGCATTCTCCCAAAACGGGAAATCCGGTGAATCCTGTAACCCCCGACGCCTTGACAGAGAACTGACAACTGAGAACTGACAACTGAAGTACAATCGCCCCCATGGGAGCCCTGCTCCAACCCAATCTCAATCCCACCACCGAACCACAAGAATCCAGCTTCCGCCCCATCCTCATCGGCCTCGTCATCGTAGTAGTGGTCGTAGGCGCGATTGTTTTCGTTTTTCGCGCCGAGCAAAAGAAGCCCCCCGAGCCTTCGCCCTACGCCGCTAACCTGAAATTCTCCGATCTCAAAGCCAGCGCCGCGCAGAATTTTGCGGGCGCAACCGTCAGTTATCTCGACGGCCAAATCACCAACACGGGCAATCAAACGGTCATTCATGCGGTCGTGCAAGTCACCTTCAAAGACGACATGGGCCAAACCGCCCAAAAAGAGGAACTCCCCATCCACGTTCTCCGCATCGGCGGTCCCTACGACGAAGCCGTCGATCTCAACATGTCCCCCCTGCTCCCCGGCCAAACCAAACCCTTCCGCCTAACCTTCGAAGACATCTCCGCGCAATGGAACCACGCCTATCCGGAGATGCAGGTCACGCAGGTGGTGACGAAATGAAAAGTCAAAGGTAAAAAGTCAGATTGAAGAAGTAAACGCCGAGGGCTCACTGCGGCTTCTGATTAGCCAGGGTTTCACTTCTTCAATTTGACTTCTTACTTTTGACTTCCCCCGCGTTTACAATCTCCTCCGTGGATAGCGCAAAGCCATTCCGCCTCACAGAGTCGGTAAAAGCCGCCGGTTGAGCCTCCAAGCTGAGTCCGGCGGTGCTGGACACGGTGCTTGGGAAATTAGCCCGGCAACACGACCCCAACGTCCTGGTCGGCTTCGATCACGCCGACGACGCCGGAGTGTATCAACTCACCCCCGACACCGCCCTCGTACAGACCGTCGACTTCTTCACCCCCATCGTCGATGACCCTTACACCTTCGGCCAGATCGCCGCCACCAACGCGCTCAGCGACGTCTACGCCATGGGCGGAAAGCCGCTAACCGCGCTGGCCCTGGTCTGCTTCCCCGACAAAGCCGACATCGCCATCCTCGAGCAGATCCTCGCCGGTGGCCTCTCCAAAATGATCGAAGCCAGTTGCACAGTAGTAGGCGGACACAGCATCCGCGACGAAGAAACCAAATTCGGCTACTCAGTCACAGGCGTGATCCACCCAAAGCGCGTCCTCGCCAACGAAGGCGCACAACCAGGCGATCGCCTGATCTTCACAAAGTCGCTAGGCACAGGCGTGATCTCGACGGCAATAAAGAAAGGCACAGCGAAACAGGCGTGGATAGACGCCGCAGTAAAGTCGATGACCACCCTGAATAAAATCGCTGCCGAAATAATTGTGGATCAAGTTCGCGACGCCTCGACCCGGCGAGGGTTCGAGAACTACCAACGACCAGCGACCAACGACGCCGCTCCCATTCACGCCCTGACCGACGTAACCGGCTTCGGCCTGATCGGCCACGCCCGCGAAATGGCGCAAGCCTCAAACGTATCCCTCATTCTCAACTCAAAAGCAATTCCAATCCTCGAAGGTGCCCTCGACTGCATCCGCGCCGGTTACATCCCCGGAGGCCTCAAAGCCAACCGCGACTTCGCTGAATGCCAGGTCAGCTGCGCCGAAACCGTCCCCGAAGAAATCCGCACCCTCCTCTACGATCCGCAAACCGCCGGCGGTCTCCTCATTTCAGTAGCCGCATCCGAAGCCGATCAGCTAAAGCAAGCCCTGCAAGCCGCCCAAGTCCCCGCCATAGAAATAGGCGAAGTAGTAACCGCAACCAGGCCGCTAATCTCCATCAAGTAGCGAGCAGCGACGTTCCGCCGCCACATCGACCTCCCGTGGTGAAAGTGGGATGTGCGCCAACTCTGCGAACTCTGCGCCAACCTCCGCGCTCTCTGCGTTTTAAGGCTTGCTTTTGCGACGCCCGCGCCGCCACGTAAACCGCCGCCCCACAATGCACTTCACAATCAAATGATCCCCGGAGTTCGCCACGTCCACGCCCACCCCAAAATTAAATTCCCACGACGGTGACACATTCAGATCAATAGTCGGAAAAATCTGCTGCCCCTGCTGGTTAATCGGATCAAACTCCGAAACCGGCCCCAGCGCCCCGTAATACTCAATCCCGCCCGCAAGCTTCTTCGTGAAATCAAAACTCACTTTCACGTTGGGGGAAAACTCCCATCCCCGGCCCACATTCATCCCATGCAGCGCGCGGTCGAACGTCGGATTGAAATCCAGATACCACGGCCCCATCTTCTTATCGATGATCGGCCGCAGCTCATAATTCCAGCTGTCCTCCGCAAACTGTCGCCGCTGGTATCCGATCTCCTGCGACACGCTCAGCCCCACCGGCCAGTGCCACGACTCCGGCACGGCAACCCGCGGACGAATATGATCGCCCACCCACTGCCATCCACTGTTCGGACTCGATCCCGGCTGAATGCTAGAAAACACATAAAAGCCGGTCTCGAACCAGCTCGTCCATCCCTGCGTGATCTCCAGCGTCTCGTGCTCGGCATGGTTCGACGGCAACACGCCATTCACCACCGTCTTCTTTCCGTCAATCGTGAAATTGGAATGGATCTCCACCATCGTAGTTCCCGCCGGAACCGTATCGGACGAGTAGACCTGAATCTCGTAGTTGTCCTGAGCGATTGCTGGCAAGCAGAATACGGCGATTAGCGCGGCGTATATGGCAGCGGATGTCAGAACTGTCTTCAATGTGATTCCCGGCTCTCGCTTGTCCACTAAGTAATTACGAGTTGTATTGGATTCTATCGAGAGTAGCCCCCTGCGTGTTCGGGTGTGGGGCTCTCGTCAGTACTTTCTTAAGAATCCTGTTCAGGAGCGGTAAAACGACCGGGAACTCCCCGCGGCTCCCGCGTGTCCAATACACCAAGACACGCGCGTGCCTGAGAACAAAGAGGGAGAGCTTCAATGGCATTCTCAGGCAACAATCCGAATTCCCCACAGATGAACGTCACTCCGCTGATTGACGTTCTGTTGGTGCTGATCATCATCTTCATGGTGGTGGTCATCGAACAGCGTCCAACCGGCCTGAAAGCCGAAATCCCGCAACCGGCGCCGGTAGCCAGTAACATCCCGCCGCCCCAGCGCACGATCGTCATCCAGGTGAAGCACGCAAAGCCGAGCGACCAGCATCCCGGTGTGAACATCGAGGTGAAGATCAACGACGAGGTACGTCACGTGGGATCACCTGCGCCAGCGCTTGGCCGACATCTTCGCCATTCGGGTAGAGCGCATCGCCTTCATCGAAGCCGACGACGACATCGACTTCCAAGACGTAGCCGACGTAATCGCGACTGCGCGCATCGCAGGAGTAGACCGCGTGGGATTGCTCACAGAAGATGGCAAGCACGCGCCAGTGACAGGCTAGCTAGACCAAAGGCTTGGCGTGCTGCCGGACCCACTCCAGTATTTGTCCAAAGCGAAATTCGTGCCGCTCCATCGAGCCATTGATGAACGCGTACCCCTCGGCGGCTTCGACTTCAATATAAAAGCCGTTGCGCCGCAGGAAAACATCGGCGGCGGTAAACGCAATCCGCTTATTGCCGTCGAGGAAGCCGTGGTTGTTTCCAAGCGACTCCATCAACGCCGCCGCCTCTTCCTCAATCGAGTTGTAATAGCCGATTTGCGGACGAAAGACGGCGGCCTCAACCGCGCCCTTATCGCGAACACCGTGAAGTCCTCCGAATAACTCGATCAACCGATGCTGCATTCGGTAAACTTCCGCGACCGTGAGGTAATCGGCCACCTACTTGGCGAGACGCTGCAACAGGTCACGGTTGCGAGCCACCGATTGCTCGAACGCATCCATAACCTCGGCGCGAACCAGATGCTGGGACGGCACCACGTTATGCAGGTAGAACCGCAGCGCCTGCTCCAGAACATGCCGCTTCGTTTGCCCGTTCTGCTCGGCCACCGCCACGAATTCGTCGTAGAGCTGTGCGTCGATCTCAGGAGTGAACTTCTTGGTAATCACTTTATAACCCTCGTCATCAAGACTTCGTAACCTTTGTTGAGACTTTATAACCCTTGTCATCCCGAACGTAGTGAGGGATCTGCAGTTGGCCGGCAGCGGCACAATCTCACGCTCGAAGTGGGCGTCGGCAGTCAAGAACTGCTGCAGGGCTCAGCCCCCTCCCCATTACTTTTCAAATCATAGTCTGCCGTTCTTTGATAAATCAAGATAAATATTGATATATCCATAATATTGTAAATACACGGCTTGATAAAGGATGCACCTAGTGCTTGGCTCGATTTTCAAGAAACCGCTTGGGATGCCTGGCGGCAACTGCATAATTGCCGGTTGTGGTGTCAAAATGTATAGAGGTTTCGAACTATGAAACTGCGATTAGGCCTCTGGATCGCCCTGGTGGTTGTAACCACGTGCTCAGCACAGCCACGCGCTAGCAAACAGAACACCACCCCACACGCGGATTCTCAAAATTCCCTAAGCTTGACGCTTACGATTAGAGCAGAGCGGCAAGGCTATCAGATGGGCGACTCGGTGCCACTAGAGGTCCAGTTAACGAACCCGGGACCAGGGACGCTGTACCTGTTTGACGACGTCTGCTGGAACCCAGGAAACTTTCTTACAATTGACGTCTTTACACCCGATGGCAAAGAGGTTTCTGGCAAGCTTGACTATCTTCGAGATTGCCTTCCGCCTCCGCCACGCCGCAACGACACATCTAGCTTCTTCAAGTTAGAGCCACAGTCTTTCTACGGGATAATAGAGAATTTTACAGTCAGCGAGCTTGTTCCAGGTCCGGGTGAGTACGACATCGTTGTTCATTACGAGGCCTCTCTGTCGGCGGATTGGATAGCGAAATATGGCGGAAAGAGAATTGCCGAACTACCAATCTGGACGAGAGACCATCCTGTACTAGCGAGCAATCGCTTACACATCACGATCAAGCCATAGAACCTCAACTCGCCCGGCTCTTAATCCAAATCGGCGCCCCCACAAACCCAAACTCCGCCCGAATCTGGTTCTCCAGAAACCGCTCATAGGAAAAGTGCAGCTTCACCGCCCGATCCGTAAACAGCACAAACGTCGGCGGAGCCACCCCGGCCTGCGTCATGTAATAAATCTTCACGCGTTTGCCCATCGGCACCGACGCGCGATCGAAATCGATCTTCTTCACGAACCGGTTCATCTCCGAGGTCGAAATGCGCTTGCGCCGTTCCGCCGCCACTTTCTCAATCAGCGGCAAAATCTTCTCCGTCCCCTTGCCCGTATGCGCCGAAATAAACACCACCGGAGCATAGCTCAAAAATTTCAGCCCATACCGCAGCCGCTCCTCATAAAGCTTGCGATCCTGCGGCCGCTTGGCATCCTGAATCCGCGCCGCTTTCGACTGGCTGATCGCCCGCTTCTCCCCGCTCATCACCAGGTCCCACTTATTGACGACGATAATCACCGACCGTCCCGATTCATGCGCATAACCTGCAATGTTCGCATCCAGCCCGCTGGCGCCTTCAGTCGCATCGACCATAAACAGCACGATGTCGGCGCCTTCGATATTCTTGCGCGCCATCACCACCGAAAGCTTTTCTGCCATCAGCTCAGTCTTGCCTTTGCGCCGAATGCCAGCCGTATCAATGAAGCGAACCTTGCGCCCCTTGTACTCGATGACCTCATCAATCGAATCCCGAGTAGTCCCTGCAATAGGCGAGACGATGGCGCGATCAACCCCAGTCAACTGATTCAGCAGAGTAGATTTGCCAACGTTGGGATGTCCAATGATGGCAACCTTGATTTCGTGAGGCGCAGCTTCCGCCACTTCCTCCGTGCCTTCCCCTGTGACCTCTGTGCCCAGTGTGGTTAAGGGTTTAGCCGCGTTCTCAACGGCGGGCAGCAAAGGCAGCACCGCATCCAGCAAATCATCAATCCCGCGCCCATGCTCCGCCGAGATCCCAAACACCTCCCGAATACCCAACTCATGAAACTCCCCAACCAGCGATTCCTGCTTGTCGCTGTCCACCTTGTTCACCGCCAGAAAGAGCGGCTTTCCCATGCGCTGAAGCTGTCGTATCAGTTCACGATCAGGCCCAGCCAGCTCCGTCCGCGCATCCACCACCATGATGACCGCGACCGCTTCCTTAAGCGCAACCCGAGCCTGCCGAAAAATTTCCGCCGGAATAAATTCCTTATCCTCAGGAACAATGCCGCCCGTATCCACCACGCGAAACGCATGCCCGCGCCATTCCGCCTCGCCATAAAGCCGATCGCGAGTAATCCCAGGCTCATCGCCAACAATAGCCCGCCGCGACCCAGTAAGCTTGTTGAACAAGGTAGACTTGCCAACGTTGGGACGGCCCACGATGGCGAGAAGCGGCAGAGTATTCGAATTTGGGGAGGGTTGTTTCACTGAGAACTGAGAACTGCCAACTGAGAACTAGCTATTATAGAGACTCCGTGTCGTCTTCCTCCCATCCCGCCTCCACCGCCGGAGTTTCTCTCTACCAATTCTTCTCGCCCGGCGGAGTTTTGGCGAAGAGCCATCCGGCCTACGAGTTCCGCCGCGGCCAGCTTCAAATGTCGCAAGCCGTAGAAGAAGCCCTCGAAGAAAAGCGTCACCTGATCGCCGAAGCCGGCACCGGCACGGGCAAAACGCTAGCCTATCTGCTGCCAGTAATCCGCTCCGGCAAACGCGTCATCATTTCGACCGGCACAAAAAATCTGCAAGAGCAGCTCTACTTCAAAGATGTCCCATTCCTGGAGCGCGCCCTCTTCGGCAATCCCACCAGCGAGGGTGCCCCATTCAAGCCCGGTTTTGGCTTGAGTGGGGAACTATCCCGCCTCTCCGTCTGCTACATGAAAGGCCGCAACAACTACCTCTGCCGCAAAAAGCTCTACGACCTCACTGACCAGCCCGTCCTCAGCGGCCTCGACGAGATCGCGCACTACCAGGCCATCGCCGCCTGGGAAAAAACCACCCACTCCGGCGACCGCGCCGAACTAGCCGAACTCCCCGAAGCCAGCGCTCTCTGGCACAAGCTCGACGCCCGCGCCGACACCTGCCTCGGCCAGAAATGCAAAGAGTACGACCGCTGCTTCATCACCGAGATGCGCCGCCGCGCCGCCGAAAGCGACATCATCATCGTCAACCACCATCTCTTCTTTGCCGACCTCGCCATCAAGCTCGAAGCCGACCGCGCGCCCGACGCCGGCGTCCTCCCCGATGCGGGCGCCGTCATCTTCGACGAGGCTCACGAACTCGAAGAGGTCGCCGGCAACTACTTCGGCATCTCCGTCAGCAATTTCCGCATGGACGAGCTCGCCCGCGACACCGAGAATCTTCTCCAGCGCGAAAAGCTTCATACGCCACAAACGTCAGGCGCAATCCAATCCCTGCGCGAGCGCTCGCAACTATTCTTCTCGCTCCTGCCCGCGCAGGAAGGCCGCTTCGCCTTCGACACCCGCCGCGAATTCCTCGAAGAGAATGGAGAAGAGTTCATCGCGCTTCGTCAATCGCTCGTCCGCCTCGTCGCCGAGTTCGAGCAGCTTCCGCAAAAACCCGACGAAGTCTTCACCCTCGCCCGCCGCGCCCAGCAACTGGAGGGACAACTCAGCTTCGTAATGGAGAACGAAGACCCCAACACAGTTTTCTGGATCGAGCGGCGGGGATTTCGCGGAGCACCCGCCTCCAGACGAAAATCATCAGACGAGAAAAACGTCGGAGGACGCACCAACGTCTTCCTGCAAGCCACGCCCATCGAAGTCGGCCAGATCCTGCGCGAATGCCTCTGGTCCAAACTCGAAACCGCTGTCCTAACCTCCGCCACCCTAGCCGTAGGTGGCGGTTTTAGCTACATCCGCCAGCGCCTCGGCCTCGAGCACGCCCGCGAACTCATCGTCCCCTCGCACTTCGATTACGAAAGCCAGGCCATCCTCTACGTCCCTCCCACGCTGCCCGACCCGCGCACGCCGCAATTCCCTGCCGAGGCCACCGGCGTAATCCGCCGCCTCCTCGAAATCACCCGCGGCCGCGCCTTCGTCCTCTTCACGAGCTACGCCCAGATGAACGAAATCTACGATCGTCTCCTCGGCCTCCTCGAGTTCCCCATGCTCAAGCAGGGAGACGCGCCCAAGTCCGCGCTGCTCGAAGAGTTCCGCCTGACGCCCAACGCCGTTCTCTTCGGCACATCATCGTTTTGGCAAGGAGTAGACGTACAAGGAGAGCAACTAAGCTGCGTGATCATCGACCGCCTGCCGTTCGCGGTCCCGAGCGACCCAATTGTAGCCGCCCGCGTGAAAGCAATCGACCGAACCGGCGGCAACGCCTTCAGCGATTACCAGGTGCCAAGCGCGGTCATCACCCTCAAACAAGGCTTCGGACGCCTGATTCGCTCGCTCCACGACCGCGGCCTGCTCGCCCTGCTCGACAATCGCATCCTGAAGAAATCCTATGGACGCGTCTTCATCGACAGCCTGCCGAACTACACGAAGACGACAGATCTCAGAAAGGTAGAACAATTCTTCGGGAAGTAGCCACTAACCAGTGGCTTCAAACTCTCCCAGCAGCCTCTCCGCTTCCATCAATCTTTCGCAAGTCTTGTCCAGCGCCGCGTACTCCGCTGCGAACCGCCGCTTGAATTCGCCCAGCGCCTCGCGCGAAGTCCACCGATCGATGGTCAGATATCTTCCCGTCCGTTCCAGATCGCGAACCAGCTCGGTTCCGCGATAGTCTGAACTCTGCTGAAATAGCTGCGCCCATGACCCATCCCGGCCGTACACCCTCTCAAACTCGACGACACACTCGGCCTTGACCTGAAATTCCCAGACCGCAAAAAAGTGCCGCCCACTCATTGCAGCAGCGTTGCCGCCAGCACAACCACATTCGGATCATTCGGCAGAATAACGCTCTTCACCACCTTATTCGAGTCGATGGCCAGCGGGTAAGCATACAAATTGAACGTGCCCACGCTCTTGCTGCCGTTGTCGGCATTCCGGTATGACATGGCAACCGCCTCAACCTCACCCGCGAAATTCTGCGGGGCCGACCAGTCGCTGAAGCTCTCCACAAATTGCGCGCTCGTTCCGTCCGCATAGTTCACCGTAATCGTCTGCGACGTCTGACTTCCCTGCACACCAGTCGCCAGCAGCGTCAAGCCGGAGAAATTGCCCGACGGCAAAACCACCGTTTGCCCATTGCAGCCGATCGCGTCTGGTTGATTCGCCGGTCCAAACCTAAACCGGACCGAGTCGAGACTCCGCGTCTTAGTCAGCAGTTTCGATGAATACGAGAAGCCGGCGCCATCGAGTCCTCCCGTCGAATACGTCGTCCCATCGGTATAAATTCCGAAAACATTGAACGCCGGAGACAAATCACCTTCGACGCCCGACCCTTTCGTCCCCTTCGCCGCGCTCACCGCGAGTGTAAAAGTAAAGTTCGATGCAATCGCGCCCGAAGTGCCAGTCACGGTAACCGCGCCAAATCCGCTCTGAGCCTGGGCGCTCGCATTGAATACTACTTTCTGGCTCTTCCCCGAGCCCTGCACAGTAGCCGTAACCCCAGTCGGCAAAGCCGACACGCCCAAAGTCACGCTCCCCGAAAACCCGCCAAGGTCGGTGATCTTAATCGTGTCCTTGGCCGATGCGCCTTCGTTCAGGAAGACCGTCGCCGCTCCCGCCAGCGCAAAACCGCTGTAACCGGCTCCGACGCTCATCGCCTGCGCGTATTTCACCGCTTCACCGTTGCCAACAAAATCGTCATAGATCCACATGAACCCGCCCGAAATCCCGCATTGGCTATGCCAGCCCTTCATCCTGCTCTGAACCTGTTTTGGTGTCTGCCCCCGATCCCACAGCCCGGGATAAACCGGCACACTGCCGAAGTTCCAGCTCGACGAGCACGGGTTGTTTCCCGCCCCGCCCGCATACACCTGGAGATGCACACCATCCACCGTCCCCGGTAGCTGGCTGTTGATTTCGGAAACGACATTCGTCCAATAACTGCTGTTGTCATAGGCATCCGGTAGCACGTGGTAGCCGAGGTTGCCGAGCATCACCGCAAACTGCACCGTCGTGTTTGTGTCGAAGCTGTTTTCGTCGTCGAAATCGACCGCATCCAGCGCCGGGATGGCAGTCTTCAGCGCTTGAAAGTCCTGATAAAGGATGCTGCCCGGGCCAGTCCCCTGCGAGTTCACCAGCGCCACGATGTCCTGCCAGTCTCCCACGTTCGACGAGCCAATGCTTAACGTGATCCTCTTCACGTTCCCTTGCTTCAGAAGCGCCATGTTCGCGGCAAAATCGGGATGGGTCTGGTCGCCGATATAAGCGCCATTCGAGGTCAACGGAAATTCGCCGTTAAGATTCAGGTCGCCATTGCTCTTGACTTCGACGCTCCACACAATGACCTCGGTGAAGCCTGAGTTCTGTACCTCCCGAATATGATCCGTTGCGTTGATGTAAAAAGGTCCACCACCAAAAATTCCCGTATTACCGGTCTGGGCGAGAGCCATCATGGCGAATCCCACTACAAAAAGAAGAACCGTCGTGTAGCGCGTCATGGCCGAGGAGACGGAACAGGTCGTAATCCGCATAGTCATTGTTCTCCTGCAAAAAGAAGAGAGAATATTCTAACTATGGGAACCGCCAAACGAAACTGAGAAATGGCGAGAGTACGGCTGAACGTCGATTAGTGGGAATTTGCCGACGGACAATGTGAATTAATCTTCAGGAAGTTAGCAACAAGTTGCTTCCCGGCGGTTGTCAATACGCTCTCGGGATGAAACTGCACGCCTTCGACCGGAAATTTCCGGTGCCGCAAACCCATGATCACGCGCGTTCCGCCTTGATCTCGCGTCCAGGCGCTGACCTCGAGATCGCCGGGCAAGTCTTCTTCGCGGACAATCAGCGAGTGGTATCTCGTCGCGGTCATCGGAGACTCGACGCCGCGAAAAATTGTCCGTCCATCGTGCTCGACCGCACTCGTTTTTCCGTGCATTAGCGTCTTGGCGCGCACGACCGTCCCGCCAAAAGCCGCGCCAATTGCCTGATGCCCGAGGCAAACCCCCAACACCGGCACCTTGCCAGCGAAGTGCCGAATCAACTCGATGCTGATTCCCGCGTCCTGCGGAGTGCATGGCCCGGGAGAAACCACGATCCGCTCCGGCCCCATTCCTTCGATCTCACCCAGGCTGATTTCGTCATTGCGCCGCACCTCGACTCTCGCGCCCAGTTCGCCCAGATACTGAACGAGGTTGTAGGTAAAGGAGTCGTAATTGTCGAGAACGAAAACCACGTGATCATTCTAACCTGACAAAAAAAAATCAACCTGCAGAGGACGAACAGGTGGCGTGAAAGATTTCTGCGATCTCTGCCTAATTTCCCCGCGATTCCCGGTTCGCGACCACTGCATTCAGTCCTTATCCCCGCTCAAAGGCATGCTTCTCTTCGAGTTGCCGCGTTGCGTCGCGCATCTCAGCTTCGAAGCGCTCTCGCTGCTCCATCAAAGCCGGCAAGGCGGTCGCATATCTGCGCGCCATCGTGAAAAGCCCATGTCCTGCACGCCCCGCCGCAATCTCGGCCACCTGGTCCGTGCTGGTTTGCACGTAGAGCGCCTCCGTCGTATCCCCCAGCCACACGTCCCCGCCTACCAGCCGGGTCTGCCAGTACACCTTGCGTTCGATCAGCCGCCCGATCTCGTCATCGATAGCCTTGCCGAAAACCCACTGGTTCCGCTTGAAGTCGTAATGCCGGCTCGAAAACGGCAGCGGCACCAGTTTTGCCGACTTCACAAATTCGATTTGCTTGTTGTCGATCTCCTTCCGCAAAGCATTTATCACCGGCCCTTCGGTATCCTTGCACTCCAGCGATGGCAAAACCTCGCGCAGCGTCGCCGACAGATTCACCGCAACCAACGCACGCAGCTTGTCCGAATTTTCCAATGTGATTTCCGCGTGCAGAACGTCAAAGTCCGCACCCGACGTGGCATGCCGGAAAGGCCACTCGAACTTGAAGCTCACCGGCAACCCAGTCCGCGTCACATAAATGGTCTTACTGGAAACATCATGCATAATGCATCAGTGCCTTAATTGTAAAAAGAAACAAAGAAAAATGAAAAATCCGCGCTAATCCGCGCAAATCCGCGGAGCAGAAGTTCGGTCCTACTTCAATCGCAGCAACTGCACCACATTCCACAACCCAGCCGCCCCAAGCAAGCTCGCCATGCCAGCCGTCACAAATTTCCCGTGTCGTGTTTCCACCAAATCAGCAAACACCCCCGCGACAAACACAAAGAGAAACACCAGCATCGCCAAGTGAAATCCCTGCCCCGGAAAATCAGGCGACGCCACGGCCAACAAAAACAGCATTGCCGCCATCAGCAATGGCGCCGTATTCCCGAAGTAGCGCGCCCGCCTCCAGCCGAAGTACGCAATCAACGCCACCGGCAACGCCAGCATCAACGCCGGACAATGCGCAAAGAGCGTCTTCAGTGTCTGCGAATACGAAGCCATCATTCCGAATGCGCGAGGCTCGACATCGATCCAGCGCGCCCGCCGCATCGCCTGCCAGAACACTCTCATCCGAAACACGTACGAGGCGCTCAAGAACGCCGCGCCGACCGCAATCGCCGCCGCCCAAATAGCCAGCACCGCCCGCGGACGCACCGGCGCAACCCACAGCATGATCGGCAACACCACCGCCACCACCACCGCCAGTGAAAACTGTGTGCCCACCGCCAGCGCCACTGACAAGCCCAGCAGCAGAATCCTCCGCGCGTTCCACAACACAACCTCGCGCGGCGCATAAAGCGTGTGGGCCACCGCAATCCCGGTGAACACGATCCCGAACGCTCCCCACACTCCCGACATCTCGCCCAGATTCTGCGATCCCGCCGAGGCCAGAATCACGCCCGGCGAAAAGCAACAGAGTGTAAGCGCAATGTACCCGCCCACATTTCCGTAAAGACGCCGCGACACATACCACAAAGACGCCCCTAGCATCGCGCCAAAAATCAAGTACGGCGCGGCAATCCAAATCTGCCCCAGTACAGAATCCGGCGCCACATCGAGCACCTGCACCAGCACCGGCGCAGCCGCCACCAGGTAGTAATAAGGCGAGCGGTCCACATCGTACCCGTCGCGCACCCGCAGGTGCCCCGCGCGTCCCGCCGACGCCAGTCCAGTCACCGCCTCCGCACGCAATGCCTCCGGAGTTCCCGCAACCACGCCGCCTTTCCACTGCGCCAGTCCGTCGTAAATGCACAGCGCGTGATCCGACTCAGGAAGAAATCCATGCCGCGTTTGCGCACGGATGAGCCACACGCACTGCGACAAATAGACGAGCAGCAGCGCGCCCGCAATCCACTGTGGCCTGCCAACCGCCTCGATATGAAGAATTCGATGTATTAAGCCCAAACGGAGTGTTTTACCATGTCGAGGACGATCATGGATACCAATCCCCTCCCGCCGCGCGCCCGCGAGCCAGAATCAACCGGCGATTCGGCGTCGCATTCAGCCGAGATCGCGCGCGCTCCGATCACCATACAATTCGGCGACGCGCCTCCCACACCCCCATCGGCTAACGACTCCGCGAGTTCCTCCGAACAGACGCTTCAACTCCCCCGCCTTTATTCCGGAGCCCGCTGGCTGATCTATCTCGCGATGGCCTATGTTACCTTCGAAGTTCTGGGCTTTCTCCTCGCCGGATTGCATTCTGACCCTGTCCCGCCCTGGTGGCCGGTTGCGGCGGAATTGCGCATGATGCTCGCCGCCGTATTGCCCGGCTTCGCAATGGCACGCATCGAAGGCCGCTCCTTCGGCGACTTCGGCCTTCCCGCCAAACAAGCCTTCCGGCGCGACTTCTGGATGGGCGCAATCTGGGGAATCGCTTCCCTCACCGTGCTCATGCTCGCGCTCGCCGCCTTCGGAGCCTTCTCCCTCGGCTCGCTCAGGCTGCACGGCGCGCGCATCTTCAAATTCGCTGCCGCGTATGCGCTGTTTTTTCTGATCGTCGCCTTCTTCGAGGACTTCATCACGCGCGGCTATTCGCTCTGGATACTCTCGCGCGGAATGCGCTTCTGGCCCGCCGCCACCCTGCTCTCCATTCTCTTTGGAGCGATGCACCGCCTCAATCCCGGCGAAGAAAACATCGGAATCGCCGCGGTAGTCGCCATCGGCTTCTTCTTCTGCCTCACTGTCCGCCGCACCGGCACCCTCTGGTTCGCGATAGGCTTTCACGTGGCATGGGACTGGGGCGAAACCTATTTCTATTCCGTGCCCGACAGCGGCACAATCTCGCCCGGCCACCTGTTGAACTCCGCCTTCCACGGCCCTGACTGGCTAACCGGAGGCTCCGTAGGCCCCGAAGGCAGTTATCTGCTCTTCATCCTGATCGCCGCTCTGTGGGTTCTGTTCAGTCGCGCCTATCCCGAGGTGAAGTATGGTGTGGCACGAGGTGGACCAACGGGTACTCTGTGAACTCGAACCGAGTACTTTATTTTGAATACTCGTCTCTCAGCCGCGTTTGACGGCTGGTCATCGGGATTGCTTTGCCTTCTATATAGACCTGCTTCACGTCGGTCTTAATATCCAGCGGATCGCCGTTGGCCATCACGACGTTCGCGGTTTTGCCTACGTCGAGCGAGCCCAGTTTGTCGGCTACGCCCCAGATTTCGGCGGGGTTGATGGTGATCGCTTTCATCGCTTCGTCATACGGGAGGCCGAAAGCGGTGGCGAATCCAGCCGCGTCCGGCAAATTGCGGACGTTGTGGGCAGAGTACGAGGCGAAGGCGATCTTCACTCCGCGCTTGTAAAGTTGGGCGGGCAGACTGTAGACGGCGTCGTAGCGCTCGTCGTCCTTGGGCGCCTCGTAGATCGGGCCGACGATCACCGGAACCTTCAGGCTGGCGACGTAATCGAGCACGGGCTGCGAGTGGCTGATGTGGTTGAGAACGAATTTGAGCTTGAATTGGTTGGCGAGGCTGACAGCGGTTTCGAGGTCGCTGGGACTTTCGGCAGCGAGAACGATGGTTTTCCTGCCATCGAGATAGGGGATCAGCGCTTCGAGCTTCAGGTCTCGCTTGGGAGCTGTGGGCGCGGGTTTCTTGGTTTTGTCTTTATTCTTTTCGTCGTTCTTATTTTTATCTTCGCTTTGGCCTGCGGATTCAGATTTCTTGTGCTCGTAGTCCGCCCACTTGGCTTCGTAGTCTTTGGCGTCTAGAAATGCCTGGCGCATTTGCGCGATCAAACCCATGCGGGTCGACGGAAATTTGCGTTTTTCGAATGGGCCTTTGTTGCGGCGCTGGTCGCCGGTGAAATTGAGGGGCATAGCGATGTCGCGGATGAGAAGCATTTCAGTGGCATCGCGTCCGGCTAGTTGAATGAAGGAGTCCTGGCCGGGAAGAGTGTCCTGGCTTTCGGGGGCGACGATGGCGTTGGTGATTCCGTTGAGACGGGCGACTGGGATTAAAGCAGACTCGGCGTGGAAGGCGTCGTAGACGTGCATGTGGGGCATGATCTCGTCGCTGGGTTCGAAGAGATCGTTGGTCATGTTTTCGGCGGAGATTTCGGTGAGGCCTAGCTGGGTTTCGGAGTCGATCAGGCCGGGATAGATCGTCATGCCCGTGGCGTCGATTACTTGCGCGCCGGCGGGAATCGTGACCGAACCGGCGGGCCCAACGGCGGTGATCCTGTCGCCCTGCATGACGAGCACGCCGTTGTCGATGACGCCGTGGGTTACGGTTAGAAGTTTGCCGCCTTTGAGGGCAATGGGATTTTGCGCATAGAGAGCGGAGACGGCGAACACAATTGTCATTCCGAGCGCAGTGAGGAATCTGCACTTTGCCGATTGCTGAGAGCTGATGGCTGAGAGCTTCATTTATTCGCCCTCCTTGTAGTGAGTTGTTCCGAGGCCTGGGAGGGAGCGGTCGAAATAGACTTCGCCGTCGATCAAGACTTTGTTGGGTACGCCGGTGCTGCTTAGTGGGTAGCCGTCCCATATTACAAGGTCGGCATCTTTGCCGACATCGATCGAGCCGACGCGATCATCTACGCCTACGATCCAGGCGGGATTGATGGTGATCATCTTCAGCGCTTCTTCTTCGGTGGCGCCGCCATAGCGGATCGCCTTTGCTGCTTCCTGATTCAAGCGGCGGGTATAGTCTTCGGAGTCGCTTTTGATGGCCACGCGCACGCCCTTGCGCATCGCCATGACTGCATTCCATGGGATGGCGTCCCAGGCCTCCTGCTTATAGCCCCACCAGTCGGCGAAGGTTGCTATACCTACGTTGTTGGCCGCTAGCTGGTCGGCAATTTTGTAGGCCTCAAGGGCGTGATGGAAGGCGCGCAGATTGTAGCCAAATTCCTTGGCCATCGCCATTTCCGTAAGCATTTCGTCAGAGCGGTAGCAGTGGATCTGGACCATCAGCTTGCGGTTGAGGACGTCGGCTAACGCCTCGAGTTTGAGATCGTGCTTCGGCGGAGTGGCATCTTTGTCGCCGCGTTTTACTTTTTCGTTGTAGGCTTCCCACTCTTTCATGTAGTCCTGGGCTTCGACGAGCGCGGCTCTTTGAACAGCGAAATTGCCCATGCGTGTGGATGGGAGCTGATCGCGGCTGCCATAAACGCGTTTAGGATTTTCTCCGCTGGCGAACTTAATGGAGCCGGGCGCGTTGGGGAAAAGCAGTTCGTCACGCTTGTCCCCGTACTTGTGCTTTATGACGACGGCCTGGCCCCCGATCATGTTGGCCGACCCGTGGAGGAGGAGGCTGGTGGTGACGCCTCCGGCAAGCGCGCGGTAGATGGCCTTGTCCTGGTAGTCGAAGGCGTCTTTCATGATCATCTGCGGCGTGACCGGGCTGGTGGCTTCGTTGACGTCCTCGTCGAGCGCGATGTGGGAATGCGAATCGACGATGCCGGGCGTGAGGTATTTGCCTTGCGCGTCAATCACCGTGGCGCCGGCGGGAGTGTTGACGGTTTCGCCGATAGCGGCGATTTTGCCGTCTTTTATTAAGACGGAGGCGTTTTTGATGTTGCCGTGGGTGACCGTCATGACGAGGGCGTTCTTGATGACGACATCGTGATGAGCAGCGTTCTGGGCGAGAGCGAGAGGAATTGTGATTGCGACGCAGAAGAGCG
Source organism: uncultured Acidobacteriaceae bacterium (assembly GCA_963698865.1). GTDB lineage: Bacteria > Acidobacteriota > Terriglobia > Terriglobales > Acidobacteriaceae > Acidiflorens. Next base: position 775,282 of record CAVOSL010000007.1, on the reverse strand, counting down.
TCAGCATGAGTCTGGTGAGTCGTCGCATGCGTCGAAACCTCAGAGAAGAGTCCCGGAAGAAGTCTGGATTGTAGATGCGCGAGCGGACGAGGGTCAATGTCGCCCACTTGCCGGTTCGCCACTTGCGTGGGACGATTTAAGCGTGAAAACGATAGCAATGTTGACCGCAATTTTATTCTGCACGCTGGCGTGCGTGGCGGAGTGTCCCAAAAACCAGGCCAAGACCGAAGCCACGCTAGAGGAAGTCGAAAAGACCTGGGCAGTTGCACTCGCTCAGCATGACGCCGGGACGGTCGCTTGCATGCTGGCCGATGAATTCGAGGAAGCCGACGTGGATGGCGCGCTGCACACTCGCGCCCAGGTGCTGGAGCATATTCCGCAACGGAAACCGGGATCGAATCACCTGGTCGACATGCGCGCGCATGTCGAAGGAAATTTCGGATACGCGCGCGGCCTGAACGAGGTGATTGATCCGGGCGGTAACATCAGGGCGCGCGTACGATTCACCGACGTCTTCACTTATCGCGACGGGCGCTGGCAGGCGATTCTGGCGCACGAGTCGCTGGTCGGCGAGGCCAGCCGCTGATGCGTGCGGTGGTGCAGCGCGTAAGCCGGGCCAAAGTTACTGTCGACGCCGAAATTGTGGGCGAGATCTCGCGCGGGCTCCTGGTTTTGCTGGGAGTAGGTGCGGGCGATACGAACGCCGATGCCGATTATCTGGCAGACAAGATCACCGGGCTGCGGATTTTCGAAGACGGCGGGGGGAAGATGAATCTCTCGGTTGCCGAAGTTCAAGGCGCAGTGCTGGCGGTGTCGCAATTCACTCTTTACGGCGACGTGCGACGAGGGAAGCGGCCGTCGTTCGATAGGGCAGCGGCTCCGCCGGTGGCACGGGAACTCTACGAATACTTTGTGGAGAAGATTCGCGCGGCCGGGCTGCGCTGCGAAACCGGGCGCTTCCAGGAGATGATGCAGGTCGAGTTCGTGAATGAAGGGCCGGTTACGATTCTGCTGGATTCGAAGAAAAGTTTTTAGTTGCGAGCCGCTAGTTGCTAGTTCTTCGGAACCGGGTTTCAACTCCCGGGTTCTGCAAACTAGCAACTAACAACTAACAACTAGCCACCAGCGGCCACCATGCAACTTCTCAGTCTTTCTGCGGCGGACGCTGGCCGGAAACCGGAATGCGATTTTCCTGGTCCAGATACTGGCGCGGTCCCCGAGCCGAGTAGGCATTTACTGGAACATCTCCTTCGGCGGTCAAGAATTCCTGTTCAGGTTCAGAGGGATCCTGCCCCGCGGAGGTGGTGTAGATTGCCTCGTGCAGAACGGTTCCGGAGTTGGCCTGCGCGACCGCAACTATCGGGAACGCCTCGCCGTTGGCGAATCCTACCGAGATGTAGTCAGCGACCATGTATCCCGAGAAGGTCTGCGGCAGCCAGGTGAGCTTCATGGGTCCGGCCAACGTTACCGGGGCGCTCCATGTTTTGCCTGCCGTGGACGATTGGATAAAGCCAGCATAAAGCTGACAGTTGGTATTGCAGTTGGATACAGGGTAATAGTAGTAAGCCAGAGCCAGGTGAGCTTTTTTGCCGGAAGTCGCGGGATCAATAGCCAGCCCGGTGATGAAGTGATCGACGGTGCTGGTGACAGCATCGATGGGCACGCGCTGTACGGCCGCCCACTTCTTGCCGTTCGCCGAACTCGTATAAACGATGTCATTGGAGGAACAATTCGTGCGATAGCGGCAATCGGACCAGGCGACATACACTTTGCCCTTGGCATCGATAGCCGTGGAAATCAGGCCCGCGCTGCGCAGATCGCCTCCCTCGTAGGCGCCGATGTCGCTGGCGACCTCTACGGCCCTGCCCCAGGTTTTGCCGCCGTTGGTTGAGGTAAATGCGATCACATCGCCATTGAATCCGTTTATGGGGACGATGACAAGGCCGTTCGGTTTCACGACCGGTGTGCCTCCGATGCCGTAGTCGAAACCGGCCGTATGAGCTTCCCGGCTCCAGGTCTGGCCGCCGTCGGTCGAGGTGCTCATTTCGATCAAGTCGCCCTGGGAGGTGTCATCCCACTCGGAGTAGCAATGGCCGTAATACTTGCTGGTGGGCGTGCTGTCGCAGGCGATCCAGTTCTTGTCGGGAGAACCAAGATTCGTTACCGAGATCGGATTGCTCCAATTGATGCCGTCGAAGGACCGGCTCACGGCGACGGCGGTATTGTTCCCGATGGGCAGAACGGAGATCAGCCAGACATTGTGCAGCGCGTCATAGGCGACGGCCGCGTCGCTGGCGGCGTCGTACGATCCATTGCCTTCCCAAATGGTAAGCCCCGGCAGGTAGCCATTGGTCCAGGTGAGGCCTCCGTCGGTGGAGGTCGCAAAGCCGATATCCGCGCCCCCTCCGTCATAAATGCGCGCTACCTGGAATGCGGTCACGATGGTTGAGCCATAGGAGAATGCGCCGGGCTCGACCTCCGATTGATGCTGGCTCGTCTGATTGTTGAATGTGTCCTGACTGAGCTGGGTGAGTGCGATTTGCGCCGGCGCAAATGCCGTGAGAATGAGGGTGGCTGAGAGGATGAGCAGAAACAGGCGACCGGCGCAGAAGTGCGTGAGAGCCATTAACGATACCTCCGTGAGTATTTAGGAACGTACTAAATGCGGGCTATTCTGACGGTTCCGCAGGAGCGGCGAGGAATCGGGGGGAACGACAATTCGCCCTTGCAAGCAGGTAGTCCAGGCCGCAACTAGAGAGGGTAGTAGGCAGGGGAATGGCTGTCAACGTAAAAGGAGCGGGGCGGTGCGCTGACCACCAGACACACAGGCGAGTCAGCCATATTAGTCGGAGGACTGGACCTGCATGTCGTCGCCAATCCAGAGTTGGGCCGGAGAGCCCTTTGTGGTGCGGGTGGCGGTGACGCGAAAGCTATTGCCGGAGGCTTCGACGTTGTAGATGTAGGGCGGACGCTCGCTCCGGATAGTGACGTAGTTGCCCGAGATCAGCTCGTCGAGGGAGGCGTATTTGCCCTGGCTGGCCATGTAGCCGCGTTCGGCGTTGCCAATGGATATGAGGTCGTTCTTGACGCCGGCGATGGTGGCGACGTCTTCCGGATTGCCGCCCGCAGCCGTGGGCTGGAGCGTCTTGATCTGCGAGGAATAGAGGTACATTCCGATGGCCAGGGTTATTACCGTGCCGAGAAAGCCGAACACACGCATAAGTCGCCTCCAGGAGCCTTGTCCTTCTTAATTCTTATTGCAGCCCGAAAGGGGCGGCGAAACAAGTGACGGGAGTGATAGAACCGTGAGAAACCGGGAGGCGTGCGATTCCGGGGGTTTCATGTCAGGGACAGATCAAAAGAGCTCCCACGTCTCGAAAAGCGGGGGATGTGCAATACGCGCGGATACCCGCTTTGTAGTAATGTGTCTAGTTGCCGATTTTTAGCTGTCGCTGCTCAGCGACGGCGGGTGACAATCCACAATTCGAGGTCCAGAATGACTCGCACTTTCTGCATTCCTTGTTTGCTCTTCATGGCAATAGTCTGTGCTGGTCAGACTCCAACTCAATCATCCGACATTCCCCACGAGATTCCCGCGTTCGACATTAATGCCATCGACAGGACGGCCGATCCGTGCGTGGACTTCTATCAATATGCGTGTGGTACATGGATAAAAAACAATCCCATTCCTCCCGACAAGTCGCGTTGGGGACGGTTTGACGAACTGCACGAGCGCAATCTCTATATTTTGCGGGACATACTCGGCGATGCCCAGGCGCCGGGCAAGCACACGGCGATCGAGACGATGGTGGGTGATTACTACGGCTCGTGCATGGATGAGAGCACGATTGAGAAGAAAGGCACGGCGCCACTGCTGCCGGAGCTCAATAAGATTAACGCCGTCAAGACGAATTCGGATTTGATTCAGCAGGTGGCGTACATGCACCGCAACGGCACGTCGGCGCTGTTTGCGTTCTATGCACAGGCGGACATGCACGATTCAACGCGGACGATCGCGGTGCTGGACCAGGGAGGCATCACGTTGCCGGATCGCGACTACTACATCAAGGACGACCCTAAGTCGGTGGAGACACGCCAGAAGTATGTGGAGCATGTGCAGAAGATGTTTGAACTGGCTGGGGACAAACCGGAGGTGTCCGCGGCGGAAGCGAAAACAGTTCTGGCGGTGGAGACAGGGCTGGCGCAGGCATCGATGGACCGCACGGCGCGGCGCGATCCAAAGAATCGTGATCATAAGATGACGGTGGCGGAAATCGCGGGCGCGGCGCCGAACTTCGATCTAACACGTTATTTCGCCGACAACGGGTCGCCGATGTTTACCTCATTGAATGTGGGCAATCCCGATTTCTTCAAGCAGGTGAATGCGCAGCTTGACAAAGTCTCGCTCGCCGACTGGAAGACTTATCTGCGGTGGAAAACGATCAATGAATATGCCGAACTGCTGACGAAAGCGTTTGTCGATGAGGATTTTCAGTTTAACGGCAAGTACATGTCGGGGAAACAGGAGAACGAGCCGCGCTGGAAGCGGTGCGTGAAGTCGACCGATGAAGGGCTTGGCATGGCGCTGGGGAAACTTTATGTCGATCGGACCTTTGGCGCGGAAGGCAAAGAGCGGACATTGAAGATGGTGCGGGGCATCGAGAATGCCATGCGGCAGGACATTGGCGAGTTGACCTGGATGTCGGACACAACCAAGAAGAAGGCGTACGAGAAGCTCAATGCCATCGTCAACAATATTGGCTATCCCGACAAGTGGCGGGACTACAGCAGCGTGGTGGTCAAGCGCGACGACTATGCGGGCAACGTGCAGCGAACTGCGGCGTTCGAGGTCCACCGGGTGTATGCCAAGATCGATAAGCCGACCGATCGCAAGGATTGGGGAATGACGCCACCAACGGTCAATGCCTATTACCGGTCTTCGATGAACGATATCAATTTTCCCGCCGGAATTTTGCAGCCGCCGTTTTACGGCAAACAGATGGATGACGCGGTGAACTTCGGCGGCATTGGAGTGGTGATCGGACACGAACTGACGCACGGCTTCGATGACCAGGGGCGAAAGTTCGACGCGGAGGGAAACTTTAAGGACTGGTGGACGGCGGAGGACGGCAAAGCATTTGAAGATAGGGCCACCTGCACGGCCGATGAGTATTCGAGCTTTGTGTCCGTGAAGGACGATAAGGGAGAGGTCAAGCTGAACGGCCGGTTGACGCTGGGAGAGAACACGGCCGACAACGGCGGCTTAAAGCTCGCATATATGGCGCTCACGAACATGATCGCCAACACGGCCGTGAAGCAAATCGATGGATACACGCCGCAGCAGCGGTTCTTCCTGTCGTTCGCCCAGATCTGGTGCCAGAATGTGACCGACCAGGAGGCGCGGAAGCGCGTGCTGACCGATCCGCATTCGCCGGGGCAATGGCGCGTGAACGGAGCGGTGCAGAACTCGGCTGCCTTCCAGCAGGCCTTTGGTTGCAAAGCGGGACAGCCGATGGTCTCGGAGAACGCTTGCCGGGTGTGGTAAACAGGCCAAAGTCGTAGCCGAAATATCATTTGCGGTCCGTGCTCACTTGCCATCTCGCATCTGCGAAGACGCAGGGATGAAACCAGCTGTGAGACCGCGGTTACACTAACTGTCTAGAAGAGGCTGAAACTTGCGGAACTTCACGCTGTGGTCATGGAATCGTGCTGTAGTAGTGTTTTTCTTCCTCGCCTCAGTGGCAGCGGTTGCCCAGCCGGTATCGCCAGAATTCTTTAGTGGGCTCAAGTGGCGGATGATCGGGCCGTTTCGCGGCGGGCGAGCCGTTGCCGTCGCGGGCGTCCCCGGCGATTCGACTACCTTTTATTTTGGCAGCGTGGACGGCGGCGTTTGGAAGACCAACGATGCTGGGGTTGTCTGGACGCCGGTTTTTGATGGCCAGCCCATCGCTTCGATCGGCGCGCTGGCCGTGGCCCCCTCAGATCCCAACATTATTTATGCCGGTACTGGCGAGTCTGACATCCGCTCCGATCTTTCGTCCGGCAATGGCGCCTATAAATCTGTTGATGGCGGGCGGACCTGGTTTCATATAGGACTCGATGAAACGCGCCAAATCAGCCGCATCGTGATCGATCCTCACGATTCGCAGATTGTGTACGTCGGCGCCCTTGGGCACGCCTATGGACCGAATGCCGAGCGCGGCGTCTACAAGTCGGTCGATGGCGGAGCGCATTGGACGAAGATCCTGGATCAGGGACCTGAGATTGGCATTGCCGATTTGACCATCTGCGGTTCAAATCCCAATCTGCTGTTTGCGACCAACTGGCACTCTCACCGGCCGCCCTGGAGCACGTACGCTCCGATCGATGGGCCCGGAGGCGGCCTTTATCGCTCTCCGGATGCAGGCAAAACGTGGTCGCGACTCCAGGGTAACGGACTGCCCGAAGGCGATTGGGGACGGGCTGGCGTTGCCGTTGCGCCTGATGGACGGCGTGTCTATGCGCTCATTCAATCGCCGCTTCAAAATTCGCCGCAAGCGACTCCGTCCAAGACAGCCGGGCTCTATCGGTCCGATGATGGCGGAAATACCTGGTCGCTCGCGAACAATGACCCGCGCGTCACCAGCCGCGCATGGTATTTCAGCGGAATCACCATCGACCCGCAAAACTCCGACGTGATTTATATGCCGAATGTCGCGCTCTATCGCTCGGAGGACGGCGGCAAGACAATCTCAATTGTGCGCGGCGCGCCCGGCGGAGATGACTACCACCAGCTCTGGATCGATCCTAAAAATTCTTCCAGCATGGTGCTCGGAACGGATCAGGGAACGTCGATCAGTCTGGATCACGGTCAGACCTGGAGCAGTTGGTATAACCAGCCAACGGCGCAACTCTACCATGTGACCACTGACAACCAGTTTCCATACGTCGTGTACGGGACACAGCAGGACAGTGGGAGCGCCGCGGTGCTAAGCCGCACCGATCACGGCCGGATCACACCGCGCGATTGGTTTCCCGCGGGCGGGAGCGAGAGCGGATACATGGTGATTGACTCCAGCGATCCGAACATCGTTTACCTGAGTTCGAGTTATGGAGGCGTTTCGCGCTTTAATCGCAAGACCGGCTTTAGTCAGGACGTCACTCCGTGGCCGGTTCAAACATTCGATTCCGAGATCAATCAGCGAAAGTATCGGGCGCCCTGGGCGCCGGTGCTGGTGGCGTCCGCGGCCGAGCCACGCGCACTCTATTTCGGAACGCAGTTCGTGATGAAGACGGTTGATGGCGGGTTGCACTGGGAAACAATCAGCGGCGATCTCACGGGTGGGACCGAAATCTCGATGAGCGCGAAGACGCAGGGGTCGCCGGCCCTCGACGATGCGAAGCGACAAGGTTATGGGGTTATCTCGACGCTCGCGCCGTCACCGCTGAAAGCCGATGTGATCTGGGCGGGCAGCGACACCGGGCTGATTCACCTGACGCGTGATGGCGGACGCACATGGAAGGACGTGACTCCGCCGCGGCTCAGCGCCTGGAGTGCAGTATCCCTGATCGAGGCTTCGCACTTCGATCCTGCGAGTGCCTATGCCGCGGTGAACCGGAGCCGCCTCAATGATCAGGCTCCGTACATTTATCGAACTCGCGACTATGGTGCGACGTGGCAACTGGTAACAGAGGGGATTGCGCCATCAGCTTTCTTGCGTGCGGTGCGCGAAGATCCCCAGACGAAGGGGCTGCTCTTCGCAGGAACAGAGCTGGGTGTGTACGTGTCCTTCGATGAGGGCGACCATTGGCAGCCGCTGCAACTCAACCTGCCCGTGTCTTCCGTTCGCGATCTCACAATTCATGGCGACGACCTGGTGATTGCCACCCATGGCCGCTCGTTCTGGATTCTCGACGACATCACGCCTCTACGGCAGGCGTGTGAAGCGGCGAAGGTGAAAGGGCCGTGGCTCTATGCGCCCGCTGTCGCGGTCCGCATTGACAATGACACTTTCACGGGCACGCCCCTTCCGCCAGAGGAGCCGACCGCGGAAAATCCCCCCAACGGCGCCGTCATTGACTACTTTCTCAGTTCCACGGCTAAAGACATAACACTGGAAATATTCGATGCGAAGCAAACTCTGGTGCGGGAGTTTTCGTCCGCAGATCAGCCGCCAAAGCACGGGCCAGCGGCAATCGCCGAACGCTGGTTTCCTAAGCCTGAAGTTCTTGGCACTACGCCCGGCATGCACCGCTTCGTGTGGAATTTGGTCTGGGGCAGTTTGGACGCGGGCTCAGCGGATGGAGATTTTCGGTCGCCCAGCCCGCCCAAAATAATCCCCGGAACATATCAGCTACGCCTCACGGTCGACGGACAATCCAGGAATGAGACGTTGCAAGTCGTCATGGATCCACGCTCACCTGCAACCACGGAAGTGTTGCAAAAACAGTTCGAGCTCGCGCAGCAGATCTATGGCGAAGCGATGGAGGCTCGCCGGACGTCAGCTGCGATCAAGTCAGCTCAAAAGCAGATAGCCGATATTGAGCGGCAGGCTGGATCTCAGCCAGCCGATTTGAAGTCTGCCCTCGCCGATGCCCAGTTTTCACTTAATAAGATCGTTGCCGCGAAGGCAGACGGTTCGGAGCACGACCTTGGATTGCAGGATGTGTCGCGCAATCTAGCATCGGCGTTGCGGGTAGTGGAAAGCGGAGACCGTGCAACACCCGCGGGGGCAATCGCCGTTTACAACGAAGCCAGCGATCAACTCAAAGCGCGCACTCGCGAATGGATCGCATTCAAACAAACAACATTACCTCGCCTAAACAATCAACTGCGCCAAGCAGGCCTGCCTGCCGTCACGATGGCCGGAAACTGATACGGAACTCGCAACGATCGCTGCACTTCTAAGCGGTCGTCTTTGTCTGACCCGACCCAACCACAAGAGGGCTTTCCTCATCCAAGAAGTTGTTTGAGAGATACCAGCTGGTTTTGTCTGCCTTGAATCGGATCGGCTGGCCTGGGCGTTCCCGCCACTTCATCTGACACCTGGGTCGAGTCGCTTCAAGTGCCGTGCGAACCTCATCGGCATGGCGCAAATTCTCAAGGCAGGTGGGCCGATGTCGACTAGTCATGAGTGAAAAGCCTGAGTTCTGGCGCGGGTGGCGGGAGCGACTGTCAGCGCTTCGCAATGTTCCGGCAGTGCTGCGTTTTGTGTGGGAGTCAGGCCGCACCGTCGTGATCCTTGGCCTCGTCGCCCGAGTTTTTGCTGCCCTCCTGCCTCCGGCGCTGTTCTGGGTTTCGAAACTCATCATTGACACCATTTATCGAATTCTGACTACTCATCAACCGGTCGGGTCCAGGCTATGGTGGCTGGTCGCGGCTGAATTTGGCATTGCCGTGGGTGTAGCCGTGTTGGCGCGGGGCATCGATTACCTCGACACGCTGCTGGCTGGAAGGTACATGCACCACATCAGCGTGCGGGTCATGGAACATGCGTCGAGCCTGGACTTGCTCGCCTATGAAGACCCTGTCTTCTACGACCGGTTGGAGCGCGCGCGCGTGCAGGCGACGGACCGGCTGTACATGATCCAGGCGATCGGGCGGTTGGTTCAGCAGGTGATCACCACCATTACCCTGTCGATCTCAATCATGGTGTTTTCGCCGTGGCTGCTGCTGTTGTTGATTGTCGGCGTCATTCCGGCTTTCGTCGGAGAGACGCACTTTGCGTTCCTTGGATATGCCAAAAATTTCGGGCAGACGCCGATCCGGAGGCAGCTCGACTACCTGCGCATTCTGGGCGGGAGCAAGGAAGCCGCCAAGGAACTAAAGCTGTTTGGGCTGCGCGATTTTCTGACCAGCCGCTTCAAAAAGCTTTCAACCCAGGTCTATCAGGAAGACATTGCCTTGGCGGGTAAAAAGGTCGCAGCAGGGTCGGTCCTATCCGCGATCGGCACCGCTGGCTACTATACGGCCTACGTCTTCGCGGTCTGGAAGACGGTTACCGGTGTCTTCAGCTTCGGCACATTAACGTTCCTTGCGAATGCGATTCGGGATGCTAGTTCGAATCTGCAACAAACATTTTCGACGCTCTCAACTATCGCCGACCAAGCTCTGTTCATGACAGACCTGATTGCATTTTTTGAGATGCGTCCGACCATCGCCTCCAAGCCGAACGCATTGCCTGCGCCTCGGCCAATTCAGCAAGGATTTGAATTCCGGAACGTCTCCTTTCGATATCCGGGAGGCGGGCGCCTCATCCTCAACAAATTGAATTTTCGTTTGCGGCCTGGGGAGCGCGTCGCGCTCATCGGTGAAAACGGCGAGGGCAAGACAACCATCGTCAAGCTGCTGACTCGCCTCTACGATCCACTCGAAGGCGAAATCCTGCTCGATGGGGTCGACTTGCGCGAGTACAACCTCGATGACCTATACCACGAAATTGGCGTCATTTTTCAGGACTACATGCGCTACGAGATGACGGCGCGGGAGAACATTGCGGTTGGCCGAATCGAACAGGTCGACGATCTCGAATTCCTGCGGCGCTCTGCCGAAAAGAGCATGGCCGATGATGTGGTCGGCAAACTTCCGGCTGGGTACGAGCAGATGCTGGGCCGGCGCTTTGATGGCGGCGTCGACCTCTCCGGCGGCGAATGGCAAAAAGTGGCGCTCGCGCGAGCCTATCTGCGCGATGCGCCAGTTCTGATTCTCGACGAACCGACCTCGGCGCTCGATGCGCGCAGTGAATACGAGGTCTTTCAGCGCTTCGCTGATTTGACCGCCGGCAAGATGGCGCTATTCATTTCACACCGATTCTCGACGGTAAGGATGGCGGATCGGATCGTGGTGCTGGAGAACGGACGCATCGCCGAAGAGGGAGATCACGATGCGTTGACGAACCTCGGCGGACGCTACGCCGAGATGTTCGAATTGCAGGCCGCGAGTTACCGGTAGCACGCAGGAAAGACGGGGCAGGCTCCGTCTTGACGTAGGAATTGGATTGTTGAAAGTATGCGTCCTGAGACGATCGACAGCTTTATAGAGGAAGAACGGCAAGCCTCCAATATTGGCAGCGAACCGGAGCGTCAGGCGCTGCGCAGCGCGGCCACGCAACTCGCGGCGACTTCGAGCTGGCTGCCTGGCGCGTCTGCCTCCGATGCGCTCGCACAACGTTGCCGCACGCTCCTGGCATCGTTTAAGAGCATGTTTGGTCATGTGGAAACGGCTTACCAGAAAAATCCTTCTTCGGAAGACTTGCTCTGGCTTCGCAACAACTCGCAGCAGCTTATGTCGGCGGCGCGCCCGGTGGCCAATGATCTTGAGCCGTTGCGTACCTTGCCCATGGTCTCCGACAAGAATGAGATTCTGCCGAGGGTATTGGCAATTGTCCGGACATGTCTTGAGGAGGCAAAGACCGGACTCTCCAAAACACTCTTCACGGAGTTTTGCCTGGCTTTTGAGGAGGTCACGCCCCTTGAATATCACGAAATCGGCGCGCTCGTGCCGACGCTGAAGCTTGTCTTGTTGGAAGAGATCGCGGAACGGGGCAGCCATCTCGTGAAGGATCCGAAAAACGACTCGCTGGAGAGAGTCGTCCCATACATCAGGGTCTTGCAGCACGTAACCCAGACGTCATGGAAGGACGAACTCGAATCGCTGATACCGTTCGATGGACTTCTGCGCGAAGACCCCGTGGGCGCTTATGCGGCCATGAACCTGGAGAGCAGGAATATCTATCGCGAAAGTGTCGCCAAGCTGGCGCAGCGTTCGGATCGAACAGAGATGGAAGTTGCGCGGAAAGTGCTTGCCTTGGCACGTCAGGCAAAGCAGCGGAGTTATGCCGATCCGCGGATTGCGCTGCGGGAATCCCACATCGGTTTCTACCTCGCGGGCGATGGCCTGGCACATCTCGCGCAGCGCGTCGGTTATCACCCGACCATTGGTGAGCGGTTCCGGACGTTCTTGCGCAAACACCCGGATGAGTTCCTGCTGGGCGGGATTGCAGTCTTAACGTTTACGATTATTACCGTTGTTGTTTGGTTGTTGACCCCGGTTACCACGCCTGCTGACCTGGTCTTTCTTTCCATGTTGATCTTGTTGTTGCCGGCCTCGCAGGCGGCGGTTCAGTTGATGAACTATGTCACAACCAACCTGCTTCCGGCGACGGTCCTGCCCAAGCTGGATTTCTCCGAGGGTGTTCCTGACGCCTGCGTGACCATGGTTGCGATTCCGACCCTTCTGCTCAGCGACGAGCAGGTGCACACGTTAGTCGAAGAACTGGAAGTTCGATATCTCGGCAACCACGACCGCAATATTCACTTTGCGATTGTTTCCGATCTAGCAGATGCCCACAAACCGGCGCCCGAAGATGATGCCCTAGTCGCATTGTGCTCGAAGCTCATCACGGAATTGAATGAGCGATATTCGGCGAAGGGAGCGGGAACTTTCTTCCACTTTCATCGTCACCGCGTCTACAATCCGCGCGAACGCGGTTGGATGGGCTGGGAGCGGAAACGGGGAAAGCTACTTGACCTGAACCGGTTGCTGCGCGATCAGTATGACAGTTTTCCCGTGAAGATCGGGGATTTGTCGATCCTTCCTTCGGTCCGGTTCGTAATTACGCTCGACTCCGACACGGAACTACCACGTGGTTCTGCGCACCGGATGATTGGAGCGCTTGCGCATCCACTCAATCAGGCCATCATCGATCCGGTCAACAATCTCGTGGTCGCAGGTTATGGCATTCTGCAACCGCGCGTCGGCATCAGCGTGCAGTGCACGGCGCGCTCACGCCTAGCCGCGATCTTTGCAGGCGAGACCGGCCTTGATCCATACACTCGCGCGATTTCCGACGTTTACCAGGATTTGTATGGCGAGGCTTCGTTCGCGGGAAAGGGCATTTACGAAGTCGACACGATGTTCCGCGTTCTGTATGGGCGCTTTCCGCGAAATCGCCTGCTCAGTCATGATCTGATCGAGGGCGCATATGCGAGAGTCGGGCTGACCACCGACATCATCGTCATTGAGGACTATCCGTCGCATTACAGCGCCTACAACCGGCGCAAACACCGCTGGCTGCGCGGCGACTGGCAGATCGCGGATTGGCTTACGGACCGGGTGCCGGATGAGTCGGGCGCGCGTGTGCCGAATCCCATCTCGCTGGTTTCGCGCTGGAAGATTCTCGACAACTTGCGCCGCAGCCTGGTTGAGCCTGCCACTTTTGCGCTGCTGTTGTTTGGCTGGTTTGTCATGGGACATCCAGTCCTGTGGACGCTGGCCACGATCTGCATCTTGTTTGTCCCGGGTTGGGTGGAATTTGCCTTTGGGATCACGCGGGCTCTCGCCGCGGGAAATCTGCGCGGAGCTCGCGAGCCTTTCAGCAACCTGGTTGCCGCAAACTTTACGGTGCTGCTTACGCTGACGTTGCTCGCGCACCAGACGCTGCTTTCGCTGGACGCCGTGGTACGGGCGCTGGTGCGGCATCTGATTACACGCGAACGCCTGCTGGAGTGGGAAACAGCCGCGGAGGCGGAACTCGGCAAGCCTCTCACGCCGATTGACCGCTACCTGAATTGGTTGCCCTTTCTCTCTATCACGTTAGGTCTGATTATCTGGCGGACACGTCCTCAATCGTTGCTGGCTGCGGTTCCGATCCTCATCTTGTGGGCCTGTAGCAAAGGGCTTGCGCTTTGGCTGAATAAGGCTCCGATTCAACCGCCGCCTGAAGTTACGCGTAACGATGCCAGACTTCTCCGCAGGTCGGCGCTGCACATTTGGCGGTACTTCGCCGAATTCTCGAACGAAGAGCACCACTGGCTGATCCCCGATAACGTTCAGGAAAATCCGCGCAAAGTGGCAGCGAGCGTTTCTCCGACCAACGTCGGCCTGCTTTTGAATGCGAGACAAGTCGCGGTCGAACTTGGCTACCTTACGCTCCCGGAATTCGTCGAATTGACGCGGAAGACCGTCGATACGATCGGACGTTTATCTAAGTATCGTGGGCATTTGATGAACTGGAATGACACACACACGCTGGAACCGAAGCCGCCGTTTTTCATCTCTTCGGTTGACAGCGGAAATCTCGTAGCGTCACTTTGGACGTTGCAGCAAGGATGCCTTGAGCACCTGCATCAACCGCTCTTCTCGAAAGCGCTGGCGGAAGGCTTCCTGGAATATCTTCGCACCCTGGTTCAGTTCCGAGCGCTGCCCAAGCGAGCGTTGCTGCGCTATGAATCTGCACTTCAACGGAACGATTGGCTGGCGTGCGTTGTGACTTTTCCTGAGGATTCACTCGATGAGAAGAAACCTCGCGCGCGCGAAGCCACTGCGTTGGACATAGCATGGTTCCACGAACAAGCTCACGCTCGAATCCAGAGTGTACGAGACGCAGTGCAAGCCTTCATGCCATGGCGACTTCCCGAGTTCGCTCCGCTTCGAGAGACGTTGATGGGAAACGCCAAGTCCATCGATGACACTCTTCCTCTGCAACAATTGCCCGATCTGATTGCCGAGTTGGAGACCCGCGTCGATGACACAATGCAAGCGGTGCAGAATGGCAATCGCTCGCTCGGGCAAAGACTAAAGGAAATGCTTCCGGAAGCGCGCCAGAATGCGCTTCGCTTAATCGATGCCTTATCGCAAATGAATCACCAGGCGCGCGACCTCGGCAATGAAATGGATTTTTCGTTCCTGGTGGACAAGCAACGCTTGCTTCTGTCTGTCGGTTTCGACGCGCAGTCGGAAGAACTCCAACCTTATTGTTACGACTTGCTGGCCACCGAACCGCGCACTGCGGTCTTCGTGGCGATCGCGAAGGAAGATATTCCGCAGGATTGCTGGTTCCGGCTGGATCGTCCATTCACTCGCGATCACGGACGTCCGGTTTTGATGTCATGGACAGGAACAATGTTCGAGTACTTGATGCCGTCGATCTGGATGCGAAGCTATCCAAATACCTTGCTCGACCGAGCGACCGTCGCAGCGGTGCGATCGCAACAGGAGTATGCGGCTGAGAAGGGGATCCTGTGGGGCATTTCCGAGTCGGCCTGCGCCAAGCGCAATGAAGCGGGAGACTATCACTACGAAGCCTTCGGTGTGCCGAACCTGGCGTTGCAGAAGAACGAATCGGAGCCGCTGATCGTTTCGCCGTACTCATCATTTCTGGCATTGAATGTAGACCGAAAAGGCGCATTGGCCAATTTGCAGCGCATGAATTCACTAGGATGGTTTGGCTCTTACGGATTCTATGAGGCAGCGGACTACACCGTTTCTCGCGGGCTCTTCGGCGGTCCTCGCTACCAACTTGTGCAACAGTGGATGGTTCATCACCAGGGAATGAGCCTGCTCGCGCTCGCGAATTTCCTGTGTGACAACATTGTGCAGCGCTGGTTTCATGCTGACCGTCGCGTGCAAGCAACCGAACTCCTCTTGCAGGAAAAACCGATTTCGCAGATCGCCGTATAGTTCCGAGCGAGGTTCTGGGCGAACTTCATTTCCACGGATTAACGCGGATCTTCGCGGATGGTCGGAGAAAGATAAAAGCTCAATGAGCATTCATTTGGCGCAAGCGCAGCGACGAATTTTCTTCATATTGTCTATCTCTATCAGGCTTTGCGTGAAGGCTGGGAATGGAAATTGTCGGGCGAAAATATTTTTGGACCGGTTATTCTGAGGGCAGCGAGGAGTCTGCTTTTGGCCGATGGCAGCCATATTTGTTTTTCCCACTATGGGAATAGCGGGTAGCCTTGGGGTACCCCCTCCCCCCTCCCCCGTTTTCGCAGATCTATAAAAACAAAGGCTTTAGTAATTTTGCTCCCCGCAAAACCATGAGCCGCAAGCAGTTAGCGGTCAAAACTATGAGCGCGTAGGAGTTAGTAGCGGATCTTCTCCTCTTACTAACAAAGTTTGTGGTAAATGGGCCGCTCGGCAGTAGCACTTACTAACTTGCTAAGTTCACATCTAGAATAGCATGGGTTGTCAAGTGAAATGGGCAGTCGCTGACGTCTGGGGCGCCTATCCCTACGTAGTCTTGTGGGCAAGAAGATTCGGAGCCCCTAACGAGGGGAGCTTGCAGCAGTCGTTTCGCGAAGCTGGCGGACAAATGCGTCTCCGTCCAGTTCCGCCCCGCGCAACGGAATGGTCGCTGCCAGCCGGAATACGGCGTCATCGAGGGCCGTCCCGTGCTCCCATTCGTCAAGCAAGCCCTTTCTGACCAGCGACCGGAGCTGAGTATGGCGCAGCCAGACGGCGGGCAGATTTGCCTCGGAGCTGCAGGCGCGAGCCACGGATTCAACGCTTAGGATCCCGTCTTTGCCGCAACTACGCTTCGTGGTTTCCACGCCCAGATCGTGCAAGCGTTTAAGATCGTCCACGTCTACAGGAGGTATCGGAGCGCCCTGTTCGGCCGCTTTGATGAAATTTCGGATGGATTCCAGCCGGTCACGTTCCTTGTCTGCCATTGGTATCACCCAGCCATGAAAAATTAACGTGCCCGTTCAAATCATACACCCGGGATGCATTCACCTCAGCGTTCCAGGACCGATGCTTTTTCGCGTAACTGTGTGCCGCTGATCCTTGCGTTCATCATCGCTGTGGCGAGATTCATGATGCGCTTGGCTGCTTCGGTTGGAGTTACTCCGCGGGCGTGAATGTTGGAAATT
Source organism: uncultured Acidobacteriaceae bacterium (assembly GCA_963698865.1). Taxonomy (GTDB): domain Bacteria; phylum Acidobacteriota; class Terriglobia; order Terriglobales; family Acidobacteriaceae; genus Acidiflorens. Next base: position 758,647 of record CAVOSL010000007.1, on the reverse strand, counting down.
AGATTGCGGTCGGCATCCGTGTGGGTGCAATTGGGACGGTAGGCCATGTAGGCGGAGAGGCTTTCGGCGGTCGCAAGGCCGGGGCGCTCTCCGATGAGGAGGACGGCTACCGCGGGGTGCAGCAGGTCGCCGATTTCGTTCAGGATTCCTACCCGGCAGTGGCGAATGATGAAGGGCTGGCCGACGGTCAAGCCACGGGATTTGGCGCCTTCGATCAGGGACTCGAAGAGCGGCGGGACTTGGGCGTAGATGGCAGTTACGGAAAGGCCGTCGCCGATAGCGATCTGCAGGTCTTTTTGCGGTGGGCAGCGCTTTTGGAGTTCGGCGCGCGACGCTTCTGAAAGTTTGCGGCCCTGATTGGGGTGGAGGAGATATTCCTCTTTGGAGTTCGCCGCGCTTGAGACTTCGAAGAGGCCCCAGCTCTGGATGAAGCCGGGGGCGAATTTTTGCAGATCGAGTTCGGCGCGGACTGCGTCGCGGGCGGCGGCGTGGGCTTCGCGCAGGTCGAGTTGCGTGGCGGTTCGGTAGGCGGCTCCGGAGCGTCCGGCCAGGACTCGGGCGGGAGTGCGGGCGCGAATCCTGCGGAGGAGTTCGGGCCAGTCATTATCAGGCGAGTTCGGCACCAGCGAATCGTCTGACATTATTTGAGGCTCTCGATCGACGATTCCAGGCCGCGCATCAGGCGTTGCTTTGCCGGCGCGTCGAGTAGGGCGGGCTCTTCGTCGCAATAGATTCCCATGGCTTGCAGCCAGGCTAGGAATTCGGGCGCGGGACGGAGTTTGAACAGTCTCCGCATGGCTAGGGCGTCGTGATAGCTAGTGGATTGGTAGTTGAGCATTACGTCGTCGCTACACGGAACGCCCATGAAATAGTTGCAGCCGGCGGCGGTGAGCAGGACCAGAAGGTTGTCGGCGGAGTTCTGGTCGGCGGCGGCATGATTGGTGTAGCAGACGTCGCAGCCCATGGGCAGGCCTAGCAGCTTGCCCATGAAGTGATCTTCGAGGCCGGCGCGGATGATCTGACGCTCGTCGTAGAGATATTCGGGACCGATGAATCCGACTACGCTGTTGACGAGGAAGGGATCGAAGGCGCGAGCTACGCCGTAGGCGCGGGCTTCGAGGGTGAGCTGATCGACGCCGTGATGGGCGTCCGCTGAAAGCGCGCTGCCCTGGCCGGTTTCGAAGTACATGAGTTGGTCGCCTTTCCACGCGACATCGCTATTAATTTTGCGCTGGCGGTGGTGCTCAAGGACTTCGTCGCGGCCTTCACGCAACATGGAGAGTGTGATTCCGAAGCTGCGGTTGGCGGCTTCGGTTCCGGCTACGGATTGGAAGAGGAGGTCGACTGGGGCGCCTCGTCGAAGCGCGGCCAGTTGCGTGGTGATATGCGCGAGACAGCAGCTTTGGGTGGGGATTTCGTAAGCGTCGATTAGGCGCGCCAGGGCATTGAGAATGGCTTGAACGGCTTCGACGGAGTCGGTGGCGGGATTGACGCCGATGACCGCGTCGCCGCAGCCGTAGAGCAGGCCTTCGAAGGCGGAGAGCAGGATTCCGCCGGGATCGTCGGCGGGGTGGTTGGGCTGGACGCGGATGCCTAGAACGCCGGGCTCGCCCAGGGTATTGCGGCAGTGCGTGACGTTGCGAATTTTTGCGGCCGCCAGGATCAGATCTTTGTTGCTCATGATCTTGGCTACCGCTGCGGCTACGTCGGGGACGATTCCCCATTGCAGGCGCTTCAGTTCTGGGCCGGTTGTTGAGTCGTCGAAGATGAACTCACGAAACTCGCCTACGGTCAGGCTTCGGATTGGGCGGAAGGCTTCTTCGTTGAATGTGTCAGCGATCAGGCGGCTCACGTCGTCTTCGTCCGGATCGAGCAAAGGTTGTTGGACGATTTGTGCCAGAGAAAGGTCGGCTAGCTTGCGCTTGGCCGCCACTCGCTCTTGCTCGGAGCGCGCGGCTATGCCGGCTAGTTGGTCGCCGGACTTCTCTTCGTTGGACTTGGCGAAGAGGTCGCGCAGATCGCGGAACCGAAACCCTTCGAGCACGTTATTTCAGAGTAGCACTTGGGGCGATGCTTGCAGCTTTTCGAATCACCAAGAAATGAACCGGAGCGCGAAATCGCTCTCTCGCGCTCCGGCACCGTCAGCCAGGAGACCAGCTGTGGTGAATGAGCTTCTTCTTGGGGTCCTTTCGAAAGTCTCCTGAAGACGCAAGCTCCCGAACTCAAGAAGGACGAGTGGGCAAAGGCTCGCTCGCCCTTCGCAGCGCGCGAGCCAAGTTACGGCGCGATTTTGATCATCGTGCCGAAGGTGTATTGGCCGCCAAAGGCCGCTGTGGTGTAGATGTTGCCCTTGGTGTCGAGGACAACTTTTCCCTCGGGCTGGTATCCGTCCGTCAAGTCGAAGTTGCAAAGAATCGTTTCGGTGCCATCCTTGCCTAACTTGTACACCGTGCCGAGGTTGGTGCCACCGGGGAAGGAGCCGCCAGCCCCCGTTGTGCCGTAGATGTTGCCCAGCTTGTCGAAGACCAACGCCCCGTACATGGGTGACTGTCCGTCCGGCACGCCGAGGAAGGTGTAAAGGACGGTTTGAGCGCCGGGCTTCTTGCCCTTCGCGAGGGTGTACTGGAAGACCACTCCGCAACCCCAGCTGCAGCCAGCGCCGCCCGCCTGCGCTGTGCCATAAAGCTTGCCGCCCTTGTACACGAGAGCACTGCGGGGAGTCCATCCGTCCGCGCCGCCCGTGAAGTTGTAAAGGATGCTGTACACACCGGACGCGGTGATTTCATACAGGACCCCATTTCCGTAGCTGCCGCCGATTGGGGCGGCGCCATAAATGTTGCCCTTCGTGTCCAGGGCCACTCCGGTGTTGGGGTTGTAACCGTCACCGACTGCGCTATGGAAGCTATAGAGCGTGGTCACCGTGCCGTTCGCCGCCATCTTGAACACGGTGCCGTTGCCGTAATAGCCACCGTAGAAGGTTGTGCCGTAGAGGTTGCCCGCTTTGTCGAAAACGGGCGTGACGTACGTTGGGTTACACCCGTCGGTGCAGGAGAAGCTGTGGAGCACGGTTTCGACGTAATTCTTACCGCTCTTCGTAAGCTTGTAAATCGTTCCGTAGTTGTATTGGCCGCCATTAAGAGTCATGCCGTAGAAACTGCCGCCATAAGAAGCTAATCCGCCATACGGGAGCGACCCGTCTCCGTTCACATGGCCGCCGAATGTGTGCAGAATCGTCTCCTTGCCTGTCGTCGTGCTGATTGCGTACACGACGCCATCGTCCAAAGCGTCACCGCCGTTGGCAGCCGTGCCATAGAGACTGGTGCCCTTCAGAAGTGGGCCCGCATAGGGGTAGGCGCCACCCGCGCTGCGGGGGAAATTGTAGAGAACGGTTTCGTTTTCCGCCTGTGCGGGGATGGCCATGCCGGTGAATAACACCACAGCAGCGAGCATGGTAAGCGCAACTGCGGCCATGCTGAACGTCCTGACTTGTATGGAATTCATGACTGTGTCTCCTGGGTATGAAGTTGTCTAGCCAACAATGGAGGAATGCTCCTCCTTCGGACTTGCGAAGGCTTGCGATTACGGCGAACACTCTCGCGCCGGCGGTCGGTAGTGTCAATTCTCTGGAAGTCACCTTGCGGCTACACTCCAGTCACGCAGCAAACGTTGTCTTGCCAGTGCGATAGGCGGAACGATCACGCGCTTTTGGGGGCTGAGCAGGAAGGCCAGACGGACAAAAATGGTTTCTGCTCACTAGTCGGTGCGATGCTAAACTACTCAGTCCTCCCCCCGGTGGCTAATTCTGTGCCCCTAACTATTCCCTCAGATTCGCTAGTTCGCTTTGGAGTATTCGAGGCCGATCTGCGCTCGGGCGAACTCCACAAATGCGGAGTCAAGGTCAGGATTCAGGAGTTGCCCTTTCAGGCCTTGAAGCTGCTGGTCGGCCGTCCCAATGAAGTGATCAGCCGCGAAGACCTCCGCCAGGTTCTGTGGCCGGACGGCGTGCACGTGGAGTTTGATCGCGGCGTCATCAGCGCGATCAATCGTCTGCGCGACTCGCTCGGAGACTCCGCCGAGAACCCTGTGTTTATCGAAACCGTCGGGCGGCGGGGATATCGCTGGATCGCGCCCCTGCACATCTCGGAGCTACCGCACGAGGTGTTGGTCGGAGAACTCGCCGAGCCCAGGTTAGCGCCCCAAAACACGGGCGCGAATCTGGAGCACCGCCACGTGAGGCTATTGCCCATCCTGGTGGTCGGCGCATTGATCTGCATGGGCGCCATCTTCTGGCTGAGACGTGAGTTGTCGAGTCGCTCAACTCGAGCCCTGACGTCCACATCGGGATCTGCTCTCACTTCTCCGCAAGCTCCCGCCAATCGCGAGGCTGAAAAGTTCTACCTTGAAGGGCGTTACTACTGGGAGAAGCGAACTCCCGAAAGCCTGACCAAGGCAGTGGACTCGTTCACGCAAGCTATCGTTCACGACCCGGGCTACGCGCCTGCTTACGTGGGGCTGGCAAATTCCTACAACCTGTTGCGCGAATATACGGTGATGCCTGCCTATGAAGCGTACCCGCGCGCGCTGGCGGCCGCGAAGAAAGCAGTCGAACTCGATCCGCTATCTTCCGAAGCGCACGCGTCTCTTGCGTTTGTGTCCTTCTTCGGTATGTGGGACGCGCCCACCGCGGATCGGGAATTTCGGCGGGCGATTGAGCTGAACCCTAACAACGCCGTCGCTCACCACTGGTATGCAACTTTTCTTGCGTGCTTCCGCCGCTATCCAGAGTCATTGGCGGAGATCGAACGCGCGCAGGCGCTCGAGCCGGCTTCGAAATCCGTGCTGGCCGACAAGGGGACTCTTCTTTTCGATGCCGGGCGCCGGCAGGATTCGATTGCCTTGCTCAAGCAGATGGAAGAAAACGAGCCTGATTTTATTTCTCCCCACCGGTACCTGAAGTTCATCTACTTGCGAACTGCAGACTATTCCAATTACCTCGCGGAGGCCAGAAAAGAAGCGGTTCTGATGCATGACGGCGCCGCGCTCGCGATAGTTGACGCGACCGAAAAAGGCTTTGCTGCCGGCGGGGGGAGAGGCCTGCTTGAGGTCCTCAGCGCGGAGCAGAAGAAGCTCTTCGACCGCGGCAAGTTTTCGCCGTTCCTGCTGGCGACGACGTACTCCATCATGGGAAATAAGAAAGAGGCGCTGCGTTACTTGAAAATCGCCTATGATCGGCGCGTCGACGGCATGGCCCAGATCGAGTCCGACTCGGCATTCGCGAGCCTCTATAGCGAACCCGCATTCCAGAAAATTGCGGCCCAAGTCGGGCTGCCGACGGTCCGTTAACGGCCGGTTCATCAACGATTCCGACATTGCATAACATTCTTGTGGAGGGGCAGTCGTTTGCATCCTGGTCTGTTGCCGCGCGGCGTCGCTATCACAGCGCTGAATGACATAGATCACTGCGAACGTTGTTGATGGGCGGATAAATTGAAAGGCGGAAGTTGTGTTCGGCTGCCGCCACGTCATCGAGCAGGGGATGGCGGTTACCGGCATCAGGGGGCACCAGCTTATGAGTACCCCGCCGTCCTACGAAGAACTCACACGAAATTTCGACTGGAAAGTTGCCGAGCGGGAATTAGGCTATCGACCGGGTGGCCAGATCAACATCGGGTGGATGTGCAGCGATCGCATCTGCCAGCTCGGATTCGCCAGCAAACTCGCGCTGATTTGGGAAGATTATCAGGGCAACGAGAAGCACTTTACCTACAATGACCTTCGTGGCCTTTCCAACACCGTAGCCCATTTTCTTTCGGAGTTGGGAATTAACCCAAGGCAGCGGGTCTGCCTGTTCATGGATCGCGTGCCGGAACTGTATATCGGGTTCCTCGGCATTCTCAAGATGGGAGCGGTCGCGCAGCCGCTGTTCTCCGCCTTTGGGGAGGAGTCGCTGCGGGTGCGGCTCGCCGATGCCGGAACCTCGGCCATCATCACCCAGAAGAAGCACCTTTATAAAGTTCGCAAGATCCGCGAGCAGCTTCCACACCTACAACACGTCATCGTCGTAGACGCGGAGCCTGGTTCGTTGCAAGAACGGGAGATTGCTTTTGCGATGGAGAAGACTCCCCGCATCGAGCAATTCTCCTGCTATCCGACAACCGCCGAGTCTCCCTCGGTGCTGCACTATACGTCGGGCACAACCGGTCAGCCGAAGGGCGCAAGGCACGTCCACTATTCGATCATCTCGCAATATCTGACCTCGAGATGGGTGCTCGACCTCAGGCCCAGCGACATTTACTGGTGCAACGCGGATCCCGGGTGGGTCACGGGTACGTCGTACGGCATTATCGGACCCTGGGCAAATGGCGTTACGCAAGTCGTGCTCGATTGCGGCTTCAACGCCACGCGCTGGTACGAGTTCATGGAGAGGCGTCGAGTGACGGTGTGGTATTCGGCGCCGACCGCCATCCGGCTGCTCATGAAAGAAGGATCGGAAATTGTTCGGCGGCATGACTTGTCGAGCTTGCGCTACCTGGCAAGTGTCGGCGAACCTCTGAATGCCGGGGCGGTGCTTTGGTCTGACGAAGTATTCGGCAAGCCATTCCACGACACTTTCTGGCAGACCGAAACCGGATGCATCGTCATCACCAATTTTCCCGGGATGCCGGTGAAGCCCGGCTCGATGGGCAAGCCGTTTCCGGGAATTACTGCGACCGTGCTCGATCCGAAAACTCACGAGCCGGTGGATCGGCCGGGCGTGGCGGGCTTGATTGCTCTGCGTCCGGGTTGGCCGTCTCAGCTTCGGGGCTATTGGAATAATGAAGCCGGCTTCAACGCGAAATTCAAGAACGGCTGGTACCTGTGCGGCGATCGCGCCTCCATTGATCCGGATGGCTACTACTGGTTCATGGGACGCGACGACGACGTGATCAACACCGGAGGACACCTGGTCGGCCCGTTTGAAGTCGAATCGGCGCTTCTCGGATGCCGTGGTGTCGCCGAATCCGCCGCGGTTGCCAAGCCGGATCCGGTAAATATGGAAGTTGTGAAAGCGTACGTCACTTTGAAGCGAGGTTTCCAGCCCTCAGACGATCTAGAACTGGAAATCATGAACAACATTCGCAAGCGGCTGTCGCCGCTTGCCATGCCCCAGGAAATTGAGTTTGTGGACTCGCTGCCCAAGACGCGGAGCGGCAAAATCGTGCGCCGCGTCCTGCGCTGCAAGGAGTTCAACGAACCCGTGGGGGATCTTTCCACCATCATGGAAGACTGAGGCAATCATGAACGAGATCGGCAAAGCAGTTCGCGACTACATTATTCGGGAATACGTGCCGGAGGGAGACGATCGGGAAATCACCGAGACTACACCGCTGATTTCGAGCGGGCTGGTGGATTCGTTCTCCATGGTCTCTCTGCTGCGCTTCCTGGAGAAGAAATACGCAATTCATATTCCGGATGCCGACGCCACCCCAGAGGCCTTCGATACGATCACGCGGATCGTGGAACTGGTTCAGCGGTTCCAGAAGGTGGAAGTCGGCAGCATATAGACCGCGCTCCTCGCGGCCATATCCGGTTCCAACCAAGCGCCGTTCGAGCGCGCTTGAACCAGCACGTCACTTAATCTCATCACGCGAGGCATGCCATGGCGTTTTCCGATACAGTACGCCGCTCTTATCAGACAGAAATTGAGGCAATCCGAACCGCTGGGTTGTTTAAGGAAGAAAGGTATATACATTCACCGCAGTCGTCGGACATCGAAGTCGAATTTCCGGCGGGCTCACCGCCGCGCAAGTGCATCAACATTTGCGCCAACAATTACCTGGGTTTGTCGAGCCACCCGGAGGTGATCGCGGCCGCTCACGCCGGGCTGGATACGCGGGGATACGGTATGTCATCGGTGCGCTTTATTTGCGGGACGCAGGACATTCACCGCGAGCTTGAAAATCGTCTCACTGATTTTCTCGGAACGGAAGACACGCTGCTCTTTCCCTCCTGCATGGACGCCAACGCCGGCTTTTTTGAGGCTTGCCTTACCGAGCACGACGTAATGATTGCCGACCGGCTCGTTCACGCGTCGATCGTCGACGGCATGCGGCTTTGCAAGGCGATGCAGGACACCTTCAAGCATTCCGACATGGGGCACCTTGAGGAGAAGCTGCAAGAACACCAGGACAAGCGAATGCGCATGGTCATTACCGATGGCGTGTTCTCCATGGACGGCGACACGGCCAAGCTGGACGCGATCGTCGCGCTGGCAGGGAAATACAACGCCATGGTTTTTCTGGATGATTCCCATGCCACCGGCTTCATCGGGAAGACGGGACGGGGCACGCACGAGGACTGCGGCGTTTTCGGGAAGATCGATGTGATCACGACGACGCTGGGAAAAGCGCTGGGCGGGGCCTCCGGAGGGTGCGTCAGCGGGCGGCGCGAGCTGGTGGAGATGTGCCGGCAGCGGGCGCGTCCTTATCTCTTTTCGAATTCTGTGGCGCCGGTGATCGTGGCGGGCGCGCTCAAGGTGCTGGAGTTGATCAGCACAAGCACCGAACGCCGCGACAAACTGGAGTGGAATGCCTGGTACTGGCGGAGGTTGCTCGAGGAGGCGGGCTTCGATGTGAAGCCGGGAGACACGCCGATCGTGCCGGTGATGCTCTACGACGCCAAGTTGGCGCAGGAGTTTGCCCGTGACTTGTTCGAAGAAGGCGTGTACGCGGTTGGATTCTTCTTCCCCGTCGTGCCCAAGGGACAAGCGCGGATTCGCACGCAATTGTCGGCGGCCCACGACAAACGTCACCTGGACACTGCCATCGAGGCATTCAGAAAGGTCGGAGAAAAGCACCACATCCTGGGACTCGGACGAAAAGAGCTCATGGCCATGTGCGTTGCCTGATCGGAGTGAAAGTGATGAACGGGGACTGACATCGCATGCCGGTCCCCATTGCCAACTTCTTCCATTACGGCGGAGGAAACGGAGCACGCCATGCTTTGTGCAGAACTTGAACGTCTGGAAGCCGAGTTCGACGACATCGTTACCGCTCTGGAAGACCAGTACCTGACGGAAGAGGAACGACGGTTCCTGCAGGGCGACTATTCGCGGCTAAGCAGCGTTATCCAGGAGCATCATAAGTCGGGTCACAAGGGACAGCCTTGCTTTGAAGATAGTTGTCCGGAGTGATCTGACTTCAACCGATTCCATCTTTGCCACGGTCAACTGGCCCATCCCTAACCGCGATGGGCCTTTAGTTTTGTCCGGACGACGGTGGGGACGCCACTGGCGCAAGATTTAACTTCCACAAGTACCGTGGCGATAAGGAACAGGCATCAGTTGTATTTGCGGTACTGCGATCGTTGATGTGCCAAGCTGCCCGGTCGCTCCGCTACAATTAACACCGTGCCCGACGCAAAACCCAATCACAGCCAGACGCTAACCAGGGTTCCAATTTTTTCGGGACTCAGCGAAACCGAGCTTGCTTTTCTGGCGCAGCACACGGTGCCGCGCCGCTTCTCCGCGGGCGAGGCGGTGTTTTCCGAGGGTGAGCCGTGCGCCGGGCTCTACGTAGTCGAGTCGGGGCACGTCCGTATCTTCAAGAGTTCGCCGGGCGGACGAGAGCAGGTGCTGAGCATTGAGGGACCAGGCAGCTCGGTTGCGGAGCTACCCGTTTTCGACGGCGGCAACTACCCAGCCTCGGTAACTGCAGTTGACGAGGCTACGCTCCTGTTTGTAAGCAAGCAGGGCTTCCAGTCGCTTTGCGTGGCGCATCCGCAGGTGGCCCTGAAGGTATTGCGCATCGTTGGGACTCGTCTAAGGCGTTTGGTGGGCATCATCGAGGAGCTTTCCTTTACGACGGTGCGACATCGTCTGGCCGCTTTCCTGGTAAGGTTGGCGAAGGCTTCAGGCAAGCGCACCGGGGACGGGGTTGAGATCACTTTGCCGGCAAACAACCAGGAATTGGCATCGCAGATTGGCACGGTGCGCGAGCTCGTTTCGCGCAACCTTTCCCGTTTTCAAGCCGAAGGGATGCTGAAACTGGATGGACGCACCGTCACAGTCATGGATCTAAAGGCCCTGGAAGCTGAGCTGCAATCAGCCGATTAACCGCGAGCGACCAGCTCGCTCTCAGCTCTTCTTTCCGCTGTGACATAAGTCATCGGCACCCTCCTGGCAATTCGTTATCTTCCAAGATGTGAGTCGCAGATGTGAGTCGCAATGAGCGATCAGGAGAATAACGATGACAGTGATGACAGCGAAAACCGTGCGTGAATTGGCCGTGGAGGATCCGGCTGCAACTCGCGTGTTTGAAAAACTCGGCATTGATTATTGTTGCGGGGGTAACCAGTCACTGGAAGAAGCCTGCGGCCGGGCGAATGTTCCGGTCGACCAGGTTCTGGATTCCCTCGAAATGGCGGAGGGGGCAGCGCGTGCTGCAAAACAAGAACGCGACTGGCAGAGCGAACCGCTGAGCGAGATCATCGCGCACGTCAAGAACACCCATCACCAGTACACGCGGGAGGAGATTGTCCGTCTCACGGCGCTGCTCCAGAAGGTTTGCTCCGTCCACGGCAAGAACCATCCTGAATTGCTCGACACTCAGACAACGTTTGCCGGGCTGGGCCAGGAACTCACCACCCACATGATGAAAGAGGAGATGGTGCTGTTTCCCTACATCGTAAGAATGGAAGAGGCGGTCATCCAAAAAGAGCCGGTTCTTCCAGCGCCGTTCGGAAGTGTGGCGAACCCGGTTGCCATGATGGAGCACGAGCACGACTCGGCGGGCAACGCGCTGCGTGCGATGCGCAAGGCGAGCAATGAGTACGCGGCTCCGGCTGACGCCTGCGTCAGTTATCAGACGCTATATCAGGCGCTGTCGGCCTTCGAAGCGGACCTGCACCAGCACATTCATCTTGAAAACAACATACTGTTTCCGCGCGCGATCACGATGGAAAAGACTCGCTGAGTGAAGGTAAGTAGAGCTGGCGAAAGCTTGAGGCCTGTCGGAGTTAACAAATTTGGGGGAGCGGGAGGGATTCGAGTCAAGCTCAAATCCCGTCATCACTTCCCTGATTCGCGTGAAAGCGATCCCGTGTTTGTCTCTGCCGGCACCGCTAGAGACTGAAGCTCGTTCTGAATCCATTGCAAGTTCTTGCCGTCCTTAAAAGCTGCCGTGAATTCGTCCATGTTCTTATAGAGCAGGACGCTCGAGCCGACTGGCGCTGCCGCCCGCAGTTTTTCCTGGGCGGCCTTGGGCGTATCGGTGTCGAAGAGCTCATCATCGAGCCGGAATCTCCTCGCCTGAATTCTTGGCAGCCAATCGACAGGCTCGAGTGTGGCTACTTTTTTTAGGAATTCGGGCTTCACGTACTGCGCCCGCTCATCCTCGGGCACAAAGGGAGAAGTTGCCATCCAGGTTGGCCAATCGCCCCAGGGATTGAGCGCCTCCAGCACCTTAATGCGGGGATCGACCGCGGAAGCGAGGATGGCGATGGTCGCTCCCGAGCCTTGCGTGAACATGCCTACCTGGTTCATATCGAGGTCGCCGCGTGAGTCCAAATAGTTGAGGACCATCTGCACATCGTGCGCCGAGCTCGCCAGGCATTCCTGGAGTTCGCTGAGAAACCACTGCTTCATCGGCCGATCATGATAGCGGTGTCCGGTGAGAGCGGAAACAAAGCCCACGGCGGCGACGCCATTCCTGGTCACCAGGTCCTGGTAGTCTTCGCGCCGGAAGACTTCTGTATCCGTGGGATAGCCGTAGAGATACATGATGACTGGCGGCTTCTTCACTCCCTTGGGCTTCAGTACATAGAGGTCAATTGGATCGCCCGGTCGCCACTGCATCCGCACCAGTTCCATTGTGTAGTGAGGATAATCGTTGATGAATTCGAGCGGCTTGGACGGGATGAGATGGCTGCTCGTCAATCCAGGTGACGTCCAGTCCTCCTGTGCGCCTCTAGTGCCAGGGGGATCGGCGAGAGGCGAAGGCGAGAGTTGAGACTGGCCGGACTGTGCCAGGAAGAGGAACGCGCTTCCAAGAGCAAGTAGCCGCATGAACTTGCATGGCAGAAAACTTGACCCCATACCTTCTTTCTTTCCCGAATTAGAGATGTTTGTTGTGCGCAAAGACCGTGAAGGTAACGTACCTAGTTAGTGTGCCTATCAGAACGTTTCTGCGATCCTACTTGAAAAATTTTTTAGTTACTATCTAACAAAGGTAAGGCGGGCCGATACAAATGGCCCGCCTAGATGCTCATTTAGGACCATCAGGGATTAGTTACGGCCTAACCTGCGAGCCCTGGTTACCCTGAACCAGTTGGGTGGACGTCGAATCCAAGGGCAGGATTGTGCCGCCGCCGTCGCCGCCCTTTTGGGTCTTCGGCTTGTTAACTGGAGCTGCGCCCAGCAAGTTGCCGGCTCCGTCGTACTCCTGGTAGTGCGAACGCAGAATTTGCAGCCCAGGATCGGTCTGAGTTTTCCCGACCGTCTTGACCGCCGGGATAAAATCCGGCACGTCGTCAACAGCCGCAACCTGCGCGCCCTTCACAAGAGCGGCAACCGCCGCCTTAGCTCCCGAGTAGCTGATCACGCGAATGATCGACCACCAGTTGTACTGGCCAGAGCGGACGTTCGGGTACGACAGGCCGCCAGTCCAGATGCTCTTTTCCGGGCAGGGGAATGCTCCACCGCAAGACGCCGGCAGAGTGTTCGCGCCCGGCAAAGTCCCGGCGGTGGCAGGCTGGCCGGGATCGTAGCCGACTCCGGTCGAGAGCTGCGGTCCATAGCTTTGCCAAATCGGATCGACGTTGTCCACTGTGGCGTAGCCATAGGCTGGGTTGTTGGCAAACTTGCTGACGTTGCCGTAGCTGTAGAATGTGTAGCCGATCCCATCGGTGCCAAGAATACTGCCGGATTTCTGGACCCAGGTGACGATTTCACCAGCACCGACGCCGCGATACCGGCCGCCAAGACCGGTCAGGCAAGTTCCAGCTTGGGCGTTGAGCGGGTTGTTGACCGGAGCGTTCACATTGGCCTCCTGGCTTGCGCCGGGCACGCCGCCGCCGCCCGTACCCGTGTATACCGTGGGTTTGCGCAGCAGACTGAGTTCGGTAGCTGTCATGGTGCCTGACAGGGGCTCACGTACAAAGATCCCAATGTTGCCGGGAGGCTGATCGAAGACGCTTGCATCGCAATTGACGCCCGAGAACGCGGCTTGCAATTGTTCGACGGTGACGTTTTTAAGGTTGGTGAGTTGGCCCTTATCGCGCTCGAAGAAGGCAACTAACGGATCGATTCCCAAATCTACCGATGTGATAGCAGGAATCGTCGTGCCGCTGATGGGGTCTTTGCCGGTGATATTGAAGGCCAGGACGTTCGCTATCGAGGTGCTCCCGGGCAACGCGCTCTTGATGGGATTTCCCACATAGTTCGCTTGCGAGAGTCCCGAGGCCGGGCAGACGCCGGGTTGATTGTTTGGGTTGTAACCGAGGCCGTCAAGACCGTCGCTGGCGGCGCCGCCATAGCTTCCGGCTCCCAAGGCGGAATTGACGCGGCACGATTCAAAGGCCGCATCTTCGGCTCGCACGTCAGAGAGCACGGCGTTGGCTAGAGTTCCGCTCGAGAAGATGCCGACGACCGAGGACGGCAGAGCCGTGTCCGCACCCCAAATGCTGGAAGCGATCTGCCCGGAACCGCTGCCCGAGAGATTAGCTGAGGTTGCGCTCACGGTGCACTGCGGCTGAGCGAAGAAGCAGCGGTCGCCGACAATGGTGTCCACCTTCGTGTCAGACCAAACCTTGGTGACGTTTCCACCGGAGACGGCCCAGACGATCCAGGCGGTACCGGGGTCAACGTTTACGGGTGTTACGCGGGTGTCAGTGAGGTTGACAACGTTGGAAGCGCTGGTCCAATGGAAGCAGTTACCCGCACCGTTTTGGGTTACACAGAAGTTGTAGGCACCGACGCCCATCAATTGCCACGCGCCGGAGGAACCTACAAGCGTTGCTTGGATCACCCCAGCAGCCTGTGCCTGAGGCACGAAGCATGCGATCGCGGTTAACAACAGAACTAACAAACTCAGCCTTAGACGCGACATAGTGTTGATTCCCTCTCTCAAATGGATTTTTGAAACGTGATTGAGCCACACATGCAGCATCACGCTACATGCAAAAAGAAAACTCTCAACGAACCCGCGAAACTTTGTTTGCAAGCGCTTGAGTGAATTGGAGACATGAGCTGCCGATCCGCACACACTAACTCACCACCGCAGAGCTTGCATTTGCAGCCCGAAGTCTATCTGCTCGGTGGCCCGGCAATATTAAGGTTGTGTGACAAGTCGATGAAAATTTATTAACGTGAACACCGTAGAAAGGCGCGTCAATTCAGGCTTTTCGCGGGGTGCGCGGTGGTAAGTGTGAAATATGTTCCCACTTTTGCGCGGTTATTCCCCGACTTCTGAACTCCCTGTAGATAGGTGGGAACGGACGCAAAGGGATCGCGTTTAGGAAGAAGCGTGCGCAGATTTGTTAAGGAAATGTTACAAAGTCGCAGTCTGAGAAAATACTCCGTCGAAATTTCACACTTTATTAACCTTGGGAAGCTGAACCCCCGGTATAGAATCCCCGCTTGCCGCAGCAATCGAAAAAAACTTCTCCGAAGAGATAAGTGTTTGTTCGCCTATGGCTCGTCTATTTTGTCGCGTAATCGGTGTTTTGGTGCTGGCGCTTTGCTCCCTTCCGCTGAGCGCAGCGCAGGAGCAGCCAAGTGGCGAGGCGAATATGGCCGCCATTGGGGGCAAAGTGAGCGACCAGGATGGCGGCCCGCTACCCAATGCAAAAGTGGTGCTGAGCTTTATGGGTGCAGGACTTGTAATTCCTGTTGACGACAAGGGTGTTTATTCCATCACCGGGCTTTATCCGGGAACTTACACGCTGACCGTGTCTGCACCCAACCTGGGGGACGCCGTCTTCCACAATATAACGCTGACGGCGGGGGCTAAGTTGACTCGGGATGCCACCCTGGCGGCAGAGAGCGCTAAGGCGGCAGTTGAGACAGGTGGCGCAGAACAGTCGGAACAAAGTGCCGCGCCTGCGAGCCGGAAAATTGCGGGGAATAAGGGTGCGATCAGCGGGATGGTAAGCGATCAGACCGGGGCCGTCGTGACCAATGCGAAAGCCGTGCTGACCAGCACTGCTGGAGCAAGATTTGAAACGCCGGTCGATAGCAAAGGCCTGTACTTCTTTGATGACCTGGAGCCTGGAACTTACAAGCTGGTGGTAACAGCCCCCAACTTCGGCGACATGCCGTTTGACAATATCACGGTGACGGCGGGGCTGGGGCTAACGCTCGACGCGCCGCTGTCGCCGGCCAAAGCCAGAACAGAAGAAGTGAATGTGGAAGCCGGCACGGTCGGGCAAGTGGAGACAGAGACTTCGAGCGTATCCGGCACAATCACCGAAAAAGAGGTGGTGTCGATCGGGCTCAACGGACGTAATTTCACGCAACTCATCGCCCTTGCGCCGGGCGTCAGCAATCAGACCGGGCAAGATGAAGCCAAGGTCGGAGTGAGCGGGAGTGTCAATTACAGCGTGAATGGCGGGCGCGTCGAATACAACACCTTCGAAGTCGACGGCAGCGATGTACTTAATACCGGGCTGAACGGTGCTGCCAGCACACTGATGGTTTACCCCAGCCTGGATGCCATTCAGGAAGTAAAGGTACTGACCTCGAATTACGGCGCCCAATATGGACGAACCGCATCAGGTACGGTCCAGGTAACCACGAAGTCTGGCGCGGCAAAGTGGCACGGGAACCTCTACGACTTCGTGCGCAACGAGGCGTTTAACTCGCGCAATTTCTTCGACGTCGTATACACAAGTCCGCCACCTCCTGGGCAACTTGCTCGGCGGACAGACATTCGGAAACAAAGCTCCTTTGTATCGGCGGCAGGATTTCGGTGGCACGATCGGCGGCCCGCTCTACATTCCCCATATCTTCAATACTAAGAAGGACAAGACATTTTTCTTTTTCTCCGAGGAAGTCCGTCTCGAAAAGGCGCCCATCGACTACAACCAAGCCGTTCCTGGGTTGAGAGAACGTGGTCTGATTTTGCAATCGGGCGTGATACAGAAAAATCTGCAAACCAGTTCCAGCGGAACCGTCTATCAGGCCTTCGATTTTACCGACGTTTGCCCGATAGGCGGTGGCACGGGCACGATTTCCCGCGCGCAGTTTCCGGATTGCCCGGCCATCCTCGAAGGAAACGGTCTCAACACGTTTCCTGATAATCAATTGGAAGTAGTCGGCCAGCCTGGCGTGCAATCCAAGTTTGGCGTGGACAAGAACGCGATAGCCATCTTGAATTCGAATCTTATACCGTTACCAAACGCACCATTTGGTTGCAACTTCAGTCTGGCTAACTTCAATCCCGTCAGCCCCGACCCGAATGACCCCAATCACTGTTACGTCGCAGCTGTTTCGCCCTCTACTTACTGGCGGGAGGAGCTATTTCGTATCGATCAAATTCTGAGCAATAAGGGCGCGAAACTCTCGTTTCGCTACGTGCACGACGCGTGGGATACGAGTGTGCTGACGCCACAGTGGGGAATCGTGCAAAACTCATTCCCGACCGTGGAGAACCGCTTCTTTGGGCCGGGCACCAGTCTGGTGGCGAGACTAACGCAGCCGATATCGAACACCTTGCTCAATGATCTGGTGGTCAGTTATGTGAACTCGAACATTACACTGACAGATCAAAACGGGTCAGGTGGTGCCCGATTTCAGCGCGACCCAACGCTGGATCAAGCGCTCATTACAGATCCGTCAGCGCCCGGACAGTGCAACCCCCAGCTTAGCGTTGACCCCGCCACGCTCCTACCGCAATGCGGCATTGGTCATATTTTTGGCAACGGCTTTGGCGGAAAGATGCCGGGAGTCAATTTTGTCGGCACGAATGCCGCTTATGGCGGCAGAGGTTTTGCGGTAGACCCTTCCTATATGCCGTGGGGCCATTCCAATCCGACTTACTCGCTCCGCGATGATGTCGGTAAGGTGATCGGCAAGCACACACTGCAGTTTGGAGCACAATATGTCTATTCCCAACGTAACCAGAATAATAATGCGATCGGGGCAGCTTCTGGCGACGTGCAAGGCTTGTTGACGTTTAGCAATCTCGCGCACAGTACGGGAAACGCCTTTGCCGACTTTCTGGTGGAGTCGACTCTCAACCCGCCCCATAATCTTCAAGGATTTATTCAGAGCTTTACTCAGGACTCCGTGCGGCAACGGTACTATCAGCGTTTTCAGATCGCCGAGCCTTATTTCCAGGACGACTATAAGGTAACTCACAACCTAACCGTGAACTTGGGATTGCGCATCAGCCTCTTTGGCACTTACAGCGAGAAGAACCGGCAGGCTTGGAACTGGGTCTCGTCACGATTCAATGCAGCCAGGTTTGCAGTTGACCCTGTGTACGGGGAGCTTCTGGATCAAGCTGCCGGGTCGGTCCCGGTGCCGTTCGATCCCGTCACTTTTCAGTTGGATCCCGGCGTGGTGAGCGACCTGGGTCTGGTTCGGTGCGGGTTCAATGGGACGCCGGGAAGTTGCATGAGCGGGCATCTGTTCAACCCGGCGCCGCGAATTGGTTTCGCCTGGGACCCCTGGGGTGACGGCAAAACCTCGATCCGAGGCGGCTACGGCATCTTCTTTGAGCACGGCACCGGAAATGAAGCCAATACCGGGTCTCTTGAGGCGAGCGCGCCGGTCGTGCTCAGCATGACCCAGCAACTCCCGATCAGCTACCCATGCATCGGGAATGTGGGATATGGAAGTTCATTTGATCCAGAGAACACTGCTTGCCTTAGCCCATCGGCCACTGCGAATTCTGTACAGCCTACGGCCGGCAATGTCTTTCCTCTCGACGTGACTTCCATTCCGACCAAGGCAATTTGGCCATACGCTCAGCAATGGAGTTTCGGAATTCAGCGAGAGGTAGCGAAGGGATCGGTGATCAACCTTGCGTATGTTGGGAGCAGAGGAACACATTTAACGGTTGAGCGCCAGCTTAACCAATTGAGGCCACTGCCGATCGGTGAGAATCCCTTCGGTCCGAATGAACCCCTAACCATTTCGGACTGCACGATCCCTTCAAATGGCGCGCCGGGACCGGGGAATTACCCCGGGGATGGCACCACTGCGTTTCTTCTTCAGGATGGAACCCAGGTGACGCCCCAGAGCCCCGCTTATATGTATTTGCAAGCAGCGTGCACGAATCCGAACATCCCGAACGTCAACTCGCTCCCCGGCCGACCGTATCCGGGATTAGGAAGAGTACTCTCGTTGCAGAATGTGGCGACCTCAAGCTACCACGCGTTCCAGGGCACAGTACGACACGACAGCGGACCGTTGACCCTCGGCGTCTCATATTCTTACAGCCATTCGATTGACGACGCTTCCGACCGAAGCGATCCGATTTTGGTGGATTCTTACGACTTACGCGAGAACAAGGCCAGTTCGAGTTTTGATGAACGTCATTTGTTCAATCTCAGCTATGTGTACCGGCTTCCGCTCAAGGATTTCCCCCGGCGCTTCAGTGACTGGGCCAACGTGCGATCTGACGACACATCCGCTTCCAAAGAAAATTGTTGTTCCGCAATGGTGAATGCGCTTCTCGATGGGTGGGAGCTCTCGGGAGTAACGCTATATCAGTCGGGCACGCCGTTCACAGTGATCAACAGCGCCGGGAACACCGGTATCTCACTGACCGACAACGCCGGGGTTTCCTCCGGTCTCGGGATCGCGGCCTCGTATCCAGATCTGATGAAGGGGCTGGCGGCGCCATTCAGCAACGCCAAGAGCTTTGGCCCGCTCATCGGCAATCCTTCACAGTTTGTAGCTCCACGCGGACTGACCTTTGGAACCGCGGGGCGAAATTTTCTGAATAATCCGAGCCGCTTGAACTTCGATGTGGCGGTGCTGAAGCATTTCAAGGTGTGGGAGTCCGGCCAACTTGAATTCCGAGCGGAGGCCTTCAACGTTTTTAATCATACTCAGTTCCGTATCTACGATCCCGCCAACCCCGGCAGCACTGGAAACAATGTAATTAGTTGCTATGGCGGTCCTATGTATTCTGCCGGATTTGCGGCTAATGGAGTCGATTGCGTGACTGGGGCCTCTTTCTTGCACCCGCTCGATGCGCATCGGCCGCGGACCATACAGTTTGGTCTCAAGCTAGGCTTCTAGAACATCGATCATGATGAAAACATCAATTCAGAGGCGAACACAGACGGGAGCCAATCGTAATCCGTTTTTTCCCTTGCTGGGGGCAACGAACGGGAAGACCGTGGGTCTTCTGCTTTTGGCTGCCGGCATCCTCGTGCTCGCCGCATGCGGGGGCGGTGAATCGTCCAGCATCCAGCCGATTCAAGTGTCTCTCTCTGGCAACTGGCAGTTCACGATGGCGCCCCCAGCCGATGGTTCTTTCCAAGGTGGCTTGGACGGTGGATTTTTGCTGGAGAACAATGGGTCGGTGAATGGAGGGGCGACTTACTCGGTATTTCTGCCGAACCTATTAGCCCCGTGCAACAGCGGCTCGGCAACAGTTACCGGGACGATTAGCGGGGAGACCGTTAACCTCACTGCTGTGGCGGGCACGCAGACTTTTACGTTTGCCGGAACGCTTAACTTGAATGGCACGACCATGACCGGCACGTACAAATCTACGGCGGGGACCGCTGGTGATGGATCCCCCTGCGGCACTGCCCAAACGGGACTGCAATGGAGCGCGATTCTCGTGCCACCCCTCACGGGTCCGATTCAAGGAACTTTTCACAGTGCGGGCGGGGCTGCAGGATTGAGCGAGCAAGTTTTCCTGGTGTCGGGAGGACTCACGCAAGCAGCGAATACCGGGGCCAGTAGTACGGTCGTTACGGGCAATCTGAGCTTTGTTAACGCCATAACGAATGCAAGCGACTACCCATGCTTCTCGACCGGGCGGGTGTATGGCCAAATTAGCGGTAATTCCGTCGCTCTGCAGATCACCGCGTCTGACGGAACGCAATGGGGTCTGATCGGCGAACCATTTGGTTCATTGGGGAGTACAGGCATCAATCCCGTTACCTTCGACTCACGTACATGGCGGGTACATTCTGCATGGCGCTGGACCGTCCTACTTAGTGGCCACGACTGATTGTCCAGGTGGAGTAGGAAACATTGATATAGCGGGAGACTTTGGGAACATCTGTCTGGCGTTGAGTGGAAGCGCCTGCCAACCACCGATTACCCTGACTCCTTCGGCTCTGGTCTTCCCCCCGCAACCGGTAGGCTCACTGCCGACCATTCAGACGATCACATTGGGGAACGCTTCGGGCTCCAGCTTGGGAAATGTGACACTGAGTTTGACGAATAACAGCGACGCGATCAATTTTACGGAAACGGATACCTGTGGCCTCAATGGCATCGCGTCTCAAGGGCAGCCCTTCAATCTCAACGCCGGACAATCTTGTACGGTTTCAATTCTGTTTGCGCCGTTGGAAACTTGCGCGCCCGGAAGTCAGCCAGACCAGTGCCTTACCGCCACGCTAACGGTTGTCAACCCGAGTAATAGCATGATCTTTGAGGCGCAGATCGCAGGCTCCACGACTAGTGGAAGCGCCGTCTTGACTCCCCAGTTCGATGTCGGCGAGGTGGACGACTTGGAAACGGGACTTATTCAATTCGTGCCATTCATGAACCTGGGCCGGGGCGCGCCACAAATCCTGGCGGTCCCAGGCAACGGCGCTTTGCAGGATGTGGGGGATCATGCAGGGATTGACTAAAGATCGCATGCTGTGCCGACCGAACCATAACCCCCCCCGGTTGTACGGACGGTGTGCCGGGGGTCGTAGGGTCCTGCTGTTTGTGGCCACAGTAATAATGCTTCTGACGCTTTCAGCATGTGGAGGGAGCGCCAGCGCCGGCGACCCGCCGCCGAACTCAACACTCACGGGCAACTGGCAGTTCAAGATGGCACCGCAGACCGACGGGATTCCGGGGGATCCGACCTTTACGGGCGGCCTGGAGGGCGGTTTTCTGCTGCAGAGCAACGGCTCAGTTACAGGCCAAACGGTTTACTCCATTACATCGTCAACTTCGCTTACCGGATCGTGCAATAGTGGCTCGGCCCCAGTAACCGTAACGCTCAGCGGCCAGAGCGTGACGATTACTGAGGCGGCGGGCACGCAGACCTTCACGCTGACGGGAACGGTAAGTTCCGATGGCTCCACGATGATGGGTACCTATAACTCGACCGCCGGGAGTGCGCCCGACGGTTCGGCTTGCGGATACGCCGAGAATGGATTGTCTTGGACCGCCGTCTCCGTGCCGCCCCTTTCCGGATCGATCTCCGGAAGCTTCCACAGCGGGGGCACGGGCGACAACTCGGGATTGCTTAATCAGGACTTTCCGGTGACGGGATCTCTTACCCAGGGACGAAATATCGGCGCCAGCAATGCAACTATAACTGGAACATTGAGCTTCATCGACCCACTTACCGGTCTAAGCAATTATCCCTGCATCCCCGCTGGTACCGTATCCGTGAATGGACAGATCAGCGGCAATACCGTCATTTTGCAACTCATCGACATCAGTGGGTCAAACGACGGCCAGATTGGAATACCCTTAAGTCAAGCAGGTCTCAACGGTAGCGGCTTGGCTCCAGTAACATTCGACTCGACAACACACGGGTATGTTCTGCATTCGACAGGACAGGCATATGTTGTAGATACGAAGTATTGTCCCCTTAACAGTAACCTTGCAGACTTAGGGTTCATTTGTCTCGCATTGAACAGCACAACCGCTTGCCAGGAACCGATCACCCTGTCTCCGGCGTTCCTGACTTTTCCAGCGCAGCTATTGGGAACGCCCGCGAGCCTGCAAACGATCACGCTGACGAACAATTCCGGCAGCACGCTTAGCGGCTTGACATTAAAGTTTAGTGACAACAATCTCTACGCGTTTGGTGGCGAGAGCGATTTCAACAGCCTCCCCGGTTTTATGGAGACGGACGCTTGCGGTGCGGGAGGGATGGCGTCGGGCGGACAACCTTTCGATCTTGCCCCCTCCCAGTCGTGCTCCATCGCGGTCACCTTTTCCCCACAGGAGGCGTGCCCGTGGCTGCCGTTCGTGGCGTCTGGGAGCCCGCCGTCCACGGCCGGAGTTCCGCCGGCGCTCTGTCCGTTTGCTCCCCCGGGCATTCAGGTGCAGGCGAACAGCCCCCAAAGTGCGGACAACGATAAGGCCTTTGTCGTGCCCATCACAGGCACCGGGCTTAGCGCCATCCAACCCTCGACTCATGAACTCGATTTCAGCTCGGAAGAACAGTTTAGTCCGCCGGAAGCGAGCCTTCCGCAAACACTGACATTTACCAATAACAGCGGATTTCCTGTCCAGATCCTTGGTCGAGCAGCTTGCACGAACCCGCCCAAAGGTCCGCTCACGCTTCCCGCCCCGAGGCAATCAGCCCCAGTTGCAGGCCTGTTGGTCGTCGGTACTCAGCCGGGCGTAAATAACGGCATCGTCCCCGTGTTTCCAATGGGCGGTGCTCCCTCCACGATCAGCTATAACTGCGACAATGATCCGGGAACCTTACAGCCAAATTTCCAGATCTCCTCGGACACCTGCACGGGAGCTCTGCTTGCTCCTCTGGCGGGGTGCAGCCTCCAGGTTACTTACGCTCCACAGCCGAACACGAACGTGCAGGGTGGCCCGGATTATTTTCTGGAACTGAACACGTTGCAGTGCTGGCCTGCCGGTACGCTTCCGTCGGAGTCCAATCCCTGCGAAATCGATAGCGGACGGTTTCCTGTGGAGTTGAGAGCGAACCCTCCAAGTCCACTTCGGATGTTGCCCAGCGCGGGCTTGGACTTTGGAAACCAGACAGTGGGCAAAAAGAGCGCCGCGCAGACGATTTCTCTTCTTAATGACCCGAACCTGGCGAATGCCCAGACCGTAACTTTCGTCGGCAAGATCCTGGTGAGCGGCAACTACTCAGAGTCCGATGATTGTCCCGCCAGCCTCGATCCGGGTAACAGTTGCACTTTGACCGTAACGTTCAAACCCGCCAGCGCTGGATTTCTTCCGGGCACTCTCACGATCAACTATGCACCGGAACCCACCGGCGTTCCGCAATTGGTGCGTCTGCGAGGCGCCGGACAGACGAGTACTGGGGGGATCGCAACTACCACTACTGTCTCATCTTCCCCTGATCCGTCGCAATCCGGACAGACTGTGACTTTTACCGCAATCGTGAGTTCATCGAGTGGAGCTCCGCCGGATGGAGAAGCGGTGACGTTCTCGGACGGCAGCACAACACTGGGAACCGGGACTCTGATTAGCGGCACAGCGACATTCATAACTTCGACGTTGGCGGTGGGTACTCACACCATCACCGCCACCTATGGGGGCGACCAAAGCTTTGGCAACAGCTCGGCGACCGTGATACAGACGGTCAACTAGCATTGCGACAGGAAATCTGCGGTTGAATTCAGGGCTTGGTTGTTAGGCAAGGCACAGTTCGCATACGAAAAATAAGGAGATCGGCGGTGGCAACTAATCGATGGGTGTTCCGTCTTCTACCCGCGGCTATGATCGCGATACTGGCCGGATGCGGAGGAAGCACTGCGGATATACAGAATCCTCCGCCACCGCCCCCGGAGAACATCACCATTGCCTTTCAGCCCCAGCCCGCAGGATCGTTGGCCGTCGGTTTCTCGGAGACTCTCACGGCGGCAGTCAGCAACGACCCCAATAATTATGGGGTTGATTGGAGCTTGACCTGCCAGGCTCCGCCCAACTGCGGCTCGCTCACCATCAACGGGGATCCCGCCTCGCATACCGCCAGCGGCTCTCCTATTACTTACACCGCGCCGTCCACCCTGTCTACGAACAGCACGGTTGTTGAAATCGTGGCCTTGGCGACCGCAGATCAGACTAAGAACGTTGTCGCTCCCGTTACCATCACGACCTTCAACAGTAACTTCCCAGCTGGCACTTATGTTCTCCAGGCGCAAGGAGTCGATTCTAGTCTTAGCCCGTACCAGTTCGCGGCTGCTCTTGTACTTGACGGTAACGGGAATATTGCAGGTGGTGAGCAAACGGCAAATTATACGTCGACGGGTTCATTGTCGGACGCAAATCTCACCGGAAGCTATTTTCTTGGCAGCGATGGACGGGGAACGATAACTATCAACCCCAACGACGACAACATTGGCGTGGAAACGTTTGCCTTCGTGTACCTTTCATCTTCCCATGCTCTGATCTCGCAGATGGACCTGGGAGATGCGTTCACCGGTGCCTCCGCCACTGGCACCATGGATCTGCAGACCAGCACCACCTCGCCGACGGGCGGCTTTGCCTTCGCGGTCAGCGGCACTGCGGTGGCCAAAGCGCTTCCCCTAGCTTTCGGCGGTATCTTGAATATTGACTCTCCCAACACAATTTCAGGGAGTGGTAGTGTGACCGATGAAATTGTGGGCAAGAAAGTGAACGCCAGCGCTCTGGGACTTTCCGGAACACTGACGGCGCCGGATGAATTGGGCGCGTTCACATTGAATCTGAGCGCCCCTTTTGGCGGCAGCAACAAGTTTATCCCGCTAGAGTTCACCGGTTATATCGTGGATGCTACCCACATCATGCTCATTGAAACCGACACGGTTTCCAGCAACGATTCCCCATTCGGCTTAAGTGGCGGGTTCGCTGTTGGTCAGGGGAATGCGACCGGAACTTTCACCAGCAATGCCGCGTTTACCGGGACCTACGTCTTCGGTATCCCCGGTACAGACCTTAGCGATGCCAACGTCGTGCCCAACACTTTGACGTCTGCTGGTATATTCACGGCCGATGGCGCCGGCAATCTTAACAATGGATTCGCGGACACTTTCTTGGGCTTAAATACTTTGCAGGGGACTCCAGACGGAGGCGCTCAGATCAGCGCGCCCTTCACAGGAACGTACTCCGTTGACTCCACCGGAACCGGGCGCGCCACTTCGACCTCGATCACCTTCAATCCCGAGCCCAAGTCTGGATACTTGCCCCAGTTCTTTTTCTATCTGACCGGCAACGGAAATCCAGCATTGGTGCTGGAGGCCGGAGATACCCACTACCCATCTGTCGGGGCGGGAATATCCTACCCGCAGTCGAGCGCGACAGCCTCCTTCAGCGGTACCTATGGTTTTAGCTTTACCCAGGAAGAATTTGGCTTCAGCGAAAATGATGGCACGGCCGAGTTGATCGCGAACCCCAACGGGACACCGGAGGTGTCCGGACTTGCCGATGCCAACCTGAGTGGAGGCGCTTCCCAAGACAACGGCTTTCTCGGGACGTTTAATAGCCCGGTATCCAACGCTCCTTTTTCGGGAACTCTCTTTGCGGACCACAACGCCCCATTCAACGCTGTCTTCCCCTTGCCTCCGTCCCCGCCAATGACGGTGAACTACTACTTCATCGACCCGGCCCATGGTCTTTGGGTCGAAACGGATCTGGTGAACCCGACATCACCCTCGGGGCAGGTCTCGATCGGCTACTACGCCGCCCGAACCCCGGTATGCGATGGCTGCCCATAGCGAATGTTTTATACCTGGGGAGTTTCACTCCGATCGAAGAGAACCATGGTCAGATTCGGTGGGATGACCACGAAGGGAATGCAAAGAAGACCTTTGAGTTCAGCGATCATTGAGTATAGCGCTCTTTGCTCGAATCAAATTTGTGTCGGTAGTCCATACGTTGCGAACAATTTCAAGCTAGTTGCCGCTTCAGGTTGACCGCTCCACGCCTTCTCTTAGATGATTGTGACGCATGGACGTTGAACGCATAATTGAGGAGATTGAGCAGCTACAGGAATTGTTCGAAGCGCCGGACATTAGGCCACTCAGCGCAAACGACATCTCTGCTGCCAATCGCAGGCACGACAAAATGCTCGCGCACAGTCCTTGGTTTCGACTTTGGCAGCGATATGGAGTCTGTTGCCGAGCAGAGGCCCCTACACTCCAATTAGGCGAAATCGACAGGTAGAGCTGTGGGTGTTGGCGAGGCTTCCAATCATGGGCAAGTCAGTAGGCCCACACAAGGTGGTTACCACGAATAGCTGGCGGAGAGGGAGGGATTCGGTTACCGCCATTTCCCGTATGTGCCGGTGATGATTACACTTCCGTGATAATACCCTGTGTTTAAGCGGGTTACAAGCAAAACCTATCTTCGGTTCCTGTTTCTACAGTTCCCCTAATTCGCTGCATTTCCCATGAAAATGGTATCACCGGTATCAGCGCGCGGGACGGCTCGATGATTATAGATAATTCTGAGCCCTCATTCATGGTTTCCCAAAGCCAGTTTCTGGATAGCTCTGAACGGGCCGACACACTTTCCGGCCTGATTCTCCAACGAGTCGAAGCATATCCGAGTTTACGACACGAAAAAGATGAGAACGACCTTCGTTGGGACCCGGTGGGACTTGGTGGAGCAAGATGATTTGCTTCTGATGAAGGCCGTCCAGCCAGTGTGCGACCGATTGAGGTACGACATGTTCTCTCCCGGGGACATGGCCGTGCCCCACGACGATTACCGCCGCACCCTGGAGAGTCATCCGTTTCGCACGGCGGTCGTTGGACAGCTCAAGCCCCAATCGGAAGTTGTCCGGTTCGAGCAGCTGGACGCGAGTCCATACCTCATCGGGATGCCGGGTGGTATGGTCGCTGATCTGCGCACCGGTCAGCTGCGGAAGATGGAACGTGCTGATTTCCTGACCAAGCGATTGCGCCTGATGGCGACGAATACCCCGACGCCTGTCTACGACTACTTTCTGCGGTCGATCAGCAGCGCAAATGATCAACCCGCAGATCTGGAGTGGATGAGCCATTTTGAACTGCTGCACGGATACTTTCTAATCGGTCACTATAACTTCCATATTTGGCCGCTGTGGACAGGGGTCGGTGGGAACGGCAAGTCCGAGAATGCACGACTGATCAAAAGCACGCTCGGCGACTTTTGCGCCGTGGTGCGGTGGTCGGAATTGGCTCACGACGAACGCGGCGGCGACAACACCACCAAGCGGCTCAATTTCAAACTGCTTCAGAGCCGTGTCGCGTTGGTCGAGGAGATGGGACAGACAAGCGGGATTAACCGGGTACTGGAAACGAGCACCATCAAGCAGATCACTGGCGGCGGCGAAATTATCGGGGCCGATTTGTATCGCTCTGAAATCCACGGCGAGATCAAATTTAAGTTGGCGACTTTAATGAACGAGGCTCCGCATATCGAACCGGACGCGGCCTTCAAGCGCCGTGTCCAAGTGTTTCCGTTCCGTGCGCGGTTTGACGAGGTGGCCAATCCCGGTTGCATCGAGCTGGCCATGGAGCGCAAGAATGCGCCTTCCTGTCTCCGCGAGTCCCCGCACCGTCTATCCACCATTCTGCGTGAGGAACGGCAGGGGATTCTCTACAAGTGGATCCAGGCCGCGCAGAGATTCATCACCAACGGCGAAGAGCTTGGCAAAATGCCTTCTTCTGTCCGTGAGGCTACGGCCGCCATGTTCCACGAGGCCGATCACCATAGTCGCGTGCTGGAGCTGCTCCAGTTTGGCCCGGAATCGTATGACATCACCAAGGGCGAGATGCTGGTGCTCGGAGAATCGTTCTTTCGGGAGAACGGCCGCGACCCACGTTTGCTCGATATGGGTAAGTTGACGGCACTGCTGGCCGAGAGAGTCGGCAAACCTGCGTTCAATATCATGCGGGACGGACATCGGAAGGAGGGCTGGCGTGGCGTTCGGCTGGTTCCGGGTGTCCCGGTCGTCAAGATTGGCAAATGATGATTTTGCAACCCGTGCAACCCTAACCCCCAACCTTTTTAAAAAATTTGACAAAGGGTTAGAAATGCCCTCGTACAGAAAAGTGTCGGGGGACCGGGTTGCACCGGTTGCAAAATCCTACGTCGTTTTGTCTCAAACTGAGAAATTAGTATTTCTGTAAATAAAGGAATGGCGGCGCTCTTTTTGCATTTCGTTTTTAAGATTTTGCCCTCTAGCAGCCCCGCGGACGTTGAGATATGCCAAAGCGATCTAGCAACCGGGTTCATCGTCACAGGCCAGACGAACGCGCGCCAACCGTGCGCAAGGTCCCAGCCGATAGCGTGCCGTTCGGCTCTGACATCAGCCTTAACGGGCGGACGGTTTGGGTCGCACTAGAGGGCGATCGGGTGGTGGCGGTGGCCGCTGCATCGGCTGAGGTGCGGGTCAAGTATCGTGAGGCGCTTCGCCGTAAACAACAAAGGAGCAGATAGGTGAAACTATGTCGCCGGTCGACAAACGGCTTGTGAACCAATGATTGCTGACTTCAAACTCGGAGAAAGGAGGGCGACCGATGGACAGCCGCTCTCGCTTGGCCGATCGGATCGAACGATTCGGGCGCGCGATGACCGCTACGCAATTGGCGGCATTGCTCGCCGTTTCAAGGATTGTCGTTTACAAGCTCGCCAAAGCGAATCGCATACCGTCATTCAGGATCGGCACCTGTGTTCGGTTCGATCCGAAAGCCATAGCGAACTGGCTCCGGGCACAGTGACAATTCTGGCTTTCAGGTATTTCCCATAAGCCCATTTTTCTGGCCAAGGTAAAGAGTGATCGTTCGCTCGACACAAACGCGTTTGTGTCTGTTACTGCGAAAGACTTCTCATGGAATCGCATCCTCCGCTAGAATTGGGGGCGCCACACAAGTCTTAAATCCGCGCCCCGAGGGTCGACAGATTAGAGGTCATATCTGGGGTGGGGTGGGGAAAGGCTGTACCGATGGAGCGAAGCTGGAATTGGGCAGTCTGGACGGGCGCATTGCTCGTTTTGCTAGGCGTGATTAGCTACCCGCTGTTTTTCGTTCGCTTCCCGGTGCTTCGCGATTTTCCATGGGCGAACCTTCCGATGATCGCGCTCGGGTTGGCGGTACTCGCCCTGGGGCTTGCGCGAGCATTCCGGCATCCCGATCTGTGGCGCGGCAAGATTTTCGGCAGCGTCCTCGCGGTCCTCGCTGTGGCCTTCAGCGGATTTTTCGTTTACGGCGTTTTCATCGGCGCGCGGCATGTGCTACCCCCTTCGTCCGGCGCACCGCAAGTAGGCCAGACGGCGCCAGATTTCACGCTGCCGGATTCGCAGAATCACCCGGTCAGCCTAACGGGTGCGTTGAATTCTCCCTTCACCCCTGAGAGTACAACTCCCGCCGAGAAGAGCGCGGCTCAGGCAGCCGGCGTCATTTTAATTTTCTACCGTGGATATTGGTGACCGTTCTGCAACTCCGAGTTACGGAGTTTCGAGCGGGCCCTGCCGGAGTTCGATGCACGGAAGATTCGAGTGATCG
The DNA here is from genome assembly GCA_963698865.1 of uncultured Acidobacteriaceae bacterium. Classification (GTDB taxonomy): domain Bacteria; phylum Acidobacteriota; class Terriglobia; order Terriglobales; family Acidobacteriaceae; genus Acidiflorens. The sequence continues at coordinate 729,289 of CAVOSL010000007.1, read as the reverse complement.
CCATCAGTGTGGATTCTCCCGAAGAGTCCGAGACGCTGCGGCGCTCGCAGGGCTATACGTTCCCGATTCTTTCGGATGCACATGAGGAAGTAATCCACAGGTGGGATCTAGTGCACTTTCACGGCCGACGCGACGGCGCAGACATCTCGCGACCCGCAGAATTCCTGATCGACCCGTCGGGGAAGGTGCGCTGGGCGAATCTCACGGAAGATTTTATCGTCCGCGCCAGGCCGGATGAGGCGCTGGCAGCCTTCGACGCGATGAACAAATCATCTCGGCCTGGAGAGTGAAGTCCGATAAGTCGGCATCGCAACTGGAATATCCCGGCCCGAGTCGTGAGTTAAAGATGGACGGCGCAATGGGCGTTTCTCATTACTGATCCTTTCGTAACTGCCCATGCTCAACCAAACGAGCCTCCATTTAATTGCTCACGCCTTAGGACCCCATCAAACCCTGCGCAGGTAACGCGTTACAACATAGATTGCAACATCTTCGGGCTATACTGCAAGGAAGAGGACATCCTGACAACGAAGGAGAGTCCTTGCTACGTCCACCAGATCGCAGCGTGAGAGCGGTAGATAGAGGCGAAAAAAATGGGAGACGAGTTCCTCGCGAAAACGGAGGGCTTCAGTCGGACTTCCGTGATCCATTCCAATACCAACCCTTACGCCGCTGCGGCCGCGATGGGAATGATGGCGGCTCGAACCCAGGAGGCAGGCCCGTATTTTCGGGCTTCAGACAGTTTCGTTCCGATGGTTGATGGGCTCGCACCCGAGGAACTCAACATCGACGGTGCGCCCAACCAAATCGAAACGGATTTCAAAGGCGATTGGGTGAGGTACCTGCGAACTACCGGCCTCCCCGCTTGCGGTCTCAAATACAAAAATAGCTGCACGCCGGAAGAGAACACCATGCGATTTCTCAATGCGTATGACCGGCGCATCCCATCAATGAAGTCCAGAGCCGTTCATGAATCGCGGGAACTTTCCGTCCCCCCTGAATATCGGCCGGACTACGAGAGACTTGTGGCTCTCATCAAGGCTGGCGGTGATCTCAAGCCATACCTTAGCCGCGACATCCTCAAAAAGAAACGCCCCGACAAGAACGATCCATTGCTCAACTCTTGGGGAATACAACATCTGCACTTCCGTACCGATGGAACCGACCAACTCCTCTTCTGCGTAATAACGGAATCCGACGTGTTTGTAATCCAGTCATTGCGCCACGACGCGGAGTATCTGTGGGTGAACACACAGCTCATCCAAATTTTGCACGACAACTGGCCAGAGATGATCGCCCGTGCGAAGCATAGTGGTTTACGCCCGGAAGTTTTTCGAGCCGCCAAGCGCCACTCTCTTCGCGGCTACAACGCGAACTTCGCAATTACTGTCGCCGATCGAACCGTCTATCTTCCGCTCGCCGGCGGAACGACGGCATCTGGTGACTCGCAAGAAGATCGGGTCAACTGCGACAAGATTTTCTCAGAACTAAAACATTGGCAAAGCGTTATCACTCAGAACGCCCCTGCGATTCGTTCCGCTCTCAACTTGCCAGCTTGCAAAAAACTGGTCATCCGAATGGCCTTCAACAATCGTGATTGTTGTTTTTACGAACCCACGCGAGCTACTCGCCTGGGTGGGTTTGCGGCTGGTGGCCCATACCTTTAGGATGCAAATGCCGCACGGAAAGCAACGAACCTTTCCGCTCCTGGTCCCAGGGATCGCGCCCTTATTTGTTACAAGATCGCCATTTCACTCACTGACGGAAGATCGGTCCCATGATGTCGTCTTGTGTTCAGCTATGTGGGAAATGTGGCGGGCCGCTGGTTCATGGAACGAATCTTAATGACGCGGGCCAGAAGTTCGCTTCTGGGAGGTCAGCCGCGATCATTTATCACACCAACCAAGCGCTCCCCGGGCCACGTCGGTCATAATATTTAAATGTGTGGGCGCTACCGATTGTCACGGCATAAACAGTTTCTGGAGGAACACTTCGCAGCAGTTTCGGATGATGTTGACTGGAGTCCTCGGTACAATATCGCTCCGACACAGTTCGTGCCCGTCATCAGGCAAAATTCCCGATGCGCCGATCGCGAATTATCTCTGGTCCGATGGGGACTAGTCCCCTCATGGGCGAAGGATTCGTCAAAGGGCGCAGCTATGATCAATGCGCGCTCCGAAACAGCCGCTACCAAACCTGCGTTTGGCGATGCGTTGAGGCTCCGTCGGTGTCTGATCCCTGCGGACGGCTTCTATGAGTGGCAGAGGCTTGGCAAGGTGAAGCAGCCTTACTGTTTTGAAGTCAATCGAGGTGAGCTGTTCGCATTCGCCGGGCTATGGGAATCTTGGAACGACCCGAATGGAAAGGCCCTGCAAACGTGCTCGATTCTAACAACAACACCTAACGCAGTCACCGTCCCTGTGCATGAACGCATGCCGGTCATTCTCGACCCTCGGTGCGACGACACCGGGCCGCGGCTCAATAAACATGTGGGACGGCCGCAGACCTTTCGACTGCTTGTGACACTGCGGGCTTAGAATAGCAGCAGATATGTGTGGGGGCAGGAATTCAACGTTTCTCTCTCTTTGTAAACGATCGAGGCTGGCGTATGCGTGCCTCCGCTCTTTTGGGGGAAGTAACTGATTTTAGCGGTGAATACCTGCCGATGATGTCTCCATAGAGCACCTGGGTTTGCAGGTGTCCTGCCTCACAGAATCACAGTTTGGAAAGCGTCCCGGAATCCTGCTCGGAGCGTTGGCGCCCCATAGGGGAAGTCAGCTCGCTTTCTTTCACCAGATTGAATCCCCGAGTCGAACCTGGTCCTTATTCTCTGATCCGGCTGGACTAGCGCGCCCTTGCGACGACGGTTATGGCGCCGCGCGCTAACTGCGAGTCCAGCACTCCGCAGACGCGATCACCTGATACTCCTCCGGATTCAACTGGGCGAAATGTCGTCCGAGGTGAGGGGGCCGCAATTACAGAGGACGCGGACGTAGTCTTGGAGGCCGTATCGCCTGAGAAGGAGTAGAAAGCACGAATGTAACTTGCGGTCAATAAGAAATAGTGGCTGAATGTGAGTAAAGTTCCACGCTCGTCTGCGGGATGGCGCACATGGAAGTACGAGGCAACACGTATCGAATCTCCGGCCCACAGTTAGGCGGTTACCTGTTAACCGTCTTGGGGATTTCAGTGCTTGTTGGCTGGATGTGGGATGTGAGTGCGCTGCTGAGCGTCCTCCCCGGCCAGATCACGATGAAGGCTAATACCGCAGTAGGCTTCCTGTGCGCTGGGCTGGCGCTCCTACTCTTGATTCGTGCTCATAGAACGCAGCGATCACAAGCGGTTGCAGCCGGTTTGGCAATCATTGTCATAGCCGTTGGATTACTTACCATTGTCGAGTATTTGTTTCACTGCGATCTAGGCATCGATCAGTTGTTCTTCACCGACCACGGTCAACTCACCTATCCGGGGCGCATGGCGCACATCACGGCTGTGAATTTCTGCTTGGCCGGATCGAGCCTCTTGTTTCTATCTCTGTCTGAAAAGCAAGCGACGTGGCCCCAGCTTTTGTCTTTACTCAGTGGCCTGAGTGCACTTCTCGCGATCATCGGCTATCTATATGGCGTACCTCTCCTATACGGGTCTATTCAATACACGTCGATGGCGCTGCACACTGGAATCGGATTTCTGATCCTGTCCGTCGCGATCGTGCATTGCCGTTCCTCACAAGGAGTAATGGCCGTTTTCGGCAGTCCCTATGCCGGGGGTTGGGTTGCACGCAGACTCCTGCCCATCGCAATCTTCGCGCCCGCAGCGCTGGGAGGCGTCTACATTCGTAGTACGTTTTCGTTGGCCGATGCGCGGTTGGCGCTGGCGTGTCTCATTGGTAGCCAGATTGTCCTTTTTGCGGTCCTCATCTGGACACTAGCTTTACGACTAAACCGCTCCGAGTTCGAGAAGATCGAGGCGAGCGAGGCTTTGGAGCAATCCGAGAAGAAGTATCGTGCCATTTTTGAAGAAGCTCTCATCGGCATTTTCCGAACCAGCCCGGAAGGCCGCTACCTGAGCGTGAACCCAGCAATGGCGACAATGCTGGGATACATCTCACCTGAGGAGCTGGCAGGCAGTATCACTGACATTGCACAGCAAGTTTACGTCGATCCGCAACGTCGTGAAGAACTCACGCTCTTGATCGAATGTCATGGTGTAGTGCAAAACTTTGAGTGCCAGCTCTATCGCAAGGATGGGGGGAAGATATGGGTTACGACCAACATCAGGGCTGTCTGTAAAGACGGCGTCGTGGTATATGAAGGGACGAACCAGGACATCACGGAACGCAAGCAGTTGGAGGCACAGCTGCTCCAGGCACAGAAGATGGAAGCGGTAGGCCGGCTCGCCGGGGGCATTGCGCACGACTTCAACAATGCAATCGGGGTCATTGTGGGTTACAGCGCGCTCCTGAAGGAATGTCTCCCGAAAGACGACAATTCACAACGATACGCGGATGAAATTGGAAAAGCCGGGCACCGGGCGGCGTTGCTGACGCGACAACTACTGGCTTTCAGCCGAAAGCAGGTCATACAACCGACGATCGTGGACCTGAACTCCGTCGTGACCGAAACCGAGAGAATGCTCCGTCGCCTGATCGGCGAAGACATCGAGATGACAATGGTTCGCGGTCCCGAACTGGGGCGGGTAAAGATGGACCTCGGGCAGATCGATCAAATCCTGATGAATCTTGCGGTAAACGCCCGGGATGCAATGCCCCAGGGCGGAAGACTGATTATCGAGACAGCCAATGCCGACTTGGATGCAACCAACTTAATCCAGCATCCGTATGCTAAACCAGGTCGCTACGTGTTGCTAAGCGTCAGTGACACTGGTTGTGGAATGGACAAGGATATACAGGCTCACATCTTCGAGCCCTTTTACACGACGAAGGCGCCCGGTCAAGGAACCGGGCTCGGCCTGTCCACCGTTTATGGCATTGTGAAACAAAGCGAAGGCTACATCTGGGTTTACAGTGAACCCGGAAAGGGCGCCCGCTTCAAGATCTACCTGCCGCGAGTTGACGCCATCGCTGAGCCAACGTCAACTGCAGCCGAATCCGAAATCCTCGGTGGGTCGGAAACCATTCTTCTAGTAGAGGATGACGATTCGATGCGGGAACTGACGCGTAGTTGCCTTGAAAGTAGCGGCTACGCCATTTTGGATGCGGCGAACGGCGAATCCGCAGTTCGCACTGCCACCGAGCACGATGCCCAGATCCACTTGCTCGTAACCGATGTCGTCATGCCCGGAATCAGCGGACCAGGACTGGCAAAGAGCCTGTTGGCGGCGCGACCTCAGATGAAGGTGTTATTTATGTCCGGATACACCGCTGATCTTGTCGCTCAGCAAGGCGTCCTGGATCGTGGGATCTCGCTGCTCGAAAAGCCCTTTACCAAGGAAGCCCTCCTCCGTAAAGTGCGCGGGGCTCTCGATGGGAACTTCGTCCGAACTGCCATGGTAGGGCAATAGATCCAAGACCAGTAGGTGTAGCGGGGAAATTGGCTAGGGGGACACACCCACGCTTCTCTGTCACCTGTGACTGTTGAATGGCATGGCTGAAAGAGTGCCTGCGGCAAGAACAATGAATTACTGGTCCCGAAACCGTGCCCCCCGAAACACAAAGAGCGCTTCGCTCGCTGCCCGTCAAGTCGAACACCGAGAATGGTGGCTTTGGGGACTTGCCATCATTGTCACAATCTTTCTGACAGCCGCGATCGTCTTCCTGGTTCTCCCGGGTGAGCACTCTGAAAGCAACCCTTGGTATTGGGTCAATCTTCGGGAATGGGTTCGTGGGCTGGCGGCTCTCGTCCTGCTGTTCGACATCTATACGATGTACCAGCACCTACAGCTGCAAAGAGTGCGCAGGCAGCTTGCGGAGCGCGACGAATTGTTTCAGTTGATTACCGAGAATGCCGCCGACATGATTGCAGTGGTCGATCATGAGGGCCAACGGATCTACAACAGCCCCGCTTATCAGAAGGTGCTCGGCTATTCTCCTGAGGAATTGGACGGTGGGACATCCTTCGATCAGATTCATCCGTCCGATCGAGACCAAGTGCGGGAGGCCGCCGAAAAGGCTTATCGGACCGGGCGGGGCCAAAAAGTGGAATACCGGATGCGTCATAAAGACGGGTCTTGGCGCGTCCTGGAATCGACTGCGAACCCTATCGAAAACAAAGAGGGCGGGACAGAAAAGCTCGTCATTGTCAATCGCGATATCACGGAGCGTAAGCGGGCGGAGGAAGCGCTTGCCCACCGGGCATTCCACGACGGGCTGACCGAACTGCCAAACCGCGAGTTGTTCCTGGATCGGCTGCAACATGCGATGCTTCGGGCGCGGCGGCACTTGGACTACAAATTCGCAGTTCTTTTTGTCGACATCGACGAGTTCAAGGTGGTGAACGACAGTCTGGGACACTCCGCCGGGGACGAGTTGCTGATGGAGATCGCCAAGCGCATGAGCTCGTCTTTCCGGGACACCGACATGATCGCCCGGTTGCAAGTCGCCGACGAGGCCGAGTGGAACTCAGAAGCCTTGAGCGTGGCCCGGCTTGGAGGGGATGAATTCACGGTGCTCCTGGAAGATGTCTACCGTCCGAGCGATGCCGTCCGCGTGGGGCAGAGAATTCAAGAAAGATTGGCGATCCCGTTCGAGATTAAGGGACGCCAGATCGTAATCAAGGCCAGCATCGGCGCGGCTCTCAGCGCTAGTTCCTACAGCAAGCCGGAAGAGCTGGTTCGGGATGCGGAAATTGCCATGTATCGCGCCAAGCAAGCGGGCAAGGCGCGTTGCGAAGTTTTCGATCCAGCGATGCACTCGAACGCAGTCCGCCGATTGAAGCTGGAGACCGATCTTCGCCGTGGGCTGGAACGGGGCGAACTGGTCGTCTATTACCAGCCCATCATTTCCCTGCGAAGCGGCAAGATCACCGGATTTGAGGCCCTGAGCCGCTGGAAACATCCTGAGGGAGTCATCTCTCCTGCAGATTTCATTCCAGTCGCCGACGAGACTGGTCTCATACTTCCACTAAATCGCGCCTTGCTGCTGGAAGCCTGCGGCCAGCTGCGCTCATGGCAATCGGAGCTGGGCTGCGACCCGCCTCTCACGATCAGCATGAACGTCACTCCAAAGCAGTTTGCGCAGCCTCATTTGGCGGCCGAGATCGGCGCGATTCTTCATCAAACCGGAATCTCACCTGGTGCTGTCAGTCTTGAAATTGTTGAAACCATCGCCATGGGAGAGCCGGATCGTGCCCTTTCGGTGCTCTCGGAGTTGAAGGCGCTGGGCGTTCTTCTGAGCATCGATGATTTTGGGACGGGCTATTCGTCTCTGAGCCGTCTGCCGCGCTTCCCGATCGACTCGCTCAAGATTGACCGAACATTCGTCTCGAATATGAATACCGACCGTGACAATCACGAAATCGTGCGGCTGATCATCATGCTGGCCCATAGCCTCGGGTTAAGCATTGTCGCGGAAGGGGCAGAAACGGAGAGCCAGGTTGCGGCCCTGACGCAGCTCGGTTGTGAAATGGTGCAGGGATACTTCTACTCGCCGCCCGTTGACTCGAAGACGGCCTCCAACCTGCTTTTTCGCAATTACGAAGCGACAGCAGGTTCGCAGTTATAAAGGACAGTTGGGCGATTTGCCGTGCTACGACATGTATGGGATTGAAAGGTCTCGGCAACGTCACCCGGCATCTGCTCTTCCAGTTTCCGCGCGAGCCATTCCTGCAGCTCAGACTTCTGCTCGGGTGAAATGGATGTTATACGAACACCCAGTCTCTCCACCTTCCCCCAGCAAATCGTCCCTCCAATTAACCAGGGTTCCTGGCGACCAGGCAGAGCAAATTGAAGTTGAACTTGTTCTCCGGTTTTCAGTGAAACGGACGTATTCAGAGCCACTCCCCCTTCGCTGATATTTATGCTGTGACAGCGCACCTCAGAGGCCGGGCTTTTGAGGATGAAGACAGGAATACAGATTGGACAACGGAAGTAACGCCGACGTTCTCGCAAAACCATTCCGTACGCAGCCCTGAGTGTCCGGCGAACTGATTCGGAAGAAGTCGGCTCGTCAAAAACGAAACTCGACAGCTTGCGCAAATTTGAATCCATGTTGACGCCACTGATGGCAAACGTGACGGCTGTTCGATTCGATGGGGTGGAGCGCACCTCTTCCAATACTGATGCCGATTGCGTTCCCAGGTGAGAATCAACAATGATGGCGTCGAACTTCCGCGTATGTAACAGGCGAAGCGCCTCCGGTACTTCACGGCAGATGTCAGGTCGAATCGACATCTCTCCTAAGGCGCGACTCAGCTGATGAATATTCATGGAATCGTCGGAGAGCAGCAGCGCATTACCCATTGACATAGCTCATTCTTCCTTTCTCCTCGTTTGACCAACTCGATCTCTTGCGTTGCTGCGGATTCTGCATCCACAGCATTCTCATCTATGCCGATTCGCGTTACCGAATGTACGATAAAACGGCTTCGTTAGCCGGGGGTGAAAACGCGGCATGGAGGTAGCCATCGAGCCTACCAATTGCCTCGCGTGCAAGATCGGTGAACTGAATGCCCATGCCCACACCGGGGTGACATGTCTGAACGGAGCCGCGCCCTTTGATGTTGCCGCCTTCGATCCACATCGTGAAGTCGACCGCGGCACCTATTGGGAGAGGGAACATCGTCGCCACATAGCATCCGCCGAGGCTCACGTCCGTGGTGTTGCCCCGGCATGGGGCACGGCCGCCGGTCTCAATGATTTCAATCTCGACACAGACCGAATAACGTCGACATTTTCTTCGCTCCATAGCGCCCTCCTAAAAACATCGGAATTCGTTCACGCGACAACCATCGCTGCTCCTGTTCGCAGTTATGCAGGCGGACGGAGCACACCGACGACTTTGCTTGTGCCTGAATTCTGGTTGTCCATCAATATCCAGAGGCTATTAGTGGAAGCATCGATCCACACGGCACATCGGTTGTTCGTACAGACCCCGGAGTCATTCCAAAATACAACCGTGCCATTGCCGCCTGTGGGGATGTCACTTGAAAGGAACGCAAAGTTTCCTTCCGAGGGCATCAAATTGTAGTCACCGCTGCCATATTGACTGATTTCCGTGATAACGTTGCCAGAAATAGACTCAAGTATGGCGTCAGTAGCATCGTTGTAGAATCCCTCGAGACTCTGAGTCGCCGAAGCGCTAAAAGGGGCGATATTGCCGCTCCCGTCATCAAATGTGCCACTCATGGTCATACCTCCAGGATCCACCGTTCCGGTAAAACTGATCGGTGAGCCAGCCTGTAGAGTTAGGGCTCCACTGACCTCTTCCTGCGAGTTAATAATCAACGCAAAGGAGGAGACAGCGGATCCCAACTGATATCCTCCTCCGGTAGCAGGATCGGCGAAATAGACACTGGAATCCAAGGAGAACAGTGTGGAACCGCCACCGTGATCGTTGTACGTGCCGGCAGTGCTGGTGTTCGCGATATTGGATTCCACGAGAATGTTCTGTGTGTCGCTTTTCTGCAAAATGAACTCCCAATTTCCGGTCGCCATTACCCCTGGAGCGGGTTGGTTCCCAGCTTGCTGAATCCCCTGGCAGCCGCACAGGCTTAGAGCAAGAATAGCGAGCAAAGTGGCCTTCATAAGTTCGTCCCCCGCCAAGTAAGATGGCAATTGTCGCGCCCTAACCGTTTCACCCGATGATCTTTATTAAATAGAAGGGCTTAGCAGCTCGTAGCCGAGCCGCGCTTGGCGTGAGACCATGACCGAGAATTAGAAATGTGTATGAAATTCAGACAAAAGCGGAGTTTGCAATACGGCGAAACTTCGGAAGACAGGCCGCGCCTAAACGGTTGCCAGTGGCTGCAATACACCGCAAGATTGGGTCCGAAGCGCCCTCCCGTAGTATCTAGGCAGAGGATGCTGCAAGTGGTGCAGATTCAGCGGCGTAGTAATCTATCGTCCTCGGTCCGTTGACCCTTTGAGGTGCTACAAGTGACCTCAGTAACCTTTTGGCCATGCCCATTTGTAACTAATAATATCTTAACGTCTACCGCGCGAAAAGCCGGTAGGGCCGGTGCATCGGCGTAACTGCTCCCCAAAGTCCACAGGCAGCCTTGGTGAAAGAATTCTTGTTCAGCAAGACGCCTAACATTGCGCGACAAACGAGGCGACCAATACCTTGGCTGATATGTGAGGTCCGCGAATCTCGAAGGTTGCAGGCTGCTAGATGAAAACAAATGTGAGTTCGGTGCAAAGAGTTCTGGTGGTTGATGATGAACCGCAGAACCTGGAATTGGTTCGGGCAGCTTTGAGCCAGGATGGCATCGAAATCCTTTCTGCCACTGGACCGGAGGAGGGTCTGGAAATATTTTCGCGCGAACATCCCCACATCGTCCTGTTAGATCTGATGATGCCCGTGATGAGCGGTATGGACGTGTTGGAGCGGATGATTGCAGCCGATCCCGGAGCTAATGTAATCCTGATGACGGCGCATTACTCCACCGATTCCGCCGTGGAAGCCATCCAAAAAGGCGCTTACGACTACCTGACTAAGCCTCTGGACATATTGAATCTTCAGGCTCGAATCGCGACGTTGTTGGCAGAGGCCAAACACCGCCAGCACACCATGGAACTCGAACTGGAGTTGCTAAAGGCTTACGAGTTTCATGGCATTATCGGTCGTAGTCCGCTAATGCTGGAGGTGTTTGCCGGAATTCGGCGGGTTGCCCCTCACTTCCGCAATGTGCTAGTTTTGGGCGCCACGGGCACGGGTAAGGAACTCGTTGCACGTGCCCTCCATCAATTGAGTCCGGTGGCTTCCAGGCAACTCGCCGTTTGTAATTGCTCCGCCTTAGTCGAAACGCTACTGGAGAGCGAGCTATTCGGCTATGTGCGGGGCGCTTTTACCGGCGCGGCGCAGGACAAAATTGGTTTGTTTGAGTACGCCAACGGCGGTACGGTATTTCTCGACGAAATCGGCGACTTGCCCCTTCCCGCCCAGGCCAAGCTCCTCCGCGTCCTGCAAAACCAGGAGGTACAGCGGGTGGGCTCGCCCGCCGCACGTAAAATCAACGTACGGGTCATTGCCGCCACCCACCGGGATCTTCGCACGCTGGTTAAGGAAGGCGCATTTCGGGAAGACCTGTATTACCGGCTTTCGATGGTGGAGATTCACTTACCACGCCTTCACGACCGAAAAGAGGACTTCCCCCTTTTGCTCAGGCATTTCACACGGAAGTTCGCCTCGGCCTACAGCAAACCTATTCGTGGGATAACCCGCCGGGCTCAGACATTGCTGGCCCGTCATTCGTGGCCTGGGAACGTGCGCGAGTTAGACAACGTACTTGGCAATGCCTGCATGAAGGTGACGGGGGGTCTTATCGACGTGGGCGATCTTCCCGAGTATTTAAGCGCAAGCACAGCCTCACCTCTGGGGGACGGCCTCCTGACATTAGAGGAAGTTCAGAAACGCCATGTGCTCTATGTGCTGGAGCAGGTAGGGAACAACAAGGCCCGTGCCGCTGATGTCCTGGACATCAGTAGAGCCACACTCTACAATTTTTTGGCGAAGTCAGAGGGCGAATCGAAAGCCGCTAGAGCTTCCAATTAATCCAATGAACTCGGTGGGACCGATGCAGAACATTACAAACACTCCAGTCCCACTGAAGCGGTTTCCGGGCGACAGCGCGAATTTGTTTTGGTCTTACAGACCAGTTGAGATCTATCTCGCCAGGTCGACAACTTTCGGGCGGATCTCTGAAATGAAGCCCTCACCTTTTATTTGGGCGGAGAGGTCATTACCTGCGCGACGAAGTCCCGCACTATTGTTTGGTGTTCAAGGGTCATTTTCGTAAAAAAAATTCCTTGGCGCTCATCATTTGCCCAGACCACTGCGCCGGTTGCTTCAATTACGACGGGCGGCAGCGGTAACCTAAAGGACAATTGCACGGTTTCGCCAACTGCCAAATCTCGGACTTCCACTTGCATTCCGCCTTGACTGAGATTCCAACTTATCCCATTTACCTCTCTGCCTCGAACACAGCACGTCACCTCACCTTCCATCGGAACACGAGTGTATCGTCGACGATTCTCGCCCAGGGGGTCTTGGATAGTAGCCAGTAAAGCCGCTAGCTTTGGAATATCTACCGGCTTTTGAAGAAAGAACGTGGCTCCTATGGCAAACGATCGGTGCATAGTATCGCGCTCATCAACTCCGGTTACGATTATGATTGGTGTCGATTTATTTCGGGGGGACTCCCGGACCAGTTGCGCCAGTTCGAAGCCATTGAGACCAGGCATCTCGATGTCTAGGAAAATTCCGTCGAAACTTTGTTGGCTTACTAGAATAGCTGCTTCCCGACTGTCGCTGACGGGACATACATCTGCCTTTAGTGTAGTGAAAACCTCAGCCATGAATTCCAGACTTGCACGATCATCCTCCACGATGAGAAGCTTTGATGGCGGCATACATCCTCTGCATTGGCGGACCCAAAATTCCTATTAGAACTCTTGGCTGCCTGTAAGCATAACACTATTGATTTCGATATTTAGTGACGCCTTAATGAATCTCGTGGAAGCGCTCAATCCGATTTGATCAACGAGTGCCTGAACGGAATCTCGGAGCCTAAGAAGCACTCGCAATTATGGTTATCAAAGTAGATCCGGCGCTTTCCCTCCTCTAGCATCCAGGAAGGCATCGTACTTCGGTGAGTAACTCTTCCTGTCAAGAAACGGGAATGTATATGCTCTCGCGACGATTCGAGAAAGTTATGGAAAAAAGCAAATTTCAATTTAATGCGCGATCATCCGCGCCGTAAGAGAAGGTGTGTCAATGGAGGGGTTTATTCCATTTGACTGTAGACGATTTTGTAGCTGCGAAAGCACACGAGTTCGACAGAATTCAACAGACTTCAACGTGAAGGCCGCAAACGATTCAACAGCAATCACTTCGAAACACTGGGCTTCTACAGATTTCAATAAGGTCTGGAATCTGGTTCGGGACCAGGGGGTTGAGCTTCGCATCCTTCTTGCATACGCCTTTTAGTGATTACGCGAAGATCTGATTTACCTTTTCTCGGACTTGCTGACTCCGCGAAGGCTTGAGGTACCGCATCGTGCTTTCCATGTCGGAGTGACCGAGCCACTGCTGAACCGTGCGCAGATCGACGCCAGCCCAGAGCGACCACGTCGCAAATGTCGCTCTGAACTTGTGCAGCAAGAAGTTGTCTTTATCAAGCTTCGCACGCTCAGCAACCGCTTTCAAACCGTCGAGAAAATCGAGCTTCGGCTTGCAGCCAGCGGTTGGGAAGACCAGACTGCAGGTCTTATCTGACTTCGCTTTCCACGCCTTCAGGCTCTTCGCAAGTTTAGTGGGGATCGGAATCTCACGTTCCTTGTAGGCCTTCGGCGTCCAGCCTCTGTCTGGTTTATGGCTGACGCGAACAGTGGATGCAGTGAGGTTTACGTCCGACCAATACGTGTACATGACTTCCTGTTCGCGCATCCCAGTCATCAGAAAGAATTCATACCAGAGCCGCTCGTCCACATCGCACTTGGCGAACAGTTTGTCGAGTTCTTCCTTCTCGTAGATCTCCGGTTCCTCCTCTGTGAATCGCGGCCAGTCGTTTTTGCCCACCACCCCGCGAATCCCGTTCGCCTTCAGAAACGTCATCACGTTCTCAAACTTGTTGTAGACGCTGCGCGGCGCCTGTTCCTTGTCATCGCGCAGGAATGCCGAGAACTTCAGCAGATCCTTTCGGTCGATCTCTTCGAGATTGAGCTTGTGGCAGGATTCTAAGAAGTACGCTAGGGCTGTCGAGTACGCGGCTAAGGTCTTCGGCTTCTTCGTGAGCTTGGTTTCGTCAAGAAAATCCGCAACGGCTGCGGTTATTGACCTGGACCCGCTCTGGCCATCAGGCACGACTGTGACGCCGTTGTTGACGGCATTCAGTTCGGCTTCCTTCCGCTGGCGTCGGGCACTAGCGTCGGCTGGGTCTTTGCCAACCGATAGACGCACGCGCTTCGCGCCTTCGCGCCATTCAAGATAGTACGCGCCTTCGTTATGGGTTTCTTGCTTGCCGTTGACGACAACCAAGTCAGGCTTGACGCGGCCATTGGCGGAGAGCACAACGCGGCAATACCGCCATCCATGCGGTGTTTGGACCCTTTTGGTGAGGTTTACTTCCCGGTTGGCCATCGGTGATCCTTCCTGATTCTGGTATCAGTGTAGGTATCACCGGCTTGCAAGTACAAGATAACTAAGGAACTGGCGGAGAGGGAGGGATTCGAACCCTCGATACAGGTGTTAGCCCGTATAACGGTTTAGCAAACCGCCGCCTTCAGCCTCTCGGCCACCTCTCCGGCGGGTAGATTTGCTTACAGTTTACCATGCAAGGAAGGAATGCCGTTCCTGCCTCCAATAACGATATCTTCCTTGCTTTAGCGTGCTTTCGACTCTCGCTTTCCGAGTTCTCTATACTTGCTTCGCCACCAAACGCGGCCTTCTTTCGCAATGCGCTGGTCCCCCATGCATTATCCTGAAGCGCGGTCTCACACTGAAAAATGCCGAACGTCCCGGCCAACCATCCGCAGGCTTCCCGCAAGGGGCTGACTCTTGCTGCGCAATTGGCCTTCCTTCCGACTGGCGTCCTGACCACGCTTCTCGGGCCCATGCTTCCTCTCTTGATTGCGCGCTGGGCTTTGAGTGACACGCAGGCTGGCAACCTGTTCCTGGTTCAATTCCTGTCATCGCTTGTGGGTGTGCAGTTGTCGGGCATTCTTCTGTCTCGCCTTGGGTTTCGTCCGCCGTTCTTGCTTGGGCTGCTGTTGATGGCATGCGGGACGGCCACGCTTTATATGGGATCGGTCGCGCTTGGTATGGGTTCGGTCGCCGCCTATGGCTTTGGGCTCGGCCTGATTGTGCCCACCGACAATCTGCTGATCGCCGAGATCAGTCCAGCGGGTCGCAGCGGCGCGGTGAGCTTGCTGAATTTCTTTTGGGGCTGCGGGGCGGTCCTTTGTTCGCTGATGGTTGCCGGGGCGGCGGCACACCGGGCAATAGCATTTTTTCTTGGCGCTGTCGCGTTGTTTCTTCTTCTGCTCGCGGCCGCCATGTGGAGCCTTCCATTTCCCCCAGCGGAAACTTCCAAGACCCGCCTGCCTGCGTGGCGAGAGATGTTGGCTTCGCCAGTCATCTGGGCTTTTGCCGCGGTATTTTTTCTCTATCCCGGCGCCGAAACCGCCGTAGGCGGCTGGATTGGCTCTTATGTTTCGCGCCTCGGCGCAGGCGGGGCCGAAATTTCGTCGCTCATGCCCGCGTTTTTCTGGGCTGCTTTAACTCTCGGGCGCGGTGCCGGAACTCTTTTTCTGTCTCGCCTACCCGAGCATCGCGTGTTGCGAGCCGGTTTTGCTACGGCGTCGGCTGGAATCGTTTTAATGCTTTGGTCTTCCGCGCTGCCCGGAGTCATCGCCGGAGCCCTGATCACCGGCCTCAGCTATGCCACTTTGTATCCCATCACGGTGGCGCGCCTTTCACAGCGTTTTGGAGTGGGTGCGCGCAGCATCGGGGCAATCATGTTTTCCCTGGCTTCGGTCGGCCCGGCAGTTATTCCGTGGATGGTCGGTGTTACCTCTCAAGCTACAGGCAGTCTGCGCGCGGGACTGTTACTGCCGCTGGGAGCGACAGTGATCTTATTCCTGATCCATGTGCGCGATTGGTAGCTTGTGAGTGATGCGCAGAATTGCATGCCAGCACCCGGGCTAGGACCGGGACGCTTTGGCTCGCCGCACCTTTTCCAGCCGGAGCGGCGCAGTGGAGGCCAGTTCGACGCGGTTTCGTCCCCTCTCCTTTGCCCGGTATAAAGCCTGATCGGCGGCCTGGATCACCTGCTCAGGCTGCCGGTTACGCGTGCTCGGCTCCGCCACTCCAATGCTGACGGTCACCGATAACTGGCTTGGTCGCTGATTGATCGCCGCAGCGGCTTTCTTTTTTCCGGGCTTTCTGCGGTCGGCCTCGCCCGCCCGCGAGGCGGTTCGCCGTTCGAGGCCACGCACTTTGAAGGCGGATCCCTCGATGATTCGACGCAATGACTCCAGGTGCTCGAAGGCATCCTTCGCAGATGTCTCTCGGAAGATGATGGCGAACTCTTCGCCCCCGCACCGGAACGCCTGGCCGCCGCCGTCCACTTTCGAAATTCGCGCGGCCACCAAGCACAACACCTGGTCGCCGGTATCGTGCCCGTAGGTGTCGTTGAACTTCTTGAAGTGGTCGATGTCGACAATCGCGATGGCATATTGCTGATCGAGCGAAAGCAGGGCCTCGTTGAACGCACGCCGGCCTCGAATTCCCGTGAGTTCGTCGTGGTAAGCGAGTACGTAGGAGGTCTCGATCAGAGAAGCGGCCAGAATGAGAGCGGCAGTGGCAACGTACGCGTCGGCCGCTTTCCCGAAGGGCGCGAATTCAAGCCATAAAAACACAGTAGCCAGGGACCAGACAAACCCGGGCTCCGTTGGCTTGCGCGTTTGAAGAAACCGCCTGACGAAAACTGCAACAGCCGCGACAAAAACCAGAAGCAACCAGGGCGGGATCCCGAAGGCAGTGGATTGACGTGAGGCTCCACTGCTATTCCCCGGCCCGCAAAGCACAGCGACCGCAATGGACTCGATCAACAGCAAAACAGCCGGCGGCGCAGTGCCGACAATGATCAGGCCGCGCTCGCGCATTAAGGCGAAGACAATAAAGTTGAGCGGAACGAGCACGGCCGCCAGCAGAACCGCCATATGCCCCGGCCCGCTTGCGGCGCGGCCATCGGAAAAGAATTCCACCGCGCGATGCGCGAGGAGCAGCGTCAGGAGAGAGAACAATATGCGGCTGGAATGGAAGCGCCAGGCCAGAACCAGTCCGGCGGCAAAGATTGCAACGTAGTAAAAGCCGAGCGATGGAGCCGCCTGGACAAAGACCGGACTGTTGACGAGCACCGCCACGAGCGCCAGTAGAAGGCCGCCCGGCACCAGCCACGTTTTCCAGCTTTTCCCGTTCACAGAACCTCTGCAATCGTTTTAAGCATACGGCAGCGGGGTTCTCCGGAGCGGTTATGCTTCCGGCACTGGCGGGGATCGCAACGCTGCCCCCTCGCAGCGCACGTACGGGGTGCGGGTACGTGCTAGTCTTTTTGATTCACAGGCTTATTTATGGGCGTCGCTTCCCGTGCCAACCTGCGAGTAGCCATCGACACCGGTGGAACCTTTACCGACTGCGTCTGGGTGGCAGACGGCCGCCTTCAGACTCTGAAAATTTTCTCGACTCCCGACGACCCCTCGCGCGCCATCGCCGAGGCGCTGCATAAGATTGGCGCCGGAGCCGAGGTCACGCTGCTCCACGGCACCACGGTGGGTACGAATGCGCTGCTGCAAAGAAAAGGTGCGCGGGTCGCGCTCGTTACCACTGCGGGCTTTGAAGACGTGATTGAGATCGGCCGCCAGGCGCGCCCCAGGTTGTATGACTTTTTCTTTGACCGCATTGCGCCGCTCGTCGAGCGCGGGATGCGCTTCGGCATACGGGAGCGGATCGGTGCCGACGGCCAGGTACTCGAGCAGCCCACGCCGGCGGAACTGGTGCGTCTACGTGAGGCAGTGTCTCGCGCGCAACCCGAAGCCATTGCGATTTCACTGCTGTTCTCATTCGCCAACCCTACGAACGAAGCGCAGGTCACCGATGCGCTGCGCGCTCTTGGCAAGCCACTATCCGTCTCGCACCAGATTCTTCCGGAGTTCCGCGAATATGAGCGCACCAGCACAGTGGTGGTGAATGCCTACCTGCAGCCGCTCATGCAGAGCTACATGGAGAGACTTGCGGAGCGAGTTGGGAGACTGCCAAGCACGTCTAGCGCCCGACGAAGCCGGCCCAACGCCCGCATCTTCGTCATGCAATCGAGCGGCGGAATTACGGCTCTGGAATCAGCGGCGAGAGAACCAGTCCGCACCGTTTTATCCGGCCCCGCCGGCGGCCTCGTGGGCGCCGCCGCCACGGCTGCGCGCAGCGGGTTCACGAAGATTCTGACCTTCGACATGGGCGGCACCTCGACCGACGTTGCCGCAGTCCAGGGAGCGGTTCACACCGGAGGCCAGTCCGAGGTGGCTGGCCTTCCTGTCGGAGTTCCCATGCTGGAGATTCACACCGTCGGCGCCGGCGGCGGATCGATCGCGCGCTTCGATGCTGGCGGCTTATTGCGTGTCGGACCAGAATCCGCTGGCGCTGATCCCGGGCCCATTCTGCTACGGGCGCGGAGCTGAGCCCACTGTGACTGATGCCAATTTGCTGATGGGAAGGCTGCGTCCGAATCGTTTTCTAGGCGGAGAATTCGCCCTCGATCTCGAACGAGCGCGCCGCGTTACATCTGAGTGGTTGAAGAAGCGGGGCTCCCGCCTCAGTCTCGAACAGTTCTCGACTGGCGTCGTGAGAGTGGTAAACGCGAACATGGAGCGCGCACTGCGCGTTGTCTCGATCGAGCGCGGATACGATCCGCGAGACTTCGCGCTGGTCGCCTTCGGAGGCGCGGGAGGCCTGCATGCCTGCGAACTGGCGGAGGCGCTGGCGATTCCAACCGTGATCGTTCCCGCGCTGCCCGGCGCGCTGTCAGCGATCGGAATTCTGGAGAGCGATGTGGTCAAGGACTTCTCGCGGACCGTTTTGTGGCGAGCCGGTCCCAAGCTGCCGCGTGTGGAGCTCGAAAAGGAATTCCGCCGGCTGGAGGCGTTGGCGCAAAAGGAATTTAGAGCCGAACAGTGGAGTGGCAAGCCGCATTATGAAAGAAGTCTCGACCTGCGCTATCGCGGTCAGGGCTACGAACTGAACATCCCAGCGGCTGGGGCAGACGTTGTCGGCCGATTTCATGATGAGCACCACCGCCGCTACGGCTATCACCACGCCGGGCGAGAGATCGAGATTGTGACGCTGCGGCTGCGGGCGAGTCTGCACACTCCGCGTCGTGCAATAGAATCGGCCACGACGCGAAAGTCGCGCGCCACTTCCCGGGTCGCTCCCATCGAATGCATACCAGTTCTTTTTCACGACAGGACGCTCACCACCCCAGTCTATGAGCGCACCGATCTGCCTCGAAACCATGCAGTAGCAGGACCCGCAGTGATCACCGAATACAGCGCAACGACAGTGATTCCCCCGGGGAAAGCTTTTCGCTTGGATGCGCAGAGTAACCTTATTATTGATGTGACAGAAAGCGCCAGAGGTCAAAGCAGAAAACGCAGAGATTGAAGGTATTCAGAATCGGGCGGGCGGACTCTTACTCTTCGTCAGGCCCTTTCCGTTCTTCGATCGCCATGTCCTTGAATTCGCTGGACTCGAAAATCTCTCCGCATTCTTTGCATTCGACATACTCGGAGTCTTCATCGCGCGAGACGATCTGAACCTGCGGATGCTTGCATTGGTCGGGGGTGACTTTTTGCTTGGCTGGCTGCACGGGCTGGCTCGGCGTCATAAGCTTCGCGGACTGGTTGCTTCGAGGGGGAACCCCATTTTTTATGGAAATTGCCCGTATTTTGAGACTGCCGGTTCGGAAAGTCAAGTCCCCAAGAGAGAGATGTTCTTCGCCCAGGAGGACAGGCCTGCGCAATGTCGAATGGCCGACCTCACTCTGGGGCCACTTTGGATGGAATCCTGTAAGCCTTTTAATCCAATAAGCTTACAGTTCAACCGCGAATTTCAGCCACTGCCTGTGGCGGCTTGCCAGAAAACGGGGTGGCGGTTAGAATAAAGGCGACCGAAAGAGTCGTAGTTTTATCCGACTTCATTGGTCGCCTTTGTGATGCATGTTGAAGCTGACCAAAAAAGCCGACTACGGTCTCATGGCGATGAAGCACCTGGCCGAGCACCTCGACCGGGGCGCGTGCAGCGCCAAGGATGTGGCCGAGGCCTATGGGATTCCGCAGGAAGCGCTGGCCAAGATTTTGCAGCGCCTGGCGAAAGTTGGCCTGGTTCAGTCTCAGCATGGCATCAACGGCGGATACACGCTGACGCGCGACCCGCGGACGATTTCCGCTTTCGAGGTCATCAAGGCGATTGACGGTCCTCTCTTTATTACTGCGTGCGTAACGGTGCGCGGCGAGTGCGGGCAAAGCGACCGCTGCACAATTCGCGAGCCGCTGCGCAAAGTGAATGAGAGCATCGAGCAGGTGTTGAAGAACATCAAAATTTCTCAGATGAAAGAAGAGCCGGAGACGATCGAAATCGCGAAACCGGCCAATCTGGTCACGCTGACTTAAGTGCACGACAGGTTTTGAAGGAGAAATGGAATCATGAGTAGCGATGTGAAGACGGCGACCCCCAGTAGTCACGAACATGGACAGCACACGGCTCCCAATGGGATCAAGCTGCCCATTTACATGGATAACCACGCGACCACGCCGATGGATCCGCGCGTGCTCGAAGAGATGCTTCCTTATTTCATGGAGAAGTTCGGCAATGCAGCCAGCCGCAATCACCCGTTTGGATGGGTGGCCGAAGAAGCCGTCGAACTGTCGCGCGAGCGCATCGCCAAGCTGATCGGCGCGACCGCGAAAGAAATCATCTTTACTTCCGGCGCGACCGAGAGCGACAACCTCGCCATCAAGGGCGTTGCCGAAATGTATCGCGAGAAGGGCAACCACGTCATCACAGCCGTTACCGAGCACAAGGCCGTGCTCGACACGTGCAAGCATCTCGAGAAGTTTGGCTTCCGCGTGACCTATCTGCCGGTGCAAAAAGATGGCCTCGTCGATCTCGACGATCTGAAGCGCGCCATGGATGACAAGACGATTCTCGTTACGATTATGGCGGCGAACAACGAGATTGGCGTGCTGCAGCCCGTCGCTGAAATCGGCAAGCTGTGCCGGGAGCGCGGCGTGATTTTCCACACTGACGCGGTGCAGGCGATCGGCAAAGTACCAATCGACGTCAACAAGATGAACATTGATGTTGCGTCGATCACCGGCCATAAGCTTTACGGTCCGAAGGGCGCAGGCGCGCTTTATGTACGCCGCAAGAATCCGCGCGTGCAATTGGTTCCGCTGATCGATGGCGGCGGCCACGAGCGCGGCATGCGCTCGGGAACGTTGAACGTCCCCGGCATAGTCGGGCTTGGCAAGGCGTGCGCAATTGCGCAGGAAGAAATGCCGCAGGAGTCCGTCAAACTGGCCGGCCTGCGTGATCGGCTGAAAGACAGCATCATGAGCCGCCTCGACGAGGTCTACATCAACGGTTCGGTGGAACACCGACTGCCCGGCAATCTGAATATCAGCTTTGCCTACGTAGAGGGTGAGTCGCTGCTGATGGGCATCAACGATATCGCAGTTTCTAGCGGTTCGGCATGCACCTCCGCGACGCTTGAGCCATCTTATGTATTAAAGGCTCTTGGTACGGGTGACGATCTGGCGCACAGCTCGATTCGTTTCGGCATCGGACGCTTCAATACGCGAGCCGAGGTCGATTACGTGGCCGATCGCGTGGTCGATACCGTAACACGTCTGCGCGAACTATCGCCGCTCTACGAGATGGCGAAAGAGGGCGTGGATCTGAAGAGTGTGAAGTGGGCCGCCGAGGCGCACTAAGGGGTTTGGTCGTGGCTCGAGAATCGTGCTCGAAGCTAAGAATTTGAAATCCAGCAGAGGGTGAGGAAAAAATGGCATACAGCGATAAGGTAATCGATCACTACAACAACCCGCGCAACGTGGGTTCGATGGACAAGGCCAGCACCGACGTGGGAACTGGCCTGGTCGGAGCTCCGGAGTGCGGCGACGTGATGAAGCTGCAAATCAAAGTCAATCCGCAGACCAACGTCATCGAAGATGCAAAGTTCAAGACGTTCGGCTGCGGCTCGGCAATCGCCTCGTCGTCGCTCGCCACCGAGTGGGTGAAGGGCAAGACCATCGACGAAGCGCTCGCCATCAAGAACACCGAGATCGTGAAGGAACTGGCGCTGCCGCCGGTGAAGATTCACTGCTCGGTGCTGGCGGAAGACGCGATTCGCGCCGCGATCGGCGACTGGAAGAAGAAGCAGGACGCAACGAAACCGGCGGAGCTACAGGCGAAGTAGAATAGCTATGAGCAGGCAGGTTGTGCCTAGCCGTTTTCATGCTTGCTCGAAGGTCGCGACTCGTGGCTCGAAGCTGACTATGGAAGATACGCTCAAAACCGTTGCGCCGCCGGCGCCAGCAACTCCGGCCAAGGGCATCCAGGTCACGGAGAAAGCTATCGCCAAGATCCGTTCGGCGATGGCAAAGGAAGGCATTTCGCCCGAGCAGGGAGGCCTCCGTCTCGGCGTGCAAGGTGGGGGCTGCTCCGGCCTGAGCTACAACATTCGCTTCGACACGCAGCCGCGCGAACGTGATCGGGTGTTTCAGTTCGACGACGTGCGCGTGTTCGTCGACCCGAAGTCGTTCATCTACCTGCACGGGATGATTCTCGACTACCAGGAAACGCTGATGCAGCAGGGATTCGTGTTCGTGAATCCGAATTCGACCAAGTCCTGCGGCTGCGGCAGTTCGTTTTCGGCGTAAGGAGCTATGAGCTAGGAGCAGAAAACGGACGTTCAAGAATTTGTAGCTTCGGTGGTTGCTCGCAGCTCGCAGCTCGAAGCTCGAAGCTGGTTTTGAGGGGCGGGCAAATCGTCCGCCCTAAATTGTGTATGGCAAATGCAGAATCCAAATCGTCGATGATCGTGCCGGGCGAGGCCACTGAGAATTGCTGGTCCTGCGGCACCATGCGCGCCCAACATTTTTGCAGCGCCTGCGGCAAGGTCCAGCCTGCGGCGCCGGTCGACTATTTCATGTTCTTCGGCTTTCCGCGCAAGCTCAATCTCGATACGGCCGTATTGGAGCGCGAGTTTTACGCGCTCAGCCGCCGCTTGCATCCTGATGTGTTCGCGCAAGCTGAGCCGCAGGAGCGCGAGTGGAGCCTTCAACAAAGCTCCATGCTCAACGATGCCTATCGCACCCTGAAGGACCCGATCAAACGCACGCAATACTTGCTGCGCCTTGAAGGCGTGGAACTCGAAGAGCAGTCGAAGCAGGCGACCGAAAAGGCCCGCGCCACGGGGGAGATAAAGAAACAGGTCGTGCCGCCGGATCTGCTCGAAGAAGTCTTCGAACTCAACATGCACCTGGAAGAGCTGCGCGCGCAGAAGAAGATGGGCGAAGACGATCCAGCTCTGCTTGAAGAAATTGGTAAGGCGAAGCTCGCGCTCGAAGAAAAGTACGATGCGCTCTTCAACGAACTAAAAGATGAATGGAATAAGTGGGACGCAGCTGTCGACCGCGGAACGGAAGAGGAACTTGTCCAGATCCGCAATCGCATGTTGGATGTGCTGAACCGACGGAACTACATCCGAAATCTGGTACGGGACGTAAATGAGGCGCTGGAATAATTTGTAATTGGCAATTTCTAATCTGCAATTTGAAGTCGCGGCGTCCACGGCGATTTTCAATCACCAATTACAAATCACAAATTACAAATGGCAGCAGATAACATCGTCGGCATCGATCTAGGCACCACGAACTCTCTCGTGGCCTACATGCAGGGAGATTCGCCTGCCGTTATTCCCGGGGAAGATGGACTCAATCTCGTGCCTTCCGTTGTTGCGCTCGACGAGAAGAATCAGGTCATCGTCGGCAGCGCCGCGCGCAAATACCTGATCGAAACCTCGGAGCGTGCCGTTTACTCTGTCAAACGACTGATGGGACGAGGCGTTGAAGATATTCGGGAAGAGTTGAAGCTGTTTCCCTTCCGGCTCGCTGACGATCTGCAAGCGGGCGAAGTGCTGCGCATCAAGATTGGCGAGCGCACTTACACGCCGCCGGAAATCTCCGCGCTTATTCTGCGTCAGCTTAAGCGCAATGCCGAACGCTTCTTCGGAAGTCCAGTTACGAAGGCCGTCATCACGGTTCCTGCGTACTTCAACGACGCGCAGCGCCAGGCCACAAAAGACGCTGGCCGCATCGCGGGACTTGACGTGCTTCGCCTCGTAAATGAGCCGACTGCGGCTGCGCTTGCTTATGGACTCGACAAGCGGAAAAACGGCATTGTCGCCGTTTACGATCTTGGTGGTGGAACCTTCGATGTCTCCATTCTGAAGCTGCATGATGGCATCTTTGAGGTGGTTGCTACCAACGGAGACACGCATCTTGGCGGCGATGACATCGATAATCTGCTGATTGCCATTGCGCTGGACGACATTCGCGGCGATCTTGGGCTTGACGTTCGCCGCAATGGAGAAGTGGTCCAGCAGATTCGCAAGGCTGTGATTGAAGCGAAGATTACGCTTTCATCGCAGGCTTCGACGAAGCTTGATGTCGACCTTCCGGGTGGAAAGCGCTACCAGCGCGAGATTACTCGCGAGATGTTCGAGGGGCTGATTCAGTCTGTGATCGACCGCACGGTTGGTCCGACGAAGCAGGCGCTGAAAGATGCGGGGTTGAAACCTGCGCAGATCGACGAGGTTGTGTTGGTTGGCGGATCGACGCGCATCCCAAAGGTTCGGCAGCTCGTGCAGGAGCTCTTCGATCGCGTTCCGCATACTGATCTCAATCCTGACGAAGTGGTCGCGCTGGGCGCTGCTGTGCAGGCGAACATTCTTGGTGGTGGATCCGAAGTCACGAAGGAAATGCTGCTGCTGGATGTGACTCCGCTTTCGCTGGGCATCGAAGTTGCTGGTGGAGTTACCGACAAGATCATTCTGCGCAACTCTACGATTCCCGCTTCGGCGACTCAGTACTACACGACGCAGGTTGATGGACAGACGAACGTTGCGATTCATGTGCTGCAAGGCGAACGCGAACTGGCTCGCGATTGCCGATCGCTGGCGCGCTTCGACCTGAAAGGTGTTCCTCCGATGGTGGCTGGAATGCCTCGCGTTGAGGTCAAGTTCCTGATCGATGCGAATGGCATTTTGCACGTTTCGGCGCGCGAGCAGCGCAGCGGCAAGGAAGCTGAGATCGACGTTCAGCCGAGTTATGGACTGACGGACGAGCAGGTCGAGAACATGCTGCTCGAGTCGTTCGATTACGCGGAGGAAGATTTCCGGCAGAGGCAAGTGATCGAAGCGCGGCGCGAAGCGGAGACGATTCTGACTGCTCTCGGCAAGGGAAAGAAGAATCCTGCGTGGCGCGAACTTACGGGCGACGAACGGCGGAACGCTGAAGCGCTCGAACAGACTCTGATCGCGGCGAAGGATGGCGAAAATTATTCGGCGATTCGCAAGGCGATCGACGAGCTGAATACGGGAACGATGCGCCTCGCTGAACTCATGATGGATACTGCTGTTTCCGCTGCGCTGAAAGGCAAAGCAATGGATGAAGCGGATGCGGATTTGCCCGAAGGCGAAGCGCATGCTGGACATCCTGTGGCGAAAGCGGAATTTAAATAGCTGCGCTACTAGTTGCTAGTTGCTAGTTATTAGTTGCTAGTAAATCAAAGTCGTTTTGGGCCGAACCTTTTTAGGCCGCGCTTTGTTAGGACGAACTTGAGAATTCTGGAGCATTATGTCGGACGAAAAAAATCAATCTAGCGGAACCGCTATTGTGGACGCGCCGGGCGAAAATACCGTTGAAGTCACCTTCCTTCCGGAAGGAAAAACGGTCACGTTCGAGCATGGCAAGCTCCCTTACAAAGATCACGGCAAAGAGGAATCCATTCTCGACGTCGCGCTCAATTACGGCGTTCGCCTCGACCACGCTTGTGGCGGCAACTGCGCCTGCACTACGTGCCATGTCTGGGTCAAGGAAGGCGCGGACCTTATGACGGACATGGAAGATGACGAAGCCGACAAGCTCGACATGGCCGCTGACCTTCAGCTAAACTCGCGTCTCGGCTGCCAGGCGGTGATCAAGAAGCCGGGCAAGGTGGTCGTTGAGATTCCGGCCTGGAATCGGAACTATGTTTCCGAGGAACACTGAGAGGCAGCCGTCAGGCATCAGCCGTCAGGAAAAGCGTAAACTGTGGCCGATTTGATTGGACATTCTTTACTGGAGTTTCCCCCATGCCTAAAGAACTTACCTGGAGCGACGCTGAAGATATTGGAATCCTTCTGTCGGAGGCTCATCCTGAAGTTGATCCGCTCGCGGTCCGTTTCACTGACCTGCACAAATATGTGATTGAGCTTCCCGGCTTCAAAGACGATCCGGCCAAGTCCAACGAGTCCAAACTGGAAGCGATCCAGATGGCCTGGCATTCCGAGTTTCTTGATCGCACGCAGGCGTAAAGATCAGTATCAATTCTCAAAAATCCGGCTCGCGCTTGCGTTTCGGACGCTTGAGCAATATCCCGGGATGGTCACACGTGGAAAATCCCGGGTCTCGAACAACAACGCGAGACTTGGGATGCCATGCTTCAGATACTCATTAACTTACTTGTTGTCTTCTCTCGCTTCGGCGATGTGGGCCTGGTTTCCGGCTTCAGAAACGGCTTTCACAAACGCTTGTCCGCTGGCCGGGGTTGACGCCTTGCCGGAAAGAATCTTGCGGAACATCATGTGCTTGCCGTAAATGGCGCGGGTCGAATCGTTGTCCTGCTCGACTACTGCGCCTTCCAACGTGAGGCCGGCGAATATGCCCTTTGAACGCGAGTAGGTGAGAACCTCGGTGTTCATTAACACGTCGGTGCCGGCGGAGGTGTGACGGCCTACCGGGCCTGCGGCGACCGATCCTTCTCCTGTCAGTTCGAACTTGCTGGAAAGAAGATGCTGCAAGCCGCGATCGTTCATGACGAGCATGACGAGATCGATGTCCTCGACTCCGATCTGCAATCCCCAGCTTCCGCCGCCCACGGAGATGAAGGCGGGAGCGCTCCAGTCGGACGATGTGCGGCAGGTTGCGACTCCACGGCCGTGCTTGGCGCCGAAGACGAAGCCGCCTTTAATGAGGTCGGGCACGATGACGACGCACTTGGCGCCGTTCAGCACTTCTTCGGGAATGCCCTTGTCGGGCGTCGACATGATCTGTTGCAGGACGTCGACGGATTTTTGCAGGCGGTCGACGGTATCTTCACGGTTCGAGCCTGCCCAGGCGGAGGTTCCGGCCAGGCCGATCAAACTCATCAACACTAACGACATTAGCTTTTTCATGAATTTTCCTTTGGGATGTGCGGAGCTAAGAGGAGAAGACTTCAGATGGCTGACTTAGCTCAGAGGACCTGAAAGAGAGAAGGAACGCTCGTCTCAAAAGCGATGATCGCATAGCGGTGAGGGAATAGATGGTCTGGATTGCTCACTTTTGGCGGAATGCATGCAGTGAGCAATCTTGCACAGAAGAGTGGCTCCGGACATGTCATCTTCATTGTGTTAGGAAAAAGCAATCGAGAGAAGGCTGGATCGCAAATGCCAATCACTTTTGATGAACTCTGGAACGATGTTCGCAGACGGATTGCGAGAGCGCGCGTGGCCTTGCGGAAGCGATTTGAAACGCTCCGGCTTCCGACGCGCGGTTTTGCATCGCCGAGGCTGTGTCCGTTTTGCGGGTTGCTTACGCCGCGCTCAAAATCATCGTGCCTGGAATGCGGGAAGTCGTTTGCCCCGGCGAGATAGACGGCTAACCGAGGCCGCGCATTTTAAATACGGCTGGGTAGGGCTGATTTGCGCAAAGGAGAGTCAACATGCTTTGGACGATTTTCGTAATACTGCTGATTCTGTGGCTTCTCGGTTTCAGCCTGCACATTGCTGGCGGGCTGATTCACATCCTGCTGGTATTAGCGCTGATCATGCTGGTGGTTAATTTGGTGAGCGGCCGCAGAGTAGCGTAACGCGTTTCCCACGGTCTCAAGGATCCCAGTGAAAAAACAATATTTGCACCTCTCCGCGTATTTTTGTGACCCATGCGCGGGCCCGGTCATATCGGGCTCCATCGGAGTGCGAGAGAATGAAATATCGAAAGAGACCGAGATCCACTGCGGAGATCGGCCAGACGAGGCTATCGAGTCGCGCGTGGCCCGGAATTTTCCGCCGGCGCAATGGGAATTGAGGAAGCCGATCGTGTGAATCCTGCGCGGGAAGTTTATTAGCGGTTGGTGATGCGCCTTAGTTTTGCGTGCGAGCACCAGCTCTAGTCGTGGAGAACGACGCTGAGCAGAGAGCTGTGGACTTGCAAGCCCCCTTCGGGCTCGCCGGAGTAATTCACGAAGCCCAGTTTGCGGAAGCGGTTCATAAAAAAGCTGACTCGTGAGCGAGTGGTTCCGACCATCTCGGCCAAACTTTCCTGGCTGATTTTGGGGACGACGGTTTCGGGCACGCCTTCCTTGCCGAAATGCGCGAGCAGAAGAAGGACTCGGGCCAAGCGCTTTTCGCTGGAGTTGAAGAGCTGATCGACGAGGTCTTCTTCGTAGCGAATGTTGCGCGCGAGCAAATAGGCGACGAAGAGCTCGGAGAACGCCGGTTCGCGCTGTAGCGTCTCTATCATCGCTTTCTTGTCGATGCGCTGAATCTCACAATCGCTCATGGCGGCGGCGGAGCCCATGCGTAGAGGCTGGCCGGCGAGCGCTCCTTCACCAAAGAAATTTCCGGCGCCTAGCACGCCGAGGGTAGCTTCGCGGCCGGTGGTGGAGACGACCGAGAGTTTTACCTTTCCTTTTTGAATATAGAAGACGGCGTCCGCGGGATCACCCTGCGCGAAGATTGCCTGCTTCTTGACGAGAGCCAGGTTCTTTCTGCCTTCGCCAATATTGGCGAGGAACGCGTCAGGACTGAACTTGCCGCTCGTCTTATTTTGTGTGGGCGACGGCGCCATGTATGCAATCTTAGCCCACGCAGGCCGTTTGACGCGGGGAAACTTCAACTTTCACCGCCGACTGCCAATCGCGGGAAAAGAAGGGGAATCAGCCCCGGGCGATATATTTTGGACGGCCGCCTTCTTTCGACGACGGCGACGCGGGCTGGATGGCAGTTGGTGCGCGGAAGCCCATTATTGAGTTCGCAGCATTCTCGCGGTTTGGCGCCGCAGGTGGGACAACGCACACCAAAGGCTTTTTCCGTTTCCGCCTTCATAACTGCATAGTGCAAGATCGCACGAGGCTATGCTGGTCAATTGTGACCGCTTTTGCGTGAAAGGGGCCTGGGGCCAGTAAACCACGTGTAATTTAGCGGCCGATGGAGGCGGCCCGGGGCGTCGACAAGCCGCCGGCTAGCCTTACGTGTTCAATTTTGACCAGTCCGCAAGAAGCATTCCGTTACATACTTACGTATAAGACAATCCACCCTGGAAGAAGTGCGCCTGGAATCCGCCAGGCTCGTCCGGAAAACCGCTTCTTGCCGGCAGCACCCGAAGGAAAGTGAGAGGACACGTGTCATCGCCAATCGCCGTATCGTCGCAGGAGTATTTGAACCTTGTCCCGGCACGCCTGCTGGTGGCGGACGGATTGCCTTCCATCCGGCCGAGGTTCCAGTCGAAACCTTCTCTGCCGAGCCGGATTGCTGTAATTGGCAATTACCTGCCGCGGCAATGCGGAATCGCGACGTTTACCACGGACCTGTGCGCCGCCATATCTGCCGAGTATGGAAATGCCCGGTTGCTGGCTCTACCCGTCAACGACACAGAACAGGGATACGACTATCCAGCGCGCGTGAGATGGTCACTTGCCCAGGACGACGTGAAATCGTATCGCGATGCGGCAGAATTCCTGAACTTTAACAACATCGATATGGTGTGCCTGCAACACGAGTATGGAATCTTCGGCGGTCCGGCCGGAAGCCACATTCTGCATCTGCTGCGCGGCCTGAAAATGCCGGTGGTGACCACGCTGCATACGGTTCTGCGGGAGCCGAATCCGGATCAGCTTATGGTCATGGAAGAGCTCGCCGAGCTTTCGGATCGCCTCATCGTCATGAGCCAGCTCTCCTCGCAATTCTTGCAGGAAATTTTTAAAGTGCCCGGCAGCAAGATCGATATGGTTCCACACGGCGTTCCCGACCTGCCTTTTCTCGATCCTAATTTCTACAAGGATCGCTTTGGCGTGGAAGGAAAAGCGGTGCTGTTGACGTTCGGCCTGCTCTCCCCAAACAAGGGAATCGAGAACGTGATTCAAGCGCTGCCGAAGATTCTCGCCAAGCACAACAACGTCGCTTATATCGTGGCCGGCGCGACCCATCCGCATATCCTCCGCCGAGAGGGAGACAGGTATCGAGCCAGCTTGCATGCGTTGGCGAAAGAGTTGGGAGTGGAATCGAGTGTGATCTTCCACGACCGTTTTGTAAGCCCGGAGGAGATGGCCGAGTTTATTGGTGCCGCCGATATCTACATCACTCCTTATCGTTTCGAGGCGCAGGTGGTCTCCGGAACACTTGCCTATGCCCTGGGCGCGGGAAAGGCGATCATCTCGACTCCGTACTGGCACGCGATCGAGTTGTTAGA
Organism: uncultured Acidobacteriaceae bacterium; assembly: GCA_963698865.1. Lineage (GTDB taxonomy): Bacteria > Acidobacteriota > Terriglobia > Terriglobales > Acidobacteriaceae > Acidiflorens. The sequence goes on along the minus strand of CAVOSL010000007.1, from coordinate 698,851 downwards.
CGACCGCCGGGGCGCGCTCGTCCCATTCCAAAACCCAGACGCCATCGCCAATAAGGCGATCGAACTTCTGAATACGCCTGCGATCCGCCACGCGATGCGCAAACGCGCCTATCTGTTTGCCCGCGACATGGTCTGGAAAAAAGTGGCGCAGGGTTACATGGAGAGTTTCACCCGGGTGCGCAGCGATCGCATGGAGAGCCCCCGCGTTCAGTTCGCAGCTCGCGCACTTCCCAAAGCCCTCGATCGCTTGCCCGAATTGAAGCTGAATCATGTGGCTGCGTTGACCGATGACACGGGGATCCTCCAGCACGCGATCTTCACCATTCCTAACCGGAGCGAGGGATACACCACCGACGACAACGCGCGAGCGCTGATCTTCACCGTGCTACTGGCGCAACAGCGAAAAGAGCGGGGCGAGCCGGCTGATTCGGTGACGGCGGACTTTTCCTGCCGTTATTTGTCGTTCCTGGAGCATGCGTTCGATCCTACCCGCGGCAGATTCAGAAATTTCCTCGATTATGCCCGCCAGTGGCGCGTTGACGAAGGCTCAGAGGATTGCCATGGGCGCGCATTGTGGAGCCTGGGGACTGTTTTGGGCCTATCCGACAACCCGGGATTGAAATGCGCTGCCGGACGCCTGTTCGAATTTTCCCTGCCCCCGGTGGTGGAGTTCTACAGTCCCCGCGCTTGCGCCTATGCCCTGCTGGGAATGCAGGAATATCTCAATTCATATCCGGGAGATCGGGACGCGCAAAAACTAAGCTCTGTTCTCAGCCGGCGCTTGCTCGAAATGTATGAGTCCATCCGCCGGCCGGACTGGAAATGGTTCGAGAACATTGCCGCCTATGGCAACGCCCGAATGCCCCAGGCCCTCCTGGTTGTGGGCGCAGCTTCCTCGGATGATCGCATGGTCAACGCTGGGCTGGAATCGTTGGATTGGCTGATGAATGCGCAGCGTTGCGAAACCAACGATCACTTCGTGCCCATCGGATCGCAGGGTTTTTACCACCAGAATGGCGAAAAGGCGCGATTCGATCAGCAGCCGATTGAGGCTGCCGGCGCGGTATCGGCATGCTTGGAAGCGTTTCGCGTAACCGGAGACGGACGCTGGCGTAAGGACGCCTGGTCGGCCTTCAACTGGTTCCTGGGCGACAACGATCTTCAACTTCCTCTTTCCGATTCCGTCAGCGGCGGTTGCCGCGATGGATTGCATCCCGAACGTGCCAATCAAAATCAGGGTGCGGAATCGACGCTGTCGTTTTGGATGGCGCTACTCGAAATGCGTTCGCTCGAAAGATCCGAGATGCCGCCCGAAAGGCTGACCAACCAATCATGACCACACCCGAAACCGCCCTCGTCAACGTGGCAAGCACACACTATGCCTCGCTGCTTCTGCGTCATCCTGGCAACCCTATCCTGACCCGTAAGGATTGGCCCTACTCCATAAACAGCGTGTTCAATGCGGGCGCGACGCGGTTGGCGGACGGGACGACGCTGCTGCTGTGCCGCGTGGAAGACCGGCGTGGATTGTCGCATCTTTGCGCGGCGCGATCGCGAAATGGCGTGGATGGATGGGAGATCGATCGCGAGCCAACCTTGATGCCGAACGCGAAAGACTATCCCGAGGAAATCTGGGGCATTGAGGATCCGCGCATCACGTTTGCGCCGGAGTTACAACAATACGTGGTGACTTACACTTCGTATTCTCGCGGCGGGCCTGGAGTATCGCTGGCTCTGACCAAAGACTTCCGAAGTTTCGAGCGCTACGGCGTGATTATGCCGCCAGACGACAAGGACTCCGCGTTGCTGCCTCGGAGGATCAATGGATACTGGGCGCTGGTTCACCGGCCTATGACGAACCTCGGAGCGCATATGTGGATTTCCTACTCTCCCGACCTGCGTTATTGGGGCCGACACAGGCTCATGCTTGAAGCGCGCCGTGGCGCGTGGTGGGACGCCAACAAGATCGGGTTATCGCCGCCGCCGATCGAGACGGATCGAGGATGGCTTGTGTTTTATCACGGAGTCCGACACACGCCTTCGGGATGTCTGTACCGCTTGGGGCTGGCGTTGTTCGATCTGGAAAACCCGGAACGCTGTTTGTTGCGCGGAGATTCGTGGATCTTCGGACCCGAAGCCTCCTACGAGCGGCACGGCGATGTTGACGACGTCGTCTTTCCCTGCGGATACACCATGGATGCCGATGGAGACACGATCAACATTTATTACGGGGCTGCGGATTGCGCCATTGCGCTGGCGCGGTCGAGCGTGCGCGCTCTGCTGGCTTGGCTGGACGCTAATGGGGGTTGCGAGCGGCGGCATCGAGCGGAAGATCTGTGAAGTCTTTGCTGGACGTTTTCCGTGTTGCCTTTGGATGTCATCATCGCCACAAGAGCGGCGTGTTTACGATCGAGAAGAGAACGTATCAAGTTTGCTTGAACTGTGGGCGGGAATTTGAATACTCATGGGTAGAGATGCGCCCGATACGGTCGCCGTCGCCTCGTGCAAGTTGAGACGCGCCTTGAGGAGCAGGAAACGCATGTACTACCTGTGCAACCCGGCTTACCCTGGGGTTAACATCGCGCTCAACGTGACTATGTGATCGGAATCTGGTTTTTCCGCTTTGGCTTTAGGTAGCGGAGCGAATTGGCGCGGGTTCCACTTTGGGACTCGCGCTCTTGTTTTTCTGCGCTTTTCTGTGGTGTGGACTCGGCGTGTAAAATGTTTATTTACAGTATGTTACCGGACTTTTTGCCGAATTTTCCTACCCCTCCCCCCCTATCAAAACAGGTCAAAGTATTGATTCTAAATAAGTTAGATGCAAAGTATTGAATACGTGGGAGTTAGAGTTGCTTCTCTGGCTCTCGCTGGCCCGGTCTGCGGGCATCCACCCTTAACATCAGTCGCTTACGCTCGGCCTTGACCGTCAGATCTGATTTCAAAGAACCTGGCTTGGATTCCCGCGCTCGGCGGGTGCCTACGGCCCGCCTTGCTTGATCGGGCCTCTTCTTAAGATTGTGGGGAGGTTCTGTTTCTTAAGTCAAGAAATATTCGTGGGGCTCGCCGTCTTTCTTTCCAAAGTTATTCCCGGAATGGTAATGGCGAATATACGGCGAACATCTGGGCTGAAAGTAAATCTGTTTTGTGGAATGGTCTCTGGAGGCCTGATTGGCGATATTTTTCGCTTGTTGAAAGGTCGGGCTTGCTCCTTGCAGGGCCGATTGGAATCAGTAGGTTGACGGAATTCTCCTGCCAACGCATTGAGCCGCTGGGGTTTACAGTAACATATTCGGCAATAAGGGTTTAGAGCCTTCTATTTACTCGCGCTTCCCTTTGGACACCTGTTTTAGCGGCACTTTTGTGTCAAGTTGACAAGGCATGCATTCAAGGGCGAAAACCGGCCCAGATTTCAGAGAATTGGGATGCCGTCGGCGCCTGGGCGGAGGGCTTTCGTGCCCCCGAAATTTTCCCTGGTTTGAGGCTTAGGTTCGGACGGGCTAGGTCAAGAAACAAGCATTTTCGTTTTTTTTGTCGGCATTGCGGACGACGTGTGAAGTCTTGTTCGCCGAACTGGCCTATGGTTGGATGTCCTTGACAATCCTTTTCTGTGTGAGGAGAATGGCGCGTTCGATATCTAGACCTTCCCCCGGTTAGTAAGTGTGTTGAGTTGGATTCCCGGCCCCATCTTCTCTTAATTCCGTGCGAGGAGCCACTATGAACCTCACGGACAAGCGTAACCCCTTATCAGCCTGCGCTAGGTTCTTCCGCTCCGTTTTACTCATCCTAGTTTTCTTTCTTGGGCTCCTTGGGAGGTCACCCGCTCAGAATCAGAAAACATCGGGACGCCCCATTCTGTTCACGCACGGGTTTTACGGAGACTCGGCCGGTTGGGGAGACAGCAAGGATCCAGCAACGTTTCGTGGCTTCGTGGTGAATTCGCTAGCCATTTATGACAACACCGACTATAGCAATACCACGAATTATGATCTTTACTTCGACCTCCAGACGGGGTCGGTCTTATGGGATGAGTTCGGAGATCCTACGAAGGACCCACCCGCAATAGGGAATGTTCCGCACAGCGCTCGATTCTTCACGATTGTTTTCAACTCGTGGAGCGCATCGAATCTATTCGATAAGTATGCGGTAGCCAACGTCTCGATCCTCAACAAGGCGTACGAGCTTTCCCAGGTCATTAAGGCTATTGCAGCAATCACTCACGTACAAGATGTCATCATTATCGGCCACAGCCAGGGTGGGCTGGTCGCGCGTGCTTACGTCGAGCAATTGGGATCGCTGTTTCCTTGCGTTGACACCGCCTATGCCCCGCCTTGCACACCGGGCCAGATTCAATACACAGCCGACGTAGCGCACATTCTGTCCCTGGACACGCCGCATGGGGGAGGAGATTTTACAAACTACTACTATTACTTTCTCCTCCAGGGACAAGTTCCGCCTCTAGATCTGTACGAGCTGATGACTGCTAGCTCAGTGCTGCAGGCGTTGAACTATAAGGGTGAAATCGGGAATACGTGGGCGACTGACTTGCCGTCAACCTTGACGATTGATTCGATAGAAAGCTATTTCAGTGATCTCCCGTATCAATGCCCAGGCTCGCAATCGGTATGTTACTCGGACGCAGTGGTCGACTCGGTATCGCAAGCGATCAGGGAGAATATCGACCAGTCAAAGCTGTCTCCTCGACTGACCGACATCGGCAATCCTATCGCTTCCACGGATCCACAGATTAAAGCATTGGAGCCATTGAACTGTCCGCCAGATCCGCTGATGGGCTCCACTGGCGCGTGGCTCCATCTCATCTCGTGCACAGGGGGAGTTGTCAACAACACGCAGAACTTTTCCTTTGACAGTATCTCAAAGCATCTACAAGGGAACTTAACCAGCATTAACATTCAGGCGACGTATAACGGCAGCGCATGGACGGGCGCTGTTGCATATCAACTTAGTGGTCCGAATGGCGTTCAGAGTGAAAGCAGTGTGCCCACAACACTCACAGACCTTCCATTAGGTACGTATTCCGTTTCATACCTGTCTGGGGGGCCGGCTTCAGTTGGCCCGCCATTTATCGTGGCGACGCCGGGCCCCACTCTCCAGAGTGGACAGTGGGCGATCACTTTTACGATGCAGTTCTCCTCGCAAACCTCTCAGGTCAACACTTTGCCCGCAACTTCTGTCACGGGCAGCGCCGCCGTTTTGAATGGAAGCATTAATCCAGAAGGGGCTAATGGCAATTACGACTTTGAGTGGGGAACTGACCCCACCATGTCCACCTACAACGAGGTCTACTGTTCGATCGTCTACAATCCCTACTCCTGCCCGTCCGTCACAGCCAATTTCAGCACTCAATTTGAGAGCGGCAGCCTATCTCGGCTAGCCAACAGCACCACCTATTACTTTCGACTGGTCTTCTACGACGCAAACACAGCCACCTATCTATATGGGTCTGTAGCATCCTTTACGACGGGCAAACCTCCAGTCGTGACGACTACCGCTGCCACTTCGGTGACAGGCAGTAGCGCCGTCTTGAATGGAACCATCAATCCCCTGGGCGCGAACAACAGTTGGGATTTGGAGTGGGGAACTGATCCCACCATGTCCAGCTACAACGAGGTCTACTGTTCGATCATCTACAATCCCTATGCCTGCCCGTCCGTGACGCCCAATTCCACCACTCAATCGGTCAACGGCAGCGTCTCTCGTCTGCCCAACAACAAGACCTACTACTTCCGCCTAGTCGCCTATGACGAGGACAACGGCAGCTACTGGTACGGGAAGGTCCTGAAGTTTACAACCGGCAAACCTCCGGTCGTGACGACCACGGCAGCCACCTCTGTTACTGGCAGCAGCGCGGTGCTGAACGGGACCATCAACCCTCTCGGCGCCAATAACAATTGGGACCTGGAGTGGGGAACCGATCCCACCATGTCCACCTACAACGAGGTCTACTGTTCGATCATCTACAATCCCTACTCCTGCCCGTCCGCAACGCCCAATTCCACCACTCAATCGGTGAACGGCAGCGTCTCTCGTCTCCCCAACAACACGACCTACTACTTCCGACTGGTCGTCTTCGACGTGGACAATGGCACCTACTGGTATGGAAAAGTTCAGAAGTTTACAACCGGCAAGCCTCCGGCCGTGACGACTACCGCTGCCACTTCGGTGACAGGCAGTAGCGCCGTCTTGAATGGAACCATCAATCCCCTGGGCGCGAACAACAGTTGGGATTTGGAGTGGGGAACTGATCCCACCATGTCCAGCTACAACGAGGTCTACTGTTCGATCATCTACAATCCCTATGCCTGCCCGTCCGTGACGCCCAATTCCACCACCCAATCGGTCAGTGGCAATATCTCAGGCTTATCCGGAAGCACCACATATTACTTCCGGCTGGTTGTCTTCGACGAGGACAATGGCAGCTACTGGTATGGCGGTACTTTGAGCTTTACAACGCCTTAGGGAAGGACCGCGCTCTAAGGCTTCCGAATTCTCTTACTATTCACTTGGCTGCTGTTCGATTCCCAGCTGCCATGCATCGCACTTGCGGCGGGCACTACCTGTAAGGCCTCGCGGGACGTTGTTATCGAAGAGGATTAGCACTCTTTAGCGGCTGACTGGATCGAGGCTGCGGGCGGCGAAGTCGATCACTGTTTTCACTTGCTCGCGAGTTACGTCGTATTGCTCGATGATTTCATCGATGCTCATGCCGTCTTCCAGATTTTCGAAGACGAGCTTTACGGGCATGCGGGTGTTGCGGAATACCCAGGCTCCGCTCAGCTTGCCGGGGATGCTTTCGACGCCGGGGCACTGTGACCAATCCAGAGCTGGCATGGGTCCTCCTGCTTTCAGATTATTAGCATAGTTCGGGGGCGGGCGCTACATCACGGCGTTTCGCCATCCTTGACACCCCCGCGCCTGCTCCCTAGAATTCCAATTAGGCGCGGTGGAATCCTACATCTAAGCCACTGCATCTAAAGAATTTATAGGGAGTTTTTCTTCTTCCCCTGACGGGTTGGGATTGCTCCTTATTAATGTTGCGATTGATCTGATAAACGGTTGGCGGGCGATAGCGTCGCTGCCTCAGGGGCTAAAGCCCACGTCATTGTGGCTGCGAATGGCATGGCTAAAGCCATGCCCTACACGAAACCGTTTTAGTGTTGCTTATGCCATCTGGATTGCCGGGCGGTCGGGAACGCGAGATTCTGACTGCGATTGTCGAGACGTTTATTGCCAGCGGGGAGCCGGTGGGGTCGCGCACGATTGCGCGCTCGAGCCGCGAGGGGCTGAGTGCGGCTACGATTCGCAACGTGATGGCGGATTTGACGGATGCGGGATTTCTGGAGCAGCCGCATACTTCGGCGGGGCGCGTGCCTACGGCGGAGGCTTACCGGTATTACGTGGAGAATTTGAGCGGCGAGGCGCATCTGTCGCCGGAGAATCAGAGCATTATTCAGGACACTTTGACGGGGGCGAGCGATGTGCAGGAGTTTATGGAGCGCACTTCGCATGTGCTGTCGCTGATTTCGCATGGCGTGGGCGTGACGGTGGCTGGGGCCAGCATGGGCGGTCCGCGGAATGCTTTGGACCATGTTTATTTTTCGCGGCTGGGGGATCAGAAAGTTTTGGCGGTGGTGGTGACGCGGTCGGGAGTGGTGCGGGATCGCGTGTTGCGGCTGGATATTTCGCAGGGCGAGCTGGATCTGGCGGCGCGGTATTTGAACGAAAATTTTCGCGGCTGGACGATGGAAGATATGCGCGCGGAGCTGGAGCGGCGCATCGAATCGGAGCGCGGAGAGTATCGGGAGCTGATGAAGTCGATTGAGCGGCTTTATCAGCAGGGGGCGCTGGCGTCGCAAGAGGGCGCGGACGCGGTGTTTGTGGAAGGCGCGGCGAATCTGGTGGCGTCGAATCCGGTGGGGAGCGAGCAGGATCGGCAGCGGCTGGAGCAGTTGCTGCGGACGCTGGAGGAGAAAGAGAAGATCGTTAAGCTGCTGGCGGCCTATCTGGACACGCGGCAGGAGGCGGTGCGGGTGGTGATTGGGCTGGATGAGGGGCTGCCGGGGGGAACATCTAGTTCGGCGTTGGCTTCGGGGTCGGCGCTGCACAACTTTGTTTTGATTGGGGCGCCGGCTCGGGTGGGCGGCGAGGTGCGCGGGTCGCTGGCGGTGATTGGACCTACGCGGCTGGATTATCAGCATACGATGTCGGCCGTGTCGTATATCGCGCGGCTGTTCGACAAACTTTTGAATGAAGCGGAGTGATGTTCGGTATGGGTAAGGGAAACGGAAAAAGCGAGGCGGTAAAGCTGGATCTGGAGCACGAACTTCCGGCCGGCGATGGTGGAGAAGAGACAGGCGCGGCGGGTGCGGGTGCGGTCGATATTAGTGCGGCGTCGGAAGTGGAGAAGGTGAAGGCGGAGCGCGATGCCTTGCTGGATCGGCTGGCCCGGTCGCAGGCGGAGTTCGATAATGCGCGCAAGCGGGCGGTGCGGGAGCAGGCGGAGTTTCGGGATTATGCGGCGGCGGATGTGCTGCGAGGCTTGTTGCCGGTGCTGGATAGCTTTGAGCGGGCGCTGAAGGCGGGTGGAGATGCGAGCGAGTTTCGCAGTGGAGTGGAGCTGATCTACCGGCAGTTGCAGGATGCGGTGGTGAAGGCGGGCGTGCAGCCGATTAAGGCGGTGGGGGAGTTGTTCGATCCCAAGGTGCATGAGGCGATCGAGATGGTGGATACGGCGGAGGTGCCGGATCATCATGTGCTGGATGAGTTGCAGCGCGGTTATAAGTATAAGGACCGGTTGCTGAGGCCGGCGATGGTGCGGGTGGCGCGGAATAACAAGGGGTAGTAGAGCCGGAACTGCGGGTTGACAGAATGCCTTGCGGTGTCGATTAAGATTGATGAGCTTGTAGGGGTCCCCTCGGCTTCGCTCGGGGCGGGCTCTTCGGCTCGTTCGGCTCGCTCTGCTCACCTCGCTTCGCTCAGGATGACAATTCTTGTTAGAGGGATGACAACTCTTACAGAGACGATTTAGTTCGATCCAATTAACTCCAACCGAAGAGAAGGGGAATCTTCTGGCGGCTAATACCAAACGAGATTATTACGAGGTGCTGGGCGTGGTGCGCACGGCTACCGACGTCGAGATCAAGAGCGCTTACCGGAAGCTGGCGCTGGCTTACCATCCGGATCGGAATCCTAATAACCCTGACGCGGAGGAGAAGTTCAAGGAGCTGACGGAGGCTTACGCAATTTTGGCGGATGGCGAGAAGCGGTCGCTGTATGACCGGTTTGGGCATGCGGGCGTGGGCGGGGCTTCGGCGGGCGGGGCGGCGGGATTCGATCCGGCGATCTTTCAGGATTTTGGGGATCTGTTCAGCGAGTTCTTTGGCGGGTCGGACATGTTTGGCGGCGGGCGGCGGCGCAGCCGGGCGCAGCGTGGGGCGGATCTGCGCGAGGATTTGCATCTGGAGTTTGAAGAGGCGGTGTTTGGGACGGAGAAGCAGGTCAATGTGCGGCGGCATGAGGCTTGCGAGAGTTGCCGCGGGTCGGGCGCGGCGGCGGGGAAGGCACCGGTGCCTTGCCGGACTTGCGATGGGCGCGGACAGGTGCGGTATCAGCAGGGATTTTTTAGCATTGCGCGGACGTGCTCGACTTGCCAGGGCGCGGGGTCGGTGATTGCCGATCCTTGTTTGAAGTGCCGGGGCGAAGGGCGGCTGGTGCGCGAACGCGTGGTGGAGGCGAAGGTTCCGGCGGGCGTGGAGGATGGGACGCGGATTCGGTTTACCGGTTACGGCGAGGCGGGGGCGTTTGGCGGGCCGGCTGGTGATTTGTACGTTGTGCTGCACGTCAAAGAGCATTCGTTTTTCGAGCGTGAGGGGAATGACTTGCAGTGCGTGGTTCCGATTTCGTTTACGCAGGCCGCGCTAGGGACGGAGATCATGGTGCCGACGCTCGAGGGCGAGCACAAGCTGAAGGTGCCGGAGGGCACGCAGTCGGGGACGCCGTTTCGGATTCGCGGCAAGGGCGTGCCGGTGCTGAATGGGCATGGCAAGGGCGATCTGTTTGTTGAGGTGCGAATACAGACGCCTGCCAAGCTTAATAAGCGGCAACGCGAATTGCTGGCGGAGTTTGGGGAACTGAGTCCGGTCGAGAACAAGCCGCAGCGGCGCTCGCTGCTGGGGCGGGTGAAGGATATGTTTGTGTGAAGCAGCTATTAGCTGTTAGCTCTTAGCTTTTTCGTGCTGATCGTGGCGCCGTCCTTGACCCTCATATTTCCTCTAGACGTCGAGAAACTTAGGATCCATTCTGGGTTTTGCTTTGAACTGACAACTGAGAACTGATAACTGAGAACTGCCTTTTGACTCGCCGCCGCTGGATCGCCGATGAAATTCATGGAAATGTTGCCGTTTTGACTGGCTCGCATGCTTTGCATTTGAGCCGCGTTCTGCGGGCTCAGGTGGGGCAGGAGTTCGACGTTGCTACTGGCGATGGGGTGCGGCTGGGGAGAATCGTTTCGATCTCCGACGAGCGCGTGGAATTTGCGCTTGGGGATGAAGTCGCTTCGCGGGCTGCGGCCGACCTTACTCTTGTTCTTGCCATCTTCAAGTTTGATCGCATGGAGTGGGCTGTCGAGAAGTGTACCGAGATTGGAGTGGCGCGGATTGTTCCGGTGATTGCACGGCGGACGGATGCTCACCTGGCGGCTGCGGCGGTGAAACGGCGCGAGCGTTGGGAGCGGATTGCGCGGTCGGCTGCGGAGCAGTCGCGGCGGGGCGCGCCGCCGGAGATATGGGCTCCGGTCAAGCTAAAGGAATTGAGTGGCGCTGGCATTGGGCTGGCTGCTGAAGGTGCTACACCGCGCATTGTTCTTGCGGAATCGGAGACGGAGGCGGGCCTGCGCGATGCGTTGCCGCCTTCCGCTGACGCGGTTGTTCTTGCCGTCGGGCCAGAGGGTGGTTGGACGGAGGACGAACTTGCCTGGTTTCGTGAGTCGGGATGGACTGCGGCTTCACTTGGCCCTACGATTCTGCGGGCGGAGACGGCGGCGATTGTTGGGGCGGCACTTGCGCTGGAAGCTATGCAACGCGAACGCGACGAGGTTGCCCAAGCCAAAAGCAGGAAAGATAAGATTCTCGATAAGGACGACCACCGGGGCTAAAGCCCCCATTAATTTTTGGCCGAGTAACGCGGCCCTGAAGGGCCGCTCTTCCACGGTGGTGCACAGATTTCTGTCTTTACTTGCCTTCTGTCCGGACGTCCACGCGCATTTCACATCTGGCTCTGATATGCTCCGGCGAATGAGTACTGTTGTTGAATCCGCTGCCAAGAAGATTGCCCCTGACGCTCGCCAGTTGGAGGCGATTGAGCATGTTCGTGGGCCGATGGTTGTGCTGGCCGGCGCGGGGACTGGTAAAACTACCGTTCTGATCCAGCGCATCGCTAACCTCATCCGGCAGGGGCACGCGCGGCCTGAGGAAATTCTTGCGCTTACTTACGCGGACAATGCCGCGGCGGAGATGCAGCAGCGCGTGCGGGCTGAACTGAAGGGCACTTACATTGAGGATCTACAAACCTGCACTTTTCATGCCTGGTGCAATGGGTTGCTGCATCGGCGGGGCAAGGCGTTTCAGGTGCTCGATGACAAAGACCTGTGGGTTTTTCTGCGGCGGCGGATTCGCGACTTGCGGCTGAAGTATTTTGTGCGAGCGGCGAATGTTGGGCAATTTCTCGATAGCTTGCTGGATTTTATGCGGCGTTGCCAGGACGAACTGGTTGGGCCGGATGAATACGCAGCTTACGTTGGGCGACTGGAGCGGGGGGAGATCGGGCTGCCGCGCGTGACCAGTTCCAAGAAGCAATCCGAACTGGCGGATGGCGAGATTCTGGAGCGATGCCAGGAGATTGCGCGTGTGTTTCGGAAGGCCGAAGAGATGCTGGAGGAGAAGAACCTCGGCACTTTCGGCCACATGATTACGAAGGCTTACCGGTTGCTGAAGGACGATCCAGGATTGCTGGAAGAAGAGCGCGCGCGCATGCGCTTTTTGCTAGTGGATGAATTTCAGGACGCGAACTTCGCGCAGGTGGAAGTACTTGCGCTGCTTGCCAGTCCGGGGACTGAACAGAATGTGTTTGTCGTCGGGGATCCAGATCAGGCCATTTACCAGTTCCGCGGCGCTTCGAGCGAAGCATTTTCGCTATTTCACGAGAAGTTCGTCGACGCCAAAGTCGTAAAGCTCAACCAGAACCGCAGATCCCTTTCACCGATCCTCCAATGCGCTTTCGGCATTGTGAAGGAGAATCCTTCGGTATTTTCCGACAAGAAAGGCCACGCCTATCAGCGGTCTCTGCTCGAGTCGTGGCGAGAGACGGTTGCGAGCGAGCGTGGTGACTGTACGTCGGCTCCGCTGGTTGAAATTGTCACGTGGGGCGACAAGGATGTCGAGGCGGCGGACCTGGCGCGGCGGATTCAGAAGACACGCAAGGCGGAACATTGCGCCTGGAAGGATTTCGCCGTGCTTTATCGACAGCACCATCTCCGCGATGAACTGGTGAAGGAGCTGGCGGAGCGCGGGATTCCGTTTTCGATTGAAGGGCTGGATGTGCTGGATACTCCCGAGGTTCGCGACGCGATCGCTTGCCTGGCGGCGGCGGTGTCTCCGAATGATGCGGGCAGTTTGTTTCGCGTGGCGGCGTTGCCGCAGTTTGCAATTAATGCGAGCGAGTTGCGGGCGGGGATGAGAGCGGCGCGGCGGAATGAACTGGATCTGCCCGGCATTTTGGGAAAGCTGGCGGGCGGAGCGGTGGTGCTGGCGAGCGTGGCGGAGATCCATGCTGAAGTGGAGAAGGATGGAGTGCGGGCGGATGCGGCGCTGAATCGGGTGATCCGGCATTTCGATTTGCCGCGGTCCGCTCCGGTCGCCGCACTGGTTAAGTTTGTGGAGACCTGGCACGAGAAAGCCATCGTCGAAACCGGATCGCCGGCGGAGTTTCTCGATTACCTGGAACTTTTTGTCGAGGCGCGAGGGGCGATTGGTCTGCCCCGGAGCACGGAGGACGCAGTGCAACTCTTGACGGCGCATGCCGCCAAGGGCCTGGAGTTCCGCCATGTGGCCGTCATTCGTGGCTCGTCGACTTCGTTTCCGTGCAGCTACAAGGAGCCGCTGGTGGCTTTTCCGGCGGAACTGCGGCGGTCCGGAATTGCAGTCCATGACGACAAGGTTTTGCATGAACAGGAGGAGCGGCGTCTTTTTTACGTGGCGATGACACGGGCCAAGGACTCGCTGGCGATTTATGCGCATCAGGGCCGGGGGAAAAAGGATCCGAAGCCTACGCAGTTTTTGCGCGACTTCATGGCTCATCATGCTTACCGGAAATTCTGGTCAACGCATTCGGCGGCGGCGGTGCAGGACAGGCTGTTCGGCGAGGAAGAGCAGAAAATTGCGTTGCAGCAATCGAACGTCGCCGCCTGGCTGCTGATGGCGCCCGCGGCGAATTTTACGACCGGGCTGAGCGCCTCGACGATTGAAATTTATGAGCAGTGCCCGCTGCGCTTCAAACTGGAGCGGGAGTGGAACCTGCCGCGCGAGGTGCCGGCGTCTCTCCACTATGGGACGGCGATGCACGGGGTTTTGCGCACGTACTACGACGCTCAGCGCTTCGGGCGCGCGATCGGTGACGAGGAGTTGCTGGAACAGTTTCGATCGGCGCTGGCGGATGCGCGGATTGCCGATCGGTATCAGTACGAACTTTATCTGCGGCAGGGGAATGAACAGTTGCGGCAATTTCTGGAGGGGGCGCGAAGCACGGCGGTGCCGGAGGTGGTGGAGACGGAACGGCGGTTTGAATTGCAGATGGGGGCGACGAAACTTGCAGGGCGTGTCGACCGCATCGATCGAACCGGGCCGGATACGGTTTGCGTGGTGGATTACAAGACGGGGAAACCGAAGTCGCAGGAAGAGGCGGATGAGAGTTTGCAGCTTTCTTTGTATGCATTGGCCGCGAAAGAGGCGTTTGGAAAGCGGGCGGACCGGCTGGTGTTCTTCAACCTGGAGAACAATACGCCGGTGATTACGACGCGAAACGACGTTCAATTAGAAGAGGCGAAGCTGCGCGTGCTGAAGGCGGCAGAGTGCATTGCAGCAGGGGAGTTTGGGCCGGAAGTGGGCTACCAGTGCCGGTTGTGCCCATACCGGAATTTGTGTCCGGCGACGGAGAAGACGATGCACGTGGCGCAGAAGGCGGCGGGGCGGCGGGTGAATTGAGGGCGGGGACGACGCGGCGTTCGTGATGGCGCCGGCGAAGTGCAGATCCCTCACTGCGCTCGGGATGACAACCTTTTAAATAATTAACAACCTTGAAAAAAGTTTGCTATAAAAAACTTTGGGGACGCTTATCGCGTCCCCACGGTTGCCTTATTGCAGTTGCTTAGTGCTTCTTGCTGCTTTTCTTCTTTGCTTTCTTTTTGGTTGCCATGGATCTATTCTCCCTTTCCATTGTTCATGGAATCTTGCAACGGTAATTTGTTGCAACTAGTTGAATGTATAGAGTCAATGCAGAACGAAGTCAAGAGAAAAATGATCGAATGAGAGGCGCGCAACGAAGCACGAAGGTCACCTCATCGTGCGCGCGCAAATAATTTCGCGTGGGCGGGGAAACTTCGAGTTCGTTCGGCGTCATGGATCGTTGTCTGAAGACCTACGAATGGGTATTCGAGCTGCGCGAGCGGTGATTTTTGCGAATGCGCCGCAGCGATTCCGGATCGGGGCTCTCGCGCATCCTTAGTTGCGCGCCGCCATCTATAATGTATTCGGTTTTGCAAGCGACGAATCATGTGAAGGAGCGCATTTATGCCGGGTTCAAGCGAGGTTGTGATTATTTCGGGATGCCGTACGCCGATCGGAAAATTTCAAGGAGGCCTTAGCGATATGAGAGCGCCGGAGATTGGCGCGGTGGCGGTGCGCGAGGCTGTGAAGCGCGCGGGCATCGATGCAAAGCTCGTCGACGAGTGCATTATGGGAAACGTTGTCTCGGCGGGCCTTGGACAAAATCCGGCGCGGCAGGCGGCGATCTTCGGTGGACTCTCGCCGGAAGTGGGTGCCATGACAATCAACAAGGTGTGCGGATCGGGATTGAAATCTGTCGCGCTCGCGGCGCAGGCGATTGAGACGGGGAACAGTGAGATCGTCGTCGCGGGCGGCATGGAGTCGATGACGAACGCTCCTTATTTACTGCCGAATGCGCGCAAGGGATACCGGCTGGGGAATGGACAGCTTGTGGATTCGATGGTGAACGATGGGCTCTGGGATATTTACAACGACTACCACATGGGCATCACGGGCGAGAATGTCGCGGAGAAATATGGCATCACGCGCGAAGAGCAGGATGAGTTTGCGGTGAACTCGCATCGCAAGGCGATTGCCGCGCAGAAGGAGTGCCGGTTCAAGGCGCAGATTGTGCCGGTGGAATTGCCGGCGAAGAAGAAGGGCGCGGCGCCGGTGATCTTCGATAAGGATGAGGGGCCGCGCGAGGATACTACGATTGAAGTGCTGCGCGCGCTGAAGCCGGCGTTCAAAAAAGATGGGACTGTTACGGCGGGGAATGCTCCGGGGGTGAATGACGGGGCGGCGGTGGTGGTGGTGACGAGCGCGGCGCGGGCGGCTGAGCTTGGCGCGAAGCGGATGGTTCGCATTGTGGCGCAGGCTACCAGCGGAGTCGAACCAAAGTGGGTGATGATGGCTCCGGTGGGCGCGGTGCAGAAGATCTGGCAGAAGACGGGATGGAAGAAAGATGAGGTTGACCTCTACGAATTGAATGAGGCGTTCTCGGTGCAGGCGCTGGGAGTTATGCGCGAGCTGGGGCTGGATATGAATCGCGTGAACGTCAACGGCGGCGCGGTGGCCTTGGGGCATCCGATTGGGGCCAGCGGGGCGCGGGTTCTAGTTACTTTGATCTACGAGATGATGCGGCGCGATGTGCATCGCGGGATTGCGGCGCTGTGCTTGGGCGGGGGGAATGCGGTGGCTATGGCGGTGGAGAGATAGGGGGATTCGGCTTTTCTTCGGGGGCGGTCTATCGAAGCGAGTAATTGACTATTAAAACTGTTTCAACCTCGACCGGCTGTCCCTCACAGGTTGCGGGCTGGTAGCGCCAGCCTCGGATCGCCGCCAAGGTTGATCTCTCAAGATCTGGGTTCGGACTGCTGACCGTTTTGCCGATTCTCGTGACGCCGTCGGTGCCGATTCGCACGTCGACTCCGACACTGCCTTCGATGTGTCTTTGCCGGGCCGCTTGCGGATATTCAGGAACTACTTTCTTAACGATTCGATCTGGCGTCGGGTTCATGCATCCGGCTTGCGGTGAAACACCAGAAAGGGGATCGAACGCATTCAACGGGAGTGTGGCCGGAGTAGCCAGTTGCGTAACTCTAACGGTGGCGAGTGCTTTGCCATTCTGCGCCATGCTTAAGAGCCCAGGGAACGACTTGCCATCAATTGTCATAAAGTCGCTGTCTTCAAACTGCGGATCCCGCGCCAATGTGCCCGTGGCGTCGCGTATGCAAATCTCAGATGAGTGAATATCTTCTCGGGCAATTTGGTAACACGTCAGTTTCTCACCATGCCTTTTTTCGGAGTGTACCTTCGCAATATTGTCCTTCGAGGTCAGGTACAACGCGAACAAGGATGCCGACTCCGAGCCTAAGACAGTCGTGCCGAAGCCGAGCGCTTGATATAGGTGAAAAATATCGATTGGAATAAAATCAGTGCTTCGCTTGATCCAGACCGTTCCCTTGCCGCCAACATCAACCTCGCTGTAGCCCGGGAAGTGGATTTCTTCCCTCCATTGCGCTGGGCCGTTCCAAAGCAATTCAAGGGTTCCATCAAGCGGTT
Organism: uncultured Acidobacteriaceae bacterium; assembly: GCA_963698865.1. Taxonomy (GTDB): domain Bacteria; phylum Acidobacteriota; class Terriglobia; order Terriglobales; family Acidobacteriaceae; genus Acidiflorens. The sequence goes on along the minus strand of CAVOSL010000007.1, from coordinate 681,953 downwards.
TCCCCTGATTGTCGACCTGCAGGTTGGCCTTCATCTGAAACGACGGAAGGTCAAATATGTTTGTCTTTGCGATGGAGTGTTCTATGCGCTTTGTCGCTTCCTGACGATCTGGAACGTCGGATGCGCTCACCGCCGACGGGAGTATTAAGAGTAAGCAGGCCAGAAAAGTGAAACGGTTCATGGCTGAATCCTACAGCATTTGGGTAGGGCAGGCCACGGCTCTAGAGTACAACTTCTGCGAGCTTATTCCGCCGCTGCTCCCCCCGTGCCTACTGGCAGTGTAATCGTGAAGGCTGCGCCTCCGCCGGGCGCTGAGGATGCTTCGATGTTGCCGCCGTGCTCGCGCAGGACTGTTTTGCAGATGCTTAGGCCGAGGCCGGTGCCGCGGCCGGGGCGCTTGGTGGTGAAGAATGGGTCGAAGATGTGGGCGAGATTTTCTGGAGCGATGCCGGGACCGTCGTCTTGAAAGACTACCCAGACTGAATCTGAATTGCGGCCGAGGCGGACGCGGATTGTGCCTTTGTCTCCCGTTTCGCGGATGGCCTGCTCGGCATTGAGGAGCAGGTTCAGGAAGACTTGCATGAGCTGATTGGGATCGCCTTCCACGGCGGGTAGGGTTGGCTCGGCTAGAAAATCCACCGTGATGTTGCTCTTGCGGAGGGGATAGGTTTGCATTTGCAGGATGCGCTGCACGATTTCGTTTAAGTCGACCGGGCTGCGTCCGGGTGCGGGTGGGCGGGCGAAGTATTGCAAGTTTTGTACGATCTCAGCTGCGCGGCGTGCCTGCTGATGCAAAATCGTTACTTGTTTGCGTGCCCCCTCGCTTACTGTGCCGTCCTGTAGCAACTCGGCCATGCCGAGGATGCTGGTTAGCGGATTGTTGAGTTCGTGGGCGAAGCCGCCGATCATCTGTCCCATGGCGGCGAGGCGTTCGCTTTGGATGATCTGGCGCTCGAGTTTCTTTTCTGTGGTCACGTCGCGCACGGAGATGATCACGCCCGCGGGTTTGCCTTCGGCATCGAGCAGCGGGCTCGCCATGCCTAACATGGTGCGGGCGTTGCCATTCTGATGCTGTGCGGCGTACTCGCAGGACGCGCGCAAATTCTCGCCGGTCGCTACCGTTTGATAAAGCTTGGCGAGTTCCGGCCAACTGTGGTCGGCGTCTTCCACGCTTTTGCCTATGAGGTGTTCCGGACCGTAGCCGAGCAGTTCGCTAATGCGCGGGCTGACGAAGGTGTACTGGCCCTTGAGGTCGAGGACGAGGATCAGGTCCGGGAAGCTTTCGAGCAGATGGCGGCGGAATTCTTCCTGACCGCGGAGCTGGCGCTCCATGGCGCGCTTCTCGGTGATGTCGACCAGCGTTCCCTGGTAGCGGACGATCTTGCCGTCCTCGACCACGCCGCTAGAAATGTCCTGGCAGACGGCGATGCCACCGTCCTTTCGCTTCAGCTTGACTTCGCGAGTGCGGGTGCGGCCGCTCTGGCTTCCGGTGCGGCCTAAGACGGGCTCCGGGCTGGCGTCGACATTGAGCGCTTCCGGCGGCACATTGAGCAATTCTTCCTTGCTCGCGTACCCCAGAATGGCGACCAGTGCGGGATTCACCTCCAGCAGCTTGCCGACGGGGGTAGAGATGTACACGCCTTCGCGCAGGCTCTCGAAGAGTTGGGTGAAGCGCTGTTCCTTGTCGCGCTGGTCGGTGATGTTGCGGGCGAGGACGCTGGCGCCGGTGACATCGTCGCCCTTGACGATGGCGTTGACCATGCAGTCGTAGTAGAGGCGGCGCGCGCTTCCCTTGGGTTTGATCGAGACGACTCCGCTCCAGGTGCGCTTCTCCAAGAAGCGGGCCAGATCGAAGGGGGTCTCGGTGAGCGGGGGCGCGGCCAGAAAATCGAGCAGCTTATTGCCCACCAGATTGGAATACGGCTTCCCGAGAATTTCGGTGACGCGGCGGTTCACGGTGCGCAGCGAGCCGTCGAGGGAGACGGCCAGGGCAACGTCATCGAGCGAATCGATCAGCTCTTTGAAGTTGCGTTGCGAGCGGGAGATCAATTGGCCGAGGTGGTCGAGCTGTTCTTCGGTGGGGGTGGCGCCCGAGCGCACCTCAAGGCCTTTCAAGATGGTCTTCAGCTCGGAGACTTCCTTTTTTCGGCCGAAGGCATAGGCCGCAAACAAAAAGGAAAGAACGAAGAGCCCCGCCGGAATGGCCCAGAGCCGGTAAGGAAGGTCTTTGAGCTGGTCCCAGGAAAGGTAGGCGACGGCCGCGGATAGCAATACGATCAGGCCGAGGGCCCAGCGATAGAGCTGGCTTTCTTCGCGCTCGAGGCGGCCGGGAACGCGCGGCTCGGAGCTGTCGTCGGGTATGCGTGCTTCGGGCATTCGCGTTCACCGCAGGCGGAAAAACTCGCCTAGCTAGTCTGTTTTTTCCGCGATAGGCATAGCGTAGCACCGAACCCGCCGATTGAGTCCTTACATTCGTGATCCGAAAGTTCCATCACGGTAACGGGGTGACGGCCGTCACCGCACGAAGGTTCACGGACGGCTAGTATGGCCAGCAGCGATCTCCCATCCGCTCTGACCTCCTCGTGTGTTTGGCTCTCTTTTTTGGAAAGCGGGGATTCCCCTATGCTCTACAAGACCCTAAGTGCCGCGGTTTACGGCGTGAACGCCAACATTATCGAAGTCGAGGTTGACGTGTCCGGCGTCAAGCTGGAGCAGGACTTTTTTCACACGGTGGGCTTGCCGGATGCGGCGGTGCGGGAAAGCAGGGACCGGGTGCGCGCCGCGCTCAAGAATTGCGGCTACGACATTCCACCGACGCAGATCACGATTAATCTGGCGCCGGCTGACATCCGCAAAGAGGGCTCTGGGTTTGACTTGCCCATGGCGCTTGGGATTCTGGGGGCCTATGGGGGACTGAACAAGAAACAGATCGACGACGCGCTGTTTGTGGGCGAGCTCTCGCTCGATGGGAGCCTGCGGGGCGTGCGCGGCGCGCTGCCGATTGCGCTGGAGGCGCGCGCACGCAAGGTGAAGCGGCTGATTGTGCCGGAGGTGAATGCGCGCGAGGCGGCGATGGTGGGGGATGTAGAGGTCTATCCGCTCAAGTCGCTGGTGGACGTCATCCATTACATCAATTCCGGGAACGGAGTTGCGCGCTTGCAGATTGACCGCGAGAAGCTGCTGAGCGACTCGCAACAGTCTTACCTTGACTTCAAGGATGTGCGCGGGCAGCAGACGGCGAAGCGGGCGTTGGAGGTGGCGTGCGCGGGGAGCCACAACATTCTGATGATTGGGCCGCCGGGGTCAGGGAAGACGATGCTGGCCAAACGCATGCCGACGATACTTCCGCCGCTGACGTTTGAAGAGGCGCTGGAGACGACTCGGATTCACAGCGTGGCCGGGGTGCTGGACGCGCGGGCGGGTATTGTTGGAGTGCGACCGTTTCGGTCGCCGCATCATACGATTTCCGATGCTGGGCTGATTGGCGGGGGCGCGATTCCGAGGCCGGGAGAGGTTTCGCTGGCGCATAATGGCGTGTTATTTCTGGATGAACTGCCGGAGTTTCCGCGGTCGGTGCTCGAGGTTATGCGGCAACCGCTGGAAGATGGAACGGTGTGCATTGCGCGCGCGGCCATGTCGCTGAGCTTCCCGGCGCGTTTCATGCTGACGGCGGCGATGAATCCTTGCCCGTGCGGTTTTCACAATGATGCCAAGCGGGAGTGCACTTGCACTCCGCCGATGATTCAGCGCTATATTTCGAAGATTTCCGGGCCCTTGCTGGACCGCATCGACATTCACATCGATGTGCCGGCGGTGAACTATAAGGAGATGCGGAGTACGAATGAGCCGGAGGGCTCGGCGAAGATCCTGGAGCGCGTGGTACGGGCGCGGCAGATTCAGCTTGAGCGCTTTGCGGGAGGGAAGGAAAAAATCTACTGCAATGCGCAGATGTCATCGCAGAATATTCGGAAGTTCTGCACACTCTCGGCCGACTGCGAGCGGCTGCTGGAACGGGCGATGAACCAGCAGGGGCTGAGTGCTCGGGCGCATGACCGCATATTAAAGGTGGCGCGAACGATTGCGGATTTGGACGGGACAGCTCTGCTTGAGCCTAAGCATATTGCCGAGGCGATTCAGTACCGGACACTGGATAGGACTTATTGGGCGTAGGGGGAAAGTCAGAGGTTAAAAGTCAGATTGAAGAAGTGAAAACCTGCAACTGCTCAGGATTTTGTACAAACTGAGAAATCCGCCCGGCGATGGGAAAGAACCGCTGGCGACTGGGGTCGAAGCAATCTTCAGGAACCATTCTCGCTTGGCGCTTGTATTTGGTGGGCGAGTTGACATACTATTCCACCAATTTTTCCCGAAGAAAATTCCTTCGGGTTCTACATGAAGGCCCTGATTGTGGGGACAGCAGGAAGCCTGTAAGTATCTAGCGGCAAGGTGGCGTGGGGCACGAAAACCTTCGTCTCGTTCATAGCGGAATTATTTGGAGTTGCAACATGCGCTTCCTTGCGTGCCTGTGGCTCGTCACAATTCTGCTCTTGTCTGCCTCCTGGTCTGCCGACAAACATCCGGATATCGCCCATCTGCTGAAGCAGGCAAGAAAGGGCGACCTGGAAGCTGAATTCATGCTCGGACTTGCCTACGAGACAGGCCGTGGAGTAGCGCAAGACTATGCGGAGGCCGCGCGCTGGTATCAGAAAGCGGGCGATGCCGGAAGTGCCGGAGCACAGGACAACCTCGCCAATCTCTATCTCCAGGGCAAGGGCGTAGACCGGGACGATGCGATGGCGCTGAAGTGGTATCTGCGCGCAGCCGTTCAGGGATTGGGGGCGGCGGAGACGAACGTTGGAGTTATGTACTTCAACGGTCAGGCCGGTCTGCGGCAGGACAATGCGGAAGCTGCCCGCTGGTTCGAAAAGGCGGCGCAGCACCAGGATCCGCTGGGGGAGATGAACCTCGCGATACTTTATGTCGAGGGTCGAGGAGTAGAACGCGATCCGGCCAGGGGCGCGCAGCTATATCTTGCCTCGGCGCGGCAAGGACATATGCACTCTCAGTTCTCGATTGCCTGGATGTATGAACACGGCGTTGGAGTTTCCCGGGATGCCTCCCAAGCGGTGAGTTGGTATCTCAAGGCAGGCGAGCAGGGCTATGCGCCCGCATTCAACAATCTTGGCTACATGTATGAGCATGGCGAGGGCGTCCCACAAGATGTCGAGCGGGCCGCCAAGTCGTACCGGCGGGCCGCCGCTCTCGGGTTGGCGGAGGCGCAACACAACGTTGAGGTTCTCGCAGAGAACAGCGGGCCGGCTCCTGGCGGGGTGGTGGATCCTTCCCAGCAGGGCGCCAAGACAGGTAGTCAAGCGAACGAGGCGAAAAGCTCACCTGGCACACACTCAGCTGGTTTGCCGGACATTCGCTGAAGATAGTTTCCTTGCGGTGGGGGGCTAATCCGCGGCAGCGCCGGTTCTTGGCAGGGCTGCGTCCTCGGCTTGTCGTAGTCGGAGCGCGCGATTGGAGGGCAATCCGGCATCGCGAATCTTGTAAAGCAATGCGCGATAGCTGATGCCCAGAGTGCGGGCAGCCTGCTTGCGGTTCCAGTGGTGCTGCTGGAGAACTTTCAGAATCACCTTGCGTTCGAGTTCGCGCACGGCCTGGCGGGTCAGCTTTTTCAGCGAGACGGGCCCGTCAAAGGAGATGTCGGGATTGAGGAAGTCCGGCTCGCGCTGGACGAGGTCGCTGGTGATCGCTTCTTCGTGGCCTAAAATCACGTAGCGCTTGATCAGATTCTCGAGCTCGCGGATGTTGCCCGGCCAATGATACTTCTGAAGCACGGCCAGCACTTCGGTAGAGAGCGGACGGGCGCGGCAGTTGAACTTGCGATTGTAGTAGTCGAGGAAATAACGGCAGAGGTCATCGATGTCGGCACGGCGTTCGCGCAGGGCGGGCATCCGGAGGTTCACGACATTGATGCGGTAAAAGAGGTCCTGGCGGAAGGTTCCGTTTTCGATTTCAACTTGCAGGTCGCGATTGGTGGCGCAGACGACGCGCACTTCGACCTTCTTGTCTTCCTGCGCGCCGATGCGGCAAAACTGGCCGTCCTGCAAGAGCTGCAAGAGCTTCGATTGGAGGGGAGAGTCGAGCTCGGAGATTTCGTCGAGAAACAAGGTGCCGCGGTGAGCCATTTCGACGCGACCCGGTTTCGCACCAAAGGCGCCAGTGAAGGCGCCTTTTTCATATCCAAATAATTCGCTCTCCAGCAAGGTTCCGGGAATTGCGGGACAGTTTACTTTTACAAAAGGTCCAACCTTCCAGGGTGAGAGCCCGTGAATCAAGCGCGCAATAATGTCTTTCCCAGTACCGCTCTCACCGGTGATGAGCACCGGAACATTCGCGGCTGCCACGCGGGCCAATTGCGCTCGAATCGCCTGCACAGCTTCGGAATGCCCGAAGATAATATTGTCAGGAGGAAGTTCGCCCAGCGACTGCTGAAAGGAAGTTACAGACATTGTCGTCATAAGAGACCTTGGGTTCCTATCAGGGTAATGTCACCCTTCGTGCACTAAAAGTGCATCTCGAGCACCAAACGGGGGAAGAGAGAAGAACGAAGCTGGCGATGCTAGATAACCGCGAGTTCTGCTAGCGACTTAGGGAGATCATAATCCTTTCATCGGAAGCGCGTGCATGGCACGAAAGTGCCATGGGAAAAGGGTCTGGGGGAGGGAAAAAGATTTCACACGGCGGCAACAGCTTTTCTCAAGTCGCCGGGGAAGCGATCACTGCCGGTGTTCAAAGGGCGGGCAAATTTCAGACCCAGAAGATGATAGTCATCCAGGTGCGCCACCCAGACCGCCCTTGCCCGAAGGACCCGGGAGGAATTCGGTAACCCGTTGGTGGGGCCCATGGGAACACATGGGATTTCCAATGAAATCAATGCCGATTTGGGCAAGGAGCGGCGGACGACAACCAAAGCTCCGCCGGCGGAGATATTGATTGCGGTGGCAAATTCAAGCGAATCTTTGCCGTCTGGATCCTGGGAGCGTACAAAAACGGGAATAGCCAGCTGCAAACGTACCGACTTTCGCGCGTCCCGGATTTGGGCCCGTTTCTTCACTTTCTATCCTTGCGTAAACTGCTTTAGACTCGCATCTTAGGTGCCAAACGCGGAACAACATGGCAGATGCCCGGCGGAACAAGCCTAAACCTCGCGCACGGCGCGGAATTCGGGGCAAAGCGGCCAAGGCTTGCGATGCGCCATTGTGACTTATAGTCAATGATGAAAAGTGCAACATTTTGCTCTTCCTTCTAGTTCTTGATTCCGATTGACAGTCTGTTGCACCTGGCTTAGCATGAGGGCAATCCCTCGTTCCATCGGTAGAAAGATCCCTCCCCAACGTGTCGTGATTTGTGTCTTTAATGACGTCGAACGAAGGAAGACCTGCCATGTCGACCGGCGCCCGATCCCTGAAAGAGAACTTGCCGAGTCCCGCACCGGTTTCGAAGCCGGCTCCCGCGGGCGATGTCGTCCGCGAACTGGAATCGCTACGCGATCGTTACCGCAAAACTACCAACGCTCTGGCCTCGGCCGCGCACGATTTGAAGACTCCGCTGGCCATCCTGAACGGCTACATCGAACTGCTGCAGAGCCAGAAGTTGGGCCCGCTGAATGAGCGGCAACGCGAAGTGATGGCCGACATGTTCGCGAGCGGCCAGCGGCTGCAACACTTCATTCAGGACTTTCTGACCTACACGGTGCTCGAGACCGGCGAACTGCATATGCACTTTGTCGAAAACGACATGAATGCATGCCTCTCGGAGATTTGCCGCATCTGGTCAAGCCGTTTTCAGGAGCGCGGTCTGGCACTCTATTTCCTCGCCAACGACAAGCTGACGCCTTTTCTGTTCGATTCGCCGAAAGTTCAGCGTGTGATTTCCAATCTTCTGGAGAATGCCTGCAAGTACACACCACAAGGCGGCACGGTGTGGCTCCATGCCGAACCGCACATGTGGGAGCGGCGTTCGGTGAGCAAAGCTGCCTCGAACGGCGATCGGCGGCGCCAATCGAACAATGCGCCGAACGCGGTGAAGGTCAGCGTCTCGGACACGGGCCCGGGAATCCGGCCTGAATTTCAACTGGAAATCTTCGACGACTTCTTCCGCCTGCCGGGCAGCGAGGCGACGGAAGGCATGGGTCTCGGACTGGCCATCGCCCGCCGCCTGCTGATGGGCATGGGTGGGAAAATCTGGGTTGAAAGCGAACCGGAGGCGGGCAGCAAGTTCTCGTTCATCATCCCCCTGCAACCAATTCCTGGCAGTTCGCCGCGGGGGCCGAACCAATGAGTCAAGGAGCGAACATCCTGCTTGTCGACGACGAGCCGGGGATGCTGCGTTACATCCGCACCCTGCTCGAAGTTGACGAGCACAAAGTCCAGACTGCGACCACAGGGGAAGAAGCGCTGGCGCAGGTCCAGAAAGGGCTGCAGCCGGACCTGGTGCTGCTCGATCTGCTCATGCCTGGCATCGACGGGTTGGAGACGCTGGAAAAGCTTCGCCAGATCAAGCCCGGCCTGAAAGTCGTGATGCTTTCTTGCGTCAGTGACACGCGCAAGGTGGTGCAGGCGATGCGGCTGGGCGCGACCGACTACCTGACCAAACCTTTTCAGAAGGCCGAGCTCGATTCCGTTATTAATCAGTGCGTGGGCGGAGGGAAGGGCGAGTCGTACGCCGGCGAAGTGGAAGAGCTTTGCGACGATGTCTTCTTCGTGGCGGCCAGCCCGGCGATGAAGAAGATTCGCTCGCAGGCCGCGCTCGTGGCCAACGTCGACATTCCGGTTCTCTTGCTTGGCGAAAGCGGAACGGGCAAGGAAGTACTGGCGCGGCTGATTCACAAGCTTTCTCCCCGCGCGCACCGCACTTTCCTGAAGGTGAATTGCGCCGCCGTGCCAGCGGATCTGCTGGAAAGCGAACTGTTTGGTTACGAGGCGGGAGCGTTCACGGGCGCAAATCATCCGAAGCCCGGCAAGTTTGAGCTTTGCAACAAGGGAACCATCCTGCTGGACGAGATCGGCGAGATGCCGCCACTGTTGCAGGCGAAACTGCTGCATGTTCTTCAAGACCAGACTTTCTCGCGGCTGGGCAGCCGCACCGTGATCAAGGTCGATGTGCGCATCCTGGCCGCGACCAACATTAATATTCCGGAAGCCATTGCCACGAAGCGACTGCGCGAAGATCTTTACTACCGGTTGAACGCCTTCACGCTTTCTCTGCCGCCGCTGCGCGACCGCAAAGAGGAGATTCCAATTCTGCTGAAACATTTCATGTCGCGGATGTCGGAATCGTACGCGCGACCGCCGTTGCCGCTGGGACCGGCGCTGATGGAGGCTTGCCTGCGGCATGCCTGGCCGGGCAATCTGCGCGAACTCAGCAATTTCGTCAAGCGCTATCTTGTTCTGGGAGACGAAAATCTTGCCGCATCCGAACTGACGCCGCGGCCCGATAGTGGAGGAGGATCGCAGGCCGATCCAGAAGGAACAGCCGCGGCCACCGGCGCCGATCATGGCGGCGGATTGAAGTCGCTGGCACGAAACGCCAAAGATGGGGCCGAAGCCGAAGCGATCGCACGCGCTCTGGAAGAAACGAACTGGAACCGCAAGCAGGCGGCGGCGTTACTGAAGATCAGCTACAAAGCTCTGCTCTATAAAATCCGGCAATACGGGATCGCGCAAAGCCGGAGCACACACCGTTTGTCGGCTGGGGCGTAAATCACAGCGCGGCGGAGCCGCAACCAAACCTTCAGCGCGGAAGCAGTAGAAAAACTTCTTCTCCGCGAATCTTCACGGATTCACACGGATTCTTTTGGTGCGGCGGATTTGTCCTGCGGCACGTTGCGCCCGCTCACCACCCAAGGCCACGAAGGAAAGGCTGGCGTGGGCGCCCGCGCTACACATCTAAAATCGTCCGTTGACAAAAGCTCCAAAACGAAAGTATAAGTAATAGTTCATAAGAGCTTTCGAAAGCTAGCGTTCGCCATACCCGGCCTCAGGAGGGTAGTCATGCTGAGCTATTTCCGCGGTCCGCGCATCCACTTCCACTACTTCCTTATTGTTTCTTTTTTTCTCGCGCTGAGCGCGCCGCTGCTGGCGCAGAAAGACGCTGGGGCGATCGTGGGTTTGGTGCGCGATTCCAGCGGGGCGATTGTGGTGGGCGCCACGGTCACGATCACGGACGCCGAACGCGGCACGAGCGTGAGCTTGACTACTAATAAGGATGGAGAGTACGTGGCCAACCCTCTCCATATTGGACGCTATAGCGTCACGGTTGAGAAGGAAGGATTTAAGAAGGCGGTTGCGGGCCCGGTGGAGGTGAACGTGCAGGACCGAGTCAGCGTCGATGTGCAACTTCAACCGGGCGCGGCTACTGAAGTGATGGTGGTCACGGGCCAGGGGCCGCAACTCGAAACCGAAACCTCCGATCTCGGCCAGGTCGTGGACAGCCAGCGCATCAATGCGCTTCCTTTGAATGGACGGAACTATGCGCAGCTCGCGCTGCTGGGGGCTGGAGTGGCCGCGGCTGAGCCGGGTTCGCGCCTGGAAACGACTTTTGGATTCAGCGCCAATGGCGCGCGGGCTCTCCAGAACAACTTCCTGCTTGACGGAATCGACAATAACGCGAACCTAGGAGATGTTCTCAACGGCGCGGCTTATGTCGTACAACCCGCGGTGGATGCGATTGCTGAATTCAAAGTCGAGACGAATTCCTACAGCGCGGAATTCGGACGCGGCAACGGCGCTATCATGGACGCCGTTATCAAATCCGGTACCAACCAGATTCACGGTGACGTGTGGGAATTTCTGCGCAACGAAAAACTCGACGCGACCAATGCCATCGACATCTTTGGGAAGCAACCCTACAAGCAGAACCAATTCGGCTTCACGTTGGGTGGTCCGATTGTCAAAAACAAAATGTTCTTCTTCGGAGACTATGAAGGTCTTCGCGTCCGGCAAGCTCTCCCGCAGTTGTCCACGGTTCCCACGCCCGACGAGGTGAACGGAGATTTTTCGGCCTTTCTGGATTTGACTCAGCCCACTGGCGCGCTCGATTGCAGCGGCAACCCAACTTATGTGGGGGAGATCTTTGATCCGACCCAGTCGCAAAGCAGTTCAGCTTATAATGGCGGGCCTTGCAGTGTGCCGATCGGAACGAGCGCCGGTGGGGTGCCGACCAACATCTTTCAAGGCAACAGCGGCACGAATACGCCCATCGATCCGCTCGCGCAGGAACTGGCAAATCTGTTTCCTCCGCCTACGCCCAATCTCACGTTGCCCGGCGGTAACTACCTGGCCGACCCCAAGCGCAGCGAAACGGAAGACAAGTTCGACATCCGCTTCGACCAGACCATCAGCGGGAAGGATAATTTCTTCGCCCGCTTCAGCTACGGGAACGACAAGAATTTTCTTCCGTCACCATTCCAGAATTTCCTCGATGGGGGCAGCTTTCAGGATGGGACCAGCCAGAACACAGCGGAGGGACTGGCGGCCAGTGAGGTGCATACTTTCCGCAACAACCTGATCAACGAATTCCGTTTCGGCTTCAATCACCTCAAATCTCATCGCTTCAATTTATATTCCAATGAAAATGTGGCGCAAGAATTGCCCATCCCCTTCCCGGGAGTTCCGTACGCCGACGGGCAGGAGATCGGCGGCCTGCCTTCCATCTCCTTCGGCGACGGCGTTGCGGCCATTGGCGCCTCCGGATATCAGCCGTCCAGGGAAAGGCAGCACAGCTTCGTGTTTACCGACAATCTGATTTGGACGCGCGGACGGCATGCCCTCAAGTTCGGTGCTGAGCTGCGATTTGAACAGTTCACGATACTTCAGCCGGCGGCCGCTCGCGGCTCGATGGATTTCGGTGGCGGTTTTCTTCTCAATGATAACTACGGCGCCCCCACCACCGGCGGCGAGGCCTTCGCCAGTTTTATGCAGGGTATCAGCGACGGCGGTTCCATCACCAGCGTGACCCCCGACATCGACTATCGCCGGCAGATTTATGCGATCTACGCTCTCGACGATTTCAAAGTGACTCCGAAGCTGACCCTCAACCTGGGCCTGCGCTATGAACTTTTCACTACCATCAAGGAAGCAAATGATCAGGATGCCACGTTCGATTTCAACTCGCTTTCGCTAATCGTCCCCAGCGGTCAGAACGCGCAATTGACGCCTACGCTGGGTACAGAGCTCACGATCCAGAACAACGGCTCGCGGGGACTCATTCGTCCCGACCGCAACAATTTCGCACCCCGCATCGGTCTTTCCTATCAGATTTTTGACAAGCTTGTGTTGCGCGCCGGCTACGGCATTTTCTATGGCGGCCAGGAGAACGGTCCGTTCTCAAATCCGAGTCCGGGCTTCAATCCTCCATTCATGTCGTCAGAGTCGTTCAACGCTCCCTGCGGTGCGCCGACCGCCAATCCCGCGGACGGCGAAATCGACTGCTCGATCTCCTCGGCGAACAACAGCGGGTTGCCGCTCAACGTGCTGGCGCAGGGTTTTCCAGCCAATTCGTTGAGCGACCCAAACGCACCGGCGCTCTACTCGCTCGATCCGCATCTGGTCACACCGTACAACCAGCAGTGGCATCTAGGGTTCGAGTATCAATTGCCTGCTGACACGGTGCTCGAAGTTTCCTACGCCGGCTCGCGAGGATTAAAGCTGTTTGGTTTTTTCAACGGCAATCAGGCGGTGCCGGTGGAGGGAACCGATTCGCTTCCAACGGCACCGCGGCGTCCCGCCAACAACGCCGCGCCCGGGGCCCCTGGTCCATGCACGCTGGACACTCCCGACAATTGCAATCCCGCGCTAGACGTCTCGATCCCTACCTTCCGTTCGAACACCTTCTCGAACTACAACTCGCTGCAAGTGCGACTGGAAAAGCGCTTCTCTCATGGAATCCAGTTCGAAGCCGCCTACACTTACGCACACGCGCTCGACAACGCTTCGAGTGCCAGCCTGGGATCGGTAAATAATGGCGATTTCCAGGATCAGCGTTTCCCGAACGCCAATTATGGCAATGCCGACTTCGATGTGCGGCAGCGCTTCGTCTTCAGCTATCTGTATGATCTGCCCTTCGGGCGCGGACGGCTGTTTGCCAAGGACGCAAATCGGGTCCTGAACCAGATTATCGGCGGCTGGCAGATGAGTGGAGTCTTCTCCCACGCCACCGGCAATTACTACACCGCTACCGACATTAATGATATTACCGGCGGCGATTGCGGCGGCACGGTTGGATATTATTGTTCGCGGCCGAACCGGATCGGCAATCCCAACGCCAAGCCATGCGTCCCAGGAACGCTCTTCAACACTTGTGCGTTCGAGGACAACGCGGTCCTTGGAACCTTCGGCAATGCCGGACGCAACATTATTGAAGGCCCCGGCTATACGACCTGGGACACGGCCTTCGTTAAACAGTTTCCCATCACCGAGCAGAAGCGTTTTGAGTTCCGCGCCGAGTTCTTCAACGTGCTGAATCACGTCAATTATTTGTTCGGGCAGTTTGGCGCGATCAGCGCCGAGCCGACGCCGCTGGAACTTGGCCAGAGTGGATTCGGGTTCCCTTTGGGGGCGCGTGCTCCGCGGCAGATCCAGGTCGCGTTGAAGTTTTATTTCTGAGACGCGTGGCGGCCAAGCGCATACCGGAAGAAGATCCGACTAAGGCCACTGGACGGCTCGCGAATATCCTCTGCGAAAATCGGCGCGGCAGTACTGTCGGCGTCTATTCGATCTGCTCCGCCAATCGCTTTGTGCTGGAGGCAGGAATGCTGCAGGCAAAGCGAGATGGCAGCCTGCTTCTGATCGAATCGACTTCCAATCAGGTCAATCAATTTGGCGGCTATACGGGCCAGACTCCGGCGGCGTTTGTTCGCTTCGTGAAGGAAATCGCGGCAGCGATGGATCTTGCGTTCGAGAGAATCGTCATCGGCGGCGACCATCTTGGACCGAATGTCTGGCGCAACGAACGGCCAGACTCCGCAATGCAAAAAGCGGTAGAGCTGGTTCGCGCTTGCGTGCTGGCCGGTTATACGAAAATTCATCTGGATGCCAGCATGCATCTGGCGGGCGATCCCGGAAACCCTTCGCTGCCGCTGGCGGAAGAGATTGTCAGCGCGCGTGCTGCGGAAATGTGCAAGGCGGCCGAAGAGGCGCACGCCGAACTCGGGGACAATTCGCCTGCTCCGCTGTACGTCATCGGCACTGAAGTTCCGATTCCCGGCGGCGAGCTGTCCGACACGGATCCACCCGAAGTCACGAACGTGGAAGACGCGGCCCGAACCATTCAGATGGCAAAGCAAACCTTCGAAGCGCGCGGTTTGCACGCAGCGTGGGAGCGAGTAATTGCGCTGGTCGTGCAGCCCGGTGTGGAGTTCGGCGATGCGAACGTCTTCCCTTATGAGCCGGAGAAGGCCCGCTCGTTGTCGAGGTTCGTGGAGCAGTTGTGGCCGGGCGTTTACGAGGCGCACTCGACGGACTATCAGACGGCCGGCGCCTTGCGCGAGATGGTGCGCGATCACTTTGCAATCTTGAAGGTCGGCCCGTGGCTGACGTTTGCCTTCCGCGAGGCGGTCTTTGCGCTGGCAGCCATCGAGGAAGAATGGCTGGGCGGTCGAAAGGACGTCATGATATCGCGCGTTCGCGAGGCGCTGGAAGGAGCGATGCTGGCGGATCCGCGATATTGGAAGGACTACTATAAGGGCGATGAGGCGACTTTACACTTTGCCCGCAAGTACAGCTTCAGCGATCGGGCGCGCTATTACTGGCCACAACCGACCGTGGTGGATGCTGTGCAGCGGCTCATACAGAATTTGACGTTGCATCCCGCTCCCGCACCTGTTTTGAGCCAGTTTCTGCCGAGCCAGGCGGAATTGCTGCTGGCCAAAACGATCGTGAACGATCCGATTGATTTGATACGAAGCAAAATTCTCGAAGTCATCGACTACTATGCCTGCGCGTGCGGGCTGAAAACGCCGGAGCGTGGTTAGAGTCGTGTCCCGGAGGAGCGAAAAAGTTCCGGAGTACCCTGCTAGAGCATTTCTGTAGGGTGCAGAGCCCTTGCCCTCAGCGGCTAAGGCCGTCAATGTCTGCGGGCCTAGCGGCATGGCTGAAGCCGTGCCCTACCCAAAACCGGTTTGACTCTACAGCGACTCGAGAACTGTTCTAAGTTCGCGAACAAGCTTAGCTCTCTTCTTCCGGAGGTAAATCGAAATTGACCAGATCTCCGCGGAAGCCGCGCGTCTTCCAGGCGCCAAATGCGATTCCAGCGGCCATCCAGATTGTGCCGGCGATCTTGGCGGGAGTGCTGAGACTCACCCACAGCAAAAGACAGATCACAAAACCAAGGACGGGCGGCACAATGAAGGACGGGGTCCAGTTGCGGTCGCGGACCACGTAGCGCACGAAGGCGGCGGCATTCACGCCCATGAAGGCGATGAGAGCACCGAAGTTCAGCATTTCCGCGCCGAGACCATAGCTCATCACAAACGCGCCCACCAACGCTACCCCGCCCACAAACAACACATTATTCCGAGGAACGCGATGCTTCCGATCCACCACTCCGAAAAAGGATTGGGGCAGCGCGTTGCTGCGTCCCATTCCATAGAGAAGGCGCGCCGCGCCGATCTGCGCGCCCATGCCCGACCCGAAATTGGCGACCAGCAGGGTAAATCCGATGATGCCAAACATCGGCTTCCAGGCGCGAGCAGCGACGTGGACGAAAGCGGTGTCGACGTCCGGAAAGGGCTGCGATGCGGGCCAGATCAGTTGCGCGGCGTAGACCTCGAAGGCGGAGAGGATGCCGATGACGAGGCAGGTGAGAACGGTGGCGACCAAAATATTGCGGCGCGGGTTCTCGGCTTCTTCGGAAAGCGTGGAGATGCCGTCAAAGCCGATGTAGGTGAGAACGGCGATCGAGGTTCCGCCGAGCACGGTCTTGGTGTTCCACAGCGCCGGGTCATAAAACGGGCGGGTATAGAACTCCGCACCGTCGTGGGGATGGCCGAAGATGTAGCGGGCGGCCACAACAAAGAAGATGGCAATCACCACGCCCATACCCGCTGCCAGAGCCGAGTTCACGCGAGCGGAAGTTTTGACGCCCTGGACATTGAGGCCAGTGAAAACGAGAGCGAAGAAAACTGCCCAGATCCAGTAGGGCACGCCCGGGGCAAATACGTGGGCCTGCTGGCTGCACCAGATGGTGCAGATGATGGGATTGAGCATGTAGTCCATGACCATGCTCCAACCGGTGACGTACCCTAGAGCGGGATTGATTTCCTGGCCGACATAGGTGAAGGCCGAGCCGGCGCTGGGATAGGCGCGCGCCATGCGGCCATAGCTGATGGCGGTGAAGAGCATCGCCACCATCGCGATGAGGATGGTCGTGACCACGTGCCCACGCCCGCGGTCGCTGAGCACGCCAAATACCGACATGGGCGCGACCGGCTGAATCACGATTACGCCGTATAGAATCAGGTCCCAGAGCGTGAGAGTGCGCTTGAGGTGCGGAGTGGATGCGGCACGCGCTTGCTCGGATGTCGCCGGTTCGCCCATGTTGTCGGTCAAGCCTCCCTACGGCCGAAAAACGAAATCGACAGCGCGGCCGGCCGGAAATCCGAATGCGGCCGCCACGACAGCATAAATGACCGGCCAAGGCAGCGCCGTAAAGCACAACGGCAGGCGAGCCTGGTGGGCAAAATATTTTGCGATTCGAAATAAAACGAAAGTATAATGCAGGCGATACGAAGCACAAAGGAAAAGATTGACAACAATTGGTAAGACAGGCACCTCGCGAAAAAGAACTGCGTTAGGTGGGATTGCGCTTGGCCTTTGTTGCCTGTTGATGATATCCGGTCCCCGCGCGCTTTGCCAGGATGGGCAGGGCCCGGGCCAGATCGGCTACCATCCTGCGACCGACGCGGACCAGCGAAAAACTCTTCTGCTTAAGGATTTTCATCCGAAGTCGATGCTGCACGTGCCCGAGCATTCGATGCAGCGCGCGAAGTTCTACGTGCTGGACGTTCACAACCACACGAATGACCCGGTTGGCATTGGAGATCAACTGCCGCCGCCGGAAGTCGTCCGCATTATGGATGAGACGAACGTGAAGCAGATTGTAATTCTCACTGGAATGTGGGGCGACAGGCTGCAGCATCTGATCGACACGATGGTGAAGCCATATCCGGGGCGCTTTATCGTTTTCACGCAGATCGACTGGTCGAGGATCGACGAAGCCGACTTCAGCCAGGAAATGGTGCGGCAACTGGACGATGGAGTGGCGCGGGGCGCGCGCGGGCTGAAGATCCTGAAGGATCTGGGGCTGGGCGCGCGAGATAAAACCGGCAAGCTGATTGCAATTGACGATGCGAGGCTTGATCCCATCTTCGACGAGTGCGGACGATTGGGAATTCCGGTGTTCATCCACACGGCCGATCCGGAGGCATTTTTTCTTCCGATCAACGCCGAGAACGAGCGCTACGAGGAACTGATCGAACATCCGGATTGGAGCTTCTTTGGCCGGGATTTTCCGTCGATGCAGGATTTGCTGGCGGCGCGAAACCGGGTTGTCGCGCGGCATCCAGCGACAACTTTCGTGTTTCTGCATATGGGCTGGCCTGAAAATTTGGCCTGGGTTGACGGAATTCTGGGGCGCTATGCGAATGTGATGGTGGAGTTCGGGGGCCGCGAAGCGGAACTGGGCCGCCAACCGCGCGCGGCACGGGCGCTTTTCATCAAGTATCAGGACCGCGTGATGTTTGGCAGCGACAACGGCATGGATGCAGCAATGTACCGGAATTATTTTCGCTGGCTCGAGACGAGCGACGAGTCTTTTGATTACTGGGGCTCGCCCAGTCAGGGCCGGTGGGAGATTTATGGTCTGGACTTGCCGGATACGGTTTTGGAGAAAATCTATCATCTGAATGCGGAGAAATTGTTCGCCTCGTTTCGAGGGAAGCCGGGGGCTAAGGAGGGACTATGACATCGCGAGCGGCGAGACTGTTGGGATGGGCGGGTGGCTTGGGTCTTTTGTTGCTGGCGGTGGGCATTCTGCACAAATCCGCAGTCAGCGCTGCGGCGGGCGATTCTTCGCACTCTGCCATCCAAGTGGAAGTGGGCACGAAAGGGCCGCTGGTCTTGACAACCAAGACGGCGGAGTTTCGGGTGCTGCCCTCTGGCTACACGCAAGCGTTCCTGATCAAAGACGGACGCAAATTGACTCTGGATGATCCGGGCGACTCCGCCGGTGATTTTGTGATTGAAGCCGGCAAGCCGATTCATTTTTCACTCGATCTCACGCGCGCAAAGATTTCAGAAGCTTCCGGAAAAATGGGCGCGGGCAAGCGCATCCAAATTCCCGGCGAGGCGCTCGGGCCTTCGGGCGCAAGACTCCAGCGCGTATTGACGATTGAGGTCTATGACGATTTCCCGAACCTGCTGCTTTCGTCGGCGGAATATCGCAACTCGGGGAACGCGGAACTTCACCTCGGCCAGGTCGTCGGCCAGCGGCATCGCTTCAGCGCGCATTTTGCGGATGCGAAAGTGCAACCCTACGAAATGTGGGCATTTCAAGGATCGAGCTATGACTGGGGCAAAGATGATGTTCGCAAACTGACGAGTCCGTTTTTTCAGCCCAATGTGATGGGGGCAGTCGTCAAAGGCGGCTATGGAGGCGGCATTCCGGTGGTTGCGTTCTGGACGCGCGTCGTCGGTGAGGCCATCGGCCATGTAGAAACGGTGCCGCTCTCGGTTTCACTTCCCGTCCGCGTGGGCGCCGACCGGCGCGTGACGGCGAGCCTTGATGTTCCGGGCGCCATCGTTCTCAAGCCCGGCGCTACTTATTCCACTCCGCGCAGCTTCGTCGCCGTGTATTCGGGAGATTTTTATCAGCCGCTGCATTTATGGTCGAGCGTGCTGCAAAAAGAAGGATGGGAGCTTCCCAAGCCATCTAGCGAGGCTTATAACGCCAGTTGGTGCGGTTGGGGATACGAGTTCAATGTAACTCCCGCGCAGATGTTAGGGACAGTTCCCAAGCTGAAAGAAATGGGTATCAAGTGGGCTACGCTTGACGACCGCTGGTTCAACAATTACGGCGACTGGCAACCGCGCAAGGAAACTTTTCCCGGCGATTCCATTCAGCGCATGGTGCGCGATTTTCATAAGCAGGGAATGCTGGTACAACTCTGGTGGCTGCCGCTGGGGGTTGAAGATGGGCAGGGGAGATGGGAGTCGCATAAGTATCTTGTGTCGGATGTTGTGCGCGAACATCCGGAGTGGCTGATTCTCGATAAGAATGGGCATCATGCCCGCATGACGCGTGATCTCGCAGTCCTTTGTCCCGCCGTCCCGGAGGTGCAGGAGTATTACAAGAAGCTCACGGAGCGCTTCATTCGCGATTGGGATTTCGATGGCTCGAAGCTCGACAACATTTACACCGTTCCCGAGTGTCACAACCCTGCGCATCATCATAAGTCACCGCAGGATTCAGTGAATGCGATGGCCGATGTGTACCGGGTAATCTATCAGACGACGCGGGCGCTTAAGCCGGAGAGCGTAACGCAAAGCTGTCCCTGCGGGACGCCGCCGTCGCTGGCCTGGCTGCCATACATGGATCAGGCCGTGACTGCCGATCCCGTGGGCGCGGTGCAGGTTCGGCGGCGGATCAAAATGTACAAAGCTTTATTGGGACCTGAGGCCGCCGTATATGGCGACCATGTTGAACTTTCCGCGATGACGCGGGTTGGCAAGGATTGGATTGAGCATGGCGATGACTTTGCTTCGACGATCGGCGCGGGCGGCGTGGTCGGAACCAAGTTCGTGTGGCCCGACCCGGGACCGAAGTTCAAGAACGTCAACCTGACCAAGCAGAAGGAAGAGCATTGGAAGAAATGGATGGCCATTTATAACGATAAGATGCTGTCCAAGGGAACGTTCCTCCCTTTATACACCTATGGCTACGACTTACCGGAGGCGTATGCCATTCAGAAAGAGGGCAAGATGTACTATGCGTTCTTTGCGGCGCAAGCTACGAACTGGCATGGAGAAGTAGAGCTGCGCGGCCTGAAGCCGGGAAGCTACCGTGTGCTTGACTACCCAGATAGTAAAGATCTTGGCACGATCAGGGTAATCGCCAATCAGACGCCAAAGCTCAAGGTCGACTTCAAAGAACACCTGCTGCTCGAAGTTAGTTCGCAGTAGACATCGGGAACGGTCGAGGACTCCCGTCACTTATGCGGAGAGGTGAGCATCGGCGCGTGTTGACGAAGGAACGCCTCGCGATGTCTGCGATCGGCAAAAGCTTCCGTGCCTCCGGCCCGGGTGGCGCATAGAGCGCCGGCAGCATTGCCCGCAGCTAAACAATCGTTTAGGCTCTGGCCCTGCAGATAGGCGTGTAAGAATCCTGCATCGAAGCTGTCTCCCGCGCCCACTGGATCGACTACTTCCACTTTCAGAGCGGCGCTTTCGATTCGTTCGTTGTTACTCACCGCGATCGCGCCCTGGGATCCTGCCTTTATAACTACAAGAGGAACGATTGCAGATAGCTTAACCGCGGCCGCGTCGAGATTATCGGCGCCGGCAATTCTACACGCCTCCCGCTGATTGGGTAGAAAGATGTCAACTAACTCAAGGACTTTATAAACATCGTCTCCAAAGCGGTCGTCGGGATCGTCATTTGTGTCTAACGAGATGGTGAGGCCAGTCAGCTTCAGACGCCTGAACAACTCAGGGACATCCCTGCGCAGTCCCGATTGCAGATAGTAAGACGATAGATGGAAGTGGCGAGCGTTGCAGAGATAGTCGAGATCGAGATCGCCTATGGTGAGCTTGCTGATAGCACCTGGATACGTCAGAATGTTTCGCCAGCCGTCTCTCTGTAAGATGACGGTCAAGCCCGTTCCCATGGACTGCGCCACCCGCACATGGCTAGTATCAACTCCGCTGCGCGCTAGGCGTTCGAGCGCGATCTGTCCGAACGAATCTTCGCCGATGAGGGATTGAAATCCGACCTTGCTGCCGAGGGTGGCGAGGTTGTGCGCGACAATCGCCGATGAGGAGCCTAGGGTGAGGGCCATGCTCTCTGCCAGGAGCTCGCGCTCAGGCGATAGCTCCGGTGGAAGGCCGTATAGAATGAGGTCGAGGTTCAGCTCCCCTGCAATCGTGACGTCAAAACGGGGAGTCACGCGACCGGTTCCGGCTTCCGGGAGCCATTGTTGTCAAGAATCACGGCACGGGTAAGATAGCGTGGCGAGTCTGGATTGAGACCCTTTTTTAAGCCGGTGTGCAGTGCCAGCAATTGGCCGGGAACAAGGGACGGCGCAAGGCGCGTGAACTCAGGTAGCGGGAGCTGCAATTCAATCAGCAGATCAGCCGCCGCACGCACGCGGGGGTTCGACTGATTGCAAATTACGAACGTCGCTCCTCCCAGAGATTTTACCTCTTCGAGTAAGTCGATCTCAGCCTCATAGCCCTGCTCAGAAAGAAGGAACGTCAGCAGCGTTTCCGGCGTTACGGTCGACTTAGGCCCGTGCCGGAATTCCAGAGAGTGGAAGACCTGGGCGGTGGAAAGCGACATTTCCGTGATCTTGAGCGCATACTCACAGGCCAAACCGTAAAAAGGTCCATGGCCCAGGCAAACATAATCCGCAAACGTGTGGTGGGAGACAAACTCGCGAATTCGATCCGGCATTTGCACGAGGGCGGGCGCGGCCAACTCCGGCATACTTAGGAGGGCATTGCAGTAAGCCTCGTTCCCCGCAATTCGTCCAGCGAGAAACTGAAGCGCCAAGAGCATTGACGTAAATGACCGCGTCATCACCGTACTTTGTTCGTCGGCAGGAAGCGCGATCGTCAGGGTGGCCAGCTTTTCGAGTAACTGACCGCGCACGCAGGAAATCGCGACACTGGGAACGCCGCGATCCCGGAGTAATTCGGCAGCCTTAAGCACTTCGGAAGTCTGGCCCGAACGAGAAATGAGCACGGGGACGCAGGGAGTGGCAGAAAAAACCAACTCGGGATAAAGCAGAAGTTCGGAGGCAGGAATCGCCCAGGCTCGCCTACCGGTGAGATACTTCATGGTGGCCGCCGCAGCCAGCGCAACATAGTAACTGGAGCCGCATCCGATGAAGAGCCATTCCCCGCCCTGGCCAAAACGCGCTTGCACCTCTTTTAAAATCTCGTTGCGGGCCAGGTCCGTGAGGCAGGTCTCCCAACACTCGGCCTGCGAGAGAATTTCGGCGAGGCTGTGGGCGCCCGCCCCAACGGAATCAGGCTCAGCAGAAACAAGTTCGGGTGAATGCTGTCCGTCGGACAAATGTCCCATGGGGTCAGACAAGCGTAACCTCGATTCCCGACTTCTTGAGCGCCCGTAAGTCCGATTTCCCGATGCCACGATCGGTAATAACTTCATGCATCGCCGAAGTCGGCACAATAAGAGATAGGCTTCGTCGCCCGAATTTAGTCGAGTCGCAAACCGTTACGGTGCGCTTCGCGACCTCGACCATTACGCGATTGACGCGGGCTTCGAGAAGGTTCGGCGTCGTCAGGCCGTATTCGACGTCGAATCCATCCACGGCGAGAAAGAGCAAGTCGGCACTCAGGTGGCGCAGCGTGTCCTCGGCCATCGGCCCGACAAGGGAAAACGAGTTCTTGCGCAGCGTGCCACCGGTCAGAATAACCTCAATCGAAGTTCCGACCAGTTCGGCCGCGATATTCACGGCATTGGTGACGACGGTCAGGTCGGTGAAACTTCGGAGTGCGCGGGCGATCGCGGTGGTGGTGGTGCCCGAGTCCAGAATCACAACCTGGCCGCTGCTGACCATGCGGGCGGCGGCCTCGGCGATGAGAAGTTTCTCCTTCTTATGAAGCTGCTCTTTTTCGCGCAGGCTGGGATCGTCCACGGAGCGGGCCGGCAACGCTCCACCATGAGTGCGATGCAATTGGCGGAGGTTGTGCAGGGCTTCGAGATCTTTGCGGATCGTGACTTGCGAAGTCTCGAAACGGCGCGCCAATTCCGGCACCAGAACACGTCCGTCGCGATTCACAAGTTCGAGAATGGCCCGCCGGCGTTCTTCGTTCAGCACGATCATCGAGTTTGCGCGCTCGTAGTCACTTTTGATTTCTGTTTCTTTTTATACCGTTTCCTTTCGTTTGTCAAAAGCATTGTGGGGCGAACGCTGCCCAGCGAATCCTGAATGCGCTGGATAGAAACGAGGCTCCAGGACCTACTGGACGCCGAAAATCGCGATGGTTTGGGCGGGCAGGGAGATATGCACGGCGCCGTTTTTCAATTCCGCGGAGCTATCCCCGAACAGCGGTTGAAGGTGATGCGCGTTTTCGAGGGGCGTGTCGCCGACTGGAATTTCGAGCGCGCGCGGGGCGGAGGCATTGTTGTAAACAACCAGAAGCTTTTCGTCGGGCAGTTCGCGCAGAAATGCGTAGTAGCTGTCGTCCCATCCGATGTGCCACTGCTTGCCGGTACGCAGGGCGGGATGGTTCTTGCGAAACTTTAGAAGGGACTGCACGTAGTTAAAAACGCCCTGCTGCTCGAGTGTTCGACCCGCAGCGGTGAAGGCGTTGCTGGGATCGCCGGGAAAGCCTCCGGGGAAGTCACGGCGGTTATCGGGATCGTCGCCGCCGGGCATCGCGATCTCGTCACCAGAATAAATCTGCGGAATTCCGCGCAGCGTCAGCAGAAGAGAGAACGCGGCTTTGAGCTTGGCGGGGTTACTTCCCTTTTCGCTCATGAAACGGCGGTTGTCGTGATTGCCGAAGAATGTGACCAGCGTTTCGGGATGCGGATAAAACTCGTCGTGGCGAAGGACATCGACGATTCTCTGAATCTTTTCGCCCTTGATGATCACATCGCGTAATGCGTCGCGCAGCGGAAAATCGAAGACAGTGGATAGGCCGGTGTCGATGCCGTCGAATTGCTTTCGGCCGCCTTCGAAGAACGCCGTGATGGAAGAGTCGGGATCGGCGACTTCCCCGATGTCATCGAGGTGCGGATAGATCTCGCGAATGCGGGTGTGCCAGCCGCTCCAGAACTGGCGCGACGAGTATGGAAAAGTATCGAGGCGGAAGCCGTCGAGTTGCGCGATTTCCGTCCACCACATGGCATTTTGCGCAAGGTAGAGGCCGAGTTCGGGGTCGTCCGGGTTGAGGTCAGGAAGCTTTTCGGCGAACCAGCCGTCGAGCGTGTTGCGATATTCGCGCGGCGAGGCGTGCGGATCGACAAGGCCGTTGAAGTTATACGAGGGCGAGAGATGGTGCGCAGGCGTTCCGTGAAACCACGTCGGTGTAGGTGGATCGTTGGCCCAGGGATGGTTCGGCCCAGTGTGATTGGCCACGTAGTCGATGAGCACCTTCATGCCGAGCTTGTGGGCATCGGCGACCAGCGCCTGATATTCCTGCATGGTGCCCATATGGTCGTCGAGCGCATAGAAGTCGACAGCATGATAGCCGTGGTAGTCGGAGTCGGTATTCTTCCAGACAGGCGTCAGCCAAAGAGTATTGATGCCGAGATCGTGAAGGTAGTTGAGATGGTCGCGAATTCCGCGGAGATCGCCGCCGTGGTAGGCGTGGGAATTGTTGCGATCGTAGGTGCCGGTTGAGTCCTTGGGGCGATCATTGGCCAGATCGCCGTCGGCGAAGCGATCCGGCATGATGAGGTAGATGACGTCGTCGCGCGAGAAACTTTCGAAGTGGCCGCGCGTGTCGGCGCGGGCTTGCAGTGGCAACTGAACGGTTGTCGCCCCGCCCGCAGATTGAATACGTAGCTCCAGGTTGCCGACGGGCACAGTGGGAGCCAGTTGCAGGTGCACAAAGAGGTAATGGCCGTTCTGCGAAGGCTCCGCGCCCAGCACCGAGACACCGGGCGTGGCGGTCTCAACATACGCGCCATTCAGATTTTCGCCGGTGAGGAGCAGCGTTAGCTGCGGTGTGTAGTGGGTCCACCAGTTGGGCGGTTCGAGTTTGCGAACGATGGGAGCTTGCGATGACGAAGCGGAGGGCTGAAGAATCTCTCCGGGAGTCCGGCAGAGCGCCGGCAGCGTGAGCAGGCAGACGATAAGTAGCGACAGTGCAATGATGCGTTTGTTCTTCATGGCAGGCACCAGCAAACCGGCTGAGGCAGAGCAACCGATCGAAGCCGTACAGAGAAATCAGGAAAGGCGAGCCGAGAACGTATTTCCCTTCCGGCCTCCCAGACTCGAACGAAGCAGGAGACGCTTAAAGAAGTGCACTAAGCGTCTCCTTGTCGCGGGCTAGAAGGATACCCGGAATGCAACTTCAAGCTCCCGGTTCGTGGGCGAAAGGCGGACGTTATTCAATTGGCCGAAGTCCCCGTTGTTGTAGTTGCTATCTGGCGTCTGGAACTGGGGCGTGTTGGTCAGGTTATACACCTGGGCCCGGAGCTCTGTCTTCACGCGTTCGGTAATGTTGAAGGTCTTGAAGAGCGAGGTATCCCACGTGTGTGTTCCAGGTCCAGGAAAGAAGTTACGCGGCAGATTTCCAACCAGTCCAGCCGGCGCAGTGAATGCGCCCGCAGGACAGCTGATCCAGACTTTCCACGAGACGCCAGTGTTGCAGCCCCCGTGGTAATCTGGGCGGCCATTCGGACTATTCGGCGCGCCCTGGATGTCCATCGGCGTGCCGCTGGCCAGGACGACGATGTTGTTCCATTGCCATCCGCCCACGATGTAATCGGCCGCCTTGGACATGTCGTGGCCGAACCTGCGTCCGCGACCGAAAGGCAGCTCATAAAGCGCGCTGGCGGCAAAGAGGTGACGCTGATCGTTGTTCGAGCTGCCGTATTGATAGTTCAGCAGCGGCGTGCCGGTGGCTCCGACCACTACGCCGGTGGGGGCGGTGCTGAGCGTATCGGCGGAGTTGTCGAGGGCGTGCGACCACGTGTAAGCCGCGGTGACCATGAGTCCGTTGCTCATGGCGCGGGTCAACTTCGTCTGCAGACTGTTGTAGTTTCCGCTCCCGATCGTTGCATACTCGTTGATATTGCCCACGTTCGGGAACCACTTTGTGTTCCCGCCGATAGGGGTCTGGTTGGCATTGAAGGGTGTGGCCAGATTTCCCACCTTGGTCCCGACGTAAGCGACATTGAACGAAGTCTTGCTATCCAAGGCATGCTCAATCTGAATGTTCCATTGCTGAATGTGCGAGTTCTTGCTGTTCTTCGGCCAGTAGACTACGTTGTCCGCGGACGTCACGTTGTTCGGATCGATGCCGACTTTGGGCGGCAAAGCGCCCGTGGCGGTTGTCGGATCGTTGCTGCCCAGGGCCGCCTGTCCCATGAAGGTAATGCGATTGCCGCTATTGACAGCGAGGGTGCCCGTGCAATCTACCGCAGTCTGGTTACTTACAGTTGTGTAGTTGTTGCAAGCGTAATAGGTCTGGCTGCCATTGAAGTCGGGGTTCTCGGAAAGCTCGTTGGCAACACCGCCACGATCGAGGTAGTAGAACAGGCCGTAGCCGCCGCGGAGGACGGTTTTGCCAGTGCCAAAAATGTCATAGGCAAATCCGATACGCGGACCGAAGTTACCCTTCGGGGTGTCGATCAGAGAGTCGTTGTATCCGCCTCCCGTGCCCGCCTCGACCAGCTCTCCCGTGGCGGGATTGAAGTTCGACATATGGTTGCTGGCTTCTTTTGGCCAGGTGAACAGGTCGTAGCGCAGACCAATATTTAACATCAGTTTGTTGGTGACCTTGAAGTCATCCTGCGCGAAAAAGCCATTCTCCCAGTTCCGCGTCTGGTAGTAGCCACTGAATGCTCCCACGGTGTAGCCGCCCACGAAACCGGCAAGCACCTCAGAGTCCTCATAGCCCGTAAAGGTTCCATGGGCTGAGGTGGTGGTAGGCATGCCGCCGAAGCCGCCGTCGTCGATCCAGAAGTAGCCCTTGGCATTGTTGCCCTGCGTCCAATTCACGTCGCGGTGAATAATGCTGGCTCCGAACTTGAAGACATGTTTCCCCTTGGTCCAGCTCACGGAATCTGTGAACTGGTGGGTGGGCTCGACAATGAGGTACGGACCACCGTCGCCGACGTAGCTCATGTTTCCATACCAGCCGCCGATAATCGGCATGCCGCCCAGCAAGGGAGAAGTATTGGCGTTGACGATTCCTAGGCTGTCTGCCAGCGGAACGCTGGCGTCAGGCTGCTGGTAGCCATAAAACGGGCGCGAGTAGCCATAGTGGAATTCGTTGACCAGGGTGTTGCCGAAAAGGCGCGTGTAGCCCACGGCGACCTGGCGGGGATGCTGTGGGTTGGTGCCGTTACCAGAGGGCAGGAAGTGAGTGGAATCGACCAGGAATGGTGTGTTCTGCAGGAAATCCTGACCAAGGCTGTACCGGGCAAAGAAAGTGTCCTTGGAAGAGGCTACAAAATCCACGCGCGCATCGTAATCATCCATTCTTGTGATGTTCTGCTGTGGCGCCAGGAAATTGGGGTCATTGTTAGCCATGTTGGCACCGATAATATTGGCGTCCGGGAAGGCATTCAGATAATTCATGCCTGGGGTAAGCTGGCTAAGGCTTGGAATGATGTTGATGTCGGGGCCGGGTGCGTCGGCGCCCGTATCCCACCCGAACGGCAGGCAGGTCGTGGGGTCGAAGACGTATCCGTTGCCTGCGCTGGCGAAGGCATTGGGTTGGGCGAGACTGGCGGCGTTGCAGCCGGGCAGCCCAGGGTTTCCGGGGGTGCCGTCGCCATGGAAGGGCAGGCTGGTCGCGGAGCCTGTGCCCGGTGCGAGTAGCTCGGTGAAATTGCCGGTGCGCATCAGCGCAGTTGGCACGCGAGCTTGAACCACACCGGCCGGTACATTTTGACGCCAGCCCTGGTAATCGAGGAAGGCGAACAGTTTGTTCTTCCAGATCGGTCCACCCAGCGAAGCGCCAAACTGATTGCGGCTCAGTTCGGGAGTCTTAGGGTTGCCGAAGGTGTTCGCAGCGCCCTCTCTTGAACGGTTAAACCAGTACACGGCGCCGTGAATCTGGTTGGTTCCCGACTTGGTGGCAACCTGCACCACCGCGCCCCCGGAACGTCCAAACTCGGCAGGCGGCGTGCTGGTGGTTGTCTTGAATTCCGCGATGTCTTCGATCGCTGGAAAAATGACCAGCGTATTGACTAAGGAATCGTTATTGTCGAGGCCGTCGAGCAAGAAATTGTTGCTCTGGGGGCGGAGTCCATCCACGGCCAGTGCGGCGCCGCCAGATTCGGCATTGCGCCAGGTTTCAGCATTGTTATTCGGGGCGCTGGCGTTGTTCGAGTATTGGCCGCGGCTGACTCCCGGGGTCAGCAGGGCGAGTTGCGTAAAGTTGCGTCCATTTAGAGGAAGCTCGGTAACTTGTCGGCCTTCGATCACTTCTCCCGTGCTCGAGGTGGATGTGTCGATCAGCGGAACGTCGCCGGTGACATCGACGGTCGTTGACGTCGACCCCGTCTCAAGCTTCAGGCTCATGTCCAGAACTTGGGAAACTTCCAGGGAGAAATCCGCACTGGAGGATTTGAATCCTTCCTGTTTCACCTCGAGATGGTACTTGCCCACAGGCAGCACGTTGAAGACGAACTCGCCGGAGTCGTTCGTCTTGGCCGTGATGGTCTGGCCGGTTCCAGCGTTGGTCACGCTGACAGTCGCGCCGGACAGGACGGCTCCGGTCGGGTCCGAAATCGTACCCTTGACGCGGGCAGTATCGGACTGTGCGAATACCATCGCGGTCAGGCAGAGCACGACGAACAGCACTGCAAACAATTTAATGCTCATGTTGCCTCCAATTCGGGAGAAGCGTGAAACATTATTAGGCAAGGCGAATTTCTCCATTTGCGCTGATTTCACTCTCGCGTTCAGTTTTTCATCGCATTACAAACCTGTGTGTGGAAGAAGACAACAGAACAGGATGGAATGGACGAAATCCTGTATTTAAAATGTGAATAAGGTGCAAGTTTTAGTACAAAGCTGGTTTGGAAGGGAGTTTCATTAGGTTTTAAACGGTTACAGGAGTAAAATGCAGAGACTGCAACACGATATCCCTATTGTTACGTCAGTGTTAAATGGCTGTGACACGCACGTTCGCCGCTGCTCCGGAGCAGTTCTACCAAGAAATAGATCGCGTTATTAAAAGTCATAGCCTGCGGGGTTCGGAATCCCTCTGCAAATTGTTGCAATATTTGGCAAAGCAGTCCCTGGAACATCCCGACGCGCCCCTCAAGGAATATCAAATCGCAACCGAGGTCTACGGCCGGCATGCGGACTTCGATCCGCAGTCTGACTCAACGATCCGAGTGCAGGCGGGCCGACTTCGAGTGAAACTGGCCGAGTACTACGCGAGCGAGGGCGCCAATGATCCCATTGTGGTAAGGGTTCCCAAGGGTAGCTATCACCTCGTATTTGAAGCGAGGCTGGGGGAGCCGCAGCCGCAGATCGTTCCGCGGAAGGAACCTGGCGGTTCGGGAATTCGGCAGGAGGTCCCGGTTCGCTGGCGGATTGCGTTTATTACCCTGCTGGCTTGCCTGATCGTGGCGATGGTTATGCTCGTGAGCCTGCTGTGGACGCGCAAGCAGGCCGACGCGGCATCGAACACCGGGGGCGTGCGGCCAATGGCGGGGCCGCTGGCGGAGTTCTGGCGACCTTTTACCTCGGGTGCAGAGGAACCTTGGGTGATCTTCAGCAATGCCGCTTTCACCGGGCGACCGGAAACCGGTATGCGTTACTACAATTCGAGTCAGGATTCGAAGACGGCCGTCTACGATCACTACACTGGCGTTGGAGAGGTGCTGGCCGTGCATTCTCTGGACGACGCCTTTGGCAGTTTGGGACGCAAACTTCGCGTGAAGCGCGGCAGCCTGTTCACGCTCGACGACGCCAATGATGCGAACCTGATTTTCGTGGGCTCACCTTCCGAGAATCTGTCTCTGCTCGATATTCCGGGAACACGAGAATTTGTTTTTGAGCGCGTGCCTTCGGGAGCTCGCAAAGGCGATCTTGCGATCGTCAGCCGGCATCCGAAGCCAGGCGAAGCGGCCAGCTATCTGGCGAGCCCGTCGGGCGCGGCGTTGACCGAAGACTACGCGGTTGTGGGATTGGTGAACGGAGTCAGCCAGGGGCGCTTCGTGATGATTCTGGCCGGGACGACGACCTTCGGCACGCAGGGCGCAGTCGAATTTGTTTGCCATCCGGATGCAGTCGAAAAGCTCATGCAGGAAATGCCGGGGTCGAAATCCGAGATGAAGCCTTTTGAAGCGCTGGTGCGTGTGAAGATTGCGCGCGGCGTGCCGTTGGAGACGGAACTTATTGCGGTGCGGCCGCGGTAGGGATTTCATTTGTAATTGGTGATTGGCAATTTGTAATCTCCTGGTCAGCGTCGCAAAGAAAAAACCTCTACCACTAATTCAAGATTTGGCGGCGACCGCACTTCCGGGCAGAGAACTGCTGGGCAGGCGAGCGTCGTAGAGATCTTCCACGCGCTGCGTGAGCAGGGCGGCGAGCAGAAAGAAAAATCCCCCCGCAACCACTGCCGCTAAGCGATTGTTGTTGAGTAGATGCCCCATCACCCATCCGAATAGAAGCGACGCGGTGATCTCTGGAATCACGATGAAGAAGTTGAAAATTCCCATGTAGACGCCGGTTTTGCCGTGAGGCAGCGAGCCCGCGAGAATGGAGTATGGCATCGATAGCGTGCTGGCCCACGCAATGCCGACGCCCGTCATCGAGAGAAGAAGCAGCCACTTATCATGAATCACGGCGACGGAAAGCAGCCCGAGTCCGCCGCAGATCAAGCAGAGAATGTGAGTCGCTTTGCGACCGTAGCGCCGGGCAAGCGTTGGCAGCACGAAAGAAAATCCAAAGCACACCAGCGAGTACATTCCAAAGCAGACTCCCGCCCACTCTACGCCGGTGGAGTACGAAGGCGAGTTGGTGTCAGGCGCGCCGAAGACGTTGCGCGCCACGGCCACTGGAAAATAGAGCCACATGCAGAACAGGCCAAGCCAGGTGAAGATTTGCACCCAGGCCAGTTGCCGCATGGTGCGTGGCATTTCGCCGATCGAAACCAGAATTTCTCGCGCGCTGGAGATCAGGCCGCGGTGCTCGGCTTTTTGCTTCTGAAACTCGGCCAGATTGTCAGGCGGATATTCCTTGGTCGTGAAGATCGTCCAAAGCACCGCGCCGAGGAATGCCGCCGCTCCGATGTAGAAAGAAAGACGCACTGTGAACGGAATCGTTCCGGAGCCCGCCCTTGCCCCCACGTGAAAAAAATTGGTGAGCAGGTAAGGCAAGGCGGAGGCGACGACCGCTCCGAGCCCGATGAACAGGCTCTGCATGGCGAATCCTCGGGTGCGCTGAAATTCCGGCAGCAGATCGGCGACGAAGGCGCGGAACGGCTCCATGCTGATGTTGATGCAGGCGTCGAGTACCCAGAGGAGTCCGGCGGCCATCCAGAGGGCGGAACTGCGCGGCATCAGAATCAGCGCGGCTGAGCTGAGAATTGCGCCCGCCAAGAAATACGGACGGCGGCGGCCAAGCGGGCCCCAGGTGCGGTCACTGGCGTGGCCGATGATCGGCTGCACGATGAGCCCGGTCAGGGGCGCGGCCAGCCACAGGATTGGGATTTGATCGGCGCGCGCGCCCAGGTATTCGTAGATGGCGCTCATGTTGGCCATCTGCAATCCCCAGCCAAACTGGATGCCGAGGAAGCCGAAGCTCATGTTCCAGATTTGCCAGAAGGTCCGGGGAGGCTTGTCCATAGAGGTTACATGATACTCAGCAACGGTCAGGGAGTGCGATTTTCTTTGGCTTTCTTGCGGCGCTCGCGCTCGGCCTGCATCTCCTGGATGCTGTGCGCGACGAGGGGCGAGTAGAGAGGCTTGACCCAGTTCGAATTTTCCCACTCGGGTTGGCCGGCCGCAGCGGGGCTGAAGTCAATCAACGCCTCGTCTTGCTGCTGCGCCTGCCAGCGGGCCACCGCTCGGGCCATTTCTTTTTCGGGTTGGATGCTGGGTTCATAGGCGGAACTCTCGAGTATCTGGAGTGCATCCGCGTAGCGGTGCACTTCAATTAGAGACCAAGCTAGTCCCAGCGTCAGGCGCCCATCTCCCGGCCGCAGTTGGTGCGCAGCCGACAGTAACTCGGTTGATTTCTCGTAATCGGTCGCGAGGTAATGCCACCATCCTAGCTCACCGATCAACAAAGGCGCGGAGGCATCAGCGATATGACTGAGTTCGGATTCCGGTCTGCGTGCGGCCTCGGAAGCACCATTGAGTAACTCCAGTCCGGCTTCCGAAACGGCCACTTCACGCGGCTTGTCACCCTCGAGGCTCTGCGCCCAGGCCTGAAATTGGGCGAGTGCGCCCTTGCGATCTGCGGCAGCCAGAGCTTGGGCGTAGGCGGCGATGATCTCCGGGTGTGAGGTCTTGTCGATTTCGAGAATCTTGCGGTAGGCCCCGGCTGAGCCGGCAAAATTTGCCTGCGCGAACCGCGCCAGCGCGAGCGCCTGCAAAGCTTTTGGCTGGTCAGGCCTTAGTCGCAGCGATTGCAGCGCGAATTGCTCGGCTTGCGCGTACTTCTTCACGGCCAGTGCTCGCTGTGCCTTTTCGGTCCAGAAGAGGTAAGCCACTGCCAGGTCGCGCTCCGGCCGCGCCGTCCAGCCCTCGCTGGCGATCAGTTTCTGGATCTGAGCGATGCGCTCCGGGGGCAGCGGATGGGAGCGAAAATATCCCGCCAGCGTCTGCTCTGCGACCCGAGATAATTCCTGCTGCGGCGTTTTGGCTCTGCTCTCGTATTCTTCATACAAGCGCGCGAAGGTTTCGAACATGCGGACCGCGCCATTGGCGGAGTATCCCGCTTCCACCGCAAGCCGTGTGCCGTCCCGGTCCGCTTGCAGCTCTTGATCTTTGCTGTAGCCCGCTTCAAATACTTCGATGGGAATGGCGATCAAGCCTCCGAGTGGGAGCTTGCGCAGGGCCTGTTCGCGCTGCACGCGCTCGGCGCAATCGTAATGATCGATGTGTTCGATCTCGTGCCCGAGCACCGCAGCGAGTTCATCCTCGCTGTCCATGAGCGCGAGCAGTCCGCCACCCACGAAGACGTGCCCGCCCGGCAGGGCGAAGGCGTTGATCAGATACGAGTCGGGAAGATAGTGGAACTTGTACGGCAGCCTGCGATGCGCGTTACGGGCGACCTCGTCGCCCACTCGCCGCAGGTCATGTTGGATGATGGTATTTTCCGGGGTGATTTCACGCGCCTCGCCGCTCGCGTAATATTTCGCTAACTCGTTGCCGATGCGGATTTCT
This sequence comes from uncultured Acidobacteriaceae bacterium, assembly GCA_963698865.1. Taxonomy (GTDB): domain Bacteria; phylum Acidobacteriota; class Terriglobia; order Terriglobales; family Acidobacteriaceae; genus Acidiflorens. The sequence continues at coordinate 648,611 of CAVOSL010000007.1, read as the reverse complement.
TCTTCGTCCGACATGCGCGCAAAGCGTACGGGCATCCGCGTCAATTCCTGTTCGGTATCGGCAACCAGATACAGCAGGGCCGCGGGACTCGGAGGCACGTCCACTTTGCGGCGCTCGCTCACCACCACCGAGGCGATCGCCAAAAATAAAATTCCAGCCAGTAGAATCCAGCGCTTCATAAGTATTGCCGCAATTTCTCACGATTTCGTGTGTAGAGGAACGACACCAGCAGAAGCGCCGTGCCCAGGACCATAAAAGTCACGAAGCGATCGTGCAGATCCAGCTGCCAGACATCCACAATCAAAATCTTGCCGACGCACAGAAGCAAAAGCCCAAGCCCAGTCAACCGGAAGCTGCGCTCGCGAACCGATAGGGCCAAGAGAAACACGGCGACTCCTTCTACGCCCCACGAGAGCGTGACCATGCCATGGCGCATTTCGACTCCAAGCAGCGCGGTCAGCAGGCCGATGGCGATGAAGAAGAAGATTTGTTCCGGACGCCGAACGGCCGACTGGAACAAGCGCACGAGCCCAGTCTCGCTGCTCGGCTCATCTTTCCTGCGAAGCTGAAATGCGAAAGGCAATGCTAGTAACAGCAGCGCAATCGCAACTCCTGTCGTGATCCACCGGCTTTCCCAAGCCGGCGATGGGAAATAGCTACGCTCGTAGAAATTGTGCATTACGGTGCGGAAGAGCACGCCGATAGCGATCAGAAGCGCCTGATAAAGAAACACTCTGCGCTCGCTTCGCCATGCAATCACCAGCAGTCCCAAGGCAAGTGCCGCCCATGCCGCGGCCACCCAGTCCGCTTCCATTTCAAAGCGCATGAGCATGGCGAATGTGATTGTGCCCAGCCAGCAGCAGAGATCGGCAGCATGGAATTTCTCTTCCGATTTATTCAGCGTCGCGCTTGTCTCGCGCAATCTCCAATAGGCGTAGAAGAAACCGAGCGCCAGCGGAACCACCGTATAGAAGCGCGGGCTGATTTCTCCGGGGTTGCCGTCGGCATTGAGATTCACAAAGAAAACGCGCAGAAAACTCGCGGCGAACGCGACATAACCTTGCAATCGCAGACTCAGTTTTTGCCTCTCCAGCCCGATTTCGAACAAGATCAAACCCGCAACCATCCAGGCATCGGCAACGCTAACCGGGCGCAGTTCATACCACGCGAGCAGCGCAAGAAGAATTGACGCTGACCACGTGTAGGCGACGCTTGCGAGCTGCGCATGAGAATAAAGACGCTGCTTGATGGATATGCCGGGGGCGCGATCGGAATCGCCGCTCCATCGCGAGGTGATATAGAGCAACGCTGAGACGAGCGCAATGGTCATCAGCCGCAGACTCGCGCCGTGGTACTTGTCCGTGGCTTCCAGGTTGATCGCGAAAACGCGCAGCACGGATATGAAGGCTAGGAAATTTGCCTGGTAGTAAAGCTCGCGGAAGCCGGCCGATGCATCTCCAGCCGATCCATCTGAAGAGTCGGATTCTCCAGGACCAAAACGTCGCGCGCCGAGCGCGAGTCCCGAGCCGACTGCGCACCAGGCAACCGCGGTCCAGCTTTCAGGGAAGGCGATCCACGCGGCGATCAGCAGCATCAGGGCGGCGACATACGACAGGCGCTCCATCACGCGCCGGTCGAACTCATGCGTAAACAAAGCCGAGTACAGGCGCAGGACCCAATGTGCATTGGCGTAAAACACCGCGGCCGCGACGACAAACACGATCGCCAGTCGAAAGTCGGGACGTAAGTCGGCGCCATCCATGCGCCGCCCGAGGATCTCGGCCGCGTCGTAGGCGATCATCTGGCCGGCAACGAGGATTGCGCCCAGCATTCCGAGCCGGCGAAAGACGACCTCCTTCGTCCACACGCCGATCAGCAACAACGCCTCGGCTTCGAACAGCCACAAGACCGACAAGCGCGCACCCGAGTAGCGGAAGGGAAACGCCGCGATCAAAAGAACCACGCCCAGCGTCGATAAAACGATGACAGCGGGGCGGCGACGGCGAGTAACTGGCAGTTGCCCGAGCAGCGTTTCGATTGCTCCGATTGCAAGAAGCGCCCAGAATGCCCATTCCGGATGCGTTGACTGGTACTTGAACAATGCGAGGAGCAGAGCGGAGTTCAGCAAGGCGGCGACGGTTGAGACGCGCTCCTGCTTGTCTTTATCCGGTCGGCGGAAGACATACGACATGCGGAAGATCAGCCAGTACAAGCTCAGGATTCCGGCGCTGGCGGCGAACTCGGGAAATGGGTGGCGTTTGCCGTGCATTGGCTCGATGATCGGCCGCAGCCATAAATCGTGATTCAGATAGCTGGCCAGGATTCCGAAGACTTCGAGTTCGAACCACCGCATGCGCAGAACAATGACGACTAACGCGGCGGCGAGCACCGCGCCTGCCGCCAGGCTGTAGACATTGGAATGGCTGATCGTGACGGTTAAGAACGCAAGCAGAAATGCGAGGCCGGTTACGGTTTGCGAGCGATAGCGCAGAGTGTGCCCGACCATGGCCGCGGCTACCGCCAGCATGAGCACGAGATCGAGCGGCTGCGAGTTCAGCACGTGCGCGGCGGCGACGTGATACATCGCATAGGTTGTGAAGAACGCCAGCGCCCAACCGCCTCCAATGCCGGCGCGCGCCAGAATGCGGTAACGTTCTCCGCGGTCAAACCAGATGCCCGCGCCGAGCATGACGGCGGCAGTTACAAATCCAACCAGGACTTTTCCTGCGGGGCCGAGCGTCTTGAGCTGATAGGCAAGAAAGAATGCGACACCGAGAACCAGGATGACGATGCCGATCTTGTTCAGCCAGTTCGTGCCCAGCATCTCTTCGATGTCGAGCGAGCTTTTGAGACGGTCGGTGAACGAAAAACTTATTTCTCTCGCGGCGAAGCTTGGCTCGGGCTCTGGCGTAACTGGAGCGGAAGGTGGAGTCACGGGAGTGGCCGTGGAAGGCGGCTCGCTAGGCGAATCGTGAGCAGCGATGGGTGCGGCAGTTTTGTGCGTGACCCAGTCGTAGGCGACGCGCCCCGATGGGCTGAGATCGCGAGAAGGCTCAACGCTTGGTGGCGCTGCGCTGCTCGACAAAACCGGCGTGGAGGCTTGAGCCTGCTCGGGCCGCTGGGATGGCTTTGGCTTGGCTTCTTCGGCGGCTGGCTTTGCGCGTTGCGTGTGCAGCGCCTCAACCGCGTTTTCGAGAGTGAAAATGCGCGAAGTCAGATCGCGCCATCGGGCTTGGTCTTCCTCGCGTTCCCGTTTGCGCCGCGAGTTCGCTCGCCAGAGCAGCAACCACGGTCCGAACAAAACAATGAACACGATCCCGACAGCGAGGAGGATGCCGAAACTGTCCATTGTGTTTCGTCTCGAACACAGAAGATTACACGAGTAGAGGCACTTCGGTCAGTTGTCGCGGGGTGGGCGCAAATTCATCGGATTTTCACAGAACCGCAACCTTGGAGCAACGTCTTGGCGCTACCTTAGCGTCAGTTGCCCTTCTAACCGGGAGGGATCATGAGGACGGCCTTGGGGGGCTCCGGGGCTGTCCTTTTTGTTTTGGCTTCTTTTGTGGTGGGGGGGTACCCCCCCTTACACCGGTCTAATGGAATCAGCGGTTTAGAGAAAATTTCCCGCCAAAGTCTTGATCCGAAAGAGCTTATAGGCAAAGTCTTGAGGGCGTGGGAGTTAGGGTCTATTTTCGGGTGTTTTTGCGTTGGAAGCGCGCGCAAAGTATTCAATTTAGGGTAGTTATAGGTAAAGTATTCAGGAATAAAGACTTACGTGTGCTATTTTCCTGAATGGCTTTCGCCGGGGTGTCCCCTTGGCTTGTCTCCCGCTCGCCTGCTTGTTATCAAAGAGCTTTTGACTTCTTGCCGCTACGGCACTGGGCCGTTCGATGAAGTTACTACTTACATTATAAGTTTGCGTGTCAAGGCGTGTGTGTCGGCTTCAGGTTTAAAGCCTGCATGGGTGAAGCGTAAGTTTACATTGGTTGGGGGTTTAGGCGAGTTACTTAGCCCGGGACGTTGGAGCGGGCAGCGGCCCCGTCCTCAGGGGCTAAAGCCCGTCCATTCTCGGTGCTTATCGGCACGGCTGAAGCCGTGCCCTTCCACAAAAGCCGCGCCCTTCCACAAAAGCCGTGATCCTCCATAAAAGCCGTGACCCTCCACAAAAGGGCATTCGGCGCGGCCGATGCCTCAGACGCTGTCACTCCGAGCGCAGTGCTTGCATAACATCGACCCGCGCAGCGCGTGCCGCGGGCAATAGCGATGCGACAACCGCGACTGCCATCAATACGAAGGCGGCAATGAATACGGGCAACAGGCCCGGCATTTTGACTTCCCAAAAAAATCTGTTCGCGAGCCGTGCGAGCATGAGCCCGACCGCCGCGCCGGCAAGCACGCCAGCACCCGCCATTACAGCTCCTTCGGCAATCACGCGGGTCAAGAGGTGGCGGCGTTGCGAGCCGATTGCCAGGCGGATGCCGAACTCACGCGTTCGTGCGCTGACGGAAAAGGCGAGCACGCCCGCTACCCCGACGATGGCGATCGCCAAGGCAACCGCGGCAAATCCGCCGAACACAATTGTGTTGAGCCGATCGGGGGTGAGCACTTCGGCGCGAATGTCTGCGAGCGTGGCGGCGTGCTCCACGGGTTGATCAACCGACATCTCACGCACGATGCGGGTGACCGGCGTGACCAGCGCGTAGGGATCGATGCGTGTGTGCACGAACAGCCGGCCGCCAAAGATGCTCACGCCATTGTCGGAAAGACTATCCGGCACCTGGCCGAACGGATGATAGATGGTGAGTGCCGCTCCCGGGACGATGTGCTCATCGTCGACATCGGCGGCGACTCCGACAATTCGGCGCGGTCCTTTGCTTATGTTGACGAAATCCATCACCGGGTCGGTCCACATAACGTGGCGATTGAGGGGATCCTGGCCGGGGAACATGCGTTGCGCGACACTTTGGCTGACGATCACTACCGGCTCGCCGCCGCGGCGGTCATCATCGTTGAAGTCCCGGCCTTCGATGATGGGCACGCCTAGCGCCGCGAAGAATCCCGGCGAAACGGCGCGGAACTGCCCCAGAGGATCCTCTTCGTGACTGCCTTTCACGTGACCTTCGCCGGTGAATTCGAATCCCGGACCGAAGCCGCCCGCATCTCGCCAGGGCACACTGGTTCCTTCCGCGACTCCGTCAACTCCCGGCAGCTCCTTGATGCGGCGGATTGCGTCCCGATAGAAATTGATGATCTGATCTGCACTTTTGCCGTAAGACATTACCGGCATATCCATGGCCAGCACGCGGTGCGTGTCGAAACCAGTCTGCGCGGCTTGCATGGTGAGCAGCGTCTTGATCAGCATGCTGGCTCCGGCGAGCAGCATGAAGGAGAGGGCAATCTGGATGACCGCGAAGATGCGCAGCCGCCGGCTGGTCCCGCCGGTAATGCGCACGCCGCTGATGCGCACCCCGCCGCTGCCGAGGTTGATGCCTTGCGACGTGTTGGCCGTGGGTAAGCGCGGGACGAAAGCCAGGAGCACTGCGGCCACGATCGCGAGGCTTGCGCCCAGCCAGAGCATGCTCGAATCAATCTTCAAGTCGAGCGCGCGCACCGAGAAACGCGAAGCGTACCGCGCCAGGACGTTGACCATGGGAGTTGCGCTGACCACTCCCAGAATCGCTCCGGCGCCGCAGAGCAGCAGACTTTCCGCCAGCAGCAGGCGGCGTAAGGTACCCGTGCTTGCGCCGAGCGCGGTACGCACCGCTAATTCCCCTTCGCGGCGCACGGTGCGCGCCAGAATCAGATTCGCCACATTGCAGCACGCGATGATGAACACCAGTCCCGAGGCAGCGAGCAGCACCAGCAACACGGTGCGAGCATTCGATGTGATCTCATCGCGCAGCAGCTTCGCATCGATGCTGTATTGCCCGCTGGCAGGGTAGGCTTCGGGGTGATCTTTCTTCATGGCAGAGTATGCCGAGCGCAACTCGGCTCGAGCCTGATCGAGAGACACTCCCGGAGCCAGACGCCCGAACAAATCCGTCATGCGATGAACGCGGCCCGTTACCATGGTCGCGGAGAGATGATGCGGGCTGGTCACAATGTTCGCGATGAGTTCGGTGTTCGCCGGGTAAGGAACCGAAGGCTCCAGCACGCCAACGACGGTGGCTGTGCGTGTATCGAAGCGAACCTGCTTGCCGATCACCGATGGATCGCTGTGCAGCGCCGTGGACCAGAAGCGGTAGGTAAGGACGACTGCGCCGGCGGCATTGGGACCGTCGTCGTGCGGGTCAAGGAGTCGGCCCAGCACGGGACGTAAGCCCATGACTTCGAAATAGGAGCCGTCCACAACGCCGGCGCGAACTTCACGCGGCTCGCCGAGGCCAAGCATGGTGAAGCCGATCGTCGAAAACTCGCCAAACTCGCTGACCGATCTCACGCTGGCCTTCAAGTCCTGGATTTCGGGGACAGAAAAATTCTCGTTTTCCGAGCCGATGCCGGGGGCGCTCTGGCGAATGTAGATCAGGCGAGATTCGTCGCGGTTGACCAGCGGCCGCAGCAGGACGCCGCGGACTAACGTAAAGATGGCGGCATTGGCGCCGATGCCGAGCGCCAGGGTGAGGATGACGGCGCAGGCCAGGCCGGGGGTGCGGGCTAGCGAGAGGAGGGCGAAGCGGAGATCGCGGTTGAAGGACATGGTCTGCCTCTGGTCTGACGAGGTTGCAGCTTGGCTGCTGATTTTAGACGGGCATATTATAAGTTACTGCGCAAATCCGCCGCTTCCAACTGTGAGTGTCCATGAGGCGGTCTTAGTGGGCCCTGGGTCCGTGGTCTTTGTCGGCCTTGGCTCGTGAGCCCCAGCCTCTGTTTACGTTCATTCGAGTGCTTGGAAGACCTAGCAAATGCCGTAAAAGGCATCGATTAGTTGCCAATTCTTTAATTTATGCAAGTAAATGCTTGCATTTATAGCACTTGATCGATTAAGATGATGACAATCCCAAGGCTCCCGTGGACAGTCCTAAGTTCACGAGGAGGAGGCTACACGACCATGACCGAAAACAGCGAAGCGTCCGCAGTCGATATTTCCCAAAAAGAACAGAAGGAAATCCTCGACATCTATACCAAGCTTCGCGAGGCGGAAGCGAAGCTCATCGGCCCAGACGGAAAGACTGAGATTCTGCCCAACAACGTTTACTCGTTTCTTCTCCGGCTACTCGCTGACTTGCGAGCTGGTCATTCGGTCACCATCCTGCAAAATCGGCACGAACTGACAACCGTTGAAGCTGGCAAAGTCCTGGGCGTCTCCAGGCAATACCTCGTTCAATTGCTGGAGAGAGGAGAAATCCCTTTTCATCTAGTCGGAACGCATCGTCGCATCTACGTACGGGACGTCATGGCCTACAAGTCAACGCGCGATGCCGGCCGCAGAAAGGCGCTCGACGACCTGGCGCGCGCCGAGTTTGAAGAAGGGATCTACGACAAGGTCCCGGATGATACTCACACCCGATAACGAATACGCCGCACTGCTCGATGCTTGCGTGCTTGTTCCAATGCCGCTCTGTGACACGTTGCTTCGCCTGGCTCTAGAGCCGTCCCTTTATCGGCCGCTTTGGAGCGCTCAAATTCTCACGGAGGTTGGGACTGCGCTCCAACGGATGGGGTATACGCCAGAACAAGGTGAGAGAAGGTTGAGGGTAATGCGCGAACATTTTCCCGAAGCTGTTGTCAGTATTCCACCTGACATGGCTCAAGCTCTCGCTTGCATCCCAGACAAAAATGACCGTCACGTGTTAGCCGCGGCTATTTGCGGGCATGCGAATGCCATCGTTACTTTCAACGAGGGAGACTTTCCAGAGGCATGTCTGGCGCAATATGGAATCCTACGGCTGCATCCCGATGACTTCCTGGTCCATCAATTCCACGCAAATTCAGCGTTGGTCATGGAAAAGATAGACTTGCAGGCTATGGTGAGGCGCGAACCTTGGAAGAACATCGTCGCCAGACTCCGTGATCTCGCGCAAGCGCCGAAATTTGCCGCCCTTATTGCAGAACGTCTCGGATGAGATTTGCTAGGGCGTTGAAGGAGCGAGGCTCCATTTTTTGGAGCTAGCGTGACACGACTGCGCCCGGCACCGCATCTTCCACGCTCGCCTCGCGCAGGAACTTTGCCGCTTCTTCGGGCGGCGTGGGGTTGATGTAGAAGCCAGTCCCCCATTCAAAGCCGGCGGTCTTGGTTAGTTTTGGCATGAATTCGATGTGCCAGTGATAGTGCTCGTTGGTTGGGTCTTGCACGGGCGACGAATGCACGACCAGGTTGTAGGGCGGATTGTCGAGGACGCGGTCGGCTTTCATCAGCAAGAGCTTTAGCGCCTTGGCCAGGTTCTCGAACATTTGCGACGATGAATTTTCGAAGGCTGATTCGTGGCGCTTGGGGAGAATCCAGGTTTCGAAGGGGAAGCGCGGAGCGTAGGGAGCGAGGGTGATGAAGTCTGCGTTTTCGGCGACGATGCGCGTGCCGGTTTCCATCTCCTGGCGGATGGCGTCGCAGAAGACGCAGCGCTCCTTGTAGATGTAGTACTGCTTGGCTCCCTGGAGCTCTTCGACTACGTAGATGGGCAGAATAGGCAGCGCGATTAACTGCGAGTGGGAATGCTCGAGGGAGGCGCCGGCGGCTTCTCCGTGATTTTTGAAGAGCAGAATGTACTTGAAGCGGCGATCTTTTTTGAGGTCGAGAATGCGATCGCGGAAGGCCCAGAGCACGTCTTCGATGCGCTTGGAGGGAAGCTGGGCGAGGCTCATGTTGTGGTCGGGCGTCTCGATGATGACTTCGTGGGCGCCGATGCCGTTCATCTTGTCGAACATGCCTTCGGCCTGCTTGTTGAGGCTGCCTTCGATGCCGAGGGCGGGGAACTTGTTGGGAACGACGCGGACGGTCCAGCCGGGACTGTCTTTTTGCGGGGCGTTGCCGTTGGTGGTGGGGCGATAGGCGAGAATTTCGGGAGGCGTCTTGCTTTCGTTGCCGTAACAGAAGGGGCAGAAGCCGCCTTTGATCTTCATGGACTCGCGCACGAAGTCGGTGGGGCGCTTGGCGCGATCGGTCGAAATAATGACCCATCGGCCCACGATGGGATCTTTTCTTAATTCGGGCACGAACTGAATCCTTTCGAGTACTAAATCGCTTCAGTAAGAGCGTGCAAATTTCCGATTGTACGCCACAGGAAACGCATTTTGAAACAGCTCGAATGAGGGCTGGTCGAAACCGCGGTCATAATATACCGCTAGCACGTCGAACCTACACTGGCACGAAACGGGCATGTGGCGCAGGAAGTCGCGGGCAACGTCGCGGAGGTCATTCTGCTTTTGGCGGTCGACGGCGGCTTCGGCGGGCTTGACGGCGCGCGTGGTGCGGGTTTTTACCTCGATGAAGCAGAGAATGTCGTTGTCTTTCTTATCATCTTCTTTTTTAGCCCAGCCAACCAGATCGAGTTCGCCGCGATGATTGGGGGACCGGTAGTTGCGGGCGATGATGATGTAGCCTTGGCGGCGCAGGTAGAAGTAGGCATCTTCCTCGCCGCGGCGGCCGGTCTTAAGGTGCTTTGCGGATTCGTCGGCGGGAAGGATCTTTTCCGACAGCCAGTCCAGTGCGCGTAGCGTTCCTTGTGTGAGGCGGCCGGCGAGCATGGAAGTGAATTGCCGGCTTCAGGATAGCGAGCAATGGCAGGAGTCACGGTGATCGTCATCACGGCGAGTTCGGTACATTTGCTGGAGGTCAACTTCCCCACCCTAACGTCGCAAAAAGCGCGACGTTAGGATGGGGCACCCTCCGAGATTTCCTAGTCAGCGGGAACAGGCTCGGCGATTGTCATTTGCTCGCCCTTGCCCATGGTGTTCACCAGCAACACGCCGGCTAAGGCGACGGCGCCACCAGCCAAGGAGACCAGCTTGGGGATTTCGCCGAGCCAGATCCAGGCGATGCCGATCGCAATCACCGGAGTCAGATAGAGCGCGGTGGTGATGCGGCTGGCGGTGCCGTGCGACAGCACATACCCCCACGCCAGATAGGCCAAGGCTCCGGGAAAGATTCCCAGATAGACACCCGCCGCGGTGGCAGGGAGAGGAGCAGTGCGGAGGGCGTGCAGGAGTCCGCTGGCGAAGGGCAGCATCATGAGCGTGCCTGCCCAGATGGAATAGGCAGTAAACTCAAGCGCGCTGTAGCTGCCCAGGTAATGCTTCTGAAGAATGATGTAGATTGCGGAGGCGGTAGCGGCTGCCAGAATAATGAGCGCCTGCGGTGAAAAGTGGATGCCATGGCCTTCGCCGCTGGCGATGAGTGCGACTCCAGCGAAGCTCACGAACACGCCGGTCCATCCGAAGCGGTTGAATTTTTCATGCAGGAAGAAGCGCGCGGCGAGTGCGGTCCAGATGGGCGCAGAGGCGATGAGCATGCTGGCTGTGCCGGCGGCGACGCGCGTTTCGCCGTAGTTGAGCGCGAGATTGTAGAAGGTGATGCCGACAGCGCCGGTGAGGATGAGTCCGGGAAGGTCGCGTGGTTTAGGGCGACGGAAGTGCGCGATGGCAGCGTAAATGGCGAGCACGGCGGAGGCTACCAGGAAGCGCAGGACGGCGAGGTTGGCAGGTCCGTAGGCGCGCAGGCCGGCGCGGATTCCCGCGAAGGCCGAGGCCCAGAGCACGAGCGCGAAGGCGAGAGTGAGGATGAGACGAGGAGTGAAGCGCGGCATTGGACCTCCTTTCGGTGCTTTGGAATCTCGCGGTCGAGCTGCTGGTTCTACGGACGGCGGGCGAGGACGCCCGCGTAACCGCCGCCACGATGGCGGCGCTACGGTCGAGTGCTCACCGGCTCGCCGGCCATTGCTGTTATCGGATCACCCGCGCGGATTGTGCCTTCGGAGAGAATCTGGGCGCGCAGTCCTCCGCGATGACGCAGGCCTTTGATGAGTTGTTTGCCGGTCAGGCGCTGGAGGTGATCGCAAGGCTCGCAGAGGCGGATGCCGCGGATGCGGACGTTACCAATCGTGAATTCGCGGCCGACTAGATGGTTGAGGGCTACGCCGCGGGTGACGAGGTTGCGGCGGGCGTCGCCGGCGGGAAGGTCGATTCCGTAGTCGCGGCGGAGAGCTTCGATGGCTTCGGATTCGATGAGTGTAAGTTCGAAGTCGGGCTCGGGCTTGAAGAACGTGCCTTGCTTGAGGGCGTAGCGGTCGCCATCGAGCCCCGCGCCGGGGATGGCGGACACCGCGTCGACGGCCTTGGTCGGGCCGGTGGCAGTAGCGGCAATGTAGATGGCTTCGACGATTCCGCTCGACATGGGTCGCTCCTTTCGGCAGCCCACTCATTCGCAAAAAACGCGAATGAGTGGGGCACCCCTTTTTTAGATTGGTCGATTAGAGAGTTGCTTCGACCGCCGCGATCGACTCTTCGAGCGTGTCCACGGCAACGTCAGCTTCGTCTTTGGTAACGATTAGCGGGGGCGCGATGCGAACGGTGCTTGGGCCGCAGCCGAGGAAAAGGACTCCGCGTTCGAAGGACTTTTCGACGATGCGGTCGCGTTCGGCGTTGCCGTACTCGCGCGTCTGCTGATCTTTGACGATGTCGACGCCTAGCATCAGGCCGCGACCGCGAACGTCGCCGACGATTTTGTGCTTCTTCGGCCAATCCGCCATGCGCTTGAGCATGTGGTTGCCGACTTCCTGCGCATTGCGGAGCAGGCCTTCTTTTTCGATCACGTCGAGCGTGGCCAGGGCAGCGGCGATGCAGACGGGATTTCCGCCGAAGGTCGAGGCGTGCGAACCGGGAACCCAGTCCATGATTTCGGCGCGGGTCATGCAGATGCCGAGCGGCATGCCGGAGGCGATGCCCTTCGCCATGCAGACCATGTCGGGAGCAACGCCGGTGTGCTCGACGGCGAACCACTTGCCAGTGCGGCCGATGCCGCTTTGGACTTCGTCGACGACGAGCATGATTCCATGCTTGTCGCAGATGCGGCGCAGTTCCTGCATGAAGACGGTGGGAGCGACGACGTAGCCGCCTTCGCCCTGAATGGGCTCGACGAAAATGGCGGCGACTTCTTCGGGAGCGAGAACGGTCTTAAACAACTTTTCTTCGATGTAGCGGGCGCAGCCTAGCGCAAACTGCTCGGCATCTTGCTGGCCACCGACGCAGCCGCGATAGACGTCAGGATAGCGCACATGCGTCACGCCAGGAACGAGCGGCGAGAAACGACGCTTCTGCTGCGGCTTGGAGGCAGTGAGCGAGAGAGCGCCCATGGTGCGTCCATGGAACGCGCCGAGGAAGGCAATGATGTGCTGGCGCTTGCTGTGATAGCGGGCCAGCTTCAACGCGCACTCGATGGCTTCGGCGCCGGAGTTGCCATAGTAGATTTTGTGCGGGCCGGGCATGGGCGCAATCTTTGACAAGCGCTCGGCGAGCGTGACCATGCTCTCGTAGTAGAAGTCGGTGCCGGACATGTGAATGAGTTCAGCGGCCTGGCGCTGAATGGCGGCGACGACTTCGGGATGGCAGTGGCCGGTGGAGGTTACGGCGATGCCGGCGGAAAAGTCGAAAAACTCATTGCCGTCGACGTCTTCGACAACGATGCCGCGGCCGCGCTTGGCTACCATCGGGTAGGAACGAGTATAGGAAGGCGAAATGAATTTTTCGTCGCCCGCGAGCACACGGCGGGCGTTGGGGCCGGGAAGAGCAGTTGTGATCTTCGGGCCGAGAGTCAGTGTTTTAGTCGTCATGGCAGGTTCTCCTGATTTCGTTGGATTGATTTGTGGTGGTGACGGACTTCGTAGCCGATTCGATCGCTGTCGAGCGGTTTTGAGGCTTCGAGCTACGAGCTTCGAGCAACCCAATTGTGGAGAAGAAATTAGTCGCTGCCGAAAAGATTGGCGCGCACGTGCGAGGGCAGGACGGAAAGGTACCGGCGAGGACAGGCGCGTCCTTCGATCCAGCACAGACCCGAAATGGAGCCTTTTGAACGCATAAAGAAACCATAAAAATTATATCGTGGATTCGACGTGGGCGTAACCCCAAAAACGTTACGGAAGAACGCGGGGGCGGTAACGGGACAGCGTTGAATTTCCCTGCACCAGACTGGCGCGTGAGACGGCATCAGAAAAATCTGAACCGCAGAGGACGCTGAGTTTAGCACAGAGATCGCAGAGGCCGTCGCCGCAATCTAGGCATCGCGCTCGAAGACTACCCAGTCGCTGAGCAGGAAATTTACGAGGGAGCAGACTGTGATGGCTATGAGGTTGGCGATCATGTAGTTCATGTGGAACTGGCCCACCAGCGCGCGCATGATGAGCAGATTGCCGACAATGGAGACAGCGCCGTTGGTGGCATTGAACTTGGCGAACCTTGTGAGCGATTGCATGCGATGCGCGGATGGACGATCGCGCCAGGTGAAGCGCTCATGCCAGAGGAAGTTATGGATCACCGCGGTTTCGACGGCGAGGGCCGTGGCCAGCAGATAGTTGAGGTGCAGCCCGGAGCGGAAGAGGGCGAGCGCGATGAGTTGGACGATGATTCCGATTCCGCCTACGAAATTGAACTTTAACCAGCGGACGAAGCTTTGGCGGGCCGATGTTGGTGGGGCTAGGGTGCTTCAGGAGCGCGTGTTTTGCGATTGTCGCGTGGACCCACTAGAACAGCCCGCATCATCGCCACTCACTTAATTCGTTCCTCGCGATAGAGACGCAGCGTGTTCTTCAGCGTGGAAACGATCAGCATCAGCGACATTCCGACCAGGCCGATCGCGCCGCCGATGTCGAAAAGGCGATAGCGGCCGTGAATGACCCATGCCCATTTAAAGAGCGCGAGGTTGCCGATGGCGAGGAGGATGCGCAACTCGGTCGGGCCGAATCGCCAGAAAGAGAGATGAAATTCACCGATGGTGTAGGTTGCGAGATAGGACTGAATGGAAAGCAGGAGAAAAGCAATCAGCAGGCCGATCGCAATGACCGGATGCATGTAGCCGGAGAGGGCGAGGCCGACCATCATGGCGGTGGCGCCGATGGAGTCGATCATGTGGTCGACGTAGAAACCATAGCGCGGACGCTGCTGCTGGCGTACGCGGGCGAGCGTGCCGTCGAGGCTGTCACCGAACCAGTTCAAAGCCAGGCATAGGATGACGGCGAGCAACATGCGGCGGTCGCGGGCGGCCAGCGCGTAGCAAACGCCGGTCGCTAGTTGGGCGGCGAAGCCGATGGCGGTGAGATGGTCGGAGTTAATTGCGGGCGGCATGCGCTCGGCCATCCAGATTAAAGCGCGTTTTTCGGCGGCGGCGAGGAAGCTGCCGTGGATGCGGGTGGCGCTTCGGAAGCCGGCATTGGGCGGGTCTGCCGCGGCGTGTGGCCTCAACGTCGGACCGGTTGATTTCGTCTGCACAATCGCTCCGCAGTGCATTGTCGTTTAGTTCGCGAACGCTGGCAATGGCTCGTGATGGCATGGTTCGTCGTATGATTTCTGAATGGCATCCTCGATTTCGGCGGCGGGCGTGGTGAGCTTTGAAGAGGCGCGGCGGATTGTGGATGCGCACGCCGATCAAGTGCACGCTAAGGCCGTCGAATCGCGCGCTATCGAGAGCGCTGATCTGCTCGCGGCGCGCGGACGGGTCCTGGCCGAGGCGCTGGTTGCGGACCGTGACTTCCCTCCTTTTGCTCGCGCGACTCGCGACGGATACGCGGTGCGGGCGCCAGATGTGGAGCAGGTTCCAGCGCGACTGGAAGTTGTGGGGGAAATCAAGGCGGGAGATTCGGGCGAGAGTTTCAAGGTTGGCCGCGCGCAGGCGGTTTCCATCATGACTGGAGCGCCTCTGCCGGCAGGCGCCGATGCCGTGGTGATGGTGGAATATACGGCTGCTTCAGGATCGATCGTTGAGGTTCAACGCGGGGTGAAGAGCGGCGAGAATTTTGTCCCGCGGGCGGCGGAGGCTCGGGCGGGACAGGTGGTGGTGGAGGGCGGACAACGGCTGGATCATTCTTTGATTGCGATTGCGGCCGCGGTGGGCAAAAGCCGCGTACAGGTTTTTCGCAAGCCTCGGATCGCCGTGCTTTCCACTGGCGACGAGGTGGTGGAGATTGATGCCACGCCGGGGCCGGCGCAGATTCGGAATTCCAATGCGTATTCGCTGGCTGCGCAGATCGAAGAGGCGGGCGGGGAGGCAGTGCGGTTGCCGATCGCTCCAGATGAACCGTCGCGGCTGCGGGCGCTGATCGAAGAAGGCTTGGCGTGCAACCTCTTGTTGCTGACTGGTGGAGTTTCGATGGGAAAGTATGATCTCGTCGAGCAGGTGCTTGGGGAGATGGGGGCGGAATTTTATTTTACCGGGGCTCGGATTCAGCCGGGAAAGCCGGTGGTGTTTGGGAGTTGTCCAGGTGGCGCGAATACTCTTGTCGGCGCGGACCGTTCATCCGCTGCCGGCACGCGGGCAGGAATGCCCGCGCCACACTACTTCTTTGGGTTGCCGGGGAATCCGGTTTCTACCATGGTTACATTCCGGCTTTTTGTTCAGCCGCTGATTGACGCGTTGGCGGGGGCTCGGCCGGAGCCGCTGGTTTTTCTTAAGGCGCGATTGAAGGGTGACGTGCGGACGAAGACTGGGCTAACGCGCTTTCTGCCGGCGGTGGTCTCCGGGCAGTTTGAAAATTCCGAGGTTGAGCTGGCGGCCTGGCAGGGATCGGGTGATATTGCGGCTTTGGCTCGGGCGAATTGCTATCTGGTCATTCCCCCAGATCGCGAGATCATTCCGGGTGGCGAGTTGGTTCCGGTACTGCTGCCCTAATTCTGCCCGCTGCTGCCAGTCCGCTTGATCGCTAAAAAATGAGAAACCGCAGAGGACAGCGAGGCATAGGAACTTCTTCCGCGCGTGCTGGGTTGCGGCGGAATGCTGTACCCTGTTTTTGATGCCTAAGAAACTCTCGCACTTTGACGAGCATGGCCAAGCTCGGATGGTAGACGTTTCCGACAAGAAGAAATCTGCTCGAGAGGCGGAGGCTTCCGCGCTGGTATTGATGTCGGCGGAGGTGCTGCGCGCACTGCCATCGAATCCCAAAGGCGATCCGCTGGAAGTGGCGCGTACGGCGGGAATTATGGCTGCTAAACGCACTTTCGAGCTGATTCCCATGTGCCATCCGGTGCCCCTGACGCACATTGCTGTGACCCTACGCGTGTGCGAGAATGGCGTGGCTATTCACTCAAAAGTAAAGACCACGGCGGAGACGGGAGTGGAGATGGAGGCGCTGGTGGCGGCGAGTGTGGCGGCGCTCACCGTGTACGACATGTGTAAGGCGCTCGACAAGGGTATCGAAATCCGCGAGGTAGTGCTGGAGAAGAAATCGGGCGGCAAGAGTGGAGAGTATCGCCGACGCGTCGCGCCAAATAGACAGTATGCCAACTAACGTACGAATCCTGCTGGTGGATGACAATCCCATGGTGCTGGGAATGTTGCAGCAGGCGCTCGCTTCGCTGGCGGAAGTTTCTACCGCGAACGATTCGGCGGATGCGCTGTTGAAGGCGGTGGAAGAGGTCCCGGATCTGCTGGTTAGCGACTACCGTATGCCGGGGATGGATGGGCGGCAGTTGGTCGAAAAATTGAAGAGCCGTCCGGCGACGGCGGGAATTGCGGTCGTCCTGATGGCGAGCAAAGGAGACATCGGCGAACGGCTGTCGCTCCAGGAAGGCGTTGAAGATCTTCTGGAGAAGCCCTTTTTTCTGAAAGATGCGGTGCGCAGAATCAAGCGCGTGGTGGACCGGATTGCGCTGGAAAAACTGGCAAAGGCTCCGACGGCGGCGGATGGCGTATTGCGCGGAAGCCTGGCGCAGATGAACGTGATTGACCTGGTGCAGTCGCTCGAGATGGGACGCAAGAGCTGCCTGCTGACGATGACCAACGGCGACGACAAATGCGAGATTTATTTCACCCAGGGGCAGGCAAGACACGCCGCGTATGGGGCGACACTTGGGGATGAGGCGGTCTTTAAGGTGCTGCGCTGGACCGAAGGAAATTTCGAGATTGATTTCACCAAGAGCACCGCGCAGGAGACAACGACGCTGAATACGCAAGGGCTGCTGATGGAGGGACTGCGGTTGCTCGATGAAGCGCAGCGCGACGCGGCAGAAGGTGACGCTGAGGGCGAAGATGTCTTGCTCGACACCTGATGCCCATGATCATGCAGCGCGGGCCGACGGGGTTTTGGCAGCCGTATTGACTGTGAGCGACTCGTGTTCGCGAGGCGAGAAGGCTGATTGCTCGGGTCCGGCGGTAGCGGAGGCCTTGGAGCGGCGCGGGTTTCGAGTTGCCGAGCGCGGGCTCGTGTCCGACGAGCAGGGCGCGATCCAGGAAAAACTGATTCAGATGTGCCGGGCGACGCGGCTCGTCGTCACGACTGGGGGGACGGGGATTGCTTCGCGCGATGTGACCCCCGAAGCCACGCGCGCTGTGTGTGACCGGCTGATTGAAGGCATCGCGGAGCGCATGCGCGCCGAAGGGATGCGCAAGACTCGGTTTGCGGCGCTCAGCCGCGCGGTGTGCGGGGTGCGCGGTAAGAGTTTAATTTTGAATCTGCCGGGGAGCCCGGCGGGGGCGGTGGAATCGCTGGAGGCCGTGATCGATTTGCTGCCGCATGCACTGGAGTTGCTGGCGGGAAAAACGGCGCATGATTGAACAATCGCTCGTCTCTCGCGGTAACTGCGTGTGGTCAGTTGCTCGCGCTCGCCGCCGCTGGTTGCAACAAGACCTGCTGATCATCGAGAGTTCTCACGAGCTGGAAGAAGTTGCGCAGGTGAGAGTAGCTCTTCGTCTCGACGAACATAAGGTTAAGACTCAGCGTGCGATGCAGCCGCAATGTGCCGTTGTTGTTGGCCGCCTCCGAGGTATACAGCACGGCGCCGCCGTCCTTTTTTTGTGGCGCGGGCACGCTCACAATTTTCCAGCCTGAAGGGAGCTCAATGGCTACGTCGTCCTCGCGCTGGGAGGGGAACGAGAAGTAAACGGGGTGCACCCGATCGGCGTGCTCGAACAGGTGCTTCTCCGTGGCGCCGAACAAGGCCATTGGCAGGAGCGAGCGGGTACCCGCCGCTGACGCCCAACCTGGGACCTTCAGGGCGAATACCGCCGCCATCGATGCTGAGGAACTCTTCCAGTCAGGCTGGCTGGTAAGTTCAACCTCGGAATTATTCGCGACCCATTCCTTAACGTCGTCTTCAAGGTACTTCTTGCGGGCGGCATCGTCGGCGAAGCGCTCTTCCATGCGGCGATGGGAAGATTCAAGTCCGGTGAAGGTTACGGTCACCTTGCCCTCCAGATCGCCTGTGTCCGTGAGCTTAAGCTCCGCCTTACGCAGAACGAGAGACTTGGAACTATCGGGAAGAGTTGTGATGACCCACGATCCTCCGTCTTTGTCGGCCTTATACCCCTTCACTCCGGTCTCGTTCCAGGGCAGCATGCCGAAGGAAATGAAGGGCGTTCCGGGATCGAGGAACAGGTCCTTGCCATCGAGTTTGACGAGAATAACGTCGCGATCGAGCCGGCTTGAATCCATCGTTCTACTGTCGAAAAAATAAGTGGAACGGTCCGGAACCCAAACATCCGACGCCTCCATGCCCGCGGCACGCGTCAGAGCCAGAAAGAGCCAATTCAGTTGCACACTGTTGCCGTGTTGCAACTTCCATAGCTCTTCCACGTTTTTCGGCCATTTATCTTTGTCGCGCTTCTCCTCTTGTGCCGTCTTCTCCTCTTCAAAAGATATGTTGCGTATTTGCTGGACGCGGGCATAAATCTTCTGGAGCTTGACCTCGGCGGAGCCGCTTGCGGAGACGATCTGAGCGACGGCCTGCTCCATCGCCTCGCGCTTGTTGATATAGTCTTCCAGATAAGACGCGCAATCTTTTCCAAACGCTTTCCAAAACTTATCGGGATCTGATTCGCTGGAGCGCGTGTAAGTGAAGTCTACCCTCGCCTTCATCTCGTTTTCGGGCGGCATGAAATCCTCCACTCGAAAGGCTGGAATGTCGTTCACTTCCAGATGGACGTCGTGCTTCTCCTGTACCGGGTTCACCCCGGGAGGCAAGTGGCTCCAGCGCATTTTCAAGAAAAACGAACCGGAGGGCTTAAGGGTGAACTTGGCGCTTTTGGTGAACAGCTCATCGCTGACGATCCAATGCGAATCGAAGACGTAGTCGGAGCTGAATTCAATTCTGTAGCTGTATTCGAGGATGCTGCCAACGGCCACCTCGGGCATGGTGAAAGTTTTCGCCAAAAGCTTTACCGCGCGGGCCTTCACGATGGTCTTTTCAAACGGCTTCCCGTCAAAATTGACGATTGAGCCATCCGGCTTGATGGTGCGTGCACGGAACTTGCTTATTTTGATGTCGCCCTTCCAGTAAGGAATCTCGACGTTCGCGTATTTGCGGCCCTCTTCGGTCAGAATCTTGACGCGAAAATAATCATCTTCGTGAGCGCTCGATTCATTGTCATCGCGGTCAACCTGGCGAAACAGAATGATGGCGGGCGCGCCCGGAGCTTTCGGCTCGCTCGTCATCTTAAGTTCCTCGGCGGACACCGGCTGAAAATCGATGGCCGCGAGGGCGGGCCGAACGGAAATCAAGCTAATCAAGATGTATATGACAAAAAGCAGAAATGAAAAACATGACCGGTAAGCCGACATGACGGGTTGGACCTTGGCGACCATTCGCAACAAGACTTACGAAACTAGTTGGGGAGGGTTACGAGCACTGCACGCAGCAGCCTACTTCGAGATATAAAGAACAATCCTCGCCTCTCTATATCTAGCGTGGCCTTGGATAGTACGGCAGGCATGCCTGATTTGCAAGATAGGGCGCGAAAAAAGGGCGCGATCTGCTCGCGCCCCACTTCTGCCTTCTTACTTCGGACTTTAGTCCCTGACCCCGTCCATGAACGCCCGCAGCTTGCGCGAACGCGACGGATGCCGCAGCTTGCGCAGCGCCTTCGCCTCGATCTGCCGGATGCGCTCGCGCGTGACCGCGAACGACTGGCCGACTTCTTCCAGTGTATGTTCGCTGCCATCTTCCAGTCCAAAGCGCATCTTGATCACCTTCTCTTCGCGCGGCGTTAGCGTGCGCAGGACCTGTCCCGTCTGGTCCTTGAGATTGACGTTGATGACGGCTTCGGCCGGCGAAACGACCGCGCGGTCTTCGATGAAGTCGCCCAGATGCGAATCTTCCTCTTCGCCAATCGGCGTTTCGAGCGAGATTGGCTCCTGCGCAATCTTCAGCACCTTGCGGACCTTGGCGACCGGAATATCCATCCGCTTGGCGATTTCTTCCGATGTCGGTTCGCGTCCGAGTTCCTGCACGAGCTGCCGCGACGTGCGGATCAGCTTGTTGATCGTTTCGATCATGTGCACCGGGATACGAATCGTACGCGCCTGATCTGCGATTGCACGAGTAATTGCCTGCCGAATCCACCAGGTGGCATAAGTCGAGAACTTATACCCGCGGCGGTATTCGAATTTGTCGACGGCCTTCATCAGTCCGATGTTGCCTTCCTGAATCAGGTCGAGGAACTGCAATCCGCGATTGGTGTATTTCTTCGCAATCGAAACGACCAGTCGCAGGTTGGCTTCGATCAGCTCGCGCTTCGCCTGCTCGGCGTCCATGTCCCCCTGGATGATCTCGCGCTGTGTGCGCTTGAGTTCTGGGTACAGGAGGCCGGCATCGACTTCGAGCTTCTCGAGCTCTCCACGAACCGCCCGCGACTGCTTCTTGTATTCCTTGCGCTGCTCTTCGCTTCGCGTCTGCTCGGCGCGCTTCTCCAGGTTCTGGATTTGCCGGTCGAGCGAACGCATGCCGTCGACCGTGCGGTTTACCCGCTCGATCAGGCGCTTGCGTTCGTTGTTGGTGAAGCCGAGGTTGCGCACCGCGAGCGAAGTTCGCACGATGGCGCGCGCCAGGTTGATGCGATAACGGCGGTGGTCTTTCGGCCGCTTCTTCGCGTTCACGTCGGCATACTTTTCCTGCAGCGGCGCGACTTTCTTGTACGCCTTGTCGAGCAGACTGATTCTGCCGAGAAAATCCTTCAGCCGCTTGTCGACGATCTCCTCGGTGATTTCCTCTTCGTCGAAGGTGACCAGCTCTTTGATCGAGCGGACGCCTTTCTCGAGGTCCTCGCCCAGGGCGAGGAGTTCACGGATCACGATGGGAGAGCGCGAAAGCGCCTTCAGGACGCGGTTTTGGCCGCGCTCGATGCGCTTGGCAATTTCAACTTCGCCTTCGCGCGTGAGCAGCGGCACGGTTCCCATCTCGCGCAGATACATGCGGACGGGATCATTGGTTTTTTCCAGAGCGCCGGGGGTTAGGTCGAGTTCGACGTCCTCCGATGCCTCATCCACTTCTTCGAATTTTTTTTCCAGATCGGTCGAAGGCATCTTGCTGCCTTCGAGTACATCGATTCCTTGCGTTCCGATCGTGGTTAGCAGATCTTCCAGGTCTTCAGGAGAATGCACATCGTGCGGGATAAGGTCGTTGACCTGGTCATAGGTCAGATATCCCTTCTCTTTACCTGCGTCGATCAGCTTTTTTATGTCGTCGAACTTATCGTCAAGTGCCAAAACAGGTTGTCCTCAGGACGCCCGCCGATTCGCGGACGAACTTTTTCAGCGGTGGGAGTTGTTACGGAGCTGTGCGAAACCGCACAAACCTTAAAAGTATAGCATTTCCAAGGCTTAGGCCGCCAGTAGCGAAAGGAAGTCGCCGCGCACAACTCCGCTATCTCTTTTCCCGCTACATCTTTAGATGGCGCGGAGCCCCATTCGGTTCCAAACGGAGAGTGAGTGTTAGCTCGCCCGTCCGCCCGCGCTCGCCCCGCCCGGATTCCTCTTGGCCAGTTTCAGGCGGACTTTTTCTTGCAAAAGCGCCTTCTTTTCCTCCGTCAAAGGCCCCGGACTCTCCACCGCTCGCTGCGCCGCCCACTTCTGCCGCTCCAGTTGCCTCCTTCGCAAACCCTGCACCGCTCCTTCTACGGTCTCAGCCACCAGTTCTTCCCCTTCGTGCATCAAGATCGAAGCGAGCAGACGACGGTCTTCCTCTGTCTTCGGCAGCGCCATCACGTCCGACGTTTCGGTTCCAGCCTCCAGCAGAGCCTCGATTAAGGACTGCGAAGCCAGCCCTTCGTATAGATGTTCCGACTGCAGCGCGAATTGCGCCTGACGCGCAGGATCGAATTCCTCGTCGATTCCTTCGCGAGTTGAAGTTCGATCTCCGCCGGACTGCATTTGCGTCGCCGAAGCGAGCGCTCGGATCAAGATGCGCTCCGAATCGGTGATCTGCGCTTGTGCCGGAACTTTCACCGCGGCCGCCGAGCGGTTCGTGGCGGTATGTTTAAGCTCCTGCCGCAGCACCGCCGAGTCAATCCCGAGCTTTTGCGAAATTTCCATGGCCAGTTCGTCCCGCACAATGCGGCTCGGGATGCGCTGAATGTGCGGCAGGAGATGATTGACCGCCTTCACCTTGCTCTCCGGGCTGCGCGCCCCGAACTGCGCCCGGGCCCGGTCGATCAGATAGTCAAAGTATTTCTGAGAGCTCTTCAACGCCGCGCCATAGGCGTCTTTCCCTTTGCGTCGAATGAAGAGGTCGGGATCAAATCCAGTTTCCAGCGTCAGCACCCGGATGTTGAATTCCTCCTCCACCAGCAGCCCGAGCGTGCGCTCGGTGGCGCGCGCCCCGGCCGTGTCTGGATCGAAGTTCACGATAATGTTCTTCGAAAAGCGGCCCAGCAGTTTGGTTTGCAGCTCGGTGAATGCCGTTCCAGAACTCGCGACCACATTGTGGAATCCCGCGGCGTAGACCGAAATGCAGTCCATCTGTCCCTCGACCAGGATCGTGTAGTCCAGCTTGCGAATCGCTTCCCTGGCGTTGTCGAGATTAAAAAGCACGCGCGATTTCGAATAAATCTTCGTCTCGGGAGAATTCAGATACTTGGGCCCAGCTTTTTCGTCAGTTGAAAGCGTGCGCCCGGTGAACGCGATGACCTTGCCCTGCTCGTTGGCGATAGGGAACATCACTCGATTGCGAAACTTCGAGTAAATTGCGGCATCCGGTAGCCGGTCACCGGTAACCGGTGACCCATCTTCCTGACGGCTGACGGCTGACGGCTGAGAGCTTTCCTTCCAGGAAAATAGTCCACTCTCCCGCAGCAACTCTTCGTCGAACTCGCGCCGCAGCGCATCCCGCAACTGGAAGCCCGAGTCCGGCGCATAGCCGATCCGGAAGCGCGCAATCAGTTCGTCATCCAGCCCGCGGCCCTTGAGGTACTCACGGGCTCGCGCGCCCTCGGGACGCCGCAGGCATTCGCGAAAGAACGCCGTGGCGCGCTCATGCACATCCAGCAACACACCGCGCAAATGCGCATCGTGCGCCTCCTGCGGGCTCGAGAACGCAACCTTCGGCATCGGCACGCCCAGCTTCTGCGCAATCAGCCGGACGGCTTCAGGGAAGCTGATGTTCTCCACCTTCTGCACAAAAGTGAAAACATCTCCCGAAGCCCCGCACCCAAAACAATGGAAGAACTGGCGCGTAGCGTGCACGGAAAACGATGGCGTCTTTTCGCTATGAAATGGGCAAAGCCCCGAGAAATTCTGCGCCCCCGCCTTCCGCAGCTTGACGTAGTCGCCCACGATGCGGACGATGTCCGCCTGCTGCTTGAGCGTTTCTTTGAAGTCATCCGAAGAGGCCATTGGGGAAGAGGTCATTGGGCGGCGCGCGCGGTTAGTCAATTCATTGTGAGGCTTGGGGCGGTTAAGGGGAAGCCATTCCAGTGCGCCACCCTTGTGGGAAACTTGTGAATATCGGCTTTCGTGCGTTGAGACCCTTGGAAAAGTGTGGTTCTCGGAGGACGGAGTCGTCTACGGGTACCTGGCTGCGCCCAAGGCATTCGCCAGCTTCAGCACGGTGACGTTCGTGTAAGTCGATCCGTTCAGAATGAACCCGGGTTCTCTGGAGACTGCGGTGGCGCATGATATGGCGGGGGGTAGGCCGGCGGCACCTTCGGGCGTGGTACCATCTAGCCGTTTTCAGCATCTCTGAAATTGTTCCGCTATGACTCGCCTGTCTCGCTCCGTTGCTTCTCCGCGCGTGGTTTGCATTGCCGACTTGCGCTCCGTGGCTCGCGAGCGCGTGCCCAAGGCGGTTTTCGATTATCTGGATGGCGGAGCCGAGGGCGAGGTCACGCTGCGGGAAAATTGTCGCGTGTATGAGGACGTGACGTTTCGTCCGCGGCACGCGGTTGCAGTGGACAAATGCGGGCTTGGCGTGCGGGTGCTCGGGCACAACCTGGCGTTGCCGTTTCTGCTGGCGCCAGTTGGGTATAGCCGGTTGATGCATCCTGGCGGCGAGGTTTCGGCGGCGCGGGCGGCGGGCAATGCCGGTACCGCGTACATTCTCTCGACCATCTCAGGCCACAAACTGGAGGATGTGAAGGCAGGTTCGAAAGGGCCAGTTTTCTATCAGCTTTATTTGATGGGTGGCCGGGCCGCGGCTGAGGGAGCGATTGACCGGGCGCGGAATGCGGGCTTCGCGGCGCTGGTGGTTACGATCGACACGCCGGTGTCGGGGATTCGCGAGCGCGACTTTCGCAATGGGATGAAAGAGCTGATCTGCGGAAGCGCTTTCGAGAAGCTTCCGTTTGTGCCGAATATTTTGTCGCATCCCGGATGGCTGGTGGATTATTTGCGGGACGGTGGCTTAATGGCGCTGCCGAATGTGGTGGTGCCGGCCAAGGGCGCGATGCCGCTGATGGATATTGGGGCGGCGCTGGCGGAGTCGGTGGTGACGTGGAGCGATTTGAAGTGGATTCGCGAGCATTGGCGCGGGCCGATTGTAGTGAAGGGCGTGTTGACGGGGGATGATGCGCGGCGGGCGGTGGATGAGGGTGCAGCAGCGATTTCGGTTTCGAATCATGGCGGGCGGCAACTCGATTGTGTGCCGGCTTCGCTGCGCGCGCTGCCCGAGGTGGTGAAGGCGGTCGGCGGGCAGACCGAGATTTTGATGGATGGAGGAGTTCGACGCGGGACCGACATTGTGAAGGCGCTTTGTCTGGGGGCACGGGCGGTGCTCTGCGGGCGCGCTTATGCGTATGGGCTGGCAGCTGCGGGCGAGGCAGGCGTGAACCGGGCGATTGAAATATTGCGGGCGGATTTGGATCGGACTTTGCGATTGCTGGGATGTTCGTCGGTGGCGGAGTTGGATGGATCTTATGTGAATGTGCCTCCGAGCTGGGAGGCGTAGGGGGACGGATGCGACGACGAGATTTCAATTCCGCGCTTCTAAAGCTCTCGGCGGGGGCAGTCTTTGCGCCGAGGCTCCGCGCGCTGGCGCTCGGCGATTTGTCGACCGGCGATACACCGACGGGAACGCTCTACCGGAATGCAATCGTGATCGATACGCTCTGCGGGCCTTTTAACGACATGGATACGCCGCCGTCGGCGGAGACTCTGGCGGCGGTGCGCGGGTCGGGGATTACGGCGATCAACTTTACGATCTCGGCGCCGGGATTCGAAGATACGATCGGCAGCCTCGCGGCGGTGCAGGAACTGGTGGACTTGCATCCCGAGACGTTTACGATTGTGCGGCGGCATTCGGATATTGCGCGCGCGAAGCGGGATCGGAAGATTGGAATCATGCTGGGGTTTCAGTACACGGCGTTTTTGGAAGAGAACGTCGAGCGCATCGGGATGTTCCGTCAGTTGGGCGTGCGGATCATGCAGCTCACTTACAACAATCGCAGCATTTTCGGCGATGGCTGCCTGGAGCCGGGGAATGCCGGGCTGAGCAAGGCGGGGGTGTCCGCTGTAAAGAAGATGAACGAGATTGGCGTCGCTGTCGATTTGAGCCACAGCGGATATCGGACGACTTCCGAAGGGATTGCGGCTTCGGCGAAGCCGGTGCTGATTACGCATTCCGGATGCGCGACGGTATATGCGCACCCGCGGAACAAGCCGGACGAAATTCTGAAGGCGCTGGCGGATCGCGGCGGATATTTCGGCGTTTACCTGATGCCGTATGTGGTGGCGTCGCCGACGGTGCCGACGCGCGAGCATGTGCTGGATCATGTGGTGCATGCCATCAATGTGTGCGGCGCGGACCATGTAGGGATCGGGTCGGATGGAGCGATTCAGAAGACGGTGCTGACGGCCGAACAGAAAGCGGCATTCGATAAAGATATAGCTCGACGGCAACAGCTTGGCATTGGGGCGCCAGGGGAAGATCGGTATCCTTATGTGCCCGACTTGAATGGGCCGGATCACATGGAGGTGATTGCCGCGGAACTGGCGAAGCGCGGGCAACCGGCGGCGACTATCGAGAAAGTTATGGGCGCAAATTTTGCGCGCGTGATTGGGGATATCTGGGGGACGGACTAGGGATGCGAAAAGTCGCGAAGGCGGGGAAGATCGGGCTGAGTGTAACCGCGGAGGGACAACGTCGGCTCGCTTACTTTGAGGAGCGGCGCGGCGCGATGGTTGCGACGATTCGCGAACTGGTGGAGATCGAATCTCCCAGCGATAACAAGGCGGCGGTGGATCGACTGGCGGAGGTGGTCGCGGAAAAGTTTGCGGCGTTCGGGGGTGCGGTGCGCATGCATCGCGCGGCCGACTTCGGAAATCACATGCAGGTCGATCTGGGCGGAGCGAGCGGAGCGCCGGTGTTGCTGCTGGGACACTACGATACGGTGTATCCGCTGGGAACGATTGGGAAGATGCCTTGCCGCGTAGATGGCGACAAGCTGACGGGGCCGGGCGTGCTGGATATGAAGTCGGGGATTGCTTTGATGTTGGCGGCGATTTCTGGGCTGCTGGATTGGCATGCTTCAAATGGAAGACGCGAATTACCGCGTCCGGTGAGCGTGCTGCTGGTATCGGATGAAGAGGTGGGGAGCGATTCGTCGCGGGCGATTACTGAGTCGCTGGCGAAGAAGGCGGCAGCGGTGCTGGTGCTGGAACCTTCTTATGGACGCGAGGGCGCGGTCAAAACGGCGCGCAAGGGTGTGGGCGAGTACGAGATCAAGGTGACGGGGAAGTCGTCGCACGCGGGACTGGATTTTGAGAAAGGCGTGAATGCGATTCTGGAGTTGGCGCGGCAGATTGAAAGAGTTTCCGGCTTCACGGATTTGAAGAAGGGATTGACGGTCAACGTCGGGTTGGTGAGCGGCGGCTCGCGGACTAACGTTGTGCCGGCAGAGGCCGTCGCGCAGGTGGATGTGCGGATCGCGCGCATGCAGGATGGAGCGGGGATCGAGAAGAAGATGCGCGGGCTGCGGGCGTTCAATCGCAAGTGTAAGGTCGAGGTTTCGGGCGGGATTAATAGGCCTCCCATGGAACGGACGCCGGGAGTGGCTGCGCTTTATGCCCGGGCAGTTGCGATTGCGGCGGATTTGGGATGGAAGCTCGGGGAGGCCGCGGTGGGCGGCGGGTCGGACGGGAACTTTACGGCTGGCATGGGGATTCCTACTCTGGATGGGCTGGGCGGCGTCGGGGATGGGGCCCATGCCGTGCATGAACATATTCTGATTTCGGAGTTGCCGCGGCGGGCGGCGTTGGTGGCGGGATTGATTGAGAAATCTTGAGTTGCGGGCGTGGGACGTTGCTTGCAGGGAAGAGCAGAGGAGAGGGCGTGGCGGCGGGGGCGCCGCCACAACTGCCGGCGAGTCGCTGGCGCTACGGTATGGGGCGCTACGGCCGGCTGGGCGGACAGCGGGTTTGCGGGACCTCCCTGTGATTGGGATCACATTAGCTAGTGATAAGGGTACGGGACTAACTTTGACTGGGGTTCTACACTAACCTAGAATTCAATTAGGGGATTGGTTTGGCTGGGCTGCCATGAGTTTTGAATGGCAGTCGGCCGATCCGAGGAAATCCCTGCGGTTTGACCGGCGGTTGTACCTCCGTTCGGACTGCCATGGAGGAAGTTATGGGTGAGGGACTGTTCCAGCCGCTGCATATTCTGTTGATTGTGGGCATCGCTCTGTTGCTCTTTGGCCCAAGCAAGTTTGCCGATCTCGGCAAGGGTCTGGGCGAAGGCATCCGGAATTTCAAGGCGGCCGTGAAAGACGAGCCTAAGAAAGACGAAGAGAAGAAGTCCTAGCGTCTCGGGCGGAGAGTGTTGGCCCTCAGCGGCTGAAGCCGCGATCTGGCTGCGAGTTTACCGGCACGACTGAACGTCGTGCCCTTCCCTTTTCGCATTTGCCATATTCCCACAACCGATTCTGGTTCCAGAATTCTCGCGGTCGAGGACCTTTGCGGCGTCGCCCAGGGCAGATCCACCTCACACCCGTTAGATCAACCGCGCCTGCCGCAGCATTCGATAGACCAGCGCGATCGGCAATCCCACCACATTGCTATAGTCGCCTTCGATGCGCGGGATCCAGCGCGAGGCTATGCCTTGAATTGCATAAGCGCCGGCTTTGTCCATCGGCTCGCCGGAGGCGACATAAGCGGTGATTTCCTGCTCGGAAATTTCTGACATGGTGACGGACGTTGTTTCGCTGGCTACGTCACATTGGCCATCGGACACCAGGCACACGCCGGTGATGACCTGGTGCGTGCGTCCCGAGAGGAGGCGTAGCATTCGAGCGGCGTCAGCGGCATCGACTGGCTTGTTGAGAATCTGGCTGTCGATTACGACGATGGTATCGGCGCCGAGAATGGCGTCGTCGGGACGCTTATGCGCGATGGCTTGCGCTTTATCGCGAGCTAATCTCTCGGCGCAGGCTTTGGCCGGCTCGTTCGGGAGTGGGTCTTCGTTAATGTACGCGGGCTGGACTTCGAAATGAATGTGGGCATTGCGGAGGAGTTCCTGGCGGCGCGGCGAGGCGGAGGCTAGGACGAGCATTTGGTCATTGTACGAGGGCTGGTCGGGCGATCCGAAATTTGCCGGTGTCAGACTCTGGCCGATCGAGGTTCATTGACGGCGCAGAAAATCGACCAACATGGGGTTGACAATTTCCGGGTGCTCATAGAACGGCACGTGAGCAGAGTCGTCAATGGGGTGAAACTCGGTCTGCGGGACCGCCTTGCGAACATCGTCGCTCACGGCGAACGGGACATCCTGATCGGCGCGGCCCCAGATCAGCAGAACCGGCTTGCCGCTCTTGCCGAGTTGCTCGAAAGCAGGCTGCGTATCCTGCGAGAGAAAATCGCGGATCGTCGAAAGCAGCGCCTGGCGGAAGCCGCGGTACTCCATCTGTGGCGCGTACCTGGCGAAATAGTCGGGATAGCGCTCCGGGTGCAGAAAGTCGGCGCGCTGCGATGGGGCCAGAGTGGGGGCAATCTCGACGCACATCAGGAAATCGCTCACCAGCGGCACGCGAAGCGGCCACGGAGGTGTGAAGCCGCGAGTGAACCCCGGATCGATCAGCACGACTTTTCTTGACTGCTCGGGGTGACGGGCTGCGTAGTTCACCACGATCGGGCCGCCCATGGATACGCCAACGAGATCGACCGGCTCGTGAATTCCTAGCGCGTTGAGCAATTGAACGAGCTGCCGATCAAAGAAGTCGGGAGTGTAGCGCGCGTCGGGGCGATCCGACCAACCGCGGCCATAGAGGTCATAGCGCAGCACGCGGAAGCCGCTCGCGACCAGGGCTTGGAAGGTTGGGTCCCAGATGTAATACGGAACGGAAAAGCCGTGGACCAACACGACCGTGGGGGCGTTCTCGGGACCGGCAAGCTCGTAGTGAGTGATGCCCGCCGGCAGACGCACGTAACTGCCGCCGTAGGCGCGGATGACATTGGTATTGCGCGCGGCGTCGTCGAGGGCGAAGACTTCCTGATCGTGGCGGTGATAGATGACGAGCAGCGCGGCGGCTGCGGCCAGGGCAACAACCGTCAGCGCGATGACTGCTAATCGAAGTAGACGTTTCACGCGAACATGCTCGGCCTATTTTAAGGGCTCAAGAGCTAAGGAGGCCAGTCACGGCTCCTCGTGACCCGCGTCCTAGCTTTAACGGGGAAACCTCGTTACGTTGGTTGGTCCTTATATTGTGCCCGGATTGCCGAGGGCGGATCGTGAAGGCAACGTCGGCGAAAGAGGTCTTCCGTGAAAAAATGTCTCTTCTTCACTCTCCTGATGATGTCGCTTGTGCCATGGGTTGCCGCACAAGAATACACAGTAAGTAATCTGCCAACTTTGGGGTTAAGAACGATCCCAAACGCGATCAACAGTAACGGCGATGTGGTTGGCTATTTCTATCTCGACAAGCGCGCTCACCACGCGTTTCTCTGGACCAAGAGTGGAGGCATGCAAGACCTTGGGACTCTGGGTGGAGAATTCAGTGTGGCCGCCGGTATCAATGATCGAGGGGAAATTGCTGGCTACGCTGAAACCGAGACGCAGATGGCGGCCTTTGTCTGGACGAGAAGCAGCGGGATGCGGAACCTGGGAACGCAGTCTGGCGGGTATACATTTGCCATGGCCATCAACCAACAGGGCGATGTTGTCGGCGGTTCGGACAACGCCGTACTTTGGCCGGACGGCGGGGGGATCGTCGATCTGGGCGTAAGCGGCTGGGGGGCTGCGATCAATAGCCTGGTCCAGATTGCAGGTTCGACGATCAACTACTATGCCTTTTTGTGGACCCAGGAACAGGGGATCCAGTATCTGGGGACGCTCGGCGGCTGGAGCCAGGCTTGGGTGATCAACGATAGCGGCCAGGTCGCGGGCCGTTCTGAGATCGGTAACAATTTCTACCACGCTTTCTTGTGGACCCAGGGAACCGGCATGCAGGATCTGGGAACGCTGGGCGGGAACCTGGGTCAGGCTCGCGGCATCAACGCAAAGGGCACGATCGTGGGCGATGACAATGGGACCGCATTCATCTGGACCGCGACGCTCGGCATGAAGGACCTCAACAGCTTCATCGCCGCCAAACCTAGCTGGCGGTTGGGCTGGGCCTCGGCCATCAACGACGGCGGACAGATTGCGGTGGCGGCGTTTCGGGGCACTTCGAAACGAGTGGGTGCCGTGTTATTAACCCCGATCATGGCTACCACCCTCGTATCTTCGCAGAATCCCGTCAAGGCTGGGCAGCCTGTGACCTTTACCGCCATGGCCGGCAACCTGATCCAAGGTCCGCCTCCGGATGGAGAGATCGTCACCTTCAAAGACGGGTCGCGGGTGCTGGCGCAGATTCCATTGAGCAACGGAGCTGCCAGTTTTACGACGTCGGGACTGACGGCTCGCACGCACAAAATACGCGCTTATTATTCGGGAGATGTGACGTACCAATCCAGCAAGTCCGCTATTCTCCAGCAGGTGGTACAGCCCTGACAGAATAGGCAGGTCCTGTTGGCAATTTTGTGAGCGTGGCCGGGCGAGCACAGGTGGTAGAGGAAATCGGCGGTTATTCAGCGGGTGAAACGCGGACAGGAGTGTCCACGCTACACTACTCCAGGGCTTCAGGCTCGATCGAGATATTCTTCTCGCCTTTTTCGCGCTTCTCCCAATACTTTTTAACCCAGGCTTCGTAGCTTTTGCCGGCGGCGGTGTCGCGGCCGGTGAAGGCTATGCCGGCGATTTCGGAGTAGGGGATGGCGGGGCGATCGCTGCTGGTGGCGAGTATCAGGCGGACGACTGAGTCATTCAGAGTCTTTCCGGTGCGGCGGTCGAAGAGATAGCCGGTGAGTTGTGAGTTGTCTTTCTTGGTGATGGTGACGTCCCCGCGATAGTCGAAGGCTTTTTCGATCACGGCGCGAATATCCGCCTCGGTTGCGAGCTGCGGAATCCACCCCTGAAGGTTTTCGCGCTCGAAACCGGGGACGACTTCGAGTTCATCCGCGGGACGCGGCTGCGCAGGCGGACCCGGCATCTGAGTGTGATGGGGCGGGAGTTCGTGCCCATGTTCTCGACCGCTCATGCGTGGGTTTCTTCAACTGCCGATGCGTGCGCCGAGGAAGCGGCAGTCTGGGCGTCGTCGATCTGTACCAGCGGATTGTAGGAGTGCACTGGCCGAACCTCGCGACTGAGATCGTCGAGCGCGTCGTTGTCAGGATAGAGCGAGAAGGTCGCTTTGACGGTGTCGGCGAATCCGCGCAGCGAGCCGAAGGTATCGTCCACCGACGAAGGTTCGTAGCCGCAATGCACCATGCAGTTCGCACACTGCGGATTGCCCGATTCGGTACCATAGCTGGCCCATTCCGTCGTTTCCATCAATTCGTTGTAGGACTCGGCATAACCGTCTTGGAGCAGATAGCAGGGCTTCTGCCAGCCGAAAATGTTATAGGTCGGCATGCCCCAGGGCGTGCATTTGTAGTGGCGCTTGCCCATCAGATATTCGAGAAAGAGCGGCGACTGGTTGAAGCGCCACGTCTTTTTGCGATTCGACAACATCGCGCGGAAGAGGCGGCGGGTTCGGGCGCGTCCCATGAAATGTTTCTGGTCGGGCGCCTTGTCGTAAGAGTAGCCGGGCGAAACCATCATGCTCTCGACGCCGACTTCCATCATCTCGTCAAAAAATTTGCGCACGCTGTTGGGATCGGCGCCGTCGAAGAGAGTTGTGTTGGTGGTCACGCGGAAACCGGTGGCGACGGCCGCGCGGATCCCGTCGAGCGCGATGTCGTATCCGCCTTCGCGGCAGACGGAAAAATCGTGATGCTCTTTTTGTCCGTCGACGTGGACGGAGAAGCTCAGATATTTGCTGGGCTTGAAGAGGTGCAGCTTTTCCCTGAGCAGGAGCGCGTTGGTACAGAGGTAAATATATTTCTTGCGGGCGACGAGGCCTTCGACAATTTCGGCGATCTGCGGGTGCATGAGCGGCTCACCGCCGGGGATGGACACCATGGGCGCTCCGCACTCATCTACCGCTTTGAAGCAATCTTCCGGGGAGAGATCGGTCTTCAGGATGTGGGCGGGATACTGAATCTTGCCGCATCCGGCGCAGGCGAGGTTGCAGCGGAAGAGCGGCTCGAGCATGAGGACGAGCGGGTAGCGCTTGCGTCCGGCGAGCTTCTGGCGCAGGACATAGGTCGCCACCGTCCACATTTGAGATACAGGAACAGCCATCACCCCTCCGGGAAAATGTACTTCTATGATACTGGAAAACGTGCAGCGGATGGGAGCGTAGCCTCGGATGGCAACGCCTCTGACATTGGGAGTTCAGGCATTACCGGCGCTGGGCGATCGGGGAGGCTTCCGGCAAATGGTAGAGGCGGATGGTCTTGCCGACGTTGGCTACCGGCTCCTGCTTTTCAAGTTCGGCCAGGTAGGCGGTCGAGACCGACTGATGAAGCACGTCGCCGATACGCGATGCCCGCGAACTCAAGGCAACCCAGCCCTGTAGTGGCTTGGCAGCATCGGCAATCTCGTACTCTGGCAGGCCATAGCGGGTGATGTCAGCGCTGCTCCAAATAGCTAGCGTCAGGTGATCGACGTGCCGCAGATGGAGTTCGGCGGCGAGACGGTAGAGGTCCTCACCGCAATCCAGGTCGCACCCCATCACCAGCACGGCGCTGGGATCTTTGCCGGCGAGTTGATTAAAATAGGCGAGGAAGTCAGGCTGGGATTTAAGGCTCTCGGAAGCTTGCCAAACGAACAGGAGAACGATGACAGACGCCGAACATGCGAAACGCCAGTTCCGTGCTGCATGGATATCCGCTGTATGCCAAGCACGATAGAAGCGTTCGAGCAGCGCCGCAATGCCTATGCCCGCAAGCACAGCGGCCAAAGGCAACGCGACCAGCACATGGCGGGTGCCTACCTGATAGCTGACGCGCATCGTAATCAGAAGGACACCGGAGAGCGCTGCCAGCGGCATGATCGAGATCGAGTCTTGACGCGCGAGCAGAGCGGCCGAACCGACTCCGAAGAGAATGAGCAGTGGAAGCGGCGTTTTCACCCCAATCGCGAGGAGAAAGAAGTACCACCATCCGCCCGACTTGGTGTGTTCAAGAAGATAGGATTGCGTCCCTACCCTATTTAGGAACCAGGCGCTGGCTAGGCCGTTCAATAATTCAGGAGCAGGAAGAAGTGGGTCATACAAGACCAATCGTCGCGCCGGCGAACGCAGAGGTGCGGGCAGGTGCTGAAAGCGCGGCAAGTTAGAGGCTGTAATACCAGTGACTTCGTGGAGGCGCCGAATCGAGAACCGGTATCCTCCCCAGACGATGAGAAGGGCGATTGCCATGGCGGCCAGAAGCTTGCGCGACCGTGCCGCCCAACTGAAGGGCTCGGTTCGACCGCGCTTCCAGGCCCAGACGCCAGCCATCAGGAGGCATGCGGCGGGGAGGTACAGAAGCGTGGTGAACTTCGCGAGAAGCGCGAGGCCGAACGCTAATGCCATCAAGAGCGTTCGGCTCCGGCTAGGCAGCTCTAGCCAGAGCGCGAAGCAGAACATGGCGGCAAGTTGCGTCGAAGCCGCGACGATGTCGGTGTAGGCGATACTCGAAAACGCGAGCACGGTTGGGGTCGTGCAGAAAAGAAAAACAGCGAGAACGGCGGCCGGCTTTCCGCTGGCATGGTGCGCCCATCGATAGACGACCCACGCACCTAAAAGAAAAAACGGAAGCACGCCGAGACGAGCTAAAAGCAGGTTGCGCACGAAATGACCGGAATCGTAAAGGATGTGATTGCCGACGATGTTGTAATCACGGCGGCCCGGATCGGTGTCGGCCAAATGCGGATAGCGTTCACCGGCGATCAGGAGCGGCAGACCGATGGCGATACGCGCCAGCGGAGGATGCACCGGATCCAGAGCATAGGTTCCGTGATCCAGAAACTCGATTGCTGCCGCGACATGGCAGGGCTCGTCGAAGGCTTGGGCAGTTGAGCCGTAGGAGGCGAGGATTCGGATGACCGAGACAAAGACGATGAGGCAGGCGAGAGCGGGCGCGAATTTGGACTCGGCGGTGCCGCTCAGTTTCATGGGCTAATGTTATGCGAAACGAGTCGTGTTTCGAGTTGGCCCGTCCAAGAGTGATTAACCCTTCGAGATAAGGGCGGAGTTCTGGGGGCGCGTTTGAGGTTGCAAATTGCAACCTCAAAGCCGAAATGAACTGTTTGTAGGCGCTCAGATTTTTTGGAGCCGCTGCACATCGTGGACACCGGGGATTTGCCGGACCCCATCGATGATGCGCTGCAAGTGCTTCAGGTCGGCGATTTCCAGGACTACATCTACGTTGGCCTGGCCGTTTTCCGTGCGGGCGGAAATATCGCGAATGTTGGTGTGGGTGTCGCTGATTACGGCGGTGATCTGTTTGAGCATTCCGAAACGGTCGTCGCAAAGCAGAGTGATTTTTACCGGGTAAGAGACGGGCTGGCCTTCCTTATCTCCGGCCCAGAGAACGTCGATTTTGCGCTCGGGTTCGTAGAGAAGATTGGTGACGTTGGGACAGTTCGTCGAGTGCACGGCAATGCCCTTGCCGCGGGTGACGTAGCCGACGATGGACTCGCCGCGAATGGGATTACAACATCGAGCGCGGTAGACGAGCAGGTCACCCTGGCCTTTGACAACGATGGCATTGTTGTCTCCGCCAAAGACGCGGCGAACTACGCTGGTGAACCCGTGCGAGGCCGCCTGCTCTTCGGTCTCGGACATCGGCTCCGCGCCGGCGGGCGTGAACTTTGCCAGCACCTGGCGGGCCGAATACTTCCCATAGCCAATGCCGGCCATCAGGTCATCGGGCCGACCCAGACCGTAGTCGCTGGCGGCACGCTGCAAATCGGCTTCTTTGATGTCCTTGAGGGAGATGCGATATTTGCGCGCTTCTTTCTCGATCAGCTTACGTCCGATTTCGATGGCGCGCTCGCGCTGGTGAACGTTAAGCCAGTGCTTGATTTTGTTGCGGGCGCGCGAGGACTTGACGATGGCGAGCCAGTCGCGGCTGGGCTTATGTCCGGGCTGCGTGATGATTTCGACGATGTCGCCGGAGTGCAATTTGTGGCGGAGCGGAACCATGCGCCCATTCACTTTTGCGCCAGTGCAGGCGTGGCCGACTTCGGTGTGAATGGTATAGGCGAAATCGATGGGCGTGGATTCGCGCGGCAGAACGAGAACTTTTCCTTTGGGCGTGAAGGTGTAAACCTCTTCGGGATAGAGGTCGACTTTTAGAGTGGAGAGAAATTCGTTGGGATCGGAAACGTCGCGCTGCCACTCGACGACCTGACGGAGCCAGGCAAGGCGCTGCTCGTCCTGCGCGGAGACGGGACCATCTTTATATTTCCAGTGAGCAGCGATGCCCTCCTCGCACATCTTGTGCATCTCTTCGGTGCGAATTTGGATTTCGAAAGTTTCGCCGGTTTCGGTAATGACCGAGGTGTGCAGGGATTGGTAGAGGTTGGGACGGGGCATGGCGATGAAGTCTTTAATTCGGCCGGGGACCGGTCGCCAAAGGTTGTGAATGATGCCGAGGACGGCATAGCAATCCTGCACGGAGTTGGTGATGACGCGCATGGCGTAGAGGTCGTAGACCTGGTCGACGCTGATGCGCTGGCGTATGAGTTTTTTGTGAATGCTATAAATGCGCTTGACTCGGCTTTCGACGCGGCCCGTGATGCCGGCTTCCTTGAGGCCATCGCGGAGGGTGGATTCGACGCGCGCCATGAAGGCTTCGCCCTCTTTGCGGCGCGACTCGACAGCGCTGCGTACCTGCTCGTAGCCGATGGGGTCAACGTACTTGAAGCCGAGGTCTTCGAGTTCGCCGCGGATTTTGCCCATCCCGAGGCGGTGCGCGATGGGAGCGTAGATGTCGAGCGTCTCGCGGGCGATTTTGTTTTGTCGCTCGGGATCGAGGTGTTCGAGGGTGCGCATGTTGTGCAGGCGGTCGGCGAGCTTGATGAGGACGACGCGGATGTCGTCGACCATAGCGAGCATCATCTTGCGGAGATTTTCGGCCTGGGCTTCTTCCTTGCTGGAGAAGTCGATCTTGCTGATCTTGGTGACGCCCTCGACGATGTGGGCAACTTGCTCGCCGAATTCCTGGCGGATTTCGACGGTGGTGACGGAGGTATCTTCGACCGAATCGTGCAAAAGACCGGCGGCGATGGAGACGGCATCCATGCGCATGTCGGCGAGGACGTTGCCGACTTCGAGGGGATGGACGAGGTAAGGCTCGCCGGAGGCACGCAGTTGGCCGGCGTGGTGTTTCTGCGAGAATTCATAGGCACGCTTGACCAGGTTGAGATCGTCGTTGGGACGGTTCTCGCGCAGCTTCCGCATCAACTCGCGGAAGCGGGTAACCGTGAGTACGCTGGTCGCGACTTGTTCACGCAACGTCGCCATGATGGATTTTACCGCAGCGGAAGGCTATTTCATCCCGGAACCGTCTAACCACCGAGAGCGCCGAGACCGCGGAGCAAAGCCGGGCTGTTAGAGTACGAGGCAGGAGTCGGTGTATGAATCGCGTATTAATCAGCGGAGCTTCGGGACTGATTGGGTCGGCCTTGGCGGCTCAGCTCGAGGCACAGGGAGTGCAGGTTGTTCGTCTGACCCGAGCAGATAGCCGGAGTCCGGCGGAGATCGGATGGGATCCGATGGCGAAGCAGGAGGGCGCGGGGCTGCCGGCGAGCCTGGTGTCCGGATTCGATGCCATTGTGCATCTGGCTGGCGAGAGCATCGCGGGGCGGTGGACGGATAGCAAAAAGAAGGCCATCCGCGAGAGCCGCGTGCGCGGAACGCGCAACCTGGCTACTGCTTTGGCCTGGACTGAGTCAAGACCTCAGGTGTTTGTGTGCGCGTCGGCCATTGGCTTTTATGGCGATCGGGGCGAGGAGATCTTGACCGAGCAAAGCACGCAGGGGCAGGGATTTTTGCCGCAGGTTTGTCGCGAGTGGGAGGAGGCGAGCCGGATCGCCTCCGGTGCGGGGATCCGGACGGTGAATCTTCGAACCGGTCTGGTGTTGAGCGCCAAGGGCGGCGCGCTCGGCAAAATGCTGACGCCCTTCAAGCTGGGGCTGGGCGGGAGGATGGGATCCGGAAAGCAGTGGTGGAGCTGGATTCATATTGATGACCTGGTGGGCGGAATTCAGCATGCGCTTGCGACCGAATCGGTGGCCGGGCCGGTGAACATGGTGGCTCCGAATGCGGTGCGGAACTCGGAATTTACCCGCGTGCTGGCTTCAGTTTTGGGGCGGCCCGCGATTTTTCCCGTGGCGCGATTTGCGCTGAGTCTGGCGTTTGGGAAGATGGCGGCCGAGGAACTATTCCTGGCGAGTCAGCAGGTGAGGCCTGCAAGGCTTGAAGCGACCGGGTACCGGTTTCAATTCGGGGAGCTGCGCCCGGCGCTGGAAAATTTAGTGTGAGCGATCGGCGCTACGGTCAAAAGCAAAAGGCCGGGCGCATTTCGCCCGGCTTTTCGTGTTGAGAAACTGTCCAATTGCTGGGTTGAGCGGGAGCAGTTTCCCTTAAAAGTCTCGATCTTCCCCGGTTTGTTTCTATCGGCGTTTCGTCTTTGCCACCGCAAAAATTCGCCGAAACGGTTACATCACGAGCGCCAGACTCTCCAGTTCGCGCTCGATGACCGGCAGAGAGCACCCGGCCATTTCCACCCGGCCCGCAGCATCCATGGCGGCCTGTGGGGACACCCCGTAGCCGCGGCCCATCAGGAAGACCTGCAATACCTCGGCAGCTTCCCGGGAGTCCAGCATCCCGCTCTGGAGCAGGTCGTTCCGCAACGCTGATAACTCCGTTACTGTGAATCTGTCTTTCATCGCCGTCCTCACCTCGGCTCTCTTGGTCATTAGACTCATCGGCAACCTAGTTCGTTGCATGCAATCCAAATGCCGTAACGATGGTACCCGGCCTTGGGGGTTTCCCTGGTGCCATCCGCTAGTAGAAACCCGATTATTCGCAAAAGGTTGCGGGTAGCCGGGGCTGGGCCGGTGTTTCCCCGGAGCAACCGGGGTGCCGACAAAATGACGCAGCGCGTCGTTTTGTCACGACACAAAAAAGCCCACCGCGCGCGAAGCGATATAGCACTAAAGTCTGGCAGGACACTACGAGCTTCGACTTTGATCCCCCGGTTGTTGGGAGGTCTCAACAAACCACTGTCTACTATTGGCAAGGTGCGATTCGCGGTTTTTCAAGCTCGTGCACCTTACCGTCCTTGCCTAGTTCCGTCGAGGATTCGTCGTAGCAATGGGTTCGCCGATACCGCCCTTTGCTGAATTGGTATACAAACAGACCCCGTTCGGTTGCAGAGCCATGCATGCCCACCACCACGTCTAGGTAGCCATTGGTCAGGGTTCTCTGAACAGTGACCGTCTGGCCAGCACCTTTCTTCAATATCACTCGGTAGTTCGCGCCGGTCTTTTGAAAGACATACAACGGACAATTAGCCGCACCGCAAATATTGCCAATCGGCTGCGCGATCACCTCAGGGACCCCGTCGCCATTTAGGTCAATGAATTTCACAAGCGCCTGCTCCGCTCGCTCCATCGGACTCGGCGGCGTCGGATAATCGTTGAACTCGCGCGCGAACGCGTGGAGGAGTGCAGCTCGGTCTCCTCTACTGATGCTGTGGTAGTCGGCTAGGACCTTTTCAAGTTCTTGCGCCTGGCCCTGCCCCCATTGGAATTTCGGCGTTTTCTGGATGGGTGCTCTCTGCGCGGCAGACAAGGCCACGAGCAACATCAGCATGGCGGAGAAGCCACTTTTCACGACTAGCACTTTACGCCGAATATTCGCTGGGTTCCATCACGACGGACCTAAACAGGCAGGTTTTCCCCCAATAACTGGGATAAGAGGGATCACAGGAAGTTATCTACGGCGTCTCGATCTTGGCGGCGTCAACCAGCATGATGGGAATGTCATCCTTGATGGGGTAGAGGCGATGGCATTGGCCGCATTTCAGGTTCATCCCGTTATCGTTCGG
Organism: uncultured Acidobacteriaceae bacterium; assembly: GCA_963698865.1. GTDB lineage: Bacteria > Acidobacteriota > Terriglobia > Terriglobales > Acidobacteriaceae > Acidiflorens. Next base: position 608,754 of record CAVOSL010000007.1, on the reverse strand, counting down.
AACCACTGGCGTTTTGCAAACGGGGCACACGAGTATATCCAGCAGGTCTTGAGGAATCATGACGGCAATATTGTAGCGCCCGGTTCACCACAGAGTCACAGAGACACAGAGAAGGGAATCCGCCACCATAAAAAGAATCCGTGTGAATCCGCGCAGATCTGCGGGGAAGAAGTTAGAATCGCTGGTTCATTCAAAGAAAGCTCAATTTCATGGGAGCAGTAGAAATGACAGCGAGGATTCTGGACGGCACGAAACTGGCGGCTGAAATTCGCGCCGAAGTTGCTGCCGAGGTCACTGCGCTCGTCGCCGACGGGATTCGGCCGGGGCTGGCGGTCGTGCTGGTGGGGCATAATCCGGCGTCGGAAGTTTACGTGCGCGGCAAGGTAAAGAGTTCGCAGGAGGTCGGGCTGTACAGCGAGCAGCACACGCCAGCGGAGACGGCGACCACCGACGAACTGCTGGCGCTCATCGACTCGCTGAACCGGCGCGATGAGATCGATGGAATTCTGGTGCAGTTGCCCCTGCCGCCACAGGTGGATTCGAAGCGCGTGCTGCTGGCGGTCGATCCGGCAAAAGATGTCGACGGATTTCACCCGATGAATGTTGGGTATCTTTCGACGCAGCGTCCCGGCCTCGTGCCCTGCACGCCCGCGGGCGTGATGGAGATTTTGCGGCGCAGCGGGATTCCGGTGGCGGGTCAGGAGGCGGTGGTGGTGGGTCGCAGCGATATTGTCGGTAAGCCGGTGGCGATGCTGCTGCTGAACCAGAACGCGACCGTCACGGTCTGTCATTCGAAGACGCGCGACCTGCCGGGCGTTTGCCGTCGCGCGGACATTCTGGTCGCGGCAATTGGGCGTGCCGGCATGGTGACGCGCGACTTCGTCAGGCCCGGGGCAACGGTGATTGACGTCGGCATTAATCGAGTGACCGAGCGTGCCGAATTCGACCGCCTATTCGCAGGAACGTCGGCGGGAAAAGCCAAGCGCCTCGAAACATTTCTGGCCAAGGGATCGACGCTGGTGGGCGATGTGCATCCCGAGGTAGCCGAGGTGGCAGGCGCGATTACGCCCGTGCCCGGCGGCGTGGGCCCGCTGACCATTGCCATGCTGATGGCGAACACGGTTAAAGCGGCGAAGCTGCGTCGAGGGAAATGAAGGTCACCGGTCACCGGGTCACAGGTCAAAACGTAGGACCGGGGGCTTCACGTCTGCAATCTGACCTCTTAGCTGAGGCCGGTGACCGCTGACCCGTGACCTCTATTCTGTTCTCCGTGTTAAATTCGTTCCGTCCATGATCAAACTCGGTCTGACCGGCGGCATCGCCAGCGGCAAATCAGTGGTGGGCGAGATGTTCGTTAAACTCGGGGCCCACCTGATCCAGTCCGATGCGATTGCGCATTGGCTGATGGGGCCGGGCCGGCCGGTATATGCGGAGATTGTCCGGACCTTTGGGACTGACATTCTTAATCCCGACGGGGCAATCAACCGAACTAAGTTGGCGGACGCTGCCTTTGGCGCCTCGCCCCGGGTGAAGGAGCTGAATGCGATCGTCCATCCGGCGGTCATTGCCCATGAGAATGAATGGATGGAGGAGATCGGCGCGCGCGATCCAAATGCGATCGCGATTGTGGAGGCGGCGCTGATCCTGGAAGCGGGGGCTGGCGAGCGCTTTGATTATCTCGTGGTCGTTACTTGCCGCGAAGAGCAGCGCGTCGAGCGAGTGGCTCGGCGGCTGGGCATTTCCGAGGAGGCGGCGCAGGCCGAAGTTAAACGGCGCATGGCCGCGCAGTTGTCTGACGAGGAGAAGGTCAAGGCGGCGGATTTCGTGATCGATAATTCCGGAGCGCTCGAAGCCACGGAAAGGCAGGTGCGGGAGGTGTTCGCGGCACTGTTAGCGTCTAGGTCCGGTTGAGCAGCTGGCAAAAAGCGTTATCCACTGAGGACACAGAGGACTGCGGATTCCCCGCTTCGCTCGGAATGACAATTCCTAAACAGTGACAATCCCTAAATAAAATATTCGACTCATGCCAGCAGCCGGGCCGCGTCCTTGGCAAAGTAGGTCAAAATCATGCTCGCGCCTGCGCGCCGGATGCTTAGAAGCGACTCCATCATCACGCGGTCGCGGTCGATCCAGTTGTTGCGCGCGGCCGCTTCGATCATGGCAAATTCGCCGGAGACCTGATAGGCAGCGAGCGGCAGATCGAAGCGGTCGCGGGCCGCGGCGATGACATCCAGATAGGGCAGCGCGGGCTTGACCATGATCATGTCAGCGCCTTCTTCGATGTCGAGCGCGATCTCACGCATGGCCTCGCGAAAATTCGCGGGATCCATCTGGTAGGAGCGGCGGTCGCCGAACTGCGGCGTCGAATCGGCGGCCTCGCGGAACGGGCCATAGAATCCCGAGGCAAATTTGGCGGCATAAGAGAGGATCGGCGTGTTCTCCAAGCCGGCTTTATCGAGAGCGCTGCGAATGGCGCCGACGCGACCGTCCATCATGTCGGAAGGCGCGATGATGTCGACTCCTGCGCGCGCCAGCGAGACCGAAGTCCGGGCGAGGAGTTCGAGGCTCTCGTCGTTCACGATCTCATAGTCGGACTGCGCGGCGCGGACTGCATTGTCCATCGCCTCGGGCAGCTTTTTACGATCTTTCACGACCACGGTTTTGGTCTTCGGAACTGCACGGTCGGCTGCGGCCGCGCCCAGCGATCGTGGCGCGCCTGCCTGCCGCACGATTCCGCAATGTCCATGCGACATGTATTCGCAGAGGCAAACATCGCCCATGACGAGTACGTCGCGAACTTCGCTCTTAATGGCGCGCGCGGCTTGCTGAACGATGCCGTCCTCGGCCCAGGCGCCGGTGGCGACCTCATCTTTCTTCTCCGGGAGGCCGAAGAGAATGACCGAGAGGACGCCCAGGCTGCGGGCTTCGCGAACTTCTTTGACGGCCTCATCCACCGAGAGATTGAAGACGCCGGGCATGGAGCCAACGGCTTTGCGAACACCCTTGCCGGGACAGACAAAGAGCGGGTAGACGAAAGCTTCCGGGGTGAGCCGGGTTTCGCGGACAAGGGAACGGAGGGTTTCAGACTGGCGCAAGCGGCGCAATCGGTTCGCGGGGAATGCCATAAACGAAATTCTAGCAGCCGGGTCGCGGGCAGGCGGGGTTGGGGCGATCACATCGGACTGTGATATGGCTCACAGAGCAACGGCAACCGCTGGCGGCGCCCGGATCAGCCCCCAAAGTGGTGCAGCCAGGTTACTTCGGTAACCTTGGGTAATTCCGCCGTGATCTAAACATAACGTTTGGAAGCCATTACCATACAAACAGTGGCCCTTCGTCCCAAGTCGGCGGTGGTGTGTGGCATTGGCCTGCTCGCAGCCTTTGCACTGGCGCCCCTGGTGTTCCACGCGGCTACCTTCCGGGCCGCCATGGGTGATCTGGTTCCGCTCGCCGTGCTTGCCGCGGCTACCTACCTGTCTTTTCGCAATAGCCTCGACAGCCGGGGACATGTGCGGCTGTTCTGGGGACTGATCGCCGCCAGCCTGGCAATGTGGCTCTTCAACCTGGCATTCTGGGCGGTGTACGAACTCATCCTGCACAAGCCGCTCCCCGATCCATTTCCAGGCGACATTGTTCTGTTTCTGCATATCGTTCCAATGATGGCGGCGGTGGTTCTCCGTCCCAGCGATTTGGATGGTAACGAGGGGCGGTTCCTCAATACTCTGAACGTCCTCATCCTGCTGGGCTGGTGGGTGGTGGTCTACGCGTTCTTTGTTTTTCCTGACGAATACCTGGCCACCAATGTCCAGATTTATACCCTGCGTTGGGATCTGCTGTACGTGGTCGAAGGCCTGATGCTGGTGGGCCTGTCGGCGTCGGCATATTTTGCCAGCACTGGACCATGGCGAAGACTCTATGGCGGGATTTTCGCCGCGAGTTTTCTGTACACATTTGCATCCGAGGCGATGAACGCCGCGATTGCGCGCGGAGCTTACCACAGTGGCGGCGTCTATGACATCCCGTTCCTGGCATCGCTACTCATCTTCCTGGGTGTCACGCTGGCCGGACGAAGGGTGGTTACCGAAAACGTTGCCATGCCGGCGGTCTCGAAGCGAAACGGCGTGACGGTTCCGATGTTCGCGCAACTGGCCCTGCTTTCGCTGCCGGTTCTGGGCTACGCCGCGTTGTTTCTGAGCCATGACTCGCTCTATCTGCGGGACGTGCGATTTGGTGTAGCCATGGCGGGCGTGGCGATTCTGGCATTCTTCATTTTTCTGAAACAATATTTGCTGGATCAACGGCTGGTGGAACTGCTCAACCGGTCGCGTCAGAGCTTCGACAATCTGGAGCGGCTGCAGGGGCGCGCGATTTTGCAGGCGAAGCTGGCATCGCTCGGCGAACTCGTGGCGCTGGCGGCCAGTGAACTCGAGTTTCCGCTCGCGGCGATTCTCGAGAGCAGTGACCACATGGCGGCCAGCGGCAACCTCAGCTTTGAACAACTCGGGAATGCGCAGAAGATAGGGCAGCAGGCGCGGCGCACGAGGGAACTGGTAAACGACCTGTTGAGCTTTGCGCAGCAGACTCCCGGAGAAAAAGTTCCGCTCGAAGTCAAACCGCTCTTGCAGCGCGCGGTGCAGATGGAAGGATTCAAGCTGGAGAACCGGAACATCAGCCTGATAGTCGAGAATATGGACGCGGTGCCGCGCGTGCAGGGCAACTCGAACCAACTGCTGCAGGCGTTCGTGCAGATCGTGGAGAACGCGGTCGACGCGCTGCAGGAGGTCGGAGGCGGCAAGCTTCAGATCGCGGTGTGGCGCGAGTCCGACGACGTGATTGTGCAGTTCGCCGACAATGGCCCGGGCTTGCGCAATCCAGAGCGCGTTTTCGATCCGTTCTATACCACCAAGCCGGTCGGCAAGGGAACTGGTCTTGGTCTGAGCGCGACCTATGGCGTCGTGCAGGACCACAAGGGACAGATTTCATGTTTCAATCGGCCTGAAGGCGGAGCGGTGTTTGAAATTCGGCTGCCCGCATTCAAGCCGGGAGCGGTCGCGGCGGCGATGGCGTAAAAACAGCTTCGAGCTTTGAGCTACGAGCTTCGAGCGCCATATCGGAGCATGACAATTTCAATTCGGGCTGGCCACAGCTTTACTAAGAATCAGCAGAGACTGTGATTTGAGTTTCAAGCTCGAAGCTCAGAGCTCGAAGCTGCCTCTCACCCTCCACTCGCCACAATCGCATCGACCAACCGGGCGGCTTCCGACGCCAGCGCTACATCGTGCGTCCGGATGATGTGCGCTCCCTTCAAAATTAACAAGGCCTCGGCGGCGAGCGTGCCGTGGAGGCGCTTGTCTACTGGCGCATCGTGACCGTCGCGGGCGAGCGCGCGTCCGATAAAGGATTTGCGGGAAACTCCGGCGAGGAGCGGGAAGCCCATTTGCTGGAGCTCGGCAAAATGCGCGAGGAGCGGGTAGTTTTCTTCCAGTCGCTTGCCGAAGCCGAAGCCGGGATCGAGCACGAGATGATCGCGCTTGATGCCGGCGAGCGTGGCCGCCTCCGCCCACTGCCGCAACTCGCGCTTGACGTGCAGGACGGGATCGCCGATGGGAGGAAGCGTGCGCCATTCTTCGGGACGGCCGCGGGTATGCATGAGCACGGCTCCGACTTTCAGTTCGGCCAGAGTTTTGGCCATCTTGGGATCCCAGCGAAAGCCGCTGATATCGTTGACGACCTCGGCGCCCTCATCGACGGCTGCGCGCGCCACGCTGGCTTTGTAGGTATCCACGCTGACCACGGCTTGCGGCACGCGCTTTTTTAGATCGCGGATGACAGGTACGATGCGCTTGCGTTCTTCTTCTTCGGAAACGGGCGGGGATGGCGATGCAGAGGGAGAACCTGACGCCGATGCGTCCGCGCCAGCCACCGCCGTTCCGGGCCGCGTCGATTCGCCTCCAATGTCGATGATAGTTGCGCCTTCCGAGAGGAGGCGCTCGGCATGAGCGACAGCCTTGGCTGCGTCGATGAAGAGCCCGCCGTCGGAAAAGGAATCGGGCGTGACGTTGACGATGCCCATGATCAGCGTGCGGCGCCCGAGTTCCAGAACGCGCGCCCCGATCTTCCACTGAAAAATTGCCCGCATGATATGCAGTTCGAAGTACCAGATCGATGTGCCGCTATTGTAAAACTACTGTATTTACGCGGGTGTTACAATTTGGGCAATGTCCTGCCGGCCAAGAGTGGCGCGCTGTTCTTCTTGCAATCGTGCTTGCCGCGACGGCTTTTTTGGGCGCGCCTGGTGGGTTTGCGGCGAATGCAGCGAAGGGTGCCGCGCCTCCCACCAAGGCAGCGGTTGCATCTTCTCCAACGCAAACCGCCACGGTTCCCGCCACTCCCGTTTCGCCCGCTGTCCAACGCCTGCAGGCGCGCATCGCGGCGCTGCTGAATTCTCCCGACCTCGCGCACGGATTTTGGGGAATTGAAGTCGCTTCCCTGGCCGCGGGCGAGACGTTGTACGCGCAGAACTCGGACAAGCTCTTCACGCCCGCCTCAAACACCAAGCTGTTTACGACGGCGGCCGCGCTGGCGCTGATTGGCCCCGAGTACAAATTCCGCACTACCGTCGAAACGACGGGCACGCTCGACCGCTACGGGCGGCTTAATGGAGACCTCGTGCTGGCCGGGCACGGCGATCCGAATCTTTCCGGGCGGGCCCTTCCTTACGACGGCCACACGCAGCGTGCTGATGATCCGCTCCAGGCGCTTGAGACGCTCGCCGATGCGCTGGTAGCGAAGGGCGTGAAGTTTGTCGACGGCGACGTTGTGGGCGACGATTCGTATTTCGCCTTCGAGCGCTACGGCGAAGGCTGGAGCCAGGACGATTTGGTATGGGCCGACGGCGCGCCCGTTTCCGCGCTCACCGTCAATGACAATGTGGTGTTCGTCAAAATTCTGCCCGCGGATCGTCCGGGCGAGAAGGCGTTCGTCAGCGTCAATCCATTTGCCGATTACTACCGCATCGACAATCGCATCGTGACCACGCCAGCGGGCACGGGGCGGAAGTTTTTTGTGAATCGCGAGCCGGGCTCGACGGTCGTGACGCTGTGGGGAAATTTGCCGCTCGATGATCCGGGCGCGACGGAAGCGCTGGCGATCGAAGAGCCTGCCGCATTTGCCGCTGGGCTGTTCCGCCAGTTGCTGGAGAAGCGCGGGATCGTCATCTACGGGCACGACCGCACGCGGCACACCGAACTGGCCAGCCTCTCGACTTTCACGGCGACCGCCATCGCGCCCTCGCATGGCGGCAGCGATGACACCGGGCGGTCACTGGATCGTCCAATTCCACTGAAGAGCGATCAGCCGATTGTATTGGCGAGCTACGAGTCGAAGGCGCTGGTTGACGATGTGCGCGTCATCAATAAAGTCAGCCAGAATCTGCACGCCGAGATCCTGCTGCGCCTGCTGGGACGCGAGCGCGGGAATGCCGGCACGGTCGAGGGCGGCCTCGAAGTGATGCGGCAATTTTTGACGCAGGTGGGCGTGTCAAGCGACCAATACGCGTTCTACGACGGCTCAGGATTGTCGCGGCAAAATCTGGTCACACCGCAGGCGATCGTGCAATTGCTGCGCTATGCGGCGGCGCAGCCCTGGGGCGCGGCCTACAAGGCGAGCTTCCCCGAAGCGGGAGTGGATGGATCGCTGGCGGAGCGGTTGACTGCTCCGCGTCTACAGAAGCGCGTGGAGGCGAAGACAGGATCGCTCAGCGGAGTGCGCGCGTTGTCGGGATACGCGACGACTGATTCGGGGCAGGCGGTGGTGTTTTCGATCCTGTCGAACAACCTCAACCTTCCCGCCAAGCGCGTGACGGACACGATTGACGGGATTGTGGAAGCGATTGTGGAGGACGGGCCGCGGCGCACTAAGTAATGGCGTTAGTTCTCGATCGGCTCGACTTCGGTACGATAATCAACCTTCGCAGTGTCAAGTTCTTCTAGATATTTACAAAGACCCTCGAAGTCTCCGCCGGGCTGGATATCGATCGCATACAACCTGCCGTCACCATTTTCATAATTGGATTCCCATTCTTTCAGACGGTGCAGGACGTCCGATCGTAACTTGCCGCTCGCTTCTTTGTGGAAGTAACAGATGCATCGTTCGATGCCCGCTACGCTTGACGACCTCAATGAACGTCGGCCATTCATTTTCATCAGCGGCAACGGCCCGAACAACATCGCCCCAATTCACTTCGCATGTATGCCACGGCGTATTTCGTATTTCGTAAAGGTCGTTTCCCAAGAGACTTGCCCATACTCGCTCGCCACTTATCCAGCGAAAGTATCGATCGGATGTACAGCTGAGCGCCACGCCAAACACATTGCCCATGCCGGATGCGAGCGGCCATCTTGCATTCGGATATTTTGGAATTTCTCTCCTCATCGGGTTAAACTCGATCGCATTCAAGACCAGAGTTTAAACCAGTATCCCCATCCTCTTTCCCGACCCGCCCCAGCACTTCCAGCGCCTGCAGCAATTCATCCTTCGTGTGCGTCGCCGTCATGATGGTGCGGATGCGCGCCTTGCCTTCGGGGACCGTCGGAAACGCGATGCCCGTCCCGAAGATGCCCTCCTTGAAAATTCGCGCGAGAAATCCATGGTCAGCCGGCCGTCGCCGATGATGATGGGCGTGATCGGCGTTTCGCTCGCGGGAGTGTTCTGGCCTCCGATGTTGAAGCCGAGCAGACCTAGCTCCTTTTTCCAGAAGCGCGTGTTGGCCCAGAGCTGCTCCATCCACTGCGGCTCGTTTTCCAAGAACATCGAAAGCCGCGATACATGTCGCCGCAACCGATGGCGGATGCGAGGTCGAAAACAGAAACGGCCGCGCCCGATGATAGAGGAAATCGATGAGATCGCGCGTGCCGCAGACGTATCCGCCAAGCGCGCCGATAGCCTTCGAAAGCGTGCCGACCTGAATGTCGACGCGCCCATGCAGCCCGAAATGGTCGACCGTGCCGCGGCCCTGGCGGCCCAGAACGCCCGACGCATGCGCGTCGTCGACCATCATGATGGCGCCGTACTTTTCTGCCAGCTCGCACAGACCGGGGAGCGCGCCGATGTCGCCGTCCATGGAAAAAACGCCGTCGGTAATGAGCAGTTTGTGGCCGGGCTGGTTTTTGATGCTCGCCAGTTGCTCCTCGGCGTGCGCGAGGTCTTTGTGATTGAAGACCAGAATTTTCGCGCGCGAAAGCCGTGCCCCATCAATGATCGAAGCGTGATTGAGCTGGTCCGAGATGATGAAGTCGTCTTTGCCGAGAAAAGCCGAGACAGTGCCCGCATTGGCGGTGAATCCAGACTGAAAGACGACGCAGGCTTCGACATTCTTGAAGCGCGCGATCTTTTCTTCGAGGTCCATGTGAATGCGCATGGTGCCCGCGATCGTGCGCACCGCGCCGGAACCGACTCCAAATCTGCGCGTGGCCTCGAGCGCGGCCTCCCGCAACTTGGGATGCGTGGTCAGACCGAGATAATTATTTGAGGCCAGGTTGATGACTTTCTTGCCGTCGAATGTGCAGACGGGCGCCTGCTCGTCTTCCAGCACGCGCAGCTTGAAGTGCGTGCCCTTGGCCTTGAGTTCGTCGAGCTGATCGGTAAGGAATGAGAGCGGATTAGTGCGGATAGCAGTGGGCATGAGTCGTACCTTTATCGGCGCCACGGGTATTAGCATTCGGCATGAGCGCCGCGCATAATTAGTCTACAACTGGCCGCAAGAATGCGCCGGAGCGCGCGCGCTTGGCGGGATGACAATATTTCACCAACGTTTCATATCTCGGCAAGTACCGGCGCGGCACTAGCCTTGCCGCTTCAGCGCACGCTCCAGGGTCTGGTCCAAAGCGGCTTTGTGTTTCCCGTAATCCTGCGGGCTGATCTTACCTTGCTTGCGCTCGACTTCGAGTTGAAACAATTCTTCCTTCAACCCTTCCAGCAGCATGGCGGATTTCGAAGGCGCCGGCGTCAAGGTTGCGGAATTCCCATCCCCGCGCCTGGCGGACCCGCCCGCCGATCCTGAAATTGCGCCCGCTCCTGGACCCGTGATCGGTGCGGCGAGCGGACCGGAGGCAAGCGTTGCGCGCGCGGCTCCTCCCGAGGCCGCCGAAACCGCCCCCTGCCGCTTGGTAACGATCCATCCGCCAATGCCGAGCAAAATCACGAATGCGCCGATGATCGGCCAGCGATATTTGTCGAGCGGGTCAGGAGCGTCGATCGGGGCGCCCAGGCCGCCGCCGGGGCGGGTGCTTTCGGTCTGCGGATTCTCGTTCATCGGGCCGCCTTGCGCTCCTGCGCCTTGACCGTCAGCGCCTCCGCCGGCCTGCGCAGGCTGATCGGAGATGGTGCCAGTGCCGCTCACGGTAAAGCCGAGCGCTTGGCCGACCTTGGTCTGCTGCGCGACCTGCACGACGCTGTCCGCCGAATTCGGGTCAGCCATGGATTTGAATTCGGTGACGCCGTTGGCCGGCGCGAACTTCATCGACTTCGGAAGCACGACGACAAAGTGCTCCGCGGGGTAGAGCGGCTTGGGATCGATTTTAAGCGTGCCCGAGTAGGGCATCGTGAACTCGAGTTGGAACTGCGTCTCGCCGGGACGGAGCGGGAAGGCAATGGCGTAGCGGCCCGGCTCTTTCTGCGGAACGGCCTCGGCGGGGATGGGCTGTCCATTGGGCGCTTTAGCCTGCACCTGATCGACCTTGGCGCCGGCAGGGAGATAGAACTCGAAGTTGTGATCGTTCATTTGCGTCACGGACGAATTGTTGTCGACGGCGAAGAGGCGCATGCCTTGCAGCGTGCCGGAGCCGGCTTGCAGACGGAAGACGTCGGCGGTGAGGCTGAGTCCGTCGACTTTTTTGGCGACATCGAAGACCTTGAGATCGACATTGCTGGTGCCGGGGGGGGCGAACTGGAAATACGTGACGCCCTGATGAGTGGCGCGGACGAGGTGCGGGCCCTGAGCGCCGTCTTTGAGGGAGAACTTGAATTTGCCGGCGGAGTCGGCCTTGGCGGTGGCGGCGACGTCCATGCCATTGGAGATGTTGATGAGTTCGATGGCGTCTCCAGCGGCGGGCTTGTTGTTGGTGGCGTTGGTGACGGTACCGGAGAGGGTTTGGGCGTGGGCGGACAGGGCGAGGCCAAGGATTGCGGCCAGTAGAACTGACTTTGCGAGTTTGGTCAAAAGTGCTCCTCAATTCATCGAGTGCTTACGCGCGTTAAGAGCCTTTTCACGTTTGTCATTCCGAGGAGCCGAAGGCGACAAGAAATTCGCAGTGTCTTCGCTCGCAGCAAATGCGGATCCCTCGCTTCGCGTGGGATGACAACTCAAGAAAAATCGGAGACTCGGCGGCTATCGTTTGCACGGCCAAATGTTCCCCACCCGTTTTAACTTTACGTCCTCATCCACCGACAGATCTCTGATTGTAAGTTTGCCCCGGAACGACTTCGAATCCAAGGTTCCCAATATTTTGACTTGATGTGTATTGATGATTTCCTTCTTCGAGGGGTATTCCACGAGATGTTCAACCCAAGCCCCTTCAATCGTTACATTATTGCCCGAGGCGCCGCCCGGCAGTGGAATTCCGTCAGATAGCCCTCCCTCGTAGAAGTACAACAGCGCGTCGATCTTGGAATCGGCAGTTTGTTTAAGCGCCAGCTCAAAACCATTCAGATCGCCTGTTTCTTTCGATAGCCATGCATTTGAGTAAACACGCATGGATGACGTCCGCAAACATTCCTCAGACGCTTTTTGAGCCGAAACATATGTAGCTGCAAACGGAATGGCGACAACGATCAATGAGACGAATTGCACACAGTGCAGCGTTCGAAAACTGATCATAGTGACGAGCCAGCCAATCTATGCCACCTGTCCCGCACGCTGCTCCAGCGGCTCAAATCTCGGCTGGGATGCGGCTTCTTCTTCAAGCGATTGTGCATGGATTTGTCTGTTCAGTTTACCCCTTACGAGAGTGGTTCGGCGCTGGTCTAGCGCCTATGAGTATGATATAGTGAAATCACTATATCGAGACGCTATGTCCGATACGCTATCCCTCAAGCCGGTGGTCTGGGTCGGATCGAGCCTTAAGGATTTGCGCGAGTTCCCCGACGGCGTACGGGATCACATGGGCTACGCGCTTTATGTCGCGCAGCGAGGCGAAAGGCATCGAGATACGAAGACGTTGAGCAGCTTTGGTGGGGCTGGGGTGGTGGAGATCATAAAGGACTACCGGGGCGATACCTTTCGCGCCGTGTACACGGTGCGATATCGAAGTGCGGTCTATGTGCTTCACGCATTTCAGAAGAAGTCCAAGAGCGGGCGAGCAACCCCGCGCCGGGACATGGAACTGATTCAACAGCGGCTGCGCGAGGCGGAACGGATGGCAAGGAGAGAAGAGTTATGAACAGGAAGGGGAATGGAACCGGAGGCCAGAATGTCTTCAAGGACATTGGGGTGCCGAATGCCGAGGAGCATCTGGTCAAGGCGCAACTGGTATTCAAGATCGACTCGCTTATGAAAAAGCGGCGCCTGAAGCAAAGGGAGGCCGCGGACTTGTTCGGCGTTCGCCAGCCTGACATATCCAAGATGCTACGGGGCGAGTTTCGGCAGTTTTCTGTGGAACGGCTGCTGCGCTTTCTCGTCAAACTGGATCAGGATGTCGAGATTGTGGTGCGGCCGCACCGTGACCGGGAAAACGCGGCGGCGCTGCACGTCTCGTGACAGCTCACTATACGTAGAGTTCCTGGGGAACGCGCTGGCGGCGGCAATCATGCCGCGCGATGCGTCCGGAGTGTGCGGGATTCTTCACGGGCATGTTGTGCCTCATTTCGAGTCGCCTAGGGCCTGTTCCAGCGTCAGCCTAATAAAGCGCTGATAGGGCAGACCGGCGCGGGCGGCGCGGGCGCGGACGGCATCATAGAGTTCTTCGGACAAACGCAGGTTAATCGATTTGTCCTTGCGCTTAATTTCGAAGCGCACTAGTGTTGCGCCGGAGAGATCGTATTGCGAGAGGTCGGCTTTATCCACGAAGGCTGCCGCCGCGCGGTCGCTCCTAAAACTCGGGATTTTCTTTTTCGAAGGCATCGATCTCCCTTTTGTGCATGTAGCGGGCGCTGATCGGCCGAATCAGCAACTCCTCCCCCTTGCGACGAAGCGTGAAAACGATAAAGACGCCACGGCCTTTCTCCGTTCGTCCGACGGCGCGAAAACGGCTTTCCCGCTGGGAGTGGCCCGCGTCCGGGAGAATGGCGAGAGGGCGAGCAAAAGGCTCTTCAATCACTTCTACCGAAAGCCCATGCTTTTCACATTTGGCTCGGTTGCTCGGGTCCCAGTCGAAGCCATTCGCCTGCAAATCCATAGTAGCACAATGGTATGCAATTGTATAGGCAAACGCCTACCATGAGCGGCTTGCTCAGAATTATGACGGAACCGCCAATTCCAGCCGCTCAATCTCAGCCATGATCGCGGCAGCTTCTTCCTCAAGCGAGTTGCGCATCGACTGGTAATCCACGTCGGGGACCTTGCCGGCCTTGTATTCGAAATTCAGGTCGCGTAGGTTTTCGTAGACGGATTCCTTGCGCTCGCGCAGATAGCCCACCCGCGTCTTTTCTTCTCCTGCGTAAACCTCTCCCGGGAAAAAGAAGACGTAGTAGAGCGAGGCCAACGTGAATACGGCGCAGATGAAGATGGGCATGTTCATATCTAGTTCTCGGTTCTCAGTTGTCAGTTCTCAGTAAGAGCGTCAAACGTCCGTCTCCTGACGAGCGCGAGCGCGCAACTCGTCCAACTCATGTCCTTGAGGGATGCTGATGCCATCGGCGAGCGCCGGCGCCGGACGATCCCTCCACGAGCGCACAATGTGCACCGCGAAGGCGATGCCCAGTGCCAGCACAAAGAAAGGCATGATCCAGGCGACTCTGTTGAACCCGGTGGCCGTCGGCGCAGCAATGACGGTCGGTCCGTACTCCTGCACAAATCCCTGCAGGATGAGGTCGTCATTGTCGCCCTTCTCAAGCGCGGCCTGGAGCTGGTTGCGCATTTTGTCGGACGACTGGCAGCCCACGTGGTTACATTCGAGAAGAATCTGGCCGCATCCGCAGGTGCACATCATGCGGTGGCCGAGGTCGTGGAAGCGGGCGTCGGTATTGCCGCCCGCACCCATGAAGATGAAGACGGCGGTAGTGAGGATACCAACCTGCAGCGCGCGTCGAGTCGAATGCGGAAGAGATTTCATCAGTCCCCCGCTCCCGCGTGCGCCGGCGTGCGGACTGGCGCGGCGACCGTCACCGGGACCGGAACGTAGTTCGGCACCAGCGCGACGATCGTCCCAAACACCATGATAATCAGCCCAATCCAGATCCACGGCACCAGCGGGTTCAGGTGCGCCTTGATAATCGGCCGCCCGGTAGTTTCGTTCTTGCCTTCGTAGACGACGTAGATGTCATTCACGAGGAACAAATCCTGCGCAAAGCTCGGATAAATATTTGGGATCGTCTGCGGTTGGCCGCTGGCTTTGTAGAAGCGGCGCTCGGGCGCCATGGTGGTGATCAGCTTCGGACCACGGTAGACGTTGAACATCGCCGACTCAACCGCGTAGTTTGGATTGTCGTCCTGCGTGTAAGACTGGCAGACGAGCGTGTAGGGGCCAAGCGAAATCTTGTCGCCGTACGACATCTCTTTTTCGACTTCCTTGTTGAAGGTACCGCCAAGAATTCCGATGATGACCAGCGCCACGCCGAAGTGCACAATGTATCCGCCATAGCGGCGCGTGTTGCGGCGGCTAAGCTGGAACATGGCGGCGAAGATGTTCTGGCCGCTCTTGCCGGCAATAACGCGGCCCCCCCGCACGAATTCCGAAATCACCGTAAAGATCACGAGCGCGGAGAGAATCGCCGCCATCACGGCATAGAAGTAAGACGGGTCTTCCCAGGGCTTCACGCCGAACAGCATCATCATGAGCCCAACCGCGACTGAGCCAATCGTGGGAAACAGGAAATTGCGCTTCAGGCTTTCCATCGAAGTCTTGCGCCACGCCAGCAGCGGCCCAATCGCAGTCAGCAGCATCAGCAGCAGCGCAACCGGCACCGCTACGCGATTGAAGAATGGGGGCCCGACCGTGACTTTGTGGCCCTGCACCCACTCGGAAAGAATTGGGAAGAACGTCCCCCACAGCACGGTGAAGCACAGGATCAGCAGCAAGAGGTTGTTAAACAGGAAGCTCGATTCGCGCGAGGCCAGCGATTCGAGTTTGTGCTCGCTCTTGAGATACTTAAGATTCTTGACCAGGAAAAACACGCAGACAGCGGTCGTCAGCGCAATAAAGACGATGAACCACGTTCCGATGGAAGACTGCGCAAACGCGTGCACGGAGCTAATAACGCCCGAGCGCGTAAGAAAAGTTCCGAGCATGGAAAGCAGGAACGTGGCAAAGACGAGCGCCATGTTCCAGACCTTCAGCATGCCACGCTTTTCCTGCATCATGACCGAATGCAGGAATGCCGTGCCTGTCAGCCATGGCATAAGCGACGCATTTTCGACCGGATCCCAGCCCCAGTAGCCTCCCCAGCCGAGGACGGCGTAAGCCCAGTGCGCGCCGAGAAAGACGCCGATAGTCAGAAAGCACCACGTCACCATCGTCCACCGACGCGTGATGTGAATCCACTTTTCGCCGGGATAGTGCATGATCAGCGCGCCCAGCGCGAAGGCGAACGGGATAGTAAAGCCGACGTATCCGAGGTAAAGCATCGGCGGATGGATGACCATCTCGGGATACTGCAGGAGCGGATTGAGGCCCGTGCCGTCGGGCGGAAGCGCCCCCTGCTCGACCGCAAACGGGTGCGCGGCGAAAGTGAGAATCAGGAGAAAGAAGACCTGGACGCTGGCGATGATGACGGAGGCATAGGCGAAGAGGCGCTGATCGGTCCGGTGGCGCAGGCGCAGAACAAACCCATAGCCGGCCAGCAGCAGCGACCAGAACAGCAGCGAGCCTTCTTGCCCCGACCAGAGCACGGCGAACTTATAAGCGGCGGGAAGGTCACGGTTGCTGTGGTGGTAGATGTAGGCATTGGAGAAGTCGTCATTGAAGGCGGAGGAGACGAGAATGAATGCGGCGAGCAAGACAGCTATGAAGGTCGCAATGCCGGCGCGGCGGGCGGTTTCACCGAGGCGGGCGGAAGCGGCGTCGCGGCCGAAGAGCGAGAGCAGGCCGGCGCCGAACGAATAGAGGCTCAGGCCAAGCGCCAAGTAAAGCGCAAAGCTTCCGATTGTTGCCATAGAGATGAATCCCCGATCTCCCTATCTTTTCAGAGATGGGGCGGGGATGCAATGGAGGGCGGTTGCCAGTTGCCAGTTGCTAGTGAAGGCAAAACCAATCTCAATGACGTTTCCACAAGATCGAGAACAATAGTACGGCCGCGAATATCAGGAGCAGCCAAAAGAAGAATCGCCTAAAACGAGGGAGTTGCGATCGCGGAAAGAGTTCTTGATAGGTATCAGCGACGTCGTCACCGCCGCGTCTCCACCACAGTAATTTCTCCGGTGGAACCTCCATGCGGCTCAGGCGAATTCTCATGACAAATTCGCCACAAATGGCCAAAACTGCCATCACCACCAAGACTGAGAAGAGGATGCCAAACATAGTTGGCGCACCGCCCCTACTTGCCCTTCTCCAGCGGATACGCTTTCTCCCGCCATTCGCGAATCCCGCCGTCCATGGAGATGACGTTCGTATAGCCCATCTTCTGCAGGTTGTCGGCAGCCATGGCGGAGCGGAACCCTCCGCCGCAGTAAAGAACCAGCGGCGTATCCAGCGCGGGATATTTCGCCTCGATGTCGCGCTCGATGACGCCCTTGCCCATGTGCACAGCGCCGGGAATGTGGTCGGCGTCGAACTCGCGGTCTTCGCGCACATCGACCAACACGAATTTGTCCTTACGATCAAGACGCGCCTTGATTTCGTCGACGGTAGTTTCGCGAACGCGGCTGCGCGCGTCGTCAACGATCTTAAGAAAGCGGGGCGGATGATTGTGAGCCATGAGAGCCTCCGCGGAAAATGTTAACAGGGTGCGCTGTGATTTCACTAGCGCGCACAGAACATCCACCACGGAGACACAGAGACACGGAGAAAATCCTTTTTTTTCTTTTCCTCCTCCGTGTCTCCGTGCCTCCGTGGTAGGTTTTTATAGACAGTTGCTGACCAATGACACTCGAGATCCGCAAATCCGCCATCCACTCTTACGGCTGCTACACGACCCGGCGCATCCGCAAAGGCACGTTGATCGTGGAATACGTCGGCGAGCACCTCAGCTACGAAGAGGCGGACGACCTCTACGACGATTTCGAGAATACCTATCTCTTTGGCCTCGACGGCGGCAAGCGCATCATCGACGGCTACGGCGTGGCCGCGTTCGTCAACCACTCCTGCAAGCCGAACTGCGAAACCGATCAGATCGCGGGCAAGATGTGGATCATTGCCCTCCGCGACATCGAGCCCGGCGAAGAACTCACCTATGACTACAACCTCTATGATGGAGAGGATGACGCTCCCTGTTATTGCCAGGCGACGCGCTGCCGCGGCAGTCTGTATTCGGCATCGCACCTGCGCAAGTTGAAAAAGAAGCGGGAGAAGGCTGCCGCCGCCAAAACGGCACAAGTGCCCGAGGCACCCGAAGCGAAAGCAAGTTGATCCAGCCGTCCTCCGTGTGCCTTCGTGTCCTCCGTGGTTTATGCTCTTTGTCGATACCCGATGCAAGGGTCCACCGACCATCAAGCGATGAAAGTCACCGAAAAAGACGTCAGCTACGTGGCCGACCTAGCCAACCTGGAGTTGACTCCCGACGAGCGCGCGCGCATGCTGCGCGATCTGAACTCGATCCTCGAATACGTCGACCGGCTGAACGAGCTCGACACAAATGGCGTCGAACCGATGGCGCAAGTGTCTGACCTCTATGGCGTGGACGTGTCGCGCCAGGGCAGCGAGCGCTTTGCCTACGCGGCCCGTGAAGACGTGAAAGAAGGATTGCGTCCATCGCTGCCCCACGAAGAGGCGATTGCGAACGCGCCCGACACGGACGGAACATTTTTTGAAGTGCCAAAGGTGATTGAGCGCTAGATGGCTGAGGTAGATGGCTCCAGATAAAACCAAATCGTTCACGATCGACGAGATCCGCACCGCCATCGCGGAGCAGCGCACCACCGCGCTCGCAGTCGTCGAAGAGTGCTATGAGCGCATCCGGCGCGAAGACGCCGAGATTGGCGCTTTCCTCACGCTCTCCGAAGAGCGCGCCATGGCGCAAGTCGAGCGCATCCACAAACTGGCGATCGAGGGCCAGCCTTTGCCCCCGCTCGCGGGCGCTCCCATCGCCATCAAAGACGTCATGGTAACGCGCGGCGTGCGCACCACCGCCGCCTCAAAAATTCTCGAAAACTTCATTCCGCCCTACGACTGCACCGCCGTCGCGCGCCTGGAAGCGGCCGGTGCCGTCATTCTCGGTAAGCTCAACTGCGACGAGTTTGCCATGGGCTCGTCGACGGAGAACTCGGCATTCCGTCCGGTGCGCAATCCGCGCGACAAAACGCGCGTGCCGGGAGGCTCGTCGGGCGGATCGGCGGCAGCTGTCGCGGCGCAAATGGCCGTGGCAACCCTCGGTTCGGATACCGGCGGATCCATTCGCCAGCCAGCCTCATTTTGCGGGGTCGTCGGACTCAAGCCGACCTACGGGCGTGTTTCTCGCTACGGCCTGATTGCGTTTGCCTCGTCCCTCGATCACATCGGCCCGTTCGCCAACACGGTGAAGGACGCGGCGCTCATACTGCAAACGATCGCCGGCCGCGATCCGATGGACTCAACCTCGGCCGAAGTTCCCGCGCCCGACTATGTGGCGGAACTGGAAAAGCCGCTTGCAGGCGCGGGGCGCAAATTGAAAGTCGGCGTAGCCAAAGAGTATTTCGGCTCCGGCCTCGACGCGGAGGTGCGAGCGGCAGTCGAAGCGGCCATTCAGCAACTCGCCAAACTCGGATGCGAAGTGATCCCGGTAAGCCTCCCGCACACCGAGTACGCAATTCCGGCGTATTATATCGTCGCGACCGCCGAGGCTTCCGCGAATCTGGCCCGCTACGACGGCGTGCGCTACAGCTTCCGCGCCCGCGGCGCGCGAACGCTCGCCGAAATGTATCGCCAGACGCGCGACGGCGGCTTCGGCATGGAAGTGAAGCGCCGCATCATGCTCGGAACCTACGCGCTCAGCGCCGGCTACTACGATGCCTACTATCTGAAAGCCCAGAAGGTGCGCACGCTGCTGACCCGCGACTTCGACAACGCTTTCAAAAAAGTCGATGTAATCGCCGCGCCTACCGCGCCCACCGCTGCCTTCAAACTCGGCGAAAAAATAGATGATCCGCTGGCTATGTATCTCGCCGACATCTACACGGTCACGGCCAATCTGGCGGGCATCCCGGGAATCTCGGTGCCCTGCGGCGAAAATCGCGACGGTCTGCCCATCGGCCTCCAGCTATTCGGCCGGCACTTTGATGAGGCGACCGTGCTGCGAGTGGCACATGCCTATGAAACGGCCCGATCCTGAATCAATCCGGAATCCCGTCCGCGATCGAGCGCTCTGGGCCAGGTAACGAACAAGAAGTAACGAACCCCTGGTTACTCACTCTTTCCATCGGCCAGAATGCCTGCAAGAATCCACGCCTTCCACGTTCTACCAGCAGTCTGTTGCGCGCCGCGCGCAACTCCCCCGAGCCTGCGGTGTCTATAGACACATAAGCAACTCACCACTCGCACGGAGGGGTTTTCATGCAAGCTCGCTTCGTCTCTGTTTTACTGCTTCTCGCCAGCACGCTGGCGCAAACGTCCGGCGGTCCATCTTCACAAGCAACGGCCCAACCGGCATCGCAACCTTCCCTCACCATCTACAACCAGAATTTCGCCGTAGTGCGCCAGGAGGTCCCGCTCGACCTGACCGCCGGCGAAAACCAGGCCACAGTCAGCGACATCACCTACCATCTCGAGCCCGACTCCGTCGTTCTGCGCGACCTCTCCGGCAAGCGCTCGCTCCAGGTGCTGGAGCAGAACTATCGCGCCGATCCCGTCAACCAGGCATCGCTGCTTTCTCTCTATGAAGGCCGCACCATCGAATTCGAAGTGGGCAACGGCCAGATCGTCAAAGGCAAAATCATTCGCAGCGGCTATGCGCCTCACGATTACTTCGCCATGAACCGTTACGGCCAGCAGTATTACCAATCGCAAATGGTCGCGGGCTCCGAACAGCCCATCATCGAGGTCGATGGCCAGCTCCGCTTCAGCATGCCGGGCACGCCCGTTTTCCCCGACCTCACCGCCGAAACCATTCTGCATCCCCGCCTCGAATGGATTCTTTCCACCGACAAGCCCGGCAAGTTTCCCGCCGAATTTTCCTACGTAACCGGCGGCCTCAGTTGGGAGGCTGACTACAACATCGTCGCGCCGGAGAAAGGCGATGTCGTCGACGTCGTCGGCTGGGTCACCATGGACAATCAAAGCGGCAAGACCTTTACCGACGCGCGCATCAAGCTCATGGCCGGCGACGTGAATAAAATTCAGGGCAATGGCGGAGCGAACGAAATGTACCGCCTGCAAACCGCCGCCAAGGCCATGGACATGGCCGGCCCAGCGGTCACCGAAAAGGCCTTCGACGAATATCACCTCTACACGCTCGACCGCCGCACCACGTTGCGCGACCGCGAAACCAAGCAAGTCGAGTTCATCCACGCCGCCGGAGTCGCGACCAAACAGGTCTACATCTACGACGGCGCCCGCATCGACCCCAGCCGCTATTACGGATGGAACTGGGACAACTTCCGCAACGATCATTCCTACGGCACCGAGTCGAACCCCAAAATCTGGGCCATGCGCGAGTTCCGCAACTCCGAGGCGAATCATCTCGGCATGCCGCTGCCCAAGGGACGAGTGCGCTTCTATCGCCGCAACGACGATGGCCAGGTAGAGTTCACCGGCGAAAACATGATCGAGCACACGCCGAAAGACGAGACCGTTCGTATCTACACCGGCAACGCCTTCGACCTGGCCGGCGAGCGCCGCCGCGTCGACTACTTCATCGAGAGCGGCAAGCAGACCGCTCGGGAGTCATTCGAAATAAAAGTGCGCAACCACAAGAAAGAACCGGTTGAAGTGCGCGTAGTCGAGCACCTCTATCGCGGCGAGAACTGGGAGATCGCAGTGAAGTCGGACGAGTATAGGAAGATCGACAGCCACACGATTGAGTTTCCCGTGAAGATCGGGCCGGACGAGGAGAAGGTGGTGACTTACACGGCGCACTACACGTGGTGAGCCTCGGATGGGCGAAAAGCAATCACAAATACATCTCGGCTCTAGCCCTCGAATCTGGAGAAACCCTTTGACCTTTGCTATCGCGAGGACGCCGTTGTGTGATTCACGCCGTGTCGGCTAGGATTACCAATAATGGCCTGCAACTGCGGGGAGGCTTGCAATGAACTTCGAGATCCGGAACCAGGCCCTTGAGGCCAGAATTCAGAAACAGATCGAGGCAAGCGGCTCTTCCAGTGTCGAAGAGGTCCTGTTGCGCTTGTTGGAAACGCAGGAAGAGCAGGACCGCTGGCTCTTAGAAAACGCAGAGGCCAACGACGCAAAAATCCGTCGCGGAATTGAGCAACTCGACCGGGGTGAGGGCATTCCCGAAGACCGGCTCGACGCTTACCTTGCGGACCTGAAGTCCAAGCCTGAATGAGCGCGCGTTACGTCCTCGCGCCCGAGGCCGCCCGCGATCTCGTCCAAATCTGGCGATACCTCAAGAACCAAAGCAGCCTCGAAGTTGCCGATCGCGTAGAATCCGTTATTCGCGAAAAGATTGTGTTCCTGGCAAAGACCCCGGGCGCCGGACATTGGAGCAAGCATCTAACGGACCAGCCGGTAAAGTTCTTTCCGGTTTATTCCTATCTCATCGTCTACCGGCCAGAGACTAAGCCCTTACAAGTGGTCGCTATCCTGCACGGCCGCAGGGACGTACCGCGAATCCTCAGAACCCGCTTCTAGTGGCCTTACCGCGGGTGGCTACAGGGCATCGTAATATCGCTCTCCAGCGCAGGCCCTGCATAGGACGCGCCCGTCTCTTTCCACTTCGCGTCGAAAGTTAATCCCCTCCCCGCATTCGGCGCAGACGATGCGCTCGCCTTTATATCCAGGGAATTCTTCGGCCGGCAGTTCCACCTTCACCCACTGCGTCGAAAACAAATCGTCGTCCTTCATCTCGCGATAGGCCAGCATCTGCTGTTGGTTCTTGTTTTCGATCTCCGGATGCATCTCGCGCGCCTGCTTCTTCGACGACTCCTTAGCGGCCACCCGGATCGCCTTGCCGGTTTCGAGGTCGACGAACGTCGCCGCCATCTTCCCCCAGTCCCGAAATTTCAGGGCGCGTTTGCCCAGCCGGCATCCGGTAACGACGCCGATCGCGTCGGTGGCGCAGCGGTCGATCTCAACAAACGTAACGAGCCTCTTGCGGTCTTTTCCGCGCGGGTCTTCGATGCCAAGCTTCGCCAGCCCAAACATCGCCAGGCGCACGCCCAGAATCTGCCCGGCGCAAAGATGCCCATGGGCAATTTCAGCTTCGCGAATGAGATCGTCAAGGGATAGCATTTCTAATTTGTGATTGGTAATTTGTAATTGGAATTCTTCGAGACCTGAAATTACAAATTACCAATCACAAATTACAAATTAGCTTACTTTCTCCGCCACCGCACCCCATCCTGAGTGTTCTCCACAATAATCCCCGCGCCCGACAACTCCCCGCGCAGCGCATCCGAGGCTTTAAAGTTCCGCGCCTTCCGCGCCGCCTCCATCTCCGCAATCTTCTGATTCACCTGCTCATCGGAAAGCTGCGCCGAGCCCGCGATCTCCTCAAGCTGCGGGCTGATGTCCGCCCGCCCCGCCCCACGTGCCCAGTCGAGAACCGCCTTCATCTTCGGCTGGTCGTCATCCTTCAGCACACGAAAAATCGCATCGAACCGCTCCAGCGTCCCAAGCAGTGACTCCACGTCCTCCTGCTTCACCTGCCCGGCATCGAGCGCCGTATTCGCGGCCCGGAGCATTTCAAAAATCGCGCCCTGCGCCTCGGCTGTGTTCAGGTCGTCGCTCAGCGCGCTCGTGACGCGCCCCGCCGTCTCCGCCGCCAGTTGCGAAATCACCGCATTCGATCCCGGCGCAAACTGCGAACTCGTCAGCCGGAAGCGAAAATTCCGCAGCTTCTCCACCGAACTCGCCGCCGCACTCAGCCCGTCAAACGTAAAGTTCAACTGGTTGCGATAAGGCACCTGCGTCAGCAGCCAGCGAATCGACGACGGCTTATGTCCCTTCAGCACCAGATCGCGCAACGTAAAAAAATTGCCCAGGCTCTTCGACATCTTCTGCCCTTCCACGAGCAAAAACCGCACATGAAACCAATAGCGCGCAAACTGCTGCCCGGTCATCGCCTCCGACTGCGCAATCTCGTTTTCATGATGCGGAAAAATCAAATCCTCGCCGCCCGCATGTAGATCGAAGCTCGGCCCCAGTTGCTCCATCGACATCACTGAACACTCAATATGCCACCCCGGCCGCCCCGGCCCAATCGACGTCTCCCACGAAGCCTCGCCCGGCTTCGGCGCCTTCCACAGCGCGAAGTCGCGCGCATTGTCCTTATCGTATTCGTCGACGTCGACGCGCGCGCCGTCGTTCATGCCGGCAAAATCTTTTTTCGAGAGCTTGCCGTACTCGGGGAATTTGGCGATTCGGAAATAATACGAACCGTCATCCGTCCGATAAGCGAAGCCCTTCTCCACCAGCTTCGCAATGAACGTCGCCATCTGCTCGATGTGTTCGGTGGCGCGCACGAACGCCGGCGGTGAAATATTCAGCAGGGCCGAGTCCTCAAAGAACGCCTGCGCATACTTGGCCGTGTATTGCTGGACAGATACGCCGTCACGCGCGGCGTTGCGAATGATCTTGTCGTCGACGTCGGTAATATTCATCACGTAGCGCACGTCGTATCCCGACTGGAGCAGAAAGCGATACAGAAGATCGACGGCGATGAATGTTCGAAAATTGCCGATGTGCCCGTAGTCGTAAACCGTGGGTCCGCAGGCATACATGCGGACGCGCTTGTCATCGATCGGTTGAAAATCTTCAATCTTGCCGGAGAGCGTGTTGTAGAGACGGATGGCCATGGGTGAGGGTCAAGATGAGTGCGCCAAGAGAACCTGTTATTGTATCGCGCTGAAGATGCGGCCTCGTGTGTGTGAGCGGCCCGAGTTGCGAGTCACGAGTCAGGTGCAAGAAATCCCAGACTCACTCCGGGGAAGTACTGCGATTTCGATCGGGCTGGTGATAAAGTTTCAGGGAGCGGCCCCGTAGCTCAACTGGATAGAGCATTAGTCTTCGGAACTAAGGGTTGGGGGTTCAAGTCCCTCCGGGGTCGCCAGATTCCTCTCGCCGCACATTCACTACGTGCGCGCGCTCCGTTCTGCGCAGCAGAAATCAGACGCGGCGCGGCAGTTTCCAACGCTCTCATTTTCACGGCAGCGCGGCCCCATGCGCGTGCAAGCGATGCTGCACCAGCAGCGCATAATGCACCGCCGAGACGATCGTGAAGATAAACGTCGCCCGCAAGAAACACGATCGGCAATGATCTGCACCCAGCGAAACTTTTCGATCTGCAGCAGCAAAACAAGAAAAACGGCGCCAATTTGTGCGCAGGTGTTGGCCTTGCCAAAGATGCTCGGACGAAAGTCGCGCAGGCCCGCAATCATAAACAGCACGCCGCTGATGATGAGAATCGACACGTCGCGGCTGAAAACCACAATCGTATATTTCCAGGGGATCTGGTGTTCGATCGAGAGCACCAGAAACATCGTGCTCATCAGCAGCTTGTCGGCAATCGGATCGAGATACTGGCCGAGCAGTGTCTGCTGATGCAGCGTCCGCGCCAGCAGCCCGTCGAGTCCGTCGCTCAGTCCTGCCAGAACGAACAGCAGCAGTGCCCACTTGAAATCGCCCTTCACGACATTGATCACGATGAAGGGCAGAAAGATCATGCGCAGCAGCGTGAGCTGGTTGGGCGCAGTGAGAATTTGCCGCAGATTCACCGCGAAGATTCTCCCGCGGGCCCTTTGGAGGCGGGATGGCCCTTGGCGTCGTCTTTTCGCCCAGTGTCCGCCGCCCCTCCGTGCACCATCGCGTCTTCGATCGAGGCTGGGAGGAACTCGCTGACCAGAATCGGCGCTGGGTCCTGCCCGGTCTTCTGCGCGAAGCGCTGGGCAAGCGAAAGTAGAGTGCCTTCGGGGAGATCGAGCTCCAGCCGCTCGACGCGGTGCATGGGAAAGAACATCACGCCAGCGGCAAAGGGCTCGCCATCGCGAATCTGCGCGGTGAAATCGTCGAAGGAAGAAAGATCGACGCCGCGCAGACTCAAGCCGATGGGTGAGAGGTGCAGAATCGCGCCCCAGAATTTTTCACGCGGGTTGGCAAGCGTGGCGATAACAAGAGCGCCGGGGCGGAACGGAGCGGAAGGCTCGGGAGCCTGATAAAAGCTAGTGCTGGGCACGTTGCGATTGTCGTCTGTGCTTGAATAGATTGCAACTGGAAGACGGTAAGCCGCAGCGATTTTTCAAGCGTCCTTCAACGCTCGCCCTCATTCCGCACCGCCTTCAAATCAATTCCCACCTGTTCGGCCTTCTTATAAAGATGTGAGCGCTCCAGCCCTAACGCACGCGCCGTATTCGAAATCTGATTGTGATTGTGCTTTAGTTCGGCAAGGATTGTCTGCTTCTCGAAAGCGCGGACGCGATCAGCAAGCGGCCCTGATCCCGCAAATGCGGCTTCCGGAGAACCGGACGACGCCGGCAGCGCCAGCGCCACCGTTTCCGCAGTGACTTCGCTCGACGTCGCGAGCAGCATCAGCCGTTCGACCGCATTCCGCAGTTCGCGAATGTTGCCCGGCCAGGCGTATTGCTGGAGCGCCGCAATCGCATCTGCGGCAAACTTCATCGGCTTCCATCCGTTGGTGGCGCTGACCTGCGCGGCGAAATGCTCGACCAGTGCGGGAATATCTTCGCGCCGCTCACGCAACGGCGGCAGGCGCAGAGGAAACACGAAGACGCGATGAAACAAATCCTGGCGGAACTTTCCGTCCCGCACCAGCGCTTCCAGGTCGCGATGCGTAGCCACCACCACCCGCACATCCACCGCAATCGCGCGGTCGCCGCCGATGCGCTCGACCTCGCCCTCTTCCAGCACGCGCAGCAGTTTGGCCTGCATGGTGAGCGGCATGTCGCCGATCTCATCAAGAAAAATCGTTCCGTGTTGCGCCTGCTCAAACTTGCCGAGATGCCGCGCCCCCGCGCCGGTAAACGATCCTTTTTCGTGCCCAAATAGTTCCGACTCGATCAATTCCGCGGGAACAGCGGCGCAGTTAAGCGTAATGAACGGCGCGCCCGCGCGCGGGCTGCGCTCGTGCAGGGTGCGTGCGACGAGTTCCTTCCCTGTGCCTGTCTCGCCATAGATGCAGACGCGAGTCTCGCTGGCGGCCACGCGCTCCACCTGAGCCATCACACGGCGCATGGTCTCGCCCGTCCATACAATTTCGTGCTTACCGAGCCGCCGTTCAAGATCGCGATTCTGCCGCTCTAACCGGCCAAGCTTGAGCGCGTTTTCGACGGTAAGTAAAAGCTTGTCGGTGGAAATAGGCTTCTCAAGAAAATCCAGCGCCCCCAGCCGCGTGGCCCGAACCGCCATTTCAATATGCGCCTGCCCCGACATCATGACCACCGGAGTCGCCACCCCCTGCGCTTTCAATTCCTCAAGCAACGCCAGCCCGTCTTTCCCAGGCATGACCACGTCCGAAAGAACAAGATCGAACGGCTGCCTAGTGGCGAGCTCCAAAGCCTTCGCCGCGTTATCGCAAACAGTAGCCTCGTGCCCTTCCAGCCGGAACGCGCGCGCAAGCGAAGCAAGCGTATTAGGTTCGTCGTCAACGATAAGCAAGTGCGCTTTTTGCGCCACGAATTTAGACCTCAATCAAAAGGTTTGTATGCAAGTTTCCCGCCGGTCCAAAACTCAACTCACTTTCCAATGATTCCCGCGCAACGGCCGCCGACGATGGAAAAAACAAAAAACAAATCCGCGGAAATCCGCGTCGATCCGTGGAAAAGAAGTTGCACTTTTCTTTCGTCAACCGGCACCAGCCCCGCGCGGCAACTCGATGCAAAACGTAGTTCCCTTTTCTTTCGTGCTTTCCACCGAAATCTTGCCCCCGTGATCGCTCACCACCGACTGCACAATCGCCAACCCCAGCCCGGTGCCGTGCTGCTTAGTCGTGTAATAAGGAGTGAAAAGCCGCGCGCATTCTTCCGGCGTTAGCCCTGAACCAGTATCCGATACCGAGATGCCAACCCGGTCGGCGATCCCGCCGCCGAGCGCCGACGTTCGAATCGTCAGCTCGCCCCCCTGCGGCATGGCGTCAATCGCATTCAGGACAAGATTCGAAAACGCCCGGTGCAGCAAGTCCGAATCGGCCGAGATTTCTGGCAGATCGCCAAGTTCAGTCCGCACGGTAATGCCACTATTCGCCTGCAACTGCGCCTGAAACACCCGCAGCACCGAGCGCACCACATTATTCACCTGAGTCGCTCGCCGCTGCGGCTGCGGCATCTTGGAAAATTCGCTGAAACGCCCAACAATATTCTTCAAATTATTAATCTCAGCCAGCATCGTCGCCGTGCTTTCCCGGAACACCTCCTCAAACATCTCCGGAGACTTTTCCCGAGCCCGCAGCAAATTCTCCACCGTCACCTGCAACGGAAACAGCGGATTTTTCAGTTCATGCGCCAGCCGCCGAGCCAGCTCCCTCCAAGCCGCCACCCGCTCCGCCTGCACCGCGCGATCCTTCTCATGCAGCAAATCTTCTGTCATGCGATTGAACGACGCAGCCAGCTCTCCCAGCTCATCGTGCGACTCCACGTCGACTTTCGCCGCCAGATCCCCCGCCGCCACCCGACGCGCCGCCTCTGCCAACGACACCACTGGCCGCGTCACGCGCGCCCCGAACCACAAACTCGCCAGCACCGCCACCAGAATTCCAGCTCCTCCCACCAGCATCGCCGTCGAAATAATGCGCCCCTGCAATTCAATCAGCGCCCGCCGCGACGTCCCCACCAGCAGCACGCCCATCACTTGCGAGTTCGGTCCGTCCAGCGGGATCGCATGAAACGTCTCCGCATCGGCCGCGTCACCGCTCCAATGAATCGCGGCCTGCTCCTCTCGCCCACTGCCGCGCACCTTCTCAACCAGCGCCGCCAGCCGGTCCGCCCCCGCCGCCGGCCCATTCAGGTCGAGCAGCAACGCCGCATTCCACTTCGCGTCGAGATTCTGGTAAAGCAGCACGCGCGTGCCCGCGGGAATGTCGAGCGTCGACAGAAACTGTTGATCAAGTCGCTCTCCGCCGATCACAAACAGCGGCTGGTCGCCCACATGCACAGCCCGAATCGCAAACAGCCCGAGCGACGGTCCATTGGGCAGATCCTCCCGCTTCAAGAATGCCCCCGCCGGTCCCGCCGCCGCCGCAATGGCCGGCTCCGGGTACCCGAACTTCGCCTGCCACTGCGCCGACGACAAAATCGTTCCCGAATGGTCGACGAGCTCAAGAAAGTCAAGTCCCTGCTGCACCGCAAGCGAGCGCGCTTCCGAAGGATAGGACGTGGAATCGGCCGCCCCGCCGCTCAATGGCGACGTTGAAGACAAAGACGACGACGATAAAGAAGGCGGCGACAAAGTTGACGACAAAGACGACGGCGACGACGCGGCCGGCGATTAATTTCCAGCGCGATTCGCTGCACCGTCTCACTCGCGGTGATCGATTCCACCTTGCGCGCCACATCCTGCCCGCGCCGCTGAAACTCCGCGCGAAACTGCGCCGCCACCGAGTTTGCCCGATCCTGATTCGCCTGCTCGAACGACTTCCGCATCGTGCCATAAACCGACACCGACATCACCGCGACGCACAGCAAGATCGTCACCGCGAACAGCAACAACAATTTCTGGCGGAAGCTCATCGCGAGTCCTCCAGCCAGATGTCGGCGAGGTCCCACAGTCCGAACCGCTCCGCGCTCCAGCCGCGCACTCTCGCTCCCACCGCGCTTGCCACCGGCAAATGAAAAAGCGGAATCAAGGTATTGCCGTCGAGCAGAGAGTGCTCGGCTTGATAAAGCTCCTCCACCGAATTTCCGCGCACCACTGATTCAGCAAAAGCATGCTCCGCAAGAGAAAGCTCGCTCGCCGCCTCACGCAGTGCCAGCGCCGGATCGGGCGTCACGAGCGCAATGCGCACCAGTCGAACCTCCTCTGCCCCGGAAAGAGAAACCTGTAGCGTGATGCCGGCCTCGCGCGCATTGAGCGCAATTCGTTCCGCGATGAGCTGAGCCCGCGGATCGCGCGCATCGTAACTGAGCGTGAGCGCCGGCGCCCGTGACTCCGCCAAAAGTGACTTCGCGCGCGCCACGTTCGGCTGCGTCGAAAAAGCCGCGCTGTAGCCGGTCATCCAGTTCGGCAAAATGCTGGCGGCCGCCTCGCCCGCCCCCTTCAGCAAAACGAACTGAATCGGCTTGCGATCAATCGAGAGCGCAAGCGCCTCCCGCACCCGCGCATCTGGCGCTCGCGAGTTCGGAGTGAAAACCAGCGCCATCAGTTCGATCCGCAGCGAACTCGAAACCTGGCTGCGCGCCGAAGTACTTGCGGCTTCCGGCGCGGCTTCCACAATGTCCAGTCTTCCCAGTTCGAGCCCGAGCGCCTGCTCGCGCAGCGACTTTCCAAATTCGATTTCGATCCCGTCGATAAACGGCCGTCCCGCCCAGCTTTCGTCGGACGCGGCGAGTTTAAGAGATTTTCCCGGCTGAAAATCGGTCACGCGAAACGGTCCGGTACCGATTGGAATGCCACCGGCGTTGTGCGTGAGAATGAGATTGCGCGGCAGGGCGAGCTCAGCCAAAAGTGCTGGTGCCGGGGCCTCGGTGTCAATCGTTAGCGTGTCTCGCCCGGAATCTGCGGCCGCCCCAGCGGACGCCGCCGGGAAAGATGCTCCGGTGACGCGCACGCTCCAGTTCGGATGCAGCGCCCCGAGAATCTGTGCAATCGCCGCTGCCGACGCCAGGCTCCCATCGTGGAACTTCACGCCCCTGCACAACGTGAATTGCCAATGTCGAGCAGTCGAGTCATGCTGCCACGCCACCGCCAGTTCCGGCAAAGGCCGGTCTTCCGCGTCAACCCTCACCAGCGTATCGCCGACCAGCGACAGCACGCGCGCCATATCCCAGTAGCCTGCCGGATCGGAAGCCGGCGGCAGCGCCAGCGCGCTGGGCGACGATTGCATGGCGACGCGCAAGGTTCCGCCATAATGCGGGCGCGTTGCAGCCGCAGCCGCGCACGCCGCGCTAATTAGCGCAAGCAACAGTAATGCGATTCGCCTCATACCAACCCGTGTCTTCGCGTTTGACAACGGCCAACGCGCTCGTGCCGCCGGCGTCGGCCCAGAGCGCGGTGATCGTGCCATCGAATTCAATCGCCGCGCTGGCGGCTACCGGCTCGCGATCGGGAATCTCGAAGGCCCTCATATTGTCACGGTCGTGCTCCTCGCGTCGTGCCTCGCCCTCGCCCGAAATCAGAAGCTGCGTGCCCGCTCCGCAACCCGAGTGCACGGCCGCCAGATCGCTTCCCCATCGCGCCCCGCGAACCGCCTGGTCCGTAACACCGTCGATTACATGCGCGGATCCATCGACGGCCGCGACCGCCCACAAGGTGTAGCCCTGGCGCGGCAGCGCCGCCGCCGAGTAGAACGAAGGCGCGTTGGCAATTTTTCCAATGCCCGGAGACAAGACGCCCGTAAAGAAATTGCGCGTGGCCGCATAGAACGCGCGCACCCCGCCAGCCCCTGCTTCGTCGGAGGTAAGCGGCCCGGCAGTGAGAGGCCATGGATCGTCACTTGCCGCGCACGTCAGCGCAAGCGGCATGGCTGCGTTGGAATGGCAGATCGTTCCCGGCAGGTAAGCGTCGAAGAGATGATCGCGCCGCAGCACCAGGCGTCCGCGCAGGTCGCGCGGAAACGCACGCGGGACGGCAACAGGCAGCGACGCGTCAAGCTCCCAGTGGCCGGATTGGAGGCGATAAGCCGCCACGCGCGTGCCATCCAGTACGATTAGCCGCGCGGACGCGGACGGTGCTCCTCCAGTCGACGCGCCATTGTCAATGAGCGCAGCGTCAAGGATCCGTTCCTCTTGCGAAAAGAGCGCCGTCTTTTTCAGCGTGATTGGCAGCGCCGCCGCCAACGGCAAGCCCGCCATCGTTCGCGATAACGACGCCAAAACCACTCGCGGCTGATCGTTGCCCATGGTGATCTCGGCAGTCCAGACAAATTCGCGCAAGCTCTCCGACAAAACGACCGTTACCGTTCCCACGGCCTGGTCCGCATTAACGATGCGCACGCCTCGCGCCCGCAACTCGCCCTGGAGCGCGCCGCGAACTTCGCGAACAGATTTCTCGTCGAGCGAAGATCGGTTGGTCACCTCGATCGCGATCGCGCCGGGCCCGGTGACAGTAGCGATCCGGCCAGCCAGTTGCCGCGCGGTATCGCTAAGATTCGAGGCCAACAACAAAGAAGGAAGAAAGCAGACCACAAGCACGAAGGAAAAGAAAAAGAAGCGGAGAGAAGCCCGTGACTCCAGCCGCCAACGGCGTAGCATGCACGCTAGCATTTTTCGGATGACCCGATTATAGCGCGGGCTGTGGCGGTGACTTTTCATGGCAGCATGCCGTGGGTCACGGGGCGGTCACCGGTCACTGGTCAAGCGGAGGACAGATCGCAATTCCCCGCGATGTCAGTACCGGTGACCGGTGACCTGTGACCGGTTCTTCTACTTCGGCTCCTCCCCCGCATCCTCCGCCTGGCTAACGTGACTAGCCGGATTCATCCCGCGCAGCACATCATTAGTAAAGAAAAATTTTCCGTCCGCCGGCACCATCATGATCTGCAACTTGTCGGACAGCCGTTCCGCCACGATCTTATTGATCAGCAGCGGATTCTGCTTCAGGATCTTGCTTTCGCTCGCCATCCTCTCGGCGTCGGCCGACGCCGTCAGGCGAATCCGCTCCGCCTCCGCCTGCGCCAGCAGTTTGCGCCGCTCCATCTCGGCCTTGCTGTCGATCAGCTTCGCCTCGCCCGCCGCTTCCGCGTTCTTTACGGTCGATTCCTTACGCGCTTCCGCCTCCAGCTTCGACTGCTGAATCTGTTTTTCCTTCAGCGGCAGCATGTACTGCATTGCGTCCGATTCGCCTTTCGCTTGCAGCACTCGCACTGCGGCCTGCCCCTCGGCCTGTTTGACCTCCGTCACCTTCTGCGCCTCGGCGTCGGCCTCGGCTACCTTCACTTGCTTTTGATGAATCTCCGTCTCGACTCCCATCCGATCGTTCTCTTGCTCTTTCACGAGCAGAGACTCCAGCCCCTTCGCGTATTCCGCCGGCAACTCGATATCGCGCAGCATGACTTCTTTCACCACGATTCCGTCGACGGCGAGCCGTTTGCGAATCAGATCGGTCGCGTGTTGCCGCACTTCCTCGCGCTTGGCCGAGAAGACTTCGCGCACCGTGTAGTTCGGCACAAGTTCGCGCCACGTCGTAGCCACCACCGGCGGCACAAGTTCTTTTTCCAGCGGCTGCGGCAGGTTGGCTTCGATGTAATCGAGCCGTTTCGCATCGAGCTGATAACGCACCGTGATGGCCAGACCAAGCGTTAGCCCTTCCTTGGCCTGCACGTGGAGTGGCTCGCCCTTCGTGGCGCCCTTCGCGAGCGAGTCCTCGGTAACGCCGGTAGTAAAGAGTTGATCGCGCATGTTGAACAGCTCGACGCGCTCAACCAGCGGCGTAACGTAATGCACGCCAGGATACAAAGTTCCGGCCAGCGTGCCCCGAGTCTGGCTCACGCGCACGCCCCCCATTCCGGCCGGCACAATCACGATCGCAGCCGAAACGAGAATGGGCGCCCACGCCAGCAAAACGAGCGCGAGCGGTGTGCGCCAGCGCACGGACGGTTCTGGCGGTGGAGTTGTGCCTTCCGGAAACAGCCGGCGGCGATGGGAGATGAGCAGGTAAGAGTCGTAAGCGAGGATAGCGGCGGCGATCACAAACATCCCGATGCCGGCGCTCAGCAGCAAATACTTGACGAACAGCATGGCAGTGCTCCTTTTAGGTGCTTGGTGTAGCGCGGACACTCTTGTCCGCGTGCCGACGCCCAAACAAACGGCCTGCGCGGAGGAAAACGCTCGCGCTCCACGAAAACTGAAAACTCATCGTTCTGGCCACGATTTTCGTGACAATTCGGAACCGGCTTTGGGCGATGACGTCCTCCGCACAAACGCGAATCGCACGATGCGCCCGAAAATCAACTCTTCAATCAGAAGCGACGCAGCCAGCGAAAAAGTTAAGCCTCCGATGATGACCAGTCCTTGCAGCATGGTTTCCATGACTCCCTCCGTAGCTGTTTCCTATGCGAACTCTGCGGGTTTTCCCCGCGTCCCCTACGCTTAAGTCTTGTCCGTCGCGAGTGAGAAAAGCACTCGGGTAGCCACGAATAGCGTGCTCAAACTAAATAACTTAGGAGTCCACCGCGGAAGTTCGCTGTGTCTAAGGAAGGCAGGCGTGTCCTGCATGACACATGCGTTTTGGGGCCAGTAGGCGGGAATTATCGCGATGGCAATCCGGTAGCTGGAACATGTGTTCGACTACTCGTTTACACTGGGCTGCTGTCCCCACGTGAGATCTATTTCATGACGCGACTTGGACTGATCGCCGGCAACGGGAAGTTTCCTTTTCTTGTGCTCGATGCGGCGCGTGCGCAGGGATATGACGTCGTCGTGGCCGCTATTAAAGAAGAAGCTTTTCCGGAGATTGAATTGAAGGGCGCGGCGGCGGTTCACTGGGTTTCGCTGGGTGAGCTGTCGAAATTGATCGAGCTTTTCAAGCGCGAGGCAGTGACGCGGGCGGTGATGGCGGGGCAGGTGAAGCATAAGCAAATTTTTTCTTCCATCAAACCGGACTGGCGGCTGGCGAAACTGCTGCTCGCACTGGGGACACGGAACACGGATTCCTTGCTCGGCGGCGTGGCAAAGGTGCTGGCCGATGAAGGCATCATCCTGGAGAACTCGACGGCGCTGCTTGAGCCTTTGCTGGCGAAGGCGGGAGTGCTGACGCGGCGGCCGCCCACCGAGCAGGAGCGGAAGAATATTGAGTATGGGCGGGCGGTAGCGCGGCGGCTCGCCGAGTATGACATTGGACAGACGGTTGTGATCGCCGAAGCGGCCTGCGTGGCGGTCGAGGCGATGGAAGGGACGGACGCTACGATCGCACGGGCGGGGGAGATTATGCGCTCGCTGGAGGGCGAGGCTTCGACGCTGGATCGTGCGCTGACTGTGGTCAAGATCGCCAAGCCGGAGCAGGACATGCGGTTCGATGTTCCGGTGATTGGGCTGGCAACGATTGCGGCGATGAAGCGGGCGGGCGCGAGTTGCCTGGCAATTGACGCGGAGCGATGCCTGTTGCTGGATGGAGACGCGATTGGGCGCGCGGCGGACGAAGCGGGGATTGCGATGATTGCTCAGTGAGAAGTTCTTGTCCCGGCTATCAGTCGGCGCCTTGTGCGTGCAGGTTGCGTGCTCTGGATTTCGACACGGGCCGTACTGGTCTCTTCCGCATCTCTGCCCTAGCCTGCGTCAAGTCATGAGCCGTCTGCAGGTTCATCCAAAACTCGGGTGAGTTGCCAAAGTATGCCGCCAACAAGAGCGCGGATTGCGGAGTGATGCCGCGCTTTCCGCGAACCATCTCATTCACGCGGTTTAGGGGAATGCGAAGGGAACGCGCGAGCTTCGCTTGACTAAGGCCCATCGGGCGCAGAAATTCCTCTTCGAGAATCGTGCCGGGGTGGGTTGCGGTGCGAGAGTTGGGCAACATATTTTTCCTCTTTAGTGATAATCAGTGCAACGGACCGCCTCGCATTGACCACCTACGAAACGAAAGATAATTCGATACTGCTGGTTCACGCGAATACCGTGAAAACCATCGAGGTCCCCTTTGAGCTTCTCCAGTCGGTTCGCAGGAGGAACTCGCAAGTCTTCGAGCGAGGTACAGGCGTTCAGCAAATCGAGCTTTTGTTGTATTCTCGCCCAAAGCACCCGCGGCAGCTTACGAGCGGCCTTGCTGTCGCTCCCGTGAAAAATGTCGCTCGTCGTAGCGTCCGCGAAGCTGACAATCACCGCGTCTCATTATACACGAATACCGGGTACGCAGGTATATTCCCTTTGGGAGGACTGATTGCATGACTGAGACTTCTCGTATTGCCGACCAGTTGAAACGCGCGTTTTATGGAGGCGCGTGGCATGGGGATTCTCTTTTTGAAATTTTGACCGGGGTTACGGCCGCGCAGGCGGCCGCAAGGCCAATCACGAATGCGCACAGCATCTGGGAGCTGGTGCTGCACATCTCGGCCTGGGATGCGGCCGTGCAGAAGCGCATGACGGGCGTGGCGGTGCGACTTTCGGATGCGAGGAATTTTCCGCCGGTTACCGACAAGAGCGATGCGGCGTGGGGCAAGACGTTGGAGGATGTGCGGCGCGTGCACGATGAGTTGATTGCCGCGGTTACCCACTTCCCGGAGGCTGACTTGATGAAGCCTGTGCCTGGGAAGAAGGGAGCGCATTACACCTTCAGTTACATGCTGGACAGTCTCGCCCAGCATGAGCTGTATCATGCCGGGCAGATTGCGTTGCTGAAGAAGTTCTGAGCAATCTCCCGCAACTGCCGGCGCTCCTTAGCTTGACGCTGCGGCGGGACTCGAAGCGCTGCCCTGAATCACTTGCCGGCTATGCTCTGGAATTCGGGATCGCCCAACTGCCACAACAAGAAGGAAAACTGATCGGTTAGCAACGCGGTGTGCTGCGAGCGCGTGGCGTCGATGCCTCCGTGACCAGCATCATAGTCAACGCGGAGGAGGACCGGTTTCCCGCTGGAAGTCGCGGCCTGAAGGCGTGCAGTCATCTTGTTCATCTGCCAGGGATCGACGCGTGGATCATTGACACCGGTAGTGAGCAGCACGGCGGGATAGGGCGTGTGATTTTTTAAGCGGTGGTAGGCACTGATCTTGAGCAGATTAGGGAATTCCTCTTTTTTCTTGACGGTACCGAACTCGGGAATATTAGCCGGGCCGTTGACCTGCAATTCGGCGCGCAGATCGTCTGACATGCCAACGTTGTCGAGGGCCGCGGCGAACAGGTCCGGCCGCTCGGTGATGGCGCCGCCGATGGTAATACCACCCGCGCTCGTGCCTTCGCCGGCCAGATGAGAAGGCGATGTAAAGCGCTGGGAGACGAGATACTCGGCGCAGGCAACGAAGTCGGTGATCGTGTTTTGCTTGGTCGCTTTTCGGCCAGCGTTGTGCCAGTCTTCGCCGTTTTCGCCGCCGCCGCGCACATGGGCGATGGCGATCACGCCGCCGCGCTCCAGCCAGGCGAGAGAAGTTGGATCAAAGGACGGGTCATAGGTAATCCCGTACGAGCCATAGCCGTGCAACAGGGTGGGATGGGAGCCGTCCATTTTGAGATCGCGGCGATAAATGATGGAAAGCGGGATCAGCGTGCCATCCGAGGCCTTCACTTTGACTTC
This sequence comes from uncultured Acidobacteriaceae bacterium, assembly GCA_963698865.1. GTDB lineage: Bacteria > Acidobacteriota > Terriglobia > Terriglobales > Acidobacteriaceae > Acidiflorens. Next base: position 571,972 of record CAVOSL010000007.1, on the reverse strand, counting down.
TTGCGATGCGATCGCCGAGAAGTCGGCGGGCGAAGGCGGAATAATTTTGGTGTCGGTGAGAGTTTGGAACTTCGGACCGTAGTGAAAATATCTGGATGACTTGGTCCACGAAGCGAGCCGCACGAAGATGCCGGCCTCTACGGGATTAACGGTCATCTCCTGGATGGCGCCGTCAAAGGGAAGAGGGATTTCGCTGGCTGCGCCACCGTTGTAGGGCAAGCGCCACAGGCGTCCGAGGCCACCGTCCAGTTTTTGCACGTAGAGGGCATCGGCGGCAGCGGCGATACCGGTGACCACGGCATCGCTCGGAGGAATGGCGACGGTGGCCTGAGCCACATTGCCGGTGCGCAAATCGACACGCAGGACTTTGAAGCGCGAGGCGTTGTGATGAGTAACGAGATAAGCGTAGTCGCCGTGAACGTCGAAACCGGTAATTTCATCCTCGGTATCAGCGACCTTGCGCCATGGAGTGTCGGCGCCGCGAATATCCTCCAACTTGGCCATATACGCCGTGACCTCGTTTTGCACGCCATGCGCGTCGATGGCGAACGCGTAGTGCGAAGCAACGGGGAGAGCAACGAACGGAAAATCGCGCTCGTCGATAGGCACGGAGGCCGAGAGTCCACGACCGAAGACCGCAGCATCTTTGTCGGGATCACTCCCCAGGTGATGAATGTAGACGCGGCTATTCAAGTAATACTCGGTGCGGGGCGCGCCGGCCGGGAGCTTTTGCAGCCGGTTGTAGAAGAAAGAACGGTTATCGGGAAGCCAGGCAATGGCGCCAAATTGTGCGCGGTCGATGCGCTCGCCGAGGTCACGCCCGGTATCGGCTTCAAGGACGCGGAGGACGCTATTCTCCGAGCCGCCGGGTGAAATACCGACCGCGACCAGCTTGCCGTCCGGCGAAGCCTGGAAGTAGTCAATGGAATAGTGCACGCTCTTCTCGGTCAGCGATTCCGGATTGATCAGCAAATGTTCCGTTTCGGCCGCCGCATCACGAACGTAGAGACGGCGGTTGTCATCGCCCGGCATCTGTTTCAGATAAAACCAACGCCCGCCGAAGGACTGCAAACCGGCAACGCGGACTCCAGTGTTATCGAGCTCGGCAATGCGTGCCCGAAGCCGGTCGCGTGAGGGAATGCGCTCCAGGACAGACCGCGTGAAGTCGTTTTGCGCTTTCATCCAGGCGGAGACTTCGGGGCTTTTCAAGTCCTCCAGCCAGCGGTAGGAATCGACGATCTTGGTGCCGAAGTAGTCGTCGGTGACGTCACGCGTTGCGGTTTGCGGTGGGACGGTGATGCTGGCCACATCATTGCCGGCGGCCAGCGAGAGGACACAGCACACCAGGCAAAGGAAAAGAATTGAGAGCTGACGCATAGGAGTAACTCCACAGGGCGAAGGCGCCGCTGGATTATAACTCAACGCTGGAGCTTCGGAGAGCGCGACCAATGCGCTCTTCACGGACAATTCGTCACTGATTGTCTTGTGCACGCGCAAGTGAACTGCGACAATAGCGCGTTGTTTTTTCTCTGTTCGCTCCAGGTCGCTGTCATTCTCTGGCGGAGAGCTTTTCTGAGTTCGCAATCAACTATTAATGTTGCGGTGGTCGGCGTGGGCGCGTTTGGGCGCAACCATGCCCGGGTGTATCACGCGTTGCAACAGACTGGCGGAGTGCGGCTGGTCGGCGTAGTCGATCCGGATACGGCGCGGGCCGATGCCGTGGCGCGCGAGTTTGGCTGCCGGGCGTTTGGATCGATTGAGCAAATGCTGACCACGCACAGCGAGGTGCAGGCCGCTTCGGTCGCGGTGCCAACGGTGTTGCACCTGGAAGTCGCGCGGGCGCTGATGGAAAAGGGCGTCGATGTGCTGATCGAAAAGCCGGTGGCAGCGACGCTGCCGGAGGCGGATGCATTGGCGCGAATCGCAGCCAAACACAAGCGCGTGGTGCAGGTGGGGCATCTGGAGCGCTTCAATCCGGCGGTGCGGGCTACCTTGCCACTGGTCAATCGTCCCATGTTTTTTGAGGTGCACCGGCTGAGCGTGTTTTCTCCGCGGGCGCTCGACGTGGATGTGGTGCTGGATCTGATGATCCACGATCTCGACATTGTGCTGACCTTTGTGAAGTCTCCGGTGAAGGAGATTCGCGCAGTCGGGCTGCCGATATTGTCGGGCAAGGTGGATATCGCGAATGTGCGCGTGGAGTTCGAGTCGGGGTGCGTGGCGAATTTTACGGCGAGCCGGGTTTCGACCGAGCGCGTGCGCAAGGTGCGGTTCTTTCAGCCGGGGCAGTATATTTCGATCGATTACGGGCGGCAGGACGTGCTGGTGTTTTCGGTGGGATCTCATTCCGGTGACGGCGAGCCCACGGTGAATCCGCAGATTCAGATGGCGAAGCCGGCGGTTACGGCGGAGGAGCCGCTGCTGGCGGAGATCAAGGCGTTCCTGGAGTCGGTGCGCACGCGGTCAACGCCGGTGGTTCCGCTGGAGGATGGGCGGCGGGCCCTGGAGCTTGGGTTAGCAATTCTGGGCGAGATCGCACGGCATGCGGGGAGGGTTGGGGTTTGAGGCGATCGCGATGACGCCAGTCAGCTTGGACTATCTTCCCCCCAGCATATACTTCGCTCATGGACAGAACGTTTATTTACCGACGAGCCTCAGAGTCCGAGCGTCAGAAGGCGAGCGATGTCGCGCAAGCCGTGTTGGATGGGCGAACCACAGTTTTAGAGGGAGTCAGAACATTAGTTTCTCTGGCACACACAGACGCAATTGCGGATCTGGAAGATCGGAGGCTGATTATTGGGATTGAAAGCGAAACCGACGACCTTCCTGTCGGAGAGGTACGCAGGCTATGGGCACCCTCCGCGCTGAAAATGAAGGATGTCGAAATTGCGCGTTGCGAGGAGCTCTATCGGCCTCAGTTTCTTGAGGCCTGCAAGAGGATCGCGGGGCGTCTGCCCCAATAGTGGAACCACGATTTTCGCCAATTGACCACAGGAATAAAATCAAGTGATGCGCACAGAGAAGCCAACGCTGCGAATCACACGATGGCTGCGCAGTACGAGGCGACCAATACCGTTTGAGGCCGAATGCACCGCCTGCTCAGACGTGCAATTCAAAATCCCACACGACAAACGCAGCGAAGTCTTTAGCCCTAGTCGTCTCCCCATCTATGTCCCGCTCCACCAGCCCGATGCCGACCATTATCTCAACATATTGCGACGTCAATTCGATGAGCATCTGAGACTCGTCCACCCTGACGAGCATAGGGGCGCTTCAACCCCAGCCTAATTGGAATGTCCCGGTTCCGCCGCCAGCTCGACGAGATTTGTCCGCACCCGGTCTCCGGCCTGCGCGCTCTTCAGCGTCGCCAGGAATTTTTTGGTGAAGTCCTGCTGGAGATGGAAATCCTGGGCCGCTTGCGACTTGTAAATCTCGTAGAAAACGAATGTATTGGGATCATCTTTTCGGGCCGCGACGTAAAACGCTTCCACGCCCGGCTCCGCCCGCACCAGCGGCAGGTATTGGCGCGCGGCCTCGACCAGCTCCGCGCGGCGCTGGGGCTGAATTTTTGCTTCGATCAGCATGATCACCTTTTCGTTCGTTGTCGTCGTCATTTTGGACTGCTCCTCTCGATTTTGAATGGCCGGGGTGTTCGCCGCCTGCTGCGCCCATAGCCCGTGCAGCGCGCACGCGCTTGCGGCCATCAGCACGGCCACGGTTATGATTCGGATCGTTTTCATGGCCTTAGTTCAGTACCATTTCCAGTCCTGTTGCATTGATCCGCGTTTAGATTGTTCACTCTCGCGAAGAAGATACATTGCGGACGAAGGAGTACGGACTGCTCGCTTCCTCAGGATCGTCGGGCCACCCTTTGCCGGATGCGTTCGCCAGTTGTGAGAGCCTTTTGATGTCAGTCTGACCAATGGCGTTTGTCAACTCACAACGAGACGCGTCCAAGGTTTTGGCCCCCATTACCTTCAGATACTCCGAAAGCGCTGCCGCCTCGACGAGCACTTTTCCACATCCCGCCCAGTGGCGGTCTTTCCCGTTTTTCTTTACGCCGGAAACCCAAAACGATTCCCCTGTTTCCATATCAATGTAATTGCCGCCCGATTCCCCACGGCGCTGGCCCTTGAGTTTCATCAAACCTCGACCATTGAAGTACAGCGTCCGAGCAGTTTTAGAGGGCGTCACATAACCGATCCACGCGGGGCCATTGTCGGAATGGCCGCTCTTCAATTCGATGTACCTTAGGAGTTTCACGGCTCCGAGTGTGCCACACGATCCGAGGTTGATCAATTGATCAAACCAGACGATTCACTCCTTGCCGAGCGATCCATCTGGCATGGGAATCGTTCCTCTCGCCCCCCGCCGTTACCCAGGTACTCACTTTTCCGGCCCAAAAGATGCGACAATATTGGATAAAGGCATAACTCCCCTCGTTTACGTAAATTTACGAAGCAGTGTACGCAACTTCGGGGGTTGCCCGCCGCTCTAACTGTATAGTCGCGGTAAAGAGTCGCGGCCTTGTGCCTGAGTTCGTCGCTGCCTGATGCCAGTCACCCAAATTCCGCCCAAGATTCCACCCCCGCCGCCTCCTCCAGCCGACCATCGCGAACTTTCCGAGGCGCAACATTGGGAGACTGCCTACCGCGGATTTAATCCTGACGATGTTCCTCATCTTCTCATCCAGTTGCAGGACGACCTTTCGCGGGCGCGCAAGCGGGAGGCGGCCTGGCTGTCGGTGATTCTGCACTTGCTGGTCGTGATTCTGCTGTGGAACAGCGACCGGCTGGTGGCGCTCTTCCCGCATCGCACGGTCGCTTTGGAGATGCCGGCCAAGATCAGTTCCGACAAGGATGCTACGTTTTTGGAATTGCCGCCGGATGAGCAGAAGGCGACGCGGCGTCCGGATACAAAAGTTCTCTCGGACAAGGACCGGATTGCGACGAGCAAGGCTCCGCAGATCAATCGTGAGGATTTGAAGAAGATTCTGGAGAGTGCGCGGCGGGGACGGCCGGGTCCGATTGCGCCGCAGCCGGGAGCCGGAGCGACGCCACCACCACAGCCGCAGGCGGCGCAGAATGTGCCGCAGCAGCAGCCGCAGACAAATCCGCAGCCGAGCGCGGGATTCGCGCAGCCGTCGCAGAACGATCAGGTGGCGAGGTTGCAGGCGCCTCCGCAGGGCGGTTCTCGGGTGCAGCCGAATTTCAATACGCCGATGACAGCGGGCTCCGCGATCGAACAGGCGACGCGAGCGGCGGCGGAGAATCGCGGGCGTTATGGCGGCGGTGGCGAGGCGGGAGATTATGGCGCGGGGCTGAATCGCGGCGGGTTCAAGGCGCTGGCTCCGGCGGAGATTTTGACGGATACGATGGGCGTGGATTTTGGCCCTTATCTGACGCGCGTGGTGCAGGTGGTGAAGGCGAACTGGTACACCATCATGCCGCCGTCGGTGTATCCGCCGATTCGGAAGCAGGGGAAGCTGGCAATTGAATTCGCGATTTTGAAGAATGGCACCGTCAGCGGAATGTTGTTGCGCACGCCCTCGGGCGATGTGGCGCTGGATCGGGCGGCCTGGGGAAGCATTACGGATTCGAATCCGTTCCCGCCGCTGCCGCGCGAGTTTGTGCAGCAGTGCTCGCAGCCAGGGCGCGAGGATAAGTGCAATCTGGGGCTGCGGTTTTACTACTTTTATAATCTGGATGTGGACAAGGATTTGCGGTAGGGCTTCGTCTTTCCCAAGCTGTGTTGGCTACCTTGCGAAGTTCGCTGCGTCCTCTGCGGTTTAGGATTTTGACTTCCTCCGTGTCCTCTGTGTGCTCCGTGGGTCAAGCTTTTGACTTTTCTTAGCTGACCATCGCCCGATCATCCCTCCTTAATTCATCACATTCCCATCGTGTCCACCATCACTGACTCCATCGCGATGCCATGCCACAATCATCCCCAGATTGCGGCAGCGAAGCGTGTGCGCGCGTGTAGGGCGGACACTCCTGTCCGCCCCTGACGCCTCCCAGGAGGCTCCGTCGCCGGGAACGGTCTTTGACATCTTCACCGACCTCCAGGTGCCGCAGGTCATGAGTGTTCGAAAAAATAGTTACAGAACTGGACAAATTGGGCCCGTAACCCATTATTCTTGAATACTTTGCATGTAAGTAGTTTAGAATGAGTACTTTGACTCAAAAATGATAGGGGAGGGAGGGGTACACATTTTTAGCAAAACCGATAACAACCCTAGCATTTTCAGATTGTTGCGATCCGCTTGTTACTCCGCTAAAGTCTCGCTTCGAGGCTCCCCAAAAAGCATAACCACAGAGAACGCAGAGCTTGGCGCGGAGTTGGCGGAGAGCGACCGGCCCCGTCTCTACTTTACGTATTCTGGTTCTTTGCCTTGCGACCACGGATCATAAGTGGCCACGAAGTGGACTCGCTCGGGCCTTGTCGGGTGATCGAAGAACCAGGCCTTCGTGAACCAGTTCGGACTGGGATCGATGAGATTTTTCTCGCCACTCTCTTCGAAATAATGCGCCGCGACCTGATTGGCATTGGGCACGATTCCGTGGATGACTTCGATGCCGTAGCGATCAGCTTCGTGCTCGAAGTGGCGGCTTACGGCGTTGAAGGCCGGGGTTGCGAGAAATGCCAGCAGCGAAAGTAAAAAGATCAGCATCGGCAACGAGGCCCAGTCTCCCAGATCGCGAATGCCCCACTGATAGCCCCAGCGGGCGAGCATCCAGTTCGCCAGGCGGTAGCCCACGTAAAAAATGACGAGGAGTATGCCTGCGGAGATCGCGATCTGCTTGGGAATGTGGAGGAGGACGTAGTGCCCCATCTCGTGTCCGAAGACGAAGAGCGTGCCCTGAATGCCGGCTTTGTTGATCGTGTTGTCCCAGATGACAACGCGCTTGGAGGAGCCGAAGCCGGTGACGTAGGCATTGAGTGCAGTCGTCTTCGAACTGGCATTCATCAGAAACGTGCGTTCGGGAGGGATTTCGATCCCTCCGTGATGCATGACTTTTTGCATTTCGGAGACGAGCACGGGTTGCGTGTCGGCGAGCGGCGTGAATTTAAAGAAGAGCGGGTCGATGACGAGGGGCTGGAGGAAGAAGAGGATGAGAAGGACGGGAATCGAGGCCAGCCAGAAATAGAACCACCAGCGGCGCGGGCTGCGGCGAATCACCCAGTAGAGGATTCCGACCAGGATGGTGCCAACGATCAGCATGATGATCTGGTTGGTGATCCAGTCGGAAAACCATGCAGGCCACTTTTGAACGGAGACGCCAAAGGCAAGATCGAGCCTTTGATCATTGATGGCGGTGGCGATGCCGGGAATGGCGATGGCGAGCAGGATCAGCGGCGCGAAGATAATCAGTTGAATGAAGCGGCGCTTGGAGACGCGCTCAGCCAGGTTGCGGAAGGCGGGCGCTACCCGCCAGCGCAGGATCACGAGCAGTACGAGGAAGCCGAAGAAGGCATTGAAGAAGAAGTGGCGATATTGGGCGTAAGAGTACTCCTTGGCGCGGGCGTACTCGGCGGGCGGCGGAGAGTATTCGAGGATGGTGGTTTGCGGGGCAGCTTCGGTTGAGGGTGCGGAGGCTTGTGGGGTTGAGGGTGCGGCGTTTGGGTTGGCGGGGGTTTGGGCCCGGCAGAGAGAGACTGCAAAGACACAACAGAAGAGAACGGAAAGAAGTGTGTTCTTCATAAAGGGTTTGCTTCCGCGCGCATTATTGCAGAATTTTGGGCGAACTGGCGCAAAAGAAACTGTCACTTTCAGGCGTTACCTTAGGGGGTGCACGAATCGGCTGAATTCGCTAACATATAAGGAAAGTTGGGTCGTGGGTCCCGATCAAATTATGAAAATTCAACGACGTTTGCCGCGCTTTGTTTTGCTGTTTGCAATTGCCCTTACTTTGTCGCTGGGTTTCTCGGCCATGTTACCGGTGCTGGCCCCGGTGCTAGCCGATGATGTGTCCGATACGCTGCGGCCCCCCAAGGGCGCGCAGACGGCGCTGGTGGTTTTTGAAGATCTGCAATGCCCGCAGTGTGGACGCGTCGCGCCGCTGCTCGACCAGGCCTCGCGAGTTTACAAGATTCCACTGGTGCAGCACGATTTTCCCCTGCCCATGCACAACTGGTCGTTCAACGCGGCGGTGATCGCGCGTTATTTTGACACGCACTCGAAAGAACTTGGGAACCAGTTTCGGCTGGCGGTGTTCGAGCACCAGATGGAAATCACTCCCATGACTCTGCGCGCCTTTGCCGAGAAGTTTGCGGCCGAGCACAAGCTGAGCGTGCCGTTCGCGGTAGAGAAGGATCCGAAGCTGATCGCGCTGGTGAATGCCGACGCGGAGCTGGGCAAGAACCTGCACATCGATCACACGCCGACGATCTGGATCGTTAGCAGCCGCCACCCCGAGAAGCCGTTTGTCGAAGTAAAAGATACTTCGCAACTGTACGTAATGATCGATGCGATGAAATAGCCTCTACAAGACGCCACCTGCGTGTCTTGTGAATGCCGCACATTCTGCAGGAGAAGCGTCGGGAGTCGGCGTTTCTCCTGCTATCATGATTCCCCAGTTCACAAAAATGGGGGTGTCATGAAATTTTTCACGCTTCTTCTTTTTGCTGTCCTGACGGCGCAGGTTGTCACAGCGCTGCCGCAGGAATCAAGTGATAAGCCTGCAGACTCCGCGAAGCAGGCAGCCGCGCACAAGGAAAAAAATCAGGACAAGGCAAAGAAAGAACCCGCCGCCAATGCACAGAAGTCGTCGGAGACGAAGCCCGCTGAGACCGCCAAATCCGAAGAAGCTACCGACAAAGAAGAACATTTTGATGTGAGCGAAGTTCCGCCCGTCGTCACGCACCACACGATCACGGTTGGCGGTAAAGCGCTCGCCTACACGGCAACCACCGGGCGGCTGCCGCTGAAGCGCGCCGACGGCAAGATCGAAGCGGAAATGTTTTTTGTCGCCTACACGCTGGACGGACAGGAAGCGGCCAAACGCCCGCTGACATTTGCGTTTAATGGCGGACCGGGCTCGTCCTCGGTGTGGCTGCATATGGGAGCGCTCGGGCCGAAGCGCGTCGTGCTGCAACAGAACGGCTTCATGCCGGCGATGCCTTACCGCGTGGAAGATAATCCCGACACGCTGCTCGACCGCAGCGATATCGTGATGGTTGATGCCATGGCCACTGGCTATTCGCGCGCTGCGAATGCCGAACTCACCAAGAAATTTCTTGGCGTCAAAGGCGACGTACTGGCCTTTGGAGAGTTCATCCGCCTCTACCTGTCGCGTTATGAACGCTGGAGTTCACCGCTGTTCCTGTTCGGGGAAAGCTATGGAACGACTCGCGCAGCCGGGCTTTCGGGCTATCTCGCCGATCATGGGATCGCTTTTAATGGCGTAACGCTGCTCTCCACGGCCGTCGATTTTGCGACCCTGGAGTGGAATAACTCGAACGACTTGCCCTACTTCCTTCTGGTTCCGTCGTTCAGCATGATCGCCGCGTATCACCACAAGCTCGCCGCGGATCTCACATCGGACATCAACAAGACGCGCGACGACGTGGTGCGCTGGGCGCTCAACGACTACGCGCTCGCGCTCAGCAAGGGCGACGCGCTGAGCGCCGACGATCACCGGAAGATCGTTGAGCAACTCTCCCGTTACATTGGCTTGCGCCCGGAGGTGATCGAGGCGCACAACATGCGCATCGACGTGCCGACGTTCATGCACGAGTTGCTGCTCGATCAGAAGCTCGTCACGGGCCGCCTCGATGGCCGCTTTACCAGTCCGAATCCTGGCGAGCGTTATTTTGATCCGGCCAGCGCCGCCATCCTTCCGCCCTATACTTCCGCGTTCAACAATTACCTGCGCACGGAACTTAACTACAAAAGCGATACGCCATACCGGGTCTTTGCCTACGATGAACCGGTCTTTCAGAAATGGGATTGGGGAAACGCCGAGCAGGGCTTTCCGAGCACGGCGGACAGTTTGCGTTCCGCCATCATCAAGAATCCCTATATGAAGGTACTGGTGATGGAGGGCTTCTACGATTTGGCCACGCCTTTCGCCGCTGCCAACTGGACGATTGATCACCTGAACCTGGAGCCGAAGTACCGCGAGGGGGTTTCCTTCGCGACGTATAGCGCGGGCCACATGGTGTATATCGACCGCGCCGAACACGACAAGATGAAAAAAGACCTGGGGCAGTTCATGGACAAGTGCTTGAAGTAAGCTCCAAGCTCTCAGTTCCTCGTGCTCGCCGCTGCGCAATCAGAAGGCCGCGCTCGGAAAGACGAAATGTGAACCGATCAACGCACTCGTCGGTTCTTCGAAGATTCTTCCAGCAGTTCTTTCAAATACTGCTGCCAGAGTTTCGCCCATGTGTGAGTGCCGTGTCCGTGCGTTTCTTCGCTCGCGGGAATGAGCACGAATTTTCCTTTTTTCACTTTCTTGATTTCGCGCTCGGCGATTCCCAGCTCTGGCGGGTTGATGAAGTCGTCCGCGGAGTTTACGTGCATCACCGGAACTTGAATCTCTCCGAGCTTTGCCGACGGATCGTAGTCTCGCGACGCGCTGACCGCATAGAGAAAGTCGTTTGCGTCGAGACCCGGAATGCGATGCAGCATCTCTTCTTCGAGATACTTGTCGGCAGCATCGCGCGTCGGGAGTTCTTTCTGCATCAGCATCGGCGCGCTTCCCGCAATCATGAGAAAGTCAGCGCTCACCTCGATCGCCGATCGCGGTTCGGTTGTGTAATCGCCGCCTTTCCACTCGGGATCGTTGCGAATTCCATCGATGACCATCTTGCGCCAGATGCGATTGCGGCCCGCGATCTGCACCGGCAAACACGCGAGCGGCATCAGCGCGTCCATTTCTGTCGGGTAGTTTTCTCCCCAGATGAACGAATGCATACAGCCCATCGAAGTTCCGAGGATCAGGCGCAGATGATCGACGCCGAGCCCTTTGGTGACCAGTTCGTGTTGCAACGCGACCATGTCAGCGTAATCGTATTGCGGGAAGTGCGCGTGCAGCCCGTCGCTCGGCTTGGAGGACTTTCCGTGCCCGATGTTGTCGGGAAGAATGATGTAGTACTTCGTCGCGTCGAGCAGTTGCCCTGGACCAAAGAGGACGCCCTGGAACATTGGACGCTGGAATGTATGCCCAGTTCCGCCTGTGCCGTGAAGGATCAGGACCGCGTTCGTCGTGTGGCCTTGCGCGTCCTTCTTCGGCGTGCCGAGCGTCGTGTAATGGAGATGAAGTTCGGGCAGAGCTTTACCTGATTCGAAGCGGAAGTTATGAACGTTGTAATCGGCTTCCGAGGGAACCAGCGTTTGTGCGGCGAGTTGCGTTGCGGCGACCGTGAGTATGAGCGAGATGAGGAACGCGGGAAAGGTTCTCATAGGTCCTCTCGATGGAGATCTCTTAAGCGAAGGCAGTTTACACCGTGGGATTTGTAACGCTGCCTGGAAGCTTGAACCGCAGAGAACACAGGGGAATATCGCAGAGTTCGCAGAGAACTGCAGCTCCGATCGCGCATAAGAAAGCGGCGGGCAAAACGCCCGCCGCAATCACCGTCGAACCGGCGTTACAGTCTGGTGCAGACCGACTTCGTTTGCGTGTAGAGGTTGAGTACGTCTTTGCCCATTTCGCGGCCCCATCCAGATTGCTTGTAGCCTCCGAAAGGAAGCGCGGCATCGAAAATGTTGTAGCAGTTGATCCAGACCGTTCCCGCGCGCAGCAAGGATGCCGTTCGATGAGCCTTGGAAACGTCGCTCGTCCAGATACCAGCGGCCAGACCGTAGATGGAATCGTTGGCGCGTGCGACCAGTTCTTCCGGGTCGTCGAAAGGAATCGTCGCGACCACCGGACCAAAGATCTCTTCTTGCACGACCTTCATGCTCTCTTTGGTGTTGGTGAGAACAGTCGGCTCGACGAAGTAGCCTTTGTCGCCGATCTTCTTCCCGCCAGCAATGGCCTTAGCGCCTTCCTTCGCGCCCGCGTCGAGGTAGCCGCAAACACGCTGCAATTGCTCCTCGGAAACGAGCGGTCCCATGTGAGTCGAGGGATCGAGACCCGAACCCACCTTGATCTTCTTGGCCTTGTTGGCGACGCCTTCGACCACCTGATCGAAGATCGGACGCTCGACGTAAAGACGCGATCCAGCACAGCAGCATTGCCCGTGGTTGAAGAAGATCGCGCTGGCTGCGCCGCCGATCGCGACATCCAGGTTCGCATCCTTGAAGATTACGTTCGGCGACTTGCCACCGAGTTCGAGGGACACCTTCTTCAGGTTGCCGGTTGCGGCATGGACGATGAGCTTGCCAACTTCGGTGGATCCGGTAAAGGCGATCTTATCTACCAGATCGTGCGCGGCGAGCGCTGCTCCGGCTGTTTCTCCGTAACCGGGAACAATGTTGATGACTCCGTCGGGAAAGCCAGCTTCGGCGATGAGTTCGCCCAGACGCAGCGCGGAAAGCGGAGTCTGCTCGGCAGGCTTGAGGACGACGGTGCATCCGCTGGCGAGCGCGGGAGCGAGTTTCCACGCGGCCATCAGCAGCGGGAAATTCCACGGGATGATCTGTCCCACGACACCTACGGGCTCACGCACCGTGTAAGCGTGGTAGTTCACGCCAGGCGTGTAAGGCACGGAGAGAGGAATCGTTGTGCCTTCGAGCTTGGTCGCCCAGCCCGCCATGTAGCGAAACATGTCGACGGCAAGGGGAACGTCAGCCGCGCGAGCCACTGTTAGAGGTTTGCCGTTGTCAAGGGTCTCGAGCGTGGCGAACTCTTCGGTGTGCTGTTCGAGGAGGTCGGCGAGTTTCCAGACCAAGTTGCCGCGTTCGGAGGCGGTCATGCGCGACCAGGGGCCGGTGTCGAAAGCTTTGCGGGCAGCTTTTACGGCGGCGTCGATATCCGCCTTGTCGCCTTCGGCGATGTTAGCGAGCACGTCGCCAGTCGCCGGATTGTAAGTTGGGAAAGTTTTGCCGGAGATGGCATCGACCCATTTGCCGTCGATTAGCATCTTGCGTGGTTTTTCGATGAATTCTGCGACGCGCGAGTCGATACCGGTCGGAGAAACTGCTGTGGCCATATATCCTCCTTGGGAGTGCTTGAATCCTGCTGGACGAAACTGACGAAAAATACCCCAGAGACGAAATGAGTTAGAAAAATGGTAGTCCTTGGGGACGGCAAGTGGCAAGCGACAGAAGCTCCAAGTTCTCAGCTCCAAGCTCCAAGGGACATCACGGGGGTTTTTGGAGCTTGGAGCTGAGAGTTTAGAGCTACCTTGTGAGTTTGCCAAGCCCGCGAGGCGCATGCTAGTGTTCGGCTTCGAACGGAGGTTGCCATGAATCGTGGGATCGTGAAGAAGGTATTGGTTCTAGCCATGGTGCTGGCCTGCGCGTTGCCTTTGCTGGCCGAGGACAAGGAAGAAAAAATTGACGACCGCATTCGTGAATCGGCGGACGTAATGAAGGAAATCCTGGGAATGCCGGAGAAAGGAATTCCGCGAGACCTGCTGAACCGGGCGAATTGCGTGATCGTTTATCCGTCGGTGAAGAAGGCTGCGTTTATTGTGGGCGGAAGTTATGGACGCGGCTTGATCACATGCCGACGCGGAGCGGACTTTTCGGGCCACTGGGGCGCTCCGGCGATGTTTGCGCTGGAGGGCGGGAGCTTTGGTTTCCAGATCGGCGCGCAAGCTACGGATTTTGTATTGCTCGTGATGAACGAGTCGGGTGCGAAGTCGGTCCTCTCGAGCAAGGTGAAGCTGGGCGCGGATGCCTCGGCAGCAGCAGGTCCGGTGGGACGGGATACTTCGGCGGAGACGGACGTCGTGATGAAGGCCGAGATTCTCTCGTACTCGCGCGCGCAGGGATTGTTTGCCGGCGTGTCGCTGGAGGGCTCGACAATGCGCTCGGACGATGGCGCTAACAAAGCGCTCTATAGACGGGAACTGAGCGCGCGGGAGATTGTGCGCGAGGGAAAGGTGAAGGCTCCGGCGGCTTCGGCGAAGTTGCTCGGCGTCCTGGACAAGGCTTCTCCACGGCACGTGGTCAAATAATTTTGATCGGGCGGCCGCTGCTTTGTTTCGAGGAAACTTCCGCGAGGTCTGTGCAGTGCACCTACTACGCGCGCGAACCTTGCGCAGAGTTCAGGATCAGGCGGCAGAGCTGATCCGCGAAGCTCTCGGATAGTTCCGTGTGGCGGATCAGAAAGCGCATGTAGATCGGGCCGTAAAGGGAGTCGAGCAGCAGATCGAGATCGACGCCGGGCGAAAGTTCGCCGCGGTCGATGCCGCGTTGCAGGGTCTGGTAGGCCTCGCGGCGCCGCGGCCACAGAAACCGGTCGCGAAAGGCTTCGAGCAGCTCGGGATCTGATTGGCCTCCCGCCAGGAGCGCGGAGAGAACCTTGCCGCGCGGGGAGCGGAAGATCCGGATGACGCGGTGCATCTGCTGACTGATGTCGCGGTGCAGTGAACCCGTGTCCTGGAAGCGCAACTCCTCGTCAGCGCTGGCGGAAAATGCATCGACAACCAGCGCGGCCTTGGTGGGCCACCAACGGTAGACGGTGGCTTTGCTGACCTTGGCATCGGAGGCGACGGCCTCGATCCTGAGATCGTGAAATCCGCCCTGCTGACGGAGGAGTTTCAGCGTGCTGCCCAGGATGGCTTGACGGGATTCTTCGCTGCGCGGCCGGCCGGGTGCGCGCTTCCCATTGTTTCCGTTTTGAGCCGGAATTGCTCCGGAGTAACTTTGTGTCATGACGAAAATTCATTATAATTTAAATCCGAAACGTATAGTTTTGAATCTAAGTTGTTCATGCGGAGACTAGGGCACGCGCGCGGAATGCGTTTCGTCGGGTAACGGTCCGATCGGGTAGTGGAAGCCAGGCCCGGAGAGCCGGGAACGAAAGCTTCTCCACGAACTAAACTGAATTTGCCTCCAAGTTCTGGTCAGCGGAAGTTGCAAGTTTTATGTGGATAGTCGCGTTAGCGCTTCGGCGCCCTTATACGTTCGTGGTGATGGCGTTGTTGATCATTCTTCTTACGCCGATCACGATTCTGCGCACGCCGGTCGACATTTTCCCTGACATTAATATCCCCGTTATCGCCGTAATCTGGAACTACGACGGCATGGATGCGACGGAAATGGCAAACCGGATCGTGAGCAATTCGGAACGCGGGTTCACGGTCACAGTCAACGACATCGAACATCAGGAATCGACGGCGCTGAACGGCAAGGCCGTGATCAAGATTTTCTTTCGGCCGGGCGTCAATATTTCCATGGCGATGTCGCAAGTAACGGGCATGTGCCAGACGGTGCTGCGCGGGCTGCCGCCAGGGACCACGCCGCCGCTGGTCGAGCAGTACACCGCATCGACGACGCCGATCGTGCAACTGGGCCTAAGCAGCAAGACTCTGCCGGAGCAGCAACTGTTTGACTTGGGCCAGAATTTCCTGCGCACGCAGTTGACCACAGTCCAAGGCGCGGGCACTCCCTATCCCTATGGCGGCAAGCCGCGGCAGGTGCAAGTCGATCTCGACCTGGCAAAGCTCCAGGCTTATGGTTTGACTCCGGCAGACATCGTGAATGCGGTGTCCGCGCAGAATCTGATTCTGCCCGCGGGCACCGCGAAGATTGGACCCACCGAATACGACGTTGACATGAACGGCACGCCGTCGACAGTGACGGCGTTAAATGACATGCCGGTGAAGACGGTGAACGGCTCAACGCTGTATATGAAGGATGTGGCGCACATCCGCGACGGGTTCGCGCCCCAGACCAACATCGTGCGGCAGGACGGCGTGCGCGGCGTGCTGATGTCGATGTACAAGCTGGGCGGCTCGACGCTGACGGTGGTGAACGCGATCAAAGCGATCGTGCCGAAAGCGGCGCAGCTATTGCCGCCCGAGTTGACGATCAAGGCGCTGTTTGACCAGTCGTTGTTCGTGCGCGCGTCGATCAACGGCGTACTGCGAGAAGGTTTGACGGCGGCGTGCCTGACGGCGGCGATGATTTTGCTGTTTCTCGGCGATTGGCGCCCCACCATTATTATTGCCATTTCGATTCCGCTGTCGATTTTTGTCTCCGTCATTCTGCTGAGCGCGCTGGGCGAGACGATCAACATCATGACCCTCGGAGGACTGGCGCTCGCCGTCGGCATATTGGTGGACGACGCGACCGTCGAGATCGAAAATATCGAGCGCAACCTTGCCATGGGCAAGGAGATGAAGCAGGCGATTCTGGATGGCGCTTCGCAGATC
Source organism: uncultured Acidobacteriaceae bacterium (assembly GCA_963698865.1). GTDB lineage: Bacteria > Acidobacteriota > Terriglobia > Terriglobales > Acidobacteriaceae > Acidiflorens. Next base: position 555,703 of record CAVOSL010000007.1, on the reverse strand, counting down.
GCGGTGCCGGCGTTCGTGTCGACGCTCTGCATCTGCATCGTGTTTGTGCCGATGTTCTTCCTGACGGGCGTGGCGCGCTTCCTCTTTGTGCCGCTGGCGGAAGCAGTCTCCTTCGCCATGCTGGCCTCGTACCTGCTCTCGCGAACGCTGATTCCGACGATGGTCATGTACATTATGCGTGGGCACGAGCATCGGGCTGAGGCACCGAAGAGTTTCCTCGGCCGCTTCCAGCGCGGCTTCGAGCGCGGGTTCGACAAATTTCGCGCCAGCTACCAGCAGTTGCTGGAGACGACGCTGGAGCATCGAGGGTTGTTTGCGGTCTGCTTTGTCAGCTTTTGCGCGCTGTCCATGTGCCTGGTGTTTTTCCTGGGCGAAGACTTTTTCCCATCGGTGGACGCGGGATTGATTCGTCTGCATTTTCGAGCGCGGTCCGGACTCCGCGTTGAAGAAACAGCGCGGCTCTGCGATCAGGTGGAAGCGGTTTTGCGGGAGCAGATTCCGAAAAAAGAGTTGCAAACGGTGCTGGACAACATCGGCGTGCCGTACTCGGGCATCAATCTTTCCTACAGCAATTCGGGCGTGATTGGTACGTCGGATGCGGAAATCCTGATTTCGCTCGATCCGGAGCATCATCATCCGACGGCGGGATACATTCGTAAATTGCGGCGAGAGCTCCCGCAGCGTTTTCCCGGGGTAGAGTTCTTCTTCCAGCCGGCCGATATCGTGTCACAGATTCTGAATTTCGGCTTGCCCGCACCCATCGACATCCAGATTATGGGAGCGAACTTACAGACCAACCACGATATCGGCGAGAGGATCGCAAACCGGCTTAGAACAATTCCCGGGGCGGCGGATGTGCACGTACAGCAATTGATGAATTTGCCAACGCTTTATCTGGATATGGATAGGACGCGGATCAACCAGGTGGGATTGACCGCGCAAAACGTCGCGCAGAGCGTGCTGATCAGCTTAAGCGGCAGCTTCCAGACCTCGCCGAATTTCTGGCTGAATCCCAAGAACGGGGTGAGCTATCCGATCGCGATCCAGGTCCCGCAGTACCACATGACTTCGCTACAGGATCTGATGAATACCCCGGTCAATAGTTCGAACTCTCATGGGGAGCAGGTTCTGAGCAATCTGACGCTGCTCAGCCCGACGGTCCGACCGGCGGTGGTGAACCATTACAACGTGCAGCCGGTGATTGATGTTTACGCCAGCGTACAGGGCCGCGACCTCGGCGGGGTGGCGTCCGACATTATGAAAGCGTTGAAGCCGTTCCAGGATCACTTGCCGCGCGGCACGACCCTGGTTGTGCGGGGACAGGTAGAGACGATGCGGTCGTCGTTTATTGGGTTGGGATTTGGCTTACTTGGCGCGATCGTGCTCGTCTATCTTCTTATTGTGGTCAATTTCCAGTCATGGCTCGATCCGTTCATTATTATTACAGCGCTGCCGGGCGCGCTGGCCGGGATTTGCTGGTTCCTGCTGATCACCCGCACCACGCTGAGCGTCCCTTCGCTGACCGGCGCGGTAATGTGCATGGGAGTGGCAACGGCGAACTCGATTCTGATGGTGTCATTCGCGCGCGACCGTATGGATATGGGTGTGCCCGCGCTGCAGGCCGCGATTGAGGCGGGCTACACGCGCATCCGGCCAGTGCTGATGACGGCGCTGGCCATGATCATCGGCATGTTCCCGATGGCACTTGGCATCGGGGAAGGCGGCGAGCAGAATGCGCCGCTGGGCCGCGCCGTGATCGGCGGCTTGCTGTTTGCGACGGTCGCGACTTTGTTCTTTGTGCCGAGTGTCTTTGCCATGATTCACGGTCGAAGGCAGGCACGGTTGCAGGCCAAGGGAAGATAAGGGTTTGGGGAGATAGTGATTATGTCAGTTGAACAACCGCCGGAGATTGGGCATCAAAGCGGCGTGCAAGAACAGCCGCATCGCCAGCACGCCGAGATTCAGCGTCCTCCCGACCTTCCGCCGGCGCCCGCGGGCCGGGCCAAGATCATTGTTGGCATCGTGCTGCTGATGTTGCTGATTGCTGGGCTGGTGACCTTCCTGACCCGCAAGAGCGAAACGGATGCTCTTGCGAAAGAGACTGACGCAGCGGCGATTCCAACCGTTGCGGTCGTGCAACCCAAGGCTGAATCAGGAGATAACGAACTGGTGCTGCCAGGGAACCTGCAGGCTTATATTGAGTCTCCCATCTTTGCCCGCACGAACGGTTATTTGCTGCGCTGGTATAAGGACATTGGCAGCAAGGTGGAGAAGGGCGAATTGCTGGCGTCGATCGACACGCCGGAAGTGGATCAGGAACTTTCGCAGGCGCGGGCGGCACGGGAGCAGATCAAGGCAGCGCTGGGATTGGCGAAGATTTCGGCCGACCGCTGGGAGAATCTGCGAAAGAGCGATTCGGTCTCGCAGCAGGAGGCCGATCAGCAGACCAGCGGCTACGAACAAGCGAAGGCGAACCTCGCCGCGTCCGATGCAAACGTGCGGCGACTGGAAGAGATGGAGTCCTTCAAGAATGTGTATGCGCCCTTTTCGGGCGTACTGACGCGGCGCAACGTCGATCCGGGAGCGCTGATCAATTCCGGAGCGCAGGCGAATGGCAGGGAGTTGTTCGACATTGCGCGCGTCGATCCGTTGCGCGTTTACGTGCAGGTTCCGCAGGCATATGCGCCGATGATGAAGGTGGGAACGAAGGCGGCGGTTATATTGCAGGAATTTCCGGGGCAGAAATTTACCGGCACGGTGGTGCGGACCGCCGACGCGATTGATATGGCTACGCGCACGTTAAATACGGAAGTGGATGTGCCGAATAAAGACGGCAAGTTGCTGCCCGGATCTTTTGGGCAGGTGCATTTTGCGGTTGATAATCCAGTGGAGCGGATCACGATCCCGGTGAATGCGATGCTGTTTCGCGCGGAGGGTCCGCAAGTTGCGGTGGTGGACAGCGACGACAAGGTGCAACTGCATTCGATCGTAATCGGGCGCGACTTTGGACAGACGATGGAAATTCTGGGCGGAATCGAGGCGACCGATCGCATCATTATTAATCCGTCAGACTCGCTGGAGGCTGGGCAGCAAGTGCGCATCGCGACGCCGGCTGCGCCCAATCAACAGCCAAATTCAGGAGCCAGCCATTCGTAATGAGATTCGCGTTCATCACTACGTTGCTCGCTGCCGCCTTGCTCACCGCCTGTGCCGTCGGACCGAACTATAAGCGCCCTGCGGCGGACGTTCCTGGTACCTGGAAGGGCGAGGGTCCGTGGCAGACAGCCGTTCCGAAGGATACGATTCCGAAGGGAAACTGGTGGGAGCTTTACCACGACGAGGCGCTCGACGGCCTCCAGCAGGATCTGCTGCAAGCCAACCAATCTCTGAAGGCCGCGCAGGACCGGCTGTTTCAGGCGCGCGCTTTGGCGCGCGTGGCTTCGGCGGGATACTTTCCCACGCTCAGCACTGATCCCAGCGCGCAGCGGCAGCGGCTTTCCGGCAATCGCCCGCTAAATGGCGCCTCCTCCTCGCAGGTCACGACCACTACCAGCAATAACTTCGTTGTTCCGTTCGACGTCAGCTATGAGGTCGACTTGTTTGGTCGAGTGCGACGCGATCTTGAAGCTGCGAACGCTTCCTTGCAGTCGAGCGCAGCGGACCTCGGAAATGTTCGTTTGGTTTTGACCGCCGAGTTGGCCGCCGATTATTTCAACTTGCGTGAACTAGATCGTGAAGCGGGCGTCGTGCGCCAATCGGTGGAGATTCAACAAAAAGGGTTGGACCTGGTGAATCGCCGCCACGAAGGCGGCGTGGCTTCGGGCCTTGAAGTGGCGCAACAAAAAGCTTTGCTTGATTCGACCGCAACGCAGCTCCAGCTTGTGTTGCAACAGCGTGCGCAATATGAACACGCGATCGCGGTGCTGGCGGGCAAGCCGCCGTCCTCGTTCACGCTGGCCGAAGCGCCGTTCAATGTTACGCCTCCTGCGGTTCCAGAGGGAGTGCCCTCGGAAATCTTGGAGCGGCGGCCCGATATCGCGACCAACGAGCGGCAGATGGCTTTTCAAAACGCGCAAGTTGGCGTCGCGACGACCGCGTTTTACCCGCACATCACGTTGAGCGGGAGCGGCGGATGGCAGAGCCGCGACATCGCCACTCTGGTCAACGCTCCCAGTGCGTTCTGGGCTCTTGGCGGGGATATCCTACAGCCCATTTTTAATGGCGGACGGAATCGAGCGAACCTAGCGGCGGCGCGCTCGGTTTATGACGAGTCCGTCGCCAACTATCGCGAGTCCGTGCTTGAGGCCTTTCAGCAAGTGGAGGATGGACTCTCCGGACTCACTATGCTCGATCGCGCAGCAAAGACGCAGCAGACGGCGGTTGAAGATTCGCGGCGGGCGCTTGAGATGGCGAACAACCGTTACGTCGGGGGACTTACTACCTATCTGGACGTCATCACCGCGCAATCCACGCTGCTTACGAATGAGCGGCTGGCGACCCAACTCCTTGGCCAGCAGATGGTGACATCGGTCTATCTGGTGAAGGCCTTGGGCGGCGGATGGGACATTGCCGAGATGCAAAAGGAGCAGGTCCGGCCGCAGCTGGGCCAGGCCGTGCAGCAGTAATTCCTCCTTCCGCTCCGGGTGTGATCCCGCTCACGTTCGGGACGTTCGTGGCGCACGCCCAAGGGTGACTCCGCTCATATATCCCTCCCGCCTCTTGACGCGATCATGACATCGCGCTGCAAAACTCTTGGCACGTGGCGCATGAGCTGATGCCCGGCAGCGCGCCTGTTCTCAGCCCAATCAAAATTTATAAGGGAGTCCGCCATGGCGAGCTCTAATAAGCCGGACCATACTGTCCAGGATCATACGATCCAGTCTCACCTGGAAGCTGCGGGCGTATCGCGCCGCAGCTTTTTGCGTTTGTGCTCAGTGCTGGTGGCCGCCGCCCCGGTGGGAATGTCGCTGACCAAGGCGGCTACGGCAGCGGAGGTCGCCGCCAAGATCGGCAAGGCCCGCCGGCCATCGGTGATCTGGCTGCATTTCCAGGACTGCACGGGATGCACCGAGACGCTGTTGCGGACCTCGGCTCCGGACGCCGCGGCGCTGATTCTCGACATTATCTCGCTCGACTACCACGAGACTCTGATGGCCGCTTCGGGCAAGCAGGCGGAGGCCGCGCTGAAGCAGGCGATGATTGAAAATGCCGGCAAGTACGTGCTGGTGGTGGAAGGCGCGATTCCGACGCGCGACGACGGCGTGTACATGCAGCTCGGCGGACGGCCCGCCGTGCAGGTGGTGAAAGAGGCGGCATCGAAAGCGGCTGCCGTCATCGCCATTGGTTCGTGCGCCTCGTGGGGCGGCGTTCCTTCGGCGGATCCGAATCCGACGGGCGCGGTGGGCGTTGATACCGTGATTTCAGGGAAGCCGATCGTCAATTTGCCCGGGTGCCCTCCCAATCCTTACAACCTGCTGGCGGTGGTGCTCGAGTACGTGACCATGGGCAAACTGCCGGAACTCGATGAACTGCGCCGGCCGATCTTCGCGTACGAGCGCGTGATTCACGAGAACTGCCCGCGGCGCGCGCACTTCGATGCGGGCCGCTTCGCGAACGCTTTCGGCGATGAAGGCCATCGCAAGGGGTGGTGCCTATACAAGATGGGCTGCAAGGGTCCGATCACGCATGCGGCCTGCTCGACGCGGCATTTCAATGAGACGCCGGGCGTGTGGCCGATCGGGATCGGGGCGCCGTGCCTCGGGTGCACGGAAAAGAACGTGGTCTGGAAGATGGCGACGGTTGAGACAGTTCCCATTCACCTGGCCACGCCCCCGGACACTTACCCACCGATTTACAGCGGCACAGGAAAGATCAAAACCGGGGCGGCAGTGCTGGTGGGCGCGATTGCGGGAGCGGTTGGAAGCGCGTCGTGGGTAGCGTCACAACGTTTCAGAAGCAGCGAAGAAGCGGGCGTGGAGCGGATCACGGCCGATCGCGAACTGGCTGACAGAGAAGCTGCTGCCGCTGCACAAAGAAAGGACTAACGTGGCCATCACTCGGCGAGACCTGATTACAACGATCGCCAAGACGGGCGCAACGGGCGCCGTAGCGGTCACGATAGGAAGCGCACCGCTGCACGCGGAAACCGAGACCATTGCCATTCCCAGCACCGCGGTTGGCCTCCTTTACGACGCCACCATCTGCATCGGCTGCAAGGCGTGCGTGGCGGCGTGCGCGGAGGCGAACGGCGAGCAGCCCGACACGCGGGGCGACAGCCTGCACCAGTCCCCCACCGATCTGAACGACCTGACGCGGAACATCATCAAGCTTTACAAGCCGACCGATGGAGGTCCGTCTTCTTACGTCAAACGGCAATGCATGCATTGCCTGGATCCAGCGTGCGCCGCGGGATGTCCATTCCAGGCGCTGCACAAAGATTCCGAGAGCGGCATCGTGTATTGGACGGCGGATAAATGCATTGGCTGCCGTTATTGCACGATCACCTGCCCCTATCACGTTCCGCGCTTCCAGTGGGTGGGTTACAACCCGCGGGTGACGAAATGCGAGTTGTGCAGCCAGCGGTTGGAGAAGGGATTGAAGCCGGGTTGCACGAGCGTCTGCCCGACGGGCGCCGTGATCTTCGGGCCACGCACGGTGCTCTTGATGGAGGCCAAGCGCCGTATCAAGGAAAATCCCGGCCGCTACTACGAAAACAAGGTGTATGGCGAATTTGACAATGGAGGTACGCAGTCGCTGTATCTGGCGCGCGTGCCGTTCGACGATCTTGGTCTGCCGGAATTGGGCGCGGAATCGGTACCGGCGAAAACTCTGCGGTGGCAGCGCCGGTTCTACCAATACTTCGCCCTCCCGGCCCTGTTGTATGCAGGGTTGGTGCAGGTGATCCGGAAGAGCGTGAAGGGGCACGTGCAGGAAGCCCATGATCATGAAAAAGAGACCGGTTTGAGGGCGCAGCTATGAGCGCAATTACGAGTAGTCCAATCAAGACCGACTTCCGGTCTGAAGTACGAGGTCAAGTCCCAGCCGAGGAGCGGTGGGAGCGGGCTGTTCCGGTGTTCGGCTTTTCCGTCGTGACGCCATTTTTCCTCGTGCTAATGGCGCTGACCCTGATCGCGCTGGTATTGACGGGCTATCGGGAACTGGCGGGTCTCGGTCCAGTGAGCGGAATGAACGATGCGTTCGGCTGGGGGATCTGGAAAACATTCAACGTGATGGTGCTGACCGCGCTCGGCTCGGGCGCGTTTGCGGTTGGAATTGCGGCGTGGGTGTTCCGGCGCAAGAAGCTGCACTCGCTCATGCGCATGGCGCTGCTCACCAGCTTTCTGGCTTATGCCTGCGGCCTTATGCTCCTGGGCATCGATGCCGGCCGGCCCTGGAACTTCTATTGGATCGTGTTTCCCTGGAAGTGGAACATGCATTCGCCGCTCGCGGAAGTCGCCATTTGCATGTCGATTTATGCGATGATCCCCCTGGCGGTCGAGAATCTTCCCCCGGTTCTTGAGCGTCTCTGGTATTTCGATTCGCGGCTGCGGCCGGGAGTGGAAAGAATGGAGAAGCGGCTGCACTCCGTCTTTCCTTATGTCATCGCGTTGGCGTACCTGCTTCCCGGAATGCACCAGTCTTCGCTGGGCGCGTTGATGCTGCTGGCTGGCGAACGAGTTCATCCGCTGTGGCAAACGCCGTTTCTGCCTTTGCTGTACGTGTGGGCGGCTTGCTTCATGTCGTTTGGGTGCGTCGCCGGAACCACCATGCTGTGCTGCCTGGTGTGGAAGCGCGCGATGGATATGGATGTGCTGGATGAAGCCGCTCGAATTACCTCCTGGCTGATCTACGGGTGGTCGGCTTTGCGGCTACTGGACATCGCCTTTCGAGAACAGTTTGGCACCGCCTTTCACTTCGATCGCTTTGCCGCGGTTTTCTGGCTGGAGATGCTCTTCATCGTTGGCGGAGGCGTGCTGTTGCATCAATCGGTGCGCACTCACGACAGAGGCAAGATGTATTTGGGCTATGTGCTTAGTTCGATCGGCGGAATGATCTACCGCTTCAGCCCGACGACACTGGCGTTTGCACCCAACCCGCAGGCGCTGTATTTCCCGGCAACCATTGAAATTCTGGTTTCGCTCGGATTCATTGCGATGGGTGTTGCAGGATTTCTGGTAGCAGTGAAACGGTTCGCCATTCTTCCCGGCCCGCTTTACCTGTGGCACGACATGGCAAGCTACTTCCGGTTCCGGCGGCCTTACATCCGGTGGACCGGATATTTCAAGTACGGCTTTTTCGGTGAAGACGAAAAGATTACCCACGACAATAATTCCCACTGATAGCAGGCACTATCTATGTCAACACGAATCACGATCGATCCGATCACTCGAATTGAAGGCCACCTCCGTATTGATGTGGAGGTCGAAAACTATGCCGTGAGCAACGCCTGGGCATCGTGCACCATGTGGCGCGGGATTGAAACCATCCTGCGCGGGCGCGATCCCCGCGACGCGTGGATGTTCACCCAGCGCTTCTGCGGAGTGTGCACGACCGTGCACGCGATGGCGAGCGTGCGCGCCGTGGAAGACGCGCTCCAGTTGCCGGTGCCCGCCAACGCACAGTACATCCGCAATCTGATTTTGATTGCGCATGCCCTCCACGATCACATCGTGCACTTCTATCAGTTGTCGGCGCTGGATTGGGTCGACATCCTTCAGATCCCGAAGGCCGATCCGGCCGCCGCCTCGAAGCTGGCGGAATCGCTCTCGCCGTGGACGCGCAATTCGCGCAACGAGCTGAAAGCCGCGCAGGACAAGGTGAAGGCCGTGGCCGCCAGCGGGCAGCTCGGCATCTTCCAGAATGGCTACTGGGGACATCCGGCGATGCGGCTCTCGCCCGAAGTCAACCTGCTGGCGTTTACGCACTACGTGCAGGCGCTCGAGTATCAGCGCAAGGCGCTTCAGGTCGTCGGCATGTTGGGCTCGAAGACGCCGCACATCCAGAATCTGCAAGTGGGCGGCGTGGCGAATGCTATCGATCTGGACAACCAGAGCGCGCTCAACATGGATAAGTTGGAGACGATTCGCCTGCTGCTGCAAGAGGTCGCGCAATTCATCCGTGAAGTTTATGTAGTGGATGTCTGTGCGGTGGCAGCCATGTATCCGGAGTGGTTCAAGATTGGCAGCGGCGTGACCAACTATCTCGCTGTGCCTGATCTACCGCTTGATAGCGTCGCCGGCGCCTACGATCTGCCGGGCGGTGTGATCATGGGCGGAAACATCGGCGGCGTGCAGCCGTTCAAGACCGCCTCCGATCCGATCTTCCGCGAATCGGTCAGCGAAGACGTGACGCACGCTTACTACGAGGGCGATAAGCCACTGCATCCATGGAAGGGCGAAACTGAGCCACAATTCACCGATTGGGATGGAGAGAAGAAGTATTCCTGGGTGAAGTCGCCGCGCTACAAGGGCCAAGCGATGCAAGTCGGGCCGCTGGCGCAGGTACTGGTCGGTTACGCGCAAGGCCATCCGCTGACGAAGAAATATGCGGACTACGCGCTCGGCCAGGTTTCGGCGATTGCGCGAGTGAACGCGACGCCTTCGTTGCTGCACTCCACGTTGGGCCGCCACGCTGCGCGCGCGATTCGCGCCGCCATGCTTGCTGAGTTGGCCGATAAGCACTGGCAGTTGCTGGTCGACAACATCGCGAAGGGCGATTTGAGCGTCCACAACGAGCCGGTATTCCCTTCCGGCGAGATTGAGGGAGTCGGAACGCACGAAGCTCCGCGCGGCACCCTCTCGCACTGGATTGTTGTTAAAGGTGGAAAGATCAAGAACTACCAGGCGGTGGTGCCTTCCACGTGGAACGCGAGCCCGCGCGACGAGAAAGGCGCGCACGGACCCTACGAGGCATCGCTGCTGCACACGCCGCTGGCGCGGCCGGAGGAGCCCCTCGAAGTGCTGCGCACCGTGCACTCGTTCGATCCGTGCATGGCATGCGCGTGCCATACGTTTGATCCGTCAGGCAAGCAGATTGCGCGCGTGAAGGTGCTGTAAAGAGAAGCCCGGTTAGAAAGGTGCTGTGAAGAAAAAGATTACGATTGGCGGGATCGGCAGTGTCTTGCTCGGCGATGACGGGGTAGGACCCTACGTCGCGGGCATCCTGGAAGCCGCCTATCGGTTTGAAGAGGGCGTGACTGTAGCCGATCTCGGCACGCCTGGTCTTGATTTGGTCGCGCATCTTTCCGGCATCGATGCGCTGATTCTGGTCGACTCCGTCAAGAACGACGCTCCTCCCGGTTCAGTCACTCTTTACCGGAAAGAAGACATTCTGCGGCATGGTCCCGCGCCGGTGCGCATGGACCCACATTCGCCCGTGCTCTCGGAATCCATCCTGATTGCCGAGTTGGCGGGTGAAGGGCCAGCGGAGATTCTGCTGATCGGCATAACCGGCGAACAGTACGAAGTAAACGCGGGATTGAGCGATGCCGCTCGCCAAGCGGCAGGCGAGGCCGTGTCTCAGATTCTGGTGGAACTCGGCCGGTTAGGTGCTTCCTATACAAAATTGCGCGCGGAGCCATTCTCGGCTTGGTGGAAGCCGTTGATCCAGGCTCCAATCGTCACTTCTTCCCGTTAGCTCCGATCTTCTGGTTAGCTCCGGCCCTGGGTCGCCGCTAATGCGGCGTCCTTGCCGGCAAGGCGGGCACGGACTTCGCGCTCCGCAATCAACCAATCCGCATTTGGATCGCCGGCTGCGCCATTGCGCGCCAGGAATAACTCATAAGCGCGGTGGCGGATTTCTTCATCCAGCCTTGCGCTGTCGATGTTGGCGCCCGCCGGGGGCTTCTTGGCCGCGGGCTTCGCCGGCGCAACATTGATGGGTGTTACGTTGCTGCGAACTTCATTCCGGGCTTCGGGAGTGCGGACTTCCGCGCTTTGGACTTCTGGCGTCCCTTGCGCCGGAGAGGCCTGCACAGCAACCGGATCGGCGGGTAGGGTAATTTTCTTCTTTCGTGGGGTGGTGGTTCCGTCTGTTTTACGAGCCATGCAATACTCCTTACAGATAGCTAATTCCAGTAATGGTTTGGCGTAAAAGAGCAACGACATCGGCAATAACCGTGAGCTGCAAATTTACAACGTTATCTACTCACTATATCGCGTACGGCTGTGGAATTGTGCGGAATCGTTATCGAAAAAACTTCTGTTACCTATAACGAGAGGACGTGCCTTATGACGTTTAGCCAACGCACATTTTCGCCCCCGCTTGAGTGACTCACGGAGCGGCGAGAGAACGACAAAAATGGCGGAGTGCCATCCAAGTGTGCCGCCGACAGGTCGTGTCGGATGTCGCCTACAGCAAGTACTGTAGTAACTTGTCGAACGCACGCTGGTACTCGCACTATTAAGAGGATCGCATTCCTACAAAACTACAGGTCTAGCGCAACTCTATGGCAAACAATGGCAGTCAAACCGGGACAAAAGCCGCCAAGACGGAAATGGGCGAACTGGAGGGCATGATCTCCGCGTCCCCGAAATCAGACACAGCCTGTCTGAAGCTGGCGCGAATTTTGTCGGTGCACCGCAGTGAGATCGCGCTCTTGAGGCTGGAAAAGGGCAGCTTGCGCTTCATTTTTCCGGTCGAGTTGCGTTCGGCCGGGGTCTTGCCGCTGACGGGTTCGGCCGTGGCCGCGCGCACTGCCGCCACCCGCACTCCGCTGCTATCGAATGCTTTTATGAGAGTCCGTCACGCGAGCCTTTTTGAGGCAGTGAAGCTCTCGAAGAATGAAGACGAGCAAGGCATGGACCAGATGCCGATTCAGAAAATCATGTCGGTTCCGGTGGCGGTGGACAAAGGCAGTGTGCTCGGGGTGGTGCAGGTCTCGCGCAAAGGCCTCGATGCGAAGCTGGCGGGAGCCGATTTCACCTCGGAAGATCTGAAAAAACTCGAGCATGCTGCCGAGATTCTCGCGCGCATGCCGTTTATGCAGGAAGGCGCGGAACTCTAGTAAAGTCAAAAGTCAGAAGTCAAATTGAAGAAGTGAACGACTCCCATTGTGGTTTAGTGTTACTTCTTCAATTTGACTTTTTCCTTTTGACTTGCATTTCAGATCGCCTGTCCAGCGCAGAATCCCGACGCCCACGCCCACTGAAAGTTGAAGCCGCCGAGGTGGCCGGTCACATCGACGACCTCTCCAATGAAATAAAGTCCCGGGACCTTGCGCGCTTCCATGGTGCGCGCCGACAGTTCGTCGGTATCGACGCCGCCCGCAGTCACCTCCGCTTTGCCGAAGCCTTCGGTTCCCGCCGGTTTCACATCCCAGGCATGCAGTTGGCGTTCAGCTTCGGCAAATGCGCGGTCGGAGTTGCCGGCAGGAGGATGGATCTTCAGCCATCGATCCGCCAACCGGCGCGGCAGGACTTCCCGCAGCAGCGCTTTCCAATTCGACTGGTCGCGATGGCCGCGCTCCCGCAAGCGCGCGTTCAGATCGAGATCGGGAGCAAGGTCGATTGAGATCGGTTTCGCACCGTCCCAATAAGAGGAAATCTGCAGAATGGACGGGCCGCTGATACCGCGATGCGTGAAAAGCATCTTTTCGCGGAACACCTGCTTTCCGCCGCTGGCTGTGGCAATGACCTCGGTGGAGAGTCCCGCCAAGTCGCACCACCGCTTGCGGTCAGCTTCACTGAACACGAAGGGAACGAGGGCGGCGTACGTGGGCTGAATCTTCAGGCCAAATTGCCGCGCCAGATCATAACCAAAAGGCGTCGCGCCAATCTTGGCAATTGACAGGCCTCCGGTCGCCACCACCAGGCGCGGGGCCGAGAAAGTGCCGTTGTCCGTCCGCACGGTGAAGCCGCTGTGTACTTCCAGAATCGCTGTATTCACGCGAATCTCAACTGCGGCGGCGCGGCATTCCTCCTCCAGCATGACAACAATGTCATTCGCCGAGCGGTCGCAAAATAATTGTCCAAGCTTTTTCTCGTGATACGGGATGCGATGCTTTTCGACGAGCTTAATAAACGCCTCGGGCGGGTAACGCGCCAGCGCCGACTTCGCAAAATGCGGATTCGCCGAAATGAAATTCTCCGGAGCGGCGTGCAGGTTGGTGAAATTGCAGCGGCCGCCGCCAGAGATCAGGATCTTCTTGCCGATGCGCTCGGCGCGCTCCAGCACCAGAACCCGCCGCCCGCGCTTGCCGGCCTCAATGGCGCACATCAGTCCGGCCGCGCCCGCGCCAAGAACAATCGCGTCGTATGTTTGATGGGAGGAATTCACCTCTGCGAAATTATGCCTTCCCGCTGGCATTCTTCAAGTATCGTTGACGTTGGCCCCGTTCGAGTCCGATGCGAATCGATGCCTAGCGCCCTTCTGATCAAAGTTCGCGGAGTCGTGCAGGGCGTAGGCTTTCGTCCCTTTGTCTATCGTATTGCCACCGAATTGCGTTTGACCGGATGGGTGCTGAATGGAGAGGAGGGCGTCGCGATCCACATCGAGGGCAAAGGTCGCGTCCTCGAGGAATTCCTGCGGCGGCTGAAGTCCGAAGCGCCGCCGGCCTCGCGGATCGTTGAAGTAGAAGTCTCGCCGGCCGCACCCACCGGGTTTGAGAAGTTCTTCATCAAGGAGAGCGAGCGCAACCGCTCGCCCCACGGTTCGCATCTCGCCTGATCTTCCCGTGTGCGACGAATGCGCGCGCGAACTCGCCGACCCCGGCAATCGCCGCCACCGCTATCCCTACATTAACTGCACAAACTGCGGCCCGCGCTACACTGTGATTCTGGCGCTGCCTTACGACCGTCCGAATACCACCATGAAGGACTGGCCTTTTGACGAATACTGCGACTGCGAATATCACGATCCGGCCAATCGACGATTTCATGCGCAGCCCGTGGCCTGCCCCCAGTGTGGCCCGCATTACTACCTGCGCATCGGGGCGGAGACCCTGCGCGGGGATGACGCCGTCATTCGCAAGACAGTTGAGCTTCTCAAGTCCGGCAGGATTGTTGCCGTCAAAGGACTCGGGGGTATCACCTAGCCTGCGACGCGACGAACGCCGAAGCGGTCGCGGCCATGCGCGCGCGCAAATTCCGCAAAGAGAAACCGTTTGCCGTGATGGTCGAGCGCGTTGAGGATGCGCAGGCGCTCGCCGAGTTTTCTCCTGAGGCTGTCGCGCTGCTCACTTCAATCGCGCGCCCCATCGTGCTTGCGCCTGCCAAAGTAGACCTTGCCGGAGTCGCCCCCGATAATCGCGAACTCGGCATCATGCTGCCTTACACGCCGCTGCAGCATCTTCTTTTTGCCGCGGGCGCTCCGTCGATTCTCGTCATGACGAGCGCGAACCGCTCCAGTGAGCCGATTGCTTATGAAGATCAGGACGCGATGGATCGTCTCTCAGGAATCGCGGACGCATTCCTCATCGGCGAGCGGCCAATTGCGCGCCGCGTTGACGATTCGGTCGCTCGAGTGGGCGCGTTTGGGCCAGCAATTCTTCGTCGCTCCCGCGGTTACGCGCCTGGGGCGGTGGCGAGCTTTCCGGTGCAGGCATCAGCCAGTCGACCCATTCTCGCCGTTGGGCCCGATCTCAAAAATACTGTGACCCTGGTGGTCGAGGGCCAGGCTTTTGTCAGCCAGCACATTGGCGATCTCGATCACTACGAGGCCTTCCGAGCGTTCGAAGAAACAATTCGCGATCTCATGACTATGTACGAGATTCGCTGGGAAGATGTGCTGGTCGTGCACGATGCGCATCCCGAATATCGCTCCACGGTCCATGCCCTGCGGTTGCCGGCATCGGAGAAGCTGGCCGTGCAGCATCATCGCGCTCACGTCGCGTCGGTTCTTGCCGAACGCGGCGGGTGGGAAAAGCGCATTCTCGGAGTCAGCTTCGACGGCACCGGTTACGGCGACGATGGCAGCATTTGGGGCGGAGAGATTTTCGAAGGCAGCCTGTCAAGTGGATTCGATCGAATAGCCCATCTCAGGCCGGCCGCGCTCCCCGGAGGCGATGCGGCCGCGCAATACCCGGTTCAGGCGGCGGCTGGTTTTCTGGCGCAAATCGAAGGCATGCCCGACCTCAGCGCTCCACCATTTTCCTTCCCACACCGCTATCAAACGGCACTGCAGCTGACTAACAAAAATGTACGTACATTTCGCACAACCTCGATCGGACGGCTTTTTGATACCGTCGCAGCACTCCTTGGCTTTACCCGCGAAATCACCTTCGAGGGCCAGGCGGCAATGTGGGTTGAGCACAGGGCGCGCGCCGCAAGCGAAATAGACTGCTATCCGTTTCCATTTGTCAGCGGAGAACTCGATTTTCGTCCGCTGCTGCAAGCGGTCGCAGCGGATCGGCTCAAGGGACGCAATCCGGAAGTGATTGCGCGAGCCTTTCAGAGTGCGATCGCGCACGGAGTCGCGCGAGCAGTGAAAGATCTCGCCGGCAAGCACAACATTGACACAATCGTGCTCTCCGGCGGCGTCTTCCAGAACGAGCTGCTACTCGAAGACCTGAAGGATGAGTTGCGAGGCGCAGCCCTGGAGATCTGGACCAACCAGGCCGTTCCCGCCAATGACGGTGGCATCAGCCTGGGCCAAGCAGCGCTCGCCGCGTTTCGCAGCTAGTGACTCTCGAGAGCGCCGGGCGCCTCCAGCTTCGTCGAATGCACCTTGAGCGAGTCGATGAAGGTTACGATCTGCCAGCGCTCTGGTTCAGGGAGTTTTGACCAGACCGGCATCCCATGCCAAACCACGCCGTTGGTCAATACCCAGAAAAGCGTGCCCGGCGATGCGCGCTCCACGTGCTTGTCAAGCAGGCTTGGCCCGTGCCTGGTTCCTCCCGCCTTCGGCCCGTGGCACTCCGCGCAATGTTGTTCGTAAAGCTTTCCGCCCGCCTCGGCTTCGCGGGTACTCCCCTCAAACGGATTGCGTCGCTGACGCGCGGCTTCCGGGACGTTCGCGAGCGCAATGTATGAGGACCACCGGGGGTTATGTTTCGCCGTTTCGTTCGTTTGTGCGATCGCCAACGACAGCGCGACACCCAAGATCAGGCTCGCGATCCAGATTCGACGAAAGAGCGTGTCCCGGCGCAGCTGAAGCGAGCTGGTTGCTCTTTTCATCGGCGACCTCCAAACAATTGGCGCAGCATTTCTCCGAAGCCCGGAAACTCGCGCGAGACTCCCCAGCGCAGCAATAGGCGATGGCTGTTGTCATTTAATCCAAAACCGCTGGATAGCCGGAAAGTCCAGTCCGACGGCAGGTTCCAGGCGATTGCGGGAGCGAGGTAATGAGACGTTTCGTGCAGGCCAGGACTCTGGGTGTCTCCGAGGCCGCCATACATTTCGACGCCTGCGATGAAATTCTCGCGGCAAAAATTGCACTGTTCGGGCGAAGCTTTCAGCGCGAAAGGATGGCTCGCTCCAATGGCGTATCCGAACTCCCATGGTTCGCTCGGCAGCAGATTCTTCGTAAAAATCGGATTAAGCGCAACGTTCCATCCCTTGAATGTGCTCGAGAGCAGTAACTTCATCTCCAGTTCGTGGTCGTGGTCCCGGCGCAATTCGCCGTTGGGGTCGATGAAATCCGATTCCACGTCGTGGCCTTCCACCTCCTTCAGAATCTTGTCGGCGCCGCTGATGTTCTCGTACTCGATGTAGAGAACGGGATTGACGAAGTGTTCGCGCTGGAGAAGGCGGAGCCGGTTTTCCAGGCGGAAGCCGGTGAATATCGTGCTGTCGGAAAATGTCGTTTGTCCGTCGAGATAAAACTCGGTTGTCCACCAGGCGGTTGCGCCGTATTCAAATTCCATCCAGAAGGAATGAAAGTCGTTGCCTCCGCGTTGCGTGCCGAATGTCGAAAAATATTCCACCTCCAAACTGCCCGGCTCTTCCAGGTAGTGATCGTAGGTGACGATGTAGGGGCTCTCCTGCGCGGGCGAAGAGGCGCAAAATGGCAATACGAGACTGACAAGCAGCAGACTAAGACGAGAAAGGAGCGCGGTCGATCTTCTATGCATGATAGTTGGTGACGGAAAATCGTTATTGCGACTGAGTCGCAATAAGCGTTACCATAGCTAGGCTAGGGAGTGCGCTCCTAACTGTCAATCTCCCCGGCAATTTTTCGTTGCACATTTCTTGCAATCAGTTGCGACTGGAGTTCGTGAATGCCGCTACCGCAAACTGAAATTCCGGGCCGACTCCAGACCCAACTGGCCGGCCGTGGCATTCGCATGACCGCGCAGCGGCGCGCGATTCTCAGCGTGATCGAGACGGCAAACAAGCACCTCGACGCCAGCCAGATCCTGCGCAAGGCGCGCCGCGTGGATGCGACCGTCGATCGCAGCACGGTCTATCGCACCCTTGATTTGCTCAAGCGGCAAGGAATGATCGACGAACTCGACTTAATGCACTTGAACGGCGACGGCCATTACTACGAGCGCAAACTGGGGCCCGACCACATCCACATGGCCTGCCTGCGCTGCGGAAAGATCGCCGAATTCGTGAGCGCGACGTTCGACTCGCTCAAGAAGCAGCTCGAGCGCGATTGCCGCTTTCACATCGTGGTTTCGCGGCTCGAGGTGGGTGGATACTGTTCGGGCTGCCGCCGCTAGCCGTCTGCCGGTTGAGGGTCTTTTGTTTGTTACGTATAGTAGAAAGGATTGTGGGGAGTAAGATGAGTCCGCCATCGCGCGTTCCCAAAAGCAAGAAAAAACCGCCGCAACCTGCCAAGAGCATGACCAAGACATTTTTGTCGGGCGGTTTTTTTGAGGCGGTGCCCGATGCGATGGTCGCCGTCAATCCCGATGGCGAGATCGTTCAAGTCAATTCCCAAACGGAACGTCTGTTCGGATACACACAGGGTGAATTGATCGGCCAGAAGGTGGAGATGCTGGTCCCGACTTCCCAGCGCGCCGGGCACCATCATCATCGCGCGCGCTTCCACGAGCAGCCTCAGACGCGCCGCATGGGCGCCGCCCTCGATCTGCGCGGCCGCCGCAAGGACGGTTCCGAATTCCCGGTCGAAATCAGCCTCTCGCCCGTCAAAACCGAAACTGGGATGGTCGTGCTGAGCGCGATTCGCGACATCAGCGACCGCAAGCGTATCGAGGAAGAACTGCGGAGAGCGCACGAGGAGCTGAATGCGAGCAAAGACCGCGAACTCTGGGAGCAGCGGAACCGGCTTGCGCTGATCGTTGATTCCTCGCAGGATGCCATTATCGGCAAGGATCTCGACGGCATCATCACGCACTGGAACAAAGGCGCGGAGCAGATTTATGGATATTCGCCCGACGAGGTGATCGGCAAGTCCATTACGATTCTCGCGCCCGAAGATCGCCGCGATGAAGCGATGAACATCCTTGCCAGAATCCGAAATGGCGAACAAGTCGAGCCTTTCGAAACCTTCCGAGTGCGGAAAGATGGTCAACGCCTGAGCGTTTCGATTTCCGTGTCGCCGATCCGGAATGCGAATGGCGGCATTGTCGGAGCTTCCGTTATCGCGCGGGATGTTACGGGTCAAAGGCGCGCGGAGGATCTGCTGCGCCAGGCCCAAAAGATGGAAGCGGTGGGCCGCCTGGCTGGGGGCGTCGCCCACGACTTCAACAATATTCTGGGAATCGTTACGGCTTGTTGCGAATTGCTCCGCAGCCGCATTGCGGAGAACGGTGTCTCGCAATACCTCAATAACATTCAGGAAGCAACCAAGCGGGGCAGCGCCCTGACCCGCCAACTCCTCGCCTTCAGCCGCCGGCAACTGACGCTTGCAGCCCCGCCTGCTCGATCTGAACGATTCGCTGAAGGAAGTCGTCAAGCTTCTCCGCCCGCTCATGGGAGACGATGTCCAGATTATCGTCCGGGAAGGAACGGATTCGGCCATCATTGAGGCCGATCCTTCACAGCTCGATCAGGTGGTACTCAATATCGCCGTCAATGCGCGCGATGCAATGCCAAAAGGCGGCAAGCTGATTCTGGAGACGTCGATCCAGGAATTCGACGCCGGCCTCGCGGAGCGCCACCCGCCTCTAAAGCCGGGCCGATATGTGCTGCTCGCCATCAGCGATACCGGCTGCGGCATGGATGCCATAACTTTGTCGAAAATTTTCGATCCATTTTTCACGACCAAAGAAGTCGGAAGGGGAACCGGCCTCGGTCTGGCGACGGTCTACGGCATTGTGAAACATGCCGGCGGGCATGTTCTTGTGTACAGCGAGCCCAATCGCGGGACAACCTTCAAAGTCTATTTGCCGGCGGCGGATCACAAGCTCGGCCTTGCCCCCAAGGTCGAAGCGGAGACGCTGCCTCCGCGAGCGCAAGGCAAAACGGTCTTGCTTGTCGAGGACGATACGCTCATGCGCAGCGTGACCCGGCAGATGCTCGAAGACCATGGCTATACCGTGGTGGAGGCCGAGGATGGGAATTCCGCGCTGGCCCGTCTGCGTGCCAATGCGTCTGTCGATGTCGCTCTGACCGATGTCGTCATGCGAGGCATGAGCGGACCTGACTTGGCGGTCGAGATTGTGAAGTCATATCCTTCTATGAAAGTCGTCTTTATGTCTGGGTACACCGGAGAGCTGCTGGATCAAACTGACGGCATGAAGCTGGGCATACCGCTGCTCGAAAAACCTTTTACCCGGGCCGCCTTGTTGAATGCAATGCGTGCCGCAGTGGGATGAACGACCCTGGCGAGAAGCCATCAGCAGTCTGGGAGACAGTGGAACGGGGCAACTTGCAGGCCTAAGGGATAAGCGGGAGCAGCGCGCCGGGAGCCCCGGCTTTACAAATTCCGAAAATCAGATTCCGCGAGCTTCTTCACCGGCGAAAGACACCCATAAAGCGCGCGATGGTAAGCGCTGCGAACACACTGTCAAAATGCGATTGGGCGCCGTTACGAAAACCGAACAATACAGTTGAAAAGATGTGCAGAATCTTGATATAAGCATGCACAAGGGCGTTTGCCGTGATCCGGTGACGAGAAACTTCGTCACGGATAAGGCCAAGTTGGAAATTGCCGGTACGCCACACGGCAGTTGATCATCTGGGCCGCAGAATCAGCGCCTAGGGTCGGAGTTCACATGCTGTCGGCAGGGAATGATCTTCGCAAGATTCGGGACCGGCTTGGGCTTACGATGCGGGATGTTGAAAACGCCAGCCTGTGTATTTCCGAGAAGCACGGCAGTGAGGAATACCTCATTCCCCCAAGCCGGCTCTCCGACATTGAAACCAAAGGCGTTGTTCCCAGCGTCTACCGGTTTTATTCACTCGCGGCGATTTACCACAAACCCGCGCAAGAGCTGTTCCGCCTGTACGGCATCGACCTGGATGGGATTACCGCGGAGTGGTCGACGTCACAGCCGGCCAACTCGCATGTTGTCTCGATTGAGAGAGAGCGGGGCTCCTGTACCATTCCGATCAAGCTCGACCCGGGATTCGATCTGAATACGACCTCCGACCTCGGGCGCATGGTGCAGGAGTGGGGCCCGGTGCCGCTGTCGTTGCTGAGCCATCTGGCCGCGCAGCCCTATACCTACGCTTTCATTGGCCACGAAGACTTCACCATGTATCCGATTCTGCAGCCCGGCTCGTTTGTACAAGTGGATGAGTCCCGGACCCGGGTGGTGGAGCGGCACTGGCGCTCCGAATACGAGCGTCCCATCTACTTTGTCGAGACGCGGGACGGATTCACGTGCTGCTGGTGCTCATTCAAGCTCAACTCTCTGGTCTTGCAGCCTCATCCTCTTTCGCCCACGCCGGTGCGGATCCTTAAGCATCCCCAGGAGGCGGAGGTGATTGGTCAGGTGGTTGGGGTGGCGATGAGGATTGGGGATCTGACGGCTGCCGCCGATTTTGAAGAGCCGAGAGAGTTTCTACAACAGAAATCAGGTGAAGTTTTGTCATCTTCGAGCAGCCTGAAGGCAGTAAACGGTGGAGACCTGCCGCCAATCTCGACACGTAAGAGGCTGGGCTGACTCCTTCCACTTGGCTGGATTGCTCGAGATCTTCCTGTAGCAGACGCAGCCGCGTCCGTAAAACCGTTCCAATCAGCGATTGATGCGATCGAGCGAAGGCGTGATGCGCGGTTGCCGTCCCGTGCGTGCGCTCAAATCCCCAGTGCTCGTACCCGCCATCGAGAGAACGCCGTTCCGCGACGTAAATCAGTCTTCTCCAGATTCCGTCGATTTTAGCCAGGGTCCTTTGACGAAGGTCGTCATAGGCCGATTTCAGCACCATTTCTGCACCATATTGGGAATCGCTAACGTTTTCCGAAAAACTGACTGAATCGCATTTCCTCTCTTCATTCTCACCGGTTGCCCGAAACTGCATCCACCGAATTCACTTCACTACCAGAGAGGATACCCCGTGAAATCACTGAAAGCAAAGATTGCTTTATTCCTGTTCGCATTGGCTATGCTGGCCGCTGTTCCGGCCCAGCTTCGCGCCGATGGAAACCCTTTCCCCATCTGCGGTGGCCAGAATTGCCCCGATCCTAACTAAATTTCTTCGCTTGAGTGCTCCCGTGCGGGATGATACATTTCTCGCACGGGAGCACTCAAGCGTATGAACTTGAAGTTCTATACTTATTACTACTTATGGATAGCTCCCCACCTGTTACTTCTACCAGTTGCAGTGTTGATGTTTCGCAAAGGTCTGCATAGAGAATTCCCAATCTTCTTTTCGTATCTGCTCTTTGAATTTGTCCAGTTCAGTGTTCTTTTCACAATCAACGTCCTGTACAGGTCCCACTATTACGTGGTCCCGTCGTGGATGAATCAGAGCGTCGACCTTATTAGCCGCACTGGCAGTATCGCGTTGCATTTCGGAATTCTCCAGGAGTTATTTGAATCGCCTGTCGCACATAGTCCCGAATTACGCCGCACCCATGCCCGAATGTTGAAGGCTGTTTCTGGCGTTTTAATCGTGCTAGCCTTGCTCTTCATTGGATTTCTTTACTACGGCACGGTGGGGCACCGGCTCGTCCCTGCTTACGCTACGCTTGAGAGCTTGAACGTTGCGCAGTGCGGATTGATTGTTTTCATTTTTCTTTGGCATCGATACCTGGGCCTCACGATGGCGCCTTTCGCCTTTGGAATCGTCCTGGGGATGGGCGTAACGGCATGTTCGGAGCCCCTCATTCATGCATGGGTTGATTCCGTCGCCTTTCGAAGATCGGGGTTACCAAACGATCTGGTAATGGCGGCGTATCATCTAACTGTGATCGCCTGGCTTTATTTCGCCTACGCACAAAAAAAAATCTCCGCTGATGGCGATGCCGCTCCGGCGGTGCCACTGCGCCGGTGGGCTGCTGATAGTGGAAGGATCGTGCGTCTATGACCGTGTTCATCGTTCTGGCCATTTTCGCCGTGCTGTTCCTTCTTTTCCTGGGTTCATGGCTCCGGTCGCGCTCCTCGCGCCCTTGTGGCGCAATCCAGAGGCAGGCCGCGGAACTGGTCGCGGTCGACCTCGAAGCCTTCGAAAATCTGACAGATCCGGAAGAAGAGCAGTTCCTGCGATCCAATCTACAGCCCAAGGAGTTTCGACGAGTCCAGCGCCTTCGCCTTCGCGCCGCGAAGCTGTATGTGGCGGCCTTGTCTCAAAATGCCGGCATGCTAATGGCCGCCGGACAATCCGCAAGCTTGAATTCGAATCCCGAAGTGGCCGCCACAGGCCAGGAACTAGTGCAGAAGGCAATCCGCCTGAAGGTCTGGTGCCTGTTCTCGCTTATGCGAATGGACGCTGCCCTGTTCTTTCCGGTTTTGGTCTCGCCCTCGAACAAACTCGCGAATCAGTACATGCTGGTCAGCTACATGGCCGCCAACCTGCCAGGACGGGCCACCGCCTAAAACCATGTGGGAGATTGAGATTAAATCTGAGCTGGATGAGAGGCGGATCGAGCAATTCTCGCCTTGTCTGCAAGGCCGCGGCGGAACCGTTTGAGGGGGTACTCGAACACAGTCCCGCCCGCCTCATACTGCGTCGCATTCTAGGTGGTTTCCTGTAGATCGCCGTTAACGATTAATTACTTGTTACGGAATCCGAACAGAGGCTGGATTGTTCGGATCTGCTCTAAAATTCTCAACACTGTCAGACTTCTAACCATCCCTGCCCTCTCAAAATGGGAGGTAGGGCCGTGCGCTAAAGCATTTATCTTCAATTAAATACGGGCGGTAACCGTTACCGGTGTGCCCCTCCACATTACGAAATACCTACCTCACCCCCTATTTTGGGCCATGTACTTTGGTGTAGTCCTGCACTTAATCTAGGAGTGCTCGGCAACATGGGCGGGCAGGACCCAATCCAAGCGGAGAACAAAATGATGAAGTACCTCTTCCTAGTCTTGCTGATCTGCGCGGTCGCGCAAGCCGAAAATTTTGCCGCAACCGCCGCCCCAGTGCCCGACAATCCCAGCACCACCCGGCCATTCTGGACGCTCGAGAATAAGATTGGCTTTAGCGCTCTCGGAGGTCTCGTCGTTGCCGATGCCATCACCACTCAGCGTGGCCTGAATCAGGGTTATCGCGAAGCCAATCCGCTAATGCGTCCATTCGTGACGCGTGGTGCCGGCGGAGAAGCTGTGGGCTCAGCTCTCGGATTCGGCGCCGGCCTGGGCACGGTGTACTTGCTCCACCGGACGCATCACTACAAAGCGGAACGCATTGCCATGCGGCTCATAGTAGGCGGCGAAGGCGCAGTAGTAGGGCACAACCTGGCAGTCCTCCACTAATAAGTAGAGGAATGGAAAAACAGGCGCTTCGTCGGTCCGGATCGCTCCCGAACTTTGTTCTCGAATCTTCAAGAAGATCTATCCACGTTCAACAACTGGCACCCGTTTCGGCGCTATGCGATACTTGAAATCGCTCCACCAGCATAGCCGGTCAGCGATGACGCGCTGACAATTCGCAAGCCGGGATGGCGGAACTGGCAGACGCAGCGGACTCAAAATCCGCCGACCTTCGGGTCTTGGGGGTTCGACTCCCCCTCCCGGCACCAGGCTCTGACATCGCCCAAAAACCCCATTAGACCTGTTCTTCTGAGCCGCCGAGATTGCCAAACACCAGACTGCGCTGGGAAGCACAATAACATTCCTTCCCATTTGTCTAATCGTTGATGGACTTTCACTGATGCGCCCGCAGGAAAACGGCGCTAACAGCTTCTGTGATACTTCGTCTACCAAGGATGTGGCACTTAAGACGACATCCCATACTGCGTTCACTCACCCTTACCAACTGCGCCGCTGTCTTTTTTATTCTCGCGACGGTGCTGCTAGCGCACGCGCAGGATCAGCCCTCAGCAGATGCTCTAGCCACCGGCGCGAATGCCGCCTATCAATTAAAGAGCTGGGATAAGGCCGAGCCGCTCTATGAACGACTTACCCAACAGCAGCCCCAAAACGCCCGTTACTGGTATCGGCTCGGCATCTGCCGCCAGCGAAGTCAGGAGCACGCCAAAGCGATCGAAGCCTTCCACAAGGCACAGGCGCTCGGTACTCCGCCAGCGTTCACAGCCTACGGATTGGCCGAGGCATACGGTTCCAGTGGGCAACAGGAAAAGGCGCTAGAGAGCCTGACCGAGGCGGTCAAACAGGGATATGCTCAGCCGGACGATATGAGCAGCGATCCCGATCTGCAAGCGATCCGGCAGGACCAACGCTTTGCCGGCTTGCTGGAGCAGACAAAACGGAATCAGAAGCCCTGCGCTTACACGGCGGAGAATCGCCAGTTCGATTTCTGGCTCGGAGATTGGGATGTCGTCACAACCAGGGACAACGCGCCCGCGGGAACCAGCCACATCGAGAAGACCATCGGCGACTGTGTGATCTGGGAGAACTGGACATCCCTGAGTTCGAGCTATACCGGAAAGAGCTACAACACTTATAACACCAACCAGAAGAGATGGGAGCAGTTCTGGGTCGACAATGTCGGAGGAATGGTCCACTTCTATGGAGCTCTGAAGGATCATAATCTGGATTTCTATACCGACGACGTTCCACAACCGGACGGATCAAAGCTGAGACGTCACCTCCAATTCTTCAATCTTGGTGCGGAGAAAGTGCGTCAGTTCAGCCAGGGATCGAGAGACGAAGGAAAGACGTGGTTCGTCGAGTACGATCTGACTTATCTGCGCAAGAACTGACTGGTCGAGAATACCGATTTCCCCGCACCAAGACTGCGACTCACCACAACTATTTCCATCTGTTATATTCCGCGCAGGTCTCGTGCATTTCATGGAGGTCAGCATGAAATCGGTGATTCGTTTTGTTCTCTCGATCGCAGTTCTGCTTGGCCTCATCGCGCTTCGGCCGCTCGCGGCCCAGAGCAGCAGCGACGCGAACGATGCCGCGCGTTCCCAGGTGATGGCGCTTGAGAAATTATGGAACCAGGCCTACAAGGCTGGAGACACCAAGGCGCTCGCCTCGATTCTGGACAATGCTCTGGTGCTGGTTGAAGACGATGGCTCGCTCAAGACCAAGGCGGATTTTCTGTCGAGCATTAAAGGTCCGACTGCGAATGAAGAGCAGGTTGCGCCCGAATCACTGACTGTGCGCGTCTTCGGTAATACCGCGATTGCGATTGGTGTGATTGGAGTTAAATCGAAACAGGGCGGCAAAACTGTGACGCGGCGCGAGCGCTTTATCGACACCTGGATCAATAAGAACGGGAATTGGGTGTGCATCGCGACGGATGCGACCCCGATGGCGCGTTGAGGTGATTTTTTTGCCGCGTTTTGAGCAAGGAATGCCCCGGTCTGGAAGCGAAGAATCGACGAACAAAATATTTGTTTGAAATACAGGCTTGACTAACCAGCTTGTTTCCGACCATCAGAATTCTGATTGATTATTTTGTGATCGCTTCGGCTCGGTCACGCACGTCTTTGTCTTCCTTCGGGTCGGAAGCAATGCTTTGCAGAATCGGAGCGACCGCCGAGAGTTCCTCGAGTTGTCCGTGCTCGGACATCTGCTGCATGCGTTTCAATTCCGTCGCCAGCTCCGGGTTGCGATTCTGGTGCAGATCGCTTAGGCGGCGACCGAAGTCCAGCGTGTTGTAAAGGTCTTCAAAGATTTTCGTCAACTGCTGAATCAGAGGATTGCGGGACTGGTGATAGGTGATTTCATTGTCTACGCTCCCCTCGCGAAAGGCCAGCGTCTCAATGGGCTGGTTTTCGAGAATAGCCAGATTTTCAGAGGAGGGAGCCGACCGAATCTCGCTGTCGGGAATCTTGAAAAATTTGAGCTGCTCCGTGATGTGGAAGACCTTGTCGTGCAACGCGGCGGAGGCGTGGAAGTCCACGCGATAGGGCGCGCCGCTTTGCTGATCGGAGCTTGGAACGTACTCATAGGCAGCGTCGCCGGCGGAATCGAGGGCGATGGAGTAATAACGCGGGCGAGTTCGGCCGAAGGCGCGCGTGAACACTACGGTGGCGAACTGGTGGCCGTTTTTGGTTTCGAGCCGGGGAATTTGAGCGGCGCAGATGCTGGCGCAGACGAGCAACGACAAGGCAGACAGTGCTTTCAACATCGAAAGTCGGATCTGCATCTCCATTGCGCCGGCCTTCCTCGCTCGATGCAGAATGGTAGATGTCTGAGCGTCAACCGTGGTTGCCAGCCGCCGACTGCTGCGAGCGCAGCACGTAGATCGCCCAGGGCGCGATGCGCGTTTCGCTTACCCAGCGGTAGGATTCGTCTCCGTTCGCCAATGGCTTGCGCAGCTCGACGATCTCGAGTCCGGCTTGGGCATAAACTTCGACGTAGGACTCGTGCGGCCAGAGAATGTCGACGGCAGGGGAGCGGTCTTCGAAGTCGGTGGTGATGATCTTTACGGAGTCGCCGGGGCGGGCGTTGTGGTTTTCAGGGAAATCTTTGGTTGAGAAGGAAGCCCACTCGTTCCGGTAAATCTCCGGCGCGGAGACGATGTTGACAAGGATTCCTTCGGGCGCGAGGAGGGAGCGCAGGTCGCGAAAGAGGCGGACTTTGGTTTCCATGCCAGGAATGTTGTCGAAGGTGAAGGCGGACTGGATGAGAGAGAAGCTGGCGCCGGGCAGCGCGCTCATATCGTCGCCGGGAATGAGGCGGTAATCGCCCTCGGGATCGAACTGGCGGGCGTGGGCGATCATTTCCTCTGAAATATCGATGCCGACCGCGTCGAAGCCAAGACTGCGGAGGAAGCGGGTCGAGCGCCCAGTGCCGCAACCGAAATCGAGAGCGCGAGTGCTCTTGACATGGCGGCGAAAGAGCTGGGGCAGGTCGCGGAAGGCGAGATGGTAGGTGTTGGCGAATTCGAGCTTGGCGTAGGCGTCGGCGCGGGTGGCGTTCTGGTAGACGTTGATGAAGGGCATGGGTGTTCGACCGGCAGTTGTTGGTCGTTGGTCGTTCGTCGTCCGCAAGGTTGGCGCGCTTGGCAATCACAACCAGCGGCTGAAACAATCGACTCCATTCTATAGTTGGGGAATATAGCACGGGCCGCGGACCTAAAGCTCGATCAGTACCGTACGCGGACAAGAATGTCCGCGCCACACGATCATCGCTTACAATTTCCCTTCCATGATTGCCGTTCGTTCGTTTGCCAAGATCAATCTCGGCCTGTATATCGGAGCGCTACGCGCGGACGGGTTTCATGATCTGCGCACGGTGTATCAGACGATTGCGCTGCACGATGCGATCCGGGTTGGCGTGGCAGGGGGGAGCGGGATTGAGATTCTTTGTGACGATCCGCGAGTGCCTCGAGATTCGTCGAATACCTGCTATCGGGCGGCGGCGCTGGCGATGGAGGCGCTTGGGGCTCGCGGCAAGGTGAAGGTTGAGATCGAGAAGAAGCTGCCGGTGCAGGGCGGATTGGGCGCGGCGTCGTCGAATGCGGTGGCTACGGTGGTGGGATTGGAGCGGGCGCTGAAGAAACAGTTGTCGGGCGCGGCACGGCTACGGATTGCTGCCGAGGTGGGATCGGATCTGCCGCTCTTTGTTATTGGCGGGACGGTGCTGGGAGTGGGGCGCGGGGAAGAGGTTTATCCGCTGCCGGAACTGCCGTCGACAGCGATGGTGGTGGTTACGCCGGAGATCGGGGTCTCGACGCCTTCCGCTTTCGCCGCCTGGGACGCGTTGGTGGAGGGCTCGGCAAAGACCTTTGAACCACGAAGGGCACGAAGTAACACGAAGGATTCGCCGCCCGCTTTCGCCGCCGGATTGAAGGGCGAATTGACGCGCTCTGGCGGGTCCGATAGACTGTTTGAGGTTGGCTGCGCGCTGTCGGCGTGGCTTAGTGGCAACCCCAACGCTGGTGCTCCCGCTGAAAAGAAAAGCGGGGGCCGGGCCGGAATCTTATCCGACCTTGTCCGAGCCGGGATTGAAAACGACTTCGAAAAGGTCGTATTTCCGCAATTTCCCGAACTGCGAGACATGAAGCGCGCACTGGTGCACGCGGGGTCGGGATACGCCTCGCTGTCTGGGTCGGGCTCGACGCTGTATGGGTTGTTCGAGTCCGAGAAGGCGGCCGTTAAAGCGGCGCAAGCGTTGCGAAAGCAGGGTTTGAAGGCGATTGCGACGCGCACGTTGACGCGGCGGGAATGTTGGAAGTGGTCGTTGGTCGCTGGTCGTTAGTCGTTCGCGGGCTGGTTTCGGCTTCCAAAGTTTGTTGTTTGCGGACGGGTTGGATTTGGGCATACTAGTCCCGTCCATTTCCACAGGTTTTGGGCCGTCGACTAATGGTAGGTTGAGGCGTTTAGCGGGCGTCTGAGCCCGCTGCCGAAATCCCGAGCGTAGCGAGGGATCGGTAAACTTGAGTTGATGGGCGTGAACATTGGGCCGTCGACTAATGGTAGGTCAAGTGCCTTTGGAGCACTTTGTCTAGGTTCGAATCCTAGCGGCCCAGCCAGAAATGCAGTTCTCGGTTCCCAGTTCTCAGCGAGAATCTGGAGCCCAAACTGAGAACTGAGAACCAGGAACTGAGAACTGAACTTATGGCCACTGCGACTACGACTGCGGAGAAGATGGAAAAAAAGCCCACTCCGGACGAGAAGGTTGAACGCAAGCCCCAGCGCGCCCGAGTGGATGACCGGTTCAAGATTTTTTGCGGTACCGCCAACGAGGCGCTGTGCGAAGAGGTGTGCGCCTTCCTTGGCTTGACGCGTGGCCAGGCGCTGGTGACGCGTTTCGCCGATGGCGAATGCTACGTGCAGATTCAGGAGAACGTGCGGGGCGCTGACGTTTTCGTGATCCAGCCGACGTGCCGTCCGGTGGACATGCACCTGATGGAACTGCTGATGATGATGGACGCGCTCAAGCGCGCGTCGGCGCGGCGGATTACGGCGGTGATTCCGTACTTTGGCTATGCGCGGCAGGATCGCAAGGACAAGCCGCGAGTGCCGATTTCGTCGAAGCTGGTGGCGGATTTGCTGACCACAGCGGGCGCGGATCGCGCACTGGTGGTCGACTTGCACGCGCCGCAGTTGCAGGGATTTTTCAATATTCCGGTGGATCATTTATTCGCGTCGCCGGTGCTGGTGGATTATTTCCGCAAGCTGAACTTGCCGGATTTGACGGTGGTTTCGCCGGATGCGGGCGGCGTGGAGCGGGCGCGGTTTTTTGCGAAGAAGATGGACGCAGCGCTGGCCATCGTCGATAAACGGCGCGTCGAAATGAACGTCGCCGAAGTGATGCACGTGATCGGCGACGTCAATGGGCGGACCTGCCTGATCATCGACGATTTGATCGACACGGCGGGAACGCTGGTGAAAGTTGCGCAGGCGCTGAAGGCGAACGGCGCAGCGACGGTTTATGCGTGCTGCTCGCATCCGGTGCTTTCGGGGCCGGCGGCGGAGAATTTGTTGAACTCGCCGATCAGCGAGGTAGTCGTGACGAATACCATTCCGCTGAATGAAGCGGCGCGGAATTTGCCGAAGATTAAAGTGCTCTCGATTGCCGGACTGATTGGGCGCGCGATTCAGTCGATTCACGAGGAGACGTCGGTGAGCCGGCTGTTTATATAGAACCGTCGTTGGTCGTTCGCGCCTCGCCGGAGAGGCGAGAGGGGTACGGATCGCGAAGAACCAACAGCGAGCGATACTTCAGCAAATGCAGGGATTCGCGGATGGGCGCAGGGTTTGCGAACGACTAACGACCAACGACGATTTTTAGAAGGACGGAAAAAGAATTATGGCTACAGCAACGGATGTGAGCATTCTGGAAGCGCAGACGCGCGAGGCAGGCAACAAGAACGCGGCTCGGCGGGTGCGGGTGAGCGGCAAGATTCCGGCGGTGGTCTATGGCGCGGGCAAAGACACGGCGACAGTCGCCGTCGATCCGCGGCAAGTGCTGCGCATTCTCCACTCAGAGAGCGGACACAATACGATTTTCGACCTCGCCCTCGACAGCGATCGCGTGAAGGCGATGATCGTGGACTGGCAGTTTGAGCCGATTAAGGGCCGCTTGCTGCACGTCGACCTTCAGCGCATCGCCATGGATAAAAAGCTGACGGTCACCGTGCCGGTCGTGCTCAAGGGCGAGGCGGCGGGCGTGAAGCAGGAGGGCGGCATTCTCGAACAGATCCTGCGCGAAATCGAGATCGAATGTTTGCCGGCGGACATTCCGAAGTCGATCGACGTCGACATCAGCCACCTGACCTTTGGCGTCGAAGTGCGCGTTCAGGATATCCCGCACAGCGACAAGTTGAAGTTCCTGACCGATGGGAACCAGATGATTGCGCACATCACGTCGGTGAAGGAAGAAGTGGTGGCCACACCTGAAGCGACCGCGGAAGCGGCGGCTGCCACTCCGGCTGAGCCTGAAGTCATCAAGAAAGGCAAGCAGGAAGTGGAGGGTGAAGAGGGCGCCGAGGAAGACAAGGGCAAGGCGAAGGCCGAGCCTAAGGCGGAGAAGAAAGAGAAGAAATAGCGCGCGTATCCCCAGGTTAGTGCGCATAGAACACGCGCGAACTTGGGGCACCGAGCGCATCGTTGATTTGGCAGCGATGAGCTTCTAGCTAAGAGCTAGGGGCTAGAAGCTAAGAGCTGATTTCGTGAAACTGATCGTCGGTTTGGGCAATCCTGGAATCGAGTACCAGTTCACGCCGCACAATCTCGGGTTCCTGACGATTGACCGAATCGCCACGGACCGCGGGATTGAAGTTCGGAACCGGCAGTGCCGGGCGTTGACGGCGCGGGCCGAGATCGGCAGGCCAGTCGGTAATTTTGGCGAAGCCGGAAACCTACATGAACCTGAGTGGGCTTTCGGTGCGCGAGCTGGTTGCGGAACATCGGGCCGACGTGAAGTCGGACCTGATCGTGATTTACGACGAGTTAGACCTGCCGTTCGGAACGATTCGTATCCGGCCGCGGGGTGGGACGGCGGGGCATAACGGAATGGAGTCCATTCTGGGTGCTCTTGGGACGGATGACTTTTTGCGGATTCGGCTGGGAATTGCGCCCGAGCGCAAGGTGGGCGACGGCGCACAGTATGTGCTGACGCCGTTTCGCAAGGCGCAGGTCAAAGTCGTCGATGAAATGCTCGACGCGGCGGCGCAGGCTGTAGAAGTGATTTTGAAGGACGGTCCCGCGGCGGCGATGAATAGGTTTAATCGCAAGCCGGAAGACAGTGGTCAGTGATCGGTGGTCAGTGACCAGTGTCCATAAATGAGTTCCGGCCACTGGTCACTGACCACTGGCAACTGGTTTGGAGAAAACGAATGAATCGTAGCTATGAAGTGATGTTCATCGTCCGCCCGGATACGGTCGACGAAGATTTGAACAAACTGATTTCGACGCTGGAGTCTTCGGTGGCTTCGGCGGGCGGGACGTCGAAGAGCGAAGTTTGGGGCAAACGCCGGCTCGCGTACAAAGTCGCGAAGTTCAACGACGGCATTTTTGTGCTCTTCATGATCGAGGGCGCGGGTGCGATCGTGCACGAAGTGGAACGGCGCCTGCGCGTGACTGAGCAGGTGATCAAGTTCATTACCGTGCGCACGGATGAAGAGCTGAAGCGGCTCGACAAGGTTAAGAAGCTGCGCGACGCGAAGAAGAAGACGAGCGCGATGCCCGCGGCCGCTCCGGTGACGCCGGAGGCAGGCGCGGAACCGGCGCCCGCGCCCACGACCGTTTAGCGTCGCCGACACGAGCTTGTGCAGGACGGGCGAGGCGCCCGCCGCTCCGCAGGCATACAAGTTTGAAATTTCGATAGAAGTTAAGGAGCACTATGGCAGAAGAAACGAGAGCAGCAGGCGCGCCGGAAGGCGGTAGCAGCAGCGGCGGCGGAGGTCGCCCGGAAGGACGGTCGGATCGCGGCGGCGATCGTGGACCTCGAGGCCCGCGTCCAGGCGGCGGACCGGGTGGTCCGCGCGAGGGTGGACGCAAGTATTTCCGGCGCAAGAAAGTTTGCAAGTTTTGTGTCGAGAAGATTGAAGCCGTCAATTACAAGGACGTGCGCCTGCTGGCGCAGTTTGTCGCCGAGAGCGGCAAGATTACGCCGCGCCGTCTGACGGGCGTCTGCACGCCGCATCAACGACGGCTGTCGAGAGCGATCAAGCAGGCTCGCAATATCGCGTTGCTGCCTTTTGCGGGACGGGCGCAGTAGTTCAAAAGCAGTCGTTGGTCGTTTGTCTTAGTCCTTAGTCGTTCGGAGTTAGCGGGCGATCGACGCGGCCAACCCATTTTCGGCCTTGCGAACGACTACGACCAACGACTAGCGGACTAACGACCAGATCAAGGAGTCATCGCAAATGGAAGTCATTCTTAAAGAAGATGTGGCGAAGCTTGGGAACCGCGGCGAGGTGGTGAAGGTCGCCGAAGGATACGGGCGGAATTTTCTGCTGCCCCGCAAACTCGCGATCGAAGCGACGGTCGCCAACAAGACCGTGATCGAGCAGATGAAGGCCGCGGCAGTGCGGCGCTCGGCCAAGGAAAAATCGGAGGCCGAGGAACTGTCGAAACAGTTCGACGGGCTGGAAGTGTCATTCACGCGCAAGTCGGGAGAGAACGATCAGTTGTTTGGATCGGTTACGGCAAGCGATATTGCGGAGGCCCTCGAAAAGAAAAGCTTCCACATCGATCGCCGGAAGATTCAGCTGCACGAACCGCTCAAGACGATTGGCGAGTTCACGATTGCGATCAAACTGCACAAGGATGTGACCACGCATCTGAAGGTGGTCATCGCGAAGGAAGCGGCGGAAGAGTAAGTCCGGGCGTCTTGCGCCCCGAAGTCCTCACTTCGCTTTTCCTCGCCTCTTTGGGGGGGGCTTTGCACCCCACCCGCTCCTGCCGCAGCTGGAAAACAAGGAAATCCGGTTGTCTGACAATCATGCTATAATGTCTGACATGGCATCCGGACGAATCACAATTCGCATTCCCGAGACCCTTGGGCAGCGTCTCCGCCAACGCTCTCGCATGCAGGGGCTGCCCGAGTCCGCTCTCATCCGCGAAGCTTTGGAAACCTATTTGAGGCAATCCACTGGGCCGCGTTCTGCCTATGAGGCGGCCGAAGAGGCCGGGTTGATCGGATGCGTCGGGCGTGGCCGCAGATCATTGCCCAAAGACCTAAGTACCAATCCCCGGTATTTCGACGGTTTTGGAAAGTCCAAATGAAGCACCGCGTGCTGGTTGACACTGGCCCGCTCGTCGCCATTCTCTCCAGCGTCGATGAGCACCATATCACCTGCCTACAGACTCTTCATCAACTTCCTGGAACTTTGCTTTCCTGCTGGCCTG
The DNA here is from genome assembly GCA_963698865.1 of uncultured Acidobacteriaceae bacterium. GTDB lineage: Bacteria > Acidobacteriota > Terriglobia > Terriglobales > Acidobacteriaceae > Acidiflorens. Next base: position 522,032 of record CAVOSL010000007.1, on the reverse strand, counting down.
TTATAACCGAAGCCGCGTGGCTCCTGCGTTCCCACCCCCAAGCTGTCCAGCGACTAATGAGAAGCTGTTCCGAGGGAGATGGGGGCTTCTTAGAACTCGTCCCCATAGGGGGAGCGGAAGCTAGCGCGATCGCTGACACGATGAAAGAGTACGAGGATTTGCGTCCCCAATTGGCCGATGCTGCGCTGGTTTATCTGGCCCATCGGGAAGGAATTGACACAATTTTCACTCTCGACAGGCGGGATTTTGCGGTCTACCGCTCCGCAAATAAACGCCCTTTTCGAATGGTGCCTTGATTTGCGTCGCGAGATTGAAAGCGAGACCTGTCGCGAGCGCGCCATATAAATGGTCCTAAGTGCCCCGCCACCCTCATTTTCCGTTTCCTGAAATTCGGTCTCGGCCTCGGAGTCGGCTACAATGGCGGGATCTGGCCTTGCCGGCGGCCCTTTCTCCGGCATTTTTGAACTAGTTCCAGTGCCCAGGCCGGGGCAACCCTTTGCTAGCAAAATCAGTCGAAATTCGGTACAGTCTTTAATAGCTGGTCCCCCCGGATTCGAGTATTGTTCAATGAAAACGTCCGTTTCTATAGCTATCTGCCTTGGTGTTTCGTGGGCCATTTTACCCCTCTGCCCCGACCTCTATGGTCAAGACAACGTTTACGTGGGGTCGGGGACGATGTTATCCGGGTACTACGCCAGCCGAGCGGATTACACCACCATGGAGCTCTCGGCGCAGCTTCACAATGCGAAGGAGCAGGAAAAGCAGAGGAAGAAGAATAAAGAACTGCTCGACGTTGGGCTCGTCTCGGTGCTCGACCTGGACGTTCCGCATAACGCGCTTGAGCAATTCAATAGTGGCGTCGGCTTTATCAAAGAGCAACGATTGGCCGATGCGCTCACGCATTTGCAGAAGGCAATCAAGATTTATCCTAAGTTCGCTTCTGCTCACGTGAACCTCGGTCTGGTGTACTTGGCGCAGGAAAACACCGCGGAGGCGCGGAAGGAATTCGAAAGGTGTATTCAGCTCGATGATAAGTTTTCCCGCCCTTTGGTGCAGCTCGGTTCGCTGGAAATGTCGCGCAAGGACTACGCATCGGCGGAAGCGCATTTCGAGAAAGCATCATCCCTGACCCCTTCCAATCCGCAGATCCTTTCTGCATTGGCCTTCGCGCAGTTTCAAAATCACCACTATCAGCAGGTGCTGGAAAGTTCTCGGAAAGCGCATGCGCTACCTCATGCCCAGGCGGCGGAAATACACTACCTGGGAGCGGTTGCTGCGAAGTCTCTAAACGATTTCGGAACAATGGAACAGGAACTCAAGCTGTTCCTCAGCGAGGATCCGACAGGTCCCTTGGCGGCCGTGGCGCACCACGATATGGAAGTCATCGCGCGCAGTAAGCAGAAGACCGGACTTGTCGCTGTCGTGGTCGCGCCCGGAACGCAACCCGGCACAGCATCTCCCCCGATGCCGATACAAACGTTTCCCGACGCAGAGAGGCTCAAGAGAGAACTCAGCGGATTGGAGGATGAATCCGAGGGGGACACATGCGAGGGTTGCGATGCTGTGGCGTCAAGTGGCGGTGGTTCCGGGAGCAATACTGGCAGCAGTTCTGCCCGGGGTTCTGTCGAGATTTCGAGCTCTAGCGCGGGATGGACTATTCATAAGTCCGTGGACGAGGTGGCGCAATTCTTCGCTGTGACCGACCACGGGCGGATGGTGAGCGATCTCACACAATCCAACATTCAAATTCGGGATGACAATAAACCGCCAGAACGGGTTCTGCAGTTTGCGCCGCAATCCAAGTTGCCGTTATTGCTGGGTTTTCTGGTGGACACGAGCGGGTCCGTGCAGGAGAGATTTTCATTCGAAAAGCACGCGGCCATGAAATTTGTGGAGAAAATATTAAGCGGTTCTTCCGATTTGGGTTTCGTAGCCGGTTTTTCCACAAGAACCGACGTGACGCAGGACTTCACCGCCGATCCGAAAGCCTTGGACGCTGGCATCGGCGCCCTTGCCAACAAAGGTGGAACGAGTCTATTCGACGCTGTCTCATTCGCATGCTGGAAACTAGCGGCTTACCCGGAACAAGAGCGGGTTGCGAAAGTGCTCGTCGTGCTGACGGATGGCGAAGATAATTCGAGCCACCGGACACTTAACCAGAGTATCCGCGATGCGGAGGCGACGGGGGTGACAATCTACACCGTCAGCACGAGCTACGGCGGAGGAGCAAAGACAGCAGCGGATAAAGTGTTGCAGGCGCTCGCCGAAAGAAGCGGAGGAGAGGCGATCTTCCCGGCAGACATCTCCGGGTTGGGCAAGTCCCTCGACGGATTGCGCGACTTGATTCGCAGCCGCTATCTAATTGCTTATCGACCCGCCAATTTTGAGCCCAACGGTGGATACCGCGCGATTCAGATCACCGCCGAGAAGAAAGGCAAACATCTCCGTGTGCGGGCCCGCAAGGGCTACTATGCCCGGTTGGAAACACCACACCATTCAGCCACGGAGACATCCCCGGTTGCGCCGGCGATGAGACGGTAAGAGCGAGATCCTCCCACTCACAGTTCGACATTTCGTCTTGTTGCACTGCGTATCAGCTGAATAAGCTAGAGCTTCGAGCGCGCCATCTCCACCGCCCTGAGCACCGCCCGCGACTTATTCTCCGTCTCTTCAAATTCCCGTTGGGGGTCGGAGTCGGCAACGATGCCGGCACCGGCTTGCAGATACGCCTGTTTGCCTTTCATCAGCAGGGTGCGAATCGCAATGCACGAATCCAGGTTGCCCGCGAAGTCGGCGTAGAGGACGGAGCCTCCGTAGACGCCGCGGCGGGCCGGTTCCAGCTCTTCGATGATTTGCATGGCGCGCACCTTGGGAGCGCCGCTCAGCGTGCCTGCGGGGAAGCAGGCAGCGAAGGCGTCCATGGCGTCAAGTTCGGGGCGCAGCCGGCCTTCGAGCGCCGACACAATGTGCATGACGTGCGAGTAGCGCTCGACGTACATCAGGTTGCGCACTTTGACCGAGCCGTAATCGCTGACGCGGCCGAGGTCGTTGCGGCCGAGATCCACCAGCATCACATGCTCGGCGCGCTCTTTTTCGTCGCCCAGCATTTTCTTTTCGAGTGCGGCATCTTCGGCCTCGTCTTTGCCGCGCGGATGCGTGCCCGCGATGGGCCGGTATTCGAGTTTGTGCCCGGCGGCGCGGACCAGCATTTCGGGCGAGGAGCCGAGGACGTGTAGGGCGGTGCTCCTCTCTTTGGCAGAGTTCTTTGCTGGGCGGGATTGGGCACTCGACGCTTTTGCGCGGGCAGGATCGTCCGCCCCGCCCTCGGCACTGGCGCCGAAGCGAAGGAAGTACATGTAGGGCGAGGGATTCACGGTGCGGAGGGCGCGGTAGAGATCGAAGGGCGCGACCGCCGGCTCGAAGTCCCAGCGCTGCGACAGCACGACCTGGAAGATGTCGCCGGCGGCGATGTATTCCTTGGCGCGGCGCACGCTTTCGAGAAATTTTGCCCTCGGGGTGCGAGCGCGGACCTTCAGCTTCGTTTTGGGTGCTCGAGACCGGCCCCGCCGTTTCTCTTCGTTGAATGGGGTGAGCGACTTCCACCCGGCGGCGAGCTTGCGCTCGATTTGCGCGATGTCGCGCAGGGCGCGGTCGTAAGCAGAGCGCGGCTTCTCCGCGGAGACATCGGCAGACGCAACGATATGGATCTGGTGGCGAAGGTGATCGAAGGCGAGGACGCGATCGAAGAACATCAGGATGCAGTCAGGGACGTCAAGGTCATCTTCGGTGCGGGAGCCAATGTTTTCGAGCTGGCGGACGATGTCATAAGCGCAGTAGCCGACGGCTCCGGCGGTGAAGGGCGGCAGGCCTTCAACTTGCGCGGGACGATGCTGGTGGAGCAGTTCCTTGATGACCTCGAAGACGCTGGCGGTGCGGGTTTCGATTTTGGGGATGCGGGCGGACTTTGTGGCACCTTTCCCGGCGCGCGGCCGCTGGTGGGAAGTCGTGGAAGCGCGCTGAATCGTGATTTGATCGCCACGCGATTCGAGGCGCAGAAACGGCCGCACTCCGAGGAAAGTGTAGCGGCCAATCTTTTCGCCGCCTTCGACAGATTCGAGCAGGAAGGCGTCCGGCTCCCCGGCGGCGACGGCCAGAAACGCCGAGACCGGCGTGAGCAGGTCGGCAGAGATGGACTTAGCTACCGGCACGAGCGTTGACTCGCGGGCCAGGCGCAGGAAGTCGTTATAGGCGGGACGGATCATAGGACGAATCAGAGACACGGTTTGCAGCACCTACGGCGCGCCAATATGCCAACGCGCGGGAGACGAGCCAACCCGGTCTCTACGACAGTATGAGTTCTCATTATATGGAAGGGGGGCCGTTACATATGGAAGGGCTTTGTTTATCGGTTTACCGGCAACGCGGACCGCGGCCATCCTATGACCGCTGGTGATCAATGCGGCGGCCAATTTGTACGCGGCATAGTCGGCAGGTAAGACTGGTGATGACATGTCTTACGCTATGGTAAGATAGCGTCATGAACATCTATCGAACGAAGGTCAGCTCGAAGGGCCAAGTTGTGATTCCGGCTGAGTTGCGGGAACAACTGGGACTGTCCCAGGGCACTCCAGCAACGTGGACGGAGGACGATGGCAGGCTGATTTTGACTCCAATGAGCCTTCGCCGCATTCGACAGCTCAGGGGGTTTCTAAAGCCCGCATCCGGTAAACCAACCATGTTCGACGAACTTTTTGCGGAGCGGGAACGCGAGCGCAAGCGTGAGCAGGAATGATGGCTAGCCATCCTCGCGGAAGGCCCCGGCGATACGTTCTAGACGCCAATGCGCTGAGCGGTTTCTTCGAAGACCGAGAGGTCACGGCGAGGAAGATTGAGGACCTTCTCGCCGGTGCCGTGCGCCAGGATTTGCCCCTCCTGATGTCGGCGATAAATTGGGGTGAAGTTTTCTATGTGGCATGGCGTCACCACGGCGAGGCCATCGCATGGCAAGTCGAAGCGCGCTTGCGAGAACTTCCTATCACTGTCATCCCCGCGGATCGGGAGCGCGCTTCTCGGGCTGGCGCCCTCAAGCAGAAGCATGCTCTCGGCTATGCCGATGCCTTTGCCGCCGAACTCGCCATCGAGCGTGGAGCCTGGCTCGTCACCGCCGACCCGGAGTTCGCGAAGGTTGGAAAGGGATTATCCGTGCTCTCGCTACCCAGGCATGAGAGGTGAACTCTAGGCGCTGGCCGCGTTTTCGCTGCCCAGCGGCAGGAAGTATTGCGTGCCCTTGATGGGCGCCGAAACTTTCTTCAGCAGCTCTTGCAGGTCCTCGTTACGGTCGACGAAGTCGATTTCGCTGGTATTGACGATCAGCAGATCCGACTGCGTGTAGTGAAAGAAGAAGTGCTCGTAGGCCTTCACCACTTCCATCAGGTAGTCTTCGCTGAGGGCTTTTTCGCCGGCCGCGTTCTTCTTTTTCAGCCGCTTTTTCAGCACTTCCGGAGTGGCTTGCAGGTAGATCACGAGGTCCGGGGTTGGAACCTGCTCGCGAAAATAATTGAAATAACGGTTGTACGTTTCCAGTTCCTGATCGTTGAGGTTCAGGCAGGCAAAGAGCTTGTCTTTTTCAAAAATGTAGTCGGCGACCACGGTCTTGTTCGAGCGCGGTCCGAGGTCGAGCGCGCGCAACTGGTCGAACCGGCGGATGAGAAAGGCCAGCTGCGTCTGGAAGGCCGCGCCAGGCTCGCCCTCGTAGAAGGCCTTCAGGAAGGGGTTGTCTTCGGGTTCGATGACGCGCTGCGCCGCCAGGCGCTCTCCCAGAACCCGCGCCAGCGTGCTTTTGCCGACTCGGATGGGGCCTTCGACTGCAATGTAACGGGGTAGCTCGAAAAGCTTGGCCATGGCAGGACGTGAGCAGAATATATTGCTTCGGGCTGGGACGCAATTGTGGATTGCGAGATTGGTCGTTGGTCGATAGTCGTTGGCCGTTCGTGGTGCGGTGCCGGGTTTCGGACTTCGACTGCACCATGCATTTCCGAACGACTAACGACCAACGACGTTCTGCAATTTACAATCTGCAATACTATTCCCATGTTTCCCGCTCTCATCGGACTCGCGGCGGCCGCCGCTGCTTCTGCGGCTGGCTACCAGTCTATGGCGCCGACCGGGCAGTGGTTTGGCCGGACGTTTGCTTCGGGAACGCGTGGCAGCAAGCAACTGGCGCTGACCTTCGATGACGGGCCGAATGATCCTTACACGCTGAAGCTGCTTGACGTGCTGGCGAAGCACAACGTGCGGGCGACCTTCTTCATGATCGGACGATATCGTGCGCGAGCGGCCTGACATCGCGCGCGCTGTCGCCGCGGCCGGACACGTCGTTGGCAATCACACTTTCACGCATCCGCTGCTGATCTTTCAGTCGGCGACGAAGACCCGGGCGCAATTGACTAGACTGCCGGGCCGCGCTGACCGAGTGTGTCGGCGAACACTCGAACCTGTTTCGCCCGCCTTTTGGAGGAAGACGCCCGGCAACTCTGCGCGTCGCTCGCGATCTGGGATGCAAACCGTGATGTGGAATGTGACCGGCTACGACTGGAATGCCCCGCCTGCGTCAGAAATCGAAAACAAAGTCGCTCGCCAGATACGCGGCGGCGATGTCATTCTGCTGCATGATGGCGGACATCAGGGCATCGGCGCCGATCGCGCGCAGACCGTGATTGCTACGGACAATCTGATTCGGCGGTATAGGGATCAGGGGTATGAGTTTGTGACGGTGGAGACAGCCATAAGGCGTCAGCCAGCAGCGGCTGGATAGAGTCGTCGACTTCCATTCTCTATTTGTGCGCCATCCGCAGACGCCTGAGCATTGTCCTTGCCTCATCACGGCCAAGCTCGCTCACGTCGCAGGGATTACCCTGGAACACCGCTTTGAGATGCTTGATCGCCTTTGCCTTGTTTCCACGGTTATAAAGCCAAATCTGTGCAAGTGCGAGGTGGGCTTCATTGTCCCCCGACCCTGCAGCAAGCTCGAACCATCGGTACGCCTCGTCCACATCACCCTGTTTTCGATAAGTGATCGCCAAATTCGAAGCACCGGTACTGCTCCCCAGCTTATAAGCCTGCTTGTACCAGTAAACAGCACGCTTCCGATCAATCGGAATGCCCTTTCGACCATCGGAAAGATAGTTTCCGAGAAGGATCTGGCAGCTCGTATCGCCAGCCTTTGCTCCCTTCAATAGCAACGGCCGGGCTTCGGCATATCGCCCGCGACCATCTAGCAAATCTGCCTCCATGTACAGGAGATCGCCAGAGGACAAAGCCTTTTGCTCTTTTAGCAGACGTTCCGTCTCCAGACGCGCCGGTTCTGTGAGCTTATCCTTCGCAGCAACCGCGAGCTTCAAATAGCGGAGACCCGCAGCCCGGTCACCTGCATAACGAAGGTGGATCTTGGCGATCTCGACCAGTCCATCCTCATCGCCAGCGTCTATTGCGCGCTCGAACCACCTCAAAGCTTTTGCCCACTGTTTCGCGTCGCGAAAGAACATCCCGAGATTGAATGCAGCAGCCCAGGAGCCCTGTCTGTAGGCGCGCTTCCACCAGCGAAGCGCCTCACCCACGTTTACCTTCCGGGAAATCCCGTAGGCGTAGTCATAACCGACTGCCACCTGAGCCTCTTCGTCACCCAGCTTGGCGGCATCCAGAAACGGCAGAAATGCCTTGGAGTTAGCTCCCCCAACTGACTGCGCCTGTCCCAGTCGGCGGAGGCGAGTACTTTCAACAATTCGAGTACGAGAACTTTTCACGAAACTTCTCTTGAGTCCGGGCATATTTCCGCCTTCATGAACCCGATCAGTGATTAATAGCATTCTGATAGCAGATCCCGAAAAACGAGATTATCGGCAAGCATACCGGTCGTGATGATTTCAGATGATGGAAATCGCGATTCCGCCAAGAGCCGTCTGCTTAAGCGTGCACCACCGCGAACGCCTGCTTCGCCGCTGCAATCGTCTGCTGCACGTCGTGCTCAGTATGTGCCGCGCCCAGAAATGCCGCTTCGAACTGTGAGGGCGGCAGATAAATGCCGTTCTCCAGCATGGACCGGAAGAATCGCCCGAAGGCCTCCGTGTCGCTTTTGGCGGCTGAGGTCCAATCGGTCACCGGCCCGGGCGCGAAGAACCACGTAAACATCGAGCCGACGCGGTTGTGACACATCTGTACGCCGGCATCTTTCGCCGCCGCGTCCACGCCCGCTACCACTTCGCCCGCCAGCTTATCCAGCTTGGCATACACATCTTTATGTTCGCGCAGGTAGCGCAGCGTTGCGTAGCCCGCAGCCATCGCCAGCGGATTGCCCGACAGCGTCCCCGCCTGATACACGGGTCCAAGCGGCGCGACCATATCCATGATCTCGCTTGCCCCGCCGTAAGCGCCCACCGGCAAGCCTCCGCCAATGATCTTGCCCATGGTGGTGAGGTCGGGCTGGATCGCATACAGCTCCTGGGCTCCGCCATAAGCCAGCGAAAGCCGGTCATGACCTCATCGAAGATCAGCAGCGCTTTATCGTGCGTGGTGACGGCGCGTAACGCTTCCAGGTAGCCGCGCGCGGGCGGAACGCAGCCCATGTTTCCCACGACCGGCTCGACGATCACGCAGGCGATCTGGTGCCTGTACTTCTTGAAGGCCTGCTCAAGCGCGTCGGTATCGTTGTAGGGCAGCGCCAGCGTGAACTGCGTGAACTCTTCCGGAACGCCCGCCGATCCTGGGATTCCGAGGGTGGCAACGCCCGATCCGGCCTTCACCAGCAGCGCATCGGCGTGCCCGTGATAGCAGCCTTCGAACTTCACGATGTATTTGCGCTTGGTATAGGCGCGAGCCAGCCGGATCGCCGACATGGTCGCTTCGGTGCCGGAACTGACGAAGCGAACCTTCTGCATGTGCGGGAAGGCGGAAATCACAAGTTCGGCCAGATCGGCTTCGGTCGGCGTCGAGGCGCCGAAACTGGTGCCGCTGCGCGCGGCGGAAATCACCGCTTCAATCACGGTGGGCGCGGCGTGCCCGAGAATGAGCGTCCCCAGGAGCCGATGTAATCGATGTATTCGTTGCCGTCGGCGTCCCAGATGTGGGAGCCCTGGCCGCGCACGATGTAGAGCGGATCACCGCCAACCGACCGGAAGGCGCGCACGGGGGAGTTAACGCCTCCGGGAATCAGCTGCTCGGCGCGTTTCTGTAGTTTGCGGGATTGCTCGGTTTTTCGCGACATCCTTCCTCGAATATGCTTTTACCATAGTAGCGGAAGCGGGGGCGCGCGCAGCGCGGGTCATCACAGCGGAATGTGATCTGTGAACAGCCCGCTAGCTTATCGACGTCGCATTGCGCGTACTTCTTACCCTTGGGCGTGAACCCGTCGAAGAATCCATCCGTGCCGCACGTCACGCGACCATCGTCCTTAAATCACAGACAAGCCCCCGCCCGCGCGCCACCATAAGAACAGTGGAGCGGGCCTCGCCTCGAGCGAAAAGGCCCGCCTCCATTGGAGCGCCTATGAAGAAAACTATCGTGTTCTCTCTGCTCGCCATCTCCCTCCTGTGCGGCAGAGCTCTCGCGCAGACCAAGTCCTCGATCACCGTAAAAGGCAGCGAGCTCAATAACGGCGTGGTGCTCGTCGATGTGGTAAAGGATGGCAAGACCTTCGAGCTGAGCTGCAACCATGGAGCCACCGGCTGCACCATGCTGAAGAGTGGAAAGTATCAACTGGTTGAGCTTCCTGCAAATCACGGCATGTATGAATGCCGCGACGTAGAGGTCTATGCTGACCCCGGCAATGGTGTAGAGCCGACCAACAAGATAGGAGAATACTGCCTGACCGAAAAGTAAGCGGCGAAGTGCAGAAAATGTGGCGGGCGACTGAGTCCCCGCGCTAATTAAGTTCCTTGGTTCCCCTGTGTGCCTCCGTGTACCCTGTGGTTCGCGCTTTTTGTCATACCTGGTCAGAGTTCCCTAAGTTAAAAATACCTCTGACTTTCGATCACCCGATCACCCGATGACCCCTACCTTCCCGCCACCATCACCGACCGCGCTTTAGCCAGCTCCGGCCGCGCCGACCCACCGCCCTCGCAAGATTTCACCAGCAGCGCATAATATTCGCTCGCCGCCGAAGCCTTACCCGCCATCTCGGCCGCCTGCGCCGCCCCATACAGCCCATTAAACCGTTTCGGATTAAACTTCAAATCCCCCTGATACTCCGCCAGCGCCTGTTCCGGCCGGTGCATCTCCAGCAGCATATCCGCCAGCATCTCGCGCGCGGGCATCGACGTCTGCTCCTCGCCCACCGCATCCTCATGATCCGCGACCTTGCGCAGCAAGGCGGTCGCTTCGTCATCGTGGCCCTCGCCATGCATCACCCAGGCCGAGGCCTCGTTCTCCGCCATCTCCGCATCATCCGCCGAATACTTTTTTCCTTGGCCAGATAGTCTTTGCGGATCGCCTCAATCTCAGCGACATCTTTCTTAGCCCCATCCAAGTCGCTACTCCGAGCCGCGCCGATCGCCCGCGCCCAATACCGATAAAGCTTGTCGCCGGGAGTCCAGTCCGGCCCCACCTCCAGCTTCGCCGCATCGGCCCACCGGTGCAGCTCCAGCGCATACATCGCCGGAAACTTCGCCATCGCAAACTCATGCATGTCCATGTCGCCCATCTTCATCGACGGCATGGTCTTCACTTCCTCAATCCACTTTGCCGCCTCATCCTCGCGTCCGCTCTGCAAATACGCATAAATCAAAAAGTCCATCGCGTGGAACTGGTGCGACTCCCCACCCATGTGCATGGCCGCCGTCTTGCGAGTCGCCGCAATCGACGCCAGGTTCGACGTGATGTCGTCCGGCCAGTCTCCCACGCGCTCAAAGATGTGAGACGGCATATGCAGCGCATGCGGAGACGCCGGAGCAATCGCCGCATACCGCCGCGCCGCCGGCAATCCAAGCTGCGCCAGTTGCGGCTTGTCATAGGTGTGAATCATGCAGGCGCGAAACCCCGGGATGATTCGGCTCAATCTCAAACAGCTTCTCCAGAATCGCCCCCGCCTTCTTGCGATTGGCAAACGTAGTATCGTTCTCGGGCTCCGAAGCCAGCAGCGACAGCGCATAAAATGCCGCCGCTTCATGGTCCTGAGGTGAACCGTTAACGCCGTAGCGCGTGTACACCTTTTCCATCGCCGCCGAGTAGGCCCCAGCCCGCGCCTCGTGATCCTTGTCGCCTTTATCGGACCCCTTGTGCGTGTAGAAAGCCCGCGCCGCCGCAATATAATCGCGCTCCCGCTCCGTCTTCGCCTTCGGCTTCTCCGCCTTCTTCAACTCCTCCGCCCCACGCGCAATCGTCTCCTCTTTCGGCCAGTCCCAGAGCTGATGCCACAAGCTCATCGCCACTCCCCAATGCGCCATCGCACACTTCGGATCCTGCTTCGCGGCCTCGGTAAAAGTCTTCTCCGCCTCTTCGTACCAGAACGAATGCAGCAGCGCCACGCCCTTCTCAAAAGTCTTCTGCGCCTCGGCCGAACACGAAACCGGAAAGTGCACCGTCCCTAGTTCCGACTCGGCCATATCGTGATGATCATGGCCTTCATCCGCCCGGGCCGGAACCGAACACACCGCAACGCACGCCGCCAATAAGCACGCCAACAAAGTTAATTTGGACATGGAAACCCCCACCAGCGGAGTCTAGTTGCGGAGTCTGCGAAGGGTCAAGGCGAGGACGGGGTTATACGCATTGAGGGGAAAATGCTACCCCCCCACCCCCGAGGTGCCGGAGCCCGCTCGCTTGCGAGGTGGATGGACCAGGCCGGGGTGCGTGCGCTAGTTAGTGGGGATAGGAGGGGTTGGGGACACGCGCGAGCTAAGGGCCGAGGGAGCGTCGCTAGAGCGCCTAGCCGCCTTAATCAAGAAGTCGAATCCGTCATAGCGTTAACGGTAGAGATGTCGCTGAAATACAGCAGGTAGGCCGGCTCCCGGTCAAACTTTTCATACTTGGATTCGACGGTCGTGGAGAGCATGTCAAAGACAATCTCCTCATCAAGCGGGTCGACTAAAGTGATCTTTGCAACTATCACTTCACCATCAGGGCGCGTGAGCCGGACCACCTTCCCAATGCTTTGTTGAAGCAGTGCAATCGCCTCTGGCGTCATGATTTTTATTCATTAGAAATGCACGTGCAGATTTCCACCCGTCGTGCTGTTAGTTAAATTTATGTAGGGGTCGGGTTTCCCAACACTCGTCCATCGAACCACCTTGGTTCCATCCGCACTAGACAAAACCGACCTGCTCCCCCTCTCTGAAAAATCGGTCGGGCCCCAGCCCCCACCCATTGCTCTGCAGCTTCTTAGGCCGGGTGCCCGAGACCCGGAGGGTGCCCCACACATCGCGCACTTTGCGATGTGTGGGTTTCGTCACGATTGGACTGTGTCGGGATCACCGCCACATTCTAACCCTAGTATCTATTCTGACTGGGTGACCAAACGTCTGCGTCGCAATCATGGCGCTATTATGGCCGGGCGCCCGAGACCATGAGGGTGCCCCACACATCGCGCACTTTGCGATGTGTGGGTTTCGTCACAATTCGACTGTGTCGGGATCACCGCCACATTCTAACCCTGGTATCTATTCTGATTGGGTGACCCGACGTCTGCATCGCTATTATGGCGCGCATGATCTGCACTTCATTACCAGCAGTTGTTACCGCCGCCAAGCGGAATTGGGTCCGCGTGGCGGCGCGATTTGTTTGTGAAAATCCTGGAAGAGGCACGTCGCAAATACCGCTTTGTCGTTCACGGATACGTGGTCATGCCGAGCACTTTCATCTGCTCATCACGGAGCCCGAGGTGGGTGATCCGTCGGTGGTGCTGAAAGTGATCAGTAATTAATGATCAAAGCGCGATTCTCCCGCCGCGTGAACCGCAGGCGCAGACAAGCTGCCGCGGAGCAGGCTGTGTTGTGGCAGCGGGTGCGGGAGTCCGTTTGGCAGAAGCGCTTCTATGACTTCAACGTGTGGAGCACGCGCAAGCGCGTCGAGAAACTACGCTATATGCATCGGACTGGGGTCCCGGCAAGCCCGGTTTTGGCATGCTGGGGTGGAAAGCCTGTGAAGCGGGGATTGGTGGAACGGGACGAACTGTGGCGCTGGAGCAGCTTCCGAGCCTACCTCTACGGAGAAACGGGACCGGTGCACGTCAACTTCCAGGAGTGGGCGCTGGAAATCAAGCGTCGTCCGGTTGAGACTTTTGCCGAAGGCGAGAGCCCACTCATTCGCAGAGTACGCAAATGAGTGGGGCACCCTCATTGTCTGGGGCACCGTCTATAACCGTGTCGGCGTTGTCAAGGGACACGTGGACCAGTCGAAAGATTTTTCTTTTTCCTTTGTGGAAGGTTTTGGTTTTGGTGTTGCTCTTGGGGTTGCTTTTGCTCTTTGCTCATGCGACCAAGGCCCGCTTTCAGAATCCTGCGGTGGAAGTTTGGTTCCAGAACCATCTATTCGATCACTGACTTCCGACCATGATTCGTTGTTCAGACTCCCCGACTTTCTTCAGGGAGGCAAGGTGCCCAATCAGGCCAACGATGTCTTACTGGCCCACCAGGGTGCCCCTCGGGCTGCCTTGCATGCGAACCAGCTGCGCATAATTGGCTTGGCCGCGCAGCATCCAGTACATCCGTACCGCCAGCTTCCTGGCGATCGCAACCTTAGCCACGCCACTGCCCCGGCGCAGCTTCAGCCGCTGATAGTCTTGCCGTAACTCGCTATCCAATCGCGCTGCCGTGTGTCCGGCTTCGACCAACAACGAGCGCATCATCGGATTACCTTGTTTCGAGATCGCACCCAGTCGCTGCCGCCCGCCCTATGAGGATCATGGGATTAGCGGGGAGTTTTGGTTCGGTCTTCTTTCAGGCTCTGACGGGGATGGATCCCGACTATTCAGTCTCTCGTACCGATCCGGCCAACCACGGCCACAAAACGTGGATTCTGGCGCACTGGATCGAAGGCCGGATCGACGCGCAACCAGTTTGCTTGAAGGTCTCCTTTTTTTTTTTTTTTTTTTTTTTTTTTTTTTTTTTTTTTTTTTTTTTTAAAAAAAAAAAAAAAAAAAAAAAAAAAAAAAAAAAAAAAAAAAAAAAAAAAAAAAAAAAAAAAAAAAAAAAAAAAAAAAAAAAAAAAAAAAAAAAAAAAAAAAAAAAAAAAAAAAAAAAAAAAAAAAAAAAAAAAAAAAAAAAAAAAAAAAAAAAAAAAAAAAAAAAAAAAAAAAAAAAAAAAAAAAAAAAAAAAAAAAAAAAAAAAAAAAAAAAAAAAAAAAAAAAAAAAAAAAAAAAAAAAAAAAAAAAAAAAAAAAAAAAAAAAAAAAAAAAAAAAAAAAAAAAAAAAAAAAAAAAAAAAAAAAAAAAAAAAAAAAAAAAAAAAAAAAAAAAAAAAAAAAAAAAAAAAAAAAAAAAAAAAAAAAAAAAAAAAAAAAAAAAAAAAAAAAAAAAAAAAAAAAAAAAAAAAAAAAAAAAAAAAAAAAAAAAAAAAAAAAAAAAAAAAAAAAAAAAAAAAAAAAAAAAAAAAAAAAAAAAAAAAAAAAAAAAAAAAAAAAAAAAAAAAAAAAAAAAAAAAAAAAAAAAAAAAAAAAAAAAAAAAAAAAAAAAAAAAAAAAAAAAAAAAAAAAAAAAAAAAAAAAAAAAAAAAAAAAAAAAAAAAAAAAAAAAAAAAAAAAAAAAAAAAAAAAAAAAAAAAAAAAAAAAAAAAAAAAAAAAAAAAAAAAAAAAAAAAAAAAAAAAAAAAAAAAAAAAAAAAAAAAAAAAAAAAAAAAAAAAAAAAAAAAAAAAAAAAAAAAAAAAAAAAAAAAAAAAAAAAAAAAAAAAAAAAAAAAAAAAAAAAAAAAAAAAAAAAAAAAAAAAAAAAAAAAAAAAAAAAAAAAAAAAAAAAAAAAAAAAAAAAAAAAAAAAAAAAAAAAAAAAAAAAAAAAAAAAAAAAAAAAAAAAAAAAAAAAAAAAAAAAAAAAAAAAAAAAAAAAAAAAAAAAAAAAAAAAAAAAAAAAAAAAAAAAAAAAAAAAAAAAAAAAAAAAAAAAAAAAAAAAAAAAAAAAAAAAAAAAAAAAAAAAAAAAAAAAAAAAAAAAAAAAAAAAAAAAAAAAAAAAAAAAAAAAAAAAAAAAAAAAAAAAAAAACTGGATGGCCGAGGCCGCGCCTGACCACTTCAGATGCCAAGGGCCACCTGGGTCTACGCCAACGACCGCCGGTTGAGACGATCTCGACGAGGTACTCCTGTGACGCCTGCTGCAGAACTGATCAAAGGAAGGAATCGCCGAGAACAATGGGCGTGGGGCAGCCAGTGGTCGACTCGATGGACGGCGAAGATAGCTCAGCGCCCCGATCAGGAAGAGCATGGTGCTGCTGGCTGAAACAAGGAGCCTTCGTGGACCAGCGTGGCGTGACGCTGATCGGGGCGGCGGCGAGCTGACTGCTCCAGGCCAGCGATGAAGCGGTATCGGCTTCGGCAGAGTCGCACAAAGTGGGTCCGACCGCGTCGTCCTCGAGCACGGCACCGACCCAACGAGATGGCAAAAGCCTCAGTCCTGCGTCTCCAAAGTCCTCACTAAAACTCTGAGCCCTAGAATCCTCCGGGATTCGCCGCGCGCAACGGTTTCACTGGGTCGGGGCCGACGAGCAGCGTCAGTATTCTGCGGGCCTGGGCTGGAGCTCTAGATTGGCGCGATCGCGGCGTAGTTCGCTGCTGTCCAGATCAACTCAAGCTGTCTAGTGTGTGACTCCAGGCGATTCGACGAGCTTGGGAAAGCAAGGTCCTGACGACCCGTGGGCCGTCATGATAGCTTGGATCAAGAAAGCTTGGATCAGCATAGCTTGATCAGCGCAAGCCTGTATTGATGTGGGACTTTGGACCCTGACAAAAAACTAACGAATAACTAACATCGGGTCCATTGACCCAATCTCCGCCGCCGGAGCATATGGAGACACCCGGCGGGCCACACGTTTCCGCGCGCCGCAGTCGAAGGGAGACTCTGTGATCAGCCGTCTGGACAAGCCATCGTTGCGCCTCTTTCCGTCCTGGGTTTGGCTATGCGTCCGGCCATTGTCGTGGTTTGTTTAGGCTTGGCCTCCTTCTGCCAGACTAAGCATCCTGAAAGGACGAGACGCGGGGAGCACCCTACGACAACCTCGAGTTCGCGGCAACGACTTCACCAGCAGTCCCCCGCTCTTCGGCAACCGCCATTCCCGCGGAGCGCAGCCGCCCATTTCCGCTGCGCTTGTGCCGACGATGCCAGCTACCACGTCCGCCCCTACGGGCACGGCATCGTGCGGAAAATTCCCGGCAGAACCTGGTCGCGGATTTCACTCCCGCGGGTGTCGCAGTCAAGAAGGCGATGCGTCTTTCCGGCTCAAGTTTTCCGGCTACGGAGCGGGCCGGGCTTTCGCGACGATCTGCGCGGCGTCCCCCATTGTTCGCGCTAACCGGATCGAATACCCGCGTGGACCACTGACCGAGTGGTACGTCAACGGGCCGGCCGGGCTGGAGCAGGGCTTCACTTTGAAGGTTCCTCCAAAACGGCAAGGCGCGGCCACTTCAGATCGTTCTCGACTACTCCGGCGAGTTGCAGCCGGTACTCGAGCAGAATGGCGCGGCTCTGGTCTTGAAGCGCCGTGACGGCAGCACCGCTCTCCGCTACACCGGCCTGGAAGCGCACGACGCGGACGGCCAGCCACTCCACGCCTCCATGGAGTTGCGCGGGAACTCCCTCCGGCTGCTGGTGGACGATCATGATGCCCGCTACCCGGTCGTCGTCGACCCGCTCTTTCAGGTCGCCATCCTGACCGCCTCCGACGGGACCAAGACAGACGGTTTCGGGATCGCGCTTGCGGTCAGCGGCGACGGCAATACCATGGTCGTCGGAGAGGCGGTCACGAATGGTTCGAGTGAGGCCTACGTGTTCGAGAAACAGGGCGCGGCGTGGACGAGCATGACCGAGGTTCGCCGGCTCTCCGATCCCAGCAACCTAATCGGCGAAGCGCTGGCCATCACCCGCAATGGAGACACAATTCTCTCCAGGACTCAGGGAGGACTGACGGAGGACGTCTTCGTCCGACCGGGCACGAGTTGGAGCGGCAGCAACGACAAGACGCCCGACGCTACACTCACTCAAACTCAAACTTTGCAAGTAAGAACATCGCCATCAGTAAAGATGGGAGCGTTGCAGTCGTGGGACCTGCCAACCTCGGACGGCAACGCGCCGTGGCAGCTGTTAGTGTTTCTCAGGCCAGGAGACGGCTGGAGCGGAACGGTAAATCCGGCGGCAACCCTGACCGGTTCGGACCCCAACCTTTCAGCTTTGGCGATATACCCGTCGCCATAGATTATCAAGGGGGCGTCATAGTTAGCAACGCGGGAATCACGCAAGGCGACGAGAACGATTCCGGCGAATTGTTAGTGTTTCTCGAACCTGAGGGAGGCTGGACCAACGAGACGGAGAACGCAATTCTGAACCAAACAGCAGCACAACAAGGCGAGACGATTTCGGTATTACCGTCGCTATCAGCGACGACGGCTCTACGATCCTGGCTGGCGATTCAACTGCCAATGTAAATTCCAATTCCTTCCAAGGCGAGGCATTTGTGTTTGTGGAACCCGAGACGGGCTGGACCTCGACGACTACGCCGAATGCAACTCTCTTCGACGCCTCCGGGGCGGCAGGCGACGTCTTCGGCTCTGCACTGGCCATCAGCGGCGATGCCAACCACATTCTGGTTGGCGCGCCTTTTGTTGACGAAGGTCCGGGACGCGTCTCTACGTTTGACATGCCCGCTGGCGGATGGACCGGAACCCTGAGTGCGCCGGCGAATCTGACAGCCAGCGATTCCACCTCGGGATTCGGCGTTAGCGTCTCGATCAGCGGCAATGGCAGCGTCGCGGCCATCGGAACGTCCCCTATCAATGAAATCGGAGAAGCGTACGTATTTACGCCCTGCGTCAGTCTGGATCCGAGACGTTTCGATTTCGGTAACGTCCTCGTGGGAAAAGCGAGTCCGCCAAAAACGTTCACACTGTCCAATAGTTGCCCGGCTGTCGTCACCAACATCGACATCAGCTTCTTTGGCGACGTCGCGCCCTTTTCTCAAAACAACACGTGCGGCTCTACGCTCCTGGGCAACGATTCCTGCGACATCAACGTAACTTTCACCCCTTCGTCCGCAGAGTCTTTTCTGGCTGCCCTCCTAGTCAATGACAGCGACACTTCTTCCAACCAGAACGCAACCCTGGCGGGAACCGGGGTTTGCGGCGTCAGCCTGGCTCCGGGAAGTTTTGACTTCGGGAACATCAATGTAGGAAACATCAGCCCCCCGACAGCCTTCACGCTTTCCAATCAATGCACTACGGACGTCACCGGCGTCGCCATCAGCTTCTCGGGAGCCAACAGCGCCGACTTCTCGCAGAACAACACTTGCGGTGGCGCGATCCCAGCCGGCGCCTCCTGCACCATCAACGTCACCTTCGCGCCCAGCACCGGAAGCGCGGAAAGCGCCAATCTGGTGGTCGCTGAGAACGATCCCTCCAGCCCACAACAGGCCACGCTCACCGGCACCGGAGTCCCACTCTCGGGAGACTTCTCCATCACGCCGACGGACGCCGAGCCACCGACCACACCCGGCTCGACCACTTCGGCTACGGTTAGCGCCGGCAGTTCCGCCACCTATGCCTTGAGTGTGAAGTCGCTCGGCAGGATTCAACACAACCGTCGCACTGAGCGCCGCCTTCAGCGGCTCCAACCAGCCGGCTGGCACAAATCTCAACTTCGATGTGAATCCAGTAACGCCAACCTCTTCCGGCGTCACTTCGACGCTCACCGTCAGCACTTCCCCGCCCCACGCCTTCATGTCGCGCGCCGCTACGCAAACCCGGCATGCGGTGTGGCTGGTCACCTTTCCGCTGGCGCTATTTGGAATGGCGTGGCTGCCATTGTCGGGAAAGACCCGGCGCCGCGCGGTCAAGTCGTCGCTGCTGCTGTGTGCGGTATGTGTAATCTTGCTCGCATCAAGCTGCGTAAAGACGCCCGGGACATCGGGAACCGCCGCGGGCACGTATCAGATCGAGGTAACGGCCACGGGCGGAGGCATCACCCACACTGCCAACGTCACACTCGTGGTCCAGTAGACATGTCTGTTTGTGCCCGACCGTGCCCGTTCCAAGGGTCCGGTACCGTCTCAGGAAGGTTCGGGGGAGGCGCTTGCTCCCGCTCTGAACCACAACACCTGAACCGCAGGCACGCCGTTGCCGACTGGCATTGTGTATCCGGCCGCAACGGCAGTTCTGAAGGGGGAAATCTATGTTGTCGGCGGCGAAGATTCTGCGCAGAGTACCGCCGGGTAGCCCACTCTTCGTTTCTTGAAAGGGATTCCGCCTCACTCTTTTCGCGCCGCGCGCCTCTCGATTTTTCATCACAAACCCGCTGTGACAAAACTCCTAGACTTAGAACTCGTCAACGCCCACAATAATGATCGACCTGTTTAGAAAGGCCGAGGTGTGCCATCTCCTAGGAGAGCCCCTCGATGCTGTCAAGTCCCTTGGTCAACCGGCTCTTTGACAAATTGTGAGGAGAGAGGCAAGTGGCCACGCGCTCCAGAATCAGTCCAAGAGGCAAAAACACCAAAAACACGACCTAACTCCTTATTCCGGAATACTGTGCGTGTAAGTTATTTAGAATGAATACTTTAACTAAAAAATGATAGGGGGGGGAGGGGTACGCATTTTCGATACTCCTTACTGTAACTCGATGTACCGAAAGGCGATAACTCGTACATGGGACAGTTTTTCGTATGCCCGACTTACGAGGGTGGGTGGCAGACTGCTCGTACCTTAGGCTCTGACTTTCACGCCGCGCCCGCCAAAAACAAAATCGTCCCGCCTCGTTCCTGCGGGCCCTACCAGACCTCGCACCGCTTGCCCGCCGGCCGCACCATCGCCGCATCCGCTTTGCATTGGAACGCCTGCTGAAATTCCGGCAAGTTCGACAATGGCCCATTCACCCGGTACTTCGCCACCGGATGCGGATCGCTTTGCACCATCAACCGCTGGAATTCCGGCCGCGTCGCGTCTCCGCGGAATTGCCCCCAGGCGACGAAAAACTGCTGCTCCGGCGTGAATCCGTCCAGATCCGGAGGCCGCGGCTTACCGCGCATCGATCTCTCAAATGCCAGGTAGGCAATCTTCGCCCCGCCCAGGTCACCGATACTCTCGCCCAGCACCAGTTTGCCGTTGTGATGGATGTCTTTCTCGATGTAGTAATTGTCAAACTGATCGGCCACGCACGCGCCGCGCTCCTGAAATTTCTTGAGGTCGTCCGGCGTCCACCAGTTAGTAAGACTTCCATCGGCCGCAAACTGCGCTCCCTGGTCGTCGAAGCCGTGCGAAATTTCGTGTCCGATCACCACCCCGATGGCGCCATAGTTCACCGCATCGACGGCATCAAGATAAAACGCCGGAGGCTGCAAAATGCCCGCTGGGAACACGATCTCATTCAGCAGCGGATTGTAGTAAGCGTCGGAAGTCGGCGGCGTCAGGCCCCAGCGGCCGCGATCCACCGGCTTGCCGATCTGCTCGCGGTCGTCGTCTACACCAAACCGGCTGGTCACCAGCACATCGTTGAAGTAGTCATCGCGGCGGATGTCGAGTTTGCTGTAATCCTTCCACTTGTCGGGATAGCCAATTTTCGGATTGAACGTTGCCAGTTTCCCGAGGGCCTTCTGCTTGGTCTCGTCGCTCATCCACGGTCGCGTCTCGATGTCATCCTTCATCGCGGCGAGCAGGTTCTTGACCATGTCCTGCATGCGCGCCTTGGCCTCGGGAGGAAAATACTTCTCCACATATTTTTGTCCAAGAGCCTCGCCCAGCTGTTGATCGGCCGCTTCCGCACACTGTTTCCAGCGCGGCTTGATCTCGCTCGCGCCACCCAGATACTTGCCATAGAACTCGAAACTGCGATTGACGAACGCAGTCGGCAACGCGCCCGCCGCCGCGTCCAGCAAGTGCCACTCCAGGTAAATCTTCCAGTCGGCCAGCGGAGTTTCCTGCAACTGCCTGTCGAGCGCCCGCATGTATTTCGGTTGATCGACGTTGATCGCCACATCTTTCGGAAGACGGTCGTGCGCCAAATACTCGTCCCAATCGATGTGCGGAGACATAGCCTGCAACTCAGCCAGCGTTACCTTATGATCGGTGGCCTTCGGATCGCGCAACTCGGCGGTGCCCAGCGATGCCTCCGCCATTTTGATTTCCATCGCCAGCACCGTCTGCGCCGCCGCGGAAGCCTTGGTCGCATCCCAGCCCATCAGCTTAAACATGTCGGTCATGTACTCGACATACTTCTCGCGCGTTTCCACAAAACGTGCCTCTTTCCCGATGTAGTAGTCCTTTTCCGGAAGCGACAGCCCGGTCGCAGCAATATCGGCGATCACCATGGTCGGATTGTGGGCATCCTGCCGGCTGCCCAGAATGAAGGGCGCGGCCACGGCGATATCGTGCAGCTCGAAAATCACCGGTTGCAGCGATGCGATATCCTTGGCGCCATCAATCCTCGCCAGCCACGGCTTCAGCGGCTCGAGCCCGAGCGCGTCAATGCGAGCCTGGCTGGTGCAAGCGGCGTAGAAGTCGCCAATAAGTTGCGTCGAACTCCCCTTGGGAGCGTTCTTCGTCTGCACCGCGTCTTCCAGAATGTCGCGCAGCTTTTCCTTGCTGGTTTCGCCGGCCTCCCAGCGTTTACTCCAGCGCGTCATCGACGCCGGAATCGGATTGTTAGCCCGCCATGTGCCATTGGCATACTCATAGAAATCCATGCACGGATCAATTTTCCGGTCGAGATCGTTTAAGTCCACGCCATGCAGCTTGGTGGACTGGGAAAACAGCAACGGGGAGCAAAGCGCTATCAACCACAGAGTTCTTAGAATTCGCATCAGGTTCTTTCCAGTGAAACCCATCGCTTATGTAAATCTGATGGATCGGACACTATAGAGATTTGCGGCCTTGTCATTCTAGACGAGCGGGCGGCGCAATCGTAACCAAACCGCGCTCATGGTCTGCAAAGAGTTGTCCACACGGAGTTGTGAATGCAACGGGATGGAACATGCACTCCTCGCGTATGTCCCCGACCTGACAGTCGATCTCCGCAAACCGCCGACAGCCGCAACGGTCGAGTAGCGACGGACCAAGGACCGTGGACGAAGGGCGCTACGCCGGCATTACCCGCATACTCAAATCTACGGCCGTTGCCGATTGCGTCAGGGCGCCCACTGAAATAAAATCCACCCCCGTCTCGGCGTAGGCGCGAACATTTTCCAGGGTGATACCGCCGGCGCATTCGAGCGGGATGCGGCGCGAATGGCGGGAACAAATCTCTACCGCTTTGCGCACCAGCTCGACACTCACGTGGTCGAGGAGAATGGCCTCGGCGCCGTGCGAGAGCGCCTGCTGCAATTCTTCGAGCGAGCGCACTTCGATTTCAACGGGCTGGCTGCCGCGGCGGTTGCGAAGAGCGCGCTCGAGGGCGGGAGCTGTGCCCCCGGCCAGAGTCATGTGATTGTGCTTGATCACCACGCCATCCGAAAGGTCGAGCCGGTGATTCTGCCCGCCCCCGCAGCGCACCGCGTATTTGTCGATGACGCGCAGCCCCGGAGCCGTCTTGCGGGTATCGAGGATGCGAACGCGCGTGCCGGATACGGCGTCAACAAATTTGCGCGTGGTGGTCGCGATTCCGGCCATGCGCTGCAAAAAATTGAGAATCACGCGCTCGCAGGAAAGGATGACACGCGCGTTGTGACGGATGACCGCGACCTGCTGGCCCGGATTCACGCGGACGCCATCAAAAATCGAGGGGTGGCTCGTGACCTCGTGGTGCGTCAGGACCGCGCCGTCGAGAGCCGCGTAGACATCGAGAATGCGAGGAATGCAGCCGAGGCCTGCCAGAATGCACTCCTGCTTGGCGACGATCGTGGCCGAGGCCCGCTGGTTGGGATCGACGCAGGCATAGCTGGTGGCGTCGCGCGTGGCACGATCCTCGTTGAGTGCGTTTTCAATGATGGCGGAGATGCGGCGTGAATTCCAATCCATGAAAAACAGTTCTCGGTTCTCAGTTACTAGCTGCTAGTTTTTGTTTGGGAGACTTCGTTTTGCGGGGGGGGTACCCCCCCTCACTCCTCGCTTACGTCGGTCTTTTGAAATCAATAGCTTAGTATAAGTTGGGCGGCAAAGTATTCAAAAATATGGAGTTGAACTTATTGCTTGTAACTATAATTGAATCTTGTGATTAAGTTCGATTTTCGCACTTTTTATTTGTAAAGTATTCAATTTGCTGGTGTTACCTTTAAGATCTTGATTCTAATAGTGATAGTCGGTTGTTTCCATGCCAAAATCGCAAAGTATTCAATCTAAAGCACTTCATTCCAAGATACTGATAATAATGGTCTTGATGCCTTCCTTTCTGCGTGTTTCCGTAGTTCCTCTCGAACTTGGGGCTCTCACAACTTAGATATAGCGCAGGCTAATCTTCGCGCCTCTCGGTCCATTCGTGAGCTTCTCAAATCCCAGATAATTCCTTTTGATGGGCTAAGTCAAGGGAGAAACCTTTGAATGGCGAGGGCGGTCGCAGGAGAGAGTGGCACGCGCCGCGCTGCGTGCCAAGACAGCCGAGAACGGCTGTCCCTAGGCGAGCTCTTTGAGGCTTGCTACGGTCTTGTCACGCAACACTTTCAATTCTTCAGCTCTTGTGCGGAGACCTTCGACCACCTTGGCTGGGGCTTTGGCTAGAAATTGCTCGTTCGAGAGCTGGCGCTGGCCGTTGGCGATTTCTTTTTCGATCTTATCGAGATCTTTGTTGAGGCGCTCGCGCTCCGCCGCGACGTCAATCTTCTTTTCGTAGAGTACGAGGACATCAAAGCGGGCCGTGCTCCGCACGCCGGCCGAACTGGCGAGCGAGGACTCGACGAACCTCAGCGATTCCACGCTGCCCAGGCGCTCGACGGCGCCGCGGTTTTCTTCGATCAGGCGGCGAATCTCGGATTCGTTGGCGAAGATTTCGATCGGCACTTTTACCTTGGGCTCGACCTTCAGCTCGGCGCGGAGATTGCGCACGCTGACGATGAGGTCTTGCAGGATGGCCATTTCGGTTTCCGTCGCGAAATCGATCTGCGCCTCGTCGGCCGCCGGATAGGGCGCCAGCGCGATCGATTTCAGCGGAGGATTGCCGTCGTAGATTGCGTGCCAGATTTCTTCGGTGATAAACGGCATGACTGGATGCAGAAGACGCAGTGCGCCGTCGAATAGGTTCACGAGATTCGCGCAGGCGGTCTTCGCAGTTTCGGCATCGGCGCTCTCCAGCAGGCGCGGCTTGATCAGCTCGAGGTACCAATCGCAGAACTCGCCCCAGAAAAAGTCGTAGATGCGGTTGGCGGCTTCGTGGAAGCGGTAGGTGGAGATGGCGTCGTTGATGTCGGCGGTGGCGCGATTGAAGCGGGAGAGAATCCAGCGGTCTTCAAAGCGTGGAGGGACGGGCGCCGCGACCGTTCGTAGCCGGGCGCAGATCAGGCGCAACACGGTCGACATTCATGAACATGAAGCGGGCGGCATTCCAGATTTTGTTGGCGAAGGCGCGATAGCCGTCGGTCCGGCTCTCGTTGAAGGCAATGTCCGTGCCTGGAGCCGCCATCGCTGCCAGCGTGAAGCGGGTCGCGTCGGTGCCGAAGCGGTCGATGATCTCCAGCGGATCGATTACGTTGCCTTTGGTCTTCGACATTTTCTGGCGCTCGGCGTCGCGGACGAGGGCGTGGATGTAAACATTGCGGAAGGGAACGCTGTCGTCTTTTTTGTCGCCGTCGCCACTGGCTTTCTTGATGGCCGGGATCCTGGCGGTGGCCTTCCATGAAGTGGCAGCCGAACATGATCATGCGGGCCACCCAGAAAAAGAGAATCTCGTAGGCCGTGATCAGCAGAGTGGTGGGATAGAAGACTTCCTGGTCGCGCGTTTTTTCCGGCCAGCCTAGCGTGGTGAATGGGCAGCAGGCCTGAGGAGAACCACGTGTCGAGGACGTCGGTGTCCTGTTCGAGCTTGGCGCCTCTACATTTCGGGCAGGAGGTTGGAGTTTCGCGCGCAACAATAACCTCGTTACAGCCTTCGCTCGTGCAGTGCCAGACGGGAATGCGATGGCCCCACCAGAGTTGGCGCGAGATCGTCCAGTCGTGGATGTTATACATCCAGTTCAGATAAATCTGCTTGTAGTTGTCGGGGACGATGGTGATCTCGCCTGACTCGACCGCGCGGATGGCCTTCTTCGCGAGCGGCTCGATTTTTACAAACCACTGCTCGGAGAGGCGGGGCTCGACTACCGTGCCGCAGCGGTCGCATTTCCCGAGTGGCACCGTGTAGGCTTTCTCGGCGACCAGGAATCCTTCATCCTTTAAGTCTGCGAGGACAGCCTCACGCGCCTCGTAGCGGTCCAGTCCTCTGTAGGGGCCCGCGTTTTCGTTCATGCGGGCGTGGAGGTCCATCACGTCAATTTGCGGAAGACTGTGGCGCTTGCCCGCTTCGAAATCGTTCGGATCGTGCGCGGGCGTGATCTTCACCGCGCCGGTACCGAACTCCGGCTTCGCAATCTCGTCGAGAATGATCGGAATCTCCCGCTTCATCAGTGGCAGCAAGACTCTCTTGCCATGCAGGTGCGTATAGCGCTCGTCGGCGGCGTTTACCGCTACGGCCGTGTCGCCGAGCATGGTCTCCGGCCGTGTCGTCGCCACGGTGATAAATTCTTCTTTTCCAGGCGGCGTCCCGATCACCGGGTAGCGGATCTCCCACAGCTTTCCCGCCACGTCTTCGTGCTTCACCTCGAGATCGGAGATGGCGGTCTCGCAGCGCGGGCACCAGTTGACGATGTACTTCCCGCGATAAATCAGGCCTTCTTCGTAGAGGCGGACGAAGACCTCGCGCACGGCGCGCGAGAGGTTGTCGTCCATGGTGAAGTATTCGCGGCCCCAGTCGACGGATGCGCCGAGTCGCTTCATCTGGTCGAGAATCGCGCCGCCATACTCACGCTTCCACTCCCAGACGCGCTCGACGAACTTCTCGCGGCCCATGTCGCGGCGTTTCTTGCCTTCCTTGGCGAGTTGGCGCTCGACCATCATCTGGGTGGCGATGCCGGCATGGTCGGTGCCGGGGAGCCAGAGAGTAATGAAGCCGCGCATGCGATGCCAGCGGACGAGGATGTCCATCTGGGTCTGGTTGAGCATGTGGCCCATGTGCAGGCGTCCGGTGACGTTGGGCGGCGGCAGGAGCAGCGTGAACACCGGCCGAGTCTCACCTGGCGCAGGGGTCTCTACGTGAAAGAGTTTTTCCTTGATCCAGTACTCGGCCCAGCGCGCCTCGATGGCGCCCGGTTCGTAAGCTTTTGGCAGTTCGTGGGGCATTGGTTGGCTAACAAATAACAAAATGGGACACGTGACTCACCCGTCCCGCAGTGCAAAGCGCTGTTCGTCGGCAAATGATGAACTTTGATCTTACAGTCGGCAGAAAAGAAGGGTCAAACCTGCCGATGCTTCACGTTGGGGACGCGCTCGACCTCAGCGACTGACATCATTCACAAATTGTTGAGGAACGAATTGCCAAATGGTGCTATCGCCTGGCCAGCACGGGCCATTTACGAATGTGTCACTGGGTTTCTACTCTTGCTGATACACATATCAGCAACTTGGGGAAGGAGGATGGTATGGAAAAGCGACATCCTGGCTCCGAGCGTTGCGTTTCGGCGCACGACTTAAACAACGACCTGCGAGTGATCCTGAAAAGATGCGCCCTGCTCGAGACGCGGGTTTTTGACGTTGAGTCAATCAAACATCTGAATTTTATTCGGGCAGCGGCAGAGCACATGGCCGATACCATTGCCCAGCACCCTTGCGATCCATTGCAGCTGGGAACTAGAGTTGGGTAGGTTTGCCGGTCATTTGCGAAGCACGCCCTGAAATAAAAGTCCCTTTCTAGTGCTCACTGGCCACTCTTCACAAAATGAAGTTCGCCGATTGCGCTTGATTTAGTATGCCTTGCCAGTACGCCATCGATAAAGAACGGCGACTCGTCATCAGTACCGGCTCGGATCTGGTTACATTCGACGAAATGAAGGCTCATCAGGATCAATTGCTGAGGGATCCGGATTTCAACCCCGAATTCAATCAACTGATTGATGCGAGCGGGGTGACAGCGGTGAACCTATCGAGGGACGCGGCCCAGGAGATCACCCACCGAAACATTTTCTCGGTCAGATCGCGGCGTGCGCTGGTTGCGACGAAACCGGCAATCTTCGGGATGGGGCGCTTGTTGATGACGTATTTTGAAATGGCGGATAGTCCGTCGCAAACCAATGTCTTTCACGATTTTCCTCCGGCATTGAAATGGCTCGGCGTGGAGACGTTGGGTGCTCCTATGAAGGGCGAGGACTTGAAGAAAGCAAATAAGGCCGCCAGGTAGAGTGCGGCTTTGGGCTGCAAATCTCCTGGGAGTCTCGTTTTTCTCTGTTTTTTTGCCTGAATCGCAAGGATAGGAAGGCACAAGAGGTCACTCGGCGGTCCTCAGCCGGGTGAAGCCTCTCGTCGGGAACCTTCGCCCATGGGGAGGGTCAGTGCCCTGTTGGGCAATGAGACGCTGGGCTTTTGTATCGAAACTACGTTGGCATGCATCTTGTAAGATGCAGTAGAGAGGCCGCTTTCCGATTCCACGGGCTACAATTGAGCGCCGTCAAAATTAGAAGCTTATGACCAGTCTGCCCCTATCGCTCGCCGCCTTTGTCGCGGGCCTGATCTCTTTCCTCTCGCCGTGCGTGCTGCCGCTGGTACCGGGGTATGTTTCGCTGATTTCCGGGGCGGGCGTGGAAGAGCTGAAATCGACCGAGGGCCACCTTTTTCGTAAGGTGATGCTCAATTCCGCCGCTTTCATCATCGGCTTCAGCATCGTGTTCATTACCCTGGGCGCGATCTCAACCGAGGTTGGACAGTTCCTGGCAATGCACAAGTCGCTGCTGGCCCGGATTGCGGGCGTGGTCGTTATCCTTTTCGGCCTTCATCTCACCGGGATTTTTCAGATCAAGGCTTTGCTTGCCGACACGCGTTTGCACACGCTCAAGGGCGGATCGTCGCCGTGGGGCGCATTCGTGATTGGCTTTGCCTTCGCGTTCGGGTGGACGCCGTGCGTGGGACCGATCCTCGCGGTTGTGCTGGGTTTTGCCGCGACACAGGATACGGTCTGGAAGGGGATTATTCTGCTGGTAATCTACTCGGCGGGGCTGGCGGTGCCGTTTCTTATTACGTCTCTTGTGATTGAACGCTTTCTCAAGTTCTATAACCGGTTCAAATTCCACATGCACGCGGTGGAGGTTGCCAGCGGAGCACTGCTGATCGTTCTGGGGATTTTGCTGGTGATGGGGCGTTTCACGCTCATCGCCGGCTACTTCTCTTTCTTGAACCGGTTCTCGCTCTAGGTGGCGGGAAGCCGTGCTGTGGGCGGAATTGAGAAGCAGCTAGAATAAGTGTGGGAGTCTGGATTTGAGGTTATGGTGCAGAGAAATCCGCTGATTCTGTTTTTCGTGGGCGCATTGGTCGCGGTGATGTTGTTTGCCGGGATTCGCACCGCCCGCAACAATCGCGCGAACGGCCCCGCGAATGGTCAACTTATGGGAGCGACAGCTCCCGACTTCGAACTGAGTTCTCTTGACGGCAGCAACCTCAAACTTTCGAGCTTGCGCGGCAAGGCCGTTCTCCTGAACTTTTGGGCGACGTATTGCGGGCCTTGTAAGGTAGAGATGCCGTGGTTTGTCGAGTTGCAGAAGGAATATGGTCCGCAGGGCTTCCAGATTGTGGGCGTGGCGATGGATGACGCCAGCACGGAGGACATCGCGAAGTTCGCGAAGGATATGGGCGTGAACTATCCCATCCTGCTCGGCAAGGAAGCGGTGGGCCTGAGTTATGGCGGCGTCAACGTGCTGCCAACGACTTTTTTCCTGGATCGCAACGGCAAAGTGATCGCCCGTGAATTTGGATTGCAAAGCCGGAGCGTGTTTGTTGACCACATCAAGGAAGCGCTCAGCAACGCAGTGCGGGCTCAAAAATAATCACGAATGAAAACACTTCTAACCTCCGCGCTTCTGCTCGTGACGGCATGGGCGTTTGCACAGGATGAGTTTGGTCCGAAGGGTCCGGTCGTCACCGTGGCCGCCGCGCCCGTCGTCACCGTCGCGCAGGGGAAAGCCGTGACCGTGCCGATCACCTTTAACGTTGCCGGCGGCTACCACATCAATTCCAATCACCCGAAGTCCGACTATCTGATCCCCACGGCGCTGAAGGTAGAAGCCACCACCGACATCGTTATCGGCAAAACTACGTACCCGGACGGCCACGACATGAGCTTTGCTTTCTCGCCCGACGAGAAGCTGAATGTTTATACGGGAAATTTCATAGTCGATGTGCTGGTTCGGCCTCTGCGATCGGTGCAACCGGGGAAATACATTGTGCGTGGAACCCTGAAGTACCAGGCTTGCGATAACAAGGCATGCTATCCGCCGAAGAATCTACCCGTGAGCTTCGATGTGAAGATCGCGAAGGCTCCCCCGGCGCACAAGGCGAATCCGGCGCAGAGCCCGCACGCGCATAATTGAACGGGTGCCCCATTCATCCGCGTTTTGTGCGAATGAGTGGGTCCCAGGTCGTTGGATCACTTCTTCTGCGCAAGATCGTTCTTGAAGACCTTCCCGTCCTTCATCACGAAGCCGACGCTCTCCAGAGCCTTGATGTTTACCAGGGGATCGCCATCCACCGCGACCACATCGGCATACGCGCCCGGAGCAATAGCGCCCAAATGCCCCGTCTGGTCGAGCAACTCCGCCGCTCTCGAGGTCGCGGCTTGAATCGCCTGCATCGGAGTCATCCCCATTTCCACCATGCGCGAAAAGTCCACAGCAATCGGATCGGTCCAGGGGAATCCACCTACATCCGTTCCAAAGGCAATCTTCACGCCTGCGGCGACCGCCCTGCGAAAGGACGCTTCGTGCTCGGCCACGCGCTTCCGGTCGCGCTGCCCTTCCGGGGTGTCGGCGGGCGACCAGTCCGTGTAGTAGATATTGAGCGTCGGGCAGAGCCACGTGCCCTGCTTGATCATCTGCGCAATTTGCGCGTCGGTGAGGAGAATGCCGTGTTCGATGGAATCGCATCCTCCATCGAGCGCGCGCTGCATGCCGATTCCGCTATAGGAATGACAGGCGACTTTCTTCCCCCAGCCATGCGTTTCGTCGACAATCGCCCGGATTTCCTCGAGTGTGAGGGTCGGTTGCGACACAAGTTCCCCATTCTTCCCGATCCAGGAGCGATGCGTCATATAAACCTTGATCCAATCGGCACCATGGTCAAGTTGTTCGCGAGCGGCCTTGCGCGCCTCGACTGGACCGTCAATGAGTTGCGCGCCTTTCGGCACCTCGATTTCCGGCGCGTAGCCCTCCAGTGGGTACCCGCCGGTCGTGGAGATGGCGCGCGTCGAAACAAACATCCGCGGGCCGGGAATATAGCCGCGTTCAATCGCCATCTTGATGCCAACGTCGCCGTAGCCCGCGCCTTCGGTTTCCATATCGCGGATGGTTGTGAAGCCCTGCTCGAGGGCGCGGCGGGCCGCCACCGTAGCGCGCGCCGCCCGGTACGACAGCGGATATTTCAGAAGCTGGATGTCGTAACCGCCCTCCGACGGGACTTCTCCCTGTAGGAAAATATGGGTGTGCGCATCGATCATTCCGGGAAGCACAGTGGCCTTGGAAAGATCAATGACCGTAGCATCCGCGGGAATTTTCGCCGAGCTCGCATTGGCGACTTCGCTAATCACGTTCCCGCGAATGGTGATGACCTGATCGTGCCGCACGGTATTCGAGACGCCGTCGATCAGGGTGCCCGCTTTGATGATGGTGAGTGGCTTCAAGACCGGGGCGCCAGCCTGGGCCCACGCCGGGAACGAACAGCAGAGGAAGACCAATAGCGCAATTCGACGATGCATGAGAGCCTCCGCGAGCAGCTTGCTCGAAAAGTCGCGAACGCTGGATTGTACTCTTGATGGCGCCTGAGCCGGAAGATGCTCCGGCTCAGGCTGGGATTTCGGCCAGATGGGAACTGAACCTCGGCAGGCGAATCAGGAAGCCCGCATTGCCGCCGGAATAGAGTTCGAGAGACGCGCCCGACGCTTCGAGCACGCAGCGGGCAATTTCGATCCTGACCTGCCGCAGAGTATTCACGTCCGGTGCACATCGTGGAGGCGGGTCCGGCGGGACATCCGACGATGAATTCATTGGCAAGCTGTGCGCGCTGACCAGGGATTGTGATGCGCCATCCTCCATCACAACCGTGATTACCCTGCCGTCCGGTTCACTTTCGAGCAGCAGAGCCACGAGATAGAAAAAGGCACGCTGCAGCCACACACCCTTCACTGGAATCGCCGTGGTCGATGTTCCGCAGGCGAAGAGGCGCAGGCCGCGGGCTTCAGCCAGGACCGAGATTTGCTCCAGAACGTTCTCAATCGCCAGCCCAAGCGGAAACGGTTCGGCCAGAAAACGTCTTTCTTCGGCCTCAAGATATTCCCGCATCAGGCGCAGGGCTTCGATGACGCGGTCGGTTTGCTGCAAAGCAAGCGCAACCTCTTGCGAGCGCACCACTGCATCTTCATTCAAGAGATCCAGCGTGAGCGAGTGTTCGAGAGTGCAATGCAGGGTGGTTAAAGGCTGACTTACCAGGTGCAGGAGGTCCTGCAGCAATCCCTGATTCTGAGTCAGCAGCGCCGCGAAAGTCGCCATCAGGCCTGTGCTCCCGCGGGGCTCAATTGGTAGCCCACCCCGCGAATCGTGTGAATTAGAGATGTTGGAAAGCCGTCGTCTACCTTGCGCCGCAGGTAATTGATGTACACATCGACTACATTGGTCGCGGAATCGAAGGTCAGGTTCCAGACGTGCTCGATAATCATGGCACGGGTCAGACGCCGACCCGCGTTGCGCATCATGTATTCCAGCAGCGCAAATTCCTTGGTCGTGAGTTCAATAGAGCGCCCTCCACGCTGCACCTTGCGCTCCACGCGGTCTAGGTTCAAATCCTGCACCTTGAGCACCGACTCCGAGGGTAGGTGACTGCGCCGCAACAAGGCCCGTGCCCGCGCCGCTAGTTCGAGAAATGAAAACGGTTTTACCAGATAGTCGTCGGCGCCCGAGTCCAGGCACTGCACACGGTCTTCGACGCGGCCGCGCGCGGTCAAAATCATTACCGGCAGATTCGGCTTGCGCTGGCGCAGGTTTTTCAAGAGCGACAATCCGTCCATGGTGGGCAGACTGAGGTCGAGGATCACCAGATCGTAATCAACACCAAGCGCCATGGAGCAGCCTTGCTCGCCGTCATTGGCTGCATCCACCGCGTGATGTTCGGCCTCCAACCCCTTTTTGATAAAGCTGGCGAGGGCAACGTCATCTTCCACCACGAGAATTCTCATGAGTCTCTTTTAATGGCGCGAAATATGAATTGATTCTCATTCTCGGTGGAAACTTTAGGGGAAACAAGATAACTGAGTCGTACTTTGGGACGTAGCCGGAGGAGAGCCGAAGGTATCGCAGATTGCATCTGCAATCTACAATCTGCAATTGACCTACACTCCCAGGGCCGCTTGAATCGCCGCTGAGATCGACGCGGCAATTCGATCCATCAGCTCTTTTGATTCGGCCTCAATCATCACGCGCGCCAGCGCCTCGGTGCCAGAATAACGGACGACGACCCGGCCATTGCCGTCGAGTTCCCGCTCAGCCGAGGTAATTGCGGCTTGAACCGCTGGAATCTGCGCAAAGGGCAATTTTTCCCGCACCCGCACATTGCGGATGGTTTGCGGAAACATCTTGAGGTCACTCACTAACTTGGCCAGCGGCTTGCCTGAACGCACCATGATCTCGAGCACGCGCAGGGCAGTCAGCAAGCCATCTCCCGTGGTGGCGTCGCCATCGCGAAAAAGAATGTGTCCCGATTGCTCACCGCCGAGCGTCGCGCCGACGCGCTGCATTTCCTCGAGCACATACTTGTCACCGACATTGGCGCGCAGCATATGAATGCCGGAGCGCTTCAACGCCACTTCTAATCCCATGTTCGACATGGTCGTAGCGACAACGGTAGCGTTTGCCAGCACTCCGCGAGCCTGCATCTCCCGCGCCGCCAGCAGCAGAACGGCGTCGCCATTGACCACGTGCCCTTGGGCATCGCAAAAGAGCGCCCGGTCGGCATCACCGTCGAACGTAACGCCGATGTCAAATTGGCCGTTCAGTTCCGCCACGAAGCGTGCCACCGTTTCCGGATGCAGCGCTCCGCAATTTCCATTGATGTTTTGTCCGTCCGGAGTGGCATGCAGGAAAGTCGTATTGACCTTGAGCGCGCAAAACAGTGCGGGCGCTTCCGCCGCCGCAGCGCCATTCGCGCAGTCGACCGCCACGCGAAGGCCCGTCAGATCCGTTGTAACCCCGGAGGCCAACCAGCGCACATAAGCCTGCCGCAGCTCTTCCTCGCCAGGGAGGCTTAAGGTCGCGGTCGTTGAATCGGGAGCAGCGGCGGCTTCGGGAGCTTGCAGCAGCGCGAAAATTTCCTTCTCGATCGCCAGTTCGCGAGCATCGGGAAGCTTGTATCCGTCGCCGGAAAAAATCTTGATTCCGTTGTCGGTCCAGGGATTATGCGAGGCCGAAATAACAATGCCAGCATCAAAGCCGTGTGAGCGGGCCAGAAACGCGACCCCCGGCGTTGTGATGACGCCCGCGCTGCGTGTGGCCACGCCAACCGAGGCCAGCCCTTGCAGAAATCGATCCGCAATCCACTGGCTTGAAATGCGCGTGTCCTGGCCGATCACGACCCGCGCCTTCGCATTTACACGGATGAGATCGTGCCCGAGCGCCCGGCCAATCCAATACACGCTATCGCGCGTCAACGGGAACTCTCCCGCAACGCCGCGAATTCCATCGGTGCCAAAAAGCTGTCTGGTCTGGGTCATGAAATTCGGCTCTTGGCCTTTGGCTTTTGGCTCTTTGCTCGCGGATATTCAGGTGTTTTAGAACCAAAAGCTAATAGCCAATAGCGAAGGAAAGGTTTATTTCTTCTTGCCGCCTCCCGCGCCTTCCATGATAACCGTCACATGAATCGGTAGGGGATGCACCACCTGGATCAAGGGATCGGCGACGTATACGTGGGTTACAAACGACGCGCTCGTTGACGTCTCGCTGGCGTCTACCGGGTCGGTGCTCGCCGCGTCCAGGGCCTCCACGCGCCGATGAGGCCCCGTCACCATAACTCGCGAAGGGTCGGCCGTAACGCGAGCGACCTTTATGCCACTCGCAAAATTTCCGGTAATATGCGGATGCACCGGAATCGTACGCGTATCGCGGCTGTCGAACGTAAGATGAAACTGGCTCGGAATGATCTGCACCACTTCCATGTCCTGGGGCACGTGCACATGGAGCTCGAATGTTCTCTCTCCCGGCTGAACGTTGCTCAGATCGACCTCAGCGCGCACGTCTCCGGGTTCGAGGCGATGCATCAGGCGTTTAGGCCCCCGGACAAGCACCTGGGCCTGCGTAAAGGTGTTGGAGTCGATCACGATGTTGTCGGGAAGACTGAACTCAATCGGGACCCTGACCTCGACCGAGGCGACCGGATCGCGCGTCACAGCCAGCCACAAGCCAACGGCCAGCAGCAGAGAAATCAATTTGAAAAAGAAGTTTTGGAGGAAGACTCGGCGCCAGAAGCCCATGGTCAGTCATCCCCTTTCAAGCGCGAGCCGGCATCCTGATGGCGCCCGCCAGGGTGTGAACTGGGTGGTTCGTCTTCGACAAAGTTTTCTTCCACCGGGGTCGGCAGGCTCGGGGCTGGCGCATAGCGGCGCAGCAAGGCCGTCAGCCGCTCGCGCAGACGTTCCACGGTCAGATCGCGATCGATCTTTCCAGCCACCGCCAGGCTGATCGATCCCGTCTCTTCGGAAATGACGACGGCGACGGCATCGGTTTCTTCGGTGATTCCGATGGCGGCGCGATGGCGCGTTCCGAGCTGCGTGGAGAGGATCGGATTCATCGAAAGGGGCAGAAAACACGCCGCCGCCGCAATCCGGTCTCGTTGCACGATCACGGCGCCATCGTGCAGGGGCGCGCTGGGGCGAAACACGGTCGCGAGCAGGTCGTATGACAATCGCGCATCCAGAGCCACGCCGCTTTCGATGTACGTGCGCAGTCCTATTTCGCGCTCGATCACAATGAGTGCACCGGTCTGGTTTTGCGAAAACAGATTGGCGGCGAGAACGATATCGTCGTACACGTCGGCCGACGAACTCGAGGACCGCATCATGGAGATACGCCGGCCGAGGTTGGCCAGCGCATGCCGGATCTCAGATTGGAAGACGACGATGAGCGCGAACACCGCGTAGGGAAGCAGCGTACTCAGCAGCCAGTTGAGGGTGGGCAAATCGCCGAGGCGGACAAAATAAAAAACCAAGCCGAGCGCAAAGACTCCTACCAGCATGGGCGCGGCGCGCGTGCCGCGGACCAGATTCAGGAACTGGTAGATCAGGTACGCGACGAGCAGGATGTCGAGGACCTTGAGAAAGATTTGTGGCCATGCGATCGCCGCCGTCACGGTGTCCTCTTAATTGTTAGTTGCGTTACATTTCATTCTAATGCAGGTGCGCTGCTTCGAAGAATACTGGATTCGCCTGTTACGAGGAGGCCGGTTCGCTGCCGGTTACCCGGGCGCGAACACGTCCGCGCGCCAGTCGCGCTGACAACTCATCCCCCGGAGCCAGCCGCGCGGCGTCTTTCACCAATTGCCCGTTGCCATCAAACACTAGAGCATATCCGCGATTGAGGATGGACAACGGTGAAAGCGCTTCCAGACTGGCCATTCGGCGATCGAGGGCGGAGCGCCCGGCCAGCAGATGGGCGCGCGCGGCAGCAACTAAACTCCCAACCGATGATTCGAGTTGCTGGCGAATTGCACCCAGGCGCCGGCGTGCATCATAGTGTCGGACGGAGGCCGAAGCCGTTTCCAGCCGGCGATGGCTGCGCTCTAGTAGTTGCCGTTGAGCTTTCTCCAGCCGATAGCGTCTCTCATCCAGCCTCTGCTGCCCCCGCCGGATCCCGTCCATCATGCTGGCAAACGCGCCGTGCCGTGCAAGCTCAGTCAGTCCCTGCCGCGCCATCAGCAGGCGGTAGCGGATCGCGCGCGCGAGTCGCCGCTCAGCCTCCTCCGCCTGCGCCTCGATTTCCTGCCGCGAGCGAATCACAAGTTCGGCGGCGGCCGACGGAGTGGGCGCACGCAGATCGGCGACAAAATCGATAATCGTGAAATCGGTCTCGTGTCCAATCGCCGAGATCACGGGAACCTTCGAGGCCGCGACGGCCCGCGCCAACCCTTCGTGGTTAAACGCGGCGAGGTCCTCGGCCGATCCGCCGCCGCGCGCAATGATGACCACGTCGACCCCGGCCAACTGCCGCGTACTCCCCTGGAAATGCCGCAGGCCGGCCATCACCTCAGCCGCAGCCGCGTCGCCCTGCACCTGCGCCGGATAGATGAGAATGCTCGCCGACCAATGCCGCCGGGCCAATATGTTCAGAATGTCGCGCAAGGCGGCTCCCTGCGGAGAGGTAATGATGCCGATTCGTTGCGGCAGCGGCGGGATCGGCTTCTTGCGCGCGGCCTCGAACAGTCCTTCCGCTTGCAGTCGCGCCTTTAGCTGCTCGAATGCCAACTGGAGCGCACCCGCGCCCTGCGGCTCCAAGAATTCGGCGGAAATCTGCAGTTCACCGCGATCTTCATAGATGGTGACGCGTCCGCGCACCGTGACGTGCAACCCGTTTTCAGGCCGAAAGCGCAGCAGGCGGGCCGAAGAACGGAACATCACCACAGGGATCTGCGCGTCCTGGTCTTTCAGCGTGAAGTACAGATGGCCGGAGTCTGGATTGCGGAAATTCGAGATCTCGCCTTCCACCCAGCAGTCGGAGTACTGGCGCTCGACGAGGCCGCGCACGGCCGAGACGAGCGCGCGCACGGTCCAGACCCGGCGCTCGGGCGCGCGAAATTGAAAGCCGAGTTGATCGCTCGCATCCATTGAGCATCAGTGTACCGCGACGGTCCGGCAGAAATCGTGGTAGAGACGCGGCTTCGTCTAACGCTTGAACCAGCCGATTAGAAGGAAGAGGAGCGAAAGCACAACGCTGAGAACAATCGAAGTGGCAAGAGGAAAATAAAACGTGGTGTTCTTGCCGCGATAGATGATATCGCCCGGCAATCGCCCCAACGGCAAGCCGGTGCGCCCCAGCAGCATGACGATGCCGCCAATTGCGATGAGCGCCACGCCGAGAACAAGCAGCAGCCGCCCCATCTCTGTCATGATATGAGTGTAAACCGATTGCGAGGCGAGACCACGGTGGGTCTTCGAGACTGGCTCTCGATCCACTCTTCAGCTTTTTCGAGCGAACCAAAGATACGAATGTTGACCTGGTCGTTCCGCAAGAGCTGGTGCATGCGAGCCGCTCGAATCTGCATATCAGTCCGCGCCACAAAGGCACGCTTGGCACCGATACGGAAGGGATCTGCCATATCCGCGAGCCTCATTGTCTCCGCCGGACTCATTGTGAGTTCTTCGACATCGCTGAGATCGACGATCTCGGAAAATGAAGAATTAAACCGAGGATCGGCGCTCAATCTCTCGGCATAGCTCTTAACGTCGTAGAACGAGAGCTGCTTGCCGAACTTGATGCAAACGAGCCGTTCTTGCGGAGATAACTTGTACATCTGCAATGAGGGCGAGTCATTTTTGAAATCGGCATCTTCTGCCTTTTGCAATAGTTACCGTCGTTCCTGGTTCTAGATTACGTCCGATCGCCTTAGAATCCGAAAAGACAATTCGAAATATGACGATTCTGCAAACTGCCCGCTTCATTCTGCGTGAGTTCGTTGCCGAGGACGCGGATGCCCTCGCGCGTATCCTTTCCGACGCCGAAACGATGCGCTACTATCCCGCGCCCTACGATCGTGCTGGGGTCGAGCAGTGGATCGCCCGCAATCGCGAGCGTTATAAAGATGATGGAGTCGGCCTGTGGGCCATGCTTTTGAAATCCAGCGGCGAGCTAATT
Organism: uncultured Acidobacteriaceae bacterium; assembly: GCA_963698865.1. Lineage (GTDB taxonomy): Bacteria > Acidobacteriota > Terriglobia > Terriglobales > Acidobacteriaceae > Acidiflorens. The sequence continues at coordinate 483,817 of CAVOSL010000007.1, read as the reverse complement.
GGCGATTGCGGCATTACTCGCCAAGAGGTTGAAGGTGAGCATTTCTACGAAATTGGCTATCACCTGCGCCGCGATTTGTGGCACCAGGGGATGGCAACCGAGGCGGCCATCGCCTGCCGCGATTGGGGATTCCAGCACCTCAAGGCCGACCGCCTGATCTCGCTGATTCGCCCGGAAAATGTCCCTTCCCAGCGCGTGGCCGAACGCAACGGCATGACAGTCTGGAAGGAAGTTGATTGGCGCGGCTTTCGTCACCGCGTCTATTCAATCGAGAAAGCACGCTCGACCGAGAAGTGGCAGTTGCGTGATGGTTAGTTAGGGTTCTCATCCGGAGCACAGGGACCTGCATCTTGCGGCAAACTGCATATCCCTCGCTGCGCTCGGGATGACAAGGCGTAAAGTGTTTTAAAGGAACCACAGGTTCCCAAAGCGATTGGGACGAGCGTTGGCTTCGCGCTTTACACCAAATCCTCAACCTTCAACTGCGCGTCGCCCTTCCACGCTTCATGAAACTGCTTGTCCACAAACCAGGCGTCGGAGTCCCGTCCCTGGTCGTGCAGCGCTCGCTGTAGCCCAAACAACGATCGCGGATTGCGTGGATTCTTTGCCAGGTCATCGCGAAATACCTGCTCCGCGCCCTTGGCGTCGCCGCTCATCAGCAGGACTCCGCCGAGTGACTCGCGCACCGGGAAGAACCAGTCCTGGGGTTCGTCATACTTCAACGTGTCCTGCACTGCCACAGCGGCGCGCAGCATGCTGGCCGCGGCTGCGTTATCTTTACGCGCGAGCGCTACCTGCGCCCCGAGCACGTTCTCCGCGATCTTCAAAATGTCCTTGGTCTTGTTGTTGATCGGCATCTGGAAGATCACGTCCGGCGAAGTGGCACGTTCGGCTTCCGCCACGATGTTGTATTCGGCCTCGGCCTCCGCCGTCTTCCCTTTTCCCGCCAGCGCCATGCCGCGCGCAAAGTGCCAAAAGCCGGCTGCCGCCTGCATCGACGCGTCGGGAGGCTTGGTGGCAAGGATCTCGTCCCACTTATGGAACCGCACATCGACGGCCATGGGAATCGTCATGAAGCCTTCGAGAGGCGGCATCATCTTTACCGCCGTCCGGACGTGCTCGGCAAGCATCTCGGCCGCCTTGTGCGATTCGCTATAGTCTCCGATCATCGCCGAACACATCGCGATGAAATGCAGGTTATGACTGTAGTACATCATCGGATAGATGCCATCGACTCCGCTGCTCTTTATATAAGCGCGATCGGCCTCCGCGGCTGCCTGATTGGTTTTGACCGCGGCGGCGTAATCGCCGGTTCGGATATACACGTGGGCCGGCATGTGCACGATGTGTCCCGCGGCCGGCGCCAGCGCTGCTAGCCTGTTTGCCGCGGCCAGCGCGCGTTCCGGAGAATTCGAAGCCTCGACCGTGTGAATGTAATAGTGGATCGCTCCCAGATGATTCGGTTCGCGCTTGATCACCGACTCGAGTGTAACCACAATCTCCTCGGTACCCGCCTCGGGCGAGCCATCCAGACGCCAGAGCCCCCACGGATGCAGATTCATGCCCGCCTCCGCAAACAGCGTCGCGGCATCCAAGTCGTCCGGGTGAGTCTTCACAACTTCGCGCATAGCATCGTGATACTCCTCGGCCGCTTTGCGCCGATCCGCTTTCGGGTCGGCCGGGAAACGCTTTGCCATCGCCGCGATGTAGGCCTTTTCATTGGCGGATGCGTTCCCGCTCAAATCCACGGCTTTCTGAATCGCTGCGTGCGCTTCCTTAAAGCGGTCATCGCTCGCCGGATCGTTGTAGTTCGGTCCCACGGCCTCGGCAATTCCCCAATAGGCGATGGCGAGGGAGGGATCGAGTTCGGCGGCCTTGTGGAAGGAGCGCGCCGCCTCGTCATGGTTGAAGGCATAGATCAGCCGTAATCCCTGGTCGAAAAACTCCTGGGCTTCCTTATGTTTGGTGGAAACAGGATGGTGCCAGTCCCCCAGTCCGCTCATCAACGTGACCGGATGTTGTTCCTCACTTGTGGCGTTTCCCGCCAACAACGTCAGCCCCATCAGGACGCAGCCCAACTTGAGCAACCTCATGTTGACCTCCAGAATTTGATAATGGTCTTGCGGCGCGACGGCCCACAGCTTTGCGGGCAAGCTTATTTCAGACGAGACATCCAAATCAACCGTCTATGCGAAAATTTGGGATCGCGCTTCGGGAAATCCGACTGGTTGGCAGATGACCCGATGGCCCGATCATCCAACCCCCGGAGCTGCCATGCCGTCAAAGACTGCCAAACCATTCGTCGTAGCTGAAGCCCTGCTCGCGGCCTTCGACACCAACGACCGCATCAACCAATACCTCATCGAAAATCTGCCCGCCGAGGCGTGGCGCGCGGAGCCCCCAGACGGCAAAGGCCGCGACATCGCTTCGATCGTCGCGCACATGCACAACGTCCGGGTGATGTGGCTGAAAGCCGCGGGCGGCAAGCCGTCTCCTGAGCGAGATGCAAGGATTCCGGAACAACTTGATCGCCACAAGGTCACGCCCGCGCAGGCGCGTAAGGGCCTGGCGGAGAGTCGCGCCGCCATCCATGAAGTCCTGAAGAATTCGTTAGCCGCCGACGGCCGCATCAAAGGCTTCCGCCCCGACGTCGCCGGATTCATCGGTTACTTGATTGCACACGACGCGCACCACCGGGGACAAATCACCATGCTCGCACGCCAGTCAGGCCATCCAATCTCGCAAAAGGCAATGTTCGGCATGTGGGAGTGGGGGTCGCGGGGCGCCGAATTCGACTAGGCATCGCCCGTTCGGTGCGCGCTGCGCCCCGATGCCCGGTGTTAGACTTCTGGTTTAGGGCACAGCAGGCGTATGCCAACCGAAGTACAAACCGCGCCGCAGAGCAAGACCAATAACGACCGAGGCACCCTCGGCCCCGGCTCGGCGCTCTACCTTGTCGCCACGCCCATAGGCAACCTCGAAGACATTACGCTGCGCGCCCTGCGCGTGCTGAAAGAAGTCGACCTGATCGCCTGTGAAGACACGCGCCAGACGCAGAAGCTTCTCACCCACTACGGAATCCACACGCGCACGGTGAGCTACCACGAGCACAACGAGATGACCAAGGCCGCCGAACTCGTGGTCGATCTCGAAGGCGGCGCCAAAATCGCGCTCGTTACTGACGCCGGCAGTCCCGCCATTTCCGATCCCGGCTTTCGCCTGATTCACCTTGCCATCCGCCATCACGTGCCGGTTGTCCCGATTCCGGGAGCATCCGCGTTTCTGGCCGCTCTGGTAGCCAGCGGCCTGCCCACCGATTCCTTCCGCTTCAGCGGGTTCCTGCCCGCCAAGTCCGGACAGCGCCGCAAGTTCCTGGAGAAAATTCGCGAATCCGTTTTGACGCAGGTGTTCTACGAAGCTCCGCACCGGTTGCTGGAAACGCTGGGCGATGTGGTCGAAGTCTTGGGAGCCGAACGCCACATCGTTGTCGCCCGGGAAGTAACCAAGCTGCATGAAGAATTCCTGCGCGGCCGCGCCGGAGAAGTGCTCGAAGAACTGAAGAAACGTGGCGAAGTCAAGGGCGAGATCACGCTGCTGATTGCGAAGCAGGACAGTTCCGAGCCGCGAGCCGCGAGCCCCGAGCTGACAGTCGCTCAGCGCGTCAAGCAGATCATGGCTGAAGAGAAATCGGACGAAAAGGCCGCGCTGAAGAAAGTCGCCAAAGAGCGCGGGATTGGGAAGAGCGAGGCTTACCGGGAATGGCAGAAGAGCAAGTAGTTGTCATGTTGATCAATATTGATTAACATTAAGCAACGTATGAAAACGATTGTAAATCGCCTTCCCTTGACCAAAGCCCGCGTGAACCTGGGCCAAGTGGTCCGCCGCGTCAACGTGAACCGTGAATTCTTCATTCTGGAAAAAGATGGCATCCCTGTCGTGGGCCTCCTGCATGTGGATGATCTTGAAGACTACCTCGAAATGCAGAACCCCTCCTTGAAGGAACAGGTGCGGACGAGCGCCGAAGAATACCGGCGCGGGGCGGCACGCAGCGCGCACTCATTCCTGGCCGAGCTGAAAAACCCGGGCAGCAAGCGCAAGAAAAAGTAACTCTGAAAGACTAAGGACGTCATGGCGGGACCGTTCCGAGTCCTTACTACGCCCGCGTTCGAACGGGAATTCCGCACGATCTCCAAGAGAGACTCGCCACTCGTCCGCGCCCTCGATGAACTGATTGAAATTCTCGGCAACGATCCCCACAATCGAAGTGGACGGCACAAAATCAAGAAGCTTGCGGGACTAGAGCCGGGCGAAGGGCAATGGCGCGTGCGATGGAGAGATTACCGCCTGCGCTACGATATCCTTGGCGACGAGGTTATCCTCCACTCGTTTCGCCACAGGAAAGACGCATATTAAAACGGGGTTCTAGACGGGGACTTGGCGGCAACCGTCATTTCCCCGCCAATTCCTTCTTCACCGCCTCGCTAACCACCTTCCCATCCACGCGCATGCCGGCCGCCGCAAAGCGCGCCATGGCGGCCTTCATCACTGAGCCCATTTCTTTCATTGTTGGTGCCGGCGTCATCTCCTCAATCGCCGCGCGCACTCCGGCAACGATCTCTTCCTCGCCCGCTGCCTTCGGCAGATAAGTTTCAATCAGCTTGATCTCGGCCGCTTCCTTGTCGGCCATCTCCTGCCGTCCGCCTTTGGTGAACTGCTCGACCGAATCTCTTCGTTGCTTGATCAGCGTCGAGAGCACCTGCTGCGACTCCTTGTCGTCGAGCGGCGCCATTTTTTCGACCTCGCGCAGCTTGAGAGCAGATTTCACCATGCGCAGAGTGGAAAGCCGCTGCTCCTCGCGCGCCTTCATGGCAGACACAATGTCTTTCTGGATCTGGTCAATTAGAGGCATGACGGGATTATAGAAGAGCCGCGAGTCGCGAGTCGCGAGCCACGAGCAAGACAGCCCTGAAGAACAACTGGAGTTGGGTTGCTCGAAGCTCGCGGCTCGAGGCTCATAGCGCCCTTCTGGCTTTTACCTTCCGACTTGCCTTCCCGAAGCCGCACACCATGGAATATCCTGTTTCTCAAGACTCGAATGCTCAAAAAGAACAGACTCTTCACCCCCGGTCCCACGCCGCTTCTGCCGTCTGCGCAGACGGCGATGGCTTCCTACGGCATGCATCATCGCACTGCCGACTTCCGCGCGCTCTTCACGCGCGTGCTTGCCGATCTGAAGGAATTCATCGGCACAAAGAATGACGTGCTCGTGCTCACCTCGTCGGGCACCGGATTCATGGAAGCCTCGGTTACGAACCTGACTTCGCCCGGCGATAAGGTGCTCGTGCTGACGGCAGGCAAATTCGGCGAGCGCTGGACGTCGCTGGCTAAGGCCTTTGGCTGCGCGGTCGAAACGGTGACCGCTCCCTACGGCGAGACGTTCTCGATGGACGCTATTCGCGCGAAGCTGACGCCCGATATCCGGTGCGTCTACATGCAGGCGACCGAAAGTTCTACCGGCGCGCGCCACGATGTAGAGGCTATCGCGCGGCTCGTGCGATCTTCCTTGCCGGACGCTTTGCTGATTGTCGATGCCATCACCGGCCTCGGCACGACGCGTCTCGACATCGACGCCTGGGGCGTCGATGTCATCATCGGAGGGTCGCAAAAGGCGCTGATGATTCCGCCCGGTCTTGCCTATGGCGCAATCAGCGAGCGCGCCTGGCAGCGCATGGAGACGGCGAAATCTCCGCGTTACTACTTCGATCTGCACAAAGAACGAAAGGCGGCAGTAAAGGCCGAAACTTTGTACACGCCGGCGACTTCACTCTTCGCGGGTCTGGCTGCCGCGCTCGATTACGTGCGCCAGATGGGCGATGGGAATCTGGCGGCGGGACGTGACGCTCTGATCGCCAACGCGGAGCTGTGCGCCGCCATGACGCGCGCCGGAGTGCAGGCGTTGGGGCTCAAGCTGTTCACTCCCTCCGCGCCCGCAGCCGCGCTGACGGCGGTTGCCGCGCCGGAAGGCACCGATTCGAACGCCATCTGCAAACGCTTCCGCGATCAATTTGGAGCCGTCGTGGCCAACGGCCAAGCCGAAATGAAGGGACAGCTTTTCCGCATCGCACACATCGGGTATTACGACTATCTGGATTCGGTTGGAGTGCTGGCCGCGCTTGAGCACGTGATTGCCGAATTGACTGGAAGAAAGATCGAGTTTGGCAGCGCGGTTCGCGCGGCGCAGGATGTGTATGCGAAAAGTCGTTAGTCGATAGTCGTTAGAAAACCTGAAGATCCCCTATCCAAACAGGGGTCCTCCGGTTAACGGCTGTTTTCCCGAACGACTAACGACGAACGAGTGACTTCTCAATCCATCGCTTCGCGCCGCAGCTTGCGGCTCTCGGCCAGCAGCGCCATCGAGTGCATCAGATTCTGAAGCGTGACAATCCCGATCAGGTGCTGCTCATCGACCACCGGAATGATGCTCAAATTCCGCGCGGAAAGCTTGCGAAACGCTGACGCCAGCGACTCCTGCTTGGCGGCGACTTCAAAAATCTTGTTCATCACCGCCTGCACGTAGCCGTTGCCTTCCGCGCGCAAGGCGTCCAGAATCTTCTGCCGCGAAATCACACCGACCATGTCGCTGCCGCGCACCACCGGAAAATCGTCCTGCAAGGTGTGCACCGCTTTTTCCAGCGCATCTTCCAGCGTGTCCGCGGGCGACAGCGTCGCGAAGTCCGTCAGCATCACTTCCTCGAGCCGCACGCTTTGCAGCACGGAGTGGAACATCGCTGAGCGTTCTTCCAGTCGCGCGCCCACGAACAGGAAGAAGCCGAACATCACCAGCCACCAGTTGCCGATCAGAATGCCGACCATCATGAACAAGGTCGAAAAGACATCCCCGATACGAACCGCGCGCTGCGTGGCGCGCACCATATCGACCTTGCGCGAAAACAGCGCGCGCAGCACCCGGCCGCCATCCATCGGATAAGCCGGCAGCAGGTTGAACAGGCCGATGTAGAGGTTTGCCCACACGATGCTGCGCAGGAGCGCCGTCGAATGCATCGGGGGATGCCCCATCAGGTGAAAGCCGGGAATGGCTGCGACCAGAACGAGGGCTGATGCGGCGGCGAGCGTCAGATTTACCAGCGGCCCGGCGACGGCAATCCAGATATCGCGCTTCCAGGCGTTCTGCGGATCCGTAATCGCCTGCGCTTCGTCGAGCATGGTGATGCCGCCGAAAGGCAATAAAACGATGCTCTTCGCCGGAATACCCGCCCTGCGCGCCACCAGCGCATGGCCGAGTTCATGCAGAACAACGCTGCCAAAGATGATGCCGACGAGGCCCAGTCCGCGCAGGACGGAGTTCGGATCCTGCGACTTGCCTTCCATCCCCCACACGAAGACCAGCAGAAAGAAAAACGTGAGGTGGATGCGAACTTCGATGCCGAAAAGACGGCCGACTGGGATGGACCAACTGCGCATAGACATGCCTATAGGTATTCTACTGATTAGACACCGAACGGGTTCCACAGGTTGCGGGAACGAGGACTCGAAAGTCACGCCCATGCGAGTAATCGCAGGACAATACCGAAGCCGTCCGCTGCGCGCTTTGCCGGGTCTGGATATTCGTCCAACGTCGGACCGGCTGCGGGAGACGCTGTTTAATGTGCTGTGCGCGGGCAATCCCGAGGCGCTGGCTGGGACGACCTGGCTTGATTTGTATGGAGGGACCGGCGCGGTTGGTATTGAGGCGCTGAGCCGGGGGGCGGCGATGGTCTATTTTGCGGAGGCGTCGAAGGCCGCTGCTGATTTGATTGGCGAGAACCTGAAGTCGCTGGGGATTATCTCCGGCTTCCAGATTCTTCGAGCCGAGGCATCGAAGGCCTTGCGCCAGTGGGAATTGGCTGGGGTGTGCGCGGACTATGTGTTTCTTGATCCGCCTTATCGGCTGCGGGACGAGTACGCAAAGACGCTGGATGCGCTCGCGGGGTCGAGGCTGCTCACCGAAACCGGCGCAGTGATCGCCGAGCATGAGAAAAGGTATGATCCCGGAGACAATTTCGGGCGGCTCGAACGCTATCGCAAGTTGGCGCAAGGCGACGCTGCACTGAGTTTTTATCGGCAGGCGAAGTAGCCGCATTCCTCCCCCAACGTTTGTTATCTCCGACGGAGTGAGGGATCTGCATTTGGGGCGGGACTGCAGATCCCTCACTTCGTTCGGGATGACAATTCAGAATAGGGGTTTGCGGTGCTTGCGCGACGGACATTAGAAAAGCGCCGGGTCGTTATAATCAATTCGCATGCCCAACTTCCCACCGGTTGACGAACAACTGGCTTACATAAAAAAAGGCGCGGCCGAGATCGTGAAAGAATCGGAACTCCGCGCCAAGCTCGAACGCTCGCTGAAGACGGGGAAGCCGATCCGCGTGAAGGCCGGCTTCGATCCCACTGCGCCCGACCTGCACCTTGGCCACACTGTCCTGCTGCGCAAGCTGAAACATTTTCAGGACCTCGGCCATACGGTCATCTTCCTGATCGGCGACTTCACCGGGATGATCGGCGACCCGACTGGGCGCTCGGCTACGCGGCCGCCGCTTTCGCGTGAGCAAATCGAGCAGAACGCCGAAACCTACAAGGCGCAGGTCTTCAAAATTCTCAGCCCTGAAAAAACCGTTGTCGACTTCAACAGCCGGTGGTTCTCGAAGTTCACGGCTGAAGATTTCATCCGGCTGTGCGCGAAATATACAGTCTCGCAGATGCTGGAGCGTGAGGACTTCCACAAACGCTTCCAGGAAGAAAAGCCAATCGCCGTGCACGAACTGCTCTACCCGCTGGCGCAGGGATACGATTCTGTGGCACTCGAAGCCGATGTCGAGCTCGGCGGCACCGATCAGAAGTTCAATCTGCTGGTGGGACGCGAGTTGCAACGGGCCTATGGGCAGGAGTCGCAGGTGGTGCTGACGACGCCGATTCTGGAAGGCCTCGACGGCGTAAATAAGATGTCGAAGTCGCTGGGGAATGCGATTGGCATTCACGAGCCCCCGCTTGAGATGTACGGGAAGATCATGTCGATCTCGGACGAGATGATGTGGCGCTATTACGAGCTGCTGACGGATGTCCAGCTTGCGGATATCGATCGCCTAAAGAGCTCGGGGATGCATCCAATGGATGCCAAGAAAGCACTGGCCTATTACATTGTCAAGGACTTTCATTCCTCAGCGGACGCAAATAAAGCTGGAGAGGACTGGGTTAGGCAGTTTCAGAAGCACGGCATGCCGGAGGAGATGGAGTGTGTCGATGTTCCGCTGGCGGCAGTCGTGGTGGATGGCGTACACCAAGTTGCAGGGGGCCATTCGAGTCAGACAAATCAGCGGCCCATTCGCTTACAGAAGCTGATCACCCTAGCCGACCTCGCAGTTTCTAACACTGAAGCGACAGCCAAGTATAAACAAGGTGCGGTTGGATTGTTCGACCTACAAGGGAGGCCGTTTGCGGAGAACTCCCTGGTGGTAATGGTGCCTGTGAACGAATATTTTGTCTTGCGTGTTGGCAGGCGGTTGAAAAAGGTGCGTGTCCTAGGCCCGACCAATGGCCAGCGAACGCCCTGACGTTGTGGGAACCCGCGAAGCCCTTACCCGTGTCATCCTGAGCGGAGCGGCCGGGTTCGCGAATGCGAATCCGGCTGCGGAGTCGAAGGACCCCTACCTCACCAAAGCTGTCTGCGCGGGCTCGTTCATCCATGGGTACCATTCCCGCGCCAAGTCCACCCACTGCGGATTTTTCCAACCAATCAACGCGATCTTCTTCGAACGCCGCCAGCCTTTGAGTTGCTTCTCGCGACGAATCGCTTTCTGTACGTCTTCGCATGATTCCCAATAAAGGAGACGCTCGACGTCGTAGTTGTCGGTGAAGCCTTCGATGCGATGGAATCTATGCTCGAAGACGCGCTTGCGGAGATTGCTCGTCACGCCGATGTAGAGCGTTCCGGAGAGGCTGCCCATGATGTAGGTGTAGTACGTACGCCGCTCATAGGGCATATTAGGGTGTAGGGGCCCTTCGACTCCGCGGAAAGTTCGCAATGCGAACTTTCCCCTCCGCTCAGGGTGACAGCCTTGAGAATGAGGGAATCGGAGCGGAAATTCCGTGATGGCGGTCACCGCCTGGATGGTCGGTTTCCCGATTGCGGATCGCTCCCGTGCGAACATCGTTGTCGACACTAAGGTCGAACTCGGCGTTTCCTAGCTTGCTGTCGGCATCGGCGTTCTCTTGTGCCACTCCGTTGCCTGCTCGTATTTGTAGGCGAGATGAAGGCCTTTATCGGGGAGCCATGGCGGGCCCGCTAGCTGTAGACCTATCGGCAGGCCGGCTTGGGTGAAGCCGCAGGGGAGAGAGATGGCCGGGATTCCCCAGACGTTGAATGGGCGCGTGTTGCGCAGCATCATCAATTCGGCGGGACGAAGCTGATCTGGATTCTGTTTCAGGTCGGCGATTGATGGTGGCGGAATGGGCACGGTGGGTGTTAGGAGCAGGTCGACTTCATCGAATACTTTGAGAATGCTTTCGCGGGCAGCGGCCAATTCTCGCCTTGCGCGCTCTATGTCGGAGGCTGGAATGTTCTCGCCGGATTTGATTCTCGCCAAAGTCGGGGGCTGGTAAAGCTCGGGGGAACGGGCGACGAAGTCTTTGTGATAGGCCCAGGCCTCGGCGCTTGAGAGCGTGCGATCAATGGAAATTTCCAGATGGATGTCTTCGCGTATTTCGGCGCCCAGCTCGCGCATCACCTGAATTGCTTTCTCGACCGCGGTCGCGACCTCGGGGTGGAGATCGTCGAAGAAGAACGCTCGCGGAATTCCTACCTTCAGCGCCGGCAATGGATCGTCAAGGCCGCAGGTGTAGTCGAAGATGGGAACATCGGCAGTGGTCGCGTCGCCCGGTTCGTGCCCGGCCAGCACCTGAAGCACCAGCGCGGCGTCGCACACGCAGTTCGCAATCGGCCCGACGTGGTCGTACGACGGCGACAGCGGAATCACTCCCCGCGCGCTCACTCGCCCATACGTCGGCTTGAGTCCCACTACGCCGCAATAGGCTGCCGGCAGCCGGATCGAGCCCGCGGTGTCGGTCCCAATGGCAGCGTAGCCCATGCCGGCCGCGACGCTCGCGGCCGAACCGCCGGAGGATCCCCCCGCAATGCGCGATGGATCCCAAGGATTGTGGACTTCACCGTAGTAGCTGATCATCGAGCTGCCGCCATAGGCGAACTCGTGCAGGTTTTGTTTTCCGAGAATCACCGCGCCGGCGCAATGCAGACGCCGAACGACTTCCGCGTCCTCATCTGGAATACGATCCTTAAAAAGCGCGCTGGCCGCGGTCGTGCGAATGCCGGCCGTGTCGACGATGTCCTTGAGGCCGATGGGAATGCCATGCAGCGGCCCGCGATATTTGCCGCGAAAAATCTCCTGCTCGGCGCGCCGTGCCTGATCGAGCGCCGAATCGGCCAGGACGGTGATGAAGGCATTCAATTTTGGATTGAGCTCTTCGATGCGGGCGAGGCATTCGTGCGTCAGTTCCGCGGGCGAGATCTGCCGCGCGCGAATTCCGTGACTGAGACTTTGGATGGTAGGCTGCAACGCCCCTCGATTCGCCCTTCGCTACTGCGAAAGGGCCGCAATTCATTTGAGCACAAATTCGTGTGGCACGAATGCGTTCAAGAACTCACTTTGCCAGGAAATCAAATTTGGGAGGATGGCAGAACTATTTTCCGGGCGCCGAGTTAGCGCGCCGCCGCTGGCAATCTGCAACCAGGGTGTCGAGCGCATCGCGCGTAATAAAGGTGACGGCCTGCTTGACCTCGGTCTCCGAGAGTTCGCTTGACTTGCCGACCAGTGTCATCGTCATGCGAATGCGGGTGCCCCCTTTGAGATCGGGGCCGAAGGAAACGTGCTGTTCCGCGGTAATCCCCAGGGCGTGGTTGAGAATGGTGACCGCGCGTGGCGGGCTGATCGCGTTTACAACCGCGGTAACGGTAGCGCGCACCGGCTTAACGAGCGCGTAGCGCAGGCGGCTGCCGGCCTGCCAGGGCGCTCCGTCGGTCCAGGCTGCCTCGGTGTAGATGCCGCGGTTCAGGAGGCGATCGAGATTTTGAAACGAAGCGAATGCCGCGTCCACGGACACAGCAACGTTGACGGCATAATCGACGTCAGGCTGCACCAAATTCCCCCTCAACAGTTGAGGCGGATTATGCTCCGATTCCGAGTGGAAGACAAGGATGCAGGGGCGCGCGTTCCAAATCGAGCAACTTGCGCTTCAAATCAAGCCCGCCGCCATAGCCGCATAACGATCCGCCGGTTGCGATCACGCGATGGCAGGGCACGACAATCGCGATTGGATTGCGGTTGTTCGCCATGCCCACGGCGCGAAATGCGTTGGGATGCCCGATAGCGCGAGCGATGTCGGCATAGCTGCGCGTCTCGCCGTAGGGAATCGCGAGCAGTGCGTTCCAGCATGCCAGTTGAAATGGCGTTCCGCGCAGATCAAGCGGCATCGAGAAGTCGCGGCGCTCGCCGTCAAAGTATTCGTTCAGTTCGCGCAGATAAGGCGCGAGGGCCTGTTTGGATTCTCGCAGCTCAAATTTTTTCTCATCTACTCTCATGACGCGACTCTCAAACTCGAGGCGCACCAACCCTTTTAGCGAGGTGGCGAGAAAAAGCGGTCCGGCGGGCGATGACGTGCGGTAAAAGGATAGAGATTCCATAACCAATCAATCGGGCCGGAACTTCTGCGGCTAAGACATTTTCTGAGTTGTTGCCAGCATAGCACGCGTTCGCCTTGACTCTTCCACCTCGGCGGTAGAGAATCGCGCGACGCCCAGACCAGGGGGCATCTGCTCGCTGTTCCCCAGGCGGCAGGAGGACTATGGCCTCGACTTCAGAACTATCGGACAGCCGTCGAAGATTTCTTCGCTATCTTGCTCTCAGTCCCGCTCTTGCCAGCCCGCTGTTAATGGGACGCTCGCTGAGGAAGGTATTTGCATCGAACGGCGGCGGTGCCGGTGTCCCGCCCGATACTGCTCCCGTCGCGCAGACGATCACCAGCGCCGAGCAGGCGCTCGATGTGATGGAATTCGAGCCCTTGGCCCGCGAGGCGCTTCCTCCCGCGCACTTTGCCTACCTGGCCACGGGCGTCGATGACGACGCGACCGTCCGCCTGAATCACGAAGCCTATCAGCGCATCGAAATTCGTTCGCGGCGGCTGGTTGACGTCGAAAAGCTCGATACTTCGGTCGAACTGTTCGGGACAAAGTGGGAGACGCCGATTGTCCTTTGTCCGGTCAGTGCTATGAAGGCCTTCCATCCCGAGGGTGAGGTTGCGGTGGCCCGCGCGGCGGCGAAAAGGCGTCACTTGCAAATTCTCTCGACCGTGGCTAGTTCGTCGATCGAGGATGTGACCGCGGCGCGCGGTGCGCCAGTGTGGCAGCAACTCTATCCAACCAACGATTGGGCCGTAACCCGCGCCATCATCAAGCGGGCGGAGGCTGCGGGCAGTCCAGTGCTGGTGTTGACTGTTGACCTGCATGAGAACAGCAACCGCGAGACCATCGCCCGTGGACGCCGCCTCGACGATCGGGATTGCACTGCCTGCCATGAGCCCGGATTTGCCGGCTACGTGCGCCGCAAGCCGATGTTCGACGGTTTGGACGTCTCGAAGGTTACCGGACTCTACGCGTCGAGTCTGACTTGGGACTTCGTCAAGCGATTGAAAGACACGACCAGAATGAAGCTCATTGTGAAGGGACTGGTGACGCGCGAAGACGCTGAAATCGCGGTCGCGCATGGAGTGGACGGCATTGTGGTCTCAAATCATGGCGGCCGGGCGGAAGAGAGTTTGCGTCCGACGATCGACTGCCTGCCTGAGGTCGTTGCGGCGGTGAAAGGGCGGATTCCGGTCATAGTGGATGGAGGCATCCGGCGCGGGACCGATGTTTTCAAGGCTCTTGCGCTGGGAGCCACCGCAGTTGGCTTTGGCCGCCCTCAGGGATGGGGCCTGGCGGCATTCGGAGAGCCCGGAGTCGAAGCCGTGCTGAAGATCCTGCGGCGCGAGCTCGAGACCATCATGCGGCAGGCGGGGACGCCGTCCATTCGGCACATCACGCGTGCGTTTGTAACGGTTTGAGCGGGCGGAAAAGGCAAACAAGAACAAAAAGGGAAGTCTTTCCAAAAAGAAAGAGCCTCTCGCGTGTGCGGGAGGCTCGATTCCAGGGGAAGGGTTATTACTTCGATTGTTGGCCAGCAGTCGAATTCGTCGATGCCAGTTGCTCCAGATTGTTCTTGAGCAGGCTGACTTCCACGCGTCCACCGATGATCCGCTTCGGTTTCTCAGTGCCCTCGGCCGTCGTTGCCGGCGCCGGGGCGTTGCCCATTCCGACCAGATAAATGCGGTAGACCGGAATATCGTGATTGAGAACGAGGTAGCGCACGACCGACTCGGCCATCTTCTGCGAGCTGGCAATCGCCACCTGTCCGTGGCCTGACGAGAAGCCCTGTACTTCGACGACGTAGCCGCGCTGGTCCTTCAGCGGAGTCGCCATCTCATCGAGAGCTTCCTTCGCATTCTTGCTCAGCACGGTCTGGCCCGGCTTGAAGCGAATTTCAGTCTGCGTCGAGGGCTGATACTGGTCGATATTGGTCACGACCTGCTCCACCGTATTCAGCCGGGTGCTGGCCTTATCGGCGGTTTGCTGCGCAGCCTGAGCCTTGTTGCCGGCGTCAACCGCGTGCATATCGGCCTCGGCGGCCTTCGCCGATGCCATCTGGATTCCCTGCTGCGCGCGCGAATCGACGTCTTTAATCTGTTTCGTGTTGGCGGCGGTCAGTTCGTCGAGCTCGTTGACGCGATCGCGAATCGGCTCTGTCTGCCGTTGGACATATTTCTTGCGCGCGAAAGGGTTCACGCGTCCCCAGAAGCCCTCGCGAGCTTCAGGCTGCAACGGCTGCTTGCCGCTGGCGTTGGTGGCAGCGCTCTGGCTGGTGCTGGATTGCGAACTGGACGTGGCAGCCGGTTGGGAATTTGAGTTCTGAGTGGAGTTGTCTTGCGCGAAAACCGGCAATGCCAGCATTACGCACAACACCAAACCAAGGAGAGTACGGGTCTTCATTTATTGTTCCTCCAGTAAGGAGCGTTTGATTCGCTCCGAGCGCCTATAAAGTGCGCTTTTGATTGCGCCATTCGAAAACAGGTCTTACAAGGTTGCCGGTAGCGGCGGACGCAACCGACTCTCAGCAACCAAAAATCGTTCGAAACCATACTTTTCATAAACAGTTTGGATGCCAAATACAGCAATTCGTCCAATATGATCCAAATTATTTATTTTCAATTATATACGGCGGATCGCTTTGCGCACTCCCTAGCTCCGGCAACGGTAATTTTGGCGCGAAGATATAAAAACTGCTTGGGAGACTCTACCGGTCGGCTAGCGCATCAGTACTTCGCCTACCGCTTCGCGTGATCCCCCTTGCATCCTCTCGCGACGCATGCTCATCTTCAATAATTAACTATGCACCGATCAATGCTTAAGCGGTCATTCACATTTTCGCTCGTGCTGCTGACGATCTGCATCGTCGCGCTGGCCCACGCCGAAAAGACTTCCTTCGATCTCAAGCAGCTCAAGTTGCCCGCGGGTTTCCACATCGCGGTGTTCGCCGACAATATCGAGGGCGCCCGCATGTTGACCTTCAGTCCGGGCGGCGTGCTGCTGGTCAGCGAATCGGGCGAGGGCAAGGTGGTCGCGCTCCCCGATCCCCAGCGCACCGGCAAAGCCGCGCGCGTCGTCGCTGTGCTCTCCGGACTCAATGAGCCGCATGGCATTGCGTTTTACGAAGGAAAACTTTACGTGGCTGAGAATGACAAGGTTCGCCGCTATGATTGGGACGAGGCAAACCTGCGCGCGAACGAACCCCACCAAGCTCGCCGATCTTCCCGGCGGAGGAGGCCACTCCACGCGCAGCATCGTGTTCCATGGCGGCAAGATGTACATCTCCGCGGGATCAAGTTGCAACGCCTGCATCGAGAAGGATCCGCGCCGCGCCACCGTCATGGAATTCAACCCCGATGGCAGCGGACAGAAGATTTTCGCCAAAGGTCTGCGCAATGCTGTCGGAATTGCTGTGAATCCGAAGACGGATACGGTTTGGGTTACGGTGAACGGCCGCGACCGGCTCGGCGACGATTTGCCTCCCGAGACAATTTACGATCTCGGTAAGGATGGCGGCGACGCCGGCTGGCCCTACTGTTACGGTAACCGCGTCCCCGATCCGAATTTCACCAAGCCGGGCGAGAATCGTTGCGCCAACGTGCTTGAGCCCAAGGTTCAGATGCAGGCTCATTCTGCGCCGTTGGGCCTAGCGTTTTATGAAGGCTCGATGTTTCCACCCGAGTATCGAAACAACATCTTCGTGGCCTTCCACGGCTCCTGGAACCGCAGCATCCCGACGGGCTACAAAGTCGTCCGCGTAAAACTCGACGACAAAGGCCAGCCTGTAGGCGGGGCGCAGGATTTCATTACCGGCTGGCTCGCCCCCGGCGAGACCAGTCACGGCCGCTGGATGGGCCGCCCCGTCGGAATCGCATTCGGCGCTGATGGGTCGATGTATGTGAGCGACGACTCGGGCGGCATTGTCTATCGGATCACCTACGGTAAATGAGCAATAGCGCGGCGTCTGGCTTTTCTCTCACTCCGAGCAATATTTCTCGTACTGCTGATAGATAAACGGGTCCGTCATGCCCGCAATGTAGTCGCATATCACGCGCGCCAGGGGCTCGGACTTTTCGCGATAGCTGCGCGGCAAATCGTCGGGCTCTTCCATCCAGTGTGCAAAGAGTTCGCCCACGATGCGCTCGGCATCGTCCTTCTCGCCTTCCAGAGCTGGACTGAAGTAAAGATTCTCGTATAGAAATTCCTTCAACTCCCGCCGTTCCTTTTCGACCTCGGGACTGAAGGCGGCCAGCCGCTCCGGATGCCGTCGAACGTCCTCCAGCGACCGTGCTCCCGCTGACGCGACCCGTGCCCGGGTGTTGGCGATCAAGTCGCTCACGAGATGGTCAAAGGCGCGTTTCAGCGTTTCATTGAATTGCAGCTTCTCCGCGGCAGCGGGATAAAGCTTGCGCACTTTTCGGTAATATCGCGCAAAGATTCTCGAGCCGTCTGCAATCTGCTCGACCGACAGCAGGTGCGCCTCGCAGCCATCGTCCAGATCGGCCGTGCTGTAGGCGATCTCATCGCTCAGATCGATGAGCTGCGCTTCCAGCGGCGGCCGCAGATCAAGCAGATACTCGGCCAGTTCGGGATGTTCCTTGGCATCGTAATCGTGCGAGTGCTTGATGATGCCCTCACGCACTTCAAACGTCAGATTGAGCCCGCGAAACGCCGCGTAGCGCAGCTCGAAATCTTCGGCGATGCGGAGCGCATGCAGGTTGTGATCGAAGAAGAATCCGTGCTGGTGCATGGCCGCATCCAGAGCCTTCTCGCCCGCGTGCCCGAAGGGCGGATGCCCGATGTCGTGAACCAGCGCGAGGGCTTCCACCAAGTCGGTGTTGAGGCCGAGTTGCGCGGCAATCGTCCGCGAAATCTGGGCGACTTCAATGGTGTGCGTCAGCCGGTTGCGGAAATGATCGGAATAGCGCCGCGTAAAAACTTGCGTCTTCGCCTCCAGCCGGCGAAACGCGCGGGCATGCACGACGCGGTCGCGATCCCGCTGAAAGTCGTCGCGATAAGGATGCGGAGGCTCGGGATGGCGGCGTCCCTGAGACTGCTCCACGCGCACCGCGTAGTCAGCGAGCATGCGAGAAGTTTAGCAGTAGAGACAGCGCATGCCCCGCCTTGTTGGGTCGCGGCGGCGGCAGGGATCATGGCTTGTGATTGAGAAGTAGGTGACCGGTGACCGGTCACCAGTTTTATTGTTTGCTGGCGTCTTCCCGTGCCAGCTTCACCTTCGCGGAATCAAGCTTCTTCTGAACGCGCGCCACATCGGCCGGATCGACCTCCGCGGCTATGGTGCGATTCCACTCGTTCAGAGCGCGATCCCAGTTCGTGACCGCCATTTTCAGCCGCCCCATTTTCTGGTACAGGTCGCCCAAGTGATCGTGCACCGTGGGATCGGTGTTGATTTTCTGCGAAGCCTTCACCAAGTTTTCTTCCGCCAGGTCGTATTTCCCCAGCCGGAAATACACCCAGCCGAGAGAGTCCAGATACGCGCCGTTGGCGGGATCGAGATCGACCGCCTTTTTAATGTATTCGAGGGCGGAGTCCAGTTCCTGGTTCTGATCCGCCAGCATGTAGCCCAAATAATTCAGCGCCGAGGCATGCTCGGGGTCGCTCGCCAGCACTTTCTTAAACTGCGCCTCAGCATCGGCATACCGCTTCTCACGCTCAAACGTCGACCCGCGCAAGAACCAGACGTACTCCTTGTCATCGTCCTTCGTCGAGAGCTGCTCCGCCTTGTCCAGAGCCTGCTCCGCGTCGGGGAAACGCCGCAGCCGCGTGTTCATCTGCGCCAGTGTGATGTACACCTGCCGGTCTTCGGCATTGCCCTTCAGAAGCGCATGAACGTCCTTCAGCGCCTCGTCGGCCTTGCCCATATCGGCCTGCTGCGCCGCCAGCACCATTTTCAGATCGCGGCTGTTGGGCAGCTTCTGCACCGCTTCTTTCGCTACGTCGGTGGCCTTCTGCCATTCTTTGGCCTCACGCCAGGTATCGATAATCTGCTGGTAGGCGCGCTCGACGTTCTCATCGCCACCCAGCGCAACCATCTGCCGGAACGTCTCGTTCGCCGCCTGATAATTTCCCTGCTCGCGATAGATAGTCCCCAGCCGCTCCAGAAAGACCGCCCGATTGCTCTTCGAACTGCCGGAATAATTCCCGTCCGCCTTCTCGGTTTTCTTCAGGAGCTCCCGCATGATCTGGATGGCATCGTCATAGCGGCCCTGCGCCTGGTAAATCGAGGCGATGTTGTAGGGCACCTCGACCGAGTCCTGCACCATCGTCGAGGCCTTCTTCAGGTTCTCCAGCGCGAGGTCGAACTTTCCCTGCTTGCGATAAATCTCGGCGATGCGTACATAGGTCTGCGCATCTTCCGGATTCGCGTCCGCGATGACTTTGTACTGTTCGAGCGCGGCATCCGTCTGCCCGTCGTTGAGCAGATTCTCGGCGAGACCGCGAATCGCATCGAGATTGTCGCGATCCAGTTCGATGGCGTGCCGGTAGGCGTCAATGGCGTTCTTGTATTGCTTCTGCTGCTCGTAGGTGTAACCGAGCGCCGAATAAAGTTTCGCCGACCGCCCATTCTTCGGCACCGAACTAAGCACTTCCGTGGCACGCACCGTGTCCCCAAGCTCGTTGTAGAGGTAGGCCAGCGTCGTCACCGCTTCCTCGGAGTCCGGTTGCAGCTTGACCGCTGTTTTGAACTCCGCCTCCGCTTTTGTGAGGTCGTTGTTCAAGCGGTAGAGCCGCCCGAGCAGCAGGTGATCATCCATGCTGTCGGGTTCGAGGCGTACGATCTGCTCGTACTGCTCGATGGCCAGCTTCAGCACGCTCTCCGAGCCGTTGCCCGCTTGCATGTCGCCGAGCGAACGGAGATAAATTCTTCCCAGCAGGCGCCGCGCTTCGAGGTTATTTGGGTTCTTTTTGATGATGTCTTGCGCCTCAACCACGGCGTCGCGTATCCGCCCGGTTTTGGCGTAGAGTTCAGCCAATCCCGAAGTCAAATACGCGGAGTTCGGATCGGCATCGATGGCGGCCCGGTATTCTTCAATCGCTTTGTTCGCGAGATCGCTGCGCCCATACGTCGCGACCTGCTCCTCATACATGTGAGCCAGGCAGAAGTGGTAGTACGCAGCCGCCCGGTCCGGCGCTGGGCCCTTTACGGCCAAAG
Source organism: uncultured Acidobacteriaceae bacterium (assembly GCA_963698865.1). Taxonomy (GTDB): domain Bacteria; phylum Acidobacteriota; class Terriglobia; order Terriglobales; family Acidobacteriaceae; genus Acidiflorens. Next base: position 463,895 of record CAVOSL010000007.1, on the reverse strand, counting down.
GATTGGCGGAAGAGTTGCCGGAATTTGCAGCAGGAGAGTTCGCGCCCGAGCCCGTCGTGGCCTGTGGGTCGGCCTTGGAAGCGGGCGAATCGGCGATGGCGAGCGCATTCTGCGCCAGTAAAAATGATCCCGTAAGAAGAACGACTGCAATACAGTACTGTCTTTTCATGAACCGTCCTGCGGAACTACGCCGCCTATTCCTTGGATGCCAAACCGCCACCCGCCGGATTTAGATATTCTACCTTGGCGGGAGGTGCGCTGGGAAAAAGCCACGATTGCCCAGAATCCAGTAGTACAGGGGCTTTGGGAGGCCGAATTGCGATGGAAGGACGGGCGAGTGGAACAGGGAGGTGGCCCACGCGCCCACATGTGGGCTCACATCTTTTAGCCCTAGTGCCGAAAGTGCCGCACACCGGTGAAGATCATCGCTAGCCCGAGCCGGTCTGCCGCTTCAATCACTTCCTGGTCGCGCACCGAACCCCCGGGCTGAATAATCGCCGTCGCCCCCGTCTTGGCAATCTCTTCTACCCCGTCCGGAAAGGGAAAGAAGGCGTCCGAAGCCGCCACCGTCCCCTTGAGCGGAAGCTGCGCCTTCATCGCTCCCAGTTTGCAGGAATCCACGCGGCTCATCTGTCCGGCACCCACGCCGACGGTTTGCCCGTCGCGGGCATACAGAATCGCGTTCGACTTTACGTGCTTGCACACTTTCCAGGCAAAGAGCAGAGCCCGCTTCTCTTCCGGAGTGGGAGCGCGTTTCGTTACGACCTTCAAATCCGATTCTGCCAACTGGTGCCGATCAGTCTCCTGAACCAGCATCCCCCCCGAAATATTCTTGAGAACCCAAGTTTGCTGTCCAGCCGGAACCTCGACCAACCGCAAATTCTTCTTCGACGCGAAAATCTCTTTCGCCGCCGGCTCAAACGACGGAGCGGCAATCACCTCCAGAAATAATTTCGCCATCTCTGCAGCAGCAGGCGCGTCCACCGGCCGGTTCACGCCAATCACGCCGCCAAATGCCGACACCGGATCGCACTCCAAGGCCCGCACATAAGCCTGGGCAAGCGTCTTCGCATTCGCCGCCCCGCACGGATTCGTGTGCTTGATAATTCCGCAGAAAGGCTCCTCAAACTCCTGCGCCAGATCCCACGCTGCCTGCAAGTCGACGATGTTGTTGTACGAAAGCTCCTTGCCCTGCACCTGCCGGCCATGCGCCACGCCCGCGTCCGAGTCGTCCGCATACATCGCTGCCTTCTGGTGCGGATTTTCCCCGTACCGCAAATCCATCTGCTTGTGGAATGAAAAGCGCAAAGTGGCTGGAAATCCGGCCTTCGGGCCCAGTTCAAAATTCCCGCCAACTCGCTCCAGCGTCGAAGCAATCGCCGAATCGTAAGCTGCCGTAGTCGCGAAGGCCTTCTGCGCCAGCCGCCATTTCGTCTCCCTTGACAGCGCCCCGCCCGCCCGCCCCATCTCGTCGGCAATCGCGTCATAATCGGCTGGCGACGTGACCACCGCGACATCCTGAAAATTCTTCGCCGCCGACCTGAGCATCGACGGCCCGCCAATATCGATATTCTCGATCAGTTCCTCAAAATGCACGCCCGGCTTGGCGGCTGTCTTTTCGAACGCATAAAGATTGACCACCACCATGTCGATTGCGGGAATGCCATGCTCCGCAACCGCCGCGCGGTGCCCGGGATCGTCCCGCCGATGCAGAATCCCGCCGTGCACCCTGGGATGCAGCGTCTTGACTCGCCCATCCAGCATCTCGGGAAAGCCGGTAAGGTCGGAAATGTCTTTGACGGCAATGCCCGAATCGCGCAGCAACTTCGCAGTCCCGCCCGTCGAAACCAGTTCGACCCCGAGGCCCGCAAGCTTGCGCGCAAAATCAACCAATCCCGATTTGTCGGTAACGCTAAGAATGGCCCGTTGAATCCTGGACATGATGGAGAACCCCTATGAAGGAAGTGCAAAAGTGGAACAAGAATTCTAGCAGGGAAGGGGGAACGAGAACGGAACTATGGGTTACGAGATATGAGGTCCGAGCAATGATTAATACGGCTGGAAGGCAACCTCGAAATCGATCCTCTGCGCCATGGGCTCACCATTGCAGGTCGCAGGTTTAAATCGCCACTTCCCCACCGTTCCAACGGCCAACTCTCCCAGTGATTTGTCGCATGGGCGCACGACCCGAATATCCTGCGGCTCTCCTTTTGAATTCACGACCATTCGCACCATCACGGACGATTTCCGCTTGTGCTTCCGAAGCGCAGCCGGTTGAATCGGCACCGGAGTGTAATCGGGTTTCGGCGCCACCTCGGCTGCCATGCAGTATCCCAGTTCCGTGGACCCAGCGGGCGGCTCAAACAGTTTCGCGTCTTCCGAGTTCACTGCGAAGTTCACTGCCGACAGCTCAACAACATGCACTTCCATCTGCCGATGCCCGGCCTGGCGGCACGCCATTTCGTACGGAAACCAGCGGCTCTTAAATTTCTTGAAATCGCCATACGCGCAGGAAAAATCGGTAATGTGATAACGGCCCCAGTAAGGAACGATATGCTCAACCACCGCACCCGTTGCCTCATCGAAGCAAAGCTCAGACTTCCCCCAGCCCGCTCCCGCCTTGGTGATAGCGCACTGAAGGCCCTTTACATTCGGAATGGTCTCAATACCCGCGAAATCGAGCTTCGCCGTTGGCGAAGGGAAAATATCTGTCGCGAACTCAACCCGCAAAGCCTGTTCCGGCAGTGACGGGTCGCTTTCGAACTCCCAGAGCTTGTCGTTGCTCGCGATCTCGATTTTCTTCCTGCCGGCAACGACAATTTCCTTCCGCCACTGCGTCCCCGATTGCCAGAATTCGGTGTAAGTTCCTGCGAGAGTTTCCAGTTGGTCATCGATAAACGAGAAAGTCGCTTTCAGGCGAAAAGGGGACGCGTTCGTTGCGCGGATGTCGGAGAATTTTCGGGCCCGTTCAAGAAGGGTCTGCGCCTGGCGTTGCGTTTCAACCGGTTGCAAGTCGCGGGATTTAAGTTGAGGCTGGGCGGTTTCCGGCGCGCTGGCCTTTGGATTTCCGGGCTTTGTGCCATCGGCCGCGATCGCAGGCGCAACCAGCAACAACACAAGCACCGCGGCATCGGCCAACCACGCGCGCATAGCAAAGCACGACCGCCCAATATCCTACCGCTGTATTAGGGGTTGGTAAATACCAGAAATCCAGGCACAGAGATTTACACAAAGCGCATGAGTGAAACGGGGGTTGGGAAGCAGACGCGAAAAGCCTAAAGCCGGAGACTTGCTCTTCTACTTTTTTGCCTTGGCCTTAAGCTTGGCGTGCCCGTCCTGCACCTCAACCGAGTACACCACGCTATCGCACCCGTGCTGCTTACGAATTTCTTTGGTCTTCTTCTTCACAAAAGCAGCAAAAGAATCGAAACTCCCGCCCGCTTCTTCGCCTGACGTCTGCTTGGCTACATTCAGGGCCTTGTAGAGCGATTCGATTTTCTCGCGCTCGCCCTCGCAGTTCGAGCATTGAATGGAAAACGGCTGCTCCACGGCGTTCTTTGCGCCCTGGCTCACGCCGTACACCGGCCGCGCCGCACGTTCGGTGGTGGCGCCAGCGCCTTGCACCGCGAGTACCGCGTCCTGCGGCCGCCGGTAACCCTCTTCCCGAATCCGCGTCTTCTTGCGCCAGAGATCGCTCTGAATCGCATACTGCTGCGCCATCTGGTTGTAGCGGTAGCGCTGCGCAAAATTCATGCGTGTGCCGTCGCTGAACTTGCGAATCAGGTTCGTCACGCGCCATTCAACGTCGGCGGGCGGCCGCTTGGTGGGATTGTTGAAGAAAATCTCGTACTCGATCTTCAAGCGGCGCAATTGTTCGTGCAGGAGGTTCAGCTCTTCGTCGATGGTTAAGGTTGGAGGCACACCGTTTCCTCGACCCATAGCTTAACCTTCGGCAGATCAAGGAAGGCAGATTCCCAGCGGTCAGTTACCAGCGTAGTACGAAGGTCACAAGCGGGAAACCAGGAATGCCCGTCAATGACCGAGCGCAGGGTGAAAAAGGGGTGAGCTAGAGGCTAATAGCTAGTAGCTGCTTTCACTTCCCGCTCGACGCCATCTTCTTCACCATGGCCAGCACCAGCTTGCGGTCGCTGTCGTTCAAATTGACCGCGTAGCGCCGAATCTGGCTCAGGAAGCGCACCTCGTCGTCGGAGAGCTGGGGCAACCCCTTGTGCCCGTTCGCATTCCCTTCCGCAAAGAACTGCGACAGCGGAATATCCATCGCGCTGGCAATTTTTGCGAGCGTGTCGAGCGACGGAATGGTGTGCCCGTTCTCCACGCGCGACAGGTAGCAGCGCAGCAGGCCGGTGCGCTTTTCGATGTCGCCCTGCGACATGCTTCTTTGCAGACGGTTATTTCGGATAGTCTCGCCGATCTTCATAAGGGCCGGTCAGCCAAAAAATGAACCAGAAGCGAAAAAAAAGATGCGTGCATAGTAACCAGAAGGGCACCGTCTGGCAAGTCCAAATTTCCAGCCAAAAGATTTGCCCAAAATCAGAGAGATACGAGACCAGTTCTTTGAATCATTCAACTTCCTCTCCCGCGGATAAACACGGATTTACGCGATCATTGAAGAAAAAAAACAAATCCGCGCAAATCCGCGTGATCCGCGAAGAAGAAGTTTGCCTAGCCTACTTCTTCAGCGTCCCCGCGAGGAACGTCACCGTCCGCTGCCACGCATCGACTGCATCCTCAGCCCGGTAGCCCTGCTTGTTGTTCGGATTCTCAAACGCATGCCCGGCATCCGGATAAATCTTCACCTCAATTTTCTTTCCCAGCTTCTCCATCGCCGCCTGAAACTTCTTCACATCCTCCGGAGAAATTCCACGATCCTGCCCGCCAAACAGCCCCAGAACCGGGGCCTTAATCTTCTTCAATTGGTCCGGATCCGTGGCGAGATGCCCATAATTAATTACGCCGGCTGCCGAGGGTTGGCTCGGCCAAGCGCCACATCCAGCGCATAACCTCCGCCCATACACCACCCGATCGCGCCAATCCGGTCCTTCTCCACATTCGGCTGCGCCGCCAGGTACGCATACGCCGCCTTCAGATCGCGGGTCGCGCGATCCTCCGGCACGCCGCGCATCAACTCGTGCGCCAGGTCGGGGGTGTCCGCCACCTTGCCGCGATAGAGATCGACCGCCAGCGCCACATATCCCTGGTCGGCCAGCTTCGAGGCCTGCTCCTTCACCCAATCGTTTAATCCCCACCATTCATGAATCACGATCAGCCCGGGAAACGGACCCTTGCCTGAGGGCGTGTAGAGCACTCCATTAACTGTCTCGTCGCCGGATTTGTAGGAGACCGACTTTGCGTCAGCCGCAAATCCGGAGAGCGAAAACAAAGACAAGCAGAGAACCAAGCCCGACGTCATCGCCACAAATTTCATAAATTGTCCCCGCAAGTTCAACTTTTTCCCGCGGATTACGCGGATTTTCACGGATTATTGAAGAAGGTAAAAAATCCGCGAGAATCCGTGTAATCCGCGGAGAAGAAGTTGACTTAGTTATGTTTCACAAACATCCCATTCTTCTGTCCGGTGAGCGAGTTATAAACCGTTTCCAAGAACACATCCTCGGAAATGAAATCCCCCGAATACTTCTTCCATGGATCCAAAATTTTCTTTTCCTTCATCTCGGCCAGAGTCATTTTCTTCTGGAGCGCGTCGTGCACCGCGGCCCGGGTGTCCTTCAACATCTGCACATAGGCGTGTACGTCCTCCAACGTCGAAACATTCCCATGCCCTGGAATCACCTTCACGTCCGCCGGCAGCTTCTCGATCGCGCCTTCCACCCCGGCAATCATGCCATCAATGCTGCCCCCGCCATCCACGTCGATAAAGGGAAAACCATACGTCACAAAATCGTCGCCCATGTGCACCACATTCGACTTCGGAAAATAAATTACCGAGTCGCCATCGGTGTGCCCAGCCGGAAAATGCAGTGCCCGGATGTCTTCGCCATTCAGATGCACGGTCACATCGTGGTCGAAGGTAATAATCGGCAGAGCATCCTTGGGCTGTGCCTTGGCCTCAAAATGCATCGAGCCGCCGTTGCCCGCCTGTCCACCCTCTTCCAGCCGCTTGCGCACGTTATCCTGGGCAATAATCGGGGCCTGTTTCTGGAAAAACTCGTTTCCGCCGGTGTGATCCTCGTGATAATGCGTGTTGATGATGAAGCGCACCGGCTTGTCGGTGATCCCTTTTAGCGCCGCCTGAATCCTGTCGGCCAGCGGAGCGTACTGGTCGTCGACCACCACAATGCCATCTTCGCCGATGGAAGCCCCAATGTTTCCGCCCGCGCCCTGAAGCATGTAAACCGAGCCCGCAACTTTTGTGACCTTGATTTCGACCTTGCTGAAGTCCTGTTTCTGAGCAAAGCAAGCACCAGCCACAAGACAAGCGAGGATTGCCGCCCGAGAAGTAGTCCGCATGCGTTTCCTCCGAGAGGAGGAATTGTAAACCAGCTCGAAGGTCTTAGCCCCGAGCTTGCGGGAGGGAGTACAAGCCGACCGCCAAATTAGGGAATGGGCTCCCAGAGCGGCCAGAGCCCGTCCGCCGTAACGCGGTAGATCGCGTATGCACTTCCTGAATCGAATGTCCTCCGGAAGAGCAGTTCGCCACGGCCATCGCCGTCAGCGTCGACCGCGTCAATCAGCTCCATGCGGGGGGTGAGGTCGAGATGGCGCGAATCGGTTTGAGCAAAAAATAATTTTTGCAGTTCGCCTTCGAGATTGGTGCGCGCGATCAGCGTGATCTCCTGCGGTACTTGCGCGCCGGGAGACGTGGCCGGGGGCACCGGCGTCCTCGCGGAGAGCACCAGCACCGGTTCGTTCGAATTCGAAAGGTCGAAGATGCGCAAGCTCACGTCTTCCAGCTCGGGCTTTGTGGTTTTTGTCGGTGAAGTTTTTTTGCGTGCAGACGCCCGCGCAGAATTTTGCGCCGCCGCGGGCTGTGCTTTCGGACGGAGCTGCTGCTCCGCTAGCTCAAGCATCTTGTTGCGATAGATCGCCTCTTCCGCCGGCTTCAAATCGTAGGTGTATGGCCGGGGATCGGGGCCCGCCGCATCCGAAATTGCGGCGACGGTCAAAAGCGATCCTGCGGCCGCAGCTTTGGCAGCCGCCGCTTCTTTGCCCGCCTCCTTCGACGCGGCGGCAGCCTCCGCAGGATCGTCGAAGTTCACAAACGGTTCGTGATGCGCGTTGGGATCTGGTTTGCCGCGGCGCAGAATTGGACGATTCGGATCGCTGATCGGCTGGCCGTAGTCGGATGTTCTGCTCGCCGCAGAGTTCGTCGCGCCGGAACTCGAAGCTTTCGCCGATCCCGCGTCTGATGACTTGCTGCCAGCCGAGTCTGATGGCTTGTTTGAACCTGCGTCCGACGTCTTGTTCGCGGTCGATTTGCCGGAGTCTTTCGAGGCAGGAGTCGCCGTCGAAGCGGGAGGTTGCGCTGTCCCAGACGAGGATGGCGAGGACGATGATGGCGCTGACGAGGCAGGTGCAGACGATGAAGACGGTGTTGCGGAGGGAGACGCTGCAGGGGCAGTCGCAGGCTTGGCCTCGTCCTTGTCCTTGTCAGCTTCGCCTCCGGCGCGCCGATGCAGCACGGGATGATCCTCGTTCGCGCCCTCATCGATCACGGGAGGCTCATACTTGCGCTTGTCGGTTTTCGGTTTCGCACCCTCGGGCAACCAGGTTCCCTCTGCGACCCATTCATGATTGAGCTGTCCCGGTTGGGTGATGGTGAAGAGACCCTGCGAAACGCCGGCGCGAAAGCCTTCGTAGACGATCCCGAAGTCGAGCGCCATCGGAACCGGATCAGCTTTATAGGACTCGGCATCGTAAAACTTGCCATTCATCATGATGGCAACGGGAATGATGCGGGCTTTGCCGGTGTTGGTAATTTGCACCAGTCCGAGCGCTCGCGGCCCTTGGTCAGTGTCCTTGCGCGTATGGTGCTGAGTGAGTTCCTGCGCGTGGACTGGTTGAATCGCACAGCCAAGCCAGACGATGGCAATCGCCGCCAAAATGATGGCGGCGACAGCCGGAAAGATGACGGCGCTAAGCCGCATGCGATATAACGATGTTCGGCGAGGAGAAAGAGAAACCATGCAAATCAATGATAAAGCCCCTGCCTTCCGTACGACGGATGAGAATGGCAAAGAGGTTGCCTTGAAAGATTTTCTCGGCAAGACCGTTGTTCTTTATTTCTATCCCAAAGCCGACACGCCCGGCTGCACGAAGGAGGCTTGCGGTTTTCGCGACACCTACAAAAAGATCGAAAAGACGGGGGCGGTGCTGGTGGGGATTTCGGCTGACACGGCCGCTTCGCAAAAGAAATTTCAAGACAAATTCAGCCTGCCCTTCACGCTGCTGGCGGACGCGGACAAAAAGATTGCGGACCAGTTCGGCGTGGTGAAAGAAAAAAACATGTATGGCCGCAAGGTGATGGGGATTGCGCGTACCACCTTCGTCATCGGCCCGGACGGCAAGATCAGGCACATCTTCAATAACGTGAAGGCCGAAGGACACGCGGAGGAAGTGCTGGAATATCTGAAAAGTCAGAAGTAAGAAGTCAAAAGTAAACGATTGCAGAGGTCAGAGGTCAGATTGCAGAGGTTAAACCCCTAAAGGCACACGGCATCGCTGAGTCCATGAAGCTTCTCACCTCTGCAATCTCACCTCTGACCTCTGCAATCCCAGCCATCCAGTATGCTTACAAAGTACCCAGTCCTCTCCTCCGCTTTCTTTGACCGCGATCCGCGACGGGTGGCGCGGGCTTTGCTGGGAAAGCTGCTGATCCGCAAAACGCCGCGGGGAGTTCTGGCCGGAAGGATCGTCGAAACCGAGGCCTATCTCGGCACCGGCGACCTAGCCGCGCATACGGCGTCCGGCAAGACGTTACGGAATTCAATTTTGTTTGGTCCTCCCGGCTTCGCCTATGTTTACTTCATCTACGGAAATTATTATTGTCTGAACGTTTCCTGCCTGCCCGATGGAGTGCCGGGCGGCGTGCTGTTTCGTGCGCTCGAACCACTGACGGGAGTCAAAGAAATGGCCGCCGGTCGTGGACTTAAGGCTCCCGGACCGGCAGATCTCAAAAAGCTTTCGTGGCTCCGAAAAATCTCTTCTGGTCCAGGACGCATGTGTGAAGCGCTTGGCATTACGCGCGCCCGCGACAACGGAAAGAGTTTTGTGAGTTCGCAATCCGATTTGCAGATTGCCGACGACGGACATCGCGTGCGCCGCGTTGCCGTGGGTCCGCGCATCGGAATTACGAAATCAGCGGACGAACATCTGCGCTATCTGATCGCCGACAACCCATTCGTGTCGATCCCGGTTCGTCGTCCCGTCAAGGCTTGAGCACGACATTATCGATCAACCGCGTTGACCCGACGTACGCCGCAACTGCAACCAGCGCTGGTTTCGCGATGCGATTGACCGGTTCGAGCGAATCCGGATCGACGATCTCGAAGTAATCGAGACGGACTCCCGGCTCACGCGCAATCTCGGCCCGCGCAGATTCACTTAGGCGCGCAGCAGTCGCTTCACCGCTGCGAAATTTCTCTTCCACCCGCTTCAGAGCACGATGCAGAGCGAGGCCCCGCATGCGCTCTTCGGTATTCAGGTACGCATTGCGCGAACTCATGGCCAGTCCGTCGGGCTCGCGCACGATGGGGCAGCCGACGACCTCCACTGGGAAGTTCAAATCGCGGACCATGCGCCGGATCACCGCCAGTTGGGCGGCGTCCTTCTGTCCGAAGAACGCGACATCCGGCTCGACGATATGAAAGAGCTTGGAAACGACTGTGGTCACACCGCGAAAGTGTCCGGGGCGCGAGCGCCCGTCGAGCCTTTCGCTCAGCCCCTCGACCGTGACCCACGTCGTTTCGCCCTTGGGATACATCTCCTCGACGGTAGGCGCAAACACAACGTCGACGCCTTCTTTCTCGAGCGCGGCGCAATCGCTCTCAAATGAGCGGGGGTACTTCGCAAGATCCTCCGACGGGCCAAACTGCGTGGGATTCACAAAGATCGACGCGGCAACCGCGTCGCATCGCGCTTTGGCGGCGCGCACCAAAGATAAATGGCCGGCATGCAGCGCGCCCATGGTGGGCACAAGTCCAAGACCTATGCGCGGAGCCTTGATGGAGGTTGAAGCGGCACGCGCCTCTCGGCAGGCTGCGCGCGCGTCCGCAATAGTGGCGCAGATTTTCACGGGGTGACCGTCATTCCGATCAGCTTCCGGCTTGCGGCTCGTCTCCTCACGGAGCTTCCTGGATCGCGACGTCGAGTTCCTTCAACGTTCCGACCAGCAGCCCGCGGTTCTTTCGAATCTCAGCTTTTGCCGCTTCCGATGCATCCTTGGGCGCGGCTTCGGTTACCAGCACGACGCGCCCATAGGGCCAGGCATCCGAGCCCAAAGAGACAAGCTCCGCGGGAATCTGCTCAGGCGTCAGAATGTGAACCTCGTGGTTGGCAAGATCGACCAAGCCGATGCCGTCGTCGCGCACCACAAAATACGGATTCTTCCAGCCGCGCATGTCCGCGAACGGCGGATACTTCGCCGGATTGGGCGGCGGAATTGACTCGAGGCCGGTAGTCTTAGCGGGCTCGGTTGCCGCGCTCGGCGCCGCTGCGGGTGGTTTGGAACAGCCGATCAGCAACATCAACCATGCCATGACCAGGCAAGCGATGGATTGACGGAAGATTGGCCCTTGAACGAGCGGATTCTCAGCCAGAGCCCGGCGGACAAACCGTCTCCGGATCTTGATTCGAGGAAGGGTAATGCACACGAATTTATTCTCCGCTCGCTATTATCACCGCATCGCGTGTTTGCGGTGAAGTACGGTTTCGAGTGCGGCCTGGGTGTCTTTCGGCAAGTGGTACGACTCGCTGTCGTTCGGAAACTGATGCGACGCGATGTCGGCTTTGAAGGCCAGCACCGAATTCGTGATCAACGCGGCCGCGTCACCATAGCGGCGCACAAATTTGGCTGCGTGGCCGAATGTCAGGTTGACCAGATCGTGGAAGACGAGGACCTGCCCGTCGCACTCCGGCCCCGCGCCAATGCCGATGGTCGGCGTTTCGACCTCCGCCGTGATCATTCCCGCCACTTCGCGCGGAATACCTTCGAGATAAATGCAGGCCACGCCTGCACGATCGAGCGCCACGGCATCGCGCATCAGTTGCTCGACGGCGTTCAGAGTTTTGCCCTGTACCTTGTAGCCGCCCATCATGTTGACCGACTGCGGAGTGAGGCCGATGTGGCCGGCGACCGGAATTTCGGCATCGATTACGCGCCGGATCACGTCCACACGCTTTTCGCCGCCTTCGATTTTGACGGCCTCGGCGCCGCCTTCCTTCACAAAGCGCGCGGCATTGTGAACGGCCTCCTCGGCGGTCGCATGATACGAGCCATAGGGCATGTCGGCGATGAGCAGCGCATTTTTCACGCCGCGCCGGACCGCGCGGACATGATGCAGCATCTCGTCGACCGTGACCGAGAGCGTGTTTTCGTAGCCGAGCATAGTCATGGCGAGCGAGTCGCCGACCAGGATTACGTCAATGCCTGCCTCATCGACGAGGCGCGCGGTGGCGTAGTCGTAGGCGGTCAGGCAGGAAATGGGCTCGCGCTGAAGCTTCTTTTCGTGGATGGTGGCAGTGGTGACTTTATGGCGAGGTTCGCCGATCGGTGTGAGACTCACGATGCCCTCCAGTGCCCCTCCGCATTCGCGGATAGAGCCTGTTGCGTCTATTTGGATGACGCGAGAACTATTGTAGCCGCAAAAAGTGTGGTTTGGGAGACTAAAAAAGTAACTGTGGAGAGTTACCCGGGCGTGGAGCACCTCGAACTTGCCAGGCTAACTCCCTGAGGACTCGTTTTTCGCGCCCACTACGGCGCAGTCACCGCCTTGTACAGGTTGATCAACCCGTAGCCGTAGGTATTATTGGGGACTTTCTTCTGTGTCCCTCCACAAGTTTCGGAAGTCTTCTTGTGCGTCGCCGTGCTTTCGAGGAGCGCTTCCGTGGCATCGATGTTGCCGACTAGGCTGGGCTTGGCCTGCCAGATCAGCGCGACTCCGCCGGCGACGTGCGGTGCGGCCATGGATGTTCCCGACCAGCCTGAAGAATAGCCGTTCCCAGGGACGGCTCCGCGGATGCTCACTCCGGGCGCGGACAAGTCGGGCTTTAAACGATTGCTGCCATCGGCAGTCACGGGTCCCCGGCTGCTGAAGCTGGCGACGATATTGCCGGCGTCCAGAGCTGCGACAGAAACCGAGCTGTCGTACATGGCGGGAGGATACATGATGGTGGAGCAGGAGGGCCCGTCGTTGCCCGCGGCCATGGCCGGAAAAATGCCGGCGGCGCGCACATTATCCACAACCTGCTGGAGCGTGTTGGCTGAGCAGCCTTCGCTCGGCGGGCATACCCAGGAGTTGTTGATCGAGTCGGGGGCCAGCGCGGGGTTCCCGTCTCCGCCCGCCACCGGATAAGGCGCGATTAGGAACTGGAAGCACTCACTATAACTCGTTGGAGAGCCGGTGCCGTTCGGATCCATGTTGCGGCAGGCGATCCACTGCGCGCCCGGAGCCACCCCGATCTGGTTGCCCTGGCCATCGTCGCCCACCATCTCGCTGACGGTGAACGTGCCGTGATCATTGGGATCAACCGGGGTAGGCGAGTGCTCAGGGGAGGCATCGTGCCAGTTGTAGTCGTGGTTGACCTGGGTGCCGTTCCAGCCGCGATAGTGACCTTTGAGCGCGGGGTGATCCCATTGCACGCCGGTATCAGCGCCGGCGACTACTAGTCCCTGGCCCTTATAGCCGAGTTTCCAAACCTTGGGCGCCTTCACCTTAGTGACATTCCATTCGATATGTTTGGCCTGTCCGATATCGAAAGAGGCGGACGAGGGCAAAGCGGTACGGACGTGGGGGTTTGCGTCAATCTGCTTGACGTCCGGGCGCGCGGCCAACTCTTCGAGCAGCGCGCGATCGCCGGCGATCTGAATCATATTGACGATCCAGAAAGAGCGGTAAGGGATATCACGCTCCGTTAACCATGAAATGATGGGAGCCTGAGTGCGGCTGGCCACGTCGCGCAAGGAGTTCACGACGAACCGTCCCTTGGCGAGCTTGGTGGGAAGAGAGGCAGCGGGCGCCAGATTCGCCTGAGAAGAGAGGAGGACCAAAGCCTCGGCGGTTCCTCCATTCGCAGTGTCGGCCAGCAGGCGGGCAGAAATCTTCTGAGGGGCCGAGGCGCGGGAGGTTGATGCGCCCCAAGTGAGGACGAGGATAGCCACGCCGATCAAGGCCAGGACAGAAAGAAGAACAGGGCGCGAGAAGAGCTTACGCAGGGTCATAGGGTCTCCATTGAGAGTCGTCAGAGGGGAGAGAGATTAAAAGGCAAAAAGGAGCAAAAGCGGCGTGCACAGGCAATCTAGCTCTGCGGGCAGGCGGTGTCAACTGGAGGTACGCGCCGGTTGGCTTGCTTCGCATGTTGGCCATCACTATACTTGCACTTTCGCCTACCGGAGTAAGGTAGCGACCAACCTGCGCCGGCCGGCGCGACACGCAATCAAATATCGGAGACTCTTATGACAACGACCATCGACCTCGCACAGGAAACAAATCCTTGGATGGCGCAGGCCGCGCGCTTTGACCTGGCCGCGCGCAAGTTGAATCTCGATGAAGGCTTGTGGAGGGTGCTGCGGACTTCCAGCCGGGAAATTACCGTTCACATTCCAGTGCAGATGGATGACGGGCACCTCGAAGTATTTACCGGGTACCGCGTACAGCATTCGATCGCGCGCGGTCCGGCGAAGGGCGGGATTCGCTATGCGCCCGACGTAAATCTTGATGAAGTGCGCGCGCTGGCGAGCTGGATGACGTGGAAGTGCGCGGTGGTGAATATTCCGTTTGGCGGGGCCAAGGGCGGGATCATCTGCGATCCGCACAAAATGTCGATGGGAGAACTGGAGCGGATGACGCGCCGCTACACGGCGGAGCTTTTCGAATTTATCGGGCCGGAGAAGGACGTGCCCGCGCCCGACGTGAACACCAACGAGCAGATCATGGCGTGGATGATGGATACATATTCGATGCATGCCCGTCAGACGGTAACGGCGGTGGTGACCGGCAAGCCGATCAACATCGGCGGATCGCGTGGGCGGCGCGAAGCCACCGGGCGCGGCGTGCTCATGGTCTGCGATCAGGCGGTGAAGAAGCTGCGGCTGAATCGGGAAGAGACGCGAGTCATCGTGCAGGGCTTTGGCAATGTGGGTTCGAACGCTGCCCGCCTGATGGCGGAGGCGGGATATAAGGTGATCGGAATTCTCGAGGTTGGTGGCGGGCTGTACAACAAGAACGGCATCGATCTCGAACAACTGTGGGAGTTCCGGCAGCGCAATGGAACGATTCATGGTTTCGCGGGCGCCGAGAGATACGATAGCAACGATCTAATCCTGGAGGATTGCGACATCCTGATTCCGGCGGCCACCGAAAACGTTATCACCAGCCAGAATGCAGATCGGGTGAGGTGCAAAATTCTGGCCGAGGGAGCGAACGGGCCGACAACGGCGGTAGCGGATGAGATTCTGGCCGAGAAGAAAGTTTTCGTGATCCCGGACATTCTGGCGAACGCCGGCGGCGTGACCACCTCTTACTTCGAGTGGGTGCAGGACCGGCAGGGATATTTCTGGAAGGAATCGGTAGTCAACGAGCACCTCTCCGACATCATGGTGACGGCCTTTGAAGATGTCGTGCGCTATGCCGAGACGCATGGCGTGAACAATCGTATCGCGGCCTACATGCTGGCGATTGACCGCGTGGCGTATACCATTCGGCAGCGCGGAATTTACGCTTAGGCACACTCCTCTGGGGGCCTCCGTCCGGAGGCCCCACTTTCTGTTGACCAATCTTGCTCGGCGGTGTAATTATGGCGAGTCCTTTCTGCGCAACTTCCGACTGCTTTTCTGGTTTAAAGGCAAGTGTCCGTTAAAACGGGGCAATGCCCCTTACTCGTGAGGAAAAACGCAATGAATCATTCCAGAAGAAGGCTTGTTTTCTGGGCGGCATTTTTCTGCTTCGTACTTACATTGGCGCCTGCGGTAGCGGCGGCCCAATCGACTGCCAGTGACAAAACCACTACCGACTCAACCACCAAGAAGGCGAAGAAGAAGGCGAAGAAAGAAAAAGCGGCCGCGGGCGATTCCGCTGCCGCCGGCGATAAGACCGCGAGCGCCGACTCTTCGACTTCGACGAAGAAGAAGTCCAAGAGCAAGAAAGCGGCAGGCGACGCGAGCGCCAAGAGTGAGACCGAGCCGGCAGCCGCAGATACCGCCACCAAGAAGAAGAGCAAGAAATCGAAGGCGGCTGAGGCAAGTTCCGCAAGCGAGCCCGCGGCTGCTCCTGCCGACACTACCGCCAAGAAGAAGAGCAAGAAATCAAAGGCGACAGAGTCAAGTTCGTCGAGCGCGCCCGCGGCAGCGGAACCGGCGCCGAAAGCTGCTCCGAGCAGCGCGCCCGCATCGCCAACACCTGCCAAGCCTGCTGCCAGCGCGGCTCCGGCAAGCGCACCGAAAGCGAACAAGGCTGAGGCATCGACCGCTTCCAGTGCGGACATCGATGCGGCCAAGTCCAGCGGCAAGGTTTGGGTCAACACCGACAGCGGCGTCTATCACAAGAGCGGACGCTGGTACGGCAAGACGAAGCAGGGGAAATTCATGACCGAAGCCGAGGCGAAGGCTGCCGGGTATAAAGCCGCGGCAAAAGAATAGGATTGCGCGTTTGCCGCGCGGAATGACATCAACAAATTAAAAAAGGAGAGAGCACTTATGTCGAAAACCTTGTTAGTAAAAATTCTGGTGGCGGTGTTCGCGCTGAGCCTGGTCAGCGGCATGGCGTTTGCGCAAGCATCGAAGAAGGCGGCTCCGGCTGCCAGCGCCAGCACCGCGAAGTCCGCCGACCTTCTGGACATCAATTCGGCGACCAAGGACCAGCTCGATGCGCTCCCTGGTATCGGGGCGGCTTACTCGCAAAAGATCATCGATGGCCGCCCTTACGCGAAGAAAACCGATCTGGTCACTAAGAAAATTATTCCGCAAGCGACCTACAACAAGATTAAGGACAAGATCATCGCCAAGCGGAAACAGTAGAAGTAGTGGCGCGTGATCGTTCGTATGGCCGAGCGTTTTTTTGGAGGAAACTATGGGGTTACTCGACGGTCTTGAGAATGCAGCGCTCGGAAAAGTCATGGGTGGCACGTCCAATCCCATGGTCTCCGGTCTACTACAGATGATTCAAAACCAGCCGGGAGGCTTGCCGGGCCTGCTGCAGTCATTTCACGACAAGGGCCTGGGCGGCGTGGCGTCTTCATGGGTCGGCACGGGCGAAAACATGCCCATCTCAGCCGACCAGATTCATCAGGTGCTGGGGAGCGATCAGGTGAAAGCTCTGGCCGCCAAAGTCGGAGTTTCTCCCGACCAGGCTGGTTCGGCAATTGCGCAGTTGTTGCCCAGCATCGTCGACAAGCTCACCCCGAACGGCGAGGTTCCGGCGCACAACAATGTCATGGAGATGGTCGGGGGACTACTGCAGAACCTTGGCAAAGCCTCATAGTTCGACTGCGTTGTGCGCGCGTCTCGGGCGCCGCTTGCCGCCCAAAATGAAAACCACGAAGGACGCTGAGGCGTTATCTTAAAGGATCTCAGTGTCCTCCGTGGCTTTCATTCGCACTCTTCCCCAGAACTGCTACTGCAGCAGCCCAAATACTCCCACTCCCGTCTGCGTTCCCACATAGACTTTGCCATTGGCAATCATGGGCGTGATGTACTTGTTGCCGTTGCCGAAGTGGTCGCGGCCCCCGGAGGCCTGATTCGAGTTGTAGAGTTCTTGCGCTAGATTATTCGCATTGTAAGCATGCAGGACGGCCGGGGAAGTATTTTCCGTCGCCCATAAAATGGTATTTTTCTTGGTGCTGCCGGAGATGCTGGGCGTGGCGCCCGGATAGCCGAATGTGTTGCTGGTCTTCGAGGCTGGAGTTGAATTCAACTTCGCGCTGGAGTTGAAGGCGAAAGCCTTAATATTGTCGCCGACAGCGCCATAGTAAATTTTGTTCTGGCTGAAGGCGGGCGCCGAAAACACGGAGCCGGCGAGCGCGCCCGTCAGCTCCTGGTAGATCTGATTGTTATTATTGGGGTTGAACTTTCCCATGTTGCTGCGGTCCGCAAGATAGATGTTTGAATCCTTGCCCGCCCCGACCACTAGCTGGTGTACACCCCCGCTGGAATCTTTGATGTTCGGGACAGCCATCGCGCCCCCCGACCCCAGGTCTTCATCCGCCTGCGACTCGGAGACCGTGTTGTACATGTTGAAGTAGTCGGCGACCGCCAGCTTCTTCTTTTTCGTGGACAGTTTCACGATCGCGTTGCCGTAGTCGCCATTGACCGGGAAGCCATTCGCATCGAGCGAGGTATCGAACGTGCCATTGGCATCGTCGAAGTAGATATTTCCGCTGGAGTCGGCGGCCAGACCCGAACCTGCGGCCCAGATCGCGCCTTCATTTCCATTCGGCGTGACGTTCAGCACCGACTGCTGGAGGAGTGTCGTCTCGTCGTAGCCGATGATCCAGCCGGTGTAGGGACGGATGTCGCAGTGCGATGCCCACGCCGTGTAGATCGCGTGATTGAGCAGCAGCAGTCCGGAACGCTCCTTGTATTGCTTGGGATCGAAGATCACGAAGCCGCCCTGGCTGTTGTCGCCGGTGCCGGCATATTGGGCAGCGATGTCGATGGGACCGCCAAATTCCTCTCCTCCAGTCGTCACATCGAGCGCATGCAGGCGCTGATGATACTTGCCACTCGAATCCTTGCTCATGGCGACGAGATACATGGTGCCGTGCGGGCCCGACGATAAGTCGATCACGGGTGTCGAGGTGATCCCGATCTTGGGAGTGACTTGTCCGCAGCCGCGGCTGTCGGATGCGGTTTCACCCGTCCTCAGCGCAGTGACCTGCCACAACGTGGAGCCATTATCGGCGTCGAAGGCATAGACAGTGTCGTTTTCGCTGACCACGAATAGCACGTTATGAGTGCTGGCGTTTACTGTCAGATTCGGTGCGTACAGAGGCTCCGCATCGACCAGTCCATCGGTGGAAACAGTGAAGAGCTTGCCAAACGTGGCTGAATTGACGTTCTTGAGAGTGAGCGTGGTCTCGCTCATGTTTCTGCCAGTTCGCAGATTATCGTTGTGCCAGGTGAGGACACCCTTGAAGGCGGGAGCGGCATCGACCACGGTTTCCTGGCGAAGAACAAGCGTGATGACAGCGGCAACAAGAAAGACTGCGACAAATGCAAGCGCGGGGGGAGTTCGTTTCATCGGGCACCTCGGGAAGTGAGAAGCCGCCATGGGCTTCGAAAGTCGGACTCTGAAACGAAGACAGGCGCCCAACGATTCTAACCCAGAACCGCGGATTTTTGATGGGTGGGAAGTGAATTCTAGGGAGCGCGATGGAACATATCGTATCGGAAGTCTCAAGCCATCGGCAAAGTGAAATAAAAAACCGAGCCGTGCCCCAACTGGCTGGTCAGGCCGAGACGCCCGCCGTGCGCTTCTACGATTGCCTTGCAGATGGCCAGTCCCATGCCGGTGCCATGGACCTGCACGCGCTGGTTTCGTCCGCGATAGAACTTCTCAAAGACGAGAGACTGTTCGAAGTCGTCGATGCCGGGACCGCGGTCGGCAATACTTATGGTGAGCATGCGGGGCTTGTTGGTAACCGAATCGCGGGCTTCGGCCGTGACACGAACCGGGGCGCCGGCAGGTGAATACTTGGCGGCGTTTTCAAGCAGGTGAACGAGGACTTCCCTGATATGGGCGGAATCCATGCGGGCGGCGGGGAGGTCGGCGGGAATGCGGACGTCGACTGGATGATGGGCGAGGAGCTGCTTTAATTCGTCGAGCGCGTCGTCGACGATTGGCCGAACGGGTGCGGCGGCAAAGGTGAACTCGACTTTATTAGCGTCGAGCTGCGCCATCTCTGCGGCCTCGCCGATCAGGCGATTGAGGCGGTCGCTTTCCTCGTTGATGATGGTTAGGAGTTCATGCGTCTCTTCCGGCGAATGCGTTGCCGTGCCGAGCATGGCGGTCGCGGAGGCCTTGATGGCGGTGAGCGGTGTACGAAATTCGTGAGTGACCGAATCGAGCAGAACGGAGCGGAGCTGTTCGCTTTCACGCGCGGCCTCGGCGCGGCTGAGCCTTTCGAATGCACTGGCGCGCTCGATCGCGATGGCCACCAGGCTGCCGATTGCTTCGAGCGTTTGGCGCGACAGCCGCGATCCGGAGACGCCCATGCTGCCGACGACCCGCACTCCAACCCGCAGCGGCATGAAGGCAAGCTGGCTGGCGGCATCGAAGCGCGGCTCGCCGCGTAGCGTGACCAGTTGCAGATCGTGTGATTCCAGGCCATCGATGGCAGGGCCGGAGCGATAAACGTCAGCGCGGCTGGAGAGCGCGATCGCGGCCGAGCGGACGCCAAAGGATTCGACGATGTAACGAGGGATAAGGTTAAGCAACTCCGCAGCTTTATCGCTCGACAGCAGCAATTGGCTGAAGGCGTAAAGTCGTTCAAGCTCCTGGCGGCGCTCTACAGCGGTGCGCTGGCCTCGCCGGGCGCGCGCGGACAGTTCGCTGGCGGAGACGGCGGTAATGAGGAAAGCGAAGAGCGCGATCCAGTTTTGCGGGTCTGCGATCGTCAGCGTGCCGGCGGGAGGTAGAAAAAAATAGTTGAAGGCAAGGGTCGCGATGATCGACATGAAAACCGCTTGCCGAATGCCGTAGAACGCGGAAATGCCGAGAACCCCCAAGAGAAACAGCAGGGCGATCGTGGTGGCATTGAGATGAAGCCAACGGCAGCCGACGAACGTGATAGCAGCAACCCAGAATGCAGCAATCAGATATCCCGCGACGGATCGGGCAGCGGATTTCACGAGGAGATTGTAAATGAGCTTCGGGCTGCGAGCCGTGAGCCGCCCGCGGTGATCGACAAACATCGAACTCTCGACGACAATATTCGCAATCGCGATGACCAAGACTCCCGAACAATGGCTTGAGGAAGCGACGCCGGCGGCAAAAAAGAGTGGCGTATTCAAGCTCTTTCTCGGCTACGCTCCCGGCGTGGGCAAGACGCATACCATGCTGACAGAAGCGATCCGCCGCAAGAGCCGTGGCGAAGACGTTGTGATCGGAGTTGTGGAAACGCACGGCCGCAAAACGGTAGGCGAGCTGGTTACGCAGCTCGAGGTCGTCCCGCGAAAGCAGCTTGAGTACAAGGGCGCGCAGTTCGAAGAGATGGATGTGGACGCGATTCTTGCTCGTAAGCCGCGGGTTGCGCTGGTGGACGAACTGGCGCATACGAACATTGAGGGCAGCAAGCACCGCAAGCGCTACGAGGATGTGTTCGAGCTGCTAGATGCCGGCATCGATGTGCTGTCGACGATGAACATTCAGCACCTGGAAAGTGTGACGCCGACCGTGCAGGGTGTGACGGGAATCCAGGTGCGAGAAACGGTGCCCGATTGGGTGCTCCAGCGCGTCAACGAAGTGGTGATGATCGATCTGACGCCCGAGGCGCTCCAGAATCGGATGCGGCGCGGCGATGTGTATCCGCAGGAGCGCGTGGGTCGCGCGCTGGAAAATTTCTTTCGCGAAACCAATTTGATTGCGTTGCGCGAACTGGCCCTGCGGCAGGTAGCGCAGGCGGTCGATGTGAGCCTGGAGCAGCGCCGCGAAGTGCTGGAAAAAGACAAGACTGCGGTCGCGATCCGCGAGCGGATCGCGGTCTGCATCAGCTCAAATCCGGCGGCGCAGTATCTGATCGCGCGCGGCGCGCGCATGTCGCAGGCGATGAATGCCGAGCTGTTCGTTGTCTATACCGATATGGGTCAGGACACGAGCGAGGAAAATCAGCGGACATTGAATGCCAACCTTCGCTTTGCCGAGAACGTAGGCGCGAAGATAGTCCGCGTGAAGGGAAAGAGCGTGGCCGAAGCGGTCGCGGAATTCGTCAACGAGAAACACATTACGCAGGTG
Organism: uncultured Acidobacteriaceae bacterium; assembly: GCA_963698865.1. GTDB lineage: Bacteria > Acidobacteriota > Terriglobia > Terriglobales > Acidobacteriaceae > Acidiflorens. The sequence continues at coordinate 442,752 of CAVOSL010000007.1, read as the reverse complement.
GTGTTCGGGCGCTCGGCGACGCGCGGATGGAAGCGCTACTTTTATCTGTCGGCGATTCACCAGTTCCTACGCGATGCTCCCGCGGTTGACGTCCACATCGTCACGCAGGAACCGAGTTGAGCGATGACGGATCACAAACACATTCTGGTAGTGGACGACGAATCGCAGATCACGCGCGTGCTCCGGACCTCGCTTTCCAGCCACGGCTATGACATTCGCGCCGCCAACGATGGCGAGACTGCGCTCGAGATCATGAAGGACTGGACGCCGGATCTGGTGATCACCGACCTGGCCATGCCCAACATGGACGGGCTGGAATTATGCCGGCAATTACGTACCAGGACGCAGGTCCCGATTATTGTGCTTTCCGTGCGCGGCGAGGAGCGCACGAAGGTGAAGGCGCTGGATGCGGGCGCGGACGACTACGTAACCAAACCGTTCGGCATGGAGGAATTGCTGGCGCGCGTGCGGGCCAATCTGCGGCGGCGCGGGCCCACGGAAGATTCGGAATCGGCGCCGATCAAGATGGGCGATTTCCGCATCGATCCGGGCGCGCGCAGCGTTCTTGTTAAGGATCGCGCTGTTCACCTGACGCCGAAGGAGTTCGATCTGCTCGTCTATCTTGCTCGCCACCCGGGCAAGGTAATCACGCATCGCGCACTGCTCGGCGCAGTGTGGGGAGGCGAGCGGACGGAGCAGGTGGAATATCTCCGCGTCTTTGTCGGGCAACTGCGAAAAAAACTGGAGCCGTCGCCCGATTCGCCGCGCTACATCGTGACCGATCCGTGGGTGGGTTATCGGTTCGAGCCGGGCGCGTAGGCGCACTTCTGTGGTCGGTCAAGAAGCAGATCCCTCCCTCCGGTCGGGATGACAATCTCATCAATTTGCATTCAGAAACCCTTACGACTCCCTTATTTTCAATTTACGCACATTTTACGGAGCATCGCGTCCAATGTATTCGATGCCGGTGGATGTGGGATCGGCAGAAGGGGAACAAAGTTCATGTCGATTGAAGAAGTATCCGTTGAACGTTTTGCGCAACTGTTACACCATTATCATCAGGCGCTCAGCGATGACTCTGGAAATGCGGCTCACCTGCGCACCTGCGATGCGTGGGCCAGTGTACCGCCCGCCGAAAAAAACCGATTGATCGCCGCCGCCCGTCTTGCGCTCCTCGAAGTGGAAGTGGTCCCGACCGAGCGCCAGTCCCGGCGATATTTCGCCAAGCCCGGCGAAGCCGAGTGGGGTTGCTAAGGCGTTCCGAACGGGACGGTACCGAGGTTTGATCCCTTTATGAATTCCTTAGGAATTCCTTACCGTCCCTTTATGGACATCCCTGTTTAATCACCTCCGGAACCGCTGGCTCCCTTGACAGAGCATGATGATGTACTCGTTTCTGGCGTTGTGTGCGTTATGCGAGGCCTTCCTCCTCCGGTTCCTTCTGGCGCTGGTGAAGGATGGCCGAGACGCGACATGGGAACGAGCAAAAGAGCAACGCCGTTCGAGATCGAAGTTAGAAAGCGAAGAACTTTTTCCTATGACTTCACAAACGAGAAACAGCAAGTTGAAAGGCGGACAATCCTCCGGCACGAAAAGCGCGGCGCTAGTGCTGGTCGGTGTGGTGCTCCTTACCGTTGTAGCCGCGCATCCGGTTTTCGCGCAGGATGCAAGCGGGTCCGCGTCGGCCGCAAGCGCCTCGGCGCAGCCAGCCCCTGCCGCACTCCCGCCCGACGTGGCGAAGCAAATTGAGGCCCTGACCAAGCGGGTCGAACAACTTGAACGTCAACTCACAGAACGTGAAACTGCGGAGCCGCCGAGCTCAGAAATGAGCTCATCGAAGGCGACAGCGCCGGTTCAGGCATATGTCGCGCCTGCCGCGCCAGCTACGGTAGCGGCATCCGATAATTCCTCTTCGGCGCAATCGAGCAAACCGGCCAAGATCGAGCCCTTCTCTGAGTGGGATTGGACCTGGCTGAACGGCAATCCGCGCACGAAGGAACCAGCTTTCGACTCCAAGTTCTTCACGCCCGAGGTCCGTAGCGACGTTGCCTACCATTATGACTGGAACCACCCCAAAGACGATACGATTGGCGGTTCCAGCGAGGTGTTTCGTTCGAATGAAGTGAGTCTCACCCACCTGGGTATCGGTGGAGACTTTCACTACGACCATGTTCGTGGGCGCATCTTCAGCCAATTAGGTTTGTATTCAACCGCGACCCCGCGCAATGATGCCAGCTATTCGCGCGGTCAATGGCAATTGGATAATGCTTATCGCTACCTGAATGAAGCTTACGGCGGTTATCATTTTGACGCCCTGCATGGAATCAACGTAGACGCCGGAATCTTTCTTTCGTATGTGGGCCTGTTCAGCTTTTATCAGTTCGACAATTGGGCTTACCAGCCGTCCTACGTATCATCCAACACGCCGTGGTTTTTCACGGGCATGCGCATTCAGATCTTCCCGACCGCCAAGTTGAAGATCGAACCCTGGATTATCAACGGATGGCAATCCTACGCGCGACCCAATGGTCGACTGGGCTTTGGCGGCCAGATTCTTTGGCGTCCAACGCCTTGGCTTTCGCTCCTCGCAAACAATTATGGCGCCGGCGCTGATGCGATTGGAATTCCCAACCGCACTCGCTATCACACCGACGACAGCGTGCAAGTCAAGTACTATGACCATCCCGAGAGCTTTCTCGACAAGATGGCCTTCAGTGTCACCGCGGACGCAGGTTGCGAATCCGGCGGAGGCGTGGCCTGCACCGGCAATAAGAGGGACGCTGCCGGCAACATCCTTGCATACAAGCAGAGCTTTCTCGGTTTCATGGTCTACAACCGTTGGTGGTTCCATAAAGATCGCTACGGCTTCACGCTGGGCGGGGGCGAGATCAACAACCCCGGCCGATATCTCGTATTGCTGCCGCCGATTAACGGAGCCACCGCCACTTCAGGCACGCCGTACTTCACGGAGAATCCTGGCGATCAATTCAAGGCATGGGACATGTCTGCAACCTACGACTACATGCCCAGCCAGTACATTACCTTTCGTTGGGAGTATAACCATCGCCACGCGAATGTGCCGTACTTTAGCGGGCCTGGCGGGGTCACACCTCCCGGAGGGAACCAGGGAGGACCAGGCTCCGTCGTAGAAGACTGGTCGCCCGATCTGCGACACACCGAGAATCGCGGCACGATGGCGATCCTGGTCAAGTTCTAACGCATCGGGTTGACCATGCGAACAAGTTAGCTCGTACTGGAGGCTGCTGTGCACGACCTCATCTACGTTGTGATCACAATTGCGTTTTTCGCGCTGTCGCTTGCGTACGTACACTTCTGCGACCGCATTCACTGAAGGGTGCTTTATGAATACTGAATCGATCCTCATGCTCATCGTGAGCGCCGGTTTGATGGTTTACCTGCTGTATGCCTTGCTCAGGCCGGAGAAATTCTAATGATTGGCAACGGAATGACTGGCAATGGTTGGCTTCAGATCTTGGTCTACCTCGCTTTGATCCTGGCGGTGACGAAACCGCTCGGAGTGTACATGGCCCGCGTCTTCAGCGGTGAGCGGACGTTCTTCGATCCGATAGCTCGGCCGGTTGAGCGCTTGCTCTATCGCATTACGGGCGTCGACGAGAAGCACGAGATGCGCTGGACGGAATACGCCTTCGCCATGCTGCTGTTCAGTGCCGTGTCGATGTTGCTGCTGTACTTTATGCAGCGACTGCAAGGGTTCCTGCCCTTCAACCCGCAGAAGTTCGGCGCGGTCACGCCGGCTCACGTTGCGTTCAATACCGCCGCCTCGTTCACCACGAATACCAACTGGCAGGCTTATTCGGGCGAGTCGACCATGAGCTATTTCACGCAAATGGCGGGGCTCGCCTATCACAACTTCGTCTCGGCGGCGACCGGCATCGCGCTTGCCATCGCGTTTATCCGCGGGGTCGCCCGCCGTCAAATGCAGACCATCGGCAACTTCTGGGTTGACCTGGTCCGCAGTTGCCTGTGGATTCTCTTGCCGGTCTCGATTATCGGCGCGTTGGTGCTGGTATCGCAGGGCGTGGTGCAGAACCTTAAGCCGTACGACACTGCCAAGCTGGTCGAACCAATGCAGGTGCAGAAGGTCGGCGTCGACGGCAAGCCGGCGGTGGACGCGCAAGGCAAGCCGGTCATGGACACGGTCACCGATCAGACCATCGCGCAAGGCCCGGTGGCCTCGCAGGAAATCATCAAGGAGTTCGGCACCAACGGTGGCGGGTTCTTCAACGCTAACAGCGCTCATCCGTTTGAGAATCCAACGCCCTTCACGAATTTGTTTGAGATGTTTGCCATTTTCGCCATCGGGGCGGGGCTCACATACACGCTCGGCCGCATGACCGGTTCACCGCGGCACGGCTGGGCAGTTTGGGCGGCCATGGCAATTTTATTTCTTGCCGGAGTAACGGTCGCCTATTGGGCGGAGGCTCGCGGCAACCCTCTCCTGGCAAGCACGGACCAGCGAGCCACCGCCCTACAGTCCGGCGGCAATATGGAGGGGAAAGAAGTCCGGTTTGGCATCGCCAACTCCGCCCTTTTCGCCACGATCACCACCGATGCGAGTTGCGGCGCCATCAACGGATGGCATGACTCCTATACCCCGCTCGGCGGAATGGTTCCGCTGGTCAACATCATGCTCAGCGAGGTGATTTTCGGCGGGGTCGGCGCGGGCATGTATGGGATGCTGATCTACATCGTCCTGGCGGTTTTCATTGCCGGCCTCATGGTGGGCCGCACACCCGAATATCTCGGCAAGAAGATCGAGGCCTACGACGTCAAGATGGCCATGCTCGTCACGCTCGTGTTCCCGCTGGTGATTTTGTGCTTCACGGGGGTTTCGATCGTAAACGGATTTGGTACTTCCAGCATTTTGAATCCGGGGCCGCACGGGTTTAGCGAAGTCCTCTATGCGTTTGTGTCCGGAGCTGGCAACAACGGCTCGGCATTCGGTGGATTGACCGCCAACACGCTCTGGTACGACGTGGCCATTGGCTTCACCATGCTCGCCGGACGCTTCTTGATGATCATCCCCATGCTGGCCATTGCCGGGAATCTCGCCGGCAAGAAATATGTTCCGCCGTCCCTAGGAACGTTCCCGGTGACGACGCCTTTATTCTCGATGCTCCTGATCGGCGTCATTCTGATTGTCGGCGCACTTACTTTCTTTCCAGCATTAAGTTTGGGTCCAATCCTTGAGCATTTGCTCATGGTGACGGGCAAGACGTTCTAGAGGGATTTCACGATGGCAACGACACCCGAAATCAAAGATGTTGCGACGCCGAAGATGGTGCGGCTTGGACAATCGCCCATGAAACACTCGCGCAAAAGAGCGATCTGGGAGTGGAAGATTGTTCGGCAGGCGCTCGTGGACTGTTTCTTGAAACTGAATCCGCGCAAGATGATGGGCAATCCGGTCATGTTCGTGGTGGAGGTCGGAAGCGTCATCACGACCGCGTTGCTACTTCAAAGGCGGGGCCGCCTTCAAGTTCAACCTCCAGATCACGCTCTGGCTCTGGTTCACCGTCCTGTTCGCCAATTTTGCCGAGGCGATGGCCGAAGGCCGGGGCAAAGCGCAGGCAGAGACGCTACGTAAGGCGCGATCTGAGACCGTTGCCAACCGCGTCACCCAGAGCGGCGCGATTGAGCAGGTGCCCAGCTCCAAACTGAGAACTTGCGACGTCGTGTATTGCACCGCTGGAGAGCTCATTCCCTCCGATGGCGAGATCATCGAAGGTGTGGCTTCGGTTGACGAATCGGCGATCACCGGCGAATCCGCGCCCGTCATTCGCGAAGCGGGCGGAGATCGCTCGGCCGTGACCGGCGGCACGCGCGTCTTGTCGGACAAAATCAAAATAAAGATCACCTCCAACCCTGGTGAGACTTTCCTCGACCGCATGATCGCGCTCGTCGAGGGCGCCGAGCGGCAGAAGACTCCCAATGAGATCGCGCTCAACATTCTGCTCGCGGGCCTGACCATCATTTTTCTTTTGGCGGTTGTGACGTTACAGCCATTCGCTATTTACGCTGGATCCCCGCAGACCGTATTCGTGCTGGTTTCGCTGCTGGTCTGCCTGATTCCGACGACTATCGGCGGCTTGCTTTCCGCCATCGGCATCGCGGGCATGGATCGATTGGTGCAGCACAATGTGCTCGCCATGTCGGGACGTGCCGTGGAAGCTGCCGGCGACGTCAATACTCTGCTGCTCGATAAAACCGGCACCATCACTCTTGGCAATCGCCAGGCCGCCGAGTTCATGCCCGCGCCCGGAATCACCGAAGCGGAGATGGCCGATGCCGCCCAACTCTCGTCGCTTGCCGACGAGACGCCGGAAGGCCGATCGATCGTTGTGCTGGCGAAAGAGCGCTACGGCCTGCGCGGCCGCGAACTGGCCGCCCACGAAGCGGTGTTTGTTCCTTTCACCGCGCAGACCCGCATGTCGGGCGTAAACCTCGATGGCCGCGAGATTCGCAAGGGCGCGGTCGACTCCATCTCGAAATACCTGAATCAGTTCGGCACCTCTGTGCCGCGTGAGATTCAGGCCAGCGTCGAACAAATCTCGCGTTCCGGCGGCACACCTCTGATCGTCGCGGAGAACCAGCGCGCCTTGGGGGTGATTTATCTCAAGGACATCGTCAAGGGCGGAATGATCGAACGCTTCAAGCAACTGCGCGCCATGGGCATCAAAACCGTGATGATTACCGGCGACAACCCGCTCACCGCCGCGGCCATCTCGCGCGAAGCCGGCGTCGATGACTTTCTTGCCGAGGCGACTCCCAAAGACAAGATGGACCTGATCCGCCGTGAGCAGGCGGATGGAAAGCTCGTGGCCATGACGGGCGACGGCACCAACGATGCGCCTGCGCTCGCTCAGGCCGATGTCGGCGTGGCCATGAACACCGGCACTCAGGCCGCCAAAGAAGCCGGCAACATGGTCGACCTCGACTCCAATCCCACCAAGCTCATCGAGATCGTGGAAATCGGCAAGCAGTTGCTGATGACGCGCGGCGCACTCACCACCTTTTCGATCGCCAATGACGTAGCCAAGTACTTCGCGATCATTCCGGCGATGTTTGCGGGAACTTTTCCGGTCCTCAATGCGCTGAACATCATGCACCTGAAGACACCGGAGTCCGCGATCTTGTCGGCTGTCATCTTCAACGCACTGATCATCGTTGCCCTGATTCCGTTGGCCCTGCGCGGCGTGAAGTATCGCGCCATGCCCGCCGCGGCGTTGCTGCGCAACAACCTGTGGATTTACGGCGTGGGTGGAATCATCGTGCCCTTCATTGGAATCAAGGCGATTGACCTGCTCATTACCGCAGTTGGCCTCGCATAACGGAGTTTTTATGAAGAAAAACCTGATTACCGCAGTGCTCATGACAATCGCCACCACGATTCTCCTGGGAATTATTTACCCCCTGGTAGTAACCGGACTCGCGCAGGTCCTCTTCCCCAAGAAGGCCAATGGCCAACTGATCGAGAGAGATGGCAAAGTCATTGGCTCGGCGATCATTGCGCAAGGCTTTACGGGAGCAGCTTACTTTCACCCGCGGCCGTCGGCGGCAGGCAATGGTTATGACCCCACCAATTCCAATGGCTCGCAGTTGGGACCGACGAATCAGAAGCTCATTGATCGAGTGAAGGGCGATGTGGCCGCTGCCCAGGCAGAGAATCCCGGCGCTCCGATTCCGATTGACCTGGTAACTGCGTCGGGCTCAGGCCTGGATCCAGACATCACTCCTGCAGCAGCGAGGTTTCAGCTTCCACGCGTGGCGCGCGAGCGCAAAGCGCCCGCAGCGGAGATTGAGAAACTGGTTCTGGAACACACCACGCAGCGGCAATGGGGATTTCTCGGTGAACCGCGAGTGAATGTTCTCGAACTGAACCTTGCGCTCGATGACCGCTTTGGCAAGGCGCAAACTAGCGCGGCGAAGTAATTACCTGCAACGCGCCGGCAGCGACGGAAATGTCGGCAGGCGTTTTGCATACGAACTCTCCATCGGCATAGATCTCCAGCGGTGTGTCACATTCCACTCGCGCCCGCTCGGCTTTCGAATACTCGACCTTCGGTGAGCGCAGATGACCGCCGAAATAGACCGTGGGAAACATACCAAGCAATGCCAAAGAATTCATAGTCGAGATGCGGCAAACATCAAGTTGGCCATCGGCCATGTCGGCTTGCGGCGCGATGCGCATTCCGTCTCCATAAAACTGCGTGTTGGCAAAAGCGGCCAACAGGGTCAGGCGCGGCTTTTCGTCGCGATTCTCGCCGGCGTTGTTCCAGCGCGTAATTCGCATTGGATAAGCCGGAAGCTTGAAGAGCGCAGGCGCGAGCGCAAGCGCATAACCTCCGTGACCGCGCAGCCAGCGCGGCATTCGATTGGCGCGGCGTGCGGTTAGAGAGTCAAGCCCGCAGCCCGCGACGCAACAGAAGTACCGCTCATTTTCGGGAGAAGCCGCGGGCCGAATGACGCCAAGGTCGGTCGCTCGAGGTTGATTTTTTCCCGCTTCGAAATCGCGCCAGGCTCTCAGCGAACCGCGAACCGAGCGCAGGTTCAACGCGCGCGCAAAATCATTTCCGCTCCCCGAAGGCACGACCAGCACAGGAAGCTGGAGCCGCGCCAGCGCCGGAAGATGCCGATGAACCGTGCCGTCGCCACCAAAAATTACGACAGCATCCGCATCGCCTGCCGATGCAGGGCAGGCCTTCATCCACGTGGTTGAGGAACCGCCTCGAAATCGTTCAAGGTCTGAGGGCGACGTTCCCAATCCAAAGATCGCGGCGGCGCGCATGCGTGGAGCATTAGAACATATTCCGCGCGGGGCAATTCCTACGCCTACAACCAGCCACCTTTCCGTCCTCGCCGGAGGCCCCAATGAAGCGGGTTTTAGGCTTTGACTTGGACCGCAACGCCTCAGCCGACAGAATGCGCGCCGCTCGCGATGGATAGATTATTGCGAGGAACGAGGTTCCGAGCGCGAGCCGGGTCGCGATCCGATCTTCCATTGGACGCGGGCCTTTTTATTGCGCAGCCCTGGATGGTGCCGGGCGGAAGGCCGTCGTCAGGCTTCGGCTGGGACTCCGCCGGGGACTTGGCCTGGGCCTTCGCCTGCGCTCTCTCTTTCAGTGCCTCTGGCAGCTTCTCTTTTGGAACCTCGCGCATCAGCCCTTTCATATCCCCGAGTTCGCCGTTCCGTAGAGCGCGCGTGGTGCGGAAGTATTTCTCCTCGTTGGGGATGGAGCCTGCGGGCTCGTCCAAGTGCCGGCCGAGGAAGAGAAGATATTCCAGTTGTTCCTGGATTTCTGCTTCGGTGGGTTGATCGTCTTTTTTGCGCTTGCTTTCCGAGGGCGCGGGTTTTTGCGGAGCTTCCAAAGCCGATGGGGGCGGCGTCGGTTCCTTGAAGGCGGAGTCGGGAAGCGTTTCTTCGACTTTTTCGAGTTCGACGACAACCTGCGCGGGGTGCGGCTTTTCAGCTTTCAGTTGCTTGAGATTGAGCAAGCGCAAGCTGGATGGAATAGAGCAGCAGGCCGGCGACCTTGTGTTCGATTTTTCGCTGCATGAGCAAGGATGCGATCTGGCGAATGGCGATCTGGATGGAGTGCGCGTCTTCGAAGAGAGGAAGATCCTCTTCGAGGGCGACGAAAGGCGCTTCGGCGTAGTACTTGAAAGCGGTGGAACGGCTCTGCTGATGGTAGTAGCAAAAGCGCAGATTGCCGGCGGCGGGCGATCCGCATTGGATGCCGCTGGTGGAGATGTGGTGACAACGAGGTGCTGGTTTGGTTTCCATGTATGAGTCCTTTTTTAGCTATGAGCTATGAGCTATGAGCTTCGAGCTACGAGCTTGAAGCAACGCCGCTCGGTTATGAATGCTTACCTACTTTATGAATTCATTTGTAAGTGGGGGTACCCCCCCTTATTGGGTTCTAATAGAATCATCGAGTTACGAAAAATTTCCCGGCAAAGTCTTGAGCGGGAGAGACTTAGAGGTAAAGTCTTGATTCTTTTGGATTTGACTCACCATTAAGGCTGCTTGCCCCCACTTTGTTATGCAAACCAGTGTTATGCAGACCAGTGTTGCGCAGACCAGTCCGGCCGGGCCGGCTGGGCTCCGGTTATTAATGTGAATATTGTTTCGTGATTGAGTTCTTATGTCTAGGACTTTCCTCACAGCGAGATTGTGATGAATCGGGGGGCCTGGTCGGAGAAGAAATATCACTCATTGCGCGTGAGGAAGGGAAACGACACATGCACCTGCCTTCCCTGGGTATCCAGGTCAGCAGAATTCGCAATGCGTACTTTGCCTTGGGGTGGAGTAATATCGAGTCGCGCCAGCACAAACGAATGCATGGAGAGTAGCGGTGTACCTATACGACCAGAAGCCAAATACGCTGTTCTCAGCAGAGACGCAGAAGGTACTGCAGCAGATTAGGAATGCGGAATACGCAACCCTCGTCGGTCGTAATAATTGCGGAAAAACCTACATCCTAAAGCAACTAACCCAGGAAATAGGGATGAACGCCTCTTATCTTGGCCCCGCACGTTATCAAAATTTCAATTTGTTAGGCTATTTCACACCCAATCGATCCCGAAAGCAGCAGAGATACAACGAATTCTTGAATTTCTGGCGGCAACAGCAGAACATGGACAATTCTCCTCTCAACCTGCAGCAAGCAATCGCTGAGCTCTCGGATGCTCGGAGAGAGTCGCTGCGGGAGATTGTTAAACTGCTGTTGGGTACGGATATGGAAATCCTGCAGACTGTGCCGGACAATTCGATGTCTCAAAAATACATATCTACCGGCGGCCACAATCTATCGTACTCAAGCTCAGGATTTCGGCTGATCACAACTCTAATTACGAGTCTGCTGGATGAGGAATATGACACTTTCTTAATCGACGAGCCCGAACTTGGGATCAGTCCTGAAGCACAGGGGGTCCTGGCCGATTTCTTCTATGACAGAGAACACAGGTCGACCTACTTTGCGCACATCAAAACTCTCGTCTTTGCCACGCATTCGACAATTTTCCTCGACCGGCGAAGAATTGCGAATAACTTCATGGTCGAGAAGAAGGGTGACGAGATCTCTGTAAGGCAAGTCCTCTCACAAAGTGACTTCAACAGGATTCATTTTTTCCTGCTCGGGAACAGGTTTGAGACTCTTTACCTGCCTTCTGTAATACTTTTGGTCGAGGGGAAGTCAGACCACACCTTCATACAGCGGGTGTTGACCGTTAGATTTCCAAATCAGCAATTCAGCGTCATTAACTCTAATTCTGACGCTCGGATGAAGGAAATCCTTAACACGGCCAAGAATCTTCTCACTGACATTCAGAAAAGTCCCTATCGCGACCGCATCATCGCGGTTCTAGACTCGGTGCACGGTCAGGGACTTAAAGAGGCTTTGATCTCGATGGGAATGTTAGCCGAGAACATAGTTGTTTGGAGCAAGAACGGAATCGAGCATGTGTACCCGCCAGCCGTACTCGATGAGATATACGGAGTTGGGGGCGATATCACGATACAGGGCGACCTTGTTACCAGAAATGGTTCAAGTTATTCGAAAGCCGAACTTGCCGAGAGAGTCTGCGCGAGAACAAATTCGACAACTGTCATGAGCCAGGAATTCGAGGAGCGGCTCTTGTCCATCATTGTCAAAAAAACATAAGAGCCCATGTGCGGTTTGCGGGCTCTTACGCGGCCCTAAAGGGCCGCTCTTCCACCAAGAGCTTATTTGCTGCGGGGCTTTGCCCCGCTGGACAGCCGAGGGCGGCTGTCCCCACGTGAGCCGTTACTCATGCGGCAGCGCCTCCGCCCGCAAGATTCTTGATGCCGCCCAGGACGGATAGATCGTCGCCACGAAAGAGATTCCGATGGAGACTAGCGCTACGATGAGGCCGTCCATGGGACGCGGCGCACAGGGAACTTGGTGAAAAAACATAACACGTGGGGACGGCCGCCCTCGGCTGTCCAAGGGAGTGAAGCTCACCCCCGACATTGTCTCGTGCCGCTGCTTCCCGTTTTGGGCACTGAATGTGACGCTAGAGGCATGAATTTTGATCCCGCATGTACCGTTGCGCCGTACACTTTTTTCTGCGGGGCTTTGCCCCGCTGGACAGCCGAGGGCGACTGTCCCCACGTGATTGTATGCTCAGGGCGTTCTACCGGCGCGATCTGCCGCATCTTCAGCGTCACGCTAAACCTCATTTCGTAACTTTCTGCACTTACCGGCGCTGGACGCTGCCCGAAGCTGCGCGTCGGATCGTGCTTGACTCTTGCCTGCATGACCACGAAGTGAAAGTTAATTTGCGTGTCGCGGTAGTCATGCCCGACCATGTTCATCTTATCTTCATTCCACAAGTCAACCAATTAGCCAATGAAATCTACTCGCTCGCCGAAATCATGGACGCCATCAAGGGCGCATCGGCCCACAAGATCAACCGACTTCTATCTCGCACAGGCAAAGTATGGCAGACCGAATCTTTTGATCGAGTGTTGCGTTCGGCGGAAAATCTTCAGGCAAAGATTGATTACATTTTGGAGAATCCCGTCAGGAAGGGCTTGGTCTCGGATAGGAAGGCGTATCCATGGCTTTGGTATCAAGAACCGCCGAACCCCTACAGTCCAACGAACAAGCCCACACTTGATCGGCCAATATCCACATAAGGAAAACCTGGGCTAGCGGCGTCGGACAAGATCGGTGGCGAGCTTCGCTCGCCTGGACAGCCGAGGGCGGCTGTCCCCACGCGACCTACTCGTAACGCAGCGCCTCGGCCGGCAGAATCCTTGACGCTGCCCACGACGGATAGATCGTCGCGACGAAGGAAATTCCGATGGAGACTAGCGCTACGATGAGGCCGTCCATGGGACGTGGGGCGAAGGGTACGTAGTCGATGGAATAGACCTCGGGCGAGAGCGCTATGAAATGGTAGTGGCCGCCGGCCCAGGAGATGCCGTAGCCGAGGGCGAGTCCGATGAGGGTTCCGATGACGCCGATGAGCATGCCTTGCGCGATGAAGACGCGGCGAATCTGGCGCTTTTTGGTGCCCATCGACATGAGGACGGCGATGTCTTTTGTCTTCTCCATGACCATCATGGTGAGCGAGATGAGAATGTTGAGCGCGGCTACGAAGACGATAAGGCCGATGGTGATGAAGGTGACGAGGCGCTCGAGGCGCAGGGCGTGGAAGAGCGGCTTGTTCTGCTCCATCCAGTTGGTGGTCATGAAGCCGCTGGAGGCGGTGGCCTGGTCGGCGGCGCGCTCGAGTTGCTGGCCGACTTCGGGGGCGCGGTAGATGTCGTCGAGCTTGAACTGGATGACGGAGATGACGTCGCCGAGGCCGAAGAGTTCCTGTGCGTCGGCGAGGCGGATGAAAGCCCAGGAAGAGTCGTAGTCGAAGAAGCCGGAGTTGAAGATGCCGACGACGCGAAAGCGTATGTATTTGGGAACCATGCCGAAGGGAGTGAGTTCGCCTTGGGGCGAGGTGACCAGGACTATGGAGCCTACTGTGGCGCCGACTTCGTCGGCTAGGTCGTGGCCCAGGATTATGGGCGGCATGGCGGCTTGGCGGGCGTGGACGCTGGTTAGGTCGTCGGGGGATGGTTGGAGGCTTTGTTGCTTGCGGGTGCGGCGGGCGAGACGCCCGCCGCGACAGCCGGCGAGGGCGCCGGCGCTACGGTCGAGCTTCCTCCAAGTCTGCCGCCGAGCCGATGTTCACCGTCTGAAGCAGATCACTGACCTTGCGCTCATAGCGAGGCAACATGCCTTTGAGCACCGCGCCTCGCGCCCGCGGGCCACGCGAAATCAGCACCTGCTCGTAGATGGCGGGAGCGGCAGCGACTACGTGCTGTTCATGTTCAAGCTTATCGAGCAGCGCACGCCAATTTTGAATGCCATCGCTCTCGATTCGCAACAGGCTGATGTGCGCGGTCGATCCCAGAAGGCGGTTCTGCAAATCCTGGCGAAAGCCGTTGTTGACGGCCAGAGCCACGATGAGCGAAGCCACGCCTGCCCCAACGCCGGCAATCGAGATCGCCGTGATGATGCCGATGAAAGCCTGGCGCCGTTTGGCGCGCAGGTAGCGGGATGCGATGAAGAGTTCGAAGCGCATGAGCTTAGCCGTCAGCTATCAGCCGTCAGCCTTCAGTTAAACCGGATTATAGCTGGCGCTCGGCAGACAACCGCGGCAATACTGCCGGCACAGCGTCACGATAATTGCGATACGCGTCTCCGAATCTCTTCTCGAGTTCCGCATCCTCCATTCGAATCATTACCGTGCCGGTTGCGATGGCGAAGGCCGTTAGCGCCCAGCACACCGCGAGGCCAGTGCCGACGCTCCAGGCTATCATCTCGCAAAGATGCGCGAGATAGACCGGATGGCGCACGTGGGCGCGGATACCGTCTGTTACCAGACGTTGGTCGCGATGGCCGCCGTGCAGCTTCGCCATGGACTTCCGGCAGCCCGCCCAATTGCTGCGCGCTGAAATTCTTGCCCGACTTGGCGTAGAGATAAAATCCGGCGGCAAACAGGAGCGCGGCGGGGAACCATGCCAACCAAGTTGAATAGAAAGAAATATGCCGCCAGGGCCGCGTTGCGAACGCCATGATCGCCCACATCGCCATCCATGCCGGAAGCAATATCAGGTAGGGCGAGCGGTGGCGCGCTCGCCAGCGCTCCGCGAAGGGATGAATCATGAACCAGAACGCAGGGATCGTCGAATAGACAACGCAGGCCAGCCAGGCGATGAGTTCGAGCCAGAAGCGCACGCGCGAATTCTAGCAGGCAAATGTCGGGCACGCAGGGTTGGTGACAACTGACAACGCGCAGCCGCTTCCTGCTATCCTTCTCTCTCATGTCCCCCATTCTGACCAGTGTGCTGCTCGGACTGACGGCGGCGGCAGCGAATGTTTTTGGCGGCGCGATCATTGTGCAGAAGCAACTGGGAGCGCGCTTACCTGCGCTATTTCGTCGCGCTGGGGGCGGGCTTCATGCTGGCGGTTGCCATGGTTGAGATGGTTCCGGAGAGCATTGAGCTGCGCGGACCGCGGGCTGGATTTCTTATTCTTCTCGGCTACCTGCTGGTGCATTTTTTCGAGCATACGGTTACGCCGCATTTTCACTTCGGAGAGGAGACGCACGCCGACGAGTTTCTCCACACGCATAAGAGTTATTCGGTGCTGATGGGCCTGCTCATTCACACGTTCTTTGACGGCATCGCTATTGCCTCCGGGCTTCATTGTTTCGAACTGGCTGGGCTGGGTCATCTTCATTGCCGTCTTCCTGCACAAGATTCCGGAGGGATTCACGATTGCTTCGGTCATGCTGGCGAGCGGCCGCAGCCGCGGCTTTGCCTGGAGCACTTCCGTCATGCTGGGAGCGGCTACTGTTGCGGGCGTGATGACGATGGCCGTGTTTCATCGCGAGGTGGGATTTGGATTGCCGCTGTCGGCGGGCGTGACGATTTATGTGGCGGCTTCTGATTTGATTCCGGAAGTCAACAAAGAGACGGGAGTGCGCATGGCGCTGTTAGTGTTCGTCGGCGCGGCGTGCATGTTTGTGCTCGATCGGTTCTTTCACGTGCACTAACGGATAACCGACACAGGGGCTAAAGCCCGAATCGGAAAGAGGGGCTAACGTGGCCGCTGAAGGGCCGCTCTTCCACGGTGCTCATCGGCCCGGTGTATCCATGGGCGCGGTGTATTTGCAAACTACGGTGATTCGCGCGCACTGCGCAAGCACCTGGGCCACCACCTGCTAGAATCTCTCTTCACCCATTCTTGGCGCCTGCCTGTGAGTCTGCCGATGTCTGAAAATTCCACTTCAACTTCATCTTCGCCTTCCATGCCTAGTGCGCGGACGCGCGTGGTGCGTGAGCCGCATCGCGGCGTGTATGACCGCGAAACTGTGAATCGGATTCTGGACGAAGGACTGGCCTGTCATGTTGGGTTTGTTGCCGAGGGACAGCCTTATGTCATTCCCACGATTTATGGGCGCTCTGGCGATGTGCTGTACGTGCATGGGTCGGTTGCGAGCCGCATGCTGCGCACTTTGCAGCGCAGTGAGCCGGTGTGTGTGACCGTCACGTTGCTTGACGGGCTGGTGCTGGCGCGTTCGGTGTTTAATCACTCGATGAATTACAGGTCGGCCGTGATTTTGGGGACGGCGACGCTGGTGGAGGATCGGGCAGAGAAGATCGCGGCGTTACGAGCGGTGAGCGAGCACGTTGTGCGGGGGCGTTGGGACGATGTGCGGCAGCCGAGCGAGAAAGAGTTGAAAGTCACTTCGGTGCTGCGGATTCCGATCGAGGAATTCTCGGCTAAGGTGCGGGTTGGGCCACCGATCGACGATGAGGAGGATTATTCGTTTCCGACTTGGGCGGGCGTGATTCCGCTGGAGATGAAGAGTGGCGCGCCTATCGTGGATGAGCGCTGCACATGCGAGCTGCCGGAATATTTGCGGAATTACTCACGCGCGAAAGTTGATTGACGATTCGATGGTGCGGGGGCGAGGACGCCCCCGCGACAGCCGGCGGGACGCCGGCGCTACTCTGTAAGCGCGCAGCTCAGTTTGGAATGAGCAGGAGTTTGCCGGTTGTTTTTCTTCCTTCGAGGTCGCGGTGGGCTTGCTGGGCTTGGGAGAGGGGATAGATGTGCTCGGTGCGCAGCTTTAGCTTGCCATCGCGAATCATGCCGAAGACCGCGCTGGCGCGCTTTTGCAATTCTTCGGGCGTCAGGACGTAGGCGCCGAGCGACGGGCGCGTCAGGAAGAGCGATCCTTTCTGCGTGAGGATGATGGGATCGAAGGGGGGAACCGCGCCGCTTGATCCTCCATAGAGCGCCATCATGCCGCGCGGCCGCAGCAAATTTAACCCTTTTTCGAAGGTGGTCTTGCCTACCGAGTCATACACCACGTCGATGCCTTTGCCTCCGGTCAGGCGTTTGGTCTCCGCTTCGAAATCGGTCTGCGTGTAAAGAATGATGTCGTCGGCTCCGGCGTCGCGGGCGAGCTTCGCCTTTTCCTCGGTCGAGACCGTGCCGATCACGCGCGCTCCGATGTTGTGGGCCATCTGCACGAGAAGCAGCCCTACGCCGCCCGCCGCGGCGTGGACCAGAGCAGTCTCACCTTTCTTGAGCGGGTAGGTGTCATAGACGAGGTAGTGCGCGGTCATTCCCTGCAAAATGGCGGCCGCGGCTTCGCGCTCGCTGACCCCTTCGGGAATCTTTACCAGCTTGTCGGCGGGCACCGCCGCGTATTCCGCGTAGCTGCCGAGCACCAGCGTGTAGGCTACGCGATCGCCCGACTTCACATTGCGAACCTCGGAACCGACGGCAGAAACCGTGCCAGCGCCTTCCTGTCCGAGAACGAGCGGCAGCGGCTGCTTGTAGCGGCCCTCGCGGTTGTAGACGTCGATGAAGTTGACGCCTACCGCCTGAATCTTGACGACAGCTTCGTTCGGTTTCGGCTGCGGAACCGGGAGGTCGACCAGTTCCATAACCTCGGGGCCGCCGGTTTGCTTGATCTGGATAGCTTTCATAGAAGGCTTTGATGATCTCGAAAATTTGCAGGATTCAGCATAGACGATTGTCGGTCTTCACAGGACGCGGTTGCCGGGCAGGGCTGAAAAACCATTTTTGCGACCTGCATCGTAACCCCAGCGGCTAAAGCCGCCACTGAAAACGAGGCGATTATCGCAGCGCTGAAGCGCAGCGCCACCCAAAATCAGGTGCAAGATCGAGTTTTTCAGCAGCTTGCTCGTCAGAACCTGAATACCGTTTTCTTGCCAGAGGGGTCGGTGACGGTCGTCTCTTGCACTTCGCCGCTCGGTGACTCGACGTAATCGAAATGATAGGTGCTCGTCCACTGTTGAATGATTCGGGAAGTTCGTCCTTTCTTATATTCAATGACCAGAATCTCACTTCCATTCGAGTCCTGGACCGCCGTCATCCGCCCGGACTTGTACAAGTAGCGCCAGAGCCAGAGAAGGTGTCCACCTTCGTGGACTTCGGATAGCCTGCCATCTGGATCGTAGGAATAGCCAATGACGTGGCCGGCATCGTCCGCGGCCTGGATAATCCGATCAGCGGTATCGTAGGTGAACTGGATCTGATGGCCATGGGGAGAGGTAAGGCTCTGCAAGTTGTGCCGAGCATCCCGAACGAATTTAATCTCTTCGCCGTTGGGATTCCGCATTCCAATGAGGGCTCCATCAACGGGTCGCTTGGTCTGGTAGGCATCGGGAAAACGGTAGAGGGTTCCGTCTTGAAATGTCATATCCCAGTGATCGACGTTCCAGCGGACCTGGGATTTTTCGAAGACGGTTGGAGGCGTGCCACGATGCACACTTATGTAGTCCGCGTAGCTGGTGCCCTCGGAGATGCGACTGTAATGAACCTGGTGGCCATCGCAAAGCACCAATTCCATGTAGGTGTAGGGAAATTGGTCGCCGAAGGGAAAGATGTCGTAGACGTGGCTGCCTCCGATGCCAAAGGCACGCGAGTGTTCGTCCCACAGATGGTAGCCGCGGGTGAGTGCCAGAGGCATGGTATCGGGAACGAACAGGTCGGTCTTGCGCAGGACAAACAGGCCCGAGCGCAGGTCGACTTCGTATTGCTCGACATTGTCGTCGTTGTGCAGGGCGGGCGAGCATTGCTGGATCGAGGCCTTGAGCGCTTGTGTCGAGGCTCCGGGACGCTCAATCAGGAAACATGGGTAGGCATCGACGGAGATGGGGAGTTTGGCGCGTTCCGCTTCCGATTTGAGCCGGACGACGACCGGGAGCGAGGCGCCGTGCTGACGGTAGCGGATATCGATCCGAAGGAGAACGTAAAGAATAATGGCGATTAGAGCGACGACGCGCAGGACTATCTTGAGCTTTGGGGTGGGGCGCTTGCCGGGCGGGAGGGCGGAATCCATTTGAGATTCACTCTACGGCCTTGCGCAAGCGCAATTTTAGCTGGTGCAGGGAAGAGCGTCTAGGACACTTCGTGGGGATGTAGCAGTCAAGGCGACCACCGGGGCTGAAGCCCGGAGTCATTTGGGCCGATTAACGCGGCCCTAAAGGGCCGCTCTTCCACGTCGCGTGGTAGGCCGCTCTTCCACGTCGCGTGGTAGGCCGCTCTTCCACCTTGCGTGGTAACATGTTCAGCCGGTTCCTAAAGTAATCGGGTACATGGGCCTCCTGTAGCGTTGACCCAACTAATTTTGCGATATTAACATCTGATCAAGACAAGTTTGTGTGACCGGGCGCGCCCAAAAGGCCGATCCTGCGCCCCAAGGCGGTAGTTGCAAGTTTCTGATGCTATGAGGTTTTTCGACCGCTATCCGGCGATTCTCCTGTGCGGCTTTTTGGCGGCGACTCTGGGCTGCCAGAGCGCGCAGAAGCCGTCTACTTTCATGCCGCCCGTGCAGGCGCAAGCGCCCGCGGCGCTCTCGGGCAAACCTCATCCTGAGCAGGAGAAAGCATCTTCGCCGTCCGGCAACGAATCGCAAACCAGCGGGCAGGCCGCGCAGGCGCTGGCGGTCGATTCCGTTGGCGACCTGATCGCGCAAGTCGAAAAGGAATATCAGGCCGGGCAGGACAACTACAAGGCCGGGCATCTTGAAGCCGCCAAGCAGAACTTCGATTCGGCGTTCAACCAGCTTCTGGGGAGCGGATTCGATCTCGAGTCCGATGACCGGCTGCAAGCTGAGCTGAATCGGATTCTGGATGGCGTGAATGAACTGGAGTTTGCGGCCTTGCAGCAGGGAGATGGGTTCTCCGAGCAGCCGTCGGAGCCCGCGCCAATTGATGAGGCCAACGAAGCTACGCCCGCGGTCGATGAGAACGTCAAGGCGAAGGCCGAGGCGGAGATCAAGTCCACGCATTCCGACCTGCCGCTAATGATGACCGACCAGGTTGCGGGCTATATCAACTACTTCTCGAATCGCGGTCGCGGAACGATCGAGCGGGCGCTGGCTCGGTCGGGACAATATGAAGACATGATGCGGCGCACGCTTAAGCAAGAGGGCGTTCCGCAGGATCTGATTTACCTTGCGCAGGCCGAGTCCGGTTTCCATCCGCTGGCGGTCTCGCGGGCGGGGGCGCGTGGCATTTGGCAGTTTATGGCGAGCCGCGCCAAGGGCTATGGACTGGAGCGCAACTGGTGGATGGATGACCGGCAGGATCCGGAAAAGGCGACGCTTGCGGCGGCTCGCCATCTGCATGACCTTTACAACCAGTTCGGCGATTGGTATCTGGCGATGGCCGCGTACAACTCCGGTCCGGGAACCGTGCAGAGCGCGGTCAAGCGCACAGGGTATGCCGATTTCTGGGAGCTGTACCGGCGCAACGTGCTGCCTAAGGAGACGCGCAATTACGTTCCTATCATCCTCGCCGTCACTATCATGGCGAAGAATCCCACGCAGTACGGGCTCGAGTCGGTAGTGAAGGAAAAGCCGTTGTCATATGACACGGTGAGGATCAGCTATCCGATCGATCTGCGGCTGGTTGCCGAATGCGTGGACGCTTCCGCTTCCGATCTTCAGGAACTTAATCCCAGCCTGCTGCGGCTGACGACTCCGAAGGACCGTGAATTCGAACTGCATTTGCCGGCTGGAACGCGGGATAAGTTCCAGAGCGCGGTCGCCTCGATTCCCGTCGATAAGCGCGTGTGGTGGCGTTATCACAAGGTGCAGGACGGAGAGACGCTGGCATCGATTGCGCGGACTTATCACAGCACGCCGAAGGCGATTGCCGCGGCCAACGATCTCGAGGGCGATGAACTGTCGCCTGACGGCCGGCTGATTATCCCGATTGCTCCGGGCAAACAGGCTGATACCTCAACCTATTCGCGCGTGATTACGCGCTACAAGATCAGGCGCGGGGATACGGTGGAGTCGGTCGCCGAAAATCTTGGCGTTTCCGCGAAGATGATTCGTGTCTGGAACCGGCTGAAGGGCGACAGCCTGACGGGAAGAAAGACTTTGCTGGTACATTTGCCGGTTTCGCCGGGAGCGCGCGAGACGCGGGTGGCAGCGAAGAAGACGCCTCGTGGCAAGACGGGAGTTTCGGCGCGGGCGGCGAGTTCGAAGAAACAAACTTCAACCGCCGCGGCTGGGCTCGTTCACCACAAGGTGAAGGCGGGCGAGACCCTCTATTCGATCGCCACTTCCTACAAGACTACCGTGTCGGTGCTCAAGCACGACAATCGCAACGTCGCAGTCCTGCGACCGGGAATGATTCTCGTCATCCGCGACGTTCGCTGAGTAAGGGTACGCTGCCTGTGTCGCGAGTCCTTTAAGCAAACCTTCCTTTAGAAGATGCTGTTCAATGCCCGCTCGTGACCAGGGCGGCATAGCCTTCGCTGACCTCCCGGAACCAAAAATTTTCGTGTGCTGGCCCAAGGGACCGAAAAGCTGGGGCGGTAGTTTACGTCGCCGGGGCCGCGAAGATGCGCTCCTGGGCGGTTCGCGGAATCGAGTTCGCCACCGTGGCGCGCTTCAATACCAAAGAAACGGTAGCCCGAGACAACCCCCAAGTGCCCGGCAGCACTCTGAGAGTCATTTCCCCCGGGGTATACGTGTGCGGTTCGTTTGGGGGTGTGAGGTATCGCAATTTTTTTCTTGGAGGCTGCTATGAACGTGTGCCGCACTCGGTTGGTCTGGTCGCTGCTCGTATGTATGATCGCGTTGTTTTCCGCGCCCGCGCTGGCGCAGTTTCAGGCCGCCTTGCAGGGCACTGTCCAGGACAAGTCCGGAGCAGTCGTCACCGGCGCCGCGGTTACGGCTACTGAGAACGCCACCGGTATCGCCCGCACGGCGACGACGAATTCTTCCGGATTCTACAGAATTTCGGAGCTACCGCCGGGGAGCTATACGGTCAAGGTGGAGGCGGGTGGATTCAAGAAAAGCGAAAATGCCGGTGTCGAAATCCAGGCAGAGTTGACACGCGGGTTGGACGTCGTTCTCGAAGTAGGAGAGGCACAGGAGACGGTCAATGTGACGGAAATTACGCCTGCGATGAAGACTGAAGATGCCACCATCAGCGGGACTCTATCAGCGACCGAGGTTGAGAGCCTGCCGGAAATCAACCGCGATCCCTACGAACTGCTGCGTCTTGCTCCCGGCGTTTTCGGCGATGGGGCGCGCTATGGCGACGGCCGCTCGGGCGGATTCCCCAATGGCTCGGGCGCGGTCAGCGCCTCCGCCGGTCCAGGCGGATCCAACACCGCGATCTTCCAGATCGAGAATCAACAGCCGATCAGCGCCATGGGACAGCGCGTCACGTCAAACGACTATCTGGTGGATGGCGTCAGCGTAAACAGTCTGGAATGGGGCGGTGCAGCAGTCATTACGCCCAGCATTGAGTCAGTACAGGAGTTGACCGTACTGGCTAACGACTATGACGCCGAGGATGGCCGCAGTTCAGGCGCCCACATCAAAACGATCACCAAGAGCGGAACCAACGCGCTCCACGGTGGAGGACTGTTTCTGTACCATGACCCGAATCTGAATGCCTACAACAAGTTCAACGGGTACAACGTCGGCACAGGATTTACCCCGCCGGTGCGCGACGACGACAATCTACGCCAGTTCGCTGCTACCCTCGGTGGTCCGATCGTCAAAAACACACTCTTCTTCTTCTTTAATTACGAGGGCGCGCGAGCGAAAAATACCACTTTCGAAAATGATTTCGTCGAGACGCCACAGTACGATTCCACGGTTCTGGCCGCTCGTGGAGGCACGCCGGTGGCCGCCATTTTGCAATCCAGTGGCCTCGCGCCGCGGGTTGCGAGCCTGCTACCGGTCGATTGCACACTTTGGGTGCTGGGCAATCAACCGTGCGCTGTAGTCAACGGCGGCCTTGACGTCGGCTCACCGGGAGCAAGCTACGGAACATATATCAACAGTTTTGGGAACTCTTGCGTGGACCCGCCAGCATGCACGATGCAAATTCCGCCTAACTACGTCGGTGGAGGGCTCGACGGCGTACCTGATTTGGAGTTTGCGCAGATCGCAATTCCGGCGACCACGAGCGGGAATCAATACAACGCTCGAGTTGATTACAATCGCGGCAAAAATGTGTTTTCCGTTAACACATTTCTGACTTTTCTCAACACTCTTTCGGCTAGCTCAGCAGCACAAAGCCGTCCGATGGCCGATTATCGGCTTAAGGATTTCAGTCCGAGTGGGTTCCTCTCCTGGGTCCGGACAATCAGTCCCACCATGGTCAACGAGGCGCGGTTCAACTTCACGCGTTATGGCTACAACGGGATCTCGGACAATCCGCAGGTTAATTGGGCGATACCGCTGATCGAAATCCAGAACGCGATTCCCACGCAGTCGCAGCGCATCGATTATGGTGCACCACAGGGAGACACAAATCCCGCGATCGTGGCGGAGAATACATTTGCGTTCCGAGACGTGCTCTCGAAGGTGATCGGTAATACGGCCTGGAGATTCGGTTTCGAATACAGCCACGAACAGGACAACGATGGGTTGATCGGTGGCGCGCGCCCCGATCAGGTATTCCAGGGACTCTGGAATTGGGCCAATGGAACGCCGATCTTCGAGGCAGTTGAGGCAAACCCTATTACCGGAGGGCCTCCCACCACTCGACCCCAGTATTACCGCTCCTCAATCTACGGGGTATTTGCCCAAAACGATTGGAAGATTCGTCCGAACTTGACGCTGAACCTCGGGCTGCGCTGGGAATACTATGCTCCGCCGACCGAGACAAAGGGACACTTGACGAACTTCATTCCGGCGAATGATCCGATCCTTGGGCTTGTGAACGCAAATGAGATCAATCCCAGCCAGCAATGGCCTTCGACCTGGCGTAATTTCGGTCCCCGCGTGGGTTTTGCCTGGAGTCCTGAGAAATATAACAACAAGCTCGTCTGGCGTGGCGGATTTGGGATTGCCTACGACCGCTTCGACGACAATATCTTCAATCAAACCCGCAACAATCCTCCATTCGTTGCCAATTACGGTGTTTGCTGCGGAACGGCGGGCCCGCCTACAGATGGTTTCGGTAGCCCATTTGTCGGTGGCGAGATCACGTTTAATCTCGGCGCCAGCGATAGCCCGTTAAGTTATCCCGCCAACCCCGTTCTAGCCACCTCACTCGGACCGAATGGCTTGCCGATCCCGAGTGGAGGCGCCTATGTCGGCCCGAATATCTACGCCGATTCCCCAAGCATGCCGAACCCTTATGTCTACCTTTATTCCTTGCAGATGCAGTACAGCCTGCCGGGGGATTGGGTGTTTACACTTGGTTATCAGGGCAGCGCTGGCCACCACTTGACGCGTCTTGCAAATTTACAGGAGTTCTATCCAACCCCAAACCCCGATGTTGGCGCGGTATTTACGTTCAAGCCTGACACCAATACGAGCTTCAATGCGCTGACGACGCAGTTTGAGCATACTTTCCATAGCGGCTTGGCGGCGAATGTCCAATACACGTACAGCAAGTCGCTGGATCAGATCTCGGCGGAAGGTCCCGGGTTCGTCACTAATCAGACTTATCCGATCGACGATCACACCGAGCGCGGTCCGTCCGACTACGACGCTACGCACAATTTCCGCGCGTATGCACTTTGGGACCTGCCCGTATACCGGCAGCGCCACGATCTGCTGGGTAAGGTGGTTGGGGGTTGGCAGCTCAATGGGATTTTTCAATTCCACTCGGGCTTTCCCTGGACGCCAGTAGCTGACAATGTGTGTCCGGTCTTCGGAACCATCAACAATTGTCCAATCCGCCCGATTGCCTACAATGGAGGAGCGGGCGATAGTCATCAGACCTCGGCGTTCCTGCCACCTATCTCTTCGAATTTTCCAAACGGTGGCCCCGCTTACTTCACGTTAGAGACCACGTGCGGAAATCCCTGCGATCCTGCATTCCCTGGGGTAGGACGGAACAGCTTCCGCGGACCGCGTTACCAAGACGTCGACCTTACGGTCATGAAGCAGTTTGGATTGCCCTCAATGCGGTTTATAGGAGAAGCCGCCAATATTCAGCTAAGGATGACTGCCTTTAATGTATTCAACAAGATGAACTTGGCGCCATTTAGCTTTGGGAGCAACTCGACGACTGTAAGTTTCTGTTGTAGTCCGACGCCCACTGCCAATCCATATTTCGGCACTGCCACAGCCGGGCTTGCCGGGCGCGTGCTCGAATTACAGGCTCGGTTCAGCTTCTAGTGCCACTGAACTTGGCGGGCGATGACCTGGCTCATCGCCCGGCCCCTTTCTTAAGGACGCTTCATGCAACGCCATTACAGGTCCATTTCTCTTTGCATTCTTGTTTTGTCGATAGCTGGCAGTCCTATTTGTTTGGCTGCCGAAGATGCTCCACAAAACTCTGAAGTCGTCGTCATCGACGACTCCGCGCCAACTCATCCCCTGCCACATTTCTGGGAAGAGATGTTTGGGTCTGGGCGCGCTGTTCTCGCGCTACGCGAGAGTTATCGCAATGACTTGCGCGCCGTGAAACAGGCTACGGATCTTCGTTATGTCCGTTTCCATGCCATCTTTCAGGACGAAGTGGGGCTGTATGATGAGGACAAGCAGGGCAATCCGGTTTACAACTTTTCTTATATCGATCAGATCTATGACGGGTTGCTCGCGAATGGCGTTCGCCCCTTCGTAGAACTGAGCTTCATGCCGAAGAAGCTGGCTGCCGATAAGAATGCGCTGCATGCGTTCTGGTACAAGCAGAACATCTCGCCGCCCAAGGATTACGCTAGGTGGGATGACATGATCCGCCAGTTCACGAAGCACCTGGTGGATCGCTACGGCGCGAAAGAAGTGGAGCAGTGGTATTTCGAGGTCTGGAACGAGCCGAATCTGGATTTTTGGGCGGGCGATCCGCGGCAGGCGACTTACTTCGAGCTTTATGACCATACTGCGCGGGACGTTAAGTCGGTCGACCCGCGCTTGCGAGTGGGCGGTCCGGCGACGGCGCAGGCGGCGTGGGCGGACGTTTTTATCCGCCATTGCGCCGAGAATAAGGTCCCCGTCGATTTCGTCTCGTCCCACGTCTACGGCAATGACAAATCGGAAGACGTGTTTGGCACAACCGAGAGGATCCCGCGCGATCAGATGGTCTGCCGCGCCGTCAAGAAAGTCCACGATCAGATCAAGGCATCGGCTAAGCCGGATCTCCCGCTGATCTGGAGCGAGTTCAACGCCAGTTACATGAACGAACCTGCGGTGACGGATTCGACTTACATGGGGCCTTGGCTCGCCGATACCATCCGGCAGTGCGATGGTCTGGTCAACATGATGTCGTATTGGACATTTTCAGACGTTTTTGAAGAGCAGGGCGTGGTGAAAGAGCCTTTCTACGGCGGATTTGGACTTATGGCCGAGCGTCGTATCCCTAAGCCAGCATTTGCCGCGTTTGAGCTGCTGCACAAACTGGGCGACGAGCGCATCGCGGTCGATTCAAATCTTGTTTTGGCTACACGCCGCAAGGATGGCACCCGCGTTATTGCGGTGTGGAATTACGCGCCGCCGGGTGAGGCTGGTGTGCGCGAGGTCGCGACCGCGAAAGCGGTCGTCCTTAAGTTCAAGGGTCATCCGGTTAAGCACGCGACGATCTTTCGGGTGGACGGCGAACATGGCGATGTGCGCTCTACTTACGAAAAAATGGGCTCGCCGCGCTATCCGACGGAGGCGCAGATGGAAACTTTGCGCAGCGCCGCCCGGCTTGCCGCGCCTGAGAACCGCGACGTGCATAACGGAGAGTTGACACTCACCTTGCCCTCCTATGGCTTGGCGGTTATCGAAGTGAGATAACCCGCTTTTATATTTGCGACAAAATGGCTGCGCGCCTGAGCAGGTTGCGGAAAAAGTGTTTCCCGCGCTGCCGCCTTACCTCAGCGGCTAAAAGCCGACTCTGAACAGAGCCAGTTATCGCAGCGGTAAACCGCTGCGCCACCCAAAATCAAGTGCGGCAAAATTGCTGGGCTACCCAAAAGCAAGTGCGACAAAATTGCTGGGCCACCCAAAATCAAGCGCGCCGCCGACTTTTTCAGCAGCCTCTTAGGGATTCACCACTTAGGGCGGCCAACAAACGAAGGTCACCTACCCCACGCCAATTTTCTAGAGGCTCTTTCTCCGCAGTGAAATAATCGCTGGGAGAGGCAGCGAAATCAATGGGTTCCAGAAACACGGGTTCTAGAAACATACGACGCTATCTAACTCTTTGGGCCGCGGTGCTGGGAGCAATCTTTCTTTTTACCTCGGTGAGCGCTGCCCAGACCGCGCAGGCGAGCAAACCGAACGACGCTATCGCCCAGGCTCTGAACAAATATCCCGGACTGGTGCCGGAGCTTGGCCATTTGCTTGACCGGCTCAAACACGATGTCCAGTTCCCACCGGAACGCCAGCAAAGCAATTTATTGCCGCGCTTGCCGGCATCGACAACTTATTATGCCGCGCTCCCTAACTACGGCGAGGCGGTGCATCAGGCGCTGGCGATCTTTCACGAAGAGCAGAAGCAGAGTGCGGTGCTGCGCGATTGGTGGCAGCAGGGCGACATGGCCAAGACCGGGCCGCAGTTGGAAGGCTTCATCGAAAAATTCTATGGGCTTTCACAGTATCTGGGAGATGAGTGGGTGATTTCCGGGGAAGCAAGAGAGCAGACTCCGGGGGCTCTATTTGCCGCAGAGGTACGAAAGCCGGGTTTGAAAGATTTTCTCCAGCAGATGTTGAAGGAGTTGCCGAACACGGCGCACACTGAGACCCGCGTCCTCGACCTACAGGAGCTGCCGAGCGCACAGGACGGGGCCAAGAAGGGGCAACTGGTGATTCTGGTGCGCCCTGACTTTGTTATTGCAGGCCCGGATGTGAGCGCGGTGCGGAAGTTCAACAAAGTTCTGGATGAAAAAGCCGGCGGGTTTGCTTCGACTCGCTTCGGCGAGCGACTGGCGCAGGCCTACCAGGGTGGCGCATCGGTGGTCGCGGCTGCCGATCTACACAAGCTGATGAGCCTGGCTCCGGCCTGACAAGCAGACGAATCTGGCAAGCCTTGAGCGCACCGGATTCAAAGACGTGAAATACCTGGTCTGGGACCACAAGAATGTCGGGGGCGCGCCGGTGGGCGAGATGGAATTGAGCTTCATCGGCCCGCGGCATGGGGCGGCATCCTGGCTGGCGGCGCCGGCGCCGCTCGGAAGCCTGGATTTCGTTTCGCCGAAGTCGGCGATCGTTGTTAGTGTGCGGCTCAAGAATCTGGCAGAGATCTTCGACGACATCCAAGGTTTCGGCTCTTCGAAGCCCAACGCCCTGGCGGCACTACCGCAGATGGAGCAGGCCATGCACGTCAATCTGCGGGACGACCTGCTCAGCCAGCTTGAAGGAGAAATCACGTTCGCGCTGACCGACTTTACCGCAACGCAGCCCGAGTGGCGGGTAATCCTGCGCGTTAACGATTCGGATCGCCTGCAGAAAACGCTCGCTAAGTTATTGAAATCGGCGCCGGTCGTGGCGCGGCAGGCTGAGGAAGACGGAGTTATTTATCACTCCCTGACGATTCCATCTGCTCAAAAGCCGACACAGATCGTTTATGCCTTCGCCGATGGATACCTCGTGGCAGCCTCCAGCCAGAGGTCGGTGACGGAGGCGATTCAGTTGCACAAGTCCGGTGAGTCGCTCGGAAAGTCCACTACGTTTCTGGCATCGCTTCCGCCCGGCTACCCGCGCGAAGTTTCCGCTTTGTTATTTGAAGATGCCGGCGCCATGACGGCGTTCCGGATGCGCCAGCTCTCGCCCGAGATGGCCGAGGCCATGGGTCATCTCACGCCCGGGTCTTCGCAGATTGTGTATTGCGCTTATGGGGAGGAGAGTGCGATCCGCGGGGTCAGTGCCGGTGGGGGCGCGGATGCGATGGGAATTCTGGTGGGCGCGGCCATTGCCATCCCGAATCTATTGCGGGCGAAAAGCACGGCCAATGAGTCTGCCGCCATTGCTACGTTGCGCTCCCTGAACGTTGCCGAGACTACTTATTCGCAGAAGTATTTGCAGAACGGATATGCGCGAGATTTGGCGACGCTGGGGCCGGATCCGCGCGGGAGCGGACTGAAAACGGCGAACCATGCCGCGCTGATCGATGCCGATCTGGGCAACGCGGGTTGCACGTCGGGCGTGTGGTGCGAGAAGTCGGGATACCGTTTCAGCGTTATGGCAATGTGCCAGTTGCGCTCGTGCGGAGAATTTGTCGCGGTCGCAACGCCGGCCTCAATCGGCACGGGGGCCAGGAGTTTCTGTTCGACATCCGACGGGGTGGTTCGCTTCCAGGCCGGCCCGGCCTTGATGTCTCCCGTGGGCGCGGCTGAATGCCGGGGGTGGACGCCGCTAGCGGGACAAAACGAAGAATGGAGCCGACGATCGGACTTGAAGCGATGACCTGACGATGGGCAAAGGCCGAAGAAATGTCATGTAGACTTCTTTTTTTCGTAAGTTTCCATCAATCTTAAAATCATTTGAGCAACCGCCTCGTCTCCGACCGCGGTATTAAGCATCGCGTGATAAATCGCCCGGTCGGGCCATTCCACATTGAAATACTTCTGAATAAAGTCGGCGCGCTCCTGGTCGACTGTATCCACCAGTTCTTCGGCC
Organism: uncultured Acidobacteriaceae bacterium; assembly: GCA_963698865.1. Classification (GTDB taxonomy): domain Bacteria; phylum Acidobacteriota; class Terriglobia; order Terriglobales; family Acidobacteriaceae; genus Acidiflorens. The sequence continues at coordinate 413,112 of CAVOSL010000007.1, read as the reverse complement.
TCCTTTTCAGGCTTGCCGCGAGCCAAGAGCCGGCGCACTTTGTCTTCTCTCGGGGCGAAAAGGAATACGCGCAGGGTGTCTAGGCGGTGTCTCAGAAAATGCTGCGAGCCTCTGCCGACAATCACGCAGTTCCCGCGCTCTGCCGCATGCTCAACCACACGCCTGGTGTTCTTGAGTATGGTTTCACTATCCACGAGATTCAGCTTCGGGGCATTGATGCTGCCTTCGTAGCTGCCGCGCATAAAAGACTTGAAGAGCCGGTAATAGAGCGGATCGTTCTTTTCTTCTCGCGCTTCGACCACCGCCTTGGGACAATTGGCCAGCCTCGCGATCTCTTCGGTCAGCCGCTGATCCCACAATTTCCAATCAAGGCGCGTCGCCAGAAGTTGAGCGATCTCGCCGCCACCGCAACCGTATTCGCGTTCAATGGTGATGATCTTGATCATAGAAACTCACTTTACTGCCGAAATCCCTCTCAGGTGTGAACCACCAGAACGGGGCACGGGCCGAGTTGAATAACCCGATAGGTGGTTGAACCAAAGACCGCACGGTCTAATGCTTGTGTCCCACGCGCCGCCATTACGATCATATCGGGGTGCATTTCCGATGCATATTGGACAATCTGCTGATAAGGCTTGCCGATTTTCACGACATACTTGGCGTTGAGACCGCTGCGCGCCTCGGGTGGAACCAGTTTTTCGAGTTCTTTCGCGCATGGCGCAGTAGGCTCATCCTTGGCGGTAAAGCCCGGTGTGCGTTCGATTACGTGCAGCAGTGTCAGTTCGGCTTCGTACTCCGCCGTCACAGAAATCGCATAATTTAAGGCCTGTCCTGTATTCCCGCAAAAGTCGCAGCAGTAGAGAATTCGACTCAAGTTATGCGCATGCCGTTTTTCCAGGTCGGCAGTAATGGAAGCGTGCTGCGGCTTGGATATTACCAGCACTGGGCAACAGGCCCTGCGCATCACCCGATCGGTCGTCGATCCCAGCACGAGACGGTCGAATCCGCGCCGGCCGTGCGTTCCCATGACGATCAGATCGATATTTTCGGCTTGAGCAAAGGACAGAATCGCGTCCGAGGCATTTCCGACTTTGACGACGAAGTGCTGATGAATCCCGCCGTGCTTTTTGACGAATTCTCTCAGTTGCACTTCGCCGCCCTCGGCCAGCGCTCTGGAAACTTTCGCGAAGTCAGCTTCATAGGCGCCGTAATCAGCAAAAGGATATTTCCCCATCTCTACCATGTGCAGCACGATTACCCTGGCATCGTAATGCTCAGCCACCGACAGCGCATATTGGTACGCCATGACAGAGAACTCTGAAAAATCGATGGGACAAAGAATGCTTTTCAACTGCATAGTGTCTCCCGCGGTTAATTACTCCGCCACGTGCCCCCCGCCACCACCCGGATCGTTCTTCTTCAGGAAGAATGTTAAGAAGAACATAATGCCCGCGATCACGGAAAGGACCATGAAGGTATCGATGTATGCCAGACTCGCCGCCTCGGCCTGCAAGGCCTGGTAAATCCTGGCGTAGGCCGTCGCCAGCGCCTCGTGCTTTCCCAGGCCGGAGCTAACAAAGTGCTGGGTCATTCCCTGGGCGGCATTGGCGAAGTTTGGATTGTCGATCCTGGCCTTCTCCACCAGCCTCAACTGGTGGAACTGGGAGCGTCGGGCGATCAATGTAGTGACCAGGGACGTCCCCACGCTGCTTCCCATATTGCGCATGAAGTTGATGATGCCGGCCACCGCATTGTTCTTCTCCGCCGCAATTCCGATGTAAGCCACCAGAGTGATGGGCACAAATAGAAATCCCAGGCCGATCACTTGAACGATTCGCAGCCATACCGCCGCATTGAAACTGATGAGCAGGTCGATCCGCTTCGTGGAATAGAACATGGCAAGGGAGAGCGACAGCCAGCCGAAAGTAATCAAACGGCGCGCCTGTATTTTCGTGGTCAACTGACCCATGATCGGCATTTCGATCAGCAAGACGACACCGCCTGCCGAAAGGGCGAGGCCAGCCAGTTCTGACGTGTATCCCAAAAGCGTCTGCAAAAACTGCGGCATCAGAACGAGGCTGCTGAACAGCAGGATGCCGAGCATGAACATCATCAGGCTCGAGCTGGCGAAATTAAAACTCTTGAACATTTTGACATCGATGATGGGCGACTTATGGAACCACTCCCACACGACCAGCGAAATGAGGCAGGTGGCCGAAACGACGACTAGTGTCGTAATAAAACGCGATCCGAACCAATCGTCCTCCTGTCCCTTGTCGAGAAGGATCTGGAGGGCGCCAATTCCAACGGTCAGGAGTGCGATGCCGACATAATCGAGTTTCACTCCAGCGCTTCTTAGGCGCTTCAAGTAAGGAGGGTCTTCGACAAAGCGCCGCACCAGCAACCACGTGATGATGCCGACGGGAAGATTGATAAAGAAAATCCAGCGCCACGAATAATTGAAGGTGATCCATCCACCTAGTGTGGGGCCGATGGTCGGCGCCATGATGGCCGTGATTCCGTACAGGGCGAATGCCAGACCTCGTTTTTCGGGGGGAAAAGTGTCCGCCAGGATGGCCTGCGCCATGGGTTGCAGACCTCCTCCGCCCGCCCCTTGCAGAACGCGGAACATAAGCAGAAATCCGAGACTCGGCGCTATGCCGCAGAGCAGCGAACTGACCGTAAAGATGCCGAGGCACGTCATGAAGAATCGCTTGCGCCCGAGCGCGCCGGCCAGCCAGCCCGTCATCGGAAGAATGATGGCGTTCGAAACCAGATAGGAGGTCAAGACCCAGGTGCTTTGGTCATTGCTCGCGCCCAGATTTCCCGCCATGTACGGGAGGGCCACGTTGGCGATGCTGGTGTCGAGCACCTCCATGAAGGCTGCGAGTGCCACGACAACCGCGATCAGCCAAGGGTTGTACTTCGGCTTCCAAACATCCTGATCGAGTGTGATGGCAGCGGCGCTCATCGCAGAAATACGTCGGGCACAACGTTCATGCCTGGCCGAAGCCGTTTATCGTGGTTTTCACCGGGTTCGAGAATTATCTTTACGGGGATACGCTGGACAATTTTCACGTAATTTCCAGTCGCGTTTTCGGGCGGAAGCAAACTGAAGAGCGGCCCGGTTGCGCCGGCAATGCTGTCCACGTGGCCTTTTAAAGTCTGACCGGTCGAGTCCACGTGGATCTCGGCCTTCTGTCCAACTTGCATGCCCTTGAGCTGCGTTTCCTTGAAGTTTGCCGTGACCCATACTTCATCGAGCGGCACAACCGTAAGCAGTTGCTGCCCCGGTTGAACGTTCAATCCAACGACCACCGTCTTATTGACCTCTCCGGTGACCGGAGCAACGATTTTGGTGTATTGGAGATTCAACTCCGCCTGCTGGACCAGAGCGCGCTTTTCCTGGACATCCGCGACCGCTGCCTGCACACGCGCACGGGTGGACGATACCTGCTGCGGCCCAGTCTGCGCGTACTGGTGGTTGGCGATGGCCTGGCCGAGACGGCTTTGGGCCTGCTGCACGGCCGACTGCGCAGCGGATTCGCTGGCCTGTGCGGCTTGCACCGTTGCCGTGCTGGATTTGGCCGTGGCGAGCGCCTGATCGTAGATTTGCTGCGAGACCTCCCGCTTGTCGACGAGCAACTTGTAGCGCTGAAGGTCGTCTTGCGCGCGCACATCGTTGGCTTGGGCAGCGTCTAATTGAGCATGAGCCGCGTTGAGCTGCTTCTCGGCAGCGGTCACCGCGGCGCGGGCATCCTCGATTCCCGAAGACGTGAACTTGAGTTGGCTTTCGGTGTTGACCGAAGTGATTGGAACGGTGATATTCAGCGATTTGGCAGTGGCCTCGGCGTTTGCCAAATTCGCCTGCGCCTGCGCCAGCGCGACCTGGTAATCCGTGGGATCAATTTCAACCAGTACGTCGCCTTTTTGGACCCATTGATTGTCGTTGACATTGACCTTTACTACATACCCGGAAATGCGCGCGCTCACGGGATAGAGATGAACGTCAGCCTGGGCGTCGTCTGTGGATTCGTAACTGCTCAAATAACGCCATAAGAAAAGGCCTGCGACGAGCACAACGATGGCAACAACGGCAATGATGAGATTTCTGCGGCGTTTGCGCCGCGCTGCCGGCGAGTATTTGCTCTCTGCCAGTGACCTTGCATCGGCCACGGGTTTTTCATGAGTGTCAGGTGCAGAAGTTGCGTTTTCTTCCGCCATATCATTTTCCTCGAAAATATTCTTTGACCCCCAACTCGGCAATGCCGAGGGCGCGAATGAGCGAGATTTTCGCGAAATTATACCCATAAAGGCTGGATATGTATTGCTCGTGCGCGCTGGCCACCGCTTCTTGCGACTGCACTACCTCAACCGTGTCGGTCACGCCGGCCGCGAATCGATCACGCGATTGCGCAAGCGTCTGATCCGCCAGATCGATGTTGCTGCGCGCGACCTCGACCAGCTCCGCCGCCGACTGCAGGTTGAGGAGCGCGGTGCGAACATCGGACTCAATCTGTGCGCGCAAGTTGTCCAGGCGCTCGCGGCTCTGTTCGAGTCTTGCATCCGCTTGTTGAACGTCGCCGTGTACGCTGCCTCCGGTGAAGATCGGGATCGACAGGGTGCCGCGCACGTCATATACCTGAGAGGAAGTCGACGGATGGGCCCCACCCGTACCGTAATCCGCCGCAAATGAAAGCGAGGGAAAATAGCCGGCGACTGCGGCTTTGCGCGATAGCTCCGCCGCTCGAACTTCGCTCATCGCGGCGCGATAATCCGAGCGTGAGTCGTAGGCGCGTTTCAGCCCTTCATCGACTGTCATGCCCTCGAAGGGCTGGTAGGGCGATTTGTCGGTGAGGTCGAACGCCTGCGCCGGGGGCAACCCAATCACACGCGCGACGAGCAGTTTCTGAATCGCAAAATCGTTCCTAGCCTGGATCAACTGCTGCTGCCGGGTTTGCAACTCGACTTTGGTCCGCAGGCCGTCGATGTCCGCCGCGGTGCCGGCATTTACCTGATCCTTCGCTTGATCGTAGAGAGTCTGTGCCACTTGGACCTGAGCTTCGTCGGTTGCAATGCGGGCTTCATCGGCGATGGCCTGCAAATAAACGTATCCGACCGCAAGCACCACCAGGTCGTGCGCATCCTGGAACGTATACTCCGTAGCCTTCACGCTTTCGCTGGCGGCGCGACTGGCGCTGATAGATTTCCAGTCGAATAATGTCTGGCCAACGGCGGCGCGGGCGTCGAAGTAGGAAAACGGTCCTACCGACGGCGAGATATTGAAGAGCTTGGCGATACCCGACAAGCCCGCCTCTTCGATATTGACTTTCGAGGCAGCCACGTAGGGGCTCGCGGTGACGTGCGGCAACAGTGCGCTCAATTCCTGCCAGCGCTGTCCGCGAGCGAAGCGAATATCTGCGCGAGACAGCAGCAGTCCAAGATTCTGCTTTAACCCGCGCTCGATGGCATCCTGCAACGAAACGGACACAATTCCGGGAACGGCTTTAGTTGGCACACTCCCCGCAAAAGGGTTCGCTGCATTGCTCGGAATGCTTTGAGAGGTAGGACTGGAACTGGAAGTCGAGACGGTTTGCGCATGAGATAAGATTGCTCCACAAATCAAGGCTCCCGCGCACAGAACACGCATCGATGCTCTTGAAGGAACCACAAAACCTCCTTCACTTCGGAATCTGTCAGGTTGGGCCCCGGAACAGTACGATTGGACGACCGAGTGATGATAATGGATTCAATCTGAATGGGGCGCCGACGTTTGGGGGTACTTCGAACCTTGAGCGCCGAAATCAGGTGAACTTCAGCTACCCGGCTTTCGCTCGCTCAGGACGGGAAAATCAGGGCGGCGTCGGTCCACGGCGCGAGGAAGAAAGGGTGGCCGGGGTCGCGCTGTGTTTTGCACCGTTATCGGCACTCGCCAGGAGACGTTCGTTTAGTGACTCGGAATGGCCTTAGTCAGCCGCATGGAATTGATTACGACGGATGCGCTGGAGAGCAGCATCGCCTCAGGGGCAAGAATTGGGTTGAGGATGCCGGCTATCGCCAGTGAAATACCGATGGCATTGTAAAAAAAGGCCCAGAAGAGGTTCTGCCGGACAATGCGAATTGTCTTTGTCGCCAGCGCAAAGATCTCGGGGATCTTGTCGAGAGAACTTTTCATCAGGACCACTGCCGCGGCTCTGACGGCGATATCGGCGCCCGAACCCATGGCCACGCCAAGATCAGCTTGTGCCTGTGTCTGTGACCTATGGCACGGGTGAATGTGATAAGGCTGAAGAGAGTTATAAGGTCGAGTTTTTTGTTCATGCCATGGGTTCGCCGTCATACATCAACCAAGCGCTCCGCACTGCGAAGGTTGCCAGGCAAAACGGTGGAGTGGAACGCTACCAGCATCCGGGGTTGGATTCGGTTGGCGGAGGCATCGATCTGAGGAATTTAGATCGCAATCCACGCCACCATGAATTGAGCGTGCAGCGAAAGCCGGACGTAGACACTAAAAGGATGGAGCCGACGATCGGACTTGAACCGATGACCTGTCGATTACGAATCGACTGCTCTACCAACTGAGCTACGTCGGCTTTCAGTGTTTCTAGTTTATCAAATTGCTTGAGTGAGACTGATGAACTTCTTCTCCGCGGATCGCGCGGATTCTCGCGGATCGCCCTTCTTGTCTTCTTGTTTCAAAGATCGTTGTTGAACGGGTGTTGATCCTTGGAGAAGAAGTTGGGCTATCTATTGCTGGTTTATCCCCCGTTTTGTGACTAGATATACTGCGAAGCTTCCCAGCCAATGTCCGCCTTCGTAGTGCGCGCCCGTTACCGCGGCTAAGCCGGCGCGGCGATGCGCCTCGGAGGCCGCCGCGATTGCCGGCAGCCGTTTGTCGCCTTTGGGCAGGCCGGCGGCGATGCCCTCCAGCATCCATGCGCGACTTAGGTTCAGTCCGTCCAGGTGGGCTAGCTTGGGGTCGCTGGGATCGGGCGAAACTACCGGTTGCAGCCAGGCGCCGTTTTTCGCGCGAGAAATCTGCGGCAGAAAAATCTTCAGCCAGCGTCTAAACTCGTCGGGGGGCAGTACCCGCCGCATCACGTCAGCTTCGCCCAGGCAGGGCGAAAGAAAATCTTCGCCGGAGGGTTCGTAATCGAGCGGGCAGTTCTTGTCGGTCAAATAGAACTGCCTGGCCTTCGATTCGACCAAGCCGGCAAATTTCGCGTCTCCTGCCGTCCGCGCGTAGTCCAGTATCAGACCCAGCGCAAAAGCTGTTTGTGAATGCTCTCCAATTCGCACCGGATGGGAAAGCTTGGGAAGCCAGTTATTCAGACGGTCGAGCGCGGCCTGCTCCGCCGGACGCAGGTTCGCAGACATCTCGTGGGCTTGCGGGTCATCCCATTCGCGCAACTCCGCCGCCAGTTGAAGCAGCCAAGCCAAGCCATAGGGACGCTCAAAGCTCGCTCGCCCCTCCGCCTTCAAATAGGCTGCCTCGGCCGTGAGGTTGCGGGCGGTCAAGCTCTGCCGCAGGGCATCGCGCGCCGCGGGAACGAAGGCGCCATTTGGAAATTTTCTGATGAGGCGCACCAGCAGCCAATGTCCGTGCACGGAAGAGTGCCAGTCAAAGCAGCCATAGAATGCGGGCGTGAGATTGCGGGGCGGAGCCACATCGGCGTCGCTCAGCAGGCTGTGGCTGATCTTGTTGGGATATTCCTTGTGGACGCACGCCAGAGCCAGGTTTGCGAAGCGTTCGGCCGCGGCTATGTCAAACGTGCCGCCCGCCGTTGAACTCTGGGAGACCGTGCTCTGAGCCCGGACATCGGTCATAAAGGCGGTCATATTAAAGAGGAGGAACAGCAGGCAAAGAAGGCATTTCATCCACAACACTTTAAACGAATCTGAGGGTGGAGGGACGGGCTGCCCACCCGTCCGGTCTCGAAGCCGCCAGAAAATTTATGCGGCGGCCGCCAGCTCCCGATACTCTGCCTCAGACTGCGAGGGTAATAGCACCCACAGCGTGTAGATTCCGATGGCCGTTCCGATGGGAACACTCAGCATCACGATGAAGCCGAGCACCAGGGCAAACATGCGGGCCCACTCTTCGCGCTGCAGTAGACCCCAGCCCACGGCAAAGCCAAGGGCCGCCTTGACCAGGATCAGCCAGCCAATTGTGCTGACGAGTGCTGGCAGCCATTCCATGATTTCAGGCGGCGGGCCGTTCGGAATGTTGCCAATCCTGACGACCACGAACTTCGCGATCAAAAGCAGGATGACTCCCCCGACCAGGTGCAGTGCCGAATAGGCCGTCCATAGAATCCCGACGAGCTTTACGTGTTCACGCACGCGATTGCGTCCATACTCGAGCGGGCCGGCGACCGCTTTGCCGCACCGCACGCAGTGCGCCTGTCCCGTTTGCAAGTGTGCGCCACATTGATCGCAAAACATTTTCGCCCTCCGTATAGATTGTGCTCTCTCTAGACAGTACGTGCGCCAGCCGTGTGGAGTTCCGGGTAGTTCTCAGTTCATGGTTCTCAGTTCTCAGTTGGAACCCGAGGTTCGAGAGCCCGGTGCTTCCGAAGTCTAATAGCGGTTTGAGATCGATGATCGAGAAAAGGTGATCGAGAAAATTGGAACTGACAATTGAGAACTGATATCTGAGAACTGCCTGCCAAACGAAAAGGCCACCCGGCAACTTGGGAGGCCTTTTCTTTCAAGGGAGAATAGTTCCAACAGAGGTTGAATTCCATCAGAACTTTCTGGCGAAATCTTATGAGCCTGAAAAGGTGGGTGTCAAGGAAAATTTGAGGTTTAAATAGTCTTATTTTCAATAACTTACAAGATATGTCCACAAACCAGCAAATGGTATCAAAAAGGAACAAAACGGCCTTTTTTTAAGGCTAACGACCCTCGATTGAACCACTTACCGTCCGCCGGAGGGCCGCGGTGCTCCGTCGTCCAGGTGCAAAGAGATGATTTCCGTCTCCTCGGGCCGGTCAAAGACACGCCCCGGAAAAAGCCGCTTCGCGAGGATTCTGACACCTCCAAACCCGACTCCGACCACCAGCGCCAGCCCAATCACAATGCCGCACAGGACGATGACGTTGAATAAAAGGTTGGCAAGATTGTCGCGCTTGGTCAGATGAGTATTCTCGTTCCATGTGACGTCGGCCGCATAGTTGATCGAACCGAGCAGCGCGCGCGCTTCGCTTTGCGAGAGCGGGCCGGCGGCAATCACCACGATTGGGCCGGTGCGCTTGGCCGAGAAGGGACCGACGTCGACAATCGACGCCACTCCCGGCTGTTGTGCCGTGACCTGATGCGCCGCATCGATCTGCTTCATCTTTTCGATGGCGATCTGCGGAGTGGGGTATTCGATCAGCATCAAGGTCGCATCACCGGCCGTCGCCGAGTACTTGGCCAGGATCACTTCCGTATCTTTTTGGAAATCCACCACCGAACTCGCGAGCGGGGGGTTCATGCGGTCGAGTGTCGCCGGACCGAGGACGTACTTCGTCGTGTTTTTTTCGTAGTCTTGCGCCGGCAAATAGCCGCGCAGGGGGGGCAGTTCGCCCGCATTTCCGATGGGCTTGGGCAGTATCCCGGCCAGTTCTCGCAGCTCCGCGGCCGACATGGCGTTTACCTTGTCAAAGAGCGCATCGACCAGCACATTCCCCTGGAAAAAAAGGACACGATTGTTCAGCGACCCGGCTAGCGTGCCTATCTTTTCATCGAGCATTACCGGGGTCTGGTAGTAGGTGAACGCGCCATAAGCTCCGCTGGCCTCGCCGAACAGCGCCGCCTTGACAGCCAGCTTGCGTCCGTCATCGCGCGTATACTCGGCCTTCTCGAAGCGCTCAAAGCCATATTCTTTGAGGACAGCGGCATTTGCGGGATCGGCTGCCGCCGCGTCGAAACTTTTTGTGACGGATCCGCTCCTTTGCCATCCGCCAAACTGACCAGGGAGAATGGGGGTGGCTGGAGGCGGGTCCGCGGCAAAGGCAGCGAAGCGCACGAGGGCAACGAATAGAAGAACGGCGGAAAATCGGGGAAATCTCATGCGAAAGAAGCGCACAACCTACTACTCGTTAGACTACCCGCAGGCCGATAAAGTTTCCAGCGGGGACGGACGGTAGCTCGGGCTGCTGTCGCGAAAGCGTCTCGCTTTCGCAGCCGCCTGACGAACCGCTGGAACGGACACTGCGCACCCTCCTCGCCTTGACATCCCCTGCCGAAACAACGACGATGGCTCGCCGTGCAATCGCGGCATTTCACGACTAGGAGAGAACTACATGAGAAAAAGATCGATCGCAATGACGATCGGGATGTGCTTTGCTGCCCTGACGCTCTGCTTCGCGAGCCCCCAGATGGGCACCTGGAAGCTGAACGAGGCGAAGTCAAAATTCGGCGCCGGAGCCGCAAGAAACCACACCGTCACGTACGAAGCTGCCGGCGACAACGTAAAGGTTACGGTGGATGGCGTCGACGCACAGGGCAAGGCGAGTCACAACGAATGGACGGGCAAGTTCGATGGTAAGGATTATCCACTAGTTGGCGATCCGGCAGCCGATACGCGCTCCTACAAAAAGGTCAGCGACCATAAGCTGGAGCTGACCAACAAGAAGGCCGGCAAAGTTACGGCCACCGGCACCATCGTCGTCTCCGAGGACGGCAAGACCCGCACCGTTACCGTAAGTGCGACCGATGCAGAGGGTAAAAAGGCGCACTACACCGCGGTTTACGACAAGCAGTAGAGCGATCGAATCCAGAGCGCAAAAATAACCCTTCGTCCGCAACTCCCATGCGAAGGGTTATTTTGTTCTAGGAATGTGTCCGGGACATCGGATCTCACGAAGCTAGCGTGGCCCCACGCGCAGCAGATCAATGCGTCCGCGGTCGTAAAAGAGCCTATACCACCACCAGATGGACATCGAGCTCAGGAACATCCCAATTGCTGCCCCGGCCGATGGCAAAATTCGTGACTCTGCGGATGCCCACCGCGCCACGACAAAAAAGACAATCACCAACGCAAAATAGATTAGGGCGAGCACAATCGCTCCCAATATTCCGCCGACTGTATGGAAGCTAAAGCGCTTGGTGTCGTTCGTGGCCTGCGAAAACTGACCAGCGATCACCACGGGCTGCAGAGAGATTGCTGCTAACAGAATCTCCGCCCCCAACCACAGGCCATCGGCCCACGATACTTGTTCCAACCGCGACGCGATCCCTGCGAGCAAGAAAAACGCCGGCATCCAGACTGCGAAGCGAATCAGGTTTACCTTGGCGAGGACGCGCGAGGTCTCGGAATAAGAAATCGGCGCAGTCGTATAGGTCGCGGTCACAATTGACCCGATTGGCCGGGCTTGCAAACCAGCCCAGGTACCTCCAAATAAGGGGAGCGCAACGAAACATGCGATTACCCCTGCCCATACACCGATCCACGAAGGAAAAGGGGCCGGCACGACAATCGCGACGGCTCCCCCAAGGGCGATCTTCAGCGCCAGCCGCCACCGTCCTGTCCACCATCCAAGCTCGCCACCGCAAAGAAACTCGGCCAACGAACGTTCGCGCGCATTCAGCCAACGCCCCACCCACTGCTCGATAAAGCCCGATTCATTCCAGACGAAACTGGGCAATGTCACAGGCTGCAAGGGAAACGGGCCTTTTGCCAGTGGTGGTGCTACACCCCTAAAGCCGTCTCCCGCCGGACTGCTTCCGATACCCGAAAATTCTTCTTCGTCTGCGACGGCTCCTGCCTGTGCCAATGGGTAGACAATCTCTCCGGCAGGATAAGCCTGTTGGAAACGGCGCACGGCGACTGGCAAGCAGAATAAAAATGCCAGAATCGGGACGAGCAAATACCACCTTTCCGAAGCCTCCCCAGCCAAGGCGCGATTAAACACAACCGGGATCCACGCTGTCGGAAGAATTTGAACTGCGGCCTCAAGTTGTGCAATCCATGAAGGCGGCAGGAAGACAGAGGCAACTGCCAGCCCGTAAATGGGTAGGCCGACCTTCATAACACGCCATTTAGGAACCGCGAGTCCAATCACTACGACGAGCCCAACCACGAGCAGCCACTCAAACGTTGCCGCCGCAGCGGCTCCAAGCCATGCAACTCTGCCCAAGTCGGATTGAAAGACGCGCACGGCGAATATGGCAAACGACAATGCCCACACAACGACAGAAGAACGAAGAAACTTCCTCCACTCGTAGCTCCAAAACCATTCGTCGCTTACAGGAACGTGCATGAAGAAGGCGAGATCGCCCGATCCGTACAGCTCGCTTTGGAGCGAGGTAGAACGCCCGAATACCGTTGCTGTGCAATACAGACTGAGAACAAGGACAGGTAGGTGCGTTGGATCTTTCTGGAATGGAACGATTACCAACAACAACCAGAAATATGCCATGCCGAAGTTGCCCACCGCACGCCGCAGCCGGGAGCGCCGGATGCGTCGGTAATCGCCCCAGAGTTGCCGCGACTGGCGAAGCCTCTTCCGCGCCATCCTGCGAATTTCACGCTCGACTGGCCTGGATGGAATCAACTTTGTTCCTCGCGCAATTGCCGGAAGATCGCTTCAAGCACTCCATCCTGAGTACCCTGGCGGGTGTGGAGGTTAGCTACGGAGTCGAAAACTCGCACCTGTCCGCGATAGATGAGACAAACGCGGTCGGAGAACCTTTCGGCCACATCGAGAATTTGAGTTGAATAAATTACGGTATGGCCCTTTGCGGCGGCCGCCTGCGCCTGGCGTTTGAAGTAAGTAATCCCTGTGGGATCCATTCCGGAGGCAAAGGGCTCATCAAGAAGCCATAATTCAGGATTGATAGTGAGAAGCGCTGTAAGCGCTGTCTTGTAAACCTGCCCACGCGACAGTTGTCCAATCGGCGTGTCGATGCAAGGCAGAATATCGAGTTCGTAGAGATGTTCCGTTACAGCCGCGGCTGAGTCTTGTCCGAATCCGTAAAGAGCCAGCAGCAGTGCAATCTGTCGTGCGGGTGTCAAATTCGGATATAGAAGCGGAAACTCAGGAAGGAAACTCAATCGCTTACGCAGATCGACTCGCCGACGCTGAAATACCTCCGCGTCGAACAAGATGCGGCCCTTGTCCGGAGCACAGATGGCGGAAAGGCAGCGTAGAAGAGTCGTCTTGCCCGCGCCGTTTGGACCGAGCACAGCCACAATTTGGCCGGGCTCGATGCTGAGCGATACCTCGTCCAGCGCTCGCAAAGACCCAAATCGTTTTGTTAGCGACTCCAGGGAAATTCGCATCCCCTAAAGGGATATCTGAACTAACAGGCAGCAGGCAACAAGAAAATCGGCAGCCGGTAGGGGATGTCAGTGAAGAAAAAGAGGGTGTTGTAGGCAGCAAGCTTACTGCCCCTGCGTCTTGTCGATTTTGCTGGCGACCTTGACGCCGCTCAATCCACCCGCATATTTCGCGACGCCGCGGTAGAGCGACTCGGCGATTCGTTGCCGCTGCTCGGAGGTCTCGAGCTTGCGCTCATCCGTAGGATTGGAAACGAACGAAATTTCCGCCAGAATGGAAGGCATGTTGGCGCCAATCAGCACGATAAATGGAGCCTTCTTGACGCCGCGATTGCGAATGCCGGCATTGCGCAGCGCCAGGCCGCCATAGAGCGAATCCTGCACATCGGAGGCAAATTCTCGCGACTCGTCGATCTTTTCCTTCAATGCGATTTTCTTTACCAGATCCTGGAGTTCATGAATCGATTTTTCCGAGACCGCATTCTCGCGCGCTGCCACTTCGAGCGCCTCGGGCGACGACGTGAAATTCAGGTAGTACGTCTCCACGCCACGGGCATCGGAATCGCGGCTCGAGTTCGCGTGCACGGAAATAAACAAATCTGCCTGCTCGCGGTTGGCAATCGCCGTCCGCGTCTCCAGGGGAACAAAGGTGTCGTCGCGGCGCGTGTAGACGACTTCCGCGCCCAGGCGCGCCTCGAGCAGCCGGCCCAGCCGCCGCGCCACGTCGAGCACCAGATCTTTTTCGAGCAGCCCATTGGGGCCGATCGTGCCGGTATCATGCCCGCCGTGTCCGGCATCGATCACGATTTTGCCAATCTTCAGGCCGAGGGCCCGCGTCAATGATCGGTCGCCGGACGCCGTCGGCCGCGCTTCGCGCATTTCGAGCTCCGCCAGATCGTCGGTGGCCGGCGCGGTACGAGATTTCTTCCTTTTGGACAACTTTGCCGATGACGGCGTGCCCCGCATCGAATTTGAGCTTGTACGGGTGTCCGGATGCACATCCGGCGGAACAGCCTTTGCCTCTTCGACCGGGCTGTCGTCTGACGCGTCGTCTGAGTGGTCAGATGAGTCTCTCTTGCTCTTTGCGGAAACCGGGCGCGAATTTCGCGCGGAAGTTTGCGCTCGCTTTGTAACTGGCGATCGCGAGTCCGGCGAAGCGGCCTCGTCTTCATCCCCGGTATTCACAATCGTTTTCGGGATGGTTCGGTTCGATCCCTTTACGGCGACCGTCGTTTTGACGATGTTCGTTTTGACGGCGCTCGGGTCCTTCGGTTCCTGCCGCCGGTTCTCAGCGGTCCTCGCGTCCTTTTCAACTTCTGCAAACTCGCGGGGCCGGGTGCTGTCCGCCTTCGACTCCGCGTTATCGTCACCGCTCTCGGGCTTTACCTTGGCAACGATGGCGTGTTCCTTCTCGGACTTCTTCTGAACCTTCTGCCCGGCGGCCTCATCGGTCGCAACGTCGTCCTCATCATCCGCCGCCGAGTTCGAGGATGCGTTATCTCCTTCGGCCGCATTCCGCTGCGCCTTAGCCAGCATCGCCGCCCGGCTTTGCTTGCCGTGAATATCGATGATGAGCCGGTAGGGATTGGGCAGCAAAAACGCGTCGTAGCTGGAAAGGTCGTCCACCTCGAGCACCACGCGGGTTTGCCCGGGCTTGAACTCGGCCACGCGAATCTTCTGCAAGAATCCGTCGTCGACATCAAAGGTTTTTCCCACCAGTGTCGAGGCGAGCTTTGTATCTTTGAGGTCAAAGAAGATTCGGTCGGGATTGGCGATGCGCTGGGAATCGAATTTAACATCGCGCTCAACGTCAATCGCCACGCGCGTATAGTCGGGAGTCGACCAGTGCCGCACGCCCGTCACGCGCGGCAACTCGCCGCGGCGCGCGCCGGCTGGCGCCGACTCAGAATTCGTCTCTGTGTTTGAAGTTTCGGCCGAAGAATCCGGAGAAGCTTCAGTCGCCGCACCGTCGTTCCGCAGATCATCGTTCCGCGGCTTCGCGGACGCTTTGGCGGTTCCACCAGCAGCATTCGAGCCGCCGCTCGTGTTCGAACCTGCAGCTTCCTTCCCGCCTTTGTGTCGTCCTTTGCGCGGAGCGCGCTGCGCCTCGGCCGCCGCATCGTCAATCTCTTTCACCGCCGCTCGTGCATCGTCACCCAGCCGGTTCCGCGGATAGCGATGCAGAAAATCCTGAAATGTCTTCCGCGCCTCGTCCGGGTCTTTCAGATCGTCCTTATAGATCTCGCCGATCGTGAACAGTGCCTCGAAGCGGTATTTGCTGCCCGGATATTCCTTGCGCAGAAAGCGATATTCCTCGACCGCGCCCCGCAGAATCTTGTTGTCGTCGAAACGCCGTCCCATCTCGACCATCAACTCGGCGGTCGCCACCACGCTCGGGTCCGCCTTCGACGACGCCGGACTGCCGAAATAAACGCGCCGATAAGAATCGATCGCGCGCTGATACTCGTGCCGTGTGCGCTCGCCCGCCGGACGCCCGTTCAGCGCCTCCCGCGTGCGCTCTGCTTTGGCGAATTGCGCCCGCGCCCAGGCATCATTGTGATGCACTCGCGCAGCCGCCGGCAAAGCGGCAATTGCCAAAAGGCACACGGCAGCTATCCACCGCGTTGCGCGATGCACTAAGCCCAATTGGCCACGAGTTAGGGTCGTAGAAGCCTGGGTCATGCTATTGAATCACTGAATCATTTTGTCATTGAGTCATTGTCATTAAGTCGTCAGGCGCTGGATATTGATCGTTCAATACCTCAATCGCTTAATAATGCAATGCTCACTCAGTATTGCTGATATACAGCACGCCGCGCGCATCGCGCTCCATGCGCACCGGCTCGCGCATTGGGCCAAAGCTCACCCGCGTGCCGCCGTTCGCCGCCTGCATACAGGTCCGTAATCCGCCGAACGTAATTCCGCGTCTCGGCAAACCTCGGAACCCCGGCGCTCCGCGCAACCGCGCCCGCTCCCGCGTTGTAGGCGGCCAGGCTCAGGCGCACATCTCCGTTGTAGCTCTCGAGGAGCCGCTTCAGATGTCGAACCCCGGCATCCACGTTTTGTTGCGGGTCGAAGGGATTGGAAACATTCAGCGACCGCGCGGTCGCCGGCATCAGCTGCATCAGGCCCATCGCGCCCTTGCGCGACACCGCATTGGGGTTGAAATTCGACTCCACCTTCACCACCGACCGCACCAGGTTCGGATCGACGTTGTGGCGCGCCGCCGCCTGCTCAATGGCCGCGTCGATGTCGGCGGCCGTAAACCCAACATTCAGCGTCTGATGTCCGTAGGGCCGCTCGGAACCGCGCTTATCCCCGAGATATGTATTTACTTCCGAGGCTGCCGATCGCGCCGCGCGCATGATCGCGCCGCTCGTCGGAACCGGTTTATACCGATGCTCGGTCGTGCTCCAATACACGAGCCCTGAGCGTCCGCTCGTGGAGCCAGCCGAGCGCCTTGGCGTCCCTGCCGAAGTGCCCGAAGTAGACGACCCCAAAGAGGCCCCCGAATTTGACGGTCCGTCATTCACGTAGATTTTGCGGCCGTTCTCGTCGGTCGCAGTAATTGGGCCCGACTCCGCGCGTGCGGGTTTGGATGCAAATAGCGGGGAAAGGAGGGCAGTCGCGGTTAATCCGGCCATCACGACGTTTTTCAGGTCTCTGATCATACGGATAGATCACCAAGGCCACCAAATCTATGCTGGCAAAGCCTTTATGCTCAGCCAGAAGGCACACCATTACCTTCGAGCCTACCTACCCGCGAACCTGCCGGAGAACCAGAACCAGAGTGTGTCAATTATAGGTGGTCGAGGGGAACGGCGGCAATCTATCCGAAGGACGTAGAACCTCTGGAGTAATCTAGGTAAAGTATTGATAGCGCGAGCTTTTCCAGCGTGGCAGCGGACGTTTGCCCCGTTCCATTGCAGATTGCAGAGGCCAGATTGCAGAAGTAAAGGCCCAAGCCCAAGCTGCCAATGGTCGAATGTTCTTCAATCTGCAATCTGAATTCTGCAATCTGCAATTGCTTCTAGAATGGTCTCGACATGAACCGCGTCGCGCTTCGCCATCTGTTCAATCAAGTCCGGTCCAAGAAGCTCTCTCCCGATGAGGCGGTTGCTCGCCTCCGCCATCTTCCATTTGAAGACCTGGGATTCGCGAAGGTGGATCATCACCGCGCCTTGCGGCAAGGCATGCCCGAGGTGATTTTCGGCTTGGGCAAAACGCCGGCGCAGGTGGCCAGGATCTTCTCCCGCTTGGCGGAGCATGAAGGCAACGTGCTCGCCACGCGTGCGACCGAAGAACAGTTCAAGGCTGTGGTCGCGCAGGTTCCCAAGGCTGAGTATCGTCCTCTGGCGCGCGCAATTACGTTGCAGCGCGATCGGCGACGCTACGGAAAGGGCATTATTGCTGTGGTTTCCGCGGGCACCAGCGACATTCCGGTGGCAGAAGAAGCGGTCGTCACCGCCGAACTGATGGGCAATCGCGTGCAGCATCTCTATGACGTCGGAGTCGCGGGCATTCATCGGCTGCTGGCGCATCGCAAGTGTGCTGGCCGAAGCGCGCGTCATTATTGTGTGCGCGGGCATGGAAGGCGCTTTGCCCAGCGTGGTCGGAGGACTGGTCGGAGTTCCGGTCATCGCTGTTCCGACCAGCATTGGTTATGGAGCGGCGTTTGAAGGATTGGCTGCGTTGCTGGGGATGCTGAATTCTTGCGCAAGTAATGTTAGCGTGGTGAATATCGATAATGGGTTTGGGGCGGCTTATGTTGCTTCGCTGATTAACCGCAAATAATGGCCAAAAGCAAGCAACTGCTGTTCTCCAAGCGAACGGCGCGTCCAGCATGATGTTTCGCGAGGACAGCCCTCGGCGCTATCCTCGCGAAATTCTTATCGTTTCGTAGTTGCGGCCGCCGGTTGAACCGGAAGCACGGTCGGTAGCCGGTTCCGATTCGAGGACGGACTGGGCCGCGACGGGACCGGCAATTGAATTTCGGGCTGGGCACGATTGGCCATTGGTTGAGCAACCGGCTGAATGACCGGCTGGCGATGGGGGAGCCGCTTCATTATTTCCTGCATGTGCGTGATCATGTGTTCTTGCACTTCGGTTACGTCCTGCATCCGGATGTTCTCGTATCCTTTTCGCCGCACCACGATGCGATAGTCGAAGGCGATGTTTGACTTTCCATGGTGAAGTTCGCGGACCGCAAAACCCGAAGAGTTTGTCTCCGCGATGTACAGGCCTTCGCATTCTCCCCGAGGCGTCAGGAACACGTGGTAATCCTGAGATGACGTGACCGTGTCCCGGAAGGTGGTTTCGAGCGCGACGGAAGCGCTCCCGTTGGAAAGAGTGCCAGTTCCGAAATCTTCGAACCAGTTTTCCGGCGACTCGACGGCATAGAGCCGTACCCAGCGGCTGTCGGAAAGGTGAACGGCGGCCGACTTGCTGCCGTTGCAGATCAGATCGCCGGCGCCATCGATATAGCAGCCGCCAATCGGGCCTTCCGCTTCGAAAGGCCGAGCGGCGTTAACGGCATAAAAGCTCCCTGCAGTTCCACCGCGGCTGGCGCCGGAGACTCCGACCACCCCAATCCCGGATTGTGAGTAACCATAGACTCCCCAGTTGGTACCAGTCGTTGTGGGATCGTCACCCCAGACTGCATAGCCACTTTCGTTAGCGTTCGTGTTTTGGGTCACTCCATAGACGCCGGCATTGCTACCGCTGGACGAGGCACCGGCGACACCGGCTCCAGTCGTAGACGTACCGATCACGCCGCTTCCGGTGCTCGACAAGCCATACACTCCAGTCCCGCTGTTGGTCGAGCCGTACACGCTGGTTCCCGTGTCCGTCGAGCCCCAGACGCCGATGCCGGTGGTGGCCGAGGAGTCGCCCACCACTCCGACGGCATTGAACCCAGCGTGGGTGGTGAAATTGTTGCTGTAGGTGAGGCCGGCCCCGATCGCCCCCATACCAACCGGACTCCAGCTGTTAGCCAACAATCCGGGTGCAATGGAGGAGGTTCCGAAGTTGCCGGCGTAAATCGCAGCGAATTTACTCGCGCTATTATTCAGGCCCACCACGCCGTACGCATTGTCTGCGGTGCCAGTAACTCCGCGAAGTCCGAGCGACCCGGCGTCTCCCCAAACGCCGGAGGAGCCCCCCGCCCCGCCAGTCTGGCTCCGGGCTCCGTCAAGACCGTAGACGCCAGACGCGGCTGAACTTTGCGCATAACCTTCAATACCGAATACGTTACCGGATTTGGCCAGTGCCAGGCCTTCGACAGCTGCGGATCCCGGTTGGGCGCTGTACATTACCCCTCCGATGGCGGAGACGACATCGGCGGTGTCGTTCTGAAATGCTTCCAGGGGAGTTACGTTGCTGCTGCTGATGAAGGCCCCCTGACCGGTAAAGGAATTCGCCGCAGCCAGTTGGGCGTAACGCTTATCAGTACTGACGGTATCCAGATTCAACGTGATATTGCCGCCCGTTCCCCCGCCGGTCAGGTCCGTGCCTGCGGTCACTCCGGTGATCGTGCCCGTGCCCGCGCTGCTGCATGCCCACGTGCTGCCGTTCCATTGAAGAATCTGATTCTTCGAGCAACTGGTCAGCATGCTGAGCGTCACGGTACCTTTCGTTCCGCCGCCGGTCAGGCCCGGCCCGGCGGTCACGCCGCTGATTGGCCCCGGAGGTCCTGGCGGTCCCTGCGGCCCGGTCAGAACGATATCGAGTTCCGCAGGATGGCTCGTGGTGGTGGCTTCCTTGCTGTCCAGGGTGAAGGAGACTTTGCCGTCAGGAACGAGGGCCACGCCATCATTCGAAGTGCCGTTCAGCCAGTCGACCACGGCTGACGTCACGTCGACGAGGATGTACTGATCTTTGTCTGACGTGGTGATGGGGATCGCGCTGGCGATGGCGCTACCGAGCGTGGGGGTGTTGTTGGCGGTGATGCTTTCTTCGGTCCACGGGCTGGTGACGAGATCGATGTTGAAAGAGCCGGCGGTGGGCACGGTATCGACAAAGATCTTGAGCGTGCCCTTGGCGACCATGGAGCCGGTGACCGAAGATGGGATGGAGGAGAGGTCGAAACGGATGAAAGCGGTTCCCCCGGTGCTTTCGACGGCCAGAGATTTGGCGGTTCCGAAGTTCTTGGTGGGCGAATTGGTGAGCGTGTACGAATCGTCGCTCGGCGTGATTTGTCCAAGGGCAGGACGCGATATGATACCGGTCACGATCAGAAGCACTGCGTAGAATGTTGCGGCGCGTTTCATTGTTTTCTCCTCATCGCATGAGCGAGGTGCCGTTTCAAGGCTCGGCCCGAACCCGGGAACCGCGTTTTCTTCGACCGCTGTCGACTTCAGTTGCGGGAAATGCACGGCTTTGGAATAGCGAAGCCGGCCTTGGCTGTCGCGCAGGCTGATTTAGAAATCCGCCTCGCAACTTGGGACGCCTTGCACTGCGCCCTAAAACGCGAGGCGGAAAGCAGTTCGTTTAACGGAGTTGCTGGCTGGGTTTCATTTTGAGATCTGCACCACGAGTGAACTCAGTCCGACATCCATGGTGTCGGAACTCGAATTGGCGCCGCCACCGCAGAGCGTGAAGGTGTTTTTTCCTTTTTTGAGCCCATCGCTCGGAAGCACGACCCACTGGTGCGTGGTATTCAGATAACCGCTTCCCCCGAGTACAGAAAGCCACGGGATCTCACGAGACCCTATCGCAATACATGCGCCGCCATTCACTGCGATACCTACAAGGAATTCATCGTTGAGAAGGATATCCGCGCTCCAGGTCACGATAACCGGGGCCACGGCGGCCGGTTCGGTGATTGTGACGGACTGACTCCACATGAAGCAACACTTGCCCGTGATACCCACCTCGTTAAGTACACGCGAGACCTGGCCGGCTGGAACTGCAAAAGCTGATATCGATCCCGCCAGCATAATGCAGGCGAGGGCCGCGATGAACCTTGTACTGCTGTTTCGTGCTTTCGATAGTGTGGTCATAAAACGCTCCTTTTTGTTAGTCATGGTGAATTCTTCAAATCCGGGTTCTGACCCCGCTGTTCGTCTGTTTGGTGAGTGTGTTTCTAAAGCGCCGTGGCGCTCGCGACAGCGCATCCGGTTCGATAGACATTGCCGCTCGCGTCGGCGAATGAGACCGTCGCCGTGCTGCTCCACTCTCCCGCTTGGCCGAAGGTGATGTCCTGCCAAATGGTCTGCTGCCCGGCGTTAAATCCCGGGTTGTGCTTTTTCTGATTGGGTTGTGTTGTGTACTTGATCAGAGCCACGCTGGTGGCCGAATACGTTGACGCGCCGCTGCTGCTCCACCATCCCTGTCCGCCGCCCCGTTGGCCTTTCCCGAATGCAAGATTCTCAGTGTCTTCGGCCATCGTGCCGTCGGCTGCAAACGTCAGCATCGACGTGAACGGGGGCCCGAGCTGCGTGCCGCTCGAACAATCCACCTGGGTAACCTGAACCTGCCAGGTTCCGACCAGTTGGGATTTCTTTCCAGGGTTCGCTTCCGGCTGCGCCAGAACGGGCAACGCCATTCCCGCGATTAGCAACAGCCACATCCATAGGTTCGATTTCTTAATATCTGATCGCATATTCTTCGCTCCGTCACTGAATTTGGCCTGCACTTTCTGCCGGCCACACGAGCCATCCTGCGCGAGAACTTGTCAGCGGGCAACGAAACAGCAAGTGAAGCCTTCCTTAACAAATAAGTCGCCGCGCGTCCATCACTTAGGCCGCGGTCTTAAGCGCACAGTGCTATACTTGCCGGACTTAAGCCCTCCCGAGCGTGGGGACAGGCGATGCCCACCGAAAAAACCAGCGGCCTTTATCGTTTCTCCATCTTTGAGGTCAATGCGGCCAGCGGCGAACTCTTCCGTCAGGGCGTTCGCATCAAGCTGCAGGAGCAGCCCTTTCGCCTTCTGGTTTTATTGCTGGAGCGTGCGGGCGAAGTTGTCCGTCGCGAAGAGTTGCGCGACCGGCTCTGGCCCCAGGACACTTTCGTCGAGTTCGACAACAGTCTCAACGTCGCGGTGAGGAAGTTGCGCGATGCGCTGCGCGATGACGCCGAGTCTCCACGGTTCGTTGAGACTCTTCCCCGGCGCGGATTTCGCTTTCTGGCTCCTGTTACCGCGAATGCGGCCGAACCGGCATTGGCCTCGACGGCATCAATCGCGTTAAGCTCGACGGCCTCTGAGGTCGAGATGGTGCGGCCGGTAGTGCCTGCCAGTGCGCGGCAACGGCCAGCCATCGCCGTGCTGCCATTCGCCAATCTGAGCTCCGACCCGGATAGCGAGTTTTTCGCCGACGGCGTCACCGAAGAGATCATCAATGCGCTGACGCAGATTGAGGATCTGCGCGTTGTCGCCCGCACTTCCGCATTCTTCTTCAAGGGCAGGCAGGTCGACTTGCGCACGGTGGGCGCGAGCCTGAACGTCACCACCGTTCTGGAAGGCAGCGTGCGCAAGTCGGGGAGCCGCGTCCGCATCGTGGCTCAGCTCATCGATGCCGCCGATGGATACCATCTCTGGTCGGAACGCTACGATCGCGAATTGCAGGATATTTTTGAAGTTCAGGACGAGATCGCCAGGGCGATCGCCGAGAAGTTGAAAGGAACGCTCGGCATCGACAGCCGTGCGCGGCTGGTGCGCACCGGCACGAAGGATCTGGAGGCGTATCAGCTGTATCTCAAGGGACGTTTTCACTGGAACAAACGCTCTGCCGATGGATTGCGTAAGGCCCTCGAGTACTTTCATCAAGCCATTGCGAAAGATCCGAAGTACGCGATCGCGTATGTGGGGCTGGCCGACGCTTACAACATGATGTCGTTCCGCAATGTCCTGGCGCCGAGTGTGCTGATGCCGAAGGCGAAAGCGGCGGCGGCGAAAGCTCTGGAGCTCGACGCGCACCTTGCCGAGCCGCAAGTTTCGCTCGCCTACGCCGCCTTCACTTACGACCGCGATTGGAGCGCGGCAGCGGGCCATTTCGAGCAGGCTCTGGCGATCAATCCTTCTTATGTTCTGAATCACGCATTCTACCCGCTCTATCTGAGTTCATGCGGGCGGTCGGAGGAATCCTTGTCCGTGGCCCGGCGCGCGCTCGAACTGGATCCCGTAAGTCCGGCCGGGAGCCATGTTCTGGCGGTGCAGCTTTATCTCGCCCGGCAGTTCGATGGCGCCCTTGAGCAGTGCGATCAGACGCTCGAAATGGATTCGAATTATGAGGCTGCGTACGCGGTTTTAGGCCAGGTGCATTCGGTAAACGGACAGTTGCCGGCAGCCATCGTTGACTTCGAGAAGAATCTGGCGCTGACTCGGCGCTCGCCCTGGGCGCTGGCGCTGCTCGGTTATGCAAAGGCACGCATGGGAGAGCGCGCGCAGGCTCTTGCGATCATCGAAGAGCTGGCAACAAATTCCGAGAATGGATTCGTGCCGGCTCCCTGTTCTGCTCTTGTGTATACGGGGCTGGAAGAAAGAGATCAGGCGTTCGAATGGCTGGAGAAATCGTGCGAGGAGCGAAATAGCCGTCTCGCATATCTGAAGGTAGAAGTGTTGTGGGATCCTCTCCGTTCCGATCCGCGATTCAATCAACTACTCCAGCGCGCCGGATTTCCGCTCGTGTAGGGCGGGCATAATAGTTGATAGATATTGAGGATCGAAGTACTACGACAAAGTCACTAAGCAGCATTTCCCTCCGGAGTCGAAGGAACGGGCGAATCTGATTGTGCCGAAGAAGCTTGGGAGGAAGGGGAACCGTCCGACGCATGACCATCGGACGAATGGCCGTCTGAAGTTGTCGCCTGCACAATGTTGTTGCGCACGGCGTAGAGAACCAGTTCGCTCACCGAATGCAGTCCCAGTTTGCCCATGATGTTGCTGCGATGGGTTTCGGCCGTTTTCACGCTCAGGCCGAGCAGCGCAGCCACATCTTTTGTGCTTTTGCCTTCGGCCAGGAGTTTGATGACCTCGCTTTCGCGCGGCGTGAGCGTATCTTTCTCGAGCGACCGGCGGCTTCCGCGCAGATCGGAACCTAGGCCCGCGTGACTCATCTTCGGACTGAAGTAGATGGCGTTGCGCTGAATGGTTTCGATCGCGCCGATCAGTTCTTTGCCGGCATCGGATTTGAGGATCAGGCCCTTTGCGCCGATCTGCATCGCCGTCTTCGCGGCCGAGTCGGTGTCGTAGACAGTTAGAAATAGAATTTTTGCTTTGGGATTTTCGCGCAGAATCACGCGCGCGGCATCGAGGCCGTTCAGGTTCGGCATTCCGATGTCGAGCGCGACCAGGTCGGGATTGCACTCGTTGACCTTTTGCAGAGTCTCTCGGCCGTCCGTGGCTTCAGCGCATACTTCCCAGCCAGGATGCGACTCGATGATGGCGCGAATTCCCTGGCGCACGATTTCGTGGTCATCGGCAATCAGAATGCGGAAGCTGGACATTATGTTTCCTTTGATGCACGTCGTGCGTTGGGGTCTGCTCGCATGGAGACTGGGCGAGCCGCGTCTCTACGCGCCTTCCACGTCTTATGATCGAAATGATTCTCCATTCTTCTTCTCGTTGTATCGTTTCTTCTTCTCGTTGTATCGTTCCGGCTCTCAGCCGTACATCGGGAGAATCCTGTAGCTCGGCTCCTTAGACACCGAAGAGCAATCTCTAATGTTTAGATTTTTCCTTGCTGAGCGGGCGTTTTGGGACAAATTTGCTTTTCCGGGACGGCATCCAATGCGCGCGAGCGAGAAAGCTAACCGCTTCTCGCGACTGGGACTTGGAGGCCAGAAGGCACAATGGAATGCAGCTTGCTTCTACTCTCGCGCCATTTACTGAGTGAGTGAAATTGCGCAACGGGGCGCAAGGAGAGCAGAATGCTTAACGGGAAGCGCGACTGGAGAGAGTTGTGCGAGCTGGCGAGTAAGGAGCAGGATCCGGAGAAGCTGCGAGCACTGATCGCCGAGTTGATCAAAGTGCTCGACGAAAGGAAAACTCCACCGCAGCCTACACAGACGTAGAGTTGGTCGCAGAGAACGCAGAGAAGAGTCAAAAGCTTGAACCACGGAGGAGACGAAGGGGCACGGAGGAAGTCCAAAATCTTAAAGCGCAGAGGGCGCAGAGAAAAATCAGAAGCTTGAACCACAGGGACAATCGCAAAGCGGCTAGTCCGCGGTTTCTGTAGACTGAAGCGCCTTCGAATCGCGTGGCGAAAGGGATTGGTCGAATGCGTCAATAATCTGATTCACAAGGCAGGTCAGCTTGGCGGCATCCTGTTCGCTGGCGGCCGCGGCGCACAGTTCTCGCCAGTCCGTGTTCATCTTCTCGGCCATCTCCAACCTCCTTTGTTCAGTAGAGACGTTACTCATTGGGATGGAAGCAAGTCGTATGCCATACGCTAAGTGACTCACGTTAAATAGAAAAGCGTAGCTTGGCCTACGTAATTATTGCTTCGCGGGGGCGCGAATTCCCGCAAAAATGCAAGGTTCGCTCTCTTTGCCGCTCTTTCCCCATTTTCTTAGGGAGAGCCACTCCCGTTTCTAAATAGTCAACCTGATGGCCTTCGGCTCGCGCGGCGTTTAGAGTCGGCTTCATCGATGGTTCACAATTCATCGACCATAAAGGACATGGAAGAATGGATCAAAATCGGATGAACGAAAAAAGTTGTTCAGTTTGTAATCAAAGATTCAAGACCGACCGTGAGCTGCAGGAACACCAGAGAACTGCTCACTCACAAGGGCAAGAGAAAGGCAGACCCGGCTCGGAGCGGGTGAACCAGCCGGGCCAGGGGGATGAAAAGAAGGAACGCGTTGCGTAGCTCTTCTGGAGATTCGTGCTGAGCGGTTTAACAACATACGAAAGACGTCTTACGAAAAACAAGGGAGGATTCCTGAATGAATAAGGATCGCGTGGAAGGAAAGATGAAAGACGCCGCCGGACGCGTTGAGCGTCAAGCTGGCGAATGGACCGACAACGAAAAGATGCAAGTGCGCGGCACCGCCAAACAGATGGAAGGCAAGGTTCAGAATGCAGTCGGCAAGTTGAAAGATGCCAGCAAAGCCGCTGTCAAACACACGGACGACGTGGAGGAAGAGCAGGCGGCGGAATCGGAAGACACACGGGAACGCCGCCACCGGGCGGCTTGACGTGGCATTCGGGTGAGCGAGGTGGGCAGACTTATCTCCGCCTCGCGATCTTTTTTAACAAGGGCAGTTTTTATCAAGTGAGATCGGCCGCTTGTAATCGTGGGTAATCGGGATTCCGCTGTATTGTCCCGCGCCTTGGCGGCGGGATAGCTTCGAATGAGGGAGACGTGGGTTGAGCTTTGACTCGAATTCTATTGGCGGATGATAATCCGGCGGTGCGTCGCTATCTGCGCGGATTGCTCGAGCAACATGAGGGCTGGCGCGTTTGCGACGAGGCAAGCGATGGTGTGGAGGCGGTGCAACGGTTTGAACGCGGACATCATGATTTGATCGTGCTCGACTTCCAGATGCCGGCAATGAATGGCTTGGAAGCTGCCAAAAAGATTATCCGGGAATCCCCTAATACCCCCATCCTGATGGTGACGCTTTACCTCTCCAAGCAACTGTCGGTTGAGGCCCAGAAAGCTGGGATTAGAGGCACCTGCCCGAAGACTCACATCAGTTGCGTGGTGGACGCAGTATCGGCCTTGCTTCGAAAGGAAACGTACTTTCCGAGCGGACAAGAATTAACTCTCGGGTAAACGTTTTTGCCCATACCGCCTACAGCGTTCGCTGTATTCGGCAAAAATCAACTCTTTGATACCTTACTACCTTGAGCAGTGGAGCATTGCTATGAGCACGGCCAATTTCCCAGGGGCTGAAACGCTGTCCCCTGCGGTCTGCGATGGACCTTGGGAGAAGACAGTTGATCCGCGGCATGTGGTTCAGTTCTACGGCGACGATGCATTTCTGGTCGATGAACTGAGCAAATACATTGGGACCGCGCTGGCGGCCGGTGATGGAGCAGTTGTGATCGCCACCAGGGCGCACCGCGATGGCATTGCCCAACGTTTGATTGCGCGTGGAATGGATCCGGCGCGGCCGATCGCGCAAGGACGGTATATAACTCTGGACGCGGCCGAAACCCTGGCGAAATTCATGCTGAACGGATTCCCCGACGCGGCGCTCTTCAATGAGGCGATGGGTAGCATGATCGTGCAGGTCACCGCTTGCGCTGAGGGTACCAGCCCGCACGTGGCGGCGTTTGGTGAGATGGTGGCCCTCTTGTGGGCGCAGGTAAAAATTGAAGCGGCGCTTGACGTGGAGGAGTTGTGGAATACCTTGGCGCGCAACCACAGTTTTTCTTTGCGGTGCGTATGTGTGAGCGCGTGCATGACCTGGGCGGGATTTTGGATATTGACTCGGAGCCGGGCAGTACCTCGATTAAGGTTACGATTCCTGTCGCATCCAATAATGTGGCGGGAAGTACCGAGAACTAGACTTGATGCGGGCCAACCGGCAGAAGAAGGGGAGTGTGGTATTCGCCTTCAGAACGACAGATGGCAGATGGGCTGCTTCTTTGCACCAGTTGAGTGGGAAGCCACATGACACTTCGTATTCTGGTGGTGGACGATCATCCGGTCGTAAGGCGGGGCTTGAAGAATCTGCTCGGCGCTCATCCGGGATGGGAAGTGATCGACGAAGCGGGCGATGGAATGGAAGCGGTGGATAAATCGGGTCAACTGGCCCCCGATGTTGTCGTACTAGATATTAGTATGCCCAGAATGAGCGGGCTTGAGGCCTGCCGTTTGATTCGGAGGAACACTCCGCGAAGCGAAGTGCTGATCGTGACGCAACATGATTCACCACAGATGATGCAGGAGGCGGGCGACGCGGGAGCACGGGGTTATGTGGTTAAATCGAACCTCGCCCGCGATCTGGTAAGAGCAGTAGAAGCGACCAGCGAGCACAGGCCGTTTGGCTGGAAGACCGGAAGTTCCAATTGAGCTCCAACTGATAAGAAGCTGTGGGGATTCTTATCGGGGTACATCTAAGTTTAATCTCTCGGAGGTGGGTTATGAAACTGCGGATTTTAGTTGCGGATGATCATGAAGTTGTGCGCCGCGGATTGTGCACGCTTCTACAAGCGCACGAAGGGTGGGAAATCTGCGGAGAGGCCGTGGACGGACGCGACGCGGTCGAGAAAGCAAAGGCGCTGAGGCCCGACGTCGTGATTCTTGATGTTGGCATGCCGAACCTTAATGGGCTGGCTGCGACTCGCCAACTAATGCAGCACGACGGCGGTTACAAGATCATTGTCTTGACCATCACCGACGCCGATCAGGTTATTCGCGAAGCGTTGGATGCCGGCGCGCGGGGATTCGTGCTCAAATCGGATGCTGCCCGCGACTTAGTGTCGGCGGTTGAAGCGCTGCAGCGGAACCGCATGTTTTTTACTCCGAGAGTCAATGAGATGGTGCTGGCTGGATTCCTGGACAAAGGCCACAATGGATCAAAGGGCGACGTTCCTAATCTGCCCAAGCTGACCGCGCGCGAGCACGAAGTAATTCAGTTGCTGGCGGAAGGAAAGAGTTCCAAGGAAGTGGCCTGCGTACTAAACCTTAGCACCAAGACGGCGGAAACCCACCGCAGTAACATCATGCGGAAATTGGGATTTCACTCGATTCGCGATCTGGTGGTGTACGCAATTCAGAACAACATCATTCAGGTGCAGACGCCGCATGTGGGTCCGACGGAGACGCCGGTGCATTCTTAGGGGGGGGAAGTCAAAGAAGGCGAGTTGCACGCTTGCTCCTCGCGGACTAAGACTTGTTATGCACGTGGCGCGAGTTCACTTAGTAATTCACGCACGATGCGCGAATTGCGCCGGTTCTAGTCAAGCGCGCGGTGCAAGTTAGCCGTTCGTTCCGGTCGCCGAGTAGTCCTCAGACCCCGAAGAGAATTGCTTCTCAACTTTATCGCCAAAAACCTGGACTTTGCCTGCAATCGCCCCGCGCGTCTCTTCGCCGCTGGCCGGCGCAAAAATCAGGCCGATCCCGATGCCAATCCCGACTCCCGCCGCCAAGCTAAGGACGTTACTCAGGACTCGGTTGTCGTCGCCCATCAGAGCGTGTGACGCCCGGGATACGCGGTCGCTGGCGACGGCATATTTGTCCTGCGCCAGGTCGCGCAGATCGTCGAGATTATCCGCGGCGCGACGGCGCACTTTTCGGGTCGACTTATCGGACTGTTCGAGAACATAAAGCGTCGTGCCCAGCAGCAATTTCAGAAAACTGTTCATGATGGCCTCCATGGTTTTGTCTTTAGGGAAGGGATTCCGCGCAATGTCGCGCATCAGATCGCGATTATATGGCGCTCCTGCGGCCGGATACGAGGTTAAAGATAAGCGTGATTATCGCCAGAACTAAAAGGATGTGAATGAACCCGCCCAGCGTATAAGAGGTCACCAGGCCCAGCACCCACAACACGAGCAGCACTACAAAGATTGTCCAAAGCATCGAAACTCCTTTGCCGAGTTCGGCAAATCAGTTCAACGACAATCGGGAGCTTAGCATCCACCGTGGTCGTTGCTAATCGGGTCGATACTGTACTGGGGGAGATGGTTGTTGGTATTTCAGTTATGGAGTATGTAATTCGCGGCCACCTCGCGAAAAGCAGCAATCTGATCTGCTTTGCTGCTTTCGCTCCAGCCAAGTTCACGCGCCATCAGATCGGCAACGGCTGGCGCCATCGTCAACGCGGCGCGCGCATTCAGAAACAACGCTCGAGTCCGGCGCGCCAAAACGTCTTCCACGGTTCGCGCCATTTCGTGGCGGGCCGCCCAGACCACCTCTGCCTTCAAATAGGGAAGCGCGGGATATAACTGCTCCTGCAATCCCGGATCGCCGTCATCGAGTTTGCGGATCTCAATTGCATCCGAGCCATACACCGAAAGCGCCCCTAGTTGCTTTGTGTCGCTGTGAAAGCCGTGAATACGCAACTGTGGCGTTGCACACGGGCGTTTGGGCAGGCCAGCGAGTGACGCCGCCTGGTCCACGCAGTCCTCAGCCATGTGCCGGTAAGTCGTCCACTTTCCGCCCATGATGCTCACCAGGCCCGAGCGCCCAACCTGAATCACGTGGTCGCGCGAAATCTCAGCTGTGCTGACCCCATTTGCCGCTCGCACCAGCGGTCGAACACCCGCGAAAACGCTGAGCACATCGTCTCTGGTGGGCGCCTTTGCGAGATACTCGCCCGCCGTCGATAAAATGAAGTCGATCTCTTCTTGCATGGCCACTGGTTCAAGAGGAACGGTTTGAATCGCCGTGTCCGTCGTTCCCACCAGCGTGTGGCCATGCCATGGAATCGCAAACAACACGCGCCCGTCACTCGTTTGCGGGACCATGATCGCGCTCTCTCCCGACAGAAAGGCGCCGTCAAACACCAGATGAATTCCCTGGCTGGGCGCGATCATCGGTGCAACCCCGGGCTCCGCGGCCAATCGCAGCCGGTCGCTGAACGCTCCGGTAGCGTTAATCACAACCATGGAGGCAGCGTGAAATTCCTCCCCGGTTTCGACATCACGCGCACTGACGCCATCTACCATGCCGTCCGCATTCTTTGTAACTCCAGTTACTTCGACATAGTTGAGCAGCGTTGCGCCTTGTTCACAGGCTGTCCAGGCCATGTGAAGAAGAAGGCGCGCGTCGTCAAATTGTCCGTCGTAATAGACCGCGCCGCCGCGCAGCCCTTCGGTCTTGAGCGTGGGTAAATGTTCCAGCGTCTCTTCACGCGACAAAATGCGCGATGCGCCAAGCCCATACTTGCCGGCCAGCAACTGATAAAGCTTCAAACCAAGGCCGTAGAATGCAGCTTCCCACCAGTCATAATTCGGAACCACAAAGGCGAGCTCATGCACGACATGGGGCGCATTCTCCAGCAGCAGCCCGCGCTCCTTCAACGCATCCAGCACGAGCCCGATATTCCCCTGCCCCAGATAACGAACTCCGCCATGGGCAAGTTTTGTGCTGCGGCTCGAACTGCCTTTGCCGAAATCGCTCTGCTCGAGCAACAACACATCGTAGCCACGTGCAGCGGCATCGATTGCCACACCCACGCCAGTTGCGCCGCCACCCACCACAATCATGTCCCACGCTTGGGGATGAGAGTGGATGCGGTTCCACATTTTGTCCCGATTCATAGCCGGCTCTTCTGCATTCTAATCGTCGCGCTGACTCAACCAGTCAAGGGCTAGGACAGGGCATTGGCAGGAGCATGCCAAATGCCGCTCTGGAAAGGCCATTTCAGGTCCTTTCACAACCCCTTCTAAGCTAATCACTTAGCTGATTCTACGGTCACCAGTCGTCACCTCTAAGTAACTTTCCCAGTAACCGCGAATGGCACAACCGTGGACTGTACCCAAAATCCGGATGTGGCATCCTATTAAACAGATGTGGGTCTGCCGCGTTGGCAGACCGGAACGTGGGGTTCCGGTGAAGAGTCTGGGTAGAGTAATCCGTTCCGTACAGGCATTTGGTCGTGAATTTTCCCGCAAACCTGCTCTGGCAGAATCGGGGCCAGCCACCTCGATCGGGCTCGCTCTCGGAGGCGGCTTTGCCCGCGGCATCGCGCATGTCGGAGTCCTCAAGGTCCTCGAAGAAGAGGGCATCGCCGTGCAGTGCATCGCCGGAACCAGCGTGGGCGCCCTGATCGGCGCGGCATATTGCAGCGGACTCTCGATTGACGAATTGGTAGAGGTCGCCTACAAAGTTCGCTTCACCAGCTTTGCGCGCTGGACCCTCTCGCGCATGGGTTTTGCCACTAACGACCGCATGGTCGCGTTCTTGACCCGCCTGCTGAAGGTCAAAACATTCGAAGATCTGCGCATCCCCCTCGGCGTCACTGCCACCGAATTCAGCACCGGCGAAGGAGAAGTATTTCAGACAGGCTCTCTGATTGCACCCATACGTGCCAGTTGCGCCTATCCCGGAATGTTTTTGCCGGTGAACGTCGACGGCCGCTGGTTCGTCGACGGCATGCTATCGCATCCTGTGCCGACGGTTCCATTGCGCGAGATGGGCGCGCAGCGGGTGCTTGCCGTTCACCTGAGAGGACAATGGTGCAGTCAAGGCGCGCCTCGGCATCTCTTCGATGTAATCGGCCAATCGTTCGCCATTGCGCAGGAACGTATGAGTGACGGCTGGCGACGCGCCGCCGACCTCGTGATCGAACCCGACGTCGCCGGATTTCAGTATGACGACTTCAAGCGTGCGGGCGAATTGCTTCACGTGGGCGAAGTCGCCATGCGGCGCGCGCTGCCGGAAGTGCGGAAATGGCTCGAGCAGCGGGTTGACGAACGTGCCACTCCGCGGTTCCGTCCAGCGATTCCTGAACCGGCGCCCATGCCCGCAGATTGAATTGGCGTGCCCGCGCGGGAAACGTCACGCCGCGACCAGCAAGTTCTCCGCGAATGGCCATTTCGCATCGATCCATTGCGCCTCGCACCGGAAGCCCGCTTCACGAGCCGTCTTGAACATTTCCATCGCTGAGTATTTATGGCTGCTTTCCGTCCAGATGGTCTCGCCTTCCTGGAATTCAATCGTGACGTGAGCGGCGGGAACTTTTACCCGCTGCAATCTTCTGGATTCCAGATGCATCTCTACGCTTCGGGCCTTCTCATTGATCTTTGCCACGTGAGCAAACTGGCGGAGATCAAAATTAGCCCCGAGTTCCCGGTTGATTCTGGCAAGCAAGTTCAAGTTAAAAGCTGCAGTCACGCCAAGCTCGTCGTCATAGGCGCGCAGCAGCTGTTCCGCCGGCTTCTCCAGGTCGGTACCCAGGAGCAGGCAATCGCCGGGTTCGAGAATGCGCCGTACCTGCCCCAGAAATTTCATTCCCGCCGGCCGATCGAAATTGCCGATCGTACTGCCCAGGAAGAGAACCAGCAATCGCTGAGCATCTTCGCGATAACCGGTCACCTCCAGCAAGCCGTCCAGATACTCGCGCTCAAATCCAACGATACTGATTGAGTCAATATCCCCCAACTCTCTTTCGCACATAGCAAGAGCAGAGCGGGATATCTCAACCGGGTAGTACGACGTGCGTTGCCGTTGACCAAGCGCTTCCAACAACCACCGGGTCTTTTTGCCGCTGCCGCTTCCAAGTTCCGCAACGGCAACCGGTCCGGGGACACGATCCACAATTTCGTCAGCGTGCTGCCGCAGCAATCGCTCATCCGCCCGAGTAAGACCATACTCCGGCAAGTGACTAATCACTTCGAATAATGCGGAACCGACATCGTCATACAGATACTTTGAGGGAAGTTCTTTTTGTCCGCGCCGGCTGAGCCCATGGCGCACTTCATCGGCGAAGTCGTAAGTAGCGTTAGGGGTGACCGCGGGGACAATCATTCTGGCCTCTTCTTTCAGTTCCTCATTTAACGGCGCACACAGCGGAACCCCGAATAAACATACTGGTAATGCGGTTGAAACCAGTTACGAAATGAGGGTCGCAGCATGCATCGGGCGGTGCGTACCGAGCCGCCTTTCATAACGAAGTGCTTCCCGTCGAAGAAATCGGCCGAATATCCCCTATAGAACGGGAATGGCTCAAAGCCCGGGAATGGAGCGAACGTGCTGGCCGTCCACTCCCACCCGTTCCCCAACATATCGCGCGCGCCAAACGCGCTCTCTCCGCCCGAAAAGGCGTTCACCGGCGTTGGATTCCAGCGCTCGAAGTCAAAGTTACCTAAACCAGCTTCCGGCGGATTACCGCCCCAGGGATAAGGACGCTCTGCTTCACCTATAGTTCCGTACGCGGCCCGGTGCCACTCCTCTTCGGTCGGAAGCGATTTCCCCGCCCACCGCGCAAATACCGCCGCCTCGGCATGACTCACGTACACCGGCCAATCCAGTGGCAGTGGAACTTCGTCGAACATGCTGCGGAAGCGCCACTGGTCACCCGTTTTCTTCCAGAAGACAGGGTGAGATATTCCCTGCCCGGACTTCCACTTCCAATCCTCGTCGGACCAAAGCGCACGCGCTTCATAGCCGCCGGCATTCATGAAGTCGAGATATTGCCGATTGGTGACTTTGTACTGATCGATCTCGAACGCAGGCACAGCGACTTCGTGGGCCTCAAACTCGTTGTCCCAGCCGAAGCTGCCGCCGCCACGGGGAAGTCCCAATGTTGCTACGCCGGCAGGGATATCTAACATTCTGTGGGTTAGGGGAGGAGTGATGACGTCGGCTGTGGTGCCTTTCTGAATTTTCTGGTCCAGCGGCAGCTGGTGCAACATATAAGCCAGCGTTTCGACGTGCATTAGCCGGTGCTCGATGGCGACGTTCAATAACGTCTCAAATGAAAACCCGTCGCGCGCGATGCTGAAACTGTTTAGACTATCGTTCTCTAATTTCTTGTCCAGCGCGCCCCGAATCCTGCTCATATAGTCCCGGACACTTCGCAAAGACGGCCAATCCGTTGGCTTATCGGAAGGCAGTCCGCCATTCACCGGGTCGATGCCGAAGGCAAACAGCCGATCAAATTCAGGATGAAAAGTCTTCAGACCGGGCAGGCTGCCATGGAGAAGATTCCAGTCAAACGCCTCAAGGTGCCCGATGTAGAAGACGACTCGATGCCGCTCAGGGATCGGCCGCTCATACAGAGAATCCGGCTGCACAATGGAGAAGAGCGCGTCGCTTCGACGGCGCGCATCGTCAATGCGCCCGATCAGTGGATCGCGAACTGGAGTCTGCATGGTTGCCATTGAAAAAAACCCCGAGCGCAGAAGAGGAACTGGGCTTGCCCCGTCAGGCGGCTGGCATTCTCAGTCCATGCGAATCTTAGATGTAAGGTGCTGGGAAGAGGTCGCAGCCAAAAAAACCGCGTTTTTGGTGTGCCATGGACCCTGTTTCTTATGCCGAATCCGCCCTCCTCCCCAAAAAAGCAAAGAGCCCAGCCAAAGCTGGGCCCGTAGCGGTAATCGTTGTGGGAAATCAATGCGACATTCCGCCGCCGCTCGAACATGTCTTGGAGACGTGTTTGAAGGAGCTGACCTGCAATGTCTGCTTCGATGTTCCCGTTTCCGTTCCGCCGCCCGAGGGCGACATCGACGAGGCCGATTTGCTTCCCGTGATTTTCATCTCATGGCCGATGTGCTCGCTCAGCTTCGCGGTATCGCCGATCAGTTGATAAGTCATTCCGTTCTTGTCCGTTAACATGTAATTTCCATCCGAGCCACTCAAGCAGCCTTCAACGGTCATGTTTCTTCCCGAACTCGTGGGCGTCGCTTCGCTCTGGGTTGTGGCGCTCGGGTCGCTGGGAGAAGTCTGATTCTTGTCGCTCTGTGCCATAGCCCAGGTCGCGACGAGCAACAGCACTGACAGGAAAAGTACTTGTTTCATGTGGAGCCTCCAAGTTTGAATTTGGTTGTGGGCGTCCCTCCCTGCACCTCCTGCCGGAAAAACGCCAAGTGAATGCCGTCCATCGCCAGACTGCGGCGGCGAGCTTCGACGTAGCCTCAATAGTTCTTATTCAGTCAGTTCTTATTCAAGTCGACGATTGGCGGCGCAGAACATTTAGCAAGCCCGCAGTCCACGGGTGGTCAAATCAGGGTAGACCGTAGGTACGCAGGGCTTTTCCAACCGGTATAACACTCCCAAGGGGCACATCCTGCATTCCCCAAAGCGGCCACCCTCAAAGTTGACTTGGTGTTCGATCAACATGTGCGGCGTAGAATGCAAAACGGCATATACGCCCGACTCCGGCACGCGATCGCCTGATTTGTGCATCTTTAACAGTCCCATTCTCTCCTCGTCACCATGAGAAAGTCAGCGTTGAACGCTTGCACCGATAGTCTCCCGCCGCCGCCTCACTATCATCAATACGGGCTTTAGCGGATATTCCAAACCTTTTCGCTGGCTAGCCGGCAGGGATACAAGTTTTACGGGAGACCTCGCGCTGTCTCCACCTTACGTGGTACACGCCGGGTGGCCGCAATCACAGCCAATTTCCAGTTCTTTTGGGCCCGCATCCCTGCAGAATTGGCTGCAATACTTTTCTCCCGCGGGCGCCGTACAGGCGCACGAGAGATGGGCACATTTGTTTGAATTCTTATCTTCCATGAGGGATCTCCATTCAAGGTGAGTTTTCTAATTGGCCGGAATCTGCGTGGCGGCAACCACCAGGATCATCAAGAGCGACATCAGAATCACAAGGCCAGTACCCAGGAGCACAACCTCGCTGAATAGATCTCCCTTCATGATTTCGTCCCGGCGCATGGTTCCTCCTTGTGGCGGCTCAAACGCAACACCCGCTTAGGTTCAGAACAAACGTCAAAAGCTGTGTATCTACCGCAACATATTGCTCTGACTACAGCTTGTGTCTCTGCGCGCTACCGCAACGGTTGGGTGCATGCCTGAGTTTCATCGCCTCGACGAAATGACAGCTAGGCCGCTTCCTGGGCGGTGTCCCAGTTCATGCCGCGAGCGGGCGAAGCAGCGGTTCGCGCCGTACTGTCCCGCTGTTGTGTTCTGGCGCGGAACACTGCCGTCTCGGGCTGCTCGAGTCCGAGCAACTCGCGCATTCTCGTCTTCGCCTTATGAAGTTGCGACTTCGAATTCCCTACCGAGCAATGCAGCAGACGCGCTATCTCGTGATGCTCATATCCCTTGACCTCATGCAGCACAAAGATAGTCCGATAGCCTGCCGGCAATTCCTTCATGGCGCGTGTCAATGCGATTCTGTCGACGCAACCCGACAGTCGACCGTCGATCTTCCCTTGTTCGCGCTTGATCGTTCCATCCTGTTCCTCGACGGGTTGATCGAGGGACATCACGCGCAGCCCTTTCTTGCGCAAATGCATGAGGACGGTATTGACGGCCACTCGGTAGAGCCAGGTCGACAGCGCGGAATCTCCGCGGAACGTACCGAGCTTGCGAAACGCCTGTAGGAATGCGTCCTGCGTGAGGTCCTCGGCTTCGGCGGTGTTGCACGTCATTCGCAGACAGAGCGAATAAATTTTGGTCTTGTGCGCGTTAAACAGGGACGCAAAGGCGTCGGGATCCCCTTCTCTGGCCCTGCGCACGAGTTCTAGGTCTGATTGATGGCGATCGATGGAATTGATTTCGTTTCTCAATTGAGCTCCTTTCACTGCGCCCCATGGTTCGATTCCTTACGCCCACGCGATTGCCCGACAATAAGTCCCCCGCTCCAGATCGTCCATAGAGTGATCCCCGTACCAATGCCCACTTCCTTGCTGTAACTGGTATTTGCAATAGTCAGAAGTGCATAACCTTGCTAACTAACGGAATCATTTGGACTTTGGTCGGCATCACGCTTCATACGATTGCGAAATACACACACTAGGGACACTCTTCGCGCGAACTACAGGGTTGGCAGGATTGTTGAACTTTCTAATGCGCCCTATCCTCGCTTCAGTATCGAATGTGGTTTCCCCAGATACCCACCCTTTCAGGCAGGTGCTGGTCGCCTAAGGCGCATCGGCACTTGCCTCTCGCCAAATTTGGGTCAGTCTGTGGATTTGGAAGGCGCAGTCGAACGCGGAATCGAACTCATTTGAAGATCTGGAGTTCAAAGGTAGCGGGCGCAGAGCGCAGCTCTTAGATTCCATTCCGCCGAAAGGGTGACAACTCGTAGCCCTTAGTTCTTAGTTTCAAATACAGTCCTCACTGTATAGACCCTATAACTCGCAGTCTTTACCGTTATGGGGCCTCACTTCGTCGGAGGCGGATCATGGAGACTCCATCGTCAACTCGAAGAATTGTTTTCATGCTGTTGGTCTGCATCGTGGCAGCACGCGCCGTGGCGTCTGCCGACTCCATCCAGCTACGAAACGGCCGTCATCTGCAGGGCAAATTCATCGGTGGATCCACCACCATGATTGGCTTTATGACAGCCCAATCCGTGGAGTATTTTCAAACCTCCGACATTGTCGCGCTCATGTTCGACAATAATTCTTCACCGGCTTCCAACGGTCCGCAGCCGAATCGCATGGACGGCAATCCATCTCAGCCGACATGCTCGCCCGCCGCACATAGGGCAATTCCTAATCGATATCGAAACGGCAAGTCCGAGATCAAAGCGGATTGTAACCTGACACCTGCACTTAGAAAGACGGCCTTACAACGTGCACGATGTTATTCCGTACAGCGTACATCACCAAGTCGCTTACCGAATGCAGGTTCAACTTTCGCATGATGTTCGCGCGATGAGTCTCCGCGGTCTTCACGCTTAAGCCGAGCGCGGCCGCGACCTCTCTCGAACTCTTTCCTTCGGCGAGCAACTGCACGATCTCCCTTTCGCGGGGTGTAAGCTTGGCGCGTGGTGCCGCGTCCTCCGTGGCATTCGGGCTCTTCTTTTTCAGATAACCTTCCAGCACCATCGACGCCACTTTGGGCGTGAAGTACGTCTTGTTGTTCTGGAGCGCTTCCACCGCCGTCACCAAGTCGCGCGCCGCGTCCGATTTCAGCAGAAACCCGCGCGCTCCCGCATTCAAGACTTCCTGCACCAGCGTGTCGGAATCATGCAATGTAAGAATGAGAATGCGCGCCTCCGGCCGGGCCTTAACGATCTGACGCGTCGCCTCGAGCCCGTTCAGGTTCGGCATGCCAACGTCGAGGATTACGACGTCCGGATTCAGCTTGAGAGCCTTTTCGACCGCCTCGCGGCCGTTGCTCGCTTCGCCGCACACTTCCCAGTCCGGCTTGGCGCGCAGCAAAACACTCAGGCCGCGGCGGACCACCTCATGATCGTCGACCAGGAGTATTCGCAGAGACATGGGGATTGCGTTCTCCGCTCAAAAATCGGCTACTTGCGGTGAAGAGACACATGTCGGATGCCCGACCACCTCTAGACAATAGATGGTGAGTCCTCCGGAAGAAAATACCGATAATCCTGTATTAGATGCCTGCAATATGCGGTAGACGAAATTCTCTGTAACCGCTGCGGAAGATGTCATGAGAATGGTCCCTTGTTACACCGCTTGCGCGTTGGTGCCTAAATGTTGCAAAACACGGTGGAGTTCCTTTTCAGCGTCGTGGGTGTAGTGCCACATTCGGTGTCGGCCATAGCGGGTTAGCGTCGCAACGTTGGTGCGGAACCAGCAGCATCGATGCATGTTGGGAGACAATCCGCAGAAGAAGCGGAATCTGCCAAGGTCAAGAGGCGAACCGAGCATGGCCGCAACCAGGCGGTGATTGCCGTCAAGGATTGTGAATGGGCCGCGCTCGTCTAATCCGATAAGAAGAACTGCACCGGCGAGTGAACCCTCCTTTGCGTGCCCGCATAAGTCATCTATTTTGGCGAGGAAGGCGGCCTTTGCTCCGGCCCGAAAGCGCTCGTCGGAAATGCGCTGTGCGACCTGGGTGAGGTCGAAATCTCCGGCCGCGAACCTTCGCCATTGCGCACGCGGGAAAACCCGAATGCGCTCGAGGTCGTTCGCTGCGACCTCCGCCTCGAACCATTCGGTATCGGTGGGGAGTTGCTTCCACAACGACCGGTGGCGAACATTGAAGAGCGCGCGGCGAACCTTGTTTTGACCGTCATGCTCGAGATTGGGAGCGGCTACGAGATCATGAAGAGCAGCCTGGTACTGCTCAAACTCGGGAGAGTGAAAGTCGGTCTTGAGAAATTCCGCGATTACTTCGTTTTCGGTGACTTGCCGGCGCAGTTTTACGGCACCGGGAACGATCGCGCTTCTATCTTCGCTTTCGCCCCGGAAGAGCGTGGTGAGATACGGGATCGAAACGCAGAGAACCAGGATCGACATCAAGACAACCTGCACCCAAATTACCTGCGCGAGGGAAGAATGGAATACATAAATGCCGGCAACTACGGCCGCGCCGACGATCAACTGGAACCAGCCGGTATTGGCTATTTTGCGCGACATCTCGTAGGCGATGAGAACCACACTCAGGCTGTAGACCGCGGTGGAGAAGGCATAGAGGATGAGGAGGTGGCGAAAATCGGCGGTACCCGCGGTCTGGAATTGCGCGCCGAACAAGCGAATCCAAATCCAGCTTGGAGCGAGCCGCAAACTGGAGATGAAAAGCAAGCAAGTGCCTGAAACCATGAGCAGAGTGAGGCCGAGAACACCATGGCCGTCTTCTTTCCGGCTGTGGGTTCCAGCGGCAATCGGAAACATGCTGTTGACGATCGACCATGAGAAGGCAAAGACCACGCGCCCGACCATGGAGACTGCGGCGTAGAGGCCAGCGGTGGCAGGAGAGAAGAAATGCTTGACCACGACAATGTCGCAGTTATTGATCACGACCTGGCCGGCGAAGAAAACGGCGGCTTGAATACCCTCGCGATAGTCAAAGGAGATATCGCATTCTGTCGTGGTTAGTGGATTGAATCTTGGCTGGGCCAGGAAATACGCTACGACGACGGCGGCCGCGTTGGCGGCGATTACTCCAGGTACACCGAGGCCGAGATTCATGGCCAGAAGCGAACCAAACAAACGAGTGAGCGCTTCCAGAACCAGGTTGCTGCCGAGATGGCGGAAACTGCAGGTTCCGAGAAGATAGCCGCGACGTGCTCCCAAAGGAACATAGAAGGTCGTGCCAATCGCCAGGAGAATGATCAGGAGCGGAGTCGGAATGTTGAGATAGGCGGTGATCGCGTTGCGCAGAAGAAGCAATAAGGAGCTGACGAGGATTCCGGCTGCCCAGCCCCAGCGATGAAACTCACGATAGGCAAGGGTCTGCAGGTCAGCGGTCGCGCGCTGGGCGACCATCTTGGCGGTCAGAATCTGGATGGAGAGCGTGACAGAGGAAGTCAACACCAACAGGGTGTAGACAGCGGTCGTGTGGCCGTAGGAGATGGGGCCAAGAATTCTGGCGACCGCGATGTTGTATCCGAAGTTGGCCAGAGTGAGGATGCAAAGGGCCGTGAGCATAATGGCGCTGCCATTGAGCAGGCGCTCGCGGGGTGTTTTAGTTTTCGCGGAGATACTCTCGATGATCCTCGAGGGCACAATCAGACTCCCACTCCCAGGTGGCGACGTTGCATCGTTGGGCGCAGGGGGAGAGCGCACACACCGATCCAATGGAGTTGAGTGTCAGATGCGCCAGAAAGGCCTCTAGCTGCCCGTTGTCAGCGGTGAAAACCCGAACATTTACCTGCAACCCAAACTCCCCTGAGGACCCTCTAAATCGGTAGTTTCTCATGGCCCTTCCTTCCTTAGTCACAGTTTTGGCATTGGTGTTACTGGCCTTCGACGGATGCACGCACAGCGGCCTGCGCGGGACATTTCTCGAACGAGCGCCGGCGGGTGGCGCCGCCCCGACGAAGGTTCTGGCCGTTTACGAACCGTGGTTTGGGCATCCCAACCACATCAACGTGGGGTATTCGTCGCAGGACCCGGTGACGCTCAAGAGGCAGATTGAAGAAGCGAAAAAGCTGGGAATTTCCGGTTTTGTGGTGGATTGGTATGGAGACCGCGAGCCCTTTATCGACAAGAGCTATGCCCTGCTTCAATCGCTGGCAGCAGAGCAGAACTTCTCGGTTGCAATGATGTATGACGAAACGCGCGACGAAACCGAGGCGGCCACGGACGACGCGCTGGTGGCGTTCGACTCGTTTCACGACAAGTACCTGACCCCCGGAACGGGCGGAAGCCAAGCCTACCTGACTTACAAAGGGCGTCCGGTGATTTTCATCTTTCCCAAGGCAAACCATACCGATTGGAACCGCGTGCGGACTGAGGTGAACAAGTGGAGCACGCCGCCGCTGCTGATTTTCGAATACCGGAAGAGTCCGTACGACGCGGCATTCGACGGGTTCTATGCGTGGGTCAATCCGGGTAAACAAGGTTGGGCATCCGACGGAAGCCACTGGGGAGGAGATTACTTACGCGATTTCTACAAGACGATGCAGTCGAAGTATCCCGACAAAATTCCAGTCGGCGCGGCGTGGGCGGGATTTGACGATCGCAAGGCGTCGTGGGGATTGGGACGATATATGTCGCAGCGCTGCGGACAAACGCTGGCGGACACCATGAAGATTTCGCGCGAGTATTATCCGGCAGACGATCCGATTCCTTTCCTGGTGATTGCGACGTGGAATGACTACGAGGAAGGTACGGCGATCGAACGCGGGTCGTCGAAATGCGGCGATGGCGGAGGCGGGAAACACAGCGCAGCCGAATAGCTCCCTCAACACCGAAGCGCCCAGCGTCCTTTGGGCGTCTTAGCGGCACGACCAAGGTCGTGCTCTTCCCGTTCTTTGTGGAGTTTAACGCCGCATCCGTCAAGCCGCGTTTGCATCCGTCAGGCTGATGTCCTGCTCGGATGACGCAGGCGTGGTCGCGAATACCTGATCGGCTTGATAGACACGATTGATGATCGAGAGCGGGCGAGCCCTGACCTCATCGTAGACGCGGCCCAGATACTCGCCCAGAACGCCAATGCAAAGCAGAGGCAGGCTGCTCATGAGGAAGATGGTGGCGAATAGGGCATAGAACATTCCATTAGTCGCCGAGGCGAGGGCTGCAATCCCAAACAGCACGGACGCAAGGAATGACACCGCCGCCAGAACGAACGTCAAGCGCAGAGGCTTGTAGCTGAAGCTGGTGATGGCGTCCATGGCATACTTGATGCGGCTCATGAAACTGAGCTTGCCATCGCCGCCGACGCGATCCTGCCGGTCGTAATAAACAATCGCAGTTCGATACCCTACCCAGGCTCGCAAGCCGGGTAGATAGCGGTTGCCCTCGGGCAGGCTGTTGAGCGAGTCGAGGACCTGGCGATCCAATAATCCAAAGATGCCGGCGTTGAGAGGAATTGGATAGTC
Source organism: uncultured Acidobacteriaceae bacterium (assembly GCA_963698865.1). Taxonomy (GTDB): domain Bacteria; phylum Acidobacteriota; class Terriglobia; order Terriglobales; family Acidobacteriaceae; genus Acidiflorens. Next base: position 370,076 of record CAVOSL010000007.1, on the reverse strand, counting down.
GGAGATTGCTCCAAGAACCTTGTAGAAAAGTGGGAAGAGTACAGCCAACAGTTTGCGGTTTTCCTTACGGCTGCGTCGTACCGCGGTCACCACCCGCGCGCCATCGCGCCAGGCCTCGACGAGTTTGGGCACCACTTCGGGAGGATCCTGTAGATCTCCATCCATGAGGACAATGGCGTCGCCTCGCGCCGTCTGCAATCCGGCGTGGATCGCGCCCATGTGCCCCCAGTTGCGGGAGAGGTCGACGACTACGACGTGCGGGTCCTGCGTCTGCAACTGGCGCAAAAGATCGAGTGAGGAATCCTTCGAGCCATCGTTTACATAGACGACTTCCCAGAGTTCATCGATATCATTCATGGCGGCGCTGAGCGCGGTATGAAGGATCGATAGGATTTCCTCTTCGTTATAGATTGGGACGACTACCGAGATCACGTTCTGGGCTCCTGGGTCCAACTGGCAACAAGCCATCTCGTCACGAAGCGAAGAAATAGACTGCGCGCTCCCTCAGGGGCTAAAGCCCACGTCTTTTGCGGGCCTGGGCGGCACGGCTGAAGCCGTGCCCTACCCAAAGCCATTCTTGAGATAGCTTCCATTGGAACTGCTTCCTTATGGCGTTCCGGCTTGAAATACCCGCACCTTCCATCTTGTTTCCGTGGGGCTGAGAACGGCCACGTAGCGCGCTCGAACGTGGTCCGACGCTATCGACTGACCGCCTTTTTTCACGTCGACGTCATACTCCACGTTGTCCAGTAGTTGAATGGACAAGCCTTCCGGGGAATAGAACACGACTTTGATGTCATGAGACCTGGGCAGGTAGCTTGTTTGAATTCCGAGTTTCTGTTGTTCCTGAACTGTGCCCGCCAGCTTCTCCTTCGCTTGGCCTACGAAGACGGTGTCAAGCAGATCAGCGCGATTTTGAGTCAGAGCTTCGTTCATCGTCTGCCATCCGAGCAGATAGTCACGGATCACCGAGGCCTGGGTCTGCTCTTCGACCGGCCGGGGGCCAACTGAATCCATGGGGGCGACGCGGACGGTTGGTTCGGTGGAGGCGGAGAGGAGGACGGCGAGGATCGCTCCGGCAATGGGAAGCTTGGCTACAGTTCTCATCGGCCGCTCCAGCGGATCTCATTGCCCAGCACAACTCCGGCCGCCGCCGAGATCACCGCGCCATTGACCGCGGGCAGTTCGGTCTGGGCCACGCCGCGTTTCAGTGGCACATCGACCGTCGATACGCGGCCCCGATAGTTTTCCGTAAAGCTCACAATCGTGCCGTCAGGAACGGGATTGCCGTTGCAATCGCGCACTGGATCGGTCTGCAACAAAACTCTTTGACCGGACGCAGGCCGCGCGGTCATGCGAATCGAGCAAGGATCGCCCGGAACCTGTTGAATGACGCGCGTCGCATGAACACCATCGATGGTGGCCTGAAAATGGGCGGGCCCCGCCTTCGGCGCGGAATTCATTTGCACCCACGCCACGCCATCGCGACTGCCAGCGTTTCTCGATTGCGTGGCGCCGGTTGCTTCGGACAGTTGAAACGAGACCTCTTCCGGCTTTAGGACAAGGTTGCCGAAGATGTCAAAGATGTAGGTGACCCCGCTGATGCCATTCGGGCGGTTGACCGCCAGCCGCGAGGGCTTGGCGAGAAAACTCAGCATGGCCGGTTGGCGGGACGCAACCACATCGAACTGCGTCGATTGCGCCGACGAACCGGTCAGGATTGCAACGTAGTGTCCGGCATTGTGCAGGTCATCGGCGCCGAACGCGATGGCCTCGCCCAGATGGACTTTACGTTCAAGGGCATCGCCCGGGCCAACAATGTACAAGGTGGCATCGCCGGAGCCCGAAGTCGGAACGGAGAAAGCTATTCCCGCTTCAACTTTTGGCGGAAAGCGGAGTTCCTGAGCTGCGGCGAGGTGCGCAAGCAAGATCGCCAGTACGCACGTAAATGGAGCCCGGACGGTCATTGAATGCGACTCGATATGTAGGTCGTGGTCACGACGCGATAGGTCTTGGCCTTGTTTGAAATGTCGGCGGGCAGCGAAATCTGGAACGGAACGGGCGTTCCGGGAAGCAGCGCGCGACTTGGATACTGATCGGCGACCCAGATGATTTGTCCCCCGCCGTCATAGAAGGTACCAATCACGTGAGCGACATTTACGACCTGTCCACTTTGATTGACGAGTTGGCCGGTGAGCGAAGCGTCGGGCAACGGGTTCAGCTTTTGCGATTCGATTCCGATGACGGGGTCGGCGGAGGCAGGCACGAGGTTGGACGATGGCTGCATGCGAACACTGTCCACCTGCGAGAGCCGGATGTTATGGAAGTCGATACGGAAGGGCGAAACCTGCTTGGGCAGAAGGACGTGAGAAATCTTGTCGAAGGCGTCCTCGGTACCAAGGATGGTGCCCTTGCTGTCGAGCAAAGAAGCCTTTACCGTGACGAAAGCCGGTACGACATCTTCGTTCAGGATCTCGCCCATGAGGATGACCTCACCGGCGCGATCGACGGGGTGCATGGCGACGATGCGAACATGCGGTGCCTCGACATCCTGGGCGCCCCAGTCATCCTCGGGACCGCGGTAGATGACGTCCCAGCGCAGATAATTCACGGGGATCACTTGTGGCGGAACTCTGGCCTCTTTGACTATGGGCCAGGAAACTTCCCAGCGCCGTCCGTTCTTGACGACATGCAGATCGCGCGAATCCTCGAAGGTTCCGACGACCGAGGTCCAGATCATGTGCGCGCGAATCACCGCCTGATCGGCCGAAGCGTGCAGGGGCTGAAGATCAAATTGATTGAGCGAGGCGTAGCTTCGGAGGCTGCCGTATTCGCCCGTGATGTCGCTCCGGAATTCGGTTTCACTGAACTGGCCTTTGTTGCCAAGAAGTTCATAAGCGGAATGCCACTCGCGGCGCGCGATCTGCTGCAAGAGGTCGTTCACAGCATCCTGCGGGGAGGAAGCGGAAATGATGACCCGTGCGTTCGGTTCGGCCACGCCCGAGTCGGCTTGATTGGGCCAGATAGTTCCCACCGCAACCAGAGTCAGGGTCACGATGACGAGCAGCAAGGCGAACAGGATGCCTCCTGCGGTGCGGCGCTTGCCGCCGCTAGTATTTTCTTTCTCGGCATTTCTCAGATCGGCGCTCATGAGATCAATCTCCCCAGCACAAGATCTCGACCGGAATCGGCAGCGGGCTTGGCAGGCGGCCGGGACACCTCCTCGATACGGCGACGATTGGGAATTAGCACGAGGAACATTGCCAGGATGCTGCTTCCGATGGGAAGAATGCCCCACAGAATCCCCTGCCACGCGGGGGGACGCTGCGGAGAATCGATGGGAGTAGCAGGAGCAACGTTATCCCTGGCCCAGATGGAGATCGTGCGATCTTCCACATCGCCGATGCGCCGCCACCCCGAAAAGACGAGGAGCGGTTCGTAATATGGTTCCTTCACAAACACCCACTTCAGTCCGTAACGATCAGCGTGTTGAAGGATGGCCATGAGCGCGTCCATGCCGCCCTTGCCAAAATATTTCGAACTGGTGAGCGCGCCGGCGCCGTGCTCGGTCAGTTCAGGCAGAAGCCGGCCGGAGTTCCATTCGCCGTCCACGCTGCCGGCATCGGTGAGCATGGCGAGCCGCGAAATCTGATTACCAAAGCCGAGAGTGATGTAGCGATAGCGGTCGTGGCCGTCACGGTTCAACCACGTGGCGAGGGTATCGACCTTGAAATCCTCGAGAGCGGCAGGCCGGACCGTTGCCCATGCTACGGCACCCGCACAAGTCAATCCCGCCGCAACTGCCATAGCGGCAAGCGAACGCCATCGCGAGCGGTCGGCTAATTCCTCAGCCAGCAGTCCGATGAACGGCAGAGCGAGAAGTGTCGCCCAGTAGCTGAAGCGTTCCATCGTCAACACTTCGTAAGCGCGGCCGAGGAGGATGCGGGCCACCGGGGTGGTGGAGCCCAACCCGATAAGCAGCGCGACCCAAAAGCTGATCAGAAGCGGCCGCAGGCGCGGCATCGAACTGCCACGGATCAAGATGTACGGAAATGCCAGGATCATCATTCCGTACGGGATGATGAAATAGTTGAACCCGAGCTTCGGATTCAGAATGTAGTTGGCGCGGCTGGGATGGGGAATCGGAACCTGCGTGACAGGATACTTGATGAGAGCCAGCCAGAACGGCAAAAGGACGATGGCGATCAGCACGCCAATCGCGGCGGTAACAAAAACAGTGCGGAAGACAAACCCTTTCGCGTAGGCGCGATGATCCTGACGAAGATCGTAAATCGCCAATGCAAGCACAGGGAGAGCGAAAAAGAACGATCCGAAAAGCAGGGTGGCGTGGTGCGCGGCAGCGGCGGCCACCGCCAGCGCCGTCCCCTTTAGGAAGGAGCGCCAGTTGTTGCCGCGAATCCAGTCGTAGATGTAAGGCAGCGCGTTCAAGTAAAGAGGCGCGGCAAAGGTGGTGGCGAGCTGTCCGGCAGCGTAGACCAGAAATGTTTCCGAGCCAATGAAGATGCTGGCGAGCGCGGCATAAGAGGCAGCGCGGCGACCAACCCACAGGTTGGCGAAGCGATAAACGCCGAGCGCCAGGAGCAGGATCCCGACGAACTGCACGATCATGTAGCCCATGTCGAGACCGACCGCGTGCGAGATGACAGCGATCCATTGCTGCGGCAGCGGCGGATAGGTGGTTTGCGAAAAACCGGCATACCACTTGGTATTCCAGGGATCGAACCAGTGCTGCGCGTAGTGCGAGGCAAAGAAGATGTGGAAGTTAGTGTCGTAGGACCGGAGCGGAAGCTGCATCAGCAGCAGTGGTCCATGAACCAAAAACGCTATTAAGAAAACCAGACTGAGCGGAAAAGGACGGTCGGCACGATCGACGAAGTCAAGTCTGGACACAATTTCCTCCGGTTGCCCAACTTGGATTGTCGCTTTCAAAAACTGGTTGCTCCCAAACCCTGCCGATTGCGAGCTTTCGCGAGATAAGTCCAACTCAGCCAACATTGGAGTTCGTTGCGCCATCGAAGTATTGCAATCACAGCCGGAAGTTTGGCTGGAGGCGGATTGAACTCCCAGATTTCATACTTCCGAGTTTTGCTGGCGGCGGCGCTTGCTTTGGCGATGAGTGCGGCAAGCCTCGCGCAGACTTACAAGGTGAATCCAGGGGACGGTAGAGCAAAATCAGCAACCACAAAGCAATCAAAAGAAGAACAGTCAAACGCAAAAAAATGCACAGCCGACGGTGCACAGGCGACGAGAAGTCATTAGGGTGGGGCTCGAACATCCAGAATGCGCGGCTGGCACGCGCGGCGGAAGTCAGCGCTTAAGAGTGGGAACTATCCCGCCGCCGTGGACTTTGCGCAGCGGGCGGCGGAATCCGCGCCCGGCGACCCGAAGCTTTGGTTCTTGCTCGGTTATACGCAGCGTCTGGCGGGCAGGACGCAAGCCTCGGTCGATTCGTACGAGCGCGGTCTGCGCATCAATCCCTCGTCTCTCGAAGGGCAATCGGGCCTGGCGCAGACCTACAGCCGGATGGGGCGCAGAGATGAGGCGATAAGCATTTTGACGCAGGTGGTTGAGGCCGATTCGCGGCGAATGAACGATGTGCTGGTGTTGGGCGAGTTACTGTTGCAAACCGGACAGTTTGATGACGCCTTGAAGCACCTCCAGCGTGCTGAACAGATGCATGCGGATGCTCGTTCGGAACTCCTGATCGCAATCACTTACGAGCGTTTGAACGAGGACAAGCAGGCAGAACGATATCTCGACATGGCGAAACACCGGTCGCCTAATAATCCTGAGGTAATGCGGGCGTTGGCTGGCTTCTACCGGGAGATGGGAAATTATTCCGCGGCGATCGTGGCTTTGAAGTCGCTTCCCAAGAAAAGTCCGGAAGTGAAAGGCGAGCTTGCCTACACTTACCAACTCGCCGGCAAACGGGAAGAAGCGGCCAAGCTGTATGTGGAGGCCGCCGAGGGTTCGCCGCATGATGTGAACCTGCAACTGTCGGCGGCGCAATCCGTGATGATGTCCGGGGACGTCGACACGGCCAAAAAGTATCTGGGTCGCGCCGAGCAATTGAATCCGAATCATTACCGACTGCACGCGCTTCGCGGCGAGGTCGCCAAGTTGGAGGAGCGCGATGAAGATGCGGTGAAAGAATACAACGCTGCGATCAGCAACCTGCCGCAGTCGCCGGCGGAAGGCTCGCTCTATCCCATTCAACTGCACCTCAATCTGGTGCAAATCTATAACCGCATGCAGGACGACGCGGGCGCGAAAAGCCAATTGGCGACAGCTCAGGCTGAGATCAATGCGCTGAATGTCGAAGGCAAGAGCCGCGAGGACTTTCTCCGTTTGCGTTCGCAAATCGAACTGTATGCCAGCGACACGAGCGGGGCCCTGCAAGATGTTCACGCTGCCCTCGCTTTGAATCCCAAGGATCCGAATGCTCTGCAACTGAATGGCGACCTGCTCGTGAAGATCGACCGCGCCGAGGAGGCGATCGCGATCTATAAGAAGATTCTTGCGCTGGATCCCGACAATGAGTTGGCGCTTACTTCGCTGGGATCGGTGTCGCGGCAACTTGGCCATGACAAAGAGGCAGAAAAATATTTGCTGCGCCTGGCGGCTACGCATCCGAGCTTCTACGCGTCCTACTTGGCGCTCGGCGACTTGTATACGGCGCGGCATGATTACGCGAAAGCGGAAACGAATTATCGGAAAGCGCACAGCCTTGCGCCAAAGAATACGCTGGCAATTGCCGGTGGCATGAATGCCGCAATTGAGGCCCACAAGTATCCGCTGGCCGGCGAATGGCTGGCTCTCGCGTCGCCGCAAATGCAGCAGGATTCGTTCGTCATGCGAGAGAAAGAGCGCTACCTGAGCTGGATCGGGAACTATAAAGAGTCGGCTGACGTTGGGCAGCAAGTGATTCAGAAGCTTCCGCATGATCGCGATGTGGTCGTTTATCTGGGATACGACCTGCTGCATCTCGGACGCTACGACGAACTGCTGCAACTGGCGACAAAGTATGAGGACGTTCTGCCGAAAGAGCCGGACCTGCCGCTGTTGGCAGGCTACGTGTATAAGCACAACGGCGATCTGCCGGATGCGCAGGCGGAATTTACGAAGTCGATCGAACGCGGACCCGGCGTAGCTACGGCCTATGTAAATCGCGGCTTTGTGCTGCACGATCAACGTCAAGGCGCGGCTGCGGCGGCAGATTTTAACGCCGCATTGAAGGTTAGTCCCAAGGATGGCGAAGCGCACCTGGGCTTGGCCTATGCCGATCTCGATTTACATCGCTCGCGAGGGGCGCTGGAGCAAGCGAAACTCGCGGAGAAGGAGATGGGCGATTCAGTGGCGCTCCACCTGATTCGGGGAACGGCATACGGCGATGAAGGATTGCTGAGGCGGGCGGTCGCAGAGTTCCGTATCGCACTGAAGAGCAACCCCAGCGATCCCAATCTCCACGTTGCCATCGCCAATTCGCTTTACGAACTGCATGAATACCAGGAAGCGATCAACGACCTGCAGGAGTCAGACCGGCTGGCACCCGGCAACGGCATCGTTTATGCGCAACTCGCGCGCTGCTACGCGCAACTTAGCCAGCGCAACCAGACGATGCACTACATCGAACTGGCGGAGAAAGCGGGTCCGGCCACCGTGTACGTTTGGACCGGAGAAGCGCTCAGTGTGCTGGGCGAACAAAAAGCCGCGATGGCGCGCTTTGAACGCGCACTTTCGGCGAAAGGCGCCGACCGCGTTGAAGTTCGTCTCGCGATCGCGCACCTGATGCTGCATAAAGGTCAGATGGATGATACGCGCCGGCAAGTGACGCTGGCCTTGATGGAAGCGAGCGCGGGACGCACGGAGCCGCCTACGGGCACCGAACTCGTGCAAGCGGCCGATGTCTTTCTGGGCATGCACGAATATCAGCTCGCGCAAATCTATTTTCAACGAGCGCTGGCCGCGGGCGCGCCTGAGTCCGATGTACGAATCGGCTTGGCCAACGCATACCTGGCCACCGGCGATACCCCTCGGGCGGAGGCTCAGCTGAATGAGGTCAGCAAGAATCTCGGCGACGACGAACTCAGCTACAACTATTTTCTGGCCAAAGCGAACGCGCTCCGCCAGCGACGGCAGAATGCGCAAGCGTTGACCGCATTTGCTCAGGCTGCCCAGGCCGCCGGTGAGGACACTACGGCCGAGATGGCGATGTTGCGCACGAGCGGCGACGAAGGTCTGAGAATCAACCGCCACGTCAGTTTTATCTCCGACTACACGCTTGCCCCCATATTCGAAGACACAACCGTCTATCCTCTGGATGCTGCCTTCGCGGGTGGCTCGTCGGGTGGTCTGCCGCCGCCGCGTTCGTCCATTCAGAGTCTGTGGACGGAGGCTTTCCACGTACATATCCAGGGTTTGCCGGATTCCGGGGGGTTCTTCCAGGTTCGTAATGCGCGCGGCGCAATCTCGCTGCCGAGCGCCAATACCATCGTCAACCGGGACACCTGGGACTACAACTTCAATTACGGAATCAATCCGTCATTCCGGCTGGGTGGCAACGTTTTCAACTTCAACACGGGCATTCAGGAAACGGTCCGCCGGGATAATCGCGACCCGTACAACATGAACCAGAACTTGTTCCGGCAGTTTGTTTATATGTCGACCAGTTCGTTCTTCGATTGGGTTTCGGTGAATGGTTTCGCGATTCGAGAGGCGGGGCCTTTCACTGAAAACAGTCAGCACAGCCGGGACTTGTCTGGTGCACTCGAGTTTCACGTAGGCCGGCCGTGGGCTAAGGACTCCTTGGTCGTGGGCTGGGGTGCGCGCGACGAGCAGTTCTCTCCCATTCCCCGCGAGTTCTACTACACCTCGACCTACGCGGGAATCGAGAGGCGCTTCTCGGATCGGCTGAAGATTCGAGCGATCGGCGAATATCTGCGGTCGTGGCGAGTTGAGATCAACCAGTACGCGATTGCGCAGGCGTTCCGGCCGGCAGGCAATGTGGAGTTCTCGCCCACACGCAATTGGTCCATCGAGGCCAGAGCCGCATATTCCCGCAACATGGGGATCCATGCCTATGACGCCGTTCAGTCTGCCTTCGCGGTCTCCTATGCGATGCCGATTCGCCGCACCTTTGAAGAGAATGGGCAGGAGTTCCCCGTTCATTACCCGATACGGTTCTCCGCAGGCATCCAACAGGAGGACTTTTTCAATTTCGGTGGTCCGTCGAACCAGCAGTTCCGGCCGTACGTGCAGATCAGCATCTTTTAAAGAGCAGGACGAATCAAAGAGCGGTTAAGAAACGGGCCCAATGAAAATTTGTCTGATTAGTGCATTTCCTCCCAGCGGCCGGCAACTGAACGAATATGGCCTCTATTTAGCGCGAGAACTCCGGCGCAATCCGCTTGTCGACCTTACGATACTGGCCGACAAGCTGACCGACTATGAATGGAATACCGACGCTAACGGCCGGCCAATCCACAAAGACGAGCAGGGGGAAATTGCGGGATTCAACGTGATTCGCTGCTGGGAGAGCAACCGCGTATCCTCTCCCTTGCACATGATCAAAGCGGTCCATGATTGTAAGCCGGACGTTGTCTGGTTTAACCTCGTTTACTCAACCTTCGGAACCCCCGACTACCCTGTGGCGGCCTTTGCCGGTTTATGCACGCCGGCGGTGACGCGCGCGATGGGATACTTCACGCATGTAACCCTCCATCACATCGTCGAACACGTGGATTTTGGCGATGCCGGCGTTAAGCAGGAACGGTTGTACCGGATGGGAAGCGCGCTGGCGACGCGCATGCTTTTGAATGCCAACTCGGTATCAGTGCTGCTTTCGGGGTATCGGCGCACGCTCGCGAAGAAATATTCGGTGGACAACGTTCTCCTGGGCACGCACGGTATTTTCACGCGTTGTCCGACGCCGCCCGATTTTTCACTTCGAGGCAATCCTGACCAGCGGTTGCTGGCGATTGGGCACTGGGGGACCTACAAGCGGCTGGAGACGTTGATGGAGGCATTTCCGGCGGTCTTGCGCAGAGTGCCGACCGCGCGCCTGATTATTGCGGGATCGAATCATCACACCAGGCCTGGCTATTGGGAATCGGTCCGTGAGAAGTATGGGCCGGATCCGCGCGTTGAGTTTCGAGGCTATGTGCAGGAACCGGATTTGCCAGAGCTTTTCCGTACGGCCAGCATCCTCGTGCTACCGTACGACTCCGCAACCGGTTCGAGCGGGCCCGCGCACCAGGCGTGCGAATATGGCCTGCCCATTGTATCTGCCGATCTCACCGATTTTCGCGACATGGCAGCCGACGAAGACATGGCCATCAGCTTCTACAAGACGGGCGATCCGGTGGACCTGGCCGCGCAATTGATTGGATTATTGGAGTCGCCACAAGATCAGCGGATGGCGGCGGAACAGAACTATGCGGCGGCGGTCCGGATGACAATGCCCCACGTGGTGCGGCACTATCTGCGCTGGTTCGAACTCGAGAGACGCAAACGTTCTCTTGGCTCCTCCGCCGCGCACCGGCTTCCGCTCATGAGCCGGCGCCGGGGGTCGTTGCGCGCGGCGTTGCACGGACTTCCGCCCGCATCGAGAGCTCCGTTTTCTTCACAGTGGGAAGAGGAAGCACCGGCGACGGCGATTTCGCCACCGCGAAGAAGGGATGCGGCATAAAAAACCCGCCCAAGCAAAGCCTGGACGGGTTAGCCGATAATTTGCGCCCTGGGGCTACCAGGTTGTTACCGATTCCCGGTTCGAATACTCCTCAATGGTGACGCCAGATACGGCAGTGTCGAGTTGATGCTGCACACCCATAACCACTCCCCATGCCGGCTTCGGAATAGTCGAAAATGCCAGACCGCCCATGTACATAGTTTGGCCGTCAATCGTCAGCGTTCCAAAGCGCAGATAGCTGTTGGTGTCGGTCGACGGGCTGAAGGTTAGAGGAATCTGCTGGTATCCAGCGTAGGTCACACGCTGGAGGAAATAGACAGCATGATGCCATGCGCCAGTCGAGAAGCGGCAAGGCGAGAGGCTCGAGGTGACCCAGGTGAGACGGGAACCGCTGGGTAGCCAAAAATCCCATGCGTTCTTCGCATAATTACACTGCGAGCCAAACATGAATTTGTGCACGCCGTCGCTCAACGTAAGCGCCTGGAAGAGGTCAAATTCCGTCGCCTGCACGTTCTTCGGTTGCGTAGTGTTGGGGACATAGAACCAGAACTCCCACAAGTAGTTCGTAGCGCTCTCAAACGATTGCGGATCGGGCGCCTTCCAGTAGAAGAGACTGTCGTCATATTGGCAAGTGCCATTCACGACGAAATGGATGCCTGGGCTGGGAACATTGTCGGTATTCGGGTCCGAGTTGCTGGAGAAGGTACCGAGGCTGCCATTATTGCAATTCCCACCAACGTCGGGATTGTTGTCGACGGTCCATGACTCGCCGTCGATTCCGCTAGTGCGCTGCGCGTAGACAGGAGGGGTAGGCGGAGCAAAACCCGCGATATTGATCTGGTAGGTGCGCGTTGTGTAGTTGCTATGTGCGTCCCAAGCCTTCAGATAAAGGCTGTGCTGGCCCGCAGGAAGCACAATCCATGCATCCATCGTGGTGTCGAAATTGCGGAAGACGTTGACGCCGTCGACATAAGCAACATAGCCGGTGATCGGATTAAGATCCTCCGCGGTGGCGGCCACGTGAATGGGAGAAGTTAAGTTCGTAGTGCCGGTGGCTGAAAGGCTAGGCGATTGGATTGAGATGGCAGTAACTTGCGCGACGGCCGATGTAGTGCATCCTACATAGATGGAGGTAAGTAGAAGAAACTGAAGGATGAAGAGAGAGTGCAGTGCAGGTTGATGTGGCTTCGAATCGCCCGTGGATGAGCGACCCGCGACTAAGTGGGATGCTTTCATGTTCGCTCCAGGGCCCTTGCAGTCTTCTGCCCATTGGAGAGGGATCGAACAGAACATGCTGGGGGCAAATGCAATTTACACAAGAACTACCGTGGAAAATACAGTAATTAATGTATTGACGCAATTGCTCTCTCGGTTACCTGCTTTCGTGTTTCTATATGTAGGTTATCCGACTGAAGAAAGAGTTCGAAGAGTGATAGGTGGAAAGGCCATGTTCGAGGAAGCGTCTGAAAAAGTATGTCGCAGAAGCCCAGCTTAGCGCGCAAAGAATGGGGCGAACCTAAGTGCGGTGTGGACTAATTACTGTTGCGGATTGGGAGATTGGGGCGGATTCGACGTCGCGGGAGCATTCGAGGACGGAGCCGAATCGACTGTGGTGCCGTCGCGACGCTTCAGTTCGATTGGACCTCCACGACGGTGCTTGGCTTCGCTGGCGACTTCAATCGCGGTGGAGACCTTACCGTCACCTGTGTCCGCGACTGACGACAACTTCAATCCCTCAGCGGCCGGGCGTGTGGCGATGCCGACTCGATCGTTCGCACCTCCGGCAGCGCGCGCCTGGCGATAGAAATCTTCAGCGCTTTCGAGATCGCCGGCCCGCTCCGCCATAAATCCCTGGTTGTTCAGGGAGAAGGCGTTGTCGGGGCCGAGGCGATAAGCCTGCGAAAAATAGTCCTTGGCCGCACGCCAGTCGTTGCGATTCGCCGCCGAAACGCCACGCAGATTGAGCAGCGCGATTTGAGCCTGCTCGCTCTGACGGTCTTTCATGTGCTTGCGGAGACGGTCCGCACTTGACCGCGCCATGTCACTGACCGCTTTCCCGCGCCATGAGCCATTCATGGTGACGATCACGGGATCCTCGACGTGCGCGTTGGCTGCGGCATTGTAATACTTCAGCGCTTCGCCGTATTCGCCCTGCGACTCCTTGGCAACTCCCATGTTATTTAGCGTGAAAGCATTGTTGGGGTCGAGCGCGAGTGTTTGCTGGAGCAGTGTGTCGGCTTCACGGACACGGCCTTGCGAAAGCAGGCCGACCGCTCTCACGTTCGAGCGATTCACCTGCATTGGAATGTCATGAAAGGTGCTGATAGCGCTCTGGAGAGATTCTCCCTTCAGGGATTTCATGCTGGTGCGGTCAATTCTCGCCTCCGTGGACTGCGCGGAAGCCATCGCGTAAAAAGCCTGCGCACGCTCCACCCGCCCTTCGAGTTCAGAGACATATCCGAGGTTATTCAGCGTGAACGGATCTCCGGGATCGAACAGATACGCCTTGTAGAAAAGTTCGCGGGCCTTATTGAAGTGATGCTTGTTGATGGCTTCGACACCTTCGCGGTTCAAACGCTGGACGGGAGTCAACTGGCTGCGTTTTGGGATCGTGATCTTGATATCTCCGGCATGCAGAAGCTGCGAAAGGGAGACAGCGCAGACGAGCATCGCGGCGAGTGCAATCCGTTTGCATACCGTGTTCCCGCTATTTCCCCGCGCCGCGTTTGCCATGACGATATTCCCCATAGAATCTCCTGCTTGCCTTCGGCTCTATTTCCTGGCTCATCTTGGATGCGAAGGGACGCCTCAATGCTGCCCGCTTCTGAGGGAACTGACGGACTACCTTAGTAGCGGTTGGAGCATCCAACGAACTGCTTTAAGTGTGTACCAACGCAGCCGCATTCAGTGGAGGAGTCCTTGATTCGTCTTTGGGTCGGAATGCTCGTGTTGAGGGCGTCGATTTGCGCAGGTCTGATCTTGACGGGTTGTGCATGGGCGCAAATTGCCGCACCGTCGGCGCTTTTGATGAAAGACGGTTCGGCAGGCCCCAACAATGTGAGCCCAAATCCAATTGCGCTGAACAACCAGGAAACGCGCGCCGTGCCGGATTTGCCGCCGCAACCGAAGGGGAAAACGACGCTGCTGGGAGGAAAGATCCGAACCGTAGATCAGGTCCGTGATCGGCTCGTTCTGGACGTGTTTGGCGGTGGACACATGACGGTTCTCTTCGATGAGCGTACGCATGTGTTTCGCGCGGAAGAAAAGGGCTCGCTGGACGATTTGAAGGAGGGCGAACGCGCGTATGTCGATACGACGCTCGATGGCAAGGACGTGTTCGCGCGCAACATTCGAGTAGGGTGGACTGCTCCAACTGGACGGGGCAATGGCCAGATTGTGGACTTTGATGCCAGCAGGCGAGAACTGCTGGTGCGCGACACGCTCTCTCCAAGGCCAGTGAAGATGCATCTGGCCGCGGGAGCGACGATCACGCGCGGCGATCAGCCAGCGACGCCCGCGGATCTTCAGCCGGGAACTCTGGTGACGATTGCGTTTGCTGCTGGAAGCGAGCAAAAGTCCGCCAATCGTCGATCTGACGATCATCAACCGCTGGTGACTCAGATTTCGATTTTGGCCTCGCCAGGTGCGACGTTTTCATTCTCCGGACGTGTTTCGTTCCTCGACTTGGGCCGTGGTCTGGTGGTGATTGTCGACCCGCGGGACAACAGGAGTTACGAAGTGTATGTCGACTCGGACGACCGCGCCCTGGCGCAAAAACTGCAAGAGGGGGCCGACGTAATGGTTGAGGCGCGATTTGATGGGACTCATTATGAGGCGCGATCAGTGATGGTACATTCCGAGGCAGGAAAATAAGTTGCGCGGCTCTATCTGCTCCTCTTTCCTGAGTGCCGCGCTCGTACCTTTCAGGGCGGACGCCGATCCGCGATCTTAACCGCTGGTACTATCTGACAAGGTCGTCAACGTCCCACTTAATCGGGATTGAGTTCGTCCTGCCGCGGCGGCAGGGCCGGGATGTCCGGGTGATCTTTGTCTTGCCAGAAGACTCTAAAGCATTCGCCGTCATGTTTGGGATGCCAGGTTGTGCCATCCGCATAGGTGATGGCGGTAGGAATGAAGACCCATCCCAAAACTGCGTCGGCGGTGGCTGGAGCATAGCCCGGTTTTTCGATTGTCTGCTGCTGATTCGGAGCGATGGCCGTGTCCAGAGGCCAGTTGGAGTCGAAAGGCCGGCGGAGATCCTGAGGAGCCAGGAAATGTTCCGCGGTAAGCGTGAGGTTCTTTATCGGCTTTGCGCCCGCGTTTTTTACCGTCAGCGTAAACTTGCCATTTGTATTCCAGAAATCTCCGGCTAGAAATTTGACTGGGCAGGAACGGTTGGGTGGAGGGTAGATGGTGTAGACGGCCATCATGCCGGCTTCCATGTGATCCCCGACGTGGCAGTGGAACAGCCAGGAGCCGGGGTTGTCGGCGAGCATATCGACGGTGACCATGCTTCCGGGAAGTAACTCAATCAAATCAGTGTTACGCGTTCCGGTATTGACGGTCTTGCCGTGCCAGTGCGGGCTATGGAGGTCCTTTTCGTTACCCATCCCAAGCAGGTACCATCTAACTTTGTCCCCTCGCTGCATCATTAGTCCGGGTAAGTTGCCGAAAATGTATCCATTGATAGCGTAAAAGAGGCCGTCGGTCCTTCCACCCATCTGGTCGAAGATCTGGAAGGAAGCGACGAACTCACAGTCGACACCTATGGGTGTTCCGTCGGGACGAGCCTTGCCTTTGGCGGTGATGATGATGGGACCGAGGAGGCCGGCATTGACTTCGCTTTCTTCCTCGACATGGCCGTGATACCACCAGACAACGGAGCTGAGCTGTCCGGGTCCGGGGCCGCTGCCCTGGTCGGCGAACCAATGGTAGGTAAAGCGACGATTGGTGCCGACTAAGCTGCCTCTGCCGGTAGGAAGGTAGTAGCTGCCTTCGTTATCTTTGTCGTAGCGCAGGCCGTGAGGATGCATGTCGTGCAGGCGTTTGCTGCGATTGAGAAATTCGACGACAAATTCGTCGCCGACTTCTCCGCGAATGATGGGCCCGAGAATGCCAAGCCATTCGGGCTGCGGCTTTCTGGTGGCGAAGGTTGAGTCGGTGTACTCGATGAAGCGGGTCTTGGGCCAGCGGGTATGGCCGATCCAGGGCAGCATTAGAGGCTCGCCGGTAAGCAAGTTCTGGCCGCTGGGAGCGAAGTCCCAGGTGATATCTTCGGCGGCGATGTAGTAGTGCCGGACGGCGGCGTGGCAGGGCAAAACGGCGGCGCAGCATGCCAGGCAAAGGAAAATGAGTTTTGGAATTCCCACGGCTCCCATTATCCCACCGTGCACGTTTTAGACACAGGTTTCCGGGCACGGGCGGGGCGCCCGCGCCTTTACTATGGGGGAGGAGGCTGAAGGCTGCAGGTGCCGCCCCGGTTTTGCGCGGGAACGTTGGACGGAGGTTGTGCCCAAGGGACGCCTACAAAGTCGAAGAACTCAGTCATGTCGAACTGGGCGGCATCTCGCCTGGTGAGGGCGGGAAGCGCGAAGCGGGTTTCGATCAGCTTTAAGATCGCAGTCGTGTCGGCGACGGTATGAGATACGTAGTTTTTCTTGACATAGGGTCCAACCACGAACATGGGCACACGGTAGCCGGTAAAAACAAAATCACAGGTTGGGCCAGTGCCATAGGCGCCATTACAGATGTCACCCGAACGCAAGTCCTGAGGCGTAATGCCGTCGGGACTGGGCATGGGCTGGGGCGAAACATGGTCGTAGAGGCCGCCGGCTTCGTCGTAGGTGAAGACAAAGACCGAGTCGCTCCAGCTCTTGCTTTGCATGAAGCTATTGATCAGGCTTGCGACGAAAGCTGCGCCCGCTTGAACATTGATTGGAGCGTTGTCGTCGACGGAGGGATGCTCATCCAGCCCAGCGTCGGTAGGAGACTCGATCCAAGCCACCTGGGGAAGCGTGCCATTGGCGGCATCGGTGGCAAACTGCGACATGGGCACGAGGTTCTGACTGAGCGTGGGATCGTTCACGACCGTACTGCCGTAGGTAAACATCTGGAGATAGCTGCCGGGATCGATAAAGAGGCAGTGAGGCGTTTGTTCCTTAGGTGCGCAGTCACCAATGGCCTCAGGATCCGGCTCAATGTAAATCTTCCAGGTAATGCCTGCGTTTTGCAGGGCTTCAAAAATGGGCGGCGCACTCAAAGGCTTTTGGTCGTAAGGATTGGAGCCTCCGAGAGGATAGGCATGACCCTGGGAAGTGCCTGACATCATGAACATGCGATTGGGCTGGGTGCGCGTCATGGCGGGAGAGAACCAGCGATCGGAGGTGGCAAAGTTCGAGGCCATGAAATAGTAGAAATTCAAATCGTTGCCGGTGTAGTAACCCATGGCGCGATAACCCTCCGTGTCCATGAACGGAGGCTGGTTTTGGCGGGCGTCATTAGCGGCGGTTTGCACGAAGCCATCGAGCGTGGCCGGATTTTTTCCCACCGGGTCCTGGTAGTCCCAATCGACGTGGCTTTCGTTCCACGACGGACTTGGATTCTCAATGCAGACGCTGGGAAGATGGTCGGAAGGCACTGGAGTGCCGTTCGGGTCGGCGTCGCAGTGCTGAGTCGGGTCGGGGTTGGCGCAGGGCGGATTTGTGGGAGGAGGAGAGCTGCCGGCCGGAGGATTGAATTGCGGCAATCCATCGAAGGCCTGGTCGGGATAACCGTTATCGGCCCAGAACTGGCGGAGTTCGCCGAAGTAGTGGTCAAAGGATCGATTTTCCTGGGCAAAGAAAATTATGTGATTGATGGCGGGGTTGAAGGCCGCGGTAACCACTTCCGTCCCATTGACGGTGATGGCACATGTGGTCGCGGTGCCGGTACAGGCGCCTGACCAGCCACCGAAGGTGGAGAAGGTCGATGGAGCGCCGGGAGTCTCGGTGAGCGTGACCTGAGTGCCATCGTCGAAATTTGCGGAACAGGTGCCCGGACAGCTGATGCCAGCAGGCGTGCTGGTGACCGTTCCGGTCACAGGGCTGGTGGCTGTGACGGTAACTTGCATTGAGCCCGGGCCAACCTGGGTCGGTGCGCTGCTGACGCCGCGGCAACTGATTGCGAAGATGATGGCCAGAGGGCAGGCGGAGAGCAGAAGCAGACGAGATCCAGAGAAGTTGATTCCAGACACGGCGCATACACTCCTGAAAATTTCCTACGGCAATGCTTGGATGGCGGGGGTGAAGGGGCGGTTGTCTAGCCTACGTTGGACGCGAAACGCCGCACCAGACACGGCATTTCTGACGGATGCTTTGCGGAACGCAAGGGTTGGATATCCAACACATTTGTGAACTTTCGATTGTTGATCCGGGGAAGAGCCTGTATTACTGTCTCGTTACTGCCCACGAGATTTCTTAAGGGAGCGGCCACGGACGATCCCGGTCAGGACTTGCTCTGGCCTCTCGGCATCGTCTCAGGTTCTCGTCGGTCCGCGGGTAGTTTGGCAGTCGAAATCCTACACGCTGTTGAATTTTCTGCAAGGAGTAAGTGTATCCATGAAGTGGCTTAACCTCTCCCGCATTTTTTTGATCGTTAGTCTTGCAATTCCAGCCTTCGCCAGCGTTAGCGTTACTTCTCCGAGTAATGGAAACACCCTGAGCTCGCCCGTGAATTACGTGGCTTCGTCGACTTCTAGCTGTTCGAAGGGCGTGGCGAGCATGGGTGTGTACGTCGATAATCAACTTCAAGTCGTCGTGAACGGTCACACAATGAACACTGACGTGACCATCAGCCAAGGGAGCCATAAGACGGTCGTCCAGGAATGGGACTACTGTGGCGGTTCGACTTACACGACGGTCAATATCACCGTATCGGGTGGCGGAGGAGGTGGAGGCGGCGAGTTTACAAACTTGCAGGGAAGCAAGGGGTGGGTGGCGTATGGGGAATATCCGCCGAAGTATGACATCTGCACGGACTGCGGACCCGGTGTAACCTGGTCGATCAAACAACACCAGAGTTCACCGTCCATGAGCGGAAATTCTACCGAGTTCGGGATCGGAGGGACCCACCCATATTCTGACGTGCTCTTTACGCTCCCGCTCATTGGAACGCACTCGTCGCAGGGCATGCCGGATTCGGATCACAAGATCATTCCGAACCTGCACAACTTTACCTATGACCTTTATTTTTACGTTGCAAACCTATCGCTGTCACAGGTGTTGGAGTTCGACATCAACCAGTTTTTTAACGGGATGGGGTTCATTTACGGCCATCAGTGCAATCTGGGGGGCGGTCACCAGTGGGATATTTGGGACAACGTCAACAAACATTGGGTGCACACAGGAATCGCTTGCAATCCGGTCAGCAATGGGTGGAACCATTTGACGTTGGAAGTTCAGAGGACCTCGGGCAACGAACTTCTCTACAAGACGATCACGTTGAACGGTACTACTCACACACTGAACAAGACTTACCCACACTACAACTGTGGCAATTGGTATGGCGTGGGTGTCAATTACCAACTGGATGGAAATTCGAAGCAGACCGAGTACACCACTTATGCGGACAAATTCACTTTCACCTACCAGTGAGGAATTGGGGAGCAGGCCATTCCAGAGACTGGCCTAGCCTGGCTGCAAAGACACGACGAATACTGTTACCAACCTCCTGCGGTGTGCCGGCATGAATTACATTCATGCCGGCTATTTTACTTATGGCGAGGTAACTGGTTCGAGTGGTGCGAAGAAAATCGACAGGGTACTCCGGCTTGCGTTCGCGCGCCAGAAGCGGATCGGCGTCGAGGAGGTAGGCGATATCAGGATGCGGAATGAATTTCAGCAAGAGCCGGGTGTATATGCGGGAGACGCGATGATGAATTCCGAGATTGACGAGTTGATCGTAGAGGTAGCGGTCGAAGATGATGACGTCCGCGTCTTGAGAACGGCTGATATTCGCGATCGTGAATTTCATGCCGATGGCATCGATCAGGCAGAGCAGCATGCGGGCGGAGATGGTGAACGGGTTTTGAATGTTCTTGTCTCGTCGGTTGATTGGCTTGCCTGGAGAGCCGACGCCGATTTCGCCTTTAAAGACGGCGTGACCCAGGCATTCCCTGAGGCGGCGGAGAATCGCAATGTCATTCCAGAAGGTGATGAGACGAACGCGAAGGCCAGCGTCCTGCAACGCAGCGATCAGACTTTCAATCTGAGTAGTCTTGCCGGCGCCGTCAATGCCGGAAAAGCTCACGAGCACGGGCCCGGCCTTTACGGGCTGGGGGCGCGGCAATGGAATAGAACTAGTGTGCACGCTTGTTCAGGTCAGAGTTAGTTAAGATGATGTACATTTGTTAGTCAGCATTTCTGGCTGACGCGTGGGCACTAGTGAGCACCCGGGGGCTTGCTCGGACTCCCTTCGGTTAGAGCCATTGTGATCCCGACGGCGGCTGCGGCTCCGACGATAGCACCCGTCCGAATGAGAATGGTGCGGATGCGGCGCTGCTTGCCGGGAGCTAAAGCTGCGCCCGCAGGACGTGAAGCGGCGACGCCCATGGTCGGGGCGGTCTCCGCGGCTGCGGTCCCAAGAGGTTCTTTCGGAAGCGGCGGTGGGGGCTGCTGTGCGGGCGGTTGCTGAGTTTGTTGAGTCTGCGGAGCTGATTGCATGCCGGCGGGCTGCTGCGTTTGTAGTTGAGCCGATTCAATGGCTCCCGGACTGTCTGGCAATAGATCGCTGGGCGGCGGGCCAAACTCTGCGGGATCGGCAGGCGGCATGGGAGGCACTGGAGCGTCGTCGGCGGGTTGTTGCGTTGCTTGCGGGCTGACCGATGAAGGTTGGCTTTGAGTTTGGGGTGGAGCCGCATACGCGAACGGATTCGACAGCAGCGCCAGAACCAATCCGGCCACGATCGTCCTGATATGCGGCACTTGGAGCAGCAAACCATTCCTGGTTTTCATGAGTTCTCCAGTTCGCTTAGGTGTTGAAGAGACTTAAAGATCTCAGCCGTCCCTCCGTGCTTACTAACGAGTACTCGTCATACGCACTCGCGTTTGCCCGTAATGATTACTCACGCTGCTCGTGGTAGTTAGTCACGTGTGCTCGTCCTCTTTCAGCTCCGGGGCCCGGAGTTAACCGTCTTCCGTGACGGCGCGAAAGACTGCATGGTGGCGGGCGAGAAGCGGTGAAAGCTCTCGACCGCATCGTTGCAATTGTCAAAAATTTCAAACAGGCGATCAACTCTTGTCATCTGCAAAATAACGGAGAGCTGGGGCGAAAGCGCCGCCAACTTTAGATCGCCGTTGCGCTTCATGGCTTCTTCCATGCAACGCAGCAGCAATTCCACGCCCGCGCTGTCAAAGTGACGAACGCCGGTGAAATCGAAAACCAACCGAGGCCGGTCGGTCTCGAGCGCGGGCGCGAGTTCGTGAAAAAAGGCCTGCGCCTGTTGCGCGCTCACAGTTTCCGGGAGCTGCTTCACCACCACAGGCTTGCCAGTCGTCATACTTCACCCTTGAAGACTTCGAGCAGGCGGCCTTTCGCGCGCGACAAGTATTCGCCCTGTTCGAGGTCGAGACCGGAGTCTGGCCGATCCGCCTCTTCGTATTCGGGGAGGTAAGCGGGAACGTGCTGCTTTTGTGGCGGCACGTCGGAAATTAAATTCGGGTCCTGAATGCGCAGCAGGACGTTGCGGTCCAAGTCGAGAAAGCCAGTGCGGTCAACCAACGCGGCAGAGACATCCAAGCCACGACCGATCATCGTATGCGGCAGAAGGGACGCGTGAGAAACAAGGCTTCCCTCGCCGACATCGCAATTACGTTCGAGATTGCTGCAGCGCGTGATGACGGCTCCCCGCTGGACGCGCGTACTTCTACCCACATAACAGGGCGCTACCAGGCGCGCAGTTTTATGCACGCTAGCGCCCTCATCGATCCAGACTCCCGGCTTGATCTCGCGGCCAGCGGGAGTGATGGAGCAGCGCCCGAGAAAAGCATCGGCCACGAGCCGGCGGAAATCGTGCGGATCAGCCAAACGATTCACGTAGCCTTGAACCTTAAAGGGGACCACTGCATTGGTGAGTTCGTCCTCATCGGAAGGAAACGAAAAACCGGGACTAGAGAGCACGTGAGCCGCATCGACGATCCAGTAGGACAAAGATCCCTGCCCGTCGTGGATGGGGGTGATCGGCTGAGCCTTGGCGCGGTGAAATTGGAGTGCAGCCGGAAGATCGAGTTCCACGTAGGCGCCAACTTCGGCGATCAGGACCGTGTCGATTCCGCGCTGCAGATCTTTCAGGAGGGCACGTTTCGCGATGGACCAGCGATCCTCCACGCGCTTTGGAATCACGACCCTGACATCCCTAGTTTCATGGAAGCCGATGCAGTCCGATGCTGCGATCACGGAAACATTACGAAGGCCTGCTTTCTTAAAGCGAGCGACAGTTCGTTCCAGAAGGGATTGTCCGAAAAGTTCCACACACGCGAGAGCGGCGGGGAGCGCGTCATTCGCCGAGAGACTGTCAGACCAATCGATACCGGGACGAGCGTTGACCGAGTCACCCGAGATTGGACCAGTGGGGGACTTGCCACTTAGAAGGATCGCGCTGAAATGCACTCGAGGGGCTCCTTGCTTCTTCACATTCGATGGCCGCCAACGAAAGTTGGTTGGTCAACATGCGAAAGCAAATCGTGATTGCCCGGAATTAATTCCGAGTCGTTGCTCGCTAACCCAATGGAGGACGAGAAGTCGCGCTGGTTGCGGCATCAAAATTACTGTAGGGCAGCAGACTCGATTGGTCATTACGGTATTTGCTGTATCGCAATAAGAATTACAGCCCAGCTGGATTTCCTTACGCAAACCCATGCACATCCCGGGTCATCAAAGATCTGCTTTTTACGGAAGAAGAGGGGAGAAATGAAAGGCGAATCACAACAGGCTCGACACATGGAAATCCTTTCGCGGCTCGTAATCCGCAGGGAGAGCGGAACTGCAAAGGCAAACGCGGGCGAGAGCTTTGAAAAACTACAGAGGGAATTGCGATATGTGTCGAGACTGAGTGAAGACGAATTTGCGAGCTTCGTCGAACTTGCGAATACGAACCATGTGATTGTGCGCGCACTCAGCGTCGTGCAAGGTGCGGCGAACTTAGGGCCGGGGGCGGGGCCGCCAAGTTCGGAAAAGGCGGCAGAGGTTGCGGAACTTTGCGAAAGAGTTCTGGCCGACGAACGCGCTCGCATTGACCGCGCGATCGGGTACTTGCATTCGATCTGCAATGCGCTGGAGGCCCGAGGCTGCAGGGTTGCAGTGATCAAGTCGCTCGATCACTGGCCGGACCTTGGCTCCGACCTGGATCTGTACACCGCGACGAATGAGCGCGCCGTTGAGCAGGCAATGCGCGAATCATTCGGCGCACATCGTGTGGAGCGCAGTTGGGGCGACCGTCTGGCCAATAAGTGGAATTTCAACGTACCTGGGCTGCCGGAGCTCGTCGAAATTCACGTGCAATACCTTGGGCAAACTGGCGAACACGCAGAGCTGGCGCGGCGAGTGATCGAGCGGGGAGTGCAGAAGACAATAGGGGACTATACATTCCGAGTAGCAGCGCCCGAAGAGCGCCTTGTGATCTCAGCTCTGCAAAGAGTGTACCGGCATTTTTATTTTCGGCTGTGCGACATGATCGATACCGCGTCCCTGTTGCAAAGCGGCGCGGTCGAATTGCGGGAGCTCAAGAAGGCCGCGAATTCGGCTGGCATATGGGAGGGCGTTGCGACCTACCTCTGCCTTATTCAGAACTATGTTCAGTCCTACGGGGGAATTGTCGACCTGCCTAAAGAAGTAAGCCAGGCAGCGTATTCCCCGCGCTCGACGGTACATTATAGGGATGGTTTTCTACGAGTGTCGAAGGCGACGGGCGCAAAGTTGTATTCGTCACAGTTGCTCGAGGCCGGCAGGCACGGAGATGTGCGTGCGCTGCTTCGGTTGCCGCTGCTACCGCCGCTCGCGATCTCTGCGCTGGTTGCGCACAGTTTGACGGGGAATGATAAGGGGATTTGGTGAAGGATGGCTCGGATTCCCTCCCGCCAGTCGTGGAAGGTTTATCTCCTGAAGATACCATCAAAGTTCCGTACTTGATGATCCGGCAAAAGCTATGTGCTCCCAGGCTCCAAAGCAGGTTTTGAGATTGAGAGGCAGAAAAAAGGCGCCCCTTGCGGGAGCGCCGTTAGTTTGTGGTCTAAGGAGAGAGTTAAACGCTGGTACCGCGCCGGCCGATCCCCATGACTAGAGCCACGAGGAAGAAAATCAGGAAAACGTAGAACAAAATCTTGGCGATGCCCGCGGCGGCGGTCGCAACACCCGCGAACCCTAGAATCGCGGCGATAATCGCGATAACGAAGAATACTGCAGCCCAATAAAGCATGCGTAATCCCCTTTCCGATCTTGGTTGAGCATAGTCTCGTAGGGGTGCGTGGTCCATCGGGTGAAAGCCGTAGGTCGTTGATTGCGTCGCTCTAGGGGTCGGTCGATTCGAACTGAAGGAGTTATGTGCGTTTCTTCTCTTTCTCATTGATTTGGTGCAATCGTTCGTGTGGGGCATCAGGCTTCTCTGGGGAGTTATTCTGGGGACTTGAGGCCGATGAAGCTATTGAATTGCTGGATTACCGGGTAGCACTCGCAGGCCGACTCTTCAAGCAGTTTACGGTTTACGATTCTGACCGCACCGCGAGTGTACTCAATGGCGCCCTTTCGCTGGAGAAGCGCGGCAGCCAGGCTGACGCTGGGTCTGTCCGTTCCGAGCATGGTAGCCAAGAAATCGTGCGTGATCGCGAGGTAACCATTATCGACGCGGTCGTGCATCATCAGCAGCCAGCGGGCGAGGCGCTGCTCGATGCCATGAAGCCGGTTGCAAGCGGCCGATTGGGCGGCCTGCATCCCCTGGAGCACCGCGTGGCGGCTGGTGATGTTCTGAAAATAGGGGCATGAAGGAAGAAGATTGCGCAGGGCATCGGCACGCATGCGGAATCCGTCGCCCGCGATCTGTACGACTGCGCGATGGGGATATCGAGTAAGTCCGACGAGAGCGGCGGTGCCACTTAGTCCCTCATTACCCACGACTCCCACCTCTACGGTTTTCCCTTCGCGGGTGACAACCACAATGGAGACTAGTCCACGGTTTGGAAAATGGACAAACTCTAGCTTCTCGCCGGGTTCATGAAGGCTGGTATGGCTGGGAAGGTATTCGAAAGTCAACAAAGGGCGAACCGATTGGAATTCAGAATCGGGGAGAGAAAGCAGGAGAACATTTCCAATGGGCCGACTTTCGAAATTGGTGCGCTCGCCCGCAAGTAAGGGAGTGGGCTGCGAATTTGCCTGAAACTGAGCTGCCCCGAACGTCTGCTTATTGTGCACGTGTCTATGATGCAGACAATTGACGGAGAGTGTATTCGGAGGAAGTCTTATTCCTAAGCTGTATTTGCAGCACTCCCTTCTGGCGCATTCCCCTACAGACATTTTGCAAAATCCGTAAGGAATTGACCGTATGGTTGGTTCCGATTAGGGCAACTATGCTGCCATCAGATGAAACTTTGTCGGTTTGTTAAAAGCGCAAGGGTACTTCTGTCTGGGTCAAGTCGTCATTGAAGCGGAATACTTCTGTTCAAATCATGCACGGAGCGAACGATGGCAGCTAAGACAGTAGTCTTCGGAATCTATCCAGCATATGCGAGCATTGACAACGGTGTGGAAGGATTGCGAGTAGGCGGATTCAACAGCAGCGACATTTCTGTCCTGTTCCCGGAGGGCACGGGGACGCGTGATTTTGCAGTGGAAAAAGGGACCAAGGCACCCGAGGGTGCGACGACGGGAGCTGGAACTGGAGCCGTCGTGGGAGGAACGCTGGGATGGCTAGTTGGTATCGGTACGCTGGCCATTCCCGGGCTGGGACCCTTCATCGCCGCAGGGCCGATCGTTGCCGCGCTGGCCGGAGTCGGCGTGGGCGGGGCTATGGGAGGCGTGGCCGGCGCCCTGATTGGAATGGGGATACCGGAGTACGAGGCGAAGCGTTACGAGGGCAGAGTAAAGGACGGAGGCATTCTACTCTCCGTTCATTGCGAGACTTCGGAATTGGCGAAGCGCGCGAAAGACATCTTGGAGCGCACGGGCGCCCGGGATATTTCATCGACGTCAGAAGCAACTTCGGATGAAACAAGATATCAAAATCTCCCCAAGGCGGGCTAGCAACATTTGAAACCTCGCTTGACCTTATACCTGGAGGCTTGACTTACTATGAAAGCTCTTCTGGCCATAGGATTAGTTGTCCTGATTCTTGGAATTATCTCTTTCATTGTTCCGTTTCCCCGCGCGTCCCATCACGAGTTACGTGCAGGGGATGCTCATGTTGGGGTAACCACAAGGCACGATGAAAAAGTGCCGTCGGCCGTAAGCGTTCTACTTGTGGTCGTAGGAGCCGGCATCATGATTGCCGGTCGTAGTAAGGGCTAGTTGGAGGGCACGAGAGGGCGAGTCGTCTCCTCACAATCATCATTCGATTGGATGGAAAGGCCCTTCGCACTAGAAGTTAACGAGGCACAAATTCGCACGATCCTGTGCTTCGGGTTTGATGTTAGACAAGGAGCAATTCTCATGGGAAACGAACCAAACAAGCAGCAGGGCCAACACGGGCAACAAGGGCAGCAAGGCGGACAGTCGCAGTCCCACCAGCAGGGTCAAAACCCAACGGGCTCGGTTGACACGTCTGATAAGTGGAAATCAGGCCAGTCGCAGCAAGGTGGTGGAGAGCAAAAGGGCTCCCAAGACCTGTCGAAAAAAGACCCGTCACGCCAACAGGGAGGGCAGCGACAGGAGCAGGAAGAGGAAAAGAGACAGGCATCGTAAGATCGAGTTCCTGTCTCATTACAACGGCGTTTCGGAGCCACGGCCGGGAGGCCGTGGCTTTTCACTATTTCATTCCATACTATTGTGCACTCTGCCGAATACGTTCTACCTCCCTTGCGTCATTTGCCAGATGCTCCTAGTAATGCGCCGCCTTTGCCTTAGTGATGTTGTACCTAGACAGGATTGGCTCCCTACAGACTGAACCGGATAGACCAGTGCGATGGGCCACTCTATTCTCCGTAGCATAGTGAACGAAGTTCCAGTAACTTACTGAAACGTTCGTTGACAAAGGAGATATAGGTGTCTAGCAGCTCTCTCCATCCCGCAGTCTTGGAGGCTGAACTTATCCGTCGCGCCCAAAAAGGTGATGCGGAGGCATTCGGTCTTTTGTTTGAGAAGCACAAAGCGCGCGTGTATGCCCTATGCTTGCGGATGACCAGAAACACTGCCGAAGCGGAAGATCTCACCCAGGAAGCGTTCCTGCATGTCTTTAGAAAGTTGGCTGCGTTCCGCGCCGACTCAGCATTGTCAACCTGGCTTTATCGGGTGACAGTCAACACGGTGCTTATGCACTTCCGCAAAAAGTCGCTGTGTGTGGTTTCGGTTGATAGGTCTGGCGATGACGGCAATGCAATGCCTCGAGAATTTCCCATGACGGACTTCCGCCTGACCGGTTCTGTGGACCGCATGGCGTTGAACCGAGCCCTGGCAGAACTTCCGAATGGATATCGACGAATCTTCCTGCTGCATGAAGTCGCGGGCTACGAACATCGTGAAATCGCAAAGTGTTTGGGATGTTCAGTGGGAAATTCCAAATCGCAACTACACAAGGCGCGGCAGCGGATCCGAGAGTTGCTGGTGCCTGCCGGATCGGTACGGACAGCCCGCGACGCGCGCGACAAGATTGAATTCAAGCCTCGGCCCGCGCGGCGGTGGCAGGCGTCGCGAGTGGGTGACCTTCCGCGGGTCCCAGGCCCTGTGAATACGGGCACACAGGGTTGGGCCGATGCGGCCTAAGGGATGTTCCTGCGTTGCCTACAGGACCAGACCGATACCAGGCCGCTGATAAGGCGGCTAGATTTGTTAATTGTTGAAGTGGCCACTTCGGGCCAGAAATGAGGTTATCTTTGAAATCGACAAACAGGGCAAGACGAATGGTTCTCATGAGTGTGGGCGCGATCATTCTGCTGCTGGCCAGCGTGTGCTGGGCGGCCGATGACGACAAGGACAAAGACCAGTCCGACATTGCCAAGCGCATTGACACCGCAGCCAACGTGCTCAATGAAATCATGGGCGTGCCTGACAAAGCAATCCCCGACAAAATCATGAGCGACGCGAAATGTTTGGCGATCATTCCTTCGGTTGTGAAGATCGCGGTCGGCTTCGGCGGAGAACATGGGCGGGGAATAGCCGTTTGCAGGACGGCGCACGGATGGAGCGCGCCCGCGCCGATCACTCTGACCGGAGGGAGCTGGGGTTTGCAACTTGGAGGGCAGGCAATTGACGTCGTCATGGTCGTAACGAACCAAAAGGGAATGGATCATCTGCTTGCCAGCAAATTCAAGGTAGGTGCCGATGCCTCTGCTACCGCTGGCCCCGTAGGGCGAGATGCCGGTGCGGATACAGATTGGAAGATGAAGGCAGAAGTGTTGACTTATTCGCGTGCGCGGGGTCTTTTTGCCGGCATAGACCTCCATGGCGCCGCTGTTACACAGGACAAAGATGCAACTAGACTCCTCTACAGCAAGATGGTTCCGTTTGCCCGGATTCTGAAGGGTAAGGTCCAACCGCCAAGCGGCAGTCAGGCGTTATTGTCGGCGCTGCATAAGTACTCCGAACAGGCGCGTAACCACCAGGGGGAGTAAGCCAATATTAGTGACTGAACGTCCCACACAAGACGCCGATCGAAATGGCTGTGCCGCAAGGCGTAGCCATTTGTTGTTCGGAGCGATCGCAGCCTTCTTAGTACCCAATGAAAGCGGAAGTCATACAGATTTCACTCGATGTGACGGCAAGACTTTCATCTGTACTCTAATTGGGCGGTCGACGAGAGCGCATGTTTCTCGTTGTCTCACGCCAGCGGCGGACGCGAAGTACGATTTAGCGGCCCTGGCATTGGATCAGCACCGGCTGCGCGTCGGCAGGTGAATCTTAATATCAACGGAGCGAGTCAATGTCAACTATTCTGCTCATCATCTTGGTGTTATTGCTGATCGGCGCGCTGCCGACCTGGCCATACAGCACAGGGTGGGGGTACTACCCCAGCGGCGGTTTGGGTTTGGTTCTGCTAATCGTGCTCGTGTTGGTGTTGGTCGGCCGGGTATAAGCGGACTGTAAGATCAGCTGTTTCAGGGTTGACTTTTTGAGTTCCAGTGGGGGAGGAGCATGGCCCAGGTTTTTGTCGTTTCCCTGGCTTAGACTCGACCGAAGCCGAACGACGTCAGGCGAGTCACTGCTCCTTCCCCGGCTGGGATTGTTCATGGCGCCCGCTCTCTTTTAGCATTGCAGGCGCGATCAGCGACTGGCCTCGAAGCGATAGCCGATTCCACGCAGTGTTTTCAAATAGCGCGGATGACGCGGGTCGCGCTCAATCTTTTCCCGCAGGCGGCGCACGAATACATCGATCGAGCGCGGCGTTACGAACGAGCCTTCCTTCCAAACGGCATCGAGGAGTTGATCGCGGGTGAAGACGCGTCCGCGATGGCGAACGAGGTACTCGAGCAAGCGAAACTCGCGAACGGTAGTCGCGACCGGCTTTCCCTGCACGCTTACGGTCATCGAGGCGATGTCGATTTCAAGTTCTCCCAGTTGGATCAGTTCGCGGATAGGAGCTTCTTTCTCGGTGCGAAGGATGTTGCGAATGCGTGCAATCAGCTCGCGCGGGCTGAAGGGCTTGGTGATGTAGCCGTCGCCGCCAGCATCAAAGGCCTGCAGGCGGTCCATCTCCTGAGTGCGCGCGGAGAGAAAGATGATCGGAGTTTTTCCGAGTTGTTCATGCTGTCGAATCTGGCGGCACAAGTCAAAGCCATTCATTTCCGGCAGCATGATGTCGAGGAGGAAGAGTGAAGGCTGGGCCAAAGCGGCGGAAGGGACGACTGGCGTGCCAGAGAAAAATGTGGAAACTTCGAAACCGGCAGTGCGCAGGTTGTGTTCAATGAGGCGGGAGACATCGATGTCGTCTTCGACCACATAGATGAGATCCGGGTGACGCGAATTGTCTACCGTCTCCAAGGAATACATGGCCAAAGAGGAAAATCAGCTGCTTTATGAAGTGAGATGAAAAGCGACATTGCGACACTAAAGGGAACGTGTTGCGGCAATGTTGCGCTAGTGTTAAAGGAGGGTTAATTCGCCCGGCCTGAAACCTTGCGATGCGCCGCGCTTTTGCTCGCCTTGATCGCGCCAATCGTGAGAGTTGCCTATCATAGACAGCTATGGTTTACCTCATCGTGACAATCAAGGTCGTGAAAGACGGCGAGGCTTTCCAGCAATACGCCGATCAAGTGAAAGTACTCATCGCGAAACACAAAGGCCGATATCTGGTGGCCGAACGTGCGCCCGAAATTCGCGAAGGTGAGTTTCCGTATGCTCGAATCGTGGTCGTCGAGTTCCCTTCGATTGAGGCCGCTCGCGATTGGTACGACTCGCCGGAATACCAGGCGATCATTCCTCTTCGGCGGCAAGCGTTCGATGCCAATATCATCGTGGCCCGAGACTTCATTACTACGAATGTGCCGAGTGCATAAGTTCTCGGTCGACATGGCGCTGATCGCGATTTCGCGAATCCGATGATAACTCGCGTGTTTTCAGCATATTGACAAGGTGTTGCCGAGGGGCTAAGCTTCCCCAACTGCGGATTAGGGTGGCCTGCCTTTGCCACATAAGTCGTCGAGTTCTGTGACGGAACTGCTCGCGCGCTGGCGCTCGGGAGACCAGAACGCTCTCGATGCGCTGATGCCGCTGGTTTATGCCGAGCTTCGTAAACTTGCCCAGCACTACTTGCGGAAGGAGCGCAGCGACCATACGCTGCAGAGCACGGCGCTGGTGCACGAAGCGTACCTCCGTCTGGCAGGGCAAAGCCCGCCGCAATGGCAGAACCGGGCGCATTTCTTTGGGATCGCGGCGCACCTGATGCGGCAGATATTGGTGGAACATGCGCGCAGCCGCGGGGCGGCCAAGCGCGGCGGTGGCGCAACGCGGATGACGCTCGACGAATCGATGTCCATCGCACAACAGAGTGAGGTTGACGTGATTGTGCTCGATAAAGCGCTGAAAGACTTGACCGAGCTTGACGCGCAGCAGGGCCGCATTGTGGAGTTGCGCTTTTTTGGCGGGCTGACGATTGAAGACACCTCCGAGGTTCTTGGAATCTCCCCGGCGACGGTGAAGAGAGAGTGGGTCACAGCGCGAGCCTGGTTGTTTCGGGCGATGACGGGAGAGGCGCAGCCCTGACCGCTGCCAATAACACCGCTAATTGAGCGTTGAAAATCCTCAAAATGTGTACCCCCTCCCCCCCTACCATTTTTAGGTTAAAGTATTCATTCTAGGCGACTTACACGCAAAGTATTCAAGAATAAGGAGTTAGCGATTTTCGTTTCAGCCAGGCCTATGAATAATAAGGAGTTACAGCCGACGTTTTTTGAACCATAAATCGAGATAAATGCAGATTTAGCTCACTGCCGGAGGCCTGCCCTCGGGGAGAAATTGCGGCGGCGTGGGAGGCAGTGGATTCGCTTCAGCCAGGTTGTCAAAGAACGAGTCGGGCACGAAGCAGCACTTTGTGTGCTCTACATTCAGTTGAGGACGGCGCGATGGCTAAGTCAAGTTTATTGTGGGACGGCGGGAAATAGTTGGGTGGATGAAGTCCCGAAATGGGCGCACGTGTGACGCTTCAACAGGTCATGTGACATTTTCGGGACCGTGGGGATGGATGTCTGTGCCGGCGGTCACGGGGCGAAGGTGATGAAGGGGGCCCTTTCGAAAATGATTAGCGCAGTGGGAGTAGCAACCGCGGGCATACGGTACGGACAGGTTATTTCCGCATCGGGGCGGGGACATCTGTTGTTTGAGATCGTCAGGAAGTAAAGAAGCCCATTTTCAGCATGGTATCCTGCAGATCAAATCAGAATGGGGGGAATGTGCGATGAAAAAGATATTTGTTACAGTTTCCGGCGGTTGTGCCTATGTGATGGAGGAC
This sequence comes from uncultured Acidobacteriaceae bacterium, assembly GCA_963698865.1. GTDB lineage: Bacteria > Acidobacteriota > Terriglobia > Terriglobales > Acidobacteriaceae > Acidiflorens. Next base: position 338,250 of record CAVOSL010000007.1, on the reverse strand, counting down.
ACCGTGACCAGGGCTTCGCAGTCGAAGTCATCGACTTCGACAACATCGAGGCGGGTGACAGCTATCCATCCGGCGAAGCTCACGAATATTGTGCGAAGCATGACCTCTATGAGCCTCCCAGTGCGGCGATGAATCTGCAGTGCAGGATTGAACTCGGAAGTGCCTACAAAGCCGGTTCCCAGATTGCTCGCGTGGTCAGTGAAGACTGGTGTCGCCGGGAACTGTACTGTGTGGCGTGCGATTCCAACCGATTGGTCGCATAAGAGGCAAATACCCCAGCAGTTGATTTTTCATGTCCGGGATGTAGCCAGTGCTTTCCAACTAAAAAGTCTTAAGGTTTGGAATCAAAGGAAGATCGTCGATGCTGATTATGATTCGATGATCCGCGCAATACGGTCAGATCGAGTCCCCCACTTACTTCTCTTGCAGTATTCCGAAGACTGGATGGTCAGAAACCTCATGCTGGTCCCCAGCGTCTTCTTCTCGGAGAGTATGATCGAGAAGCGCACTCCACTGAGTTCCACAGCACGGCGGGCGGGTTGGGTAGGATGCAACATTCTTCTGGATCGAATCCCTCCAGATGGAAAAATCGCTGTCGTGTCGAATGGCTCGACGGTCGCGGAGCAGCAGGTTCGAGAGGAATTCTCTCGCATCCGGAAGTTAGCTGAGGTGCCACCGACGGTAAGGGGGTGGACGCTCGACGTGCTCACTGCTATTCGGAAGCTGGGAAGCACCCACTTTACGCTTCAGGAACTCTATCAAGTTGAGCCCTACTTGCAGCAGATTCATCCGCGCAATCAAAATGTGCGGCCGAAAATCCGGCAGCAACTCCAAGTATTGCGAAACCTAGGAATGATTGGGTTCACGAGCCCTGGAAATTACGCCGTCCGAGGCTAAGGCACTAATGCTCGGCCCACTTTGGCGTTATTGTCTGGCGGAAGGATGGATTGATTCGGCTTCGGGAGATGGGCGAGTGACGTCTCTGCGGGGAGGCGATGCTGGGCGCGGATTGTCACCCACTCTAGGCCACAAACAACGCGGCGTAAGGTTCGGGCACCGTGGTTGCGGCGCAGAAGCGGCATTGCCGGGAGTAGGGGTCCTTCGACTCCATTTGTCTCGCGCTTTCGCGAGACAAATTCCGCTCAGGATGACAGAGGTTAGTTAATGTCGACATTTAACGCGGTTGGCCTCCGCGGCTGAAGCGGTATTTGAGACAATGCGGTTATCGCAGCGCTGAAGCGCTGCGCCACCCAAAATCAAAGTCTTTGTCACCCACTCCAACGCCGCGCCCACTCTAATACCGCGCCCACCCTAATGCCGCACCCACTCTAATGCCGCGCCCACTCTAACGCGGCACAGAATGCGGCGGTAGAATGGGGCACGCGCACCCGCACTACGACGTGGTTTGAAGGTAGGGGTCTTTCGACTCCATTTGTCTTACGCTTTGCGCAAGACAAATTCCGCTCAAGATGACAGGTTCTATTTTGCTCGCCACCTACCGTCTCGCCGCATTTGGTTACCAACCCCGAAAATCGCAAGAAACGCGATTTTAGATGGGCCGGCCGCCAAAATCTGGCCTCAGGCGCTGAGGCGCCATTCTATTCTTGCTGGCAGACCGGCACGAGTGGAACTCGTGCCCTTCCCTGTAGCTTTCGCACGAATTGGACTCGAGCCTTTCGCGGTTGCTTGCGGCGGTATTAGTCCTCAGACTTGCTAGATGCCGGTGCAGCGTATTTCTTCTTATTGGTTTCTGGCATGGACTCGCTGGCCCGGCGCTCTTTGAGGATGGGGTAGGAACTCAGCGTTTCGCGAAGGTGATTGGTGTGTTGTTTGAGGGCCGCTTGCAGTTCGTGTGCCGCCGATCGGAATTCTTCGCTATTTTCGGGCAGGGCTATGAGCCGTTCACAGAGCAGGCGAATGCGATCTTCTAACTCGCGGTCCATAGCGAAAGAGGAATATAGCGGAACCGCTCGCGATCGAACAATACAGGAAAGTGACTAGAACAAAAGTGGCGGTGCAAAACAGAATGCGCCGCCACTGTCTTTTAGCCGGTTCTAGCTGGTTCGATGACTATGAATCACCTTTTCGATACGGTGGAAAGCCCAGTCGATTTCGGTACGCGTGATGATCAGCGGCGGCGCTATGCGGATCACTCGGTCATGCGTTTCCTTGCAGAGAACGCCCTCCTCTTTGAGCGCCTCGCAATAGGGGCGAGCGGGACTATTCAACTCGATGGCGATCCAGAGGCCTCGGCCGCGAACTTCTTTTAGATCGGGCGAGGAGAGGGTTTGGAGGAGGCCCAGGAAATAGGCGCCTAGTTCGGCCGAGCGTTTTACCAGATCTTCCTCGACCAGGACGCGGAGCGCGGTGCGGGCGACGGCGCAGCCCAGCGGATTGCCGCCGAAGGTGCTGCCGTGATCTCCGGGCTTGTAGACGCCGAGAATTTCGCGCGAGGCGAGGACGGCCGAGACAGGGTAGAAGCCTCCGGCGAGAGCTTTGCCGATGATGAGAACATCGGGGATGATGTCTTCGTGCATGTAGGCGAAAAGTTTGCCGGTGCGTCCGAGGCCGGATTGAATTTCGTCGGCCATGAGCAGGACGCGGTTGTGCTTGCAGATGGCGGCGACTGCCTTGAGATAGCCGGCGGGAGGAATGATGATGCCGGCTTCGCCTTGAATGGGCTCGACCAGAAAGGCGCAGGTGTTGGGAGTGATCGCGTCGCGCAGGGCATTGGCGTCGCCGAAGGGAATCACCTTGAATCCGGGAGTGAAGGGGCCGAAGCCGTCCTGGTATTGCTTGTCGGTGGAAAAGCCGACGATGGAAATAGTGCGGCCGTGGAAATTGTTGGCGCAGACGATGATTTCGGCCTGGCCGTCGGGAATGCCTTTGATTTTGTATCCCCACTTGCGCGCGGTTTTGAGAGCGGTTTCGACGGCTTCGGCGCCGGTGTTCATGGGCAGCGCCATCTCGAAGCCGGTGAGCTTGTGCAGATCTTCGTAGAGTAACGGAAGCTGGTCGTTGCGGAAGGCGCGCGAGGTCAGCGTAACTTTCTGGGCCTGTTCGATCATGTGCGCAGGATTTTAGGATGGCAATGACCCTGGTTGACGGCGGAATAGGCGGCGAGGCAATCGAGATAGCGGTGGCCGTTGACGTCATAGACCCAGACGCCGTCGCGCGCGCTCGATGACTACGTCGAGCGGTTTGTAGTTGTGGGCGCCGTGGAGATCCTCGAGATCGATAAGGTGATGATTGCTGTGCGTAGGTTCGTGTACGGTCATAGGTCCTTTCCCTGGGTATATATGTGTCGTTAATTATCCTCTAAAAGCATTGTCAGAAGCGCCATTCGGACGTACAGGCCGTTGCGGGCCTGGCGGAAATAGAGGGCGCGTGGATCGTCATCGACGGACTTGTCGAGTTCGGCGGTGCGCGGCAGCGGATGAAGGATGAGCGCGGAAGGCTTCATGAGCTGGACGAGTGCGGAATTGATGGCAAAGCGGCCGCGCCCGTGATGTTGCGACGCGCTCGGGATGGATACGGGTCAGGTAGACGACATCGACCTCGCCGATGACGCGCTTCAGGTCGGATTCAAGTTCGTAGCACACGCCATGGTCTTCGAGATAGTCGAGGATGTCGGGCTTCATCTGGAGTTCGGGCGGGCTTACGAAGAAAATCTTCACGCGCTCGAATTTGGCGAGCAGATAGGCGAGGGAGCGGGCGGTGCGGCCGCGGTCGAGCTCGCCGATGATGGCGACGCTGAGACCATTGAGGGGACGCTCGCGGTAGATGGTGTAGAGATCGAGCAGCGCCTGCGTGGGATGCTGGCCGCCGTTGCCGTCTCCGGCGTTGATTACGGGCACAGTCGAAACCTGAGCGGCGCGGCGCGCGCCATCCGAGGAGTGATGACGGATGACGATGACATCGCTGTAGCCGGAGAGGATGCGGATGGAGTCCTCGACTTGCTCTTCTTTAATTTCGGAGGAAAAGGCGCTGGCCTGTTCGGTGGAGAGGACGCGGCCGCCGAGGCGGAACATGGCGGCTTCGAAGGAAAAGCGCGTGCGGGTGGAGGGCGAGTAGAAGAGCGTGGCCATGATGCGGTTCTGGTAGTCGAGCGTGCCGCCGCGCGCGACTACGCGCTCCATGCCGCGGGAGCGGTCGAAGAGTTCCATGAGCAGCGGGACGGTGAACTGCTGGGACTCGATGACGTGTTTGGGCTTGGCGAGGCGCTTGTCAGACGGGCTGGAATCGGTGCGCTCGAGTGTGTGGGTCATGGAATTAGGGTCCGGCATAATCAGCGACCTCCAACGGGAAGAGCGGTGTGCGTGGCGCGCTCGAATTCTGCGTGAGTGTCGTCCGGGAACATGTGGGTGCCGGTCTCGCCCGCGACAGCGCGGCGCAGATTTTCGGCGGAGGCGATGATCGCGGCTTTTTCGTTTCCGCCGTGCGCGGAGGAAGCGCAAGACCGACTCGATTTTGGGGAGCATGCTGCCGGGCGCGAAGTGGCCAGCGGCGAGGTAAAGTTGGAGATCGGAGGCATGAATTTCGCGGAGCGGACGCTGCGTGGGTTTCTTGTAGTCGAGGTAGACAAAGTCGGTGTCGGTCGAGATGACGAAGAGGTCGACGCCGAGGTGGACGGCGAGAAGAGCGGAGGCGCGGTCTTTGTCGATGACGGCCTCGACGCCGACGGGCTGACCGTTCTTGCGGGCGATGGGGATGCCGCCGCCGCCGCAGGCGATGACGACTACGCCACGGGCGACCAGGTCGCGAATGACCTCGAGTTCGACGATTTCGACCGGTTCGGGCGAGGGGACGACGCGCCGGTAGCCGCGGGCCGCGTCTTCGACGATCTCCCATCCGAGAAGGCGCTTGCGCTCTTCGGCCTCTTGCCGGGAATAAAAGGGGCCGACAGGCTTGCAGGGGTGCTGCATCGCGGGATCATCGAGGGAGATGACGCATTGCGTCAGCACGCTGATGACGGGGACGTGGAGGCCGATAGATTCGAGCTCGACTTGGATGGATTGTTCGAGGATGTAACCGATTTCGCCCTGGGTGGAGGCGTCGCAGACGTCGAGGGGAAGGCCGGGAACCTGGGTTGCGCCAGCTTCGGAGCGGAGTAGGGCGGCGCCGACTTGCGGGCCGTTGCCGTGAGTGAGGACGATGCGGTAGCCGTCGCGGATGAGGCCGGCGATTTCGCGGGCGGTGCGGCGAGCGTTGGAGAGCTGCTCCGCGATCGTGCCTTTTTCGCCTGCGCGAATCAGGGAGTTGCCGCCGATGGCCAGGAGGATGGTTTTCATATCGTCATCACGACTTAGCTGCTCCGAATCCCGTGGCACTTCTGCGGCGGGCGGGACGCCCGCCGCGACAGCCGGCGAGACGCCGGCGTTACAACTACACGTGTGCCAGGTCGCGGAGCTCTGCCAGGTCTGGCAGCTTTATGAATTCTCCTTTCATCAGTTCGAGCATGATTGCCTTCTGGGCGTGCAGGCGGTTTTCTGCCTGCTGAAAGACCAGCGACTGCGGTGAGTCGATTACGTCGGCTGTCACTTCTTCACCGCGATGGGCTGGCAGGCAGTGGAGGAAGATCGCGTCGCGCTGAGCGAGGCGGAACAATTCTTTGTTGACCTGGTAGGGGGCGAAGACGCGCTGGCGTTTTTCTTTTTCTGACTCTTGCCCCATGCTGGCCCAGACGTCGGTGTAGATCACATCGGCGCCTAACGCGGCTTCTCGCGGATCATTCGTTACCGTGCATGTGCCGCCCGTCTCGCTGCCGCGCTCAATTGCCCAGCGGACGGCGTCGGCTTTCGGTTCGTATCCCGGTGGAGTGGCGACCCAGACATGGGCTCCGACTTGCGCCCCGGCGAACATGAGCGAGTGCGCGACGTTGTTGCCGTCGCCGATGAAGGCAACTTTCACGTCTTCCAGTTTTCCGCAGGCTTCCCAAATCGTCAGGTAGTCGGCGAGGGCCTGGCAGGGATGGCTGTAGTCGGTGAGTCCATTGATGACGGGAACGTTGGCGTGTTCGGCCATCTCTTCGACGATTTCATGGGCGAAGGTGCGGATCATGATGCCCTGCACCATGCGCTCAAGATTCTTGGCGACGTCATGGATCGACTCGCGCTTGCCGAGATTGATTTCGGCGGGCGAGAGATAAATCGAAAATCCGCCGAGTTGCTGAATGCCGACATCGAAGCTCACGCGCGTGCGCAGGGACGGCTTCTCGAAGATCATGGCGAGCGTTTTGCGCTTGAGGGCTTCGCTGTAGGTGCCGGGGTGCGACTTGACCTGGCGGCCAAGGACTAAGAGATATTGAATCTCGGAGGGTGAGAAGTCTTTGATCGAGAGGAAGTCTTTCCCGTGCATCAGGTGCCTCCTTATTTAATGTCGTGGAGGACGGGCGCTTCGCCCACGTCTCGAAAAGCACAAGACGTGGGGCACCCGCCCCGTCGCTCCATTTGTCGTTACTCACACCAATGCGGGCTCGTGGCGCGCGGTTAGCGTGGCCAGCTTTTCGGACAAGCCGGGCTTGGTGAGTTCTTCCACCTCATAGGTGACGCGCAGAGCCGGCTTGTCGATTTTGATGACCCGCGCGAGATCAATTGGAGTTGCGATCAAGACAAGATCGCAGGGCGTAGCTGCGATCGTCGCTTCCAGTTCGTGACGCTGCATGGCACTGTAGCCCATCGCAGGGAGCAGACTGGTCAGGTGGTTGTAACGCTCGTAGACGCCGCGAATAGAGCCGACGGCGAAGGGGCGAGGGTCCACCAGTTTGGCAGCGCCGCATTGGCGCGCGGCTACAACGCCCGCTCCATAAGGCATTTCACCATGGGTGAGCGTCGGTCCGTCTTCGACCACGAGGACATCCCTGCCTTTGATCTGTTCGGGACTTGGGACCGAGACGCGGCAGGCCATTTCGATGACGGTGGCCTTGGGATTGGCCAGCTTGATGTTCTGGCGGACGGTCTCGATGTCGTGGATGGCCGCTGTGTCCACCTTATTAATGACGACAACATCGGCGCGCCGGAGGTTCACTTCGCCGGGGAAATAGGCGAGCTCGTGACCGGGGCGGTGCGGGTCGACGACGACGATTTCCAGATCGGATGCATAGAAAGGAGTGTCGTTGTTGCCGCCGTCCCAGAGGATGACGTCGGCTTCCTTCTCAGCCTGACGAAGGATTTTTTCATAATCGACTCCCGCGTAGACGATGGTGCCGAGCTGAATGTGCGGCTCGTACTCTTCGCATTCTTCGATCGTGCATTGGTGCCGGTCGAGGTCCTTGAGCGTGGCGAAGCGCTGGACGGCCTGTTCGGCGAGATTGCCGTAGGGCATGGGGTGGCGAATGACGGCGGGCTTGAGACCTTGCGCGCGGAGCTTGGCGGCGACTAGGCGGGAAACAGGACTCTTGCCGCATCCGGTGCGTGCCGCACAAACAGAAACCACGGGCACGTGGGATTTGATTTGAGTGTGCTCGGTGCCGAGCAGCCAGAAATCAGCACCGGCCGCGACCACGCGCGAGGCCAAGTGCATGAGCGTTGGATAGGAGATGTCGCTATAGGAAAAGACGACTGTGTCGACGTGCTCGTCGGCGACGATTTGTTCGAGGTTTTTCTCTTCGAAGATGGGGATGCCGTTGGGGTAGAGGCGCCCGGCGAGTTCACGCGGGTAGAGGCGGCCGGCAATATCGGGGATCTGGGTAGCGGTGAAGGCGACAACTTGATAGTCGAGATTGTCGCGGAAGACGACGTTGAAGTTGTGGAAGTCGCGGCCGGCGGCTCCAAGGATTAGGACTTTCTTCATCAAGGCACCCCTCAAATTCGCGGTTACTACTCAGATTGCGCTTTGAGTGGGCCAACGGGCAGTGCCGCATGTCACAGGGGGGTGTGAGAGATGGGCGGGAGGTAAGTAGTTGATTAGGCTGTGGATGCTTGTGCGATTGCCCATACTCGGAGAGCCTGTGGGAGTTCGCGGCAGAGATCGAGAAAAGCGTTAACCACGATGACATGAAGAGACACGCAGGGGAGGGGCGCGGCGGGCGAGGACACCCGCCGGACTGCCGGCGAGACGGCGGCGCTACTGTTGTTAGCGCGCTACCAGATAAACTTCAATCCGAACTGAATGTGGCGAGCTCCTCCCGAGCCAACAACCGGATTGGAGGCGGCAATGTCGGTGGTGTAGTACGACAAACCGACCGTCGTTGTTCCAGAGGAAGGGTAGGTGTCGTAAAGGTCGGTGTCGATCCCAGAAAAGTTTGGATGATTGAGAGCGTCGAAGAACTCGGCGCGCGCCTCAAGGCTCAGGCGCTCGTGCCATTTGAAAGTCTTGATCACCGAAAAATCCCAGTCAACGTAAGCGGGGCCGCGCGCGATGTTTCGCCCCATGTTGCCGAAGGTGCCGTCTTCGGGGGGCGTAATGATGGCGCTGCCCTGCTGAAAGCAGCCGTAGTAGGCGAGATTGTCGAGAAGGCCTTGCGTGGTGGCGGTGGCCAGGCAGGCGGGATTCGTAGTGCCATCGGGATACCACGGAATGGGCGTATGTTTCGACCAGTGGAGGTCGCGAGGATTGCCAGTGAAATTCCAGCGATCGGTGTATTCCATGGTATAGCTGATGTCGTCGCCGTCGTCGTAGAAAAATAGTGGCTCACCCGTCTGCGCGGTAAAGATGCTGTTCAGTCCCCAGCCTTGCAGCCACTGACCATAACCGCGCTTGGAAGGAAATTGGTAGGTGGTTGCGAAGGTGAAGCGATGGCGAATATCAAAATCGGAGTTTCCTCGCTCGGCGCCCGGGTTGTTGCTGTCCTGAATGTTAAAGGAGCGATTGCTGCTGGAGTCGTCGATGGAGTGGGCCCAAGTGTATCCGGCAACAAAGTACAAGCCTTTGTGGGTGCGCTGCTTCAATGTGACCTGGAGCGAGTGATAGACCGAGTTGTCTCCATTGCCGAGCATGTCGATGAAGCTTAAATACGGGAACTTGTTGAGGAAAGGACGGCCAGATTGTTCGTCGCCTTCAGAGTCATTGGCATAGCTGTTCTGGTTGATGTCGCGAACGCTGTACAGGCGGTTGCCCTTGGTGCCGACGTAGGCCACGGTCAAACCCGCGTCCTGCCAAAGAGTGTGTTCGAGGTTGAGGTTCCAGTTCATCATGAAGGGTGTTTTGATGTTGTGGTTGACGCCGAAAACCGGGCAAGGACTGTAGGTGCCTTCTTCGGGCACATACGAGCAGGGCACGGCGCTCGGAGAGAGGTCACCGAAGATGGGGCCGCCAGCTTGCCAATTGTCAATGATGTTGCTTCCAAGGGCCAGCGTAGTGGCGGTGATCGTCCCCGGGGAAGGCAGGGCGTTTCCATTGATGTCGGTCAAAGGGAGCCCGGTAGGAATCAGCGCCAGCCCCTGCGCCTCGGTATTGTTCTGACCGATGAACACAGAGATATGGGGAATTTCGTAGATGATCCCAGCGCCGGCCCGAACCACTGTTTTCCCATTGCCGAAAAGATCCCAGGCAAAGCCGACGCGGGGTGCGAAGTTCTTGTAGTCAGTATCGTAGGGCGAGCTAATCTGCTGACCGACCTGCACCATGCCCTGCACCGGATCAAAATTCGCCAGCAAATCGTGGCGCTCGTGAATGGGCAAGGTGACGTCATAACGGAGGCCAAGATTCAGCGTGAAGTTGGGACGCATCCGCCATTGATCCTGAACGAAGGCGCCAATCGATTTCTGAGTCACATAGCGGTGACTGTCGCCGACCGCGACATAGCCGTAATCGGGATATCCGAATGCGAAATTTTCGAGCGGGGAATCTTCAGGGCCGTTGTAGTCGAATCGAGCGTACCCAGGTCCGTAGGTGTCGCGCACGTTGTCTGTGCTGCCGGTGCGTAATTCGGCGCCAAAGCGAAGATAATGTTTTCCGCGCACATAGCTGGCGGTGTCCGTGAACTGCAAGGTCTGGTTCGGGGTGGTGAAAAGCGGCCAGCTTCCGTTTCCGCCAATGGTATGGCTGTTGAATCCTGAGATGCGAATCTCGGGCAGTCCGAAGTCCCTGGGGTTTGTCACTCCCGTGTTGATGCCGACGCTGGCCGGATCGAGATTATGGTCGGCGACCACGATCTGTTGCCAGAAGCGGTTGTAGCCGATATGAAATTGATTAGTGAATCGCGCATTCGGCGCCCAGAGCCACGCGCCTCCAATCACTTGCGCCCGCGTCTTTGCCTGGGAAAGGAAGATGGGGTTCAGCACGTTCACGTCTTCTTCCGTTTGCAAGCTATCGCCGATGAAGTAATCGAGGGAGAAGCTGTGCTTCTGGGAAAAGTGGTAGTCCAGCTTGAGGATTCCATTGTCTCCGCGGTTCAGATTATTGAAGTCAGTAAACATCTGTTCGCTGGGTCCAGGATTGTAAGGCAGATACGCCGCTAGGGCTACGCTGATCGGGCTGCAATTGGGAGAGCACTCGGCCATCGCGTCGGCGATGCTGGTGGAGGGATCGCCGATGGGTACCGAGACGGGCGCGTTTACTTGGACAGGGTTGCCGACCTTGTCGCGCACGCCTTCATAGTTGCCAAAGACAAAGAGCTTGTCTTTTATGATCGGTCCGCCCGCCGAGGCGCCGAACTGGTGCAGGTTGATGGCAGAAACTCGGCTGGCGTTCGGGTCGCCCGCCACGACCGGGTTGAACCAGTTGCGCGCATCGACGGCGTTGTTGCGGTTGAAGTAATAGGTCGAGCCGTGGAAGGTGTTCGTGCCCGACTTGATTCCAACATTGATGATCGCTCCCGGCTTCCAGCCGTAGTCAGCCTCAGGACTGGACTGAATGTTGAATTCCTGGATGGCGTCGATGGGGAGAATGGTGGCCGGGGTGCCTTGCACACCTTCGGCGTTAATTACAGTCGTGCCATAGTAGGCGTCGTTGTCGTCGATGCCGTCGACGATAAAGTTGTTTTCCTCGGGACGATTACCGTTCGCGGTGATGGAGAGAAAGCCGCCGCCGGGCTCGCGCTGGATTCCGGGTTGCAACACCGCCAGGTTTTGGAAATCGCGCCCTTGCAGGGGCAGTTCATTGATCGCCTGGTTGGAGAAGGTCTCGCCGAGCACGTCGCTGGTGGTATCGATGATCGGGGCCTCTCCGCTGACCTCCATTACCTGAGTCTCGGCGCCCGGTTTTAGTTGTACGTCCACGCGGGCGTCCTTGGCCACTTCCAGACGGATGCCGGTGCGGTCGATGGTCGCGAAACCTTTGGCTTGAATCTTGACGGAATACGGCCCAGCGTCGAGTTGAGGCACGACATACTCGCCTGCCTTCGAGGAGGAAGTCGTCCGAGAGACGCCGGTCGCGATGTTCGTGACGGTAATGGCCGCGTCGGAGACCACGGCTCCCGAAATATCGGTGACGGTTCCGAGAATTCGACCTTGCGAGGTCTGCGCTATTAATAAGGATGCGGCGAGGAATACAAAGACGGCTACGAACGCTACCAGACGAATCGCTTTCATGGGAGGCTCCCCTTGCTTTTCTGGCCCGCCCAGAACTGAAGCCGGACGGATTTCACCACAAGTTTCAGAATGTTGGTTGTGAAAGTCACCTTGGGCGAGGTGGGAATCAGAGCCCGGCTTCGAGCTTACCGGCGTCGACAAGAAAAAGAATTCCCTGAGAGGAATGCGCCCAGCAACCGGAATCGAATCTCTTCTTCATAACGAAAGTCGACACGGCGCAATTCTGAAACTAAATGCGGGGGAAGTCTACGGCTTTGCGCCGGTTTGCGCAAGGAAAAGCGTCACCGTTGCTGTGATTCACACTACCCACCCATGTCAATAAATCGAATGGTCGGCCTGGGTGCTCTGAATCTTGCCCTTTTCCACGGAGAGGAGGTAGGCGGCTCCGCCGGTGCCCTTCCAGTGCGCCAGGTCAAAATGCGCGCCGGCGGGAGCGCGGTAGACGCGGATTTTGAGGAAAGTCAGCGGCTGATCTTTTTTGCAGACATCCGGTTTGCGGGTGGGCCTCAGAAAATATGCGCCCTTGCCACTGCCGACAATCGTTCCTTTGCCGTCCGGTTCGACCAGTACCGCCGACCTCTCGTCGATGGCAACTTCGCGGGGAGATTTCGACCAGCCATCTTGCATGATGCGAGCGAGAAATCCGAGCGTGCGTCCCATGCGGTCGCGCTTGGCAAAATGGGAGTCGGTCAGCAGATTTTCGAGATGTGGAATTTTTAGAAATCCGCGCACCAGCGTCACGCGATCGAAATACGGATTGGGTAGAACGTCGGTGGAAGCGAGATCGTTGTCGTCGGGCTTGTCGCCGAGCGCGCCATAGACGAACTCGCCCTGGACCGCGAGGCCGGCGCTGGTGCCGCCGATGGGCTTGCCCGCCGCGATATGCGTGTTGATTGCATTTTGGACCGGCGTGTCCTTCCAGGCGCGGATGTAGTGTGCTTGATCCCCGCCGGAAATGAAGATTACTTCCGCTTTCTTCATGATCTCGACCACCGCCGGATCTTCCGCGGCTGCGCGATCGGGAAGAATCAGCGTGGCCATCGAATTGAGCTTGCAAAGCTTGTTGACGTAGTCGTTGTAGGCGTCGTCTCCAGTGGCGCGCAGAACGAGAAAATCGCCGCCGTTGGCCTTTTTGCAAAGCCAGAGGAAGGCTTCGTCCAAGTCCTCTCCTCCGCCCATCATTGCTGTGCCGGCGGCGGGATGGACTTGAGCGTCGTCCTTGTTGCCGAGACGAAAGTATTGCCAGGAAGTAGCCTGGGCCGGGGTTGCGGCCAAACCAAGAATGAGAATGCTAATCAGCGGGAGGAGGAAAGCTGGTAGGAATGTCTTCATCGAGCACCGTTTCCAAGTGTACCGGAACGCGCGGCATGACCGCTGAGACGGGTAACGAAGTGAAGCGTGCGAGTATGGCGGTGGGAGACAGCTAATTTTGCTCACGAGATCTCTAAGCCACGTTCCCGATCTCAGCTTCCTCGTACACGCTGTCAATCAGCTCGCGATAGCGTTCTTCCACGGCCTTGCGGCGGAGTTTTAACGTGGGCGTGAGCGTCCCGTCGTCGGAACTGAATTCATCGGGCACCAACAGAACCTTTTTTAACGTTTCGTAGCGAGCCAGGTTCTGGTTTACCTGGCCCACGATGGTTTCGTAAAGCTCCTGGACTTTCGGGTTGGCGACCAATTCCTCCCGGGAAGAATATGAGATATCGTTGGCGCGCGCCCAATCCTGGAGCAAAGGAAAGCACGGCGAAATAATCACGGTGGCAAATTTTCGGCGGTCGCCGACGACGACGGCGGTTCCGATCAACGCATTGAGCTTGAGAGAATTTTCGATGGGCTGCGGAGCGATGAATTTTCCGCCCGAGGTTTTGAGCAGATCCTTCTTACGATCGGTGACGGACAGAAATCCTTCCTCATCCAGATAGCCGATATCGCCGGTCTTGAACCAGCCGTCTTCAAATGCGCTGTCCGTCTCGTCAGGGCGGTTCCAGTAGCTGCGAAACACCGAAGGACCGCGCACTAGGATCTCCCAGTCGTTCGCGATCCGCACTTCGACATTGGCGAGCGGACGGCCTACCGTTCCCAGTTTGTGAGCGCCCGGAGAGTTCAGCGCAATCACGGGCGAGGTTTCGGTGAGGCCGTAGCCTTCGTGGATGCGGATCCCCATATTGGCAAACCACTCCGCCAATTCAATGCCTAGGGGCGCTCCGCCCGAAACGAATACTTCCACCTTGCCGCCCATCTTTTTTCGAACCTGCGAAAAGACGAGCTTGTTGGCGAGCTTCCAACTTAGTGAACTCGGGGTCTCACCGGCCAGGATTTTAGGTTTATGAGTGCGACCCACCGAAAGAGCCCAGTCGTAAATGGTTCGCCGCGGAAATCCCTTGACCTTCTGTTCCACCGCGGTGTGGATTTTTTCGTAAACGCGAGGCACGGCGACGAAAATGGTGGGCAGCACTTCCATGAGAGTTTGAGATAACTGCTCAAAGCAAGGGCAATAGGCCAGCGTCACACCGTGGTAGAGCAAGGCCAAATCGGCATGGCGCGCCGTCACGTGCGAGAGTGGCAGAAAAGAAACACTAATTTGCCCGGGGTGGACGTTGAAGCCCGCGAGCGAGTGCATGATGTTCGAGGTCAGGTTGCCGTGGGTGAGTTGCACACCCTTGGAGGTGCCCGTCGTTCCCGACGTATAAATAATGGATGCCAGATCGTGAGCAGTCACCGTTTGCGCGCGCTTGTCGAGTTCCGAATCGCGTTCGCTCGGACCTTCCTCCATCAACCGGCGCATGGGCACCGCGTCGGGGTTTTGCAGCGTATCCATCACCACCACTCGTTCCAGGGCCGTTTGATTCCGAATGGAGAGGACCTTTTTCAGTTGCTGCTCGGTGGAGACAACCACGATCCGGGCGCCTGAGTCGCACAGAATGAAGGCGGTTTGCTGCGGGGTGAGGGTAGCGTAGATGGGTACCACGACCGCGCCCAACTGGAACGCCGCAAAATCGGCGACCGGCCATTCCGGCCGATTTTCACTGATGATGGCAATGCGATCTCCCTTGGCAAGACCCCACTCGCGGAGCGCGCGCGCCATCCCAGCAACATGCTGGTAGAACTGCCGCGAGCTGATGGGAACCCATCGGTTTGCTTCGCGGGTCAGCATAACGCGCCCGTGCCCGCGTTCGACGATGGTCGAGAAGATGTCGTTCAGCGTCTGAGGCTTCATAAGACAGGCCTCCTGAAACCCTGGATAGGGGCGAGAAGAGCTTGGTTCAAGCCCGCGTGAGGGGCGGCCGGTGCGAATGGCCGAAGTGACGCGGGCTTGGGCCGTGGGCTCGAAGTGAAAATCTCACTTCTGATTCAAATGTCCCCAGCGAAATGTCGGTCCAACCGCCATACGCCAATAGTTCTGCCGGGGTACTAGTAAGTCGGAGAACAAGTGAGTATTTACCCAGTCGGTGGTATAGCGCAGTGCGACGTGCTTCGAAAAGTTGATGTCGAAACCGCCGCCCATGCCGATGAACCACTGGGTATCGGTCTGATGACTGTTGGGGACTGGAATCCCGAGGAGCCCGAACAATCCGATCAACTGCGGCGACAATGAGATATCCGCGATCTCGTGGATTCCGCCGAAGCCTGGACGGACAAAAAAAGTGACTTTGTCCCACTTGCGAATGTAAAACTGCGGCCCAGCGGCAAACACGTAGGTGGTTGACCTGAAGGGCACCCTAACCGAGCCCGGGTCTACATACGGTGCGATCAACGGGGCATAAACAGTCTCACTTCCGTTGATGGCTCCGCCGCCACTGATGATGCCATCGCCCACGGCGCTGAAGTCGCCGCCCAGACCTAACCATGGTTTAACGGTGACACCGAAATCGCCTTCGAAACCGCGAACGGTGAGATCTCTTGCCGGGCTAATCATGTAGTCGAAGCCGGTAAACAGTGTGTAACGGTTGATATCTTTCTCCTGCGCCAACGCCGGGAGACAAAGGAAAATTACGAGAATGCAAAATAGCAAACGTTTTAGGGGCTCCATTACTTCACCTCGTGCGGGATATTTACAGTACGAAAAAAGTCAGGCTGCGAAAGGATCGGGACCGGGGGAGCCCCAGGGTATTTCTGGAAAGCGACCGTACTCTGTGCCGCGATTACCGGCACGGGTTTGGGCACTCGTTGCGGTTGAATCGGTAGTTGAAGCGGTGACTGAATCGGTGAAGCCACGGCCTTCGCCGAAGGGACAGGGGTTGGTTGCGCCGGGCGCATGGCGGCGCGAGCGCTTCTGCTTTCTACCCGTGTTGTGTGTGCGCGCTTTTTTTGCGGCGGCTTGACGCCGGCCGCGTTGCGCAGTTCCGTGAAGCTCTCCTGGAGCAAGTTCTCCAGCCGCCGCAGATCGGGCGCCGCGTGCACATCTCCGCTGAAGCCGAAGTACGCCGTGCCGTTGTAAGTCAGGATGGCGCAGTTGACGGCCATCTCGCCCCCGACCGGCACGTACGGGTAGCAATGCAGCATCTTGTGGCCGAGCAGGTAGAGAGGGAATTGCGGCCCTGGTACGTTGGTGCACACCAGGTTGAAGGGCGTAATCGGCAACTGGCTCATCAGGGGTCCGATCATTCCTTGTGCTGAAGTTGGAAACATTCCGATGAACCCGCCGGCGAGACTTACTAACTCGGCGGCATGCACATGTTTGAGAAACTCCGCGCGCTTATGAGCGGCGGCGAGCAGCTTCAACGGGGACTTTATGTCCAGCGGAATAGTGACCGGCACCAACGAAATGCGATTGCCCAACTCCGACGTGTTGGAGTTTCCGCGCAGATTTACGGGAACCATGAGGCGGAGGAGCTTGCCCTTTACCGGATCGCCGTGGAGTTCGCAGTAGCGTCGGATGGTCGCCGTTACGACGGCGAGGATGACGTCGTTTACGCTGGTGCCGCACGCGTGCCGAATCGCTTTGATGTCGGCGAGGGGAATTTCGGCGGTGGCAAATTTCTGCGGGCCACGGTAAAGAACATTGAAGCGGAGCCGTTCCGTAAACGCGCTGATTTCAGGAAGCAGGCCCAGAAACTCACTCGTGTCGAGGTCTGCGCCGTTCGCGGCCGCGCGTTCCGTCATGCTCAGCAGGTCGGTCAGGGCGGAAAGAATCCGTTTGACGAAATCGGAATAGGTTTCCACGAAGCCGGAAGTCAGCGAAGCCAACGGATCTCGGGGCGGCGGCACGCGGAATTTCAGCCGCGTCCTTTTCTTTGGCAGGGGCGCGGCCTCGGGGTTGGCGTCCAGGAGGACATTCATGATGCCGACGCCCGCAATGCCATCGGCCAGGCAGTGATGCAGTCGGAGAATGAACGCGGTGCGATTGCCCTTCAGTCCACGCACCAGAGTGATATCCCACAACGGATGCTGGCGGTCCATCACCGTGCCGAAGAGCTTGGCGGCCAGCGCTTTCAATTCGGTGTCGGTGCCATGCTTCAGTACGACGTCACGCACGTGACGATTCAGGTCGAACTGCGGATCGTATTCCCAACTGGGCAGGCCCAAGCCGAAGGGAGCCGGCACCACGCGCTTGAGGTAGCGGGGAAGAAGTGGCAACTTCGACTCGATGGATTGAAGGCAATCTTCAAACGAAATCTGACCCTCGAAGACGCAGATGCTCGCGACATTCAGCGGCATGCCTTCCCGTTCGAGATGGAGGAAGACCGTGTCACCCCAGGACAGGCGGTCGCTTTGTAGTTGGTTCTGCATGACAGCTTGCTCTCCCGAAACCAGGAAACCCGGGTTCGTAACCTAGGTTCGTAACCCACGTTCAGCTCACAAATGAAAACTTCTCCGTCAACTTCACCAGTTTGAGAACTTTGTAAACCTCAACGTTGACGCCGCGCAGAACGACCTTCACGGCCTTTCTCTTCGGCGTAGGCGGACAAACTCCTCAAGCGCTTTGAGCATGCTCGCATCGACCCGGCGCACCGAAGAGAAATCCAGGACGTGCCTCGCCGTCCGCGCGGTCGAGCTTCTTCTTTGCCTCTTGCAGGGCTGGGACCAGGAGCCTTTCATCAACGTTGATCCACATTGCGGTCACTGCCATAAACTCTCCCATCGGCTAGACAGTTTGGTGTTCCAACTCAGTCGCCTTCTTCGTCTGACCTCGACCCTCATAAGCCTTCCAGAACAGTTCCACCAGTTCGGTCATCAGCGGCATGCGAGGGTTCGAGCGCCATGATGGATCGTCGAAGGCGTTCTTCACCATTACAGGCATGGCGCGTTCAAATTCTTCTTTTGAGATTCCCAAGTCGGCGATGGAGCGCGGGAATCCGAGGTCGTCGAGCAATTGTTCGGTCGCGGCGATCAGGCTCTTTACTTTCTCTTCCACTGTGGTCCCGCCCAGCCCCAGCAGGTCCGCAACCGTGGCGTACTTTTTATGCGCCACATATCCCTGGGTATAGGGAGACGGCATGAACTTCGTCGGGACGGCGGCGTTGTAAGCGATCACGTGCGGCAACATGAGCGCATTCGCCCGTCCATGAGCGACGCCGAAGCGCGCGCCGAAAGCGTGCGCCAGCGCATGATTTATGCCGACCGACGCATTTGAAAACGCCATCGCCGCAATGCAGGCGGCGTTATGCATCATCGAGCGCGCTTCTTCGTCACGAGGATTTTCGTAGGCGATCGGGAGATACTTGAAGACCAGCCGAATCGCCTGCATGGCGTTGGAGTCGGTGTAGGGCGAGGCGTAATTGGAGACGCCGGCTTCGAGCGCGTGAGTCAGGCAATCGATGCCGGTATCCGCGGTCAGCCCCTTCGGCATCGACATGACAAACTGCGGATCGACAATGGCTACGTCCGGGCTCAGGGAGTAATCGGCGAGCGTGACCTTGCGTCCGCTCTCCTTGTCCGTGAGAACTGCAAAGGGCGTGACCTCGCTGCCCGTTCCGCTGGTGGTCGCGATCGCAATCAAACGCGCCCGGTTCGTTTTCTCCGTTGGAAACTGCACGACCCGCTTGCGCAAATCGAGGAAAGGCGCGGCCAGTTCTTCCAGGTCGGCCTCGGGCGCTTCGTACTTCAACTTCATGATCTTCGCCGCGTCAATGATCGAGCCGCCGCCGAGCGCAATGATTTGGTCCGCCTTGTAGAAATTGAGCGCCTCCACTCCCTGCATGATCACCTTGACCTCTGGTTCGGCATCGGGAATGACCTGGACGTGAACGTGGGTGCTGGGGTCAATATTTCGCCGGACAATATCCACGTGCCCGATCTGTTCCAGCGCCGGATTGGTGACGATGATGGTCGAGCGGGACGGGAATTGCCGCACGTTCTCCACCGCGTTCATGTTGAAGTAAATCTGATTCGGAACTCGGAACCACATATGGTTTTGCGTCCTGCGCGCCATGCGCTTGATGTTGAGGTAGTGATAGATATTGACGTTGTCGGTGGTGCTGTTGCCGCCGCCGGTTCCACAGCCGAAGGAGAATGTCGGCACCAGATCGTTGTAGACCGCGCCCAGCGCTCCAATCGAGCCCGGCGAATTTACGATGATGCGCCCGGCGTTGATCGCCTCGCCGAACTGACGGATGACATCGTCGTTGCGCGAGAAGATGACGGCAGTATGTCCGATACCGCCGAAGTGGTTCACGTCCACGCACACCTTGAGCGCTTCGCTGACGGATTTCGCGCGATAGACCGCGAGCACCGGGAACAACTTTTCAGCCGAAAGAGGATGCTCGCGGCCCACGCCTCGAATGGGAGCAATCAGGAGCTTGGTATTCGATTCGACCTTGAGGCCGATGAAGCGCGCAATATCGGTCGCCTTCTGCCCGACCGCCATGGGCTGCATGAACCCGGTGTTGGGGTCGATCACCGTGCGCTCCAGCAGCCTGGTTTCTTTCTCGTTGCAGATGTGCGCGCCGAGCTCCGCGAACTTCTTTAGGGCCGGGTCATAGATCTCGTCGTCAATCACCACCGTTTGCTCGGAGGCGCAAATCGTTCCGTTATCGAAGGTCTTGGAGATGATGATGTCCACCACCGCCGTATTCAGGTCGGCCGTTTTCTCCAGGTAAACGGGAGTATTCCCCGCTCCCACCCCGAGCGCGGGTTTGCCCGAACTGTAGGCGGCCTTGACGGCGCCCGGTCCGCCCGTGGCATCGATCATGGCCACGTCTTTGTGGTGCATGAGATAGGCATTGTCGGGAATGGTAGGCGACTCGAGGCAGGAAAAAACTCCTTCGGGCGCGCCCTGCTTCACGGCGGTTTCGTACATGATGCGCACGGCCTCGGCGCAGCAATGCCATGCTTTCGGATGCGGGCCGAAGATCACCGCATTCCGAGTCTTAATGGCAACGATGCACTTGAACAAAACTGTGGAGGTCGGGTTCGTGATTGGAGTGAGAGAGAACAGCACTCCGACCGGCTCCGCGATCTCCGCCAGGTTGCGCTCGGGAAACTCGCGAATCACGCCGACGGTACGTTTGTCTTTGACGAAGTTGTAGACGAACTCGCTGGCCACCATGTTCTTGATGACCTTGTCTTCCATTACTCCGAGCCGGGTTTCCTCGACCGCCAGGCGCGCCAGGTGTTGAGCGTGCTCCAGTCCGGCCAGAACCATCGGCCCGGACAATGCGATCCACGTCTTCTTGCGTGAATTGCGTAAAGACGGCGGCCGCGGTTTTTGCCTGGCTGACCAGATTGTCCAGGTAAGCGATGCGCTCCGGAGGGAGGCTCTCCGGCACAGGAGAGATGCGGGTTTTCTCGGGCACCGCTTCAGTCGCAATCATGGTTGCCTCCAGCCTCGACGGAAAATGGCAGCGTGCGCGTGCTCTTTGGAAATAACGTCGGAAATAACTCCGGAGGAGAGAGTTCTGCGTCGGATCTTGCTAGCTGTCACGGCTGCACGAATCCCCGGGCTGGGAGAAATTGCTCGGGAATAGCGCAGGCGTGCGATGCGAACCTGGAAGATACAACGCAGCCCGGAGCCCCGGCGGATACCGTACGTCGGTCTCGATACCAAGGTAGACCTGCGTAGGTGGAGTTGGTCTACCACGGGTGTCACGGTTCGCTGTGATAGTTATCACCCGGAGGGGAGTTTTGCTGCGATGCAACATAAGTACGGATTGCAACGATGTGCTCGCATTTAGCAATCTCGTTTGGCAAAGGCAGGCGAGCTTATTTCGGTAACTAAAAATGAAAAAGAAGTCCTAGACGGCAAGCGACACAAAGGAGCTAAATAATAAAGGAGCGGTAGACGGTAAACCGAGCTCCCAGGGAAACAGATGGGGAATGCAATCGGGCTGGTGATGACCGGCGGGGGCGCCAGGGGCGCTTATCAAGCCGGTGTTTTGAAGCGTATTGGTGAATTAAGAAGAACAGAGGCCGGCAATCCTTTTCCACTGATCGGGGGCGCTTCCGCAGGGGCGGTGAACGGCGGAGCATTGGCGGCCGGCTGCGACGATTTTCCCGCCGTGACCGCGCTGCTGGCTGAAATGTGGGCAAATCTTCGACCGTCCGATATTTTCCACTGCGATTTTGTTACGCAAGCCCACAACTCGCTAACCTGGATACTGGATCTTTCTTTTGGAGGGATTACCGGCGGAGGGCACGCCCGCTCTCTGCTCGATGCGACGCCCTTGCGGAACTTTCTCAACCGCCATCTGGACTGCAACCGCATTCAAAGCAACATCCGGCGCGGCGACTTGTACGCGCTGGCCATCTCGGCGACGAACTTCAACTCTGGAAGCAGCTATCTTTTTATTCAGGGAGCCAAGGGGCACCCCCTTTGGCAGCGCGTCCGGCTCGTGACGATGGCGACGAAAATCACGGTCGACCACATTTGCGCCTCGGCCGCCATTCCCATGATCTTCGAGCCCGTGCAACTCAAAATCCCGCGCGGGTTGGCGTTTTTTGGCGACGGCTGTGCGCGCCTTCAGCAACCACTTAGTCCGGTCATCCGGTTGGGGGCAGAGAAAGTCTTTGCGATCGGCGTCCGAGGTGGACCGAAAGTGCTGTCGGAGGTAAGCGCCAATGAGACGCGACCTTCACTCGCGCAAGTGATGGGAGTTCTCTTCAACGTCATTTTTCTCGACCATCTGGCCACCGACATCGAGCACCTCGAACGGCTGAACCATTTGCTCGAAAGCGGGCACATCGTTCAGCCCGACGTGGAAGGGGAGGAAAAAATAAGGCCCTTGAAGACGCTCCTCATTACGCCATCGGTGACTTTGTCCGATGTCGCCGAGCAACACCGGAAAGAAATGCCCTCACTCGTCCGGTACTTCGTCAGCAGTTTGGGGCGCGATTCGTCGTCCTGTTCGGACCTGATGAGCTACCTGCTCTTCACTCCAAGCTACACGCGCGAGCTGATTGAAATCGGTTATCGTGATGCCGACGAGAGAATCGATGAGATCGAAGATTTTCTCTACTCTTCCCCGGACAGTGAAGACCGCGACAGTGAGGAGAGCACGGGCAAACGGCCGAGAAACGGCAACAAGCGGCTGGTAGGCGCCCAAACAAATGGGGCCCGTCATTCCGACAGGCCCCGCGCCTAGTTCACAAAAGTGTTCACTACGATTTTCAGGCGGTTGCTGCTACGGCCGCCTTCTTGTTACCGGCCCGGACGGGACGCTTTACATGATGCACCGTCTTCGCGGCGTGCTCGCGTCCATTCGGCTTGGCGATGACCTCCATCAATTGCCTTTGGGCATCGACGTAACTCTTCACGGCTTCGCGTGTCAGATCGCCCAACGGAAGAAATGGCAACGGTTTTATCAGTTCCAGAGTTTTGCTGGCGTTTTTCACGCTGGCGTTCATCTGCTCTCCGGCCAGATCGACCAGTTTCTTCTGCGCTTCAATGAGGGACTCGGTTGCCTGCCGTGCCAGGCCAGCCAACTCGGTCTTCTTCATCTTCTTGGCGCCGTTCTTGGCTTTGCCGCTGGTCGCATGGGCGGTCTCTTCCGCGACGATGTCGAGGAAGTGCTTCTGCGTCTTGACGAAGTTCTCCATTCCCTCGCGCGCCAGATCCACTACGTGCTCGGGCTGATATGGCTTGCCCGCCTTGGCCGCCTGAACCCAGGTGTGTGTTTGCTTACCCGCGATCTTCAGGAACTCTTCTTGCATGTGAATGAAGGTCTCTACGCTGCGCCGCAGCAATTCCACTGCAGCCATCCGACGAGGGCAGTCGCCGATGCGTTCCTTCACCCCGTTCATCAAAATTTCGTTCTGTTGCTTGCCGAGATCAAGCAGCACCTTCTGTCCTTCGAGGAAGTAATCCACGCCTTCGGAAGCGATGTCGCTGAGAATGGTCGTGGGAGAGTGATGCGGGTCGGATAGTTGTTGCCGCAAGGTGTGCATTACATTGGCATTCTGCCGCATCGCCAGATCGAGAAGGATCCGTTGCGTGGCGAAGAACGTGCGCACTCCCTGCTGAGCCCAACCGGAGAGAAGAGAAACCACGGATGGCTCGTGAATGGGTTCATGTTTGGTTGCCGCTATCATATGAAGGCCTCCGATTGCTGCATTGCAGCATCATTTAAACTATACGAGGGTAAGGAGTTCATGTCAAGATGTTCGTGTAGCTTGTGCAGAGCAACATGACGATGGGTCATCCATGAAGACTTCCGAAGTTCTGATCAAGAAATACGGCAATCGCCGGCTCTACGACACCGCCGGCAGCCGCTACGTGAATCTCGACGATCTGGCCACGCTGGTGCGCGAAGGCAAAGACGTGCGCGTGGTGGACGCGAAAACCGGCAGCGACCTGACGCGCGTGACCCTGACGCAAATCATCACCGAAGATGCAAAAGATAAGCCGACTGGCCTGCCGCTCGAATTGCTACGGCAATTGGTCATGGCGTCCGATGAAGTGCGGCAGGAATTCCTGATGTGGTATCTGAAATCCGCCTTTGACACCTACCAGAAGGTGCAGGATACGGTGCAGAACCGGTTGAGCGAGGTTCAGTCCGCCATCCTTTCTCCAGTGGACATGATGAGGCGGTTTCTGGGGACGGCGTCGCCCGCCGCGCCGCAGAGTGTTGCACAGACCATTGCAGACCCGGAAGTGGATGCGCTGCGAAAACGAGTAGCGGATCTGGAGGCGCGCCTCGAACAAGAGACGCGCGGCAAATCCAAGCCTCGCCCGCGCAAAAAGCACTGATGTTTGTACTTTGACTTGCTCCGTGTGCCCCGTGTTTGACGCTTTTGGCTCTTTCCTCTGCAACTTCGTCTCCGCGGATAAACGCGGATTTACGCGGGTTTGTTTTTTCTCTTCGTTTTTCTCTTTTATGATCCGCGTAGACGAAGTATGTCCTCTTGTGTCCTCCGCGGTTTTCATTTTCATCGATAGCCGCGGTTCCGGACTAAATTTTCCTGTACAACCCGAAACAGATAGCTATAATCCTACGGGCGCTGCATGGCGCGCTCCGCGCCAGTAGCGGGGTTTGGGCACATCCGGGACGAACTTGCGGACTAAACAGAAACGGGCAACCGAACATCCATCCATCAACAGAGCGCTCGCGGCCACGCCGCGGCCGCGCCCGGAAGCCGACACCTCTCTTTGGACCGAAGTGGCCTTTGCCGCCGAGGTCTTGATGCTGCACGCGACGCCGGTCTATTACGGCATTGGCGTGCCGCGCGGCGACGGTTCCGGAGTCATCCTTATTCCTGGTTTCCTGGGCACGGATTTCTATCTGATGGAGCTGAACGCCTGGCTTCGCCGCATCGGCTACCGGCCCTATTTCTCGGGGATCGGCGTCAATGCGGAATGTCCGAACCTGCTGATCCAGCGCCGCCTGAACCAGAGGATTAGCCAGGCTCTGGATGAAACCGGAAAAAAGATTCATCTGATTGGCCATAGCCTGGGAGGAGTGATCGCGCGCTCAGTCGCGGGCCAACGGCCGAAAGACGTGGCCTCGGTGATCACGCTGGCAGCGCCAATTCGCGGCGTCGTTACGAATCGCGCGGTACTGCGCGCGGCCGAGGCGGTTCGCCTGCGCATTCTCGAGGAGCACGGGGACGGAGTGCTGCCCAGTTGCTACACGGGCCGCTGCACCTGCAATTTTCTGAATTCGCTCCGGAGGAGGGTCCCCGCCTCGATGGTTGAGACCGCCATTTACACGCGCCATGACGGCATCGTGGACTGGCGTTATTGCATGACCATGAACCCGGAAGTGGACGTAGAAGTTCCCGGCACTCATATCGGAATGACTTTCAACCCGACCGCGTACGCGGTCGTTGCCGAGCGCTTGGCGAGGACGCATTCGCATGCGTAGACGAGCGTCTATTTCAGGATGAACATCTCGATGCCAGTCTAAATTCCGCGTTCTTTGCGAAATTTGGAGTGGGAGTTTAACCTGTCCGGAATACCACGACTTGCTTTGAAATGTCTTCGATGTGGAGTATACTGTGGAGTAGACTCCACATATGCAAATCATTCAAATCGTGCTCGATAAAAAGCTGTTACACGCCGCCGACCAAGCCGCTAAGCGTACCCGGCGAAACCGGTCCGCTCTGGTGCGCGATGCCCTGCGCGAACATCTCCGCCGGTTGGAACTGCGAGCCAGTGAAGAACGCGACCGCCAGGGCTACGCGCGGCAGTCGCCAGGCGGCGCAGAATCCCAGGCTTGGGAATCGGAGGCCACGTGGCCGCAAGATTAGCCGGAGGAAGAATAGCTCGAGGCGGAATAGCTCGAGGAGAAGTCCGGCTCTACCAGTTTGCCCCACCCGACAAAACACGACCGGTCCTCGTGCTCACCCGCAACAGTGCCCTCGCCTATCTGTCCTCCGCCACGGTTGCGCCCATCACTTCCACGATTCGCGGTGTGCCCTCGGAAGTCGTGCTCAATGAGGAAGACGGCATGAAGTCCCGGTGCGCAGCGAACCTCCACAACGCGGTCACCGTATCTCAACAGCGATTAGGCAGACGCGTGGCCCAGCTCAGTGCCGCACGGATGAATGACGTGTGTGCCGCTCTGCGGTTCTCTCTGGGGTGCGATTCAAATTAAGATGTTGATTGCAAAAGATCGACGCATTGGGGTGTATGGGGATACTTAAGCGTTGATGAACGCGATGCGAACCTGCCGCACAACGGACATCACTGCGCTCCCTCTTGCCGGGGACTATAGTATGGACGGTTTGTTCACCGTCCATGCTGGATGCATCTGCCATTTCCGCGGGGCTCGGCCAGCTAGCGCCTGAATCGCTGCGCACAGCTCTCGAGAACTTCCTGCCCAAGGGAGCCACTCCCGAACAAAAAATCAGCGCGATTGAAGCCGGCCTGAAAAGCCCCGCTGGTCAGGCCATGCGCGAGACAATGGCCCGATGGATCGTCGATGAAATCGTTCCCGTGGGCGCGCTTGTTCCCGAAGGTTATACGCAATGGCGAGCACCAGTGCGAGACGCGATGATGTTTGTGGTGGCGCGGCTTTCGCCAGCGCGCCTTGCCCCAAAGCTTCTGGAGCAGATCGAGCTCCCGGCCAACACGTCGGCCGAAGAGCGGCTGCTTCGTCTCATTGCCAAGGTGCCCGGCCTACAGAAACTAGGGCAGGTTATCGCACGCAACCAGCATCTGCGGCCGGCTTTGCGCAAGGCGCTGGCCAAACTGGAAAACGGAATTCGCGATGTCAGGCCGGAAGACATCCGCGCCATTATCGAAAAGGACCTGGGCGAGCGGATCAAGACGTTCGCCGTGAAAGTCACTCCGCAGATTCTCTCCGAGGCGAGCGTGAGCGCGGTTGTTCGTTTTACCTGGCGAAATCCCGAGAGCGGGCGGCGCGAGCACGGCGTCTTCAAAGTTCTCAAGCCGCATATTCCTGAATACTTTGCCGAAGACATGGACTATCTCCAGGGATTGGCCCAGTACTTCGCAGACCGGGAACATGGCTACGGATTTCCGGCGCGTCTAATCCCCGACACTTTCCGGAAGGTTCGACGGCTGCTGCGGTTTGAGGTCAACTTTGCGCGCGAGCAGAAGACGTTGGTGGAAGCAGCGATGCTCTACAAGTCAATGCCGGGCGTACGCATACCGCGGCTGATCCAGCCTCTGTGCACGCCGGGAATCACGGCGCTCACGGAGGAGCGCGGAATCAAGGTGACGAGCGCGGCCGCGCGCTTACCCGTCGCGCGTCGACGAAAGTTGGCGGGGCAACTTATCGAAGCCCTGGTCGCGGTGCCTCTCTTTGCTTCTACGCAAGACGCGATCTTTCACGGCGATCCCCATGCGGGCAATCTGCTGTATGACAACCGTACGGGCGAGTTGACGATCCTCGATTGGGCACTGCGAGAACGGCTGGGGCGGGAAGAGCGACGTCATCTTGCGCTGCTATTTCTTATGGTGAGCCTGCGCGATCCGGTGGGTGCCGCCAACGAAATCACCGCGCTCAGCCGGCAAAAAATCAGAACGACTTCGCCTCGAGGAAGAATGATTCGCGAGTCAACGGCCGAGTTTCTGGGCCAAATCCCGACATCGAGCCTGCCGAGCGCGGCGGACGCCATGCGCCTGCTGGAGCGGATCGCGATGAAGGGGGTCCGATTCCCCGCGTCGCTGATCATGTTGTCGAAGGTGATGTTTACGCTGGAAGGGATATTGGGCGACATCGTCGGGGCGGATACTGCGATCGGCTTTGCCATCGCGCGTCGTGTTGCCCGCCAATGGCTGCGGAACCGCCGCGCGTTCCGTTCGCCGCTGGAGACGCGAGACTGGTTTACGCTGCAATGCAGCGCGTTGCTCTACACGAGCCGCCTGTGGGTACAGTGGGAGGAGGCGATGCTGAATCGCTTTCTGAAACCACGACTCGAAAGCACCGCCTCCCCGGGCATGAACGCGCGCGCGATTGCCGCTGGTTAAGACTTCTTCCGGAACGAGCAAGTCAGGGCAATCTTAAGCCTGCAGTCTTAAGCTTTGACCGTCGCTTCCTTGTGAATGGGACGGTGGCCCGCCTTAGCGCGCGGGGCAGCTTTTTTCGCAGGTTTGATGAACGACCCGATCAGCGATGTTTCCTCGCTCACAAATTTTCTTACACCTTCTCCGGTGAGGTTCGCCATGGGCAGCAACTGGGAAGGCGAGATCTTCTGCAAGGTGCGAGTCGCCACATCGAGATTGACGTTCATCTGTTGTCCGATGACGTCGAGCAGTCTTTTCTGCGCCTCAATAAAGGCATTCCCCGCGTCGCGCGCCAATTGCGCAATTTCGGTTGGTTTCGCAGTTTTTGGCTCGTGCTCGAGCTTGCCGCGCGTTACCTTCGTGGTTTCCTGCGCGACGACTTCCAGGAAATTCTTCTGCGCGCGGGCAAAGGTCTCGACGCCCTCGCGGGCAAACTCGACCAGCCGTTCCGCACGCGTGCCCTTGCCAGGTTTTTCCGACTCCAGCCACTGGAGAGTTTGCTTGCTGGTGGTGGTCAGCAGCTCTTGCTGCATTCCGATCACGGTATCGACACCGCGCCGCACAAGATCCGTCATGGCGACTGCCGGAACGGAAGCGCCGACGCGTTCTTTGACGCCGTTGAGAATGATGTCGTTCTCTTGTTTTGCCAGATCAAGAAGAGTTCGCTGCGCTTCCACGAGGCTCGAGGTTCCCTCGACGGCCAGTTCGGTCAGGAGAGACAGGGGCGAGTGATTCTCGTGGGGCTTAGTATGAGTTCGCATATAAAGGCCTCCAATTGCTGCATTGCAGCATGATTGAAGTATAGTACCCTTCCGCCTGCCCGTCAAGAAAAGCAGTCGCCGTCCCGCGGGCTTGGTTTCGGGAGCCACCTTTCCACCAGTTCGCGCAGTATGGTGTTGGTCGGAACAGGCGGCCTGCTGCTGGACTTTTTTCGGTGGGAGAGCTAAGGTCTCCTGTTCTTTGAGGGATTTCAAGTGGATCAGTTTGCTGAAGTCGAAAGCGCGAAGGCATTGATGACCGAGGCCATGTCATGGTCGGTAATGAAGTGGCTGCGTGAGAAGAAGAGGGTGCGCAAGACGGCCGACCGCGCCAATGCCGCGCTTGATCAATTGAGTGCGGCCGTTAAGGCGCGTTGGAGCGATGGGCTAAGGACCGCTTACGAAGCGCTTGTTGCGCGGGCAGTTCGCGATAGCGCAGCCGATCGAAAAAAGAAACCGCCAGAGGCCGAGTCGGAGGCAACGCTCATCGCGAGGAAGGTGAAGGAAGCGGACGACGAAGCATACCGGGCCAGAATGGATGCGGAAAAGACCTTCGATGATGCTGAAAGACGGCTCAGCACGAGCCTGGCGCGGGAAGGATGCCGCAAAGCCATTCACGGATGGGAGTTGCACGAAAAGGCAATACGCAAGGCGGAAGGCGTCATTCACTGAATCATTAGTGCTTTCGTCTGCCCCACTGGACCTTAACCAGCAGGAACCGCACGGGACATCACAACACCAACGAAAATTTGAGGAATTGGCTGTGTGAAACCAGCTTCGCGGCGGGTGCCCGCCGCTCTTTGCTCAATCTATCCCCCGAAACTCGCTAGCCTGCTAACCTCAGCCGCTGCATTTCGTCATATCTGTCAGCGCTGAGGTTATGTCTACCTTCATTCTCTCCGTAAACGGACGGCAACATCGTCTGGACGCCGATCCAGCGATGGCTTTGCTCTGGGTGCTGCGCGACCTGCTGCATCTCACCGGAACGAAATATGGCTGCGGTATAGGTGTCTGCGGCGCATGCACTGTCCATGAGGACGGACGTGCGGCGCGCGCTTGTCAGATCGCAATGTCCGCGACGGCAAACAAAAACTACACGACCATCGAGGGCCTGTCATCGGATGGGAATCATCCCTGCCAACGTGCATGGCTGGAGGAAGATGTTTCGCAGTGTGGATATTGTCAGGTGGGAATGACGATGGCCGCCGCCGCCCTCCTTCGCGAGAAAGCAAATCCCAGCGATGCTGAAATTGATGTCGTAATGTCCGAGCATATCTGCCGGTGCGGCACGTACCAGCGGATTCGGAGAGCCATTCATGGCGCGGCGGCGAGCGGGACGAAGGCATGAAAGCTACCAGACGCACATTTCTGAAATCCAGTGCCGTTGCCGGGGCCGGCCTCGTCTTGGGAGTGGAATTCGGTCTTCCTGCTAGTGCCGAAACCTCGGTGGAATTCTCGCCCAATGCCTTCATCCAGATTCGCCCCGACAACATCGTGTGCCTCTGGATCACTCGGTCCGAGATGGGTCAAGGAGTGCGGACCACGCTGCCCATGATGCTGGCGGATGAACTCGAAGCAAATTGGTCGCAAATCAAACTCGAACAGGCTCCCACCATTCCTCGCTTCAAAGGAATTCGTTTGCGTACTAGTGGAAGCGGCAGCACGGAAGGTACCTACAATGTCATGCGCAAGGCCGGGGCTGCCGCGCGAATGATGTTGATCGCGGCGGCTGCCGAGAAGTGGGGCGTCGAATCGGGCGCGTGCCAGGCTCAGTCTGGCTTTGTATTGCACGGCACGAGTGGGCGAAAACTTTCATACGGTGCCTTGGCGGAGGCGGCCAGGCATCAGGTCGTCCCCGAAAATCCTACGTTAAAAGATCCAAAGAATTTCCGATACATCGGCAAGCCGATGAAGCGGACGGACGGCCCCGCGATTATGACGGGGCGCGCGGTCTACGGACTCGACACGCGTGTGCCCGGAATGCTGCAGGCAGTGATGAAGAGGTGTCCTTATATCGGCGGTCGCGTGGTGAGCTTTGAAGCCCGCAGGACGATGGCAATCTCCGGCGTTCGCCATGTCGTGCCCATCAAGAGTGGTCTTGCCGGCGGAGTCGCCGTGGTCGCCGACCACACTTGGACGGCAATGAAGGGAGCAGAGGCTCTGGACGTAACCTGGGACCCTGGTCCCAACCACGACTTTGACTCCGATGCCTTCCTTCATGAGATGGAACTCGCCGTGGCAGAAGCGGGATTTTTTGTGCGCGGCGATGGCGATGCCGACAAAGCGCTGCCCAGCGCCGCCCGCCAGATTGAAGCTATCTATGAGTATCCGTTTCAGGCTCACGCACCGTTGGAAACGATGAACTGTATGGCCGACGTGCGATCCAATTCCTGCGAAATATGGGCGCCCACGCAGGCTCCGGAGCGGTCACAAGACGAAGCTGCCAAATTGCTCGGACTGCCGCTCGACTCGGTCAAGGTCAACGTCACTCTTCTGGGCGGGGGCTTCGGACGCCGCCTGTTCGTGGATTACGTTCCTGAGGCGGTCGAACTCTCGAAGGCCATCGGCAAACCGGTGCAGCTTATCTGGACGCGCAGCGACGACATTCGGTATGGGTATTTTCAGCCGCCAGGGATCGTGCGGATTGTCGGCGGTCTGACGGAGACCGGCAAGCCTCTGGCCTGGAAGCAGACCTCGGTCGGCTGTGATCTTTCGGTTCTGGGATTGCCGGACGAGAAAGCGTTAGCCGACCCGCGCCATTACTTCAACGATGGAAGCCCCTGGGGATCGTTCGACAATCCTTATAACTTTCCTCATCTGAAGGCGGAGTTCGTTCGCCGGAATTCGCCGGTGCCCACAGGACCCTGGCGGGCAGTGGAATATCCAGCGCAGGTTTTTGCGCGCGAATCGTTTATCGACGAAATGGCTCATGCCGCGAGTCGCGACCCTCTCGACTTTCGGCTGGAGCTCTTGCAACCCGGCGATGTGCTCACAATCGGCGACCAGAAGATCGACCGCTCACGTTTGATTGGTGTTCTGAAGCTGGCCGCCGAAAAGGCAAACTGGCGCCAGCCTCGTACCGAAATTGCAGGACGCGATTGGGGCCGTGGGATTGCATGCAATGTGTATGACGAGGACTGCTTCATCGCGCAAGTCGCCGAAGTTTCAGTGGAAAAGACGAATCGCGACATTCGCGTGCATCGCATTGTCTGCGCGGTGGATTGTGGACGCGTTATCAATCCGCTGGGGATTGAAGGTCAAACGGAGAGTGGTATTACGTGGGGTCTGACAGCGGCGCTGCATGGCCGCATCGACTTCAAGAACGGCGCTTCGATCCAGGAAAACTTCACAGACTGCGAGGTGATCCGGATGAGCGAAGCGCCCGCGGTGGAGACCTACATCATTCCATCGGAACATGCTCCCGGAGGTTTTGGCGAAACGGCGGTCCCGGCAGTCGCGCCGGCGGTTTCCAATGCGGTCTTTGCGGCGACGGGCAAGCGAATTCGGCGCCTGCCAATCACTTCGGAAAAGTTGCGTGCAGCAACTTCGCCACGTCATAGAGGGCTCATCTCGTAGTGAGATTAACGCGCGTTAGTCGCCGCTGCCAACATAGCGGATCTCAACAGGCAGGCTGCCTTTCGCGGCTGCCGGGATCGCTGTTGGCGCCTGTATGCGCCCGGAAACTCCCATCATCCAGCTTATACGTGGCCACTGTGACATCACGATTGTAAGAAGAACAGAAAGAGCGTATGTGCACGCGAACCTGACGACCCACAAGCCGATCAGTCCAGCCGTCGCGTAGTGATTGGCACCGGTTGCGGTGGGCACGGAATGTACCAGGACGAAGCCGACCACGGTATTGATCGGAGAATGCGTGAGATAAATGCCGAAGGTATGTTCGCGGACGTTGAGGAACGCCGGATACAGGCGCGTTCTAACTTTTAAGAGAAGCAGTACGACACTGATCGAAAACAGCTGGTTCGTGATCCGGAGAGTGTTTTGGGGCTCGATAAAGTGCAGAGACATCAGAATCCGCGTTTCCCAAACGGCGAGAAGAAGTAAAGCGATCGAAACCACGGAGAACCCCGAGGCGGGGACCGCGGAGATGATCTTGACCACCCTTTTCCAGTTCCGGGCCGCCCAAGCCCCCAGCCAGAGATATCCGACAAAACCTGTAAAAGCTGTCGAATGCCTGGTGTTGACCCATTGGCCGTAGATGTTGATGGCATAGAACAATGACGGGGTCAGCAACGCGACCCCCCAACGCCAATCATTGATGTGGCGGCTGAGGACCAGGAGCACGCAAAGCGCAAACAGGATGTTTGGAACAAACCAAAAGGCGCTGCCAAACAGCGGACCCAAGATTGTCTCTGTGAAAGTCGGCACGCGAGCCAGCGGGCGATGGTAAAGCCAGTGTCCGAAGGCGTGAGTTGCGCAATAGATGCTGAACCAGGCAAGCCATGGACAGCCGAGCCGCGAGACTCTGCGCCAGAGATATTCTTGTTTGCTCTGCTGGTCAATGCGTTCGCCTACCAGGTAGCCGGCAACCAGAAAGAAGGCGATGGTGCCGAATTTGGCACACTGAAAAGAAACTTGTAAGACAAGCGGCGGCCCCCAGGGAGTCATAAATGTTGCGGGGTAGCAATGCAACAGGACGACTGCCAGCATCGAAAGGTGACGTATGTTGTCGATGAACAAATGCCCGCTTCGCGGATTCATTCGATCTCGGTAGACACCGATGCCCTTTCTTCTTTCATACAAAGGTGGCAACAACAAGGAGAAACGCCGGCGGGCATCGATTCAGCCGGCAGCACGGGAGGAAATTTTCCTGGGTGCTTTTTTTCTTCGGTGCGATTTCACCGGATGCGTCGCCAATCTGTGCTTGTGGAGTCCTGCCCGTGTTGCAAGGTCAATACGCGTTCTTGCCATGGACCAGGACCCATAATGTCTGAAATATGATGCGGATATCGAACCAGAAACTCCAGTTATACAAATAGTCCAGGTCGTACTCGACTCGTTTCTTGATCGAGGTGTCGCCGCGTGAACCATTCACCTGCGCCCACCCGGTGATCCCGACCTTCAGAAGGTGACGGCGGCTGTAGCGGTCGTACTCCGTTGAAAAGCGCTTCACAAAATAGGGGCGCTCGGGCCGCGGCCCGACGATGCTCATGCTCCCCTGGATAACGTTAAGAAGCTGAGGCAGTTCATCCAGACTTGTCTTGCGAAGAATCTTCCCGATGGCTGTGCGCCGCGGATCATTTTCCATGGTCCATTGCACGTCGCTCTCGGAGCGGTGGGCGACCTTCATGGTGCGGAATTTATACATCGAGAAGACGTGGCCGTTAAGTCCGACTCGATCTTGCTTGAACAAAACTGGGCCGGGGGAGGTTAGCTTGACGGCGGCCGCGCAAAACAGGAAAAGCGGAGAGGCGACCACGATGGCCAGGGCGGCGAAGACGAGGTCGAAGCCTCTCTTGAGCAACTCGTAGGCCGGGGTTTCCGCCGGAGTAGCCGCCAGATCGAGCATGTGGAGATCTCCAAATTGAAGTATCCGGTCGTTGAGTTCGACGTTGCCGAGATCCAGAATGGCCCGGATCGGCCGGCACAGGGATTCGAGTTGCTGACGGATACGGGGAATCTGACCCGTGAGGTGCGGGGGGAGAGCTATGATGATGTCGTCGATTTCCAGGGGCAGTTTCTCGAGCTCGTCAAGCCGATAAATGGGCGCCCCGCCAACTGCTATTTCCTGGCCGGGTATCTCAACAAAGCCCACAATCGAGCAGTCTGAGAATGTGGCGCGCTGCAAACGCGCCGCTGCCCGCCGCGCAACCGCATCGCATCCGACGAATAACAACCGGGCCGGCTGCCGATTCCATTTTTTCGCTCCCAGGATGGCAAAGCGCACCACCGCGCGCAACGCCAGCGTTCCACACAACAAGGCGATCGCGCTCGCGCCCATGAACAGGCGGGAAGGGTTCTGCTGTTTGGAGAAGAAGAGCGCGCCAACCACCAGCGCGCAGGTGGTAAACCACGCCCGCGACGCTTGCCGCAATCCCGTCCGTTCGCGAAAGAGTTCCTCCAGCCGGAGCACGCCCGAGGTTTCGGTGGCGATGACCCAGACGAGCGACATGAACAGCAACAGGGGGATGTAGCTGCCGGCATCCCCATTGTGCGGAGAGGAACGCCCAAGCGGCAGCAAGAACGTGACACACCAGCCGGCCATGCACGCGAACAGCGGAAGGCTGTAACAACAGACGCGCATAAGGAAGCGATATTGATTCAGGCGCGAGATCATAGGCGATTTCGACGGCGATAGGTGGCGGCAGTCTCGCGCGGAGCGCTGTCGCTCATCATTCGAATAGCGGAGGCCGCGTTCTTCAGTGAATCCGAGTAGGCATCTGCCTGCACGTTGGACTCTCTCGGGCCAACAAACATCGTTCTGCAGCCCGCCGCTTTGCCCGCCAGCATGTCGGACCGGCTGTCGCCAATCATCCAGGAATCGGCCGCATCGATCCCATGGTCCTTGATGGCTTTCAGCAGCATCCCGGGCTTCGGCTTGCGGCATGCGCAGCCATCCGAGTAGTCATGCGGACAAACGTAGATATGGTGGATTCGTCCGCCCGCGCGCTCGACGGCTCGGAGGAGTTCGGCATGCATGCGATTGAGTTCTCTCCAACTGACGCGCCCGCGCGCGACGCCTCTCTGGTTGGTGACGACAAAAATTTCGAATCCCAGCCTGGCCAGCGCGGCCATGGCCTCGGCCGCTCCCGGGAGCAGCCTGAACTCGGCAAGGGTGCCGATGTATTCGCCCTCGGGCGCTTTGTGATTGATCACGCCGTCGCGATCAAGCAGGATCGCTCTCACCGCAGCACTGGCTTTCAATGATTTCGCAGAGGAGGGCGCTAAACGGCGACGGCGGCATGGACCCTCCAGGTTTGCAGCCCGGTAACTTCAAAGGCGAACTCCATGGGAACCGCGCCCATTCTCTGGAGCTGCGCGGCCACCAGGTGCCGTTTCTCGAACTCGCAGTAAAACATCATGAAACCCCCGCCCCCCGCGCCTGTGATCTTGCCGCCTAAAGCTCCCTTCTTCCGGGCTTCCTCGTAGAACTCGTCAATCTGGGGGTTGCTGATGCGCGGTGACAGTTTCTTCTTGGTCTGCCATGAGGCATCGAGCAATTC
The DNA here is from genome assembly GCA_963698865.1 of uncultured Acidobacteriaceae bacterium. Lineage (GTDB taxonomy): Bacteria > Acidobacteriota > Terriglobia > Terriglobales > Acidobacteriaceae > Acidiflorens. Next base: position 302,993 of record CAVOSL010000007.1, on the reverse strand, counting down.
GCCAAACTGGTCGAGCCGATTGGTCAGAAGAAGGTTCTTCATGGCAACCGCCAGTTCCTTTTGCTGAGCCAATGCGCTTACCGTGTCTTCCGCGTTCGCCTTCAGGCGCTCGGTTTGATCGTCGATGATCTGATCGGACCGCCGCGTCTTTCCCGTGTAGTACAAGAGCAGGTTGTGCCCCAGTTCGTTGACGGTGTCGCGCCGGATGCGGAGCGGATTGACGATGGTCCGGTCTTTTTCGAACTCAATAAAGTTGAAGCCGCCGAAGGCGGCGGCGTACTGATCCTGCCGGCCGCCGCTGATGGCCATCTCCCGGCGCTCGATCGAGTAGGCCGCTTCCGCGATCTCGTAGTCGTCGAGCGCGAGGCCTCGGTACTCCTTGACCAGTCCCACCAGCGCGACGATCAGCGCCGAAGAGGAGCCGAGGCCGGAACCGGGAGGCGCATCGCTGTGCAGAAAGATGTCGAAGCCATGCGAATTCAATGCGCCTAGCCTTCGGAGCGCCGCCTTGACCAAGTCCAACTTGCCGTCGAAGCGCACGTCCGCATGGGAGTCGAATTCGACTTCAAGATTCAAGTCGGCTGACTGCACGCGGACGGTGGTGTCCGGGCGCGGACGCAAGCTGCCGAAAGCAAAGTTGTCGATGGTCGCATTGAGGACACATCCACCGTGGAGTTCGGGATAAGGGGATACGTCGGTGCCTCCGCCTGCGAAACTGATTCGCAAAGGGGCTTTTGCGCGAACTAGCATAAATTCAACACCTGCCTCATCTGGTTCTTGGCTCGGGTAAAGTCTTGCGGTGTGCCACGATTCATCAGCCTGCCGCGGTGGCAAACGCCCGTTTCCTCGCGATCCTCTCCCCGGCCACGGCGGTTTCAGGCTCCTTGCCCCGGCCGAACGCGGCTTGATGCAAAACGTCCTCCATCGATCGAGCAACAATTCCCCAGTCGTAGGCGCGCCTGACGAATACCTGCGCTCTGGCGGCCATGTTGCGGCGAAGGTTTGGCTGGTTGAGAAGATGGACAACCCGTTCGGCAAAGCGCTTCGGATCGTCCGCGATAAACAGGTGTTCTCCGTCCCGGCAGGGCAGGTCGCCGCACGCCATGCTGGTCGCAACGATGGGCGTACCGACGGCAAAGGCTTCAAGCAGCTTGTTGCTGACCCCCGCACCCACTCGAATGGGTCGCGACGGCAACCGTGGCCCGTGCCAGATGCGGGCGCAACTGCGGGGCGAAGTCAAAGACCCGAATCCCCGGAATGCGCGCACTCTTGCCGCCCATGAACTTACCGGCACCGTTTCCGACCATGGTGAAAGTCGCTTTGGGAACCGCTTGCCGCACCAGCGGAAAAATATCTTTCAGAAAATATCGAACGGCGTGGCGATTCGGTGAATAGCGGAAGTTGCCGCAGAAGAAAACGTTGTTGGGCTGTTCCTCTTCTGGTTGCTTGGACCGAAACAGCTCGCAGTCGACGCCGTTCGGGACCTGCACGAGATTCGCGTCAGGTGCGGATGGCCGCAGGTAATCCAGATCCGCGCGCGAGCAGAAGACGGTTGCCGCGACGCGGCACGCCAAGGCTGCCTCAAAGCGGCGGAACTTAAGATATTCGGCGAATCCCAGGGCGCGCTCCCAGGGACGCCCTGCGCTCGTCAGGCGGTAGTTGTAGAGCGCCATGGAGTCGGTGGGATCGCAGACAACCGGTATCGCGGTCCCCGCCGGGACATATTGCAGCGCGCGCCAGCGTTCAACATAGATCACGTCCGGCCGCGTCTCGCCGATAGCCTCGGCCACCGCGTCGCGCATGGAAGAGGACGAGACATATGCGATGCGCATGGGAGTGCGGGTGGGCAGCGACAGCAGGCTCCGTGCCAACGCCCCCGCCAGGCTATAAGTGCCGGTGCGCACGCTGGCACAGCAGCCCCTGATCCCGTCCAGGCGCGTGAGGTCGGAGGGGGAGCGCGCCACGCAGACCAGATCGATCTCGTGCCGCCGGGCCAGCCGCGGAATGAGATTGAAGCTCCGCACCTTGACCGGCCAGGGCACGAACGGAAGAATCCAGAGAATACGCATGGGTTTTCGCGGTTGAACTCTAGGAAGTTATCGGCAAGATGCGATCTGACTAGAGTCTGGTGTACTCGATGAGTGACAACCAGGCATGCTCCCTCAGGCCGGGAGCGACGCGAAACAGGCTTTGGTCAAAGGCGTCCAGCGCGCGCACGGCCGCTTTTCCGAATGACCTTCCCAACAAGACGCTGGGCAGCGCCGCAAGAGCGGTGAGGTAATGGGTGCGGAGGGCAGGGACCAGCTCGGCGGCGCGCGCCCTTTCGATCGCCGAGAAGGTCATTGGTTGTTCGTCTTCAGTGCGGCGGTTGGGCGTTGCCCATCGAATCGCCTGGACTACGGGATGGCCGACGAGCGGCTCCATGAAATAGGCCTTGCCTCCCGGCTTCAGAACGCGGGCAATTTCCCGGTAGGCCTTATCCAGGTCGAGGTGGTGCAGAATGCCATTGCCAAAAACGTAATCGAAGGTTGCCGGCGGAAACCCTGTGTAATGCGCGTCGCCCACCGAGACTCGACGGCCACGTTGTGGCGGGCACTCTCCGCGCGCGCGCGGGAGATCAGGTATTCGGAAATGTCGTTGCCGTGCACCCGTGCGCCGCGAAGCGCGAGCACGCAACTAAAGCCGCCCGACCCACACCCGTAGTCCAGGACCGTCTTGCCCCGCAGGTCCAGTGACCGCCAGACGGGGCCCCATAGCACTCCGTCCTCATCTTTGTTGTAGAAGATTTCAGAAGCGATCCGGACCATGCGATAGCTCAAGGGTTCCCGTTCGAGCTGGTTATGGAATTCCCGCTCGTGGCTGATTCGATCCACCAACGTACTCGACATTACTGATTACCTCTCATCGGATTGGAATTGGACAGTCTAATGGTCGATCTAATACGAGTTCGGACGGCTGCGGATTGCTCCTCGGCTCGGCAATCACTTCGGAATAGAGTTCCTCGAAACGCTGCGCCAGACAGGTCCAACTGTATTTGCGGCGGATCGTGTCATAGCCGTTATGTGCGAGGCGGCCGCGCAGTCCGCCGTCGCGCAGCAACCCGGCTGCCGCTTCCGCGAAGCCTTTGACACCATCGCCCACGAACACATCCCGGCCGCGCTCCAGTTCGATTCCCACGGCCCAGGGCATTCGACAACACCGGCTTGCGCATTGCCATGGCCTCCAGAACCTTAAGCGCGATGCCTCCGCCGCTCTCCAGATAGTTGAGAACCAAGCTTGCCCGCCGCACATAATCCCGGACATCCGGGACCTCTCCGGTAAAGCGCACGCCCGTCATGCCTTCGCCGAGCCGTCTCGACTCATCCGGCACTCCGGCGCCGACAATTGTGAGGGTAGCCTGGGGCACACTCGCCCTGACTATTGGGAAAGATCCGTTGAGGTACACCCGCAATTTGTGTCGCTTCGGCCGCCAATCGAAGCTGCCCGTCAACACCATCGAGAAGGGAAATTCAGGCACCGCAAGCGGGAAGAAGTATTCGGTATCGACTCCGGAGGGTATCGTCTCAATCTTCGCTTGCGCAGCCACAGCCCTTAACGATTCTGCATCCGCTCGGCTGACCGTGATGCAGCGCCCCAAGCCGCTCGCCATCCGGGCTTCGTAGGATCGGACGCGCTGGGCCGAGGACCGGACATAGAGCCGTTCGAGAGTCCCGCTCGCGTACTGCGCGTGGCGTTCCCAGATCCCAGCATTCACGTTGCGCTCGCGCAGCAGAACCGGCACCAGGGCCGCAAAAGGCAGATAGGCGGCCGTATTCAGATGCTGCAACTCGGCAATGTCGATCTCGTACGTTCGCAGGCAGTTCCGGATGAGCTGGCCGAAGCGTGCATCGAAAAACTTCCGCGGCGCTGCCGGGAGGATCCGCAACCAGCCCGCGGATGAGCCGAGCCCTTTGCTTCCAGCGCGGAACCGCAAGCAGGTGCACGCCGGCACAGTACTTCTTCATCTCGGGAATGTAAGCCCGATCGCTCTCCTCGCCCAGAGAAACCAGAACGACCTGGTGGCGGCGGGAAGATACTTGATCGGGTTCAAGTATCCGATGCGGCCACCGCAGTTCGGCGGGTAGGGTAAATGTGTAACGAAGAGGAGCTTCATAACCTGCAATCCACGGCCCCCCCCCCCCCCCCCCCCCCCCCCCCCCCCCCCCCCCCCCCCCCCCCCCCCCCCCCCCCCCCCCCCCCCCCCCCCCCCCCCCCCCCCCCCCCCCCCCCCCCCCCCCCCCCCCCCCCCCCCCCCCCCCCCCCCCCCCCCCCCCCCCCCCCCCGCGGAAGAACATCGTCGACTTGCTTCGACCTGGACCCGCAGCTGCTCGACCTTCTGGTCGGCATCGAAGCGCGTGCGGCGCAATCCGCTGCGCGCCGAGTCGGTCAGGTTGCGAATGCTGAACTGTCCCTCGCGGTCGCCGAGCGCAAACTCGCAAACGGTCACATGGGCCGGCAAGTTCCGCCGATGTCAGCTTGGTAAGGGTTCAAGCGCAGCGCTGTCCTTGCGGGCAAATTTCCAGCACCGCGCGCAGCAGCTCTGCTTCGTGAGTGCCGATGTCGACGACGTTGGAATTTGCTGGCAAACACGACGAGAATCGCGATCGTGCTCTCCTCGTACAAAAGATTCTTGTGGCCAGTCAGCAGGCAATCCACGTGTGCGGCAAGTGGCCGCAGGATCGGAGCGGCCGATACGACTCTCTTGGCGAACTGCCTTAACATAGACTTGTTTTCCACCCTTCGAAATAAGATGTTCATAAACTATAAGTGAGATTTCTCGGGCGCGATCCGATCACTCTGGCGGGAACTCCGGCGACTATCGCGAGGGCTCGACGTCGCTTATTACGACCGCTCCCGCGGCCACCGCGGCGCCCTCACCGATGGTGACCCCTGGAAGGATATTGCGCGGGCCCCGATGAACACCCGGTCGCCGATAACCATGGGCGCTCCGACCGCTCGGAAATCCGGAGCCGCGAGGTCGTGCTCCAGAGTCAGAATCATCGTCTGAATCGAGATACTCACGTTCTGGCCGATGGTGAGCGGGAAACGGCCATCCAGAACCACCCCGCGATTGATCACCGTGCCGGCGCCGAAACCTATTCTCCCTGGCCCTCCGAACACCGAGCAGCCAGGGGCGATTCGGGCGCTGCGAGCGATTGCTATTCCAACATCCGATATAGACTGCATCGCAAGTGACGGCCCGGCACATGTCCAATGCACTGCAGGGCGGAGTTGCGCATCTCGGTCGCGAAAACTCTCGCGCGCCAGAGCGTTGTCTCCGCCGAGAAGACGGGCTGCGACCCATGTCCTTGAAATTCTCGTGGAATGTCCAGCGCAACTTATGGTTGGCATAGAAGGTGATTGCGAGGGGCGGCCGGCTGCCTATGTCCACTCGCCGGTCGATACGCATGGTGACTTGTCTTGCGGCCAGCTTCGCCGGGCTGTCGATCCAGAGAGGAAACGCCAGATCCTCGGGATGCGCGTTGATCGTCGAGGTCAGGGTCATCGCATTCAGCAACCCCTTGCCGCGCATCAGCGCCTTCCAAACCCGGTCCAGCTGGCGTGCCAGGAAACCTAGCTTTTCACCCGCGCCGTAGGCCGCGCACATCTTCCTTCCGGTCTCGCTCATCTCCCGGTTGCTGACCTGCGAGATGCGCATCCCGTGATCGCGGTCTCCGGCCTGAATGCGATTGATCTTGAGGAATTTGTGTTCTCTTCCGACTTGCAACCAGTAAATATGGTCGATTGCGACGCGCAGGTTTGGATTTAGCCGGTGTTTGTCGATCACCGCACGGCGGAAAAATACCGTGGGTTGCGGGATGATATAGCCGCGCAGCGCGCGGCCGTAATCGAATTTCGGAAAGCACCAGACCATCTGCAGTCCGCTGTCCTCGGAGATCATCGCGACCTCGCCATGAACGATGTCGACCTCGGGATGAGCCTCGAGCGCGGCCACCGACGTGCTGATCACCTTCCGGTCGAAGTAAACATCGTCCGAGTTAAGCCAGCCGACAATTTCTCCCCGAGCCCGATCGAAGCCCTTGTTCAGGGCATCGGCATGGCCGCGGTCGCGCTCCGAAATCCACTCGATGGAGTATCCCGGACCGTGCTCGGCCGCGCTCCAGCGCTCCAATAACTCGACCGAGCCGTCCGTGGAGCCGCCATCGATCACGCTCTGATGGATGGGCCGGTAGTCCTGCAACTCCACCGAGCGAAGTGTTTCTTCCAGAAATCGGGCCTGGTTGAAGGATGGGGTGACAATACTAACGAGTAAAGGCTTGTTCATAGTTCGTTTCAAAGTTCATGCCAAGTTTGAGTGGCGGCGGCCGCGCCCGGCCGAACGCGTAAGGTTATCGATCAGATGAGAGACGATCAGAGAAGAGAAGAACTTATCGGCAGAGTTCGCAAGGAGCCGGGTTCATTTCGGGCCGTTTCCGGTAAGAAAAGCAGGGAGCTTTCGGCCGCCCTAACTGCTCGCCAACAGAAAAGCGGGAGAGACCAATTACTGACCAAGGCGAAGGCGGTGACCGCTCCCATGATCATCCCAGTTGCGCCCCAACGTCCGGCGAGAACCGTGCCCGCAACGAGAATTAGGGTGCCTTCGATAATGAGCACGCCCGCAACCAGCCGCTCGCGGGCCAGGCCGATGAGAACGACTGCCCAGTAATGCGACCAGGCCATCTGAAAGAAGTAGACTCCAAACAGGATGTGGAAGATCGCCGGCTCGAGCAACTTGCGGCCAGTCCAGAGCCAAAGCACCTGGCCGCCGAAGAAAACCAGCACAATCATCGACACGATGCCGGCGCCGATCACCAGCGCCCCGGATACGCGCAGGCTCTTCTGAATCCATTCGTGATCTTCCTCGGCTCGCGCCCTCATGATCGCCGGCCAGAGCGGTGTCGTGATCATGGCGAGCACGCTCATCATGACAAATAACAACCGGATAAACAGACGAAGTCCACCACCGCCGCCGGACCACGCGTCGTGGCCAGAATAAGAACTGGCACGTGGGTCTGCAATAAGGAAGCCGCGCCGATGACGAGAAACGCCAGGCCAGAGACCGCCACCTGCCGCATGCGCTTCACGTTGCGCCGGAGGTGAGCAAACCGAATTTCGACTTGCCTTAGAACGAGACCGGCGTTAAGAGCCGATCCGAGCAGCATGCCGTTGAGCGCAACCACAAATACGACGATCGAGTTCCAGACGCGAGGCAGCAGAAGCAGACACAGAAACGTGAACGCGGTCCCGGTCAGGCGCATGAGATTGGCGCGGTAGATTTCCAGATTGCCGATCTGCACGCCTTCAAATGTCTGCAGAGTGATCTGGAAAAACGATAGTGCGATCATGCAAAACCCGGCAGCCAGCAATTCGCGCGCCGGTAGGCCGAGACGCGCTCCCGCGGTCCTGACCCAGGCCATCAGGGCCCAACTGACGAAGAGCGTCGTCGCTCCGGTAGTCGCCGCGGCATACACCAGCGCGGAGCCTAGCATGTCGGGGATTTCGTTACTCCCAATTTCTTTCGACGCGATGGCGCGGCCGAGCGCGGAATGCACCCCGAAATTGCCCAGGACCAGCCAGTTAATCACGCCAAAGAGCAATAGAAAAGCGCCGAAGCGTTGATCCCCCAGTGAGTGCAGCGCCAGCGGCATGGCGACGACGGTGCCGGCCGCCGCCGCCAGTCGCGCCAGCAGGGCTGTGCCGGTCGCCGCCGTGACACCGCGGCCATCGCTCAACCGCAGCTTCCTTAGTTGCTTAAGCAATTTCTGTTCCTCGATTGGCTTATCGATGGCCGGCCATCGCCAGCCAAAACCAGAAAAAATCCGATCTGGGGCGCCCACAGCACATTGTGGTCGACGATGCCGCACATCAGCATGGCCGTCATCCCGCCTGCCGCCCCGAATCCGATCGCATGTTGGAACCAATTGGGAGCGGGCCAGCAGTTGGGCTCGGCGAATTCCCGTCACGGCCACCAGCAGAAAGCTCGACAAGCCGAGCACGCCGCTTTCCGCCAGCAACTCGAGGTAGTGTCGTGGCCCGGAGTCCCTCCGGCATGTCGCTTACGACGGGAAGATACTGGTCCGAAATAAAGTTAAAAGTACCGAAGCCCACGCCATGTACCGGAGAGGATAGAAAGAGGTTCCAAGCGGCGTACCACAGAATGACCCGGGTCAACGCACTATGATCGTCCTCTAGATCCCCAAAATGCCTCGGGTTCCACAGGCGCAGGGCGGCATACGATCCCGCACCCAGCAATGCGAGGGCCAGCAGCAAGGCGATGCGCCGTTTGCGGGTACGCCCGAAATGCCAAATGGCGAAGACGACCGTGATCACGAATGCGATGTACCCACCCCGGCTCTGTGTCAAGACCAAAGATAAAATTCCGATGGCCGCCACGGCGCCGCTGAGGCGCTTCCATCCGCGCTCTTCGCTCAACACGAAACCGGCGATGGCCAATGGCAAAATGAGGTTTAGATAGCCGGCGAGGGCGTTCGGCCCCGGCAGGAAGGAAGGAGGACGCTGCTTCCATTCGGTTGTGACCAGGTCATACATGTGCGTGTAGAGAGGCGTATAGGCGTGGGTGACGAGCTGGACGATGGCAAAGACGGCCACCAGGAGGGTCGAATACAGAAGGGCGCGCAGCGCCGAGCGTCTGCGTTCCTCGGTAACCAGCCAACTCGTCAGGAGCAGGTAGAAGCCAAAATATACGGCGACAAAGTAGACGCCGCGGACCTTCTCGTGCGCCAACCCGGGCAGTCCGCAGATTGCGGACAGCACGATCGCGGCCACGAAGAACAACGAACTCCGCGTGCCCCCAGCGCAAAGAGTTTTCCGGCCCCTAGTTGCCCGCGATGCAGGCGCCCCAGGAAAAGCCGGCAACCGCGAGAGCATGCAGGCCCAGAGATGCGTCGCTTACGAATGGGATGGCCGACGATACGATGTCGATCGGCTGCAGGAAAATAAGTGCCAGGAGAAAGCGCTCGTTCACCAGAAACGAGAGAGACAAAACAATTCCGGCTGCCGCGACCGCCAGCCCCCCGGGCAGCCAAAGCGCCGCGGTGACTGCAACCGCGGCGGCCCCGAGCATCAGGCATGCCAGGTTGTCAGCGGCTGCCAGCCGGTTGTAAGTCATTGGAGGGTACACCGTGAGTTTTCGGGATTCTGCTGGAGGACACTAAACATTGTTGGCTTCGAGGGATGGCACCAGCTTTTGCCAGCCCTCGGCCTTGAGCAGGTAGTGGACGCGTTCCACTCCCTTGCGTTGCAACGCTCGCTCGATAACGATCCAGCCCAGTGCGAAGAAGAAGGCAAGACATCCGCTCAGTAGAGTAAACAGGAGATTGGGCGGGTAGACTTCTTTTTCCGGGACGAGCGGCGCGTCCAATATCGAAATCGTCGGAATCTCCTTGGCTTCCTGCACTTTGGCCAATTCGTACTGCTTCATCAGCACTTCATAGACGGCTTCCTGCACCTTGACCCGGCGAGTAAGGTCAAAGTAAGTGACGCCGAGCAGCGGAAGCTTACGGACCGAAGGGTACATCTCGCCATCCTCGAGGTCGGCACCGGTTTCCTCGCGGGTTCCAGCCAGTTTTCGCATCTGTTTCTGCAATTCGCCGATGCGGGCCCGCAGGGCCCGGACGCGCGTATTGTTCTCCGAGTAGATGATTTCGAGGCCGCGCAGTTCGCTTTCGGAGGCGATCACTTCCCCCTGCAGCCGGGCAGCGCCCTCGAGGCTTGCCCGGGCCTGAGCCTGCGGATCCAGGGTAGCGTTGCGGCTGGAAAACTCGCTCAGATTGCGAGAATCCTCGGCGAGGTCTTTCTCGACCGACTGCAGGCGCTCCTCGAGAAAGACACGTTCCCGGCGCGCCGACGAGGTGCTTACTCGCGATACCGCTTTGTTCAATTCGTCCACGTAGGCTTGGGCGAGGTCGCGTGCGCGCTTTGGATCGGTATTGGTGACCGTAATACTGATAATCCCGGTCTTCCGGTCTTCGCCGAGCTGGGTGTACTTTGCCAGCCGCTTGCGCGCACCCGCATAGTATTTTTGCCGGTAGACCTTCCGCAGATCGAAGCGGTCAATGAGATTGTCTTTTACGGTGCGGCTCTCCAGAATGCCGACAAACTGCGCTGCGGGAGTCTTTCCAGTAAGGATGCTGTTCGCCAGTCCGGCCGTGCCTCCGGCTGCTCCTCCCGTCATCAGTCCCAGCATGGACGCGCCGGAGAATGCTTGCGAGTCCGGCGGCATCAATTGTGCTGTCGATTCGTACCGCTTGGGAACCAGGTGAACGGCCATAGCCCCCAGCGCCACACCGAGGATCACAACCTTAGCCACCCAGCGGCGGCGGCGCCAGACGAGAGTGAGGAGAGACGTTCCGAGGAGCGATGGCAACATCGGTTCGGCCGCGGCTGAGGCGGTGTCCTGACCGTATTCTAGGGTGGTACTCATAATGCAACTGACATACTGGGGTCGATAGGACGCAGGTTACTGCCTGGAATTACCGCGCCACATTACCGCGCAACCATGGCCTCGGCTTGCTCGCCAGCCGGAGCATATACCTCGGCTGCAATCCATGCGTAGGTTTTCGCGAGCCCGTCTTTGAGCGAGGCGCTGGGCGCCCAGCCAAGCTCCCGGCGGATGAGAGCGTTATCGGAGTTGCGCCGCGAACCCCCTGCGGTCCCGGAACGTGCTTGATGGCGACCTTCTTGCCGGCGATCGCCATGATCATGGTGGCCATCTGATTGATGGTCACCATCTCGTCGGATCCGATGTTGACCGGGCCGCGAAATGTGGGGTGCTGCATAAGGCGGCGCACTCCCTCGATGCATTCGTCGATATATAAGAAGGAGCGGGTCTGCCCGCCGTCTCCCCAAAGCTCGATTTCCCCGCCCTCGGGTTGCTCCGCGATCTTTCGGCAGAGCGCGGCGGGCGCTTTCTCGCGTCCCCCGTCCAGGTGCCTTCGGGGCAAAAATGTTGTGAAAACGCGCGACCCGCACGTTGAGGCCGCGATTGCGGCAGAAGGAAAAGTAGAGGCGCTCGCTGAACAGCTTCTCCCACCCATACGCGCTGTCGGGCGCGGCTGGATATGCGGTCGCTTCCTTGCAGTTCGGCTTATCGGGGTCCTCCTGATTGTAGGCCGGATAGATGCAGGCCGAGGACGAATAGAATACCTGCTTTACTTTCCGGGTCACGCCGAAGTCGGCCATATGCAGGTTGATCATGGCCGAATTGTGCATAATCTCGGCATCGTTCTCCCCCGTAAACACAAATCCGGCTCCGCCCATGTCCGCGGCGAACTGGTACGCTTCATCGAACCTCTGGTCCAAAACCTTGTCCCAGGTACCCACCTTGCGCAGGTCGCCGACCACAAAGTCGTCAGCCGCAGACGGCGAGAATTCGGGCCGTTTCAGGTCCACACCCCGTACCCAATAACCCTCCGCCTTGAGCCTTTTGACCAGATGGCTGCCAATGAAACCTCCGGCACCACAAACCAATGCTTTCCGTGTCACGGGTGGATCCTCCGTCGAGTAGGTAGTAAGTTGAGTTGGGTCGCCGATAGCGCGAAGAATGTAATTGCTGCTAAGAGGGCTGATCCCGCTTTGAAACTTAGCGCGTAAGATAAGCGGCGGTTAAGCCAACGGAAGCGGTCGACGATGCGAGTTGCGCCCCGGTCATTAAGTTTCTCCAGAACATCGAGCCGCTGCTGATCTTCTCTGGAACGACGATCGAATCTCCGGGCTGCAGGCGGGTGGAAAAAACATTCCCCCCTTCCACAAACCGCCGAATGAATTGCCGCGGCCGACCACCGAACCGTCCGCGCGCAGTATGAAAATGCCCTTCTTGTCAGCCGATTGCGTGGGTCCTCCGGCCTGCCCCAGGTACCAGCCCGCCTCCCTCCCCCGCAGGTAGCTAATGGCGGTGGCGTTGTAGACCTGGCCGCTGATCATCACAAAGTTCGGGCGCTTGGGAATGACGAGCACATCGCCGGCGCGCAGTTCGATGTCGGCGGGAGCGTTCTCCCATTTGCTGAGGTCGGCGGAAATTCTGATCACGAGGCGGCCGCTGGCGGGGTGGCCACGCAGCGATGCCAGGATTTGCTGGCGCTGCTGTTCCATGGTTTGCAGGGCCGCGGCCTGCTCCTGGGCGGCCTGCATGCCGCCATTCACACGCGGGTTCGCGCTTTCCACCCGGCGAATCATTTCGAGGCGCGCCTTCTCCGCCATTTCGCGAACTTGTGAGCGCTCGAGGACCGCGCCCGCCGGGTAGGCAGTCTCGCGCAGTCCGCCCGCGCGCTGCAGGACGGAACTGAGGTGCTCGCCTTCGTTGATGCCGTAGGTGCCGGGATAGACGACTTCTCCGCTGACCGTGACCGAGGCCCCGATGTCTCCCCACCCGGTCAATTGCCGGATACCCACGAGGTCGCCGGGCTTCAGCGTCACATCGGCATTCCCGTCGCCCCCGAGCGCTTTGCCGATCTCAATCACGCGGTGGGCAGCGAGTACCTTTTCACCGTTCTGAACAACGTAGCTGGAAAGATCGGCTTGCTCACGATAGGCGCTTCGCTTGAACCCGCCCGCCATGTTCACGAGGCCGGCTGCGGTCATCCCTCCGGACAGAGGATATTCGCCGGGCCGAAGCACCTCGCCCCGGATCGTGACCTTGGGCGGATCGACCTCATAGCGGCTGAAAATACGGATCACGTCGAAGGGCTGCAGTGTGATTGGGTCGTCTCCCACCAGCACGTCCGACAGCTGAAAGCTGATCGTCATCGGGCGAAAATCGGGAGCTTGCAAGCGAATGATCTCGGCGTGATCGGCCGGCTCGGGCAGCAAGTCCTGATACGAGCGCAGCAATTCGTTCACCGTGATGCCGTCGCGGTACGGATACTTTCCGGGCCGAAAGACGTGCCCCTCGATATAAACGGCCTTTTCGTTGTAGGGCAGGATGGAGGACACCTGCACGCGATCTCCGTCCTGCACATGGAAGGCTGCCAAGGTCTTCGCCGCTCCATCCCCGGTGCCCTCTTCGGGGAGTTGCACACTAAGCATGGTGTGGCGCTCATGGGCGTCAACACGCTCTACATTGATCTGGCGCAGACTCGCTGAGACCAGCACTCCGCCGGCCAGATCAAGGACCTCGTTGAGTCCCTGTTCTCCCTTGAGTTCGTAAACCGCCGGGCGGCGCACCATGCCGCTGACGGCGACTTGCGGGCCGACAGGCGGAATCAGAATTGTGTCTCCCGGGAGAAGACGATCGATATCGGAACGGACTCCGTGGAGGAGGAAATCGTAGAGGTCGAGCTCGCGGACCAGTTCCTTGCCGCGATAGTGACGAAGGGTGCGCAGCGATCCGCGACTAGTGGGACCGCCGGCCGCGTACAGCGCGTTCATTGGAGTCGAGAGCGAACTGATGTCATAGGCGCCGGGCCGCTGCACGTCGCCGACCACGTAAATGCGCACCGTGCGCAAGCGGGCCAGAGAGATTTCCACGCGAACGTTCTGAAACTGTTCGCCCAGCGCCTTCTGAATCATCTCTTGCGCATGGGTTATAGTTTCGCCCGCAACGGTGATCGTGCCCGCTTCCGGGAGGGCGACCTGGCCCTGACGATCGACCGTGCGGTTCAGGCGCTGGGATATGCCGCCCCACAGGTTGAGAACCAGGCTATCGCCGGGGCCAAGAACATAATCGGGTCCGGCCGGCAAATCGATGGGCAGTGCTTCGGCGTTCCCGGTGCCGTAGCGAAAGACACCGCTGCCAAAGCGCTTAAGCTTGCTCTCGGAACTCGGAAACTGTGAATAAAGGTCTTCGAGGGAGGGCAGCTTCGGATAAGGGCTAGGCCGGTGCAGCATACGAGGCTCGCTGAGTTCGTCGTCCTCGTTGGGCCGCGAGTCTGGTTTCTGCTGGGAGCGTGTTTTTCGGGCTTCTCGACCGCCTGTCATTTGTTCTGTCTTCAAGCCAGGAAGGTCCTCGTCTTCCTCGCCGAGCCGCGTTCCTTCTCCGGGCCGCGCTTCGCCCTGCTGCCGAGAGTCCGCTTTCCGCAGGTCACTGCCGTCCTTTTCCGGTTGCACGGCTTGGTCGGGGCTGACATCGTAGCCGCGCCTGCTGGCTTCCTGCGTAATTTGGGCTCGCAGCGCGGCGTTCCGTCGAATCTGATCGTAGATTGCTTCATCGGTGATCGTGCTGGGATCGACGGACAACCGGTTGGCCGCAGCCTCCTTCGCAGCGTCGAGCAGTTCAGGCTGTTGTCGCAACAGCGAGATGATGCGGTCCGCGGACAACGCCGCTTGCCCGGTGGGTAGCGCGCCGGAATCGACTGCGCTGTCATCGTTTATTGGTGGCGAACTGGTTTCCTGCGCGGCCAACGATATCGAGAGGGAGACTGCGGCTACCGTCAAGACTACACGCCGCCAGAGGCGGCCTTGCCGTGGGGGGAAGGGATGACTTCCAGCGATTTTCATAACTGCACGATTCATGCTTGGAAAACCCTTAGCGGAGACTCACCAGACCTTCGTCGGGCCCTCGCCCACGGATCTGGCTGCTCTCGCCGAACAATCTGGCAACAGAGCGCGCAGCCAAAGATCGGCATAAGAGGAGGCCTCTTCCTCGCGGCTTTGAAAAAGGGATTCACAGCCGGAGACGAGCGCATGCAGATTCGAATGAGCAATCACGGTGCCCAGAATCCCGAGCGTAGGCAGGGATGGCGCTACCCCGGGAATGACGCCTCGTTGAGCGCACCGCCGAAAATACCCGCTCACCGCGTCGAAGATTGGCCCAAGATGCTCGCGAATGACTTTTTCGGCGCCCGGCAGCTCAAAAGCGGCAACATGAAGCAGACGATACAATTCGGGTTGTTCCGCCAGGCTGTGCAGGAGAAACGCAACAATTCCGGGGACCACGACTGACGGCTCCTCGTCCCCGGCCAGGCTCATCTGCAGGTCTCGTCCCAACTTCACCCGGCCCAGACGCGACTCCACCGCCGCCCAGAACAAGTCCGGTTTGTGCAGAAAATGCCGAAACAGGGTGACCTCGTTCAGATCGGCGAGCTGCGCAATCTCGCGGGTGGTGGCCGCCTTGAATCCATGACGCGCGAACATCTGCGCCGCGGCTTCAACGATGCGCGCTTCCGTAACGTTCTTAGCCAGAGATCTTTGTTCCATGAGGTATTCAGGTCCCGATCGCGGAGGCTGCGCCCTTGGGAGAACGCGTTACGCGCGCAAAGACGCCAGGGACGTTTGTAAGGAGCGGACGGTTTGCGATTGGCTCAATTGAGATTCGGCCCGGCAATCAGGCGCTGCAAATACGGCCGGTCGTTTGCGGGTTCGACGTCGTCGGCGTCCACCTCGACCGCGACACTGCGCTGGATCAGATGCAGAGTCAGGACAACTCGCAGTTCATTCTTCTTACGCACCAGGATGCCCTCCATCCCTTCCATGGAGCCGGCGCGGATGCGCACCCGCTCGCCCGCGACCAGATAAGGGTGGGGCTCGAACTGGTTGCGCTCCATGGCCGTCCGCAAGGACTCAATTTCGGCATCCGGAAGAGCGGAGGGGTCATGCCCGCGGCCCACTAGTGCAATGACGCCGGGCATTCCCAGTACCGCGTTCCGCTGTTGCGGCGAGATTTGTACAAATACGTAATTGGGGAAAAGCGGTAGCTCCAGGCTGACGCTGCTGCGCTTCGTCCAACGATGCACCTTGCGATACAGCGGCAGAAAACTCTTTATCTGGCGTTCCGCGAGATGTCTCGCCACACATTTCTCGTGGCGTGAATTGGTGTAGACCGCAAACCACCGGACGTCGTTTTCCTTTGCGCGATGGAGAACGACTGGCAGGGCGTTTTCGGAACGGGCTATTTCGAACTGACGCAAAGCTTCGCTATCCTTCTCTCGCTAAGGTGTTTTCCACAGATTTAACTAACTGGCATGACTTGGCGAAACGCACGCTTTGCCCCTCGGGCTGTGCGTGCAAATGCTCGCTTTCAAGTCTGGAGCATAGGTTCAGGTTCTTGTAGGGTCAAGTTACCGGATGGCCGTAGCTTGCTCAATTCCTCCAAGGATTTGCGGCTCTTATGCATCTCTGACTCATCCCTTCGGAAGTGTTCTGAGCGCTTGCCTCGCAAGCCTGACGATGGAATCAGGAATAGACTTTCGGATACTTCCCACTGCGGTCTTGGCGATGGATATTGGGATTTGTGTTCGCCATGCTGACGCCGCCAAAATTGTTTCTCACGGGATGGCTGCTGCTGAGCGGCCTGAACGGCTGGGCGCAAGCCGATGCCAGCCGCCCACCTGAACAGCCGGATCAACAATCCGATCAAAGCGCTCCGAAAGCCGATGCCGGCAAACTCGCCGAACCGCGCCTCAATTCGCCGAGCCTGGACGCGTTGCCTCTTCTCAACCGCATCCGCGATGACCAATGGCAGTTCTGGAGTGCGCCCCGGGCTTTGCGCAAGCCCGCTGCTCTCAAGATGTTTCTGCCGCTTGCGGGAATTACCGCCATCTTGATCGCAAGTGATCGCTCGCTTGCAAGCCAGGTTCCTGCAAACTGGGTACAGACCAGCCGGGACCTTTCGAATTATGCGGCATTAACTCTGGCCGGAGGCGCGGCTGGTATGTATGCTTTCGGCCATTTGACGCGCGACGACCATCTGCGAGAAACGGGTTCTCTCAGCGGCGAAGCGGTGCTCAACAGCGCCCTGATCACGTATGCGCTGCAAAGTGCAACTCAGAGGCAACGACCGTTTGAGGGCAATGGGAAGGGCGTCTTCTTCGAACGGGGCAGTTCTTTCCCGTCTCAGCACGCCGCGCTCGCCTGGTCGGTGGCCAGCGTCGTGGCGCACGAGTACCCGGGGCCGTTAACCAAGTTGCTCGCGTACGGCCTGGCTGCCACTGTGAGCGTGACTCGGGTCTCCGGCAGGCAGCATTTTCCTTCCGACGTAGTGGTGGGGAGCGCGCTCGGCTGGTATGTGGGGCGGCAGATTTTTCGTGCTCACCACAATCCGGAACTTGGCGGCGCTTCCTGGGTCGAGCTCGCGGATAGTGATAATGACAATGATGCGACGGAAAAGGAGCCGCGCCCGCCCGAGAAGATGGGCTCCCCTTACGTGTCTCTCGACAGTTGGGTGTATCCGCACATCGAAAAACTGGCCGCGCTCGGTTACATCGAGACGGCGTTCCTTGGCCTGAAGCCTTGGACCCGCATGGAATGCGCCCAATTGGTCGAACGCGCCGGTGGCACAATGTCACCGTCCGACGGCGCCGAGCCCGAGACGGCAGAACTGCAATCCCTGCAAGAGGAGTTCGCTTACGAACTTGGACTGTTGGACGGTACCCGGGAACGCAATCGCACGGTTGCGCTCGAATCCGTCTATGCCCGGGGTGTTTCGGTGATCGGTCCGGCGCTGACCGATAGCTATCATTTTGGCCAAACTCTTTCCGATGATTTTGGCCGGCCGTTTCGCAGGGGAATGAATGCACAAGTCGGAGGCTCCTTCCGCGCGGCCTTGGGTCCAGCCGCGATCTTCGTACGCGCCGAGGTTCAGCATGCACCCTCGGCTCGGGAACTCTCCGAGCCGATTCGCAACTTCATCGCAACCGCCGACGGCGTACCTGTTCCAGCCGCAACTCCGTTCATTGCCATCAACCGCGTGCGTTTCCTTGATGCGTATGTTGCTATGAACTTGAAAGAGGGCTGGCAACTGTCGTTCGGCAAACAGAGCCTTTCCTGGGGCCCGGGACCGGGAGGATCGTTCTTGTGGAGTGACAACATTGAACCGATTCGGATGTTGCGGCTGACGCAATCTGAAACGGTCCTTCCGGGACTCCTGCAAGTGCTAGGGCCCGTGCGCGTCGAGACCTTTCTTGGAAGGCTGGAAGGGCACAACTATATTCCCCATCCCTTCATCTATGGCAACAAAATTAACTTTAAGCCGCTCCCCTGCCTGGAACTAGGTTTTGGGCGCACTGTAACCATCGGTGGCAAGGGAGGCACGCCCTTCACCACCAAGAATTTCCTCCTCAGTTTTTTCGGACAAACCAGCGCGCAACTTAACTCCGTTCCCGGAGACAGCCATTCCAGTTTCGACTGGACTCTCTATGTGCCTAAGCTACGCAACTACCTCGTCTTCTATGGTGATTTATATGCGGACGATGACTTCGTGCCTTTCCAGAACCCGCGCAAGAATCCGTTCCGCCCCGGAATCTATCTGACTCGCTTTCCGGGACTCCCAAAACTCGACTTTCACGTGGAGGCGGCTTCGACCGAGTCTTCCAACGCCCCAAAACCAGCAAATCTGAATTATTGGAACTATACCTACCGCGATGGCTACACCAGCAACGGCAACCTGATCGGCAATACCGTCGGGCGCATGGGGCAGTCAATTCAAGGCTGGTTCAATTACTGGGTCTCTCCGCGGAATAGTCTGCAATTTACCTTCAAACACAATACGGTCAGTCAGCATTTCGTTCCGCGAGGAGGAGCCTGGCAGGACTATGGCTTGCGTCAGGAAGTGGGATTCCGATCGGGTTTTTACCTGAAGAGCCAGTTGCAGTACGAGCATATTTCCCGCTACCCGCTGCTGTTTCCCGGCCCCCAAAGCAACATCACCGCAGTGGTAGAGATGGGATTCGTCCCACCCCATTCAAAATGACTACCCGAAAATTTTCTGAAACGCCCTCTACATTTTCGTCACTATCCCATCAGAGCGAGGGCATCGCCTTTGGGCGATGGCCCATAGTTCTTTGACCCAGCCGGACAACCATTTGGCGGGGTTCTAAAAGCGCCGGAGCCGTGGGGAAGCGACTCCGGTGCTTCTTTGGTCAAGCTTCTCCAGACCAGACCGACAGGAGCTACTCGAGGTCATCCACTGTCCCGTGCCTAACGCCCGGCCCATCCCATTGAACACCTGCCGCCGCCGCGGCCTTGCGCTTCTGAAACGCCCGCCTTTACCAGCGCCGGCTCCGGAAACCGCTCCCGAAGCGCCGGGTCCGGTGCTAAACTGTCTCACACTTCAGACTTCCCGAGGCCGGGCCTTGCAGTTCCATTCCTTTGACGAGTCCTATGTCAGTCGCTTAAGGTCTGGCGACTTTCGCACGCAGGAGCACTTCTCGGCCTATTTCAGTACGCTGATCAAAATCAAGCTGGGTTCTCGCGTCAAGTCTCCGGAAGCGATCGAAGACTTGCGCCAGGAAACTTTTGCCCGTTTCTTCATCGCGCTGCGGGACGAGAAAATTCTTCGTCCCGAGTGTTTGGGATCTTTCATAAACTCGATCTGCAATCACGTTCTATTCGAATACTACCGTTCGTCGGTGCATAACGGTTCCTTGGACGACGAGGAAGAGAAAGATTTTCCCGACGTACGCCCCGACGCTCTGGATGCGCTCGGCGCGAAAGAAACGGAGAAGAAGGTCCGGGAAATTCTGCAGAAACTTCCCCCTCGCGACCGGCAGCTATTGCGCGAGATTTTTCTTGAGGAGCGCGACAAGGATGAAGTCTGCCGCGAGTTGGGTGTAGATCGTGATTATCTGCGCGTGCTGCTGCACCGCGCTAAACAAGCATTTAAGGCATCGTATCTCAAGCTGATGAGTGTTGGATCCTCAGGTTTGTTTCCGGCCCAGAAGGCCCGGAATGCCGCTTTACGGTGCTTATAGATGCAAGGGAGAATGCAAATCATGGACCACGACTTGGTGGTTCGAGAAAAAATGACGGAACGGTATCTGCTCGATGAGCTCGATCCCCGCGACCGGGATCAGTTCGAAGAGCACTATTTTGACTGTCCCGATTGCGCGCTGGACGTTCGTGCCGGCGCAAACCTCATCACACAGAGCAAGGCCATCCTGGCGGAGACGGCGGAAGAGGTTTTCTCGCAGACGGATACTGCTCACTCCAAACCAGCTCGAGGATGGTTTGCCTGGCTTCGTCCTGCGTTTGTCGTGCCTGTGATGGCTGCTCTTTTGCTCGTCATTGGCTATCAGAATCTGGTCACCTATCCAAAACTGCAATCCGAGCTTCACCAACCTCAGGTCCTGTCATGGGGTTCCGTAAACGTGGGAACATGGGGCGAGGGCGGACCGACCATCACTGTGCCTCAAGGAAAGGGCTTTCTTCTCTTTGTGCGAATCCCCCCGGATGCCAGTTATGCGCGCTATACAGCGGACTTATATAACGACGACGGAAAGCTGGAATCGTCGCTCATGATCCAGGCAAGCTCCCAGCAGGATCAGTGGCCCATCCAGATACCGGCAGCAAATCACGAAGCGGGCAATTATACGTTGGATGTACATGGAGTTACTGCGGCGGGAGATAGCAAGGAAGTCGGTAAGGCATCATTTATTTTAAAGATGCAACAGTAAGCCGTATAGGAGACCCTGACAATGCCCACACCATCGGCTGCGCGAACCGATCCGGCCGCATCACGTCGAGGACCAAGCCCCGTGCCTGCTCGATCCCACCTCTACCATGCCGAGGCCCACATCTTTAGCGGCCAACTGGAGCACCCAATCAAGCAGCCGATCGAACACTACGGGAAAGTTGTGCTTGAGAACAGCCGCCGCGAAACCCATATCGCCCAGAAAGTCGGCGTGACCAGCATCGAAGGCATCATTTCGTTCAAGTCGGGCCACACCCGTGTGATCGGCACGCAGGTCAAGAACAAGAAAGATATCTTCGGCAACGATCACGAAGGATGGGTGACGCTGGCCACCGCCGTGCTCGAAGGCTTCAATGTCGTCGATATCTTGACCGCCGACCGGGTAGTCGCGCAGGTTTCCACCGAGCATCCGATGAAAGACGGCCACGTTCCCAGGGTCACCTTCCTCGGCACGCGTTTCGAAAACCTCCAGATCGGCGGCTATCCCGTTGAGGTCGAACTCGATCTCGGCATTTGCGGCAACAAACCTGACGGTGACCGGCCATATCTTGCCGACGGCGGCTTTCTTGGCCGCGTCCAGGGGCAACTTCGCGAGATGAAGGATACCAAGGGTTTCCCGAGCAGGTCTGGCCAAGGAGTATGACGCCAAAATCGCCCACATCGGCGATCTCAAGAGCCGCTCCAACGGAGGTGCGAAAGGCAAGCGGAACGGCTACCCTAAGGTGCAATGTTCCCTCGTCAAAAGCATCGCGCCGATCCCGCTCCCCGGAGTCAAGACGTTCGGCAATCTTATCTTCATTCCGAACTTCGGCACCATAGCTTTAGCGGAACTCGAAGTCGGCATCAGTCCGCCGCATGGCAACGGCTCTTCCAAGTCGCAAAGTGGCTCTTCGTCCGAACCCAGTTGCAGCAACTATTTTACGTTGCACATGTTCGATCTGAGGCTGGGATGCCCCGTGGGTGGAAGCGGGAAGGGGCCGGGCGTTGTGGCCAACGGACAAAGCAGCGGCCCTGGATAGAGAAGGACCGTGTTGGTTGGGGATTTGTAACGGAGCGGTGTCCCGGGATCAGCTGGCGGCTGGCCCTTCTGGCGACGATCGCCGCACTATCTCTGCCTTCCTGCGACGGTCACCACCTCGATCCCCAAGCGACCTACGACCAAACCTACCGAGCACTTCTACACGGCGACCTAAAGCAAGCCCGCGATGAAGCACATGAGGAATGCCAGCGCTACAGTGACAGAAACCTTCCGTGGGCCTGGAGGTTTCGCACTCTGGAAGCGAGGGCGGCGCTGCAACAGGGCCACTACGAAGATGGCCTGAAACTCCTCAAGTCGGGCACCTTACCTTCCGACCCGGAATTGGCTATTCCAATCCTGACTCTTGAAGGGGAAGCATATCTTGAGTTGCACAACTTCCCTGAAGCGGAACAATCCCTAACTCGGGCATCAGGGATTTGCGGAACATCCTCGGTTGCGAGTTGCGGATATCTGCTGAAGGCTTGGGGTCACCTTCAAGGCGAGAAGAGTCAGGTGGAAAAGGCGGAGCGGTCGTACAGGCTCGCGCTGGATTTTGCCCGTTCCCATGGCGATCCCGTGCTGGAGTCCCAAGCCCTCATTAGCCTGGGGAACAGGTCGCTTTCGCAGGAACGATACGACGAAGCGATTGACCGTTCCCAAGCCGGATACATCGTTGCTGACCGCGTAGATGCTCGCCGGCTCAAACTCATCGCCCGCGCCAACATCGGTTGGGCGTATTACCGACTCGGCGATTCCGAAAAAGCGTTGGAATTACTTACGGAATCGGAACAGATGGCATTCCAATTGGGGGATGCCTGGACCCAAGGAAATCAGCTCACAAACATCGGCTACATCTACATGGACGAACGCAAGTTTGACTTGGCCGCGCAATCGTTCCAAAAGGCGCTCGCTCTTGCTCAGGCGACAAAAGCGAAAGCATTTATCTATAACGCTGTGCGCGTTCTCGCCCGCCTCTCCGTGCAAACCGGAGATTTCGCTAGCGCCGATAAGTATGTTGGGGAAGCTCTGGATATTGCGCGACAAGACAGCAACCACATGGACGAGCTCTATCCGATGCTGGTCCAAGGTGGGATTTCCGCGAGCCGCGGCAATTATGCAAAGGCTGAAGCTACGTTTCAACAGGTCGAACGCGACAGGATCTGCCCCGTCTTTCTCAAGTGGGAATCCGAGCATTCTCTCGCCCGCCTCTACGAAAGCGAAAATCATCTCGAGTTAGCCGAGCAGGAGTACCGCGCCGCGCTGGCCACTTTCGAATCCGCCCGCGATACCGTGCGTCATGAAGACTCCCAGCTCTCCTTTCTGACCAATGCCTCCGGCATCTACGATGACTACGTCCATTTTCTGGTGGGGCAGAAAGAAGCCAACGATGCTCTCCGGTGGGCCGACTACAGCCGCGCCCGCACACTGTCCGAAGGACTGGGACTGCTGAAGAAGGGCGCTTCTATCGGGCCTGCATCATTAGACCCGCAGTCGATCGCGCGGAGGGCGAACGGCACAATTCTGTTCTACTGGCTCGGAGAGGCACAGTCATATCTGTGGGCGATCACGCCCCAAAAGACCGGTTTCTTCATGCTTCCGCCTCGTTCCGAAATCGAAGCGTCCGTGCAGCGCTATCGCAGATCTCTTGCCGGGCCGCAAGATGTTTTGGGATCGTCGGGACAGTCGCCGGATCGTGACGGCCTCTGGCTTTATCGCATACTGATCTCTCCTGCACAGCCGCTGTTGAAGAAAGACGCGAGGGTGTTTGTAATTCCGGATGGCGCTCTGAATAACCTCAACTTCGAGACACTCATCGTCGACGAATCTGGGCATCACTTTTGGATTGAAGACGCTGACGTTGTAAATGCCAGTTCTCTGCGCGTACTGGCGGCGTCGTTTTCGCGCGACGCTGCCGCCAAACAGAAACGCCCCAGCAACCTTCTTCTTATCGGCAATAGCGTCGCTCCCAGCCCCGAGTATCCCGAGCTGCCGAGAGCCGCCGACCAGATGCAGAGCGTCGCACATCATTTCCCGCCAGCGGAGGAGAAGATATTCGCGCGCCAGCAAGCCACTCCGCAGGCCTATCTCGATAATCTTCCCGGCCAGTTTTCTTACATTCACTTTGTGGCACATGGAACGGCGAGCCGCCTGAGCCCGCTCGATTCAGCCATCGTTTTGTCAAAGAGCGCAGCCGATCCTGACTCTTTCAAGCTCTACGCGCGCGACATTATTCGCCATCCGGTTCATGCTGAGCTCGTAACTATCTCTGCTTGTTACGGCGCGGGCGAGCGGGCCTATTCCGGAGAGGGCCTGGTCGGACTGGCCTGGGCTTTTCTAAGAGCGGGCGCCCACAATGTGATCGCGGGTCTCTGGGAAGTCACCGACGTATCCACCGATCAGCTCATGGATCGGTTCTACGATGAATTGGAGAAGGGCGTCGGCGTGGATGTGGCCTTGCGCACAGCCAAGCTCTCGCTGCTGCATGGCAACACGTTTCGCAATCCTTATTATTGGGCGCCCTTTCAACTCTATGCCGGCTCGTGACCGCTCGGCAGCTTGGAACTTGAGGAATCCGAGAATGCGATCGGATCACCATTGTCTGGGTGCACTACAATGCGAGCCGACGATGAAGGAAAAGAACTATTGGCTTGAAACGGCCACCATCCCTCCTGCCGACCCAGGTCTCGCGTTTCCCGATAGCGTAGATGTTGCCGTCGTCGGAAGCGGAGTAACCGGACTTTCGGCGGCTCGAACATTGGCGAAACGAGGCGTGCATGCTGCTGTTCTGGAGGCCGAAACTTTTGGCTGGGGCGCCAGTTCACGGAACGGCGGAATGGTGCTTACCGGCATGAAACTGCCCGTACCTACGCTGATGTCGCGGTATGGACGCGAGAAGGTTCAGAAGATGTACGCCGCATCGCTGGCGTCGGTAGACTGCGTCGAAGAAATCATCCACGAGGAGAAGATCGAGTGCGATTTTTCGCGCTACGGTCACCTTGAGGTCGCCTGCAAGCAGGCGCATTTCGACGGCTATGCGGAGTCCGCTGCGCTCATCGAAAAAGAGTTCAACCACAAACTGCGAGTCGTGCCGAAAGCCGCACTCCGGGAGGAGATCGGGTCCGACATTTACCACGGTGGCTTGGTGGATGAAACCAGCGCGGGACTAAACCCGGGCCGTTATATCGCAGGCCTGGCAACCGCCGCGCAGCGCGCCGGCGCCGCAATGTTCGACCACACACCCGTAACGAGCGTGCAACGGGGTAGCAATGGCGCTCAGCGGTTCCTGCTCACTACCCCCAAGGGCAGCATCACCGCGCGGGAAGTGATTCTGGCCAGCGGCGGCTATACCTCCAAGGCGACTCCCGCGCTGCGCAAGAAGATCATTCCAATTGGTTCCTACATTATTGTGACGGAAGCTCTGGACAAGGGTCTGGCGCGCGAGTTGAGCCCTAAGAATCGCATGATCTACGATTCCAAACACTTTCTCTACTATTACCGCCTGACTCCCGATCGCCGAATGTTATTTGGCGGCCGCGCCGCATTCTTCCCGGAGAGCGAAAACACCGTGCGCGAGAGCGCAGAGATTCTGCGGCGGGGAATGATCCACGTGTATCCGCAACTGCGCGACGTCAAGGTTGAATACGTTTGGGGCGGCACGCTCGACTTCGCCATTGATGTCATGCCCCACGTCGGGCGCAGCGATGGCATGTACTATTCGGTGGGGTATGCGGGACACGGCGTTGCGATCGGAACATATCTCGGGACGAAGATCGCTGGCGTTATTTGCGGCGAGCCGAATGACATTCCATTTGAGGGGATCCCGTTCCCCACGCCACCTCCCGGATTGCGCAGCGGCCACACCTGGGCCCTTCCGCTGGCGGGCGCGTATTACAAGTTTTTGGACTGGGTGAGCTAAAGCTGCTTTCGCTCGTGCCGGGATCGCATTTCTCTCACAAATAAATAGGTGATTGGTCCAAGCAGGAGCGCTAACGGTCCCCAGAGCAAAGAAAAGCGGTCGCTGCCGAGCATGGCTAGGCCCGACATCACGATTGGTGCGCCCACAACATACACCAGTCCTGCGCGTCCCCAGGGGATGTGAAACGGCCGAGGCAGATCAGGCTGGGTGCGCCGAAGTTTCCACGCCGCCAGCACGGTCATGACCGTGGTTGCCATTCGCAGCCACGTGTAGACAGTGATGAGTTGGGTTAGTGATTTCAGTGCGAACAACGCATAGCACCCTGAAGAAACGAGAATGCCGAGCCACGGTGTTTGATAACGCGGGTGTTTGCCGGTGAGCAGCGGCGGCAGATAGCCATCTTCGGCCATCACAAATGGCATGCGAGTGCTGGTGAGGACAGTCGCGTTCAGCAAGGAAATATTTGTCACCATCGCCGCCATCGTCATCCAGAACGCAAGCCATCGACCGCCGATCAATTGCGCCGCATCCGAAAAGTAGCGGGTGTGCCATTGTTCCCAATTTCCCAAGGCAGCGAGCGAAAGCATCGTGGGTAAGACGTAGGTAGCAATCGACAGCGGCACGACGAGCGCAAGGCTCAACGGGTAATTGCGCTGTGGATTCTCGACTTCTTCCGCGACTGAGGAGAGCTGCTCATATCCGGAGTAAAGCCACAATCCGAGCGCGAGTCCCACGCCGAAGACTTGAAATCGAGGAATGTGCGGCGGAACAAAAGGCACAAAAGGATTGTGGTGCCATTTCGTGACGGCGACCGCGCACAGTGCTGCGACTGGCAGCAGGATGAAGATCTCCAGGATGGTGGCCACGACGCCCACCATCCGGATGCCGCGCACATTGACGTAAGCAATCAGCGCTATCAGTGCGGCGGAGGTTAGAAAGTGCTTCCAACCTACGATTTGAGGAAAGTAGAAGCCGAGATAATCGCTGAACAGTACGGCATACGCCCCGCCCAGCACGAAGGATGCAGTCCAGTTCCACCAGCCCGCCAGAAAGCCCCAGAAATCGCCGTAGCCGGCGCGGACCCAGCGATAGAAGCCTCCCTCGACGGGAATGGCGGTGGTCAACTCCGCTACCGCGAGCGAGACTGGGATGCACAAGAAGAAGGGCAGCACAAGATCATAGAGAAGAGTCAGGCCCGGACCGCTGGTCGTAACCTGATCTTCCAACCCAAACGGTCCGCCAGTCGTGTACGAATACATTACGAACACGAGGGCGAATAGGCCGGCTTTTCGTGCCGCAGAATGCGGTTTCGACAAGGGCTCTCCTATAGGCAGTGAGCGGCAATGATTATACGGGCGAGATGCGATTTACACTCGGTCTCTTGATGGTGGCAACTTCAGCAGGGAATTCGGAGGATGTAAAATTCAGGGCACAAGATGAGCGGCCAACCGAAAACGCTGCCGGCCCGTTACTACACCGATCCTGGAGTATTTCAGCAGGAACTCGAAAACTTGTTTTGCCAGATGTGGGCATGCGTCGGGCGCACTGAGCAGTTGTCAAAGCATGGCGACTTTTTTCTGTGCGAGATTGCGGGAGAAAGCATCATCGTTACCCGGGACGGCGACGTGCTGCGCGCGTTTTACAATGTCTGCCGGCACCGTGGAACCCGCGTTTGCCGCGAGGGGGCTGGCAACTTCGAAGGTCCGATCCGGTGCCCCTATCACGGCTGGAGCTATGCCCTGGATGGCAAGCTGGTGGGCGCGCCGCACATGGACGAGGCTTCTTTTCGGCGAGAGGAGTTTCCGCTGCACTCAGTCCAAGTTGACGAGTGGGATGGATTCATATTCCTCAGCCTGGCGCAGCATCCGCGGCCGCTCGCGGTTCAATTGGCTGATCTGCCTGAGAAATTTGCTCCCTGGGGATTGCGCGATCTGCGCCGGTACAAACAGATCGCGTACGAAGTAAAGGCCAATTGGAAGCTGATCGTTTTGAATTACAACGAATGCTTGCACTGTCCACTGCTGCACCCGGCGCTGAACCGCGTCACTGATTATCTGAGCGGAGTCAATGACCCGCCGCAGACCACATACATTGGTGGCTCCATGGAACTTCGCCCGGGGATCGAGACAATGAGCGTCGATGGGAGAAGGTGCAGAGAGCATCTCCCTGGGTTGAATGAGGCTCAGCGAAAACAGGTTCTCTACTACGCCATCTATCCCAACCTGTTTCTCAGCCTTCACCCCGACTATGTCATGGCCCATACGCTTTGGCCCGAGGCTCGTCGACCGCACGCGAGTGGTCTGCGAGTGGTATTTTCACCATGCCAAAGAAATGGTCAAGCCTGACTTCAATGCGGATGACGCGGTCGCATTTTGGGACATAACAAATCGGGAAGATTGGGGTATTTCCGAGCTTGCCCAGCAGGGGATCAGTTCACGGGCGTACGTGCCGGGTCCATATTCCCCGCGCGAGAGGCTTCCTGCCGCATTCGACCAATGGGTTCTGCAGCAAGAGCAGAAGAGGAAATAACTTAAAACATATGGGAATGTCTTTGTACGGCTCAGCCCGATTTCGGCTCGTTGCTCTGGAGAGCTGTGATGAACATTTCAACACTTGACAATGTGAACAATTGAAGGCAAAATCCCCGCCACGCAGTTCGACGCTAATTTTTCTCCGCATGGATCGGACACAAATCAATCGGGTAAGTGTGGCGGATCAGGTCGCTACACTGCTGCGCCAGCGCATTCTCGAAGGCGAATTCCAACCGGGCACTCAGGTTCAAGAACTGCCATTGGCGTCATCGCTGGGCGTTTCTCGCAACACCATGCGGGAGGCAATCCGGATTCTGTCCCTCGAAGGACTTTTGCGGCGTAGTCTTCATCGGGGCGCCGCGGTGGCGCAACTTTCATTGCGCGATGTGCGCGAGATCTACCAGTTGCGCCGGATGCTGGAGTTGCCTGCCGTGCTGGCGGCGCGCCGGCCAGACTTGGAGCTGTTGCAGGAAATCCGCAGCGCTGTCGAACAGTACGAACTAGCGGTCCGCGACAGGAACTGGTCCCGCGCCGTCAAGCACGATCTGCATTTTCACAGTTTGTTGATTCGCTTCCACGGCAACCAGCGGCTGGATTCGTTTTACAAGAAGATGCTCGGTGAACTCCGAGTCGGTATGGTGCTCGTGGACCGCAGTCACGACAATCCGGGCGCGCTGATTCCGGTGCACCGGAAGATGTGCCAACTGCTCACTGCCGGCAAGCTCAAGCAGTGTGCCGCTGTACTAGCGCAGCATCTTGAGGACTCCGAATCGAGGCTGACTCGGATCATGCACGCGCAGGCTGCACGAGGGGCGCGGACAGCTTAGCGGCTGACGGCCCACAAGAACATACGTACGAGGAGGGGGTACGATGTCCGTTCAATTCGTTGTGGAATCCAGTGCCGGGACGCCCGGTTCACTGCCGTCACCATTGATTCACCGCAGCCGCTGGGGAGCGGTCCTCTGTGTTTTGTTGTTCCTGGCAAGTTGGCTGGGAGCTCAGACCATTACGAGTTCACTCCAGGGGCGTGTGCTGGATACCACGGGCGCCGTGATTCCAGAGGCCTCGGTTACGGCCGTGAATAGCGCTACCGGACTCACCCGCTCTGTCGCCGCGAGCGCAGTGGGCGACTATCAGATTACCGGTGTGCCTGCCGGAGACTATACCGTCAGTGTCAGTAAGCTGGGATTCCAAAACTCTGCCAAGAAAATCCACCTCGACCTTGGTGCGTCGGCCAACGTGGATTTCTCGCTTGCCCCAGGTCAGGTGCAAACCCAGGTCGAAGTGCAGGATATTGGCGAAATCGTCGAACCCACGCGAACCATGGTGAGTTCCGTCATCGACGAGCAGGAGATCCAGAATCTCCCGGTGAATGGCCGCGAATTCATCGACTTTGCCCTGCTTGCGCCGGGCGTGACCATCGGCAATACCACTTCCGGCAGCACCGATGTGATCGTCGAGCCCGTGACCAAGCTCTCATTTGCGGGCCAGAACATTCACTTCAATTTCATTGCGGTGGATGGCGCCGACGACATATCGACGGCATCGGGCATCCAGCGCGGCACGCCACCCCAGGAGTCGGTCGCAGAATTCCGCGTCATTAACACCGATTACACCACTGAGTTCGGCCGCGCCACCGCCGGAATTGTGAACATCATTACCAAGAGCGGGAGCAACAAGGTTCACGGATCTGTATACGAGTATTTCCGCAACGATGCGATGGATGCGACCAGTATTCTAGCGGCGCCTGGTTTCCACTCGCTTCATCAGAACCAGTTTGGCGCCGCAATCGGCGGCCCCATCGTAAAGGACAAGACGTTTCTTTACGCCAATTATGAGGGCCAGCGGCGTTCCGAGGCTCCCACCTACAACTCCACCGTGCTCACCAATATTGACGCGATCAATACAGTAAAGACCCAGACCTTCGGCCTACCCGCGGAAAACCTGTTTCAGTTGCGCGACAGCAACTATGACGACGGATTTATCCGCCTCGACCAGAACTTCACCAAGAACAACCTGTACCTCCGCTATTTCATTAACGATGGACGCCTGACGAACCAGTCTCCGTTGAATAATGGATTCGATCTGCCATCGGCGTTCAAGAACAACTACATTCGCGATCAGTCGCTCGCAGGCGGTTTGACCACCGTGATATCACCCGCTTGGGTGAACGAACTGCGCATGCAGTACGCGCATCGCACGTTTGATTTTCCCGTTGTTTCCACGCAGCCGCACCTTGAGGTGGCTAACACCTTTGCGGTTGGCGTCAATCGCGGCAACCCCGATATATATCGCGAGTCTCGATTCGAGCTGGTGGATAACATGACCCACAACCTGGCCAACCACACCATCAGCTTCGGTGGGAATTTCGACCGCGTTGGGACTTACGAATCGTTCCCGCTGTTCTATCCCTTCGAGGCGGACTTTGCGGACCTGTCAGCGTTTCTCGGGACGGACACTGCGGCGGGCTGTCCCGCCGACGTTTCTTGTCCGGACCCGTTCGTAATATTCTTCGAGCGATTCGACAAGACCGGCACGCCGCTTTTTGACGAGACATCGTTGGCCGGTGGGCCCGACGTCTATCAAGGTGGCGCGATTCCTCAAGCCATCCGCAATCAGGCGGCTGCCACCCTCGATCACGACTACACGGGGTTTTACGTCCAGGATAAATGGCGGGCTACATCGCAACTGACCCTCAATGGCGGCGTGCGCTGGGAATTTGAAACCTGGCCCTCGGGCGTTCTGAATACGCAATGGAAGAACGTCGATCCGCGGGTGGGCATGGCATACAGTTTCGGGACCTCGCACAACATTGTGGTTCGCGCTGGTGCAGGATTGTTCCATGGCATCATCCCGTCCCCCCTGCTCATGTGCCAGGCGCCGTCCTGTGGAGGACTTTCCACCTATCCGGGCCACCCGTTCGAAGACAGCTTGAACGCAAACACTGGGCTGTTCAGCTTCGCGAGTTCGCCTTTCATAACGTATTCCGCCCTGACTGCGCTGTTTGGAGGAGGTCCATTTGGTACCCCCGGAGAAGCAAATTATCCAAATGGTGTGGCCGCCGGTTTCTGTCCCGTCGGAATTGTGCCCGATTATGGCCCAGCGGGAACGCTGGCTGGTTGTGGCTTCCTGCAGCCGGCAACCATCGTTCGTTTCAATCAGGACCACCAGAATCCCTATGGGGTACAGGCCAGCGCTACTCTGGAGTTCCAACCCTTCAAGGACACAGTGTTGAGCATCTCCGGAATTCACCTTCGCGGCGTGCACCTGGGAAGTTTCTACAACATCAATCAGCCTGACCCTAGCGGTACAGTGCAGTTCTACAACTCCAAAGGACAGGCGAGCTGCAAGGATATGTATTTCAACTTTCCGGCCAGCGGAGTAGCCACTGCTCCCGATTGCGCCGGCGGATCGAACATTAACTTCCCCGGCTCCATGGTGATTCCGGGCGTGCCCCATGTGAACGGCATTCCGGGTTTCCGCGACACAAATTACAGTGTGTTTTTTGAAGCAACTTCGAAGTGGGATTCCGTCTATGACGGTTTGCTCATCAACATGAACAAGCGGATGACACGCAATTTCTCATTCGCCATTAGCTACACGTGGTCTCACTCCATCGACAATGGACCAAATCCCAGCTTCGTGCTGATTCCGCAGGACAGCGGCAACTTCAATGCCGAGCGGGCCAGTTCCGCCGATGACGCCCGTCATCGCTTTGTGGGCAACGCTATTTTCACCAGCCCCAAGGACTGGAACATCGCGCTGCGCGACTTTAGCTTCAGCACGATTGTCACGCTGCAATCGCCGCAGTATTTCACCAAATACGCGGGCTTCGACTCCAACGGCGACGTTTTTGGCAACAACGACCGCGTCGGCAACGAACCGCGAAACACCTTCCGGGGGGATTCGCTGCAAACAGTGGATGTGCGCCTGGAGCGCAGCTTCCCGATTCAGGAGAAGGTGAAGGTGCAGTTTATGGCAGAAGCTTTCAACCTGCTGAATACGGTTAATGTTCGCTACTACAACACAAGTTACGGTGCAGCCGATTTCTGCGGTCCAGATCCTGGCGCGCCAGGGTGCCTCGGAGCGTCGGACATCTACCGCGAGAATTCCCCCAATCCGGCGTATGGCACGCCCAGCGCCGTGTTTAACCCACGTCAGATTCAGTTCGCGCTGCGTTTCGAGTGGTAATGAATCCAGGGCCGGGCGGGTTGCTTGCGCGGACCGTTCGGTAATTCAGCACTGTCCGCAGTTTTCTGCAGGATGAATTTGTCCCGGCAAGTTCCGCAAACGGGATCTCGCCACTGATGGCTGCGATGTCGGCAACCGTGGAATCTGAATTTTCGAGACTGGGTAATTGGGAGGCGCGATGCGGTTCGGAATCTATTGCGAGATGCAGAACCCGCCGGGCAAGTCGCACTACGACCTGACCTGGGAAATTATGCGGCAGATCGAAGACGCCGACGACTGTGGCTTCGATGTCTATTCGGTCATCGACCACCATTTTTTCCAGAAATTTTCGATCTCCGCCAATCCGCTGGCCATGTTTGCGGCGGCGGCACAACGCACCAAGCGGATTCGCTTCCGCACGGCCCTTCATACCTTGCCGCTGGAAAATCCGATGCGCCTGGCGGGCATGATCGCTGAAACCGATATCCTGACCAATGGCCGGCTGGAATGCGGCCTTGGACGCGGCCATGCATGGCTCTTTGGGCCTTCGAGTCTTCCGCTCGAAGAGAGCCGCCCGCGCTACAACGAGGCGATTGACATTCTGGAACTGGCGTTCGCTAACGAAACCTTCTCGTATCATGGCGAGTATTACAACGTGGAGAACGTCTCGGTGGTTCCGCGCCCTATTCAGAAGCCCTCTCCCAAGTTTTATACCGGCGGCACCAGCGAGATCACGTATCAGATGGCGGGCGAGAAAGGCTGGGGAATTTTTGTCCCGCCGCTGCTGCCCTGGAAAGTATTGGAAGGGCCGCTCAACATCTACAAGAAGGCGTGTGCCGAACACGGACACGAAGCTGACATTGTTTACATCCGTCCGGTGTACATCGACGAAGATGGGAAACAGATTCGCAAGGAGGCGGAACAGGCGCTCCACAACTTTCTCGCCTTCAACGCGTCTCCTCTGGAATCAATCGCCAGCGAGTCCAAGAAAAAAGAGCTGCGCGAGAAAGGGTACGGGTTTTACGCCAGCGGCGCGATGGAATCGCTCCTGAAACTTAGCTACGACGAAATTGTCGAGCAGGAGATCGGCTTCGTCGGCACACCTGATAAGGTGATCCAGCAGGTGCGAAATCTACAGGCGAAGGGCGGCATTGGAGAACTCGCGATCGTCTCCAATTTTGGCGGAATCGAGCACTGGAAGAGCATTAAGACGCAGCAGATGTTCTCCAAACACGTCATGCCCGCGTTCCGTCCGAAGTCCTCGGATGCTGTGGCCGCGGACTGACGCGAAAACGATATTAATGGCTACCATTGCCAAATCGTTGCCGGTGGTTACGATGCTCGCGCCCACGAGCGCTCGCCGCCTTTATATTTTCGGCGGGATCGCGCTGATCGCGGCCGGCATGCTCTTGGGCGATATTTTTGCTGTTTTCATCCTGCACCAGAACGCCGGACAACAGGGCGCGGCCCTCGTGGAGGCGAGCCGTGCGGTCGCGGCCCACGACGCAGCCGGTGCTGCCGCAGCCTTCAGTGGCCTTGGCGGTTTGCTCGAAGACCGCGGCACCAAGGTGGATGCTCACGTTCACATGACTCGCCGCGGGCTATCTGGCATTGCTTCTGGCGCTGGTTCAGCCGTACATCGCGCTCTCGCAGGCAACAAAGAAAGCGATGGCGGCACTGTTCGTCACGGGCGGAGTTCTTCTGCCGCTCGGTATTTTCCTGATTCACTACGTGGGCCTGGCCTACAGCCCGTTCGCGGTGATCGGATGGGCGAGTGTGCTGGCCGATTCCGCCGGAGCGCTGCTCATCCTTGTTCTTTTGGTCCAAGCCTGGGGCTTCTGGAAATACCTGCAAAATCGCGAACTCACCGAACCGGAATTGCCCGCCGAAGACGACATGCCCAGCCGCGCTCTTCTGACTGGGGGCACGCTGCTGGTGCTCCTTGGATTTCTGCATGGCGCCTACTATGCAGGGGCGCTGCTTTATCAGCACGAGCAGATGGAACCTGCAATTCTGCAACGCATGATTGGATTTGCGTCGGAAGGCAATGTGGCGGCGGCGACCGGCGAGGTCACGTATTTTGGCAATCTGGCCGGCGCGCGCGCCGTCAATATCGCTGCGCACTCGCACATCATCGAGTTTGGATTGCTCGCCATGCTGCTTTCATTTGTGCAGCCCTACGTGTTCTTGTCTGAAAAATGGAAGCGGCGCTGGGTGGAGGTGTTGCTCGGCGGCTCCGTGATCCTGCCGGTCTTTGTGTTGCTGGAACTGAAATTCGGGTTGGTGGCCGGCGGCATCGCCGACGTTGGCGGCCTGATGGTCATTGTCGGCCTGATCGGAATGCTGGTTGGAATCTTGCGCTATTCGGGCCATCTCGATGCCGTGGAGAGTGCGCGATGACTGGTTCGCGCAAAATCCTCGTCCTCGGCGGAATGGCGCTGGCCGCGGCCGGAATGCTCTATGGTTTGTATTATGCTGTTTTCGTGGAGCACCAGACACTGGATCAAATGGGTGGATCCCTCACCCATGCGTTTGCCAGTGCTGCCGAGCGAAATTCAACGGAGTCCCAAACTGACCTCCAGGTCTATGCGAGCACGAAGTACGACTATGTCCGCCAGGTGGATGCTCACTCCCACTGGATCGGGCTAGGGATGCTCATGATCTTATTGGGCGCAATCTTCGGGCGAGTGAATTTCAGCGAGGCCTTCCGGCAGGCGATTGCGATCAGCCTGCTGACCGGAAGTACGGTGTTCCCGCTGGCAGTGATTCTTCAGACGTATCATCACGATGATTTTCTGTTCAAAGCGCTAGCGGTGTTAGGCCCGGGACTGGTTATTGCCGGTTTGACGGCAACTGCCTGGGGATTCGCGCGGCAACGCGCGTTGGCTACAGAGGCGAGATAAAACGTAATGTATCCGCGATCATTTCACTATCACCGGGCGCGGTCGCTGAATGAGGCGGTAACGATGCTGGGACAACTAGGCGAAGGCGCCA
The DNA here is from genome assembly GCA_963698865.1 of uncultured Acidobacteriaceae bacterium. GTDB lineage: Bacteria > Acidobacteriota > Terriglobia > Terriglobales > Acidobacteriaceae > Acidiflorens. The sequence goes on along the minus strand of CAVOSL010000007.1, from coordinate 267,963 downwards.
AGTTGCTTGCCGGCGGACAGAGCCTGATTCCGCTCTTGAAGTTGCGTTTTGCCAATCCCGAACATCTGGTGGATTTGAACTTCATTCTGGGCACTTCGTTCATCGGAGAAGAGGCTGGCGCACTACGCTTCGGCGCGATGACGCGCCACGCGGAAATTGAGCACTCCGTACTGGCGAAGAAGATTCCTGTGTTGCATGACTGCGGCGCCGGCATCGCCGATGTGCAGGTGCGTAACCGGGGCACGATCGGCGGCTCGCTCGCGGAAGCCGACCCGAGCGGCGACTGGGCCAACGCCCTGCTCACGCTCGACACGACCGTTCATTGCCTCGGACCGAACGGCACGCGCAAGGTTGCCCTGAGCGACTTCATTAAAGATGCTTACACCACCGTGCTGGCACACGACGAACTCATCACCGAAGTTGAAGTAAAAATCCCGCCTAAGGGCAGCGGGGGCGCCTACCTCGCATTCAAGCGGACGGCTCCCGTGTATCCGAGCGCAAGCGTCGCCGTGCAACTTACGAATGAAGGCGGCGTCTGCAAAGAGGCTGCGATTGCTCTGGGATGTGTGGGTCTGATGTCAGTGCGCGCGACTGAGGCCGAGGCTGCCTTGCGCGGAAAACCATTGAACGACAAAACGGCGGCAGCCGCTGCCGAGGCTGCCCGCGCCGCCGCCGATCCGCAATCCGACATGCGCGGGTCGGCCGAATACAAGCGCCAGTTGATTGTCGCGCTCGTCAAGCGGGCGATCCAGATTGCCGCACGCCGCGCAGGCGGAGAACAGATCGAAGGGAGCCATCTTTATGCCTGAGGCTGCCGCCACCGAGAAAATCGCAGTCCAGATAAAGGTAAATGGCAAACCTTATTCCAAGGAAGTCGAGCCGCGCTTGTTGCTGGTCGAATTTCTGCGCGAAAATTGCGACCTGACCGGCACGCATGTCGGCTGTGACACCACGTACTGCGGTGCCTGCACGGTGCTCATGAACGGGCTCGCGGTGAAGTCATGCACGATGTTTGCCGTGCAGGCAGACGGCTCCGAGATCACGACCGTCGAAGGTCTGGCGCAAGACGGCCAGCTCCATCCCATTCAGAAAGCCTTCGGCGACTCCTATGGATTGCAGTGCGGCTATTGCACGCCTGGCCTCATGCTCTCGACTTTCCAGTTGCTTTCGGAGAATCCCGATCCAGACGAGAAGCAGATTCGCCACGCGATCGCCGGCAATACCTGCCGCTGTACCGGGTACATGAACGTCTTCAAGGCCATTCAGCAAGCGGGTCGGAACATGAAGGGAGCCTGAGATGGCGATTCAGTTTTCTGGTGAATTCGAAGTCAAGAAAAAACCCGAGGAAGTTTACGACTTCCTCACCGACCCCCATCGATTCGCTCCGCTGCTTCCGGAGTTTCAAGGGCTCTCAGTGCAGGACGCCACCCATTTCGCCGTCAAGGTGAATGTGGGCATTTCCTACATCAAGGGCAGCGCCGACGTGAAGATGGAACTATCGGAGGCGGATCGCCCGCGTCGCGCTCAATATAAGGGACAGGGAGCCGTCGCCGGAGGGAGTGTCATCATGGTCGCTGGGTTTGACCTGGCGCCGAGCGCGGGGGCAGTCGCAAGTGCAACCGTGCCAGTAGAGGAAGCCACCGCTGGAGAAAATGTGTCCACGGCCACTGCGATCGACCCGGCACCGGCGGCGATCGGAATCGCTGACGCAATTGTCGCCGGGACCAAAGTCAATTGGCAGGGTGAAGCCCAGATTTTCGGCCGGCTGACGTCGGTAGCGGGCGGTGTGCTCCAGCCGCTTGCGAAGAAGCAGATTCAGAGATTGATCGATGGATTGCAAGCGGCCTTGGGGTAGTCGTGTGGGGCGGGCACTCCTGCCCGCCAAGAGTTGTTGGAGGCACTCATAGCGTGACTGAAGAGAAAAAGAACGGACGGCACTGGGTAGGCGCTTCGCTTCCTCGAAAAGAGGAAGACCGGCTGCTGCGCGGCCGTGGCAAATTTGCGGACGATATCAAGCTCCGCGAAATGCTCTACCTTCGTTTCGTGCGTTCCCCATTCGCGCATGCGAAGATCGTTCGCGTCGATACCTCCGCTGCTGAAGCTCTGCCCGGCGTCATCTGCGCGATTGCGGGAAGGGAGGTTGCCAGCCAGACCGAGCCCTTCATTGAGATCGGGCCCGAGCACGCCCAGAAGATTCGCGACTTCCCGATGGCCGTCGATAAGGTCCGTTATCAGGGAGAGCCGGTAGCCGCCATTGTTGCCGAATCCCCAGCGCTCGCCGACGATGCCGCGGAGTTGGTCGAGATCGAATACGAGCCACTCGAACCCGTCGTCGACGCCGAGCAGGCTCTCACCGATCACAGCCTCCTTCATGAAGAGGCGGGGACCAACAAAGTGTGGAACGGCGTGTGGGAATTCGGCGATGTGGAGAAAGCGTTCAAGGAGGCGGCCTATGTCGTCGACATTGATCGCATGCACTTCCACCGTTTTTCCTCGACCCCACTCGAAAACAACGTGGTCATCGCAGAATGGAATCCGAAAGACGAGCGCATTTATTACTGGTGCAACAATTCATTCCCGTCGTTCGCGATCCAATTCCTGGCTGCGCACCTGAAGATTCACATCGACAAGATTCGTGTTCAGACTTTCGACATTGGCGGGAGCTTCGGCATCAAGATCACCAGCTATCCGCAGATGGCGGTGTGCGCGCTGGCCTCGAAAAAGTCCGGTGGAAGGCCCATCAAATGGGTGGAAACACGCTCCGAGCACATGGTTTCGAGTGCCCATGGAAACGAGCGCACCTTCCGCAACACGCGCGTCGCCCTCGATAAAAATGGCGTCATCACGGCCATCGATTCGCACCATATCGACGATTGCGGCGCCTATCCACGCTACGAACCACTCGGCTGCGTTATCTGGTCGCAGGTCTTCTGTGGCGTCTATCGCTTCCGGAACGCCCGCATCGATTTTTCGCAGGCGGTCACCAACAAATGTCCGGTCGGCCCCAACCGCGGATACTCGCGCATGCAGCATCTCTGGTTCCTGGAGCGCGTAGTTGATATCTGCGCCCACGAACTTGGCATTGCACCTGACGAAATGCGCCTCCGAAATTACATTCGTGCCGAAGAATTTCCCTACACCACCCCGAACGGCTGCGTTTACGATTCCGGCGATTATCCCAAAATGCTTGACGTGGCAAAAAAATTGATTGGCTGGGACGATTGGAAGAAGAAGCAGGAGGCTGCCCGCAAAGAGGGGCGCGTGATTGGCATCGGCATCGGCACGACGCTCGATTCGGGCACCAATAACTTTGGCCAGTCGCAGATCATTAACCCGTATGCCCCATTCTCCGGCAACTCGCAAGGCGCCAATTGCAAACTCGATATTTATGGCGAAGTGGTTGTTGCCGTCGGCTCATGTCCGCAGGGACAGGGACACGAGACCACTGCCGCCCAGGTTGTTGCTGACGTGCTCAACATTCATCCTGACATCATCACCGTGCGCACCGGGTTTGACACTGAGCGTAATGTGCACACGGGATTCTCTGGAACCTACGCCAGCCAGTTCGCGGTTTCCGGATTGTCGGCAGTTCATGGCGCGGCGCAGAAGCTTAAGGCTGAGATGAAGCGCCTGGCGGCTTTTGTGCTCGAAACAAAAGAGGACGATCTGGAATTTGGAGCCGGCCAGCAGGGCCCTGAAATCAAGGCCAACAGCAGCGGGAAGTCGATCAACTACTGGGGCCTGGCGAACATCGTGAACGTAAACAGCGCCGTGCTTCCGCCGGAATTGTTCGACGTTACGCTGAATTGCCGTTACGTTTGGCGCGCTCCCTTCAAGGTTCCTGACACGAAAGCGAAATACGGCAATCTGACGATGACGTATGCTTCGCAATTGCACATCGCGGTGATTGAAGTCGACCGCGACACATTTGTTCCGAAGATTCTTGACTACGTGGCCGTGGACGATTGCGGCACGGTCATTAACCCGCCCATCGTGGAAGGCCAGGTCTATGGAGCGACAGCACACGGCGTCGGCGCCGCGCTCATGGAAACCTGCGTCTATGATGCGGTTGGAAATATGCTGACCAGCACATTCAGCGACTACACGCCGATTACCTCGGCAAATATTCCAACGATCAAATACGGTCACACGTCAACGCCGTCGCCGCACAGCTACAGCGGCGCCAAAGGTATGGGGGAAGGCGGAGCGGCGCCGATCCACACGATTTCTGCGGCGTTGCAAGATGCCTTGTTCACGCAAGGCATCTTCATCAACGATTCGTTCAACAATGGCGATAGCATTTTCCGCTCACTCACGAATCATGAGAATGGACAGTTAACGAATTTGGTGAAGCTGGAAAAGAGATGAAGAAGGTTGGCATCATCGGCTGTGGCGCGATCGGCAGTCTATATGCCGCCCACCTGGCGCGTGTCGCCGAGGTCTGGGCCCTGGTCCGCCGCGAAGATCATGCCCTCGCGCTCAATCGCGACGGATTGCGAGTCACGGGGACACACGAATGTTCTGTCGAACTCAAGGCGACCGCTAACGCAAGGGAGCTCCCCGTTTGTGACTTCGGCATTGTCGCGACGAAAGCGACCAATGTTGCGGAATCGATTCGGCTCGTGGGTCATTGTTTCGACAAGGGCGCGGTGCTATCCGCTCAGAACGGGCTCGGCAGCGAAGAGATCATCGCCTGCCATACTCGCGGCTATGTGATCCGCGGTACGACTTTCATGAGCGGCACTCGTCACAGCGACACGCTCGTGCAGTACGAACTCGACACCCCGACTTGGATGGGGCCATTCGAGCCGACCGGCACACCGTATGAAATCGTGAAAGAAGCGGCCGACCTGATTGTGGCCGGCGGCCTCAAGGCGCAGGCGCTGGAAGATGCCAAACCTGCCCAGTGGTCGAAGCTGATTTTCAATGCTTCGGTGAACGGCGTTTCCGCGCTTACAGGCCTTCCGCACTCTCCGCACTTCGCCGACGAAGCCAGATTTTCCGACCTTGGGCATCTGCTGCACGCGCTGATCGAAGAAGGCAAACGCGTGGCGGCTGCCGCCGGGATCGAGCTTCACGAAGACCCCTGGGAGATGAACAAGATTGGCGCGATGACCAATCATCCGCCGTCCATGTTGTACGACGTGCGTCGCCAGTTGACGACTGAAGTCGACTTTCTCTCCGGTGCGATCGCCCGCGAAGCACAGCGAGTGGGCGTACCGGCCCCGCTGCACAGTGCGGTGTATCGCATGATCAAAGGAAAAGAAGCCGCCTGGAAATTTCAGGATGAAAACAAGCCGGTGACGGTTCACTGATGGCCTGGCCTATCGACAACACGAAGCTCGATCGAGTCCGATCCCTTATGAAGGAACAAGGGGTTTCCGCCCTGGTCTGCCGCGCGCCTGACAATGTTCTCTATCTCACCAACTACTGGTGCATGAAGGGATATGACGCGGCCGTCTTTCCGAGCGAAGGCGAGCCTACGCTGATCGCGCTCGAACCACAGCAGGCCGATGCAGAGCGCAATTCATGGACTCAGGACATCCGCTATTTCAAAGGTTACGACCCGCGCGACCCGCGTCCCCCGCAGTTCCGCGCCTGGGACCAAGCGTTTGAGATCCTCAAGCAACGCGGCCTGACCGAGAAAGTTGCAGTTGAACTCAACATGGGCACGCAGTCAGCCGACCGCATGGTGGGCGAGCCGACCACCTTCATGATGTCCTATTTCGAATCGTTCAAAAAGTTTTGCGGCGAGGTGATGGACGCGACACCGCTCCTGAACGAAGCCCGTTCGATCAAGACCGATCAGGAAATCGAGCGTATGCGTTTAGCCAATGAACTCGCGGCCCTCGCGATGGATTACACCCGCGAGCACATGCGGCCGGGCATGAAAGAGAGCGAAGTCGGAGCCATGTATGAAGGCTTCGTACATGGAACCGGTGTGGGCTACAAGGGGAAAGTCGAGATGGCGCGGGCCTTCACGCTGGTGTGGTCGGGCAAGGGAATCGCCACGTTCACCGCTACCGGCGATCGCCCGATTCAGAACAACGAACCCACCCTTTTCGAAATCTGGGTCTGCGCCGATGGGTATTGGACCGACCTCACCAAGAATGCTTGCCCCGGCGAGTTGAAGCCTGAGTATCACAAACTGCTCGATCTGCTGCTCACGGTTTTCAACGGCGCGGTTTCTTTCGCGCGCGCGGGCGCCAGCTTCCCTGAACTCGACAAGTTCGTTCGTGCTCGTATTGCCGAAGGTGGGTACGCTGGACAGCCTTCCCACCCGATCTGCCACGGCGTCGGCACGCGCGCTCACGAGTGGCCGTATGCGCATCAGGCCGGCACCGGCGAAATAAAAAAGGGAATGGTGCTGGCCATTGAGCCCGGCATTTACTGGCCGGGCGGCGGAGGATTGCGGCTGGAAGATAATTTTCTGATCACCGAAACCGGCAACGAAAAACTGTGCACCGACCCAGACGATTTTCGTCTGGCGAAGCGTCACTGAAAGTTGGGCTTGGTCATGAATCGTCATCCCGAGCGAAGCGAGGGATCTGCATTTTGCGGCGAACTCCAGATCCCTCGCTGTGCTCGGGATGACAAGGGTTAGGGAGAGAACTCAACAAGTGTCTGGCACAACTGCAAATTCGAAATCCACTCTCGACCCGAAGCTGATCGACCGAATCCTGGCCGAAGTCCGCGAGGACGAAATCGTCTCCATGTCGAGCGACGTGATCAATATCCCCAGTCCGACCGGTGAAGAGCTGCAGATGGCGCAGTATATGCAATCCGCCTTGCTGAAGATCGGTCTTGACATCACATGGCAGGAAGTCGAAGAAGGACGCGCCAACGTGGTCGGCCGATGGAAGGGCTCGGGCGGCGGCAAAAACCTGATGTTCAACGGCCACATGGATACCTCCAACACGGGCCGCGAGGAATTTCTTACCGGCCTCGGCTACAAGCCGCACGCCGTCGTCAAGGACGGCTTTATCTACGGCCTTGGCATTTACAACATGAAGGGCGCGCTCGTCTGTTACACGAATGCGGTGAAAGCGCTGCAACGCGCGGGAGTTCGATTGAAGGGGGACGTCATTATCGCGGCAGTCGCGGGAGAGATCGAGAAGACGCAGTGGGGTGAGTTCAAAGGCAAAGAGTACCGCGGCTACGGCTACGGCACGCACTATCTCGTGAATCACGGAGTGTTGCCCGACATGTGCATTCTCGGCGAACCGACCGACATGCACGTCGTTCTCGAGCACTTCGGCTCCATGTGGGTGCGCATCTCGTGTACCGGCATCTACGTGCATACCGCGTTTTGCGAGGGCCGCGAGGAGATGAATTCCATTCGCCGCATGCTTGAACTTATGCCACCCATCCTGAAGTGGATTGAAGAATGGGAGAAGAAAGCTGCGTACGGCGGCAAGAAGGCGATGGTGAATCTCGGCGGCATTCGCGGAGGACATGCCTGGCGTGCTAGTCGCACTCCCGAAAAAACCGACTTGTTTCTCGACGTGCGCGTTCCGCCCACGATTCCTATGGCCGACGCTCGTCGCGAGATCCAACAAGTCTTCTGCGATCTGGAGAAGGCGCACCCCGATTGGGGTCTGGAATTCGAAACCTACGTTTCGGTTCCGGGCGCGCGCATCAGCGAAGAGCACGAGATGATTCGAGCCATTGACCGCAATCACAAACGCATCACCGGCAAGATACCCGAACGCGAGGTTGTTACGTGGTGTTCGGATGCCAGCGTGCTTAGCCGTTTCGGGGTGGAAACCGTGAACTACGGGCCATCCAGCGGCCCGCGCGACAAGGAAGGAGAAAAAGTTCGCATTCAAACCTTGGTTGACATCACGAAAGTCTACGCGCTCACAGCTGCCGAATTGTGCGGGGTGAGCGGTTAAGCGCGGTTCGCGTCAGGTCACTACTTTTGCGGTGCAGAAAGCAGTCGAAATTCAGAGGCCATTTTGCCAAGTCAGAAAGAAATCGATCGCCGGTACCAAAACATCCGCTCGCGGATGCACGCGCACAATCTCGATGCGCTGATCGTCTGCGGCAATCAGTATGCGGGGTTCGAAGGAGCGGTCTTCTATACATCCGGATTCGAGATTGTGCACCGTTATGTGTACGTGCTCATTCCCCTCGAAGGCGAGCCCACGCTGGTCTTCCCGCGTGAAGCGCGCTGGATCGGCGACAAAACCACGCCCTGGGTGAAGGATCAGGTCTGGCCTGACCTTCCCGGCCGCTGGTTGTGCGACCGCGCCGCCGAGCGCAAATGGAAACGGATCGGCACGTTTGGAATGAACTTTATTATGGCGGTGCGCGATTATCGTGAGCTGGCGGAGGGTTCGTTTGAACTGGTGCCCTTTGACCAGGAGTTCGACATGGCGCGCGCCGTGAAGAGTGATGAGGAGCTGGTCGAAGTCCGCGACGCGATGGACATTATCGTCGATGGTTTCTGGGCGCTGGTTGCGGCTTACCGGCCCGGCAAGACTGAAGCCGAGATCATGGCGCCCGCGGTCGAACGCTTCTTCGCGCGCGGCGCTGGCCCTCGCATGATGAACATTCTGCTTTCGGGAGAACACGGCGAGGCCAATGCTTACTTCAAAGTTCCGGGACGTCGCAAAGTCGGCGGCGACGACTTACTGCTTTATTCGCTGGAAATTACCGGGTCGGGCGGGTACTGGGTGGAATTTTCCCGTGCCCTGATCCAGGGGAAGCCGAGCGCCACCACACAGAAGATGGCTGATGCCTACCCGCACGCCATGGAATCCGCGCGCAAATTGATGCGGGCGGGCGAGCTCGCGTCCACCGTTCACCGTGCCGTCGCCGATACGTTTGCGAAGGTCGGCTTCTCGCTGGGGCATCTTTCTGGACATAGCATTGGGACCACCATGATTGAATATCCAGCGATCGGCGATAAGACAGACGTGCCGCTGGAGGAGAACATGGTCTTCTCCCTGCATCCGCAAGTCGTCGATCAGAATGGACAGGTTTGCCTCTACACGCAGGACACGTATCGCATCGGCAAGACTGAAGGCGAGTGTTTGGCGGACGTGCCGTGGAAGTTTTTTACGGGAAAGGAAACGCGGGAAAGTCAGAAGTCAGAAGTTAGATTGCAGAAGTAATCCGTACTGCAGGGTCCAAGAGGTTTTACTTCTGCAATCTGACTTTTTACTTCTGACTTGAACTTGGAGTATGGCATTGCTAAAGGTATGCATTATCGGTTGTGGCGCGGTCGGCAGCTTGTTTGCCGCTCATCTCGCTCAAAAGGGAGAGGCCGAGGTGTGGGCCTATGACGTCTGGCGGGATCATATCGACGCCATCCGCAGGAACGGTCTGCGTCTTTCGGGAGCGGCCGAGTTCACAGCAAAGCTCAATGCTACGAGCAACGCGGAAGAGTTGCCCCGCTGCGATTACGGTATTGTGGCCACCAAGGCCATCCATACGCGCAGCGCGATTGGTCAGGTAGCGCATGCATTCGATGATGAAAGCGCCGTCTGCTCCGTGCAGAACGGAGTCGGCAACGAGGAGATCATTGCCGAGCACGTAAAGTACGTAATCCGCGGCACGACCTTCCCCGCCGGCCACCCGGTTGGCCCGGGCCATGTCGGCTTCGATATTAAAGGCGACACGTGGATTGGGCCGTTCGAACCGACGCAGACGCCGATGTCCAAAGTTGAAGAACTGGCGGGGCTGATCACCCGCTCCGGCATGGACGTGATTGCACTCAAAGACGCACGCGGTGCGCAGTGGACGAAGCTGATCTTCAACGCCGCCACTAACCCGGTCGGGGCTCTGACCCTGTTGCATCACGGGGCCGCCACTCGATTTTCGCCGACCGGGCAGTTATCCAATGACCTGATTGCCGAGGGTGAGGCGGTCGCGAAGGCGCTGGGCATCGAGTTGCACGGCGATCCTCGAGCACTGGTGCAAAAGGGTGCGAACGCTCCCGGAAAACACAGGGCGTCGATGCTTCAGGACGTACTCGCCAAGCGCCAGACCGAAGTCGATTTCATGAATGGCGCAATCGTGAAATGGGGTGAGGAGACTGGCATTCCGACGCCCTTAAATAAAGCCATGTGGGAGTTGATCAAGGGATTGGAGCATTCCTGGTCCGACCCAAACTGAGCTCTTATAAAGGTATGGCTTCCTGTGTATCGACGGATTTACTAACAACTGACAACTGACAACTAAAAATGCCTATCCCACTCAACATCGGAGTCCTACAGCTCAGCATGGAGCCCGTCCACGAAACCGCCACCATGGCCAAGGCGTGCGAGGATGCGGGCTTTGACACTTTCTGGATCGCGGAAGCCTATCCCTGGTGGCGGAAGCATTCCTTCGAAGCGCGCTCCTCCACCGCCATCCTGGCTGTGATTGCCAGTCAGACGAAACGCATTCAACTCGGGTGGGGAATCATTTCTCCGTACACCCGTCATCCGGTCCAGATCGCAATGGAAGCTCGCGTCATGCAGGACTTGGCCGGGGACCGCTTCCTCCTGGGCCTGGGCGCGTCGAAGATTTTTATGAAAGAAATCGGCGAAGGCGAGGGCGAGAAAGTTGGGCCCGCGACCGTGATGCGCGAAAGCATTGAGGTCATCCGCGGCGTACTCCAAGGCGACAAGTTCGAGTATCAAGGCAAGGTTTTCGCGGCCAGCGTTCCGCCCCTCAGGAGCGACGCGCACACGTCGCGCAAAATTCCTCCAGTGTATGTGGCAGGAACGGGACCAGCGATGCAGAGACTTGGAGGATCGCTCGGAGACGGCTTGCTCACGGCGTCGATCACGACTCCCGCATTTGTGCGCTATTCGAAAAAGAATATGGAAGAGGGCGCGGCCAAAGCGGGCAAAGATGCTTCGAAACTGGTGCTGGGCTGCGTGATTGTCGGCAGCATCGGCCGCGACTCGAAGAAAGGCAAGGAAGGCGCGCGCGAACAGGCCGCGATGTACCTGGCCAACAAAGTGCAAAATATCAAAGGCTCGGCCGACGTGCTGCTCGAATCCGCCGGCATCACGTTTGAAGAGCTTCAGCCTGTTGCCGATGCCATGGAAAAAGGCGGCCGCAAAGCTGCGGCGCAAGCCGTCAGCGACGAACTACTCCGCAAAGTCTGTCCTATTGCGGGCACGCCCGACGAGTGTGCGCAGAAGATCGAAGAATACCGCGCCGCGGGGTGCACGCACATCATGCTTGAGATCTGGGGAGACGATCGTACCGGTCAGGCAAAATTATTTGGCGAGGCGGTGTTGCCGCATTTTAGAAAGTAGAGCAGACGCCGATGAAACTTGTAACCTTCGAAAACGCAGCCCATCAATCCCGCATCGGCGCATTGGCAGGCGACCACCAGATTGCAGACTTGCACACTGCTTGCGCTCTCTACTTGCGCGACGTCGAACACGAAGCTATTTTCTACCGCATGTCCGATGCCCTGGTCCCACCAGAGATGCGCGCTCTGTTTCGCGGCGGAGATACCAGCCTCAACGCTGCACGCAAAGCGCTCGACTACGTCAACAGCCTCGCCGCCGGCGCAGTCGGTCCACGGGGCGAGACGCTGTTCTACCCGCTTGCTGAAGCGAAGCTCAAGGCGCCCATCATTCCGAAGAAGTTCTTTCACACGGCGGGCAACTTTCGCGAGCACCATGAAGAGGCGACGAAAGCCGGGTTTTCACATCCCGTGATGCCGTGGATCGTTTTCTTTCAAAACACCGACGCGATCATCGGCCCCGAAGAACCAGTGATCTATCCGGAGCATCTGACCCAGGAACTGGATTACGAACTGGAACTCGCGGTCGTTCTCAAGAAAGCGGGCAAGCACTTTACGCCGGAAGAAGCGCCCGACTATATCGGAGGGTACGTAATTTTCAATGACATTACGGCGCGCGACATTCAGCGCCGCGAAATGAAGTCGGGCGTGTTCAGTTTCTGCAAAGGGATCGACACGTTTTGCCCCTTGGGGCCGTGGATCGTCACCGCGGACGAGATTCCCGATGCGCATAACCTGGCCATGGAACTGCGCGTGAACGGCGAGTCACGGCAGCGTTCCCATTCGAGCAAAATGTCGGTCAAGATTCCGGAGATCCTTGCACACTACTCCCCTATGGGCTACAGCGCGGGCGATGTTGTCTCAACCGGAACGGTATCGGGCGTTGCGGCGTTTTCGGGAGATCCGAAAGCGTGGTATCTGAAGCCTGGCGATGTGATGGAATGCGAGATCGAAAAGATCGGCGTGCTGCGGAATCCGGTAATCTCATGGGAAAAAGCGTACGGCCGGAAACCGGGGATGCTTGCCACCAAGGAAACTACCAAATAGGCCTTCACCACGGAGGCACAGAGACACAGAGAAAACCGAATACTTGATTCTCTCTGTGACGCTGTGTCTCCGTGGTGAGTTGGAGTTGTTCAGACGATGACTACCAATTCTAAAATCTGGGTCAGTGAACTCAATGCGCGCAGCGAAGTGCGAGCCGCGTTTCCGAAAACTGCTATCCGCTTTTACGATACGACGCTGCGCGATGGGGAGCAAACGGTCGGAGTTGTGCTCTCGCCCCAGCAGAAACTGGAAATTGCCAGCAAGCTGGATGAGCTGGGAGTAAGCCGCATTGAAGCCGGATTTCCGCGCGTATCGGCGGAAGACGCCGAAGCCATTCAGCTCATGCAGAAGGCCGGCATCAAGGCGGAACTCTGGGGATTTTCTCGCGCGGTCAAAGCGGACGTCGAAGAACTGGTTCGGCTGAATCTCCACTATTCGGTGATTGAAGCGCCCACCAGCGCGATCAAGCTGAAAGCGTATGGCATCTCGCAGGAAGAGGTCTTACGCCGGATTCGCGATGCAGTCTCCGCGGCCCGCGACGCGGGCATCACGGTGGCATTCTTTGCGGTTGACGGAACACGGACCGAGTTGGAATTTTTGAAAACCGTTTACCTGTCGGCGCTCGACGCGGGGGCGAAGGAATTAGTGGTCGTCGATACGATCGGAGCCTGCGGACCTGAGGCGGCCGAGTACCTGACGCGGCAAGTCTGCCAGTGGGCCGGCAAGGGTGTGCCGGTTCACTTCCACGGACACAACGATTTCGGCATGGCGACGGCCTGCGCGGTGGCTGCCGTCCGCGGCGGGGCGACCTGGATCCAGGGCACGATCAACGGCATGGGGGAGCGCGCCGGCAACGCCGATATCGCGGAGATTGCACTTGCGCTGCGCTGCCTCTACGACGTGCCGGTGGTACTGAATCTCGAAAAGGTGCGCGAGGTTTCCGAGGTGGTGCGGCGGGCAGCGGGCTACACGCTCGAGGCGTGGAAGCCGCTGGTCGGTGAAAACTTGTTTATGCGCGAGAGTGGCGCAGTCGCCAGTCAGTTCCATCTCCCGGAGGCAATTGAGCCTTACTCAGCGGAAATTGTGCGGGCGGAACGCCGGATCGTCCTCGGCAAAAAAAGCGGGCTCGACAGCATCGACCTGAAATGCAAGGAACTGGGCATCACGATCGCGGCCGACCAGCGCGGACCCGTCCTGGCGGCGGTTAAGAAGGCCGCAGTCCAGCAGGCCGCAGCCGGCGGCAGCGGTTTGGTAAGCAATGACGAGTTCCGGCGGATTCTCACGGATCAAATCGGCGGTCGAACGTTCCCGTACTCGAAGCGCGTTGATTGATGCTCCTTTTTCTGGTTGCTTCTGTTATCCACGTCTTTTTCGACGCGCAGAAGCAATCCGGCGGCTTTGGATATCCACATCTGTGCGTCTTCTTTGATCTCTTTGTATTCGCGATGCATCGAGAAGAGCATGGCGGCTTCACCGTTCACGGACTCATTGCGAAGGAATTGGCAAGTTGATTTGCCGTGCAACTCTTCTTCCTTCTCTTGCTCCAGAACGTCCTGTGAGGTCACGGAAGGGCGCATCCATTTCCCGTGCGCTCGAATGTACTTCTCTCCGTTGGCGAATATCGTTTCGCCTTCCGCCGGCTTGCCGCCGTTAACGGCGGTATTGGTCGTATAACTGTGGCTCGGAGTTGTTGCGACCTTCATTAACGCGTCAAAGACTGGCTGGCAGGAGTCAGCCGCGCGTGCTGTCACGGCTTGTCCCACCACGAGTAATGAAAGAACAGAAAACGTTAAAATATGATTTCGAGGCATTCAGTTCTCCTTAATCCAAAACTGATTTTCGGCGATCTGTCTCGCGGTAACGGCTTCGGCATCCCAACGTGAAACAAGCCATGCATGCGGCCCGGATGATCGACGACGTGCGATTCGAACGCAAGAGCCCGGCGCTGGCTCTCATTGTTCGCTCCTTGAAATCTGACGTATCGAACCGTCCACGATTTGCGCCTCAAAGCCATAGAGGTTGTTTGTGTTATCGACATAAAATCCGACAAACTCGTTGCCCTTCATTGAATAGGACAGAATCGCCTGGGTCTCTACGGGTAACGTCAAAGGAGTAAACGTTCCATGATCGAACAAGAACAGGTTTGACACCTGATAGTAGTTACCGGCAACCATGACACCGTCCCCGTAGACCCCGATCATCTGCCCTGCATCATTTATGCCGGTGACCTCTGTATTGGTAGCGCCGGGATAATCGACGATTGCAAACTGCCCGTTTTGGTAGACGAAACCGTGCTCGATATCGTTCAGGTCATAGCAACTGCCAACAATGTCTCCTTTGGAGTTGATATCGTACGGCTCAGTGACGTACAGGTTGGGTACATCGAGAGTGGTATAAACCCCATTCTTCAGCGTGAAGCCGTGCTGTTCATTACTGCTATCGAAGTAAATGCCGGTAACCACCCCTGAGTTATTGATAGCGACTGGAGCGGTGGCTGGCGCTCCGGGATAATCAATGTTCGTGAACTCGCCGCCTTTGTACTGGTAGCCGCGAAAGTTCTGGTCCCCCACCATGTCATAGAATCCGACAATTACTCTCTTGTCATTGATACTGTAGGGAGCCGAATACTTCGCGCCCGGATAGGCGAGTGTGCGAAACGTGTTTTCTTTCAGCCAATAGCCAGTTGTTTCCCAATAGAAAGCCGGCCAGGGCGGGATGGGGCCATAACCGCCAACGATATCCCCCTTTGAGTTGAGGCCGAAGGCGTTGCTGGCCGTCGAGCGGGGGAAGTCGATCAAGCCGAAGCTGAGGCTTACAGATTCGGGTTGTTGTTGCCTTTTGGACCTCAAATTCTGACGCGATGGCCGCGCATGCAATCCGGCGTGCCTTTGGAGTCCAAGGCCGGATGCTCTTGAGACTGCCGGAGGCTGGCTCTGCCCGGATATAGCGAACAGTCCCAACGCCAGCAGGCCCAGAAATGAAATGAGACACATCTGTTTGTGTTTCAGCATCGCTCTACTCTCCTCTGATTGAACGTTTTAGTGATGGTTGAACGTCGCGTGGATGTTTAATGGCTGATTGTTGAGCAATCGGCCCTGTACATGCCGTTCACCTCTGTTCATTGGCCGGTACCTCCGAGCGCGATGGATTGCGGGCTTCCGGGCACGCTGTCTTTCAAGGTCAGCGACGCGCTGCGGTTTCCGGTCGCTTTCGGGGTGAAGGTCACGCTGAAGGAACAATCTGCGCCTGGGGCCAACGTAGCCGGAGCGAGAGGACAGGTTGTGCTCTCGGAGAAATCCCCCGCATTTGTTCCGACAATCTTCGGCTTGCTGATGCTGAGTGGCGTCCCGCTCGGATTGCCCAACGTGATCGTCCGCGGACTGCTCTGAACGTCCACTTTCTGGGCGCCAAAGCCCACCGAACTCGGGAAGATTCCGATGACGGGGAGATTGAGCAAAATGGACACTGAACCCGACTGGGCATTGGGCACGGCCAGATCCTGTCCGCCGTCCCCATTCAAATCGGCTTGTGCGAGCATAACCGGGTAAAGACCAACCATGTAGTCCGCGCGCGTCTGGAAGGTCCCATCTCCATTGCCGAGGAGTATTGAGACCGTGCCAAGGCACACAGACGCCGGATTCTCGCAACCGGTGTTAGTGACGGCTAAGTCGAGATTTCCGTCCGCATTGAAATCACCAACGACCAGACCCCACGGAAAGCCGCCAGTTGGAAGGTCAACGCGCGGCTGAAATGTACCATCGCCGTTTCCGATCAAGACGGAGACGGTGTTTGCAAGCAAAGCCAGTAACGGCCAGATCGGGGTACCCATCGTGATTGAAGTCACCAACAACAACCCGGTAAGGAGTCGAACTGGATGAATAAGCGACGGCGGGCCGAAAAGTACCATCGCCATTTCCCAGTAGGACGCTGACCGTGTCGTCGCCGGCGTTGGCGGTTACCAGATCGAGTTTCCCATCTAAGTTGAGATCCGCGACTGCGATACCAAACGGATTAGCTCCAACCCCGTACTCAACATGAGGCGTGAAGCCGCCTTTCCCATTGCCAAGCAAAACGGAAATAGTGGCGACTTCTCCGTTGGCGGCGACGAGGTCCAGATTACCGTCACCATTGAAATCGCCGGTGACTGTTCCTTCAGGATAGATACCAGTGCCAATGCCTGAGGCAGGCTGAAAGGTCGCCATCGTCTTTGTCCAGCAGAACGGATACCTCGTTTGACCCGGAGTCCGCAAGTACAAGGTCGGTCAAGCTGTCACCGTTAAAATCACCGACATTCACTTCCAGCGGGCCAAACGCTGTTGGGTAAACCACCGGAGCAGCGAACTTAGCCGCTCCTTTGCCGAGAAGGACGGACACTGCGTTGGCTTGGAAGTCGGCTACCGCAAGGTCGGGAATGTGGTTGCCATCGAAGTCTGCGATAGCCACGGATGTTGGCAAAGTACCCTTGCCAATCGAAATATCGCTGCGGCTCTGGAATGTTCCTTTGCCGGCGCCCGCCAGTAGGGTTATCGTGTTCGAGCCCGAGTTCACGATGGCCAGATCAGGTCTTCCGTCGCCGTTCAGGTCGGCGATCGCAAGCGGCGACGGGAACAGACTCGTTCCATAAATCTTGCCGGGTTTAAACGTGCCGTTCCCCTTGCCGAACAGTACCGAAACCGTGTTGTCACCATAATTCGCAGCTACGAGGTCAAGGTTTCCGTCGCCGTT
Organism: uncultured Acidobacteriaceae bacterium; assembly: GCA_963698865.1. GTDB lineage: Bacteria > Acidobacteriota > Terriglobia > Terriglobales > Acidobacteriaceae > Acidiflorens. The sequence goes on along the minus strand of CAVOSL010000007.1, from coordinate 250,937 downwards.
CAGGTCAGCCGTTGCGAGCGAGAAGGGGCCGCTGCCGACTGGATAATCCACATGAGCTTGAAAGGTACCGTCTCCGTTGCCGAGCAAGACCGAGACGCTGTTGCCATCGAAGGTAACGGTTGCAAGGTCGAGTTTGTGGTCGCCATTGAAGTCTCCGGTTACCACGGCGCTTGGTAAGCTGCCGACGGCGTATTGGACGGGCGACTTGAAAGTCCCATCCCCATTACCAAGCAAGATCGCCAGTTGGTCGGAGCCACCGGTTACAGCTAGATCTGTATTGCCGTCGCCGTTGAAGTCTCCTGCCACGACTCCATCGGCCAGATTGACTGCCGGATAGGTCACCGCGGCCTTGAACGTGCCATCCCCGTTGCCGAGGAGAACGGCGACCGAATCGGAACTGCCCACGGTCACCGCTAGATCGAGCTTGTTGTCATGATTGAAATCAACAGCGACGAGGTAAGCAAAGAAGCCGCCGCCGACCGAATACTGAACTTTAGGCTGAAAAGTTCCGTCACCATTACCGAGAAAGATCGAAATCGTCCCGCCTTCCCAGTTGGCAACGGCCAAGTCGAGATTACTGTCGCGATTGAAGTCACCGGTAACGATGTCGATAGGCCCAAAGCCCGCAGCATAATCAACAGGCGGTTGGTAGGTTCCGTCAGGATTGCCGAGGTAGATCGAAATCGTTCCCACATCGTAATTGCTGACCGCGATGCTGGGGGGGCCACCAGTCTGAAACGCACCGACGGCGATGCCATCGGGATAGGACTCGGTAGCCAGATCCATTCTGCCAAAGACATATCTGGCAGCGGCTGTCGGCGCGCCTGGCAACCGGGCTGGCTGCGACGGTGATGTTTTTGCAACATCGTCGCGCGAGCGAGGATCGACGCGCTCGGACGGCGATTGCGCTTCCGGTGCAGGAGGAATTTGTCCGAGGTGCTGCATAACTTGCCCGAGTCGTTGCTTGACGGGATTGCGCGACGATTGTTCGGAAGCAACCGCGCCAGCATTTTGCCCCGCCAGGACGGAGGCTAAAAGCAACGGGAGAGCATGGAAAACCAGAGTTCTAAGATGGAATTCTTTGCGACGGCGCATGACTGTCCCTCTTTCTGAAATTGCAGTTCTAACGACCGCGGCCCAGATCGAATGCGGGGGAGCGCGCCGCCAGGAAACGACGGCTCCCCAGGCACTCGGGCAAAATCACTTCGCCACGTAGGACACGTACAGTTCGTTCGCGGCTAGCACCAGCCATGTGGCGCTCGCCAGGAAATGAAGATTGCGTCGACTCATATCAGCCTCCTAAGACCTTACTTACTCGAGGAAAGCAGGAAAAAAGGGGCCGCGAGAGTAACGGCCCCGGGTACCGAATCAGTTCGCCAGGTAGTACACGTACTGAAGGTTTTCGATGGAGAAGCCGGCCATGCCGCTGTTGGGAACCGCCGATCCTCCATTGGTGAGCGTCGTCAGATCGGTAAACTGCCATTTTTTTGTCGGAGTCGGCAAAAAAAGTTGACAGATATCGTTTCCGGTCATGTAGTAAACGTGTAGCTGATTGTTTGGCGTGGTCGCAAAGGCCACAATCTGATTGCCCGCGTTCCCGCCAGTGCTTTTGGTCTTCTTTGAAAGATCCGCGCTGGTCCACTTCTTATTGTTCGTAGAAGACAACTGGAAGACGTGGTTGAAGTTACCAACAAAGTAGACGCGAATTTTCTTGGTTCCCGGAATGAGCGTTGCTGTGATGCCGGTCCCTCCATTCGGCCCCTGGTTCCCGGGGCTGATGTCTTCGTCGGTCCATGTCGAATTGTTGTAGAACAGCTCATGCACGTTCCGGTCACTTCCGTAGTAGTAAACGTACTGAAAGTTCAGGATGCTTAAGCCCGAGATCCAGGGCCCACCGCTCGCAGGCCCGCCGGTTAGCGCCGTCAGATCCTGGTTCGCCCAGCCGCCTCCTACGTTGTAGAGCTGGTTGATGTGTCTGTTTGCCGAAGCGTAATAGACATGAAGGGCATTGTTCGGAGTGGTGGCGAATGCGGTCAATTCAAGCCCATCACTCGCCGGACCGCCCGTTTGCGACGTGAGATCCGTATCCGCCCAGTCGACGTTGTTGTAGAGCAGCTGATGAATGTGCCCATTGCTGGCCGAATAGAAAACATATTGGTAGTTTTGGAATGAAAAACCAGCGACGCTGCTCTTGGCCATCGCCGCGGGCCCACCGCTTTCAACGGTCAAGTCTTCGTCCCCCCAGCCTCCGCCAACGTTGTAAAGCTGGTGAACATCGTCGTTGCTGGAGAGGTAATACACGTGAAGAGCATCGTTGGGAGTCGTCGGAAAGGCAGCGATGCCGGATTGCGAATCGGTTACTGCTCCGAAGAGATTTTGATCGCTCCAGTTTGAATTGTTGTAGGAGAGTTGATGGACTTGCTGGCAGAAGGCCGACAAGTTTGCAAGGCAGATGAACAGGGCAAGCGCACCTATGGCAATAGTTGGCCGGAGCCTCGTTCGTTGCCACAGAGATTGGGTAATCATAAAGTGCTCCTTGTATTTCGTTGGGTTGGTTAAACAGCTCAAGGCTCCCAGGCTCCACCGCATAATCACTTGCCAGACGGCACAGGAAGTCCCGGATCAGACGTTCTCGCGGCCGAGTGGGCCGCAGAACATCACTTTGCGACGTAAAAAACGTACTGGTTGTTCTGGAAGGAGAATCCCGCTATGTCGTAATCGAAGCTTTCCGGAATTCCACCGTTCGTCAGGGCTGTCATGTCCTGGTATGTCCATGGCTGCCCTTTCGGCTTATAGATCTGCATCACATGATCATTAGTTGGCGTGTAGCCGACATAGAACACGTGGAGGTCATCATGCGGAGACGTACTGAATGCGGCCAGCTCAAGGCTCTCTGGCCAAGGAGCCTGCGCCTTTTTCGATAGGTCCGTTTTGACCCATTTCTTGTCGTCAGTACTGGATAATTCCACAATGTGGTATTCGGTAGATGTGTAGAAAACGGACAGCTTCGGCTTTTTGCCAGGAATGACCATCGCCCGCACGCCGCTATCGCTAAAGGCTGGCTTGCTCCTGCTGAGCACCGTCAAGTCTTCATCGGACCAACCGATGTTGTTGTAGAGGAACTGGTGAACATGGCCAGTACTGGCAACGAAGTAGAGGTATTGATAGTTGTCAATGTTGAATCCCCCCATCTGTCCCGTGTAGGTCTCGCTGGTCGTGCCACCCGTCGCGTTGGTTAAGTCCTGGTCCGCCCAATGAGCACCGTCGGCGGAGAAAAGCTGATGGACGTGCTCGTTATAGTCGGTGTAATAAACGTGCAAGGCGGGCGTAGTCGTGAAAGCGACCAGCCGAGCGGTTTGGGCGTATGGGCTTCCCGCCAGCTCACTCAAGTCGGTATCGGACCATCCAATGTTGTTATAGAGCAGTTGATGCACCCCTTGTCCGTCACCGATGTAATACACATATTGATAATTCCCGACCGAGAAACCGGCCACTTCGCCCTCGGCGTTAGCGCCGGCGGGGGCGCCGGATAGCACAGTCAGGTCCTCGTCACTCCAGCTCACACCGTTGAAGAACAACTGGTGCACGTGATAGTTGGAAGTGCTGTCTATGTAATACACATGTGCTTGATCGTTCGGCGTCGTCAGGAACGCGGCTATTCCCGTATATTGGGACGTCACAGCTCCATTTAAGTTCTGGTCCATCCAGCTGGAACCGTTGTATGAGAGTTGGTGAACCTGCTGCCCGTGAGCGCGCAGGGCAAAGATCAGCAGAAATAATCCGATCAGGCAGATTGAGAGATGAAGAACTGGTTCCATCGCTCGATGGGTGGAATGGTAAGACATGTATTCTCCTTTTGAGGCTCATTAATTTCTTGGGGTATCTGGCCTGAGATTCGTCCCGATCCGCTCGATCCCCACGCGAGCTGCCGACCGCCGAGCGTGAATTTGAATCAAAACGGACGCGTGGTCAATGAAACTGCTCTTTAAACGTGCTTTAACCAGCATGTCATTTGCATTGAGCGAGTTAGCGGTCTGCTTTAACGCCACCGGGCGGCTGCGCGGCGTGTTAAGATGGCGACACTTTGGGGGGGCGGTCGGGAGTGCCTGCAGATAAACCTCGTTATCGCTTTGGCCCGTTCGAACTCGACACCAATGACGGCATCCTTTCCCGCAGCAGCCGACGGGTGAAGTTACAGGACCTTCCCTTTCGTCTGTTGGTCATGTTGGTCGAGCAGCCCGGAGAGGTCATCACCAGGGAGGATGTGTGCAAGCGCCTCTGGCCGGACAATACGTTCGTGGAGTTCGACCGCAGTCTGGGTGTCGCTATCCGCAAGGTGCGCGAAGCACTTAATGATGATGCCGAGGCGCCCTGCTACGTGGAGACGATTCCCCGCCGGGGATACCGGTTTCTTGCCCCGGTTGCGGTTCAGGTGGACGACTCTGAGGATCCAGCCAAAAAGACGGATGCAGCCAAAGAAGAGCCGCCTCCAAGCGTCGCCCAAGCCTACCCTGGACGAAAGCACCTCAACCGCTATTTCGTGATTGCAGCCATTGTGGTTTTCATGGTGGGAACCGGACTGTATACCTTCCGTGCGATACCGCGCCGCGCTCCCACCACCGCCGATGCTCGCAGCGTCGCGCCGCCGGTGAGGATCCGTCGCTCGGTCGCCGTACTTGGCTTCCGCAATTTACCTGGACGTAAAGAGGACAACTGGCTCTCGGCAGCCTTCTCCGAAATGCTGAATACCGAACTCGCCGCGGGCGGTGAACTGCGACTTGTTTCTGGCGAGGATGTGGCAAGAGCAAAGAGCGAACTTCCCTTGACCGACGAGGACTCGCTGGCCAAAGCTACTCTGGAGCGTCTGCGAACCGATCCCGGTGCGGATGTGGTAGTGCTGGGCTCCTACACGCTTCTTACGGGCCCGGAAAAAAACAAGATTCGGCTGGATATCCGCATGCAAGACACCGCCGCCGGAGAAACCATCGCCGAGGAAGCGTTGTCCGGCGATGAGGACCAGTTATTCGACTTGGCTTCCCAGGTAGGGAACAATTTGCGCCATAATCTGGGCCTGGGTCCGTTGTCCTCCGAGGTCGTAACCACAGCCCGGGCGGCCCTCCCGGCAAACGAAAAAGCGGCCCGGCTGTACGCAGAGGGACGGGCGAAATTATGGGCATTCGATTTCCATAGCGCTCGCGATCTGCTAACCAAGGCGATCGCCGCCGACCCAAACTACCCTCTGGCTCATGCCGCCTTGTCGGACGCGTTGTGGCATTCCGGCTATCAAGTCAAGGCACGGGCCGAAGCCCAGCGGGCGCTGGAGCTCTCCAATCAGCTTTCACAAGAACAGCACCTGCTGGTGGAGGGACAATATCGAAGAGCCATAGGAGACTGGCCGAAGGCGGTGGACGCGTATCAGACGCTCTTCCATCTTTTTCCGGACAGTTTGGACTACGGCCTGCTCTTTGCTTCCGCACAGCTTCACATCAAGCCCTCAGAGTCTCTGGAGACGCTGGCACGTCTTCGCCACCTCCCCGCGCCGCTCGGCGAAGACGCTCGCATCGATATGACGGAGGCGTCGGCGTGGATCAGTACCGATTTAAACCAGGCTAGGGCTGCCGCGAGAAGGGCAATCGCGAAGGCCAGCGCACAAGGGTCGTACGTTATCGTAAGCCGCACCTACGGCATTCTTTGTCAGCAGGCGCCCGCCCTTGGGGCGACGGCGGAGTCCCTCACTGACTGTGAAAGTGCTCTCCAGTCCGGTATTGCCGCCAAGGATAGTAACGGGGTGGGACTGATGCTCAACGATCTCGCCGCGATTTATTGCTTCCGAGGCGATCTTGTCCGCTCCGAAAAAACGTTTTGGCAGGCAATCGCAAAATTTCGGGAAGTCGGAAATTTGGACGACGCTGCCAGCGCACTCAGCAACGTCGCCGCTGTCCGCCTGGCGGAAGGCGACCTGCCAGGAGCGAAGAAACTGCTCAATGAGTCGACTCCCAAATTTCAGGCCGCCGAAGACAAAGAAGGGGTCGCGCTTAACCTGAACAATCTCGGAGATCTCTCGCGGCAAAGTGGCAATCTGGAGGTAGCGGAAACGACCTACCGCCAGGCCAAAGCTACTGCCCAGGAAATCGACGACAAGGATGCGATCGCATATGTCCTCACGAGTCTGGGAGATTTGTATTTCGATCGAGGCGATCTGGGTGCGGCTCGCAAGTCTTACGAAGAATCGCTGGCGATAAGAAAACAGATTGGAGAGAAACAGCTTGCAGGTGAAACGCAGGTGGCGTTGGCTCACGTTTCCATCGAAGAAGGACACGCCGCCGATGCCGAAAAGACGGCCCGCGAATGTAAGCAACAGTTTCATCAGGACCAACAGGCGGATGACGAGCTTCACGCGAGCGGAATTTTAGTTGAGTCTCTACTGGCACAGGGCAAGGTCAGCGATGCGCAACAAGAAGCGTCGTCGTCGAGTTCTCTGGCCGCGAAGTCGCAGAATGTTTTATCCCGGCTCGAGTTTCAAATCGCCTCGGCGCGCGCGGTACTTGCAGGGGAGCATCCTGTGGGTGCTCGTCCGTCACTCGAACGCATAGTGCTGGAGGCGCACAAGCATGGATTCGTTGGCGCTGAATTCGAAGCACGCCTTGCCCTTGTGGAGCTGGCGAAGAAGACGCAACACGGCAACGTCGCCCAGGCTCAACTCTCTTCCTTAGAGGAATCGGCGCGCGCGAAAGGGTTCGGTCTAATTCTGCGTCATGCCACCGCGGTAAGCAAATAAGATGGTTATTGAGCCAATGGATGTGTAGTCGAGAGTGGATGATTGTGCCTCTCGAAGATTTCGAAATACCTTGACTTCGATCGTTTGTTCACGCTGTTGAACCCGTTGCGGCATACCAAAACAGATCGAACGTGGCCGCGGGGACGGCGCCCGCATCTCTGGAGCTAAATCCAACCGGTACGAACCTGTACGTGGCGAACAGGGGCTCGAACAAATATATCGCGCTATTTAGATGCTTTCGAGAACAGCGCGCCGAAACAGCGTGACACTTATCTTTCAGGCATTTTCAAAGGGCCCAACGCGCGCAATGCGGGCGAATCTTCGTGCGTGCCTTGATAGCAGGGAAATTCGATGGGCGTATCACGAAATGACTTGAGAATCTGGCCGAGTCGAAGTGTGCCATCTTCCCTAACTTCGCGGACCCGGTCTAGATCCACGGTGAATGGGATATGTTCCTCCACTTCGCCCGACTGGTAAAGGATCTCGCCTTCTGGCCCGACGACGATCGATCGGCCATTCCCTAACGCGCCGACATTGTTCACATCGACGAAATAGCATTGATTCGCAATCGCATTTGCTTGGGCGAGAATCAACTCCTGCGCGCGATCAATCGTTCCCGTCATAGTGGGATGAAGAATCACCTCGGCACCCTTCCACACCATGGCGCGCGTCGTCTCTGGGACCCAGCCGTCATAACAAATCGAGATTCCAAAGCGTCCCACGGCCGGCACGTCAAAGACAACAAACTCGCTGCCGCCCTTGACTCCTTTTTCATATGGCAGGAAGGGATAGATCTTGCGGTAACGCGTCACAACCTCACCCTGCGGATTAATGACGGAGGCGGTGTTGAATATGTCGTCGCCGATGCGTTCGTACATGGAACCCGGAATCAGCCAGATATTGTGCTTTTTCGCCAGTGCCTGGTAACGGCTCTCGGTCGGTCCAGGGAGTGGTTCGGCAAAGCTCAAGGCGGAGCCAAACGAACATAGCTCCGGAAGAAGAACCATACGCACCCACGGAAATCGCGCGATTACGCGAGCGGTTTCTTTCTCGATCCGGTCGCGGTTATCTCCGTAAGGCAATGCGAGTTGCAGGGCTGCAATCGAGAATAAAGCCATGGGACGCTCCGGAAGTTCTTGGACTATTCAAATTCAATTCATTTGTAAAGTATATTCACGACCAATGCTGGGGAAATCGGTTATGCGGATTGTGCCTCGAGCGATGAGGTTGCAGCCGTGTGGTCCAATACCCAGGCTGGAATCGCAGAGGCCGCGGTTGCCAGCGCGAGCAGCGCCATCGCCGTCGCAATCAACAGCGCATAATTGCCCTCTCCCACGATGAACGAAAAAAGCATCGGCCCGGACGCCAGGCCCATCTTGGAAGCAAACCCGCCCCAGACCGCAGTCTGGCCAGTCTGATCGAAGCGCGCGCACATGCCCAGCAGATGCGAGATCACAAAATTCCAGGTAATGCCGGTACCGACATTGGCCGCAATCCAAATCCATTTCACGTCACTGAAGTTGAAGACGTAAGTTCCAGCGATTGTCAGGATCATGGCCCCGAGAATCGGCTTAAAGAGTCCAAAGCGCGTAGAGACAATCACCACCGAGAGCGCGCCGAGCGTGGCCAGCCAATTCGCGATGCCCAGCGTCTCGCTGACAAACGCCACATCAAGGCCGCGACTCTTTCCCAGGCCGATGATAAAAGCAAACAGGCCCATGTTCGCGGCCTGAAAGAAGAAGACTGCAAACAGGGTTAGCAGCAAGGGTTTCAGCAGGATTCGATCTGCGCCGTTCCCAGGTTCACTTGAGGACCGTGTCTTCATCGGGTAGTCGGGCAGGAACTGCAGCATTACCAGCGTGATCAAGCTGAAGAGGATCAAGGTCGCGAACAAAACACTGGTGCCGAATTTCTGGACGAGCAATGGCAAACTCATCACGCCGAGTCCGCCGGCAAAAACCTGCACCAGCAGCAAGACGCCAAAGGTGCGGTCGGGCGCGACGGTGCGCGCGAAGATCGAATAACTCATCCCGACCAGCATTCCACCGATGAACCCATGCAGCAAGCGCGCGCCCATGAGGGCGGAAGGGTGCCTCAGAAACATCGAGGCAATGTCCATAATGATCAGACCAAAGAGAAACAGATGGGCGGATGGTCTCCAATTAATCCGGCGAACCAGGAAGGCGATAAGAAACGCGCCGCCGGCCGCGCCATACACATTGCAGGAACCGACCAATCCCGCCTGTTTGTTGCTGAAGCCCAGTCCCACCTTCAGCCCATCGACCAGCGCCGGCATGATATTGACGTAAAAAAAACCGGCAGTAGCCAGAAATGCCAGCAGGACACGAGCCGCCATGCTGTTCGGAGAAACCTTTGGCAACCGGGAGAATTCCGTGGTCGATCTCCTCGACACGACTGATCGGGATTATTTTTCTTCGCGCTCAGGCGCAGGCTATCGCGGTCTTTCGGCAATCGATGATGCCCGCTCTGCGCTTGGAGTATAGCAGCAGCGTCCAGTCCGGCAAGTGAGGTCCGCACTTTTTCTCTTGAACATCGGTCGGTTTGGTTCATATGCTGTGCGCGAAGCTTGCAATTACCCGAACCGTCGTACCCTGGAGAGGAGATGAGTATTCGATGAAACCCGGACTGGTGGTCCAGTGGATGTTTCTTGGTTGCGTCGTGGCACTAGGGTTCGCGCCGTCGTTATGCGCTGCCACCGCGATGCCCGGCGATCCTCTGAAAGGCGATGGCGAGGTCTCGCGATCCATTCTTACTTATGACCAACTATTCGGTGACGCTGCGCCTACCGCGCCCCTCGATGACACCGCGGGTTTCGGCCTGCCCGCCAGCGCCGCCCCTCCGTCGCAGAATTTCGAGGGCACCCTGACCCTATCAAATCCGGCTGCCAGCGGCAGTTTCCAAGTCCTCCAAAACACCGAAGGATACGAAAGCACGAACAGCTCGCCTTGGATGCACCTCGCCCCCTTCAGTTTCCAGTTCGTGCAGAACGGAAGCTACCTAATTCCTGTCAAGCAGGGGCTGGTCATCACCGGCAGTCCGGCATGGAACTACATTGTCGGGCCCGGACGCGTGTGGCAGGAGTCGGGCGACCACGGCTATATGCGCGCCTCGCTCCCATTCGCCCTGGTGGAGAGAAACCAGAACTGCGTTCACAACGGAGAGATAACTTTCCTGTTCAGCAATACGAAGTCACCGAATGTTTCCAAAGTCCGGTATCAGGTGACGCAGGAAACGTGCCTCTATCTCAAGTTTGACCTCTGGGGCCAGTTGAAGGCCACCTACGTTCGCGGCAAGATCGCGAATTCCGAGGCGGTGAAGGATGCCGCAGCCGCAGAGGCGGCGAACCGCCTGCCCAGTAAGCCTTTCAGCGCGCTGCTGACGGACTATCCAAAGTCCGGAATTGATCTGGCAAACTTCACAAAGCCGTTCCGTGCGCCGGCCAACATCACGACGTACGGACTGTTCATCAACGGGATCAACTACGTCGCCGGCTGCCAGACGCGTTACGGCGTCTACGCTTTCTGCGACAACATGCGAGTACCTTCCTACTCGCTGGCGAAGTCGTCGCTGGCAGGAGTGGCGATGATGTGGATGGGCCAGCAATATGGCGCCGAAGTTTACCAGCAACTCATTAGAAATTATGTGCCGGAATACGTTCTGGGCGGCGATTGGAATAATGTGACTTTCGCCAACGCTTCAGACATGGCAACCGGCAATTACAACCACACGGAGTTTGAGGGAGATGAGAGCAGCCCGCAGGAACTGGCTTTCCTTATCGCCGAAAAATACAGCGAGAAGATCACGGACGCTTTTCGACCTTTTCCGCACAAGGCCGCTCCCGGAACAACGTTCGTTTATCAGACCCACACCACGTTCCTTCTGACGCAGGCCATGAATGCTTATTTGCAGAAGCGGAAGGGAAGCGGCGCCGACATTTTCAATGCGATTCGAGACCATGTATACAAGCCCATTCACTTCAGTCAAGGGAGCCTGGCGACACTGCGCACGGACAACAGCCCGTCCGGCAAGCCTTTTGGCGGCTACGGATTGTTTCTTATTCAGGATGACATTGCGAAACTCGGCCGCCTGCTTAACATCGATCACGGCGTCATTGCCGGCAAGCAGGTGCTCGGGACCGGGCGACTGAATGAGTCGTTGTTCGGCACAGCAGATCCGTCGGGCATCGGCCTACCTGTGCCCGATGTGGGAAAGCTCTCGGCGCCCAACACATTTCGCTATCACAATTTTTTCTGGGGCAAACACATGACGCCCGCAGAATTCCCGCAGTACAAATGCGACTTCTGGGTGCCGTTCATGAGCGGGTATGGTGGGAACATTGTGTTGCTGTTGCCGAACGGCGCTGTCTACTACATCTTCAGTGACGGCAATGAATTCGTCTGGTACGCGGCGGCGAACGAAATCAACAAAATTGCCCCGCTGTGTCACTGAATCCTGCGAGCAAAATCTTTGTCACAGACCAGGCGCCCGCCGACGAACGTCCGTAGCACTTTCACATCTTTGATCTCGTTGGCCGGCACGCTGAGCACGTCACGGTCGATCACGATGAAGTCCGCCAACTTTCCGGGTTCGAGCGAGCCCTTGCTGTTCTCTTCAAAACCGGCGTAGGCTCCGTTGCGCGTGTAAAGCGTGAGTGCCTGTTCAATTGAGATGCGTTCTTCTGGCGCAAGTACTTCACCGCTCTGCATCTCCTGTCGAACCACCGCCGCCCAGATTCCCCACCACGGGCTGATTGGCGTCACCGGAACGTCCGAGCCAGCCGCCTCCACGATTCCATTTTCGATGTACGACTTCGCGGGATAGGCCCAGCGTACACGCCCCGGCCCATATTTCAGGAACCAGCTGCCAATCCAATAAACGAATGGCGGATTGCCGTCGACGACCACATTGAGGTCGCGCAACCGTTTCTGCACCGCCGGTGTCGAAATGCCAGCGTGCACGATGCGGAAGCGGTGGTCTTTCAGCCCGAGTTGCCGAATCACCGCCGCATAAGAATCGAGCACCTCGTCAATCGCGCGGTCTCCGATGGCGTGCGTCTCCAGTTGCCAGCCCGCTTCGGCAGCGATGCGGTGCGCCTTCTGCATATCAGCGGGACTCCAGCGCAGCACGCCCAAATTATTCGGTTCCCCGATCACTCCCGGAGGATAGATCGCGATCGTGCGTGCGCCCATGCCGCCATCGGCAAACATCTTCGCAGCCCCGAATTTCAGCACATCGTCGCCAAAACCGGTATGCACGCCCATTTGCGCGAGTTTTTCGGCGTCGGCGATGCTCCCGATTCGAGGCGACATCTGTACGCGCACCTTCAGCCAGCCCCGATCGTGCGCCTCCTGATATCCGCGCATCTCATCCGACGAAATGTAGATGTCATGGATGGTCGTCAATCCGACTTCGACAGCTTTTTCGGAAACAACCTTTGCCGCGCGCACGTTGATGTCTGGCGAATCGGCGGGCACCAGAGTTCCCACCAGTCCCATCGCGGTGTCTTTGAGAATTCCGGTCGGTTCGCCCGAAGCGTCGCGCTCGATCACGCCGCCCTCCGGATCACGGCTCGCCCTCGTGATGTTCGCGAGCTTGAGCGCGGCGCTATTAGCGACGCTCAGATGCCCGCTGATGTGCTTGAGATAGACGGGATTGTTCGGGGCCACGGCATCGAGGTCTTGCCGCGTAATGTAGCGGTGTTCGGTCAGCTTGGCATCGTCCCAACTGGAGCCGATAATCCACTGGCCTTGTGGAACGGAAGCGGCACGGCGTCCCACTGCCTGAGCAATCTCCGCGATGGAATGAACCGCCGGATATCCGGCGTCGATCTCGCCCCGCAAAATACTTTTGACCCACTCCATGGCATGCGTGTGAACGTCGATGAGCCCGGGCAAAACGGTGCGTCCGTGCAAGTCCACGACCTGCGTGTGGGAACTCACACAATCGACGAGGCTGCCGCCCACAGCCAGAATTTTGCCGTCGCGGACCGCCAGAGATTCCGCAATTCTCCGCGTGCCGTCCATTGTGACAATATGTCCATGTTCCAGAACAAGGTCCGCGTCCTTGCAGGTCTGACCGGTAGCTGAACCGGACAAGGCGATGCCGGCTAGAATCCACTTTGCGATCCTGAATGGTTGTTTCATTGAGTTCCCCTGCCACACGGTATGAAATCGTCAGAAAGTCGGTGGTGTGTTAACCCACAACAGAATCGTTTCTTCTTCGCCCAGGCTTTGCCAGCGGTGAACTTCGGTACTGTCAAAGTACAAGCTGTCTCCAGACTCCAGCACAAAGTGTTCAATCTCGTCAATCCAGACCTCGAGTTTGCCTTGCAGAACGTAGATAAACTCCTCGCCTTCATGACTGTAAGAGCCGCCGCTGTCTGCCCCGGGAGCAATCCGGAACAGATGCGGTTCCATGACTTTCTTGCCGAAAGCGAGCAACTCCATCTGCACGCCGGGATTCGGGACGAGCACCTTGCGGTCTCGCAGACGTACCAGACGGCGGGAGTCGCCCTTGTCGCCGAAAAAGGAAAGTACGTTCGTCCGGTAAAGCTTCGCCAGCTTTTGCAGGGTAGCGATGGAGGGCTTCGCGTAGCCGCGCTCGAGAGAACTCAACAGGCTGACGCTCGATCCGGTTTTCTCAGCCACCGCCGCTAGAGTAAAGCCGTGTTTCCGCCGCAATTGCAAAAGCTCTTGTGCGATCGGCTTTGGTCTGTGCGCCCGAGTTGAAGGCTCGGGCCTCTTCCTGCGATCGCCTTGCAGAATGGCGGCAATGCCTGCGGGGTTGACATGTTGAATGGTCCGCAGATACTTGATCTCCCGCAGCTTTTGCAGCGCCTCACGCGAGTAAAGACGGTAGCGGCCGTCGCTCCGAGCCGCCGTAATCAGGCCCATCTTCTCCCAATTCCGCAGGGAAGATGCGCTGACGCCCAGCATGCGCGCGGCCTCGCCGATGCGAAAGTAAACGCCCGCGGTTTCCTGCGTTACCGATTTCCTTGCGATCTTCCTTCTTAGACTCATGTTCCCGGCTTAAGCGCGGAGTCGTGAACGCCAATCAAACCCGACAATCTGGATGTCGCTCATGCAGATTGTCAAAGTTCCAGGCCTTCCGCAACTTTTTTCTTGACAAACCTTGCAGGAATGATACTAAGGTACTTGAAAATCGAAAGCGGGTACAAGCATGCGTCCACCTTCAGGCGGGGCAATTCCGGCAGCCTCGAGGGCTTCAGATGCCCGCAAGCAAGGGATAGACGAGGGGGCACAAATGAAAAGCATTCGGCAGTTGGCTCGTTGGCCAGCGCTCGCTGGCCTCTTTCTGCTTCTCTGTAGCGCCAACGTTCTCGCACAATTTACGGATGGCGACATCGCGGGAACCGTCACCGATCCCACCGGCGCCTCCATCGTGGGCGCCAACGTCACCGTCAAGAACCTGCAAACCGGCCATGTGGACAACGCACAAACCGACAAGATCGGCTACTACCACGTCGCTCACCTCCCTCCCGGCACCTACCAGGTCCGTATTGAGATGGCGGGGTTCAAGGCCCTCTTGCTGAATGACGTGGCAGTCAACGCCAGTCAGACGACCCCGGCGAATGCGAAGCTGACGATCGGCACTCAGGGCGAGACGGTTGAGGTCACCGAAGGCGCCGCCCTTGTGCAAACAGAAGAAGGCCGCCTCGATAACACAATTTCAACTCGCGAGGTCGAAGATCTTCCGCTGAATGGAAGGCAGGTCTATCAGCTGGTCACGGAAGAACCTGGCGTTACGGCAACCAACGCCCCAGTAGTATCGAGCGTGCCGGCGCCGACCGCCTCGGTCACGTTCAACTATGGATTCATCGCCAATGGTTCCACGCCCCGCGGTAACAACTTCGTGCTCGATGGCACCTCGAATAACAACGAATGGCTGGGTGGAACGCCGCTCATTTATCCTTCGCTCGACGCCATTCAGGAAGTGCAAGTTCAGACCCTGAATTTCTCCGCTGAATACGGCCGCAACAACGGCGCCATCGTCAACGTGGTCACCAAGTCTGGAACCAATAACTTCCATGGCGACGTCTTTTACTCCGGCCGCAACACCGCCCTGAACGCGCGCAATTTCTACAACAATTCCGGCGAAAAAGCGCCGCTTCGCCAGAATCAGTTCGGTTTCGCCTTCGGTGGCCCGATCCAGAAAAACAACACGTTTTTCTTCATGGACTACGAGGGCTCGCGCTTGACCGACAGCCTGCCAGTTCTGGTTCTGACCGAGACTCCATACACGCGAAGCTTGGCAACCCCTGGCAGCATAGCCGCCATGCTCTTTCAGGATTTCCCCGGTCCCGCATGTCTTACAGCCCCTGGACCCACAGATTTGAGTTGTGTGGCGGAATCGCCGCAGATCGAACCCAATCGCGCCGACCAGTACCTCGTGCGCGTGGACCATCGCCTTGGCTCTAACGATCAGATCTTTGGACGATGGGACTCGACGATCGCCTCGGGCGACGTCGCGCGTCAGGAGCTGTTCGGAGCCGGCATCCGCGGATTTACTGCTCCGTTCAATGGCGAGTTCGGCGACTTAGCCACCGGCTACACCCACCAGTTCTCAAACAACACCCTCAACGATTTTCGCTTCTCTTTCAGCAGAAACAACAGTCATATTAAGTTTGGCATGCCCCCAGGCACCGAGACCGCTCAGGCTCTTCAGAGCGCGGGACTTCCTCAAAGCGATTTCGCGTGGCTTTATTTTGATGATGGCACCATCCCCTTCGGCGGCGAACTCTACGTCCCGCGTGATTTCATCTTCAACGCGTTTAAGGTGAACGACACAGTCCTTCATACTGCCGGGCGCCACGCGTTCAAGTTCGGCTTTGAATTCAACCGGCTTCAGGAGAACAGCAATTATCGGCTCTACAGTTCGCCGTTCATGGAGTTCGGAGGGATCGGCTCGTTTGCGGTGGGCGACGCCCCCTACCTCGAGCAGGCTACTGTCAACGCCGATTACGGCAGCCCCAACTATGGCCAGTTCACGGACACTCCCCGCCACTTCCGCTGGAACCGCTGGGCTGCTTTCGCCCAGGACGATTGGAAGTTGACGCCACGTTTCACATTGAATCTGGGCGTGCGCTGGGATGTGTTCGCGAACCCCACGGAGACCAATGGAGAACTCAGCAATATTATTCTCGGTCCGGGGAGTGACATCTTCCAACGGATCTCGACTGCCACTGTAGGGCGCGTCAGCAAACTGTGGAATACCAACTATCACAACTTTGCCCCACGCATCGGCCTCTCATGGGATCCCTTTGGCAAAGGCACGACCGCAATCCGCAGCGGCTTCAGCATCGCCTATAACGAACCTTTCTCGAACCTGTACACCAATGCCTCGCGACTCAATCCGCCGGAGGCGAATACGGCCTTCGTCGAACCTATCATCGGAATTGGTTCTACCTACCCCATCCCCTACACCTTCCCCTTCACGCCCGATCCCGATTTCGCCGCCGGCCCGCCGACCGCGAATGGTGGCATCCCAGGTCTCGACATCGTGCCCAACGGGGTCGACCCGCATCTGCGGTCTGCTTACGCCATCCAGTGGTTCTTGGGAGTGCAGCACTCCTTCGCCCGCGATTACGGATTCACCTTCAACTATGTCGGCACCCGGGGCGTGGGCGGTTACACCCGCGAAGACTTCAACCGCTTCGATGGCGACGTCTGTAATCAAACGGAATGCAATTATTTCAGTACCCGCCTCAATTACGGTTGGGGACAGATCACTTATATCTCCAATGAAAGCCAATCTAACTACGAAGGATTCAACGCACAGCTCCGCAAGACATACGCTCACAACCTGATGTTCACAGCCAACTACACCTTCGGTAAAGTCCTCGATCAGGTAACCGAAGGCGGCTTAGGAGACTACTTCAACACCAACGGCTACGGAATTCTCTACAGCGGCGTTTCCGACATCGAGCATCCGCACATGGACTATGGTCCTTCCGAGTTCGATGTTCGACACCGGTTCACTTTCACCGGCCTGTGGAATATTCCCGGCCCAACGGGATCTGGTGTACTGAATAAGATCGCCGGTGGATGGGCCATTAACACCATCATCGCGCTCCAGTCTGGCCGTCCTTTCGATGTCTACTGTGGTCAGGCGTGGTACAACGGGTGCGACTTTAACATGGACGGTCTGGCCTACGATCGCCCGAACCGCCCTGCCGGCATCAAGACTTCAGGCTTCAAGAACTCACAATTCGTGAATGGTCTGTTTGGCGACCCCACACTCGTTCCGGTTGGTTTCTTCAGCAGAACGTCTCAGGCGATCCAGACCTTCTGTCCGAATGGACTGAATTCGATCCTCGACTTCGGTCCCATCAACTCCGGACCCGGTTCACAGTGTGTGCCCGTGGGCGAAAATGGCAATCTGAGCCGGAATGCGCTTCGGGGCCCGGCATTCAAGGACGTGGATCTCTCCCTGGTCAAGACCACAGCCATCTCGGAGCGGGTCAAGGTTGAATTTCGCGCCGATGCCTTTAACATTTTCAACCGCGTGAATCTCTACAACCCGATTGGCGACATGAGCAGCCCACAATTCGGGATTTCTCCGGCCGCCTTTGATCCACGCCAGGTGCAATTAGGCCTGAAGGTTATGTTCTGAGCGCATACTGCGAAGCGCGTTTGCGTTGTCTAGAAAGGCAGGGAAAAAGTCGTTGTAAGCTTAGGTTCTTGAACTCTGAGGATTTCTCAGCCTCAAAATCGCCTACACCGCTGTAGACGAAAAACCAGAAGCGCTATTTATGTGCTTGAAAAGATTGGTCGGGGAGAAGCTACAAAATCGTCTACAGTCACTTAGAATGATTCCCTTCCAATTGAGACGCTTCGTGACCTCGTGTGTCTACACCTTGCCGTCATTCTTCAGTGAACTACCATGAACTGAATCTTTCCTGGCGCAATCTCGGATTCGATGTTCGCGAGGATTTAGCTTCGCGAACCCGCCAGAGGAGGCAATCTTACCCTCCAACAAACAACAACATTCCTCCCTCAACCCTCAACCCTGCTAACTTGTCCCTCAGTTGGAACGCCTTTAGCACCCACGCCCGGCATATTGTGATGCACATCACAAATAGAAGTGAGCCAAAGCACAGCCTCGAAGTTCACCCCTCCTTGACAATCTAGCGCATTGATTCGGGGTAACCAAAACACTGGCATTCGACTTCGTTGAGGAGACGACTCATGCGCACGCGGAATTTCGCAGTTGTGTTGTTCATCCTGGCTTGGGGGCTAATGGCAGTTCCTTACGGCCACGCCATACCGGCGTTTTCAAGGCAATACGGCACATCGTGCACTACATGTCATCTTGATTTTCCAAAACTCAACGACTTCGGGAAAGCATTCAAAGACGCAGGATTCAAATTTCCCAAGAACGACGAGGAGTTCATTAAGGTTCCGCCCGTCATGCTGGGAGCGCCGGCCCAGAAAGAGATGTTCCCGCACACTATCTGGCCGGGTACGATTCCGGGGATGCCGCAGATTGGCTTGCGGTTCAACACGTTCTTTCAGGTGTATTCCAAGAACGCAAACAATTTTAACGCGGGCAGTACGGGGTCCTACATTCCGCGCACTGATTTCCAGCCGGGATTGTTCAGCATCTTCACGGCCGGCAACTTTGGCGATGGCATAGCCTTCTGGGTAGACGACGATTTCAGCGTCGGCGGGTCCAACGCAGCGGGGGGACTGGGGGACGGCTATTTGAAGTTCGTCGATATCGGGCGGCTTCTGAAGCTGCCCACCGACGCGCTGAGTCTTCGTATCGGCCAATTCGAAATTGACTTGCCTTTCAGTCAAGCGCGCTCGTGGAACCTCAGCGGATGGGATATTTACGACCAGGCGAACTTCGGCGCGGCGAACGGGCTTGGACCGGGTGTCAACAACGGTTTTGCCTTCTCGTCACCGGGGCAGGGCGTGGAATTGAGCGGCGGACACAATTATGGCGGCTATCACTACTCGCTGGCTTTTATCAATCAGAATACCAGTGGAACGGTCGCGGATGGCGGCAACGTGAGCCCCGAGGTCGGGATATTCTCGGACTCGAACTTCAAAGACATTTACGCGCGCTTCCAATACCGATTCAATCTAGAGAAGGATACGACCAGCCGAAATGATATTCAGGCCGCCGGAGCGAACGGGCCGCGGGACCACACCTATCTGCAGTTGGGAACCTATTACTTCTACGGACGCTCAGCGCAGCACGCGAACGGACTCGACGGCGTGATTACCGCGCACGAACCGTTCTACCGTACAGGCGGCGATTTCAGCTTCAACTACCGCACATTCAATCTGTTCGGTCTCTACATGTACGGGCATGACAAGGATCTGGAGCTCGATCCCGGCACCGGGACAGGATTCATGTCAGGCACTCCTGCACATTTCAACGGTGGCTTTCTGGAGGCCGACTATCTCGCCTTGCCGTGGTTGATGACGATCATGCGCTGGGACCGGGTGCAATCACAGGCGGACTTACTTCTCGCCCAGAATGGCGGCCAAGGCAGCTATTTTTCGCCGGCCAGCGCTACCCGCAACCGCTTTAGCCCGGGAGTGCAGTTCCTGATCCACGCCAATATCAAGGCATCGTTGGAGTACCAGTGGCGCCCGGAGCAGAGAATCTATGACGGAGAGGGTAACGCTCTTTCGAATCCGTTTCGCACCAATCAGGCGATTGCGGGACTGGAGTGGGTGTACTAGCAAAATTCGAAATCGAGTCAAAGTGTTGTATTTAAGGAGAAATCATGAAGAGTAGAGCCGCAGCAATTCTTGCAGTAGTAGTGGCGCTGAGCGTAGCCGCCAGCGCAGGCAGCATCAGCGGGAAAGTCTCGGGCGCCAGCGGCGAATCCGTTGTTTATGTAGACACAATCGCGGGCAAGACTTTCCCCGCACCGAGTGAGCATCCGGTGATCGATCAAAAGGGACTGTTATTCCAGCCGCACATTAACGTGGTGCTGGTAGGGACGACGGTGGAGTTCCTGAATAGCGACAAGGTTGCGCACAACGTTTTCTGGCCCTCGCTGATGCAGGGAGGCAAGAAGCTGCCAGGAAAGAATCTGGGAACCTGGCCAACCGGGGAAAAGCGTCCTTACAAGTTTGATCAGGTGGGCGTTGCATCGCTGCTATGCAATGTGCATCCGGAGATGGCCGGCTACGTCGTGGTTGTGCCGACGCCGTACTACGCAAAGACCGACAAGAGCGGCGAGTACAAGATCGAGAACGTTCCTGACGGACAATACAACGTGGTGGCATGGCATGAAGGCGCTAAGACCTCGACCAAAGCGGTTACGGTAGCGGGTGATACCAAGGCAGACTTGACGGTCAGCAAATAGGAACGAAAACCTGGGAGTGGTGCTGACGTTCCGCTTCCCTCCACTCCAATCCACTTCTCAAGGAGTCAGTCCAGAACTTTTCATGCAGATGCGATTCCAAATGAAGAAGGTGGATGAGGACTGGCTCCATACCAACTTCCCCTGCATGATGGCCTGCCCGGCGCACACCAACGCCGGGCGGTACGTTGGACTGATCGCCGAAGGGCGCTTCGAAGAGGCCTACAAATACGCGCGCGGGCCGAATCCGCTGGCCAGTATTTGCGGACGCGTCTGCGCGCATCCCTGCGAAACAGCGTGTCGGCGCGGGCAAATCGACAAGCCCATCTCGATCCGGGCGCTGAAGCGATTTCTCACCGAACGCTACGGACCGGAGTCCAAATATCACATCGATGTGAATGCGGACGCGGTCAGAACCAAGTTGCCGTTCAAGGTGGCGGTGGTTGGCGGCGGCCCGGTTGGACTGTCGGCGGCCCATGACCTGGCGCTTATGGGATATTCGGTAACCATTTTCGAAGCGGCGCCGGTGGCGGGCGGAATGCTTTACCTGGGCATTCCCGAATATCGTTTGCCGCGCGATGTGGTGGAAGCGCAGGTGCGCGAGATTCTCGGCACCGGCGACATTACGTTGAAGCTCAATCACCGGGCGGGCCGCGACTTTCAGATCGCCGAACTGCGGCAGCAGGGATTCGACGCGATTCTCCTTGCGATTGGAGCGCACCGTAGCCGGGATCTGACCATTCCGGGCGTCGATCTGGATGGCGTGCATCGCGGCGTGGACTTTCTGCTCAACGTCAATCTCGGGTACAAGTTCATGATCGGGCGCAATGTGCTGGTGATCGGCGGCGGCAACGTCGCAATGGATGTGGCGCGCTCGGCGGCTCGCGAAGTATTGCGGCAGCATGCTCCGGGAGTGGAGGAGTTGGCGCCATCCGAAGATAACGTGACCGCCGTGGCCACCAAGGAGATGGTGGACATCTCCCTCTCCGCCTTGCGCATGGGCGCGCAAGAGGTGCATGTGGTTTGCCTCGAGAACCGCGAGGAGATGCCCGCAGCCCTGGAAGAAATTGAGGAGGCCGAGACCGAAGGCGTCATCCTGCATCCGGGATTCGGTCCCAAACGATTCGTCGGCAAGGAAGGCAAGGTCACAGCGCTCGAAGTTCTGAAGACCAAGTCGGTGTTCGATGAGCAGCGGCGCTTCAAGCCGGTCTTCTACGAGAACAGCGAGAGCGAGATCGAGTGCGATACCGTGATCATGGCCATTGGCCAGACGACCAATCTTGATTTCCTACGGCCCGAAGATAGCGTTGAAGTTTCTCCGCGCGGCCTGATCAATGTAAATCCCCACACTCTGATGACGTCAGCGGCGGGAATTTTCGCGGGCGGCGATTGCGTGTTCGGACCGCGGCTGATCATAGACAGCGTCGGCGACGGCAAACGCGCCGCCATGGGAATCGACGAGTATCTGCGTGGCGGAACGCATCCGGAGCCGATCATCGAGGTGACCGAGTTGAAGCGGCATTCGATGCCGGAGGAGTTCATGGACCTGATACGGCAGCCGATTCCGATGCTGCCGCTCGATCGCCGCACCGGCATGACCGAAGTCGAGGAGGTTTACGACGAAGAGGCTGCGGTCGCTGAGGCGCAACGCTGCCTGCACTGCTGGGTCAACACAATTTTTGAGGGCTACTCCGACGACGCTTCGCTGTGCATTTTGTGCGGCGGCTGCGTCGACGTTTGCCCGGAAAACTGTCTGCAACTGGTGACGCTCGACCGGGTGGGGTTCAGCGCGGAAACGATCGAACATCTCTCCGTAAACCGCGCGCTCTATGAAGCCGAACTGCCGGACATGGCGCCGGAAGAGCTGAACGAAGGCATCGGGTCGGTCATGCTCAAAGATGAAACGCGCTGCATTCGTTGCGGGCTGTGCGCGGCGCGGTGCCCGGTAAACACCATCACGATGGAGTCCTACAACCTGCTGCCGGCCGAACCGACCGGCTTGATTTCAATTGAGGCGATCGATTCCCGTTTGCGCGCGCAACCGGCGTCGGCGGGTGCACCGAAATAACTATGGCAGACGAAAACAAAGAGAGGCAGCGAGGCCCGGTGAACGAGGGGATCGACCGGCGCGAGTTTTTCGTGCGTGTCGGTCTCGGATCAATGGGAATTGCGGCCGCGGGCACAGCCGCATTTGCCTACCAGTTCCTTTCACCGAACGTTCTGTACGAACCGTCGCCGGTGGTCAACATGGGCAGGCCGGAGAGCTATCAATTGGACTCGGTGACACTCGACGTCGATGCGCGCATTTTTGTGATTCACGCCAAGGAGGGCTTCTTCGCATTGAACGCGGTGTGCACGCATCTCGGCTGCCTGACCGCGTGGAAGCCTGATCTCGGCATCATCGCGTGCCCCTGCCATGGCAGCAAATTCGCGGTGTTTCAGCCAGCGGACAAGAAACCCGGAGACAAAATTGAGGGACCCGCGCCAAAGCCGCTCCCCTGGCTGAAGATGTCGCTCAGCGATGAGGGCGAATTGATCGTCGACCGCGCGGAAGAGATTCGTCCGCAGACGTTCGTGAGGGTTTAGGTCATGAGCACAACTTTCAACCGGTACTTCGACGAGTTGCGCGAAACGCGCGTGTGGCGTTCGGTGTTTCGCGGGGGCACGGGCAAGAGCCCGCTGCGCAACTCGATGGCGATTCAGCGGAACGTGTTTCTGCACATGCTTCCGACGAAGGTGCGGACACGGATGCTCGAGTTCAACGCGACCTGGTACCTGGGCACGCTGACGCTGGGCACGTTCGGAATTCTCGTCATCACCGGCATTCTGCTGATGCTCTACTACCATCCTTCGGCTCCGCAGGCTTATGCCGACACGAAGGATCTGCAATTTGTGGTTTCCTCCGGACAATTTCTGCGCAATCTGCATCGCTGGTCGGCGCACGCCATGGTGTTTCTGGTATTTGCGCACATGTTCCGCGTGTTTTATCGAGGAGCCTATCGTCCACCGCGCGAATTCAACTGGGTCATCGGCGTTGTGCTGCTCTTGATGACGTTGTTGTTGAGCTACACCGGCTACCTTCTCCCCTGGGACCAATTGGCCTATTGGGCGATCACGGTGGGATCGAACATCGCATCGGCGGTGCCGCTCATGGGGAGCAAGGTTCGATTTCTGATGCTGGGTGGTCACTTCGTAAACGCCAACGCCCTGCTTCGTTTTTATGTGCTGCACTGCATGATCCTTCCGCTGGCAACGTTGTTCTTCGTCGCGATCCACTTCTGGCGGATTCGCAAGGATGGCGGACTGTATGCACGGCACAGCGAGCCGGATGTCGTAATGACGACGGCTCCCGCGAGGCCACCTCTATGAGCGACTCTAAAGATTTCGTCGCGGGCGTGGGTTCGGACGCACGCAAGAACCCGGTCCGGGTTGCGTTTGTCACGCGGCGCACTTCGGCGCTGGTAAAAGCGGTCGACGAAAAACAAGTGCAGTCGTTTCCCGAGGTCTTGTTCCGTGCGGCGATTGTGGTTGAGATTCTCGCCAGCGTGTTGGTCCTAATCTCGCTGTTCTTCAATGCGCCGTTGGAAGGGTTGGCGGATGCCTCGCATACACCGAACCCGGCCAAGGCGCCCTGGTATTTTCTGGGACTGCAGGAACTGTTGCACTATTTCCCGCCGGTTGTTGCCGGAGTGCTGGTGCCTACTCTGGTCGTGCTGGCGCTGATTGTGATTCCGTATTTCAACATCAACATCGAGGCCGCGGGCCTGTTCACCAAGGATCGAGAAAAGCGGCTCAGGATTTTCTGGGTTGTCGGAATTGCGTTCTGCATATTTCTTGCCGCGTTCGACGTGATGGTCGCGCTCGTCCCTACCATCATTACGCTTGCATTAATGGCGCTTGCGGCCTACACGCCGGCGAATGCAACTTCCAAATTCCGGCGTTCACTCGCGGCAAAACCGCTTTCATTCTGGATCATGAGCTGGTTCTTATTCGAACTGCTGGTGCTGACGACGGTCGGTACCCTTTTCCGCGGACCGGGCTGGGCCTGGGTCTGGCCTTGGAGGAGCTAAGTTGAAACTCCCGGAGCCTCTCGAAAAACTCTGCCAGAAACTCTTTGGCGATGCGGTGACGATGTTCGCGTGGATGAGCGTCGTGCTGCTCGTGCTGCTGGCGATCGCGCCCGCCAAGGATTTCTTCGCCGATTGGCACGTCTACCAGCGCGGCTATGAGCGCCTGATCTCCAAGCGGAGCGATGCGATCACGCTGCGCCGCCACTTCGAGCCCGGCATTCAGCAGATCTGGCTGCCGGAGATGGGCGTGGTCGATCGTTGCACCACCTGTCACAGCGCCCTCAAGGAAGCGACTTTGGCGGATGTGAAGATTCAACCGTACCGGTATCACCCCGCAATTCCGCACAAGCCGGAAGAGATGGGCTGCTCTGTGTGTCATCGCGGACAAGGCACGGCAACATCGGTGGACGATGCGCACAAGAGCACGCTGGCGTGGGAAGAGCCGCTGCTGCCCGCGAAATATCTGGAGTCTTCATGCGGGCAGTGCCACCAGCAGGATCTGAAGGGCACGCCGCAGTTGAATCTGGGGCGGAAGATGCTGAGCGCATACGGCTGCGTTCATTGCCACACGATCAAACGGCCGGATGGCACCGTGATCACCGGAACCGACGATCCGCCATCGCTGGCGCATGTTGCCGACAAGACTACGCGCGAGTGGATTTTCGCGTGGCTGAAAGATCCGCAGGCGTATGCGACGACCGCGACCATGCCAAACTTCAAGCTGAGCGATGATGATGCGCGCGACATTTCGGCGTTTCTGATTTCTTCGAGCACGCCGGCTTCGCTGAAGGTGGTGCAGGCGTCTCTCGATCAGGCAAAAAAAGTAAAGGACGATGCCGCGCTGCAAACGAAAGCGGCCAGCCTCTACGGCGAATCATTCTGCGCTTCCTGTCACGCGGTGCAGAATGCGGCGGGCAATCTGGTGGGGGGCAATGTTGGGCCGGAGCTTACAAAGATTGGAACGAAAGCGAAGCCCGAGTGGCTGCAGGCATGGGTGCGCAACCCCCACGACTACGATCCTCCGACGGGCATGCCGCATTACCGCTTCACCGATCAGGAAGTTGGCTTGCTGACCGGATTTTTGATGGGCAAGAGCGATTCCGACCTGCTCGCCAACGTGCATCTGGATGCTGCCACCCCAGATCAAATCGCGCATGGGCAGAGGCTCGTAAACGATTACGGCTGCGCCGCCTGTCACGAGATCAACGGTATCAAGCGGCCGGAAAATTTCGCGCCCGAACTCACCAAGATCGGCTCGAAGCCGGTCAATCAACTGGCATTCGCCCCGGGCGTTCCGCACACGCTCTACGACTACATCGGAGCGAAGGTCAAGCAGCCACGCGCATTCGGGGCATCTCTGAAGATGCCGCAGTACACCTTCACGCCGACCCAGATCGATGCGCTGGTGAACGCCCTGCTCGCGCACAACGAGCGCGCGCTGACGATTCCGCCGTCGAAAACCGTCCCGGCACGTCCGCCATCTCACTATGAACCGGCGGGCAAGGCGGGGCAGTTGATGAGCGATCTGAATTGCTTCTCCTGCCACGCCATCAACGGCCGGGGCGGCGACATGGCTCCCGACCTCACCTGGGAGGGCAGCTCGGTGCAGCGCGAATGGCTGGTGCAGTTCTTCCGCAATCCGAATACGCTGCGGCCGGCGCTGACCCGCCGTATGCCAAAGTTCAACCTGACGGATGCAGAGATCAACACGCTAACGGACTACATTCTGGCCGTTTATCAGTCGCCCAAGGTCGATCGGGATTCGATGTCGCTTTCCGGATATGCGCCCGCGCAGGTCGAACAGGGCAAACAGCTTTACTACTCGAAATTCGGATGCCAGGCGTGCCACATCATCGACACAAAACAGGACAAGGGATATATCGGCCCGACGCTGACCCATGTCGGCTCCCGCCTCACCGCGGCCTGGGTGTACGCATGGATGAAGGACCCGGCTACTTTACGTCCAGGCACGCAAGAGCCGAAGCGCAATATGAGCGACGAGGATGCGCGCTCTCTCACCGCATTTCTGATGAGCCAAAAAGGAAGCGAGCAACAGGAGGCGAAGAAGCGATGAAGCACACCGCTCGCATCATCATCCTTCTTATTGTGGTCGTTTCTGCGGGGTGCTCGCGACAACCTGCTGTGAACCCATCATTGCCGAAAGCCACAGCCTACGGCGCCGCGATTGTCGAATCAAGCGGCGGCAAACAAGCTACCGCCGTCGGAACCCAACTGGCGCAGCCTATCGTGGTTCAGGTCAACGATGAGCAAGGTAACGCGGTGACGGGCGCGCTAGTCGTGCTTCGTGGACCCAACGGCGTCTTCCTGGATCCAGCCGCTGGCCTAACCGACTCGAGCGGGCAATTCACTTCAAATGTGTCGCTAGGCACAATCCCCGGGCGCTATCAGCTCACGGCGAGCACAACGACAAAGGCCGGCAAGAACATTGACCTCAGGATCGAAGAGATCGGTCTCGGCTACCAGGAGATGCTCGGCAGCCAATTGAATGACCAATACTGCGCGCGCTGCCACAATCAGGAATCGACGCCGGAGCGCGTTTCAAACTACGACAACCTGGAAACGAAGCCGCATCCCTTCACGGAAGGTGACACGCTGAACAAGATGAGCGATGCGGACCTGATCGCGATTATCTCGCACGGTGGACCCGCACTGAACAAATCGCCGCTCATGGCTCCCTACGGATATACTCTGTCCAAATCCGAAATTCAGGCGCTCATAGCCTACATTCGAATGGTTTCTGATCCCCCATACGGAGCTCCCGGAATTGTTTACGCGCAAAAATAGGTGGCGGTGGGCGGCTCTCCTTATTATTGGCGCCGTGAGACTCGCGGAAGGGCAAGCGCTTACTCCAGCTGAAATCAAGAGTCCGCAGCTGCGGGAACTGCAGGAAAGGTATTTCCAGCAACTGCAGGCTGTCGGGGCGGAGATTCAAGGGCACATATTTCCTTACCCGTTCTACTTCAGTCGCGTACTTGATCTCGAACTGGCGCAGCAGGAGCGGGCCGACCAGCGTTCCCTGCGGTTCGATAACTTCCGCGGGATGACGGTTATCGAACTGACGGGAAACTATTTCGGAGCGTACTCCACCGAACTGGTCAGCAAGAGTCATCGCGCGCTGCGCACATTTCAAGACGTGATGCTGCCGATCCTCCAGATCACCGTGCCCGCTTTCGGAGATAACCAGGATGTGGAAGGCTATGCCATGGAAATTTCGCATCACATCCGCGGCAAAGCCATGGGCCAGAATGTCGAACACGCGGAAAACCTGGTTCTGTCGCTGTCCAAAGACGCGGCCCTGCGCCTGGTGGCGGCGAAGAGCGAAAACGACCGCCAGGCAGCTCTTCTCGATGGACAGTTCTTTGTCAACGGCGAGCCATTCATTCTCTATCTCAGTGACCAGGCCGCAGAGGAGGCGGCTAAGCGGTTGGACAAATCTGACGTGAAAACAAGAGACGCAGGCAAGGCATCTGCGGCCTCGGCTTCAGTTGCCACATCTCGGGCCGCGCCGCGCTCTTCCGCTCCCGCAACTCCTCCGCGTGATACGTCACCTGAAGCACTGGCAAAAATTCAGGCGGCCGATCAGAAGATCATTGACCTTGTCTTACGTGAACTCGATCCGCAGGCTCATTTTGTTGCCTATGCGCCACCCGCGATCGTTGCCTTCCGCAAAGCCGCCTATCTCGAACTTTCCGTAAATACCACGCTGCCGGCTACCCATTCGGGCAGCAGATACAAATTGGCGGCGCTCGCTTTCGACGATCACATCTCGCACCTGGTGCGTCCCATGATGGCGTACTTCAAGGGAGACCTCGATTTTAACGGCATCGCCTTCAGCACGAGCATTCACCAGCCGGGAGATAAACCGGACGCGACGCAAGCTGAGGCGGTGGAATTTTTCTTTCCGGTGGACGCTTTGCGCTGCTACGAAGCCTACGACTGCACTGGGCAACAGTTGATCGATCAGGGTGCAATCCTGATCAATGGCGAACGCATTAGCCTCGATCTGCAGATGGCCGAAGCTGGGGAACGCTAGCTCATCGTCCATGTGAATCGACGCGACCCGTTGCGGTGCGCAACGATCCGTCCTGCTGACGCAAGCCATCGAAAAACATTTGGTTTTCATTCCTGGATGATTTTGTGGCGGTGCCCGGGTGAGAGACCAAGTGGTTAGGAGATTTCTTGAGGTAGACCACCTGGGCTAATACCAGGTGTTCGTTATGAAAGGCATCTAGTGACTGCTAAGTAGCTGTACTAAAACAATTGGTCGGGGAGAGAGGATTTGAACCTCCGACCCCCTGGTCCCGAACCAGGTGCTCTACCAGGCTGAGCCACTCCCCGACAGACAACTAGACGCTGATCACGACTGATGGCCGCGACCGCTTCAGACGCTAACAGTATAACATTCTGTACCTGGCGAACTTCTCGTTCCTGGACTGCCGCTCTTTATGCTGGCTTTTACCGCCGCTGCTTTGCTGACGCCGTACTCCTCGCTTGACCATGGTCTGATGCTGGTCGAGCAGAGGCGCTTCGTCGAGGTTACCTCGCAGTCTGCGCGCTCACTTCCCGCGGGCGTTTCGCCGATTGATCTCGGCAGCTACGTTATCGCGCCGGGCTATCTCGATCTTCACATTCATGGCAGCGCCGGCTACGACGTCATGGACGATTCGCCCGAGGCCTTGCCTGCAATCGAGCGCTTGCTTTCCAGGCATGGAGTCACGAGTTATCTTCCTACCACCGTCTCCGCTTCCATCGGCACTACTTTGCGCGCACTGGAACGGCTCGCCAATGCAATCGAGGCACACGATGCGGCACTCAAGACAGCGCACGAAGACGAGCGCGATGCGGAGTCGACCTCACCGTTGCACGAACATTGCGCGCTCATCGGTCGCGCGCAGCCGCTGGGCATTCATCTTGAAGGACCATTCATCAGCCATGCCCGCCGCGGCGTTCACAGCGCCGAAAATCTTCTGCCTCCCAAGCTCGAAACCTTCGAGCGTTTCTGGCAAGCCGCTCGTGGCCACATTCGTATGATTACCATCGCTCCCGAACTCGATGGCGCGCTCGAGTTGATCGCCGCGGTGCCGCGCGGGGCGTGTGCGTTAGCCTCGGCCATTCCGATGCGGACCTGCCCGCCGCCCAACGCGCCATCTCCGCCGGCGCTCTACATGCCACGCACACTTTCAATGCCATGCGTCCGCTTGGCCACCGCGATCCCGGCATCGTCGGCGCGGTTCTGACTGACGGGCGCGTTACCGCCGACCTCATTGCGGACGGCATTCATCTTGATCCTGCAATCGTGAAGCTCATCGCCCTGGCCAAGGGCCCCGAGCAAACCGTGCTGATCACCGACGCAATTTCCGCAACCGGAATGCCCGATGGGCGCTACCGCCTTGGATCGATGGACGTCGATGTCATGAACGGAAGGTGCGAATCCGCCGGGAAGTTAGCGGGCAGCGTTTTGACCATGGACCGCGCGGTGCGCAACCTGGCGCGCTTCGCGGAATGGGATCTGCCGGCAGCAATCGCGACCGCCAGTCGCAACCCAGCGCGGGTTTTGGGCAGCAATAATAAAGGACTGCTCGCTCCCGGCGCTGACGCTGACTTTATCGTGCTCGACCCGCAGGGCAACGTGCTGCGAACCTTCATTGGAGGAGTCGAAGCGCCGGTTTGAGTCTGGGCCTCCCCTCTTCGTGCTAATATTTCCGCAGCGCAAAGGGCGCATCCGGTCCGCGGAAAGGACAGAAGTCCACCTTGATGTTCACAATTCAGCATCACGAGCTTACTTTCTGCCCATCAATGCGGACCTCGGGCGCAGGAAAGGAAGTTCGCCATGCCCGTTCGTCGCCTCCCATCGAACCCCAACCTCGATCATCTCAAGTACCAGGCAAAAGATTTGCTGAAAGATCACGCTGCTCGTTCACAAGCAGCAGCCCAGCGGCTTCGCGAGTTTCATCCGCGCTTTCGCCGATCCACGGATGCCGAAATCTTTGACACTCACCTGAAACTCAGCGACGCGCAACTCGCCATCGCGCGCGAATCGGGATTCCCAAGCTGGACGCGCCTGAAACGCCACATCGAAAAACCGACGCTCACCGACAAGTTGGATTTGCCGCACCACGAGCGCATCGAAGATCCAGTTTTTCGCCGCGCCGTCGACCTCATCGATGCCGGCGACGCTGCGGGTTTGCGCGCCCATCTCAGCCAGCATCCGAAGCTGGTGCATCAGCACATTGTCTTTGAGGGTTGGAACTACTTTCACAACCCAACGCTGCTTCAATTCGTAGCCGAGAACCCGGTCCGCCACGACTCGCTGCCGAAGAATATTGTTGAGGTCGCCAGGGTCATCCTCGACGCGGGCGCGGACAGCGACAAGACTGAGATGAACGAAACGCTCATGCTGGTCGCGACCGGCCGCGTGCCGCGCGAATGTCGCCAGCAGATTCCGCTGATTGATCTGCTATGTGATCGCGGCGCAGACCCGGATAGCGCCATTGAAACAGGGGCCGTGCTGGGCGAGACCGAAGCAGTGCACCATTTGATCAAGCGCGGTGCTCGCATCACTTTACCCATCGCCGCCGCCCTCGGACGCGTCGACGATTTTCGCCGTCTGCTTCCAGCGGCTGGCAGTGACAACCGCCACCTCGCACTCGCGCTCGCTGCCTACTATGGTCAAGTCGATATCATGCGCATGCTCCTCGAGGCGGGCGAAGATCCCAATCGCTACAACCCGGTTGGCGGGCATTCGCATGCAACACCTCTGCATCAGGCCGCGCTGCACGGCGATGGAGATATGGCGCGGTTGCTCATCGAGCGCGGAGCGAGGCTCGATATAAAAGACATCCTCTGGCACGTGACGCCCGCCGACTGGGCGCGCCATGGCGGCAAGACTGAAGTCGAGGCGTATCTTCGCATGCGTGAAAGAGTGCACCCCTAACGTGTGTCCTGGCGATTCAGAGCGGGTATAGTTGAGGCTGGGCGGCAGAATGCAAAAGTCGAAACTTCGATCGATGATTTTCCCCCGCGTGTCGATCTTTGTGTCCTGGTCCGGACGATCCCGAATACTCGTGGCCGTGCTCTTGCTTTGCGGCGCGACGTTCGCCTTCGCACAAGAGGGACAACCCCAGGCCACAACTTTGCGGCGGCGCTCGGAGATTTTCTCCCGGCTCCCGCTGACAAAGTTCTATGACACTCCATCTCCTCTCCCGCGCGGCAAGCCCGGCGACCTGATCCGATCGAGGGAGTTTGATGAGTACCGCTTGCCGCTGCACGTCTTGGCCACGCGGATTTTGTATTACTCGCGCGCGGCGAGCGGCGATTTGGTTGCCGCCTCGGGCGTGGTTCTGTTTCCGGATGGAAAGCCTCCCGCAGGGGGCTGGCCCGTGATCGCCTGGGCGCACGCGCTGACCGGAGTAGCGCGCGTCTGCGCCCCCTCGCTCTCACGGAACCTGGTCGATGGCACATTTCTCTCCATGTACGCGAATCTGGGCTATGCGGTCGTTGCGACCGACTTCACGGGGCTGGGTACGAATTTTCCAAACGCATTTGCCGACGCCCAATCAAATGCCTGGAATGTAATCGATGCAATGGCCGCGGCCCGCCATGCCGTGCCGGGTCTGGGCTCGCGATGGATTGCGATGGGAATCGGCGAAGGTGCAATGGCGTCGGTCCGGGCGGCCGAACTTGAGCACCGCGAACGCGACACGAATTTCTTGGGCAGCATCGCGATCTCACAGATCGCGGACCTGGAAGATCAGTTTAGAGTGGGCACGCCGCCATCGCCCGACCTGGCTCTGCTGCTGGCCCACGGGATCAAGACGATTGATCCGCAATTCAAGCCAGAAGATATTTTGAGCGCGCCAGCGATGCCGCTCTACGCGAAGGAGAACCAGGAATGCGCGGTACCGGAGGCGGGGAAGCTTCCGCTCGCGGCCACGCTGAAGCCCAACTGGCAAAGCAACAAATTCGTGCAGGAGTACTTCAACCGGAACCGACTGGGAACAATGGCGGCAGGCGCTCCGGTGCTGGTGGTGAGTGGTGAGGAGGGCGCCGCGATGGTCAACACCATGAAGGTGATTCATCGCCTGTGCGGCCAGGGAGACCGGGTGTACCTCCAGCGCTATGCCGAAGGCAATCCCGGGAGCGTGATTGGAGATTCGGTGCGGGACCAGATGGCGTGGATCCAAGACCGGTTTGCAAATCGATCGGCGCAGACGAACTGCTCTGAACAGTAACTTATTGAAAAGCTTCGGAAATTATCCGTACTTCCAGCATTTTTTTCCTCGATTGCTTATGATGAAGAAAGACATTCTTCTTGTGGGGTGGCATCAGAGTGGCTGAAACGCAGACGCAACAGGCACAACCGACCAACGGCATTGAAGTTCTCGAAACGCGGGAGTGGCTGGACTCGCTCGACTATGTGCTCTCGCACGGCGGAGCGGAACGTGCCGGCCGGTTGCTGCAACATCTGGCACTGCACGCGCGCCGGGCCGCCGGCGTCAACCTGCCCTTTACCGCTACCACCCCATATCAGAACACCATTCCCTCGCGCCACCAGGCCCCATTTCCCGGCAGCCAGGAGATGGAACGCCGCATCAAGAGCCTTGTGCGCTGGAACGCCATGGCCATGGTTGTCCGCGCCAATAAGCTGCAAGAGGGAATCGGCGGACATATTTCCACGTTTGCCTCTGCGGCCACGCTTTACGAAGTTGCCTTCAATCATTTCTTTCAGGCCGCGACCGAATCCGGCGACCGCGACGTCGTCTACTTTCAAGGACACGCTGCGCCCGGCATTTACGCCCGCGCCTATCTCGAAGGCCGTATTCCGAAACAGAAGCTGGGAAATTTTCGCCGCGAACTCAAACCCGGCGGCGGGCTTTCGTCCTATCCGCATCCCTGGCTCATGCCCGACTTCTGGGAATTTCCCACGGTGTCGATGGGTCTCGGCCCGATTCAGGCCATCTATCACGCGCGCTTCATCAAGTATCTCGAGAACCGCGGCCTGAAGACTTCCACCGGCGGCAAGGTCTGGGCCTTCATGGGCGACGGCGAAATGGACGAACCGGAAGCGCTCGGCTCCATCACCCTTGCATCCCGCGAGAAACTCGACAATCTTATCTTTGTCGTCAACTGCAATTTGCAGCGTCTCGACGGCCCTGTCCGTGGCAACGGCAAAATTATTCAGGAGCTCGAAGCGATCTTCCGCGGCGCGGGCTGGAACGTCATCAAGGTGATCTGGGGCGGCGATTGGGATCCGCTCATTCAAGCCGATCGCGATGGCCTGCTCGTCCGTCGTATGGGCGAGATCACCGACGGACAGTATCAGAAATTCTGGGTCGAGAGCGGCGCGTACTTCCGGCAAAACTTTTTTGGCACCGATCCGCGGCTCCTCAAGATGGTCGAGCATCTTTCCGACGAGCAACTGGCCCGCATGCGCCTCGGCGGACACGACCCCATCAAGGTTCACGCCGCCTACAAGGCCGCCGTCGACTGCAAGGGCATGCCGACCATCATTCTCGCCAAGACCATCAAAGGCTACGGGCTCGGCGAGGCGGGTGAAGGCAAGAACATCACCCATCAGCAAAAGAAGCTGAACGACGACGAGCTCGAAGTTTTTCGCTCGCGCTTCGGCATTCCGATTCCCGACGACGAACTCCACAACGCGCCGTTCTATCGGCCCGCCGACGACAGTCCTGAGATCAAATACATGCAAGCGCGCCGCCAGCAACTCGGCGGCTACATGCCGGTCCGCAAAGAGCGCGCCACGCCGCTCCATCCGCCGGCGGACTCGGTGTTCGAAGAATTCTTCAAAGGCACCGAGGGCCGCGACGCCTCGACCACCATGGTCTTCGTCCGCCTGCTCTCGAAGCTGTTGCGCGACCCCGAAGTCGGGAAGTTCATCGTTCCCGTCGTTCCCGACGAGGCGCGCACCTTCGGTATGGAGGCGCTCTTCCGCCAGGTCGGAATTTATTCGAACGTCGGCCAGCTCTATGAACCAGTCGACATGGATACCCTCCTTTATTACAAGGAGGCAAAGAACGGCCAGATTCTGGAAGAAGGAATCACCGAGGCAGGCTCGATGTGCTCGTTCATTGCTGCGGGCACCGCCTACGCCAATCACGGCATCAACACCATCCCCTTCTTTATTTATTACTCGATGTTCGGGTTCCAGCGCATCGGCGACTTGATCTGGGCCGCCGCCGACATGCGCTGCCGTGGCTTCCTGATCGGTGGCACCGCCGGCCGCACCACACTAGCCGGAGAAGGGTTGCAGCATCAGGACGGCCACAGCCATGTGCTCGCGCTGCCCGTGCCCAATCTGCTCGCGTACGATCCGGCATTTGCGTACGAGATTGCCGTCATCATTCAGGATGGCATCAAGCGCATGTACGTCGACGGCGAATCCATCTTCTATTATTTGACGGTCACGAACGAGCCGCTGCCCATGCCCGAGATGCCTCCCGAACCTGGAGTGCGCGAGGGAATTCTGAAGGGCCTCTATCGCTACAAAGCATCCGAAAAAACGGGCGGCAAGAAAAGCGGTGCGAAGCTGCGCGCGCAACTCCTCGGCAGCGGAACCATCATGTTCGAAGTGCTCAAGGCGCAAGAGATCCTCGAGAAAAATTACGGCGTAGCCGCCGATGTCTGGAGCGTCACCAGCTACAAGCAGCTCTACCGCGAGGCCAACGACTGCGCGCGCTGGAACATGCTGCACCCGATGCAAACGCCGAAGGTGCCCTACGTGGCGCAGGCGTTGAAAGGCGCACCCGGCCCGTTCATCGCCGCGTCCGATTACATGAAAGTGCTGCCGGAGAGCGTCGCGCAGTGGATGCCGGGCAAGCTGGTCGCGCTCGGCACCGATGGCTTTGGCCGCAGCGAGAATCGCGCGTCGCTGCGCGACTTCTTCGAAGTCGATGCCAAGCACATCGTGCTGGCGACGCTGCACGCGCTGGCCGCCGAAAAGCAGGTAGGGAATGATGTGCTGGAGAAAGCAATTCGCGATCTCGGCATCAGCCCGGAGAAACGAAACCCGGCAACGAGTTAACTTCTTTCCTGCGGATTTCCGCGGATGAACACGGGTTGAGGGACATTAATAAGGATGGCGACGGAATTCAAACTGCCCGAACTGGGCGAGAACATCGAAAGCGGCGACCTGGTTCGCCTGCTCATTAAACCCGGCGTCAGCATCGCCGAAGGCGAGCCGGTCATGGAACTCGAAACTGACAAAGCGGTGGTCGAGGTTCCGTCTTCGGTAACCGGCACGGTCGGTGAAGTCCGCGTAAAGGAAGGAGACAAGGTCCGCACCGGCCAGGTCATTTTCACCGTCGAACAGTTCGCGGGGCAGGCAAAAGCCGCGTCCGCCGGTGTGCCGAGCGCAACCGCGTCCGCATCTCGCGAAACTGTCTCCACCTCAAAATCCGCGTTGCCAACCGCCGCTACTTCTAAAATCGATGTACCCTCCTATGCTCCCGCACCGCCGACTCCCGCCTCGTCGACTATCTCGGCCAGCGCCTCCGCCGACGGCGACTTTAAGCTCCCCGAACTCGGCGAGAACATAGACTCCGGCGATCTGGTGCGCCTCATGATCTCCCCCGGCACCCGCGTCGCCGAAGGCCAGCCCGTGATGGAACTTGAAACCGACAAGGCCGTCATCGAAGTTCCTTCGTCGGTTAGCGGCGTAGTCCGCGAAGTAAAAGTCAAAGAAGGACAAAAAGTAAAGGTCGGCCAGGTCATCTTCACTCTTGAAGGCGGCGCTGCTGCGCCCGCCGAAGCCCAGCGCCGCCACGCGCCCGTCGAGCACATTTCCGGACAACAGGCCGCGCGTCTGGCCTTCCAGCTTGCGATGAAAGCCGAGGGCAAAACGGAAGAGCAAGCGCTGCCGCCCGATCAGCCGCTCGCACCGCCGCCCGAATTCAGTATGCCCGTGCAACTCGGCAAAGTTGCCGGTACTGAGCATCGCGATCCCGCTCCTGCCGCTCCTCACGTGCGCCGCCTCGCTCGCGAAATTGGCGTCGACATCCACACTGTGCATGGCAGCGGCCCCGGCGGACGCATCAGTGAAGAAGATGTGAAGCTCCATGCCAAAAATGCGCTGGCCGCCGCGACCGCTGCTGCTGCGGCTCCGCGCGTCGGCTTCGTCGAGCCCGAACTCCCCGACTTTTCCAAGTGGGGCAAGACCGAGCGCGTCTCTATGCGCGGGGTGCGCCGAAAAACCGCCGAGCATCTTCGCCAGGCCTGGAACACAATTCCGCATGTCACACAGCAGGATCGTGCCGATATCACCGAACTTGAGCAGCTTCGCGCCCGCTTCGCGCCGCGCGCCGAAGAGGCCGGCGGCAAGATGACCGTCACCGCCATCGCGCTCAAGGTATGCGCGTCCGCGCTGAAAGTCTTTCCACAGTTCAATGCATCTATTGATATGGGGAAAGAAGAAATTATCTACAAGCAGTACATCAACATTGGGGTCGCAGTTGACACCGATCGCGGGCTGCTGGTGCCGGTGATTCGCGATGTCGACAAGAAAAACATCGTCGAGCTGGCGGCCGAGATGACACAACTCTCGAAGAAAGCGCGCGACCGCAAGCTGACGCCGGAAGAGATGGCAGGCGGCACGTTCACGATTACGAATCTCGGCGGCATCGGCGGCACGGGATTTTCGCCGATCGTCAATCATCCCGAGGTCGCGATCCTCGGCCTCTCGCGCTCGCGCACGGAGCCGGAGTGGGTCAACAATAAATTCGAGCCGCGCTTGATTCTGCCGCTCTCGCTCTCGTACGATCACCGGTTGATCGATGGCGCCGACGCCGCGCGCTTTTTGCGGTGGATCGCGGAGGCGTTCGAGCAGCCGTTCTTGCTGTAGTGTGCAGGGATAGTGGATATTCACCGCCGAGACGCAGAGAAGGACTCTATTTCCACTCTATCGTTTCGGTCGTAGTAATCGACGATGTCGGGCAATCCCCAGTCCTCTCACTATGAAAAAAGAAGTCGACATGGAGAAGTTTTGGGAGGAGGCTGAACGTCGCCAAGCGAAGTTCAAAGAGCTTCTTGAACAAATCGCCATGAAAACCGGGGTGCAAATCCCGGTGAGACAGTTCAGCCGCGAGAGGATAGAGGCGGACGTCGAGTATGTGAAGACGAGAACCAAAGAGATCGAAGATCGAATTATGGCTGCGACTGAGGATCTTTTCGAATCGGAGAAACAGCGGGAATTCTTACATATTTCGATTCGCGTTAGCTGTGATTTTCATAAGTTCCTGCTGGATTTCGGCGACGAACCTCCCCGTTATGAAGCCGAGTATGTGGCCGGTACGATTCGGTCTGGAATTGATTGGTCCTACTCGCTTGCCTTTCACTGTCATGGAATCATGGACGATCTTGTGAAGTGGAGATTTGATCGGAAAGCGACGTCAAGTTTCCGCGAATTACGGAGCGCGTGTCTTCGGTATTTTGAAGATTTATCTCAACCGTCAGCTACTGCGGGTGAAATGCTGGCGTCCCTTCTCGCCTACATCCATCTCGAACTTGTTTTCATGGCGCAGACTTTTCCCGCTGTTGTCGACTCAAATTTAAAAGAGGATCAATGGCAGATAAATCGAATATGAATATTGCAGTAATCGGCGGCGGCCCCGGCGGCTACGCGGCCGCATTCCTTGCCGCCGACCTCGGCATGAAAGTTACGCTCATCGATCCGGAAGTAAACCCGGGCGGCGTCTGCCTCTATCGCGGCTGCATTCCTTCGAAAGCTCTTTTGCATGTCGCCAAGCTGCTTGAAGAAGCCCATCAGGCGAAGAACTGGGGCATCGAATACGCCGAGCCGAAAATCGATCTCGCCAAACTCCGCACATGGAAAGAAGGCGTCGTCAAGAAACTCACCGGCGGACTCGGCCAGCTCTCAAAACAGCGCTCCGTGCAGTTCATTCAGGGCAAAGCGGCATTCGTCAATTCGACAACGCTGAAAGTCACGAAGACCCAGGCGGGCGGTGAAGAGACTCTCACCTTCGATCGCATTGTCATCGCCACCGGTTCTCGCCCGACTGTGGTCCCCAGCCTCAAGATCGACAGCCCGCGCCTCATCGATTCGACCGGCGCGCTCGACCTCGCCGACATTCCGAAAACGCTGCTCGTCATCGGCGGCGGCTACATCGGGCTCGAACTCGGCTCCGTATACGCGACGCTCGGCACAAAAGTGACCTGCGTCGAAATGATGCCCGGCCTCCTGCCCGGCGCCGACCGCGACCTCGTTCTGCCGCTGCACAAGCGCCTCGAAAAATTGTTTTCGGCAATCCTGCTCAACACCACCGTCAAATCGCTCAAAGACGAAAAGACCGGAATCCGCGTCACGCTCGAAGGTCCCGACGTAAAAGAAAAAGAGCAGGTCTTTGACCGTGTGCTCATGTCGGTCGGGCGCCGCCCCAACTCCGAAATTCCCGGCCTCGACAAAACGCAAGTCAAAGTAAACGGCAAGGGATTCATCGAAATCAACGGGCAGCGCCAGACCGCTGACCCCGCAATCTACGCTATCGGGGACGTCGCAGGCGAGCCGATGCTGGCGCACAAAGCCATGCATGAAGGCCGCACTGCGGTCGAAGCCATTGCTGGACACAAAGTGGCATTCGAGCCAAACGCCATTCCCGCAGTCGTTTTCACCGATCCCGAAATTGCCTGGGCCGGCCTTACCGAAACGCAGGCCAAAGAACGGGGACGCGAGATCAGCGTCGCCAAATTTCCATGGGCCGCATCGGGCCGCGCCGTCACGCTTGATCGTCCCGAGGGAATGACCAAACTAATCATCGATCCGAAGACCGAGCGCGTGCTGGGCGTAGGCATCGTAGGCGTGGGCGCGGGCGACTTGATTGCCGAAGGCGTACTCGCCATCGAGATGTGCGCTCTGGCCGCCGATGTCGGCATGACCATCCATCCGCATCCAACGCTTTCAGAGACGATTATGGAATCTGCGGAAATTTACTACGGGCTGGCCACCGACATCTATCGTCCGAAAAAGTGAGAGGCGGAGTTGTTGTGGCGACTCTGGGGATAAAGAGGGAAGGGCATGACTTCAGTCGTGCCGTTCAGTCGCCACGATAGACTCGCGCTTTAGCGCCTGAGGGCATCTAAAGCCGTGCGCTCCACAAGACCGATTCAACCGATGAAAAAATCCGCGCTCCTTTTCTTCCTGCTTATCGCCTCGGCAGTTGCCGTCCACGCCCAGTCCGTAACCGGACTGCTCACCGGCACCAATGCCAAGAACGCATCTTCCACGTCCGCCGACGCCCTCGGCCGCGACACGCCTTCCGGCACCGTGCTCGGTTTTCTTCAAGCCGCCCAGTCCGGCAACTACCAGGCTGCCGCCGATTACCTCCAGATGAGCGCTGCCCGTCGTCAGCAGCAAGGCGCCGACCTCGCCTCAAAACTAAAAGGCCTGATGGACCGCGCCTTCGTGGGCAAACTGGGCCGCATCAGCACCAGCCCCGAAGGCAATCCCGACAACGGCATTCCCGACCAGCAAACCATCGGCGTCTTTTCGATTCCTAACGAAGGCGCTGACAGCGACGTGCCCGTCATGCTGGTCCGCGTCTCCGATCCGAACGCCGGCAAAATCTGGCTATTTTCTTCGGTCACGCTCAGCAAAGTCCCCGACCTTTTCGACACCATCGAGGCCCACCGGGTCGAGACCCACCTCCCGCAAAGCCTCGTCAAGAACACTTTCAGCGGGATGCCGCTCTGGCAGTGGCTCGCATTGCTGATTGCGATTCCCGTCGCTATCCTGATCGGCTGGGGCATCGTCCTGTTTCTTGCGATCCCGCGTCGCCTCTACCTCAAATTCAAGAAGCGTCCCGATCTTCATTCCTACCGCCGCGTTTCGATGCCGCTGCTCCTTGTCTTTTCAGCCATCGCGCATCGCATCATCGCGGGACGCTTCGGCCTGCCCCTGCTCTCGCGCTACTACTACTACCGCACCGTCGGCGTATTCGTCGCCATCGGGTTCTTCTGGTTTCTGCTGCGTATCACCGGTGTCACCATGCAGCGCCTCCGCACCCATGCCATCGCGATCGGCCGCCTCGGCACGGGAACGCTCATGCTGCTCGGCCAGCGCCTGCTCTCCGCCTTTCTCCTGATGGTCGGTGCCCTCGCGATTCTCTCAATTCTGGGCTTCAACCTGACCACCGTACTCGCCGGGCTCGGCATCGGCGGCATCGCCATCGCTTTCGCCGCCCAGAAGACTCTCGAAAATCTTTTCGGTGGAATCTCCGTCCTCGCCGACGAGGTCATCCGCGTCGGCGACTACTGCCGATTCGGCGATAAAACCGGCACCGTCGAAGACATCAGCCTGCGCTCCACCCGCGTGCGCACCGATGCCCGCACGCAGCTTTCGATTCCCAATGGCACGCTCGCCACCATGAGCATCGAGAACTACTCGCGCCGCGACAAGATACTCTTCAATCCCGCGCTCGCCATACGCTGCGAAACCACTGGAGACCAACTGCGTTATCTGCTCGCCGAAATTCGCCGTCTGCTCTACCAGCACCCAAAGGTCGAGCCCGAGACCGCCAACATCCGTTTTGCGAACGTCGACCCGAGCGCACTGCGCCTTGAGATCTTTGCCTATGTCCTGACGCGGGATTCCAACGAATTTGCGGCCGTCCGTGAAGATCTTCTCCTCCGTATCGGCGAAATCGTCAGCCGCTCCGGCACCGCCTTCGCCTTCCCGTCGCAAACGCTCTACCTGACGCGTGACCATGGCCTGGACCACGAAAAAGCCGCTGCCGCGGAGAAGCAGGTCGAAGAGTGGCGCGGGCAACATCAGTTGCCGTTTCCCGACTTCGCGCCGGCAGAAAAATCATCCTTCCGCGGCTCGATCCCATATCCGCCGCCCGAATCGTCGGTCGCGAAAAAGCCATAAGATTTGAAGGTACGGACACCCTCGCTCGCGCCCACAAACCTGAGACCAGAGCACGCCAGCTCGGGGCGCCCATGGCGCTTACTAATGTAACTTGCGGCCTTGCACCATGGTTTTTAGCATAAGAGAGCCATGCCTCTCGCTCTTTTACTGTCGCCTGACGATCAGGCCGTTGCCGCCATCACGTCTGTGCTCGAAGAGATGTCCGTCACTTGTGAGCGCCCGCTCGATGGCGCCTCTGCCGCGCAGAAGCTGAATTCCAATCGCTTCGACCTTGTGCTCGTCGATTGCGAAAATCTTGCTGCCGCCAAGCTCATCTTCGACGTCTGCCGTCACCGCCAGGGCGGCAGCCATCCCGTACCCGTCGCCGTCGTCGATGGCCGCGCGGGTTTGCCCACTGCCTTTCGGCTGGGGGCCGAGCTGATTCTTACCAAGCCGGTCTCAAAGGATCAGGCTCGCGTCACGATTCGCACTGCCCTCAGCCGCGTTAAGCGAGAGGAATCTACCCGAACGGATGGTGCCGGCGCTTCCGTCACCGAAAATGTGCACCACACCGCAAACACTCCAGAAGATTTTGTCGCGACGCCCCAGTCATCCGCCGAACAACCTGCCGATGACGCAGCCGAGTATGTCGCGCCCGAAGGTCGTTCCTTCGCCGCCGCTGCCTCCGCCGGTGCACCTGCGTTGACCTCATTCTCCGATCCGGTTCCGCCTTCGTCCGCGCCAACTGCTTCCATGACGATGAGTGCCGCGGTTGCGGAATCCGAGCCGGCCGAAACCGCAGCACCCGCAGCCGATCTCCCGTCGACCAGGGGAACAGCGTCCGCAGAAGCGGCGCCCCATCCTGCGGCGTCTTTGTTTCCTTCCGCCAAACCGGTGGTCGCCGAGCCGGAAGAATCGACGGTAGCTGCGAAGGGTGCGGCCGCCAAATCAGAAAACGAAGACGAGGCGGAAGCGAAATCCCAGCCTGTCGTTTCAGCGACCGTGCAGAACAACGTGCCGCGCGATGAAAAGTCCAGCTTGACCGGGCAGGAAAGCGAACAGAAAAGCGAAGCCAAGCAAGGCCGCAAATCGCATGGCCGCCTCGTTGCACTTTTTGTATTACTGGCGGCCTGTGGTGGCTTCTACGCTGCCTGGACGTATGAGCCCGGATTCCAGACGCTCGTCAAAACGCAGATCGATCACGTTCTCGTCCTACTCGGCAGGGCGCCCCAGCCTCAGCAACATCCCGCTCCGGCTCCTGCAAAACCAGCCGCTCAAAGTCCCAAGCCGAGCGCCGGTGTTCTGATTCAGACTGTCACACCGGCCACCACTCAGCTACCGCGGCCAAGGGCAACCGATCCGAACGCCGCGCCCGGCGCGATTTCTGCACCATCAACTTCGTCCGCTCCAAGTTCGCCGTCTTCGGCCACGCAGCCTGCATCGGCTGCTTCCACCACAGCCGCTCAGCCGGTCGCAACTCCAACTCCAATGACCAAGCCCGGCGTCACGCGCATCGATCTTTCCCCATCCGCGGTGGCCGAGCCCGCGAAGCACGCACCTTCATCGTCCGCGCCAAAGCCGCCGCCCCAGCACCAATGACGATGTGACCTTGGGCTCGGTCCATTTTCCTGCGCGATCACCAAAAATCGTGCTCGATCCGATTACGCCCGTAACTTGCCGGTGCTTACTAGCCTGCCTACGATTGGCTCATCATGGGTTACCAAGCCTTCCTCTTCTGCGTCGATGAGAAACTCGCCCGGGTTGTAAGCCAGCTTTTCAGCGAACTCGAATTTGCCGTTACTCCGCAGACCGATCCGTTCGCCGCGATCAAGAGCCTGATGGCGCAG
Organism: uncultured Acidobacteriaceae bacterium; assembly: GCA_963698865.1. Taxonomy (GTDB): domain Bacteria; phylum Acidobacteriota; class Terriglobia; order Terriglobales; family Acidobacteriaceae; genus Acidiflorens. The sequence continues at coordinate 207,979 of CAVOSL010000007.1, read as the reverse complement.
CATTATGACGCAGTTGTCCTGGACTGCGAAAACGAGCAGAATGCATCGCTGCTGATCAAAAGCGCGCGCAATTCCACCTTCAATCAAGGTTCGCTCGCCATCGCGCTCGTTGAGGGGCAGGCGGGCGTGGCCAAGGCGTATCGCATGGGCGCGAACCTCGTGCTCACCAAGCCCATCAATGTCGAGCAAGCCAAGGGAACCCTGCGTGTGGCCCGCGGACTTTTGCGTAGAGGTTCGGAAGCCGCCACTCATGCGGCCGCTGTCACACCCGCGGCGCCCGCGGCATTTTCTCCGGTTGCCCCCACGCACCCCCATGTAGAAGCTTCCGCGGCGCACACCGCCCCGAACGCGACTCCGCAGTATGAGACCCACTATTCCTCCGGAACCAACGCTCCGGCAATCCCAGCGCCTGCATTTGCAAGAAGCCAAGAAGCGCCAGCGCGTGCTCCGGCAGCCCAGACTAAGGCGTGGACTGCGCTCGCCGGTCAAGCGCCATTCGTCCAGCCGCAGTCTGCGGATGCGCCCGTTTCTACCGCGCAAACATCGGGACAACCACCTGCATCGGAACAAGTGACAAGCAAAGCGGAAGTCCGCAAACCTGCGGTCGTGCCTTTCGTGAATGCGACGCCCAGGTCTCACGGAGCAGCCTCCGCTCCGGCGCCCGCCAAAGAAGTCGTGGCGCCTGCGCAGCCGGCACGCGACGGCGAAGGTCGGGAAGAGTTTCCGGAAGACGCGCCTTTCCACGCGCCGCAAGCGGCTTTTTCTCACGGCGCGGCTGAGGCTTCGGCGGGCCCGTCGTTCTCTGTCGTCACTGAGCAAGCCGGACGTTCGGGCGGAAGCGGCAGCCAGAAAATTCTTATCGGAGCCGTCGCCGTCTTCTTGATGATTGCCGCCTATTTTGGATGGAGCAAATTCGGCCCGTCGCCCTCGACTCCGGCACCGGCTACGACTTCAGTCGCGGCCACACCGCAAATGCCGGCTCAAGTCCCGGCCAATGTGAGTTCAACCCCGGCCCCGGCAGCCCAGGTGCCTTCAGCCCCGGCGAATCACACAACTGCCGTCACCGCTCCCGGCCACACAACTTCATCGGTGCAGCCTGGGCACTCGGCGGCAGACGCGTCCACGACGCAAGCGGCCGCAGTTTCCGAATCCGTTTCCCAATCTACGACCACGAAAACCGCGCCGGCCCCAATTCTCGTCAAATCGGGCGCCCCGGCCAAAACTCGACAAGCTCAACCGCCATCTCAGACGGAAGATGTTTCCGCCCAGCCTCCCAGCGCGCTCGGTATCGTTTCGCCCAGCGAAGGCAGTTTAAGCGGCGTTCTAGCTGCAAATGCGGCCAAACCTACTCTGGCCCGAGTCAGAATTTCACAAGGGGTCTCGCAGGGGCTGCTCATCAAGCAGGTGCCGCCGAAATATCCGTCGAATGCGATTGCGATGCGCGCGCAGGGCGAGGTGCGGATCGAAGCCACGGTCGATAAGGAAGGGCGCGTCGTGAATCCAAAGGTGGTGAGTGGACCAGCCCTACTCGCTCCTGCCGCACTTGACGCGGTTCGCCAGTGGAGATATAAGCCCTATTACCTCGATGGCCAACCGGTCGAGATCCAGACGCAAATCACGATCAAGTTCAAAACACAGTAATTGGAATTAACTCAATTTTTCATCGAGCACGCGCCGCCGCGGCCGTCCGGGATGGGCACTTACGCTCCGGAACCGGTGGTATAGCCCGTGCAGGCTCTCGCTTAACAGCCGCACCACCTGCATGCAAAATTCATGGTGGCTGTCGAGCAACTCCACAAGATCCTTGCGCGCAATAAACGATGCGGTCGTAGTCTCGTCAGCCTCCGCCGTCACGCGGTAGTTGTCGCCCGACAAGGTTTCGCTCAGCCCTAAAATCGCTCCCTCGCTGGCCACTTCCAGCAACTGGCTTTGATGGTCGGGCAGGGGCAGCAATACGCGAACCGCGCCCGCTTCGAGCAGATAAATCCCTTCGGCCGTTGTTCCGTGCCGATAGAGCGTCGCACCCCTGGAGAAAGCGCGCTGCTCCATGAGTGGGCGCAGAGCTTGTTCAAACTCATGGCTGAACCGGACGCGGGTAAAGTCGGACGACACTACTGACACTCCCCATTTCTACCCGGCTATCATGAGGCTCCGGCGTGCCAGGGGCAGTGACGGGGATCACAACTCGAGATATATACGGCGAGGTAGGCAGTTAGTGAATCAACACGAGGCCATGCAGACTGATGCCAAGCCGACCTCTGAGAGCTAAAAGCAAAGAGCAAAGAGCTAAAAGCTGAAAGCAAAAAGCTGCTTCCTACTCTCTCTCCATCGTCTCATCAATCACAATCTTGCCGTCTTTCTCCACGCTGATAACCTTATGCACTGCCTTAAACCCGGTGAGCGTGATGTCCACGACATAGTGCCCTGGTCCCATCATCACCTCCACCGGCGACATTTTGTCGAGAATGCGCTGGTTGATCACCACCTGCGCTCCCTTTGGTTTCGTGCGAATGCTCACTGTTCCCATGCCCGCCGTGCTCTCTCCGCCGTTGCCAAACAGTTTCTTGAAACGCCCCACCGTTCGGATCGCTTCCGAATCTCCCAGCGCCCTCAAGGCGGGCGCGTACTGAAAGTTTTGTCCCGGCCCAAGATCGGCGGTCGTCGTCTCGTCCAGGAATCCCTGCTTTTTGATGACGACGGTGTGCGTGCCCTTCTCCACCGCGAACTGAGCCGGCGTCACCTTGTGCGTCGGTTTTCCGTCGATTACGATGTCGGCTCCCGGCGGTGTGCTGTTCACTACCACCAGCGCGTTCACTGGCGCAAGATGCAAGAGCACCGGCGTCTTGCCGCCCGAAACCACATCGATCGATCTCACCTCCGACGAATACCCTGATTTGCTGGCCGAGATCAGGTGCCTGCCGGGTGCGAGGCCTGTCAAATTGAAGGGCGTCACCCACGACGCATCGCTTTTTCCGTCGACTTCAAACTGCACGCCCTGCGGAGTCGAATCCACTAGCGCTCCGCCAGGAATAACAACTGGCACGGGAGCCGGAGCGTGCACCGCGCGTTTCGCGGCGCGCTTCGGTACTTGCCGTACCGACACATTCGGTTCTTCCTCAGTAATCGGAGGCGCGGGCGCGGCCGCCGCTTGTGGAGCCGGAGCCGCTTCCGCCGGCGGCGCGCTCTCTGTCTTCACTGCTCGCGGGGCCGCCGTCAAGCCGTCGTCTTCCGACCGCACGTGGAAGAACATCGCCACCGCTACTACCAGAATCACCGCGATGGCGCCCAGAATTGAAAACAGCAGCAGCCGCGGCGGCACCGTCGAGACTTCTTTCATCGCCTTGTGCGCCAGTTCGCGCGGCTGAATCCTGGGTTTTTCTTCCCTCTTTTTTGCGGATAGCCGCTGCGAAATCGTGGGCTGCGCCTTGATCGGCATTTGCTCCGGCTCAGGCGCCGGCCGCGACTCAAACACAGGCTCTTTCAGCGGAGGCAGTTCGCTCATTTCGGAGAAGCTCAACCCCGTCCGCTCACCGTCCGACTCCGCCAGCGTCGGATCGAAACTCCTGGCAGGTTGCGTATCCGCCTCTTGCACCGGCGCAGCCGCCGACATGACCGCATCATGGCTCTTACTCTCGCCCGCCTCGCGTGCGGTCGGATGCATCGAAATCGCGCTCCCGTCCGCCTCAAATCCCGCCCCGGAACTTGACCCTGCGCGCGCACCCCCACCCGCTCCAGCTCGCGCGGCAATGGCCCGCGCGGCAGTATCAGACGAGGCCGTCGCCCACGATGGAGATGGTGACCCCGGCGGTTTTAGTGAAGGAGCATCTGCCTCCGTCCGCGCCGCGGCGCTCTCCCGCGCCACCGGCTTCGGCAGACCCGTTCCCGCCACTGCCTTAGGCCCAGCCGCACTCGCTGCGGCTCCGACAAACTTCATTGCCGCCGCCGCCTTGGCCGCCGGATCCGCCTTCACGTTCGCAGCTTTCTTCGCAACCTCTGCCGGCGCTTTGTTCTCCGTCTCCTTGCACTTTTCCAGATCCTCGACCAATTCGTGCGCCGTCGCGTAACGTTGATCGGGATCCTTCGCCAGCGCCTTCATGATCAGCGCGCTCACTCCCGGATGGACCTTCGCATTCAGCGTGACCGGCTCGGGTGGCATCTCATTTTCGACCTGGTCCACCAGCGCGACCGGATCCTCGGCATCAAACGCCCTTCGGCCGGTGACCATTTCGTAAAGGATGGTTCCCACCGTAAACAAGTTCGAGCGCTCATCCATCGCCTCGCCGCGAATCTGTTCCGGCGAGCAGTACGGCATCAGCCGTCCCAGCCCGTTGCCCGCCTCGGCGTTAATCAGGCTCATGTTCGAAATGCCGTAGCCAGTTACCTTCACCAGCCCATCCCACTGCACAATAATTTTGTCCGGCTCGAGCGACGAGTGCACAATTCCCAGCTTGGCCGCCGTATCGAGTGCCGCACACAGTTGCCGCGCGATGTCCAACAGATCCCAAATCGAAAAACCTTCGTTACGCGCTAGCATGGTCGCAATGCTGTTGCCCTGGATGTACTCCATCGCCGCGCAGAACTGTCCCTCAATCTCGCCCGCTCCATAGAGCTGCGCGATATTCTGGCCGGCGAGCGGCTGGGCGAGTTCGCCCTCCGCTACCAGCGTCTCCACGAATGCCGCCGAGCGGTCGCCGAGCGGCGCCAGCCGTTGCGTCTTGAGCGCCACCACCTGGTTGCTTTCCATATCCAGCGCCTTATAGATCAAGGCAGTTTCGGATTTCGAGATTTCATTCTGGACGTCAAACCGCCCAAACATCGTTGCCATTGCAGTCGCCTCGTAGTACGCGATAACCAGGAAGCACTCAGTGCCCAGTCAAACAGACCCGGAATACCGCCCAGTCGCACTTAACCCACTAATGGTTTGGCTGAGATCTTCAGGGAGGAGCCGAGTCTAGGATAGCGTCCGCCGCCCTACGGTTGGGAGTTACGAAAGTGAATGGCAAAACGCAGGGTTTCACCGGCAGGTGACCGGCAGTAACCCCTTACTCATAAATAATTTGGAGACCGTAGCGCCGGCGACTCGCCGGCAGTTCCGAGCGCCCCGCGCTCGGGTCCGTCGCTCGCAACTCGAATGAGGTTATTTATTGGGAGGACATTGAGGAGGGTTTTAGTGCATCCCCGTTGCACCCGGACGGACGCATTCTTCAAGGCTCGTCCAATCAAGACGATCTTGGGCGTGCGCTCAATTACTGGATTGAAGAGCGCCGCCCGCAACCCTACCTATAGGGCGTGACGCAGGCTATCACCGTCACGCGGGAATCCGTGCCCGCATCACATTCTGAGCGGCAACCTGCTCGCCTTCGCTGACCCACTCCCAAACGCGCCGCCCGCGATCGTTCGACAAACTCCGCGCCTCGCCATAATCCACCAGCCGATTCAGCACCGTGGTCACCGACGCCAGCGGATCCTTGTGCCGCGCCAAAATTGCCGGCGCCTGGCGCTCAAGTTCCGCGCACACCTCGCGCGCCCCCATCGGGCGCCGCACTTCCATCAGCACTCGCCGGCAGGCTTTCGTGAACCCAGGCTGCCGTCCGTTCGGCTTGCGGTCAATCAGGTCGAGCAGTTCTTCGCCCAGCGCCTCTTCACCAAACAGGTCCGCCAGGCCGGTGATTGTCTGCTTCACGGTGCCGATCCGCTTCATAATCTCGGCCCGCTGCTGCAACAACTGTCTCAGCTCGTCGTGCGCCGCCTTCACTACCTGGTGCACCGAAACGTCATTCAGCACATTCACATTCTGCGACCCGTTATGGCCATTCTTCGCGACTTCCATTTCCCCCTCCGGCAAGAGACGAGCCAACCCGCTCACCTCAAATCCCTTTCAGATACATACGTCAGAGGCAGCCTCGAAGTTCCCCGTGCGGTCCAGGACGCCGAACCAGGGATGAAGCTTCCCCTTCACCAAAACCCCACTTGTTGTTTGGACGCACCCAGGAGCGAAAGGGAAGCAAGGAATTGAAGCGATTCGCCGTCGGTCCTCAGCGAAACGCCGTCCGCAATCGGACACCAGCAGCCCCAAGCGGCAGCGACGAACAGCAAACAGCGAATAGGAACAACGAAGGACGAAAGACTGAGAACTGGACTATCCCATCACCGTAGTATGCTCCGGCTTGATCTTGTAAATCACCCGCACCTCGCCCGGCTGCCCGTACGGATATTTATCCACTCCTAAATATTTCTTGGCCAGCTTGTCGATGCTTTTATCCGCGCCCTCTTCGGTGATCTCCACCACTTTGCCGCGAATCTCCATATAACGATACGGATTGTCGGGATCGACGATGGCCAGCGCCACCCGCGGATCGCGCCGCACATTCTTATCCTTCTGCCGCCCCTTAGCCGAATTGAAAATTACATGCTCGCCATCAAAGTCGCACCACACCGGAGTCACCTGTGGCCGTCCATCCGGCATCAACGTTCCCAAACTCGCAAAAGCTTTCTTCGAAAAAAGGTCGCGGTACTTCTCTGGAATCACACTCGACATTGCGCAATCTCCTCAAAGTGAATTCGCTGTCGATTATAGATGCCGTCGGAGCAGGACACGCGGTTCACGCGAAACCGGCAATCGAGCGCCAAGCATTCCGGCCATTCTAAAAATAATGGGAGAGACGCGTCTCGGATGGCACCTCGGCCGCCCTAAATTTCTTGTGGTTTCCTCTGTGCCCCCCTGTGTCCTCTGTGGTTCAAGCTTTTGACTTTTCTCGGCGAGGTGTTGGTTGTGTTCCCCCGCGCTGTCTCCTCTGTGGTTCCGCTTTAGTTGGCGAGCTGACTCTCTGCCTCATCTCGAATATGCCGCAGCACACGCATATGAATTCGATGGATAATCGCATCCGACCACACTCTCCAATACTCCGACGGCCATAAGCCATGCCGATACCACGTCGTGCCCTCGAGCCGAGTTCCGCCATCCGGCAGCGGCGTCAGCCGGAACTGTCCGCCGTTCGATACCAGAAATCCGTGCAGATGCGGCGGATCGAGATGCGAATATGGTGTCCACTCTGCCATCGGCGGCGGATTCGATGTCACCGAAAATTTCAGCAGCCGCGGTTCGTCCCACACTTCAATCGGCTCCACGAACGCGCCCGTCGAAAACACACAATGCCGTTCCGCCCCGACTCCCTTGCCCAGAATCTCCGCCCGAATCGGGTAAGCGATTCCCGCGCGAAACATCCACTCCGTCGGCGGACCGATTTCAGAGAAGGCGATTACCTGCTGCCAGACTTTTTCAGGCGAGGCATGGATGTCAATCGAAGACCGCACAATGAATGTCGGAGGAGCGGAGGCGGTCGCGTGCTCAGTCAACTCGATGCCCGGAACGAAGAGCAGCAGTACCGAAAGATAGACCGGCGCATCCTTATGAAATTGGGGGCGTCGTTGCGCCCGATAGGCACATGCTCCTCCGAACGCCGCCAGGGGCACCGCAATAGGGGCCGCCATAATGATGCAAACCATTCCCTCGAAGGCCAACGCCAGGAGTGCCGCCGCCAGAACAGCAGTCGATAAGCAGGCGACGCCGATGCAACCGCGGCGGCTTCGTGGTTGCCGAACACCGTATATCATCGCGGCCGCGAATCCCATGGCGTACGGCAGAGCCACGAATAATCCCCAACCGTAATTCTTCAGAAGTTGAGATCCAAGCACAGCCAGGCCCAATCCAACCGGTACCGTGAGCAAAACGGAAACGGCCGCACTTCCAAGCGCGCTCTCGGGAAGAATTCGCATCAACCACGAACCCCTCTGCCTCCCCTCATTTCGATCGGGCGGCAATGGAATCTGCGCGGGAACAAGACAGAGGACAAGAAAGAACAACAGATTCAGAAACGGCACGAAGAACAGAACCACCATCGCCGGCGGCAACCCCGCGCTCCGCAAGCGTTTCAATGTCAGGACGACTCCCACCCAAATAAACGGTAACGACATGGCCACCATAGTGGCCAGAAACGCGGCTTCATTCCCGCGAAGCTGAGTAATTCGCGCCACGTCCCGCACCGGCTCGATATAGTTAAACGGTCCCCAAGGGCGGTCAAATCCAATCGTCGCGACCAGGCGATCCAGGTTGTGCTTAAGCGCGAAGCCGATCACTCCAACCAGTGCATAGGCCCCGCGGTCGATCGTCCCACTTGTTCGCCACAACTCAGCAACCTTGATTTTCATAAAAACAAAGCCCCTCAGGAAATCCCTCTGCACCCCCCGTCTACCCCGTGCTTTAAGCTCTTAGTCGAGCCAGATTTCTTCTCGGCGTCTTTATCGCTCCATAGGCAGGGAAGCGCCGACACAATAATCCGCATGGCAATTCCAGCGCTCCGCGCCCCACCGGTACCCGGCACGCAAAGCCGGCAGCATTCCCGGAATCCTCGCCATCCACACCAGCGGCCGCATCCACCACAACTCGCGCGCGACCGCCAGCAGCGCGTCCGCGCCCGCGACTTGTCGTCCATCCGCGCCCACAAATCGCACCGCCCGCAACAATTCCTCCCGCGACAGCCCAAGCAGCGTCCCCACCCGCGGATCCTGCAGCGCCGCCACCTGCAGTCCGCGCCGCCGCATCGGATCGGCCAGCCATCGCGCAATGCGCGTGCAGAACGCGCACTCCGCATCGAAGAAAAGCCAGCCTCGAGCGTGCCGTCCCTTCCGGTCCGTCATTTCCGATACCAGCGAGATCATGTTCCCCTCACTTGTGCGCTGGCTTCCCCGTTCCAAACAGCACTTTCATTTTTCCGCGCAGCCGCGCCATCCCCTTCAACGTTCCCGTCGGCAGGTGAACAAGCTCTTCGAACAAGCCCGACGTCGTCGTCAAAAACTCCAGCATCTCTTCCAACCGCTCGCGCGTGTAGGCGCTGCCCGCACCCATCCCTTTCAGTTCGCTGACGCACTCCGCCAGCACGCGCAGTGTCGGATCGATCTCGCGCCGCTTTCGCTCCTCGGCGACGATCCGAAAAATCTCCCATACGTCTTTGATCGACTCGAAATGGTCCCGCCGGTCTCCAAGAACGTGCGCCACCCGCACGATCCCCCACCCCTGCAACTCGCGCAGGCTGTTGCTGACGTTCGAGCGCGCCACGGCCAGCGTGGACGCGATCTCTTCGGCATGGAGCGGCTTGGGCGACAGAAACAGCAGCGCATGAACCTGCGCGACGGTCCGGTTGATACCCCACCGCGTCCCCATCTCGCCCCAATGCAGAACGAATCGTTGGTCAATCGGCGAAAGCGGCATGACAATAGCCCCCAGGAAATCACCGAAAACGGAAAATATATATGTTCGCGATTCAGTAGTTTCTGTTAATACAGAAACTAATGTAGAAAGAGGAGTTTGTCAATACGGTCTTGGGGTTGGCTTTCGCTTGGAGCTTGGAGCTTGGAGCTTGGAGCCAACAGCCAACAGCCAACAGCCAACAGCATAAGAGCTGATTCTCCGCAACACCCCCCGCAGCAAGGCCACAAACTGTCCCATCACTCGCCGCCCGACTTCCAGCACCTCTTCATGATCCAGCGGCTTGTCCAGAATTCCCGCCGCCATATTCGTCACGCACGAGATCGCAAGCACTTCAATCCCCATATGCCGTGCCGCAATCGTCTCCGCGACCGTCGACATCCCCACCAGGTCCGCGCCAATCGTCCGCAGGTACCGAATCTCCGCCGGAGTCTCATAGCTCGGCCCGGCCAGCGCCGCATACACGCCCTCATGCGGAGCGATCCCCAGCCGCTGCGCCTCCGACAACGCAATCTCTCGCAGTCGCTTCGCGTACGCATAACTCATATCCGGAAAGCGATGCCCGAACCGCTCGTCATTCGCGCCCGTCAGCGGATTCTGCCCCTGCAAATTAATATGGTCGCGCAAAATCACCAGCGCCCCCTGCCCATATTCAACATTGATCCCCCCCGCCGCATTCGTCAGAATCAGCGTCCGAATCCCCATCCTCCCCAGCACGCGCGTAGGAAACGCAACCTCCGCCGCCGAGTAACCCTCATACAGATGCACCCGCCCCTGCATCACGGCGACCGGCGCGTCGCCCGACTTCCCAATCACCAACTGCCCCGCATGCCCAATCGCCGTCGATCGCGGAAACGAAGGAATCTGCGCATAAGGAATGCGTACCGCCTCGGCGAGATCGTCAGCAAACGCTCCAAGGCCAGAGCCAAGGACGAGACCGATCTGTGGGCGCAACCTCGTCTTCGAGAGAATAAAAGTGGCAGCGGTTTCAGCGCGCGTAAAGACGTCAGCAGTCATTTGCTTTTGTAGCGCCGGCGTCCCGCCGGCTGTCGCGAGAGCCCGCCCTGAGCTTGCCGAAGGGGCGTCTCGCCTTCGCTTCCATCGAACCGAGCATTGTAAAGGATGGCAACAAACCGCGCGCTGTCAGCAGATTCTCGCAAGTTTTGCACAACAGAAATTCACACTTGTCGATGCAATTCCTCGTTCACCACTTGCCAAATTCGCGCAAAAACCCGCATAAACACTGCCCCAAACTAAACCATCCCCACCCCACTGCACCATCTCCGCGTCACCCGCCTGTGGACGCCCCGCACTCCCTTGACAAATCAGTACTTACAATCCAGCGAATTCCATTGACGATAAAAACAGGCATGGTAAAACCATAATCGTTCTTTGACACGTTCTGAAGTTTTCCCGGTTGGTGCAAGGTCCGGGGCTCAAGCGAAGTCACTCAGACAGCCGCGAGGCAGGTTTGAGAGGGCAAGCGAGGGTCTATAGCTGAGCGCTGGTTGAGGCGAACAGGAACATCATGTCGAAGGCAAGATAGAGTCCCGAGGCGTTGGACTGATTTATCCGGTTGGCGGTGAGCCCGGAGCCCGAGCAAGATCGGCCTGCAATGCACCCGCAAGGGAGTTGTAGGAATAAGGTCAGCAAGGGTCTAAACGCGAGCTACTGGCCGAGACGAATAAGCCCAACATCCCCTCGGGACTCTCTATTTGTGCCTTAAGTGATCGCGTGGGCGACGGCCGCCCTTGGCTGTCCAAGCCGAGCGAAGCTCGGCAGCCTCACATCACGCAGTGAGTTGCACGAGTGATTCCCTGAGCCCAATTCCAAACGATTCCCGAAACTCCGCAGCGCTTCTCATGCAACTGACCCGATCCGGTACTCGCCCAACAACAACGCGTTCCGGATACTCGTCATAAGTCCGCCGATCAAGCAGTCTGCCATTCTTAGCCTTGCGCACGCCGCCCCACTGTTTGAAGAAGAACGGCACATTTTGCCTTTGGCACTGCTCTCGAATCGAAATGACCCACTCTTTCTTCATCGGACGTGCGCCCGGCCCGCTCTCGCCGCCTACGATCACCCATGCAATTCCGGACAAGTCGAACTCGCCGAGGTCTTCCAGCAAAGGCTCGATCGACAAAAACCGAACCCGAGCAGGAGCCTGCCGGAGATGATCGACTCGCGGCAGCCCGTGTTTCCGATCTTCCACGCTGACGCCCCACCAGATGTTTTCCTTCTCAGCCGCAAACCGGAGCGTGCCGCCAAGTAAATCCCTCAGCCGCTGAGAACGCTTCGTCAGAACCTGATAGGTGTGCCAATTCGCCGAAGCCATCACGCGCGAAACAGCCTCGGCGTACGTGTCGGGCACTCCGTCTTGAAACAGGTCGCTCATCGAATTGACGAACACGAGCTTGGGAGAGCGCCAGGAGAAAGGCTCCGTCAATTTCTCAGGTACCAACCGGAGATCAAACCCCTGCTCATAAGGATGCCCCTTGACCCCGCGAAACCGCTCCGCAAAAGTCTCGGCATAACAGTGCTTGCACCCAGGGCTGATCTTGACGCACCCGCGGACGGGGTTCCAAGTCGCGTCGGTCCATTCGATGTGGGAGTTGAGGCTCATGAGCCGGTCTTATCGCCTGCAGTAGCTTTAATAGTGGATATGCTCTCAAAAGTAAAGCGACCTGCCGCAGAGATATACCCCCTTCAGAAATATACTATATTCGCCATTTGTTCGCTATAGTTCAGAGGGTAATAGAAGTAATAGCTTTCGACCGGGGTTCGTATCAGAATCGTGAACAGCATTGACGTCTATTTGAATCAGCGCGCGATGACATTCCAAGATGAATTCGGTGGTGCATGGACGCAGCAGAAACTTGAGGCTTTGGGCAAGTATCTGAAGGCATATACCACGATCTTCAAGAAGAACGCCCGTGCCCGATATTATTCCATCAGCTATGTCGATGCATTCGCCGGCACAGGAACTCTCCAGATGGCGGAACAAGACGGATTTGCCGAGCTAATTCCTTGGTTCCGGGAAAATGAGGAACGGTACCGTAAGGGCAGCGCGCAACGAGTTCTTGAGATTGACCCTCCGTTCGACAAATATGTGTTTATCGAAAAAAATTCCGCAAAGTGTGCGGAGCTTAGAGCTCTGGTTGCCGGAGTATCTGCCGCGAGGGATATTACCGTTCTAAACGAGGATGCAAACGAGGCTATTTTGAAGTGGTGCGGGAATCTAAATACACGGCGAGAACGTGCCGTCGTTTTTCTTGACCCATTTGGCGCTTCGGTGAAGTGGGATGCAATTGCCGCATTGGGTCGAACGAGAGCCGTGGATCTTTGGGTATTGTTCCCGTATTCCGCGATCAATAGGATGCTAGTTCGTGAAGGGAAGCCACAGGCGTCGTGGTCGCGGCGACTTACAGAAGTATTTGGGACGAACGACTGGGAAGGTGCCTTCTACTCCACAACGTCATTTGCCTCCTTGTTCGACTCGACACAGAGGATAGAAGTTACTCATAAATCCGCAGATTACCGAGAAATCACTAATTTCTTTGTGAAGCGACTACAAACCGAATTTGAGGCAGTAAGCAAACCTCTGCCTCTCTGCAATTCCAATGATTCCCTGCTCTTTATGCTGTTTTTCGCCGCCGCTAACAAGGTAAGTGCTAGGACAGGGTTGAAGATCGCTAACAGCATCGTTGGCCGACCGTAGAAACCGCGCGTTTCCGTTTATACGGGTATATTCCCATGCTTCTTGGGCGGATTCTTCTCCCGCTTCGTCTCCAGGATCTCTAGCGACTGGATCGACTCCGCCACCAAGCATCGTATCAGATGCTAATCCAGTGCTATACTCGCATCATGATCGATGTGACTCAAGACATTCATTCCCTGACCACCTTCAAGCGCAACTCCTCGGGCCTGATGAAACAAATGAAGAAGACCGGGCGTCCGCTGGTGCTTACGGTCAATGGAAAAGCCGAGGCCGTAGTGCTTGACGCAGCCGCTTACCGCGACGTTGCCGAGCATCTCGACACAGTTGCGAGCATACGAGAGGGGCTTGCCCAAGCGCTACGCGGCGAGGGTCGATTGGCGGACGACGTTTTCGATGAAATGGAACGGGAGGGTTGAACTCCGGCGATGATTTATCGGGTTGTCCTTACTCCCAGGGCCGATGCCGATCTTCGCGCTGCTTATCGCTACATTCGCAAGGAGGCGCCACGGGCCGCTCGGGACTGGATTCGTCGAGCCCGTTTGAGTATTCGAACCCTCTCTCAACATCCCGAGCGCTGTTCAACAGCACCCGAAAGCGCCTCGCTCGAACGGCCGATCCGCGAATTGCTTTTCGGCACGGGAAATCGCGGCACGTATCGTGTCCTCTTTCTCGTTTTGCAAGAGAAAGGATCGGTCTACGTACTGCACGTTCGGCATGGGTCCATGCTTCCGTTGGAACCCGATGAGCAGCAACTTCAGTACCCTTAAAATGGGGCCGCCCTACAGCGGTATATTCCCATGCTTCCGCGGCGGATTCTTATCCCGCTTAGTCTCCAGCATCTCCAGCGCCTGAATCAATTTCTTCCGCGTCTCCCGAGGCTGAATCACCGCATCCAGAAACCCGCGGTCCGCCGCAATATAAGGATTGGCAAACCGGTCGCGAAATTCTTCAATCTTTGCCTGCCGTAACTGTTCGCGCTCCGACCCGCTGCCGCCATTCTTCGCCGCATCCAGTTCGCGCTTATAAACAATGTCGACCGCGCCCTCTGGACCCATCACCGCAATCTCCGCGCTCGGCCAGGCGTAATTCACGTCGGTCCGAATATGCTTTGACGCCATCACGCAATAAGCCCCGCCATACGCTTTGCGCGTAATCACCGTCACCTTGGGCACAGTCGCCTCGGCAAACGCATACAGCAGCTTCGCCCCATGCTTGATAATCCCGCCATACTCCTGCTGAGTTCCCGGCAAAAATCCCGGCACATCTTCAAAGGTGACCAGCGGAATATTGAAGCAGTCGCAAAAGCGCACAAAGCGCGCGCCCTTCACCGACGCGTTAATATCCAGCGTCCCGGCGAGCATCGCGGGCTGGTTGGCCACCACGCCCACCGGCTTTCCATTCAGCCGCGCAAATCCAACGACAATGTTCTTGGCGTAGTGCTCGTGAATCTCAAAAAAATATCCGTCGTCGACGACAGTAGTAATAATGTCCTTCATGTCGTACGGCATGTTCGACTGTTCCGGAATCAGCGTGTCCAGCTTCGCATCCACGCGATCCACGGGGTCGGTGCAAGCCTTGCGTGGCGGGTCCTCCAGGTTGTTCGACGGAATAAAACTCAGCAGCTCGCGCACCATCGACAAACACTCGGCATCGTCGCGGCACAGAAAGTGCGCCACGCCCGACGTTTCATTGTGCGTGTGCGCCCCGCCCAGTTGATCCTTCGTGACCTCCTCATGCGTCACCGTCTTGATCACGTCCGGCCCAGTAATAAACATGTACGAGGTCTGGTCGACCATCAAAATAAAATCGGTAATTGCCGGCGAATAAACCGCGCCCCCGGCGCACGGTCCCATGATCGCTGAGATCTGCGGCACCACGCCGCTATAAATTGTGTTGCGCAAAAAGATGTCGGCATATCCCGCCAGAGACATCACGCCTTCCTGAATCCGCGCCCCGCCCGAATCGTTCAGCCCAATGACCGGTGCGCCCATCTTGGCCGCCAGGTCCATGATCTTGACGATCTTCAGCGCATTCGTTTCCGAGAGCGACCCGCCAAAAACAGTAAAATCCTGCGCGAACACAAACACCAGCCGCCCTTCCACGCGCCCATATCCCGTGATAAATCCGTCCCCGTAAAACTTATGTTCCTCCATGCCGAAGTCGTGGCAGCGATGCGTGCGCAACTTGTCGGTCTCTTCAAACGTGCCTTCGTCGAGCAAAAACTCAACCCGCTCGCGCGCCGACATCTTGCCCTCTTTATGCTGACGTTCCTGGCGTTTGGCGCCTCCGCCTTCTTCCGCCAGATGGTCGCGTTTCTTAAGTTCCGCAATCTTCTCTTCAAGCTTCATAGCGACACATTATAGGCGAGGCCAAAAACATTGGCGTGTGATGAGTGAACAGTCTGGTGTGATTTTTAAACGATGGGGGCGAACAACGAACAACGAATAATGAACGATGAATAATGAACGATGAATAATGAACGACGCCACACAGCACACTGTGGGGGGCACAACTCCAAAGGGAATCCAATCTCTGCAATCTAACCTCTAGCCTCTGACCTCTCCAGCATCCCAGCCACCTCCCCATGCCCCTTCTCCCGCGCGACCATCACCGCCGTCTTCCCGTCATCGTTCGCCAACTTTGCGTCTGCCCCATGCCGCAACAACAACTCCACCATTGGCCGGTCGCCATTCTGCGCCGCCGCATGAAGCGGAACCCATCCCCCATGCTGCCGCGCATTCACCGGCGCTCCATGCGCCAGCAGATGCCGAGCCGCTTCCACATTCCGCGCTGAGGCCGCCGAATGCAGCGGCATCACCTTCATCGCATTCGAAGCCACCGCATCCACCGCCGCCCCAGCCTCAATCAGCACCCGAGCCGCCTCTCCCTGGCCAAAGAACCCCGCAAAATGCAACGCCGTGAATCCGTCACCCGAGTGCGCATTGACCACCGCCTTGTCGGAGGCCAATTCTTTCAGCTGATCCAGCCGCCCAAGCGAAGCCGCCTCAAAAATATCCAGCGCCTTCTTCTTCCCGGCAATCGTCTCCGCCAGGTCGCGCTGCCCACGATAAAGCGCCTGCATCAGCAAACTGACGCCATTTGCATCCCGCGCCTCGGCGCATCCGGGATCTTCTTCGAGCAGCCGCTGTAATCCATCGGCGTCACCCCTCTGCAAAAGTTCAAAACACCGCTGCACATTTTGCATAACCTATCCCCTTTTTCTCCGGATCAATTCCGCAGTCGAAGCTTTTGCCTTCCCCCATGCTCCCTTGTGTCCCCGGTGGTTCAAGCTTTTGACTTTTCTCTACGTCCTCTGCGAATTTCTCTGCGGCCCTCTGCGGTTTAAGATTGTGACTTCCTCTGTGCTCCGACTGAACCCTTCCCGTTATTCCGATTGTGGGCATCGCAGGTTAATTAGCATAGCTAACTAATCGCAAAGAAGTATACCGTGCCAAGTTTCCTTGTCAAGAAAAATGTTAGCAATGCTAAACTTTCACCATGTCCGACGAAAAATACCGAATCGAAGTCGCCGACCGCCTTCATTCCGCCGCCATCCATCTTCTGCGCAACGCCGCCAAAACCGATACGCAATCGGGCCAGGGCCCAGCCCGCCTCTCGGCCCTCTCCGTCCTTGTCTTCGGAGGCCCAAAAACGTTGGGCCAACTAGCTGCCCTCGAGCGCGTCAAACCGCCCACCATGAGCCGCATCGTAGCCGGGCTCAAACAATCTGGCCTAGCCAAAATTCAAAACGACGGCAGCGATGCGAGGAAGATCAAGATCACCGTTACGGCAAAAGGAGAGCGCCTGCTGCAAGCAGCGCGAAGAAGAAGAATTCAAGCATTGGCTGACAACTTGAAAAGTTTAGGAAGCACCGACCTGGAGACCCTGCGCAAAGCATCCGAGATAATCGAGCAAATGCTCCGAGCGTAGCGCCGGCGTCCCGCCGGGGTCCCCAGCACGCGCGGTTTTCGCGTGATGGGGTGGTTGCCGGCAGTCGTGGCGGCGTCCCCGCCGCCACCTGGTCCGCCAAGTCATCTGCCGCTCGTGTCTAGCTCTCATCCGCGACGGGATTCCGCAACACCCCAATGCCCGGAATCGAAATCTCGATCACGTCTCCTGCAACCACCGGCCCAACCCCCTGCGGAGTCCCGGTAGCAATCAAGTCGCCCGGAAGCAGTGTCATCACCCGCGTAATGAATCTAAGAACAACATCCAAGCCAAAAATAAAATCCCGAGTATTTCCCGACTGCCGAACCTCGCCGTTGACGCGGGTTTCCACCTGAGTACCCGTCCATGGGTCAATATCCGATCCATTACTAACCAGCGGTCCGACTGGACAGAACGTATCGAATCCCTTAGCCCGAGTCCACTGCCCATCCTTGTTCTGCAGATCGCGCGCGGTAAAGTCATTCACGCACGTGTAGCCAAGAATGTAGGGCCGCACATCTTCGTCCTCGCGTAGATGCCGGCAGCGCCGCGCGATGACCACGCCCAACTCGCCCTCGTAGTCGGTGCGCGAAGAAACGTTGGGACGGAGGATGGTGCCGCCCGGGGCCAGCAGCGCGCTCACCGGCTTAAGAAAAATCAGCGGCTCGGTGGGAATCTCATGGCCAAGTTCGGCGGCATGCTCGCGATAGTTGCGGCCGACGCAGACGATCTTCGATGGCTCGACCGGCGCGAGCAGCGATGCCTCGGCAAATGGAATCCGGTCGATGCGGCGGCTGGGCAAGCCTTCGAGGTCCCCATCGCTCGTGGCGGGAGGCTGGAGGAAAGTGCGGGTGATGTGGTCGGTGCCGGCGACGGACTCGACCAGTCCGTAGTGGGCCGACCCGTTGAGGGAGAAGCGGCAGTATCGCATAGGCATTAGAAGTCCGAGACTACCCCGAGGCGACGGGGGAGGTCAAAGGAAAATTGCCGGGCCGGCCGGGCCGGGAGCGGAGAAATGCTCCACGTGGAGCAATAGTTGACATATTTGTACTTATATAAGTGTATTTATAATGCCGATAACTTATAGAAGGGAATTGGGTTGCGGCGGTTTTTGAAGTGTTTCTCGAGTTGCTAGGGGACGGTCTCGGTGGCAGCTTCCGATTTTTGGCTTTCGTTATTGCGGACGTCTACCGCTGAAATGGAATATGTGTAGGTTTTGCCTGGAGTTACAGCCGTGTCGCGATAGGACGGAGTCTTTACTAAGGCGGAATTCAGCTTGTTTGGTGGAGCATCGCCTTCGCTGCGATAGATGTTGTAGCCGGCCAGATCGGCGCTGGCCACCGGGGCCCAAATCAGGTCGATGAAGGGTTTTTGGCCTTCGCCGGAGTAGACGGCCTGGAGACCCGCGGGGACGGCTGGGGGGAAGATGTCGTGAGCGAAGACTTGCAGCGGGTTATACTCGTCGCCTTCTACCTGCACCTGGCTTTCGGGCTTGACGATGATCGTTACGGGAGTGATCGAGTAGCGGTAGGTGTTCTCCCACTCGATGGTATCGAGGAAATGAGTGGGTCCCGCGGGGCCTACCGGCACTTCTGCGGCGATGGTGATTTTGTTTTTGTCTTTCTTATTCTTATTGCCCGACTTATCTGCGGGTTCATTCTCATTGCTGGGGCTCTCGTTCCTGCGATAGATGCGATAGCGGTACTCGACTCCGGGCGTGGTGGGCGGCTGGGCGAGGCTGGTCCAGGTCAGATCGACGCCGTCGTCGGTCAATTTCGCGGAGAGATCGGTGGGGGCGGGGAGGGTCTTGATTGCGGGTATGCGCACGCGGTTCGAGAGGCCCGCGCCGCGGGCGTTGCGGTTCAGAACCTCGACGGCATAGGTGAGTTCGGCGTCGGGGTTGTCGCTTTGCGCGCTTGCTGGGAGCGTGTCGGTATAGGTTTGGGGCGCGGGTGGCGCGGGTTTTTGTTGAGATTTTTTTGGACGGCTTCTGCAATGCCGTGGTTGGAGGAGGGAGTATCGCTAACTGGTTGGTGCAGGTGGGCATTTCGGGTTCGGAGGTGCGACAGATCAGGGTTGGGCCCAGGTAGCGGACGGTTTGGCGGTCGGTGGTTTGGGTGGGCTCGGTCCAAGTCAGGGTGACGGTGTTGCCTTGGCGCGTGGCGCGAAGGTCGGAGGGCGGCTTAGGGAGTTCGAGGGAGGGCGGGAGGGGTGGGCCGGTCTGGGCGCAACTGGCTAGGAGTAGGCAAAGAGCGAATACCGCTGTGAATTTTGCTTTCATGCGGAATGAAAAGGGTAACAGAGGCGGGCGGCGGAGGTCAGAGGTTAGATTGAAGAGGTTGGGACTAATCCGTCCAGGGAACATCCTGGCCTACGGTGAGGTCCAGTATTATATAATTACAAAAGTATAATTATAATAGTGGCGTGGCAGACATCCGCTTCGAGTGGAACGAGACCAAGAATCTGTCCAACCAGCGCAAGCACGGGGTGAGCTTCGAGGAAGCGTGCCAGGTGTTCCGTGACCCGCTGTATGTTTCCGTGCAAGACCGCATCGAGGACGGAGAACTGCGTTGGCAGACCTTCGGCATGGTCGAAGGTTTAGTTTTGCTCGCGGTGGCACACACCGTCGAAGAGGACCTCGAGCAGGGCGCCTTAGTCGATGTCATTCGAATCATCTCGGCTCGACCCGCGACCCGGAAAGAAAGGCGACGTTATGAAGACGAAAATGGTTAGGTACAGACCGGACAATCTGCCCGCGTTGACGAAAGAGCGGCGGGCGAAGTTGAAGGCGCTGGCGGCGCGCCGCGACAGCGAAATTGATACCAGCGATATCCCCGAGATGACGGAGGAACAGTGGAAGAACGCCGTGCGGGGCCATTTCTATCGTCCGCGCAAGCGCCAGATCACCGCGCGCGTGGATGCCGATGTGCTGGATTGGCTGAAGACTCAGGGGAAGGGTTACCAGTCCCGCATCAACGCGATCCTGCGGCGCGAGATGCTGACCACGATGAAATCGGTCAAGTAGAGATGCCTATGGCGTCGGGTTTCGGGATACCCGCGGCTTGAAAAGCGCGAGGCATGGGGCACCCATGGTTGGGTGCCCCGAAAGTTTAGCGAGAGTCTAGATTTGGGCCGCTCGCCTGTTTCAGAAGTTCTCTGAAGCCTCGATGCCCGCGCGCAACCAGAAGGTTCACCACTCGGTCAGCCTCTTGCCTGCTTTTGCGATCTCCTTTGAGCGCCTCACGAATTATGATTTGCGGGTTGTCACTCCAACCGTGTATAGACCATCCTTCACGGTCCTCCTCGAAAATTATTCCGAGACAGTGGACCGATTCAAAAGGGTACGCGGCGGCCACTTCAGCCAGTCGTGCTACAACGGCGAAATCGGGATTGATTCCGCGGAACCTGTCCAAGACCATTACGAGCTGCCGTATGGACCAGTCCTCGGGAAACTTCTTGCACGCAAACCACCACCCGAAGCCCTCCAACTCCTTTCGCGATTCGTTAACCCGCTCCGCTCCTTGGGCGAGACGATCTTCCCAGAAAGCGATCAATCGCTGTTGTATCGGGGGATTGAGGTTCTCGGCTTGTTGCCCCAACTGCCAGCCGATGTCACCGATGGTCTGAGATTTCAATGCCGGACTTGCCTTCTGAAAAAATAATCTTAGTAATTCGTCATCGCGTTCGATCGTTCCCCATGAATAGTACAGAGTCAAATGGTTTCCCAATGATCGTTCGCTGTCGCTAACCCTAGTCTTGCCTGCTTGGAGGGCGTCAATTGCTCGTTTGTAGCGAAATCGCATAGCGGGTAACATCATCGAAATCGCGCGACTAAATTGGAGATAGGCATTCCATGCAGCTCGGTCGAGTGCACGAAGCGGCTTTTCAGGGAACAGATTCCGTAACTGGCTTTCCAGCCACCGCTGGTCGAGCCAAGCCAGAAGAGTGAACTGCATGCCATACATCTCTCGGACCGCGACGGAATTGTCGACCTTCGCATCCAGGTGCGCGGCGAGTAGCGCAAACACTTCTGGCAACCCAGCGGAATCCGCCCTTACGTTGGCTGCGCACATTTTGAGCCAGCGCGCATATCGCATCACAGCTTCTAGACCCACTGGTCGAGTGCTGTTCAGCGCCAGCAGGCCGACATGATCCTTCTCCTCGTCATCCTCCG
The DNA here is from genome assembly GCA_963698865.1 of uncultured Acidobacteriaceae bacterium. GTDB lineage: Bacteria > Acidobacteriota > Terriglobia > Terriglobales > Acidobacteriaceae > Acidiflorens. The sequence continues at coordinate 186,895 of CAVOSL010000007.1, read as the reverse complement.
AGACATTCCCCTTCGCCTCATCTTCTTCCGAAGGAAACGGATTTCCCGCGATTAGCTTAAGCGCTGGCCAGAATTCGAGATGTCGCGCAGTGTCGAGTCTCTTTTCGTAAAGGAACAACTCACTTAAGAAACGAGCTGACGACATGTAAGCCCAGCTCCAGCCTGGATCTTCAGTCCAGTTGTACGGTTCAGGACCCGTCTTCTTTGTGTTCGACAGCAGCCATTCAATCGTTACCGCCACTTTGTACGGATCAAACTGCCGTTCGCCCTTTAGTTGCGACGTAAAAGCGTCGATAATCGAGCGAAGATAGGTGGGATGCAGGTCCAAAGTTTGGAACAATTCGAGATTGTCGCTGAATAAGGCTGGCTCTTCCGAAACCCATGATTGCAGGACTTCGCCGATTCCAGCACGGCTGGGCATTTCGGGGCGCGTCTCCGGGCTGGGGGTCCACTCCTTCAAGTACTTGACAGCGTCGGGCAAACGGAATTTCCTGAATTCCTCCAACTTGATGGCGGTAGTATGTCCCAGTGCGAACCCACCGGACAAGAACCTGGGGCGAGGAGCCCCATATGTCTTCACCAGAGCCTCAAGTTGACGCGATCTTTCCTCCCCGATAATTGTTGTCAAGGCAGACAGCCATCCCAGGCGCCATTGATCGGCTATCCACCGTTCAGACTCCTCTCGTTTTTCTCCTTGTGAATCCAGGAACTTCGAATATTTGCTGAGCTCGGGCCCCGCATCGACGATAGCAAACAGTTTTTCGCGTGTATCAGCTGCTAGGCTCGCAGAGACCTTGGACAAAAAATCATTGAACTCCGGGTTGTCGTTGGGGTTTTCGAAAAGTTCTTTTCTCAGCACAATACTGTTGATGACATCCGCGGGAAGGTGCTCCGCCTCGGCGAGTGCATAATATTCCAGTCGGCGGAAAATCGGCCACTTATATTGCGTGAAGGTCCTTGAGACGATTTGGTGGCCATTCTCGCGAGCAATTTGTACCCCAGCGTCCCTGACCGCAGTCACCAAAACGTCTAAGACATCGCCGAAGCGATCTGACTGAATGCGGGGCCTCCAGATTGTCGAATAATCATCCGCACCGTCGCGTTCATTGTCATGAATACGAACCGCCTTATCGAGCGTTTTGGAAAGTAGCCGGAGAAAATCCTCCGGCGTAGATTCAGCCATCGATTTTGACACGGAGTGCAACAAAGTTTGAATATGCCACGCGTCGATTGGGCCTACGGGGTCTCTGAAGCCGCGAAATGGCTCCCCCTCGCCAGGTACCTCGGGGTCTCGGGTGCGTTTTGGCTTGGGTTGAAGTTCCAATATGGGTGCCAGAAGCTTAAGCGCTGAATCGCTGCGTCCCCCCGAACTAAGCTTGAGGATCACGCGAGTCAGTCTTTCCTCATATAGGCCGTAGAAACGAACCTGCTTGGCGGCCCATTTTGCTTCAGCATCTGCCATCTTGGCTGAAAGATCGACTGGAAGCTCTGCTGCGATTTCCAACAATACTTGGTGAACATATTCGTTGTCGCTGTTGTAGGTCGATGGATCGATCGCCGCGAAGACGACATACGGCGCAATGGGCGCCATTCGTGTCAGGTACTCTCCTTCAGGCCATCTCGGAAAGCGAATGTAGTGCCCTTCGACGACCGCTGGCGGGGGATACGAAAATCGCTCCCGTTTCTGAAGAGGGACGATCCAATCGGGACTACTGAGTTTGGCGAAGAAGTATTCATAGTTTCCACCGCGTTCTGCTACCAGCTTCAATGCCCGATCAACTAGCTCATCAGTGATCATCTTCGCCCTCCTTTATCAACGCATCCAAGGCGTCAAGTTCAGGAACGGCCGGAGGCTGCAGCCTGCTCAGGAGAACTCTCTCGATGAATGTCATGTTGCTCATAAAGTCATCATGGTCTATGGTGTCGTGTCTATTGTGGGCGACGATATTGAAGTACTTATATGCCTTTATCCATAGTCTTACTTCATTCTCCGAGACGTCCACTGGAAGTGCCTGGCCCGGTCCCGAAAGAGCGGACAGCGTCTGAGCAATCCTTTTCCTCAGTTGGGGCCGATTGACGGCTTCCCATTCAAAATAGTTACTGAGTTCACGAATGAGCGAAATGACATGTTCTTTTGAATTCTCGAGCGAAAGACGCTCATTGAATCCTTGTCCTTGGGTCAAGGCTTCATAGGTGCGGCGCACTGGCACCAGCTGATTCAATGCGTCGCCATGCTCCCAGTCACCGCCGGTAGTAAGCAGTGAGATTTTTTCGATCAGTTCGCGCATGGAATGGGCCACCAGTTCAAACCGTGAAGGGTTGTTTTCATCGAATAGAACGATCAAGCCGCCCTTGTATATCCTGGCAAGTTTGGCATTCCTGCGCGCTAGACAGGTAACTAGCTTTTCTTGTTCTGCTGAGGCGGGCATTTGCGCTAGACCTTCATTCTTTCCCGATTCGCATCATCCCTCAGTTCGAGATAGTAAATGATCGCACTGTCCCGTTAAAGAAAACGTTGGCTTCGCTTTGTGCGCCGGTTCGCCCGCATCTATTCAACCTAGCGAGCTAACAGTTGGGAAGTCCTGAGGCTGAACATTCGGGCCCCGGCGGCGACCAACCTGCGGCGCTGACGGTTGGGTACCCATGTCTCGAAAAGCACGAGACATGGGGCACACCTCGGTTGGGGGCGCTGGCGGAAGATTAGCTGAGTGCGGGGTGCCGAGTTTCTCCTCCGGGCTGGACTGGTTTGGCTGGAGATGGAAGGAGGAAAGGGCGGGGGCGAAGGTCTCTACTTCAGCGGCTGAAGCCGGTGTGAGACGGAGCGGTTATCGCAGCGGTGAACCGCTCCACCCCAGGCGGCGAAAAGCGGGCCGCCCGGGGACCCCGGGGGTGCGACACCCAAAAGCCGGAGCTTACGGTGCTGGCCCGCTCCCAATGTTCGGGGCGTTCTGCGGGGTGAAGAGGCGGGCAGGAATGCCCGCCCCACACTGCCCGCCCCACACATGCCCGCCCCACACAAGTTTGTTACACGTTCAACTCCACACGTAGTTCAACTGCTTTCAACCCAGAGCCACTGATATTCTCCAGGCCGCGCGGCCAACGCCCTGCGAACCGGATTCTGGCGAATATATTCGAGCTTTTCGTCAAAGCTCTCGTTGGACCGCAGCACGTGATCGAATGACTCGTCCTGCCATAACGCTCCGTGGGCTCCGGTGAGCCTATTGACGCTGCGAGCCGCCGGACCCTTTATGAGCTTGAGAATATCTTTCAGCGGGAACGGCCATCCGTCAGCATTTCGCAGTGGGGTGAGCAATAGATGCACATGTTCTGGCATGATCACGACCGCGTGGAGATGCATCGTCCGATTGTTTCCTATGAGGCAATGCTCCAGAATTAGCGATCGTGCCGCCGGCGAGAGCGGTTCTTGAGTGCGTTTGCAGAACGTGACGAAGATTGGACAATCGAACTTCTGAAGATGAGGCAGCCTGCGGCGATAGTTGTAGGGGTTGGACTGCAACTGAACCATGGGTCATCATGGCAGGGTTGAGGCTTGGGTTCGGTGATGCTGGAACATTGATTTTGTGAGATTTCGGGAGGCGGGCAGGAATGCCCGCCCCACACGAACCCGCCCCACACGCCCGCCCCACACTTGCCCGCCCCACACTTGCCCGCCCCACACTTGCCCGCCCCACATTTGCCCCCGCCTCATATCACACCCGGAGAATCATGACTTCGGTGGCCTTGATGAGAGCGGCGGCGGTTTGGCCTGCCTTGAGATTCATTTCGCGGGCCGAGCTTGCTGTGATGATCGAGGTGATTTGTTGTTCACCGATGGAAAGAACTACTTCGGCCATGAGGCCGCTGATGCGGACGCGCTCGATGCGCCCGACTAATTGGTTGCGGCCGCTTACGCGGCGCAGGACCAGGCCTCGCAGCGGCGATGTTTTGGCTCGGGTGCGGAAAAGAAAGCGGTCCACTTCACTCTGCGGAATACGATGGTGGCCTCCGGCGGTGCGGATGCTGCGAATCTTCTTCTTGTAGATCCACTGCTTGATGGTGGGAAAGCTGATGCGCAATTCGAGAGCCGCGTCACGCGGCTTGAGCAATGCGTCTTCGGAGCGTTTTTCTGGGCGGGATCTGGTCTTTCTAGCCATTTGGACGGAATCCTACCGCGAAGAAAAACCCCGGTCAATGAGCCTGACTTGACGGTGGTGTCCGAATCCGGATTTTCCACCACGGAGACACGGAGACACAGCGGAACCCCAACTACTTGGCAAAGCCTTTCTTTCCCGGCTTCCGCGGGTTCGAGGAGCTCTCGTGTGGCTTCGTGCTAAGAGAGGCGAACCCGGACACCACCGACTTGATCGGCCGAGCGATAAAGACTTGGCTATGGAACATCTGTCAAAGTCATCTATTGCCGCATCGTATTCGACATCGTAACCGTCTGTCATATACACTTTTAAAACTTTGTTGAAACTCTTTCGTGGGGGCGAAAACAAATGAGTCTCATTCCATCTGTGCCGGAACCTGGCTGCGGTTCGAGAGCGCGTTTGCGTTGGCGTTGTTGATGCGGCCGCGGTCTGGGGCTTACTTGCTCGCGGGTTGAGTCTGGTTATCTTTTTCGGCTGCCTATGCGCGCCGTCTTCCTTCGCTCAGGTGTCGGCGAATCTGTGGGGCGTGATTACGGACCCTTCGGGGGCAGCCGTTTCCGGGGCGAGCGTGACGGCTATGAATTTGGACACGGGAATTGGGCGCAGCGCTTTGAGCGACGGGACAGGCCGATACCAGTTTTTGGAGTTGCCGGTTGGAGCGTACGAGGTACGGGTGACGAAGAACGGATTCGCGGAGGGCATTCGCTCCGGCATTCGTCTGGTGGTGGGACAGGAGGCGGAGGTCGATGTGAGCCTGCGGATCGGCGAGGTCAGCCAGCAGATCAAGGTGACCGAGGATGCGCCGGTTGTGAACCTGACCACCAAGGACATTTCGGGATTGGTGGGAGAGCAACAGGTGAAGGATCTGCCGCTGAACGGGCGCAGCTACGACTTGCTGGTTACGTTGAATCCCGGGATTGTGAATTTCACATGGGAAAAGACAGGGGGAACGGGCGTTTCGAACTCGACCACCGGCAATAACTTTGCAGTTTCTGGAAATCGTCCGCAGCAGAATTTATTTTTGCTGAACGGGGTCGAATTTACGGGGGCGGCCGAGAACAATATGCAGCCCGGCGGCAGCAGTGGAGAGGTGCTGGGCGTGGAGGCGGTGCGCGAATTTAATGTGCTGCGCGATTCTTACGGCGCCGAATACGGCAAGCGGCCGGGTGGACAAGTGAGCATTGTGACGCAGTCGGGAAGCAATCGACTGCACGGGAGCGTCTACGAGTTTTTGCGGAACAACGCGCTGGACTCGGCCAATTACTTCGATCAAGGTTCGGCTCCGCCTTTTCAGCGGAACCAGTTCGGCGCGGCGCTGGGCGGGCCGATGCGAGTCAATAAGACATTTCTGTTTGCCAACTATGAGGGTTTGCGGCAGCATTTGCATCAGACCTCGGTGGCGTTTGTGCCGGACGATGCGGCGCGGGCTAGCGCCGCGCCGAGCGTGCAGCCGCTCTTGAATCTGTGGCCGGAGTCGCCGATTGAAGCTTGCGATCCGACGTGCAAGATCGCTGAATATTTCAGCAGCCCGCTGCAAACCATCCGCGAAGATTTTGCCACGGTGCGGTTCGACCACAATATTTCCACGCGAGATTCATTGGCGGGCGTATACACGATTGACGACGGCGACGATCTTACGGCAACGGTATTGGACCCTTACAGTTCGGACATTCTCCGGCTGCGCGAACAGGTATTCAGCCTGGAGGAAACGCATACATTCTCGCCATCGGTCTTGAATGTGGCGCGGGTGGGCTACTCGCGGGCGGGCTATTTCTTCACCGGAGAACCGACCCCGGGAACGCCGGCGGCGGACGTGCCTGGCTTTCTCGTAGGACACCAAGTGGGGGCGGTGGTGGTGGGTGGGAGCGCGGCGTCGAATCCGCAGGCGTCAATCGGCCTGGCGGGCAGCAATAACGGAAGCAATCTCAGCATCGCGCGAAATTTGTTTACCTTCGAAGATCGCGTTACGTGGACCCGCGGGCGGCACGAGTTGACCTTCGGGACATGGTTTCAGCCGTTCCAGTCGAATGAGACGATTGCGCTCAGCCAGTTTGGGCAGGCGACGTTCGCCAGCATCGACACATTTCTACAGGGAACGACCTCATCTTTTCTGTGGGACCCTACACCGACCGAGATGAATTGGCGCTCGTTGTTTGGGGCCTGGTATGCGGAGGATGTGATTCGCGTTACGCCGCGGCTTACGCTCTCGCTCGGCTTTCGCGATGAATTCACGACTGGCTGGAACGAGGCGCATGGCCGCGCGGCTAACTACACGTTCACGAATGGGGTGATCTCGAACGACCCGCATATTGGGGATGCGCTGTTTACGACCAACAACGCGAAGTTTCTGCCGCAGCCGCGTATTGGAGTGGCATTCAGTCCGTTATCGAGTAAGACTGTGTTCCGCGCCGGTTTTGGAATGTACAACGACTTACAGGATGCGCTTGGCTATCGCGCTGACCAGAATGCGCCGTTCAATCCGACTTACAGCTTTAAGGCTCTTACCGTCTCGCAGCTTCCAATCGATCCTACTCAGCCGCCGCCGGCGGGATCGTTGCTTGTTCCGGGAGGCGTGCAACCGGACATGAAGACGCCGACACTAATTTCGTGGTCATTGCGCGTGGAGCAGGGAGTCTCGCCTAATACGTCGTTGACCATCGGCTATGTGGGAAGCCATGGCTACCACGAACTCATCGGCATCGATGCGAATGAACCATTTCCGGTCATTTGCCCCGACCCGCTATGCCCGGCCGTTTATCCATCGGGCTTTGGGGTATTGGCGGGCGCACCGGTTCCCGCGGGGTCTTATTTCGTTCCAACAACTGTCAAAGCCAATCCCAACATTGCGAACACGTGGACATGGTTTTCCGCGGGGAACAGCAATTACAACGCGCTGCAGGTGGATGTGAACCGGCGGTTCAGTCGTGGATTTTCCGTGCGCGGGGTGTATACCTGGTCGCGGGCGCTGGACGATGGCGACTCGCTGAACGCGACGGCGGCGGCCAACGCGCCGGGGCTGGTGTCGAATCCTTTCGACTTACATGCGGATTACGGTCTTGCGACTTATGACGTGCGGAATGTTGCAGCGATCAACGCGGTCTACAATCTGCCGTTCGGGAAAGGGCAGGTGTTCGGTAATGGCCTGGAGGGTTGGGGCAATACTTTAGCGAGCGGCTGGTCAGTGAACAGCATTGTTACCGCGCAATCGGGATTCCCGTTCACTCCGCAGCTCAGTTACAACCCGTCTAATAACGGAGATACGCGGAACCCGGTGCGGCCGTTTGTCGACCCAACGTTTCACGGGCCGGTGATTCTCGGCAGTCCGACGCAGTGGTTTAATCCCGCGGCATTCCTGGCGCCGCCGAACAACGCTGCCAATGCGGGTTTCTATGGAAACCTTGGAAGAGATACGTTGATTGGACCGGGGCTCGCGACGTGGGATTTTTCCGCGTTCAAGCAAACGACGCTGCGGGAGAGGCTGAGCCTGCAATTTCGGGCTGAGATATTCAACCTGCTCAACCGCGCCAATTTCAACACACCGAATCTAATTACGTTCACGCCTTCCGGAGTTTCAGGAACGGCTGGAGCAATTACCAGCACGTCGACGACATCGCGGCAGGTTCAATTTGGATTGAAGTTGATTTGGTGAGAAGAGAGTAGAGAGCGCGGCGGATGCGTCGCATCCATTCTGGTAATGGGGAAGCCCACTCATCGCGTGGACACGGTAGCGCGATGAGTGGGGTCCAGCATTGTTTTACTCGATCACAAGCTGTTGGAGATGCTTGGTTTCGGTGGCGTATATCGAATCGCTTAGGTAGGTCGCGCGGATGGTGTGCTTTCTTAGTGCAGTCAGGGAAGAAGTAGTGAGGCTGGCCTTGCCGGCAACCAGAGGGACTTTTCCCAAGGTGCTTTGATCGGAAAGGTCCTCGAAGATCATCAGTTCGCCGTCGGGGATCTTGCCAAACCTTGTGGAAATGGTGGCAGTGAAGGTCACGGGCTCTCCCGCGTGGGAAGGATTCAAGGAGCTGGTGAGCTTCATTTGGGTGCGGATGGGGAAATGCGCAGCGTCCAGCGGGAGTGCTGGCGAGGTGCTGGGCGAATTGTAGAGGTCTCCGGAATAGACGGCGGTGATCAGTTTATGGCCGTTTTTGTCAAACACAAATGGGAAGACGGCCACGCCATTCGACAGGGCCATCTTGCCCAATTTTTTGTTGTGGTTCCAGAAAGTAACGGTTCCGGTGACGGATCCGCCTACGTCGTTGGTTACGGTGGCGGTGAAGTATATGGTCTGGTCCACAGGCGCCGGGTTCTGGCTGGAAACCACGGTGGTGAGTGTCGGGTGGTGAGCGACGGCATTGTTGAGCAGTACACCCACGACACCAGAGAGGTTCGGGAGGATCAGGTCGGGTCCGCCGTCGCCGTTAACATCCGCCAGGGCCATCGAGAAGGGGCCTATGCCTCCCGAGTTATATTGCTGCGCCGACTGAAAGGTTCCGTCGCCGTTCCCCAGTAGCACGCCCACAATGCCGCCGGCGTTACATACGTCGGACGAGAGACATAGGTTGGTGACGAGCAGATCGAGCTTGCCATCGCCATCCACGTCTCCCACGGAGACCGCAGAAGCCGAGTAGGCGCTGGAATCGTAGGGCTGGGCTGGCTGAAAAGTGCCGTCGCCGTTGCCCAGCAGTACTCCTACCAGGCCGTGGTCACACGAACCGGCACTGCATTGGGCGGCGGCGATCAGATCGGGGATGCCATCTTTATTAACGTCGCCTACGGCGACCGCGGTCGTGTAAATGCCGCCGGTGTCGTAGACCCGCGCCGTCTGGAAAGTACCGTTGCCATTGCCAAGCAGGACTGCGACTCCCTCCGCAATGGACATGATCAGGTCAGGCTTGGAATCCCGGTTCACGTCAGCGAGCGTGACGGCCCGAGTATCATCGCCACCCGAAGCGTAGCTTTGCGGGGACTGGAAAGTGCCGTCGCCATTGCCGAGGAGAACGCCGACCGACCCGCTGCTGCAATTTACGGAACTGACGCAGCTATTGGCCACGACGAGGTCGAGCTTGCCGTCCCCGTTGACGTCACCCACAACGACCGAGGCCGCGCTCTGGCCTCCCGATTCATAGGTCACGGCTACCTGAAAAGTGCCGTCACCATTGCCGAGCAGCACGCTGACCACACCGATGTCACAATCGGACTGAGTTTTGCAGGCATTCGTGAGGATCAGGTCTGGTTTGCCGTCTCCGTTGACGTCACCGACGGCGACGGACGTGATCGTGTGGCCAGCTGAATCATAAGTAAAGGCTGCCTGGAAGGTGCCGTCGCCATTGCCGAGCAGCACGCCGACCGAACCGTTTCCATCGCAACTGGGATCCGAGCCGCATTGGTTTCCAACCAGCAGGTCCGGTTTGCCGTCGTGATTCACGTCCGCCACGGCGATCGATCTGGGAGCCGAACCGCCGGACCGGAAGGTCTGGGCTGGTTTGAATAAATCGCCCGCGGCCCAACTCAGAGAAGAAAGTGAAAGTAAGATGGCCCAACCATAAAGACGCAGAACGGTGCTTTTGCTAAACATGAATTCTCCTTCCGAAGGCCGTACAAACGATCAAGCGGCTTCGTTCTGATTCGTTCGGAACTTGTGCTTCAAGGTCATTACTGAATGGAAGAAGGTCGTGACGCCGGTCTCAAAGCGAGTTCGGCAGCGGTGGAGATTTGCACCACAGTCTTCTTCGGTGCGCTCCCTGGGTGACGGTATCCTGGGGCCCGTGCGACGTGGATACTCGTTTTCGGTTGAATTGTAGGACGCAGTCTAGCGGAAATGCCGTGACGAAGCTCACGTACCTTCGTGAGACGGCTTGCGGCTCTGATTCTGATTCGTCTTACAGGGTGCGGCGTATTTCTCGGCTCGGTATCGACGAGGGAAGGTGATGTTATGTCAATGGAAAAGTCCTTGACTCTGGAACCGATTCCAAGGTTCATACTGATGTCGTGAGTGGCAATTCATTGCGATCGGGAGAGCTTGCACGGTTGACTGGTGTCAGTGCGGCCACGCTCCGGCATTATGAGCGGCTCGGTATTCTGCCGACATCTCCGCGGACCAATGGCGGTTATCGAATTTTTCCTGCATCTGCCGTTGAACGCGTCCAGCTTGCGCAGCGGGCAGTTCAGATAGGTTTCTCACTGGACGAACTGTCAAGAATTCTGCGAAACCACGACAGCGGCGGCGTTCCTTGCCATCGTGTGCTGAACCTGATGGAAGAGAAGCTGCGCTTGGTTGGGCAGCGGATTCAGGAATTGCAGCAAACTCAGGATTACATGCGCAAGCTGGTCCGTGACTGGCGGAAAAGGCTGAAGCAGACTTCACCGGGCTGTAAGGCGATGCTGCTGCATTCGCTGGTTGATAAGCCAAAGACCAAGTCCGGGCAAAACAATCTGCAAAGGAGACTACGTTCATGAAGCCTCTCGCAATCGCACTATCGATTTTGCTACTCGCGTCACCGCTTCTATCGCAAGAGGCGAAGACGGATGCTTCGATGAAGGACTGCCCCATGCACGCGCAGCACACGGCGCAGCAGGCGCACCACACAACTGTGGAGAGCCATGGCGATCAGGCGATGGGTTTTCCTCACGACAAGACCACCCATCACTTCCGCATGACGTCCGATGGTGGGGCAATCGAGGTGACCGTGAATGACTCGAACGATAAAGCGAATGCTGGCGCGGTCCGCTCTCACCTTTCGCGCATCGCGATGATGTTCGGCGATGGGGACTTCTCCGTTCCGATGTTCGTACATGACGGCGTCCCGCCCGGCGTGACTACGATGAAGTTGATGAAGTCAGCGATCCATTACACGTACGAAGAGATGGCCCTAGGAGGAAGGATACGGATAATGTCCAATGATCCGATTGCGGTTGCCGCAGTCCACGACCTTCTCCGTTTCCAAATCACGGATCACCAGACCGGCGACACACTTGAGGCGGGGGAGAAGTAACTGTTGCCGAGAGATGTCCTCGTGGTTGTTGCCCGAGGGTCGAAGGCCTGGCTCGTCGGAGTTAGTCTGAGTAACTACTGGGGTCGGCAAATGGGGACGTAGCAAGGCCTTTACTTCCAGCCAAATTTTATGATCACACTCGATCTGCATGTGGCCTTTACTCAAAAAACGGCCACGCCAGGAAAGCCCGTGACATTCCGAGGGCTCTCCTTTGTATTCCCAACGGAAGTTGCCGAGGATGGTGGTTCGAGCCGGATCGGCGGGCATGATTTTTCGGCGACCGCGAACCAGGCCGTGCGTCTGGTAGAAATTGACCGCCTGGAGGACGTTGGCGGGAATCAGCCAATCATTCTGAAAAGGCTTTGCGACACTATCTATCTGGATGGTTAGCGTCACTGGTATGCCCGCTCGTTCCAATTTCCGGGACAGGGCTACCACAGCCGCGGCTCCCCAACTATGCCCGAAGAGTATTATGCACGCCGGTAGCTTTCTTTCATCCGGTAATGCCTTCTGCTTCTCGGTTGTGTGCTTCTCCGTTTTGCCCAGTAGCTTCAGAATGGTCTGGTAGGCCAGACCCACTTTGCGGTTTTCAAACAGGCCGAAATAAACGTCATTGGAATATTCCTGACGAAGGCTCTGGATCATTTGAACTTCGGGGTGGTGCGGCTCATTGTGAGGGACAAAGCCTCCTAGAAAGCCGACAACAATGACGGAGGGGGCAGTTGGACGCGAAGACAAAACAGCCGCGGATGTAGAAACGGAGCCGGAGGGGCTGCTCGCTGCCTGGGCTGACAGAGCAAACAGCACCGGTACAGACGAGAGCGAGCAGGCATGCAGAGATGCGAAAGTGCGCTCTTACCGGCGAAGGCGAAACTACGCCCTGAACACTGCCTCTGAAACGGACCCCGCCAGGGAAGATTGATCGCACGCGCCCTCTTTGCAGCGCTGGATATTTTACGACTGAACCGTCTTCCTGTCATCTTTCTCCCCGTCAGCTTCCGTAATCGACGTTGTGGGCTCCGGCCGATCATCAGTTGGCCCGAAAGGTACGGTTTCCGCCTAGTGGGGAAGTCGGTCCTCACGCAGGGGCGCACGGCGCTGCGGCGGAACGCAGTCGCGGATTCGGAAGGGTCGATTAAAGGATGTAACGCGAGAGGTCTTGGTCTTTCACTATCTCGCTGAGCATTTTTTGGACGTAGGCGGCGTCGATGTTGAATTGCTGGCCTTTTTTTTCGGGGGCTTCGAAGCTGATCTCGTCTAAGACTCGCTCCATGATGGTGTGGAGACGGCGGGCTCCGATATTTTCCGTGCCTTCGTTGACGCGGAAGGCAAATCTTGCTACTTCTTCGAGGGCGTCCTTGGTGAATTCCAGTTTTACGCCTTCGGTTTCCAAGAGAGCTGTGTACTGTTTAGTCAACGATGATTTCGGCTCGGTGAGGATGCGGATGAAGTCTTCCATCGTCAGCGATTGCAGCTCGACGCGGATCGGGAAACGGCCTTGCAGTTCGGGAATCAGATCGCTGGGCTTAGAGACGTGGAAGGCTCCGGCGGCTATGAAGAGGATGTGGTCGGTGCGAACCATGCCGTAACGCGTGTTTACCGTAGTGCCTTCGACGATGGGGAGGATGTCGCGCTGGACGCCTTCGCGCGAAACATCAGGCCCATGGCCGCTTTCGCGGCCGGCGATCTTGTCGATTTCGTCGAGGAAGATGATGCCGGAATTTTCCACGCGATCGATGGCGGTGCGCGTGACCTGCTCCATGTCGATGAGGCGCTGCTCTTCCTCCTGAATCAGATATTCGAAGGCTTCGTTAACCTTCATCTTCCGCTTTTTGGTGCGCTGGCCGAAGATGTTGGGCAGCATGTCCTTGAGGTTGACGTCCATCTCCTCGACGCCCTGGTTGGAGATGATTTCGAAGGACGGGAAATTGCGCTCGCGGGTTTCGATTTCCACGGTGCGATCATCAAGCTTGCCTTCGCGTAACTGCTGACGTAGTTTCTCGCGGGTGCGGCTGCTGGATTCGGTGAGGGTGGTGCTGGCATCGATTACCACGCCGCCTGAGGAAGTCGAGCTTGACGATGATGGCGGCGGGCTGGGCGGGAGCAGGATATCTAATAGCCGCTCTTCGGCGTTGAGCTCGGCCTTGTCGGCGACGTCTTCGAGGCGCTCTTCGCGGATCATCTCGATGGCGATCTCGACCAGATCGCGGATCATGGATTCTACGTCTCGGCCTACGTAGCCTACTTCGGTGAATTTAGAGGCTTCTACTTTTAGGAATGGCGAGTTCGCGAGCTTGGCGAGGCGCCGGGCAATTTCGGTTTTGCCTACGCCGGTAGGGCCGATCATTATTATGTTTTTCGGAATGACTTCTTCGGCGAGCTCGGGCGCTAGTTTCTGGCGGCGCATGCGATTGCGCAAGGCGATGGCTACGGCCCGCTTGGCGGCGCTTTGTCCGACGACGTATTTGTCTAGCTCGGCTACGATTTCGCGCGGCGTGAGCTCGTCGAGTGTTACGTGCTCTTCTTCGGCGGTTCCGGGTAGATAGATGGCCATAATTCGTCGTTGGTCGTTCGTCGTCGGTCGTTAGGAAAAGCTGCGATCGCTCGAAAATCCCGAACGACCGACGCCCAGCGACTGACTACTAGAGTTCCTCAATCGTTACCTTGTCATTGGTATAGATGCACATCTTGCCGGCAATCTTCATTGATTCTTCGGCGATTTCGCGGGGCGATAATTTTGTGTGATCGGCTAAGGCCTGGGCCGCGGCTTGCGCGAACGGGCCTCCGCTGCCGATGGCGGCTATGCCGGTGTCGGGCTCGATTACGTCGCCTTGGCCGCTTAGCAGAAATGTTTGGTCTTTGTCGGAGACGAGCAGCAGGGCTTCCAGATGGCGCAGGTATTTGTCGGTGCGCCAATCTTTGGCTAGCTCTACCGCGGAGCGGCCTAGATTGCCGTGATATTGCTCGAGCTTGGCTTCGAAGCGGCTGAAGAGGGTGAAGGCGTCGGCTGTCGAGCCGGCGAACCCGGCGAGGATTTTGTCCTGGTAGAGGCGGCGGATTTTCTTAGCTCCGTGCTTGATTACGGACTCGCCGAGCGTGACTTGGCCGTCTCCGGCCATGACGACTTTGTCGTCGCGGCGGACGCAGAGGACGGTGGTGGAACGGATGCGGCGGGGTTGGCTTTGTGCGGGGCTCCAGGATACTGATGACGTTTTCTTCATGAGCGCAATTACTGATTATAGCAGCGCGATGCGCGGGCCCTCGTTGCTTCATCATTTAGAATTTAAGCTGTGTCGTTTCTGGACGAGTTAAATCCTCAACAACGCGAGGCGGTGGAGACTACCGAGGGGCCGGTGCTGATTCTGGCGGGCGCGGGTAGCGGGAAGACTCGCGTCATTACCTACCGGATTGCTTACCTGATCGAAAAGATGGGGGTGATGCCGGAGGCGATTCTTGCCGTCACGTTTACTAATAAGGCCGCGGCCGAGATGGCGGAGCGCGTGGAGAAACTGGTTGGCGGGTTGAGTATTGCTAAACCCGTTATCTCCACGTTTCATTCTTTTTGCGTGCGGGTTTTGCGGCGGGATGTGGAGGCTTTGCGGATTCCTTCTGTCGTGCCGGGGCAGCCTCCGATTGGGCTCACCAAGAATTTTGTGATTTATGACGAGAACGATCAGCAGTCGGTGGTGAAGGCTGTGATGAGGCGGCTGGGGCTTGACGATAAGGAATTGACGCCGCGTGTGGTGCTGTCGCGAATTTCGTGGGCTAAGAATCACATGCTGGATCCGCAGGAGATTTACTTGCAGTCGGCGGATCCTAAGACAGAACGCATTGCGCATATTTATGAGGAGTATCGGAAGGAATTGCGCAAGGCGAACGCGATGGACTTTGACGATTTGCTGCTGGAGGCGGCGCGGCTTTTGAAGTCGGTGGCGGCGGTTAGGGAGTATTACAACCGGCGGTTTCAGTATCTGCTGGTGGATGAGTATCAGGATACGAATCGTCCGCAGTATGAGTTGATGCGGCTTTTGGCGGGCGAGCGGCACAATGTTTGCGCGGTCGGGGACGAGGACCAGTCGATCTATTCGTGGCGCGGAGCGGATATCCGGAACATTCTGGAGTTTGAGCGGGATTTTCCGGAGGCGAAGATTGTGCGGCTGGAGCAGAACTACCGGTCGACGCAGAATATTCTGGGCGCGGCGTCGGCGGTGGTCGCAAACAATGTGCGGCGCAAGGGAAAGAATCTTTGGACGTCGCGGCAGGGTGGGGCAAAGGTTGGGTACTACGAAGCTCCAGATGGGGAGAACGAGGCTTTGTTTGCCGCGGACACTATAAGCCGGTATATGAAGGCGGCCTTGGAGGAAGGCGGCACTGGGCGAGCGGCGGTTTTGTATCGGACGAATTCGCAGTCGCGATTGTTTGAAGAGGCGATGCGGCGCTATCAGATGAAGTATCACGTGGTCGGCGGGTTTTCGTTTTATGAGCGGGCCGAGATCAAGGACATGATCTCGTATTTGAAAGTGCTGCTGAATCCGGATGATTCGGTGTCGCTGCTGCGGGTGATTAATACTCCGGCGCGGGGGATTGGGAAATCGACGCTGGAGACGATTGAGCGGTTGGCGCTGGAGACTGGGTTGTCGATGTGGGGAGCTTTGGGCGAGGCGATTGCGCGGGGGCTTTTGCCGGCGCGGGCCTTGGCGGCGCTTAAGGGGTTTCGGGAATTGATTGAGGACGGGCGGGCTATGCTGGCTGGGACGTTCGGGGCGCATCTCGAAGGAGATGTGGCCTCAACGCGTGCGCACACTCCGCCCGGCGAGGCCGATGCCCTATCGAGTATGGACACCGATTTTGACCCATCCAACTTTAGCTTTGACTTCGGAGCGAACATTGCGGGAGAGGCCGGTGAAGTCTTCGACAAGAAACACTCAATGTCACGGCAACTCGCCGGTAAAGCGCCTCCTCCCACTCAAGTCCCGGAAGCAACGTTAACGAGGGAAAGTCCGGAGAACAGGATTTCGAAGTTACAAAAGAATGTTGAAGAATTGAAAGACGAGGTATCGCGCCTCAGGTTGCGGGGATGGCAGCTCCTTGGGATCCTTCACCACAAGGACGGCCGAACTGCTTGCCACGACATGTTCGGCGTGCGGGTACCTCAGTATCTCCGAGAAGCCCCGCCGGATTGCGGTCATTGTGCCCTGAAGCGGAAGCGGAACGACACGTTCGTGCTGCAGAGTGAAGAGAAGGAAATAAAGCAAGTTGGCAGGATGTGTCTCAAGAAATTCTTGCCCGGGGAGGACTTTACTCAACATAAACACCTTTCGGATCGCCTCATGGAGTTGACCGACGAGTTAAGAAAGCCCGAGGTGCTAGGTGGTAGCGAAGCTAATGCGACATCGGCCCATTCGTCGAACGTCGCCGAGAAGCGCGTGGCAGTTCCCGCCGTGTCAGCCTGGGACGATTCCGAGTATTCGAAGGAGGACGACGATGCCGACGATTATCGTTCCCAGTCAGAGCGGTACGGATTCACGCCCGAATCAAGCAGCACGATACCTAACATCCTTAAGTTTTTGATTGATCGCACTGGGTATATCAAGTTGCTGGAAGCGGAGGATACGCCGGAGGCTTTCTCTCGGATTGAGAACTTGCGCGAGTTGGTGAATGCGGCTATGGATTCGCGGGATCGCGGGGAAATGCTGGATCAGTTTCTGGATCATGCGGCGCTGGTTAGCGACGCGGATCAGTATGACGAGCACGCGCAGATTACCCTGATGACGCTGCATGCCGCGAAGGGACTGGAGTTTCCGCTGGTGGTGCTGGCGGGGATGGAAGAGGGATTGTTTCCGCATTCGCGGACTTTGATGGAGCCGGATCAGATCGAGGAAGAACGGCGGCTTTGCTATGTCGGGATGACTCGCGCGATGGACACTTTGATTCTGTCGCGGGCGGTTTACCGGCGGCGCTATGGGACGGATATGCCGGAAGCGTCGGTGCCTTCGCGGTTTTTAGAAGAGGTGCCGGCGCCGCTGGTCGAGGAGTTGGGCGGGTCGCGGCGGCGGAGTTCGGGGTACGGAGAGCGGGGTTCGGCGTATGGGGAAAAGCCGTCGTCATATGGGGATCGTTTTGTGCGGGACGCTTCGGGACGGCGGGCGGCTTCTTACGATCGCGAGGCTGCGCATTACTCGTATGAAGATGAGGATCAGAGTGCGGCATGGGATCCGGCGCGGGTGAAGGGCCGGTCTGGCGCTGATTCTCGGGCTTCTCAGGCTGCTCGGCCTTTGCAGAGCTACAACTCGATCGACAACATTGCAGAGTTTTTTGCTTCGCGGGGAAAGAAGTTTGCTCGGCCGAAAATAGAGGTTGGAGAGCCTACCGGCAAGCGGGGATTTCGTCCGGGACAGAAGGTAAAGCATCCCAAATATGGCGAGGGAACGGTTTATCGGCGCGAAGGGGATGGGGAAGACGCCAAGATTACGGTACAATTCCCTCGTTTCGGTTTGAAGAAATTGGTGGAGAAGTACGCGCAGCTGGAGAAGGCGTAGCGTCGCGCGAGAGAGACGGGGCAAGCCCCGTCTCTACGACAGAATTGGGCACCGCGAGCGGACTGCGGATTCCTCGCCTTCGGCTTCGCTCAGGGTCGGAATGACAAGATGTAAACAGTGAATTTAGAAAGACAATTCAAAAAGAAGGAAGAGAAACGCATTCATGGCAGATACGAAGAAGCTGGCTAAAGAGGAACGCAAGAAAGCTAAGCGCACGGCGCGCAAGAAGATCAAGACTGAGAAGCCGAAGAAGACGCGCGATTACGCGCGCGGATCGAAGAAGCGCAAGGTGAAAAAGATGGTGCGCGGACAGGCAAAGCGGTAAAGCAGCTACTAGCCACTAGCTACTAGCCTTTGGCTGTTGGCTTACGCGATTGATGGAGGCACGGGCTTCTGGCCCGTGCCTTTGAGTCCATGTGAAGGAGACACCGTCTCTTGGGACAACCTGTTACCGACAACGATGCGGCGGCGCGACAATCGGGCAGCCAGCTTCTGTGCTGCAAATCTATCGACAAGTTGATTTCGGAGTCTGAGAATCCTGAGCATCGGCTCAGCAAGACTTTGGGGCCGTGGTCGCTGACGGCACTGGGGATTGGCGCGATTATCGGGTCGGGAATTTTTGTGCTGACCGGGACGGCGGCGGCTGGCGAATATTTTCAGGCGCCTTCCATCCTGCACGCGCAAATGCTCGATCTGATCGTGAACTTCGTGCGCACGGGGAGCACGGCGGGAGCTCTGATGCATGGGCGCCCACCGGCGGGGCCTTCGATTGCGATTTCGTTTTTCCTGGTAGCCATTGCGTGCAGCTTCGCGGGGCTTTGCTATGCGGAGCTGGCGTCGATGATTCCGATTGCCGGCAGCGCGTATACCTATTCGTACGCGACGCTGGGCGAAATTTTTGCGTGGATTATTGGATGGGACCTGATTCTTGAATATGTCGTTTCGAACGTAGCAGTGGCGGTTGGATTCGCAGGTTACACCAACGCGCAACTGGCGGCGTTTGGAATTCACCTGCCCGTCAAGTGGGCGAGCCCGGTGTGGGCTTCGGGACAATGGACGGGATCTTATTTCAATCTGCCGGGGTTCCTGATCGTTTTCATTCTTACGCTGCTGCTGGTGCGGGGCGTGCGCGAGTCGGCCGAGACCAACAACGTGATGGTGGCGATCAAGATTGGCGCGATCCTGACGTTTCTGGTAGTGGGCGGGATGCTGGTGAAGCCGGCGAACTGGACTCCTTTTGCGCCTTCGGGATTTGCCGGGATTGTGACGGGCGGGGCGATTGTCTTTTTCACCTATATCGGGTTCGATTCCGTTTCGACGGCGGCCGAGGAGTCGCGCAATCCGCAAAAAGACTTGCCCTTCGGCATCATCATGTCGCTGATCGTCTGCACGCTGCTCTACGTTGGCGTGGCCGTCGTGCTGCTGGGGATGATGAAGTACACGACCTTTGTCTCGGGGGAAGCGGCGGAGGCGCCGGTCGCATATGCGCTTAAGCAGCTCGGCGCGCACGTGGCGTTCCGGTCGGTAATTGTGGTGGGCGCGCTGATGGGGATGATCTCTTCGCTGCTCGTCTTTCAGTATGGGCAGGCGCGCATCTGGTATGCGATGTCGCGCGATGGGTTGTTGCCGAAGCTGTTCTCGGCGGTGCATCCGAAGTACAAGACGCCGTACTGGTCGACTTGGATTGCGTGCTTCGCGGTGGGGATTCCGGCGGGGCTGGTGGATATTGGAGACGCGGCGGACCTGGCGAATATTGGGACGCTGTTTGCGTTTGTGCTGGTGTCGCTGGGCGTGATTCTTCTTCGGCGCAGGCAGCCGGATCGCCGGCGGGCTTTCCGGGTGCCGTTTGTGCCGTGGTTTCCGCTGATCTCGATTGTGCTGTGCGGCGGGCTGATGACCGGGCTCACGGTGATCACGTGGCTGCGCTTTGTGATCTGGCTGGTGCTTGGCTTACTGGTCTACGTCTTCTATAGCCGGCGGCATAGCGAGTTTGCTAGATAGCCGTCAGCCGTCAGGTAGAGCCCTCGATTTTGGCTGCATCTTGCACTGCTTTTCGCCGTTACCTCTTACACAGTGAAGCCCACTCATCGCAACTTGCGCGATGAGTGGGGCACCTTTTCTTTTGGTAGCTGTGTTCTCTTGATGTCGGCTTACCTACTGCAGTGTTACCAGGACTTCGATCACGCCCTTGCTTTTGCCTTTCGGCAGCGGCTCGAGCGCTTTGCCTACCACCGCACCTACCAGCCGGCGACGGTCGGTTCCCTTCATGGCGTAGCCGGCGGTTGACGATGTTACCAGCAGGTCGCCGCGGTGGATGGCGCCGTTCTCCGCCGTGACTTTGCAGGGGACGATGCCGACGACGGCCAGCGGGACTTCACTCGCCTTGAAGTTCGAATCGTCGATGCTGTGCGGCGTCGCCAGGAGGCCGGGTTTGGTGGAGTAGATTCCGGCGACCAGCGTGTCATAGGGACGACTGGAGCGGGCCAGATGGCGGTCGGCCTTCTGGTCGATTTCCAGCACGTCGCCCGGTTCATACTTGGCGCGATTGCCGCGGACAGCGACCGACTCGGCGAAGTCGGCGCCGCTGGACTGGAATCCGCCGTCGGCGTATGCGACGCCGTTGGTATCGACGCGGAATTTGTGCGCGCCGCCGGTCATGCCGAGGTAGAGGTTGCCACCCGTGGCATTGACCACGACGCCGCCGTTGATGTTGCCGTTCTGTCCACCCGTGTTCACGGTGAGACCGTAATCGAAGTACGGAGACGAAGTGCCGATGCCTACGGTGGCTGCCGAGGTGCCGGTTCCGCCGAGGATCAGCGCGTTGCTAACGGTGGCCGTGGCGAAGGCGCCGACGGTGGTTGTGTTGTTGAGGTTGGTAAAATTTTGAGCGGGGCCGGACATGGCGCCCACCGCTGTGTTCCACTGGCCGGTGGCGTTGAAATTTCCCGCGTCCTCACCAACCCCCGTGTTGCCACTGCCGGTGGTGTTGCCGATGAGCGCCTGATATCCGGCGGCGGTATTCTCGCCTCCGGACAGATTGCCGGAGAGCGCCTGAGCGCCCGTGGCAGTGTTGGCGGCGCCCGAAGCGTTGTTGTAAAGGGCTTCCCAACCCTCGGCGGTGTTGTCCTGACCATTGGTGTTCTTGAAGAGCGCCGAGGAACCATCCGCGGTGTTATAGAGGCCCGTTTGGTTGTTGTAGAGCGCGCCGGCTCCGTTGGCGGTATTGTCGTGACCCGTGTTGTTCCTGAAGAGCGCAAAACCTCCGGTGGCGGTGTTTGACGTGCCGGAGGTGTTGTTGAACAGCGCCGACGCGCCGACGCCCGTGTTGCTGGCGCCGGTGGTTGTGGAATTGCCGGCGAAGCCGAGGAAAACGTTCTGAGTGCTGTAATTGCCGAACGCAAAAGGATTGGTGCCGATCGAAAAGCTGCTGCCCGTCACGACGCCGCTCGCGGTGAGGGCACCGGCGGCGCTCACGGTCGTTCCAGATTGCGAGAGGATCGAGTCGGCAACCTTGGCGGCCCCACCGCTGGTGCTGAACATTGGGATGAAGGTCTGTTGACAACCTGTCGCCGAGGCGCACTTGATGGGGTAGGACGCCTGCTGGCCATCGCCCTGTGCCTGCTTCCTGGCTCGAGCCTGCTGGGCTGGGCCGGGCTGCGATTGAGCGATGCCAGGTTGCGATGCCATCATGAAAGCGGAGAGCGGCTTTCCGCCGAGGGTTTCCGCGTCTGCCGCTTTGAGGGCGTAGGGGACGCTGAGGAGCAGGGTGCGCGCCTGTTCTTCGCCGCCGTTGACGCGGACGCCGAGCCAACGCGCCTCGCCAGCCATGAACAGTTCGAGCGGAACCCCCTGGGGCGAGTTCGCGCCGAGTTGCACGGTGTAGTTGCCCTTGGAATTCGCCTGGACATTCTGAGTCTCCATCCAGAGCGGCGAGCCTTCATATTGGTCTTTGTAGATGGAGAAGGTGACGCCGGCGACTCCGGGGGCTGGTTTGCCCTGAGCGTCAGCGACCTTGGCGGAAAAATTGATCAGTCGCGGGACGGCAGCGGCGGCGGACGGCGACGCGGCTGGCGGTTGGGCGCTCGCCGGGGAGAACGCCATGGAAAGCCCGAGTAGGAATGTGAGTGCGCTTCTGCTGAGTTTCATGATGCCTCCTTAGGGGCAAATAGCGATGTTGAAGAAGGTTTTGAATTGAGGTTCGAGCCGGAAACTGATTGCTCCTCCCAGCGTTTCGGTTTGAAAACGTCGGGGAGGAGCAAATCTCTCTCGTTCCTTATCTCTAAACAGCGCAGAACGGAGGCAAATCTGATCATGGATTGTGAAATTCTTTTCAGGGGGCTAATGGCTGCTGGCGAACCGATTGGGTGACGGTAACCAGGGTCCCGCTCGTCTGGCTGGAATAGAATCGTTTTGAGTGACCGATTTCATGACCGCTTCCTCTGACCAAACGCCGTCGAGCTTAATCCGGCTGCTGCCCAAGGCTGAGCTGCATTTGCATCTGGAAGGGTCGATTGAGCCGGCTACGCTGCTGGAGTTGCGGCAGCGGCATGGGATGGAGGGGGCTACGCTGGCTGAGGTGGAGCAGCTTTACAGGTTCACGGATTTTGCGGGGTTTCTGGTGGCGTTTAAGGATGTGACTGGGCATTTGCGCGGGCCGGACGATTACGAACTGATCGCTTACCGGTTGATGAAACGGCTTAAGACGCAGACCGTGTTGCATGCCGAAGTGACCGTTTCGGTGGGCGTGTGTTTGTGGCGGGAGCAGGATTTTGCGGCGATTTTTGAGGGGCTGGAACGGGGGCGGGCGCGCGGAGAGAAAGACTTTGGCGTTTCGGTGCTCTGGATTTTTGATGCGATCCGGCAGTTTGGGGCGGAAAAGGCGCAGCCCGTGCTGGATTGGGCGATTCAGTTTCGCGATCGAAATGTAGTGGCGTTTGGGATTGGGGGAGATGAGGTGAAAGGGCCTCCGGAGATGTTTGGGGAGGTGTTTGCCCGGGCTGCGGACCATGGGCTGCATCTGACGGCGCATGCCGGGGAGAGCGCGGGGCCGGAATCGATTTGGGGCGCGCTGAATTTGAAGGCGGAGCGGATCGGGCATGGGCTGACGGCGGGGCAGGATCCGGAGTTGATGGAGGAGTTGGCGCAGCGGCAGGTTCCGATTGAGATTTGCGTGACCAGCAACCTGCGGACGGGATGTTGCGCGGATGTGGCGGCGCATCCGGTGCGGCAGTACTTTGATGAAGGGTTGATGCTGACGATCAATTCGGATGATCCGGCGATGTTTGGATCGTCGCTGGTGGGGGAGTATGAGTTGGTGCAGCGGCAATTTGGGTTCTCTGACGATCATTTGCGGGAATTGGCGCGGAATTCGTTTGAGGCATCGTTTTTGGGGGCGGAGAAGAAGGTGGAGTTTTTGAATTTGTTTGATGCGGCGGTGGTGCGGGGGTAGGGTGGGGCGTCCTTCGTCGTTGGTCCTTCGTCCTTCGCTGTTCTCGGGAGAATATTGCGATTGGGGTTTCCCGCCGGTTCGGAGCGTCCTATCTTGACTGAGGTTGAGAGCTTTGCCCGCACGGGGGCTCCCGTGCCTCCATGGGACACCCATGCCTCCATTTTGGGTTACTTCGGCTTTGTACCTATGTTTATGGTTTGTGCATCAAAACATCTATAATGGACGGAAATCCCTGCGCCGGGGACTTGTGGGATGCGACCTCAGGTCTGAAAAGTTCGGAACAGTTGGGATTATGTTAGAGCCGAGGGCGGACGCCCTCGGAACAGCCGGCGAGACGCCGGCGCTACGGTCTAGAACTCGCGACGCGGCGCGGTGCGCTACCGTTTGAAGGGCGAAAGATTACATCTATGTCGACGAAGTTGAAGGTTACTATCCTGGCCAGTTCGCTGGCTATCCTCTTGTTCACGTTTGTGGGCGGGTTTGTCAATGTGCGGGCGTCTTCGAACGATGGCGCCTATCGGCAGCTTTCGGTGTACAGCGAAGTGCTGTCGCGCATTCGTGGCGACTATGTCGAGGAGCCGAATATTTCGGGCGTGACCGAGGGCGCGCTGCATGGGTTGCTCGAGTCGCTGGATGCGAACTCCAGCTATCTGTCGGCTGCGGAATACAAGCGCTACAAGGCGATGAAGCCGGAGGGCAAGGCCAACATCGGGGCGGAAGTGTCCAAGCGCTTTGGATACGCCGACGTGGTGGCGGTGATTCCGGGCGGACCGGCGGACAAGGCGGGGATCGAGAACGCCGACATTCTGGAATCGATTGAAGGAAAGAGCACGCACGATATGTCGCTGGCCGAGATTCGCACGATGCTGCTCGGCGAGACGGGCACTACGGTGACGGTTTCGGTAGTGCGGCCGCGGCGGGCGGAGCCGACGAAGATTGTGATTACACGCGATATGGTCACGATTCCTCCAGTAGAGGACAAGATGCTGGCCGATAACGTGGGGTATGTGAAGGTGGACGCGTTCCCGGAGGGCAAGACCGACGAGATTGCCGCCAAGATTCGCGAGGTGCAAAAGCAGGGCGCGAAGAAGCTGGTGCTGGATCTGCGGAATGCGGCGAGCGGCGAAGAGTCGGAGGGCATCGCTACGGCGAATCTGTTTTTGGATCACGGCACGATCACTTACTTGCAGGGGCAGAAGTATCCGCGGCAGGCTTTTAATGCAGACCCGGCCAAGGACATTACCAAGCTGCCGGTGGCGGTGCTGGTGAATCGCGGGACGGCGGGGCCGGCGGAGATTGTGGCGGCGGCGATTCTGGAGAACGCGCGCGGCGATGTGGTTGGCGACAAGACGTTCGGCGATGGATCGGTACAGAAGACGATCGAGATGCGCGATGGGGCTGGGGCGCTGATTCTTTCGGTGGCGAAGTATTATTCGCCGGGCGGGAAGGCGATTCAGGATGCTGCGGTAACGCCGAATGTGCTGATTGCGGACGTTCCGGACGATGGCGGGTTGCCGGATGAAGACTCGACGCCGGCGGCGGCTCCGGAGGAGAAGAACGCTAAGCCGAAGAATCAGGTGGATGAGCAGTTGAATAAGGCGCTGGAAGTTTTGAAGAATCGGGAGTCGAAGGGGTAGTTAGGTTCGTTTGGTCAGATCGCCCGCCTGGTGGCGGGCGATTTTTTTTGGTCATTTATTTTGGATGGGGGTAATGAGTGCTATTGCGATTTTTCACCAATCATCGCGCCGAGTTGGCGCGGAAGGGCTCAGCGGCTCTCAGGTTTGCCGGGGGTGAGACGAATCGAAATGTCGTCGGCTTTGATGGTGCCCGCCAAACCATAGCACTGGCCAATCTCCAGCTTGTATCCGGAGTCACTCTTGCCGATGGTTAACTCGGATATGACATTTTGGTGGCTGAACCCATAAAGTTCCAGGCAATCATCGCCTCTAGACATATCAATCGTGAACTCGACTACTACATGCTTCGTCAGCACGTAATAACCAGCCTTGTCCACCTCATTCGTCATATCCCAAGTGTGAATTCTGAGAACGGATGGGTTCGTGCGGTTCAAATGCAGGTTGATAATTTCTCCGTCATGGAAATCCGGCCAGTATCCGAACCAATCATGCAGTTCCTGAGCGCCTGCAATCGCGTTCAGGCCATCCGGCAAAGTCATCTGCATATCCTCCACCCCAGCAGCAGTATTCTGCAAGCGTAGTTGCCGAAACCACGATTGCGCTCCCGACTAACGTGAATTTAGAGCAGTCAACTTCTTGGGTAGAAGGTGTCTTCTATTATTAGAGCGCTTCAAGGGTTGCTGCCCGCGGGCCGATGGAGCTCCTCCTGGATCGACGGGGGAAGATTGTCCAGGTGATTGAGAAAAGTGACAACCTGCCAAATCTCACTATCGGCCATGATATGTCCCCACGCCGGCATGGCGGATCGCCGCACTCCGTACTTGATGAGGTAGAAATCCTGATTCTCGGGCAGGCGGGGATGGGCCTGCATGAACTGGGGCGGTGGCGGATTGAGGGACGCGCCGTAATCACTCACCGGATTGTCGGGCCGACCGTGGCAGTCGGCACACTTGTCGCGATACAAGCGGGCGCCATCGAGCAGGTTCGCCTCGGTGGGCGCGATGGGATTCGGTTGGGTTGGCGCATGGCGAGCGACGGAAGCACTCAAGGCGGTAGTGGCAAGCTGAGATTCAAGCCAGGACGGAGGAGGAGTCGCGCGCAGGTCGGCATAGCCAAGTCTCAGGTATAGCCAGCCGCCGAAGGTGAATACGATCAGCGTCGCGACGATGCCTGCTACGAAGTTTTTCATCACGGGCCTCCGTTTTGCGAATTATGCGCTTTTTCCCGATTCGCTATTTTAGAACGGCCCTCTCATGACCACACTTTCCCTGGCTTTTTGAGCTATGCTCAGAATATCCCTGCATGAAAGTTGTGATCCAGCATCCGGCGCCGGTGGAGATTGGCGGACGGACGATTGTCTGGTATGCGTTCTTTGGATTGCTGGTTTTGCTGGCGGCGTTTGTGGGCGCGGCTTCCGGGCTCATTCTGGTTTACTCTACCGACCTTCCTCAGGTGGAAGAACTGGAACACTACCGGCCTAGTTCGGTTACCGAACTTTATGACGGGTCGGGGCGGGTGATTGGAACTTTTGCCTTGCAGCGGCGCGTGGTGGCTACATACGACGATTATCCGCAGGTTTTGCGGGATGCGCTGGTTTCGATCGAGGACAAGGATTTTTATACGCATTCGGGAATCAACTTGTGGCGGATTCTGGGGGCGGCTTATCGCGATATTGAGTCGGGCGGGAAGGTGCAAGGGGCGTCGACTTTGACGATGCAACTGGCGCGGAATTTGTTCTTGTCGCCGGACCGGTCGTTTTATCGCAAGGTGCAGGAGGCGCTGCTGGCGATTCAGATCGAGCGGCGATTTACCAAGCCGCAGATTTTTACGTTGTACGCGAACCAGATTTTTTTGGGGCATGGGGCTTATGGATTTGAGGCGGCTTCGGAGTATTACTTCTCGAAACCTGCAAAGCAATTGAAGCCGGAGGAAGCGGCCTTGTTGGCGGGATTGCCGAAGGCTCCGCAGTATTACTCGCCGATCAATCATCCGGAGCGGGCGGCAAAGCGGCGGAACCTGGTGCTGAACGCGATGCTGGAGGATGGAAAGGTTACGGCGGCGCAGGCCGCGGCGGCGAAGGCGATGCCGATCGCGCTCAATTTGCAGAAGGATCCGAACTCGCTGGCTCCTCATTATGTGGAGGAGATCCGGCGGTATCTGGAAGGGAAGTATGGCTCGGACCAGGTGCATGAGGGTGGGCTGCGAGTGTATACGTCGCTCGACATGGAGATGCAGAAGGCGGCGCGGGAGGCGTTGCTGGATGGGCTGGCGGCTTATGAGCGTCGGCATGGATGGCGCGGGAAACTGGTGAATGTGGTCGCGGAAGGGACTCCGGTTAACAAGTATGTGGACGCCGATTGGGATGATGAGGTGGACGTTGGCGGGTACGTGCATGCGGTGGTGACGGCGGTTTCGGCTTCCGGAGCGCAGATCAAGTTTGGGACGCACACAGCAGCGCTGGGTGCGGCGGATGTGGTGGGGTGGGCCGCGTTCAAGGGGAAGGGGAAGTTCGAGTCGCTGCTGAAGGTGGGCGACATCGTTTATGTGAAGCTGCTGGCGATGGAGGCGGGCGGGCGCGCGCACGTGAGCCTGGAGCAGGATTCGGGCGTCGAGGGCGCGCTGGTGGCAATCGACAACGCGACGGGCGAGATTAAGGCGATGGTGGGCGGGCGTGATTTTAATCTGTCGAAATTCAATCGAGCTACACAGGCTTTGCGGCAGGTGGGGTCGTCGTTCAAACCTTATGTTTATACGGCGGCAATTGATGAAGGAGCGACGCCGGACGACACGATTGTGGATGCGCCGACTACTTTCCAGACGGCGTCGGGGCCGTACACTCCCCATAACTACGATGGGAAATTCGAGGGGACGATTACTTTGCGACGAGCGCTGGCGCAGTCGCGGAATATTCCGGCTTTGAAATTGGCGGACAAAATTGGAATCAAGACGGTGATTGAGTACGCGCACCGGATGGGGGTTACGGAGAATATTCCGGCTTATTTGCCGGTGGCACTGGGGTCGGCGGAGGTGACGCCGCTGGAGCAGACGTCGGCGTTTAGCGTGTTTCCGAATGATGGGTTGCGGGTGGCGCCGCGGTACATCACTAAGGTGACGGATTATGAGGGACGGATTTTAGAAGAAGATTACTCGGATGCGAAGGATGCGATCTCGTCGCGGACGGCGCGGATTATGACGGCGATGCTGCATGAGGTCGTGGTGCACGGGACGGCGGTGGCGGCGGCGAAGATGCATTATCCTCTGGCGGGGAAAACAGGAACGACTAACGATTTTACGGATGCGTGGTTTGTGGGATTTTCTCCGAATCTTACTTGCGGGGTTTGGGTCGGCTACGACGAGAAGAAATCGTTGGGCGACAAGGAGACTGGGGCGCGGGCAGCTTTGCCGATCTGGATGCAGTTTATGAATGTGGCGCTGGCGGGGAAAGATGCCGGGGAGTTTCCGGCGGCGCCGGAGATGACGGGGGCGGTGGCGCGGAAGGTGGACACTCCGGATGTCGCGCCGGGGGATGGGGAGAGCCACTAGAACAGGCTCGCGGTCACCGGTGACCGGTCGCCTCACCGTCGCCCGACTGTCAGCAGTCGGAGCGTGAGGCGGTGCCATCTTCGCTGACTGGCGACGGGACGAGCTTTGATGTGGTTTGGAAGTCGGAGTGAGGGTTAGGAGTGAGCTTTGGTAGCGGGACCGGGCGCGGGAAGCGCCCGGAACCGCCCGCGAGGCTCCGGCGCCGCGCACTTCTTCGCTACAGGCTTGCCTTGGCCTGTCCGCGTTTGTGCCCGCGCGGGCGGGGCGCCCGTGCGTCCACATTCTGCTGGTTTTTTGGGGTTTTGCCCTGATTATTACGGTTTTTCACCGCGTATTGCTTGACCTTTCGGTTACCTCTCGAACACAATAGCTGGCGACTGGCTGGTTGAATCTGCCCGCGAATCGTCTTGGTTGTGCTGCCGTGTTGTGTAAGCAATTCGTGTGGACATGCTCCCGGCAGCTTATTTCCCTGGGTTGAATACGTAGTGAAGAGGAGAGGCGCGTGAACTCCAAAACTATTTCTGTGTCTTGGACGATGAGTGCGGTGGGCAGCGCGGCGCGGATGGGTCGTGGGCTTTGTCTTGCCTTCTGTCTGGGTTTGGTGTGGCTGGCTGCGACTTCGCAGACGGCGGCCGGACAGACGGAAACCGTGCTGTATCGATTCTGTTCGTTGCGGTACTGCGCGGATGGGACGATACCGGCCGCTACCCTGGTATTGGATGGACAGGGAAACCTGTATGGTGCGGCGGCGGGCGGAGACAGCAAAGCTTATGCCGGGGTGGTCTTCCAGGTGAGTTCGGGCGGGGTTGAGTCGCTGGCCTATGATTTTACGTCCATTACTCAGGGAGTGGGACCCAATGGGGCGTTGGCGCGCGATGCCAGCGGGACTCTTTATGGCACGACTGCCGGGGGCGGGTACGACGGAGCAAAGTGCAAGAAATTTTATGGTTGCGGGGTGGTCTACAAGCTAGTGGGTGGAAACGAACAAGTGTTGTACAAGTTCCAGGGTCAGTCGGATGGTCAGGAGCCAAACGGGGGACTGATTCTCGACAAGAGCGGAAACCTCTACGGGACGACGTACCGTGGCGGGGGCGATGGAAAGGGGCGGCCTGGGACGGTATTCAAGGTGACTCCGAGTGGGAGCGAGACGGTTCTGCATCGGTTTGGTTCGTCCAATAGCGACGGAAAACTGCCGACCGCGGGCTTGGTGATGGACAATAAAGGGAATCTGTACGGCACGACGAGCGAAGGAGGAGTGGACGGATACAATGCGCCGGGATACAAGTGCGTCGAGAGTTGCGGCACGGTGTTTGAGGTGACGGCGGCGGGCGTGGAGAAGGTCCTGTATGCGTTCAAGGGATTCAAGGCGGGGGATGGGGCGGCGCCGTTTGCGAGCCTGATTATGGATAAGCAGGGCAATCTTTATGGGACGACCTATGCGGGAGGGGAGTACGGTTATGGCACCATTTTTAAGCTGACGCCGGCGGGCCAGGAGACGGTGCTTTATAGCTTTGTTGGAGTGCCGGACGCGGGGAATCCGGTGGGACGATTGCTGATGGATGCGCAGGGCAATCTCTATGGGACGACATCGTTCGGCGGGAAGCACGATCAGGGTGCGGTGTTTGAGCTGAGCGCATCGGGCAAGGAGAGCGTGCTTTACAGCTTTACGGGCGGAGCGGATGGAGGTTCTCCATATGACGGCCTGGTGATGGATGGGGCAGGGAATCTCTATGGGACGACGTTGATTGGAGGGAATTTTGGCAGCTCGTGTCCGATAGGATGCGGGGTGGTGTTTAAGGTGGCGAAGTAGAAGAGGTCAGAGGTCAGAAGCAAAAATCATTGGCGTGTTGAGCCGGACAGTTTTGCTGTTCGGCTTGTTTTTTGGCGGGAGCTTGGCCTGCGGTGCGGGATTTGAAAATTGGCTAGCCGGAAACGACTGGTGGGAACACAGATTTTGGGGGAAATAGAAAAGACCGCGATATTGGTTACGCTCTAGCCGCCCACTCCTGCGAGGGAGTTGACAACGTGGATGCGTGCACCATCGCGGTCCTTGATGTGATTGCTGCTTTCGCAGTTCCAAACCCCGGCGGCCCCTCGCAGAGTTCGTCGGTTTTTTCGGGTCTGACCGTCCAGCGGGTTGCCCCGCCTTCCGAATCACTCAGCCTACTTCGGACTGGCTACGATTTATTGAAGCCAACCCTTTCAGCCGTCGACGCCCCTAAGAGTAGTCTTTTTCGAAAAGAAGTCAACGCCCGAAAATGGTGCAAGCTGTGCACAAATGGCGCATGAAGAAATCGGTTAAATGGCTTGTCAGGCAAGGCATTTCGCAGGGTGCGGAGAGTGCATAGTGGAAAACAATTTTTCCCATTGTGGAAATCTTTTAACTGGATGAACACAAAAAGGTCTTGACGGTTACGTTTTATTCACGCATGGTGCGGATAGAGACCCAGCCTTAGAGTAAAGGCAGTAGCGAATGAGCAGTGACATCCCGCAGTTGGTGGCTTACGTCGACGGCAGCTCGCACGGCAGTCCGGGACCCGCAGGAATTGGCGTGATCGTGGAAGATGGAACGGGGCAGCGGACGCACATCTCCAAGTGGATCGGTTGGCAAGACAACAATGTGGCGGAGTACGTGGCGCTGCTGGAGGCGCTGCAATGCGCGCTGGCGCGAAAAGCGCGGTCGCTCTGCGTGTATTCGGATTCGGATGTAGTGGTGCGGCAGATGAGCGGGGAGTATGCCTGCCGGAGTCCGCGGCTGTATTCGCTGCATTGGGTATGCCGGAAGCTGGCGCGGACGCTGGAGTTTGCGATTTTGCGGATACCGCGGGAGCGGAATCGTGAGGCGAACGATCTGGCTAATAGCGCGGCGCGCGGTTGCGGGCAGGAAAGCAGTTCTCGGTTCCCGGTTCTCAGTAAACCCCTGTAAAACAGCTGTCAGCCGTCAGCTATCAGTTCTCGGTTGCCCCCTTCACCTACACCCCTTCGATTACCCGAATCTCATCGGTGATCTCGGCGACGACAGCATTGGCGTCTGGCGGAAAGCGCCGGCGTGCGGATTCGGAGAACGCGCCCACAAGGTCGGCGTAGGTGGGAGCAGTACGATACTTTCCGACGGCAAATCCGAGCGCATCCGCTAGCCGGCAGCTGGGTGCAATCACTGACGCGGTGCCCCTGGCGGGGGGTGCGCATTCGTGGTGGTGAGCGGTGACCTCTAAAAACGCGGAGGGCAGGTTCCACGTCTTCACCAGCGAGGCGCCGGCCTGGCAGTGGTCAATTCCAAAGAGTTCACGCTCACGCGCTAAAAGATCCTGCGGTTCGTCCGCCTCCTGCTCGACGACTAGGGCATAGGATTGTGGCGTGGCCATCACCATGGCCGCCCTGCCGATGTCGTGCATAATGCCGGCGGTGTAAGGCAAAGTCCTTGTCCATCCCGCTCTCGGAAGCGGCCCGTTCCGCGATCATGGCGCAAGCCACGCTGTGCTGCCAGCAGGAATGGAACAGAGGCGTGATTGGGCCCTGGAGATAAGCTCTCAATCCAACCGTGATGACCACACTTTTCAGGCGGCGGAAGCCGAGCAGCATGGAGGCCTGCACCACGCTCGTTATGTTCCTTGAAAACGCGACCAGGGGAGAGTTGGCAATCCGAAGAATGGCAGTTGAGAAGGCCGGATCGGGGCGGATCAGTTCGCAGAGCTCCAGCAACGAGGTATCGCGGCCCGCCATCAGGTTCAGGGCCTTCAGAGCGATCGCCGGGAAGGGCGGAAGTTTTTCCGGCCGCCACGCCGGGTGTGCCGTTTGCAGCGCGGTCGCGGAGGAAGTAGCCATGACTATGCCTACGGTCTTTAATCGGCAGTTCGGACAATTTGGATTAGGGGCGGGGAGCTACGAGCCGCGAGCTTCGAGCCACGAGCGAACAGCCAAAATGAAGACCGCAGAGGACGAAGTGGACGCGGAGGAACTTGGAGGTCAATACGTTAAGAGTCGTCGGTTGTGTTCTCAGCGTCCTCTGTGGTTTTCATTTTGTCTGCTAATCTGATCGCTTCCTTAGAATTTCTCATGCGCTGGTTGTCCAACCCGGTCGATCATTGCAAGACGCAAGTGCTCACTGCCGCCTTTGCCGATTTCAAACTGAATGTTCCGGCGCGCGGTTTTTCGGTTCTCGCTGATCTGCTGGTGCGGCGCGGCATTGACGATCCGGCTGCTGCCGGGCGCTTTCTTTCGCCCTCACTCGATCACCTGCATGACCCGCTGCTGATGTCGGGGATGAGATCGGCGCTTGATCGGCTGGAGGCGGCCGTCGAGCGCAAAGAAAAAATTCTCATTTATGGCGACTACGACGTCGACGGCACGACCGCCATCGTCATTCTTAAGACCGCGATCGAACTGTGCGGAGGCGCGGCCGATTTTCACGTGCCGCACCGTATTCGCGAAGGCTATGGCATGCGCGACGAGGTCATCGAGCGCGCGGCCTCGGAGGGCGTGCGCCTCATCATCAGCGTTGATACCGGGATTCGCGCTTTTGCCGCCGCTGACGCGGCGCGACGCACTGGCGTCGACCTGATCGTCACCGACCATCACCTTCCCGGACTCGATGGTGTTCCGCAGGCGCTGGCGGTCGTCAACCCTAACCAGGCGGGGTGCGATTATCCGTGCAAGCACCTGTGCGGGGCGGGCGTGGCTTTCAAACTGGCGCAAGGGCTGATGCAGCGGCGGCTCGACACGAAAGATCAGTCGCGGCTGCTGATGTCGTTCATGAAGGTTGTCGCCATTGCGACCATCGCCGATGCGGTACCGCTGCTGGGCGAAAATCGCGTCTTCGCCAAGCTCGGCCTCGAAGGCTTGCGCCGGCCGGTCAATCCCGGGCTGAAGGCACTGCTTGAAGTCGCGAAGCTCGGCGATGGACGCGCGTTGACTTCGACCGAAGTCGCGTTTCGCATCGCCCCGCGCATGAACGCGGCCGGCCGCATGGACGTGGCGCGCGACGTGGTCGAGCTGTTTAGCGTGAAAGACATTGAGCGCGCGCGGGAGATTGCGGGCCGGCTCGACAAGCTCAACTCCGATCGCCAGGACGAAGAGCGCGGCATCATGGAGAGCATCGAGCGCCGCCTGGAAGAAGAGCCGGCGCTGCGCGAAGCCTATTGCATGGTGATTGATGGGGACGGCTGGCATCGCGGTGTGATCGGCATCACGGCCACGCGCGTGGTCGAGCGGTATGGGCGCCCCACGCTGGTGATCTCGCGCGAGGCCGACGAGGCGCACGGCTCGGGGCGTTCGATTCCGGCGTTCCATCTGCTGAATGCCCTTGAATCCTGCCCGGAACTTTTCTCGCGCTATGGAGGCCATGCGCACGCGGTCGGCTTCGCGCTGCCCTGCGCCAATGTGCAGAAGCTGCGCGAGCATCTGGATGGATATGCGCGGGCGCGCTTGACGCTGGCGGATTTCGAGCCGCAACTGGAGTTTGACCGTGAATTGCCGTTGGATGAAGTCACGCCGGAGTTGCAGCGCGCGCTTTGTCTGCTGGAGCCCTTTGGGATGGAGAATGCTGAACCAGTGTTCACTGCGAAAGCGGTGCGGCTGGTGGCGCCTCCGCAGGCGGTGAAGGACAAGCATGTGAGGCTGAAAGTCTCTCCCGCCATGAATAATGGAGCAATGAGGAATGAAAGTGGCGGCACAAGCGCTGCGCCCGTGCAGGCAAGCTCCGCGTCGTGGCGCAATAACGTCAGCTTCAAGGCTATGGGCTGGGGTCTAAAAGGATGCTGCGAGGGTATGCAGCTGCTGGCTGGAGATCGCTTGGACATTGCTTACACCTTGGGGCTGAACGACCACCCGGAATTTGGCGGATTGGAGTTGACGTTGCGTGATGTTGTGCGCCACAACGAACACGGCAGCAGCGTCGCTAACATTGAGACCTGTGATGCTTGACGTGGCGGCGGGGTGCCGCCACGACTGCCGGCGGAGCGCCGGCGCTACGGTCGAGGGCGGCGCTACAGTCATTGAGCGCTGACCCTTTACAGTTTCTTGCGAAACCCTTATATTGCCCGCCATGAATGCAACTCAGTTTTGCAACAAGTGCGGAACTCCGAACGACGCCAGCTCCCAATTTTGCAGCCGCTGCGGTACGGCCTTCAATCCCGCGGCTGCGGCGACGGCCACCCCGTCGGGCTCGACGACTGCCGGGCCGGCCGTGCCCGCTGCCGGCTATCCCGTGCCTCCCGCCTATCCTGCCGCAGGCGTTCGGTATGGCGGCTTCTGGGTCCGCTTTGTCGCCTTGATTATCGACGTCGTCATCGTCCGCGTCGTACTTTTTCCGTTCAAGGCCATGTTCGGGCTCGGCAGTCTGGCTGCGGGCGGTTTTGGAATGCATGGCTACCGCCATCCGCTGGCCTGGCCCTTTCTGATCTTCGGCGGCGGCGCTCTCGCCCTGCTTACCATCTGCGCCGCCTGGCTTTATGAGGCGCTGATGGAAAGCTCTTCGTACCAGGCTACCCTGGGCAAGATGATGTTTGGAATGAAAGTCACCGATCTTTATGGCAACCGCATCGACTTTATGCGGGCCACGGGGCGCCACTTTGCCAAGATTCTGTCCGGCTTGATGCTGTGCATCGGCTTCATCATGGCGGGCTTTACCGAGCGCAAGCAGGGGCTGCACGACATGCTGGCTGGAACGCTGGTGCGGAAATACTAGGTAAGAGGGAAGAAGTCAGATTGCAGAGGTGAAAACCTCGAAGTCCCGTGAGCCAAGGTTTTAACCTCTTCAATCTGACCTCTCAGCTTTAACCTCTGACCTTGCATCTCATCCGCAGCGCCTTTCTTTTACACTGAAGTCATGCCTCTGCCTGTAACCCGCTTGCGCCGCTGGTTTGCCGCGGGCGCCATCCTGATGATTGCGATCGTCGCGGGCATGTATCTTTATGCGCGCTGGCGCGTCAGCAAGGCGGTTCATCAGGTGCCGGCGAAGTTGGGCCTCGACATTCAGCAGACCGCGGAGGGCTTTTCGGTTTCCAAGTCCGAGCAGGGCCGCACCCAGTTTACGGTCAGCGCTTCCAAGGCGGTGCAGTTCAAGCAGGGAGGGCGCGCCGAACTGCATGACGTCAAGATTGTCGTCTACGGGAAAGATGCCAGCCGTTTTGACCGCATCGCCGGCGACGACTTTGAATACGACCCGGCCTCGGGAGATGTGACCACGAAAGGAAAGGTCCTCATCGACCTGGAGGCCAATCCCGAAGGCGGGAAAAATTCCGATCAGACGCCTCCGCCGGAGACGACCAGGCCCATTCGCCTCGAAACGAACGGCCTTGTGTTCAACAAGAATTCGGGCAATGCCTCAGCGAGCGGCAAGGTGGAATTCGAAACGCCCGAGGCCACCGGCTCGGCGGTGGGCGTCGAGTATGTTTCAAACACCGGCACGATGACGCTGCGGTCGCAGGTCGAGGTGAAGGTCAACAAGCCTGGCCAATATCGATTGAACGCGGATCGCGGAGTGATCAAGAAAGGGCCGCGCACCATCGTCCTGAGCCGCGTTCGTATGGCCCGTTCTCGGCAGGAACTGCAATCAGATGAGGCCACGTTTTTCCTGCGCGCCGACAACACGGTGGAGCGCATTCTAGCTGACGGCAATGTGGAGGGTGACTTTCGGGGGACATCGAACGCTCGCTCGAAGTCGGATCATGCCGAGATGACGCTTGCCGGCAATCGAAATCAGCTGACGCAGGCGGTGCTGACCGGCAACGTTGAACTGGCGACCGAGGGAGCGCAGCCGGCCGAGGCGTATGCGGGCCGAGCCACGTTGCATTTTGGCGCGGGCCAGATTCTGAAAACCGTACATGCGGAGGATGGTGTACGGCTTGAGCAGCAAAGGCAGGGTGCCGCTGCTTCGGCCTCGGCAAGTCAGCCCGCATCGCCGGCTACCAACCGGCAAACCCTTAACCAGCAAAGCATCGAGATGACCGCGCCGGTGATGGATTTCGTGGTGAAGAACGGCCGCGTGTTGGAGTCCGCCAACACCACTGGGCCACCGCAAATCACTATTACTGATACAGCCACCAAACAAAAGACAGTGGCGACCGCGGACCGCTTTACGGCGACTTTCGCCGCGAACAATCGTCTCACGCTGCTGCATGGAGAGCCGAACACGAAGATCGTCGGCAGCCAGGCTGGGCAGCCCGACCGCGTCTCGACCAGCCCCGCACTGGATGTCGTTTTCCAGCCCCAAGGTGGCATCTCAACGATTACGCAATCACGCGGGCTAACCTATGTCAGCGGCACGCAAAAGGCCTGGGCCGAGCGCGGGACCTACACCGAAGGCAATCAGACCTTGGTCCTCACCGGCTCGCCACGCATTGTCGAAGGCGGCATGACCACGACGGCCCAGACTATGCGCTTCAATCGCGTTACTGGCGATGCCGTCGCCGAGGGCAACGTGAAGAGCACCTATTCGGACCTCAAGCCGCAGCCGGATGGGGCCATGCTAGCTTCTTCCGACCCCATCCACGTGGTGAGCCGTGCGATGACCGCGCATCGGACTTCGGGAATGGCGATCGCCGATTACACGGGCAACGCGCGGCTCTGGCAAAACAGCAATGTGGTGGAAGCGCCCACGCTCCAGTTCGACCGAGATCACCGCTCGCTGGTTGCCGAGGGCAATGCCAACCAGCCTGTCAAGACGGTGCTGGTGCAAGTCGACAGCAGCGGAAAAGCCACGCCGGTTACCATCACTTCCGCGCACCTCTCGTACGCCGATGCGGAACGCAGGGTTCTGCTGACCGGAGTCGTGACTGCGAAGGGTTCCGACGCCACCATGACCTCGCACGAGATGACTGTCTATCTTTCGGGTAATCAGCTTTCAGGCAACCAACT
The DNA here is from genome assembly GCA_963698865.1 of uncultured Acidobacteriaceae bacterium. Lineage (GTDB taxonomy): Bacteria > Acidobacteriota > Terriglobia > Terriglobales > Acidobacteriaceae > Acidiflorens. The sequence continues at coordinate 149,725 of CAVOSL010000007.1, read as the reverse complement.
CTCGGCCAATCAGACGAAAGCGGGTAAGCCCAGTGCAGGAGCAAGCTCTCCCGGGCAAGTCGAGAAAATCGTCGCCGAAAATGGGGTTGTAGTGGTTGAACCGGGCCGGCGGGCAACGGGCGACCGTCTGGTGTATACCGCGGCCGAGGACAAATACGTCATGACGGGCGGACCGCCGAGCATTTTTGATGCCGAACACGGCAAAATCACGGGCGATTCGTTGACTTTCTTCAGACACGATGATAGGGTCCTCGTAGAAGGGAACCCGAAGTCTCCTGCTGTTACAAAGACGCAAGTGGCACGATAAATGCATACGCTGGCCACAGATGAAATTGGCAAAACCTACCGTGGCCGACGCGTAGTAAATGGAGTCAGCCTCCGGGTCCTGCAGGGCGAGGTCGTCGGGCTCCTTGGGCCAAACGGCGCCGGCAAAACCACCTCTTTTTACGCGATCGTGGGTCTGATCCCACCCGACACGGGTCGCGTTCTTTACGACGAAGAAGATATCACCAGTGTTCCCATGTACTTACGGGCGCGGCAGTACGGAATTAGCTATCTCCCGCAAGAGGCTTCGATCTTTCGCAAGCTCACGGTCGAAGAGAATATTCTCGCCGTCCTGGAAGCCCAGCCCATTTCCTGGCATGAGCGCCGCGAAAAGGCGGAGACGCTGATTGACCAGCTTGGCTTGGAACACATCCGGCAGAATCGCGGGTATGCATTGTCGGGCGGCGAACGCCGGCGCGTGGAGATCGCGCGCTCGCTGTGCATCAACCCAACTTTTATTTTGTTGGACGAGCCTTTTTCGGGGATCGACCCGATCGCCGTGCTCGACCTGCAAAAGATCATTTCCGACCTGCGGGCCAGCGGGATTGGAATCCTGATTACGGATCACAACGTTCGCGAGACGCTTTCGGTGACGGATCGCGCATACATCATCAATGAAGGCAGAATTTTCCGATCCGGGACGCCCGAGCAACTGGGGAGCGATCCGGAGGTGCGGAGAGTTTATTTGGGGGAGAGCTTTTCGCTGGTATGAGTTCTCAGTTCCCAGTTCTCGGTTCTCAGAAAGGCGGATTTGCTGGGAACTGACGACCGGGAACTGACTACTGAGACGACTGAGAACAGACAGCTGGGGTTGCTGGCAACTGAAAATCTACATTCGGGACCTGGCTTCAGTTACCAACGCGTAAGCAAAATGCACCTTCGTACTACCCCACAAGGGCATGGGGCGTGAGAAGCTGGAAAAAAGGTCAGAAGTGAGAAGTCAGATTGAAGAAGTCGAAGCTTTCACTTCTGCAATCTGACTTCTGACCTTTGACTTTGGGATGGGAATAGGCAAGGGCGACTAGAAGTTAAGCATGGTTCTTCTTCAACACAGACTGAACGTAAAGCTCTCGCAGCGGCAGATCCTGACGCCGGGGCTGGTGCAGATGGTGTCGGTGCTCGCGCTCAACAAGCTCGAGCTCAAGGACATGATCAACGCCGAGATGGTCGAGAATCCGGTTCTTGAAGAGCTGGAAGACGCGGTTCCAATACTTGACGATGTCGGGCGGCAGGAAGAAGAGCGCGACCGGATCGCGGCCAAGGCGACGACCGAAGAAAATCCCATTACCGCGAATGAGAAGAAAGATCCCTTCGAGGAGATCGATTTTGGCTCGTTCTTCCAGGAATATCTCGATCCCGGCTATCGCAGCTCGGGCGAGATGGAAGAGATCGAGAAGCCTTCGTTTGAAAATTTTCTCTCCAAGCCCGGCAACCTGACCGATCACCTGCTATGGCAACTGGGAGCGATTTCCGTGCGGCCGCCTGTTCACGAAGCCGCCGAGCTGATCATCGGCAACCTCAGCGAAGACGGCTACTTGATTGCGAGCGACGACGAACTGCTTGGAATCGTACCGGCGGCTGCTCCCGAAGCGGACGCCGAAACGCAAAAGAAGATCGTCGGGCAGGCCGAGGCGCTGGGAATTGCGGCGGTTATTCCCGATCCCACTGCGGCTGAGCCGCCGGCGGAAAGCGATTCCGCGCCCGTCGACCATGCGTCATTCGGCGCCGCGCCGAGCAGTTCGGGCATGAGCGATTACCGGATGCCGTCGGGGGATTACACCTCCGTCGCGCAGCCACCTGCCGAAAGTTTCGGCGAAGCCTGGACGGTGCAGGGACTTCAGGCGGAAGCTGCGCAGAGGTCGGCGTATGCGTCCACGCAATCCGCTGTTCAGGAGGCCCCAGCGCCGCCGGCACCCAGCAACGGTTCAGGCAGCATGGCGCCGACGAGCACGGCCCCAGCGTCATTGAGCGCGCCTCCGGCAAGTAACGGAGCATCGGTTGCCCACGCCGCAGCCGCTGCAACCGCCCGCATGGCTGTCAGCTTCACTCTGGCCGACCTCCATGAAGCTCTGGAAGTCGTTCGCCAACTCGATCCACCGGGAGTGGCGTGCCGCGATCTGCGCGAATGCCTGCTCCGCCAACTGCGCTATCACATGGAGCAATTGCAGCAGGGCCGCAATGGCGACTCCACCGCCACCGAACAAGTGTTGAACGATGCGGTCGCGGTTGTTGACCAGCATCTGCACGCGGTCACGCTCAAGCAGTTCAAGGAGATCGCCCGTGCGATCGGGCGGCCGGTTGAAGCGGTACAGGCTGCGCTCGAGTATGTTCGCACTCTGGACCCGCGTCCTGGCCTGCAATATAACAAAACGCCGGCACGCCTGATCGAGCCCGACGTGGCCTTCGTCAAGCACGGCGACGAGTGGCTCATCATCATGAACGATGAGGATATGCCGCAGTTGCGCCTCAATCCGGCCTACAAGCGCCTGCTGACGCGCGAGGGCAACGACAAGGACACGCGCAACTACGTTAAAGATCGCTACAAGTCCGCCATACAGCTCATCAAGAATATCGAGCAGCGCAAGCAGACGATCACCAAGGTCTGCTATTCGATCGTGGCGCGGCAGCAGGACTTCCTGGAGCGCGGCATCGATTACCTCAAGCCGATGATGATTAAGGAGGTCGCCGAAGAGATTGGCGTACATCCTTCAACGGTCAGCCGCGCCGTCGCCAACAAATATGTGCATACGCCGCAGGGCGTCTTCGAGCTGCGCTACTTCTTCTCGGAGAGCGTGCAGGGACCGGAGGGCGGCGGCACGTCGCTGCTGATCCTGAAGCGCCGCGTGAAAAAGCTGATCGAGGAAGAAGATCCGTCGCGTCCGTTGACCGACGAACAGATCACCCGTATTCTCCAGTCGCAAGGTATCGATGTAACGCGGCGGACCGTCGCGAAATACCGGGAAGACATGAAGATTCCGAGTACGCACCAGAGAAGAGTGAAGAAATAGGTTAGAAGTAAGAAGCCAGAATGCAGAGGTGCAAACCAGCCCGTTTCTGTCATGAGATTCTTACTTCTGCAATCTGACTTTTGACTTCTGACTTTTGTGGAGGTCTTTTCCATGAATGTGGAGTACACCGGCCGTCAATATGAAATTCCAAATACCATCCGGAAAGAAGTTGAAACTGGACTTAATAAAATCCGTAAAATCCTGGGTGACCGATTCGAAACCAAGGTGATTCTCGCCGTCGAGAAGCACCGGCACAAAGCTGAAATCACCATCAACCCTCCCAACGGGCCAATCGTGGGTGCAGCCCAGGCCCACGACATGGTCGCTGCCGTCAACAACGCACTCGACCATCTCCACACCCAGGCGCTCAAATACAAGACGAAGTGGCTGAGCAAAAAGCGCAAGGCGGTCAAGAAATTCAATGGCGAAGGCGCGCTTCAGGAAAGCATCGAGCCGATCCTGGGCTTGGGGGACAGCACCACAGTTTCGGTCACAGTCCACAAATTCCCATCGGTGGCTAAGACGACGGAAGTCCATCTGGTGCGTTCCGCCGATTCCGTTGCCCTGCGGCCGATGACTTTGGAAGAGGCGATCAAGGAAGCGCATTTTCGGGACCGTGACGTCTTTGTCTTCCGCGATCCCAAAGGCAAGCTGATGGTCCTGCACCGCACACGTGACGGGAAGATGGAGCTGATTGAGGCGCCGTAAAAGCTGTCAGCTATCGGCTATCAGCCGTCAGTAAAACCTCAGATTGCAACTGCATTCTTCATGCATTAGGAAATCTGTGCTTGAGCTGAGGAGACAGTCTGAAAGAGGGATGCCTAAGACCTAAAACCTAAGCCTAACACCTGCTTTTCTACACGCCCTTGGTCACGTCCTGCGCCCAGGTCATTGCCTGCCACCAGGCGTTCCCTACGATGTCATCGGTAAGCTTGAGTTGCTTGGTCAGTTCGCCGGCTTTTCCCCACTCGCCCGATTCCTGCGCCAGCATCAACTGATAGAGGGGGCGAAGGCTTCCCGCCTGCCCAAGCAACGTCGCTTTTATGTCGTGATCGACGGGCAACTTGTCCAGCAGCGTTACCATATCGATCTCGAGGATGGCATCCATTACCGAGAGCAATCCCATCAGGAACAGATCAGTCTTCGAACGGAGCCGCTCCGAGAGCAACTCGCAGAAGCGGGCGCGGGTCAGGCCCATCAGCACCAGCTCACTGCAGCCCTGCTCGGCCGCGCCTACCGTGACCACGAGCCGGATCCAGCGCCGCAACTCGCGCTCACCGAGGATCGTCATGGCGTGGCGTATCGATTTGATCTCCAACATCAGGCCAAATACGGGAGAGTTCAGATAGCGCAGCAGGCGGTAGCAAATCGCCGCTTCCTGTTTCAACAGCTTTTCCAGTTCGCGCAACTCAATTTCGGGGCGCGACACCATTTCCAGCAAGCGCAGGTGGTGCATGCGGCTGGCCGGCACCTCGCGGCCAATCACCAGCTCCGGGCGGCAAAAAAAATAGCCCTGAAAATAGGTGAAGCCCATGTTCTTGGCCTGCTGAAACTCGTGAGGTGTTTCCAGCTTCTCGGCCAGCATCTTACATTTTGGGGAGCCAAACCGGCGCATCATGCCGGCGCGTTCTTCCAGGCGCGTTGCGCGTATGTCGACCTTGATGAAATCCGCATACTCGCACAAGGGAATACGTGGATCGTTGGGCGCGAAATCATCGAGGGCAATCAGGTAACCGGCCTCTTTCAGACGCTTGCAGGCGGCCACGACACGGTCCTCGGGCTCAACGCTTTCCAGAATCTCGACCACCGTCTGCGAGGGGGGCAGGAGCGTCACCAGATCCTTCAGCAGGATGTCACGGGTGCAATTGAGAAAAGCGCGGCTGTTGTGGCAGAGGGCGTTTACGCCCAGGAGCAACGAGCTGTCCAGCGTGGAGCGCGCGGCCTGATCGGCGTCGTCGCTATTGAAATAATCCTCGAGCCCATTTCGAAAGAGCAGTTCATAGCCATACACTTTTTGGGCGCGATCAAGAATCGGCTGGCGGGCAACAAAGCGCTGCCCCGGGGCGGCGATCGCGGGGGCGGAGGCAAAGCCCTGTTCTGTGGTGTTATCGAAGGTCACTCTTCATTTATCGGCAAGGTTGAATCGGGCCTTCAGGGTTTTCATCAAATCTTGGTGGGCAATCTTTCGTAATGCCCAAAATGTGGAAAACTAATGGCTTTCCCCCTTGCGCAACCTGCCCGTTCGCGGGTACCATTTAGGTGTTCTCTAACGGCTACGCTTCTCGCTAGCCGTCGCGCCATACCTCAGGCGCCCAATTACAGATTGAGAAGCGTTCTCAGGTAGCTCAGGCATTATCCAGCCGAAGTGGGTTCGGCCAGCCGTGTGCCGGTGTATATCACGTCTACTAAAACGACATCGCCGCGGCGCGCAGCGCATCGCAAGCACAAAGCGAGCGCGAAACAGTTCGTGAAGAAAGACAGAACAATCAGTGCCTCGGATCGTCGATTTGGGGTGGGGTTTTAAATTCAAAAACTAAACAAGAGATGCGTATGAACGCAGGACCCGGACACGCCTCCTCAGGAGGCGGGAAGCATAAGCGGCGCCGCGGGCGTCGTTCGCAGAGACGAAGTGGCGGAGGCGGAGGCGGCCATGGAATGTCGCGCCAGCGCCAGGAACAGCAGGGAATCTTTACCGCGCCCATGGATCACAGTTATCGCGCCGCGCTGAACGGCGACAACGGCAATAAGGGCCCGCGACGGCCTGGGTTTGCGGCGGCCTATCCGGTGGGAGATCCCGAGCCGCTGCCGGCGCCCGCCGAAGACGCGGCCTCGCGCGTCTTTGCCTTCGTCGAAGACCTCTTCTTTCTCAGCAAGATTCAGGACACCGGACGCAAGATGAACGTGAAGGTGGAGTTCGTCAAAACGGAGAAGGACCTCGCCGATCACATGAAGAACAACGGCGAAGAGAAACCGTCTCTTATTATCTTTGACTTGAACAACGCCAACGCGAAGCCGCTATCGCTGATTCCGAAATTGAAGAGCAAGCTGAAAAAAGGCACGTCGATCATCGGCTTCCTCTCTCACGTGCAAGGAGACCTGAAGCAAAAAGCGCACGAAGCGGGCTGCGACATGGTGTTGCCGCGCTCGGCCTTTTCGCAAAACTTGCCACAGCTATTGCGCCGCCATGGAGCGTGGGAAGGCGACGCCAGCGCCGCCGACTAGGGTATAGCTCGGATTAGGGACCGCAGCGACTTCTTCTCCGCGGATCTGGGAGGATTCGCATGGATTCATAGAGGAACCCCACGAAATCGCGCTCTCGGTCAGGTCATAACGCCTGATACAATTCCGGCGTGTCCCCGAAGATTTTGATCTTGTGTTTGGCCACCGCACTGGCGGCGTCGGCGCTGGTCGCGCAGGAGTCCCCGGCCGCGCGAACCTCAGCCCAGCAGCCTCCCGTGAAAGTGAACGTGCTGAACGTCTGTACGCCCTCGGCTGAGGATCAAAAGGAACTCTCGTCCGCACTGGGCAAGATTCCCGTCAAGCCCGCCTTTGCCAAGGATTTCGAAGTGGCGCGCGGACACTCGACGCTCGACCCGAACATGCCTATGCCGGGCTTGGAGAAGCTCCCGTCCAACGACGCCATCGCATCGGACTGGGTGCGCGTGCGACGCGAGTTCCCGAGTTCCGCAACCTTCAGCAACGTTCAGTACTCGTTCAGCACGGACGCCAAGATGATGATCGAAACGCTGGTGTTGCGGGTGCGCGATCCCAAAGACCTGATGCAGGTCTCGATCGAAGACAGCGCGTCGGCCGTGGCCTCGGCGAGTGCAATGTTATCCACCGATACTCCGGTTTCGCGCATTCGGCTGGAACGTTTTGGCAAGTCGTCGGTGGCGCTGGCGCGCTGCCCGGCCGAAGAAGGGCGCCCGGCAATTGATCAGAGCGCTTACGAACCCATTTTTCGGTCGGCCTCGGCGATTCTGACCCGCTATCGCAACGCGCTGGGCGTCCGGAAAATCGTTCCGCAGGAACTGACGAGGATGGGGGCAGGCGCGCCTCAAGGGGCGACGAAAGGAAATGCGCCGAAGCCGAAAGGGGAAGCAAAGTGAATAGTAGGATCCTGATTCGTTTCACCACGGAGTCACGGAGAAAATCTGGAAGCTGCAACCAAATCGTTCTACTGGAATCTACTGAACTAATCCTATGGAGATCCGCAACGTAGTCATCATCGGCTCGGGTTGCGCCGGGCACACCGCCGCGCTCTACAGCGCGCGCGCCAATCTTAAGCCGCTTATCATCGAAGGCCACGAACCGGGCGGCCAGCTCTCCATGACCACGTCGGTGGAGAACTTCCCCGGGTTTCCCGACGGCATCCAGGGACCGGAACTGGTCGAGAACATGCGCAAGCAGGCGACGCGTTTCGGCGCGGAGTACCGCGTGGGGCACGTGGTCAAAGCCGACCTTAGCAAGCGTCCAGTTGAGTTGACCATCGGCAAAGATGTTATCCAGACCCGCACGTTGATCATCGCCAGCGGAGCCTCCGCACGCTGGTTGGGTCTACCCAGCGAGCATGCGCTCATCGGGCACGGCGTCTCGTCCTGCGCCACCTGCGATGGCTTCTTTTTCTCAGGCAAGGAAATCGCGGTGATCGGCGGGGGCGACTCCGCCATGGAGGAAGCGACGTTCCTGACGCGCTTTGCCAGCAAAGTGACGCTCATTCATCGCCGGGAGGAATTCCGCGCCTCAAAAATCATGCTTGCCCGCGCCCGCGCCAATCCTAAAGATCGAGTTCCTCACCGACACGGTCGTCGACGAGGTTCTCGACATCAGCAAAAAAGAAGTCACCGCGTTGCGACTCCGCAACCTCAAGAGTGGCGCCAGTTGGGACTTTCCGACCAGCGCCATGTTTCTTGGCATCGGACATATTCCGAACACGAAGATCTTCGAAGGCCAGCTCGAAGCCGACGCCGATGGCTATCTGGTCACGCACAAGAATGTCTTCACGAAAGTGCCTGGCGTTTTCGCCTGTGGCGACGTGCAAGACCGCCGCTACCGCCAGGCGATCACGGCCGCGGGCTCGGGTTGCATGGCGGCTCTCGAAGTTGAAAAGCATCTCGAAGAAGAAGGCCACTGAGAGCGGCGGCCGTACAGCCGGCGAGTCGCCGGCGCTACTTCTTGCGCACGTTTTTTGAATCGCGGCCGCAATTCTCCGCGTCTGATGATTTCGAGGAGCGACCTCATGCAATATACCCGCCTCGGCAATTCCGGATTGATCATCTCGCGCATGGCGTATGGCGTCATGACCTTTGGCGAGCGCGGCAACTCCACCAGTCCACTGGCCCACCTCTGGAAGACTCCGCAAGCCGAGGCCAACGCCCTCATCAACCGCGCGCTCGACTCCGGCATCAACATCTTCGACACCGCCGACGCCTATACCGAAGGCCGCGCCGAAATGATGCTTGCCGAAGCCCTGGGCCCGCGGCGGAAGGAAGTCGTTATCTCCACCAAGGTTGGTTTTCGCACGGGGCCCGAACTCACCGGCACGGGCGGTTCCTATCAGCACATCATCTCTGGAGCCGAAGCCAGCCTGCGCCGCCTGAAGACGGATTACATCGACCTGCTCTCGATCCATCGGCTTGACCGCTACGCGCCTATCGAAGAGACGGCGCGGGCGCTCGAAAACCTTGTCCAGCGCGGGCTGGTGCGTTATGTCGGCTATTCCAACTTCAGCGCCTGGCAATCGGCTAAGCTGGTCGGCATTCAGCGGCGCAATAACTATTCGCCGATCATCGCCGCGCAAATGTATTACTCGCTGGTCGGCCGCGACCTGGAGAACGAGGTCGTTCCCTTCTGCAAAGACGCGGGCATTGGCATCGTTGTCTGGAGTCCACTGGCGAGCGGCTTTCTGAGTGGACGCTACACGCGTAAAGATCCCACCGGCGGTAAAGGCCGTATTGCCGATTTCGACTTTCTTCCGACCGACAAAGAGAAGGGTTACGACCTGATCGAGCGCATGCAGAAGATGGCTGCCGCGCACAATGCGACCGTCGCGCAGCTCGCCCTCGCTTGGCTGCTTTCGAAAGACTATGTCAGCACGATTCTGATGGGCGCGAGCAAGGTCCAGCAGTTCGACGACAACATGGGAGCATTCAAGGTGAAGCTGTCGGCCGCCGAATTGAACGAACTCGATGACCTAACGAAGCCGACTCCGGTTTATCCGAACTGGTTCCAGGACAAGACGCAAGACACGGGCGTCGTCGAGGCGCTGAGCAAATCCTGATAAGGAGATTTCGAAATGGCTACCTGCACTCATACCAACACCATCCGCAAAGTTACGCCGAGCGGCAACGGCTGCAAGGAGTGCCTAGAAATGGGAGACACTTGGGTTCACTTGCGGCTTTGCCTGGAATGCGGACATGTGGGATGCTGCGACTCGTCGAAGAACAAGCACGCACGGGCGCATTTCCACAAAGTCAAACATCCGATTATTCAATCGTTTGAGCCGGGTGAGAATTGGCGGTGGTGTTATATCGACGACGATTACATCGGCTAGATTTCTTCGACCCTAACCCTCCGAGCGGGTCTTTGAAAAATAAGGAGTTAGCGGGTAATTGTCGCTAAGCCTTTGAGGAATAAGCAGTTATCAAAATTTCAAGTAAACACTTTGTAATCAACTGGTTCGGGTTGTTTTCGGCGATTTTGTTTACCAGGAAGTTAATAGACCGAGAGAAAAGCCGTAAGATATTTATTCCTTAATAACTTAGCTGTGCGCCAAGACCTTTTTGCGGATTTCCGCCGGGAGGGTTTCGCACGCGGTTCGGAGGACCAGGCGGGGTGCGCGGGCGCGGATCTTCATTAAGTAGGGCACCGTCTTCCGCGCGTCATATTTGGCCGCCTCGCGGAGCAACCAGCCCAAGCCTTTCTGCACCATGTTGTCTTCGTCGCGTAGCAAAGTCTCGGAGGTGCGGACGATCTCGGGGAAAAGTTTTTTCTCACGTGCGCCGCGAATCAGGGCGACGCAGGCGGCACGGCGACGCCAGCGGTTCTTGGACTTCGTCCAGCCAAAGACCGCGGGGCAGTATTTCGAATCGGCGCAAACCATGGGTGAGAGCAGGGAGTGCACGAGGGCGTCGTGATCGGCCCAACTGCCCACGCGATCGAGCCAGGAGGCAAAAAGCTTGAAATCGCGCGAGCCGAGCTGACCGGTTTGGCCTTCGAGCAGGAAGACGGCGAAGACTTTTTCTTCCGGGACGCGGCCGGTAAAAAGCTGGTCGGCGACCTCGACGAGGAAGGGCAGGCCGCGCTCGTTCGCGATGCTACGGCGGAAGCGGCGGGCGACTTTGCGGAGTTCGGCCGTGTACCAGCCGCGGGACTGGATCTCTTCCCTGAAAAAGTGCCGCACGTCAGCGGAATGTGGCGCCGAGCCGCCGTCTTTGAGGACGCGGCGGATGTGGTCGGCGATGTACGCAGGAGTGATTGTGCGTTTGGGCATGACCTTGATTCCTAAGTGCGAGAGCGAGACGCCCCTTCGGCAAGCTCAGGGCAGGCTCTCGCGACAGCCGGCGGGACGCCGGCGCTACCGTCTAAAGCCGCTTTGCTGAAATCATACTAATTCTCAGGCGCAGCGGCCGTCTGGGCTCGTATTACGCGGTCGTAAATCCAAAGTACTGCGGCGGTCGCGATGCCCACTGCGGTGATCGAGAACCAGATCTTCGCGGGCTGGTGCTGGAGCTCTCCAAACTGGTGAACGACGGTCCCACCAAACCAGCCGCCGATGAGCGAGCCGATGCCGATGGGCAGAAACGCGAAGCCCATATAGGTTCCCTGCTGCTCGGGCGGCGCGAGGCGCGAGATGTATTCGTAGTAGCGCGGCGACATAATGATCTCGCCGAGCGCGAGCACTACTAACGACGCAACTGCACCGCTGACCGTCGGCCAAAAAGCGAGGATGAGCCAGGACGCCGAGGTGATTACCGTGCCGAGAATCACCGCCTGGAGCGCGGGGATTTTCTTGGTCACGACGTTGATTGCAACCGTAAGGAGGATTACGGTCAAGCCATCCGTTATCAAGATCTTTTCGACATCGGCGGCCGAGTTGATGTAGCCGTGAATGTATCCCGGCAGCGAAATGTACTGCTGCCAGAACACCACCCAGTATCCCGTAAAGATTACGAGAAACCACATGAAACGGCTGATGCCCGCGAGCACGAGCGCGAGAAAGGCGACCCAGACCCACCACGGCACGGTGAGATTCGAATAAAAAATCTCGGCGATACGCAGCGCCAAAGCGACGGCCAGCACAGGAAGGACCAGCCAGGCTTTGCCGACCACTACGCAAAAATTCCGCGCGACCGTGGCAATTGACGGTGGAGGTGCGTCTCCGGCTTTGCGCGGCTCGCGAAAGAAAATCAGCACGACAAAAAACGCCGCAAAGACGCTGAGGGCCGCGAGGCGATAGACGTTCTCCACGCCCAAATGGCGGTGCGCCCAGGAGGCGAGGAATGGCCCGGCCGCGCCGCCGATATTGACCATCGTGTAGTAAATCGAATAGCCAATGGAGCGGACATTTTCTTTCGAAGCGCGCGCGGTCGTGCCCACCACGCAGGGCTTGACCATCGAGATGCCGAGCGCGGGCAGCGCGAGAATCACGCCGACAAATAAAACCGGTGGCACGGTGTTGCGCACTGGCGCTAGCCAGGGCGCCGCGATCGATCCAATCAGAAAATAAGCAACGGCCAGAATCAGGTAAGCGGTCGAGAGCGCGCGCCGGAATCCGATGCGGTCAGCAACCGCGCCGCCGAAGATGGCGAGGAACCACACCATTCCGCCGAAAATGCCGGTGAGCGTGCCGGTCTGCTCGGTGGAAAAGTTGAGGCGCTCTTGCAGGTAGAGCGCGAGCGAGGCAAAGGCTCCGTAGTAGGAGAGGCGCTCGAAGATCTCGGTGAGATTGGCGATCCAGAACGGCCGCTCAAACCCAGTCCGAATTTCCTGTAACCGCTCCCCAAAGGTCAAAGTGGCTCCTGAACCCCGACAAAATCACGTGGGGACAGCCGCCCTCGGCTGTCCAGCGGTGCAAAGCCCCGCTAGTCCTTCCCCGCAAGCCGCGCGCGCACTTCCTCCGCTGACAGCCCGGCGACACGCACTACTTTATTTCTGCTGGTCTCGCCGGACGCAATACTAACTGAAGCTCGCGGCACCTTCAAAAGCTTTGCGAAAAACTCGATGCAGGCGGCGTTCGCCTTGCCATCCACCGGAGGAGCCGTCAGCGCGACCTTCAACGCATCGCCGACCTCACCGGTGATCGCGTTCTTTTTGGCGCGGGGATGGACTTTGATTGCGAAGGTTGCGCCGGTTGCGTCATTGCGGATCGCGATCATGCTTTTTCACCACGGAGACACGGAGTCACGGAGAAAACCAAGTTAACGAAATGAAATCTCATGTGCACAGTTTTTTGGCCTAAGATTTCTCCGTGACTCCGTGACTCCGTGACTCCGTGACTCCTGTGTGGTGAACTCAAACTCTCTCCCCAAAAATCGCCGTACCCACGCGCACGCAGGTCGAGCCCTCTTCGATTGCGACCTCGAAATCATTCGACATACCCATGGAGAGGACGTCCACGGAAACGCTGGGTAGATGGCGCGCCGCGATTTTGTCGCCAATCTCGCGGAGTTGTCGAAAATGGGGGCGCGCTCCTTCCGGGTCATCCGTGTAAGGAGGCACGGTCATCAGGCCGCGCACGGAAAGATTCTTCCATCGGTCCGCGTCAATCAGAATCCGCCCGAACTCGCCAGAGCCCAGGGCAACGCCGCTTTTGGCTTCTTCGCCGCCAACGTTGATCTCGATCAGCACGGGCAGAATCTTTCCCAACTTCTCCGCCGCCGCATTTAATTTCTCCGCGAGCTTGATCGAGTCTATGGAGTCGACAGCGGCGAACAATTCGGCGGCCCGCGCGGCTTTGTTCGATTGCAGATGCCCGATCAGGTGCCATTCTGCTCCGTCGAGGTCGCGCACCGCTTCGGCTTTGCCGGCAAACTCCTGCACGCGATTCTCGCCAAAGACGCGCAGACCCGCCGCGTAGGCCTCGCGCACCGCTTCGGCCGAGAACGTCTTGCTGACCGCCATCAATGTGATTGCGGCCGGATCCCGTCCGGCACGCTGGGCGGCGGCGACCATGCGGGCGCGCACGTCAGCGATGTTTTCTGAGATCGACACGATAGAAGAGTGCAAAAGTAAGAAGTCAAAATGCAAAAATAAAGCGAATCAATCCGATTTAACTTCTGCCGTCTGACCTCTAGAGATCCTTCGCTACGCTCTGGATGATCGCTGCGAGGCTCAGACGCCTCGCAAAGCGCGATCACATGATCGCGGTCGGCGGCGCTGGATCCTCTGGCCGTCCGGCGTTCGCCAGCGGCACGCGCACCATCACCAGCGCCAGAATCGCCAGCGCGATCAGCGCCACGATAAATGGAGGATTCCACTTCATCAGCGAAACGTCGTGCCCCGAGCCTACCAAGCTCGCAATCACCAGCCCGCACAGCGCCTCCCCGGCGATCAGGCCCGACGCCGTCAGCACGCCGGCATTTTCCACGCGGGCTTTCTGCGCGTCGTTGAAGCCGCGGCGGTCACGGAATTTGTCGGTGATCCAGCGGATGACGCCGCCGACGAAAATCGCGAAGGTGGTGCCGAGCGGCAGATACATGCCCACCGCAAATAGCATCACACTCTTCACTTCGATCATGATCATCGCGAGACCGAGCAGTATTCCAACGATCACCAGCGGCCATGCCATGTCGCCGCCGACGATGCCTTTCGAGAGCATTGCCATCAGACCCGCCTGGGGGGCCGGTAAAGCGGAACTACCGAAGTGATAGGCCCTCGCCAGAATCGCGATGGGAAAGAACAGGACAAGCGAGGCCACGACGATTCCCAGCATGTCGCCGATCTGCATCTTCGACGGGGTGCCGCCGAGGATGTGGCCGACCTTCAAGTCCTGCAACATTTCGCCGGCGACTGCCGACGAGACGCAGACGACTGCTGCCACGCCGAGTACCGCCGCCACGCCGCCCGTGCCGGAAACTCCAAGGGCGACCATCAGCAGGGCCGCAATCACGAGCGTGCAGAGCGTGAGGCCGGAGACCGGATTATTCGACGAACCGATCATGCCGACCAGATTTCCGGACACAGCCGCGAAAAAGAAACCGATGACGACCATGACGCCGGCCGCCACCAGCGACCCGGACAGCACGCGCGAACTGGAAAGCGTTCCCGCCCCAGCAATGAAATAGTGATAGAGCAGAATCATTGCGACAAACACCACCACGATGCCCGCGAAGACCGCTTTCGCGGGCAAGTCGCGCTCGGTCCGGCTGCTACCCGCATGTGCCGCCGCTGACTTCTTCAGATCGGAGACCGCGCGGGCCATTCCGACACCCAGTTGCTTGCGCATCTTGAAGAGCGTGTAAGAGGCGCCGACGAGCATGCCGCCGACCGCAATCGGGCGCACGATGGAAAAATAAATCGCGCTCGCCAGCAGCGGCCACGCAATCGGCGAACCCGCAGGTTGCCCCGCTTGTATATAAGGACCGATCGTGAAAGTTAGGAGCGGAACCAGCAGTCCCCAGGCCAACACGCCGCCGGCAAAGTTCAGTGCCGCGAGGCGCGGCCCAATAATGTAGCCGACGCCCAGATATGCCGGGCTCACATCGGGCGCGGTCGCCAACGTCATGCCGCCGGTGATGGTCGTCGCCACGTTGGGATTGGTGCTGGTGCGCAGCAAGAGCTTCTTGCCGAGATCGCTAATGTTAATCGGGAAGGTATTGCTTGCCTGGAAAACATTGACCGCGCCCAGCAGATACATGAACGCGCCAAAGCCCATGTTGGCAAACAATATCTTGGCTGCGGTTGAGCCCTGCTGGCCCGCCTTGTGAATCTCGGAAGCCGCGACTGACTCTGGAAACGGCAGGTCGGGATCTTCCACCATCACGCGCCGCAGCAGCGTGACGAATAATATTCCGAGCGTGCCCCCGATCATCATCAGCGCGACCGACTTCCAGTATTCGGGGGTGCGCCAACTCGGCGTCAAGGCCGGCCACAGGTCGGCCATCACAAAGGCGGGAATCGTGAAGATCGCCCCGGCCGCCACCGACTCGCCGATCGAGCCGACAGTTCGCGCGATGTTTTCTTCGAGCAGCGAGCCCTTCATCAGGCGCAACAGAGCCATGCCTATCACGGCCGCCGGATAGGTCGCCGCAATCGTCATGCCGGCCTTCAGGCCAAGATAGGCGTTCGCGGAGCCCAAAATACCCGTCAGCACCAGGCCAATCAGCACGGCCCGAAAGGTGAATTCCTTCATCTCCATGGTTTCGGGAACGTAGGGACGATGCTTGCGGGGGGCTTCCAAATTCGCTACCGGAGCGCTCATAAGGACCTCGTGGCTAAGAGAAATCGCATTGCCGACTAGAGTAGCAGAACGGCGCAAGTTATCACGCCGCAAGGGCGCTTTACAAGTGCAAGGGCGCGCGGTCGCCTGGCGGAGGGCATCTTCTCTTTATGTTTTTTTGGAGGTTTTCGGGCGCGTGAATCCGCGCCGGATGGCGGCTCATCCGTTATTCTATAAAGATCATTATGGCTACTTCGACGCGCAATGCAGGTGGGGCTTCGCAACTGGCGGGGACTCCTGAACTCATGGAAGATTTTGAGCGGGAACGGGTATTTGGGCTGTTTCGGCAGTTTGGCTACCTGGAAGCGGAGCTTAATCCGCTGGGGTTGTTGCCTCCGCAACCGCATCCTGATCTGCAAATCGACAATGAATATGCGCGGGAGGCGCGGCGGATTTATTGCGGCTCAGTGGGCGTCGAGTTCACGCATATTGCCGACCCGGAGCGGCGGCGCTGGATTCAGGAACGGATGGAGGCTGAACCGGGGGACGTCGACCGGGAGCGGGCGCTTGATTTGCTGATGCGGGCGGATCTGTTTGAGCAGACCTTGCAGGCACGGTATCTGGGGAATAAGCGATTTTCGCTGGAGGGGAATACTTCGCTGCTGCCGGCGGTGGACGAGATTCTGGATGTGGCCGGGGAAAATGGGACGCTGGAACTGGTGATGGGGATGAGCCATCGCGGGCGGCTGAACGTGATCATTCACGTGGCGAGGCGGCCGGCGGAGCAGGTGTTTGCCGAGTTTGAAGACGTCGATCCGCGGAGCGTGCTGGGCTCGGGCGACGTGAAGTATCACATTGGCGCGACGGGTGAGTATGTCACGAAGAGTGGGAAGAAGATCCATATTCACCTGGCGTCGAACCCGAGCCATCTGGAGGCGGTCGATCCGGTGACGGTGGGGCGGACGCGCGCGAAGCAAGACCGCGCGGGCGAAGGCGGACGCTCGAAGTATTTGCCGCTGCTGGTGCATGGCGACGCGGCGTTTGCGGGGCAGGGAATCACGGCGGAGACGCTGAATTATGCGGACCTGGCGGGCTATACCGTGGGCGGCACGATTCACGTGATCGTGAATAATCTGCTCGGGTTCACGACCAACGCGCGCGAAGAGCATTCGTCGTGCTTTTCGGCGCAACTGGCGCGGCGGCAGGCGGTGCCGATTTTTCATGTGAATGGCGAAGATGTGGACGCGGTGATGCGCATCGCGCGCATGGCGGCGGAGTATCGCTACCGGTTCGGCAGCGACATTGTCGTGGATTTGATTGGGTACCGGCGGCATGGGCACAGCGAGGTTGACGATCCGACGGTGACGCAGCCGCTCATGTACAAGGCGATCAAGGCGCATCGTCCGCTGTTTGAGATTTATGCGAAGCGCATTGGCGTGGAGAATTTTGCCGAGCAGGCGGCGGTGATTAAAGGCGAGTTTGAGGCGGCGCAGAAGGCGGCGGCGCAGGTTACGAAGAAGCCGTTGCTGCGCGATTTGCCGGGGTACTGGGACCAATATTTCGGCGGGCGATACAAGCCAGAGTTTGAGCAGCCCACCGGCGTTGCGCGCGAGGAACTGGAGGAACTGACGGCGCGGCTGACGACGTATCCCGAGGGATTTCACATTCATCCGAAGGTGAAGAAGCTGCTGGAGCAGCGGGCGGAGA
Source organism: uncultured Acidobacteriaceae bacterium (assembly GCA_963698865.1). Taxonomy (GTDB): domain Bacteria; phylum Acidobacteriota; class Terriglobia; order Terriglobales; family Acidobacteriaceae; genus Acidiflorens. The sequence continues at coordinate 132,307 of CAVOSL010000007.1, read as the reverse complement.
TGGGGACTGGGAAGAAGCCTCTGGATTACGGAATGGCGGAGGCGCTGGCGTTTGCGAGTTTGGTGAAGCGCGGGATTCCGGTGCGTCTGAGCGGGCAGGATTCGCGGCGGGCGACGTTCAATCAGCGGCACTCGGTGCTGATCGATACGGAGAATGAGAGCGAGTACGTTCCGCTGTGCCATATTGGCGAAGGGCAGGCGCCGTGCCAGATTTACAACTCGCCGCTGTCGGAAGCGGGCGTGATGGGGTTTGAGTATGGGTACAGCCGCGATTATCCCGAGGCGCTGGTGTTGTGGGAGGCGCAGTTCGGAGATTTTGCGAATGTGGCGCAGGCGGTGATCGATCAGTTTGTGAGCGCGGGCGAGGATAAGTGGGGATTGCTGTCGGGGCTCGTGCTGCTACTGCCGCATGGGTATGAAGGGCAGGGGCCGGAGCATTCGTCGGCGCGCATCGAGCGATTTTTGCAGTTGGCGGCGCGGGACAATTTCCAGATTTGCCAGCCGTCGAATGCAGGGCAATATTTCCATCTGCTGCGGCGGCAGGCATTGCGCCATTGGAGGAAGCCGCTGATCGTGTTTACTCCGAAGAGCATGCTGCGGAATCCGGATGCGCTCTCGCCGCTGGAGGATTTGACGCATCAGCGGTTCCTGGAGGTGATTCCGGATACCGAGGCGCGCGAATGTGAAGCGGATCCTGGTCTGTACGGGGAAGATCGGGCACGAGCTGCGCGCGGAGCGGCAGCGGCGGCAGGATATGAGCACGGCGATTGTGTTCCTCGAACAGATGTATCCATTTCCGGAGGCGGAGCTGGAGGCGGAGTTTGAGCGGCATGGTGGGGCTCGGGATATTGTGTGGGTGCAGGAAGAGCCGTCGAATATGGGGGCGCTGTTTTACATGCTGCCTCGGTTGAAGCGGATCGCGGGGGAGCGGCCGGTGCTGTCGGTGAAGCGGTCGGGGAGCGCGAGTCCGGCGACGGGTTCGGCGAAGGCGCATGAGGTGGAGCAGAAGACGATTCTGGCGCTGGCGTTTACGACGCAGGGATGAGAGAAGTCAGAATTCAGAAGTTAGAAGTCAGAGGTGGTTGGCGGTTCGTCTAGATCGCAGAGAAGCATCTTTAACCACAGAGGGGCACAGGGGAAAACCGTGCCTGCCCTGAGAACTCCCAGAAAAACAGAAACCCATCATCACTCCGAAAGGATTGATGATGGGCGCTACCCGAATATCAGCGCTTTCTTATGGCCAGCGCTTGGCGGCGTCTTCCCAGCCAGCGGTACGGTTTGGCGAGTTTACGGCCTGAGCGGCTACGGGCGCCGGAATGCGGATCGGTTGCTGCGGATTCGCAGTGGTGAGCGTGGGCTTTGGCGCCTCGGAGATCGGTTCTTTTTCTTCGGAGAGGAGCGGGGCGGCGACGCGCAAGGCTTCTACCTCTTTTTCGAGGCGGGCCAGTTCGAGTTCTTTCTGGCGCAAAACTTCATACACATTCTTCATTCTTAGGCACCTTTGTCGTGCGAGCAGTTAAGCGCAGAGTATGAGTTTTGGCGGGGATTTGTCAAGGAAAACAGTACTGACGAGTGGGGAACGGGGGCAAGCTGCCAGCCGCGAGCTTCGAGCCTCGAGCGAACCAGGTTTGTCTAACCATCGATGTCGGGATCAGCGGAAGAAGACTACCGCTGCGACCAGGACGGCGGCTATTAGGACTAGAAATGCCAGTAAGTTGACGTGGCGGGTCAGCCAGGATTCTTCCATTAGTTGAGGATTGGTCAGGAAGGGTGGGAGGATTTCGTCAGGCGCCACAGATGCAGAGGGTTCTGCCGCTTGACCGTCTTCAGACGCATTCGGACCTATCTCATTTTGTACCGTCTCGGTTGAATCCGTTGCTTTTGTTTCGATAGTTTCTGTGACGGGCGTGCTCGCCTCTCTTTGTTCTTGTTCTGCTTGCGCGGCTCTCTCGCGGGTTTTCTTATCGGCTTCGAGCTTCATGCGTTCGAGACTCTCGCAATCGAGGCAGAGCGTTCGGCCTTCCGAGACGGGGAAGCCGCAGGAGGCGCATTTCTGGACGCGGCGCATGGCTTCCGGGACGGGGGGCGGCTCGGGGGCTGTTTCGAGAATGGCCGCGGAGATGGCGGGCACGGTTGCGGCGGCGAATATCGGTTCAGCGGTGGCGGCTGCGGGCGCGGGAGGCATGGGCGGCGTGGCCACGGTGACTGGCTGCGGGGTCGACGCCTCCGGTGGTGCGGTCGATTCGGGTGGGACTGCGATTGGCTGGGCGGCGGGAGGTGCGAGCCGCGCGTCCGCTCCCGATTCTGACGGCGAAGGTTGCGGCTTGGGAATTTCCTTAACTGGAGAAAACGCGACTGCGGTGGCAGTTGCGGCCGCTGGCGGCTTGCTTTGCCTTGGCACCGATGGCGCGGGAGGAACAGAATCCTGGCGCTGCTCGGCCAGATCTAGCGCTGTCAGGGTGAGGGCGGCCATGCGTTCGAGGGCGACCAGATCGCGCTCCTCGAAGGCGTAGGGGTGATCGGAGAACAGCTCGAACAGGCCACGGACCTCGCCGTTGCGGCGCAATAGCGGAAGGACGACGATGGAAGCGATGCCGAGGGCGCGGCAAGTTTCGAGGTTTACGCGCGGGTCGGTCTCGGCATTGTCGCAGCGCAGAAGCTGGCGGCGGGCGATGCTCTCGCCCGTCAGCCCGGAGCGGACTTGCAGGCGGGCACCGACGGCGGGAGCACAGGCTCCGGCGCTGGCGCGGCAGACCATTTCGTCTCCTTGCGGGAGAGCGAGGGCCGTTCCGGTGGCTCCGGTGATGTATTGCGCGCGCTCGACCAGAAGCTGAAGGGCGGCGTCGAGTTCGCGCTCCTGGAGCGCGGTGGGGCCGGGGCGTTCGGGCGCCAGGGGTTCTTCCGATTGGGGGGATCCGGGCATGGTCGACATTTTGGGAAGCGGCTGAACCGAGTCTCGCCGTACGAGCGCGGGCTGTCAAGGGCGGGCAGGAGGCGGGACTTAGGGGTGCGCGCGACCAGGATGTGGGTCGAGGTCGCGCGGCCCCTTTTTGCCGCACGGCAAAAGAAACGGGCGAGCCAGACGTCCGCGGCTCGCAGCGGCAAACCCCTGTGCGGTGTTCGCGACACCGCGGACAATAAGAGATTGCAACGCGCCGGCTTTTCAGCGAGCGTTGGCAGTCTCGCGCTGCAGGCCGGTTTTGGGCGCGGAATCAGCCGCAGCGACCGAGGAATACAACCACAACGCCGTTCGTTTGCGGATCAGGAGGAGTTTGCCGGATTCTTTAAGGGCACAGACCCCGACCATCGATAGCGTGGCGACCCATCCGCCGATCATTAGCATCATGACAAAAGACATAATCTTCTCCTCTGAGGCAAGCGGCCTCGACACCAAACCTGTTACGTATAAACGCGCGAATGCCGGAAACTTGCTATCGCTACGGTTTATTTTTTGGCAAAACCCAGGTCCGTGTCCTTCCTAACCAAGACCTGAGTCCCGCCTCTGTTATATAAAGCGCAAGGCGCGGGCAAAAAACATCACCTTCCACGAAAAATCTTTCAAACGATGCCCTTGAAGAGCCCCTAGGCGCGGTGAAGAACCCGTGTTCAGGTTCTCACCTTGTGGTGGGATATTGAATCACGTGTCTGAAAAGGTCCATGGAGGAGAGCTGAATTGGTATGAATTGATGTGAAGAATTCCGGGGCCTGGGGCTGGAACTGTGGTTTCCGTTGACCGCTAGCGCGACGGATCGTCCTTGTGGCGCAGCCACTCGATGAACATCTGCTCTTTGGGCTTGTCGTAGGCCATGAGGAGGTGGCGGATACTGCGTCCGCTGACGAAGTGGCAGACTTCTTCGGCGAGGTTCTTGGCGTGGTCGCCGGCGCGCTCGAGCGATTGCGTCATGAAGATGACTTGCAGGCTGGCGCGGCGCTCGACGTTCTCCGGATTTTCGATGTGGCGGAGAAAAATGAGATTGCGGAGGCGATCCATCTCGGCATCGGCGCGCAGGACTTCAATGGCTTTCTTGACGTCGCGGTGAGAGAAAGAATGGCCCACATCGGCGAGCATTTTTTCGAGGATGGTCGCCATATGGGTAAGGTCGCGGGAGTCTTGCGGATCGATGTGGGCTCCGGCGGCCTGGGCGCTGGTAGCAAAGCTCAGCAGCAGGTCGCCGATGCGCTCGAGGCCGATCATGAGCTTCATGCAGGCGAGCAACTGGCCGGTTTCTTCGGGCGAGGCGCGGGTGATGATACGGGTGACGTCAGAGTCGACTTCGAGGTCGATAGCGTCAAGCTCTTTTTCGGACTGGCGGATGGCGTTGAGGCGGGACATGGAGCCGGTGGCCACGCCTTCGGCAGCGATGGCGGCGGCCTGGCGCGCGAGTTCGCAGGCTTCGACCGTGCGCTTGACGAGCTCGGCGGGGCCAGGCTCGGGAGTTGGCGTTTTTATGCCGGCCGTGCTCATAAACAAAACCGCATAGTCGATTCGATGCCTGACTTCTCCGGAGGACGCCGGTATTTACTCAAAGTGTGACACAGAGGCTGGTAGGAAGCATATAGCCGAGTGTTGCGAGGCAGGTTAAGAGACGGTGAATTTCGGGTCGCTGGAAGAAGACGTTACACCAAGGGCGCCGTTCCCGAGTCGCCGACCACTCTCCACCCGATCGGCCGAATACCTAAACAGCAGGCCTGATTCGTTCCGGGTACATGAACCCGCCTGGATCGATCCTTTCAACTTGCTCGTGTCTTGCTGCAGGAGTTCGTCCCCCTTGAACACCTGCCGGAGACAGTCAAACAGGCACTTGGTTGCGCCTGACCTGTCCTCTGCAAGCCGGTAGAAGATGCGAGGGCCATCGCGCCGGTCCAACACCAGACAGCAATTCTTGAGATAGGTCAGGTGTCGCGACACATTCGGCTGGGACATATCCAGAACGTAACGGATCTCACATCCGCACAGCTCTCCGTGCAATAGCAGGTTAAGCACCCGCAGGCGAGTTACGTCGGCTAGCCCTTTGAAGTACTGTTCCAGCTTCACGTTTCCTTTACCTCACGAGACTTCGGCCGCAATTTTGCTCCATCCCTGCGGCACCCTTAACGGCCTGTCGTAGCCGAGGAGGACGCGAGCCATCCTCTGACCTCGTCGTCTTTGGGAATCCGGCCAGAGACTTTGACAATTCCGTTGACCGTCACCGCCGGGGTGAGTAACATGCCCGCCTTGGCCATGCCCTGCGGGTCGTTCACCTTTTGCACCTCTGCCAAGATCCCCATCTGCTTTACGACTTGGCGCACCACTCTTTCGGTTTCCACGCACCGCGAACAACCAGGACCGTAAACAACAATGTTCAGCATCGTTTCCTCACTTTAGCGATGCAGGGCCGAAACATGCTCCTGCGTGCCTTTTTCGCTGATGACAATTTCGGCCTCCACAATGATTTCCGACTTCACCGAATTTGCGACCAGACTGTACTTCTGCGCGGCTTGCAGCGCCCGGTGGACCCTGTTTTCCACTACTTCCCGCGACTCCTCTCCGCAGGCAATCCGAATTACCGGGCGAAAGCACAACCGCGTGAAGAGTTCGGTCCGGTCCAGTTCGATCACCTTGGTACCTTCCGTGCGGCACTCATACGACAGCAAGTTCAAATGGAACCGCTTTGCGGCCCAGATAAACATCAGCATCACACAGGTATTGGCCGCCGCAACAAATGCGTCTTCGGGTGTGAATACGCCCGCATGTCCCTGTGCATCGGGCGGCGCCGAGAACTTCATTTCGGGACCGTTTCCCATTGTCAGGTGGCCCCAGTGCTCCCCGGTCCACCGAACCGTGGTGTGGTATGTGGCAGTGCGCCTCATTGTGATTCCTTGCGGGCACAAAACTCCGCGTACTCGCGGACGACGGCCTCGCGGTAACTCGCCTCCGCTTCCGGCGGAACATAGTTGTAGATCTTCACGTCTTGGAGCAGATCTTCCCCAGCAGTGTCGGGCGCACGTCCCATTTCTCGGAAGCGCTGAAAGATCATTGGCAGCGCCTGCAGTCCCACGGTTTCTCCACCAATCAATATCTCGCCGATCGGGACACCAGATCCGCAGGAGCACGTACCGACCTTGGCTTCGCTCGGTTCGGGCACAGACTCCGCGGCCCGCCCGATCGTATTCACTTTTCCGACGAATTGATCGACCAGCTCTGCCAAGCGCTGGGCGGTCACCTCCACCGCTTGCTTGCCGGCTGCATTCAGGCAACGCCGTCCCTCGATTTCGCCCACCCCTCGCTGTGAAGCGAGTTCGTTGACCACGATGCTAGCCGCGGGCTTCCCGGAATACATCTCGGTACCCCGCGCGGCGCAGCGAAGCTCACACCCATCGACGGTAATCGTCGGATGAAAGCGGGCGAATGCCCGATCCCCGTCGCCGCCCGCGAGGAATAGCGGCAAGCAGATGGTCACGGTGTTCCCTGGCCGCAACTCATGCAGCACCTTCAGAGCGGCAAGGCGGGCCACCGTGCCTTCGGCCAGTTCCTCCCCTGAACAGGCGACGATCCCAGCTTTTCTTTGTGGCAGATCAGGCATGAGCGCCTCCTTCGGCGGTCTCATCAATGGCAACGGCAATCTCCTCGGCCAGTGCGCGGGCGAGTTGTTTGCCCTCCGCATTGAGTTCGGCGATACCTTCGGGCTTCAATCCCTTGTAGCGGCGAAACACCTCGAATACGGCTACCTCGTGCGCGATCGTGCCTCCGCTGTGCTTCACCAACTTGGCGGCGCACATCTGCTTGCAGCCGTCGATGGTCACTGCCGGGCTGCTTCGCACCCGTTCCCGCGCCTGTTCTTCGCCGAGTACCAGCTTCGACAGCGCGACCAACTGCGTGCGATCTGGGCGTAAGTTTTCACAAAGCTCGTAGGCGGCCTCACGGCTCACTGACCCAAGCGCCTTGCCGATGCCGCTGCACGGGATGACTGGTACTTTCCTGCAACTCATGATCTCAGCTCCTCCTCGGCTTGTGATTGCATCACCGCCAAGTACGCCTTCGCGTCGAGCAGATGAGCACGGTCCGTTTCCCAATTTGTGGTCTCAATCTCGGCGAGCCAACCCCTGCCATAGGGATCCTCGTTAATGCTTTCGGGCTTGAGCGTAAATGCCTCATTCACTTTGACCAGTGTGCCCGCCACCGGCGACGCAATTCCGATCGTCACCTTCATTGTCTCGATGTCCGCGAATTCATCGCCCGCCTCGATTGCAGTTCCCGTGGGCTTAAGAGAGACAAACGCCACATCGCCGTTGTGCTGCTGCATGAAATCCGTGACACCGAGCCGGACCAGGCGTGACCCCTGCGGTTCGACTGGGAGAACCCACACTCCCTCAGCGGCGTAGAGGCGGTCCGTCGCTACCAGGAATGTGAACTTGTCAACGGTGGTTCGAAGAAACTCAGCCATGGCTAGCACTTTCTGTCCACCTTCAGTGGCCTGCAACGGATGCACATACTTGTATACGCGTATGGCATACGTCCCGGCTGTGATTGGCATTACGGCTCCGAGTGATTAGCCCGATCTACTGCGCTTGCTGAAGATTGCGAGTGGTTAACAGGCTAGGACTAAGCCGCTAGTGCGGCGGACGCTTCGCGTGTACAAGTCTCATACGCCGGTGGAGTCTTGAACGACTGGATAGCGACGTCAGCAGTATATCGACGCGTATCAATAATGGGCTCCTCGCGCAACTCCTATCAATACAATAACTTTCAACCCAAAGTTGATTCAAATCCCAGAGCTCCACGCGTCCGTTGCAAATCCTCCTAACCTCCTTATCGAAAACGCCTCGGATCGAGACCCCTCCGCGCAAAACTCTGCCCCGAGGTGTTTCCGATCAAGGCTAGCGGCTATCCAGAAACCGCAACGGCACTAGCGTCTACGCTGAATCCGGTTGGGAAGCGGGCAGGATGAAGAGGAAGGTCGAGCCATGATTGAGTTCGCTTTCGGCGCGGATGGTGCCTCCGTGGGCGAACATGATGTGCTTGGCGATGGCGAGGCCGAGACCCGTGCCTCCGGATTCGCGGGAGCGGGCTTTATCGACGCGATAGAAGCGCTCAAAGAGACGGGGCAGGTGCTCGGAAGAGATGCCGGGACCGAAATCGCGTACGTAGAATTCGACAGCGAATATGTTCGAACTGGAATCGGAAGATTCTTTAACGGCGGTGGTGCTGGATACGCTTCCAGCAGTTGCTGGATTGGATGAGCCTCCGGCGACCGGCGCGGATGCGGCCGCTGGCTTCGCGCCGGAGGAAGAACTCATCGACGCGCCAGACGCCGGCCGCGCTCCTAGAATGATTTTCTTGCCTGAGGCGGCGTACTTCAGCGCGTTCTCAATGAGGTTGGAAAAAATCTGGTGGATGGCTTCTCGGTCGGCGTTGACGTTGGCGTCGGGGGCGGCGTTTTCGACGACGATTTCGACACCGTACCCGCGGGCGACTTCGCGAAAACTCTCCAGCGCGTCTTGCAGTAGCTCTTCGGTGCTTACCTTCTGAATATCGAAGCGCTGCTCGCCGGATTCGACACGCGCGAGCGTCAGAAGATCCTCAGTGAGGCGCGACATGCGCGCCGCATTTTTCCGGATAATCTCGAGAAAATCGCGAACGTGATTATCGGTAACGCCGCTGTCGAGCAGGGTTTCGGTGTATCCCTGAATGGATGTGAGGGGAGTGCGCAGCTCGTGAGAGACGTTGGCGATAAAATCCCGGCGGGTCTTTTCCATGCGCTCGGTTTCGGTAAGGTCGCGAAGGACGGCGACGACGCCTCCTCCGGGCATGGGCGCGGCAGTGACGTCGAAAGTGCGGCCGGGAGTGATGGTGATGGCGCGCGCGGAGGTGACAACCTGATCGTGCGCCGCATCCTGTACGGCAGTCAGGAAATCGGGGTCGCGGACACAGTCGATGAGAGGGGCATCGAGGCGCGGTGAACGGCGCAGCAGGCGCGTCATGCCGCGATTGGCCCATTGCACACGGCCATCGGCGCTGACGGCGACCACGGCATCCTGCATGCTGTTGAGGAGAGTTTCGAGCTCGTGCTGGCTGGTTTGCAGGCGGAAGAAACTCTCTTCCACGCGCCGCGCGGTGTTGTCGAGAGCCGCGGCCACCCGGCCGATTTCATCCGTGGACGTGGGGGAAATTCGGGCGGTGAGATCGCCGGCGGCGACCCGCTCGGCAAAGCCCACGATGCGCTTCAGACGGCGACCGAGGTATTGAGAAGTGACTGCGGCAATCAGGAGGGCCATGGCAAACGCAATGAGGGAACCACGCAGCAAGGCTCTCCCCAGCGGACGGTCGGTGATTTCGATTTCTGGCAGGGGGTAGGCGAGGCGCACCGCACCACCGGAGATAGGCGCAGCCACATAGATGAATGGGATGTTCAGGGTGCGACTGTTGCGCTCATCGACGCCAACCGCTCCCGAGAGCGCGGCGACAAATTCCGGGCGGCGCGCGTGATTCTCCATTGTGTTCGGATCGGCTTCGGAGTCGGCGAGCACTCGGCCGGTCGGATCGATGACGGTGGCGCGAGCGCCGGCCGCCTGACCTTCCTGTGACGCGATGTCGGCGAGCGAATGCTGGCGGTCGGTCTCGACGCGGTAGGCAAGCATCAACGTCTTCTGCTTGAGATTACGCTCGATCTGGTCGTGCAGGGTGTGCTGCCAGACGTTGCGCACCGTCCACTGCAGCGTGAAGGCGGTAACGCTGATCACGACCAGGAACACGAGCATCAACTTGACGAAGATGCGAGGTCTCAATGCGGAACCTCAAAGCGGTAGCCCGCGCCGCGCACCGTCTTCAGGTAACGAGGATTCTCCGGATCGGGCTCGATCTTTTCGCGGATGCGGCGCACGTAGACGTCGACGGAGCGCGGCGTGACGTAGGCGGTGTCGCGCCAGACCGAATCAAGGAGTTGGTCACGCGTGAAGACGCGGCCCGCGTGACGCATGAAGTAGTCGAGCAGGCGGAACTCGGTGGCCGTTGTCGGTACTTGTTTGCCGCGGACGGTCAGCGTCATGGCGGCGGGATCGATGTGGACCTCTTCGATCTTGGTGGGCAAAAGCGGCAAGGGGCGCTCGAAGCGGCGCATGACCGCTTTGACGCGGGCGACGAGTTCGCGTGGGCTGAAGGGCTTGGGAATGTAGTCATCGGCTCCAAGTTCGAGGCCGAGGATGCGGTCGGCTTCGCCGCCTTTGGCGGTCAGGAAAATTACCGGGACCGAAGCGAGCGTGACCGATTGACGGATTTGGCGGCAGAGTTCGAGGCCGTCTTTTCCGGGGACCATGATGTCGAGCAGGAAGAGCGCGGGCCGTTGGCGCTCGGCATCGGGAACAACGACATTGCCGGTGGAATAGAGCCGCACGTTGAATCCGGCAGCTTCCAGGTGATGGCGCACCAGGCGCGAAATATCGGGATCGTCTTCGACGACGAACAGGGTTGGTTTCACGGCCATTATTGTAGCTGGGAAATGTAACAGTCACGTAACAGAAGGCAGCAGCGAGCTTCGAGCCGCGAGTGGAAACTACGAGCTTTGAGCTACGAGCTAGGAGCTGAACCCCTCGTGCGTTGGCGCGCGCTTGGATCAGCGGAGCGGAAGGCTGGCTTCGGCGGAAAAGTCTGTCGGGGCGAATTCTTCGCGCAGGAATTTTGGATAGGCGGCAGCGGCGATCATGGCGGCGTTGTCGGTCGAGAGCGGACGCGAGGGGAAGAAAACGGGCAGACCTTGCATTTCCGCTTCGCGCTGAAATGTGGTGCGCAGTTCCTGATTTGCGGCTACGCCACCGCTGACGAAGAGTGTGCGGACATCGTACTCGCGTGCGGCAGCGAGCGTTTTTGTGACCAGATCGGTGACGATGGCGCGCTGAAAGGATGCGACCAGATTGAGCGTCTGGCGGTCCGAGAGGCGGAGATAGTCGTCGAAAGCGGGCTTGGCGATTTGATTGAGGGCTTGTCGCCGCTGCTCGATCGACGGCTTCAAGTGCTCGGTTTCGACGTAGCGTAGGACTGCGGTTTTGATTCCGCTATAAGAGAAGTCGAAACGCGGACGCGTGTCGTCGCGTGAAGCACTCGGCTTGGACAGGTCATTGCGGTCGCGGTGTTTCATCTGCGCGATCTGGAACTTTACAGCGTGTGGATCGCCATGCGGCGCGAGGCGGTCGATAAGCGGTCCTCCTGGATAGCCGAGCGCTAGGAGTTTGGCGACTTTGTCGAAGGCTTCTCCGGCGGCGTCGTCGCGGGTGTGGCCGATTTCGGAGTAGGTCCAGAGATTCTTCTCCAGTTCGGCTAGGTAGAGATGAGTGTGACCCCCGGAAACGACCAACGCTAGAACAGGGAACTCGAGATCGGGATTGTCGCTTTGGCGTTGCTCTAACAGCACCGCGTGGACGTGGCCTTCGAGATGATTGACCGCGATCAGGGGCTTGGCTAAAGCGAAGGACAGCGCTTTGGCGAAGCTGATGCCGACGAGCAACGCTCCTGCTAAACCTGGACCTTGCGTTACGGCGATGGCGTCGATGGAGTCGTAGGTTTGGCTGGCTTCGGCTAGGGCTCGGCGAACTACTGGGACGATGGCTCGGAGATGCTCGCGGGAGGCCAGTTCGGGAACTACACCCCCGTAAGGCGCGTGGGTGGCGATTTGCGAGGCAACTACGTTGGAGAGAATCTGCTCGCCCGCGCGCACTACGGCTGCTCCTGTTTCGTCGCAGGAGCTTTCGATGCCGAGGATTGTTGGGTCGGGCATAATTGAAATACAGCTGTTAGCTTTTAGCCATTAGCTCCTAGCTTGTTGCTTTCAGTTTAGACGATTGGGATGGGCCTCTTGAGCGTTGCTCGACAACACGCTACTGACATTGTGCGCTTGCTGCGCGCGCGCGGATTTCAGGCTTACTTCAATGGCGGTTGTGTGCGCGACATGCTGCTGGGGCGCGAGCCCGCGGATTATGACGTTTCCACCGACGCTACTCCGCAAGAGGTGATGCGGATCTTTCCTCGGACTCTGGCTGTGGGCGCGCAGTTCGGCGTGGTACTGGTTCCGTGGTCGCCTCGTGACTCGGCAGAGAGTGTTCGTCGCTCCACTGCGGAAGACGGCGAGCGGGTTGAGACTGAAGGCGAGGAGCGATTTGCGGTCGAGGTCGCTACATTTCGTTCGGATATTGGCTACTCGGATGGACGACATCCTGATGAAGTGCGGTTTACCAAGGATCCGCGCGAGGATGTGCAGCGGCGCGATTTCACTATTAATGGAATGCTGCTTGATCCCCTGGTAAGCGGTTCGACGACGGATGAGGTTCTGGATTTTGTTGGCGGTCGCGTCGATTTGAAGGCTGGAATTGTTCGCGCTATTGGCGAACCTTCTCGACGCTTTGCTGAGGACAAGCTGCGCATGCTGCGCGCGGTGCGGTTTGCGGCGCGCTTTGAGTATGCGATCGAGCCTGCAACTTTCGTGGCTATACAGAAACTTGCTCCGCAGATTCATCAGGTGTCGCAAGAGCGGGTGCGCGATGAATTGAGCAAGATGCTGACGGAAGGACATGCGCGACGCGCGTTTCTGCTGCTGGATGAGAGCGGATTGTTGCGCGAGGTTCTGCCTGAAATTTCGCGCATGAAGGGAGTCGAACAGCCTCCGCAGTTTCATCCTGAAGGTGACGTTTATGTACATACATTGCTGCTGCTGGACAAATTGCCCGCGGGCTCGTCGAAGACGTTGGCATGGGGTGCGCTGCTGCACGATGTGGGCAAGCCGCCTACTTTTCGCGTCGCGCCGGATCGCATTCGCTTCGACGGCCATGTTGATGTGGGCGTGAAGATGGCGGCCGAAATCTGCCGGCGGCTGCGCTTTTCCAACGACGAGACGGAGCGGATCCTGGCGCTGGTCGATAACCACATGCGGTTCGCGCAGGTGTTCCAGATGAACGAATCGACGCTGAAAAAGTTTCTACGGCTGCCGCGATTTGATGAGCACCTGGAGCTGCATCGCATGGACGTGCTCTCGAGCAACGGAATTCTCTCCGGGTACGAATATGCGTGGGAGCGGTTGCAGTCGATGGCACCGGAGGCGATGCGTCCGCAGCCGCTGGTCACCGGCGACGATTTGATTGCGGCCGGGTATGAGCCGGGGCCGCGGTTCAAGGAGATTCTGGGCGCGGTTGAAGATGCGCAGCTTGAAGGCAAGCTCACGTCGCGCGAGGCCGCGATGGAGTACGTGCTCCACGAATTTCCAGCGTAGATTTCGACACTTTTGCGAGCATCTCTTCGCGGTTGGAAGTGTTTGATTCTGTGGAATTTGCTGGCGATATTCAGCAAAATGTGGCCCCCCCCCTATCATTTTTGAGTTAAAGTATTGATAAATATGTACTTACACTCAAAGTATTCAAAAATAAGGAGTTAGCCCCTTAAAATCGCGCTAAAAATAGTTTTGGGGCAGTTTCGAGGATCGTCCTGTTTGGCGGACGCACCTCGGAACTGCCCCATTCGAAACATGATTGTTGCACGCGGCGGATTGGAAGTCTGTGACGGCGCGCACGGGCTGATTGTGATGAAAAAGTTTGGTCTGAAGCGCTCGCGGCATCCGCAAAAACCGGTGAACGTCCCGTCCCCGTATTTCTGTCCCCGTATTTCTTCGTATTTCCTGCGTTTTTTTGAGCCAATCCCCCCTCGTTTCTCGCATGTGCAGATAGGGAAGCAACTGGAAAGCTGGCCCTTCCAGGGTGATTCGGCACGAGGTAAACGGAACGCTCGGGTTTTTGGGTTCTGCCTTTCAGCAACCGACCGGGATATGGGTGGTCCTGGGGAGGGGTCACCCGCCTGTCGTCTGTTGATGTGTTAGCTCGTAAATCTACCAGTCTCAGCCTGGAAATCTAGAAGAGGAGGATTTATGAAAAAAGCGTTCATCACAATTTCTTGCTTAACGGGAACGGTCTTCTTTGCGTTGATGTTCCTGGCCGTGACGGCGATTCCATTGCCTGCACAAACCTTTACCACGCTGGTAAATTTCGACAACACCGACGGTGCTAATCCAACGTCGTCTCTTATCCAGGGCACCGACGGGAATATCTACGGAACGACATACAACGGCGGGGCAAACGGCTTTGGTACGGTCTTTGAAATGACCTCGGCGGGCACGCTAACCACGCTGCACAGCTTCGACCTCACTGACGGCGCCTCGCTAACCGCCGCGTTGGTGCAAGGTGCCGACGGGAACTTCTACGGGACGAGCAACTCCGGCGGGGCAAACAACTCGGGCACGGTTTTCAAAATTACCCCAGGTGGTACGCTGACGACGCTGTACAGCTTTTGCCCCCAAAACGGTTGCCTGGACGGCCAATTTCCTTACGCGGGGCTCGCGCAAGGCAGCGACGGAAACTTCTACGGGACGGCAACCGGTGGCGGGGCAAACAAGTGGGGCACGGTCTTCAAAATTACCCCAGGCGGTACGCTGACGACGCTGTACACCTTTTGCTCGCAAGGCGGTTGCACGGACGGCGGTGCCCCTTACGCGGGACTGGTGCAAGGCACCGACGGGAACTTCTACGGGACGACCAGCCGCGGCAGCGGGACAAACCTCACGGGCACGGTTTACAAGATTTCCCCGGCGGGCACGCTGACGACGCTGTACAGCTTTTGCTCGCAAAGCGGTTGCACGGACGGCTCCCTGCCAACCGGCGCCTTGGTGCAAGGCACCGACGGGAACTTCTACGGGACGACCAGCCGCGGCGGGGCAAACAACTCGGGCGCGGTTTTCAAAATTACCCCAGGCGGTACGTTGACGACGCTGTACAGCCTTTGCTCGCAAAGTAGTTGCACGGACGGCGCCACCCCTTACGGGGGGCTGGTGCAAGGTGCCGACGGAAACTTCTACGGGATGACCAGCAGCGGCGGAGCCAACGGCTTGGGCACGGTTTTCGAAATTACCCTGGCGGGCACTCTGACCACGTTACACAGCTTCGGCGGCACTGACGGCTCCCAGCCAAACGCCGGGTTGGTGCAAGCCACGGATGGGAAGTTCTACGGGACCGCCGAATACGGAGGTACCAGCAGCAATTGTGGCGGCAACGGGTGCGGGACGGTGTTCAGCCTGGACATGGGGCTGGGCGGCGGGGGCGCAGTCACACTCTCGCGCACAACGCTCACTTTTGCCAAGCAGGCGATCGACACGACTAGCGCCGCCAAGATAATCACGCTGACAAACACCGGGACCATTCCGCTGGCGATCAACAATGTCGCGATCATTGGGGACTTCGCGGTTTCGGCGAATACCTGCGGCTCGGCACTGGCGGTGGGCAAGAAGTGCAAGATCAGTGTCGCCTTCACGCCCACGCAACTGGGCCTGTTGACGGGCACCCTTACGATCACCGACAACGCTGCCAACAGTCCGCAGACGGTGGCGCTGTCGGGCAGTGGCGTACCACCGGTCACGCTGAGTCCCACCAGCGCTACGTACCCGAAGCGGACGGTGGGCACGACGAGTCCGGCAAAAACGTTTACCTTGACCAATTACCAGAGCATAACCCTGGGCAGCATCGCGATTGAGACGACCGGGGACTTCGCGGTGTCGGCGACGACCTGCACGACGAGCTTGCCGGCGAGGGGGAAGTGCAAGATCAGCGTGACGTTCACGCCGACAGGAACGGGGACGAGAACCGGGCAATTGAGGGTGAGCGACAGCGCCAGCAACAGCCCGCAGACGTCGAGTCTGACCGGCACCGGAAAGTAGGCTTGAACGGCGGCTGGCCCGCCAATGGTGTTGCCCATACACGGTGGGCAACTAGGTGGATTTCTTTGCGGCGGGAGGGCAACGTGCGCTTGGTGTTGACGCTTGACCCGATGCACAGCGATGAGTGGACCGAGCGGGCAGTGATGGGCATGGAGAGCCAACTTGGAAAGCTCGCCAGAGTGATTGCTGGGCGAGGCGTGAAGTAGACGGTGTCTGATTATCCCGACGGGAAGGTGAGGGTGCTGCGTTGTCTTCGCGGATGCTATGATTTTCTCCGGCTATGACATCGCTTACGCACGCAGTTCCCTCTCCCTCCGAGCAACAAACTTTGGCCTACGATCCGCTGCTCGACGACGTTGGGTACATGACCTGCATGACCCTGGTGCTGCTGGGAAATTATGCGCAGACCGGGCATCTGGGCGGGCCGCTCGCTTACACGCCTTACAACGTCGCGGCACATCTGGTCGGGCCTGAGAATGGCGGGCTGCGTTACGATTACCGCCGGCCGAAGCATCCTTACTGCGACAAATTCATGCTTGCGGCGGGCCACTCGATTCCAACGTGTTATGCCCTGTGGATGATCATGGGCCAGGCGCTGTATCGCAAATATCGGCAGACCGGCGATCCGCGTTATCACGTTGATCCGCAGGTGGCGATGCTGCCGATTGACGCGTTGGGATTCCGGCGCGGCGCGGGCGCGTTGAAGACGTTGCTGCGCGATGCGGGGTTGGAAGATGATCCGCTATTTGCGCAGGCGAAAGGGCGCGGCATTCGCGCGCTCTCAGGGCATGCCGAAAGCACCGACTGCACTAATGACGTGAATGGCGGGCCCTCGGGCATTGGCATCGCGACGGCCGCCGGCAAAGCGGCTTTTTGGGATGTGATGGGCGCGCCAGCCTCGCCGAAAGTGATCGCGCTGGAAGGCGAGTTCGCGCTTACCGAAGGTCACGCGCAGGAGTTCAAGACGCAGGCACTCGCGCTGCAAGTGGGCAAGCGTTTGCGCGTGATGATTTCCGACAACAACGCGGGCATCGACGATTGCCTGATAGGCGGCAAGATTGGCGGCGTGATCGCCGCGTGCTACGACGGCTACGATATCGTGAGCCAGTGGACGTCGTATGGATGGAACGTCTTTACACTGGCGAATGGAAACGATTATGGCCAGGTGGCCGCGGTGCTGAAAGCGATGGACGCGGTGGACGCGCACGACCGGCGTCCTATTGCCGCGATCGGCAAAACGATCAAGGGCTACTGGCCCAATGCGGTTGACGGGAAAATTCCCGGCTTCGTTGGAGAGCAATTGGTGAGTTACCCAAGCCATCCTTACGCGCTGAAGATGAACTCCGAGTATTTTCTCGCGCTGGCCTCGACCTTCGAGAAACAGTATGGCGTGGAGTTCGAAGGCATTCGCAAGGGTCCGGTTACCAACAATCGCGAGCGCTTGATTCAGTTCAAGACGAACATCGACATCGTAATGTCGCTGTTCGACCGCAACGGATTGGGCGATCGCCTCGCCGATCGTCTGGTGGAAATCGGCGATACCGTGCGCGACGACGTGAAGTTGCGCGTCTCGGCCTCGAGCGATCCTTTCCTTGACGATCGCCTGCGCGTCGCGGCGCTGCCGGAAGAGCCGCAGAAGGTCTCGATTCGCAATGCGATTTCCGGCGCGGAAAAGCAGGTTAGTATTTCGCTGTTCAAGAAGCCGGGCGAGGTGGCCGGGGCGCGGCGCGGGATTTCCGAAATCATCAAGTGGATGAATTACGTCACCGAAGGACGGTTCTTCACGGTGGCCGCCGACCTTTCGGAGTCGATCAACGTGGAGCACGGCAGTTTGTGGGGACACTACAGTCCGACGGAGAATCCGCTGGGCACGCGCCTGAAGGCGCCTATTCAAGAGGCGGGCAATGTATCGACCGCCATTGGGCTGGTGAGTCAGAGCGCTTCCGTCGATCCCGAAAAATTCTCCGGCGTCTGGGCTTTGAGCGGGACGTATGGAGCGTTCACGCCGCTGATGTACACTCCGGCGCGGGTTTGGAGTCAACAGAATCAGGACAGCAAATTTCGCATGGGCGTGCTGCATATTCTCGCGGCGCACTCCGGTCCTGAAACAGCGGCGGATGCGCGGACACACTTCGGCATCTTCGCGCCGCAAGTGTGGAAGCTGTTCCCGCGTGGCCAGGCGATCAATTTGAGTTTTTGGGATTACAACGATGTCGCGCCCGGCTATTTCGCCGCGGCGGAAATCGCGGCTCGCGATCCGCACGTGGGCATCATCACGCTGGAAGTGGCGCGTCCGGACTTCCCGGTCGCGGACCGCAGCAAATTCGCCGATACCGATCTACGCGCCGCGGCAAAGGGACTGTATGTGATCCGCGATTTTGCTCCCGGCAAGCCGCGCCACGGTTACGTGATCGCGCAAGGATCGAGTTCCACGGTGAATCTGGTGAAAGCGCTGCCGAAACTCGAAGCGGCCGGTGCGAACGTGAAGGTGATCGCGGCGATCAGCGAGGACTTGTTTGATCGGCAGCCGCAAGCGTATCGCGATTCCGTGCTGCCGCCGGGGGCTCGCTACGATTTGATGGTGGTATCCACGGGCACGCGGCGCGTGTGGCCGCTGCGCAACCTCGGTCCGCTGACGGATGAGTATTCGATGACGTCGGACTTTGGCAATCACTGGTTGAGCGGCGGCCTCGAAGCGGACGTGATCGCGGAGGCGCATCTCGATCCCGATTCGATTTTCGCCGGTGTGGAGCGATTCGCGAACGAACACGAGCGACGGATCGGGGAGCAGCGGAAGATGATTGGGTAGATCTCAGCTGCGAGCACAATTGGCCAGGAAAAGCGTAGGCTACAAAACACTGAGGCCAGTCTTTTGGACTGGCCTCGCACCCAAGTCCCGAAGGACTTGGGGGGATAATTCCGTTATTAAATATGATGAAAGCTTATAACGAGATGCTGCACTAAAAGCAAGCAAAAATGAAGTGACCCGAGTCACACTGCTAAGCCATTGAAAGCAAATGCCGGGAACTAACGTCTACATCGACGGGTTCAATTTGTACTACGGCGCGGTGAAAAACACGCCGTATCGTTGGCTGAACTTGTCGGCGCTCTGCCGCCATATGCTTCCGAATGACCAGATTCAATCTATCAAGTACTTTACGGCAAAAGTCAGTGGCCGCTTGTCAATTTGCCAGCCCATTGGTGGATAAGCATGGTCATTTCCATAAACCACCAACTTGGTGATTCAACAGCACCACCAACCCGTTTAGGATGGCCACGGTTCACACTTGCTCTCAGTCCTGGTCGTTATCCTGCGTGGTTGTCTGGGGCGACGCGGCCTCCGAGGCCGCTAACTTTTGCAGATCGATGGGCGGCTGGCCTGCCTTCTTCAGCTCTTCATTCAGATGCGGAAGGTCTTTTGTCCTGAGCTGGCCCCATGCCGCTAGTTGCTCGTCCAGCGCCTTTTCCAGTTCGCCGAACATTTCCAGTTCTTGGGTGGTGGGCGCAGCGTCGGCGGTGTCGAGTTGGGCTAGCATGCTGCCCAGACCTCCATTCAGGCGAGCCAGGCTACGGCCCTCGGGGGTGCTCATGAAACGACTGCCGTAGCCGCCTTCGCTGCCTTCGATGGCGGCGGCTTTGGCTTCTACTTCTTTAATTGACTGCGCCAGCGGAGCCGGCGGATTCTTCGCGCTCAGAGCTTTTAACTGCGCGCGCAGACTGCGCGCTTGCTGTAAGGCTTCATGGTCGCGGTGAAGGGCCTCGGCGATCTTGCGGTCGAGATCGAACTGGCGGCGCAGGTCTCCGGGCAAGGTTTTCACGCGCGGGTCCATGTGGATTTCGAGCGGCTGCGTGTTGCCATATACGCCCACTGCGCCACCTTCCATCCCCCCTCCAGGACTCGATTGGACCCTCAGACGCACTGTGTATTCGTCCGGTAACACAGTTGCTCCGTGCGGGTAGAGCGGAGTGTCGTGAACGATGGCTGAGATGGGGAAGTCGCGGCTGAGTAGGTCGGGGACCGGATACGTGAGATCCCAGACGAAGCGATGCATTCCGGCTGCTGCAGATAGGACTCGTGGCGGGCGCACCCAGTACATCGGGACGTTGATCTCTTTGGGATCGACTTCTTCGGGCTTATCGGCGCTAGAAAAATGGCGCACCACTTTCCCGGCGGAGTCGAGGATTTCAAGATCGACAGAGTAGGCCATCGGGGAGTTCGCAGGCATTGGACTCAACCAATAATCGATCATTGCGCCATCGGGCGGATTCTGGCCGGCGGGCTCTTCGGGTGGGAGCGGCGTATCGGGGTAATTGTCGCGGCGGAGGCGATAGGTTAGCTGCGGCTTGAAGAGATGCGCCGCGCTTTCATTTATTTTTGCGTCGAGTTGCCGCAGCGGCGTGATGTTATCCAGGATCCAGAACGACCGACCGTGCGTGCCTACTACGATGTCGTCGTTGTGGACGACTAAATCGCGGATCGAGGTCGGCGGTAGATTCTGCTTGAGAGATTGCCAGTGGTCGCCGTCATCGAACGAAACATAGACGCTCCGCTCGGTTCCGGCGAAGAGGAGACCTTTGCGCTCGGGGTCTTCGCGGACGGTGTTGACCGGTTCGTTATCGGGCAGGCCGGTTACGATTTTCTGCCAGCTCTTGCCGTTGTCGTGGCTGCGGTAGATATAAGGATGCAGGTCGTCGAGGCGGAAGCGGTTGATGGCGGCGTAGGCGCTGGCGGTATCGAAGTGTGACGCGTCCATCTGCGCTACTTTGCTCCATGGGGTCAGGTCGGGCGGCGTGATGTTTTGCCACGTCTTGCCGCCGTCATGCGTGATTTGAATCAGGCCGTCATCGGTGCCGATCCAGATGAGCTTCGCGTCTCTTGGCGAGGGCGCGATGGAATAAATTACTCCGCGATGCTTGCCTTTGGCGGGATCGGCCTCGACGAATACGCCTAGCGATGGCGGGACGCCGGGATCTTCGCGGGTTAAATCCGGGCTGATGGTCTGCCAACTGTTGCCGCCGTCACGCGTCACGAATAAGACGTTCGAGCCGAGATAGAGCGCGCGCTGATCGACGGGCGAGAAGATTAGCGGCGCGGTGCGGTTGAAGCGATACTGGCCGGTGCGGAGGACTACCGGGCCGACTTCCCGGGTCTGGCCGGTGTTGTGATCGAAGACGGTTACCTTGCCGCCGTAAATTAAGTTCGGATGCAGCGGATCGGGCGCTACGTAGCCGTATTCTTCTACGCCGAGAGTCGTCCAGTCGCGGTAGGTAATTTCGCCGAAATCGCTGCGGCTGGTTGTGCCTGCCGAGCCGCTCTCTTGCTGTCCGCCGTAGACCCAGTAGGGAAACTGGTTGTCGGTGATGACGTGATAGAACTGCGCGGTGGGCTGGTTGTACCAACTGCTCCAGGTCTGACCGCGGTTGACGCTGATGGTTGCGCCCTGATCGACGGCGATGGCGATGATGTCGGGATTTTCGGGATTGATCCAGATGGTGTGATAATCGTCGCCGCCGGGCGCGCCTTTGATGGCGGTGAAATTCTTGCCGGCGTCGGTGGAGCGATAGGTGGTGGTGTTGGCTACGTAGATGACGTCTTTGTTGGTGGGGTCGACGCGGACGCAACCGAAGTCGTCGCCGCGTTCATGGATGCGTTCTTCGCTGTTGACCTGCTGCCAGGATTCGCCGGCATCGTCGGAGCGATAGATGCCGCTGCCCAGCTTTGCATTCGGCTTCGTTACGTTAACCCACGCATACATGCGGTCGGGATCGCTGGGGGAGATGGTTTGGCCGATGCGGCCGATGCCCTCGGCTTCGCCGGGCAATCCCTTGGTGAGTTGACGCCAGTTGTTGCCGCCATCGGTGGATTTGTAGAGGCCGCTGCCGGGGCCGTTGTAGCCGCCGCCGGTGGTCCAGGGTGGACGGCGCGAGGACCACATGCTGGCGAAGATGACCTGCGAGTTGCGCGGATCGAAGGTCAGATCCATGCCGCCGACGTTCTCATCTTTGTAGAGAACTTTGGTGAAGGTCTGGCCACCGTCGAACGAGCGGAAGATGCCGCGCTCGGGGTTGGGGCCGTAGGGATGTCCTTGCGCGGCGACGAAGAGGCGATTGGGATCTTTGGGATCGACGATGATGTTGGCGATCTGCTGGGCGTCGCGCAGGCCGAGGTGCTGCCAGGTGCGGCCCGCGTCGGTGGATTTGTAGATGCCGTCGCCGATGGAGAGATCGGGACGGCGGAGGCCTTCGCCGCTGCCGACATAAATAATGTCTGGATTGGAGGGCGCAACGGCCACGGCGCCGATAGAGCCGGTCGGTTGGTCGTCAAAGATGGGATTCCAGGTGCGGCCGAAGTCGGTGGACTTCCAGACGCCGCCGTTGTTGGGCGCCATGTAGAAGACGTTTTGATGTCCGGGGATGCCGGTGATGGCGACAGTGCGGCCGCCACGGAAGGGGCCGATCATGCGCCAGTGGAGTTCCTGGTACATAGATGGGTCGACTGGCTGGGCGGCGAGCGGGGAAGCGGCTAGCAGCAGTACGCTGAAGATTCCGAGGACATTGAGAACAAGGCGAAAGCACGCATACGAACGAGAGTGCATTTTCAAGGATGGTACCCCCACGCGAAGAGTAAGGATAAACCAGACGGCGGTCTTGCGGAGGGTTTGGAGCGGATGCGGTAGATTGCGGGCGGCGGGTTGAGGGTAACCAATGACTCTGGTGGTTACCCATTTGCTGGTTTCGTGGATGCGGATTGAGGGTTAGAGTCTGCGCTAGGGAGCCTTTCTAAAGTTGGCGGGCATGGCGCCGATCAGTTTATTTAGTGGCGCGCAGGTGCGTACCCGGCGAATCGTTTCAAGGAGAGATTTATGTCGATTGCGAGTGTTTCGTCCAGTTCCATATACCAGGAACTACAAGCCTACTTTCAGCAGCGTACTAGCGATGTGTCACAACTTGGCCAGGACATTACGGCTGGCAATCTGGCGGGGGCGCAGCAGGACTTCGCTACGCTGCAGAGCTTGGGCCAGGGCGGGCCGTTTGCCAATGGCGATGTGTTCGCGCCGCGCAACCAGCGCGAGCAGGATTTCGCTGCCATTGGGCAGGCGCTGCAGGCAGGCGATTTGTCAGCGGCGCAGCAAGCCTTCGCTCAACTCCAGAGTACATTCAAGAATGGGAGTGGATCGGATTCCATTTCGACGGTCATTTCCGCGGCAACGTCAGCGCCGAGCCCAGCCTCGACATCGACCGGTTCCAGCCAGTCGATCTACGGGCAGTTGCAGGAGTTCCGACAGGAGCGCAGGGCGGATATCAAGCAGCTTGGCCAGGATCTGGCATCGGGCAACACTGCTAATGCGCTGCAGGACTTTAACGCGCTCCAGGCGCTGGGACAGAGTGGACCATTCAAGAGCGGGAATCCGTTCAATAAAAACGCGCGCGAACAGGACTTTGCGGCCATCGGACAGGCGTTGCAGGCGGGCGATCTGACAGGCGCGCAGCAGGCTTTTGCCCAACTGGAAGCGACCTTTCAGAAGTACCAAACGTCGCCGCCGGTCTATAAGCCTCCCGTCAGCACTGCGACGAGCACGGTGGCGGGAGTTCGTGGTTTGGATACGACGGCCTAAGCTGCAAGCGTCGAAAATTTGAAGGGCACAGGAAGAACTTGTGCCCTTCATCGTTTTTGTGGTGTCTTCGCGCCGACGCCACGGGGATTCACTGCACACTCGTGGTGTAGATATAGCCGTTGAAGGAGCCATCGTAGCCGGCGCACCAGACCTGGTGGCCGGGCTTGATGGGCTTGGAGTCGCAGGCATCCATTTCGGCGCCGGTGTTAACGTCGAGCGACCAGGTTTTGCCGCCGTCATTGGAGAAATAAATTCCGCCGACGCCGGTGTAGAGATTTCCGCCCGCGGCCCAGCCGGTTTTCTTGTTGAGGAAGAGGAGTTGGCGAATCGGCCAGGGGCTGTTGAGGGTGCGGCCACTCCAAGTCGCGCCGCCGTCAGTGCTGGTGTGGACCCAGCCTTCCACGTTGGGAGATATTTCGCCGCCCGCGACCCAGCCGTTTTTGTCGTTGTTGAGGAAGAAGACTTCGCCGTCAAAAACCGAGTCGACGCTGGGACCGCAGGTCCAGGCGGCGCCGGAGTTGGCGCTCTGGCAGAAATCGGGGCCGGTGGCGCGGGCGTGGCCATTCTTCAAAAAGTTGAATTCGAGCCCGAACCAGGCGCCGTCGGAATCGTCGACAACTGTGGTCCAGTCGGTGGCAGTGGCTCCGCCATCACTTGTGTACTGGGCCGTGTTCTGCTGACCGTTGATGAGGTCCAGGATCAATCCGTTTTTCTTCTGGAAGCGCACGCGCTGCACCCAGCCGGTGTTGGTGAGGATGATGTCGCTGCCCCAGGTCTTGCCGCCGTCGTGGCTCCAGCGAATGAAGCCGTAGAAAGATGACGAATCATAGAAGCCGGAGGCGACGATGTTCTTTGCATTGAGCGCGTGGACACCATAAAAATAGTAGGGATAGCCAAGGTTGAGCGCCAACGCCCAATTCTTGCCGCCATTGGTCGTTTTCCAGATCTGGCCACCCTCGGCGACCGCATAGCCAACCAACGCTGAAGAAAACGAAATGTCGTGGATGACGGCGCCAGGGAGCGTGGCTTGCAGCGTCCAGGTATTGCCGTCGGCGTGCGTGCGCAGTAGCGTTTGCGGTGCGGGCGCGACGTAGGAACGGTCGGCGGAGAGTTCGGTGGTCGCGCCCATGACCGGCACCCTGCCGGAGACATGATGCACCGGCGCGTTTTGTGCGGCTGCAAGGGACATATAAATGGTTAGGAGAAGTACGATGCTGGAGATGCGGAGAAGTTTCATGGGGAGACCTCCTCGGAGGGAATGGCTGGCGGCAGGATCGATCGGCTGCCCAGTTGCAGCGAAGTCTAGCATGGGGCATGAGGGGCGGCAATGAGGGCATAAACGGGTATCGGAATTCGGGGAAAAATAGGTCAATGAGTGCAATCGCCTGTGGCTGTTGAAAAAGTCGCTTTCCTAGAAAAACAGCCTCGAATTTTGGGATAGAAAATGTCTACTCGCATTGAGGAAGTCGCTCATAAGTCATCCTGACGCAATCTAGTTTTTGCAGATTTTGGGAAAAAGAGTTTTTCAACAGCCACGCCTGTTAGCGGAAGTTGACGTTAACTTCCGTGTAAGCCACTCGGGACGGTGGCCTAGCGCTACGAGAATGCCGTAGAAGTGTGGTACTCATATAACTCGGCTATGGACACGGTGTACCTGTTGATCTCCGATGGTTACGCGGATTGGGAACCCGCTTCAGCCCTGGCTGAATTGCGGCGCACGTTTGGGTTTTCCGTGAAGACGGTGGGCATGACGGGCGAATGCGTCGTCAGCATGGGTGGACTCAAGGTCGTCCCAGATCTCGCATTATCAGAATTTGAGCCCGAAATGGCCAGCATGCTCATTCTCCCCGGAGGGGATTCTTGGATGGCTGGAGAGTTTACCGAGATCTCAAGCGCTGTCCGGCGCATGATTTCGCTGAACCGTCCCGTCGCAGCGATCTGCGCCGCGACTCTGGCTTTGGCTTATGCCGGGTTACTCGACGACCGATTGCACACCAGCAATGGTAAAGATTTCATCGGCAAGTATGTTCACCAATATCGCGGCGCGGCGCTATATCAGCCTTTGCAATCCGTCAGTAATCGCTCGGTCATAACGGCAAATGGTCTAGCCCCTTTCGCATTCGCGGCCGACATTTTCCGTACGCTGGCACCAGAACGAGCAGAAGAGATCGCCATGTACGAAAAGCTCTACTCGCATGGGTTGCTTGACTGACGGGGCGAAGCCGAAATGGTTTGTCTTCTGCAAGACCAAAATCTTCCGGTGCCACACGCTATCCGCTGTCGGGCCGGCTTCCAATCCCCACCTCGCTTCCGAGTGAATAGTCGGCCAACCGGAAATTAGCGACCGGTCACCGAGCTTTTCAATTTGGCGAAACATCGCGATTTCACTCATCAACCTTCAAAAAGGCGAAACAAAAGCGCATGCTTGTGAAATCGCCTGTTTTCGCCATCTATCTTTGCGGCGCACGCCCGGCAAAAGATTTCGGAGCGCGTGACGGTAAGGTCCGTTCTCAATGGCTATGGGGAGACTGCGACGGCTTGGGGCTTCATGTGCCAAGCCACCTGCTCTACGGGTCCAACCAGATAGACCCAGGACAGAGTACCCATGATGGTGACGGCCAGCAAGATGGCGAAAGCCCAGTAAAAGTGGCCGGTTCGGCCTACGACGAATCCGGTGAGTGCCGGAGCCACAACCCCTGCGAGGTTGCCGATAAAGTTCTGAAAACCCGTCCATCGTCCCGCAGCTTGCGGTCCCGCGAGAGTTTGGGTAATCGCCCAAACATTGGAAGTCGTGACTCCGAAAAAAATAACACCCAAGACCAGCATGACTAGACAAGTGCGCGGCCCGGTGGCGGCCGCCAGCCCGAGGAAAGTCCCCGCCAGGATCAGGCCACCGCCCGTAAACGTCTTACGCACGCGAGTGGGAGTTCCCCCCGACATGATCCAGCGGTCGGAAAGCCAACCGGAGAAGGTCGAGGAACAAGCCCCGAGGAGATAAGCGAGGCCTCCAATCCTGGCCATGGTCGACATGGTGAAATGCCGCTCGCGAACCAGGTAGAAGGGCAGCCACGTGATCAGAAAATAGTTGACGTAGTTGCAGCTGAAGAGCCCGACACAGCTTCCCCATGCGGAACGCAGCCGCAAGAACTCAGCAAGACTCGGGGCGCCGGTCGTGCCTGGTGTACTAGAAGCTCGCGCCTTGGGCATCCACTTGATCCACGGCGCCAGCCAGAGCAAACTGACCAGTCCGAGCACAAGAAAGAAAGGGCGCCAGCCAAACCTTCCCATTAGAGTGCCGCCAAGAAGCAGGCCCATTCCCGGTCCCAATACCAGCCCTGCGCCGATGACCGAGTTGGCGAGGCCGCGATGTTCTTCAGGAAAGTTCAGCGCAATGATCTTCGAATATGAAGGATAAGCGACCGACTCTCCAATGCCGAGCAGCAAGCGCAACGCGAACAACATCGAGAACGTGCGCACCAGGCCGGTCGCGGCTGTCGCCGCAGACCAGAGGAAGAAGCCTCCGGCGATGACCCAGTTGACGTTCACTCGGTCTACCAGCCAGCCGGCTATGGGCTGCAAACACGCGTAAGTCCAGAAGAACGCCGAGAGCAGAATTCCCAGTTGCGTTGCCGAGATTCGCAGCTCGTCCTTCAGCATCGGAGCAGCGATGGAGAGATTGCCGCGATCTACATAGTTTATGAAGACGGAGATTCCGAGCAGGACGAGAACCGCCGAGAGCTTGCCCGTGAGTCCCTTGCGCTCTGGCACCGTAAAGGTTGGCATGAAGACGGCGTGATTCTCTCCGCATTCATGGACTTTTGCAACTCAATTTGCTGGAATAGTGTCTGGCGGCAAGGGGCGATGGATCATCGAGCCAGGTTCCGGGTGAGTAGTCAGCGAAACAGGAAACAACATCAGGATTGTTGGCGTAATATCCCCGTTTACACTCAGAATGTCGGCTTAGAGGGCGAGGTTCGGTGAAGATCAGTCCAGATGAAGCCTTCTCGATACTCCACAAAATGGCAGGTTGAGCTAACGCCGGTAGTGGTCGTTGGGTCCCTGATGCCTAACCGCCCTCTCAGAGGGCTAGTCGCGGTAGTGACCCGCGAAGGAGTTTGGAACAACGATCACAAACCTGCTTCATTTTGGGGATTCTCTCTGACGGGGAAGGGGACGAATTTCTTGGCGTCACCGTTCGAGGATTTCGAGCGCCTTCAGCCTGCCGAGATTCCCCCGGAGATTAAGGTCTCCCTGCAGGTGACAGAACGCGATCGTTCCGTGCTCGCACTGACAAAAGTAATGAAGTTGCCACGGCTTCCAAGATCTGAGGGCGATGCTCTCGCTTCCGTTCGAGAGAAGCTCTTTCTTGTCGAAAAGGATGCTTTAGGTCCCACCTAAACGCCCACCGCCCCGAATGATTGGCGAAAAATCGCGATAGCACTCATTGACGTTCAAAAAGGCGAACAAACGGCGCAAACTTGTGGAATCGCCTTCCATGAGAATGCCGTCTATGTCAAGACGGAGTTTGCGATTTTTGTAGTTGTCGTTGCTTTTGTTGTTGCCTTTCTTACAATCCATCTTTCTTTGCTAGCGGAGCATTTTGCCGAGCGGCCCGGAGCGGTCAAGGGCGCGTTCTGTGCGGCGCAGCGAACCCTTGACGGCGAGGACCGCTCGGCCATCCTTCCGCTAGGAAAGGAAGGTAGGCCGACGGGTGCCAGGATCTAGTTCGATCCAACTCAGTTCCCAAAGCTTCTTTTCGCGCTACCACTACTGTCGCCACCCTTCCATCCGCACTCTCGATGAGCGTTTCCTCGCTCGGTGCAAGTTGGGTGTTCTCGTTTCAGCCGGTGCTGCCACCTGATTAGCGACCTCTGGTTCCATCTTGACGATGGAAGTTGGGCCAGGCGATTGACGCAGTCACCGGAACTCGGCGCTTAAACTTTGGGCTTCTTGCCTTGTGTTTCTAATCCTTGGATCGAAACTACGCCGCCGCCGGCAACGCAACTGGGAGCTGGTTCCGCAGTGGTTCGTACGCTTCTCCACTCACCCACAGTCGATGCAACAGCACCGCCAGCTTGCGCGCCACTGCAATCACCGCTCGCTTCTTCCCATTCTTTCCCCCTCGCTCCGCCAGTTTCAGTCCCCACCGTCGCAGATCGCTGTCCGCTCCGAAAGGTCCCAGAATATGGTGCGCCCCCTGCACCAGCAGCGTTCGCAGGTACGCATCTCCCTCTTTACTAATGTGCAGTTGCGGTTCGCTCTGCCCCGAGTTCCTCCGTCCCGGTTGTAACCCGACATAGCAGCCCGCATCCCGGCTCTGGCCAAAACGATGTGCATCTTCCAGCGTCAGCACATAGGTCAACGCGATCAACGTCCCCACTCCCTTCACCTGCGTCAGTCGCGCCACCACCGGGTAACTCCGCTTCGCAATCTGCTCGATGCGCTCGTTATATTCCCCCATCCGCTCGCTCAGCGACTCGATCGCTCCCAGCAGCGGTTCCAACGCCGCTTGCAGTTCCGGACTCAGCTCCTGCGCCTTCACCCGGTTCATGTTCCGCGGATTGCACCCGCGCAACCGCTCTCCGTAAGACTTCGTCACTCCTCGCGCCGTATTGATCAACGACGTCCGCGCTCGCACCAAACCCGCTCGTGCCCGGATGGCCATCAGATCCGCTTGTGCCTGTGCGCTGCGATGTTTCACCGGCGCCAGCAACTTAGGATCGATCCGCACCAGACGAGCCAGCATTCGGGCATCGAGCCGATCATCTTTCTTGCGACTCTCTCCGATCAAGCGCACATTGCGTGCATGCGCCACGATCACTTCGTGCCCCAGTTCACTCAATACCCGGCTTACCCAGGGCGAGTGCGTCCCCGTCTCTAGCGCCAGCCGGCTGCGTCCCATCCCACCGAACACTTCCTTCATCGCCTTCGGCGTGGTCGCCACTTTCTGTTCCAGAACCACTTCTCCCGCTTCATTCAGTACGCAGTACCAACTCCACCGGTCTCCCAGATCCAGCCCGATCGTTAGTTGCTGACTTGCATTTTTTTCGACCTTCTTTGCTGTCACAGTGCTAATCTTTTTCATTGCCGGTCTCCTTTATCTCCTTGCGCCTCGAGCGCGTCGATAACTTGGGAGCTTATCGCATCCCGTCGGAGACCGGCATTCTCATCCCATCTGATTACAACAGCTAACGACTTCCGCCTCCGGGTAAAATGTTTGGGCCAGTTTTCTCAGGCCTTCCATACATGGACTTCGCTTCAATTGTCGGGCTACGGAACCAGATTCGTGCCGCGTGGAAGTGGTCTCTGTCGCTATTGAAGCGAGATTGGACGCTTTCCGACTACCCCATCTCTACACGTGAGCACGCGATTGATCAGGCCTACGTCGGTACACGGTTGAAACAGCACCGATACTGGGCTTCGATAGTGAACTGGTGGGTTATAGGTGGCGGCGGTGACACGAAAGAGGAAGCCCTGGAGGAATTGCAAAAGAGGTTTGCTGCGGAAAACGAGAGGAGAGCGAAAGAACGCAAACGGCTTCCCCGACCCGGAACGCGTGTACCTATTGAGTTTGCTTCGCGGCAGTGTGTCGACACGTATCCTCAGCTAACGGAAGATTTCGTCCGACGTGTGCTGAACCTCGATTGGGCTTGGATTTCCGACGAATCGAGCCTATGGGACTTTCATGCCTCAGACGACAATCGAGCGCTGATTGCCAGAATCAAGGAGGTCTACGGTGTGGATGTGTCCGACATCGAGTCGGCAAAGCTGTGCGAGATTCTGGAACGCATCGCTGCCAAGCAAGCTTCCTCATGATTGGCGAAAAATCGCCATAGCACTCATCATGTGGGGGCGGGAATCCCACGTTTCGAAAAGCGCGAAACGTGGGGCACCCGCGTCTCTACTTGAGGCTTGCCGGTTTCAGTCCTGGTTCTTTCTTCTCGCGCCGCATCTGGCCGGCGAGTTCGCGAATCTCGGTCAGGTCGCGCTGCATCTCACTCCAGCCGTACCAGAGCGCGTAATCGGGGCTGGCGTGGAACGTGCCCTGGAAGGTGCGCATGCGATGCTCGAGGTACATTACGAACAATTTCTGCTCGATGACCGTTGGCGCATCGTGGAAGGTCAGCAGATTCGGGAAGGCGTAGTTGTAGTTCTTCGGCTGCGGCAGAACCCCATCCTTATATAGACCGGCGACAATGGCGATCGCCTGCGCCATCAGGTGGTCGGCGTTTTTGATCATGTCGTCGCCCGCTTCCAGTTGCTGCTTGGCAAAGTTGGCGGAGTGGCACTGGTTGCAGGTCTTGAGCATCTTGTCGCGTTCTTTCTGCCAGTCTTCCTGCGTGAGGCGGGCTAGATCGGCGGCCTGCACGGTTTTTACGAGGTCAGTCGGCTTGCCATCCGGGTCGAGCACGCCGAGAGCTTCGAGGACTGTCGCGCGATCCGCCGCCCACTGTTTGTCTTCGGGGAGCGGCAAACGAACGGCGAGAAATCCCCAGGCCGTGCGCACGCCGTGATCGCCGTTCTGCATGTGACAGGTCTGGCAAGTGGGAGCGGCGGCTTCTTTCGGCAGAATGCCGCGCTGCTTCAGGTCTTCACGCACCCCGTGCTTCGACGACGAATACATCTCCCACTGCGGATGGTCGAATCCCATGTGGCAGGTCGAGCAGGCTTGCGGAGACTTTGCCTCTTCGACCGAGAAGGTATGTCGTGTGTGGCATGAATCGCACGACGCCGAGCCAAACTCATTTCCCTGGCTGCGCAGTTTGGCAATTTCCTCTGTCGGCTTCTCGCCGATCTTGTGGCAGGCGCCGCAGCCTTTCTGGCCTTCGATCATCGCCATGGGCTGCCAGTGAATGGTCGGCATCGCCATCATGGCGGCCCACGCTTTTGAATGCTTGCCGTGCTTGTATTGCTCAACCTGCGTCTGATGGCACTGGGCGCAGGTTTCGGGGGTGGGGATCTTTACTTTGGCAACGTCGCTGGCCGACTGGTGCTGATCACCGTGGCAGGTGACGCACGTGACGTCCATGCCGCTGTGCTTGCTCAGCTTCCAGTCGGAGACGATGTTGGGAGTCTGTTTTGAGTGGCAGTCGATGCAGGACGCAGCGGAATTCGCGGGTTGGGCGTGCGCGAGGGAACACATTGCAAGGGCGAGGATAGGAAAGGCAAGGAGAGGGCGCATGAATCCTCCATGAAGGGAACCTCGGAGGATAGGACGAACCCGGTTGCGTAGCTATGACTTTTGTCACAGTTAGGCGGAAAGCGAAGCCAACCCGACTTTAACGAGGATCGTGAAGACGAACCATCCGAAGACGATGCCGAAGGCTGCGCCGCCTTTGACCTTGGGTGCGATGCAGGGAATTCCGATGGCCACGAGGATCAGAGTCCAGATCGTGATGATGTCGAACGAACCGACGAGCGCGCGAAGAATCGGCGAGCTGCTCGGATCCATAAAATACGCGCCATTGGTGGCCAGAGGATTGTTTATGTCGAAGGAGTCGGTACTGGCCCCCGCGAACAACGACACGCTGGACAATAGGGCACGCAACAACTCCGGCAGGCGCGTATATACGATGAGCGCAAAGACCGCGGCAAATCGCACCTCGGCATTAGCGCCGAATTTGACGGCGGCGAAAATGACGGCGGCGAAAACCAGGTAGATGAGCAAAGCAATTGCGGGAACAGAGTAAGAAATGTACTTCGTGAAGGTGATCTGCTGCTGCATGACCTGTTGGCGTTTTTCGACTGGCACGTTCTCCATGCGCGCTTGCGCCTTGGGTTGCATCTTGATCGCATTGTCAACGACCGTCTGAAAGGTGACCTTCTGGTCGACAGCGTAAATAAAGAGGTAGCTGACGATCACGATGGCGATGAACGGCGTCCACCAACTGGCGTTGCGTCGCAGATCGGTGAAGGTCTTGCTGGGCGCGATGAAGACGTCGATCAATCGCTGACCTTCGGAAAGAGGCGCGGGGTGCTGAGGATCCGGCGGGGGCACGATTGCGGCGGCGGCCATGGTTGCTCCTTATTATTTATCTATGCTCTCTTCGCTGGGGGACACGCGCATTTTACTTGGGACTGCGGCGATGGACAACATGAATTCTAAGCAGAATATCTCAGACCGCGATTTCGGGCGTGGCGGCTAGCAGGCTCTTCGTGTAGTCGCTCTGTGGGCGCTCGGTGATCTCCGCCGTGGTTCCGACCTCGACGATCTTCCCTCGAAACATCACCGCGATACGGGTCGAAAGGTAGCGCACGACCGGCATGGAATGCGAGATGAAGAGGTAGGTCAATCCGAATTCGCGCTGCAACGACTGAAGCAGGTTGACGATCTGCGCGCCTACGCTCACATCGAGGGCGGAAACGGGCTCGTCGGCGACGATGAACTTCGGGCGCAGGGCGAGGGCACGGGCGATGCCGATGCGCTGACGCTGGCCTCCGGAAAATTCGTGGGGAAAGCGCGGCAGGGCGGATTCGTCCATGCCGACGGCGCGCAGAAGTTCGACCACGCGGCGGCGGCGGGCGTCGCGGGTCATGTTTTCGTGAATGATGAGCGGCTCGGCGAGAACGTCTTCGACTCGGAAGCGGGGATCGAGGGAGCCGAAGGGATCCTGAAAGATGATTTGCATATCGCGGCGGAGGCGGCGCAGGTCCGCGCCGCTCGCATTGAGCACATCGTTGCCATTGAAGAGGACGCTGCCGGAGGTGGGCTCAATCAGGCGCAGGATCAGGCGTCCGAGCGTGCTTTTGCCGGAGCCGGATTCGCCGACCAGGCCGAGAGTTTCGCCTTGCCCGATGTCGAGAGAGACGTCATCGACGGCGCGGACTACTCCGTGCTTACTTTCGGTCCGCTTTCCGGCGAACGACGATGCGGAGAGCGCGAAAATTTTAGTGAGGCTACGGACTTCGATAATTGGCAACGGTTACCTGCCGCCTGCGATTTTAGAGTATTTATCTGATTTCTTATCAATTCATTCCATATTCCAGAATATGGAATGAATCTCATACGGCAATCATCGGGACGGCCGCCAGTGCGGCCAGCATTCCGATGGTGCGGGCGCGGCTGAAGTGTTCGTGGAGGAAAACGCGCGCCAGGATGACAGTTACGGCTGGATAGAGGGAACTAAGGACGACGGGCGTGTCGAGGCGTCCAAGTTGGCTCGCGCGAACGAAGACCGCGCTGCCAGTGATGTCGAGGATCCCGGCGGCAATCGCGATCATGAGAACGGGGCGGCTTACGGAACTCAGTTGGCGGCCGAAGACGACGAAGGCAAGAGTCACCAGCAGGGAAGCGAAGCGGGAGGAGACGGCAATCCACAAGGCCGAAGCGTTGCCTGCGTGGTGAATGCAGAGATAGAAGCCGGCGAAGCCGCATCCGGCGAGGATGGCCAAGCCCAGGCCTTTCGGCCGTGCATCGCCGCTCCCCGTGTTGCCGTGCGGCAGGCTCTCGCTGCGCGAGATGAGCCAGACGCCGATTCCCGCGAGCAGGAAGCCGATGAGGTGGCGGGGGCCAGGGAAGCCTTCGCTGAAAGCGCTGACGATCGTGGGGATGCCCGCGCCGAGCACGGCAGCAAGGGGTGCGACGAGGCCCATTTGTCCGCTGGCCAGGGCGCGATAGAACAGGGCGAGCGCAATGCCTCCGATGGAACCGGCTGCGAGAGCCCAGCGGAGACCACTCCCTTCAGGAAAGGATAAGCCGAGACTCAGGGCAAGGGCGCCCGCCAAAATCATGCCGCTGGCGTGCACGATCGACGTAAATAAGAATGTGTTGGCGCGGCGGGCCCCGATACCGCCGAGGAAGTCGCTGGCTCCCCAGACTCCGACTGCGGTCAGGCTGAAGGCGGCGGGGAGATAGGGAGTGGGAATGGGCACGGGAAAGAGATTGCAGAAGTCAGAAGTCAGATTGCAGAAGTGAAACCTCCACAGGCGCTGCATTGCTCGCAGGGTAATCATAATCCACTCCGGAGAAGAGGTTCGTGCGTTCCTGTGTTTCTGAATTGTTTGTCTTCTGCGGCTGGTCCGGTTCTGGCCGAATGGCTATCCTAGAGGGATGAAAGCTGCGGTGCTGCACTCTTTCGGGAAGATCGCGGATCGTCCTTTGCGGATTGAGGACGTTGCGCAGCCGGAGGCGGCTCCGGGACAGGTTCTGCTGCGGGTGCTTGCCTGCGGGGTTTGCCGGACCGATCTGCATATTGTCGAAGGCGAGTTGCCGTCGTTGCGCTCGCGCTTGATTCCTGGCCATCAGATCGTCGGAGAAGTGGTTGGCGGTGCCACCGGCGAGCTTGCGCTGGGGACGCGCGTTGGGGTGTCGTGGATCGGCGGCACGGACGGCACATGCTGGTATTGCCGGAATAGTTTTGAGAATCTGTGCGACTCGCCGACGTTTACCGGCTATAGCGTGAATGGAGGGTACGCGGAGTTCGCCGCGGCTCGATCGGATTTCGTTTTTCCGCTGCCGGCGGCACTCGATCCTCCTTATGCTGCGCCTCTCTTGTGCGCTGGGATCATCGGATTTCGTGCCTTGCGGGTGGCGGGCGTTGAACCGAGAGAGAAAGTTGGTCTCTTTGGGTTTGGGGCGTCGGCGCATCTGGCCATCGAGGTGCTGCATGCGTGGAAGTGCGAGGTTTATGTTTCGACGCGCGGAGCTTCACATCGCAAACTGGCGGAGTCTCTGGGGGCGAAGTGGGTGGGATCGGAGACGGAGAAGCCTCCTGCGGAACTGGATCGCGCGATCACGTTTGCTCCGGCGGGCGAGGTCGTGGTTGCGGCGCTGTCGAGTTTGCGCAAGGGCGGAATCGTGGCGATCAATGCGATTCATCTCGATCACATGCCGGAATTCGATTACGACCGGCTGCTTTGGGGAGAGCGGCAGATTCGCAGCGTGGCGAATATGACGCGAGACGATGCGCGGGATTTCTTGAAGCTGGCGGCGGAGATTAAGTTGCGTCCGAAAGTTACGGCCTTCGCGCTCGACCGGGCGAATGAGGCGCTAGCCGCGGTTAAAAGCGATGCCATCGACGGAGCGGCTGTGATTGTGATGTGATCCCGCGCGGGTCAGTCGACAAACCAAATCCAAAAACAAAATGCCGGATGGTGGCGAGGAGGTGCGCCACCACCCGGACTTGGTTGTGCCTGCTACGTGACATTGAGAACTACCGGGATCGTCATCGACTCGGCGGGATTGGTGTCCTCGTAGATGATGATCTCTGCGTAGTAACTTCCCACGGCCAGCGACGCGGAGTTCACGTTGACCGTGAGATTGGTGGGCGTGCTACAGGGGTAATTGGGATTGCTGCACGCACTCGAACCAATCGAGAGCCATGCGCCACCTTTGCTATTCAGCGAGGTTTGATAGAAGTTGAGGACCGTGCCGGTACTGGCAATCGTTATGGTTTGCGGGCTTGGGTTTCCTCCATGGGTGGTGTTGAAAACCAAAGTTGGGACCGGAACGAAGACTGGGTTGCCCACGGTGACGACGACGGGAATCGTTACGTTGCCGCTTTTTGCCGCCAGCACCTCCTGTCCCACGAATGTGCCGGCGTTCTTCCCGCCGGCCGGCAACTTGCTTGGCGTGACGGTGACGGTATAACTGCCGGTGTTAGTCCCCTTGGTTGGAACCACTTTGAGCCACTTGCCAGCATCGGCGGTATTGGTCTTCAGGCTCCAGGCGAGCGAGCCTGATCCGCCGTTGCCGAGGTCGATGGTCTCGGTTTGCGCGGTCTTGGTGCCGGGGATGAACGAAAAGCTGCTCTGGCCGGGCGTGTTGTCAAAGAAAGCGCTGCTCGGCGAGACGACGGTCAGAGTTACCGGCGCTGTTACCGACCACGCCGGATTCGTGTCCTGATAGATGGTGACTTGGCCCGTATAGACTCCGGCGGCGAGCTTATTGCCGTTAACAACGCCGACTGTGAGCGGGTACGGCGTGGTGCATGGGTAGTTGGCGTTGCTGCACGCCCCGTTCGCAACTGAGAGCCAGCCGCCGCTGCTGGTGGTGATCTGGTAGAACTTGAGGGCCGCGTTGCCGATCCTGGAACGCTCAGGACTTGCGGCAGCGGATTCGTGCCACCGGCGGGCATGACGAAGTTGAGCGGATTCAACTGAGTGAATGCGCCGTTGCCAACGGTGACTGTGACGGGGATGGTGACGGTGTCGCTGCCTCCGACAAGAAGTAACTGGCCGACGTAGGTTCCTGCGAGTGCTCCGCCGCCGGGGAGACTTGCGGGCACGATCTCAACGCTGACGGTCTTTGGAGTTGAGCCGGTCACGGCGGAGGTTGTCAGCCACGCGCCCCATCGGAGGTACTCGGCGTGATCGTGAACTTCAGCTTGCCGCTTCCGGCGTTGGTGATTTCGAGGGCCTGCGCCGTGACGGTCTTGGCGTTTTGCGCCATGGTGAAGCTGATCTGGCCCGGTACGTTGTTGAAGAACGCGCCCGAGGGCATGACGTTGAGCGTGACGGGGATGGTCACGGACATTTGCGGATCCGTGTCCTGGTAGATGGTGACCTGGCCGGTATAGGTGCCGGCTGGGAGAGTGCTCGCGTTCTGTACATTCACGGTCATTGGATAGGGCGTGCCACAAGGGTAGTTGGCGTTGCCGCAGGCTGGAACGGAGAGCCAATTGCCGCCGGTGGCCGTGGCTGCGATCTGGTAGAAGTTCAGCCCAGTGTTGAAGACGCTGTTGTTGATGGTCAGAATTTGGGGCAGCGGACTTGCGCCTCCCGCCGGCATGGTGAAGCTGATTGGGTTGACCTGGTCAAAGACGTTTGTCCCCACAGTGACGGTGACGGGAATAGTCGAAATGTCGGTACCGGTCTGGAAGAGAAGTTGCCCGGTAAACGTTCCCGCCAGCGAGCCGCCTCCGGGAAGGTGTGCGGTGTTGATGCTGACGCCTACCTCACTTGGAGCCTTTCCGCTGGTTGGGTTCGCCGACAACCATTGTCCGCCGTCGGACGTGGCAGTCGTGACCGTCCAGTTCAGGGTTCCCGAGCCCCCGTTTTCGATTTCAATTGTTTGCTGCACCGCGGTGCCATTCTGCACGATCGAGAAGCTGACCTGCCCGGGAAGGTTATTGAAGAAGGCGCCCGAAGCCACAATGTTCAGCGTGACCGGAATGGTCATCGACATGGCAGGATTCGTGTCTTGGTAAACGGTAACCTCTCCCGTGTAAACGCCGGCCGGAAGCGTGCTCGCGTTTTGAACGTTGACCGTGATGGGATACGGCGTGGTGCATGGGTAGTTCGCGTTATTGCAGGCGGGAACTGAAAGCCAGTTGCCTCCGGTAGCCGCGCTCGCGACCTGATAGTAGGCGACGGGGCTATTGAAGACGCTGGTCCCGATCGTCAGAACCTGGGGCAGCGGATTACCGCTGCCGACGGGCATGGTGAAGCTGATCGGGTTGACCTGATTGAAGACATCGGTCCCGACGGTAACGGCCACGGGGATGGTAGTCGAGTCCCCGGAAGTCTGAAAGAGCAGTTGACCAATGAAGGTGCCAGCCAGGGCTCCGGCATTGGGGAGATTAGCCGCGTTGACGCTGACGGTCACTTCAGAAGGTGCGGTTCCGCTGCCGGGAGTTGCGGTGAGCCATGCGCCGCCGTCGGCGGTGGTGCTGCTGGCGGTCCAATTCAAGCTTCCCGTGCCGGCGCCCGTGACCTGAATCGTTTGCGGAACGGAGGTTCCGTCTTTCACCATCGAGAAGCTGACCTGCCCCGGCAGATTGTTGAAGTATGCGCCGGAGGCGATCACGTTGAGCGTAACGGGAACGTTGATCGACATCTGGGGATTTGTGTCCTGGTAGATCGTCACCTCGCCCATGTAAGTTCCGGCAGCGAGCGTGCTGGCATTCTGGATGTTGACTGCGAGGGGATGAGGGGTCGTGCAAGGGTAATTGGCGTTGTTGCAGGCTGGAACTGACAGCCAGCTGCCGCCATTGGCCGCAACCGCGACTTGATAATAGGGAATACCAGAGTTGTCGGAGGTATCGACGGGCAGAATTTGCGGCAGTGGGTTGTTGCCTCCGACCGGCATGGTGAAGGTGATGGGATTAATTTGCTCGAAGACGGAATTCCCCACGGTGACGGAGATGGGGATGGTGGTCGAATCTCCCGAGGTGGATAGCAGCAACTGCCCGACATAGGTGCCGGAACCGGATGGCAGGTTCGCGGTGTTAATCCCGATGCTGATGGTGGAAGGAGCGGTACCGCTGGTGGCGGAGGTTGTCAGCCAGCCGCTGCCAATACCGGTGCTCGGGGTGAGAGACCAGCTCAGTGAGCCACTCCCACCATTGCGGATTTGAATAGGCTGCGGGGTATCGATGCCGCCGGGCTTGAGCGTGAAGCTGAGCGCGCCGGGGAGATTATCGAAGAACGCCGTCGATGATGTGGTGACCGTGAGAGCGACATTAACAGTCATCGTCACGTTATGGTTGCTGGTGTCGGTAAATACAATCTTGCCCTGGTAGGTTCCGGCTGAGAGTCCCGAAGCGGTTGCGTTTACGGCTTCCAGAAAAGGCGTGGTGCAAGGGTAGTTGGCATTGCCGCAGGCCGGAACCGAGAGCCAGTTGCCGCCGCTGCTGGTGCTTGCCTGCTGATAGTAGGGGAACGACGGGCCGGTGCTGGCGACGGTTACGATTTGCGGCAGAGCGTTGGTGCTGCCGGCTGGCATGGTGAAGGAGAGCGCGGGAACGGTCTGGAAGGTCTGGGCATGAAGCGCACTGCAGAGGCCAAGGAAGGCCACCAGCACGAACACGAAATGAAGTTGGCTGAAGATTGCGCGAAGAGACAATTTCGAACTGGCGTAGCTTCATGAGGGTCTCCTTGTAATGCGCGATGGAAATCGAATGTTGTGAATCGAACATTGCCCCGGGCGCCGAGCAGGAGGAA
This sequence comes from uncultured Acidobacteriaceae bacterium, assembly GCA_963698865.1. GTDB lineage: Bacteria > Acidobacteriota > Terriglobia > Terriglobales > Acidobacteriaceae > Acidiflorens. The sequence goes on along the minus strand of CAVOSL010000007.1, from coordinate 93,091 downwards.
TTCCCCAAAAGCCCGATTTCTCTTTCCCCGGCGCCCGCGTTTCGTGGGACAATGTCAGCCCTGAGAGTTGTGGGCCGTCGGGCACCATTCTGCACAATCCCCCGTGTTGTGTCCTGACGCAGTTCTAAAGAACTCTAAAGAACGCTAAGCCTATGTCGGGCAATGATTCGGGCCGGCCGGCCCGCGATATTTCTGCGCGGTTATGGCGGTTTGCCGACTGCGAACTGGACGAGTTTCGGCGCGAACTGCGCGTGCGTGGCACTCCGGCTGAGCTCGAGTCGAAGCCGCTTGAGGTCTTGATCCAACTTCTCCACCACGCCGGGGAGGTCGTCACTAAAGAAGAGCTGCTGGAGTCGGTCTGGCCCGGAACGCTGGTCGTCGACGGGTCGCTGGCGACGGCTGTCTCAAAACTGCGCCGGGCGATGGGCGACGAGGATCAACTCACCATTCTGACCGTGCCACGAGTCGGGTACCGGTTGGCGGTTCCCGTACAGAGCAAGGCGGTGGCGGGTGGAGTCTGGGCAGACCAAGGCTTAAAGCCAGGCGATACGGTGCCTGGCCGCGAGCATTGGCGGCTTACTAAGAAGATGGGGCCGTCAGGCTCTAGCGAAGTTTGGCTGGGGGAAAACCCCAAGACTCATGAATCGCGGGTGTTTAAGTTTGCAACCGACGGGGCGGAGCTGAAAGGACTGAAGCGCGAAGTGACGTTGGCGCGGTTTCTGCGCGAATCGCTGGGCGAGCGGCAGGATTTTGTCCGGGTGCTGGAGTGGAATTTCGACACGCAGCCGTTCTTTGTTGAGAGCGAGTACGGTGGCGCGAACCTTGCCGAGTGGGCGGAGAACCAGGGTGGGCTGGCGAGGATTCCGCGCGAGCTGCGTTTGCGCATGCTGGTTGAGATCGCGAAGGCGGTTGCGGCGGCGCACGACATTGGAGTTCTGCACAAGGATCTGAAGCCGGCCAATGTTCTGGTCACCGCCGGCAGGGAAGGCGACAGCGAGAGAGGCAACGGGCACCCGCTGCGCTGGCAGATCAAGGTGGCCGATTTTGGCAGCGGCGCGCTCGCGGACCCCGCGCGGCTCAGCCAGCTTGGAATTACGAACCTCGGATTCACGGATACGGTCACGCCTGACTCGATCCTCACGGGGACGTTGGCTTATCTTGCGCCCGAGGTATTGGCGGGACATTCGCCGACGATTTCATCGGATGTTTATGCGCTGGGTGTGATTTTGTATCAGCTCATCGTCGGCGACTTCCGCAAGCCGCTTTCGCCGGGATGGGAAGCGGGCATCGACGATCCGCTGCTATGCGAGGATATCGCCGAGGCGGCCTGTGGAGATCCGGCGCTCCGTCTGAAGAGCGCGGCGGAGCTGGTCGAGCGGCTGGAGAATCTGGAAGTCCGGCGAGTCGAGCGGAGCAAGGTCGAACTCGCCGAGCAGCGCGCGCTGGTTGCGGAAAGAAAGTTGGCGGACTCGAAAGCGCGGCGGCCCTGGATCATGGTTGCCGTAGTCGTGCTGGTCGCGGGGTTGGGAGCGAGCCTCGTCCTCTACCGGCGGGCCGCGCGCGAACGCGACATTGCCAATCGGCAAACGGAGATTGCGAGCGCCGTCAACCGGTTCATGGCGAACGATCTGCTGGGGCGCACGAATCCCTTCCAGAGTGGAAAGGGCGAAGAGAGTTTGCTGGATGCCGTAAAGCGAGCGTCACCCGGCATCGATCGTCAGTTCGCGAACGAGCCGCGGGTGGCGGCCGAGCTTCATCACACCATTGCCCACGCGCTCGATATGCGGACGGACTATGTGGACGCACGCGGGGAATATCAGCAAGCGGCAGCCTTGTTTGTGAAATCCGAAGGTCCGCTTTCCGCAGGATGCCATCATTGCCGAATTGCAGCGCGCGGCGATGGAAGTTCGCAGTTATCAGGCGGGCACGATGGAAACTGCCAAGTCGATTCTGGCCGAGCAGGAGGCGAAGATTGCGAAGCTTCCGCAAACTCGCCCCGATCTGCTGGTCTGGCTTTATTCGGCGCGCGGCATGATCGCGCTGATCGGCAACGACGCGAAGGGGGCGCAAGAGAACTTTCAGGCCGCGTCCGACAAGGCAGCCACAGTGCCGTCGCTCGACGACAATACGCGCCTCGCGCTCAAGCAGCGGCTTGGGTTTTCCAACATCCGGCTGGGCAATGGGGCGGAAGCCGAGCGGTTGTTTGGTGAGTTAGTCGAAGCCTACTCGCGCATCGATGGGCCGGATAGCGGCGAGGTGTTGCGCGTCCACTTAAATCTGGCGCAGGCCTACATGGTCGAGAAGAAGAATGCCGAGGCGGTCGCCGAAACCACTAAGATTTACCCGGCATTCGTCGCAAAACTGGGTCCCGATCACGAACTCACCATGCAGGTGCTGACGACGCGAACCCAGTGCGAGGGCGCCATCGGGCGCTACGATGACGCGACTCGCGACGGCCTTGAAGTGCACCGCATTGCCGCTCAGAAGCAAGGTCCCGCGTCCTTTTTTGCAATTGGATCGCTCTCGGATGCGTCGCTGGCGCAGTGCCGCGGGGGGCATCTCGCGGAGGGCACGGTTAACGCGCGAAATGCCTACGAATCGTCGCGCAAAGCTTTCGGTGAGCGCGCCGGGCTCACGGGTGGGACGGCCGATACCCTGGCGGAGTGCCTGATCGATCAAAACAAGCTCGACGAAGCGGCGAAGCTACTGGATGGGATCGATCCGAAGAGCGTCGCGCAGTTGGAGGGGATTGCGGACTTTGTGCCAAGCATCGAGTTGGCGCGAGCCGAGATTGATTTCCGCCGCGGCGACTATGTGGAGGCTCGCAAACACCTTCAGATAGCCGCGCCGGTTTTCTCGCGGGCCGATGCCGAAGCGTATCCGAAGCAGAAGTATCAAACCCTCCTTGACGGCATCGATAAACACTTAACGGCGAGCAGCAAGTGACGTGCCTGCGGCGAGCGGAGTAGGCGAAGAATGGGGTTTTGGAGTGCGCGAGACTCTGACCTCGCCCCTGTGCTGATTGACTCTCACCCGCGACGGATCTAACCCAAAGCAATGTTACTTCTTTCCTTGACGTGTGGTTCCTTTCGATGAATACTGCAGACGATTACTCAATTTTCCGGTAGGTTGGCGTTGAGGGGCGCTAAATCCGGAAAGGCGGAATTGCGCGCCGCGGAGAGTTGTCATCCTCGTCCCCCCGGACTCTGTAATTCCCGGCCAATGAGCTTGTTTTAAGAAGCAATCAAGCAGCAGACCCGAGGGAGAACTATGTTACGGTTCGGCGCGTGGACTGCGGTGTTAGTGCTGGGGACGCAAGAAGTGAAGGCAGGAATTGGATTCCAGCCGGCCGCGTTTTTTAACGAACCTGGTAATGCATTTCACTGAGCAACAACTAAGGGAGATGTGGCTATGTTCCGATTTGGCATGTGGGTGGTGATAGGGCTCGGGCTGGGGATACTTGCTGCGCAGCAGACGAAGGCGCTTGGCTTTCAGCCGGTTTCGCAAGAAGAACTCAAGATGACCAGCGAACCTCAGGCCCCGGGCGCACCAGCGGTCATTCTGTACCGGCAGGTCGATCGGGATGACAATGGTCACACCTCTCACCAGGACGATTACGTCCGGATCAAAATCCTGACGGAAGAAGGCCGTAGGTACGCCGACGTTGAAATCCCATTTGAAAAAGGGCACAACGACGTCGTGAATGTGCACGCGCGCAGCATCCGGCCGGACGGGACGGTCACGAATTTCGAGGGAAAGGTATTTGAAAAGTCGCTCGTGAAGGGCAGGAACTTCAAGTATCTGGCAAAGACCTTCACGCTTCCGGATGTGCAGGTGGGCGGAATTATCGAATACTACTACACCTATGACTACAAGGAATTTTCGCTGTACGACTCGCATTGGGTGTTGAGTGACGAGCTGTTTACAAAATCCGCGAAATTCTCATTGAAGCCGTACAACGCCAGCTACGACAATCCATTCCGGGTGCAGTGGACATGGCAGGGACTGCCCCAGGGCACCGTGGAACCGAAGCAGGGAGCGGACCGCGTCGTCCGCCTGGATGTAAAGAACATCCCGGCTTTTCCCACCGAAGATTTCATGCCTCCGGAAAACGAGCTAAAGGCGCGCGTGGATTTCATTTACAGCGACGAAGCCTTCGAGAGCGACCCCGGTAAATTCTGGAAGAAGTTCGGCAAGAAACAAAACGACCGCCTGGAGAGTTTCGTGGGAAAGCGCGGGGCCATGGAGCAGGCGGTGGGGCAGATCGTGTCGCCGGGCGATTCACCCGAAGTGAAGTTGCAAAAGATCTATGCACGGGTGCAGCAGATCCGGAACACATCCTTCGAGGCGCAAAAGACCGAGCAGGAGCAAAAGCGGGAAAACCAGAAGAACGCGAGCAACGTCGAGGACGTTTGGAAGAGGCAATATGGCACCGGCGGGGAATTGACCTGGCTTTTCCTTGGCTTGGCCCGGGCCGCTGGTTTCGATGCGCAGGGCGTGTGGGTTTCGGAGCGACGAAACTATTTTTTCAATCCCAAGATCATGGATGCCCACCGGCTCGACGAAAACGTCGTGGTCGTCAAAATCAACGGCAAAGACGTGTTCTTCGATCCGGGTACCGCTTTCGCGCCCTTCGGCATGCTGCCGTGGAGCGAGACGGCAGTGGCGGGGTTAAAACTCGACAAGGAGGGTGGTTCATGGATCCAGACCACGCTGCCCACAAGTTCCGAGTCTCGCATACAACGCAATGGGGAGTTCAACGTCACGGAGATGGGCGACCTCGAGGGCAAGCTGACGGTCACCTATACGGGATTGGAGTGCTCACAGCGGCGGATGGGAGAACGACTGGCCGACGATGCTGCGCGCAAGAAGTTCCTGGAAGATGAAGTCAAGGAATCCATTCCGGCCGCCTCCGAGGTCGAGTTGACCAATGTTCCGGATTGGAAGACGTCTGCGCCTTCTCTGGTGGCCGAGTTCACGGTAAAGGTGCCGGGCTGGGTGGCGGGCGCCGGACGCCGTTCCATCATGCCAGTAGGGCTTTTCGGCGGTTCTGAGAAACATCTGTTCGATCATGCCGACAGGGTTCACCCGATTTACTTTGAATTTCCATTCCAGCGGGTCGACGACGTGAGCATCGTTCTTCCACTGGGCTGGCAGATTTCAAGTGTGCCCGCCGCGCAAACGATTGACCTGCATGGAGTCGTCTACAATCTGCAGGCGGTAAATGAGAAAGGCACTCTGCACCTGAATCGCATGCTGAAAATCGATCTCATGTTTCTCGAATCGAAGTTCTACCCAACGCTGCGCAATTTTTTCCAGGTCGTGAGGACGGACGATGAGCAACAGGCCGTTATCCAAGGGGCCGGAGCGCAAGGGGGCAACTGAAATGCGTAAATTTTGGATCCTGCTGTTCGCAGCGAGTTATCTGGTTGCGGGAGTGAGGCCGGCGTACGCGGGCGACGCGCCAGGGTGGATGCACGCGCTCGTCTCGGCGCCGTTGCCTGCGCACGATGAGAAGACCAATGCGGTCGTGTTGCTGGAGGAAAGAAATGTCAGCGTGCAATCGATAGACAAGATCAAAGTTCACGAGCGCGTGGTCTACAAGATCCTGCGGCCGGAAGGACGGGACCGTGGGAACGTGCGAATCTATTTCAATCCGGAGGAGAAGATCACGAACCTGCACGGCTGGTGTATCCCGGCGCAAGGGAAGGACTACGAGGTAAAGGACAAAGATGCGATCGAGGGGTCCGCTCCGGCCGAGGGCGGATACTTGATCGATGACACGAAGGAAAAACTCCTCCGAATTCCTGCGCCCGACCCAGGCAACATTATTGGGTATGAATATGAAATGGAGGAGCGGCCCTTCTGGCTGCAGGATGTATGGGAATTTCAGGGGTGGGATCCGGTGCGGGAGAGCCACTACTCGCTGCAACTTCCCGCAGGATGGGTCTTTAAACCGGCATGGATTGCACATCCTGAAATAAAGCCGGATGAAACAGGCGGCAGTGTGTTGCGTTGGGCGATCGCGGATGTGAAAGAAATCAGGCCTGAGTTTGACATGCCGCCGTTGCAAAGCGTGGCGGGCCAGATGATCGTAACGTTTTTTCCTTCGGGAACACCGCCCAAAGATATGTTCGCCACCTGGGATGGGATCGGGAGTTGGTTCGGACATTTGGCGAGCAGCCGGACGGATACATCCGAAGGAATCAAGCAAGAGGTGAACGCCCTGACATCCGCCAAGCCTGGCCTGCTGCAGAAAATGCAAGCCATAGCCTGGTTTGTGCAGCACGACGTCCGGTATGTTGCAATATCTCTTGGCATCGGAGGTTTTCAACCGCACGCTGCATCGGAGGTTTTCACGCACCGATATGGCGACTGCAAGGATAAGGCGACGTTGATGCGCACGATGCTACGCGAGATTGGGGTGGACTCCTACCACGTAATAATCAATGCGAAGCGCGGTTCGGTCTCGAATGACACACCTGCTCACAATGCATTCAACCACGTAATCATTGCGATCAAGTTGCCGGATGACATGAAGGACTCGTCACTGGTCGCCGTCAGGCAGGATCCGAAATTGGGCAGGATTCTGTTCTTCGATCCGACAAACGAAGTGACCCCATTCGGAGAGATCGGCGGATACTTGCAAAGTAATTTCGGGGTGCTGGTAAACGGCGATGGCGGCGAACTGGTCGAACTCCCGCGACAGCCTTCGAGCATGAACGGCATTCAGCGAACGGGCAAACTGATGCTCGATTTGAATGGAACGCTCAAAGGCGATGTCAAAGAAGTTCGAGTCGGAGACCGAGCCTCCAGGGAGCGAGGGCGATTGCGGGCGGTCACCAAAAGCAGTGATCGCATTAAGCCGATCGAAGATTTGCTCGCTGGATCGCTTTCCAGCTTCCAAATCGTAAAAGCCAGTTTGGTCAACGTTGAGCAGACGGATCGGCCGTTTGGCTTCGAGTACAGCTTCCAATCGGGCAACTATGCGAAGCTTGCCGGAAATTTGCTGCTGGTTCGGCCGCGTGTTCTTGGCAATAAATCATCGGGAATATTAGAGACGAAGGAGCCGCGAAGATTTCCCGTCGAGTTTGACGGGCCATCGCGCGACACCGACAGTTACGACATCGCTCTGCCGCCAGGCTATGTGGTGGACGAGTTGCCGCCGCCGATGGATGTCGACTACAGCTTCGCCAGCTACCACAGCAAGACCGTGGCCACTGGCAACGTCCTGCATTATGAGCGCAATCTGGAGATCAAAGAACTGAGCGTGCCGGTCGACAAGATGGATCAACTGAAGAAGTTCTATCGCATGATCTCTACCGACGAGCGCAACACGGCAGTGCTCAAGCCGGGAACGCCGGGTGAAGTAGGGGCCACCACTGCCACGTCGCAGCCCGTGAAGCCGCACTGATGCGCTTGTCAGGGCACAGCTAGACCGGCGCGCTTTCGAATCCAGGTAGCCGCCGTTAATCGCCCGCGGCCATCTCTTCGGTGCCCTGCCAGCTCTCCTGTCCAATCGGTGGCATCGCTGCCATCTCCGGGCTATCGCTGCGGAGCTGGGCTTCCAGGGCGGCGAGCTGTCTGTCGATGTCCTCGGACGCTTGGCGCTTGCGGATCACCTCATCGCGATAGCGTTGCAGGAAATAATCAATCGTCTCTACGCGAATCCTGATCGAGCCCGACGGCTTGTTTTCGTCCAGATCCTTGAAGCAGAAATATGGAGTGCCGGATTGCTCGATGATGCCTTCGATCACGCCGTAAATCGGCGCGTCGTGCCCGCACTTGAAGCTGGAGATTTCGAGCGCTACCAGGTTCGGATGGCGCGCCGTGAACTTGGCAGCCCAGACTTTGTGGTTGGTGCTGCACGAATAGGAATTCTTCCAGGCGTCGGTGATATCGAGCGGACTAGTAACAACGCCGGCGCGGACTTCTTCCCCGAAGAGGCGATCCAGCATGTCATCGTCGAGCGGCAGCGTGTTCTGCGAGAAGATCGGGTAGCCTAGCTTTTGAAATTCGTCGAGAATTTCGTGGTTGAGGCCGGGATCGTGGTGATAGGGGCGGCCTAGCATGACGATACCGATGCGGTCCTCACGTTCGAGTTGGTCGAGCGTCTGGCGGGCGCGGCGGCGGATGCTATCTTCGTAATCTTTCAGCGCCGCAAATCCTGATTCGACGGCGCGATCGTTTTCTTCGAGTCCCAGACCCATGAGCGGCTGCAAGGCTTGCAGCATCTGGTGGGCGAAAAGTTTGCGATCAGCGAAGTTGAGCACCGGGTCGATGTACTCGACGTTGTTCTCGGCGAACACGTCGTTCTCTTTGGTGAACGCGGCCTTCACCGTCTCCGGCGTTGCGGTCACGGTCGGGCAGGCGTTTGCGCCGACGATTTTAACCAGCGGCGAGTGCAACACGTCGTACATCGGGAAGAAGATCGCGTCGAGAGGCTTCTTGCGGTGCTTCTCCTGAATCAGGTTGTAGACGTGCGAGATGCCGATCTTCGCAGGGAAACACGGGTCGATGGCGCCGCGGCTCGCGCCGGCTCGATAGAGTTCGGAGCTGGTGTAGTCGGAGTAAATAATATTTTCTGGCTGCACGCCCAGGCTTTCGAAGTACGCGTTGAACAGCGGCGCATAAGTGTAGATGTTGAGCACACGCGGGATGCCGACGCGCAGATCCTTGCGATGTTCCATCAGCGCGCGGCGCTCTTTGTCGTCCTTGCGCCAGCCGGCCCAGCCTTTTGTTGGCAGTGGATCGGCGACGGACTTGGCATTGGTGGGACGGAAAACTTCTTTCGACGCCATGTCGACGAAGTTGGGATGCTTGGCGCGGATCGCGTCGAGGCCGGACTTGATGTCCTTCATGTCGTTGACGTCTTCAACCGTGCCCTTTTCGCAGGTGGCGATGATGAGGCGTTGCTCGCCGTGCATGAGGGGAACCTTGGTGACCTTCTGGATGGGCACAAAACTCATGTCATCTTTGGGCTGCGTGCGAATGTCGATGAAGGTTCGCAGGCAGTCGTTCTTGCAGAAGTGGCAGCGCGTATCTTCGTTGCGGGTGGTGCGGTATTCGATTTTGCGGACGGCATCGAGGCCGACGAACGAAGTCTGGCGGCCCTTGCGCCATAAACGCAACGATTCCTGCGCGGCGCCGATGGCGCCCGATTCTCCGCAATGTTCGTGCACGATGATTTCCGGCTGCTTGCCAGTGGCGCGAAAACTGTTGCGGATGAAATCGACTTCGGCTTTGACCACGGCGAGATTGTTTTGCGTTCCACCTTGCAGGACGAAGCGCGAGCCGAGCGCGGCCAGATTCGGAATGCTGGCCACGTAGAGAAAGACATTTTTCGGCAGGACGGCGGCGAGGCCGGCCAGAATTTCTTCGGCGCGCCAGCCCTGGCGCTGGAAGTTGACGATGTCGGACTGCATGAAGACCGCACAGCCGTAGCCGAAGACCGGCATAGCCTGCGCAGAAAAGGCGAGGTCGGCATATTGCGTCACGTCGAGGCCGAAGCCTTCGACCGTTGATTGCAGGAAATACCCGTTGCCGGCCGAGCACTGCGTGTTGAGCTTGAAATCCTTTACGCGGCCGTTGTGCAGGATGATGATCTTGATGTCCTGCCCGCCCACGTCGACGATGACGTGCGGATCTTCGTAGAATTTCAGCGCCGATTCTGTGTGCGCGACCGTCTCTACGAGCGCTACGTCGGCGTTGAGAACGTCTTTCAGGATGTCTTTTGCATAGCCTGTAGTCGCAACCCCGAGCACTTCGAGCTTCGCGTTTTGCGCTTCGACCTGGCCGCGCAGATTCTCGAACATCTCGATCGTGTCCTGAATCGGATTGCCGTTCGAGAGCTGATACGTTTTGCACAGGATGTCGCCACTTTCATTGAGCAGCACGGCTTTCGTCGAGGTCGAACCTCCGTCGATGCCGATGAAACCGGCGACGGTCGAGTTCTTCTGGAAAACTGCGGGCGTGAATTTTTTGCGGCGGTACGTATCTTTGAAAACTTCGAATTCGCTGCGATCTTCAATCAGACCCTTGCCGCCCGACTTGGCTTTCTCTTCCTGGCGTCCGAAGTCGATGTAGTGAATCAGATTTTCGTAGCCGCGATAGCAGCCGACGCAGTCGTCTTCAGTGCGCCCGAATTCAACCGCGCCGAGCGCGGCGAAATACTGCGCGTTCTGCGGGACTTTAATCAGGTCTTCGGGCTTCGACCCTTCTGGAACCTGAACTTTGCGTTCCTTCCACATGCGCGGAATGTTGGCTTGCCACGCTTCGCGCATGCCTTTGATGAAGCTGTTCGGGCCGCCGAGCAGGAGCACGTGGGGACGCAATGTGTGGCCGCGCGTCAGCACGCTGAGGTTTTGAAGGACGATGGCTTCAAAGAGCGACGCCATCAGTTCGTCAGGTGGCGTGCCGACTTTTTGCAGGCCGTTGATGTCGGTTTCGGCGAAGACGCCGCACTTGCCCGCGACCTTGTGCAGCTTGATGCCATGATATTTCTGCTCGGCCAGCAGTTCGGTCGGAATCTTCAACTTGGCGTTGATTTTGTCGATGACCGCGCCCGTGCCGCCGGCGCACTTGTCGTTCATCGATGGAATTTTCTTCTTGCGGCCGGTCTCTTCATCGTCTTTGAAGACAATGATCTTGGCATCCTGTCCGCCGAGTTCGATGACGGAATAGACCTCCGGGTGAAGCTTTTCTACAGCCAGCGAAACTGCAGTTACTTCCTGGACGAACTTGGCGCCGATCTGGTCGGCGATCGCGCCGCCGCCCGAGCCCGTCATGAACATGCGCGTGTTGTGCGCGTTGATGCCGGTATCGGCTTCCATCCGCTTCAGGAATTCCAGCGTCTTCTCCGGTTGCTTGGTTTCGTGGCGTTGGTAATCCTGCCAGAGCGACTCATCGCTCGCGGCATCGATGACTACCGCTTTCACCGTGGTCGAGCCGACGTCGAGGCCGACCAGGAACTTGATTGCGCGATCATGGCCGTGCACGGGTTGGCGCACTGGCTTGGCAATTCGCACGGGATGTAGTTCGGGTTCGAGCGGCGCGATCTGAATTAGCTGCGGACCCTTATGGTCGTGCATGAGATCCTTTCTGGCTCGACGGCAAAATCAAAATCTTTAACCGCAGAGAACGCCGAGAAAAGCCGCAGAGATCGCCGAGAACCATTCTATGTGAGCGAACTCTGCGAGCTCTGTGATTCTAGTCACCCGATACTGCCGGGACCGCCTCCACCCGCACGCGCGACTTCTTCCAGAAGCGAGTGTCTTTGTTGATCCGGTCGTTCACGTGCAAGATAAACTGCGCCGCCGTGCCAGCGACTCCGTCGCGATGCGGCACGTGATAGAACGGCCGCTTCAATTCGGGATGCTCGTCGATGTAGGCGCGAATTTCGTTCATGGTTTTGCCCGTCTGCTTCAGGCATTGCTCGAACTCGGTCTTAGCCTTGACCTTGGCTTCGCCGAGCGCCATCTGCACGCGGCTGTGCGCGTTGACCTCGCCCTCGCCCGACGTTTCGATCGGGAGAAAGATCATGTCTTTGAATTTATTGATCACGGCCGATTGCACGCCGTCGGATTGAGATGACGGCATGCAGCCGAACGGCTTGAGCGCCAGCACCATGTGGCACATCTTGTGAACGGTGTAATAGACGTTCTTGCCGACTTCGAGGTGCCCCTCGCCGCCGCGCGCGAACTGGTTGTAGAAAGGATTCGCCAGGTCGGCAAGTTCCTTCTGCGGCGCAAGGTGATGCGTGATGCCGCCGAGATTCTTGATGGTCCGGTGATAGAAAAAGTTCCACATACGCTCGCCGGCGCCAATGCCCCAGAGTTTTTTGCGCAGCCCGATGTAGTTAGCAAAATTCTTTTTGACTTCGTACCACTCCGGATTGCGATGCGGACGATTCACCGGCCACTTGGCAATCGCATGCGCCTTCGCCTGATACATCAGGTAGGCGACCCAGGTTGCGATCGGCTCGACCAGTACTTGCGCGCCCTCGCGTTCCAGAAAATCGAACATGTGGAAGTTGCCGTCGCCTTCGGTGATCTGCGCCCAGAACTCGCCCGTGATCTTCACGAGCGGCTTCACGCGCGTGCGGTCGACTTCGATGGAATCCATCTTGTCGCGGGCGCTCTTCAGCGCGCTAAGGTAATCCTTGCCCCACATGTGCTCATGCCATTTGCCGAAAACGTTGGCGGTGTTGCGGAGAATCTTGTTGCTCTTGAATTTTGGCTTGGCCCAGTTCGGGGCGCGCTGTTCAATCTCAAACGAGTCGCGATTCTTCAGGTCCTCGCAAAGTCCATCGACCGCCTCGCGGAATACGCTGTCAGTCTGTCCCAGGTTCGCCTCGTACGGGCGAATCTGGTAGATGAGGTCGTTGAACACGTCGCCGAGGTGCATGGCGTTCAACATGCCGAAGCCGAAATCGATGGTGAACTTCAGTCCCGGCTCGCCGGATGCAGCCTTAATTCCGTCGCTGTCCTTGAAGAGCAACACGCGGAAGCCGTCGAAGCCGGCGTTCTTTAGCGCGAAACGATACTCGGCCTCATACATGCCGAATCGGCATGGTCCACAGGAGCCGGCGGTGAAGAAGACGTAGTTGTCGAGAATTTTCTGGCGCGGAATGCCCTCTTTTTCGAGGAACTGCAAGTACTGCACCAGATTGCCGACCGTGAAATATGTCGGATTGCATTGCCCGTTGTTGCCGAATTCCTTGCCGGTCTGGAAGGCGGCGACGTTCGGAACGGGCAGCTTCTCGCAGCGATAGCCGCAGCCCTGGAAGACGGCGCGAATCAGATCTTCGTGCTTCCAGGTGAAACCGCCGAACAAAATTGTGACCTGCCCACGCTCCTCGGCGGTAAATGCGCGCTCGATGGGACGATGGAAATGGGTAGGCTGATCGAGGCCTGCGATCTTGCGCAGGCGGGCGCGCTCGGCGGCGAGGCGCTGCTTGATTTCCGAGTCATTTTCAATCTGGACGAGATTCGTCGCCATACTTTCCTCCGACATTGTGTTGGATTGTTGCGATGCTGGGCGATTGGGTGACGCGCGAATGCTTAAGAGTAAGCCGGGCAGGCAACAGGGCGTTCGTGAAGGCGGGAAAACAAAGCATCCCTGCTGTTGCGAAAAGAATTCCACTCAACGACATTCGAACTCCAATGAGGCTGGGAGGTTCGAGTTTACGCCTGCGGAACAGGGGCCCAACGACGTGTTGCAGGCGCCGGACTAGCGAGAAATGATCTATCGGATGCGGGCGCACGGGCCCAAGTTGCAACAAATTTCCCTACATGCCGAAGACGAAATCACACCCTAAGTTTAATTAAAGAGATTATTAGCAGAATTTATTTGGGCGCGCAAGTTCGAGGAATCAAAATCTCGCGGATGTCGCACGATGGCGCGCGCAACAAAACAAAGCGCAACAATCTTTGAGGGGGCGTATCTCTCTGCCCCGGCATGGATTGGTGGCGGCGGTTGGACTCGAACCAACGACCTACGGATTATGAGACCGTCGCTCTAACCACCTGAGCTACACCGCCAAACTCTTGGGAACGACAATTACGCGGACTTCGAATGCAGTGGCCGCAACGAAGCGTGAAGATGTAACGATTGTAAATGTTGAATCGGAACTGAGCAACGAGGCTGGCATCCCCAGGTGCCAACGTAATATTTTCTGTGATTTGCCATTTTGCCCAATCTGCGCGGGCCGCAGGCCGCAACGGCCAGCGTGCGATTTCCTACGCTCTACGCTCGCGCAATACAGTAAACGCCCGATTGACGCTGCCCTATAGGCATCGGCTATAACCCGTAGCACCAAGGAGTAAACGTATGCAAGCCACTTCCCAACCGCCCGGCGCGCGCGCCTGGAGGCGCTTTTACACTGCGGCCCTTTTCGAGGTGGACGGCGCCAAACTGCCGGAGCGAATTGCTCAAGCCGAGACAGCCTTGGTCTTGCGGGCGCGCGAGTTGTTCCATTCACCGGGCGACAACATCGAAGAGGAACAGGCACTCGATGACGCGATGTATGCCCTGCAGGCATTGCGGAGCACGTATCAATGCCCGCGCCCAACCGTTGAGTCTGCTCGAGCGGCCGCCTGAGTCGTCAACGCGGGCCCTTAGGCCTCAAGCCACCGGACAATCCTTGAAAGATCGAGGATTCCGGCTTCCGCAGGGGCTACGTTTACTAGAACGGTAATACAGAGAACACCCGATTGATCTCCAGATATCAACCTAAGGTATAACCTTGGGTGCCAGTCGCCCGCCCGCTTCGTATCCTTAAACCTAGGAGTACGGTGTGGCTCTCGGGTCGTTCGAACGAGGTCGCCGAAGCGGTGTGGTTTCAGGTCTTTACTTTCAGGAAATGATGAAAAAGGCAATCATCATGGAAACGCAGGCCGGTTCAATGCAAGATTGGAAATTACTTTTCGAGGCCGCTTTATTGGAGGAAAATCCCGAATTATTCGCGGTGCGGCTGCAGGATGCCCGTGACGCGATCGTCGACGAAATCGAAGGCACATTCGAAACCGCATCCACTGCCGATCGCCGTCTGCTTCTGGCCGCGCTGAATACGATTAGTGGGCTCTATGAGTCGGATTGGCAGCGGCCGCGCACATCCCGGACATTAGGGCATTCCGCCTAGTTTGGCCTGAACCAAAAACTGCCTGGCCGATCGCCGGCAAAGCAGGTGGCACGAATGCGCGCGCTATCGCCTCAAGTGTCTTCCCTTAATATGCGGCATTTTCAAATGCAGTTCGCAGAAAACTTGCCAGGTGCCAGCCGTCAAGGTAGTTATAAGGAAACTCTCCCATGGAGTAATGGCCGCACGGGAGCACAACGACTTTGTGATCGAGATGGTGGTGCGCGAACTCGGCAACCACGCGCCGCGAAAACTCCGGCAGAAATGTCAGATCGTACTTCGCGTAGATGACCAGCGATTTCCGCGGCCAGCGCGAAAACTTGTCGAAGTACACCATCGGACTGACCGCTCGAAACACCTGCCGCAGGCTCTCGACGTCAAGCGCGACTTCCAGTGCCTCGCGAATGTGGCGCGTGGATTGTCCGTGCCAGACCACGTCGGCGAAATAAGTAGAGGCGTGATTGAAGGCGGCGATGCGAATGCGCGGATCGTGCGCGGTCGCAATAAACGCATAGCAGGAGCCGAGGCTGGTACCGACGATTCCGAGCCGGCTATAGCCTTGCGTTTGGAGCCAATCCAGACAGGAGCGGGTATCGATTACTCCCTGGCGCACCGCATCGATGGTGCGTCCGACGTTGGCAGAGACGGCATAATCCGCGCGGTAAACGCCCGCTGGCCGCCGAATGTCGTGATACGGCATGCTCAGCCGAAGCACCGCAATGCCCAGCCAATTGAGAACGCGGCACAGGCTGTTGTAGGCGAGCGCATCGGCGTTCCAGTGTGGAAGCACGACCACGGCGCGGCGTCCGCGGGCCGGAAACCAGCGCGCATTGACAAGATTGTTTTCTGGAAATGGAGTCGCGACCGGCGAAGTGAAGCGCAAAAAGTCCGCGTCCGTGCCGCGAACTTTTTCTTCCAGCCTGGGATCGGGAACTTCGCGCGTGCTGAAAACCCGGACCTCGCGCCGCTCCAACCGGAAGTCGCTGGGTGTTGTGTAGGAATAGAATTCGTCGCTGTTCTGGATGATGCGGTCGTTGAAGCGTGCAAAGTAGTCGGCGAGATCGCGTGCAGTTTCGCCGCGGGGAGCGCCATTCCGCCCCGGCCAATTCGCGGTCCACTCCACGCCCCACTCCAGCGGACGGACCACGCGGTTGTTGTCCACCGACGTGAGCTGGGTTTCCCAGTCGTGCATCCATTGGCCGTAGCGCGAGCGCATAAGCTGATTCGACTATAACAAACGTGTAAGCTTGGGCAATTGGCGACAACAGCGAGCGGCAGAAAGATTGCATCGAACGGATGCGCATACTTATCATTTCGCTGAGAGCTGAGAGCTGAGAGCTGAGAGCTGAGAGCTGAGAGCTGAGAGCTGAAAGCTGAGAGCTGAGAGCTGAGAGCTGAGCAGTTTCAGCTATATACTCGCGGCACCCGCTGCGAAATGCCGCACAGAATCTCGTAAGGAACGCTCTCGCAAAGCCGCGCCAGTTCGACTGCATCCACACTTTTTGCGCCGCTCGATCCGATCAAAATAACTTCATCTCCCACCGCTACACCCGGAATCTGGCCGACATCGACCATCGTCAAGTCCATCGAGACACGCCCGACGACGGGCGCATATTCTCCGCGCACGATGACGCGCGCGCGGTTTGACAGCAGCCGCGGATAGCCATCCGCATAACCGACTGGCAGCACCGCAATCCGGCTGCGCTGCTTCGTCACATACGTGCCCATGTAGCCGACCGCCTCACCCGCCGCCACGTCTTTTACTGTGAGGATGCGCGTCTTCCACGTGAGCACCGGGCGCAGCGGCAAACTGGGTTCGTTTGTTGTCTCTCCACCGCGCATGGTCGGAAGCGAATATCCGTACAGCAAAATTCCCGGACGCACCATCGTCTTCCAGGTCTCCGGCCGTGCGCTCACCGCCGCCGAATTGCCCATGTGCACCAGCGGCGGATGCAACCCTCTTGAAGCAAGAATTGCCAGCGCTTCCTCGAAGCGCTTCATCTGTCGTGGCGCATCGTCCGCATCGAGCACTTCTGCCGACGCGAAGTGTGTGCTCACGCCTTCCAGGCGCAGGTGCTCGCACGCCGCGAGCTTGTCGCACAATTCAGGCAGGGCGGATAGCGACGTGCCCAGGCGATTCATGCCAGTATCGACTTTCAAGTGAACCGGCAGAATGACTTGCTGTTTCCGCGCCGCCTTTTCGAGGCGGTCGATGTGCCAACCCTCCCAGACAGTCGGGGTCAAATTGTGCGCGACGATGGCGTCTTCCTCGCCCCTCCAGATTCCAGTCATCAGAAGAATGCGAGTCCAGATGCCGGCGCTGCGCAGCGCGCGGCCTTCGGCGGCATCGGTGACGCCCAGCCAGGGCGTACCCTCGGCTTCGAGCGCGAGCGCGCATTCGGTCGCGCCGTGGCCGTAGCCGTCGGCTTTGACGACCGCGCAGATCGCGACATTGGCGCCGACATGCGCCTGCACGACCCGGAAATTTTCGCGCAACGTGGCGAGCGAAACCTCTGCCCATGTGCGCCCATCCAGTGCAAGAGAGCGTTGATCCGGCAGAACTATGCGTTCAAGTCGAGGAGCATTCACTTACGCGATTATAGCGAGCGCCCCCTTCCGAATGCTGACCGGCCGGCTTCACCAGAGACTTCAGTAATGTGCCGCAATCTAATGCCCCGCCAGTGTGAAGTTCACCGTGATCTCGGTTTCGACTTCGATCGGCTCGCTATTCAGCAAGTAGGGACGATAGCGCCATTGCCTCACGGCGTCGACCGCAGCCGTAATCAACATGGCGTGTCCGCTGATAACGGTGAGGTTTTCAATCGTGCCGGTCTTGCTGATGATGGCCCGCAGCCGCACCGTTCCCTGAACGCCGGCTGCCACCGCGAGCTGAGGGTAGCGGGGCTGCACCTGATGAACAATGTTGCCTTCCGCCCAGTGCGAAACGCGTAGGGGCCGCGTTGGCGGCGGAGGAGGCGGCGGCTTGATCGCCGAGCGAGCGAAGGACTCCACGCGTGCCAGTGCCGCTTCCTCCCACAACTCCGATGTCTCGAAAGCCTGGAGCGGGGGGCGCATCGATATCGTTCACAGGCGCGATAGTGTTTGGAATTGCGGCTGGCATCAGCACGTGATCGCCAATCATCTCCGAGGTGTGCGAGGTGCGCGGCGCATTCCTTATTTCAGGCGGCGCGGGTGCGGGCGCCGGTGGCGGCGAAAAAATACTGGAGTCGAGCCACTGCAATCGTGGTGGACCCTGCACCCATACGAGCGGAATTGCCAGCAACAAGCTCAATGCCAGAGCCTGCATGGTGAACGATGCCAGGGTGCTCCAGCGGCGGCGGGCAGACCTGTCCCAGGTAGTTTCGAGTGTCTGAAACATATCATCCTCCAGGAACGGGCCCGTTGCCAGTAAAGACACCTCGACCGGGGAAATTGATCCCTGCGAAGAAGGCGATGGAATTCGTAACTCGCGGCGGTGGAAACGGGGCAAAACCCCAGGAAATACAGACAACAAAAAAGGACCACGCGGCGCGTGGTCCTTATCTTGAACACCACATTGTGAAACCAACCTCCCGTGTCGCTCGCCGTAACTTGCCTGCCGAGAAACCGGGAACTAACAGGACTCCCGCGGTGTCGTTACTGCTTCGGCGGGGTCGAAGTCGCGGGCTTGGTGGCCGGTTTGGTCGCCGGTTTGGTACCGGTGCCGGTCGGTTTCGCAGCCGGCTTCGCGGGAGTGCTACCGGCTGGCGGCGGGGCCACACCCGACTGCACGTTATACGCCTCGACCACGGGTTGCGTGATGTCGACGGCCGGCCCGTACCAAATCACCGGTCCGCGGGGCCACTGCTGCGACGTGTCGATTATCATTCCATAGCCGTTCTCGCCAGCGTACTTCACGATAAGCGGCGCCATCTTGGTCAGGATCTTATTGCCGATCTCGCCCTGCTGGTTCTGAAATTCCTCTTGCGCGTCCTGCGACGTGCGTTCAAAACTCTTCTGCTTGGTCTCGATCTGCTTGACGAGCTTGTCCTTCGCTTCGTCGTTCAATTTGTCTTGCTGGGTGCTGAGCTGCTTCTTCAGGCTGTCGATCTCGTCGGCCTTCGTCTTCAGTTCGTTCTGCCTCGGTTCAAACTTCTTACTCAACTCCTGAAATTCTTTTTGGCCTTCGTTGGAGGTGAAGATGGCCTGTTCGATATTGATGGTACCGACCTTGGTGCCCATCGGCTTGTTCGCCGTCGCGGCCGCCGCCGACGGGGCGTTCGGTGGAGTGGCAGATGGGTTGGTAGTTTGCCCGGCAGCCGGGTCTGTTTGGGCCAGAGCGAAAAGGGAGAGGCCGAGCACGACGGCCGCGAAGCGCGCAAACTTGCTGATCATTGGATCCATTGAACTCCTTCGGGATTTTTCGGGAACGTTGATGCTTCCAACTCGCCAGGCTGTGTGAACTGATCGCCATCAGCGATCAGACCTGCACACGGAGCACGCAGGCGCGGTCGTACATCCTGCCCGGCTCTGCACGCTTGAACTCAAGCGTGTGGCCACCCAGATTTCCTTGATTGGGTGTGAACGGTGAAATTATACGGAGGCCGAGGGAACAGCGTCAAACGACTCCCGGCTGCACTCGCGGGCACGGCTCCGGCAAAACCGACCATCGATGGTTTGGCAGCCCATGCGCTACTTCGCCTTCGCCCCGCCATGGATCGCCTGCCGCATGCTCTCCATCAAATCGGTCCAAGTCCAATTCGTGGACCAGTAATTCGCCACTGTGGCGTCGGGCGCAATTAATACGATCACCATGGAGTGAGTGATCTGGTTTTCGTCTCCGCCATACTCAAGGCCGAATGCCTCCGCCAGCCGGTGCAAATCGGCCGGATTTGTGGAGGCGAAATCCCAGTGCGAGAATCCGCTCTTGTCGCCGTCGAGATAGTTCAGGCCGTATTTGCGGAGCACCGCTGGGGTATCGTACTTCGGGTCGAAGCTGATGGTCAGCAGGTGCGTCTTGTCATAGTCCTCAGGATTTTTCTTGAGTTCATTGTGAATGCGCGCGAATTCACTGCTCAAGCGAGGGCAAAAGTCGGGCATCGGACAGCGCGTGTAGATAAAGGTGGCCAGCAAGGCTTTGCCGCCGAAATCCGAGAGACGAATTTTTCTCCCGTCCTGGTTAATGAGCGCCACTTTCGGCACGGGTGTTCCGGGTGCCAGCATCTTCGACCCGGGCGGCAGCTTGATTTTGCCGCGCCCGGATTTGTCGGTGATGCGCACATTCTCCAGCCAGTAATCGCTGCGATCGCTGCCGACCACCACCTCGGCCGAAATTTTGTCGCCCGGTTCGGCCTCCCGAACGATGGCGGGATCGTTGACGCGATACGACATCGTCATCGCCTCCATGAATCCCGGAATGTTTCCAGTGCTTACCGTGATCTCATTCGCAGTTGAGTCCTTGGCCACCACCTCGCCCTGCATGGCGTATCTCTTGGCTCGGTTGCAGCCCGCGAATAGCGCCAGCCACAGCAAAACCAGCGGCACAAATCGGCGTGTCATGAAGCTGTCCTCACTTCTCAGTTGCTCCTTTTCATGTTCTTTACCGCTTCTCCTTAATAATGGAAGCGGAATCGCAGCTCGACAAAGATTTCGCGCGGGTTGTTCCAGTGGAAACCCCCGAAAGTAACGCTGTTGTCGAGTTCGACCCGCCGGTTGGCGACGTTTACCGCGTTCAGCGACGCAGAGTAGCGTTCGCCAAAGTCTTTGCCGAGCGACAGATCGAACGTCGTGTGTCCGGGCAGATAGTCGCCGGGATATGGCGTGTCTGGGAACGCATTGCTGAAGCCCGATCCGTAGTAAACGTTGGTTGAAGCATACGAGTGCCACGGTAGAGACACGTCGGCCCCAACGTTCAGAGTATTGCGCTGGTCGTGGTCGAGCGCGCAGAGGCCGGGGCTCGGATCACAAAGAGGAGCAGTATCACCTAACAGGCCTCCGGTAATGAAGCCCCCGCCGTAGGCGACCTGGTTGGAATAGGCGAGATGAACTTGCCCGCGATGGGCAATGCGCGGCGAGCGCAGCGTAAGCTCCCACCCGCGAATGAGCGCTTCTTGAATCGTCAGCGGAAAGAAGAGGTTGGATTCTCCGATTACATCGTGGTCGAAGAAATTGTTGACGCGTGTTCGAAAGGTGTCAGCATCGAGCGTCCATCCCTGAAAGGGCATGGTGACACCGAACTGGAATTCTTCGTCGCGCTCGCCGTGCAGCGGGATAAAAGTGCAATCGTTCTCCATGCAAAACTGCTCCAGGGGACCGGAAGCGGTGAGCAAGGGAGGCGCCTGGTAGTAATGGCCGTAGAACCCGCGGAATGTCCAACGCAGTCGCGGAATGGTGACGGTCACGCCGAAACGCGGGCTGATCGAATTCTCGCTGATGCCGGCGCCGGAGAAGTGAGTCGGACGGAGGCCGGCCGAGAGTGTCAGCCACGAGAACGGCTTGAATTTATCGTCGAGGAAGAATGCGGCCACACCGCCGGAGGTGGGCTCGGAATCAGCAAAAGGAGTACCGCCGCATTCGGGGAAATTGGGATCGCCGTTGGTCGGGCAATTGAAAAGAATGCCCAGCTCCTGGCTATCGTTCTGGTGAAATCCGTAGAACCCAACCTGCAAATCGTTCTTATTGAAATTCGCGGCAAAGCCCACCTGCGCCCCGGCATAAGTAGAAGTGTGGCGATCGGTGGTGGCGGTGGGATAGTCGTTGGGCGAACTCTCATAGTCCGCGCTGTTGCGATGAAACAGCGGCGAGACCGTCAGCAGCAGCTTCGAATTGAAGGTGTGAACCCAAGAAGAATTGATCAGCACATCGGATTCGTGGTCCCCGTCGCGCGTGCCCGCGCTGTCAAACTGCGAACTCTCCAGATCGTCAAAATTCGGATCGTACGGAACCTGGTAATAGTCCTTGCGCAGCGCGGTCACGAAGCGCAGCTGATTGGAAGGACTGATATTGAAAATCAGCGAGCCGAAACCGCCATAGCCGTTGGCCGCGTCGTGAATAACTTGCGGGATGGGCGGTTGCAGGCCGAGGTCGCTGCGATTGCCATTGACGCTCGCGTAATAGGCGAAGCGCTCGGTGTGGCTGCCAAAGCTGAGCGAATCGTTGGTCTGATAAAAATTGCCGGCGCTCAAGACCAGCTCCGCTTCGTTGTTGCGCTCAAACCCGGTACGCGGCGCAATGTTGAACACGCCATACGTGCGATCTCCGAACTCGGCGCCATAACTGCCGCGATTCACCTCCAGGTAGTCAATGTCCTTGGGATCGAATTGCGGCCCGATGTTGCTGGCGATGTTCGTATTGGGAACCGGGATGCCGTCGACCAGCCAGGTGGTCTGGTGTCCGCCACGAATGTGAAGCTGGTCGTGCGTGACGTAGGCGCCGGGCACGTAGTCGGTGATCATGGCCATGCTGTTGGTGCGGTCCGCGCCCGGAGTGAGGTCGATGTCGAGTCGGCTGACAAGCGTGGTCGGCGTGGAAGAATCGGTGGGCGCGACGATGGGCACCTCGGAAACCGTGATCTTTTCGTTGGCCGCCGCCACCTGCAATTGAAAGTGAAGAACCGGCGCCGATCCAGAGATGACGACGACGTCCTGCTCCGTCTGCACAAAGCCCTTACTGGCGACGCTGACTGAATAATCGCCGAGCTGTACGGCGTTGAATTGAAATTGTCCGGTGGCGTCGGTAGTCACGCTCTTAGTCCAGTCGGAGGATCTCGCTTTGAGCATGACCATGGCGTCTTGAATGGGGCGATGCTGCGGGTCGTGCACGACTCCGCGAATGGCCCCATAGTCGTTGGCGAAGGCGGCTGGGACGAGCAAAATGGCAGACATCAGAATGCGTAGGAAGCGCTTCATTTTTCTCCTCTTCGATTTGTGCATTGGCGGCAGCGCCATCGCGATGTGGAGACGAGGACTGTCCCGTCTCGGGCCACCCATGAATCCACAAACTGCCAGCAACGCAAGCTCTAGCCACTGAGAGCAGACATCGCCCGCAGGGTTCGCGATGTAGATGACTGGTTGGGGGCTAGCTGCGAGGAGGAGCGCGGGTGGAATCCGCGCCGATGAGCGGAGAGGAAACGCGAGCGGCGGCGGACGTGTTGAGCGCGGGCGCGGCGGGAAGGTTAACAAAAGCGAGATGGTTCGAAGCGGGCCGCGCCCATTCGGAAGTCTGCGAGGTCTGGCAGCAACAATGTTGGCCGCAGCAATCCCGCGAACGGAACGAAGGTTCCGGCGACGCTGCGTTCTGCGAGCCAGCAACTGGCGCAGCTTGGGATGCACCGTGATGACAGTGCATCGCAGGCTCGGCTTCCACAGCGGGCGCTCCCGTGAGCGGACGCCGCATGCAGCACTGCATGGGCGGCGGAGCAACGCTCGCGAGCGCCAGCGGCCCGAAGACCGGCACAAGCATGACGAGCAGCGCGATTCTGGCTGTCCAGCGGTGCATGATTATTTATTTGCTCGCCGCAAGCACGAGCCGATCCCACATGCGGATTGCGCGCATCATACCATTACGAGATGTCCCAAGGCGAGCGCCGAATACAGGGCACGCCCGACTAACAACGGAGAGCTGAGATCTGACAGCTGACAGCGCTCAGGCGCTCTTCTTCAAGTCCCTCTGCGGCTGATAAGTCCCCGGCGTCGTACGCCCGGCAATGGCCAGCCGATTCCAGGCGTTGATGGTCGCGACCGCCACCGTCAAATCGGCCAGCTCTTTTTCGCTGAACTGCCGCTTCGCTTCTTCGTAGACCTTGTCGGGGACATGCGTATCGGCCACGCGCGTCACAGCTTCGGTCCAGGCCAGCGCGGCCCGCTCGCGATCGCTGTAATAAGGAGACTCGCGCCACGCATCGAGCGAATACATCCGCTGCTCTGTCTCACCAATCGCGCGCAGATCCTTCCAATGCATGTCGAGGCAGTACGCGCAGCCGTTGATCTGCGACGCCCGCAACTTCATCAGATGGAGCAGCCCCTCTTCAATCCCACACTCGCGCAAATATTTCTCGAGGCCCAGCAGGGCGTGATATGCGAGCGGAGCAACTTTTGCGTAGTGAATGCGTTCTTCTTCCATGAATAACCTCCAATCTAGGACATCGGAGTCCGCGCCGAAGCGCGTCACCAAAATTCAGGTGCAAAACACCCCACGATATGAGAAAAGCATACCAGCGCGAGTCAACAACTGAGAACTGACAACTGCTCTCCTGTACCATTCTCTCGATGCGCGAACCAGCTCAGCGGCTGCTCAAAATAATTCGGAAGCAGGAATTGTTAAGGCCCGGAGACCGCGTTGCCGTCGCCGTTTCAGGCGGAGCGGACTCGGTGGCGCTGCTCTTCCTGCTCGAAGAGCTGCGGGCTGAACTGGGAGTCGTGCTTTCCGTCGCGCATGTGAATCACAAACTCCGCGGCTCAGAGTCCGACGAGGACGAGGCGTTCACCAAGGGCCTTGCCGCGCGCCTCGGCCTTGAATTCGATGCCGGGATTGCGCCGATCAAGGCCATGGCGAGTTCCGTCGAGAGCGTGGGGAGCAAGCCGAACCTGGAGGCGTCCGCGCGAAAATGCCGCTATGAGTTCTTTCGCAGTCTTGGCGAGCAGGGCCGCGTCAACAAGATCGCAACGGCGCACACGCTCGACGATCAAGCCGAAACCGTTCTGCTGCGTATTTTTCGCGGCACCGGAATTCGCGGGCTTGCCGGAATCCATCCCCGGCTGCCTCTGTCCTCCACGACGGAAGTTGTTCGCCCGCTGCTTCGGTTTCGCCGCGCGGAGCTTCGCGATTATCTTCGCGCGCGCAACGAGGCCTGGTGCGAAGATTCCTCGAACGCCGATCCAACCTTCCTCCGCAATCGCATTCGCCAGCGCCTCCTTCCGCTGATTGCCGAAGAATTTGGCGACGCCTCGATCGAACATATGGCGGAACTCGCCGAGATCGCCCGTGCCGAGGAAGAGTATTGCGCGGGCGCGGGAGAATTCATCTCGGCGGAATCCAGCGGCACCTCACTCGACGCGAAGAAGTTGCCGGCGGCGCCGCTTGCAATCCAGCGCCGCCTGGTCCGCGCATGGCTGGAGACGAACGCTCCCGAAGCCTCGATTTCGTTTGCGCTGATCGAAGAAATCCTCCAGCTCGCGCGTGGTGAGGCGGGACAGAAGCTCGAGCTGCCGGGAGAGGTGTCGCGCAATATTCGCCGCGGTCGGGCTGAAGTTGTGATCGAGGCTGCCGCATCGTCCAGCGCCGAGCAATACGAATACACGCTGCACGTGCCCGGCGCCGTCGATGTGCCCGAGATCGGGGCACGGTTTGTGGCGCGCATCGTCGAGACTGCCTCTCTAGCCGAAGGCCAGAACGCAGCGCTACTCGATCCGGCCGAGGTTGGCGAGAAACTCACCATCCGCAATTGGAGGCCGGGCGACCGCTACTGGCCCGCGCACACGGCGCGCGAGAAAAAAGTAAAGGAACTGCTCGCCGATCTGCACGCGACGGGCGCGAAGAAAAAGCTGTGGCCGGTCGCGGTTGACGCGCAGGCGCGGATCGTGTGGATGCGCGGATTCGCGGCGCCGGAGGCGGCGCGGGCGCGCGGAGCGAAGGCAGTTTTCGTTCGCGACGAGTCTGCTCCCGTGTAGACAATCCAGGTACGCAGGGCAGCCGCCGAAGCCATCCGAAAATGCCGATTTCGCAGGGGCAAAATGCTATCCTTTATCCGCCATGCCAACTTCGCCGAGTAGTGCATTGCGCCAGGTCATTTCGGCCGACCAGATTCAGAAGCGTGTCCGCGAACTGGGCCGTCAGATCTCCGACGACTATCGCGGCCAACCCATCGTCGCTTTGGGCATTCTCGAAAACAGTTTCATGTTCATGGCCGACCTGGTGCGCGCCGTCGATGTGCCCATGGTCTGCACATTTATCAAGCCGCGATACAAAGAGCTCAATGAGTCGCAGGCCCCCATGCTCGAGATTTATTTCAGCCACGAACTGGCCATCGTCGGCAAGAACGTGCTGCTAGTCGAGGGCCTGGTACACTCCGGCGTTACGACTGACTTTTTGATGAGCGACCTGCGCGGGCGTGGCGCCGCCTCCGTGAAGCTCGCGACCCTCCTCGATCGCCAGTCGTCGCGGCGTGTCCCGCTGCAACCCGACTACTTCGGCTTTCTCGTGGATGAAGCTTTTTTGTGCGGTTACGGCCTGGGCAGTCCCGAGCAGACTTCGAGGAATCTGCCATACTTGGCTTCAGCAACGTAATAAGTCCCGGGCCTCGAGATACGGACCCGGGACACAAGTCTGGTTGCTCGAAGCTGCCCCATGACTTCTGTCACCCAACCGATTTTCCCGTTTCTCCAGAAAAGGTCTAGAATGGAAACCGCGCCTTTTTTCAGTCGAATTTCCGCCGTAGGCATCTAATAGTTGTCGTCCTGCGGCCCGCTTCGTCCGCGGCTAGAAGGGCTGCATTTTTGAGGAGTTCCAGTGAATTCTACGATCAAGACGGTACTTTTCTGGGCGGTCATAGTCGTGTCGGCTGTCCTGCTGTGGCAGGTAGTGCGCACCGGTACGACGGGCCAAAAAGATAAGGAAATCGGCTTCTCCGAGTTCCTGTCGGAAGTGGATTCCGGCAACATCCACGACGTGATGTTTATCGGCCAGGAAGTACGCGGCAAATATAAGAACGAAACCCCCTTCCATACCATCGTTCCGGCCAATTACCCCGACATGTACAAGAAGCTGACCGAGAAGGGCGTGCCCTACAGCTTCAAGGACATCAGCAGCGGCTCGTGGCCAAGCTGGCTGCTCAATCTGGCCCCGCTCGTCTTGCTCGGAGCGCTCTGGTTCTTCATGATTCGCCAGATGCAGACCGGCGGAAATAAGGCCCTATCGTTCGGCAAGAGCCGCGCCCGCCTGCTCTCCATGCAGCAGAAGAAGATCACATTTAAGGATGTCGCGGGTGTCGACGAAGCCAAAGAAGAGCTGCGCGAGATCATCGAATTCCTGCGCGAGGCGCAAAAGTTCCAGAAGCTCGGCGGACGCATTCCGAAGGGCGTACTGCTGGTCGGGCCTCCGGGGACGGGCAAAACTTTGCTGGCTCGCGCGGTTGCCGGCGAAGCCAATGTCCCGTTCTTCTCGATCTCGGGTTCTGACTTCGTCGAAATGTTTGTGGGCGTCGGCGCGAGCCGTGTGCGCGACTTGTTCGAGCAGGGCAAAAAGAACGCTCCCTGCATCATCTTTATTGACGAAATCGACGCGGTCGGACGCCATCGCGGCGCTGGCCTGGGCGGTGGACACGACGAACGCGAGCAGACTCTGAATCAGTTGCTGGTTGAGATGGATGGTTTTGAATCGAACGATGGCGTCATCCTGATGGCCGCCACTAACCGTCCCGACGTACTCGATCCGGCGCTGCTGCGGCCGGGCCGTTTTGATCGCCGAGTGGTCGTGAATCGTCCCGACGTGCGCGGTCGCGAAGAAATTCTCCGCGTCCACACCCGCAAAATTCCTCTTGCCGATGACGTCGATCTTTCCGTCCTCGCGCGCGGCACCCCGGGCTTCTCTGGCGCAGACCTCGCCAACATGGTGAACGAAGCGGCCCTGGCGGCGGCTCGTCAGAATCGCAAAGCCGTTCTGCAATATGACTTCGAGGTCGCAAAAGACAAAGTCCTGATGGGAGTGGAGCGTAAGTCGCTCCTGCTCACCGACGAAGAGAAGCGCAACACGGCGTATCACGAGGCTGGACACGCTCTGGTCGCCGCCAAGCTTCCCTATGCCGATCCTGTCCACAAGGTCACGATCATTCCGCGCGGCATGGCGCTCGGACTGACCATGCAATTGCCGGTGGACGATCGCCATAACTACTACAAAAATTATCTCGACACGCAGATCGCCATCCTCATGGGCGGGCGCATTGCGGAAGAGATTTTCCTGAATCAGATGTCGACCGGCGCCGGTAACGATATCGAGCGTGCCACCGAACTGGCGCGCAAGATGGTGTGCGAATGGGGCATGAGCGACCTCGGCCCTCTGACCTTCGGCAAGAAAGAAGAGCAGATTTTCCTCGGCCGCGAGATCGCGCAGCACCGCGACTACTCCGAGGCGACCGCCATCCAGATCGACGAAGAAGTAAAGAAGATGGTGAGCACGGGCTACGCGACGGCGACAGACGATTCTGACCGACAATCGCGACCTGCTGGAAAAAATAGCGAAGGGGTTGATCGAGCGCGAAGTGCTCGACGCGTCTGAGATTAAGCTGCTGGTCGACGGCCAGGATTTGCCGCCGCTCAAACCGCTGCCGCCCAAGACCGCGGACGAAAGCGTGCAGCAGGTACTGAAGCCAGAGCGGACACCGGCCAAGAGCGGAGAGCGTCCGGCGACGGCGTGAGAAAGTTGTCAGTCGTCAATTATCAGTTGTCAGTTTTTAGAGGGCGGCCTTCGGGTCGCCCTTTTGATTCGAACCCAGATCGCGCGGCGTCTTTGATCAATACGCTAGTTAGAATTGTCATTCCGAGCGCAGCGAGGAATCTGCAGTTGGCCGGGGCCTGCAAGGGTGCCAGCCTTGCTGGAGCCGCGCCCGTGCAGCGTAACGGCACTTGCTGCGATACTAGTCAACGATGAACATCTCCCTCGATTCCAAAGTCGCTCTCATCACCGGCGGCTCGCGCGGAATTGGCGCGGCCACAGTCCGGCTATTTAGTAAAGCGGGCGCCAAGGTCGTCTTCAACTATCAATCCGCCAAGGCGAAGGCTGACGAACTCGCGCGTGAGTGCGGAGCCGCGAACTGCCGCGCCGTGCAGTGCGATCTTTCGAGCCCAGTCGCAGCAGCGCATCTGGTTTCGTCGGCGATCGAGGCATTTGGCCGTCTCGACATTCTCGTGGCGAACCATGGCATTTGGCCACCGGAAGATACGCCGATCGACAAGATGACCGACGAGCACTGGCTGCGCACGATCAATGTGAACCTCAACAGCGTCTTCGGCCTCATCAAGCATTCAGTAGCGCAGATGAAGAAGCAGGAGAAGCAGTCGGCGGGCGCAAAAGGCGACCCGCCACCGCCTCCAGTCGGCCACATCGTCCTCATCAGCTCCACCGCCGGGCAGCGCGGAGAAGCCTTCCACTGCGATTACGCTGCCAGCAAAGGCGCGCTTATCAGCATGGTCAAAGGCTTGTCGACCGAATTAGCCCGCGACAACATCCGGGTCAATTGTGTAGCGCCAGGATGGGTGGCAACGGATATGTCAGCCGATGCCCTCAACGATCCGCCAACCCGCGCCAAAGTTTTTGCTGCTATTCCGCTGGGGCGCGTGGGGACGCCGGAGGAGATCGCCGGCCCGATTCTGTTTCTTTGTACGCCCCACGCAGGCTTTATCACCGGCGAAATTTTCAACGTGAATGGCGGGGCTGTGCTGGTGGGCTAGGAGTCTCGTGAAGCTCTTCGTTTTCGTTATCGCAACAATCTCCTTTTTGTCGACACTGGCAATTGCGCAACCGTCGGGCAACGTGCGCTCATACCCCTACACATTCGAGAGCGGCGGCTTCAGTAAGGACGGAGTCTATTCAAACTACTGTCTCGGCTTCTCGTATCAGATTCCCGTCGGATGGGAGATCAACCCTCGATTCGGTGGCGCAAACGGTAAGGCGAGAAATGTGGAAGGGTGGCTTCGAATCCTCTCGCTACACCGGCCGAATGACGATCTGAGCCCAATCTCGCTAGGAGCTACGCCCGCAGTGGGGAAAGCAGCCAACGCCCAAGATTCGTCTTCAACCAGATCGATAAGACTATGAACACCCGTGCGGTAGGCTACGAACTGATCGCCAATGCCTACCCTGTCGAGTACCACGGCAGGCTCTTTTCTCGGGCAGAGTACAAGGGGTCAATGGGAAACTTGGGGACGCTTTACCATGCTTCAATCTTTACCAAATTTCGCGGCTTCTTCATCGGCGAGACAATCACGGCTGGCTCGCTCAAAGACTTGGATCAAGTTGCCGGCTCACTTCTCGGGATTTCCTTTGACAAGGATCAGGTCAACCCGAAGTGCGTGATGGGTCCCGCCGAAAAGCAAACATTCGGCAGGGTTGGAGGCGGAATCGGAAGCTCCATGAAACTAAAACACGGAACCTCATCACCAGCGAAATTTTCAAAGTGACCGGCGACGTGCTGGTGGGGTGATCGCCCCTCACGCCCCAAACTGCCGCAGATGATGATCGAGATGTTTGTACATTCCGCAGCTCCACTCGCGCGGCGTGAGCGCCCCAAAAAAAGGATGCGGATGCCGCGTGCACTTGGCCTCGCCGCCCTCGTGAAACTGCCGGACTTTCCCTCTTAAATTTTCCCGCTCCCGGGCAAAGTCCCGCGCGTCAGCCACCACCAGTTGCTTGTCGGTAGGGCCATTCTTGGAAAACGGCTTCTCATTCGTGAAGACAGATTTGAAAATTGGCCCAATCAGCCTCCCAATCAGGGCCCGCGGCGGATTCAGCCGTCCCGACGCCATATCCAGCGTCGCCGAACAATGCGCCATCATCTGCGCCACGTCCATCTTTCCCCACTGCCGGGGTGACGCAGGTTGCAAGCTGTCGATGCGCGCAATTACCTCCTGCGCGCCTTCCTGCTCGAAGAGCGATTTCATGGTGCGCCTCCGAAGAACAGCATTTTAGCCCGAAAACCGGCCCGCTCCGCCAGTCGGACAGCTAAAATGGTCCGGCAAGCTTCTAACCTAGATGGATCGCAATCAAAGAAGACCCATGAATCGTTTCGCGCCAATTTTATTCTTCTTGCTCCTCGCCAGCCTCTCCTATGCCCAGACCGGCACCGAGCCGCCACCCCGCGCCCCGCTGCCACCGGAACCCAAAACCGCTGTCAACCTCAACGACTCCGAGAGCGCCCACAAGGCGCGCGCCCTGCTCGATCAGACCATTGAAGCCCTCGGCGGTCAGCCTTACCTCACCTACCAGAGCCGCAGCGAATCCGGCCGCTACTACCCGCTTTATCATGGACGCACCAACAGCACCGGCATCCAGTACAACTACTTCCTCAAATATCCCGACAAGGACCGTTTTGAAGTTCTCGCCCAAAAAGATATTCATGTGATCCCTGGCAGCATCGATATTGGCGGAGTGAAGAGCAAGAAGGTCGATCTTGCGCTCGTGCATAACGGTGACAAGGGATTCGAGATCAGCTACAAAGGCACTGCCGCGCAGGAGAAACTCGATCTCCAGAATTATCTGCGCCGCCGTGAGCATTCGCCGGAGTGGGTTTTCCGCAAGTGGCTCAATGACCCGACGGTCGCGCTCTTCTATGACGGACTCGACGTAGTCGACAGTAAGCCAACCGAGGGCGTTACGCTCCTCAACAGCAAGAACGATTCGGTCAAGATCTGGATCGACCAGAGCACGCACTATCCGGTGAAGATCAGTTATGCCTGGCGCGACGAGAAAGATAAGCAGATGAACACGGAAGAGGAAGTCTTCGACCATTACAAGCCGGAAGACGGCATCATGACACCGCACTCGTTCACGCGCTACTTCAACGGAGAGATGTCGCAGCAGCGCTTCATCACTACCGCAAAATACAATGTGAACCTGCCCGACACACTCTTCGACGCCAACGTCACCTATGACCCCAAAGCCCCGCCGAGGAAGCACTGAACAGCGAACGAGGATAGCCCAATCGCTGGTCAGGTTTTGAATTCAGCCGCGAAAATCCGCGTGAATCCGCGGGAAAGAATCTGACCCGCCAACCCCTAGAAATACCAGGGAAAAGCCCCGAAAACACCCCAGTTCACCTTTCGTAACCTGCAATCATCTGTCAGAGCCAGAACAATTTAGCTCTCTCATCCCAATTCCAGCCACGAACTGTGGCTTTTTTGCCACATACAACAATCCAGCCCGCCCTGTAATCTATTTCACAGCCAAAGACTTACAAGTCAGCGTTCTTCGTCTCGCAAGATTTGACTCGCGAACAGACAATTCGTTCGGCCGTCGGCTGCACCGGAGTCGGCCTGCACAGTGGCGCTCTTGTCAACCTGCGCATCCTGCCGGCTCCCGCCGGTACCGGAATTGTTTTTCATCGCACGGATCTTGATGGCTTTGCAATCGAAGCTAGTGGCCGCAACGTTGCCCGCGTCAGTTACGCCACCAGCTTGATGAAAAAGGGCGTCCTGATCTCGACCACCGAGCATCTGCTCTCGGCTTTCATCGGCGCCGGAATTGACAACGCCATCGTCGAACTTGACAACCTCGAACTTCCGATTCTCGACGGCAGTGCCCGCCCGTTCGTCGACATGATCCAGAAAGCCGGCATCCGTCAGCAGCGCAAGGCGCGCACTTACCTGCGGATCGTCCGCGAAGTCGAACTGCGCGAAGGCGACAAGTTCATCGCCGTCTATCCCGACGACATCTACTCCGTCTCCTACGCCATCAATTTTCCGCATCCGCTAATCGGCAAGCAGACCTTCCGCGTACGGTTGACTAATGGCAGCTATCTCCACGAGATCGCGCCCGCGCGTACCTTCGGCTTTATCCATGAAGCGGACGCCATGCGCCAGCAGGGCTTGATCCGGGGCGCCTCGACCGAAAACGCCATCGTAATGAACCGCGAAGCGGTCCTGAACCCGCCGCTGCGTTTCCCGGACGAGTTCGTCCGCCACAAGGTCCTCGACCTCATCGGAGACCTCGCGCTCATCGGCAAGCAAATTCTTGGCGCGGTGGTAGCCGACCGGGCCGGCCATGCCATGCACACGGCGCTCGTGTCCCGTATTCTGCGCGATCGGTCGTATTGGGAAGAAACCACCCTCGAAGAAGAGAAGAGCCCCATCCCCACGCAAGCGTCGGCCGCCCGCCTAAGCCTCTAACCCCGCACCTACTCCTCACGGCTCAAAGCTCAGGTAGCCAACTTGCAACTTGCACCAGCGCCCTTCTGTGGCAGTCTGGTAAGAGTTTTCCAAGGGAGCCAGCCATGATCACCCTCGACGAACGAATCGCCCGCACCGAGCGTCTGCTGCGCTGGTTAGAAGACGATCAGCCCTACCTGCGCGCCCGCCTGTCCGTGCTCAACGCCGAGCATCGCCAGAGCGCCCACGCCTTCCATGATCGAGTCCGCGCCGCGGCCGAAGCCGAACTTGCGCGCCTGCAAGCTGAGCGCACTCCCGTCTTGGAGTGGACCACCCTGCAACCAGCCGATTGAATTATGGTTTGGATTTTAAGCTCAACGTTCGTGGCGAATTAAGTCGAGTGCGCAACCAGATTGTGTGGCATCTCGTCGCGTAGCCGGTCGGTCAGCCACTTGTCGAGCTGATACTGCGAACTCTGCGGCACCTCAACAAAACGGATGCCAGCCTGCCGCGTTCCGTCGATCCACGCAACCTGGCCCTTGAGTTCGAGCGTGTTGTTGGTGGCGGGCAGCGTAAAGCGCAGCCCCACCAGCGTTTCCTTGGGCAATTTGGCGGCAATTCGAATCGCCATACCGCCTTCGCTCAGGTTGGTCGAGGCCGCCTTGACCTCCTGGCCCTGAATCTTGACATGCACGGGAATTTCGACCGGGTAGCGGAAGTAGCGCCGCCGCTCCCGCACCATAAAATTGAGCGCCGCGTTGAAGCAGCGCGAGGCGTGCAGCGGAGTCACCGGTTTCTGGAGCACAAAGTTTGCGCCCCGCTTAAATGCCTCCTGCGTAGTTGTCTTGCCATTCAATACCGCAAAAGCGACCGACTTCGAATTGCTCGACGCCAGTCGCATGTTGCTCAGCAGATCGATTCCCTCCGGCATGTCGTCGCAATCGATAATCACGGCATCGAATTTGCGTTTGCCGAGCAAATCAAAGCCCGCCCGGCATTCCGGGCACACCTCCACCGCCACCGAGATCTTCTCGAGTGTTGGCTGCAGCACTCCGAGAAGCGCGGCATCCCGGCTGATCAGGAGGGACTCCAGTTTCATTCCATCCGATGGTAACTGCTCCCCGCACGGGTACGAAAGTGACTGAGGTACCAGACACAACGTGCGGTAGCGCATATCGCTGGCGCCTTCGCCCCGGCGTCAATGTCATCCTGAGCGCAGCCCCCTACCTTTCCTCAAATGATGCGTTGAACGCAGTCGTCCGAACCAACAAAGTTATCCCCGCCCGCCAATCAGCGGCCTAAACTACTCTCGCCCTGCCTCCCTCCGTGTTGAAATAACTCCAATGGCCAAGCGCGTCAGTGTCGATCGCTGGATGTTCACCGTAACCACGCTGCTGGTCTTCATCGGCCTGGTCATGATCTTCTCCGCCTCGGCGGTCATGGCCAAGGAGCGCTTCGGTTCCGCTTACGAATTCCTGGTAAAGCAACTCATCTGGGCAATCGCGGGCCTGGCGGTGATGGTGATCGCCATGAAGACCGACTACAAGCGCCTCCAGCACCCGGCACTGGTTTTCACTCTGCTCGGCTTCACCACGCTCTTTCTAATCTCCGTCTTCTTCATGGATCGCGCCCACGGCACGCACCGCTGGTTTCATCTTGGCCCGATCTCGTTTCAACCGTCGGAGTTGGCCAAGCCGGCGCTCATACTTTTTCTGGCATGGTTCCTGGAGAATAAGACGAAATCGATCGACGACCTGCGCAACACGTTACTTCCAGCCATCACGCCGACACTCGTTTTCCTGCTTCTGATCGTCTTCCAGCCCGACCTTGGGACCGCCATCGCCTGCGCGGGAATTACCGCGTGCATCCTGTTCGTGGCCGGAATCCGGTTGCGCTATTTTGGATACGCGATCGCTGCCTCGCTTCCAGCGCTCTACCTCTTGATCTCGCGAGTCTCGTATCGCCGCGGGCGTATTCTCGCCTTCCTCAATCCCTACGCTGACCCGAAGGGCTTCGGCTTCCACATCATTCAGTCGCTGATCGCGGTTTCTACAGGAGGAATTACTGGACAGGGTTTGATGGAAGGCAAGCAGAAACTCTTCTATCTCCCGGAGCCGCACACCGACTTTATCTTTGCCGTCACTGCGGAAGAATTGGGCTTGGTAGGTTCGCTCGCCGTCATCATCCTGTTCGCGATCTTCCTCTGGCGCGGAACACGCGCTGCCTTGCGCACACAAGACAACTTCGGACGATTCCTCGCCGTCGGCGTCACCAGCATGATCGTGCTGCAAGCCTTCATCAACATCAGCGTGGTCTTAGGACTGATGCCCACCAAAGGAATTCCGCTGCCCTTCGTCTCTTATGGAGGTTCGTCGCTGTTTGTAACGCTGGCTTGCGTGGGGGTGCTGCTGAACATTACCAAGCAAGCAGAGTAAATTCTCTTCCGGCTTTAGAGGAGGCTCGAGAGTATCTGCTTGGCGCGTTGGAAGGCGCTGGTTTCCCGGGCCACTGAACTTTGACCGAGCCCTCACCCTAGTACTCCAGCGTCTCCTCAGTAGCCGTCACGCCCAGCCCATAATTGCAATAAGGGTCCGTGTCCCCGGCCGCGGGCGTTCCAATCCAACCCGGATCGGAGATTAACGCTCCATTCCGCTCATACAGTTGTACGGTGAAGGCCACGCTGTTATTCGCAGGAAAGTCGCTGCATTGTTGAATGCCGTAGACCTCCAGGACCGCCCCGAACGCCCAGTTCCACACCTGGCCCTCGGCCTTTGTTTTGCGCAGAATTGACTTCTTCCCCGTCGTTTCATCCTTAGCTTATGATTTCCCACGTTTGGCAGATATTCGCCGCGTTTGCGCACGCCGGCCTGATCGTTCCGAGGATGGTATCGCCCGGGCTGACCTTCTTGGGCGCGCTATTCCACGCCGTCCCCGCCATGCAGCAGTTCCAACTCGCGATGGCCCACGGGCCCGGCGGATACCACTGCAGCACGGGCTGAACAATACTGCGGGGGTTAGTGGTGTCCTCGAAGCCGGGAAAGAAAAACACCGTCTGCCCCTCTTCCGTGCCGGGCGCCGGCGGCACCGTCCAGGTCGCTGAGATCTCGCCGTACCAGGTATCCGTGGTCGTCGATATGTATTCGAGCCACCCCGAAATGCGCGGCGTCTTTCTTCCGCGAGCATCTTTGAGGTCTTCGGTTACCGCCAATCCCGCCGCTGTGTAATGTGGGTAACTGCACACGGGAATTTTGGTCCCGACACTCCCATCCGCATGTCGAACGCGTCCATTCGCGAGCAGCGTCTCCCCTTCCGCCAGACTTCGCACGCACGATGGATGGAAGTAGCCGAACGGCGTGATCACGTACCCGGCGGGAACGCCCGCAGGCTGGTCCGGCCCAGCCATGGCCAGGCCGTTGATTCGAGTGGGCGCGGGCATCCTGCGCGTTCGAGCGAGACTGCAAGAGTGAAGAGTATGACTAGAATTGCGAAACAGGCGAACAAGGGAGTTTTAGTATGATTTTCGAATCGAGGCATCGTCATTCTCCTGGAAGTTTGAAACGAGGGGAGGAAAACTCTGACAATAAGTATGCACCCGAAACGCTCGAAAAAACAGCCCAATCCGCAGTCTTGATTCGAGCATTGGCCTAAGATCGAAGGGGAAGAACAAAGAAGAATCGTTTTTCGCTAAGAGGGATAATCGGAGGACTGTCTGGTGAAAAATCTTGCCCTGTGCGCGTGTCTCGTCTTTACTAGCCTCATTCCACTGAATTTGCTTTCCGAAGACGTTGCGGATACGCCCGCCGCGCTTGAATGCCGCTGCCATCAAGGCTTACCAGGCAAAAAACTACGCCGTGTTCCTGGACTATGAAAAGCGAGCCCACGTCCTCGACCCTGCCAACCCGCGCTATCTCTACAATGTCGCCTGCGGAGAGAGCTTAACTGGCAATGCGGCCGAAGCTGTTCGACTGCTCAATGAATTAGTTGCACGCAAGCTCGACTTGGGCGCCGAGACCGACGACGACTTTTCTTCAATTCGCAAAACGCCCGAGTGGGCCGCTTTCGAAACAATGCTGGCCGAACTCCGCAAGCCGGTAGTTCATAGCGAAGTAGCTTTCCGGCTCGCCGAGCCGGGATTGCTGGCCACCGGAATCGCCGTTGATCCACGGACCGGCGACACTTACGTTGGCAGTGTGCGGCAGCGAAAGATTTTGCGGCGCACCCAAGCAGGAGCCGTCTCCGACTTCACCCACGGGCAGGACGGTTTCCTGGCGGGCGGTTCGCTCGCTATCGACGCGCCGCGTCACCTCCTCTTCGCCAGCACGTCCGCCGTTCCTTTCATGCGCGACTACAGGAAGGAAGACGACGGAGAATCCGGAATTTTCGTTTTCGACATCGAGCCCGGGAAAAATTTCGGCAAGCTTCTGCGTAAAGTAATGCTGCCCAGGAATGACAAAAACGATGGCAAGAAACATTTCCTGAACGCGCTGCTGGTCGATGGCAAGGGAAACGTTTACGTCGCCGACTCGCTGGCGTCTGGAATCTACCGTCTTCGCCGCGGCGCGCAAAAGCTTGAGGTCTTCGTCCCCGCAACGGTCTTCCGAGCGGCGCAAGGCCTGGCATTTTCCGCCGACGAGAAGACGATGTATGTTGCCGATTTCTCCGATGGCGTTTGGGCCCTGGACGTGGCATCGAAAGAACGCCGGCATCTCGACGGCCCACCCGATGTCTGGCTGGCGGGACTCGATGGGCTCGCACGAGTCGGCAACAGTTTCATAGCGGTTCAAATCGGAGTTCGTCCCGCCCGCGTGCTCCGTCTGAACCTGGACGAGAAAGCGCGGCGAATCTCGACGGTCGAGATTCTGGAGATGAACCACCCGGAGTATGACAGCCCGATTCACGGCGCAGTCGATGGCAAGACTTTCGTTTATGTGGCGAACAGCCAACTCGAACTAGGCAACGCCGAGACGGGCGCATTCGCCAGAGAACGCGCCCGTCCAACAGTAGTTCTGCGCCTGCCAATCTAGCCGGTTAATTCCTGCTCAATCCATACACGTACAGCCGTCCCGGATGTCCGCCATCGAATTTATTCGCAGATCCGATGTATAGCTGTCCATTCACCACCGCGGGAGACGAAGAGACGATCTCGTCATCGGTCAAACCAAGCCATAGCGGTGCGCACGTGAAAGAGCCGCATCCGGCAGCGTCGTAGGCGAGAACTTGCGCGGTGTTTTTTCCGATGTAGACCACGCCATTCGCAACCACCGGCCCGCCGAGCGCCGTTGCGACCGCGCCGTCTCCCAGGCCGATCCACTTCGGTGAGCACTCCGGCTGCCCGCATCCGGAAGCGCGAAATGCATAGAGCATCCCGTCTCCTGACGCGACGTAAACATTTCCCTTGGCCACCGCGGGAGTGGAATCGACGAATGGATCATCGGTAACTCCGGTCCACAATTGGTTGCACGTCGGTGTGCCACAGCCCTTTGCGTCGAAGGCATACAACTTGCTGTCGAACGCGCCAATGTAAACCTTGCCTCCGGCGATGGTTGGCGACGACTCAAAAATCTGGCTGCCGGTTGGCCCGATCCACAGCGGCGAACACACCGAAGCGCCGCAGCCCGCGGCTACAAATGCGTACAGATTCCCATCATTCGACCCCACATACACAACTCCCTTGGCAACTGCCGGCGAGGAAGTAACGTGGTCGCCCGTCTTGCCCATCCAAACTGGAGAGCACGTGCTCTTGCCACATCCCTTGGCCTTGAATGCGTAGAGATTGTTGTCGTAGCTCCCGACAAACACCATGCCCTTCGACACCACCGGCGAGGATTCAAGAATGCCGTCGCCGACAGTTCCCGTCCAAAGCGGCTTGCAAGAGGCTTGACCGCATCCGTTCGCGGAAAATGCAGACAGGGTGTGGTTGTTCGATCCGACATACACGATGCCACCAGCCACCGCCGGTGAGTCGTAGATTTGACCGCCCGCATTGCCAACCCAGACCGGATTGCAAGTATCGGAGCCGCAGCCGCCCGCAGCAAAGACATACAACAGTCCATCGGTGGCCCCGATGTAAACGGAATTGCCAACGACCGCTGGCGACGAAAAATCGACGACACCGCCCATCACGCCCACCCATTGTTGCGCGAGGAATTTGACGTTGTTGTGGTCAATGGTCTTTTCGGCATGGTTGAAACCCATGTGTGTGGGCTTGAGGTGGTACATTGGCCAATCCGCGGCATAGCAGGAGAGCGTTAACAAGAGCAGAGCAGGAAGCAGCTTTTGAGCAGAACGCATGAAGAAATTCCTCTGGGAAATAAAGATGCGCGCTTCTGAAGTCGTTTAGAAGGCGCGGGTAGTGTAGCCAGGATCGAGGGCGGCATTTGTCACAAGATCGTCAACAATGAGTATAAAAATGCCAGTTTTTCTATCGAGACCGTAAGACTCAAGAGCTAAGACCTGAGACCTGCACCATATACCATGATAGATTTTGATTCTGACCATGCGCGTCATCATCGCAGGCGGAGGCACCGGCGGACACGTCATTCCGGCCCTCGCCATTGCCCAGCAACTCAAGAAGCAATTCGCCGCCGAAGTGCTCTTTATCGGCACCGCGCGCGGCATTGAAACGCGGCTCGTCCCGCAGGCCGGCTTCCCGCTCGAACTGATTCAGGTCGGCGCGCTGAAAAATGTCAGCCTCATAACGCGCGCCCGTACCATGTTCGATCTGCCGCGGGCTCTGTGGACGTCAGGGCGTATCGTCTCCGATTTCCGCCCAGATGTAGTCATCGGAGTCGGCGGTTACGCCTCCGGTCCGGCGATGATCGCCGCCATTCGCCGGCGCATCCCGACGCTGGCCTTCGAGCCGAACGTGGTTCCCGGGTTTGCCAATCGCATGGTTGCGCGCTTCGTCTCGGCTGCCGCGGTTCATTTTGAAGAGACTTGTCAATACTTCCGCAATGCGAAAGTGACAGGCGTTCCGGTGCGCGAAGCGTTTTTTCAGATTGCGCCTAAAGATAAAGATAAAGCGACTTCGACCCTGCTCGTCTTCGGAGGCAGTCAAGGGGCGCATGCCATCAATCTGGCGATGATCGAATCGTTGCCCGGACTGCGCGCAAAAATTCCCGCGCTCCACATCATCCATCAAACCGGCCAGCGCGATTTTGAGAGTGTTGAAGCCGCCTATCAGAGCGCGGGAGTTTCCAGAGAAGTCCACAAATTCATCGACGACATGCCTGCGACATTCGCCCGAGCCGATCTGCTGGTCTGCCGCTCCGGCGCCAGCACCGTAGGCGAAATTACCGCCGCCGGAAAGCCCGCGATCTTCGTACCTTTTCCGCGTGCCGCCGACGATCACCAGAACAAAAATGCCCGCGCTCTTGAAAGTGCCGGAGCCGCCGTCGTAGTCGAAGAATCCAATCTCGAAGCTGCGTATCTGGTCGAAACCATCGTGGCCCTGCTAAGCGATCGCACCGGCCTGCGCCGCATGTCAGAAGCGGCCAGGTCGCTGGCCCATCCAAAGGCTGTCGAAGAGATTGTGGAAATGGTCGAACATCTCGCCGCAGTCAAATGACGCAGGACCCCGTCCGGCACGAGCCCTGAATTACAAAAATGTTCTATGATCAGCGTTCATCCGCGAAAATCCGCGGAGAATGAAGTTGGTGTTAGCCAGGGTATGTTTGCCAAGATCCAGCGCATTCATTTCGTAGGCATCGGTGGCATCGGCATGAGCGGCATTGCCGAAGTCCTGCTGAATCTCGGCTACAAGATTTCCGGCTCCGACCTCAAGACCTCTCCAGTCACGCAGCGCCTGGCAAGTCTGGGCGCACAGACCTTCGAGGGCCATCAGGCAACGAACGTCAGAGGCGCGGACGTCGTCGTGACCAGTTCCGCCATCTCCATTGACAATCCCGAGGTCGCCGAAGCCCGCCGCCTGCACATTCCCGTCATCCAGCGCGCAGAGATGCTTGCTGAGCTCATGCGCCTGAAGTACGGAATTGCCATTGCCGGCATGCACGGGAAAACAACGACAACCTCAATGGTCGCCGCCGTTCTCGCTGCAGGCGGTCTCGATCCTACCGTGGTCGTCGGAGGCCGCGTCGATGCCATGGGTTCCAACGCCCGCCTCGGCAAGTCACATTACCTCGTTGCCGAAGCCGACGAAAGCGACCGCTCCTTCCTCAAGCTCTCGCCGATTCTGTCCGTCGTTACCAACATCGACCGCGAGCACATGGACTGCTATCGCGACATGCGCGATGTCCGCCGCACCTTTCTCGAATTCATGGAGCGCGTACCGTTTTACGGTCTCGTCGTCGGATGCCTGGATGACCCGATTCTCCAGCGCTTGCTGCCGCACGTTCATCGCCGCGTCACGACTTATGGCACGACTCCCGGTTCTGACTTCCTGATAACCGTCTCACCGGTTCGCGCCCGGTCTTTGGGCGCTAACCTCGGGAGCGCTCACTTGGGCGAAGCTGGCGTGGGCGACGCGCCGCTCAATTGTTTTCGCGTCATATATAAGGAGAAAAACGGGCAAGAAAAAGACCTGGGCGAATTTGTGCTTCACGTGCCCGGAACGCATAATGTGCTGAACGCGACGGCGGCAATTGCCGTGGGCACCGCGCTCGACATTCCGGCCGATCAGATTCGCTCCGCGTTGGACGCCTTCCGCGGCGTCGATCGCCGCTTCCAACTCAAAGGTAAAGCTGCCGGCGTGAGTGTGGTCGACGATTACGGCCATCATCCCACCGAAATCCGCGCCACGCTTGCCGCTGCGCGCCAGTGCGGATTCCGCCGCATTCACGTCATCTTCCAGCCGCATCGCTACACCCGCACCCGCGATCTAATGAACGAGTTCGCCACCGCCTTCGCTGACGCCGACACGCTTCTTCTGCTCGACATCTATCCCGCCAGCGAGAAGCCAATCGAAGGCATTACGGCAGAGGCCCTAGCGGCCCGCATTCATAAAGCAGGGAAGCATGACGTGCATTACGCCCCATCTTTTGTCGACGCGGCCGGAACAATCTCCGCTACCGCGCAGGCGGGAGACCTGATTCTGACCCTGGGCGCGGGCAGCGTCTCACAACTGGGACCGATCGTTCTTGAAAAGCTCGAACAGCCGTCGCCGGCTAATTCCACATCCTTCGCCCGCTGAGTACGAAGTCACAACCTCCGTCATCCGTCGCGGAGTATGATTCCGCCATGAAGATCGGCGAGCTGGCCAAGCAAGCTGGTGTGAGTGTCCAGACTGTTCGGTTCTACGAACGTCGCCGCCTGATGCGCGCTCCGCGGCGCACTTCCTCTGGGTACCGCATGTACAGCGAGGGCGATCTGGAGATCCTGCGCGCCATCAAGCGCATGCAGCGCTTCGGATTCACTTTGACGGAAGCGCGGCGGGTTCTGCGGCTATTTGCGCTTCCCGGCGACGCGGGGGAATCCGCTCCTTATCCACGCGGTTCTCATGAATGCCTGCGCGTAGCGGCCGGGATCGGCGAGCTGAAGTTGAGAGCTATGAACGAGCAGATCGAGTCGCTAGTCGAAGTCCGCGATGAACTTCAGGGCGTATTACAGCAAATCCGCGAAAAACTGACTCCGCCCAAAAAGAAAGCGACATCGAACCGCCTTTCCGCAAGTTCCAGGACACGCCGGCGCGGTTAACTGTCCTTCAATCTTCTTCTTGACTCTATACCAAGCTATAGGCCCGATACTGGGGTTGAGCCTTGCGGAAAAAAACAAGGCTAGGAGGAAATATGCGGAAGACTTACATTTGCGCTCTCTTATTCGGATTGTTGTTGCTTGCGCCGGTCGATTCTTTAGCCCGCTCGGGCGGGAACGAAAAGAACAAGG
Organism: uncultured Acidobacteriaceae bacterium; assembly: GCA_963698865.1. Taxonomy (GTDB): domain Bacteria; phylum Acidobacteriota; class Terriglobia; order Terriglobales; family Acidobacteriaceae; genus Acidiflorens. The sequence goes on along the minus strand of CAVOSL010000007.1, from coordinate 50,782 downwards.
CGGTGGCGCGTCAGCTTTTTGAAGTGGCATTGAACCAGGACAACTGGAACCTCTACAACGAAATTCATACCCAGGATTTTGTCGCCCACGCCGGCAAAAAGTCGGAGGGGCTAGCCGAAGATCTAAAATCCGCCAAGGGATGGCGGCAGGCATTTCCGGATGGGAGGTACACGGTGAATCAGATCGTCGCGGAAGGCGACTATGTGGTGGTGTACTTCACCGGCCGCGGGACCAACACCGGCGCCGGAAACGGCTTGCCCGCCACCGGCAAAGCAATCGAGCTGACCGGCACTACGATCTTTCGCTTTGACGGGGGAAAAATCGCCGAGGAGTGGACGGAATTTGACCGGATGTCCCTGATGCAGCAATTGGGATTGATGCCCTCAAATTCGCAATAGAGTGGCCACAGAAGACCAGCCACAGACCAGAAATTGTTCTGTTGACCTTTTTCCACCGCGCCCGTCCAATTTCATGAACGGTGAAGATCCCATGAACACGCAAAAAGCCACCTACTGGATCGCCCTCGCACTCGCGGCCTTCGCATTTCACAGCGAATATCAGCGCGGAGCCTTCCCTGTTTTCCACCGTGCTGCCGGCTGCGCGGGCGTGTCCTTGTGCAAGCTGGCCACCAGGGCAGAGCGTACCGTCGCCATGGCGAAACTGATTGTCGCCCAGCCTACGATCGCGGATGACGATCTTTCCTCGGCTCTTGCCGGCGCACGTGTGGCAGAGGCGCGGGAACTGACCCAAGACCAGAAAGAAATGATTCGTGAGCAAGTTCGGGCTCAGGCGGAAGTGGTCCGGGCCCAGATGCTGGAGTATCGCGGCCAGATTCAAGAGATGCGATCCTTTGCACGGCAGCAAATGCGTGTGAGCCGTGCCGCCAGCCGTAGCATGGTCATGGTTTGCCCTCGCACCGGCGTAAAGGTCAAAATTCCCGCGGGAGTGGACCTCTCCGAAGCGGACGTTGAAATGCCCAACCTGGAAATCGCCGATTCGGACTAGTTCACATGCTGACCTGATATTTTTGACGTCCATGTCGTGGCGCTCATGTCCCAAGCGTCGAGTCGGCAAAAAGTAGAACGTCCGAACCGCTGACATTACGTCTCCAAAGCAGCGTCCTCAACTTTCCACTGTTTCGTTGTCTGAAATCGGGTTATAGTAAATCTGCTCAGCGGTTTTCTGTCGACAACTGACCCGAACGCGTGGCGCGGAAATCCAGTTCCACCGCCGTCCAGGAAGAGTTGTACCCTCTACCCGGAGCGCGCGAGTATGACTCTCGCGATCAAGATTCTTCTGGCCGCAGCCCTCGCCGCGAGCCCTTCGACGACGCACGCGTAATCGATCTTGAAGAAGAGCAGGAATCCCCATTCCTGCGCGGACAAAAACGAGTCTCTGTTCGCCGCGGATCGCTCCCCAAAAAGACTGCCATTGGCCTGAAGTGGGGCGCTCTGGCGCTCGTAATTCTGGCAATCCTCGGAGCCGCTGGCGCGGAACTCTATCGCTACGGCGAGCATAACTGGCGTTTCCGCGTCGATTCCAGCGATCAGATCGAAGTCACTGGCGCACAGCACGTCCCGCACGCGCAGATCATGGAAGTAATGGGCGGCGACATCGGCCGTAACATCTTCTTTATCCCGCTCGGCCGCCGCAAACAGCAACTCGAACAGATTCCGTGGGTCGAATCGGCCAGCGTGATGCGTTTTGTCCCCAACCGCCTGCGCATCGAAATTCACGAGCGCACGCCCGTGGCCTTTGCCCGCATCGGCTCGCATATTTCTCTCATCGATGCGAGCGGCAATCTAATGGACCTCGAGCCCGGCCCCAGGCACAAATATTCTTTTCCGGTCATCACGGGCATGAACGCCGGGGAGCCGCTCTCGATGCGTGCGGCGCGCATGAAGAGTTACAACGAACTCATTCAGCAGCTCGACTACAGCGGCGCACACTACTCGCAGGATCTCAGCGAGGTCGATCTCGCTGACTCCGAAGATGTGAAGGTTGTGACCGCCGACCCGAGCGGCGAAGTACTGGTCCATCTGGGCACCGCGAATTTCCTGCAGCGTTACAAGGTGTATGTGACGCACATCGAGGCGTGGCGCCAGCAGTTCGAAAAGCTGGAATCGGTCGATCTGCGCTTTGACGGCCAGATCATCGTGAATCCCGACCTACAAGGTATTACGCGTCAACCGGCCCTGACGCAGACCGCTGCCAAAGCCGCGCTCGCCGCGGGGGTGAAGCATGCAGCCATCGTCAACTACGAAAAGTATGTGAATCGTCCGGCGCAGCCTGCCGGCGCGAAACCGGTGCCGCCGAAGTCGAAAGCGGCAACAAAAGCTGGCGCGAAGAATGGAACGAAGGCCGCGTCAAAACCTGGGCCAAAAGCCGCGGTGAAGTCCGGCCATCGCGCAACCTCAAAGGCAAGAGTCAAGGCCGTGGCGGGCAAGCCTGCTCCCGCCGCTGTGAAGCCTGCTCCCACAACCACCGCAACGCCGAGCAGTCAGAATTCTGCCGAACACAAACCGTCTATCCCAACGGCGACACAAACGAACGTGCCGAAGCGCGCTCCCACAACGGTATCCTCCGCGACCCGAACCCAGAAAAAGCCGAGTCCAGTCATCGCCAAGGAGCCTCCGCAGAATTAATCATGCCCAGCCACGCGCCCAACTTCATTACCGCCATTGACGTCGGCAGCGCCAAGACGAGCGTGCTCGTCGCCGAACTGAGCGACAACGGCTTGCGCTATCGCGGACACGGTGTCACCGAATCGCGCGGCCTGCGCAAGGGCGTCATCACCGAACTCGACAAGGCGGTTGGCAGCATTCAAAAAGCCGTCGAGGCCGCGGAAGACGTGGCCGGCATTCCCATTGAGCGCGCGGTGATCGGTATTGCCGGGGCGCACATTCGCGGTATGAACAGTCACGGCGGGATCAGCTTTGGGACGCGCGCGCGCGAAATCGGCCGCGAGGAAATTCGCGCGGCGGTCGACAAGGCTCGCACCATGCCGCTTCCCGCCGACCGCGAGATTCTTCATCTGCTGCCGCAGGAATTCATTCTCGACGATCAGCCGGGCGTGCAGGACCCGACCGGCATGATGGCAACGCGGCTGGAAGTTCGCGTGCACATCGTGACTGCGCTCTCCGGCGCGGCGCAAAATCTGGTTACCGCGGTGAACAAAGCGGGGGTTCATGTTGACGACACGATCTTCGAGCCTCTCGCCTGCGCCGACTCGGTTCTTCGTTCCGACGAGCGCGAACTGGGAGTCTGCCTTGCCGATCTGGGCGCTGGCTCTTGCGATCTGATCGTCTTCCAGCAGGGAGCGATCGCGCATACGGCGGTCATCCCCATTGGTGGCGACCACTTTACCAGCGATCTTTCGGTCGGCATGACCACCGGCTTGGCCGATGCCGAAATGCTGAAAAAGACCTTCGGCAACGCGGTACCCACGCTCATTCCCGAAGGGAATGAGGTTGAAGTGCCGTCGGTCGGCGATCGTCCGTCGCGCATGATGCCGCAGCGCATGATCGGAGAAATCCTCGGCCCGCGGGCCCGCGAACTATTTGAACTGGTGCGCGAAAACCTGCGCCAGGCAGGAGTTCTCAATCATTGCATCGCGGGATTTGTGCTGAGCGGCGGAGCTTCGCGCCTGCCGGGCTTGCTGGACGTGGCGGAATCGATTCTGCGCAAGGCCGCGCGACAGGCATGGCCGACCCCGATGGCGAAGATGCCATCGTTCTTAGCCGAGCCGGAATTCTCAACGGTGCTGGGCATGGTCTATTACGGCCATCGCGCAAGGCTGGCCAGAGGTATGCAGGAGCCGGGCTTTGGCTCAAGGATGAAAGCTTTATTCGCAAAAAAGGGCGCGTAAAGATTTTACTGATCACTGACAACTGATAACTGAGAACCAACGAACGATAACGACCAACGACGAGGTGTTACATGATCGAAGAAAACGGACTCCGCATCAGCTTCAACGAAGAATTCAAGAACGACGCGCGCATCAAGGTCATCGGCGTGGGCGGTGGCGGCAACAACGCCGTCAATCGCATGATTGACTCCGGCATGGAGCACATTGAATTCATCGTGGCCAACACCGACCTGCAAGCGCTGCGGATGTCGCGCGCCGCCACGAAAATTCAGCTCGGCGTGAAGCTGACCAACGGACTCGGCGCGGGCGCGAATCCCGAAATCGGCCGCAAAGCTGCGCTCGAAGATTCCGACAAAATCATTGAGGCGCTCGAAGGCGCCGACATGATCTTCGTCACCGCCGGCCTCGGCGGAGGCACCGGCACGGGCGCTGCCCCGATTATCGCGTCGCTTGCCAGCGAGATGGGCGCGCTCACCGTCGCGGTCGTCACCAAGCCGTTCGCCTTCGAGGGCAAACGCCGCATGCAGCAAGCCGAGCGCGGCATCTCCGAACTGATGGAGTCAGTGGACACGACCATTGTCATCCCCAACGAGAAGCTGCTGGCCGTCGCCGAGAACGCCGGCTTCTTCGAGTCTTTCCGCGTCGCCGACGACATTCTTCGCCAGGGCGTGCAGGGCATTTCCGACATCATCACCATTCCCGGAATCATCAATCGCGACTTCGCCGACGTGAAGGCCATCATGGCGGGAATGGGATATGCGGTGATGGGCACAGCGACTGCGGCCGGCGAACATCGCACGGTGGAGGCGGCCCAGCGCTCGATCGCGTCGCCGCTGCTTGAAGCGGGAGCCATCGATGGAGCTCGGGGCATTCTCATCAACATTACCGGCTCGAGTTCGCTGAAGCTGGCCGAAGTGCAGCAGGCTTGCACCATTATTCAAGGCGCCGCGCACGAGGACGCCAACATCATCTTCGGCGCCGTGCTCGACGAGAAGATGAAAGACGCGGTGAAGATTACGGTCATCGCGACCGGCTTCAAAGAGGCCGAAATCCGCCGTCCGCGGCATAGCGAGTCGTTTGATCCAATCATCGTGCCGCGTCACCGTGACCACTTTCACGTGACGGATCATGCCGACGATTTTGCGGATGAGCCGGTGACGGCGCGAGCGGAAGATCGCGAGCCCGCGTTCGAGCCCGAGCCGGCATTTGAGCCCGATCCTGTGCCGGCGGCGTTCGAGCAAACGCCCGCGGCATTTGCCGCGCCGCAGACCGAAGTGGTCTCGCTTGACGGCATGCGCATGTCAGCTCCGAGTTACGTTGCGGAGGACCTCGACGTTCCCGCCTTTCTGCGCAAGCGGAACGATGTGATGTGAGGAGAAGCCTCGGCGAGCTCGTGCAATCGGGCGAGCAATCGTTAACCTTCTATTTACTTAGTAGTAAAACCTTCCCCTGTCGGCGGTCTTTGAAAACAAAGGTCTTATTAGCGAATTTCTTCCATGTCTTTGAGGAATAAGGACTTAGCGGAAGTCTTCCAATTTTTCCAACTTATTGATTTATTTGGAGTTAACCAAATGCGGGGAAGGATAAATGGGCACTCTTTGTAAAGTCTTGATTCTACAGGGGCAAAATTTGCAAAGTATTCCAGATAAAAGGGTTACGTAAGGACGCTGGACGGGCCTCTATGCCGACGCTGCCTTTTCCAGCAGCATACGCAAAGGAGATTCCTAGTGTGGCCGACTCATCTATTGCCGAGCCATGAACCGTCGCCTTCCAACTGAGAGCCGGCAACTGGGACTTGTGATATGGCCAATTGTGAGTTCAAACAACCAGCGAAGACAAAATCAGGGGAGCCCGGAGGCTCCCCTGAGGGTTTTAGGAGAATTGAGCTTTAGAAGGTCAGCCTCAATCCCAGTTGGATGTTGCGGCGTTCATCGGCCGTGGTTCCAGTGTAGCCCCAAGGCCCGCCTTTTTCGGCCAGAATGCCCGTTGCAGCAAGCGGCTCTACGTCAGTGTTCGTCGTTTGTACGTATGAGTTGCTGTGATTGGGAAGGTTGTACATCTCGGCCCGGAACTGCAGCCCGAAGCGCTCGGTGACCTTGAAGTTCTTAAAGAAATTCATGTTCAACTGCGAGTACTTCGGTCCGTAGTACTGGTTGCGCCTCGGATAGGGCAGACCGCTAGCCGTATACGTACAGCCGTCGTGATACAGACCGGTGCAGATCGGTATACCCTGCGAGTCCCCGAAATTCTGGACGCAAATGGGTGCGCCGACGATATTGTGACTCTCGTCGCCGCCGCAGTCCGGGTACCAGGGCGCGGGCCCGCCTGACATAGTCGGCAGAGTTATATAGTTAAACGAGTTGCCTTCTCCCGAGCCACTTACGGTTCCAGTGCGGGAGACAGCGGTGGGGGCTATCCAGAGTGGGTAGTCCTGGCCGTTGAAGTTGGTGCCGTCATAAATGCTGAACGGCATCCCGGAGCGCAGTTCGAAGTTCGCGCCCATTCCCCAGCCGCCGAGTATGGCACGAGAAACTGCGTTGCCACCCGTCTTTCCATACGGTATTTCCCAACTACCGTCAAAGCGGAAGCGGTGACGGATGTCGTAATCGGCGTTGCCATAGTTCAGTTGAGGATTGAACGAATCGAGATAGCCGAGAGCATAGAGGCCCGAGGCTTGTCCCCCGTTGGTGTCGCTGAACGTCGAAGAGAGGTTATCGAGCGTGTGCGACCAGGTGTAGCTCGTGCTCAGGTTGACACCCTTAGTCCACAGGTTGTTCGCCCGCCACGCCGTGGTCAGGGCATTGTAGTGGCTGTATCCATTGTCACTGCGATAATTCATGTTGCTGTACTGAAGGTTAAGGCGGTTGCCGAAGTTATAGGCAGGATTGCCCAGGGCAGTTCCATCACCCAGGAAGGTTCCGCCTTCACCACCCAGGTTGATGTTGGAGATGTCATAGCCGTGAATCCCGTGCGATCCGGCATACGCGACCGAGAACAGGGAGTTACGAGTGACCTGGCGCTCGACTGACACATTCCAGGTTTCGGCATAGGCCATCTTCATATTCTGATTGATGGCGCGCTGGCTGACTGCGGGAAACGCCTTTGTGAGTCCCGAGCCCGCCAACGGTCCGGCGTTGTCAGTGTAGACAGGCATGGAAGCGATATCCTGGCCCGAAATCAGGCTGATGACGCCATAGTTGGGTGGGTTCTGGATGGCATTGAACGTCACGTTACCGAAGTTGCGCTCGTAGGCAATGCTATAGCCACCGCGAACGCTGGTTTTGCCATCGCCGAAGACGTCCCACGCGAAACCAATGCGGGGTCCAAAGCCGGCGTAAGACGGCTTCCAGAACACGCCTCCGTTCTTCGCGAGTTCGACTTGGCCATTGCGGACCCGGTCGAATGGGTCGGCTCCCGGTCCCATAACGAAGTTGGAGTCGAGATCGGTATTCGCGTTGTGCTGGACGCCGTAATATTCCCAACGTAACCCGTAGTTGAGAGTTAAGCGCCGCGAGAGTTTCCAGGTGTCCTGACCATAAAATGCAAGGTCGTTGTAATGGAAGTTACGTTCGAAGCTGGGTGGTCCAACCGGCAAAGTGAGCGTGCAGGCGGAAGTCTGGATGTAAGAGCCGGTGGACGGATCCCGATAGCACGGGTACTCACCCTGTGGATAGATGGCGCCCTGGAACTGGTAGATCTGACCTGAAATCAGGTTGGGAAGCGCAGAAGAGACACTATTCTTTCCAAGGTATTCAACTGCGGTCTCATACGCGCCGAAGATGCGGTTGTCGCGGATGTGGATGAACTGCCCGCCAGCTTTGAACTGGTGTTTTCCGTGGGCGTACGACAGGTCATTGTAGATCTGATACAAGTTCTGCGGGCCACCGAACGGGATGGAGTTGCCGGGCGACGTTTCCAGGTATCCGGGGAACGCGAGCGGCACACCATCGATCGTGGGCAGAGAACTGGAGGTGAAAAGCGTCGGGCCGACAGGGTTGGTTCCCAAGGGCTGAATGGGCCCATTCAGGCGGTTATAGACAAGCTTTGCCGTATCCACCAGGTTTGTGCTGAAGACGTGGCTAATCGCCAGAGTGATGTTCTGGTCGAAGGCGCTTGAGCCGGTGTTATAGCCAAGATACGGACTAGAACTGACCGTTCCTTGAAAATCTACTTCGTGATAGGCGGCATAGCGGGCGCTGAGGGTCGTCTTGGTGGACAAGTTGAAATCCACCCTGCCGACGTTTTGCCAGGTATTTTCGGGAGTTCCGCCGCCGGCATCGGAGGGCACCACATAGGAGATATGGTCGCAAGTCAGCGTCGTGCCGCCGCAGTTCGGCGTCGCACTAATCAGAGAATACGGGCCGAGTTTCCCATACTGCGTGAAGAAATCAGCTCCCGGTCCCGTCAATGTGGCGACAGACTCGGGATCAAGGATCGTCAGTTGCTGCGGGGCGTTACTACGAACGCGAAGCCATTCCAGGTTGTCAAAGAAGAACAATTTGTCCTTCTTTACCGGGCCACCCACAGAGAAGCCAAAATTGTTGCGGGTGAAAACGCCTTTTGGTTGGGCGGTCGCATTGTTCTGAAAGGTGTTGGACGAAAGCGCCGAGATGCGGTTGAATTCGTACGCGCTTCCGTGGAACTGATTCGAGCCGGACTTGGTGACGAGGTTGACCACACCACCACTGGCGCGACCGTACTCAGCCCCGAAGTTACTGGTCAGGACGCTGAATTCCTGCACCGAATCCAGCGGTATCTGCTGGCCGATGCCGGCAGTGAATGCGTCAACGTTCTCGGCGCCATCGAGCAGAATGCTGGTGGAAGCCGAACGCTGGCCGTTAATGGAGAATCCGGCGCCCCGGCCGTCGGCGTTGTCCGCGTTCACGTTAGAGGCGGATGCCACTAGCGTGTAAGGGTTCCGTGTCGGGCTGGTTGGCAGTTTATCGAGATCGGAGTTGCTAACAATCGTAGACATCGTCTGGTTCTCGGTATTAACGGCAACCGTCTCGCCGAGTGCGCTTACTTCGACGGTGGTCGCGGTGGTGCCAACCGTCAGCTGTGCCGGGATATCAATTTGGGACCCAACCGTTACTTGAACGCGGCGTGCGAATTTCTTGAATCCCGTGGCTTCGATCGACACCTCATAAGTGTCGGGCTTAAGACTGGCAATGGTATAGAGACCAGCGGCGTTGGTCACCGTTTCGCGGGTGAGTCCGGTGTTGATGGATTTTACCGTGACCTTCGCGTTTGCCACGACGGCGTCGCTGGTGTCCTTGACGGTTCCGCTGATCTGACCGCTTTCCGTCTGTGCGATACAGATGGCGCTCGCGATCAGCAACAGAGTTAGTCCTATAGCTAATAATCTAAGAGTCCGAAGCATTCTCATTTACTTTCTCCTGCCGGGGCTAAGGGCCCCCGGATTTCCAAGACCCACAAGAAGGCGTGGGTATAGTAGCGACTTGGAAGGAGCAGGCGGAGCACCAGCGGGGGGGCGTTGTGATCTGGGTCACGTAGATGAGTGACGTGTTTTCAATAACTTACAGAGGATTCGGCCACTTACTCCCACTCGCCATCGCGTTCTTCCAGGAAGGATTTCGGCCTTATTGCAATGCTCCGGCGGTGACTTGGTGGGAGTCATCCCATTTACTGGATGGCAATTCCATTTCTTGTATTTCTTAGTCGAGCGAAGAGATTTAATTTGGAGGGCTTTGCAGTCTTTTTTCTGCATGAGGAATGATGTGACGGGAGGGCCGGAGGACTCTGGATGGCAAAAGGCGACCATCGGGGACACTTCTCGATTTATCGCTTGTAGCACTCGATGCGGGACTGCGTCTCCCTGCCGGGTCCTTCCACATGGCAACTCAATCTCGACTGCAAGGTAAACGGCACATGGGGCTCACTCTTCGCATGAAGCCGCGCCCGTCCCCCCGCCTGCGTGTGCTTGACGCTCTCGTCTTTTCCGGCGCAAAATCGATCTCAATAGTGGGGCAGCTGATCTCCCGATCAAGTTCGGGCCTTTCTCGCATCAGCGCCAACGGAAATCATTCGAAGGGGGGAAATCTCTATGAGTACAGCCCAGGTTTCAAAACTCGACATGGATAAACTCAACGCATTTATCGGACAGTTCGTCACCGATCTAGGCGCGGCAGTTCATACCGGCATGGTCGTCATTGGAGAGAAGCTCGGCCTCTATAAGGCCCTCGCCAACGGTCCGATGAGTTCGGCGGAGCTCGCGGCCAAAACGCAAACTGACGAGCGCTACTTGCGCGAATGGCTCTGCTCGCAGGCGGCGGGCGGCTACATCACGTACGACGAAAAGACACACAAATTCAGCCTTACGGAAGAGCAAGCGTTCACGCTCGCCCGCGAGGACAGTCCGGCCTATCTGCCCGGCGCCTTTGAACTCGCATTGGGTTCGCTCGCCGCAGTGCCGCGCATTGCGGAATCGTTTCGCACGGGAGCCGGCATGGGCTGGCACGAGCATGTGGACGGCGTTTTTCACGGCTGCGAAAAATTCTTTCGGCCGGGCTATGCCGCCAACCTTGTAAGCGCGTGGATTCCGTCGCTGAACGATGTGCGGAAGAAGCTCGAAACAGGCGCGCGCGTAGCCGACGTGGGCTGCGGCAAGGGCGCGTCAACGCTACTGATGGCGAAGGCGTTCCCGAAATCGCGCTTCTATGGATTCGACTACCACGACAAGTCCATCGAAGCAGCCCGCGAGCAGGCGAAGCGCGACGGCACCGCCGACCGGGTTACATTCGAAGTGTCGAAGGCAAAAGATTTTCCGGGCAAGGACTACGACTTCGTCGCCGTCTTCGATTGCCTGCACGACATGGGCGACCCGGTCGGCGCGGCCGCGCACGTTCGTCAATCCCTGGCCAAAGACGGCACATGGATGATCGTCGAACCCTTCGCCAACGATCAACTAAAAGACAACCTCAATCCCGTGGGCCGTGTGTACTATTCGTTTTCCACGTTGCTGTGCACTCCGTGCTCGCGCTCGCAGGAAGTTGGACTATGCCTGGGTGCGCAGGCCGGCGAGTCGCGTATTCGAGAGGTCGTATCCAAGGCTGGTTTCAGCCGTTTCCGCCGCGCCACCGAAACGCCGTTCAACATCGTTTACGAAGCTCGACCGTAGACGGCTTGCGTGTTTGGCGATCGCGTGCGGTTTGGCGAGACAGCCCGGCGGTCGCCAACATTGCTGCTAGCCGAATTTCCCAGGAACCTGCATACTTGAGTTCGATCCTTGAACTCGCCTGACAGCAAACTGCAACCCGCATCCGGCGCGCAACACAAGCTTCGCACGGTTGCGATCGTCGTCTTTGTTGCGTTTGTTGTAGTTTCTTTGCTGCTCGCGCGGCCTGTCTATACATGCCTGCGCGCCGCCGGACTTCTTTTGCGCATCGAGAATCCGCAGCATGCTGGCCGTATCGGCAGCCTCCACACTTACCCGGTCGAAGAATCGTTGACCCAAATCCGCACACGCAGCGTCCCAATTCGCGCGCGGCTCTACATGCCCCAGGGCATTGCCAACCCGCCCGCCATGCTGGTCGTCCACGGAGTGCATCACCTCGGCATCGACGAGCCGCGTCTCGTCGCCTTTGCGCGAGCGCTCTCTGCGGGCGGCATCCAGGTTCTCACGCCCGAACTCCCCGCGCTTGCCGACTACCAGGTTGATGCGCATTCCATCGATCTCATTGGATACGCGGCGCGCGATTTCTCCCAATCGCTTCGCCAGAAAGTCGGTGTGCTCGGCATCAGCTTTGGCGGAGGCTTGTCGCTGCATGGCGGCCGCCAACCCCCACTATGAGCCCTTTATTCGATTTCGTAGTTTCGGTGGGAGCTCACGACGATCTGGAGCGCGTCTCCGAATTTTTCGTCACCAACCAAATTGCGAAGCCTGACGGCAGCATCCTGCAAATGCCTGCCCACGAATACGGCCCGCTCGTTCTCATCTATTCTCACGCCGCCGATTTCTTTCCGGCCGCCGATGTCGCCACCGCCCACGAAGCTTTGCGCTTGCTGCTCTGGGAAAAAGTCGACGAATCGCGAAAGTTGGCGGAACAACTCAGCCCCGCCTCGCGCGCGAAAATGGAATTGCTCTACAACCACCACATCGAACCGCTGGCTGGCGAGATCGAGCAGGTCATCGCCCAGCATCACGCCGACATGGCCGCCGTGTCTCCTCACGGACACCTTCAGTCGTTACAGGTTCCGGTGTTGCTTCTGCATGGGTCGGAGGACAACGTAATTCCCCCGACCGAGCTGCTCTGGTTGCAGCGCGATGTGCCGCCCGCGGATTTGGAGGCGGCGCTGATTACTCCCGTGCTCAGTCATGTTTCAATGGATGGCAAGCCAACCCTGGCCGACAATCTTCGACTCGTCCGTTTCATGGCCAAGATGCTGGGGTTGGTCGACGACAAACAGATAAGCCCGCCGAAGCCGATGACATGAGATTCGAATCGGGGGTTTCCTAAAACCACAGCGACCAGATCGCATCGACGCTGGCGTGCGTGATGGCGGAGGCAGGCACACGCCGATCCTGGCGCCAGGCGCGCCCGTAGAAAATCCCGGCAATCGTCGCCAGAATCACATAGCGCCAGTTGAAATGCGTCGAACGCTTGTTGAAATGCGAGAGTCCGAACAGGATGCTCGTAATTACGAGGGCGAGGATTCGCGCCCGGCGATCCGCATCTGCGTGAGAAGAGAGCCACGGGCGAAATCTTTTTTCGAGCAGATTCTGCACCCATGCGCGAAAAAAGAGTTCCTCGGGCACGGCGATGAAACACGAAAATGTAGACCCACGTCAGCGCCATCGACGGCCGCAGCGCGCTGGTGTGCGGATGCAAAAATCCCAACGCCAGGCCCAAGCCGATTACCAAGGGTGCGAAAAATACCAACTCGCGCAATCCTGTTTTCCAATCGCTCCAGCGAAAATGAAAATCAAACCCGGTTCCGCGAAGTTGCCGCATCACTACAAATCCGTATAACCCGGCATCGACCAGCAGCAGTTTCCCCAAACCGGCAAGACCGCGGGGCCACAATGGTTCGAGACAACGCAAATCCACGGCCAGCCCGAGCGCCAAGAGAACGACTGCATCTCGCCAAGTTCCGCGTTGCTCGGGATCGGCGATTGCAGCCCCATTCAGCAGCCACGCAATGGCCACCGGGAGCGCCATGTAAAGCGCCAGCCATCTCCACCAGAAAATCTGATGCGAATAGGAAACCCATGCGTACGGCAGCGCGCAGAGCGCGGGCAAAACAATGCGCAGCGCTCGCGGCCACCGTTCAGCAAGCCGCGCGATTCTGTCGCCCGCAAATCCAAATGCCGCCGCCGGAATCAGTTCCAGCGCCAGCACCGCGACGTCAGTTGAGGTGTAATTCTGCATCAACAGAAAAGATTCTTCGGCGAACTAATATCGCAAATATCCCATCCCCACCCTCATATGATGCAGCAGGCTATCCGGCATGGTCATCGCGACCGTCAATCCCAGGAGCGCATGCACTGCGGCAATCGGATAGAGACTGCGGTATCGCCGAAACACCGAGCAGAAAAATAGCGCCGCGACAAAAGTAAAAGTCGTCAGTAGCGGACTCGGCAGGTGCGCCGCCGCAAACAGCGTCGCCGCCACCCAAACCGCCGTCGAGCCGCCAAACAGGTCTTCGCAGCGCGTGAAGAAAAACGATTGCAGAATGAATTCCTGCATCAACGCCCAAACCACGTACGCCCACGATTGCCCAACGCTCGGCCAGATCCCGTTCGCCGGGACATCTCCGCCCGCCCAGCGCACCGCGAAGACAAGAAAAATTGCTGCGGCCAGGCTCGCGGCCAGCACGATGCCGGCCCCGAACGTAGTCGGCAAGCCCAGCCCCCAGCGCCGAGTAAGCGGCTGGTCGGTCAACGTAAAATCCAGCATGATGAAGACAAAAATCGCAATCGCCGCCGCCAACGCCCATTCATTGCGGACCAATCTGTGCTGAGACCACAACGCGCATTCGATCAGTCCATAGACGACGATCAGCTCGAACCACGCAAAGTAAGCGCGATACTCGGGCGGAATCCTGGCAGAGATTTTCACGTCGTTAGTGTAGATGCCTGACGATTCACGCGCGGTTGGTGCCACAAGCGAATCTGTCTTCTAATCTTCAACTAATCTGCAATGCGAATCTTCTGGTCTTTCGTTACTTGAGGTCATTCGAGCGGCACCCATAAGCTTCGGAAGAACGGAACAAGTCCTTGTCTAACCCTCCCACATCTTCGGCTGCAAGTGCGGCCACTGCCGCCGCTACCGCCACGGCCCCGGCGCCTGCAAGGCAGATCATCCCGACGCCCGCATTGTTGTTGGCGATGCTGCAGGTCGGCACCCGCGTCAGCGACCTTATATTTTCCCCCGGCAGCCTGCCGCACGTCGAGGTAAGTGGGCAGTTAGTGCCCGTCAAGATATCCGGCCTGCAAGCGCTTGGTGCGGAAGATACTCATCGCATCGCTCGCGAACTCATCGGCAGCAACCAGCAGGCAATGGCCGCCTTGCAACAGCAAGGCTCCTGCGACATTTCCTACAGCCTGCCCGGACAATGCCGCTTCCGCGTCAACATCTTCATGCAGCGCGGCAGCCACGCCATCGTCATGCGCGTGATTCCCAAAAGCGCGCCCACCTTCGCCGAACTCAAGCTGCCAGCGCAGCTCATGGAAATCGCGAATCTCAAGAATGGCATCGTGCTCGTCACCGGACCAACCGGCTCCGGCAAGTCATCGACGATGGCCGCGATCCTCGATCAGATCAACGAGAGCAAGTCCTATCACATCCTCACCATTGAAGACCCGGTCGAGTTCGTGCATCGCCACAAAAAATCCATCGTTCATCAGCGAGAGCTGCACAGCGATACGCCGACCTTCGCACTCGCCTTGCGCGCCGCTCTGCGGCAGGCTCCAAAAGTGATTCTTGTCGGCGAAATGCGCGACAAAGAAACGATAGAGATCGCCCTCGAAGCCGCCGAAACCGGACACCTCGTGCTTTCCACGCTGCACACCATCGACGCTTCCAAAACGGTCGAGCGTATCGTCGGCGCATTTCCGCTGGGAGACCAGCAACTGATTCGCACGCGTCTCGCGAAAAGTTTTCGCTACATCGTCTCGCAACGTCTCGTCCCGCAAAAAGCAGGAGGGCGCGTCGCGATCATCGAGATTCTGACCTCGACCCTGCGCACGCGTGAATACCTGGAACGAGGCGAGCAGGAGGGCAAGACGCTGCTCGACGCCATGCGCGACGGCGATCAAGAGGGCATGCAGGACTTCGACGGCAACATTGAGAAGCTGATTCGCACGGGCGTCGTCGATCTTGAAACCGGACTGGCCTTCGCCACCAATCCCGGCAATCTTCGGCTTAGCCTCGCCGATGTGGCGGACGACGCTGTGCGCGCGGCCGCGGAGAAGTCCGCAGCAGCTACACCGCAAAGCGCGCCCACACCAAAACCGCCAGTGAACGCCCCTTCAAGTGCGAGTCAAAAACCACCGCAGAAACCGAACGACCGCGAACCGGAACTCATGATTGAGTAAGAGCCGAAGAGGCTTTAAGGCGCGGACGGAAAGTCAGGAAAATGTGTACCATTTTCAGCCCGCTTACGACACGAAATCCGGCGCGGACGCGGGTCGAGCGTAATCGCGATTTATCGCCGCTTGAGAACGCGATTTCTATCTGTCTATCAACGTGGCAGCCGTACGGCGTCCCTGTTCGCGCCCGGCGCGGGCCGCAGGTTCGCGAACCGAGGGGTCGAGCAGATTCCCGCCGACCGCAGCAAAGGCAGCTTGTGACGCTTCGTCGGGATGGATGACATCGACAAGCGCGCCGCCGCGCCTCAACTTGTCGACTGCGTTGTTGAGCGATTCGACGCAAAGCGGCGGTACGCGAGAGGGTAATGTCACGATGAGCACGTGATCGCACCCCACGGCCAGATCCGCATTGTCGATGGAGTAGACGCCGCCATCCATGTAGCGGCGGCCGCCGAGCGCGACCGCTGGCCAGATCCCCGGCACCGCACCGCTGGCAGCGACAGCGTCGACAAGGTCGACTCCACTCGTGCGATCGAAAGAGCGCCGCTCGCCGGTTTCCACATCAACCGCTACGATCAGCAGGCGGCGCTCGGGCCAATCATGCGACGGGAGGGCGGCGGCGATCATGTTCCGTCGTGGCTCCTGCAAATCCAGTGGCGTTTGCAGCGCGAGTGCCCCGAAGCGCTTGAGGACGGCGATGGCGTCGCCGGGGCCTTCCTTCACACGCATGAAATCGGAGCGCCATCTCGTAAAGTCGAGCGCTGGCGCAGACTCCTTCGTTTGCAGATGCGGATCGACCTGCCGCTGGAACAGATCCTCGAGCGTCAGGTCGGATGCGATCAGCACGCCAACCCGCGCTCCGGCTGAGGTGCCCACGATAACGTCGGCCTCTCGAACGTCGACGCCGGCATCAACCATGCCGGTGATGACCCCGAGTTCCCATGCGGTGGCGGCGTGTCCGCCTGACCCGAGTACTAACGCCCGCCGCCCCATATCTTTCCCCTTCAGCTAGCTGCTCTATCGAGGCCCAATCGCCGGACAATGAGAACAAGAGCGCCCCAAGGCTATCGAATTACAGGCTCAATCTATTGGTCGAGGGACCAGGTGAAATCCGCAAGCTGCAATCTGAAATCTGCCCTCCTAAGTTCTGCACTCTGGAATCGCGCAGTATCCGCGGAAGCCTGAATCACTTGTTCGTCCGAATCCACTCATCGATCTTTCCCTCCAGCACATCCAGCGGCAGCGGACCTGAATCGAGCACGGCATCATGGAATGCCCGCAAATCAAACTTCGCCCCTAACTCCTTCTGCGCCCGCGCCCGTAACTCGAGTATCTTTGTCTGCCCCATCTTGTAAGACAGCGCCTGCGCCGGCCACGCAATGTAACGATCAACCTCGGTGTTGATGTTCTCGTCGTCCATGGCGGTGTGCTCGTGAAAGTAGTCGACCATCTGCTGCCGCGTCCAATGCTGCGAGTGCACGCCGGTATCGACAACCCAGCGCACCGCGCGCCACATTTCGTTCTGCAAGCGCCCGTAATCGCTATAAGGATCCTGATAGAAACCAACTTCTTTTCCCAGCCGCTCCGAGTAAAACGCCCAGCCCTCGGTGTAAGCGTTGACATCCAGATCAAACTTGCGAAACGGCGGCAGGTCCGTGAGTTCCTGTGCAATCGAAAATTGCAGGTGATGGCCCGGCACTCCTTCGTGATACGCAATCGCCTCGACGTTTAGAAGCAACCGCTTCTCCGGAGCATATTCATTGACATTGATTCGTCCCGGCCGCGAACCATCTCCCGCGCCAATCGAATAATCTGCCGGCGGAGCGGAAGCCGCGCGATACGATTCCATCACTACGACATCCAGCTTGTTCTTCGGCAGCCGTCCAAAAAGCTGCGGCAGTTTCTGGTACATCTGGTCGCGATAGTGCGCGTACAGATCGAACAACTGCTGGCCCGACTTCGCGTGCAGCGCCGGGTCCTGCCGGATGTGCGCGTTGAAGGATTTCAGATCGCTGAATCCTTGCGCTTTGGCGATGACCAGCATTTGCGTTTCGATCTCGGCCACGCTCTTCACGCCCAGCTCATGAATCTGGTCGGGCGTCATGTCGGTTGTCGTCTGGTGCTTCACGGCCAGCCGGTAGCGCGCATCTCCATCGGGCAGCGCCCACTCACCCGGATCCGTCCGCCCATGTGGCGCGTAATCTTCCCGTACAAATTTTGCGAACTTCGTATACGCCGGCGCGACTTCGTTCTTCACCGCATCTTCCATCGCAGCCCGCAGCCGCTTGCGATCCGCCTCGCCAATCGAATCGGGAAACTTTTTCAGCGGCTCGCAAAAGGGACTCTTCTCAAGCGAATCGTCGGCAATCCCCTGGGCCTGGCCGGCGACTTTCTCCAGGAGGAATTTCGGCGGCATCAGGTGATCGCGCAGCCCGTCCCGCATGTGTCCCATCGCCTGTTCGAGGGCCCGCGGCACCTGATGCAGCCGCGAAATGTAGTCCTCATAATCCTTCACATTGCGGAACGGCGAGTCATAGGGGAGCGACGGATACCACAAATGCACGCCGCCAAACTGCGTCGCCGGCATCTCCCAGTCTTTGAACTTCGCGCTGTCGAGTCCTTCGCGCAGGCTGCGCACCATCAGCGCCTTGTTCAGTCTTTCCTGCTCAGGAAATCCGGTGGTATCGATGGCTTCAAATTTTCCGAGCGCCTGCCGCGCATGCTCGAGGCTCTCCGCGATCGCCTTGTCGGAAAAATCGCTCAGCCGGTCGTTGTAGCGATTGTCGCCAACCTGCGTGGCCAGCTCGGGCTCTGTGCGCAGCGTGTATTCCCACTCGTCGTTGAGCAGGCGATTGAGTTCGGCGCGCCGCGCCTCAAGGTTCGAGGCAGAGCCCTGATCGGCAGCCTGCGCGAAGATGGTCATCAAAAAAAAATAAGCGAAGCCCGCGAGCAGAAATGAAATTCGCAAGAGAAAACCCTCCAAAAATAACGTAGGAACGCGCGCTGAGAAAAATAACAGAAAACTTCGCGCCGCAGCGCGCAATCGCAACTGCCGGGTGGTGTCCTAATTTGCCTTTTTACCACAGAGTCACAGAGTCACGGAGAACACTTTGAACCCGCAGAAACCGGCAAGGAAAGGTTTTGCCGAGTAGTTGGGCTTTCTCTGTGTCTCCGTGGTGGAAATTCAGATTGGGGCGCTACCAACTGCCGCGACTACTTTTCGCGGACTGGTCGAGCTAGTTCGAATTTCTCATTTCGGGCGGATTGCGAGCCGCAAAGATTTGCACACCCCGAACCTTTTCAGGTAACCATCCTCGCCCGAAACGAAAGTGGGGTGTCCCCGCGAAAATTCTCATTAAAACCAATTTATTCTGAGGGTTACAAGTACCCGACCGAAAATGCCCGATTTCGTCTTTCCGGTTGCCTCCCAAGCGCCTAATCCCTTACTATTCGGATAGTTGCACCGGATGCGGTTGTTCGTGCCATGGTTTGGCAAATCCTTTGCATCATAATTAAGTCAGGTTGAGGCTGTATTGACAGCTGCAACCACCGGGGATGGGGATTTCGTGAAAGTGAAGTTGTGTACCGCGCTCGTTCGTCTCGCACTCTTCGTCGCATTGGTCATCGCAATTCGCGCGAGCGTCTTTGCCGCCAGCGTCAATCCGCATTCGCTTTCGTCGCATTCAACAACATCGCACTCAAAATCGCGCAAGGTTACTGAAAGCCCACGCGCCCGCCGCCGCATGCACGCGCTCGCGCACAGCCGCACCCCGCTTTCCAGGTCGGCCACTTATCGCCGTCGTCATCATTACTACGAGCGCTTCTACACAAGTTCCTTCGTTACCTCCGATATCACCGAAGGCGACGTCACCGCCGGTGAAGACCCCATCGTTCGCGAAGCGGCCATCGATGCGCTCGGCAACATGAACGGCACCGTCGTCGCCATCGAGCCCACCAGCGGCCGCATTCTCGCCATGGTGAATCAGAAGCTCGCGCTCTCCAGCGGCGCGCAGCCCTGCTCGACCATCAAGCTTTCGGTCGCATTGGCCGCCGTGAGTGAAGGCCTCATCGACCGCGAGACCGAAGTCCCGATCGCGCGGCGCACGCGCCTGAATCTCACGGAGGCGCTCGCGCACTCCAATAACGCCTACTTCGAAGCCCTTGGCCGCAGGCTCGGATTTGAAAAGGTCAGCTACTACGCGCACCAGTTCGGACTGGGCGAGTATGCCGGTTACCACGTTCCCGGCGAGCAACTCGGGACATATCCCGACGCGGAGATTCCGACCAAACTCGGCGGGGTCGGCAAGATGTGCTCCTTCGGCGAAGGCATCTCGATGACGCCTCTGCAACTCGGCGCGCTGGTCGCAGCCATCTCGAATGGCGGGACGCTCTACTATCTCCAGCATCCAACTTCACCCGACGCAGTTGCCGACTTCCAGCCCATCATCAAGCGCCACCTCGACATCGCAAATGCCATTCCCGAACTCTCCGACGGCATGGCCGGCGCCGTTGCCTACGGCACCGCCCGCAGCCTGCGCCTGAATTTCAACGAAGAATCGATCCTCGGTAAGACCGGCACCTGCTCGCACGCCGGGACGCGCTTTGGATGGTTTGCCTCCTACGCCAACACGGATATTGGCCGCATCGTGACAGTCGTTTTTCTGCAAGGCGGCCATGCCACCTTCGGCCCCAAAGCCGCCGAAATTGCCGGCCGCATGTACCGCAACCTCTACGATCACAATTTCTTCGTTGCGCGCTCCGAAGGTACAACTCCATCGCCCAGCCTGGAGCGGATCCTGACGCCGCCGCCACAACAATAGCGCTTTCCGCTTTCTAAACTGTTCGCTACCAGTTCACACTTGTTCCGGTGCATGACCAACGGAACACCCGCGCCCAAGTTCTTCTCGCCGATCCGCCGGTGCGTGCCTCACAATATTGATACGCATGAGTGCGTCTTTTTCAGGAGCGGCCACCAGGAGTGCACGAACCAAGAGTGCGCTAGCCAGCGCGGAGGCCACCACCGCTTCCACGTCGCAATTGTTTGATCCATCCGGGCGCCGCACCCTCATCTGCTGTCTCCTGCTGGCCGCCGCCGTGCTCGTCGCCTACAACCCTGTAACCCATAACAGCTTCGTCAACTACGACGACGAAGGTTACATCCTGCACAACACTCACGTGCAGTCCGGCCTCTCATGGGAGACGGTCAAATGGGCTTTCACCACTTATGATGAAGCCAACTGGCATCCGCTGACCTGGCTCTCGCATGCGCTCGACTGCGAACTTTTCGGACTGAATCCATCCGGCCACCACTACATGAGCGTGATGTTGCACGCCATGAATGCCGTCCTGCTCTTTCTCCTTCTTCAAAGCGCAACTGGATTCCGCTTGCGCAGCATGACGGTTGCCGCACTGTTTGCGCTTCATCCCATCAACGTCGAGTCGGTGGCGTGGGCAGCCGAACGCAAAAATGTTTTGAGTATGTTGTTTTTCCTGGCCGCGCTCTATGCGTATACCTGGTACGCGCGCCGTCCGGGTCTGCGCCGCTACGCGTTAGTCACGGTCGCCTTTGCGCTGGCGCTGATGGCGAAACCGCAAGTCGTCACGTTTCCCATTACTGCTTTTGTTGTGGGACTACTGGCCGCTGAGGCGAGTTGGAGCGCGTTCCGTTGACGAGGAAAACTCAGAGTTGAAGCCCGTCGCCCGCGCGTCGATCGGCTGGCTGTTACTGGAAAAACTTCCGTGGCTGGCGCTCGCCGCCGCCAGTTCGCTCATGACAATGAAAGCCCAGCGAGCCGGAGGCACCGTCAAGGCGCTTTCGCTCTACAGCGTGCCGCTGCGTATCGAGACCGCAGTCATCGCGTATGTCCGTTATCTTGGGCAAGGCGTTCTGGCCAACAAATTTGGTCGCTTTATATCCGCACCCAACAAAGCTCTATCCCGCCTGGCAAGTGGCAGCGGGTGCCGCGCTCTTGGCGCTCGTCACAGTTCTTGTCATTGCAGCGCGCAAAGCGCGCTATCTGGCCATGGGCTGGTTCTGGTTTCTTGGCAGCCTCGTGCCGATGATCGGACTCGTGCAGGTTGGCGCGCAAGCCATGGCTGATCGCTACGCCTACATCCCGTTTATCGGCCTGTTTGTAATGGTGACGTGGCTGGCCGCCGATTGCGCCGTAAACTGGCGCGCGATTTACAAATTTCCGCCGGTATGGCTCGCCGTTCCAGCCGCCGTCTGCCTGGTCGCGCTGGGCGCACTCACCTACCATCAAGTCACTTATTGGCGCGACACCGAATCGTTCTGGCGTCGCACCATCGAGTTGACCGAGGACAATTACCTCGCTCACGACATCCTCGGCTACTACCTGACCCAACAGGGCCGGGTCGAGGAAGGAGCCGGCGGAGTTCCGCGACGCGGTCGCCATTCGTCCCGAAGATCCTGAGGCGAATATGAGCCTCGGTCCATACGAGGAGGCTCACGGCCGCCTCGCCGCAGCCATCGAGCATTACGAGAAGGTTGCGCTCTACTCAGCGAGGCCCGCTCTGCGCGCCACTGCTTTATTCAATCTGGGACACGCCTACCGCAAAATGGGCGACCTGCCTCGCGCGAAACAATATTTCGAGATGACGCTGCAAATGGCGCCCACCGAAGCCACGGCCATGGTCGGACTCGGCCTAATCGCCGACGCAAATGGCGACCCGGCCGAGGCGGTGCGCCAATATTCGCGCGCGCAGGTTGCCCGGCCTGACGATGTGACTTCCATCTTGCTCGCCCAAGCCCTGCAGCGAGAGGGACACCCGGACGAGGCGCAAGCGATTCTTGAGCGCGTCCGTTCCTCGCCGAATTTTTTTGAGGCTCAGAAAATTGCGGCCCTGCTGCACGCCGGAAATTAAGTCATGACCTCGCCCGCCACACCGGCAATCGCGAACCGAGCGCACACGCTCGAGGTGGCTCGCAAATCCTTTCGCATGCCGTGGGAGCGCACGCTGCTCCTCTGCTTTTTGCTGGTCGCTGCGGTGCTTGTCTGTTACCGACCCGTGCTCCACAACGGATTTCTCAATTACGACGACGATGCTTACATCACCGACAATCCGCACGTCAAAGCCGGCCTCACCTGGTCCACCGTGAAGTGGGCGTTCACCACCTATGACGCCGCCAACTACCATCCGCTGACCTGGCTTTCGCACGCGCTCGACTGCCAACTCTTCGGCTTGAACGCGGCCGCTCATCATGAGGTCAGCGTCCTGCTGCACGCCGCGTGCGCCGTGCTTCTTTTTCTGTTGCTTCTTCACACCACCGGCCTCGCCGGGCGCAGCCTCTTCGTAGCGGCATTGTTCGCGCTTCATCCCGTGAGCGTCGAATCCGTCGCCTGGGCCGCCGAGCGCAAGAACGTTCTGAGCATGTTGTTTTTCCTGCTCGCGTTGCACGCTTATGTCTGGTACACGCGCCGTCCCCGCGCCGGCCGCTATCTCCTGATCGTGTTTCTGTTTGTGCTCGCGCTTCTGAGCAAGCCGCAAGTGATCACACTTCCATTCCTGCTTTTGCTTCTGGATTACTGGCCGCTCGGCCGATTGTCGAGCCCGATCTTGGGTGGCGCAGCGTTTCAACGCTGCGATAACAGCACCGTCCTGGATGCGGCTTCAGCCGCTGAGGCCTATGTTTCACAGCCCTCAAGGCGCTCCGTCGGCTGGCTGCTCCTGGAAAAAATCCCCTTCGTTCTTCTCTCCGCCGCCAGCGCCATTATCACCATGAGAGCGCAGAAAGCCGGAGGCGCGGTCCAAACGCTGACTCAGTACGGCCCGCTGCTCCGCTTCGAAACGGCAGTCGTCGCCTACGTCCGCTACCTCGGAAAAGCCTTCTGGCCATCAAGGCTCGTGGCACTCTACCCGCATCCCACGACTCTTTACCCAGCGTGGCAGGTTGGGGCAGCGCTCTCGCTTCTGATCCTCGTCACGGCCATCGTCACGGTCTTCATTCTTCGTGCCCGCGATCGCCGCTATCTCGCCGTCGGATGGTTCTGGTTCCTGGGCGCGCTCGTCCCCATGCTCGGGCTGGTGCAGGTTGGATCGCAGGCAATCGCGGATCGCTACGCCTACATCCCATTCATCGGCTTGTTCCTGGCGTTGACGTGGCTCGTGGCCGACTGGGCCAGCACGCGCCACCTTTCCAGCCCAGCACTGGCCGTTCCAGGCATCGTTTGCGTGCTTGTTCTCGCCACTCTCACGTATCACCAAGTCGGCTATTGGCACGATACTCGGTCATTCTGGGAGCGCACGCTCGCGCTGACGGAGAACAACTACGTCGCGCACGATTCGCTGGGCGAGTACCTGGCCGCCAAGGGCCAAATGGACGAAGCAGCCGCGCATTTCCGCGCCGCGCTCGCCATTCGCCCCGACGATCTGCCCGCCAACCTCGACCTCGGCGCCTACGAGCACAGTCATGGAAATTTTCGTGCGGCCATCGAGCACTATCAGGTGGTTGCTCGCTATGCGGGCGATCTCGGACTGCGCGCCCGAGCCTTCGCCAATCTCGGTTCGGCATACCGGGCGCTCGGGGATTTGGGAAAAGCGAAGCAGTCTTTTAAGAGGTCGCTGGAACTCCAGCCTAACCATCCCATGCCGATGACGTTGATCGGCCTGGGTCTCATCGAGGAGAAGAATGGCAATTTCCCCGAAGCCATCCGTAACTACTCGAGGGCGATGGCTATCGAGCCGACCGATGTCGGGTATTTGCTGCTGGCGCAAGCGCTGGAAGATGAGGGCAAGAAAGACGAGGCCAAAACAATTCGCGAACGAGTGGCAAAGCTGTCACCCGATTTGGATGCAGCCAGGAAACAAGCTGAATCTCTTCAGGGGAGATGAACAACAGCAAGACAGAGAGCGGCTAAACTGTGAATGCCAAGACTTGAGCTTGCGTGATGGCTGAAGGGCGAATAAGCGGCGCAAAGTTGTGAAATCGCTGCTTACAACAAGCATCCTTTACTGGTGCGTACTGCCATTTATCGCATTCACTACGACGTCGGTGCTGTATCCGTCCACGATTCCTGACGGTACCACTTTCTGAGGGGGGTCCGACTTGAATGGCGCGTCTACGGCGTCACGTTCGTTCCTCTTGATTACACCTAAGATTTCGTAGTCCCTGTGGGCAGGACTCCAGTAGACAATAGGGCCGCTGGCGATAAGAAGATTCCACCATCCACGAAAATGGATTTCGAAGGAGTCGGGCCGGGTCGGATCGATTGCCGAGATGGTCCCGATCTTGACGAACGGAAACAACGTCGGCGCCACCTGCCGCGATGTGTTCTGCGAGTTCGAGCGGACCTGCTCCGGGGTGATTGCAGGAGTCGAACCGATGAACCAAACCTGCTGTCCCGTGGTCAACACCTCCGAGCTTTTTGCGACGGCGTAAGGCTTTGCAATCTGCTCGGTGGTTTCAAGGATGGCGAGATCCACGTCCTTGGAAGCTGGAAAGATGGTCCGCACAGTTTGAAGGTCGCTCCAGGCCTGGTTGTGCCATACCTGGACGACGGCGTTGCTCAGGGGCAGATGGTTCCCCAAGCGTCTAGTCGTGACCAAGTAAATCCGACCGCCCTGATCGAGCTTGAGCGCTGTTGCTTGCTCATTGCCGCTGCGGATGAGGAGCGTCCGCTGGAAGATTTCGTTAGGGAGTTCGTGCTGAGCGCGGGCCCAGGTCCATGATGCGAGAACGAACAACAGAAGCGATCTCTTAGTGCGTCGGCGAAACATGGCAATGCCTATTTTACCGGGCCAATGCCGTGTTGTTGGCGAAAAATCCCGACTACGCTCACCAGAGAGCACGGGCTACTTACACTTACCGCCCTTCCTTCACCTCATCCCGCTCCACCATTCCGTCCTTGATGTAAATAATCCGGTGTGCGTACTCGGCAATGTCGTGCTCGTGCGTGACCAGCACAATCGTATTTCCTTCCGCGTGCAGCCGGTCGAAGAGCGCCATGATTTCATTGCCCGTCTGCGAGTCGAGATTGCCCGTCGGTTCGTCCGCCAGAATAATCGCCGGATTATTCACCAGGGCGCGGGCAACGGCCACGCGCTGGCGCTGTCCGCCGGAAAGCTCGTTGGGCTTGTGGCTCATACGGTCTGCCATGCCGACTGCGGCCAAGGCAGCTTTGGCGCGCTCGGCGCGTTCCGCTGATGGCACGCCCGCATAGATCAGCGGCAGTTCCACGTTATGCAGGGACGTGGCGCGCGCGAGCAGGTTGAAGGTCTGAAACACAAAGCCGATTTCCTTGTTCCGGATCCGCGCCAGTTCGTCGTCGTCCAGTTCGCTGACCAGTTGCTGGTTCAGCCAATACTGTCCTTTTGACGGCGAGTCCAGGCAGCCGATCAGATTCATCAGCGTCGATTTCCCCGACCCGGACGGCCCCATGATGGCGACGTACTCGTTGCGCTGAATGCGCAGATTGATGCCGCGCAGCGCGTGCACCTGCTGCTCCGAGCCCATGTCGTAGGTCTTCCACAGGTCCTCAGTCGCAATCATGCAGGACTCCGGCGCAACCTCCGCCACCTGTCCGTTGATAGAGAGGATCTCCGCAGTCGCCATGTCTTTCTCCTTATCCGGCACGGGCACGCACGCTCCTCTGGCCGCTCTTTCTTTGACGTTCCAACACGGTGTCGGTTAGACGCTCTTTTTGGTTGCCGGTCGTCTTCGCTCGAGAACCGGTCACCGGCAACCGGTCTCCGGTCAGCCTAGCTGCTCTCTTCTTCCTTCGCGGGCGTCGAATTATCTATTTTGACACTGGTTCCCGGCTTCAACGTACGCAAAACCTTGTAGCTTCCGGTTATTACCTCGTCACCCTCTTTTACTCCTTTGGTAACTTCAATATCGGTCGTTCCACTGATGCCCGTGTCCACCGGTATAAACTCCGCTTTCTTGTTACGAATCACGAACACGCCCTGAATCTCTTCTTTCGCCTTCGCCGTATCGATCGGCGCCGCAGGCGCCGCATGCACCGCCCCTTTCGGGTCTTTTGGGATCAGGTCTGCCTGGTTCCGCACCGTGAGCGCCTGAATCGGAATACTCACCACGTTGTTGCGCGTCGCGGTCGTGATCTTCGCCGTCGTCGAAAGCCCAGGCCGCAGGTCTGGTGGCGGGTCGGTCAGCGTCACCACGACTTTAAAGTCTTTCGCCTCCTCGCTGGTCGACGTCGCCTGGGAGGTGGAAACGCCCGTCGAGCGCACCATCGCATTGTCGCCAATCTCGGTCACGGTTCCGTGAAAGACTTTCCGCGGAATCGCATCGATCGTCACTTCGGCCGGTTGTCCCATCTTCACGTTGACGATGTCGGTCTCGTCCACTTTCACTTCCGCCGTGATCACGGACATGTCCGCGAGCGTCATCAGTGTGCTTCCGGGCGCGTTCTGAATCCCCATCACCACCGTCTCGCCTTCGCGGACGGGAAGGTTCGTGATCACGCCGTCGTAGGGCGCGGCGTAGATCGTCTTCTGTAGTACGTCGGAGACGCGCGTCAAGTTCGCTTGATTTTGCGAAATATGTCTTTGCGCCGAATCCCTTTGTGCTTTCGCCTGTTCGACCCGCGCCTGGGCTTGAGCCAGCCCAGCCTCGGCCGACTCCCATGCCGCCTTTTTCGTGTCGTAATCCTGCTTGGCGATGAGCGCGTCTTTGTACAAGCCCTGAGCGCGTTGCCAATCCAGGCGCGCATGGTCCGCGTCCGAGTGCGCCCGGTTCAAGTCCGCGCGTGAAGTCTGCAGCCCGGCCTCCGCCGCCACATAATCCGTCTCTGCCGCCTGCAGCGAGGCTTTATTTGCGTTCACGTCCGCCGTGGACTGCACGTTCTCCAGTTGCGCCAGCACGTCGCCCTTCTTGACCCGGTCGCCTTCCTTGACGTGCAGCTTGATGATCTTGCCAAAGGCGTTTGCGCCAATGTTCACATACGTCTTCGGCTTGATCTCGCCCGAGGCGCTGACCACCGAACTCAGACTCTGCTTCTGAGCTTTGCCGGTCTGCACGGTAACCAGGTTCTTATGGCTCTGGTAAACAGTGATGCCCACGAAGATGCCGAGCACCAGCACCACCCCCACCCCGATTAATACTTTCTTCCACGTTTTCATGTTGCCAGTTTCTTCAGCGCCACAAATCGACTTCCCGGAACGGAACCGGCCGATCGTTGACCCGACCAGTCAAGGATTCGACCAGTCAAGCTTCCCACTGATCGATAGAGCTCTTCCTGTATATATGTTTACGTTCCGAAGAGAGACAAAGTTCCCGGCTTCCGATTCCCAAGCCCTCGGGCGAGAAAGCCTGAATTGCGCGCACGATTTCCAGATTTTTGGATGGCCGATCACCGGGAACTCGACGACCCAACCACCCAAGGCCATTATAGCCTGTCGGAATTCCCCGAAACAGCTCGATCCCCAACATACAGGGCCGATTCCGTCCACCGGCGACGCTCCCATCTTTGGTATCGCAAAATACGGATTCTTAAAGGCTTTATCCGTCCGATCCCGCCAGAAAATGTTTCCTTGCCAGGCCTCTTTTCCTTGCCTTGTTGTATCCAACCGACATAGAATCATAGAATCGTTGTATTTCCAGGTAGGCCCTTCTATGTACGCTCTCAGTTCTGAAAACTGCTGTTCGGTCGGCGCCGGGACCCCAAAACCGCCAGCTTTTCGTGGCCTGGGGTGGATATTGGCGGGCGTAATCGCTTTGGGCCTTTGCCCGGTTTCCCGCGTCCTGGCTGACGATAAGCCGGCTACCCAGACTAAGGACGATAAAGGTCAGACCGACCCCTTGAAGCGCCCCATCCCCGAGGCACAGAAGAAGGCCAATGCCAAGGCTCTCAGGCAGGAATTGAGCAAGACCTATAAGAAGTGGCTCTCCGAGGACGTTGCCTGGATCATCACCGACGAAGAGCGCAAGGCCTTCATGCAGCTCTCCAACGATGAGGAACGTGATTCCTTCATTGAGGCCTTCTGGCAGCGGCGCGACCCCACCCCCGATACCGAAGAGAACGAATTCAAGGAAGAACACTACCGCCGCATCGCCTACGCCAACGAGCACTACGCTGCCGGCATCCCCGGCTGGAAAACCGACCGCGGCCACATGTACATTGTCTTCGGTCCGGCCGACGAGATTGACGCCCATCCTGGCGGTGGCACCTACGAACGCCCCATGGAGGAGGGTGGCGGAGAGACCTCAACCTACCCATTCGAAACCTGGCGCTACCGCTATATCGAGGGTATCGGCCAGGAAGTCATGATCGAGTTCGTCGACACCTGCATGTGCAATGACTACCACATGACGATCGACCGCTCGGAAAAGGACGCCCTCAAGCAAACGCCCAATGCCGGCCTCACGCTTTATGAGCAGATGGGCTTGTCCAGCAAGGCCAGCCGCTTCACCAATGGCGGCATCGAGCAACTCGGCGCCGGCCCCTTTAACCAGGATTTGCAGTCCAAGCAATTTGACCGCCTCGAGCAATTTGCCAAGCTCCAGGCCGCCCCAGCCGTCAAGTTCAAGGACCTCGAGGAAATCGTCAGCCACAAGATCAGCATCAACCTGATGCCCTTCGACGTCCGCGCCGACTTCGTGCGCGTAACCAGTGACACTGTCCTCGTTCCCATCACCATCCAGATCAAGAACCGCGACATCACCTTCCAGAACAAAGACGGAATCATGCGCGGGACCGTCAACATCTTCGGCCGTGTCACCACCCTGACCGGCAGGATCGTTCAGACCTTCGAAGAACCCGTGCAGGTCGATGTCCCGGTCGAGCTCCTCCCCAAGACCGCTGAGAATTCCTCGGTCTACTGGAAGGCGCTGCCCCTGAAGATCAGCCAGAATCGCTACCGCCTCGATATCGTCGTCAAGGACGTCAACGGCGACCGTGCCGGCACTTGGAATCACGCTATCGTCATCCCCGACTTCAGCGAAGACCACCTCAGCAATTCGTCGCTCATCGTCGCCGACCAGATGGAGCCCGTCGCCGCCAAGAACGTCGGCACCGGCAACTTCGTTATCGGCGCGACCAAGGTGCGCCCGCGCGTGCAGTCTTCCGACGGCAAGCCGGTTATCTTCAAGCGCGGCCAGAAAGTAAATTTCTGGATGCAGGTTTACAATCTCACCGTGGACGAGAAGACCCACAAGCCTTCCGCCACCGTCGAGTACAACGTGACCGACGCTAATAATAAGGCGGTCATCCACACCGTCGAATCGACCGACACCATGGGCAACGTCGGAGATCAGGTTACGCTGCAAAAGACGCTTTCCGCCGCCAACCTGCAGCCCGGCATGTACAAGATTGAGATCAAGGTCAACGACAAGCTGTCGAAGCAGACCGTTGACCCATCGGCGACGTTCGCTGTCGAGTAGATGAAGTTGAGTAGATGAAGTTGATTAAAGCAGTTGTAGCAGGAAGCGTTGTGGACTAAGCTGTTTTCGATTTCAGACCGACGGGCCCAGGCCCGTCAAAGGCAGGCATGATGTTCCAGGCGGCATTGCCGAACGACTTCCATAAATGTGGCGAAAGCTCGGGTTCCTCGCGATCCTCATTACCTTGGCCCTTCCGGCCTGGTCTGAGTCCGCGAAGATCTCAGCCGGCACTATCTCGGGATACGTTCGCGACCGCAGCGGCGCCCCCCAGATGGGTGCCGCGGTCGAAATCCTCGGCCTCGCCGCCCGCAAAGTCTTCACCAACGATCACGGCTTCTACTCCATCTCCGCTCTCATACCCGGCAGCTACAACATCAAAGTCAGCGCCCCCTCGTTTCTCCCGACGCTTCGCGAAAAGGTCAACGTTCGTTCGGGTGCGAAGCTCATGGTCAATGTCACCCTGACCAATCTCTTCGAGGCCATCCAACTCGTTACGGTACCCACGCAGGTTGACCAGGACGACTGGAAATGGACCCTCCGTTCCATCTCTAACCGTCCCGTCCTTCGTATTCTTCCGGATGGCTCGACTGCCATCGTCGAAAATGCCCGGGATGTAAAAGGCAACGTCAAGTTGTTGGCCGGCGCTCCCGGCGAGGGCTTTGGCGGCTCTTCGGACATGTCCGCCGCCTTCTCCGTCGAACGCTCGCTGCTCTCCACCGGCACGGTGCGCTTCAATGGCGACGTCGGATTTGACTCCGACGGCACCTCCAATCCCGCCGCCGTCCTACGCACCACCTATACCAGCCACTACAACGACGTCTTTGAGCCCTCGCTCTCGATCTCCGCGCTGCGCCTGAATTCGCCCGACATCAGCACCATGCCCGGCTCGTCCCTTCAGGCGCTTTCTATCACCAGTTCCGATCGCGTCGTCTTCGGCGACATGCTCGAGATGACGTTCGGCAGCGAGCTCCAGACCATTCAGTTCCTCGGCCGCGTTCATGCCTTCAAGCCCTTCGGCTCGGCCGACCTGCACGTCTCACCCAATACCGTCGTCGAATATCAATACGCCAGCTCCGTCCCCGATTCGCGCCTCGAAGACCGTTCCTCCGATCGCTTCGACGATGCCTCCGCCGATCCCGGCGCCACCGGCCCGCGCATGAGCATGGTGGCTTTTGCTCCCGCGGTCGAAAAGGCTCAGCACCAGGAGCTTTCCGTTTCCGAGCGTGTCGGCAAGACCAACCTGCAAGTCGCTTTCTTCGACGACCGCATCATCGATCCTGTCCTCACCGGCGTCGGCGATCTGACCGCCGAGACCGGCGACATTCTTCCCGACCTCTATTCGGGAACCTTCAGTTATCAGGGCAACGATTTCTCGACCTACGGCGTGCGTGCCGTCCTCCAGCGCAAGCTCCTGGACGACCTGACCGCGACTCTCGATTACGCCTACGGCGGCGTGCTCGATCTTTCGCGTCCCGACATCGAGCTGCAAGACGCCCGCGACTATATTCGTACCGAGCGCCGCCACGCCGTCGCTGCCAAGTTCAGCGGCAGCATCCCCAAGTCAAAGACGCACTGGGTGGCCTCGTATCGCTACACCGCAGGCCGCACGCTGACTCCGGTCGACTTGTTCAATGCCTCGCCCGGCGCCGCCGACCCCTATCTCAACCTTTTCGTCCGCCAGCCGATTCCATCGAAACTCATTGGCGGGCACATGGAACTTCTCGTCGATATCCGCAATCTTCTCGCCCAGGGCTACGTCCCAGTGATGTCCAGCGACGGCAAGACGGTCTACCTCGTGCAATCCTCCGCGCGCTCCATCCGCGGCGGTCTGGCCTTCAACTTCTAGAGCATTTCGAGCTTTGTTGAGATCCTGACAAGTTTGTCATGTTGAGCGGAGCGGAGGCTTCGCGAAGCGAAGTCTCCGCGCAGTCGAAACACCCCTACTCCTCTCGCGCGGCGTACTCAGAGAGAGCTGGTCTCCGCGACCTCTGCGGCTGTCTCGGCGGACTCCGCGGTTAAGAGCTTTTTGACAGTTGAGGCCGCAGAGACATTACGTCCCGACATCGACCCACAAAGATCACTTAACTTTTCCGCGTACTGGTCTATAATGCCGCCACTCAATCAAGCACCTGATTTACCGCTCGCGGAGTCCCCGTGTTTTCCCGCCGCGGCAAAGGAGAACGGACATGAAGCTGCGTTGGTACCCGGTCTGCATTTTATTGTTGTCAGCAGTCGTACTTGGTCAGACCTTTCGTGGAACAATCCTCGGCAGCGTTACCGACCCCACCGGCAATTTCATCGCCGGAGCCACCGTCAAAGTGCACAATTCCGGCACGGGCCTCGAACGCACCGTCACCACGAACAGCAGCGGGAGCTATACCATTCCCGAACTTCCTATCGGTATTTACTCCGTAACCGTCACTCAGAGCGGCTTCCAGACTTCGGTCACGAACGACGTTGAAGTGAACGTCGCTACCGAGCGCCGCGTCGACGTTCAGCTCAAGATCGGCCAGGTAAGCCAGGTCGTTGAAGTTTCCGGCGAAACGCTTCCGCAAATTGAAACCACCTCCGACGAACTTGGCGGTGTGCTCACCAGCCAGAGCGTCGAGGATCTCCCTATCAACGGCCGCGACTATACCAAGTTAATCTTCCTCAACCCCGGAGTCGCCGGCTCTCCCGACCAGATCACTGACTCTCCCGGCTCCTTCGGCGAATTCTCCATGAATGGCGCCCGCGGCCGCTCCAACAACTACTTGCTCGACGGTACCGACATGAATGACGGCTACCGCAACGATCCTGCCATCAATCAGGGAGGAGTCTTTGCCGTCCCCTCCGCCATTCTCCCCATCGGTGCCGTGGCCGAAATGAAAGTGCTCTCCAACTTCCAGCCCGAGTACGGACGCAATGCCGGCGCGGTCGTCAACATCGTGACCAAGAGCGGCTCCAACAAACTCCACGGGGAACTCTTCGAATATTTCCGGAACAATGCACTGGATGCGCGGAACTACTTCAACACGACGGACCAGCACCGCGCTCCTTTCCATAACAACCAGTTCGGTGGTTCGCTGGGCGGCCCCATCATCAAAGATAAGACGTTCTTCTATTTGAATTATGAAGGCCAGCGCGAGAGCGTCGGAACCGTGACTTTGGCCTGCGTACCTGAGGGCACCGGTCCGGGCGGAGCTCTCAGCCCAGACGATGCAAGCAATCCCGTCATTGCAAACCTGATCGCAAACCACAATCCCTGGCCCGCTCCGAACATTCCTGGAAAGCACTCGGATGATACCGGTTGCCCCGACGGGCCCAATGCGTCACTCATTACTCCTTCCACCAATAGCCTGACTAGTTTGATTGGGAAAATTGACCACAATTTCAACACCAACAACATCGTGACGGGCCGCTACTTCTTTGGCGACAGCACCCAATCGTTCCCACTTGCCCTCACGGCTTCGGGTGGCCAGCTTCCCGGCTTCAACACGGTGACCCCGACCCGTGTGCAACTGGTTTCCGTTTCCTACGTGCACACTTTCGGTACTAACAAGATCAATGAGATTCGCTACGGCTGGAACCGGTTTACGGAGAGCTTTAGTCCCCAGGACCAGAATTTCCATCCCAGCTCGATCGGTCTTTGCGCGGCAAGCTCCACGGCAGACTGTGCCGGTTCCGGGGTGCATGACTCTGGTTTGCCGATTATTCTCGTCTCAGGCACTCCGAGTGGAACGAGTTTCTTCGCCCAGCCCGGAGCTACCTCCGGAGACCCGCGGGGGCGAACCGATACCAATAACCAGCTCATTGAGAATTTCGCTTGGACGCTCGGCAAACACGCCCTGAAGGTAGGATTTGAATACCGGCGCACTAGTGTCCACCAGTACTTCGACAAGTATTTCCGTGGCCGACTCAAATTCCCGGACTTGGCCTCTTTTCTAGCTGGGGAGCCCTCAGGGGGCCTGGAATACTCGGGCGATTCCATTCGAAACACTTCGGAAAACGGCTATGGCCTTTACTTTCAGGACGCCTTCCGCTTGACCCCGCGGCTCACTCTCAACTATGGACTGCGTTGGGACTACTACGGTGTGGTCAAGGAGGAACACAACCTCTTCACCAATTTCGACCCCGCCACGGGGGAGTTGCAACAAGTGGGCACGCCCGGACTCAGCCGGCTGTATGAGCCCGACTACAAGAACTTTTCGCCGCGCGCCAGTCTCGCATGGGACATCACGGGAAAAGGCAAAACTGTAGTTCGCATAGGGGCTGGGATTTTCTATGACGCCACCTCCCAGGATATGTTCATGGGACACCTTCCATATCCCGCTTTCTACGCGCCCGGTCCCGCATATGCCAGCGTCGGACCCAGTGCGATCACGGGGACTGGACTCAACGTGTCCACGATCGCCGAGGGAGAGCCTGTTTATGGCCCATCGAATTGCCAATCCACTGAGTTCAGCTTTGTCGAGTGCGATATCTTCGGGGTTGATCGCCACCTCAAAACGCCCTACATGGAAAACTACAACATCAACATCCAGCAACAGCTCACCAGCAAGACCACGCTGCAGATTGGCTACGTAGGTTCGCAGGGTCATCGCCTGTTACGCTTCTACGACATTAACCAACCGAATCAGGCCGCCATTGACGCTGCCGATCTAGGCTGCGACTGCATTAATGATTTTGGCGTGCCGCGTCCGTACGGTAATCCCACCGACACCGGCGCAGTCTACATCTTCCAGCAAAATTCCACAGGAAAATCGAATTACCACTCGCTTCAGGTCAGCTACCGAGTCAACGAGTGGCACGGGATCACTTCCAGTTTGAATTACGTGTACTCCAAGTCATTGGACAACTCCAGCGATGGAGAAGATTTCGTGGTCAACGCGGCACAGCCACAAGACAGTAACCGTCCGAATCTGGAGTATGGCCCTTCCAATTTCAATATCCCGCATCGCCTCACTTGGGTGTTTAGCTATACGCTGCCGAAGATGGACGGAAGTATGCGGCTGTTAAAGAACGGATGGGGATTCGATAGCACTGTGTCGCTGCAGAGCGGCCAGCCTTTCACTCTAAACTACAGCTGCGAAGATGATTTCAGCGGCGGCGGCGACTGCTTTGATCGACCGGATGTTGTTGGACCCATCGTTTACCACAAACGCGATCCCGCGAACTACCTCGACCTCTCTGCGTTCGCTATGCCCTGCGACTACAACGGAGAAGGCGTCTTTGGTTATGCCTCTGACTGCGTGCCGGGAACGCGCCACTACGGAAATTTGGGACGCAATTCCCTGGTTGGTCCCACCTATAAGCAGTGGGACTTGGCGATTTACAAGAGCACGGCGATCGGCGAGCGTATGAAGGTCCAGTTCCGTGCCGAATTCTTCAACCTATTGAATCACCCCAATTTCTCTAGCCCACTTCTGCCGGCATTTATTGCCGATCCCGCTTCGAACCTCGATCCAAGCTGCGGCTGCGGTTTCGTCCAGAACCAGGCTGGAACCCGCGAGGTGGGCAACGGTGGCTACCAGATCACCGCGACCGGCGACGTTGGCATCGGCAACCCGTTCCTCGGCGGCGGAGGCCCGCGCGGAATTCAGTTGGCGATCAAGTTCAGCTTTTAGCTAAAGCGAAGGTGGGGCGCGGGCGACCTCGCCCGCGCCCCACCAGCCCTTACCGAATTTGCAACATCCATGAATTGTCTCGAGGGACAATGGTGCCTCACAAGCTCATTGCCTCACGCTCGGAGAATTTGATTGACTTAAGAAGCAAGACTTCCCACAATCTTATAAAGCGACCTGCTCAAACTAGGGGCCGTCAGACGCTCCGCCCAGGCGGGGAATTTAGCAAGTTATTTGAAATCAGGATTTTGGCGTCAAGCGTCAGCGTAACTTATTGCTTCTAATGCTTGACTAGGACAAGACCTCGCGCCGGGGGAGAATAAAAGCACTGCTAACTCCCATGTGCTCAGGATTTTACCTCTAACTCCATGCGGCTCAAGATTTTGCGAGTAACGCTTTTACTAACCCATTTATTTTCATAATTTTGGGAAAATCGTAGGGGGGGAGGGGGTACCGTCCCAAGGCAGCAACGAGATCCGGGGAACCGTGGCCCGAAAACTGAGATCCAACGCCTGATGCCTAGCGCCTAATTATGGAACGTCGCCGCCAAACCCGAACCCCAGTTCAGCTGCCAGTCAAGATCCGTCCCAAGACTGACCCCCAAAGGGATGACCACCAAACCGCCCGCCCCGAGCACGCCGGCCTGACCCGCGATCTCACCTCATCCGGCATCTTTCTCTACACCGACTCAGCCCTGGAAGCTGGCGCAAAGCTCGAACTGGTCCTGATGCTCCCGCCCAGTCTCGGCCTAGGTCTCGGCGGTTGGACCCTCTGCCAGGCTTCCGTAGTCCGCATCGAGCCCACCGGCGGAAAAGGGGTGGGGGTAGCCGCCACTCTGGATCGAATCGAACGCCTCCCCGAACTGATTTAAGCGTGAGTTCAGTAGCGAGGACAGAAGAAATAAAGGTGCCATCCGGGTCGGAAGACGCGACGGTTTTCCGAAAGACGAACGACCAGCGACCAAGGGCTAGCGACCCACAACCTTTTCTCAAATTGATCAGCCTTCGAAAATAATTTGCCTATTTTCACAAAAATGCTTCCCATGCCCAAGAGTTGGTGCAATAATGGCCCGCTTTGGAGACGGTTGAGCTGTCGATGAACTTTTCCGGGTAGGTCGCTGAATGTGGATTGAAAAACTCGCCCACGGCGTTTTGGAACTGGACACGCCGATTGGGCCTCGCTACTTGCATCTGAGTTTTCTTGAGCGCGCGTTGTTGCTCTGGACGTTCCGAAATTTCTCTTCGCTACCGCAGGAAGTTCTCCGCCAGAGCGAGCGTCGATTGATCGATCGTCTGTGGAATGAAAATCGCTTCGTCTCTCTGTCTGTCGCGGGCGCAAGCGACCGCCCAATCATCGGAAGAGTCGAACGGCGAGGCATGGCAACCGTCCAAGCCATGGCAAAGCGCCCGCCCGTAGCCGCCTCCAAGCCCGCCCTCAACGACGAAGGCAGGGAAGCAGTCTCGGCATAAATCCTAGTTGTGTCGCGAGTGGCCTCCATCCCTCAATGAATGGTGCGTCCGAGTCGAAACGTATGCGGATGATATAATCAAAATTCTTCTTCACGAAGTTCCCGCAGCGGGCGCGTAGCTCAATTGGCAGAGCAACTGACTCTTAATCAGTAGGTTGTAGGTTCGATTCCTACCGCGCTCACCATCTTTTCAGTGACTTGGCAGCTTCGGCTCGATCCCCATTCCACCGATTGTGTCCTTTTTGTGTCCTTACTGGACTCGATGGCTGGCCACCTCGGCCACTTCATCGATGTTTTGGTGCTGGTACTTCATGGTTGTGTTCACGGTCGTGTGTCCCATGACATTCATGACCGCAAACAAGTTTTTGGTTGCACGGTACATCTCAGTTCCAAAGCCATGACGCGCGCAGTAGAGGACGAGGTCGTTTGGCAACCCGGCCTCCTTCCTGACTTTCTCGAACTGTTTGGCGACCGTTGTCAGATGCCCACCGCGGGCGCGTTTGGAGGAAAAGATCCATCCCTCTTTCTGGTCCGAGTACCGCGCCAGGAGTGCCTGGCGAACACGCGGACTGATTGGCACGAATCTCCGTCCCTTGGGCGATTTGCTCTCGTAGACGAAATATCGTTTGTTGGCCCAGTCCAGGTGCTCCCATCGCATTCGGAAAACTTCCTTCTGGTTTCGCATCCCCGAATCACGCATGATCATCAACACATCGCGAAGCGGCTGTTTGCAGAAAGGCAAAAGCTTGGCTTCTACGTCGGCGTCAATGACACGCTCCCGCGCGTGCTCCTGCATGAGTTTGATCTTTGGAGAAGCCTTGATGACGTTCCACTCTTCGGCTTTTCCGAGCATCCGCCGCAGGGTACGCAAAGCGTTGTTGTGATTTGACGGACCACCTGGGAAGGTGAGTCGATCAGCATCATCCTTGGTGATCGCATTGACCCTCATGGCTACTACGTCAGTCTTTTCAAGCAACCGCCAGCCGTTCTCGTAATAGTCCTTAGTCTTTTGCTTGAGTGTCGTGTTGCCTTCTACCCATTCAAAAAACCGAACCTCGAAATCACGCAACAGCGGGCTTCGCTTTCTGAGGACCACATCTCCTTTCTCTTCGGCTTGGGCGAGCAGTAGCGATTCCACTCGCCGAGCCGCCGCCAGGTTGGCTTTCTTGGTAGATCCACGGTAGCGCGTACCGTCGACCCAAAAATGGTAATGGTAGATCCCGCCTCGTTTGTGCAGAGCCATCGCTCTAGCCTCCATGTGCCCGCACGGACGGCATTCGCTTGTTGGCTCGGACGTAACGTTCTACGTCTGCAAGATCATACTTGATTCGTCCTCCCAATTTCACATAGGTAGGGCCGATCTCCGCACAACGCCAGTAGCGCAAAGTGCTTTCTGGAACACCCCAAATCTCTGAAAGTTCCTTGGTGTTGACCAGTTGCCGGCGCCTAGGTTGGCCTGTGGGTTCAACCCGGCCAGCTGGTGACTGGAAAGGAAAAACGATCCCCGAGAGATCGGCGTTGGAAGGCTCGCTGCAATCGTCCAACGTTTCGGCGCTCGCTTCAAGCTGACGCAAAATACCATTTCCCATGTTGCACCTTTATTCACGGCTGCTAAGTTTCCGCAGGGCTGGTGATGTTTAGCAATTTGCTTCAATCCTGCAGCCGTGTCCAACAACTTTTCGTCTCCGTGATATTCCTGTCGGGAATATCAGACAGCAGCAACCCGATTCGTCGCCTCACCTTCCGTTGAACAAGTAACCTCGCGGATGCGGAGCGGGAGTTTCAGAAGACCTGAGTCAAACAGTGAGGAAGCCACGACAGCCTCACCTGTCTTATCGGCCGGCACTTGGACGCAGATTTGCGAGGAAAATGGCGATGTACCCGCCACCACAACGACATCTATGGGCCGTCTGATTAGACCCTCCGTGTACCCGTATCCGAGTCGCACTTGCCAACCAATTTCCTTCACAAAGAATCGCGCCGAGCGGCGCGATCTACTTGGTCGCGACACCATGTTCGTCTGTTATTCCTCGCAGGAATAACAGAGTGACGAGAAGTTGTTGGACATGGTGATTGAGTGGGGGGTATGTTTGCGCCACAAGCCGCCAATTTGAGGTCTTGCGAGAGGGTTCAAACAGCACGTTGGTTCCGAGTCTATGCCGTCGGTCGGATCGGGCGCTTTCTTCAGTCGAAGTGCGCGTGTCCAACTGCGATTGTTCGTTCCTGAAGGCCCGAGCTATGGTGTGGCGGAAGAAGCCTGCAAAGAAGTCTGTAGCCGGGGTAGAGTCCACGGGTTCTATGCGGGTACTGAAGGCGTGATCCTGCATTCAATATCGCGTCGGAGCAAGCACGGTGCTTCGCACCGGAAGAATTGTGACACTCCACCCCTGATAGGGAACTGCCCAGATACTTTGGTATCTCGGCAGATACCGATGAAAACACACGATCTTGAAATGAGGCGGTATCTGGAGGGATACCGCCCGCGGCAACTAACGGAGGTTCCAGTATGGCTGAAATTGACATGATCGATGAACGAGCTTCCGAGAGGTTGCGAGGCCGCGCACGGCGCTCTTGCAACCTCAGTACCAAGCTCACGGCAGATGAGGCGAAGGCGGTCCAAGAGGCCGCGGCGCGAGCGGGAAAAACTCAGAGCGAATGGGCGCGCGATCGATTGCTGAGCAGTGTCGTTGTCGGCAGTCACACGCAGATGGAAATGCACATTTTCACTGAACTTGTCGGTATTCAGATGCTTCTCATGAACACGCTGGAACCGCTGCTGCGTGGCGACAAGATTGCCCAAGAACAGCTCACCATCCTCTTTCGCCAAGTCCAGACAACCAAGGCCACAAAGGCGCAGGAACTCCTCACCAAGCGCGGCCAGAGCAAGGGGAAATAGTCAGCCCTCCGTCCAGCAGTGGGGCCGCCGCGAGTCGATTATTTGGCCGCCCCGCCATTATCTTTACACCCTCGCCATGTTCCGGTGACCGATCTGCCTGTGACTGACCTGTCTCTCCGGCAGATAGTAGGCTGAGGTTGAAACTGGGTCAAATTCCAGAAGACCGAAAAATCTGACCTATACCAAAAGCGCATACTTCTCGGATTCTCTCCGGAGATAACGTCCTGCCTTGTGCCATGCGCGAGGCCTCACGCACTTCGTCAGTCACTTGCCCAAAGAGAGTTTCTCCCGCCGCCTCCACCTGCCGGCGGGCCTTCGCATGTAACTGGGGCGCAATTTTCTCGCGCCAATCTATTTGCAAAGCAACGAGAGCGGCTCCAAATGTTTCCAGCGTGTCATGGATGTACAGCGTATCCTTGGCTCGTTCCTCGCGGTTTCGCTTCCCCTGGATCAGAATTTTTTGCGAGATAAAACTTGCCGGGTTCGCTACCAATATGGACTTTTCTCCTTCCAGAGGAAAGCCACTGGCACGTGACAAGATGACAGTCCAGGGCGCACGTAGCAATAGCTCGAGGTGGCGCAGATTTTGCGCCACTACGCCACCGAGTTGGGTCGTCCCTTTGCTCTTGCCGCCGCGTTCATGGGCGCCGCCCACCAGAGGTGTAAGAAACTCCGCGTAAAATTCGCCGCGCTCCGCGGTCAGATGATAGTGGGTCGCAGGCGGCTTGTGTTCGCCCAGAAACTGCGCTTGAAACCCGTTTGCCTGCAAGCGCTGATAGATGTCCTGGCCTTCCACCTTCAACTCGATCGGTAGCGCGACATCGGCGTCGAGCGTCGTAAGAGGAGCATAGTCCAATGTCTGCGCGGCGGGATGAAGGCGATGCAGTCGGTGCGCCCAGCCACCGATAATCACCACTTGGTCGAGCCAGGGAGTGAGCGACTCGATCAGTCGAGCGAAGGCTTGGAGGTCGGCTCCTGTCGAAGTCATGCGTCCTTCCCATCCAATAGTTGCGAGAGAGCTTTCTGGGCAATGATTTTGGCCTGGTCTTTGCCGCGTGCCGGATGGTGGGAGACATCGAGCCATACCTGAAGAATGTCGGCGACGGGAACGCCATGGCGTTCGACGGCCGCGCGAAAGATGGCTTCCGCGTTTTCTGGAATTCTCACGAAGGCGTCCGCCTGATGCCGGGCATCTTCCATGGAGAGGCCAAGTTGCGCGAGCACTTCCCGATCCAACCGTTCCAGGTAGAGATGCGGCAGCGATCCATGTACGAACTTGAAACCCAGGGCCTCGGCAGCGGCAAACAATCCCAGACAGATCCGATTTGGAGCCTTGGATAAGGCTCCCTGGGCCGCTCGCTTGTTCGGCGAAGGTTTTCTGGCAAGTCTCGAAACGTACGCATGAACAGCAACTGCGAGTTGATTGTTTGATCCGCGAATCACCCAACGCACCGGAATCTCGCGGACACGCTGCTGATTCGCCGCCAGCCAGCGTTCGAGCAATGCTTCGCGACGGACCACCCGCAAGAATTCATTATCTTCGAGAAAGCCTTCGCTCGAAAGCTGGCGGACGAAGCGGAACGCGCTCATCACCGACACCTGGGCTGCCTCGGCCAGTTGCGAAGCGTTTTCATATTGCTTCCGTGGGGCCGAGAGCATGGAGTCGGGGACGTCTTTGGCAAGCAATACTTTCAGCATCCACTGGTTCAAGTCAGAAAACAAATAGGCAGGAGAGGACGGCTTCTCCGGCGCGCGCGCGCCGCGCGAAGGTGAACCTGCGGAGTTGAGCCATTCCATACCGGGCCCGCGAAACATACGAAAGCCACTGGCGTCGATCAGTCCGACAGCCATGTTCGGGACATTCTGTTCGACGAAAGCCTGCACGTGCTCGGCTAGTGATTTTGAGACATGGTCAACTGCAAGGACAGCGACGGGAATGGCAGGGCCTGGTATTTGCTGTGCCGCCGCCTGGGCTTCGAGGATGGCTTGCGACAGCAGCGGCACCGCCCGGTCTCTTCTAGCTTCCGAGGACGCCTTGATCTGGACAATGTATTTCCGATCTCCCTGCTGGGCCACGAGATCGATGCCTTCATCGAGGTCTTTCGCCTGGCGTCGCACGCTCCATCCGGCCCCACGGAAGAGCTTGGCCAGCAGGTCCTCGTAGGCCTGGCCACGGCTGGCGGCGACGATGGCATTGGAAAGGGGCATGAGCTATTGTACCACGGCCAAGATAATTACCATGGCCGTGATTGTTACCATGGCCATGGTAAGACAACGGCAGCACGCGGTGGTTTCCTTGTCACTTACCGTAAGTCTCTTACTTGCAGCGGAATACGCGCCGGGCAGAACAAAAGCGCCGCGCGGGAAA
This sequence comes from uncultured Acidobacteriaceae bacterium, assembly GCA_963698865.1. Taxonomy (GTDB): domain Bacteria; phylum Acidobacteriota; class Terriglobia; order Terriglobales; family Acidobacteriaceae; genus Acidiflorens. The sequence goes on along the minus strand of CAVOSL010000007.1, from coordinate 8,666 downwards.
GACTGCGCGGCTGGGGGAACGGGTGATCTCCCATTTTTATTTCTGGTGAGTGTACGGAGCGCGGGAGGCCAGTCAAGGCTCTGCGCTTCGCTCCGACCGCAACGCGGCGCAAAAAATGCGGCCTTGACTAATCTCCCTCTCCGCCCCTGTGTTGCTTCCAGCTATCGAAAAAATGTGAGAAACCAATCGGACCTCTCGGTCTTTGCATTTTTGTGTATAATGAATCGTGGAAGGAAGCCAGTCGTGCGAGCAGTAGCTGGGGATACGACAGCTGCAGCGCTCTGGTGTTCTTTTCGTCAAACGAGGTCTTTGTATTCTACGAACTCCGCGAATCGCTAGGGAAAACCAGCCTTCCTGGCTTGGAGCACGATTTGTCCTCCCGTCTCTCTCGGTGGCTATCACTCCGCTTGACCATATCCGTCGCATTTTAGGAATTTCTCGTCCCTTAGTCCGTTCGCATCGTTCATTCGATACAGCACGCCTGTCGCCATGTGCAAACTGCTGGTAAGTTCAACAAATCTAACGGCGTCGTTGTTACCAAAACGCTCACCTTCCGTTCGCTTTGCGATGGTAGCGCATCGGACTGTGTGCCACGAAGAGATAGTGACCTAGCACCGAACTTTTCGGCCCTGACGAAAATTGCGCCTTGTAGTTCAGAATCCTCTGCCAATAAAACTGACGCGTCATTGACACTGATCGGACTTTCATTGCTGCGGGATAGAGCCGTTGGCCGGTTTGGTATTCCTGTTGTCTCAATCTCAATCACTTACGAATTGGTCCGGCGGATCACTGACTTGGCACGATTCTTGCATATTCGAGCTAGCAGGTGTCAGTTCGAAATAAGAAGGAGCCAAGTGTGCCGTACCGCAACGTCTACCCGGCAACTGCGTTTGGCGTAAAGCGAATGCCGTTGTATGTCGCCATCACTGAAGGCGAATCTGATCTAACCACAATCAGTGGTATCAGCCGATAACCGCCGCCTGTCCAATTGCAACACTCGGTGTCATACCGCATCACGAACCGGAGTAGAAAATGCATAAACTACTATCAGCAGACCCCACACTCCTCGGCCGCCCTGATGTTCCCCCCTGTTCGGATGCTGTAGACGAAGGGCTTGTTGGGGGAACTCCGGAAGAACTTAAGGCTGATCTGATCGAGATACTTGGCGAGGACATTGTGCGGCATCGCATCAGCGACTTGGTGCGCTATGCATCGGACGCCAGCCCCTACCGTTATATCCCCAAGGTGATCGTACAACCTAGGAACATCGATGACGTAACGGGCATTTTTCGATACTGCATTCGCAAAGGCCGCCGCGCCACCTTCCGGGCCGGCGGGACCAGCTTGAATGGCCAATCGCAAAGCGACGACATCTTGATCGATGTCAGACAGCACTGGAGTGGCTGGAAAGTCGAGGACAACGGGTCGCGGATTCGTTGCAACGTTGGCACTACGCTTGGACGCATCAACGAAGTGTTGAAACCTTACGCCCGCCGCATGGGGCCGGACCCTGCAAGCATTAACGCCGCAACCATCGGCGGCGTACTGGCCAATAACGCGGGCGGGATGCGTTGCCGGCCTGCGATCGATTCCTACCACTCGATCGTCGCCATGAAAATCGTTCTTACGACCGGCACGATTGTCGATACCGAGGACCCGAACGCTGAGGAAGACTTTGCCGCCTCCGAGCCAGAAATAGCGGCAGGCCTGATGAAGATCCGCGAGGAGCTACTCGTGGATAAGGAGTTATGCGATCGGATTCGTCGGAAGTATCAGATGCGCAACACCACTGGATATGCCATGCATGCATTTCTTGACGGTGAAACGCCGGTGGAGATCCTGCGGCGCTTGATGGTTGGGTCAGAAGGCACGCTCGGCTTTGTAGCCGAGGCTGTTTACAAGACCTATCACCTGCCCGCAAGAACGGCGGTGGCGTGGATGCCATTCGAGACTATCGACGCGGCGGTCGCGCAAGTCGAAAAGCTGGTCGATCTCGGAGCGCAGGCAGTCGAACTGATGATCGCCTCAGCGCTGATCGCATCCGCCAAGCTGATGAAAGGCACGCCAAAGTATTGGAAAGATCTCGATCCGAAGAACGCGGCGTTGCTGGTGGAATTCGGCTTCGATAACGAGGAGGAATTTGAGGCGATCAAGAAGAGAGTCGGGGCCGCTCTGCGTGACGTGAAAATGCTGCAGCCCTTGGAAGCCATTCGCGAAGCCGAAGCCGTTGAGCTGGCGTGGCACATTCGTGATGGTCTACTTGGCATCGTCGGTGAGATGCGTCCGCAAGGCACAAACCTCATCATCGAAGACGTTTGTTTTCCACCTGCACAACTTGCGAATGCGACTCGTGACTTGCTCGCTCTTCTTTCCAAACACGGATATGAACCTTCGGCCGCGGGGCATGCTGCGTATGGAAACCTGCATTTCGTGATGATCGCGCGACTGAGCGAAGACGCGAGCCGTCAGCAATACGATGCTTTCATGCGCGACCTTGTTGAGTTGGTAGTGGGTAAGTATGACGGTTCCTTGAAGGCGGAGCATGGAACAGGAATCAACATGGCTCCCTTTGTCCGGCGCGAATGGGGCGAAAAGCTCACCGACATGATGTGGCGGGTAAAACATCTTCTTGATCCGCATGGGATCCTGGCTCCAAATGTCTTGCTGAGTCACGATCCACAGGTCCACCTTAAGAACCTCAAAACCACCCCTGCAATCGAAGACGTTCATTCCGCATCTCATTGCATTGAGTGCGGTTTCTGCGAACCCGTGTGCCCAAGTCGCAACGTGACACTCACACCCAGACAACGCATCGTCCTTCGGCGCGAAATGTCACGACAGCCAGAGTGGTCGAAGCTGCTGACCCAATTGCAGCAGGAGTACGAGTACGACGGCATCGAGACCTGCGCTGTCGACGGCACCTGCGCTGATGTCTGTCCCATCGGCATCAATACCGGGGCACTGATCAAACACTTCCGAAAGATGCAACACTCCGCGGGCGCCGAGGAGGTTGCCCTCGACGTGGCCAGGAAGTGGGCTGAGGTAGAACAAATGGCTCGTCTTGGTGTTAAGGCGGCCGATATCGTGCAAAGCCTTACCAGCCCACATCTGCTTGAAGCTCTGACCGACGCGGCTCGCGGCATCGTCAGCAAAGATCTGGTTCCAGGAGTAGCTGGCCCCATGCCACACGCCGCTCCTGCCGAGCTTCCCGAGACGAAACGTGAGGGCGCAGCAGCCGTGTATTTTCCAGCGTGCGTCAATCGCATCTTCGGCAGGGACAACACCAAGCCCGCGTCCCCGGCGCTTCCTGAGGTGTTCGTGGCTCTGTCAAAGCGCGCGGGCAAGCCTCTCTGGATTCCCGATGACGTGAGAGGTCTTTGTTGCTCGACGCCGTGGAGCTCAAAGGGCTATAAGCGCGGGCAGACGTGGATGTCCGAACAGATGAGCGATGCGCTGTGGCGCTGGAGTTATGGAGGAAGATTACCGGTAGTAGTCGACGCGGCTTCCTGCACGCTCGGTCTCGAAGATGACATATTGGAGCATCTCGACGATGAACGTAAGGATCGACTGAAACTGGTCACCCTCGTTGATTCAATTGCTTGGTGTAAAGAGCTTCTGCCTTCTCTGCAAATTCGCAAAACGATTTCCAAAATCATGGTCCATCCCACTTGTTCTACGAATCACCTTGGCCTCAGCGAGACGCTCCTCGAAATCGCCAGTACCCTGGCTGAAAGAGCCGAGATTCCTTTGGGAACGACTTGTTGCGGAACGGCTGGCGACCGCGGCCTGTTGCACCCGGAGCTGGTTCACTCCGCCACACGCGACACACTCGTACAGATCCAGAGCTCCGGAGACGACACTTGTTTCGTGTCTGCAAATCGGACTTGCGAGTTGGGTATGCGCCAAACTACCGGCAGAGTGTATGAATCGTTTATTTATTTGCTCGAGGAACTCAGTCGTCCGGAGGCAACCTAACGGAGCACCCCTATGCGCATCGTCAATTTTGAGACACGTGGAGTCCCCGGAATTGCCGCGGACGAAGGCTCGGGCTGGCATGGCCTCACGCAGGCAGACCGTGGATTTCCAGGCACTCTGCCCGAGCTGATCGCACAGGGCGCAGACCTATTGCATGTCGGCAGAACCCTCGCGCAGTCGCCGGGAATAGACCTGAAGGCCGTCCGGCTGCTGCCGCCGGTGCCCGCACCGCCGAAAATTCTCTGTGTCGGTCTCAACTACGATGATCACCTGCAAGAAAGCGGGCTGAAGAAGCCTACCTATCCGGAGATCTTCGCCCGGTTCGCGACGAGCTTGATCGCTCATCAAGAGCCGATCCGGCGTCCCCGCGAATCAACTGCGCTCGACTATGAAGCCGAACTGGCCGTGGTGATTGGCAAGCCGGGACGCCGCATCTCCCAGGAGCAGGCCCTCGATCACGTGGCGGGCTACTCGCTGTTCAACGATGCGACCGTGCGTGATTTTCAGCTCCGCACGCCGCAATGGACGATGGGCAAGAATTTCGATGGCACCGGGTCGTTCGGCCCGTGGCTGGTGACGCCCGACGCCGTGCCGCCGGGAGCCCGCGGATTGCGCATCCAGGGCCGTTTGAATGGCGGCGTGATGCAGGATTCGCGCACAGACCTGCTCATCTTCGATGTTCCAACCCTGATTGAAATGATCAGTGTCGCCATGAGTCTGGAGCGAGGTGATGTGATCATCACCGGCACGCCGGGTGGTGTCGGAGCGGCGCGCAAGCCACCTATTTACATGCAGCCCGGCGATGTTTTCGAAGTGGAGATCAAGGGGATCGGCGTCCTGACCAACCCCGTGCAGAACGACTGAGAAAGCGAAACGGAGCTACACCCTTGCAATATTCTGATTACAGATGTTTCCGGTTCGGGTTTGATACTGGAGTCGCATTCGTAAGCATCGATTACCCACCGATAAATCTTCTTGATGAAGTTCTGTCGCAGGAATTCGACAAACTCGGCAGGGAACTCGAGGCCGATGAGAGCGTCCGGGTTGTGGTCTTGCAGAGTGCACTTCCTGATTTTTTTATAGCCCACTCTGGTTTAGGCCGGGTTGGAGCCGCTTCCAAAGTGATGTCTCATACGCGGAGCTTTCGTCTCACGCAGATGATCGGCGAACGATTCAGGAACATGCCCAAGGCAACTATTGCCAAAGTCGAGGGACGGGCTCGTGGCGGAGGGAGTGAGATCGCGCTGGCCATGGATATGTGTTTTGCTGCCGTTGGCAAAGCGATCTTCGGCCAACCAGAGGTGGCGATTGGGCTGGTTCCGGGTGGGGGCTCCACGCAAAGATTGCCACGGCTCATGGGGCGGGGACGCGCCTTGGAGGTGCTCCTGGGCTGCAATGATCTCTCGGCTGAACTGGCGGAACGTTACGGCTATATCAATCGAGCGTTGCCCGCGGACGAGTTGACGCCTTTTGTCGAGAGATTGGCTCACCGCATAGCTTCATTTCCTGCGCATGCAATTGCTCACGCCAAGGCGGCCGTGGATACAGGAGCATTTAGTTCCATAGCAGAGGGGCTTCTGGTGGAAGCCCATGAGTCCGATGCGAGTGTTGCCAGCGAAGTCACGCAAGCGCGCGTCAAAGAAGCATTGAAGATCGGCGCCGAAACTTATGAAGGCGAGCTGGAGCTGGATTATTTGTTGAGGCTCTCCCCGATAAGGTAGCCCCGCGACTGTGCATTGGCCACATTGCCCGTGAAACTCGCGGCACTTTCTTTCGGGCGCGGCTGATGGCCTCGATGCAATGGCCGTCGAGTCACCATGTCTGCCATCACGGCAGAAATCAAGATGGAGCCAATCATGAAGTCGATAACCTGTAGCCTGCCCGACTCCCTCTATGAGGCTCTAGAAGAGCGTGTGCGTAAAGAAAAGGCAAATAGGGACCATGTCGTGTCTGTAGCGCTCTCCCAATACTTCGGTAAGGCAATCCACACTTTGTTTCAGGTCTCGACTTCTGCCGCGCTAGTGGAGGGTCTGTACCAGGGTGCCGTACGCGTTTCGCGCCTGTTGCGCCATGGAGACTTTGGGCTCGGAACGTTCATCGACCTCGATGGAGAAATGGTGGTGTTGGACGGCATCTGTTACCAAGTCTCCTCGAGCGGCGGGGTCGCGGTGATTGACGGCGATCAACTAATCCCATATGGCGTCGTAACCCGATTCAAGGCCGAATTTTCCAAACAATTGCACCGACTTAATAGCTTCGACGAGCTAACGTCCGTTTGCGATGAGCTTCGTGACTCGGACAATGTCTTTTACGCCTTCCGAGTTGAGGGTCGGTTTTCGCTGATGAAAACCCGCGCAATGAAAGCCGTTCCCGAGGGCACCAACCTTAAAGCCGCGGCTTCCGGCCAACAGGAATTCGTCTTTCAAGACATAAGTGGAACCCTCGTTGGCCTTTGGTCCCCCGGCTTCGCCGGCTCGTTCAGTGTTCCTGGATACCACTTTCATTTCCTCTCTGCCGATCGACAGAAAGGCGGTCACGTACTTGAATGCCATGCCCTGGATGTCGCGGTCGCAGGCTGCGCGATGAACGAAATGCACGTGTCACTGCCCGAGACCGAAGAATTTCTGAAAGCAGATTTAACGCGTGATCCGCAAGCCGATCTCATGAAGGCCGAACGGAGTCACGACTGATAGACGATGAAGTCCTGAGTAAAGAGGAAAAGATGGGCTCAAAGGCTGCAAAGACTGGTGCTCAAATCGTGGTGGAGTCGTTAGAAAAGCACGGAGTTCAGTATGTCTTCGGAATTCCTGGCGCGAAAATCGACAAGGTGTTCGACACGCTCGTCGATTCCTCGATCAAAACCATCGTGTGTCGTCACGAACAAAATGCGGCATTCATCGCTGGCGGAATCGGAAGGTTGACTGGTAAGGCTGGCGTGGCGATCGCCACCTCTGGGCCTGGCGTCAGTAACCTTACGACCGGCTTAGCGACGGCGAATAGTGAAGGCGATCCGCTGGTTGCCCTCGGTGGCTCAGTTGCCACCTCCCAAAACCTCAAGCAGATCCACCAGACCCTTCAGGCTGTTTCGGTCTTAAAGCCGGTGACGAAGTTCAGTGCAGAAGCGAGCTCTCCCCAATCGATCGCAGAGGTAATGGCAAATGCCTTTCGGGCGGCCGAGTCTGACCGACCTGGCGCCGCATTTGTGAATCTTCCGAAGGACATTATGGAAGGTGATGCTAGGTGCGAGGTGTTGGAGGTGCCCGCGCAGCCGAGGTTTGGGCCAGGCAACCGCGACTCGCTGGACCGAGCCGCCCAGATTATCAATGCTGCCCAGCGTCCGGTGATCCTCCTCGGGCTGTCGGCAAGTAGGCCAGAAAATGCGGAAGCAGTTCGAATGCTGTTGCGGAAGACCCATGTCCCAGTGGTTGGGACATTTCAAGCTGCGGGTTCGGTCTCCAGGGACCTTTTCAATCGCTTTGCGGGACGCGTGGGGCAGTTAGACAACACTCCAGGAGATGAGCTTCTGGCAGCTGCGGACGTCATCATTACGATTGGCTATGATCCCGTCGAATACGATCCGTCGATCTGGAATCATCGGCGTGTCGCGAAAATTATTCACGTTGACTCGGTTCGAGCCGATGTCGACAACTTTTATTCCCCAGCCGTAGAGATATTGGGAGACATCGCCCTTACTCTCTCGGCGCTTGAGCCACTGGTTAGCGCCGTGGTTCTCGCTGCTGACGTTGAGAGATTCTTCGCCAACCTCGCCTCTAAGAGGGCCCTGAGGTTCGAAGGCATGCAGAGCCACGACGAGAATCCGATTCATCCTTTAAGGATTGTCGCCGAGTTGCAGAAATGGCTCGCAGATGACGTGACGCTTTGCCTGGATATGGGATCGTTTCATCTCTGGCTCGCGCATTTCCTGTTCAGCTTCCGAGCACGTCAAATTCTCATTAGCAACGGACAGCAGACGTTGGGCGTGGCTCTTCCCTGGGGCATCGCATCTTGCCTCGTAAGACCCCACGAAAAGACCCTATCGATCTCCGGTGACGGCGGATTCTTGTTCTCTGCGATGGAACTCGAGACGGCGGTCAGGCTAAAGCTCAATCTCGTTCACATGGTCTGGATCGACGGAACCTATGACATGGTTGGGGTTCAGGAACGGGCCAAATACAAGCGCACGTCTGGCGTGGAATTCGGCTCGGTGGATGTCGTCAAATACGCAGAAGCCTTTGGGGCGAGTGGGTGGATGATCAATTCTGCGGACGAAATCGGCCCGGTGATGCGCAGAGCATTTGAAGTGCCTGGCCCGGTTCTGATTGGAATTCGCGTGGATTACCGAGACAATCACAAGTTGTTTGAAAACATCCACGAACATCTGCTCAATTGAGTTAATGGGGGCGACTACACCGAGATTGGCTAACAGCTGCGCTGGTCACAGAGTGGTCACAATAATTGTCCGACGATCATTGTTTCGCTTCAGCGTTTAGCCCTTCAGTGTAATGTCCATTCCTATCCGTAAGGACTCGACAAGTGTCAATTGTGATTTGACATCCGGTGACACAAGGCCCGACCGATCTTTCTTCAGTCAGTGATTTCAGCATTTTGCCGGTCAATGACTTTGGCAACCGTGTTGCATTCCTCCAGTTCGCCGAGACCCAGTATGTTCCAGATTTACAACGTCGACACGC
>CAVOSL010000006.1:0-61776 GCA_963698865.1 uncultured Acidobacteriaceae bacterium | reverse complement strand
GAGATTGAGCTTGCGCAGGGTCGTTTGCAGGATGGCTGCTGATTTTTGGAGTTTCTCCTGCTCATCCACACTCAGGTCGAGGTGCAGCACGTTACGAACTCCCGACCGATTCAGGATTGCGGGCAGGCTGAGGCAGACATCCTGAATGCCGTAATAGTCCGCGATGAGGGTTGAAATGGAGAACACCGTGTTCTGGTCGCGGAGGAGCGCGGCGGTGATGCCAATAAGTCCGGCTGCCACGGCGTAGTAGGTGGCGCCTTTACGCTCGATGATTTGATAGGCGGCGTCGCGAGTCTGCTCGTAAATTTTCTGCCGGTCGGCGGCGTTCAGGTCGACACCCTGAGCGCGGCAGAAATCTTCCAGCTTCATGCCCGCGATGTTGGCGAGCGACCAGACGGGGACTTCGCTGTCTCCGTGCTCGCCGATGATGAAGGCGTGGACGCTGCGCGCGTCGACCTGAAAATGCTGGCTGAGCAGGTAGCGGAAGCGGGCGGTGTCGAGGACCGTGCCCGAGCCGATCACGCGCTCGGTGGGAAGGCCGGAGAGTTTGAGTGCGGCGTAGGTGAGGGCGTCGACGGGATTGGTGGCGATGAGGAGAATGCCGCCGGGATTGTGCTGCACGATGCGGGGAATGATCTGCTTCCAGATTTCGCCATTGCGGAGAATCATGTCCAGGCGGGTTTCGCCGGGACGCTGGGCGACCCCGGCGGCGACTACTGTGAGAGCAGCGCCCGCACAGTCTCCATAATCGCCGGCCCAGATGCGCGTGGGATGGGCGAAAGGGATGGCGTGATTCAAATCCATCGCTTCGCCCTCGGCGCGAGCGCGGTTGGCATCGATCAAGACGATCTCGGACGACAGCCGACTCAGCAGCAGCGCGTAGGCATAGGTCGCTCCGACGTTGCCGGCTCCGACGATGGCGACGCGGGTGGGATGGGCATTTTCATTTGCTGTCATAAAAGGTTGCGATCCGCGAAAGAGTCATAAAGATTCCGAGCGGCGGCTACCTCAGACGCCGTCGCGACGCGCATCATCGCCGCCTCGGCTTCACTGAACTTCCTCCACGGTCGCCATCGAACTCTTCTTGCGCCGGTTGGCTTGCAGAACTTTTTTACGCAGCCGCAGCGACTTGGGGGTGATCTCGACGAACTCATCGTCGGCGATGAATTCGATGGCTTGTTCGAGATTGAGCTGGCGGAAGGGGACGAGGCGGATGGCTTCGTCGGCGGTGGAGGCGCGCATGTTGGTCAGCTTCTTTTCGCGCACCGCGTTCACATCGAGGTCAGTGTCCTTGGCGTTCTCGCCAATGATCATGCCTTCGTAGAGTTCAACGCCGGGCCCTACGAAAAGTTCGCCGCGCTCCTGCAGCCCCCAGAGAGCGTAGGCGGTCGAGACGCCCGCGCGGTCGGCGATCAGCGCACCCGTGAGTCGATGCGGAATTTCTCCCTGCCATTCGGTGTAGCCGTCGAAGAGCGAATTCATGACGATGGTGCCGCGCGTGTCGGTGAGGAGCTGGCTGCGCAGGCCGATGAGGCCGCGGCTGGGCACGCGGAATTCGATGCGCACGCGGCCATAACCGTGGTTGTGCATGTTGGCGACTTCGCCTTTGCGCGAGCCGAGCTGCTCCATGACCACGCCGACAAACTCTTCGGGGACGTCGATGGTGAGATGCTCGACCGGTTCCATCAGCTTGCCGTCTTCCTTGTTGCGCCGGGTGACGATCTCGGGCTTGCCGGCCATCAGCTCGTAGCCTTCGCGGCGCATCATTTCAATCAGGATGGAGAGCTGGAGTTCGCCGCGGCCGAGGACTTTGAAGGAATCGGTCGTGCCCGTTTCTTCCACGCGCAGAGAAACGTTGGTGAGCAACTCTTTTTCGAGGCGCTCGCGCAGATTGCGCGAGGTGACGTAGGTGCCATCTTTGCCGGCGAACGGCGAAGTATTCACCGTGAACAGCATGGCGATCGTCGGCTCGTCGATGGCGATGTGCGGGAGCGGCGCGGGGTTTTCTACGTCGGTGATGGTTTCGCCGATAGTGATGCCTTCCACGCCCGCGACCGCCACGATGTCGCCTAATTCTGTTTCCGTGATGTCCGTGCGCTTGAGGCCCGAGAAAGAAAACAGCTTCGTGATTTTTGTTTTGTGAAAAGTGCCGTCGAGCTTCGCAATGGAAACGTCTTCGCCGGTGTGCATCTTGCCATTGAAAACACGCGCGATGGCGAGGCGGCCGAGATAGTCGCTGTAATCGAGATTGGCGACGAGGATTTGCAGGGGCCCCGCGGGATCACCTTGCGGTGCGGGAATCGTCTTTAAGATTGCATCGAAGAGCGGGCGCAGGTCTTCGCCGCCGCCTTTAATGTCCGTGGTTGCGGTGCCAATCTTGGCATTCGTGTACAACACCGGAAAATCGAGTTGCTCTTCCTTGGCATCGAGGTCGATAAAGAGATCGTAGATTTCGTTGAGCACTTCCTGCGGGCGAGCGTCGGCGCGGTCGATCTTGTTGATGACGACGATGGGCGGCAGGTGCGCTTCGAGGGCCTTGCCGAGCACGTAACGCGTCTGGGGAAGCGGACCTTCGCTGGCGTCGACGAGGAGCATCACACCATCGACCATCTTGAGAGCGCGTTCGACCTCGCCGCCGAAGTCGCTGTGGCCGGGCGTATCGACGATGTTGATTTTTACGTCGTGATAGAAAATAGCCGTATTCTTGGCGAGGATGGTGATGCCGCGCTCGCGTTCGAGCTCGTTGGAGTCCATGACGCGCTCGACGTGGTGCTCGTGGGAGCGGAATGTGCCGCTCTGTTGCAGCATGGCGTCGACGAGGGTGGTCTTGCCGTGGTCGACGTGGGCGATGATGGCGATATTGCGAATGCTTGAACTCAAAGACGGGATCCTTCGGAATTTACAGTCTGGTACTACTTTACTATGTTGTGGTCCGATGCGGTCGCGATCGCAAGGCGCGGCGTGTGAAGTCCGTGGCTCTCCTTTACAATAAAAAATGAGGAAAACTACTGGACATGAGCATAATTCGCGTTTGCAGTCTTCTTACATGCGTGTCTTTATTTATGGGAATGTTAATCACTAACCAAGCAGCAATGGCCGCTCCGGGCGAATTTGGCCCGAGCAATCCTTTTTATGCGGCGAGCACGCTGCCGTTTCAGGCGCCGCCGTTCGACAAGATCAAGGACAGCGATTACCAGCCCGCGATCGAAGCCGGCATGGCGCGGCAGATCGAGGAAGTGGAGAAGATCGCCAATAACCCCGCGCCGCCGACTTTCGACAACACGATTGTAGCGCTGGAGAAAACCGGACAGTTGTTCTCGCGTGTGATGCTGGTATTTAACGGCGTTACCGGAGCGAACCTGAGTCCGGAATTGCAGAAGGTGCAGGACATCGAGGCGCCCAAGTTGGCCGCGCATCGGGATGCGATTTACCTCAATGCGAGGCTGTTTCAGCGCATTTCGGCGATTTACAAAGAGCGGGCATCGCTGAACCTCGATCCGGAATCGCTGCGCCTGGTGGAGTACGACTACCAGCAGTTCGTGCATGCGGGTGCCAACCTCTCCGATTCCGCCAAAGCGGAATTGAAGAAGTTGAACGAGGAAGAGTCGACGCTCTCGAATGCGTTTACGACCAAGCTACTGGCCGCGACCAAGAATGCGGCGTTTGTGACGACGGACAAGAGCGTGCTGGCGGGCCTGAGCGACGCGCAAGTTGAGGGCGCAGAGCAGGCCGCCAAGGAGCGCAAGGTGGCCGGCTACGTGATTCCTTTGCAGAACACCACGCAGCAGCCGGACTTGGATTCCTTGAGTGTGCGAGCGACGCGGCAGACGATCTTTGAGAACTCGTGGAACCGAGCCGAGCGCGGTGGAGCGGACGATACGCGGGCTACGATCGCGCGCCTGGCTCAACTGCGGGCGCAAAAAGCGAAGCTGCTCGGTTTCGAAACCTATGCCGCCTGGAACCTGGAAGACCAGATGGCGAAGACTCCCGAGGCGGCGCTGAAGTTCATGGATGCGCTGGTGCCGGGCACGACCGCGAAAGCGGCCATGGAGGCGAAGGACATCCAGGCGGTCATCGATGAGCAAAAGGGCGGCTTCACCTTGCAGCCGTGGGACTGGGAGTTTTATTCCGAGCAGGTGCGCAAGGCGAAGTATGACCTTGACGAGTCGCAGATTAAGCCTTATTTCGAGCTGAACAACGTGCTGCAAAATGGCGTGTTCTACGCCGCGACGCAGTTGTATGGGATAACGTTTAAGGAGCGCAAGGACATTCCGGCGTACCAGCCGGATGTGCGCGTGTTTGAGGTATTTGACGCAGATGGCAAACCGCTGGCGTTGTGGTATTGCGACTACTTCAAGCGCGACAACAAAAACGGCGGCGCCTGGATGGATGTTTTGGTGAACCAGTCGAAACTGCTGGGCACGCAGCCCGTGGTCTTCAATGTCGCGAACTTCAGCAAGCCTGCGCCGGGCCAGCCGGCATTGCTCAGCTTCGGCGATGTCACCACGATGTTCCACGAGTTTGGGCATGCGCTGCATGGCATGTTTGCCAACACGATGTATCCGTCACTTTCGGGAACGCAGGTGGCGCGCGACTTCGTGGAGTTTCCTTCTCAATTCAACGAGCATTGGGCGACTTATCCGTCGGTATTCAATAACTACGCAAAGCATTACAAGACGGGCGAGCCGATACCGGCGGAGCTAGCGGCAAAAATCAAGAAGGCGGAGAAGTTTAACCAGGGTTACGCGCTGACCGAGGTGGTCGCCGCGGCGGAACTCGATATGCAGTGGCATACGCTGCCGGCCAGCGACCCGCTTAAAAATCCCGACGAATTTGAAAAACAGGCACTGGAGAAGACGCATCTTTGGATCAGCTACGTGCCGCCGCGTTACCGCTCCAGCTACTTTTCGCACATCTGGAGTTCCGGGTATGCGGCCGGATACTACGCATACTTGTGGAGTGAGATGCTGGACGATTCGGCATACCAGTGGTTCAAGGACAACGGCGGCCTGACGCGCGCGAACGGAGATCGGTTGCGCCAAATGGTGTTGTCGCGCGGCAACACGGAAGAACTAGGCAAGATGTACAAGGAGTGGCTTGGGAAAGAACCGAGCATCGAGCCGATGCTGAAGGAGCGCGGGCTGGTGCCGGAGGATAGCGCGGTCACAACGCGCGAGCATTAAACTCTGTGAAACACCGAGAACCAGTCCGGCACCCAGGCCCATTTCGCGGGATGCGAGTGGACTCGGAGTTTGCCGGACTGCTTCTTGCGGCGGGATTCCTGGTCATGGGCGCGGTCGGTCTCGACATCGGGAAGTTCTTCGTGCTGGGAGCGATTGGGCTGGGCGTTGTCGTGGCCTTGCTACTTCGTCTTATACACAGAGATAGCTGATCTTCTACGCCTTCATCACGCTGCAGCGATCCTATCGTCGGGAAGCTCTGCAACCTCCTGCATCACTTCACCTCTTACCCGCAACCGGTACCAGAACACAATCGCGATCAGAGAAAACATAAAAATAATTGTTGAGATGGCATTGATCTCGGGCGTAATGCCGCGGCGGAGGCGTCCCCAGATTTCCAGTGGCAAGGTGTTGTCGCGGCCGATCAGAAAAAAGCTGACGGCGATTTCGTCCATGGAGAGCGTGAAGATGAGCAGCGCGGCTCCAATGATGGAAAGTTTTAGATTCGGGACGGTAATGCGCCAGAAGGTCTGCCAGTAGTTCGCGCCGAGATCGAGCGAAGCTTCTTCCTGAGCGCGGTTGAGTTTCTGCAGGCCTGCGAAAACTTCAGTGGTGGCGACCGAGATCAGCGCGGTCCCGTGCCCGAGGACGATGGTCACGAGGCTGAGCTTGACGTTGGCTTCGCGGAAGAGCATGAGCAGCGAGAGGCCGGTGATGATGCCCGGCAAAATCAGCGGCAGAAGCACGAGGCGTCGGAAGAGCGCTTTGCCGGGGAACTGCGCGCGATCGAGCGCCAGCGCGGCGGGGATTCCGAACGCGAGCGCGATGAACATGGCCGCTGCGGCCACGATCAGACTGTTGAGGACTGAATCCCAGATGGCGCCGTCCTGAAAAAGAATTCGATACCAGTCGAGCGTAAGATTGCGCGGAGGAAATCCGCCGACGCCCTGGCCGTTGAAGGAATAAATGATAAGGACGGCTATGGGCAGGTACAGGAATGCGAAGACGACGAGCGCGTGAATCGTGAGCCACCGCGGCTTCGCTAAGGTTGGTGCTGCGCTGTTCATGAGAAGCTCCATTTCTTTTCCATGCGCTCGGAGAAAAAGAGCAGACCGACTACGATCAGAAGCATGCAGAACGAAATGGCTGCACCGAGCGGCCAGTTGTAGGCCGCGCCGAAAAGACTGACGACAATGTTCGAAATCATGATGCCGCTCGGGCCACCAAGGAGCAGCGGCGCGAGAAAATCGCCGAGGCTAAGTACGAAGGCGAAGGTTGCGCCTGCGAGCACTCCGGGAATCGAAAGCGGAAAGATCACGCGCCAGAATGTTTGCGCGGGAGATGCGCCAAGGTCGTGCGAGGCTTCGACCAGATTGCGCGGAACGTGCTCAAGCGCGGCGTAGATCGGCAAGAGCGTGAAGGGCGTATAGATGTGCGTCAGCGTTAGCACTACCGCAAACGGGCTGTAGAGCAGGAAATCGAGCGGATGCTTGGTCAGATGCGCGTACTGCAAGAGTGTATTCAGCACGCCGTCGGTGCCGAGAATCGTCTTCCACGCATAGGCGCGCACCAGATAGCTCACCCAGAGCGGAATGATGACGAGTTGGTAGAAGAGGTCTTTTCTTGCGCCCGCGTGGAATGACAGAAAGTAAGCGAGCGGGTAGCCGAGCAGAAGCGAGAAGAGCGTTACGCGGGCGGCGATCCACATCGAGCGCAGCAGCGTCTCCCAGTAGACGGGCTTGGTGAGAAGCTCGCGGTAATTTTCGAAAGTCCACGAGTGGACGATGGCTTGCGACTCGGACACCGACCAGAAGCTGTAGCAGAATATCAGGAGGTATGGGACGAGGAGAAACACGGCGACCCACGCCAGCGGTGGTACGGTGATCGCAATGCGGTAGGCGCGCGAGAACATCAGACGCGCTCCTCGGATGGGCGGACGGGAACGGCGTCGTTTGAATCGAACTCGAACCGGAGGTCTTGTCCGCTACTTCTGAGGGAGTGCGATGCGGTGCGCACCGTGAGCACCCGGCCATCGGTGCCCTCGACCCGCCAGAGTTCATTCGCGCCGTGGAAGACCTGGTCGCGCAGCTTCGCCTCGAAACGAACTGTCGAACTCGGCGCGATAGCGGGAGCATTGTTTCCAGCGAAGCGAATGCACTCCGGACGCAGTGAAAACAGCGCGGGGCCATCGGGCAGGGAGGAGGGCCACGAGAGAATTCCGGTCATGACTTTGCCCGCACGAACTTCGGCCTTTAGCAAATTCGTGTGTCCGATAAATTGCGCGGTGTAGGCGGTTGCCGGGCGCGAGTAGATTTCGCGCGGGCTGGCAACTTGTTCGAGTTCGCCGGAGCGCAGGAGCGCGATGCGGTCGGACATGACCATGGCCTCTTCCTGGTCGTGCGTGACGAAGATGAAGGTGATTCCGACTTCGCGTTGCAGGGCTTTGAGTTCGACCTGCATCTGGCGGCGCAGGTTGGCGTCGAGCGCGGAAAGCGGTTCGTCGAGGAGCAGCACCCGCGGGCGATTTACGAGCGCGCGGGCAAGAGCGATGCGCTGCTGCTGGCCGCCACTGATCTTTGAAGGCTTGGTCTTCGCGTAGGCGGACATCTTTACCTTCGTGAGCGCCTCGTTTACGCGCGACTGGATTTCCGCGGCGGGACGCTTTGCGATCCGCAGACCGTAGCCGACATTCTCTTCGACCGTCATGTGCGGGAACAGCGCATAGCTCTGGAAGACAGTGTTGACGGGCCGGCGGTAGGGCGGTTGCCTGTCGAGGCGCTCGCCAGCCATCCAGACTTCTCCGGCGGTGGCATGCTCGAAGCCGGCGAGAATGCGCAGCAGCGTGGTTTTGCCGGAGCCGCTCTCACCGAGGATGGTCAGAAATTCGCCTTCCGCAATGTCGAGGCTGATGTCGCGCAGGACGACATTCTTGCCGAAGTGCTTGGCGACGGAGTGCAGGGAGAGGAGCGGCTGCATGTCCACCTGTCCGGCGCTAATAATTGCATGATCCGAGGTCGTTGCCATGGCAATCGGTTTGGTCCCGCGCACCCATACGCGGACAGGAGTGTCCGCGCCACACTTACTGCGTCGCTTTCACTTCGTTCCACATCTCGTTGTACTTGGCGCGGCGCGCGACATTTTGCCAGAAGTAAAGACGCCTCTGATAATTGTCGACGTCGTCGAGGTGCAGATTCTTCACTTCTTCCGGCGTCATGAACTGTGCGGCGTGCGGATTCGCCGGCGTGTAGCCGGTCACGTCGGTGACTTTCTTCTGCGTCTGTGTCTGGATCATAAACTCCAGAAATTTGTAGGCGAGTTCTTTGTTTTCGCTGCCTGCGGTAATCATCAGATGATCGATCCAGCCCGTCGTGTTTTCTTTTGGAATTGTCTCGCCGACCGGGAAATTGCTCTTGCGGAGTTGGTTTGCCATGAGCGGCCAGCCCATGGCAATGACGACTTCGTGATTCTGAAACAGGTTGGTCAACTCGCCGCCCGTCGACCACATCTTGCGAATATTTGGTTTTAGTTCGATCAGCTTTTTCTTGACGGCGTTCAACTCCTCATCGCTCAAGTTATAAAGATGTCCGGGATCGGGCTTGTCATAGCCCAATACCTGAGCGGCCATGTAAACGGTCGAGAGGTCGTCCCACACGGAAACTTTCTCTTTGAGCTTTGGATCCCACAACACGTTCCAGCTATCAGGCGGCTGCGGAAACGCGGTCATGTCGTAGATCATCGGGTCCGGCCCCCACATGAACGGCACGCCGTAGACGTCGCCTTTCACACGAACCAGCGACAGCGAAGTGAGCTGCGGGGAAAGCTGGTTATAGGTGGGCAGTTTGCCGAGATCGAGCGGAGCGGCCAGGCCCGAGGTCGCGATCATGGTGGCCACATCGCTCGAAGGAGAGATGACGTCATAAGTGCCCGGGCTGCCACCGCGAAGTTTCGCAACCAATTCGTCGCTCGATCCCATGTAAGAAGCCGACACCTTGCAGTGGTTCTGCTCTTCGAAGGCGTGGACATAGGAGGGATCGGCGTAGCCCTCCCAGACGAGCAGGTTCAGAGTGGGAGTTTTCTTGGCGCAGGATCCGCAGAAGAGCGCGAGCCAAACCAGCAGGACGGCAAGCGCGGTTTTACGCAATGTCATGTTTTTCTCCAGCGGCGCTTTTTCACCCGCACGATCCGCGACCGACAGAACTGTCCCTTAGAACGTTGGCGGCGTGTTCACCCACAAAAGCCAGGTCTCGCCCGGACCGGGATTCATCC
Organism: uncultured Acidobacteriaceae bacterium; assembly: GCA_963698865.1. Classification (GTDB taxonomy): domain Bacteria; phylum Acidobacteriota; class Terriglobia; order Terriglobales; family Acidobacteriaceae; genus Acidiflorens. The sequence goes on along the minus strand of CAVOSL010000006.1, from coordinate 52,330 downwards.
AGCGATGCGGCGTGGCGCTTTCGAAATAGAAGCTGTCGCCGCGCTTCAGATCGTACTCCTCTTCGGCGAGCGCGATCTTCAGCTCTCCGCGCAACACGAAGAGGAACTCCTCGCCTTCATGCACATACGCTTCGCCGCTGCCGGCATGAGGCTTGATGCGAAACAGGTGCGGCTCCATGGCGGTGTTGCCCCAGGCGAGCAGTTCCATGCGCACACCGGGACCGGCCTCGAGCACTTTGCGCAGGCTCGGGCGCACGAGGCGCGGGTTTGCCCCAGGAGGATCGAAGAATTCCAGAATATTGGTTCGGAAAAAGCGCGCGAGCCTGCGCAACGTGCCGACGGACGCGCTCATTTGCGAGCGCTCGATCGCACTGAGAAAGCCGACCGAAACTCCGGCGGCGGCGGCGACGTCGGAGAGGTTCAAGCCGCGCTGCGTGCGCAACTGGCGCAGGCGAGGACCGATTCCGCCGGTAGGACTGCTGTGGGCGCGTTTGATGGCGCCCTCGCGCTTGAGCATTTCGACGATGGCCGCGGCGTTCAGTCCGCGCACTTTGCGCAGGTAGCGCGCTTTTTTCAGCAGCCGCACGTCGTCGTGCGTGTAAAGACGGTAGCGGCCTTGGCTGCGCTGCGGGCGGGTCAATCCCAAACTCTCCCAGCCGCGAATAGCGGACGCTGAGATGCCGACAAGCCGCGCCACATCGCCGATTTTGAGATAAACTTGCGCCCCGCTCGCCATGGGTTCGAATGTGCCTGTTGATCGCCGTCCGGGAGCCGAACTTTTCCGCTTGACAGAAGGCCGGAGAGTCTCTAACCTTGCGCGATTATAGCAAGGTTTGCTTTTTCCACAAGATTGAAAAATTGAGCTTACAAGCATTCGGATCTGACCCCGAGATCTGGAGGAACCCCATGTCTCTCACGAAGACTTCTCTCTCGAAAACTTCCCGGTTGGTAGGGTGGCTCGCGGTTGTGTGTCTGATCTGTTCCACGCTGGTCTTCGCGCAAGGTACCGGCGGGCGCATCATCGGCCGCGTGGCCGACGCGAGCGGCGCTGTTCTGGCGAATGTAAAGGTCACGCTGACCAATGAGGCGACGGGCGTCAGCCGCGAGACCCAGACCAACGAGAGCGGCGACTACAGCTTTCCCGGATGTTCCGGTCGGGACCTACTCGATGACCTTCGATCTGCAGGGTTTCAAGACAAGCGTCGGAAAGGGAATCACGGTTGAACTGAACCAGGTCGTTACTTTCAATTCGACGCTGCAGATTGGCGAGACGAAAGAAGTGGTAGAAGTGAGTTCAGAAGCGCCGCTGGTGGATACGACGAGCACGCAACTGGGTGCCATGATGGAAAATCAGTCAGGTCACGAACTTCCGCTCAATTCGCGCGACACTTATCAGCTCCTGCAATTACAGCCCGGTGTGATGTCAACCGTGGGGTCCAGCAATAACATCTCTATGGCAGCGACGCCGCGGGTGCGGTTTCGGTGAATGGCGGCCGCGGACGCTCGAACAATTTCAACGTCAATGGGGGTGATGCCAACGATCTCTTTGCCAATCTGCCGACCGTTCAACCTTCAGTCCGGACAGCATCCAGGAATTCCGTGTCCTTACGAATACCTTTGACGCGGAGTATGGCCGCAACTCGGGCTCCGTGATCAACGTGGTCACCAAGTCGGGGGCAACGAAATCCATGGCAGTCGTCTACGAGTTCTTTCGCAACAAGGTTCTCAACGCTCAGGGATACTTCAACACGGTGAAGCCGCAATTTAATCAGAATCAGTTCGGCGGCACGCTGGGCGGGCCAATCAAGAAAGACCGGACATTCTTCTTCGTATCGTATGAAGGACGGAGGGTGCGTCAGGGGATTTCCAGCGATCTTGTGCAGTTGCCGACACCGGATGAAATCGCCGGAGATTTCAGTGCCAACGGCGCCTTTGGCGGCACTATCAATGATCAGTTTGTGGCGGATGCGCTCAATGCCCGAACCGATGGCACCACGACTTGTCAGCAGGCAATTGCCGCCATTCCCGGCAGTACAACGGCGGCTGCGGGAGTTGACTGGGCTTCAGTCTTTCCCACCAGCGTCATTCCCTCGCAGTGCTTGGATCCCGTCGCGCTGAACCTTCTTCAGTACTTACCGGCCGCAAACCTGCCGGGCAGCCAATATCAGGGAGTGCCGACAGAGGCTGACAATCAGGACCAGTTTACGGTGCGCGTCGATCACCGGATCAACGACCGCCAGAACCTGAGCGTCTACTACTATTTTACCGACGGCAGGACCCAGTCTCCGTTCTATAACTTCCAGGCATCGGGAGCGAATGTCCCAGGGTATGGGACGAGCGTCAAGCAGCGGTATCAGCAGTGGAACCCAAGCCATACCTGGACTATCACCAATTCTCTGGTCAACGAGTTCCGCGTCACGTACCTGCGCGAAGGTCAGTTAACCTTCCAGCACCCACAGAACACAGGAGACGTCACGAGCTTTTGCCCAGCATCGGCGACTGAGCCATCGGCAGCTGCCAATTGCTTCACAGGCTTGTCGGACTCCTCAGTAATCAATACCCAGATTCTTAACAACGGTACTCCTCAGACCGGTCAGGGCAGCGCTGGGATCTACACAGGGTTGCCCGCAAATCGCACAGGCTTACCGTTCGTGGACGTGGGCGGAGGTTTTAACATCGGAAACGGCTGGGAAGGTGAACTGCCGCAGGTTGGGAACTCCTTTCAGTTTTCAGACAATCTCAGTTGGGTAAAAGGATTCCATACCATGAAGTTCGGCGCTGATGTGCGCCGTTCTCGCTTTGACCAGACCCTGTATTACAACGTGAGCGGCAATTTCACATTTGATAGCAGCGGCACTAACGCCATCAGTTCGGGCGACAATTACCCGGGCTACTTTCTGGGCTTGGCCGACGTTTATTCTCAAGGCTCGGGGCAGCGCGAGAACATTCGCAGTACGGGCCTCTACCTGTTTGCGCAAGATAGCTGGAAGATCAAGCCCAATCTGACTCTCAATTATGGCTTGCGATGGGAACTCGATACGCCGCTGACCGACGCTCTCGGGCACGTGCAGACTTTCCGTCCCGGCGAGAACAGCACTGCCTACCCCTGCACGATTTCCAATCCGGATGCTTTGGGTAACTCGTCTCCCCTGACCTACTGTCCTACGGGACTCCTCGTTCCAGGGGATCCCGGAGTTCCCGCGGGCCTGACTTCGACCTACTACAAGGCGTTCGCGCCTCGCATCGGCCTTGCTTATAGTCCCAACTTCAACGATGGGTTCCTGGGAAAGCTTTTTGGAAGCAACGGCAAAACGAGCATCCGTACAGGGTGGGGGCTGTTCTACAACCCGATGGAGCAGTTGGTGCTCGAGCAGTTTGGCGCCGAGCCGCCTTTCGGCTCCAGTCCGAGTTTCTACAGCACTTTCTTCAATACGCCGTTTGTTGGCCAGGATGGGAGCATCGCGGCCAATGGATTTAACGGCGTTCTCACGCCTCCGAAGGGGCAGGATCCCGGTTGGGCAAATTATTCTCCAATCCTGATGTATGGAGATTTCCAGCCTCATCTGCGGACGCAGTACACCGCTCAATATAACTTCAGTATCCAGCGGGAACTTACAAAAGACTTGTTATGGCAGATTAACTATGTCGGATCGCAGGGCCACCGCTTGCTCGCTTCTCACGACATCAACCCGGGCAATCCACAGACCTGCATTGATCTGGCGAATTTAGGACAAGGATGCGGTCCCACCGGCGAAGACAACACTTACCAGTTCACTTTGGATCCAGGGGCAACCCTCACAATGCCCAACGGCCAGGTCGTTACCGGCGATATTGGCGGCACTCCGATCTTTCTGGCGGGGACCCGGCCCTATTCTGCTCCCAATTGCGTTACCAATGGTCCGAACGCAGGCACGAACTGCCCAGCGAATGGGAACCCGATCTTCACTAATATTTTCGCGGAAGATACCATCGCAACTTCCGCCTACAACTCACTACAGACCATGCTCGAAAAACGCTTTTCCCACGGCCTCCAGTTCCAGGCTGCTTATACGTGGAGCAAGTCGCTCGATTGGGCGTCCAGCTTTGAAGAGACCCTCAACCCCTTTGACTTTAGGAAGAGCCGCGCGCTTTCGTTGTTTAACTCGGCCCAGCGTTTTGTCATTAATTACGTTTGGGATATTCCCGTGCCGAAATACCAGGGAATCAAAGGCAAGATTCTCGATGACTGGCAGATTTCTGGCATCACGCAGTTCCAGAGCGGATTCCCGATTCGTTTGCAGACGCAGGATGATACCGAGCTGATTGGGAGCTTGTTCTTCTTCGGAACGGCGGCTCCACAGTTGATCGGCCCGCTCCAGAAAGTCGATCCGAAAACCGTCCAGACGTTCGCCACTTACAACTATGGCGACCAATCGGGACACTTTTTCTTTAACGCAGACCAGACTAAGGTCGTAGATCCTGACAATGGAACTTTCTCCACGACGCCGCGCTCGGTCTGTTGCGGGCCAGGAGAAAGCCAGTGGGATCTGACTTTCTCAAAGAGGGTCTCACTCTCCGAAGCGCGTTACTTCCAGTTCCGCGCAGACATTTTCAACTTGTTCAACAAAACCCAGTTCGTCAACCCGGACGGCAACTTCTCGAACTCGACGTTCGGTCAGGTGCTGTCGGCGCGCGATCCTCGTCTAGTACAATTTGCATTGAAGTTTTACTTCTGATTTTGTCTGAAACCGGGCGGCCAGCACGGCTGCCCCGGCCCAATCTAATGGCCTGTCCTCTACCGGATAATGGCCTGAGCATTTTTGGAGATCACGATGTATCCCGCACTCGATAAGGAGCTCGAGACATTCGAGCGCCGCACGCCTAAGTCCGCCGAAGCCCACAAGAAAAACCTGAAACGCATTCCGCTGGGAGTCGCCAGCAACTATCGCGCCTACGATCCCTATCCGATCTTTGTTCAAGACGGCAAAGGCGGCAAGTTCCGCGATCTCGATGGCAACGAGTACATCGATCACAATCTATGTTTCGGCGCGCTGATGGCGGGGCACTGCCATCCCGCGGTCATGAGCGCCGTCGAGAAGCGCCTTTCCACCGGCACGATGTTTGGCATGCCGCACAACATGGAGTGGGAACTCGCCGAGGAGATCTGCACGCGCTTTCCTGTCGAAATGTGCCGCTTCGGCAATAGCGGCACCGAGGTCACCATGCACTGCATTCGTCTGGCTCGCGCGGCGACTGGGCGCGACAAGATCATCAAATTCGAGGGTGGCTACCACGGCCTGCACGATGCCGCGCTCGTCAGCGTGAAGCCGCATCCGCCAGCCGACGATTTCGGCGACATCAAGAATCCGAAGCCCGTTTCCGGCGGCAAAGGCGTGCCCAAGGCGAGCATCGACAACGTGAAGATCGCAACCTTCAACGATCTCGAAACAGTGGAGCGGCGCTTCCGCGAAAATCCCGACCAGATTGCGGCCATCATCCTCGAGCCGATCATGATGAATGTTGGCCTTTGCATGCCGCAGAAAGGATTTCTCGAAGGCTTGCGCGAACTCTGCGATAAGCATGGCGCGCTGCTGATCTTCGACGAAGTAAAGACGGGCGCGAAACTCGGCTGGGCCGGCGCCTCGGAATATTTCGGCGTCACGCCCGACATGATCTGCCTGGCGAAGTCGATTGGTGGAGGATTGCCGCTGGCCGCCTTCGGCACGCACAAGCGCGTGATGCAACTTATCTCTGACCATAAAGTCTTTCACGGGGGCACTTACAATACGAATCCGGTTTCGATGGCGGCGGGCTTGGCCGTGTTTCGCGAGGTGTTGACGCGCGCGAATTACGCGCACACCGACAAGCTCAGCGCCAAGCTGACCGATGGCTATCGGCGCATCATTGCCAAGTCCGGGCTGCAAGCCTATATCGCGAGCGCGGGCGTGAATGGTGCGCTGATGCTGTATCCGGCTGAGATCAAGAATTATCGCGACTGGCTGGCGATTGACGTCGACCTATGGCGGCACTATTGGTTCGGCATGGTCAATCGCGGAGTGATGGCGCAGCCGTACTGGTGGGATGAACAGTGGACGATTTCGGTGCAGCACACGGAAGCCGACATCGACGAGCACCTGGCAGCATTTGCCGACATCGCCGACTCACTCGCTGCCGCCCAGCACGAGCGCATCGGCGCAATGGCAACTCATTAGCCCGTGCAGGGCGGACACTCTTGTCCGCCCCGCCACGGATCACGTGGGGACAGCCGCCCCCGGCTGTCCAGCCGGGCATAGCCCGGCAGCCATCGTCACGCAGGAGACACATTGTCCACTCATGACGACAATCCGCCACACCTGAAGCGCGTCCTAGGGCGTTTCGACTTGGTGTTGTTGTTTGTCGTCGCAGTGTTCAATCTCAACGTTGTTCCTAGTATCGCGGCCAATGGCGGCGTTACGGTCTGGCTGTGGCTGATCGCGCTGCTGCTTTTTTTCTGGCCACAGGGAATCGCCGTCATCGAACTGGCGCACCGCTATCCCGGTGAAGGCGGCGTCTACTTGTGGGCGAAAGAAGTCTTCGGCGATTTCCACGGCTTTCTCTCCGGCTGGTGTTACTGGACGAATAACATGTTGTATGTGCCGACGGTAATGCTCTACTTCGTCGGTGTCTCGGTGTTCGCCATGGGCCCCGGCCACGCCGCGCTCGCCGATAACAAGGCGTTCGCAATGATGGCATCGTTCGCGCTACTTACATTGCTGACGGCGCTGAACATTGTAGGCCTCGGCATCGGGAAATGGCTCAACAATCTTGGTGCCATCGGAACCTTTGTGGCCGCTGCCGTTTTGATTGCCCTCGGAATCACCATCTGGTCGCGCTTCGGCACGTCTGTAACTATGGCCGACCTTAGAATTCCCGCCGACCCAAAGTTTGTACTGAACTCCTTTGGCGTGATTTGCTTTGGCTTGGTTGGACTGGAACTCGCGTCGGTGATGGGCGATGAAATCCGCGATCCGCAAAAAACGTTGCCCGGCGCAGTCGCTTGGGGCGGCGTAATTTCCGGTGTCCTGTACATCGGCGCGACTCTGACGCTGCTGGTCGCCATCGGCAAAAACGACATCAGCGTGTTGCAAGGAATCGTGCAGGGCGTCAGCCAGATGGCCGGCAAGGTCGGCATGGCTTGGATCATCGCTCCCTTTGCGGTGATGCTCAGTTTCTCGATCGCCGGCATTGGTTCGGCGTGGATGGGCGGCTCAGCGCGCATCCCGTTTGTGGCCGGGCTCGATTCCTACATGCCGGCGGCGATGGGAAAGGTTCATCCTAAGTATTCGACCCCGCACATTGCTCTCATCGTGCAGGGAATCGTCTCTCTTATTTTGATCGTCCTGAATTTCACCCTTTCAGGCGGCGTACAGGAGGCGTTTCAGAAAATGCTTTCTGCCGCGGTCGTGTTGCAACTTATCCCCTTCTTATATGTCTTTGCCGCGCTGGTGAAGTTCGCCTGGCGCGGTTCTGAAGGGGGACGTTACAGCAGAACAACCTTGATGTTGTCCGGCATGGCAGGGTTAGTAACTACGACGTTGGCGATCGTCGTAGCGTTCTTTCCCGCCAAGCAGATAACGTCGCTCTGGAAGTATGAAGTGAGCATGTTCGGAATCACGCTTGGGTTCATCGCGTTGGCGGTATTTTTCTTTTACGGATACGGCCACCTGAAAACCTCGGATGCAAAGGTGGTAGGTGGCGCAGCACTTTAGCCTAAAGCAGGAGATTGGTTATGCCGGGTGGAGTACAGACCGAAATCAAAACGTACCAGATGTTCATCAATGGCGAATGGGTCGCTAGTAAGACGAACAAGACGTTTCCCGTTTACGATCCCTCGACCGAGGAAGTGATCGCGCAGGTGCCGGACGCCAATGTGGAAGACGTAAACCGGGCAGCAGCTGCGGCCCGCACCGCGTTTGACGAAGGACCGTGGGCTTCTTCAACCGCGCAAGAACGCGGGCGGGTTTTATTTCGTCTGGCCGAAAAAGTCCGCCAGAATCTGCCGGCCCTTGCCGAACTCGAATGCCGCAACACCGGCAAGCCGATTGTCGAAGCCGAGTTCGACATCAACGACGTGGCAACTTGTTTCGAATACTACGGCGGCCTAGCGACGAAAGTTGTCGGCTATGTGAACCCCGTGCCCGACAACGCGATGAGCCTGTCGCTGAAAGAGCCGGTCGGCGTCGCAGGGCAGATTATTCCGTGGAACTATCCGCTGCTGATGGGCGCATGGAAACTGGCGCCCGCGCTCGCTGCCGGTTGCACGTGCGTGCTGAAGCCCGCGGAGCAGACTCCGTTGACCGCACTCGAACTCGCGAAGTCGTTCGACGAAGTTGGTTTGCCAAAAGGTGTGGTCAATGTGATCACAGGTTTTGGCGAGACTTGCGGATCGCCGCTGGTCAAGCATCCCGATGTAAACAAGATTGCATTCACTGGCTCGGCCGCAGTCGGCAAGATTATTGTGAAAGAGGCGGCCGACACCGTAAAGCGCGTGACGCTTGAGCTGGGCGGCAAGTCGCCGAATATCTTTTTCGCCGATGCCGATTTCGAAGCGGCCATCGATGGTGCGCTCTTCGGCGTGTTCATCAATCAGGGAGAAGTTTGCTCGGCGGGCAGCCGAATTCTTGTGCAGAAGTCGATCTATAAAAAATTCGTGGAAGCCATGACCGAGAAGGCAAAGAAAATCAAACTCGGTCCGCCGCTCGACCGCGAAACTAAGATGGGCGCCCTCGTTAGTAAAGATCAATACGAGCGCGTGCTCTCTTATCTAGACATCGGCAAAAAAGAAGCGAAGGTCGCATCCGGCGGCGGTCGTGCCGGAAAGTTTGCCAAGGGCTACTACGTGCAGCCGACCATCTTCTACGACGTCGACAACACCGCCCGCATCGCGCGCGAGGAAATCTTCGGCCCGGTCGCAGCGGTGATTCCGTTTGACGACGAGAAAGATGCGTTGAAAATTGCGAACGACTCTCCCTATGGCCTGGCCGCGGCGGTCTGGACCCGCGACATTTTCAAGGCGATGCGCACCGTGAAGTCGCTTCGCGCCGGAATCGTCTGGGTGAACCATATGCAGCCGACTTATGTCGAAGCGCCCTGGGGCGGTTATAAGCAGTCCGGCTTTGGCCGCGAACTCGGGCCCTCGGGAATCGAAGAGTATCTCGAGACCAAACAGGTGTATATCAACCTGAATGAGGCGCCGATCGGTTGGTACTGAAAGATAATAAGTTCTCAGTTCTCGGTTCTCAGTTCCTTGTAGAACCGACTGCGGGCATATCCGCTTTTACTGAGAACTGACAACTGAGGACTGAGAACTGATTTATGTCCACCATTCAACTACGCACTCCAATTCCCGGCCCGCGCTCGCAGGCGCTGATGAAGCGGCGCGACGCAGCAGTCGTGCGGGCTGCCTATCACGCCACGCCCGTTTTCGTCGCGAAGGCCGAAGGCGCGGTCGTCGAGGACGTCGACGGCAATCGCCTGATCGACTTCGCGGGCGGGATCGGCTGCCTCAACACCGGCCATCGCGCGCCGCTTGTGATCGAAGCGCTTCGCCGCCAACTCGATCGCTTCCTGCACACCAGCTTCAACGTTCTGCCTTACGAGAGCTACGTCGCGGTCTGCGAGAAGCTGAACGCCATCGCGCCGGGCAAAGGTCCGAAGAAGACTCTGCTCGTTTGCACGGGCGCTGAGGCTACGGAGAATGCAATCAAGATCGCGCGCGCTTATACTCGCCGTCCGGCGATTATCGCATTCGAGGACGCGTTTCACGGCCGCACTTACATGGCAATGGCCATGACCAGCAAGACGCATCCTTACAAGGCTGGCTTCGAGCCGTTTCCCGGCGAGGTCTATCGTATTCCGTATGCGTATTGCTATCGCTGTTCGTATTCGTTGAAGTATCCGTCGTGCGAGATGTTCTGCGCAAAGCACATCGAAGATACCTTCAAGCGCGTGGTGGCTGCGGAGAACGTTGCGGCGGTAATCGTCGAGCCGATTCTTGGCGAGGGCGGATTCGTCACGCCTCCACCGGAGTTTTATCCGACGCTCACCGAGATTTGCCGCAAGCATGGAATTTTGGTGATTGCCGACGAAGTCCAGACAGGATTTGCGCGCACGGGCGCGATGTTTGCCTGTGAGCGGCTGGGACTTGATCCCGATCTCGTGACGATGGCGAAGTCGCTCACCGGCGGCTTGCCGATGGCTGCTGTCACCGGACGCGCCGACATCATGGATGTTTCTGGTCCAGGGCAACTCGGCGGAACATTTGGTGGAAATCCTGCGGCGTGCGAAGCTGCGCTGGCCGTGCTGGAGACGATCGAGAAGGAGAATCTGTGCGCGCGGGCGAATGTTCTGGGCGAGCGCTTCCGCAAGCGCGCAGCGAAATGGCAGGCTCAGTGGGAACTTGTCGGCGAGGCTCGCGGCCTGGGCGCGATGCAGGCGCTCGAACTGGTGCGCTCGAAGGCGACTCGCGAACCTGCGGACGAAGAGACGAAGCAAGTGGCACAATATTGCTATGAGCATGGGCTCGTGCTGATCACCGCGGGTTCGTACAGCAACGTAATCCGGTTGCTCATGCCGCTGGTTGTGACCGATGCGCAGATGGATGAGGCGATGGACGTGCTGGAGGCGGCGCTCGCGCATGTTGGCGAAAAGAGGCCAGCGTTGAGCGCGGTGTAGAATCCAATGAATATTCTCACCACAGAGGCACAGAGGCACAGAGAAATCGGAGAGAAAGATCCGAGGACTGGTCCGATCATCGGAGCGGCTATCGAAGTTCATCGGCAACTTGGGCCAGGGCTGTTGGAGTCCGCGTATCAAGAATGTCTTTGCCATGAGTTGCACTTGCTCGGACTGAGTTTCGAGCGCCAGGTAGTGCTTCCGGTTTCGTATAAAGGGCTGCAATTGGATTGTGGCTACAAGCTAGATCTGGTCGTCGAACGAGAAGTCGTCTTGGAGCTCAAGTCAGTTGAGAAGATTCTTCCGGTTCATGAGGCGCAGCTTCTCACATATCTGAAACTCGCCGGCAAGCGTGTGGGACTTCTCATCAACTTCAATGTACCTTTACTGACGCAGGGAATCATAAGCAGAGTTCTGTGAATTTCTCTGTGTCTCGGTGACTCTGTGGTGAAAAGATGTTGGCGGATGAAAGCGAGGACTGAATGACGACCGCGACCGAAACACCCACCATGACCGGCAAGGAAATGGTCGAACTGACCAAAAAGCACACGCTCTACGAATGGTCGGCGCAGTCGAAGGTCGACCCCATTCCGGTGGCGCGCGCCAAGGGCATTTATTTCTGGACGCCGGAAGGGAAGCGATTCATCGACTTCAACAGCCAGCTCATGTCCGTCAACATCGGACACGGCGACGAGCGCGTGATTCAGGCGATCAAGGAGCAGGCTGAGACCCTTTGCTACGCGAACCCGTTCATGGCGCACGAACCGCGCGCTCGGCTTGGCCAGAAGCTTGCCCAAATTACGCCGGGCGACATCGACACGTTCTTCTTCACGAACGGCGGAGCTGAGGCCACCGAAAACGCCATCAAGCTGGCGCGTTTGTTCACGGGACGTCACAAGATCATCGCGCGCTATCGTTCGTATCATGGCGCGACTGCGGGCGCGATCTCGCTTACCGGCGATCCGCGCAGATGGGCCGCTGAGCCTGGCATTCCGGGCGTGGTGCGCGTGCTCGATCCTTATCATGGCATCGAGCGCGGATGGGAATCGGCGGAATCGTCGCTGGCGATGATTGAGGAGACGATTCAGCTTGAGGGCCCACAGACGATCGCGGCGTTCATTCTGGAAACTGTTACGGGAACGAATGGCATTCTGATTCCTCCCGATGGCTACCTGCAGGGTGTGCGCAAACTCTGCGACAAGTACGGAATCCTGATGATCGCTGACGAAGTGATGGCCGGCTTTGGACGCACTGGCGAATGGTTTGCCGTCGATCACTGGAAAGTCGTTCCCGATCTTATGTGCATGGCGAAGGGACTTACTTCGAGTTACATTGCGCTGGGCGCGGTCGGGATGCGCCATCACATCGCGCAACATTTTCAGGATAAAGTCTTTTTCGGCGGGCTAACTTACAACTCGCATCCGATGGGCTGCGCAACGGCGCTCGCCACGATTCGCGTTTATGAAGAAGACAACCTGATCGAAAACGCGCGCAAGATGGGCGCAGTTATGAAGAATCTCGGAACCGAGCTTCAGAAAAAACATCGGTCGGTCGGTGCGGTACGCTCGATCGGACTGTTTGGAATCGTCGAATTGGTGCGCAGCCAGAAGGCCAAGCAACCGATGGCGCCGTTCAATGGCACGTCCGACGAGATGGCCGCGCTCGGGAAATTTTTCCGCGAGAACGGACTTTACACGCTCGTGCGCTGGAACACGTTCTACACGAATCCTCCGCTGTGCATCAACGAGCAGCAGTTGCGCGAGGCGTTTGCGATCATCGACAAAGGGTTGGAGATCACCGATAAGGCTGTGGTGGACTAGTTCTCAGTTCTCAGTTCATTGCCGTCCGGGGAGGTCTCCGAAAGACCATAGCAGCGCTCTTTGAGCACCTTCGTGTTTCCGGGCCGCCATCAACGCCCCAGGTCTGAGGAACGTGCCTGTTTAACGTAGATCGTGGACTGCCGTATCTCCGACTGATCGAGTTCACCCTTCTTTTCTGAATCCAGTCTGTCGAACTCCGCCTCCATGAACCTCATCCACTCCTGTTTTGAAATCCTTCCGTCCTTCGTGTCCATAACCAGCAGCAACTGTTTGACGTTGTCGATGGCGATCGTCAATTTGTCCGGCTGCCTGGAAACCCCTCTTTGTGAGACACCGGTTCCAAGCACAGTCACAACAAACAAGGTCAGCAGTAGATTCCTTCGCATCATGTCCCTCCCCCCTGAACTTGGAAAAGCAGTACACCATGAAACGGTAGCGATGCCCAATTGTTTTATTGAATTGAAGGGATAAAATTTCTCTATCGCCCCGCGCAGTGAATGCGTATTCAGGGGGAAATTCTTCTCGTTTTTCACCATCAGGACACTCGTATTGAGAGTGCCATTATCCCCACTGAATATTGAATGTCGGGGAATCTGCTCGCATCGTCCCGATCACCGTGACGTAGCCTGCTGAACCAACTCTAACAACGGGCACGCATGATGGATTTGTTAGTTTCGGGTGTCATACTGAACCGTACTTGAATCTGTTTGATTCCAAGGGTGATTTGTGAAGCGGGCAGGTGTTTTCTCATCACATCGTATTTGTTTTACTGCAGCTCTTCTGGCGGTATTGGTGATTACGCCCGCTTGGGCGCAACCGGACGGGGTCTCTGCCAACGGCATCGTCGATGATTGGACCCACCACCACCTCATCTTCTCCAACCCTGGTAGCGAGCGGAATGCAATCAGGAATGGCACGCACAAAAAGTGGCTGCGCATCGTAATGGCCGATCGCTATCGCATGCAGTGGATCAGACGCTATGGTGCGCTCGACCAGGTAGAGATTGCAACTGCCGGCTTGCCGGAAGCGCCCCAAGACGACTTCTTGTCATCGGTCACTAACCTTCCGAGAGAGAAGATCACAGGGGACTGGACGGTAACGCTTGCGGGAGGATCGGATTTTGGCCCCGCACCCGACACCTATCCGGCGAAGTACACCTTTTCGCCCATTGGCAGTCCGAACTGCACAAACGATTTCGTAGTTTTCCAGGTAGACGCACCGGGCTCCAGCAATCAGGCCAATCTCATCGGCGTCAACAATTTGTACAAAACCACCTGCTCAGCGCCGGTGCCGGGTACGCTGTTTTACTACAATGTCGGCAGCGGAGCGATCGATACCTCGCCGGTTCTGTCCACGGATGGTACAAAAGTGGCCTTTGTCGAGACGATCACCAATGGGTCCGTATTTCACGTGCTCACCATAGGCACGACGGGAAGCAATGGAACCGCTTTTAACAACCCGGCGGTCCCGGGCTCGGGGAATAACGCAGTCAACCAGACAATCAAGTTGAACGGCAACGTTACGGTGACGCGCTCGTCTCCTTTTGTCGACTACAAAAACGACATCGCGTATGTGGGCGACGACACCGGAAAGTTGCACAAGTTCCACCCCGTGTTCAGCGGAACCCCGGCTGAGATCACCACGGCGCCGTGGCCATTCACCGTTGCCAATGGCGTCATCCTTACCGGCCCGGTCTATGACGGCGGGACCAGCCATAATATCTTCGTTGGTGGCAGCGACGGCAATCTCTACTGCGTTACGTCCGCTGGCGCGCATTGCGCCACGTCCAGCATCTCTGTCGCCTCAGGTGCGAGCCCGGGAGCCGTTCTTGACGCGCCTATTGTTGACAGCACGAAAGAGACCGTCTTCGCGACCGCCAGCAACAGCTCGAATTCAGTGCTGATGCAGGCGACAACGTCCTTAGCCTCGCCGGTAAGAGCAACCATGGGAGCCAATGGCACAGATCTGTATGCCGGAGCCTTCGACAATGCCTATTTCGTCAACGTCAGCACCGGACATATGTACTTCTGTGGCAATCTGGCGGGCGCTGCGACACCAACGCTCTACCGCGTCACATTCAACAGCAGCGGCGTGATGAGCGGCTCGAATGATGGCAACTCCTTCCAGTTGGTGATCAACGGCTCCACCGGGCCGACTGTCGACTGTACCCCGCTTACCGAAGTCCGTAATGGCAGCACCGACTACCTTTTTCTTGGCGTGTTTAATCACGGATTCATGTCCGGTTCGCCCAACTGCAGCAACCAGACCTGCATCATGAGCTTTGTCATCACATCCTCGTTTCCAACCGCCGCGAGCGCAACCACGAACAACAATCTCGGAAGCCTGGGGATGAGCGGCATCATTATCGACAATGTCTCAGCCGCAGCCGGAGCATCACAGATATACTTTGGAAGTCTGCAGACCAATGTGGGGGTCCAAGCCTCGCAGTCGGCGCTACAATGAGCAGCGATGAGTGAAGGAGCTGAAAGAGAGCGCGGTGTTTCTGAATCGAAAGACGCAGGGAAGAAACCGTACCGCAAACCAGAATTTCGCTTCGAGCGTGTTTTCGAGACCCGGGCGCTCGCATGTGGGAAGATCTCCTACACCCAAGGGCAGTGCAAGTACAACTTACGGAGTTCCTGATCCCATGCTGCATGACTGGCCAGTTGTTGTAAACAGAAACCCAATCTGATCCCCCATCGGTCGCTCGGCGATTCATCCCCGCCAGTTTCCTTTCCGCTTCTTCTTTCATCAAAGGGAATGAAAGTATCTCCCTCCACGGGATGAGCACAGAGTCTTGACAAAATCTCACATTAGACATAATCTAATTATCTAGTGGATGCCGAAACAATTAAGCGCTCCTTCGAGGGCAGCGGGTTGCGGTGCACTCCGCAGCGTTACGCCGTAATGGCGTTCCTGATGGAAGACAACCGGCATCCCACGGCCGCGGAAATTTTTGAGGCGGTGAATCGCGTTGATCCGCGCTCTTCTAGGGCCACTACTTATAACAATCTGCGGGACCTGGTGAAGGCGGGTCTGGTGCGTGAGGTGGCCGTCGAGGGCCGCTCCGCGCGGTTTGATGCGAAGGGCATGCAGCATCACCACTTCATCTGCGACCGCTGCGGCAATGTCGAAGACCTGGAGTGGTATGACGTCCCCAGGCCTGGTTCGAGTTCTCTCGGTAAGCGGGTTCTTCGCGAATGTGAAGTCATTTTCCGGGGGCTGTGCACCAAGTGCGCTCCGCGGCGTGCTTCCCGTTAAATTTGGAGATGTAGATACATGTGAACCGCCGATCAAAAGAAAGTGGAACGAAATTGTGCGAACCGCAAAGGGTTCGCAGATCATCACAGTTTTGAACTCATTTAAAGGAAAAGGTATGGAAAACCCAAAGCATATGGAAAACACACTTGCCTCTTCATCGGGAACGGTTTCCCCCGAGGATCAGAGCAAAGATCAGAGCAAAAACACGTCAACCGAAGCGAAGTGCCCATTCAATCATGGAGCTTCCGCTCCCACGAACCGCGACTGGTGGCCCAATCAGGTGGACGTACAGATTCTGCACCAGCATTCACCTAAGTCCGATCCGATGGGCGAGAAGTTCGACTACGCCAAGGAATTCAAGAGTCTCGACCTGAATGCCGTGATCAAAGACCTTCACACCCTCATGACCGATTCGCAGGAGTGGTGGCCGGCCGACTTCGGGCACTACGGAGGGCTGTTTATCCGCATGGCGTGGCACAGTGCAGGCACGTACCGCATCGGTGATGGACGCGGCGGCGCCGGAGCTGGGCAGCAACGCTTCGCGCCGCTCAATAGCTGGCCCGACAACGTGAACCTCGACAAGGCGCGCCGGCTACTGTGGCCGATCAAGCAGAAATATGGCCGCAAAATTTCGTGGGCGGACTTGATGATTCTCGCTGGCAACGTCGCCCTCGAGGATATGGGCTTCAAGACCTTCGGTTTCGGCGGCGGACGCGCGGATGTTTGGGAGCCAGAAGAATTGAACTGGGGCCCCGAGGGCACGTGGCTGGCGGACGAGCGCTACAGCGGCGATCGTGATCTTAGTAATCCTCTCGCTGCCGTGCAAATGGGTCTGATCTATGTGAATCCCGAAGGGCCGAACGGCAAGCCCGATCCGGTCGCGGCGGCCAAGGACATTCGCGAAACGTTCAAGCGCATGGCCATGAATGACGAAGAAACAGTCGCACTGATTGCCGGCGGCCATACCTTCGGCAAAACCCACGGCGCCGCTGTTCCCGCTGACTACGTGGGCCCCGAACCGGAAGCCGCTGACATCCAGGAACAAGGCTTAGGGTGGAAGAACAAATTTGGCAAAGGTTGTGGTGCGGACACTATCGGCAGCGGCCTGGAAGTCATCTGGACCCAGACGCCAACGAAGTGGAGCAACAACTTCTTCGAGAACCTCTTCAAATACGAATGGGAACTGACCAAGAGCCCGGCCGGCGCTAATCAGTGGACGCCGAAAAATGGCAAAGGCAATGGTACCGTGCCGGATGCGCACGATTCATCAAAGCATCACGCGCCCTCCATGCTGACGACGGACCTCTCGCTGCGGTTCGACCCCGAGTACAAAAAGATTTCGCGACGCTTCTACGAGCATCCGGATCAGTTCGCCGACGCGTTTGCCCGTGCGTGGTTCAAGCTGACGCACCGCGACATGGGCCCGATCGTGCGTTATCTTGGCCCGCTCGTTCCGAAGGAGCAACTGCCGTGGCAAGACCCGATCCCCGCAGTGAACCGCAAACTAGTCATCGGGGACAAGGAAATTGCCGCACTGAAGGCCAAGATCCTCAAATCCGGACTGTCAATCTCTCAGCTGGTTTCGACTGCTTGGGCGTCGGCGTCAACCTTCCGCGGCTCCGACAAGCGTGGTGGAGCAAACGGCGCACGCATTCGTCTCGCGCCCCAAAAGGACTGGGAGGTGAACCAGCCGGCTGAACTGGCGAAGGTCCTGCGCAAGCTGGAGGCGATCCAGAAGGAGTTCAACGGCTCCGATTCCAGCAACAAGTCCAGCAAGAAGAAGGTCTCGCTGGCCGACCTGATCGTTCTGGGTGGCTGCGCAGCCATCGAGGAAGCGGCGAAAAAGGCCGGGCACAAGGTGAAAGTCCCATTCACGCCGGGACGCATGGACGCGTCGCAACAACAAACCGACGTCGAATCCTTCGAACCGCTCGAACCGAGAGCGGACGGATTCCGTAACTATATCCGCGGCAAGCAGCGCCTGTCGCCTGAGGAGCTATTGGTGGATAAGGCGCAGTTGCTGAGGTTGACCGCACCGGAGATGACAGTTCTCGTCGGCGGCCTGCGGGTGTTGGGTGCAAATATCGGCAAGTCGAAGCACGGCGTCTTCACCAGTCGGCCGGGGACGCTGACGAACGACTTCTTCGCCAACCTGCTTGACATGAGGACGGTGTGGCAGCCATCTGCTGAATCCAACGGTTCGGGGCCGGTGTACGAAGGGCGCGACCGGAAGACGAATAAGGTCAAGTGGACCGGAACGCGGGTCGATCTGATCTTCGGTTCGCACTCGCAACTGCGGGCGCTCGCCGAGGTCTATGCAAGCTCGGACTCGAAAGAGAAGTTCGTGAAGGACTTCGTGGCGGCGTGGAACAAGGTGATGAACGCCGATCGCTTCGAGGTCGTCCCCGCCTGATAGTCGCGGAAACCTGCACGCCAATAGGAGCCACGGACAAGAAATCAGGGCCGGCATTTCAAAACGGCTTGAGATGCCGCCCTGACACCAACCCACCTATTGAAATCCGGCGCTGCCTTCAAACCCTGCCGAACGCGCTCCAGGCAGGTCACCTTTTCGTGTTCGGCGCCGGCTTCTCCGGCATCGTAATGCTCCGCGTCTTGGGTTCACCGCCCACACATCATACTGGCGATTGCCCACCGTTATTTTCCACGCATCAATGTAGCAAGCCCAGTCTGCGTTTGAGCATGGTAGTGGGGATCAGGCCGCAATTACTTCTTGATCCGGTTATATTTCTTCAGCACCTCGCGCAGCCTGTCATGCGGCAGGGCGATTGCTCTGTGTCCGTCGATACCAGTCATCGTGTCGGCCGCAACCATGGCATTGACGATCGCCTCTTCGGTGGCCCGAACCGTCGCCAGAAAAATCGGATCGAGGCTGTCATTTGGAAGCATCTTCACGTCGTGGATTCCTTTCGGGCTCGCCATGCCGGAATTGGCAGTCGAGAACGCAATAAAAATATCGCCCGAGCCATCGCCCGAATAACTCCCATCGCGTCCGAGTCCGAGTGACGCGCGCCGTGCCACACGCTTCAGTTGCGTTGGGATCAGCGGGGCGTCGGTGGCGATCACAATGATGATCGATCCCGTGTCCAGGCCCGGCGCCGGCCGCAGCGAACTCGTCTGGTCCTCATAGGCAGGATGTTCCGGAATCTCCTTGCCGACCGGGACTCCAGCGATGCGCAGTTCCGGACGCCGCCCATAGTTGCACTGCACCAGCACGCCCACGGTATAGCCGCCATCTTTGGCGTCGAGCAGGCGGGATGAGGTGCCAATGCCGCCCTTGAATTCGTTGCAGATCATGCCCGTCCCGCCGCCGACGTTCCCCTCCTCGACTGGGCCGCTCTTCGCCGAGTCGAGTGCATGAAAAACGTGTTCGGGCTTGACGTGAAATCCATTGATGTCATTCAACCATCCGTCCCACGTCTCCGCCACGACAGGCAGGGACCAGAAATAACCTTCCATGTCGGGCCCGCCATGCTTGACCCTCCAGGCGATCACGGTGTCACGGACCACGCCCACGCTGTGCGTGTTGGTAATCATCACCGGGCCATCGAGCAATCCCGAATCCTCCAGCCACGTCGTGCCCGTCATCTCTCCATTGCCGTTGAGTGTGAACCACGCGCCAAATACCGCATCGTTCGAATTCCGGCCGCGCGGCAAAACGGCGGTGACGCCGGTGCGGACTGGGCCTTGGCCGACGACGAGTTTGCCTTCGCCGGCGATGAGCGTAGTATGTCCGACTTCAACGCCGCGGACGTCGGTGATGGCATTGTTCGAGCCGGGTGTGCCGTCGAAGGGCACGCCCAGATCGCGGGCGCGGGGCTTGGTTTGTGAGTTCGCCAGGGCGGTCGCAGTTGCGATCGCGATGACCAGGACAAGAGAATACCGATGGAAGAATCGCGTCATGGTTGGGCCTCTCCTAAAAAAGGGGGACAGCGCACGCGGCAGTATAAAGCATCAAAGGGCCGGTGATTTACAATCCGATCAAGCGGGGGAGCAAGCCATGAGATTCGCACGGCGAGGACACAACATGACGAACTGGAAACAGGCGGCGATTGCCATATCGGCGGGAGCGGCGGTGGTATTACTGATGAAGGGAAGGCGCCCGGCGGCGTTGCTGGCGGGAGGAATTGGGATGGCGGTGCTGGCGTCGGAATATCCCGACAAGTTCGAGCGCTTCCGTGAGGAATTGCCCAGGTATGTGGAAAAGGGAACGGGATTTCTCGATATGGCGATGCGCGTCGGCAGCAAGATCGGCGAACTGGCGGAGAAGCGGGCGCTGAACGCCTTTGAGGAATTGGGAGAGTACTGAAGGCTGACAGCTACTCGATTCCCAATTGCTTCCGCGCGTCCGCACTCAGTCGCTCCGGCGTCCATGGCGGATTCCAGACCACATTCACGTTGGCGGCGCGCACACCGGGAAGCTGCTCGACGCGTGCCTTCACCTGTGCGCTGATGTTGACGTGCTCGGGGCAGCCCTGCGCGGTGAGCGTCATGTCGACCGTGACATCCTGCTGGTTGTCGGGCGCAGCGCCGAATCGAATGTCATAAATCAAGCCCAGATCGACAATGTTGACGGGAATCTCCGGGTCGTAACATTGCCGCAGCGCGCTGCGAACATCGTCTTCAGTTAATGGCATACTGTCCCCTGGTTTTAGTAGAACATTGGTCCCAGAACGCTAGTTTATCGGATTCGGCGCCGGGCCGGTTGCGACCACGGCCGCTCTGACGAAAGGCAGATTCCTCAAACATGGCATTGGATGCGGACACCCGGCAAAAGCTCCAGATTGTTCTGCTGCTCGGCATCGTGGTCGCCGGCGGACGCGCGGCCTATGTGGTTTACGACCATTACCAGGCGCGGAAGGAAGAGGCCGCACCCAAGGCCGCTCCCCTCAAGGCCGACTACTACGTAACGCCGAAGAAACTGCATGCCTACGACTTGAAATCGGCGAAACAACTAACCGACCAGCCCGTGTGGGTGAAGCTTGGTTATTACCATACTTATTACCCATACAATCCCGCCACACATAAGACAGATTTCGCGCACGAGGCCGGAACGCTTGGGCCATTGCAGAAACTCGATATCACGGACGTGGTCACCGGCGTGACGCCGCGGACTCCCGGAACCAAGCAGATACTGGCCGTTTTTCACCTAAATGGCAAGGCTTATGCTGTCCCAGTGGGCGCGGAAAAAGACGGCGACTTCAAGTTTTACGGCAGCGAAATCTTCTTTATCGAAGATCCGCGCGAGCTATACAAGCACTGGCCGGGGGATGTCTGGAAGGCGATCGACGAGCATCGCGTGCAGCCCGGAATGAGCGAACTGCAAACCAGCTTCGCGCTGGGCGCGGGCACGGCGCAAGGCTCGGGCGATTATGGCTCGCGTACGCTCAACTATGCGAATGCCGGCAAGCCCGTTACGGTTACATTCGAGAATGATAAGGCGGTGAAAATTGACCAGGGCTCATAAGCAAAGTCGCGGCCGCCAGTGATCCCTGACGTATCTGGCGTACAATTCCGGGCATGAAACGAATCCTTCTTGCCCAGTTTACTTTCGTCCTCGTTTCCGCACTCCTGTCCTTTGCCGCGCCGCGCACCATGCGCATCGATTACTACCACGGCGGCAACGCGCGCGAGCAATGGTTCACGCTCGATCGCACCGTCCTCGAGCCGCTCGAATGGCCCGGCAATCCTGCCAAGGCGATCGACGACACTCAGTCCGGCGCCTTCGTTTTCGAAGTGCGTGAGCAGGGAAGCGGCAAGCTCCTCTACTCTCGCGGCTTCAACTCGGTTTTCGGCGAGTGGAAGGACACGGAAGAAGCGCAGCACGCCAACCGCACGTTTTCCGAGTCGTTGCGCTTTCCCGCTCCCGAAGCGCCCGTGGAAGTTTCGCTCGAGCAGCGCGATCCGAAAGATCCGGCCGGCCGCGGTTTTCGCACGGTCTGGCAGACCGTCGTCAATCCCACAGACAGATTCATCGACCGCTCGCGGCCGCCCTCCCCGGGCGCGCTGATTGCCTTGCAGAAGATGGGCGACGCCGTCGGCAAAGTCGATCTGCTCGTGCTCGGCGATGGCTACACGGGCGCTGAGCGCGCCAAATTCGAAAAAGATGCGCGCCGCTTCATGGAGACGCTCTTTGCCACCTCTCCCTTTAAGGAACACAGAAAAGACTTCAACGTCTGGGGATTGTGTCCGGCGGCGGCGGAGTCGGGCGTGTCGCGGCCATCCAGCGGCATCTATCATCGCTCGCCGCTGGGCGCCAGTTACGACGCGTTCGATAGCGAGCGCTACGTGCTGACCATGGAGAATCGCACCCTGCGCGATGTGGCTTCGTTTGCGCCCTATGAGTTCATCGAGATTCTTGTGAATGGGAAGACTTATGGTGGCGGCGGAATCTTCAATCAATATGCGACGGTTGCGATCGACAACGCCTGGGCGGGATACGTAGGCGTGCACGAGTTCGGCCACCACTTCGCAGGACTGGCCGATGAGTACTACACATCCGATGTGTCGTACCTTTCGCAGGAGAAGCGCACCGAGCCCTGGGAGCCGAATGTAACGGCGCTCCTCGATCCGGCGCAGTTGAAGTGGAAAGATCTGGTCGAGCCGGGCACGCCGCTGCCGACTCCGTGGAATAAGTCGGAATTCGAAAGCTATGAAGCGGAGATCCAGAAACAGCGCAGACAGTTGCGCGCCGAGGGCCGGCCCGAGTCCGAGATGGAAGAACTCTTCCGCAAAGAGCGCGAGAAGGAAGAGACGATGTTCCGGGCCGAGAAATACTACGGGAAGGTCGGCGCCTTCGAGGGCGCAAACTACGAAGCCAAGGGATATTACCGGCCCGAGGTCGACTGCATCATGTTCACGCGCTATGACAAGTTCTGCGCGGTCTGCCGCCGAGCGATTGAGCGGATCATTGGAATGTACACGTAGATCACGGCCCGCGTAACTCCTTTATCCGGAATACTTTGGCAATCTCGATCCTTTAGAATCAAGACTTTGCAGATCATTCCAAGTAAAATATCGCGAAATCCGCTAAAGTATTTATTACTCAATGAGTTGGCTATATCTGCTAACTCCTTATTCCTCAAAGACTTGGGAGGAAATCATCGCTAAGCCTCTGATTCTTAAAGACCGAATGGAGGGGGCATATATTACCATTCGGTAAATAGTCTCTATGAAAGTCTCCAGGGGACAATCCGCTTCGTTTGCACAACGCTTTTTTAGCGTTCGCTCACTCGCCTGCGAACGAAATCTACGATCTCAGGTGTGACATAGTTGCGCGAGTCAATCGCAAAAGTCGGCCGGTTCGCAACCGGCTTTAGCGAGACCTGCTTCCACGCAGTTCTCGCTCCAGGTTCGGTCGTTGAAGTCGCCGAATCGCCGTTTGCGTGCAGCAGCACTGCATCGGCGCGATCCAGAAATTCCTGCGCCGACGACTTGAAGTCCGCTGTCGCAGGATCGAGAACGGTGAGATAGAGATCGGGCTTCACGAACCGCAGAATGCTATTCGACTCAATGATCACATTTGCGCTCGAAGCCAGAATCTGCCGAACGCGCGGCATCGCTTCGGCGAGTCGTCCTTGCTGCGTCCGAACCCACCACGAATGATCGGCTCCTGCAACCAGAAAGCGCGAAGTATCGGATTCGCCGCTGCGGTCGCGCTCTTCGGTGACCGCCCATGAGTGATCGGCGGTCGCGCAGTCGCATGCTTCGCCATTGGCGGAGCAGACGCCATGCCCGTACTGCGTAATCTTCAACGCGGTCCAATGCAGGTCGCGCAATGCCGCGATAAGCCCAGCAACCACGCTGGTCTTGCCAACGCTCCGCGTGTGTCCGCCGATGACGATGATTGACATGAGTTTAGGATTCTGACCTTGGCTTCGAGCCACGAGCTTTGAGCAATCAGAGCGTCGACAATCGCGGGAGTCTAAGTCTTGGGGTCAAGCTAGAAGCTAGAAGCTCATAGCTCAGGGCTTCTTTCTCGCTGCCCGCGACAAGAACGCCAGTTCCTTAAGATACTCCGCAATCGGCCGCGCGGGCGTTCCCCAGAACACCACGCCCTTGCCGCGAATCACCTTCTTGGTTGGAATGCCGCATTGGGAGCCGAGGATAGCGCCTTCCTCGATGCGCACGTGGTCGCCAAGGCCAACCTGGCCTCCGATGATGACGTTGTCTTCGATGACAGCGCTGCCGGAGATGCCGGTTTGCGCCGCGATGACTACGTTCTGGCCGATCTGAACGTTGTGGCCAACATGAACCAGGTTGTCGATCTTCGTCCCGCGGCGGATGTGGGTCTCATCGAGCGCGCCGCGATCCACGGTCGAGTTCGCCCCGATCTCGACGTTGTCTTCGATGACGAGCCTACCGATTTGCGGAAACAGCTCATAGCGTCCGGTCTGCTCGTCGCGAACGTAGCCGAAGCCGTCGCTGCCGAGCACAGCTCCTGATTGGACGACCACGCGATTGCCGAGCGTGGTGCCGCTGTAGATTGTGACGTTGGCGTCGAGGCGGCAGTGCGCGCCGATTTCGACGCCATCGGCAATCACGCAGCCAGCGCCGATAGTGCTGCCCTCGCCGATCCTCACCTGCTCGCCGACGATGGCAAGCGGACCGATGTCGACATTGCCGCTAATCACGGATGCGGCAACGATTGCGGATGGATGAATGCCACGTCCGCTTGCAGCCGAATCACGTAGGAGCTTAGCCGCGCGCGCGAAGGCAAGGCGCGGTTGCAGAGAGATGAGGATTGGCTTGCGGTTCGATTCGCCCTTGCCGGGAGCTTCGGCGAATGTTCCGGCGATAACAGCCGCGGCAGTCGACGCGAGCGCCGACATGAAGTGCTTGGCGTCATCAACGAACACAAGGCTTTTCGCATCGGCTGACTTAAGGCTGGAGAGATGCTCGACAGTGACGAAGCCGTCTCCAATCAGGCGACAGCCAAGCTTCTCGGCGAGGACAGAAAGCTGGAGTTTCATGGCGATCCTATTGTTGCAGTTGCTGGTTCCCAGTTGCTAGTTGCTAGTTCTCAGTCAACGTAAGGGATGCGAATTGTTGCCGATCCCTGTTTCCTTCACTAGCAACTAGCAACTAGCAGCTAGCAACTGGAAGCTAGTAGAGCGCCGCTTCTCCCTCAGGCCGCGTTTTCCACCGGCGATGCAGCCACAGCCACTGATCCGGATAGCGGCGAATGTAATCCTCGATCACGCTGGTGAACATGGCCGTGTTGGCGACAATATCGGCCTGATCGTTGCCCGTGCGGACGAGCTCAAGCGCGGGATCGAAGCACAGGACATACTTTCGCCGTTGCTTATCCCACACCGTAAAGCCGGGAACAACCGCGGCGTCCGTGCGCAGAGCAATGCGCGCCAAGCCGCTGGCCGTGTACGCCGGAACGCCAAAGAAGTTCACGAACACGCCCTGCGGCGGCGTCATGTTTGTGTCCATGAGGATGCCGACAGACTCTCCAGCGCGCATGGCGGCAAGCAGGCCGCGGATGAAGTCGTCTTTGCTGACAGTTTTGTTGCCGTGCATCGTGCGATAACTCTGTACGAGCGCGTCAATGTAGCGATTATCGAGCGGGCGCATCACGATGGACAGTGGGTGTCCGTTGAGCGAGTGGGCGAAGGCGGAGAGTTCCCACGCTCCAAGATGGCCGGTGAGAAACAGGACGCCCTTGCCGCGAGCGACGGCCCTCTCGTAGTTTTCCAGGCCATCATAGACGACGACCTTCGAGACGTTTTGCCATGTGTAGCCCGGAAAGCGGCAGAACTCGGCGAGTTGGCGGCCGAGAGAAACGTACTCTCCGCGAAGCGTGTGGCACCGCTCGCTCTCAGACATTTCCGGAAAGGCGAGAGCGAGGTTGCGCATTCCCACCTCGCGCAGGCGGCGATGCAGATGAAAAACGGCGAGTCCTATGGCAATGCCGATGGCACGAGCGATGGGACGGGGAAGCGCGCCCATGAGTTTGATGGCGGGCCAGACGAGGGCGTATTCGAGGCGTTCACGCACTTGCCGGAGTGTAGGGGTTCGGGCGTAGGGGATGCAAGGACGGGTTGTGTAGGGCGGACACTCCTGTCCGCCCTTAGCGCGCGGCTAGGCTGGCGGACAAGTGTCCGCTCTACCCGCTTACTTTGACGCGACCTGCGCCCATTTGGCTAGGGTGCTCAAGAACGGGTACGCGGTTTTGGGAGCTTCAACCTCTCCCTTGAGCGAGGTCTTGAACGGCACCATGCGGCCATAGAATTCGCGGGTGCTGTCTTTGTCCTGCTTGATGACCGCGCCGTTGAGTTCAAGCCCGGCAAAGAGGCCACGGGAGCGGGAGTAGGTAAGAACCTGCGCCCTCATCTTCCAATCGGTGTCGGCGGCGGCGTGGCGGCCGACGGGACCGGCGGCGGCGCTGGCATCGCCCCCAAGCTTGAACTTACTGGAAAGCAAGTTATTCATGCCGTTCTTGTTCATGATCAGCATCACGACATCGGTGGCCTGGCCGCCGATCTGTAGGCCGAAACTGCCTCCGCCGATCATGAAGAAAGCGGGCGCACTCCAGCCTTTTTCCGTGCGGCAACTGGCAACGCCGCGGCCGTAGCGACCTCCGAAGACAAAGCCTCCATTCAGCAGAGACGGAACGACGGCCACACATTCGGCGGAACTGAGAATTTCTTCGGGAATACGGTTGTCGGGAGCGCTCTGGATTTCGTCGAGCACCGTGCCGGCATCTTCAACACGCGATGCTGCTTTGCCTCGCACTTCGGCATGGGCCTCATCATCGGCCGAAAGAAACGGGGCGGCGAGAAATGGAGTCAGCGAACAAACGACTACGAGAACGACGAGGAAATTGCGCATGAAGGCCTCACTTGGAGATCAAACCCTCGACCCCGGGTTTTGTTCTGGGGACTTTTGGGCAAAAATTGTATTGCCTTGGATTCTAATTCATATAGATGCGGAGTGAGTTGGCGGGGTAGTGATTGGGGTGAGTCGGATGGGCAAAAAATGCGGGGTTGAATGCGGCGACCCTAATCTCCGCTTCCAACCCCGTCTCCCAGGTTCTGTGGTAGGTGAAGCGAGTATGCGGCAGGTCGGGAAAAGCGACAAGATTACCGAGGTCACTGGCCGGAGGTAACTTGAGGCGCGTAGGAGGCGTGAGCGAAGCGGGAGCCTCCTGCCGAAATCCCGAGCGAAGCGAGGGATCTGTCAGCCATCAGCAGTCAGCCGTCCGGAAAATCTGGGTTCGGCAGGGATTCGCAAGCCTGAGGGCTTGAAACGTGAAACTTGGAGCTTGGAACTGAGAGCTTGGAGCTACAATTTTCAGAGCTTTTGGATGGGCCGCTCCGCTATTTCCTGCGGTTTTCACGCCGGCGGGTGCCGGCGTTTGCAGCTAGATCAGTTTGAATGCCGCTTATTTCGCGGTGACCAGCGAATGCGTAATCGCGTGGACCGAGAGCGCGATGCGGTTCTGCACTCCAACTTTGCGCATGAGCTTCGCGACGTGGGCTTTCACTGTGCGCTCTTCGATCCCGAGGGCTGAGCCGATTTCCTTGTTCGAGCGGCCCGCTACCAGCATCTCAAGAACTTCTTTTTCGCGGTCGGTGAACGTAACGCGCCCAGCGGGGAAGATGCGTCCCGGAGCGGAACTCACGCGCTCGATGAACGTCGAGAGCACGCGGCGTGGCGCCCATACGGAGCCCTGATGCACGATGCGAAGAGCTTGGATGAATTCAGTTGGCGAGGCGGCCTCGTCGACGTACCCTTTGGCACCGGCGGCGATGGCCTTGAGGACGCTTTCGTCATCCATGCCGGAGCCGGTGACGATGATGCGCAGGTCTGGACGGACAGCCTTGAGGCTGGCCATGATGTCGTAGAGATTCTGGCCGTTGCGGTTGCCGAGCAGGACCAGATCGATCGCCGTCAGTTGCCCAACGTCGGCAAGCGACGCGGAGACCAGTTCCAGATCGGGTTCAGAATCGAAGAGGGCCCGGAAGCCTACAAAGCGCAGTGGATCGCTTTCAACCACGGCGACACGAATAATCGGTTTTCTCGCGACAGCTGCTTTCATTAAGGTTTCCCTGTTAGGATTGCTTACTGTTTAAGAGTGCCTGAATTAGTGTCGAATTGAAATGATTGCAGGCCGAGTCCAATTACGGGGGTAACCCCGAAAAAGCGGGGCGGTGGAGGTCTTGGCGTGACTGAAAAGCGGCGATGGTGGCTCTATTCCGGGCTTTTATTCGGCATTCTAGGACCCGGATTACTACTGGCGCAAGACCAAAGTCAGGTTCCCAGTCAGTCCCCACCACCGGCCACAGGAGCTTATACGCCGAAGTTCCCCGGCGATCCTGCGCACTCCGAATCGGAGGCAGCGGCGCTCGGCTACATGCGCGTGGTGTTGCGCGCCGAACACACTTACAAGCAACGGCACAGCAAATACACGACCTCGCTGCCACAGCTAGCCGGGACTGGGTCCTTTACCAAGCGCATGTCGTTATCGATGGACCGCGGAGACTACACCGCCTCGTTCCGGCCTCACAAGGCCAGGAATAAGGACGAAGAGGGATTTATTCTTACCATGACTCCCAAGCACATGGATGCCGAGCACCGATCGTTCTATGCGGAAGAGGACGGCGCGATTCACGCCGACGATCAGAAGGCCGCGGATGCGGACTCGCCGAAATTGAAGTGACGGCCTCGGCCAGGGCCGCGCGCTTCCCAGGCCTACTCGTGGAATGCATCCTCGCCGCCCTCTCTCTGTACCAGAGGTGCGGGCGGCGGTTTTGGAGTGCCGGCCTGAGGGCGCGTCGAACTTCCAGTACGTTTCAGCTCTTTCAAAATGTCCTCGCGCTCGCGTGCCCCATAATCATGGGCAAAACGGGTTAGGGCTTCCGTCAAGATCTCGTGGTGGTGCACATTCTCGAGGCCGGGCTCCCGCGTGATATTCAACCACAAGCGATGCAGCAGTAGCACGTCCTCGTCTTTCATGGTCGGGGTGTGCGGGCCAATGCGGAAGGTTTCAAGATGGCCGTCCGGGTGCACGACCTGGAGCACGAATTGCCGCTTCGGTTCGGACAGGGACTCCCAGGCTTGGCCGAGAGCAAAGGCCTGTTCCTCGGGCGCCATTTTGCTGGATACGCCGATCACGACGGCGGACGACTCGAGATTTTGCGCGGTCTGGACAATCGCTGACCAAACGTCGCCGGCGGGGACGACCAGCAACGACACTTTCTTGCCGAAGCTCTCGGCGACCGAAACCGCGCGCGTGAAGAGAGTCTGCTCGTAGTCGCTGAAAATTTGCTCGGGAGCCAGATCGTACGCGGCCGAGCCGAACCGGCTGACGCGAGCCGACATGACCACGATGTCCTGGTCGCTGATATCAAATTTTTCCAGAGCCCAGCGCAGGTGGGTCAAAGTATTGTAGTCGCGCACCGGAACGAGAACGTTGCCGGCACGAATCCGCAGGCTTTCGCGTTCGACCGTGTCGCGCTGGAGCAGTTGAAAGTGATCCTTCATCTGCTGTTTGGCGAGGGCGTATTTTTTCCGGTTCGCTTTTTCGGAGACCGTGAAGATCAGGAAAAATACGGCCGAGAAAGAAACTCCGGCCACAGTGGCCACCGACTTGGTGGCCAGATTCACAAGCGCAGTTGAGAGAAGGACCAGAAAAACAGAAGCCAGGCCGATAGGGATTTCGTGGCCGGCGATTGTGATATTGGGTGGAACCTTCCAGCCGCGCTCACCTTTGTATTTGAAGCGAAGCACCAGCATGGCGAGGCTGTTGAAGGTGAAGCTCCAGATCACACCGAAGGCGTAAGCCTCGCCGAGCAAGTAAACATCACCGCGACTGGCGACAATGGTGAAGAGCTGGAGCACCACGACCATGTTGATGATGCGATGGCTGGTGCCGTATTTGCGGTGTGGATGACGGAACCAGTCAGCGAGGACTCCGTCTTCCGAGACGCGATTGAGTACGCCGTTCGAGCCGATGATCGCTGTGTTGACCGCGCCCGAAAGAATCAGAAAGCCGACGACCACGACGAAGCCGCGAAAGATAAGGCGCAGGATCTCGGGGCCGTACATGTACATGGCCAGGCCGGCGATGAGATTGTCTTTATAGACCGGGACTCGGACCGAGTCCGGAATGATCATGATAAAGAGAAGCGCGGTTACTCCGGTAAAGATGAAACTGTAGAGCGCGATCACGATCGCGGCTTTCTTCAGATTCTTGAGCTTCGGATGGGCGAGTTCGCGATTGACCTGGGCCAGGGATTCTTCGCCGCTCATGGCGAGCACGGAATGGCCAAAAGCGATGAGAATGCCGAGCAGGCCAAACATGCGAGCCAGCCTTTGCTCCGGGAAACTGTGGCGCAGAAAGCCCAACGATTCACTCGAGAAATGCAGGTTGGCGGGGGTCGGCAGCGGAACAGGCTGGTAACCGTTCTTGAAGATGGTGAGCGCCGACCAGCTGAGCAGCAGCACCACCATCACAGTGGTGATCTGCATGACCCGGAGCGCCTTTTCGCTCGACTCGTGAATCCCCTTGATGTTCTCCCACCAAAAATAAACCGTGACAGCCAAGGCAAAGGCGACCGCGGTTCCGTTCACGCTAACCTGGGGAGTGCCGTTGAATAGACTGTGCACCGCGCGTGGAATCCAGCCATGGGCATCGGCGGTCAGCAAGACCTCGTTGATGAGGCCGGCAATGTATTGCCCGGCGGACACGCCGGAGATCGGGCCCGTCAGGATGTAGTCGAACATCAGCGCGGAGACGCTGAGCTTGGCGAGGGTGCCGCCGAGCGCTTCCTTGACGACCCGGTAGACGCCGCCGCGCACGAACATCGAGCAGCTTTCGACGTAGACGGCGCGCACCGTAAACGAGAAAAGCATGACGCCGACGATGAACCAGGGCGCCGATTTGCCGACGGCCTGCTCGGCGATGCCGCAGGCGTAGAACGCCGACGAACCCAAGTCGTTCAACACGATGGCGGCCGCGCGCCAGTAGGAGATGAACGTCAACATCACCGACGTGGCGACGACGATGCGAACACGGTTGCCGAGATTGGTGACGGGCTGGAGGGGCGATGACATTCGTGGTGAGGGGCCTGGCGAACTTAGGACTGGTGCGAGTCCTCCCGTCCAAACAGCAGTTCCAGATCTTCAACGAACGTGATGAGAAGAACTACCGTAGAACCGGCCAGGCCTGCGACAAACATTCCTTCCAGGAAGCGAACCAATAAAACGCCCAAAAATGACAGCATGACGAACCATGGTATCCGATAGGAGCGAGAGAGAACAATGTTTGTTAGCGGTCACGGCGGAGGCGGATTTGGGTTTGTTATCCTTGCGCGGTGAGAAAAATCCACCCGAGCGCGTGGTTGCTGGCAGTCGTATCGGCAGGACTACAGATCGTGATCTTTCCGCTGCCGGGCCTGTATGGGCTGGCGTGGGTTGCGGTGGCACCTTTATTGATTGCGCTACTGCGAGCGCGTCCGGCGGGCGCACTGCAAGTGGACGCCGCGGTGAAGTTGGCTCCGGCGTCTCCCTGGCAGGGGTTTCTGCTGGGCTACCTCTGCGGGATTTTGTGGTGCTGCGGGACGTGCTATTGGGTCTTCGACACCATGCACCGCTATGGCGGGCTGCCGGTTCCGATGGCCGCGTTCGTCCTCTTGCTTTTCTGCATGTACATCGGGCTGTATCACGGATTTTTCGGGTTGCTCGTGGCGTGGGTTGCGGGGCGGACGCAAAGTCAACATGGATCGGTGCGAAGGGCGCTGGTCGTGGCTCCGTTCTTGTGGGTGGCCGTCGAACTTGCCCGCACCCGCGTCACGGCGTTTCCCTGGGAACTGCTGGGGTGTGCCCAAGCCGCCAATGTTGCGCTGACGCGGATGGCCACGTTTACCGGGGTATATGGTCTGTCATTTGAAATTGTGCTCGTGAACAGCGCGTTCGCAGCGGCGTTCTTGGTGGAGAGACCTCGGCGCAAAGGGCTGCTGGTTGCAGCCTTTGGGGCGGCGCTGGTGTTGCAGGCGGGTCAGTGGGCGATTCGACCTCCCCAAGCCGGGACGGACCGTGCAGCGCTTCTGGTACAGCCGAATATTCCGATTACGACCTCCTGGACGGAAGATTATTTCCAGAACACGCTGAATGAACTGGCACAAGTAAGCTTGAATGCGGCGGCAACAAAGCCTGGTCAGCACTACAACCCAATTGTTTGGCCGGAGTCGCCGGCTCCTTTTTTTACCAACGACCCGCGCTTTCGAGAGCCGCTTAGCGAACTTGCAAAACAGTCCGGCAGTTGGGTGATTGTCGGCTCCATTGGGATCAATCCTGCTATGCACAGTGGGAGCGGAGGTTCGCAGATCTTTAATTCTGCCGCGCTGGTCAGCCCGCAGGGAGAGTGGACCGCGCGTTACGACAAAGTTCACCTTGTGCCTTTTGGCGAATACCTTCCATTCCCGCAACTGTTTGCTTTTGCCGGGGGACTCACGAAGGAGGTCGGTGAATTTCAGCGGGGAACGTCGCGCGATCCATTGCGAGCGGGCGATGAACGCCTCGGAACGTTTATCTGTTACGAATCGATTTTCCCCAATGAAGTGCGGCAGTTTGCTCTGCAAGGCGCTGACGTGCTGGTGAATATTTCCAACGACGGCTGGTACGGCGACAGCGGCGCCTGGTCGCAGCACCTCCAGCAAACGCGCATGCGGGCGATTGAGAATAACCGCTGGCTGCTGAGCGCGACGAACACTGGGCTCACCGCGGCCATCGATCCGTGGGGCAGAGTTACGGCCGAGGTTCCGCGCCAGGAACGCACTGCGCTCGTGGCGCCCTATGCACTCATTTCGAGTACCACGTTCTACACGCGCCACGGCGATTGGTTCGCATTCCTGTGTGCGATAATTTCTGTAGGCGCGCTCGCGGCGCGCTTTTTGCGGCGGGCCGAGACTAAGAAGAAGTGAGCGACGAAGCAATGCTGGATGAACTCGAACAACAATATTCCTCTCTGAAGACCAAGGTGCACGACCTGCGGGAGTATCTTTGACGCGGGCAAACTGCGCCAGCAACTAGCCGAAATCGAGAAGCAGGCTTCCGACCCTAATCTGTGGTCGAACCAGGAAAAATCTCAGCAGGTGATGCGCGAGCGCAAACGGCTCGAAACCGTGCTCTCCCTGGAGGGTGACCTCGTGCGCCGCACCGATGACATCGGCGCGTACTTCGATCTCGGCAAAGAAGGCGAAGACGTCACCGCTGACCTACAGCGTGAACTCGACTCGCTGCGCGAGTTGGTCGATCGCGTAGAGACCGAGACGCTGCTCTCCGGCGAGAACGATGCGCGCAATGCCATCGTGACCATTCATCCTGGCGCGGGCGGCACCGAGTCGCAGGATTGGGCTGACATGCTGCTGCGTATGTATCTGCGCTGGGCCGAACGACAGGGATTCAAGACGGAGATGTATGACTATCAGCCCGGCGAAGAGGCGGGTATCAAGTCGGCGACATTTTCGGTGATCGGTGAATATGCCTTTGGTTACCTGACGAGTGAAATTGGCGTGCACCGGCTGGTGCGAATTTCGCCCTTCGATCAGGCCAAGCGTCGGCACACGTCGTTTGCCAGCGTGTTTGTTTCTCCCGAGATTGACGACAGCATCGAGGTCAACATCAAGCCGGACGATATCCGGATTGATACCTACCGCTCGAGCGGCAAGGGCGGGCAGCACGTGAATACGACCGATTCGGCGGTACGGATCACGCATCTTCCCACGGGGCTCGTCGCAAGTTGCCAGAACGAGCGCTCGCAGCACAAGAACAAAGACAAGGCGATGTCGATGCTGCGCTCGAAGCTCTACGAGTTCGAGATGGAGAAGAAGCGCGAGGTCACCAAGCAGATCGAGGACTCGAAGCTCGACATCGACTTTGGATCGCAGATTCGCTCGTATGTGCTGCAACCTTACCGTCTGATCAAGGATCACCGCACCAAGTTCGAAGTTGGCGATGTGGACCGCGTGATCGACGGCGATCTGACGCCCTTCATGCGTGCTTACCTGCGCATGCGGCGCGGAGAAAAGAAAGCATGAAGCGGAGTTCTGCGCGATCTGTAAAACCACGGCCGACGAAACTCGGCCCGAAGTTGCAGCGGGCGTTTCGTTATGCCGCGAAGTGGCATGCGGGGCAGGCACGAAAGGGAACTGCGGTTCCGTATCTTTCTCATCTCATGGCGGTGACATCGCTGGTGCTCGAGGCGGGCGGCGACGAAGAGATGGCGATCGCGGCGTTGCTCCACGATGTGGTGGAAGATTGTGGTGGCATGCCGCGCCTGCGCGAAATCCACAAAATGTTTGGCGTGCGCGTGGCGAGGATTGTCGAAGGCTGCACCGATTCGTTCGTCGAGCCCAAACCCGACTGGATCGAGCGCAAACGCGGTTATCTTGAAGAAGTGAAGCACGCCGATGCCGAGACGCGGCTCGTGTCGGCCTCGGACAAGCTGCATAACGTGCGCACTATTTTGGCCGATTATCGTAAGGATGGCGACGCAATCTGGGCACGCTTCAATGGCAAGAAGGAAGGAACGCTCTGGTACTATCGCGCGCTAAGCGACGAGTATGCGCGCACGCCCAACCGCATTACGCGCGAGTTGGAAATTACGGTCGTCGAGTTGGAACGTGCGGTTGGTGGGAGCGCCGGCGCCACGAACACTCCCGCCCGAGGCAAGCCTGGACGGGGCACCCGCCGCGCGGTCAGGAGGTGACACATGTCTCGCATGATTGATCTGATCCGGAGTTCGAAAGTTCCTGCGAACCTGATGCAGTCGGCGGCGCGGGGATCGCTTTCTGTGTCTCCCATGGAGACGATCGAAATTCTTGTTCATCTCTCGCTCCACCACAAGACCTTCGGCCAGCAGGCGCGGCTTACGCTGGCAGGATGGGATGAGAACGTTTGCCTGACGGCCGCGCAAAATCCGGGAACCAGTTCCGAAGTTTTGGGATATTGGATTTCTCCCGAGAACCTGAGAATCCCTCTCCTCGCAACGCTGGTTGAGAATCCGTCGGTGGGAGAGGAAGCGCTTCACGCACTCGCGGCGCGCGGGGGGCGGCCAGTCGTTGAGGTATTGCTGGAAAGTTCACGCGTGAAGAATTCCCCGGAATTGCTGAAGGCATTGCAGTCGAACCCGAATCTGCGCCCCACCGAAATTGCAGAGATCGAGAAACAACTCGGAGTCTCCCCGCCGACCGCGCCCGAGGCGGGAGGCGAAGAGCGGGAAGAGATTGTGGAAACGGTCTTGAGCCAATATCTCAAGGAAAATGCGAAGGAGCTCGAAGCGGTTAAGGACAAGCCCTTCCAGGCCCACGACGATGCGGGCGGCGAGACGGCCGCGGAAACTCACGGCGAAGCGACAGAAACGAGGGGGACGCCCGTCGAGGCTAAGAGCGCAACGGCTTCGGCCAGCGCCGCTCCCGTTGCACATCCCGCCGGACAATCGGCGGCCGCTGCGCATGCCAAGGTCGAGCCTCCTGCTGACAGACGCGACAGCGCGGTGCAAAAAATTGCGCGGCTCGATGTTAAAGGCCGCATCGCCCTCGCCGTGCGCGGCAATAAGGAAGAGCGGTCCATTCTGATCCGCGATATGACCAAGGTTGTTTGCCTCGCGGTGCTCGACTCGCCGAAGCTCTCGGATGCCGAAGTGGAAGGCTTCGCGAAGCAGAGGAATGTGCTGGACTCCGTCTTGCGGACGATCCCGATGAAGCGGCGCTTTGCGAAGAACTATGCCATTCAGAAGAATCTCGCCTTCAATCCGCGGACTCCGACGGACGCGTCGCTGGGGTTGATGAAAAATCTGCTGGCGCACGATCTGAAGGTTTTGGCCGAAAATAAGGAAGTGCCCGATTCTATTCGCAAGCTTGCCTTGCGGATGTTCCGGCAGAAGATGGAGCGGCATAAGTAGCGGATATCGCTGGCGGAATTTTCCTCGGAAATCAAATGGATCCAATTCACGAATTACTGTCACGCGTGAAGACCATTGCGGTGGTCGGACTTTCCGACAGCCCGATGCGGCCGAGCCACGGCGTCTCGGCTTACATGCAGGCGCAGGGCTATCGCATCATTCCGGTGAATCCGCAAATCGCCGAGGCGCTGGGGGAGAAGTCATATCCGACGCTCGCGGACGTACCGGAGAGAATCGATCTCGTCGACGTGTTCCGGCGTCCGGAATATGTGGACGGAATCGTGGAGCAGTCGATTCAGTTGAAGATTCCGGCGATCTGGCTCCAGGAAGACGTAATCAATGAGCCGGCCGCGCAAAGGGCGAGGCAAGCGGGGATTTTTGTTGTCATGGACCTCTGCATCCTGAAAGAGCACCGGGCGCGGTTTGCGTAAGTCATGCCTTTTATGTCGTTGTTTCTTGTCTTGACACGCCCCGCGGCAGTCGCTAATGTTTCGTTCCGACCGACGCGGCCGCAAACGATGCCCGGGCCCAATCCGACCTTGCCGTACGAATCATCCAATCAGTTGACCGACTTACTCATGCGCCGGCGTGCGGGCGAGGCCTCGTCATGAGCGCGGCGATGAATCCGGAGCGCTGGAAGCGCGTCAAGCAATTGCTGGACGAGGCTCTGGCCGTGAAAAGTGGCGAGCGTGCTGCCTTGCTCGAGCGCGCCTGCGCCGGGGATCCGCAACTGCGCCAGGAAGTGGAATCCCTAGTCGCCTCGCATGAGCAGGCGGGCACGGATTTCCTGAAGGCTCCCGCGGTTGATCTCGCTGCCGTGGTGTCGAACGGCTTGCGGTCGGGGCGCCGCATCGGCGTCTACGAGATTGTTGCAGAGATAGGCCACGGCGGCATGGGAGAGGTCTACCGCGCCGTTCGGGCCGATGGCCAGTACACAAAAGATGTCGCCGTCAAACTGGTGCGCGTCGGCCATGACACGAACTCGATGCTGGAGCGGTTCCGCAACGAGCGGCAAATTCTGGCTTCCCTCGATCATCCCAACATTGCGCGGCTACTGGATGGGGGCACAACCGACGACGGTGTTCCCTACCTGGTGATGGAACTCATCGAAGGCCAGCCGATCGATGCGTACTGCGATGCGCATAAGCTCTCGGTTTCAGAACGCCTGCTCTTGTTCAGGCAAGTTTGCGCGGCGGTCCAATATGCCCACCAGCGGCTGGTCATTCATCGCGATATCAAGCCGGGCAACATACTGGTGACAAAGCAAGGTGAGCCGAAGTTGCTCGACTTCGGGATCGCGAAGATCGTGACCCCCATCCACGACGCGCAGACTACGCTTACCCAGGCGATGACTCCGGAATACGCGAGCCCGGAACAGATCCGCGGCGAACCAATCACCACCGCCACGGATGTGTACTCACTTGGCGTCGTGCTGTACCGGTTGCTCACGGGAAGATCTCCATACCCCGAAGACACGCGCACTCCGCTCAAATTGGCTAAGGCGGTGTGCGAGACCGAGCCGGGGCGTCCGAGCACGGTTGTGGTCAAGCGTGCAGCCGCCGACGGGCAAGCGCCCGATCGCATCAGCAGCGCGCGCGAGGGCTCTCCCGCGAAATTGCAGCGGCGCCTGAGCGGTGATCTCGACGACATAACCATGATGGCGCTGCGCAAGGAGCCTGCCCGGCGCTACGGATCGGTGGAGCAATTCGCGGAAGATATTCGGCGGCATCTCGAAGGCCTTCCGGTGGCGGCGCGCAAGGGTTCGTGGAGCTATCGGGCGGAGAGATTCGTTCAGCGGCACAGGTTTTGGATCGCAGCAGCGGCGGTCGTTGTTTTGGCAATCGCGGGAGGCGTAGGTGCCACCATTCGCGAAGCCCGCATTGCGCGGGCTAATGCACGCCGTGCCGAGAACCGCTTCAACGATGTACGTCATCTGGCAAACTCCCTGATCTTTGACGTGGACAACTCCATCGCGGATCTGCCCGGCTCAACGCCGGCACGTAAGTTGCTGGCTGACGACGCGCTGCAGTACCTGGATACGCTTGCCCGGGAGGCGAAGGGCGATCTCACCCTGCAAAGAGAGCTGGCTACTGCCTATCAAAAGCTGGGCGAAATCCAGGGCAATCCGTACTTGCCAAATCTTGGAGAAACTGGCCCTGCGTTGGAGAGCTATCGCAAGGCGTTGACGATCCGGCAGGCTTTAGCTGCCGCGAACCCGAGAAACAAGGACGATCAGGTTTCGCTCGCCTTCGCATACGCGTGGGTGGGAAACATCTCGATTGTTACCAGCGGCAATGTTGAGGAGGCATTGGCCGAAGAGATCAAAGCGCGATCGATCCTCGAGCCGCTCGTCCAATCCGATCCTGACAACCTGACTCTGCTTAAGAGACTGGAGGAGGTTTACGGGACGATCGGCGATATCGAGGGTGGCAATGGCTCATCCGCAAACCTGGGTGACGTGGAGAGCGCGCTCGAAAATCATCGCAAGGCTCGCGCGATTGCGGAACGTATTTTCAAAGCCAAGCCGAAAGACACACCCGCACACCTGGCGCTGGCGGCTATGGATGCCAACTTTGCTTCGGATCTGGTCAAGAAAGGCGAGCGGAGCGGCGCTTTGGCCAGTTACCGGGAAGCCCTGGACATCCTGCAGCCTCTGGCCGAGAGCTCTCCCAAGTACAAACGCAGTGTTAGCCTCATCTATCAACGGATTGGTAACGTCCAAATGATGGACGGCGATAGCGCGGCCGCGATGAAGAACTATCGCGCAAGGCTGGAGATCACGGAGCGAATCGCCCAGGACGATCCGAAGAATGTCTCGGCCAGACTCGATCTCGCCGACAGCTATTCCTTCGTCGGTATTGCCGCCGCGGGGTTGGGTGACACAACCCAGGGGCTGGCGATGCTCGCGAAGGCCATCGATCTCTTCGAAAAAGAGACTGCCCGCGATCCCAAGTTGTCATTCGCTCGCCGCACGCTGGCATTGGCCTGTTTATTTCGGGGACAGGTTTTGTTTAAGTCCGGGAAGATGGATGGCGCACTGAGTGATTTCAGAAAAACAGCGGCCATTTATGAGGCAATTGTTTCCGCAAACGCGAACGACGCCGACGCGCAAGTCGAACTTGCCGCGGCTAACAGCAAGATGGCTGACGTTCTAGTGATGCGGGGTGAAAGCAGCGCTGCCGTCGAGATGTATCAGAAGTCGCTCGCCGTGGTCGAACCGTTCGCTCACGCCTCTCATCCATTGGTTCAAGCTCAATACGCCGCCGCCGACGCTGGCCGGGGACTCGGAGTCGCCCTCCAGAGACAGGCCGCGCGAAGCGGATCCTCGATGGCAGAGCGGACAGAAGCCCTAAAGCAGGCTTGCTCCTGGTTTCAGCAGAGCGTGGCGGAATGGCAACGCGTTCCGAATCCCGGAAAGTTCAGCCCTACTGGGTTCGACACCGGCGGACCAAGCCGCGTGGCACAAGAGCTTTCGTCCTGCGAGGCTCAATTGAAGTAACTGCCGGAACGAAGCGCCGAAAAACGCGACGAGGCTGCTCGGCTCAGCCAGCCTCCGGCCGCGCGCCAACCAGAATGACCGTGGCGTCGTCGCGCAGACCAGTGCCATTGGCGAATCTTTTTACATCTGCAAGCAGCCTCTCGGGCGTCGCGCCAGGAATTTGCAACTGGGTTGCGAGGCGCTCTGAGCCGTATTCCTGATCAGGTTCGGATTCGGCTTCCGTGATGCCGTCGGAGTAGAACGCAACTTGCGAGTTTGGACCCAGCGTAATTTCAGTCTCGGAAAACTCCGAGGCCGAAACTCCAAGGGGCAATCCGTGGTCGTTCTGAATCCAGCGGGCGCCGATTGAATCAAGGAGCAGCGGCGGCAGATGTCCGGCATTGGCGAGGCGTAACGTGCGGCGCTGCGGATCGAGTTCGCCGTAGACCATGGTGACGAAGCGGCCGTCGGGGAAATCCTGAAGCAGCATGGTATTGAGGCGCGTGAGTACTTCGCCGGGACCGGCGCTGATGGACGCGAGCGACCGCATCATGCCGCGCGTGGTCGACATAAGAAGCGCGGCAGCCGTTCCCTTGCCGGAAACGTCGGCGAGCACTAGGCCCCAACGGCCGTCGGGAAGGGGAATGTAGTCGTACCAGTCGCCGCCGACGGCGCCCGCCGGAATCGATAATCCTGAAACATAAAAACCGGGAATCAATGGAGAAGAGCGCGGCAAGAGCGCCTGCTGAATGGTGCGCGCTTCCTCGGCCTCGCGGGTCAGTTGCTTGCGAAGGCTGCGCTCGTCGTGAAAACGGCGGGCGTTTTGCACTGCGACCGCGACGTGCGAGCACAAACCCTGAAAGAGCCGCAACTGCGTGGAGCAAAAAGCGTCAAGTTCGTGGTGCGAGGCGGTGAAGACGCCGACCAGTTCGCCATCCACCTCGAGCGGAATGGCAACTTCGGAACGCGTCTTCGGTTCGCAAGCGACGTAATACGGATCGACGCTCACGTCGGGCGCGTAGTGCATGCGGCGCGTGGCCGCAACGTGTCCAGACATGCCTTCCTTCCCGACCACCAGGCGATGGCCCTTCTGGTGAACGGTGCATCCGCGGACGGCCGCGAGTTTCAGTCCGTTTCTCTCAGGCTCGTGCAGATAGAGGTTGATCTCAACGCAATCGAGGGATTCGGTAACTTCGGCCACGATACGGTCGATGATTTCGTCGAGATTGAGAGTCGAGGTGATGCGTTGTGCAGATTTTTGCAGGCGGACCAACTCATCGATTCGGTTATCCGCAGGGTCAAGCATGGGCTGGGTGGGAAGATCGAATTGCGGGCGAGGCATGGTGGCCATGATGATCTCCTGAAAAAGAGGCCTTAGGGTCCTGGGAAACAGTGATTCAGGCGCAACCAAAGAGCTTTAACCACGGGGTACACGGAGGAGCACGGAGCACCCCAAACCCTCACCACCATCTCTAATTATGAGATGGCTGGGATCACTGCTCCGATTCTCTTTTTGTTCGATGGGAAACTGTGCGTTTTATGCGTTTAATTTCTTCCAGACGCTCGGCGATTCGCTTTTCCACACCCTCGTTTGTCGGATGGTAATAGGCGCGATTTTGGAGGCTGTCGGGGAGGCATTGCATGTCGGCAACTTTCTCTTCTGCGTCGTGGGCGTATTGGTAGCCTTTGCCGTACCCGAGGCCTTTCATCAGCCGAGTGGGAGCGTTGCGGAGGTGGAGCGGGACGGGCTCGGCGGCGGTTTGCTCTACATCCTGCAAGACGGCGCCATAGGCCGTGTAAAGCGCGTTTGATTTGGGCGCGGCGCAGAGATAGACGACCGCCTGCGCGAGCGCGAGATTGCCCTCGGGCATGCCGATAAAATCGACGGCATCGCGGGCGGCCATGCATAGAGCGAGCGCATTGGGTTCGGCGAGGCCAATGTCTTCGACCGCCATGCGGACGACGCGACGGGCGATATAGAGAGGATCTTCTCCG
The DNA here is from genome assembly GCA_963698865.1 of uncultured Acidobacteriaceae bacterium. Taxonomy (GTDB): domain Bacteria; phylum Acidobacteriota; class Terriglobia; order Terriglobales; family Acidobacteriaceae; genus Acidiflorens. The sequence continues at coordinate 11,151 of CAVOSL010000006.1, read as the reverse complement.
GCTTCCAGCATGCGGCCCAGCCAGTAGAGGGCGGCATCAGGATCGCTGTTGCGGACGGATTTGTGGAGGGCGGAGATGAGGTTATAGTGTTCTTCGCCGGATTTGTCGTAGAGGAGGACGCGCTTCTGGAGGGCTTCGTGGACGACGGCGTCCGTGATGGCGCCGCCGGACCCTGCCAACGCACCCGCTACTTCGAGCGCGTTGTAAGCGCTGCGGGCGTCGCCGCTGGAATAGGCGGCGATCTTGGCCATGGCATCGTCGGAGGCGGTTAGGCCCAGTTGACCGAGTCCTCGTTCGGAGTCGGCGAGGGCTCGCTTCAGCAGCGAGACGATTTGATCTTCGGTGAGCTGCTTGAGGACATAGACGCGGCAGCGGGAGAGCAGCGCGCCATTGATTTCGAACGAAGGATTTTCGGTAGTCGCGCCGATCAGACGGATGTTGCCTTTTTCGACGTGGGGCAGGAAGGCATCCTGCTGGGCTTTGTTGAACCGATGGATTTCGTCGACGAAGACGATGGTGCGCGTGCCGTATTGGCGTGCGCGTTCGGCGTCGGCCATGACCTGCTTGATTTCCTTGATGCCGGCGAGCACGGCGGAGAATTCGATAAACTCGGCCTTGGTGATGCCCGCGATAATCTTGGCGAGCGTGGTCTTGCCGGTTCCGGGCGGGCCCCAGAAGATCATCGAAGCCGGATCGTCGCGATCGATCTGCACGCGCAGGGGCTTGCCGGGGCCGACGAGATGTTCTTGGCCGACGAATTCTTCCAGCGTGCGCGGGCGCATGCGGTCGGCGAGCGGACGCGTGCCGGGAGCTGAGGGATCGGCGTTCGGGATGGGAGCGAAGAGACTCATAAGACATTTGCGATTTCTGATTTGTAATTTGTAATCGCCTCTTTTCTGAGCGTTCAAGAGGGTTTTTCAATTACAAATTACAAATCACAAATTACAAATTCCTCACTTTCGTTGTCGGGCCGCTTCATAAAGCACAATGCTCGCCGCGACTCCCGCATTCAGCGATTCGACTGGCTCGGCTTGCGGGATCGCCAGCGTTTCATCCATCTGATGCATGATTTCGTGGACGAGGCCGGCGCCCTCGTTGCCGATGAAGAGGGCCAGCGGCAGAGTCCAGTTCGCTTCTGCGAGCGGAGTGCCTTTGTGCGACGACGTCGCCAGCAGGCGGACACCGCGCGCGCGCAGGAGCGGAAACAATTCGGCGGACGCGATTTGCGCAAAAGGCAGCCGAAAGATCGATCCCGCGGACCCGCGCAGAACTTTGGAGTTGTAGGGACTGACGGTGCCTTCGGTGAGAAAAATGCCGGCTGCGCCGAAGGCTTCGGCGGAACGCAGGATTGTGCCCAGGTTGCCGGGGTCCTGAAGGCCGGCGACGACCAGTAACGGACCTTCGCTGCACCGTTCGAGTACTTGCGCGACAGAAAACGTCCGCAGCTTAACCAAGGCCGCAATGCCCTGCGGAGCGTCGCTGGGCACGATGGATTTGAAGAGCGCATTCGGCAGGACTAGCGTCTCGGTGCGTTCGCCGATTTGCGGCAGAAGTTTTTCGGCCAGCGGGCGCGCCGATTCGCTGAAGAAAATCGTGACCACATGCTGGGCGTGGCGGAGCGCCTCTTCAACCAGTTTGACGCCTTCGAGGGCGCACTCGCCGGAGGAAGTTAGTTCGGCGCGGCGGAAGGCCATGCGCAGCTCTTTGAGGCGCGCGTTGTGGCGGCCCGTGACCGCGCGCAGACGGCTTGCGGAACGACTTGCGGAAGAGCGATTCGGCGCGGCCTGCGCATGCCTGTTCATGTCTTTTTGACCGGTTGGGCGACCAGCCGGGCGCCCCCATCAGGATACGCGAACTATATTTGCGAACTGGGAAATTCTAAGGGTCCCCGCTTCGAGCCAGAATTCGGGTTGCCTTTGTCCCTGGATAGATTATAATGTAGCTACGTTTCTACATTGGGAGCCGACAGATATGGGTATCACAAAGTTGTCGAGCCGGGAATTCAATCAAGACACCAGCAGAGCCAAGAGAGCCGCCAGGAAGGGCCCGGTGTTCATCACGGATCGAGGGCGTTTATCCCACGTCCTGTTAACGGCTGACGAGTATCAGAGGATTACCCAGGGACAAAAAAGTGTAGCGGATTTGTTGGCCATGCCGGAAGCTGCTGACATTCAATTTGAGCCGCCTCGCCTGATAGGAAATCTCCACGAGCCGCCGGATTTGTCCTGATGTACTTGCTTGATACTAATGTAGTCTCCGAGCTACGAAAGGCGAGAAAAGCGCAGCGAAGCGTCAGGATCTGGGCGCAAACCCATCCCGCGGCGAGCCTCTACGTATCTGTAATCTCGATACTGGAATTGGAGATAGGGATCCTTCTCATCGAGCGACGTGACCCAAAGCAAGGCGGGATTCTGCGCGCTTGGATGGACAGGCACGTTTTACCGACATTCACGGGTCGTATTCTGCCAATTGACACTGCGGTTGCTCAGCGATGCGCTGCCCTCCACGTCCCCGACCCTCGTTCAGATCGCGATGCTCTCATTGCGGCCACTGCGCTCGTCCATGGCCTGACAGTTGTGACCCGGAATACGAGCGATTTTCAAGCTACCAGTGTGGAAGTGATCAATCCATGGGAATCGTGAGCGTGGAACCTGCGCACTTCGGAGCAGGCCCGATGTATGGTACATTTCACTGTCTATACCGACAACGTCCAGGCTGGCGAAGCTTCGCCGATGATGAAGGGCGAACGGCGTCTTGCTGACGACGTTTTTATGATGACGCATTCATAATGACGTTTTTGTGACAATTAGGAAGGGACCCGAGTGCGCGCTGAAATCCTGAAGATTCATGCCGAAACGCCGGAGGCTTCGCTGGTTAAGTATGCCGCCGAACAGATTCAGGCGGGCCAGGTTCTGGGCATGCCGACCGACACGTTTTACGGGCTGGCCGCCGATCCGTTCAACCTGCGTGCGGTGGAGCGGGTGTATGAAATCAAGTCGCGGCTGCGGCACAAGCCGCTGTCGCTGTTGATCGAGCATGTCGACCAAGCCGAAGAGTTTGCGCGTCCGCTGCCCGACGATTTTCATTTGCTGGCGCGGCGCTTCTGGCCGGGTCCGCTGACCATGATCGTGCCGGCGGCGTCGCATCTGCCGCTGAAAGTGACCGCCAATACCGGAAACGTCGCGCTGCGCGTGCCCGCCGCAGAAATTCCGCTGGCGGTGGTGCGGGCCGCGAAGATTCCGATCACGGCGACCTCGGCCAACCTGAGCGGCGCGGCCGAATGCACTTCGGCCGAACAGGTGCGCGACCAGTTGCAGGACCGCATCGCGCTTATCGTCGATGGTGGCCCCTCTCCGCGCAAAACGGCATCTACCATCGTGTTCTTCAAGGAAGATGGGACTTGGGCGATTCTGCGTGAGGGCGCGATCGCAGCTAAAGATATTGTGGAAGCCCTGTCGTAATCTGGCGATGGGAAACGCCGATTTGAGATGATGACTGAGATGGCAAGCGCCGCTCATCAGTCAAATTCAACTCCGCCAAATTTAATTCCGCAAAAATCCTGGTGGTTGCGGCCGCTTCCGCTGTCTTTGCTGGCGGTGGCGGGGGCGCTGCTTTTGTTTCTGGGAATCACTGGCACGCGCATCGTGCGTGCCGCCGCCGACTCGCCGACGCGCAAGGCCGACGTGATTGTAATCTTCGGAGCGGCGCAGTATGCCGGGCATCCTTCGCCGGTTTTTCGCGCGCGCCTCGATCACGGTTTCGAACTTTACGCCAAAGGAATGGCGCCGGTCGTGATTACAACCGGGGGCGCAGGTCAGGACCCGGAGTTCAGCGAAGGCGGCGTGGGCCGCGATTATCTTCTGCGCCGGGGCGTGCCTGAGCAGGCGCTGATTGCCGAGACGCAGGGCTCGGATACGGCGCAATCCGCGGATCGCGTTGCGAATATCATGCGCGCGAATGGCATGCGGCGGTGCATTGCCGTGAGCGATGCTTATCATGTTTTCCGTATTCGCGCGCTGCTGGAGCGCGATGGAGTCGAGGTTGAACTAGCGCCGCGTCCGGAATCACGGCCGCTATCGCGCTGGGAGCGCTTTCGGACGGTGATGCGCGAGGCCATGAGTTATTTGGCCTGGAAGGCGGGGATGGGGTAGAAGCAGCTTTCAGCTATCAGCTCTCAGCTACCAATAAAGTCAACAGCAAGAGCAAGACCCTTAACCGCAGGGTTCGCAGAGGACGACAGGGAACGCAGAGAAATCCTCAATCGCTCTCCGTAATATTCTGTTGGGGTTATAAGGTTTTGCCTTTACTGAGGGCTGACGGCTGAGAGCTGTTCTCTACCACCCCATCCGTTCCCGCAAGCGCGTGATGTGCGCCTCATGATGCGGGCCGTGCCACGAATACAAGGCTAGCGTCTTTTCCAAAGTCATCGGCCGCAGTTCCGGGTGACGGAAGGTGCGCTTCCAGTCGGTGTCGCTTAGAGTTCTTAGAACGATCATCCAGCGGCGATGCAAGGCCTCGAGCATGACGAGCGAGTTCTCGATGGGCTGGCGTGAGTCGGGCAGTTCGGCCCAGCGATCTTCCATGTACGGCTTGATGGTCGGTTCGTCTTCCGTTAATGCGAGCTTGAACCGGATGTAGGAATTCATGTGGCTGTCGGGTACATGATGCACAACCTGCCGCACTGTCCAGCCGCCCTCGCGATACGGCGTGTCGAGCTGCGCATCCGACAGCCCGCGAATGGCCGCGCGGATGCGAGCGGGAGTCTGCTCGATGTTGTCGAGGAATTGTTTCTTCTGTTCCGGGGCGAGTGGACCGTTATATGAGAATTTGCCGATGGGATAACGAGGATCGCTCATGCAGAGCCAGATGAGTCGACGTGTGGCGAGGTCGCAAAAAATAGGGTCACGGGTCACCGGTCACGGGGGACAACTGAGAACTGAGAACTGACAACTGCCTTATCTCACCATCGCCAGCACGCGCACCTGATCGTGCGAGGCGCTTTTGCCTTTGGCCGGGGCCACAATAATGAGCGAACCACTGGCGGGCAGTGTGGTCAGATGTGCGGCGCTCTCGATTACGTAATTTCCGTGGAGGGCAATCTGGCGGGCGAGCGTGCGGTCGGAGGTGAAGTCTGGCCGAGTTTCGATGGCAAAGCCGGTGCAGTAGCGCGCGTCCATTAGAAACTGCGCGGCGTCCGGAGTGATTGGCAGGGCGTTCGGCGCCGTCGCTGGGGCCTCCGCTGAATGGCGAATCGCAACCACCGCGCCCTGGGGCACGGCTCCGTGCTTCGATTCCCACGCCGCGATGTCATCCAGCGAAATCTGTGCTGGCGGCGCGACGTTCAGGTCCATCACCACCAGAGGCGCGATCAGCCGCTCGGGTGGAATCTCCCCAGCACCCCAGGTCCCGGGAATGAGCGCGCCGGGAGCGACGATCTCAGTTTGGGCTGAAGGCAAGCCTTGCGCAGTCTTGACGGCGGTCAGATCGACGATATGGGAGTAGCCATTCTGCGGCGCAGAGTGAGGCCGACGCTCCGCAAAGAGGAGAATGGCGAGTACGAGCGCATAGGCGATGATGAAACTGCGAAATCGCATAAATCAGCTGCGAGCTACGAGCCGCGCGTTTCGAGCTGCCCCACTCACGCGCGCGCTTCGGCTGTATGCCCTCAAGATTGAGCCGTAAGGAATAGATGCTATTGTTGCCTGAAAGGCGCATTTGTTCAATCCACGGTCGTACATGGCCGGAAGAACAGTTCCACACCTTCAAGCTCCAGGAATCTTGGATGCCGCAATCGGAACTCGGACTTGAAATTACTGAGAACTGAGAACCGACAGCTGAGAACTGTCCTTCAAACTTTCGTGACCGGCACAGTCGTCTCAGGCTCCATCAAAGCAGAGTAAAATGGGTAAAAGCAATCTCCTAAAATAGATGTTTGGCCGCGAAGAAAAAGTTTCTCCTTTCCGCCTGACCGCTGTTCAGTACGGCGTAGTGTTCATCTTTTTGCTGTTGGCATACGGTCTGTGGCGGCTGCAGGTCATGCAGAGCGATAAATATTCGCTGCTGGCCGAGCAGAATCGCGTCCGCAATGTGCCCATTCTCGCCCCGCGCGGGAAAATCCTGGACCGCGAAGGCCGCATCATCGTTGACAACTATCCGTCATTTTCGGCGCTGCTCTTGCGCGACTCGGCGCGCGACCTGAATGCCGACGCCGACGCCATCGCGAAAGGCTTACACCTGAACGCGGATGAAGTTCGGCAGCGCATCCGTCGCAATGCGTCACTGCCGCAATACCAGCCGCTTTTTCTGAAGGAAGACATCACGCCCGACGAACTCGCTTTTATCGAGTCGCACAAGAACGAGCTGCCCGAACTCGACACCATCATGGCGCATCGCCGCCTCTATCCGCGGAACGGGTTCATGGCGCATCTGATCGGCTACGTTGGCGAAGTTTCCGAGGACATGCTCAACCAGCCGCAGTTCGAGCTTTACAGCTCCGGCGATGTGGTGGGCGTAAGCGGAGTCGAAAAACAGTACAACACTGTGCTCATGGGCAAGAACGGGTCGCGGCGCGCCCTCGTCAATAGCCGGGGCAGGGAAGTAGGGAGACTCGATGAAACCCCCGCTGAACCGGGCAAGCAGCTCAAGCTGACAGTTGACCTCGATCTGCAAATTGCCGCCGAGGAAGCGTTGAATGGACGCAATGGCGCGATCGTCGCGATGGATCCGCGGACCGGAGAAATTCTGGCTATGGTGAGCCGGCCGACTTTCGACCCAAATGATTTTGCGGTGAAGATCTCCAAGGGCGAGTGGAACAAGCTGGTCAACGATGACGATCACCCGCTGTTGAACAAGGCGATTCAGGCGCAACTGGCGCCCGGCTCGACCTTCAAGATCATCATGGCGACGGCCGGCTTACAGGAAGGCATCGCGCAGACTCTGCACGTGAATTGCGGCGGCGGCGCCACCTTTTATGGACGCTACTTCAAATGCTGGGTGACGGCCGAGCATCGCGTGCATGGGCCGGTGGATATCAGCAAGGCGATTTACCAGTCGTGCGACGTTTTCTTTTACACGCTTGCGGAGAAGCTGGGCATCGATAAGATCGCGAAGTGGGCGACGGCGCTGGGGCTTGGGCAGAGGACGGGTATTGACCTGCCGCAGGAAGTCACGGGCGTAATGCCGTCGGAAGAATGGAAGATCAAGAACTTCAAGCAGAAGTGGTACGCGGGCGAAACGATTTCTGTCGGCATCGGCCAGGGTGCAGTGGCCGCGACGCCCATTCAAATGGCGCGCGCGATTGGCGCGGTGGCGAGCGGCGGGCTGCTGGTGCGGCCGCATGTGATCAATCCCACCGATCTGCCCCCCAATATAGTTCCGGCCTCGAATGTTCCGAATGAGACGCGCTTGCAGATCGATCCGCAGAATTGGGAAACGATTACCGATGCGATGGCGAACGTTGTTCAGCCAATTGGAACCGCGCCCAGCGCCCGTTTGCAGGGAATCGATTTTGCGGGAAAGACCGGGAGCGCGCAGACCATCAGCAATGCGCTGAAGGCGAAACTCGGCGCGAGCGGCAAGAAATTCAAGGATAACGGCTGGTTCGTGGGCGTCGAACCGCGGCGCAATCCTGAGATCGTTGTCTGCGCTCTGCTCGAAGAGGGTGAGCACGGATACCTCGCCGCGCGTACGGCCGCGCAGGTCATCAAGGCTTACGTCGAGAAGGAACGCCGCCAGCCCACGAAAGTCGCGGACTCGGGCAATGGGAAGGTGGACATCGGCGCGGTGTGGAGCGAGCCCGGCACCGGCGACAAAGACAGCGACGGCGATCATTTGCAGGCCGGCCGCTTGCTGCTCGAGGTTGCGCACAAAAGAGCGCCGCTGGCAGCGGCTGCGCCCGGGATGCGCTAATCAATTTCAGGAGGCGACGGGTGTGAGAAGCCGGGCAGCATCCTCGGCCGCTGGCTTGGTAAATGGCTGCAACCGCACCTTCTGGGCCGCCTGAATGGTGTGATAGATAAATACCGGCAGTCCAAAAAACGTCTTCGAGGGCGTCTCGCGCAGAAGGGTCAACCGATTTCCCGCATAATACTTTCGTAGCCTTCGCCGCGACTGGTAAAGCGTATCTCCCCAGTCTCCCCGCAACGTCCGTCCGGTTAGCGCAAACAGCCAGGTATTCACCAGCGTCTTGAAGCCGTAAAAGCGTTGTTTCATCCACCCGCCCTGTCCGAGTATCAGCAGACGCAAGTAGAACCCAGCGCCCATATAACACAATTGCGCCGTTCCGCCCGGCTTGAGTACGCGCGCGATCTCGGGAAAAACGAGATGCTCCGCGGTATAGGGAATCGTGACCTTGCAGATCACGCCATCAAAGACGTCACGGCGAAAGGGCAGTTGTTCGGCATGGCCGGCGACGACTTCCAGTCCACACTCTGCGCCCATCCGCACCCTTTCCAGGTCCGGGTCCAGGCCGATGGCAAGGCAACCACGAGAGACGAGTTTTTGCAGTTGCCCTCCTTTGCCGCACCCAATGTCTACTACGCGCATACCGGGTTGAAAAGCGGCAAAGTCGTAATCGAGAAGAGCGAATCGGTTTATGTCCGGTCTTTTTTTCATCGCTACCCTGTCATCGCTGCCTTCGAGTATGGGAAAAGCAAGCTTCGTCGCAACAGATCACTGTTGGAGACGTTCTGCCTTGGGGGGAACTACAGGACTGCCAGAAAACAGCGAGACGCAAACGGAGCGCCTCGTACGGCGAAGGAATTATCGCCGCCGATCGGGTAACACACAGTGACAGATGCCGCACTGCTCTGTGACAGAGCTCGCAAGGTGTAACTGCTTCCACGATTCTTACCCAACGGCGGGGTGCTCCACGTCCCTAAGCCCCTGTACTACCGAGACTTCTCCCGCTTTGATTCATGACCTACGTAACCTTTGCGCGGTGGATACCGGGGTGTAATCTCGGGCCTGAAATGGTGCACTTTGTTGCATAAGGGGTGCCCACGCGAATCGGAAGGAAGGTTGTGCACTGTGTCGGAAGCCGGCAAACATTCTGTTGTTGAGGCCAGCAAAAGCGCCAAGGGCTATACGGACGTGCAGGGTGCGGCGCGCTTTCCCATCAAGCTGCCGGTGGCCTTGAAGGCGGGTGGAAACGAAAGAACGATCGAGACCGAAAACATTTCCGCCAACGGTGTGCTCTTCCGCATGGATGCCGATGTGCCGGTGGGGTCGGCGGTGGATTTCACGATTTCACTTCCCGCCGATGTGGTGGGAGGCCATGCTGACGTGCGGGTCGATTGCCATGGGCGCGTGGTGCGCAGCTTTCAGGAAGATGGCGGCCGGCGCGGAGTTGGCGTGGTGATCGATGAATACAGATTTGAGCGCGCTTAGCGCGCGCCCGGCGCAGCAATGAATATTCAGGAGCTGCGCAGAGTGACAGCAGAGGCTAGAAAAGGATAGAGGCGGATGGCGAGCACTCCGATTAATATGCCGGTCGCCGAGGGCGTTCAGCCCGAGGAGAGCAAAGGCACGATCCGTCTGATTCTCGCGGACACGCAAGCCATTTTCCGAGCCGGGCTGCGCAAGATATTTGCCCTCGAAGATGACATTCGGGTGGTGGGGCAGGCGGAAAGCCTGGCACAGACTCTCTCCTCGATCCAAAAATTCAGTGCCGACATTCTGGTCTTCGAAGCGGCGTTAACCACCAATCCACCCGACACGGTTTCCGACATATTGCGGCAAAGCGGTAACTGCCGCCTGGTGGTGGTGCTGCAGGAACCCGATCAGGAAATGACGCTGGAGTTGTTCCGCCGCGGCGCGCATGCCATTGTCTCGCGCGAAGTCGAGCCCGAAATGCTGGTGGACTGCCTTCGCAAAGTTGCGCAAGGCCAGCCCTGGCTCGAAGCCCGCGCTATCGGCTGGGTGCTTGAGGCCTATCGCACGCAAGGCATTCGGCCCGCCGGATCGCGACCCAAAGTTCAGCTCACTCCCAAAGAAGCGCTCATCGTCTCCTGCGTGACGCAGGGCATGAAGAACAAGGAAATCGCGGTGCGCGTGGGCACGACCGAGCAAGTGGTCAAGAACTATCTGCGCAAGGTCTATGACAAGCTAGGGGTGGCCGATCGTCTTGAACTCGCGCTTTACTGCCTGAATCATCGCGTCGCCCACAAAGACGCCGACCAGAAAAAACCCGAGCAGGAGGTTGCGGCCAATTCCGCGATGCCGTCAGCCGCGCCCACTGCTCCTGGCGCCGAAACGGCACCCAATCAACCGTCTGCCGCCGCCGCTTCCGCCTCCGGCTCCGGGCAGTAAGCCCATTCTTCTAGTACAATTCTCAGTCGCAACCAATCGCTTACCGATTCGCGTCGGTGCGTCGAACGGTTCCGGCCATATTCCCAAGATTCAAAATCCAGGTTCCGCGTGACCCATCGCGGAACCTCGCGAGGTAAGACCATGAAAGGCGACTCAAAGATCATTGCGATTTTGAATGAAGTGCTGAAGGCGGAACTGACGGCCATCAACCAGTATTTTCTGCACGCCGAGATGTGCGAGAACTGGGGCTACGAGAAGATGGCCAAGCACACGCGCAAAGAATCGATCGAAGAAATGCAGCACGCCGAAATCCTGATGGAGCGCATCCTGCTCCTCGACGGCACTCCCAACATGTCCGACTATTTCAAGATCAACATCGGGCAAAATTTGAAACAGCAACTCCAGAACGATCTCGATCTCGAGTACACGGCCGTGAAGCGCCTGAATGATGGCATCAAGCACTGCGTCGCCACCGGGGACAACGGCTCGCGCGAGTTGCTGGCGAAGATTCTGCTCGACGAAGAGCACCACATCGACTGGCTGGAAGGCCAGCTCTACATGATCAAAGAAATGACCTACGAGAACTACCTGGCGCAACAGATTGGAGAAGGGGAAGGCAGCTAGGTCGTAGTTGTCAGTTGTCAGTCGTCAATCGTTGTAAGTCGTCAGTTCTCAAAAAAACACTGCCGTGATGTGCGTGCGGAGACGCGCGAAACATCCGCCATCCGCGAGCTGTTAAAATCGTAAAGAGCCGCTTCGCACGGCGCCGGAGAGATGGCCGAGTGGCTGAAGGCGCACGCTTGGAAAGCGTGTTTAGGGGAAACTCTAACGTGGGTTCGAATC
>CAVOSL010000005.1:0-668761 GCA_963698865.1 uncultured Acidobacteriaceae bacterium | reverse complement strand
CCCTTTCACGGCGGTAACGCGGGTTCAAATCCCGCCGGGGACGCCAAACCTTTTCAGAGACTTAGAGCGAAAGAGCCGATTTGTCGTAGGCACAAAAGGGAACAGCAGGACTGCCAAATCTCACCATCCTGCCGTTCCAGAACTCCATTTCCCAAGGTTTGACGGCTTTTTCGTGGGCACAAATAGGCACAACCTCACCCCTCAGTTGCGGACCCCATTTGCGCGAATGCGAAACAAGCGAACTACGCCGCTCTGAGCTTCGCGTTTTTGTGCCGTAACGGCCTGCGTGTATGTATCCATGGTGATCCGACTAGAGGCGTGCCGAAGCAGTTCCTGCATAACCTTGATGTCGACTCCTGCGGCCCGGAGCAAGGTAGAGTACGTATGCCGAAAGGTGTGCCACCCGATGTGTTTGGTAATCCCCAATCGAATGGCGGTAGGCCTTATGACTTTGCGCATGATTTGTTGTGCCCAATACGGTCTCCGGCCGTTCACTTTGGGGCTGGCAAAGATCCAGTCTTCCGGCCTGTTGTATCTCACCTGTTGACGCCACGCCCGCAGTGCTTCCGCGAGACAGGGGTCGAGCGGGATGGGCTTCTGGGACGCTTCCGTTTTGCAGGGGCCGGTCACCTGCATCACGATGGATCGAACCACGCTGATCTCATTGGTCTCGAAGTCGACGTCCTTCCACTTCAGGCCAAACAGTTCACTCATTCTCAATCCTGTGCCCACATCCAGCAGTGCCAGGATCCATTCTCTGAGGGGCAGAGCGTCTAACAACTGCTGCACCTCACTGACACTCAGCACCACGGGGATCTTCCTGCGTTTGGCGCTCTGCCGCACTAAGCAGATGGGATTACCGGAACAGACTTGATAGCGAATTCCATGGTTGAAGATGACGCTCATGAGGTTTCTGATTTTGGCACAGCTAGCTCGTGCCAAGGGCAACGATCTTAGCCACTGCTCGACCTCTCCCGCTTTGATTGCAGGAAGCGTGTAGCTTTCCCATCGAGGCAGGATCCATTTATTCAGGTAGCCTTGGTAGGTCACTTTGGTCGAATGCGTTTTCCAGACGTGGTCCGTTGCGAGTTCGCGCTGGCGATAGTGGTTCACCAACTCCGAGACGGTGACCGATCGAAGGCTTAGGCGCGGGTCATTCGGGTTCATTTCGCAGCGTAGTGCGGCAATCGCCAGGAGCGCCGACGACCTGTCGGGGAACTGGGTAATTGGACCGATCACGATTCTGCGATGTTTCCGCCTGCCATCGGGCCCTGCCTCTCGCCACCTAAAGTCCCAAACATCGGGACCGTTCGAACGTGTGGACCTGATGATACTTCCGTTTTGCATGGCATCTCCTTTTCTGCTATTGGTTTGGTCAACCAAAACTTCATGGTCGGAGTGCCATTGTGGCAAATGGAGTCGAGATAAAGATGCCGGCGGAAGCGATCGCTGGAGACGATTGCGGTGTTCGTGTGCCGACATGCTTTGCACGCTGTTGAACTCAGCCGCTAGCGAAGCACAGGCAAGAAATAGTTCGGATAGGCAGTTCATGGGCGGATACTGTGAGGTCGGTTGATTCGATAGGCTACCGCTTTGCTGCAGCGATGTCCTAACTGTGGAGGGGGAGCACGAGAGAGAAGGGAATTGACGGACGTCACTCCGAGGCGGATAGCCTCGGGTTGGGCAACCAGGAACTACTCCATTCGTGAACGCAAGCGCGTTTACCGTTAGCTATCTACAGGTAACTTCCGGTTAGCCCGTGACCCGACCGCAATCAGTGGCAAGCATCAACAGCATCATTTTGCCGCGTCCCGAAGTCTATGATCATGTGCGGGTAGGGTAGTTTTCATTACTGATGCTGATGGCCCATTTTTTGGAGGGGGATCCCTACTATGAAGACGATCCTTACTTTCGCGCTCTTCGCTTTGTCCGCTTTGCCCCAGGACAAGCCCGCCAAGGCCACAACGGCACAGATGCCGCCGCCGCAACTGTCGGTCGAGAAGTGGTTCGTCGGGGACTGGATCTGCGAGGGGACACAGCACACCTCGCCGATGGTGCCGGGAGTGAAGTTCACCGATCGGTTCAGCTTTAACATGGCGCTACGCGGCTCCTGGCTCATCTACCACATCGATCAGTTGAAGGGGCCAGTGAAGGGCAAACAAACGCTGATCGGATCAAGTACCTGGGACGCCAACGCCAAGGTGCACGTCCGCCGGGACATGAACATAGGCGGCTCACGGGTGGACGTGACCTCGCCCGGATGGGACGGCGACAAGCTCATCTATACGGGTTACATGATCATTGGCGCGGAGAAGCTGCCCGTCAAGCACACCCTGACGAAGAAAGGCGATGCGGCCTATGATGCGTATCTCGAAGTGACTGGCGCGGACGGCAAGCTGGCGATGTGGGAAGAGGAGAGCTGCAAGAAGGTCAGCGGCGCAAGAGCAATGACGCCCAATCCCTAAACTGTAAAGCATGCTCAAGAAGGAAATCCCAACTCATAGCGGTTGGTCGCGCACTACTGTTTCATGCGCGGCCATCAGCCACTTGCCGTTCACTTTCCTCAGCACTATTAGAATGCGCCCATCGACTGTCACACCGGCGTTGGTCGCCTGGTAGGTGCCCGCACAATAGGCGAGGTCCCCGGTGTAGTAGAGCGTCAGCGGCTTGATGAAATCGAGGTGCCCGCCCGCCTTGATGCCGCGTTCCCAATAAGCCTCGATCGCCTGGCTCCCGTGCGCCAGGATGTGTGCCGAGAGATAGTAGCCGTCATCGGTGTACAAAGCCGCGACTTTCGACGCGTCCCCGGCGTTATAGAACCTGATCCAGTCTTCCGAGACCTGCCGGATGGCCGCCTCGTCGGTACTCATCTGCCGCTCGCGCCCTTCCGGCTTTGATGACGCCGTTTGCGCAGCGGCAAAGGACAAGGCCATGCACAATGTAGCAAACAATACGAAGGCTCTTTTCATAGCCCGCACGATAGCACAGGAAGCCAGAAGCGTTGGGGGCGTGGGACCTTGGGGATAGATGCTGAATAAGGGCTCACTATTTACGGGTCCACCGGTCAGTTGGCGGTTGGTCGGCCAACCTTACCTTACAAAATTAGGGAAGAGTAGCCCGTCATCCGGCAGGAGAAGCCAAGCAGAAGCCGAGTATTCCTTCCGCACGAGCTCTGGCTAGAGTGCTAGAGTAGCTCTCCGTACTCGGCTTTTGCCGTCTTGAAGATCGGAACGCCGGGGTCGGCATCTTTCCAGAGAGCGAGGAACTGTTTGTATTGACTTAGAGCGCGTACACGGGCGGCGTCCGCGACTGCGCCCTTCGCCTGCTTTGATTCCAACGAATTTGCGCGAGCCAGACCAAGATGAGCTAACGCTCCCGTTGAACAATTCCAAACCATGCCGGTGTGATCAATAACCTTCTGAAATTCAGTGGCGGCGTTTGCCGCTTGTCCCGAAGCCAGATAAGCCTGGCCCTTGATGTACGTCGGATACAGACACGAAGGATTGTTCGCGAACGAGATCATCCCGTACTCCATGGGCGACTCAACCGTCTGCAGAGCGCGAAGGGCCTGGGCTGCATTCTTTCTATTCAGCGCCAATTGTGCACGAATAGCAGGCAGCCATAGTGACTGCATCTGGGCATCCAGCGGATACCGCTTGTCCAAGTCTTCGGCCAAGGATTGGGCTCGGCCATTCTCCGAGGCCATCGCGAACGCGAGCGCGGCTTCAACACCTACTCCCTGACTATCCGGAGCCAGTTTGAGTCCATCGGCGGCATCCTGCACGCCGTGCGTCGCATCTCCAGATGCCGCTTCGCGCAAGGCGGCATTCTCCCACCAGATCGCCGCATTTTCCTTGCTGTCAGCAGCGATGGCGGCCTCTGCCGAACGCTTCGTTAGCTCCCGTGCTGTCGTCAATCTGCCTCCATAAGCCTCAGTGTCGGACGCGAGCGCAAGAGAATAGTGCTTCGTCTCAGGGTGCGAGGTGAGCCATTGCTGCTCCTCCGCCATACCTGAGGAATCGCCACCAAGAAATGCCATCGCATAAAGGGGAAGGCGAAACATGTAGCCATCCATGTCGCGTGCCTTCGCGCGGTCAAGAGTTGCGCGAGCCTCGCCGAAGCGCTGCAGCGCCAGTTGATAAGCAGTCAGATTGGAGTAAGCAGGGACTTCGCCGGGGCCAAGTTCCTGCGCCTTGGCAGTCATTTCAGCAGCGGTTTCATATTGTCCCAAGGCGGCATACTCTTCGCCAAGACTGAAGTACGCTGTCGCGCTTCGCGGGTACGTCTCAATCATCTCGTGGAAAGTTCGCGCCGCCTTGTCATGCTCGCCCGTCACGACGGAATAGTAGTTCCCAGTAATCAGGAGCTTCGAACGATCGTTGGCGTGTTGCCTCAGTTCGAACGCCTTGGTGTAGTACTGGCTGGCGCGTCCGAGCTGGTTGAGGCTGAAGTACCCGTCGCCCACGTCGTAATACGCCATTGCAAAACTGGGGTCAAGTTCAATGGCGTGTTGATCAAGCGCGAGAGCTGCCTGGACTCCTTGTTCGTTGTATGCCTTCAGGGCGCTCGCATACGAGCTCAGTGCCTCGAGAGAGGGAGTCGTCGCCTCTGACAAGGGCACGTCGAACTTCTGCACCGTTGACGGCGGCTCCCCGAGTTCAGCGCGCAATTTCCTGGAAGCTCGCCCGATGGTATCAAGGACGTCTGTCTTGCCGGCCGCAGTCATTTCCTCATGGGCTACGGTCTTGCCGCTTTGGCAGTTCACCGCGTTCAGGGCCACGACGTACTTGCTGTCCGCGCTGCCGATCGAACCTGCGACATACATTTTGCTTCCCACTCGTTGGCAAAGCTCGCGCGCTTGACCGGCGGTGAGGTTCGCATTGGCCGGCAGACCCATCTGCTTCGATGTGGCACTGACCCTGTCACTCGAAAGCACGTTTACGAAGGGTGATTCGGTGAGCGCCACATTCAGCGCAATCTTCAGCGTACTGTCGAATAAGGGGTCGCCCGTGTTGTTCGTGAAGTCCGCCAGGAGTACCGTGTCTGCGTCGGTGAGAGTCTGTTTTCCGCCCGTCCGAGAGTAGACCCCTCGAGCTATCAGGGCAGCCACAAACAGCGCGGCCAACCCGCCGATGGATAGCCACAACTTCGTGGCGGGCATCCGCACGGTCAGCTCTCGCGGTTTCGCAACTGCCACTTTCGTGGCGGATGGTGCCGTTGCCGGCGCGGACGCAGCAGGCTCTTGATAACCGCCGCTGTCGGTATCGCGCTTCAGCCTCTGCAGGTCGGCCCGCAACTCCGAGGCGTGTTGATAACGGAGGTTGCGGTCCTTTTCCAGCGCCTTTCGGATGACTGCTTCCAGCCCGGGAACGATTTGCGGATTTACATGAGACGGTGGTGGAGGTTCATCGCGCAGAATCGCACTGCAAATCTCTCCCGCACTCGATCCTTCGAACGGCAGCTTGCCAGTTGCCATCTCGTAGAGCACGGCGCCGAAGGAGAACAGGTCTGTGCGAGAATCCAGATCTTTGGCCTTCACCTGTTCCGGCGACATGTAACTGACCGTTCCCAACATCGCTCCGGGGCTGGTCAAGTGCAGGGCATCCGAATCTGCGATGGTTTCAGCATCGCTACTGGACGCCGCGGTCTTGCCGGTCACTTTCGCCAGACCGAAGTCGAGTATCTTGGCGTGGCCGCGCCGCGTTACGAAAACATTTCCAGGTTTGATGTCGCGATGCACGATGCCTTCGCAGTGAGCCGCGTCGAGAGCGTCCGCGATGTCAATCGCGATGGGGAGAAGCCTGTCCGTTTCCACGGGGCGACCCGCGATGAAGTGGCTCAGCGTTAGACCATCGAGGAACTCCATGACCATAAAAGCGCGGCCATCGTGTTCGCCGATGTCGTGAATCGTGCAAATATTGGGATGGTTCAGGGCCGACGCGGCCCGAGCTTCGCGGCGAAAGCGCTCCAGCGCCGCGGAATCGTGAGCCACGCTATCGGGCAGAAATTTGAGGGCGACAAACCGGCCGAGGCGAGTGTCCTCTGCTTTATAGACCACGCCCATGCCACCCGCGCCCAGCGGGGACTGGATTTCGTAAGGACCAAGTTTCGCGCCAGGGGTGAGGTCCATCCGTGGGCGTAATTATAGCCCGTGCAGTCACGTTGTACGCCGGGAGGCGTGGATTCCGGGTGTGTAGTCGGCAAACCTTACCGTGAGATTACTTCACGGTTGCCCGTCATTCGGGTGCAATTCTTAACGCCCGTAAATATCGGTCGCAGACGACGGCGGCTTTATGTAAATGCTCGGAGTAGAATCCTCCGATGCACCGAGTCGTTAAACTGGATCAGCCCAAACAGTTTGAACGCCTTGGTAGTTCGCCGAAGGAGAAATCTTTGTCTGCGTGTCGGCGCAATCGCCTTCTTTGCGAGGCTCGCCCTAGCTACGCTGCCGCCGCCTTCCGCATGGCTCTGATGTAGCTGGCCATAGACTGGGTCAACTGCGCATCCACTTCGTCTGCGATGGTCATGACATCCGGTAACAGTAAGCTGAAATCCAGAAAGCTCAGATTGTTCTGCAATGTGCTGAAGAGAGTCACTTGGAGTATTCGTGATTCGTGCACCAACATCTCAGGAGTATAGCCTTGCAAATAGCGAAGCTTGCCGTGGGCAACGGCGGCCTCTGAAAAGCTGGCATCGCTGTCCTTCATGGTTGCGCTGGGCTTGCTCAAACGAGCAACTAGGTCTTCAATCAGCCTCGGAAGATGCCCCGTACGCGCATCGTCGCTGAGCAAAAGATGCCTGAGTTCCTTGGCTTCATTCACACGCGCCGGAACTTCACTGACTTCAGCGGTCTGCTTATGGATCCCGCGACGAGCCCTCCTTCTCCTTTCCCTGGTGGAACCATCCCATCGAATCGCTGGGACCCAACCGCTCCAAGGTCGGCGATTATGCGACTATCCGCACAAAGAAAAATGGTCAATTTCGCACAGTGAACTCCGATTATTGGCGAAAAATCGCGATTTCACTCACAACGAAAAATATCATTGTAAGGATTCGCATCCGGGGCAGCTCCCACGGGGAGGAGGCGACGCCAGAACACTTGTGCACAGTTTGTATAAGGGTATCGCTTCCGAAATCGTCACATTTAGGTGTTCAAAATAATCGCCACTAGGGACGCCAACCGTTCAAGGACTTAAGGGCCGCCTGCTCCTTTTTATAGGCACAGAATAGGCACAATTGTCGTCGTCAAATCGGATGTGCTTTGTTGAATGGCCAATGTTTTCGCACTGATCGTGGCCACCGGCGGATGAGAGCTGAATCATCAAGGTTGAATCAAATGTAGCGGACCCGCAGGCAAGCTGGCGACCCGCGTTCCGCTTGAGATTTTGTATAAAGAAAATAGGTGAGCTTCACTCGGCCAAAGGCCGTCCTTTTATTTGATGATATCCCGAGCTGCGTGTCTTCCAACTTGCGGAAACGATTTTGCATCGACCGGAGTGGTCCCTTCGGCGGAACAGTATTTTCCGATGACTTTTAGGGAGGTCCAGCCTTCTCGCGCCGGCGGCTCGTGCCATTTACTGGTGTCGCGAATTTTGGTTTTCTCGAGCAAATCGGCATAGTGAGGCATCCACATATCCGGTTTCTGGCCTACCCGATTGACGACTGCATCTTCCGCGTCCTCGGTTGAGGGGAACTGTGTTTTCTTTTTTGCGAACTCATTGATTACGGATTCGTAACATCCGAGCGAGACGTCATAAGCATATTTGTAATCTTTGCAGTGCTCCATTTCCGCTTCTCGGAGTCTCTTCTCGCCGTCCGGCGTAACCTCAAA
Source organism: uncultured Acidobacteriaceae bacterium (assembly GCA_963698865.1). GTDB lineage: Bacteria > Acidobacteriota > Terriglobia > Terriglobales > Acidobacteriaceae > Acidiflorens. The sequence goes on along the minus strand of CAVOSL010000005.1, from coordinate 660,930 downwards.
CGACCTGTCAAACTTGCCCTCACACTGGTCAAAGTTCGGATGATTTTTGTCGAGAACGGTTGAACGCGTGAACGGCTTTCCGGCCTTGGTGATGAACGATTCGCAAGAAATCTGTATCGCTTTCGTGGGCTTCAAAATCACCGCGTGGTCCTTCCCGACTTCCTGGGTGAGAATCTCTGGGGCGCGGCTCTTTTGCGGCAGAGGCTTGGTAAAGCCCAGGGCGTCACTGGGCCCACCGTTGGCCAGAAAATCCGCGTTGGATAGGGACACGGGGGTACAAGGTATCTTGGCGTCGGAAGACGAGCTACATATGGAGACCGGGATGAATTCCTCTTTCTTTTTCCAAGTGGACTCAATCTTCGGCATCTTCGGGTCGTGATCCTCACCTTTCGGTTGCCTCTGCAGTGCTAAACCAGTCGCCAGCGATGGCGAGGGCACATGTTTCTTGGGGGGAATGGCTTCGGAAGTTGATAACACAGACGATGAAATCCGCTCGGCTTCGCGTTCGAATGGATCATCCCGTGGCCCCACACGGAGTTCGTCGCTGGCGCTTATGCCACCCGACTGCTGAATTGTATGGGCGAGTTCGTGAGCGAGCAGGCGCTGGCCCGTAGCGCTGTGCGGCGCGAACTGGCCAAGAGCGAAGACGATATCGCGGCCTACCGTGTAAGCGGAAGCGCCTACCGCCTGCGCAGACTGCGCCGCCCTCGGGCCTGCGTGCACGCGCACGTGACCGAAATCGTGGCCGAAGCGCGGCTCCATAAATGCACGGGTTTTCGCATCCAGGGGTTGCCCCGATGACCGCAGGACCTCGTGCGCAATCGGGGGTTCAGAGCTTACGTTTGCATTGCCGGCAGTCTGACGTTGAAGAAGAGTTTCGGTCTTCGCCGAAGGCGAGCGCACAGGGAGAAGGCTGAAATCGTGAGCGAAGTGCGATGCGACCGGAGAAGAGTCCGATTGAGCGCTTATGCAGGCGCGGCCGACCATAGCCCTAGCATTGCTCGCGGCTGCTGAAGTTTCCGAAGCAACTGGTTTTTGAGCGAATGCTCTCACAGGACGCGAATCCTTTGGCGCTCAACATAGCAGGCCGTGCGCGCAGAGTCCAGCGCGGTCCCCAAGAACTTTTGACTCGAACGACGAGGCCAGTCGGCTAGAGAGCAGCCGCCATTTTCGCCTAGTCGATGTGCTGGAGTGCGCGATCAACGGCGGCCTGTAGCTCGCGGGCACTTTACTCCCGATACGCAAACAACGATATTGACCGGGGCCTGCGGGATGAGGATTCGAAGGTTCAATACCGGAGCATACCGCCCGGCCGGAATTCATAGCTTTCCACGGAAGGGCATCTCGTCCCACGAGGGGTACATGCAGAGACCAGTGATCGCCCCATACATACAAGAGTTTTGCACGGTCTTTGCACTTGACTATCTGTGGGCGAATGGCATAATTTCCGCATCGCGTAAAAGGTTTCTCTGCAGTTCCCTTAAAACGAAAGGCCCTGTAGCACGGCGAGACCTCGTCACGCTGTATAGTGCCGTGGCACGTGCCGGTTAGCGATTTGCAGTCTCTCAAGAATGCCTCTGGGGCCGCATTTCTGGGGGGACGCTACATATCGTTGATGCTATCCGCGCATAACGCCAGTGCGCAACTTCGTCAGACAACTCAAGAAATTTGCGGCTAATGGCGGGGGCCGCCGCTTCACTCCTCTCTTTAAGAGTTGTTGAAACGGCGCGCGCCTGATTCTCACTATTGCTTTTAGGGCAGAACGGCAGGTAATGAAAAATGCTGAAGACACTGGACCTGTTGATCGGTGCGACAACTGTCCTGTTGCTGTTCAGTATGGCGGTAACGGCGATTACTCAGGCGTTCACCAATCTCTCGGGCCGCCGCGGACGCCACTTGCGAACCGGGCTCGCCGATCTGCTTCAGCAACTTGGAATTTCGAGCGCTGACTGCGCACAGAAAATCGCCGACGCCGTGCTGAAGCACCCCATGATCCGCGAGGGAAAGAACAAACTTGGCACGGTCATTCATCGGGAGGAATTCACCAAGCTTCTCCTCGATTTCGCCAGCGGAGATGGAGCGCACAAGCTTGAAGGCGACGCAGAAAGTGAGCTAAAGAAGATCCTCGCCGAGGGCGGCATTCCAAATCCTGGGCAGGCGCTGAAAAATGTGGGGGCCCTGGCGCTGCAAATTGAAGCGTCCAATCCCGAACTCTCCAATCAGATGCGCGATGGTTTGGCGATTCTTCACGAAGCGCCGAGCGATTTTGTGGCGCGTGTGAATTCGTGGTTCGACAATACGATCGATCGCGTCAGTCAGCGATTTACTGCCTACACGCACTGGATCGCTTTGTTCGTGTCGGTGGTGGTGGTCGTGGCAGTGCAGCTCGACATCATTGCGGTTTGTGACCGCCTCTGGATCGATGATCAGTTCAGGACCAGCATTGTGAGCGATGCTACCAAGCAGTTCTCCCAAAGCAACGATGACAAAAAGGTCGATCCAAAGCCTTACTACGATCTCTTGAGTGACACCGGGTTGATCACGCTTCCCCTGGATCGGAATTGGGTCGAGAGAATCAAGGACGTGAGAAAAGCCCCGGGAATGCTCCTGGCTGTTCTCTTGCTTAGTCTCGGAGCGCCATTCTGGTACAACGCGCTGAAAGATTTGCTGAAACTGCGATCCGCACTGGCTTCGAAGGACGACGCGCAACGCGCCCAGCGTCAGGCCGCGCCGACGGATGACAACAAAGCGCCTCCACCCGTGCCTCCATCGCCGCCGGCGTGGTTAAGCGGAGAACGCGGTGACCTTGGAGCCGTGGGCTAGGATGACGCCATGAATCAATGGATCGGCTGTCCACCTGCTAATTTTCATCACGGGCGTCCGTATGGGCTACGACCGGAGGCGGTTGTCGTTCACATTATGGATGGAAGCTTTGCCGCTGGGGAATCTGTGTTTCGTGACCCGACCACTCAGAAGTCGGCGCACTATGGTATCTCCGGTCGAGGCGAAGTTCACCAGTATGTGGACGAAAACGATACTGCATTTCACGCGGGAATCGTGGTCAATCCAACATGGACTCTGCTGAAGCCGCGCATCAATCCAAATTTCTACACCATTGGAGTCGAGCACGAGGGTCATCCGGATGACATATGGCCGGAAGCACAACTTGCCGCCAGTGCCAGCCTGCTTGGACAGATCATAGCGCGTTGGGGTATTCCGCTCGACGATTCCCATATCATTCGTCACCACCAGATACGAGCCTCCAAAACGTGCCCCGGCAACTGGCTGGAAATTGACGAGTTATTAATGAGGATACGGCTGGCGCCGACGGTCATTGCGCCGCCGGTCGTGTCGCCTCCGATCGCGCTCCCACCAAGACCATCCGAGCCGGTGATCGGCAGTAAAAGCGATCCGACCGAAACAAGTAATTCTGTGGCTCCGAAGACACTGATCACAAAATCGACGGCGGTACCGACGATGGTGCGGACGCTGTGGAAGGCGAACTTAAGGCGCGCGAAACCGAGCACGGCAGTACCTATCGTGAGGATGCTGGCCGCGCATACCGATTTCGTGGTGTACAAGTTTGAAGTCGGCGAAAAAGTAGACGGGAACGCCTACTGGTATGCAGATCTGCAAGGCAATTACTTATGGGCAGGCGCAACCGACAGGCCCGATCCCATGGCGCCCGGTAAGTAGATTCTGGCCACGGTTAAATCGATTTGCGATCACAAAGGTAAGGAGAATGCGTGGCAGCGCGAAGCGTCTTGTGGGCAGATCTCCGAACTGGCAGAGGCCAGTCAGATTTGTGCGCCAGCCTGCCAAAGAGCTACGGGGCGCAACAGGTCTCCACGATCGCAGACCTCTTTCGCTCAATCCAGAGATGGATGCCTTGGGCGGTTTGCTTCGAATACGACCAGCCAGATGCGAGTCGCCTTGAGGCTCTCACCGAAACCAGACGACGGTACCGTTCACTGCCCATTGTCATCGTGGGCGAACAGCATTCCGAAGATCTCGCAGCCTGGGCATTCCGCTCGTGCGCGTGGGACTACCTGGTTAAGCCATTGTCGGTAAGGCGCCTGTGCAATTGCCTCACCAATATTGACCGCGCCGCGCCGCCCGCGAGCGCGTACGTTCCACTCGATCCCGCACCCTCTGCTGCCGGTGCTCCGTTGGGCGGGTCGGCGCCGTCTAGCTGGACATTTCACGAGCGGAGTTTCCGGGAACACAGCCCTCTGGCGGCTGCGGTCTCCTACGTAGAGCACAACTACTCCGCGAAGCTGCGCATGGGGACGGCCGCGAGACTCTGCGATTTAAGCCCTTTTCAGTTCAGCCGCTGCTTCAAAAAAGAAAATGGATTCACATTCCGCGATTTTGTGGTGCGAGTGCGCATCCAGCGCGCGGCTGAGTTGATGAGGCAGTCAAAAATAACGGTTACCGACGCGGCGTTCGGAGTCGGATTCAACGACCTATCGTATTTCGCTCGGATGTTTCGCCGCCAGCTCGGCGTTTCGCCGTCTCATTACCGCACGACGCACACTCCCGAACAGTTATTGTTGTTTCCCGCCGGCTCATCCACGCCGACGCAAAAAACTACCAGCGGGCTTGCAAAAAAATCCTAGCGCGGTCACCCCAACTTCGTCTTGAATGTGCGCACGCGTAACTTCCCACGCAATTCCTTTTGGCGTTGTCCAACAAGTGTCAGAAATCCACGGTGAGACTGGGGATCGTCTTACCCAGGAGGAAACCAAATGCCCGTTGCAATTTCTTACCCCGGCGTTTATGTCGAAGAAATTCCGAGTGGCGTACGCACCATCACCGGTGTGGCGACATCGATCGCGGCCTTTGCCGGATGGGCGGCGCAAGGCCCCACCGACCAAGCGGGCCTCGTGCTCAGCTGGTCCGACTTCGTCAACCAGTATGGCGGTCTTAACCCGAACAGCTATCTCGGCTACGCGGTTTCGCAATTCTTTCTGAACGGCGGACAGCAAGCGTACGTCGTACGGCTCGTCACGGGGGGAGATCCAACTCCGGTAAATAATGCGGCAACGGCTAGCTTAGCCCTGTTACCTCTATCGATCAAGGCGCAAAATCCGGGCCAATGGGCAAACAATTACGCGATCGCAATCAAGAATCAAGCGAGTGGAACCCGCTTCCAGCTGCAGGTCGTATATATCGACCCCACGGATTCCTCGGGCAAGACCCAGACCGTCGTCGAGTCTTTTGCGAATGTTTCGGCGGCCAGCCCGGATCCGCAGGGACGATACGTCGGCGATGTGATTAACAATACGTCCAACTACATAACGATCGATCCCATTGCTCAGCCACCGAGCCCGGCGCAGCCCGCGAATACGCCGGTGCCGCTGACTTCCGCGCAGAAGTTGACCGGTGGTGTCGACGGCGTGATCCTCGAACCGAATACGGGCGGATTTGAAACCGCGTTGGTCCCAGTCTCGGGTGTCGGCGGAATTTACCTGTTGGACCATGTCGATCTGTTTAACTTGCTGGTTGTTCCCGGTGAATTCACGCCGGCCACTCTGGCTTCGCTCGAATCGTATTGCGTCGATCATCGCGCTTTTCTGATTGCCGATTGCGACCCAAATGCCTCGCTGAACACGCTAAAGACCGGGCCCGATTCCCAGCTCAGTGGCGTCGACGGCACCAACGCAGCGTTCTACTTTCCGTGGGTGACGGCGCCCGATCCATTGAGCCAGAATCTGCCATCGCAATTTCCGCCCAGCGGCTTTGTTGCCGGCATCTACGCGCGAACGGACGGTACTCGTGGCGTATGGAAGGCTCCTGCGGGAACCGAGGCCACGCTCACCGGCGCCACCGGGGTGGCCGTGCCCCTCAACGACAAAGAGAATGGCGTTCTGAATCCGCAAGCCATCAACTGCATTCGCAACTTCAACGTGTACGGAACCATTATCTGGGGAGCGCGAACGCTCCAAGGAAACGACGAGATCGGCTCGGAATGGAAATACATCCCGGTTCGCCGCACCGCACTGTTCATCGAGGAGAGTTTATTTCGCGCCTTGAAGTGGGTCGTGTTCGAACCGAACGACGCGCCGCTCTGGGCTGAAATTCGCCTGAACGTCGGCTCCTTCATGCAGAACTTGTTTCGGCAGGGTGCGTTCCAGGGCCAGACTCCGGCCGACGCGTATTTCGTGAAGTGCGACAACGAAACTACTACCCAGAACGACATAAATCTGGGCGTCGTGAACATCGTAGTGGGCTTTGCTCCACTCAAGCCGGCCGAGTTCGTGGTGATACAGATTCAGCAAATGGCGGGACAGATTGCGACCTAGAACTCGAACATCGGAACGCCGCATAAGGAGAAGATTTCATGGCACAGTTCACAGCCAATCCGCAACGATTTGATCCGTACAAAAATTTTAAATTCCGGCTCAAGTGGGACGGTAAATATGTCGCTGGCGTCAGCAAATGCGGGATGCTGAAGCGCACCACCGAAGTGGTCAAGCATCGCGAAGGTGGCGATCCTTCGAGCAGCCGCAAATCTCCGGGACGCACTGAATACGATGCCATCACGCTCGACCGCGGCGTTACGCACGACGTGGTTTTCGAACAGTGGGCCAACAAGGTTTGGCAAATCGGGGCAGGGCTGGGCGCGGAGGTGTCGCTCAAAGACTTCCGCAAGGACATCACAATCGAGATGTACAACGAGGCCGGGCAACTCGCGATCGCTTACAAGGTATATCGCTGCTGGGTTTCGGAGTACCAGGCGATGCCCGATCTTGATGCCAACGCCAACGCTGTCGCCATCCAGCACATCAAGCTGGAAAACGAAGGATGGGAACGCGATCAGAGTGTTACGGAGCCGACGGAGCCTTCCTTCACGGTGCCGGCTGTGGGGTAATCGTCCATGCGACCACTATCGGTTCCAGAGTTGCTGAACATCTGGGAGCGTGGCCTCGGATCTCGGCCGTTTGAGCGGGCGCTGACAATTCTGTCGGCGGGTGCTCCCGAATCCTCCACCGCAGACCTCGCCCGCATGAGCATTGGCCGCAGAGATGCAAGTCTGCTGCGGCTGCGCGAGTGGGCGTTTGGTTCGGAGTTAGCGATGATGGCTGCGTGTCCGCGCTGCCATCGTGAGTTGGAGACCGCTATGACGGTTGCGGATCTCTGTGCGCCCATCGAGTCGGCGAGCGTTTCGGAAACTTCCCCGGCCATCGGTGATTACAAATTTCGTTGCCGGGCTCCCAACACAGAAGATCTGGCGGCGTGCACGGGTCTGGATATAGCAATGAGCCGGCAAACACTGTTCACACGTTGCGTGCTGGACTGCACGTGCGGGGGCTCGCCGGCCGCCACCGACGAATTGCCCGCGGAGATTATCGATGAGGTGATTGACAGGATCGCCGAAACCGATCAGGCCGATATCCGCATCGATCTCACTTGCCCTGACTGCGATTATCGCTGGAACGAACTGTTCGATATCGTCTCTTTTTTCTGGACGGAAATTGACGCGTGGGCGCGGCGAATCCTGCGCGAAGTGCATATTCTCGCGTCTGTGTATGGGTGGAGAGAGAGCGACATTCTGGCGCTCGGCCCGGTACGCCGGCAAATTTACCTGGCGATGGCAGAGGCATGAGCGATTTTCTCACCAATCTCGTCTCCCGCAGCTTCGGTGCCGCGCCCGTGGTCCGGCCGCGGCTCACGTCTCTCTTTGAGCCGGTGCGCAGGGATGAGGCCAGATTTCGCAGCGCTCCCGAAATGAAGCACCGGGAGACGCTGGAAGCTGTCGAAGAAGAGGTAGCTGAAGGCGCGAATGAGGATGACCGCAAGCCCAGGTCTCGAGTGGCGCGCATTGCGGTAGACGAATATCAGCAGCAGACAATGCCCATACAGGAAGACCCTCCGCAGCCGGTCGTGGCGCGTTCGCCAAGATCAGTTCAGGAGCCGCAGCGAGCCGCTGCAGTTGAAAGGACGGAAGGCGATAACACCAATCTTCTGACAGTGCCTACCCGCCGAAATGCTCCTGATCGCGTGCCAGTCGCCGCAGCGATCACGGAGCATGAACATGGCCTCGTCAAACCTGCCTTGGCGACCTCCGTTATTCTTCCGATTTCCCGCGAACCGCTGCGCCAAGAAAACCGCCACGAACTTTTGATTTCGCCGAAGCTCACGCCGGAGATGCGCATACCCGATCTCGCGCTCAGCGCCCGGTCCGATCGCAGGTCACGCGACAAGGAACGCAATTTTCTATCCGGCCCGACGCAACCCTCCGAGCAGACCGTGAACGTCACTATCGGTCGCATCGAGGTGCGAGCCACGAAAGAAAACTCGCATTCCACTCGGCCCGCTTCTCCATCGCCCGTGATGAGTCTGGATGAATACCTGCGCAATCGCGCGCGGCAGGCGGGATCATGAGTAACCCACTCGCGATCGCCGCCACCACCCTTACGCTGCAAGCGATCTTGCAAAACGGCGTACTCAGCGATCCCGACGATACCGATCTCAGCGATACCACGGTGACCATCCTGCCGCCCGACAAAGCACGCGGCAATGGAAACGCGAATCAGCTGAACCTTTTCCTCTATCAGATTCTTCCGAATGCAGCCTGGCGCAACATGAACATTCCCACTCAGGTTGCGCAGGGAGAGACCGGAAGTCCGCCTCTCGCTCTGACTCTTCACTACTTGCTGACTGCTTTTGGGAAAGACAACGACACTACTCTGCCTTACGGGCACCATCTCCTGGGCAAGGCCATGAGCGTTCTTTACGACCATGCCTTGCTGGGGCCGGACGAAATTCGCCTGGCGACAGCCGCGTCATTTCCCGATAGCGACCTTGACAAGCAGATTGAGCGCGTTCGAATCACGCTTCAGCCCATGTCGCTCGAGGAAATCTCCAAGCTGTGGACGGGCCTGGTAACGCAGTATCGGCTTTCAGTCGGATATGAAGTCTCTGTTGCGCTCATCGACAGCACGCAACCGAGAAAGACTCCTCTGCCCGTGCTCACGCGAGGTCCGAACGACCGCGGAGTGCTGTCGCAAGCGAGTCTGATTCCACCGTTCCCTGCGCTGAATCAGGTTCAATTCCCAAACAGCCAGACGTCCGCCCGACTCGGCGATGTTCTCGTCGTGACCGGAAACAATCTCAACGGGACCAGCATCGGTCTGCAGTTCAATCACCCGCTTTGGGCTGCACCTGTCGAACTAGCTCCGCTGTCCGGCGCGACCCCGACCCAGGTAAGCGTACAAGTCCCAAACTCTCCGGCAGTTTGGCCGGCAGGCTTCTACACGATCAGCCTGCTAGTGCAGCGTCCGGGTGAGACGTATCGGCGGACCACCAATCAGCTTTCTTTCTCGTTGGCGCCGAAAATTACGGTGACTCCGGCGACGGCCGCTGGTCCCAGCATCGGCTACACGGCTACCTGCACTCCTGAAGTCTGGCCGGATCAGTACGCGTCGCTCCTGCTGGGCGATCAGGAAATTCTGGCCGACGCGCATGTCTCGCAAACGGGCACGCTTACGTTCCAGGCGCAAAACCTGAGTGCCGGCGTCTATTTCGTTCGGCTTCGCATTGACGGCGTCGACAGCTTGCTCGTGAATCGCGCGGTGACCCCGCCGCAGTTCGACTTAACTCAGCAGGTGACAGTCACATGAGCAACGGCATGAATTGGCAGGAGGGCAACGCCAAATATTTGGCTGCGGCACTTACATGGCTGCGAGCATGTATGGAGCAGTTTATCGATCGGCAGCAGGAGAGACCGATCGCGGTGGCACTACCGGCAGCACAGCCCGTGGAAGAGTCGAAATCGATTTGGCGGCGTTTTGCCAACCGCCCACCCGAGCTACCGGCGCGAACCCCCAACCTGCTTTTGACAGGAACCGCGACCCGCGACGGCGAAGAAGTAGTGCGCGCGGCCGCAGCCATGGTAGCGGCTGCAGAAATGGAGCCACCTCCTGCACCGGTGATACTTGGCCAGAGGCTGGGACTCTCACAGTTTGAACAGCAACTTCTGCTGCTTTGCATCGGCATGGAACTCGACACTAGCATTGCGGGTCTATGCGCCCGCTGCCAGAGGGATTCCGCCCGCGCCTATCCAACATTCGCGCTCGCTTTCGCGATTTTCGACGGTGCCTCCTGGGAAGCCGTTTCTCCGGAACGCCCACTGCGTTTTTGGCGGCTGATCGAAATCAGTCAGCCCGGGGGGCAGCCTCTCACCACCAGCGCACTGCGAGCCGACGAGCGCATCGTCAACTACTGCAAGGGACTGAACTATCTCGATGACCGCCTGTTTCCACTATTGGTGCCGATGGATGTGCAGGCCGGAGCGCCCGATCTGCCACCCACACACCGCGAAGCAGTCGACTTGATCGTCCGGCGCTTGAAGGTGGTGGATGCGAATCGCAGTTTGCCGATCGTGCAACTGCTCGGATCCGATACCACTAGCAAACAGCTCGTCGCCGCGGAGGCGGCGCATTCGGTCGGCCTTCATCTCTATCGCCTGCCGACCATGCTGCTTCCAACTCAAGCATCGGATATCGAAACCCTGACTCGGCTTTGGCAGCGAGAGAGTCTGCTGCTACCGCTGGGTCTTTACATCGACACTCAGTCAGCGGGTTCAGATGCAAGCTCTCCGGGGCAAGCATCGCCGGTTACGCGCTTGCTCGAGCGTCTTGAGGGCGCGGTTTTTCTGGACACGCGTGAGTCATGGCCGGCACTGCACAAGACGTCGCTAGCGATTGATGTCTCAAAACCAACCTCCGCCGAGCAGGCCATAATCTGGCAGTCGACGCTCGGGCTCGCCGCTGGTGACAGTCCGTCACAACTGGCCGCGCAGTTCAATCTCAGCTACACCGCGATCCGGCAGTTGGCGCAGGAAGCGCTTTCCGATCAGACGCCCAATCAAGCCGCATTGCATTCTCGACTGTGGGAAGCGTGCCTCGCCAGCACGAGGCCGCAACTCGATGTGCTCGCCGGACGCATCAACCCAAGGGCAACCTGGGACGACATTGTTCTGCCTCCAACTGAAGTCGCGCTCTTGCGGCATGTCGCCGAACAAGTCGCGCAGCGAACGAAGGTTTATGAAACCTGGGGTTTTGGCGAAAAGATGAGCCGTGGTCTCGGGATTAGCGCGCTCTTCGCAGGCGACAGCGGAACCGGCAAGACGATGGCGGCAGAGGTAATTGCCAATGACCTGCATCTGAACTTGTATCGCATCGACCTCTCGGCGGTAGTCAGCAAATACATTGGAGAGACGGAGAAGAATCTGCGGCGTCTGTTCGACGCAGCCGAAAATGGCGGCGCGATTCTTTTCTTCGACGAAGCCGATGCTCTCTTCGGCAAGCGCAGTGAGGTCAAAGACAGCCACGACCGTTACGCCAATATCGAAATTAATTACCTGCTGCAACGAATGGAGCAGTATCGCGGGCTGGCGATCCTGGCAACCAACATGAAGAGCGCGCTCGACACCGCTTTCATGCGGCGTCTGCGCTTCATCGTGCGTTTTCCATTTCCGGGGGTCGCGGAACGCACGGCAATGTGGCAAAGAGTATTTCCTACTGACCTGCCGAAAGGCGTGCTCGACCACGAGCGCCTGGCGCGTCTCAACATCACCGGGGGAAATATTCACAGCATCGCACTGAATGCGGCATTCCTTGCGGCGCGGGCAAACTCTCCGTTGACCATGCCACTGATTTTTGAAGCCGCGCGCGCCGAATTTCGCAAGAACGAACGCGCCATCAACGAACTGGATTTTCGGTGGCAAGAACCGACGGTGGCGGTGGCATGAAGATCAATGTCCACATCGAACGGTTGGTGCTCGAGGGCGTGCCGGTCGACCACCCTCGCGTTCTGCAGCATGCGTTGGAACAAGAATTGACTCAGCGACTGGTCAGGGGTCGCCTGCCTTCTGAACTTCACCGCGGCGCCGCCGTGCCCTATGCGAGCGGAGGGGCGATTGAAATCGGCAAGGGACTTTCCACAGCCAAGCTGGGCAGTCGATTGGCTGACGCGGCATATCGGGGAATCGGGGGCAAACAATGAGCACGCGTGCTGTCGCCCCAACCGTCGCGGCTCCAGTTTCTGTCGTGACGCCTTTGCAACGGCCGATGCTGCAGCGGTCCTGCGACTGTGGTCAGCACACGGGCGGCGGCGGTGAGTGTGAAGACTGCAAGAAGAAAAAGATACCTTTGCAGCGTTACGCGAGCGGCGCAGCAATTGCACCGGTTGCGCCGCCCATTGTGCATGAGGTTCTGCGGTCGCAGGGGCAGCCGTTGGATCCGGGCACTCGCGCCTTCATGGAGCCGCGTTTCCGCCAGGACTTCAGCCAGGTTCGCGTTCACACCGACGAGCGAGCCGCGGAGTCGGCGCGTGCCGTGAGCGCGCACGCCTACACGGTGGGAAGGCATGTCGTGTTTGGCAGGGGACGGTACGCTCCCACCACAACCGGAGGGACCCAACTGCTGGCGCACGAATTGTCACACGTTGTACATCAAGAGAAATCTGACAATGGCTATGGGCGCTCGATTCCGATCGTCAATGACAAGAACCAGGAACTTGAGGCGGATCGCGTAAGCGGGTTTATTACCGATTCGATTCCGACGGAGGAACCCGCATCGACCGCGTTGTTTTCTCCCGACGTGCAGGGAGCGAGCCTGCAACGCCAAGAGTCGACGGACTTAAAGGAGCCGCAAGATGATTCAGGAACTAAGGTTTCCGGGGCAGGGGGGGCTGGGTCGACAGGGGGGGCAATGGCTTGCCCGAAGGAGATTCAGCCGAAGGACCTAGACGCTTTGTTTCGGCTGGATACGATCACCTTGGTCGAGTTGGGCTGGAAGCCGAAATGCTGTGCGCCATGTTCAACCCTGGCAAGGGTTCTAGGCGGGCTATGCGAAAAATACAAGAATGTCCGACATCCATTCCGCTTGCAGTTTTATTCGATTGATGTCGATCCAAAGGATGAAAACAATAATTGCGAAGAAATCGAATCTCCCGAGGCAGAGGAAAGCCGCAGATTCGGGGAAAGATTTGGCGCTTCTTCCGTGCCTCACCTGCTGATCTACGTTGAACGCGAGCTCAAGCACCATAGCACTCAATACCTCGGTTCACCAGACGCCTACGAAGAAGTCATTGCTGACGTCATCAAGGACGCTTCAACCTCGGGGGCTGTCCGGGGCTTCAAGGCCGGACTGCATTTGGGACTAGGAGACGGGGTCTTGGGTTGGCTTGCGACCGTCCTGCTGGCTCCCGTTGCTTTGCTCGCCGGGGGTGCTGGATCGGTGATAGGAGCGCTCTCCGGCAAAGAAAAAGGAACTAAGGCGCTGTCCGAGGACCGGATCAAAAAAGTAATGGCCTTCAATGAAGGCAAGGTCACCGCGGAGGAACTGGATCATAGCCTTTCGGAAGACATCATCGACTATTGGGTGGATCACCAGGACAACTACAAGCTCGCGATTTTCCAAAAGCAAATGCTAATCAACAACCTGATCAAGGGCTTTACAGGCGATGCGGAGGAACGGGGAATTATCAAGGTTCTTGAAAATTCAACCGACTCCGAGATCCTTCAAATTTTCTCCGAGCGGAACAAAGACGCACCGAGCCTGGTAACCCTGGCCGCCGAGTTTCAGGGCGAGGAAAGGGAATACCTGGATAAACTCCTGGACCGATTGCGTGGAAGATTCTCCGTCAATCCGCCGTTGCAGAAAACGACAGGTCTATTGATCGACAACCCATTTGTTCGAGCAGTCCTGTCGGATGCCTTCCGGCGAACGCAGCAACACGCGCCCGGCAAGCCCGCGCCGCAAAGGGAGTGTGGTGGTGTTTTCATCTCTTCGCCACAAGGTGGCGGGCTGGACAAGGAGGTTGCGTGCGAGGAAGGAATTGACGTTGCAACCGGCCAGCTGGCGCGCGAGGCGATAAAGAAACGCGGAAAAGGATTTGAGATTGCCGGATCGTTCCACACACATCCCGTTGTGGAGCCGGGGAAGGGAAGGGAAGCCCCGAGCGGGGCCGATATCAAATACTTTCTTCAGGATCCAGCGCGTGGCAAAGAACACTACGTCGTTGGTCCTTTCGTTACTTATCTCATCACGCGTGATGGCACAGTGCGATCGCTAGGGACCACTGCGGGCTTGCTACACGTGCAACGTATCGAGCCCAAACCCGGGCAAGTTTCGACGCTGGAATTGGGCTAAGGAATGCAAATGAGCAACCCATCTCTTTTATCGAGCCCAAAGCTCACACGAATATCGAGCTCGAGCCGCATTGCCGGCGCCATCCTGCAGCGCAAGTGTGACTGCGGCCAGCACACGGGCGGCGGCGAGTGCGAAGAGTGCAAAAAGAAGAACGGGATGCTGCAACGAGAATCAAAAGCTGCAGGACCGGATGTTGCTCCGCCAATTGTGCACGAGGTACTGCGCTCGCCGGGGAAACAGCTGGAGGCGCAAACTCGCCGTTCAATGGAGACGCGTTTTGGCCACTATCGGTCTGATATTAAAACCAGCGGTGTGAGTAGTACAGGTGTTGGAGAACTGCGGGTCGGTTCCTCGGACTCGCCCTACGAGCGTGAAGCGGACCAAACAGCGGAACGAGTAGTGAGTTCCGAGAAGAGCGGCGGAGGATTTCGCCACGATTTCAGCGGAATCCGAGTGCATGCCGACGATCGGGCCGGCGAAGCAGCTCGTGCGGTGAAGGCGCAGGCCTTCACGGTCGGCCAAGATCTGGTGTTCGGAACGGGACGCTATGCTCCCACCAGTTCTGACGGGCAACGACTGCTTGCCCATGAACTGACGCATAGCCTACAGCAACACTCGGAACCGCGGGTGCGCCGGACGCTCTCGGTCGATCCGAATCTGGCACCCAATGCTCCGCCTACCGATCCATCAGCGTCTCTGACTCCAGCCACTCGTTTCTCCATGATGGACAGCTTAGTCCAGAAACTCTGCCCAAAATTTCACGTCAACAGCTCCGGTGTGGTCGAGAGCGCAACCCAGCAGAGTTTTTCCCCGGATGGTTTAGCGAAAGGAAGTCACGGAACGGGCTGTTGTTGCCTGAACATTCTGGTGGAAGCGCCTACGCCGTGGACGATTGAGGTCAGCAGCATTGTGGGAGCACGAACGGATACCGCCGGCCACCGAGTGTTTCTGAATCCCACGAACACGCCACTCGAGTTCGGCGCCTTTACCGGCTCCAACAAATTGGCAATTCAGGGGCCGGTATCTGATATTGGCCACGAACTTTGTGGCCACGCTGCCTTGACGGAGATCAACGCGCACCCGCAGGTGCCGACGGGTACCAGCCACTCGAAAATGCGGCTGACGCAAGATATTCACGATCCCACGGTCCGGATCGAGAACAAGATCTCCGAGGAACAGGGTGTTCCGGCGGGCGATTTGCGTGGTCTGGCCAGGTCTGGGTCGCATCGCGGAGAGTCCGTGGATAAGCTCACGATCGAGAAGTTTCCGTTCAACGTTGCCTCGATTCCCAGCAGCGAGCAAAGCAAGATCGATTTCGCCGCACAGTATATTCACACCCCGTCAGCGGGCGAAGACGAGTTTGTAGGCATTCGCGGTCACAGCGACAGCGTGGGTTCTCCTAGGGCGAAACAGGCGGTCAGTGAAGGTCGAGCCAAGAATGTGGAATCCGCCCTGAAATCGAAGGGCGTTCCCGCGACTACCACGCGTGCAGATCTGGGCCTGCCTACGATGCCCCGCTTCAATCCAGTCGAGGGAGTCAGCGATACCCAGCCCCCGGCGCCGCCCAAGGACGCGGATCCGGCGAACTGGCGCAGGGTTGAAATTTTCATGTCGTCAATGCCGGCGGGACGACAAGTCGTACCGGTCGGAGCTCCCACAGTCACGGCGCACACGCAGAATCCCAACGTGGCGGCACTGAAGGGCACACCGTCCGCTCCAGGAACGACGGACGCGTGCGTCAGGAAGCTGGTGGAGGGAGCCTACCCATGAGTAGAGGAATTGGCCGATCGGATTTCATAATTCTCGGAGCAAGAAGACAGGAACTGCGATTGATTTGGAACTGTTGACCCTGTTCACTCTGTGGACGAATTCGCGAACACGAATTTATGAATAAGAACGGCCCACTATCGATGGCAAAGGCGGTTAGCGAAACTCTAAGCTCCGCCGCCTTCAGGCTGCAACGGTCCTGCGACTGCGGCCAGCACACCGGGGGAGGGGAGTGCGAAGAGTGCAAGAAAAAGGATAAGAAAGAACGGTCATTGCAGCGGCATGCGAGCTATTCCGCGGCTCCAGTGGTCGCGCCGCCGATCGTACAAGAGGTGCTGAGGTCGCCTGGGGCCCGCCTCGGTCAATCCACGCGCGAGTCTATGGAGTCGCGATTCGCGCATGACTTCAGCCGAGTTCGGGTACACAACGACGAACGCGCGGCCCAATCGGCGCGGGCGGTTCGGGCATCGGCATACACCGTTGGCTCGGACCTGGTTTTCGATCAAGGCGCGTATGCTCCTCATACGACTGCCGGCGCAGGCCTCCTGGCCCATGAGCTAGTTCACGTTGTTCAGCAGTCGCGAGCCAGTGCCAGCGCCGACAGGGAACTCGCGATCGGAGATCCCGACGACCGTTACGAACAGGAGGCCTCGGCGGTCTCGGAGAAACTGCTGAGCCGGCAGGAACCGAACGCAATTTCTTCCAGCCCGAAGTTCATCCAACGCCAGGCCAACAATGGGGGAAGCAAGCCGTCTCCTAAGCAAGCTAGTGGAAAGCAAGAGGCGCCTCCTCAACCCAAGGCTAGGCGCGCATATACCAGCGACTTGCCGAACTTTTCCTTTGGCAGCGTCGGACTCTTCGATGTGCACTTCGGCGCGCCGGACCGCGCTGGAGCTCCTTGCCAGATGGAAGCGGTGTCGAGAGTCAAACTCAACTTTGACACCTCGGATCCGATTCCCAAGGAAAAGCGCAGTCCCTGGGCGAAGCAGTTCGCGAGTATGGTGACCCGGCACTGGAGTAACCGATATCTGCTTGTTCCAGCCAAGCCCTGCGAGCTCGGACTTTGCGAGGCTACCGCGGTGCGTGTTCGAGTCGAACCGGTTGCTTCGGGTGAGCATCACACGATCAATGTTATACAAAAAACGGATACCAGCTTTGTTGCATCGCCGGGCCATTCCAGCCAACTGAGCGAGGGCGACGTCCGGCCAGGCCCCCTTCTTGGCAGGCAGCGTGTAGCTTTGCACGAAGGCGGACACTTATTTGGTCTAGAGCATATTTCCTGTCCGGCCAATCACTTCTGGTGCTACGGACTAACCGCCGGCTCGGCGGACGACGTCATGGGCACGGGGGAATATGTCAGCGCCCGGGATTACGAACCGTTCGTGAAAGCCGCCAATACGATGACAGGTTGTGAATGGAAGACCGGAGGTCCGGGAGGTCATGGCAGGGGCCGGCCTTCCTGGATGCTCGGATTGGGGATACTTGGGCTTCTGGGCGGGGCATTCGCGGGCTTTGCGCTCGGGGGGCTTGGAATTGCGGCCTTACTCGGGGGGCTGGGAGCCTTCGAAGGAGCCCTAATCGGAGGGGTTATCGACCTACATCCCGGCAACCTTCCGACGCCGGGCGATTAGAAACCGCGTTGCAAGAGATTTTCGAACTGAGGCTATTGATTCGCATGACCACATTTCCCGGATCACCGCGCATTCTGAAAGGCGGCTTGGTGCTGCTCGACCCAGACACGTTCACCGTCCTGCCGAACGGCATCATCGTCCTGCAGTACAACCCGGACACGCTCTCTCGCACCTTGAAGATTCAAGGCGCGGAAGAAGGTGGAGATCGCTCGGAAGCACTGCGCCTTAAAGGTCCGCCGGTCGAGACCTTTAAGCTCGATGCTGAAATCGACGCGACCGATCAGCTGGAGCAGCCGGACCAGAATCCCAGCACAGTGCAGAACGGAATTTTTCCGCAACTAGCCGCTCTGGAAATGATCGTCTACCCATCGAGCACCACCTTACAGAACAATTTCAATCTCTCGCAGGCCGGGACGCTCGAGATTATGCCCGTTATGGCGCCGCTCACGCTGTTTGTCTGGAGCGCCAACCGCATCGTGCCGGTTCGAATCACCGACTTCAGCATCACTGAAGAAGCGTTCGATCCTACGCTCAATCCAATTCGTGCCAAGGTGAGCCTAGGCATGCGCGTGCTCAGCATCGACGATCTCTACTTCTCGGACAAGGGCGGCAGTCTCTACATGGTTTACCAGCAGCAGAAAGAGACGCTCGCGAAGTTGTATCAGGGCGGCACGTTCAGCGCCCTGGGAATTCGAGGTATCCCATGAGCAATGGCGTCATTATGGATCCTGTGCAGGCAATGTTGGCGCAGACATCCCTGCAGAAAAACCTGTTCGTCGCCACCAGTCGCTACTACGGTCTCAACACCGAAACGCTGACCAAGGCAGACGGCACCACCATCATTTATCTCAAGCGGCGGTTTGTGCCTTCGCCGGATCAATTTCAACTGCTCCAGAACCACACGGTCACGCAGGACGAGCGACTGGATAACATCGCGGCCCGATTTCTTGGTGATCCTGAACTGTTCTGGCGCATCGCGGATGCGAACGGCGCCATGCGGCCCGAAGATCTGGTTCAAACCGTGGGAACGCAATTGAAAATCACATTGCCGCAGGGGATCACGGGAAGCGCGCTATGAATCGTGGCTTTTACTTGACGCTGATGATGGGCCCGTTCAACGCCAGCCCGGTGCCGCAGGCTGTTATCGACGCTCTGACGGAGGTGCAGGTCACGTCGACGGTCGGCAGTCAAGGCGGCTTTCAGCTCAAATTGACGCTTTCGAAGGTTTCGCCGGTTTACCAGATGCTCATCGGCGGGAAGTTCGACCCGCGTACTCGTGTCGTCATCGCGGTTACCGTGAATGGCCAGGTGGATGTGCTGATGGATGGGATTATCACGAAGCAGGACATGACTCCCGACAGCAAGCCGGGCAAGTCTACGCTCACGCTGACCGGGCTCGATCTCACTGCGCTGATGGATTTCATCGACCTGACGGGAATTCCATATCCCGCACTCCCGAAATTCCTGATCGTCGAGGCGATTCTCGCTAAGTACGCCGTGCTCGGAGTAACTCCAGTTGCGATTCCTAACAGCATTCCTGATTTCGAAAATCCGCTCGATCATTTCATCAAGCAGGACGGCACCGACTACGCCTTCGTCAACACTCTGGGAAAGGATACGGGATGGGTGCTTTATCTTGACCCAGGTCCAACGCCCGGTTCAAGCATGGCGTACTGGGGACCCGACCTGAGCCGGATCCTTGGAGGAACGCAGCCTGCGGTGAGCATCAATTTCGACGGAACAAGCAATATCGATTCGCTGAACTTTTCTTACGACGGAACTCTGGCTACCCAATATCTTGTGACCATTATTGAGCCCAACACCGGGCTACCCATTCCGATTCCGGTTCCGAGCATTGACTTGCTTAAGCCCCGGCTCTCGTCGCAGGCTCCGGCCGTGTTGAAGGTGACTCAGCTGACGCCGATTGCGAGCGAAGATCCCATCGGAGCGGCCACGGCCGCGCTCGCCAAAATGTTCGACACCGCGGACGTTGTCAGTGGCAGCGGCCAACTCGATGTTCTCCGCTACGGACGGATTTTCAAGGCGCGCCAACGAGCGGCGGTGCGCGGTGCGGGCGCTTATTACGACGGTGAATATTACGTGAAGAGCGTCACTCACAACATAAAACGCGGTGAGTACAAACAGAGTTTCAGTCTAGCCAGAGGCGGCGTGGGCTCTGCGGTTTCGACGGTGAGCGTATGAAGTCGGGGCGGAAGTTCTTCGGTGTGTACCGGGGAACGGTGGTCGACAACATCGATCCTCTTCAGATCGGTCGCCTTATGGTGCTCGTGCCCGACGCCGGTGGAGTGATTCCGAGTACCTGGGCCATGCCGTGTGTTCCGATTGCGGGCAAGCAGATGGGAACTTTCATGGTGCCGCAGATTGGCTCGGGAGTTTTTGTTCAGTTTGAAGCGGGAGATCCGGATCGTCCGGTATGGATGGGAGGGTGGTGGGGAGACGTTGCTGAAGTGCCTGCGCTGGCGTTGGCCGGTGTTCCCGGTGATCCCAACATCGTGATTCAGACGACGCTGCAAAACGGCATTGTGGTTAGCGATCTGCCGGGCCCGACGGGCGGGATCATGCTGAAGAGCACAACCGGGGCGACCATCATCGTCAATGATACCGGGATTTACATCCAGAACGGAAAAGGAGCCAGCATTATCATGACCGGCCCAACGGTCACGATTAATGAAGGTGCGCTGGTGGTGATTTAGCAGAGTTTGAACGTACAGGTGGTCGAGCGAATGAAGGAGGAATATGCCGGGATTTCTAGTACATGTTGGGGCGACGGTGCTGTGCTCTCATGCGGGGCAGGCGCAACCCACGGTTCCAAATCCGCGCGTGACAGTCACTGGGCAGCCCACCGTGACGATGGCCGCGCCCTATGTGGTAGCGGGCTGCACGCTGCCGCCACCGCCTGCTGCCAACGGTCCATGTGTGACTGCGCAGTGGCTAGTTGGATCGACGCGCGTGACATCGAACGGGCAGCCGCTGGTCGTTCTGAGCAGCCAGGCTCTTTGCGCCCCAAGTGGCACACCGCTGCTGATTACCGTGACGCAAACACGTGCGACAGCGATTTAACGAAAGACGAATGAGGACGCAATGAACATCAATTTCCCATTTTATTTTGACGGACGGGGTCAAACGGCGACGACCGATGACAACGATCATATTCGCGACATGATCGAGCAATTGCTCTTCACTTCTCCCGGCGAGCGCGTCAATCGTTCCGACTTCGGGAGTGGTCTGCTCCAGATGGTGTTTGCGCCGAATAGCCCGGAGCTGGCGGCTGCGTTGCAGTTCACGACCCAAGCCGCGTTGCAACGCTATCTCGGAGACCTGATTGATTTGCAGTCGTTGGAAGTGACCTCGCAGGAGTCCACCTTGAACGTGATGGTGAAGTACATCATCAAGAGCAGTGGAGACGCGCAGACGGAGAATTTTGTGCGCAGCGCGCCTGACGCTTGATCGAGTGCGGAGTTTATTTATGAATGACTCAAACCTGACCTGTCAGCTGGAGCACCGGCGCGAAGACGTCCGCGCCGCGAGTTTGTTCGGCCTCGATTACGTTGAGATCGCCGACGAGCAGCAGGTCACGCTGAATGTATTTTTCCTGGGCAAAGCGCCGCAAAAACTGGAACAGGCGAATGTGGCTCTATCCGGCGGGCGGCGCATTCGCGATGTCAAGATCACGTCGATCCGCGTTCACCGGCAATCCGATTCAACGCTCGACGATTACCTCGAAGTTCATGTCAACAAACCGGGCGACTTTTCCACATACACCATCAACATCGTAAATACGGTTAACGGAAAGCCGACTGCCGACCCAATGCCGGGCTTCGATCAGCGTTATGACAGCGTTTGCTTCACGTTCAAAGCCGGCTGCCCTACCGATCTGGATTGCAAACCGCAGTGTTCCTGCCCTCCGCCGCAGAGGACGCAACCGGACATCAATTATCTGGCCAAGGATTACGAGAGCTTTCGCCAGCTGATCCTCGACCGGATGGCTGTGATCATGCCGGCCTGGAACGAGACGCACGTCCCCGATCTCGGCATCACGTTGGTCGAATTGCTGGCTTATGCGGGCGACTACTTGAGCTATTACCAGGATGCGGTCGCGACCGAAGCCTATCTGGGAACGGCGCGCGAACGAATCTCGGTGCGCCGTCACGCGCGGCTGGTCGACTATCTGATGCACGATGGCTGCAATGCGCGCGCATGGCTTACCATTCAGACCGACCAGGATTTCACGTTCGACGATGCTACACAGATCTACGTCATCACTCCGTATCCAGGCGCGCCTGCGCGACAGATCCTTACACCCAAGGACCTAGTCGGAGTATCCACGACGAGTTATGAAGTCTTCGAGCCTCTTTATTGGAATGGCGGCGGCCCTTCGATTTCGATTTATCAGTATCAAAGCAGCATGCCCTTCTACGCGTGGGGTAACTGCGAGTGCTGCCTGGCGCCGGGGTCGACGTCCGCAACTTTGGCGGATGCCTGGGATCCGGACCCCAATGCGCCGCCAGCCGTAACAAATCCAACCGGAACAAATCCCGTAGGAGGGACGCCAGGCACTTCTTCAAGCCCACCTCCGTCCGTGTCCACGACGGCGCCTCCAGGCGCGATTCGACCTTCTGTCGCGCCTGCCGCTAATCGAGCGGTCTCTGCGAATGCAACGTCCGCAAGCGATGGGCCACCCGGAACAGTGCGGCGTCTGCGCAATCTCAAGGTTGGCGACATCCTGATTTTTGAGGAAGTGCTCGGACCAAAAACCGGCAACCCATCCGATGCCGATCCGACTCATCGCCAGGCCGTGCGTCTCACGAAAGTGACGCCCGGGACGGACCCTCTTTACGGCACTGAACCCTACGGAACACCGATCGTCCAGATTGAATGGGCCTCGGAGGACGCGCTCACCTTCACGCTCTGCATTTCATCGCAGCAACCTCCTCCGGATTGCAGCTGCATGGAAAACGTCAGCGTGGCGCGCGGCAACGTGATCCTGGTCGACCACGGAAGCGACACCGGCGAAGTGGTCGGAACGGTGCCCACCGACTCGGCCGCTCCGCAATGTCCGAAGTGCTGCCAGACCGCGAGCCTCACCATCACGTCTGGCCTATTTCGTCCGACCCTCACTCAGGAACCGCTCACGTTCAGCGTGCCGCTGCCGCTGGCTTGTTCTGCTTCCGACTTCATACGGCAAGATCCGCGACAGGCATTGCCCTGGATTTCCCTTAACAGCATTCCGCCCGCTCCCGAATGCCCAAGGGCGGAAGAGACAGATGACAATCAGCCGCAACCGCCCTGCGAAATTCCTCCGATGTTCTCGTTTGACGATCTTGCCAATCCGACCGGCTTAGCCAGGGCCTTGAAGGTGGACGCGGACGCGAATTCACAATTCCTTCGGTCGCAGCTGATGCCGGCCACACGCCAGGCATTGATCTCGTGGGACGGTTCGGTGCCCTTGCCGCCGGCGCTCGTGGGCACGCTGACAGCGGACCTCACTGCTCTTCTTCAAATCTGGTCACCGCTGCGCGATCTGCTCGAAAGCGGGCCCAGCGACGACAACTTCGTGGTTGAAACCGACAACAACGGCTTCGGACACCTGCGCTTCGGCGATGGCACCTGCGGATACCGGCCTGACGCAGGCACTATGTTTCAGTCGAAGTATCGCGTCGGTAATGGCACGGCTGGCAACGTCGGCCGAGACACGATTACCTACATTGTCTTTCGTAGCGAAACGGTCAGCGGGGTGAACCTCCAGCCGCGCAATCCTCTTTGTGCTGCGGGAGGAGTCGATCCTGAGCCCATCGATGATGTAAAACAATTCGCTCCGTATGCGTTTGACGCTCAGCTTGAACGCGCCATCACTACCAACGACTACGCATCCATTGCGGCTGACAACCAGCGTCGCCTCGAAGAGCGATCGGCACTCGAAGCGGAAGATCCTGAAATCTGCACCGCTGCGTTCACCCGCTTGCAAGGCGCCAAGGCGGCTCTGCGCTGGACTGGAAGCTGGTATACGGTTCTCGTCGCGCTTGATCCACAAGACACGGAGACGACCGACTCGGAGTTAGCCGAGGAGGTAACTCTCTACCTCGAACCGTTTCGCCGCATGGGTTACGACTTGCTGGTCAGTCCAGCGATTTATGTGCCCATCAAACTTTCGATCACGATTTGCGTCCTCCCGAATTATCAACGGGCTCATGTCGAAGCGGCCGTGCTGAACGCTTTGAGCGACCGCGCGCTGCCCGGTGGCACGCTCGGTTTCTTCCATCCCGATAATTTGACATTCGGCGGCGGCATTTACATCAGCAGCCTACTGGCCGCGGTTCAGGCCATTCCCGGCGTACAAAACGCGATGGTCACGGAATTGGAGCGCTTCGAAATCGGTGAAGCCGGCTCAGGCGCCGACACTTCGGGCGACGAGCTGCCGATTAACTCCGTACTGCTCATGGGCCCATTCGAGATCGCTCAACTGGATAACGATCCAAATTATCCCGAAAACGGTTTACTCGTTCTGGATGTTCGAGGTGGACGATGAAACAGCCCTGCGGTTGCTGCGCCGGCATTGAAATAATCACACTCGAGTCGGAGGCCAATCGTCCCGGTCTGCCCGCGCTCGTTTATCGCGCCGGAACATACGCGACATTTTTCGAAACGATGCTGGCGCGTATCTCGAATTTCTATCTCGACGTGACGGCCGACGACGGAACCACTGCTTTGCAGCGACTGCGTCCGCTCAGCGGTCTGACCACGCGTGCGCTCACGGATCCCTCGATCGCCCTCTTCGACGCCTGGGCCACGGTCGCCGACGTTCTCACGTTCTATCAGGAGCGAATTGCCAACGAGGGTTTTCTGCGCACTGCGACGGAACGCCGATCGGTGCTCGAACTGGCCCGTCTGGTTGGGTACACGTTGCGTCCCGGAATCTCAGCCAGCGTGTATCTTGCGTTCACCGTGACGGCAGGTGTTGACGGGATCATTCCAGCTGGCACGCGGGCGCAAAGCGTTCCCGGTGTAGGCCAGAAGCCGCAGTTTTTTGAAACCTCTGACGATCTGCCCGCTCAGGATGTCTGGAACGATATTGGAGCAAGACTTACGCGGCCGCAGATCATCACGCTCGCTTCGAGCCCATCGACCGGTCAAGCCATTGCCATCGATCAGGGTACCGACGCCACCACGCGGGATACGCTCTACTTCGACGGGATCTCCACCAATCTAAAGACGGGCGACGCATTGCTAGTCGTTTCCGGCGACGGTCAGGGTGAGCAGTACCTGCGCTTCGTCGACTCGGCCACCGTTCAGAGCGATCAGAAGCGTACTGAAGTCACGCTCCAGGAGTCGCCGCTAACGCTACAGTCGTCTAGTTCTGGAGGATCGGCTCAGCAAGCACTCCAAGCATTGCAAAACACCTTGGAACCCTTCATCGAAGATGCGTCCACTTTGTTTGGCGGGGGCGATCTTGCGGCACAGATCGCGACAATTCTCGAGCAACTCATTGCAGATGCAAACGCGCTCATTGCTGGCAATGTGGACGCTGCGGCCGCCGATGTTGCGGGACTTCTGCCTCCCGTGATTCCTCAAATCGAGGAGAAGCACGACGTCGCGGTGCGTCGCGGTTTCAGCCGGCTCGAACCATGGATTTCCGATGTCACTAACGCGCTTACCTCGCTCCTTCAGGAGATTCCCAGCTTCGACGACGGCAGGGAGCGGGTACCAAGTCCCGCCATCGCAGCTCAGGCAGAGGTGGTGCCGCCGGGATTGAGCCGTCTTTTCAGCATCGTCGACCAACTTGCTCTTCCTCCGTCCCTCCAACCGGCTAATACTTTTCGCCTGAATCGCAACGTCTCGCAGGTGTTTGCTCCCGAGTCGGACATTGCGCCCCGTCTACTTTCCACCTTCAGACCAAAGGCTGCGCCAACGCTCTACAAAGCCTGGGGATCGATTCAAACAGCTCCTGTTCCGTTGCAGGTTTATGCCATGCGCGTAAAGGCGGCGCCGTTTGGCAACAACGCTCCTCTCAAGGTTAGCTATGCTACCCCGAGTAACCCGACTTTTTCGGAGTGGCCGGTCGTCGAGAGCAATCCGGGCGCTGTTCCGGACACCATCAGCCACGAAACGGACAACATTGTTTCACTCGACGCGAGCTATGACAAAGTGTTGACTGGAAGGTGGGTGATTGTTGACACCAGTGCAGTCGACACGACGAAGACAAAAATCGTGCCGGCTCCCGGCTTATTGTTTGCAAAGGCGGGCGCGGTCAAGACAATTTCCCGGGCCGATTACGGCATGAGCGGGAAGACCACCCGCGTATTTCTCAACGACCCAGCGACTGCTGAACAGATCGATTGGCTGGACGTTTCACAGGCCGACACGAATGCGACCACGACGCAGGACCTCGTCGCCATCCGACAGACGGTGGTATATGCGCAGCCCGAGGAGCTGGCCCTGGCCGAGGAGCCGCTTGACCGCGACGTCGAAGGAAGCACCATTGAGCTCGATGGCGTCTATGACGACCTCGAATCTGGACGGTGGATCATCGTCTCCGGCCAGCGCACGGACATCACGGACGCCACCGGCGCGACCAGTTCGACTGGCGTCGTCGGCAATGAATTGGTGATGATCGCGCAGGTGACGCAGGGACCCGGCAAGCAATCCTGCATGGCGGTCACTGTGAACGCGGTTCCATTCTCTGGCGTTTATTCCGTGGCCGGTCCGAACGCCAACGGCGATCTGCTCGTCGTGGGAAGCCCAAACGATGGGCTCACTCAATATCTTCAGAACTTTCCTTTGCCCAATGCTTTGAACCAGGAAATCTGTGATCCGGTGCAACTGGCTCCCGGGCTTTACGCGAACGCCTACATTCCCACGGCAGACGAGCGGAACGGGAACTTCACTGACTTCAGCGGTCTGCTTATGGATCCCGCGACGAGCCCTCCTTCTCCTTTCCCTGGTGGAACCATCCCATCGAATCGCTGGGACCCAACCGCTCCAAATAATGGGACACCCGTTTTTGCGTGGCGTATTGCGAGCCTGGCCAGCGGCGGGGACACGCTTCACACAACGTTGGTATTGGCCAACAGTCTCGCCTACTCCTACGACTCAAGCACCGTCACCATCTACGGCAACGTCGCCAAGGCGACCCACGGCCAGACGCAAGGCGAGGTCCTCGGCGATGGCGACAGCAGCGAAGCGTTGCAGACGTTTCAGTTGCACCAAGCTCCGCTAACTTTCCTGCCCGTCCCCACTCCAAGTGGAGCCGAAAGCACGCTGGTGGTGCGCGTTAATGAAGTTGAGTGGGAAGAGGCCGATAACCTGTTTATCCTCGGTCCGACGGATCGTGAATACATAACTCGGACTGACGATTCCGGAACAACTACGGTAACTACCGGCGATGGCCAACACGGTTTGCGTTTGCCCACGGGCACTGCCAACGTCAAAGCCGTCTATCGCAGCGGTACTGGACAGGTCGGTAACGTCGACGCGCTGCAGATCAGCCAGTTGGCAACGCAGCCGCTCGGTGTCAAGAACGTGATTAATCCGCTGGCCGCCGCGGGAGGCGCCGACGGCGATACTCGCGACCAGGCTCGCCGCAATATTCCGATCGGCACTCTGGCTCTCGACCGACTTGTGTCTGTTTCAGACTACGCGGACTTCGCCCGCAAGTTTGCCGGGATCGGAAAGGCAAGTTCGCGCCGCCTGAGCGATGGACGCAAACTTCTCGTGCATCTCACCATCGCCGGCAACGACGACATCGCGATCAATCCTACGACCGACCTCTACCAAGCTTTGCAGCAAGCATTGTTGGGGGCGGGTGATCCTTATCAACCTCTTCAAATCGCGCTGCGCCGACTCAAAGTGCTGGTCATGAGCGCAAGTGTGAAAATCCTGTCTGATTACGCCTGGGAGACGGTCGCTGCCAACCTGCGCACGACGCTGCTGGCTCTCTACAGTTTTGACAATCGTGAACTCGGTCAGAGCGCATTCCTGAGTGAAGCGGTGAGCGCGATGCAAGCGGTGGGGGGCGTGCAGTACGTCAACATGCAGATCTTCGACTCGGTGGCCGAGTCGGTGACCGCCGCGGAGTTGGCGAGTCTGGGTGCCACTTTAACTCTGCGCAGTTTCGTCGATGCGGAACTCGCGCAGGTCTATCCGACGGCGACTGATCCCGCACAACGCATTCTGCCTGCTGAGTTAGCTATCCTCACGCCGGACATCCCCGACACCTTAATTCTGACGGAGATCACCACATGAGCACCCAGAATGCCGATCGTCTCTATGATCTCCTGCCTGCGGTACACCGTCTGCGCGACGCTGATCGCGGCTATCCGCTCCGCGCCTTGCTACAGGTGATTTCCGAGCAAGTCAACCTGGTCGATGCCGACATCTCGCAGCTCTACGAAAACTGGTTCATTGAAACCTGTCAGGATTGGGTTGTTCCCTACATCGGCGACCTAGTGGGATACACGCCGCTGTTTGACGATCCCGGTGGAGTCCAGAAGACGCGCGCCTTAACCCGCGAGCGCATTCTGATTCCGCGTCGCGAAGTTGCGAACACGGTACGATTCCGCCGGCGCAAGGGAACGGTCGCGGTTCTTGAAGAGCTGTCGGCCGCGGTTGCGGGATGGCCTGCGCGCGCCGTCGAATTCTACCGGCTGCTGAGCTTCACCCAGAACATCAATTATCTGCATCTTGATCGCGGCCGCACCGTCGACATCCGGCGGGGAGCGGCCCTCGACGATCTCGGGACAGCATTCGAGGAAATCGCCCACCTCGTCGACGCGCGCTGCATCAACGCGCGGCATTTCCCTGAGCTCTATAACATCCCGAATGTCGGCGTGTTCGTTTGGCGCTTGCAAACCTATTCGGTCACTCAAGCGCCTGCTTTTTACGATGACACGAGTCCCAACTGCTACTACTTCAGCGCGCTTGGCAATGACACGCCGCTATATGACCGGCCTCAGGCAACCACGGCTCAGCCTCCGGGAAGGCTTAATCTTCCTACGCCTATTACTCGCCGGGGACTTGAGCGTTTTGAAACTGGGACGCCTGGCAAACCTGTGACCAGCGGCCTTCCTTATTATTATGGGGACGGAAAGAGCTTTGAAATCTGGACTGGCTCGCCGCGAACGCTAGTC
Organism: uncultured Acidobacteriaceae bacterium; assembly: GCA_963698865.1. GTDB lineage: Bacteria > Acidobacteriota > Terriglobia > Terriglobales > Acidobacteriaceae > Acidiflorens. Next base: position 632,226 of record CAVOSL010000005.1, on the reverse strand, counting down.
GACCCAAAATCCATCGTGGTCGCCGACCTAACGGATTGGACGTACCGGCCTTTGCCGGGGCAAGTCGCCGTTGATCCTCAACTTGGCCGCCTCGCGTTTCCTCCCACTCAGACTCGTCGTCAGGGCGTTTGGGTCTCCTACAACTACGCCTTCAGCGCCAACATCGGCGGTGGCGAATACGAGCGGACACTGTCGCAGCCTTCGAGTTACAACCTCTATTTGGTGGGCTCCGGCGAAAACTTCACACGCATCAATGACGCTCTTACGCAATGGCAGATCGATAATCCTGCAAACGCGATCATCGAGATCACCGACAGCGCCGTCTATGTCGAGCCCATCGCCATCAATCTGAATCCCGGACAGACGCTTCAACTCCGCGCGGCGAACCGCATGCGGCCGGTGATCCGATTGCTGAACTGGCAGACCTCCGCGCCCGACAGTCTTACGATTACCGGTTTGACGAGCGCACCCCCGTCAGCCCTGAGCGTGGCGGCGAAAGCGAACGCGGGCACGTCTTCGAAGTCACCAGCCGCTGCGGCCAGTAACACAGCCACAACTGGCGGGAGCGCAACCGCCTCCAGTGCCGCTGCATCGAGTGCAACTGATCCAACCTGCTGGTTCACGCTCGACGGCATCGTCGTCACCGGACGCGGCATGCAGGTACAGGGAGAAGTTGCAGGCGTTGTGATTCGGCATTGCACCCTGGTGCCGGGCTGGGGGTTGGATTGCCATTGCGAGCCATCCAATCCCACCGAACCAAGCCTCGAGCTGGACGATGCCCCGAATTGCCTGCGCATTGAACACAGCATTATCGGCGCGATCCAGGTGAATCGCGACGAAGTTCGTGACGATCCCTGCCGGATTGACATCAGCGACAGCATCGTCGATGCCATGAGCCCGCAGGCAATTGCCATCGGAGCGCCCGAAAAACTCTGCGCTTACTCGGTTCTCAACATCAAGCGGTGCACCGTTCTTGGCCAAGTGCAGACCCACGCTATTGACCTGGCGGAGAACTGCATTTTCATGGGGGTGATGCGCGACTGCCGCCGGCAGCAGGGATGTATGAGGTTCTGCTATGTCACTCCGGTCTCGCGCACTCCGCGGCGGTATGAGTGCCAGCCAGATCTGGTGGAGCGAGCCGTACGCGCGCTCGCGCTGCAGGACAATCTTTCCCCGGCCGAGCGTCACGCGCTCCTCCTGCAGGAGCGTTTGCGCGTCGAACCTGACTTCAACAGCATTCGCTACGGCATGCCGACCTATTGCCAGCTCTCTGATCTTTGCGCGCCTGAGATAACGCAAGGCGCTAATGACCAATCTGAGATGGGCGCGTTTCACGATTTGTATCAACCACAGCGGGCGGCGAATCTTCGCACTCGTCTGAATGAGTACACACCGGCTGGCATGACGGCCGGGATTATTTTCGCAAGCTAGGGAGAATTGTATGAAAGCCGACCTGACGCGGGACACTTTTCATCCATTCAAACATTTCGATCGCGTGCTGATGCAGCAAGGCCGCGTGCAGCTCGACGCCGATTGGAACGAACAGGCGGCGATTCTGCTGCACTACATGCGCACCCTGGCCGCGAATCTGATTGGTCCTGCCGGAGGCCCCGAGGCTAATCTTGGATTCGGCGTCACGTCTCTTGTCCCCTTGTCCACGGCTGATTTTCAGATCGGCTTTGGCGACTATTACGTCGACGGACTGCTCTGCCAGGCAGACTTCATGCCGACCGCTATTTCCTCGACCAGCTCGACTGGAGTTTTCCAGGTCATGAATTGGAGATCGGATTTTGAGCTGACGCCAATTCCATACTTTGAAGTGTTCGACGACACGCCGGGGACTACCAATACCCCAGTGGCAGTCACAATCAGCAATCCGCTGAAGTCGTCCAGCCAGATTACGGTCAATCCCAGTGTTGCCGGATCCAGTTTCTCTAACTTCGCAAATCCAAAATTGCGCCGGTTGATTACTTATCTGCACCAGCCCGACTATGTTTACTCGACCACCGCCGGCGCAATCAGCCCGCCGCCATTGCCGAGCGGCGAATGCCAGATCTATCTCGACGTTTGGGAGCGCGTTATAACTTACGCGGAAGACGACAGCATTCGCGAAGTGGCTCTGGGCGGTCCCGATACGGCGGCAAGGACCAAGCTGGTCTGGCAGGTGAAATGGACTCAGGCCCCACTCGATGCAAATGAGGGCGAAGAGTGTGCCACATTTCAGAGTCTCTACGAGCAACTCCAACCCGCCAATCGCGGCTGGCTGCAAGCCATGGCGAAGCAAGGCTCTCCGTCCACCGATCCCTGCATCATCAATCCGAATGCCAGTTATACCGGACCGGAGAATCAGCTCTATCGCGTCGAAATCAATCGTGCAGGCGGCGCATGGAACGGCGCTGACCCGACCGACAGCACCTCGGCAACATTCAAGTGGTCTCGCGAAAATGGATCGGTAATCTATCCCATCGCCAGCGGCGGCGGAACAGCCTCGGTAGTGGTGGAAACTCTTGGCCGCGATGACCGCTTCGGCCTGACTCCCGGGGAATTCGTCGAAGTGCTAGATGATCGCTCAGTGTTAATGAATCTTCCCGGTAATCTGCTGGCGGTCCAAGGCATTGACTCTTCCACGTTGACAGTAAGCCTTGGTGGGACTCCGGACACCGTTCTCGGCAGCGATGAAAGTCTGCATCCGCTGCTGCGGCGGTGGGATCAGACTGAAAGCGATCCCGCCGAAGGCGGACTCACACTGGCGAACGACAATGCGGCATTCGTGCAGGAAGGTGTGTGGTTGACGTTGGAAGACGGAGTGCAAATCCGCTTCCAGCCCGGTGCTGGAGTTCCCACGCCTACGCAGCCAAATCTCAATCAGTACCGAACTGGGGATTACTGGTTGATCCCGGCGCGCACCGCTACCGGTGACATAGAGTGGCCGAAAGTGACGGATGCTCATGGCAATCCAGAGACCGACGCCCAGGGCAATCCGATTCCGATCGCATTGCCGCCTCACGGAATTACTCATCACTACGCCCCGCTGGCCGTAGTGTCAGTCACTCCAAACGGCGTGACCCCGCAACCCGACTGCCGCAGTTCCTTCGGCCCATTGGCGGTTCCGGTGGTGGACAAGTAGGCACGGACGAAGACTAGACTCAGGCGTTGAAGGTTGGGGAACAAGGTCCCTACGTCAAAACTCGCGGTACAAGGACGGTACAACGTAAACTTGTTTCTTGGTGTTCCCCCCGTTCCTTACAGGGCGTTGCAGAGCGACCGCTGCCCTTGTAATTACAACGTGATACAGCCAATCAGCGCCCTTTCACGGCGGTAACGCGGGTTCAAATCCCGCCGGGGACGCCAAGATTCCGCGGACAAAAACCAAAGGCCCAACTACACGTTCACATCATTCACGACGTTCACAAGCGCATTGTTTTCATGACGTTTCGGTGTGTTCACAAGGCTCGCCGCGTGCACAGCGTTCACACGGGCTCTCGGGAAAGAGTCGCAGCTCCCGGTACTGCAGCTTTTTGCCCTCGTTGTTGGTCATGAGACCTGCTTGCTCACAATCCAGACAGCTTCCGCTAAAGCCATCAGATATCGTATCCGGTAACATGAGATCCGCTGTGCAAAGTCCGAACAGCCGGGCGACTTCATGAACTGCGAGTGGCAAAGAAACGAACCATAGGTCGATATCCCATGGCGTTCCGGAAGATGGCTGTCGAGCGGTTGAAGCGTAGCGACAATATCGTTGTGCTCTCCCAAGAACTGGGGGTGCACCGGCGACGCGCTACAACGATTGGCCAGGCAGGGCGGATACGTGAATTGCGAGGCGCGCGGTACATCGTTGTCGGTGATTTGCAGGAGCCAATACTGAGTGGGAATCGCGGGGGCCTTTTTGTAACCTAGGCCCGCATTCGGATCAACACCCAGCACCGGTACACCAGAACAAAATGAGGAGGCCCGACGAATGCTCCGTGACAGGAGATCGTTTCGTAGCGAAATAACGGTGTTAGCAGCGCGAGTGTTGATGGCCAACGTCGGATTGACGAACGGTCCGTTGCGTCCGAAGGCTTCTGCTAGGCGACATCGATTCTTTGAGTTTTCCTTCAGGTTCTTCAGGTCACTGCGACGGACCTTCGAGGAATGATAATGTTCTCCCCTTTGAATCGGTCGCTCTCACGCTGGTTCCACGTTTATCAAGAAAATTTCCTGGTCGCTGACTGACGAAGAACGAGAGTAGCGATTCGCTTGCAACTATTCGCTTTCCACGCGCACGTCGCCAAACTTTCGAAAGTCCTGATCAAAGGTCGAGACGGGTACGTTCTTAGCCACCGCGGTAGCGGCGATCAGACAGTCGACAAAGTGAGCCTTCGTTCCCTTATAGCGGTTCAGAGCGTCCAGGTGGACCGTTACCTCATCGATCTCGACTCCAGGACTGGAGATCAAGCCTCCGAGTGCGGAGGCGATAGCCGCGCGTGGGTGCCGGTAAAAGGATTCAAGCACAAACACGCACTCTGCCAGAACGACCGGCAATACCACGATAACCACATCGCCCCGATCGCAGGCATCGAATAGCTTTCCGGCTGCTCGTGCATGTTTGTCATGGTCCTGTACCAGATAGCGGACAATCAGATTCGTGTCGACAAGTCTCTGCTTGCTCACCGGGTACCCTTATGACGCGCTGCCTCGGCGGCAGCCTCGCGGATTTCAGCGAAAGACATCCTCTTTCCCTTGTTGCTGGCGAGCGCGCCCTTGAGCGACCGAATGCCGGGATGCACACGAATGGTAGCTCGGTCTCCCTCCACCTCGTATTCCAACTTGTCGCCCGGTTTAATTTTCAAAGCCTTTCGAATTTTCTCGGGGATGGTCGTTTGTCCCTTACTCGTCACTGTAGAATGAAGCATCATTATGTCCTTACCTACCAGTAGATTCTTACTTTTATACTACCCCTTACTTCATCCGGCTGGCAAGGCCGAACCGGAATGGGAACCTTCCGTCCTTATCTCGCTGAGGCAAAGGCTTTACCAACACGGGCATTGATTTCAAGAATTCTTTGAGAGCCGGCCTCTGTCGCGAGACCGTTGCCAATACTTGGGATCAACACGTAAAGCCTGGGTGCCATGCTCCATGATGGAGCGATTCCAGACCCGCATGGCGTAGTGACAGATCACAATGGGTCCCAGGGTAAGGGCTCTGGGCATTAAACTGAACTCATGGTTCGGCATTTCTTTGTGGGGTTCTTCAAGAAGACCATTCGTCATTGCGGTCAAGGAGTTTTGATCCTGCCGCTCATTTTTTCCTTGGGGTCTCAGTTTGCGCATGCTGAGGGTACTAACGCTTCGAGCACGCATACTGATGCGAGCAGTCCATGCCTGCCCAGCTTTTCATTTAACGATGGTTGGTGGGGAGCAGACGCCGCCTACTCAATCCCGCTCGCCGACGGGCGCTCGGTGTGGATTTTCGGCGACACGCTCTATGGGGATGCGCGAACGGTCTCCGGAAACGACCCGCGCATGGTGAGGAATAGCATCGGGATTTCGCGTTGCGACGACAAGGGCAAGTGGCACCTTCAATATGTCATTCGTCATGGCGAGAATGGGAAGCCACAGGATTTTTTCCAGTCGGAGGTCCTTCGGCCACAAACCAAGGGCACTTGGTATTGGGCGCTCGACGGATTTGTCCATGAAAAAGACCTGTGGGTGACGTTGCTGTGCGTGCGCAATGCGCGCGTGAAGCGGCCCGACGGCTTCGACTTTGAAACCTGTGGCACGGACCTGGCCAGGGTCTCGGACCTGGAGGCTGATCCGCAGAAGTGGAGGATCACTTATTTTCCGCTCGTGCGCGATGAAGTTGCCGCTTATCCATCGGCCACGGCGGTCGTTGATGGTGGGTACGCCTACCTGTTTGCGCTCTACGAAAAAGACGAGCGGCCGATGCTGTTGACGCGCATCCCGCTGGCGGGACTCGACGGACCGGCGCGCAATCTGCAATATCTGGCGAAAACAGGAAAGAAAATGGGCGCCTGGATGCCGGGTTTCAAGCCAATAGACGCGATGCCAGTGATGGATTTTGGAACGTCCGAGATGACGGTGCGTTACCACCCTGACATCAGCCAATGGCTAGCGGTGATGCGCTCGCCAGACCTTTCCTCGGACGCAATTGTGCTGCGCACCGCACCCGCGATTACGGGGCCGTGGAGCGCGAGCGAAGTCATCTATCACATTCCCGAAATGCGGAAGGATTCTCCGAGCTACGACAAGAACGTCTTTTGTTATGCCGGCAAGGAGCATCCTGAGTTCGAGCGGCCGGGGTCGCTCGTGATTACGTATGTGTGCAATACGATGAAGGTGCCCGACCTGGTAACGAACTTGAATATCTATGTGCCTAAAGTGGTGGAAGTGCCCTTGCCGCCGGATGTGAGTTCGCGGACGCGCGATCAGCGGTCGGATGTTAACCTGCAACAGAAATAAGGAAGGCCAGCCTACTGCTCCCACTCCCACCAGCGAGTGGAGCGGGTCTTGCTTTTGTGGGGAATGGTCAGGCGCAGTGTCAGCGTCTGATGAGGCGTTACCTCAATCCTGAGCGGCAGTTCAAGCGTGCCCAGCACCTGGTTTTCTGTCAAATTTGTCCGCACGGCTTCGGAAACCTGGAGCGGCGTAGTGATTTGCACTTCGGCAGCCTGACCGGCAATTTCCTGGAGACGCAACGTGTAATGGTCAGGATTTCCGTCGGCGCTTGGCTTGAATGCGACGACCACCACACTGCGTGTATTGAGCGATAAGAACGCACCCGTGGCTTTGGCCGGCGCGCTGTGTGGGTTAAGCCGCGCCGCAATCAGAGGAATATCCAAGTCAGCCGCAAATGCATAGCTCTCGGGAAAACTTGGCGGCCCTTCGCTTGAAGTCACGTCAAAACTGAAGCGCAAGGGAAGGTCCTCAAATCCCGGCTCCAGGTTTGCGAAGTTGACCATGCCCAGATCGCGCGTGTCTCCTTCATCCTGCTTGCGCAACGCGAGCACGCGAACGACATTTAAGAACTTGCCCGGACCTTTTGCACCCGGCAGGCCGGGGAGATAATCGAAGAAGGATTCACGCTGGGCGAGCACGATGCTGATTTTTTTGCCGGCAGAGTCACCCGTCAGGATGAGGGAGTGTTGAGGGGCCGCGGCATCGGTGCGCGCACCGGGAAGATAGTCGTCGGGAATCTGGTGGTAACCGGCGCCGTCTTCGATCCAAATGTTTGCCGGGCCGTCGAACCTTACGGGGAAATCAAACGAGTAGTATTCGCCCGGTTGCAGGCTGGCGACATAGGGCATGCGGGTTCGATCGAGCGTGTTGGTAAACTCAATTCGTTTTTCATCGCTGGGCAGGGTGACGCGCGTCTCCGGCCAAAAGCTTCCGGGCCGGCGGATGATGAGGCTCGAGGAAAGTGGTCCATCGTGGCGGGTGATCTCTGCCTTGCGCGCTGCCGCCGGAAGCGCGCCAAAGGGATTCCAACGGTTGAGCGTGCCGAATGTCTGTGCCGACTTCGGATCGACCAGTTCCGCTGCCAGCAATTTGTCAAACACGCTGACCACCGCGCCATCCGCCTCGCGAATCCGCACACGATAGTATTTGTTCTCGAGTTCGAATCCGCCGGACTTCGCTATCGAGCGTGCGCTATCATCCGCCGGCGAAAATTCCAGCGCATAGGTTCGATAGCCCGTGCCGGGAACATTTTTCGCGAGAAACGACCATTGCCCGGGTGCGACGCGTTGCGCGATTGCAAACTGCTGCGTCGCCACATCCCGCACCTGGATTTGTTGGCCCTCCGGCACATCGATCGTCACGATCCCATTACGCTCCCAACTCGCCGGATTGAACACGGCTATATTGTCCGCGGCCGGGGCGTCATTCGTCTGAGAGAAGAGCGCCTGCGTCCCTTCGTTGATCAGGTGCTCGATGTCAAAGCGGGCGTCGCGGGCATATTGCGCATACTCCTTGTTCTGCTGGTCGATTTCCGCCCGAGACATCAGCTTTGGCCAGCCGACCTGGGCCGCGCCCGAGTGCTCGTCGTACTTCAGCACGTTGAGGCGCGCTGATTCGAAATTTCCGGCGGGGTAACTGACGCCTTCCTTGAATGTAAGCAGAGTCCAAAGTGTTTCGGCCGCTTGCGTGTGGTCCTGCGTCCAACGTACCGTCGCGCTGATCTGCGGAGAATTAGTTTTGACTTCGGACCAAAGTCCACTCCAGTCGCCGGAATAGACGGGGAACTTATCGCCATACGTAGATTCGATGTGCTGGAAAAATTCTGCGGGAGTTGCCATGACTATGCGCGGCTGGCGTCCGGAGGCATTCCACTCGCGAATACCCGGCAGCATGGAATCTTTTTCCTGCGACGGTGGAAGAAAGTCGTGCAGAAAAAGCACCATGACCGCGTCATAGGGATAGCCGGCGTCGCCATACTTTTTCAGCAGCTTATCCACGCCGCGCTGCATGATCTCCAATCGCGGCAGCCCCTCCCACTCTTTCGGATAGAAATGTTCTTTGGTGTAGGGTTCAAGGGCTGGCGGGTCGAGATAATAGTCGGCGAGCGCCTCGGTGTAGCCGCCAAAGCGGCTCTGGGTCTGCCAGGTCAGGACGCGCGAGCCATCGGGAGCCTGCCAGTAGAATGGCACATGAGCCGGCGAGAGCGTCGTGCCGCCAAAGAGAAAAAGGTTCGAGCCGGTGACAAAATACTTTACGCCGCTGCCCGCGAGCACTTGCGGAAGGCGCAGCGTGAATCCGGGGACGTCATCCATCATGGCGAGGTCGGTGTGGATGCCGAGCTGCTTCTCGAGTGTCTTGTAGTCGTAGGCAAGGCGGTTGAGAGTCTCCGCACCCAGAAACTCGGAATGCATGCTTCCGAAAACGGCGGAGATTTGAATTTGGCCGTTCTTCACAAGGTCCACAAAATCCTGAATTTCTTTTGGGTCCTTGGTGCGGGCGAGCCACTCGCGAATCTGCCAGACGCTTTCGACCGTCCAACGAAATTCGGGATCAGCCTTGGCATCGGAGATGACTTGGTCGAGGTGAGGTTTTAACAGCGGCAGCACCTCTTCCGGCGGCGCGAAGAAGCCGAGGTCCCAATGGCTGGAGGGGATGACGTAGATGGTCTTGATGTTGGTCCTGGCGGCGGGCGGGACTGGCCTTGGCTGAGCCGGAGCCGGCGATGCGGGGGACGACGCAGGCGTCGAAGATTGGCCCAGCCCGTTGGCCGCAAGACAACCGAGAAAGCAAAGAACCGTGAGCCATATCCGGCAAGCGGCGCAGATCATCGAAAACACCATGGTGGTATCCCTCCGAAATATTCGTCAAAGAAAACGGGGCCTCCACGAAGGAAGCCCCGGCAGTATGAGGCGGGGGAGAGACCCGCTTCTAGAAAATGAACTTCGCAACAATCTGGAACTGGCGTGCCGTTCCGGGCCCGACTTTGTTGCCGACCGTGCTGAAGGTCTGGCCGAAGAACTGGTCGGTCAGGTTGCCATCCGGATTGCCAAAGTTGGGATGATTCACGATGTTGAAACACTGCGCCCCCAGCTGCGCCGACAGGCGCTCGTTGATTTGGGTAGTTTTCGTGAGCCCAAGATCGATCTGCGTGAAGCCGGGGCCGCGGCCCGCGTTCCTTCCCAAGTCGCCGTAGCCGTTCGGCGACGGGACAAACGCGTTGAAGTTGAACTGATTGAAGGGCACGCTGTAATTCGCCGGCCGAATCGACTGCCCCGGAACCAGATCGGGACGGAGCTGATCGATGCCCAGGAAAGGCGAGGATACCGCGATGTTCACCGGTAAGCCGCTGCGCGCCGAGATGATGCTGTTCATCTGCCATCCCTTGCCGAGAATCGAAGGCACGGACGCGAGGACAGGAACGTCCCACACCGCGCCCAGCGTGAAGTTGTGGCGCACGTCGATGTCGCCGCTGGCGTAGTCCTGTTTTATGTCGTGCGAATTCTGGTAGGCAGCCAACAAAATGTTTGCGCCATCATCGGTTTCATGCGACCAGGTGTAGTTGGCATCGAGATTCAGGCCGTGCGACATGTGGCGGCGGAGGCTCGCTTGCAGCGAGTGATAGTTGGACTCGACGTAATCGCCAAGGAAGCGCATGTTGCCGTAGCTATCGCTGATCTCGTTTCCGCCGAACGGCGACAGATTGAGCTCCTCGCCGGCATACGCAGCGCCGGCCGGCAGCTTCACACCACGATTTCCGACGTAGCCAATTTCCATCACCGTGTCGCGGGCCAGTTCATGCTGAACGCCGAAGCTCCAGTGCAGCGAGTAACTATCCCGGAGGTTTGGGTCGAGTTCGTTCACGTTTGGCGGCGGGGCTGGCGTGCAAACCGGCAACGGGTTGGGGAGCGGATAACTGATGAAATAGAACGGCGCCGGTGCAATGCCGAAAGCCGGAGTGCATGTGGTAATGCCAAAGGCCAAATTAATAAAGTTGACGTTATAGCCCTGCTGGTAGTTACCCGCGAGCGACAATGCCTCACCGGTCAAAGAGGGATTGTAGAAGACGCCGATCCCGCCGCGAAGCACCGTTTTTCCGTTACCGTATGGATTCCACGCGAAACCCAGCCTCGGACCGAAATCATTGCGGTCCGGGTTGTACAGGCCCGCACCCAGCGCTCCGAAGCTGAGCGTTGGGATGGAGAAGTTCTGCATCAGGTCGCCGTGTAGAACTGAGAAATAGTCGTAACGCATTCCGAGATTCAGCGTGAAGCGTGGCGTCACGCGGAAATCGTCCTGGATGAAGAAGCCGTAGTTTGTGTTCTGCAACTGAACAAGATTGTGGCCGAGGGTGCTGAACTGGAGGCCCTGGTTGGCCAGGTAATCGCCAATGGTGTCGTAGGCGATAAAGTTCTGCGGAAACAACGCATCCTTCGAGACCGCATGCCGGATGTTTGCGCCGACACGGATTGCATGCCGTCCCTTTGTCCAGCTCAGCGTGTCCAGGAACTGCAAAGAATGTTGCGGCCGGTGCTCGGAGAACAGGGCCGGTCCCGGCTCCGAACCGAAGGTGTTATCTGCGCCGCAACCCCAAAAACCGGAGCACTGAAAGAATGGGAAGGTTCCGCCTCCGCCCAGCGAGTCCGTCAAGGGGCGGTTATAGGCGACACCAAATTCATTCAGCAGGTTGGAGCTGATGATGCGGTTATAGGTGCCCTTTAAGAAATAGTTGCGGCCAGGGGATGGCGATACCTGCCCGGAAGCAATGTCATATTGGGTGTTCGTAAATGAGTCGGAGATGTTGTAGCGGAAAGAGAAACTGTCTTTAGGCGAAGCGTTGTAATCAACCTTGACCGAGCCAGTATCCTCGCGAAGAGTGTCGAATAGTGTGCCCTGAAAGTACCCGAGATCGGGGCGCGGCGTTCCGTCTGGGGTAATGACTGGTCCGAGAGCGGGGTCTGGAAGTGGTTCGGCGTTGACCACGGGCATCATCTGCGAGACCGCGGTTGCGCGAGTTGCCGCGGTCATCACTTCTCGCGGGCCAGATGGATAATCGGTCACCTGCCGCACGCCTTCATAATTCACAAAGAAGAAAAGCTTGTCCTTGACGATGGGACCGCCGAGATTGCCGCCAAACTGATTCAAGCGGAATGGGGTCTTTGCGGTTTGAAAGTAATTTTCGGCATCAAATATGTCGTTGCGGAAAAACTCAAAAACGCCTCCGTGGAATACGTTGCCACCGGACTTGGTGATGACGTTGACGACGTCGCCAGAGGAATCGCCATACTCAGCGGAATATACGCCTGACTCGACGACGAATTCGGCAATGCTATCCACACTGGCGCGATTGATGCGCGATTCCTGCCGTCCAAGTTGCGTGCTGACGGCTTGGCTGTCGATGCGGTTGGCGTCGGCGCCATCGAGCAAGATGTTAACACCGGCGTAAGACGTCTCGAATCCGCCAAGGCTCGTGCCACCGAATCCGGCCGAGGTCACCGATCCGGGAACCAGTCCAATGAGCGTCGTGAAATCGCGTCCGTTGAGAGGAAGATTCTGAACCTCGGTGCCGTTGATCGTGCCTCCACTATTGCTTGTTTCCGTGTTGACGGCGAAGGTGTCTGCGTTCACCGTCACATTTTCCGTCGCGGCGCCAACTTTGAGATCCACGTTGGCCGCCCGAGTTTCGGTAGCGTGGAGGACCACGTTGGAAACCGTCTCAGTCGCAAATCCGGCGTGGCTGACCTCGACCGTGTAGATTCCTTCCGGCAGTCCGGGCACGTTGTATTCGCCGCCGCCGCCCGTTGTCACTTCGATGACGCGGCCAGTTTTCGTATTCGTGACCTTCACGTCCGCGCCAGCGACGACGGCACCGCTCTTGTCGCGGACGAGGCCGTTGATGCTGCCCGTGTCATATTGGGCGAAGGCCACGGTGCTGAATAACATGCTGACGAGAACGAGGCTCAGGATAACCAACGCCGACTGCCACGACTTCCAATTCGTGTGTTGCATATTTACCCCCGTTTTAGTTCTGCTCGCTGCACCCTGGCAGGAGCTTTCCTTCGGATTTGAGCCGAGTCGGATTCAAACTCGGCAGACTTGCTGCGAAAGTTTTCATGCGCCTCGAGGTCTTTGCGGAGCAAGGTCTCGGCATACTTCAGATCGTCGGCCACAGCCCGGCGCGCACCTCCAGCCTTGCGCTTCTGGATTAGCGAGAAGATCCGTTTGTGGCGCAGCCAATTGCCCTGGAAATCCGGGATCAACGGCAGCGTGCGGCGGCGGCCTTCGGCGAGCGCGTCGTACATCATGCGCAACATCATCTCGATGGCGGCGTTTTTGGTGGCGCGGCCAATCTCCTCATGGAGCGCCAGCTCGTGGGCCATGTATTGTTCGGGCCGTCCGAAACTGGCCTTCATGCCGTCGATGGCCGCTTGCATTCTCTCGATGTCTTCCACGCTGGCGCGCCGCGCAGCGAGTGCGGCCACGGTGGGCTCAAGGATTTTGCGCAGTTCGTAGAGTTCGAGATATTTGATTTCGCGAAGCAGGATCATCCACTGGAAGTGGCGGCCGGCGCCACGGCCAAGCGAAGATTGAATATAAGTGCCGCGGCCGGGGCGCGCTTTGATCAGGCCGAGGAACATCAGGCCCTTCAGTCCCTCGCGCAGGGAACTGCGGCTCACCCCTAACATGGCAGCCAGTTCGGGCTCGGGCGGCAAGCGGCTGCCGACACGCAGTTCGCCGCTGCGGATCAGGCTTTCAATGCGACGAGCCACGGCGTCCATTACAGTCTCGCTGCGAGCCGGCTCGGGGCGTGTGCGTTCAGGAATCGCCGACAATAGGGATGTCCTTATTCGGTAAAAGTTTGTCTGACAAACTTGCGGGTGTCAAGGAGAAAAATCACCCGCTGTGAAAATTGCGGCAGGCCTCAGGCGTAACGATTGGACAGGGCAACCGATGTTATGTCTATATGCCCATAGCATATCTTCCACGTCTGAAGATGTCCGAAACGAGGAGGGGTCCCATCCGGCCGGCTTACCGTTTTTTGATTGACACCGATTTCCCAGTGTAGATACCCTTCATTTGTCCGACAAAGAGCAACGGACAAATCTGGCATTGCGACGAACGTGAAACCGATGCGCCCGCTGATTCCTCTCGAACGCTTCCGGATATTCGCTGAAGGTCTGGATCATCCCGAGGGCTTGGCCTTCGATGCCGACGGGACCTTATGGGCAGGCGGCGAACTTGGCCAGATTTACCGCGTTGACGCGCGCGGACGCGTTCGCGAAGTTACGACGCTCGGCGGCTTTAATCTTGGGCTGACGTTTTCGGAGGCGCAGGAGTTATACGTCTGCAATTTCAAACTACCAGCGCTCGTACGAGTCAACCGGAAGGGCCGAGTGCTTGAGTCCTGGGAGCGTATTGGAAACCGGAAGCTGAAGACGCCAAATTTTTCCGTCTTCGATTCCGAAGGCAATCTGTACTTTTCCGACTCCGGCCAATGGAAGCGGGACAATGGATGGGTCTACCGCATTCGTAAAAACGGCCAAACCGAGGTTTTCGCCGGCCCATTTGCGTTTGCCAACGGTCTGGCATTGAGCGCCGATGAGAAATTTCTTTTTGTGGTGCAGAGCACACGTGACAACGTCGAGCGCATTGAGATTCTGGCGGACGGCCGTGCCGGGGAGCGCAAAGTCTACGCCTCTGAACTGCATCGTATCCCGGACGGCGCCGCGCTCGATGTGGACGGCAATCTATTGGTGACCTGCTACGCTTCCGACAACATTTATAGGGTCACGCCGAGGGGTAAGGTGTCGCTGCTCGCCTACGATCCGGAAGGTACCATGATTGCCCGCCCCACGAACATTGCCTTTGGCGGTCCGAATTTCGACCAGATGTACGTAGCAAACCTGGGACGCTGGCACATTTCTCGCGCTTCCGCCCGTGTGCGCGGACAATTGCTCGCGAACCAACGCTGAGGCAGAGTGAAGCAGGAGATCAGCATTTGCAAGTTGTGTGAAGAGGCTGTGCCATGAAAATTAGCGATGTGCGCTGGACTTCCGTATTTATCCCGATTGAAGCACCGCTCCGTTACGCGTTCGGCTCGCATCCCGGATTTTCGCGAATCATTGTCGAAGTGCATACCGACGAGGGACTTGTCGGCTTGGGCGAATGTTATGGAGGCGCGAGCCGCGAGGGGCAATTGATGGAGTTGCGCCCGCTCCTTATCGGCGAAGATCCGTTTCAACTGGAACGGATTCGCTGGAAGCTGGCCGCTCCGAGCGCGTTGAAGTTATTTGGAAATGTGCTGGGATTTGCCGCGCTCGAATTTGCCTGCCTCGATCTACAGGGCAAAGCACTGCGCAAGCCGGTGTGCGAACTCATTGGTGGCAAGCTGCGCGACGAAATTCCATTTGCGGCATACCTGTTTTATCGCTACGCCAATGAAAAAGGAAAAGGCGAAGTTTCGAGTGCGCCGCAGATGGTCGCCTTCGCCCGGGACCTCGTCAAGCGATACGGTTTCGAGACGCTTAAATATAAGAATGGAGTGCTCCCGCCCGACGAAGAAATCGAAACATTTGTCGCTTTGCGCGAGGCGTTTCCCAAGCTGAAGATTCGACTCGACCCCAACGCTGCCTGGTCGGTTACGACTGCAGTGCGCGTGGCGCGGAAGCTCCATGGATACGACGTCGAGTACCTGGAAGACCCAGTCTGGGGAATGCGCGCGATGTCGCGGGTGAACGCGAAGTCGCCGTGGGTCACGCTTGCCTCGAACATGTCGGTCTTCGCCTTCGAAGATTTGGTCCCGAATGTCGCAATGGATGTGCTCGACGTCGTGTTGCTCGATCCGCACTGGTACGGCGGAATCAGCCGCGCGAAACTTGCCGGACAACTCTGCGAAGCGATGGGCGTCGACGTAGGCATGCACAGCGGGGCCGAGTTTGGAATTTCACAGGCCGCCATGCTGCACCTAGCGGCCTCGCTCCCCAACATGACGGTCGCTCCCGATTCGCACTATCACCACCTCACCGATGACATTCTCGAGGGCGGCAAGCTGAAATATAAGAACGGGAAGATGGCCGTGCCCGCGGGCCCGGGTCTGGGGGTAAGTCTCGATCGGGACAAACTGGCCAAATACAGCGAGCTTTCGAAGAAGCAGCAGATGGGTTCGTGGATTGAAGACCCGCGGCGGCCCGGCGCAATTACCTGCCAACCGAAGTGGTGATCGTGCATGCGAGGTTGCGTGACATTCCGAATTGTCTTTCTCGCCTGCCTGATGCCTGGCATCGGGCTCGCGCAAGCTTTTGCCGCGGACACGCTCGTCTGGCGCATCGGGACATTCGATTACTCGTCCAGCGAGTTTCGCAGCCAGGGAATCGACTACTCAGATCCGAGGCAAGCTCCCAGCTATCGCATCGGACAAAGTAAAGATTCGGAGGATTGGTGGCGCTTTCAGCCCGGTCCCGCGAATGGCATGACGGGCGGACGCGAGCATCCATTCACCGTTTTGTTCGATCTGAAGCAGCCTCCGCGCGGCCTGTATCGCCTGACGATCGCCGTGCTCTATGAAACTCCGCGACTTTCCTATCTCAAACTGAATGTCAATGGACACACGGGCAACTTCTACTTTCATCCCAAGCTGGACTACCACGCTGGCGACTGGGAGGGCACGTTCGTTCCGCAAACTTCGTGGGACAAAAAGACCATCGATTTGCCGGCCGAGTGGTTCCGCCAGGGAGAAAACCGCTTCGTGCTCACCGCGCTCGACGATCCTCCGCAAGTGGAAACCTCGTTAGGTTCCATTGCGCCCGGACATACGGGGTTGGTGTACGACGCGCTGCAGTTGGACCAGGATCCGGATGCGCGCTACGACGCGGGGAAGATCGAGGCGCTCGTGGTCCCGTCAATTTTCTACCGCCAGGCCGAGCACGGGTTGAAAGAAGTAGTCGAAGTCTACGCCAGCTTTGCGCACATACCGCCGCGAGGCGAGGCTGAGTTGTCGGTGAGCGGAGTTTCGACGCGCACACCATTCGTTTCGGCGGACGAATTCGGTGAACAGAGAATCGAATTTCAAGTTCACGAATGGACTGGCATCGTTCACGGTGAATTGAAGATGGGCGGCACTGGCAAGATGCGCGCCTTTCCAGTGGAATTGGTGGCAGCTCGTAAGTGGACGTTGTTTATCGTGCCACACGAGCATCTGGACATCGGGTTCACAGATTATCCCGAGAAGGTAGCGGAACTGCACGCCGAGTCGGTCGACGGTGTGATGGAGATTCAAAAACAGGTTCCGAATTTTCGCTGGACGCTCGATGGCGAGTGGGTCGCGGAAAAATATCTCGGAGGCCGCTCCGAGGAAAAGCGCGAACAATTTGTGCAAGCGATGCGGGAGGGGAAGATTGTCCTGCCGCCGCAGTTTGCCAACCAGCACACGGGCACAGCATCGCTCGAAGGACTGTTTCGGTCGCTATACGACGCGCACGCGTTCGCCGCAAAGAACGGCTTTGCAACCGGCGCGGCACACATCACCGATGTCCCTTCATACAGCTGGTCGTATGCCTCTGTGCTCGCTGATGCCGGCGTGAAATACTTTGTGGCCGCGAGCAACAGTTGGCGCGCGCCGATCCAGCTGCTGGGACGCTGGAATGAGAAGTCCCCGTTCTATTGGCAGGGCCCGGACGGCGGCAAAGTTCTGATGTGGTATTCGCGTGCCTATCTGCAATTGGCAACGTTGTTTGCCACGCCACCGCGCATAGCAGCGGTGCACGACTCTCTGCCGGTTTTCCTGCAAGCGTATTCGCGGCCGGACTACAAAGCGTCTGCGGCTATCATCTTCGGTACGCAGCTTGAGAACACGCCGCTCTCCAAGGAGCAAGCCTACCTGCCCGGGGATTGGAACAAACTCTATAGCTGGCCAAAGCTCGAATTCTCCACTTTCGCCGACGCGATGGCCGCGATTGAAAAGCCATTCTATGGTGAGATTCCGACCTATAGAGGCGACTTTGGCCCCTATTGGGAGGATGGATTCGGTTCGGACAGCGTGGCGACCGCGGTACACCGTCAGAATCAGCAGCGCATCCTGAGCGCGGAAAAACTCGGCGCACTGCCCGCTGTTTTGAACATGGACCTCCGACCCGACCGCATTCTTCTGCAAGACGCGTGGCGCAACATCCTTCTTTTCGACGAGCACACCTGGACCTACGTGGGCGCAACCACGCAACCCGATGCCGAGCAGACGCAGCGGCAGTTGGAGCTGAAGCGCTCCCACACGAGCAGCGCACAGCGGGAAATCGGCGAGTCGCTACATCGCAGTTGGGCGCAACTGGAGTCGTTTCTCGGTCCCAAAGAGCCATCGGTGGCGGTTTTTAATTCGCTGAACTGGGCGCGCGCAGGCGCAGTCGAAATCGATCTTCAGGACGGTTCTGCAATCGTCGACAGCGTGACCGGCAAACAGATTTCGATCGAGCCGCTCTTCACCGGTCGCGGAACCTCTCTGCCGGGATTCGGCGGCGGATATCGACGGGTGCGTTTCGTCGTGCCGGATGTTCCTAGCATGGGCTACAAACTGCTAGCGATTCGGCCAACAAAGACTGGAGAGAATAGCGGCTCGAAAGATGCGGTGCGGGACGGTGAAACGAAACAGTTGAGCGGCACGACCTTCGAAAACCGGTTCTATCGTCTCAAAATCGATCCCGAATCCGGCGCGTTGCGCAGCATTTGGGACAAAGACCTGAACCGCGAACTGGTCGACGCGAACAGTCCCTATCGCTTCGGAAGCTATATCTACGTCACCGGCGCCGACGACATGCCCAACAACAGTCTCTATCGCTTCGGGGCGGCGCTCAAACCTCCGCAGCTCAAGCCGACGCAGGCCAGCAGCGGGCGGCTCTTGGAGGCGGCCGGGACGGCAGACGGAATTCGAATTGTGCTCGAGTCATCCGCGCCGCACACGCCTTCAATCCGCACCGAGATTGTGTTGCCGAACTGGCAGAAGCGAATTGAGCTGACGTATTCTCTGCGCAAAGAGTACGTCCTCAGCAAAGAGGCTGCGTATATCGCATTTCCTTTCGCGGTCAGCGATCCGAACTTTACGTATGAAACGCAGAACGGCTGGGTCGATCCCGCGCACGATGAACTGCCCGGGGGCAGCCGCGAGTGGTATGCGGTCAATCACTGGGCAGCCGTGCGCGGTGACGGTTGGAGTGCTGCCATCGTTCCGCGAGACGCACCGCTCGTGAACTTTGGCGATATCGTGCGCGGGGACTGGCCGGCAGAATTCAAACCCAAGTCGAGCGCGATTTTTTCCTGGCTCATGAATAACTACTGGGGAACGAACTTTGCGCCCGGGCAGGGAGGCGAGTTTGTCTTTCATTATTCAGTCGTAAGCAGTCGAGATTTAGATCCCGCGGCACTCGCGCGCACAGGCTGGGAGACGATGACACCGCTTGAGTCGGACGCGGTGAACGCGGCGTTCGAGCCCGGGACTTTGCCGTCAGATCAAGCCGCGCTCATGACGGTTGACAATCCTGATGTAGCGGTCGTGACGTGGAAAATCGCGGAAGATGGCCGCGGCACGATTGTTCGCCTGGAAGAATTATCGGGCAAGGAATCCAAGACCACGATCAGCAGTCGATATTTCGCTGTGCGGGAGGCGTGGCGCTGTTCGGGGCTTGAAGATGACGAAATGCGTCTCGAACCCAGTGCAGGTAGCGTGGAAACCGAAATCAAGCCGTTCGAAGTAGTCACGCTGCGGCTGATCACGGAGCCAACGTCGCGACGTCCGGATTGATGATGGCGCCGCAGGCGACAAGGGGATGGGGAGATGAGTATAAGCTTTAGCGGAAAAGTCGCAGTCGTCACGGGAGGCGCCATGGGCATTGGTGAAGCCGCCGCGCGACGGCTCGCCGGGCTGGGCGCGGCCGTCGCTATTCTCGACCGCGACTCTGCTGCGGGAGAAAAGGCTGCGCAGGCGCTGCGTGCCGAAGGCAAGCGCTCGGAGTTTTACGAGTGCGATGTGGCGTCGGCTGCCCAGGTCGAGAGCGCGATGAACTCCGCCGCGGCCGAGTTCAACGGCATTGACGTTCTCGTGAGCAATGCCGGCATCCAGCGCTATGGCGACGTAATCGGCACACCGGATGCGGTTTGGGATGAAGTGATGGCGGTGAACTTGAAAGGATGTTTTCACGCCGCAAAGTATGCCGTTCCGTACATGATGAAGCGCGCGTGTGGCGCGATTGTGGTGGTGGGCTCGGTGCAGACCTTCACGGCAGTGGGCAATTCGGCGGCGTACGTTACAACAAAGCATGCGCTGCTCGGCTTGGTGCGCGCCATGGCGCTCGATTATGCCCGCAATAACATTCGCGTGAACTGCGTGTGCCCGGGAGCGATTGACACTCCGATGCTGCGGTGGGCCGCGAGTCTTGATCCCGATCCGCAGAAAGTTCTGGCCACTTGCGACCGGATGCACGCCCTGGGGCGAGTCGGTAAACCGGAAGAGGTAGCGAATGCGATCGCATTTCTCGCCAGCGATTGGGCTTCGTTTATTACCGGCGCAGCCCTGATGGTGGATGGCGGCATGCTCGTGCCCACTGGCGGCATGGGTTTCCAGGAAAGCGGAACGGGGGCGGCGACGAAAAAATAATGCGACTCAAAGACAAAGTCGCAATCGTCACCGGCGCTGGGGCCGGTATTGGCCGCGCCAGTACACTGCTTTTCGCGCGCGAAGGCGCCAAGGTTGTGGCCGTCGATCTGGACGATGACGGCGTCCAGTCCCTCGTTCAGGAGGTGCGCGCTGCCCGCGGGGAAGCGGTCGCGGTCCAAGCTGACGCCTCCAGGGCTGCGGACGTGCAGCGCGTTGTGCAAGCGGCGCTCAAATCTTTTACGCGCATCGATATCCTCTTCAATAACGTCGGCATCGTGCCCCACGGCAAAATTCACACCATCACCGAGGGTGAGTGGGATCGCACTATGACGATCAACGTGAAGAGCATGTATCTGCTCTGCCACGAAGTGATCCCCGTGTTTCTGCGGCAAGGTGGTGGCGTGATTCTGAACACGTCGTCGGCGACGGCGCTACGCAGCGTTCCAGACCGGGCGGCCTATAGCACTTCGAAAGGAGCGGTGCTCGCGCTTACACGCAGCATGGCCCTCGATTACGTGCGCGATAGCATCCGCGTAAACTGCCTCTGCCCGGGAACGGTCGACACCCCCTCTTTCCGCCAGCGCATGGCTGCATTTTCCGATCCAGACGAAGCCCTGAGGCAATTCATTGCGCGTCAACCCATGGCCCGCTTGGGGACGGCCGAAGAGGTGGCGCAGGCGGCTCTCTATCTGGTCTCCGGCGAAGCGCAGTTTGTGACCGGAGTGGCATTCCCGATCGATGGCGGCATGGCGATTTAAGGAGGAGATTCAGAGCCGAATGGCGAATGTTAGCACCATGGTTGACAGAGCAAAATGGGAAGGTCGCTCCGCCGTGCGCTTGTCGAATGGCGCGATCGAATTGACGGCGCTGACGGGCGGCGGTGCGATTGCCGATCTTCGCCTAAGCACCGGTTCTGCCGAGCTGCGACAAAATGTGCTCTGGAAAGCACCCTGGCCGTCGATCGATCCAACTCATTACCAGCCGCGCCTGCATAACCGCGCTTACGGGACGGAATCTGTCGGAAAATTTCTCGCCACCTTTACCGGCCACGCGTTGTGTCTCGACTACTTTGGCGCGCCATCGGACGCGGAGGCGAAGCAAGGTCTCTGTCTGCACGGCGAGGCACCAGTCAGCCGGTGGAAAGTTGTGCGGCAGTCGAAGTCAAAAACCGCGTCTGTAGTGCTGATGGAAGTGAGACTCCCGCAAGCGGCATTGAGATTTCAGCGTGAACTCCGCATGCGCCGCGACGAAAACGTGGTGCACGTCTCGGAGACGGTTACCAACCTACGCGCGACCGACCACTTCTTCCACTGGACCCAGCACGTGACGTTGGGGCCGCCGTTCTTACACGAACGTGACAGCATGTTGTGTTTACCCGCTGTGCGGGCGATCACGTGGCCGCATGGCTATGAAGGCAAGAGTCTGCTGGCTGACTCAAAAGAATTCTCATGGCCTAACGCGCCCGCCGAAAGCGGCGGGGTGGTTGATATCTCACGCCCATTCGTGCGTCGCGGCACAGGCTTCGTCGCGGCCGCATTGCTGAAGCAGGAGCGCGACGTGGGCTTCGTGGCGGCGCTGAATTTTCGACTCGGCCTTGTGCTCGGGTACTGTTTTCCCCGCAAGATTTTTCCATGGGTGGCGATCTGGGAAGAGAATTGCGCACGCCAGAATTCTCCCTGGAACGGCAAGACGCAGGCCCGCGGCGTGGAATTCGGAACGACTCCCATGCCGGTCGGTAAGAGCCAAGCCTTCGCAACCGGACCATTATTTGAAACGCCTACATTCACGTGCGTCCCTGCCTTGGGCAGGTTGCAGGTCAGCTACGCAATTTTTCTCGCGTCCGTTGGGCCGAGTTGGCGCGAGGTCGCGGACATCGAACTGGAAGAAAATGCCATCTCTGTGATCGGAAGTGGCGGCCAGTGCGAACGGGTGTTCGCGCATGATTTAAAAAGGATAGGAGCCTCATGAGAATGCCAATTCCTCCTCAAAGACATGGAGCAACAGCCAATGGGTGACACGACTGCCGGTTTGCTGTTGTTGCTGGTCGCCGGTGTAATGAATGCCAGCTTTACGCTGCCGATGAAGTTCACGCGCCGCTGGGCATGGGAAAATACCTGGCTCATCTGGACAATTTTTGCCTTGCTCGTGCTCCCGGTAGCCGTTACGTTGTCCACGGTCGCGCATCTCGGCGAGATATATTCCGAGGCTGGCCTGAGCTTGATTCTTACAGTCGTCGCGTTTGGCGCGGGTTGGGGCGTGGCCCAGGTTTTGTTCGGTCTGGCGGTCGAGTCGATCGGCATCGCCCTTACTTTTTCAATCGTTCTCGGCATGTCGGCCGCGATCGGCAGCATGATCCCGCTCGTTCGTCTGCATCCGGAGAAAATCTCCAGCCCGGGTGGCATGGGAGTGATGCTTGGCGTTTTGCTCGTGATCGTCGGCGTGGTGATTTGTGCGGTTGCCGGTCGCAGACGCGAAGCTGCTCTCAGTTTGCCGGTCGCGGAAGGGAAGCGTTCCTACAGCGAAGGTTTGATGTTTGCCATCGGCTGTGGGCTGGGCGCGGCGATGGTCAATTTGGGACTAGTCTTTGGCGCGCCCCTCCTCGTTGCCGCAATGCGGATGGGAGCTGCCCCGCACTGGGCGCCGAATGCGGCCTGGCTGCCTGTGATGCTGGCGGGCGCAATTCCTAATCTCGCGTACTGTCTCTATCTCTTGAAAAAGAACCGCACGGCGAGCCGGTTTGGAGACTCCGAAACAGCGCCCTACTGGTTTTATGCTTTCCTCATGGCGGTGTTCTGGTTTGGCAGCACATCGCTTTATGGAATTGCCAGCGGAAAGCTCGGTAGTTGGGGACCGATTCTGGGCTGGCCGCTATTCATGTCGTTGATCGTCATCACGGCGAGCGTGTTGGGTATTCTGACCGGCGAATGGAAAAACAGCGGCAAGCAGCCGCTGCGCATTCAAATGAGCGCAGTCGCGGTGCTCGTGCTCGCGGTCTTCGTTCTGGCGATTGCCAGCCGCTGGGTGTAACCGTTTTGGCCTGAGAATTGGCTAAGAATTCGGACTGGAGCCCTGGGAGGATTTGTGAAAGCTTTGGCAATTGATCTGGGAGGAACGCACGCCACCTGCGCGATCGTTGAGAACCGCACGATCCTTGCGTCGGAGGTCGTCGCCACTGACGGAACCGCCGGCCTGCTGCCCGTTCTCCCTGAAATTGTGCGCGCCTTCCGTCGCCTGCTCGCCCGGACCGGAGTCAACACCGGCGACTGTCTGGGCCTCGCTTTCAGCTTCTGCGCCCTGGTCGACTCTCGAACCTGCCAGATTCTCTCCACCAATCAGAAATATGACGACGCGCAAGGCTTCGATTTTGCCGCTTGGGCAAAGAGTGAACTCGGCTTGCGCCTGGGACTTGAAAATGACGCGCGCATGGCGCTGCTCGGCGAACGGTACGCCGGCGCGGGACGCGGCTTCGACGACATTGTGATGACCACGCTTGGCACCGGCATCGGCGGGGCCGCGATGATCGGCGCAAAATTGCTGCGCGGCAAACATGCCCAGGCCGGCTGTCTCGGCGGTCACATTCCAGTGAAGTTCGGTGGCCGGCAATGCACTTGTGGCGCGATTGGATGTGCCGAGGCCGAAGCGTCCGGCTGGTCGCTCCCGCTGATCGCGGCGGAGTGGCCCGGTATTGCCCAGAGCCGGCTCGCGCGCGAAAATGCGGTGAATTTCGAGTCGCTCTTCCGTCTCGCGGCCGAGAAAGACCCGGTTGCGGTTGCTCTCCGCGATCGCTGTTTGCAAGTCTGGGCGACCGCGACTGTCGGGCTGATTCACGCCTACGATCCCGAGATCGTCGTCTTCGGTGGCGGGGTGATGAAGAGCGCCGATGTGATTCTCCCCTACATTCAGTCGCACGTCGAAAAACATGCCTGGACACCGTGGGGTAAGGTGAAAGTGCGGGCGGCGGAAGTCGGCAACAACGCGGGAATTCTTGGAGCGATTCCACTCTTGAGCGAACAGGCCGCATGACGACAGCAAAGCCCCAGCATTCGAATTACGACAAGTTTCCCGTTGTTGAAGTGCGGCCGTCGGCATCGCCGTGCCAAACGGGCTGGGCGGCGATTCTAGAAAAGCTGCGTGGGGAAGTTTCCTCCCGCAACTCAGCTCTCATCTGCGTCGAGTGTTACCCGGGAGCTGATCTCGCCGCAGTCGAGCGGGTGCTCGCCGAAAAATTGCAGCCTGTCAAATTCATTGCGACGAGCTCTCTGCTCAAGCTTCCCGGTCAGATCGAAGAAATGGTTGCGCCGTTCCTGGGTGACGATCCGGTTTTCGGCCGCATGAACGGCATTGTGGTGGAGGACTTTTTCGATCTCAACCTGCTGATGTTAGCGCGTGAGAGCGTTGCCAACGAGGACGATGGGATTACCTTAGTCGTCGGAACCGGCGCTGCGCTTGTTTGTCCTCAGCCCGATTTGCTGGTTTATGCCGACCTCGCGCGCTGGGAAATTCAGCGCCGCCAGCGCCGGGGGGAAATCGGCAACCTGGGCGCCGACAATTTCAAAGAAAGCCCGTCGTTGAAATACAAACGCGCATTCTTCATCGACTGGCGCGCAGCCGACCGCTTAAAGAAAACCCTGCTTCCGCGCATCGACTTCCTGCTCGACACGAACGACCCCCACCTTCCAAAGATGATTTCCGGCGACGAATTCCGCGCGGGCCTCAAAACTGCTGTCCATCGCCCCTTTCGCGTTGTTCCGTATTTCGATCCCGGTCCGTGGGGCGGGCACTGGATGGAGAAGGTCTGCGATCTTCCCAAAGATCGGCCCAATCATGCGTGGTGCTTCGACTGTGTGCCCGAGGAGAATAGCCTGCTGCTCGGTTTCGGGGACACGCGCATCGAAATCCCAGCCATCAATCTCGTCTTCCAGCATCCGCGCGAATTGCTGGGCGACGCGGTTCATGGCCGATTTGGCACCGAGTTTCCCATCCGCTTTGATTTTCTCGACACCATGGGCGGAGGCAATCTCTCCCTGCAGGTGCATCCGCTCACCGAATACATTCAAGACAAATTCGGCATGAACTATACCCAGGATGAGAGCTATTACCTGCTCGACGCGGGAACTGAGGGCACGGTTTATCTCGGCCTGAAAGAAGGAATCGATCGCGGGGGCATGATTCGCGACCTAAAGCGCGCGCAGGAGGGCGGTCCACATTTCCCGGCCGAGAGATACGTCAACATGTTTCCCGCCAAAAAGCACGACCACTTTCTTATTCCCGGTGGAACGGTGCACTGTTCGGGCAGGAACAGCATGGTGCTCGAAATCAGTGCGACTCCCTATATCTTTACCTTCAAGCTTTGGGACTGGGGACGGCTTGGATTGAACGGCCGTCCGCGGCCTATCCACATTGACCACGGCGCCGCGAATATTCAATGGGATCGTACGACCGCCTGGGTGCAGCACAATCTGATCAACCGTTTCGAACCTGTCATGAGCGAACCGGGTTGGCGTGAAGAGCGTACGGGCCTGCACGAGCGCGAGTTCATTGAGACGCGTCGACATTGGTTTACAAATATCGTGCCGCACGACACTCGCGGCGGCGTGAACGTGTTGAACCTCGTGGAGGGAAGAGACGCAATCGTTGAAAGTCCGAGCGGCGCTTTCGCGCCTTTCACGGTTCACTATGCCGAAACCTTTATCATTCCGGCTGCGGTGGGCGCGTACACGATCCGTCCCGGCCAGGAGTCGGAAGGACGCGAATGCGCCACCATCAAGGCGTTCGTGAGGACCGAAGCATGATTCGCGACAAGCTGACCGGAGCGCGTGACTAATGAACATCGGGAAACGAATCGGGATTTTCCTCGCGGCGTTGGTCGTGACGTGCACCTTGACGTCGCTGTTGATTTCCACGCGCTCACCCGTTCACTCGCAGCCCGCCGAATCGCACTCTGCTACCCCGGCGCGGCAGTCGAACTCACCGATAGTCAAGGATGTCCGCTTTCACAGTGCCGCGCTCGGCCGCGAGATGCCATATCGTGTCTATCTGCCGCACGATTACGCGACAGCGACTAAGCGCTATCCGGTGCTCTACCTCCTCCACGGGCTCTATGGAAATTTTGAGAATTGGGACAAACTGACGCATCTCTCGACTTACGCGGCGGAAATGGATTGGATCATCGTCATGCCCGACGCCGACAATTCCTGGTACTCGAATTCGGCGAGCGTGGCGCACGACAAGTTCGAAGATTACATCCTCAAGGACGTGATTGCGGAGGTTGACTCCAAATATCGCACGATCCGCGAGCGCCGCGGGCGTGCTGTTGCCGGCCTCTCCATGGGAGGATATGCCGCCATGAAGTTCGCGCTGCGCGCCCCGCAGCTATTTTTCTTCGCTGGAAGCCTCAGCGGGGCCCTGGATGCTTCCCGCGATCTCGACACTCGCCTTCCGGAATTTGCCCCCAAGCTACTCGAGGTATTCGGCACCGCGGGCAGTCCGGCGCGCGCGCGCAACGACGTTTTCGCTCTCATCAAAAAGGCCACGCCTGCCGACCTCCCCTACCTCTACCTCGCGAGCGGCGAGGAGGATCGTTTTCTCGTCGTAAATCGGCAATATGTTGCAGACCTCTCCGACCATCATGTGCTCTATGAATATCACGAGAATCCCGGCAATCACGATTGGACCTACTGGGATCGCGAGATCAAGCCGTTGCTGAACGTGATGCAGAGTAAAGCTTCCGGTTCGGGCGATTAAATCCAGCGGCCTATCCCGTGACCACCAAGCTTTTTGAACCATCGACGAACGGTGAATTGTGGCCAGTACGAAGATCGTTCTTCCGACAAGAAGCAAAAACTCGAGACGCAGAATATTTCAATAAGCTCTAAAATCTGCGACTAGGGGTCGGAGGTTCAAGAAGAATGGGAGCAAGCACGGGGCCATCACTGTCCGACAGAACGACAAAACCACTTCAAATGGACACCACACATATCCGTTGGCCGCTCACGTGCCGTTTGCACTACTTACCGTGTACCGTGATCGCTAAAATTGCCTACCGTTGCTCTGCATCTTGTTGGATTCCGCGTGTCCCCTATGCCCGGCGCTTCCGAACGTCGGCCATCCGGGAACTATCCGGTAGGTCAGTTTGCTTCACATCTTCGTCATCGCTTCTTCGTAATGAGCCTTGCCCGACAAGCTTCCGTCCTTCGAGTGCAGCTCCTCTTCGAGAATGATCTTTACTGGACAACCATCTGAAGTTATCCAAACAGTTCCTTTCTCAAAGCCTCCCAGGCCCAGAACACTCTTGTAAAGTTCACGCTCCGTCGCAGTTCCATGTGTAGTGTCAATCGAATATTTGAATGTACTGTAGCCGTTTAGCCCATCCTCCTTGCCCTCGCTAACCACAGCGGACGTATTCCGCACGGTCGCGAAAATGCTGGACATTTGCCCGATTGCCATCAGGTTGGAGGAGACTTCCTGGGGTGCGCCATGAAATTTTTGTGGGGTTGGCATGGACCCATTCGAAAAACTGCCGTCTATCGCCTGAGGGGTAACATTGGCCTCTTCCATCCACGGATTGGCAGATTCGTTTTTAAAGCTGTAGTGGAAAGACCCCGGCGGATTCTGGATGTGGGTCATCACACAATTGAGGTCAATGGTTGGAGTGGAGTTCGTTGGAGGCGCTGTGTTCTTTTGCGCGGCAGGCGGCTGATCAGCAGTTATGGAAGCCTTGGAATTGCAGCCGTCGGTAACGAGCAGTGCAAATATTGCCGCCAGAGGCAAGAAGTAAACGGAAAACGCACCTCTGGGGTTCGCGTTGGCCATCGTTGTACGAGTTGTCATGCACCTGAGATATCATCGTGTGACCAGGTGGTCAAAAGAAACAGAACTTAAATGGGGATGACATGCTAAGTCTTGTGTGTGGAACCATTTGTGATCGTAACTGACTCACGGTATAGGAAACATGGAGGGGTGAAATCGGTCGCCCGGAAGCTCAGTGAACGGACGTCTGGCGCGCGACGACTGAACCATCCTTAATTTTACGATCAGCCTGGCGGGCTAGAAGTTCAAGGCCGCGGCTGCGGGTCTCCGTGGCGAGCGCCGCAAGATGTGTGCGGCCTAAAGAGGAGTTGTCTCTTAATTCCTTTTCGCCGAGCGCTAGCCGTGCCTCGCATTCAAGAGGGTAGTAGCCAAGTCGTTTGGTGGTGGCGATCGTTGCATTTAGGGCTCGCACGGCAGCAGCCGAATTCGCCGGCACGTTGCTCGCGATATCGACACGGGCCTGTTGAATGGTTGCCGGTAGCTTTAATGCAGGCTCTGAACTTGTAAGGCTCAGTTCAACTCCGCGCCGCGCTGCATTGCGAGCCTCCTCCATCTTTCCCTGTATTAGTAGTGCCTGGCTCAAGAGGGTATATGCGCTGCTGGAGTCGGGATCACTCTTTTCCTCTTCGAACGCGGTCATTGAGCCGCGAATCACCGATTCCGCCTGCTCCGGGTGATCCTCTTCGATCGACAATCGCGCGAGCTCAAGCTGGGTCTCCGCGGCGAGTGCCTTGGCTCCCATTTTCTGTTGGATGGCCAGCGCCTCTTCGAATTGGCGGCGGGACTCAGCCATGTTCCCCTTGGTTTCCAGCGTTTCCCCCAGCACCACGATTGCACTGGTGCGGTATTGGTAGGCGCCCCGCTCCGGGGGATAGGCTTCGATCGCTTGCCTGGCAAGACGCTCGGCGTCATCAATCTGACCTTGCGCCAACCTTAGATCGGCAAGCCGGTAGAGGGAGTATCCGGTTTCTGCAGGGTCCAAAGATTGCTCGGCCTGAAGCGCCTGCAGGTATGTCTTTGCGGCTCCTTTGAGGTCGCCACGTGCATAGAGTACGTCAGCAATGTTACCGAGCGCGGTGGCCACATTCCCCGGATTCCCCGCCTGCTCAAAATGAGATTTGGCTTGTTCATACAACTGCTCAGCGCGATCGAGTTTGCCTTCATTCTCAAGATTAATTGCCATGTTATTCAGGAGAGCCCCGATCTTCTCATGCTCGCCGAGTTTCTCCAGTATTGACAGGGCTCGCTGATATGTCGCAATTGCCTGCTCATAATGGCCTTGAGTTCCTTGCGTGTCTCCCTCCATTCGTAGACAGTCCGCAGCTGCCAGCCTGTTCCCAGCCCTCATGAATACTTCATAGGCATCCTGACAGGAAGCGAATGCCTGTTCGGGGTGATCGGTGTAGTTCAACACCATGCATTCTTGTCTGCGCGCCTGCGCATAAATGAGCTTCCCTTCCTGCGACGAAGATTTTTTCATAGCGCTATGAACAAGGGCCAACTCCGCCTGCTTGTTCCCTGCCACAGAGGCTTCGGCTAAATCGAGTCGCGGGTCGTCAGAAGAAGGTGGCGGCAACCTTCGCATCTGATGAACGATTTCGTTGGCTTCGCTATTGTGGCCCAATCGGGTCAGCACGCCCGCGAGATGCAGCCCGTATTCAATATTGTCCGGGAAGAGTTCGAATAGCGCGTGATAAACGGACGCAGCGTGCTCCTGATTCCCGAGGCTCTCGTAATACTCACCTTCAACTAGCATATGCTGAGCGCGTGGTAAATCGATGGCAAGATCAAATGCCTTCTTCGCTTCTTCCCGACGCTTTTGCTCGTAGCCAAGCTGCGCCCAGGCCTGCGCCAGCATGCTGTGAGAAAGAGAAAATTTCGGGTCTGCGTGGGTAGCCTGTTCCAGGAGGTCCTTGGCCCCAAGGGCATCAAACTCGCGGAGCCTGGTGACTCCGAGAGCGTAGAACCGCGCCACCTCGGGATCCAAGGGCATCGATGCGAGGACCCCCGCTTCGGCTGTGCCCTGCAATGGCCCTACTCCGAGACGATCCCGGAGTCTGGCACCGGTGTGCGCAACCAACTGAAACAGATCTCGTGTGCTGCCCGTGTTGGATAACTCCTCCAGGATTTCGCCAGTTTTGCCATCCTGCATCCGGACATCCAATCGGACTTGAGTACCAGCGCCGGCGCCGATCGTCACGTAGGAACCCAGCACCAGCACGTCGCTGTTGAGAGCGGCACCAAGTCGCGCCGACGTTCCCGGATCGAGCGTATCGGTCTGTGGTAATCGGGAGAGAAGCTGAAGATTGGCAACCTGTTCTCCCGGTACGAGGCGCAGCTTTTCGCCGCCAGCCAATTCGGTGCTCAACATCTCCGAGAATGCAGTGGCGAGCCACACATCCTCCGGGTGCCCCGACAAATTCCGGAAGCCGAGAACGGCTACCGACTTGCGCACGTTGACAGGCGCGTTGCGCGCGAGCGCCTGCCCCCTGAACCAGCGGTAGTGCCATGCAAGCAATCCAGCAACCGCAATGAGGACGGCGAGCGCAGCTACCGCATAAATGATGTACCCGCGCGGCTGCCGACCACCATTAGCGGAGAAAGTCGACGACTCCGCCGCTGTCGGCGGGGAGGATGATTCTTCTATTTCCGAGATCGGAGTCGACGCGTACGCCGGAGACGCAATCCGCGGTCCCTCTTCGGTGGGAGTCTCTACGACTGTGACCGGCGCAACAAATCGGTAGCCCTGCCGGGGAATTGTTTCTATAAATCGCGGATTATCCGGCTCGTCGTCGATGGCAGCGCGAAGCCGCCTAAGGATTACGTTCAGGCTTCCGTCAAAGTCGACAAAAGTGCCTTCCGGCCAAAGAGCCTGGCGCATTTCATCGCGAGTGACGATTTCACCGGGGCGCTCCAGCAACAGCAAGAGCAGGCGGAAGGGCTGGTCCTGAATCTTGATCCGGACGCCGTTGCGAGTAAGTGTTTTGCTGTCTAGATCTGCTTCGAACAAGCCGAAACGAAAAGTCGTCGGCCTGACTGTGCCCCTCATGAGCCCTCTCCCCTAGGAGTTGCTGAATCATAGCATCGCCCTCCGGGCATGTCAGCCGCGACGGTATCAGATTCATAAATAAGGAATTGCCGTGTCAGGGAGATTTAAGCGGCGTTTCCTTTGAGCTTTTCCCGATCCGGTCCCATTCTGCCCTACATTGGCTGCGCATGTGGGGTTCGCGCCAATCGCGATCAAGAGTTCAGTTGGGGACAAAGATATGAAACGCAAAGTGGGAACTCATGCCATGGCATCCGCAGGCTTTCTATTCCTGCTCTTGAGCGGGTCGTTGGCTGTGCTGGCTCAAGACACGACAACTTCGGGCCAGAAGTTCCAGCCGTTGAACATCAAGACCGGCCTCTGGGAAACGACTCGCACGATAAAGACGGCTGGCGAGCTGCCGATTCCGGCTGGAACGCTGGAGAAGCTGACTCCGGAACAGCGCGCCCGATTGCAGGAGCGAATGAGCGCCAACTCTGCGGCGCACTCAAACACGACGACCGATAAGCACTGCGTAACCAAAGCGGAACTCGAAGAACGCAAGCTTGGAGTCTCCGCCAGCAAGGAATGCAAACCCACCGTGATCACTTCAACCAGTTCCGTGGCGAAGGGAAAGCTGACGTGCGAAATCGAGGACATGAAAGGAAACGCCACCTTCGAGGCCGAAGCTCTGGATTCGGAGCACGTGAAGGGTTCGGCGCACGGAAACATGAGCGGCAACGGCCACACGCTGAACTTCGACGCTTCGTTTTCTTCTAAATGGCTCGGTTCCAGTTGCGGCAACGTGGAGTAAAAGGACGGCTCGCGAATTCACTAAGGAGAAAGAAAAATGACGTATGCGATCTCGACAAATTCTGGTCGGTTCAAGCATTTTGCAATTTGCCTATTTGTATTAGCGCTTCTCTTTGCGTGTCCGAATCGCGTTGCAGCGCAGGCTGCAGGGAACGCTGGGACGTCCGCGGGCACTCCGCGGGGACAAGGTGACGCCGACGCAAAAAAACCGCAAAAAAAGCGCACGCCTCAGGAAGTTGAGGAGGCGATCCGCAAGAAAAAGGGAAATTTCAAGAAGAGTCCGAAGATCAAGAACACACGATGGAAAGACGATCCGGAAGTAGCAGCGCTCCTGGCTGCGCTGGAAGAATTGAAGGCGGGGAAGTCAAAAACTGGCAGCAAGCCTAAGGGGTCGTCCGGTGATTCAACCAATGCAGGTGGCTCGACTCCAGGGGGAGGAACGACGGCCGGAACCAACCCGACGGGAGGCAACCCTAGCGGGGGTGGTGGGAAGGCTTCGGGTGGAAAAACTTCAGCAGGGACACCGACTCAGCCCGGAACTCCTGGCGGAGGAACTCCGGGGACACCTGTTGGCGGAACACCGGCAGGGACGGCGGGTAAACCGTCTATGAGTGTTGCAACTATGGCGACGGCTCGTGCTCCAGTGGCGGTCGCACCGGCTACAGCGCCACCGAGTTCCGGGTCAAGCTCGTCATCGTCATCGTCAGTAGGTAGGATGGCGGTCCAGCCCAGCGTCAGCAACGTGGTGGCCTGCGGCACGAAGATGGTCATGATTCAGAACATCAATGGGGTTGGGACAGGCATGACGAACCCTAAGATCGTATTTACGCCAGATCCACAGTACGACGATTACAAAATCTCGGGATGCAACTTCGGGCAGAGCCAAGGCCAGGTCTATCTAAACGGTCCGTTCAAAGCTGGCCAAGTGCAAATGCAGATTCAATCCTGGACAGACACTGAGATCGAGGTCAAGGTCGCACCAAACCTGACTGGTGAACCCGACCAGAATAACGTGACGCTTGTGATCGCTCCTTCTGGGAATGCACCGGCGCGGTTACAAGGATGCAAGTTCTACGCGATGCGGCAGGAAGTCACGCTCACGCGATTCCCCCAGGGCCAGGTGACGCTGGCTTCCATAGTGGACGATGCCGGAGCACCTGTGACGAGCGTCAAGTACTCTTCGCCTTACAACG
This sequence comes from uncultured Acidobacteriaceae bacterium, assembly GCA_963698865.1. Classification (GTDB taxonomy): domain Bacteria; phylum Acidobacteriota; class Terriglobia; order Terriglobales; family Acidobacteriaceae; genus Acidiflorens. The sequence continues at coordinate 599,295 of CAVOSL010000005.1, read as the reverse complement.
GAATCGGGCGGCAAGACCAGCAATCGTCGGGCGAGACCTTCGCCGGCGGCGTGGATCGATTCAATGAGACGCGCTTTAATCCCCAGGGTACCGACGTCTGGGACTTCAGCACGTTGGCGGTTGGCTTTATTCCAACCCAATTCAGTCTGGGTCACTGGAGCGGGCAATGCGCGGAAGGCGGCTCCCCAATTCTCGTGGACGACGACACCATTTACACAGACGGCCGATGGAGCGCGCAATGGGATCCCGGCAATCCCAAACGCCTGATCGTGAGTCTGGCGGAATGGCATTGCCATGCGTCCCAAAGTGGCGATACGAGCAATTCCAGCTATGCCCTCGAAGTCCAGGTGAGCGGCCCGGCCGGAGTAAATCCGTGGCCATAAGACACGGCAATTCGAAACATCTCCATATTTAAAGCAGCTGAGTCGGCGAGAACTCTCGCGCGGACGGTTCAGTTGGAGTGTACGCAGGGGGCTGTGAGTCGAACTGTAGGAGCAGGGGATCATGAGGACTGGGGAGAGGCGAGACGTACGGTGGGCTGGATTGCTGCTTCTGTATGGGCTTTTGCTGACGGCGTCCGCAGTCGGTCAGAGCGCTCCGATTGTCACGAGCATCAATCCGCCCTCCGTCGTGGCGGGCGGACCGGCGTTCACGCTTTCGGTCAGAGGCGCGAACTTCGTATCCAATTCGGTTGGACAGGTGAACGGTGCGAATCGTACAACGCTGTACCTTGGTCCGACGCAGTTGCAGGTTTCGATTCTCGCCTCTGACATCTCGAGTGCGGGCTCTTTCAGTATTACGGTCTTCACGCCCATAGTCGGGTTCCCGGGCGGCGGCCTTGGCTCCAACCCGCTTCCTCTGGCGGTGACTCCCCCGGCCGGCGCCGCGCCCACTTTGGTGGGCGCGTCGCCGGAGCTCGCCTCCCCAGGCGCCTCCGAGATTCGTGTCACGCTTATTGGCACGAACTTTCGGCCCGGCGCAATAGCCGTGATCTCGCCGCCGCTCGCCAGTGTTACGAGCTCAACCGGCAACGTTCAGGCAAGTGACGTTTTCATCGAAAGTTCGACGGTTGTGAATTCCACCCTCCTCATAGCCGTGGTGGCGGTTGGAGCGCAAGGTCTTCCGGGGTTGCGCGCTGTCGATGTGTTGAATCTCGACGGCACAACGACCGGCACAACTCCGAGCGGAGCGCCCGGTACTTCAAAACCTTTTCGCATCGCTCCTGGAAGTTCGCTGGGGGCGGCACTGAATGTCACTACCATCGCATTGCTCAATCCTCTCGATGGTTCGGTCTTTTCTCCGGGCGATGACATCTACGGACAAGCGCAACTCGCCGCTACCGGCAGCGGAGTGGTGATCGGCGCCTGGTTCTGGGATGACAGCATCATCGAGCAGTTCACGGCGAATATTGCTGGCGGACAGAGCGTCTCAATTCGCGCGCAGAACCACTTCCCGACCGAGCAACTCGGCCCGCACACGGTGCAATTACGCATCTTCCAGCCGAATCTCATTTCCATACGCCCCATCACGGTGGTCGTAAATCCCGGGGATTTCTCGGTCGAGAAACTCCTCTTCCCGGACAACGGGGCGCGGGTAACGACGCAAGAGCCCCCTGAACTCCGCTGGGCGCCGGTCCCGGGCATTGGACAGTATCAGGTTGGGTTTGCAACCGAACCTTACTTTTCCGAGATCAGTTCGTGGCACGTGGTCGACGGCAACTCGTGGAGTGTCCCGTTGGAAGTCTGGAAGTCGCTGCCGGATGGCGAACTCTACTGGACGGTGCGTGCGGTCGAGATGTCGGGCGCAGTGCGGAGGCCGCTGCCCATGCGCCTTTTGCTGCGCATTCCGGCAGACGCATTGAAGGCGACAAGAAGACGCCCGGCTTTGACCGCGCAGGGGAATCCTCTGCTCGAGTGGAATGGGTTGAGCGGCTGGCGTCTGTACCGCATCACCATCTCTTCCGACTCAGCGGGGCAACGAATCGTAAGGCGCTATCTGACAGACAAACCTCACATCGACCTGCGCGCGCTGAAGGGCAAGTTGGACGCGACTCAAACCTACTATTGGACTGTTGACGTGCTCGATTCGGAAGGGAACACGATGGTGACCGGGCCCGTCAATGAGCTGTCATGGGACTCCCCGCACAGCCGGATGGCTCCGCTCCATGAATCACGCCTTCTGCCGGCCGCCTATGTTCAAGTTCTGCCGGCTGATGGTTCCTCTGCTGACCTCCTCGTAGACGCGCAGAGTTCTGGTGGGTCGCAGGGGAGTTCCTCCCCGGCAGGTCCGGAAATCAAAACCATTGCCAAGCGTACACCTGCGGTTGACTCTTCCGTCTCCAATCCCAAGTCGCCGATCGTGATCGAGTTTTCTGCCGCGCCGAATGTGTTCGACCTGGCGATTCAGGTCGATGGCAACGATGTAACTTCATTGTGTGATGTCGCCGATACAAAGATCACCTACAACCCGCCGGTCCCGCTGGCCGATGGCAGTCACACAGTACTCATCACTCTGGGATCCGAGTCGTCCTCATGGAAGTTCACTGTGAAAGCCCTGACGGCGGCCGAGTTGAAGAAGCTCTCCGATGCAGAGGCAAAAAAATCCGCGGCTGCGGCTGGCAAGGTCAACCGGAAGATACAGGACCAAACACAAATCGCCACCAACACCATGTGGGTATCTGGTCCTACGCCCGATACCAATACGACCTCCGCTGCCGAGCAACTTGTCTATCAGGAGGGACCGTGGAAGCTCCAGGTGAACGGCTCCGGCCTGCTGAATAGCGTGCTCGGACCTGAGGCTCTGCAGACCAGCGTGGGTCACTTCAACAATTACGTGTTGAACGGCAGCATGCAGAAGGGGAAGTGGGGATTGAGCGTCAATTTTGGAGCGGTAGCTCCGTCGCTCTATCGGAACGCACAATTCGTGACCACGGCCGCTCCGCGGCAAGGAGTTGAGGCGGATATCAAAACGCCGGCTGGCATATTTGGCTTCTATGCCAACACCGACGATGTCGGAACCGGCAGTGGCGTGGGATTCGGCTTTCATCAACAGATCCTCGGCGCCAGTTGGGATCTGCCGCTACCTAAGAAGTATGTGGAACTGCGCTTGATGTGGTTAAGCGCGCACGACCAAAGCCGGGCTACCGCCGACGACATGCTCTCCATTCCGGGCGGCGGCGATCTCTACGGAGGTTTATTGCTCGTGCATCTCGCACCGAAGTGGCTATGGACCAGCGAATATGCCTGGGGCATCCACGACAGCATCAATTCAGGAGTCTTGATCCACGACTCAGGAAGGGCAGCGAGAACGAACGTTACGGGAACGTCCGGACCCTTTTCGATGAACGTGTCGTACGTTGACGTCACGCCAAACTTCACCTCGCCAACCAATCCTAATCTATCGCCAAACAGCATCCCGGATCGCCGTGGCCTCGCGGGAACCTTTGTATTTACGACACGCGCCGGGACCTTCAGCCTGAGCGACACCTATCTCCAGAGCAACTTTAATGAAGCCAATTTCGCCGAGCAGGAAATGAACACGGCGGTCGAGAGCTGGTCGAAGAGCATCAACAAGATCACAAGTGTCAGTCTGTCCGCGCACGAAACAATTACAGACACTCCCAACGTCCCGCCGGCCGTCCAGGCACTTACCGAGGATCAACAACTCGCTCTGGAAGCGGACCAACGTGATATCGGCGCCAATTTGAATGTGACGCGGCAGGTTGCGAAGACAGCGTCGCTGACATTTTCGGGAACTCGCGATTGGTTCCGGAATAATCTGATCGCCAACGCGAACACGATTACATCATCGCTGACGATGGGCACAAACTGGGTTGCACGCCCTTTTTATCAGATCAACGGCAATGTAAGCCTGAACTGGGTTGCTGGGGCAGGCGGCACCGTGGGTACTACGACTAACTTCAGCGGATTTCTGCAGCAGACATTGACTTGGAAACGCACCGGACTTCAACTGCTGCCCATCGCTTCGATTAATCAAACTCGTACTACGTTGATGGGCGACATTCTCACGAGCGCTCTGCTCTCGCAGCAATACGGCGGTCGGGTCTCGTGGACCATGCCACGCAAGCTAAAATTCAGCACGCTTACCCTCAATGGCAATTACAGCGATGTGAAGAATCCAATAGTAGTCTATCGGCAGCAACAAGTGAATCTATATTTGTTGTGGACTTTGTCATGGGGCTATAAGCATGGGATGTAGCCTGGCACACACGTCGATGATTGCTGGCTAGTGAAAGCGGGGTGTGTGGTTTTGATACCTTTGCATGTCGGGCAGTAGCTGCATACAATGGCCAAGAGCAATTAATACCAATACTAACATAGGGTTGGTTTGTTTCTCTATCAAGTGGCTCCTAAGTGCAAGCGGCGTTTTCAGGCGTTGGGGAAATCTATCCGAAGTATGCATTGGACAAGTATTAGCCTGCTATAAAGCGGAGCTCCGTCTCGCGAACAAACTCAGGCCTCTGCCCTGTGACTGCATGGCCAGATGCTACGCACGGAAGGAGAGGGCATCGGAGGAAACCTAAAAGGAATCAGACGACCGTTAGCATGGCATTCCGAACCCCCTCGTTCGGCGGTTTGGCTGCGGCGGGATGCCGTGCCTGCCTAATCATTGCCAACCGTCAGCGTTCAACGTTAGCGGCTGAGTCTCGCGCTACAATGCGCGGAACGCAGCCACGTTTGATTTCTTAATGCCTTTGGCGATATTGCGGGCCAGGTTGTGAGTAGCGCGCAAATTGCTGCCGAAAAACCGAACGTTGCCATTCACTTTGCAGTCAAGAACAGTCTCGCCGTTGCGAGTGAGGAGCTGACTCCGAACCATTAACTTCGTGGCGCCGCTCACGGTGGTTACCGCACGCCGCGTTTCGCTTCCAGGCGTATATTTCACGACGGTTGTTTTCAGGATGAGTAAGTTCGGAACATCGTATGCGTTACGGTCGCCCTCGCGCAGAACCGCTTTGAACTTCTTTGTCTTGTTCAGCTCTTCCAAAAGGTTTTCGTAGATCGCGAGTTGGAACGAAGGTGCGAGGTCCAGACCGGCGGAGTCAACCTTTTTCACCTGCACTGTCCATTGCGGTCCGGAGCCAATGCTTGCGCTAGAGGATTTCAAGGTTGCAGTTTGGCTCAGTAGATGACCGGGAAGCGCAATCGCCACGATTGCTGCAACGCAAATGAAAGACAGTTTCCGTTTACTTGTTTTCACTTTGAACCTCCGCAGTGCTTTGTTTTGTCGGTTGTTCGTCGCCAGAATCGAGAGATACTCCCCGAGCGAGCAGTTGATCTTTTAACAATTTGCCTTGTCCTTTCTCTAGCTGGAAAATCGCGCCGTGAACTCCTCCCTCACTATCTGCATATTCCAGGGTTACGGTGTCGTACTTTTTGTGGGCGAAGAGGCTGACGACGCGGCCGCTTCCGTAGGGAGCCGCTGCCTTGCCAACCTTCATCGGCAAACCGCCGACCCGCTTGCTTTCCTCCCCGAGGAACAAATCCCGGATTGAAGCCGTGCTTACCTGTGCGGCCGGCTTATCCTTCTGCTCAAATTGCAGCACATTGCCTCGAATTGACAGAGTTCCGTTGCAGTTGTGCTTCGTGTTCGTCAGGCCGAGGAGATGAGTAACTTGAACGCTGAATGGCGCGTTCGCGTTTACTGGGGCAGCAGTGCTCTGTGCAAATGCGCCAATGTTGCAGCACAACAATAGTGCGCAGAGACTGAGAATTGTGTGTGCGGCGAGCGAGCCGCCCTGGTTTTTTCTAAGGGCAAACGGACGATTCATTATTCCTCCAAGCTCAGCTCAATCTCTGAGTCGAGCTGTAGCTTTGCGAAAGTCTTTGAACATTGATGTCCCGCAGCTATTTCGAAGCTTTACGCTCGGCCGCGGGTTTTTGGGTTTCTATGGGTACCTGCAACGAGCGACCCAACATGTCGTTGTAAGTGATTGTGTTTTTTCCGACGAGTACGAGCATCTCGCGCCCCTCTATGTACTTCGGGGGAAGGTCTCCCAAGGGCGGCGTGTACAGGACGACATAAAGTGTGTCGTCCACCTTGACGGAAACGTCGTAGCTGGCAGCATCAGACGCACCATGTTCTGCAGCCTGATGCTCTTTGACCTCAAGAATCGTGGCTACCTGATACTTCGAAGTGGACTGACAGAGAGTCGGAAAACTCAGCAGACACAGAGCGACTACACCTATTAGCATTCGCACGACGGACTCCTCTCATATGTTTTTTGCCGGCTGGCAATCCGACATCAGGAACGACTGCCGAGAGCAGACACTGAACACATCGAATGGATGGCAATCACCATGCCAATTGGATAAACGTGAGGTAGAGTCTTCAACTTGGTTGAGTTTTCATGTCTTTGAATCGCGTCGGTCTGAAAGTTTGACCACAACTCAAGCGCCAAGTTCAGCCCAGGATATATGGCGGCGCCCTGGTTGGAGGCGCAAGTAGAGAGCCGTTCTATGACGGCTCAGGGCTCGCGAATCAAGGCGATCATTGTCGTCTCTATCAATTATCGACTGGGTGTCCTCGGCTGGCTCGCGCATCCCGAACTTAGCGCCGAGTCGCCAGACGGTGTCTCCGGCAATTATGGCCTGCTGGATCAGATTGAGGCGCTGCGATGGGTTCGGCGCAACATCGGCTCGTTCGGCGGCGATCCTGCTAACGTGACAATCGCCGGCGAATCCGCGGGAGCTCTAAGCGTGATGTACCTGATGGCGGCGCCTGCCGCTCGCGGCCTGTTCTCGAAGGCAATCGCCGAAAGCGCCTACATGATCTCCATGCCAGAACTGAAGCAGCATCGTTTCGGCACACCGTCTGCCGAGGAAACCGGAACCAAGCTTGCTGCCGCGCTTCATGCCCCGAACATCGCCGCCATGCGGGCGATGGATGCAGCCAAGCTGGCCGAAGCTGCACCCGCAGCCCAATACTTTCCTTGGCCAACCATTGACGGCCACTTCTTGCCACGACAACTGGTCGATGTTTTCGACCGGGGCGAACAAGCGTCCGTGCCGCTCCTCGCCGGTTTCAACAGCGGGGAGATCCGCTCGTTAAGAATCCTAGCCCCGCCTCCTCCGGCGACTGCCTCCGAATACGAAACCAAGATTCGTGAGCGGTATCTTGATCTGGCGGATGAATTTCTGCGGCTCTATCCCAGTAGCAAGCTACAGGAGAGTGTATGGGCCACAACGCGAGATGCGCTTTACGGCTGGACCGCAGAGCGACTCGCGAAAAAACAAACCGCACTGGGGCAGTCGTCTTTCCTTTATCTTTTCGATCATGGCTACCCAGCCGAAGAGGCAGCTGGCCTTCATGCCTTCCACGCCAGCGAATTGCCCTACGTGTTTGGCACGCTCGACAGCACGCCGCCGCTTTGGCCGAAAATTCCAGCAACGCCTGAGGAGAAGAAGCTATCGGATACGATGATTAGCTATTGGGGCTCATTTGCACGTACCGGCCAGCCACGGGCCGCGAATGAGCCTGGTTGGCCGGCATTCGGGTCTAAGGGCGCTTACATTGCGTTCTCGGATGCTCCGCACCCCTCGGAACATCTAATGCCCGGGATGTACGAACTGAATGAGGAGGTCGTGTGCAGGCGTCGAGCAAGCGGAGACATCCCCTGGAATTGGAACGTGGGTATAGTCTCACCGAAAATGCCTTCTCCGACGGAGCGGTGTAAACACTAACGGAGCCCGCATCGGTGTTCCGAGGCAGAAATATATTTGTACTGATGAGCCGAGTTTCCATGGTCAACATTGTAGAGCCGGGTAACCCAGCTGTTCGCGGATTGTAGTGATGTGACGGTGGGTGTAGTGCACCCCTGTAGAACTGGACACGGAAGTTAGTTAGGCTTGGGGCCTTCGCCAGGAGGCGAGAATGCCAAGGAAACCGAAAGTTCAAAGAACTCCGGAAGAGAAGTGGCAGATTGTGATGGAAGGATTGAAGAGCGGCAGCGTGGCTGAGACCTGCCGCAAGTACGAGATTGCCCCCACGCTTTACTATCACTGGAAAGATGAAGTGGAACAAGGAATCGCCGGACATGGCCGCGTTAGGCCCTCTGACTATGCCTTCGGTGTAGCCAAGGAGCTCCCAATGCATCACGCAACCTAGAGACGACTCTCGCGGGCATCTTCGAGAAGAAAAGAAACATTTTAGAATCGTTTAATGTTAGCGATCTTCTCCTGGCCCCGGTGATCACATATGCGTTAAGACGCGCTGTGTCTTTTTTGTGTCCTTCGTGATTAGATGTCGTTCGATTTGACCAACTTCTTCGACGTTTTCGAAAGCCGTCCATGCGGGTCTTGTGCTCGTTAAGTTATTGCAGTGACTGCAGTTGGTAAACGCCGCAGCCGAATCGAGAACCATAACTCTTAATCAGTAGGTTGAAGGTTCGATTCCTTCCGCGCTCACCATCTTTTCAAGAACTTAGCGAAGTCCGAAATCAGTCGGAAATCAGTTCAAGCTGCGGCGGCTTGCCTTCCAAGAACCCAGCATTCCTGCGTTGACCACGCACTCGCCAGAGGTTAAGATGCGGGCGTCATGGCGCAGGGGACGTCAATTATCGGGCAGGTTCTCGGTCACTACCGCATTATCGAGCAAATTGGAGCGGGTGGAATGGGCATGGTGTTCCGCGCCGCCGACGAGCAACTCGAGCGCGAGGTTGCCATTAAAGTGCTCCCACCGGGAATGCTGGCGGACGAATCCGCCCGCAAGCGCTTCCGTCGCGAGGCCCTGACGCTCGCCAAGCTGAATCATCCCAACATTGGAACGGTCTACGAGTTCGGCAGCCAGGGAGAAGTGGACTATCTGGTGATGGAATATGTAAGCGGCGCAGCGGTCGATGCGAAACTGGTGGCGGGTCCGCTGGCGCAAAAAGACGTTTTGCGGCTTGGATATCAACTGGCAGACGGTTTGGCGAGCGCTCACGATCGCGGGGTCATTCATCGCGATTTGAAGCCGGCGAATCTGCGACTAACTCAAGACAATCGCCTGAAGATTCTCGATTTCGGCTTGGCGCAGTTTATGCGGTCGGAGACCGACATGGGGTTAACGGCGAGTACTACCCAAAGCCGGGAGGTCAGCGGCACTCTTCCTTATATGTCGCCGGAGCAATTGCGGGGAGAGGTGGTGGATCAGCGTTCCGATATCTGGTCGGCGGGGGTGGTTCTGTATGAGTTGTCGGCGGGACGGCGTCCGTTTGTGTCGGCGCAGGCTCCGCTGGTGATCGATGGCATCCTTAATAAAGACCCGGAAGCGCCGAGCGTGTTCAACCCGAAGCTCTCGCCAGGGCTGGAGATGCTGATTCTCAAGTGCCTGGACAAGGATCCGGAGCGGCGATACCAATCAGCGCGTGAGTTGCGGGTGGACATGGATCGGCTGACGATGCCGGTCAGCCAGGACAGGACGGGGAGGGTTGCGATTCCGCCTCCGCCTTCGCCCGCGCCTTCGCCTCCGGCCAAGAGTAAGCGGGCGATTATCATTGGCGCCGTCGGCGTCGGCGTTATCTTGTTGTCGTTAGTTGGGGCGCTCTCCTACTTATACATTCACCAGAGACCTGCGCCCGGTGAGATTGCGGCCAAGCCGGTGGGCCGACGCCGAACCATTGCGGTGCTGAATCTCAAGAACTCCGCTTCCCGGCCGGAGGCGGCGTGGCTCTCGACGGCCCTGCCCGAAATGTTGACGACCGAACTCGGGGCCGGCGGGAAACTGCGCACCATCACGGGAGAAGAAGTTGCACAGATGAAGATCAATCTGGCGCTACCGGATTCCGATGAGTTGACGCCCCAGACACTTTCGCAGGTGGGAAAGGCTCTTGGGGCGGACCTGGTGGTGCTGGGGTCGTATGTGGACCTGCCCGGTGGCAAACTGCGCGTCGATCTTTATTTGCAGGATGTAAGCGCCGGACAAACTTTGCTTACGGTAAAGCAGGCTGGAGAAGAGAACAACCTGTTTGACTTGGTCAGCCGCGCCGGAGCCCAGTTGCGAGACAAGTGCGACGCCGGACAATTGAATGCGCAAGATCAAGCGGCCGTGCGCGCGGCCTTGCCGTCCACGACCGAAGCCTCCAAGCTTTACGCGGAAGGCCTGGCGAAACTGCGAGTCCATGACGCTATCGCTGCTCGCGATCTCCTGGAAAAGGGGGTGGCGGCGGACCCGAACCATGCGCTGGCGCACTCCGCGCTGGCGGCGGCCTGGACGCTGCTCGGTTATGACGAGAAGGCGCGATTGTCGGCGAAAAGCGCCTATGAACTTTCCTCGTCGCTCCCGCGAGAGGAAGGTTTGCTCACCGAAGCGCGGTACCGGGAGACCTCGAAAGAATGGGGTAATGCGGCCGATAGTTACCGGATTCTTTTTGGGTTTTTCCCAGACAATCTCGAATATGGGCTGCTTCTGGCGCGGGCCCAAACGCGCGGAGGAAAAGGAAAAGAAGCGTTGGCGACGGTAGAGACGCTGCGCCGCCTGGCTCCGCCGGCGGGCAATGATCCCCGGATCGAATTGGTAGCCGCGGAGGCGTGGTCGTCGCTGGGGGACTTCAAGCAGGGCGAGGCTTTTGCCGCTCGAGCTGCTGAAAGAGCGAGAGCGCAGAATGCCAAGTTGCTTCTGGCGCGGGCTCTGTACCATGAGGGGTTCGCACGGGAGAATCTCAACGATCTTGACGGCGCTATGAAGGCGGCAGAAGAGTCCGGCCGCAGATACGAAAGTGCAGGTGACCGTTACGGCTTAGCGAGTACGCTCGAGGTGAGGGGCCAGTTGCTTGACGATCACGGCGATTACCCGGGCGCGCTGGCAAAATTCAACGATGAGCTTGCCATTGTACGCCAGGTAGGAAATCGCAAGGCAGAGGCCTCGGCTCTGAACCACATGGCCGTGGTCCTCAATGAACAAGGGAACGGGGAGGAAGCCCGGAAAATGTTCGAGAAGGCGCTCCCCATCTTTCTCGAGGTAAGCGACAAAAGAAACTATGGCATAACTCTGATTAACATCGCGGGTGTGATGAAGGACGCTGGAGATCTGAACGGAGCTAAGAAGACTTATGACCAGGCGCTAACAGTTTGCCGCGAAATCAATGACCAAAACGGGGTGTCGTCGTCACTGACCGGCATTGGCACAGTATTGGATGGGCTCGGCGACTCGGCCGGGGCAAAGAAGATGCTGGAGCAAGCCGTGGCCCTCGATCTTGCGGGAGGCCAGAGCAGCGCCTCAAGCGATAAGCTGATTGACCTTGGCGATGAGCTGCAACACCTTGGGGATCTCCCGAAGGCGCGCAAGAATTATGAAAGCGCGCTCGCACTATCCCGCGCTGCGGGAGATAAGAGCATGGCGGCTTATGCGCTGGCGGGGCTGGGAGCTCTGGACGTAGAGGCAGCAGATTTCACGCGAGCGCACGAGGAGTACGATGAGGCTCTGACGCTCCGCAATGGCTTGGGGGAGAAGGACAATATCACCGCCACCCGAGTGGCGATCGCAGAACTGGCGATCGAAGAAGGCCATCCAGGCGCAGCGGAGAGGCCAGCGCGGGAGGCGCGCGACGAGTTTCAGAAGGTCCACAAAAGCGACGACCAGGTTAACGCCGCCGCTGTGCTTGTGCGCGCTCTGCTGGCGGGCGGCAAAAATGACGATGCTTCAAAGGAAGCGGGAGGAACGGCTCCTCTGGCTGCGAAAAACCAGAATCTGAGCGTGAAGTTGGCTTTTGATGTCGCCATGGCTCGCGCCCAGGCCGCATCCCGCAAAACCGGTGCGGCCGAGACAATCCTCAAAGGAGCATTGGCCAAGGCAACCAAGTCAGGCTTTGTAGGCTACCAGCTCGAATCCCGTCTGGCACTAGAGGAGATCGAATTGAAGTCAGGGAAGTCGGCAGCCTCTCGCGCCCGCCTGGAGCAGTTGCAAAAAGACGCCAAAGAGAAGGGATTTGACCTCATTGCACGCAAGGCGGCTGCTCTTTAAGAGAGTAACCAATTTGCACGGACTGTTAAAGTTGCGTGGATTTGTGCAACTTGTTCTTGACATCCCACTTACCATAGATCATACTTCGCAACGCCAACCGCAGGCTCCCCCCTGCGGCTTTTGATTTAAACGCTTTCGTCGCACCACCCAGGGTAAGTACAACAGCTCGAAGGCACGGTTGCCCCACCTGCGAATTGTGTGTCGCTTCTCGCGCCTCTGTCCCGATGGTCGACCGAGAAAATCGCGCTTGCTCAAGATAAAAAGAACATTTTGCCCCGCTGAGTAGGTGGTCCGGAGGTAGTGCAATGATACGACGACTCGCAACAACGACCTTACTCTTGGCGATTGCTACGAGCATGTTACTCGCCGCTGAGAGCCCCAATCATCCCCACGTCCTCGGTTCCTGCGCGGTGGTGAAGACGACAAATGTGGGCCAGGACACGCAGGTGGAGTTGAGAGTCCGTATTGTAAATCCCAGCGAGCAAGCTGTGTTCGTCGAAAAACTCAGGTTGTTGGCCCCGGGGCCGGCGGCTGGCAGACCTTTGCCGAGTGCGGTCCAGATAAGCGCGCACAGCGAGCAAGAGATTACGCAAGCGTTCACGATTCATACGGGCCAATATCGGCTATGGCACCGAGGGGGACGCGCGTTTCTGATCGTGGGGATGCGGCGGGATGACGGCATCCGATTCCATCACATGATTCGACTGGACGAGAAATCGCCGTTGCGGGGAGAGTGATCCATGCGCCAGAGCCGGGTTCAATTCAATGTCCATTTCATTGCGGGATGCACTTTTTTATTAGCAGTCCTGGTCGGCCAATGCGTTGCTCAAAGGGGCGCACATACACCACGGACACTTACGGCTACCCCGTCCGGCCAAGTTCTTACGACTCTGGTAAGTTTCGACGGGAGCGACGGGGCAGAACCTTTCTCGTCTCTCATCCAAGGCGCCGACGGCAACTTCTATGGGACAACGTATGCGGGCGGGACAAACGGCGAAGGCACTGTCTTCAAAATGACCGTTGGCGGCTCGCTGACTATGCTTTACAACTTTTGCTCCCAAGCCAACTGCACGGACGGCGCTTTCCCTTACACCGGATTGGTGCAGGGGAACGATGGGAACTTCTACGGGACAACGCTCGACGGAGGGGCCAATGGCGATGGTACGGTCTTCAAAATCACGCCGGCGGGCTTGCTGACCACGCTTTACAATTTTTGCTCCCAGGCCAACTGCTCGGACGGCGCCTTCTCTTACGCCGGATTAGTCCAAGGGGGCGATGGAAACTTCTACGGGACAACGCTCGAGGGCGGGACCAACGGTGGTGGCACAGTCTTCAAAATTACACCAGCCGGCTCGCTGACCACGCTTTACAGCTTTTGCTCCCAGGCGGCCTGCGTGGACGGCCTGGAACCCTATGCCAAGTTAGTGCAAGCTAGCGATGGGAATTTCTATGGGACAACCCTGGTCGGAGGAATCAACGACGACGGCACCGTCTTCAAAATCACACCGGGCGGCTCGCTGACCACGCTTTACAGCTTTTGCTCCCAGGCGGGCTGCGCGGACGGCTTGGAACCTTACGCCGGGTTACTGCAGGGCAGCGATGGGAATTTCTACGGGACAACCCTGGTCGGAGGAATTAACAACGAGGGCACAGTTTTCAAAATCACACCGGCCGGCTTGCTGACCACGCTTTACAGCTTTTGCTCCCAAGCCAACTGCTCAGACGGCGCTTTCCCTTACGCTGGCCTCGTGCAGGGGAGCGACGGGAACTTCTACGGGACAACCTTCGAAGGCGGCGTCGTCGAATTTGACGCAGGCACAGTTTTCGAAATCACACCGGCCGGCTCGCTGACCACGCTTTACAACTTCTGCCTCCAAACCGGCTGCCAGGATGGCGCTTTCTCCTACGGCGGGCTCATGCATGGGAGTGACGGGAACTTCTACGGGACAACCGTTGCGGGCGGGACCAACGACCTGGGCACGGTCTTCAGTCTGACGCCGGGGCAAGTGGGCCTCGCGCTGGGCTGTCCGTCGCAAACCGCAGAGGCGGGTGTTGCTTACAGTTCCGCTCTAGTGGCCTTCGGCGGAGTTGCGCCTTACACGTTCTCCATCATCAGCGGCACCCTCCCTCCCGGGCTCTCGCTCAACGCATCGACGGGCGCCATCACGGGCACGCCAAGTACGACGGGCACGTTCAGCTTCACGGCTCAAGTGATGGACTCACAGAGCAGCTCCGCCACCGCGAATTGCAGCATCACGGTCGCCGGCACCGGGACCGACCCAACCAGCACCAATCTGAGTCTTGCGCCTGAAAGCCTGCCTGTGGGTTCGTTGGGGCCGGTGGTGATGACGGCGACGGTGGCCCCGATCTCGGGCGGTGGCACGCCCACGGGCACAGTCTCGTATTTCGAAGGTTCCAATCCAATCGGATCAGCCACGCTAAGCGAGGGAATCGCAACGTTCAATTTCAATCCCAGCGACTTGGGGGCGGGCATATACCCGATTACGGCAGTTTACAGTGGCGACAGCGTCTTCTCCGCATCCACTTCCCCGGCGCAAAACCTGACGATTACCGCCGGGCAAGGGTTCGCGACGCTGGTGAATTTTGACGGCAGTGTTCATGGCTCGGAACCTTTCTTCGGGAACATTCAGATCGTTGACCAGTTTGGTTATGGCATGACTGCTGTAGGAGGAACCTACGACCAGGGCGTTCTGTTCCAGGCCTCTGCCGACGGAACGTTGACAACGCTGTATACGTTCTGCCAGCAAATCAACTGCACCGATGGGGCTGAGCCCTTCTCAGGACCGTTGGTCTTCGCAGGAAACATCTACGGAACAACGTACTGGGGGGGAGCCAACGGCGTCGGCGAGGTGTTTGAAGTGACGCCGTCGGGCCAGTTGACTACATTGCACAGCTTCTGCTCCCAATCTAATTGCACGGATGGCGAGGACCCTTACGCAGGTCTAGTGCAAGTTGGAGGAAACTTCTACGGCACCACCAGCCTCGCCGGAGCCAATGGAGCGGGCACGATTTTTGAAATTTCGCCGACGGGCCAGTTCACAACGATTTACAGCTTTTGTTCTCAAGCGAACTGCACGGATGGTGCCTTTCCTTTGGCCGCGCTGCTGTTAGGCGCCGACGGAAACCTCTACGGAACAACTAACGATGGCGGGGCCAACGGCGGAGGAGGCACCATCTTCAAAATCACGCCAGCAGGCCAACTGACCACGCTCTACAGCTTCTGCTCCCAGGACAATTGCACCGATGGTGTCTTTCCCTACGCCGCTCTTGTGCAAGCCGCCAATGGCACTCTCTACGGCACAACCCTTGATGGCGGAGCCAACGGCGATGCGGGCACAATTTTCTCGATCACATCCGCCGGCCAGTTCACCACACTTCACAGCTTTTGCTCTTCGCCGGGATGCCCGGATGGAGTTTTCCCGAGTGCTCCCCTAGTGCTGGCCAGTGACGGGAATTTCTACGGAACCACTAGCGGTGGCACTGGTCCGGACTTCTCGTTCAGCTTTGGCACCGTCTTTGGAATCACGCCGTCGGGCCAACTTACTACGCTCCATACTTTCGAGGTGACGGACGGAGCTTATCCCGATGGCGGACTGGCCGAGGCCTCCAATGGAAACTTGTACGGAATGACCTACTTTGGAGGGAGTTCCGACAATGGCACGATCTTCAGCTTGCCGGTAACTTTGGACGCGCCTCAGAGGCCGAAGGCCGGCGACAACACCGCATTGAGCTTAATTTACCGCGGTGCCGATCCGTTATCGGAAGCCGTATTCGGACGGAGCGGGAAAGAATGGATGTTCCCAGGCTCCTCCCGGCCCAGGACTTCAGACCGAAAGACATCTGGAAGCAATCGCAAAGCGGCCGTGTTGGCGCGAATGAATGCTGACGTGAGAGAGGCTAAGACACACGGAAACGTTTCACCTGCGCCCAATCTGGCGACCCTGACAAGCATTTTGAATTTTGACGGGGCAAATGGCGCTAGTCCTTTCCGTGGTTCCCTGATTCAAGGCACCGATGGCAACCTCTACGGGACGGACGAGCTCGGCGGAACCGCAGATCAGGGCACTGTGTTCCAGGTCACTCCGGATGGGACGCTGACCACCTTATATACGTTTTGCTCGCAAACCAATTGCACCGATGGCGCGGAGCCTTTCGCAGGGCTGGTGCAAGCCGCCAACGGGAATTTCTACGGGACAACGACACAAGGCGGCTTCGGTGCGGGCACGGTGTTTGAAGTTACGGCGGCGGGCCAGTTCAATTCCCTTTACAACTTCTGTTCCCAACCTGGTTGCGCGGACGGTGTCTACACGCAGCCGGGGCTGATGCAAGCGAACGACGGAAACTTGTACGGCGCGACCTCTGGGGGCGGAGCCAACGGCCGGGGCGGCACTGTTTTCAGAATGACACCGGCAGGAGCGCTGACCACTCTTTACAGTTTCTGCTCGCAGCCGGGCTGCGCGGATGGGTTAAACCCCATCGGCACCCTAATGCAGGCAAACAACGGCAACCTCTACGGAACCACGCGAGATGGCGGGGGCAGCGGTCAAGGCACCGTTTTCCAAATCACTACCGCGGGCGTGCTGACCACGCTGTATAGTTTTTGCTCCCAGCCGAACTGCGCGGACGGAGCCAATCCCACTGCCGGCCTGCTGCAAGCCACCGACGGCAATCTCTATGGAACAACCTTAAACGGCGGCGCCGCCTTTCGCGGCACCGTTTTCCAGGTCACGCCTGCGGGAACGCTGACCACGCTGTATAGCTTCTGCGCCCGGCCAGGCTGCACGGACGGCGCGCGTCCGCAGGGCCCTCTGGTCTTAGCAGGAGGCAACCTCTACGGAACCACGCGCGGCGGGGGAAACGGATTTGGAACGATCTTCCAAATTACGCAGGCGGGCGTACTGACAACGCTGTACAGCTTCAATCTTTTGGATGGCGCCTTCCCGTATAGCGGGCTCGTACTAGCCAGCGATGGCAAGTTGTACGGCATGACGGCTTTCGGTGGCAACCGGCTGGATGGCACGATTTTCAGTCTGCCGGTCGGGACACAGCCGCTCGCGCTGAGTTGCCCATCCGGAACGGCGCAAGTCGGCGTTGCCTACAACTCTGCACTAACCGCCACGGGCGGCGTGGGCCCCTATACGTTCTCGATCATCACTGGCTCACTGCCTCCGGGACTCTCGCTCAATAGCTCGACGGGCGCAATCACCGGCACGCCAACTACTCAAGGCACGTACGGCTTCACGGCCCAGGTCGTGGATTCGCTCGACAACACTGCTACCTCGAGTTGCAGCATCGTGGTCTCGTCGCCAACGCTCACGCTGACCTGTCCAGCCGGTAACGCTCAAGTAGGCGTTGCCTACAACTCGGCGCTAACCGCCAAAGGCGGCGTCGCTCCCTACACGTTCTCAATCGTCACTGGCTCGCTGCCTCCGGGACTTTCGCTCAACTCCTCGAGCGGCGCGATTACCGGCACGCCAACCACGGCGGGCAGTTTCAGCTTTACCGCTCAGGTCATAGACTCGCAGGAGAACACGGCCACCTCCAGTTGCAGCATCGTGGTCTCGTCGCTCACCCTGAGCTGTCCAACCGGTACCGCGCAAGTGAGCGTTGCCTACAGTTCGGCGCTCACCGTCTCGGGCGGAGTCGCTCCCTACACCTTCTCGGTCACGAGCGGTTCGCTGCCTCCTGGGCTCTCCCTTAACTCATCCACCGGTGCGATCACCGGTACGCCGACCACGCAAGGCACCTTCAGCTTCACCGCTCAGGTCGTGGACGCGCAGGAAAACACGGCAACGGCCAGTTGCAGCATTCTGGTCACGCCTCTCGGGGCTACCCCGACTACTACTAGCCTGACTCTGACGCCTCCGAGCGTTCCCTTGGGATCGGCCGGGCCGATAGTTATGACGGCGACTGTCACCCCGGTCTCGGGTGGTGGTACGCCCACCGGAACTGCCACATACTTCAACGGTTCAATCCAGATTGGGACAGCCACTCTGAGCGGCGGCGTCGGGACGTTTAATTACAACCCGAGCAGCCTCGCGGTGGGACTCTACTCGATCACTGCTGTTTACAGCGGCGACGGCAGCTTCTCCGCTTCAACCTCGCCCGCGCAGACACTCGCCATCACTCAGACTGGACCGTTTGCATACGTGGCCAACATCAACAGTAATACCGTCTCGGTGATTAACATTCCTACCGGGCAAGTGGCCAACAGCATACCTGTGGGATCTGGTCCTTGGGGAACGGCTATCTCTCCCGACCAGACTCAGATCTACGTAACCAACAATCACGGAAACAATGTGTCTGTGATTAACGCTACGAGCGGCAGCGTAGTGGCCACCATTCCAGTTCAATTATCGCCCTTCGGCGTGGCCTTCACCCCAGACGGAAGTGCGGTCTACGTAGTGAACGGATCTTCCAACACTGTCTCGGTCATCAACCCGGCCACGCAGAACGTGTTCGCCACGGTCCAGGTCCAGAACAGCCCGGTGGGTGTGGCGATGGCGCCCACGTCGAATGGAACCTTCGCCTATGTTACTAACTCCGCATCCAACACGGTTTCGGTCATTCTCGTGGGAAGTAACCCCACAGTGGTTCAAACTATTCCGGTAGGCACCGGGCCTCGTTGGGTTACGGTGAGTCCGAACAGCATGTGGGCCTACGTGGAGAACGCAGGAAGCAACAACGTCTCGGTGATCTCGGTCGCCACCAACCAGGTAACCGCGACTATCCCGGTCGGCACTAGCCCCTTCGGCGCCGCCTTTACACCCGACAACAGTACGGTGTATGTGGCAAACAGCGGTTCCAATAACGTCTCGGTAATCGACACGAAATCTACTACCGTGTTCGCTACAGTGTCGGGTCTCAATAACCCGGCCCAGGTGGCGCTCACCACGGACGGCTCTTCTGCTTACGTCACCAACCTGAATGCAAACACGGTTTCCGTGATTGCTACCGCCAGCAATGCGATTTCGGGAACGGTGCCGGTTGGCAATGCTCCGATCGGTATTGCGATGGCCGCGGCTCCTCAATTAGTTCTCCAGATCACTCAGCCATTGAGCCCGACTCAGCCGAACAACTTCAATTTCGGATCTAACAACTATGCGGTCCAGTATCCACCGAACACACAGTTCTCCGGTGTGAACATGACAGTTACCGCGGTCGAGATTACGCAAGCCCAGTTCCAGAAGCGTGTCGCAGGCACTAAGTTTGCCAATGCCAGTTGCATCGTCTATGGGGGCGGAGCCGGAAACTGCATAGACGATCAGGTAACATGCTCGGACAACGCTGGAAACCCGATAACCTGTCCGGCTGAGCCTGACCCGACAATTGAAGTGCAGACCAGCTTTACCACCTCGCAAGCGATTGTCAACCCTGGTTATCTCACCACCCCGATCGGCCAGAATCAGTGGCAAGACATCTTTAGCGGATTTTCCGACCCCACGGTGAAGGGGAAAACCCAGGGCTTCTCGGAATTTATAGCCGTCGATCTGGGCGCCAGCAATCCGCAAGGAGCTGCTCACTTCGCGCTTCTAAGGCCGAAATTGCCGAGAAACTATGGTCACGCCGAGCCTATTCCGATCATATTTCAGCTGACTTCGGTGGTCACAGGAAAACCGGTCACCGATGCCACGGCCGGTCTTTCTGTAATTATGATTGCAGACGCAAAAGGCAATCCGACCCAGACGGTCGTTTTCTCGAAGAACAAAGGAGTGTTCAAGAAGAAAGGACACGGTAAGTACGAACATACCCTTTCCACTCATAAGTATGCCCCTGGCACGTACCAGATAACCATTTATGGGAATGCGTTCCCATCGTTTCAGGGACAGTTCAAAATTCTGCACTAGTGAGATCGTGGTGCTTTAAAAGCAGCCGACTTCATCGACGTGTACGCGGGAGTTGCACAATCTGCACTCAACAGGGGTTCCGGTCGCCGGAACCCGCCTCTCTTGCCATCATGAGAGTTCGCATTCATCCCATGCTGAAGCTCCTCGCATTCCTCTTTGCCTGCACTGCTTTCGTCGCGGATGTTTCCGCACAACAGGGAATCCTAATTCTTGATCGGGCCCCGTCCGCGGAGTCGGTCCAATCCCTTGGCCTGGCCAAACGGACCGATGCCTTTATCGCAGACGATTTCGTTGTCGGCGCCGCGAAGGAAGACTGGGTCATCGATCGCATTCGTCTCTGGGCTGTCGCCGATCCCAAGGCGCCATCGCCCCGCGCCCTCGGTGGTCTCGCCAGGAAAATCAGCCTTCTCGGTGGGATCGCGCCCGATCTACCCAAACCCAACCAACCGCCGGGCGCGGATTGCGATTGCCACAATCTGCCGGTCCTGAAGTCAACCAGCATCGAGCCCGGCTCCGTTACCGCCGGCAATCGAGACGTTGAGATAGCCAGCGGCCCGCAAATCCACGGATCGCCGACCTGGCAGATTGACTTCAACGATCTTCGGTGGTCCGTCCCTGGCGGAACACGTATTCAATTTGGCGTCTTCGCCGAACCCAACTCCGGCTATACGTGGTACAACCTCGCAACCCCCTCAGACCCCGCCGAGCGACTCCGCGTCTTTTCCAGTACCGGAAAATTCGAGAGAGCCTTCACGTCACCGTCCCCGGCTCGAATCAACGTGCAGGTCTGGGGACACCTGCTCGCGCGAATCTCCATCCATCCAACCGGCCAGAAGATGCAGGTAATTTTATGGAACGCGCCTTTTCTTGGCGCCGCGCAAGTCGATCGCGCCAGCCTTCGCTTCGGCCCAGCCCAAGCCGCGCCGGAAAGCACGGAAATAGAAGAAGACGTCCAGCATAGCGGCCAGTCAGCTTTGGTTATGCTCTTCGAACCGGCCGCGAGTGGAATCGCACCGATAAGCGTCAACGCTTGCTTGACGGGCAAGCGCCAGGACGGTGTGCCCTTCGAGGCTTGCGATTTGCTATCCCATTGATAACCATTTGCGAAGCGGGAAAGCTGGGCGGTACAAACTACTTGAGCCAGTGTCTTCCTTCGCATCAGAGCGTTCTTGCGAGGCCAGCACAACGTCAAGACCATTCGCTGGGAAACGGACAATCCCCGTCTCCCAGCAGGATTCGCCGATGCGCTTTTAATTGCGAATACCTATCATGAACTAACAGAGCCAAAACCAATTCTGCATCACTTGGGCCGACTCGTTGAAACCGGGCGGGAGTCTGGTAATCGTCGATCGAGGGCCGCGATCGGGTCCCGTGGAATCTCGTGAGGCACAGGCAGAACATCACGAACTCCGCGCGGATTTGGTTGAGACGGAAGTTCGCAATGCAGGTTTTGAGATCATCAGCCGACAAGATCGCTTCATAAACCGGCCAGCGGATGACCAAATTTGGTGGCTGCTTATTGCCCGCAAGCCATGACCATTTCGACGAAACGAAAACTGGAACGAGCGGAATACGCTGTGATGCTTCCAGTCTTCCAGTTATTCTCGCGCTGGATCGTCGGCTCCGTCGCTAGAAAGCATATTTTCGCGGGCGGCCAGTTCGATTCAATAGGTACACATCATCAATTGCGCCTCTAGGCCAGTTATCAGGGCTGAGCTGATTACGCTGCTGTACACATTGTTACCGATCCCTCTTCTGCGCTCATGCGGTCTATTGCAGTTGGTCAAGTGACTTGGGCCCGTAACTCGCACGGCCGAAATGCGATGAGCGGAAGCTGTGTAACCAGTCGCAGACGATCATTTTCGCTGCCATGGTATTGCCACCCCAACAACCAGCTAAATCCAGCGCGGCAGGTGGTCTATATCGAGAACACCCCGATGTTCGCCCAGATCGCGGAAGGTTTGGGGATTCGAAGCATCCTTCACACGAATTACAAGTCGACTTGTGCAGAACTGGCTTCGTTCGGATTGCAGAAATGACGAAGGAGTCATCTATGAAAACCAAGTACCCGCCCATCTGGGCTCCCCGGGCGAGCGCTATCTTACTCACTAAGGCGATGTAACCGAAAGAAGAAAGGCCATGACCATTGCTGTTGTAGATTCCGAGACAAAACACCAGGACTCTGTACGCGAAAGCATACGCAATGGTGCGGTCTTAAGCAGCGCATATTTGTTGATGAACGTCTTGGCCGCCACAATCGCCACTTACGGGCTGTTTGCCAATAGCCCTGCTGTTGTCATTAGTGCCATGATCGTTGCAGTGCTCCTGGGGCCCATCGTGGGGGTCTCGTTGGCTTTGGTGGACATCGATATAAAGTTACTTCTGGAAAGTCTAACCTCGCTGCTTGTGGGTGTCAGCGGGGTGATGGCTACTGCGTTTCTTATAGGCGCTCTCCACAGAGGTATGCCTATCACAAATGAGATTCTGATACGCACTGCTCCCAACTTGTTGGATTTGATGGTTGCGTTAGCAGGTGGAGCGGCCGGCGCCTACGCAACCGTTTCTCCCCGTTCGAGTATTGCTGTCGTAGGGGTCGCCATTGCCGTGGCGTTGGTTCCGCCGCTATCTGCAGCCGGCATTCTGTTCGCACGTGGCGAAATTGATTTGGCGTTTGGTGCACTTTTGCTGGTGTTTACCAATATGGTTGCCATTCAGTTTGCTTCTTCCGTTGTTCTTTGGCTCACCGGCTTCCGCCGAATTAGCCGAACATCGGGGCTATCGTTATTAGCATTTGTACAGGCTAATGCAATTAGCATTGTGAATTTTGTTTGCGATGGCTGTGCTCTTTACAACGAGCCTCCAGCAGGTTGTCGCCAGGCTATATGAGACCTCAGTACGATCTACGCTTCAAGAGGAAATCAAGGATTCTGTGGGGAGTCATTTGGTGGAAGTTCGATTTGATGAGACAGTCCCAGGGAGAAACATCATCAGAGCCGTGATCCGTGGTCCACGTCCGCCTTCGGCGGCACAGGTTGCGACATTGGAAGCCAAATTACCCAGTCCCCCCCGTCGCACAATAGTGGAACTGCGGATACGTTTTGTGGAGACGACAATTGTTAATAAAGAAGGCCCATTATATGAAGATGAACAGTTCGGAGCCACTGAATAGCGAGGCGTTGGAAGTCATCCATGAAAGGTGCTAACCCACGCATCCTGACAATCAATGGCGGCTCGTCAAGCATCAAGTTCGCGCTGTTCGAGGCGAGTGACTCACTGCGCCGGATTCTGGAGGGCGCGATTGAGCGGATTGGACTGCCGGAGGC
Source organism: uncultured Acidobacteriaceae bacterium (assembly GCA_963698865.1). Lineage (GTDB taxonomy): Bacteria > Acidobacteriota > Terriglobia > Terriglobales > Acidobacteriaceae > Acidiflorens. Next base: position 576,143 of record CAVOSL010000005.1, on the reverse strand, counting down.
CACTCTTCGGGTGAAAGGTTTGCTTCAGCCGGAAAACTTCTCGCGGCCAGTATTGGCGCCGGACCACACGGCAGCGGTGGGCGCTCTAATGAATTGGTTAGAGGAACGTAGCGTGCGTGACTCATTAGCCGCGGTGGGGCATCGCGTGGTGCATGGCGGGCCGAGGTACAGCGAGCCACGGCGAATCACTGTCGAAATGGTTGAGGAGTTGCGCCAACTCAGTCCATTCGATCCTGACCATCTGCCGGAAGAGATCCTGTTGACCGAGGCGTTTCATCGCCGATTTCCTGACCTGCCGCAAGTGGCGTGTTTCGACACTGCCTTTCATCATGATTTACCGCGCGTCGCCCAGATGTTGCCGATCCCGCGCCGCTACGAGGCCCAGGGGGTGCGGCGGTACGGGTTCCACGGGTTGTCGTATGCGTTTCTAATGGAAGAACTGGCCCGCCTGGCTGGACCGGAAGCGGCACAAGGCCGCGTCATCCTCGCCCACCTCGGCAATGGCGCGAGTCTGGCAGCGGTGCGTGACGGCAAATCCGTGGACACGAGCATGAGTTTCACCCCGACCGCCGGGGTGCCTATGAGCACCCGCTCCGGCGATCTCGATCCCGGACTGGCTTGGTATCTGGCCCGCACTGAAAAAATGAGCGCGAAGCAATTCAACGAGATGGTCAATTTCCAATCCGGGCTGCTCGGGATATCCGAGACCAGTTCCGACATGCGTGACTTGCTCGACCGTGAAACGCAGGACGTCCGGGCGGCTGAAGCGGTCGCGCTGTTCTGTTACCAGGTCAAGAAATGGATTGGTGGATTCGCGGCGGCGTTGGGCGGACTGGACACGCTGGTGTTCGCTGGCGGCATCGGAGAGAACGCGCCCACGGTCCGAGCCCGGATTTGCGAAGGGCTGGGATTTTTTGGAATCGAACTCGAAGAAAAGCGAAATGCGGCGAGTGAGGGTTTGATTTCCGCGACGGCCAGCCGGGTTGCGGTCCGCGTCATTCGCACGGACGAAGAACGCATGATAGCCAAGACGGTTTGCCGTGTTCTCGGCATCGGCTACAAAACGGAGAATTGAACCATGAAAACCAAGACACTCACTCCAGAACTGCTGCACAAGATGGATGCCTACTGGCGGGCAGCCAACTATCTGTCGGTCGGCCAGATTTATCTCTACGACAATCCACTGCTGAAGCGGCCGCTGACGCTCGCGGATGTGAAGCACATGCTGCTCGGACACTGGGGCACGACCCCCGGGCAGAACTTCATATACGTGCACTTGAACCGGGTCATCAAGAAATACAACCTCGATATGATTTACGTCTCCGGCCCTGGGCACGGCGGCCCGGCCGTCGTGGGCAACACTTACCTCGAAGGTACTTACAGCGAGATCTATCCCAACATCAGCCAGGATGAGGCCGGGCTTCGGAAGCTCTTTATTCAGTTTTCGTTTCCCGGAGGAATTCCCAGCCATGCATCACCGGAGTGTCCGGGCTCAATCCACGAAGGCGGCGAACTCGGCTATTCGCTCAGCCATTCGTTTGGGGCAGTGTTCGACAATCCCGATCTTATCGTCGCCTGCGTGGTCGGCGATGGCGAAGCCGAGACCGGACCGCTGGCCACGGCCTGGCATTCCAACAAGTTTCTCGATCCCGCCACGGAAGGCGCGGTGCTACCGATCCTGCATCTCAACGGCTACAAGATTTCCAACCCTACCGTCCTAGCGCGCATCGAGCATGAGGAACTGGAACAGCTGCTACGGGGCTACGGATGGACCCCCTATTTCGTTGAGGGTCACGAGCCCGGGCTAATGCATGAGGCCATGGCCGTGACGCTCGACACTGCGGTGGAGCAGATCAAGAAAATCCAGCACGACGCCCGGGTCAACGGCAACCTTGCGCGTCCGCGCTGGCCGATGATCGTCCTCAATTCACCCAAAGGCTGGACCGGACCGAAAGTCGTCGATGGTCTGCAAATCGAGGGTACTTTCCGTTCGCACCAGGTGCCCCTCTCCGATCCGGCCACCCATCCCGAACACCTCAAGCTGTTGGAAGACTGGCTGAGAAGCTACCGGCCGGAGGAACTCTTCGATGAGCAGGGCCGCCTGAAACCGGAACTGGCCGAACTTGCACCCAAGGGCGAACGACGCATGGGCGCGAATCCCCACGCCAATGGCGGCATTCTGCTCCGCGACCTGCGGATGCCGGACTTCCGCGACTACGCGGTCGACGTCCCGTTGCCGGGTGTGACCGGTATCGGTGACACGCATGTACTCGGGCGTTTCCTGCGCGACGTGGAGAAGCTGAACAATCAGCAACGGAATTTTCGGGTCTTTGGCCCTGACGAGACGCTCTCCAATGGCTTGGAGGCTCTCTTTGAAGTGACCAAACGGCAATGGGACGCAGCAACCGTACCAAACGATGAATTTCTGGCGCCTAATGGACGGGTGATGGAAATGCTCAGCGAACACCAATGCGAGGGCTGGCTTGAAGGCTACTTGCTCACCGGACGGCACGGAGTCTTCAACTGTTACGAAGCCTTCATTCACATAGTTGATTCAATGTTCAACCAGCACGCCAAATGGTTGAAGGTCACGGCGCATCTTCCGTGGCGTCGGAAGATCGCCTCATTAAATTATCTGTTGGCCTCGCATGTCTGGCGCCAGGATCACAACGGTTTCACTCACCAAGATCCCGGCTTCATCGATCACGTCGTGAACAAGAAAGCCGAGGTCGTGCGCGTTTACCTTCCGCCGGATGCAAACTGCCTGCTGTCGGTGATGGACCACTGCCTGCGCAGCCGGCATTACGTCAACGTCGTGATTGCGGGCAAACACTCGGCGCCGCAGTGGCTGACGATGGAAGCCGCAGTCAAGCACTGCACTGAGGGAGTAAGCATTTGGCAGTGGGCAAGCAACGACCAGGGTGTTGCACCCGATGTAGTTATGGCGTGCTGTGGCGACGTGCCAACGCTGGAGACGCTCGCCGCCGTCTCCATTATGCGCGAGCGTCTACCCGACCTGAAAATCCGCGTGGTCAACGTCGTCGACCTCATGAAGCTGCAGCCGCAGACTGAGCACCCTCACGGGTTGAGCGACATGGATTTCGACGAGCTCTTCACCAAGGACAAGCCGGTCATCTTCGCTTTCCACGCTTACCCGTGGCTGATCCATCGGCTGACCTACCGCCGCACGAACCATGACAACATCCACGTCCGGGGCTACAAGGAAGAGGGCACAATCACCACGCCTTTCGACATGACGGTGCTGAACGATCTGGACCGCTTCCACCTGGTGATGGATGTCATCGACCGCGTTGCGCGGACCGGCGAAAAAGGTATCTACCTGAAGCAACAGCTCAAGGACAAGCTGATCGAGCACAAGCAATACATCGACAAAAACGGCGAAGATATGCCCGAGGTCCGGAACTGGAAATGGGGAAACCTCAAATGACAACGCAAAATTCTGTACCCGCTACGGAGCCCGAAGCCGACCACTTCAAGGTTCCTGCATCAACGCCAAGATCGAAGCCCAATGCGAGCAACGACTTGAAATCCCTTCCCATGTCGGAAGTAGAGAAACAATTGGGGTCCTCGCCTGACGGCCTCACTCAAGCCGAAGCGCAGAAGCGGCTCACGCAATATGGGCCAAACGAGATTGAAGAAAAGAAGACGAATCCGTGGTTGAAATTTCTGACATATTTTTGGGGTCCCATCCCGTGGATGATCGAAGGGGCGGTGATTCTGTCGGGCGTGGTCCGGCACTGGCCGGATTTTTTCATCATCCTCGTTTTGCTTGTCTCCAACGCCGTGGTCGGATTCTGGGAAGAACGCCAGGCGGGCAACGCCATCGCTGCCCTGAAGGCCAAGCTGGCAATAAAGGCCAAGGTAAAACGTGATGGGAAGTGGATCACGTCGGCGGCGCGCGAGTTGGTGCCGGGCGACGTCATTCGCGTGGGCCTGGGCGACATTGTGCCAGCGGATGCGCGCTTGCTGGCGGGCGACCCGGTTGAGGTGGATCAAGCCGCGCTGACGGGAGAGTCGTTGCCCGCCACTCGCAAATCCGGCGAGGCGGTGTTTTCGGGGTCGGTTATCCGTCAGGGAGAAATCGGCGCACTGGTCTATGCCACGGGTGCGAACACCTACTTCGGCAGGACCGCGCAACTGGTGCAGGAGGCGCACACCGTCAGCCATTTCCAACGTGCCGTGCTGAAGATTGGCGATTACCTGATCATCCTCGCAGTGACCTTGGTCGTGTTGATACTGGCCGTCGCGCTCTTCCGTGGCGACCCGATCCTTAGCACGTTGCAGTTCGCCTTGGTGCTGACCGTGGCCGCGATCCCCGTGGCGATGCCCACGGTGCTGTCAGTGACAATGGCCGTCGGCGCACGTCTCCTGGCGAGAAAAGAAGCGATTGTGACCCGGTTGTCGGCTATCGAGGAATTGGCGGGCGTGGACGTGCTGTGCTCGGACAAGACCGGCACCCTGACCCAGAACAAGCTGACATTGGGCGATCCGTTCAGCGTGAATGGTATCCCTGCTGACCAAGTCATCCTCTGCGCCGCACTAGCTTCACGTGCGGAAGACAAGGACACCATCGACATGGCCGTGATCGGCGGCCTGAAGAACGATCAAGCCTTGAAGAGCTATCAGGTGGTCCATTTCCAGCCGTTCGACCCGGTGCATAAGCGCACCGAAGCCACGGTCAAAGCTGCGGACGGAAAACAGTTCAATGTGGCCAAGGGAGCGCCGCAGGCGATTCTGGAGATGTCGACCAACGCCGGTAAGGTAAAGTCCGGCGTTGAGAAAGCCGTCAATGATTTTGCGGCACGCGGCTTCCGTTCCTTGAGCGTGGCCCGGGCAGATCAGGAAGGCAAGTGGCAGTTTGTTGGCGTGTTGCCATTGTTCGATCCGCCGCGCGAGCAGGCCAAAGCAACCATCGCGAGCGCCCGGCAGATGGGCGTGAGCGTCAAAATGGTTACCGGAGACCAGATTGCCATCGCACGAGAAACTGCCCGACAACTGGGCCTAGGCACGAACATCCTTGATGCCAGCGGATTGTGCGACACGAAGCATCACGAGACGGCGCAGTCGGCGGAGGCCATCGAAAAAGCGGACGGTTTCGCCCAGGTATTCCCCGAACATAAGTTCCACATTGTGGATGTTCTGCAGCAGCGCGGCCACATCGTCGGTATGACCGGCGACGGCGTGAACGACGCTCCCGCACTGAAGAAAGCAGACTGCGGCATCGCCGTGTCCGGCGCAACAGACGTAGCTCGCGCGGCGGCGTCCATCGTGCTGCTAGCCTCCGGCCTATCGGTGATCATCGATGCGATCAAGGAGAGCCGCCGCATCTTCCAGAGGATGAACAGCTACGCGATTTACCGCATCGCCGAAACCCTGCGCGTGCTGTTTTTCATGACGCTGGCAATCCTGGTGTTTAACTTCTATCCGCTGACTGCAGTGATGATCGTGATGCTGGCGTTGCTTAACGACGGAGCCATTCTGTCCATCGCCTATGACAACGTTCATTACAAGGATAAGCCCGAGGCCTGGAACATGCGCCTGGTGCTGGGGATCTCCACCGTGCTGGGCGTCATCGGGGTCGTCTCCGCCTTCGGCTTGTTTTATCTCGGTGAGCGCGTATTTCACCTCGACCGCGCGCACATCCAGACACTGATGTACCTGAAACTGTCCGTGGCCGGACATCTGACGATTTTCCTGACGCGCACGCGCGGCCCGTTCTGGTCCATACGCCCCGCGCGGGTTCTATGGGTAGCGGTGCTTGGCACGCAAATCGTCGCGACTCTGATTGCGGTCTATGGGCTGTTTATGACACCGCTCGGCTGGGGCTGGGCACTGTTAGTTTGGGGCTATGCTCTGGCTTGGTTCCTCGTGAATGACCGCGTGAAACTGCTGGCCTATCGGGTTTTTGACCCTGCTAAAGTCCCATTGTTGGCCAAAAGGGCTTTTGATCTTACACCGCAGATCGCTAGACGGGCCTATGAACTCTACGAGCTGCGAGGCCGCGGCGAAGGCCTTGCAGGTCAAGACTGGCTTGAGGCAGAGCGCGAGATTCGGACACATCAGGCGGGGTATCGCAAGGCTTCGTGAATACCCTCATGAGCACACGGAGTGATGACCGAACCCACGGTGTCCCCGAATGGAGGCACATGAAAATCAGTTCAAAGGGGAGTCGCTTGATGACGGGATCCCGTTCAGACGCGCTAGTGCTCTTCGGTGTAACAGGCGATCTTGCCCACAAGATGATCTTCCCCGCTCTCTATGCAATGGCGAAACGCGGTACGCTAAAGGTCCCGGTAATCGGTGTCGCCTTCCCAAAGTGGAGTCTGGAACGTTTGCGCAAACGCGTGACCGACGGCATCAAGCGTTCCGGCGGGATCGATAGCCATCGCGCCTTGCACCATCTTCTGTCCCTGTTCAGTTATGTGAGTGGGGACTACAAGGACCCAGGCACGTTCACCGCGATAAGAAAGCAGCTGGGTAGTTCTCGGCGCCCAGCGCACTATCTCGCGATCCCACCTTCACTCTTCGAGACAGTGATTAAAGGACTCGGCGCCGCGAACCTGGCCGAGCATGCGCGTGTCATTGTCGAAAAGCCGTTCGGACGTGACCTGGCCTCCGCTCGGGAGCTCAACCAAGTCGCGCACTCGGTGTTCCCGGAAAACTCGATCTTTCGCATTGATCACTTCCTCGGGAAGGAGGCGATCATGAATATTCTCTATTTCCGTTTTGCGAATTCGTTCCTGGAGCCGATCTGGAACCGCAACTACGTAGCCAGCGTCCAGATCACCTTGTCCGAGGATTTCGGCGTTGGAAAGCGCGGCGCGTTTTACGAAACTGCCGGCTGTTTGCGAGACGTGATCGAGAACCACCTATTCCAAATCGTCGCGCTGCTTGCCATGGAACCGCCTGCCGGCAGGGACTTTGGAGCTGTGCACAATGAGAAAGCCAAGGTTTTTCAAGCTATTCGCCCTCTGAAGCCCGACGACTTGGTGCGCGGGCAGTACGCTGGCTACCGGAAGGAACCAGACGTTGCGAAGAACTCCGACGTCGAGACTTTCTGCGCACTACGCCTTTTCATCGACTCATGGCGCTGGCAGGGGGTGCCGTGGTACCTCCGTTCTGGCAAATACTTGGCCCACACCGCGACTGAGGTTCTGGTGGAGTTGAACCCACCGCCACAGAGGCTTTTCGCAGATTCAGCGCCGACGACCGGTCCGGCCAACTACTTGCGCTTCCGGCTCTCTCCCAGCTCGGCCATCGCCCTCGCCGCTCGCGTCAAGCTCGCGGGCAAAGAGTTCATCGGAGACCAGCGCGAGCTCTACCTGTTCGAAGAACAGGACGGAGAGGAATCGCCTTACGAGCGCCTTTTGGGTGACGCGATGATCGGTGATGGAGCCCTATTTACCCGGGAGGACGCGGTTGAGGCGGCCTGGGCCGTAGTCGATCCAGTTCTCAAGACTCATCACCAGGCTCGCCCCTACAAGCGCCACAGCTGGGGACCGAAAGAGGCGGATGCGATCATTGCTACAGACGGCTCTTGGCACAACCCCAGCCCTAAAGAGGCGTCCAGACGATGAGCCTACCTCGCTCACAGGAATGACAGCACTATCGTCTGATCGGCTACCCAGATTGGTATAGCACGCCTTGACAGACTGGATTTCTACCGTCCGTTGCAGTCGCAGATCCGCCGGGAGCAAGAGTGTAGGCGCCCGCGCGTGGTCTCCGGAATTTTCTCTTGCTTCAACGAAGTCTCCAGCTCCTCGGGGATGAGCACTCTAGCTCAGACAATGGTAGCGCGAAGCGCTAACGTTGAGGTGTGCTTGGTCGCTACAAAATCCAGGCGAGGACCATTGATACATGAAATTCCATGGTCCAATTATGGTCCAGTAATTGTTTCTGACTGCTCTTTCCACGCTTTAGGGAGCCATCCGTGTCGCGTGGTTCCAATTAGTTACGAGCTGTCACGGCAGAGGCCGCGGGTTCGAGTCCCGTCGTCCCCGCCATTTCAAATCAAGCACTTGCAAGGAATTGGCAATTTGCGTCATGGTCCAATTTGGTCCAGTTAGGCCAGTGCTTCTCCCTCGTTGAGTACCATCCGAACAAGTTTGCTTTGTGCCAGTCGCTTGTTCGGCATTCCGCCTGAGCGCAAAGATCCAGCGTGATGCGACTGTTGGCATGACGTAGGAGCCCTGTACCACCTTCACTTCCTCGTTGTTCTGAGTGAGCAAGAGCGGGGGCTCCGCTTGGGATTCCGATGACTTCCAGCTCGGCATTCTAGCTTCGGAGGCCATAGCATTCCGATAGACGATGCTGTCATACTCCTTGAAGGTCGGCGCCACCTTGAGATTCCATTAGTACTCAGCCGCGCTTGCGCGGAAAACCTACAGATCATGCGCCGGTGGTGAAGGCGTGACCCTGTATTCAATTTCGTGTCAAGGCAAGAACGGGCTTCGCACCGGGAGAATTTTGACAGTCCAACCCTAGGAGGGAAGTGTGGGGGAACCTGCGAGCGCTCTCGGGGAAACATCCTGGCGTCAGATGGATACTTGATGTCCACAATCGTTCGTTGAAGCGCAGCTTATGAATGACCGGACTGTTCTCATGGGCTCTTGAGGAAGGCTGTGTCATTCTCGCAGAATCGTTCGTCTTAATGGCCAATAAAGCCGTGCACCTCGCCCAAGGCATCATAGAAATAGCCGGTAACTTCCCCGTTGTTCTTGATCCTGCTGAGAGCTGTTTGTTTGGCTCCAGCCACGTCCACTGTTTTCCAATTTCCGGCTGAATAGATAAATCCGTGTCGCTGGTTGTTGGCATCAAGATAGTAGCCGGCAATCTCGCCCGCATCGTTGATACCGATGGGTACCGTTTCTATCGATTGGGGGAAATCCAGAGATGTGAAGGTACCATTACTCAGCAGAAAACCATGCCAAGTGAACCCGCCGGCCCAAATGCCTACAATCTCACCTGTTGAGTTGATGCCGTTCGCATTAGTCTCCGAGGCGCCGGGGTAATTGATCAGGGTGTAGCTTCCGTTTTTGTAGAGGAAGCCCTGGAATGCTTGGCTCGCCGGGAACCACGTTCCGACGATTGATCCCGAGTCATTGATTCCGATTGGCTCTGTCCCCTCCGCCCCTGGGTAGTCGAGCGTTGTGAATTTCCCGCCGCTGTCAAGGAAGCCATGGATCGAATTTCCTCCCGAATCCCAGTAGAACCCGACCACTTGACCGGATCCATTAATCCCCCGTGGGTCGGTAGAGAGAGCGCCCGGTAGTTCCAAATTCTTATACGCTGAACCCTTGAACGTGAATCCTGTCGCGACTGAATCCTCTGAGGTTGTCCTGAAGTCACCTAACACGGTCTTGGCGGCTGGGTTGAAGTCCCAGATAAAAGAGCAGCCTGCCCCGGGATAGTCCACCGTGTCAAAGCGATAATTCTTGGTTTTGGCGGGATGCCGCGTCTGCGACTTCGCTTGTACGGTTAACGCAGCGCACAAGCCGAGCACCAACAGTATCTGAGCCACACTGATTCCGGCCTTGCGATTCATCTGCCTGTCTCCTTTTTGCACCGCGCGTATCGTAGCCCGGCATAGGGATCAGCGACTAGTGGCCAAGCACACCATGGGCCTCGCCTAGGGCATCCTGAAAATAGCCGACAATTTGCCCATTGTTCTTGATCCGGCTCAGCTGTGAGTCGAAAGCTCCGGTTACGTCCACCGTTTGCCAAACCCCGCCCGTATAGATAAATCCGTGTCCGTGGAAGTTACGATCCGTGTAGTTACCGGTGATCTGGCCCACGTCATTGATACCTGCTGCTGACGTCCCCTGTGCCTGAGGAAAATCCAGCGACGTAAAAGTGTTGCCGTTCAGCAGGAAGCCGTGGTCCATCGAAGAGTTATCCGTCCAATAACCCACGATTTCACCCACAGAGTTAATGCCGATGGCAGCCGTGAAGCCCTGCGCACCGGGAAAATCAATGGAGGAGTAATTTCCGCGATCGTAGAGGAAGCCGTGGATCCCATTCGATTCGTACCATCCCACAATCGATCCCGAGTCATTGATTGCCTCTGCCCCGGTCTGCGTCGCACCCGGATAATCGATCGTCGTGAACTTTCCCTCGCTATAAAGGAAGCCGTGAGCGATGTCTGCTGAATCCTCGTAGACCCCAACCATTTCATCGGAACGATTAATGCCCGTCAGCAGACTCGAGATTGCGCCCGGAACCTGGAGAATTTTGTAGGTCGTCCCTTTGAACGTGAACGCTTGGTCGTTCGAAGATGTACTCGTTTTAAAGAGACCTACGACAGTGTGGTCGGCCGTATTCATGTCAACTGGAACCGTAAAAAAGCCACCCGGATAGTCCACCGTGTCGAAACGATAAGTCTTAGTCTTCGCGGGGTGAGCGCCAGCCTGCCGCTGCGCCGCTGCCCCAGCACACACGAGCAGCAAGAACAACGTTGAGCCCGCGATTGCTTGGAATTTGCCTTTCATGTTGTCATCTCCTGCTTTCGTGTTGCCGAGTTCAGCCTTCGTATCGCGCCTGCTCTGCGCTACGAGCAAAATCAATGGGCCATGATTCCATGCTCCTCGGAGAACGCATCGTAGAACTGACCGGTAAGTTGCCCGTTGTTCTTGATCCGAGTCAGACCTGAATATTTGGCTCCGGGTACGTCCACTGTTTTCCAAACCCCATCGGAATAAATAAATCCGTGGAAGACATTGTTGGCATCTGCGTACGAACCGGCAATCTGGCCGGCGTCGTTGATCCCGACTGCATTCGTCCCGAGCGCGCCAGGGAAATCCAAAGATGTGAACGTGCCGCCTTTCAGGAGGAAGCCGTGCTCGTGAGCCAATGAGCCGTCGAAATACTCCCACTGGCCTACAATTTCACCTGCCGAATTGATACCGCTCGCCCAAGTGCCGAAGTTCGCACCGGGATAGTCGATCGCAGAATAGGTTTCGTGATCGTAGAGAAAGCCGTGGAATCCGGCTGAGTCCCCGTATTCTCCCACAACCAACCCCGCGTCATTGATGCCCAATGCGAATGTGAAACGGGCTCCGGGGTAATCGAGAACGGTGAATTTTCCGCCACTGTCGACGAGGCCATGGGCCACATTTCCGGAATCGACGTAGTAACCAACCATCTCATCAGATCGATTGATCCCCCACAGCGCGCTCCAGACTGCGCCGGGAACTTGCAGGACGGCATAGGTCGAGCCCTTAAATGTAAACGCAGTGCCACCGTCCAAGGATGCATGCGAATAGAAGACGCCTACCGCCTTTTTATCACCGGTATTGACATCCAACACATCTGAAATAAACGCGCCGGGATAGTCCACCGTGTCGAAGCGGTATGCCTTGGTTTTCGCGGGACTCTGCGTGCCACGCTGCACCTGGGCCACTAATGTCGAGCACAGAAGCGGGACGATCACTGCCCTTGCGACAATCCCTTCGATTTTGCACGTCATATGAATCTCCTGGGTCTCTTAGTGTCCGATTACCCCGTGCGTCTCGCCCATGGCGTCGCTGAACCATCCGGCTAGTTCGTGGTTGTTCTTGATACGGTTCAGTCCCGTGCTTGCCGCACCAGCCACATCGATGGTTGTCCAGGTGCCGCCGGAGTAAACGAACCCGTGGACCCCGTTGTTCGAATCCCTATAGGTACCAGCGATCTCGCCCGAGTCATTGATTCCGGATGCTTGCGTTATGTGCCCGCCTGGATAATCCAGCGACGTGAACGTTCCTCCACTAAGCAAGAAGCTATGTTCATTGCTCGATTGATCGAACCATACGCCGACAATCTCTCCCGCCGAGTTGATGCCGTATGCAGCTGTTCCTATCGAGCCCGGGTAATCTATTTTGGTGAATTTACTGCCGTTGTAGACATATCCATGATCCGTCGTATCAATGAAAAAACCGACCACCAGCCCTGAGTCGTTAATATCGAGGGCCTCAGTCAGGATGGCCCCCGGATAGTCGATGCTCGTGACATTGCCGCCATCGTCGCGGAAGCCGTGCAGGTTGCCTGAACTGTCCGTGTAAAACCCAACCATTTGGCCGGAACGGTTGATCCCAGTCAGCCCGTTGTCGTTTGAACCTGGAATGTTAACGGTCTTGTAGTTTGTGCCCTTGAACGTGAACGATATATGAGGCGTCGAACCGGGATCGTAGAGGGTAAAACCCACCACAGTCTTGTTTCCGTCACTGATGTCATAAGCCTGGGAGTAAGCCGCGCCCGGAAAATCAACGGTCTGGAAGCGATATGCCTTTGACTTACCCTCAGCATCCACGTATTCACTGGCATCCGGCACCTGCGGGAATTGCGCTGCAAGCTGCAGGCCCAAAATGCGCGTGGGATCGAGTGAGTCAGAAAGGCGGTCGGTGTGCAAAACTGCACCTTTTTGCGCTTGGACGGCGTTTGCCAGGAAGAATATGGCCAGGAGCATCCCGGTCCTAAACAGTTTCAACTTCATCTCATAACTACCAGAGCGAGATGACCGCAAGATCCATAGCATCGGAACAGAAAGAAGCGAGGCATTGAGGCGCGACATGTGGATTCTCCTCGAAGGCCGGCCGGAAGCGAATGGATCGCCGGGTTGGCTTATTAAACGGATTCCGAACACCTTCTGCTTATAGAAATCGAAAACGGCGGGTGAAAGACGCCATGAGGACTGAAAAAAAGATTTTTATTGTGGGGGAAAAGTAGGACAAGGCGGATGCTTCGAGGCTGGGGTGTCCCGACTATCCTGATTACGAGGGGCTAGGAAGCGGGAGGTGGGCTCCGAACAGCGATACTGCCTCACAATGGGGCAAAGCCATAAAATGAGGCTGCCTCAACTTCTGCTGGTAAGAGCGATTTACGGTATCGGCAACATGGCTGGAGTCGTAGGCGTGCAGGTTTGACTCGGCGCGTGAGGACGACCCGTGCGATTACGCCATTTACCTTCCAATCGTATCCTTATGGGCATGCACCATTGACGAGGTTCTGCTGCGCGAATGTGCTGACGTTTTCGTTTTCGAAAGTGTCGTTGAGAACCTGCGTCACGGAGTCGATGGTGCCGATGTCGTAGGGACCAGACCCGCCGGCGAGCTCGGTGTTCGCCAGGCCGAGGAACTGACGCACCGTGTATCCATTGAGCGCCGGCAATGTGCCGAGATTGCAAAGCGTGAGATCTCCAAACGCGATCTTGGGATTGCCGAGAAGGATACCGGCATCGGAGAAATCGATGTTGAGTTTGAGGGCGACTATATCGCCACCGAACTCGCCCGCTGAACTGGAGGTCTCATCAAAATACGATTGGTCGAGGGGAGCCGGCGGACCCGATTGCGGCAGAAACTCCAGCACCGCTTCGCCGTTATCAAACAGGAGATAATTGCCTGATGGCGCCCCACCGAGGATCATTAGTCCTTGGCCCTGGTAAACCTCGTAGAAGTTGTATTGGAGCCAAGTGGAGGCTGGGTAATCAGGCGCCGGCCAATAGAACTGGTCGAAGGTGAGCAGATCGCCGCCTCTCCATCCGCAGCCGGGTTGTCCGGGAATGCAACGGCCTCCGCTTGACTTGAACAGTTCGGAAGTGTTCTCCGTGAAGAAAAACTCTCTGCCTCCAATCACATCGTCTGTCACACCGCCGCTGAACAATACCGCGCCATTATGCAGCAGGGCCGTGGCGGCGTTGGTCCGCCCGGTCACCATTGGGCCAGTGGAGGCGAACGTGCCCTTTGCGGAGTTGTAAATCTCGGTAGTAAAGGACGGTTCGAAGAATTGGAGCGGGGAGATCAAACTATAACCCGTGGCAATCAAGACCTTTCCGTTCTTCAACGAGGTGGCCGTATGTCCCCATCGTGGAGCGGATAAAGAGCCGGTCGCGCTGAATGTACCCGTGGAAGGATCGAAGAGTTCGGCTGATGCTAGGCCTCCGGTGACGCCAACCCCGCCGGCGATTAGGACCTTGCCATCGACGAGTAGCGTCGCCGTGTGGGCGCCGCGCGCATCCAGCATTGATCCAGTTGCAGCAAATGTCTGGCTGCCCGGATCATAGAGCTCGGCGCTTGCCAGAGGAAACGGCACGCTACTTCCTGCTATCAGGACCTGGCCGGTTGTCAGCAGTGTGGCGGTGTGCTGGTTCCGAGTTGTGGTCATCGGGCCGATTGAAGTGAATGCACCGGTGGCAGGGTTGTAGAGCTCCGCGGAATCGAGGCTGAAGTGCTCGTTATCGCCACCGGCAATCAGAACCGTGCCATCCTGTAATAAGGTGGCAGTATGGTTCTCCCGTGGAGTCGCCATTGAACCGGTGGCCGTGAAGGTACCGGTGGCGGGATCGTAGATTTCCGCGGTTGCCGTAACAAAGGGCGGCTGGTTATAAACGGAAGTTCCGCCCGCGATTAATACCTTGCCATTCGCCAGAAGCGTTGCTGTGTGGCTCGAGCGGGCAAGGGACATTGAGCCGGTGTCGCTGAAGGTTGCCGTCTTCGAGTTGTAGATCTCAGCGCTGGCCAGCGATTCAAAGGTGCTTTCGCTGGAAAATCCGCCCGTAATCAAAACATTGTGGTTGGGCAGCAGAGTCGCGGTGTGAGCGGCGCGTCCAACCTCCATCGAGGCGTTCGAGGTGAAGTTCTTGCCCTCGGTATGCGGCTTGGCATTGAGCGGCTGTTCACCGCCCAGATTGGCAGCTTGAGCGGAATGCACGCCGAACAGCAAAACGCCAGCGAACAGAAATCCTGCGGGACGGAACATAGGGATTCTCCTTCATGGACCAAGAAGCACGGTCGAGCCGCCAGATATGAAGAGGCCGAACGCGGCTTCTATCTTTAGAGATCGGAATTGGGAGAGAGAACCCGACACGAGAACAGAAAAAAGTTGACAAAGAGAACGAGCTGGAATGAGAGTCCCCGTTTGTTTACGGTCTGGGGGAGGCGGGATAGCCGGCGGGCGGCGAGATTTGAGCGAGTGACTGACGGAGCAAGAACTCGCCATTGGGAAGTTTGTCTTTCCAGTGATTGAGAAGGGCGGTTCTCTGCCCCTCAAGTTGCTCGGCTTCGTCGATTTGGCCAGCCCGTCTGAGTAACGTGGCGAGTGCCGTCCACGTCCGCGAGATACATGTTGCATCACGGAGGTCGTTTTGGGTATCGAGATTCCAAGCCGTGAGTTTGCTCAAGAGTTGACGATAGGCATCAATCGCATTCTCAGTTTGGCCGTTCTCTGAATAGTTATCGGCTTCAGCCCTCATTACATCGTAGACGTCGGTCATGGGCTCAAGTTTGTCGGAGGGATATCTTTTGGCATCGCGCATTAGTTCAAAAGCTCTGTCGATTCGTCGCTGCGCTTCTGCGTAGTGGCCAAGCCAGCGGGCCGGATAGGAAGAGGCAGCCAAGAGCTCAGCCTCGTCGCGTTGTGTACCAGCA
This sequence comes from uncultured Acidobacteriaceae bacterium, assembly GCA_963698865.1. Taxonomy (GTDB): domain Bacteria; phylum Acidobacteriota; class Terriglobia; order Terriglobales; family Acidobacteriaceae; genus Acidiflorens. The sequence goes on along the minus strand of CAVOSL010000005.1, from coordinate 560,724 downwards.
CTTCGATTCGCTTCGCGGATCCGCGCCAGCGCACGGTCGTAAATAACTTGTGCTCTTACAGGATGGGTATGCCGGAGAACATTGCCGATCTCCAATCCGGAAATAGCAACGCTATGGCGAGGAAGATAGTCTACGGCGTCCTTGGCCGCGAGATCGTCTGCAATACCAAATGCCTTCCGAAAGTCCGCTAAAGCTTCGCGGCTGTGGCCCAGGTTCGGTTCAGCGTCGCGCCGTCCCTCGATCATGCCGCGCCAGTTAAGTGTGTCCGCCAGATTAATCAAAAGCATTGCTTCTCCGTCCGCAGCCTGCTTTTGATCGAATTCGACCGCCCGATTAGCCGTTTTGAGCGCACCCTCCAAATCTCCCGACTGCCACAACGCCAACGCCAAAACCATATCCAGATTTCCATCTGCGCGGTGCGCTTTCGGAACGGGTCCGGCGATCTCGGCAGCGCGGCGGCAATAACGTATTGCATCGTCAAAGTGCCTGAAATCGGCGGATGTACTTGCAATGTTCAGATAGAAATAGACAACACTGTAGACGTCGTTCGGTGCAACATTCCCTAGCGCGACGAAGCGTTCAATGAGAGAGACCGCCTTTGCAGCCTGCGCCAATTCCTCGTCTCGATCCCCGAGTGTGTCTCCGAGAACCATGCGATCATGTGCGATCGTTGCGGCGATAAGCAAGGCACGCGCGTTCTTTGGCTCGCTGGAAAGGACCCGGTCTACGAAACCTGCTGCTTTATTCAGACTCTCTTCGGCTTCGGGGAACTGCCCAAGATTGGGCGATGTTGGGTCTCCCTGCGCATGCGCAACGCGCACATAGGCAAATGCGATTTCCAGCGCCAGATCGTTGTTGATATGGGCCTCGTTGCCCAGGGCAGATAGGTACTGTAAGGAGTCGGAAACAATTTGCATCCTGATGTACGTCGAGCCGGGCAAGCCCCGGATGTTGGTGTCGAGGGCGATGAATTTGTCGGCCAGTTGCCGCACCTGGGAAAAGCGGCGATCCGCAATCTTTCGCTCGCGGTTGGCGAGCAGCAGCCCAGTCAATAAGCTGCCAATTACGAGCAAGAGGGTAACTGTGACAAGCACGACCGCCGCGCGGTTGCGTTGCAAAAACTTCTTTGCCCGATAAGCCAGTGTGTCCGGCCGTGCTCCGATTGGTTCGTGATTGAGGTAACGATGGAGATCGTCGGCGAACGCGGTCACGGAGGCATAGCGCTCCTGCGGATTCTTTTTTAAAGCCTTGCTGAGAATCGTGTCCAGATCGCCGCTCAACTGACGTTGAAGCTTTTCAGGCGTAGTGTCGCGCTTTGCGGCTTGGGACTTGCCATCACTCGATTGGGAAGCGCTCGAAGCTCGTGGCGACTCCGTCTCAACGATCACCTTCACCAGTTCGGCTGGAGAATGTACTCTCGAACCGGCGGGATGCTGCCCCGTGAGCAGGAGGTAGAGCAGTACACCCAACGCGTAAACGTCAGTTCCGGTGGTGATCGCTCCGCCCGTTACCTGCTCCGGCGCGGCAAATTGTGGAGTCAGGGCGCTCCCACCCTCCAGAGTGAGAGTAGCGGCCAAGGCCGCATCTCCTTCATCGCCCAGGAGCTTGGCGATACCGAAATCGAGTAACTTTACTTGCCCGTCGTTTCTCACCAGTACGTTGGAGGGCTTAATGTCGCGATGCACGATCAGATTGGCATGTGCATGTGCGACAGCGGCGAGCACGTCGAGAAACAAGCGGATGCGTTGTTCGATGCTGAGGCGGCGGCGGTCACAATATTCGTCGATGTGGTCGCCCTCGATATGCTCGAGTACAAGGTAGGGTTGTCCTCCCGGAGAGACGCCGGCGTCGAGCAACTCGGCAATGTGGGGATGTACCAGTCGGCCCAAAATGCTGCCTTCACGCTTAAATCGGTCTTCACCGCCCCGTCCGGACTGGTTGAGGCTCACGAACTTGACCGCGGCTCGCCGCTCAAATCGTCCATCGCTGCGCTCCGCCAGCCAGACCGTGCCCATGCCGCCTTGTCCAATCGGCGACAGGAGCCTGTACGCTCCGATGCGCCGCCCCGCGAGTTCCGGCTCCGCCGGCAGGTCGATTGGACTGGTGTTCAGGAATCCTTCCTCATTCAAGGCGCGGTGCCTTTGAAGGAGCCCTTGTACGCGATCGGCGAGTTCCGCGTTCTGTTCTCTGAGAGACGCCAGCCAGGCGGCGCGCTCCTTGTCATCGAGAGCCAGAGCGTGATCCAGATAGGGACTTATCGCTTGCCATTCGCCGGCGCTGAGTTTGGACATTGAGGCCTCCTGCCTCAAGACAAGTCGGCACGGATTCTGTCGTGCAGGTAAATGCGGGCCTTCTCCCAGTTCCGCTGAACCGTGCGTTCCGAGATGCCTCTCATGCCCGCGATCTGCACGAACGTAAATCCGCAAAAAAATTTCAAATCCACAATTTCTGCCAATCCGGGTTCTATCTTGGCGAGTTCATCTAACGCGTCGCTGATGCGCGCCAGTTCGTGATCGTCGACGGTAGGATGGCCCGCGTCGGTCGAAATTGACGTGATCTCAAACAGCCCGCCGCGCTTTTGGGCGCAGCGATTGCGGGCGTGGTCGATGATGAGTCCGCGCATGACCCGGGCGGCATAGCTCATGAATCGGCCGCGGTCAGGAAACGACTTGCCTTCTCCATCGCGCCCGGCGATGTCGAGGTAAGCCTCGTGCAAAAGTGTGGTGATACCGAGACTTATAGGAGCGCCCTGCCGCGCCAGTTCGCGCCGCGCCATTCGGTGTAACTCGGAGTAAAGCGCCGAAAAAAGTTCGTCCGCGGCCAGAGTATCGCCGCGTTCTGTCGCGCTCATCAACTCCGAAATCGAAGATTCCACGCAGCCCCCTGCCGGCGGAGCGTCGGCGAATGCAAGACTCTCGCACTTTACCGGCAGAGTCAAGGAAACTCCGTCTCTGCCCCCCATTTATTGGCAATGGAGTCTTCCATGTCGTGGCTATTCAAGAAAATTATCCATGGGGTGTCGCTTTTTGTCCGTCGTTTTCGATTACTACCAATAGAGGCGTCTTGAGCCTTGCCTCCGACCCCTTCCCGTCCGGTGGTCAAAGGGTGTCATTGCACGTGCGGAACACTTCCTAAGAACACTAAGGAGATTCTTATGAGGATAGGCAAGGATGCCGCGGAAAACAGAAAAGTCTCTTCGTTGTTAAAGTTGGTTTTGTTTCTGGTTGTATTCTCCGGGATTGAGCTTTTTGGCCAGCTCACGCCCAGCCAGGATGCATTCACAAACAGCGCCGCGCCAACGACGAACTATGGGGCCAACGTTCTGCTCGACGTCAATGGAACAAAGCAAGTCAGCTACATTCAGTTTGACCTGACGGCGATTCCGAGCGGCGCCAGCATCAGCAAGGCGACGTTGAAGCTGTACGCCAACGCCGTCACCAAAGCAGGCAGCTTCAACGTCGATTACGTCAATGGCGCCTGGGCGGAGGGCACGATCACGCACAACCTGGCCCCCGCGTTGGGAAGCACGATTGTGTCGAATGTATCCCTCACGACCGCGGACAAGAACCAGTACATCCTGATCGATATCACCACCGCTTTGCAGGCATGGCTGAGCGGAAGCCAAACTAATAATGGAATTGCGCTGGTCGCGAATGACACGTTCAAGGGGAACTTTGACAGCAAAGAGAACACGACGACGAGCCATCCGGCGGAGGTGGACGTTACCTTCAACGGAGGAGGTACGATCACCGGCGTGCTCACCGGTTCATCGAGTGGATTAACGGGAGGGGGAAGCAGCGGAACGCTGAACCTCAGCCTAACAACCGCGTGTGCGGCAAAGCAAGTATTGCAATGGAATGGCAGTGCATGGACGTGCTCGAACGCGGGCACGGGCACGATCACGGGCGTAACCGCCGGCACCGACCTGACCGGCGGCGGAACGAGCGGTAACGTAGTACTCAACCTCGATACCACGAAGGTGCCGCAGCTCGTCGCAGCCAATACCTTCATAGGCAATCAGACGGTGAACGGAAACCTAAGCGCAACGGGAATCGTAACTGGGAGTAGCTATCAGATCGGAGGCAATCTCTTTGCTTTCGGTTCCTACACAAATGGAAATGCATTTCTAGGATTTGCCGGTAACACCACGACCACAGGTGTCGACAATACCGCAGCCGGACTGCTGGCGCTCTCCTCCAACACCTCAGGCGGTGACAACACCGCGTATGGCGCCTACGCACTGCAGAGCAACAGTACAGGAGGATCGAACACTGCTATCGGCGCGAACACGCTCTCATTCAACACAACCGGAAGCTCGAACGCGGCTACCGGCGCAGGCGCATTGTTCCGCAACAGCACCGGCAACAACAATACAGCGGACGGCTTCGGAACTCTCTCGTACAACACAACCGCGTCTTACAACACTGCCGCCGGCAGCCAGGCACTCTATTTCAACACGACAGGCGGCTGGAACACAGCTACGGGCTATCAGGCTCTGTACTCAAATTCTACCGGCTCTGAGAATACAGCGACGGGCGCCGCTGCGCTCTTGTCCAACACGACAGGAAGCGGGAACTCTGCCAGCGGCTACGAGGCGCTATATACCAACACGACCGGGAACGACAACGTGGCTAGTGGCTATCAGGCTATGTATTACTCGAACGGACTCGAGAACACAGCCGATGGTGCATATGCACTCTTATACAATACGACAGGCTCCGAGAATACCGCGGCTGGCGCGTTCGCGCTGGCCGGGAATAAAACTGGCACGGATCTCACCTGCATCGGCTATGGCTGCGATACCGGGGCCGACGCACTTCACAATGCCACCGGGATCGGTGCGCACGCGATCGTCAGCCAGAGTAACTCGCTGGTGCTTGGTGGCACCGGCCAGTATGCCGTGCGTGTTGGCATCGGCACCACCGCACCGTCGAACATTCTCACCATCGCACGCGGCGCCGGTCATCCGGTGAGCGACAGTTGGGAAACCTACAGCTCGCGTCGCTGGAAGACCAATATCCACACGCTCCCGGATGCCCTGGATAAGGTCGAGCAGTTGCGGGGCGTCTCCTATGACCTCAAAGACAGTGGCAAGCGCGAAATCGGTGTTATCGCCGAGGAAGTTGGCGCCGTGGTTCCGGAGGTCGTGAGCTATGAAGCGAACGGCAAGGACGCAAGTGGCGTTGACTATAGCAGGCTCACGGCGCTGCTGATCGAGGCTGTCAAACAGCAGCGCCGAGAAATCGCAGAGCTGCAGGCACAGTTGCGAAAGCGTACGGCGAAACAGGCGCGCCTCGAATCCCGGCTGGTTCAACTCGAAGCCGATCGTAAGAAGCTGAGCCAGGTTGCAGCGGCACGCCTCATTCCATAGGCGTCGTTCTGCTGCCGTTCGGTTGAGGAGTCGGAAACCCCGGAGGAGCAAATGAAAAGATACAATCTGTGGATTCTGGTGCGCGTCCTGTTCACGATGTTCGTGCTTTCGGTCAGCGCCTTGGCTCAGATCACTCCCAGTCAGGATGCCTTTACCAACAGCGCGTTGCCGGGTGCCAACTATGGCGCAAATACTCTTCTGACTGTCAATAGCGCCAGCGAAATCTCCTACATCCAGTTCAATCTAACTTCCATTCCAACGGGAGTTACTTTAAGCAAGGCCACCCTGAAGCTGTTCGTAAATGCGGTAATGAATCCTGGGAGCTTTAATGTGGATTTCGTTACCAATTCGTGGGCAGAGGGAACGATCACGTATAACATGGCGCCTATTATTGGAACCGTGATTGCGCCAAATGTTCCGATCTCCGCCAATGACACAAACCAGTACGTTCTCGTCGACATTACGCCGGCGGTCTACGAATGGCTCAACGGGAGCCAACCAAACAATGGCGTGGGGCTTGTCGCGAATGGAGCATTCAATGCGAGTTTTGACAGCAAGGAAAACACGACGACCAGCCATTCCCCGGAGCTGGACCTGGTTTTGGTTGTGGGCGGCGGCACCATTACGGGCGTGTTGACCGGTTCCGGCAGCGGACTTACTGGGGGCGGGACAAGCGGCACATTGAACCTGGGTCTGACCACCGCTTGCGCGGCCAACCAACTGCTGCAATGGAGCGGCAGCTCGTGGAGGTGCGCGAATACCGGGAGCGGCACCATCACGGGCATAACGCCGGGCACCGACTTGACCGGGGGAGGGAACAGCGGAACGGTAACGGTTTCGCTGGACACAACCAAGGTTCCCCAGTTAACCGCGGTCAATATGTTCACCGGCAATCAGACGGTGAACGGAAACCTGAGCGCAACGGGGACCGTAACTGGCGGCGGCTATCAGATCGGGAGCAATCTGTTTGCCTTCGGATCTTACGCGAGTGGAAGCGCGTTTCTTGGCTTCGCAGGTAATCCGGCGAGCACAGGTGTCGACAATATGGGCCTCGGCCTTGGAGCGCTGTCATTTGCAACGTCCGGCGGCGACAACTCGGCTTACGGTGTTTACGCACTTGACACGGATTCGACTGAAGGCTCAAACACCGGTGTGGGTTACAGCGCCGTCACCGTTGCTGGTTCCAACAGCACAGCGACCGGCGCAATCGCGGTCACAGTCGGGAACGTAGGGACATCGTTTGGCGAGGGCTCGCTAGGGGCTGCCTCGCCCTTCGCGGGCAATACTGCCATCGGCAGTCAGGTGTTTGGCTTCGCCAACGAGTCGCCCAACAATACGGGAATTGGCTATCAGGCACTCTACAACAACCAAGGCACTGACGGCTTGAACACTGCAGTAGGGGTCTATGCACTTTTGGGAGGAGGTTATCCGGGCTCGACTGGGACATCGAACACGGCAGTGGGCTTTAATGCCGTCTCTCGCTACACCACGGGTAACCTGAACACCGGTACTGGCAATTATGCAGTAACGGCGGCGACGACAGGCAGCGGCAATACGGGAACAGGCTACAGCGCGGTCTTTGGTATCTCGGGAGACAACAATACAGGAATTGGTCTCGGTGCGCTCGGAGGGCCAAATACCGGCAGCGATCTCACATGTATCGGGTACGAGTGCGTGGCGCGAGCCGAGAACATCGCGAACGGGACTGCGGTTGGCGCTCGCGCGGTTGTAAGCCAGAGCAATTCGCTGGTGCTTGGGGGCACAGGCGCATACGCCGTTAATGTCGGCATCGGTGTCAGCACTCCATCCAACGTTCTTACCATCGCCCGCGGCGCCGGACATCCGGTGAGCGACAGCTGGGAAACGTACAGCTCACGCCGCTGGAAGAATCATATCAAGTCACTTTCGGATGCCCTCGGTAAGGTTGAACGGCTCCGCGGTGTTTCCTATGATCTGAAGGACAGCGGAAAGCACGAGATAGGGGTGATTGCCGAAGAAGTTGGCCAGGTCGTTCCGGAGGTTGTCAGCTACGAAGCCAACGGAAAGGACGCGACCGGAGTCGATTACAGTCGGCTCACCGCGCTTCTGATTGAAGCTGTGAAGGAGCAGCAGCGCGACATTGTGCGGACGCAGGTGCAGTTGAAAAAGCTGACCTCTCAAGATGCGTTATTCGAGTTGGAACTCGCTCAAATCGAGAGCAACGGAAAGACAGCATTGAGATCGTCGTTCTGATGCTCCTTAAGTCTGCATCCACACCGGCAGACCAAACGCCAATCTGCAACAAGCGTGAGTAAGAACAGTCCGTTGAGATGGGTTTGAAGAAGACCGCAGTTGTGCGTCCAAAAGAGGACTCAAAGGACAGCCAAGAAAGACTTTGTTCCTCACTTGTCGTCTTTTCCCTGCCGTTTTCGATTTCTCTAGTAAAGACCGGCGCTGTGCGCCCGTTGCAGGTATTGAATCGGCGCCGCAGAGAACCCCGATTCCCGGGGAAACCCGCTCTCTTTGGAGACGACATCATGGAAACTTCACGTTGCACGAACCAACCGAAAACGGCTTTCTTGCTGCAGCGACAACCGGCAATGGTAATCGCCTGCGCCTATATGTTTTTCCTAGTAGCTGCGGTTCACCCATTGAGCCTTCACGCGCAGACGTTTACCGATTTGCATGACTTCAATTGCAGCCACGACGGTTGCGACCCGAATTTTTCGGGCATCGTAGCACAAGGAACGGATGGCAACCTTTATGGGACTCTGGTCGAGGGCGGCGCGGGTTGCGGCTCCGTCTTCCGAATCACTCCATCGGGCGCTTTGAATGACATCTATAACTTCTCCGGCGCCGATGGATGCCATCCTTTCGGCGGTCTCACCCTGGGCACCGATGGGGATTTCTACGGCACCACCGCCAATGGCGGCGCGAACAACCTTGGTACGATCTTCAAAATCGCTTCATCGGGTGAATTAAGTACGCTACACAGCTTCACGTCTGCGGAAGGAGGATTGCCATACTCGCCTCCCGTACTGGGCAAGAAAGCATTTTACGGGGTTACGTCAGAGGGGACGGCCTACACCATCACCTCCACGGGGATTTTCAAATTGCTTCACAACAAAATTCCCGGTGCCTCCTATGCCCCTCTGTTTCTGGCGAGCAATGGCGGCTTCTACGGGACCACAGCCAGCGGCGGAAGCCACAGTTATGGCACCGTATTTCGCCTCTCCGCGAGTGGCGCGGTAACCACGATTTACAACTTCGATTTCTCTCACGGCGCCTACCCGTACGGACCTGTAGTTCAAGGCAGCGATAAGAACCTTTACGGGATGGCTTATGAAGGCGGCTCGTACCAGGCGGGCGGCGGCGCGGTCTTTAAGATGACGCTCAAGGGCGCTATTACCATACTTCACAGCTTCGACGGAGACAGCGTGACGGATGGCAGCTATCCTACGGATGGCTTGGTCGCCGGAACCGACGGAAATTTTTACGGCTCAACGTTTGGTGCTACAGGTGGCTCGGGATTCTATGGAACTCTTTTCAAGCTCGACAAGACGGGTAACTACTCCGAGCTGCATGACTTCGATCAAACGCATGGGGCATATCCCGTCACTACGGCGATGCAGCACACGAGTGGGATTATTTATGGCACGGCCCTGGAGGGTGGCTCGACTGATGGTGGCGTACTTTGGGGCCTGAACAGCGGAATTTTGCCGTTCGTCTCCGTTGTCGGCATTCCCTCCGGCAAGGTGAATCAACTGGTCGAAATCCTGGGCCAAGGGTTCACCACGGCGTCAAGCGTGAAGTTCGGTTCGGTCTCGGCCATCTTTAGCGTGGTCAGCGATACCTACTTGACGGCCGTGGTGCCGTCCGGAGGAAAGACAGGACCGATCACGGTGACCACCAGCAGGGGCACGCTCATCAGCAAACAGAAGTTCAAAGTGATTCAGTGAGGTAAAGCCGAGTGTCTCGCTGACCTCTAAACCAGAACAGAAACGCCGCTCGATCTCGGGCGGCTTTTCTTTTGTATCACCGGAATCGTTGATTCCGTATACCGCGCCGATCTGAAATTGTGCGAACTGCCCCTACTGAATCGAACTGGCTGCTTGGGAGAACACGGTATTGGAGTTCGTTCCAATCAGGCGAACCGTGCCAATTACCAATACCAGAATCACCGCCAACATCACAGCATACTCGGCAATGTCTTGCCCTTCCTCGTTCTGCCAGATGCTGCGAAAAAACTGAAACATAACCCCTCCCATTTAGCGAAGAAATTTTCTTCGGCCAGTTGGTGTACGTAATGATGCCGTCTGGCCCCCGGAATGTCAATTGCGGCGTCACACGCGCAATCCACAGGGATTGCCGGTAGTTTTCCACAACAAATTCCGTATCCGAAATTACCGCATCCATTGTCAAAAGCGATTGATGCACAACATCAGTAATCCTTCGTAAAAGGGGGCGAGCCGATGACGATGGCAACTTTTAGGGCGCATTCGGCAAATATTCTGGCTTCCGTCCCCACAGTTTTGTATTCTCTTGTCGGTGTAACTATTGGATAGCTATTCACGATGAGCACGATTGCACTCAGTGAATTGTTAGGGTCGCCGGTCTATGACTCGACGGGCGCGGCCAAGGGCCGGGTGCGGGAAGTCGCCATGGCTCCGCAAGAGGATCGGACCAGGATCGCCCTGCTTATCGTAAAGACCTCTTCGGGTAACCGCCTGCTTCCGCTCACTGCAGTTTCGAATATTAACGGTGGGGTGCGTGCTTCGACCGCGGCCGGAGACTGGGTGTTGGCCGATGGCGCGGAGGGTCTGTTGCTCCTGAGCCGCGACCTGCTTGATCAGCAGGTGATTGATGTTCATGGCCGCAAGGTGGTGCGCGTCAATGACGTCGATTTCCATCACGAGATCGCGCTCGGCCGCGCTCAACTGAAGGTTGGCGGCGTGGATGTGGGCGCACGCGGAGCCATTCGACGGCTGCTCAAAGGGGTTGTTCCTGCGGCGGCGTTGCGAGTGCTGCTCCAGCGCGTGCCGCCGCGCGAAATTCCGTGGGACTTCGTCGATCTGATTGAGACCGATGCCGCGCGCCGCGTCAAGCTCAAAATTTCGCACGAGAAGCTGGCGAAACTCCATCCCGCCGATCTCGCCGACATCATCGAAGATCTCGCTCCGGATGAGCGGGAAGCCGTTTTTGAAACGCTCGATGAAGGAGTGGCTGCCGAGGCTCTGGAAGAGCTCCAGCCGAGAGTGCAGAAGGCGGTCGTCGAGTCGCTGGATTCCGATCGCGCCGCCGACATCGTCGAAGAGATGGAGCCGGATGCCGCCGCCGACCTTCTCGCCGATCTGCCCGAGGAGCGCACCGCGGAAATCCTGGTGCAGATGCAGCCGGAAGAGCGCCAGGAAGTCAGCGAACTGCTTGAGTTCAAGGAAAACAGCGCCGCCGGCCGCATGACGACCGAATATATTGCCTTGCCCGTGACCTCAACCACCGATGACGCGATCGAGATGATGCGCAAGTTCGAAGGCCGCATGGAGAGCATGAGCACGATCTTCCTCGTCGACTCGCATGGCACATTAACCGGCGCGGTGCCGCTGGCCAAAATCGTGCTCGCGCCCCTCGGGACGCCGCTGCTGGCGCTAACTAAAGAGCCGCTCATCGCCTGCCAGGAAGATGCGAAAGAAAAGGAATTCGCCGAGCTGTTTGACAAATACAACCTGCTCACGCTGCCGGTGATCGATCAGAAGAATCAACTGATGGGCGTCATCACGCCCGACGACGTCATCAACATGCTGCGCGCCAAGCTCTGAGTCTAGCTCGGGGAACTCTGATTTTTACTCCTCGATCGCAATTTCGCCTGTTCAGAAAGCACCTCTCCGTTTATCCTGAACCGTCTGTTTGGCAACTTTGATCCCTTGAATTGCGCGCATGAGATTCCTGAAACGCTGGAAGATCCAGATCCTGCTGTTTTTTGCCGTGGTAGGACCGGGGTTCATTACCGCGAATGTCGACAACGATGCCGGCGGCATCTTCACCTATTCGGCTGCCGGCGCGCAGTTCGGCTACCCGCTTCTCTGGACCATGATCCCGATCACGGTCGCGCTGATCGTGGTCCAGGAAATGTGCGCCCGCATGGGCGCGGTCACCGGTAAGGGCCTGAGCGATCTCATACGCGAAGAATTTGGCCTGCGCATCACCTTCCTGATGATGATCGGCATCCTGATCACGAATTTTGGCAACGTGATCGCCGAATTCGCAGGTATCGCGGGCAGCATGGAACTATTCGGCGTTTCCAAGTACTACTCGGTTCCCATCTGCGCCGTCATTGTCTGGCTGATCATCGTCAAAGGACAGTACAAAGGCGTTGAGAAAGTTTTTTTGGCGGCCTCGTTTTTCTACGTCACCTACATCTTCGCGGGACTGCTTGCCAAGCCCGCGTGGATCGAGGCCTTGACCGCGACGATCAAGCCTCCGCAACTTGCGGCTTTCAAGCAGGATTCGTACCTCTACATGGTGATCGGCGTCGTCGGGACCACGATTGCGCCCTGGATGCAGTTCTACCTGCAATCTTCGATCGTGGAAAAAGGAGTGACGCGGCGGCAATACAAAGCTTCAAAGCTCGATGTCATCGTGGGCTGCATTTTTACGGATGTGGTTGCCTGGTTCATCATTGTGGCCTGCGCGGCCACGCTCTACGTGCACGGTCGGCACGAAATTCGTGACGCCGCCGACGCCGCGCAAGCGCTTCGCCCACTGGCGGGCGACTACGCATACATTCTTTTCTCGCTCGGGCTCTTTAATGCCTCGCTCTTCGCCGCGTCCATCCTGCCTCTTTCCACCGCCTACACGGTCTGCGAGGGCCTGGGTTTTGAGTCTGGCGTCGGAATGAAATTCTCGGAAGCGCCGACTTTCTACTGGCTCTACACCATTCTCATCGCCGCCGGCGCAATCGTGATTTTGCTACCGGGCCTCCCTTTGATAAAAATTACGGTGTTCTCGCAAGTTGTGAACGGGGCGGTGCTGCCTTTTGTTCTGATCTTCATGCTGCTGCTCATCAACAAGAAAGAGTTGATGGGCGAATTCGTGAACACGACTACCTTCAACGTCATCGCTTGGGCGACCACGGTCATCATGATCGGATTGACGGCGGTTCTGGTGTGGGGACAGTTGAGCGGCAAGGCGGGTTGAAGTACCGGCCAGGTTGTTCCGCGCCGGATGAGATCGGCCCGCTGCTCACTACTGCCCGTGATGGAAATCACCGCGTCCCCGGTAAATAGAAGAGACAATTTCAACCGGGTAAGCCCGAAGCTTCGGGCGGTGGCACCGCCTTCTGAAGGGGGTGTTCGATGCATACTGCGGTTGTCTCGACTGGCATCTCTCTCCAAAACATTTTGTTTGCAACCGACTTCTCGTCCTGCTCTGATGGGGCTCTTTCCTGCGCTGTCGGCCTCTGCCAGCGTTACGGTTCCACGCTCTGTACGGTGCACGTGGTGCGCGATGAACTAAACGATGTTCAACCACCCAGCCCTTTCAACCTTCTGTACTCCGCGCAACGAAAGATGGCGAGTCTGGTGAATGCGGACCCTTTTCGGGGCGTCAAGCATCGCGAACTGCTCAAGGAAGGAGATGTTTCGCAGGTCTTATCCGAGCTGATCGATGAACTCGGAATCGATTTGCTGGTCCTCGGAACGCGCGGCCGTGGAGGTCTCAAGAAACTCCTGCTCGGCTCGGTTGCGGAAGAGATTCTAGGCTATGCCACGTGTCCGGTGCTTACGGTCGGTCCCCACGTTTCCGGGTTGGGTGCGGCCACGAATCTCAAGCAAATTTTGTACGCAACCGACTTGGAGCACGCTTCCGCCCAGTCGCTCGCCTTTGCCGTGCAGCTCGCGGAGCGCGAGCATGCCCATGTAACGCTCGTTCATGTCGTCAAGCCGCTGACCGACGCCCCCAGCGATTACCTGGACGCGGCGACCGAAGACGCACAAAAGCGCATTGTGCAACTGGTTACGGCGGAGTCCACCGTCGAAGCGGATTCCGTGGTCGATGTCGGCATGCCCGCGGAACGCATTATCAAAATAGCTTCAGAACGAAAAGTGGATCTGATCGTGATGGGTGCGCACCATGGTTCTTTCGCCCGGATGTCGGCCCATCTGCCCTGGACCACGCCTCACCAGGTGCTCTGTCACGCCAACTGTCCAGTGGTGACCGTGCGCGAGTCGTAATCGGAACTCCTAGATAAGTTTTCCAGCCGCCAGGTCTTTCACCAGCGAACGGTCCGCTTCGAGGAAATCGAGCTCCAACAGGTCCTTGCGCCCGACCCATCGGATCTCCCGGAAGATCCGGTTCTCGATCTCGCCCTGGTATTCGTGGACCTCGAAGAATTGCAGTTCCACGGCGCCACCCCCCGGATAATGATGGGTAAGGCGAGCCACTTCGTTGCCGATGGAGGCTTCGATTCCTAGTTCTTCTTCAAGTTCGCGCCGCAGCGCCTCGCGCGGCTGCTCGCCCTCTTCGATCTTGCCTCCGGGAAACTCCCACTTCAGAGGCATGGGCTGATGGCGGGTTCGCTGGCACGCCAGGATTTGCCCATCGTCAACGATAAGAGCTGCCACCACGCGTTTCATGAGTTTCGTTCCACGAGTTTCGTTCCAAGACCATCGGGGACTAGGGGGAATTAGTTCCTTTTGACAGGTTCACTCTCCAGTCGCGTGCCCACCAGCTGCGCGCAATGTTCGACGAGTTCTCGATCGTCGCTGCCAAAGGCCGCGGGAAAATGGCTATCGATATCGAGTTCGCCGGCAACCTCGCCGTGCACAAAAATCGGCACCACAATTTCCGACTTCGTCTCCAGCGAGCAGGCCAGATAGCGCGGATCCTTCGCTACGTCATCGACGATCACCGTTTTGCCCGAGGAGGCCGCCGCCCCGCAGATTCCCTGGTGCAGATGAATGCGGGTGTGGGGCGTCATGGCGCCCTGGAAATGCCCCAGGACCAGAACCGGCGGCTGCGCGCCATGTTCCAGCATGTAAAAACCCACCCAATTGTACTTGAGCATTTTTTCCTGCAGCAGATGCGTGATGCCGCCCATGAATTCGGCCGCGGAGCGCGACTCGGAATTCAACCGGTCCACGGCGGCGCGTACTACTTTTTGTTTGTCGGATGGCAGGGAAGTGGACATTGCTTTCTATCCTAACCCAATCCGCCAGAGCTTGATCCGGGAAGGGAATCGGCGGTAATCGCCCGCAACCCACGCGTAACCTGGGCGTTCCGGCCGGTCGGCGAAGGATGAATCGCCGCGGCCAGCGCGTGCAACCCGGCGATCAGCGTGGGCGCGGGCGTATTCAGAAGCTCGTCGGAAATGCAGTACACCTGCGAACTTCGGGCGGCCGTCGTGGCCATCCATCCGCGCTCGCGAACGATTTTTGCCAGCGGCACACGGTCGCCGGCCCCGCACCAGGCTGCGATGATGACCTCCGGATCCAGTCGGGCCACCTCTTCCGCGGGAATCTGTTCGCCCGGCGTGCCCAGAAATTCGCCGCCCGCAGCCTCGACCAATTCCGCCACCCACCACTGGGATGCGATGATCGGCTTGCCCCACTCCTCGCAGAAGACGCGCTTTTTCGGCTGGCTAGCAACCTTTTGCCTAACGTTTTCAATCTCCGCCTGCATTTCGGAAATCACGGCGGCGCCTCGCTCGCCGGTGCCGACACAGCCTGCGATCATCGCAATGTCGGTATAGACGTCGCTCAACGTTCGTGGAGCCAGACCCAGAAAGCGCACACCCGCTTTCAGAATTTCCGCAACTGCCGCTTCCTGGTAGGGAACGGCGGCGATCACCAGGTCCGGCTTGGCAGCAAGAATTTCGCTGGCCTTTGCCGTCCACGAATCGGCGATAACGAGCCGATTGCGAGTGTCAAGATCGGGCACGACATCGGCGCAGTACTTGGTGCAGGCAACTACCCGATCCAGCGCCCCAAGACTCGCGAGAATGACGGTGGCGCTCGGTTGCAAACAGGCGATCCTCCGAGGCGCGCGCGAGTTGGGCATCTCTTTATTGTAGGGGAAGGAATTATGGAGAAGGGGCTGGACCGGCAACCAAACTTCCGGCGCCGCGGATCAGCACGGATTTTCGCGGATAATTCTTTAGATATTGATCTTGATCCGCGAAAATCCGTGCAGATCCGCGGAGAAGAAGTCCAGGGCGCTGGCCGCACTACAATAGGCCTGTGTACTCCGCCGAACTGCTCGACCATTTTCAGAACCCGCGCAATGCGGGTGAAGTAGAAAAACCGGATGCCATCGCGCGAATCGAAAACCCTGCCTGCGGCGATGTCCTGGAACTAAGCCTGAAACTGGATGGCGATCATATCGCCGACATCCACTTCCGCGCCAAAGGCTGCGTTCCGGCAATGGCCTGCGGCTCCGCGATTACAAAATTGGCAAAAGGTAAAACCGTGGCCGCGGCCCGCGAAATCAGCAGGGAAGAGCTTCTACAGGAAATGGGCGGCGCGTTGCCGGAAGCATCAAGCCATGCCGCCGCACTGGCGCTGGATGCCTTGAATGCAGTGCTTGAGAAACTGAAATCCCGACGGTAGCGCTGGCGTCTCGCCGGCCGTCGCGGGGGTGTCCCGCCCCCGCCGTCTGCGCCAAGTTGTCAGTTGCGGCTAAGACAATACATCAACCGTGATCCACGCCAGGCTGATAGATCCTCCACCGATTTGCCAGCGCAATCTCCTTCAGATTCGGATTCGGGTTGATGGCAAACGCGTGCCGCGACAGCGCCAGCATCTCGCGATCCCAGATCGCGTTGCCAAACGCGCAGTCGGGGGGAACTCCAATCACAGCTTCGATCGCCTCAACTTTGCCCGGTCCGCTGGGCACGCGAATGAGCCGGTCGGTGATCACGCCATCCTCCACCGCAGCCTCTGCCGCCAGGATGCGATCTTGTGAAATACCAAAGCTCCGCATTGCGGACCGAATGACCCACGTGTTGGACGACGAGATGGCCCACACGTCGCAGCTAGAGTTGAGCAGACGCCGTACCAATTGCCGCATCTCGGGGAAAATGTTCTTCTCGATGTCCAGCGCGAAATAAGTGTCACAAGCGCGCTGCACGTCCTCTTCGCGCAGGCCGTGATGCATCGTGACCATCTCGCCGCACATCACATCTTCCGGAACCTTGCCCGCCCGGTAGTCGGCATAGCGCGACCGCGCCCAGCGCGCGATCTCCTGCGAGACGAGCCCTTGCTGGATCTCCCAAGAAAAAAATCCTTCGCCCGCATCCCCCGACCACAGCGTCCCATCACAATCAAACGTCGCAATACGCGGCGATAATACGAGAACGCTTTCGATGAATTCAGTTTGTTTCGTTGTAAGGCTTGTCATGGATTGTTTGCGAAGAACTTAACTGGCAGGCATGACTATGTCGAGGCTGGTAACTCCGCATATTGTTCCGGTGTATCCACATTGGAAACGATAAGTGGATCGTCCACCGGCACGTAAGCGACCTTGTCCAGATGTGCGTGCTCGACATCGCGCGCACTCGATTCTGCGGGCGCTCTTAAGAACGCCTCAATCATCTCGCGTCCCGCAAAGATCGGATGCCCATGTTTGCTCTGATATTCAGGAACGACGGCCCATTTCCCCGTCAAGAGCGCTTCATCAAACGCATCCGACAAAGCCTGAATCGTAGCCGGAAGAACCGGAGGCCGATCCACCAGTGTGATCATGCCCGCGTCGCGCCCGCGATTCAGCACTTCACGCAATCCCACCTGCAGCGAACTGAACTGCCCGCGCTCAGGATGAGGATTCAGCACCAGCGATGCGCCATTCGCATACACAATCGGAGCGAGATTCGATTCATTCTTGCCGGCAACGACCAACACCACGTCGACAAAAGGATCAAAAAGCTGGATGCCGGCGGAAAGAAAAGTGCCCGTGCCGAACGCGCCTGCTGCCCGCGGCGGCCACGGCAAGAGTGCCTTATCCCGCCCCATGCGCGAGGATTCGCCAGCCGCCAGAATTACGCCGCAGAAGCTTAGCGTTCGACCCATGAGCCGAAGATAGCATTCCGCCTCCCGACTAACAAGGTTGCCGGTCACATGGGTTGTATCCACGCGGCGGGCGAGGGCGCCCACGAGACAGCCGGCGAGACGCCGGCGCTACGAACTTCAATTGAACATGGGGAGCTTGATCAGATCGTCGTGCGGCACTGGTTCCACCGCCTGGCCCGCCTTGCGCCAGGCGCGCAAGCCGCCCGAAATCACGAACACCTTGAAGCCTTCCTTGATCAGTGTTTGCGCCACCCGGGCGCTCGTCGCTTCGCGCGCTCAAGTACAGTAGAGATAAATCTCCCGCTCCTTGGAAAGACTCTTGACCTCTTCCTCGATGCGATTGGGCTCGAGCCGCACCGATCCGGCAATCCGCTCCGACTCGGCATCGTAGTATCCATGGCTGCGCACGTCGGCGATCAGAACGCTGCCAGGTGCCGCCTCCGCCAGCCTGCGCCCTACCTCGTCGGCGGGCACGCGCGGAGCGGTATCCAGCAGACGATAGCGGCGATAAATCACGATGCGATAAACGATATAGACTGCCAGGCCGATTCCGAAGACAGTCTCCGCGGCCGCGCCCGCCGAGCGCAACCGGCGCGTGATGTCCCGTAGCACGTCGCTGAAGATATATCCCACGGCCGCGTACGTGCCGATATAAATCGCCGCGCCCATCGAGTCGAATGTCAGAAACTGCGTAGGCCGCATACGCATACTTCCCGCCAGGGGCGGTGACATCGTGTTGATCCCTGGAATGAACTTGGCGAACAGTAAAGTCAGCTTTCCGCGGTGATAGAAATATTCCGCCGAGCGCAGAATGCACGTCTCCGGATTCGCCGACAGCTTGCACAAAAAGCCAAGCAGGGCCCAGCCGCTGGCTCGTCCGGCAAAATACAAAATAACGTCGCCGCTAAGCGTGGCCGTCACGGCCAGCGGAAAGAGGATGTAGAGGTGCAGGTGCCCGTAGGCGGCCACCGCCCCCGCGGTCAGGATGGCCAGGGCCGCCGGAACCGGAAGGCCGATTGCCTCCGCGAAGCAAATGGCGGCGAGCAGCAAGTAGCCGTGGTGCGAGATCAGTGAGAGCAGGTCGTTCATGGAAGGAGAGCGTAGCAAGTATAGCAATCGCCCGCGCCGGCTTCGAGCTACGAGCAAGCAAGGGCACGTCATCCTGGTACCCAATGACCTGCGACTTTTTGGTGGGATGGCGAGTATCCCGGGACAGATTGCTCGAAGCTCGGAGCTCGTGGCCCGAAGCTATTTCTCTCTCGCCACCACAAACTCAGGCGCCCACAGCAGCGCCCGCTTAATCTCAGAATCGGGGAAAACGCAAATGGCCTGCCGCGCCGATTCCGCATAGCGCGCAGCCTCTTTGCTCGCGTATTCGAGCGAACCATAACGATTCAGGATGGCGAGAATGTCTTCGTGTGTTACGCCGTTAAAGGCGCGGTCCCGCAGCACCGCTTCAATCTGGAGGCGCTCGGCGGGAGCGCACCGTTCCAGCGCGTGGATCACCGCCATGGTCGCCTTACCTTCGCGCAGATCGCTGGCCACCGGCTTGCCCAGCACGCTCTCTGAGGCGGTCAGGTCAAGCACATCGTCGACGATCTGGAACGCCATTCCCAGGTCACGTCCGTACTGGCCAAGCCGTTCTTCCTGCTGCGTCGTCGCTCCGCCCAGAATGCCACCCACGCGCATGGAAACAGAAAACAGGCACGCGGTCTTGCGATAGATCAAGTCGAGGTGTTCTTCGAGCGAAATGGGCTTGCCGAGCTTCTCCATCTGGAGCAGTTCGCCCTCGACCATCTGCTGCGTCAGCTCGATTAGCACGTCGAGAATGCGGAAATTACGCTCCTGCACCGCAATCTTGAAGGCCTGCATGTAAAGCCAGTCGCCGGCCAGCACGCACTTCGAATTGCCCCATTGCGTGTTAGCCGCCGGACGCCCGCGGCGAGTGTCGGCCTCGTCAATGATGTCATCGTGCACCAGCGTCGCAGTATGAATAATTTCGACAACCGACGCCAGCTTAACCGCGCCCGCGCCCTTGTAGCCGAGCAGCTTGGCGGAAAGCAGCAGCAGCGCTGGCCGAATTCGCTTGCCACCCCCAGCCCGCAGGTATTCGCCAATCTCCGTAATCGCGGAGACGTTCGAGACCGTATCCTGCCCAAACTGCTCTTCAATCGCGACAATGTCGTCGCGCAGCAGGTCGAAGATCTCTTTCCCGTTAATGGCGCTGGTTGTGCTCAAAAGGTTTCACACGTGCAATCTTTACTTTTTGACCTCGTAACTCTGGCAGTGACCGCTGACCCGTGACCTGTTCTTTAGTTCGTCCGGTAATTCGTAAACTGCATGTCGATCCCGAAATCCTTCTGCTTAAGCAGTGCGATGATCTGCTGCAAGGTGTCGCGATCCTTGCCGCTCACCCGCACCAGATCCGCCTGGATCGAAGCCTGCACCTTCTTCTTCGAATCCTTGATGTACTTCACGATCTCGCGTGCCTTCTCAATCGGGATGCCTTGCTGCATGGTGATCTTCTGCTTCGAAGTGCTGCCCGCCGCCGGTTCGATCACGCCGTAGGTCAACCCCTTCAGCGGTACTCCGCGCTTCACCAGCTTCGCCTGAAAAATGTCATTGATCGATTTGAGCTTAAATTCGTCGGCCGAATGCAGAATGATCGCGTCCTTGCCTTCGAGTTCTATCCGCGACTTCGAATCCTTCAGGTCGAAGCGCGTAGTAATTTCCTTCATCGCCTGCTGGATCGCATTCGACACTTCCTGCAGATCGATCTTGCTGACGATGTCAAAACTATTGTCGGGCATCGGTTCTGCCTTGGTCCTTTAGATTATTGTGCGGAGCGAGGGGAAGCCCTTGTTTTTGATGGCTGACGCTATTTCCGAGCGTCGCCAAAGCCCCATCCACGCACAAATTCGTACTCTTGAGGTTATCAGAAGAAGCAATTTCTGCGGGGACAAAGCACGGCTAGAGCCGGTGGGCCGATCCGCGATGCTAGGATTTGACGCGTTCAGCCAATTTGAAAAATTTGAAAAAATTATCCGCCGTCTGCCGGCCCACTTCTTCCACCGCGATTCCGCGCAGCGTGCCGATCTGCCGCGCCGTCTCAATCACGTAGCTCGGCTCGTTGCGCTGGCCGCGATGGGGAATCGGCGCGAGGTAGGGAGAATCAGTCTCGATCAGCATGCGGTCCAGCGGCACGAACTGGGCGGCGTCGCGAATGTTCTGCGCCTTGGGAAAAGTAATGTTGCCGGCGAAGGAAATCATAAAGCCCAAGTCAAGCCCGCGCCGCGCGTGCTCCACGCTGCCCGTAAAGCAATGCAGCACGCCGCCCAGTGAACTGGAACTCAAGTGCGGAGCGCTCCAGTGCTCGGCGATCATCGCCAGGCAATCATCCCACGCGTTCTCGCTATTATCGGATGGACGGCAATGAATAATGATTGGCAGCTTCGCTGCTCGCGCAAGCTCCATCTGCCGCAGAAAGACAATCTTCTGTACCTCGCGCGGAGAATGATCGTAAAAATAGTCAAGCCCAATCTCTCCCCACCCAATCACCCGCGGATCGCGCGCCCACTCGGCCATCCGCGCGTAAGCCGCATCATCGGCAAGGTTGGCCTCGTGCGGATGAACCCCGACGCTAGCCCAGATCTCCGGGAACTGCGCGTGACCGCTATATTTCTCCGCCAGCCGAATCCCGCAGTCCGCGGTGTCGGGCCCATCGCCATTGCCGATCGCGAGATAGGCAACAATTCCCGCCGCCTTCGCCCGAGCCAGCACATCTTCGCGGTCGGCGTCGTAGCGCGTGCCTTCGAGATGAGCGTGGGAGTCAACAAACATGGGGGTCTGTTAGAGGCTGAAGCAGTCGCCGGTCCAAAAGCCGCTATTTCAACCTCGTGCCCAGGGGCACATCCTCCAAAAAGCTCGCCAGCACCGGTTTCCCGCCTTCAGGCGATGCCGCGACGATCATCCCATTCGACTCCAACCCGCGAAGTTTGCGCGGCGCGAGGTTTGCCACAATGACGACCTTGCGTCCAATCAGCGTCTCGGGAGCGTAAGCCTCGGCAATACCGGCGACGAGTTGCCGGACTTCGGTCCCAAGATCGACTTCCAGCCGCAGCAACTTGTCGGCTCCCTTTACGCGCTCCGCCACTTTCACGAGCGCCACGCGCAACTCAACCTTCGCGAAGTCGTCGATGCTGATTTTGCCATCCGGAATTGCAGGAGCGGGCTTGGTCGGAGCGCTCGCGGAAGGAGCCGCCGCAGGCGAAGCAGGCGAGGCCGTCGCAGGCGCAGTCGGCGCCGCCGTCACTGCCTGAGTCGTCGTCGATGTCGAACTGTTCTGCTCTTCCATCTTCTGCATCCTCTCCACCGCCGATTTGTCCGCCCGCGGAAACACGGCCTTCACTTCGCCGAGCTTTGTGCCGAGGTGCAGCTGCCCCCAGGCAAGTTGTCGTGAGATCGAATTTCTTGATGTCACCCAGCCCGGCCTGCTCCCATATCTTCGCCGTCGATTCCGGCATCACCGGGTGCGCCAGTGCGGTGGCAATCCGCAAGGCCTCGGCGCTGGTATAAAGCACGGTAGCCAGGCGCTGTCGGCTCTCCTCATCCTGCTTTTCGCCCAGCGCCCACGGCTCGTTCTCCACGATGTACTTATCCACCGCTGAAACCAATCCCCAGACCGATTCGAGCGCCTTCGAAAACTGAAACTGATCGAAAAACGATCCAAAGTCGGCAATCGCCTTTCGCGCCGTCTCTGCGATGCCATCGTCAGCCGGTTGGTGTGCCGTGTGCGATGGATAAGGAACTTCTCCCTTGAAGTAGCGCGTTATCATCGTCAAAGTGCGACTGGCAAGATTGCCCAGTCCGTTGGCGAGGTCGGCGTTATACCGCTGGACCAGCGCGTCAAAGCTGAACGACCCGTCCTGTCCAAACACGATTTCGCGCAGCAGAAAGTAGCGCAGCGCATCCGCGCCCAGCACGTCCAAAATCGTCTCCGCCCGCACAATATTGCCGCGCGACTTCGACATTTTGTTTTCTTCAAACAGCAGCCAGCCATGCGCCGTGATGCCCTTCGGCAACGGCAAGCCCGCCGCCATCAAAAACGCCGGCCAATACACGCAATGAAAGCGCACGATTTCCTTGCCGATCATGTGCACGTCGGCCGGCCAGTATTTGTCGTACTTGCTCGTGTCGTTCGATCCATAGCCAAGCGCGGTCACATAATTCGCCAGCGCATCGAGCCACACATAGATCACATGCTTCGGATCGTCCGGCACCGGGAATACCCCACGAAAACGTGCTCCGGCTGATCGACAAATCCCTCAACCCGCCGCTCACAAACGACAGCACTTCATTCCGCCGAGTCTCCGGACGAATAAAATCCGGCTGCTCCGTATACAACTTGATCAAGCGCTCCTGAAACGCCGAGAGCTTGAAGAAATAATTTTCTTCCTGCACCGTCTCCGTAGGGCGCCCGCATTCCGGGCAAGGCGCGCCCGCTCCGACCGCGTCAACATAAAGTTCGTCAAACACGCAATATTGGCCGGTGTAATTGCTCTTGTAGATGTACCCCGCATCGGCTATCCGCTTCCACAAAGCCTGCACGCCCTGCTTGTGCCGCGGCGAAGTCGTGCGGATGAAGTCGTCGTAGCTCAGCCCCATGCGGTCCCACAGCCCGCGAAATTGCGCCGACACTTCATCCGTAAGCTGCTGCGGTGTCTTACCCGCAGCCTGCGCCGCGCGCTCGATCTTCTGTCCGTGCTCGTCCGTCCCAGTCAAAAACCATGTGTCGTCGCCCAGCATGCGATGCCGGCGCGCAATCGTGTCGCACGCGATCGTGGTGTACGCGTGCCCGATGTGCGGCCGCGCATTGACGTAATAAATCGGAGTCGTAATGTAGAACTTCTTAGCCATTCTCCTGCCTGGAAAAATCGATTCGAGGCCGCGCTCTTATGCGGCGGTCGGTGTCTTCAATTTTATGTCGTCGACGGCAATTCCGATGTGCTGAAGGTGGTGCACCATGTGCGCCAGATAATCCTCGAACACGAATTGCAAAGTCAGCGGCTCGGAATCGGCAATGGTCATTGTTCGCGCCCAACCCGCGGCCGGCACGGCTTCAGCCGCCGTCAAAAGCTGCCGGTTAAGCGCCCGCCACAGCTCGACCAAATCTTTCCACTCGCGCCGCTGGTAACCATGCACGCGGACCCAATCGTTCTGCTGGTATCCAGGCATCGCAGGTTTGTCTTCCAACTGCGCACGCACGATGCGTTGATGATTGTTGGCTGCGGAATCGAGCAAATGCCCCAACTCTTCCTTGGCCGACCAGTTCCCGGGCGTTGGCTTTTTGTCGAAGGCGTCCGCGGAAAGTTTCATCAAGCGTTCCGGGACGCGATCCAACAAGGTACGCAGGGATGAAATCGCTTCCATAAATCCTCCGAACTTCTCTGTTGTAGGTTCTCATATATATATTACAAGCTTTTTCTGAGAACTGAGAACTGAGAACTGAGAACTGAGAACCGAGAACTGAGAACTAGCAACTATTCTCACGACCGCTTATCATTCTGCGCATACGCCCGCAGCGCCTCCTGCATGACGCTCTTCAACGGCACATGATGTTCTGTCGCAATCCGCCGGCAATCTTCAAACTCAGGAGCATAGTTGGCGACGGTGCCGTTCAAATTCGCAATCTTCATGCGCACCGGGCCCCACGAAGTCTCAACCGTCTCCCAGCGCCGTTGTAAAACCTGCCGCGCTTCGTCCCGCCGCCGCACGCCCAGCGTCGAGGTCTCGGCGAACATAACTCTTGTCAGCCGGTCCGCATCCTCGGGCTTGGCCAGCACGGTCAGGAGCGCTCCCTGGCGGTTCTTCTTCATCTGCACCGGAACGCTGAACACATCCAGCGCGCCCTCGGCCAGCAGGCGTTCCATAGCGTAAGCCAGCACCTGCGGGCTCAAATCGTCGAGATTCGCCTCCAGCACGGCGATGCGGTCGGCCGAAACTCCATCCGATGCCGCGAGGGAATCGCGCGATGCAATGCCCGCAACCGCGTCCGCAGTCATCGCCTCTCCAACGGTAAGCCGCAAAAGATTCGGATGCTGCGCAAACTCACGGCTGCCAGCGCCAGATCCCGCCTTCTCGATCTTCATCGCCGGGAACGCCGCAAACCGCCTCGCCAATGTCCGCACAATTGCCGCCCCGGTAGGCGTCACCAACTCAACCTGCGGCCCGCAGAATAAATCGGCGCTCCCGCCAGCAAGGTCACCGTAGCGGGCGCAGGCACCGGCAAAGTCCCATGCGCGCACTTCACCGTGCCTCCGCCAACGTTCAGAGGAGAGCAAACCCATTCGTCTACGCCCAGCGCCTCGGCCCCGACCGCCGCGCAGACGATATCCACGATCGCGTCCACCGCTCCGACCTCATGAAAGTGGACTTGCTCGATCGTCGTATTGTGAATCTCCGCCTCCGCCGCGCCCAGAGCCTCGAAGATCGCGATGGCCGTCCTCTTAGCCGATTCCGAGATGGATGCGGCCGTAATAATTCGCCGAATTTCCGTCAGGCCGCGGCCATGCGGATGCGAGTGTGCATGTGTGGCGCGGACACTCCTGTCCGCGAAAGGCCCGGCTCCTGCCTCAGCGGCCTTAGGCTCCTCACGGTGATGCGAATGTTCATCGTGCGAATTCGAATGCGAATGTCCAGCATCACCCGCACTCTCCTGCGCCCAATATTCCTCGCGCGGCAAATCCTTCTCCCCATGCGCGTACACATCGACCTTCGTCCCCGCCATGCCTCCCCGCATCACGCGCGAGATCTCAAGCCGGGCACCGAGTTCGAGCGCCGCGACCGTATCCTCCAGCAGTTTCGCCGACACCCCCGCGTCCACCAGCGCGCCCAAAAACATGTCGCCGCTGATGCCGGAAAAACAGTCAAGGTAGGCAATGCGCATAGGGAAACCGGTCGTTGGTCGTTAGTCCCTGGTCGTTCGGGAAGCAGAGACACCGGACGCTTCAGGGTTACAAGCGAAATCTACGAGGGGCCGCAGTGACCGCCGCGTCCACCGCTGGCCCACGAAGGACCAACGGCCAACGACCAATTTTTCATCATAGGTTTCGCTCATCGCCCCAGTCAAACTCGCCGCGCGCCGTGTCTTTGTTAGAATCACTGTTTCTCCCAACGCCCAACAGGAGTTTCTTGTACCGTCATCTCGAACGCCGCTTGACCGACGCCGTGCGCGACTTTCTGCGACGGACCTACCAGCTCGAAATCGCCAGCATCGTCGTCGAGCAGCCACCGAAAATCGAATTTGGCGAGTATGCACTTCCCATCGCCTTCGAACTAGCCCGCAAACTGCGCAAAGCTCCCCGAAAGATTGCCGAAGAAATCGTAGCCGGCATCGGCCCCGTCCCCGGCATCGAAAAATTTGAGGTCGCGGGCGCCGGCTACATCAACGTGCGGGTCAATCGCGCCGAAGCCGCTGCAACGCTAGCCGCCGACCAAGCTCCGCCCGCTGACGTCCCCAAAGGCAAAGTTCTAGTCGAGCACTCCAGCATCAATCCCAACAAGGCCGCCCACATCGGCCATCTGCGCAACGCCATCCTCGGCGACACCTTCGTCCGCCTCCTGCGCTTCGCGGGCAGGGAAGTCGACATCCAGAACTACATCGACAACACCGGCGTCCAGGTCGCCGACGTGGTCGTCGGGTTCCTCGACCTCGAGAAGAAGTCTCGCGCCGAAATCGAGGCCCTCGCCGCCGCTCCGCATTTTGATTTCTATTGCTGGGACCTCTACGCCAGCGTTTCCCGCTGGTATGAAGAAGATAAGAAGAACCTAGCCGCCCGCGCCGCCACGCTGCACGCGATTGAACAAGGGAACAACGAGACCGCTCAGATTGCCGACCTGATCTCCACCGCGGTCCTCCGCCGCCATCTCGAAACCATGGACCGCCTCGACATCGAATACGACTTCCTGCCCCGCGAGAGCGAGATCCTCCACCTCCACTTCTGGGATGCCGCTTTCAACAAACTCAAAGAAGCGGGCGTGCTCACTTACGAAAACGAAGGCAAGAACAAAGGCTGCTGGGTGATGCGCCGCGCCGGAACAACAAAATCCGAAACCGCAGAGACCGCCGGGAAACTCGCCACAGACGCGGGGAAAATTCCCGACGACGCGGAAAAGATCGCCGAGGAAGACCAGAAAGTCATCGTCCGCTCCAACGGCACGGTCGGCTACGTCGGCAAGGACATCGCCTATCACATGTGGAAGTTCGGCCTCCTCGGCCGCGACTTCAGCTATCGCAAATTCTTCCACTATCCCAATCAGCATGACTGCTGGATCTCAACCACGCCCGCCGATCCCGCAGCCGCCGCCGAGAAAGCCCATCCGCATTTCGGCGACGTCGCCGAAATCTACAACGTCATCGACGCGCGCCAATCCGAGGCCCAGAACACGGTCATAGAAGCGCTGCGCGAACTCGGCCACGGCGAGGCCGCCGACCGCTATACGCATTTCTCCTACGAGATGGTCGCCCTCACTCCGCGCTGCGCCGCCGAACTAGGCTACCAACTCAGCGAAGAAGAAAAAGCGCGCCCCTGGATCGAAGTTTCCGGCCGCAAAGGTTTTGGCGTAAAGGCCGACGACCTGCTAGACGCCCTGATCGCCTCCGCCCGCAAAGAAGTCGACTCCCGCCATCCCGAGGTAAGTGACCCCGAGCGCGCCAGTATCGCCAGTCAAATCGCCATCGGCGCGCTGCGCTACTTCATGCTTAAGTTCACCAAGCCCTCGGTCATTGCCTTTGATTTCAAAGACGCCCTCAGCTTCGAAGGCGAAACCGGCCCCTACGCGCAGTACGCCGTCGTGCGCGCCAGCAACATCTTCCGCAAAGGCGGATATGATCCCGACACTTTCCTAACCACCGAAGCCAACCGCCTCTCGCAAGACGACCTCGACCAAATTCCTCAACCGCCGAATCCGCCAACAACATCTGGGAACTCTGGTTAGCCGCCGCCAAAACCTCATACGTAGTCAGCCAGTGCATCGCCACCACCGAGCCAGCCTATCTCGCCAAACACGCTTTTCAACTGGCGCAGCTTTTCAACACCTTCTATCACCAGCACCCAATCCTCGCCGAGCCTGACGAGAGCAGAAAGCGCTTCCTCCTCACCACCACCGCCGTAGTTCGCCGCGAACTAATCCGCATCCTAGCCGTCATGGGAATCACAGTCCCTCCCGTCATGTGACTTCATTGCCAACAATCCGTTCCCAGAAATCCCAAAAGGGTTCTAATCCGCGTGTATCCGTGTAAATCCGCGGAGAAGAATTTGATCCCAGCGAAAACCGCAACCGTATAAAAATTCCACCCTTGGTTACTCGATTCACCCCGTCCCGGCCCCCTCCCTTTTCCCCACCTCCCCCGTAACCCATTGATTATCAAGGTTATTACTGCAACGGTTCCGCGCCGCACATTGGCATCCTTCGTGCTTTAATAGACATCGAAAAGCAGTCACAGCAAGCCGCAATAATTTGGGGAAGGAGCCCCGAACTCGCATGAAGCAACTTTCTTTGACCCTAATGCTGGCGTTAGCCGTCGCCGCATCCATCGGCTGCACGACCAAGAACTACGTGCGCCAACAGACGACGCCTCTGATCAACAAGACCAACGAACTTGACGACATGACGGCCCAGAACACCAAGGCCATCAAGGATGTCGACCAGCGCGCGCAGGCTGGCATTCAAAACGCGCAGAACGCCGCCAACACGGCTGACCAGAAAGCTCTCGCTGCCGGCCAGAGCGCCGACAAGGCCCAGATGGCCGCCAACACCGCCACCCAGCGCGTCGATACTCTGACCAACGCCGTGGTCAATCTCGACAACTATCGCCCGGTAGCTGAGACCTCGGTCCACTTTGGCTTCAACAAGGACAACCTGACCAAGGAAGCCCGCGAAGCCATCGACCAGTTAGCCGCGAGCGTCGCCACCACCAAGGGATACATCATCACGGTAGAAGGCGGAACCGACTCAGTGGGCAGCTCCGATTACAACTACGATCTCAGCCAGCGCCGCGCCGATGCGGTCATCCAATACCTGGCGTCGGAGAAGAACATCCCGGCCTACAAGATTTATCTGATCGGCCTCGGCAAGGATAAGCCAGTCGACTCGAACAAGACTCGCGATGGCCGCGCCAAGAACCGCCGCGTCGACATTCGATTGATGACCAACACCGGCAACGGGTCGCAGACGAAAGAAAGCCCTTCGGCCAGCGCTGCTCCGCCCTCAATGTAAACCCAATTTTTCCCTCCTCCCCGGAGGAATTGCCAAACCAGGCCGCCAGAAATAGGCGGCCTGATTTTTGTGTAGCGCGGACACTCCTGTCCGCGAAAGCCGTGCGCCAGGGGTATTGTGTAGCGCGGACACTCCTGTCCGCGAAGGCCGTCCACCAAAGGTATCGTGTAGCGCGGACACTCCTGTCCGCGAGGGCCGCGCGCCGAGGTAAAATCAAGGATAGAATATCGACAGATGAATCGCTTTTCGATCATCATCGTCGTCGCGCTGGCTGCCAGCTATGGATGGGCGCAGCAGGATTCGAATCAGAACAAGTCCAGTCCGTCTCCCGCGCCTCCAAATCAGTCGTCACCGTCCCAATCATCGCCAGCTCCGTCATCTCCCACTCCCGCCGCTGGGGCATCAAGCGACGCGCCGGAAAGTTCCAGCCGCGACACCCGTATCGACACCACCCCGCCCAAAGACGACGCCAAGAACCATCCCAACAGCGAAGAAGCCGTCTCCGATCTCGAAGCCTCTTCACCCTCCGACTCCAGTTCCGATGTTCAGGAGTTTCATCCCTGGAACCCCTACAAGGCGAACAAAGACATCCAGGTAGGCGACTACTATTTCAAGCGCAAAAACTACAAAGGCGCGCTTGATCGCTATAAAGAGGCGCTCTATTACAAGCAAAACGACGCCGTAGCCACCTACCGCATGGGCGAGTGCGAGGAGAAGCTAGGGCATAAAGAAGAAGCCAAAAAATACTTCGAGCAATACCTGAAGATTCTCCCGGACGGCCCGCTAGCCAAAGAAGCCCACGACTCCCTCGCCAAACTGGATAAGGCCAGGTAGTCCAGCCTCGGCCGGCCAGCCTACCGGCAGCCCACCCCCTTACTCGTTTTCGCTGGGAGCGGCAATGCCAAGAAAAACGAGTACAGCACGATTCACCCGCACCAAATCCTCGTCAGCAAGGCGCCCGATTCGCGCGCCCATCTTGGACTTCGCAACCGTCGTGATCTTATCCACCATCAGCCGGCACACGGCACGAAGCCCGTTTCTTTCGCTGGGCTCCACCGCCAACCGGAACAAAGGAGCGTCGGTTGGGTCGGTCGTCAAGGCGCATATCATGATCGAATCCGTCCTGTCGAAACGGTCATCTTGCAGAATCACCACCGGACGTGGCTTCCCGGCGTAGTCCTTGCCGCCCGCAACCGTCCAAATCTCGCCGCGCTTCACTTCCCGCCCCCATCGGAGACAGCGTCGATAAAGTCCTGGTCCTCCTTCGCGTGAGGACTACCGGCAACCGCCAGCGACTGCCGGTGTGCCTCGGTCGCAAAAGCAGGCGACCGCATATCGGGAACCCAAATCTGGATCGGCCGCAACCCCTGTTTCCGAAGCCGCTTGCGGTGTGCTGCGACCTTATCGCGAGATGATTTGGAACGGGTTCGTGCGCGCATTTTTCATCCCCTCCTATGGTTACATGTAACCTAACATAGGTTCCGCCGAACCTCCAAGCCCTCAGAAGCAAGATGAAGTTGCCATCTGCTCGGCAGAGCTGTCATTGAGTGTCAACAGTTGTCATCCAGGGAATTGTCATCCCGAGCGAAGTGAGGGACCTGCAGTTTGCCGGGCGTCACCACGAGCGTGGGTGCCCCATTCAATCGCGCTTTTTGCGATTGAGTGGGCGCTTTCGATCCCTCCCCGCACCTCGCGCTCCGCGACTGGACCTGGGTCGGGTGCCCCATCCTAACGTCGCGCTCTCTTGCGACGTTAGGGTGGGATTCCACGTCCGCCGACCGCTTGGGGGTTTCCGAACCTGCAAGATGGAGTAAGTCGCGGGGATCATCGGCTCCCCACGCGCTGGATTCATCTCTTGCTCAGCAAGGATCCTAAGCCGCAGACGACCGTGGAATCCCACCCTTCACAAAACGAAAAACGTGGCACGCGGCATGAATACTCGCCGGTCGAGGCCTTGGGGTGGCGCAACGGTTCACCGCTGCGATAATGTGATTGTTGTTCGAACGCCGCTTTCACAGCTTGCAGAAAACCCACAAACGCGCTGGCACCGTGGAAGAGCGGCCCTTCAGGGCCGCGTAACTCGCACGGAATTGTTGTGGGCTTTAGCCCCTGTGTTTGTTCCTCACCTGTCCACTGCATGTTTCCCCTCTGCGATAAGACCCCTCTCGTAGCTTCTCGGCGCGCTGATGCCGGGTTCCACATGACAACACCTGTGCTGCAATGAGGACGACGGCATGAAGTCCCCGTGCGCGGCAAATCTGGACACCCAAGAATTGTCATCCCGAGCGAAGTGAGGGATCCGCAGTTTCCCGCGCCCGGCAAGACGCATTCTGGCGGCCAAGTATAATGCTCGCCCCTTAGCGCGCACAGAGAAGAAAATACGGGTGCCCCATCCTAACGTCGCGTTCTTTGCGGCGTTAGGGTGGGATTCCACGTCCGCCGACCGCTTGGGGGTTTCCGAACCTGCAAGATGGAGTAAGTCGCGGGGATCATCGGCTGCCCACGCACTGGATTCATCTCTCGGTCAGCAAGGATCCTAAGACGCAGGCGACCGCGGAATCCCACCCTTCACAAAACGAAGGGTGGAGCACTCGGCCTCTCGCCAAAGAAACGCACGCCTCGCTAGCCAAGCTCGAAAAAAGCCAGTAATCCAGCCCCGGAGGGCCAGCCCACCGATAGCGTTACTCGTTTTCGCTGGGGCGGCAATGCCAAGAAAAACGAGAACAGCACGATTCACCCGCACCTGATCCTCGTCAGTAAGCGCCCGATTCGTGCGCCGATCTTGGACTGCCGGGTGCAGAGACAATGAGGGTGCCGGGTGCCCGAGACAATGAGGGTGCCCCACACATCGCGCCCTTTGCGATGTGTGGGTTTCGTCACAATTGGTGACTGAGTGGAAATGCGGGGATAGAACGGGACGTACCCCAGTTTTTTTGAGGACGAACTATGGTGGTCCTCCCAACCCCGATTTCGGCTTAATCCCAGCCCTAAGTGGAACATGCTCAAAAACTCAATCAACTCCGTGAACAAAACGCAATTTCCCCCATTTTTCCCATGTCGCAACCCTCCTGTTTTCTGTTACCTGCCGGGATCTTCCGCCATGCCTCCCGCTAACCTCTTCAGAATCAAGAGCACTTGACAACCTGTGCATCGAACGAAATCAGCGTTCCCACCCCCGCTAACTGCCTGATTTCTTTGCTCGAGCCTTTGCCAATCTGCACCACCGAAAAGTCATGAAAAACTTTATTTTCAATCATTTTTCGACACTGGTGGTCCAAATACACGTCCATATCAATATGTACATACAAGTCCTCGTTTTGGGTGGGTCTACTAAGGCGTCTGAATCTCAGCCAGAAACTCCTTGACTTAGCCCGCACGAAAAGCCAACCATAAAAGAAGAAGCGCACAAAGCGCCCAGCACGATCAGTTCTTTGAAAAAAAGAGAACCAGAATTGGACACGCGGGCGCCACCAAAACGCGCGGCGAAAAGGGAGAAATCCTGCTCCAAATAGCCTTTCTGAGCAAGAAAAGGCCTCAAAAAGCCCGAGATAACTCCTTATTCCGTAATACTTTACAGGTAAGTCTTTATTCTTGAATACTTTGCGGCGAACGGCCAGAAATCGCTCATTTTCGCCACTTAAACCTCACGCGCTCAATCGTTTACAGTAAGTCCTTATTCCGGAATACTTTGGCGGGAAAATACCCAAAAAACGGCCAAAATCAGGACTAACAGAAAGTAAACAAAAGACTTACAAGAAGTAAGTCTAACTAGAATAGTTTGAATACTTTGGCGTCCAACTTACTCTAACTGACTGATTCTAATACACCGAGCCAGGAGAGGGGGAGGGGGGGTACCCCCCGAATTCGCGTTCTGGAGCAGATCCGCCCTACTTTTCCACCCGTACGAAATCGCCGGTCGAGGCGTCCACCGCCACGCGCAGCGCCGCCGTTTCGCGATCCGTTCCATAGATGACGTGCCAGAGTAGTTGGTTCGACTGGCGGTTCCACTCCAGCAGAAACATCACCGGCGTGTCGGGACTTTTTTCCAGCAGTTTGTCTCCGCCATGCTGCTGCGCAGCGGCAAACGCTTTATCGGTGTCGATCTTTAGAAACTGCACGTTAAAAATCTGGGTCGACGAATTCGTCGGGCTGTACGTGTCTTCCACGTTGTGCGAGACATCACCGTTCGTCCACGTATAGGCCTGCGTTTTGAGCCGCGCAGGCGAGGCAAATCCGGAGCGCCACTCCCCGGCCTTCCCATCGGTGCTCTTGGTAGGCGCCGACTCGACGCGATACGCCTGCGCATCCGGCGCCCATCCACGCGCCGCGATGTAGCACTTATAGAAAGCGCTGGTGCCGGTGATGATCTGTGGAGCTTTGGGCGGAGCTTTCTCGGCCGTTGTGGAGGGAGCAGGCGCCGATGAGCAACCGGCCAGCGCCGCCGCAAGAATTGCCACGAATAGTTTTTTCATCACAGCCTCTTTTCGAAAGCTGGCTGAATCATTTGAAGCAGGTCTCAGTTGTTAGGAAATCTCTAGTACCGAGGGTTTTCCTAAGACCTAACACTCAAGACCCAACACCTGATTTTCAGCATTGTACTGAACGAACGCGGGCGAGCGGATGAAAATAACGCGCCCGCTGTGGCGAGCGCGTCCAGACTTCTCAGAGGCTGCAGCAAAAAGCCTCTATTTGTCTTTGTTGTCGGTACCCTTTTCATGCGTCGTCGCTTTCTTTTTCTTTTACGCCGGCCTTGCGCGCCTGCTCTTGCAAATCGGCGAGCTGAGCCTTCGCATCATCTAGCGCCTTCTGCTTGGATTCTATGTCGGTTTTGTAATGCGCGTCATCCTTGTCCCACTGTTCGGCGTTGCGCAGGCGATTGCCCGCATCGCTGTACATGGCTGCAGCCCGCAAGCGATATTCGCGCTGGTCCAGGTCGAGCTCATGCGCGAGTTCGTCGATCTTCGCCTTTTGCGCGTCGAGCTTCTTCTGCATGTCGTCGGAGGCCTGCTGACGCTCTTCCGCGGCCGCAGCCTTAGCCTGTGCTTCTTGCTGCGCGGCTTGCTCGGGAGATTGCTGACCGCTGTTGGTTGTCGCCGATGGTTCGGGCCCGACCACACTCAGCGTTTCGTTCTTGGGAAGGTTGTCGTTGTCGTACTGCCTGGTCGCGGGCTCCGATTGAGCCTTCTTCTTGCGGGCCGCGCGCGCCGCATCTCCCAAGGATGGCCCGGAAGACTGTGACGAGGTTTGTGACGATGCCGCGCCTGCTCCAAGCAGCACAAGAGCCGCAAGCGTTATTCCCACCATGATCATTCGCTTCATAAACTCTTCTCCTCCGGTTATCAAGAACTCACAGCGCACGCCAGTACCAGTGCAGCAAAATCTTCCCAAACAAAAACGACAGCATTCCCATAGCGCCCAGAAAAACGCCAAACGGCATCTGGTAATAGCGCAGCATGATGCGCGCCGATTGCCACGCGCGCCGCCGCGCTTCCACCGTAGGAGTGCCACGCGCTTCAATTCTGCGCCAGCGCTTTAACCAGACCAGCAGCACCGCGCTTAATCCAAAGATCGATCCCGCCAGCGACGCCGCAAAGATCGTCAATACCGTAAGCTTCGTTCCCAGGAAGGCGCCAATCATGGCCATCAGCTTGACGTCGCCAAATCCCATCCCCTCGATGCCGCGCGCGCGCAGGTAAATCGCCGCCGCGCCGTAAAGAAACGATGCGCCCACAGCCGCGCCGAGCAGGGAATCCGACAGCGACCACAGCCGCCACGAAATCGCGTCGCGCATGTTGGAAGACACGAGGCCCGGAATAATTCGCGAAGCTAGGTCATTCACTGGAACCAGCAGGCTGAAGCCAATACCGATCGCCAAGCCGGGCAAAGTCATCGCGTCGGGAAGCAGCTTGGTCTCGGCATCCGTGAAAACGAGTCCGAGCAGCAAGAATCCCAGCACCGCGCACTTCACGGTCGCCAAGGTCGGCCCAAAGTGCAGGTAGCAGGCCAGAAAGAGCACGCCAGTCAGCAGTTCCACAACCAGGTAACGCGGAGAAATCGGTTCCTTGCAGTTGCGGCACTTGCCGCGCAAAATCAGCCAGCTCAGGACCGGAACATTGTGATAAAGCGGGATCATCTTCCCGCAATGTGGACACGCCGAACGCGGCGTCACCACCGACTTGCCAAGCGGCAGCCGGTAGATGCACACGTTCAGAAAGCTGCCCCAGCACAGTCCCAGAGCGAAGATCGCGGCTTTAAAAATAAGTTCCACGGTCGGCGGAATGCCCATCCTGTAAGGTTTTCTTAATTATAGGTCGGGGCAGTAAAAGCCCTCCAAGCACGAAGGTCACTGTGTGGGTACTGTACCGATTCCGGTGGCAAGTAATTGATTCGTAAGGAGGAGGGCTCGCAAAGTAGCGAGTGACAGAAAATCGCTATGCCACTCCGCTGAACTCGCACTGGTAAGGAAGGAAGATAGAAAACACCGTCCCGCTGCCCCCATCCACCCGGCTTCGCACGCGAATCGACCCGCTATGCTTGCGAACGATCCCGCTCGACACCCACAGTCCCAGCCCGGTGCCCGTGTCTTTCTTGGTCGTATAGAACGGCTCGAAAATGCGTTGCATGTCCTCCGGAGAAATGCCGCTGCCATTATCGGCAATCGTCACCCGAACTCCCTCGCGGTCATCGCGCCAATCGTGGCCCGGCGCGACGCGCACATGCAGAGACCCCTGCTTGCCCATAGCCTCGACCGCATTCACCACCAGGTTCGCAAAGAGCTGCCGGATCTCGCCCGCGTAGCCGTTGACCTCCTCCACGTCGCGATAACGGCGAATCACGTGAATCTGCCGCGCCTCGATCTTGCGCGAATATAACTGCAAGATCTCATCCATGATGACCGCCGTCCTGATCGGTCCCGGGGAATTCGTGTCGCGCACAAAACCGAGCGTCTGTTGTGCCAGCCGCGCCACGCGGCCAACTTCCTCCTCGGCCATACTCAGATACTGCGCGGCATTGGCCGAATCCTCGCGCGCCAGGTAAAGCAGATTCACCACCGCTTCCAGGGGATTGTTGATCTCATGCGCAATAGAAGCGGCGAGACGGCCCGCGGTCGCCAACTTCTCGCTCCGGCGCACGGCCTCTTCCGACTGTTTCTCGGCCGAGATGTCGCGAGCAATCACCGATGCCCCCACGATGTTTCCGCGCATATCCCGCAGCGACGAGATCGAGAGCAGCACCGGCAGAAGCTTTCCGTCTTTCGTGATGCGCTCCGTCTGATAAGGACCGACGTTGCCGCCCTCGTTGAACGTCTCGCGATTTTTGTTCCATTCCTCCTGCCGGTCCGGAGGCGCCAACCGGGAAGCTGACATGCCCACGGCCTCGTCAGGGGCGTAACCAAACAGATTTTCAGCGGCGCGGTTCCAACCGGTAATCGTGCCATCCGGATTGGCGCTGAAAATAGCATCGGCGGAGCATTCCACGATCGCCGCCATCTCGCGCGTGGAACGTTGTGCCCGCGTCTCGGCGAGTGTTTTTTGCCGCGCCATGCTGCCGGCGAAGACGGCGATGGCGACAAATACCAGCAAGCGCTCGAGGTTCAAACCTCGAATCATGCCCGCGGAAAATACGTGGTATACGAAGAAATCCAGGCAGACGGCAGACAAGAAAGAGGAAAAAATTGCCGGACCAAAGCCCAGGAACCGCGCCGTGATCAGCACCGCCGCCAGGAAAAGTGAAAACGCATGGCGATGCAGAAAAGGCGAGAAGGTCAGCAGGCTGAGCGTGGCCCAAACCGCAACCACCGCCCCGCCGTACTGCACGGTCGACGAGTAGCGATGCCGTGCAATCCAACTTTGCTTGGCCCTGGAATCCGGCATTTTGTTTCAACGCCGCCGTTCAGGCTCGGTTGCCAGCCTGACCCGAATTAGCCGCGAGGTGAGTTTACCTCGAACTTACTGGAAAGAATTTAGCAGCGTTCCGAGGATGCGGCAACCGCCGGCCCACTCATCGCCTGCTCTGCGATGAGCGGGGACTTGTCGCGAACTATTTCTTCTGCAGGGACTCAATGTATTTGTTCAAGTTGGTGACGCGCTGCTGTACTTCCGCTTCGTGCCCGCCGCTCAGGTTCCAGAAGAGATTGCCCCAGATCGGCATGTCTTTGCTGCCATGCGCGGCCAGCACTTCTTCTCCGCGGATAATCGCCGAGACTTTCAGAGACGGGTACTTGCCTCCGTTCCTGGCTGCCAGCGTGGTCAGGTCCGATGGTGGAACTTTTAAGGCCGAGGCGGCGGGGCCGTTGCCCTTGCCCTCTGTGCCGTGGCAAACCGCGCAATAGGACTTGTACATCTCAGCCCCGGACGCCGGCGACGTCTGTTTTACGGGCACGTGCTTGATTTCCTTTTCCGACTGAACCTTTGCCGGCTGATCCTGCCCCAGCGCCATCATCGCCACCGCCACAACCACGGCAACGACGCTCAGAATATTCTTGTGAACTTGCATGACTTCCTCCTTGGGCGCACACATCTTCCCATAGACTCACACTGCACACAACGGCTCAGTGTAGTTCCAATTCGCACAACCCACTGTGAGGAGTGTCACAAGAAGTAGTGACTTTTAGGTAGCGCGGCCAGATTGTCCGGACCTGCGTAGAGACCGGGCTTGCTCCGTCTCCGGCAGATCGGCCCAAATCAATCCTTTGCCGGCGGCAACTTTCGCCGCTCTGGGCTCGGTTCCACCCGGGCCACCGTGACCGGCGATTGCAGAGTGAAGTGCAGCACGGTCTCACTCGAGAGCCGGACCGGCTGCCCCTTGCTCGCCGCCTGTGTCGCTCCGCCCAGCCCGCCGCCCGCCGCCGCTCCGATGCCAGCGCCCTTGCCGCCGCCCGCGATCCCGCCAATGATCGCTCCTATGGCCGCGCCCACGCCGACTTTCTCCGCTGTCTTCGTCGACTGGCTTTTGCCCTTGCGCCGGTAATCGTCCGTTTGAATCGGATAGCTCTGGTCGTGAACCAGAATCTTGTCCAAGGTCAGAACCAACTCGGACTGGCCGGCAAATTTTCCAGCGCTCTGCACTTCCACCACGTGGCCCTCTACGTCGAAGCCGGCCGGAATGGCCACATCCCACTCCGCCGAGAGCGGCGAATCCAGGGTGGCGCGAAACGTTTGCCCTTGCTTCGCGGTCTCCGAATCAATCTCATCCAGCAGCCGAACCGCCATCGTCGTGCCCGACTCGATCGTCATCATGGTCGGAGCCGCGGGCGCGGCTGGGGCGTCCGTTACGGCATCTGCCTGTTCGGAAGCGGCTTCAACATCGGCAACCGGCTTATCAGCCGGCGCGGCTTCACTGTTGTCGCCATTACTCGTGGAATCGGATGCCGCCGCGCTCGACTTCGAGTTCGCAGACGAACTGGGGGGCGACGAGTCTTGCGCAACTTGCCGCGGCACACTACTCGGTCGCGGCTTTGGGTGCGCAGGCTCGGCTTCGCTGGGGCGGGAATTTTTCTCGGGCGCTGACGAATTTGTAGCCGACGCAGCCATCTCGCTCGTCGGTTCCGCTACCGGCGCGCTTGCCACGGCGATCTGCAAATTGTTGACTATTTCCTTGATGCCGGGAGTCGTGGATGCATACCGCGCCGCGGCCGTGCGCTCGGCGTCATTATCGACCGTTCCCGCCAGCGTGACCACACCTTTCGAAGTCTGCACCGTGATCGATTTGTCCTGCAGCCCGGAATCCTGCTTCAGCTTCGATTGAATCTGCTCACTTAACTGGCTATCACTTGGCGCCTTCGCACAGTCCACTCCCGAGACAAGAAGACCGGCAAGCAGAAACCACGCCCAGTATTCGCCCCTGAATCGCATAAGAACCCCCGCGAAGAACACTAATTGTATGCGTTCTTAGATGCGGTCAGCGGTGATTTCCGCGAGTTCAGGCAAGCCGCGAGAGGATGAAAAAGCGGAAGGGAAAAGAAATCAATCCGCGGAAATCCGTGTTTATCCGTGGAGAAGAAGTTAGACGAAAAACGTCAATGCGAGTGCAGGAATTTGTAGTCGAGCACCGAAGCCGCCAGCGTGAAGGTATCGCCCTCAACCCCAGCCCGATCTTCCACGGCAGCCTTCACCGTATCTTTCGCCCGAACTACCCGGCCCTGGCAAAGCACGCTGCTGTTCTTCTGCCCTGAAATCTCTTCCGGCATCTCGAAGATCATTTCGATCAAGGCATTGGCCGGTAGTTGCTGCGGTCCCCAAAACATCAATCCGGATTGACTGATGTTCTGAATCGAGCCCTCATACCATGTGGTCAGATTTTTTCCGCGATACCGCACCGGCAGGCTGACCTTAAGGCGGCGCGCCCGCGGAACCCATGTCGGTTGCTTTTTACTGGAGCGGCGGCGAACCACAGTGGTTTCGGGCGCCGGCTCTTCCACGCGGTTGCCCCTGCGCATGGTCTTCCAGTCATACTGATAGGCGGTCGCGCACAACATGCAAACCTGGTAATACTCTCCACTTGCCGCGCGGCGCGGCCAGGAAAACTCGTGAGAACATCGTCCGAGCATGAGAACATCCATTAGCTTCTGCGGCATAAATGAGTAACGTCCGAGTCCATTCGGACATATCCATCTTCAGCCCTACCGCCCTGTCTGGGTAGGTTACTTTCGTGTATGGATTGGATGCGACGGCGGCTATCAACTTCTTCTCCGCCGATGCACGCGGATCATCGCGGATAAAAAGAAGAAAAAATGGAGTTCTGATCCGCGCGAATCCGTGTTCGTCCGCGGAGAAGAAGTTGGCGAGCAGTAGGCTGACCTCGCAAGTTACCCCGGAATCCCATGGCAATCTCGTATAATCAAAACATTGTGCTCAAATATTCAATCGTAGTCCCTCTCCACAACGAGCAGGAGAATGTGACGGATCTGTATGCCCGCCTCAAGTCGGTCATGGAGGCGAGCGGCGAGACTTTCGAAATGGTTCTCGTCGACGACGGCTCGATCGATGGCACCTTCAATTTGCTGGGCGAAATCGCCGCCGTTGACAGCCGCGTCACGGTCGTCAAGCTTCGCCGCAACTTCGGCCAGACTGCCGGCCTCGCCGCTGGATTTGACCACGCCCGAGGGGAATACATCATCGCCATGGACGGCGACCTCCAGCATGATCCCGCCGACATTCCGCTTTTCCTCGAAAAAATCGCCGAGGGCTACGACATCGTCAGCGGCTGGCGCAAAAATCGTGTCGATAATTTCTGGCTCCGTCGCATCCCGTCGCGCTGCGCCAACTGGCTCATGGCCAAGCTGAGCGGCGTCGACATTCACGATTTCGGAACAACCTTCAAGGCTTATCGCCGCGACATCCTCACCCAGGTTCCACTGTACGGAGAATTGCACCGCTTCATTCCCGCGCTCGCCTCCTGGCACGGCGCGTCCATCATCGAAGTCCCGATCAAGAACGTGAATCGCGAGCGCGGTGTCTCGCACTACGGAATCTCGCGCACCTTCCGCGTCTTCTTCGATCTGATGACCATTCGCTTTTTGCTGAAGTATCTATCGCGCCCGCTGCACTTTTTCGGCACGATCGGAATGTTCAGCATCATGAGCGGATTCGCGGTCGCCACCTATCTCGGTGTCGAAAAGCTCATGCACCAGACCGACGTGATGACCAAGCATGGCCCGCTGATGCTGTTTGCCGCCGTGCTCCTGCTCGCGGGATTGAATCTGCTCGCAGTTGGTCTGCTCGGAGAAATGCAGGTCCGTCACTATCATGAGCCGACGCAGCGCGCCCCGTACTCGGTTGACCGCATTCTGCGGGCGCAGAGCGAAGAGAGCACGATCTCGGAGTAATTGCAGAAGTAAAAGGTCAGATTGCAGAAGTAAAAAACCCAAGGTCCGGCAGAGCGGTGGATGCTGGTTTTTACTTCTTCAATCTGACTCTTCACTTCTGACTTGGCTTATCACGAATCTCCGTGATCTCTGCAATTGACCGTTCGCCATCACAAGCGTCACAATTGCTAGCGAGGCCCTAGAATGCCAACCGCCATACCAACCCAGCTCGAATTACGACTCGCCGGCCGCATGTCCCGGCTCGGCACCGAAACCGCCTTTGAAGTCCTCAACCGCGCGCGCGCCCTCGAAAAGCAGGGTAAGGACATCGTTCACCTCGAAATTGGCGAGCCCGATTTCGATACGCCTTCGAATGTCATCGAAGCCGGAGCCAACGCCCTCCACAAAGGCTGGACCCATTACGGCCCTTCCGCCGGTCTTCCCGAGCTGCGCCAGACCATCGCCGAATACGTGAGTCGCACGCGCAACGTGCCCGTGTCGAGCGATGAAGTCGTCGTCGTTCCCGGCGGCAAGCCCATCATCTTTTTCCTGATCCTCGCCCTCATCGAATCCGGCGACGAAGTCATTTATCCGAATCCGGGCTTTCCCATCTACGAGTCGATGGTCGACTATTGCATGGGCAAAGCGGTTCCGATTCCCATCCGCGAAGAGCGCGACTTTTCGCTCGACACCAAAGAACTGGCCTCGCTGATCAATGACCGCACCAAGCTGATTATTCTGAACTCGCCGCACAATCCCACCGGCGGAGTGCTCACGAAGAAAGATATTCTCGAAGTTGCCGATGCCATCGGCGACCGCAACATCCTTGTTCTTTCCGACGAGATCTACAGCCGCCTGATCTACGACGGCGACCACTTCTCCATCATGAGCGTCCCCGGCTTCAAAGAGAGGACCGTCATGCTCGACGGCTTCTCCAAGACGTACGCGATGACCGGATGGCGCCTCGGCTACGGCGTGATGCGTCCGGACCTGGCCGTGCCGCTGGCGCGCCTCGTGACCAATGCGACTTCGTGTACTGCAAGCTTCACGCAGATCGCCGGCATCGAAGCCCTGCGCGGCGACCAGTCCTCGGTTGACAAGATGAGCGCGGAGTTCAAACACCGCCGCGATGTTTTCGTCGCCGGCCTGAACAAGATCAAAGGCTTCTCCTGCCGCATGCCTAAGGGTGCGTTCTACACCTTCCCAAACATCACCAAAACCGGCTGGCCCTCGAAGAAGCTTGCCGACGCGCTGTTAGAACAGGCCGGCGTAGCGGGCCTGTCCGGCACAGCCTTTGGCGCGTATGGCGAAGGCTACCTCCGCTTCAGCGTGGCAAACTCGCTCGAGAATCTGAATAAGGCGCTAAGCAGAATCGAAGCTTGGACGGCGAAGAATCTGTAGCTTCAAACCGCAAAGGTCGCGGCGTTCCCGACGGACATCGAAAGAAAGAAGTCGGGTCTCCTCTGCGTCCTCTGCGGTTATGGTTCTCTGCGCTCTCTGCGGTTAAAGGTTTTTTGCTAGGGACTCGGTGCTCCAGAGTCCAGCCCGCATTCATCGCCCGTTGACAAACAGCCGTATCAACTTGGTGTAGAATTCCACCGCCATGACTCACATCGACAAGCATCCCGCCGGATCGTTTTGCTGGATCGAACTCGCCACCTCGGACCAAAATGCCGCCAAGAAGTTCTACGGCGCGCTCTTTGGATGGACGCCCAACGACATGCCGATGGGCCCCGAAGAGGTCTACACCATCTTCCGGCTGGAGAACCGTGACGCCGCGGCCGCCTACACGCTCCGACCGGAGCAGGTAGCGCAGCACGTTCCGCCGAACTGGATACTCTATATCCAGGTCGACAATGTGGACGCCTCCGCGGCCAAGGTCACCGAACTAGGCGGCAAAGTAGTCATGCCGCCCTTCGATGTCTTCGACGCTGGCCGCATGTCTGTCATCCAGGACCCGACCGGCGCCTATTTCTGCATGTGGCAGCCAAAGAAAAATGCCGGCATCGGCATTCATTCCGTGCACGGCACGCTCTGCTGGGGCGATCTCGCCACGCCCGATACCGACCGCGCGCAGAAGTTTTATTCCAATCTTCTCGGCTGGCAATTCACCAAGGGTGAAAAGGACGACTCCGGCTACCTGCACATCAAGAACGGCGAGCACTTCATCGGCGGCATGCCGCCCTCCAAATATATGCAGCCGGGAGTGCCTCCGCACTGGCTCGCCTATTTCATGGTCGACGATGTGGATGTCACCGCGAATAAGGCCAAAGAAATGGGCGCAAAGCTTTTCATGCCGCCAACCAGCATGGAAGGCGTAGGGCGGCTGTCGATCATGGCCGACCCACAAGGCGCGATGTTCGCGATCTTCAAATCGGCGAGATAATTGGATTTCGCGCAGATTGCCAGCCACGAAGGGGCGCTGTCATCCTGAGCGCAGCAAAGGACCTCTGCAATCTTTTGGTGCATCCAAAATGCATGGATACTTCGCTGTGTTCAGGATGACAGCCTGTCTAATTCCTGTTAAACATCACCCCCACCTGTGAGCTTCCTCACAGACCCTCGGGACATCGCCAGCTAGCCTCGAATTGCAAGCCTATGCGCCCGTTTTTCGCCTGCCCAATGCGCAGCGTCTGCGAAGGAGCAACCCATGTCTATTCAGAATTCGACCACCGGCGAAGTTCTGCGTAACTACAGCATCGACGAACTGAAGGAACAGGCCAACCTGATGCGGGGCTATGACCTCGTCGCCTTGTGTGCCGCTGGTTCCGGCCACGCCGGCGGAACGCTCTCGAT
Organism: uncultured Acidobacteriaceae bacterium; assembly: GCA_963698865.1. Taxonomy (GTDB): domain Bacteria; phylum Acidobacteriota; class Terriglobia; order Terriglobales; family Acidobacteriaceae; genus Acidiflorens. The sequence goes on along the minus strand of CAVOSL010000005.1, from coordinate 517,436 downwards.
CATGGACATCGCCGCCGCGCTTTACCTGCGCGTGGCCAATCACGATCCGCAGAATCCCAACTGGGAAGACCGCGACCGCATCGTGTGGTCCACCGGGCACAAGGCGCCCAGCCTCTATCTTGGCCTTGCCTTCGCCGGTTTCTGCCCGAAGGAAGACGTCGCGCTGCTCCGCAAACTCTACTCGCCATTTCAAGGCCATCCGCATTGGCTCAAGCTGCCGGGCGTTGAAGTCTCCACCGGTTCGCTCGGCCAGGGGCTGAGCGTCGCGGTCGGCCTCGCGCTCGCCGCCAAGCTCAACAAGAAGAATCACCGCATCTTCTGCATCATGGGCGACGGCGAGCAGCAGGAAGGCCAGATCTGGGAAGCGGCCATGGAAGCCGGCCACTTCAATCTCGACAACCTTATCGGCATCGTCGACCGCAACCGTTTGCAAATCGACGGCTGGGTGAAAGACGTCATGAACGTCGAGCCGCTGGAAGAGAAGTATGCCAGCTTCGGCTGGGAGGTCATCACCATCAATGGGCATGACATGCGGCAGGTGGTTGAGGCGCTGGAAAAAGCCAGGATCGGATGCGGCCGGCCGACGGTGATCATCGCCGACACCGTGAAAGGCAAAGGCGTCAGCTTCATGGAAAACATTGCCGGATGGCACGGCAAGACGCCGAATCTCGAAGAGATGAACAAGGGCTTGAAGGAACTCGGCCTTGACGGCCAGATTCCGGTCGAGCAGTTGTTCGCGCACGCCAAGCAATACCAGGCTCGAGGTCGAGCGCAAGCTCGATGCCAAGATGCCGAAGTTCCATCGCAACTACTGGTGGAACGCCGCCGAGAATATGAAAGTCCAGATGAAGCCCACGCGCATGGGGTTCGGACAGTCGCTCGCAGCCAACGGCGACGACCCGCGCGTCGTCTGCCTCGGCCTCGACATCTCCGGCTCAATCACCATCAGCGAGTTCTATGCCAAGAATCCCGAGCGCAAACCGCGCTGGCTCAGCATGGGTATCGCCGAGCAGTCGGCCACGTCCGCTGCGGCTGGACTGGCGAAGGAAGGGAAGCTGCCCGTCTTCGGCACCTATGCCACCTTTGCCGCGGCCCGCAATCTCGATCAAATCCGCACCTCGATCTGTTACGGCAATTTCAACGTGATGATTGCCGGCGCGCACGGCGGCGTCAGCGTTGGCCCCGACGGCGCTACTCACCAGGCGCTGGAAGACTGTTTCGCCATGTGCGGACTGCCGAATATGAACGTGGTCGTGCCCTGCGACATCGTCGAAACGCGCAAGGCCACCGACTATCTGCTGCTTACACATGTTGGCCCGAAGTACATTCGCTTCGCCCGCGAGGCCACGCCGATTGTCACGGACGAAAAGACTCCGTTCGTTTTCGGCAAAGCAAATGTCATCCGTCTGCGTCGCGAGTCGGCCAACTTCATTGAGGCCTTCGAAACCAAGCTCGAGTCTGAGTATCACGACGAAAGCGAGGATCTGACCATCATCGGCTGCGGGCCCATGGTTCCGGAAGCGATGCGCGCAGCGTGGATTCTGAAACAGGAATTCGGCTACGAAACGCGCGTCCTCAACCTGCATACGCTGAAGCCGCTCGATAAGGACGCCATCGTGCGCGCAGCCCGCGAAACGGGAGTTGTCCTTACCGCCGAAGAGCATCAGATTGGCGCGTTGGCCTGGCCCGTGGCCAGCATCATCACGCAGTCAATCGAGCTCTATGGCACGCCCGTCATTACGGGCGCAATCGGCGTAAAAGACCGCTTCGGCGACTCGGGCGCGCCCTGGGAGCTGATCAAGGAGTTCGAAGTCTCCGCTGAACATATCGCTGCCAAGGCCGTGGAGCTCATGGCCGTAAAGAAGACGCGAGAAGCGGTTTCGACGCCCGAAGCGCACCTGGTCGCAAAGTAAGCTGACTCTTCGAGACCGAACACAGTACCTCTCACAGCCTGTGCGCGGCCCCACAGAACCAGTCACGCCCGCCTGTGCCTCTGGTCACAGTTCGGCGATAGTCCCCGGCAGGACAATAAGTAGGGATAGTGTCGTTGCCGCGAGAGAAGTGGAGCATGCCCGACGACCTCGCAAAACCGTCGTTCGCGCCGGAGAGTGCAACCGCGCTCCAGGAAGTTGTTCCGCCCTCTGATCTCGATCCGACCCGCCACGGCGAAGCTACGCGTGATTTTGAAGGCTTTCTGCGCAGCCGCGTCGTTGGCCAGGACACGGCCATCGAGGCCGTTACCGAGATCTACCAGATGTTTCTGGTGGGCATGACTCCGCCGGACCGCCCAATTGGAAACCTGCTGTTCCTCGGTCCCACCGGGTCGGGCAAGACGTACCTGGTCGAGGTAGTCGCAGAAGCCCTCTTCGGCAACCGGCACGCCTTCATCAAGGTGGACTGCGCGGAGTTCCAGGAGCACCACGAGATCGCCAAACTGATCGGTTCGCCGCCCGGCTACATCGGCCATCTTCAGACCCAGCCGCTTCTCAACCAGGAATCCATCGATCATTGGCACACCGAGAAGCTCAAACTCACGCTGGTGCTTTTTGACGAAATTGAGAAGGCCTCGGAAGCGCTCTGGCAACTACTGTTGGGCATTCTCGACAAGGGAACGCTGACTCTCGGCGACAACAGCCACGTCGATCTTTCGCGTTGCGTGATTTTCCTGACCTCCAACCTGGGCGCTGCGCAGATGAGCGACCTAGTGCAGGGCGGCATGGGCTTTGCCCCTCATGATGCGATCGTCAACAAGGATCTGGACGCGAAGATTGAACGCACCGCCAGCGAAGCCGCGCGGAAGAAGTTTTCCCCGGAGTTCCTGAACCGTCTCGACAAGGTCGTAGTCTTCCGCACCCTGCGTCCTGAACAATTGGAGCAGGTCCTGGACCTGGAGCTGGCCAAGGTGCAAAAGCGCATCATGGACGCGATCGGCCAGAGGCATTTCACCTTCCGCTGCTTGCCAGAAGTGAAAAGATGGTTGCTGAAGGAGGGCACCGATCCCAAGTACGGCGCGCGCCATCTGAAGAGGGTGATCGAGCGCCGCATCGTCTACGCGCTGGCCAATCTCGTGGCCACTCGCCAGATCGCGACTGGCGACTGCATCGACATCACGTTGAAGCCGGATGGAACGCTGGCCTTCACCAAAGCCAAAACGGCTGCCGTAAAGGAGTCGCCTGCCAGAGAGGAGGCGCGTCATGAAGAAAATTCTGGTGGTTGATGACGATCAGATGCTCTGCCGCTTTGCCTGCGACATCCTCCGGACGGAGGGCTACCACGCTGTTCCCGCCGCCAACGCCGCCGAAGCGCTCGCCGCTTTCGAGCGCGAAGACTTCGATTTGCTGGTGACCAGTTCGCACATGCCCGGCATGAGCGGGGTAGAGCTTGCCCAGGCCGTCCGCGGCAGGATTCCTGGCTTTCCCGTGATTGTGATGACTTTGTACGAGCCGGCGGAGTGCGAGCACGTCAAACTCTGGCTGCCCAAGCGCTACCTGTTCCCATCGCTCATTGAGAAGATTCATTTCTGCCTGTCGGAAATTGAAGGGAGCGTGGAGAAACCCGTTGTCACCAAATAACGTTTGGTAGAGACGCGCTTGCCGCGTCTCCCGCCGCTTGCCCGACTCACGCCGCGGATGGTACAAACCTCCTGAGGCTTCCGCTCGTGAAGAAGTTTGCTCTCGTTTCCCTCCTCGCTCTCTCCTCGCTGATCGTGTTCGTGGCCGCCCGTGCCGCGAACCAGCACTCGCGCGTCATTCATCTGCCGACCAGCAAGAACCTGACCCTTCCCGTTCCCGGCTTCATCGCGCGCACCAACAGCTTTCCCGCGACCATCGCTATGAGCCCTGACGGCAAGCTATGCGGCGCTGCTCAACCAGGGCTATGGCACGGTCGAGAGCGGCGCGCGCCAGTCGATCGGAATTCTCGACCTCAGCAACAATCAGTTGCGCGACTTTCCGGATGATCGCCTGATCGCCGACACAACTTCGACTCGCCAGAGCTACTTCATCGGCCTCGCCTTTTCCAGCGATGGCAAGCATCTCTACGCGTCCATGGGCTCCATCACCGATCCAACGGGCGAGCAGCCGACGAGCACAGGCAATGGCATCGCGCTCTACAAGTTTGCGAACGGACAAGTCACGCCCGAGCGCTTTATCAAAATTCCTCTCCAGCCCATGGTGACAGGTAAGGCGATTGCATACGGAATCCGCATGACGCCAGCCGGAACTGCTCTGCCTTATCCTGCGGGACTTGCCGTTTTGCCCGGCGACCATGGCGATCGGCTGCTCGTCGCCAACAACCTCTCCGACAATGTTGTCCTTCTGGATATTGCCTCGGGGCAGATATTGAAGTCTTTCGATGTGAGTCGGAACATCGTTCTTCCTTCCGCATATCCCTACACGGTTGTCGCCAACAAAGCGGGCACAAAAGCCTGGGTGAGCCTGTGGAACGCCTCTGCGGTGGCGGAATTGGACGTAACTGAAGGCAGAGTTGTCCGTTTCATCGACTTGTTAAAAGGCGGCAATGCGACTGCGCCCGGTACGCATCCGACCGCCATGGCGCTCAGTCGCAACGCCGACATTCTTTACGTCACGCTGAGCAATACTCCCTACGCGGTCGCTGTCGATCTGGCATCTGGCAACATTGTGCGCACTTATAACACAATGAGAGCCGGCGCTGCGCCGGTCGCGGTTGCGCTTTCCGAGCGCGACAATCGCCTGTTTGTCGCCAGCGCCAATCAGGATGCGGTCGTCGTCTTCGATCTGCGGCAGGAGGGCAAGCCCTCCGACTTCGTTGCGGGGCCCCGTGGCTTCATTCCCACCGAGTGGTATCCCAGCGCACTCGCGCTCGCCGGTAGCGATTTGCTGATTGCAACCGCGAAGGGCGAGGGCAGCGGACCAAACAACATGCAGGCCACCGTCAAGACCGAGCTGCACCCGAACACCCATCCCTACATCGCGACTCTGGTTCGCGGCTCAATCCAGCGGCTGACACTTCCGGAAATTGAGCGAAATCTAGCCGAGTACACGCGCCAGTTCGAGGGCGACAATCTTCTCGAGAGAGAGTCCGAAATTGTGGGAAACACGGCCAACGGAAAGGCCATGGCGCGCGTTGTCTACCCGAGCATTGGCAAGTTCCAGTTTGCCGGCGGGAAGAATCCAATCAAACACGTCATCTACGTACTCAGGGAAAACCGTACCTACGATCAGATCCTCGGCGATCTTACTGACAACAATCAGCCGGTCGGCGACGGCGATCCATCGCTCACAATGTATGGCGCCGAGATCACCCCCAACTATCATAAGCTGGCCTTGCAGTTCGGCGTTCTCGATAACTTCTACGATAGTGGAGAAGTCTCGGGCAATGGACATGTATGGTCCGATGCGTCCATCACTTCGGACTACAACGAGAAGACGTGGCCGATTGCTTACCGAGGCAAAGAGCGCACCTACGACTTCAGCGGGGCTGTTGCGGATGAGTATCCGCTGGAGCAGGGCATTCCCGATGTCGACGATCCCGCGACCGGCTACTTGTGGGACAACCTGGAAAAAAACCACGTCACGTACCGCATTTACGGCGAGATGATGGCGATCGCCTGGTGCAAAAGCGAGCGCGTAAGTTCGCCGATGGAGGGGAGTCCGTCGGCGGTTGCGGGCAACTGCGAATCGGAAGAGATCAAGAAGGGAGAGCGGTTGCCGCAGAATGTCGGCAATCCGCGTGGCGGGCCAAGTCCATGGCCATGGGCGGTACCGCGGCTGAAGAGCGTGCGCGCCACCAAACCCGCGCAGCGCGATCACTTCGATCCGCTCTATCCAGACTTCGAGATTGATTATCCCGATCAGCTTCGCACCGACGAATTCCTGCGCGAGTTCGACGAATTCGTGAAAGCTCGCGGCACAGAAAAACAGCTACCCCAATTCATCCTCCTCTACTTGCCCGACGATCACACCGGCGGCACGCGTCCCGGCAAGGCAACGCCGCAGGCCTCAGTCGCCGACAACGACCTTGCAGTCGGACGCGTGGTGGACGCGATTTCGCACAGCCCGTACTGGGATGACACGGCGATCTTCGTCGTCGAGGACGACGCGCAGAACGGCGCGGACCATGTCGATGCGCACCGCTCCATCGCTCTAGAGATCAGCAAGTACGCGCCGCGCACCGAAAAGCCAGTCGTCGATCACAATTTCTACACAACCGTGAGCATGATGCACACCATGGAGTCGTTACTCGGCCTGCCGCCGATGAACCTCTTCGATGCCCACGCGCCGCTCATGGCGCCGCTGCTCGCCGGCCCAGGCACGCAACCGCCATATCAGGCAGACGACCGCAACCTGCGCAGCGGACTGATCTATCGCGTGAACGAGAAAAAAGCTCCGGGAGCGAAGGAATCGTCGCGCATGGACTTCTCGCGGCCGGACGCTATCGAGACGGACAAACTCAACGCGATCCTGTGGCAGGACGCCAAAGGCAGCGCGCCGAGACCCACGCCGCACTCGCATTCCAACCCGTGAGTGTAGCGCGGACACTCCTGTCCGTGTGCGTGCAGCGGATCGGTCGTTTGTGCGGCGGCACACCCCGCCTCGTCCACCGAGACTACGCTAGAATTCCCAAGTGGGGACTCCAATCGAGTGCACCAACTTGCGCAAAACCTACGACGGCAAAGTGGAAGCCGTCCGCGGCATCGGTTTGCGCATTGAGACCGGCGAGTGCTTCGGCCTGCTCGGTCCAAACGGAGCAGGGAAGACCACGACCATCGAAATCCTCGAAGGCCTGCTCGCCCCGACCTCGGGCGAAGTTCGCATCTTCGGGCACACCTGGAACGAGAACCCGCGGCAGCTCCGCGAATGGATAGGCATTTCTCTCCAGGAAACGCGGCTGACCGAAAAGCTGACCGTGCGCGAGACGGTCGAACTCTTCGCCAGCTTCTACGACAATCCGCGACCCGCCGCCGAAGTCCTCAACGACCTGCAACTCACGGAGAAGTCCGATAGCTGGGTTGGCAAGCTCTCTGGCGGACAGAAGCAGCGGTTGGCGGTTGCGACGGCGCTGGTCGGCAATCCGCGAATCCTCTTTCTCGACGAGCCCACGACCGGCCTCGATCCGCAAAGCCGTCGGCAACTGTGGGAGATCATCCGCCAGTTCCAGAAAAAAGGTGGCACTGTTCTGCTTACGACACATTACATGGATGAGGCTGAGCGTCTCTGTGATCGGCTCGCCATCGTCGATCATGGCGTGATCATTGCCGAGGGAACTCCGGATGAACTAATCGATCGCCTCGGCGGACATCACGTAGTCGAATTCCAGGCAAGTGGCGCGAACAGCGATCACACGCCCTCCGCACATGCCGAACTCATCGCCAGCAGTCTTGATGCTTGGCGCGCGCTTCCTGGAGTCGAAGCGGTTCGCCATGAGGACAACACAGTCTGCCTCAACGTGCGCGAGCCGCATCTCACGATTCCCGCGCTCCTCGAAGCGGTGAATGGCCAAGGCAGGCAACTGCAACATCTGAGTACGCGCCAGGCGAGCCTCGAAGATGTCTTCGTTCGGCTCACCGGACGTCACCTGAGGGAGGAGTAAATGGCCACGGAAATCACCACGCCAAAACCTCCCGCGCAACGTCCCGACCAATCTTCCGCGCAGCCCGTTACCCGAAAGCCGTGCCCCTCCGGCCGTTGGTCCGCCTATCGCTATTTGCTGTGGGTTCGACTGCTGGAACTCAAACGAGAACCCGAACTGATCTTCTGGGTATTCGGATTTCCGCTGCTGCTCTCGCTTGGACTCGGCATCGCGTTCCGCAATAAGCCTGCCGATCAGAACTCCATTGCGGTAATCGCGGGCGAGAATGCCGATCGAATCGCCGCACAACTAGGCGGGTCTGGAGAGGACAAACATTCACCACTTCGCGCCGCAGTCATGGATCGCGAGGCTGCGATGAAAGGTTTTCGTCTCGGCAAGTTCGACGCAGTGGTCGAGCAGAAGTCCGACGGAACGTTCTGGTTTTATTACGATCCGTCACGGCCGGAGAGCGTGCATGCGCGCCTGATGGCGGACGATACGCTCGAAGCCAACGCCGGACGAGCCGACAAGCTTCAGGCCGTGAACTCGGCGTCGAGCACTCCGGGTTCGCGCTACATCGACTTTCTGATTCCGGGCCTGATCGGCATGAGCCTGATGAATTCAGGCATGTGGGGAGTGGGATTCGCGCTCGTCGATATGCGCCAGCGTAAACTGCTCAAGCGCTTTGTCGCGACGCCGATGCGGCGCAGCGATTTTCTGCTGGCCGTCATGAGCAGCCGGTTGGTACTAATGGTGATCGAAGTCAGCTTGCTGCTGACCTTTGGCATAGTCGTTTTTCACATGCCGGTCGCAGGATCCTTTGTGACGCTGGCGCTGGTTGGATCGATCGCCGCGGTTGCTTTTGGCGGCCTTGGCCTTCTGTCCGCCTGCCGCGCACAAAAAGTTGAGACGGCAAGCGGATTGATCAATCTCGTGATGATGCCGATGTGGATTTTTTCCGGCGTATTTTTTTCTTACGCGCACTTTCCGGCGATAGCGCAACCATTCATCAAGGCGCTTCCGCTGACCGCGCTCAATGACGCGCTACGCGCAGTAATTCTGGAGGGCGCGTCCTTACCGTCACAATCCCTGCGTCTGCTCATCCTTGGGCTCTGGGGAGGCATTTCATTTGCGCTCGCACTGAAGTGGTTTCGCTGGGTGTAGGGCTCGTAGCTATGTCACATCGTTCTACGCCACATCCAAGCTGTCACGCGGCGGCCCTGGTCTTCTTGAACTCGTCAAATCCCTCGAGGAAGCGGTCAATATCCGCCTTCGATAAGTAATACGGAGTCGACAGGCGCAACTTATTCGGGTCGCCGCCCCGGATGCGAATCTTCTTTTCCTTCCACAGCCAATTTTCTAAATCCATGCGCGGAACGGGCGGAACGTTCACCGTCGCAATCGCGCCCCGCATGGTCGCATCCGGCGAAGTCCAGGACTCGGCGCCGCGCTTGACCATCGCCGCCAGAATGTAGTCGCACAGTTGGCGCTGCCTTCGCTCGATGCGTTCCATTCCGATGTCATTCGCCAGTTGAATGGAAGCACGCAGCCCCCACAACGCCGGCACATTCGAACTGCCGATGCGCTGGAAGCGTTCGGCGCGAAGCTTCACATCATCCCAGCCTTCCGTGGCGATAGTGCTCCACAGACGGTCAATCATTTCGTCGCGCACATAGAGAAAACCCGAACCCTTGGGAGCCTGGAGCCACTTGTGCGGGCTCGATGAATACATGTCGCAGCCCAGGTCGTGCAGATTGAGGCGCATCATTCCCGGAACGTGCGCGCCATCCACTGCCGAGATAATTCCCTTGCTGCGCGCGAGTGCGCAGATTTCTTTGGCGGGCAGGACGACTCCGGTGACGGTGGTAATGTGGCTGAAGAAAATTACGCGCGTGCGCGGCGTGATGGCGTCGCTGAACAGTTGCAAAATTTGCGCGGGATTCTGAGGCGGCTTGGGGAGCGCGATTTTCTTGACCACCATGCCGTACCGTTTGGCGCGCAGGTCCCAGGGATGCTCCCCGCCGGGATGCTCCTGGTCGGTAATGAGGACTTCGTCACCCGCTTTGAGATCTACCCCGTTAGCGATATAGCTATTAGCCTCGGTGGCATTACGCAATATGGCGATTTCGTCGCGGTTGCAGCCGACGAACGAGGCCAGCGGGTCGCGGAATTCGTTCCAGGAGGCGTAGCCCCAGATGGGATAATCTTCGGGGTCGGCCTGGTTCATTTTTTCGGTGGTTTCGTAGCCCTCAAAGATGGCGCGGAGAACGGGCGCCGGGCTGGAGCCTACGGTGCCGTTGTTGAGATAAACCTCGCCGGCGGGAATGAGGAACTGTTTGCGCATCTCGCGCCAGTAAGCGTCCTCGTCCTTCTCATAGAGAGAGCGCTCGGGGAGGCGCGTAGGTAGCGATTCCAGTTGTGCCCAGAGTCTGCCACGCCACGGCATAACGGCCGCTGCGGCCAGGGAGGTGGTGAGCGAAGAAGATAGAAAACTGCGGCGGTTCAGCATGGTTGGCCCTCCCAAATGGCTTTCTAAAACGGGCAATAGTAACACCTGCACGCGAACGACGGGAAGATAGTCGCGAGTTGCGCCTCAAAAGCCTCGGCAAGACCATGCTTCTGCTTGCTTGCGGCTCGCGACTCGTGGCTTCAGGCGGGCCTCAACGCAGCCCCAACCATTATTCGACCCAGAAAATAATGGGTAACTCTAACCCTTGTCGGCGCGTCCAATTAAGTGGGAAATTCCGTCCGGCTCGACTTGCCATCGGGGGTATAATCGTTTCAAGTGCTTCGTCGCAACGGACTGGTTCCCTACGGGGTGCAATATGTCGTTTCGTAAACCGCTGATTTCTCTGACTTTACTACTCCTGATGGCCTCGCTTGCTGCGGCGCAGGATCAAACCGCGCAAAGCTCGAGTTCCCCGGCGCCCACCGCGTCTGCCCCGGCGGCGAAAGATCAAACGACCAAAGATCAAACGAGTTCGAGCCAGCCCGCGCCTCCGCAGACATCGCAGACTCCATCGGCTCAGCCGGATAGCACGCAGCCGCCTGCTCCCAACGACCCGACTGATCAGCCTACGACGCAGGATTCCTCAGACAAGGACGCTAACCCGCCGAATCCGGCGGTCACACAAGAGGCCGATCCCGGCAAGGTGAAGCACACTGGCGGCAAGGACGACGTGGATGCCATCGGAAACCGCAAGGTTGGCGGGCGCGGCTTGGGCGATTGGTACTCGCTCGAGACCGAAATCAAGGTTGGCAAACAGTATGCGATGCAGGTCGACAACACCGTGAAGATGGTCCAGGACCCGGTCGTGACGGAGTATGTGAACCGCATCGGGCAGAACCTGGTGCGGAACTCCGACGCGCAGGTGCCGTTCACGATCAAGGTCATCGACTCCGACGAGGTGAACGCGTTTGCGCTGCCCGGCGGATTTTTCTATGTGAACTCCGGGTTGATTCTGGCAGCCGATGAAGAGGCGGAACTGGCCGGCGTGATGGCGCACGAAATTGCGCACGTATGCGCGCGCCACGCCATGCGGCAGATGACGCGAGCCAACTGGGCCAACATCGGAACGATTCCGCTGATTTTTGTGGGTGGCGGGATTGGGTACGCCGTATATGAAGCGGCGGGCTTGGGATTGCCGCTGACCTTCATGAAGTTCCAGCGGAATTTCGAAGCCGAGGCTGATTATCTCGGCCTGCAATACATGTATAAGACGGGTTACGATCCGCAGGCATTCATCAGCTTCTTCGAAAAGATTCAGGCGAAGGAAAAGAAGAAGCCGGGGACGCTGGCGAAGGCATTCGCATCGCATCCCCAGACGCCGGACCGCATTCAGGAGTCGCAGAAGGAGATTGCGACGATTCTCCCTGCGAAGGCGCAGTACATTGTTTCGACGTCTGAGTTCGACGACGTAAAGAGCCGGCTGGCGATGATCGAGAATCGGCACAAGGTGCTCGATCAAAAGGAAGCGAACAAGCCCACGCTGCGCCGCACCTCGAACACAGACAAAGGATCGGATAAGAGCGGCGACGACGATCGGCCTACGCTGAAGCGCCGCCCGGATAGCGATAGCGGAACGCAGAATTAAACGCGGTCGTAAACGCAAGATTAAACCGGCAGGCCATCAAGGCTTGCCGGTTTTTCTTGGCGTATGGAAATTTAACTGGTTCGTTACGATCCAGCTGCGACTGACTTGACTGTGACCGTTGTGCCGTTTACTTCGCCAGTCACCTTCGCCTTCGCGCCAGCCAGCTTGTCGAGCTGATCGAGAGCGCCCTGGTCGGAGGTCTCCAGCGTATACACCTTGTCGCCGACGACGAGGGCATAATTCGAGCCGTGCTTTACGCAGGCCCGCGTGCATTCACTCGCCGCACCGGGCATTTGATGCTTGGCGCCGCACATGGCGTCGCTGACTTCACCGGTTAAGGTTTGGCTTTTGCCGGCGGCGAAAGTGGGAAGGGCAGCGAGCCCCAGGGCTAAAACGGCGACCGCAACTCGAGGTACTTTCATGTAGGCTTTCTCCTTGGAGACGTGATACTTCATCATGCCAAGGCGCGCTTCGGCGCACAAGCTCTCGGAATGTAAAAAATTTGTCCTTGGATGGCGGCGTGAGTTATTTCCCATTTTTTGACTCGCTTTACTGCGTTTTGAAGCTGATGGTTACGTCCACAACTTTTTCCTTCTTGTTCAGCTCCTCGTTTACGCTGACTGAGAATTGCAAGCCGCGTGGAAGAAGGCCGGGCGCATCGTCCACAAACTTGCGAGTGTATTCCGCGTTGTAAGGTTCGCCTTCGCGCAACTTCCAGGCCTCATGCAGCCGGTCTTTTGAAGGCGTGTCGACCCCAATCACCTCCAGTTCGCCCATCTTGTAGAGATCGCCTTCGGTGATGTTCATGTCGTAATGAACGGTGCCCTTCTCGTCGTCGAGTTGGGCGTCCGGCTTGACTTCCGCGGTCATGTAGCCGCGGCTGTGGTACAGCCGGATGAGATTCTCGGCATCCCTCATGAGGCGCGCGGCATCGGCGGGGTGATCGACGGCGAGATGAAACAGGTGCGAAGCCTCCTCGGTTGTGATGGCGGAATTCCCCTTCCACGTTACACCGGAGACGGAATAGACCTTGCCGGGCGTTACCGGCAGGATTGCGTCAACTTCGATGTCAGCGGAACCAGCGTCTTCAGGCTTCGCCTCGTTACTCTTTGCCTCGTCACCCTTGGCGCCAGGTCCGCTGACCACGCGCGCGTCTGACGGGCCAAACGCAGCCCTGAGATATCCACGCTGAAAAAGCAGAGGAAGCAGGTCGAACTGGGCGACCGACGCCAGTTTTGAGCGGAAGTATTCGGCGAACTCCAACTGGCGTGCGGCCTTTTCCAGTAATGCGACCTGATCGGCCGAGGCGCCAGGAAATTCGACGTTGCGGATGCGAATGCTCACCTCTTCAACGCGGTAGACAATCGCGGTCACCTCGCTGCCATTCTCCTTCGCCTCGCGCAAATAGTCGACCCGCCCGGGGAGGCTCCTCTCGGTAAGAAGAGCCTGGAGTGTCTGGTTGACGCGATCCGCCAATCTTCCGGACTCGGGCAATTGCGAATCTTTCATCAATGGAACGCGCTGCTCCAGGATGGCGTGCAATTCTGAGTCGGTAAACCAGACAAAGTTCTCAAAGCGAGCCGGCAGCAGCTTGATTTTCTCGCTGTCTGCAAGTTGAAATTCAACTTTCACGCCCTTGTCCGAATAGGAGAACGAGTAAACAACGCTCGAGAATAGCCCGGACTGGCCGAGGCGTTGCGTGGCCTCCTTGAACTCCCCGTCGGCAGCGTCCTGGCCGAGGCGCAGGCCGCTGGCGGCGAGAATTTCCTTATCCGTGTAGCGCGTGGTTCCAGAAACCTTCAGCGACAGGAGTTGATGTGATGTCGGAGGTGCGGGCTTGGCATGCGCTGCGCGTTTCTGGGCGACCGTAAGCGACGGCCAGGCCAGGCACAACATCGCAGCGGCGGCGAGCAGCCTTTTCATATGGAACCGGTAATTCATCGGGAACGCTTGGGCACGGCCACGGCAGCGAAATTGTTTTGCTTGAGTGCGATGTCCATGAAAGCCCGCGCCGCGCGGCTCAGAGACTTGTCTTTGCGAAAAACCAGCGCGAGGTCGCGGCGAATTTGAACGTCCGCGAGCGTGAGGGCAACCAGAGCCTTGGCCCGAATATCCTCTTCGATGTTGGAGCGAGCGATGAAGCCGATGCCGACTCCGGCGGCCACGAAGCGCTTAAGCAGTTCGCTGGAGTCGAGCTCCATGGCCAGATGTGGCTTCACATGATGATCGTAGAACAGCGCATCCAGCGCGTCGCGCGTGTGGCCGAGCTTCGGCAGGACAAGAGGGAAGGCGGCGATTTCCGCCACGGTAACTGACTTCTTACCCGCGAGCGGGTGCTTGGGAGCGGTGATGGCGACCAGGTAATCGCGGTGAATCATCTGCGCTTCGAGGCGGTTATCGTTGACGGGCAGCGAGATCACGCCAAAGTCGACGGCATTTTCGAGTATCGATTCGAGGATCTTCGCGTAATCCGAGCGCTTGATGCTCACGGCCACGTTGGGATAGTCGCGTTTGAACTGAGCGAAAACTTCGGGCAGGATGTGGAGGCAAGTACCCTCATTAGCGCCAACGACGATCTCGCCTCGCGGAACGCGCTCGGTTTCGGCAATCTCGGTCAGGATTGTCTTGCGATGTTCGATCGTTTCTTCGGCATATTTGAAGAACAACTTGCCCGCGGCCGTAATGGAGACGCGGCCTCCCGAGCGGTCAAGCAGTCGCGCGCCGACCTCTTCTTCCAGGGCGCGGATCTGCGAAGAGATCGCGGGCTGCGTCCGAAAACGCTTCTCCGCCGCACGCGAAAAACTTGAAAGGCGTGCTACTTCCAGGAAAATTTCGAGCTGGTCGAAATCCATGGTGGTTGTTCTTCGCTCACACTATAGCGGGGTCGCAGGGATGATTCAATGCGGACGGTTAGCGGGAAAGTGGCACAAACCGCGCGTAAACCTGGGGTCCTGTTATTTCAGGTTTGCGCATTAGAGGTTTGCCAGAACCTTGATGCCGGCTGTGCCGATCAGCTTCGCATCGGCGGTTACGAGCGTCAGATCGAAAACCTTTGCCGACGCGGCGATCAGACGGTCGGCGGGATCGCTATGCGTCAAGTTCAGAGCAAACGTTTCCAGGGCAACGTCTGTGGTGAGCGGCGCCTCGCGCAATTGCAATTGTTCGAGAGTGCGGCGCGTCCACGATACCGCGTCCTCGTCCAACTGAATTCTTCGCTTGCTCGTGAGCATCAGTAATTCCCACACGCTTATGGGCGAGAGCCAAAGCTCGTTCTGTCCATTGGCGAGAGCACGGGCGACCCTCCCCGACAGCCGCCGAGGTTCGAGGACGCTCCAAACCCAAATGTGAGTGTCCAGAAGAAGCTTCATTAGTGGGCGGCATCCCATTCGCTCTCGGGGCTAATCGAGCCGACAATATCCCCCACGATACGGCCGGTTCCGGCCATGCACCCCAGGCGTCTCCCAGTGGACTTTGGCGGAGACGGCGGCACAACTTCGGCGACGGGTTCGCCGAAGCGTGTGACCCGGATCGGTCTCCGCGTCTTGCGGACCTCTTCCAGAATGCCCAGGCACTTGGCCTTGAACTCGGAGATGGCAACTTCTTTCATGCCATCATCGTACTATGGTCAGAGACCATGGTCAAATATTGCCGACACGGCTAGTTCGCGCCCGGCCAATAAGCTGAACAGGCAAGTGGTTGAAAAGTAACGATCTTAGAAAACTAGACGCCGATCACTGCGCACAGTTCTTTCACCGCGGCAGCGCTCTTGTCCAGCCCGGCTTTCTCGTCGGCAGTCAGCTTAATTTCGATGATCTGCTCAATGCCCTTAGCCCCCAGTTTCACCGGCACGCCAACATACAGGCCTTTGATGCCATATTCTCCGTCCAGATACGCAGCGCAGGGGAGAATCTTCTTCTTGTCTTTCAGAATGGCTTCGACCATCTCGGTGGACGCAGCAGACGGCGCGTAATAAGCCGAGCCGGTCTTCAGGTACTTTACGATCTCCGCGCCACCGTCGCGGGTGCGTTGAACGAGCGCATCAAGCCGGTCTTTCGGAATCAGTTCAGTAATTGGAATGCCCGCAACCGTCGAGTAGCGGGGAAGCGGGACCATGGTATCCCCGTGCCCGCCGAGCACGAACGCGGTGACGTTCTCGACGCTGACTTTGAGTTCCTCCGCAATGAACGCACGAAAACGGGCGGAGTCGAGCACGCCGGCCATTCCAATCACGCGTTCGCGCGGAAACTTGCTGAGCTTATAGGCCGCTTGCGCCATCGCGTCGAGCGGGTTCGAGACGATGATCAGAATGCAGTTCGGCGAGTGCTGCACAACCTTGCCGACCACGTCACTCATGATCTTGTAGTTGGTGTTGAGCAGGTCGTCGCGGCTCATGCCCGGCTTCCGCGGAATGCCGGCCGTGATGACAACGATGTCGGAGTTCGCGGTATCGGCGTAGTCGTTGGTGCCTTTGATGTAGGAGTCGCGTTTTTCGATCGGCATGGCTTCGAGCAGATCGAGTCCTTTGCCTTGCGGTACACCCTCGACAATATCGATAAGCACTACATCGGCGAGTTCTTTCGAGGCGATCCAGTGAGCGGCGGTGGCTCCCACGTTGCCGGAGCCGACGATCGTAACTTTATTGCGCATGAAGGGTCCTTTCTTGATAATCCCTGTCTTTAACAAATCTCTCGTAGAGAAGCGGCTCGGCTGCGTCTCCCGCGGGCGAGAGTGTCTACTCTCGCGAAAGAGACGGGGCAAGCCCCGTCCCGTCTCTACCTGAAAACGTGAAAACGAAAAACCAATAAAGCGTTAAAACACTAAGCGATCGGTCCGGCCTGTTGTCAACGAGCGCCGGCAGTCACTGCGACTTGCATGTTTTCGATCATGCACGTCGCGAATTCGCTGGTCTTTACCTTGGTCGCGCCTTCCAGCATGCGCTCGAAATCGTAGGTCACCTTCTTCTGCTGAATCGTGCGCTCTATACTTTGCTCGATCAGGTCGGCGGCTTCGGTCCAGCCCAAAAAGCGGAACATCATCACGCCCGAGAGAATGACCGAGCCGGGATTAATAACATCCTTGTCGGCATACTTGGGCGCGGTGCCATGCGTCGCTTCGAAGATCGCGTATCCGTCACCGATGTTGGCTCCGGGAGCGATGCCCAGGCCGCCCACCTGCGCGGCGCACGCATCGGAAATGTAGTCGCCGTTGAGGTTCGGCGTGGCCAGCACGCTGTATTCGTCGGCGCGCGTCACCACCTGCTGGAAGATCGAGTCGGCGATGCGGTCGTTGATGAGCAGTTTTTTCTTCCACGCGCCCTTGCCATGCGTGGAGTAGATCGAATCAAGGCAGTCTTTGACTTCTTTGTAAAGGGCCTGCCGGAAATCGTTGGTCGCGAACTCCAGGCCGGGCTCGATCAGGTTCGCGTTCTGCTCGATGGTAAGCGCGGGATTCTTATCCTTATTATCGATAATCCAGCTCTCACGCTCGGTCACGACCTGGCTGCGGAACTCCTCGGTCGCGATCTCGTATCCCCACTTGCGAAACGCGCCTTCGGTGAATTTTTGAATGTTGCCTTTGTGAACGAGCGTAACCGACTTGCTCTTGTTTTCCAGCGCGTGCTGGATGGCCATGCGGACAAGGCGTTTCGTCCCCGTAACGGAAATCGGCTTGATGCCGACGCCCGAATCAAGGCGAATCTGTTTCTTGCCGCCCTTGAGCATGTCCTTGTTAAGGAACTCGATCAGCCGTGCGACCTCGGGCGTGCCCTCTTCCCACTCGATGCCGGCGTATACGTCTTCGGTGTTCTCGCGGAAGATGGTGAGGTTCATGCGCTCGGGGTGCTTCACGGGCGAGGGGACGCCCTGATAGTACTTGACAGGACGAACGCAGGAGTAGAGGTCGAGTATCTGCCGCAGCGCGACGTTGAGCGAGCGAATGCCCCCGCCCACGGGCGTTGTAAGCGGTCCCTTGATGGCGACGCGGAATTCACGAATGGCGCGGATCGTGTCATCGGGGAGCCAGTTCTGAAATTTCGCCTTCGCTTTCTCGCCGGCGAACACTTCATACCACGCCACGGAGCGCTTGCCGTCGTATGCTTTTTCGACGGCGGCGTCAAAAACGCGAACCGAAGCCTTCCAGATATCGCGTCCGGTGCCATCGCCCTCGATGAAGGGAATGATGGGGCGGTCGGGCACCCGATACTTGCCATTAGCATATTCGATCTTTTGCCCGTTGGCTGGAACCGGAACTCCGTTGAACTGCGTCATGCGCACTGCCTCCAATTTTTTAAGGGTCAAAAATGATTATAAAGAATAAAGAACGGCGGGGACGAGTTCGACGGATGTTATCACTGGACGATGTGAGCCACGTCACAAACAGGTTGTGACCTAGTTACCAGAGCCGGGTATGCGTTTTGTCAATTTCGAGAACGAGGAGAGAGACCCGGCTGCCGCATCCCCTGCTTTTTTTGGAATTCAATTCGAGTCGCTTAGCGCTCGATCTTTACCGATTTTATGGATACTTCCTTATTCGGCCGATCCTGCCGGCCGCGAGGCGCCTTCGAGATTTTTTCGACAACATCGTAACCCTCGACCACTTCGCCAAAAATCGTGTGCTTCCCGGTCAGCCACTCGGTGTTGGCAACCGTGATGAAAAACTGCGAGCCGTTGGTGTTGGGACCGGCGTTGGCCATGGCCAGCTTGCCGGGCTTGTCAAAACGGTGCGGCGAGCCCTTGGTCTCGTCTTCAAATTGATAGCCGGGGCCGCCCATGCCCGTACCCTGCGGGTCTCCGCCCTGAATCATGAAGTCGGGAATCACCCGATGAAAAATTGTCCCGTGATAGAGAGGGTCTTTAGATTTTTTGCGCGTCGAGGGATGCGTCCACTCGCGCTTGCCTTCCGCCAGTTCGGTGAAATTCGCGACGGTCTTGGGCGCGTCTTTTTCAAAGAGGCGGCAAACGATGGTGCCCTCGCTGGTTTCGAAGACGGCGTAAGTTCCGGGTGTGCGAGTCATAATTCTCCTTCAGATGTGAAATGAAACCAGATATGGAATGAAACGGCGCGCGCTTTTCAAAACGACAGGGGATTATGTTCCCGACCGCTTCTGGGCGCTTGGTTTAGTCGTCGCCTTGGCTGCTGGTTTGGCGGCCGCTCCATCATGCTTGATTTCGATGTGCGTGATCTTGACTGGCTTGAACGGTTTGTCGTTGCTGGGGTCCCGGTCCATGCGGGCTATTTTCTTGACGAGCGCGACGGCCGCATCGTCGCATTGCCCGAAGATAGTGTAGTGGCCGCTGAGGTGCGCGCTATGCATCACGTCTTCAGTGATGAAAAACTGCGAGCCGTTGGTGTCCGGGACCGGAGTTGGCATAGGCGAGGCGGCCGGGGCGGTCGAATTTCAAATCAGACGGGGTTTCGTTCTTGAACTTGTAGCCGGGATCGCCCGCGCCGTTCCCGAGCGGGTCGCCGCCCTGAATCATGAAGTCGGGGATCACGCGATGAAAGATCGTGCCATCATAAAGCGGGACGCCGTGTTTGGTAGTGTGCGAGGCAGGGTTCGTCCAATCCTTGGTGCCCTCAGCAAGGCCGATAAAGTTGGCCACTCCGATGGGAGCCTGCTTGGGAAATAAAGTGCAATGCATGTCTCCGACGCTGGTGTGAATGATGGCGACGGGATCGGCAGCGGCCGCAGGCTTGGCCTGCGCGACGACCAACGGTGCGGAACAGATCAACGCAAGAGTGCACAAAAAAGTCTTCATGAGCGCTCCTTCTGTGGAATATATCAGTTTCAATTGTACGACATGCGGCGGTTCGATAAAATGCGCGGCACGATGGATAGCCACTACTGAGTAGTGGCTTGCATTTGCCGGCTCACGCGCTCCACTTCCGCGAACACCCGCAGCACGTTGCCGCCAAGAATTTTGCGGATGTTGTCCGCGCTGTAGCCGCGGTCGAGCAACCCCTGCGTGATCTTCGGCAGGTCGGCCGCGGAGTCGATGCCTTGCGGCGTTGCCCCACTAACGCCATCGAAGTCCGACCCCAGTCCGACATGGTCGACACCCGCAACCTTGGCAATGTGGTCGATATGGTCAATCAGCGACTTGAGGGGCGGACGCGGAATCTTGGCCGCATATTCACGTTCGATGCGGTCGATTTCCATGTAAGGAAC
Source organism: uncultured Acidobacteriaceae bacterium (assembly GCA_963698865.1). Taxonomy (GTDB): domain Bacteria; phylum Acidobacteriota; class Terriglobia; order Terriglobales; family Acidobacteriaceae; genus Acidiflorens. Next base: position 497,624 of record CAVOSL010000005.1, on the reverse strand, counting down.
GGACTTGCCCGCCGCTTCCTGCTTCTCGCGATAAGCGGTGATGGCTTCCGCGGCTTGTTTCCCAATCGACTCGTTCTGCGCGCGGTAGTCTTCATTCACAAAGCCAGAATAGAAATTCACATCCACCACGCCGCCATTCTTCGCTACCGCGCGCAGCATATCGTCGGTCATGTTGCGCGGATGATTGGTAAGCGCCCGCGCGGAAGAGTGCGAGGCGATCACCGGAGCCTTGGTGACCGCGATCGTATCCCAGAACGTCTTGTCGGCGACATGCGAGATATCCACGAGCATCCCGAGCCGGTTCATCTCCAGCACGATCTGCTTGCCGCCCTCCGTAAGCCCGTTATGATGCTCCACGCCTGGCTTGTTGATGTCGCCGGAGGAGTCGGCGAACTCGTTGGTGTTCGACCAGCTCAGCGTCATGTAGCGCACGCCCAGGCGGTAGTAATCGCGCAGCACGTGAATGTCGTTTTCGATCGAGTGCCCGCCTTCGATTCCCATGAGCGCGGCGAGCTTATGCTCGCGGTGGGCACGCTCGATGTCGGCCACGCTAAAGGCCATCATCATGCGATCCGGATGCCGTGCCGCCTGTTGATAAACGGTGTCGATGAGATCGAGCGTGTGACGCGCGAAGTGGCCCTGGTTGCTTTCCGGCTCGACCCAGATGGAGAAGAATTCCGCGCCAAGATTTCCGGCCTTGGCTTTGTCGAGGCTGATGTGCCCCTTGTCATTGGGGTCGGTAGAGCCGATATCGTAATTCTCGTCCAGGAAGCGCTGCGGCGTGTCGGCGTGCGTGTCAATCACGATCGCCGAGTCGTGAATCTTGCGGGCTTCGGGGCTGATGGTTTGCGCGCTGGCCGGGAGAACGCGCATAAGCAGTAGCGGTAGGAGCAGGGTCAGCAATCGAGTCTTCATGGCTGGATAGGAATTTTATACGAAGCAAGCAGGCCTGCGAGTCGTGATCCTCGAATTTCGAGCAATTCAGGAGCGAGGGGTTCGCTCATAGCTCAAGGCTCGTAGCTCGAAGCTGTTGCGTCAGTTCGCCGCCGCGATGGTATCGGACGTTACTTGCTGATGTGCAGGCAGCAGCGTCTGCGTCTGGCGCCAATCTTCGTAGCGGTCCGAGACCATCACGTGGAAGCACCAGTGACGGCGCTCTTCCTCAGGCTCGACCAGCCCGAGCGCTTTCAAGTAAAACAGGTAGGACTCGACGAAGCTAATTTGCTGTCTCGTCATGCCGCGGCGTTGCAGGTCCACGGTAATGCCGGCCAGGTGGGATGATGCGGTCTCGCCTTCGGCGGGCGCGGCATTGCGGTTCCGGCGGCGAAGTTTCTTTTGCACCTTGACTGTGCGCACCGCCGAATTCAATTGAATCTGCTGGTGGAATCGGTTGTAGTAGACCTCGGACAGATCCTCAACGAAGTCGCGCGCCCAAATCGCGGCTATAGCGCCGCGAAGGATCGAGGCTGGGCTCGATGCGCAGCGACTCGCTCGCCTGAATCGGAACGAGGTCGCCCGAGGCCTTCAGCCGTTCAAGCTGCGCATCGTCGTAGATGCGCGGAAGCTGCAGCCGGTCGATCTCTTCATTCTGCCGGACCAGCGAATCGTGCGACGGGCGGAAGAGCGGGTTCCAACGAAGACGGCGAATAATGTGGTGGAATGGGTGACGCGAGTGCCCGACGCGGTGACGCGGCTCGACGCTATGCAAGGCCAAGGCGGCCGGCGCGCACATTAACAGCGTGAGCAGCGCGAGCAGTATTGGCGACCGCATTACGGAGTGGCTTGTCCCTTTGGCCATGTGCGTCTAACGTTGGGGATACCTCGATTCTGCCTAGAGGTGCCGCAATTGTACCCCACTCGTCAAGAATCGGCGTAAAGCAATCGCCACAAACGGCGTTACGGAAGAGAGTTACGCAGTAACCAGACAAACGGCTCTGGGCTTTGGCCCTTGGCTTTCGGCCATGGGAGCGGCTTTTGGGACAATTTGTTAAGGGCCCTCTCGCGCCATTGGGCCTATGGCCTGTTAGTTCACAGCAAGAAACACGAGATCGGTCGACGATCCGAAAGCCTAACGCCGAATGCCGAAAGCTTATTTTCTGAACAGATCGCCAAGCGCCTGCTTCATGACCTGCCCACCGACCTCCGAAATCGACTTGGTCAGCGGAATATCCTTCGGGCAGATCTCCACGCAGTTCTGCGCGTAGCCGCACTCCTGGATACCGCCATCGCCCATCAGGGCGGCCAGACGCTCGCGCTTAAGCGCCGCGCCGGTTGGGTGGGTATTAAACAGTCGCACCTGCGAAATCGTGGCCGCGCCGACGAAGCCCGTACCTTCCGTGAACTGCGGGCAAGCCTCCATGCAGCAGCAGCACGAGATGCAGCGCGAGAGCGGATATGCGGCTTCCTGATCCTCAGCCGTCTGGCGCGGTCCGGAACCGAGATCGTAGGTGCCATCAACCGGCACCCAGGCCTTGACCTTCTTCAAATTCTCGAAGATCACGCTGCGGTCCGTTGCGAGATCGCGCACGACCGGAAACTTCGAAAACGGCTCGAGCTTAATCGGCTGATCGAGATGGTCAAGTAGCGCCGAGCACGCCATGCGCGCCTTGCCATTGATAATCATGGCGCAAGAGCCGCACACCTCTTCGAGGCAATTCGAGTCATAAGTGACGGGCGTAGTCTTCTTGCCGTCGCGCGTCACCGGATTGGCCGCGATGTCCATCAGCGCCGAAGTGATGTTCATATTCGGCCGGTAGTTAATCTCGAACTCCTCCCACGTCGACGGCGCGTCGGGAGTGAGTTGGCGTTTGATCTTGATGATTACGGTTTTATTGTTAGCCATTAGCTTCTAGCCTTTAGCTCCTAGCCTGAAGTCAAATCTGTAGTAGCCATTCTTTTCCATGATGCTTTAACCGAAATGCCTGGCCGTCCACCGTCAACTCATAATTTCCATCTGGCAGCGCCTTAGAGACGTGCCCGATTGAGGGTTGCACGTAGGCCAAATCGCCGGTGACCTGCGACTTGACCTCGATGATGTGTCCCGTGCAGGTCGATTCATGTCCCTCGCCGCGCAGGATTCCAGAGAACTGTATCGGCTTTCTCGGTGACGCCATCAGACCCATCCTCAACGGCTTCTAGCCGCTGGGGCCCGTGCCCCAGAATCCTTGGCCGCAAGAGCTTGGAGAAGATTGAACAGGTAGTAGCCAATGTCATCCGGGCCAGAGATAACCCCGTCGTTCCAGGTCACATGGCGCGGTGCAAGAATCTGCTCTCTCGCTCCATTCTTGCAGATGCCCACTGCATCCGAATACGGCTTAAATCTGATGATTTGGTTAAAAGGCAGCCTGAAGGTAATGCCACTTCCGCCTCTGGCCCTTCCACTGTAGTAAATGGCGGAAGTTGTGATTAAGAGTTCGCCGCAATCCAGTTCTTGCAGAGACGTGGTTTCTTCCTTGTGACCGCGTAGGCCCCCAAAACGGTACCAAAGCCCGTTCGCGACGCGTATACTCGCTCCGCTGTGGGCGCCGACGTAGGTCACAGTTGTGACTGCTTGCTTGAGCGATACGTTTGCTAACCCCCAAACCCGCACTTCTCCAACTTGGAGATTGAAGCTAGTCGGATCAAACATTCCAATCACGCTAGGCACGCCCGGCGGCGGGTCGCTCGGAACTTCAAATGGGTTTATTCGGTCGTGCAGAACCGTCCATGTCTTATTGCTGTATAACAGCGCATGCGCCCCTGTTGTCTTGGTGGTCATCTCCTCGTCCGTTAGACCTGCCGCTCGGTAAACATCGAGGATAGCCTGACATTCCTCATTACTGACTGGCTGTGCTCTGCTTCGTTGTTCTGCCCCTTGGTTCCAACCCTCTTTAAGGGCGGCGCGTATCTGGTCCTGTGGAATGGCGGCATCGGCTGCGATCTTATCTATCATTGCTGACACGTCGCTGTAACCCTTGCCCTCAATCACTGTATCGGCCATACACTTCTTCACGGATTCGGTTCCTGCGTTTGCCTTCTGCACACAGGCGTCGTGTACGTCAGTGAACCAACCAGCTTTTTGATCGCAGTACGCGGCAGACGCCCATCGCCTCAATCTCCAAACGGAATATTCTTTACGCCGCCCTCTCAATACATCTTCCGCCCTTCGGGATCAGCCATGCGCCGGGTCCGCCTCAGCCTCTCAGGCTTCTGTCTCTTCTCCGGGCAGGGTTCTCCCCGCTGCAACCACAGTTCGCATCACCACAGTACCAATCGGTGCCAACCACGGGGCCGAAGTGTCCGGTCACAAATGAGCCTGCGTTTGGGTTGACGATATCCCTCCCATTTTGCCTAGCCCACAAGTTTCGCGCGTTTACCGCGGCGTCCAAGCCTTTCCCGTACCTGCGGACGGACGGTACCTTGAATCCACCCCTTGGCGTCGAGCCGCTCCTTTGTGTGATCACCACTGTGACCCCATCCACCTCTGTGAAAATATAACCCTCAATTTCGCCAGTAATCGGCAGCGCATCTGCAAGGCCGAGAGCATTTCGCAGCTGTTCGAGTTTCTCCTGCTGATGTAGATTGGGTGGCATTCCCGTTGTGCCGCCTCTCCAGTTAACCTCAGTACTTCCCCGGCCGTGGCGCAATCAGATGCGCATCCACCGTTTCAAACTCAAACTCGACTCGTTTTCTCCAGTACCCTGACCGACGCCGGCCATCGCGCAGAGACCGCGCTCTTCTCTGAACTTCGGGCCAGGGAACCGTCTTTACCTTGCCTGAGCTCACCTCGTCCCCACGCCGCGCGATTTCCGCCTGCCACGCCGCGTCAACGTCGGGATCGACATTCGTATCAAGACTGGCGATCAGACTTCCAGCCAGTTCGGCGCGCTCGTTGTCCGGCAACGAAAGTGCTTTTTGCAGGAGTTCTTGTGTTCTTTCCGTCATAACAAGATTCTATCGATCGGAATTCACGCACGCTCGGATTTCTAGTACTTCCTCGGCCGCGGCGGAATCAACCCCGCATCCACCGCTTCAAACTCAAATTTCGGCTCATCCGCATCCGGAGCAAACGAAGCCTTCGTCGTCTTCATCCAGTTCTTGTCGTCGCGCTCCGGGAAGTCGGGCTTGTAGTGCGAGCCGCGCGACTCGTCGCGCATGGCCGCTCCCTGCGCGATCACCCGCGATAGTTGCAGCATGTTGTACAGCTGGCGCGCAAATGCCACGGTAGTATTTGCCCACTGCGTGCGGTCGCTCAGGTTGATGTTCTTGAACCGGTGCAGCAGTTCGACCACCTTGGCGTCCGCCTCCAGGCACTTCTTGTTGTAGCGAATTACCGTGCAGTTCGCCGTCATCACCTCGCCCAACTCACGCCAGATCAGGAACGGATTCTCCTTGCCGTCCGCCTTCATCAGGCCGTCGTTGATTTCCTGCTGGCGCTTACGCTCGGCGTCGAAATGGCCGTTCGAGGGCGCGGCTTGCAGATTCTTGGCGTACTGCACAGTCGCCGGACCCGCAACGAAGCCGCCATAAATGCACGACACCAGCGAATTCGCGCCCAGCCGGTTCGCCCCGTGATACTGGTACTCCGCCTCGCCCGCCGCAAAAATTCCTGGCACGTTCGTTGCCTGCTTGTAATCCACCCACAGCCCGCCCATGGTGTAGTGCATGCCGGGGAAAATCTTCATGGGCACATCGCGCGGATCGTCGCCCACAAACTTCTCGTAGATTTCCAGAATCCCTTCCAGCTTCCGGTCGAGAACTTTGCGGTCGATGTGCGTGAGATCCAAATAAACCATCGGCTTGCCATCGATGCCGAGATGCTCTTCGAAGACGACTTTGAAAATCGCCCGCGTCGCGATGTCGCGCGGCACGAGATTGCCATATTTCGGATACCACTCTTCCAGGAAATACCATCGCTCCTTTTCAGGGATAGACTTCGGATCGCGCTTGTCGCCAGACGTGCGCGGTACCCAGACGCGCCCCCCTTCGCCGCGGGCGGATTCCGACATGAGGCGCAGCTTATCTTCGCCCGGAATGCAGGTGGGATGCACCTGGATGAATTCGCCATTGGCGTAATAGCAACCCTGCTGGTAGAGCGCCGACTGCGCCGATCCGGTGCAGACGACAGAGTTGGTAGACTTGCCGAAGATCGCGCCGCAGCCTCCCGTCGCAATAATGATGGCGTCCGCCGGAAAAGTCTTGATCTCCATCGTTCGCAAATCCATCGCGCAGATGCCGCGGCAGGTGTGCGTCCCATCCAGCACCGCTGACAGGAACTCCCAGTGCTCGTACTTTTTTACCTTGCCTTCGGCCTCATACCGCCGCACTTGCTCATCGAGCGCATAAAGAAGTTGCTGTCCGGTAGTGGCTCCCGCAAATGCTGTGCGGTTATACAAAGTGCCGCCAAACCGCCGGAAATCAAGCAGCCCCTCCGGCGTGCGATTGAACGGCACGCCCATGCGATCCAGCAGATCGATAATCCCCGGCGCCGCGTCGCACATGTCCTTAACGGGTGGCTGGTTGGCAAGGAAGTCGCCGCCATAAATCGTGTCGTCGAAATGCTTGTAGGTGGAATCGCCTTCGCCCTTCAGATTCTTGGCCGCGTTGATGCCTCCCTGTGCGCACACCGAGTGCGAGCGCTTTACGGGCACGATGGAGAACAGGTCAACCTCTCCGCCCATTTCGGCGATCTTGATGACGGCGGCCAGGCCTGCCAGGCCCCCGCCCACGACGATGATTTTTGGAGCTGCCATGTCTTATGAGTTCTTTCTGCCGGTGTAGCGCCGGCGTCTCGCCGGCTGTACGGAGGGCGTCTCGCCCTCCGCCCCGCTGGCAAAACATAGTTCTTCGCTGTCGTTATTAAATCTCATCTCATCATCACGATATTTTCTGGAGAGTTGGACCCGAGCGGCTGATATGGATGGCTCAGGAAGCCGTACATGCTGGCCGCGCCGAGCCCAATCAAACCGAGCGCCAGCAGCAGGCACAAATAACCCAGCCGCCGCCGCGCCATCTCGCCGGTAGTAATGCCCCACTTCGCGCAGAACAGCCAGATTCCATAAGCGAAGTGCCACGAAGCCGCAACGATTGCGATCGCATATACCGCGATCATGTACGGATGTGGAAACAACTCTCCCTGCACCTTGGCGAACGAATCCATGGGGTGCGTGGGCAGGTGCACGCCCGTGAACCGCAAATAGTAGGTGTGCTGGACCATGTAAATGAAAGCGATGATCCCGGTCCAGCGCTGGGAAGTGTAAAGCCAGTTGCCCTGCCACGGATAGTCGCTGACGTTGGAGTCGCCACGCCACCAGATCCACACGCCGTAAATTCCGTGGTAAAGGATCGGAATCCAGATAAAGAAAATTTCCAGGGCCAGAACGAACGGCAGGCTGTTCAGGAATGCCACCTGCTTGCCGTAAGCTTCGGGTCCGTGGAAGGCTTCGTAGTTCGAGATGAAATGCTCGAGCAGAAACGCCCCAATCGGCACGATGCCGGAGATCGAATGCAGGCGGCGCAAAAGGAATGAATTGCCTTCACCCGCTCGCAGTGGAGCGACGCCGGGTTTAATGACGGGAGCGACAGAATTGGCTGCGGAGGCCACGATGAACAGCTCCTTGCAGGAACAGTGATGAAAACTTTCTATTATCGGCGCGCAAACGAGTACGCGTCAAGAAACTGGGAAAGCAGTAAGTTAGAGGAATTGAGAACAACCGGATGTGACGTAGCTCACAAATTGATGTTTTTGCAGGACATACTCGTTTCAAAGCGCTTACAGGCTTTGATCGCACCACGACAGAAAGGCGCGAAACGCCGCGCCGCGATGGCTATAATGAGATTTTTCCTCGGCGCTCAATTCAGCGAAGGTCTTTCCAATGCTCGGAAAATAGAAAAGCGGATCGTAGCCAAAGCCATTATTCCCGCGAGGAGCATCCAGGATGATGCCTTCCGCCGTCCCGCGAAAAATCGCCAGCGTGACGCCCGTCGCGCGCCGCCGCAAGCACGCAAACAAATCGCCCAACACGTTTTTCCGGAGGCACGCCGGCCAGTTCGCGCAGCACGCGGGCATTGTTAGCCTCGTCGTCGGTATTCTCCGCAGCGCGGTGCGGTTCATCGGCGGCATAGCGCGCAGAATGAACTCCCGGCGCGCCGCTTAGCGCGTCGACCTCAAGGCCGGAGTCATCCGCCAGCACAACGTCACCCGGAACGGCCAGGCTGTATTCCTCAGCCTTCTTGCGCGCATTCGCTTCAAATGTCGTGCCATCTTCCACAACTGGGGGCAGGGAAGCGAAGCCGGGAATACCGGCGATGCTGATGCCATGGACGGCTGCTGCCCCAGCGAAATCGCGGAGCTTGCCAGGATTCGACGTGGCAACGAGAACGGTCCGGGATGTCACGAGCTTTTCTTCATTTCTGCTATGTCCCCTGCTTAGCGCCCGGGTCCAATGACCGGGCGCGCACCTCGGGAACGGTTTTGATCCAGAGGCCTACGAACACAACGAGACTCAACAAAGAAACCCAGCGGCCAAACAATCGGTCCGGCGTAGGCGCGAAATGAATGCGCACGTCGTCTTCGCCAGCCTTCATTTGGATCATCATCAGCCCCGTCACATCCGACGTCTCGGTTGGAACTGGCGTCCCGTTCACCGTCACTTGCCAACCCGGATAATTGAACAGACGCAGGGTCAGGCTCTGCGGTGCATTCGCGCGGACTACGAAATGCTCCTCCGTCGCGCTCCACTCCCGCATTTCAACCTTCACCGGCGCTCCGCTGACATCGCTCACCTTCGGCAAATCCTTTTTCAGCTCGTAGGGATCGGCTCCGCTCGGGACGTACTCGTCTGTTCCCTCATAGCCTGTGCCATCGGAAATCGCATCCTTCATCTCCTGAATATCGGCGGCCTGATCCCACCACGGCGGCTGGATGTAATGGCCCGCGACGAGAAGCGTAGCCAGCAAAAACGAACAGACGCCGCCGCGCGTGGTCCATCTCAAGGTTGCGGAGCGTTGAAATAGCGCTCGGCTGGTCGCCACCGCCAGCAACAACGCGAGCGGCGCACCCAAACACAGCAGCCACCGGAAAGGAAGCTGCACGAAGCGAAACTTCGGCAGATGCAGCCAGAGAAGACTGCTCGCGGGGAGCATTACCAAAGCCGTGACGGTTCCCCAGGATGCGAGCAGCATCCACCCGCCCCGATCAAGCCTGTCCTTATCCTTGCGAGAAAGCCACATCGCCAAGGCCAGCAACGCGATCTCCGACAACGCCACCAGCGAGACCAGCAAGTTGAAGCGGTTGTGGTCGATGTCGGCGATAGTAGTGAACAGGAAATTATCCGCCGGCCGCACTCCCTCAGACAGGAGCGCGCTGACGTTGACCCAAGGTTCTTCATAGACCGCCGGCGCCAGGTAAACTGCGGCCAATCCCGCGCCAAGAACAATGGCCACCGCAATTCCTGACAATATTCTGACCGCGGACCGCATCGATTTTTCCTGCACCGCCATCAGCACCGCCAACCCCGCGGCCGAATAGTGGATCATCACCGCAGCCGGAGCATTGGCCAGCCAAGCTCCCGCAAAGGTCAGGCTCAAGCACAGGACCGGGCGAAGGCCACCTTCCCTAAGCCTCAGCAGCCATAGCAGAATCAGCGGCACGACGACAGCAGCCAGCAGTTCTGCATAAGCGCTGCGCCAGTAGATGATGAGCAAATGATAGGGATTGAGAGCGTAGAATGCCGCCGCAAAAAACGCATCCGGCGGCCGAAGCCACTGCCGCGCCAGCGCATACATGCTCCACCCGGCGGCGGTAAGGACGATCCAGCAGTACACACCGGGAACTATCTTCCACGGCAAGACCGCGCCCAGCGCCGCGCCCAGCGTCCACGATCCCGGAGGATAAAACAGAAACCGGGCCTCGCCGTATCCCCAATGTGCCAGCCCCGCCCAACGCGGATACACAATGCCCTGCTTCCACTGCGCCAGCACCTCCATCCACGAATACATGTGGAATTCGAAATCATGCCCGGACGGACTACCCCAGCGCAAAAATGGCGTGAGGGCCAGCCAGCTGACGATGGCGAGGAGCAGGAAACGCGTGATCGGGCGCGTGAGCAAAGAGTTCGGGCCTGAGAGGCGAGGCTTTTCGCAGCGCTTTCAAAGCGGACGTTCCCCCGCCATGCCGCGACCCGCAATTCTATTGCATCGGAAGATCGTTAGGAAAATTCTGGATCACAGCAGGTGGGAAACGGTTCCGAACGAGCGCGGCGAAGCCGCGCGTCTCATGGATGTAGATCAGCGCCGCCCTCCAATTATTTCTTGGACTTGCGGGCTGCAGCGCATTGCTGGACGCTCGGGTGGCCGCTTTCTACGGCCACCGCGGTGTTGCGCCGCGCCCTGTCTTGTTTGCCGTTCCTGACGAGTGCGCGCCAGCCGTAGCTCCCATTGCCTTGCCGTTTTCGTCGGTCACCTCGGTCAGCACGGCGGTCTCTTCTTCATCATTCTCGGCCAACAGGGGCGCGACTTCTCTTAGCTTGTCGGCTGCCTGCTGCAACATCTCGATCTGTTTGCCCAACAGAGCGTATTGCGCCTGCTTCCGGCGCAAAACCTCGTGAATGTCCTTCATAGAACCTCCCTTGCCTGACTGTAGGGGCGCGAAATCCCCAGGTCAACGTGAAAGCCCTAAGCGCCTGTTACCGCCGTAATCACAACACTGGAGTACATCGTCAGGACTGCGCGCTCTCCGAGCCAATAACTGAAAGAAGAGGAAACGTCGTTCTTGTAGTCGATCCCAACTTCACGAAAGCGCGGACAAAATTAAAGCCCCGCCAGGTGGCGGGGCCATAGGTGAGTGTTTATGAGCGAACTTGATCCAGTTAGGTTACGACCGTTTGCGGCGGAACATACCCGCGATTCCAAGAAGCCCAGTCCCGAGCAGCCCAAGGGTTCCGGGCTCTGGGGTCGTCAGGGTCGTGTTGCCAAGGCTGATGTGCCCAATCCCTTGGTTTAGCTGGCCGGGGTGCGTGGTAATGGTCTGGGTCGTTGAACCGGTCACGATCACGCCGTTGTAGAGCTGGCCAGACAGGTCGCCGCTCAGCGTGTAGACCAGCTTCTGGCCTTGCTGCGTCACCAGCGTCCACGCGATGTCGCCGACGAACCCGCCCGTGAAGATCTGTCCCTTCGGCTCGCCAAAGTTGCCCTTGCCTACCACGTCAAAAGTAGATCCAGCGGATGAGAAAATGCCCCCCGCCGCGACAGAGCCGCTAACCAGTGCGCCCGTCGAGTAGCTGACGGTGCCCAAAGAGTGCCCCGGAGGCGCCTGAATTCCGTTATAGCTCGTGAGCTGCGATCCCTTTGATGTGATGCCGGAGTCCGAAATCGAGATCGTGCCACGCTGGTTCGTAAGTGTGATGGTCCCCGCCAATGCGGCTATCGGCAACGCCAATGCCAGCAACGCCACAACTAACACTCGCCTCATTTTTTGTTTCCTCCCAAATTGTGAACAGCTCATTTCGATAGCCTGACTGAAGGTCTACGACTAAAGAGTAGAGGTCGCCCCACCCGCTACTAGCACTTGCGATTCCAAACGATTCATGCTGTCGTTGACCATATTCTTCAACAACATACACAGGAATCTTGCCACCACTGCGAGTGCACGGATGCAATCTCCTGCACACTAGCAACATTCCCCTTGCCTACAACCATTTGCACCACGAGAGTTCTCCCTCGGGCGAAAAAGGAAGTAGCGTTTCGGTTCAGAAATTGAGGGACGCCTCCCTCCCCAAAAAAGAAGCCCAGGGAGACGGATTCCGGAACCAAGGCGCGGCGGGTAACCACCAACCGCGGTTCAGGCATGTTACCAAAGTTTTGTGATTTGGCAAGTGGTTCTTTCGTGCCAGATGCCCACCCAATCGTGGCATTTCGCGAGCCCGATGGCTGCCTTACCCTGAACTTGAGCAGTTCTGGGGGAGGGCTGTTCGGGCGTCCCGCGATTTCAAAATCCGGGGCGCTTCTTATTTTTGCAAACCGCCATTATCCTCTGAGATCAACTCCCTATTTAGCTGCCGAGTAGATCGATTTCATGAAGTGATGGTTTCAGTTGTGCCCGACTCTGCACTTCGATAAGCAGCGTCCAGAATGAGTTGATTTTTCCAGCCTTCTTCTCCCGGCACTGGAAACCCTGCTCGTCCTTCCACCGCGGCGCTGAACGCCTCAACCTGCTTGGCGTATGCTAGATGATTGGACAGGATTTCCTCATCGACCAGCTTGCCTTCACGCCAGCACTCGATCCGAATCGGTTTCTCGACACTGAGCGCGTCATCGGCGCGCAGCGCCCCAGCTTCGCCGACAATCTCAAACGGCGTTCGATACTGCGCGCGGGTTGAGACCAGCACTGTCGCCAGCGTTCCCCGCTGGAATTCAAGTGTCAGACTGGCTGCCGCCTCCACATTACCCGAGTGTTCGTCGGGGCGAGCAACCGCATACACCCGCACCACCTCATCCCGCAGGATGTAGCGCAGAGCATCGATGCAGTGCACGCCGACGTCAGCGATGGGACCGCCTCCGGCAATGTGGCGGTCGTAAATCCACGTGCGGGCATGTCCGAGCCCGGGGTAGGAGAATTCGGCGCGCGCAAACAGCGGGCGGCCAAGATCGCCCTGCGCCACGCGGGCACGAAAACGAGCCGTACTCTCCTCAAAACGAAAGATCTGCGCCACCCCGAGCAGCACGTGGGCGCGATTGGCGGCATCAACCATCTGGCGGCATTCGATCGCGTTGAGCCCCATGGGCTTTTCGCAAAGCACTGCCTTGCGCGCAGCAACTGCCGTCAGGACATCTGCGAGATGACTGCTATTCGGCGTCGTGACAAGGACAGCATCCACCTCGGGACAGCGGCAAAGCTCCTCGGTCGAAGCAAAAACGAAAGGAATGCCGTAGCGCACGGATGCCTCGCGGGCCTTGGCGGCATCGCGGCGGGAAAGCGCGACCACTTTGCAATTCTGCGCCAGTGCGAAGCCGGGCATCAGCCGCCGCACCGCATGTAAACCGAAACCCGCAATGCCGAACCGAATCATAAGAGGCCGTCACTCACGAATACGGATAAAAAACAAAGAATAACAACGACAGCGCAGTCAAGGCCCAAAGCGCCGGCCGCACCTCTCGCAACCGTCCGGAGACAAGTTTGCAAAATGGATAGAGAACAAAGCCCGCGGTCATTCCGATACCGACGTTGTAGGTGAAGGCCATGAGCGCGATCACGCCGAAGGCCGGAACCAGTTCGCTGAGATCGCCGAACGGGATGCGCGTGATCGGCGTTAGCATCAGCAGCCCGACAAAAATCAGCGCTGGCCCGTAAGCCTGGGGAGGGATCGCGGAGATAAACGGCGCGAAAAACAAAGTTCCCACAAAGCACAGCGCGGTGATGACGGACGTCAATCCGGTCCGCCCGCCGGCTTCGACGCCGGTGGCCGATTCGATATAAGCGCCCGAGGTCGTTGTCCCAACCACCGCCGCGAAAGTCGTAGCCAGCGCATCGGCCATCATGGGCCGTTCGATCTGCGGCAAGTTGCCGTCTTTGTCGAGGAATCCCGCGCGCGCCGACACCCCAATCAGAGTTCCCATGGTATCGACGAACGCCATGATGAGGATGGTCAGGACAACAGGGAAAAATCCCCAGCTCAGAAGGCTGTGCAGGTCAAACTTCAGAAAAACAGGCGCGAGGCTCGGCGGCCAGCTGACCCAGGAAGGAGGCGCGGGCGAGACTCGCATCACAAAGCTAACAAGAGCCGTGACCAGGATGCTGGTAAGAATCGCGCCCGGAAAGCGCCGAATGGTCAGCACGACAATCAGCAGAAATCCAAAGATCGCCAGCAGAATCGCCGGCGAAGTCAGATGGCCTGGCCGCACCGGCGCACCAGGAGATCCAATCGTGACAATGCCCGTTTGATTCAGCCCGATAAAAGTCAGAAACAAGCCGATGCCCACGGCATAGCTGTAACGCAGCGTGGGCGGAATCGCGTCGACCATCCATTGCCGCAGCCGGAAGACAGTCATCAGCACAAAAAGAACTCCGGCCACAAACACCGCGCCCAGCGCGCTCTGCCACGTGTAGCCAAGGACGTGAACCACCGTGAACGCGATAAAAGCGTTCTCGCCCATATAAGGGCCGATGGCGAATGGCCGGTTCGCATACAACCCCATCAGCAGCGTTCCGAAAATGGCCGTGAGTATGGTCGCGGTGAGCGAGGCCCCAACCGGCATGCCCGCAGTCTTGAGAATGGCCGGATTGACAGCCACGATGTACGACATCGTAAAGAACGTGGTCAGTCCGGCAACGACTTCGCGGCGCGGAGTCGTCTGGTGCCGCGAAAGTTCAAAGAACCGTTCCAGCCAGCGGGTCAACATGCCTCCGATCTGGGAAGGAAGAATTGTACATTCGCGAGAGGTTGCATCGCGAAGCCCTGGAGATCCTAAGGTGCGTGCGTTTCTAGGGATGGGAAGGGCACGAGTTCCACTCGTGCCGTTGGCCGCGCACACCGCTAAGAGCCACGAAGCTCAGCCAGAAATTGGGGATCGACATTTCCGCCGCTGATGACAGCGACATTGTTTCGCGTATTCGGCAACTCGGCGGAATGAAACATGAAAGCGGCCACGCTCACCGCCCCGCTCGGCTCGGCAATGGTTTTTGGATTTACGCTGAGCGCGCGCGCCGCCTCGCGAATTTCTTCTTCCTTCACGTAGACGATGTCGTCCACATAAGCGCGAATGTGCGCGAAATTGATCTCGCCCACACTCTGCGTGCGCAGTCCATCCGCCAATGTTCGCGAAACCTGCTCGGCGGGAAATGAAACCACGTGGCCGGCCTTCAGGCTGGCGCGCGCGTCCCCGGCAAGTTCCGGCTCGGCCCCAATCACTTTGATCGCCGGATTCGTCAGCTTAATCGCAGCCGAAATTCCGCTGATCAGTCCGCCGCCGCCCACCGGGGCAATCACCGTCTCGACATCGGGCAGGTCTTCAAGGATCTCCAGCCCGACCGTCCCCTGCCCGGCGATGATTTTTTCGTCGTTATAGGGTGGGACGATAGCGTAACCATATTCGGCGGCGAGTTCCTCGGCCCGCTGACGGCGCTCTTCGCTACCCGGCCCGACAGTAACGATCTCCGCTCCTAGGGCCGCAGTCGCCTCAAACTTATTCTTCGGAGCGTTGTTGGGCATGACAATGATTGCCTTCACGCCCAGAGAGCGCGCAGCATAGGCGACGCCCTGCGCGTGATTGCCGCTCGAATAAGAGATCACACCGCGCCGGCGCTCCTCGTCGGTCAGTGAAGCGACTTTGTTGTAGGCGCCGCGTAGCTTGAACGCGCCGATCGGCTGCAGGTTTTCGAGCTTCAGGAAAAGCTTGCGCTTGGAGGCCACGCCGGTCCACTCGAGAAGCGGGGTGCGGACAGCAACGCCGCGGAGCAGAGACTGGGCGGCGAGAATATCTTGCAGTGAGACCATGGGTGGCTTTCTCAGAGTGCTCTGTCCTCGCGCTTTTTGCAACCTTCGAGTGCAGGCATCATGATGGAATGTTACTTGACATCATGATGTCTAACAAATTAGCATCATGATGTGCGAACTACTCTAACGCTCGATGACGACGTGGCTAGCCTCGTGAACCGGGAGGTTCGGCGATCAGGCCAACCGTTCAAACAGGTGCTGAACCGGTTGCTGCGCATGGGGCTGGCTGCTTCCAAACAACCGGCACGCAAGTCATTTGTCGTGAAGCCGTGGAACCTCGGACTGCCTGATTTTGAAAAGACCGAAGAATTCCTGGAATACCTCGAAGGACCGGAGCACCGGTGATCGTCGTTGATGCCAATTTGTTGATCTATTCCTACAATTCCGATTCAGCCCACCACAAGAAAAGCGCCGCATGGCTGGGGAGCACGCTCTCCGGCACTGAAGCCGTGGGATTGCCCTGGCACAGCCTGTTGGCCTTTCTCCGGGTTGTCACGAATCGGCGGCTATTGGGAATGTGTCCCACTTTGGAGCAGGCGGCGCAGATTGTCGAGGAGTGGCTCCAGTTACCGAATGTGCAAATACTGGTGCCCGGGGATCAGCACTGGTCTGTCCTACGGCGAATGATCCTGGAGGGGCGCGCTTCGGGCCCCCTGGTGAGTGATGCCCAGATCGCCGCGCTCACCATTGAGTATGGCGGCGTTCTTCACACGGCAGACCGCGACTTTGCGCGGTTTTCAGGGTTAAGGTGGACGAACCCGCTGATCTAACGAATCCAGATGCCAGCTAGATCTCCAGTATCACCGGCATAATCAGCGGCCGCCGCTGCGTCTGCCGCGAAATATACCTCTTCAGGTCCGCCCGTATCTTTTCTTTGATCACCCCATAATCCGCTTTTTCCTCGGCGCTCGAACCGTCGAGCGTCTCCATCACAATCTCCCGCGCCCGCTCCATCACTCCGTTTTCGCCGGGCGCGAAGCCGCGGGTCACAATTTCCGCCGGCGATTCGACTCGTCCCGTAAGTTTATTGATAGCAATGATGGGAATGACGAACCCGTCTTCGCTCAGATGCCGGCGGTCTTTCATGACCAAATCTTCCACCACATCCGTGCGCGAGCCCGAGTCGATGCACACTCGCCCAACACTCACCCGTCCCGCTTTGCGCGCGCCCAGTTCGTCGATCTCCAGAACATCTCCGCTTTCGATCAGCATCACGTTCCCGACGGCGCCGCGCATCGTGCCCGCCAGGTCTGCGTGCAGCTTGAGTTGCCGATACTCGCCGTGGATCGGAATGAAATATTTCGGCCGCACCAGATTAATAATGAGCTTCAACTCTTCCTGGCTGGCATGTCCGCTGACGTGCACCGGCGGATACGAGCCGTCGTCATAAATGACGAACGCTTCGCGTCGGAAAAGATGGTCCACCACGCGGTAGATCGCTTTCTCATTCCCGGGAATGATGCGCGACGAAAGTACCACCGTATCTCCCTTTTCGATCTTGGCATGCTTGTGGCTATCGACCGCCGCCCGCGAGAGCGCCGACATCGGCTCCCCCTGCGTCCCGCTGATCAGCACGCAAACTTTTTCCGGCGCGAAATTCTTCATCTCGCCGGGATGAATCAGCATCCCGTCCGGAATCTGAATGTACCCAAGATCCTCGGCAATCTCAGACGAGCTGTTCATCGACCGCCCGATGAAGCAAATCTTCCGGCCATGCTCCCACGCCATATCGACGGCCAGCTTGATGCGATGAATCGAAGACGAGAAGCACGAGATAAACAGCCGCCGCTGCGTGCGCACAAAAATCTCTTCGAACTTCCGATGCACCGCGCGCTCGCTCGGCGTGTAGCCCTTGCGCTCGACGTTAGTCGAATCCTGCAGCAGCGCCAGCACTCCCGCTTTGCCATATTCGGCGAAGCTGTGCAGATCGAAAAGCCGGTTGTCGGTAGGCGTGGGATCGACCTTGAAATCGCCAGTGTGCAGCACGACTCCGAGCGGCGTGTGAATCGCAAGCGCTACACAATCAACCAGGCTGTGCGTCACCTGAAGCGGATGAATCGTAAACGGACCAACCTTGAAGCGCTCCCCCGCGCGGATTTCGCGCAGGTCCGCATCGTCCAGCAGCTGATGTTCGTCCAGCTTGTCCTCGACATACGACAGCGTGAACTCCGTGCCCCACACCGGAACATTCAGTTCGCCCAAAATCCACGGCAACGCGCCGATATGATCTTCGTGGCCATGCGTGAGAACAATGCCGCGCACATGCGCGCGATTTTCGAGCAGGTACGAGATGTCGGGAACCACGATATCGACGCCCAGCAACTCGGTTTCGGGGAACATGAGCCCGGCATCGACGACGATGATGTCGTCACCGTAGCGGATGGCCATGCAGTTCATGCCGAATTCGCCCATTCCGCCGAGCGGAACGATATGCAATTTTCCAGTTGGCATCGAAGAATTGATGCTAGCACAGCCTGACATGACGGGCGTGTCTCCCGCCGCCCCGAACCCGTCGCAGAACGCGGCAAGCGGCATCCCACAATCAGTGGGCCGCGTTTAACCGCTGGTAAACTTAACAGGGGGCATTAGTCGTAGCCCGTTGCTTGCTCGGCAATGCCCGTCGATAGCCCAGCGAACAACGAAGGACTAACGACGAAGGACCAAGAACGAACGACCGACGACCAGCGACCAACGACCAACAAATGCCCGACGAGAAAAAATCCTGGCTCCGCCGCCGCACCGAAGAAGCCATCCGCGGCGGCCTGACGCGCGCCTACGAAACCGTGAAGGTCGATCCCGAACGCTTCCTCTTTCAACTGCGCGCCGCCTATGGCCTGCCCATCATTACCTTCCACGGCGTCTACTCCGTGGACATGTCCCGCCTCGACGATGTCGCCGAATCGGTCATTCGCAGTGGCATGAAGCTCGCCGCTGCTGAGGGCGCGGGCTTAGGTTTCGGCGGCATCCTGACCATCATGCCCGATCTCGGCATTCTCTCGGCCATCACCATGCGCACGATTCAAAAGCTAAGTCTGATCTACGGATTCGAAATGAACACCGACGACGAGATCGCCGAACTGTGGATTGCCGCCGCCAGCGCAGCCGGCGTCGACATCAGCCGCGAGCTCTTGGAAAAGGAAGTAGTGAACCGCTTCGTCCCAAAAGTAATCCAGCGCATCGCCGCCCGCGCCAGCACCGAAGTCGTCGAAAAATGGGCCGGCCGTTGATCCCGCTCGCCAGTTCCGCCATAGGAAGCGCGCTGAATTACTATTTCGTCCGCGCCTGGGGCCAGCGCGCGCTGGCCCATTTTCGCAGGAAGCATCTGGAAACCCGGCAGAGACTGGCCGAGCAACAGGCCCGCCTTGCGGCGCCACCATCGACGCAGCTATTGTCCTAGAAGCGCGCGTAAGTATAAGTAATGGAGTGCGCACTCAACTCTGCGAACTCTGCGTCAACCTCTGCGCTCTCTGCGTTTTAAGGTTCTTTCCGCCTCGTGAAGTGCGCTTCAGCCCCGATCGCAAATGTTACTGCGGCGTCAGCAGAATCGCGTGCTGCGTTCCATCACTCTTCATCCCCGAGCAGATAATCTGCCCCGCGTTGTTGATGCCGCGCGCCTCATACAGCACCCAGCCCGAATTCTTCGGGATCAGCGTGTTCAGGTCTCTAATCTTCTTGCCGTCAAAGATAAATGCGCGGTAGTTATTCTGAGGGTCGGTGCTTTGGCCGACAACCACTCCCGCGTCATTAATGCCGTAGCCCCAACTCGTGCCGAACTTTCCGCCGAGCGTTTTCAAGTCCTTCAATTTGCCCTTCGCCTTGGTGATGAACGCATGAGCCCCGCCCGCCTTGGTATACGCAATGCCGGTCACCTGGCTAAGGTTGTTGATGGCATACGCCTGGCTCCAAAGCCCGCCCAGGGTGCCCATCTTGGTCATTTTGCCGTTGCTCCAGATGAATCCGAAAAAATTGCCTTGGGCATCGTACGAGGTGCCGGTCACGACGCCGGAGTTATTAACTCCCTGCGCGCTGTTCCACCAATCGGTGCCGGCCGGCGACCCCAGCGTGCCCAGATCGATCATCTGACCGTTGCTATAGAGGAACGGATGATTGTTTCCATCCTTAGTAACCGCCGATCCCACCACTTGTCCAGAATCATTGAGGGCATAAGCCACCGCCGAGCCGCCCCCAAGGTCGCCGATATCGACCAGCGTGTTGCCGCTCGAAATGAACGCGCGGTAAGCGTTATGCGAGTTCACTGAATATCCCGCAACCCGGCCCGAAGCGTTGATCCCGTTGCCGATCCCGCTCTCCCCGCCCAATGTCCCGAGGTCCTCAAACGATCCATCGGTGTTCACGAAAACGTGAGCAATGTTGCTCTCGTCCAGACCGGAAGCACCGGTCGTCTGCGCCGACGCATTGATAGCGCGCCCAACGCTGTAGTCCATGCCGGAAATGGTGCCGAGGTCGGTCAAGGAATAGGTTTGCGCCACGCACAATGCGGATGCTGCAAGAACAAGAAACAGGCACAGAGTCACGCGTGAGATAGCGAGCTTCATAATTCACCCTTGAGTTGTATTGATTTGGCCCGAGGTCCCGAACCCAAATTGTTTCCCAGGTCGTGCCGGAAGTTGTCAAAGAAATGTAAAAAGAGTGTTGCGATGGGGAGAACTGGAAAAGCTCATCCAGAAGGAGAGCCTCAAGACCATCTACCTGTTCAAGGATGTGATCGTTCGTGATCAAGCCCGCCGCCTGCGAGTAAACTGCCGCCGCAGTCTGTAGTGCGTTGACCGTGGGCTGCCATTTTCTCTGGAAAGCACAGAGAACGCCGTGGCACAATAGTCCGATCAAATCATCTGGGCCGTGGGTTTCGCGGAGGTCACTATGCCATTGCGCCGCAAATCACGAACCCGGCAGCGCCGTGCGCCAAAGGGAATCAAGTCTTTTGACCCCCAGGCGTTTTTGTCGAATGTCGGCTTGGGCAGGACCGTCCAGTACTATCGCCCGAAACAAGCCATCTTCTCGCAGGGAGACAGGGCCGACGCTGTTTTCTATCTCCAGCACGGGAGAGTGCGGCTCAGCGTGCTTTCCAAACAAGGCAGGGAGGCCACCATCGGCCTTCTCGGATCTGGCGATTTCCTGGGTGAGGGATGCCTGGCGTCGGATCATCCCATTCGCCTGGCAAGCGCTACCGCTCTCTCGGACTGCTCCATCCTCAAGATTACAAAGAAAGAGATGATTAGTGTTCTTCACAAGGAACATGGACTCTCCGACCTCTTTGTTGCCTACGTGATCAAGCGACACAACCGGACGGAAGAGGACTTAGTCGATCAATTGTTCAATTCGAGTGAGAAGAGACTGGCACGCGCGCTCTTGATACTGGCCCGCTTCGGCAAAGAAGCCCAGCACGAAGAGGTGATCCCTCGAATAAGTCAGGAGACTCTCGCCGAAATGGTTGGTACCACCCGCTCCCGGGTGAATTTCTTTATGAACAAATTCAGAAGACTTGGGTTCATTCATTACAACGGCGGATTACAGGTGCATAGTTCTCTGCTCGGCGTCGTACTGCACGACTAACTCGCGGGTTGCTGCCCGATACCTCGTCTCGTAATACGGCTGTGCAATTTTGAACAGACAAAGCCACCCGCCCTGCGCTACGTTCTTCCTACCTGGGGTTTTCCAATTGAAATGTTTGGCCCCTTTTTGGGCCATGAAAGGGCAGGCCCGCCGCACATAATTCTTACCCTTCCTCACTGTGGCGGGCTGCCCATTCGTTGGAGGTTGCATGGCGCGAAAATTTCGGGGACGAGAGAGGGTGCTTCTCTGCATCGACGACAGCCACGCGATTTTGGAATACGAGAAATCGCTCTTTGAGAAATCGGGATACATCGTTGTCACGACCTCATCCCCTCTGGACGGTCTGCGTCTTGCCAGGTCGTTCACCTTTGATGCCGTGCTCCTCGATTACCAGATGCCCCATATGAACGGGCATGAAGTCGCTTTGGCATTGCGACTTCTTCAGCCAGCGATGCCAGTCGTCATGTTTTCCAGCGCCGAAATCCCGGCCGAGACTTACAAGCTAGTCGATGCCGTCGTACCCAAGACCGGGCCCATCAGGGAATTGTTGCCGACCGTCGCTCGACTCTGTGATCTCTCGTCGCCCGATTGAACGGCGGCGCGCAACATTGCACATTGCTGCGCTGGCCCCGGGGGCTGTCCGCACAGGTGTTCGCAAGGAGGATGTTTTTATGGCTTCGCCACTTCTGATGTCCACCCGATGCCAAAGCCTTCCTGGCGCGCTGTTCAACTCGCAGACCAGTGCCAGAATCCCGCCCGTCAGCTCGCCGGTCGCTGGTCGCGGCGTCAGTTCCGCGCTGTGTTCCAATGGCCTGTTCGCTCTCTGTGATTCATCTTTAGCTGAACTGGAACGGATCGCGCCCACATCCTCGTTCCCGAAAGGTGCGATCCTGTTCCTGGAAGGCCAGGTTTCGCGGGGGGTCTACATCCTTTGCCAGGGCCGCGTCAAGCTGATGGCCGCGGGCCGCGATGGCAAAACCCTTATTCTCAGAATCGCGCAGCCGGGGGAGATCCTGGGACTCCAGTCGATGGCTTCTGGCAACCCCTATGAGCTTACGGTTCAGACCCTGCAGCCTTGCCAACTGGCGTTCATCAATCGCGCCGAGTTTTTGGGCTTCCTCAGGGAGCATCCGGATGCTTCCTTGCACATGGCGCAGCTGCTCAGTAACGAGTGTCAGGCTACGTATGAAATACTTCGTTCGATTGCGCTCTCTCATTCGGTACCGGAGAAGCTCGCGCGGCTTCTGCTGCAATGGTCCGCCGACGTTCCGGCTGGGGATGGCTTCACTCATCTGAAACTCAAGCTCACGCACGAAGAAATAGCACAATTGATCGGTTCCACCAGAGAGACGGTTACCCGCACGCTGAGTGAGATGAAGAAGCGGCGCCTTCTCGTCCGGACCGGCACCACGCTGTTCATCCGAAACCGCGCGGCGCTAAAAAAACTGGCCCGAGCTTAGTATCACGATTTCACTCACAGCCGGAATCTTCTGCCGAGGTCCTAGCCCGAATGACCTCTGTCCTTAACGCTCCCAGTGAAGATCAGAAAATAATCTACGCCGTCGGCTTTGACGAAATCCTCCGAGTCCCTGAGTTCGTATCCGGCATGGGGCACACAGCCCCGATAGAGGCCTTCTTCAGCGCAGCCACTCCTCAAGCTCAATCCCGCGCTCCGTTTTCTCGTCGCGATATTTCACAATCACGGGCGTATAAAGCGAGAGATTCCATTCCGTCCCCTTGCCCTTGGTCACAGCCCGCGACCCTGGCACAACCACGGCGTTCTCAGGCACCACAAGCGGACTTTCAGCAGTCGCGCGATAAACCTCGCCCCGCACCAGATCATAAAGCGGAGTGGAGCGTGTAAGAATCGTCCCCGCTCCCAGCACCGCCCGCGCCCGCAACAGCGTCCCCTCATAGACGCCGCAATTGCCGCCAATCAATACATCGTCCTCAATAATCACCGGCGCGGCATTGACGGGTTCCAGCACGCCTCCAACCTGCGCGGCCGCGCTCAAGTGAACGCGCTTCCCAACCTGCGCACACGAGCCAACCAGCGCATGCGAATCGATCATCGTGCCTTCATCCACATAGGCCCCTACGTTAATAAACATAGGAGGCATGCAAATCACCGAAGGCGCAACATAAGCTCCTTCGCGAATCGACGACCCACCCGGCACAACCCGCACCCGATCAGCTAGCGTGAATCGCCGGGCAGGGAACGTGTCCTTGTCGACAAAATTGAACACGTCCCCGTCCGACATTTCGAGTAAGCTCACCCAGCCGAAAGCCAAGCAGGATGCCCTGTTTCACCCAAGCATGAGTAATCCAGGAAGAAGTTCCGTCAGCCGCGGCAACTTTCTCAGCCGCCCGAATCTCGCCGCGAGTAAGCCGGCCGCGAAAATCGGCAAACACACGCCGAACCTCCGCAGCATCGCCAACGTGAGAGGACGCATACAGTCCTTCAACCGCCGATTTCAATTGCAGGATCGAATCAGACATAAAAAGGATTAGATCACGCCCGAGTAGATCAACTGCGGCTCGACACAGACTCCGTCACTCAAAAAAACCCTATAACCCTTGTCATCCCGAGCCCGAACGAAGTGAGTAGACGAGGGATCTGCAGTCAGATGCCCGCGTCACGAACCAAGCGTGGACAAAACAAGCATGGGCCGAATCGGAAAAGCTCGGAGCTAGAAGCTCGTAGCTCGAAGCTGTTCTTCACGCCACACACTTGCACTCGCTCCGAATCAGCACTCCGGGCATCGAATGCGTCGCCTCGCGAGCCTCCGCCGGATTCGTAAACGGCCCATGCCAGCGCGAGTGATTCGGATCGTGTCCCGACGGCCGCCCTTTGCCCGAGCTGCATTGCCCACACGACGCGCGGTGCAGGATCACCTTATGCGGCCCAGCCGCCCAGCTCTCGTAAACATAAAATTCGCTGGGCCCCGCAGCCCTCGCGGCAGGTGCAAGCAATCCCACGTCGGTAGCGACCTTCTGCAACTTTGAGCGCGTGTCGCGCCGCATAGGAAGCATCGGGAGACGATATATTTCCTGAATCTTTCCCATCATTGCCAGCACGGCTTTCACCGGCATCGGGTTCGATTCGATAAAGTTCGCCTGCATCAGCGCCAAATATTTCCTGTGTAATGCCCGCGCCGCAGCCCAATCACCGTTGAGCGCGGCCCGCGTCATCTCCGCCATCTCGCGCGGAATCTCATTCGAAGCCACCGAAATAATTCCAACTCCACCCAGCGCAATCACCGGCAGCGTGATGGCATCGTCGCCAGAAAAAACCAGAAAAGTTTCCGGCACCGCATTCAGCACTTCCGCGATCTGCGAAATATTGCCGCTGGCTTCCTTCACCCCGGCAATGTTCGGAACTTCGCTCAGTCGCGCCAAAGTCACGGGCTCGATGTTGGCGGAGGTTCGGCCCGGCACGTTGTAAAGGATGAGAGGCTTGTCCACCGCCTCGGCAATGGCGCGGAAATGGCGATACTGTCCCTCCTGCGTCGGCTTGTTGTAGTAAGGCGACGCGGTGAGGATCGCGTCGACACCGGCGCGCGAAGCCACTTCCTTCGCCTTCGCGACCGCGTCATGCGTGGCGTTCGACGTGGCTCCGGCGACAATGGGCACGCGGCCGGCGACGACTTCGATCGTCACGTCGATAACGTGCAGCCACTCGTCGTGCGTGAGCGTGGGAGTCTCACCGGTAGTGCCGCAGGGAATCAGAAAATCGATGCCCGATTCCACCTGCCACGCCACCAGATTACGAAGCGCAGACTCGTCCACCGCGCCGTCGGGAGTGAACGGCGTCACTAATGCTGTACCACAGCCTCTGAGTTGCATAATTCTAAGGATAGCGCGGAACGAATGCAGGTGTCAGGTGTCACGAATGGCAATGTGGCCCTGGCTGATCGTGCGCCGTTCGCTTCGTGCCCCGGTAGTGTGCCAGGTCGCGTTTCATCTGATTCAGCGCAGTGGCCTCTGCCTGCGTGCGGCGGTAGCCGAGAGCCATGAGGGTCGCGACGCGGCGTTCGAACTTGTTGAGAACCGTATGCCGAGCATGGGTGGGAACCAGGTTGCGAAGGGGGCCGCGGGCACGGTGGTCGAGCTGATCGCGGACGGCGATGTAAAGCATCATCGCGGGCACGACCAGAAGGATCGCGGCAGCCAAGGCGGTGGTGACGTCGACCCAATGCGCGACGGCGAGCGCGACCAGGTCTTGGAGAAGACGGAGGACGTGAATCTCGATGGCCAGCCAGGTGAAGGCGGCAATCAGGAGGGCAGCGCTCAGGCTGTAGTCGCGATCCGGCCGGCGCAGGTAGAGCAGGATGGCGATGACGACGAGGAGGGAGACTACGACCATGGGCGGCCTACTCGGGACTATGGTAGCACCCCTCCGGGAGCATTTTGATTGAATGCTCCACGTGGAGCAATAGTTGACAATATTGTATGTACAAATTGCGTAAGTGTATGGCAGTCAATAGGTTAAGAAATTTGTGGAAGTCATGTATACATGAAATTTCAGGTTTACAGTTGGCGCCAGATGTTCTGGAAGTCGAAGACTCCGGATTTGCCTACTATCCATTCGGCTCCACGGACTGCGCCTTCGGCGAAGCCTCGGCGGGACTTGGAGTCGTGGCAGAGGTAGATGCGGTCGGCGGGGGAGTTGAAGACCAGTTCGTGCATGCCTACCGCGTCGCCTTCGCGGAAGGAGACGATTTCTAATTCTTTCTGGGCGGCTTCGCGGATCATTGTTTGCATGACTTTGGCGGTGCCGGAGGGAGCGTCTTTCTTTTGAGCGTGATGGCGCTCGAAGATCTGGCCGGAGTAGTCGAAGTTCATGGCGGCGGCGGCGGTCTGGACGATCTCGAAAAAGAGGTTCACGCCGATAGAGAAGTTCGACCCGTAGAGAATGCTGGTGTTGGCGGCCAGGGCTTGGTCGCGGAGGCTGGGGAGGTGGTCGTACCATCCGGTGGTGCCGATGACGATGCATTTGTGGGCGCGGATGCAGGCTTCGGCGTTGGCTACTACGGCGGCGGGGGTGGTGAAGTCGATGACGGCGTTGAAGGGGGCGAGGAATTCGGGGGTCAGGGCGCGGGAGTTGGCGTTGGACGCGCCGCTCAGGGTTTGCACGTGATGACGGCGCTCGCGGGCTACGTCCGCTACCTGGGAGCCGGTTTTGCCACAGCCTAGGATGAGAAGTTGCATAGAATTGTTTTACCGCCGAGACGCCGAGGGCGCGGAGAAGCAAGGCAATATTACATTCGATTCCATCCTTTCAAATACGATTCTTCGTCCGGGTCTGGGTCGCCACCGACGAACCCAGCGGTTGCAAGACTGTATCCACTCGGATACAATGGTAAAACTTGAACACGCTGCTGCGATCCTCGGATTTCGATGGGTGGCTGGCTCGTCTGGCCGATCAGAAGGCGAAGGCCAGAATTCTGGCTCGCCTGACGAGCGCGACATTGGGGAATTTCGGCGATTGCGAAGCCATCGGAGAGGGCGTCTCTGAGATGCGGGTTCATGTGGGAGCGGGGTATCGCGTCTATTACGTGCGCACCGGATCGACGGTTTACGTTTTGCTGGCTGGCGGCACGAAAGCGTCGCAAACGAGAGATATTGCCAGAGCGAAAAGAATGGCACGCGAACTCAGAGGGCCGAAAGAACAGGGGAAACAATGAAGAGAAAGAAAGTAACTTACAAAGCGTTCGACGCGGCAGCGTATCTCGATAACGACGCGGTCATTGCGGAATACCTTACGGCGGCTGCCGAGGACCCTAACCCGGAGGTGTTCGTGGCCGCACTCGGCGACGTGGCCAAAGCCCGAGGAATGGCCCAGATCGCCAGGGACGCAGGCCTCGGTCGCGAGAGCCTGTACAAGACCCTAAGCGCAGGCGCCCACCCGCGGTTTGAAACGATTAATTCCGTGCTGCACGCCCTTGGAGTGAAGTTCGCCGTCGTCGCCGAACGTGAGAATTAGATGGGCCTGGCAAACGAAGATCTCTAGATGATCGGCGGATGTGGAATCCCACCCTTCACAAAACGAAGGGATGGGGCACCCACGGTGGTGGTGATGCGAGCAAGATCAAAAGCCTGGGCCGGCATGGACCAGGTAGATTTTGTCTCTGGCAGCGATGGTTAATTCGCAGTTAAGAAATCGCCTGCATTTTTGTTGCGATCTCAGAAGCCGAGTCGACCTTTTTCTTAGCATCACTTCGGTTCTCTTGATCGTAATCTTTAAAAATGGGCTTGAAACGGATACCCGCATTCCCAGCGGCAGTGGCTACACCCGTTTCCATGCTCAGGGCTCTTTCGTATGACTGTGCGAAGTCCACACCGCTGGTCTGAACGGCGACAGCGGCGTCAATAACCTCTTGGTTTGCCTGCTTTATCTGGGAGCGGTAGAAGTCCCAGCCATATTCCGAATACGGCCTGTTCTTACTGACGCTCAGAGCAGAATCCAACGAGGTGCTCAACAGCATGGATTTCCGGTAAAGATCACGCTTGGAGCGAACGGCGTCGTTCTCGGCGTTCAAGAACTCGATAAGTTTGTCCTTGGTGGAGTTGCTGATCGAGGGGTAAAGACCTCGTAACTCAATGATCAAATTCGTACGCGCCTCGACGGATTTATCGCACAAGTTGAAGAACTCGCCGAAAGTCATGTGATTGGAGTCGGTTTCGGACTTCAGAATCGTCTCGGTATAACCGGCGTCCCGGCCGATAGCTTCTTCAAGCTTAGCTTTGATCTCATAATGGCGTCTTGAGCGCCCCACGCCGACCCAGACCGATCCACCTAAAATAACGAGAGCGAGAGAGACAAGGGTGATTTTCCCTAATATCTTCATTCTCTACCTCCAATCGCAGTCTGGCTAATATGTCCTGCTAACACTGACTGAAATTGGCGTCGGGCGTCTGTGACAATTGTCACCAGGCGAGTGGCCAGCCTCCGACGGGGAAACACGGCGAGTGCCCAATTCTTTCGCCCGATCTGTGCAGGTGAGTGGCAGATCGCCGCCGCGCGGGACAACAAGGTTGATTGCCGGGGGCCCCATCCGATCTCGCTTCCTGGGGGTGGCCCAGCAATCGTTATAATTCAATCCGACATGGGCAGACGCAAGGCTTTGTTACTACCAAGGGTCAAGGATCGCGACCCGGACAATCTCTTCTACTGCACACTTCGGGACTGCGAAAGCAAGAAGATAGCTGCCCGGAGAGTCCTTTGTGGCGTGTACTTCCCAGATTCGCATAGGGGAACGGTTGACGCGTTTTTCTTTCCGACAGAAAAGCAATCGGGCGCCTTCTACTTTCCGGCCTTGTCAGTGCGGGGAAAGTCTATGGGTAACCAGTATCTAGTGAAATTGGACGAAGTGTGGCAAACAGGTTTTACGACCGGGACGCTGGATGACGTTTCATTTATTTCGACTTGCGGCGGCCCAGCGTCCACTGCCGAGATTGTCCACCTCTTCGGAAAAGCCAAGGGCAAATTCGTGAAGCGCGGCGTGTTCTGGCTGACCGAGTGTCCACTCATCAACACCGCGATGATCATCACTAGCTCATATACCGGCGCGGTCAGGCCTAAACAGGTCGTCAAACCTCGATTCACGCTTCGTTCTGGGGCTCGGCTTGCCTTCCGGAAACACTTTGTAAGGGATCGCGAGCGAAACGGCGAAAGAATCGGGCAACTCGTAGCGGAATTCAGAACAACTCGTGCAGTACGGACAATTCATTTTAAGACTTTGGTTGATGGTCTTGATGACATGCTACTTCTAGCCTCATTTGCCGCACGACAGCGTTGCGTATGTACGGGGTGGTCGTATCAGGATGAAAATGATACTTTGACCCGTTTCTATAGGCGTAATCTGGCTCTGCCGCCAGATAAGAAGATTGATGTTCAATCATGCCTCATTCCGATGCGGACATTTCCCAAATTCATTCGAGTTGCGTACCGTCGCTTCTTGAGCAGTTCCAATCAGGAGCTGATTAGAAACGCGATCTACAACGTAACGAATGAAAGTGGGACTCTGGAAAGTTCTTTCCTCAGGGCCTTCACCGGGCTGGAGAGTGTTCTTCTTCAGGTCGCTCGCGCGAATGGTCGTCCCGGACGCGCGAGGCACTTGGAAGACGCTTTCAGTTTTTTTCAGAACATTCATTCGGTTAATCTTACGGATCTCTGGCCTCTATTGGATTCATCTTTGGGCACGTCACTCGCCCAAATTCGGAACCGACTCATGCACGGTGAGTATCTAAGCGAAAGGTCCATACGAGCTCTCGTCTACGCTGAGATGAATCTTCGTTGGGTCGTCGAGCGCATGCTGCTGTCTCTGTTAGGATGGCCCGTTGTAGGCACCCACGTCGCCCCGTCATTTCTCTCGCACATCACGATGTATCGGTGGCCTGCAATGAGAGCGATGATCTGAATGTGGCGGCTGGCCCAGGAAATTCGGTTTCTTCACATCTTCCAGACGGGACGTACCCCAAGTTCTAATTCGGCGGATCGCCCAGGCTTTTGACTTGATTGCCACCACCACCACGGTGGGTGGTGGCGAGCGAGATCAAAGGCCTGAGCCACCTGCCACTGAGCTGGACCACGCGTCTTCCTAATTGTTGTTGAGATGGTCGGTTGAGAACCAGCCGGTCCCCCAGCGGCTGAAGCCGCGACCGATTTTTAACGGCTTACGGTGCGGCTGGAAGCCGCACCCTTTCAAAGCAAGGTTGTGCAGGTTGACTGCGCACGGGGAGTTCATGCCGTCTTCCGTTTGCAGCGTCGTAGTGGCTCGCGGCGAACTGCGGATCCCTCACTTCGTTCGGGATGACAATCAGGGTTAGGGAAGGTAGCGCGGGCGGTGGATGGTGAGCCGGGTGACCGCATTGTGCAGGTTGACTGCGCACGGGGGAGTTCATGCCGTATTCCGTTTCCGGCGTCGTGGTGGCTCGCGGCAAACTGCGGATCCCTCACTTCGTTCGGGATGACAACCCTGGCTCGGGATGACGATCCTGTTCGGGATGACACCCCTGGTTCGGGATGACACCCTGTTCGGGATGACAATCCTTGGTTGGTCGATGGCGATTCTTGGTTGGTCGAGAAAATCCCAAGGGATCTGCGGATGTGGAATCCCACTCCTTTCGCGACAGACGGGAAAGAATGGAGCACGCGCCGTGACAATCCACGAAAAGGTTGGTAGCCGCCCCTTTGAATTCATGGCCATGCGACTGGCCGCGTGAAGTCGGCATGCATTCGCAACTCGGGCGCGGTTCTTCCATTTGGAAATTCTATGATCACGGTCTGAAGTCCGGATTTTCTTCCGTATTTCATGGCAGGAACGCAATCTGTATCGTTTGTGACGAGAATGATTCTGTCGATACATCGATTGGCGGAATAGGAGGCGATATCTAACCCGATGCGCATATCAACCCCTTTTTGCTCAAAATCGGGATCGAAGTCGACATCCGTGGGAGGCCCGGCGGGATTAACGGGGGTCCGCTTTGGCTTGTAGCCACGGAATTTCAAGACTCCCCGCCGCACGGCGAACAAGTTCCTGGAGGCTAGATCAGACAACCATCTGTCGGACCCAACAAATGTGTAGGCATTGCCGGAGACTGGTAGCCGAACGGTTCCGGAATATGGCGCACAGTCGTAGTACAAGATGCGAAAGATTTCTTCGTCTTGATCTTTGCAGTTTAGGGCAAATTTCTCGATAAAAGCAGGATCGTATTTCCTCCCGGCCATGCTGGCTTTGACCCGGAGGTGCCCACCGTCAATTAAGATAATGACTTTTTTGACCATAAAAAACGAAACCCCCGGGGTTTGCCCCGAGGGTTTCCGAAACATGCTCGCCTACGAGCGTAGCGGATATGAATAAACAATAGCACACGAGAGAGCCGTGTCAATACGTACTTACGGTGGGGAGCCAAAAGTACCCACGGGAGGGCAACCCTTTTTTTCTCGTGGTGATGGGACGAGAAGGTCAAAGACCAGGGTCACCCGGCGCGCTTTGTTCGGCGCGGCAAACTGCGGACCCCTCAGTTCGTTCGGGATGACAACCCTTAGTTGGTTTAGGAAATTCGCCGCGCGGTTCCCGACCTATTCTGTGGAGCGCAGCCAATTTTGCAGGCGCAGGCCCTTGACTCGTGAGAATTCTCTTTCGTTGTCGGTGACGATTACGCAGCCGAGGGCCAGCGCCTGAGCCGCAATCAGCAGGTCATTGGCGCCGATTGGGGTGCCTGCCTGCTCCAGACGGGTGCGCAGCACTCCGTAGCTTGTGTCTGCCGGGGACTCGAAGGGTAAGACTTCCAGTGCGCCGAGCACCGCGTCTGATTGGGATGAGAGGCGGGGCGAACCTTTCTTGGCGGCTCCGTAACGCAATTCCGCGGCGACGATGATGCTGGTACAGACATTCTTTTCGCCAACCTTGCGAACGTGACTGGCCACGTTTCCCTGCGGATTGCGGACTAGATCGGAAACGATGTTGGTGTCCAGAAGATAGCGCATTAGAGCTTGACCGCGTCAGGGGGGACGTCCGGGATGGGGGGGAAATCTTCGCGCAGCGGCGCAAGCTTCGCCAAAAGAGCGAGTAGGGATTTGGCGGGAGCGGGCTCGATTACGAGGCGGTCTCCTTCCTTTCGCATGATGGCGTCCTCGCCGGGAAACTCGAACTCACGGGGGATGCGCACGGCCTTGTTCCGCCCATTCTTAAAAATTTTGACTTGGCGCGCGGGGCCTGTTCTGGCGGGCTTCGATGGCATATGCCAAGCATATGCTAAGCGGGATTGTTTGTCCAGCTCTCAAAGCAAACGGCGGCCGAAACCGGTTCTCTGGATTCCGGAATAGACGCGGAGTCTGAGTCATGGCCGATCTTTTGTCCCTCCGGGGCCGCGTCGTGCTACGCTTTTCACCCACGGCTCACGTCGTGAGCTGTATTCTGACGCCGCTTCGCGGCTGGTAGTGGACGCGTCCGTTCGTGGTACCAGCCCCTCCGCTGCACACAGAGCCCCCACTGTGATGGTTGTGACGAGAAAGTCAAAAACCCGTGCCACCCCGGCGCGTTTTGCTGGGCGCGGCAAACTGCAGATCCCTCACTTCGTTCGGGATGACAATGCTTGGTTGATGACAGCCCTTGGTTGGTCGCAAAAACGCTGAGCGATCTGCTGCTGTGGAATCCCACTCTAAGGTCGCAAAAACGCGACGTTAAGATGGGGAGGCCGACCGGGGTCAAGGTCGGGCCCTCCGGGGCTAAAGCCCCAATCGAGATGGAGTCATTATCGCAGCGCTGAAGCGCTGCGCCACCCAAAATCACGTACGACGCCGGGTTTTTCCGCGGCCTGCTATGCGAAGACCTCGGGGTCGGCATCGGCGAAGAAGGCTTGGTGTAGTTTGCGGACTACTTCGGTGGCGTCGTCTTCTTCGATGACGAAGGTCAGGTTAATTTCTGAGGCGCCCTGGGAGATCATGCGAATTTTTACGTTCTCTAGTAAGCCGAAAACTTTGGCGGCTATGCCGGGGGTTTCGCGGAGATTTACTCCTACCAGACAGACTATGGCTTTGCGGCCTTCGTATTTTACGTCGGCTAGTTTGGCTAAGTCGGCGGCCAGGGCGGGGATGGATTCGTTGGTTTCGGCGGTTACTGAGACGCTTACCTCGGAGGTGGAGACTACGTCGACGGCGATGTTGTGCTGGTCGAATAGTTCGAAGATGGATTTCAGGTATCCGTGGACCAGGAGGCGGCGGGGGGCGGCTACTTCTACCAGCGTGATTTTTTTCTTGAGGGCGATGGCTTTGAAGATGTTTTTGCAGCGCGGAGCGCGGGCGGTGACTTTTGTGCCTTCACAGGTTGGGTTTTGCGAGTTTAGGACGTAGACGGGAATGTTTTGCTGGATGGCCGGTAGGACTGTGGCTGGGTGCAGGACTTTTGCGCCGAAGTAGGCTAGCTCGGCGGCTTCGTCGAAGCTGATTACTTTGATGCGGCGGGCGTCGGGACAGAGGCGGGGGTCGGTGGTCATCATGCCGTCGACGTCGGTCCAGATTTCTATGCGCTGGGCGCCAAGGCCTGCGCCGAAGATGGCGGCGGAAAAGTCGGAGCCTCCGCGGCCGATGGTGGTGGTGATGCCGGCTCGGTTGGAGCCGATGAAGCCGCCCATGACCGGGACCTGGCCGGATTCGATTAGCGGGGCTACTTTTTTCTTCAGGCGCTCGTTGGTCTCTTCGAATTGCGGGACGGCTTTTGTGAAGGCGCTGTCGGTTAGTAGACACTGGCGCGAGTCTACGTGGGCGCCGGGGAGTCCGCGGGCTACGAAGGCGGCAGCTACGATTTTGCTGGAGAGGACTTCGCCGAAGCTGGCTACGTAATCGTAGGTGCGGGGAGTGATTTCTCCTACTGCGCCGATGCCGCGGAGGAGTTCGTCGAGGTCTTCGAAGTCGGCGCCGAGGTTGCTGTGAAATTCGGTGAAGAGGGCGGTGCCCAGGAGTTCTCCGGCAGTGTCGTAGTGGCGCTCGCGTAGGGCGCGGGCCATTTTCAGAGCTGTTTTGCGATCGCCGCTGCCGGCGGCTTTGCCCATGGCTAGGAGGGAATCGGTGACTTTCGCCATCGCGCTTACTACTACTACTGGACGATCGGCTAGGCGTCCCTGGACGATCTGGGCTACACGGTCGATGGCTTTCGCGTCCTGGACGGAGGTGCCGCCGAACTTCATTACGATCATGGGCGACCCCAGTGGGCAGTGGGCAGCGGCCAGTGGGCAGTGGAAGACAATTGAGTCATCCCAGATAGCCTTTGGCTTTTAGGAGTTCGGCGTTTAGCAGGGCGGCGCCGGCTGCGCCTCGGATGGTGTTGTGGGATAAGACGGTGAATTTCCACTCCAGGACGTTGCAGGGGCGCAGGCGGCCTACGGCTGTGGTCATGCCTCCGCCTAGATCTACGTCGAAGCGCGGTTGCGGACGGTCGGGAGCGGTTAGATAGACGACCGGGTTGTCGGGGGCGCTGGGGAGATGCAGGTGCTGCGGTTCGGCGGTGAATTGGTTCCAGGCGGCTATGATTTCTTCCGCTTTGACTTTCTTCTTTAGGCGAACGGAGACCGACTCGGTGTGGCCGTCTTCTACCGCTACGCGGTTGCATTGCGCGCTCATCGCGAAAGGTGCGGGAGTAACGCTGCTGCCGTTGAGCTTGCCTAGCAGTTTTTGCGTCTCCTCTTCCATTTTTTCTTCTTCGTTCTTGATGTAGGGGATTACGTTGCCGAGGATGTCTAACGAGGCAACGCCGGGATAGCCCGCGCCACTTACTGCTTGCATGGTTACGGCCATCACGGTTTCAAGTTCGAAGCGGTGATGCAACGGGGCTAGCGCGAGGACTAATCCGATGGCGGAACAGTTTGGATTGGTTATCGCGAAGCCACGGGACTTCTTGCGCCATGCTTGCGAGTCGATGAGCGCGATGTGATCGGCGTTGACTTCGGGAATTACCAGCGGGACATCGGATTGCATGCGGAGGGCGCTGGAATTGGAGACGACCGCGCAGCCGGCATCGGCGAACTGCGGCTCGAGTTCGCGGGCGATGGCGGCGTCGAGGGCGGCGAAGATAATTTTGGGCGCGCCTTCGGGCTTGGCGGGCGCGATGGTCATGTTGGCGACGCGGGCAGGGATGGCGGTTTTCAAGCGCCAGCGGGCGGCTTCGCCGTAGGGACGGCCTTCTGAGCGGTCGGAGGCGGCTAGCCATGCGACCTCGAACCACGGGTGGTGTTCGAGCATTTGGATGAAACGCTGCCCGACGATGCCGGTGGCACCCAGGATTCCTACGGATAGTTTGTTCGACATATTTTGATCAAGGGGTAAGTTCTGATTTTATACCAAGCAAAATTTGGGCTGGGAGAGAGGAATGGGATTTCGCTCGATGCGTGGCGGCGTCGCCGGCAGGACGCGAGCGGGTTGTTGGCTTCCGACAATTTCGATGGCGCGCAGAATGGCCTCTGGCAAAATTCTTTCGGTTCGGGGATTATGGTTGACAGATCCATGGTCGGGTGACACGCTGCGATTTCGATGGCCCGCTAGAAACTCCAGGTTAGGTTTCCAGGTTAGGTTCGCTTCATGTCCCAGTCGTCAAACCCAGCCGTGCCGCCGCAGGTGGCGCCTCTGCTTGCGTTGGCTACTCAGTTACTCCGGGCCGGGCGGCCAGTCGAGGCGATTGCGCCGTTGCGCGATGCGGCGCGGTTGCAGCCATCGAATGCCGTCATATTGCACGATCTCGGCCTGGCATGCCTTGAGGTTGGCCGCCTGCCGGAGGCGATCGCGGCATTGCAGGCGGCCGTCGCCAGCGACCCGCGCTATGCCGACGCATATTTCCGCATGGGAATCGCGCTGGAGAAGGTGGGCAACATCGGCGGGGCGATTGTTGCATACGACCGCGCCACTCAGCTGCTGCCATCGCTGACCGAGGCGTGGTTCCGCGCGGGCGCGCTGGTGCACGAACTTGGGCATCGCAACGAGGCGATCGGGTGCTTCCGGCGCGCGGCAGCGAGCGGAGGTAAAACCAGTTTCGGGCGATTGGGGAAGGCGCGGGCGCTGCTGACCGAGAATCGCAATCAGGAAGCGGAACAAGTGTTGCGCGAGACGCTGGTGGCCGATCCGAAGAATGCCATGGCCTACGATCTGCTGGGCAATCTGCACTCTGACTTTGGGCGTTTCGAGGAGGCGCGGGCCTGCTTCGAACGAGCGATCGCGATCGCGCCGCTGCTGGCCGGATGCTACTACGATCTGGTGCGGTGCCGACCGATAACGAGCAAGGACGACGGGATGCTGCAACGGATGGAAGCGGCCTTGGACACACCTGGGCTGGAGGCGGCGCAACGCCTGCGGGTTCATCTTGCGATGGGGAAGGCGGCGGACGATCTGGGCGACTACGCTTTGGCGATGCGGCACTTCGACGCGGCGGACGCGGTGCGCCGGGGGGCTGCGCCGTTTGACTCGGCTGCGTTCTCGATCGAGGTTGACCGCTTGATTGCCCGCTGCACCGCGGGAATTGATGGCTCGGGCGACTGAAGTCGGCAGCTCGGATGCGACGCCGGTGCTGATCCTCGGCATGCCGCGGTCGGGCACAACTCTGGTGGAACAGATCGTGTCTATGCATCCCGAGGTCGGGGCGGGCGACGAGTTGAATTTCTGGAACGAGCGCGGGGCGGCGTGGCATCGCTCGGTTGATGGGAACGAGATACCGGCCGTCGCTAAGGACTCGTTGGATGCGGAGTTTCTGGCCAAGGCGGGGCCTGACTATCTCGGGGTGCTGCGCGCGATCGCGCCGACGGCGGCGCGCGTGACTGACAAGATGCCGTTTAATTTCCTGTGGGCCGGGCTGATCCATTTAACATTTCCGCGGGCCACCATCATTCATTGCCGGCGGGCGGCGGTTGATACGGCCTTGTCGATTCATCAAACTCATTTCCATCCGGGGCTGGCGTTTCCTACCGGAGGGCCGGAACTGGTCGCGTATTTCGATTGCTACCAGCGGCTCACCGATCATTGGCGGGGTGTGCTGCCGGCGGATCGCTTCATTGAGGTCGATTACGAGGAGCTTACACGCGAGCCCGAACCGGTCATCCGGCGCATCATTGCGGCCTGCGGGCTGGCATGGAATGACGCGTGCCTGCGGCCGGAAGCGAATCCGCGGGCGGTGAGGACCCCGAGTAAGTGGCAAACCAGGCAGAAGATATACCGCACCTCGGTCGCTCGTTGGCGGCGCTACGAACCCTGGCTGGGGCCGCTGCGGGCGCTGGTTGACGCCGGGTAGCCTTCCTCACGTTTTGACTTCCTGGGAATGCTCCCCCGTGGAGCCAGAGACGGAGCGAGTCCCCTCCGAACTCGCTCCCCGCGGGCGGTTTCCTGGGGATGTACACTGGCAAACTCCTCCTCACCCTTTTCTTACCTCTTCCTCACCCGCTTGGACTATCACTCTCTGCTAGGATTCGGCGCAATTGGGGTGGGGCCGGAGCCCAAATCGAAGGGCGTGACGTGATGGGCCGGGTGTAGCCAAACCAACAAGACATGAAGGAGAGAAAATCCATGCACTCGTTGATAAACAGAAGCTTGCTGGGAGATCGTTTTAGCGTCTCTGGGCTCGGGTGGAAATCAGTTGTAAAAGCAGGTTCTAGATGGGCGCCACTCGGCGTGCTGGCGTTGCTTGCAGTGTTGATGGTGGTTGCATCCCCGGCTGCATATGCCCAAACCGAAACCGTGCTGCACAGCTTCAACGCAGATGGCACAGATGGGGCCAACCCCTACTCGGGTCTGGCCATCGACAAGGAAGGCAATCTCTACGGCACCACGCTATACGGCAGCAGCTTCATCGCTCCCAACGCCGGCACTGTGTTCAAGGTCACGGCGTCCGGGGCTGAAACGGTGCTCTACAACTTCGGCGGAGCGCCGGACGGCTCTGAACCCTACTATTCTGGCGTAGTTCGGGACGCAGCTGGCAATCTCTACGGCACCACGTTGCGAGGCGGGACGAACGACCTTGGCACCGTGTACAAGCTCGCTCCGGATGGAACAGAGACCGTGCTCTACAGCTTCAGCCCAACAAGCTACGACGGATACTATCCCTTCGGGGGAGTAGTTCTTGGCAAGGCCCACACCCTCTATGGCACCACCTCCACGGGCGGCACGGCCGGCGTTGGCACTGTGTATAAGGTTACCCGTGGCCATAAAGGAGTCGAAACTGAAACCGTACTCTACAACTTCGCAGGTCAAATGGATGGTTGTTATCCCAGGCAGGAAAACCTGGTTGTCGCGAAGGACGGCACTCTCTATGGGACAACCAATCTTTGTGGCCCGTTCAACGGCGACTATGGCACGGTGTTTAGAATCACTCCCGATGGAAAGGGGACTGTGCTCCACAGCTTCAACGCGGATGGTGTGGATGGAGTCAATCCCTACGGAGGCTTGGTTTTCGATAAGGCTGGCAACCTCTATGGCACGACCTACGGGGGCGGCGAGTTCGGCTACGGCACGGTGTTTAAACTCTCTCCGTCCGGAGGCGAAACCGTGCTCCACAGCTTCAACGCGGATGGCACGGATGGGATCAATCCCTACGGTGGGGTGGTTCTCGGTAAAAAGGGCAACCTCTATGGCACGACTTACCAGGGCGGAACGAATGGTGACGGAACGGTGTTTAAGCTCACTCCCTCCGGGACGGAAACGGTGCTTCACAGTTTTACGAAAACGGACGGGGCTCATCCCTACGCGGGCGTGGTCCTCGACAAAAATGGCGCTCTGTACGGCACAACTGTGGATGGCGGCGATTTTGGTTACGGCACGGTGTTCAAGATTGTTCCGTAGTTCGGCTTATGGAGGGAGGCGCGCGTCAGGTTTGAGTAACGCGCTCCTCCTCCATCCAACCGTATGATGGCTATATCAGCTAGCTTTTCTGTGAATCTCTTTCTCCTTGGTCGCGACCGCGCTTGTGGGCTGAGAATGCGGAATTTGTGCGGGTTGCTGAGTCAGCCAGGTTTCGAAACGGGTCTCGCCGAGTCGTGCGTTTTTGCCCGGAACTAGTGTTTTCTCGCTCAGTTTCGCTCCAGCGTAACGCGCGTTTGGATCAGCGACGACTTCGCGGGGATCTTTGAGCGCGGCCAAGCGCCGCCGAACTAGTTCATCCACGCGAAACTGTTCCGGGCCTCCAATTTCGACGATGCCGTTTACCGGCGGACCTACTGCGACCCTGGCCACGCCGCTGGCGACATCGTCGGCAGCCATCGGCTGGAAAAGCACAGGCGGCAAATGAACTTTGCCGTCGACCATGGAAATGTCAGCGAGGCCCTTGAGGAATTCGAAGAACTGCGTCGCATGCACGATGGAGTAGGGGATGGAGGATTCTGTGATCAATTTCTCTTGAGCAATCTTGGCGCGGAAATAACCGCTTTCGGAAAGCCGGTCGGTTCCAACCACCGATAACGCAACGTGATGTCCTACCCGAGCGGTCGCTTCATTGGTGAGGAGGTTACGAGTTGAGGTTTCGAAGAACTTCAGGACGGCCGCGTCCTCCCAGTCGGGGGAGTTCGATACATCAACTACCACCGAGGCACGTTTCAGCACTTCGGCAAGTCCCTCACCGGTGACGGTGTTGACACCCGCGTTGGGTGCTGCGGCTACTGCTTCGTGTCCGTGCTCACGAAGTTTGTTGACAAGTTTTGATCCGATGAGTCCAGTGCCGCCGATCACAACGATTTTCATAATTGTCTCCTTTGTTTCTTGACCGTAAGGCGGAACCGCCTGGCGGGTTGTGACAATGATTCAACTTTCTGGGGCATTCGATGGCTTTGACCCGCCCCGAATCAGCGGATGGAAGTGGTTGTCCTCAGGCGGTGCGAAGCCGCGCTTCATTGATCGCAGCCATTGATCGCAGCCATTTGCCCCACTAATGTTTTCTGGATATAGGCCAACCCTAGACCAAATTTCGTTGGGAAATCAATACGGTGCATACCGTATTTTGCGTTGCAGTCGAGAAGTTCATCCCGCTTGACAGAACTTTCACTTGATCTTCATAGAGCCTTCACATCTGGTGGTTAACGTTCGGACCTACGACCGCCGATCAGAGGTCAATCCCTAAGGCTGCACGGACGATGCT
Organism: uncultured Acidobacteriaceae bacterium; assembly: GCA_963698865.1. Classification (GTDB taxonomy): domain Bacteria; phylum Acidobacteriota; class Terriglobia; order Terriglobales; family Acidobacteriaceae; genus Acidiflorens. The sequence continues at coordinate 457,972 of CAVOSL010000005.1, read as the reverse complement.
GATTGCGCGAAAGAAATTCCAGGAGGAGAACGGTATATGGCCCGAAAAGGTTCTCGCAACAGGCCTCAACAAAAGTCTCGAAACAAGTCTCCGATTAACCGTATGCGTCCGCTTGCCGGCTTGCTAGCGGCGGGCATGTGCCTTCCGGGGCTGGCCGCTGCTCAGTCCAAGGAGTACCCGAAATACGTCACCGGGCCGCAGAAGAATGGCTCGTGGGTCGTCGGCAGTGGCCAGGTCATTAACCCGGCCGGCACCCAAGTCAACCTCGGCATCCGGGTTCGAGCGAAGGCCATCGCGATCAACCCCAATACCAAGACTCATACCGCCGCCGTTCTTACGCTGGGAGCGTCAGAGGCTGTCGAGGTGTTCGACACCTACACCGGCGAGGTCCTCCAGGACTATGTCGCATTGGGACACGATTCGCGCGGCAGCTATAACGGCATCGCCTATTCCGCGGACGGCCAGTACCTGGTGTTCAGCCAGGACAGCAGCAATGTCACCGTCGCCAAGGTCGATGCTAATGGCTTACTGCAAGATGACGGCCAGGTCAGCGTGCCGCCGAACAATTCCTTCATCACCTGTTTTCCGAACAGCCCTCCGGGCTCTTATGACATACCTTGCGGAACGTTCTACACTCCGAGCACTTCTTATCCCGGAGGGGTCGCGGTTTCAAAGGATGGCAAGAGCGCTTACGCCCTGCTGAACCAGAACGACACGCTGACCCAGATCGATCTGATCGGGAAGGCGCAGGGTCAGCAGATTCGCGTCGGCAACGCGCCGCACAGCATCGTGATCGCCAGCAATGGCACGACGGCCTACGTCAGCAACGAAGGGGGCCGGGTTGCTACGGAGTCGGACTTCCAGATCTTCTCCGCCGGCACGGAAATTGTCGCCGATCCGGTGGTGGGCGCCGCGATTACCGGTACCGTTTCGGTGGTCGATCTGCCCTCAATGACGGTCACCGCTAACATCTCGACCGGTCTGCACCCGACGGGGATGGCGTTCTTTGGAAAGTACCTGTTAGTCGCCAATACCTATAGCGACAGCATCTCGGTGATCGACACGGCCACGAACACGGTGGCGCGGACGATCGACCTAGGGCTGCCGATCTCGGTGCCCGGCCAAGGCCAAGCGGCCTACGGCGCGGCGCCGAACTCGATTGCTGTCGATAGCAAGAACAACATTGCCTATGTCGCGCTTTACAACGCCAATGCGATCGGCGTGGTCAACCTTGCCAAGGGCGCGAGCAATCCTGTGATGGGCATGATCCCGGTTGCGTATGCTCCGAGTTCGGTTGTACTGAACGCGGCGACTAACACGCTGATTGTTGCCAACGACAAGGGCATCGGCGCGCGTTATTCGTTCGAGTGCGACTATGGCGTGTGCGACTACAACACGCACCAGGACAATGGCACCGTCAGCATCGTCGCCGTGCCGGACAGCGCGACTTTGGCGGGGATGACGAAGCAGGTCTTTGTGAACAACCACTGGGATCTGACGGAAAATATTCTGTCGGCCAGCGGTGGCAACCCGCACGCCAAGCCGGTCGCGATCCCGAAGAAGATTGGCGATCCGTCGCTGATCAAGCATGTGTTCATGATCATCCGTGAAAACCGCACGTATGATCAGATCCTGGGCGACGTGGCCGCCGGCAATGGCGACGCCTCGTTGGCAGTGTTCGGCGGTCAGGACACGCCGAACGCGCACGCGCTGATCACGCGCTTCCCGCTCCTCGACAACTTCTACAACCCGAGCCGCCAGTCGGCGGACGGTCACCAGTGGATCACCGAGGGCATGGCGCCCTATGCCGACGACATCCAGTCGCCGGATTGGGTGCGCAGCTATCCGGGCGGGAACGCAGGCGATGCGCTGGCTTATCAGAACAAGGGCTTCCTGTTCTCGGAAGCGGCGGCCGCCGGTCAGACGGTGAAGATGTACGGCGAATCCGTCGAGTACGATACGTTCTTACAGCCGAACGGGTCGACTCAAGAGCCGAGCTGGACCGACTTTTACAACGATGCATTGAACTTCGAGGCTGGGAACGAGAGTACGCTGTATTATCAGAACACGATCCAAGCGCACTCCTCGGTGCCGGCCGTGTATAACCACCTCATCAAGAACTTCCCGATCTTCGATCTGGGAATCCCTGACCAGTTCCGGGTGGATCTGTGGGTGCAGGACTTCAACAAAGACGTGGCAGCCGGCACGGTGCCGAATTTGAGCCTCCTGTGGATCATGGACGACCACACGGGCGGCCCGCCAACTCCGGACGCCGAACAGGCCGATAACGACCTGGCGGTTGGACGCATTATCGACTACATCACTCACAGCAACATCTGGTCCTCGTCGGCGATCTTCATCGAGGAAGATGACGCGCAGAACGGCGTCGACCACGTTGATGGTCATCGCAGCCCAGGCTATATCGTGAGCCCATATGTGGTGCAGGGCGGACCGACCGACCACACCTATTACACGCAGGTCAACATGACGCGGACGATCGAGCAAATCCTCGGTCTGCCGCCCATGAACCAGTTCGACCTGGTGGCGTCGCCGATGAGAACGGATTTTGTCAAAGGCACGCCGCCGCAGCAGAACTTCCAGCCGTGGACACACGTTCCGAACCAGGTTCCGCTGGATCAGGGCGTTGGACAGAAGGAAGACCACTCAAAGGACAGCCGCAAGGTGCAGGAACTGAGGGCGGCCTGGATGAAGAAGAAGGCGGAAATCTTCGCCGGAAAACTGACCAAGCCCGACTCGGAAGACCCGGAAGCGGTGAACCATTTCAACTGGTACATGTCGACCGGGTTCGTGAAGCCGTATCCTGGCGAGAAAACGGTTCGTCCGCCGAGCGAGTTCAACAACCCGGCGCCTGCTGGCGATGACGACGACGACTAAAAGGTGTTCGGAAGTGCAATGGCCCTCTCCCCAATGACCGGGGAGAGGGTTTTTTGTTCATGCCGCAAACGTAAAGTCCTCACCAAGCTGAACCCGCCGCACCACGTTACGTTTCCATTTCAGGCGCGCGCGTTCCGGGCAGCCCAGCGCTTTCCGCTTGCCGGGCAGGTTTCAAAGGTACGAGCATTGGAACGCGGCGTCGATACTCGGCGTATTCGGCATGAAACTGAACCAGGTCCCGTTCCTCGAACCGAATCGCGACGAGAATGTAAGCAGTGGTGGCGATTGCGAAGACCAGATGCGCAATTGTCATCACCGGGGCCGACCAGAACACCATGAGCCATCCCACATACATCGGATGCCGCACCAGGCGGTAAGGGCCTGGCGTTCGGAAGCGGAGTGACGTGTAACGTTGCCCGCGCAGGTGCAACCAAATCTGCCGCAGTCCGAAGAGATCGAAGTGATCGATCAAAAACGTCGTGACCAGGACCACGACCCAGCCGAAGGCGTAGAGACTGATCAACCCACTCGCCCGAGACTGCTCTCTACATTCCAGATCACGCCGCCCATGGGCTGCCATTGCCAGAACAGCAGGAAGAGCGCGGCGCAACTGAAAAGCATGTAAGTACTGCGCTCCGCCGCCGTGGGTACGATTCGGGTCCAGGCAGCCTTGAACCCGGGCCGCGCCATAACGCTGTGTTGGAGCGCAAATACCAGCAGAAGCATAAGGTTGATTGCCAGCGCCTCGAGAAACGGAGCCTGGGGCGGAGCATCGATGGCCTTGGGAAGGATGAAGTTCCCCAGGAAGGCGGCAAGATATCCAAACGTCGCCAGCGATGCCAGATAACAAACAACACCATACAAAAAGACCATCACGCGACTCAACATTTCTTCTCCTTGTCATCTCTAAGAAATCGGAATTCGAATTGGGGGACAGGCCAGGCTCAGGAACGTAAGAGCCTGGCTGTTGATTGCCCGTCGTTGGGCAATTCCGGGGTGGGTCGAAAGCCTACTTTCCCACGCGTGCTGTGAGCGTCCCGAAGCCCAGTGTTATCGTGTCGGTATCGGAGAACACCCCGCCGCCACACAGCCGGATCAGGTTCTTTCCGGGAATCAGTTTGTAGTCGCCCGGCAGGATGACCCACTGAAAGGTGATCGTGGCCATGGTCGAGTCGCCTGGATTGAACGGCGGGATTGAGCTCGGACCAAAAAACACACAAGGTCCGTCATTGAGGCTGAATCCAACCTGAAACGGATTGGCAGTCTGATATTCGGTGCTCCAGGTGACGACGATCGGAACAGGTTTGTCCGGCTCGTTTACCCGGATTGAGTCGCTCCATGACGAACAGCATTGGCCGGTATGAGTCGCTCCGTCGCTGATGCGCAGCACTTGAGCCTTAGGGACGGCAAAAGCCGAGATGGAGCCCACTGCAATCAGGCAGGCCAGCACGGCCACCAGGCTCAGCCTGCGCCGATTCGCTATCGCAATTGATTTCACGTCATTTCTCCTTCGTTATGCTTGTTGATTTGTCTAGAATTGAGCTACTTGGGGAGTCCGCCGATCGCTACCGGGAACCGGGTCTAACATTTGCGGCCGGAAACGCTGCGTATCGGAATCATCTCCCCATTGGCTCGTCGCAAAGATAGGGCGTGTGCACTTCGGAAGTCATGGGAGCGCGCTGGGATTTCTCCGGGAAAACACCGGTCCCTGTGGCGTGTTGGAGCGGCAGATATGAGGCCGAACTTTACTTTCGACAAATACCGGTTCGAGACCGAGAGTGGACGGCTCTGGTCCGGGGCGCTGGAGCTGCGGCTTACGCCAAAAGCATCGGCTGTGCTCAAGGAGCTGGTGATGCGGGCGGGCGAGCCCGTCACCAAGGAGGATCTGTTCGCATCTGTTTGGAACGGCGTCGCGGTGAGCGATGACGCGCTCACGTCTTGCGTCCGGGAACTGCGGAAGGCACTCGCGGACGACGCCAAGAAGCCGCGCTTTATTGAGACCCGGCATCGCCGCGGCTATCAATTCGTGGCTCCGCTGGTGGAAGCGAGCGATCCAAGTCCGGCCGACGCGCCTTCGAAAGAAGCGAGGATTCCGGCGATTGCGGTCCTGCCTTTCGCTGACATGAGTCCCGCCGGCGATCAGGACTTTTTCTGCGATGGATTGGCGGAAGAACTCATCAATGCGCTCACTCGCATGGATGGCCTGCGGGTCGCGTCCCGCACCGCCTCATTTCAATTTCGGAACCCTGGGGCGGATGTTCAAGCTGTAGGGCGGCATCTCAATGTCGATACTCTGCTGGAGGGCAGCGTGCGCAAGGCTGACAATCGCTTGCGGGTGACGGTGCAGCTCATTGAAGTCGCGACCGGCTACCACCACTGGTCGCAACGCTTCGATCGGGTGCTGGACGACGTTTTTGCGATCCAGGACGAAATTGCCGAACGAGTTGTCGAATCCATGCGCGGGAGCGTACTGAGTCGCAGTGAGAGACCATCGGCAGCACGGCCTCACACCCGGGCTGAGGCCTACGAGTACTATCTTCGGGGCCGCCATTATCTGCACCGGATGGTGCAGGCTGATCTGGAGAAAAGCGGCGAGATGTTTGAACACGCTATCCAGGTGGATGCGGGATACGGTCCGGCCTGGGCATGCCTCTCTGCGGCTCACGCGACCCTGTACGAGTGGTTTGGGTCGAAAGAAGAAGACCTGGTACTAGCCGAGCGCGCTTGCCAAAAGGCACTGGAGCTTTCTCCAACCCTAGCTGAGCCGCACGCGGCGAGGGGATTCGTTCTGTCGCTGTCGCGGCGCTACGCCGAGGCAGCCGGGGAATTTGAAGAGGCGATCCGACTGAATCCCGCATTCTTCGAGGCGTACTACTACTTTGCTCGATCCTGCTTCGCCAGCGGTGACATTGCGCGGTCGGCGGAGCTGTTTGGCAAGGCAGCCCAGGTGCGTCAGGAAGACTTCCAAAGTGCCATGCTGCAAGGACAGTCTCTGCGGCAGCTTGGGCGGATCGAGGAATCCCAGGTCGCGACGCGGGAAGGGATCCGGCGCGCGGAGCGCATACTCATGCTCAACCCTACCGATGCGCGCGCCCTTTCCCTGGGCTCCGGCGCTCTTTTTGAGGACGGTCAGGTGGAGCGCGCGTTCGAATGGTGCCAACGATCGCTCGAATTCCATCCAGATGACATGACGACTGTGATCAACGCAGTCTGCCTGCATGCCAAGGCAGGACGGAAGGAAGAGGCGCTTGCGCTACTGGAACGGGCGGTCGCCAAGGGCTGGGGGAAGCGGGATTGGATCGAGCGCGATTCCGACTACGATATCTTGCGGGAGGACCCGCGCTTCCAGCGCCTTCTGTCGACGCTCAAATGATCGACGGTGTGAGACACGAATGATGCTCGTCGTCCTTCGATAGCCAGACACGTGGCCAACCAGCGGCGCTATGGCCAGCAGCATCAGTGGCGTTCGTGGGTGATTTCGTGCGGGAGATATTCGTTGAGGGGGCCGAATTTGCGCTTCTCGGCGTAGAGTCGCCAGCGCCGCCAGACGATGCGCAGGCTGGCCATCACCGGAATCGAAAGATAGACGCCGAGCACGCCAGCAATTTCACCGCCGGCGAGAACGCCAAATAAAGCGGCCAGCGGATGGAGTTCGACACTGCTCCCCATGATGCGGGGGGCGATCACGTAGTCCTGGACCATTCGCCAGACAATGAGGAAGACCAGTAAGAGAAGCGGGTTGTAACCGGTGAGAATCGCGACGGTCACCATGGCCACGCCGGCAACGAGCGGGCCGACCACCGGGACAAATTCCAGCGCACCGCCGGCCGTGCCGAGCATCAACGCGTAGGGGAAGCGCAACACACCCAAGAAAGATGAATAGACGACGAAGGAGAAGACAGCGAGAGTGAGTTGGGCGCGGATGAACTGCGCCAGCATCTCGTTCAGATCGTGCAGCACATCATCCAGAAACTCGCGCTGGGAGCGGGATTGAACGAGCGAGAGGGCGACGCCATGGAACATGTCGCCGTCGCGAAGAAAAAAGATGGCGAGAACGGGCACCAGGAAAAGAACCCAAATTTCCTGGGCGGCTTCAGCGGCGCGGACGCCGACGCGCTGCGCGAAGTGAGAGAGCTCTTCACGGTGATTGTAGAGAAAACCTTGAATGCGGGTCTGGGTGGCGGCGCTCCAGCCGTGCTCGGCGCTGATGCGGGCTGCCAAATCGCCGATGGGGCCGGAGATCTGGCCGTTGGTGGCCTTGTCCATGAGGCCGGGAAGGGACTCGCCGAGGCGCGCGCTCTGGCGACTGATGCGGGGACCGGCTACGGCGAAAAAGATGCCGACAGCGAGCAGAAGCAATAGATAGATGACCGCGATGGCGCGTGCGCGGCCGCGCACGACCTTATCGAGGCGGGCGACGGCGGGATTAATCAGATAGGCGAAGAAGATGGCGAAGAGAAAGAGGATAAGCGTGCGGCGCGCGGCGTAAAGAAAGCCGAGGCCGAGGGCGAACAGCAGCAGCGTGAACAGCACACGGGATGTACGCGAATCAATCAGACTGAATGGCAATTTAGCGGCGCGATGATGGTCGCGCTCTTCCCCTTGTTATGCCTGGCCTACCTTACAGCATTGTCCTTCCACAAACAAAAATCTTAAAGCGCAGAGAACGCAGAGGTTGACGCAGAGTTCGCAGAGCACACACGGCATGAACCTCTAATCGCGAATTACCTCGGTGTTGTCGCCTTCAATTACGATGCGCATTACCTTGAAGCCGTCGTCGAGCCATAGGAACCACGAGCCGCTCTCGGTCTTTAATTCGACTTTATTGAACTCCTGTTGGTTGCCTTTGTAGGCGATCTTTTCGCGACCCAGGTATTCGGCGGACAGCGGCGCGGACGCGTGCTGGCGCGGATCGAGGGTTCCGAATTGCGAGCGCTGCTTGATCGGGCATTGTACCTGGCCCTTTTCCTGGCTGGCAGGTGACGGCCAGGAAGCGCCAGACGAGCACTTCGCGATGAATGAAGAAATAGTCGTCCAGGATGCTAGTGGAGAGCGGCAGCAGGTAAGGCTGGTCGTGGACTTTTTCGCCCGGGCCGGAGCTCCATTTCTGATTGAGGAACTCGTTGTTGGGAATGATGACGGAGTGCGCTTTACCGGGGCTCAGCTCATTCCACTCATAGCGGCGGATGTCGCCGGACGCGGCGAGTTCGAGGGTTGATTCTTGGACGGCCGTGTTCGGATCGTTCTCGGTCTTAAATTCGGATTTAATTGTGCTGCCGGTGTTGGTCTGATCAATGGAAAACTTTTCGGTGCCGACGCGGTGGCCGTTCATGAAGACACCGAAGGAGCCGGAGTCGATGCTCTGCTTTGGGCTGTCCTTGTCTTTATTTTTGTCCGCGTTCCTGGGTGAGGGCGCCGCCGGGGCGGCAGCGCAACAAGCCAGGATGATGATGGCGATCAGACGGAACGACAACTTCACTGGGGACTCTCCTGTACTCGGTTCAATTTCGAACTTGCCGAAGCTACAACTACTGATCTTAACCAGAAAGTGCTCGGCTTGACCGGCAAAAGCGCTGACCTGAATGTCTTCAGTAATTAGGTGGGAAGTGGCGAGCAAACCGGGACCACTAAGGACACGAGGGAAACCTAGCCCCTAGAACCTCGCACCACGAAGGACACTAAGGTACACGAAGGAAAACCTAGCCCCTAAAACCTCGCACCACGAAGGACACTAAGGGACACGAAGGAACACCAGGGATTAGCCCAGTTGCAAGGCGTGCTGAATTTCGTCGCAGATCTCTGGCACTTGCTTGCCCGAGGTGTTTACCACCAGCGATGCCTGACGGTAGAAGGGGAGGCGTTGTTCATACAGACGGGCAAACTGCTCCGGGTCATTGCGGAGAGGGCGCTTTGCTCCGTCGGCAGCTTCGTGTTCCAGGCAGCGCTGCCAGAGTTCAGAAACTGGGGCGTCCAGGAAAACCGATGGCCAGGGGGCGAGCAATGCGCGGTTGGTTTCTGGTATGAAGGCGCCGCCGCCGAGGGCGACGACGGCGTTGCGGGTCAGAGAGGTGGTTAGATCGCGAAGGGCGGTGGTTTCGGCGGAACGGAAAGCGGGTTCTCCTTTGAGACGAAAAATCTCGGGAATGGTTTGGTGTTCGCGGACTTCGATGCGCGCGTCGAGGTCGATGAAATCCCAGGCTAGGCGGCGGGCCAGTTCCTGGCCGACGGTATTCTTGCCGGAACCCATGAAGCCTACGAGAAAGACGGCGCGCGGGGGCATCGGGGTCATTTCCTACAGAGCGAGACAGCGTCTCATTGAGGGCCGATTTCGGTCCAAACCCGGTTTGAGTTTACACGTCGAATGATGGAAGCAGACAGTCCCATACGTGAGAACAGAATTCGGAGTCTGGGGAAGTCGGCGGACAAATCTCACGCCCATACCAGTCGAAGTCTGCTGCGGTGCAAATCGTCTTCGTAAGTCTGCACCTCTTTAAGCGTTTTTTCGCCGGGTGCCGCTTCCAACTCCACGGCAATATCACCGTTGCAGATCATCGCGGCGTGCGCATCCAACTTTACGGCATTATTGATGTCCTCGGTTCCACCTAGAAGGAGCGATGGAATGTAGACCAAGTGATAACTTGTCTCAATCACCCCGAACTTTTGGCGGGCGAGTATGGTCATGTTGTCGTACGGCATTTTGGCGGAGCGCAGGAATTCCTTTTCAAGAAACTCGGAAAACGAGCCAGCCCAGATTCGCGGGGTCATTGAAGAAGCTTCCAGCAAGTAAACACTAGGGTCTCGCCCAGGAATTGACTCAATAGCATAGGCATACTGGTCTCCCCAAGCGGTTCCTCCGAAGCACCAAAAGTCAGAACATCGGTTCCCCCAGGCAAACTTCCATGTCTCAGCCTTGTTCCAAGCTACTGAATCAATAGTTTCCGAGGTGTAGATCCCAAAAAGCCTGGAGTATCCTCCATATGCCTCCATTCCATTGCTCAGCATCAACGCATCCTTGTGATCACGAGGGAGGGCGATGGTGAGATCGCTCTCAAACTGGGCCACAAGCGAGGCGTCGGCACGTCGATGAAAGCGGACACCTTCCAATGTGCGAAGTTCATCAAATACGCGAGAAATCATGGGATAACCGGGGCGAGCACTCTCAACGAGGCTAAAGCCCTCGCTCTTGGCGAGCGTTAAGGCACGGCAAAAGCGGAGCCCTTCCTAAGCTCCTTCGCCTATTAGCGAACGTGTTGTTAAGTTAGCGCTGCTTGAGGCGGATTTTACCACTGAACGAGTGGAGCACAACCTTGGAGGCGGCCTGGCCTACGGAGCCGAAAAAGGCGCGTCCTTGCTCGGCGGCGTAGCGGCTGTGCTGGGGAATGAGATCGAGATCGTTGTGAACTTTGCCCATTAGGGAATGAACGCTGAAATCGGCGGAGGTATTGCCGGGAACGATGGCTTCGATGTCGCCGCTATGGGTGGTGAACTTATAGTCGCCGCCGGAACCGAAATCGCCGTCGTAAGAGATTTTTCCGCTGCCCGAGTTGGCCCGAACAAATGGACCGGTGACGGAGCGCAAAGCGACCGTGCCGCTGATCGAGGAAATTTCGACATGGCCATTGCTCACATTGCTGAGGGTGATGGGTCCGCGAATGGTCGTCACATGGACGTGGCCGTTGCTGACATCGTGAACGTTGACCAGGGCGTCGGTGCCTTCGAAGCTGAGATCGCCCTGAAGATTTTCGGCCGAGAGCGGGCCGGTAGAAGAGCGCAGAGTGAGGTCGGCGTCGGTGGGAATCTGGAGTTCGTAGTCAACGCGGCCGGTTTGCGCATCGGCGCCCGCGAGGAGGTGGGATGCGACCTCAATGCGGTTGCCGCGCTGCTGGCTGTCAACCTCGGTCTTGTCGGATTGCGAGATCGCCGTCACAACGACCTGGTTGCCGGCGCCCGGCCTGACGGAAATGGAGCCGTATTGGGTATCGACGGAAATATTGGCCTTGGGGCCCACAGTATAGCGATATTCCTTGCGGGACTCGGCCATGGCCACCGATGCCAGACAGGTAGCCAACACCAGAGTTACAACCGTGGTCTGCTGAAGCTTCTCCATACCCAGGCCCCTTTTAACCGGCAGTGCCGGCCCTATCCCTAGACTAGTGAAAACGACTATTGAATACGATCGAGCGCCATCTGATAAAGCATTTCTTTCTGTTGATAGACTTCCAGCAAGTGCTGGCGCGCGTCAATATCACCGGGGTACTGGCTGAGATATGACTTGGTCTCCCGGATTTCTTTGTTGACCGCTTGCAACTGATTTGCATAGGTGGCGCGCATGCCCGGGGCGCGCGTGGAAACTTCGGACAAAAACTCATTATCGCTGGCGGACGGCGAAAGGTCGGCCTGCTCGACTGGACCCTGTGGTGCCGGGTCGGATAGCGCAGTTGGAGATTGGGAAGCGGGAACAGAAGCTGGTTGCTGCGCGGGCTGTTGCTGCGCGATCGGTTGTCGCGCGATCTGTGTTTCAGAAGGCCGAGCGGCAGACTGCTGAGCGGTTTGCGCGGTGGCGTGATGGGCTGGGGGGTGAATCAGAAGGTAAGAACCCGCGACCACAACGGCGGCGGCGACGGGAGCAAGCCAGAAAGGGTTCCAACGACGTTGGCGGGCAGGAAGGAGCACCGGGCGGGCCGCTTCCAGTTCGGGTTCACGAATCAACCCTTCGGCCCGCAACTCGGTGGCTATACGCGCCCATACCCTGGGCGACGGCTCCTCGGATTCGGACAAATGCCGCGCCTCGCCCGCAATCAATTTAAGATCGGAAACGAGTTCGGAACAGTCGGGACAAGTTTTAAGATGAGACTGAACCTCAAGATCCTGACTGCCGTCGAAGGGGACACCATCGACGATGTCGGGCAGAATTCGATCTACGTCGGAACACTTCATAAGCACTCTCTCCCCGAAAACTCAATACCGCTATCCTGTCCTGGCCTTTTCGGCTCTCATGAACTTCAGAAAATCCCGCAGCTTTAGACGAGCTTTGTGAAGCTGCGACTTGCTGTTCCCAATCGAGCAGCCCACCATCTGGGCGATCTCATTATGCTCAAAACCCTCCACATCGTGGAGCACAAAAACCGTTTTGTAGCCCGGGGGCAGGCGATCGATGGCCCGCTGCAACTGCAAACGATCGACCGAGCCCTCCAGCTTCACATCGTCGGCGCCGAATTCCTTGCGGGGCGCCTCTTCGTCGGCTTCCAGAGTTTCCTCGAGCGAGACCGAAGGCAAATTCTTTTTGCGCAACTGCATCAGGACAACGTTTACCGTCATTCGATGCAGCCAGGTCGAGAAGGCGGATTCGCCGCGGAAGGTACTGATCTTGCGGAAGAGCTGAAGAAACGCCTCTTGCGCCAGATCTTCGGCCTGCGACGGATTGGAAACCATGCGCAAACATAAGGAATAAACACGGCGCTTGTGCAGTTGGTAGAGGGTTTCGAAGGCTGCCTCGTCCCCCTGCTTGGCGCGCTCAATAGCCTCTAATTCGGTGATTCGTTGCTTCGGGTCGGTCAAGTCGCCTTTTCCGGCCGCTACTGTCTCAGATGCGGCTGCTTACTCGTTACGTTGTACTAATTTGCCGATGGCGCTGCCTGAGCGCACAGCAACGCTACGACGCTCCAAGAATACCAAAAACCGTACGCTGGAAAGAGTTGCGGTCTATCCAGGAGAAGATGGCGAGTTGGGATAAAGGACTCACTTTGGTAACACGTCCTACGGAACGACGCTGAAAAGTCGCCGGGTTCGGGGGGCCGTAACTATTCTGGCGCCCCTCCGGGGCTGATTCGGCTTGCGCTTTGCAAACCCACGGGTTGCGCCGTGGGCTACGTTCTTGCGCCGCTGCGCGGCTAATTCGTCACTTAAGACTTTCCCGCCCGGATGGTTTCTAGCCCGTGACCGTGCGGACCAGTTTCGCGGATGCGCAACAGGATGGCGAAGGTCAGACCCACGAAGCCGAGGATAGAGAAAATCCACATGCCGAGGGCATAGCCATGAAAGTTATCCAAACCGGCGTGGGTGTAGTCATTGGCATTGCCGATCAGCAGGTTCAGAAGGAAGAAGCCGATCTGCTGGATCATGGTCATGAGGGCGTATGCCGTACCTAGTCGGGACTGATCCACGATGTAGGCGACGGAGGGCCACATAACTGCGGGGATCAACGAAAAGGCGATTCCCATCATGCAGACCGGAACGAAAAGTGTGACGTTCGAGTAGGCCATCAGGAGATAGACCGGCATGAGCAGGATCGAGCCGAACATCATCAGGAAGGCTCGCTTGCCGATTTTGTCGGAGAGCAATCCAAAGAGCGGAGTGGCGATCATGGCCGAAAGAGGAAGGAGGCTGTTGAAGAATCCGGCTTGCTCGTGGGCGTACACGCGCATCGCCTCCGACGCCAACACACCGCCGTGGACGGTCAGGATTTTATTGGTGAACAGGTCGATCGCAAAGGTGCGGAAGGGAAAGATGGCGGAATAAAACGTGAAGCAGAGGATGACCACGTACCAGTAAGAAGTATTGAAGCGGAAGATCTGACCAAACTCAAGCTTGTCGATCGAGCCGGCCTGGCCAAGTTCGTAATGGCTTTCGGCATGGTTCTCGAGGCCCCAGTAGATGGCCGAGCAAACCACTGCCAGAACGCCGGCACCGACCGCGATCATGAGGGGTCCCTGCCAGCTTGGCTCTCCGTTGGGACCATTGGGATAGAAAACGCGGTTGGCCCAGGTGGGGGAATTATCGGCGGCGACCGAAGCGAGACGGGCGATGGTGAGGTTGATGCCGAAGGCAAAGCTGAGTTCCTTGCCCTTAAACCACTTCGCCAGCACGGTGGTGACGGCCACAATCATGGATTCGGCGCCGAGGCCGAGAACGGTGCGGCCTGCGATCATCACGGCCGGGCGGCCGCGCGCGGCCGTGAGGGCTGCTCCGGCGAGGCAAAGAAAAGCGAAGAAGGTGATGGCCTTCTTGGTTCCGATGCGGTCGATGACGATGCCGCCGATGAGCAGCGTGGCCACGGCCGCCACGCTGTAGGAGGAGTTCAGCCAGCCGAAGGCGGTCGCCGAGAAACCCAGCTTGTCGATGAAAATGCGTTCCAGGGGGTTGATGCTGTCGTAGATGTAGTAGTTCCCGCCCATGGCGAGGCTGACAAAAATGAGGACAGACCAGCGATAGAGGGGTGAGGGTTCGGGGCGGGTGGTGGAAACCGTCGGTGTCGGCATTCATCCTCGGATCGATTATTGGAGGTGGAGAGGCAACCGGACGAATGTAGCAGATTGAGAGCATCGGGTCATCGGTTGATCGGGCCATCTGAAAGCCGGCAGACGCTTGGGGCGGGCGGGGACGCCCGCCTAACCGCCGCCGGGACGGCGGCGCTACGTTACCGGCTCCCGACCATTCCCCTTACCGATTCGATTAATTTCGCGGAGTCGTAGCCGATGCCGTCTTTAAATACCGTCTCGACCTTCTCGATGTCTTCGATTTGCTTTGATGGATCGCCTTTGATGACGATCAGGTCGGCCTGTTTGCCGGGAGCGATCGTGCCAACGCGGTCGAGGTCTCCCATGAACTGGGCGCCGTTGTAGGTCGCGATGTGGATCGCCTCCAGCGGCGTGAAGCCCGCTTCTACCAGCAGTTCGACTTCGCGCTGATCGCCGAAGCCGGCGATTACGCCTCCCATGCCGGTGGGGTCGAGGCCGGCTAGTAAGGTTCCTCCGGCTTGCGCGAAGGTGTGCTCGAATTCCATCTCTTTTTTGAAGGCGGCGGGCCAGGGCGACGAGTCAGAGTGGTAGCGCTGGCGGATTGCCTTGGCGTCGCTGGAGCGGACTTTGTTGTTGAGAACCTGGCTGCGGGAGTCGGCGGTGAGCGCGTCGAGCACTCGCTGCTGAATGGTGGGACGGCCGGGGACGGACATTTCGAAGACCGGTAGGGTCGAGGTGACGGCGACGTGGTGCTGCACCAGGTCGAGGATCATGTCGTGGACGGGACCGTTTTGGATGTCGAGTTTGCCGATGAAGTCGTAGTCGAGATGGTCGGATGGGCACTCGCCGGGTTTTTTCCAGGGGAAGAATTCGGTGTCGACTACGAGGCCGTGCTCGAGGTCGTCGATGCCGATGGCGGCGGCTTCGCGGAATCCTATGGAGCAGAGGTGGCCGGTAACTTTCGCGCCGCGCTTGTGGGCGGCGGCAACGGCGGCGGATAGTTCGGCAGGCGTGATGAACATGTACGCCTTGAAATTGTCGACGCCCTCGTCGAGCCAGAAGTTGACGGTCTGGGTGGCGTCGTCGGGACTGGTGAGTTGGTGCATCTGCACTGCGAATGTGCCCGGGCCTTCGAGATAGGGACCGGTCACGTGGATCTTTGGGCCGGGAGTTTGGCCACTGTCGATTTGCTTCTTCAGTTCGAGGTCGGTGTAGGGCTCGAGCCCTCCCGTCGTGCGGATGGTGGTTACACCTCCAGCTAGATACAAGCGCGGAAAGCTGTGGCCCATTTCGCCGAAGATGGCGTTGCCCATGGGATAGAAAAGATGGTCATGCATGCCGACGAGACCGGGAATGACGGTGTAGCCGTGCAGATCGAGTACTTGGGCGTCTTTCGTGACGCTGGCGGAGGCGGCGTCGGAGACCGAGTCGATCTTTCCGTGCGAGATGAGGATGGTCTGGTCTTCGCGGGCGGCTGCGCCCGTGCCGTCGATTACGCGCACGTGCGAGAGTGCCACTACCGGGGCATCAACTTTTACGAAGTTGCGCACCTGCGGCGAGAGCGTTTGCCCGGCTAGTCCGGCGGAAGACAGAAGGGTGGCGAGAAAATAGAAAGAAAGTTTGGGCATGAATTGCCTCCCGGTCCCGTGCAGGATTTTACCGGAGAAATCGGCAGAAAGCTGGTGCGGTCAATTTGAGGTTCGCGTTAGCGGCGGCGCGGGCGCGCGGACGTGGGGAGAACTCCTCGCGAGGCTGATTTGCGCTGCCAGCTTGCGTGGGGTCCTTCGACTCCGCTCTGCTCGCTTCGCTCACAGTGCTCCGCTCAGGATGACAGAGTGTTTTATGAGGACAGAGGCCGGCTTCCGCGGGCAAGAGTCCTTTCGACTGCGCTCAGGCCAGGTTTGCGCCACACACATCACCAGGCACGCCAACACACACAGGAACGGAGAAACGAAGGGCTCTCAGCCGCGCCAGTTGGCGCGACTGAGAGCCACCGTCCCCCATGACTGAAGGAAAGATTGCTGCGGGGAAAATCGCTACTGAATCTTTTCTGTCTTGCCGTCGTACTTGACGTTGCCGTTGTTGTTGTTCTGACGGGTTACGTCATCGTTCGTGTAGGCGTGCTTGCCGGGTCCGGGACCTTTGGCCGCACTGGCGACAGGGGTCGTATATTCGGGGCCGGAGAAATAAGTCCACGCCGCCTTTTCGTGGTGCGCCATGAGTTCCCGTTCCATCGCGTGTTCTTCGCCCATCTCGTGGCCCATCATCGGAGCGTGCATCCCGTAACCCTCGCGCGGAATTGGCCAAGTGTTGACTTGGGGCGTAATCACAGGCGACCCGCCCTGGTACCAGACGCCCACGGTGTAGTTGGAGCTCGTCGAGCCCGAGAGCAACTGAGAAACGGTGGCGTTGGTTGCGCCGGCTTCAAGGCCGGTGGTTGCGTTCGAAGCGCCGACCGGATTTTCAGTAACCGTCTCCAGGGAAAGCATGGGGGTTGTAACCAGGGGCGCGTCGGAGCCGTATCCGTAGCCATAGCCATAGCCAAAGGGATGATGCCCGGAGCCCATGTTCTGGCCGAAAGCTGAAACCGCAATCAGAACCACAACACAAAAAGCGAAAAAGGGTCGCATACTGCCTCCACAGACGAAACTGCTCTGGCTGTTCTGATGCAGGTTGGGTGCCAGTTGCGGAGGAGGGCGCCGAAAGCCGCGATGTTCGGCCATTTCGGGCGTTACCGGGTGAAACATGGCCAAAACACTGTCATTTCGCCGCGGCGCGATTCGTGGGGCGATGCAAACACCTGCGCACAACCTGCAGGCAGATGCAGCAACTGGCGCGGGTTTTGCGCGTCAGCTACCGATGTAGCGGGCGTAGAGGCTGCGGGCAATCGCCGTGTCGGTTGTGCCTTTCACGATGGCACGGCCGTCGGGAAAGAGGGTGATCTCGTAAGGATCGCGCCAGAATTTCAGCACGAAGCTGTTGTGGCGAACACTGCCGAGGGGATGAAGGCGCGCGCTGATCTCGGCAAAATCGACCGGCCTCTCGCGTTCGTGAATCTGTACGGAATTGCGCCCACAGAGCGTGATGTGAGGGCGTCCTTCGCCCGCGAGGTGGATGAAATTGCGCTCGCCGCAGACATGGCATCCGGCTCGCGGCGCTGCGGCAGCGACCTCAGCCTGCTCGTTGCTCCAAACGTCCCAGGAGAGAAGAGTGCGGCGCATTTTTGAGCGCGCGCCGATCAGAAACTTCATCGCCTCGGTAGCGGCAATCGAGGCGACCAGGTTGACGGCGGAATTCAAAATGCCGGCGGTCTCGCACGTCTCGATTGTGCCGCGGGGAGATTCCGGGAAGATGCATGCCAGACAGGCCGTCTCGCCGGGCAGGATGTTCATGGTCACGGCATAACTGCCGACGGCGGCGGCATAGATCCAGGGCAGGGAATTCTTCACTGCATAGTCGTTGATGAGGTAGCGCGTCTCGAAGTTATCCGTGCCATCGAGAATCAAGTGGGCAGCGCCGAGAAGAGCGTCTGCGTTCTGGGGGATCAGATCAGCGACCTGAGGCTCGACCGCGATCTCGGAGTTGAAGCGGGCAATCTGGCGGGCGGCTGCGATGGCCTTGGGTACCGACTCGCGCGCATCGTCTTCGTCAAACAATGACTGGCGTTGCAGGTTGCTGGGCTCGACGTAGTCGCGGTCGATGATGCGCATCGTGCCCACACCCGCCCGGGCCAGCAGGGAGGCGAGAACCGACCCGGTGGCGCCGCATCCGACAATCACGACACGCGCCCGCGAGAGCCTGTCCTGGCCCCCGGCACCGATCTCCTTAAACAGAATCTGGCGAGAATAGCGGTCGGGCAAGTTCAAAAACGCCTCCCAGGATCAGGCCAGCTACTGCCGTCAGTTCCCAAAGCGATTACCTTTCGCAAGCCTTTAAGCCTTTATTATAGGTTGCGGTCCTCAAAGTTCTTCCGAGCAACGTGAGGCGATGATCCGTTCATCGAACCCGAAGGGCGTGTTATTCGACGGGCGGGCGGCAGGAAGGGAGATTTTGCGACAAACAAGCGCCGTGCGGCCCGCAATTTTCCTGCTGATGCCAGCATTGCTGTTCCTGGCAATGGCCGGCGGGACGGGTTGGGCATCCCCCTTGCCGGAGGCGGCCCAACAGCCGGAAGAGTCCGCTTCCCAGTTCGGTGCGATCAATCCTTATCTTGGCCTGACGATTGACGAGATCGACTTGCCGGGGGTGCAGCAGGAAGATGCTGCCGCGCTGATTGCGTTGACGCCGCTGAAGGTGGGCGAGCCACTGACGCGCGACAACCTGCGTGACGCCATCAAGGCGCTGTTTGGGACGGGACGCTTTGCCGACATTCAAGCCGAAGTCAACCGCACGGTAACGGCGGGCATCCGGCTTCGGTTCATCGCCGTCGCCAACTACTTTGTCGGCATTGTCACGGTGGAGGGCGTTTCGACGAACCCGTCGGCCAATCAGCTCGCGAGCGCCACCCGCCTGCAACTGGGCGAGCTGTACACGCCAGGGAAGCTCGAAACCGCCAGGGCCGGCATCGAGCGGGTTTTGGGAGAGAACGGATTTCACCAGTCGACGATCACGCATACGGAACAGCGGAACGAGGAGCAGCACCAGGTCAACCTGACGTTCGACATCGTGCTGGGGCCACGGGCGACGGTTGGCGAGGTGACCGTGGAAGGCGACTCCAGTTACTCAAAGAGTGAGTTCCGGGATATTGCAAAGCTGCATTCCGGCGACCCCGTGATCTCTTCGCGGATGACGCGTGCCCTGCAGCGCATTCGGACACGCTACCAAAAGCAGGATCGTCTGCTTGCACAAGTCTCGCTGGCCCGTTCCGAGTACCATTCCGAGCGCAATGCCGTGGACTACACCTTTCTGATCGATCGCGGACCGGTGGTCGAGATTGCATCGGAAGGCTACAAACTGAGCCAACGCTCGCTACGGCGATTCGTACCTATCTACCAGGAAGGCGCGGTCGACGAGGACCTGTTGAACGAAGGTTCCCGCGCCATTCAAAACCATATGCAAGCGCTCGGCTACTTCGAGGCCACCGTATCGGTGAGCCAGCGGACCGAGAAGGACGGCAAGAGCGTGCACATCGTCTACACGATTAATCCCGGGGAGCGGCACAAGCTCGCGGCTATCCGCATCTCGGGGAACCAGTATTTTCCGGAAGAATTAATGCGCGAGAGGTTGCAGTGCGCGGCTGCCGGGCGCTTTTTCAGCCACGGGCGCTACAGCCAGGCCCTGCTCGACCAGGACGTCGACAACATTCGAGGCCTGTATCAGGCCAGCGGATTCCGGCAGTCCGAAGTCGGCGCCAAGCTGATCACCAACTACCAGAACGATCCGTCGCTGCTGGCGATCGACATCAAGATCAAGGAGGGTCCGCAAACGCGGGTGGCCTGGGTTCAGATCGAAGGCAACTACACGCTGCCCTCGGAGCAACTTCCGGAAATCTCGACCGCCGAGGGGCAGGGATTTGATGAATCGGTACTGGCGGCGGATCGCGATCTGATTCTTGGCAAATATTTCAACAGCGGGTTTTCCACCGCTACCGTCGATGTTGCCTATGTTGCGGCGCCAGCGGCTCCGGATGGCTCGCCGCGTGTGGGCGTGACTTTTACGATCCACGAGGGCGAACAATTCTTCACCAACCGGGTTTTCCTCGACGGGCTGCACTACACGCGCCCGGGGGTTGCCCAGCGCGAACTGCGTGTGCATCAGGGCGATCCGCTGAGCCAGAGCGACATACTGGAAACGCAACGTCGTTTATACGACCTCGGGCTGTTCAGCACGGTAGACACGGCGATTCAAAATCCGGAGGGCACCGAATCGCGCAAGAACGTCGTCATCACGGCACGCGAAGCGAAGCGCTACACGTTCGACTACGGCGGCGGCTTCGAGTTTCAAACCGGGCAACCGGCAGTCGGCACCAACCAGCCACTGGGACAGACTGGCATCAGCCCGCGAGCTTTGTTCGCCATCAACCGCATCAACGTCGGTGGCCGCGACCAGACCTTTACCTTCAAGGGCAACGTGGGCCGGCTTCAGCAACGGGCGCTGGTCAACTACGACATTCCGAAGCTGTTGAACCGCGAGGATCTGCATCTTTCATTCACGGCGTTTTACGACAATACGATCGACGTTTCGACCTTTACCTCGAAGCGTCTGGAGGGTAGTCTGCGCAACCTCCAGGTACTTTTCCGAAGGAATGATCGCGACCTCACGACCATTTCCTACGGATTCACCTACCGCCGGGTGGAGGCATCGAACATCGAAGTGGAAGTCGCACTCATCCCATTGCTGTCGAAGCCGACGCGCGTGGGCTACCCGAATTTTCTTTTTGTGCGCAACCGCCGCGATAACGATCTGGAGACAACTCGGGGCAGCTATAACTCCGTCGAAGGTGGAGTCGCCGGCTCGTACTTTGGTTCGGAAGCCGACTTCAGCCGGTTGCTGATGAAGAACTCGACCTACTACTCGTTTCGCCGTAATCCGATAACGGGGCGGAGATTTGTTTTAGCGCGTTCCACGACGATTGGGATCGAAAACCCATTTGGCAACACTATCGTGCAGGATCCGAACGAGACACCGACAACGACCCATGCGCTGGTCCCTCTGCCCGAACGTTTTTATAGTGGCGGGGGCAACTCCAATCGCGGCTTTGGGTTAAACCAGGCGGGGCCGCGCGATCCCATCACGGGGTTTCCGGTGGGCGGAAGCGCGGTCTTTCTAAATAATCTCGAACTGCGGCTGCCGAGCGTGACGCTACCTTATCTGCACGACAGTATCGGCTTTACAATTTTTCACGATATGGGGAACGTGTTTGCGCGGCCGCAGGAGATGCTGCCCAGCATCGGGCGATTTCACCAGCCCGACCGTGACCAATGTTTTGTGCCGCAGCCTCAGGGCGCCATCTCGCAATGCAAGTACAACTATGTGTCGCATGCCATTGGAATGGGGGTTCGATACCAGACACCCATCGGTCCATTAACCTTTGATTTCGGATACAATTTAAACCCGCCGGCTTTTCCGGCCTACACTAACATTACGATCACCCGGATCGGCGGGCACGAGATCGAGACCGGGATCTGGGGCGTTCAACGGGCCTCGCATTTCAATTTTTCCTTTAACGTAGGGCAGTCTTTCTGATGAAACGCTGGGGGATAAAATTCCGGCAAGGCGAATTTCGGCGTAGCCCATTCGACGGGCGGATTTTCGCAGAGTACGCGGAGAAAATCCTCGGAACTCGCGGAGAAGGGCGCTATGCCTTGGCGGCGATGCTCGTTTTTGTGCTGCCGATTTTTGCGCTGGCCGGTCCTATCGTTGATCGCGTGGTGGCGAACGTTAATGGCCATGTGGTTTTGCAGAGCGATTGGGAAGAGGAAGTCGCCTATGAGGCGTTCGAGGACGGCAAGGATCCCGCTTCATTCACCGATGCCGAGCGCAAGGGCGCGCTTGATCGGTTGATCGATCAGGAGCTATTGCGCGAGCAGGTGCGCCCGTCGCAACCGGCTCCTGCCGACCAGGTCGCCGAGCGTGTCGCCGAAGTCCGCAAGCTGCAGGCGAACGCATCCACGGAAGAGGGATGGCATGCGGCCCTGCAGCGCTATGGCCTTACGCAAAAATCGCTGGAGACGCGCCTCAGCAATCAGATCCAACTCATGAGGCTCGTCGAAGACCGCCTGCGTCCCTCCGTCCACATCGATCAGCAAGCCGTGGAATCGTATTATCACGATCAGTTATTGCCCGAGCTGAAGAAGGCGGGGGCGCAGGCCAAACCGTTGACCGAAGTTTACGGGCGTATTCGAACGCTGTTGGCCGAGCGGAAGTTGAATGAATTGTTGACCGGTTGGCTCGCGAACCTGCGCTCGGAGGGCCACATCCTGACTCCCAACCCGAAATCGGGAGAACAGAACCGTTGAGCGAGCAGCCGGTTCCCCGCGCGCGCCGCCGCATCCTGCGAAATTTGCTGCTGTCGTTTTTCGGCTTCTGTGTGCTCGCCTTGGGACTGATTGGCTGGTGGGTCACGACTGACTCTTTTCAGCTACGAGTGCGGAGGCGGGTCGTCGCGGCCCTGGAGGAGGCAAGCGGGGGGCGCGTCGAACTAGGCGAGTTGCACACCATTCCGTTCCGCCTGCGGGTCGATGCCCGTAACCTTACCATTCATGGCCGCGAAGCGGCGGATCAGGCGCCCTTTGTTCAAGTGGAGCGCGTGCAGGCGGAGCTGAAGATCATTTCGCTGCTGGAGAAGTCGATTGGATTGCATTCGCTAGTGCTTGACCATCCTGTGGTTCACGTCATTGCCTATGCGGACGGCACGACCAACATGCCTGCGCCCGCGGTGAAGCTTTCTTCCGACCGCAGCGCGATCGAGCGCCTGGTCTCGATGTCGGTCTCGCATATCGAGGCGCATGAGGGGCGGCTCTTGTGGCAAGACCAGAACATTCCGTTCGACTTTGCCGCCAGCGATCTCTCGCTGGCGCTGAACTTTTCGATTTTGCGCCAGCATTACGAGGCGCAGGTCGCGGCCGGAAGTGTGAAGACGCGCTGGGCCAAATACGCCGAGTTTGACTGGAGCGCGAATGCTGCGGTGGTTCTCGCCCGGCACCATGCCGACATCAGAAATCTGATGGTGAAGTCGGGGCACTCCGAGATTGCGCTTTGCCGGCAGACTGGAAGACTATCGCGACCCTCAAGTCACCGGTGAATACCGTGGCAGCGTTGACCTCGCAGAGCTGGCATCGGTAATGCGTGAGCCACGGCTTCGGAATGGGACAGCGCAGATTGCGGGCAGAGGTTCCTGGAATCTGCGGACGTTTTCCACCGAAGGGACACTGGAGGCGAAAGAACTGGAATGGGCGGGTGGAAAGAAACTATCGGCGCGCAATGGACACGTGCAGGCCGCATTTTCAATTGACCCGAGCCGCCTGCACATTCCGTCGCTGAAGGTCAGCGTCCTCGGCGGCAATGTCACCGGTGATTTGGACGTAACGAACTGGCGTAACTCGCTTGAATCGCCACGCGCCCCATCGCCTGCGTCGCGGGCGGGCTCGCGGGTTGCGGCTGCCAGCCTGCAGCGCGGCACGGTTCGCCTGCAACTGGCGGGCTTTCCGCTGGCTCCGGTACTCGTCGTCCTGAGCACCCCCAAACTTCCGCTCGATCGGCTCAGTTTTGCGGGGAATGCGAGCGGCTCGGTTGATCTTGCCTGGACGGGTTCGATTCGCGACGCCGAAACACGGGTCAAGTTCGAGCTCTCTCCGCCGACGCGGCCCGCGCCGGATGAAATTCCCGTCAGCGGACGGATCGACGGTGTCTATCATGGTTCCCGCGATGAACTGGAGCTGAGCGCATTTCGCTGGACGACCCCCGGTTCTGAGATCCAAGCGTCGGGCAATCTTTCCGCGAACTCCGCTCTCCGTTTTTCGCTGACCACGCATAACGTGCGCGAGTGGAGGCCGCTGCTCGAAGCGGCTTACGGTTCGTCGCAGTTGCCGGTCGCCGTGCACGGCTTTGCAACGCTCGCCGGCAATGCCAGTGGACGGCTCTCTGCGATTTCATTAAATGGGAATCTCGAAGTCTACGATTTCGAGACGACTTTGCCGGCCACCCGGCGAACTCCGGCGCAAACCATCCATTGGGACGCGCTCACCACCGCGCTGCAGTACTCGAACAACAATGTGGCGGCCCGCAACGGGTCGTTGATCCACGGGCGCGCGGTGGCACATTTCGACTTGAGTTCGGCGCTGGCCGCCGGTCAACTGCAAGCGAACTCGCCTTTTACTCTGCACCTCGACCTTTTGAACGGGGACGTTGCGGAGTTTGCTCATTTAGCCGGCGTCGACCGGCCCCTCGCGGGCAACCTCGGCCTCACCATGAATCTTTCGGGAACGCGCGCCAGCCCGCACGGCGACGGCCATTTTGAGGTGCGCGACGGGATGGCTTATGGCGTGGCGGTTCCTTCCGCGAAGGGCGATCTTCGTCTTGCTAACGACGAACTCCAGTTCAATAACCTCGAGGCCAGAGCCTACGATGCTCTGCTTTCGGGCAACGGCAGCATCAGCAGCGTGAGCGATGAATTTCATTTGAACCTGGCGGGCCGCAATATCAACCTCAACCATTTTCCGCGGCTCCAATCGACGCGTTTCACCATGGATGGCATCGCCGATTTCTCCGCGCGCGTCAGTGGCACGCCCGACCTGCCTTCGCTCGAAGCGCATCTGCGCCTCAAGGATCTCGCCTTCGATCAGCAGCGCGCCGGCGATTTTTATGTGGACGCAGTGACCAGCGGACGGCAGCTCGACATCAAGGCGCATTCCGATTTTGACAAGTCCGGATTGAACGTTGCGGGGACGGTCGGCATGCAGAAGGACTTTCCGGCCGACCTGAAGCTCGATTTCCACGATCTCGATGTGGTCGCGCTGCTCAGCATCTACCTGCCGGGGAAAATCACCGCCCGCTCTCCCATGGATGGGACGATGCAGTTGCGCGGCCCTCTGCGTTTGCCGCGGGAGTTGAAGGCCTCCGCGGAAATAAGTTCTTTCGCCCTGGAGGTGGAGCGCGTGCCGGTGCACAACGTCGAGCCGGTGCGATTTGAGGTGGTCGACCAGGCAATGATCATTGAGAGTTTTCATCTGGCCGGGAGCGGCACAGACTTTACCGCGCATGGCCGCGCGCACCTGGCGGGTGCGCAGGAGATGGACTTCGGTCTCGACGGCACGGTCAATATGACGCTCTTGCAGTCGCTGAATCCGAAACTTCTGGCGCGCGGCGCGGTGGCCTTGAGCGTCAATGCAACCGGCAGTTTGCAAGAGCCGGTGCTGCAAGGCCGCATCGACGTCAAAAATACATATCTCAGCCACAACGACTTTCCGAGCGGGCTGAGCGACCTGAATGGTGTTTTAGTGTTCGACCGCAATCGTATTCAGATTCAAGACCTGCGCGGCACGACGGGCGGCGGCACGATCGCGTTGAGCGGATCGGTGAGCTACGACCGCGGCGTGGCGCAACTCGACGTCGGAGCGACCGCGCAAGGCGTTCGTTTGCGATATCCGCCGGGCGTGAGTTCCACCGCGAACGCCAATCTTCGCCTGACCGGCACTTCGAATTCGGCGGTCCTCAGCGGTGACGTCGTGGTCACGAAGCTGGCGGTTACTCCGGGATTTGATTTCGGCGCCTATCTCGAGAGGAGCCGGCAGGCCATTACGTTCACACAAACAGATAGTCTGGCAAACCGGCTCAGGCTGGATGTTCACGTAACGACGACTCCCGAACTCCAGATGCAGACCGCGGTAGCCAGGCTGTCTGGCGATGCGGACCTCAGGCTGCGTGGTACGGCGGATCGCCCGGTCGTGCTGGGCCGGGTGGAAGTGCTCGAAGGCGAAATTTCTTTCAACGGAAACAAGTATCAGCTTGAACGCGGCGACGTAACCTTCGCCAATCCCGCCAAGACGCAGCCCGTGATAGACCTGCAGGCAACCACCCGCGTGCGCGATTACGACATCACCGTGCGCTTTCGAGGCGACGCCACCGCGCCCAACGGCCTGAAGATCAGCTGGCAGTCCGAACCGCAGCTTCCGGAACAGGATGTGATCGCACTGCTCGCCCTGGGCCGCACTCAGGAAGAAGCGGCGTACGCGCAGCAGGCGGGTGGATCGAGCGCTCTTGGCGGACAGGCCACGAACCTCCTGATCAATGAAGCACTGAACACCAGCGTGAGCAGCCGCATCCAGCGCTTGTTTGGCGTGAGCCGCATCAAGATCGATCCGCAGGGCCTGAACAGTGAGACCGGCGTGTATCGTGGGGCGCAAGGGCCGCAGGTCACGGTGGAACAGCAGGTGGTGAGCAATCTCACCGTCACTTACAGCACCAACGTCTCGGTCTCCAACCAGCAGATTATCCAGGGCGAGTACAACATAACGCGCAACATCTCGATTATTGCGTTGCGCGATCAGAACGGCGTGGTGAGCTTCGATCTGAAAATCCGCCGGCGAAAAAAGTGATGTTTCAGGTCGTTTATTACCACAGAGTCACCGAGACACGGAGGGATCCCTTTCTTTCGGTTTTTGAAGGTTCGAGGTTTTCTCTGTGCCTCTGTGTGTCTGTGGTGAAAAAAAGACTGAAACTCCACTCCGCTCAAACTTCCGTCTTGACATAAATCGCCAAACCAGCAACCCTAGTTGTTTTTCACCTCCGCTCAAAGAGCGGCTTGAGGGAACCATTTTGCGAGTACGGGTCTTTTATCACGACAAGTGTTTCGACGGGGCGTGCTCGGCGGCGCTGTTCAGCCGCTTTTACCGCGAACGCGTGCGCGGCGACGTGGACTTTGTCTATTCCGGGCTGCTCCATCGTGCTGGTGCACTTTTTGACGAAAAGCAGTTTGATGGAGACGAGAACGCCATTGTCGATTTTAAATATTCGAGTTCGCCGAAGATTACCTGGTGGTTCGATCACCACGAGAGCGCATTTCTCACGCCCGCCGACGCCGCCCATTTCGAGCAGGATCAGAGCAACCGGAAGTTTTACGACCCGGCCTTCAAATCCTGCACCAGTTTTATCGCGATGATCGCCGAACATCGCTTCGGTTTCGACCCGCGCCCTGTTTCCGAGCTTGTGATGTGGACCGATATCGTGGACGGCGCTTTATACGACGACGCCAAGTCGGCAGTCGAGATGCAGGCTCCGGCCATGAAGCTGACCATGGCCATCGAGGCGTCGGCGGACCGCGATTTCGTGAAGAAATTGATTCCGCTACTGGCGTACAAGCCGCTTGGGGAACTGCTCGAGGAGCCCTTCGTCGCCGCCGTGTTGCCGCCGCTGCTCGAGCGTCATCGCCGGTCCATCGAGGTTTTGCGCCAGCGCACTGAGGAAAGCGACGGCACCATCTTCTTCAACATTACCGACCTCGATCTCGAAGGCTACAATAAATTTATTCCGTATTATCTGCATCCCGATTCGATCTACAGCGTGGGCGTCAGCAAGAGTTCCTTCCGTGTGAAAGTTTCTGTCGGCTCCAATCCCTGGTCGCGGCGCGAGCCGACCGTCAATCTTGCCAAGGTATGTGAACGTTATGGTGGAGGCGGGCACGCGCGGGTGGGCGCCATTTCGTTTGAAGTAAGCCAGAACGATGCCGCCCATAAGGCAGCCCAGGAAATCGTCGAGGAGTTGCGCGCCAGCGTGCGCCGGCAGAAGTGAAGACCCCGCCGATCATCCATGCCACGATGCACAAGGCCACGATGCACCATCACCCGGTCGTCCGCGATCCCAAGCACATTAAAGGTGTCCGCACCGTAGCCACGGTCGAATTCACCAAGGGAATCATCGTGATGCTGGCAGGCTTGGGCTTGCTCACCATGCGCCACAAAAATATCTGGGGAGTGGCGGAGAGCCTGCTGGAGTTTCTCCACGCTAATCCTTACCGCCACTACGTCGGGGTTTTTATCGACCTGGTTTCGCGCGTCAGCGATGTGCGGCTGTGGAAGATCGCCGTGGTGGCGAGCGTCTATGTGATCCTGCGTTTTATCGAGGCTTATGGGCTTTGGTATACCTTGCCGTGGGCGGAGTGGATGGCGGCGATTACCGGCGCCATTTACGTACCGTTTGAGGTCGACGACTTGCTCCGGCGGCCGACCTGGTTTCGACTGCTGGTCCTTGTCGTTAATCTGGTGATTGTGTTTTACATGCTTTATCTGCGCTTCGAAGCGGAGAAGAAGAAAGTTGCCGCGCGTAAGCACTCTATCGAGCGCTAGCCATCCATTCCCAAACTTATTGCTCCGCGACGCTCAGTTGGTTGCGCAAGAGATCACGCCAACATGCGCATGAAATTACACCTCCTACCGGCAATAATTGACAGCGCGATTTAACCGTAGGATACTGCCGCCACGCTCGCATACTGGACGGTCGGATTTCCGACGATGGCTAGTATCACCAGCCGCGCGACGCGAGCATTCTCTCTGAATCGCCGCGGAGCGCACCTTCTACCCGGAGGAGGCCGTATGAAGCTTTCCAAATCTCTTCTGTTTCTGACTCTGTCTGCCGCCATTTTGTCGGGAAGTCTGCACGCCCAAAAAGCAAAGCCAACGCTCTTTCCCCCGCAGATCAAGCACGTGGTTGTGATCTTCCAGGAGAACCGCACGCCCGACAATCTCTTCCACTTTTTGGCCCCACTCTGCCCGATTCCGAAGGGCGCGACGGGCCTGGCCGCGTGCACTCCCAATCCCGTCACGACGAGTTGTTATGACGTGTCGCCGTGCGGCCTCACCAACAAGTCGGGAACGGTGAAGCCCTTCACCCTGAAGCCGGTCGCGTTGTACGGCGCCAACGGTCCGAGCCACTCCCACACGGCCTTTGAGGAGATGTGCGACCCGGACCCGGCCATGGGCTACGGCTGCCGCAATGACGGCGCGTGGCAGATCAAGCCTGTCAACATTTCGTACGCCTACGTCCAAAACCAGGCGGTCACGAACTATGACGGCTCGTCCGGGGGCATTCTCGATCCCTACCTGTACTATGCGGAAAATTATGGCTGGGCAAACTTCATGTATCAGACGAACCAGGGCCCGAGCTATCCCGCGCATCAATTTATCTTCAGCGGGACCTCGGCGCGCTCTGCGGCCGAAGACATGGATTCGACTTTCATCTCTGCAAATTACAAGCCGAAGGGTACGCTGGCGGGCTGCCTGTCGGCGGCGAATGCAACCACCATGCAGGTTTCGCCGCTCCCCCCTGGTGGCACGCTATGCGCCGGAGGAATAGCGTGGGACGGTGGCTCCGTGCAAGAGTGCCCGCTGGCGAATACCGCCCTGAATAATCCGCCGGGCAATCCCGTGGGCAGCTTTTGCGATACCAAAACAAATATGGGAGAGCAGCTTGACGACATCGGCGTCAGTTGGAAGTATTACGCACCGTCCGCCGGTTCGATCTGGACCGCTCCCAATTCCATCGCGAATATTTGCGTGCCGGAATTCACCAACAAAAAAGACGTGAAGCTAAAGTGCACGGGTTCGGAATGGACGAGTAAGGTCGACCTCAACCTCAAGGGCGCCGATGTTCTCAACGACATTACCGGGTGCAACCTAGCGAAGGTGAGCTGGGTGATTCCCGACGGCACCTGGTCCGATCATCCCGGTCCGAACGATCAATACGGTCCGTCGTGGGTCACGGCCATCGTGAATGCGATCGGCCAGAATCCCACGTGCGCCTCTGGCCTCGATAATGGAGAGACATTTTGGAATAACACCGCCATCATCGTGACTTGGGATGACTGGGGCGGCTTCTCGGACAATCAACCTGCGATCAAGCAACCTGGCCTGCCGTGCACGAGCCTGAATTGCCAGGCCGATTATCAAACCGGCTTCCGCGTGCCGTTGCTGGTGATCTCCGCTTACACGCCGAAGGGATACATCGACAACGATACTTACGATTTCGGTAGCATTCTGCGCACCATTGAAAGCATCTACGGACTCACGGAAGGCACGATGGGCGTGGCCGACGCACGGTCGAGCACCGATCTGGTCAACTTCTTCCAGGGATCGTTCCGCTCGTATTCTCCGATTGTGGCCGTACAGCCGGCGAGTTACTTCCTGGGACAGGCGCAGAAAGGGAAGCCTGAGCCGCCCGACGACGACGGAGATGATGATTAGAGAGTAGCGGCCGGCGATAAATTTCTTTCGCACCACCGAGACACAGAGTCACCGAGAAAACAAATTCTTGATTCTCTTTGTGACTCTGCGACTCGGTGATGATTTCATCTTATTCGTTCAGCACGCAGCCGCAATCCGCGGGCGGCACGTGCGCGATCAGGAAATCGGCGACGCGCTTATAGGCGTCGGTCTGATTCTCGACGCGCGCAAAGCCGTGGCCTTCGTTCTCGTAGACTTTGTATTCCGCGACCCCGCCACGCTTCTTGACCGCATCGACTACTTGCTGCGCCTCAGTCTTTGGACAGCGCGGATCGTTCCCGCCGGCCAGTAGATAAAGCGGCGCTTTAATCTGGTCGACAAAATTGATCGGAGAGCGTTCTTCGTAGCGCGCCTTGTTCGTCACGAGGTCGCCCATGGTGGCGAGATCGGACTGCTGGAGGATTGGGTCTTCGTTCTGAATTTCCGTGAACCAGTTCACAAAGGGAACAATCGGAATGCCCGCCGCCCAAAGATCGGGAGCTTTCGTAACGCCCATCATCGTCAAGTATCCGCCATAGCTTCCGCCCATCAGAATGAGTTTTTTCGGATCGACATAGCCGGTCTGCTTGATCCAGTCGGCCGCAGCGAGCACGTCCTGTAGATCGCCGCCGCCCATGTCAAAAAGATTCGCCTGCTGAAATTCTTTCCCGTAGCCGGTCGAGCCGCGATAGTTCGGCGCGATGACGAGGTAGCCCTGATTCACCATGTACTGCACAAAGCGGTTGAAGCTGTTTACGGTTTGCGCGGTGGGGCCGCCGTGCACATAGACGATCGCTGGGTGCTGGCCATTGCGCGGTAGATTGTATGGGACATAAACCAGCGCCGAGATCGTCCACTTGCCGTCTTTGCTGGGGAAGTGAACGAGAGTGGGCTCGACCATGTCTTCGGGGCGGACACCGCCTACCAGCGAGTGCGTGAGTTGATGCGATTTGCCGTCAGCCGCTTTGCCGGGAAACGTGTAGACCCACAGATCGCCGGGCGCAGTCCCGCCCGTGTGCCCAAAGAGCAGGCGCGAACCGTCGCGCGTAAACGGCGAAGGCCGGCCACTAGGCCCATTCAAACCCTTGGGCAACGGCAGCGCGCGGGCCTTTCCGGAAGCGATATCGTAAGAATAAATTTCGGTGTTGCCATCTACATTGGCGGTGTAGAGGAGGGACTTGCCATCGGGAGAAAAGTTTTCACCAGCGATCTCCCACTTGTCTTGCGTGAGCCAATGAATCTTCTTTGTCGCGATTTCGAGCAATCCGGCATTGTCATATCCGTTGCTGGCATTCGAAGTGATGAGCAGGTATTTGCCATCCGGCGAGACGTCGTTGGCCCCGTGCAGTTTTTCGCCTTCGTGTGGGGTGAGCAGTGTGTTCTCGCCGCCGACCTCCGCCACAAAAATGTTTGAGTCCGTGCCCTTCGCCTGCTCCTGCGTATAAAAAATAGCCTTGCCATCGGGCGACCAGATAGGGGCAACGTTCATGCGGTCTTTCGCGGTTCCGGAGGTGATGTGCTTTATGTCGCGCAGCACCGTGTCATAGACGTCGATCTCAAATACCGACGACGTCTTCGGCTTGACCATGTAGGCGAGATAACGCCCGTCGGGCGACCATGTGGGACTTTCTTCGGCAATCTCGCGCGTGTTGGTCAGGTTCACGACCTGTCCGGTTTTCGGCGAGACGAGAAAAATATCCCACTGCTCATCGCCGTCATAGTCCGACATGTAGGCGATCCATTTGCCATCAGGCGACCACGTCGGACTCGTCTGCCGCTGATCGTTGACGG
The DNA here is from genome assembly GCA_963698865.1 of uncultured Acidobacteriaceae bacterium. Classification (GTDB taxonomy): domain Bacteria; phylum Acidobacteriota; class Terriglobia; order Terriglobales; family Acidobacteriaceae; genus Acidiflorens. The sequence continues at coordinate 426,357 of CAVOSL010000005.1, read as the reverse complement.
TGAGCTGCATGGGCCATCCACCGTCCGCCGCGACCGTCCAAATGTTGTTGCGGCCGCTCAGGTTGCTGACGAATGCGACGGTCTTGCCGTCGGGAGCCCAGGTTGCGCCGCCCACCTGCCGCGTCATGTACAGCTTTTCGATGGTGAGATTCCTCTCCACTCGCGCGTCGGGCTTCGAGGTGATTTGTTTGGGATCGGTGATCGCTTGCGGAGCAGGCAAGATCTCGGCTTGAACGAACGACGTCATCAGAACGACGATAGCAAACGGGCAAAGAATGCGCATGGACTCCCCACTGAAAGAAAGAGTCTAGCAAACACAGGGAATCGAGCACGCAACTTCTCGCGGCTGCGTCGGTGCAGTATGCTGGCCGCATCGTATGAACTTTACAGTTCTCGACTGGTCGGCAATCGCCGCGCTACCTGCTGATCACGCTTGCGCTCGGCCTGTACTTTCGCCGCCGTTCGGGCAAAAGCGTCGACGATTACTTCGTGTCAGGCCGCCGCGTGAGCTGGTGGCTGGCCGGTACTTCGATGGTCGCGACCACCTTCGCCGCCGACACGCCGCTCGTTGTCACCGGGCTGGTCTACTCGCAGGGAATCGCCGGCAACTGGCTGTGGTGGTCGTTTCTGCTGTCCGGGATGATGACGGTTTTTCTCTTCGCGCGCCTGTGGCGGCGTTCCGGCCTGCTCACCGACGTTCAGTTCGCCGAGATGCGCTACTCCGGCAAGCCAGCGGCCTTCCTGCGCGGTTTTCGCGCCCTCTATCTCGGACTGCTGATGAACTGCCTCATTCTTGGCTGGGTCACGAAGGCGATGACAACCATCGTCGCCACAACGCTCGGCCTGACGGATCGCGGCGCGTTGATGGTCTGCGTGTTTTTTCTAATCCCCTTCACCGGGCTCTACGTTGCGCTGGGCGGGCTGTGGGGAGTTCTTTGGACCGACCTCTTTCAGTTTGTTCTGAAGATGAGCATCGTGGTGGCGGTCGCCTACTATGGCGTGCAGGCCTGCGGAGGCATGAGCGCTCTGCTGGATCGGCTGGCAGCGATGCGCGCCGCCGCGGGACCAGGCGCGGGCGATGCGACTTCGTTCTTCCCGGATTTTTCGCGTCCCCTGAATTCCGAAGCGCTTTGGACTCTCCCTGCGCTGACTTTTCTCGTCAACCTCGGCCTGCAGTGGTGGGCGTTCTGGTATCCGGGTGCGGAGCCGGGTGGCGGCGGCTACATCGCGCAGCGTATTTTCAGCGCGAAAGACGAACGCCACGGATTACTCTCCGTGCTTTGGTTCAACATTGCGCACTATGCGGTGCGACCGTGGCCGTGGATTCTGACCGCGCTCTCGGTCATCGTCCTCTATCCCAAGCTTGAGCATCCCGAAGCCGGATACATGATGGTGGTTACGCAGCACGTGCCGCCCGCGTTGCGCGGAATTGTTATCGCTGGATTTATGGCGGCGTTCATGTCGACCTTCGCGACGCAGTTGAATTGGGGCGCGTCCTATCTGGTCGCGGATTTCTACCGGCGCTTTCTGAAAAAAGATGGCAGCGATGCGCATTACGTGAAAATCTCGCGGCTCGCCACCTTGTTGCTGGTCATCGTCTCGGCGTATGTTTCGGCGCAACTGGCCTCGATTCGATCCGGGTGGGAATTCGTGCTCGAGGTCGGGGCCGGAACCGGCGGCGTTTACTTGCTGCGCTGGTACTGGTGGCGGATCAATGCCTGGAGCGAGATTTCAGCGATGGCGACCGCGCTAGCCTCTTCGCTTGCGCTGCGCTGGTGGTTGCCATTTTCCGGCAATTCGCCGGTCGTCTTCGCCAAGACCGCGCTGGCAACCACCGCGGTGACCACACTGGTTTGGGTCGTTGTCACGTTCCTGACCTCGCCCGAGCCTGAGCGCGTGCTGGTAGATTTTTATCGCCACGTTCGTCCGCACGTAAGCGGATGGCTTCCGATAGCTCGCCTTGCTCCGGAGGTTGCGCCCACGCGCGATCTGGGTCGCAATCTGGTCTGTTGGATCCTCGGCTGCGCGATGGTTTATGCCGCGCTCTTCGGAGGCGGCTGGCTGATCATCGGCCCACGGGGGAGAGGCGCGGTGCTGCTGGTGATTGCTGCTGCCTGTGGGACAGCACTCTATCGCGATTTATCAAAACGGAGAGAACTACAAGCCTAGGTTTTGTAGCGCCGGCGTCCCGGCTGGCGCTACCTCATTCGACCGTCACTTCAAACTCCCGTCCCTCCCAGCGCGCGTCATTTTTCCAGTAAAACGTGAGGATGATTTGGCGTCCGGAAGTCAGCATCTCCGTCGGCAGATCGAGATACTGCAAGTTCCATCCACTCTCTTTGGTATTGCCGTCGAGGCTCGTCTGCCAGCCGTCGAAGGTCCAGTGCACCAGCGCGGGTTCCATCGTCAGAATGCGCAGCTTCTTTCCGCACGGCATGGTGCGCGGCTTGTTGTTGAAGCGCCAGTTGAAGTATTCCGCCGATTGCTGACGAACCAGATACCGCTCCACGGTCTGCGGAGGCTGGTCGAAGATCTTTCCATCCAGCAGCGACCGGCGCAGCTTGATGTACTCCGAGTGCGCCCAGACCAGCGGACACGCCGAGCCCGACGCTTTGCCGGCGAACAATTCGACCGCCGGTATATCTTTCGAATCCCAGACCTGTTCGGGAATCAGTCGCGAATCACCGGTAGAGTTTTCCATCACAGCGAGTAGCGCTTCCGCAGATGCCGGGCGCCCGGCCGCGAGTTCGTAGTGCGCGCGTTCCCCAGCGAGCAGAGGCCAGGGCCGGCCGATCCCGGTGCCGTCGAAAGGCGATCCATCCTCGTGCTCGCCGTAGCCGTCGCCGTTGTAGCGATACCAGTTTGGGCCCGACGGCAGCTTCACGCGCAGCAGCGCGTCGACGACTTTGATGGTATTGAGAATTCGTGGGTCGTCGGGAGCGCGCAAGCCAAAGCGCACCAGTGCGAGCGCGTCCGGGCTGACGATCTCGACCGCGGCCGCATTGCCGCTGCCCAGAGGACGATTCTTGATCGGAACAAAACCCTCGAGCGGCGAGGCGCCCTCGGCGGTGGGCGGCGGCGTGATGCGCACGTAGTAGCCCTCGACGCCAACTTGCCGCGCCAGATCGGTGTTCATGGCATATGTTCGCCGTTCCATGTTGAAGTTCCACGTGTCGGCCATGATGCGCAGAAATTCGGCGGCCTGTGGCTCACCCATCTCGTCGGCAAAATCGGCGGCAATCAAGAGCGCGGCGATCTCGGCCGCCATCGTGAAGGGCGAATAACCGCCATCTTCCTCCCAGCGATCCTGCTGCGTGACCGGACCATTGATAACAATGAACGAGGCCGCCTTGCGAACCATCGGCCACCAACGCCGGGTGCTTTCAAAGCAACGCGGAGACTCGCGGCGCAGCATATCGACCAGCAAAATGGGAAACGCGGTTTCATCCATCTGAGTGCCATCCCAATAGGGACGCCCATCCAGCCACATGTTCTGCGCCCAATGTCCATCGGCTTCCTGTGTGGCTTCCAGATAATGCAGGACGCGCAAGGCATCGTCGTGAGCGCCCGCCGCCAGCAATCCGCCGGCGTTCTCGACCAGGTCGCGCGGCCAGACGAGGTGGTAGCCGCCGAGATCTTCATCGCCCTTGTTGAATCCCCAAGGGATGGAAAGGCTGGCAATAATTCCGCCGAGGAAGTCCTTCGACTCGTGCGATCGCAGAACAGCCACGCTGGCCCGATACAAATCCTTCTCACGGGGCTGCGCGTCCAGCTTTTTGAGACTCTTCTGCCAGTGCCGCCAGTGAAAAACGTAGTCGTCGCGGATCTTTTCGTAGGAAGTGAGCAGGGAAGAGAGCGCCTGCTGGCCGGCTTCGGCCCAGATGCCGCCAAAGCCAAGCGCGAGAGTGAACTCGCCGCCGCAGGCCGCCAGGTCGATCTCGCCGGTCAGAGCGATGTTCCCGTTTTCGGCGCGGTCGTACTCCCACGTCATCTGAAAATTGTTCGCCAGGTCCTGCCAGCCGTCGGACGTGCCTACGAATCCGACGGAGCGTTTCAGCCAGGGCCCGGACGAGGCCAGGGCGAGCGCGCAGAATTGGCGCTCAGCGAAGAGCATCGGCCTTCCCTTGTAATGGTCGATCCAGCCGTTGTTGCCGTTCCCGAAATTGCCGAGGTGCGGGGCCAGGAGCGCGTACAGGCGGTAGTCGCGCAAGGTTCCCTGAAGCGGTACAAAGCGAATCTTCTGTAGCACCACGTTGCGCCAGGGATCGGTCAGCACTTCTTTTTCGATCCGGTAGCGGCCGTCGGTCGACGTATTTTTCAGTTCGTAGACGGGCACTCCCGGTTCGATGGGTAGGTTTTCAAAGGTGCAGTGGCGCTTTTCTTCGGAGAACCACGCCCGGCCGTCGGTGACGATCAGCCCGAAGTCGCGCGTGCAGGCTTGGTCGACGCGCGGGAAGTAAATCTCGTTGAGAATGCCGTGACTGAGCGTGAACCAAACCCGGCTGTGGAGGTTTAAGGCAGTGCCGATGCCGGTCTTGGCGCTCGACGTCCAGCGCGGTCCGATGCCGGGCCAACCCGGCGCATAGCGGATTTCGTTGCTCACAGGTAGGGACCTTTAGTGTTAAGAAGTTTGCCAGAAGTTTACAATTCCTGCTTGCGCCCGGTTGCACTACTCAGCGAGAATTGCATCTAAGTTTGGGTATGTGGGGAGAACCCAATTTGAGCAATCGAGTTCGTTTGCGTGCGCTAAGTTTCGCGACTGCATTGGTATCTCTCTGCGCGATCTCATTGATGGGGAAGCCGGCGGCCGCCGACATTCCCGCCCCCGGCCTGAACGACGGCTATCTCCGCCTATACGATCTCGATTTTGACGGCGCCCAGAAGCATTTCGAGGCCTGGGAAAAGCTGAATCCGGAAAATCCTATGGGGCCCGTCAGCCAGGGGGCTGACATTCTGTTTTCGGAGTTCAACCGGCTGGGCGTGCTTGAAGCGCAGTTCTATGAAGACGATTCGGTCTTTGCGGCGCGTAAGAAGTATGAAGCGGATCCCGCGCAGCGTGCCCGTTTCGAGCAGCAGCTCGACCGTGCCGAAAGCCTCGCCAAAACCAGATTGGCCCGTGATCCCCGCGACCGGGACGCGCTCCTGGCCATGACCATGTCGGCGGGCCTGCGCTCCGACTTTGCCGCGCTCATTGAAAAACGCAACCTGGCCTCGCTCCATTACACGAAAGAAGCGACCAACTGGGCGAACCAGTTGCTGGCCGCCGATCCCACATGCTACGACGCGCACCTGGCCAGCGGCGTGAGCCGCTACATCATCGGGTCCATGTCCGCGCCGGTTCGCTGGATTTTGCGTGTGGGCGGCGTTCAGGGGGACAAAAAGGGAGGGATCGAGGAACTGCAGGCCACCGCCGAGCACGGTCATTTGCTGGCGCCTTTCGCCCGCATCCTCCTCGCGATTGCTTATGTTCGCGACAAGAACCATGCCCAGGCGCGGGAGACGCTCCTCGGACTTCAGCACGAGTTCCCCGAAAATCCTCTGTTTGCCAAACAACTCGCCCGTCTCGATAAAGTGGCCAGCCGCTGAAGGCAGCTTCGAGCTACGAGCCGCGAGCTAAAAACTTCAAGCACCCCGTTCGAATGGCCACGCGAACCGTGGCTTGAGGCTCTTCCAGCTAAGTCCTTGCGCCGTAAACGCCGTTCATCAGAAATTCACCGCACTGTAACAGTTCTTTAATACTTCGCCGCTAGAACCGAAGCTGTATATCTACAAAAAAATTACAGGAGGATTCATCCAGTGATTCGACGCATCGCGGTGCTGTTGGCGTGCCTTGCCATGTGCCTGCCGGTTTTCGCGGCGACCACCCTGAACGGAGCGGGCGCGACTTTCCCTTATCCGATCTATTCCAAGTGGTTTAACGAATACAACAAGCTGCATCCGGACGTGCAGATCAACTACCAGTCGATTGGCAGCGGCGGCGGCATTCGTCAGGTGATCAACGGCACGGTTGATTTCGGCGCCAGCGACGGCCCCATGACCGACGACCAGCTCAAGGAAGCCAAGTTCAAGCTCTTCCACATTCCGACTGTGCTGGGTGCTGACGTCCCTGCCTACAACATTCCCGGTGTGAGCGGAGAAATCAAATTTACGCCGGACGTACTGGCCAACATCTTTTTGGGGAAGATAACGAGTTGGAATGATCCTGCCATCGCGAAGGCGAATCCGGGAGTTAAATTTCCAAACGAGCCAATCATCGTGGTCCATCGATCAGACGGAAGTGGCACGACCTACATCTGGACGGACTACCTGTCGAAGGTAAGCAAGGACTGGGAGTCGAGCGTGGGGAAGGGAACTTCAGTAAAGTGGCCGGTGGGATTAGGCGGCAAAGGGAACGAAGGCGTAGCCGGACAGATCCGCCAGTTAGCGGGGTCGATCGGCTACATCGAACTGATCTATGCGGTGGAAAATAAAATCGCTTACGGATCAGTGCAGAACCTCGCTGGTACCTTTGTGAAGGCGTCGTTGGACGGGGTAACGGAGGCCGCGGCGTCGGTAAAGAATATGCCCGCCGATTTTCGCGTTTCGATCACCAACGCGCCCGGCAAGACGGCGTATCCGATTTCGAGCTTCACGTGGCTGCTGATTCCAGCGCAGTCCAAGGACCCGGCGAAAGGAAAGATTATTTCGGACTTCCTGAACTGGATGGTGACGGACGGGCAGAAGATGACTGAGCAGCTCAGCTATGCGCCGCTGCCGGCGAATGTGGCGGAGAAGGTGAAAGAAACCATCAAGCAGGTCCACTAGAAAACGGAAATATCCGAGTAGCCGCCGCGAGCCGGAGTCAGGCTCGCGGCTTTTCATTTGCGCGCTTGTTGACGATCCGATTGGCGTGTTGCCCTTCCTTTGCGATCCTTTGCGGCGGACTTCCCGGAAAATTCACGCCACTAAGTGAAAAGCGATTGCGCACAGTCCATGCGCCTCCTCGCGGCCTCCACGTAACACTTTGAAACGGCTGGCTTTCGAGCGAGGGCCTTCCGTGGGGGCTGGCAAAGTAATTGCTATATTGTCTATGTAGTCTAGTAATATAATAGACATTATGGAAACCAGCACGGTGTCCATGCCCCGGTTCTTCCCCCTTTTAGACGCCGGTGGAACGATTCCACAACCCAAGGAGAGGACTGCATTCGTTATGAAACGACCCGCACAGTTGTTGTTCGTCACAGCCCTGGCGTCGGCAGCGTTACTTAACCCCGTCTGGGGGCAAAACACGGATAGGACGCCGGCTCCCGGCGAAATCGCCGCTTCCGCCGAGACCACTTCCTCCTCGCCAGGCTCGGACCTCCACAGCGAGGTCGAGGAACTGCGGCAGATGGTGCGCGAGCAGCAGAAGCGCATTGAGGCCCTTGAGGCAGAGCGGCAGGGTAACGAGCCTCGTCCGGCAACCAGCGCTTCCGCACCTCCGCCCGCCAATGCCCTTACCGGACAACCGACCTCGTCTTCGCAGCATTCGCAGCCGGCAGGTGGACAATATCAGAATGTCCAAGCGGGAAGCACGGACGAACGCATCCGCAATCTGGAGCGGCAAATCAAAGGCATTGGGCCAATCTCGCTTAGCGGCGACGTTCGTCTTCGCGCGGAGCCATTTTTCGGCGGACCTTCCGATCAATCGCTCGACCGGGCGCGTGGCCGCGTCCGGGTTCGCTTTAACGCCTTGGCTGACCTGGGCTCGCAATTCCGCACTGGGATCACGCTGGCCAGCGGCGACGTCAACGACCCCACGTCCACCAACGCGACCCTTACCGGCTTCTACACCCGCAAGGCGGTCGCCCTCGATCAGGCGTTTGTGCAGTTCACGCCCAGCGCGTTCAAGTCCCTGACCCTGGTGGGAGGCAAGTTCCGCTACCCGTGGTACAACACGGAGCTGACCTGGGATAAAGACTTGAACCCGGAGGGCGCGGCTGAGACCCTGGGATTCAAGCTGAATACGCCCGTGCTGAAGCGGGTGGCCTTTATCGGATTTGAATTGCCCTTCGCGGAGGTGGCAGGGACCGTAGCCACGGACAAGAGAGTCACGCAGCAAATAACTTACGGCGGCCAGGTACAAACGTCATGGCAGCTCGGGTCGCCGCGCGTAAACCTCGGCCTTTATTCGGGCTATTACGACTTCCGGGGCGCGGATTCGATTGCGCTTGCTCTGGCGCGCGCGAGCAGTAAGAATCCACAGACTCCGTATGTCGGCCTGCTCCCGCTGGGCACGGGGAACACGGTTCAGGATTCCATTTACACAACGACGGCGACGACGGTAATTACGCTCGACGGAACGGCCTATCCGACCGGCGTCACCGCCATCACCAACGCGCAGTTCGCGTCGAAGTTCGGATTGTTCGACAATCTCGCCCGTCTCGATATCGACACCGGCAGCGCGCGCTTCCCAGTGTCGTTCATCGGCGACTACGTTCAAAACACCGAGGCGTGCGGCAACCTGCCCAACATTGCTCCGGCGCCCGCCAATACCGCGACGACAACGTACAAGCAGACAGCCAACGCTGCGTGCACCTCGAACCAGAGGCGCGGGTATTGGGCGGAGGGAAGGGTAGGGCGTCTGCAAGAGAAACGGGATGTACAGTTCGGATATACCCGCATTTACATCGAACGGGAAGCGGTGCTGGGTAATTTTAACTACAGCGATATCCGCCAGGGAACGAATGTCACACAGCATCGTTTCGACGCTTTCTATCAGTTCGATCGGAACGTTCAGCTAGGCTTTACGGCCCTGGTTGGGCGTCCGTTGGGGACAACTGAACCATGGCTGACACGCTTACAGTTCGACACGATTTACATCTTTTAGCCGCCGACACCCCTCCCCAAGCGGCTGACCGTACTGGGGCGGCGCTTTGGGTGGAACTGCATTGAAGGCTTGGCCCCGCGCGGGCAGCGGCGCGGGGCTTGATTGGTTTGGCAAAACGCTGCCATCTCCGTCTCATAACTGTGTCCGATACTCGGGCGCCGTTTACAATCCGGCGCCCTTTTTTGTCTTGGTATACTGTTTACCGACGCCAGTACTGGACATCCCTCCTAAGTGGGTAAGCCCCGTAAGTGGAAAGCAGTCAGAAGAGCAGGTACGATTCGGCATTTTATTTATGGCTCGTAAAGCTCCCAGCACCCGCGCGCTTTTTTTGAACCGCGAAGAATCGTGGCTGAAGTTTAACTGGCGCGTGCTCGAAGAAGCGGAGGATACAGCCAACCCTCTCCTCGAGCGCGTGAAGTTTCTGGCTATCTCGGCCAGCAATCTCGACGAGTTTTTTGAGATCCGCGTTGGAGGCCTGCTGCAACAACTCGAAGACGGCCAGAACGCCATGACCTCGGGCGGCCTGACCATGGTCGAAGAGCGCGAGGTGATCAACCGCGCGGCCCACAAGTTTGTCGAAGAGCAATATTCCTGCTGGAACGAACGGCTGCGTCCCCAACTGGCAGAGCAGGGAATTCGCGTGCTCGGCATCGACGAACTGGATGACGAGGCCCAGGCCTTCGTCGAGGAGTACTGCGAGCGCGAACTCGATCCGCTGCTGACGCCGGTCACCGTCGACCCCGCGCATCCTTTCCCTCGGGTGATCAACAAAGCGCTCTGCGTGGCGTTGCTGCTGCGGCGCCGGCGGCGTTCTTCGCTGACTTATACCGGGGTAGTGACCGTGCCGCGCGCCTTGCCGCGGCTGGTCCGCGTCCCTTCGCAGCAAGGCACGCAGGACTTTATCTTTCTTGCCGACCTCGTCCTGCATCACGCCACGCGCATGTATAAGGGCTACGACATCGTGTCGTCGGCGGCCTTCCGAGTAACCCGCAATAGCAATCTTTATTTGCAAGAAGAAGAGTCGCGCAACCTGCTCGAGTCGGTGCGCGCCGAACTCCACAACCGCCGCAAGGGCGACGCCGTTCGCATGGAGATCGAGTCCGCCGCCGATCCCGAGATCATCGAGCGCCTGCGGACGGTTTTTGAGTTGGAGCCGTGGCAGGTTTTTCCCGTCGATGGCCCAGTAAATCTCTCCCGCCTGATGAATGTCTATGAATCGACGGCGCGGCCCGACTTGAAGTTCCGGCCGTTCGTGCCGCGCGAGTTGCGCCTGACCGCCAAGTCGCGCGACCTGTTCGAGGAACTGCGCCGCCACGATATCCTGTTGCACCACCCCTTCGATTCCTATGATGCGGTGATGTCTTTCATTCAGTCGGCCGCCGATGACGACAACGTCCTGTCGATCAAGCAAACTCTGTATCGAACCAGTGAGCATTCGCTGATTGTGCCCGCTCTGATCGCTGCCGCCGCGCGAAAAGAAGTCACAGCCGTGGTCGAACTCAAGGCCCGCTTCGACGAAGCCTCCAACATCCGCTGGGCGCGCGATCTGGAAGACGCCGGCGTACAGGTATTCCATGGGCTCGTCGGTCTGAAAACGCACTGCAAACTTTCTCTTCTTGTGCGGCACGATCCTGACGGCGTTACCCGCCGTTACGCCCACCTCGGCACCGGCAACTACAACGCCACAACGGCGCGCTTCTACACCGACCTCAGCCTGCTGACCGCCGACCCGGATATTACCGCGGCGGTGCAAGATGTTTTCAGCTTTTTGACAGCCTACGCCGAGCACCTTGACTACGGCCCGCTGATGGTCGCGCCCCTCGACCTGGCCGAGCGATGCATGGCTCTCATCGATCGCGAGGCGGAGCACGCTCGCGAAGGCCGGGCCGCCCGCATCGTCGCCAAGATGAATTCCCTCGTCGACAAAGACATGATCGAATGCCTGTACCGTGCGTCGCAGGCCGGAGTGGAGATCGATCTTCTGGTGCGCGGCATGTGCTCGCTGCGGCCCGGCGTGCGCGGCGTCAGCCATCGCATCCGCGTGCGCAGCATTGTTGGGCGTTTTCTCGAACACAGCCGCATCTTCTGTTTTGAGAACGGCGGCGAGCCCGAAATCTACGTCGGCAGCGCCGATTGGATGTCCCGCAATTTGCATGAACGCGTCGAGGTCTTGTTTCCGCTCAAAGACCGGCTTTTGCGCGAGCGCGTGCTCCACGAAATTCTCGCTGCCTATCTGGCCGACAATGTTAAGGCGCGATTTTTGCAGAAAGACGGCCGCTATTTGCGCGCCTGGCAGTCGCCCACCGGGCGCAGCAAGCGTCCGCCCCGCGGACGCGCGGCCTTTAACGCCCAGGAATTTCTCATCGCGCTTGCGGAAGGGAAGGAGTCGCCGGAGAATATTCCAGCGCCCATCCAGCCCGGCTCATCCCGGAGCGCAGGCGGAAGAGCCTCCAACGCAAGAGGGACGAACGAAAGATTTTTGATCGGAGAGGAATAGTTTTTCAAAATGTTTGTTTACTTCCTGCGGCACGCCAGTGCCGGCCAGCGCCGCCTGGGCACCAGCGACAAAAAAGACGAGAAGCGCGCGCTCGACAAAGACGGCATCGAGCAATGCGGATACATTGGGCGCGCTCTGACAGCGCTGGGTGTGCAGGTCGATGTCATCGTCACCAGCCCGCTTAAGCGTTCCATGCAGACCGCTGCACTAGTCGGAAATGAAATGGGCCATGAAGGCAGGCTGGTCAAGGAAAACGCTCTTCGCCCCGAAGCGGGCTTTGCCGACTTTCAGAAAATGCTGGAGAAGTACGCGCGCCAGGATTCCATCCTGCTCGTGGGCCATAATCCCAACCTGCGCGATTTTCTGGGCCGCGTAATCAGCGACACCGGCTGCGAAGCCGTGATTGAATTGAAAAAAGGCGCCGTCGCCAAAGTCGAAATGCGCCGCAACGCGGGTTCGCTCAGTTGGTGCATCACGCCGCGCATCCTGCGCACGCTTTACACCGCGGCCACGGAAAGCTCGCGCCCGAAGACCTCGCGAAAATAAGCGCGGTCCTTTTCGATGGCCCAGACTTCCAAGTCCACGCTCGCATTCCCGCGCGCCGCCAGCTTCATGGAGACGCGTCCGTTGCGCGCCGAAACTCCCATCTTCGCCACGGACTGGCTGCGCCCAATATTGACCGCGCGCGCAATGCGCAGAAGCATTGACGCTTTTTTCACCGACTCCTGCTCTTCCGGACTCAACGTATTCATCGGCCCATCTCCGGGCGTGGGGCGCGACTTCCCAAGGTACCGTGCAATCGACCCGATAATCCGCCGCTGCTGCGGCGTGTACCCGAGGATCTCCGAATTGGCGATGATGTAGTAAGTGTGCCGGTGATGTCCGTTGCGGTTCACGTAATCGCCGACTTCATACAGCATCGCCGCTGCCGATAGCCACTCGCGATACTCGGGCGGAAGCTGATGCACGGATTTCAAGCCGGAAAAAATTTGCAGCGCGGTCTCGCGCACATGAAGCGCATGATGCATGTCGACGCGGTAATGCTCCACCGCGCGCTTGATTGACTCCCACCGTTCCGACTCGATCGCGCGCCCGGAGCGCGTGCTGCGGTCGTGCTCCGCCGCCATCTGCGCCAGAATTCCATCGCGCAATCCGAGCGGCGAATAACGAAACGCCGAAAGATGGCAGCGCTCGAGCAGTTCCGCGTAGGCCATTGCGCCCGCGCAAATAATCTCGGCGCGCCGTGGCCCGATGCCCGGAACCTTCAGGCGCTGCTCGAGCGGCATGCGCGTGATCTGCTTTACGATCCGCCGCATCATCTCGCGGGTTACTGGCATCGAGGCGCGCCGTCTCTTCGACCGCGCCAAGTGGCTCGCGATCCCCGCCAGCGCGGCGGCCGTCCCCGAGGTCGCGATCACCGTCCCCACGCGCGCCGCTCGAATTCGATTTTGGATGCGCCCCACCTCGCGCGTCACAAAACTCTGGAGCTGCTTGAGTTCGCCTTTGCGGGGCGGATCATGCTTCAGAAACTCGCCCGTTAGCCGGACCGCACCCAGCGGCAAGCTCACCGTGTCGCGAATATGGCCCGCGCGCGAGAGCGTCAGCTCGCAACTGCCTCCGCCCAGGTCCACCAGCAAGACGCTCGAAGCGCCCAGCCGCGCATGGGAAACGATGCCAAGGTGGATCAGCCGAGCCTCTTCCAGCCCGGAAATTACTTCAATCGTCCAGCCCGTTGTCGATCGCACCCACTCCAGAAACGCATGCGAGTTGCGGGCGTCGCGCAGCGCGGCCGTCGCCACCACCCGAACGGCATCGGTCCCGCACTCCTGGATCGCCCGATTGAAACGGCGCAAGACGCGCACCGTCTCCGACATTGCCTCGGGCGCCAGCAGGCCGCCGGAGAACACGCCTTCTCCGAGGCGCGTGACCTCCCGGTCTTCGTGGACTTCTTTCATGTGCCCGGCATGCAATCGGGCAATCTTCAGCCGGACCGAGTTCGATCCAATATCGATGGCGGCAAAGGTGGGCATGAAGATTCGCGTGTAGCGCGGACACTCTTGTCCGCGCCGCACTATCAGTGATCTCACAACCAAACCGAATCATGCAACTTCCCGCTATGTTCGCCCGAAAAAGCAGAACCATGTTCACACAGTCGTAACAATTGTCCACGGTAGCGCCGGCGCCCTCGGCGCGTCCAAACACCGGAAATCCCGTTTTCCAACTCCAGAGGGGGAGACTATGCTTGTGTGAACTCGCATGATCGACGAAATCCAACCCTCCCTCGCCGCCTTCCTCCAAGCCGGCGGCAAGAGCACGCGCATGGGCGAGAACAAAGCCTTGCTGGATTTCCAGGGTCAAACGCTTCTTGCCCGCGCGCTCCACACTCTAAACGAGATATGCGGTGAGGTCAGTATCGTCGGCGACCCGGCCACCTTCGCCGGCCAGGGCCGCGTCATCGCAGACATTTTCCCCAATTGCGGCCCGCTAGGCGGCATTCATGCCGCTCTCGTGCATTCCTCCGCCGACCTGAATCTGATGCTGGCGGTCGATATGCCCTTTGTCACGGTCGAACTTTTGCAATTTCTACTTGGTGCGGCCGAGGGCTCCGACACAGTCACTGCCAACGCCATGGTCACGGTGCCGCGAACCGCTCGGGGTCTTCAACCGCTATGCGCGGTTTATCGGCGCGCCTTCTCTCCCGTCGCAGAACAAGCCCTAAGAGCAGGGAAGTACAAAATCGACGCCGCCTTCGTCGACATCCCGATCCGCGCGATCGACGAGGAAGAGCTAGCCGCCGCCGGCTTCTCCGAAAAGGATTTTTTCAATGTGAACACGCCAGAGGACCGCCGGACCGCCGGCAATCTTAAGCCTTGAGCACAATCCGCGTTTCATGCCATCCTGTAGCCCATGGCCGCGAACACGCTTACAACCGCCGACGGGCTCGCCCCGTACATACAATTCAAAAACGTCTCCAAGGCCTTCGGCTCGCGCGAAGTCCTCAAGGACGTCAGCTTTGATGTCCTCCCCGGAGAAATGGTCTGCATCCTCGGGCGCAGCGGCGTGGGAAAGTCGGTGGCCCTCCACAACATCATGGGTTTTCTAAAGCCCGACGCCGGCCGCGTCTGGGTTGCCTGCCAGGACATCACCGACTACAACGAGCCCCAGCTCGAAGAGATCCACAAAAAAGTCACCATGGTCTTTCAGAATGGCGCGCTCTTCGACTCGCTCACGGTCGGCGAAAATGTCGCCTTCCCGCTGCGCGAAAAGCGCGAGCTCTCCGAGGATCAGATCCTTCAAGTCGTCGACGGCCTGCTCGAAATGGTCGGCGTAAAAGAAATGCGTGAGATGCTGCCCTCCGATCTCTCCACCGGCATGAAGCGCTCGGTCGCCATCGCCCGCGCGCTCTCCGCCCAACCCGAGTGCGTCCTCTACGACGAGCCCACCACCATGGTCGATCCCCTGATGGGCAACCTCCTCGGCGATCTGATCGCCCGCCTCAAGCTGCAACTGCACCTAACCTCGGTGGTAGTCACGCACGACATGCGCCTCGCCAAAAAGCTGGCCGACCGCCTCGTCTTTCTGCACGAAGCCCAAGCCATCTTCTTCGGAACCTACAAGGACATGGCCAACTCCAACCACCCCATCATTCAGGAATTTCTGGAGTTGGATGAGTTGAAGCTGGAGGCGTAGGAACAGGTTGACAGGTCCTCGCCCATACGATGGGTGATTCTGTTACCCATGACCTCTACCGCTTGCTTAAAACCCTTGGCTGACTAACTCCGCGATCGTAAGTGAACTCTGCGCTGTCTCGCGTGTCATCATTTTCTCGACGTACTTGGCGATGACGTCGGCCTCGAGGTTCACCGGATCGCCCGGCTTCAGCGAGCCGAGGTTCGTGAGTTCGACGGTGTGAGGAATAATGGCGATCGTGCAGCGATTGTTTTCCAGCTTAGCGACCGTCAGGCTGATGCCATCGATGCAAATCGATCCCTTAAAGACTGTATATTTTTCGACGTCGGATGGAATCGCGATGTGCAGCCACCAGTTGTCGGAATCGGCGATGCGTTCGAATTCGATGAGTTTTCCGACACCATCCACGTGTCCTTGCACGATGTGGCCGCCAAATCGGCCATCGGCCTTCATCGGCAGCTCAAGATTGACCAGAGCGCCTTCATGAATGCGAGACAGTGAGGTTCGCTCCCAGGTTTCCGGCGCCAGGTCGGCGCAAAAAGAATTCGGCCGAATATCAAGCGCCGTCAAACAAACGCCGCTGACAGAAACGCTGTTGCCCGTCCCGAGTTCCTTAGGCGTGTTATTTGCGGTAACAGTAATGCGCCGATTTTCGCCGCGCACTTCGATTCTGGAAATTTTCCCGACTTCCTCAACAATTCCGGTAAACATGAAGCCTCCGCTTTTTAATGGCTAAATGATTCAATGACTAAATGACTCAATGATCAAACCCTCAATCCTGATAAACGTCGCGCAAATATCCCTCGACGGCAAAATCCTCTCCAAACTGATGTAGTCGCAACCGGCGCGCCGCCAGCGCAATGTGTGTGTGCCCGTGTTCCACGCTGGCCACGAATGGAACGGCTCCTTCACCGAGAATCTTCGGCGCATAAAACAGAAATAACTTGTCCACCACTCCCGACGACAGAGCGTTCCAATTCACGGTTGCGCCGCCCTCGATCAGCACGCTCGTAATGTCATATTTCGCCAGATGCCGCATTACATCGGGAAGGTTCGGTCTTCCATCGGAATGCGCAACGACCTTTTCAACGCGCAATCCGAGCCGCTCGAGTTCCTCCTTCCGCTTCTCATCGGCCTGCGAGTAAAGCACCAGCACGTCGCCCTGCGCCGATTTCACCAGCCGCGACGCCTCGGGCATGCGCAGCCACGAATCGAGAATCACGCGCAGCAACGGCCTGCGCCGCGCGCGCCCGCTGCGATCGGTCAGCAGCGGATCGTCGGCAATCACCGTCCCAACGCCCGCCATGATTGCATCATTCTCATGCCGTAGAACATGCACATGCTGCCGCGCGATCTCGCCGGTAATCCAGCCACCCGTCGATCCGCCCGCCGCGATCTCATGTGGGACGCGCGCACCGCTCGAATCCGCAGGCGTCTTTCCTGCTGGCGGAGGGGCGATCTTGCCGTCGAGCGTCATCGCCGCCTTCAGCGTAACCAGCGGCGTGTGATGCCGAATGAACCTCGCAAAGCTTTCGTTCAGCCGCCGCGCTTCCGCTTCGAGCAAGCCCACATCGATGTGAATTCCACGCGAGCGTAATCGGGCAAATCCCTGTCCTGAGACCTGTGGATTCGGATCCTGCATGGAACACACCACGCGCGTGATTCCCGCGCCAATCACCGCATCCGCGCACGGTCCGGTTCGTCCCTGGTGCGAGCAAGGTTCGAGGTTCAGGTAAAGCGTCCCGCCGCGCGCGCTTGGGCCGGCCTTCTCCAGGGCAATCGCTTCCGCATGCTTGATGCCGTCGTAGGTGTGCGTGCCCGCGCCGACTTCATTGCCTCCCGGTTCGACCACGACCGCGCCCACCACGGGATTGGGCGAGACCAGACCAATGCCAGCGCGCGCCAGATCGAGCGCTCTCCGCATGAATTGTTCGTCGGTTGGCATGGAACTCTAAAGACTATCGCAGCGCAGCGGGACAAAGCTAGGAGGGAGGAGGTCAGATTGCAGAGGTGAAAAGCCAATGGGCAGAATCTTGAATGTACCTGCAATTCCAGTTCTTCTTACTCTTCGTCGAGTTCCGCCACGGCGGCGCCGCTGCGGCTGAGCGGTGGACGGCGCAAAGGTGCTGTGCGATACGCGTAGGGATCTTCGGGCTCAGGTTTTCGCCACAGACCCCTGATGCGATCCAGGAGTTTCTGGAGAAGGGATGGACTTTTTTTCATCTTCTTGCCCTGGATTTACGGAAAGGGCCCACTGCCGATTTCAAGAGTCTGCCACTAATTGAAGAGAGAATCCACGAAATCTTTTGCGTCAAAAGGCAGCAGATCGCTCGCCTTTTCTCCCACGCCCACAAAGCGTACCGGCAATCCCAACTCGCGCGAGATCGCGACCACGACCCCGCCCTTCGCCGTACCATCCAGCTTGGTCAGTACGATTCCTGTCACTCCTGCCGATTGAGTAAACTGCCGCGCCTGCTGCAGACCGTTCTGACCGGTGGTGGCATCCATCACCAACAACGTCTCATGCGGAGCCCCGGGCACGATGCGTTGCGCCGTGCGCTTCATCTTTTCGAGTTCCTGCATCAGGTTCTGCTTGGTGTGCAGGCGGCCCGCCGTATCGACGATCACGTAATCGGTCTTGCGGCTCGCCGCTTTCTGCAAAGCATCAAACAGGACCGCTGACGGATCGCCTCCGGCTTTCGTCTTGATGACCTCCGTCCCCGTGCGCTGCCCCCAAATCTCAAGCTGCTCGATCGCCGCTGCTCGAAACGTGTCTGCCGCGCATAGCAAAACGGTCTTGCCTTGTCCTCGAAATACCTGCGACAGCTTACCGATGGTCGTGGTCTTTCCTGTTCCATTCACGCCGACCACCAGGATTACTTCCGGCGTGGCATCCACGCGTGCCACCGGCCGCGCGGGCGTGGAGGTCAAAATCGCCAGCAGCTCTTCTTTCAGCAACCGCTTCAGTTCGTTTACATCCTTAATCTGCTTGCGGTCCGCCTTGTCGCGCAGCTTGTCGAGCACTTCCTGCGTCGTGGTTGTACCCAGGTCCGCGCCAATGAGGGTCGCTTCCAGGTCGTCGAGTGTGGAGCGATCGATCTCTTTTCCAATCGAGACGACTTCCTCGATGCGTTCGGCCAGATTCTCGCGCGTGCGCGAGACTGCCTCCTTCATGCGCTCTATGAAACTCGGTTTTTTTTCTTCGTCGAGGCTGCCAAAAAGAGTCTGAATCATTCAGCATCGATTATAGGGGAATTTGTAATTGGTAATTTGTAATAGGTAATTTGAAAACCAGGCGAGATGGTGCGAGGGTCGTTGAGCAGTCTCATGGCGGGCTGCAATTACAAATTGGAAATTGCAAATTTCTAGGTCCGCGTGGTTTCGACCGTCAAAGGATCGAGCGGCGTCGGTGCGGGAGGCGGCATTGGCATCGTGACGGGTTCAGGGGCAATCGTTTCGGTAAGTTGTTTCTGGATGCGAATTTCTCCGCGCTGAAATACTGCGAGCAGCGCGTTGACAGCCGTCGGGTCAAGCCGCTGACCGGACAAGTTGCGAATAATACGCACCGCCTCGACCGGATCGAACGCCTTCTGGTAAGGCCGGTTGGTAGTCAGTGCGTCGAACGTATCGGCAACTGCGATCACGCGCGGCAGAAGCGGAATCTCGTCGCCTTTCAGTCCATAGGGATAGCCGCGCCCGTTGAGCGCTTCGTGGTGCAATTCGATTCCGGGCAGCATCTCGCGCAGTTGCGTAACCGGACGCAGAATGTTCGCTCCCTTGGTAGTGTGTGTCTTCATGATCTCGAATTCTTCCGGCGTCAGCGCGCCCGGCTTCTTCAGAATTCGGTCTTCGATGCCAATCTTGCCCACGTCGTGCAACTGCGCCGAAACGCGCAGGATTTCGAGGAATTCCGGATCCAGTCCCATCTCTTTCGCGATCATCAGCGAGTAGCGCGTCACACGGTCAGAGTGGCCTCGCGTATACGGATCTTTTTCGTCGACCGCGCCCGCTAACATCTGGATCGAGCCCATGAACAGGGCCTTATTCTCTTCAGCGGCGCGCTTCAGGTCTTCGACGAACTGCTCCAGTTCCTCCGACATGGTGTTGAAGGTGGTCGCCAGTTCGCCAATTTCAGTGCGGGTCTTCACATGCACGCGCTGCGAGAAGTCGCCGCGCGCAATTGCCTGGCTCGACTGGGTGAGAACTTGGAGAGGATTGGTGATGCGCCGCGCCGAGAAAATACTCAAGCCCACGCTCACGAACACCGCCAGCCACGCCAGCAGGCGGCCCGTGCGCTGCATCTCGTAAATTCCGCGATACGCCTCGTCGCGCGGCTTCTGCACCACCACGGCCCAATCCAGGGCCGTTACCGGACTGTACGTCCCCAGCATCATCTGCGAGTTCTTGTCATTGCGGATAGTAAACTCGCGTGTCGCCGCCAGTTGCGCTTTCGCGCCCACGTCCACAAAGCTGCGGACGATTTCAAAATGCGTCATGTCCTGCCCGGTGGCGTATTGCGGGGTAGCGGCGGCCACCAGCCGTCCCTGGCTGTCGACGACGTACGGCATCAGGCCGCTCAAACCAACCGTCTGGAGCCGGCGAATAAGATATTCCAGGTCCACCACCGACCCGACCATTCCCAGGAAGCGGCCGCCATACATAATCGGCGAGCTGACCAGCATCACCGTCTTGGCCGATTTTCCGGAGCCCACCATCAGCGGCTGGCCGCTGTAGACGCGGCCTTCGCGCGCCGCCTGGTAAGCGCGCTCCAGTTCGCGCTGCAAAAATGCATCAGGATCAATTCGTCCGGCCGACACTCCCTTAGCATCGGCGTTCAGCAAGGTCGCATAGGCGATGTCATTCGACGACGAAACAAAATTCTCCAGCAGCGCCCGCAATTCCGGCGTCGAAATATTCTGGCCACCAATATCGTTTCCGCTCTCCACTTGCACCGACGACGACAGGTTCGCCAGCATCATACGCAATGTTTCCTGATGTTGGGAGATGTCGTCGGCCAGCGAGCGCGTGACCGTATTCTGCAGCAACATTTCGTTGGTTTTGAGGCGCTCCCGGTTCATCTCCTCGATCTGCGCCGAGTAGAAATACATGGGCAGAACACTGATCGCCAGCAGCACGCCAAGGATGACGTACAACAGCGGAATGCGCGCGGGTATGAGCAGGTTGAGCTTCAAAAGGCAGTCCAGTCGGCCCGAGCGCGGGGGTAGACGGGTCCGGTTAATCTCATTCTAAGTGGGGTCGCGCCGGTTACCTCAGGTGCTTAAAGTACAGCCGACCGTTACTGAAGTACTCAGGCGGGGGTGACTGCGGAAAGGGTAGATTAAACTTCCGAGTTGAGCTTGCCGCAGTCTGGCGATAACGGGTTTCCCCCCCAATTGTCAGGCAGCGTGGTCACCATTCTTTTGCCCAAATATTGACTGGGGTCACCTCCGGCGAACGGCAGTGCGAGCACGATACGCAGGCGTAGCCCGGAAACCAAGGTTACGTCAGCGGGCCGTCGGTGGCGGGTGCGGGTCGTCGATGCACCACCATCGCGAACAGGGTGGCAAGGCTGATGCCTCGGGCATCGATCGGCTGCTGCTAGAAATTGTCGCCTTAGAAGTAACCCTCGAAGCGTTACTCAGGTGAGCGCGATTTGCCGCTAATCACAGCAATTCTCGGCGAGAATCATGCAGACTGATTTCCAGGAACGCGGTGTTCTCGCAAGTCCAACACAGAGGTGATTGGGTGGCTGATTATCGGTTTTCAAATGCTGAAGTTGAGCTGAATGCTTCGGGCGGCCAGAATATTACTCGCCCGGCCGAAGATGTCGACTTTGTAGCACAGCGGCGGTGGCCGCGATATTGCGTTGGTATGGCCGTGCAAGTTCAAGTCACAACTCAGGGTCCCACCAGGGTTGCAACCTGGAAGGGGCACGGCACGGATATTAGCGCCGGCGGGCTGGCCGTCACGGTAGACAGCAATTTGCCGATCGGTTCTCAAGTGGCAGTCGAGTTCACTCTACCGTGCTCCGACCAACCGATGGCCTTCCGGTGCTTTGTCCGCAATCGCGAGGGAAACCGTTACGGCGTCGAGTTTATTACGGAGAACGACGAGGATTATAGGAACGCAGCAGAATTGCAAGCGATGCTGGCGACGATGAAAAATGGCTGACCAAGCGTCTTCGAAGCTTGCTTTTTCTCGATCGAATACCGCATCTTGCCGTTGTCCTGAGCCCCAGCCTGTTCCAGATGACACTGACAAAGTAGAAACGTGGGAGTACCATCGGCGCGAATCGTGACGACGAAGTCATGGGAGGCGACCCCCGTGAAACTCCCACTGTTTGCAGTCCTGACCACCGGTGGATTCCTCATCTTCGCGCTCACCATGACCTTCGTGCCTGTCTTGCCACTGTGGGTCACCTATGTCGCGAGAGCCGGATTCCTCGTCGTCTTCGGCGCTCTGTGGCGGTTCGCACGCGATGGGCACTGGTTGAATCGCTTGCGGCCGGTTTTCTTTGCCTATTTCACGGCGGTTTTTGGACTCTCATTGGGATTTTTCCTGGCAGACCCCGGGCTCAAGCTTCTTGGCCTGACCACGCAAACGCCGGCCGGTGTCGCGGTGGCAAAGTTCTTACAGGCATCGCTGATCGTGATCGGAATTCTCGCGGTGGCAAGACTCTGCGGGGAAGACCTCGCCTCACTCTATATCCTGAAGGGTCGTTTGCTGCTCGGCCTCGGCGTGGGCTTGATCGCGTTTGCTACATGTCTTGTGCTGACCCTCCAGCAAGCGGCCATCAGGGTTCTCGGCACTGCCAGGCTCATGTCTTTGGCCGCATGGATACTGCTCTTTGTCCTATCCAACGGGTTCATGGAGGAGCTCCTCTTTCGCGGACTGTTTCTCCGACGATATGAACCACTGATGGGAAAATGGCTGGCGGTCTTTTCGACCGCCTTGGCCTTCACCCTGGCACACATGCAGGTTACATACGCACCGGGCTTATGGTTTTTTCTGCTCGTCACCTTTGGGTTCGCGCTCGCCTGGGGATGGCTGATGCAGAGGACTGACAGCTTGTGGGGATCGGTTTTGTTCCACGCGGGAGCTGACTTGTTGATTATTTTGCCTGTCTTCGCCAGTTTCCGTGCGGTGGGATGACTGGTTCTCGCCTCGTTGGCCGTTCGCGAAGACGAAGCCCGTCGGTCGTCGGTGTAGTTACGTCACACAATATTACAAATCTTGGGCCGAGAACTTGTAGGGACTTCCTTAGCTAACAAGGCTCGGTGCGTTTGGTCACCACGAATCATCCACAACCGTGATAAAAACTTGCATGGCCAAAAAGTCCTCCGCACCGGCGGGACCCACGATCACCGCGCACGCCCCTTGCCGTGCCGACCTCGCGGGAGGCACCATCGATCTCTGGCCGCTCTACCTCTTTCATCCCGGCGCGCTCACGCTCAACTTCGCCCTTCAGATCCTGACAACCTGCCGGATTACATCCCTCTCCGGAACGCGCATCGAACTCTGTTCGCTCGACACCGGCCGCGAAGAGTCTTTCACCGATCTCGCTGAGCTCATCCAAGCGGCCAAGCTTCGCCATCCACTCGCCGCCTACTGCCTTCGCTTCTTCGCCCCCGAAGGCGGATTGCGCATCGAAACCAATTCCGAGTCTCCCGCCGGCGCGGGCATCTCCGGCTCATCGGCGCTCATGATTGCCACCTGCGCGGCGCTCGCGCGTTTCACTGGCCGCGACCTCGACCTCGAAAAGTTGCGTGTCATCGCCCAGAACATCGAGGCACAGATTATCTCCGTCCCGACCGGCTGCCAGGATTACTATCCGGCCCTTCACGGGGGGGTGAGCGCCATTCATCTTGATGCCGAAGGAGTCCGCCGCGCGCCCGTCCCAGTCGCGCCTGAAGAAATTGAAATGCGCTTTCTGCTGGCCTACACCGGCGCGCCCCGCCAATCCGGCATCAATAACTGGGAGGTTTTCAAGGCCCACATCAACGGCGATAAGAATGTCTTTCGAAACTTTGAAAAGATTGTCGCCATTGCCCGCGACATGCACCAAGCTTTCCTGCGCCACGATTGGGAGGACGTCGCCCGCCTGCTGCGCGAGGAGTGGAAGCTCCGCCGTACGAATGCTCCTGGAATCACGACGCCGCTAATCGACAAACTGATCGCTGCTGCCCAGAAAAGCGGTGGCCGCGCCGCCAAAGTCTGCGGCGCCGGCGGAGGCGGGTGCGTCCTGCTGATGGTCGAAGAAGGCGCCCAGGAAGCCGTGTCCCGCGCCGTTTCTCAGGCCGGAGGCCGCATGCTTCCTCTTAAAGTCGCCCGCCAGGGGCTGGAGATTTCTCCGGGCATCTCGTCCTGAACCACAAACATCGAAGCTTCGGCGGGCTTGCCAGCAGGTCTATAATGCTCGCGTGGGCCTGGGGTGGTTTATGCAGTCCTTCCGTCTTCGCAGCCTAGTGTGCCGTTCTCTTGAGATTCTGTTAGCGGCCTTGCTGCTTGCTTCGTCGTTCGCGGTTTGCGCACCCACTCCCGCTCCTCCGTCCAAGCCATCTTCCCAGCAGCCACTGACCGAAAAGACGCGGCAGGAGATCCTGCACGCCTTTAACGCCGAACTGGTCTATATCCGCACCAATTTTCCAATGGGCAAAACCGGCCTCAGGATCAAGGATGGAACCGTTACTCCTAGCGGCGAAGAGTTGCAGCAGTTGATGGCCATGTGGGGGCCAGCCGCCAAGCCCGGCGATATGGCTCGCATCAGCGACGTCGTCATCAAGTCCAATTACATTCGCTTCGAAATCAACGGCGGTCCCGGCAAGAAAGGGAAGTGGTACCAGCACATTCAAATTCAGGGTTCTGCGCCGGTTGCGGTCACTCCCGGTGGCGAGCAGCCCAAAAACCCGCGCGGTTCCTACGTTGATCTCTGTTTCGACAAATTCGTCCCCGAAATGACTGGGCCGGAGCTCAAGGATTTGCTATGGCCGGTTTTCGACTTCGATTCCAAGTCCTCTCTTGAGGCTTATCTCGAAAGCGTTCCGCCCAAAGTAAAAGATGCCATCCAGCATCATCAGGTGCTTGTCGGCATGAATCAGCAGATGGTGATCTATGCGAAGGGCCGTCCCCCCCGACGCATCCGCGAGCAGGATGGCGATACCAATTACGAAGAATGGATATTCGGCACGCCCCCCGAAGACGTGGACTTCGTGCGCTTCGTGGGCGATGAAGTCGTGCGCGTCGAAACCATGAAAATCGACGGCCAGAAAACGGTGCGGGTAGAAAAAGAAGTGAATGTGGAAGGCGCGACCGTTGCGAAGAAGAGCGATCAGCCGGGCAACGCGCCGCCTACCTTGCGGCGTCCCGGAGAAGACATGCCGGATACAACAGAGCAACAGACCTCTTCTCCTACCCCGGTCTACTCGCCGCAACCGACGCCCGGACCGCCCAGTTCGCCCGATCCCGGCCCCCAACTGATTCCGTCGCCCTGATTGAGAGATTGAATCATTGTCGCTGGAGCATTTGATGAGAAGTTCAGGGTCTTTAATGACTAAATGGTTCAATCTCTCAATGATTCAATACCTCAATAATCCCAATCTCTCAATGATTCAATGTCCCACTCCATTTAAACTATTCCTGTGAAGATCGCCCTCGGCCAGATCAACCCCACCGTCGGGGATTTTCTCCGGCAATTCCGTAAAAATCATCGACTTTGCCCGCCGCGCGCAAGACGCGGGCGCGGGACTCATTCTTTTTCCTGAACTCGCGGTTTGCGGCTACCCGCCGCGTGATCTTGTCGAGCGCACCTGGTTTGTCGAGCGCAATCGCACCACCGTCGAGTGCATCGCCGCAGAAACGACCGGCATCGCGGTGATCTGTGGCATGGTCACGCCGGCCAGAGCCGAGTCCGGCAAGTCCGTGATGAACTCGGCCGCCCTGCTGCGCAACGGCCGCCTCGAATTCGTCCAGTCGAAGATGCTTCTGCCCACGTATGACGTTTTCGACGAGATGCGAAACTTCGCGCCCGCTCGCAGCCAGCAACTCTTCAGCTTCGGCGGCAACCAAATGGCGCTTACCATCTGCGAGGACGCCTGGAACGACAAACAATTCTGGAATAAACGTCTTTACCCGAACGATCCCGTGGAAGAACTGGTTCGCGCGGGTGGAACCTTCGTGCTCAACATTTCAGCCTCGCCGTTCTGGCTTGGCAAGCGCGAATTCCGCCGCGACATGCTGGCGGCCATTGCAAAAAATCAAAAAGTGCCGGTCGCCATGGTCAATCAGGTGGGCGGCAACGACAGCCTGGTCTTTGACGGATCAAGCCTGGTGATTGCGCCTGATGGTTGCGTGATCGCGCAGGGCAAATCGTTCGAAGAAGACTTGGTACTTTTTGATTCGGCCGCCCTGACCGGCGATATGCACCCGCAGATCGCGGGCGAAGAAGCGAGCGCCTACGAGGCCCTCGTTCTCGGCACGCGCGACTACGTTCACAAGTGCGGCTTCCGGCGCGCGATTATTGGCCTCAGCGGCGGCATCGATTCGGCGCTCACCGCCTCCATTGCCGCCGATGCCCTCGGCGTCGAAAACGTAATCGGCGTCGGCATGCCCGGCCCCTATTCCTCTCCCGGTTCGATCTCCGATGCGCGCGCACTCGCCGCCAATCTTGGGATCCGCTTCGAACTTCTCTCCATCACCGAAATTTACAACGCAGCGCGCCAGACGCTGGCGCCAGTTTTTGCCGGCCGGCCGGAAGATGTGACGGAGGAAAATATTCAATCGCGCGCCCGGGGCCTGCTCCTCATGTCGATGTCAAACAAGTTTGGCGCGCTCGTGCTCTCGACCGGCAACAAAAGCGAACTCGCCGTCGGCTACTGCACGCTTTATGGAGACATGGTGGGAGGCCTTGCCGTTATCTCCGATGTGCCCAAGACGCTCGTCTACAGGCTCGCGACCTACATCAACGGGCGGAGCACCAAGCCCGTGATTCCGCAAGCTACCATCGACAAGCCCCCGTCCGCCGAGTTGCGCCCCGATCAAAAAGACTCCGACTCGCTCCCACCCTACGACGTCCTCGACACAATTCTTGAAGACTACATCGAGGAATCGCGCTCGGCCGAGCAAATCGCGGAATCCCACAAATTCGATCTCGCGCTGGTGAAGCGCGTGATTCGAATGATCGTGCTCAGCGAATACAAACGCCAGCAGGCTGCCCCCGGGATCAAAATCACGCCCAAGGCGTTTGGCTATGGAAGAAGATTCCCTATCGCCGCCAAGGCGGAGTGAAGAGAACCCAGGAGCAGGAATGAGTAGCGCCGGCATCTTGCCGGCTGCCGGGCGGGTCCTCGCCCGCTGCATGCACGCCCATCCGGCAAAGCCGCTACTGCACAGTCTCCTCAAAGTCTTTCGAGTTCAGGCCTGCCGACGAGGCGGTCACATCCACCTTGCCGGGGTTCGGGCCCGTTGTGTACTGTGTGCTCGCTTGGCCTTTTGAGTCGGTCACCACCGAGGTGGCTGAGAATGATCCTCCCGCCCCGTTATCGCTAAAAGTCACCGTCACTCCCTGAACTGGGGCGTTATCGGTATCCACCACCTTCACTACCAGCGGCTTCGGCAGCGTGGTATTGGGTGGACCGGTTTGTCGATTCCCGGAGACAGGCTTTATGCTCGCCGGCGCTCCCGGCACACACGTTTCCGTAAAGACGGCATTGGTGAAGTTGGCTGCGACACACGTGATCGTGACCGCCTGAGGCTTGGCCCCAAACTGATAGTTGAACGTCGCCGTTCCGCTCGCATCGGTGACCAGGTTTGGGCTTGGGATGAATACTCCACCCGCCCGGTTGTCGTTGCAGGTGACGCTCACACCTGAGAGGGGTGCCTGCGAGTAGGGATCGCTCGTCAGAATGGAGAGCGGGATTGGTAAAACCTGCTTTGGACTACCCGTTTGGTTATTCCCTCCCGCGACAGCGATACCGGGACGCAGGCCATACACCGACAGCTCGGTTTTTCCGGGAATATAAACTTTGCCATTGGAAACAGTGGGCGTCACAAAACGCGCCATCGCGCTGAGCTTGTCCCGCTCGTGCAGCGCTTGCTTGCTGTTGTAAAGCATGGTTGCAAGGTTAGTGGCATCGAAGGCATAAAGGATGTTCGTGCTATGCGCCAACGCCCACAGAATTCCGTTCTGGGTGCCGTTTGAAGTAATCGAAGTGGAGGCTACTCCCTTGCCCCCAAAGGCCACGCTGGTTTGAGAAACGGGCTGGGCTGGCAGCATTCCATTGACCAGCGGGAACTGCCTGATGGGGTCGTGGTCTGAGGCAAAATATAGGCTCCCATTCCAATACGACTGAACGCCAGCGATTTCAAATTCCCCCAGTCCCGGAAAAGTCTGAATGACGTTATCCATATCCGGGTCATATCCCCCAAGAGCGTCACGATTCACCAGGTACAGCGTCCCCTCCTTTCCTCCCACCACCAGTTCATGTGGGTAGGGCCCAGGTTGGTCGGGCAGAAGCAAAGGCCCGGAGGAACCCAGATCCAGATCATCATCCTGTAACTCAAACTGGATGTAGGGAGTGAAATAATCGAGAATTCCGAACGTGTCTCCGTTCCAGCCCAATTTCAGAACGCTGTCGCCGTAGTCATTTTCCGCGGGACCGTCATAGGTTCCGTTGGCGGTGGCGACATAGATGTTTCCGAACTGGTCAGCCGCGGGCCCGCTTCCGCCTTGCCAGATCGACGATTTCTTTCCATTGGGAGCCACCTCAAACGTTCCTTGTTGCTGGAGCGTTTGCGCGTCATAAATAAAGAGCCAGCCGTTGTACTCGTGGATATCGCAGCCGTTTCCGCCAAATCCTATGTAGATCGAGCCGTTTTCCAGCAGCAGGGCCGGACGTTGCATCTGGTACTGGACCAGGAAGCTCTCCGATCCATAGGACCCTGTAACGACTACCGGGCCGCCCAGCGTCTCATTCCCCGTTGTCAGATCGAGAGCATGCAAGTCGAACTCGCGCTCATCCTCGCCCGTCCTCCGCTTGCCCACGACGTAGACGGTAGTTTTCCCGGCATCGATCACCGGAGTGCTGGTAACCCCGATTTCAGTAAAATGAGTTCCGGTACAGCCGAAGTCGCTGATAGGATCGGGTGTCCCCAGACTCACGGCCCAGATGGGTGGCGCCTCTTTATCTGCATCGAAGGCATAAACCGTATCGTGCTGAGTTGCCACGATTACCACATTGTGCACGAGTCCATCACCCATCATGACATTGCTGGCATAGAGGGGCTGACCCACGATAATTCCGTCAACACTCTGCGTAAAGAGCTTTCCGAATTGATTCACGTTCACGTTGGCGGGCGTGAGGAGCGTCTCAGACAAATTCTGACCGGTGCGGGCGACATCGTTGTGGTGGGTCAAGACGTCGTTTTCGCCGGCGGCAAGAGAAAGGTGCAGGCAAATCACCGCAATGATACCGGCGCCCATCAGCATCCTTCGCGGACTGCCCACAGTCTTGTATGGATGTTGATGGTTTTTGCGCGTCAGATGTACTGTAGAACGAATAGGCGCTCGCATATTCCCCTCACGGAAGCTGATTAGCAAGTTACACTTCATCTCGGAACTTAAAGGCAAGCCCCGCCGCGCCAGCGAAGTTTCAGTTCGAAAGCGCTAAGGAAAGTAGCGTCCCACCCCATTGCTTCAAACGACCCGCGGCCAATGCCTCTTTAAGAGCTGGCCCGTCCCCGGTGCCCGAGAGACGCAGAAACACTCCCGCGCAACTTTACTGACCACCCTTGGGGGAGTAGCGCCCGCTTTGGGCGAAGAGGTCAAATTATGTCACCAAACCCCCGAAATGACAATCTGGTTTTCTTTTGTAACAATCAATTTCTGAACCTATATGACATCCATGGATCGCGCCCTACTTGCGGGTCTTCTGTGCTTTGGAGCCCTGCTTGCCCAAATAGCCATTGCCCAAACCCAGCCCAAGCTCTCTGAGCGCCCGCCCGCCAAGTCCGTGGCCCAGCCGGCGGCGAATTCCGCGGCCTCCGCGCCCGCAACAGTTCTCCCCTCCGAGGACACAGTTAACTCGTTCCTTTTCCAGACTTTCGGCTACGATCCCACCATCACCTGGAAGGTCGGGGACATCCGCCCGTCCGAAGTCCCGGGCCTTGCCGAGGTCACCATCGTGATCACCACCGCGCAGGGAGCGAACCCCAACCGCCTGCTGGTGAGTTCCGATGGCAAGCACGCGATTACCGGCGACATCCTACCCTTTGGCGCCAAACCCTACGAAGACGTTCGCGAGAAGCTGGCGAAAGGCCCGCTGAATGGCCCGGCCAAGGGTCCCACGAACGCACCAGTCACGATTGTCGACTTCAGCGACATGCAATGTCCCCATTGCCAGAAAGCTGCTCCCATCGTCGAATCCTTGCTTGCGCAAGAGCCCGACGTGCATTTCGTCTTTCAGAATTTCCCGCTACCCATCCACAATTGGGCCGAAAAGGGCGCTGCCTACGTGGATTGTGTCGGCCGTGCCTCCAATGACGCAGTCTGGAAATTCATCGATAAGACGTTCGAGGACCAAGCCAACATCACCGAAGCCAATGCCGACGAAAAGTTGAAGGCCATCGCGACTGCAGCCGGTGTCAACGGCGTTGGGGTCGCTGCCTGTGCTGCCAAGCCCGAAACCAAATCCCGCGTCGAAGCCTCGGTCGCACTCGGCAAGGCGGTGGGTGTCACAGGAACGCCCACACTCTTCATCAATGGCCGTTCCGTCGGCGCTACCGCACCGCTCGACACGTTGAAGAAGATCGTGGAGTTTGAAGCGAGTCAGGAGAAGGGAACGCAGGAGAAGAGCGCAAAGTAGTTGAGTCGCGAACCTCGACCCAGCAAACTTGCGAGTCGGTTGTTGTCAGCTCGTGGCTCGAAACTCGCGGCTATTTATTCAGCCAGATCAGCGGCGCGTCCATGCGCTGCGGCTCGCTCACTACATGCGGCGTGAGCAAAATCAGCAGTTCGTCGTCCTCGTTTTGCTTGGAATTCTGCGAGGTCAACACGCCAAAGCCGGGAATCCTTGAAAATAGCGGCAATCCGTTCAGGCTGCGCTGATCCATGGTCGTGACCATGCCCGCAATAAACGCCGGCTCCCCGTTCTTCAGCAGGATTCCCCCGGTGAACTCGCGACTGGTAATAATGGGAATGCCGTCATTGTTGGTGGTGCCCAGCGCGCGCATTTGTACAGTCAACTCGAGCGCTACATCGGAATTGTAATGAATGGTTGGCTTCGCCTTCAGTGTCAGCCCGATGTCTTCGTAATTCACCGACGGAAATGGTGGCGTGAAGGACTGGTTCCCGAGCACGCCCGCGATCTGCGGGCTGTTCGAAATCGGTGCGAAGCTGGCGTTAAGGACCGGATAGCGCGCGCCCAGCTTGAAGGTCGCCTCTTTCCCCTGCGATGCGCGTAGCGTCACATGTTGCAGCGACTGTACCGAACTCTCGTTCAGGGAAAGCACGGCGGCCAGATGATCGAGGCTGAGTCCCTCCAGCGTGAGTCCGCCACCGAACGTCGCCAGCGGCGTGTTGAAGATCGAACTTGACTGGCTCGAGAGCTGCGACAGCAGGGCCGCGATCGACTGATTGCCCGCCTGGTTGATCCCCCCGCCCGATATCAGCTGGTTGATCAGGTCCTGAATGTTCTGCCCGCTCAGGGCCGCAAACGCCGAAGCCGGAATGTTGTAGAGGTTGAATTGATTGGGCACGTGCAAGCCGATATTCCGTGCGTATGTGTGATCGACCTCCATCACGTTCACGTCCAGCAAGACTTCCGGCCGTTCGGAGCTGAGCTGGTCGATAAACTCGTTGGCGGCTTCCAGCATTCCCATCGGCCCGCGTACCGTGACCGTGCTGGCTGCGGCATTCAGACTGACGAAGCGGAACTCAAATAAGGTTCGCAGGGAATTCACCACGTCCTGCAGATCTTTGCTCGCGTCGGCGGTGGGGATGTAAAACGAACGCATGCCCATGCGATCGAAGAGCCGGTGATTGTCGGCAGTGTCGGCCGCGGCAAACAGAACGTTATCCTCGACCGGAACACTGAAAGTCTTGGTCACCGCGGAGGCCGCGTGCAGCGCCGTCTGAAAATCGGCCTGGTCGATGTCAAAGCTAACCCGCCGCGTTGGGAAGCTGTCATCGAAGGTGATGGATAATCCGTAGCTCGTTGCCACCGTCGTAAGCAAACCACGCGCATCGCCGCGGTAGTGAAAATCCGCGATCCGGCCAAGTGGACGAATCGTAAGGTTATCTTGGCGCGCGACCACCTGCGGTATGCCTGCCGCATTTGCCGCCGGAGGTCCGGCGGCGTCCCGCACCCGCTGCTGCGCAAACTCATTTTGCGGATCGAGATTCAGTGCCGTCAGGAACTCGGCCAGCGCTTCCGCCTGCTGCCCTTGCAGCATGTCGCTGTTGCCGCGTTCCAGGTGCTTCGAGGCGAGGTTTTGGCGCGTCATTTCGCGGGCTGCGAGGTATTCGCTGTTTTGCGGAGCCAGCCGCGCGGCTTCCTCGAACTCGGAAAAAGCTTCGTCGAGCTTATCGGATTTTTGCCACCTCACGCCCCGCTCAAAAGCGTTGTGCGCCGCTTTGCGGTCTTTCTTGGAAGCCGGCATAAAAACTGCGGAAGGAGGAGTAGAAGGAGCGGGCGGAGTAGAAGGAGCGGGAGGAGCAGAAGGACAGGCCGGCTCGCCGCCTTCATTCGAG
Source organism: uncultured Acidobacteriaceae bacterium (assembly GCA_963698865.1). Classification (GTDB taxonomy): domain Bacteria; phylum Acidobacteriota; class Terriglobia; order Terriglobales; family Acidobacteriaceae; genus Acidiflorens. The sequence continues at coordinate 394,578 of CAVOSL010000005.1, read as the reverse complement.
CATGCGGGTTGTGTGGAAGTCTGAGCGGAAGTCTGAACGGGAGTAGAGGCCTGAGCCGTAGTCGAGCCCTGGGCCGAAGGCTGAACGGGAGCTATCCCCGTGTCGTCAGCCAGGCAAATGCCAGCCGCACACACGACCGCCAGCAGACAAGCTCCTCCCCGAAACAAAGGCATATGGACAACTATAGAATGCCCCGCCGCCGCTGTCTTGCAAGTGAAATACTCATTAGGGAACTACAGCGGTAACGTGTAGCGCGGACAGTCCTGCCTGCGCAGAGCTGCTGGATTACGGACTTCAGGATTTTTCATCTCAGCATCAGCCGTTCAATCCGCCGTGCGCGTCCCGTCTGCTCGTCGCATTCAACAACTACGCCACAGAGCCGCACATCGCCCGCCGCCGGCTCAAAGCGCGCCGGCATTCCGCTTAGAAAACGATCAATGACCAGCTCCTTCTTTACGCCGATCACGCTGTCATACGGTCCGGTCATGCCGACGTCCGTGATGTATGCCGTTCCCTTGGCCAGCACCGTCTCGTCCGCAGTAGGAATATGCGTGTGCGTGCCGACCACCGCCGTAGCGCGCCCATCCAGGTACCACCCGAACGCGACTTTCTCCGACGTAGCCTCGGCATGGAAATCGACAAAAATAACCTTCGCTTTGATTTTTTCGAGCAGCCGGTCGGCATAGCGATAGGGATCGTCGCTCGACCCCATAAACACGCGTCCCTGAAGATTGATCACGGCATAGACAACGTCGTTCTTCTTCCCCTCGTAGACCCCCCAGCCCGGCAGGTTCTCGGGAAAATTTGCCGGCCGCAGCAGCCGTCGCGCCGGACTATGCGGATTGCCATCCGCCATCTGGAAATACTCGATGATCTCGCGTTTGTCCCAGACGTGATTGCCGGTCGTCATCACGTCGATGCCAAGATCGAAAAGCTCCTCTGCCAGCGCCGGCGTAATTCCAAATCCCGACGCCGCATTTTCGCAATTTGCGATGACCAGATCCGCCGAATGCGTCCGCACCAACTCCGGCAGGCGTTCTTTAACAATCGTCCGCCCAGGACGCCCAAAAATGTCGCCAATGAAAAGAATTTTCACGAAATCAGTTCTCGGTTCTCAGTTGTCAGTTCTCAGTTGCGGCCGATTGGGCAAACATGCCGCCACTCAAGCCAATTTTCGATGTTATCACGCAGAACCGAGCGGCCTTGACCTATGGACGGAAGGTTTTACCTCTACAATCTGACCTCTGACCTCTGCAATCGGTCGAGCACGCAGAATTAGTCACTCCTCCACGATCTCCGCTGTCCGCAGAAAGTCATAGTTCCCCTCGGGATTCAGCGGTACGTTCCGCACGCGCTTGGAATGCACCAGCACATTGTCGAGAAACCACAGATTGATGGAGGGAAGATCGGTGGCCAGGATCGTTTGAATTTCATCGTAAACAGGCTTGCGCAGAGCGGGGTCGGTTAGGGTGCGCCCTTGGTTGATGAGCGCGTCCAGCTTGGCATTGGCGTAGAAGCTGCGATTGGCGCCATGCGGCGGAAACTTTTCGGAATGGAAAGCGTACTCGAAAATGTCCGGATCTTCGTTACCGCCAATCCACCGCAGCGAATACATCTGGTACGCACCGCTGGTGACATCGGCAAAAAAAGTGGCGAACTCAAAGGTGCGAACGTCCAGCTCGATGCCGACTGCGCGCAACTGCTGCTGCAGCACAGCCGCGATCAGGCGCGGCGTCTCTTCCGTGGAAGTCTTCATCGTGAGGTGGAAGCGCACGCCGTGGATCGCGCGGTAGCCGGCGTCATCCAGAATCTTGTTCGCCTCCTCGGGCGAGTATTCGTACTTCGGCACATCCGGGTTGTAGGCCCAGCTCTGGGGAGGGAGGATGCTGGCCGCCGGCTGGGCGAAATTGCGCCACAGGTACTCGATCATCACACCGCGATCGATCGCATGTGCAATCGCGCGCCGCACGCGCGCGTCGCCGAGGATGGGATCCCGCAAGTTGAACGCAAGATAGTTCAGTACTGTTCCAGGCCCGTGTTCGATCTTGAGGTTCGGTTCCTTCTCCAGGGTCAGCACCATATCGGAAGTTAGCGCGTTGCTGACGATGTCCGCGCTCCCTTTGCGCAATTCCAGGGCACGGGTGGTGGTGTCGGGCACGACCGTGAAGCGTACCCGCGCGACATGCGCCTTCTGGCCCCAATAATCATCGTTGCGCTCGATCACGACCTCCTTGTCCGTTTCCGCGCTGACGAACCGGAATGGTCCCGAGCCGATCGGCTTGCTCGTCATTTCGGTCAGGCTGCCATAAGGAACAATTCCCATCGCCCCATCCGACAGGTTCCAGAGTAAGGTCGAGAATGGTTCCTTGAGCCGAAACACGATGGTGTGATCGTCAGGCGCTTCGACATGATCGACATACCGGTACGCCGCGGCCCGGGTGGTGCGAATCTTGCCCTGCAACAGAGAGTCGAATGTCCACTTCACGTCGCGCGAGGTGAGCGCCCGTCCATCATGAAAGCGCACCCCGCGCCGGATGTGGAAGACGTAGGTTAGAGGATCGGGAATCTCCCACTTCTCCGCCAGCCCAGGCGTCACATTCAAATGCTCGTCCCGGTTGAGCAAGTCGTCGAAGATAAGCGAGTCGATGCGCTCCGAGTAAGCATCAATGCCAACCCGCGGATCGAGATTCGTAGGACTGCTCTCGATGATCATGACCAGCGTATTGCGATCGGGAGATTGCGAACAGGAAAGAAGAGGGAAGAGAAGAGATAAAAGAAGAGATTGGAGCAACCGCGCGGCAAAAAACGTTTGTCATCCCGAGCGAAGCGAGGGATCTGCATTTGGCGCCCATCGCAGACATCGAGTTTCACACATACGAAATCTTTCCCAAAATCGCGGGCCGCATCGCTCCCGTAGCCGAAGGCACATTCGATGGCCGCCGATGCCACGTCTCATGCGCGAGCACGGCAAATGCAACCGCCTCTTTGGCCTCGGCAGGCACGCCAAACTCATCCGAAAACCGAAGGGCGATTCCCAAAGCCGTCAGCTCGCGCCGCAACATCGCTCATGAGCGTCACGATTCTTCGCTCCGCCGCCCGAAACAATCAGTTCGCGATAACTCTTCTCGCGCGGGAGAACAAATCTCTCAATCGCATCCGCGATCGATCGCGCCGTTAACGCGGTCGCGGTCGCCACCACATCGGCTTTGCCGACGCCGCGGCATAGGCGCAAAAACGCCTGCAAGTATTCGCCTCCAAACTCCTCGCGCCCAGCCGTCCGCGGAGGCCGCCGCCGAAAAAACGGCGCTCGCATTAGTCGCTCGACCACGCTCTCGTTGATCTTTCCCGCCGCCGCGATCTTTCCATCCCGGTCATAGCGTCGTCCAAAAAGTTCATGCATCGCGCCGTCGATGACCATATTGCCCGGACCCGTATCGAACGCAATCATCTGCCGCAGATCCCCACCCGCCGGAATCGCCGTCAGATTCGCGATCCCGCCAATGTTCTGCGCGATCCGTCCCACCCGCGCGTCGCGATAGAGAAAGTAGTCAAGGAACGGCACCAGCGGCGCTCCCTTGCCGCCCGCCGCCATGTCCGCCGGACGAAAATCCGAAACCACCGGCACGCCCAGCCGCGCTGCGATCACCGCTCCCTCGCCCGTCTGCCAGGTCACCGCAATCCGCCGCCCCAGAAAAGATGCAGCCTCGCCCTGGTGATAAATCGTCTGCCCGTGACAGCCGACAAGATCAGGTTTCACGCGCGCGTTGAGCGCGGTCCTCGCGACCGCGTTGGCATAAAGCTCGCCCAGCAGAAAATTCAGCCGGGCCAAGTCGGCGACGGAAGCCGACTCGGCATTCATAGCCGCAAGAATCGCGCGCCGCACGCGAGCAGGGAAGGGAAACTCCTCATGCGCGATAAGTGTGTGGCGAGGCATGATCGTGTGGCGCGGACACTCCTGTCCGCGTGGCGGCCGGCGCCGAGAAAAACTTTTGGGCGATGTGGCCTCCTCGATCCGCACCAGGGCCACATTGATCCCGTCCGCCGAAGTCCCGCTCATCACGCCGGCAACGATCATGCGGAACGCTCCAGCGTCGCCAGCCGAACCTCTTCGCCGAATTCCCAAAGCGCGCGCGAAAGCCGCTCAATCTTGTGCGTTGTCGGCGAGGATGCCTTTCGGAAGCGAGGCGAAGCAACCAGCGACTTCTTGAGCTTCTGCACTCGCCGCGTCGACTCAGCGACTCGAGTTCGAAACCGCGAATCCGTCTCCGCCGCCCGCACCAGTGCCTCATATCCGCGAGTAATCAACTCCTCGCTATGGCAAATCAAGGCCAGATCGCCGCCCGCGCGAATGTGCTGCACCACGCTCTCCTCAATCGGAGCAAACTTCTGCACTGCGCCCATCTCCATATCGTCGGACGCGATCAATCCCGTATATCCGATGCGTTTTCGCAGAATGTCGGTAATCCATTTCCTGGAGAGCGACGCGGGCGAACGGTCGCCGGTCACCTCCGGATAAGCCGCATGCGAGATCATTACAAAAGGAAGCTGGCGGCGCAGCGTGCGATAAGGAACCAGATCCTCGGTCCACATCTTCTTAAGCGGTTTCTGAATCACGGGCAGTTCGTGATGACTATCAAGATTGCCTTCGCCGAGGCCTGGAAAATGCTTGCCGCAGCCGAGCACGCCCGCCTCCCGCAATCCCAGCAGAAATTCGCGCGCATAGCTAATGACTTTTCGCGGGTCCGCCGACACAGCCCGCGAACTCATCACCGTTCCGCGAAGCCTCGAACGCCAGATCGAGCACCGGCGCAAAATCGACATTAAAGCCGAGCGCCCGGCAGTTCTCCCCGATGACGCACCCATGCTTGCGAAAAAGTCTTGCGATCGCCAGTAGCAAAAACATCCGCCGCCGAAGGCGCCGGCCCAAGCACGTTGCGAAAGCGATCCACCTGCCCGCCCTCAAGATCGACGCAGGTAAACAGCGGAGTAGCCACGCACTTCTGGCATTCGCGCAGCAGCCGATGAGGCTGCTCGGCGCCGGTAATGTTGCGGGCAAATAAAATCACGCCCGCTGGCTGAATCTTAGAGAGCAGGGAAGCCAGACGCGGAGAAATCTCCGTCCCGTCGAAGCCGATGATGAGGAGTTGGCCGACGTCTCAGTCTTGGATCGCGCATCAGTTATTCTGTCAAGGTCGTAACCGCTCGAGCATTCTTGAAGCATCGAATCTGACCAAGCATTGAAGCTGACGGCCGAACAACTCATTAGGTAGCAATCAGGACAACATGCCGCATGACTGAATACATTGCATCAGCGATCGCCCTGCTTCAGCCCGTTGCGACCGACCCTGGCCCATCATGTCGAAGGCGCAGGTATCGATTAGCAAGGTCGACGTCACTATGGGTAAAAAAGGAGAAGTACGGAATAGAAAATATCGTATGCTTCGACGTGATCGACTAATCTACTGCCATCTGGCGGATGTCTTTCCCGACCAATTCGTAAATGTAATTTCATTGGATCTCTATTCGTGCGAGTGAATTTGGATGCAACAGCGTTAAACGCATTGACCACTGCGAGCTTCCCGAGATGCCCAGTGCTGTCGCCAAGGAGGGACATCGCTTTACGCCAATGCTCCATGCTATTCCCTATGCGTTAGAGAAGCGTCCATTTTGTGCTTGTTAAGCGACCGCCCCAAACTCTATGTATAGATCGAGCGCGGACTCCGCGGGCAGCAATTTTTATGTAACGAGCAGCAACATCTGTATCGAACATGTTGTGCAATGGAGTATCCGATGGCCACGGTGAACCATTGATCGCCGAATGAACCATCGAGTCGGACGAGGTTCCCGAGCACCCGACGCTCAGCAAAAGGAAACAAATCATTAGCGACGTGTACTCCACGTCCCGATGCATGAAACGGAACCTATCGGTCGCGGCTTCGACCGAGAATGCAGTAGACGACGCAACGCCTCACTATTGTGCGTAGCGGTCAGATATAGCGACTGAAACATCCATGCTCTTTCCTGGCGCTCTCTGCGTCTCGGCGGTTAAATTTCTTTCTTCAGCTCCGCCAGCAAGTTTAGCGCCTCCAGCGGTGTCAGCCGATTCAAATCGACCTCGCGTAGCTTCTCAAGCACTGGCTGCGACAGCGGAGTAAAAATCGTCAACTGCGCCGGCCGCTCCGGCCTCCGAAGCCCCGGCGTAATCCGTTCGCTCAGCCGATGCTCCGACGACTCATGCTCGGCCAGCACCTCGCGCGCCCGCACCACCACCTCGTTCGGCAATCCGGCCAGCTTGGCGACTTCAATTCCATAGCTGCGATCGGCCGCGCCCGGCTCGACCTTGCGCAGAAAAACCACGCTCCCGCCCGCCTCTTTCACCGACACGTGATAATTCTTCACCCCGCCCAACTGCTCGGCGAGTTCCGTCAACTCAAAATAATGAGTTGCAAAAAGCGTCTTGGCACGCACGTGCGCATGCAGATATTCAATCGCCGCCCACGCAATTGCCAGCCCATCATAGGTCGAAGTCCCGCGGCCAACCTCGTCCAGCAAAATCAGTGAGCGCGCCGTCGCCGTATGCAGAATCGCCGCCGTCTCCGTCATCTCGACCATAAACGTCGAGCGCCCGCGCGCCAGGTTGTCGCTCGCGCCAATGCGCGTGAACACGCGATCGACAATGCCCAGCCGCGCCGACCGCGCCGGAACAAACGACCCCATCTGCGCCATGATCACGATCAGCGCCGCTTGCCGCAGATAGGTGCTCTTGCCGCCCATGTTCGGCCCGGTGAGCACAATAATGTTGTGGGTCGCAGAATTGAGAAATATGTCGTTCGGGACAAAGCGCTCCGTGCCAGCCGCCAATTCCTGCTGCTCGATCACCGGATGCCGGCCCTCAATTATTTCGAGATCTCCAAATCGCTCGGTCTTGTCTCCAGCAGCCCCCTCCTCAAATCTCGGCCGGCAATAATTCCGAAGCGCCGCAATGTGCGCGAAGCATGCCAGCACATCGACCTCCGCCAGCGCCAGCGCAGTCTGTCGAATCCGCTTGGCCTCGGCCGCAATCGCCGATCGCAGCTCGGCAAACAACCGTCGCTCAATCTCAACAATCTTCTCCTGGGCATCCAGAATCTTCGACTCGTACTCCTTCAGCTCCGGAGTCGTAAATCGCTCGGCATTCACCAGTGTTTGCTTGCGCTCGTAGTCCGTTGGTGCATGCGCCAGGTTGGCCTTTGAAATCTCGATGTAATAGCCAAAAATTGAATTGAACTTCACCTTCAGCGAACCGATGCCAGTGCGCTCGCGTTCGCGCTGCTCAACCATCGCTAGATATTGTTTCGAGTTCCGGCTCAGGTCGCGCAGCTCGTCGAGGTCTTTATCGATCCCCGCCGCAATCACGCCGCCATCGCTCAAAGTAAGCGGCGGCTCGGCAACAATCGTCTGCTCAATCTTCGCCCGCAGATCGCCCAGTTCATCCAGTAATCCATGAAGCCCAGCAAGCCGCGCTGCCGGCAATCCAGCCAATGTCGACCGCACTTTCGGAATTCGCGCTAGCGACGCCCCCAGCGCAATCACATCCCGAGGATTCGCCGTCTCCAGCGTTACCCGGCTGAGCAGGCGCTCCAGGTCAAGAATGCCTTCCAGAGTGCGCCGCAATTCCTCGCGCCGAACGATGTCTTTCACCAACCCCTCAACCGACTCCAGCCGCGCCTCAATCTCAGCGACTTCCACCGACGGCCGCAGCATCCATGCGCGAAGCAGCCGCTTGCCCATCGGCGTCACCGTCGCGTCGAGCGAGCGAAACAGCGTCACGCCCGCATCCGTGCCGGCAAACAGCGGCTCGATCAACTCCAGGTTGCGCACAGTAACCGCATCCAGCACGAGGCAATTCTGCCGCTCATAAAATCCGATGCGATCGATGTGATCGAGCGTGCCGCGCTGCGTCGAGCGAATGTAATAAAGAATCGCGCCTGCCGCCGATGCTGCTGCCGGCTTGCCAGCCAAGCCAAATCCCTCCAGCGACAGCACGCCAAAATGATTTTCCAGCAGCGGAATCGCATGATCCGGAGCGAAGATCCAGTCATCCAGAGGAGTCTCCGCCCATGCTGAATCAGCCGGCCTCGGCGCGATACCAGAGGGCGTTGACGTCGCAACCGGCGCCGAAGGTGGCTGTCCCCGGCCTCTTCGTGACAGCTCAAACAGCGGTGCCGAAGACCCATAAAGCAACTCTTTTGGCCGCAATTGTTCAAGTTCTTCTTGAATACGCCGCCCGGCCGCCTCGCCAGCAAATTCCGTCGCCCGGAACTCGCCCGTCGAGAGATCCAGCGCCGCAAATCCCGCGCGATCCCCGATCGTCGCCACCGCCGCCAGAAAATTATTTTCCTCCTCGTTCAGCGACGAATCCGCTGCCGTCCCCGGCGTCACCACGCGCGTCACCTCGCGCCGCACCAGTTTCTTCGCGAAGCGCGGGTCCTCTACCTGCTCGCACACTGCGACCTTGAATCCGCGGCGAATCAGTTTGGCGATGTACCCCTCGGCAGCGTGGTAAGGCACGCCGCACATCGGAATGGCAACACCTTTTTCCTTGTTGCGCGAGGTCAGCGTGATCTGCAACTCGCGCGCCGCCAGCACCGCATCGTCAAAAAACAATTCGTAGAAATCACCCAGCCGGAAAAACAGCAGAGCATTGGGATGCTCTTTCTTGATGGCGGAATATTGCCGCATCAGGGGCGTGGAAGGGTCCGACATAGGGAAATTGGTGATTGGTAATTTGTAATTTGTAATTGCGTAAACCGCAATTCTATTCCGGATTGTGTCCGTGCGGTCACGCCCTTTGGCCAAGCGACAGCCGAAAATTACAAATCACCAATTGCAAATTACCAATTCTTTTGTTCTTCTTACCTCCATGGAACTCCGCAAAGATCCCATCACCCGCTCCTGGGTGATCATCGGCGACGATCTCGTCGAGCCCGCGCCGCGCTCGCAAGTTTGCCCGTTCTGCGGTCCTGCCGCCGAATCCGTGCAGGTTGTTGCCACCATTCCCGGCCTCGATGGCAAGCCCTGGTCGGCACGCTCTGTCGTTCATCCCCACGCGCTCTACCATGTGGAAGGCGAGGCCCAGCGTCGTGGCGAAGGATTATACGACCGCATGCGGACCGTCGGAGCCCACGAAGTTCTCATCGAAAATCCGAGTCACGACGGCCACATCTGGAAGGCCACCGACGCCGACGTCGAGCAATTCCTGCGCCTCGCCGCCCTCCGCATTCAGGACCTCAAGCGGGACGGCCGTCTCAAATACGTCAGCATCTTTAAGAATCACGGCGAAGGCGCGGGCCAGGAGTTCACGCATCCCACGTCGCAACTCACCGCAACGACTTTCGTTCCGCGTCGCGTGCTCTACGAACTGCGCGCCAGCCGCGACTACTACCAGAGCAAGGAGCGCTGCGTTTTTTGCGACATCATCGCGCAGGAAGAACAACAGAATGTGCGGGTCGTCGAATTGCGCGGCGACTACGTCGCGCTAGGTCCCTTTGCTCCGCGCGTTCCCTACGAGACCTGGATTTTGCCTCGCACCCACGAAGCTTCCTTTGAGAGCACGGGAACGTCGCGCGTCAACAGCATGACCGACCTCGCGTCGCTGCTGCGCCGCACCTTGCAGCGCATTCTCACCGTCGCCGAGTCCTTTCACGCCGTACTTCATACTTCTCCTAACAGCCAGCACCCCTCCGAGTCGCTCGGCTATTGGAAGACCATCGACGAGGACTATCACTGGCACATCGAGATCCTGCCGATTCTCGCGGCCAAAGCACGTTCGTACACCTTTAAGGAAACCTATTATTCGCCGCTGACATCCGAAACCGCGGTAAAACGTCTGCGTGAAGTGAAGTTGTAAGAAGCGATGAAGCGGTCACCGATCACCGGTCACCGAATTAGCTAAAGCCAATAGCCAATAGCCAAGAGCTGCTCTCAAATGACCATCCGCCGCCTGAAAACGTACGCAGGTTCTCAAGGCTACGTCTATCAGTATTACTTCGTCGGACAGCGGCCCTCCGACGGACCTCCCCAGGGCACCGAATACGTCTTCGATGTCACCTCCGACCGCAAGCTTACCTACTCGGTCAGCATTCTGCTGCCGCGCGCCATCGTGCTGGCCTGGGTCGAGTCCCACAGCCGCCCGCTCTCGGACTCCGAGCAGTACGCCGCCGTAAAACTCCGCCTCTTCCGCGCCTTCGACGAGATCGAAGACATGCAGGCGCAAGGCCGCCAGTTGCAGGTCGATCTCGAATTTTTGGAAGAGGCACTTGCCAGCCTTGGGGTGGAGTAAGGGCGAAAATCGGCGCTGAACTGCACTTAGTTCCATGACCCCTGGACTACACCGGTTCAAACCTCAGACGGGCTCAGTAACCGGCATAGCTTTACTAATTCATGCACGGCGCGCGGTGGTGGCTATCGACCTCTTCGAGGCCTCCCTCGTCGGCGGGCCTCTCGTTATAGAAAAAATCGAACCTCAGTTTCATAAAATCACACTGAAATCCACTGGGAAACGGAGGCAGCGGATCGGATCCAGTGATGGCCCGGTACGCTGCGCGGTCCAATCTCTCGCTTTTCGAAGTCTGGTGGATTTTGACTTCCGTGATATTGCCATTCTTCGCCACGCGGATGTCGACGACACCGTAGCCTTGCTCGCGCTTCGACGTGCGGGCGGTATCTGGCATCACAAAGATCCAGCGGGCTCGCACGACTCCAACGATCTCCTTGAGGTATGGCTCAACGTCGAAGCCCTTCGTGTCGGTGAGGACGTGATCCCGCGTTCTTCTATGCCGGATGGCTCGGCAGGTGACTCGAGTGCCCTGACCCTGGGATACCGGGCCGGTAATTAGAGAGGACGCAATCCCGAGGACGTACGATGGATCGCCGACCCAAAATCCTGGGTGCGGAGGCAGCGAGCCCCATTGCGAACGATCAACTGCCTGCGCATGGACATCGGCAACAGCACTCACGTCTTCTCAGAACGCCCAATTTCACAAAATCTCATCTTCACTCGATCGTTGGCGTAATCCCCATTGCCTCACATCCCAGCTGCCCCCGGCCCCGCCGTGTCGCAGCGTCTTCCCTCAGCGCTCAGCCCGCTCACAGCCCCCTGTGACCCCCATCACACCCCCCTGTGACCGCATCGGTTTACCCGCGCCCGCCGCGCCCGGCACACTATAATTGCCAATCGGGGATGGGGAACAAGGGCCCGACCTGGCAAGCAATCAATACTTTATGTCTCTGACCTGGCTTCGCGTGGCGCTCGCATTTTACGGAGTGGGACTCCTCTACGCTCTGGTGGCGCTCACCCGCACCTCTGAAATTCTCAGTAAGATCGCGCTCCACGCCGCCTATCTCGGCATGGTCTTCCATCTCGTCTCGCTGACCGAAGCCGTAGTCCAGTCTGGCCAGCTCGCCTCCGCATCGATTCACAACGCCGAGTCGCTCCTCGCTTTCCTCATCATGGTCGTCTTCATGCTCGCCTACCTCGTCTATAAAACGACGTCGCCGGGCATCGTGGTCTTTCCGCTGGTCTTCTTATTGACGTTTGTCGCCGCCACCAACCAGCAGCCGCTGGTGGTTACGTCCGTCGCGGTCAAGCACAGTTGGCTTGCGGTTCACATCCTGATGATCTTCACCGGATACGCCGCCCTCTTCCTGAGTTTCGGCGCCAGCATTCTTTATCTGCTCCAGGAGCGCGCCCTCAAATCCAAGAGCCGCAGCGGAATGTTCTCGCGCCTCCCTTCGCTCCAGGTCATCGACGACATCGGCTATCGCTCGTTAATGCTGGGCTTCCCGTTCATGACGCTAGGCCTTCTCGCCGGCTCGGTAGTCGCCGCGTTCGCCTATGGCAAGGTCGATTTCCTCGATCCGAAAATTTTGCTCTCCGTGCTGATGTGGGCCGTTTACCTGCTGATGGTCTACACGCGCCTCGAAGCCGGATGGCGCGGCCGCCGTGCCGCCATGCTAGCCAGCGTCGCCTTTGTCACCGCCATCGTCGCCTGGATCGCCAACTACTTCAGCGGAATGCACAGGTTCATCTCCTCATGAGATTCCAGCTCATCGGCGTGAATCACAAGACGGCCCCAGTCGAGGTCCGCGAGCGCCTCGCCATTCCCGAATCCCGTCTGCCGGACGCCTGCAAAAAGCTCTCCGAGCATCCGGCTGTCGCCGAGGGCATGATTGTCTCCACCTGCAATCGCGTAGAGTTCATCGCCAACATGAAAAACGGCACCGGCGACCTGCGCCAGTTCATGAGCGAGTATTTCCAGGTCGACGCCAGCCAGTTCGAGACTCACCTCTACGAATTCAAAGAAGACGAAGCCATTCGCCACATCTTCCGCGTCGCCTCCAGCCTCGACAGCATGGTGGTCGGCGAGCCGCAGATTCTTGGGCAGGTCAAAGAAGCCTATGCCACGGCCCGCGCGGTTGGCGCGGTTCGCGCGCAACTAGACCAGTTGCTGACCCGAGCCTTCGCGGTCGCCAAGCGAGTCCGCACCGAAACCGCGGTAGGTTCGTCCTCGGTCTCGATCGCTTCGGTAGCGGTCGAGCTGGCGCAAAAAATCTTCGGCAGCCTAAACGGCAAGAGCGTCTACCTGGTCGGAGCAGGGAAGATGAGCGAGCTAGCCGCCCGCCATCTGCTGGCTCACGGCGCGTCGTCAATCTTCGTCGCCAACCGCACCTACGACCGCGCCATCCGTCTCGCCCAAAAATTCGACGGCCAGGCCATCGAATTCAGCCGCCTCTACGACACCTGCGACAACGCCGACATCGTCATCACTTCGACCGGCGCGCCGCACTTCATCTTCCGCCCCGAGCACGCAGAGAAGTTCCTGTCGAGACGCCGCAACCGCCCCATGTTCTTCATCGACATCGCTGTCCCCCGTGACGTCGATCCGGCGCTGAACAAGCTCGACGGCATCTTCGTGTACGACATCGACGACTTGCAGCAGGCGGTCAGCTCACATGTTTCCGACCGCAAGAAAGAAGCGGAACGGGCCGAGAGCATCGTCAACGATGAAGTTCTAAAATTCCACGCCCGCCTGCAAACGCTCGACGTAGTTCCAACCATCGTCAGCCTCCAGGACCATCTCGAAACCATCCGTCAGGCCGAAATCGATCGCGTTCGCGGCCGCTTAGGTCCGCTCACCACCGATCAGGAGATGGCCGTCGAAGCCCTCACCCGCGGCATCGTCAACAAAATCATGCACACCCCAATCAGCACCCTGAAAACCGCCGCCCGCGATCCCGAATCCACGACGGTAGTTGATCTGGTTCGTCGCCTCTTCAATCTCCACGATGGAGCTAAAGAAAAGGAATCTGAAAAAGAAACAGCTGGCCGTTCCGGCGGCCGGGGAGCGCAAAACTAATGGTCTGCCTCCGCATCGGCTCCCGCGGCTCGCAACTGGCTCTCTGGCAAGCCCACCACATCTCCGACCTCCTTCGCGCCCAGGGCCACACCGTCGAACTCGAAATCATCAAGACCACCGGCGACAAAATCACCGACGTAGCCCTGGCCAAAGTTGGCACGAAGGGCATGTTCACTAAAGAAATTGAAGAAGCGCTTGGTCGAGAATCGCGTTGACCTCGCCGTCCACAGCCTCAAGGATCTCCCCACCGAACTGGCAAACGATTTCGAAATCGCCGCCATCACCACGCGCCAGAACCCGCGCGACGTTTTCTGCTCGGTAAGATTCCCAAGCATCGACGCGCTCCCGCAGGAAGCCAACGTAGGCACCAGCAGCCTGCGCCGTCAGGCCCAGCTCAAAGCGATCCGTCCCGATCTCGTCATTCATCCGTTGCGAGGCAATGTTGACACGCGCCTGCGCAAACTGGAAGCCGGAGACTACGACGCCATCATCCTCGCCGCCGCCGGCCTGAACCGCTTAGGCAAAACGCAACTGGTAAAGCAGGTGATTCCCGTAGAAATCATGACCCCAGCCGCAGGCCAGGGCGCGTTAGGAATCGAAATTCGCCATGGCGATACAAAAACGCGCGAGCTGTTAGCGTTCCTGGATGACGCCGCCGCCCGCGCCACCACAACCTGCGAACGAGCGTTGCTGAACAAACTAGGTGGCGGCTGCCAGGTTCCAATCGGAGCCTTCGCAGAAATGAAGGGCGAGACCATCCACCTGAACGGTCTCGTAGCCCATCCCGACGGCACAAAAGTCCTGCGCGAAACGCGCGACGGCAAAGAGCCAGTCCGCCTGGGCGAAGAAGTAGGCGAAACGTTATTAAGCCGCGGCGGCGATGTTATTCTCGAAGAAGTCTACGGCGAAGGTTTCGCATTACCGCAACAACCGTAAAGAAGTTCTCAGTTGTCAGTTCTCAGTGAAACCTGCACCGCTAAACGCAGCCAATGTTCCAGTGCCTCAACCGCAAGCGCCACGATGTATGATTTTGCCTTTGCTGAGAACTGACAACTGAGAACTGAAACTGCTCTATGGCCCCCAACGAAACCCACCCGCTAACCGGAACCCGCATCCTCGTCGGCCGCGCCGCAACATCAAGCCGGCAGTCTCTCCACCAGCCTGCGCAGCCTCGGCGCCAGCGTCATTGAAATTCCCTTCATCGAAATCCGCAAGCCGCAATCCTTCGGCCTGCTCGATGAAGCCCTGAAAAATCTCACGACCTACGACTGGCTCATTCTCACCAGCGCCAACGGCGTCGAGGCCATGTGGCTGCGCCTCCGCAAACTCCGCATCCCGCGCACCAGGTTAAAGCATCTGCAAATTGCCGCCATCGGTCCCGCCACCAAACGAGCCATCGTTAAGCACGGCCTGAAAGTAAAGATGATGCCGGAAGAGTACGTCGCCGAGTCGGTGGTGAAAGGCCTTCACGACAGAGTCAATGGCAAGCACGTGCTGCTAGTCCGCGCCAAAGTTGCCCGCGACGTAATTCCCGATTCGCTCCGCGCGGCTGGGGCGCACGTCGATGTAGTCGAAGCCTATGAAACCGTAGTTCCCGAAAAGTCCAAGACGCGCCTGCGCGCTCTCTTCAAAAACAAGCAGCGCCGTCCGCATGTCGTGACCTTCACCAGTTCCTCCACAGTCCGCAACTTCGCCGAGCTACTCCGCGCAGGGCAGCGCGCAGCGACCGCCGCACTTAAAGATGTTCAGTTTGCGTCGATTGGCCCGGTAACCTCGGCAACGCTCCGCGAACTGGAGTTGCCCGTCTCGATCGAGGCCCGTGAGTTTACGATGGGTGGATTGATTCGCGCGATTGTGCTGGCGCGTTACGCTGAGCCCGCCTGATTAACTAGTCGCCCTCTGAGATTCCCCGCTGCGGATCGATCGCGTCCAAATATTTCTGCAGCTTGATCTTGCCATCGGCCGCCAAGCCCGTGAATTCGATCCCATTGCCCACGCCCGGATCGCACGTGCGAACCACCGCCGTCGCATGGATTCGATCGGCATCAATCCAAATGTCGATGCGCAATACCGTGCCGACCTGCATCGGCATCATGGTCTCGACATAGCAGCCGTTCCCGCTCACATCCGTAGCATTGATCCGCGTCGGCGCTTGCACGCGCTCGTCCCGCACTTCAATCGGAAGGCTGATCTTATGCCGGTGGTACCGCCGGCGATTCGCATCGGAAATCACGGCGTCGCCCGCGCCCTCCGGAAGGTGCTGCCTCCACGGGCACTCCTGGTCGGTGAGTAACCGGATGCCCACCTGATTCTTTTTCAGGCTCCCGGTGTTCATCGCCCAGATCACCGTGCATCGCGCCTTCTTATCCGCGCACTGCACGCCGATCACGTCGCCCACTTTGAGTTCGCTCTCCACATCGTGCAGCAGGGCGCCTTCGGAACTGATGTTCTGGGCCCGTACATGTTGCGAGAAAGGTCGGCCCTGCACGCTCATTCCCCAGATGCGCACCGGTATATCGACGGTAAGGCGCTGTTCGGCTGCTTGCCCAGACATGCTTGCTCCTCGCACCCCAACCAACGGTGCGGAATGCCCTAATCATACAGCCACCTGTCACGCCCGCGAGGTTACGACGGGGTGTCGGCACACACGGTAGGATTATCACCTTCGGTGCGCGCGTCGGTAGCCCTCCGGACTGTAAACGCGTCGACCGCCGGGGGCGCAGCGCCGCGGGAAAACCGGTCCCACTGGAAAAAGGGAAGGGGCGAGTTGCGCCCCCCGGTCCCTCGAGATCAGTTTTCAACTGGGCCTCTTCGGCCTAACTCAGCACCGCGTCATCTGCAGTCTTACTGCACCAGACCACTTCCAGTGATGACCAGATTGCCGCTCCCGTCGCTGGTATTGGTATCCAGGAACTGCAGTCCCTTAGCCTTTGTGCCCGTCACGGTATTCACCGCAAAGGCAAAGGACGGCCCTTTTCCGCCAGAAGTGATCGTGCCCAGTCCGTTTGGACTCACCGTGTATGCAAACGTGCCGCTTCCCGAGAACATCTGGCCATCGTAGACGACCGTCTCGCTGGCCTTGACGCCCCCTTTGCCATCAAAGGTGAAAATTGCAAGTCCGCCGTCTTCAGCCAGCCCCGCATTGGCCGTCCATGGCGTGTACTGCAAGGTGAAACTGCCCTTCAAGCTGGCCACGCTGTAACTCACGGCGGTAGTGGACTGCAGCACGGCGCTGCCGCTGATGATTTCGTTATTGCTGTCATTGATCTGCAGCAATTGCACCAAGCGAGCCACCTTGGCTGAGACCGAGGTAAGCGTGATTGCGAACTGCGCCGTCGAGCCCGAGGTAAACGTTAGCGTACCGGTTCCATTGGAACTCACGGTGTAGGTCCCCCCCAATGTTCCGGTTTCCACGGTATCCCACGAGATCGACGTGTAGGAACCCGTCACATTGCCCGCACCGTCGGCGGTAAGAACTCCGACCATGGCAAACTGGTTGCTGCCGGAATTAGCCGTTATCAGATTGGTTAGAAAACTATAGCTACCCTTAAATGTCGCGTTGTTGTAGGTAGCGGCCTGCGCGGAAACTACGAGTGCCACCGCAATAAAAATAATAACCCCGATCTGCCGGGAATATCCTCTGACCGTCTGCATGCGAAATCTCCTTTTGATTTTCGGGAGCACTTTCTTTGGGATTGGCGCCTTTGTCGCGGCGTAAGCTGCGGGGAGGTAATAGGTTGCCGGTACAAAGACCCGGCGGAATTATCCGCTTAATTCGAGTCTTCCGCAAGGACGAAGATTGCAAAAGCCAGTCTGGGCAAGCCGTTTCGCCTCGGGATCGCGCTAAGGCCGCCCCGTCGGAACCACCCGCGGACGCACGCACTCAGCCCACCTGCGCCTGGTCTGCCAAATCCCGATACCCAATCACCCGAATCTTCTCCGCCTCCAAAAACGTCTTCAACTCCGCCGACGTCAGGAGCCCGAGCTCCTGCTCCCGCGACTCCACCAGCCGCGTTCGCACCGCCCGCAGATCAGCATCCGCATACCCCGGATGGCAAACCAATTCCCAAGTGCCCTCGGGCAGTCCCGAGAGCGCCTGCCGCAGCAGAATTCCATCCATCGATCCCGTCTCAATCACGCCAATCACGCCGTCCGGCGCGCGCAATCCAGCCCGGGAAGTCTGCCGCCGAAAATTCCCAGCAAACGCATTCAGTACGCGCACCTGCCCGTAGCGTTTCAAAAGCACGCTCTTGCCTGCAAACCGCTGCGCCATGATCGCCTTCATCGGAACGAACGGGCTGCGAATCGCCCCCACCCCGCAAATTCTCGCTGCCCGCAGCATTGCCCGCAAAATCTCCGGAAAAATATGCGCATGCTTATGTGAATCCAGATGGCTTATGGCGATCCCCGCCGCCTGAATTTTTCGAATCTGCGCGACAATCTCGGTAACCAGTTGTTCGCGATCAAACCCGCCCATCGTCGCGCGCGCCGCAAACGCCGAAAGACTCGAGTAGAAGCACTCCGGCTCGCCCGACCGGATCGCGAGCAAAGTATCCACCGCTCCCGGCGCCGAAACCGGCCGTCCATCCACCAACACCACGTGGCATCCCACGGAAAGTCCGGGCAGCGCCCGCGCCGCCTCCACTGCCTCGGTGAAGGCCGGTTCGCCCGCGTTCGCCATCAAGGTCGCCGACGAAACCACACCCTCGCGGTGCGCCTCCGCAATCGCGCGGTTCACCCCGGAAGTCAGTCCAAAGTCGTCCGCATTAACGATCAATCGCCGCACTCCAGCAGTGTAGCAGCCCCTCTCGCGCGCCCAAGACGATGTACTTCTCGCCCACCCAGCCTGGCCGGAAAAGAGGACCCCAAAAGATCCGCAGGTATTGATCTATCCCCTCGACTTGCACAACACACAACCGGCGGGCTACGGCGCCGGGCAGCAGTCCGTGATCGTTCAGGACGGCAAACTGCTCATGTGGTACACCGATGATTCGCTCTTCGTGAATAGCCAGCCGCAGGTCAGGACCTACATGCTCCCGTCCACCGATCCCGTCGCATGGGCCCCCTCGGCTAGCCAGGCCACCAACCTGCTCGGCCACGCTTCCATGGACGTCAAATACGATGCCGCGCAATCCCAGTTCGTGATGCTGCGCGTCGAGAACGAGTTCACCTCCACCGCATATCTAGCCCGCGCGTCGTCGGCCGACGGAATGACCTGGACAGTTCCCAACGGTCTTCGCCTCCGGCAAGTTTCCTCCCTACACTCACGACGGCGGCATTGCTGGCGATGAAACTGGCAATCTCATCTCGCCGCACACGCTCGCGGCATTCGGCGTGCCCTGGAACCTCGCCGACGTCAACGATTGGGCTGAATGGGATCTCTACGGCGTCTGGCTCGACCCGCCGTAGCAAGTTTGACCGGCGAAGGAGCCTCCGTTATTCTCAAATCAACTCGCGCGTTTTCCAGGAAACCGCAATGCGCGCGCCAGTCGCCCTTCGGGCGGTTAGCTCAGCTGGTTAGAGCGCCTGCCTTACAAGCAGGAGGTCGCAGGTTCGAGTCCTGCACTGCCCACCATCGCCACGTATCTCGCCGAGCACTTCCGACTGGCGGCTACTGGCGAATTCTCTCGCGATGACTTTCGTACCGGCGCTCCATCGTTCCTCCTTCAGCCCCGACATTACGATGCCGATGGTAGATGTTGCCGAAGATCAATTCCAATCCGGGCAGACGGCTGCGACTTGTTCGCTGGGGTCTTGGCTTGTCACTCCGTGATGTTCATAGCGCGAGTCTGAAGCTGGCCCGCAAGCTTCGCAATCGAAGGTTTATCCTCCCCGGCAGCCGTCTACACGAGATCGAACTGAAGAACACCACTCCGAGCCTTCACAGGCTATACACGCTAGCCC
Organism: uncultured Acidobacteriaceae bacterium; assembly: GCA_963698865.1. GTDB lineage: Bacteria > Acidobacteriota > Terriglobia > Terriglobales > Acidobacteriaceae > Acidiflorens. The sequence continues at coordinate 375,277 of CAVOSL010000005.1, read as the reverse complement.
ACCTCTACCGTTGCGACCTAAGAGAAATCATGCAGTGGTACGGCATCCCACGCACCTAGCGCGTTATCGAGCGCCCATCCTTTTGCCAGACTCTTAAAAAGGCAGCCCCTCTCCCAACACGGATTCGACAAAAAAGGGCGGGACCAGAGGTCCCGCCCGGTTAACTCTGCTTAATTGCCGCAGCGCTACTTCCCAGTTCCAGTCAGCCCAACGCTCTGTGGACTGCCGGGAGCGTTATCCGTGAAGTTCACGCTGCCGGTACGAGCCCCAACTTGCGTTGGCGTGAAGCTAACCTTGATTACACAGGTTGCGCCCGCCGCCAAAGCGGTGCCGTTCGCGCAAGGCGTGACCTTCTTGGTCGCCTTCACCGTCACCAGCGCGAAGTCGCCCGTTATAGCGATCGAACTGATGTTCAGCGTTCCACTGCCAGTGTTGGTAACCGTCACCTTCTTCTTGCCCACCGTCGTGTGCACCGCCACCTTGCCGAACTTCAGCGAGGTCGGAGTGAAGCTGATTCCCGGGCCTCCGCCCCCAGTGCCCGCCAGCGCATTGATCAGTCCAGTGTTCGGACTGCCCCAACCGGTGACCAGATCGTAGCCGGCAACTGCGGGAAAGCCGTTGCTGCCGCTGGTGATGTCGTGGAAATCAGTGGCATAACCTGACCCCAGGCCCAGCGGATAAATGGTCGGGTCAATGAAGCCGGCTGGCGAATTGCCGTTGAGAGCCGCTTGTTGATTGACCAGAGCCAGATAGCCCGCCCACATCGGGGCGGCAAAGCTCGTCCCGCCCCAACCGGCGCCACATGAGCCCTTGTGACAAACATAAAAGTCAAAGTTGGCTTCTGCGGCCACGTCTGGACCGTTGCGCAAGCTCTTGGAGCCTTTGTTCTGCGAAGTGATCACGCCTGTCAATTGCTGCCAGGAGGGAATTGCAATGCCGTCAAAGTTGATTCCGCCGCCGCTATCGGGCCACGCGATCTCCGACTTCCAGGAGCCGCCGGCGCCGTTCGTCTGCAATTCCGTGCCGCCGACCGAGATGACAAAGTCATCGTCGGCTGGGTAAGCGAAGCCGCCCGACACCCACGCGCGGCTGTCGCCGGCCGCATCGAAGAAGCTCTGACCCTGGGCTGCCATCTGCTGGTAGTACTGGTCGTCGGTTTCGGGATCCGCCGGCAGCCAGGACCACGAACTGCTGATCTGCAGACTCAACGGAGCTTTCGTAGTCGTAACCATCGCACTCAGGCAGGCTGTTTCGTCGAAGGTGCCCGAATTGAAGGCATCACCGCAGACAAAGTTGTAGAGCATTTTCGAGCCAGGAGCCATGCCCATCGCCTGTGTCATGTCGAGGTTTTGCTCAGCATCATCGCAGGCCCCGGTGCAGGTCGTGCCGTACCCGCCCGTCGAAACGAGTGTCGGAGTGTAAGGTTGCGTTTGACCTGCCTTAGTGTAGTAGAGGGTCAGGTCCGACAAGGTAGTACCGGCCAACTCGAGCAGGCCAATGTTCTGGTTGGTGCCGGTGAGAGCCGATCCGCCATAATAAGCTCCCCTCATGTCGCTAGCGCAGTAGGAGCCGCCGGGACAGGAGCCCGTGACCTGGGGACCGGGCTCGGCTAGATGCTCCACCATCGGACGCGGCAGTTCATAGTTGTCCAGACCGGAAACGTGCCAAAGCTGGAACGGCAGATCCGCCTGCGGCTCACGGTTTGGCGCAAAGAATGTGCGGTGTTCCGTCGGGTGCTGATAAAGGCCCATGGTCACGTGGAAAGCCTTCTCCACCTGTGCGACTGTGCCCCTTACCTGAAGGTCACGCCCATCGCGCGTTCCGTCGATGATCTTGAATCCGTTCTCTTTCGCGAAGCGAACCGTCGCATCCCAATCTTCCTGGCTCGGTCCAAAGCGCTCCGTAAATTCCTCGGGCGTTAGGAAGTGCCGGTAATTCGCACTGGACGGATCGTAGACGTCCCGCAGGAAGTTCTCGAGTTCCGGTGCGTGCCGCAGGGCTAGCACCATGCTGATATTCATGGTCTGCGACGCCGGCATCCGGCCCACCGACTGCGCCTCTCCATTCACCACTGCGTCGCGCGTGTGCCGCGTCATCATGGGCTGTGGAGCTGCGTAAGAAACAACACTCGCCATCGCCAGAACCGCAACGAGCGCGAGACAACACACACCTGATCTTCGAATCATGAAGCTCTCCTTTTCTGGATGATGCTGCGTGGAAGATTCCTTCTGGGTTAAGCCAGAACCCACAGGCTGGAATCCAATGCCGAAAGTCTACACCGATTTGCCTCTCCGCAACAGAGTGAAACAACTTTCACTTTGATTGAAATCCCCGCGTATTTACTATGCGTAATCGTAGATGCCAAGTGCGGTACCCACCGCACGTGGAGCCGGTTAGCGCGGCACAACTAATGCACTTCTTGCATTTCGCAGGCCGCTTTGGCTGCCACCGGGAAGCTCGCGCCAAAATGCCAGTGGCTGACCCTGTGCACCTCTGTGTACCCTGTGGTGAAGGTTTTTGGGAGCCAGCAACTAGAAGGCTCCCCACTGAGATACATCGTTCTCTGCGTCCTCTGCGAATCCTCAGCGCACTCAGCGGTTAAAGTCTTTAGCGCCGGGACGGGCAATGTCGCCGGCGAAGAAGCCGCGCCGTAAGCCGCCGCGTTGTAAAATTGGTATAGACAGACGCGATCACCTCGTCGTCCAGAAAAGAGCCCTCGCCATGTCGCAAAACAACGGTCATCCCACCAGCCTTCGCCTAAAGACCGGCCTAGCCGAAATGTTAAAAGGCGGCGTAATCATGGACGTCACCAACGCCGAGCAAGCCGCCATCGCCGAAAGAGCCGGCGCCGTGGCCGTCATGGCCCTCGAGCGCGTCCCCGCGCAAATCCGCGCCGAAGGCGGAGTAGCCCGCATGGCCAGCCCCAAGAAAATCCGCGAGATTATGGCCACCGTGAACATCCCGGTCATGGCCAAGTGCCGCATCGGCCACTTCGCCGAAGCCCAAATTCTCGAAGAACTCGGCGTCGACTACATCGACGAATCCGAAGTCCTCACCCCCGCCGACGAAGCCCACCACGTCGATAAGCACGCCTTCAATGTCCCCTTCGTCTGCGGAGCCCGCAACCTCGGCGAAGCTCTCCGCCGCATCGCCGAAGGAGCCGCCATGATACGCACCAAAGGCGAAGCCGGCACCGGAGACGTAGTCCACGCCGTAAAACACATTCGCCAGATCGTGCAGGAGATGAAAATCCTGACGGTGCTAAGCGATCAGGAACTCTACGCCAAAGCCAAAGAGCACGGCGCGCCCTATGAACTAATTAAGATGGTCGCCAAAGAAGGGAAGCTGCCGGTCCCAAACTTCTCCGCTGGAGGCATTGCCACGCCGGCTGACGCCTCGCTGGTGATGCAGTTGGGAGCGGAGGCAGTTTTCGTAGGCAGCGGCATCTTCATGAAAAACTCAACAGAGTTCGCCGACCCGGTCGAAGCGGAGAAGCGCGCGCGGGCGATTGTGAAAGCCGCGACTCACTATCAGGACCCGAAGGTGTTACTGGAAGTTAGCGAAGACTTGGTTGGAGCTATGAAGGGTCTGGCAGTCTCTGGGCTGGATGAAGCGCACATGCTGCAGACGAGGGGGTGGTGAAGCCTCGGTCGACACTTTGCGATGGCTCGTCACTGTGTGCTGGTCGGCCCTGGGCTCACGCCGATGGGATCGCCAAATAGATTCGCTTCCAGCTCTTTCTTTGTAGGGACGTGACGGTCCCCGATAATCTTCAGCAGAACGCGCCGTGCAATCTCGTAAGTCTCCGCATAGGAACCTGGATCCGAGTCCCCAGCTCCATGCGCAGCCTTGGATCGACTGTTGTACAGTGACTTAACTTTTTTGTAGCACGCGTACCTCGCCCTACCAGCACATTCAAGGTAGGCGGCAATGTTTGCTGAGACTCTAAAGCTCAACTCGGTCACGGCTGGAGAAAACAGGCGCTCGAGCGCTCCCCAGATAGCCACCAGTGCTAATTCCGGCGTATGGTTCCACAAGCTTGCGTCGACGGCCTGTAGTGCGAAGCTGAAGTCTTGGTTCGACCAAAGATTGGCGGCCTCGTACCAGTTGTCGCGCAGCCACTCCAAGTCAGACGCGTTCGCATTTTTGACATCGGAGCCCTCCGGGAAAAGCCAGGAGTGTGAATCTCCATGGGCCATAAGATCGGCTCCTGCTCGATCGATGGAATCGACGTGAACTTTTCGGAAGAAATGATCGGCACGGAAATGGCTGTGGTGATCCTTAAACGCATAAGCGCCACGATCCACCAAACGGTGTTCATCCGATCGAACTGAGGGCACCCCGCAATTGCTGGCAGATAAATCTCGGCCGTCACGTCAACGTATATTCCTCCCTTGGCTGGTTTCCAGGGAGCCGGATGTGGCTTACCCAGGGCAGGACGTTTGAACGCCATCAAGAAAGGTGCCATAAAATGGGCGTACGTCCGCGAAATGATCGCACCATGGCCAAGATCAAAGGTTTCCGGCAACATGGACAAGCCATATAGGCCCGCATAAAGGTCCACCGAATTTGGGTGCATTAGATTTCCCTCTGGGCGTTTGCAAGCGTCGGTAATGCCCTAGGGCTAGGGAGGCATGATGCCAGCAAGAGATCCCCGAATCCAGCTCCTCTCGCGTCAGCAGCGGCGCGCCTTCAAAGAATATCAACGAATTCTTGAGGCTGCCGCCTTAAATCCCGAACGCGTTCTCAGTTTCGCAGAGGAAGACCCCGATGCCGTCGTGCCAATTCTTCGATCGATGACTGATCAGGTAGTGCGCAGCGAGGTGATATTCGAATATACGATGATAGATATGGAGTTAGACTCCATTCTGTTCCAGCATTTCTTCGGTACTGGTGCTAGGCTGCGTGCCAAGCGGCGGACCCAGAGATATAAAACTCTCCGGTCGATCCTGAGAACATTTATATCCTTCATAAGTTGTCGGTTCATTCGGAAGTTCAAGGACGTACCGAGAAGCATCGTCGCAAAAATCGCCGCGATCAACGAACTTCGCTATGGGCTAGCGCACACGTTTTTTGTCGAGGATTTGGGTCCCTCAAAGCGCACCTATAACGGTCGCAGCATTTTCAAGCGGGATGGTTTCCGCGACTTCCGGAAAGACACATGGGAAATCCGGTGCTTTTTCATGCCTTGGCTTAAAGATATCTTCCTGAAGAGGAGGCCGCCCCGAAGGGAGACCCAGCCTGATTCATAAGAGGACAGGCGGGTGCCTGCCCCGCCCATCGATTTGACGTTCAAAACAAGCGCTCCCTTTAAATCGAAGGGTGGGACCCGGCTCGGAGCCACAGCTCTCGACGATGCCCACCCGAACTCCGCTCGCGGCGTTTCCCGCCACTCTCACCAAAAATCAAAAGCCCCGGTAGTCATCCGGGGCTTGGTAAATTGCCAGTCGGTACGCTATCTTTCAACCCTGCTATTATAGCAACCGAGTCAAGTCGAGGGGCCGTGCGGAGGACGACGGAGTCGAACCGTAATGGCTGACGAAGCCACTCGACTATTTGAAAGATAGCGTCCAGTACCCACTGGCAACGTCCTCCAGACGCAACCCTTCTAAACTCACTATTCTCTCCAGGTTTGGCTTCGCGCAATTGCTCGAAAGTAGACTCTCCAAAAGGGGAATCTCCCAGTTACTTATGCCTTGGCGGGTTGTGCGAAATGCGGATCATTTTGGAGGGCTCGATTCCCAAAAACATCAAAAGCCCCGGTAGTCATCCGGGGCTCGGCACACTGCATGTTGGCACGCTGCCCATCAAGCGCCTCTATCACAAGTCCGCAGCGGCCAAACTCAGCACAGGCGTTGGGTCAACTCGCTGTTAACCTTCCCGATTTGGAACCATTTACCAAACAGACTGTGATCCCCAGCCTTGCCTTTGTGTCTGTACTTGTTGACACTCCCCATAGGGCCCGTGATGCAACGGGAGCACAGCACTCTGTCCAAGTCGCAGATGGCTGATTAGATAACCGTGTCGGCTCCCAGGCCGCCGAGTAAACTTGGTGCGCTCAAGCAACCAGGGCTCGGAGGAAAGGAGCCGAGCACATGAAGATTGTAGGTTGTGATTTACATACGCGCTACCAGCAGATTGCGATGCTGGACCAGGAGACGGGCGAGTTAATCGAGCGCCGGTTAGAGCACGAGAGCGGAGAAGCCCGGGCGTTTTACGCAGGGTTGTCGGGTCCGGTGCGAGTGGGGATCGAAGCGACCGGGCACACACGCTGGTTTGAGCGGATGCTGGCCGAGTTGGGGCACGAGCTCTGGATCGGGGATGCGGCGCAGATCCGGGCGTCGGTGGTGCGCAAGCAGAAGACGGATGCGCGCGACGCGGCGCACTTGCTGGAGTTGCTGCTGAGCGAACGTTTTCCTCGAATCTGGCGGCCGACGATGGCGGAGCGCGATCTGCGGCAGTTAGTCTGGCATCGGCAGAAACTGGTGTGGATGCGCAACGCGGTGGGCAATCAACTGCACGCTCTGGCCATGGGCGAGGGCGTGTGCCGGAAGAAGAAGTTGTTCACGAAGAAAGGGCGCGTCGAATTGGAGGGTTTGGGGCTGGGAGTCTGGGCGAGCTATCGCCGGCAGGAGTTGCTGACGATGCTCGATCGCTTCGACACTTCGCTGGGAGAGTTGGACAAGGCGGTAGCCGAGCAAGCGGAACAGAATGCGGCCGCAGTCCTGTTGATGACGCATCCCGGAGTCGGGCCAGTGACTTCTCTGGCGTTCGTGCTGACGCTGGGACCGGTGGAGCGGTTCGAGCGCAGCAAGCAAGTAGTGAGTTACCTGGGGCTGAATCCGCGCGAACATTCTTCGGGCGGGCGGCAACGACTGGGAGCAATCTCGAAGCAAGGCAATCCGATGATGCGTTCGTTGTTAGTCGAGGCCGGACACACGGCGGCGCGATTGGATGGCGAGTTACGGCAAGACTATCAGCGGCTGAAACTGCGCCGGGGCAGTGGCGTGGCCAAGGTCGCAATCGCCAGGAAGCTGGCGGTACGGATGTACTGGATGCTGCGCGGCCAGGCCAGTTATGCGCAGCTGGTTCGCATGCAAGGCAGCCCGTGGGCCACCCTGGTGAAGGAGTAACACATCGTTGGGCTGATTGGGCGCCTTGCCTCCCCGAAACAGTCGGGGTGTCTGAACAACGAATCATGGTCGGAAGTCAGTGACCGGATAGATGGTTGGTGGAACCAAACGTCCACCGCAGGATTCGGAAAGCGGGCCTCGGTCGCATGAGCAAAAGCAAAAGCAACAGCAAGAGCAACCGCAAGAGCAACACCAAAACCTTCCACGAAAGGGAAAGTCAAAACCTTTCGCCGGTCCACGTGTCTCTTGACAACGCCGACACGGTTATAGAGGGTGGCCCACCCTTCCCGAAGACTAACTCTCAAAACAAGCATTCCGCCTAAACCTGAGGGTGCCCCATCCTTCGCGCTTTTCGAAGGGTGGGACCCGGCTCGGAGCCACGGCTCTCGACGATGCCCGCCCGAACTCCGCTCGCGGCGTTTCCCGCCACGCCCCAAAAACCAAAAGCCCCGCTAGTCAGGCGGGGCGCGAACAATACCAGTCGGTACGCTGCTTGCCAAACTAATAATCAGCCGAGCTGTCCGAAAACTCATCCAGTGCAAAAGGTCATCTCCAAATTTTACTTCCCATTTTGAAACAGTAACCAAACGCGATGTGATCCGCAGCCTTGCGGCGCGGCTACGGCACCTCGACACTGCCCATAGGGCTCGTGGTGTAACGGCAACACAGCACTCTGTCCAAGTCGCAGATGCGGGTTCGAATCCCGCCGGGTCCATTCTCCCATCTGTGGAGAAGATTCTATCCGGGGAGAGAACGCAGAGATAATCTCCCCAAGTAACTTGACATTGTCGCGACCACCGCCAATACTGATGTTGACAGAGTGCCTGCACCACGTTCTTAATGACCCCGGATATCCGGGGTCATTTGCTGTGGCCCACCTTCCCGCCGACTAACTTTCAAACAAGCATTCCTTCTAAATCTAAGTGTGCCCCCTTCGCGCTTTTCGAGGGAGCCCGCCCTGAGCGAAGCCGAAGGGTGGGACCCGGCTCGGAGCCACGGCCTTCAACGATGTCCGCCCGAACTCCGTTTGCGCCGCGATGCGCTTCCACCCTCCTTCGCCGGCAAAAACTCGATCGTCACGTCGCGGCTTGCGGGTTTGAAATCAAAATCCGCCGTCACAAAAACGTGATCGCGCGAGCCCGACGCCAGTTCGATTCCGAAGGCGTCCACGTATGGAATTTGCCTTTTCAGCTCTAATTAACGACGACCGGACCGCCCGATCCGCATCGGCGGCAATGATCGGAAGCCCAAACGCGCTCAAGCGCGAGAGCACCAAATCCATCGCCGGCCTGCCGTGCAACTTGCAGGTGAGGCCGGCCACCTCGCCCCAATGCAGTGCCGAAACGACTGCCTCGCACCCTCCCGCCAAATGAGACTTGATGATCTCCGCCACGCGCGCCGCGCCGGCTTCATCGTCCAGGTACCGCAGAATCGCGCTCGAATCGAGGACGTACCTTACCATTTGTCTTTCCGCTGCCGCTGGCGCTTAAGTTCCGCGGAGAGGGAGGGCTTGCCCCGGAAAATTCCGCGCGTCTTGTCGACCAACTCCTCCGACACCGGTTCCAGGACGATCCGTGATCCATCCTGCGTGACGGCGATGCGGGTACCGGGTTTGATCCCCAGCGATGTTCTCATCTCCGCAGGAATGACAAACTGCCCCTTTGTGCTTACTGATGTTATCTGTCGCATCATGCTTACATTGTATAACAAGTAAGACCGAACTTCGCCTCAGACTTTTACAATCCCAATAAAGTAGCCGCTGCAAAAGAGGGAATTCCGGTGTAACCAACGACTCCGGAACTGGCAGGCCCTTCCGCTCCGTCCCGCAATATGTAACAATCGCGCCTCCATCAATCCCGCGCATTCAAGGACACGGAATGTCCAGTCAACCCGCGCCCACTCTCACCTTCTCCGTTCAGCGCTACCAGGACTGCATCGTGGTCCACTGCGCCGGACGCCTGGTTTCCGGCCTGAATCATCTGCTCAATGCCGAGGTCGGCCGGTTGCTGCCCGGTCCCACGTGCATCGTGCTTGACTTTGAGCACCTCACCCACATGGATAGCAGTGGCCTTGGCACGCTGGTCCGCCTGTACGTACACGCCAAATCCTCCGCTTGCAAACTTGAGGTCGACAACATGGGCCCATCCATCCGCAACCTGCTCGGCATCACCCATCTGCTTTCCGTCCTCGAAACCGTCGGCAAACACCACATCAAAATGGGATGACGCCGCGACAGACGTGGTGGGAATCCCGCCCATATCTTGATCCTAAAAGATCAATCAGGGACGGGTAGGGGATATAACCCAGAGAGTAATAACGATAGGGTAAACGCGGGAGATTAGCTGAGAACCGACAACTGACAACCGAGAACTAACTTCACCCTCTCTTCAAAAACAGCGCCCCCAGCGGCGGCAAAGTCAGCCGCAAGGTAAACGGCCGCCCGTGCGTCGACTCCGGCAACGCCTCCGTCCCACCCATGTTCCCAATTCCGGTCCCGGCATATTCGGTCGCATCGCTGTTGAGCAGTTCCTTCCAGTATCCGCCCGATGGCACACCCACCAGATATCCCAGCCGCGGCACGGGCGTGAAATTACACACCACCAGGATGCAGTCGTCCTCCGACTGCCCCTTGCGCAGCAGCGAAACCACGCTGGCCTGCGTGTCATTGCAATCGACCCACTCAAAGCCCCGCGGATCGTTGTCGAACCAGTGCATCGCAGTCTCTTGCGCATACAGCCGATTGAGTTGCCGCACCCACGCCATCAACCCGCCGTGCACCGGATACTGCAGGACATTCCAGTCGAGGCTGCGATCGTGCGACCATTCGCTGACCTGGCCAAACTCGTCGCCCATGAAGAGCAATTTCTTTCCCGGCTGCGCAAACATATAGGCGTACAGCAGGCGCAGGTTGGCGAACTTCTGCCATTCGTCGCCCGGCATTTTTCCGATCAGCGACCCCTTCCCGTGCACCACCTCGTCATGACTGAGCGGCAACACAAAATTTTCGTGGAAGGAATACAGCATCCGGAAGGTTAGCTTGTTGTGATGGTATTGGCGATGGATCGGGTCCTGCTGGAAGTATTTGAGCGTATCGTGCATCCATCCCATGTCCCACTTGAAACCGAAGCCCAATCCGCCGAGGTGCGTGGCCCGTGACACCATGGGATACGACGTCGACTCCTCTGCATAAGTCTGAATGTCGGGGTGCTCGCCATAAGCTTCAAGATTAAAGCGCCGCAAGAAGTCGATGGCCTCGAGGTTCTCTCGTCCGCCAAAGCGATTCGGAATCCATTCTCCTTCTTTGCGTGAGTAATCTAGATACAGCATCGAGGCGACCGCGTCCACCCGCAGTCCATCGGCGTGATATTTGTCCAGCCAGAACATCGCGCTCGACATCAGGAAGCTGCGAACTTCCGCACGCCCGTAATTGAAGATGAAAGTCTTCCAGTCCGGATGGAATCCCTGCCTTGTGTCCGAATGCTCGAACAAATGTGTGCCGTCAAAAAACGCGAGCCCGTGCCCGTCGGAAGGGAAGTGCGATGGCACCCAGTCGAGAATCACGCCGATGTTGTGCTGATGCAGATAGTCAATCAGGTACATGAAATCCTGCGGCGTGCCATAGCGCGCCGTCGGCGCAAAATATCCCGTCGTTTGATATCCCCACGACCCGTAAAAAGGATGCTCCATGATGGGCAGCAGTTCCACATGCGTGAAGCCCATCTTGTTGATGTGCTCGGCGAGCCTCGGCGCGATTTCGCGGTAGCTGAGCGAACGGTTATCTTCTTCCGGAACGCGCATCCACGACCCGAGATGAACTTCATAAATCGAGATCGGCGCGTGCGTCGAATTTTCCGCGCCCCGTTTTTCGAGAAACGCCGCGTCATTCCACGAGTAGTTCAAATCCCACACCACGGATGCCGTCAGCGGCGGCCTCTCATCCAAAATTGCAATGGGATCGGCCCGCTCGGTCTCGTATCCAAGCTGCGTGGACGCGATATAGAACTTGTAGAGTGCTCCCTTCGTGACGCCGGGAATGAATCCCTCCCAGATCCCCGAAGACCCGCGCGGCCGCAATGTGTGCGAATTGGGATTCCACCCATTGAAGCTGCCGATCACCGAGACATGGTGCGCGTTCGGCGCCCACACGCTGAAGACCGTGCCCTGCGTGCCACCCGACTCCACCAGGTGTGCGCCCAATTTGTTGTAAATCCGGTAGTGGCTGCCTTCATTAAAGAGATAAAAATCTTCCGCCGTTAGCAGCGAGACGTCGTAGCGGACCAGCAAGCCGTCTTCCGAAGTGCTTTTCGCCGTCATAGATCAGTTTAGTGTAGCCGAATTGTCACGGAATGACGCCGGTCTCTTATGACATACTGAATTTTTGCCGATAGATTAGGTGGAAAGCAGTAGTTCATGCCGAAAGTCCGCGTCGTCATCCTTTGGCATCAGCACCAGCCCTTTTACAAGGACTTGGTGACCGGGCAGTACCGCTTGCCCTGGACGCGCCTCCACGCCCTCAAGGATTACTACGGGATGGTGAAGCTCCTCGACGAGTTTCCCAATGTTCATCAGACCTTCAACCTCGTCCCCTCGCTCATCCACCAGATCGAGGATTACGTGTCGGGCGAGGCCCAGGATCCATTTCTACAAGTTGCCGCCCGCCCCGCCAAGGACCTGACGCTGGAAGAACGCCGCTTTGCCCTCCAGTATCTGTTTCAGGCGCATCCCGCGAATGTGATCGGCCGCTATCCGCGCTACCGCGAGTTGTTCGAAAAGTTCCGCAGCGCCGGTGACATTCCCGAAAAAGCCGAGAAATATTTTCTGCCCCAGGACTTCACCGATCTTCAGGTGCTTTCGCAGATCGGTTGGTTCGACGAATTCTTTCTCGAAGAGAAAGACATTGCCGAACTCATCCGCAAGGGCCGCAACTATTCGCTCGACGATCAGCGCTTCGTAATGGCGCGCGAACGTGAACTGTTGGCCCGCGTTCTGCCGGCCCACGCCGAGGCCGCCCGCAAAGGCAGCATCGAAATTTCTACTTCGCCTTTTTACCATCCTATTCTGCCGCTGGTCTGCGACACGAACATGGGTGCGGCTTCCACGCCAGGACTACCGCTGCCGCGCAATCGCTATCGCCATCCCGAAGATGCGCGCGAGCAGTTGCAGCGCGGACTCGACCTGCACGAAAAAGTGTTCAAGGTGCGTCCGCAAGGCGTTTGGCCCTCTGAGGGCAGCGTCTCCGAAGAGGTTCTGGGCATCGCTCACAAGCTCGGCGTCAAGTGGATGGCGACCGATGAAGGCGTGCTCGGCCGCAGTCTCGGAATGTTTTTCTCGCGCGACGGCAACGGCTATCTTAATTCCGACCTCGCCCACCGCCTCTACACCATCTACCGCTACGAAAATGCCGGCGCGGAAATGAACATGATCTTCCGCGACCACACGCTCTCCGACCTCATCGGCTTTGTCTACTCCGGAATGCCGCCGCAAGACGCCGCCAATAACCTGATCCACAAAATCAAGGAATCCGCTAAGCCCATCATCAATAATGGTCAGGACGCCATGGTTCCCATCATCCTCGATGGCGAAAATGCCTGGGAATACTATCCGCGCTCTGGCCGCGAATTCCTGCGCCGCTTCTATGACGCGCTCCAGCGCGATCCGGGAGTGGAAGCCGTAACCGTTACCGAAGCGATCGCGCGCCACACAGAACAAAGCCCAACTCAAGTCGCTCGTCCCCGGCTCGTGGATCAACGCCAATTTCAACGTCTGGATCGGCGCGCCCGAAGACAACAAGGCCTGGGACTACCTGTACGAGGCGCGGGAGTTTTATGCTCACAAAGCGGCGAGCGCCACGGATGCGCAACGCAAACTGGCGTGGGAAGAACTCCTGATCGGCGAGGGCAGCGACTGGAACTGGTGGTACGGCCCTGAGCACCACTCCGCCAACGATCGCGATTTCGACGAACTCTACCGCAAGCATCTGTCCAACGTTTATCAGGCCCTCGGCGGCATTCCGCCCGACTATCTGGCACAGCCGATTACCGGCCAGGTCGCGCGCCCGGAGTTCACGCCGCAGACCGCCTACATTCATCCGCGCGTTACCGGCGACATGGTTCGCTACTTCGAATGGATGGGCGCGGCCGGCCACACCGCCGACAAGCGTTCCGGCTCTATGCACGGCAAGCAGTTTCTGATGGACGGCGTTTATGCGGGCATCGACGAGAAATATGTCTACGGCCGTCTCGACTTCGCCGGCGGCATCCCGGAAGATCCTTTTGAGTTGGTTGTTAATCTGGAGTCGTGGGCGAACCATGCTTCGACTCCGCGCCGTGAGCTGCGTGTGGATGTGGCCGCGAACGAGCGCCGCATCCAGTCGTGGAAGGTCACGCAGGCCGGCGAGGAGGAATTGGCAAGCTCGTCTTTGGCAAACCGCTCATCCGACAACGAGGACGCGCGGGTAGCCCTCGGGCGCAATTTCGAATTTTGCCTGCCCCTGACGTGGCTGCTGGCCGCTCCCTTGCAATTTGAAAAAGTTCGTGGCCCAAAAAGCTCCGGATCGCTAACCACCCGCCTGCGCCTACGCTTCAGCCTCTGGAAGAATCGTCTTCCAGTCGACGCGCTCCCGCTCGAAGGCTGGATTGAGTTAGAGCTGCTGGCGGAAGAAGACTTGCTCTCGATTGGGGGCTAGCGCGTCCTTTGTCCGTCGTCCTTCGTCCTTCGCAACCACTCTTGAATTCCGTCGCTCAACAGCTCTCGCGGAGGACTCTTTCGCGAAGGACTAAGGACGAAGGACCAAGGAGCAAGGACGCGTATCTGCTTGCTACTGTCCGGCCACCGCCGTCGTCATCACCATCGGCCGATTCAACTCCATCACCAGTTCGGTGCCCGCCGGCAGGGTAGCTGACCGGTGCTTCCCCAGCCAGTGGCTAACCGTCGCCGTGGCTGCCACCGCTCCGCCAATGAACACGCCCTTGGCGCCACCGATCAGCCCTCCAATCAGCATGCCGCCGCCGGTGCCCATGCCAATTTCGGTGAGGTCCTTGCCGTCATGCCCGGCGCCTTTGTACTGGCCTTCGGTGTTGACGTCGGTGCCATGTCCGCGATCGGTGTCGACGAGCGTGGCGTTCAGCATGAAGCGCTGGCCGTCGGGCAGAATCAGATTCTCCGGAAAAATCGCAATCGTCGGCTTGCCCGCGATGCGTCTCGGCTCGGTCGACTTGGTCACGCGGCCTTCGACGGTGGTGCCCACGGGAATCACAGTCTTCCCATCCATCACGACCGCTTCAGTAACGCGCGCGGAAAAGGGATCCCCAGCCTTCGAACTGAAAGTCGCGAGCGTAGTGTCCAGTTTCATCTTGACGGCCGTGCCGGTGGGCAGGGAAGTCTGCGCCACGGCAAAAACCGCCATCAGCAGCCAGCAAGTGAGAACGAAAGTTTTCCTCATGTACCCTCCTAAGTAGTCGCGCCGATTCTTGTAGCGCCGACGTCCCGCCGGCCGTCCGGCGGGCGTCTCGCCCACCATCTTCAATCCTGCAACTCTCTATCCCTTAACCACTCGCACCGCCGCCAGCACCTCCACCATCGGAGCCCGGTCATGCTGGTTGTCTCCACGGTAGATGTACCGCACCACCCCGCCCTGATCGATCACCAGCGTGGCCGGGTGCGCGATATCCAGGGCATCGGTGCCAACTGCATGATGTAGCCCGTAAGCCTTCGTCACAACGCGATCCTCATCGAGCAAAAACGGCCACGACACCGGATGCTTTGCCAAGAAAGTGCCCGGCTTCCAAACGCCGTCCCGCTTCTCGGCGGCGATGAACGCCCCCTGCGCGCCCGCTGCTTCGATCCCCGACTTGAGCGACTCGAACTGAGCCATGCGCTTGACGCAGTTCGGTCACCACGTTCCGCGCAGAAACTCCAGGATCAGCAGCCCTTGCCTGAGAAAGCCAGCCAGGCTGAACGTGCCTTCGCGGTTGGCCGCGGAGAGCGAAAAATCGGGTACCTTCGCTCCGATCGCAAGCGTCTCGGTGCGGTCTTTCATCTCAAGTTCGACTTTAAGCGAGGTAAAATTTCGGAACAATAACAGGCGTGGTACACGGCGGACCAGCAAAGTCAACCAAGAGAAAATTTCAGGCAGCCGTTACGCGTACTTGAACGGGCGCTCTTCGATGCTCTTCCAGAAATAGGCGAGGATGATAATGCTCGCGACCGCCGCATACGCGCACCACAGCGAGGTAAAGGCGTACCGGCGGACCACCATAACGACTAGCAGGATCGCGAGATTCGCGGCGCCAAAGACGACCATCATTCTAATCTTCGAGAAAAACAGCGATCCGCAAGTTGCAATCACATAGAGCACCGCAACCGCCATATTGTTGGTGGCTTGATTCATGTACACGATGCTTTTTCCCTGCGCATACACCTCGGTCGGAAACGCGGTCAGCGCCCACAAGATATAAAGCGTCGTGGCTCCGCCAAGCACCAGGAAAGGCAGCATGCGCTGGCGGCTCTTCCGGTCAGGTTCAAACAAATACACGCTGAGCGGCAGTAGCCATGGGAGCAGTCCCTGGGCGTAAAGCATGAACGCCGCGCCCATGTCATGCGTCACGGATGGCGAGAAAGTGCCATCCAGTCCCAGCCAGACAAATCCCTCAATGAACTGATGAATCGCGAAGAGCGTCGGTAAGGCGGCGAAAAGGAATTCGCGGCGGTGCTTGACTTTGGTCAATGTGACCACGCCCGCGGAGGCCAGCACTCCGCTGCCCACAAAGTTCACGGTTGCTGAAAAACACACGGCGGCTTCCCCGTTGCGAAATTACACGTGCGAAATTACACGTGCGAAAGATTACACGCATCAAGGAGCAACGCAAAGTGTTTTCCGGCCGTGGGTTATGGAATGTAACCAAAGTTGATGTTCACAGCTCACACTCCCCTCGCACCTCCCTCCGATATAATCTGCCTTTTCGGCGCGAGGCGCTCGCGCGATCAATAAATTTTGTTAAAACCGATCCTTTCATCCAAGTTCGGGCCTCAGATCACCCAGTGGCCCGATCACCCGATGATCTGATCGCTAAAAATGACCCGATCATGAAAGAGGACGTACTCATGCCACTTACATCCATCGCTGAAGTTCGCGGACGCCAGGTATTGGACTCCCGCGGCAACCCCACTGTTGAAGCCGAAGTTTTTTTGGATGGCGGCGCGAATGCGCGCGCCATCGTGCCAAGCGGGGCCTCGACCGGCGAACACGAGGCTGTCGAGCTGCGTGACGGCGACCAGACAAAGTACAAAGGCAAAGGCGTGCTCAAGGCAGTCGAGAACGTCAATGGCGAGATCGCCGACGCCGTCGCCGGTATGGACGCCGCCGACCAGCGTGCGCTCGACGCCAGGATGATCGAGCTCGACGGCACGGAGAATAAAGGCCGCCTCGGCGCCAATGCGATCCTCGCCGTCTCGATGGCCGCCGCGCGCGCAGCCGCGAATGCCTTTGAATTGCCACTCTATCGCTACCTTGGCGGCGCCGGCGCCAACACCCTGCCCCTGCCGATGATGAATATTTTGAATGGCGGCGCCCATGCCGACAACAACGTCGACTTCCAGGAATTCATGGTGATGCCGGTCGGCGCACCGAGCTTTTCCGAAGCGCTGCGCTGGGGCGTCGAAGTCTTCCACACGCTGAAAGGCGTGCTGAAGAAGCGCGGCTACAACACGGCAGTCGGCGACGAGGGTGGATTCGCACCGTCGGTGAAGTCGAATGTCGAAGCGATTGAAGTTGTGCTCGAAGCCATCCAGCAAGCAGGCTACAAGCCCGGCGAGGAGATTGCGATCGCGCTCGATCCGGCGGCGAGCGAGTTCTATCAGGATGGCAAGTACATTTTCAAAAAGTCCGACAAGTCGGCGAAAAGCTCCGACGATATGGTGCGCTTCTGGGCGAAATGGGCGAATGACTATCCGATCGTGTCGCTCGAGGACGGATTGTCGGAGAACGATTGGGAGGGCTGGGCGAACCTGACGCGAGAACTGGGCGGCAAAATTCAGCTCGTCGGCGACGACATTTTTGTGACCAACATCAGCTTCCTGCAAGAGGGCATCGACAAGGGCGTGGCCAATTCGATTCTGGTCAAGGTCAACCAGATCGGCACGGTAAGCGAAACGCTCGATGCCATCGACCTCGCGCGCCGCAACGGCTACACGTCCGTGATCTCGCATCGCTCCGGCGAGACCGAAGACGCTTTCATTGCCGACTTGGCGGTTGCCACCGGCGCGGGACAGATCAAAACCGGCTCAGCGTCACGCACCGACCGCATCGCCAAGTACAACCAGTTGCTGCGGATCGAAGAGGAACTGGGCGGGGCGGCGCGATTTTTGGGATTGAAGGCGCTGAACTATAGGGGGTGAGCGAAGGTCTGAAAGGTATAATCTCGGGCTATGACCAATTCCGAAATCATTTTTTCCGTGCAGGAATCTCCCGAGGGCGGCTATGAGGCTCAAGCACTCGGCCAAGCGATTTTCACTCAGGCGGATAGCATGGAAGAGTTGAAGCGAAACGTGCGCGAAGCGGTCCAGTGCCACTTTGATGAAGGTAAGGCACCAAGCGTGATTCGCCTGCATCTGGTGAAGGACGAGGTCATCCAAGTTTGAGACTGCCACGTGATCTTTCGGGTCACGATCTTATCCGACTGCTGAGACGGTATGGCTACCAGGCTACAGGGCAGGCTGGGAGCCACGTCCGATTAGAAACAACGTTACTCGGGAATCCACATCGCGTCACGATCTCCGCACATGACCATCTGGCAGAGGAACTCTTCGGAAAATGAATAGTCCCTGTCCCCAGATCCTCGAGGGTTGGGAGTACCGTGTCGCTCTAGTGCAGGCTCTGATAGTCGCTTTGTGCTTTTCGGCGTGCGGCAAGCCGCAACTGCTCGATCACACAACACGGGTAGGCAAAATCGTGATCGTCAAATCGGATCGCACGATGAACCTGATGAGCGGTGACCATGTGATACGGACTTATAGGGTTGCGCTTGGCAGAAATCCAGTCGGCCCAAAGACCCGCTATGGAGATCACAAGACTCCCGAGGGTTTGTACTTCGTAGATGCCAAGAAGAGCCCGAGCAGATTTCACCTTGCCTTGCACCTTTCCTATCCCAATCAGGCGGACCGTGACCGAGCGCAAAAAGAGCACGTCAATCCCGGTAGCGATGTTGAAATCCACGGGATTGAAAACGGATTGGGTTGGATTGGAAGCCTACACCGTCGTATGGATTGGACCGACGGGTGTGTTGCGGTGACTGATTCCGAAATCGACGAAATATGGAACGCGGTTGCGGTGGGCACACCGGTGGAGATTCGACCGTAGTGTCCCTTCAATCCGTGAGAATCCGCGTAATCCGCGGCCATGAATTTGACGTAGCTAGAAGCCAATAGCTAAGAGCCAGGAGCTGCCTTTGTCTCGTCCCAAACCTCTCATCTTGATCATTCTCGACGGCTGGGGATATCGCGCCGAAACCAAGGCCAACGCCATCGCCCTAGCCCGCAAGCCCACTTACGATCGCTTGCTGCGCGACTATCCCAACACGCTCATTCACACCAGCGGCCCGTTCGTCGGACTGCCCGAGGGCCAGATGGGCAATAGCGAGGTTGGCCACCTCAATATCGGCGCTGGCCGCATCGTGCACATGGACATCACCCGCATCGATCTCATGATCCAGAACGGTGAATTCTTTTCGCATCCCGTGCTTGTAGACGCCATGAAGCACGCGCGCGTGGCGGGCCGCAAGCTGCACTTGTTTGGACTCCTCTCCGACGGCGGCGTGCACTCGCGCCAGGAGCATCTCTACGCGCTGCTCAAAATGGCCAGGCAGCAGGGCGTCGATCGCGTTTTCGTGCATGCTTTCATGGACGGACGCGACACGCTGCCCACCAACGGCGCCGGCTATCTCGAACAGCTCCAGCAGAAAATGCGCGAGTACAACTCCGGCAAGATTGCGACCGTCAATGGCCGTTACTACGCCATGGATCGCGACCGCCGCTGGGAGCGCGTTGCCAAGGCCTACGACGCAATGGTGAATGGCAAGGGCGAAGGCGGCACGCAGACGGATGCGGTGCAAGGTATGAAGGAGTCGTACAACAAAGGCGTGACGGACGAATTCGTTCTGCCGTTCGTCTGCACTGACAATCGTGGCCAGCCGCTGGCCAGAATTGCCGACGACGATGCCTGCATCTGCTTCAACTTCCGCGCCGATCGCGTTCGCGAAATTACCCGCGCGCTTTGCCGCAACAGCCGTCTGAATGAAAAAGGCGGCAGCGATTTGCCGGGTGGCGCCGAGCTAGACGCCGCCATTGCGCGTGACCGTGTCCCGAAGAATCTGAAGTACGTCTGTATGACCCGGTACGACAAGAACTTCAGCCTGCCGGTTGTAATTCCTCCCGAATCAATGGCCAACATTCTGGCCAATGTGATGGGCGCGCAGAACATGCGCAACCTGCGCGTCGCCGAGACGGAAAAGTACGCGCACGTCACGTACTTCTTCAATGGAGGCGTTGAGCAGCCCTTCCCCGGCGAAGATCGCGTGATGATCCAGTCACCGAAGGTTGCTACCTACGATCTGAAGCCCGAAATGAGCGCGGCCGGCATCGCCGAAGCAGTGGTGAAAGCCACCAACGGCGGCACATTTGACGTGATCATCGTGAACTTCGCCAATGCGGACATGGTTGGCCACTCCGGAAAAATCGAGCCCACGATAAAGGCTGTTGAGACGGTCGATGGCTGCCTGGGCGAAATTGAAAAAGCAGTCCGCGCCAAAGGCGGAGCCATGCTCATCACGGCCGATCACGGCAATGCCGAGATGATGATCGACCCCGCCACCGGAGGTCCGCACACCGCGCACACCACGAATCCCGTGCCGTTTATTGTGATCGCCGAAGACGCAAAGCAATACACGCTCAAGGCGAACGGCTCGCTGCGCGATATCTCGCCGACCATTCTCGGAATGCTTGGTCTGTCCGAACCGAAGGAAATGACCGGCGCGGATTTACGCGTGCTCAGGAAAGCTTAAACCTCAACGGTCGCCCGCCCAGAAGCTCGCGCAGAGTATTCCACACAAGACGCAGAGAAGGCGTTGCGATATCATTCGCGCGTCAGGAGATCCGCATCTATGCCAAGCACCATGCCACCCGGAGCAGAGGAAATGCTGGCCCGCCGTTTCATCGCCTGCCTGGGAACTCACAACGAAGACGGCTCCATCCACCTCACGGCGGTCTGGTATCTGTTCGAGGGCGGTCGTTTGTATGTCGGCACGTCCTCGCGCAGCCGCAAGGGGCGCAACGCCGCCGCCCGTCCAAAAGCTACGCTTATGGTTGACAGCCGCAAACCTGCAACCGAGCGAGGCCTGGTGGCCATCTGTACCGCTGACATTGTCGAGGGAGCGAGTTCGCGAGAGATCAATGACCGCATCCAGCGCCGCTACCTGAGCGCGGCTGCCGTAGCCGACCCGCACGCCGGAGGCATGCTGGCAACCATGGACGACATCACCCTGAGGCTAACTCCAACGAACTGGTATGCCTGGGACATGCGCGAACTGGACGCGGCCGTCTTCGGCGGAGCGATGAGCACGCCCGGCTATGTGCTCCCGCTGGATTAACGAACACAAATTCCGTCGCAACGTAGCGCAGTAGAACCCGAATCTTGGCGAACGCCGCTGCTTTTCAGATCACCCGATGGCCCGATCACCCGATGACGAAGCTCCTCATCGCCGTTCATCATCCCTTTGATCAATGGAATGCGCCCGCCTGGTTGTCCGAGCGCCTGCGCTCGGATTTCCCGCAACTCAACGTCGTCCACCTTCCTGACTACAAACGGCTCGACGCCGAAATTGCCGACGCCGAAATTCTCATCGCGTGGTCTCTCCGTCCCGAACAAGTCAAAGCGGCGAGAAACCTGCGCTGGATCCACTCGCCCGCCGCCGCCGTTCATCAGCTCATGTTCCCCGAACTGATTGAGAGCGGGATCGTCCTCACCAACGCCCGTGAAGTCCACGGACCAGTCGTGGCCGAGCACGTGATCGCCCTGATCTTCGCACTGGCCAAGAAAATTCCGGGCTCAGTCGAACTACAACAAAGGCACATCTGGGGACAGCAGATTTTGTGGGACCAAATTCCGCGTGTCCGGGAAGTAGCGGGAGCGACCTTGGGATTGGTCGGATTGGGCGCGATTGGCCGCCCCGTGCTGCAAAAAGCCATGGCTCTGGGAATGGGGGTGATTGCCGTCCGCGAACATCCGGAGAAGGGAAGCGAAGGCGCCGACGCCATCTTCGGTCCCGAACAAATCGACGAAGTCTTCCACCAGGCCGACTACGTCGTGTTAGCCGCGCCGGTAACCGACGCAACGAAAGCAATCGCCAATGCCGAACGCCTCGCACTGATGAAGACGACCGCGTGTCTCATCAATGTCGGCCGCGGCCCACTGATCGACGAACGCGCGCTCGCCGAGGCGTTGCGCGAAAAGAAAATCGGCGGCGCTGCCCTCGACGTTTTTCCGAAAGAGCCGCTGCCTGCAGATTCTCCGCTCTGGGATCTGCCGAATCTTCTCATCACTCCCCACACCGCCGCGCTCACCGACAAGCTGTGGGAGCGCCATTACGCGCTCTTCTCCGAGAATCTGCAGCGCTATCTCGAAGGCCAACCGATGCTGGCGGTGGTCGATAAACGCAAAGGGTACTAAGTCAGATCCCAACTCCCACACGTGCCCTTACTCCCCGCCACCCTGTACGATAGCTGGTACCTCTTAAATGAATCCTACGGAGCGTGCCATGATCCCTGCACTCGAGAATCTGGAACCCAAGGCAGTATGGAAGCATTTTGACCGGTTGGCGGTGACACCGCGCGCGTCCACCAAGGAAGCGGCTGCGCGCGCATACGTCCTCGGCCTCGCCACCAAGCTCGGCCTCGAGTCCGTGCAAGACGCTGCCGGCAATCTAGTCGTCCGCAAACCGGCCCGCCCGGGACGCGAACGAGCTCCCATGGCCCTCCTTCAGGGCCACCTCGACATGGTCTGCGAAAAAAACGAAGGCACCGCTCACAACTTCGATACCGATCCGATCAAGGTCGTGAGAGACGGAGACTGGCTGAAGGCCGACGGCACGACTCTCGGCGCCGACAACGGAGTCGGCGTGGCCGCGTCTCTCGCCGTTATGGAGAGCACGGACATCGCACATGGTCCGCTGGAGTTTGCCTTCACCATTGACGAAGAGACCGGGCTGACCGGCGCTGCGGAGTTCCCCGGCGGCGTCCTGAAGTCCAGGTATTTCCTCAATCTCGATAACGAAGACAAAGGCACGCTCTGCATCGGCTGTTCGGGCGGCATCAAGACGACGGCTCGGCGAAAGATTGCGCTGCGTACTGCGCAGGGTGGAACCGCGTGGCGCGTCAAAGTGTCTGGCCTCAAAGGCGGCCACTCGGGTGTCGATATCCACCAGGGACGCGGCAATGCTCTCCGCATCCTGGGCGGGGTCCTTCAAGTATTGCTTGAGCGCGTTCCGATCGAAATTGCCACGATCAACGGGGGCAGCGCGCAGAATGCAATTCCGCGCGAAGCGGCGGCCGTGGTGCTGACTGATGCCCCTCGCGAGAGCGAACTGAAAGCGCTCGTGCCGACGGCCGAAACGGGCTACCGAACCGACCTCGGAGAATTCGATTCCGGACTCCAGATCATGGTCGAAAAAGCTGAGCGCCCGGAAAAAGTGTTCGACGCGACGGACGCGAAACAAACCGTAGCCCTGCTCGCAAGCCTGCATCATGGCGTGCTGGCGATGAGCCCGGATGTTGCCGGGCTAGTCCAAACGTCGACGAACCTGGCCACTATTACCACTAAGGGCGACGTGGTGGAGATTGTGACCAGCCAGCGCAGCGCAATCGAGAGCAGCATGATGTCGGCGGCCCGCATGGTCGGCACGGTTTGCCGTCTGGCCGGCTTCGAGGTGGAGCACACGGGAAAATATCCCGGCTGGAAGCCCGAGCCGAATAGCGAAATCGTGCGCAAGTGCCAGGAAGTGCACAAGAAACTCTTCGGCGAACCGGCCAAGCTGATCGCCATGCACGCCGGCCTGGAATGCGGCGTGATCGGCGAGAAGTATCCCGGCATGGAAATGATCTCCTTCGGGCCAACGATTGTAAGTCCCCACAGCCCAAACGAGCGGGTGGAGATTTCTTCGGTGAAGGCTTTCTGGGACTACCTGAAACTGGTGCTGGAGAATGTGTAAGCGAGGGCCGAGTCAGACAGGAAAATGCGAATGAGATTTGGCTGCCCCCCAGGGATTCGAACCCCGATAGCCTGCTCCAGAGGCAGGTGTCCTAGCCGTTGAACGAGGGGGCAGCAGTGTGCGCGGCTTCCTTATGATTCTATGGTCCCACCCGAATAATGGTCAACATAAACGCCGGGTGCGTTTGGTACAAAAGTGCGGACGATTCCGCTGGCTCACGCCGTCCGCGATAAAATCCTCTGGACGATCGAAAATTAGATGAGCGTTAAGGAAGTCTCCATGCCCACCAGCTTCGAAAATCTAACCGCCCCCGCCGACTCCACCGAACTTGCCCGCCGCGCCCTTGAGCCCGATCAGTGTGCGCTCATCGTGGTCGATATTCAGGAAAAGCTTCTGCCGCCGATCTGGGAAAAAGAGCGGCTCGTGCGCAATGCGCAGCTGCTCATCCGTCTTGCCGGAATCCTGAAAATTCCCGCGCTCGTCAGCACGCAATACATGAAGGGCCTCGGCGGCACCGTGCCGGAAATTTCCCGCTTCTGCCCGAAACGCCTTCGATCGACAAGCTCATGTTCTCGTGTTTCGGCAGCGACGCTTTTTGCAGCCTGCTCAAACGCCTGCCGGGGCAGCGCACCACCGTGCTGCTCTGTGGAATGGAAACGCACATCTGCGTGATGCAGACTGCGCTGGGGGCGCTGCGCGAAGGCTATCTCGTGCACGTCGCCTCCGACGCCGTCAGTTCGCGCTCGGAACTCAACTGGCACATCGGCCTCGATCGCATGCGCGCCGCCGGAGCCATTCTCTCTTCAACAGAAATGATGATTTACGAATTGCTGCGCTCGTCGGGAGCGCCGGCATTCAAAGAACTGCTGCCCTATCTGAAAGGATAGCTGCGAGCTATAAGCTTCGAGTAGCCGGAGGAAGCAGCGTCACTGAGATGCGCCCCACATCGATCATCACCGGCCTCGTGGTGGTGGCTGCCCCCATTGGTATTTTGGGGTTAGCGATCCTACTGCTATGGCTGTCTGGCAATTGGCGCTGGGTTGAGGGCTGGATCTTCGGTGTCTGGTGGGTATCTTTCGTTGCCGCCCTTTTCTGGTGGCTTCACTACAAAAACCCTGCGCTGCTGGCCGAGCGCATGCGCATGCCCGGCAGTGGCGGTGAATCGCGTACCGATGTGGCTATCCTCATCGGGATAAAAGTGTGCTTCATGGCTTTGATCGTTGCGCCGGCGCTGGATGTGCGCTTCGGTTGGACATCCCGTCTGCCGCTGTGGAGCGAGGTATGCGGAGGCATCCTCCTCCTCGGCGGCAGCTTCCCGTTCTTCCGCGCGTTCACCGATAACACGTATGCGTCGCAGTTGGTGCGCATTCAGAGCGAGCGCGGCCAGCATGTCATTGACACGGGCATCTACGGCTTCGTTCGCCACCCTATGTATCTTGGTGCAAGTCTGGTGTTCGTTGGCGCGGCGTTGCTGCTCGGCTCCGTTTATGGCCTTCTCGCTAGTCTGGCCATGGTCGGGCTGCTCATTGTGCGCATCTTTGGCGAGGAGAAACTCCTGGCACGCTACCTGGAAGGCTACAAGGAATATCTCCAGAAAGTGCCTTACCGGCTGGTACCACACGTCTGGTGATCGACCCCACTATCGGGCGGCTTGATTCGCTCAGAGCTCGGAACTCGCAGCTTCTTTCTGTTTCACCCGGACCACCGTGATCTTCGAGAAGCCCTCCTCGAACGCCGGAGGCTTCAACTTTCCAGCCATCTTCCGCATGATGTCCTCGGGCACCGCCCGTCCACGCTTTTGATGCCGTTCCAGACACACTTCCAGCGGAACATCGAAGAACAACCCCTGCACGTCGTAGCCATAATCCTTGGCCAGCTTGATCCAGCTATGACGGTCATGCGGCGTCAAGTTCGTCGCGTCCACATAATTCATCGGACGCCGCGCGATCAGCCGCGCCTTCAGCATCGAGCGCAAATTCGAAAACACCAGATCCTGAAATCTCTGCTCCAGCGCGTCGTCAAACAATAGTTCGCGCAACAAGTCGCTCGATAGCGGATGGATGTTATGCCGCTTGAACCACGAACTCTTTCCCGAGCCCGGCAGCCCAATTGCCAGCACTACCGTTCCCTTACTGGGCCGCGCGGCCACAACCGGCGTTGCGGCTCCCGCGGGCGCGACCGGTACCGTTGGAGATTGCGTGGCCGCGACCGGGGCCGCGATCGACGGCGCAGCGATGACCGCCGACTCCTCGCCGGCCGCCTCCGGAGTAAGAGGTGGACGGGCACTTTCCGGAGTAAGAGGCTCTTCGTATGCCACCCCATCCGAAACCTCCGGCGTAGTTTCCGTGGCTCCGATCTCCGCTGCGACTCCAGGCCGCGCGGTGCCACTCGTCCCCCGCCCTGTTGCGGTAGGAGCGCCCACCGCTCCCCGCCGTCCGCCTCCGCGGCCGCCTCGGTTCCGGCGCCGCCGCGTGGGCCGATTCCGGCCCTCTCCCTGAATTGCTTCTGCCATGGGCAACTCAGGCGGGCGCCGCGATGCCAGTTGAAAATCCGCCTGCGTTTCTTTCTCGATCCGAGCTTGCTCCGCCGCCGAACGTTGGACTGCTGGCCTCTCCGCCGAACGCTCGCGTCCCGAGTGTTTGGGCGCCGGATGTTCATGCGCCAAATGCACTGGGGCTGGCGTCGGCGCCTCAACCGCTCGCTCCGCCGGCTTTTCGCCAATCTCGCTCTCGAAGTACTTCGGTTGCAGCGGCTCGGGGCCTTTCGCCGCCTTTTCCTTCGACGGTCCATCGCCCTTCTTGCGCCGCTTCATCCGGTCACTCATCCATTTCCGCATATAGCGCTTTTAGCACAATGCCCTGTGCGGCGGCAATGGAGCCCCTTGGCACGCCGGATACCCGCCAAGCCAAGGGGATCGGCTAATCGGGTGATCGGGCCATCGGGTCATTGAAAGTCAAACGCCTTTGAACATAAATGACCCGAGCACCCGATGGCCCGATGACCCGATCCGCATGGCCCGATTACAATAGCTGCCATGAATCCCACGCATCCTGCCCACGCACCCTCGCCGATCGAGACTCAACTCCCCGCCGTCCCCCTCACCATCGAAGGCTACGCCACGCTCCATCAAATGATGCGTTTCCGCTGGACCGCCTGGCGCGAGCTCAATGAAGGCCACCGCCGCGAGATCGCCGCTGAAGCCTCCGCCCTCCTCTCCAAAATGGAGGCCAACCAGAACGGCCAGTCCGCTCTCTTCTCCCTCATCGGCCATAAGGGCGACCTCATGTTCGTGCACTTCCGCGACACCTTCGCCGACCTCAACCAGGCCGAACTCGATCTCGGCCGTCTCCATCTCAGCGATTTCCTCCAGCCCGAAAATTCCTACCTCTCCGTGATCGAGCTTGGCCTCTACGAGTCCAGTCTCAAGACCTACAAGGCGCTCGCCGACCGTGGCATCGAGCCGCATTCCGAAGAGTGGAAGAAGGCGATTGAGGAAACCATCGCGCGCCAGAAAGAAGCCATGCGTCCGCGTCTCTTTCCCACCATGCCGCCCCAACCGCTACGTCTGTTTCTATCCCATGAACCGGCTCCGCGGCGAAGACAAGAACTGGTACACGCTTCCCATGGAAGAGCGCCAGCGCCAGATGAACGAGCACGGCATGGTCGGCCGCCGCTATGCCGGCGAAGTCAAGCAGATCATCACCGGCTCCATCGGTTTCGACGACTGGGAGTGGGGCGTCGATCTCTTCGCCGACGATCCGCTGGTCTTCAAAAAGCTGATCTACGAAATGCGCTTCGATCAGGTAAGCGCCGTCTATGCCCTGTTCGGCAGCTTCTTCGTAGGACTGCGCTGTCCAGCAAGCCGCCTTCACGACCTGTTAGAAGGCAATCTCCCAGAGCACAACGCAACCCACTCGTAAGATTTGAAGCGCCGCATGACCGTAGCGCCGGCGTCCCGCCGGCGGTTACGAGGGCTTCTCGCCCTCGTCGCGTGCAGAGCATTGAACTCCCAGCCGGTCAAGGCGTGCGCGAGTAAAGTGAATCGAAAGCCAAAAAGAAATCCGCGTAAGTCCGTGCAAATCCGCGGAGAAGAAGTTGACCCATCGCGTGAATCAAGGAAGGCAGGCGAAGCATCCGATAAAATCAAGTCGCAAGCGAACGCGAACAACGAACGACCAGCAACCAATGACGACCAACCACCACCCAACCATCGGAGTCCTCGCCCTGCAAGGCGATTTCGACGCCCACCGCCGCAGGCTCGAAGAGCTCGGCGCGCAAGTTGTGCTCGTCAAAAAGCTCGAGCAGCTAGATCACATTGATGGTCTGATCATCCCGGGAGGCGAGTCCAGTACGCTTCTCAAACTGCTAGGCGATGCCGGCTTTGAAAAGCTCAAGCAGTTCGTCCAAACCAAGCCCGCTTTCGGCACCTGTGCTGGTGCAATTCTTCTGGCAACTCAGGTCGAGAATCCGCCGCAGGCCAGTCTGGGCGTGCTCGACATCACCGTCCGCCGCAACGCCTACGGACGCCAGATCGACAGCTCCATCCGCGAGGGCAAGTTCCTCGACCATCCCACCGAAATGGTTTTCATTCGCGCCCCCAAAATCGAGCGCGTTGGCCAGGGCGTCGAGGTCATCGGCACCGAAGGCAGCGATCCTGTGCTCGTCCGTCACCGCAAGACGCTGGCTGCCACCTTCCATCCCGAGCTAAGCGAGGATCGCAGCATCCACCAATATTTCCTGGACCTGATCACAGGCTAAAGAGAGTCCGGCATCGCGTTCGGAAACAGAGAGCACCGAGGAGACTCGCATGAGGGGAAAACTCGCCTGATAAAGAAAGGGAGGAGAAGAAAGGGAGGGCACGAGTTCCGTCCGTGTCTGTCAGGATGCTTTAAATAATTAGGCGCCTTCAGCGCCTGAGGGCCGCCGCATTCGACTAAAGAAGGATGAAAAGCTTGTGAAACACGAAGCGCGATCTACCCGATCTACCGGCTGAATCGCCGCCGAACCACCGCGGCAAGCCCGACCAGTCCGCCTCCCAGCGCAACCAGAACACCCGGTTCAGGGACCGCTGCCGCTCGCATCACTTGCGGCGCTGCATAGGAATTACCAGCCAAGATAATCAATACGGACAGGACAGCAAAGACGAAATTGCGCACAGTAGGATTCCCCCCCGGAGCCTACTCGTGGCAAGCATCATTCCAATCTGTGTGGATTTAAGAAGTATTTACAATTCCGTTCTTACGCAATGATTTAGCGGTGTTTGTCGGTTGCCAAACCCCTGGTCACACTCGTCCGAAATGCCCGCTGCGCAAGCCTTTGCACTGTTTTCCCGATCCTGTTTGGCGCTGCTCTCCCTGCCTACAGGATTTCCTGTAGAGCCCAATCCGGTATCCTGTCACATCCGTTTCATACGCTATGGAAGCGCCCGAACTCGAGATCAGTCCCGTCGGTTTTCGTTCTTACCTGCGCCTCCTGCGCGGCAATCGCAATCTTCGTTACCTGTGGAGCGCCCAGATAGTCAGCGAGATCGGCGACTGGTTTTACACCCTCGCCATCTACAACCTGCTCCTCCATCTGACCGGGCGCGCGGGCTCGGTCGCGCTCGCACTTGTGCTGCAAGTTCTGCCACAGACTTTCATCGGTCCCACTGCCGGCGTCATCAACGATCGTCTTCGCCGCAAGCACGTCATGATCGCCGCCGACCTCGGACGCATGCTCATTGTCTTCGGCATGCTCTTCGTCCGCTCCCGCGAGATGGTCTGGCTCGTCTACCCCCTGCTCGTCGCTGAAACGCTACTCGCCGCTTTTTTCGAACCGGCCCGAAATTCCGTTATCCCGAACATCGTCGCCCGCGAAGACGTCGTTCTGGCCAACACGCTTTCCTCCGCCACTTGGTCCGTAAACCTCATGCTCGGCGCGACCGCCGGGGGTGTAGTCGCTGCTCTCTTTGGCCGCGACGCCGTCTTCATTTTCAACGCGCTCTCCTTTTTGATCTCAGCCGCTCTCATCCTCCGAATGCGTTTCGCCGAGCCCCATACCGAGGGCGCGCGTCCCTTCCAAATTCGCGAACTTGTCGACTTCTCACCCATGCTCGCCGGCATTCGCTATGTGCGCTCCCAAGTGCGGCTGCGCGCCACCATCCTCGTCAAAGCCGGAAACCTCGTCATCGGCCCCAGTTGGGTTCTGTTCACGGTCATGGGCCAAAGAGAATTTCCAGTGCGCTGGCACGGCCTCGACCCCGCCCGTGGCGCCTTTCTAGGTATGAGCCTGCTATTGGGCGCGCGCGGCTTGGGCGCCCTGCTCGGCCCGCTTCTCACCGCTCCCTGGGCCGGACACGCGAAACGCCGCCTGGAGCAAGCGATCTTATACGGCTATCTGGGGACCGCGGCAGGCTATGCGCTGCTCAGCGTTGCCGGACATCTCTGGCTGGCGTGCCTCTGTGTGATGTTCGGGCATTTCGGCAGTTCGATCGTCTGGGTGTTCTCCACCACGCTTCTGCAACTCCAGACCGACGACAAGTTTCGCGGCCGCGTCTTCGCCGCCGACCTCGGCTTTTGCATGTTCACGATTGCCGCCGGAGCGTTCATCGCGGGCCGCTTCGTAGATTGGGGCTTCGCCGCGCGCCACGTAGCAGCAGTAGCCGGAGCGTTAATGCTGATTCCAGCCGCCCTATGGGGTCTGGCCGTGCGCGATGGGTTTGTAGATGACCCGATGGCCAGATGCCAGCCGATCACCCGATTAGAAGCCTGTCGATCTTCGCCGCCAGAATGAAATCAGACTCGGTCAACCCGTCAACCGCGTGGGTCCAGGTAGTGATTTCCACCTTGCCCCAGCCGAGTAGGATGTCGGGATGATGTCCCTGCTCTTCGGCGACCGCGCCCACGCGATTCACAAACTCCAACGCGGACTTGAAATCGGGAAACTTGTAGCTCCGCACCAGTGATGTTCGTCAGACCACTTTCCACTGCGCACTCGGGCAGCTGATGGTGAATCTGGGCGAGCGCTTTCCCCTTAAGCGGCGGAACGCCCCCCCGGCACGGAACGCAGGTCCGATCGGCAAGCAATGACATAGCCCTCTTTAAATTATGCCTGAGCTAAGGGCGGTGCAGGAATTGTCGCGTAGCCCGTCCACGTAAACAGCCTATCCATTCGGAAATCAACCCGCACCGACCAATCCACCGTCTCCTCGGGATCTACCGCGGCAGATCCCAAATGCTCGGGTACGAGAAGGGACGTGTCGATTTCGAACAGAGCATGGGCCTCAACAACCCTGGTCTGCTCAAGGGCCGTTGTTACCCATGCAAACTCGTCGTGACATGCGGGAAATTCGTATCCCGGACCGAATTCCTCGGTGAATTTGTCATGACTGGCGGGAAGTTTCCGTTCTGGACAAAGCTCGTCGAGACGGTGCGCTGCGACAATACCTACGCTCCAACTTCGCAGTTGAGCCCGTTTCGGGGGAGTCAAACGGATTTTGACATGAAGAAAAGGGATAGAACCCAACGTCTTCCACTCGGCCAGAGTCTGACAATCAGCCAGGGCTTCTTTCTGCGTGCGCCGAGTTATCTCAGATTTCACCAGTACCGCGAGACCACAGACCAGAAATATGGCCGACGTGGCTCTCGAAAGCAAGAATATTAGGAGTCCAGACGCGGCAAGGCTGATGCCGAAAACGTTCGGCCAATGAACGCTAGCCCTGCGCTTGAACTCAAGGGGTTGCATCTGAGTTCTTCGCTCAGGAACCCTAAAACGGAATATCCTCATCCGTAATCGGGCCCGAGCTGGCCGGAGCATGCTCCGCCTCAGGAGGCGCGCTCTGATCAAAATTATTTCCTCCTGAAGCCGCCGCCCCACGCGATCCACCCGAGTGTTCGCCGCTCTTCGCCGCGCCCGCCAAGCAGCACCAAATCGTTCGCCACCACTTCGGTCATGTACTTCTTCTGGCCGGAAGTCTTGTCATCCCACGACCGCGTTTGCAGCCGGCCCTCGATGTAGACCTTGCCGCCCTTCTTCAAATATTCCCCGGCGATCTCGGCCAGCCGCTGCCAAAGCACAACGTTGTGCCACTCCGTGCGGTCCTGCCAGTTGCCGTCTTTGCCCTTGAAGCGCTCATTGGTGGCAAGCGTAATTTTCGCGACAGGCGTCCCCTGCGGTGTGTACTTCACTTCCGGATCCTTCCCAAGATTTCCAATAAGGATGACTTTATTTATGCTCTTGCCGGCCATGATCGTGGCCTCCTTCGAAAAGACTATCGTTCAAGACGCTCACTATATCAGAATCCAAGCCACCCCAGCCTGCGTCGAACGCACATCAAAAATGTGATGAATCCGAGATTGTAGCGCCGGCGACTCGCAGGCTGTCCCGAGGGCGCCCCGCCCTCGGATGGAGCGGAACGAATTCCGACCGGGTTCGTCTACACAAAAATCCGAAACAGCATAAAGTAAACAATCACCCCGGTCACCGAAACATAAAGCCACAGCGGATAAGTCCATCGTGCAATTGCCCGATGCCGTTCAAACCGCCCCCGCAGCCCGCGCGAAAGCGACATGATCGCCATTGGCACGATGACGATTGCCAGAACTATGTGGGAATAGAGAATGCAAAGGTAGACGATCTTAATCCATCCGGTCCCGCGAAAATAAATCGATCCCGCCATGACCGGGCCAGTGGTAATAAAGGTAGCAGGCCAGGAAAAGAGAAGAGGTAAGGAAGGCCGCGATCATCACCGCCCGGTGCGCCGCCATCTTCCCGCGCATAATCAGCCGATGGCCCACCACCAGCAGCACCGCGCTGCATCCATTCAAGGTCGCGTTGATCTTGGGGAAGATGGAATAGTCAGTCATGAAGGTTCAGTTGTACGGGCAATCGAGTGCATTTGGCAAGAGGCTCGGGAGGTCAGAGGTTCGAGGTGAGAGGTCAGGAGTCAGAGATAAGAGGTAAAGATCGAAACCGCATTTCGGCATGATTGCTGCGATCGTGCTTTGACCTCTGCCCCCCAATCCCCGGTCCGCTTCCGGGCGATTCGGTTTGCTCATAGCTCGAAGCCCGTAGCTCGCAGCCATGTCTTCCATATAAAATGGTTCCAAATGTCAGATGTGGGTACACCGCAGCCGCAAGCACCCGCTCCTGCGCCCCAAAACGCTTCGCGTCCGCTCCCGGTAGTCGCAGTGTGGGCCCGTGACTTGCTAGTCTCCCTCGCCATCTCCGCCTTCATCATTATCTTTCTGTATCAGCCCGTGAAGGTCGAAGGTACCAGCATGATGCCCGGTCTCGAAGACCAGGAGCGCATCTTCGTCAACAAGTTCGTCTACCGCTGGGAGCCCATCCAGCGCGGCGACATCGTAGTCTTCCGCTATCCCCGCGACACCAGCAAAAGCTACATCAAGCGCGTCATCGGAGTAGCCGGAGACCGCATCCGAATCGAAAACGGTCAGGTCTTCGTCAACGACGAAGCCCTCGACGAAGACTACGTCCCCAACGAATATGCCGACGCCCGCTCCTATCCCGAAGTGACCGTCCCCGCCAATAGCTATTTCGTCTTGGGTGATCATCGCACCATGTCCAACGACAGCCGCGACTTCGGCCCGGTAAACGAGCGTTACATCTACGGCAAAGCCGTGTTTGGATATTGGCCGATGGAGAAGCTGGGAAGGCTGCGATAGTTCGGTGTAGGAGAGCAGACCATGCGTTTGACGTGGAATGTCTCGCGAAGAATGTGCGTTCATCTTGTGCTCCTGCTGCTTGCGGCAACGTTCTCCACGCAAGTGGCATTTGCCAATGAGTGTACCTATAAGCGCCTGAGGGTCTCTGCTGTATGCGGTCGTGTCGACGGCCTCGATACTGGTCCGATCGTGGGAGTCACGGTGGCGCTGTTCGACCCCAAATCGTCAACTCGCCTGCAAGCTGTTAAAACCGACTCGCTTGGTAGATTTCAGTTTCGAAATGTGAAAAGCGGCGAATACCGTCTGGATGTTGACCGCGAGGTTCCTTATTGGGTAGGTTGGCCGATTCAGGTCACCTCGACTGATGCCACCCGATGTCGGCAACTCTTGGTAGTCAAAGTCGATCCGATATTGAAAATGGGATCGTGCCTGGACCGAAATGTAGTAGAGAAGCAGAAATTCAAGCCCTGAGAACGGTTGTTCCTCCACACCTTGCCTGAAAATTTGGTTAAGAACGACATGAGCAAGACAACGACTTTTAGCAAAACGCTTAGGACGATGACATCACAAGCCGTCGAGGCGGCGGCCCGTGCCGATCGCGACGCGCAACCGCTGACCCCAGAAGATCTTAAACGGATGAAGCGAACGCCGCAGGCAAAGGTCGCTAGCCGCGCCTTGGCCTTGAGGCAAGAGGAAGATTTAACTGAAAACTGACAACTGACAACTGACAACTTTCCCAGTAATCCACAGCCGCCCCTCTGCTAAAATCCCTAAAATCCACTCTCAGGAGTGACAATGCAAGCTACGCTTGCCCTCGAAGACGGCAGAGTCTTCCGAGGCAAAGGCTACGGCGCCAAAGGCGAGTGCTCCGGCGAAGTCGTTTTCAATACTTCTATTACCGGCTACCAGGAAATTTTCACCGACCCCTCCTACGCCGGCCAGATCGTCGTTCTAACCAATCCTGAAATCGGTAACTACGGCACCAATCCCGAAGACAACGAAGCCACTCGTCCCTACATCGAGGGCCTGATCGTCCGCGAGTTCTCCAAAGTCAGCTCCAACTGGCGCTCGCAGCAAGTCACCGACGAGTTCATGGAGCAGTTCAAAATTCCCGTGCTCGCCGACATCGACACCCGCGCGCTAGTCCGCCATCTGCGCACCAACGGCGTGATGCGAGGCGTGATCTCAACGCTAGAAGCCGACGCTGAGAAGTTAGTCGCCAAAGCCCGCGCCATCCCAAAAATGGACGGCCAGGATCTCGCCAAAGTAGTCAGCACCAACCACACCTATGTCTGGGAAACAGGCGAGCGCTCGCACCTCCCCGATGAAATCGTCGGAGTAAAAGACGAGCCGCCGCGCTTCCACGTAGTCGCCTACGACTACGGCATCAAGCAAAACATCCTGCGCAAACTGCGCGCCGAAGGCTGCAAAGTAACGGTAGTCCCCGCGCAAACCACCGCCGAAGACGTGCTCGCCCTGAAGCCCGACGGAGTCTTTCTCTCGAACGGCCCCGGCGACCCCGAGCCCTGCACGTACGCAGTCGATAACATCCGCCGCCTGATGGGACGCCAACCCATCTTCGGAATCTGCCTGGGCCATCAGCTAACCGGCATAGCTCTGGGCGGCAAAACCTTCAAACTAAAATTCGGGCACCACGGCGGCAACCATCCGGTAATGCAGTTGCAAAGCGGCAAAGTAGAAATCACCGCCCACAATCACAACTTCGCGGTCGACCCCGACTCGCTCCCGCAAAGCGAAGTCGAACTAACGCACATGGACCTGAACGACAACACGCTAGAGGGCATGCGGCATCGGAATCTGCCCCTGTTCACGGTCCAGTACCACCCAGAAGCGGCCCCGGGGCCGCACGATTCGCACTACTTGTTCAAAGACTTCGTAAAGATGATGGAGGAGTTCAAGAGGTGACACTCCACAAACACCTTATAACCCTTGTCATCCCGAACGAAGTGAGGGATCTGCAGTCCGCCGGCAGCGCCGCAGCGTAACGGGCGGGCAAAGGGCCGCCAGTAGAAAGGACGAAAGCATGCGCGACGAAAAGTTCTACTACGTCTACATCATGGCCAGCCGTTCGCGCACTCTCTACACAGGCGTAACCAACCGCATCTACCGTCGCGCCATGCAGCACAAAAAAGGCGAAATTGAAGGCTTCACGAAAAAGTACCACATCAACCGCCTCGTCTATTACGAGATCTTCAAGTACGTAACCAGCGCCATAGCCCGAGAAAAGCAAATCAAAGCCTGGACAAGAGCCAAGCGTCTGGCGCTAATCGAATCCACAAATCCAACCTGGCAAGACCTGGCCGAAGGCTGGGGAGAGAAACTACAGATCCCTCACTACGTTCGGGATGACAAGGGTTTGAGAGTTGAGGGCGCCCGCGAGCATGCAGATGAGAGCGCAGACGTAAGTCGAGCGAATCCAGATACCAGCAAGACTTTGAAAGAAAATAAGGGCCCGGAGAAGAATAAGGGATCAGAGAAAAAGGGGAACGTCAGCGATCGAAGCGCAGCCCGTCCTAACGCATCGAGGAGTACTGCATGACTCCATTGTCTCCCCCTCCTAACCCTTGTCATCCCGAACGCAGTGAGGGATCTGCAGTTTGCCGGCAGTCCCACGAACGTGGACGGTCGAGTACACGCCGCGACTTGGACCGCAGCCCACGATGGCACCCTAATAAACGCGTAGCGCGAGAGAGACCCCCACACACAACCGAGAACTGAAAACGAATGCCACGTAGAACCGACATCTCGAAAATCCTGATCCTGGGCTCCGGCCCCATCGTCATCGGCCAATCCGCCGAGTTCGACTACTCCGGCACGCAAGCCTGCAAGGCGCTCAAGTCCGAAGGCTTTGAAGTCGTGCTCGCCAACTCGAACCCGGCCACCATCATGACCGATCCCGAGTCTGCGGACCGCACTTACATCGAGCCGCTCACCCGCGAATATCTCGAAGAGATCATTCGCATCGAGCGCGAAATGGCGCCCAGCGCCGGTTTCGCCGTGCTCCCAACTGTGGGCGGACAGACCGCGCTCAACCTCGCCATCGAACTCGCCGACAGCGGCGTGCTCGAAAAATACAACGTGCAACTCATCGGCGCGCAAATCAGCGCCATCAAAAAGGCCGAAGACCGTCTTTTCTTCAAAGACGCCATGCAGCGCATTGGCCTCGACGTCCCGAAATCGGCGCTGGTCAGCAACCTCAAAGATGGCATCGAATTCGCCGGCAAGATCGGCTTCCCGGTCATCAGCCGTCCCAGCTTCACCCTCGGAGGCACCGGCGGTGGCATCGCCTACAACCGCGAAGAGCTCATGGAAATCCTCGCCCGCGGTCTCGACCTCTCGCCCGTGCACGAGTGCCTCATCGAAGAATCCGTCCTCGGCTGGAAAGAATATGAACTCGAGGTGATGCGCGACACCAAAGACAACGTCATCATCATCTGCTCCATCGAAAATTTCGATCCCATGGGCGTGCACACCGGCGACTCCATCACCGTCGCGCCCGCGCAAACCCTAACCGACCGCGAATATCAAATGATGCGCGACGCCTCGATAGCAGTCATCCGCGAAATCGGCGTAGAGACCGGTGGCTCGAACATTCAGTTCGGCGTCAACCCCTCCACTGGTCGCATGGTAGTGATCGAGATGAACCCGCGCGTCTCGCGGTCGTCGGCCCTCGCCTCGAAAGCCACCGGCTTCCCAATCGCGAAAATTGCCGCCAAGTTAGCTGTCGGTTACACGCTTGACGAGATCCCCAATGACATCACGCAGAAGACTCCATCCTGCTTCGAGCCCACGCTCGACTACGTAGTAGTAAAAATTCCCAAGTGGCAATTCGAAAAATTCCCCGGCGCCGACGAAAGTCTCGGCCCGCAAATGAAGTCGGTCGGCGAGGTGATGGCCATCGGCCGCACCTTCAAAGAAGCCTTGCAGAAGGGAGTCCGCGCGCTCGACACCGGCAAAAAAGTAGGCTCAGAGAAAATTGAGCCGAAGATCCTTACGCAGCGCCTGGTCACGCCGCATCCCGAGCGCCTCAGCTATGTTCGTTACGCGCTTCGCCAGGGCCACACCATCAAACAGATCGCGAAGATGACCTCGATCGACCCCTGGTTCCTCTACCAGCTTAAAGAAATAAACGACATGCAGCTCGAGCTGGAAAAGCATCCCATGGAAAGCGTCCCGCCCGAGATCGTCCACGAAGCCAAGCGCATGGGCTTCTCCGACGGACGCCTCGCACTGACCTGGCGATTAGACGGCAAAGGCGGACAGGAAAAAGTCCGCCACTTCCGCAAGAAACACAAGATCAAGCCGGTGTACAAGCGCGTCGATACCTGCGCCGCGGAATTCGAAAGCTACACTCCCTATCTTTATTCCACCTACGAAGAAGAAGACGAGGCCCAGCCGACAGCAAAAAAGAAAGTGGTAATCCTGGGCTCCGGCCCCAACCGCATCGGCCAGGGAATTGAGTTCGACTACTGCTGCTGCCACGCCAGCTACGCCCTCCGCGAAGATGGTTACGAGACCATCATGATCAACTGCAATCCCGAGACGGTTTCCACCGACTACGACACAAGTGACCGCCTCTACTTCGAGCCGCTGACGCTCGAAGATGTCTTCGCCATCTGCGAACATGAAGCCAGCGCGGGCGCGCCCGTAGGCGTAATCGTCCAATTCGGCGGCCAGACTCCACTCAATCTTTCTCTCCCCCTGAAAGCCGCGGGCATAAACATCATCGGCACCACGCCCGAATCCATCGACCTCGCCGAAGACCGCAAGCGCTTCGGCGCGCTCCTCGAGGAACTCCAAATTCCCCAGGCCCCCGGCGCCATGGTCACCTCGCCCGAAGCCGCGGTAGAAGCCGCGAAGCAGATTGGCTTCCCGGTCCTCGTCCGCCCCAGCTACGTGCTGGGCGGGCGCGCCATGGTCATCGCCTACGACGAAGACACCATCACGCAATACATGAAGCAAGCCGTCGAGTACTCGCAAGACCGTCCCGTCCTGATCGACAAATTCCTCGAAGACGCTATCGAAGTCGACGTAGACGCCCTCTCCGACGGTGAAGACGTAGTGATCGGCGGCATCATGCAGCACATCGAAGAAGCCGGCATCCACAGCGGCGACTCTTCCTGCGTGCTGCCCGCGGTCGATATCCCCGAGCCGCTCCTGAACCGCATGCGCGACTACACGTTCAAGTTAGCCCGCGCGCTAAAAGTAATCGGCCTGATGAACGTGCAATTTGCGATCCCGCGCCTCGGAATGACCGCCCAAACCCCAGAGAGCGGAGCGCCCGGCGCCCGTCCAGACGACGCCCACGGCAAAGTCTACGTCCTCGAAGTCAACCCCCGCGCCTCGCGCACCGTGCCCTACGTCAGCAAAGCCACCGGCGTCCCCATGGCCAAAATCGCCGCCCGCCTGATGACCGGCCGCAAGCTCCGCGAATTTCTCCCCGAGTACATCGAGCAGGCCAAAGACCTCGACACCGGCCGCAACTACTTCGTGAAATCCCCAGTCTTCCCGTGGCAGAAATTCCCCGGAGTCGACACCGTACTCGGCCCTGAAATGCGATCCACCGGCGAAGTCATGGGCGTAGCCGACAACTTCGGCGAAGCCTTCGCCAAAGCCCAAATCGCTGCCGGACAAAAGCTGCCCACGGAAGGGACCGTCTTCATCAGCGTCACCGACCACGACAAGCCCGGAGTCGTTGAAGTAGCCCGCCGCTTCGTCGACATGGGTTTCAAACTGGTAGCCACCCACGGCACCGCCGACCGCCTCGAAGAAGCCGGCCTGGCAGTCGATCGCGTCTACAAAGTAAAAGAAGGACGCCCCAACGCCGTCGATCTCATCAAAGCCGAACGTATTCACCTAATTGTCAATACACCCCACGGCCCCGACCCGTACTTCGACGAAAAAGCGATCCGCCGCGCCGCGGTAACCGCCCGCATTCCGACGATCACCACTTTAAGTGCAGCCCGAGCCGCCGCGGAAGGCATCGCCGCACTTCAGCGCGGAGAAGTGCGGGTGCAGGCGTTGCAGGCGCTGCATGCAGAGAGAGTGCACTCTCAATAAGGCTACGAGCTCGTTTTGACGATACGCAGATTGAGCGCTGGCGAGCGGTTGCTGGCAATCGTCGCACAATGACTGCTCGACACGGAGTGATGTCATCCAATGTTGGCGAAATTTAATGTTCAGGTGTCAAAGGAGTTGATGTCTGCGCTAAGGTATCGGGCTCGTCGGTGGAATGTGTCGATGAGCCAACTCGTTCGCGAGTCCCTTCGCCGCTCTCCAGAGGAAGACGCGGCCGCTTCGAGAGATCCGCAGTCGGGCAAAATCAGCAGGAGCGGCAAGAGCTCGCGAGGCTATCCGATCGGCAAGAGACTCCTCGGCAAGTAACACTCAAACCCTTGCCGTTCACGAAGCCGATTTCCGCGGCTACTGCCGCAACAACCTCGAAGCCATTCCCATATGCCCGTCCTACAAGTAACGGCCACGCATGGCCGTCCCCCCTGTGACCGCAATCACCGCGCCCAATTCGCCTCCAGCGAATAATGAAACAAGAAGCCGGAGGCATCATGATCGAAGTCCAAGTCGAACACCTCGGAGCCGTTCAGTTCGAAATCAAAGCCCGCCAGCACACCATCGCCTGCGACCAGCCCGCGGAAAATGGAGGCTTCGACGAAGGCATGACCCCGCCTGAACTGATGCTAGCCTCGCTCGGTTCCTGCGCCGCCTTCTACGCCGCCGCTTACCTCCGCAAGTACAAGCTAGCCACCGAAGGCACCAAAGTCCGCGTCACCGCCGACAAGAAAAAAGATCCCGCACGCCTCGACGACTTCCACATCGCCATCGAAGTCCCCGCCCGCCTCGACCCCAAGCACATCGCCGGAGTAGAGCGTGCCGTCCATCAATGCCTGATCCACAATACGCTTCTGAATCCGCCAACCATCGCAATCGAAATTCACGCCCCGGCGTTACCCGAAGAAGAAACTGTTAATCTTGAAAGATAAGCTAGTGGCTAGAAGCTAATAGCTAGGAGCTGCCCTTATGCTTTTCTCCGGAATCTTCCCGCCCATTACCACGCCCTTTTACGCGGACGGCTCCGTCTACTACAAAAAGCTAGAGTCGAACGTCGAGCGCTATTCGCGCACTCCGGTAGCCGGAATCGTAGTCCAAGGTTCCACCGGCGAGGCCATTCTTCTTTCGGACCAGGAAAAACGCGACGTCCTGAAAATTGCCATCGCCGCAGCCGCACCTCACAAAGTCATGATCGCCGGCACCGGCATCGAGTCCGCTATTGAGACCCTGCGCCTCACCGAGTACGCCGCCACGCTCGGCTACGATGCTGCCATGGTTCGAACTCCGCACTATTACAAAAATCAGATGCATCCCGCGAACCTGCTCGCGTTCTATCGCACGGTGGCCGACCAGTCCGCGCTCCCCATCATCATCTACAACTTTCCCCAAGCCACTGGCTACGACATGCCCGCCGAACTCGTCATCGAACTGGCCAATCATCCAAACATCGCGGCCATCAAGGAATCCAGCGGCAATCTCGACAAAGTAAAAAAAATGGTGGAAGGAACCCGCCACATCAAACGTCAAACGACCGTAACCGAAACCTTCGCAGCTGTAACCCCGCGCATGCTCAAAGCCGCCGAAGCCGATGCCAAGGACGAGCAAGAAAAAGAGAGCAGGGAACTAGTAAGCGTTGAAGCCCTCGCCGGCTCGGGTGGCGCGGACATTCCTCTCCGCGCAGCCAACGCCACAAAACCAAGTTCATCGGCGGTCACCGCCATCGGCACCCTCAAAACCCGCCAAAGGGAGGTAGGCTTCCAGGTAATGGTAGGAGCCGCGCACCAACTCGAACCCTCCCTGGCTCTAGGAGCGGTCGGCGCAATTCTCGCCTTCGCCTGCCCAGCCCCCACCGCCTGCTACGAAATCTACGCCGCCATAAAAGAAGACGACCTCCCGCTCGCCCGCGAAAAACAGGACCGCATCAAACTAGCCGTCCAGCGCGTAGTCTCCGAGCTCGGCATCCCCGGCATCAAGCACGCCATGGACCTCAACGGCTACTACGGAGGCCCAGCCCGCTTGCCATTCCTCCCGCTAACCGGCGATCAAAAGAAGACGGTAGAAGAAGCAATGTCCAACCTCCGCAACTAATGCTCGACCGTAGTGCCGGAGACTCGCCGGCAGTTGGGAGGCCCTCACGCTCCCGTCCCAAGCCGGACCGTTTCACTCTAAACATGCAACAAAAATTCCGGGTCGTCCGGCAGTTCGCAGTGAACCTTCACCGGCTTGAAGTCCCCATCAAACTTCACGACGATCCTCTCCGTTCGGCTGGCCACGTAGAAGTTGCCGGAGCTTCCAAACGCCATTCCGCACGAGTTCTTCACCTTCACGCTCTCAATTGTCTTGAGCACGAATTTGTCTGGAGAGCTCGGCAGCCTCGCCGTATATACATGATTTCCGCCGCTCACGTATAAGCTGCCGTTGTGCGCGACAAGATGCACCGGAGATCCCGCTTCCAGTTCGTTACTCTGCCCCAGGTATTTGCCCGTGATGTCGTAGATCTTGACGGTCCCCGCAGGCTGGTCCGCCACATAGAGCCGGCCGTTCGCCCACGCCACTCCGCGGACGGAATGTTTCTTGGCTCCATCGTCCGCGTACGAAAGTCCGGTCGGGCTCGCAACCGCTGTGGTCGCCGGTTTAGATAAGTTCCCATTACTCGATGCCACGAAGGTCCCCTCCAGGAACTTGCCGGAAGCAGGAAGCGCTGCCGCGACCGGTGCGGCCCTTCCGATCCTGCCGTCATCGGAAACGCTCAGGCGCGTGACCACGTTCGTATCCTGGCTCGACAAGTAGCAATAGCCCAGCCCGTCAAACGCAAAATCGAACGGATGCAGTATCCCCTTGCAGCTCTCGTTCGACGCAAACCGGCTCGCAAATCGATATTTCGTTCCCGCACCTTCGTAACAGAGCACGCTGTTTTGCGTCTTGTTGGCATCGATCACGTACAGGTATTTCCCGGAAAATTGAACGCCTCGCAGTTCGTCCAGAAGCACGTCCTCCCTGTCGTCCAGCACCGAAGAAGTAATCTTGTTGCCGTCTTTGTCGTAGGCATGAATATTGTTCTTGTGAGGATCGCTTTCGGGTTTGCCGCCGTGGAGAGTGACGAACAGCATATGATCCCTCCCTGAGTGATCTCAAAGTGAATGATCTCAAAGTCGCGAACTGCTCGCGCCGTCGCGCAGGTTATCGGAGTCGATTCACAATCCCATCACCATGGTGACA
Organism: uncultured Acidobacteriaceae bacterium; assembly: GCA_963698865.1. Taxonomy (GTDB): domain Bacteria; phylum Acidobacteriota; class Terriglobia; order Terriglobales; family Acidobacteriaceae; genus Acidiflorens. The sequence goes on along the minus strand of CAVOSL010000005.1, from coordinate 332,920 downwards.
TTCGCAGTCTGTAACGTTTCATCGATCCTGTTCACCATAACCTCGGGGGGTGGCCTTTTCGCGGAGATCGCCAAACCAAGTCCTGCCGGCGCCCAAAATCAAGAGGGCAACACAACCTCTAACCGCTTGACAGGCATTCTGTGCGGGCATACCGTCCGTACCAGCGTACTCCCAGCACCCCAAAAGAATAAGGAGGAGCCCCTGTGAGTCGCACTTCAACGTTTGTTTCCATGCCTGATCCGAAGCTTGCTCCGAGGAATGTTTCGTTCCTGCATAGCATCCCGCTTCGGCCCCTGCGAATGTTCGCTCTTACCCTCGCCCTCCTACCGCTGTTGCTTCCCGGCCGCCCGATCCGCGCGCAGAATACCGCCCCCGCCCCCGCCGACCAAAACGTCAAGAAGGTGTTCTATACCCCAAAAGACCGCCTGGCCGCCATGCATGCGGCGGCGCTCTTTTTTCCGAAAGCGGTCGCCGAGGCCTCCATCCTCGAGGGTCCCGCGCAGGACAAGAAGCTCTTTCAACTTCACTTCAACGACAAGGTAATCTGCGACTTCGCCGCGCCCGGCAAAGAAATGGGCGGCAACACTCCCAAGTTCTCCTGCAAGATTACCCGCGTAGAAAGCGCCGACGGCACCGTTCAAACCTTGACTCCCGAGATGGACGAAGAGCCCGTCAAAGTTAAATTCGGAGCTGATGACAACGAAGTCTACGCCGAAGTCGCCGCTACGCGCCTGATGTGGGCCCTGGGTTATCCCGCCGACGCCTGGTTCTCGGTTCGCGTCGAGTGTCACAACTGTCCCGAGAACCCCATCTCCGGTTCCGGTTCGCCGGGGACGCACACGTTCGACCCCGCCACCATCGTGCGCAAGTATCCCGGCCACAAAATGTACGAAGACGGAAAAGAAGAAGAAGGTTGGAGCTGGAAGGAACTCGATACCGCCAACGGCCGCCCAACCTACGAGCGCGATGGCTTGAAACTGCTGGCCGCCTTCCTTCAGCACAGTGACAACAAGCCTCCCCAGCAGCGTCTCGCGTGTGACAAAGTGCACGTCGATCAGACGACCCAGCCCTTCACCACCACCTGCGACAAACCGATCATGCTGGTCCAGGACGTTGGCGCTACTTTCGGTGGCGGTGGAATGTTCACCAGCAATGGCTCCGCGAAAATGAATCTCCAGGTCTGGTCTTCCAGGAAGCTCTGGAACAAAGTAGGAACCGGCGGCGCACCGAAGCAGTGCCAGGCCGCCTTGCACAAGAGCCTGACCGCGCACGATGGCCTGAGTGATCCGCAGATTAGCGAAGAGGGGCGCCGATTCGACGCCGGCCTGATGTGCCAACTCTCCGACCATCAGATTGAAGAACTCTTCAAGGCCGCGCGGGCAGCCGCCATGCCCCAGTATCACAACCACGACGGGAGCTTCAAATCCGGCGTAGACGAAGCCTCGGTAATCCGCCAGTGGGTGGAAGCCTTCAAACAGAAGCGTGAGCAACTCGCCAGTGGACGCTGCGAGTGGAAAGAAAAGCCAGCCGACCTGAACGCGATTGACAATCCGATGGGCCTGTCCACAGTACCAAATTTCTGCACCGCCAAACCCTTTTAACAAGAGGGTAAGGTAGCGCCGGCGTCCCGCCGGCTGTTGGAAGAGCCTGCCCTGAGCTTGCCGAAGGGCGCCCTCGCCCTCCCCTCCGAACCCGACTAAGACTCGCGGACAATTTCTCTGCGAACTCAGCGAAGTCTCTGCGAACTCGGCGGTTTAAGATTTTGGAAGGAAGTCAAAGCGAAATTCGGTCGGAAGTGGGGTCCCCTGTGTACCTCTGTGTACCCTGTGATGAGCGCTTTTTGCTGTTATTCTCATCGCCCGTAAACTAAAAAACCATCCGCGCCCCCACTCGCCGAATCAATAGGAGAACGAACGTTTCCCCCGAGGTGCTCAATGCAATTCAAGCCCTTCCTGCTCGATGCCTGGCTCGACCAGTACGAACACGACATAGAATTCAACCTCGCTGCCAGCACCGGCCCAACCTGGACGGTAAACGACATCCTCGCCCTTGCCGACGCCGAAACGCGCCACCGCTTCCTGAACCACAACTTAGTCTACGGCCGCCCCGCCGGCGCCGACACTCTCCGTGCGGCGATCGCTGAAATGCAAAATGTCCCGGTCGAGGCCGTGCAAATCATGACCGGTGCATCCGAGGCGCTCATCGCCCTCATGTGGCTGGCCGCCGAGCCCGGCGCGAACGTAATCATCCCGCTTCCTGGATTCACTACGTTCTCGGCCCTCCCCGAATCCCTTGGCCTGGAAACCCGCTTCTATCGCGTGCGCCGCGAGAACGGCTTCCGCATCGATCCCGACGAGATCAAGCGGCTCGCCGACTCGAAGACCAAACTCGTCCTTGGTGAACAGCCCGCACAACCCCACCGGCGCCACCATCGGCGACGCCGAAATGGAAGCCCTGCACGACTTCACCGCCGAGCGCGGAATCCAGCTCGTCAGTGACGAGGTCTACCATCCCATCTACCACGGAAAGCCACACGCAATCGGCGGCGCGCCTGCCCCACGCCACCGTGATCTCCGACCTGTCCAAGGCGTTTTCCATTGCCGGCGTGCGCACCGGATGGATGATCGAGCACGACGCCCAGCGCCGCCGGCAATACTGGAACGCTCGTGCCTACTTCTCGATCTCCAACACCACCACTGGAGAAATTCTTTCCGAAATCGCCATCCGCAACCGCAACGTCGTACTCGCCAGGACCCAGCAAGTCGCCACCCAGAACCTCACGCTCCTCGAGCGCTTCATGGCCGGCCATCGCGACATACTCGGCTGGATTCCGCCGCAAGGCGGCATGACCGCGTTCCCCTGGCTCCTGAGTGGAGAGCAGTTGAACCAGGAAAATGCTCGCCCCTTCTGCCAGGCTGCCACCGACCATGGAATCCTGCTCGCTCCCGGCGATTGCTTCGATGCCCCCTCGCATTTCCGCCTGGGCTTCGCCGCCGCCGGAGACAATTTCTCCAAAGCACTCGACCGTTTCGGAGCCTTCGTAAAAAGCTGGTCGGCCAGAATGGTCACAGCATGACGGTCACCGCGTGACGCGAACCTGCTGTGATGCATCGTGCCGCCGGCGTTGTTGTCAGCGTTGTTTAAGGCGCCAATGCCTCGTGGAAGTGAGGTTCAAACGTCCCAAAGCGGCCTCCTCCCTCAGCCTTTGCCCGATACATGGCGAGGTCAGCCTCGTGCAGTAGTTGCTCGGCAGTCTGGCTGCCGGGCGCTGGAAATGCGATTCCAACGCTGGCTGAAATCTGCGCCCGATGAAGCTTCACGCCGTTCTTCCCATCTGTCTTGCTTAGGAAAAAGGGCGAGGACATCTGCTCCACAATCCGTCGCGCTACTCTCGCCTGGTCCTCTGGTTGATTCATATTGTCGAGCAGGATGATGAACTCATCTCCCCCTAAACGGGCTACCGTGTCGCCGGGACGTACCGCGGATTCCAGGCGCCGCGCCACCTCTTCGAGAAGTCGGTCGCCAACCCCATGTCCCAACGTGTCGTTGACTGCCTTGAAACCATCCAGATCGACAAAGAAAATGGCAAACCGTCGCTGCCCTTGGTCGGTTTGCCGCCTTACCCTCCGCTCCAGTTGCTTCATGAACATTGTCCGGTTTGGCAAGCCCGTCAGCACGTCGTACAGAGCTTGTCGCTTCAGTTCCTCCTCCAACTCGGCGCGCACCCTGATGTTCGCTCTCAACTGTTCATTCAGACCGGTCAAACGCTGCGCGTTGTTGCGCAGAGGCCTGACCAGAAACCACCACACTGCCGGAGAAATCAGTAGCGACAGCAGGGTTGCGTCCAGCAATGCGCCCACTGTCTCACTCGTGCCTGCCGGTAACAGAATTGGCAGAATGAACATGACGGCGGTTTCCGCGCTGAACACGGTCAGCATCAGGATGACCATGAAACGCGGCGGGCTATAGGAAGCTGCTCTTTGCTCTTGCGTCACCGGCTTTGCCATGCTTCTCCGCGGATAATGCCGCCTGGCTCCAGTTGTGTAAATGCGGCACGAGTGGCACGCACCCTACCTTAGGTATCATCGGCGGTGAATGCCGTTCCTTGAGGGCGCAGGCCGCTTCTGGGATGCCAGCGCACAAATGCCAGTGTGGCCCGCGGTCCTTCGTGGGTTCTTCCCCAAAACATCACAGCCACTTGTGATCTACATCACTTGGCGGTATGCTTAGAACGAACGTTCGAACTATGCGTGTCTCGCCCTCAACTCGAGCCTCGGGAAAACGCCTCCGGCTCCCCATGCCCGTTGAGACCCGCTTCCACCGTCGCCTCGGCGAAATTCTTGTGCAGGCCACCCAGGTCTTCTGCGAGAAAGGTTATGAAGGCGCATCCATGCGCGACCTTTCCCGCGCCTCCGGCATGTCCCTCGCCGGACTCTATCACTACTTCGGATCCAAAGAGCGCCTGCTTTACCTCATCCAGAAACATACCTTTTCAACCATCGTAGAGGAATTAAAGAAACGTCTGGCGGACGTTGCCAGCCCCGCCGATCGCATCCGCATCTTCATCCAGAACCATCTCGAATACTTCGTAACCAATCAAAGCGGCCTGAAAGTCCTCGCCCACGAAGATGAAGCCCTGAAGAATGGCTTCAACTCCGAAGTCGCCGCCCTCAAGCGCGAGTACTATCGAATCTGTTTGGGTCTGATGGAAGACCTCAAGCGCGAGCACAAACTGGATTTCAACTCTCGCACCGCGGTCATGAGCCTCTTCGGCATGATCAACTGGATCTACACTTGGTACAACCCGCGCCAGGACGGCACCGCCCAAGACTTAGCGGAGCAGATGAGCGACATCATCCTCTCGGGAGTGGGGTGTGTGGCGCCTCGCGCACTTCGCAGGCGCAGTCAAACAGTAAAACCCGTGTCATCCCGACCGGGGAAGCGAATCCCCCAAACCCTTGTCATCCCGAGCGAAGCGAGGGATCTGCAGTCTGCTGGCGCCGCCGCCGCGCGCCGGGCGAAGAGAGTTTTGAAAGGGCGCGCCCGAAGGCGCGCCATAACCGAAAGATTTTAATTGCAAGCCGGCTTCAGTCGGCAAGACTTGCATAAGAAAGAAGAGGAGCAACCAATGGCAACCACCATGCACCCCGCCACCGGCGAGACCACCAGGCAACTCATCAACTACCGCACCGATCAAGGCGTCGCCATCATCGAAATGAACGATCCCCCCGCCAACACCTACACCTACGAGATGAACCGTCAGCTCGACGAGGCCATCCTCAAAGCCCGCATGGATAACGACGTCTATGTGATCGCTACTGACCGGCGTCGGCGACAAGTTCTTCTCCGCCGGCGCCAACATCAAGATGCTCGCCAGCGTCGACCCAACCTTCAAGTATTACTTCTGCCTGCACGCCAACGAAACTACTGCTGCGCCTGGAGCACACGCCAAAGCTGGTCATCGCCGCCATCAACGGCCACTGCGTAGGCGGAGGCCTCGAGATCGCCATGGCCGCCGACATCCGGATAGCAAGAAAAGACGCGGGCAAAATCGGACTGCCCGAAGTAAATCTGGGCGTACTTCCCGGCACCGGCGGCACGCAGCGACTCTCGCGCATGGTAGGAAAGAGCAAAGCCATCGAGCTGATGGTCACCGGCAACACCTTCTCCTTCGAAGAAGCGAAAGACCTCGGCATCGTCAACGACATCTTCGAGCGCGAAGGTTTCATGGAAAACATCATGGAGTATGCGCGCCAATTCACGCCGCCCAACAAAGCCGCGAAAGCCGTAGGCCGCATCAAGCGCGCCGTCCAGACGGGCTGGGAAATCCCGATGGAATCCGCGTTGGCCGTAGAGCGCGAGAACCAGCAGATTCTCTTCCAGAGCGAAGACGCAAAAGAAGGCTTGGCCGCCTATGTAGAAAAACGCCCAGCCGAATTCAAAGCGAGGTAGCTCGTGTGGGGCAGGCATTCTTGCCCGCCAAGGAGGCATGGGCCTCTCGCCCATGCGTGCACACATCATGATCGAAAGACCATCACTACCAAGTCGCAGAGTCACAGAGAGAAAAAGAAATTGTCTTTCTCCGTGTCTCTGTGACTCCGTGTTGAAAAAAACTTTCTCGGCGCTCTCCGCGTCTCGGCGGTGAAAGGATTTTGAATTATGCCAGGCAAAGTACCAAAAATCGGAACCTTCAGCGAATGGGAAGGCCTCTTCAACGAATGGCGCAAGGAAGTCGGCGTCAACAAAGATGACGTCGAGGCCTTCCACTTCGATACGCTCTACGGCGCCATCGAAACCGAAGACATCCAGTTCGGCTCCTACAAGGGACGCCGCAAGTGGGAGAACCTGCGCCAGGTGCCCACGCAGCAGATGCGCGACGCGCTCATGAACATGATCGTCTACCAGGGCGACACCGAGTTCGCGAGCGTCGAGCAGCAGCGCAATCTCTTCGAGACCGCGCCCACCGACTGGGATCGCCGCGCGCTCACCCGCGTCATGATCGAAGAGATGCGCCACGGCTGGCAAATGTGCGCGTTGTTGATCGACTTCTTCGGGTATTCCGGAAAAGTTGAAGCGCAGAAAATGCTCGAGCGCCGCGCCTTCGAAAACAAGCGCCTGTTAGGCACTTTCAACGTCGACGTCGACAACTGGCTCGACTTCTTCACCTACACCGACTTCGTCGACCGCGACGGAAAATTCCAGCTCCAGATGTTGAAGTACTCGTCCTTCGCGCCCCTCGGCCGCTCGACCTCGTACATGCTGCGCGAAGAGGCCTTCCACATGGGCACCGGCAACGACGGCTTACGCCGGGTAGTCGAAGCGGGAGTGATCCCGCAATGGCTCATGCAAAAATATTTAAACAAGTGGATCTCAAGTTCTTACGACCTGTTCGGCACCGACCACTCCTCGTCGGCGCACTGGGCCTATGTCTGGGGAATCAAGGGACGCTATGACGAGCCGCAAAACGAAAAGACCGCAGACCTCGACGACCTCAACGACTACAACCGTCATCTCTACCGGCAAGAGGTAAGCGGCCTGGTCGAGCGCCTCAATACTTTTTTGAGGCCGGGAGAAAAAAAGTTCTACACGCCCGACATAAAATTCAATCGCAACATCGGACGATGGGCAGGGAAGCAGTTCCACTCGGAGACAGGTGAGGCGCTCGACGACCGCGCCTACCAAGAGCACACGGCCGAGTGCCTGCCGAGCGCGGAGGACAAGGCGCAGCTCCTCGACATCATCCGGAATGAGAAGAGGTGGATCAAGGAGAAGGAGGGGGCCAGGGATCCCTTCCTGACCATCGGGGAGCCGCGGCGGTCGGCCATTAACCTTTAGGGATGTGCTCGACGTGGAGCACTTCGTCATAATGCTCCACGTGGAGCAATAGTTGACAATATTGTACGTACATATTCGATAACCGCCTTGGCTGCAATGGCTTGTGGGGATTGCTGAACTGGGAATTTGGCGCCGGGAGCATTGGATTATTGGGTTGATACGGCTGACACAGGTAAAAGTTACGTTGTTTCGGCTTTTGAGGTCTCGTGGAGGGTGCCATCGCTCGGTTTCATTCCATTGAGGTTGATGTTCGAGGGACGAGGGCGCGGATTCGGCTGGCTAATCCTCCTTTGAATGTGCTGGATATCGCGATGATGGGGGAGATTCGGCTGGCGCTTTTGGAGCTTGAGGCCCGGGCGGATGTTTCGATTCTGGTTTTTGAAGGGGATGCGCGGGCCTTTTCGGCAGGGGTTGATATTAAGGCGCATGTGCCGGAGTTGGTTGGAGAGATGCTGGCCTCGTTTCACTCGGTGATTCGGGCTGTTGTCTCTTCTCGCAAAGTGACCATTGCCGCGGTGCGGGGGGCTTGTTTGGGTGGGGGCGCTGAGCTGGCTTTGGTTTGCGATATGGTCTACACGGCTCGGGATGCGGCTTGGGGATTTCCGGAGATTAAGTTGGCTTGTTTTCCGCCGGTGGCGGCGGTGGCTTTGCCTGCTCTGGTGGGGCAGAAGCGGGCCGCGGAGTTGATTCTTACCGGGCGGCAGATCAGCGGCGATGAGGCGGCGGCGATCGGGCTCGCGAATCGATCGGCGCGGGCGGAGGAGCTTGATGGACTCGTTCAGGAGACGCTGTATGCGCTCGGCGAATTGAGTCCAGTGGCGCTTGCCCATGCGAAGAAGGCTTTGTATGGGTGGGACGCGATTCATTTTGACAAAGGGCTGGCGCGGGCGGAGAAGATTTATCTGGAGGAACTTGTCTCGACGGAGGACGCGCAGGAGGGAATTGCGGCGTTTCTGGAGAAGCGGCCGGCGCGCTGGGGGAGATAGCTTCGAGTTTCGAGTTTCGAGTTTCGAGGTGTGGATGCGAGGATGAGGTTAGAGGTTGGATTTGCGGAACTTGGATCTGCGCGTCTTCGCGGATGAATTCTGAAAAGTGGGACGACTTTGCCGAAAACCTTGTGCGGCGGGCGATTTGTTCGGTTTTCATTCGCTGAAAATAAATTTACGGGTGGAGGAGAAGTCGCCGGAAAACCCGGAAAATAGCTTAGAACTCAAGATTTCGCGATTGATTGGAAAGGATTTGCGGACTGAAGTGAGAAGGCATGGGTCGTCAAGTAGCGCCGTAGTTAAGGGGATTGCGGTGGGAGATTACTTGTCGGTTATCGGCTGTCAGCCGTCAGTCATGACGTAAGTTGTTTGTATGTAGTAAGGTGCGTCCTTGGTCATTTGTCCTTCGGATGGTTGCATTTCTGCTTGGGCCTCACTGATTTGGGCTTTCTGACCAGGCTACCTGCCGAGAGAGAGTCCGGATGCCTGTTTACCGTCAAACTTCGGATTGGCTCGATTGATGTTAGTCACCTGATCTCGGCACGCTACAAAGAGTGGTGCGTTCATCGATGAAGCCTATTGCACTACCTGCTCCACCACAGACGACGTACTCTTGCCATTGGACGAATCTCCCATGTACTGAGCGGTGGTCAAGTGCGTGCCGACAGCTAGCTTCGACTTCGTGAGCGTAGCTACTCCGTCGCTCACGTTTCCCGCGCCCAGGCTCTTTGTGCCATCCCAGAATTTCACTCTTCCCGAGAGCGGGTCCGGTCCGGATGTCGTCACCTTAGCGGTAAAGGTCACCGTCTGCCCGAGTTTGGAAGGATTAGGACTGGAGGTGAGGGTCGTGGTCGTGCGGAAAGGGGACGTGTTCAGGAACACGGCGACGTTACCTTGGCTGCTGCGTCTGCCAGAGTAATTGGCCACCAGCAAGTCCAGCCGGCCGTCCCGGTCCACGTCGGCCAGCGCGACAGATTCGGCAGCATGACCATCCGAGGTAAAGATATTGGGGGCTTGGAAGGTGCCATCACCGTTACCCAGGAGAACTCCCACACAACCGGCGTAATCATGGGGGTAAGCACCGCTGCGGCTGACGGACACTAGATCGGGCACCCCATCCCCATTCACATCGCCCAAGACGATCGAATCCACTAGCCATCCGCCGGTGGGATAGGCTACGGGATCCCGAAAGGTCCCATCGCCGTTTCCTAAAGAAATGCCCGCGAAAAAGATGCCGCCGACGAGTAGGTCGAGCTTGCCGTCGTTGTTCACGTCGGTAACCAGCATTGAATTAGGTCGCTCCCCGCCCCAGTTGAAGGCTACTGCCGGCTGGAATGTGCCATCTCCATTGCCTGACAAAATGCCGATGGCGCCGTCGCCGCAAGTGTCGTTGTTGACGCAACGATGCCCCACGATGAGGTCCGCTTTGCCATCCCTGTTCACATCTGCAGCTATGACAGAGACCGCAATCGTGCCGCCGGAGTCATAGTTGACGGCCGATTGGAAGGTTCCATCTCCATTGCCCAGCAGCACCCCGACATTGCCCGTCGCGGTTCCAAACGGTGGTTCCTGGCAATCTTCCCCGGTCTTGCACCAATTGGCCACCACTATGTCGAGCTTGCCATCACCATTCAGGTCTGTCAGAAAAACGGAGTCTGCTTGACCGCCTCCGGACTTGTAGGACTGCGCCGGTTGAAAAGTCCCATCGCCGTTACCGAGGAGCACGGCTACTCCGCCATCGTCGAAATCGGTGTCACTGAAAAATTCTTTGGCAACGATCAAGTCAGGTTTGCCGTCGCTGTTGACGTCCACGACAAATATCGCCGAATACCCACCGCCACCGATACAGTATGGTTGTGCTGTTTGAAAAGTGCCGTCCCCGCTACCGAGGAGAACTGCGACTTCACCTCCTGGGCAACTAGCGCCTGCAAGGTGACCGATCACTAAGTCCCAGTTATCGTCGCCGTTCAGTTCAGCAACGGCCATGGAATTGGCAGCCCAGCCACCCGAGTCATAGCTCTGCGGCGACTGGAAATATTTGCCGGTTGCCCAACTCACCGAAGAGAGTGCAACCAGAAAAACCAAAATATTGACATGACGCAGGAAAGCGCTATTCACAAACATAGTTCCTCCGTAGGAGTGCTTTGAGCGATGCTTATGGGAAGGGAATGAGATCATGGAAAAATTCCACGAGGTGTTCCACCGGGGCGAGAACTGCTCTTCGCAGAGGGGTTACTTCAACTATGGCAACATGAATCGGTAAGTACTGTCTGTGCAATGGGTCACATCGTGATGTTCGCAAAAGCCACACCAAACTCTAACTGTTGCAAAACCATTACACTTGCCTACCGTCGGAATGGAGAGGGCAGTACGGGCTAATAAAAGGAACGGCGCTCAGCCGCGCGGGTCTGATATATTGCGGCAGATGCGGGAGACGCGATTTCCGCGGGCGAGGTGACTTGTAGCGGATTCGGATGACAATCTGAAGCAGCCTGGAGTTGAGGGTAGGGCGGTGGTTGAGCGGAGTCCTTATAGTTCGGGGCATCTGATGTGCCGCACCTCGCTCTGGGGGGCGTTGGGGTTTCTGGCGTGTGCATATTTCGCTTGGGGCGCATTCGGCCATGTCATGGGCAAGTCTTATTTCTGGCCGCATGATGCCTGGACGGCGGCTACTTATGTGGTGTGGATTATTTTGCTTACGGCCTTGACCGTGGACACGCGGTGCTGGCGGGAACGGTTGTTTTTTGGCGTGCTGGTGGTTAATTTTCTGGTGGGGTTTGGGTTGACGGTGTGGCGAACGGCGCCCGACGCGGACGTGCGGATGGCGCGGATTTGGACGGGGGCGCTTTGGGCGCTGGCTGGCGTGCTCAGTTTGACGACGGTAGGGCGGGGAAAGAAGGTCGGTGGTTAGGTTCGTAGCTTCATTTCCGCGGATTTCGCGGATTCTCACGGATTGTCATTAGGATGGTCGGGGACAGGCCGCAGGATCGGCACTGGCGAGCAACGTTAGTAGCCAGAGGACCTTATGGACTTTGAGATTTCGGCGGGAGAGGTGAAGGCTTTGCAGATGGCGGGCTCGGAATTCTTGTTGCTGGATGTGCGCGAGCCTTGGGAGTTTGAAACGGCGCGGATTGAAGGGGCGAAGAATATTCCGATGGGGGATGTGCCGGCGCGGGCACATCTGGAACTCGATCCGGAGGCGCATATTGTGGTCGTTTGCCATCATGGGGTGCGGTCGCTTACGGTGACGAACTGGCTGCGGCAGCAGGGATTCGAGAAAGCGCAGTCGATGCGCGGCGGGGTGGATGGGTGGGCGCGGACGGTGGATCCGAAGGTGCCGTTGTACTAAAGCTACGAGCTATGAGCTTCGAGCTTCGAGCAAACCTTTGCTGCCGGCGTCCGATTCGCGGGGAGATGGATTGAAAGTGGGCCGGCAAAGAAGCGGCGCTGCGGTTTTGGTTGGGAAAGCTCGAAGCTCGTAGCTCGAAGCTATCTACGTACTGTTGAGAGCCATGCGAATTCATGATCACTGACTGCCACGTTCATATTGAGCCTTACGAAATGTTCACGCCTTCGGCTTTGGCTTTGATGAAGGCTAAGCGGGCTAATTTTGAGGAGATTGAATCTTATGCGCGGTCGGCTTCCGCGTTTCTTAAATATCTGGACCGGTGCCGGGTGGAGCGGGTTGCGCTTATTAATTATGTTGCGCCGGAGGTGATTGGGTTTACTTCTGCCGTGAATGAGTGGGTGGCGGAGTATGTGAAGGAGAATCCGAAGCGGTTGATTGCTTGCGGGTCGGTGCATCCGCGGCATACCAAGAATATATTGGCGGACGTGGAGCATATTTTGCGGATTGGGATTCGGATGATCAAGATTCATCCGCCGCATCAGTTGCTTTATCCGAACGATTATGTGCGCGGGGTGAAGGAGCTGGAGATTATTTACCGGGCGGCGGAGGCGAATGGGATTCCGGTGATGATTCATACCGGGACTTCGGTGTTTCCGGGGGCGCGGAACAAGTATGGCGATCCGATTTATGTGGACGATGTGGCGGTGGATTTTCCGAAGTTGAAAATTCTTTTGGCGCATGGCGGGCGGCCTTTGTGGATGGAGACGGCGTTCTTTTTGATCCGGCGGCATAAGAATGTTTATCTAGATGTGAGCGGGATTCCTCCGCGACGGCTGCTGGAATATTTTCCGCGGCTGGCGGAGATTGCGCATAAGACATTGTTTGGGACGGATTGGCCGGGGCCGGGGGTGCCGGATATTGCGGCGAATGTGGCGGAGTTTCGAGCGCTGCCGATGTCGGAAGAGATGCGGGAGCGGATTTTTTGGGGAACGGCGGCCTCGATTTGGCCGGTATGAAGCGATTGCAGATTGCAGAGGTCAGATTGCAGATTTAAAACCAAAACCCTGGGCGCCACAAACTTCAAACCAAGATTCCTTGCGCCCTCGACCTTCAAACCAAAGCAAACCCTTAAAACGCAGAGTTCACACGCAGAGGACCCTGAGCGCTTTGTTGAACGAAGAAGGCTGGCCCGAGCGCAACGGAATGCTGTGCCGAGGCCAGCCATGGAAATAGCTCAGTAGTTCAGGGTTGCCGAACCTCCGGAAACCGAAGTGCTGAAGCTGCAGGACGGGCCGCCACCACCAAAGTAGTCGTCAAATTCTCCGCTGAAACCCAGGGAGCTGTATTGGTCGAAGGCGGGATATCCGTGGGCGACGGTGGTGTTATAGAAGCGAGTTTTGCCCGACGCGGGAAAGTTGGCGCACTTGGCCAGGTTGTAGGCCTCGAGGACACCCTCGAATGCCCAGTTCCATTGAATGCCTTTGGAATGAATGGTGAGGTTGGAATCGGCGCCGGTGGTGGAATCATAGGCATCGATCAGGTACTCGAGTTTGCCGCTGGCAACGTTGGTTTCGTCGGTGGTGCCGACCAGCAGGTCGCCGGCGTGCACGGTGGTTAGCGAGCTCACGTAGACGCTGGAGCCGACCAGCCAACTGGCCATCGTCCAATAGTTGCCGCCCCCGGCGTAACTCGAACCATACTGGAGGACCGGCTGCATGATCCAGGTGCCGGCCTTTGGCTCGAGGCCATTGAAGAGGAAAATCGTGGCGCCGGTGCTCTTAGGAGCCTTGGGAACGGCCCACTCACCCTGGATCCACTCGATGTTATCTTTCTTCTTCAGCGACAGAAGCCAGTTGGAGTCTTCGACCCAGCCGTTGCCGACGGGGCCCGGGGTGACGTGACGGGTTGGGACCGGGGCCTCGGGGCAAGTCTCGTAATGGGCGATGACTTCGCCGTTCTGGATCACATCCTCGCCCGCTTTCGAGTCGTCGGAGATATCGACGCTGGCGCCTGCGGGAATCTGGTGGATGCACTCGGGACGGATGAGTTCGCCCGGGACCTGTACCCAGCCGGGGTGCTCGGCTACGAGCTTACTGTAGCTTGGTCCTGCCTGGGCGGTTAGCATTGCGGTCGAAACGAACAGGAACGTGGCGATGCCGGCGAGGGCACGCTGGTAAAGGGCTTGAGTGCTGGCGAAGTTTTTCATGGCAGTTCTCCTGTGTGATTTCCCCTGTTGGGATTTCAGAATTGAGAGACTTCGCGACGTCATTGGTGCCGGTTAGCGCGAAGGCCCGTCACTTGTATGTCGCGACAAGGAGGGAAAAGAGGGGTCATTGTTTTGGAAGAAAAGGTTGGAAGCTGCGGAGGGGATGCTTTCCAGCTTGGGATCGTCCCGCTGGGCAGGCGGTGGGCGAACGCCCAGCGCCAGAAGGGAATGGGGTCATTCGCGGCATCGGCGAATGGGGTGCGCGCATCCCAAATAGGAGAGCCGTGCATGCGGTAAGGGGTTGCGGTATAAAAGAGAGTTGGGGAGTGGGCGGGTGGCATTGAGCATTATTACGGAGTAGGGATGCTTCGACTCCACAGAACGATGGCTTCGCGAATCGTCCTGCTCCGCTCAGCATGACAGTGATGTGAAAAGTAAGATGTCAGGGTGATAGTGATCTGGCTTAGCACAGTGATCTGGCTCAACATGAGAGTTTTTTGAAAGAGGGATTATGTCTACGGTTGCTGGCGTACATGCGCCGAAGGGGTTGGAGGGGGTCGTGGCAACGACCTCGGGGATTTGTTACATCGATGGGGATGCCGGGGTGCTGGCTTATCGGGGGTACGACATTCATGAACTGGCGGACCAATCGACGTTCGAGGAAGTGTGCTTTCTGCTGTGGTTTGGGCGACTCCCGAATGCCGACGAATTGCGGCAGTTGAAGTGGCGAATGGCGGAGGAGCGGAAACTGGATGCGTCGATCTTGTACCGGCTGCAACTGGCGCCGAAGCACGTGCCGCCCATGGATGTGCTGCGGACGCTGGTTTCGGCATTGTCGTATTACGATCCGGAGAACACGAAGAACGATCACGACGCAAATGTGAATAAGGCGATCCGGCTGACGTCGCAGATTTCGATGCTGGTGGCGAATTACGACCGCATACGGAGAGGGAAGCCACTGGTGGAGCCGGACCGGTTGTTGTCGCACGCGGCGAATTTCTTGCTCATGCTGAACGGCGTGGCGCCTTCGGCGACGGCGGAACGGGCTCTGGATATTGCGCTGATTCTGCATGCCGATCATGAGCTGAATGCGTCGACCTTTGCGGCGCGGGTGGTGGCGGCGACTTTGTCGGACATGCATTCGGCGATTACGGCGGCGATTGGCGCGCTGAAAGGGCCGCTGCATGGCGGGGCGAACGAGGCGGTATTCAAAATTCTGATGGAGATCGACGCGGCGGGCGCGGACCCGGTGGAGTATGTGAAAGGGATGCTCGGGCAAAAGAAGAAGGTGCCGGGATTTGGGCATCGGGTGTATCACACGGAGGATCCGCGGGCTACGCATTTGCGGACGATGTCGCGTGATTTGGGAAAGTCGAGCGGGAATGGGAAGTGGTACGACTACTCGGACAAAATTGAGCAGTACATCAAGGCCGAAAAGAAGCTGAATGCGAATGTGGATTTTTATTCGGCGTCGACGTACCACACGCTGGGAATTCCGGTGGATTTGTTTACACCGATTTTTGCGCTGTCGCGGGTGAGCGGGTGGACGGCGCACGTGATCGAGCAGTTGGATGACAACCGGCTGATACGGCCGCGGGCGGAGTATATGGGGCCGGAATATCCGCAGAGGTATGTTGGGGTGGAGGGAAGATAAGCAGGTCAGAGGTAAGAGGTTAAAATCGTTTCACCGCGGGTGGGCGCGGATTCAGTGGTGACGAGGGCGGGACGCCCTCGTGACAGCCGGCGGGACGCCGGCGCTACCGTTGTACGGATTCCTATCTTTGGTCAGCATGACAATTCCCGCAAAAAGTGTGCGCGTAGATGCTGTGGGCGAGCCGCGCCGGTCGGGCGATCTCGCTGTGCTGGTTTGCCTGGCGGCGGCTACTGTGCTGGTGCATGTGCTGACTGGGCATCAGTATGGGTTTCAGCGGGATGAACTGGCTACGCTGGAGGATGCGCGGCATCTGGCTTGGGGATATGTGGCTTATCCGCCGGTGACGCCGTTCTTTGGGCGGCTGTCGCTGATTTTGTTTGGGACCTCGCTGGCGGGATTTCGATTCTTTGCGGCGGTGGCGCAAGCGGTGGCGCTGGTTTTTGTGGGATTGATGGCGCACGAACTGGGCGGACGGCGCGGGGCGGTGTGGGTGGCGGCTGCGGCGGGGGTTCCGTTTGCGCTGGGCGGCGGCGCGCTGATGCAGTACGTTTCGTTCGATTATTTGTGCTGGGTACTGACGGCGTACTTTGTGATTCGGCTGCTGAAGAGCGACGATCCGCGGTGGTGGGCGGCGATTGGGACGGCGATCGGGTTTGGGATGGAGTCGAAATACACGATGGGATTTTTCGTGATTGCCCTTGTGGTGGGAGTGGTGGTGACGCCGGTGCGGAGGTACTTTGCCAGCAAGTGGCTTTGGGTGGGCGTGGGTTTATCGATTCTCGTTTTTCTGCCGAATTTGATCTGGCAGGCGCAGCATCATTTTATTTCTCTGGATTTTCTGAAACACATTCATACGCGGGATGTGGGCGAGGGGCGGGCGGACGATTTTTTGCCGGGACAACTGCGGCTGACCCTGCTCGCGACTCCGTTGGCGTTGGCTGGGCTTTGGTTTTACTTGATCGCGGCTGTGGGGCGGCGTTATCGCATGCTGGGATGGATGTACGTGATCACGCTGGTAGCGTTCGCGGTGGCCAAGGGACGCTGGTATTACATGGCGGGCGCGTATCCGATGTTGTATGCGGCGGGGGCGGTGTGGGGCGAACAGTGGCTGGTGTCGATGCGGCGCGACTGGGCGGCGAGTGTGCGTGCGGTGGCGTGGGTAGCCTTGGTGTGCGATGCGGCCCTTGTTTTTGCGATTGCGTTGCCGTCGGCGCCGATTAATTCGCCGCGCTGGAAATTTGCCGCGAAGCGTAATGGCGACCTGGTGGAGGAGGTTGGATGGCCGGAGTTGACGGCGGAGGTGGCGCGGATTTGGGAGTCGCTGCCGGCGGCGGAGCGGGCGCACTCTGGAATTCTGGCGGCGAATTATGGGGAGGCCGGGGCGATCAATTTGTATGGACCGGCGCTCGGATTGCCGCGGTCGCTTAGCGGCGTGAATTCATGGTGGGCCAAGGGATATGGAGAGCACCCGCCGGATACTTTAATTGTGCTGGGGTATTCGCAGAAGTTTCGGGACCGCAATTTTTCTTCGTGCGAGTTGGCCGGGCACACGCCGAATCCGTACGGGATCAAGAATGAAGAGACTGGCGATCACCCGGATATTTATGTTTGCCGCGGGATGAAGCAAAGCTGGCCGGAGTTTTGGAGCGATTTTCAGTACTACGGCTGACCGCTTACTGCTTACTGCTTACCGCTTACTGCTCACGGCTTTCGGATTCGGGGATTGCTTGTCGATGCCTTCTTGAACACGGTTGATCAAGCCATTCAGGGTGCATGCCAATTTCTTGATCTTCTCTGTGATTGCTGCGGTCGTCGAGTCTGCAGCATATCCAAGATCCGACGAGATCAAGATCTGGGTTTCCAGTTCCAGTAGCGAGCCTCGTGCACGGTATAGAAATTGCGCTAGTTCGCGCTCTGAATGGCGACCCTTGCCTTCTGCGATGTTGCTCGGTACCGAAACTGCGGATCGCCTCATCTGGAAGTCAACCCAAAGAGCTCCTCTTTCGGAAACCCGCGGGTGAGACGATAGACTTCGCCTACCAGGATTCGTGCATCCTGCCAAACTCGTAGGTCTTTGTAGTCTCCGCTCACGTCGGTGGGCCAAATTTAGGGGGGATGAAGGAGCGCCGCCGTGATGCCGATCACGGCCAGAATGGTCTATTTGTCGGGGTGCTAGCTTTACCGCATTCTTCCGCGACGGCTCCGGCGTGGGCGGTACTGCCGTGCGGTGAGCGGTCAGCCGTTAGCGGTCACCCAGCGTCATCAGTACAATGAAAGTATTGATGCGGCGGGTTTATCTCGACAATAACGCTACTACGCCTGTGCTGCCGGAGGTGCTGGAGGCGATGCGCCCTTACTTTGGGGAGCGCTTTGGCAATGCCTCGTCGATTCACTCGCATGGGCAGGAGACTCGCGCGGCGGTGGAGCGGGCACGGGAGTCGGTGGCTCGGCTGATTGGGTGCCGTGCTTCGGAGATTGTTTTTACTTCGGGCGGGACTGAGGCGGATAACCTGGCGGTGTTTGGGATCGCGGCGGGTAATGGCGGTTACCGGTTACCGGTGACCGGTCACGGGGAATCTGTCCCGGTTGCCCACATCATCACTTCCACTATTGAGCATCACGCGGTTTTGAATGCTTGCCGGCATTTGGAGTCGAATGGATGCGGCGTCACTTATGTGCCGGTGGATGGGCGTGGGTTGGTTGATCCGGCGGATGTGCGGCGGGCTTTGCAGCCGTCTACCAAGTTGATTTCGATCATGATGGCGAACAACGAGACGGGGATGGTGCAGCCGGTTGCTGAGATTGGGACGATTGCTCGCGAGGCTGACGTTTATTTTCATACCGACGCGGTGCAGGCGGCGGGGAAGATTCCGGTGCGCGTGGATGAGATTGGGTGCGATTTGCTGACTCTTTCTGCTCACAAGCTGCATGGGCCGCAGGGGGTGGGCGCGCTTTTTGTGCGAAAGGGAACGGCGCTTTCGGCGCAGATTTATGGTGGGCGGCATGAGCGCTCGCGGAGGGCGGGGACGGAAAATGTTCCGGGGATTGTGGGGCTGGGAGTGGCGGCTGAAGCCGCTCGCGCGGGATTCGAGCGTGGGGATGATTTGAAGATGGCGGAGTTGCGGGATCGGCTGGAGTCTGGGTTGCTGGCGATTGAGGCTTGCGGCGTGAATGGTGCCGGCACCCACACATCGCAAACGGCGCGATGTGTGGGGCACCCTCGAGTTCCTAACACTACGAATATTTATTTTGAGGGGATTGATGGCGAGGCTTTGGTGATTGCGCTGGATTTGAAGGGGCTGGCGGTTTCTACCGGGGCGGCTTGCTCTTCGGGGGCGATTGAGCCTTCGCATGTTTTGATGGCTATGGGGATGGGGGCGGAGCGGGCTCGGGGGAGCATTCGGTTTAGTCTGGGGAAGATGAATTCGGCGGAGGATGTGGAGTTTGCTTTGGCGGTGGTGCCGGAGACGGTGGGGCGGTTGCGGGAGTTGTCGCCGGTGTGGAAGGGAGCTTCGAGCTACGAGCTACGAGCTGCGAGATGAGAGCCCGGGGAGCCCGGCGGCCACAGTCTGGTTTGAGATATGGGAGCAGAGCTAACTAGCGCGCAAATTAGGAGGAGGCGAGCGGCAAAGCTCGCGTTGTTCTTCTTTGTCGCAAACATGCTCCTAGGCTGGCGCGCCATTGGGCGGTGGGATTGGACGCACATCGGGTATTTGTCGGGGGCGTTCGATATTATTGCCCACCTCACGATCGAAGTGTGTGCTGCTCTCTTTTTCGGATACGTCTGGGAGTTTGGCTTCGGGAAATTCTTAGATTGGTGTTCCCGGTGGGGTGGTCCGCATTAATCAGGCAAGAATGTAGTTTAGAAATCGCGAACATTACTAATGCAAAACGCGGAAACTATTGCCGTCGCAATGTCGGGAGGAGTGGACTCCTCGACCGTGGCGGCCATGCTGCGGGCGGACGGGCATAACGTTATTGGGCTTACGATGCAGCTTTGGAATCAGCGGCGGCTGGCTGGGCATGAGGGGATGCCGGAGTCGGTTACGGGGCGGTGCTGCTCGCTGGACGATGTTTACGATGCGCGTCGCGTGGCGGAGACGATTGGAATTCCTTACTACGTGGTTAATCATGAAGACCGGTTTGAGCGCGAGGTGGTGCGTCCGTTTGTGGAGGAGTACTTGGCGGGGCGCACGCCGATTCCTTGCAGCCTTTGCAACAATCATTTGAAGTTTGATCAGCTGCTCATTGTGGCGCGGCAGATCGGGGCCGAGCGGATTGCCACTGGACATTATGCGCAGGTGGCGTTCGATGACGCGCGCGGACGGTGGCTACTGAAGCGACCGGTCGATCGATCGAAAGACCAGACTTACTTTTTGTTTGGGCTGACTCAGGAGCAGCTTTCGCGGACCATGTTTCCGCTCGGCGGGATGACCAAGCCGGAGGTGCGGGAACTGGCTCGTACGTACAATCTTGTGATTGCAGAGAAGCCGGACTCTCAGGAAATTTGTTTTGTTCCGGGCGGGGATTATAAGAAGTTTCTGGATGCTTACCTGGCGGAGCAGGGGTCGGAGGCTCGGCTGGATGTGGGCGGCGAGATGGTGACTGTCGACGGCTCGGTGATCGGCGAGCACGCGGGCGTCCACAACTTTACCGTCGGGCAGCGCAAGGGATTGGGCGTGGCTACCGGGTCCCCGCTGTACGTGATCCAGATCAATAATGAGACTCGGCAGGTGGTGGTGGGGCCCGACGAGGAGCTTTATACGCGGACTTTGCGGGCTCGGCGGGTAAATTTGATTTCGGCGGCTTCGATCGAGGCGCCGATGCGGGTGGCGGTGAAGATTCGGCATAGGCACGCGCCGGCTCCGGCGGTGCTGGAAAGCGCGGGGCCGGAAGAGGTTCTCGTGACATTCGACGAGTCGCAACGGGCCGTCACGCCTGGGCAGGCTGCGGTTTTTTATGATGGGGATGTGGTGGTGGGCGGCGGGTGGATTACGTAGGACTTGGCGGCCGCTATAGGGACGCGCTCAGAAACTTCCTTTCCCGCGGGATCCCCGCGGACGAACACGGATTAAATTCAAGGATTAAGAGATCAGTCCGGTGGTCCGTCCGATGCGGGTTCCTTTGGTCACCTTGAAGCGATTACTCGAGAGATGACCTTTTGGGCAGTGTCATGGCACGTTCGTGGGCTGGACCTTGGGACTGGACCACGGTAACGTGAGCGCATACGACGGAACGGGCGTAGTTGCTCCCCGATGTCGGTTCCGGCGTGGGGAGCGAACTATGAAGATCTGGCATCTATGCTATGCGGCGTTAGGCATTGCGGTGGCACGCTGGGTTTTTAAACGTGAAGCCGTGCCGATGGACCCGGTGCACCGTCTGCGCAGTTCTGGCCTGCTGTAGGTTTCAAAGTGCGGTGAAGTGAAGGGCAGGAACGCGCCCCGTTGCGCGTCGCTTCGATCTCGGACGCGATCCTGCCCTTTTTCTATTTGTGGCGCGACCTTTCGTCGTAGTGCCTTCGGTAACCTTTCCTCCTGTTACGTTCCGCCTAGAATTTGAGTGAGGGCCGTGGTGCGCCGGGCTGCCTCCTTGGTCGAGTTTGCGGGGGCGGGACGCCCCCGTAACCGCCGGCGGGACGCCGGCGCTACGGTCTGATGGCTATTGATGCTACGCAGAACCTCAATTTTCGGATGGATTGCGCTCCTGGCGCTGGCCGCGATGGTGTGGCCGGCCGCGGCTTTTGCGCAAGATGAGGAGCAGTCGCTGGGCGATGTGGCGCGGAACTTGCGACGCGAGAAGGCGCAGCAGCAAGCCTCGGCGCCGGCTCCGCCGCCTGCGCGGACAGTGGTCGATAACGACAATTTGTCGCAGGTGATGGAGGACGCGGACAAGCTCAAGCCGATTGCTCCGGATAAGACTGTGATTTCGCTGAGTTCCTCGGGAAACATGATGACGGTTTCGTCGCCCGATGTGACGTGCAGCATGTCATTCAATTCGCGGGGAAGTTCGCTGATCGTCAAGCCGGTACTGGTGGAGAACTTGCCGCTTGATGAATTGATGAAGCTGGATGGGCCCGGGTCGATTCACGAGGACAATTTGCAGGTAGATGTTTTTAACGGGACGGACTGGGCTCTGCGGGAAATTACCGTTGCTTTGACGCTGGAGCGGCGGCCGGGAGAAGACGCGGAGGTGGCGGCGCGGGCGCGGGTATTGCCGGCGGCGGATGGCGGCGAGGCACCGGCAGTGGAGCGGCATTCGGATGTAACGCTGCTGTTTCATTTGAAGACCGAGACGAAGCCGTTTGAGCGGGCGGCGCTGCGCGAGTATGTGGGAGTGACGCCGGGTGCGGATGAGGATTGGCGGTGGTCGATCGTGGAAGCGAAGGGGATTCGTCCGGAGGGATCGCGGGTAGCGCCGGAGTCGTTGACGGAGCCGCTGTTTGGAGGGAAGACGCCCGCGGTGCCGGGGACGAATGCACCGAGCACTGTTGTGCCGCGTATGAATGCGCCTGGCGTAAATTTGCCAGCGCCGGAGTCGGAACCACAGTGAGATGGATTTAAGTCCGGCGTCGGCTGAGCGATCTCAAGGGGTGGTCGTGTCCTAATTTGCCTTTTTTTACCACGGAGTCACAGAGGCACGGAGAAAACCTTAAATCTGTAAAAACCAGAAGGAATAGGTCTTGCCTGGCAGTTCGGTTCTCGGTGACTCCGTGGCTCCGTGGTGGAAAAACCCAAGGTCGGACAGTACCCAATGGTTCAGAAGATTGTTTTTGAATGGGACGCGGTGATAGTCTAGCGGAGTTGAGCGGGCGTAGTTCAGCGGTAGAACGCCAGCTTCCCAAGCTGGATGTCACGAGTTCGATCCTCGTCGCCCGCTCCAATCTTTCCAATTCTGTAATGCGCGTTCCTGTGGCGCGGTCCGCGTCATCCGCACTTCACATTTTGTGAACCGAAAATGTGCAATGGAGCAGCGGGCGCTATTTGCCGGCGGCAGATGAGGACGCGGCTTGCAAGGCGCGGAGTTGAAGCACGCCGATTCCGAGGCCGCCAATGGCGCCGGCGAGCACGCCGAGCACGAGCAGAACGACCAGGTTTTCCAGAATTGATTTGTTCTTGGTCACAATTTCCCCTTCGTCCGATGGCTTAGCTGGACTGATGCTTCTGGTTATCATAGCATTCGCGGGTCCACTTACAAGATGGGAAAACGGGCGGTAAGTTACTGATTGGGCGGGGAATGGCTTCCGGGTGCCCGGCTCGCGGCGAAAATACCTGCAACCACCGGGTGCACAGACGACAGAGGGGGAACTCTTTTGCCTACCCTTCTGTGGTCTGTGGTTAACAGTGATTGGCGTTTAGCCTTGCCTCGACGAAAAGGCGGGCGGCAACCTATGATGGAGAAAATCATACCGAGGTGCATTCATGGCAGAACCAACCTATGACGAGTTGAAGGCGAAGCTGGCGGAACTGGAAAAGCAGGTGGATACCAGGAAGCGCAGCGGGGCGATGGAGTTTCGCGTGAGCGAAAAGGGCGGCGTGAGCGTGTACGGATTGGGGCGGTTTCCCGTGACGTTGTACTACGAGCAGTGGACGCGGTTGCTGGGAGCGGCGGAAGATTTGAAGACCTTTCTGGAAGAGAACAAGAGCAAGTTGAAGTTGAAGGAGTAGCTTTGAGCTGCGAGCTATGAGCTTCGAGCAAGTGGTCTCTTGCAGGTGCGTTGTTCATCCCTCGCTTCTGCTGCATGGCCCCCAGCGGCTGAAGCCGCTCGCTTTAAGATGAAGATGGTCCGAATCGGCACGACTGAACGTCGTGCCCTTTTCCTTTTCCATTATGTTTCGTGTTCCAAGGTGATTCGTGTCTTCCGAAGGTATTCTCTCTAAGCCGCAGCCGGGTTTCGATGAGCTCGTCTCTTATGGAGCGGACGCTAACCAGTTCATCGAGGTGCGAGTGCCGCGCGCGGCTGGACTGCATGGCGGGCCGATCCATCCTGCGTTGATCAATATTCATGGGGGATATTGGCGGGCCAAGTATGACCTGGCTCATGCGGGACACCTGTGCGAGGCGCTGCGGGTGGCGGGCGTGGCTACCTTTAATGTGGAATACCGGCGGGTGGGGAATGCGGGCGGCGGATGGCCGGGGACGTTTGACGATATTCGCGCGGCATACCGGTTTGTGTCGCAGCAGGCGGCGCGGTTTCGGGTGGATGCGGGGCGAGTGGTGGTGATGGGGCATTCGGCGGGCGGGCAGCTGGCGCTGTGTTTGGCAGCGCATGAATCGGCGGTGACGCGGGTGATTTCGGTGGCCGGCGTTTTGGATTTGAAGAAGGCGTTTGCTTTGCATTTGAGCAACGACGCGGTGGTGGAGTTTCTGGGCGGGAAGCCGGAGGCGGTGCCGGAACATTATCGGGAGGCGGATCCGATGGAGCTCGCTATTCCGCAGGCGCGGCAGTGGATTTTGTGCGGGAAAGATGATGATGTGGTGCCTCCGGAGTTTGGGCGGGAGTACGTGCGGTACAAGACCTCGCCTGGTCGGAAAGAGCATGTGGAGTTGGTGGAAATTGCGCGGGCGGGTCATTTTGAGTTGATTGATCCGGGGGCGGAGGCGTTTGCGCGGGTACGGGAGGCGGTGATGGCGGCAGTGGCATAGCGCCGACAGAGATCCTTTCGCGAGAGATGTGGGAGAAGTAGGGGCCCTTCGACTGCGGCTGCTGCGCCCTTCGGTCGTAGCAGCCTCCGCTCAGGGTGACATCGTGGAGGAACACGACACGTTTTCCCGGAAGGCCGGACGCGGGACGCGCCCGTAACCGCCGGCATCCACCCCATCACGCGAAAACCGCGCGCGATTGGGACCCCGGCGGGACGCCGGCGCTACGGTCATCGGTCACCGTTCTGGGCTGCGTTGCTTGCTACAATCGGCTGAAATATGAGCGCGATTGACGAGTTCGAGCTGCTTTTTGACGCGGAGGATGCGTTTGAGGGATTTGAGCGGCTGATGCCGTTCCGTGTACAGGATATTCTGCTCGTCTCCAACCTGTATGACTCTTTTATTTTGCGCGAGGATGGGCGGCTGAATGAGCTGCTGATCGGCGAGTCGCGCGAACTCAATCTGCAACAAATTCCCGGAATCACGCATGTCTCGAGCTGCTCGCAGGCGCTGGAGCTGGCGCGCTCGCAGGAACGGTTCAATCTCATCGTCACGAATTTGGCGGTGGGCGAGATGAACGCCGCGCAACTGGCGCGCGAGGTGAAGAAGCTGGGGCGAGATATTCCCGTGGTGGTACTGGCTTACGACTATCGCGAGGTGAAGAGTTTTATCGCGCGGAATCCGGTGACGGAGATTGACCGGATTTTTTTGTGGCAGGGAAATGCACGCATCCTGATTGCGATCGTGAAGTATGTCGAGGACAAGCGCAACGTCCGCAACGACGCGAAGACGCTGGGCGTGCCGGTGTTGCTGGTGGTGGAAGACAACATCCGGTATTACTCGTCGATTTTGCCGGTGATTTATACGGAGCTGATCAGCCAATCGCGGCGGGTGATTCGCGAAGGGATCAACGTGGCGCACAAGCTGGTGCGGCAGCGGGCGCGGCCGAAGATTCTGCTGTGCTCGGATTACGAGGATGCGGCGCGGCAGGCGATGGAGTATCGCGAGAACCTGCTGGCAGTGGTGTCGGACGTGCAGTTTCCGCGGGCCGGGATGGTAGATGAGAACGCGGGATTTGAGCTGGCGCATGTGATTCGGGAGTCGGTGCCCGACGTTCCGATCGTGCTGCA
Organism: uncultured Acidobacteriaceae bacterium; assembly: GCA_963698865.1. Lineage (GTDB taxonomy): Bacteria > Acidobacteriota > Terriglobia > Terriglobales > Acidobacteriaceae > Acidiflorens. The sequence goes on along the minus strand of CAVOSL010000005.1, from coordinate 307,620 downwards.
CTCGAGCCATACGGAGTACAAGGCGCGGGCGTATGGGGAGGGATTTGCATTTTTGCAAAAGCGCTCGCCGACATTTCTGCGCGATTTTCGGCGGCTGCTGACACAGCAGTGCGCGTTCGGCGACTTTATTTTTCGCATGCCGGATGGAAGCGAGGTGGCCCGGGCGAGCGACATGAACGAACTGGAGGCGCAACTGCACTCGGTTCCGGCGGAGAGCATCAGCTATCACAGCCAGCGCAATCATTTTTCGCGGTGGCTGACGGCGCGGACGGAATTCGCGGTGGCGCAGAAGTTGCGGCCGCGGAAGGTCTCGGATTTTCCCGATCTGGAGGCATTGCGGCAGGATCTTATTTCGTCGATCAACGAGTACCGGCGCGAGCAGAGCGAGTTTCTGATCGGGGACTTCAACGCGGCGACCTTCAAGGCGGAGGGCAATTTCTTTCTTCGGATCGGGACGGGCTCACTGGGCGGAAAGGCGCGCGGGCTGGCTTTTGTGCGGCACCTGCTCTACAAAAGCCGGTTTTCGCGGCGCTTTCCGGGGGTGAAGATTGGCGTGCCGGCGGCGCTGGTTTTGACCACGGATGTCTTTGACCGATTTCTGGCCGAGAACAACCTACTCGAGTTTGCGATTCATTGCAAGGATGACGAAGAGATCACGAAGCGGTTTCTGGCGGCGCCGTTGCCAGCATTCTTGCAGAACGATTTGACCGCGTTCTTGAACGAGGTGACGTGGCCGCTGGCGGTGCGGTCGTCGAGTTTGCTGGAGGATTCGCAGTACCAGCCGTTCACGGGCGTGTATGAGACATTCATGCTGGGCAACCAACAGCCCGAACTGGAAGTGCGGCTGGCGCGCTTGTCGGAGGCGATCCAGAGGACCTATGCGTCGACGTTCAGTCAACATGCGAAGGCATATGTGCGGGCGACGCCGTACCGGACGGAAGAAGAGAAGATGGCGGTGATCCTGCAGCGGGTGGTGGGCGGGGCGCATGGGGAGAGGTTTTACCCGGATTTTTCGGGGGTGGTGCGGTCGCGGAATTTTTATCCGGTGCCGCCGATGGCTTCGGAGGACGGAATTGCGGCGGTGGCGCTGGGCATGGGCAGGGAAGTGGTCGAGGGCGGAAAGAGCATGACGTTTTGCCCGCGGTATCCGCGGAACATTGTGCAGTTTTCGACGGTGAAGGACATTTTGTCGAATTCGCAGTCGGAGTTCTGGGCGCTGGAGATGAACCACACGCGCGGACGCAAGAACGCGCCAGAGAGATTCCGCGCGCAATGCGAATGCGATTGCGGGCGATCGGCTGAGCGCCTTGCGGGAGGCGCGTTTTGCGCTGAAAGATGCGGAGGCGGACGGCACGTTGCAGGCGGTGGCGTCGACTTATAGCCGCGACAACGATGCGGTGTACGACGGACTGAGCCGGCCGGGGACGCGCATCGTTAGTTTTGCGCCGGTGCTGAAGCACGAGGTTTTTCCACTGGCTCCGATTCTCCAGCAACTGGCTCGGGTGGGCGAGGATGCGCTCGGTCAGCCGGTGGAGATTGAGTTTGCCGTTAGCCTGGCGCGCGGGGCGGAAGTTAATGGAGAAAGAGGCGCAGCGGAGTTTGGATTTTTGCAGATTCGTCCGCTCGTGCTGTCGCGCGAAGGCGAAGAGTTACGCATGGGGGACGTGAATGGGGCGGATCTGGTATGCCGCAGCTCGATGGTACTGGGCAATGGACGCATTCAGAATTTGTATGACGTGGTGGTGGTGGATTTTCACCGGTTCGAACGGGGGCGCAGCCAGGAGGTGGCGGAATCGGTCGCGTACTTCAACAACAAGCTCGGGTTGGAGAATCGTCCTTACCTTCTGATTGGCGTGGGGCGGTTGGGGTCGAACGATCCGTGGCTGGGGATTCCGGTGGAGTGGGACGAGATTTCGGGAGCGCGCGTGATTGTGGAGGCGGGGTTTCGGGATTTTCGCGTGATTCCGTCGCAGGGGAGCCACTTCTTTCAGAACCTGATGGCGTTCCAGGTGGGATATTTCACGGTGAATCCGGATGCGGGCGAGGGGTCGGTGGATTGGGAGTGGCTGGGCGCGCAGACGGTGGCGGAAGAGCGCGGGTGCGTGCGGCATTTGCGGTTTGAGGAGTCTCTGCTGGTGGTGATGAATGGGAAGGCGCGCGAGGGGATGATTTTTAAGCCGAAAGCAGCTAGTAGCTATTAGCTATTAGCTTAGCTTAGCTACCAACCTTACGATTTCGGCGGATGTTTAGATTGAACCGAGCGCGGGACGCGCTCGTAACCGCTGGCGGGACGCCGGCGCTACTCTTGTCAGCGCGGCCACTCGGAAAAAATCTAGGGCGGGAGATTTTCTCCCGCCCATTTTGCTGCTTTCTGCTGTTACTTACTGCTTCCTGCTTGGCTATTTGCCGGTTCCGGTCAAGGACACGCTTTGCGGACTGCCGGGAGCGTTATCCGTGAATTGGACGCTGCCGGTACGCGCGCCCGTTTGGGTTGGCGTGAAGCTTACCTTGATGAGGCAACTCGCGCCGGGCGCGAGGTTGGTGCCGTTGGCGCAGGGCGTTACCTTCTTGGTTTGCTTAACCGCTACCAGAGCGAAGTCGCCGGTGGTGGCGATATTGCCGATCGTCAGAGTGGCGTTACCGGTATTCGTCGCGGTCACTTTCTTTTTGCCGTTGGTTACGCCCACCAGAACCTTGCCCCACTTGAGCGATGTGGGATTCAGGCTCATGACCGGTCCGCCGCCCTGTCCACCGCAGCCGGGGAATGCGAACGAGGCGATGTGGGTGGTCCAATTCTCGTAGCCCGTGACCGTCTCATACTCGTTTACATACCAGAAGGTGCAGTCGTCAGCGGGATCGACTTGCATGGCGGTATAGTCGCCCCAGCGATAAGCATAGGAACCACCGGACTGCGATCCGGCGCCTTCCTGAATGCTGGCTTCGGATTCGAGCGACCCGAGGGGATCGGAGGGAACGCGGCCGGTGAAGCGAATGGCGGGATAGACGCTGGTGCTGGAAGCGCTGTAGCCAACAGCGATGTCCCCGCTCTGATCTTCAGCGATGCTGCTCATCCAGCGATAGGTGGAGTCGGGCGCGAAGGTGCCTTGCTGATTGAGCGTCACATTGCCGGCGGGATCGTAGAGCTCATACCAGCGGAAGGCCACCTGGCTGCCATTGAGAATGGAATGGGTGAGCACAGCGCGATCATGATCGGGAAAGTGACGGATGGCGAAGCGGTACATCATGCGATCGCCGAGGACGTCGAGGGTTTGAGTGGTTCCGGGTTGCGGAACACAGCTGCTGAAGCAGGCGACGTTGTCGTTGGCCACGCTGATGGTAGTTGGGCTGGACAGAGTAGCCGTGCCGCCGGCGAAGTTGAGGGTGAGCTTGCGAAGGTACAACTGGCCGGGATTGTTGTTTTGCCAGGTAATGAACAGGCCGGGAGTGCCATCGGGGGGCACGGAGGGGCCATCCATGTCACCGGGGAGATAGCTGCTTTCGATGCCGGAAGTCGTCTTGCAAAGCTGAGCCGCGCCAGACTTTCCAGCCAGCATCTTGGTGCGATCGAAGGCGCAAATCTCGGATTCGCCGCCGTTAAGGTTATAGGTCACCAGATAAGCGCTATTGCTGGCGGTGGCCCAGGTACTGAGCTTGGGATAGTCGTTCAGGGTAGTGCCAAAGCTATAAAAGTAGAGGCTATAGGTTCCGGTGGGATCGTTGGTGGTGGAAACAGCGATGCATTCCCCGTAGAGGCTGACGTAGTCGAGACCGATACCGGAGATGACCCAGCGATCGGCGGCGCGGTCATAGAGCACCACGGGATCGACAACGTAGGTATTGCAAAGGCCGCCGATGGGAGCGAACAACGTGGGAATGTTGGTTGGGCCGGTTAGAAGTGTGCCAGTCTTGGTATAGATCGCATAGGAAGTATTCACGATTTCAGCGATGTGGTTGGGCCCGACGGCGAGGTTATTGTCGGGAGGAATCCAGCCAGTTTGTGCGATGCCGTCGAAGGCGACGCCTTGGGTAGCGCTGACCTCGGGCAACACCTCTTTTTGCAGCACCGGATCGGCTCCCCATGCACCGGGAGTCGCATGCGAGGCCAGCCAGCCCGGGCGCGGTTCCGGCATCATGTGGGTGGGGAACATTGAATAATCGATGGGAAGATCGGCAACTCTTTGCGAAACACCAGAAGCGGAAGGATAAATAACGGTCGTCTTGTTAGTTGTGGCGAAGGCCAGGGTGGTGAATGCCAAGCCGCATAGCAGGAGAATCCAAATCAACTTCGCTCCACGAACCATAGGTTTTGTCCTCATGAAATGCCGGTGATTTGTGCGGTGGATCTTGTCTTCGAACGCCGCGCTGACGTTTCGGTGGGGGTCGAAAAGAAAGCGGCTCTACTAGCGCGTCTAGTTTATTCCCGGATCAAAAAGAAAGCACGCAGAAAGCGCGCTGGACGGAGGTTTTGTTGGCGGGAAGTGAACCCGTTTTCACATCAACAGGACAAGAAAGGCGGGACCGAAGCCCCGCCCGTGATCATGGTTAAGTTCGCGTTACTTCCCGGTTCCGGACAGAGCCACGCTCTGCGGGCTGCCGGGGGCGTTGTCGGTGAAGTTCAGACTGCCGGTGCGGGATCCTTTCTGCGTCGGCGTGAAGGTCACCTTGACGATGCAGCTCTTGCCCGCGGCCAGCGTGCTGCCGCATTTCTTGGGCGAGGTGAAGGAGAACAACGCGAAGTCGCCAGTGGTGGCGATGCTCGTGAAGTTCAGAGTGGAGGCACCGGTATTGGTAACCGTAACCTTCTTCGCGCCGGAGGTGACGCCGACCTTCTTCGTGGCGAAGACGATCGAAGTTGGATTGAGGCTCACGATCGGGCCGCTGGCCGATACCGTGAGCTGAATGGTGGTGGAAGCGGTCAGGCTGCCGGAGGTGCCGCCGATGGTGATGGTCGACGTCCCAGCCGCAACGCCGGAACCCACGGTAAGGGTCAGGGTGCTGGTGGTGCTGGTGGGATTCGGGCTGAAGCCGGCGGTTACGCCGGTGGGCAGGCCGGTCGCGTTCAAGGTGACGCTGCCGCTGAAGCCGCCTGCGGGAACGACGGTGATGGTGCTCGTGCCCTGGCTGCCGTCAGCGATGGTGAGCGAGTTTGGGCTGGCGGTCAGGGTGAAAGATGGGCCCTGCGGTCCGGTCAGAGCGTTGATGAAGCCAGTTCCGTTGGGACTGCCCCAACCGGTCACCAGGTCGTATCCCGCAACTGCGGGGAAGCCGTTGCTGCCGCTGGTGATGTCGTGGAACGCAGCGGCATATCCGGATCCCAGACCCAGAGGATAGATCACTGGATCGATGAAGCCGGGTGCGGGAACGCCGTTCTGAACCGCCTGTTGATTGACGAGAGCCATTTCGCCGGCCCACATAGGAGCGGCAAAGCTGGTTCCGCCCCAACCGCTGCCACACGTGCCATTGTGGCAAACATAAAAGTCGAAGTTGGCTTCCGCCGCCACGTCTGGTCCATTGCGAAGGGTATTGGAACCCTTGTTCTGGGAGTTGATGACACCGGACAATTGTTGCCAGGAAGGTATGGCGATGCTGTCGAAGTTAATTCCGCCACCGCTGTCTGGCCAGGCGGTTTCCGATTTCCAAGTGCCACCGGCGCCGTTGGTCTGCAAATCGGTGCCGCCGACAGAGATGACAAAGTCATCATCGGCCGGGTAAGCAAAGCCGCCGCTTACCCATTTACTGCTATCGCCCGCCGCATCGAAGAAGCTCTGTCCCTGGGCGGCCATCTGCTGGTAGTAGGGATCGTCGGTTTGGGGATCGGCCGGCAGCCAGGACCATGAACTGCTGATCTGCAGACTCAACGGAGCCTTCGCGGTTGTAACCATCGCGCTGAGGCAGGCAGTTTCGTCGAAGGTGCTGCCGTTACCGCACACGAAGTTATAGACCATAGTCGAGCCTGGAGCCATGCCCATCTCCTGAGTCATGTCCAGCGTCTGCTCAGCATCGTTGCAGCCGCCGCAGGAGGTGGAGTACCCGCCCGTGGAAACGAGAGTGGGAGTGTAAGGTTGTGTTTGCTTGACGTTCTTGTAATACAGGGCCACGTCGGACAAGTTGGTACCCTCCAACTCGAGCAGGGCCATGTTCTGGCCGGTGCCGGTGAGAGCGGTGCCTCCGTAGTAAGCCGCCCTCATGTCGCTGCCGCAATAAGCGCCGCCCGGACAAGAGCCAGTGACCTGCGGGGCGAGAGGCTGCTCCTTCTGCTGCCGCGCCATGGAACGTGGGAGTTCATAATTGTCGAGACCAGAGATGTGCCACAAGGAGAAAGGCAGATCCACGGTGGGCTCGCGATCGGGCGCAAAAAATTGACGATTTTCGGTTGGGTGCTGATAGAGACCCATCTGCACGTGGAGGGCTTTCTCGACTTGCGCCACGGTGCCCTTCAGTTGCACGTTCCTGCCTTCGCGAGTGGCGAAAATAATCTTGAAGCCATTGGCTTTCGCGAACTGAACCACTGCACGGTAATCGTCCTGGCTCGGACCAAATCTCTCGGTGAACTGTTGCGGTGTGAGAAAGTGGCGGTAATTGGGACTGTCTGGGTTGTAGGCATCGTCCAAAAAGTTCAGCAGTTCCGGGGCGTGCCGAAGCGACAGAGTGATGCTGAAGTTCATGGTTTGGGTAGCTGGGAGGCGGCCGAGGGACTGCGCCTCTCCGGTGACGACTGCGTCGCGCGTGTGGCGAGTTAGCAGCGAGTTCGATTGTGCCTGGCCGGTAATACTGACGATCAAGACTATCGCGACCGCAGTAAGTAAGAACACACTTACACTTCTGTGCATGGCATCTCCTTTTTGGGTGATCACGGGCGTGGAAAAATCCTCTCTGGTCCGGGACTGGAACCAGAAGTAACAGAGCGGACTGCGAGGGCGAGTGTACACCCGGATTGTGAAGCGCGATAGTGTGAAAGAATTTTCATCTGACCAGACACAACTATCGAGAATCGTAGTGTTTATGCGGGTGCGAGGGGGAGCGAGGAAGCGACAATAATTGCGGGGAAGGGACAAAAAGTCGAAGGAGTTGGTTAAAAGTGCGCGCCCGGCGGAGCTAGATCGTCTCGATCGTTAGACTGGGGAATGCGGCCCGATATAGGCCCTCATCCAGGGTTAAAAGGCGATATGCGCGGGCATAAGCATGCGCTCCAATCAGGAAATCGGCGAGAATGCGGCGGGGAAAGGAGCCTCGCTGCTTGCGCCGACGTTCGGCATACGATTGGAATGCCCGGCCGGCCTCTCGCCAAACGGACTCGTCCAGGTCCCAATCCACAACAATACCGGTGTCTTGTAGAAAGGAATTGACGAACCTTTCGGTGCGTCCGGGGGCAGCCAATAATTCAGCGAATACCGGGGCAGCCACAACGAGATTGCCTCGGTGGAAGGCCCTTTCGAGCGCGGCTTCGGCAGCGCGACTGAGGAGCGCATCCCGGTCCCATAAAGCGACCACGACGTTGGTGTCAATGGCGGTTGTCATCGCGCTGAAACTTTATTCTGAATTACGTTCTGGACTATGCTCTGGACTATGTTCCGGACTATGTTCCGAACTAGGGATTGCGCAACTCTCTCAGCCAGGCGGCAATCGCTTTTCGGCCAGACTTGATTCCGGGATTGCCGATGCCGCGGTACTTGGAAAATGCGCTCTGCTTGCGCACCGGCCGGACGTGAACACCTTTTGTGTCGCTTTCGAACAAAAGGCCGTCGCCCGGCTGCACTCCGAGAAGGCGGCGTACCTCACGGGGGATGGTGATCTGACCCTTGCTCGTAATGCGCGCCTGTTTCTGCATATTCCTTACTCCTTTACAGATTCCTTACATCCTTACTATACCATGGTTTCCTTACAGTTGCCAGATCTTTAGCTGGGGGCAGCGATTGCGATGAGAAGGAGCGGTGGTATGGACGTGGCGGCGGGGCGCCGCCACGACTGCCGGCGAGTCGGCGGCCCTACGGTCGATGGCGCCGAGCGGTACAGACAAAAGCCCCGATCCTTGCGGATCGGGGCTGGTTAAAGAAGAGCGTTTTTGAAGCCGCTATTCGTTGGTACGGCGGGTTGCGAACATCTGGCGGTAACTTAAGCTTTCCACGTCGCGGAACATCGGCGTCCCCGGCGGCAGACCGTTGGGGTCGGTGAAGTCCACGTCGAAGAGATAGTTACGGATCGGCGGGGAATAGACCGAGTAGATGCAGCATTTGAAGACGCCGGTGCCGTAGGTCGAGTAATAGAGACTGACAAGCGAGCCTCCATAGTTGAGAACCGGATTCGAAGCCGGCGAGTTCCAGTCTTCGAGGAAGCGCAGGAAGTTGTGAATGCCCCCGTCGGTGCCGAAGCCGTAGTCGGTAGCGGTCTCCCAAGTCGGGAAGGTGAAGGACATATTCTTGCCGGCGGCCACGGCCACACGGTAATAAGTGGTAACGCCGAGACGATTGCCCGCCCATGGTCCTGCGCTGGGGGCGGCGGTGATATCGGAGTTGCCGTTGATACCCGCCATGCTGACTTCATCGTTCCAGTTGTTGGAAAGAATCGTGACAGCATCGGCGATGACGGATGCGGCAGAGTGGTTGGACATATCCGGTCCGGGTCCGGCAGCGGTGGCACCCGTAAAGAAGGTGTCGGCTGAATTGCTGTTGTAATCGCCCTGGATGTAGACCGGATTCTCGGACGCGACGGTAAAGCCGCCATGGTAGGTGACGCCGTTTTCGGTGACCGAGTTGGGGCTGCGCGGAACATTGCCGAGCGAGCCATCGACGAGTTTGAGAACATGGCGCGCGCCGCTGACCCAGTTCTTGCGGCCGGTCACGGAGCAACTGGACATACGGGGGCTGAAAGGATTGTCTGGGGTGGCGGCGACGATCTGCACATTCTGGTTCGCCGCGCCGGTGATTTGCCCGGTGCTGTAGCTGAAGGCACCGGTCCACTGGCCCAGACCCAGATTGTTCGTGCCCCACATATCGAGGACGCCGTTCTGATTGACGTCCTCGGGAGAGGTGGTGTGTCCGGCAGGAGCGGGCTCAAGGTGGCCGTCGGGCGCGCCGCCGGCGCCGTCGCCCGAGTAGTTGGAGTTGATCACATCTTCCAGACCGGATTCACCGGTCTTATATCCAAAGCCGCTGTCGGGGTTGGGCAGCATGCCGCGGCGATCGGAGAAATAGAGAACATAGCCGTTCTGATTGGTGTAGTTCACGCTGGTGCCGGTGCTCCCAATGTTGCCGGTCAGCCAGCGATTGAGGTTGGCTACGTCGATTTCAACGGCGTTCATCAAGCCGGCAGTGGTGCAGCTGTTGTTGCCCCAGTCCTGGCCGCGGACTTCGCCTTCGCGCGCGTCGTAGAAGTTGAGGGGATACCAGTTGAACATGGTGACGCTCTGCCCGTTCGGACCGTAGGTCGTGCTGCCCGTGCTGGGCGCGCCTGTGCCGGAGTTTGAGAGCGCGAAATAGGGCGAGCCGGTGGCCGCATCGGGGTAGACCTCAGGCGGCAGGGGATTCTTCCAGGTTCCCGTGCAGGAGGTGTGACCCGCATTCCACGCGCTGCACTGCGCATTGATACCGAGCGGATCGGGCGGGGTGGGCGGATTGGCGAAGGCAGCGGTGCCATTGCGATCCGCCGGCTGCTGCAATAGGAGAATCGCATTGGGATTGATGGGATTCGGGTGCGTACCATCAATCTTTCCTAGACCGCGCGCGAAGCCGAGACCCAACCATTCGTTGGTGACGTTATGCCAAGTGCCGTTGTTATCGAGGTAGCCGACCCAGAGGTAGCCATCGATCAGGTTCCAGACGGCGGCGTTGTTCTGGTTGTTCACTACAAAATACGGATACGCCGGATTGTTCGCGGTGCAACCGGCAGGCCAGGCGCCGCCCACCGGATTCGGATAACAGAGTGAGAAGCTCGGATAGGGATTCGTGCCGGGGTTGGTGGTGCCGACGACTTCCAGCGGGGCGGCGGGAGCGCTCACGGGCTGGAGAGTCTGAGCGCCGGAGGGCGGGGCCTGCGGAGCAAAGAGCCAGTCGGCCGGCAAGTATTGGGGGAAGCAGGTGGAGGTGCCGCTGGGGGGGGGGCAGGTTTTGATTATTGGGCATGCGATGCCAGCGCAGGTGGTGTTGTCCGGCAACCAGCCGTTGGTGGCGGCGGCGAAGTACATGCTGTAGTACTTGGGGTTCGCGACGGCACCTAACGCGGGGGTTATATAAGTGTTTGCGGCTGTCGGAGGAACCACGGCAATTCCGTAGGGATTCTGCGCGCCACCGTTCTCGGTCGAGGTGATGTTGGCGAGGCGGACGGAGCCGCTGGGCAATTCAGCGGGATCGTCGCTGAGCAGGATGCGAATGGCGGCGAGATTCTCTTCGCGCGAGTCGCTCAGAGCTTGCGAGTCAGTGCTGGGCTGGGAGCGGCGAATGATTTCGTAAGGATAGGTCGTGCCGCTGACGAACGGCATGGACAACTTTTTCGCTCCCGTGCCGGGATTGGTAAGGTTTCCATAGTTGCCGTTGACGAGCATCTTGTTGGTACCGCTGGGAGGCGCTGACTTAGAGAAGGTATTCCAGACGGTGCTGTTGTAAGTAGACTGTGGCGGATCGCCGCCGGCACCCTTCAAGCTGCCATCTCCCCAGGGAGTGGCGGCTGGGTAGCTGTTGGCCGCTTTCTTGATGCAGTCCGTGTTATTAACGCCGGGGTTGCTGCAGCCATTATTTTGAGTCGGTATGTAGACGTTTCCAGTGTCATTCCAGGAACTGCCAGTGGAAGGCAAGCCGTTGGGCAAGTTCTCGGTAATGACGTTTCCGTAAGCCTCAAGCTTGTTGTTGAAGACCAGCGTGGAACCGCTCGAGACGCCGAGGTAAAGGTCGGCGTTGGTGTGCACGCGGCCGCCAAAAGTGAGATCGGGGCTGTCAAAGAAGCCGCAGTCGCCTTCGCAAAAGACACCGAACTGAAAGACCGGGATGAGCGCGACCTGCGCGGTCCGCGTCATGCTGACTTCCTGTCCGCCGGGGAAGGCGGCGGTGACGAGCAGGTTTATGGGAATGACCTGCGCCCAGAGACCGGCGTCGGGACCGTTGCCACTGATCTGGCCCCAAGTCGAGGTCAGAGCGGTGGGACAAGTGGACTGCTGGATGGTGCCGGGCATGACGGAATACTGCGTCCAGGTGACGCCGATGAGCGCGGGCGCATTGGAGGCGGAGCCGACGCTGCAAATCTGGGCAGGCGTGGGCGACTGCGTGCTCCGGAAGACGGCGCTCAGGTCCGAATACATTTTTTCCATGCCGCCTTCGGCGGCGTGAAAGGCGAGATTGTTCTGGAGATCGGTGCCCCCGACCTTGCCCTCGGTGTTGACCATCATCATGAGACCGATGGCGATACCGGAGAGGAGCAGCAGCATGAGCAGGGAGGCCACCAGAGTGAATCCGCGGCTGCGCCGATTCTCGCTTTTTGTATTACCGACTTTTATCGTTTCCATACGCATCGTTTTGCTCCGTCATTAACAGCAACTATTCCGAACGCACGCGGGCGTCAGTTGGGGTAGTTGTTGTTGTAAGTCAGATTTCGTGCGCAGACCGAGGTCTGCAAAGACATCCGCTGATAGCCCTTTCCCACTCCGAACTGCGAGCCCTTCTGCGTGCCGTTGAGGGCCAGATTCTGGATATTGATCTTGGTGATCTGGTTGGGGAGAAGGCCGTTGGAACACGTGTCCTGGGCGTCGCCCGAACCAGGGTTCGGCTGCTTTACGCAATAGCCCAGGGTCGAATCGTTGAACATGTCGTAGTTGAACTGCAGCCAGGAGACGTTTTCGACGATGGGCATGGGAGTGTGCCCGCTGACCTGGCGCATGAGGCGCGGAGGAGTGGTGGTGTTATCGACGTAATAGGTGACAATCAACAAGCGGCAGGGACCGAGTGCACCGCAGGGCGCAGCCGAGGAGGCCCCGGCGGCGTTCAAAGCCGCGGTATTCAAGCCCGTGCCCGCGCCGGTCTGGTTCAACCTCAGCGCATCGTTATCGGCGAAGGGGACCGACCAGGTCTGAGTGGTGCCGCTACCCGAGGTGGAAACGGAACCGGTCACCTCGCCGACGATGGTTTTGCCGCCCAGAGTCATGAGCAGCACGTCGCCGGCGGTGAGGCCGGCGGCCGCATCATTGGGCTGTTGCGGCTGAGTGATGTTGGGATTAGGTAAGCATCCCTCACTTGCCCAGGTGTTGGGCGACTGAGGCTGCGAGAAAGTGACCACGCCCTTGGCCGTGACCTTGGGGATATAACAATTCAAGAGGAAGTCGGAGTCGGTGTAGATCGTGGTGACCACATCGGTGGCACCTTGCGCGACGAGGAGAGTCGGTCCCTTGTGATATCCGGGGATGAGGCCGTACATGTAAGGAATGCCGCCGTTCGTCGGGTAGAGGCCGGCAGCGCCGCTGATGTAGCAAGTTCCGGACTGGTCACAACCGTAGCGAGGATTGGTGGCCGACGGCAGCGCGATGGCCGCGCCGTTACCCATACCGGCGCCCGCCAGGCTGAGGTCCTTGGTCATCATGTTGGCGGCGGCGCGAAAGTCCTGCTGCATTTCGGCACGCTGGTTGACGAGCCAGGTGGCGCCCAAGCCCTTGGTATACATCTGCACGGCGGCGCTCAGGACAATCGAGCCCAAGGCCACGGAGATCATCATCTCGACCAGACTGAATCCATGCTCGCGGGTTGTGATGCGGTTGTTCTTTGCCTTTGCCATTTGCCCTAGCCCCTCTTTACTGAAACTGCTTACTCGAACTGCGAAATATAAGAATTCAGGATGTACGTCTGCGGCAGCCGGGTCTGGGGGTTGCTGTACTGCACCGTGATGGTGACGCTACGCACGGAGGAGATGACGTTGCCGTCAGCGTCGGTGACCGGGGAGATGGTGATTTGCCGCTTGTAGCCGATGAGGGGAATGTAGCCATCGTCGGAATTGCCGAAGACGCCGTCGGCTCCGGGATCCTGGAGTTGTTGCTCGCCGGCCGCGGCATCGTCGCTGGTGCCGTAAATACCATCGGCGCCGGCGTTATAGATCTGCTGCATGTTGCTCAGAAAAATGCCGCAGGTGGAGGCGCCGGTGACGATGCAAGTGAGCGAGCCCGAGTTCTGAATGTCGTCCCAGTTAATCTGGGTGGTGTTGCGGGCGGTGATGATGCTCTCGTAAGACTCGTTGGCAAGCTGCTTGGCAATCATGGCGCTCTGCGAGGTCTGGGTGGAAGCCATGGCCAGGCCAAACACACCGAGCAGGCTGACGAGGCCGGTGGTCAAAATCGCCATCGAGATCATGACTTCAATCAGCGAGAAACCGGTCTCGGCGTTTTTACGACGGCGCGAAAAGCGAGCGATTCTTTTTTGGACGATTAATAGCGCAGCCATTGATAGCCACCTCCGCTCTTGGAATAGAAGCGCCAGCCGTGGATGCGGCCGGTGCCGCCCCAGACGCTGACGGCGCGAAAACTGAGCAGATCGGTGCCGCGTGCCATATAGACCACGCCGCCGCTCCAGTAATTCATGCCCGCGCAACTGCCGGCGCCGGTGCTGTTCTGCGACGAGCCGTCAGGGCAGAAGTAGACGACCGTCTGTCCACCGCCGGTCGTTGCCGGCGATGGGTAGCCGAAGTCAATCGCGGCGGTGCCTGTTCCGTAGCCATCGGGAGTTGGCGAAGTCGCGGAAAGTGCGGTCTGCACCTGAAACGTCACGTCCGGAGGAAGCTGATAAGTGGCTGTGGGCAGGTTCCAGGAGCCTGACAGCGTGGGTGCGACGACGATAGTGTTCGGCACCGACGCGTGCGAGAACGTCACCGAATACGACGTACGCTGTGAGATCGCGTTGTCGCGCGCCAACCGCATGGCCGCGATCGTGGTGTTATAGGCGTTGTTGACGTGCTGCTGATTCAACACCGGAACCAGACTGAGCACGGCAAATGTCCCGACCGTGAGACTGATGGCCAGCACGGACACGACTTCCAGCAAGCTGAAGCCGCTGGCCGCGTGTTGCCGATTTCGAAAAGCGTTGGTTGATCGCATGTGGCGGCGCCTGTTCTACAAACCTACGACGCGCTTCCGGGTAATCCCCACAAACGTTCCCCGGAATACACAGTCGTGTATGTTCGATGTTAGGAAGGTACCGGTAGTGCGTCAAAGTACCGGGGTACACCGGCCACTCGTACAATGGCCTTTAGTAAGTAACGGAAGATGACGTTACTTGCGAGCTATGAGCATCGTTACGGCTTCGAGCGAGCTCCAAATTCCTTTCCGCGGATTAACGCGGATCTTCGCGGATTAGAACAAATATTTTTTTTGGAATCTGTGTTTGTCCGTGTAAATCAGCGGAAGAGTTCTGCGGACTGTGCTAGGAACTACGTCGCGCAGGAGCGTCGCGGCGGAACGCTGCGACAACTGCCGGCGCCGCCGGCGCTACGGTCGTGCGTCGGGTGATCCGTGTGTATACTGCGAGTACGAATTTGGTTTTGTGATGGCGCGTGGGGCGCCCGTACGAGAAACAACTCAGAAAAGGAAGAGCGGGGAAATTCTCGCCATGAACTCGGCTATTCGAACGCGCGAACTGCGCAAAGTCTACAACTCACCGCCGCCGGCGGCTGCGGGGGGCGCGCCTGGCGCCATGGGAAAACGCGGCAAAGGTCCGAAGCCGGAGATCAGGGCACTTGACGGCATCGATCTCGACGTAGCGCCGGGACAGATTTTTGGGCTGCTCGGGCCGAACGGGGCGGGGAAGTCGACGACAGTTGGAATACTGACGACGCGCGTGCGGCCGACCAGCGGCACGGCGTGGATCGGTGAGCATGATGTGTGGCGCGATCAGACCGCGGCCAAGCGGAAGATGGGCGTCGTGGCGCAGCGGCCGAATCTGGATTTTTCGCTGACGGCGCGCGAGATTCTGGTCTTTCATGGCGCATACTTCGGGCTCAATTCGCACGAGAGGAACGAGCGAGCAAAACTTTTGCTTGACCGCTTTAAACTCACAGACCGCGCCGATCAACTGGTGCGTGGATTTTCGGGCGGGATGATGCAGCGCATGTCGATTGCGCGGGCGATGATGCACGATCCGCAGGTGCTTTTTCTGGACGAGCCGAGCGTGGGGCTGGACCCGCAGACGCGGCTGCTGCTGTGGGAGATCATTCGCGAGTACAACCAGAAAGGGCGCACGATTCTGCTGACCACGCACAATATGGAAGAGGCGGACACGTTGTGCGAGCAACTGGCCATCATCGATCACGGCAAAATCATTGCGCAAGGAACGCCGGGTGAACTGAAGGCTTCGATTCCCGGCGGATACCTGCTGCGGCTGCGGTTTAGCGGGAACCACAGCGCGCCGCTGCTGGAAAGGCTGGGGACGCTGGCAGGCGTTACTGAGGTGCGCGCCTCGGGCGAGAACGGGGCCGACGTTTATGCCGGGCGCGGAGGCTCGCTTATTCCGGAGATCGTGAATACGGCAGCGGGGGTGGGCGTGGAGTTATCGGATGTGCACATTTCCGAGCCGAGCCTGGAAAATCTGTTTCTCCATCATACCGGCAGGAGTTTGCGCGAATGAACTGGAAGACATTTTTTGCGTTGCTGGCGCGCGATGCGCATGTGGCGCGGCGAAATCTGGTGCCGCTGATTCTGCAGACATTTTTGCAGCCGCTGCTGTTTGTGTTTATTTTCGGGCGTGTGATGGTCGGAAGCGGCTACATGCCGCCTGCCTACAAGAGCCTGCTGCTGCCCGGGATCATGGCGATCAGCATGGTGTTCACGGGCGTGTGGGCGGTGGCGATGCCGCTGATTGCGGAATTTCAGTTCACACGCGAGATTGAAGATCGACTGCTGGCGCCGATCGATATTTCGTGGGTGGCGGTGGAAAAAGTCATCTACGGATTGATTCAGGCGCTGGTGGCGGGGTTGATCGTAATTCCGCTGGCGTGGATTATTCTGCGGCCGGGACTGGAACTTCATATTACGAGTCCGGGATTGTTTTTCTGCATGGCCTTGCTGGTGGCGGGTTTCTCCTCGGCTGGAGGGCTGGCGCTCGGCTGCAGCGTGAACCAGCAGCACATAGGGCTGATGTTCAGCATGGTGATGACGCCGATGATTTTTTTTGGATGCACGTATTATCCGTGGAGCGCGCTGAAGACGTTTCCGATTCTGGCGAAGATCGTGCTGGTTAATCCGCTGGTTTATGCGAGCGAGGGGTTGCGGGCCACATTGGTGCCGCAGTTTCCGCATTTGTCGTTGCCGGCGATTCTGGTGATGCTGGTCGTATTTGATGTCTTGTTGCTGCTGGTTGGGCTGCGGCAGTTTCGGAATAAGGCGGTGAGTTGAGGGGCGCTGTTCGTCGCTCGTCCTTCGCTATTCGTCCTTGGTCCTTCGCAACCCAGACCATGAGACCCTCTTTTCAGACCATTTCAGATTGATTCATTTTTCCTCCATGGACTTGCCTCGCGATTGCACGCAGCGTCAATGCCAGACGCTTTCTCTTGCACCAGCACAGGACAGCCGAGGGGCTGTCTCACGCGAGCACTTTTCACGCGAGCACACTTAAGGCGCCTACTTCGCGGTCGAGAACGTGGTCCAGGGGAATGCATCCATGTCGCGCAGCACGCTCTGCTCCCAGCCAAATTCGGGATGCTGTTTGATTTGCTCGCCGGCCTTGAAGTTCATGCCGCAGGCGTGGCCGGCGTGCGCGGCAAACGACATGTGTGCGACCAAGGCGGCGTCGGCGACTTTATTCTGGACCGCGCCGGCGTTGCCGTAGGGCGGTTGCCAGGGCGGCGAGCCGCGGGGCGAGAGGTCAATGTGGCCGTCGAGCGTGCGTTCGTCGGCTTCTTCCTTTTTGGTGAAAGTATCGTAGTGGTCGGCCATGAAGCGCTCGGCCGCGGTGACGTCAATCTTGCCTTTGTTCTCGGACATGAGCTGTTCCCAGCGCACGTGCCGGGCATTGGCGCTGATGCTCATGTTTTTCACGTCAAAATCGGTTTCTTCGCGAATCAGATTTTCGTTGACGGGAAAATTTGAGCCCACGAAATAGCCGTCCGTCTTCTTCTCCAGCGTGACGTTCTTCAGACCGAGTTCCAGGCTGCCGATTTCGTTGGTCTTGATATCGGCCAGCAGCCAGTTGTTGGCGTAGCCGCCATTGTTGCCATCTTTCATGATGCGGGCGAAATCGTCAATCGAGTTGGCGTATTGCGCGGCCTTGCGGGCGCGCACGAATTCGGGAATACCGTTTGGATCGTAGCCGTTGAAATGGCCGATGGTGGTTTCGGTGATCACGATACCGGCGGAGTTCACGACGAAATCGTCGCCGCTGTGGATGAAGCCGGGCAGGCCGTCCATGATCATGCGATAGCCCTTGGCGGGGGCGATGTCGAAGATGATGGTCCAGCGCGCGCCGTCCAGGTAGCTCGTCCAGTTATTGTGGGCGATGACGATTTTGCCATCTTTGGTATAGCTGCCCGTGGCCACGAAGGCGCTGCAATGCTCGGGCGCGACCAGCGATGCGGCATTCTGGAGCGCGTGTTCTTTGTTGTATTGCTTGACGTAGTACTCCCACTCCATGGATGCGTTCATCGCCACGACGTCCCAGAGGTCAAGCTTCACGCCCTTGGCGTTGGCCCCGTCCGCGATACCCTGGAGTTCTTCGCGGTATTCGGGCTCGATGTGCGGCCACATCATGGTGCGGGCGGCATCGCGGAAAAACTGCCAGTCTTTCTTATTGTCGTGCGACATTTCAAGCGTGAAGACCCGGAGCGTATCTTCGATTTCGGCGGAAAGAAGATAGCCGTTCTGGAAGCCGATTTCAGCGGGCTGGCCTTCAAGGTGAACGTAGGTCCAGCCGTTTTTCTCGGGCCGGCGGAAGCTCTGTTTGAGGCGCGCGTCGGCAGAGTCTTTGGCCATGGATGGCAGGGCTGACGACAAGAGGGCGAGGCAGATTACAGCGGGTGCGAGTCTAGTGATGGTTCGGAACATTCGTCCCCCACGGGAAGTGAGGCTATTCTAGCAGGGTAGCTGCGAGTCTCGAGCCGCGAGTCTCGAGCCAAACCCTTTGAGTATTTTCAAACATGCTCCTCTTCATGATCGTGATGGCGGGGGCGAGTCGCCCCCGCGAAATGCGCGGTCTGGGGACCCGGGCGGGGCGCCGGCGCTACGATCGGTCGCAGTGGCCGGTAGCCGCGCTTCGCTTAGTGGCCCTGCGCCAGTTGCGGCGTCTTTTCGCCTAGTGTGAAGTGGACTTCTACGCTTTGATGGGCGGGAACCGTGACTGACTTGCTCCAGGTAATCGGAGCGGAAAACATAGGCCGCTTGACGCGCACTTGCGTCATCACGTCATAGAGCGGGCTCTCGCCAACCACCCGCCAACCCTCATGCCAGGCGACGATTTCGTACTGGCCGGGCGGAACGTCGGTGAGCTCGAAATGTCCCTCCGCATCGGTGACCGCATAGTAAGGGTTCGAGGCGACGATCATCTCGGCATTCATCCAGACGTGGCCGGCATTGCAGCGCAGGTCGACGACGCCCTCGCGCGTCATGGGACGTGTGATTTCCTGCCCAGCGGCGACAAATGGAAGGTTGTAATCGGCGCTGCCGGACATGTGCACAGTATGCAGCAGCGGATCGCTGCTCTTGACGGTGAGCGCGGCCTGAACGGGCACAAGCAAAATGTGAGGCTCGTAGCGGCAGTTTTTCTGATTGAGAAAGCGGCGCGGAAGCGGAAGGTCCATCGCTTTTCCGGCGGTAATGTTTTTGAGGTAGACGACGGTATTGGCGACTCCTCCATCGGATGAGACCACCAGGCGCTCGAGATCGCGGTGTTTCTGTCCGAGCGGATCGCAGACTTGCGGATCCTTATTAATCTCGGAGACGAACAGATGAGGCAGCGCTCCCTGCCACTTGACGGTGCCTTTGATCGTTCCACCGTCCTGCACGGGAAGCACTTGATAGGCGGATTGAGCCGGGCAGAACTGCACCGCGAGAACCGCCATTAGCAGGGTCAGGCGCGAGAGGAGTCGGGTGGACCTCATAGATTTTCCCAAGACTAAAGATCTGGTAGCAGGGAGGAGGAAATGCAGCTTTGGCGGCCCCACAGCCGCAGCTACCTAGTTGTAACGATATGGGGAAGGTGAGATTACGGCAAATGACTTTGGACCAAGGACTGGCGGGGCGGGACGGGCGCCACAAAAAAAGGTGGGGTCTACCAGGCTTGGCCATGGCCGGCGTCGGCGACAATCTGTCGCAGCCATTCCGGGGACGCGTTCCGCGCATTTACCTTTTTTGTTTCGAGCAATGCCGCCCGAGCTTCTGCAAGGTTAGCGCCAATCCCGAAGGAAAAATCCGTGCCTTCAATCGTCTGGATGCGGCCGTCGGCATAGAGCTCAAAACTTCCCCGGAAAATGTGCCGGGCCTCGGATAATCTTGGCATTCAATTCTTCGCGCGACTCTCCGCGGCAAAGAAATTCATCCTCGTGGTCGTGGTAGGCGTCCAACCCCACGCTGAGGAGGATTTTGGCAAATCTGCGCAGGAGCATGTCGCCGGCGATGCGTCCGTAGACATCATTAAAGAGCTTCATGAGGTCAACGTCGACGACGGCAGCGAAAGGACTCGCTTTGGCCTCGTCAAAGGCCTGACGGTTGGGCAGTCCGGTAAGCGCGGAAATCAGCACGACGCGCCGGAGGGGTTCCGCAATCTCCATAGCGGGCTGGACGCGCCGATGGACCGAGATGGTGGCTCGCGCCTCTTCCAGGCTCGCGGAGATTCCACTCTTCACCATGAAGGCGGCGAGGAAGGCGGGGGAGCGCGAGATGCCGAACATGCAGTGGATCAGAATCCGTTGCTGTTTGTCCGTCTGTTCCTGCAGCCAGTGCAGAGCTTCGCGGACATGGGCGGGAGAGATGAGGCCGCTGTCGGGGGCCGGAATCCACTTGTAGGCTTTGCCCGGATGTTCGGCGGACTGATCGCGCCCGGGTGGATGGTAGGCGTCGGCGCCGCGAACATTGAGGATGGCGGTGATCTCTTCCGGGTTGTGGCGGACGAGATCGTCAGCATCTTTTTGACTGCCGAGCCACAGGTTGTTAACAATGTGGTCCATGAGTGTTTGCGGCCCCGAACAATGGTCCGCCATTTCACAAAAAACAAAACGCCCCAAACTCCAAAGAGTCGTGGGACGTGGCGCAGCAGCCGTCCCCAAGGCTGCTTAAGACAAGCCTAGATCAAGCTCTGGTGGCTGGGAATGGCTCGGATGGGCCAGTGCGCGCCGCGCTTCGGGAACCGCAAATGCGTAGTTTTTCGGATGTTGCCCGCGGCCCCCGATTGCAAAACCCAGTCAATGAAAGCCCTTGATCTTATAGATCCCGTACCACGTAGCAGCCATTAGAACGCCGGAAAATAGACGCATCAGCGAGTGCATGGAAGCGAAATACCCGGCAAAGCCGGCGACGCCAACCACCTGAAACAGCATCTGCCCGGAGGAAAAGAATCGGCGAATTCTGGGAGAACGCCGGTCGCGCCATCCCCGCAGGCTCTCGAACCGTTCGCGCAATGCAATCGCCCTTTCCAGTTGATCCTGTGTTCCGAGTCCACTGCGTTCAGATTGGATCGGGGCCCAGGTGGTGCTGAGATGGTTTGCGGCTGTGGGGATCATGAGGATGCTCCGGGAGGTGAGTCGTAAACAAAGAAATGCAACCCGGTGGGAGCGGGGAAGTTGCGCGGATAGCGATTGTAGTGGAAATATAAAGTGGGCAGATAGCAGGAGAAATGGCGGGCCCGGAGCGATTCGAACGCCCGACCCCTTCGTTCGTAGCGAAGTGCTCTATCCAACTGAGCTACGGGCCCCGCGAAACAATTGTACTATGAAGCGCTTGAGGAAATTATAGCGGAAATGGAACCGCTGCCATCGATCACTCTTCCTCGATCCCTCCTCTCGGTCACTCCTGTCGATCACTCGTGAAGCTGCGATTTCTTTAACCTGGTCCAGGGGACGCGGGGAGATAAGGGCGCAAGAAGTCCCGCGGAATTATGTCGGGTGAAACACGGTTCCCGCCAATCTCGGCGTCACGCCTGCCTTCTCACGGGATAGGCGTGCAATTATTTTTACTTCGGGCGAGTAAAGTTTTCCGACGACGCGCAAAAGCTACCTGCTCATTCGTTCTAAAAGTACGCGCCTGCAACGTCTTAGGAATGGCAGTTGAACTGCTTCTCTTTAGGGCAGACGAAGTGGCGCGCAACGGGGCATTCCGGAAAATACTTCGGCCAGAGGTCTTTCCGAATGCCCCTTTGCAATTCCAAGTTTTTGCTGGAAAAAGTTTGTTGGGCGCTCCGCTCTGATCTCTGGCAGCCCTCCCCCGGGGTTTTACCCGATCTAACTGACGGGGACAGAGCGGAGTGCCGGTTCTTCCCCTCCTCAGTCTCAGTTCTCAGTTCTCAGTTCTCAGTTCTCAGTTCTCAGTTCTCAGTTCTCAGTCTCAGTTCTCAGTTCTCAGTTCTCAGTTCTCAGTTCTCAGTTCTCAGGTCTCAGTTCTCAGCGTTGGACAGATCTCGTAATACTTCAACAATTACGCTAGAACTAATTGATCCTGCACGTCGATACCGGCCTGGCGCAGGAGCTTGGCTACGGCATCGGCTTTGAGGCGCGAGGCGTCGAAGGTCACACGCACGGTGCGCTCCTTCTCATTAAACTGAATACGCTGGATGCCGTAGACTTCGCGCACGGTGTCAATGGCGCGCAGTTCGGTTTCTCCGGGAGTGGTGTGGTAGCGGAAGGCGGCTTCGAGGTAGGTCATGGCGGTTCTCCAGTAATTCGTTTGGCTCACAGTGTGTCTTCTCTTAAATTCTGGTCTTAATTCGTGAACAATTGCTTTAACTCTTATTCCCGGAAACGACTAATGCCGAGATCCGGGATTATTCTTTGAGTATCTAATAAGGACGGGATTTCTCCAAGGGCGATCTGGGCGAGTTGCGGCTGAGGTCGATGCGGTCGACTTTGTATTGCTGAGATTATGGACAAGATGAATGCGGGACAGGCTGGCGCGGGCGGTTGACCCGGTGTGCGGGATGAAGGTCGATCGCGCCACGGCGCGGTTTAAGGCGGAGCACGCGGGGCAGGAATATTTTTTCTGCTGCGCGGGATGCCTGACGAAATTTCAGGCGAATCCAGCCGGGGTGCTGGCGGCGGCGCCCAAGCCTATGAGGCTCGGGGCTGGTCGGGATTGGAAGCCAGCGGCGGCAGCGGGGTTGGTGTCGATTGGAATGCCGACGGCGGCAAAGCCTTCGTCGGATGCGATGCCAGCGGCGTCCAGCGGAACCGAGCGCGATTCGCGGGCCTACGTCTGTCCGATGTGCGCTGAGGTGCGGCAGATCGGACCGGGGCCCTGTCCGAAATGCGGGATGGCTCTGGAGCCGGAGTCGCCGGAGCTCGAAGCGACGAAGACGGAATACACGTGCCCGATGCATTCCGGAATCGTGCGCGCGGAGCCGGGGAATTGTCCGATCTGCGGGATGGCGCTCGAGCCGCGAACCGTCACCATCGCGCAGGAAGAAAATCCTGAGCTGCGCGACATGACTCGCCGGTTCTGGATTGCGGTGGTGCTGACGGCCCCGCTGCTGGCGATTGCCATGGGGAGCATGATTTGGCCGGGCGCGTTCATGGGCGGGATCCTCGTTCACAGACGGTGACATCGTCAAGGTAACCCCGTGGAGCTCGATCCTGCGCTTGGCTCGAATTGATTCTCGCGACACCTGTGGTGCTCTGGTGCGGCTGGCCGTTTTTTCAGCGCGGATGGGCGTCCATCGTCAACCGCAGCACGAATATGTTCACGCTGATCGCTATGGGCACGAGCGTGGCGTACATGTACAGCGTGATCGCGGCGGTTTTCCCGCGGATTTTTCCGGCGTCATTCCGGTCGATGGATAAGGCCGAGCCGGATGTTTATTTTGAGGCCGCGGCGGCGATCGTGACGCTGGTACTGCTGGGCCAGGTTCTGGAGCTGCGGGCGCGGAGCCGGACTTCGAGCGCCATTCGGGCGCTGCTGGACTTGAGTCCGAAGATGGCGCGAGTGATTGCAGCGGATGGATCGGAGCACGACATTCCGCTCGCACAAGTGAAGGTCGGCGATAAGTTGCGGGTGCGGCCGGGGGAAAAGATTCCCGTAGACGGCGTGGTGCTCGACGGCGCGAGCGCGGTAGACGAGTCGATGATCACGGGCGAGTCGATGCCGGTCGAGAAGTCCAGCGGCGCGCGCGTTATTGGCGCGACGGTGAACGGCACGGGCGCGCTGGTAATGCGGGCCGAGCGTGTCGGCAGCGAGACCATGCTGGCGCAGATCGTGAAGCTGGTGAGCCAGGCGCAGCGCACGCGCGCTCCCATTCAGCGGCTGGCAGATCGCGTGGCAGGTTGGTTTGTGCCGGGGGTAATCGCGGTGGCGGTCGTGACTTTTATTGTTTGGGCCTTGTTTGGCCCCGAGCCGCGGTTTGCGCATGCCATCGTGAATGCGGTCGCGGTGCTGATCATTGCGTGTCCCTGCGCGCTCGGCCTCGCGACGCCGATGGCGATCATGGTGGGTACGGGCCGCGCTGCGCATGCCGGCGTCCTGATCAAAAATGCCGAGGCGCTGGAGACGATGGAGAAGGTCGACACGATCGTCGTCGATAAGACGGGCACTTTGACTCAGGGAAAACCGAAGCTGGCGAGTGGGGAGCGTTCTGACGGGCTCAAGAACAGGCAAGGTCTGTGCGGCGGATGAGCGTGCTACGAGTCTTGCGATTGCGCCAGTCTGGAACGCGCGAGCGAACATCCATTGGAGCCGCGATCGTGCAGGCCGCGCGGAACGTAGCGGAAGATCAGTCTGCTCGAGTTTCCAGCAGATTTCGATCCTTCGTGGCCGGAAAGGCGATTCAGGGTCGCGGTTGATGGGAAGTCGGTGGCGGCGGGCAATCGCGGCGATGATGCAGGACATTGGGGCGCTTTGGCAAGACCGCGCAACGCCGGAGTTGCACGCAAGCGGCGGTCCAGGAGCAACACGATCCTTATAGCGTTCGATGGACGTCTATGCCGGTCACTTCGCTCGTCGCCGATCCGCTGAAGCCGTCGGCGGCCCGACCGTTCGCGAACTCAAGGCCAGGCCGGCATTCGTCGTGATGATGCTAACCGGCGATCAGCAGGCTCTCTGCTGAAGAAATTGCCAAAAAGCTTGGCATTGAAGATTTCGAGGCCGAAGTTCTGCCCGCGCAAAAATCCGAAATCGTTCGGAAACTACAAAAGCAAGGAAGCATCGTAGCCATGGCGGGCGACGGCATCAACGATGCTCCCGCACTGGCGCAAGCCGATGTTGGCATCGCGATGGGCACAGGCACCGACATTGCCATGGAGAGCGGCGGCATTACTCTGCTTAAAGGAGATCTGGAAGGAATTCTGCGGGCGCGCAAGCTGAGCCAGGCGACGATGCGCAACATCCGGCAGAATTTGTTTTTTGCGTTTATCTATAACTCGATCGGGGTGCCAATTGCCGCGGGCGTGCTCTATCCATTCTTCGGCTTGCTGCTCAGCCCGATCCTGGCGGCGGCGGCGATGAGCTTCAGTTCGGTGTCGGTGATTACCAATTCGCTGCGGCTGCGGAACGTGAAGTTGTAGACGACAGGTCTAGTTGCTCGCGCCGCCTCCGTGTTTCTGCTTGCACACTCTGCACTCGGTGGGCGGCTCCGAGTTGTCCACGCGATGCTTCACCGGCTTGACCGTGCGCAGGTAGGCGAAGATTGCCTTCAGGTCGTCGTCGGTGAGATTCTTGTAGATCGAAATCGGCATCACGTCGCTCAACTTGCGTGCGCGCACCGCGCCCGTACGCATGACATCAAGAAAAAGAGCTTCGTCGTAGTAAGAAATGCCCGAGGCATCGGGCGTTATATTTGCGCTCGCCACCATAGGCCATGGGCCCGGAAACGGCTGCCCGCCAGCGAAGTCGAGGCCGGGAAGACGCGCGCCCTTGATCATCGACGTGTGGCAGTCGATGCAACCGGCGAGATTGACGAGGTGCGCTCCGCGTTTCACGGGATCGGAAGTATTCTCATCCGCCACCGCCGACGTGACCGGTTGGGGAACGCTGCGGATCAGGTACTTGACCGGGAAGATGATGTCGGTCTGCGGCAGTGCGTGGCGCACCGCCGGCAGCGAGCGCATATAGACGATGACTGAGGCGAGGTCCTCATCCGACATGGTGCGATAGTGCTCGTAAGGCATGATCGGAAAGAGCGCGCGCCCGTCGTGACCTACGCCCTCGCGGATGGCCCGGGCGAATTGGTCATCGCTCCAATTGCCGGCGCCGGTGGCCGTGTCAGGCGTGAGATTCGGCGCAACGATTTGCCCGGGCAGATCTCCATAGGGCAACACTTCTCCGGCGCCTTCAGAGCCGGCGACGATAGGATGGCCTGGAGTTTTCCACTGATGCTCGGTGTGGCAGTAAATGCAGCCGCTGAGGGCGGTAGCAATGTAGCGCCCCCGCTCCAGGCGCTGCGGAGTGCGCTCAAAAGTGCGGCTCGTGAGCGGCCGCGCCTTGGGACCGATGAATGGGCGCCAGCCGATTGTGAAATGAATGGCAATCGCCGGGATGACGGCGAGCACGAGAACTCCCAACAACAACCATTTTCCTAACCGGCTCATGTGTGTACCCCAACATTGAAAAAGGAGGGTTCTACAGCTTGCTTAGATAGTCCGTGATCTCGGGACTGGTCCAATCCACGGGGCCGATGAATTTGCGGCGGATTACGCCGGTGCGGTCGATAATGTAAGTTTCGGGCCAGCCGAAGGTGCCATACAGATCGCTGGCTTTGCGGGATTCGTCACGCACGGTGACCATGTTCACGCTGTAGTCTTTGAGGAACCTGTGGTAGGCCGCGTCATCGGCGTCGATGCTGACGGCGAGAACGACCACGCCTTTGTCTTTCATGCGGGCTGTCATTTTCACCATGGCCGGCGTCTCCTCGACGCAGGGCGGGCACCACGTGGCCCAGAAATTCAGCACCACGATCTGGCCGCGATACTGGCTGAGCGTGATTTTGTGATCGGAGTCCTGCACGGTGAAGTC
Source organism: uncultured Acidobacteriaceae bacterium (assembly GCA_963698865.1). GTDB lineage: Bacteria > Acidobacteriota > Terriglobia > Terriglobales > Acidobacteriaceae > Acidiflorens. Next base: position 281,525 of record CAVOSL010000005.1, on the reverse strand, counting down.
AGGCGCGTTCGAGCCGATGCGGGCGGGATGATTGCTGCTGTAGCAACCGGCGAAAAATCCGAGAAGGGCGAACAGCAATCCAATGGCCGTGGCGCGGGACGAACGTTTCACATAGCTATAATAACGAAAAGCGCGGTGTCTTTCAGGTTCGGCCGCGAGCAGGATCGGCCGCGAATAAGAGCGGGCGGAGAGCGCCCATGCAATTGTCGTCGTCAACAGCACAACCCGCAGGCGCGGATCCGGAAGCCTCGATCCCGGAAGTCTCGATCATAATTCCGGCGCGCAACGAGGAAGCTAACCTCGGGGATTGCCTGCGGTCGTTGGTCGGGCAGGACGGCGTGAGTCACGAAGTCATTGTGGTCGATGATGGATCGACCGATGGCACGCGAGGGATTGCGAAGAGCTTTGCGGGCGTGCGCGTGATTGCCGCTCCGCCCTTGCCGCCGGGTTGGACGGGTAAGAATAATGCAGTGGTAGCCGGAGCGGCAGCGGCGCGAGGCGCGTGGCTACTTTTTACGGACGCGGACACCATGCATGTGCCGGGGTCGCTGGCGCGAGCGCTGGCTGAGGGGAAAGAGCACGGCGCGGATATGCTTTCGTACTCGCCCGAACAGATTGCGGTGACGTTTTGGGAGATGGCGGTTCTCCCGGTAGTGTTTGCCGAGTTGGCGCGCGAATATCCGCCGAAAGAGGTTTCCGATCCGGCCTCGCCGATTGCCGCCGCCAATGGTCAATACATTTTGATTCGCCGCGAGGCTTACGAGGCCGTCGGCGGGCATCGGGCGATTGCGGACAATTTGCTGGAAGACGTGGCGCTGGCGCGTGCAATGAAAGCCGCGGGGAGAAAGATCCGGTTTCGCTATGCGGCTGACGTGGTTCGCACGCGCATGTATCGCAACTTTCGACAACTGCGCGAAGGCTGGACGAAGAATCTGGCGCTGCTGTTTCCGCGGCCACGGCGGCGTGCGCTCATCCTCGGAGCTTGGTGGATTGGGTCCTGGGCGACGCTTCCAGTGCTGGTTCCTGCAATCTCGTTGTTCTGGCGGATTCGGCGTGCAAACTTCAGTTTTTGGACGACGCTCATCTCTACCGCGTTCGGGCCACCCCTGTTTGCGTATTTGCTCTTTCGGTCAAGCGGCGAGATTGCCAAAGGGAATGTATCTTGGAAGGGGCGTATATATTCGCAGCCTTCAGTCCTAAAGGGTGCGGAGAAACTGGGAACGGGCAACCGAGAACTAAGAACTGAAAACTGAGAGCTGCCTGCATGGTCTATCTCACACGCAAAGCCGAATTCTCCGCCTCGCACTATTATCACAACCCGGCTTTCACCGCCGAAGAGAATGCTCGCCTTTTTGGCAAATGCAACAACCCCAATGGACATGGGCATAACTACACGCTCGAAGTCACGGTGAAGGGCGCGGTCGATCCGCGGTCGGGATTCGTCGTCGATCTCAAGCAGCTCAAGGACATCATGAACAGGGAAGTGCTGGACGCGCTTGACCATCGCTTCCTTAATAAAGAGGTGCCGGAGTTTTTGACGCGCATTCCTACCACCGAAAATATTGCCATTGCGATCTGGCAGCGGCTGGCTCCCAAGCTCAAGTCGGCACAACTGCATCGCGTGCGGGTGTACGAAACGCCGGACCTGTTCGTCGACTTTTACGGGGAAGCATGAAGGCCTACCTGACCCGGCGGTACATGTTTTCAGCCTCGCACCGGCTGCATAGCGACGAGATGTCCGACGCCGAGAACCAGGCGACGTATGGCAAGTGCAACAATCCGTATGGACACGGACATAATTACACAATTGAAGTTACGGTGAGCGGGCCGGTCGATGAGCAGACCGGGATGGTGTGCAATCTGGTAGACCTCGATGGTTTTGTGGGGCGGGAGATTCTGGAGCGGTTTGATCATCAGAACCTGAATCTGCTCGCAGAATTCGCGGATGCCGTGCCGACTACGGAAAACCTTTGCATCTCGATTTACGAAATTGTGAAGCGCGGCTTCAGGAAAGCTCATCTAGAGAAGGTACGCATTGAAGAGACTATGATGAACTCGTTTGAATACCGTGGGAATTTGTGATTGGTGATTTGTAATTTGTAATTTCAACCCGGAGGCGTCCAGTCTCACGATTCACAATTACAGATTACAAATCAGAAATTGCAAATCATCTCTATGAAAATGTCCACCGATCTAACCACCTCCCTGACGGGCGCCAGCTTTGAAGAACTCATCCGCGAAATGATCGTTCGCCTCGGGGAAGATCCCGAGCGCGAAGGGTTGACGCGCACGCCGGAGCGCGTCCACAAGGCCATGCAATATCTGACGAAGGGCTACCAGCAGGATCCGGAGGCGCTGTTGCGCGATGCTCTTTTTACCGTCAGCTATGACGAGATGGTGATCGTGAAAGACATCGAAATGTTCAGCCTCTGTGAGCATCACATGCTGCCGTTCTTCGGCAAGGTGCATGTGGCTTACATTCCGAATGGCAAAGTGATTGGGCTGAGCAAAATTCCGCGACTGATTGAGGTATTTTCGCGGCGGCTGCAGATTCAGGAACGGCTGACGACGCAGATTGCCGAGACCATTCAGAAGACGATCGAACCGCAGGGCGTGGGCGTGGTGATCGAGGCGCGGCATTTGTGCATGATGATGCGCGGCATTGAGAAGCAGCACTCATCGGCCGTGACGTCGTCGATGCTCGGGTGCTTCCGCAATGAAGAGGAGACGCGGACGGAGTTTCTGTCGCTGATTCGGCAGCGGACGAATGGGGCATAGGCTTAGCTTCGGATTAAATTTGAGATCAGGCCGGGCCTTGGGTCCGGCTTTTCTTATGCGGGAAACGTTGTTGTCGACGTTTGGCGAAAGACTTGAACCACGAAGGACACGAAGGACCACGAAGGAAACCGGCTGGCATTGATCTGCTTCCTTGCGCTACGCTTAGCCCACTGTGAAATCTAAAACCTCACCGCTCGCAAAGCGGTTGGCACTGGTGACGGGCGCGAACCGTGGCATCGGGTTTGAAATCGCACTGGCGTTGGCTGAGGAGGGCTGCGATCTGGTCATCACGGCCCGCGACGCGAAGGCGCTTGCTTGGGCGGCCCGCAAGGTTGAGAAGCTGGGAGTGGACGTGCTGGCGCAGATGTGCGATGTGCGCGATCCACGGTCGGTCGATTATCTGTTTACGCTGGTCCGGCGATTGCGTCGGCCGCTTGATTTCCTCATCAATAATGCCGGCGTCGCACACCCGGGCCGCAATGTCAGCGACCTGCCTTATCCGATGTGGCGGGACGTGATCGATACGAACCTCACCGGCATGTTTTTGATGACCCAGGCTGCACTGGCGGTGATGAAGCGCGGCGGCGTGATCGTGAATAATCTGTCGATCGCGGCCGAGCGCGTTTTTCCTGGATCGGCGGCCTACAACGCGTCGAAGCATGGGGCGCTCGGCTTCACCGATACGTTGCGCGAGGAACTGCGAGGGAAGGGAATCCGCGTGATTGCGCTGATGCCGGGCGCGACCGATACCGAAATCTGGAAGACGATGTGGCCAGCGGCGCCGCGGCGGAAAATGATGTCGGCGGCGACGGTGGCGCGGGCGGTGGTGGATGCGCTGATGCTGCCGGCGGATGGCGCGGTGGAGAAGATCGTGATTATGCCGCCGGGCGGGGCGTTGTAGAGCTTTGAGGGCCGTGTTTACGGGCGCGGGGGCGAGGTCGCCCCTTCGGCAAGCTCAGGGAGGCTCCCGCAACCGCTGGCGAGTCGCCGGCGCTACGGCCGAGCGCGGCGCAGCATTCGAAGCGCTCTGCGCATCTAATAGCTCAGGGAAGCCTATGTCGTTCCTGGAATATTTCAAGTCGTTAAAGCCGGAGCAGCGCTTGGCATGGCTGGTGGCCATCGGAGCGGACGCACTTCAGATTCTTGCGCTTCCTTTATTCGTTGAAGGAGGGGCGTCGCCGGCGGATACCGCGCTTGACCTCTTTGTGGCTTTCATTCTGATTCGACTGCTGGGATGGCACTGGGCCTTCCTGCCATCGCTGGCGGCGGAGCTGATTCCGGGCGCCGACCTGATTCCGACGTGGACCGCAGCGGTATGGTTTGTCACACGCAGGCAGGTGCGCGAGGGTGAAGTTGAGATCCTGCCGCCGGGTCCAGCTCCTGAGCCCAGAAGGTAAATCAGGTTTCGAGGCAGCCGGTTTTAACTGATAACTGATAACTGAAGACTTTTACCACGTTCCATACCGGTATCTTCCCGGCCGCTCCGAAAATATTTTCACCAGCAATATGCCCGCGACGAAGCCTCCGACATGGGCCCAGAAGGCGATGCCGCCCGACGCCGCCGTTGCCTCGGCCGAGTTGACCGTTCCACTCAGGAAGTTGATCAGAAACCAGTAGCCGAGCATGAGCCAGGCGGGTACGTGAAACAAGAAGATGGGCGGAAACCAGATCGAGGACGCGGGCTCGCGGGTAGAGAATGAAGTAGGCGCCCATGACTCCGGCGATGGCGCCGCTGGCTCCGATGATCGGGACGCGCGAATTGGCATTCAGCAGAACATGGGTGATGGCGGCTGCGAATCCGCAGAGGAGGTAAAACAAGAGATATTGGAAATGGCCGAGGTAGTCTTCCACGTTGTCGCCGAAGATCCAGAGGAACGAGCATATTGCCGCCGACGTGCAAGAATGAAGCGTGCAGGAACATCGACGTGAACACGGGCAAGATCGCGGTGACCAGCGGGTCGTGCGAATGGCCCGTGACTACGGCGAGCGCGTGCCGGGGCACGAGGCCAAACTCAAAGGCGAATGCCTGGAAGGCGCGCGTGTTCATTCCCACCGAAAGTTCCCACACAAATACCAGGATGTTTAGGGCGATCAAAAAATAGTTGATGAAGGGCGTGGAGAAGCTCGGTTGATCGTCGCGGAGGGGAATCATTCGATTGGTAATTTGTAATTTGCAATTGGTAATTTAGAGGCGCTGCACGAAGCTGAGTTCAGTTTTGCCGCCGTGGACAATTACCAATTACAAATTATCAGATTACAAATCTTCATGAACGGCGTTCTGGTCATCGACAAACCGCAGGGGCTGACGTCGCACGACGTGGTGAACCGCGTGCGGCGAATTCTGGGCGAGCGCTCGGTTGGGCACCTCGGAACACTGGACCCGTCGGCCACCGGAGTCCTGCCGCTGGTGATTGGGAGCTTCACGCGCCTGGCGCAGTTCTACACGCACTCGAAGAAGAGCTACGAGGGCGTGATTTGCTTTGGATTTGCCACCGACACTTACGATGCCGACGGCGAGGCCACTTCAACGCCAAAAAATGTCACGCTGAATCGGGATGAGGTTGAGGCGCTGGCCGCTCAATTTCGGGGCACGGTGGAGCAGACGCCGCCGCCTTTTTCGGCCAAGAAAATTGGCGGCGTGCCGGCGTACAAATTGGCACGCAAGCAGCGTGAGGTTTCGCTCAAGCCGGTGCAGGTGGAGATCAAAGAATTTACCGTTCTGGACGTCGTCGGCGATCGGCTTACGTTTCGCGCGCGCGTCGGCTCGGGCACTTATTTGCGGTCGATCGCGCATGACATGGGGCAGAAGGTCGGTTGCGGCGCGCATTTGGCGTCGCTGCGGCGGACGGCGGTCGCCGAATTCGCCATCGCGGATGCGCTGCGGTTGGAAGATTTGGAGTCCGCAAGGCAGCAGGGTGAAGATGCGCTCGAGCAGTTGTTTGTTCATCCGCGAAAGCTTGCGCCGAATCTGCCCAGTGTGACGGCGACCGAGGAAAACGTGGCCATGATCCGCACCGGCCGGGCTGTAAATTTGCCGGAAATGTCGCGGGCTCCGCTGGTCAAGGTGTTCTATGGACAGCGCGAGCTGGTGGCCATTGCCACGCGCATCGCGGGGACGTTATTTCATGCCGGGATTGTGCTGACGGGTAGCGCTCAACCGCCTTGTATCGCACGGCAGCCCGTAAGCTCCAAGCAAAATTCATAGATCCTTCGCTTCGCTCCAGGATGACAGACCTTGCGTGAAGATAGGGCTATCTTGGGTCAATCTGGGGGATCGACTGGGATTCAGGGGCGGGCCCAAATAGCCATCTCTCAGCCTCATTTTTTAACCGGGTTGTAACAACGCTCTGCTAGCCTCAGCGTGGAATGGCAAATCAAGCTCTGCCCCGGCCGCATTTTGAGGCTCCGGATCCGGAGCGAGGAAGCAAGGCTATCCCGAAACTCGAAGCCAGCATCGCGCCGTTGTTGCCGGGGAAGGTCAGCGGAGTCCCCGACGCATTCTTCGCGGGTGCGATGCGTTTTTGCGGCTTCGCGGTGGTCGGCATCCTGGGCTTGATCGTCTACCAGCTCATTCTTGGTTCCCAGCTCTCATGGCACGCCTTTGGGTGGAAGTTCTTCGGCAGTCAGGACTGGAATCCGGTTGAGGATCAGTTCGGAGCCTTGCCGTTCATCTACGGCACGATCGTTTCCTCGCTCCTCTCGCTGGTCATTGCCATCCCGCTGTCGGTTGGGGTGGCCGTTTTTATCACCGAGATGTGTCCGGTGGGTTTCCGCGGCCTTCTCTCCTTTACGACTGAGTTGCTGGCGGCGATTCCCAGCGTCGTGTACGGCCTTTGGGCAATCTTTGTCCTGGTTCCCTTGTTGCGCGCCTACGTGCAGCCATTTCTCGCCACGACTCTGGGCTGGACAGGCCTTTTCTCCGGCCCGCCCTACGGCATCGGAATGCTCGCCGCGGGCGTGATTCTGGCCATCATGATTATTCCCATCATCTCCTCGATTACGCGCGAGGTGCTGACCGTGGTGCCACAACATCAGCGGGAGGCGGTGCTGGCGCTGGGCGCAACGCGCTGGGAGATGATCCGCATCGGAGTGTTGCGCAATGCACGCGCGGGGATCGTGGGCGCGATTATTTTGGGCCTGGGCCGTGCGCTCGGCGAAACCATGGCGGTCACCATGGTGATCGGCAATCGTCCGGAGATTGCAAAGTCGCTGTTTGCGCCCGGATACACCATGGCGAGCGTGCTCGCGAACGAATTCACCGAAGCTACCGGCGATGTATATCTTTCGGCGCTCATCGAGGTCGGGCTTGCGCTCTTTCTTGTGACGATTGTGGTCAACGCGCTGGCGCGCCTCATGGTGTGGAGCGTAACGCGCGGCCAACCCGCGAGGGGCATGGTATAGATTGGGGAGCCATGGCTGAGGCAATCACAAACTCGACCCTGACGGAGATTCCACCTATCAGTTGGCGGCGGCGCGCGACGGATCATTTGATGACCGGGCTCGCGGTGCTGACCGTCGTCCTGGTGTTGGCGCCACTGTTTGCGATCTTTGCGTATCTCGTCTACAAAGGCATCGGGTCGGTCAACATCGCCTTCCTCACACAGACTCCGAAGCCGGTAGGCGAAGCCGGCGGCGGCATGGCAAACGCCATCGTGGGATCGGGACTGATTCTCGGGATCGCCAGCTTCATGGGAGTGCCCATGGGAATTGGCGCGGGCATCTTCCTTTCCGAGTACGGACGCAACCGCTATGGCGATGCGGTGCGCTTTGTCTCGGACGTGCTGAACGGAGTGCCCTCGATCGTGATCGGCATTGTGGCGTACGGGTTGGTCGTCATTCGGCAAAAGCATTTCTCGGCGTTGGCCGGAGGCGTGGCGCTGGCGATTATGATGGTGCCCACGATCGCGCGGACGACGGAACAGATGCTGCTGCTGGTTCCGCAGGCCATTCGCGAGGCAGCGTACGGTTTGGGCGTTTCGCGCTGGCGCACCACGCTCTCGATCACCTTGCGCACCGCTACTTCCGGCGTGATTACGGGCGTCATGCTGGCCTTCGCGCGTGTTGCCGGGGAGACGGCGCCGCTCCTGTTCACGGCCTTCGGAAATCAGTTCTGGAATTTGAAGACCGACCAGCCGACGGCCGCGTTGTCCTTGCAAATTTATACCTACGCTCTGTCGCCTTTCGATGACTGGCATCGCCAGGCCTGGGCGGGCTCGTTTGTGTTGATCGTGCTGATTGTGGGAGCGGTATCGGCGGTTCGCTACGTCGTGCGGCGGGGAACGTTGGCGGGAGCTTAAAGTTATGGGAGTTGGAATCACAGTCGAGCGGCTGAATGCCTTCTATGGCAAGACGCAGGCATTGTTCGACATCAATATCAACGTGCTGGCCAATCACGCGACCGCGCTGATTGGGCCTTCCGGATGCGGGAAATCGACATTCATCCGCTGCCTGAACCGCATGCACGAGACGATTCCGGAAGCGCGGGTGGAAGGCGCGGTGCGGATCGGCGACTTCAGCGTTTACAACGGAACTTCGGCAACGCAGCTGCGCCGCCGCGTGGGCATGGTGTTTCAAAAGCCGAATCCCTTCCCCACGATGTCGATTTACGAAAACGTGGCCGCCGGCCTGAAGCTGAACGGATTTCGCAATCGCAAGAAAGTCGACGAAGTGGTCGAGAGGTCGCTGCGCAGCTCGGCGCTTTTTGAGGAAGTAAAAGATTCGTTGCACAAAAAATCCGGCGCCAGCCTTTCCGGTGGCCAGCAGCAGCGGCTCTGCATCGCGCGCGCGCTGGCTGTGCAGCCGGAAGTTTTGCTGATGGACGAGCCTTGCTCGGCCCTCGATCCCATCTCGACGGGCAAGATTGAAGAGCTCATTTTTCAATTAAAAGAGCAGTACACGATCGTCATTGTGACGCATAATATGCAGCAGGCAGCACGCGTCGCTGAGTTTACGGGATTTTTCCTGCTCGGCAAGATGATCGAGTTCGACAAGACAGAGAAGGTATTCACGAATCCTTCCGATAAGCGGACGGAAGATTACGTCACCGGCAGATTCGGATAAAAGAGGGCTCGGATAAATGGTGCGAACGCGCTTTCAACAACAGATGGAGGAGCTGCGGGAGAAGCTGCTCCGCATGGGCGGCATGGCGGAGCTGGCGGTGGACCGCGCCTGCCAGGCATACACGGAGCGGGACCTGCACCGCTGCCAACTCGTCCTCGAAAATGAGAGCCTCATCAACGCCGCCGAGCGCGAGATCGATGAGCTGGCGTTCGATATTCTGGCGACACAGCAGCCAGCGGCGGTCGATCTGCGGTTTATTCTCGCCGTCACCAAGATCAACGCGGATCTCGAGCGCGTGGGCGACCAGGCGGTCAACATCGCCGAACGCGTCATGGACATGATCGAGCTGCCGGCGGTTGACCTGCCGGTTGACATCGGCCGCATGGCCACGGCGGTGAGCGCCATGGTGCGCCGGGCGCTGGAATCGTTTGTGGAAGGCAAGGCCGAACTCGCGCAGGCTGTGCTGGAGATGGATCACGTCGTTGACCGCATGCGCGACGAGGCGTTTATCGTGCTCGTGCGCAGCATGAACGAACAGCCGCAAAGCACTCAGCAGGCGCTGGATGCGCTGCTGGTGGCGCGCAACCTGGAACGGGTGGCCGATCATGCCACCAATATTTCCGAAGATGTAATCTTCTGGGTGCTGGGCGCCGACGTCCGCCATCACGCGCAGGCGGCAACCATCACCCCGGTGCCCGGGCCGCGCACGGAATCCACCGGCACCTAGTCCAACTAATCGCAACTATGTCGCTGGCGTTACGCACTTGTTTGACCGGAACTCCGGGACTCTTATCCTCCATCGCCTGCCGCCACACCTGGCGCACGTCGATACCCTGCTGCTGCCGGGCGTTTCGCTTCTGCGTCCAATCGCGGAGCGCGTCGCGCACCACCGCTACCATTTCTGCCGGTAGGGTGATACTGATTTTCGCGACATTGGGCTGGAAGAAAACTACGGCGGCGATGTTACTAAGATGCCTTATGTGGTGAATAAATAGGCTTTCGCCTCACGCGGCAACCCCGGCGTCGAGAATCTATCACGGCTCCCAGTGACAGTTGTCACTGACAAAGTATCGCCAAGAGCGTAATTCGTAAGTGATTTGGTAGCGTAGCGCCTTTCGTTGACGCATCATCAATTCCTCCTCGCCTCCCGAAGAGCACTGATCAATACGCAACGCAGCACCCCTCAGGCGGGTAGCAACCTTACAGGTTCGCGGGCCCAGCAAGTTCACGAAAACATTTATGGGAGGGTAGACATGAAACGCATCAGTCTTCTGATGTTGGTTCTTCTCGCTTGCTTTGTGTTAATCGCGTGGCCACAGGCACTGGCGGCCAGTAAGTATAAAATCATCACCTACGATCCCATCGTGCCTCCGGGAGGCTGGATTCCCTATCAGGGAACGCAAGCTCCTGGGATCAACTCGCAGGGGACGATCGTGGGCTTCTACTCCGATTCGCTCTTTGTATATCATGCCTTCGTCCGCGCCACCGATGGCACCATCACCCTTTTCGACGCGCCGGACGCGGGCACGCAAAGCGTCGCCGGCTTTGTCGGCACTCCCATGGGCGTCTTAGGCGGGCAAGGCACCTACGCGACCGCCATCAACGACGCCGGGGCAATCACGGGATTCTACGTTGACGTTGCCAACACACTGCATGCTTTCCTGCGCACTCCGGAAGGCATCATCGCCGAGCTTGACGCTCCCGGTGCAGGCATGGGCGTCGGCCTGGGGACCGAACCGGGCAGCATCGGCAAGGATGGAACAATCACTGGAACTTTTTGGGATAACAACGCGGTCGCTCATGGCTTCCTGCTTCCTCTGGGCGGTCAATTCGTCACCTTCGATGTTTCCGCTGCCGGCACCGGCGCCGGTCAGGGAACGGTCGTCGAATGGGCCTCCTGCATTGCCTCGACGGGTGCCATCACCGGTTATTACGTGGACGCGGGCAACGTCATTCATGGCTACGTGCGGGCGCCTCTCGGCAAAATCACCACGTTCGATGCGCCGGGAGCTGGCACCGCTGCCGGGCAAGGCACGTACTCCTGGAGCATCAACAACGCAGGCAACGTCACCGCCATGTTTATCGACCCGAATGGTGTAATGCATGGCTACACGCGCACCGTGCACGGCGTATTCCGAGTGTTTGATATTCCGGGCGCTGGCCGCCTCTCAGGTCAGGGCAGCATACCCGAGGGTATCAATGCCCATGGAGTAGTTGTCGGAAACTTCATCAACATGTATGGCGAGAATCGGGGCTTCAAACGCGGATGGGGCGGCGCTGTCAAACGGTTCAGCGTTCCTGCCGCCGGTACGGGCAGCGGCCAGGGCACCGTGCCCATGACCAACAACGCATCTGGGATGACAACGGGATCGTACTTCGACAGCAACTTCGGACTTCACGGCTTTGTGATCACCTTCTAGTCCGACCGACGCTGAATTCAGGCCGCCCGAAATTTGGGCGGCTTTTTTGGACCTTCCTCGTGGACGCTCGGCGTTATTGTGTAAGGTCGTAAACTCGATTTACGTTTGGTACGAACCGCTGATCACCTTTGACTTCTTGCGCCGCCGGTTGTGAGAGTAGGCGTTGCGGCTCGTACCCAGGGGGAACTATGGCGGGGATGTTACGAAGATGCCGTATGTGGTGAACAAAGAGGCGTTCGTGTAGCGCAGGCATTTCTGTCCGCGCGGCCCAAGGACGTTTCAAAAACAGATGAGTTTTTGCAACCCTTGGGAGAATTGACATTGCAGCACCTCCCATGGATGCAGGATCGTCAAATTGAGATGTTGCAGCTGCGAGAACGTCCCTGGATTCGCCGTGTCCGCCACCCAAACGCCGATGCCAAAGGTTCCTGTGGCGGACGGGATTCCACTGATAATGCCAGTGGTGCTGTTCAAGGAGAGACCATTTGGCAACTGAGTGCTGAACCACTTCGGCGATGCTGCTCCGGACACCTGCAGCGTCTTGGAATACGACGAATTGACTACAGCATCGGGAATGGTCGAAGTGGTAACGAATGGACCTGGTGCGGGTGGCATAGTTGATCCGAACGCAAGGGTAAATCCATCACCGTCTCCGTCTGGATTGGATGGCGTGGAGATGGCGATGTTGTTTTGCACCATGGTGATGGAATCGGACGCTACGAGTGCCGGGAAGCCCGACCTGAATGCTGGAGGCGGGAAATTGGCCAGCGGCCCGAGCGGTGGTGGATTAAAGGTGGGTTGCGGAAAGTGAACGTAGGGATACATGGAGACGCCGTCAAATGTGACCGTCTCATAGTCCGCAAGCGTTCCTACATTACACCACGACAGAAAGCAGCTCTGCGGATCTTCCTCAATCCACTCAACCGTTGCGAGATTGCCCTGATACTCGACCAATGTTTCAAAGTTCCATTGTTGCGTGCTATCGCTCACTACGATTTCCCAGGTATTGGAAGTTCCTGCGACCGTGCTGTCAAACTTGAGGGACCTAACGATCACTGAGATGTGGTCGCCCGGCGAGATTTGATACGGGATGTGTTGCGCTACCAGTTGGGGGACAATTTCCCAGAAAGGCCAAAAGCTTTGACTCTCGCCAATGCCCAGGAAACCGGTGTCGGATTCCTGGATTGTGCCTGCTTGGATCAGAGTCGTAGCGGTGATTGCGCCCACGGAGAGGCCGTCCACGCCTACCCACGTGCCGGAAGATCGGTTGCCAAATCCAAACAGTTGCGGTACTTGCCAGGAGCCGATGGCCGCGAAGAAGTTTGTTCCAGTGACAAAATAGCCGGAAGTCGCGTCTGCCGTAGCATCGTCGGGATTGCCACCGATCATTTTGCCGACAATGGCAGGCGGGGCGGACCTGCCCAATATATTGACCGTGGCGTTTCCCGGCTTGACCGCTTTCATCAAACCAGTCGCCTGCGGCAGATGATAGGTTCCTTGTGGCAGTTCGAGGACGTCGCGTCCCGACTCCAACTGGAAACCCGTTCCTCCTTTCGCCGCAAAACGCAGAAGCAGGTATTCACCCTGTGACAAGACCAGGGGTTTGGCCGCCTGTTCCGGCCCGGCCTCGACAATACGGCCTTTGGGCATTGGCTGCACGCCGGGCAGACAGGGCTCCGTGTTGGGGGAAGATGAAGCGTTTTTGGATGGTGTGACCTGTACGTTGATAGTCGATATCACTTGCGTTCCGCGCGGCAACGAGGGAACAACGCCTCCTCCGGTTGATCCCGCCCGGCACCTCAACAGATCGAGCATGCCTTCTATCGCGAGTGAGTCGTTCTGGCGCTTGTGCGCGTCACATGCCGCCTTCATCCAAGGCTGCCCATGTTCGTCAATTCCGTCGCAATCTTTGGCAGTTGCTTGAGGGAAAGAACCGCCCAGCTGTTTGAGAACTTCCTGGGCACGCCGGGCAGCAGCCTGCGCTTTCATCAGGTGTTCTTGTCCGTCCATGATCTGCGTCGCCAGGTTCACACCCAGCGCAGCGCCTTGCTGAATAAGCGCATCCCAGCCCTGCTTCTGATGAACGCGCAGAATTCGCAAGGTCTCCGCATCGTCCACTTGGTCGAATTTCGCTGACCAGTCTGCACACGATGCCGGATTGAGCACGGGACCTCTCGCGTCTTGCGCGAGGGCTGACTGATTCACATATGGCGTGGAAATAGAAATGGCAACGAGCAGGAATAGCAGTCTTTTCACGATGCCCTCCGTTGACTTGCCCGCGTTGGGAGCTTTTTGAGCTCTTCTACCGCGGCATCAAGTCGTGGAATAGTGTGGACTAACCCGAGACCCCATCGTTCAAAGTTCGTAGGGATCGTACACCTGTTTCCTTTTCCAGATCAATTCGTTTGGAGGAGCCTCAATGTCAGTGGTTGTGGCATGCGCGCTATCATGTGAACTCAGACTAGAGCACCACAATCCATGTTTTCCAACCGCACAAACTGGCATCTGGCTCCGAACGCGCTCACCCGCGTTCTCAAAGAAGTGCGCGCTTCGGGCCAGGAGATTTTCGACCTTACGATTTCCAATCCGACCGAGGCTGGCGTTTGCCCCGATGCTGAAGACGTGCTTGGCGCGCTCGTCAATCCTGAAGCGCTCAGGTATGATCCGCAACCTCGCGGACTGCTCGAAGCTCGCAATGCCGTTTGCCACTACTATCGCGAGGCGCACCGCGTCTTCGACTTCGATCCCGAACGCATCGTCCTGACCACGAGCACCAGCGAAGCTTACTCGTACGTCTTCCGTCTGCTCTGCAATCCAGGCGATGAGATTCTCGTGCCAAAACCGAGTTATCCGCTCTTCGAGTTCCTCGCCGATCTCGCCGACCTCAAGCTCGTTCCTTTTCCGCTGATCTACGATCACGGCTGGCAAATCGATTTCGATTCGCTCTATAAGGCGGCTACTCCAAGGTCGCGCGCCGTGATCCTCGTCCATCCGAACAATCCCACGGGATCGTACGTGTCGCTGTCAGAAACAGCCGCCCTCAACGGCTTTTGCCGCGACTACGGCACCGCGCTCATCGTCGATGAAGTCTTCCTTGACTACGCGCACGACGGAGAAGCGCGTCCCAGCTTTGCCGGCAACACCGAGGCGCTTACTTTCACACTGAGTGGAATCTCGAAAATCTCTGCGCTGCCCCAAATGAAATTGGCGTGGGTGGTGGCGAGCGGTCCAACGCAGATGGTGGCCGACGCCGGCGCCCGCCTCGAAGTCATTGCCGACACTTATCTTTCGATGAACGCGCCTATCCAACTCGCGGCGCCGGCATTTCTCGATCTGCGCAAGTCCATTCAACCAATCCTCCTCGATCGCTTGCGCGCCAACCTCGCTGAACTCGATCGCCAGCTTCTCGCGCATCCCGCCTGCACACGCTTGCAGGTCGAAGGCGGATGGTACATGGTGCTGCGCGTTCCCGTCCTCGGAAGCGACGAAGACCTCGCCATTCGATTACTGCGGCATGCGCAGGTCAGCGTGCATCCCGGGCATTTCTACGATTTCGCGGTCGAAGGGCACCTCGTGCTGAGCCTCATCACTGAACCCGAAGTGTTTCGCGAGGGAGTGGCGCGGCTGCTCGACTTCGCGGGGAAATAGGAGATTGGCTGATTTCGTGGCGCTCTGAGCGAGGAGCTACAACCACCAAGGTCACTGCAGAGCACAAAGAAAGCGCATTCCTCTGTGTACCTTTTGGTTAACAGCTTTTTGCTGCGGGCAAGCAAGACTCAATCCGCGTGATATCCTTTTCCCGTTTCGCCAGCATGGAGCCCTAATGTCGATCACTCGCCGGGGATTTATCGAGTCTGCTGTGGTTGCGTCGTTGGCTACCACCCTGAATGCATCCGAGCAAGCCGAAGCCTCCCGCCCTGCGAAGCGTCCTATTATGATCAGTGCCCATAACGGGCTCAACTATCTGGACGACGGTTTCGCGTTCCTCAAGGGCGGCGGCGACACGCTGGAGGCCGCGATCCGCGTGGTGAAGGGTCCGGAAAACGATCCAAATGATACGAGTGTTGGCCTGGGCGGCCTGCCGAACGAGGAGGGCGTAGTCGAACTCGATGCCTGCTGCATGCACGGCCCCACGCGCCGCGCCGGGTCGGTGGGCGCGGTTCGCAACATCAAGAATGTCTCCATGGTAGCCAAGGCCGTCATGGAGCACACCGGCCATGTCATGCTGGTTGGCGAAGGCGCGGAACGATTTGCCGTAGCGATGGGCCATCCGCGCGAGAACCTGCTCACGGAGCACTCCCGCAAAGTCTGGCTGCTGTGGAAAGAGAACCATTCAAACCAAGACTGGTGGGGACCGGGCCTTGCCGATCCGAAGTGGAAGTTCCCAGCGAGCCCGTCGGAGCCGCAATCGGAACTGTGGCGAGAGCGCATCCGCCATCTTGATGAGCGCGCTGCCGCGCTCGGCATCGAGCCCGAGTTGCGCATGGCCGCGATTCGGCAAGTGATCTTTCCGCCCACCGGCACCATACACTGCTCCGCGCTCAACGATAAAGGTGAAATGTCGGGCATCACCACGACGAGCGGGCTCGCCTTCAAGATGCCGGGCCGTTGCGGCGACTCTCCGATCATTGCCGCGGGCTGCTATACCGATCAGGACGTGGGTTCGGCGGGCGCGACGGGCAGCGGGGAAGAGAACATTAAGGTAGCGGGCGCACACACCATTGTCGAGAACATGCGACACGGCATGTCTCCGCATGACGCCGGCATGGATGCGCTCAAGCGCATTGTACGCAACTACCACAGCGACATGAAGAAGCTTAAGTTTGTCGACATGACTTATTACATCCTCCGCAAAGACGGCACCTACGCGGGTGTCTCTCTGTGGGAAGGCTACGAGAAGGGTAAGCCCCACACGATCGCGGTTCATGACGGCACGCGTCGGTCTGAAGTGACGACTCCACTATTCCAGGGCTATTCGCAGGATTTTCCGGAAGTGCCTACCTTGCCCGAGGAGGCCGGGAAGTAGGCCGCAGCCAACTTCTTTTCCGCGGATCACACGGATGAACGCGGATCAAAGAAAAACAGAAGAATTAATTCCTAATCCGTGAAAATCCGCGTGATCCGCGGGAAGGAAGTTGCTTTTCAGCCCGTAGTTTGCCCAACTGAGTCTCTTCCACCGCTTCCCAGCGGGTGTACAATTGATTTGTCAGGATCGCAGCTTCACGGAATCTTCTTCCGCGCTCGAGGCTCGAAACATGAACGTTCATGTCAGTTATAAGATCCCGAAATCCCCCGATATCGAAAAAGAAATCACCCACCAGATTGAGAAAATTCAGAGACGGCTTCAAGTCTTCCGCCCGGAACTGATCCATCTAAAGGCAGTAATCGACCAGAATTCTGCGCGCGAGGGCACGGAAGTTGCGCTGAATCTGCGCTTGCCCTCGGGCCAGTTGGCGGCAGACAAAAAGGCTTCGAGCGCAACCTCGGCCATCAAGGCCGCTTTCGACGATCTGATGCAGCAGATCAACCGGCACAAGGAGTTGCTGCGCTCGAGCCATCGCTGGCGGCGCTGGCGCGGAGGCGCGCAGGAAGCCAAGGAACCGGGCGTGCCGTTCGAGCAGACCCTTGCCTCGGTCCAGGCGCCCACCATTTCAGCCGACGATATCGGTTCCTATGTCAACG
This sequence comes from uncultured Acidobacteriaceae bacterium, assembly GCA_963698865.1. Lineage (GTDB taxonomy): Bacteria > Acidobacteriota > Terriglobia > Terriglobales > Acidobacteriaceae > Acidiflorens. The sequence goes on along the minus strand of CAVOSL010000005.1, from coordinate 264,585 downwards.
TCAACCTGGCGCGTCTGGAACGCTTTGTCGATCGCGAACTGTATTTTCGGCAATCGGAAGAAGAGCAACCAGGCGAGGGCCTGGCCGCGTCTGAAGTTGTTAATGAGGTGATCGCTCGCGCGCTCGGCGACCAGGACCGTCCTGAAAAAATGGCGCTCGAACCCTGGCTCTATCGTCTGGCGCTGGAAGCGATCAACGAAATGACCGCCCATCTCCATGAACTCGAATCGCCTGTGCACCTGGAAGACAGCCGGCGGCGGCAAAATGTGGAGGCATCGGACGAGGCTGCCCTGCAATTCCACCAGGCCGATGAAGGCTGGACGAGAGAGAGCGTGATTGCCGATCGCCGCATTGCCAGCCCGGAGCAAACCAGGTACTCGGATGAAATGCTCGCGCTGGTGCAGGTTGCGCTCGATGGCGTCGACCGCACCGATCGCGAGGCCTTTCTTCTTTATGGCATGGAAGGCTTTTCACTCAACGAAATTGCATCGATCACCGGGCGGCATCCCGAAGCCGTTCGCGAATCGGTCCAACGCGCGCGCGAGTGTGTGCGCAGCTCTCCCCCGGTAGCCCGGGAATTTGACAAAGACCTCGTTCTTAATTCAGGCAATGCGCGTTCTCGCACTTCAGCTTCGAAATAATAATAAGGAGAAATCGAATGATGACACGGGATGAAATCCGTGAGTTAGCCACTTTTCAGGCAGACGAAACCAAAGGCGCTTCCGCGCTGAGTTTTTACTTTCAGCCCGATCCTCCGCAGGACCGGTCGCACCGCAGCGAGGCCATCGTCGCCAAAGACGTGGTCAAACAGGCGCTGAAGAGCGCGGCCGCGCAGGGCAAAAATGGATCGGTGCATGCCGATCTCGACCGTGTGCTCGAATTTGCCACCAACCTGCGCGGCCAGGCGCGAGGCAGGGCGGTGTTTGCCTGTTCGGCGCAGAACGTCTGGAAAGAATACGAACTGCCTCCGCGGCTGGGAGCGACGCGAATCTACTTGCAACCGCGTTTTCAGCTCCGCCCGCTCGCCGCCCTGTTCGGGGCGCAACCGGCGCTCTGTGTCGCGGTGGTGGATCGTCAGCGCGCCCGCTTCTTTGATCTGCGCCTCGACGATCTGCGCGAGGGTCCATCCATCGTCCACCTGCTCTCCCGCAGCGGCGCGAGCTACGGCTACAACGGTTATGAGGCGGGACATGCGGAGCGCCGCGTGTCCGAGGAAGCGCTGCAGCATTTCAAGGCGGTGGCGGAGCGCCTTCGCGTAGATTTTGAAAGAGGAATATGGGAGCGGCTTATCGTCGGCTGCCAGGATGCGAATTGGGGAGAGTTCGAATCGCATCTGCATCCTTATGTAAAGCAGCGCCTCATTGGGCGCTTCTCCGCCGATGTGGCCAGCGTTTCCATCGAAGAGATTCGCGACCGCGCCAACTCCGAGCTCAATAAGTGGATCACTGAACGGGGTTCGGAGAAAGCGAACGAAGCGATTGGCTTTGCCAAGGCAAACGGACGGGGTGTGACCGGGTTGCGGCGCGTGCTGCTGGCACTTGAAGAAGGGGAAGTGCAGAGCTTGTTTTTGGCGGATAACTATTCCGCCCGCGCGGTTGAGTGCCTGCACTGCGGACATCTCAACGCGCACCTCGTGCCGATTTGTGTGGCCTGCGGACACGCCACCCGCGAACTCGCCGATGTCTGCGACGCGATTATTCCCATGGCGATCCGGCGTGATATTGAGCTGTTCTATCTGAAAAACCACGAAGACCTGGATCGCGCCGGCAACATCGCGGCGCTGCTGCGTTTCCGGTCGGACCAGAGCAGGACGGGGAAGATGGTGGCGGCATCGTAGGAGCAAGGCAGAAGTCAGAAGTCAAATTGAAGAAGTAAAATCTCAGGTCTAGGTTTGGCTGCGCGGACACTAGGGGTTTACTTCTTCAATTTGACGTTTGCCTTTTGACTTCATGCCTCATGGCTAGCTTCATGTCAGAATTAGAGAATGATCCACAAAATCCTTCCCGTCGGGCCATTGCAGTGCAACTGCTCCGTCATTGGTGACGAAACGACACACGAAGCGATGGTCATCGATCCGGGCGATGACATCGACGACATCGTCGCCATCATCGACGAGCACAAGTTGCAGGTGAAGCAGATCGTCATCACGCACGCGCACATCGATCACGTGGGCGGAGCGATGAAATTGCGGGCGAAGACCGGCGCACCCATTCTCCTCAATCAGAATGACTATGCGCTGTTGAAGATGCTCGACGTGCAAGCCAGTTGGCTGGGCATGAAGCCGCCGGGCGATGTAAAGATCGAAGCGGGCCTGGCGCATGATCAGAAGTTGAGCGCGGGGAAACTTTCAGCGAACGTATTGCATACGCCCGGCCACACCGAAGGCAGCGTCTGCCTCTATTTCCCCGCCGAGAAAATGCTGATCGCCGGCGACACGCTCTTCGCGCGCAGCATTGGGCGCACCGACCTCCCCGGAGGCTCGTTCGAAAAGATTATGAGTTCGCTGCATAACAGGGTGCTGGCGTTGCCCGATGAGACGCTGGTTATTCCGGGGCACGGTCCCGCGACAACCATTGGAGAGGAACGGGAAGGGAACCCGTTCTTGAAGTAGCTGTCAGCTCTCAGCTCTCAGTTAAACCATTCCTAGAAGCAGCGCTGTTTGACCGATTAAAGCGCGCTTGTCGTCCTGAAAAGCGCCAAAATCCCTGTCTTAACTGACAGCTGAGAGCTGACAGCCTATTTCTGTGCCGGCGTCTGATTCGCCGGCACTGCTGGCGGCGTCGACGGAGCAACCGGCTGCGACTTGGTCGGCCCCGGCTTTACTCCCGAGAACACTGAGGTGGGACCGGTCCTTCGCGAGGCATAAATCGACAGCGTAATCGAGGTAATCATGAAAATGATGGCCGACCAGGTTGTCGCTTTGGAAAGTGCCGAAGCCGCGCCTCGCGGCCCAAATGCCGTCTGGCTACCCTGTCCGCCGAAGGCCGCTGCCAGGTCGCCGCTCTTGCCGCTTTGCAGCAACACCACCGCGATGATGAAGAAGCAGACGATTACGTGAATGATTGTGATCAAAATCGTGATCATGCCAACAAAACTCCCTTGGGGCTCTGGCCCGCTCTTTGATCCCGTCTGAATTCAGTCTCGGGAATCCGGCAATCCTGCCGCAAAATGAATTTCTTGATGGTGCGGAAGGGGGGATTTGAACCCCCATGCCTTTCGGCGCCACCCCCTCAAGATGGTGTGTCTGCCAGTTCCACCACTTCCGCAGGCTCCATAAAATCTTATCACGGCGCCATGCCAGCACGATCTTCGCCTGCGGCCTGCTGGGTTGCGCGCGCCCAATGCCCAGGGCGCCGCTAATCAGATAACGTGGGAGGCACGGGCGCTATCGCCCGTGCGGGCAATCAACCCGTTGACACTGCCTTGCTCAGAGCTATCGGTCTGATCTGAGCTGTAAATCTCGAACACAGTATCCAGCCTGGTGATCCGCAACAGCTCTCGAACCGCTTTAGTAGGATTCAGGATCTGGAGATAAATTCCCGCCGCCTGCAGCGAAATCAAAGCGCCGATTCCGGCCGCATCAATTGCCTCGACGCAGCTCAGATCAAGCGTGATGCCCCGGCCGTAGTGCCTGACCGCTGCGCATAGGAGGGCAGTCTCGTACCCACGAACGATCCGGCCAACGCAATGCAGAACGACATTCTCACCCAAATCTTCGACGCTCACATGCAACATGATCAGCTCCTCGTTCACTGGGTTCCGCTGCGAACCTCTGTGCCCTCTGAGGTTCGAGCTCTTTGTTGTTCCCTGACGAGAATTCCAGGAGAGCACCAACGACTGCAGTACGTTGCTAGCCCTTAGGCTCCGCGGCAGACGCCCCAAACGGCCCACATCGTGTGCTTACGGATTGACGAAGCTTCTCTCGCTCTTCGGGCGTCATTTGTTCCCAGCGCTCCATCATCCGGCGGCGCCAGCGCCAATCGGGACGAGGCCCTCCGCCAGCGTGCGAAATCCGCCAAAAAAAATCTTGCTGAGCACCAGCACTCCCAACGCCTGCCAGTAAGTGATGACATGCCACCCGAACAGCGCCGGCATGAGCCAGTTCCACAGCGCCTCAACCACGAAGGTAAAGACGAAGAAAAACATGATCCCGAAAATCGCAAACTTTACTACTCGTGCAACCCGGTCTCTTCTCATATTTCCGTCCTATATTTTGCCGCCTATATTTCCGGCCTTTGTTTCCAACTACTGTTTCCAACTAATGCTGCGTAAATTCGTCGTAGATGGCCCGCAGACGCTCGCGCAGGTGCACGACCGCATAGTGCTTGCGCGACAGCAGCGTGTTCACGCTGACTCCCGTCTGGGCCGCCAGTTCCTTGAAGCTGTATCCCATCAGTTCGTGAGCCACAAAAACCTCCCGCTGCTCCTCGGGCAATTCCTCAAGCGCGTCGTCAAGTGCTGCTACCAGCACGCTGCGAGCGTAGGCCGCGTCCGGTCCGGCATCGGGAGAGGGAAGAAGTTCCTCGAGGATGAGTACTTCGCCGTCTTCCGCAATTCTGTCCGGTTCCTTCCGCAACGTCTCACGGCTTCGTTTGCGAAACAGGTCCGTGATGCGATTGCGGGCGACCCGGAAGAGCCAGGCTGTGACCTGTTCCACCGGTTTCATCATCCGGTACGTTTCCACCAGTTCGTAGAAAACGTCCTGGAGGATGTCCTCGGCATCGCCAGGATCGGGCACGCGCCTCCGAATAAAGTTGCGGAGCCGCGACTGCTCGCGCGAGACCGCCTCGGAGATCCGCTGATCCTGTTCCACCATCGGCCACTGTTTTCTAAGCGCCGCATCCATCTGCCTATGTAGACGAATGAGGGAGAAAAATATTGTAAGCGGGTTTACGGCAGGGAATTTGTAAGCCGCCGGATACTACGAAACCGAAGAGCGCGACCGAATAGGCAGGCCTCCAGAGGCAGTCCAGTCTAGTGTCAGATCAAAGGACTAAGGAACTTTCATGATCGTGTAGGCATGTTCGTCGTCGAAAATCTCGCGAAAGAAGTTTTTCAAGTCATCCATTCGTTCGAGGGGTACGAGAAGGTCCTTGAGTTCATAGGAGCGCGAGTAGTGCAGCACGTGTTGTGCAACGCGAGTTTCGCTTTTGTAGGTTGCAAAGGGATAATCGTACTTGACCGCCGCGGGCATCTCATCGAGCACATACTCTGTTGGCAAAGAAATGTCGACGACGTCTCCTTCGGAAGCGGTATGCGAAAACTCTACCGGCTGCTTGCGCGGTGTGCCCTCCAGCAGAGTGCGGCCTTTTCGACCCAAGGCACAGGATCGAAAAAAGAACAGATTCCCGGCGTGCTCCGCATAAGCGCGCACAGTGAAGTCATACGTAAGCGAGAACGACGCAGAAGAGTCCTTCAAGTCCGAGACCTTAGCGCTGGTAAGCAGCGCACCGTCTACGAGATCTGTGAGCATATCCTCCACTATCTTCTGACGCTGATTGCTCGGCGCGTTCACCAAGCGCTGTCGCAAATCCGTGGCCGAGGGCCCGGAACGGACTTCCTGGACCGTGCCTTTCAGGGTCCCATCCTGGTCGAGGATGAGGGTAGCAATCCGTAATGTCCGGTTCATTGACGGAGGCAGCAGGGGAAGTGTCACCAATTCTCCACCTGCGGCGGTGACCAGCAACCCGCGACTGGCTTGGAGACTTGGGCTCAAGTAACCAATTGGCGTAGTGGTGTCGGTAGGATCGAAGACGAGGAGCTTGCCCAGTTTTTCGCTTTGGAACGCGGCAAATACGTCCGGCGTCACAGCGGAATCAGGAGGGTGTATTGCCAAGATGGCGTGGTCGAAGTCGAGCGGACTGGGAAAGTCGGAGGTAATGTAATCCCGATCGGAATTCAACAGTATGAAATAAGAATCAATGCCGACCTCGCGCAACAGTGTCTTGAGCAGGTTCGCCTTGTCTTTGCAGTCGCCGTAGCCACTGGCCAGTACGTCCTGCGCGGCATGTGGCTGATATCCACCGATGCCGATTTCGATGGCCACGTAACGAACGCCGTGTTGAACGTAGGATGCGAGCCGGCGTATCTTCTCCATCGGGTCGGAAGCGCCAGCCACAATCTCGCGGGCCTTGTCGCGGATGGATGGGGCACTTTCACTCCGGTCTGCAGTCAACTGCGCATACCAGCGGCCGACTTGATCCCACGACGAAACCGATTCTCCGGATGCAAACGCAATCGCAAGCCCTCCGGCTGCGGATTTCCATGAGGGCATCTCAGGCTCAAACGGGATCGCTTCAATGTCTGTCAATTCCCAGGTCCAACGGTTCTCCCCGGTCTGTTGCGGCTTTACAGCGGCATGGTTACGCCAGTAGGCAAAATAGCGCCACGCGCGTGGCATTTCTAAAGTGAACTGCGCCCGGCGTACGGGAATCTTATCCTGGAAGGACCAGATCGACTGCAGCACAAATGGCCTTTGCCTCTGCTGATATTCATAGCCAATCACGCTCCCCGGGTGAGCGCCGGGAATTTGAAGCAACTTGTATCGAGTATCTTGATAGAGTCCTTCGGAGAACGCCGCCGTTTCGAATGCATCCTTTTCCTTTGCCTCGTATTGCTCATTTTGCGCGGTGATGCTCCAACCTTTGAGGAAGGTTAGCTGGGTCTCGTTGTCAAAGTAGACATATACAATCCCCCTGGTTCGCCCAGCAGGGCGCAGTATCTTATAAGCCTTACGATAAGTGGTACGAACTTCTCCTCCCGCCGATACCGTAGTCACCCTCTCGTCCAGCAGCACGACTGCATCCGGGTCATCCGAATAAGTCGGTAGTTGATTCTCCGCGGCCTGTTTCAGCCAATCTGGAGTCCCCGCAACCACAGGGATGCCGGTACAAGCCAGCCAAATAATCAGCGCAAACCGTGCATCCCTAGTGATTCTGTGCCGGATCCACTCTGTGAAGTACCAGGTTTTTCGCATCGCTCTGCCTCATCTTTTCGAAATGCGCCCATAGTGATCCGTAGTATTGGACGGGGAAGTAATAACCTCTGAGTTCCCATCGCCGCTCGAACACCAGACGATCGCCCTGGGCGGTGCTCTTGGCGCTGAACGCGGCGAAGGTGGTATTATCTTCGGCTGCCGAAGGCAAGGCTTCCACGCGATAACCAGTCGGTAGCGAGATCGTTATTTTGTCTGTCGAATGGTAGCAGTGCTGAAAGTACACAGGTTGCACCCGAGACCCATGGTGGAGAGAATTCATCTGGTTTGCCTGGAATATCGCCACGGGAAGCAGCATCCGCTCGTGCGTAACCGTCGCGAAACGCGGCGCGTACAATCGGCAACGGATTCGCAAGGGTTGCTCGGACTCCTGCCACCCCGTTACCGTATCGAACTCGATCGTGGCACTTGGTGGCGCTAGCTCTTTGACCTCGTCTTCTGCCAACTTGCGACGGCCGGTATCGTCTTCGTCGAGGCCCGACAAGCGCATGTCTAGTGCCTTTTGCCCGCGGAGGACGAGTTCAACAGAGCCCTCCAGGCCCCCATCCGGCGTCAAGTGCAGTTCCGCTGTCCGCTCGAACGCTGACGATTCGCTTGTCAGCGGGGGAATCCAGAAAACACCAGCCCCCGCTTTGTCCCATTTGATTCCTCCCGTGTCGGACTCGAACCACGGTAGAAGTCCATAAGGACAAAATCGGGTGGCCGGATCGAAATAAAGGTCCTTTCCCTCAAGACGTATGAGCACGACCATCGCGTTTAGCTGAGACGCGTCCAGGACTTTCGGTTCGAACGCTGCGGAGGTGCGGTCGACCACCTGAACCACCCATGCATTGAAGCCGGCAGCGCGCGCAAGGGCCGTAAACAGTAAGTTGATTTCGTTGGTGTCGCCATAGTTGTGCCGAAGCACGTCCTCCGCGCTCTTGTTTTCGGACAGGTGCTCGACCTTTATTTCCTGGCTGGTTTTTGACGGTCTCATAGCTCAGGTAACGAACCTCCTGAACGCGCGCGTAGAGCTTGCGCAGTCTGTTCTCGGCCGAATCTCCACGGGGAGCAATGTCATTTGCGCTTTTTTCCAGGAAGGGCGTCTTATCGATGAATTTTGCCTTGGCCTTTGCCATAGCTTTGCTTATCGTCTCCCAGTAGTTAAAGACCGGACCGCAGACGTAATAGAAGTGCACTCGACTGTTGAGGAAGGAGTCAGGCGGCATGTAGTCCTCCTGCTGGATGGTCGCGACATTGTTCACCTCCATGCGCATTGTTCCGTCAGGTTGCCAGGAAGGAGAATTATCTGGCAGTCGAACCTTGGCAAAATCGAGTCGGCCACCTTTTACCGGGCGAATGGCAAAAACCGCGTGACGGGTAAACAAGCTTTGTTGAATGGTCCAGGTCGTGGTCGGAACTGTCCATCCTTCCTCAAAAATGTACGCTTCTGGGTGAGTAACATAACCGGAGAAGTGTTCTTTCCAGTGCAGTGAATAGGCATACTCAATCACAGAGCCGACCTGCACGGCGGGCAGCGTGAACGTCTTGGCGTGGTAGCGGAACTTCCTGTACTTGATAATGATTTTGTCAAACACGGAGCCGCTGAACGGAATGACGGTGCCGTCTGGCCACACTGTGCGTCCTCGAATATCGTCAATCGAAGTGCTCTTTTCGAGGTATGGAATTACTACGTCGGCATAGTCCCGCCCAGCTTCCGTAAAGACCTTGATCCTCACCCACTCCGTCTCAACACGCTTTTGGTCATCGGTAGAGACCTGTCGTTCCAGGATCATGGCGGCCGCGCCACGATTCGCGGGGTTGTCCTTCAACTCCAGGTCCTCTTTGGGAACCGGCTGCCAGCCGTTTGCAATCTCCGCGGAGGATGTGGGGATGAACGACAGGAAATACAGGACGATCAGAATCTGCAGCACACACCATGGCCGGCACATATGCTACCTCTCAATTCAACTCATTGCGCCCTGCTAGCCCCGGAGCCTGTGATGGCATAGCATCACGTCTTGTCAGCCAAAAACGGTATCGCTGAGTGAATTCCTTGCAAAAGGCCGTGTGATCGACCTCGATGTCATTGTTCCCGGCTATCAACATTGGTGCCCTCCATGAAGTAAAGGCATCTTTTAAGACGCACGCACGAACAGGTGTCGTGTGGCTGCTCGCCTTCAGGGATGGTGCTTCTCAACGGGCCGGGTGTTGCTCTTCGGAGAGGCGAGAACAATTCAGAATACCTCACTTATTCATCTTCCGGTCAGTGAAGTAAGTCACATTAGCGTGTGTGACGGACGGTTGGACGGGAGGAATGATTGGGAACAATCGCGCCGAGGCGAGGCGCGCCTGGCAGCCTGCTTTATCGCTAGGGCCGCTGGTCCAATCGCAAGCGCGCCCTGTCGAGGTGGTGGATACTGTCGGCGCCGGAGATTCCTTCACCGCCGCGCTGGTCCTTGGCCTCCTCCATAATATGGAGCTTGAAGAAATCAATTTCATCGTCAACGAGGTCGCGCGCTACGTTTGCTCGCGCCGGAGCCACTCCGTCAATGCCCGCAAGCTTTGCCGACAGATTTCGAACGCTCCCATCTTGCTGATTGCATCTCAACTGACGGCCACCTTGACTGCCAAAGACCATCTCCGCATCACCGCTACGGCGCTTAGGCACTGGGCGATCGCTCAAGTTCAGGACTCGCTCGCCGTCGGCATTCTCTGGCTCGTCGGGCTGTGGATCATTCACGTGCCGTGGGCTCCGCTGTGGGCGGCGTTGGCTGCGGTGTTGCAGATCATCCCGCACTTCGGCCCGATTCTCGGGTTGCTCGGCCCAGTGCTCGCCGCAGGCGTGAGTTGGAGAGACTGGCGACATCCGCTGTACGTACTGATTCTCTATGCAGTAATCGTGGTGGCTGATGGACTACTGCTCCAGCCCTACATCATGCGGCGAGTCGTACGTGTGCCGATGTGGGCTTCCATCCTGGCCCCGGTCATCCTTGGGTTCGTCATCCCATTCTGGGGAGTGCTGCTCGCGCCGCCGTTGCTGGCGGTGGTGTATGCCTATCGAGCGCGGCGAGCGGCGAAGGAGGAGAGGAAAGGCCGATGAACTAGATCGTGGCATCCTATTCGCACACCAAAGAAAAACGCGCGCAGCCTTGGTTCAGGCTGCGCGCGGTTGAGAGAGAGGGTACTAAGTTAGCGGCTGGCGGCCATCGCGAGCGCTTTCGGCGCCTGCTGTTCGGCTTGTCCCGCATACATCTTGTAGGACTTGTAGACTCCGAACAACACCACCATCATGGTTCCCAGCGTTGCTACTCCGGCAACTGAGCCGAAGAGCGACGCCAGTGCGGTCAGTCCCGCGCCAATTACGTAGTTCGGGAACGACCACAGGAAGACCTGTTGCCAGATGGCAAAAGGATTGTGAGCTTCGGTCAGTCCGATGATGCCAGCGACGGGCGCGGTGTTGGCCAGGAAGTAGGCCGCCGCGGCTGCCGCCATGGTCACCGCCGCTCCACCGTGGGCCAGCAGGAACGGGCTGTGATAGACGGCGTAAGCGAGGGCGCAGGCATTCATCAAAGTACAAACGTTGAACAGGAACTGAACCGGTTTCATTTTGGTTGCGGAAGCAAAGGACTGGGCGACAGCCGCGGTTACCGCTACCAGCAGGCTACCGAACAATCCCAGCTGCGTGACTCCCAGAAGAATGACGGGCAAATTGCCGGACATCGTGCTCGTCATACCGGGCAGCTTCACCTTGAGCCGCGAGGTCAGAACCGCGGCGAACATGAGAAGCGCCAACTGAGGCCAGGCTGGCATGTGCCAGTTTGTAACTCCGAAGGTCAGGGAGCACAAACTCGCGACAGCTACCATTCCGATCATCACTTTCGCTTTGATGGGCATAGTGTTTGTCATGGGTATATTCTCCGATCTCGACTCCCTCGGATTAGTTGTCCCCCGGATCGCCGTCGCTCAGTGCTGCCACTGAACTTGGCAATGTCGAAGTTGCACCCCACACTACACTGCTGCCAGTTATTGACGTAGAGCCCCAGACCACGCTAGTGGCACCCCAGACTACGGAATCGGCGGAGAGGGCATTCGAGCCCCAAACCACCGAGTTGCCCCAAACCACCGATGTCGCTCCCCATACCACGCTCAAGCCGGCAAATGGCGATGTGGATCCCGGCACCGTGTTCTTCACGACAACTGCGCCATTGGCGTTGAAGTAAGCGGTCTGCGAAAGTGCCAGGCCGTTCGCCAAATCCGTGTTGCCAAGCGCGGCGTTGACATCCAGATAGCCGGCGCCGTAGGTGAACAGATCGTACTCGTTGTTGTAGAGGTTTCCGAGAAAATCATGCGAGTACGTGAACTGTCCGACGCCCTTCCATGCCGTCTTCATCAAGCGAGCTTTCACCTGATCGGGCGTCATCGAAGGATTCTGTTGCAGAACCAGCGCGACCGCGCCGCTTACGACCGGCGTCGCCATGCTGGTGCCGCTCAGCACGAAATACTTCGAGGCGTTGCCATTGTTTGGGCTGACCTCGTATTGCGGATAGGTCGTATCGAGGGTGCTGCCAGCCACACGCAATGAAACCTGCGCGTTTCCAGGAGCAACCAGGTCGGGCTTCACGATGTGATCGACCGCCGTCGGGCCCTTGGAACTGTAGCTGGCGATCTTGTCGTCGACCCGCGTGCTGGTCTGTTCGGTCATGGTCGCGCCGACAGTGATGACGGCGGGATCGTTGGCCGGAGCGCCGATGGTGCCGAAACCGTTCGTCGCCGCAAAGCGTCCGTTGTTGCCGGCGGCGCACACGACTACGATGCCGGCTTTCCAGGCAGCTTCCACGGCCTGGTCAACCGGATCGAGCGTGTAGCTTTCGAACACCGGACGTCCGAGCGACATATTGATCACGCGGATGTTGTAGGTGCTCTTGAGCGCGATCGCCTGCTGAATGGCGGCGATCACCTGACTATCGGTGCCGTTGCCGTTCTGGTCGAGCACGCGCAGATTGATGACGTTTACGTTGGGCGCCATGCCGGCAAAATTCGCCGCATAGCCATTGCCATTGCCGGAGCCCTTGCCGCTGCCACCGATCAGGCCGGCCACGTGCGTTCCGTGTCCAAACTTGTCGGAGGTGGTCGTATCGCCAGCGACGAAACTCTGGCTATAAACCACGCGGGACCCGCCGCTGGCGCCGTGCAGATCGTTATGATCAGCGATGCCACTGTCAATCACGGCTACGCCGACTCCAGTGCCGTCCAGCGCATATTGCGCGGCGGCGACATCGGCCTCGACTGCGGTAGCGAATGCCTCGGTTGCAGGGTTCGCCGTCATCTTGATATTGCGATCCGGCGTCACGTACAGGACGTTCGGATCGTTCGCCAGCACCGAAACCATGCTCGCTGGAATGTGCATGGTTACGGCCCGGATCGATTGCAGCTTCGTGCGGATGGCTGCCCCGCGGCCCTGATAGTTCGTCAGCGCCGAAGACCCGGGCATGGCACGGAACTGCACAATCACGGTCACCATGCCGTCTTTCGTGACATGGTTGCCGAGGTCATAGGCAAACTTTTTGGCAGGAGACGCGATTGCATCGCCGTCTCTCTGGATGGTGTTAGTGGCATACGACGGGATGGCGAGTATGATCGCCGCGACCAGGCCGAATACCAAGCCCCACGTCGCGCCCATCGTCTCACCTTCTCGTCGGTTTGACATCTGCGTTTTGTTATTCCCCATAAATTTGTCCGGCGAATTTGAAGAGACGCAGCATGCCGCGCCCTTCGCGCCTGCCCTTATTGGGCAATCGCGGGTCCATTGCGTCCAAGGTAAGTCTAGTGTTATCATATACATACAATCTATTGCCGGAGCGGTAAAACGGGACAGCTTGGCGCACTGGGCACCCTTCCCCGTGGCGAAATACGTCTAAGTTGTTCAAAAGAATGAGCGGGCCGAATGCTCTTCGAGAATGGGACAAAATGGCGCGTGGAGCCGGGATGGGTCAGCCTCGATTTTCGACGGATCCCAACTGCTCGGTATTCGGGGAATAGCCGAAGCGCCTGTTCCCCAGGTGATCGTTTTAGTGTCGGCGCTCAGTTCCCTGGTATCTGGGCTTCGGCCTCGTTTGAGTACGAACTTTGCGCTCCCTCCTCATCAAGGGCCGTCGTCACGTAGTAATAGGTGACGCCATCGACCACGGTGGTGTCGCAATAAAGAGTTGCGGCCACTAGGGACAGGTTGATTTGACCGTAAGGTCCTCCGTGCACCGTACTCCGATATACGTTGTAGCCGACGATGTTGTCGCCGGTGCTTGCATCCCACGACAAATCCACGACGTGCTCGATCGGCGCCTGGATCGCCAGAGCATAGGCGACCGTGGATGTATGGCCGCCGTGCCCTTTGACCGAGATGCTGAATTGATAGCTTCCCGCGGCGGTCGGCGTTCCCGAAAGAATGGCCGAGCGCGATTTCCCAGATGAAGTCAAGGAAAGGCCTGGCGGCAGGGAACCGGCAGACACCCACCAGACGAAGGGCACGGAGCCTCCCGAAGTTGAGATGGTTGCCGAGTATGCTGTATTTGCGGTTCCGGCAGGCAGAGTTTGCGTGACGATTTTTACTTCTGAGGCAGCGGCCATTGAACAGAAGATAAGAATCATTACTAAGGAGGAGAGTACTTTCTTATTCATCTAAGAATCGCTTTCCGCGCGCCGTCAGAACCAGCGGGCAGTCTCAAGTTTCGACTGCCCTGTGAAGGGCGATATGTGATGGGGAGCGGAGAATGGCCCCCAAAGGTGCATTGGGAGTCCCAAATTGGAACGGGGAAGAAACGCAGTTAGCGCATTACGGGCAGGACGGCACGTAAGCTAAAGTACCAGCGGCCGTCTTTTGGTGCGGGAAAGGACTAAAGTCGTTCTGGAAATAGAGTGACCTGTTTGTAAGATCCGGCGTTCTTACCAGAATGTTACCGCCGCAGCAATTTCCTCGCGAGGGCGCTGGCAAGCGTGAAGGGATGAGTCAACAAAATTGAGACTTGTCCTAACACGCTCTGCGGCTCGCGGAATACGCCGAGTTGCCGGAGCACGATTCCCCGATCGTAGTAGATTCTTTCCCCGGCCAGGCGGTCGTCCTCGTCGAAGGTGTACACACCGCAAAGCGGGAAATCGACGTGCCGTCCGGTGGCTGGCAGGCCTCGCCACGCCCCAAGATGTGTTCCACGAATGATGACTTCGAGCACGATAGCGTCGTGATTCACATGGCGCTGTTGCACGTTGATCTCGAGATCCGGCAGCGCCTTCATGAGTTGCTCATAGAAAGCGCGGACTCCGTCGCGGCCTACGTGGCGCTCGCCCCACGCCTCATCTTCGTAGCGCGCAACGTCGCCAAAAGTCTGCAGAACACCTTCAAGATCGTGGGCGTTCTCCCGGCGAATATGCTCCTCGACCAGGGCGACGCGAGCTGACATTTTATTGTCGGGAATCGACGCGGCTGCCATGTGCACCCCGGCTGAGGAGTATAACTCACGTTGCTCTTTCTTAATCGTCGTGCTTAGTCACCGTGAAGGAATGGTAGGGGCAGGGTAATCGCCGCTGGCGGTTTTATCGATCGGACTCCGATCCGGCTTTGAGCAGGGTCTGCCGCAGCCGTTCGTGGCGTTGCGTGAGGCGGAGATAAAGCATCTCATTGGGAGCCGACTTGGCCCGGATGATGCGGACGAGGTCTTGCCTTTCTGCTCTCGTCCAGGCGCGCAGGCCTGGCCCCTCGTCGAGAACGAGCGCGAAATTATCGAAGGCTGCGCGTTCAAGCGGCGTCCACCGCGAGGTGCTGACTGCCAGACTCCGTTCCAATTCACGCCTTGATTGATCGCGCATGCGGCCGGCGTCTCCGGCGAAGTCGCGGGCCATGCGCCGGTTGACCCCCAACCCGAGGTTGCGGGTCGAGAAGCGATCCCACGCGCCAATCTCGGTTCCGGGTAGCTCGTAAAAGACGTGGCCGGCGGCGAGGCGCTTCAGGGTGCGTGCAGACGTGCGATATTTCGTGGCTGGGTTGGCACTCGCGGCAATCTTCTTTTCTTCGTGCTTGACTAAGTCGAGCAGGTCCGCGCGTCCGGGACGGAATCCCAGCTTGCGATAAAACCAGAAGGCGCCCGATTCGATGGCCTCGTCGTTATCGTGTCCAAGCTGATAAGGATAGACGGAGACGACGGTCGTTCCCATGTAGGCGCACAGCGAGCGGAGAACCTGCGCGTAGATCCATCCCGCCTCGCCGCCGCGGAAGGTATAGAAGGTGTTGAAGCCGACCTCCATCCACTCGCACAGGCCGATAGCCTCGATGTAGTTGATGGGTACGCCGTTCTTAAGAGTGAAGCCGGCCACGTAGGCGCGCAGCGGCAGGCGGCGCTCGGGCGGCAGGCTCCAGAGATAAATCTCAGTGCCGCGGGTGGAGCTGTCTTTGTCCGTGATTGTGCCCGCGCCGAGATTGACCCAAACCACCGACCGCGGATCAGCCAGCGTCGTCCCGTAGAGTTCGCGGTAACGGACCAGCATGACCTCGCGAATCATTTCGACAATTTCTTCTCCCTGGCGCGGCGAAAGTTTCGTGAACGCAGGCGGGCGGCGAGCCAGTTCATCGGCCAGTGAAACCTGGCTGCGGCTAATGAGTGGGCCGCGGTGGTAGAACGCCTTGCGGACAGGCTTCCAGTTGCGTGTCCGCGAGATTGGCGAGTTGTTGAGGTTCCAGCGCAGAGGGACGCGCAGTGATTCGTAGAGTTCAGCTTTTTCCTGCGCGGGCAGCGGCAAATTCTCGAAGCGGTTGACGAACCACGCGGGAAGGCGGGCCGCGACATCGCGCGACTTTTTTCCGCCCCTCCCGCCCGCGGCCTCCAGCCACCGCCGCCAGGGAGTATCCGCTTCTACATAAGCGTCGTCTTCAAGCAACGGCATGAAGCGCGGCCCGGTCGTGCCCAGCTCACGCCCCGGCTCATAATCGTCCCACGCAATCTCGACTTGTTCCGGCATCTGCCGCACAAGCCAGCGCGCCACGTCAAAGCTGACGGTGTCTTGCATCGTCGTGCCGGCGATGCCGGAAACCTCGAAGGTGTCGAAGGCTTCCATGTCGGCGCCGGCTTGGCGCAAGGGTTTCACCTTCTTATGAAAATTATTGAGAATGCGCTCGGCCGCTCTCAGGACGGCGGCATTTTGGGGAAAGGCTCGGAGGAAGAGCAGGACTTCGTGAAAACGGATGAGCGAAGACGGGTGGGGGATGCGCGCATCATCGACCGCGCGCAGCAGCCGAAAGGTCCGCGCGGCTTCCTTGGGGCCGAACTGATAGCGCGCGACCTCCAGCCTGGAAAGGAGACGGTCGATGGATTCGAAAGCCATGGTGGACTGACTAGCCTATAGCAACGCGATGGCGGAATCCATCTCGTTGCAGAGACCCTCACGGGAGCGACTTTGAAAATCATTGGGACCCGGATGCACGGCTTGCGATAGCGGCTCTCATCTTTTCAATCGATATGGGCTTGCTTCGCTTGCCTCGAAAAAGCCCTTTCAGTTCCTGCACCGAGCAGGAGGCCGCGACGATCGCGAATTTGTCCTTTCCCTGCTCGACGAATTCCACGCGATCTCCCGGCTCTAGGCCGAGGGCACGGTGCACGCGAGCGGGTATGGTGATTCGGCCTTTCGAAGTGAGGGCAGCGACTGCCATGGTGTCTTCGTGCCTTACATTATGGTAAGAGCATAGGCTAATCAAGGGAAGCAGAACCACGGGCATCTCCATTTTGCTCTGGCGTAATAAACTCACCGAGAACCGAGGGAAAATGACCGTCGAATCTGCGCGACCCAGCGACGCCAAAGGCATCGTCTCCGTTCTCGCCGCCAACCGCGACGATCCCGGTCTATTTCAGAAGCCGGAGACGCTCGTCCGCGCAACGATCACCGAGTGGTTGGTGGCCCGCGAAGGCAACATGGTCGTGGGCTGCGCCAGCCTGCATCGCGAGTCCAGGCAGTTCGCCGAGGTCCACGGCGTGGCCGTCTTGCCAGAGTTTCAGGGCAAGGGAATCGGTGGCGCGTTAATCAAAGAATGCCAGCGGCGGGCGACCGCGCAAAACGTTGCCAGGCTCTGGCTGGCCACCGTCAAGCCGGAATACTTTGGCCGGTATGGCTTTCGTCCCTTCAATCAATGGAGCCTGCCCTTCGCGACCATGCGGCGGAAGTTCCGCCAAGTGTTCGATCAACCCGCTAACCGCTGGCTTCCGGCACTGTTCGGCCGTCACACTTTTATGGAGTGCGACCTTTCTATGGATCGGCCGGACGAGGAAGGCCCTGGGCAGCGCCCGGCGGCCCCCATGCTATAATCAACGTTCGCCTGAGCTTTTTGATTGAGGCTGTCGTTATCCAATGATTTCCTCCAGAGGCGAATCCGCGCTCGTGCTCGAAAAGGCACACAGAATCAGCGCAATTTGACATCTATCGACCCGAGGTATAGCCATGTCCGGCCATTCAAAATGGGCGACAATCAAACATAAAAAAGGCGCGCTGGACGCGAAGCGCGGCAAGATTTTCACCCGTCTTATCAAAGAAATCTCCATGGCGGCCAAGAGCGGGGGCGACCCCGACATGAATCCCCGCCTGCGCACGGCGATTCTGGCGGCGAAGTCGGAGAATATGCCGGCCGACAACATCAAGCGCGCCATTCAGCGCGGCACCGGCGAACTCCCCGGCCTCACCTATGAAGAGTTTGTGCTTGAGGGCTATGGCCCCGGCGGCGTGGCTTTGCTGGCCGAGATTTCGACCGACAACCGCAACCGCACCGTCAGCGAGATTCGCCATGTGTTTGGCAAGAACAACGGCAACATGGCCTCGGCGGGCGCCGTCGCTTATATGTTCCACAAGAAGGGTGACATCATTATTGCGAAGTCGGCGGCCAAGGAAGACGACTTGATGAACATCATCCTGGAGGCAGGCGGCGAAGACCTGAAGGATGACGGCGAGAACTGGGAGATTATCACCGAACCTTCCGCGTATGAAGCAGTTTTGGAGGCGGTAAAAAAGGCGGGCATCGCTACGGTGTCGTCGAGCATGGCGATGGTTCCCGATACCTATATCAAACTTGAAGGGCAACAGGCGGCGCAGATGATCCGCTTGATGGAGGCCCTGGAAGATAGCGAAGACGTGCAGAACGTCCACGCCAATTTCGATATCGATCAGAAGACGCTGGAAGAGGTGGCGGGATAAGGTTCAATTGCTGAAGTGAAGCCGGTTGTGCAGGCACCTTGACCGCACGAGACCTCTTCCCATGCCAATCCCTTGTGATGAACTGCCTTAACCCGGTTATTCCGAGGCCGGGTTTACCACCTGAATCAGTGCGAGTGATGTGCTCTTGGCCGAGTTGATATCGCCTTTGTACACAGCCTTAATTGAAAGGCTCCCAACCGGTAAATTCTTCTTGATCAGCGTCGCTACACCGGTCTTGTCCAGAATGGCATGTCCGATCCCGTTGTTCCCGTTCCTGAATACGACTTGGCCTGTCGGCACGCCCCATCCTTCTGAACTGACCGTGGCTGTGAACGTAACCGCCTGCCCGTGGATTGAGGGATTCGGACTGGACGTGAGGGTGGTCGTGGTCTTCCAGAAGGTGTTGTTCTGGAGCACGCCGACTTTGCTGGAAGTCATATCGTAAAGGCCCACCAAAAGATCTGGTTTCCCATCCCCATTTATGTCTGCGACTGCCATTGAGACTGGATATCTATTCCCGGCATTGAACAGTTGCACCGGCAAGAGCTTTCCATCCCCTATTCCCAGCAGAGTTCCAACCCTTCCTCCGAAGTTGGCGACAAACGCATCAGTCTTGCCGTCGCGGTTAACGTCGCCAGTTGCGACGAAGTCAGCGACTTCGCCACCGGAGCTATAGACCTGCGGAGGTTGGAAACTTCCATCACCGTTACCGAGTAACACGCTGACACCATCTTTGGTGCAGTGCGGATTGCCGCACACTCCTGTGACAAGCAAATCAAGTTTGCCATCGCGATTCATGTCTGCGAACGCTGGATAGTAGCCACCAGGGAAGGAACGCGGCGTTTTAAAGGTTCCGTCACCATTACCCAGAAATATCGCGACGAGCGGGTGTCCACCATTCGAGACCTCAACACCGACCGCGAGATCCAGCCTGCCGTCTCCATCGAGATCTCCCGCAGCTATCCCCGAGGCAAGATCCCCTGGGACGCCGTAACTTTGGGGCGATTGAAAGCTGCCGTCGCCGTTACCCAGCAAGATCTCGATATATGGCGCCGAACAGCAGCCGGTAGTAATCGCTACGTCGAATTTGCCGTCGCTGTTGAAATCGCCAAGCACGAGCCCCAGCGGAAAAGCGTCGCCGGTGCTGTGGAGTCGGGCGGGCTGAAGAGTGCCGTCTCCGTTGCCCAACAGGACTGCGACCGTACCACTAGCGCTATTGGCCACGACCACATCAAGTTTGCCGTCGCCGTTCAGATCTGCGACCGCAATTCCACCGGTCTCACTCCCGCCAGAGTCATAAGCTTGGGCAGCCTGAAAAGTACCATCACCGTTGCCAAGCAGGACCGTGACAGATCCATTGGCGCAGGTGTAGCACGAAGACTGGTTGGACACTATCAGATCCGGGTTACCATCTCCGTTGATATCCCCTACTGCTACTGTTGGAGAGAACGCTCCCCCCGAAGGATATGTGATTGCGGGTTTGAACAGCGAACTTCCTGGCATATTCGCCGCCAGGAGCACGATTAGGAAACATAAAGAAATGAGACTGCGGAACATAGCGCCTCCTTCCTACCCATCGGAGCCGTATCATCTTTTTTGTAAGGCCGGGTGGCATTTTCCGACGAATGACGCTTTAGATTATGAGTCCGTTTCTCGACTTCTGTCTGTGACCTCTTTAATTCAGCAACTGTGCCGGAGTTTTCAACAGCACTGAGGAAAAGTTTGTGGAAAAGCGGAAAGTTACTCTTGTAACCTTCTGTTAACGAGATGTTTCTACTGTCTGCACTGTAGGGAGTGCTTGCCGCATCGCGCTGAATTTTATTTTCGCGTTTTCAAACAGCGCGCACACAATCCTCCGAGGTAAGTTTTGAAGACGCGTCTCGACAAATTGCTCGTGGATCGCGGACTCACACAATCGCGCGAGCGGGCGCAGGCGCTGATTCTCGCGGGCAAAGTTCTGGTCAACCAGCAGAAGATCGACAAGGCCGGAGCGCCGGTCGATCCCGCTGCCGACCTTCGGCTACTCGGCGAAGACTTGCGCTACGTGAGCCGCGGCGGCCTGAAGCTGGAAAAGGCTTTGGAGCATTGGAAGATCGACCTGCGCGGCAAGATGTGCATGGATGTCGGCGCGTCTACCGGCGGCTTCAGCGACTGCATGCTGCAGCACGGCGCGGCGAAGGTGATTGCGGTCGATACCGGTTACGGCCAGATTGACCTCCGCCTGCGCAACGATCCGCGCATCGCGCTGCTCGAGAAGACCAATGCCCGCTATCTGACGCGCGACGATTTGACGAAGTGCACTGAAGGAAACATGGAGTTCGTCGCCATGGACGTTTCCTTTATCTCGGCGACGCTGGTGCTGCCGGCGGTCATTCAGGCCGCGTTTCCGAACACGGAGAAAGGTGTGCGCCAGATTGTGGTGCTGGTGAAGCCGCAATTCGAAGTGGGCAGGGAGTTGGTCGGCAAAGGAGGAATCGTGCGCGACGACGCGGCGCAGCACTCTGCCGTAAAAAAGGTGGAGTCGGCGCTAGTGCAACTGGGCGCCACCAATCTCGAATGCATCGAGTCGCCCATCCTGGGCGGAGAAGGGAACCGCGAATTCCTACTCCATGGGGTTTTCACCTCTGCTCTCTGATCTGTTACCTCTGACCTCCAGCTCCTCGCACTTCTGTACAATCAAAACTTCAATCGCCACTATGCCCGACTCCGCCTCGCACGCGCTCCGTTCCAAAACCGTCGCTATCATTTCCAAGCCCGGCCGCTCCGAGTTAGCGGAGGTCCTGCCCGCGCTCGAAAAATGGCTGGTGGCGCGCAACTATGAGGTGGCGATCGACGAGGAAAGCGCGGTTTACTACTCGGCGCGGAGAGTCATTCCGCGCAGCGAACTGGGCGCGTACGCCCCGGGCTTGGCGCTGGTGCTGGGCGGAGACGGCACGCTGCTCTCCGCGTCCCGCGCGGTCTCAAGCTGTGGGACATTGATCCTCGGCGTCAACCTGGGCACACTCGGATTCTTGACCGAGGTTCCGCTCACCGACCTTTATCCCGCGCTGGAAGCGATTGAGCGCGGAGCGTACATCGTCGATAGCCGCTCGATGCTGAAGTGCTCGCTGATGCGCGACGGCGCGACGCTGGCCATTCATTCCGCTTTGAACGATCTAGTCGTGAGCAAGAGCGCGATCTCGCGCCTGAACCACTTTGAGCTGTACGTCGACGGCGAATTCGTTTCGAGTTACAAGGCGGATGGCCTGATCCTGGCATCGCCGACGGGATCGACTGCCTACTCGCTGGGCGCAGGCGGCCCAATCCTGAAGCCCGATGTGCAGGCCTTCGTTATCACTCCGGTATCGCCGCATGGTCTGACGCATCGTCCGGTGGTCGTGCGCGACACTGTGGAGATCGAGATCCACGTCAAGACTGGACAAGAAGAAGCGTATCTCAGCCTCGACGGCCAAGTCGGAATGCCGCTTCAGGATGGCGATCTAGTGCGCTGCGTGAAGGCGGAGCATCCGGCGAAACTGTTGCGTTTTCAAAAAACGTTCTTCGAAGTGCTCGCGACTAAGTTGAAGTGGGGAGACCGGTGAGAGGGGACTTCGGCCGCGGCAGCGCGCTTCTTGCTGCCGAGCTGATCCTTTGCCTGCTGTGCATCGTGCCGAGCGTGCGAGCGCAAGCCCCACCGGCGAGCCCGGTTCCGGGTCCCGTGCCTCATCAGGTGCAGCCTCGCCGGGCCGAGCCCGGCAAAGAGTCGGCACAGACGGCGGTGCCGGCCGCGGGGCCAATTCAGTTCGAGAACGCCATCGAACAATCCAGAATCAAGTTCAAGCTCAAGAACAGCGCCAGCCCGCAGCATTACACGTTTGAAACCATGACTGGCGGGGTAGCGGTCTTCGACTACAACAACGACGGCTTGCTGGACATCTTTTTTACCAATGGCGCGGCCATTCCGTCGCTTGAAAAGAGCGATCCCAGTTACTCGAACCGGCTTTTCCGCAACAACGGGGACGGCACCTTTACCGACGTGACCGAGAAGGCAGGCCTGCAGGGTATCGGGTATTCGATGGGTGTGGCGGCCGGCGACTATGACAATGACGGATTCGTCGATCTCTACGTGACCGGCTTCAACCGCAACCAGCTTTTCCATAACAATGGGGATGGCACCTTCACAGACGTGACCGAAAAGGCGGGGGTTGGCGGATTCGTCCCCAAGCTCGGCAAGGCATGGTCGGTAGCGGCGGGCTGGTTCGATTACAACAACGATGGACTGCTCGACCTCCTGGTGGTGAACTACCTCAATTACAGCATCAAAACCGCGGCGCTCTGCGGGTATCAAAACCTTCCGGCCTACTGCTCGCCGCTCGATTTTCTGGGAACACCGAACATCCTCTATCGCAACAATGGCGACGGCACCTTTACCGACGTATCCGAGGCGTCCCACATTTCCCAGTATGTGGGCAAGGGAATGGGTCTCGCCTTTGCCGACTACGACAACGATGGATATACCGATGTCTTTGTCTCCAACGACACATTCGAGAACTATCTATTTCACAACAACGGAAATGGAACCTTCACCAACGTTGCGCCAATCGCCGGGGTTGCATACAACGCATACGGCAAGGCCATGGCCGGCATGGGCGTGGATTTTCGAGATCTCGACAACGATGGAAGGCCGGACATTTTTGAAACGGCGATGTTCGGAGAAAGCTTTCCTCTCTATAAAAATGTGGGGGACGGTCAATTTGAGGATGTCAGCAGCCGGGCGGGACTGAGCGCGCTGACCAGCCGCTTAACGGGCTGGGGAGTGGGAATTTTCGATTTCGACAACGATGGCAACAAAGACCTGTTCACGGCCAATGCCGACATCCTCGACAATGCCATGGAGTTGGCGCATAGGCCCTATCCGCTGCCGAATCGAGTGTTTCGCAACCAAGGCAACCTGGCCTTCGAGGATGTAAGCGCAAAGGCCGGAACATCTTTCTCGGTGCCGGCGGCACATCGCAGCGCGGCCTTCGGCGACCTCAACAACGATGGCAGGATCGATGCCGTCGTTACGGTTCTGAACGGCGCACCGGAGATATGGATGAACCGATCCACTGCTCAGAACGGCAGCAAGGGAAGCCACTGGATCATTCTGAAATTGGTGGGCGTCAAATCCAACCGCGACGGTCTGGGAACAAAGGTCAAGCTCACAACTTCACTGGGCGTCCAGTATAACCACGCGACAACCGCGGTAAGCTACAACTCTTCGAGCGATAAGCGCGTTCACTTCGGGCTGGGGTCGAGCGAGACCGTAGAAAGCATTGAATTCACATGGCCTAGCGGCATCAAGCAGGTTTTGAAAAATGTCAAAGCCGATCAGATCCTCACCGTGACGGAGAGCGCGCCCTGACATGCGCCATCTTATTTCTGCGCGGGATTGGCTGACAAACGCTGGGCAAGTTCGGTTTGTCCATTGCGAAGGAGAAGCTCATTGAGTTCTTTCATGAGTTCAGGCTTATTTCTGCCATAGGCAGCCACCGTCTCGGCGGTCAAGTCGGCATCCGGCACTTTGCCCGCATGGAAGTAAGAATCGCAGAGCATGTATAGCAACTCCGGATTCATAGTCCTGGACGTCGCTAGTTGTCCGGCTGCCTCGGACCACAGCCCTTCGCGGTAGCGGACCTCACCTATCTCGGCAATCGCCAGCTGATAGTTCGGATCATTTGCGAGTTCCGCCTTAAATTCGCGTTCGGCGCTTTCCAGTTCGCCCGCCTTCAGCGCCACGATTCCCTGATAGGTGTGAGCTCCTCGAACGGTGGGCTGAAGTTCCAAAGCATGACGAAGATTGCGCAGACCATCTTCCTTGTCTCCCGCGAAGAGATAGAGCTTTCCAACGAATACATAGGCATCCGCGGAAGTGGCGGGCGTTCCCGCGAATCGTTTGCGATAGAGCTGCAACGCATCTTCTTCGCGATGCTCGGCCAGCGCTTGAGAGGCCGGAGCCTTGATAGGGCCTTCACGTTCATCGTTCTCCACGTCGCGGCCAAACGTGAGCTGCTGCATCATCAAATGATGCAGAGCCGCCTCGTGCTGCGCGTCCGCCGTCCTGCCCATGCCGGCAAACGCGCGCGCCAGATAAAAATGCGCCAACACCCGCGTGGGGTTCAGCCGCAGCACCAATTGCAATTTATCGACGGCTTCCGGATAGTTCTTCAATTCCAGTTCGCACTGGCCCAGCCCGATCAAGGACTCCAAATCGTCGGGCTTGGCTACCAGCAGGCGCTCAAAGGCCTGCTTGGCCTCTTGCCACTTGGCGAGCTTGGTGTCGGAGTCAGCCAGCAGTTGCAGGGCAGGCAAGTCGTTGGGCTGGGATTCAACTGCGCGCGCGGCGTGCTGTGCGGCGCCGGCGAGATCCATCAATTTGAAATCGGTCAGAGCAATGTCATAGTCAATCCGCGGTAGCTTGGGATCGGAGCGCTGCGCCTTGAGCAGCCACCGCAGACCCTCCTCGCAAATGTCCGTGCCGCACAGCAGTTCTCCGTACTTCTGGAACGCCGGCGCATTGTCGGGCTCGAGCTTCAAACTTTGGCGGATGGCGGCGAGCGCCAGGTCGTCCTGTCCATTCAGGTGATAGGCCTGCGCGAGATAAAATTGTGCGTCTCCGTCGCGGGGAAGAACCCGGACGCAGTGCTCCAGGAGCTTAAGGGCTTCTTCCTTTTGGCCCGTGTCCAGCTTGTAGGTGCCGACTTCCAGCAGGAGATCTCCGTCGCTGGGCGCGAGCTTCAGAGCCTCTTCAAAAGCGGCCTCCGCCTCGGCGGGGTGGGCACCATCCTGGAGCAACATGCCCTTCAGCTTAATTGCCTGCGCAAAATCCGGATGCTGCTCAAGCAAGCGGAGGACAACCTTCATCGCGCCTTGCTTGTCGCCGTGCTCGGCGAGGCTGAGCGCCTGCTGGAGTTGACGCATGAGAGGGGACTCGGCGGAGCGGCTCTGGTTTTGCGCGCGTGCAGGCGTGCCTGCAGCAGCAAACAACGCAACCAAAAGCAGCACCGCACGGAGACGATTCGCAGGCCAGACGGCGGATGCCACGCGCATCCATCCTGCTGCGCATTTTGTCCCGCCCATCCGACTACACTTCAACAAGATCGAGATGCCCTTGGCTGTCTGGCTCCCGGACTGTATGCACACGTCGCGCGAACAGGGAAAGCCGAAGTTCATGCACGGAGTGTAACGCCAGTAGAAACCAAAGGAAACGCTGACCCGGACCACCCGCGCCCCAGTAACATTGGCGAAACCCGCAGATCGCAAAACGGGTGTAGAATGCTTTCGCCCCTCCAAGCCGGCTCAGTCCCGGGCCGCGGCAACACAGTCTTGTCTCCGAGGTGACGAACATGCAAGCCATTCATTTTTTCCGCGGTGTGACCGTGTTGGTGATCGCAGTTTGCGTTCTTCAGTTCATGGGCGGCGCGTTCGCAATTGCGCAAACTGAAAATGTGCTCTACAGCTTTCAAGGAGGCAACGACGGCACCAATCCCTCAACGGGCCTGGTCGCCGATTCGGCCGGCAACCTTTTCGGCACCACCACCGAGGGCGGAAGCGCGGGGTACGGCGTCGTCTACGAGTTGTCGCCGTCGCAGGGCGGTGGATGGACACAGACCGTGATCCACACTTTCCAGGGCTCGGACGGCGCCGCTCCTGCCGCCGGTTTGATTTTTGACAAGGCAGGCAATCTCTATGGCACCACGTCGACTGGCGGCACGAAACACGTTGGCACAGTTTTCCAGTTGACGCCCTCGGGTGGCGGCTGGACAGAGACCGTGCTTCACTCCTTCACCGATAAAGACGGTTCACATCCGCTGGCCAGCCTGATTTTTGACCAGGCGGGCAATCTTTACGGCACCACACTTTTTGGCGGACATACGCATGGTGGCGTGGTTTTTCAGTTGACGCTGTCCGGTGGCGTGTGGAAGGAGACCGTGCTCCACACCTTTACCGGCCGCAAGGATGGAATCGATCCCGCGGCCAGCCTGATCTTTGATCAGAGCGGCGATCAGAACGGCGTGCTCTACGGCACAACCATGGCCGGTAACGTCTTCAAGCTGACGCCACCCAAGGCCGGGCACACGAAATGGATGTTCAAGAATGTTTACGATCTCGGCAGTGGCCCGGACGGAGGTCCGCTCAGCAGTGGCACTCTGCTTGCCGGCACCCACGGCGTACTCTACGGTACGCAGAAGTTCGGTAACGGCCCAGCCAACGCGGGCGCAGTCTTCCAATTGACGCCACCCGCAAAGCGCGGCGCCTGGACCGCGACCACGATCTATCGCTTCAACGGCGGCAGTGATGGCCTCTATCCCTATGCGGGTGTGATTGCCGACGCGGCGGGCAACCTCTACGGCACGACCGCCGGCGACGGGCAAACATACTTTGGCACTGTCTTCAAGTTGACGCCGCCCGCTCAACAAGGCGGGAGTTGGACCAAGACCAACCTCTACGCATTTACCGGCGGCCATGACGGATCCAGCCCGGACGCGGGCGTCATCTTCGGTAACGGAGGCGCGCTCTACGGCACGACTGCTGGGGGCGGCGCTTACGGTAACGGCACAGTTTTTGTGATCGCCCCTTAGGGGCAGATGTAGCGACGCTCGGGTTCATCAGCCTTCGAAGTTCGGCGACTCTCTCGGGGTCTGAGAAAATTGTCGACCGTTTTGCGGGTCGTCAATCTCGTCCGTCTGCGCTACCATGGTCTGCTCTCAATCCTTAATCCGGAGCCTCCATGAATCCGACTGAGCGTCGTACTTTTCTGCGCAACGCGGCGGGCGCCGCCGCGCTCACCGTCACTTCCAATCTCTCGATGTATGGCCGGACGCGCAGCCTGAAGATTCAAGCCACGCTTTCAGGAGCGAGCCTCCCCGACCGCCTGCCTCCCGATTGGTATCGCCGCAAAATCGGCCAGGTGCAGCAGGAGATGGCGCGCCGCAAGCTGGATGCGCTCGTTCTCCTCAACTCCCACAACGTGATTTATACGACCGGCTACTTCCACCTCTCCACGGAGCGGCCGCTGGCAGCGCTGATTCCGAAATCCGGCGACCCCACACTCTTTATCCCCGGACTCGAGTCCGATCAAGTAAAGCTCTGGTGGGTGAAAGACTTTGAGGCGTACTTCGATTTTCCCGGCCCGGTCAACCGTGTGCGCTGGATCTTTGAGCGCGTGGGCAAGCGCGGCCTGAGCACAGCTCGCATCGGCATAGAAGAACCCACGCCCAGCCGTATGCGTGAGATTAAACTCGGTGTTCCGAACGCGGAGATCGTCGAGGCTGGAGACCTGATCGAGCAAATGCGCTGGGTAAAAGATGACGACGAATTAAACATCATGCGCCGCGGCATGTATTTCTCCGATTTCTACGTCCAGGCGGGCCGCGACTTTATCCATAGCCACGGCAGCGTCACCGAAAACGAAATCCTCAAAGGTGCTGCCGATGCGCTCGCCGACAAGATGGCCGCTGAACTGAAAGACGTCGTTGGTGTCAGTATTGACGCGCCTTTTGGTGGACTGGTGCCATTTGGCAAACGCTCGGCTTTCCCACATGCCGTGCCCAGTCGCGACCGCCTGAAAAAAGGAGATGCTCTCATCCTCAGCTACGGTACCCAGGTCGGCGGCTATGCCGTCGAGTGCGAGCGGTCGTTTATCATCGGCAAACCGAACGACTACGCCAAGCGACTCTACGACGCGATGCTCGCGGCCCATGACGCGGGAGTAGAGAATATGAAGGAAGGCGCGATCGCAGAAGAGGTAGACAAAAAGAGTCTCGACCAGATCCGCAAGGCCGGCTTCGAAAATTTCCTAAAACACCGGACCGGGCACGGTATCGGCCTCGAAGGCCACGAATCTCCCTGGATCGCCGATGGCGACAAGACTGTTCTGAAGCAGGGAATGACCTTCAGTTGTGAACCCGGAGTCTACGATCCGGACTGGGGCGGCTTCCGCCACTCCGACACAGTGATCGTCCGGAAGGACAAGGGAGAGGTTATCAACACCTATCCGACGCGCCTGGAAGACATGGTTATTGAGATCTGAAGCGCTCTGCCCGCGATCGGCGGCGTTGCTTGCGCCTCCATCGTCGGCGATCTCAAAGAACTGTTTGAGAGCCGGACTCGCGTCCGGCCCCCAAACAATCTCTGCAACTGGTTACGGCTCCCCAAACAGGTCGCTCATTGTCGCCGTGCTGGCATCGCAGGCGTGGTTCAGGCAGGGTAGCTTGAATCCCGCTTCGAGCGTCCTGAGCAGGGAGAAGTGAGTGTAGAAGACGTTGCTCTGCAGGTTGTGGAAGCCATAGTTGGTATCCACGATGGCTGCCACTTGGTTGATGGTGGGAGCGATGCTGTAGTCATCCTCGTCCCAGATGGTGACGATGGCGTTGCGGCCCTTTTTCCATGCCGGCGAGGCATGGATCGCGTTCACGATTCTCAACAGTGCCTGGTCGCCGAGCGCCATCAAAGCCGGATTCAGGCCATTCTGCGTGCCGTTATCGTTCGGATCGTATTGGCAGAAGATGGTGCCATTGCCGCGGCCGTGCTGATCGTTGCACTGGTTGGGAGCGATGAAAGAGTAGGTCGGCACCTTGCCAGAGGACAAGTCGGCATACAGGCCGCCCGGTCCGTCAAACGCGACCGTGTTGGACAAGCTGTTTCCTGCGGTGGTGCCATCTTGCGTGGATTTGAAATAGGCGAAGGGATTGTGCTTCACGGCGTAGAGCTGAACGATTTGGCCGGAGTTGAAGTCGCCGCCCGGCCAGAGATTGTTAAAGAGGGTGAAGTCGGTGAGGTTGGAGAAGTTGCCGTCGCTGTAGTTGATGTTGTCGGCGCCTCCGAACGGAAGGCTTTCCTGATAAGACTTCCAGGTCTTTCCGGCTGCGACCAACTGGTCGGCAATGGTGATACCCAGGGTGTTCGGATTAGCCGCGTACGACTTGATGCCGTCAATGTTGATGGTGGGATATCCCGGGTCTTCGTTGGTATAGTCAATGGCCGGTGTGGCCGCATCGATTCCGCTGCCTGCGATCGGGCAAATGGGAGTAGAAGTCGATTCCAGGTTCGTAATGCCGGTGGCCAGGTTCGGCTGGCAAGAGGCGTCGTGCCAGTCGGGTGCATTGTCATCTAGGACGCCGAAGTTCGAGCCGCCATTTTGTTCCAGATAGTTGGTCAAGCTGGGATGGGCGACGGCGAAATAGTTCGTGCCCAGGTTGGCGGCGGCAGCGTACTGGGTGGTGAAGGGCGCGGCCGGGTTGTTAAGCACTTGGACAAACCCATGATTCTCCATCATGATGACCCATACGTGGCTAAGGGCGGGAACACCCTTGGGCACGGGGCCTTGCTGGGCAAATGCAGCGCATGTAGTAAGGGCCATCACGGCCGCAAGCAACGCTTTTCTTTTCATAAAACGATCTCCTGAAGGTTTTAGATTTTGTTTAAGAATCGCCGCGACCCGCAGCGACAAATGCCGCCGAGACTAGCAGGCGTTTGTTAGCGCTGGGTAAAGAACAGATTAAGGTTTTGTGAATGGAATGGGCGATTACAGCGGCTTTAATCCTTGCTCGGCTATTATTGCTGCTACCTGCAGGGCCGCCCAGACTGAGCCGCCGCTCCTCGCTATTTCGGCGTGCGGGAGGCGGGGAAGCGACGAGAGTAAGGTAAGAGACTTCTGGTCATAGCGGAGGGCACGGTGACGAGACAGTTCCCGCAATCATGAGGCGCGGGATTCTATCTTTGCCTCTCGTTACCATTGTTATCTTTAACAGCTACGGTCATTCCTAGTACGGTTGAAGTTGACCGCAAGCGGGCTTCCGGCAAAGTAGGGATCCAAAGAGCCTGTGGGGCCTCACTACAGAAAGTCATGAAAGCCTACCTTTTATTCGCGGAGTCTGCCATCGCGCTGGTAGCGCTGCTCTGGCTAGTCAAATTCGCGTTCGACCGCATAGAAAAAAGATTTTCTCGACCCTCCGAGTAGTAACCAATAAACAGCGCCACTCTATGCTTCAAGCCGCATCTGGTCGTGCGAGCTTTCGCGCTTCTTTATTACTTGCGATCGCGTTCCCGCCACCAGCACCTCGGGGGCACGTCCTCGGGTGTTGTAATTCGAGCTGAGCGTCGACCCATAGGCGCCGGCATCGAGAATCGCCAGCAGCTCGCCCTCCTGCACCACCGGCAGTTCGCGGTTGCGGGCGAGAAAGTCTCCCGTTTCGCAGATGGGGCCGACGACGTCGGTCGTCTCCTTCTCGGCAGGCGACGAAAGTTGCACCGGCACGATCTCGTGATACGCGCCGTAAAGGGATGGCCGCAGCAGATCGTTCATCGCCGCGTCGACAATCAAAAATCGTTTGCTGTTATTCGTCTTGCGATAGAGGACGCGCGTGAGGAGAACGCCCGCGGGGCCGACGATTGACCGCCCTGGTTCAAGTAAGAGATGGACATCGAGCTTGCGCAGCGGCTCGAGCACGGCCTTCGCGTAGGCGGCGAGTTGCTGGGCAAACGGCTCCGACGTTTCCATGTAGGGAATGCCGAGGCCTCCGCCGGCATCGACGTATCGAATGTCGTGCCCGTCGCAGCGCAGTTCACGGACAAGCTCGGCAACGCGGCTGAGCGCGTCGGTGAAAGAAGTAAGGTCGGAAATCTGCGAGCCGATGTGGACGCTGACTCCGGCCAGGCGCAGGGAGGCATGCTGCGCAGCTTCGGCATAGAGCAGGCGCGCCTCAGGGATCGGCACGCCAAATTTGTGCTCGTGCAGGCCGGTCGAAATGTAAGGATGCGTCTTCGCCGAGACATCGGGATTGACGCGCAGCGCGATTGAGGCCTTCTTCCTGAGGCGCGCCGCAGTGGCGGCGAGAGCGCGCAATTCGGAGGCGCTCTCGACATTGAAAAGAAGAATCCCAGATTTGAGCGCAAGTTCGATTTCCGGAACAGTTTTGCCAACGCCCGAAAAAACGACTTTGCCCGCGGATTTCGGCGCCGCGCGCAGCACGCGCTCGAGTTCGCCGCCGGAAACAACATCGAAACCCCCGCGTTGCTTTGCAATGAGCCGCAAAATCGCCAGCGTGGAATTGGCTTTCACCGAATAGCAAACGGTGTGGGGAAGGGAAGCGAACGCTCGATCAAATGCTTGCAAGCGACTGCTAATGATTTCGGCAGAATAAACGTAGAGCGGCGTGCCGTGACGTGCGGCGAGCTGCGCCAGACTAGCGCCCTCGCAAAACAGAATCGGCGCAGCTCCGCGAGTTCCACGCCGGTAAGCGAACGCTGGCGGCCGAACGATCAGATCATGGCCCTTCGCGCGCGTCACTTGCGTTTGCCTGCACCGCTTTTTACTTTGATGGCGACCACGGTCTGATCGTCGAAAGCGTCAACTCCCGCCGCGTGCTCGGTCACGGCCGCGAAAATTTCT
The DNA here is from genome assembly GCA_963698865.1 of uncultured Acidobacteriaceae bacterium. Taxonomy (GTDB): domain Bacteria; phylum Acidobacteriota; class Terriglobia; order Terriglobales; family Acidobacteriaceae; genus Acidiflorens. The sequence goes on along the minus strand of CAVOSL010000005.1, from coordinate 232,978 downwards.
CGAACCACGCAATCGGCGGACTTATTCTGCGCAGCCCGCGACGATTGACTCGACGCGCTCCGGAGCCAAACGCGTGACCATGACGGTTGCGGGCATCGAGAATTCCGTCACTGAAGAACACGAACATGTCCCCAGGTTTCGCTTTGAAGTTAAGTTCGTCGTATTGCGTTTCATCGAACAAGCCGAGCGGCAAACCAGTCACGTCGATCGTCTCGATCTTGCCATCGTGGACATAAAGCGGCCGCGGCAAGCCGGAATTGGCGACCAGCAACGTGCTGCGCTCGTCATCCCAGACAGCGTAGATGATAGAGACGAACTGCGCGGCAATGCGGCGCTCGGCGAGCGAGAGATTGATAGCCGACAGCATTTCGGCAGGACCAGGCTCAATCGGCGCGTGTGAGCGCAGAATGCCACTGACCAGCGCAGCATAGATCGCAGCGGGCGCGCCTTTGCCGCTGACATCGCCGATAGCAATGCTGAGGCGCGAAAGGGAATAGGGAACGAAATCGTAAAGATCGCCGCCGATCGCGCGCGCCGGAACAAACTTCGCCTGCAGTTCGAGGCTGCGCATCTTGGGAAGCGAATGTGGCAGCAGTCGAAATTGCAGTTCGCGGGCCAACGCCAGCTCGCGCTCCAGCCGGCTTTCCTGGCGGGCAATCTGCTCGTAAAGTCGCGCGTTCTCGATGGCGATGGCGAGCTGCGCGGCGAGAGTGGTCAGGGTGCGCTTGTGGTCTTCGGTGAAGTAGCCGCGGCGCGTGTGCTCCAGGTCGAGTACTCCGATCACCTTCTCTTGATAGATGAGCGGAACGGCCAGCTCCGAGCGGGTTTCGGGATTGGTGGCGATATAGCGCGGGCTTTTGGCGACATCGGGAACGAGCATCGCCTCCTTGGCTTGCGCCGCATAGCCAACCACACCACGGCCGAGCGGAATGTCGTGCTTCAAATGCAGGCGCTCTTCAAAGCGCTGCGAAAACCTGTGCTGGAGTTTTTCTCCCGTCTGATCGAGCAGGAGAATGCTGAACATCTGGTAGTCGATCAGTCGCCGCAAAAGCTCGGCGATGCGCTTGAGCAGTTCGTCGAGGTTGAGGATGGAGGTCAGCTCGCGCGCGATCTCATTGAGCAAGAGCAGAGTGCGGGCCTGGCGCGTGATGCGCGTGTGCAGGCGCGCATTTTCGATGCCGACTGCCATGCGCGAGGCGATTAGCGTCAGCAAGCGCTTGTGCTCTTCGGTGAAGTAGCCTTTCTCGCGGGCCTCGAGATCGATCACGCCAATCAGGCGATTCTTGACGATCAGCGGAATGGCGAGCTCAGAGTGCACATTGGGCAGCGCCTCAATGTAAAAGTCCTCGCGAGTGGCGTCGGCGACGAGCTGCGCCTGGCGCGTCTCGGCAGCGCGTCCGGTTATACCCTGGCCGACCTTCACGCGGATGCGCTCGGCAACTTCCGGAGGATAGCCGACCTGGAAGCGCACGTAGAGTTCCTGGCGCTGTTCATTGAGCAGGAGAATCGCGAAGATCTCATAGTCAATGACTTTGCGGACAAGCTCAGCAACGCGCCGCAGCGTGGTTTCGAGATCGAGCGTGGTGTTGACGACGTCAGCCACTTCGAGCAGAAGAGGTTCCTGTTCATAGGTGCGCTGCACGGGCGTGGTGGTTGTCGGTGTCACAGGTAGCATGATAGCAGCCGGTGAATTGGCAATTTGCAATTGGTAATTTGTAATTTCGCCGGGGCCCAGCAAGAACGCGGTTTGTCAATTACAAATTAGAAATTGCAAATTACAAATTACAAATTCAGGGGTTCTCGATGACGCAGATGTCCGGCAGATTACGGTATTTTTCCGCGTAGTCGAGGCCATAGCCGACCACGTAAGCGTCGGGAATGGTGAAGCCGATGTAGCGCGCTTTGATCGGCTGTTTGCGGCGCGAAGGCTTGTCGAGCAGCGCGGCAATGCTCAGCGAGCGCGGCTGATGCGCCTGGACGAGCTTGGAAATGTAGTTCAAGGTCAGGCCGGTGTCGAGAATGTCCTCGACCAGAATCACGTTGCGGTCGGCGAGCGATTGGTCCATGTCTTTGGTGACGCGCACTTCGCCGAGCGAATCCCAGGCAGCGTGGCCCGCGGGATCCTCTCTGGCAATGGGGCGATTGCCATAGCTGGAGACCCCGATGAAGTCGAACGTGGCATCGAGCGGAACGTGACGGGCCAGATCGCTGAGGAAGATGGCAGCGCCCTTTAAGACGCCGACGAAGATAATGGCTTGCCCATGGAAGTCGCGGGCAATTTCAGCTCCGAGTTCGGCGACGCGTTTGGCGATCTGGTCGCGGGACAATAAAACTTTGAGATCCGGCATCGAGAGCAATTTTATACACAAGTTGGGCCGGGAACGAAATGATGAATCTTTGCGATTCGCCAGGCCCTGCCGGGTGTCACCTCAAGGATAGGGCGCTCTCAATAGCGCCGCCAAGACGGCAGCGTTCCAACTGAATTGCGCGACTTCCGGCGCATCTCTAGAATGTTAAGTTCGCACCGAAGTCCGGGTTGCTTCAACCGAACATCAGACTTTGGATTGTGTGAGGAATTTATGGAACTGAAGGGAATCAAACTGACCTGGCTTGGCCACGCTACGTTTCGCATCGAGACGCCGGAAGGGAGGATGTTTTATGTCGACCCGTGGGTCGGCGGGAACCCGAGCTGTCCCGCGACAGAAAGGAATGTGCAGAAGGCTGACGTGCTGGTCTGCACCCACGGGCACGGCGATCACATTGGTGACGCGGTTGAAATCGGAACGAAATGCGGATCAATCGCGGTGGGCATCTTCGAGCTGTGCACGTGGCTCCAGAAAAAAGGCGTCAAGCAGATTGCTCCCATGAATAAAGGCGGCACGCAGACCGTGGCTGGCGTGAAAATCACCATGGTGCATGCCGTGCATTCCTGCGGAATTCAGGATGGCGACCAGGTGATCTATGGCGGCGAGGCCTGCGGGTACGTGCTCGAGTTTTCCAATGGAGTGAAGATCTATCACGCCGGAGACACGAATGTGTTCAGCGACATGGCGATCATTCGCGACCTGTATGCGCCGAAGATCGCAATGCTGCCTATTGGCGATCACTTTACGATGTCGCCACGCGAGGCCGCATACGCCTGCAAGTTGCTCAAGCCGGAGACAGTGATTCCCATGCACTTTGGGACGTTTCCAATGTTGACTGGGCGGCCGAGCGAGCTGCAGAAGTTGGCTCCCGAGGTGAAAGTGTTCGAGATGAAGCCGGGGCAAACGATTTCATAACGTCGTTGATACGAAGATCTGTAACGTGGGTTTTGGGGGACCGATGCCTGATCGAAATTCGGCGCCGGATTGGCGCATGGGTGGAATTACCGTTCCTGAGGTTGAAGATTATCTCTATGCCATGTTGCCGGCACGGGACGAAGTCTTAACCGAGATGGAGGCGGAAGCCGCGCGAAACAAGTTGCCCATCGTTGGGCCGGCGGTGGGACGGCTTTTTCAGCAGCTCGCGATGATCGGCAAAGCCAAGACGGTCTTCGAGATGGGCTCAGCCATTGGATATTCGACGATCTGGTGGGCGCGTGGCGTGGGCGAAGGCGGGCGCGTGGTTTACACCGATGGCGACAAGAAACGCGCCGACCAGGCACGCAAATATTTTGAGCGGGCGAAAGTCTCGGAGCGAATCGTGGTGCGCGTGGGCGACGCGCTCGAAATTCTCTCCGAGGAGAAGCAACCATACGACATCATCTTCAACGACGTGGACAAGGCTGACTATCCGCGCGTTTTCCGCCTCGCTTTGCCGAAGCTGAAAAGCGGCGGGCTGTTCATCGCTGACAACGTGCTCTGGAGCGGGAAGGTGCGGAAACCAAACCCGGACGAGCAGACGCGCGCGATTCTCGAATTCAACCGGCTGATTTCGGAATCGAAGGACCTGTTCACGACGATTCTGCCGCTGCGCGATGGCGTCGCCGTCTGCATAAGAAAGTAACCCGGGTCGGGCTATCGATGATTTGAGAGACCGCTTGATTCCTCGGAGCGCCCAACTCCATCTCCCGTGTTACCCTAAACGCCGGCGCTGAACACTCCGGAGACAAAATGAACCTGCGAATTGCCGCGCGCGTCTTTTCTCACCTTGATTGCCTGCTCGGAATGCTTTTGCTTTGCACAGCCCTTCAAGGACAAACGGCACCTGTCATGCCGCAAGGTAAGATCCGCACCTACTACGTTGCGGCCGACGAGATGAACTGGGATTACGCGCCGTCAGGGCGCGATGAGGCGATGGGACACCCCTTCGATGCGATCGCAAAGGGCTATACCGAAGCCGGACCCCATCGGATTGGCAGGATTTACAAAAAGGCGATCTACCGTGAATACACCGACGATACGTTTTCCACACTGAAATTGCGGGGCCCCGAAGAGCAATACCTGGGTCTGCTCGGTCCGATCCTGCGAGGAGAAGTAGGCGACACCATCAAAGTCGTTTTCAAGAATAACGGTTCGCATCCCTTCAGCATGCATCCCCATGGAGTTTTGTACGAGAAAGATTCTGAGGGCGCCGACTACAACGATCGAACCAGTGGCGCGGACAAGGCGGATGGCGGGGTGCTTCCGGGGGCGACGCATGTTTATACGTGGCAAATTCCGGAGCGAGCCGGTCCTGGGCCGAACGATCCCAGTTCGGTTTTCTGGCTCTACCATTCGCACGCTGACGAGTTGCAGGACATTGCGTCGGGCCTGTTTGGAGTCATCGTTGTCACCCGGCGCGGCATGGCACTGCCAGATGGACGGCCGAAGGACGTGGACCACGAGTTTGTCAGCATGTTCATCGCGATCAATGAAAATGAGAGTTGGTACCTGGACGACAACATCCGCGACCACGCGACCGATCCGAAGGGAGTGGACCGAACGCAGAGTTCGTCCATCACAGCTGGAGGGATGGCCGGCACGATCGCCGGGACCGGTTTCGTGGACACCAACATCAAGTGGTCGATCAACGGCTACATCTTTGGAAACATGCCTCTGATGACCATGAATCAAGGGGACCGCGTGCGCTGGTATGTTGCGACGCTCGGAGATTTCAACAACGCACACACACCGCACTGGCACGGCAATACCGTCCTGGCTGGAGGCCAGCGTACCGACGTTCTGAACATAGTCTCGGCACAAATGGTGACCGCCGACATGACGCCGGATGCTCCTGGGATATGGCTCTATCACTGCCACATCAGCGATCACATGCTGGCCGGAATGGTTGCGCGCTATGAAGTGAAGCCCCGCTAGGACCGCGGGGTTTCGCGAACGGTTTTTCGCAGGGCAAAAGGGGTCCAGTCCGCGCACGGTGCTAAAATATCTAGTTTCTACCCCGTCCGACAAAGGCTCTTATACCCTTGCCCGTAAAACAAATCCCCGAAATCAAGGCTCCTGAAGCCAGAATCTCCGATGCCGCGGCATCCGAAGGTCGCGCACCCGAAACATTGACCCGCTCCCATGCCCATGCCCGTCCCGAATCGTTCCCCGATATTGCCGTGATCGGCGCCGGGCCAACCGGTCTCGCCTGCGCCATTGAGGCGGAGAAGGCAGGCTTCAAGGCGCTCATCATCGACAAAGGATGCCTGGTCAATTCCATCTACCACTATCCGACGAACATGACTTTTTTTACCACGCCGGAGCTGCTGGAAGTTGGCGACATTCCTTTTACCACGGCCTCGCCCAAACCCAACCGGCTGGAAGCGCTCGAATATTACCGGCGCGTCGCCGAGCATTACCACCTGCACATTCGACAGTACGAATGGGTAAAGACAATCACCGGAGAAGATAACAAGTTTTGCGTAACCACCAGCGGACGGCACGGCGAGATTCACGACTACCGCGCGCGCAAGATCGTGGTGGCGACCGGATATTACGACCTCGCCAACATGATCAATGTGCCGGGCGAGGATTTGGACAAAGTTTTCCACTATTACAAGGAGCCGCACCCTTACTACGACACGGATGTACTGGTGATTGGCGGGAAGAACTCGGCGGCCGAAGCGGCGCTCGACCTGTGGCGCCATGGGGCGCGCGTAACCCTTGTTTATCATGCGGCGCAGATGCATCCGCACGTGAAGTACTGGGTGCGTCCGGACATCGAGAACCGAATCAAGGCGGGCGAGATTACCGCGCATTTCAATAGCCGGGTGCAGGAGATTGGCGTGGACTGCGTGGTGGTGAAGACGCCGTCGGGCTCTGTGCGCCTGAAGAATGACTTTGTGTTTGCCCTGACGGGATACCACCCGGACTACGATTTCCTGCGCAGTATTGGGATCGAACTCTCGCCCGAACAACTGCGGCCGGTATGCGATCCGGAGACGTTGGAGTCGAACGTCCCCGGAATCTATGTGGCGGGCGTGATTGTCGCGGGGTCGCGGACGAACGAGATCTTCATTGAGAACGGACGGTTTCACGGGAAACTCATTGCGAATAGCCTGAGCGAGCGACTGGGCCGCGGGAACCCGAATATTCCGCTGGACGCCACCTAGCGGGACGCCACCCTGGATTGTCCCAGCCGGATGAAACGATCCTCTCTTCAGTTTAGGTCCGTGGTGGAGAGGGCGAGTCGCCATCGCGACTGCCGGCGAGACGCCGGCGCTACGCATAAACTTTTCTCTTGACATTGGAAATCGTGTAACCGTATAGTTACGCATTATGCGCAACCGTTCGGTTACATATTCGGCGGAGGCCACGTTTCATGCCTTGGCCGATCCGACGCGCCGCGCGGTGCTGGACCTGCTCCGGACGGGGGCAAAGCCGGCGGGTCAGATCGCCGGGTCGTTTTCCGTTTCGCGCCCGGCCATCTCGAAGCACCTGCGGCAACTGCGCAAAGCGAGGCTGGTGATCGAGCATCGCAGCGGCCGTCACCGTTTTTATCACCTTAATCCCGAGCCGCTCAAAGCTGTCGATTCGTGGCTCGAACGCTATCGCCATTTCTGGGAGATGAACCTCGCCAATTTGAAGAATTTTGTGGAAAGCGAGTACGCTCGTGAGCAACAAGAGCACGACGCCGCGCCTTCTCCACACAAGACCCCGGGCAAACACAAATAAATTCAGGAGGAAGTTATGAAGACGTTTCGCACATTTGTTGTGGTAGCCGCAGCTCTCTTCGCAATGCTCAGCGCCAGTTTCGTGCTGGCCGAAACCGACGCCGAGAAGTCGTTCCACCAGCTCGCCGGCCTGGGAGGGACTTGGGTGGGAAAAGGGTCGCAAGGCCAACCGGTCAAAGTCTCGTTCCGCATGACGGCGGGCGGTTCGGCCCTGATGAGCGAGATCCTCGGCGAGGGCCACGAGAACATGATCACCATGTTTCACATGGACGGTGATCGCCTGATCATGACGCACTATTGCGGAGCAGGGAACCAGCCGCGCATGAAGGTCGTGTCGGCGGATGCGAAGTCGGTCAGCTTCGAATTTTTTGACGGCACCAATATTGGACCCGGAGCCGGGCACATGCAGTACGTGACTTTCTCGCAGCCGGATGCCAATCACCACACCGAGGAGTGGGTGTATGTCGATCATGGGAAAGAGATGAAGGAGTTCTTCACGCTGGAGCGCTCGAAGTAGGAGCTTCAACCTATCAGAGACGGGGCAATCCCCGTCTCTACCGAGTGGTAACGGACAAATCGTAATCACCAAATGAACGAAAGGAACTTGCCATGGCAACGATAGCAGTCACTCCCGAGTTGGACGCTGTTCTTGGAGAAGTTTTTATCGCAGCACCGCCGTCCCGCGTGTTTGAAGCGATCACCGATCCCAACCAGGTTCCGCGATGGTGGGGCCAGCAAGGAATGTATCGGATCACGGAGTGGAAGGGCGACGTGCGGCCGGGAGGGAAGTGGTCGAGTGTCGGGCAGTCCGCCGATGGCAAGTCGTTTCGCGTCGATGGTGAGTATCTGGAGGTCGATCCGCCGCGTCTGCTCGTGCACACCTGGATTGCCAGTTGGAGCGGGAACCTCGAGACCGTCGTCCGCTGGGAACTGGAGCCGACGGACGTACATGGCTTGGCTCCGAGCGGGCCGAGGCGAGCGGGTACGGGAACGACGCTCAGAATCCGGCAGACCGGATTTGCGGGCGCGCCGGAAGCAGCGAAGGGCCACGCCGAAGGATGGACCCGCGTCATTGGCTGGATGCAGGCGTATCTGGAAAAAGGCGAGACGGTCGACGGGAGAGCGGCGGCTTCAAAGTAAGAGCGGGTGCCCCGTCCAAGCTTCGCTTGGGCGGGGATTTCTTGCTCTGCCGACTGATCTCAGCAGCTGCCACGCGATCGTGCGTATCATCGCTGGTTTATACTGAACCAATGTCGGGGAGCGACGACAAGACGTTCTACCTGGAAACCTTCGGCTGCCAGATGAATGTGCACGACTCCGAAAAGGTGATCGGCACGCTCGTGCAGCAGGGGTATCGCCAGGTGGAGACTGTCGACGAGGCGGGGCTCGTCCTCTATAACACCTGCTCCATCCGCGACAAAGCTGAGCAGAAAGTTTTCAACCGGCTCAACGACTATAAGAAACTACGGAAGCAGGGCAAAAGATTTGGTGTGCTCGGCTGCGTGGCGCAGCAGGAGGGCGACAAAATCTTTGAAAAAGCTCCACACGTAGATCTGGTGTGCGGCTCGGCATCCTACCGAAATCTTCCTCAAATGCTGCTTCAAATAGAAAACGCGCAGATTGGGGAAGGGAAGCACGTTACTGGGCTCGACGATCGCCAGACCGACCAGTGCTTCGAAACCGAATACACGGCCCGCACTAATCCGCATCGCGGATATATCACGATCATCGAGGGCTGCGATAAGTTCTGCGCTTACTGCGTGGTTCCCTACACGCGCGGCAAGGAGCGCAGCCGGACTTCGGTTTCGGTTTTGGCCGAGGCTCGACAACTCGCCGACTTCGGCTACACAGAGATTCAATTGCTCGGGCAAAACGTTAATTCTTACCGCGATCCCGATGGAAAGAAAAGCTTTGCCGAGCTGCTCGCGGCTGTCGCCGAAGTCGACGGAATCCGCCGGGTGCGATTCACTACCTCACACCCGCGCGACTTCGGTAAGGACATTGTGGATGTGATCGACGCCGTGCCGGCGCTCTGTGATCACGTGCACCTGCCCGTGCAGAGCGGTTCGACGCGCGTGCTCGACGCCATGCAGCGGCTCTACACTCGGGACGAATATCTGGAGCGCATCGCCTGGCTTCACGGAATGAAGCGCGACGTTTCGATCACAACCGACATCATCGTCGGCTTCCCGGGTGAGACCGAGCGCGAGCTCGACGAGACGCTTTCGCTGCTCGAAGCAGTTGGGTATGACAGCGCGTTCACGTTCAAATATTCGCCGCGTCCCAATACCCCGGCGCTCAAGCTCGACGACGCGATCCCCGATGAAGAAAAAGCTCGCCGCCTGGCGCTCGTTAATGAGAAACAGAGGCAAGTGTCGGCGCATCGTAATAAGCGGCACCTTGGGCAGATCATTGAAGTGATGGTGGAAGGGAAGAACGCGGCGCGCGGACAGTGGGTGGGCCGGACGTCACAGATTAAGGTGTTGAACTTTACTGTGCCCGAGGGAGTTGAGCTTAAGACGGGAAGCTATGTGAACGTGCTCGTGACGACCAGCTTTCCGAATAGTCTGGTAGGAGAGATGGCCGGAGATTGAGTCATTGAGCCATTGAGAGATTTGGTCATTGAATCGGTGGGAACGCCGTCATCTCTTTCAGTCGGCCCAATCGCTCAATGACTCAATGACGAAATGATTCAATGATGTTGGGGTTTCTTATGGAAGTAGAAATGAAAATTCGCGGCCTGATGATGGATCCGGTATCGAACATGCCGATTGTGCTGCTCAAGGACGTGGGCAGCGACACGGTGCTGCCGATCTGGGTAGGCGTCTATGAGGCCAACGCCATAGCGCTGGAGATCGAAAAAGTCAGCACGCCGCGTCCCATGACCCACGACCTCATCAAGAACGTTCTCACCGGGCTCGACACGCTGGTTCACAAAGTGGTGGTCACGGAATTGAAAGACGATACGTTCTACGCGGTGATCTGGTTGGAAAGGGAAGGCCGGGTGGTGAGCATCGATTCCCGTCCCTCGGATGCGCTCGCTCTGGCGCTCCGTATGGATTGCCCGATTTTCGTCGAAGATGAGGTTCTGAAACATTCCAAGCAGGCCGCCAATCCCGCCGACCGGGTGTCCAGCGACGAACTGCGCAAGTGGCTGGAAGGCCTCGGGGACGATGACCTCGGCAAGTACAAGATGTAGAAATTGATAATTTGTAATTGGTAATTTGTAATTTCTAAGTTATAGAAGCCCTGGTCAGCCTCTTCCAAATTGCCAATTAGAAATTGCAGATTCCAAACCCTCATGGACTCCGCCGAACAACTTCAGCGCCTCTACCTGGCGGGGTTCGAACTGCAAACCTTCGAACGTTACCCGAAGTGCGTTGGCGTAATCCGCGACAACTGCATCGCTCTGCTCGTGCCCGGCGTCGACGGCTTGCAGGTGCTAGGTTCTCCTGGCTGGCGGATGGGCGAAGTAATGGGTGTGCTGACTGAAGTACAAGGCCGCAAGGTATTCCAGGCAAAGTCCGAGATCGTGGAGGCGACGGCGGAAAAGATCGAGACTCTCAATCGATTTCGGGCTGATTTAATGGCGGTCCTGCATCAGTAGGTGGCCGTGAGATGCTATTTACATGAGAACCACAGTCAACTTGGACGATGATGTTCTTGAAATGGTGAAGCGCTATGCGGAAACCCGGTCGATGACGCTGGGAAAGGCTTTCTCCGAACTTGTCCTGCGCGCGGCGGAAGCGCCGCCGAAGACGCGCAAAGTGAACGGGTTGACGGTATTCGATTTGCCTGCGGACACTGAGAAGGTCACTACCGAACACATCCAAAGGCTCCTGGAGAGCGTTGTGTGAACTAGGGTGGGACACGCGACGGAAGCCAATTCTATATTTACATAATACCTGTTATCGGACATTACATATAGAACCTGCCGAACCCCGGCCAAAATTGCTTGCCATACTCTGCCTACAGGTTCACCACCCTCGCTCCTCCCCCGAAGCTCCCCCGCTGCGCCTCATTGCAACTACCGAGCCACAACTTAAGAAAGTCAATTAGCTCTTCAGGCGGCCTCAGCCAAACTTGCGCCGAGCTTTCTCGCCACTCCGGACGCACCAGCACCGTAATGCCGCGCTCGCCGATGGCATGAAAAGCTTGCTCATCCGTCGTGTCATCTCCGAGGTAGGCCACAGGTGTGCCCGGATTGATTTCATCCAGAAAGTCGCGTACCGCGTCGCCCTTATTCGCCTTGCGGGCGCGAATTTCAATGCCGCCGTCGAAGTCGAGCAGATCTAGTCCATGCTCCTCTACAATTGGACGCCAGCCCAGCAGCACGCGCGCACGGAGATCGGCCGCATCCAAGGGCGACAAGCCTCTCCAATGCACAGCGATTCCTCCCGGCTTGAACTCCGCCCGATGCCGCAAATGCTTGTAGCTCAGCCACCGTTCCGCATCGGATAGCCCCTGAAGGGTCCGATCATCGAGGTGCGGCATTTCGGTGGTGCCATCGGTCCGCAGGCGCTGCAAGCCGTGAATGCCCCAAATCTCCGGCCGCGGATGGATGTTGAGCAGGGGAAGGAGGTCGGTGACTTCCCTTCCGGAGATCACCACCACGCGCGAGCAGGCATCCCGCACAATCTCCTGCAACAGCAGCGCTACGCCCGCATAAGGAAATGCCTGGTCACGCTGAGTGTGGAAGGGCGCGAGGGTTCCGTCATAATCAAGCAGCAACGCCGACTCTGGCGATTGGGCAACCGATCGGAGAAATGGTTCCAGTTGTGCTCGCGCCTCCGGTCTCACCGCTTGGCTCCCGATTCTTTTGCAGTCACTTTCTTGCTCACTCTCCCCTCAAACATTTTCTGCCGATATCCTTTCGCACTTCACGCCACATTGGCCCTCACTGGAAGTTTGGGATGAGTTTCCTCACGCCCGTTATCGAATGGCTCATCGATCCCGGCTTTATCCAGCCGAACCTCGCACAGTTCTGCGATCAAGTTGCCGGCCCAGCGGTAGATGTTGTTTTCCTTAATCGTGCGCCGCATGCGCTGCACGCGCAGGTGCTTCTCTTCGGGAGGCATCTCCAAAGCGACGCGGATTGCTTCTGCGCATTGCTCGATATCATACGGGTTGACGAGCAGCGCGTCCCGTAGCTCACGTGCCGCCCCGGTGAATTGGCTCAGGATCAGCACGCCGCGTTCATCCTTGCGGGCGGCCAGGAATTCCTTAGCCACCAGATTCATTCCGTCGTGCAGCGAGGTGACGAGGCAGAGATCCGCACTGCGATAGTAAAGCTCGATTTCCTTATGGCTGTGCTGGCGGGCCAGGAAAACGATCGGCTTCCACTTCCCTGCCTGAAAACGCCAGTTGATTCGCTCCGCCTCGACTTCCACCTCCGCAAGCAGATCATGATAGCGCTTGATGTGCGTGCGGCTGGGCGCGCCAATCTGCACAAACGTGAATTTCCCCTGGTAGCTGGGATATTTTTCGAGAAAACGCTCGATGGCCAGGAAGCGCTCGAGAATTCCCTTCGTGTAATCGACGCGATCGACACCCACGCCAAGATAGGTGGCCTCGACACCCAGGCTGCGCAGAAGTGCCGCGCGTTCGTCATACCAGAAAAGCGGCTCATCATCCGTGGAGTCCTCATCTCCAAACGCAACGCTGATCGGAAAAGGCCGCACCAGCGTGCTGTGCCCGTGCCGCAACACGCAGAAGTGCTCCAGGTCAATGCGCGACTCGACAACACGGTCCACCGTTTGCAAAAAGTTGTTGCAATGGGATTGCACGTGAAAGCCGATCAAATCCGCCCCCAGCAGCCCATCGACAAGTTGCCTCTGCCACGGGCAAATGCCAAAGGCTTCGGGATTCGGCCACGGGATGTGCCAGAAAATTGCCACGCGCGCATCGGGACGTTTCTCCTTGATCATTTGCGGCACGAGGGCGAAGTGATAATCCTGCACGAGAACCACCGGGTTTTCGACGCCGTCGATTTCCTCCAGCAGCGCAGCCGTGAACTTGGCATTCACCTCCTGGTAGTACTGCCAATCGCTCGCGCGAAACAGCGGGCGCGTGTGCGCGATGTGGCAGAGCGGCCAGAGGCCTTCGTTGGCAAAGCCGTAGTAGTAGCCTTCCTCCTCTTCCTTGGTCAGCCACACCCGGCGCAAAGTGTACTGGGGATCGTCGGGAGGCACGCGCAAGCGATTGTGTCCGTCGACCACTTCGCCGTCGGCGTTGCCGCTGGCGTGAGCGATCCAGGTGCCGTCGCACGCGTTCAGGATAGGTTCGAGCGCCGTAACGAGCCCGCTCGGCGGAACGACCACGTCAATGTCTTTCCCATTGCGGCGATGCATGTAGGGTTCGCGGTTTGAGATCACAAACAGATGGCTGCCATTCAGCCGGGTGCGGACCTGCACCGAAAGGCGATCCGCGGTCCACAGCGATTCCCCCGCATCACGAAGACGAGCTTCATTTTCAGCCGCGTTGCGGGCATGGTTCAAGCTCTCCGCAATCGTGGCCACTTCGCGCGCCAGCGGCCGGAAGATGTCAAGGTCGAATCCCTCATGCCGGAACGCCTTACCGGTCCGCAGCGCCCGCATCCAGAGCGCGGCGCGCGCAATCGGCCCCGCGATGCTCCAGCGAATGATGAGGAGGGTGATCAGCACAATCAGAAAAACTTGCGCCAACACACCGAGAAACTGTTGCCGCCACACCTGCAAAATCTGCGAGCGAATGTAGCTGGCATCGTGCACCACGGCCAGCCCGCCGACAACTTCATCGTCGCGGCGGATCGGAGAGGCGAAAATCTGCAGCGCCTGGCTTCCCAGGCGTACGAATGCGCTGTCTTCGTGGCCGTCATTCATGGCCTGCGTCACCAGCGCGGGACTTTGGGTAAGCATCTTGCGAAGATCGGGCGTGATGGCGACGAGCGCGCCATTCCGGTCGTAAATGGCGACGCCCAACAAGTGCTCGCGGTTCCCAAAACGCTGCACCAGTTGCTCGAGCTCTTTGTCCTTATTCGCGCCATGATTCCAGGAGCGCTCGACGTTGCCGACCAGGCTTTCTGAGAGAACCTGGGCGCGGTGCTGGAGGTCGGTGCGAAGGGTCCTTTTTTCGCGCACCACCCCGTAGTAGGAAAACGCCGAAGACACCAGCGTGATGCCAACGATAAGCGAAACTATCAATCGAACGCTTAACAATCTCATGGCATCCCTTAGATGTGAGGCGACTTGGTTGAGTTGACCCCGCGGGATGGACAACTGCCGATCCGGCGGCAGCATCGCGCTGAGCTGTTGTTTCCGCGCGATCAGAGCGGTTCGATTACGCTGACGCGGATCGTGCCCGTCGACGGCTCGAGCACGCCCGTCACCTTTACGTTCTTGTTCACCATTTCTTCCGCTTTTCGTTGATCATCCAGCTGATAACTGGTCTTGGTCAGCGGGTCAGTCAGAACCAGTTTGTCCCCGGATTTGGCGATTACGCCCGTGAATGTCTTCTGCTCCGTAGGATCAGTTCCGGTTTGGTCAGCGGCAGGTGTCGCTGGTTGCTGCGAGCTCTGAGAAGCTTGCGAGTTGTCGGGAGCATTTTGCGCCCGCAGCAGTTGGCTTGTGAACAACAACGCTGCCATGACTGCAAGGGCCGCGAGGATCCGGCAGAAAGCCATTCTTGTTCCACAATGTCTCATTGCACACTCCTGGGGGAGGACTCCACACCTTTCCTTATGCCGAGGAGGTGCAAGTGCACTGCCAATGAAGGCGAGCTTAAGTAGTTGAAAAGACATACCTCGGAGGGATGAGGGATTTCACCCGCAAGCAAGGATGACCAGCACGAAGCAAAATGTTCCATTGAAGAAAGAGATCCACGATTTCGCCAACATCGATTCCCTGCCCGAGTATTTGACATCTTCCGGTGCTGTCCATGTACACTGCCAAAACCATGCGACCCGCGCCTCGTCCTTCCGGTCGTGGTTTCACCTGACTGTAGCCCTCGCTAAACGTCCGTGGGCCGTTCCCGCCTTGCCGACTCTCAGAAAGGATGCTCTTATGTCGCGTAGATCTCTCTGTTTTGCCGTCTGGTTACTGTCCGCGTTGTTCGCTCTCACGACCACTTCGTTCGCCGCCGCGCAGGCTCAATCGGAGAAACACGTTCGGCACTTCACATTTCACTATGCCTTCACGGTAAAGAACGTCGCGCCCGGTGAACGGATTCGAGTTTGGATTCCGCTGGCGCACTCCGACACATACCAGGACGTCAAGGTCACCGCGAAGTCCGGAGACCTGGCACTGAAGCAGGTTCCGCAATCCGAACATGGCAACGAGGTTCTCTACGCCGAGGCGGCGAAGGCGGAAAAAGGTGAGTACAAGTTCGCGGTGGAATACGACGTCGAGCGCCGGGAGCATGTGGTCCTCGTCGACGGCAAACCAGCATCCGGCCTGCCTCCCCGGCATTCGGCTCCAAAGATGGAAGTCGCGCGCTTCCTTGAGCCCGATCGGCTGGTGCCGATCACCGGCGTGCCCGCCGAACTTGCGGTCGAGCAGACGAAAGGCGCCACTACTCAGCTCGAAAAGGCCAAGGACATCTACGACTACGTCTTCCGCACCATGAAATATGACAAGACCGGCACCGGCTGGGGACACGGCGACACGCTATGGGCCTGCGATTCGAAGCACGGGAACTGCACCGACTTCCACTCAGTTTTTATCTCGATGGCGCGCTCGCAGAAAATTTCGGCGCGCTTCCAGATCGGCTTCCCGCTTCCCGCCGACAAAACCTCGGCGGAAATTCCCGGCTACCATTGCTGGGCCGAGTTCTACATCGACTCCATCGGCTGGATTCCTGTCGACATCTCGGAAGCGTGGAAACATCAGGAAAAGCACGATTACTTTTTCGGCGCGCACGACGTGAACCGCTTTCAATTTACTCAGGGACGAGACTTGAAACTCACGCCGGCGCAGGATGGCCAACCGCTCAACTATTTTGTCTATCCTTACGTGGAAGTGGCGGGCAAGGAATACCCAAACGTTTCGATTGCCTTCTCGTTTGAAGACGCCGGCATGAAATCGGCCGCTGTCAATGCCGGGAAATAAACGGTGGTGTCCTAATTTGCCTTTTTCACCGCGGAGCCACAAAGTCACGCAGAACACCTTGAACCCGCAGAAACCGGCAACGAAAGGTTCTGCCGAGCAGTTGGAGTTTCTCTGTGTCTCCGTGTCTCCGTGGTGGAAATTCAGATTGGGACACTGCCAAGTGGATGCGCGGGAATCGGTAGCAACGGCATGGGATGCTAAAATCGTCGCCATGCCAAAATACGTGATCGAACGGGAAATCCCCAACGCCGGCAAACTTTCGCCGCAGGAACTGCAAGCCATTTCGCAGAAATCCTGCGGTGTCCTCCACAAACTTGGGCCGCAGGTGCAATGGCTCGAGAGCTTCGTTACCGACGACAAGGTCTACTGCGTCTACATTGCACCGAATGAAGAGGCCGTGAAAGAGCACGCGCGCCAGGGAGGCTTCCCTGCCAACCGAATTTCCGCGGTTCGTTCCATCATCGGACCGACGACAGCGGAAGGCTGAGTTCGGCCCGACGTGTCCAATCCTCCCATGCCGGACGTTGATAGGCCAGACGTTAATAGGCCTGACGGGCGCAGGCCAACCATCGGCGTGTTCGATTCCGGCGTCGGCGGTTTAACCGTCTTACGAGCGCTTCTCGATCGCATCCCCGACGCCAACTATCTCTATTTTGGTGACACCGCCCGTCTACCCTACGGATCGAAATCGGCGGCGACGGTCGCGCATTATGCGGTTGGTGCCGTCCACCATCTGCAATCGCAA
Organism: uncultured Acidobacteriaceae bacterium; assembly: GCA_963698865.1. Classification (GTDB taxonomy): domain Bacteria; phylum Acidobacteriota; class Terriglobia; order Terriglobales; family Acidobacteriaceae; genus Acidiflorens. Next base: position 216,072 of record CAVOSL010000005.1, on the reverse strand, counting down.
GGCGCTGAACTGCTCGTCATCGCCTGCAACACCGCGACCGCCCTTGCGTTCGACGAGATCAAGGCCGCCTCGCAGGTTAAGGTCATCGGTGTTGTCGAGCCAGGGGCCCGCGCCGCAGCCGAGGCCAGCCGCAACCGCAAGGTCGTTGTCATTGGAACCGAGGCAACTGTCGCCAGCCATGCCTATCAGCGCGCGCTCGAGGCGCGCGGAGTCGCCGTAAAGGAAAAGGCTTGTCCGCTTTTCGTGCCGCTCGTCGAGGAGGGATGGATCGAGCATCCCGTCACCGAACAGGTCGCGCAAATTTATCTGGACGAGGCTTTTTCGGGAAACGAACACGATGCCGACGTTCTGGTGCTGGGCTGCACGCACTACCCGCTCATCAAGCCGCTGCTGGGCCGCACCGCTCCCGCTCATGTCGCCATCGTCGATTCGGCGGAGTCAACAGCGCATGACGTGGCGCGGCACCTCCAGATCGAGCCGCTCACGAAGTCAGCCGGAACAGAGCGCCGTTCCACGCCTCGCCTGAAGTTTTTCGCGACCGACTCAGCCGAGAAATTCAAGAAGATGGGCAGCCGATTCCTGGGGTATCCAGTAGAAGACGTAGTGCATGTGGATTTAAAAGAGTAGCGCCGGCGTCCCGCCCGCAGACTGTAGAGTTCCCAAATCCATAGGTCCTAAATCCTCATCAGCCCTAAGAAGCCGCCAAATAAAAACGGCCGCTAGCGCGGCCGTTCTCGGGCTCCAAAAGTCTGTTTTATAAATCAGTACAGCCGGAAGCTCACTTCCACGTTGATCTGCACCGCCACCGGCTTGCCATCTTTCAGCGCCGGGTCAAAGCGCCAGGTCTTCACGGCCTCGATTGCCTTCTCATCCAGGCCCAAGCCAAGCGTGCGCTGCACGCGTATATCGCGCGGCCTGCCATCCGGTCCAACTACCAGCCACAATACGCAGGTGCCTTGAAACTTCGCCTTGCGCGCTTCCTCCGAATATTCCGGGTCGGGCGAGTAAATTGCCTTGGGCGCCGATACGCCTCCACCTACGCGGAACGCGCCGCCGCCGGTACCACCACCATGACCAGGTCCAAATCCGGGGCCTTCGCCGCTGCCCACTCCGCCGCCGTTACCCGATCCAATTCCTCCACCCGATCCAGTTCCATTCGAAGGAACCGACGCGGGCATATGGGAGAGCGGATCGCCAAGGTTGGGCAGATCGGGCTGCGCAATGTGAACCTGCGGCGGAATCACCACCGTCGGTTCCATCGGAAGCTTCGGATGTTCGTTGCGGACCACTACCACGGGAGGCGTGAATTGCTCCATCGATTGCCTGGGCAGACGGCCCTGCGATGCCTGAAGCTTGTCACGGTCTCCGCCGCCGCCGCCACCGCCAGAAAGTGTTTTCGAAGGCGCGAGCGCGGGCATGTCGCTCGGCGCGATCAACTCCACCGTCTCTTTCGGCTTAACGATTTCTGGCACCAATCGCTTCGCCACAATCGTTCCGACAATGATCAGCGCCAGTGCTACGATGTGCACCGCAGTCGAGCCTACAGCGCCCTTGCCCTTGTAGTTGTAGAAGCCCCAGATGTCCCGCACCGGCACGGGCTTCGAGGTCAACACCAGCGGCGGAAGTTTCTTGGGAAAGAAGAAATCGTCAATGTTGCGGAACAGAGACTTCCAAATCGGTTCTTCCAGGGTCTGATTGTGCAGCAGAAGATCTAGTTCGGGCTCTGGGCCAAAACTTGGCTTATCCGGCAGTGGATTAAGGTCTGGCATATTTTCCCGAGAGCTCAGATGCGCGAATAAAAACCTCGCATATCTGGAAGCCGTTGATTTAGATGCTCACACCCTCCTCGGCGGTCGCTTCGCAATTCCCACAGCCCGACGGGCAGACGGCATCCCCATCTTTCTTTGTTACGGTTAGATGCCGCCGAAGTTTCCTGTCTGCAAAAAATTGTACACTTTTTTGCTCTTTCCATGAGTACTTTTTGAGTTCATGGCCCAAAGTTTTGACGCCGATAGACGCCTCCTCCCGCGCTCCCTATAATGAAAAGATTCAATCAGTTGGGAGAACCTGCTCGTGCCGCCGGAGCTTAAAGACCTGAAGTCTACCATCAATCTGCCCAAGACCGCCTTCCCCATGAAGGCCAATCTGCCACAAAACGAGCCCAAATTGCTGGCTCGATGGGAGCAGGAGAAGCTCTACGACCGCATCCGCGCCGCCCGCAAGGGTTCGCCCGTTTACATCCTCCATGACGGTCCGCCCTACACCAGTGGACCTATCCATTTGGGCACGGCGATGAACAAGTGCTTGAAGGATTTCATCGTCAAGTCGAAAACCATGGCCGGCTTCGACGCGCCCTACGTCCCCGGCTGGGACTGCCATGGCCTGCCCATCGAGATCAAAGTCGACAAGGAACTGGGCGGCAAGAAGCTCCAGATGCCCGTGCTTTCCGTCCGCAATGCCTGCCGCAAGTACGCGCAAAAATATCTCGACTTGCAGCGCACGCAGTTCAAGCGCATCGGAGTCTTCGGCCGCTTCGACAAGCCCTACGCCACCATGACGCCGCAGTACGAGTCCATCGTGCTGCAAACATTTTTCTCGTTCTACGAAAATGGATTCGTTTACAAGGGACTTCGCGCAGTCTACTGGTGCATGCACGACGAAACCGCGCTAGCCGAAGCCGAAGTCGAATACGAAAACCACACCAGTCCCACGGTCTGGGTAAAGTACAAGTTTATCGACGATCCAACCAAGATCGATCCCGCGCTCGCAGGAAAGAAACTCAACACCATCATCTGGACCACAACTCCGTGGACGCTGCCAGCTTCGATGGCCGTAGCATTCCATCCAGACGAAGAATACGTAGCGCTGGAATCTGGCGGCGAAGTGTACATCGTAGCCGCGAAGCTGGCAGCAGACGCCGCAGCAAAATGCGGCTTGGCCGATCCACGCGAGCTAGCCCACTTCCCCGGCCTCAAGCTAGAACGCCTCAATTTCCAGCATCCATTCCTCGACCGCAAAATCCTCGGCGTGCTCGCCGACTACGTCACCATGGACACCGGCACCGGCGTAGTCCACACGGCGCCCTCGCACGGCGCCGAGGACTTCATGACCGGCGTTAAGTATGGGCTCGACGCCACCAGCAATGTCGATGAAAAAGGCATCCTGCGCAATGGCCTGCCCGAGTACAACGGCCTGCGCGTCTGGGACGCCAACCAGCCGATCCTCGATCTCGTAAAAAGCCGAGGCGCGCTTCTGCACAGTGAGAAGACTGAGCACTCCTATCCCCACTGCTGGCGCTGCCACAATCCGGTAATCTTCCGCGCCACCGAGCAGTGGTTCATCTCGATGGAAACGCCCATGCCGGCGCGGCAAAGTCGTCTGCAAAAGGCGGCGACACGAAGGGTTCCTTAGTGGACCTTAGTGTCCTTGGTGGTTCAAGCCCTCCGCCGGCATCTCCTCGAAGCTCAGCCGACACGCTCCGCACGCGCACGCTCGAAGAAATCAAGAAAGTAAAGTGGGATCCCGCCTGGGGCGAAGAGCGCCTCTCGAACATGATCCAGACGAGACCCGACTGGTGCATCTCGCGCCAGCGCGTTTGGGGAGTGCCGATCGCGGTCTTCCTCTGCGAAAGCTGCGGCAAGCCGCTCAACGATCCGGTGACCAATAAGCAAGTTGTCGAACTCTTTGCCCGCAAGGGTGCCGACGCCTGGTTCACCGACGAGCCCAACAGCCTCGTTCCTCCCGGCACAAAATGCCCGCAGTGCCAAGGCACCAAGTTCGAAAAAGAAACCGATATCTTCGACGTCTGGCTCGAATCCGGCGCAAGCTATCTGGCGCTCGTGTCGGCCGAGCCCGAATATCCCTGGCCCTCCGACCTTTACCTCGAAGGCGGCGACCAATACCGCGGATGGTTCCAGTCTTCCCTGCTCTGCGCCATGGGCACGCACGCCACGCCGCCCTACAAAGGAGTAGTCACGCCCGGCTGGACGCTCGACGAAAAAGGCCAGGCTATGTCGAAGTCGCGCGGCAACGACGTAGATCCCGTCGACATCGCCGGCCGCCTGGGCGGAGAGATCGTTCGCCTCTGGACCGCCAGCGTCGATTTCCGCGAAGACGTAGTCGGCTCCGAAGCGCTGATGCAGCGCGTCGGCGAAAACTACAAGAAAATCAGAAATACGTTCCGGTACATACTGAGCAATCTGTACGATTTCGAGCCGGCAAAAGACGCGGTACCGTTCGAGCAAGATGCGAGAGCTCGACCAGTACATGCTGCGCGCAGACCGTCAGCCTTCGCCGACGACGTAAAGAAGTCATACGACGATTTCGCCTTCCACAAGATCTACCACCGCGTAAATCACTTCTGCATCGTCGACCTGAGTGCCTTCTATTTTGACGTGCTCAAAGACCGGCTTTACATCTCGGCGCCGAAATCCGAGGCCCGCCGCTCCGCGCAAACTGCCATCTGGCAAGATCGGCGAGGCGCTGGTGCGCCTGTGGCGCCCATCATGAGCTTCACCGCGAAGAAATCTGGCAGTATCTCCCGAAGTTGGCGGACCGCCCGAGAGCGTTCATCTTGCCCATTTCCTGAAACCGTTGAACTCCCGGGAATGTTTGATGGCCTCAGGAATGGACCAAGCCAGCCGATCGCTCGACACGGAATGGAGTGCACTTCGCCATTTCGCTCCGAAGTTCTTAATGTCCTTGAAGTCGAGCCCGCAACGATAAATTGATTGGGACGGCCTGGAGGCACACGTTGTTCTGACAGCCGACGGCGATTCGTTGAGGTTGCTCAGAAATACGAAAACTTGTTGCGCTATGTATTCATCGTTTCGTCTGTTGAGTTGAAGGCAGGCCAAGTCTGAGATGGAATCTGGCCTCGTATCGAAATTCGCCGCGCCGACGGCCAGAAGTGCGAGCGCTGCTGGAATTACTCCACCCACGTCGGCGAACACCAAACCTATCCCACAGTCTGCGAGCGCTGCAGTGCGGTGCTAAGAGAACTCTGATCGTGCGGGCGCCGGCGCCCCCAGCCGCGTGCGATACTCTAAATTCTGCCCTTCGAAAATGCGTAAATATTTCTTCCTGATTGCCGCCCTAGTCGTCGCGCTCGACCGCTACACTAAATGGCTGATCGCGCACCGCCTGACCATGCACGACAGCATCACGGTGATTCCAGGTTTTTTCCGCATCATCCACACCGAAAACCCGGGCGCAGCTTTTGGACTGTTCGCCGACTCGCCCTCGCAATGGAAGGTCGCGCTGCTCATCATTTTCTCGCTGATGGCGCTCGCCGTCGTTTCCCTGCTGCTTTGGAAGAACAGCCACCGGTTGACGTCCACCGGCGTTGGCTTGTCATTGATTCTGGGAGGGGCGGTCGGAAACTTGTGGGACCGCATCGTAAGCCGGCACGTGGTGGACTTTCTTCTCTTCTATATCAAGCGCTACCAATGGCCAGCGTTCAACGTAGCCGACAGCGCGATCGTGGTCGGGGCGTGCCTGCTGGTCTTCGAAATTCTGTTCACGAAATCGCCCACCCAGCATTCGGCATAGTCGGCTCGTGGAAGCCCATAGTCTTCGGGTTCAGCTCGAAGCTCGCGGCTCGAAGCTCGCAGCTCTCTACGGCGTCTGATACAACTGCCGATAAACACAAGCGTTGCGCAAAATCGCTTGCACGTACTCGCGCGTCTCGGTGAACGGAATCGATTCGACAAACTCCTGCGGATCGCGATAATGCCCTTCGCCCAGCCAGTCTGCAACGCGATCGGTGCCAGCGTTATAGGCGGCCAGCGCGTATTCGAACTGCCCGTTGTACTTGTCAACCATGTCCTTGAAGTAGCGCGTGCCCAGTTGCAGATTGACCGCCGGCGTATAAAGCTGCGGCGCTTTGTAGCCTTTCAGCTTCACCTGCTTGGCCACAGTCTTTCCCGTCTTCGGCAGAAGCTGCATCAGGCCCACCGCATTCGCGTGCGAGATCGCTCCCGCGTTGAACTCAGATTCCTGCCGGATCAGCGATGCCACTAGAAACGGGTCGAGTCCATTCGCCAGCGAATACTTGCGCAGGTCGCTCCAATAAGCGCGGGGAAAAAGCGCCTCCCAATAAGGCCGAGGCAGATCGGGAATATCGACCGCGAAATAGTTCGGTGTGCTGCGCTTCATGATCTCGATACCGCGGTCGTAGCGCCCGCCATCCTGATAAACACGTGCCATCTCAGGTGGCGCCCAACTCCCGCCTTCCTGGCTCGCAGCCGCCTGCAACTCACGTACCGCCATATCGGCAAGCGCTCCGTTGGACAGCAGTCGCGCCCGCGCCACCCGCAGATTGTCCTCCGGAGGCTCCGCATCCGGAATTTTCAAAGCGCTGGGCAGGGGCGCAATATGGTCGAGCAGCGCGTAGTGCACCGCATCGGGAGACGACGCCTCAGCCTTCACGTGCAGGCTCTTCAGCCGCTGCCGGCCAAGCTCAGCATAGTAGTAGTTGCGATAACGATCCGCGAGTTTCTGGTAAAACGCGGCCGCCATCGCCGGATTGTTTTCTTCTTCGGCCAGTCGTCCGCGCCAATAGAGCGCGGCGGGGACTTCTGCAGAATCGGGGTAGAGTGCAATCTGGTTCTCAAAGCCTTTGCGCGCGTCCTCCGTTCTTCCCTGTCTAAAGTTCAGCCACGCTGCCTTCCAGTGCGCATACGAAGCCCGAATGCCGTGTGGGAAGCGCTCTTGCAGCTCGCGGAAGTAGTCGATGGCATGATCGTAATCTCGCTTCAGCAGATACATGTTGCCCGCCGAAAGCAGCGCCTGCTCAAGCCATGGACTGGCTGGGCCGAACTGGCGTAACTGGTTCACAGTTTCGAGAACGGAATTCTCGTCGCTGGTCGAGCGGGCGGTTTCGCTGAGCAGGTAAAGCCGCTCGGCCTCGTTGTCGCCCTGCTGCGCGCCCATAGACGTGAGGAGGTGACGGGCATCCTGGCTCCGGCCGCTTTTTTCCAGAGAGGTCGCCAGCGCCAATTGAATTTCGATTCGTTCCGGCGCGCCCGCCTCGTTAACTAGGTCCCGGTAGTCGTTGGCAGCTTCGCTGTAATGCTTGCTCTTCAACAGAAGATCGGCACGCGTGCGGCGCTCCCCGAGCGAACCCCATACTCCGAGCTTGCGCAATTCCGGCCCTGCTGCTTCGGCCTCGAAGCTATTTGGGATGTTGAAGTAAACGTTGCGGAAGGCGTCGATGGCCTTCTGCTTTTGCCCGGCCAACTCGTAGGCACGGCCCAGTTGCAGTTCGATGTCGCTGCGCACTGGCAGGCGATCTTTCTCCAGCAACGCCGCCGCTTCCTGCGCGCGTCCTTCATCAAACAGCACGCTGGCGTAGACGAGATGTGCGTCCCGAATGAGAAGCGAGTCCGGATAATTGATGCTGAACTCCGCCAGGGTCGCGAGTGCCTCGGCGTTATGGCCGGTTTTCAGGTAGGCGTCGCCAAGATAGTAAGCGACGTAGTCTCCCAGTTCGCTGGCGCCAGCTTTCGCGCGATTGAGCGGCTCGATTGCCTTGGCATAGTCGTGGTCGAGCGTGTGGGCGTATCCGACGACCAGCCAAGCCAGCGCTCCGGCGTCTTCTTTGGCGTGCCTGCGAGCGTAAGCCTCGACTCCCGCGTACGCCGTCGGAGTGCGATCCTGAAGCAGTTGCTGCGCCATGGCTCGCAGATTGGCGGAAGCCACAAAAGCCGCGCGTGCGCGCCGCACTCGCGGAGAGACCGGTTTCCGGCGCTTCTTTGCGGTGGTTTTACTGGATGCCCTTTTCTGGGTGCTTGCTTTTGAAGATGTGGCTTTCTGTTGGGCCGGCTTGGCAGGAGGAACCTTATGAACAGACTTTGACGACTTCGCCGCCGATTTGTCGGAGCCCGCGGAGGATGATGTGGATTGAGCGCCGGCATGAAACAACCCGGGCGCCATGAGAGAGAAGGAAAATGTTACCGCAACCACCGCAACTGCAAACTTGCGCACCGAACCCTACCTACACCTGAAAGTGGGGACCCATCACACTCATATCGTCTTCTGCGAGACTTCGTTTCACTTCATCTTCAAAGTAATTGCCGGATGCCGCAACCGTGCTCCCGTAACGCTTTTGGTACGTCGCGCGGCTCTTGTCGATCGGATCCTGCAAGAGATCGTAAAGATTCTTATTGGCGCGGCCCTCGGCAAGCTTTGATTTGTTATAAAGCTTGATCTCATCCACCAGCAAGCGCGCAAAGCGCTTGGCCTTGCGGTGGACCTCCTCATCCTCCGGAGACATCGGAGGTCCGGGAGGCGGCGCGTCGGGCGCAACCTCGGTATGAACCTGGCCAACCGTCAAAGGTTCGGCGGCGGCAGTCGGGGGTTCCGCTACTGCGGCCGACTGAACTTCTGCGATTGCGCTATGCCCTTCAACATGTGGCGCATCACTGATGGACAGCGTTCGGGTCAGCGGTGGCCGAGCGCGCTGCCTGCCCAGAAGCGGCGGCGGCCATCGCGTAAGCCGGAGTGTGCGAAGCAAAAGGATCGTTGAAAGCGGGCGTTGATGCCGGCGCTTTGGCAGCCGACTCGTGCGCTTCCGCATGCACTGCCGTCGGGTCCTTCTGCGCCTGTTTGCGCAGCGCGTTCACCTCAAGCCACGAGCCCGTCGCCAGCACGAGCACGTCGAGCGCGCCCGCATCCAGCGACTTATCTTCGACGCCGCCATCGGCATACACCAAGGCCGCAACCTTGTCTTTAAGGATTAGCGGCAACAACCTTACGTTAGATGCGGTTCCGAACTGTTCCACAAATTTGGCATCGAACTCGCCATCCGTCGACCCTTATGCTCACCCGCTCATTGAGCGCGCGCACAACGGCCGTCGCCTTCGAGTCGAGAGCGTAATCCTTCAGAGCGTCACTCGTCGCAAAGCCGCGCCCCTGCCATCCGGTAGCGTTGCTTCCTTTGACGACAAAAAGAGCGACCCGGGGAGCGTACCGCGAGCTGGCGTCGAGCAGGGCGCGCAGGACTTCTTTCTGCGAGGTGCCGAGCTGAATTTCGGTAATCGCGCGGGCCAGATCGGCCGAGGTCGAAGAGAAGGCGCTCGAAGGCTGTGCGGCGATCTCTTCCGCGACGCGCCGGGTGATTTCGCTGCGCAGTTGGACAAGCTGAGTTTGGAAAACCTTGTCGACAACCCGTTCCACAATTGGTTCCACCCAATTGCGTTCTGAACCGCGTTCTGCCATTCGCGCCCTGCCTGATGATCTTTTGGAAGACCCAGAATTGAACTTCTAACCTCTTATTGTAGGGCCGTTTGGCCAAGCTCTCATGGCACCTTGGTACGAGCCCGGACAGTATCGAAAGTAAGCTGTGGGCGAGCCTCTCCGTCGATTTTCCGGGCCACACCGCCAAATCCGGTCAGCACAAAATGCTCCCACCCGTTTACAATAGCAGCGGGGCCTCTGCTGAAACTGTAGAATAATCTGCATCAAGTTACCAATGAGCGCAATCCAACCAAACGTACAGCCGCCGGTCACTGAAGAAATGGAACTGGTCCGGCGCGCCAAGCGCGGAGACGATTCCGCGTTTGAAGAGTTGGTGCGGCGTTATGATCGGAACGTTTTTCGGATCGCGCAGCATATTACGCAGAACCGCGAGGACGCGGAAGATGTAGTTCAGGATGCGTTCCTCAAGGCCTATGGAAACCTGGCGCAGTTCCAGGAGCAATCCAAGTTTTACACCTGGCTGGTGCGGATTGCGGTCAACGAAGCGCTGATGAGGTTGCGCCGGAGACGGCCGGAACGCATGGTCTCTCTGGACGAAGATGTAAAGACGGAAGACGACTCCCTTCCCCGTGAAGTTGCGGACTGGAGTCCGAATCCGGAACAGATGTATAACCAGTCGGAATTGCGTGACATTCTGACGCGCACGATTCAGGGGTTACCGCCCGGCTTCCGGACGGTTTTTGTGCTGCGCGATGTCGAGGGCCTATCGACCGAAGAGACAGCCCAGGCATTGGAATTAAGCATTCCGGCCGTGAAGTCGCGTCTACTGCGGGCACGTTTGCAGTTGCGTGAACGGCTCAGCCGCTTCTTTCGGAAAAGGGCGGCGGATGGAAACGGTGATAAATCCAGTGGAGATGGCGACCAGTGAAGTGTACTGAGTTCCTTGACGAATTAACCAACTACCTCGACGGCGTCATTGACGCCCAAACGAAAGCGGAACTTGAGGATCACCTCGCGTGGTGCCACAACTGCTACGTTGTCTGCGACACGACGCGCAAGACCATCGAGATTTACCGCAACCAGGAACTTTACGAACTGCCCGATGACCTTCGAGGACGCCTCCAGACGGCCATCATGAGTAAGTGCACAGGGCATAAGAAGTCCGGACCGCAGAAGGTGTAACACCGGGTTCCAACGACCCGCCCCTCTCCGGCAGAACGCAATCCCTCACTATTATCGCTTTTGGTTCTCTCCTTCATCTTTCATCCGGAGCCCTCTGGGCGGGCATAACCCCGCGACAACCCTCGTCCGGTATTTCGAATCGAAAACCTGCGCAATTCCGTCCCGAACCTTTTCCGCGCAGAACGAATCTAACTAAATAGTCAATACGAGTAGCGACTAAAGTGCCTGACGGTTTCAGTCGTTGTTAGTTGTTGTGTGAGGATGACGCGATGCTTACTAAAATGATGAACGCGGTATTTGGCTGCCGACACGCCCGTTACAGTTTCCCCATCACGATGCGCGCCAATGCCCGCCGCAGCACTACGGTGGCTCGCACCGGCACATATGTCGTGTGCCTGGATTGTGGCCGCGAGCTCAGCTATGACTGGCAGGAAATGAAAGTGGCCGAATTTCATCCCAAGAAAGCTGCGCGCTCGCTGGTCACGAAAGAGGCTGCATAGCCCGGGGGGCGCTTCGTCCCAAACTCTCCCGCCGGCACTTGTGACGAAGCTCATCCCTTCTTTTTCCGTGCAGATTTATCTAACCTCCTCTTCCTGAAAGAGCGATAATAGAAGTGGCGCGAGATCGCAGGCACGCTCTTGAGGCGTTCTGTCACTCTCTGACCGTCCTGGTCGAAAGTGCCTCATGAGGGTTCCCGCCTGCGGCGCTGCCGGGAGGTTCTATGCCTCTTTCCAAGCTCCGTGAATTCCTCGATCGCAATCAAATTCAATACCTGGTGATCTCGCATTCGGTGGCCTACACGGCCCAGGGGATCGCCGCTCTCACTCATATCAAGGGAAAAGAACTCGCCAAAACTGTGATGGTCATGGTGGATGGACGGCTGGCTATGGCTGTTGTACCGGCTTCCGTCCGCGTCGACCTGCATAAACTCAAAAAATATCTCGGCGCGGACACAGTGGAACTGGCCACCGAGCAGGAATTTCGTGACCGCTTCCCCGACTGCGAAACCGGTTCGATGCCGCCTTTCGGTAACCTGTATGGCATGGACGTTTTCGTGGATGAGTCGCTGGCCGAGGACAAGGAAATCTCGTTCAACGCCGGCACCCACCGGGAACTGGTCCGCATGCGCTTCCTCGATTTCGAGAAGCTGGCCAAACCCATGCTGATCCAGATCGCGGCTCGCCAGGCCGCGCATGCCGCCTGACCGGTTTGTCGGTATCCCCTCCTGACATGCGCGCCTTTTGCGACGTTAGGGTGGGAACCGCAGACTGCCAGGCTCCCGGATCGGCGCCGCTCGACAAATAGTTGCACCGCGGGAAACATCTGTCATTTTTCATACTCTGTTCACAAATGGCTGTGTTAGATTTTCCAAGTCAACCCGACAATTTGCGGAGGAAAATGAATTGGGCAAGGATATGGTTCCGAAGAAGATTTTCTTCACCAAGGGTGTTGGAAAACATCGTGAACGTTTGACCTCATTCGAACTTGCCTTGCGCGACGCCGGTATCGCCGCCCAGAACCTGGTGCGCGTTTCCTCGATCTTCCCGCCACAATGCAAGCTGATCCCGCGGTCGCAGGGCCTCAAATATCTACACCCGGGCGAGGTCGTCTTCGCGGTGGTCGCAGAAAATTCGACTCACGAACCGCATCGCCTGCTGGCGTCGTCGATCGGCGTAGCCATCCCCGCTGATCGCAACACCTACGGGTATCTGAGCGAGCACCACTCCTTTGGCGAGACCGAAGATGCCGCCGGAGACTATGCCGAAGAGTTGGCGGCCGAGATGCTAGCGACCACGCTGGATGTGGAGTTTGACCCCGACCGCTCGTGGGATGAGAAAAAAGAAATCTATCGTATTTCAAACAAAATCGTCCGCACCGCCAATGTCACCCAGTCCGCCGTCGGAGATAAGCGCGGACTCTGGACGACCGTAATTGCCTCGGCGGTGACAATCTTCGACTAGTTGAGCAGGTTAGGACTGCACTACTTTCCAGCGGGATGAAGCGAAGTTTTCACTACTCGCCTAGCGAACGTCGTAGGGAAAGATGCGCCGGAGAAGCTTTCCCGCCCGCGCCGCCAGCCGCGACTGCGACTTCATCCGCTCAACTGCCTGATAGCTGCGTCCCTCGAGCGATGCTATTTTCCCGCTGTAGATTTCAATCCTCGCCAACCTCACCGAGTCGCTCTCACCTGCGAATTCCTTCTGCGGAGACTCGCCCAGCCCAAAATCCACACACGCAATCCCCGACTGAAATGCATAGTCGAGCAGCGTTTCCAGGTGCAGCATGGACGGCGAGTATTTCGCGAATGCTTCATCAAAGCAAGTTGAATACAGGTGCAGTGTGCCGCCGAAGACCGGCGAGAACCGCATGGCAATCGGGTGCCCAGCGCAGTTGAGAACGGAAAGCCAGATTCGTCCGTGCGGAGCAAGCTCGCTAACGATGTGCCGGTAAAACGCGCGGTGCTGCGGATCTGCCAAAGGGCTGCGCAGACCTTTGGTGGCAAAACGCCCGACATGCCAGGTGAAGAACATCTCCAGCCGCTCCAGAATATCCTCGGCTTGCGTGTACACCTCGAAGCCGATTGCCCCTTGCTCTGACAGCCGGCCTCTCGCTTTCCTCAGACTCTTACTGGAATGAGCAGCATTGTTTTCGGAATATTTCCGCTTTGAGAGCCGCCGGATCTGGCCGGTTGCTCGCGCCTTCGCCGGCAGGCTGCGTTTTGTTGCCGCGAACGAAATCTGTTCTAGGAAAGGACTGCCGATTCTCAGCCGGTCCAGAAAAATTCCATCCCACTCATCCGCCTTGGATGCGCAGAACTCGACCAGGCTCTCAGCCACCGCCGCTTCCGAGCCCGAACGCACGAGGCACGAACTATAGTCCGCGTAGGGCTGGCCTGCGAACTCAACCCAACGGCGTTCCCGCACATAACGGCGGCCACGCCGCACCACCAGGGGAATCACGGCGGCCAGTGAAGAGTCCGTCTCACGAAATGCCAAAATCCACGGGGCCTTGCTTTGCTGATTTTGAAATGCCAGAAGGTTTGCCTTAATCCACCCGAAGCTCTCGAACACCGTTGCCTCGGGAGATGAGCAAAGTAGCTGCTCCCATTCCGGCTTTAACGGCTCGCAGGCGGCTATCGACCCGATGACTTCGAGTTTCACGCTCATGGGCGATTCACTCCGCGCGTCCAACCGCCAGAAGGCTCTTCAGCGAATCGACAGCGCCTGTAACGGTGGCGGCGAACTGAGCGCGGGTCATGCGCCCGATCCCCACCCGAGGCAGCGCAAATTGATTGCTCGCGCGAGTTACAAATCCTCCCTCGCCGGCAAAGGCCAGTGAATAGCCGCTTTCGCGTACAAGAGCCTCGTCGCGTGGCTTGAAATCAAGGCCCGGAGCGCCAAACGGATAGGCGAAGGCCTGCACCGGCCGCCCGAGTACTAGTTCCAGCGCTTCTTTGCTGCCCGCAATCTCGCGCTTGGCATTCTCCGGCTTCAGTGCACCGAGAATCGGATGCGTGGTAGTGTGCGATCCGATTTCAATTCCGCTCTCGAAAAGCCGGCGAATGTCATCCTCGGCTCAAGAACCTGAACCTGTCCCTGAAATCGCCGTCAGGCTGAGCCACCGGCAATTGATTTCGAAGCGATTCCAATTCCTCTTGCTGCTCTGCCTCAGACAGCGTTCGGCACAGGCTGAAAAACCTCCCGCAGGCAGCGGCGCGCTGCTCGCTGGTTTCGAGTTGCCAGCGCTCGCCGTCTCGCAGTCGCCAGCTACGAGATGCCGAGAACATGAGCCGGTAGTAGGCGTCTTCAAACCACGTTTGCCGGCACGCCCCCATTTCTCCCGTGAGCACAAAGCAAACGGCTGTGATCTGATGCTTTTGCAGCACGGGCAGCGCGAAACGCAGATTGTTGGCGTGCCCATCGTCAAAGGTAATGAGCACCGGACAACGTGGGAGAGCGGCGCCGCGAAAGTACCATTCGCTGAACTGCTGGAACGTGATGGGACTGTAATGCTCTTTGAAATAGGCCATCTGCCAGTCAAATTCCTCGACGCTGACGGTCATTCCGAAGAGCGGATTGCCTTCCGGAAAACCCGCCGGCAGCACATCGTGGTAGATCGCCACCAGCACCGAATTGCGCCGCCGCAGACGAAACAGGTTCACCAGCCCGCTGCGGAACAGCAAATCGAAGAGCCCGCGCTTGGCTCCTACATAAAGCGGGTTGTCGTATAGTTGCTGGGCAACGGATTTCCGATAGGTCTCTTTAAACTTGCAACTTCGTGACTTGCAATTTGCCATTTCAAATTCAGCGGGCTCAAATCATCCAAATTACCCGATTACGAAATTACGCAATGGGGCCTATTTTCGAGCTGGCGCGTTTGCGCCTCTCGATCCTTTCCGGCTCGCTCCGCTTTTCTCCAACCGCTCCAGCACCGCCGCCACGATCAGTGGCAATCCGACCGTCGCATCCACAAAAACTTCGCCGAACTTTCCGCCTTCCGCCGGCGGCACAAACTTTCCCCACGACACCGCTTCGCTGTACGGACTTCCCGAAAGCCCGCCCCAGTAGACCGGTTCCGGGCAGATGCGCAGGCCATAGTGATAGCGCTTGAGGGGCAGGTCTTCCCCGCCCCGCCGGTGCCGCAACTCGATGAACGGTCCAAACTGCTGCGACCAGTTGCGCGGCACGCCTCCGCCAATCGTGAAAATTCCAAGCCGCTTCTGCGCCAGCAGCGTGGCCGCAAAATATTCCAGATCTTCGAACGGATCGAAGCGAAACCGCGGCTTCCCCTGCTTGTCGCGCTCGCGGTTGGTGAGCGCATAGTCGAGGCCCAACTCAGAATCCGAAAACGCCGGCACAAACACCGGCACATTATGCTCATAGGCGGACTTCAGAATTCCGCGCTGTCCCTTGGCGGTCTTTCGAGAGATGCGCGCCGATGGCCCGGTTTAGCTTGTACGAGCACATCATTTCCTTCGCGTCCCATCGCCGAAAACACGGCATGCATCACGCGCTCCACGTCGTCCAGATTCTGTTCGGGCTCGAGCGTGTCATAGACGCGGTTGTAGCCTGCCTCATACAGTTCTTCGTCGCTGAAATCGGGATTATGGCGGAAGTGGGCGCGGCCGGTAGCCTCGACCAGCCCATGCGCCATCAACGCACCCGTTGAGACGATTGCATTCACGATGCCGCGTTCGATCAACTCCGCGATAATCAACCCTTGCTTTGGCCACAGTCATCGCGCCCGCGAGCGTCATCACGATGAACGCATCTTGGTCGCGCGCCATGGCCTCAAGCACGTCGGCCGCTTCGCCCAACTGGCGGCCGGTGAAAGCGGTCTTCGCCATCGCCCGCACGATATCGTCAATCGAGTGAATCTCCCGCAAATCAAGCGGCGCCAGCGGCACCAACCGATCCTCGACCGGATCGTGCAGCTTACGGTCGATCCCTGCGCCCTCGCGATGTCCAGTGCCTTGATGATTGCCCTGTTTCGAATTCTTATTCTGCGCCAAAACAGCCTCCCAAATGAATGCATTAAAGTTGAAGAACCAATTTACTAGAAGTCCCCCAATGTCGCGAAGCCCGCAGCGAGTAGAATGGCAGGCAGGGTTGTGTCGATGATACGCAGATGGATTCCCGCCATCGCTTTTTGGGTACTCTTCGCCGTCTCATTTGCCTTCTATGGCCGCTACCCGTGGCTCGACACATTGTGGTATGCGGCATACCTGCTATTCGTCTTTTTCCTTGCAGTTTTCTCCGTCGTCCAGATGTATCGCCATCGCCACGAAACGACCACGATTTCATATCAGGGAATCCCTCGCTGGCTGGAGCGATTCTTGCTGGGCGAGCACGACGATCGACCGAGTATGAAAACAAAATGAGAAGCGAAATACATATACCGTCGTGAGAAGCTGCCCTTTGCCTTCCCTTTGATATCCTGAGACCCAGTTCATTCGTAGAGACGCGGCCTGCCGCGTCTCTGTTCGCAGCGGAGAAACGCTTGCCAGATAAATTCACCGTCGCGTTAGTGCAGATGTCTTGCGGCCCCGAGCCTGCCGACAACATGGCCAAAGCGCTCGACCGCGTAGCTGAGGCGGCGAAGCGGGGCGCGCACGTCGTCTGCCTGCCTGAACTTTTTCAGACGCAGTATTTCTGCCAGCGTGAAGACGCGGCGCTCTTCGATCTGGCCGAACCGATTCCCGGACCCGGCACGGAAAAACTAGCCGCCGCCGCCAAGCAAAACAAAGTTGTACTGGTCGCCTCCCTGTTTGAGAAGCGCGCACCCGGCCTCTACCACAATACCGCCGCCATCTTCGATTCCGACGGCGCCCTGCGCGGCATTTACCGCAAGATGCACATCCCCGACGATCCGCTCTACTACGAAAAGTACTATTTCACGCCCGGAGATCTCGGCTACAAAGCGCTCGATACAAACGCCGGCAAGATCGGCACGCTCATATGCTGGGACCAGTGGTACCCCGAGGGCGCGCGCCTCACCGCGCTCCAGGGAGCGAGCATTCTGTTTTATCCCACGGCCATCGGCTGGCATCCGGATGAGAAGGCCGAGTTTGGAGTGGCACAGCACGATGCCTGGCGGACGATTCAGCGCGCCCACGCCATCGCCAACGGCGTGTATGTGGGAGTGGTAAACCGCGTAGGCTTTGAAACCGGCAACATTCGCGGCAATTCCGCGCCCGGCAAGGGACTGGAATTCTGGGGCGGGTCGTTTCTCGCCGATCCCTTCGGCCGCGTGCTCGCCGAGGCCTCGCACGACAAAGAGGAAATCCTGCTCGGCGAAGTCGATTTGAAGCTGATGGAAGACACGCGCCGAAACTGGCCGTTCCTGCGCGACCGCCGCATCGACAGCTACGCCCCCATCACCAGCCGCATGCTGGACGGAAAATGAAGCGCGCTTCCAAACCTCCTGCCACTCTCGGCTACCGCATGCCCGCCGAATGGGAGCCGCACGCTTCCACCTGGCTGGCATGGCCACATTTCAAGGGAGATTGGCCAGGGAAATTTGAGCCAATTCCCTGGGTCTATGCCGAGATCATTCGCAATCTGGCCCAGCACGAGCGAGTCGATCTGATCGTCAACAGTGAAGGTGTCGAAAAGAGCGCGAGAGCCGTGCTGGAGCAGGCCAGCGCGCTCTCCGACAACATTCAATTTCATCGCTGGCGCACCGACCGCGTTTGGACGCGCGACTCGGGCTGCATTTTCCTTGCGCCGTCTGCCGACAAGGCAGGCGCGCGCGCGTTGGCTCTGCACTTCCAGTTCAACGCCTGGGCCAAGTACGACAACTACCAGCTCGACTCAAGACTCGGCGCGCGCATGGCGAAAGCCGCGGGCGCGCGCGTCGTGCATCCGGTATTTGCCGAACATACCTCGGGAGGAGATTCGTCGAACGACCCGTCATCCGGCGAAACGCGCATCGTGCTGGAAGGCGGTTCCATTGACGTGAACGGCCGTGGCACGCTGCTCACCACCGAAGAGTGTCTGCTTTCGACTACACAGCAGCGCAATCCGCACATAGACCGCGCCGACTACGAGCGGATGTTTGCCGACTACTTCGGAATCCAATCGGTCATCTGGCTCGGCGAAGGCATCGAGGGTGATGACACGCACGGCCACGTCGACGATCTGGCCCGCTTCGTCACGCCCGACACGGTCGTCACGATGGCCGAGCCCAATGAGCGCGATGAGAATTATTCCGCGCTCCACCACAATCTGGGACGCCTGCGCGCCGCCCGCGACCAGGATGGCCAGCGCCTGAACGTAGTTGAAATTCCCATGCCGCGCCCGGTCGTGTTCGAAGGCCGGCGTCTGCCCGCCAGCTACGCGAACTTCTACATCGCGAACGGTGTGGTGCTGGTGCCAGTCTTCAACGATCCCAACGACCGCGTTGCGCTCAATACGCTAGCTGAGGTATTCCCCACTCGCGAGATCGTGCCCATTTATTCCGGCGACCTGATCTGGGGCTTCGGTGCGCTGCATTGCATGACGCAGCAGGAACCGAAGGTCGCGGGCTAGTCTACCGCAAGTGCTACTTTAGGAGCTCGCCCCAGCCGCCGCAGACCTGCCTACACCCTTCACCGCTGCCGCCGCCTCTTTCATGCCAGCCTCAATCGCGGGCTCCATGTCCAGGTGTGGAACCTTGCACTGGCCCGCGGCCTGGTAGAACTTCAGCGCCTCCTCCGGACGATTCAGGCGCTGGAGGCAAATGCGTGCCGCCGCCATCTGCGCCATCAGTCCCTGCCGTTCCGCCGGGTAGGCCTTGATAAGGCTCTCCAGTTCGCTCAACGCGCGGTCATAATTCCCCTGCTCTTCAAGAAAACGGCAGATCCCGAGCCACGTTGCCGCCGGCAGCTTCTCGCCACCAGAATTTCTGAAATCTTCATAATCCTGCCACGCGCCCTCCGGATTCTTCGCCTGCAAATGCAGCTCGCAAGTCTTGCCAGTTGCTTCGTAGTACGCTGGAAGCTCCTGCCTGCGCCAGTACACCTGCCGCAACAAGTTCCAGCCATCAATCGAATTCGGCTTTGCGGAAACGTGCTGCTTCGCCACCGCGACGGCTTCATCCATTTGTCCGGCCTCGACGAGCTGGTTAGCCCGCTCCATCTCAGGGTCGCAGGTCCAGCTAATCTGCTTTTCGACCTTTTCATTCACGCGGCCTTCCAGGCCTGCCTTGTCGATGACGAAAGCTCCGACCGCGCCGAACATGAAGCCGCCAACGTGCGCCCAGTGCGCCACGCCACTCATCTTGCCAAAGAGCGCGCCGTAGAACACCTCCGACAACACCCACAAGGGCAGCAGCCAGTAAGCCGATGCATGAAAGCGATACGTCCGGAAGAAGCCGAAGATCCACATCATCTCGATCTTCATCTTTGGAAAGCGCGTCAGGAAGGCGCCCATCAGTGCGGCCACCGCTCCAGACGCCCCCACGCATGGAACGATGCTCGCGGGGTTGCTCCAGGCATGGATTTGCAAGGCCGCGACTCCACCAACCAGGTAAAACGCGAGATACAAAGGCCGGCCCCAAACGTCTTCCAGCACAAAACCCGCCAGCCACAAGAACCACATGTTGCCGATCAGGTGCAGCCACCCACCATGCAAAAAGTTGGCCGTCAGATAAGTGATCGCGCGCACATGGGCGGGCGTAAAGGCATAGCGTTCGACAATGGAAGTGCTGGCCAGCTCGGTATACTTCGCATCCAAAGCGTCCATGTCCGCTTGCAGTTCGCGCGGATCCTCCTTGAGCCGCATCTTGGCGTCCCACCCGTCGATCACATGATGCATGGGGTTTTGCACGTGTTCCCATTCCGTGGGATTGTCTAGTCTTGAAATTCTCCACCAATTCCCGCTCCTGGTCAGACATGGTGAGTTCAGGGTGCGCGGCCGCAAGCAGGATGATGTGGGCCTTGGTGCTGCCCAGTTCCGGAGATTCCCTGTCCATCGTCGAGCTGGTGATGACGAAGATAATAGTGTTGAGGACGATCAGTCCGATCGTGATAACCGGCCAGCGCCGCGCCTGCATGTTCTCGTGACGAATGGGAATAAGCATGGCCGGGATCTCCTTAAAGACGAGCGATTCGCTTGCGGGAGGGGAAGGCCCACTTCAGCATACGGAACTGGTTTGTAGGAGAGGAGATATCGAGTGGGGATAGAACTTAAGTAACGTGGAGGCGCAATACCGGCAGCCGCCCTTAGCACGTCCGGGCAAGGCAGCCGCCCCCTTCCTTGGCTGCGACGTTGCGAGAGCAAAGCCCTAATCGCCACCTTATTTTCATCGTGTACCTTCGTGTCCTTGGTGGTTTACGCTTTTTGCCGACACTTAATCAGAGTTTCCAGTCTCTGAGGCGAACCTCGCATGCCGACAGCCGAGGGAGGCGGTCCCAACGCAACATTCATTTACACTTTTCCCGTGAACGCCGAGATCATCGCCGTGGGGTCCGAGATGCTCACCCCCCACCGGCAGGACACCAACTCGCTCTTCCTCACCGAGAAGCTGAACGACCTCGGTGTCGAGGTGCGCTTCAAGTGCATCGTCGGAGATGACCGCGAAGGTCTCGTCGCCGCGGCCAAACTAGCCATGCGCCGCTCCGACATCATCATCTTCTCCGGCGGCCTCGGTCCTACCGAGGACGACTTGACGCGCGAAGCCGTTGCCGAGGCGCTTGGACTCACACTCAAGCGCGATCCCGAAATCATCGCCAAACTGGAAGCGCGCTTTGCCAAGCGCGGCTACAAATTCTTTGCCAATAATGCCAAGCAGGCCGACGTGATCGCCAGCGCAGTCGTGCTCCCGAACACCATGGGCACCGCGCCCGGCCAGTGGATCAGCGGGAAATACGATGGGCAGGAGCGCATTCTGATGCTGCTCCCCGGGCCTCCCTATGAACTCAAGCCCATGTTCGAGGGCGAATGCATTCCGCGGCTGCGCGCAAAAATTCCCGAGCAGCACATCGCCACGCGCACGCTGAAGATGGCACTGATTCCGGAATCGCAGGTCGACGCGCGCGTCTCGCCCATCTACAAAACGTTCACTGATATCGAAACCACGATCCTCGCCGGCGGCGGAGAGATCCAGCTCCACCTGCGCTGCCGCAAGCCTAAGCAGGCCGAAGCGGAAGCGCGCGTCGAAGAACTCGCCGGCAAGATCGAAGACGAAATGGGCGATGCCATTTTTTCGCGCAAAGGCGAGAGTATCGAGCAGATCGTGAGCTACCTGCTGCAAATGCGCGGCATGACGCTGGCGACGGCCGAATCATGCACCGGCGGCCTGCTCGCCGAACGCATTACGTCGATGAGCGGAAGTTCGCGGTATTTTCTGGGCGGCGCTGTGGTTTACTCGAACGAACTCAAAACGCAGTTTGCAGGCGTGCCGAAGGCGCTGATCGATAAGCATGGTGCGGTGAGCCGCGAAGTAGCAGCCGCGCTGGCCGAGGGCATTCGCAAGCGCTGTCTGTCGAGTTATGGAGTGGGCATCACCGGCGTGGCGGGTCCGACCGGCGGCACAGAGCAGAAACCGGTCGGCCTCGTCTACATCGCACTTGCGGGCGAAGAAGGGACGCAGGTGGTCGAGCGCAATTTTCCGAGCGACCGCAAGCGCGTTCGGGAATTTTCGACGCTGCAGGCGCTGGAGATGATTCGGCGGGCGCTTCTGTAAGGTCAGCGACTTCGATTGCCAACACGCAACGTTGTCATTCCGCGGGTAACGAGGAATCTGCATTTGGCGGCGGACATCAGCTTCCTAACCGCAAAGTCCGCTGACGCTCGGGATGACAAATCGCAAAGCATGTGATCCGATGTGTGCTGTTTCTTTGAAATTCTATGCGCATCTTCATCGGCATCGACCTCGACGAAGAAATTCGCGGCAAGATTGCCCGCTTCCTTGAAGGCGTCAGCGGCTTTGCGTCGGACGCACGTTGGGTGCGTCCGGAATCGCTGCACATTACTCTGAAATTTATTGGCGAACAGAAACCGGAACAGGTCGAGGCGATCACACAAAACCTGCGCGGCGTCGAGAGTCCCCCATTCGAAATTCGTTTCGCGGGATACGGATTCTTTCCGACCGCGAAAGCCTCGCGCGTGTTCTGGATAGGCATTCACGCCGGGCCGCAACTGGCCAAACTTGCTACCGACATTGACTATGTCACGGCCCAACTCGGCATCCCGCGCGAAGAGCGCATGTTCAGTCCACACCTGACCCTCGCCCGTGGCGGCGGGCGTTCCGGCGACCCAAAGTGGCGCAAAGGCGACGGCCCCAACTCCATCTTCGGAGTCCTTCAGAAGCGCCTCGCGGCGATGGGCGAGCCCGACTCCGGTACACTTAGTTTCGGCAGTATGACCGCCGACAAGTTTATTCTCTACCAGAGCCAGCTTTCGCCGGCGGGATCGAAATACACGAAGCTGGAACGATTTCCGCTGCGACCGGCCGAGAGCCACTGACTTATCGATGAACGCTATTCCGTTCTTGATCACCGCGATTGTCAGCTACCTGTTGGGCTCGATTCCCTTCGGCTACCTGCTCGTGCGGATGATCACCGGCGAAGATGTGCGCACCAGCGGCAGCGGCAACATCGGGGCAACCAACGTCGCGCGCAAGTCGCCAATGCTCGGGATCGCAACTCTCGTTCTAGACGCGGCCAAGGGACTGCTGGCCGTCTATCTTGCCGGGCGAGTTTTTGGCGGTGCCCACCATCATCTCATCATGACGACCGCTGCGCTCTTTGCCGTGTGCGGACATCTGTTTCCCGTCTGGCTCAAATTTCACGGCGGCAAGGGCGTGGCCACCAGCCTGGGAGCCTTCGTTCTCCTCACTCCGAAAACCATACTGTGCCTGGTGGTGCTCTTTATCCTGCTCGCCGTCGCCTTCCGCTATGTCTCGCTGGGTTCGATTGCCGTGGCCGGTGCGTTTCCGCTCTTGGCCTGGGCTCTTGGCGAATATCGCGATCCGATGGAGTTGTTGATCATTGCCATCGTCTCCGCGCTTGTCATCTGGAAGCACCGGCAAAATATCAATCGGCTGACCTCCGGTACGGAGTCGCGAATCGGGCAAAAGCTCGGACACCCAGCGCCGGAAAATTCCGGAGAGCACCGATGAGCCGCATAGCCGTCATCGGCGCAGGCGCGTGGGGCACCGCCCTGGCCATCGCGCTCGGGCGCAACGATGGACACGCGATCCGCCTCTGGGCCAACGAACCAGACGTGGTGGAGAGCATTGCTGCTCGGCGCGTCAACGAGCGGTTTCTTCCCAATTTCGAAATTCCTGCGTCCGTAGAGGCCACGAACGATCTGCAAGCGGCGCTGGCTGGGACTGAGATCGTCGTCAGCGTCATGCCTTCGCAGTATTGCCGCGCGCTGTTCGAGCGCATGGCGCCCGCTCTCACCCCACAGACACTTTTGGTGAGCTGCACCAAGGGACTCGAAAACGGTACGCTGCTGCGCATGAGCGAATTGATCTCCGACGTCCTGCGCCGGCAGAAGTTCACGCCACGGGTCGGCGCGCTGAGCGGCCCGTCGTTTGCCAAAGAGGTGGCGCGCGGCGATCCGACGGCGGTCGCCATCGCATCCTCCGACAGCGAACTGGCGCGCGCAGTACAGCACGCATTTAATAGCTCGCGTTTTCGCGTCTACACGAATGACGACGTCATCGGCGTGGAGCTGGGCGGCGCGCTTAAAAACATCATCGCCATCGCGGCAGGAGTATGCGACGGTCTCGGCCTTGGCCACAATTCGGTGGCTGCACTGATCACGCGCGGCCTCGCGGAAATTGCGCGCTTGGTCGTAGCCTGCGGCGGCCGTCTCGACACGATGGCAGGACTGGCCGGGCTGGGCGATCTCGTGCTCACCTGCACGGGCGATCTTTCGCGCAATCGTAGCGTCGGCGTCGAGCTGGGAAGAGGCCGCAAGCTTCCCGACGTTATCGCAGGCATGCGCGGCGCGGTCGCCGAAGGCGTCTTCACAACCAAAGCGGCGGTCGGCCTGGCTCGCAAAAAGAATGTCGAGATGCCCATCACCGAGCAGATGTTCGCGATCCTCGAACAAGGCAAAGCACCGCAACAGGCGATTGAAGAGTTGATGACCCGCGCCGCGCGCTCGGAAGTCTAGATCGTAGCGCCCGCACCTTGCCGGCTGTTCCGAGAGCGGCTCCCATCACGCGCCGCGCGGCACACCGGTCATCGTGGGCGTTGGGGAATAAAGACAAAGCGACCGCTAAGTCCGTAGAGAACGCAGATAACTAGCTCTGCAAGACAGACCGGGATAAGGGTATGAACGGCCCGAGCCCGCATCCAGAATCCGCGCGACCTGCGCTCACTACGTCTCAGCGGTCGCTTCGTGCGGCCGCCTGCAAAATCTTCAATCTCAACCTTCCATCGTAGAAACATCGCCCGCGTCGATGCCTAATTCCTTCGCCTTCAGAAATCGGCGCAGAATTTTGCCGGAACGCGTCTTCGGGAGCCCGGCCACAAATTCAATGGCCGAAGGCGTGGCAATCGGCCCAAGCTCCCGCCGCACGTGCTCAGTCAACGTGGCGGCAAGCGCTTCCGATGGAGTGTGTCCCGCGCGACATTGCACGAAACACTTGATGCTTTCGCCCTTCAATTTGTCGGGCACGCCAATGGCTGCGGCCTCCGCCACCGCCGGATGTGAAACCAGCGCGCTTTCAACTTCCGCGGTTCCAATCCGATGGCCTGCCACATTCAGCACGTCGTCGGCGCGGCCCAGCACCGTGATGTATCCGTCTTTGTCCTTCAACGCGACATCCCCGGTGATGTAGCATCCGGGAATCACCTGCCAGTCGCGTTCATAACGCGCCGCGTCTCCCCACACCGTGCGCAGCATATAGGGGAATGGACGCTTCAACACCAGCCGTCCGCCCACACCGGGAGGTACGGGCTTGCCCTGTTCGTCCACTACATCTGCCTCGGAGCCGGGCACTGAGACACCGCACTTTCCCGGACGCATCGCGTAGGTCGGCGGCGTTCCAATCGCCGGACCACCAAGTTCCGTCTGCCACCAGTTGTCGACCACGTATCCCCATTTACCATCGCCCGCCAGATAAGTCTGCGCCCAGCGCCAGGCTTCGGGGTTCAAGGGCTCGCCGGCGCAGGCAATCAAGCGGAGGGATGTCAGGTCGTACTTCTGCGGATACTGCTCGCCAAAACGCATGAAAAAGCGGAGCGCGGTCGGCGCCGTGAACATCTTGCTCACGCCATAGCGTTCGACAATCTCCCACGCAATGCCGGGATTAGGATAGTCAATCGCGCCCTCGCGAAACAGCGTGGTCGCGCCCGCGCACAAAGGCGCGTACACGATGTAAGAATGCCCCACGACCCAGCCGATGTCCGACGTGCACCAGAAGATATCCTGATCGCCGACATCGTAGTAGCTCTTCAGGTGATACGTCGTGCCCACCATGTAGCCGCCGTGAACGTGCAACACGCCCTTCGGTTTGCCCGTCGAGCCCGAGGTGTAAAGCAGGAACAGCGGGTCCTCCGAATCCATCTCCTCCGCGGGGCACTCCGGCGGGAACTTCATGAGATCGGCGAAATCGACCTCGCGCCCCCGCAACTCAATGGGCTGCCGCGAGTAAACCACCACTTTCTCCACGAATTCGATTCCATCGACCGCCTCGTCCACAATCGGCTTGAGAGGCACGACCTTGCCACGGCGGAATCCCACATCGCCTGCAATGATCACCTTGGCCTGCGCGTCGGTAATGCGCTCGCGCAGCGAGGTATGACCTAATCCCGCATAGACGACGGAATGAATCGCGCCGATGCGGGCGCATGCCAGCATGGAGATCACTCCCTCCATGGTGAGCGGCATATAGATGACGACCCGGTCGCCCTTGCCAACGCCCAGCGACTTCAGTCCGTTCGCGAAGCGGCAAACCTGCCGGTAGAGTTGGCCATACGTCACGATGCGCTCGGTTCCGTCTTCCCCGAGCCAGATGAAGGCCGCACGATTGCGCCGCTCGGAATTGGCATGGCGATCAAGCGCGTTGATGGTGATGTTGGTTTTCGCGCCCAGGAACCACTTGTGATGCACGCCGTCCCAGTCGAGCACCTTAGTCCACGGTTTTGTCCACGAGAACTTGAGCGCCTCGTCTTCCCAGAAGCCTTCGGGATCCTTTACCGACCGGTCGTAGTCAGCCTTCCAGTTCTTGTTCTGGACCTGCTCCACCACGATCTTCGGTGCGGGATATTCCTCTTCGGTGGACAGCAGGTTGGAGATGTTGTTGGGAAGTACGGTCGCAGCCATAAGGGGCTCCTCGGCAATCACGATGTCCCGGCAGCAGCCGGAGATTTCGGCGATTCTCGTCCGGCGGCACACATCATGCAGTGATCTGGATCACAATGCGCTGTGCGGAGTGGAGTGAAGCGAGCGGGGCGCGTTCTTACTGGTCGAGGACGCTGCGGACTTTGCGCAGCAGACTGTCGAGTGGAAACGGTTTCTGCAAAACTGCGGCCGGCACATCGCCCAATTTTTTGTGCAGTGAGGCCTGATCCGGATTGCCGGATATGAACAACACCTTGGTGCCCGGCCGCGACTGGGAAAGGCGTTGCGCCAGTTCCAGCCCTCCCATGTTGGGCATGACTACGTCGGTCACCAGGAGATCGATGGGGTGCGCATGAGCACAGGCGATTCGAAGCGCCTCATCGCCGTCGGCCGCGCTCAACACGGAATAACCTCTTCTTACTAGAAATTCCTGCGCGACCTCGCGAATGCCCACCTGGTCCTCGACCAAAAGGATCGTCTCGACTCCCCGCTCCACCTGCGGCGCTGCCGAGCCTATCTCCCCTTTTTGATTCCGGACCTTATGATCCTGGCTCGCTTCGGCCTGCGGAATATAAATCTCAAAGCGCGTTCCCTCTCCCGCTTCGCTGGTCACCATCACCCAGCCGCCAGTTTGTTTCACCACACCGTACACGATCGCCAAGCCAAGCCCCGTACCTTTCCCAGGCTGCTTGGTTGTAAAAAAAGGCTCGAAGATATGCTCCTGAACTTCACTGTCCATCCCCGTTCCAGTGTCGCTGACGGCCAGAACCGAATACCTGCCCGGGGGAATCGCACCGTGCACCGCCGGCCGGGATTCCCTCAACTCCACGCTCGTTGCCTCGATCGCGAGCCTGCCACCCTCCGGCATCGCATCGCGCGCATTGACTGCCAGGTTCAGGATTACCTGCCCCAACTGTCCCGGATCAGCCTTTACCCATTGCGGCGTCGCTCCCCGAACGACGTGGAGCGAGATCTCGGGTGCGATCAGTCGTTCCAGCATCTTGGCCGTCTCGGCCAGCACCACATTCAAATCCAATACCTGGAGCTGCAGCAGTTGCCGCCGGCTAAATGCCAGCAACCGGCTGGTGAGCGATGCGGCCTGCTTGACCGCATGCTCGATTTCAAGAGTATCGGCGTAGGCCGGATCATCCGCCCTCAAACGCCCACGCAGGCGCTCGTTTTGCGCCTGAATCAGCATGAGTAGATTGTTGAAGTCGTGGGCGACACCCCCCGCCAACTGGCCCACCGCCTCC
Organism: uncultured Acidobacteriaceae bacterium; assembly: GCA_963698865.1. GTDB lineage: Bacteria > Acidobacteriota > Terriglobia > Terriglobales > Acidobacteriaceae > Acidiflorens. The sequence continues at coordinate 188,654 of CAVOSL010000005.1, read as the reverse complement.
ATCTTCTGCGATTGGCGCAACTGCTCCTCCAGCCGCTTGTGCTCGGTGATGTCGCAGAGCACTCCCTGCATCAGCAGCGGTTGCTCGCCGCGCGCGCACAGCATGACGCCTTCATCCCGAAACCACAGCACGCGGCCATCCGCGCCAAGCATCCGGTATTCCGCCTTAAACAATTCTCTCTTTTCCTCAAATTCCTTTTCCGCTGCATAAGCGATGTGCCGGTCTTCCGGATGGATGTGGTTGATCCAGTTGGAGGGATCCTTGAGCCAATCCTCTGGTGAGTATCCAAGAATCGTCTGGATTTGTGGGCTGACATAATGCCAGGGCCCGCTCGCCCCGAGCTCCGCAATATAAGTGATTGCCGGCAGGCGCTCCACCAGTGTCCGGTACCGGTCCTCTGCCGCGCGAAGTTGCGTCTGGTCGCGATCGCGCTCAATCGCCAGAGCCGCCAGATGCGTGGCATGCGCGATGATCCGCAGGTGCTGCCCATCGGGCGTGCGCGGTTCCCGATAATAAATGGCAAAGGTCCCAAGCAATGCGCCGTCTTGCGAGGCAATGGGCGTCGACCAGCAGGCGCGCAATCCATGAGAGAGCGCGAGGTCACGAAATGCAGCCCAGAGCGGATCGCTCGCGATATCCGACACGACGACCGGCGCCCCCCGGTAAATGGCCGTACCGCACGATCCCACACGAGGTCCGGCCTTAACGCCATCAATCGCGCTGCAATATGCTGGGGAAAGGCTGGGAGCAGCCGTACTGCGCAGGGTGACGCCGTCGGGCTCAAGCAGCAGCACCGAGCAAAGCAGTCCTGCCTGCTGCTTCTCAATCTCCCGGCACAGTGCCTCCAGCGTACGCACGAGTGGGTTCTGACCGATGATCATGGCCAGCACCTTCTCGTCAAGCAAAGAGAGAGCGTCGACAGACGCACTTTGCCCCTGAATTGTCGCTTTTTGAGTACTTACAGACATGCTACCCGCACAATATTGCGGTGTCGCACCCTGATTACCCAAGTTACGGAAGTAATTCCGAAAGACCCCAGGTCGGAGCCCGAAACCGCTTGGTTCGCAAACGCTTCGCACGCACCAGCAACCGGGAGCCGCAGCCGAAATCCCGAGCGTAGAGAGGGATCGCAAGCCTGGTGCCCGGAGACGGAATCGAACCGTCACGTCCTGTTACGGACCCGGGATTTTAAGTCCCGTGCGTCTGCCAGTTTCGCCATCCGGGCGCGCTGCAAGAACATTGTACGTTAGCCCCGCCGCCCATTTTCCCAATGACGAACGGGGTCCCATCGCTAGCCAACCAGCAACGCAGCCGTCAGCAGAATTCCGAACGCGACGCCCTGCCTCATCTCCGACCAGCCCAGCTTTTTCACATTAAGAGGTTCGGGATCGCGAAAGAACCATCGCGTGCCGCGAACCAACGCGGGAACAAACGCTGCCATGACCAGCGGCGGAATCACATGCCACCACGCAGTAAAGATCAACGCCCCCAGCAAGACCGCCTGCGCCACGAAGAAATACTTCCCCTTCGCGAACTTCTCACCGAATCCGTTGGAGCGGGACCCGTGAATGCGCAACTGTACAAAGTGAATCTGGTCGCAAGCAAACACCCAGTTTGCCACCCACAAAATCAGCGCGCGATCCCCCAGATGCCCGCTGCCAAGGTAGTAGGCCGCGGGCGCAGTCGCGGTCAGGGCAATGGCTCCAGCCAGTTGCGATGTCATGCGCAGCGCGCGGCCAAACCTTCGGAGCGCGGTTTGCACGGCCAGCGCGAACGCCGCAATCAATCCGATGTGCACTAATTGCGAATTCCGCCCTCCCCAAAGAAGGGCTCCCAGGCAAGCGGCTGACGCTCCCGCCAGGACCAACGACGCGATCAGCACGGTGCGCCGTTCGCGCGGAGTGTGGGCGCTAACCGTTCCTGTACCCAGCAAGCTCTCAACCGGTGTCCGCAACCAGAACAACAACAGAGCGGCCGCGCTGAATAAGAGCAGCGGCCAAACGCGGTGTCCCGAAGCGACACCGGTCACCACCCCCGTAAACAAAGGAACAAGCAGCAGACCCCACGCGCCATGCTCTCGCGGCACAATCAGCGCGCGGGCCCGCGCCTGAAGAACGGCAGCTTCACCATCGGTCTCGGGCATCATTGTCATGATATGGGATGATCTTGATCTGGAATGGCTCGGTCCCGACACCCAAAAGAAGATTAATGTCTGGAACATATATCCAGCAGGAGTGCTCGTATACAACTTTTCCCCCGTTCTGGGGTTTCTTATACTAAGAAGTCGAACGTCGGGAGGAAATCTTGGCAGAATCTCGTTTTTCTTACAAATCACGCTATTCAGCTCTCGCCGCAAAAATTGCGGCGTCGTTCATGCTGCTCTTCGTCTGGGCCGCACTGGCATGCGCTCAAACTGGAGCCATGTCTCCCAATCAGGATGAATCCGATGGCGTCAACGCCGGCGGAAACTGGCTTGAGTTCCACTCCACCGACAAGATGACCGGCCACAAAAAAGTTCGCTTCGAGCTCCAGTCCAACAACTATTTCCGCGAGGACAACGAATACAAACCGCGCGTAAATCTCATCTGCGATAACGGCAAGCTCAAGCTGGCCGACTTCAATCCCGGCTTCAGACTGCCTCCGCCCAATCGCCCCGGCTGGTGGGGACAGCCTCAGATTGAAGTCGAAGTCCGCGTCGACGACGCCCACTACCACAAGGGCTGGAACTGGCTGCGTGGGCGCTTCCTGTCCATGGACAAGGAGACCACCCGCGGCCTGCTCGGCGCGCAAGTCTTCAACATTGCCCTGCCCATGAGACACGGCCGCGAGATCGCCGAGTTCTCTCCCGCAGGCCTCGATTTCGGCCGCGTCAGGGAAGCCTGCGATCTGACGCCCAAGAAGCCTAGTAAGGATTAGACGTAGTGTGTAGCGCCGGCGTCTCGCCGGCTGTCCGGAGGGCGTCTCGCCCCCCACGCCGCGAGCAAACACCGGCCGTCAATTGTTCGGGGGGCGTTTGCGCCTCCCCTTTTTGTGTTAGAGCCCTGTTGAATCCGCCCGCGCCCATTTGACCCATTTGCCCCCCCCATTTGACTTCCCTTCCTGCATCCCCCACCATTCTGACGAATCCAATAGCAAGCCCCGGGGAGCGCGCATGAAGGTCGGCATCACCTGTTATCCAACCTACGGCGGCAGCGGCATCGTCGCCACCGAACTCGGCCTCGAACTCGCGCGCCGCGGCCACGAGATCCATTTCATTACCTATTCCCAGCCCATTCGCCTCACAGGCCCCGAGCCCAATATTCACTACCATGAGGTCGAGGTCACGCGTTACCCGCTCTTCGAATACCCTCCCTACGATCTCGCGCTCGCCACGCGCATGGCTGAGGTCTCGCAGCTCTACGAACTCGACCTGCTGCACGTCCACTACGCGATTCCGCATTCGGTGAGCGCCATGCTGGCCAAGCAGATGCTGGCCGCTACTCCGCCGCGCCGCCATCTCCCCTTTGTCACTACGCTGCATGGAACCGACATCACTCTCGTCGGCCTCGACCGTTCTTACCTGCCCATCACCCGCTTTTCCATCCAACAAAGCGATGGCGTCACCGCTGTCTCCCAATACTTGCGCAACCGCACTCTCAACGTCTTCGACATCAAGAACAACATCGAAGTCATCCCCAACTTCGTGAACTGCGACGAATACCTGCGCAAACCGGAATGGGTGGCCAACCGGATCGAATACGCCTCCGACAACGAACGCCTGCTCGTGCATCTTTCAAACTTCCGGCCGGTCAAGCGTGTTCTCGACGTCATCGAAATTTTCGATCGTGTCCGCAAGAAAATTCCCTCCAAGCTGCTCCTGATCGGCGACGGCCCCGACCGTTCCCAGGCCGAGTGGCTGGCGGTGCAGAAAGGCATTCACGAGCACGTGTTTTTCCTCGGCAAGCAGGACAACATTCGCGAGAAGCTTGCCATGTGCGACATCCTGCTCATGCCGAGCGAACTGGAATCGTTCGGCTTGGCGGCGCTCGAAGGAATGGCTTGCGAAGTGGTGCCGATTGCGACCCGGTCCGGCGGCGTGCCCGAAGTCATCGATCACGGAGTGACCGGCTTTATGGCCGACGTTGGCGACGTGGAAACCATGGCCCGTTATGCCGTCGACCTGCTCTCCGATGAGGCCGGCCTGCGCGCTATGGGCAAGCGTGCCCGCGCCGTCTGCCAGGCGAAATTCTGCACGTCAAAGATCATTCCGCTTTACGAAGATTTTTACCGGAAGGTGCTGGAGAAAGCGCCGCCGCTGCCAGTTCTTCAGGATGCGCTAAGATAGGCAGCCGCAAGCGGATCAGCGTGCCCCCGCCATCGCGCGCGTGAATAATCATCTTTGCCGCCTCGCCATAAAGAACCTTCAGACGCTCGCCCGACATTGGCCATTCCAATTCCCGCGCCGGATATCTCATCTGGTGTCCCGGTCACTGGAATAGAACTCGATGCCGGACTCATCCCCACGCCGTCGTCCTCCACCTCAATCACCAGTCGCGACTTGATCAGCCGGCTCCGCACCGTTATGCTGCCGCCTTCCACCTTCGGCGCCAGCCCATGCTTGATGGAATTCTCCACCAGCGGCTGCAGAATCATGCTCGGCACCATCGCCTCGAGCGACGCCGGCTCCAGTTCCTTGATCACTTTGAGCTTGTCGCGCCCAAACCGCACCACCTCGATATCGAGGTAATTATCGATAAACTCCACCTCTTCCCGCAGCGACACAAACGAATCCGTGCTGTTGGTCAGGCGGCGCAAAATCGTCGCCAGCTTCAGAATCATCTCGCGCGCCGTGTCCGGATCGAAGCGCACCAGCGACGAAATCGAGTTCAAGGTATTAAACAGGAAGTGCGGATTGATCTGGTTCTGCAGCGCCGCCATGCGCGCCTGGAGCAGCAGCCGTTCCTGCTCTTCCAGCTTCAACTCGATGCGCACGTTGTTAAATATTTTCAGTTCTGTGCCCACAACCGTCGCCGTAGTCAGGTAGATCGCAGCTTCCACCCACAGGTTCGTGCTTTCCAAACTGAAAATCGCGGTCGGAAACGCGTGCCAGATTTCCGTTTGCAGGAAGCGCATTCCCATGATCGTCACAAAAAAAGTAACCTGCCAGTCGAAGAGCCGCGGCCGTGGCAGATTGCGCCGAATCCAGCGCACAATTGTCAGATCCACAAACGGCGAGAACGACCAGATGTCCTCCTGCTCCGGCGCGAACCGGCGCAGTTGCCCCGCCACAATGCCCGCCAGCGAATAGAGCGGCATGCTCGCCCACTCGTGATGAAAAGCCGCCGGCAGCGCGATCAGCGCGCCTCCCACTCCCCCCGACAATCGCCCGCCAATCACCCCCAGCAACAGCGCCGTCTCCAGCCCGAGGTCGCCGGAGATGAAGCTTGTTACATTGAAGCGGATCCAAACGCCCAGCGCGATCGGCAGCCCCATCCACAGCGCGAGATAAATTTTTTGCTTGGTAGCGCGATGTTCGCGGAAAAGAAGTTTCCGGAATTCCTTCGACCGCCCCAGCACAGTCGACACCGTAACCGCGACGCCCAGCTTGATAAGCAGGTGGATAAGAATCAGCCGCGGTTCCAGCATGGGAAACATCGTACTAGAAGAGCAGCTCTCAGAAGCCATCTCACAAATGGATTTGGGTGGGGCACGGCTTCAGCCGTGCCGTCCAGCCCTGGGGAAAGATAAGGGCTTTAGCCCCTGAGAGAAGGTCGGGCGCTCGCAATTCCCTGTGGTTCAAGCTTCTGACTTTTCTCAGCGTCCTCCGCGAATTTCTCTGCGCCCTCAGCGGTTTAAGGTTTTGACTCCCTCCTCAGGCTGCGAGTTTGCTCGCGACATCCCGCAAAAGCTTCTCCAAGTTGCAACCGGCAGGAACTCCACCCTGCGCAAAGTCGCGGCTGCCTCCGCCCCGCCCGCCAACCGCTGCCAGCGCCTCCTTCAGCAGCGCGCCCATATCAGCCGTCCCACCCGGAGTCTGCGCAAACACAATCCCCGGAGGATCCATTGCGCTGGCAGCCAGCGCAACGATTCCCGCCCCGGCCCGCGCCACCTTCTGCGCAAACAATTTCGTAAAAGCCGAGTCGCGATCGGTAAACACGCGAACGATAACGCGTCGCCCACCCGGAGCCGCCGCAGTCGCGGGGTCAGATGACCCGATGGCCCGATCACCCGATGACCCGATGGATGTCTCTGCCATCGCCCCCGCCAACTGTTCCAGCGCCTCTTCTCTCTCCTTCCGCGCCGCCTTCACACTCCTCGAAGCTCTTGCGAATCTGCACCGGCAAGTCCCAAATCTGCGCGGAGTACAACGCGGCAGACTCAGTCAAGGCCGCATAATCGCGCCGCGCCGTCCGCACCGCTCGCCCGCCACAAACAAACTCCACTCTCATTCCCTGCCGCGTCTTTTCCGTCTTGCGCAGCAAAATAGACCCGATCTGTCCGGTCGAAGAAACATGGGTACCTCCGCATGCGCAGACGTCGAAATCGGCAATCTCGATCAGCCGCAGCTCATCACGCTCCATTGGCGGCAACTTTCGCAGTCCCAACTTCTCCGCCTCCACGCGCGACACGTATCGGATCGCGACCCCGCGGTTCTCGAAAATAATTTCGTTGGCGCGCTTCTCCGCGGCAACCACCTGCCCGTCCGTCAGCGCCGGCGTAGCCAAATCGATCGAGCAGTAATCCTCTCCCATGTGAAACGACACAGTCGGAAACTGGTACAGCTCGATGAACGCCGCCGAAAGCACATGCTGCCCGGTGTGCTGCTGCATATGATCCCGCCGCCGTTCGGCATCGACGCTGCCATGAACCCGTGCCCCCGCCGCGGGAGCCTCGGAAGGCGCTTCAACATAATGAACAATGCGCCCATCTTCCGACTCAGCGATCTCACCGATCCGCAAGCGTGCACCGCCTTCGACGGTGACCCAGCCAGCGTCATGAACCTGCCCGCCGCTGGTCGGATAAAAAGCGCTCTCGCGGAGCATGAACGAATGTCGGGTTTCGGCGCCGCCAGGCGCCGTCGCTTCCTCCACCACGGAATCGAACTCCAGCAAATCAGGCTGATCGTAGTAAAGCCGTTTAGTCATAAGTGAAAGGCTAAGGTGATCGCGGCGGAAGAGCAAGAAGGAGGGCAAGACGTCAGGGTTTTCAGATGGCCCGATGGCCCGATCACCCGATGACCCGATCAAAAAATGACCCGATAAAAACAAGCCAGGCACCGGCGACCACTGCACACGAAAGAGCCCGTTACCGTTGCTTCCTTCCGGACCTGGCGGGGTTGGCGGGAAAACGTCGCGCGGAACCAGTGCCTGACCCTCTATAGTATCAAGAGAACGAGGACCGCCGACATCGCCCAAGACAACTCACCGAATCACATCCATGTCTGACTCGGAATGCGCCCTGTACAAAGAGCTAACAAATCGTGAGGCACGCGCTCACGCTGCTTGGACTGCCTATCTCTTCCGCAACGAAGTTAAGCCCCGGATCTCGGAGAAGACAAAACGGAAGCACCAGAGGGAAGAGATGGAAGCGTATGAGCGGGCTCATAAAGCCCGTTTGGCGCACACCAAGACGTGTCCAATCTGCCGGGTGCCCTAAACAATGAGGGTGCCCCACTCATTCGCGTACTTTGCGAATGAGTGGGCTCTCGACCTCGGCAAAACTCTGGACCGGACGGCTCTTAATTTCCAACGCCCACTCCTGAAAGTTCACATGCACCGGTCCCGTTTCTCCATAGAGGTAGGCTCGGAAACTGCTCCACTTCCACTGCTCGGGCCGCTCCACTAGTCTGCGCTTCACAGGGTTCCGATGCATATAGCGCAGCTTCTCGACACGCTTGCGCGTGCTCCACACATTGAAATCATAAAAACGCTTCTGCCAAATCGGCTTCCGCACCCGCTCCCACAGCACACCCTGCTCGGCCGCAGCTTGCCTGCGCAAACCGTTCACGCGCCGTGAGAAACGCTCCTTGATCACTTTCATTACCACCGACGGGTCGCCCACCTCGGGCTCGGTAATGAGCAAATGAAAGTGCTTGGGCATGACCACATATCCGTGGACAACAAAACGGTACTTGCGTCGTGTCTCCTCCAGGATTTTCACAAACAAGTCGCGCCGCCAAGCCGAGCTCAATTCCGGTTGGCGGCGGTAACAAGTACCGGTGATGAAGTGCAGATCATGCGCGCCATAATAGCGATGCAGACGCTTGGTCACCCAGTCAGAATAGATACCAGGGTTAGAATGTGACGGTGATCCCGACACAGTCCAATTGTGACGAAACCCACACATCGCAAAGGGCGCGATGTGTGGGGCACCCTCATTGTCTGGGGCACCCTCTATAACCGTGTCGGCGTTGTCAAGGGACACGTGGACCAGTCGAAAGATTTTTCTTTTTCCTTTCGTGGAAGGTTTTGGTTTTGGTGTTGCTCTTGGGGTTGCTTTTGCTCTTTGCTCATGCGACCAAGGCCCGCTTTCAGAATCCTGCGGTGGAAGTTTGGTTCCACCAACCATCTATTCGATCACTGACTTCCGACCATGATTCGTTGTTCAGACTCCCCGACTTTCTTCAGGGAGGCAAGGTGCCCAATCAGGCCAACGATGTCTTACTGGCCCACCAGGGTGCCCCTCGGGCTGGCGGGTGGCCCAGGCTCTTGATCTTGCCGGCATCAGCAACACAGCGGGTGCCCCGCTCTTGCGTTCTTTGCAAGGGCCGGGTGCCCCATTCAATCGCGCTTTTTGCGATTGAGTGGGCGCCTTCGATCCCTCCCCGCACCTCGCGGGTACGAACAGCTCTCTTACAATTCTGTACGTACAAGAAACCGGAGGACAGCGCCGGGGACTTCTCGCCCGATATCTCAGCAAGAAAACTCCTTGACTTAGCCACACAAAGGCCCAACATAGAAGGAGGCGCACAAAGCGCTCAGTACGACTCGTTCTTTGAAAAAAGAGAGATTGCAGGCACGGGCAGCCCGAGAACTCGAGTTCGCAGAAAGGAGGGGGAAGCTCGCGGATTTGGAGCGTAACTCCTTATTCCGGAATACTTTATCAATAAGCCTTTATTCTTGAATACTTTGCAGCTAAACACCGAAGGAGACGCCGTTTTTTGACCGTTAACTCCAGCGTGCTCAAGACTTTGCCTCTAAGTCTATATTCCTCAAGACTTTGGCGGGAACAAAATCGCAAAATTCCCGAAAATCGAACCTAACTCAAACTCAGCAAAAGAGTTGCTGGAACTAAGTTCAAGTCTATATTTTCGAATACTTTGCGAGCAAACTTACTCTAAGTTGTTGATTCCATTACACGGATATAGGAAGGGTAGGGAGGGGGGTACCCCCCGGGTGTTGAGGCTACCGCACCACCAGCACTTCGCGAATATTGTCCCGCGCCAGAAAGAATTTGATCGACGCGAAGTCGTGGAAGAGATTTTCAATGTGCCGGTTGGCAAAGACCCGCTGCAGCCGCGGAGCCTGTTTGTCGGAGGAAGGCCGTCCCGGCAGCGCAAACTTAACCGGCTGCATCTCCAGCATGTCCGTGCCCGTTACGTGGTAGCGATAACAAGTCGAATCCGGCCCGGCATCGCGCGTATGAAAAAATGCCAGCAGCAATCCCCCCGGCTTCATCGTCGACCACAGCCGATCGATGGTAGGCTTCACCAGGCTCTCTTCCATGTAGTCGGCAAGATTCCATAGCAGGACGATGTCGAACTGGCCATTCGAGTACACCAGATTCTCGTCGAGAAATTTCTTGCAATCGACCACCGAGTTGCTGGCGCTGTCCTGCACCCGCAACGCGGGATCGAGCGAAGCCCGCAACAAATCTTCGCTGTAATTTTTGTGACCATTATCGGTAAGGTAGCGGATGTTATTGGCAGAGGTCGCGCCCACGTCGAGCACGCACAATCCCTCCTGCGAGTTCAGCACGCGCGAAATTTCTCCCACGCCGCTCGAACGGCGGCTCAATTTCACCGGAGTGGCCGATTCTGTCGACTGGTTCGAAGAGCCTCGAAAAAATTTCATCCAGTTGTTTGCAACAAGTGCCTTCAGTTGCTAGTCACGGCTTGCTTCCTTACGACGTCGCGGTTCCCTTCCCTGCCTCTTTTTGAATATCAACTTTGCCCTTTAGGAACGCGCCTTCTTCGATCGCAATCCGCTGCGTCGTTACATCGCCCGTAACAATCGCGGACTTGCGCAGATCCAGGCGATCGGACGCAGTCAGGCTTCCGTCCACCTTGCCCTGAACCACGATTGACTTCGCGCTCACGCTCGCCTTCACCTTGCCGTTCGGGCCGATCGTCACACTGTTGCTCCGCAGGTCGATGCTGCCTTCAACTTCGCCATCGATATACAGATCTTCCGATCCCGAAACCTCGCCTTTGATCACCACTGACTTCCCGACCTTCGCAATCTCGTTCTGCGGAGCATCCATTGACAAACTCCAATCTCTCGCGCGCCATCAATGTCTTCAATGGCATTCGCGAATGACTGATTGTAAATCATTGCCCAGTCAGCGGCTGCGCTCCATGCCGTCGAACGGCCATTGACCACCGTAATGCGAGCATGCAATGCCAACCTCGAAAAGCAACGCCCGTCTTGCTACCATCGTCTAACTGAGATGGATGTGCTCGGACCCATTCGGAAACACGCACAAGGCATATCGCGCGCGACTGTGCCGCGTTTGGCATGCCGCATTCTGCTGCTGAGCACACTGGCCTTTAGCGCCCTCAGCGTTGCACAAACGACAGCCGTTCCTGCAGCGCCTCTCCACGATCCCGCTGAACTTGTCCGCAAAGCGGTGCAGAACGAACTCAAAGCCGATCAAGGCGTCTCCGAGCACTTCATGTTTCGCGGCACCAAGACCACTCCCAAAGGCTCGATCACCAAGCTCTATGCCGAAACCAGGGAAGGCAGCGCGGGCTTGATCATCGCATACGACGGCAAACCGTTGACGCCCGATCAACAGAAAGCCGAACAGTCGCGGCTCGAACGCTTCATCCATAATCCCGACGAACTGCGCAAGAAGCGCTCGCAGGAGCGGGAAGATGCGGACCGAACCTCCCGCATGGTGCGCGCTCTGCCCGACGCATTCCTCTACGAGGACGCGGGCCAAGAAGCTGGTTCGCTGGGCATCGGACGCCTCGGCGATCCGCTGGTAAGGCTGAAGTTCCGCCCCAATCCCAGCTACGAACCGCCTTCGCGCGTCGAAGAAGTGCTCACCGGAATGCGCGGTACACTTCTGGTCGACGCCGTTCACTACCGCATCGCCAGCATCGACGGCATGCTCTTCAAGCAGGTAAGCTTTGGCTGGGGAATTCTCGGACACCTGGACAAAGGCGGTCACTTCCTCGTTCATCAGCAGGATGTGAACGACGTTTGGGAAATCTCCTGCATGAGCGTGAAGTTCACGGGGAAGATCCTGCTGCTGAAGAGCCTGAATATCGATTCGACCGAAGTCTTCAGCGATTTCCGGCGGATCGATAAGAACCTGACCTTCGCGCAGGCAGTGGAGCTTCTTAAGAAGGAAGAAGCAGCCTTGGCGGAAAATGTCTCATCCGAAAACCTCGCCGAAAAGCAACGAAGATAAGCGTTGAGGGCTGGAGGCGGGAAACTACTTTTTCCCTGCGCGCAACGTCTGGGTTCGCACCGTGAACTCTTGCACCAGATCCTCGCGCACCTCGTATCCAGTTCCCACCGCATCGCTGATGGCAATCGTCCCGTCGGCGCGAACCTCCACTTCCGGTTCGATAATGTCCTGCTTCCAATATCGCTTTGACGCGGAAACATCTCCCGGCAAGCGGAAGTTATCGAGCGTCGAGAGCGCGATATTGTGCGCTCTTCCCACTCCTGACTCGAGCATGCCACCACACCAAACTGGCACGTTGTGCCGTTGGGCGACATCGTGTACCTTCTTGGCCTCGGTGAACCCGCCAACGCGGCCAACCTTTATGTTGATGATGCGGCACGCGCCGATCTCGAGTGCGAAATTGGCCGCACGTGCGTGGTGTATGGACTCGTCGAGGCAAATCGACGTTGCGATGGCCTTTTGCAGACGCGCGTGCAGATAGATTTCGTCGTTCCACAAAGGCTGCTCGATCATGAGAAGCTTGAAGGCATCGAATTTGCGCAGGTGCTCGACCTCGTCGAGCGTGTAAGCGGAATTCGCATCGATACTTAGCAGAATGTCGGGCCAACGCGAGCGGATTCTTTCCACTATGTTCAGGTCCCATCCCGGCTTCACTTTGACCTTGATGCGCTGGTAACCCGCGGCCAGTTCGGTGGCAATCTTCTCCAGAAGCTCTTCGGGCGAATCCTGAATGCCGATGGAAACTCCACAGGCAATTTCGCGGCGGGAACCTCCGAGGAGATTCCAGAGCGGCAATTGCTTCTGACGTGCCTCCGCGTCCCACACCGCATTTTCGAGCGCCGCTTTGGCCATGCGATGACCGCGCACTCTGGCAAAGAGCGCGCCACAGTCGCGTCCGGATTGCACCTCACCCTCGAGCAGCGCGGGCGCCAGGTAGTGAATGATTGTCGGCCACGCGCTCTCGATCCACTCCGAGCTGTAAAACGGGTCTTCTCCGGCGACGCACTCACCCCATCCCCGAACGCCGTCGGCGTCGACGCTTACAAGCAGAATGCGCCGGCTGTAAACACGTCCAAAGCTCGTTTCAAAAAAATGCACGAGCGGCATATGAATTTCGCGTAAAGTCACCGATTCAATTTTCATTTTTGTCTAGGGATTTCTTTCGCGTCGCGCCAGAAGAGCTCGGCCAGAGCGTGAGCAGTATATGAGGCCAAGCCCGTCATCAGCAAGCAACTTCTGATTGTAGCGGCTCCGTTCGATATCCGACGGTGACTTAATAACTCAACGGCTCGTCCCACGCTCCGAGCAGGAAACGTCCGTTTCCATTCGCGTCGCGCTCGTATCCAAGAGCGGACAGGCCATCCCCAAACGCCTTGATGAACTGCTCACGATTCTTATCCTGCACCGCGATTGCCTTCGTACGCGTGGCTCCCGCTGCCTTCCATTCGTAAACTTCGGCGGGCACGTCAATGTGCACTTTGGACTCGATGTCCGTCCGCCGGCCCGAGGCGAGCACTGTACGCACGCGCCGCGAATTCATCCACCATTCCGCAATCAGACGATCCGTCGGCAAGCCGCCCTGGAGCGGCGACGAAGTGATGCCATATTGGTTAACGTTGTAGCGCCGCGCGATTGCACCGAGTTTTTCGATATTCAAGTACGCGTTCTTGATCTCAAGCGGGTCGAATGTCCACTCCATCAGCTCGATTCCGCGTCCCAATGCTTCTTCACGCTGGTAAAGCTTCAACCGGCGTCCCAGGCCAGCATTGCGGTACTGTTGCCGAACAGCGAGCATCTGCGAATGAAGGTAAGCATGACTGTTGCGCATTGCAGGGATGGCGAGCGCGAAGCCGACCAATTCTCCCTGATCGAACGCCCCAATCACCTGGCCCCCAATCTTTGCCGCGACGACAAACAATCTTACGGGAACCAGTTCCCCATCCGAAAAACCCCAGACCTCCTTCTGGAGCGCAAAGCACGCGTGCATCTCGTCAAGTGACGCGCATTTGCGGATGGAGAACGCAGTGGAGTTCTCAGGGGACGCAGGCTCTGTGGCCGCAAGATGGCCCTGCTCCGTCATGTCAATTTCTCCTGGCGCTTGGCCTGCTGCCAGAGCTGTTCAAGTTCGTCCATCGAGGCTTGCTGCGGTTGCCGTCCGCTCGCCCGCAACTGCTCTTCCATCCATTGAAAGCGACGCTTGAACTTACGATTGGCTTTGCGGAGCGCCTGTTCGGGATCGAGCGCGAGGTAGCGCGCAATGTTGACCAGCACAAAGAAAAGATCGCCGACCTCGTCTTCCAGGCGCACATGCAAATCAAGTGAAATTGGCGGCTTGCCCGAGCTGGCAACGCCCTTTCCCGCCGGACCCTTAATGGGCGCGCTTTTCAGCTCTGCGCGCAGCTCAGAGGTCTCCTCGGCGAGCTTTTCGAAAAGCCCCTCGATCTCAGGCCAGTCGAAACCAACACGGGCCGCGCGCGAGCTGAGTTTATGCGCCTCGAGGAGCGCAGGAACCCGCGACGAAATGCCCGCGAGCACAGACTGATCGGCCGCAGGTTCTCCTTCGGCGCTCGCATTGGCCTTTTCGCCACGAGCCTCCAGCCGCTTTTTCTTTTCCTCCGCTTTCAGCGCCTCCCAGTTGCGCAACACTTCGGCAGGCGTATCCGCCTTGACGTCGCCGAATACGTGTGGATGCCGATCGACCAGCTTGTTTGACAGACGATCGAGAACATCGTCGACGGAAAAGTGTCCGGCCTCACGCGCCATCTCGGAATAGAAAAGCACCTGCAGCAGCAGATCTCCAAGTTCGCCCGTCAGCTCCGGCCAGTCGCGGTTGTCAATGGCCTCAAGCACCTCATAGGTTTCCTCCAGGGTGTAAGGCTTGATGGAATCGAAGGTCTGCTCGCGGTCCCAGGGGCATCCGCCGGGAGCGCGCAGCCGCGCCATGATTTGAACCGCACGCTCAAAACGTTCGCCAGTAGTGGGCATGAATGACCAGAGTAAATGAGTGGGGATTTTGAGAGCAATGGGAGTTGCGGCTTAGCGGAAAGATCGAACCAGCAATTCCGTATCATCGGAAATGATCGCGTCAACGCCCCAGTCGGCGAAGCGGCGCATATCCTCGGCGCGGTTCACAGTCCACGTCATGACTCTCTGGCCTGCCGCGTGGGCCTGACCGGTGAGCTCGCGGGTGATGAGTGTGAAATGCGGGATCAGGTAGGTAAGCGGAAGCGCCGGGGACACGACTTGCTCCGGCCGATCGTAAAGGAATCCAAGAGGGATGCTGGCATCGAGCTCCCCCACCGCGCTCAACACTCCGGGCAGAAACGATGATACGACGTACCCTTTTTGGGGCGGATACGCCCGCAAGGCTGCGATCAACTGCCTCTCGAGCCCTGCCACTTTAAGTTCGATGTCGAGAAATGCTCGCGCCGAAAGCGTCTCTAGGACCTCGTCGAGGGTGGTCAGGGCGAGTCGCGCGCTCGGTGTCGATGCGATTTCCTGGCCCGCAACGAGCGGATCATGACAGATCACGGCGGCGCCATCGGCCGCGAGCCGTACGTCAAACTCAAACCCGTCGCAACCGTGCTGCAAGCACAGCTCAAACGACTCCAGCGTATTTTCCGGGATATGGCGAGAAGCGCGAGCGCCGCGATGGCCAAGAAGGAGCATGCGAATTCCCGGTTCTCAAGTCAGACGCCAGGCGGTTCTACTGAGAACTGAGAACTGGGAACTGGGAACCGAGAACTCAATCCAGCTCAAAGTCGCGAATTGGCTTTCCCGTATCCGGCGTCTCTTTCGCCTTTTTCAGCGCTTCCTGGAATTTCTTTTCCAGCAGCTCCGAGGCATGCTTCTGCGCTTCCACCGACTGGCGAAAAATGGAGTCCCGGCGGCCATCCTGCTCCTTCATAGCTTTCGCCGCCTCTTCCATATCCTGAAACATTTTCGGCTTGACCGGAGCGACATGGGAAATTACGCCGCGCGTCGCGCTATCGATCTTCAGCACCGCCCCACAGCAAGGGCAGGTCACATCGAAATTGAAGTCGCGTTTGGCCACACGCGCATGATACCGCGTCAGCGAGGCGTAAGGCGAATCGGCAGAATGTGGAAGACGTAGAGCATCTCCCAGCCCAGCAGCAGGATCGAAATGACGACAATGAGAATCGCCAGCACCTCGCCAAAATTCAGTCCTCTCTTTTGCGCCTCGAAGCGGCGCGCCCCCAGGCTCAAAATATTGATCGTGGCAAATCCGAAAACCAGCGTCCAGAGGATGTTGTAGACCTCTTCCCGCGTGTTGAGCACTAAGAACGCCGGCGGCGCCAGTGCCGCGGCCAGCGCGCGCATCGGGCGCCCGCCTGCTGCCCACTCCTGCGCCTGCCCCATGGCGACGAAGATCGAGGAGCAGGTTCGCGGCACAACGCGAAATGACGCTCGAAGATTCATCCTGAAGTTCCGGGCCCACCCGCAGGCCGAAGTTCGATATTACTGGTTTTATTCGCGATCGTCAGCGCCAGACGTGCCTTTCTGATTATTCCGGGGCTTTACAATGCAAGGAGAGATATTCAGCATGTATCCCCAAGTCAAAACCATATTCTTCGACGTTGGCAATACGCTCCTCTTTCCGAATCGCGAGCGCATCCACGCTCCGCTCACGGCGCAGGGAGTCATCTGGGAAACCAAACAACTCCGCCAGCTTGAATGCCGCATCAAGAACGAGTTCGACTCGCTGATGATCAATGACGGCAATCACGATCACAGTTTCTGGTTCATGTTCTACACGCAATTGTTCGCGGACATTGGAGTCAAAGACGACCCGCTGCGCGACCAACTCGTCAGCGGCATTCGCGACTCGGCCAATTGGGACCAGATTCTTCCCGGAACGCGTGAACACTTGCTGCGTTTTGCCGAACGCTACCAGATCGGCGTCATCTCCAATGCCGATGGGCGGATTGAAGACGTATTACGCCGGTGCGGCATCGCCGATTGTTTTCGCACGATTACGGACTCGGGGCTGGTGGGATACGAAAAACCGCATCCGGAAATCTTCCATCAAGCGCTGCGATCTTTGCATGCCCGGCCCGAAGAGAGCCTCTACGTCGGCGACGTGTACTCGGTCGATTATCTCGGAGCCACGCGGGCGTGCATGCAGGCCGTGCTCATGGACGTCCCCGGAGCCTACAAGAGCAAAGGTGTCCCGCGCGTCGTGTCGCTGGCGGAATTGCGCGACATGCTGGACGGGAACGGCAAGAGTTAGAGGTAGCGCCGCCGTCCCGGCGGCTGTCCGGCGGGCGTCTTCGCCCGCCGCGTCGAGAGCGATACGCCCCTCGATACAGTCGGCAAGATGCCCGCGCTACTGTATTCAGCCCACTATAATCTCCAGATCATGTTCGACTCCACTCATTTCCTGGTTTTTCTTGGTGCCGCGGTCCTGCTCGCCATTGCCCCCGGTCCCGGCATGCTCTACGTCCTGGCGCGTTCATTGGCTGGAGGGCGTCGCGAAGGCCTTCTCTCAGCCCTGGGCACATTTTGCGGCGGCTGCAGGCATTTCCATCATTCTGGCGAAGTCTGCGGCCGCCTTCGCTATGGTCAAGTATCTCGGCGCAGGCTACCTCTGCTTTCTCGGCATTCGCATGATCCTCGACGCGCGCAAAGATCAACCCATCTCGCTCGCCGGCCTGCAGCGCAGACGAAGCCCTTTCTGGCAAGGCGTTATGACGGAAGTGCTCAATCCAAAGACCGCCCTGTTCTTTCTTCCCTTCATTCCTCAATTCGTGAATCGCGAAGTGGGCCACGTGTTCCTGCAATTCATTCTGCTCGGCGCCATCTCCGTGACCCTCAACACTACCGCGGACATCATCGTCACCATGCTCGCCGGGCCGCTCGGCCAGCGCATTCGCGAGTCGGCCCGCTTCCGGCAGCGTCAGCGCACGCTGACGGGCGCGGTCATGATCGGCCTCGGGGCATATCTGGCTCTTGGGGAGTCGAAATAAGAAACAGAAAAACTGGCGGTTGATCTTTGCAAATCCAGGGCTCTTCTCTGCGTGCTCTGCGTCTTTGCTCCGCGACCTCTGCGGTCAAAAGCTCTTAACCGCAGAGTGCGCAGAGAACACCCGCTGAGTTCGCAGAGATCAGTTCGCAGAAAAACCCTACTCCACCGAAATTAACTGATGATCGTGGCAGTCGGTGTGGATGGATTCATACAGCTTCGCAAGCAGCCCCGGCCCGTAGCGCGCCACAAAACACACGCCTGCGATTTCGCGCTCTTGGAGTGTCTTGTGCGGGAAGAGCGTGTTTGAAACCGTATCGGCGTGCCGACTGATAACTTCATTGCGCTCGATCTCGGCCCGCGCCGCCTGCCGTTGAAGCCGGTTCACCTGATACCACATACTCATCCGGGCACGGTCGGCCGCGCCAACCAGCGTCGCATCCAGCTTCCCGATGGACTCGCGGAGACTCGTCATCGACTTCTCCACACTCGCATGCGCCTCTTCGAAACGTACTTGCAGGTCTGGCGGCAGCGACTGCGCGGCGATCAACTCCCGCACTTTTTCAGGTCCTTGAAGCACATCCGGAAGCGTCAGCTTGTAGCGATTCAAAACGCGCTCCGGCTTCGGTTCGAGCATGGTTGCCGAAAAGCGCGGCAGGACGGGCGTGACGCGCCCCAGCAATTTTTCGTAAACGACACCGACCTGCGCGAAGTAGGCGACTTCCGCCGAGCCCCCTGTATAGACAAGCGTCGGCAACAGGTAGTCCTGCACCACCGGACGAAACAGCACGTTGGGATTGAAGTTCTCCGGCGCTTCATCGATGCGCGCAAGGAGTTGCTGCTTCGAAAGCTTTTCATGGCCGGACAAAAACTCGGCGCCATTCCCGTTGCCTTTGCGCCGCATCGCGGTGCGCACGCCGTTCTTTACTTCAAACAGCATCGTGGTGGCCGCCGTTACCTTCACTTGCTGGTGATAGCCCGCGCTCTCCAAGGCCTTTCCCCGGGCGAGCAGCGCCTCGTCAAGCTCGGGGGCACGCTCGATCGCGTCGCGGAACAAGGGCCTTGCCAGCACATGAAATTCCTTGTCGGCAGGATCTAGGAGGATGACGCCCCACTGCGCGAAGAGCCGCGCGAACAGACGCGCAAAGCCGCTGCCCAGAGTCTCGCCCTGACGATAGGACTCGCGCAGCCACGCCATGACTTCGGAGTCTCCAAGCAATGCCGCGGCACGTTCCACCACCGGTCCGATTTCGGCGCCAAACCTGATCGTGCCCACGGGGGCATCGGCGACGCCGTGAGTTTCTACCTCGACCCGTTCCGGTGCACCCTGCGTTGCAGCAAGCGACACATGATTGACCTCGGCCAGATCGTGGTCTTCGGTCGCCAGCCAAAAAACCGGAACGCAATCGACGCCGGCGGCTGTGGCCTCGGCAGCGAGTTTGACCGCGCTCAGCGCCTTGAAAATCGAAAACAACGGGCCGCCGAATAATCCCACCTGCTGCCCGGTGACGGCCGCCAAGGCACCGTGTTTCAGCCGCTCAATATTGGCCAGCGTTCTTTCGGAAGCGCCCCAATTTCGATTCTGCCGCGCCAGAATCTCGCTGACCTTTTCGCGGCGTTGCGGGTCGTACTGAACGCTCGTCGCTTCATCCTTCAGCCATTCCGAAAACATCGGAGAACGCGGATAGAACGGTTGAATCGAGGGTGTGTAGGAAAGATAGTCGAGAAAGAGGCGGGTGGAATGCGGAATCTGGCGGAACGGCACACACTGTGCGCTCACCGGCACGTCCCCCGACAGCCTTCATTCGCAATCCGCATGCTCTCTCTTTATATCGGTTTCAATTGCAAGACGACAAACAAGGCCTGCCGCAGCGACAAGCACCGAGAACCCCGCGCAACACGCTACACATCTGATGATCCCCCATGGCGCGAGTTGCAGAGATTATCTTCTCTCGTACACGACCGCGACTTTATCTTGGTACGTCAAACGCCAATTCTGCGGAAGTTCGCGCAGCAGGTTGGCCAGCGTTGACCCTGCGGGCAACAAAACAGCCTGAATATGCCAACTTTCGAGTACCTCGCGCCATCCCGGCTCGCCTTGCATGAGGATTAGCACTTCGCGAACCCGGTCCGACCCGTAAAGATCGTGGCGATCGTCGACCACGACTTGCCGGGAAGGATACAACCGGTAGATCAGATAGCCACCCCACGAATCGGTAGAGAAGACAGGGTGCTGAGCGGGATGTGCCTCCAGAAAGTCGACCGCCGCTGCCGGAACTTTCGTCGGGTCAAACTTCGCGTTGATCAAGTGGCGCGAGCCGATCCATCCGCCATGCAAACAGACCGCCAAGGCTGCGACGGCGCTGATCACCGGCCACGCGTGCCCCCGGAGACTCAACTCCTGCGCACCCATCCTGCTGGAGAATTCCACAATCCGCCTCGCGCCGCCGCGAAGTGGTTCCCAGGCACCGGGCCGGTTAGCTAGCGAAACCAGACTTTCCCAGAGCATCGGCCCGATCACCAAGACGAGCAACATCGACGAAACCGGAAGATTGCGCGATGCCAACAATCCCGCGTATACCGCCAGCAGCGCCACCAGAAGATGGCTGAGACGAACGCGCCGGCGATGCCCTGCCAGCGCGACCACCGTCAGCAGCAGGATGATCACAAAACAACGCTGCGCCCAGCCATGAAAATCGGGCGAACGAAATTCAGCGATGCGGTTCATCAGGTACCTGTCACCTAAGTATCGATAGATGTGCTCATGCAGGCGCCACCCAAAAGGATTGGCAAGAGTTGCCAGCGCCGAAGCACCGCCGGCCCAAGCCATCGCGCGGGCGCGCCCTACTGCCCGGAGCGCAACAAACGGATCTGAGGCGCGCAGCCTCTCCAAGACCGCGGCCACGATGTAGATCGCCAGCAACGCGAAGCCTAGCAGCCATCCTCCATGCAAATTCACCCACAGCAGGGTCGACACCGGAAAGAACCATGGCAGGCATCGCGGCGCATCTCCGCGTTCCCAGCGTTCCAGCGCGGCAAACCAGGCGAGCGCAAAGAGCCAGCTCACGATGTGCGGACGCGCAAACAAATGAATCGTCGCCGCCGCTTCCGCCAGCAGCATCAGCACAATGGCCAGCAGCAGCCCGGTTCCGCGCTTGAGCAATTGCGAGAGCACAAAGGTAAAAGTCGCCGCCACGATCACCGCGCAGAGCCACACCACGCCATTGAGGCTGCCAGCGCGGTGCAGAATTCCGAGCGCCAAATCGTACAACCACTCCCACGCAAACCACCTCTGGCCGTGCATGGTCGACGAGAACGGATCGGTGCGCTGCAACGTGTGAGTTGCCAGCATCAGTTCCCCAGCGCGAATATGCCATCCAATGTCGGGGTCGGCGAGCGGGCGGGTCGAGAGCGTTCCCGCCAGCAACGACCAAAAGAGAAAAATGAAGATGATGTCGCGAACCGATGGAATCAAATACCGCAGCACCGATGCCGAGGACTGTAACGACTGCCCCTGAGTCGTCGGCATAGGCTCGGCCTGAAGTTCGACTCGCGAGTAAGTGTCCTTCGCTTCGCGCGGGATGGCAGGGTCAAAATTCATTTCGACTTAATGCCGCTGGCCGTAATCTATAGTAGCGAATGCCGAGCAGACCGAAAGTAGTCATTATCGGAGCAGGCTTCGGCGGTCTCACCGCGGCCCGCGAGGTCGCTCGCCTGCCGGTCGACGTTAGTGTCATCGACCGCAAGAATCACCACACCTTTCAACCCTTGCTCTATCAGGTGGCGACTGCCGGCCTGTCCCCGGGAGAAATTGCAGCGCCGATTCGCTGGATTCTGCGGGATCGCCCCAATATTGAAGTACTACTTGAAGAAGTAGTCGATTTCGATTTGCACCGACAGACAGTTATCACTTCCCAGCAGTCCATTGATTTCGATTATCTCATTCTCGCTTCCGGAGCCATGCACGCCTACTTCGGCCATGACGAATGGAGCACGCTCGCGCCCGGTTTGAAAACAATTGAAGACGCTCTCGAGATCCGCCGCCGTGTCTTGCTGGCGTTCGAATTGGCCGAGCGACAAGGGGCAGCGAGCCACTCCGCGCCTACGCTGCAATTTGTTGTCGTCGGAGGCGGACCAACGGGCGTCGAGTTGGCGGGAACTCTGGCCGAAATCGCGCACCACGGCATGACCCACGAATTCCGCAAGATCAAGCCCGAGCAAAGCCAGATCGTTCTCATCGAAGGCGGTCCGCGCGTTCTGCCCGCATATTCCGAGCAACTCTCGCGCAAGGCGGAAGCCCAACTGCAGCGCCTCGGCGTGGAAGTTCGCACTTCGCAGATGGTCTCGCGCATCGAACCCGGCGCCGTTTGGGTTGGCGACCATGCGACGCCGGCATCGGTCGTGCTCTGGGCCGCTGGTGTCGCCGCGTCTCCGCTCGGCCGCAAGCTGGGCGCGAAGGTTGATAGAGCTGGCCGCGTGTTTGTGCAGCCCGACCTCAGCATCCCCGAACATCCCGAAGTCTTCGTCATCGGAGACCTTGCCGCCCTCGCCGACGAAAAAGGCGCGATGCTGCCGGGAGTCGCCCAAGTGGCGATCCAGCAAGGCAAGTGGGCGGCACAAATGATCGCGCACGATCTCAAAGGCCAGCCGCGCCGCAACTTCCATTACCACGACAAAGGCAGTCTCGCGACCATCGGCCGCGCCGCCGCCGTCGCTCAGATTTTCGGCGTTGAATTGTCCGGCTATCTCGCATGGCTGGCGTGGCTTTTCATTCACATTCTCTTCCTGATCGGCTTCCGCAATCGCCTCATCGTCATGATCAATTGGGCATGGGCCTATCTGACCTACGAGCGAGGCGCGCGCCTGATTACCGGCCGCGTCGATCTGCCGGGCTGGAAGGAAGCTCAGAACCCTGGCAATGACGAATACACCAAGGGCGAGCAAGCAACGCCTCGCCGCGAGCGTAGCGCCTGATCTGCGGATACTACCTCTCGCTAGCCGATATAATTAAATAGTCGTGAAGCGCACCGTCCGCCTGCTGTTCGCGTCGTTGCTGTTAGTGGCTTCCCTTTTTGCGCAGCCGAATCCCGCTATCGGCCGCACCCTTGTCGTAATTCCTTTTGACAATACCTCGCCCACGCCCGGCCTCGAATGGCTCGGCGAAGCTTTCCCCGCAACCTTCCGCTCGCTACTCGACTCTCCGCTGCTCTACGTTGTGACGCGCGAAGAGCGATTGCGCGCCTACGATCGCCTAGGCGTCCCCGGCGGAGTACATCCTTCGCGTGCCACCATCTATCGACTGGCCGAGCAGATGGATGTCGACTACGCTGTGCTCGGTTCCTACAGTTACGATGGCGCGCGCCTCACCGCGACTGCGCAACTGCTCGACATGCGCGCGCAAAAACTCTTCCCTCCCGTCACCGAATCCGCGCTTTTAAGCGACTTGGGAAATTCACAGTCCGCGCTCGCCTGGGACTTGGTCCGTCTGATCCGCCCCGATTTTGGCCTTCCCAAAGACCGCTACGTCGCCAGCGTTCCACCCATGCGGCTGGACGCGCTTGAAAACTACGTCCGCGGGACCATAGCCTCCTCCGCTGACGAGAAGATCCAGCACTATCGTGAAGCCACGCGGGTGAACCCGGCATTTGCCGAAGCCTGGCTCGAACTCGGCAAGGTCTACTACGCGCAACGGCAGTATGAACAAGCTATCTCCGCTTTTGAGAAAGTTCCGGAGTCGTCAATGGTCGCGCGCGAGGCCAATTTCTATCTCGGCCTGAGCGCCTACGCGCATGGCGATTTCGACAAGGCGGAACGCGCGTTTCAGTTTGTGGCGGCACGCCTCCCGCTGGCGGAGGTCTATAACAATCTGGGAGTGGTTGCGGCGCGGCGTGGACAAAAAAGAGCCACCGACGATTTCGAGCGCGCGATTCAAAACGACCCGAGCGATCCTGACTACCATTTCAACCTCGCAATCGCGTTGACCCGATCCGGCGACAAGGCGCGAGCCGCCCACGAACTACACACCGCTCTCGATCGCAAGCCCAACGATCAGGAAGCGAAGGCATTGCTCGACTCTCTGACCGCACCCGCGAGTAGCACGCCGAAGCTTCCGCTCGAGCGCCTGGCTCGCAATTACGAAGAGAACGCCTTCCGGCAGATGACCACCCAGATGCAGGGTTGGGCCGAACAGCAATTCGCGCGCTCCGACCCGCGCTCGCATGCCCGCTACCACATCGAGTTGGGCAAGGAGCTTTTGGCCCACGGATTCACCACCGAAGCGGAAGCCGAGTTCCGCCATGCGGCCACGGTTGATCCGTCCAGTCCTTTTCCACTCGCGGCTCTCGCCGATGTTTACGATGCGCGCGGCGATTCGGCACAGGCCCGCGCCGAGGCAGAGGCCTCGCTGCGCGTGCACGAGTCGGTTGACGCATATCTGATTCTTGCGCGCCTCGATCTGCGCGAAGACCGAACCGATGCTGCCGCCGAAACCGTCAATCGCGTTCTCCAACTCGAGCCCCGCAATGCCATTGCACAGGATCTAAAACGTACGCTAGCAGCCAAGCTCGCGGAGAAAGCGCAGCCGCTGCCATAAGAATGAAAAAACTCGATCGTGTAGCGCCGGCGTCTCGCCGGCTGTCGCGGGGGCGTCCCGCCCCCGCCACCACCGCTCATTCCACAATGAAGGGGACAGCACAATTCCTCCGCCCGCTTCTAATCGCCCTGATCTTAATCGTCCCTGCCTCCGCTGAAGTCCTGCGAGTCGTGGTCGACGACGCCATCCAGCCCGTTACCGCCGAATACATCGGCCGCGCCCTCGAAGCAGCCGCCGCCAATCACGACCAAGCCGTCCTGATCGAACTCAACACGCCCGGCGGCCTCGTCGACTCCACCCGCGAAATTATCGAAAAACTTTCGTCGTCCGCAGTGCCGGTGATCGTCTACGTAACTCCCACCGGCGCGCGCGCCGGCTCAGCCGGAATTTTCATTCTCGAAGCCGCCGATATCGCGGCCATGGCTCCCGGCACCAACGCCGGAGCCGCCCACCCCGTCACTCTCTTCGGCAAGCCCGACGAGACCATGATGAAAAAAATCGAGAACGATGCCGCCGCCCTCATGCGCTCAGTGGCTGGCAAGCACGGCCGCAATGTCGAACTCGCCGAAAGCGCCGTCCGCGAATCCAAGTCCTTCACCGAGCAGGAAGCCCTCGACAAAAAGCTGATCGAGTACATCGCGCCAAACGAGCAGGACCTCCTTCGCCAGGTCAGCGGCAAGAGTTTTAAGCGCTTCAACGGCACGACCGTCACGCTAGAGCTAGCCGGCCAGCCCATCCGTGACTTCCCCATGACGCTCAAGCAGCGCGTCCTCACCTACATCATGGATCCGAACGTCGCCTTCATCATTCTCGCCATCGGCGCGCTCGCCCTCTACATGGAATTCAATCATCCGGGCGCGGTCATCCCCGGCACAGTCGGCGTAGTTTTTCTGATGTTGGCAGCCTTCTCACTGAACCTCCTGCCCATCCGCTACGCCGCGCTCGTCCTGATCCTCGGCTCGTTCGTGCTCTTCGCCCTCGAAGCCAAGTTTGCCAGCCACGGTGTGCTCACCATTGGAGGCATCGCGCTCCTCGTGATCGGGGGCCTATTGCTCGTCGACGGTCCCATCCCCGAGATGCGCGTTCGGCTCGTAACCGCATTAGCCGTCGCGGTTCCGCTAGGCCTGATCACGTCCTTCCTGATGAGCATCGCGCTCCGCGCCCGTCGCAACAAAGTAGTAACCGGCCAGCAAGGTCTGGTAGGGGAGATCGGCATCGCTGAAACATCTCTGTCGCCCAGCGGCAAAGTCTTCATCCACGGTGAACTCTGGGACGCAGTCTCCACCTTGAATATTCCGGCTGGGGAGCGCGTGATAGTCCGCCGGGTAGATGGCCTGACGCTGAGAGTCGATCCGGTCACAGTCCCACGGCCTGCGCTTGCCTAAGAGCAGAGTGCCTGCCAGCCTGCTCACCTGGCCGATGCCGTATCATCTTCGCCAACTTTGCTTGCAGGCCCGCACCGCGTCGGTACCAACACTTGCGCTACAATCCGCTCATAGCCTAATTGCGAGTTGCTGGAGGCACTTATGCCGGATCTCGGGTTCCCTCTTGTCGCCATTGCGGTCGTCATCCTCATCATCTACATCCTCAGCTCCATCAAAATTCTCGCCGAGTACGAGCGCGGCGTAATCTTCCGGCTCGGCCGCTTGCTCGGCACCGCCAAAGGACCTGGCGTCATCCTCGTCTTCGCGCCCATTGACCGCATCGTGCGCGTCTCGCTCCGCCAGGAAGCCCTCGAAGTTCCGCCCCAGGACATCATCACGCGCGACAACGTCACGCTGAAAGTGAACGCCGTTATTTTCCTCCGCGTCATCGATCCCAACAAAGCCGTGGTCGAAGTTTCCAACTACGTCTACCAGACCTCGCAGTTCGCCCAGACAACACTGCGCTCCGTCCTTGGCGAACAGGAACTCGACGAACTGCTCGCGCACCGCGAAAAAATCAACCTGCGCCTGCAAAGCATTCTCGACACGCACACCTCACCTTGGGGCGTGAAGGTCACCAACGTGGAGGTCAAGCAGGTGGACATGCCCGAGTCGATGTTGCGCGCCATGGCCAAGCAAGCAGAAGCCGAGCGCGAGAAGCGGTCGAAGATCATCCACGCCGAAGGCGAATTCTCGGCCGCGCAGCGCCTCGTCGATGCCGCGCATTTGCTGTCCACCGAGCCGGTCAGCGTGCAGCTACGCTATCTGCAAACGCTCACCGAGATTGGAGTCGAGAAAAATACCACCGTCGTTTTCCCGGTGCCGGTCGATTTTTATTCCGGCATCCAAAAATTGCTGGCCGCTGTGCCCGACCCGGCAAAAAGTTAGAGGTCAAAACAAATAGCAATGCCCACTTCGCAACAGGACACAGAAATCACACTCGGCACCGGCCGGATGCTCGCTCTATTTTTTACGTTCGTGCTCGTCTGCGCCGTTTTCTTTGCCATCGGCTTCTCGCTCGGCAGAAAGACTAGCATCGTCAGCGCAGGCAATTCGCTGAATGCCTCACCAGCAACGCCGGCAGCGGTCGTGCGCCCGACTGCCGCCAAGGAAAATACAGCCCCGCCCGCGGCGCAGCCGACCGACTTCAGCTTCTACAAATCGGTCGGCTCCAAGGCTGCGGACGCGGAGTTGAAGCCAGCCGATTCGCAGCAACCGCCGGCCTCAGCCGAGCAACCGAAACCTCCAACTCCGGTTGCGAGCGTAGCCCCCGCGACCGGCGGATATTTCGTGCAGGTAGCGGCCGTCAGCCGCCAGGAGGATGCTCAGGCCTTAGTTGAGGCATTGAAGAAGAAACAGTATCCCGCGTTCACCGCCAACAATCCGTCCACCGACAAATTTTTCCACGTGCAAGTCGGCCCCTACGCCGACTTGAAGGATGCGGAAGCGATGCGCCAGCGCCTGATCGCCGATGGATATAATCCGATTCTGAAAAAGTAGACAAGAAATGTGTGATGGGTAATTTGTAATTTGTAATTGAAAACCTGAGTCATCCGTCGTGTGGGTTTCAATTGCATATCACCAATTACCAATCGCGATGTCTTCCACCACTTCCAATCTCGACCGCTTTCTCCACGCCATTGCCGATCCCACGCGCCGTCGCATTCTGCGCGCGCTGACAGAAAAAGGGGGATGCTCAATCGACAAGGAGACGGGGCTATGCTCCTCCGATATCGAAGAGCGCATGAAGCTCGCCCAGCCGACGATTTCCCATCACATGCGCATCCTCGAAAGAGCAGGACTCGTCGAGGCCAAGCGTGAAGGCCACTGGCGCTGGTATCGCCGAAATGAGAAGTTGATTGCGGAGATGATGAAGACTTTGAAGGGACAGCTGTAAGCGTACGCTAGCTTCCCGCCTCAGCGGAAGACACCTTTTCGTCGCCGCCTCTATCGCCTTTGCTCTTCTGCGCGAGCGTCCGCACCTGGTTGATCAGGTCTCCCACCTCAAATGGCTTCGATAGCACTCGGACGCCATGCTCGTGGAGGAAGTCCCGAGACCGCTCATCCAGCATACTTGAAAACGTGAGCAATAATTTCTTTTCCATGCCGGCGCAGTTAGCGGCAATCCACTCGTAGATTTCCTGGACGCTGAGCCCTCCGGGCATGCGGCCGTTCATCACAATCACGTCGAAGTTTCCATTGCGCAGCCGCTCGCGCGAATCTTCCACGCTCATCGATGTCTGGACCTCGGCACCCGCGCCCGCCAGCACGTCCCGCTCAAATTCCAGGACCGCCTCTTCGTCCTCCACCAGAAGAACCCGCTCCGAGAGCACTGGCTCACGCCGTGACGACGTACTCAACTCGGAAGATGCCGCCTTCTCGCTCGCTGGCAAGCGCACCTCGATGGTCGCGCCGCCCTCCGTCCGGTTTCGGGCCACGATTTCCCCAAGGTGTTCCTTGATAATCCCGTAGCAGATGCTCAAGCCGAGGCCCGTACCCTTGCCCAGCGACTTCGTAGTGTAGAACGGATCGAAAATCTTGCCGGGCTCTTTGATCCCTGGGCCGTTGTCGTCGAACTCCACGCACACAAACGAATCTTTCTGCGCGACTCGCACTTTCAGCGAGCCCCGGCCGCGCCCCTCTCCCATCGCATCAAGCGCGTTGTTGATGATGTTCAGGAATACCTGCTGCAACTGATGCGAGTCCGCGATTACCGTCGGCAAATCTCCGGGAATCTCCCGTTCGAGCGCGACATTATTGACCTTCAAGTCGTATTCGCTCAACGTTAGCGTCTCTTCGAGCACCTTCCGCAAATCCACCTCTTCTTTTTGCGGCTTGTGCTGTCGCGCGAACGACAGCAGGTTCTGCACCACCCGGTGCGTTCGCTGCGCCTGCTTGAACAACTTGCCCACGTATTCCGACGAACGGTCATCGAGCCGGGAACCTTGCAACAACTGCGCATATCCCAGTATCGCGGTCAGCGGATTATTGAGCTCATGCGCCACTCCAGAAATAAGCTGGCCGATGGCCGACATCTTCTCGCTTTGCAGAAGCTGCTCCTGCGTCTTGCGCAAATCTTCATAGGCGCGGCAGGTCTCTTCATACAGCAAAACTTTTTCGACAGTGGTCGCGAGTTGACGGCTGATGGCGACCAGCAGGTTCTCGTCATTGCTGGAGTAATGCCGATCTTCCTTGCTGGCCAGTCCCATGATGCCGATTGGCTTGTCCTTGCTCCAGAGCAAGACCCAAATCCAGCAGGGCAACCGGTCCGCGCATACAAATTCCACAACGGTGGGCGGAAGGTGCGGCAAAAAGTCCTGGGTCACGACTTCCGCGCGCGATCGCATCACCAGTTCGCCCATGCCGTCCGCAAACACCACCTCTGACATGCGCACCCGCGCCTCGCTCCTCGGACCCCAACCCGCGCGGCGCCGGTAAGTACCCTCAGGCTCCGCCGCCAGATACACCGACCCAGTATCGGCCCCGAATAGCGAGACCACTTGCCGCAGCGTCAAATTCAAAATTTCGTCGAGATCGAACGATTGCGTCGCGATCACCGCCATGGCGTTCAGCGCATTCAGTTCGCGGTTGCGGCGGCGCATCTCGTCTTCCGAGCGCTTCTTTTCCGTGTTGTCGAGAACAAAGCCCTGATAGCGCTCAATGTGCCCGTCCGCATCGCGCGTTGCAAAGCAGCTCAGTGCGGCCGTCAGCAGCGCGCCGTCCTTGCGCCGCACCGTCATTTCAAAATTGCGCACATAGTTGTGCGCCTCGAGTTCGCTGCGGAATGCCTCCCGCTCCTCGTTGGTCGCTCCCACCACGCTCCCCAGGTCGAGCGTAATCAATTCGTCGCGGCTCCCGTAACCCAACATCGTCACGAACGCGTCGTTGCAGTCGAGCAGGTCGCCTTCCAGGGTGGCCACGAAAACGCCCTCTTGGGCCTGTTCAAACAGCATGCGGTATTTTTCTTCCGCGGCCTGGCGATCGGTAGCATCGTGAATGACGTGGATGGTTCCCTTCTGCTGTCCTTGCTCCACATACGATGCGGTCGATACAACCGACTGCCCGCCAAAACACGGGTCGAGTCCTTCGGTCAGTCCTTCTCCGCGTTCGCAGTACGGACATCCGCTCCAGGACTGTTGCTTGGGCAGCGCCTCCTCGCAGGCGAAACCAATCATCTCTCCCGGCGATAGTTCCAGGCGCTCCAGAAGCGCCTGATTGGCGCGCAGGATCTTAAACTCGGCATCGTGCGCCAGAATTAGATCCTGGATCGAATCAAACGTATTCACCCATTGCCGCTGCGAACGCAGCACTTGCTCGGACAGCCTCAGGTTCTCGGCGGCAATGCCCAGTTTCTGCGCCGCCGTTTCCAGAAACTCGAATTCTTCCGGGCTGGAACGATGGCGGCCTGAGCAGCCAAACGCGATCACTCCAATGGACGATTCCTTGCCGACGACCGGCACCAGCACGCCCTGCCGAATACCTCGATCTTCCAGCAGTTGCCGAGCCTCTTCCGACATGGCCGAAAGTTGGACTTCGTTTGCCCGACTCTCCGCGAGAACCCTCCCCAGCATTTCGTCAATGCCGCCTTGCCCCAAAACCCGCAGAATCTCCGGCGACAAGCCCACATGCTGGGTCGGCGTAAGATTTGTACCGTCCAGCACATGGAACCACGCCGCCTTCGCATCAATGGCAGTGGCCAGCTTTTCCAAGGCCATCTGCATAATCGTGGCGTGGCTCGAGCCGCGGGCAATCGTTGCCGACAGTTCGGTGAGCACCGCCAGACGGCGGGTCCGCACCCGCGACTCGTCCAGCACCACCAGCAGCATGCTCGAACCGAAAAGAATTTCCGCCAGCAAGTACCCTTCGGCCGGAATTGCGTTGGTGAATGGGCTCCAGTGGAAATTCAGCGTGACCAGGCCCGCGCCAAACAAGATTTGTCCAAGCCCAATGCGGCCCGCCCTTGCAGAGATGAATTTTATGGCTACAGCCGCGCCCAGAACGCGGCAGGCAATTTCAAAACTCAATTGCGCCGAAGTGGATTCCGGAAAGTAAATCGGCCGCATCGCCGCGCAGACCATCACCACCCAGCCCACAGCGGCAAAAACCATCAGCCCGCGGCGCGACTGGGCGCACATCAGCGCGGCCGTGGCAAAGAGTCCAATTGCCAGAACAAAGTCCGCCTGGGCATAGGCGGTAAGCGTCGTCAATTCCGGATGCCAGGCGCTCACCCGCTCCAGAAGAAGAAGCGCGGTGTAGGCAAGCCAGCCTGCAGCCCAAACCAACAGGTATCGCTTCCGAAAAGCTCGGAAGAAAAGCAGGCTGACTACCACCAAGATCAGGGCAGCAGTCTCCCGCGCCGTCAACCAGACGGCAAACACGCCCACCGATTGCGGGAGCAGGCCAGTGGGCCCCGTCAATAAGCGCACGAATTCCAAGCTCTTTTAGTATCAGGCTCGCGCCCCCTGAAGTTATCCGATTTCCGCCTCCATTTGGTTACTTTCGGAATGTGTCCTGCCAGCCTAAAATGTCCTTAACATTCATTCACCTGCATGCCCTACGACCGAATTCTCGTGGTAGACGATGAGGACACAATCCGCGAAATTGTGTCGTCGATGTTGAAGGGTGCGAATTTTCAGTCTCGCCAGGCTTCGAGCGGCGTCGAGGCGCTCTCGATTCTCGAGTCTGGCGAGGAGTTCGATCTCGTGCTTTCCGACCTCATGATGGCCGAGATGGATGGAAACTCGCTCCTCGAACATTCCAAGGAACGTTTCCCCGACATGCCGTTCGTCATGGTTACCGCGCTGAACGATATTTCCGTTGCCCTCCAGGCGCTGCGCAATGGCGCCTATGACTACCTCCTTAAGCCTTTCGAGCGCGAACAGTTGCTGGCGACGGTTCGCCGGGCTCTGGAGAATCGCCGCCTCAAGCGCGAAAACGACGCCTATCGCACCAACTTGGAGGCGCTCGTGACAGCTCGCACACAGCAATGGAAAACGGCCCTCGCCAACCTGGAGAAATCCTACGATGTCACTCTTGAAGCGCTTGGCAACGCGCTCGACCTCAGGGATGCCGAGACCGAAGGCCATTCCAAGCGCGTCACCGCCTACACAATCGCGATCGCGCGTAAAATGGGCCTGCAAAAAGAAGAGATCAGCGTCATTGCCCGCGGAGCCTTCCTGCACGACATCGGAAAGATGGCCATTCCGGACAACATCTTGCGCAAGCCTGGCAAGCTAACGGAAGAAGAAACGGCCATCATGCGCGAGCATGCCTATTCGGGTTACAAGATGGTGAGCAGGATTCCCTTCCTCGGCGAGGCCTCCGAGATCGTTTACTCACACCAGGAGCGCTTCGACGGCACGGGCTACCCGCGCGGGCTGAAGGGCGATGAGATTCCGCTCGGGGCGCGCATCTTTTCCATCGCCGACACCCTCGACGCCATGACCTCTGACCGTCCCTACCGCCCAGCACAGTCGTTTGCGGCCGCCCGCAAGGAGATCCAGGACTGGTCCGGCCGCCAGTTCGACCCCGCCATCGTGAAGGTGTTTCTCGAGATGCCCGACAAGATTTGGGAAGACCTCCGTAAGGACATCGACGGCCCCGACCACCCATCGCCCACCAAGATGTAAAGCCGGGAATCGCCGCCTTGAAATCCTCTCTGTAACGGATGGGCCTAGCGAGTGCCGTCGGGCATATTA
Organism: uncultured Acidobacteriaceae bacterium; assembly: GCA_963698865.1. Taxonomy (GTDB): domain Bacteria; phylum Acidobacteriota; class Terriglobia; order Terriglobales; family Acidobacteriaceae; genus Acidiflorens. Next base: position 156,341 of record CAVOSL010000005.1, on the reverse strand, counting down.
CGTCAACAAGCCACCGCCTGGGGTAAACTGTTTTCCGCAAGATGCTCACTACTTCACGCCTTCGGTTCTCCACGCCCAGTGCCTCCGTCGCTGGACTCTCCCTGGTCCTCATTTGCGGCTGTTCCAATTTCCGGACGAATAGCGCGGCAGCCTCCCATCCTAGGGCAGTATCCGCGCACATCTACGCTGTCACCGAGGAAACTACGCGCCGCCGGGTGCAAGCGGTGGGGTCTCTTTACCCGCTTGAAGAAAGCACGCTCAGCGCCGAGGTGGAGGGCCCTGTTTCGGAGGTTCTGGCCGATGTTGGGGATACCGTCCGCGAAGGTCAGCCCCTGATTCTGCTCGACCAGCGGGAATTGCGATTTGAGGTCGAGCGGCAACAAGGGTTGGTGCGGCAGGTGCGGGCCCAGCTTGGTCTCGGTCCCAACGATCCGCCGCCGCGGGATGCGCACCAGTTGGCATCGGTGCAAAAGGCCGACGCCGACCGTTTCGACGCCCAACGGAAATACGAGCGCGCTCAGGCCCTGTTCAAAGACAGCCTAATCTCGCAACAACAGTTCGATGAAGCGGCGAGCCGATTTCAAAGTACGCAAGCCAGCTACGATCTTGCCTTGCAGGAGGTCGAACGCCTGAAGGCCTTGTTGATCTCGGGCGAGGCCAGCGAGCATCTGGCGGAAAAAAAGCTGGCGGACGCAACTATTCGCGCACCTTACTCCGGTTCCGTTCAGTCGCGCGCCGTGCATCCCGGCGAATATTTGAAAGTGCAGAGTCCCGTCATGGTCCTGGTCCGAACCGACCGCCTGCGGGCGCGGCTGGCTGTTCCAGAGCGCTGGGCGGGATGGATCAAGGACGGAGCATTGGTCGACCTGCATGTGGAAGCTTTTCCGTCCGACCTGTTCCAGGGCAGAATCACCCGTATCAACCCCGCCGTCTCACAGGACTCGCGTACCTTTGAAGCCGAGGCCTTGATCGAGAATCATGACGCGCGCCTCAAGGCCGGTTTTTTTGTACAGGCATCCATCCCCAGCGAAAAAGAAGAAAAAACAATCTCCGTTCCCGAGGCGGCCGTGAACTACCGCTATGGCGTGTACAAGGTCTTCCTGGTGAATGGGAATCGCGTCAACGAGCGCCAGATCCGGCCGGCCGGGCAGAGCGAGGATGAACACGGACGGCGCTTCGAGGTTGCAGAAGGGCTCAAGGCCGGGGACCGCGTAGCCGCGACTGCGACCGGGGAGTTGCATGATGGGGACCTCATTCAGGAATCAGCGGGTGCGTCCGAGCCAGTAACGCGGTAGGGTCCCCCCTCCCCCCCTCCTGCCTCCTCCTACCCGATATAATGGAATCATCAAGTTAGAGTAAGTTCGCTCGCAAAGTATTCAAAAATATAGACTTGAACTTATTCCTTGCAACTCTTGTGCTGAGTTAGAGTTAGGTCGTCTTTTCGGCAATTTTGCAATTTCTTGCCTGCCAAAGTCTTGACAAATAGAGACTTAGAGGCAAAGTCTTGAGCCGGTAGTAGTTACGGGCTCAGTTTCCCATGTTCCGGCTGCAAAACATTCATCACCTCCAGGCCGACGTGGAGTCTTGTCGGAGGGAACGGCGGATTGTCAAAGAGCGGTTTTTGCTGGCGCTTTGTGCGCTCTATTCAGTTTGAGAGGCTCTTGACGGCTAAGTCAAGAGTCTTTTTTTGTTGGACGCACGAACTTTAGAGGACAATTCCCGATCTGAAATGTGGAGTATACTGTGGAATAGACTCCACATATGAAAATCGTTCAAATCGTGCTCGATAAAAAGCTGTTACAGGCCGCCGATCAGGCCGCGAAGCGCACCCGGCGAAACCGGTCTGCTCTGGTGCGGGACGCCTTGCGGGAACATCTCCGCCGGTTGGAAATGCGAGCCAGTGAAGAACGCGACCGCCAGGGCTACTCGCGACAGTCGCCAGCCGACGCGGAAGCGCGGGCTTGGGAATCGGAGGCTACTTGGCCGGAAGAATAGTTCGAGGCCAGATAGCCCGAGGCGACGTCCGGCTCTACCAGTTTGCCCCGCCCGATAAGACACGACCCGCCCTCGTGCTCACCCGCAACAGCGCCATCGGCTATCTATCCACGGTCACGGTTGCGCCTGTCACTTCCACCATTCGCGGTGTGCCATCGGAAGTCGTGCTCAATGAGGAAGACGGCATGAAGTCTCCTTGCGCAGTCAACCTGCACAACGCGGTCACTGTCTCTCAACAGCGATTAGGAAGACGCGTGGCCCAGCTTAGTGCCGCTCGGATGAATGAAGTGTGTGCTGCCCTGCGGTTCTCTTTGGGGTGTGATTCGAACTAGTTGCTGGGAGCGTTCCGTCTAATCTTGAGTCTTCCGGCCCCTAATCTTCCTCAGACGCTCGTCTTCCTCGGGAGTCGGCTTACGCGCTCTTTGACCCACGTAATCTCGAATCTGACGGAGATAGTTCCCGACATTAATAAGCTGGTCCTTGCCATTGTCTTCCCCCAATCGGCGACAAGTGATGACGACACGATACTCCAAGTTCGTTCTAGCATCGTTCCAGCGGCGCTTATCCACTTGGGGATGCTGATCCTGCAACAGAATCCTTATGTCGGCTGATGCAGCGATGTCGGCCAGTCCCTCGGTAATGGCCAATCGTCCCATCCATTCGAGGTCCGCCTTTTTGTATTCCTGATACTTATGTGTTAGGGCATCGTTGCACCGCAATGAAATCTGCGTGAGTACCGTGAAGGAATATCCATCCCAGAACTCAACCAACGTGTAATCCATTCGCAAAAGTCCGTTCTCATAGCCCCAGTCTTCGGACCAGTCAATGTGACCATCCTCCGACTTTATGCGGCCTTGATCCGCATTTGTAATTCTCAATAATGCGTCTACTAGTTTCGAAAGACCCACATCGAAACTCGTGCGAAAATCGGCGTACATCTTCTCCCGAAGAAACATCGGGACGTCGCAGTCCTCTAGGAGCACTGGCAAAACCAATACTCGTTTCTCATCAAGCTCACGCATCAACGCGGCGTTCAATTCCTTTTTTACCCATGCAGATTCCACGGATGCTTTTGATAGAACAATCAACAGAGAACTTGATTCTTGTATCGCTTTCTGGACGTGGGCAAGGATCGAATCCCCAACATTCAGTTCCCAGGAATCGATCCAGACGTGCGCATTGTTCTTCACGAGATGTGCGGCCAGCTTGTTAGCAAACGCTGCATCCGCGTGAGAGTAGCTGATGAAGACCGGCAGATAATTCTCCTCTTGAAGGTGAATCTTATGCCCGATCCCAGCGAGGGTCAAAAGTGACGGCTTTTAGCAGAAGTAACAGCTTTAGAATTTTTGGCGTTTCGTCTCGCCAGCCAACTACGGCCTCCACCACCAACTTGATCGATACACCGTTTCGACTCCATACGGCTTGCCCTTTTCCCATGTTCTCGATTCCCACATCAATTCTTGTGTACCTTCCTGAAACTTGCTGCCATCAAGCATCGCATTGAATACAGCCCCGGACAGATACGAAAAATACCCTTGCTCTCGTATGGCGCTTAACTTCGCTGCAATGTTCGGAGCCCGGCCAATCCAAACGAGATCATTGTTGTCTCTAATACCCGTACGAACGGCCATCACTTTGCTCACATCTACGCCCACGGTCTGAGATAGAGAAAATTGCCGGCTCTTGTAAAACCCGGTAAACGCCGGAATAAGAATGAACACAAAAAAATAATTAATCTTCAACGCGGCCTCGGCAGCGGCCGTATTTTTTGTTCCCCCGAAGAAGACTCCCATGACCCTATCGCCGTCGAAACTACGGATCTCGCCTCCGAGCGCCCGAATAATTCGCGTTGTTCCCATCAAGTACGCTTTCACGACTTCTGACGCGATATCTTTATCTTGTAAGGCGAGTTCCGTTGAGTCCGCAAGATCCGCGTATAGGAAGGTGGCTTCAAGATCAACGCAATCATTCCCGAGGCCAACGGTATCAGTTTCAGGCACCACTTTGCCGTCACGGCGGGTCCATGCCTTTTTTACTATGCCATCAGTCTCCGATTTGAGGTCATCGATGAGCGCCATGGCGTTCAGGGTTTAAGACTCGGATGGGTACCGCCATTGTGAGCGGCGAAGAGCGCAAGGGTGACGATCCACGGCACAATCGCAAGGGCCAAGAAGGTGAATGCCAATTTCAAAGAATCGAATTTAACGGTGAGTATTTGTGAGTTACGCCACACTTGGGCGAGCAGATCATGTCCGTACTTTTTTTCGTTTTGTGCTGAAAACTCTTCGATGAAGTGATGCTCTCTGCGCTTCGCTATTTCCCTGAAGTAAACAAGTGAAGATTCGCCGCCCTTCAGGTTCGGGAAGCTCCCTCGATAAAGCATGGCGAGGCTCGCCGCGAGAAGTAAAACCGTAGCAGCAGTCGATAACAGCATCCATTCAGAAAAGGCCGTGAACGGGGGTGCGTTTGCTGCCACAAATCCGATCATTCCAGTATCGATGGCGAGGATTACAGAAAACTTGGATTCGACACGCGGGAAAAAGCCAAGAACCAATTGCAGTAGGTCGTTCGAGGCAGCTGTGAGCTTTTCGTTATCCACAAGTGGAGTTAGGCGCAGATATAATAACTTGGCACCAATCTTACTTCAAGCCCTGTTCGTCTTTGACTGCCTTGCTGGCCCCGGGGAGAAACTTCTGAGCATCTTCTTCGCTCATGCTCATCGGAAGGCCGCACACTTTTGGGTAAAGCAGAGCTGCCTGCGCCATTGTTGCCGTTGGCACCGACATTGTTGCCAGCTCCATAAAGAGCACTTCACCACGCGTCGGGGTTCGATCGGGGTTCTCATGCAGCATCTCGTTGCGCGCTTTAATGGCCTTGCCGAGGATTGGAACGATTGTCCCATTAAACCAGCTGATCCCAAGCCTTTTTAGGAAATATTCAGCCTTTTCTGCGGTCGATTTCCGGTCAAGTATCTGCACTTCCCGGTCGACCTCTTCTCGCAAGATATCGTCGATTCCCTTCGCCACGAGCTTGCCCAGCGGCACCTGACGATCGTCTTTCAACAGTGCTGGGTAGGATGCGAGAATCTCCCGATGTATATCCTTCATCAATCCTTCGAAGATGGCTACCCTCAGGATGAATTCGTATTGCTGAAGACGGCCCTCGAAATTTCCCAGGGTGCGTAAGGCTGAGTTAGTAGCTGCATCGAGGTATTTGGCAGCTGATTCGCTGTTGTACGGCCACGTCGATTGCGGATCAACGTGCTGACTCCTAGCCCCTTCGTCGACTAATTTGCGAATCTCCTGAAGTTCGCTTTCGGCGTATTGACGTATGGCCTCCGGGCTTTCCGTAAATCCCTGAAGAGCCCGACGCGCGGTGTTGAACTGTAGATGAAGTTCAGCGATGCGGTTGAAATACGCTTCCCACGTAATCATGCAATCCACATCCTACACTCATGCGCTTGGCGAGCTGGCTGAGTCAACACTGAAATCTATCACCACCCAAAACCCCGGCACTTGCCCAAGCCCCAGCCTTCATGGGAGACTTCCTGTTCCGCCGGGCACTCGAAAGTCTCGCCATGAAATTCGCCGAAATCTGCGTCAAGCATCCCGTGTTCACCGTTATGCTCATTGCATTTCTGGTGACGCTAGGCGTGTTTTCCTACCGCGGGCTGGCGGTGGATTTGTTCCCCAAAGCAGATCCGGCAACCATCAATGTCGAAGTCGCGCTGCCGGGCGCCACTCCCGACGAGATGGTGACGGGCGTCGTGCTGCCGCTCGAGGACGCGATCTCCTCGGTCAGCGGCATCGATGAGATCAGCGTATACGCTACCGAAGGTAAGGCCGACATCACCTGCACCTTCGTTTTGGAGCGCGAGATCGAAGGCGCCGCGCAGGATGTGCGGGAGAAGGTGGCGGCGGCCATCTACCGGCTGCCCAGAGAAACCCTGCCTCCGGTAATCACAAAAGAAGATCCGCAATCCGACCCCATCATGACCATTCTGGTCAGCGGTCCGATGAGCCTGCGCGAATTGACCGAGATTGCCGACAAGCAGGTGCAACGGGCCATTCAGCGCGTCGATGGCGTAGGGAGCGTCGAGTTGAATGGCGGGCAGGCGCGACAGATTCGCATCCTGCTCGACGCGCAAAAGCTTGCTTCCCACAATTTCACTGTGCTCGATGTACGCGACTCCCTGCAGCGCGAGAACATCGAGGCCCCCGGCGGCCGCATGATTACCGGCCCCCAGGAGTTGGGGCTGCGAACCCTGGGGCGCGTTTCCTCAGCCGATCAGTTTGCCGACGTGATGCTCGGCACCCGCGGAGGCGTGCCCATCCGCATTCGAGATGTAGCCCAGGTGGAAGACGGTGCGGCCGAGCTTCGCACCTGGTCGGCTTTGTTCCGCCAGCGAGAGCCCGGAAAAGACGTGGTTGCGATCCAGGTCTTGCGCCAGTCCGGCGCCAACACCGTCAAGGTTGCCGACAACGTTCGCGCCCTGATCGGCGAACTTAACTCTCAATTGCCCCCCGGCGTCCAACTACTGATCGTGCACGACATCTCCGATTTCATTAAGGCGTCGGTGCACTCCCTGATCGAACACCTGATTCTAGGCAGCATTCTGGCCAGCGCCGTCGTTTGGATCTTTATCCGTAACTGGCGAGCCGTACTGATCGCTGCGGTGGCCATCCCTGCCTCCATTATTTCTACATTCACCTTAATGAAGGGAATGGATTTTTCGCTCAACAACATCACCCTGTTGGCGCTGACGCTCGCGGTGGGAATCGTGATTGACGACGCGATTATCGTGCTCGAAAACATCTTCCGCTTCATGGAGGAAAAGGACCGCAACCGTTTCGACGCGGCCATCGAGGCAACGCGCGAGATCGGCCTGGCGGTGATGGCGACCACACTTTCACTGATCATCATCTTTCTGCCCATCGCCTTCATGACCGGCTACGCCCGGAAATATGTGAACTCGTTTGGCTGGACGATGGCGATGGCCATCCTGGTGTCGCTCCTGGTGGCATTCACGCTCACGCCGATGATGAGTTCCCGCATGCTGAAACTGGACGGGCGCGAGAAGGAGGCGCACACTCACGGATTTCTCCATCGAGTGGAAACATGGTACTTGCAGGCGCTGCAGTGGTCGCTGGCACACCGGGCGGTCATCGTGGTGATTTGCGTTGTCACCTTCCTCTCGACCTTTGGCCTGTACCACCTGGTCGGGCGCGACTGGATTCCTACCGACGACCAATCGGAACTGCAAAGCTCGTTCACACTGCCGGAAGGCACCAGCCTGGCGAAGACTACACAGATCGCGACCGAGATGGCGCAGCGGATCTCGGCCATGCCCGAGGTGGCCTTTGTGCAGACGTATACCCACGGGCCGACTAACCATGCGCACTTCTTCATCGGACTGGTCCCGCGCGGGCAGCGCAAGTTTACCCATCAACAGATGGCGACCAAGGTACGTGCCATTCTCGGCGAGTATCACAATGTCACCTACAATGTGCGGCTGCCTTCGGTGCTGGGCGGCGAAATCTATTTTCCGATCTCCGCGATCATTCGCGGGCCGGATCTTAATCAACTGGCGGAAATCAGCAAGAAGGTTGCCGACCGGATGCACCAGTATCCGGACCTGGTGGATATTAATCCCAGCCTGAACCTCAATACGCCCGAACTCCAGGTGAAGGTCGACCGCCAGCGGGCCGCCGATATCGGCGTGCGCATGACCGACATCAGCGACGCCGTGCGCTTGTTCTATTCCGGCGAAGACGAGATCACCCGCTTCAAGGAGGGTTCGGAGCAGTATCCGGTGACGATGCAGTTGCTGCCCGAGCAGCGTGACAATCCCGATGTGCTGAACCGCATGATGGTGCCCTCCAGCAAGCTGGGGCAGGTGCGTCTGGAGAGCGTGGCCACCATCGGTCGCGGCTTTGGCCCGGCCACTCTGTGGCGCTATAACCGTGAGTTCCAAGTCAGCGTGTACGCCAACGTCGCCTCCGGATATCCGCTCGATCTCGCCGCCGCTCACACCATCGGTTCAATCAAGGAAATAGGGCTGCCCGCAGGCTACTCCTACCTGTTCTCCGGACAGGTAAAGGTTCTCGAAGAAACCACATGGAACTTGTTGTTGGCGATGCTATTAGCTTCGGTCTTCATGTACATGGTGCTGGCCGCGCAGTTTGAAAGCTTCTCCTATCCCTTCATCATCATGCTCACGCTGCCGCTCAGCGTTCCCTTCGCCCTGTTCTCGCTCTGGATTACGGGACGCGCCTTGAGCCTGTGGAGCGCACTCGGTATGTTCCTGCTGCTTGGAATTGTGAAGAAGAACGGAATCCTGCAGGTCGACTATACCAACCGGCTCGTGGCGCGCGGCATGCCGGTACGCGACGCCATCCTCGAAGCGAATCGCGTGCGCCTGCGCCCGATCCTGATGACCACACTTTCCATCATCGCCGGGCTGATTCCCGTCGCCATCGGCATCGGCGCGGGCTCCGAACAGCGCGCCTCGATCGCTGTGACCATCATCGGCGGCCAGACTCTATGCCTGCTCCTGACCCTGCTCGTGGTGCCGGTCGGCTACTCCTATCTGGCGGAGTTAAAAACCGTGCCCTGGCGCCAGTGGGCAACCCGCGCCTTCGAACGGACACGAGGTGTCAGCCCCACGGATGGCGATTGACCATTTCAGTTGTCGCGCTGGGCAACGATCGCCTCTTCAGGTGCGGACTCTATAGATGGAGTTTCACGCCCACTGCCGCCAATATCCCAATAGCGGTTCGGGCGGATTTTGAGTGACGACCAGCCGTTTGGCCTGGACGCCTTTTTCTTTGCACTCGGCCAATGGGTGCTATGGCGATATTACACCAGTTGACGTTCTGCACATTTGATAGAGTGATGCCGGACCAGCCGAATGGCGCTAAGAATCCAAATCCGAGAGGGTGAAACACCATTGACTGTAAGAGATGCCACGCAGTTGGATGAAGCACTCGGACATGCCGCCGAGGAAGCACGAAAACTGGGTACGTTGGGCGCGGTGCTGATCGAAGCTGAAAACGGAAAGGTCCTCACTATGGTGGTTGGTGGGGATGAAACAGTTCTAGGCTTTGATGATTACGACGGCCAGAATCTTCGCTGCTACGCCAGCCGAGGAGCGTCGGATGCAGATGAACCCATGGTGACATGCTACCTAACGATGCATCACCATACGGAGTTCCCGCGCAAGAACGTAATCTCCCAATTTGACGGAGTTAAAGCCGTCAGACAGTTTCTCGACTCGGGTGCCCTACCCACCTGCATCAACTGGGAAGAGGTGTGAAATCCACAATGAGCCTAATCGGTGTTACGCCAACAATGGCACGCGGCCTGATGAGTGAGGCGTAAGATGTTGGCGTCTGGAATGGACGCCGATGGGTTTCCTGCATAATCTCAAGCTCTGGTTGTCCCCACCCCGAATGACCGACCCCGACTTCGGGCAACTGATATTCATGCATATTGATAAACGCCCAGAGCGGTCTTACTGGGAAGGCGAGTGGACGTTTCCGGCGACTCCTACCGCCGTTGGAATCACGCTTCGAGGTGGAGAGAACGGGCCGAACCCAGAGGCGCGACAGTTTTACCTAACCTTGCCGAGCCGGTTCGACTCCATCTTGAAAGCGTGCCGTCCGAGATTAGAGCAAGTCTTTCGTGACTGGCGGAACCAGCAGTTGCCGCAGGATATCTTCACCGTAGTCAAGCTGACGGGCTTTGGGGTTGAGAATCCTCAGGAGCAGCCCATTCAATGGGATGTGGGATTTGAAACCATGGACGACGATTCGCTCGGAATAACGATCCCATTCGTTGGCGACACGGCGATGGAGCCCGTGGTCGATACTTAGCCCGGCGCTCGGTCAATGAGCGTAATCGCGATTTTTCGACAGCTGCGGCTTAGTTAGCATCAGTTCTGCCGCTGGAGCCTGATACGTCCGCTGGGGCAGCTGAAAGTGCCAGCGCTCGCGAGCAGCGCAACAGCAAGCGGCTTCATATGCTTCAGTAAGTCACCTGAACTTGACCTGGCCGTCGTACCCCCATGACTTGAGTTACCGCGGACCGGTTACCACTGTAAGCAGCACAACCGCGCTATTGCCTGGGAGTCACAAAACTGTTGCAATGCGTGACATGCCTCTTGGCAAAGGTAACCGGGAACAACATCGTTCAAGGTCTGCCGTACTGTCGATGGTTGAACCTAATGCTCCTTACAGCTTGGGATCACCGGTTGCCGGGAGTGAAATTTATGACACGAGAAGGGGCTGATCGACCGTTCGGTCGCTCGGACAAACGCATCCCCGCGGCACTTCCGATTCGCGTGATTCAGTGGGACGAGGACTTAAGCCCCCGGTTGGAGACGGTCTGTACATACGACATTTCTCCCCGCGGCGCCCGCGTGACGATGTTGCCGGGAATTATGGGAGCTGGGGAGATTCTGGCTGTCGAGCAAGGTGGCAGGAGGGTGTGGTGTCGCGTGGTATGGACCGGGGATAGGGGTTCTCAACGGCGAGGCCAAATGGGGATCCAGTGCGTCGAGCCTGAGGTCACGCTTTGGGAAGCTGAACTTCGATATATGCAAGGCCTTTACGATCCGATGGTGCCTGAGAACATACCCGCCCGAATGAACCCGGCAGACCCCGACAGCCGAGAGCGCAGAAGGCATCAACGCTTCCAAGTGGGAGGAATAGTGGAATTGTTGCGCCGTGGGGCAGATATTGGGTCCATAGAAGCTGAATTGAAGGATCTATCCACCTTCGGATGCCTGGTCACGTCGAAAGACACAATGGTCCCCGGAACTCATTTGACACTGTCTCTCAAGGTGGCCAATTACGACCTGGGACTGAAAGGGCGCGTGCAGCACGCGCGCGGGAACCTTGGGGTTGGGATCGAATTTCTTGAGATCCGCAAAGGAGACCGGCAACTGCTAGAGCACTTTCTGCGGGAATTAGAGGGGCAAGATATAGCAACAAAGGCGATGGCAGAAGCAGCTCGGATTTCCAAGTAGCATAGAAGACCGCGTATTAGCGGGGTGACTTCTCGTGGAGGGCGATTTCACTCGGGATCCTGTCAACGAGTGAAATCGCGATTTTTCATCAAATACGCCCGTGCCTACTATAATCTCCGCCAGAACGAGGAAAGCAACCAAGTAACGATCATGGCTGATCCCCTGAAACCGCCGTATGTTTTTCTGCTACTTGGCGACATTTCAATTTCTGCGGCTGCGATATCTACCGTCTATGGCAAAGTGTGGGTTCGCTTTCATGGCTGGGTCTACCGCGCCAAAGAACCCGGATGGTTCTGGTGGGAGGTGGTGCTCTACTTTCTCGTTGGTGTCTGGTTCGTCGGTTACTTCTTGTATCAGTACAGACTCTTAGACTAGCGGGCTTGTCAAAGTCATAATTCCACCTTTTTCGAGGTCAATGAGCGTAATTGCGATGTTACGCCAGCGATCGAATCGCAGACGGCTCTAGCGGGTGATGGAAAACTTTTCACATTGACGCGAATACGGGTTGGGAGGATAATCGCAGGCATTTTTGGGGTCAATAAGGCGAAAAACGGGGAGGCTTTATGAGCTGTTTGCGTAAGGTTCTGTTCGTGGTGGGAACACTAATGTTGTCCCTGTCCCTGGCTGCCGCCCAGAGCACCGAACAGGTGCTATACAACTTTGCAGGCAACGGAGACGGCAGCCAGCCAGCGGCGGGTCTTGTTTTCGACAGTTCGGGGAATCTATATGGCACGACGCAAGTCGGCGGCGCTTACGGCTATGGATGCGTCTTTGAACTGACGCCAGCACAAGGAGGCGGCTGGACCGAAAGTGTGTTGTACAGCTTTACGGATGGCAACGACGGCGCGTATCCGGTTTCCCCTGTGATATTAGACGCCGTTGGCAATCTCTACGGAACGACCCAGTACGGCGGTATGTATGGCATTGGTACTGCCTTCGAACTGGTGAAGAGTGCTGGATGGGCGCTAAACACTTTGTGGACCTTCGGATCGGGTGACGGCGGTCTTCCCGAGGGCGGCCTTGCTTTTGATCAAGCGGGCAATCTGTATGGCACGTTAGACACCGGCGGCACTCATAACGCCGGTACCGTGTTCGAACTCATCCCCAAAGGCGGCAAGTGGACCCGGAAGATTATCCATAATTTCGGGGGCAAGAGCGGATCGAGACCGTGGGCCGGCGTGACTCTTGACGCTGCGGGCAACGTCTATGGAACCGCGCTGTATGACGGCCCCGGGGAGGTTGGATCCGGAATAGTTTTCAAGCTCGCTCCGGTTGGCAAGTCGTGGAAGTTCTCCGTCATCTATAACCTCAACAAGGGGGGGGCAGGACTTGGAGGTCCCTTTGGCGGCGTTATTCTCGATCCTGCCGGGAACCTGTATGGCACGACCTACGGAGAGGGTAGTTGTCTTGCGTCCGTGTATAAGTTGGTGCCTAGTGTAAAAGGCCCCTGGACACCAAGTGTCCTTTTCACATTCAACGGCGCAGACGGTTGCCAGACCTACGGCCCGGTGAACATAGATAGTGCCGGCAATCTTTATGGTGCCACCGCCAGTGGCGGCGCTAACAACGCTGGCACCGTCTTCGAACTCACACAGGCAAACGGCTACGCGTTGAACACTCTTTACAACTTTCAAGGAGTTCCCGATGGATCTTTCCCGGAGTTTATGGGAGTTGTCCTCGACGCAAGCGATAACCTATACGGCACCACTTACAGCGGGGGAGCATTCGGGCTGGGAACGGTCTTCGAAGTTATCCCTTGAGCCTTGAGCGTCGGGGACTTGGGTCGGCGCTATAAAGTTTGCGGAAAAAGGAAAGCGCGGGAACGCCGCCCACTTGGGCGGCTTTTTTTTGCATCCCCGCGCGGAAGTGGTTGCGCGGTAACTTCTGCAATCAGGCGTTTGCACAAGCTTGCGCTTTTGTTTCGCCTTTTTGAAGGTTGATGAGTGAAATCGGGGATGTTACGTCAATTGCGAGACTAGAGATAGGCAAGAGGGGCCGCAAGTGCCTCAAAACCATCCGCCAAAGACCAAACTAGCAGAGAAAAGAATCATGAAGCCAAGCATCCAAAACATGCAGAGTTGGGGAAGATCATTAGTTCCGTAGATTTGTCGATACTCCCGGAATAGCTGAAAAACGTTGCCACGGAGCCGGGGCAATGGCTGCTCACCACGAGCGACCTTCAGGCGTGAGAGTAAACGCTGATAGAAAATCAGGCCCACGAACAAACAAAGCATTGCTCCCAACCCGAGCAAATCTCCTAATCGATGCCACCCGCGCATAAGCAAGCCCACCGTACGTGAACCCAATACTTTTTAACGTCGCAGTGCAATTCTAGCCCACGTTTCTGGCCTTTGCCGGTGATTACTGAGGGTAACAGATTTCACTCAAAATCCCCATTGCTTGGCTTGCCGATCTTCGGTAATGGCACCGTAACAACCCGCACGCTACTCGACTGCCCTGCGCTGGCACGATACCTTGTTCGGTGAGGCAGATTCTCCTAGTTGCGGTCGCGCTTGTATTTGTCATCCTGCTAATCAAGGCGGGATTCGACAGGGCCGAGGCACTCCACAAGAAAAAGAAATAGAACGGGCAAGCGAGGCAGACTGTTGTAATCAGGCGTGGCTGTTGAAAAAGTCCCTGTCCGCGAAAAACACCCTCAAATTTGAGGATAGAAAATTTCTACCCGAGTCGAGAGAGTCGCTCATAAGTGATCGTGACGCAAATCATTTTTTGCAGATTTCGGGAAAATGAGTTTTTCAACAGCCACAGGCGATAGCGCAAGCTTGCGCCGTCTGTTCGCCCTTGCTTGCGGGTTAATTGAGTAAAAGCAGACTTTCCCCAGCAATCGCCGCACAATCAGAAACATTGATTAGCCAGGACCTAGCAGTGCTCAACGAGCACAGTAGCGACAGTTATGGCACTTGTCCATTTGGCATTCGCAACCTCGCCGCGCGGCAGGCAGCCTTGCAGCCAACTGCAGTTTGCTCTTGACTTAAGATCTCGGATGGGTCGACCATTAACCAGTAAGTAAATCAAGAGCCTGCCTAGGCAGGCCAGTGTCAAACATCGATCTCTTAAAACATGCCAAGATAAGCCACTCTAAATCTGTTATTTAGAGTTAAGTCTAGTAATATGAATACTTTGGGAGGAATTAACCCAATAATGTCCCGCTTTTATCCGTAAGTACAATTATACGAGTATTTTACGGGGATTATGCTATTCGCAGCAGTAACCCTATATTCATGAAGACTTTACCCATAAGCTACTGATTTTAAAAGACCGGCGTTAGGGGGGGTAGGGGTATCACAAGAGTAAATAAAATCGCGAGTCGCTCGGAGCTCTTTTACAGAGAAATCCAAGGGCTGATCGCTCAAACCAACGCAACTCTAGGACTCCCGTTCGTTCCCTGAAGGAACGGGTAAGATTCTCGGTCAGGAATGATTCCATGAAAAGCGCGCTGCTTACAATTTTCATCGCAGGACTTCTGAGCCTTCCCTCTCTCGCCCAGAATCCCACCGTCACCGCCCAACCCAACACGGTCTACGTCGGAGCCGACGGAAAATTTGAAACCGCTCCCGATACCGCCGTAATTCAGTTCAACATTTCGGCCCAAGGCGGCTCCGCCAAAGAAGCCGAGGCCGAAGCCGAGAAGCAGGCCGAAACGACGCGCCAGATTCTGCGCGCCAATGGCATCAACCCGAAGGAAGCGGAGATCGGTTTTTATTCCGTCAGCCCGCGCTACGACTATCGCGACCAAAAGCAAAAACTGATCGGATACCAGGTCACAACCAGCGCCACGCTGAAGCTCAAGGATTTCTCGAAGATCGGCCCGGTCACGCAGCAACTCGCCGATGCCAGTGTTGGCCAGAGTCAGTCGCTCAGCTACACGCTCGAAGCGCCCGACGAGGCAAAACGCAAAGCGGTCGCGGACGCCTATCGCCGCGCACGATCATCTGCCGAGTCGCTCGCGATTGCCAGCGGACGCACACTCGGCGAACTCTCCTATGCTTCCGTGGATACTCAGGAGAACATCCGCGTCTTCGCGCCGATGGCGCACCGCAATATGGCGATGGGACCGGCAGCCATGCCAGCTCCATCACCCACTGAGGAATTCACCCCTCAGAATGTGACAGTCACCGCGCATGTGAACGCGCTGTTTAATTTGAAATGAATTTGAAATAGAAACTTCAACGAACGGGAGTAACTTCAAGCTCTCAGATGTCAGTGGTTTTGCTGAGAGCCTGGAGCTTGGAGCTGAGAGCTAATTCAATTGGCTGACGCGCCTGCAGCTTTGATGCGACTCACATCAATCGGAATTTCCCGTTGAATCTCCATCTCCAGGGAAGTTCCAGGTTCCAGTCTCACATCAGCGCCACGCGAAAGCATAGCGATTGCGAGGCCAGCAACTCCGCCCGCTCCAGCGCCAATACCAGCTCCTTTGCCGCCATTCGTTATCGCGCCGATCACCGCGCCGGTTGTTGCGCCGCCAGCAGCCTCTTTCGCCTTCCGTCCCGCATCGCTGTCCTGGCGAATCGTTCCTTCCTGATCCTTCATCGAAGTCTTCTCCGCGCCCGGAGCGTTGTCGATATTGCCGCCCAGCATGACCGTATAACCGCTCGGATAAATGATCGACGTGAAGTGAATCAGCAGCTCAGCGCGGCCTTTCACGTGTCCGCCGCGTTGCGCGTGCATGATCTTCCCCTGAACATAGGTTCCTGCTGGAATCATGACGCGGTCATTCATGACGAAGGGAAAGGCGGTTTCGGCATACACCGGATCGCCTTCGCGTGCCGTCTTGGTTGAAATGGCCTGCTTGAGCGAGAGCGGAATCTTCGAGCCCGCCGGAATTGTGACCAGCTTTGTCTCCTTAACCTCCGCGGCAGCAGCGGAAGCATTCGATGGAGCAGACGCTGCGGACGTCTGTGCTAGCGCCATTCCGCTGAGCAGCAATAGCCCAAGAATCCTCATGAACAACCTACCTTTTCAGGAATACCAGAAGCTCTGCCAGTTCAGATGCCTTCGTTCGAACGCCGAGTTACCCGAGGACTCACCTTACCCGCCGCTGCGACGCGAGCGGTTTGCCAGCACGTTCCCCATAAACTGCGACTGTAGCTTCTGGGCGCAACCTTCGCCGCACACGTGCAGCGCGCCCTCTTGCACAGCCAGCCTCTCGTCCCATGGAGCGAGGTGCATCAGCGGAATCTTGCGGTCGCCCAGCGAAGTCCACATGATCCACCAACGATCACTTATGCCCTTCTGGATCCCGCAATTCGGGCCCGCACAGCGATAAAAGGCGCTCGGAATCTCAACCACGTGGTCTGCCATTTCCAATGATCCGTTCCTAACATTCTAGCGCAGCGTGTTGAGTGATGAGTGCCTGAAACTAGAGTGAGGCTGTGGATTTCGCCCACCAAGATGCATTCCTACTTGTACAACAGGTATCTATCGCGTATGGCGATGAACTTCTCCAGCCGTTCCTGCCAATCGCTCACGATGCGCCTTGGATCCTCTCCCGCTTCGATCGCCTGAAGCACTGGCTGGTTCGCCAGCAAATCGGCCACCTTCTCCAGCTTGAAGTCGCTTGGATAGAACTTGTGCAAAGCCGAAGCAAGCTCGACGCCCAACTCGGTCGCATCCAAGAGGTTGCGGTCGAGCACGATGAGGTTGACGCCTTCGCAACGTTCCCCAGCGTAATTGCTGGACGACGGCGTGAAGCTAACGGGAACGAAACGAACGCTCTGAATTCCGCGGCCATTCAGGTATGCAGCGAATTCACGGCCCTTGACCCAGGGAGCACCAACAACCTCAAATGGCGTATCCGTACCGCGTCCGACGGAGACATTGGCGCCTTCAATCATGCCCACACCTGGATAAAGCGTCGCTTCATTCAGGTCACGCAAGTTGGGTGAGGGATTGATCCAAGCCACTCCCGTCGAATCGAACCAATCGCCGCGCTGCCAGCCTTGCATCGGAACGACCGTCAGTCGAGCGCCAATCTGCCGCTCGCCATTGAACATCCTGGCGAGTTCGCCCATTGTCATCCCGTGGCGAACAGGTTCAGGAAAGTAATCCGTGAAGTTCTCGCGGCCTTCCTCGGAAACCGGACCCTCCACAAACGACCCCGTAATCGGATTTGGGCGGTCTAGAACGACAACTTCGATTCCCGCCTTCGCCGCGCGTTCCAGAAAATACCCCATCGTGGTCTCGTAGGTATAGAAGCGGACGCCAGCGTCGGCAAGATCGATCACGACGGTGTCGAGCCGCTTCAGGATGTCGATCGGCGGACGACGCGCGGCGTCCTTGCCGCCATACACGCTGTAGACCGCGATTCCTGTAGCTTGATCTTTGTCATTCTTGACGTTGGTCGTATCGAGCGCTCCGGTCACACCATGCTCCGGACTGAATATTGCATCCAGAGAAATCCCCGTGACGTTAGCCAGCACATCGATCGTGCGCCGGCCTTCCGCGTCCAGCCCCGTTTGATTCGTCAGCAAGCCAATGCTGCGTCGATCTCCACCCTTCTTCGGGTGCAACGCCGCGAAGTGCGTCGCTTCGAGAACGTCGATTCCCGTCTTCACCGCTCCATTTCGCACCGCCAGCTTGCGGGCCGCGCTCTGCATCTCGTTGTAGCCGGTAATTGTGGCAGCGCGCAGCTTGTCCGCTTCAGATGGATCGAGCGCAAGAGCCGCTGCGACCGCCGTTGCCACCCGCGTCCGCAATGAAACCGCGGTTCCCTTCTCGTGTCCCGGGATCGCATTCATGTGTACGGCATTCGTCAGCAGCACAATGTAAGTTTGGGTCGTGGGATCGATCCATAACGACGTCCCTGTAAATCCCGTATGCCCAAAGCTGCCCACCGGCAGCAATTCTCCACGATTTGTGGAAAGAGGAGAATCGATGTCCCAGCCAAATCCGCGTAATGCCGTCCCGTTCACCGGCTGCTGCGGCGCAGTCATCTTCGCGATTGTCGCCGAGGTCAACACGCCTCGTCCGCCATCGAGCAGCGCCTGCGCAAAGGTCGCCAAGTCATCGGCAGTAGAAAACATTCCCGCATGACCCGCAACTCCTCCCATGCGCCGAGCGGTCGGATCGTGCACTACGCCGTGCAGCAAGCGATGATTCTCGTCCTCCTCGGTCGGTGCGATGTGCGGCAACCACGAAGCCGGAGGCAGAAAGCGCGTCTCCTTCATTCCAAGCGGCCCGAAAATATGCTTAGCCGCATACTCATTGAGTGGCTCGCCGGAAAGTCGCTCCACGAGCGCTCCGAGAACGATGAAGTTGATGTCGCTATACACAAACGCGGAGCCAGGAGGCCGGTCTGGCGCTACCTCAAAAGCCATGCGATAGCTCGTTTCCTTGCCCTCCCACTTTCTTGCGAGATCAAGATCTTCGGGCAGTCCGGAATAATGCACCAGCAATTGGCGAATGGTGATGTCCTGCTTGCCGTTCTGTGCAAACTCCGGAAGGTATTTCGACACAGGATCGGTCGTGCGGAACTTTCCCTGCTCCCAAAGCTTCATCAAAGCAGTCGTCGTCACCACGACCTTGGTGAGCGAAGCGCAATCGAAGACCGTGTCAATGGCCATAACCTCGCGGCGCGGAACAAGCGCGCGGCTGCCGTACGCTTTGCGATAGACAACCTGACCGTTATGCCCCGCGATCAGAACCGCGCCGGGAATCTGCTGTTGGGCGATGGCGTCGTTGATGATGGAGTCGACGACGGAGAGCCGGACATCGAGCGGCGGCTGGGCGTAAACAGCACTAAAGCACAGAAGAGCAGTGATCAGTCCCACGGTGAGCCGACAAGCCGCTGTAAATTTCACGATTGCTGTGACTCTACACGACCTGCAAGACTGCGCTCAAGCAGCAGAAGGGGCGAGGCATTCTCTTGGTAACTTGGCAAGAGAACATGAGCACGTAAGAATGCAGTATCGCTCAGAAAGCTATCGCGCTGGGACTGAGTAGCGGCGTTAGACTTATATTGCGCTTGATGTCAGCCTCCACGTCACTGCCGGGCTTCTCGTTCCTCGTGAACAATACCGCCGGGCAGGGCGCCTCTTTTCGTGAAGCGTTCAGGATTCTGACTCAGGCCATTGCCGCCCATGCTTTCCCTGCCTGCTCGCTCGCGGTCACTCATCGCGGAGAACTCGTCGCGCATAAAGCTTTCGGCCGTTTCACTTTCGACCCAGCATCGCCCGAAGTCACTATCGCGAGCATCTTCGACCTGGCATCCGTCACGAAAGTTGTGGCCACGACCGCCATGGCGATGATTCTTTATGAGCGCGGGGTGCTCGATCTGGAAGCACCGGTCAACGCCATCGTCCCTGAATTTGCCGGAGCGGATGCGCGCCGTACGGAGGTCACGCTTCGTATGCTTCTGGCCCACAGCTCAGGCTTGCCGGCTTACGAAAAATTATTTCTTCGTGCCAAGACTCGGGACGATCTTCTGCATGCGGCGTTCGCGACAGGAATTGCCGCCGATCCGGGCGCGCGCGCCGAATACAGCGACATCGGATTCATTATTCTTGGAATTGCTCTAGAACGGCTCGCCGACGAGCCGCTCGATTCGTTTTGCCAGCGCGAGGTCTTCGGACCGTTCGCCATGGCGCACACTACGTTCAATCCAGCAAAGACGCTGCGCGAGAGCATTCCTCCGACCACCGATGACCGCACGTTCCGCCATCGCGTCATCCAGGGCGAAGTGCAAGATGAAAACGCCAGCGTACTTGGCGGCGTAGCCGGTCATGCCGGATTATTTTCCACGGCTGGCGATCTGGCGCTGTTCGCGCACGCGATGCTCAACGGCGGATATCCCATTCTCCGTCCCGAAACTGTAAACCTGTTCACGCGTCGAGAACCCATGCCGGAAGGCACCTCTCGCGCTCTCGGATGGGATACGCCTTCTACTCCATCTCAATCCGGCAAGCATTTTGGCCCGCGCTCGTTCGGGCATCTCGGCTACACCGGAACGTCGCTTTGGATTGATCCCGACCGCCAGCTTTCAGTTACGTTACTCACCAATCGCACCTGGCCCGACTGCCAAAATCAGACAATTAGGCAAGTGCGGCCTACGGTTCACGATGCGGTCGTTCAAGCCTTGGAGAGAAACGCGCTATCGCCACATGACAGGCAACAACCATGAAGGCGCGTGGCGCACAGGGAAACAAGAACGCCGGCCTTCAGCGGCTTTTGACCGAAAAGCCGAACCTCGCCTCTACCGACCTCGACTGCAAGTCGTCGCTGGAGATCGCACGCATCATCAACCTTGAAGACGCCAAAGTCGCCAGCGCGGTCGCGCGCGCTCTTCCGCAGATTGCGAAAGTAGTTGATTGGATCACCGAGTCCCTCTCAAAAGGCGGGCGCCTCATCTATGTCGGCACCGGCACCAGTGGCCGCATTGCGGCCCTCGATGCCGCCGAGTGCCCGCCGACATTCAACACGAATCGTAAGATGGTCCAGTTCATTATGGCCGGCGGCTCAAAGGCGCTAGGTGAAGCGACCGAAGCCAGCGAAGATTCCCGTGCGCTCGGCCGGAAGGAGATGGCGAAGAAGAAGCCGGGCCGCAACGACGTGGTTGTCGGCGTCGCCGCCAGCGGCCGCACTCCGTTCACAATTGCGGCCATCGAGTACGCGCGTTCCCACGGAGCCATGACGGTCGCCGTGACGTGCAATCGCAATTCCCCGCTTGAAAGAGCAGCTCATATCGCGATCGTCGCTGAAGTCGGACCTGAAGTGGTCGCCGGCTCGACCCGCATGAAAGCGGGCACCGCGCAGAAGATGATTCTGAACACGCTCACCACCGGCGCCATGACGCGCCTCGGATATGTTTATGGCAACCTGATGATCAATCTCCACCTGAAGAACGAGAAGCTGGCGGAGCGCGGAATCAGCATCCTCGAAAAGGCTGCCGGAGTGAGCCGCGAAGAATCGCGGAGAATACTAAAAGCCGCGCATCACAGCGTGCCAATCGCACTGGTGATGGCGAAGGCGGGAGTGAGCCGCGCCCATGCGAGCCGCGCGTTGAGAGAATCACAGGGCCATGTCCGCAAGGCAATTGCACGGGCGCAGCAGCCTTGAGCAACCTGTCCTCCGTGTCCCTCCGTGAAATAATCGTCGTATGGACAAACTCGTAATCCGCGGCGGCAATCCTCTACTCGGCACGGTCCGCATCAGCGGCGCAAAAAATGCCGCGCTGCCTTGCATGGCCGCGGCGCTGCTTACCGAGGAGCCCGTCATCCTCGAAAACATCCCGCAGGTGCGCGACATCGAAACCACGCGCAAGCTGCTCGCCGCCATGGGCGCCGAAGTCGAACTCGGCTACGGACGCGCGCACCATCGCACGACGATCTGCGCGAACGCTCTGGCAACACCCGAGGCCTCCTACGAACTGGTCAAGACCATGCGCGCCTCGACACTCGTGCTTGGGCCTCTGGTCGCGCGCTGCGGACGCGCCCGCGTCTCACTTCCTGGTGGCTGCGCCATCGGCGCCCGCCCAATCGATCTGCATATCAAAGGACTCGAACGCCTGGGCGCAAAGATCACGCAGGAGCACGGCTATGTCGAAGCCACTGCGGACCGGCTGCGGGGCGCCGAAATTGTCTTCGACAAGATCACAGTCACCGGTACCGAAGATTTACTGATGGCCGCCACGCTTGCCGACGGCGAAACGGAAATGCAGAATTGCGCGCGCGAACCGGAGGTCGCCGACCTGGCCGGGCTGCTCAACGCAATGGGAGCGAAGATCGAGGGTGCGGGAACTCCGACGATCCGCATCAAAGGCGTCGGCAAGCTTCATGGCGTAAAGCATCGCATCATTCCCGACCGCGTGGAGGCGGGAACATTCATCGTCGCCGGCGCGCTCACGGGCGGAGACCTTAACGTTACCGGCTGTGAGCCACACCATCTCACCGCAATTCTTCAAAAGCTCGAGGAAACCGGCGTGAGGACTGCCGTGAAATCCGATTCCATCCGCGTGATGGGCGACCACCCTCTCAAAGCGGCCGACCTCAACACGGAGGAATACCCGGGATTTCCGACCGACATGCAGGCGCAATACATGGCCCTGGCAACGCAAGCCGACGGCACGTCGGTCGTGGTCGAAAACATTTTTGAAAACCGCTTCATGCACGCGCAGGAACTGGTCCGCATGGGCGCGAACATCAAGATTGAAGGCCGGCGCGCCATCGTGCGCGGCAAAACGCCCCTCAGCGCCGCCGCCGTGTTGGCTTCCGATCTGCGAGCGTCCGCGTCGCTCGTGCTCGCTGCGCTGGTGGCTGATGGAGAGACCATTATCGATCGCGTCTATCACATTGATCGCGGGTACGAGAACATCGAGGAAAAACTCAAAGGCGTCGGCGCCGAAATCCGCCGCGTAGGCGATATTTTCCCGAAGCGCAAAGCACAAGGGATCTAGCGACCGCACTCACAAGAGCGCGGAACCGGCGGTGAGGCTGTCCCGTCCGTTCCTGGGCCATTGACCGGCTAACCGCCGTAACCTAAAAGTTCCAGTAGCATCTGTCTATTCCCGCTGCGCATCAAAGCCGTCTCCGGACCCCAAGCTAACTTGCGTCTAATCTTTGTTATACAGGGCCAACACAGTGACTTCCGTAATCCTGTCTTAGAGCCGCGCATGTGGGATAACTAAATCGAAGGCCTGAATGCTCTCCAAGTTGCGAGCTTATTCCGCCCTCGACTCGGTCAACGAACTTTTCATTCTCCGAACTAATGTTAGGAATCAAGTTATGAAGGTTGTCGTTCTTTGTGGTGGATTGGGGACACGTCTTCGGGAAGAGACCGAGTTTCGTCCCAAGCCGATGGTCGAAATTGGAGGCCGCCCAATCCTCTGGCACATCATGAAAATGTATGCCCACTACGGCATGCGCGAATTCATTCTCTGCCTCGGCTACCGCGGCAACATGATCAAGGATTACTTCCTGAATTATGAAGCCATGAACAATGACTTCCGCATTTCCCTGGGCCGCAAATCCCACGTTGAATTCATGGGTGCGCACCAGGAGCAGGATTTTGCCGTCACGCTCGCGGACACCGGCCTCGAAACCATGACAGGTGGGCGCCTGCTGCGTGTGGCCCGTTATTTGGCCGACGACGAGACGTTCCTTATGACATATGGCGACGGGCTCAGCGATGTAAACATTCACAGTCTTATCGAGTTTCACAAAGGGCACGGCAAGACGGCTACCGTCACGTCTGTACCTCCCGTCTCGCGCTTTGGGGTGCTAGAGGCGGAGGAGGGTGGCAAGGTCGTGCGCTTCGCGGAGAAACCCAAAGCCAACGGCCTGATTAGTGCTGGTTTTTTTGTCTTTAATCGCCACATCTTCGATTACCTAACCGGTCCCGAATGTATTCTCGAGCGCGATCCGCTTGAGCGCCTCGCCCGCGAAGGACAACTCATGGCGTACCGCCATGACGGCTTCTTTTTCCCGATGGACACGTTCCGCGATTACCAACATCTCAATGATCTTTGGAAGCGGGAGAAAACACCCTGGAAGGTCTGGCCGGACACGGGGGATCAGAAAGAACCAGACAGGGCAGTCGCCAGGAAAGCAGGGGTGTAATGAATTCATTCTGGAGAGACCGCTCGGTTCTTGTCACTGGGGGCACGGGCCTCCTTGGGTCGTGGCTTGTTTCACAACTCATGGAAGCCGGCGCCAACGTCGTTTGTCTGGTGCGCGACTGGGTCCCGCAGAGTGAACTTGTGCGCACGCGCCGTATTGAGCAGGTCAAAACGGTACGAGGTGACGTTTGCGATCTAAGCCTCCTCGAGCGTGCGCTCGGCGAGTACGAAGTCGAAGTCGTTTTCCACATCGCAGCTCAGGCCATTGTCGGCATCGCGAACCACAATCCTATTTCCACTTTTTCTACCAATATTGGCGGGACATGGGCCGTGCTCGAGGCCTGCCGCCGATCGCCGAAAGTGGCGTCGATTGTCGTCGCCTCCTCCGATAAAGCCTATGGAGCCCAGGAGCACCTTCCCTATAGCGAGGGCATGCCCCTTCTCGGCCGCCATCCCTATGACGTAAGTAAGGCCTGCGCCGACATGATTGCGCAGACTTATGCGACCACTTATAACGTACCTGTTGCTATTACACGCTGTGGTAATTTCTACGGCGGTGGCGACCTCAACTGGAACCGCGTCGTTCCGGGCACCATCCGTTCCATTCTCCGCGGCGAACGTCCCATTATCCGCTCTGATGGAGAGTTTGTTCGCGACTATTTTTACATTCAGGATGGCGCTGCCGCCTATATGCTGCTCGCCGAGCGGCTTGCTTCGAACCTGGCATTGCGCGGGCAAGCATTCAACTTTTCCAACGAAAGCCAGATCAGCGTGCTGGAGTTAGTAAACCTGATCTTGCGCAAAATGAACTCGCCGCTGCAGCCGGAGGTCCGAAACGAAGCGAGCAACGAAATTCGGCACCAATACTTAAGCGCTGAGCGTGCCCGCAACATACTCAACTGGAAGCCGCAATTCACGCTCAACGAGGGACTTGACCGCACGATCGCGTGGTATCGCGAGTTCCTGGACGTGCCCGCCGCTATGAGGCAATCAGCCGGGGCATAAAGCAACTATGTTTAAGTCTCCCCAACAACTGCGCGGCGAAATTGCTGGTCTTATCAAGCAGTACTGCGAGGCAGCGCTGGCGCCGCAACCATTCAGGCCTGGCGAAAGCCCCGTCCCCGTGTCGGGCAAGGTCATCGACTCATCAGATATCGAGCATTTGGTCGAGGCCTCACTGGATGGATGGCTCACCACGGGACGCTTTGCCGCCGAATTTGAGCGCGATTTCGCCGCCTTCATCGGTGTGCGCGGCGCTTCGCTCGTCAACTCTGGCTCCTCCGCAAACCTCGTCGCGCTGTCCTGCCTCACGTCTCCGTCGCTCGGCGACCGCCGACTGCAAGCCGGCGACGAGGTCCTTACCCTAGCTGCCGGATTCCCAACCACAGTCAACCCGATCATTCAAAACGGCCTCGTTCCCGTCTTCGTCGATGTGCAGCTTCCAACTTACAACGTGAACGTGACTGAACTGGAAAGCGCGGTCTCTGACCGTACGAAAGCGATCGTCCTCGCGCACACACTCGGCAATCCGTTCGATCTCGACGCCGTCATGGCATTCGCCAACAAACATAACCTCTGGGTCATCGAGGACTGCTGCGACGCGGTTGGTTCCACTTACAAAGGGCGATCGGTCGGAACCTTCGGCCATCTGGCTACCACCAGCTTCTATCCAGCGCACCACATCACCATGGGCGAAGGCGGATGCGTCCTCACACCATCACCTGCGCTGAAGAAGTTAGTCGAATCGTTTCGCGATTGGGGACGCGACTGCTGGTGCGATCCCGGTAAGTCGAATACCTGTGGTTGTCGCTTCGAATGGAAGCTGGGCAGTCTGCCCGCGGGTTACGACCACAAATACATATACAGCCACATCGGCTACAACCTAAAAGCGACCGACATGCAGGCCGCCGTCGGCGTGGCGCAACTTAAGAAGCTTCCGGCTTTCATGGCCGCACGCCGTGAGAACTTTACCGAACTGTACATGGCTCTCAAGGACCTTGACGACATTTTCGTTCTGCCAGAGGCAACGCCACATTCCAATCCAAGCTGGTTTGGATTTCCGCTTGCTGTGCGCAACGAAGCCCCTGTCACGCGCAATCAGGTCGTGCAGTTCTTGGAGTCACGCCAGATCGCGACCCGACTTCTGTTCGGAGGGAACCTGCTTCGCCAGCCCGCTTATCGCGATCTGCGGTGCCGCGTAGATCGGCGATTTGCCCAACACCGATTTTGTGATGAACAACGTCTTCTGGGTCGGCGTCTACCCCGGAATTACGGAAGCGATGATCGATTACATGGCGGATACGTTTCATCAGATTCGCAAAGCATCGGCCAAAGGAGCATAGCCAACCGAGGGCACTGCTATGACAAACCGTTTGGCCACCGATCTCGATAACGTTCTTGCCCGCACGGAGGCGCTGTGGAGCAATCTGCGCGGCGAACGCATCCTGATCACCGGGGCGACTGGCTTTTTTGGATGTTGGCTGCTGGAGAGTTTCGCCTGGGCGAACCACCGACTGAATCTCAACGCACATGTTGTCGGCCTGTCGCGGCGTCCCGATGCACTAGCCACCAAAGCGCCTCACCTGGCCACCGATCCTGCGATCACGCTCCATGCCGCCGATATTCTGAACGGCAATTTCCCCGGTGGCACGTTCTCACACGTCATTCACGCGGCGACCGAGGCCAGCGCCAGACTCAATACGGAAGAGCCGCTTGCTATGTTCGATACCATCGTCGAAGGCACGCGGCAGACCCTTCATTTCGCGACTACCCGCTCCGCTGGGCGACTTCTCTTCGTGAGTTCGGGCGCGGTTTACGGAACGCAGCCTTCGCACATTACGCATCTCGGCGAATCTTTTGAGGGCGGCCCCGATCCTCTCAACCGCGACTCCGCATACGCCGAAGGCAAGCGTGCAGCTGAGATGCTTTGCGGGCTCGCCGCGTCTCCCCGCTTCGAACCGGTGGTTGCCCGCTGCTATGCCTTCGTCGGTCCTTACATGCAACTTGACACGCATTTCGCCATCGGCAATTTCATCTCTGACGCCCTACGTGGAGGGCCCATCAAGGTCAAGGGCGATGGCTCTCCATTTCGCTCCTATCTCTACGCCTCTGATCTCGCCGTCTGGCTCTGGACAATCCTTTTCAAAGGGCAATCGGGCCGCGCCTATAACGTTGGTTCTGAAGACGCCTTGAACATCGCCGCACTCGCCCACGAAGTTGCCGCCGCCTCTCCGCAGAAGGTCGGCGTTCACATTGCATTCGCCCGAAACTCCGGAGCGTCAGTGCATCGCTACGTGCCGTCAACCGCCCGGGCGCATGAGGAACTGGGCCTGGCCGCCGAGGTTCCGCTTCGCGAAGCGATCCGTCGCACTCACATTTGGTTTGCGGCAGATACCCGCGCGACGCAAACACGAACTCAATTCGCTGTGGGAGGCACTCATTGAAGCTCTCCGACTACATCGCCGGACAGCTTGCGGGATGGGGCGTGCGCCACATTTTTCTCGTCACTGGCGGCGGCGCCATGCACCTCAACGATTCGATCGGCCGGGAATCTCGAATCCAGTACGTGTGCAATCATCACGAGCAGGCGTCCGCCATGGCAGCGGAGGCTTATGCTCGCATCGGCGGTCAGCCAGGCGTAGTCAACGTGACCACCGGCCCGGGTGGTATCAACGCTCTCAACGGCGTTTTCGGCGCATGGACCGATTCCGTTCCCATGCTCGTCATCTCGGGCCAGGTCAAGCGAGAAACCTGCATGCGCTCGCTCGGAATCACCGGACTGCGACAGCTTGGCGATCAGGAAGCCGACATTATTGCAATGGTGCGCGGAATTACAAAGTACGCCGCCTTCATCAATGATCCGGCCTCGATCCGCTACCACCTGGAGCGGGCCTGGCACGTGTCACAAACAGGACGCCCCGGTCCCTGCTGGATCGACATCCCAGTGGATGTCCAGGCTGCCGAGGTCGATCCAGCGAATCTCCGTGCCTATGATCCTGTCGAAGATGACGCGCTATTTGACGATTCTCTGATTTCCGCACAGTGCTGCGAGATCGTCGAGCGCATTCGCACCGCCAAGCGTCCAGTCGTCCTTGCGGGCACTGGCATTCGTGCCGCGAACGCCGCCCGCGAATTTGACACGTTCATTCATCGGCTGGGCGTGCCGGTGACGACCGCATGGACGCACGACGTCATTGCCTCCGACGATCCGCTGTTTTGCGGACGC
This sequence comes from uncultured Acidobacteriaceae bacterium, assembly GCA_963698865.1. Lineage (GTDB taxonomy): Bacteria > Acidobacteriota > Terriglobia > Terriglobales > Acidobacteriaceae > Acidiflorens. Next base: position 128,519 of record CAVOSL010000005.1, on the reverse strand, counting down.
CAAGGCACTATCGGCGACCGCGCTGGAAATTTCACCGTTCAAAGCGCCGACTTACTCCTGATCCTCGGCTCGCGACTCAATATCCGCCAGACCAGTTACAACTGGCAATCGTTTGCGCCGCGCGCGTTCAAGATTCACGTAGACATCGATCCTGCCGAATTCCGGAAACCCACCCTGCGGCCAGACATGCCAGTCCACTCCGACCTGAAGCGTTTCCTTGACGCGATGCTGCGCGAATGCGACTGCGCTCAATATCGACCCGGCGCTCAGGATAACTGGCTTGCCTGGTGTCGTGAACGCGTACGTCGTTATCCGGTGGCGCAGAACAAGCAGCGCCAACCGGGCCCGCCCCTCAACCCGTACTATTTCGTCGAGCAGCTATCGGCCCGCCTCACGAAGGATGACGTCATCGTGTGCGGAAATGCAACCTCCTGTATCGTGCCCTTTCAGACCATGCGTCTGCAACGCGAGCAGCGCATGATCTCAAACTCCGGCTCCGCGTCTATGGGCTATGACTTACCCGCCGCCATCGGAGCGGCCTTTACCCGTCCCGGCCAGCGCGTTATCTGCCTCGCGGGCGACGGCAGCATCCAGATGAACATCCAAGAGTTGCAGACTATTGTCCACCATCAGCTGCCCGTCAAGATCTTCGTTTTGAATAACTCGGGATATCTTTCGATGCGCATGACACAGAACGGGTTCTTTGGCCGACTGACCGGCGAAAGCGCGTCCACCGGTTTGTCGTTCCCCAACTTAGTCAAGGTCGGATGTGCCTATGGAATATCATCGATCCGCATCGACCGCGAGTCTCACCTATCGCAGATTGATCAGGCGCTCGCTGCTGACGGTCCCGCGTTGATCGATGTCGTGCTGGATCCGGCGCAAGAGTTCGAGCCGCGCTCACGGGCGCGACAATTGCCAGATGGGCGAATCGTCTCCTCCCATCTAGAGGACATGTACCCATTCCTGGACCAGACTGAACTAATGGACAATGTGGTCAAGGAATAAGGACATTATCATTCTAATAAACAGTCGCGCTTACAAAACAAGGATTGCCGCTTAGGACTCATAACATGACCAGCAACGATATTTTTGACGAGCTATTTGTGCTCGAATTAGCCAACAATCACCTTGGCGACCTGCAACGTGGCCTTAAGATCATAGCTAACTACGCGCAAGTGGTGCGCTTTAATAATGTCCGAGCCGCCATCAAGCTGCAGTTGCGCGACGTGGACACCTTTATCCATCAGGATTTCCGTCGCAGGGACGACATCCGCTATATCAAGAAGACGATCGACACGCGGCTGCGCTCGGAAGATTTCGCCGTCATGGTGCAGGCCATCCGCGACGCGAGCTGCATTCCGATGGCGACGCCATTTGACGAGAATTCCGTCGATTTCTGTTGCAAGCTGGGCATTCCGATCCTGAAGATCGCCAGTTCCGACTGCAATGACTGGATCTTGATCGAGAAGATCGCCAAGACCAAGAAGCCAATTATTGTGTCGACCGGTGGCTCATCGCTGAAGGACATCGACGACCTAGTCACATTTTTCGATAACCGCCACATACCCCTGGCGATCAATCATTGCGTGTCTCTCTATCCATCGGAAGAGGGGGACCTTGAACTGAATCAGATCGACTTTTTGCGCAATCGCTATCCTAACCACACGATCGGGTTTTCCACGCACGAGTACCAGGACTGGACGGCATCGATGCTTATCGCCTACGCCAAGGGCGCGCGCACCTTCGAGCGCCACGTGGATATACAGACCGAAGGCATGACGGTTTCTCCGTACTGCTCGGTGCCCGAGCAGGTTGACACGTGGTTCAAGGCGTTTCAGCGCGCCAAGCGCATGTGCGGAGCTCCGGGCACACAAAAGCGGCTGCCGCCACAAAAAGAAATTTCTTATCTTGATTCGCTTGTTCGGGGCGTTTACGCGCGCAACGATCTCCCGGTCGGCCATGTCCTGCAGGATGCGGATGTGTACCTCGCGGTCCCTCTGCAGCAGGGGCAGATTTCGTGCCGCGAGCTGATGCGCGGCGAAGTGATTCGCCAAGCCGTGATAAAGGACCAGCCGATCATGATTGACGCCATCGACAGCCCTTATGCCAACATTCCGTCGCTCACTGAGCTCATTTATCACCGCGGCCTGCCGGCAAAGCCTTTGGCTTTATCAGTAACAGCAGGTAACGCCCGTTAGGTTGGAAGCAACAGATCGCGACTAAAGCGCCATAAAGACGCCGACCTCGTTCGTAGTTACTAAGGTGCAGGGTACCTCCGGAAATCGATGGCTGCGCTCATCCGGGCAAAATAAACTTTTTATTGTTGGCAATGGGTCCTGTCGGACCGGCGCTTTCGGTCTCGTGATGTTGAAGATTGTTGAGTGCTCGCCAGCTTCTTGAGTCGAACCAGTGAAAAATCTCCGAGTAGCCGCAGTAGGCTTGGGATGGGTTGCGCTGCACCGCCATTTGCCGGTGATGGCGCGCAACCGCGCATTTGAAGTAGTTGGCGTAATCGACCAGGCTCCGGGCAGAGCCAGAACTGTCGCCCAGCAACGCCGGTATCCGCATTTTGCCGAGACTGACAATCTGGCGGCCATCGATTGGCTTCGCGAGGTCGATGCGATCACTGTGGCTACGGCCCCCATGGCGCATTACTCCATAGTCAAACAGGCATTGCAGTTGGAAAAACATGTTCTGACCGAGAAGCCCTTTGCCATGACGGTGCAGGAAGGCGAAGAGTTGGTGCGGCTTGCACACGCGAACAGGCGGTATCTTGGCGTTGTTCACAATTTTCAGTTTTCGACATCTATGAAATGCCTGCTTGCGGAGATTTCTGCTGGGACGTTTGGCGAGATTCGTGGAGTAAATGGCGTGCAGTTCGGAAACCCCAGCCGGCGCCTCCCGAAATGGTATGAAGATTTACCCCTTGGTCTCTTCTACGACGAGAGCCCTCATCTGCTCTATCTGACCCGGCGCCTGGCAGGTCCGATCGTGCTCAGTCGATGCCTGACTTTTCCGAGTTCGACCGGACTTAAGACACCCGCGCAGATGGACGTCTTCTTTCAATCTACCTCGCTCAATTGCCCAATTTCGCTCCACCTTAATTTCGAAAGCCCGGTGAGCGAATGGTACCTCTGTGTCTTCGGAGAACAGCGAGTCGGAATTGTCGATATTTTCCGCGACATTTATATTTCGCTGCCTAATGACGGCCGGCATGAAGGTTTGGAGGTTGTCCGTACAAGCCTCCATGCGACCAGCCAGCACCTTTGGCAGACGCTGGTCCGAGGCCTCTCCCATCTCACGCAACGCCTGGTATATGGCAATGACGAGGTGTTTGAGCGATTCAGCGCAGCCGTTGGAGGAAAGGTCGAGGAACCCGATCCGATTGGGGCGGACAGCGCGCTTGCCGTGTTACGCCTCCAACACGAAATCCTGAAAAAGCAGGAAATCATGAGGAGCGCGGCGCGGGGGCAGACGGCTTGAAGGTCCTGATGGCAACGCATTACTTTGCCTCCCACCAAGGCGGTATCGAAATTGTTGCCGGGCAACTATTCCATGAACTAGCGGCGCTGCCCATAGTTTGGGCCGCGACCGATGCGACCCCGCCTCCGGAGACTAGTGGACACGCTCGGGTAGTGTGCTTGCGCGCATCGAACTTTGTCGAGCGAACAATTGGAGTTCCCTTCCCGATTCCCACGCCAGGCGCCTTATGGAAATTATGGCAGGAAGTACGGGGCACCGACGTGGTCATCATTCACGATTGCCTCTACCTGACCAATATTGCGACTTACCTGTTCGCGCGCTTTGCTGGAATTCCGGTCATTGTGACCCAGCATATCGGCCTTGTTTCCTATTCCAATCCTGCCTTGCGCACGCTGATGAAGCTCGCCAACGTGTTTGTTACGCGCAACATCCTGAAGAACGCGCAGCAGGTTGTCTTTATCAGCGATACCACCAGGCGCTATTTCGACAGAGTCCGCTTTAAGTCCGCTCCCGTCGTGATCTTCAACGGAGTCGATACCGAAGTCTATCGGCCCCCCTACGATTCCAAGACCACAGAGCAGCGCCGCTGCGACTTTGGCCTTCCGGCAGATCGGCCTGTCATCCTTTTTGTCGGCCGCTTTGTCGAGAAAAAAGGGCTCGCTGTTTTCCGACGCATGGTCTCGATAGCGACCCGCTATACCTGGGCCTTCGCGGGATGGGGTCCCCTCGATCCGCGCAAATGGGGAGCACCGAACGTGCACGTGTTTTCGGATTTGCACGGTGCAAGTCTTGCCGAACTCTATCGTGCCAGCGATATTTTCGTCTTGCCCAGCACTGGTGAAGGGTTTCCGCTGGTGGTTCAGGAGGCGCTCGCGTGCGGGTTGCCAGTCGTTTGCGGATCGGAAACGGCAACCGCAGATCCTGCGTTGTCAAAATTGGTTCAAGGCGTCGACTTGCCCCCAAGCGAAGAAACCCGCGCGGCGGAGGATTTTGTGAGCGCTGTCGAAAATCTGCTCTCCTCCGAGATGATTGCTGATCGCGTGGCGGAGCGACGGCGTTTCGTGCAGTCCCGCTACAGCTGGAAGCGAGCGGCCGCCCAATACCTCGAGATCGCGAGTCTATTGGTTCCCGAGAATAAGCGCCCCCAAAACGCACTCATGGACCAATCAAGCTCAGGTCAACGCGCCCATCTTGCTTCGCGAGGAGCAGCGGCGCGATGAAACTGCGCTCCGTGCTTCTAACGATCGCCTCGCTCGCAGCTGGTGTCGTGCTGATAGCCCTGTTAATCTCCTTCGCTAAAATCGATCCGCACGCCACCCTTCGGCAGCTAGCCAGCGCAAAACGCGTGCCGCTCATCCGATTGACGCTGCTCATGGCATTTAATATCTTCCTGTCTGGACAGAAGTGGCAACTCATCGATCGCGTCATTCGGCGGGGCAGTGACGAGGTTATATGCAGGTCGGCTTTTTTCGCGGTTACCAGTGCAGGCGTCGCGTTGGGACAGCTTCTGCCAACACAGGTGAGCATGGTCCTGGCGCGCGTTCTGGGAACACAATTTCACGGTCGGGCTTTCACGCGGGGAACTGTGGCGACGGTGTTCGATCAAGCCTCGGATTTCCTCGTCGTTTGCTTTTTGGTTCCTGCATCCCTGGCCACACGCATTTTCGCACGCGGCCCGCTCACTTGGCTTGGGCTTGCTGTCACCATGGCTTTGCTTGCGATCGTGACTGTTGGCAGGACAGTGAGTTTTATCGGAAGGCTGGCGACTCGGTTTGCCGTCAGCGGCAAGAACCCACCGGGTCGCTGGCGACGTGGATGCTCTCAGTTAATTCAATCGGGTCTGCTCCAACAAGGTCTGGTCCGGAAACTACTGGGAATTTCCGTGCTCCGCTTTGTGGTTCTTGTCCTCATGGCGGGTGAGACGTCCCATGCCATTGGATTCAGCATTCCGCTCTGGCACCTGGCTGCCGCCATGCCGTTTGTTGTGCTCTCCAATGCACTAGCCATCACCCCGGGCGGCATCGGCTTGAATGAACTGACCTACGCGACTGCCCTGGGCATGTTCGGCACGCCACTCGCGGTCGCTGCCCAGTGGTCTCTGGCGAACCGCGCACTCACGGCGGGGGCCGCCTTCGCGGTGGCGATTTGCACGGCTGTCGCACTGTTGCTGCGGAGCAGACTTCGTCACGAGAAATCAAGTTCAACTTCCAGAGTGAGATCGTGTCGAGTGGAAGACAATGCATAACGCATTCCTCATCAGCCTGATGACGCAGGCGCCGTACCAACCGGCCACGAATTATTGGAGGGCATTTGAAATCGACGAAGTCGTCCGTTACGGGCTTCCCTCCGGTCGAGGACTTGATTTGGGTTGCGGGGATGGAAACCTCATGGGCATTATACTGGGCCCAATGGGCAGCCGGGATCTGGTGGGTTTGGACATCGATCCCCGGGAGACTTCCATCGCCCGCGCCCGAAATATCTACCGTGAAGTGCTAACCACGCCAGCTGACCACATGCCTTTTCAGGACGGGGAATTCGATTTTGTGTTCTCCAATTCAGTGCTTGAACACATACCAAATATCGATGGCGTGCTCCGCGAGGTTTGGCGGGTGCTCCGTTCGGGGGGCCGTTTTGTATTTACCGTGCCCGGTCCCAACTTTCACGCGTCATTGCGGAGCCCACGGTCCGGCGACCGAAAGGCATATCTCCGGGAGGTTGATAACCGCTGCGCTCACTTGCGCTATTGGGACGTCGAACAGTGGAGGACTAGTCTGACCGATGCCGGCTTGAGTCTGTCGCACCATCACGAATACCTGACCGAAGCGCAAGTTCAGCGCTGGGACGCTATTGCGCGTTCAACGAGCGGGATGCTCATGCGCTTTACGGGCAGGAAAAAACGCCCCATTGAAATCCAGCGCAGCCTAAAAATTCGCTCCCCGAGAATGCGTTTGCCAAGAGTTGTTGCAGCGGGGCTCGCCGGTTTGATGCAACTCGGCGGCAAAACCGGGGAGGGCTCTCGCTTTGGTTGTTTGTTGATTGAGGCAATAAAGCGCCCGTGACTTCGGGTAGATCGATCCTAGCTACTCTGCTTCCGCGCCATCCGTAGGAGACTAAGGAAAAACCCCGAGAGCACAATTTGGCAGCCCAAGGCTAGCGCAAGCCCGGATGGTATTGCCATCCGCATGACTTCACTTGGCGAGAGCGCCCCAAAACCATGTCGTTCCCAGAAAGTGACACTATAGACGGCGCCACCGAACCCTGCTGCTACCATTAGTCCACCAATTACCAGCCAGAGCTCCAGATGAAACAAGCGGAAAAAGTCTTCCATCTTGCGATCCGGTGGAAGGAGGCCCTCCGTCATGGCAAAGGTCTTGCTGAAGACGGCGAACAGCAAAGCCTGAAAACCCACGAGAACTCCAATGGCGGCATAGAAAAGTGTGTGAATATCGAGTGTCACGCTGAAGAACGTTTTAGGACCGGGCAGCAACCATATCCCACTGAGAAGGCCGGTCAATGCCAGAAGAAAGCCCGGGTACAAGAACAACCATCGCGGGCTGCACAAGAGCATGAACCGTAAGTGCCGCCAGCCATCGCGCCACGGACGCAGATGCGGCGCGCGAGTGCGGCCGTCAGGACTGAGGGTGATGGGAACCTCTGCGATACTCAATTTCAGCAATGTGGCCTTGATGATCATCTCCGAGGCAAATTCCATGCCGGTAGTTCGGAGATTCATCCTTCGGAACGCATCCGCCGAAAAAGCCCGGAGTCCGCAATTGAAATCGCCGACCGGACATTGGAAAAAGATTTTGCCAATCGCGGACAGAGCCGGAGTTCCAATCCATCGATTCTTCCAAGGCATTGCCCCTGGCTTGATTTCACCATTGAGGCGGTTTCCCATAACTAGTTCGTATCCGCCCCGAAGCTTTTCGACGAAGGGTAGGAGTTCACTAAAGTCATAGCTGTCATCGGAGTCGCCCATGATGATGTACTTGCCACGCGCGGCCAGGCTGCCATAGATCAGAGCCCCTCCGTAGCCCCGGATTGGAACGTCAACCACGATCGCCCCACAATTTCTAGCGATTTCTTGTGAGCCATCTGTCGAGCCGTTATCGCTGACCAGGATCTCGCCTCGAATGTCACTTGCGTCAAAAAAAGCCTGCGCTTTACGGATACATGTACTAAGAGTCTCGCTTTCGTTTAGGCACGGCATGAGGACTGTCACCTCTGGGCCGTTCTCCGAGCCGTGGGGCGCTGAGGCCCCATATTTCAATCGCACCTCGCCGATGCTGAGTTCGTTGTTCCGAAGAGGCGGCCCGTTCCGAGCTAGAATTTGGTCGATTTCATGCATCTCCGTTCCTCCTTCCAATCTCGCCACAGGTCAGGACACTGCCCAAGATCGCCAGACCCAACAAACCCCACAGCCAACTCCCCATCTGTATGGGGCGAATCGCAGGTGGCAAATACGCCATCCATAGAGGCCAGGGCCGGGGCAGGTAAAAGATCTTGTAGTTACGCATCCAAGCATCGCGGGCGACAGTCGGAGGAGGCCCCAGAATTGTGTACGTACACCAGTCGGGTATTGGAATAGCGTTGAAATGCCGGGCCGTTGACGGCACGCCAGAGCTTAGCGATACCATCTCGTCGGCTCTGGTAAATAAGGCACTATGTTTGAAGTAGACCCAGGCATCTTCAGCCCAGAAGTAATCATGAAAGCCCTTTTCGAAAAAAAAGCGCTGATTCTCTACGCTGAGTGCCATGACCTGGACCAACAAACCCAACCCAACAATCCCGACACCTACCTGCTTCCATGTCTTTCCTAACGAGACAAACGGAAGTGTTAGAGCCCAGAGCGGAAGGAGAACCGTCAGATAACGCGGCCCCCAGCACCAGTCTCCGCCAACGAAGCTAATGCACGATAGAAAGGACACCAGGGCCGCGGTCGTGAAGATCACCGCACGCGCCGGTTGCCGATGCCGCTGGCTGAAGGAACGCATTCCCAGTAGGCATAGAAAGATGGGAGGACTGTACAGAAAGATGCTCTTCCCCGGGCTCACCAGAAGCGTCAGCAGACCAGCCAACGGATTCCCGAAGAGGGGATAAGCGTGGGTAGTAATCGCCCTGAATTTCCCGTCATCTAACCACGATCCAAAGCGCAGGTCGTTATATGCGAACGACAAGATCACGCCCACACTCACTGAGGCCACAAAAACGGCATATCTCAGACATGAGCTTCGCGGTTCGCCTGGCCCGAGCCACGCCGAACGTATGAGATCCAGGCTGTCATGCACGGTCTTTTTCCACTTGACGGCAACCCGGGAGAAAAACGACTGTGCTGCACCTACAGAATCGTCTCCAGAATTCGTGGATTGCCACGCCAGGGTCGCCAGGGCGAGCGTTGGCACAATCAGCAAAAAGTATTCTTGATAAAGAACCGGTATCCCCGCCAACAGACCGCCAACCATCGCGTAAGTGATGGATTTTCGCTTTGCGCTCAGGAATCCAAAGTAAAAGGCTGCCAAAACAAAAAAAGTGTGCTGCGCATTATCGAAGGTGGACGTAGACATGGGCCACACGAGAGTGGCGAAGCTGCTTACCATCGTCCATCCAAGAGCACGCCCCTGGGCTACACCCAGCTCTAGATAAAACAGAAAGAGGACTACGGCTATCCCCGCCCCAAAAATCGCCCCCGTTAGCGAGAATAGGAATTGACTTGCTTCGATGGCGGGCGCGCCCACGCGAGGCCCTAACCACACAAGGGGCATCGCGAAAACCGATGCAGGCGCCCCATAGGAACCGTACCGAAACCCATCTCGCCCCGGTACTCCTAAATAATTGCTAATCCAGGGGTCTCTGAAGAATTGGTCGTCCTTTCGTAAGCCAGTTATAAGCAACATCGAACCTTGCCTGTCCATCGATAATGTCGATACGCCCCGGGCTCGTAAGAACATAGGTCGAAAGCACGAGCAGGGAGATTCCAATCGCCATTCTCCACGTTGAAGCAGAATGCAGTCCGCTGGCTTCCGCGCAAACATGAGGTTCGGCAAGCGACTCCGGATCCTGCCTGACGATTGTCAGAACCTTCAGCTCCGTTTTCCCGGCGTCAACTCCGTTCATTTTCCCTCCAGCGACGCCAAACGCATCTTCGCCTCAACGCTGCCCTGGTTCAATTGCAAGGCCTGCCCATACTCCACGCGTGCCGCGGAGATGTTCCCATTCTTCTCGTATGCCACGGCTAGCCAGTAGTGGTAATCCCAAACCTTCCCGTCGAGAGCCACTGCCTGCTGAAGATACGGCTCGCTTCGCTGGTCCGATTTTGCGATAGCAGTGCCCGCCCCAGATAGTGCCTCGGCGCTGCCTGCTCCGGCGCTGCCTGCACCGCTCGTCTCAGCAACCCTTCTGCTTCCTGATACTGCCCATCCATTAAGTGAACGTTTCCGCAGTTATAAAGTGCTGAGTACAGTTCAGGCTCCTTTGCCAGTATCTCGGAACAGAACGCAAACGCCTTGTCAAAGTCGCCCATGCGGCCATAGAGCCCTGCGAATGCCGCCAGGCCGGTTTCCGAATGCATGAATTCGGGACTGACCCGCTGTAGCCAAAAGCGGCCCTCCTCAAATTGGCCTGCGCGAATGTAGCTTTCGGCAAGCGCTAGCGGCGCCGCGCTATATTCGGGATGTAGCCGCACCGCCTTTTGCGCAAAAGCAATCGCCTCCGCGTGCGCGCCCCTCTCGCTGTATTCAGCCGCTAGCCCCACCATGGAATAGGGATTATCCGGATACAGCGCTTCTCCCCGCACCAGCACCAGCAAGTCGCTCGCCCAATGTACCTGTTGCGATAGCGAAGCGCATACGTATGCCGAGCACAACAGCAGAACCGCGGTCGCCTGCACGGCTTGCGCGCTCCATCTCTTAATCGAAGGCAGTTGCCGCAAGCCCATCGCCAGCAAAATCGCAAATCCGATTGACGGCAGGTAAATGTAGCGATCCCTGACAAAGTCTCCATTTGCGAAATTGCGCAGATACAATGCGGGCGCCAGCCCTATTAACATCCAAGAGCCAGCAAATGCGACTGTCGAATTCTTTTCGCGCCGATTCCAATACCACAATCCCAAAGTACGCCGCCGCCAATACAGCCGCCGGCAAGACAATTTGTCTCGCGATGGCCTGCGTCACATAAGGCGTGTAATACAGCCCCGTCAAGCCAACCGGCACGAGTAGCTTGTTCAGATAGAACGCCAGGACCAGCGGCAGTGTTCGGAGTACGTCCGCAATTCCGTGGCTTGGATCGAAGTGGCCAGTGGCATGCAACAGTGCATGCTTCCGCAGCAGAACGTAAGCGATCGTGACCAGGGCATATGGAGTCGCCTCGGTCACTGCGCCAAGTATTCTTTGACCGTGCGATCTCTTCCCTTCCGCCGGGTGTAACCATACATAAGTTCCAACCAGCACGAAGAACGTCACTGCCATTTCTTTCGTCAATAGCGCACAGGCAAGAGAAATGAGCGATGCTACCCACCATGCGATTCGGGTTTGGCGCGTACGACCGCGTGCATTGAGAAAGGCGCCGAACGCCAGGGCAGCAAACATCGCGATCATCGTGTCGGAGGCTGCCGAAATCCAGACGACCGGCTCAATGTGAATGGGATGCAATGCAAAGATCAAGGCAGCCAGCGCCGCTGTCCAGTATTCCAATCCGAGTTTGCGCGCCATCCAGAACACGGCCGCTGTCGCCGCGACGTGGGCCAGAATTGCACCCAGGTGCCAACCCCACGGCCGCAATCCAAACAACGAGTAATTCAGCATGGACCAGGCAACAAAAAGAGGCCGGTAGTACACCTGTTGTCGCGCCACGTGATACCAAAGGTCGCTTCCAAAGGCGCGAGGCAGATTGCTCCAGCTCCGCACAATCGGACTGTTCACGATTTGCGGCCAATCGTCCCAAACGAAATCGAAAAACAGCGCGCCGCTGTACAACACCAGCGTCGTCAGGCCCAGTAAGGTCAGCAACCAACTCGGCCTTCGCAGATATTCGCCAAGCACCTCCCACGCGCCGGGCTCAAGCTTCTGCTGTCTGTCGTCGATGATCTGCTGCAAAGGGCAGTGTCCTTTCGTAACCTATCTCAGCGCGGCACATCCCGCTTTTCGATGGCTCATACTAACCTTCCATTTCGCTTCACGCATGTTACCCAGGTTACCTACGTGTCCCACTTATTCACCCGTTTTATCGGGTCATTTGCGACGATTTCTTCATGGGATCGGCTGCCGGAACCCAAGCCGCTAAAGCCTCGTTGCCGGTGCTGTGTGTTGACCTCGACGGCACCCTAATCCGTGGCAATCTCCTATGGGAGTGCATCGTGGCGCTTGTCAAGGAGCACCCAGCCAGCCTGATCCTGCTGCCGTTCTGGTTGCTTCGTGGAAGGGCGTTCGCGAAGCATCAGCTTGCTCGCCGTGTGAAACTCGATTTCGCTCGCCTTCCCTACCGGCAGGAAGTTCTCGATCTTATTCAAGAAGAGCGGGTTGCCGGGCGTCGCATCGTGCTGGTTACGGCTTCCGATAGTTACCTTGTGCAGCCGATTTCGGATTACCTGGGGCTCTTCGACGAGGTTCACGCGAGCGACGGCAAGCGCAACCTGAAAGGCGCGAATAAAGCTGCATTTCTCACCACGCATTTCGCTAACACAGGCTTCGACTACGTCGGGGACTCGACAGCCGATCTGAAAGTCTGGCGCCACGCACGCGCGGCCTACGTCGTTGGGTCACACGCCCGCGCCGCACAGGCTGCCGCTCTGACCACCGTTAAGGCCCTAATCGTCGACGCGCCGCCATCCCTCCGCACGTGGGTGAATGCCCTTCGCGGGCATCATTGGGCCAAGAATCTGCTTCTCTTTTTGCCCCTTCTGCTGTCGCACAATCTCTCTCTTCAGCCGCTTCTGCGAACGGCTGCCGGCTTCGTGCTCTATGGGTTCTGCGCGTCGGGACTATACATTCTCAACGATCTGCTTGATCTTCACTCCGATCGCGGACACCCCTGGAAAAAAGAGCGTCCTTTCGCGGCCGGCCAGCTCTCTATTCCCGACGGAATCTTTGTCTCGTTCAGCCTTCTGGCTGCCGCGTTTGGCCTGGGCTCTCTGTTGGATCTGAAATTTGGCTTGGCGCTCGCCGGCTACGCGGCGCTCACGATGCTCTATTCCCTCTATCTCAAAAAGATTGCACTGCTCGACGTCTTCGTGCTCTCGAGCTTTTATAGCTTTCGTATTCTCGCCGGTGCGCTGATTTCAGCGACGCCGCTCTCGCAATGGTTTCTCGCTTTCGCGATGTTTTTCTTTCTTAGCCTGGCAATAGCGAAGCGCTATTCGGAGTTACTGCACGCCAACGACCTGGTAGCTTCCGGTAACTCAGGGCGTAGTTATCACGTTCACGACCGTGAATTGCTGCTCGCCTTCGGCGTGGCCAGCAGTTTTTCCGCGGTAGTTGTCTTTAGCCTCTACGTTCAGAGTCGCGACGTGCGCGTGCTCTACTCATCGCCCGAGTGGCTGCTCCTGCTTTGTCCGATTGTGCTGTATTGGCTCGGCCGAACCTGGCTTCTGGCGCATCGCGGCGAATTGAAAGAGGATCCGGTCACGCTCGCCATTCGTGACCGCGTCAGTTACGTCGTGGCGCTGGCCGGAGCCATCGTCATCGCCGCCAGCATGATTAGTGTGAGGTTTTAGCATGGCTGCTCGATCGGCGGCATCCGCAAGAAGAAAGCCCGACGAAGCGCGTCCCACCACAGACCATTTCTCCTGGGGCAGGTACCCGAACGTGGCGCACGCCCATGTCTACAAGCCGGCATGGGATGACCAAGTCCCAGCCGTTCTCGAATCTGCACCCAATGCCTCGCTTCTACCCTACGGTTTAGGCAGAAGCTACGGCGACTCCTGCCTGAATGCCGATCGCACTCTGGTCGACTGCCGCCGGCTCAATCGCATCCTGGGTTTCGACGAGTCTACCGGCGTGCTGCGCTGCGAGAGCGGCGTGACCTTCGCCGATATCATCCGCGTCTTTCTTCCTAAGGGCTGGTTTCTCCCCGTGACTCCGGGCACGCAGTTCGTCACCATCGGCGGCGCTATCGCCAACGATGTTCACGGGAAGAACCATCATTGTGCGGGAACTTTCGGGGCGCACGTCCGCCAATTCGGCTTGCGCCGCTCCGACTACGGACTAGTTCTCTGCAGTCCGGAACAGAATTCCGAAATGTTTCGCGCCACTATCGGTGGCCTCGGCTTGACCGGCGTTATCGCCTGGGCCGACATCCAACTTCGCCGCGTCGCCGGTCCATGGATCGATGCCGAACTCTCTCCGTTCGAGTCACTCCAGTCGTTTCTCGACCTCAGCCGCGAAAGCGACGGCCGATTCGAATACACAGTCGCGTGGCTCGATTGTTTCGCGGGCAAGAATGCGCGCGGAATATTCTTTCGCGGAAATCATTCGGGGGCGACGCACAAGAAAGTTCGCCCCAAACACGGCCCCAAACTGCCCTTTGCGTTGTCCTCATGGTTGCTCAACCGTCACGCCGTGAAGGCCTTCAATACGGCCTACTATCATATCCATGCCGCGAAGAAGGGTGCATCGCTGATCTCTTACGACTCGTTCTTCTATCCGCTTGACTCCGTTCGCCAATGGAATCTTCTTTATGGGAAACAAGGGTTCCTGCAATATCAATGCGTGATTCCCGAAACCAATCTCAACGCTTTGGAAGAACTGCTCGATTGCATTGGCCGTTCCGGCATGGGTTCGTTCCTGGGAGTTTTGAAAAAGTTTGGCGATGCGCCTTCCGCCGGAATGCTGTCGTTCCCGCGCCCGGGGCTCACTCTGGCGCTCGATTTCGCCATGCGGGGCGAGCGTACTCTGCAACTGATGCACTCGCTTGACGAAGTTATTCATCAAAGTGGAGGCGCGCTCTATCCCGCCAAAGACGCGCGCATGAGCCCCACGCTATTCGAGTGCTCGTTCCCGCACTGGCGCAGCTTTGTCCCTTACATCGACCCAAAAATGTCGTCTTCGTTCTGGCGGCGCGTTACGGGGGCGCAATAACTATGACAGCGCCCTTCACAAATCCATCGGTGAACACAATGCGGAAGGTAGTTATCCTCGGTGCCACCTCCGGCATCGCCCTCGAAGTCGAACGCCAACTAGCGCAGCGTGAATGCGAACTGCTTTTGGTCGCCCGCTCGCACGAACGCCTGGCCGCGTTGCAACCCGATCTCCTCGCTCGCGGCGCGGCGCAAGTTCTCACCTGTCCCGGCAACTTAGCTTCCATCGAGCAGCAGGCGGGGATTTTCGACTATGTGTGCCGAACATTCCCGCGCTTCGATACCGTACTGCTCGCTTACGGCAGCATGCATGACCAGAAAGATTCCGAAGCCTCGGTTGACATTCTCCTCGACGAACTGAATGTCAATTTCGTGAGCGCGGCGGCGATACTCACGCTTTTTTCGAATGATCTGGAAAAACGGCAAACCGGTTGCATTGCTGCCATCACCTCGGTTGCCGGCGATCGCGGCCGCCGCGCCAATTACGTTTACGGTTCGGCCAAAGGGGCGCTTTCCCTTTTCCTGCAAGGCCTGCGCAGCCGGCTGCATCCGGCCGGAGTCAAGGTGTTAACCATCAAGCCGGGCCCGGTCCAAACTCCGATGACCGACCATCTCCGGAATGCCGCGCGCTTTGCCGATCCGGAACTCGTCGCCGCCGATATCGTCCACGCTCTCGAACGACGCGCGCCTGATGTTCTCTACACTCCGAAAATCTGGCGCTACATCATGACCGCGGTCGAGCATATCCCCGAAACAGTTTTTAAGCGGCTATCGTTCTAGCAGCACCAAAACGAAAAAGGCCGCATCGCTGCGGCCCTTTTTAAACCAATCTGTAAATCTAACGACGGAAGCGCCCACCTCCGCCTCCCCCGTGGCCGCCACCACCACCGTGACCGCCATGGCCACCGCCGCCTCCCGGACCGCGGCCACCACGTCCACGACGGCGACGATTCCGGTCGCGATCTCCAGCACCGCCACGATTGTCACGTCCACCTTCGGTGCGTGCCGCCGCCGGCTCCGCCGAATTCCCTGCGGCATCCACGCGATTGAAGTTAGGCTCATCTTCCGCGTCAAATTCGGCGCCGCCTTCAATCACTGCCGTCGGCGAACCTTGCGCAGCAACCGGAGCAGGAGCTTCCTGCTCACTGTCGCCTTCCGGCGGAGGAGGAGGAGCGCCACCACCCATTTTTGCGCGCTGCTCTTTCAGAATCGCCTTGCGTGACAGCTTGATGCGATTGCCTTCGACCGCCAGCACCTTCACCAGCACCTGATCGCCTTCTTTCAGCTCATCGCGAACGTCTTTAATTCTGTGCTCGGCAACTTCGCTGATGTGAAGCAATCCATCCAGCCCCGGCAGAATTTCGACGAACGCGCCGAAATCCGCCAACCGGCTTACCTTCCCGAGATAGGTCTTCCCTACCTCGGCCGAAGCCGTCAGGTCGCGAATGATCTGCAAGGCCTTGTTCGCGGAAACTTCGTCGTTCGAGGCGACGTTCACTTTGCCCGAGTCCTCGACGTCGATCTTTACTCCCGTCTGTTCAATGATGCTGCGAATCATCTTGCCACCGGGCCCGATCACGTCGCGAATCTTGTCGACTGGAATTTGCAGAGTGTAGATGCGCGGCGCGTACGCGGAAACCTTGGTCCGCTGTTCGCTGAGCACCTCGTCCATTTTTTCCAGGATGAAGAGCCGCCCGCGTTGTGCCTGGGCCAGCGCCTCGCGCATGATCTGCGCGGTAATGCCGCCGACCTTGATGTCCATTTGGAGCGCCGTGATTCCTTCTTTCGTTCCGGCCACCTTGAAGTCCATGTCGCCGTAGTGATCTTCGGCGCCTGCGATGTCGGTCAGAATCGCGTACTGCTCGCCTTCTTTCACCAGGCCCATCGCCACTCCCGCCACCGGCGCCTTCAATGGCACGCCCGCATCCATCAGAGAGAGCGAAGCGCCGCAAATCGTCGCCATCGACGACGACCCGTTTGACTCGAGAATGTCGGAGACAACGCGCATCGCATACGGCCAGTTGTCTTCGGTCGGGAGGACCGCCGAAACCGCCCGTTCGGCCAGCGCCCCGTGCCCGATCTCGCGGCGTCCAGCCCCGCGCAGGAAAGCAACTTCGCCCACCGAGAACGGCGGGAAATTGTAGTGGAGCATAAAGCGCTTCTTGGCCTCGCCTTCGAAGCCCTCCAAGCGCTGCATATCGTCGCTGGTACCGAGTGTTGTAGTAACCAGCGCCTGTGTCTCGCCGCGGGTAAAGATCGCGCTTCCGTGCGCGCGCGGCAGAACGCCTGCTTCAATCCAAATCTCGCGAATCTGATCGAAGGCACGGCCGTCCGGGCGATGTTTCTTATTGATGACCTGGTCGCGGAAGATGCGCTCGCGCAGAGTTTCGTAATACTCTTTCAGCTTCGCCTTGGCGGCGTCATCCTCTTCCGGAATCGTAGCCTGCAGTTCCTTCTCAAGCGTGCGTACCAGCTCATAGCTCTCCGCCTTCGGATGCTTTGCCGTATCCAGCGCGTCCGTCAGCCGGTCGCCGATCTTCTTTTGCAGATCGTTGTAATAAGTCTGGTCAAACTCAGGCGGCGTCACCGCGCGCTTCTTCTTCCCGGCCTTGCTCCGCAGCTCTTCAATCGCAGCGCAAATCTTTTTGATCTCGGTGTGCGCAAATTCAATCGCGTCCACCACCGTCTCTTCTTTCACTTCCTTCGCGCCCGACTCGATCATCAGGATCGCTTCCGCGGTGCCGACGACCATGATGTTCAACAGGCCCTCGCGCATTTCCGAATAAGTAGGATTCGCGATAAATCGTCCATCCACCAGCCCGACGCGCACCGCGCCAATCGGCCCCAGGAACGGAATATCGGAAACCGTAAGCGCAGCCGACGCGGCATTGATGCCGACAACATCGGGATCGTTCTCGGTATCCGCGGAAAGAACGAACGCAATCACCTGCGTCTCGCACTTAAAGCCCTCCGCGAACATCGGCCGGATCGGCCGGTCAATCTGGCGACTGGTGAGTACTTCGCGCTCGCTCATGCGCCCTTCGCGCTTGATAAATCCGCCGGGAATGCGTCCGCCGGCATACGTGTATTCGCGGTAGTCAACGGTGAGAGGGAAAAAATCGATGCCGGTGCGCGGCTCGGGATTCGCGGTGGCAGTCGCGAGCACGACGTTCTCTCCCAGGCGTACCACGGCCGAGCCATGGGCCTGCTTGGCCAATTTTCCAGTTTCAAAAGAAATAGTTTTTCCGCCGGCGATTTCGACAGAAACAATAGTTGGTTCAGGCTTCATAGGTCATCCTTTTTGGGGCAGGAGCGCCGGTTTCAGAACGGATACCGCGCCGATGCGGGGTTCGCTTAACAAGCGAATGCATGGATAGCAATAAACAGATAGGCGAATGCCAGTGGCGATCGCAGTCGGGAAACGCACTTTGCTCGGGCTCCCAGCTCAGGCTCTCGGGGTTCAAGCCGGCCCCCAATGGGCCGGGCACATTATTTGCGGATGCCGAGCTTCGTGATCACAGTCTTATACCGCTCCGAGTCGTACTTTTTCAGATAGTCCAGCAGGCGGCGACGCCGACTGACCATCATCAAAAGTCCGCGGCGCGAGCCGTGATCCTTCTGGTGCGCTTTGAAGTGCTCCGTGAGTTGACCGATGCGCTCGCTTAGCAGCGCGATTTGAACTTCCGGGCTTCCCGTATCGGTGGGATGCGTGCGATACGTGTCAACGACGGTTTGCTTTTGCTGTCTGGCTAGCACTAACCTGTTGCACTCCTGTCTCTTATCGTTTTCGTAACGCCTTTGATGGTAACACGCTGCTCTCCCGGCTGGCAAACACGGCGCCGACACTGCCGGGCGCCAGTTTCGGACACTCCGCGATTTGCGTCTGGATTGGTTCGGCGGCAAGATGTCTGTTCCGCATACAGGCCATCCAGCGGGGACGAAAAAAGGCAGACCAGATTTCTCCGGTCTGCCTGGCTTATGTTTCGTATTATTTTGCCGCTGCTACCGCTTGTACAAAGCTCATGCCGTTGGGCGTGCCCAACCCGGTTACGTTGTCCCATCCGGGCCCGGTGGTTAGCGACGAGTCGGTGCCAAAGGAAATCGCGTACCAGCGGGTCGTGATTCCTTGATACAACATGCCAATGAAATCAGTCGAGGTTTGCACGGGAGCCAATAAGTCCGCAGAGCTGTAGTTGGTCGGCGGATTCGGTGGCACGTCGGTGAATCCGCTGACATTGGCGGGCCCGTTGACATTGGTCACATCCGTAATGGCGCCGGCCGGCAGCGAGTACAGAGTCGGGGCAGCCTGGCCGAGCAATCTGCCAGCCGCCTGGGTCGCAATCGTCCACATCGCCGAAAACATCGGGCAGGCCAGGCTGGTTCCGCCTATAACGGAGATATACGGTCCGTTAATTTCGGTATCGATGACTTCCGCGCCCGTGTAGGGGTCGGCGTCGTAGGAGATGTCGGGAAGGAGCCGCCAGTCGCCAGGCAAACTCCCCTGGTACGAAGGCTTCGACCACCAGGCGCTCGCGCCTCCTCCGGCTCCAAAGGCGAAGCCGAGGAAGGTGGGCGGAATAATCGGCTGGTGACCAAAGGTAGAGATGCGGGCCAAGTTCGTGCCCCAACCAGTCTGTGTCTTCATCGAGTGGTCGTGTTTGAGAAAGAGGCTAGTGCCGCCGATGCTGGTCGCATACGGCGACGCAGAAGGCATGTTCACCGTAATCACGCCTTCGGCGATCAGGAAGTCTCCGCTGTCGCCGCTGGAGTAGTTTGTGGAGATCCCTAGCGCAGCTCCCGTTTCATTGAGGTTGTTCTCAACTGTCAGTTCGGCCGGATCGCCGGCAATGAGTTCGGACTCGGGGATGCCCCAGCTGTTCGAGACTACCGGACTTAGCTGGGTCTCGATCGCATACAGCACCGCCAGATCCAGATTGGTCGAAGAGTTGTCGGCCGCCAGCACCAGCGCGATGTTCGCTCCCGGAGCAACTGCGTGCGCCCATTCCACGTCGAGACTGGTCTCCACATCCCAGCCGCACGTGTTGCCTCCGCAATTCGTTGGACCCGTCGGGTAGTAAATCGTGAAGTTACTGTCGGTATAGGCCGGCAGTCCGTTGATCTGCGCGAAGTAATTGGCGTCGTCCCAGATTGTATCGGAACCGTAGGCATCGACAATTGCCACCGTCTGCCCCGTGCCGTCGAGTCCCTGGCTGTAAAGAGCATTCAGCCCGTATGCGGAGGCCATGTCTGGTGCGTTGTATCCGCACGGAGCAAGATGGGGGGGACCCTGGCGGATAGGCCCGCCGTACTTGGTGCCCGTGTACGTGGAGTAGGGGTTACCATTGGTTGAATTCCCGAAGGTCACGTTCCACGTGTCGCGCATGCAGTAGTCCCAATATTCTTGTTGCGCCTCCTGCGCCTTCGCCCGCTTCGACACTTTCACGGCAGGGAATGGTTTGCCCGTGTCCGGATTGATTTGGCGCGCCACATGGTTCTGGTATCTGGTATCGGTAAGGCCTTCCACGGTATAAACTAGTTTGCCGGCGGCGCCGGATAGGACTGGCGTCCCCACGGCCACGCGCCGCTGTTTACCGTTAATCAACGCGCGGTTCAGCTGCACACCGGTCGCGCGTTCCACGTCGGCCACGGTGCCACGCGCTGTGACGGCAAGGTTGAGTTTGTCGGTGAGCACCGCACGCAGATTGTGAGCAGCCAAATACTGCTTGACGGCGGCCATATCTTTCCCGCTGGGTGCAAACCGGGCTTGGTATTCCTTGAGCGTTAGCCAGTGATGGTAGTTGGGGGAATTCCGGTCGTACATCTGCCGTACCAGTTCGTCCAATCTGGCTTTATCGTGCTGCTTGAGCCAGAAGGCGACCGTAATCTGCTTCGACGGATCCTCAGCGCCAAGCATCTGAGCATTCCGCGAGGGGAGGCCATTCGCCGCCTGAGAGAGCATCGGGAAAGCAATCGCTAGGATTGCAAGAGTGACAAACACCACAGCGGAACGGCTCTTACGTGTGCCTCGGAACATAAGCGAATCCTCCTGGAAGAACGATTCAATGTGCCGGCAAACTCGCGCAGTCGTGTGGCTGGCTGCCGCCGACCGCAACGTCGAGGGTAATCGCGTTCTCTCTTGAGACGGCCAACCTCGCGCTGGATGAACGAAAAACAATGCGCTAAGCGGGAGCCGTTAACAAAAGCCATTCCCACCGGCCCAGAGTGCAATAACTTACGACGGCGGAGCGCTCCTGTCAACAAGCGTTTATTGCTCCGCAAAACTCCATCTTTGAGAAACAAATTGGCCGGTTTGGCGGCAGGCCCCCCAATTTGAGTTCAACGGTGGCCAGCTTAAACGCAGGGAAATGTGGCCCGGGCTATAATCCGCACAGCATGACGATAAAGAAACTGCTGCTCCTCACCTTCCTCGTGGTATCGGCAACCGCACAAGTCTCCGTTGGTTCCAGGGAGGTTGACGCTGTTTACGCCGAGGCCCATGACTTCTACGTCGATCTGCATGAGCATCCCGAACTCTCCTCACACGAAACGCAAACCGCCGCTAAGCTAGCCGAGCGCCTTCGCAGCCTCGGCTACGAAGTCTCCGAGCACGTAGGAGGCACCGGCATTGTCGCGATCATGAAGAACGGCTCCGGCCCAACAGTCATGCTGCGCACCGAACTCGACGCGCTCCCAGTCGAAGAAAAAACCGGCCTCCCTTACGCCAGCAAAGCGCACACCAAAGACGACTCCGGCCGCGACGTCCCCGTCATGCACGCCTGCGGACACGACCTGCACATGGCCGCCCTCTTCGGCACCGCCGAAATCATGGCCCACCGTAAAGACAACTGGCATGGCACCCTCATGCTGATCGGACAGCCCGCCGAAGAGACGATCTCAGGCGCCAAGGCCATGATTGCCGACGGCTTTGCAACGCGCTTTCCCAAGCCCGACTTCGGCGTCGCCCTCCACGTCGGCAACGAGGAGCCGGCCGGCACCATCGCCATCACGCCCGGCCTCTACAACAGCAACGCTGATTCCCTCCGCGTCACTATCTACGGCAAAGGCGGACACGGCTCAGCCCCGCACACCGCCGTCGATCCCATCGTCATCGCCGCCAAAACGATTCTCTCGCTCCAGACCATTGTCTCCCGCGAGGTCAAGCCAGGCGAGTTCGCGGTCATCACCGTCGGCTACATTCGTGCCGGCACCAAGAACAACATCATTCCCGATCAGGCGGAAATGGGTCTGACCATTCGCACTTACAAGCCTGAAGTTCGCAAGCAGGTGCTCGCCGCCATCGATCGCGTAGTCAAGGGAGAATCGCAAGCAGGCGGCGCCACCCGAGAGCCCCTCATTGAGCACTACGAATTCACCGACTCCGTCTACAACGATCCCGCCCTGGCAAATCGTCTGCGCGGCGCGCTCGAATCGGCGCTGGGAAAAGACAACGTAGTCGCCGCAGGCCCGATCACGGCGTCGGAGGATTATTCAGCCTTCATCGAACTGGGCATCCCATCGCTCTACTTCAGTCTAGGCGGAGCCGATCCCGTAAAGTTAGTCGAAGCGCACAAAGCCGGCACAACGCTGCCCTCAAATCATTCAGCCCTCTTCGCGCCCGACGTAGATCCAGCTCTGCACACAGCAATAGCCGCCGAAGTAGCTGCTTTGCGAAATCTCCTAAACGGCAAATAAAAATCCCCACACCTCGCGCCAGTCGCGAATGTGTGGGGCTAATGTTATTACCTCTGCAATCTGACCTCTGACCTCGACTATTACTCTCCTACCAGCTCCATGGGTTTGAGAGGCGCAGGCCAAGCCGTAACTTCGTTCTCCTGGGCGTCAACCACGGCCAGCGCGGCCACGTTGACGATCTCCTCGACTTCGGTGTCGCGCGACACCACATGAACGGGCTTGCTCATACCCATCAGGATGGGGCCCAGAGTTTCCCCGCCGCCCAGTTTCGAGAGCAGCTTGTAGGCGATGTTGGCCGACCCCAGGTCGGGGAAGATCAACACGTTGGCGCCGTCCTTCAACGAACTGAACGGATAGGTCTTCTCCAGGGTCTCCGGCGAAACCGCCAGGTCGGCCATGACCTCGCCGTCCACGATCAAGGTTGGATCGGCTTTGTGAAGCAGTTCGACCGCCCTGCGTACCTTTTCACACTGCGGATGTCGCGTGCTCCCAAAGCTGGAGAACGAAAGCATCGCCACCCGCGGCATCAGGTCGAATCGTCGCGCCGTTTGAGCCGCGCACAACGCGATCTCGACCAGATCTTCCGCGGTTGGCTCGATGTTCACAGTCGGATCGGCCAGGAGGTAGAGCTTTCCCGACCGCGTGATCATCAAGTAGCAGCCTGACACTCGGCGCAGTCCCTCGCGCGTCCCAATGATCTGCAATGCGGGACGGATCGTATCCGGGAAGTGCTGGCTCACGCCCGACACCAGCGCGTCCGCATCCCCCAACCGCACCATCATCGAGCCAAATACGTTGGGATCTTTCATCAACCCGCGCGCTTCACTCAGTGTGACGCCCCGCCGCTGCCGCAGGCGGAACAACTCCTGAATGTACCGTTCGCGCAGCGACGACGTTACAGGATCGACGATCTTCGCCCCTTCCAGATGAAGGTCCAGCGCTTTGGCCCGCTCGTCGATCACCTCACGATTGCCGAGCAGGATTGGAATCGCGATCTTTTCCTCGATCAGATTATGCGCGGCGCGCAGGATCTTCTCGTGTTCGCCCTCGGGAAACACAACTTCCTTCGGCCGCGACTGCGCTTTCTGAACAATGTTGTGGGCGATCTCATGTGCTTTGCCCAGTCGCCGCTCAAGCTGATCGCGGTAGGCATCGAGCGCGATCGGGTTTTGCGCTACGCCGGACTTCATGGCGGCGTCGGCGACCGCCGTCGCCTCCCACAGCAGCACGCGCGGGTCGAACGGTTTCGGAATCAGGTAGTCCGGCCCGAAGTGCAGCCGCTCTACCCCATAGGCGCGGCAAACCGAATCCGGCACATCTTCTTTGGCCAGATTCGCCAGAGCGCGCGTTGCCGCCAGCTTCATCTCTTCGTTGATCGCGGTCGCATGAACGTCGAGAGCGCCGCGGAAAATAAACGGGAAGCCCAGTACATTGTTGACCTGGTTCGGATAGTCGGAGCGCCCAGTCGCAATAATCAGGTCGTTGCGAGATGCTTTTGCCTCTTCGTAAGTAATCTCCGGGTCCGGGTTTGCCATGGCAAACACGATCGGCCGCGCCGCCATTGACCGCAGCATGTCCTGCGTAAATGCACCCTTCACCGAGCAACCCACCGCGACATCGGCGCCCTTGAATGCCTCCGCCAGGGTGCGCATCTTCGTGTCGTGCGCAAACCGCTCCTTGTAGGGATTCATGCCTTTGGTGCGTCCCTTGTAAACGACGCCGTTGGTATCGCACATCGTGATGTTCTCGCGCTTCACGCCCAACCGCACATAGTGCTCGGCGCATGCGATTCCGGAAGCTCCCGCGCCATTAAACACAACCCGCACTTCCCCGATCTTCTTGCCCGTGACTTCGATGGCATTGAGAAGCGCCGCCCCCGAAATGATCGCCGTTCCGTGCTGGTCGTCGTGGAAGACCGGAATCTTCATCGTCTTCTTCAACGTTTCTTCAATGTAAAAGCACTCCGGCGCCTTGATGTCTTCCAAGTTGATGCCGCCAAATGTCGGCTCGAGCAGTTGGCAAACTTTGATAATTTCGTCTGGATTATGGCTATCGACTTCGATATCGAAAACGTCGACATCGGCAAACCGTTTGAACAGGACACCCTTGCCTTCCATCACCGGCTTGCCGGCCAGAGCACCGATATCGCCCAGTCCGAGCACAGCCGTTCCATTGCTGATCACGGCGACCAGATTGCCTTTCGCCGTGTACTTGAACGCATCCTGCGGATTCTTTTGAATTTCCAGGCAAGGCTCAGCCACACCCGGCGTATAAGCGAGACTCAGATCGCGCTGTGTGCGGCAAGGCTTTGTTGAAGTAACTTCGATTTTTCCAGGACGTGCCCCGAAATGATAATCCAGGGCTTGCTGCTTTGTGACCGCCATGTTCCCTCCTCTTTCCGCTGGACCTGAAAACGGCAATAAACTCGAAAACGCTTCCGGCCGTGAAGAGGCGTTTCGCACACGGAGTTCGAGCGCGGCCCTGAACAACATTGTTTCCTAACCCCTTTGAAACCGATGTGATGGCCGACACCCTATGAATGTGATTTGCGACGCGGCACGCCGTGCTGGCGAGCAGGGCGGTCGCGCGACCTGGAACTAGAAACCCCGCCAATGGCATGAAAAATTGAGGGTAAAATGCCCGCAAGTCGTCGCTCAACCGATCCGGCGACCAATGAGGCGGGTGCCTGCCGTGGGGCGTTTGAGACTTGATACCTGTGATCTGTGACCTTGTGACCTAATCAGGGCTCCTCCGCTCTGCTTCCGCCATCATCTTCTCAATACGCCGCGCTCGCGCTTCCGGTGTGCGGTAGCCGAAGATTCCGAACAGGTGTGAGCGCCTTCGCGCCCCCGACATCCTTTCCCAACCTTCCCGCGCTTGCGGATTGCGCGCAAAAGCAACCTGCAAAATGGGCGGCTCTTCCCTTTCGGCGTCCATTACAGCCAGCAACCGCTCGGCGATCTGCTCCGCACGTTGCGTGCGGGCCATTTCGCTCTTCGGCTGGCTGACCCACTTGGCAATGTCATTCCGCGTGGACTGACTTAGCCCGTCGTACCAGCGGCGAAGCGCGCGATCTTCGGCGAGTATTCGCCCCAGCGACTCGGGAATTGGCGCAATCCGTTTCTCAGTGTCGGGTTCCAGACGGAAATCCGCAGCCGCGCCAGCACGCACTCGCGCCGCTTTCTGCATCTGCTTATTTACCAATAGGATGTGTCCGCCAGTTTTCGACGGGAATAAGCATGTGCGAAATGGAAAGCCGTTGATTTCGCCCTTTACATTGATCTGGCCACGTCCGCCAAACACCTGGGACGCATCAAAAGGCATGCGGATAATGGTCCAATTCAGGCGGGACGGCATGCGCTCGAGTGTGGCCCGGAAATGCCTGGCGCCAACCGCGTTACGACTTTGAGTCTGATTGCCCATGACAAATCAGAGTCCGGGAATTCTAATACGACAAGAGAGCGACGGAAGCAAGCGGTAGACTATTAAAGGAGAGATTGGGAGAGTTCATTGTGATCTGTCCGAGCTGCGGTGAAAACAATTCGGCAAATTTTCGCTACTGCGGAATGTGCGGCACGGCACTTGAAGTCCCGCGTCGTCCCCTAGGTGCACCGAGAATTACGAGCGCCGATGCACAGCGTACATTCCCATTGCAGAACGACGCGGTGGTGGAGGACGCCGCGAGAGCACGCACAACCGCCCGGGCGACTGCCGGCGCCGTCCACGAGCCGCCGCCTACCGGCCCATCGTTCATGGGCTTGAACCAGCCGTTTCCAGAAACAAATGAAAGCCGATCCGTAGGCGGCACTTCAACCGGCGAATCCTTTTCAGGGCTCGATTCATTTTTCGAAGCCGACAAGCCGGGCATAAGTGCACGCGGAGTCATCTTCCTGTTGCTGTTGCTCGCCGCCCTGGGTGCGGGCGGATGGTGGGCTTACACCCACTACAACGGTCCGAAATCAGGGACAGCCGCTCAGACCACCGCGCAGCCCGCGGAACAAGCAAACGCGCCTGAGCCTGCCACAAACAATCCCGTGCCTAATGCAAAGACGCCGGAGGCGCCGGCTTCGTCCAGCCCGAACTCCTCGGCGAGCGCAAGTTCGGCGTCCAGCACAACGCCATCGCAGCCAGCAGCCGCTTCACCGGCGGAGTCCGCAAATTCGGCCCCTGCAGCGGCTACCGAAGCAGCGAGTGCCCAAGATCAGAATCGGTCGGCCACACCAAAGGCGGCTGAGCGAAGCCCGGCTTCCCAACGAGCATCGAGTCCCGAACGAGCTGCGCGCAATCAAAAAATCGCCCGCGCTGCGATAAAGCCGGCTCCGCGCTCGTCGCCTGCCACGCTCGCCTCAGGGAACAAGGGAGATGCGGAGTTCAAACGTGGCGAAGCATATCTCTACGGTCGAGGCGTCCCGGAGAATTGCAACGAGGCGATCAGGAATTTGAAGGAAGCCTCCGCCAAACAAAACGCGAAAGCTCGAAGCGCCTTCGGGACCATGTACGCGACGGGCCACTGCGTGCCGCGCAATCTGCCGACCTCTTATTCATGGTTTGCGCAGGCCTTGCGCGCCGACCCCAACAATCAGATCCTGGAAAAAGATCTGACAGCGGTATGGAACCAGATGACGCCTCCAGAGCGGCAGGTCGCGGCGAGGGCGAAGCAGTAGAAGCTGTCAGCTTTGTGGGTTTGCGCAAAACATGAAATTCTGCTCGCATAGACTGAAATTTCACCAGCAAAACCGTAGGGCTCCAACTCCCGTCTTTTTGCCTTTTCAATTAGCCCTCAGCCATCGGACAAAATTGGAGTCTAGACCATCCTGATCATGTCTTCACTTTTGTCGTCGCGTGCATTGAAGACACTCTGCCAACGAACCTTGGCACCGACGCCTTCACGATAAAAGCGATAAAGCTGAACAGTTTGGGCAAACTGGTGGTTCGCCACAGGCCGGGAATAACCCGAAAGATACCGTTCATAAGCGAGATCAAGCAGATCGAGCTAGAGTGGAAGATAGAGTTTCGCCGGCTAGGGTAAACTCCGACGTGCGAAACAATCTGAGGACTCGACTGACGGCCGATAAGCCATACTTTTCCTAACCAACTGATGAATACCCCCTTTTATGATCAGGTGGTGTGCGGGATGTGGGTGTCTTTTTGCGAGCTAGGAGGAAAATCTCTATGGCTCGCAAAGTTGGCCAGGTCATCGCACGCGGGGACCGGAGATGGCTCATTCGGGTCTATCTCGGCCGCGATCACGAAACCAAAAAGCGCAGATACCACACTCGAACGATCCACGGCTCCATGCGGGACGCGCAAGCCTACCTTACGAGGAAGTTGCGCGAACGTGATTTGGAAGGAGCAAAGATCACGCTCAACGAGTACCTTGATCGCTGGCTTGAGACAGCTGTGAAGCCACGAGTACGAGGGAAGACCTGTCAGGACTACGACGGCATGCTGCGACGGTACATCCGGCCCCAGTTTGGGCGAAACAGTTCTGGCAGCAATGCGACCTATGGACGTTCAGACTACTTATCAGAAAATGATCGAGCGAGGGCTGTCTGCTCGAACCGTTCGTTACACACATGCTGTGTTGAGGTCTGCGATCCGGCAGGCATTGCAGTGGCGTCTGTTGCTCGATAGTCCTGTCGATGG
This sequence comes from uncultured Acidobacteriaceae bacterium, assembly GCA_963698865.1. GTDB lineage: Bacteria > Acidobacteriota > Terriglobia > Terriglobales > Acidobacteriaceae > Acidiflorens. The sequence goes on along the minus strand of CAVOSL010000005.1, from coordinate 100,627 downwards.
CGTCAAAATCCCGCAGCAGGCCAGAGGCGAAATGCGTTCGTTCACCGTGGAGCAAGCACAAACATTTGTTAAGGCTGCACTGGCCACTCCTCATGGTCCCGCGCTTGCCGTAGCGCTCACAACTGGGATGCGACCGAGTGAGTATTTGGGGCTGAAGTGGCAAGACATCGACTGGGCCCGACAAACTGTCAGCGTAGTCCGGACCATTCGGAGAATAGATGGCAGATGGTGTTTCCGCGACACAGAACGTTCGCGTAGCCGTCGACCGGTCAAATTGCAGCGTTGGGTCGTTGCGCTTCTTCGTAATTTACAGACGAGAGCGAGCACGCACGAGCTGTGTCCGGAGGCCCATGACTTGGTCTTCGGAACGTCGTCGGGACAGCCAATTAATGCCGATTGTCTCGCGAAGCATTTCAGATCAATACTCGACCTCGCCGGGTTGCCGCGAATCAGGCTCTACGATCTGCGCCACTCGGCGGCCACAATCGCACTGACTGCCGGTGTATCGCCGAAAGTTGTCTCTGAGCAGCTTGGACACGCCAGCCTTCACGTTGGATACCTATGCTCACGTGCTTCCACACATGCAGGACGAAGCTGTCGCCAGGGTAGAGGCAATGCTCTTTGGAGCGACGATGTAAGGACTAGCTGATGTAGAAGGGCTCGGCACCCGATACGATCAACGGCAGGTACTCAGACCTGACTCATCGGGTGCCGGATTTGATCTGCGATCCAGTGGTTTCACCGGATCTCCTTTTCCGCTTTCAGTATTACCGGCCATCTACACAGAACTTCCCACAAGCCCGTTTACGGTTGGCCGACTAACCGCCCCGAGGCATCAGTCGGTGTTTCTCACAAGTCCGTTCCTAGGCAGTTTTCGTATTGCCCATGATCCTGCCGTGACTGCCACTTTTCCCTTCTGAACGGCGTCATTGCCGAACAGCGAGGCCCCCCAAAACCTCAAATATTATTGGATATTATGAAGGATTGGCCCAACGATTCTCCCTGGATTTCGTGCCGCTGTCACCCGCCGATGTGCGCCGCATCACAATGCCCCACCCCGTTACGGGAGCGATAATTAGTTTCGCGCTTAAAATAATCTACGGAGAGACCCATGGTGGAGAGTGTATTGACGGAACCGATCAAGGTTGAAAAACAAATCTCGAAAGCGGCGCCTGGCCTACCCGCGAAAAGGTCGCCCAAGGCGTTCAATTCGTTTCAGATCGCACAGGCCCAGTTCGACAAAGTGGCTGAATATCTGGGACTTGACGCGGCCACCAGGGATCTTCTGCGCTATCCGCTGCGCGAATTCCAGTTTGCCATCCCGGTGCGCATGGACGACGGAATGGTGAAGATCTTCCGCGGTTTCCGCGTGCAGCACAACGACGCACGCGGACCAGGCAAGGGTGGCATTCGATTTCACCCGCAGGAGACGATCGACACGGTGCGCGCGCTATCGATGTGGATGACATGGAAGTGCGCCGTAGTGGATATTCCACTGGGTGGGGCGAAGGGTGGAGTGATCTGCGACCCTCATAATCTCAGCGCGCGGGAGCAGGAGCAGATTTGCCGCGGTTGGGTCCGCCAGGTGGCGAGAGAAGTCGGACCGGTGAGCGATGTGCCGGCGCCGGATGTAATGACCGACGCGCAACACATGCTCTGGATGCTGGACGAGTTTGAGCAGATCCACGGCGGCCGTTTTCCCGGCTTTATTACGGGCAAGCCCGTCGGCATGGGCGGCTCACTCGGACGAACAGAGGCTACTGGTTATGGGGTCGTCTTCACCTTGCGCGAAGCGCTCAAAGAATTGGGGATCCGGCCCGAGAATACCCGTGCCAGTGTCCAGGGCTTCGGCAATGTGGCCCACTACGCAATCGATCTTTACCAGCAGTTGGGAGGACGGGTCATCGCCGTCGCGTGCTGGGATCAGGCGGACCAGTGCTCCTACACCTACCGAAAGAGTGGTGGAATCGATCTGAGTCAGCTCTCGTCGATCACCGACCACTTCGGCGGGATTAACAAAGCTAAAGCCGAGGAATTAGGCTATGAGGTACTGCCGGGCGAGGCGTGGCTTGAGCAGGATGTTGAAATTCTGATTCCGGCGGCCATGGAGAACCAGATCACGGGCGACAACGTGAGCCGTATCAGTTCCGGGGTACGAATCATCGCCGAAGGCGCCAACGGTCCTACGACACCGGAAGCAGACGCTCAGATCCGGGAACGAGGCATCCTGCTCATCCCGGACTTCCTGGCCAACGCCGGTGGTGTGACCTGCAGCTACTTCGAGCAAGTACAGAGCAACATGAACTACTTCTGGGAAAAAGACGAGGTTCTCGGGAAACTCGATTTGAAGATGACGTCGGCGTACTTCGCGGTCTCGGATCTGGCTCGGCGCGAGAAGTTGTACATGCGGGATGCTGCCTACGCTATTGCCATTGGGCGCGTCGCCAAGGCGTGCCACGGGCGTGGCTGGGTGTAACAGCCTTCGCAGGCTCCGAACTCGATGCGCGCGTCACGTCCGCCACACATGATGCGGGGAGGTCTCCATGAGCATCCTGAAGCCTTTGGCAGCGGAGTTGCCGGTTTTCGACCGCAAGTTCTGGGATGGTACCTTTCGCTGCACGCAAATCGGTTCGGGATCACTCGGCGGCAAGGCCAACGGGTTGGTGTTCATCAAGGACCTGTTGGCCACGCACATCGATCAAAACTCTTTTCCGGATGTTGATATCAACGTCCCTACCATGGCGGTCGTCGCGACTGACTGTTTTGATCAATTCATTGCCCAGAACCATCTGGCTGGGTTGACCTTCGACGAAATGCCTGACGATCGCATTGCCCATGCCTTTCAGAAATGCGACCTCCCGGTCGAACTGCTGGGCGATCTGCGCGCCTTGATTGTTCAAGTGAAGACTCCGCTGGCGATCCGCTCTTCCAGCTTGCTTGAGGACGCATTGGAGCGTCCGTTTGCCGGCGTCTACGCGACGAAGATGATTCCGAATAACCAGTTCGATCCAGACATGCGATTTCGGCGATTGGTGGAAGCGATCAAGTTTGTCTACGCATCCACCTACTTCCGCGAGGCTCGAGACTACATCCGGACTACCGGGACCAATCCCGGAGAAGAAAAGATGGCTGTCATCATCCAGGAAGTAGTCGGGCAGCGTCGAGGCGACCGCTTTTATCCGGACATCTCTGGTGTAGCGCGTTCCTACAATTTCTACGCCTTTGAACCGGCGCGACCCGAAGATGGCGTCGTTACCCTGGCACTCGGGTTGGGGAAGACGATTGTAGACGGCGGGGTAGCATGGACCTTTTCACCGACGTATCCTGAAAAGCCGCCGCCATTTGCGACGGTGCAAGAGTTGGTAAAGGGCACCCAGACGGAGTTTTGGGCCATCAACATGGGAAAGGCGCCCGCCTACGATCCCGTCAGTGAAACCGAATATATGGTGCACGGGAATCTGGCGGATGCCGAGGCCGACGAGGCCTTGTCTTTGGTTGTGTCAACGTACGATCCGGAACGCGATCGAATCGTCCCGGGAATTGCGCCCCGGGGACCGCGAATCTTGAATTTTGCTCCCCTGCTGGTGCGGGAGGAGTTTCCACTCAATGACTTGGTGAAAGCTCTCTTGCAAGCTTCGGAGAAAACGACCAAGGCCAAAGTCGAGATCGAGTTCGCTGTAACCCTCGAAGCGCGGCGCGGGGAACAAACCCGAGCGCGCCTGGGATTCCTGCAGGTTCGTTCCATGGTAGTTTCCGATCAGGTGGTAGACGTTGACCTATACGATCCGCGCGCGATCGTTGCGTCGGATATGGTGATGGGCAACGGGACCGCTGACGACATACAGGATATTGTCTTCGTGCGGCCCGAGAAGTTTTCTCCAATGCACACGCCTGCGATAGCCCAGGAATTGGAGTCAGTAAACCGAGAACTGCAGCAACAGAACCGGCCCTACCTGCTGATTGGATTCGGCCGCTGGGGTAGTTCGCATCCATCACTCGGTATCCCCGTCGACTGGAGCCAGATCTCCGCAGCACGGGCGATCGTAGAGGGGACGCTGCCAGAGATGAATGTGGAGTTAAGCCAGGGCTCGCACTTTTTTCACAATTTGTCGAGCTTCCGGGCAAGCTACTTCATGGTGCAACACGGACGCCGTCCTGGAATCAATTGGGATTGGCTGAACTGCCAACCTGTGGTGCACCAGACGGACTTTATCCGCCATGTGCGACCGGCAAAAAGACTGTCCGTGCGCGTCGACGGGCGAACCGCAACAGGAGTGATCCTGTCGCCTCCAGATGATACGAGCGAGGCAGGAAAGTGAAGGCGGACGAAACCCAATTCGGGACCATGCTCCACGCTCTGCAAGAGCGGGCCAAGGAATTGAACTGCCTGTATCAGGTGGGTGAGCTCCTGAACCAGTCAACCCGGCCCCTGGAGGAGATTTTCCGAGGAATCATTAATGTCTTGCCGCCTGGCTGGCAATATCCCCACGACTGTCAGGCTCGGATCCTCTTTGAGGACCTGACAATCCAGCCGCCGAATTTCCAAGCAACTTCGTTTGTTCAGAAGGCCAACATTGTCGTGCAGGGTGAGACCGTCGGCTCAGTTGAGGTCTCGTATCGTCAAGAAATGCCGCGCTCGGACGAGGGTCCGTTCCTCAAAGAAGAGCGCAGGCTGATTGAGACGATTGCAGAGCGCATTGCCAGCGCGGTCACGCAACGGCATCTGCGAGCCACCTTCGAGGGATGGGCGGCGGCGGATGCTGCCGCTACTGCTCAAGGGGAGTGGCGAGTAGTACTTGAGTTCCTGCGCGACACGGACCCTGCCCTGTTGAAACGGATTTCGCGCAAATTGATCAATTACTTGAGCTGGAATGGAGTCCAAGAAGCGAAGGATCTTCTGGGTCGCGGAGGGGCGATGTCGTCTTCCGAGCCCGGCGTTTCCACCGATGAGAACCGGCCTCTTCCTCATGACGATCCCGGCCATTCCTCGGACTTGACGACCCAGTCACTCCGGATAGCCGAGGCGCATTTGAGCGAGAGCGAGATTCTCAATTGTGTGACTCGTTGGATCAAGGAAGACAAGGCCAGCTTTCTGGTACGGGCTCTGGAAGACCAGGACACTTCGCTGGGAGAAATCATGGAATGTGTCGAACGTTATCGACACCTGGGCGTCGAGGAGAGCGAACTTTCAATCTATACGCAGAAGGGGCTCCGGGTGTCGCTGATCCGCCGGTTCTTTTCCGAGAGCCTCGACTTCATCAATGTCGCCAAGAATTTCATCGACGTTAACGATTTCTATGATCTGTTAGGTAAAGTCATCTTCCCACCCGGTTGCCACGGCAAGCTGGGAGGTAAGAGTGCGGGCCTATTTCTGGCAAAGAAGATCATTGACAAGGCCGCGGAAGCGAGCGCGCTTCTGCGCGAAGTGAAGGTGCCCAGAACCTGGTACCTCACTTCCGATTGGATTCAGAACTTCGTCCACCACAACGATCTGGAGGACGTTCTCAATCGGAAATACATGGAGATCGACCAGGTTCGGCAGGAATACCCGCATCTGGTAGCGCTATTCAAGAGATCGTCTTTCCCTTCGGAATTCGCCAAGGGACTTGCACTCGCGATCGATGATCTCGGTGATGTCCCGCTCATCGTCCGTAGCTCGAGTTTGCTGGAAGACCGTCCCGGGTCTGCTTTCTCCGGCAAGTATAAGAGCCTGTTTTTGGGCAACCGCGGGACTAAGGAAGAGCGACTAGCCGCATTGATGGACGCGATCGCCGAGGTGTACGCGTCGATTTTCGGCCCGGATCCCACCGAATACCGGGCCGAGCGCGGTCTACTGGATGTCCACGAAGAGATGGGCATCATGATCCAGGAAGTCGTGGGTCAGTCCGTTGGCAAATACTTCCTACCAGCGTGCTCCGGGGTTGCTTTCAGCAACAATGAGTTCCGCTGGTCCGCCCGCATCAAGCGCGAGGATGGCCTCATACGGCTCGTGCCTGGCCTGGGAACACGTGCGGTGGATCGCGTCGCTGATGATTACCCCGTGCTGATCGCTCCCGGCCAGCCGAACTTGCGTGTTAACGTGACCGCCGACGAAGTGCTCAGGTATTCACCCAAGCGAGTTGATCTCATCAATCTCGAGACCAACGCTTTCGAGACCGTCGATGCGGCTGACCTCCTGCGCCATGCTGGCGCCGCGTATCCACAGATTCGCAACCTCGTGTCGCTCGTGGGCCATGACCGGATCGAGCCAATCATCGGACCGATGCCCGACTTCAGTTCGCAGGATGCAGTTTTCACGTTCGAAGGACTGATCCGGAAGACGCCTTTCATAGGCTGCATTGCCGAATTACTGCACCTGCTGCAATCCAAGCTCGGGACACCGGTAGACATGGAGTTCGCCCACGACGGAAACGATTTTTATTTGCTACAGTGCCGACCCCAGAGTTACGGTGCTAACGCGGTTCCAGCTGCGATCCCGCAAAACCTGCCGTCGGACAAAGTCCTATTTTCGGCTACTCATTTTGTTTCGAACGGCAAGGTGCCGGAGATTACGCACATTGTGTACGTCGATCTCGAGGGCTACAGCCAGCTCCCTGATCAGACCGCCATGCGCGAAGTGGGGCGAGCGGTCGGCAGACTCAATAAGCTGCTGCCGAAACGCCAGTTCATCCTGGTAGGGCCCGGACGTTGGGGTAGCCGCGGAGACATCAAGCTGGGGGTCCCGGTGACCTATTCCGATATCAACAACACGGCGATGTTAATCGAGGTAGCACGCCAGAGAGGAAATTACCTGCCCGAGTTGTCGTTCGGGACCCATTTCTTTCAGGACCTGGTAGAGGCCTCGATCCGCTACCTGCCGTTGTATCCGGACGATCCAACGACGGTGTTCAACGAGATGTTCTTTCGGCGGTCCCGCAACGTACTCCAGGAGTTGCTGCCTGAGTTCGCTCACCTCGCGGAGACGCTACGAGTAACTGACGTACCGCTGGAAACGGGTGGACTTATTCTGCGGGTGCTCATGAACGCCGACTTGGACCAAGCGGTTGGGTTCTTGTCATCCCCCCGGCAAAAGATCGGAGCAATCGAATCCGAGGCAGAGGTCATTGACCGGGGTACGAACGAACACTGGCGCTGGCGTTATCGCATGGCGCAGAAGATCGCGGCGGAACTTGATCCACAAAAATTCGGGGTGAATGCTTTTTACCTCATTGGGAGCACCAAGAATGCCACAGCGGGGCCGGCTAGCGACATCGACATCCTGCTGTATTTCCAGGGAAACGAAGCACAGGAAAAAGATCTAATGCTCTGGCTCGAAGGCTGGAGCCGATGCCTCGCGGAAGTCAATTTCCTGCGTACCGGCTATCGCACGGATGGTCTGCTTGATGTGCACCTGATTACGGACACGGACATCGCGGAACATTCAAGCTTCGCCGTCAAAATCGACGCCATCACGGATCCCGCCCGTAAACTGCCAATGAAGGATTCCCAGGCCTGACTTAGAACAAAACCCTGGTGGCAGCTTCGGGTGAGTTCAGATCAAAACGCACCAGCGCCAACTCCGGCCCGTCGTGAGCGCCGTTAATGCACACGGTCCGGCCAATCTTCATCTTCCACTCGCCGGTCAGGCGCGCAGCCTCGTGTATATGCCCATGCAAGGTGAGTAGAGGTTGCCGTTCCTCGATAAACCGCTTGACCGCGATACTGCCGACATGCACATCGAGCGGAACGTGCTCATAAGTCTTCCCATCGAGCGCCGCGCGATCGAGCAGCGTGTCGCACGGTGGCGTATGGAGGAGAAACACCGCGCGGTCGAGAGGATCTTCTCCCACAAGAGAAGCCAGGTCTTTCTGGATCGTGCTCCATTTAATTTCGCTCTCTTCCGCCGGCACGCTCCTATGTCCCTCCTCGGGAGAGACGCAGCCCGGTGGAACGTACCGGGAAACGTCGTAACGCTCCCAGTCCTTGAGCAGGAACGGCGTCGGCGGAACATAAGCAAGCCCATAAATCGGAAACGTTCCAAAGAGGAATTTCTGCTGGTGGACGTAGTGCCAGAGGCCATCGGCTCCGGCCGAGACAAACTCTGCCTCTTCGCAGCGTGGGTCGTCGTTGCCAAGGATGAGAAAGATGTCAGGACAGTCCGCGCCTAAGGAATTGCGGGCGCTCATGAAGGTCGGGATGAGATAGTCGTGTAAAAAATCAGCCTGTTCGGATAGGAGCGCTGAGTGAGGAAGCAAATCTCCACCGAGAAACACCGCGGCGGGGCGATCCCTGATGATTGACGCAAGTAGCTTGTCGTACCGATCCGTCTTTCCGTGCAGATCCGTGGCGAAGAAACAGGTCGGCAAGGTTTCGTCTTTCCCATCTTGCGAGTTGCGGTTCGACACCACGCAGACTTCAGGTATCAGTTTCGTAGGAGCTGTTCTCTACCCGACGCCCATTTCAAACTAACCTGGATTCTACACCTATGCTGCTATGGGCCTTTCGAGCGCAATTTCTGCAGTTCCCCACGGCACCGAATCGAGAACAGCCCTTCATGGTTGCGGATTCACCCGTATGACGGACAAGTCGGAACTTATGCCAGTGACGGACTCTCAACAACGCTGGCCAGAAGTCGGCTTGGCGGCCATGACCAGCCCCCGTCAGGTGTCTTCCAGTCCGAGATTGTCGTTCACCGCTTGGCTGAGTTTCTGCTCGCAGCCGAGATAGCGTTCGGTGGTCTGAACCGAAGCGTGTCCGAGCAGAAATCGAACCTGCTCCAGTTCTCCGCCTGCCAGATGGCATAACCGAGCGCAGGTGCGACGCAAGTCGTGCGGAGCCAGATTCCTGATATCCGCACGTTTTGGCAGCCGCTTTAACTACGTGCCAGATCGCTTTCGGTGTGATTCCATCGCCCCAGATCTTACCGAGTCGACTTATTCTGCGGAAGATCATGCCACCAGTGATGGCAGCCGCCTCCGTCCACTCGTCCACCGCGCGTTTCGCCCACAAGGGAACCGGAACGGTACGGATGTGCTTTCCCTTGCCAACTAGGTCAGCAATTACGCAATGCTCTTCGCGGACCTGAAAATCTCCGGTTCTGAGTCCCACCAGTTCCGCGCGGCGCAGGCCGCATCCAATCAGCAGTGCCAGAATCGCCCTTTCCCGTTTGCCCCGGAGACTATCTGAGGGTTTGCTGAGTAAGGTTCTGGACTGATCAACGGTCAACCAATTACCGACCCGAACGCCGAGACGCTTGGCCCCCTTGACACGACGGATTCCGGCCGCCAGGTCAGGGCTCAGGAGGCCCGTATCGGAGGCTTCATAGGCGAGACGTCTCACAGCGGCCAAGCGCACATTGATCGTGGAGGGCGCGAGGTTTTTCTGTTCGAGGAAGGACCGGTAGCGAAGGACAACAGTTCGGTTGAATGAGAGACGCGGTTCGGAGCAATACCACCCGATAAATTCGTCGATAGCATGGCCGTATGACTCTTGCGAGCTCGCTGCGCCGAGTGAGTGGAGAACCGCATTCTTCGACTGCTGCAAATCGGCCAGTCGGAGCATTGTTCTTGCCTTGGAGCGTTTTGAGAACTTTCGATGTGCCATACTGGCGGCCTCCCACGCTGCGATCAGTATGGTCGTTCAGTTGGATGCTCATGGTCTCGAAGCCCGTTTCCGGATAGTTTCCGGATTGCCGACTAACCTGGAGTTGGCGGCACACCCATTGCTGTCTTGGCCGGATTTCCGCCAGTGTTTACCAGATTTTCGTCACACACAATCATGCCTCCCCGCTGGCTGGCTCCGAGGGCCGCGGGACGTCGGAACGGAGTTCTCGGTTCATCCCTCCTTGATCGGACGATCCCTCTGCCCTCGGTCAGCGAGCCGAGGTGTCAGTGTTTGAAGGACCGCTTTTTCCCGATGCTGCCAGTGGCGATTATTCCCTGGTTTCCACCCGCACTGGTCACTACGGTGTCGATCTCCAAACCACTCTCCACCACGACGAAGTTTGCGGCGACGGGCGGCCGTCCGTCGGTGAAGTTGATTGTGAAGGTACCGGTGCAATCGGAATTCACCGTGTAAGTACCCGTGGCCGGGGTGTGGGTGAAATCAGCGACGACCTCGCCATTAACCGTGACCGTGTCAATCTGGGTGAGCCCACCCTTGCCATCGAACTCCGTCATCGCTACGCCCACTTGCGGGCCGGTGGGCCCTTGGCCTCCCAATTTGTTGCCCTGGATGGTGAATCCATAGTTGCCGGCGATGAGTTTGTTATTGCAGGCAGCACGAGATTCACTTTGCGCGTATCCGGACCCCAAGGCCCCGAGCACTAGCAGAACCAACGCGACCGCATTTGCGAATAGCTTTTTGTTCATAGACCCTCCTTGGTTGATTTCTTGTTTTTCCGCAGCGCGCCGCTTTTTCGTGGCGCAGCAACCTGCCGAAGTGTGTGTACTCCTAACGCAGTGCCCGAGCCCAGTCAATTGACCCGCCCTAAATCCTCCCTGACTTGCTAAGACAAAGTTGCCGAAGGAGTTATCGAGTTCCATGAACTGAAGTCCAGGGGGTAGAATCAAGTTCCTTGGATGCTGGTCAATGGAAACGCCCGACAGTTCCCGCCGCCGTGTTCGTACCGGACTGTTCGAGATTGACTTCGGCTCCGGCGAAGTCCACAAAGACGGGCGAAAAATGCAGCTCCAGGAGCAGCCTTTCCGAGTTCTGGCGATCCTGCTGGAGTGTCCTGGAGAAGTGGTCACCCGCGAGCAGTTGCAGGAGCGGTTGTGGTCGGCCGACACGTACGTGGGTTTCGACGAGGGGCTGAACACGGCCATCCGGAAACTGCGGGTTGCCTTCGGCGACTCCGCCGAGAACCCACGATTCATCGAGACAGTTTCCCGTCGGGGGTATCGATTCATTGCGCCGGTCGAGCCGGGACTGGTGCTTTCGCCTTCTCCTCCTATACCGACCGTTGCTGCGAAGCCGCGACCCATTTCTCTCAAGACCCGCTGGATCGGGTTCGCCGTCATTGTCTTCGTCTTAGCGGTCTGCGCACTGGCACTTTTCTTACGAACCGCTGCACACCGCAAACCACCCCTTGGCAAGATCATGCTGATCGTTCTTCCTCTGGAAAACTTCACCGGCGACTCGCAACAGGACTACTTGGCGGACGGAATCACAGAGGAAATCATTGCCCAATTGGGCAGCCTTGACCCGCAACATCTCGGGGTGATTGCTCGCACGTCGGCGATGCGATACAAACACACACAGAAGAGCGCTGCTCAAATCTCTCGAGAGGTCGGCGCCAATTACTTGCTCGAAGGGAGCATCCGCCACTCCGGGGACCGAATCCGTGTAACCGCCCAGCTGATTCAGTCGTCCGACCAGTCGCACCTCTGGGCCGACAGCTACGATCGAGAACTCAGTGATGTTCTGAGGATCGAGAGCGAGATTGCCAGTTCAGTGGCGAGCGAAATCCGGCTTACGCTTTCGCGGCAGATCCATCAACGCCTGGCTGCCGCGGGCCGAACGAATGTGGAGGCCCACGACGCATATTTGCGAGGCTTGCAAGCCTGGAACTTGCGAACACGGGACGGATTCCAACAGGCAATTACGAATTTCACCCGAGCCACAGAATTAGATCCTGGATATGCGGCTGCCTTTGCCGATCTTGCGCTTGTCTATTCGCTTGGCCCGATTTTTGCAGGCGTGCCTGCCGGAGAGGCGGCCCCCAAGGCCCTGGAGGCTGCTATTCGGGCCCTCAGCCTCGACGAAACTCTTGCCGATGCTCATTGCGCTCTTGGATTTGTCAAAGCGCACTACGAATACGATTGGCCGGCTGCGGAGCGTGAGTTTCGTCGTGCGATCGAACTCGAACCGAATGATGCGTATGCTCACCTCTTTTACTCCAACAGCTACCTTTCGCCGCTCGGCCACCACGAAGAGGCCATTGCCGAGATGAGAAAAGCGATGGAGTTGGATCCACTTTCCCCCCACATCCAATCCTTCGCAGGAGTAACCTTCAAGTGGGCGCGACGTTATAACGATGCCCTCGCACAATTCCAAAGAGTGAACCAGGCAGACCCCAATTTCTCCTTAAACCATGAGCGTTTGGCTCAGCTATGCGCCATTCTCGGAAAATACGACGATGCGATCGCAGAGGAAACGAAGGCTCGCCTGCTGGCCGCCGAGAAACCGCAAGCTGTGCTTGCACGAATGAATACGCTGCGCCGGGAGCTAGCGACAAAGGGCGAGCGTGGCTACTGGGAAGAGCAACTCCAGTTTGCGGGGGACCAGCAAAATCCTCCCGAAGCTTATGTCCGTCCTTATGGTCTTGCCATCATTTATGCCCACCTAGGCGAAAAGGCTAAAGCTTTCCAGAGCTTGGAGAGCGCCTTAGCGGAACGGGACGCGCAGATAACCGAGCTGGCCATTGAACCGCAGTTTGACGCGCTTCGATCGGATGCGCGCTTTGCTGACTTAGAGCATCGCATCGGGCTCTTGCCTCGGTAGTGTCCCTCGCGGAAATCGCCAAAGCCCCGTATCTCGATTCCTTCGCTGTGTGTGAAAGGTGCCGATGCAAGCGGACGCGCACAATCTACCCGTGGTCGCCAGAGTCCGAGTCACGAGCAATCCGGAGTCGAGGCACGGCGAACCCGGCGGGCCCGAAGTCGGCTTATGGGAAGTGATTCCGACTGACATTCCATTAGTCACCTCTCATATACGTGACCATCGAATCCAAGCCGTACGATTCTGACGGTGTGCGAACGATGTGCCCCTTCTCGGGAGCAAAAGAAAAAACGTGCCCTTCACTCCGTTGATTCTGGAAGGGTGTACTCGGAACATACGATCTGGGCTCCTACGTATTTGACCTCAACCACACTATTGACCAAATCCCGTGCGCCGATATGGTCAAGCGCGGCTTTGAAGAGTTCTCGCTGAAGAATGGGGGTAACATTGGGGACAATGATAAGGATCCCCGGATGCAACGGCTCCTTGCCGAGGAGCGCAAGAAAATCAGCGCCGTTGTTGGTTACAAACGTAAACTCCCTCTCGCGGATGACCGGCAACAGCTGCCAGTCTTTTAGGCCTCCAAGGCTTAAAAAGTTGACATGATCGGCCATGTAGCCTGCGGCGTGCGCCACTTGCGCCAGGGATGTGTGCAGACATTCGTCGATCAAGAAGTTCAATGCCGCCCCGCAAGTGAACGGCGATGACGGGTTGCCCGAATCGGCTTTGCTTTTGCCCAGGGCCTGGTCACCGGGCGGCCGCGGCGAGGGAACGCCTGAACATAAAACGGGGCGAGTGCGACCTTCTCCTTATCGAGAGAGGGGTAGCCTTCCACAATCTCCTCTGGAGTTGCTCCCTGGCTCAACATGTCTGCTACGAGTTGGACTGGAATGCGCGTCCCTCGATAGACAGGCGAACCGCGCATAATGTTAGGGTCGGAAATAATCATCTCCTCTGCACGTTGGAGCCTCTCCAGGTCCCGGTCGAGTTCCTGCCGTGCCGACTTTACTTGAACTACGAGCACCGATCCTTCTGTAAGGCAAACGACGTCGATCCCGGGCGATTTCTCAATCTGTTTTGCAATGGAACGACGGGTGGCCATCGGTAAGAGCCCCACTCCCTTGGCTTCGAGACGCAGATACAGCAACTGCTCTCGGGTGAGCATTCTTTGGAGGAAACGCCCGGTGCGACGCAATCGAGGTCGAATGAGGCGCCGCTCGATAAGCTTATGAACCGTGCGAAGCGGCAAATCCGCAACGGCGGATGCTTGTGCCGGGGTAAATTCCATCGTTTCCATGGGATAATTCTACCCCCAATAGGGTACATTTATCAAGATTCCTTGAGTAGGCTCCTCTGACGAAGATCCATCGTTCGGATTCCCTGGCACTTCAGTGCTGACCGTGGACCGGTCGGAAGTGACTTTCTCTTCTAGTCTTGCAAATGGCCGACTTACGGCCGATCAGCGGGCTTGCTTCTGTAAGCCTTCGGTATTCATTCCGATTCGGACCACAGATGTGCCAGCTGCGCGCATGTTTGAGGGCCACCCAGCCGATTAGCCATTCAGGTTCTCGGCAACGCAAAGCCGACGTCGACTCCCGCCGTTGCGCGACGTTGCCGGTGTTCGAACTTTCGGGGCCAGAGTTTTCTCGATTTCTTCCCGCAGCCAGCGATTGGCCGGATCGTTCTCCACGCTCTCGTGCCAGTACAAATGCGCCTCAAGCCGTGGTGCATCGAGCGGTAACGGAAATACCTGGTTGACCAGGATCCTGTTCAGGAGTTGCGCCTGCCGCACCGGCAGCGTCAGCAGCATATCGGTCTGACTCACTACCAAGCACGCCGTCAGATTGTGCTGGCTGCGCAAGAACACCTCACGCCTCAACCCTCGCCGCCCCAATTCGATGTCAATCAGGCTCGGACCGTACCGCCGGGACGAAACCTGGATATGCCGCTGCGCGACATAGGTGTCAAGATCGAGCTCACCTTTGATGGCCGGATGCCCGCGTCGCGCCATGACCACGAAGGGTTCGTTCAGCAGCCATTTGTGCCGGATGCGATCGCTGGTTGTCATCGGGATGTCGATGGCCAAATCGATCGAGCCACGAGCCAGTTCGGTCTCCAGGTCTCTGCGTTTAACCCGGGACGTCGTGATCGACATTCCCGGCGCCGCGTGCCTCATGCGCTCCAGCAGCGGCGGCAGAATCATCGCTTCGCCGTATTCCAACAACGACAGATGAAAGTTGCGGCGCGTGTGTTCGGGGTCAAAGTTGCGGTTCTGGCTAAGATTCGTCTCCAGAATCTGCAATGCCTGCCGCACCTCCTCGATCATATTTCTCGTAAAGGGCGTGGGCACCATCTGCGTCCCCTGGCGAACGAATAACGGGTCGTGCAGCAGATCGCGCAGCCTCTTCAGCGCGTGGCTGATGGCGGGTTGCGTCAGATTCAGTTGCTGGCCCGCGCGCGTGATATTCCCTTCGCGATAAATGGCTTCCAGTACCACGAACAGATTGAGGTCGACCTGGCTTAAATGCACGCCGCATATATTACAGGATTCGTAAGATTCATTAGGAGAATTCTGACGAACTCGTTAGGCTAGACAACCTGCGGGGCGAGCGCCTGCCGAGAATGGATTTTTCTCAGTCAGCCAAAGCCAAGATCTATGTCCAGCGCCTCTCGGCGTTCATGCAGGAGCACGTCTTGCCGGCCGAGCCCGGGTATTGCGCCCAACTCCAGAATCATCCCGACTGGCGCACCTGGAAACAGCCCCCAATCATGGAGACCTTGAAAGCCAGGGCGAAGGCCGCCGGACTGTGGAACTTGTTTCTTCCCGATAAAGAATACGGCGCGGGCCTAACCAACGTGGAATACGCGCCGCTTGCGGAAATCACTGGCCGCTCCTCGATCGCTCCCGAAGTTTTCAACTGCAATGCGCCCGACACCGGCAACATGGAAGTGCTGGTCAAATACGCTTCGCCCGAGCAAAAAGCACGCTGGCTTACGCCGCTGCTGGCGGGCGAGATTCGCTCCGCTTTCTGCATGACCGAGCCAGACGTAGCCTCCTCCGACGCCACCAACATGCAGGCGACGGCCTTCATTGAAGGCGATCACGTCGTTCTCAATGGCTTGAAGTGGTGGAGTTCGGGAGTTGGCCATCCCGATTGCCGGTTGCTCATCTTCATGGGCATCACCAATCCGTCGGCCGGCAAGTATCAACGTCATTCGATGGTGCTGGTGCCGCTCGATACGCCCGGCGTCGAGATTCAACGCGTGGTGCCCGTCTTTAGCTCCTACGACTCGCCGTTCGGGCACGGCGAAGTGCGCTTCACGAACGTCCGCTTGCCGGTTGATCACATCATCGCGGGCCCGGGCCGCGGCTTCGAAATCGCGCAGGGAAGGCTCGGCCCCGGCCGCATTCATCACTGCATGCGAACCCTTGGAGCAGCCGAACGTGCGCTTGAACTTCTTTGCCGGCGCTCGCTTCATCGCGTGGCCTTCGGCAAGCCTCTCGCCGAACTCGGCGCCAACGCCGATGTCATCGCCAACGCTCGCATCATGATCGAGCAGGCGCGGCTTCTCACTCTCAAAGCCGCATGGATGCTTGATGAATTTGGGACCAAAGGGGCGCGCAGCGAAATTTCGCAAATTAAAGTCGCAGTTCCCAACATCGCGCTGGAAATCATCGACCAGGCGATTCAGATGTACGGAGCCGCCGGCGTTTCCAATGACGTGCCTCTCGCCGAGCTCTATGCCACGATCCGCACGCTGCGTATCGCGGATGGCCCCGACGAAGTGCACCGTGCTTTGGTTGCGAAACTGGAACTCAAGAAATACCGTCCCAAGCCTCCCGCCTCGGCCGGGCTGCCTGCAACAACCCAACGAGACTCAGCTTCCTAGAGGAATTGAGGGTGCCCAGGTTTTTGCCCGGTTCTGTGGGCACTAGCCTGGGCTTTTGGCGCCGGGTTCGTGTTCAAAAGCTGAAGCGCACTCCCAATTGGATCTGGCGTTTTGGAAACGCCGAGGTAAACGCCAGCGGCGTGCTCGATGTCGCTGTTCCTCCGCCCGCGAGGGCTGTGCCCGGTTTCATTCCACGCACGTTGAACGTCGTGAAGCCCGGTTCAAATCCGAAAAGCGGGCTCACCTCGTTGTTCACGCTGGCGTAGTTCGTCCGGTTCGCCATATTGAATCCTTCGGCCGTGAGCTGTACGTTCGCCTTCTCGCCCACTTTATGCTGCCAGCTCAAGCGCATGTCGAAGTCGACATAGTCGGGACCCAAGCCGGTGTCGCGCGGAGCTCCGATGGGACGTTCATTGGTGGTGTGATTGTTGCCGTTCACTTCTCCACCGGCGAGCAGGTTGAAAGGATGTCCGCTGTGCGCTTCGAAAATCGGGGCGAGCTGGAAGCCCGACAAGTAACTTTGTCTCCAGGGGCTGTCGAACACTCCCGCGATCAGCACCTTGTGACGCTCATCAAACTCGGAGAGACTGCGATCCAGGTTGAGGTTCGTCGGATCCTGCGGCCCGTAGTCGGTGTTGTAATCGGTGGATGTGTCGAAGCCTTTGCTATAGGTGTAATTTCCGAACAAGGTGAAGTGTTCGCTGAAGCGCTTCTTGACTTCCACAATACCGCCCTCATAAAGAGCGTAGGCCCCGGAAGTGTATTGGTTGTTCTGCACAATCAGTGGATTCACGAAGCATTGCTGGGTCGCGCAGGGAAGGCCCTCGATACCGCCCAGCGGGTCGGTCGCTGGACTCGTATTCCAGTTGCGATACGAAACTGTCTGGCCATTCGCCAGAGTTACGGTGCTCATCGGCGCCGGCAGCAGATTTGTGTCGATGGCGACCGGGAGTCTCTGGGTATGGGAATAAATTCCGCTCAGAGAAATCGAGAAGCCCCGCGAGATCTCGGTCTCAATTCCGAAAGAAGCCTGCTGCGCGATTGGGGGACGGTAGCCGGGCTGGTTCACGAAAAGGACTTGGAGCGGAGACAAGGGGCCGCTATTTGTGACGTCGATGCCAACTGGTTGGGGACCTGCGAACGGGCCGGCCACGGCTGCCGGAGTGACGCAAGCCTGATTCCCGGCGGTCGGAGTGGTGCACTGAATCAATCCCTCACTGAATAGTGTCTGGAAAATGGTGGCCGCTCCGGCTATTCCCAATGGCGGAACGCCAGAAATACTATCCGCATAGATGGAAATTTCCCGGTTGCAAGGGCTGGTGCCCGCACCGGGAATGATAGTCACTCCGAATTGTGAGACTCCGCAAATGCCGGTAACGTTTGCAACTTGGCCGGCTCCGGGCGCGTTTTCTACCGCGGACTTATTGCCATTCACGACTCCCAGGCTCAAGTCGACGTCGGGAATTTGGGCATCGATCGGCCCGTAGAAGATTCCATATCCTCCCCGCACAACCATCTTGTGGTTGTTGAAGGGATCCCACGCGAAGGAGACCCGCGGGCCAAAATCCTTCTTATAGGTGGTCAAAGGGGCGAATTGCGTGTCCAGCTCGTAGCGAAGGCCGTAGTTCAACGTGAAATTGGGTGTTATCTTCCAGGAGTCCTGCGCGTAGAACGCTGTCAGGGGGCGGTTGTAATACCCGTACGTCGGATCTCCGAAGCCCTGCTGGTAAATCTCCGGCAGGCCCAAACCTGCCGATTGCAACGAATTGATGTTCACTCCGGATGGCGTGGCTGTTCCGGTGCATGGATTCGTGCCAGTTGGCACGAAGCACGGGCTGAGCAATTCTCCCGGTAGCGACCCAAAGACCCAGCGTCCCGGGAAAAAAGTGTGCGACTCGGTGTGATTGCCACGCAGCAGTTCGTAGCCGCCGAACCTGAAGGAGTGGTGTCCGCGGATCAGGCTGAAATTGTCGGCAAATTCATAGCGCCGAAGGATCGTGATGTTGGGCAGGAAGATGTTTGTTCCGATGTTGTTGATGAAGCCCGGAATCTGCAATCCCGCCTGCGCCGGCGCATTCGGAAGCACGTTGAAGCTGTTGTAATCCCACTGCACCCGAGCCTCGTTCTGAGCGGTCGCGCTGATCTGGTGATACCAGGTGGCCTGCGCATTGTGGTCGTAGGTGTGAATCGAACTGCCCGCCGAAAAAGCGGTCAAGGACTGTAGGTCCGGCGATTCTTCCAGGTCGTGTCCGTATCGGTAGGTGAAAGAGAGCTCATTGTTCGTGTCAAAGCGGTGATCCAGACGGCCCGACGCCAGGTATTCTCGCGTGTTGTAAGGAAAAACCCCGCCCTGAGTTTCAAACTGGCTTACCAGATACGCATTCAATGCGGCTTGAATGGGTGATACGAAAGGGTTCGCACCGGGAGTTGGGTTCACGGACAGAACGCTCTGGAGGGCAAAGGCGCACTCCGGAGCAGGTAGGTTGATTACCGTCCCATCGGGAGCGATCAGGCAGGGTACGCTCGGGTTTGATGACGTGGCGAGCGCGCTAACAATCGCCTGTTGCGCAAACCTCGGGTCGCTAGGCGCAAAGGGGTTGGTGGCGGCGCTCGCGGAGGGCCCTGCGAATATCGAACTGTCCGTCAGAATAGGCACCGAGTTCTGTGAGTCCTGCCGCAAACCCTCAAACGAAGCAAATAGAAACGTTTTGTCTTTCAGAATCGGGAAGCCGATGTTGCCCCCATACTGTTGGCGGCTAAGCGAATTCTTTATCGGATCGCCAGTCGAGGTGGTGTTGAAATTCGAGTAGGTCGGATCGTTGGCGAGGGCGGAGCTAAAGGCGAATGGGTCGCGGGCGTCCATCGCATCGTTGCGGAAAAAACCATAAAGCGAGCCATGCACCTTATTCGTGCCCGACTTGGTCACGATATTGATCGACGCGCCGGTGGCTGCCCCCAAGTCGGCGGCGTAGTTGCTGCGATTGATCTGGAATTCCTGCACATCATCCTGGTTCACCGTCAGACGCACGCCGCCGCTGTCGCCTGAGGTCTCGCCACCGTCTATCGTGATGCTGTTTCCCCGGCCATTGCTGCCGTAGAACGACAATCCACTTTGCGGAGTCTGTTTTACTCTGAAATCCTGGTCTCCCGCGAGCCGCGAGGAATCGGAGACCCCGGGCGCCAGCAACGTAAATGTAAGGTAATCGCGCCGGTCAATCGGCAAGTCGGCGATGTACTGCTGGTCGATTGTGTCCGCCTGGCTGCCTCGTTCAGTCTCGACTACGGGTGGCAGGTCGGTCACTTCGACGACGGTCGCCACTTTTGCCAGATTCAATTTGAAATCAGAGACGACGGTTTGTCCGATGGCCACCGTAACGCCTTTGCGAATCTCGGTCGCAAAGCCTGACATCTGCGCGCCGACGTCGTAAGTCGACGGTGCCAGTCCCACGACCCGAAACTGGCCGGAATCATCCGTGATCGCGGTACGCTTGGCGCCGGTTTGAGTATCCGCCACCTCGACCGTCGCTTTGGGCACGACTCTTCCCTCGGAGTCGGTCACGGATCCAGTGATCTGGCCTGAAGTACCGACACCTTGCGCGTGAGAAGAAGCCACCGCGAGCAGCAGTCCAAGAACTACTGCGATTGTTTTGAAAGCGGGAACGCCGAAGTTTCGTCTCGACGAAACGGCGCGGCGAACCACATCGCCGCTTGGACTGCTCTGTTCAAATCCCACAATTCACCCCACGTTCTGCGCACAAATCCCGCGCGAGTTCTTCAAAGATCGCAACCCATGATCGCCGGTCGCGCGAAGGCAACCCGCGATGCTCCAACATGCCGACTGCAGCCCGGCCGGATCTGCTTTGAGCTGTTCTGTTTTCTTGGATCGGACGCTTGCGAACAAACTACAACACCCCACGCTCTTGCCGCTTCAGAGCGCCGCCTCTTCATGATGGGCGTGAGCGTATCCGCCTTTATAAAATTCATCAAATGAATTCTTTTGATGATGATCTATGCCGGAGAAGAATGTCGGGTGAACGCTTAAGACTCAGTTGGAAGTGAAACCGATAAGAGAAAATCCAGTATTTCCTCTTGCGCAGCCGCCGTCTGATCGGTGAGGAACAGGTGGCCGGCGTGATCGAGCAGGATAAGTTTTGCTCCGCGAATTCGCTCCGCGATCAATTGCGCGTTTCCCGGAGGTATCAGCGCATCCGATTTCCCATGAATGACGAGGGTGGGCGCATTGATTTGGTCGAGCCGGCTATAGCTTTCCCAGGCCAGAATCCCCTGCAGTTGCGCCATGTAGCCTTCCGGCGTGGGGAGACATTGGCTTCGCAGTCTTACATCCTCGTCAATTTTTTCCCGAGGAGTTGCCGGATCATAAATAAAAGGAATGGCAGCCTCACGCGCTTCCGCCCACGTCATGCCGCGCGCAAACAGCACATCGGCCACTTCCCGCTTCGCCTTCACCGCCGACGGTCCTCCCGGTGACGTGCAGGCAAGAATCAGGGAGCGTGCCCTAGCGGGATATCGGAGCGCAAATTCCTGCGCGATCATGCCGCCCATCGACACGCCAAAAATATGGGCGCGCTCCACTCCCGCCGCGTCCAGAACCGCTGCCGCATCCGACGCCATGGTTGCTATCGGATAAGATCCGGGAGGCACGTCGCTCAATCCCACCCCGCGATTGTCGAATGCAATCGTGCGGAAATGCTGTGCCAGCTCTGGCCGTATGCGATGCCAAAGCAACGACGAATACCCGAGCCCCATGATGAGCAAAATGGGCGCTCCCTGGCCCTTCTCATCCCAGTAGATTTTTGCCCCTTGGTTTTCGACGAATGGCACGCGCACTCCCGCGGTTCGACTACGCCACCTTCAACATCAGTTTCCCAGAGTTCTCGCCATTGAAAAGTTTTAGCAGAGTTTCGGGAAACGTCGCCAGTCCTTCCACAATGTCTTCGCGCGACTTCAGCTTGCCCGTCACCATCCACCCCGCCATCTCAGCTCCAGCCTGCGGGTAGCAGTCGACGTAATCCAGCACCAGCGTGCCCTTCATGGTGGCACGGTTCGATAGCAGCGACAGGTAGTTGCTCGGTCCCGCGATCGGCCCGGTATTGTTGTACTGGGAAATTGCCCCGCAGATCACGATCCTGGCCCGCAGCTTAATCTGAGTCAGCACGGCATCCAAAATCGCGCCGCCCACGTTGTCAAAATAAACATCGATTCCATCTGGGCAATGTTTGCGCAGCGACGTCTTCACGTCTTCACTCTTGTAGTCGATGGCCGCGTCGAGACCCAACTCAGCGAGAATGTAGCGGCACTTCTCGCTGCCGCCGGCAATGCCCACCACGCGGCAGCCCTTGATCTTGCCAACCTGCCCAGCGATCGAGCCCACCGCCCCCGCTGCCGCGGACACCACCACCGTCTCGCCCAATTTCGGCTGCCCGGTGTCGAGCAGGCCAAAATACGCAGTCATGCCTGGCATGCCGAGCACGCCCAGATATTTGGGCAGGGGCGCAAGTTTCGGGTCGACCTTGTGCACTCCCTGTCCATCGGTGATCGCATATTCCTGCACCCCGAACATCCCGGAAACGTGATCGCCGATGACAAAGCGGGGATTGCGCGATGCTTTCACAACTCCCACGCCCAGCGCGCGCATCACTTCTCCGATTCCGACCGGCGGCATGTACGAACGCGCGTCGTTGATCCACATGCGCATCGCCGGATCGAGCGAGATATATAAGAGCTGGACCAGCAGTTCGCCGTCTTTCGGTTCGGCGATCGGATCTTCGGTGAAGGTCCAGTCACTACGCTTCGGCATCCCCACCGGACGCGCCGCCAGCACAAACTTATGATTGGTCAGTGCCACATACCCTCCTCGTGCTTCACACCGTATACCTCTCACTCTCCAGCAGTCGCCTCGCAATCTGCCGGCGCAAGGCGATCGCATTCACCGCATCGTGACTCGCAATTTCGTGTAGGCGGGCAAGGTACCGCCTTAAGTCGTCGCCCTCGATACAGGCACTCACCGCCGTCCTCGATGATTGTTCCACCCGGATGATGGCGTCGCGCAAGTACACAGCGCACGCATCTGCGGCATTAACGCCACGTCCGGCCGACGCGAGCTTGCGGCTCCGCAGCAATGCCGACTCCATGGCAAACACTTCCATGATGATATCGGACAGATTCATCACGACTTCCTCCTGCTGCTCCAGTTGTGCGCCATATTTCTGTTGCGCAATGGCCAACGTCAGAAGCGCAATCTCTTTGGCGCTCTCGACCAGGCCCATTTCGGCATCCCCCGGCTTGCCGGCCTTTGACTTAGCTTGTAAAACAGCTCTGGCGGCCTCAAACAGAGGCAGCAGCCCGCGCGCCGCCCGCTTCAAGGGCATGCCGGTGATCACCAGCCGATTGATTTCGCTCGTCCCCTCGAACAACCGGTTGATCCGTGAATCGCGATACGCGCGTTCCACGGCGTAGTCCTGGTGGTATCCATATCCGCCATGGATCTGGACTCCCTCATCCACCACGTAGTCCAGCATTTCGGCTGCGTAAACCTTCACCATCGAACATTCCGCCGCAAACTCCTCGATCGCCTTCAGCTCTTGCGTCGAACTCGCGGATTCGCCTGCCCCGGAATGCATCTGGCTCTCGATCAGCCCCACCACGCGCCACGCCATCGATTCGGCGACGAAGGTTCGGATCATCATCTCGGCCAGTTTGTGTTGAATCGCGCCAAACTCCGAGATCGTCGTGCCAAAGGCCTTGCGTTGCTTCGCATACTTGATGCAAATTGCCAGCACACTCTTCGCCGCTCCAACCAACGCCGGTCCGAGTTTCAGACGCCCGATGTTCAGGATGTTGAACGCGATCACATGCCCGCGTCCGATTTCTCCCAAAACGTTTTCTACCGGCACCGGAACATTGTCGAGATAAACAGCCGTGGTCGAACTCCCCGTGATTCCCATCTTGTGCTCTTCCGTGCCGCTGCTCACCCCTGGAAAACTCCGCTCCACCAGAAAAGCCGTGAATTTCTCCCCGCCAACCTTGGCGAACACCGTAAATAAATCAGCGGCGCCGCCGTTGGTGATCCACATCTTCTGCCCGCTCAGGATGTAATGCTTTCCATCCGGTGTGAGATCGGCGCGCGTACGTGCCGCCAATGCGTCGGATCCTGCCAGCGGCTCGGTCAGCGCATAAGCGGCGAGCATTTCGAGCTTGGCTAGCTTCGGCAAATACTTCCGCTTTTGCTGCTCATTGCCGAAGTAGACTATCGGCAGCGTGCCGATCCCGGTGTGCGCCGAGTGCCATCCTCCATACGAGCCATCTCGTCCCATGCGTTCGGCTGTAACCATCAGCGAAGGCAGGTCCATCGCCATGCCGCCGTATTCCTCCGGGATCGCCATCGCGGTCAGACCGAGATCCACCGATTTCCGCAGCACACCCAGCGCCACTCCGGGCTTCTTCTCGCGGATCGCCGGCAGATTAGGCTCGACTTCGTTCGCCCAGAATTCATCAACCATTTGGCCGACCGCCAGATGCTCTTCGCTCAAGTCCTCCGGCGTGAAAACATCCTGCGGCCCCGACTCCTCAATCAGGAAAGCCACCCCCTTTGTCGTTTTGCGCGCCATGTCTGTTAATGTCGTCATGAAAAACTCCTATGCCACCCTTCGAGATTGAGAACCTGAATTCGTTGAAATCCTGCGAGGGACGCGAATTCCCCGCGACCGATTGGTTTGTCGTCACCGAGGATCGCATCCAGAAATTTGCCGATGCCACCGAGGATCGCCAGTGGATCCATCTCGACCCCGTGCGCGCCGCACGTGAAACGCCCTTCGGCGGCGCGATCGCTCATGGTTTCCTGACTCTCTCGCTGCTGGCTTATTTCCTCAGGCAGGCAGTTCAAATTCGCACGGGTATCAAGATGACCGTCAATTACGGCCTGAATAAAGTCCGATTTCCCGCGGCCTTGCGTGCCGGTTCGCCGGTGCGCGCTCGCGTCACCCTGCTTTCGGCAACTGAATCTCCCGAGTTCATCGACGCTATTTTTCTCATTCAAGTCGAGAGCCAGTTGGAGGCCAAACCTTGCTGTGTCGCAGAATGGCTGCTTCGCTATTACCGGCAGTAAGCACCGACTCATATCGTCCCGCTTTCGGCAGAATGCCAAGACGCGCGCAGCAGTGTATGTATCCTCTTTGGCAGTCCGGCGAAACGCGCATCCCGCGTCAATCCTTGCGCGTAGCGGTAATAGATCTGCTGAATAATGACGGCGACTTTAAAGCGCGCAAACGCAAGGTAGAAGATCATCTCACTCATATCGCGGCCGGTGGCCACGGCGTAACGCTCGATGAGTTGCGACCGCGTCAATGTTCCCGGCAAGGTCGTCGGCATAGCGCGAATTTCCTGGAACTCGTCTGGGTCTTGTGGATCAGTCCAATATGCCAGCGCCGTCCCCAGGTCCGTCAGGGGGTCGCCTACTGTACACATCTCCCAATCCAAAACGCCGACGATCTTGGTCGCGTCATTCGCGTCGAGCACGAGATTGTCATACTTGTAATCATTGTGGATGAGCGCCGCATCGTGGCGAAGCGGCATCTTCGCGGTGAGCCATGTGGAAATGCGCTCGACTTCCGTCCACTGGTGCGTTTTCGAGTTGTGGTAGCGCTCGATCCACCCTTTGACCTGCCGTTCCAGATAACCTTGCGGCTTGCCCAGATCACCCAGGCCGATCGCACCGTAATCAAGGGAATGGAGGCGCGCCAGATTATCGACGAAAGCCTCGCTCAAACGCCGCGCGGTTTCGGGCGAGAACCTCATCCTAGCAGGAGGATCGCGTCGCAGGATCACTCCATTTGTCGATTCCATCAGATAGAATGGCGCACCGAGAATGGCCAGATCGTCGCAATAGACAAGGGCTCTCGGCGCGAGTGGATAGGCGCCATGCAGTTTCGAGAGCACGCGATACTCCCGTGCCATATCATGCGCCGACCGAACCTTGCTGCCAAAAGGAGGTCGTCGCAACACGACTTCCATGTTGCCCACTTGTACAAGGTAGGTCAGATTCGAGTGTCCACTCGGAAACTGTGCGACCGAGATCCGGCCCACGTCACCGATCTGCTCTCGCAGAAACGGCTCCAGCCGGGCGATTTCGAGTTCTTCGCCCGCCCTTACCGTTCCCGCCCGATCGCAGAGCACCGCCATATCTGAAGCTCCTACCGGTACGTCAGCAACCCATTCCCGTCGAGATGAGGGTGCGCATTGAACGCGCTCAGCGTGAAGCGCTCTCCCGACGCCAGAAAGCTCGTGAACGAAGCGTTGCGCGACATCCAGGTGACCTGCAGCATGTCCTCGGCCGACAAGTGCAAAGCCCGTCGCACCGCCGCGCCAAGCGTTCCTGCCGAAGTAAAGATCACCGCGCTCCCTGCCGACGCCGTGTCTCTCACCACCTGCGCCAGTCCGCGCTCCACTCGCACGCAAAAGTCGTGCCACGACTCAATGCCGGGGGCGGTAACATCTCCCGCCACCCACTTCCGAATCACCGACTCAAACAGCTTTTCAAACGCCTTCCGGCGCTCGCCAAAATCGCCCGAGTCCTTGCAACTTTCGTACGCGCGGCGCAACTCCTGAATCTCCGCATTTACCTCGAGCAGTTGCGGAAGGCATTCCCGCATGACCGCTTCCGCTGCGTATTCATCGAATTCATTCCTGACCACAGTTTCGGGAAAATGAACGCCCGCCCGGCGATAGGCCTCGCCCACAAACCGCGCGGTCTCCATCTGCCGCGCCCGCGGCCCCGAATAGACGCGCTCAAATTCCAAGCCCCGCTGCGCCCAATATTCCCCTAACAACCTGGCCTGCTCTTCGCCATTTGGGCATAACTTGTCGTAGTGCTGCCCGAGAAACGACGCCTGCCCATGACGCACCAGAATGATGTTGCTCATGCGTTCACGCGCTCGCTCCCTACGCGGCCGCAACCTGCTCCTTGTCGAACTCCACAAACGTCTTGCCGGTTTCTGCCAGTCGCTTCAGCAGCGGCGCCGGCGCCCAAAGTTCTCCCTGCTGCCGCTCGAACTCGCAAATGCGCTGATAAACCCTCGCCAGTCCAACCGTGTCGGCGTACCACATCGGGCCGCCGCGATAGGCCGGAAATCCGTAGCCATTGAGATAGATGATGTCGATGTCAACCGCCCGCAGTGCGTATCCCTCCTCCAGTATTCGCGCGCCCTCGTTCACCAGCGCGTAAATGCAGCGCTCTACGATTTCGTCGGACGAAATCTCCCGCTGCGGAATACCCGCCTCCGCGCTCCACTTGCGTACCAGCGCAGTCACCTCCGGATCCGCGCTCGCACGCCGGTTCTCGTCGTACAGGTACCAGCCCCTCGAAGTCTTCTGCCCATACCGCCCCATCTCACAAAGACGATTTTCGGCAAACGGCTGCCGGATTCCGGGTTTTTCCAGATGTCGATACTCCTTGCGAATGCGCCATCCCACATCGAGTCCTGCCAGGTCCCCTGTGGCCAGCGGTCCCATTGCGTTGCCAAATTCGACCAGAGCCTGATCGACCGCTTCAATCCCCGCGCCTTCTTCCACAAGAAATTGTGCTTCCCGGCGGTACGGCCCGAACATGCGGTTTCCCACAAAGCCGCGACAATTCCCCACCAGCACGCCAATCTTTCCCAGCTTCTTCGAAAGCTGCATGCATGTAGCGATCACTTCCTTGCTCGTTTTTTTCCCGCGCACAATTTCAAGCAAGCGCATCACGTTGGCCGGACTGAAAAAGTGTGTCCCAATGACCGCCTCCGGTCGGGAGGTGGCACGGGCAATTTCGTCGATGTCGAGGGTCGAGGTATTGCTCGCCAGAATCGCTCCCGGACGGCACGCACGGTCCAGTTCCCCGAACACGGTCTTCTTCAAAGCCATCCCTTCAAATACCGCCTCCACCACCATATCCACGTCAGAGAACGCGTCGTAGCTGAGCACCGGTGTGATCATTTGCAGACGTTCGTCGACGAATGCCTGCGTGAACCGTCCACGCTGCACCGAACTCGCATAATTCTTACGAATCTTCCCCATACCAACATCCAGCGCCGCCTCATCCACATCCTTCAGCAACACCGGAATCCCGGCATTGGCAAACACCATCGCGATGCCTCCGCCCATCGTTCCGGAGCCGACCACAGCCACGCGATTTACCGGCAGCACGGAAGTCTCCTTGGGAATGTCGGGAATCTTCGAAACCTCGCGCTCGCCAAAAAAAACGTGAATAAGCGCTTTCGACTGATCGGAGAAAAGGCATTCGGTAAAGAGCTTCGCCTCCGCCTCGCACCCTT
The DNA here is from genome assembly GCA_963698865.1 of uncultured Acidobacteriaceae bacterium. Taxonomy (GTDB): domain Bacteria; phylum Acidobacteriota; class Terriglobia; order Terriglobales; family Acidobacteriaceae; genus Acidiflorens. Next base: position 72,929 of record CAVOSL010000005.1, on the reverse strand, counting down.
CATCGAAGGACTGTCGCGTTCCCGCCTCGATAGCGTCGATTGCGGCCAGCGGCGCTTTCAGCCCTCGCAGCTTCTTGCGGACCATTTCGCGCGCCGCCGCAAAAATCGCTCCGTTCTCCGCCGCCGTCCCCATCTTCGCGGAGCGCTCGCGCGTCTTGGGCACAGGCTTGTTGGCAATGTCACGCGCAAAACTGATCGCGCCCGGCAGCAGATCGCCGTCAATCAATTTGTCGATCAGCCCCAAATCGCCGGCTTCTCTCGCGGAAATTGGCTTGCCATCGGCGCACATCTCCACCGCTTTCGCGACACCCACCAAACGCGGCAGTCGTTGCGTTCCGCCCGCACCGGGAATAATGCCAAGACTCACTTCCGGTTGGCCTACCCGCGCGCTGGGCGATGCCACCCGATAGTGCCCGGCCATCGCCAGTTCCAGCCCGCCCCCAAATGCCTGCCCATGGATCGCCATCACTACTGGCTTGCCGCTATCTTCAATCTGCTGCAACAAGGGCAGCAGCGACCCGCGCCGCCCGGTTGCCACCATCTTGCCGAATTCCTTGATGTCCGCGCCCGCCACAAATGTTTGTCCGGCGCCGATCACGACCGCCGCCTTGACCGCTGCATCGCGATTTATCTCGTCAATCGCCGCCGAAATTCCGTCTGGCACGCCCGGACTGAGCGCATTCACCGGCGGATTATCGATGGTGATCACCGCGATGTCATTTTCTTTGCTGACCTTTACAAGGTTGCTCATGAACTCTCCATTCATTCGACCGGCGAACTTGCAGTAGCCGGCCCACCTTTATATTTCTCCCGCAACTCTCTCTTCAGAACTTTTCCAGTCGCGGTCTTCGGCAAACTCTCGCAAAATACGATCGATTGCGGGCATTTATAGTGCGCCAGTCGCGCCCGGCAAAACTCGATCAACTCCATGTCACTCAGCTTGGACTCCGTTTTTTTCACCACCACCGCCTTCGGCACCTCACCCCACTTCTCATCGCCGACCGGAATGACCGCCGCTTCGTAAACATCCGGATGAGACACCAGCACCTTTTCCACATCCAGCGACGAAATATTCTCGCCACCGCTCACGATGATGTCCTTCTTGCGGTCAACAATCTTTATGTACCCGTTCTCCTCGGCCACCGCCATGTCCCCAGTGTGAAACCATCCGCCTCGCAGAGCCTGCGCCGTCGCCTCTGGTTGTTGCCAGTAGCCTGCCATCACCCCGTCGCTCCGCGCGATGATTTCCCCCATCGTTACGCCGTCGTGCGGTACATCGCGGTCTTCCTCGTCGACCACTCGCAACTCGCATCCGGGATAGGCATGGCCAGTCATAGCCTGCACCACGTAGCGTTCTTCTGCAGAGGCGCCATGCGCATCCGGTTTCAGTTCGGCGGTAGCGAGCGAAGGCGAACACTCCGTCAGTCCATAGCCCGAAAAACACTTGAACCCCAGCTTGCTCTCGACCTCCCGAATCAAGGTCGGAGAAGACGCCGCCCCTCCAACCACGGCCCATTGCACGCTGCTCAGGTCGTATTTCGAGCGCGCAGGCGAGTTCACGAGAGCCGTGGCCATGATGGGCACCAGGCTCAGCGCGCTCACTTTTTCCCGTTCCACCAGCCGAAAGATTTCCTCCGGCACAAAGCGCGGAAGCATGACATGCATTCCGCCCACTAGCGTAATCGTGTGGGCCGCTCCCCAACCGTTGGCGTGAAACAGCGGGATCGTGTGCATCAGCACGTCTTCGAAGCGCGCATGGTGATACACCGCCATGTTCATGGCGTGCAGATAAATGTTCCGATGGGTGAGCATTACGCCCTTGGGGCTCGCGCTCGTGCCGCTGGTGTAGAAAATCTCTGCCACCGCATTTTCATCGAACGACATGAGGTCTTCGCGGTGCGGCGTCGCTTCCATCAACATCTGTTCGTATGTGAACTCAGACAGCCACTCTGCCTCCGGCCTTCCATCCAGCAGCCGAAACGAACGCACCGTCCGCAAATCTCGCCGAAAAGAGTCGACCAGCCCGACGAACTCAGGTTCCAGGAACAAAACTGTCGCACCTGAATCATTCAGAATGTAGGTCAGCTCCGGCGCCGCCAGTCGAATATTGAGCGGCAGCAAAACGCATCCCGCCTCCAACACTCCGAAGTAGGCTTCGAGTAGTCGATGACAATTCAGGCTGAGAAAGGCGACGCGCTCGCCCGCTTTTAGCCCGGCATCCCGTAGCGCTCCCGCCAGCCGCGCCACTCGCCCGCCAAACTCGGCATAGATAAAACGCCGCTCTCCGCATACCACGGCCGTCTTGCGCGGATATTGCTGCTCCGAGTAACGAAGAAAACGAACCGGCGTCAGTGGCAGATTCATCGCAGTCTCTCACCAGGCCGTCTGGCCACCATCAACAACCAGTACGTGCCCAGTAACGTAGGCCGATGCATCGGAAGCCAGATATACGGCCGCGCCCTTCAGATCGTGGTCTCCACCAAACCGCCTCATCGGAATCTTCTCCAGCAGTTCATTCTTCCGCTGTTCGATGACGCCCTGCGACATGTGTGTCGGAAACCATCCTGGGGCAATCGCATTCACCTGGATGTTGTGCGCCGCCCACTTGCACGCCAGATCCTTCGTGAACGCGATCACGCCGCCCTTGCTCGCGTGGTAGCCGATCGCATGCAACTCCGCCGACGCTCCGCCCAAACCCGCCACCGACGCGATGTTGATGATTTTGCCCGAATGCTGTGCGGTCATCGCTCTACCCACCGCCTGACAAAATAGAAACGTGCCGGTCAAGTTCGTCGAAAGAACTTTGTTCCACTGGTCGAGCGTCATTTTTTCCACTGGAGCTCCCCACGAGGCGCCGGCATTGTTGATCAGAATGTCGATGCGCCCGAGCTTTGCGAGCGTTTCCTCGACAACCTTGTCGACTGACGCCTTATCTTTGACATCGCATTCGAGCGCCATTGTCTCCACGCCGTAACCGCGCAGCCCTTCGGCCGCTTGCTCGCACCTCTCTCTCTGGCGGGCGCAGAGCGCCAGGCTCGCTCCCATCTCGGCAAGCCCGATGGCCATCTGCAAGCCCAGTCCCATCGACCCTCCCGAAACGATCGCCACGCGTCCAGTCAGATCAAATAGTGTTTTGACGTTCATTGGAGACCGCTTCCCCCGTGCCACCAGCTGGCGCTGCAATCGCGTCCGCCTTGTGCGAAGCTCCGCACCACGCTTGCCATCCCTCAAAATGTGATAGTTAGTATCATATTAAAGTCGCTAACGTCAACTTATGGGCGAACGCGCAGCGCCACGCGTCCCGAAACCTCGCCCCGGCCCAGCGCTCCCAAAGTTTCCTCTGCTTCCTCGAGTGGCCGCGTTGTTACCTGGCAATGCACCATTCCCGCCGCGCCCATGGCCAGAAGTTCGCGCAAGTCTTCTCGCGTTCCGACCGCGGAAGCCTTGATCTGAATCTCGCCGCTCGCCATCAAGATCGCTGGAAATGAGATCTCCTGTGCCGGCAATCCCACCGCCAGCAGCGTCCCTGTCGGCCGCACACAATAGAACGCCTTATCGTATGCAGACTTGGCCGCCGACGTTACCAGCGCCACATGCACCCCTCCCGATTTGCGAATTTCCTTCACGAGGTCGGCGTTAGCCGCGTTCAATGTTCGCGCCGCGCCCAGCGACTTTGCCAACGCAAGCTTCTCGTCAGAAATATCAATCGCGGTCACTTCCGCTCCCGCTGCCCGCCCAATCTGCACGGCTATGTGGCCCAGTCCTCCGACCCCAAACACGGCCAATCGCTGACCGGCGCGAACCTTCGCCCGCTTCAAGGCCCGGTGAACCGTCAGGCCCGCGCAGAGCAGCGGCGCAGCTTGTTCCGACGAAAGGGTTTCTGGAATCTTGGCGACATGGCTGGCCGGGGCCTTTACGTACTGTGCGTATCCGCCATCCACCATCACGCCCGTGATGCGCTGCTTCGCGCACAGATTTTCGTACCCTTCGCGGCAAAATTCACATTGCCCGCATGTCCACTGCACCCAGGGCACGCCCACCCGTTCTCCCACCTCCACGTTTTGCACCGAAGCACCGCGCTCCACTACGCGGCCCACAATTTCATGTCCCAAAATCAGCGGCTTTTTTACGATGCGATTAAACTGTACCCAATCCCCACGCGCCACGTGCAGATCGGAGTGGCAAACCCCGCAAACCTCCACCTCGATCAGCACCTCGTCAGCCTCGGCCGTGGGCAGCACAACTTCTTGCAGTGTGAGCGGAGTATTGAATTCGTGAAGCACAGCGGCCTTCATCAAGAGCACACCTATTTAATCGCCAATGATTTTGCTAACACCTAATACCTGACACCTGCTTCTACGGCCGTATCCCGCACAAGAAAAACTCCACCGCGCTTCGCACACGCTCCGTCAGTTTGTGCGGCCCCGTCAGGTCCACCGCCCACTGCCGCACCACGGTGTTGTAGAGCCCTTCCATAAACTCCGCAAGATGCACCACCGGGAACTCTCGGGTCACCTCGCCTCGCTTCTGGCCCTGCGTGAGAATCTCGCGCAGCAGCCGCACCGCCGCCTCCTCGTGCCCGCGCAATTCCGCCGACCGCACCGGATCCATCGCTCCTGACAGCACCACCGCCTGCCACAGTTCCCGGTCACTCTCCACCTCCCGCGCCATCGTCACATAAAGCCGCCGCAGGCGCTGCTCTGTTCGCTCCTTGTTGGAAAGCTCTGACCGCAGCCGCTCGCAGATACAGGCATACCCGCGCTCCCCAACTTCTCGCAGAACCGCATCCTTGCTGGGGAAGTAGCGGAAAAAAGTAGGCTGGCTGATCTCCAGGACTTGCACGATGTCGTCGATCCGCGTCGCCTCGTATCCTTTTGTGCGAAACAACCTGATCGATGTGTCGATGATCTGCTGCCGCAAGCGCGCCTTCTTTCGCTCACGAAGTCCCATCTCGTTCGGCTCGCCAGTTTCAGGTCCACTCCGTATCGCCAATGTGCCGGCCATTCCTCGATCCTCCTGCATGGATCGCCATCGGCGTCCAAGCCCGCGTCCAAATTGTGAGGGTTACTATAACAAAAGAGCGACCAACAGGAGCCAGTTGAGGACCGTGGCCAACAACGCAAGGCAAAGTGGCGGGACGTCCTTGCCGATTAAGGGCCGAGAAAATCAGCTGATTGGTTTCTAAGCTTCAAGACTCACTGGTGCGGGTCGCCTTACCGGACTTCTCTTGTCGTACCGCACAGAAACCTCTATCCCCATCGAACATGGGCAGCAGTCTAGAAGTGAACGGCGTCGGAACGATTGACGGCCGATCACACACCTTTCCTGTAATCGACTGATAGAACTGCGCCTTGCGGCCCACGCAGTGTGCTAGGAGTGTGCCTCTCTTGCAAGCCAGGGAGGAAATCTCTATGGCTCGCAAAGTTGGCCAGATCATCGCGCGAGGCGACCGCAGCTGGCGTCTACTGCTGGAGAGCCCGACCGATGGCCTCAAACTGCCGCTGCAGCCCAGACGCGAAATGCGAGCGCCGACTGTGGAGCAAGTGCGGAGTTTCTGAAGGCCGCGCTGGCCACTCCACATGGCTCGGCACTCGCGGTTGCAGTCGCGACAGGGATGCGCCCGAGTGAGTACTTGGGTCTGAAATGGCATGACATCGACTGGGCTCGACAAACAGTCAGCGTCGTTCGCGGTCTCCGAAGGCTGAACGGGGCGTTTGGAACGTACCGTCGCCGTTCCTCAGCAAGACACGAAAATGGCCGCATGTTGCGTATTTCGGCGTGTGACGGGGTACTTTTCCGCTGCAATGAGCTAGTCCAATTTTTCAAAGGGATTTTTTGCTGACAACGTCTCCTATTACCCCATGTATGTACAGTATTTTAGAGACGAAAATAAATTCGCTTTCCGAGCTGGCGTGAAAGTGACCGAATCGTTACTCGCCGGCGGGAACCAGGTTGAGGGCCTTCTTCAAGGAGCCGCGCTCGGTCATGATCTTGTCCTGTAGGAGTGTGATCGCATAGATCAACTGCTCAGGCCGTGGCGGACATCCTGGAACATAGATGTCGACGGGAATTACCTGGTTTACGCTCTGCACGAGAGCGTAATTGTTGAAGACGCCTCCAGAGGTTGCGCATGCGCCCATGGAAATGACCCACTTCGGCTCGGGCATCTGCTCCCAAAGCTGCCGGATTACAGGAGCCATTTTCTGAGAGACTCGCCCCGCAATGATCATCAAATCGGATTGTCGCGGCGATGGCCGAAAGACTTCTGCGCCAAAGCGGGCGATATCAAAGCGCGAGGCGCCCATCGACATCATCTCAATCGCGCAGCAGGCCAAGCCAAACGTCATCGGCCAGATGGAATTCTTGCGCATCCAGTTAACCGTCGAATCGAGCGTGGTCATCACCACGCCTTCGGGAACGGGGTTTCCGAAGACAAGCTCTTTTACGACGCGCTTGCCCTTCTCGATTTCAATATAAGGACCGAGGCTGAGTTCTTGCGCCATATTGCTATTATTCTAAACGCTCTTGCCTCAGGAGTGTAAGCGAAGAGTACAAATAGAAACGGCGGACCAAACTGACGACTCAGTGGTCCGGCGTTTTTCCACCTAACGTTCGAAGTCAGGCCCTAACTTACGCCGCGGCGCGTGCTTGCGAGCGGCCATTCTTCCCCTTGGTCCGAACCGCCTTCATAGCCGAGCGATGACGCGCCGCTGCTCCCCGAGTACGAGCCGTGCTCCGCGCCTGTTTCCCCAGAGATTCCGGCGAAGCTGCGCTACGACCCTTGCGCTTCAATGCCTGGCTGGTCGCACGCGAACGCCAAGCCGATGGTTTGCGGCGTGTGCGCGATTGTCCTTTGCTCAGGTCGCGACTCGCCTTCTCACGAGTCTCTGCTGAAGCTTGGCCAGCCTGCGGCGCGCTCAACTTGACGCCTGCACGCCGCGCCTTCGACAGTCCAATGGCGATGGCTTGTTTGGTAGAGGCTGCTCCCTGCTTGCCCTCGCGAATATGGTGCATCTCTTCACGGACGAATTCGCCTGCTTGTGTGCCGGGCGACTTCCCTTCTCTAGCATCTTCGTGTGCGCGCTCGATGGCTTCCTTCTCAGGCATATATTCATTGCCCCCGACGCGAGCATACGAAGGCAAGGGCCGACAATAAATCGGCGACTTCCTGTAATCTCAACGCGCGTATAACGTAGGCTCTTGAAGGTGGGAATGTTGCGGGTCGCTAGTGACAGGGAGGATATGGAGGAGCGGCGGGCCCGGGCTTCGAGGTATCCACCAGCGCCTCATTCGACACATCGCTAATCGCGCCGACAGTGGCCGCACCGACAGTGGCCCTCTGAGGTTTCACGTAGTACGTGACGACGTAAGAGTACTTGGTATTGTCTTTTACCCGGTAGTCGACGCACCCCGTCCCAGCAATCGCGACTTCGGTCACGAGTTGGCAATCAAGGCAGTCAGAGATCCTCTTATTGATTTTGGGTGGGCTGATGTCGGGCGTTTCATGTCGGTATACGCAATATCCGACCGCATTCTTTGCCTGATCGACCTTCGTGGGACTGGGCTTCCAGGTAAGAGTCACCGAATGGTGTCCCTTCGAAGCCTCGGGAATCGTGGCACTCTTGCGCTCGAAGGTCGGGCATGCCGGTGGGGTAGGTTGAGCTTTCGCTCGCCCCGCCGGAAAGAGCGCCATCCCCACGACGATAACGGCGATCCAGGTTAGGGATGCTGGCAGCGTGGCGCGGCTCATCATCGCGATCATACAACCTGCGCGCGAAACAGTTCAGTGCATTTTAGACATCGGCAATGTCCGGTCGAACGGCAGCCGCGTTGATCATGGCCCGGCTCTCGCCGCGTTGGAGAAGCAAAATCAATCCAACGACAACGACAAGAGCCGCTGTGAAAAAAACGATTCCGCCCTGATGATGCAGCCTGCCTGTCAGGAATGCGGGATCGACTCGGGTGCCGAGCATGGCGATGGTGAAGATTCGCAGCCCGTTCTTGGCAACCGACAAAGGAAGCGCAATGGCGATGACCAATGCTTTCCGCCACGGTGAGCGCAGGAGGACCTGGGCAAGGATCATCGTGGTCACCAGAAGCATGGAACTAGACCGAATGCTGCTGCATTCCTGGGCGACTTCCACCGATAGGCCCGGAATCGAAAGCACAAAGCCATCCTGCGACACCGGAACACCAGCCGCAGTAAACAGCCAATGCGCAGAAAGGGTCGACCCCTGCTGCAACAACCTTACGACGGCCGCTAAGGCTACTTGCGGAAGAGGCACAAGCCAGAACAAAAAACAGAGAGGAAAAATCAAGGCCCGGGCGATTCGGGAACCGAGACAAAGGACGCAGGCTCCTATCCAGAAGAGCACCAGCGCAAACATGCGAATCGAGAGGTGCACATCAGACGGTAGAGATCCCGCCGCCACGATTGTGAAACCGGCGGCGGCGATCGCCATGGCCACCAGTACGGAACCCATACCAACGGTTGGCGCAACCATCCCCCGCAGAGAAGGCCACTCAAGAAAGATCAGAGCGACGCTGACAGGCAGAATGAGAAGAATGTGCGTGTATTGATCGTTCTGAAGGGCGAGCGAAAACGTCGTCATTAAAGCGTGCCAGGCGGCAACGATGGAAGCGACCACCAGGAGAGCTGCACTCAACTTAGGCTCCGGCAATTTCGTCGTAAGCATAGATGTCGTGTGAAAAGAAGCCAACGTCGCTTAATGCGTCAAAATCTCGGCGATGCGCTCGCCTGCTTTTCCGTCCCAAAGGGGCGGCGCGGTTCCCTTCTTCGCTTTTCCGTCCAGCACCTTCGACAGCTCTGCGGCGAGCTTATCGCGATCGCGGCCCACGAGCACATTCGTGCCCATGGAAATGGTGATCGGTCGTTCGGTATTCTCACGCACGGTCAGGCACGGGATGCCAAGATAAGTCGTCTCCTCCTGAATTCCCCCGGAGTCCGTAATGACCACGGTGGCTCGAGTTTGCAGTGCAAGAAAGTCAACGTAGGGGAGAGGGTCAAGCAGGAGCAGCTGGCCCGGGTTCAGCCCGAATTCGGCAATGCGCTGACGAGTTCGGGGGTGAGCCGGGAACACTACGTGTAGGTTGCGGTTCACCTCGAGCAGCGATTCGAGAATTTGCATGAGGGTTGAGCTGTCATCGACATTGGCCGGCCGGTGGAGGGTTACGAGAGCATAGCGGTTCGGTATGCCGTCCCGCTTGATTTTTTGCGCCGCCGGCAGCAGCCGCATCAGCGAGTCAATCATTACATTGCCAACTCGAAAGATCTTGTTGGCGGGGATCCCTTCTTTACGGAGGTTCTGATCGCCATCTTCCGAGGGGGTAAAGAGTAAGTCGGCCAGCTGATCGGTGACGAGGCGGTTGATCTCCTCCGGCATGGTGCGGTCAAAGGAACGCAGACCGGCCTCGACGTGGCCGACGCGCAGGCCGAGCTTCGCACACACGAGCGTTGCGGCAACAGTGGAGTTCACATCGCCATAAACGAGAACGATGTCGGGCTTGCGTTCGAGCACGACCGGCTCAAAGCGGACCATAATCTCGGCGGTCTGTTTGGCGTGGGAGCCGGAACCGACGGCGAGGTTGATGTCCGGAGCCGGGATGCCGAGCTGCTCGAAGAAAACATCGGACATCTTGACGTCATAGTGCTGGCCGGTGTGAATCAGGGTCTGTTCTACGCCTTGGCATTTTTTTAAGGCGCTTAGAACGGGCGCAACCTTCATGAAGTTCGGGCGCGCGCCGACGATGTGGAATATATTCACGAATTTGCCATGAAACAGCGCATCCTGCTTTGAACAAGGTAACAGCTTATACCGTCCAACCGGTTACGACAGGCGCGTAATACGAGGGAATGCATCGAAGCCGGAGTCGAAACTCAGGATTCGCTCGATTCCGTCTCGTTCCATGACGGATAGATGCACGGCCTCACGGACGGACAGCTGCCGGTACCCCAGAACAATCTGCTTCGCACGCTGCACTACCAGGTCGTCGATGGCCAGTACTTGATCCACGATGCCCAGTAGAGCGTCGAAAGCGGGCTCGATTGCGTCGCGGCGATCGATCGCGACGTATCGGTGAAGGATCTCCTGCAAAACCTCGGCATCAGTAACCAGACGCTGACGGTCGGTGATCAGGGCACTACATCTGTTTAGCGTCAAAACCGCACAGCAGGACCGATTCCCCGCAGTTTCTGATCCGCCGCCAGAAGGGTTCGACCTTGCGGAAAATCTTCACTCATACTAGCGCCGCCTCTAAGACCGGTATCCGGATACGCCGCCGCCGGGGTGAACGTCACCGTCACCGTGCTCGATCTCCCGCGATGTTCGACGGGTAGCGGATCGACTGCCGCAACACCGTCCCGGTTGGTGGCCCAATCGCCAAAGCATGGCTTGTTGCCCAGACTGTCATTCTTAGACAGGAGCAGCGCGAAACGCTCCTCGCTTCTAGATCTGTCTGGCGGCAAAACCACTCAGCAAGGCCGCTTCTTGCAGCTTCTGGTCCGCCGTCAGAAATACTCGACCTTGGGGATGTCTTCACACCATGCCAGCGCCCCTGCCAGCTGCAGCGCGTCTGCTGCCCGCAAATCATAACGGTCCACAAGTTGCGTTGCCTTGGTGCGCACCGCTTCCGACGGCTGAATGACAGATCAGTCATTGGCAACGACTGTCGCGATCTTACCGGCCTTGGCCCAGTCGTTCGAGTTGAGTTGCTTCATCCGAACCAGGCTCGCGAAGGCGCTCGCAATCTCGACAGAAGTCGCCCACCAGACGGCCACTTCGAAGTTCTGGTAGAGCGCAATCGCCCTCGGCGTGGCGCCCAGACGAACACACAGAGGAACCAATGCGCTGGTGTCCCAAAAAGCTGACGGGCGCTTTACCGGCCTTCCCGTTCTTCTCGCCATACTTGCTCCGTGACGCCATCAGAAATGTCTCCCGGTGGTTCCGGCAATGAAACTGTCGAGAGCCGTCTCTTCCTTGCTGCTGTTGGCCTTTACCAAATCGTGCGGAAAGCGCGCGCCTGTCGAATCGCGCGGTCAGCCGTCACCAGAGGTAGTCCCTCGACCCATGCCGTGGCTCCAATAATGCGGTCTGCAGGATCATTAGGGTAATTTCGTGGAAGGCTCAGGGCATGAACGCAGGCCCGGCCGCTGATCGGCAGGACCCTGAATCGAGCTTCGACTTCACCTAAAAAGGACTCCAGACTGATTTGCAGGCGGATTCGTCGCTTGCTGGCAAGCGTGGCCAACTCGAGCAGCGTGATATCAGAGATAGCTAACCCATCCCCCTCCTCCCGCGCGTTGTCAATGGCCGCCTTTGCGTTCTTGGAGAGCTGAGCCTGATCAAACGCCAGCCAAAGAACGACATGGGTATCGACCAAGATCATTGGAGGTTTCCCCACTCGTCGGGAGAAATGACAGGCGACACGACATCTCCCGTTATGGCTCCCTTGCCGGCAAGAAAATCATAGATGTCGTCTGCGTCTTGGTCGACGGGAACAAGCTTTGCGACGGGCTTCCCCCGCTTCGTGATAACGATTGTTTCGCGCTTAGCCTGAACTTCATCCATGACTGAAAGACAATGGATCTTGAACGAGCCCGCCGCCATTTTCCTCATGGTCTTCCCTCGATCATGGTCATTATACCATGGTCATATAGTGGAAGGAGCGAAAGAGCCAGATGGCTCATCATCGAACAGCAGAGGAAGAAGCGGACCGAGGCGCAACGGCCTGCACTGCCCGGAAATGATCTGCGGCGGCTTCTTGGGCCGCCGTGCTAGCGCTGCTCGCAGGACGCAAAACCGGCCCTTCAAGCTCTGCTTGGGATCTAGGAGCGAGCAGCATCGAATCTCGATCCAAACGATGCCCCGTTTAAAGTAAGGCCATGGATTCGGTTTGCATAGCCGTGCAACCGGGTTGCACAAACCAAGGCCTCAGAGCCCCGCCAAGATTCAGCGCCGAACACGGCGTCCGCACCGGTTGCAGCCAGCGTTGGACGCGGGCCGAAGACCAAAGGAGCATGGGAACCCTTCCCGCATATCTCTAGGCGAACAAAGCACGAACATCAAGAGCCTTACCGCGTCCAGTCGGCGGAATCCGTGGGTAGGCATGGCCATGCACGCTTGAGCTTCCACCAGCAAATGGTTATAGGTTCAACCTCCAATTCCTCGCCTTTCCCAATTGGCTGGCGGGGACCACAGGTGCTTACTAAGCGTCTACTTTATAGAACATGACTTTCCCCGAGGGATCGAGTTGCTGCAGCAAGTCGAAGTCCCGAACGTTGCGGGACAATACCGCACATCCGTATTTTCGAGCGGTGGCAAATAGCAGTGCGTCGTTCAAAACGCGTCGGCGCTGCTCTTGTCCGTATCCCTGAGTTCGGGCCAGTGTGCCGGACAGCACTCCGGCTTCCCGCCAAACCTCAGCATCCGGCGTGATCGTCCGGTAGCTAGGACGGCGGTCGATGACCGCGGCAATCTGCGCGATGATCTCGGGAGTTTGGGAGTGAGCAGGATCGAGCAAGCCGCACGTCGCCGCCAGTTCGGCTTCTGTAACCGGGCAATGCCATGCCTCGGTCGCCCGCAGCATCGCTTCGCCCAATTGCGGGAAACGGCCTTGGAGAATATCAATGTAGACCGTCGTATCGTAGAGCAGCTTGGCGGGTCGATGACTGCTGGTTCCAATGAATTCAAGCTCCGATTCGGCCCGGGCTCTAAGCTGGGCTCGATGTTTGTCGGGTTTGAGCCGCCTGAGCGTGCCTTGAAATTCAGAACTCAAGCTCAGCCTCGCTAGCAAGCACGGCGCGCCGGGAAAGCAGCCAGTCCGCGTAGTCGTCGGCAACCGCGATGCTGGCCAGGGCCGCCTCGATCAGGTCCGTGTCAGAATCAATGCCGGTGCGTTTTTTTGCCCTTGCCACGAGGGCTGCCGGCATTCTTCCGCGGACCATCTGGGTGCGTTCGCCCTGCAGCAGTCCTTCCTTCTCGGCAATCACCATCACGTCGCGCAATTTGCCGGAGTGCAGGGAACTTCCCTGCCCCATGCCTACATGTTTCCTTCTTCCTGTTGAACTGGATTGGACGCTACGCTTCACATTACCTCCGGACACAGGCGGATCGCCATATTCATGTAGCACAACGTTAATGTTATTGTAGCACATCCTTCTGCGTAATCGATGGATGCCTCAAGACCGCCGATAACGATCGGTATTCCTTGCCACTGCCCCACAAACCAATGCACGTTACTACTTCTTAGAGCGCGTCGGCGTTGGAAGCTCTTCGACGAGCTGATCCCATGGCATGACTTCCACCCTCGAATTGGTCCGGTAGGATTCTTTTCCGGGGTAAAGAACGATTTGGCGAGTAGCTTTGAGGTCGGCGCAGCCGATGTAAAAGCCTTTACTCGGCACGGGATTGCTGATCGAGCGTTTGATTTCTATCGCCCAAACGTTCTTGGGGCCGAATTCGAGCACGAGGTCAATTTCCGCGCCCGCGGACGTTCGATAAAACCATGAACGGACTGCAGCAGGTAAGCTGCTGAGAATATTCTCCATGAGCATACCCTTTCCGGCGTGGCCGATTCCTCTCATGGATTTCGTCTTTAAATGGCGTTGCGGATTCGAACGTGGTTGCAAGCGTCGGGACAAGCCGGTCATGGAGGTTCGCTAGACGGTCCAGTTCTGGATCTTCAGCCCACGCACCCGCCGAAACTCGTTTTCATTGTTTGTAACCAGCGTCAGCCCTGCAACCACGGCATGCGCAGCGATCCAGAGATCATTGTTTCCGATCATCTCCCCTTTCGCTTCCAGCTCCGCCCGGATCGTTCCGTATGCTTCGGCCGCCGTTTCCGGCAAGGAGAGCGCGGGCAGCAAATGCACGAGCTCACGCAGCCGCTCAAGCGCCGCAACCCGTTCCTTGCTCTTGGCGGCGCCATAGAGCAACTCGCCATAGGTAATCACCGAAAGCGCGGCTTCCCCGGGACGGAGTTTACGGAATCGGCGCAGAACTTCTTCCGGCCTCTTTTGCCGGATGTAAATACAGATGTTCGTGTCCAGGAGGTAGCGAGGTTCCATTACAATTTCTCTCGTTTCTGCGGTTGATCCTTGTCGCGCGCAACCACGGCAAGATCATCCGGCAAACCAGCCAGCAGATCGAATGCTCGCTCCATGGTGCCGTCCTTTTCCCGCAGGACGATCTCATCCCCTCGCCGAAAGATCTCCACTTCCTCGCTCTTCAGTCGAAATTGCTTCGGCAGCCGGACCGCCTGACTGTTTCCGGAACGAAAAACCCGCGCAGTGCTCATGCAACAACCTCCAAAACAATGTATATACATCAAGCATGCACGCACATTCTTTTCGTCTGCAATGGCATGGTGCGGAAGTCGCCGGTTATGCATCTTTTACCCTAGTCTTCTGCTTCGTCGTAAATAACCGCGTTAAGATTCTGGTTGCCACCGGAGTCGATTCCGGTAACCGTGAATATGTGCAGCCCCCTGCTGTAGGATTCCAGGACCGCTTTGATAGCTTCAGGGCAGCCGTCCCGCCTCGCTTCCGGGGAATTTGGAGTCGTGGCCATGCACCGCCGATCGACCTTGAACCCACCTTCAGCATCGAGGGTGCAAAGCGCGCCCAGCCGCCAATCGACGCTCCCGTGGATGAGAACGTCCCGCGCAATGTCACGGACGAATGATGGGCCATTCCTGAAGTCCGAGTTGTGGTGCTTGCTTGCGGCGCGTGACGAAGCCTCCCCTGATTGCAGCATATCCAATGCGAAATCCTTCACCACCTACACGCCCTGCACAACTTCCTCCGATTGTGATGGTTGGAGCTCGTGACAGTGTTCGCAAGAAGGCTCAGGGGTGAGCACATCGTGGGCGTGGCTCAACCTATGGGCATGAGCCTGAGTCGCTTTGTCAAATATAAGTCCGCGGCCGGCATTACCGAGCCGACGGCTATACAGACCCAAGTACTTCAAGGCGTGTCCTACTGTTTCGCTGCTGACCCTCAGCGACTCTCCATCTTCTGCGTAGAACCGGTTCGCCGTGGCCGCAATTTCCCGAACAAATTTCCGCTGATCTTTTTGATGGCAGTGAAAGAGGACTGCTCGCAAGACCAGCCCGTTCACTCCAGTTGCACGATCCACTCGCTGCTGCTCATCGCGGTCTTTCAACACGTCAATGATTCCGCGTTGCAACTCCACATCATCGACGATGGCGGCCCCCAGCACTTCTGCCACAAGGCTAATCTCTGGCCGGAATCCAGCAACGCGAAAATTCGCTGTAGCCACCTTGTCGTGATTCAATAAGCGATAGGCAAGAAGTCGATTTTGAAAAGAGGTTATCTCGGCCTTTGTCGGCAAGGCATGACGTGGTGTCAGCGCACTCCCACCAAGATTTATGTGTACAACTATTGCTCGTGGCGGGAGAATCTTTGAAGCACTCGCCCACGTAGATGCACTTCGGGCAGTAAAGCCGTTGGAACATATTGGCGCTAAAAAATAAATATCCTGGTTGGTTCGATGCGTTGAGCAAGGATGACATGTATCGATTCAATTGCGGTTCGCGAATCAAGAGCGTAGGGCTTATTTCATTGATAGGAAGCTTACGTAGGATGGCAGGACTTAGCTCCCCGAGGAGAAGGGGCCTACGACAAACAGCCGCCAGCGTGCGGAGCAGCAAATCGGCTGTCGAGGCCGGCCCGCTGACGACCACGCTAGGAAGGAAGGGAAGATAGTCTGTGAACCACGTGGCGATCGCCCAGTACGCAAGTAGCGAGCATTCCTTGGTGGGAAGCATGACATGGTTGCGCAGAAGCGCCACTATCTCATCAAACAGTTCTCGCGTTGTTCGGAAGCTTTTGATATTGATCGGCAGAATCAAAGCTTCGCATAAGTCCGGTTGCTCGCACCTCAGATTAAGATGTGCACGGGGTAAACCGAATAGATCGATGATGCCGTCTTTAGTGCTAACAACGCGGAATCCTTGCATTTGCTCATAGGGGCGAATCAACTCCACCATCCCAGTGAGCCCAGTTGTCTTTCCGGGACTTCCGCCAATCTTTACGCCGAATCGATAATCTGGCTCTGGCGCCCGCTCTGGCTCCGGCTCAGATGGGTCTTCGTCAAAAAACTCCTCCTCATCCTCCTCGTAAGCTGGATCCTCACGGGCGACTCTTTCTGCTTCAGCTGCACGCTCCTGAGCCTGCTGCGCAGCTTTCTCCTCCTCTTCGCGTTGCCCTCGGAACTTGTAATATAAGATCGATAGCCTCTCTTGGATGTCGCCACGAGCATAAGCCTTCTTGATTGCCTCAAAGTTATTGTCACTAGGTAAGGGCTCCTTTTCCGCGGTCTTCTGTTCCGCTCATGGGATGTAGGCTCGCCCATCATCGGTTCTTCATGGGGTAAGTTCTCTTCGTCGACCGTCTCGTCTCTCGTCTGCTCTTTTTGTTCGTCGGCTGCAATATCAGGCTTAACTATCTGGATAGATCTCGACAAAATTGGGCGGCACAGCATTTTGCGGCGCAGAGTTTTCGGTTTCGGACTGACTGCATTAGCGCTCTCGGTCTGCGCGCCGCCAGCAACAGGTTGTGTTAAGGAAGGCTCGGTCGACTCTGGCATATCTCACCTGACTGGGGGACTTAGTAATTAGAAATATAGTTGCTTAGGACGATCAAGAGCACTGCGGGGAATTCAGGTTACGTGGGTAATGAGAACGGGCGCTGCATCGTACCACCAACCGTGAGCTGGTTTGTCGCGTACTTGTCAGCCACTCGTACCGCGGGAGACCAGCCGAGGGACTTTATGGTATCCTTAATGTGCATCAAGAGCGAGTCGGACATGCTCCGACTCCCCAACCGAGGCAGAAATAGTTGCCCACGGTGGTCACAGCCTTCACAGGCTGGATGCGGCAGGTAAAGGATCTGCAAACCATGAATTTACCTGTACGGATACGGGACGTTCTTGTCCATGATGCGGGAACAATTTTTCTTTTCTGTCCACACTCACACCACGCGCCAAGCAGTGGATCGCTGAGTACGTTGACGAAAACGCAACGCAGTTCGGCCATGCCCTTGTGATCGAGCAACGATTTGCAGGGGGGCCGTTGGCTTTATGGAATGAAGGACGCAGGATTGGACCATTGGACCATGAGATAAATCGGAGATGAACCCATGATTACTGAAGATGCGACTAGGTTAACTGTGCACGCGTATTTCCTGAACTCGATCGGCCAAAGACTCAGGGACACAATTCCTGAGTTGCCAAAGGAAGCTCTGGAGAACTTGCCACTGGCTGTCTTGCTAAATCTTCTGTTCCTTCTTAGAGGAGAATGGGGAAGCCTCGGCGACTACGTGACCACGCAGAAAGGATTACGAGCCGTGGTGGGAGAAAAATTGTTTTGGGACAGTCCGCAGCAAGAGCAGCGTGAGGCCCCTGTTGGGTTGGTTCATTGACCCGCAGTCCGAGGACGTGCAATGGAGCGAAGATGGTCCGAACAACGACATAGAAATCCCCCCTCTCCTTTGAGACAGCTTTGGACTGCGACCTGTTTTCTTGTGACACGGTATTACAGAGCATTGGAAGTTCAGGGATAAGGCGGCGATTCGTCCGTTGCTAGGTGCCATGCAGATCGACCTGCGGCAAGCCCATTCAGGGCTCGTCCTGACTGCCGCGCAGCGCAGCTGGCTAATACTTAGCCGCGGGCTGATTTTCTGGATGTCCGCCCGGCAGAGATATGAAGACCGATGGCGGTTCAGAACCGGTAGAGCGCTAAGTTGGTAACACGCGCCATTCTGGAGAAGTCCCGGTCGAGTGTAAACACGCTTGCTCCGTGCTCCAAGGCAACGGCTGCAATCAGCGTATCGATCGTCGTAAGGGAAATCCCGCGTGAGCGTGCAGTCCGGTAGATTGCGGCCGCTTCCCGGTAGGTTTCAAATCCTCGGGGTTCCAACCTGTCGCACTGCGCCAGAAGCCGCTCAATGCGCGCGGAATCCCTGGTTAGGCCTTGCAGAACCTCGGCCACCACCACTCCACTCAGAGCGAAGGGTTCGCTTTCTTCAATCATTCGGCGCAGTTCGGCCCCGGCTCGTCCAGGAGAAGTACTGAAGAAATCAACCCAGACGGAGCTGTCGACCAAGATCACAGGCGATTTCTCCTTGACGCCTCAAGATCGCCCTTCCAGATTCCTGTTCCGTAGTAGCGAAGCATCCCTTTTCTGGTCTCGGAGCGAACGAGCAAATCCAGAGCTCGGTCGACGATTTGACGCTTCGTCTTGAGGCGCGTGAGTTTGCGGGCTTTTTGGATCAAGCCCTCATCAATATTAATATTGGTCCTGCTCATCTTCGTATCATACACCAGGTTTGTGGAAAATGGTGTACGAGTCGGGAACCAGGCGTCGCAAGAATAAAACAGCGGCGATTGTTTTGTCGGTGTCGCGGCAACGGGACTGCACGTTTGGTGGAAAGGCTTGCGAGGACGCTGAGCCCATGTTGCCGACCGGCCTAGTCTTCTAGAAACCACTGGAGCGCCAACGACGCGTCCAGCACCAGATCACTCACAGACGGTGACCCTCGTGGATCAGTTGCTTAACTGAGACGCCCTTCAAGGCATTGTCGCATAGCAACCATTATAGGCGAACAAAACACGAACCTCAAGAGCCTTATCGCGTCCAGCCGGCGGAATCAGTGGGTAGTCATGGGAGTAACCCATGGTTTGCCCAGGGCTTCGTCTACAGATCGCGTCGCCAAAACTTCTCAATCATGATCCTCAAAGAGTATCAGCGGAGCCCAATTCTCCATTCGTTTGGTTCTCGATCACGACCGAATTCCCTGTCGTCGTCAGTGACTATGGCAAACGCGGCCAGCGCGGCCCGCAGAAATAAACCAGCGCAAGGTTCTGATCGCTCTGCGCCTTCAGGAAATGCACGGTCATAGCAGCGCTACTCAGGCGTGGTCCGCTGTAGTATCAGTATCCGGCATTGGCCGCAGTGCTTTGGAAGAGCACGCGAAATGAGAGGCGGGATTGTACACCGTCGGAGCATCGAGCGAAGGAAATGAATCGTCCCAGAGATTCCGCATGCGGGGTACCAGCCTGATGGTGGCTAACTGGGTACAACCATGTCTTTCGTTTGGGGGTCTTTTGCTAAGATCCTTGGTGTGCGCGAAAGTTCTCCGATCACTCGCCGACGGCTGCATACGTCCGTCAGAAAAACCTTGCTTTCTTATTACTCCGAACAGGAAGCCGCAGAAATCGTAAAGGCAGCCAAGAGGCTGCGGATGTCGATCAGCAATTTCATTGCCTCTGCTGCCCTCAAGAGAAGCCGAAGTCACCAATTCTCAAGCAGCGAACAATCCCAGTAGCCGCACGAGCCGAATAGATTTAGGGTGCCTTCCCTTTTCTTGCAGTGATATCACTAATATGATATCATATTTGTGATATTACATTGTTCGTACCCGGAGGATGTATGAGCAAGGCAAGAAAGGGAATCAGGCCTGTCGTCCCGGAAATCCGACTTGCTGAACAGCGCTGGGGGGCAAGCATTGCGGGCAGCCTGCTGGAACAGCTTAAGGAACTGGTCCAGACGATCGGAGTTTCAGTGGCCGCCGGTGACATTCAGTTGCTGGAAGGAAGATGGTATGTGACCCATGCTGGGCTGCTCAGGCTGGCTCGTCGGAAACGCTGTGTTGGCATCGAGACCGCTCCGATTTCTGAATTTTGCGACCGCAAAGATGATCATTATGCATTTAGAGCCACGGTCTTCACTTCACGCACTTGCAAGGGCTTCGTCGGCTACGGCGATGCCGATCCATCCAACGTTTCTGCGCTAGTCCGCGGCGCCGAGATGCGTATAGCAGAAACGCGCGCGGTCAATCGAGCCCTTCGCAAAGCCTACGGCATCGGCATTTGCTCGGTCGAAGAAATGGGCTCAGTTCCCTCCCCCGTCGAGAAGCTTCCGCCGCAGAGCGCAAACGGCAACGGGCACTCCAACGGAAACGGCGCCGGGCCGAAAGTCCGCGACCGGCTCTGCCAGCTCATCCGCCAGCACAAACTCGATCCCGAACTCGTAAAGGCCTATGCCGTCGACTACTGTGGCACCAAGACGCTTCGAGAGGCCCGCCGCGAACAAGTTGAGAACTTCGTCCGCGAACTGGCCGACTGGGCCGAAAAAGATCGGAATGCCCTGCTCTGCCAACTCAACAGCTATGCGCCCTCCAAGCCGGAGGTGGTTGCATGAAACGCCAAGTTCCTGGTCTCGCCGACGCGACCCGTGATTCGCGCCTTGAGGTTCCGGATGGAATCTTCCTTGTCCGTATCGATGGCGCCCAATTCCGTTGGCACGCGCAGAAGCCCTTTTATGTTCTCCGTCTCTCAATCCTCGAGCCCGATCATTCTCGCCCATCGGTCCATCGTTGGGCGGCTCTATTGCACGCAGAAGGCGATGTGGAAGCTTGGGTGGTTCCTGCGCGACTTCCTGTATGACCCGGAATCGCTGGCTCACGAAGAAATCGACGAAAAGGCGCTCCCGGGGTTACGCGGGGTGGTGAAGATCAGCCACGCCGTCGTTAACGGGATTTCTCTGATCAACCTCGACGGATTTGCACCGGCAAGTCAGTGGGAAGAACTGTCGGCAGGCTTGGGCACCCGCGTCTCGGGATCACAGTCGAGCGAGGTTGCGCGATGAACTACTCCTACACCCAAGTCAGCCAGTACCTCACGTGCCCGCGGAAATACCGCCACCGCTACCTCGACGGATGGCAGGAAAAAGACACGCGGGCAGCCATGCTCTTCGGAAGGGCCTTCGAGCAGGCCATTGCGGCGCTCTTTCGGCGTATTAACATTTTGACCCAAATCACCGGGGGTCGAGTTTGCCGATGCGTGGAAAAACAGAGTCCCGAGTACTCTCTTTGGTGTTCGGTTGCATTTCATTTCCGAAGGTGATATCGAGGTCAACAAACGGGCTTTAGGTCGTGCCAGGGATCTGGAGGATCTGAAGCGCAGTCGGAAAAAGTAGAGGAGCCTCAAGGACGCATCACCGTAGACCCCAACCAAACGGGGGGAGGAATCGCGCAATCTGCGACTTGTTTTGGAGCGGCTCAAGACCCCCAAACAGATCACCAATGGTCATTTCAGCAATCTAGCGAGAGCAAATGGCGCGCTCCTCGCTTCCAGACGAGAACATCTCTGGTTCTTACTTGATACAAAGTAGCGCTGTCGTCATGAGAGACTGAAGGTCTATCATCTGCGTCGTTTCGCCGTCCGTCAGATGATGACGAAGAAATCTGATCACGCTCTGCGCGACTGTCACCGCAAGCTCACGCTTGGAATACATAACTTCTGCTAGAGCTGAAGAGCGAACTCCTTCCTGTTGTTGGCCTTCACCAAATCGTGCGAAGCTCGCGCCTGTCTATCGCGCGTCGACCGCATCTAGGTAACCCCTCGTCCAATGTCGTGGCTCCAATATCTCTGCAGATCATTAGTAGTTCGTAAGGCTCAGAGTATGAACGCAGGCCCTGCCGCTGATCGGCAGGACCCTGAATCGAGCTTCGACTTCACCTAAAAAGGACTCAAGACTAATTTGCAGGCAGATTCTTCGCTTGCTGGCAAGCGTGGCCAACTCGAGCAGTGCGATATCAGAGATGGCCAACCCATCCCCCTCCTGCCGCGCATTGTCAATCGCCGCCTTTGCGTCTTTTTAGAGAGCTGAGCCTGGTCAAACGCCAGCTAACGAACGACATGCGTATCGACCAAGATCACCGGAGGCTTCCCCAAATCTCGTCGGGAGAGATGACAGGCGACACGACATCTCCCGTTATGGCTCCCTTGCCGGCAAGAAAATCATAGATGTCGTCTGCGTCTTCGTCGGCGGGAACAAGCTTTGCAACGGACTTCCCCCGCTTCGTGATAACGATTGTTTCGCGCTTGGCCTCAACTTCATCCATGACTGAAAGACAATGGATTTTGAACGAGCCCGCCGCCATTTTCTTCATGTTTGCCCTCGATCATGGTTATTATACCATGGTCATATGGTGAGAAAGAGCAAACGATCCAGATCCTTATCATCGAACAGCAGCAGAAGGAGCGAACTGTCAAGAACTATCCCCCGTTTAAAGTGAAGGCTTAGAATTGGGTTCTTCGTCTACGGCCCCCGGTGCACAAACTGGCCTGTGCAACCAGGGTGCACAAAACCGGGGCCTCAGTGCCCCGCTCCGCCAAAGAACCAGTGCCGATCACGGCGTTCGCGCTGGTTGCAGCCAGCGTTGGACGCGGGCCGAAGACCAAAGGAGCATAGGAACGATTGCCGCATAGTAATCATTATAGGCGAACAAAACACGAACACCAAGAGCCTTGTCTACTCGTAACCAAGTGTTCCTCTCACTCAAGCGCTGGCACAGCACTGAAGGGAGATTCCACCGCCGCCATTGTGGTCGGTTCTCAGGGTCCTCAGCAGCTATATCTGTTTGGCGTCAAAACCGCTCAGCAGGGCTTCTCGCAGTATCTGATCCGCCGTCAGAAAGCTTCGGCCTTGCGGGAAGCCCAATCGACCTCAGAATGTATGAACATCCCCTGATGTCATTACCTTGTCTTCCCGGTCAGCAGCCAATCCACTGACTTCTGAAATTCACTGCTAATGGCCAAGAGAACAGCTGCACCCGGCTCCTTTTCGCCATGTTCTAGTGCCGATAGATAACTCTGCGTGACACCAATACGGTGTGCAAACTGGGCCTGCGTCATGTCGAAACCCCTGAGTTCCCGGATTCTTCTACCTATGGAACGGAGGTCGATCTGCGCCTTACTCTTCGATTTTGCTCATGTTCGTTCTGAGGGGAATCACTCCGGCGGCATCACTCTACAACCACCTGGCTTTCCGCATTTGTGCCAGCATCAGTATCCTTGTGTCCTGCTATGAAATCGAGTTGAGACTTTGAAGTGGGTCGTCCGATTGGCGACCATGCGCTAGATAGGCTTCGGCCCTTACCAGGGTCCCTAGGGCTCGCTTTCTTGTCGAGAAAGGAAGCGTCGAACGTATTTTGTTCCTTCCTTGTGGTAGTTGGCCAACCCGGCGCGCAAGAATGCCTCGCAAATCTGGGCCACGCTCCGCCCCTCGGATGCCGCCGCTGATTCCAACTTCTTTTTCAGATCGGACGTCACCCGAAATGTGAGCCTCGTGTCCTTGGCGCTCATCTTGAGGCGGATTTTATCATCGGGAGGACAAATCTTCTGTTGACTGATCGACTCCTGCTATGTCATCCTATGGATGACACTGACGCACATCTTGAAGGAGTGGAACACCATGAAGTCGCAAACAAGGAACTCACGAGAAGCTGCGGAACCTCGGGCACGAAACGAGAGGCTTCTCAGGGAGAACCTACGCGCGGCGAAACGCATCCTCGGTCAAACTCTGACACCACGCACATCAGCCTGGATAGAGACATTGACTCAAGATTTCGGCTTCTCCCTACCAGCCGGCGACCTCCAGATAGTCAACAGCCACTGGTACGTAACGCATACTGGGTTGTTAGCTTTATCCCGGCGCCGGAAATGCCGCGGAATCCATGTTGAAAGTGTCGATTCGCTCTGTGATTCGATTGCCAACCGGTTTGTTCTCAAGGCGACCGTCTACCCTTCGAAAGGTTCCGTGGGCTTTGTCGGCTACGGCGATGCCGATCCATCCAACGTTTCTGCGCTAGTCCGCGGCGCCGAGATGCGTATAGCAGAAACGCGCGCGGTCAATCGAGCCCTTCGCAAAGCCTACGGCATCGGCATTTGCTCGGTCGAAGAAATGGGCTCAGTTCCCTCCCCCGTCGAGAAGCTTCCGCCGCAGAGCGCAAACGGCAACGGGCACTCCAACGGAAACGGCGCCGGGCCGAAAGTCCGCGACCGGCTCTGCCAGCTCATCCGCCAGCACAAACTCGATCCCGAACTCGTAAAGGCCTATGCCGTCGACTACTGTGGCACCAAGACGCTTCGAGAGGCCCGCCGCGAACAAGTTGAGAACTTCGTCCGCGAACTGGCCGACTGGGCCGAAAAAGATCGGAATGCCCTGCTCTGCCAACTCAATAGCTATGCGCCCTCCAAGCCGGAGGTGGTTGCATGAAACGCCAAGTTCCTGGTCTCGCCGACGCGACCCGTGATTCGCGCCTTGAGGTTCCGGATGGAATCTTCCTTGTCCGTGTCGATGGCGCCCAATTCCGTTGGCACGCGCAGAAGCCCTTTTATCTTCTCCGTCTCTCAATCCTCGAGCCCATCATTCTCGCCCATCGGTCCATCGTTGGTCGCCTCTACTGCACGCAGAAGGCGATGTGGAAGCTGGGATGGTTCCTGCGCGACTTCCTGTATGACCCGGAATCGCTGGCTCACGAAGAAATCGACGAAAAGGCTCTCCCGGGTTTACGCGGTGTGGTCAAGATCAGCCACGCCGTGGTTAACGGGATTTCTCTCGATCAACCTCGACGGATTTGCACCAGCAAGTCAGTGGGAAGATCTGTCGGCAGGCTTGGGCTACCGCGTTTCGGATCACAGTCGAGCGAGGTTGCGCGATGAACTACTCCTACACCCAAGTCAGCCACTACCTCACCTGCCCGCGGAAATACCGCCATCGCTACCTCGATGGATGGCAGGAAAAAGACACCCGCGCAGCCATGCTCTTCGGGAGGGCCTTCGAACAGGCCATTGCGGCGCTCTTTCGGCGTGAAGATCCGGCCGTTGCACTCTTTGAGCAGTGGGCTCCCTGCAAGGCCATGGGACTCGCGTATTCCGGCAACGACACCTGGGAGCGCATGCTGCAACAGGGCGTGCAACTGCTCGAACGCTTCGTCCAGGACGGTCGTGTCCGCGTTCCTAGCCCGAAGTCCAGTCAACAGGTTCAGTTCACACGCAGTCTGAAATCGGGAAACAACTTTGTGGCTTATGTCGATGCCATCGGCGAAATGGACGGTACGCCGTGCGTGCTCGAGTGGAAGACTACTTCCGCCCGATACCCTGACGAGCCAGCCGGCATTTCCGCGCTGGATCCGCAGCTCGTCTGCTACTCGTGGATGACCGGAATCGACGAGGTCGCCCAGGTTGTTTTCGTCCGTAAGCGGCTGGTCGAAGTGCAGTATCTCCGGGCCACTATTTCTGACGAGCAGCGCCAGGAATTTGCAACTCTCGTTGATGATACCGTCCGACGAATCGAGTCCGGCCTGTTCCTGCCGCATAGCGGAATCCGCTTCCCGCAGAATCCATGCACCACCTGTCCTTTTCTAGGGCTCTGCCTCGACAAACGAGAACTGGTCGAGGCTGGCCTTGTACGCAAGCCGGGAGTCGACCTTGGTCTGTTTGACGAACTTGTTTACTGAGTATCCGCCGATGCCGCCCAAGCTCAATCGCAAGCGCGCATCTCTTTGTCCTCACCAAGATTGACGAGATTCTGGCGTGGGAGAAACAGAAGGAATGGAGCGGGACACCCGATTCGTCGAGCTCGGGCGCTATCTGTGCGAAGTGCGGGCGGGACAGTACTGGAGGTTGGAGAATCTGAAGTCGTTTGACGAGTTCCTGGCGAGGCGGTTCCCGGAATCTAGAAGGAAGGCGTACTACCTGATGTCCATTCACGAGCACCTGCCGCCCCAAGCGAGGCGGGAGCTCAAGGAAGTGGGATGGACGAAGGGGCTGGAGCTAGCGAAAATTGCGCGGAGGGATAGGCAGCACTTCGATTGTGCAACCTGGTTGCACAAAGCGCGAGAAATGCCGAGGGAAGACTTTAGACGCGCCGTCGAAAAGGAGCTGACGGGGAAGGACGAAGAACCGTCGGATCTAATCTATTTCAAGGTATACAAGACCCAGGTTCCGGTGATCGAGCAGGCCATCGAGACCGCAGCCCTAATGCTCGGTACGGACAAATCGCGCGGCTACTGTCTGGAGATGATCTGCGCCGACTTCCTGGCGGGCGCGCACCTGGACAATGGCGATCCGGAGATCCTGCTCAACTCGATCTCGCGCTACTACAAGTTCCTTCCGCAACCGCAGAAAGAGGCCTTCCTAGCGGACGTGCAGAGGAAGGCCTCATGACAAAGGTCTTTCCGAAACAACCTCGTGTGCGCTTGGAACCAGGGAATTACCTCCAACTACGTCGCCGGGTGCTCGAGCGCGACGGCTGGCGATGCCAGGCGTGCGGCTCGATGGAGAGATTGGAGGTCCATCACCTGCAGTTTCGGAGTCGATTGGGGGACGATATGGAAGCGAACCTGATCACACTGTGCACAGACTGTCACCGACGGGCTCACAGCTGAGGTAGCGACTCCCTCCTTAAACATCGGCTTCTTCTGACAACAGCAACTCACAGACTTGGGAATCACGCTTGGCTAGGTCTCGACAGTGTTGCCACTGTGTTCACCTTCTTGCCGGACTTCCACGAACCTTGTGCGTGATCTTCGAGGATGCAACTACATGTCTGGGGTCGAGTTTGCCGCATTTGACTGCGAGGTCAGTGCCCATCGTTCTCTTCCTTACTAAACATATGGCCAGACCTATATGTTTGATCGGTTCGGTGCAACCATGTCTGAAATGCACCGTACGGAAGGTTGGTGGAATTGATACCGAGTGAGACCACGCGATACGTTGTGGCAGAACTTTAGACAGCGCGAGGACCGCTATAGCCCTCGCAGTTTCTGCTTGAGGACCTTGCCGCTGCTGTTTTTGGGAAGTAGCGGCAATACGGCGAACTGTCTTGGTATCAGTTGAGGCGGAATGTGCTCTCTACAGAATTTGCGGAAGCAGTCCTCGAATGCGGGACAGTTCGGCATGCGCGCGACCAAAAATGCTTCGATGGCTTCTCCCAGGACTTCGTCCGGGGTGGCGAGCACGGCCGCATCGAGCAGGCATTCGAACTCTTTGAGTTGGTCCTCCACCTGTTGGCAGCCGATCCGCTTGCCGCCACACTTCAGGAAGTCTCGGGCGCGATCAAGAACATAGATAAAACCATCTTCGTCTACCGTCGCCAAGTCGCCGGTGTAAAGCCTTCCGTTACGGAACGTGCTTGCCGTCTCTGAGGTTTCGCGCCAATAACCCAACGCGACGTTCTCACCTTCGGCAACTATTTCGCCCATCTCTCCCGGTTGCACATTCTGGCCTGACTCGTCCGTTACGTGCAGCGTGACACCAGCAATTCCCTTCCCCACCGATCCGAGCTTGGTATCGAGAAACTCTGGGGGTAAATAGGACAGGCGGGCCGTCGCTTCCGTCTGGCCATACATGATGAAGATCTGGGTCCCGGGCAGTGTTTGTTTAAGTTCTTGAATGAATACCGGCGCCAGATGCCCTCCGGCCTGCTGCACATACCGCAGATTTGGGAAGGCTCTCTTGGTCATGCTGGAATTCCGCAGCAGGATCTGAAAGTGGCTTGGGACGCCGGCGAACCCCGTGCATCCCGTCTCGAGCATACGCTGCAGTATTAGTTCCGGATACATGAAGCGGGAATCCACAACCAGGCTGGCGCCCACTCTCAAGTGGGTGTGTAGAAGCGACGCGCCGAAGCAGTAGTGGAAAGGCAATACGGTCATGATCCGATCGGCTTCTGTGAGGCCCAGGTACGAAATGATCGACTCGGTGTTGGCGGCTATGTTGCGATGCGACACCATCACGCCGCGGGGCTTTCCCGTCGAACCTGAAGTAAACATGAGAGCGGCCAGATCATTCGCGTCGACCACAATGCCCGAGGTTCGCGCGTTCGCGACTGTTGCCATGATTTCAGTGAAGGTCGCTTTGGTGAGCAGGTCAGGCAGGGCCCGAGAGTCGCGATCGTTAATCGCTCGATCTGTAATCAGATGGTCGCCCCGGAGCAGGGACGCATGTTTCAGAGCAAATCTTGCCTGCGCGACTACGGCTCGCGATTCAGTTACCGCGAGGACATGCTTAAGATCGTCTGGCGAGGTAGTCGTCGGTAGGGGTACGCAGACCATTCCGGCACCTAAGATTCCCAGGTAGGCGCCGACCCAGAAAAATGAGTTCTCCGCTGCCAGGAGGATGCGGTCACCCTTGCGGCAGCCAAGGGCGTCGAGGTAGTGGGCGAATGCCGTGGCCGCGCCGCGCAAGTCTCCATAAGTTCGTTCCTCCCCAGGAAGGCGCAGCGCAATGCGCTCGTCTGGTTTGCCTTCGAGGAGAAAGTCGGCGACGTTGCGGGTAGCGCGGGCCATGTTCTTTTAATCGCTACCTTGTATGTCTTCAACCAACAAGGGCGCGGCTCGCAGATAGCGCGCCACCGCACGCTTGGATTCGATCATCGCGTAGGCTCGCTGGACCTGAGCTTCGTCCATGCCGGCGATCATTGCGAGTTCGGCGGCGGGGATATTGTTGTTCTTGCCGTAGAGACAGAGGTCCATCTTGGCGAAAGGAAGCGCAAAATAAAATTCTTCCTGAGTTTGCTCGAGAGGATAGGTGTCGGTGGTCGAGGGGCGGCGCAGGATTTCTTCCGGCACGCCGAGGTATGCGGCTAGTTGATACACCTGCGTCTTATAGAGATGAGCGATGGGCTTGAAGTCGGCCGCGCCGTCGCCGTTTTTGACGAAGAACCCTTGATCGTATTCCAGCCGATTCGGTGTGCCCGCAACTGCGTACTGGTAGAGATCCGCGTAGTAGTACTCCATCATCTTGCGGGCGCGCTGCTTGCAGTTCGTCGCAGCCACGATGCCCAAGTAAGAATCGAGGCTGAGCCGCACTTTCTTCGTCGGGCCCATGGGCGGCTGCACCACTATCGAAAATATCGCGTATCGGTTCACGTCAACCAGATTCGGCAACACAATTTTGCACTTGTAGCCCTCCCCATACTCCGGGATCACCTTCCGAATGGCGGCATCACGCCGCTCGTAGCATTGCGCTCCCTTCAGGATCGGGCCGATGTCTTCCACGAAGGACCGGACTCCCAGGTTGTCGGCCACCATCCGGCCGAAGCGAAGACTATCCGGAGACGAGTCGGCTTCCGGGGTAAAGAGCGCGACCACGCGCTCTTTGCCAAGAGCTAGGGCGCAAAGGTAAGCAACGACAGTGCTGTCAATTCCTCCTGACACACCGACCACCGCTCCCTTGCGCTTGAGGCCGACAAAAACCTGTTCTCGAATCTGAGCGGCGATCCGTTCGGTCTCCGCCCGAGCGTCCAGTTGCAGAATGTCTGGCGAAACCACTGGGCTGGGGCTCATGCTATCGCCTTCGGAACTTCCTGCGAAACGGCTTCTCTGGCTGGATTTATCTTCCGCGAGAGGTACTCCGTGACGCTGTTGACCGAGTCCAGGTTTTGAGGAATCAGATCTTCGTCTTCCACGGTGATGCCGAAGGTCTCCTCGAGAAACGCGACGAGTTGCAAGACACCGGTAGAGTCGACAATGCCTTCCTCGAGAAACGAATCGTCGTCCTTAAACTCCCGTTCTTGGCCGTAGAGAAAGTTCTCTATGATGAACGCTCTTACCTGTTGTGCAACCGGACTTGCCGCAGACATGGCTTGGTTCCTTTTTCCAAAAATGAATTAACTTCCCGGCCCACACGAAGCGGCCAGCAAATGGGGGAGAAAGATACTCACAACCGGGCGACAACGGCCAGTAATTGGGCCGCCACCAACCGCCGCCCCAGTTTATTCAAGTGGCCGCCATCGACCGTGAATTCCGGAGCAAGCCCATAGATTTTCTCTTTGCCTTGCAAGAAATACGACCGCGAGCCAGTCGGCATGCGTGGACTCGATTTCCGCAAGATCGAGGAATGCTTCCGTCCCCGCGTAACTCTGTGTCATCAGGTTATTGAATTCGTTGCGCCTCGCATTCAGAGGCTGTCGTGTACCTCCTTCCGAGCAGGCCGTTGATCAATGCCTTGGCCCAAGGGTCGACGGTCGTCAAAGGAACCGTTACATGGACGATCTTGAGATCCGGATATTTCGCCTTCAAATGCGTTCATCTCGTTGCGATAGGCGGCAAATAGGTTTTGAATGTCGGTCGACGTGTCGATGTCGGCATAGCAGAACTTTAGAATCGCGATTCCGCCCTGGGCTCCCATCCCTTGGTTGA
This sequence comes from uncultured Acidobacteriaceae bacterium, assembly GCA_963698865.1. Taxonomy (GTDB): domain Bacteria; phylum Acidobacteriota; class Terriglobia; order Terriglobales; family Acidobacteriaceae; genus Acidiflorens. The sequence goes on along the minus strand of CAVOSL010000005.1, from coordinate 42,898 downwards.
GAACAGCGGCAAAAGCGTCGAGCTTCGACTGGGGACTGCCATTGTGGCCAAGCTCAAACTCAACGAACGCCGGGCCAGAGACCGCCTGCGGGTCCGCCGACTTCACGATGTTCAATTTCAGTCTCGGATCCTCACTCTCCAGCTCTCGGATGCCTTGAATGATGTTGTTCCCAACCGACTGATGGCCGAAGAAAATCTTCTTGGTCGCGAGGTTGGCAACCTGTTGGTCGCTCAGAATGTCCAGGTTGGCTACGGTTCTATTCTCCACGGTCTTAGAATCCTGCCTCCACAGCCGGAGATGGCGGCGACAAGAAGTGCACCGGCACCATTCCGCATTGCCTTGGAGAATATGTACATGGGGTAGCAAAGGGAGGGGGGATAGTCGATCTCCGCCTCTATATCATCGGCTTAGAAAGCTTCGTGCGTCTGTGACTTGGATCACGGGCGGACTCATCGATTAGCGCCAAGGCGGTGCTCTAGTCTCATCGCATACCAAGGAAGAAAACGGGTGAATACCGGGCCTAAACCCCTCAAAACTCGGCTTGATCGGCCAGGACGAAGAGCGCACCTAAGCCGTCTGGATAGGCAAATTCTAGAGCTTGGCCGCTGGCGATCTCTGGCGACGGAAAAACTGATCGAGGAGACTCTGGGTCGAGAGAATGCCCACCAGGGCCATGTCGTCCTTGACGCTGGTCGCTCGGCCACTTTCAAACTTGGCCACCAGCGCAGCGACCGCCCCGGGATTGAAGATCCCGCCGCTCTTGATGTTTTCGCCGGACAACATATCTTGTGCGTAACTCCGCGCACCGGCAAAGAAGCTCTTCCCGTCCGGCGCGCGATAGGGTTGTTTGAACCGCGTCTGAATCGACTTCGGAATAAGCCCGTTGGCCGCCCTCTTCAACAAATACTTTTGATCGAGGACTTTCATCTTCACGCGAGGGGGAAGTTTAGCGGCGAATTCGACCACACGGTAATCCAAGAAAGGGTATCTTCCTTCAACCGAGTGCGCCATCGCCATGCGATCACCTTGCGAGGACAGGATATATCCGGGCAACAGATACATCGCCTCCAGGTATTCCGCCTGGTTGAAGGCGCACCACGAACTGAAAGTCTTCCGGCAGAGACCGCTCAAGTTCCTGGAGCCCTTCGCATGATTCCGTTTCCGCACGAACCGCATCCGAAAAAAACACCTTCAATTTGGCCGTCAACTCCCAGCGTGGCAGATGGGAGAAGAAAGGACTGGCGAGGTCGTCCGAGTTAACGTGGAAGAAACTCTTGAGGTATGCGGCAGGTTGACGCTGGATCCCATCCATGTACGGGTATAGCCGCTTGAGTAATTGCGGGCGCCAATGCGAGTCAGGCCTCCGGCTCCAGAAACGGCGGATTTTTGCTTCTTTGAAAATGTCGTATCCCGCCCAGGATCTCGTCCGCGCCCTCACCGGTTAGCACGACCTTGAAGCCCTTTTCCCGGACCAGCCTCGCGAAAGCATATAGAGCGGCGCCGGCGCGGTTCTGAGAATTGGCTGTTCCGTGTGCCAGATGACATCCGGAAAGACGGACGCGATGTCACGTTGACTACAGCGGACATCGCTATGCTGCGTCTGCAAGAACGCGCTGGCTTCCCTCTGGTATGCACTCTCGTCGAATTCCGGATCTTCGAAACTGACCGAAAATGTCCGAAGATTGTCTCCGACGAGCGACTTGGTCAAAGCAGTGATGAATGTCGAGTCCAGCCCCCCGCTCAGGTATGCCCCCACGGGGACATCGGACCGCAAGCCGGATGCGCGTAGCATCCAACATCAGCGCGAGAAGTTCGTCGGCAAGTCTTGATTCTTGACCCTCGGCCGCGTCATTGTCGTATGCGTACTCAAGGCGCCAATGCTGCCCGATGCGCACTCTCCCGTCCTCAAGAACCAGCGAATGTCCCGGCGGGAGTTGAAGGATGTTCTTGAATGCCGTCCGTGGCGGCAATGTGACCCAGAACGTGAATATCTGATCGAGCGCGTTCAAGTCCAATTCGCATGCACGCCGGGATAGGCAAGGAGCGCTTTGATCTCGGATGCGAAGAGAAAGTTTTTCGCCGTCCGCGTATAAAAGAGTGGCCTTACTCCCATCCGGTCACGCGAGAGAAAAAGCTTCTGCCGCTGCCGCATCCCAGATCGCAAATGCCCACTGTCCGTTGAGGCGCTGCACGCAGCTCTCACCTTCCTCCTGGTAAAGATGGAGGATCACTTCGGTATCTGACCGCGTGGCAAATTTGTGGCCCTTGTGGATCAGCTCTTCGCGCAGTTCCACGTAGTTGAAGATTTCCCCGTTAAAAGTGATCCAGAATCGACCATCGGTGCTGGACATGGGCTGCCCGCCACACTCGAGATCGATGATGCTCAAACGGGCATGCGCCAGGCCAGTTCCATTGGCGACATAGACCTCCCGAGCGTCGGGACCTCGATGTTCCAACGTCGCGATCATGTCCTCGAGTTGCTCGCGATCCACGCGACCACCGCGGAGCTTTATTATGCCGGCAATTCCACACATAGATTGGCTGTTGGTTCGAAGGCTAAACAGAAATGGTTAGACTTTCTCCATCCAGCCCTGTTTTTCTGTCGTATCGATGAGTTCGAGATTGATATTGTTCTCCGCGAAGAGAAAAGCGATCTCGTGGTTACAAAAGGCTTCTCCGGGCTGCGGTGGCACGAGCAGCCGGACGCCTTTCTCCTTCAAATATGGGATCTGGTTGTCGAGGCCTTCACATCGAAAACAGATATGATGCAGCCCGCCACCCTTTCTGGCAAACGCGGAAACCGGCGAATCCGCATCAGAGGGTTCCAGGAGTTTGACCGTCAGCGAACCCTCTTTATGGAGAAAGACGACCCGCACTTTTTGCCGTGAGTTGTTTACTATGTCGGAATTCCTGCTATATCCAAACAACTCTTCCCACTGCTTGATGCCTTGCTCCAGCGAACGAACGACAATTCCGATATGGTCAATCACCATGACTCGTCGCTTTCCGCCGTCAATCGATCGGCAGTCCTATTCTGCCAAAGCTCGCGGTTCTGCGGTCGCATGTGGCGCCTTCACAGCGCCAGTCTCGCTCTGACGGCTGGCCCCCAGTACCCAGGCACCCTTCACTGTATCGAACTGCTTTACAATGCGCGCGGGGTTTCCTGACAGTACCGAATATGGAGGAGCGCTTCGCGTCACAACGGCATTGACTCCCACAACGCAATTGCGCCCCAGCACGAGTTCGCCGCTATCGCAGATGATGGCTGCGCCTTGCCCAATCCAGCATCCTTGTCCGATCCGAATTGTCCCGCCCGCAGCCGTGCCCTGGTTCTTAATCGGAACTTCGATGTTTCCGAACTCGTGGCCGTGATCTTGAATCAGCACCGATGCCGCCAGCAAGACCTCGCTCTCAATCTCAATACTGTTCTTGGCCGAAATGTGCGAGCGCCGGCCGATGAAGCAGCGGTCGCCTATGCGGAGCACCGTTTTTTCATTGCGCGCCGATGTGCGATGAGCATGAAGCCAAACGTCTCGGTGAACAGTGACGAAATCCCCGATGTCGATCAAGCCGGTGTTGTGCAGGTCGCAGGTGTAGTGAATCGAGACCTTCCGTCCAAGATGAGCGAAGGAATACGCGATGCCGAGCCATGTGTTGTAGAACTTGGTGAGGACGCGGGGAATGAAACGAGGCGAGCCTTCAAACCCGATGCGCGGACTGCGACGACCCGAAGACATAGAATCCACAAATCTGCGTTGCTCAGACTGTCACCGCAATTGTAGTTTACGCCCACGTTATGCCAATCTGGAGGCTGGAAAACCTGAAGTCGTTCGACGAGTTCCTCGCGAGGCGGTTCCGGGGGTCGAGGAGGACGGCGTACTACCTGCTGCCCCTCCACGAGCACCTGCCGCCGGAAGCAAGGCGCGAGCTCAAGGAAGTGGGATGGACGAAGGGGCTGGAGCTAGCGAGAATTGCGCGAAGGGATCGGCAGCGCTTCGATTGTGCAACCTGGTTGCACAAGGCCCGCGAATGCCAAAACAGAACTTCAAGCGAGCAGTAGAAAAGGAATTGACGGGGAAAGACGGAGAACCGTCCAGCGTCGGCTTCCGGTGCCACGTCATGCTGTAGCCCACGAACTTCCGCTGCCTCGGACGCGCCACCGCGCTCTTCGCAGCATTGACTTTCAGTTTCAGTCTCCGCCCTAGAAACGCCGTGATCGCCCTCATCACCCGCTCCGCTCCGCTAGCAGCCGACGTAAATGTTGCAGTCGTCCGCATAGCGGCAGAAACGCAGAAACGATACCCTCGCTTCTCCAGTTCGCGGTCCAGATCGGTCAACAGGATATTCGAGAGCAACACCTCTAAGTGAGTGCGCCCTGCCGGGCGCACAAAAAAGGGGTGCCGCGACGCGGCACCCTTTGGTTATTGACTCGCGGATGGTCCCTACCCGAGGAGTCCTTCATTTGCTTATTTGACGTTGTAAATAACAATGTTAACGTTCTGGTTGCCACCGGAATCGTCTCCTGTGACCGTGAATACGTGCAGCCCCTTGCTAGAAGTATCGACCGTGCCTGTACATGACAGCCCCTTGCTCCCTTGCGTGCAGGAGGTCTGCGTGCCCGTGGCTTGCGTGCAGGTCGCCGCCGTCAGATACGGACCTACCGGACTGGAAGGAGGCTTTGAGGTAGTCGGATTGTTGCAGGCATACAGGGCCGTGACAGCCTGCCCCTTGGTGTAAGTGGTTGCCTTCGGGGACGTGATCGTGACGCCCGGCCAGATCTCGCCCGGCGTGTCGTAGGTTGCCACCCAGCACGAACCGGTACCCCCGCTCGCCCCTTTGGTCTTGCCGCCCGGATCTCCCGTAACCGTGAATGACGAGATCTGGTTGCTCTGGAAGAGCGGACCCTTTGCGGGAGGAGTACACGGGTGCAGGGGGTCAGGACCGGCGCCCTTGAGCCATCCGGGGAAGGGGTTGAAAAGACCGATAATCCCGGGGAAGACCAAGTATGGGTTGTCGGAAAACTGGAAGCTAAAGTCGCTGCCGAGCGTGGCAAAGAAGCTTTGGTTATCATTGCAGATTCCGCCGGGAGAATCCGGACACGTAAGCTCAAACACCACGGCCGCGTCGATGCCCGAATCTTCAGCGTTCTGGTAGACAAAGCAGCGAGCCGGCCAGAAGTTCTTTTGGATGAGCGCATCGCAAGCGTCCTGAGTCATCAGGATCGGTTGGATGGTTACGACAGGCTCCGCGTAAGGAGCGGTCAGCAGCGCGTTGTAGTTGTAGACGTTGTTTCCGGAAGCATTGGGGAAGATTAGATCGGTTTCGGTGGTTTGATTAATTTCGGCCGTTTGAGACCGAGGCTGGAATGTCCAGCTCTGGATGTCCTGGTTGTCGTCGGCACTGTAGGTGGCCCCCGTGAAACCGACCCAGGCGTTGCCGTTGGTCAATCCGATCGTGGTCATGTCAAATACCACACCTCCACTCGGATTTGAAGGCGTGGCCGGGAATAAATCGACATTGTCCAGGATGACGTCCAGCAGTGTGCTGCCCGGACCCGAGTAGTTGATGGTCACTGTGTGGACGTTACCGTCCGTAAGGATAATCGGGTTCGGGAGTTGTGTAAGATCGTTGACCGCAATCCTGCAGCTCGGATCTACGCTGCTTGCGCCAGTCCCTCCGCAGTTTTGAATTGCGACGTCGCTGTTGCTCGGGTCTATCCCCTCGTTCCAAAAGCTGTTGAGCTCTACCACCAGGCTATTCGGAATCCCCCCTTGAGGACCGCTTGAAGGCTCGCAGAAGAGACTGGAACCGAATCCGACCCCACAGCCCTCAGGACCGAGGGTGCTCGTTGCCGAATTTTGAATCACGAATGCAATGCCGTCCCCGGGGCAGGGCACGCCCCCGCAGATGTAGTCGGTGCTGGCGCCACTCAGCTGAAACGTAAATGTGGTGGAAAAAGCGCCGGCCACCGGCTGCTGGGTGTTGTACCAGGCTGACCCCGCCCAATCTTTCTGATTTGGCGTAAGCCGCAGCACAGTAGTAACCCCCGGAGGCGGAGTTGGAACAGCAGGGTAGAAACCCGGATACGTTGTAGACGGCGAATTGAAGTCTATGCCATTCAACGTCAGGCAGTTTTGGTTTGCGGTAAAATCCGGATGATAGTTGGGAGAAGTAGGACAGGTCTGAGCCGAAGCCAATGGGCTCCCGGCCGCGATAACCAGCACTATAATCGCTGCCGTCACTACCACTTTTGCAAATCCTGAGTTCATAGTTCTCCTGTTCCCTCGCGCTTGGAGTCTGTACGGACTAGCAGCGTGACCATTAAGAATCTAGAGCGCGGCAAAGCCGCCTCATCGTGAATCGGCAACTGCACCCATACCGGGGGGAAACTCTGGGGTGGGCCGGGAGTCCGCTTACGGGGAATCGGCACAGGTGCAAATGCCGAGTAGCGGTCACCACGCTGAATCAGTGTGCTATTAACGGGCCGGGCTGTCAACCGAATTCCTGACCAAGGCCGCAAGGTTAGTGAAAAGTTGTGCATCCTTAATTAACTTATTTGCACAAACCTGTGCTTCGGTCTTTCAAAGTCTCGTCAATCCCGCGAACTTGATCGGATCCTGTGATGGTTCCTAGAATAAACGACGACTTAAGGGGTCCTAATTGACGATTCGCCACGGCAACACCTAGGTCAGGTAACGAATTTTGAAGTGAACCATCGGCTGCTTCGCAGTCGATCAGGAGACGATGACGAAGAGTGATAACCCTGTGCGGAAACTGTCACAGTCATGCGCATGGACTGAGCTAGGGAACCTCTGAAATACTCGCCGATCCACAAGCTGCGCGGGTACTGTGTAAGTCGAGGTGAAAAAGCGAGTGCGACAACAGACTCTGGCGGCGCAGACGGGCTTCGAGAAGTATGGGCGGAAGACGAAGCGGGAGCGGTTTCTGGAGGAAATGGAACAGGTGGTGCCGTGGACGGAGTTAGAGGCGCTGGTCGAACCACACTATCCGAAGGGGGAGAACGGGCGGCCGCCGGTGGGCTTGGGGATCATGCTGCGGATGTACTTTCTGCAACAGTGGTTCAACCTGTGGATCCGGGAGCGGAAGAAGCGCTGTATGAATCGCCCGTGCTGCGGCACTTTGTGGGCATTGATCTGGGACGTGCGCCGGCGCCGGACGAGACTACGATCCTGCAGCTTCCGCCATCTGCTGGAGAAGCACGATCTGGGCGGGGCGATGCTGGACGCGGTGAACCGGTATCTGGAGAGCTCGGGGCATCCGCATCACCACGGGCACGATCGTGGACGCGACGATTATTCATGCGCCCTCGTCGACCAAGAACGCGAGCGGGAGCGCGACCCGGAGATGCACCAGACGCGCAAGGGCAAGCAGTGGTTCTTCGGGCTGAAGGCGCACATCGGCGTGGATTGCAAGGAAGGCATGTGCATTCGGTGTGCACGACGTGCGGCTTCGGTGGCGGACAAGCATATGCTGCCCGATCTGTTGCATGGCGAGGAGCGCAAGGTGTGGGGCGACGGCGGCTATCAAGGGCCAGAGCGAAGCGATCCGCGCAGCCGCGCCGAACGCCCAGGATATGACCAGCCGCGCGGACAAATATAAGAATTTTGTGGACGAGTTACAGCAAGGCAAGAACCGGACCAAGGCCAGAGTGAGAGCCAAAGTAGAACATCCGTTCCGCATCCTGAAGCGCGTCTTCGGATTTGCGAAGGTTCGATTACCGGGGCATTGGAAGAATCATCAGCGGCTGTGCGCCGCCTTCGCGCTGGTGAACCTGTACTTGCACCGCAAACGGCTGGCCCCGCAGAGGGCGTAGTGTCTTTGAGCCTCGCGTAAATAGCCGGTTCCGGTAAGGTCGCCAACAATACAGGGACATTCCTGGCCCGCACAGGTCTGGAATTCCCGCGGCCTTTACAATTGACGGTTGTTCAGAGGTTCCCTAGGGTATCTCCCTAATATCCATTGAGTACAGACGATATCTGCTCGCTGATCCCACCCGAACATGCCACTATCATCGCCGAGGGAGATATCCCAAGGCAGGCATTCCGGCGGCAGCTTCGTACGATATGATCGAACGCCCTATGAACCCAAGGTGTTTGCGTCGAGCCGTGCTGCCAACTAATTCGTTGAATTCGAGCTTGCGAAAATCGATCCTCCCGTAATCAGGTTTTCGTATTTGATGTGAAAGCAGCGAGAAATCAGAGGGCAACTCTGACCAGCTGAGGGCCAACCCGTTCCAATGCCTGGCCAGACCCGCGGCCGAGTCCACGCGTGTGCGTCGGGACGGCGGTAATAGAGATAATGCGTTCCGGCGTCGGAAAGCGAACGGTTGTAATCGTAGGGATTAAGAGAGAGCAGAAGGAATTTTGCATTTCGAGCGTCAATCAGACGAGGTTAAGTAGCAATTTCATTTTTCCAGCACTCAGAGATCATGCCTGCTTTTACAACCAGCTCGACTGCTGCTGATGTTAGTGACATTTCTAACATCGAACCCAGTTGCCTTAGTAACACGATTATCTCGTTCGTTCCATGCAACTGATCCCTCAAGCTGGCTGCGCTTCGAATTGGCGCAGCGAGCGCCTCAGATCCCGCACAGTGCGCAGGACCTTTGGCACGCGGCGGAATACGGTTACTGGAGCGCGCCTGAGCTCCGTAATTTGTACTGGGATTTCTTCAATCCTCAAGCCCAGTTTCCAGGCCATAAGCACGATTTCTGTTTGAAAGACTTCGTCGGTCGTAAGCGCCAACTGGCAGAGTTTTCTGGCACAGCCAGATTCGATGCTCTTGAGTCCGTGTGTGTCGGTTCCGGGATAGCCGAGGAAGGCTTTCAAGAAGAGCCGGTTGTAGAGCAGAGTCAAGACGCGCCGCTTGAGGGGACGGGCGTCTACGGATTGATCGTGTCTCTTTGACCCCACGACGAGATCAGATCTTCTCTTCTTTGAAGAGATCGATTGACCTGGTCAGGAAACTGGTATCTAGAAAATCACACTCTAGGATCGAGACATGTGTTCCCTTGCTCTCCATCATTCCCAGCTTGATCGCTTCGCCATAGCTGCCGCGAGAGAGCTGCAACATTCGAACAATGCCCGGAAATCGCTGCTCGAGCCGCCTACAGGCATCTGCGGTGCCGTCAGATGACCCATTTTCAACGATGAGCACTTCACCCAACAATTGACGAGTGCACAAATGGAGGCTTTCCAGAAATCGCGTTACATGGTCCTCAATTGTCTGTGCCTCATTGTGCGCAGGGATGATCACGCTGCATTGCACGATTCGACCTCCAAAACCGCGGAACGTGCCGACTCCATAGAATCTTCCATGCTCGTGTAATCCCATAAACCATAGCGTCCGATCGGATGGATGCCGGCTGTTTGCAGCCGAGCCCGTATAGCCTCGACGGCGGCGTCACGCCGGGGAGTATGGTGCACGTAGGCGTGCTCTATGAAATGGACAACAATGGAAGCGATTTCGCAACCTCGGAGCCATCCGAGTTCCCGCAAAGACTGCATGACCCTGGGTTGTAACTCACGGATTAAGTCGCCTTTATAAAGTGTCCCCGCGGACAAGCCGACTTCAACATAAAGAGAGGAGTAACCAGGAGTGCATGTGCCGATTCCGATATTGGAATAGAAGCCGACGCGATAAAATGGGATACCGCGATCTGGAATATAGATCCAGTGAATGCCGTGGAATTCAGGTGGAAGCTGCCCCTGCAGTCCAATGTTGAAGCTGACGGTCGAACTGCAGGACAGGCCGGCCGACAGTCTTACGAGGTCATCATCAGTCGTCATTTGGCAAAGTGACTGAAGTGGGATGCTCGAAAACATCTGATCCCAACAAAACGTCTCGCCAGTTTTGACACGAAGAGTCCGGTCTCGCAGGTTGAGGGAGACGACCTCATGGTTGACGGCGCATCCGCCGAGCCCGGTTCGCAATCCTCGCACGAGCCGGCCGATGCCACCTTCTTTTGGATACCAAAACGTTGCGTTATAGCCTTTTGTGCCTTGGTTCCCAGTCGGTGTCATGCCCAGGCGAACCAGCTTCTCATCCGGCGCGGGGAAAAGCGTCGCACGGCGTGTTGCGACAGGCGATCGAGCGAGATCGACATAGTCTTCTCGTTTTGTGGAATGAGAAAGAGATCCGCGAGTGCCTGGCCGAAACCACTAATAACGAAATCTCTGAAGCTTGCGTTCTGGCCGGGACGAAGTATTGGACGCTCATTGTAAGAACTTACGCACTCAGCAAACAGCGCGGGAGGCAATTCGGCCAGATTGTACTGAATTGGAGCCGTGATCAGTCTTCCCGCCACCAGGCAACACGAGCGCCGCTCGACTCGGCCCCATTCTTTGTTTTTCAGGTTCGCATAAGGAATGTCCGCAGGAGTGGCATAGCGGCTGAGGTGGAGGAAGTGCCCCGTGTAGTCGAAACAGAATTCTCCTACCTCCACTGTACGCGTAAGCCCTCCTAGCGTGGGACATCTTTCAAGGAGCAGGAACTTCCGCCTCTGTTGCTGAAGCATGCGAGCGGCGGTCAGCCCCGAAATACCCCCGCCAAGAACGATTGTTTTACGCTTGTGGAGCACGTTAGTGGTGAATACTCAATAGAGAAGAGCCAATCAACTATTGGGTCGACATTGCGGAGCTTCGAACACTCCAATCCCAGAAGGTGTCCTTCAGGTTGGTCTTTATAACGCTTGCTGAGCTGGAATCAGCCACTCGCGGACTCTCAGGAATGGGAGCACGACTGATTGCATACAAAGCTGTTCCCTGTGCCTGAGTTATGGGCGTAACCGACCAGGCTGTACTCTAGATCGTGGAGAATTTCCTGGTCTTCTTTCTCAAAGACATGGCTGAAAACAATCCACGCCCTGTTCGCACCCGCCGGGATACTTGCCATCAATTCCTTGGAATATTTGTCGGGTTCCTCACGATGGAATCCGCCCCAGACGCAAGTGTGGCCTTTGCCCAAGATAGAAATCGACCGCTGGGACTGCACCACAATACACATAAACCCAGTCTGACGGCTCGATGTGATCTTTCAGAGACGCCAGCACGCTCTGAGTGTCTTCTACTTCCTTATAGGGCACTATCGTGCGAATCTGAAACGCACCGGACACCACTATGAGGCAAACGATACCGCCGAATGCAATTGTTTCCAGGGTGGCAGGAGATTTTTTCAAACTTTCGACAATACTGGACGCCGCGCACAAGCAAGCGATGGGGGCCAGGAACAAGCATTGCCTGACCGAATCATAGGGATACACATGCAGAACCGCGCACGCCAGCACCGTTCCGAATGCTGTGCACGCGAGAACAAGGAGAGGTGGAAAGGCTCGCCTAAGAAGCGCTTGAGCCATGGCGACAATGATTGCCAGAGCGGCAAGCAACACGATGGACTTTCCCGGCAGCAAGAACGTCAGCAGGCGATGAGAATTCATCCACACGAAGTGAAGAAAGCTTGTCCCGCGAGACCAATAGGCGTCTTCGAGATACCAGGGCTTTTGACCCCATTGATAGCGGAGGGTCGAAAAGTAAGCGACTATGCCTCCTGCCGATAAGGACAGTCCGCCGAGCAGAACAGTCGTTATGGTGGCCTTGATCCGGCGATCGGCAACTCCCACGATTAACAGCGCGAAGAGAATGCTGAAGCCAAAAAGCACCAACCCGTACTGAATTAAAGGCGCGCCAAATAGCGCCAGGCATAGAGCAAGCGGCAACTTTCGCTCTCCACTCTTTGCAACGAGGGCCAGGAACGCATAAATAAGAATCCCCGCATATAGCACTGAAAGGGAGTATTCGCGAACTTCCTGCGCGTAGCGGATCTGAGAGACTGAAACACACAGCATCAAAGCGGCAAGCATCGCTGCCTTGTCGTCAATGGAGGGCAGTCCCGCAAAGCAGAGCATTAGCGCAACCGCCAGCAGGCTGAAGATCATCGACGGAGCTCGCACCGCGATTGGCCGAGCGCTGAATTTTTCGACGAAGGACAAAAGGATTGGATGAGTCAGCGGCGCGCTGTGCATACCGCGAGTCAGAGCGACTGTCTCTGCGATCGAGTGGTGCGAAATGTCCGCGGCCACCGCTTCGTCGAACCACAGGCTGCGCTGGCCCAGGTGATAGAGGCGCAAGGAAGCAGCCAGAAGCAGGATGGCCGCCGCTAGAAATGCCTTTTGGTTCTTCGCAGAACTGAACATCGTAATTGAGAGTTGCCCTATGACTTTACCGGTGGGGACGCGGGAGATTGAGCGCCAGCTCGCGGCAGTCGCCTTTCGTTAGAGGATCGATAACATTCGCGAATGGCCCCGGCCGTGGACCATATCTTGAGTTTCCGCGCAAAGCGATCGGCAGGGTTAATGCTGGCCATCCAGCGCACCGCCCACGCGGCAAGCCTGCGGAATAAATAGAGAGGCACACCGGCAATGAACCATTTTGTTCCCTTTTGAGCACCGAATTCGCGAATATCAGCGCGGGCTTTGTCGAAGCTCCACTTCAGGAAGAACTCCTTCTTAAGCCTTTTTTCTGCAACCTCGTGGTAAACAACGGCCGAAGGTTGGTAGTAAAGACGTTCGCCGGCGTTCAGCAATCTCTGGCCAAACTCGGTGTCTTCACTTCTGATTTCGCTTCCGGGACGGGGTCCGAGGTCGGTTCGAAATCTCGCATAGTGGTCAAAGACACTTCGCCGGAAAGCCATGTTCGTTCCAAAGGGGGGCTCAACGAGAGGGCCAGCCTCATCGCCGAGGTCAAACATCACCAGCGGCGCCAACCCATATTTCTCCTTGACTGGTAACCAGCGCGGACGAGCAGTCTTCCATTGCGGCACAATTCTCCCACCGACACCGGCATATGGAGAATCGTTGAGCACAGAGGTCAGATTCGCTAGCCATGTGGGATCCACAAGGACGTCGTCGTCCATGAACGCCAGGACATCAGCGCCCGTCGCCTCGATTGCGCTATTGAGAGCGTTCGATTTCCCGGGCTTCGGTTCAAAGAGATAACGAAAGCGCCCAGGGTATTTGGCGTTGAACTCTTCGAAAACCGCACTGGTTTGGTCGCTCGAATTGTTGTCGACAAGCAGGAGATCCCATTCGATCGGCGCCGGGACTACCGATCGAGCTACGCTCTCGAGAGCTATCCGCAGGCTCGCGCAGCGGTTGTAAGTGCACAAGATAACAGTAATTTTCATTACAATCCTAAGAAGGCGGTCAAGATATGGCTAGGAACGGCCCGAGGCTGCGCCAGCTCTAGCTGTGTCGATATGCCGTCGAGAACGCGAACGCTTTTCGACAGCGAGGCTTCTGGCCTCGGTAATTTGGCCGCGAAAAAAATTGAAGCGCCAGCGGGCTCGAAACGCCGACTCCGTCTGCGCGAAGACCCGCGAGAACGCGGCCACAACGGCTTGCTTCGACGCGCGGCGATACAGGTGCAATGGAACTCCCCGCCATGCGATGGCGTCGGCATTCTGCTCGCGACCAAACAGCCCATATTGCCCGCGCCCGAAACGAACGCCTCGCTGCAGCACCCAGCGCGGCTCGAGTTGTTCTTTCCCGAAATGTAATGTTCAACCACAGCAGTTTTCACATTCCACGCCTTGTGGCCTTGCCTAGCAAGCCTTAGCACGAGCTCGGTTTTGTACCCATGGCGTAGCTCGACCCGCTGGGGCCGATCGCGGCATCAAATCGAACTCCTGCCTGAAAATAGAGCTGCGCACGGCCATGTTGGGACCGAAAATGTCGCACGCTTCCATGTGGCCTTCGGGTAAAGATGGGTCCGTCAGGGTAAAGAGTGGGCCTGCCGCGATCCAGTGGATCCAAGGCGGAGGAGACATTTCCCAGCGCGGCAACACGGCTCCGCCGAACATCGAGTACGCTAGCTGCTCGTCGGCAGCTTTGCGCAGTTGAACGAGCCAATCGGACGCCGGAAAAGCATCGTCATCGGTGAGGACAACGAGATCTCCCTCGACGAGATCAAGACCTGTGTTTAAAGCGGCGTTCTTTCCGGTTTTCGGTTCGTGAACTGGATGCAACGGAAGACGTGCGGAGAAGGCAGCGAGAACCTTCTGCGTGTGGTCGGCGCTACCGTTATCGACCACGACAAGTTTCCAGCCGCACGCGGGAGGTTGCAAAGCACAATAAGTCTCCAGCACGTCGGTCAATATAGGCGCGCGATCCCTCGTGGCGAGCAAAACCGTTAGCACTTGAAATCAATTCCCATCAATTATGGAAAACGTTGTCGACTAATCGGCGTTACCTCGAAAGGTCACGACGCTGCTTGCCGGGATCGTATAGGTGAACGTAACACCATCCGAGGCAAAAAACGACACCCGCTGAGGTGCGAGCGACGCAGAGGACGATGTGACCCACGGTGTGACACTGGAATGCCTGGATGTGATCCCGTTTAGTACAAACACCTGATTGCGAACTGGCGAGCGATCCTCGTTGACGACCACGAGAGCAAATTCATTTCCTGGTCCTCTGTAGGCTGTCACCAATAGAAAACCACTGTTGGAGACACCCATTCTTTGCCATCCCGGACGAATGAATTTCGCATACTGGCCAAGCACGTAAGCTCGTTTCGCAAGATCGCCCTTTCGATCGGTAAGACACATGTTATTGCCCGCGTTAAACTGCTTTTGGTTACAGGAGAGGTTCCAATACATCCATGCATTGGCACCAATGATCATGTAATTGTGAATCGAACGTGCCCATCGGAGACCGTCAGAAATGCCGCCATCGAAGGAGCTCGGCTGGCTCACTTCAGTCTGCCAAAAGTGCGTTCCACTCATGGCAGGCAGACCAGAGGGAGCGTCCGAATCATATGCATGGCCGAATACCAAACCAATATTGGCGGCAACTGAAACATCGTCCATCGATTCGCGCAGGATGCCAAATGCCCATGTTGACTGTTCCGGCGCCCCAATCTTGACACCCGAAAAGCCAGCCCCACTGATTGCTTTCGCTAGAAATGGAATGAAATCGTGCATCGCCTTCCCTGTCCATCGGCAGGTATCGTAGGCTTTGTTCTCCAAGTCAGGTTCGTTCTGGACGGACAAGGCTGCAGCATCAACCCCATTCCTGTGCAGTAGCAACAAGTAATCGGCCAGTTCATCGGCATACTTTGCATAGTTCGCCAGATCCTCTTTCATGGACCCGCTCGAACAATACTTGCCTGACGTCTTCATCTCTGCCGGTGGCGACCACGGCGCTACAAATAGCCGGACTCCCCTCGCGATTGCTAATTGGGCCGTCCGCAAGTCCCCTGTGACAATCTGGCTCTTCTCACCCACCACGCACTCATATGGCTCGGCGTTTGCAACGCAGCCGCAATCCTGGCGTTTTGTATCCGCGATCGCCCTGATCCTGAGCAGCGACAAACCCAACCCTTTCTCGGCGCTGAAGAATTGGTCTGCCTGTTGTGGAGTTAGCCCGGAGACGTAGCCCGTCGCGCTCGCACCAAATCCGTCGATCGGCTGATGCATTGTGCTCCAGTTTACGACGATCGGATCGGTCTGTGAGTGTGTCCGGCAGGCAAGCGCAAAGGCGCACGTCGCCACGACTGCGAAACACAAGCAGAAGCGGAATCCGTACCGCAAGAGTGGGTATGTCCTAACTGGAACCGGGGGTTCAAAGGCGCTCATGACGATCCTCCCAGAGCACTCTTTCTAGAGAAGCGAAGCGCGCGCGCGATCATCCTGCCTGGGTTGGCAACCATCCAGGCGAGGTCACCGCCAGCCACCGAAACCAAGTAAACCCAGTCAATCGTTTCTCCGAGTGTTTTCAACCCCTCCCTGTGGTATTGCCAGAAGTCGCGGGACTGAAACCGCAGAGCGGCATGCGCCAAGACGCGATAGTAGTCCCGTTTCGCCTCTCTCCGGAGAACTGCTGCTTCATCGGCCTCGACAAACTTCGACGCGAAACGCTCGACGATTATATATCGGTCCAAATACACAGGCTGGAAATCGCGCACGGCGGACGAAATCGAATCGTTGTCTGCTCGCAAGAAGGACAACACCTGGGGTACAAATCCAAAATCCCAAGTTTCGAGTATTTGCATGCACTTCTCGGTATCTTCATGCAGGCGATCTTCCTCATAAAATGGCCGATGGGCACGAACAATAGAGGAGCGGTACATCACGGTGGTCGGCGAGCCAAACGGAAAAATTCCTTGCCTTAAATAAATCCGCGCAGTCTCTTTCCCGCATAACGGAGACAATCTGTAGGGAAATCCTGACCCACGCACCACATTCGCCTTGAGATCGTAGGCGCTCACCAATCCGACGGATTCAGATCGGTCGAAAACCTGTGCCATCAATCGCAAACAATCTGGAAAGATGAAATCATCCGCCTGAACGATCTTGCAGTATTTGCTCTCATTTGAAATTGCCGTTAGTGCGCTATTGTAGTTCTGGACCTGCGAAAGCAGTTCGGCCCTCCGGATCAGCCGGTTCCGCGAATCGCGTCGTGCGTAACGTTCAGCAATCTCTTCCGAACCGTCCGTACTGCAGTTATCAACCAGGATATATTCAAAGCTGGGATAGCTCTGTCCCAGCACGCTCTCGATGCATTCCGCGAGGTAGGCAGCGGTATTATGAAATGGGGTAACGACGCTGACCAGTGGCTGATTCACTCGTATTTCTCCGCCATGTCTGGGTGACACCCGGTTCCAAATGCCACTAGGTTCGAGCATCATGGGGCAACCCGCTAGCGTTTTTCAAGAAACATCCTTTGCGCTTGACTCGCTAACACGCTCGAGCCATATCTCTCGCCAGTACGCATAGATGCTCCTAGGGCAGAATAAACGGCATTCACTGTACCGTGAACGGCAAATTACCGAATCCAGAATGATGCACGGCGTCTTCATTTCGCGCATCTTTCCCGTTCGTTCGTTCACGATCTTCTCCACGCGCCGGAGAACGCGGTGGGTTCCTCCACAATATGGGACCTCCTCTGCATCAAAAAATAATCCACGATTCCGGTTGACGGTATTGATCGTTTTAAGAATCTCTTTGTACGGCTTGATCCGCACCAACTCTCCTGGCTGCAGGTTGAGGATCTGCACCGGAGTGGCTTTCCCTTCTGGGATCGTTCCCATGCGCCGTGGAAATGGCGCCCCATGCCACAGGAAATAGAAATGATCGTAAAACCAGCGCAGAGGACGGCCCAGCCCGATGCCGGCCCGCGTTAGCCAGCAGTATGCAAAATAAGTGGCCCCGCAGATCATCGCCCACATGCCAATGTTGCCCGAGCGATAGTCTTCGAGGTACTGGCTCGCCTCCCACCAGTTTAGCTCAGAGGTCGCATAGGGCAGACATGTTGCTTGGCAACTGTAGGTCGGTGACTTCCCTCCAAGATCATGCGACTGCGTGCGATCCCACACTGTAGATTCAGCACACCCGGGCAATTCCATAACCTCACCGCTCCCGGACAGGGCTTCGGCACTCGGCAGAGTACAGTGTTTGCTTGGAGCATTAATTGGCTTCAGCCAGGCCTCTTTCCAAAAAATTATGCACCCTGCCTGGCAGCCGCCGTGCGCCGAACCATCGCACCGTGTGTCGAGGTGGACAGCCTTGTGCACGCGCCTTCCACGAACAGGAAAAACTGTATCGCATGTCTTGTGTGCGCTCTTATAAACCTGAAATTGCCTACCACAGAAAGCGAACATCTCGGGCATGAAAGGCATCCTCTCGAGTCGCCCGTCGCCATCGAGCGTGCGCAAGATCTCTCTCTTGCTCCGAACTTCAACCCAGTCGCCTACCCGCATTTTGGAATCAGTTTCGCCTCATCCCATTGGCGGGCGCTTGGGACTTCGCCGGAATCGCCTGTTGCCGGCCAAAAATCTGGCTAAACAGATCAAAATAGAAATCCTTTTGCCCCATCACAAAAAGCAAGAGCATAGCGTATGCGCCGAAAGAAATTGCAACTTCCGCGGCAAGCAGCGGAATCACGGAGAAAGCTCCCTGGCAGACGCCACGGAACAGCGATCCCGCGGCACCTCCCAACAGGCCTGCCATCAGAGGCCGCTTAATGGCGTCCCAATAATCTGCGTTCGTTATTCCCGTTCCGTGCTTTGCCCATGCAATCAAGGGCACGACCAAAAGAACCATGGCAATGGAATACCCGGTCGCAACACCTGTTGGTCCGCGCCGTAGCCCGGCAACCACGCCGATGATCATCACGGGAGCTAGAAACAGAGCGATTTTCAGGCTCCGCTCGACTCGCCCTGTTGCACGAAGCAGCCATGACAGCGGGTTCATCAGTGCGAATACCAAAATGGCGGGCGAAAGCAACCGTAGAATGGGAGCTGTACCGTTCCACTTCGGCCCGAGAACGACGTCGACAATCTGATCCGAAAACAGGGCGCACATAATGACGGCGGGAACAGTCAACGAAACGACAAGGGAATGTGATTTCAAATAGGACCGCTTCAAACGCTCGGAATCTCCCTGTAAGCGCGACATCATCGGGAAAGGCCACTGAACCCATCGAATTCGTCAATTGCTGCACCGGCAAATTGCCTATCTGGTATGCCCGCCCATAGAGGCCAAGCGACGCCGGCCCCCAGAAGCGCCCCAGAAGGACTTTCTCGGTGTTGTACCCCAAGTAAACAACCAGGCTGTTGAGGGTAACCGTTCCACCGAAGCGCACCATGGATCGTAGTTCCGGCGTCCAATGCGGTTTTCCTGGCATCCATGGCATAGCAATCCACGAAGCGACCATTCCCACCACATACAGGCTTATCGTCTGAACAATCAGTGACCAATACCCACACCCGAGTGCCGCCATTCCGATTGCGACGACCGTGCCGAACACTGACGACAATATCTCAATCTTGGCGCTAGTCGTGAACTGCATGGATCGATCGAGCAGAGCTCGATGTTGCACCGCCAGGCTATTCAGGAGGAATACCGTTGCCGATGCGACTGT
The DNA here is from genome assembly GCA_963698865.1 of uncultured Acidobacteriaceae bacterium. Classification (GTDB taxonomy): domain Bacteria; phylum Acidobacteriota; class Terriglobia; order Terriglobales; family Acidobacteriaceae; genus Acidiflorens. Next base: position 23,960 of record CAVOSL010000005.1, on the reverse strand, counting down.
GATCCACAACAGTCGGGGCTCTTTGTAGAACACAGCCAGAAGCGGACCAGCGGCGGCGACCGCAATCATCAACAATGCTCCAACGGCGGTATTGATCCAGAACAGCGTCGAGATTTGTTCGTGCGTTAGCGTCTCTCGCTGCACGCTGGCAACGCTCAATCCCGCATCTTTGAACAGGCTGAAAAAACCGGTCAGCGTAATCACCATCGCCTGCAAGCCATAGTCAGTTGGAGAAAGCAGGCGAGCAAGGATGATGGTGGTAAGTATCGCAGCCCGATGCCAATGCCCTGGCTAAACATGGCAGCTGCACCTCCGCGAACGGATTTTCTCTTGAAATCCGATGCAGCGGGAATTTCCAACAGGGCTTGCAGGGATTTATCGCTATCGCTTTGCAGGGCAACTCCGTTTTCAGGCACCGTTACAGTGGGCAATTTTCGACGCGTCGCGGACTCTCTCGTCATTCCAGCCTGATCCTAACGCTTTCTAGCCACCACAACCCGGTATTGGCCTAGGCCAGCCTCCTCCTTCAGTCGTCGTAGAAGGCGCGCCCCTCCCGTGCCGAGCACGCGATCCAGACGTCGAGCGTTGACGACGCGCAACATTCCCAGGTTCCCTCGCGGCATGATCGTATAGGAGCGTTCCAACGTCAGATCTGCTTGCTTTACCAAACGGTGCAGTTCCCTTCGAGATAACCAGTGACTTACGGGGCCGTTTTCCAGTTTCACGCCGCCCACGCGACGAATACGGTTGTAGACAAAAGGATTGACGGTTGTAAGTACCGCTCGCCCGCCGCTGCGTAAAGATTGCGCAACCTTTCGCAGTGTAAATCCCTGATCGCGAAAACACGAGATTGCATCCACGCAAAGTATTACGTCAAAGGGCTCCGCGGGTAGCGGCCAGTTGTGGAAATCCGCAACTTCATATACGGGCCGACTGGTCCCAGCGGGTACTTTGACAGTTTCAGCCTTCCGACGCGCGAAATCAATCGCAGCCGCGGAAATATCCAATCCTTGATAGAAGGTGAATCGGAGCGAGCGAGAGAGAGTTCCCGTGCCGCACGCAACTTCGAGCATCCGGTTACAACTCGGCGCAACTTCCTGCATCAGCGCAACCACATGCCGAAAGAGCTCTGTGGAAGTTTCGTCCCGATTGTCTTCCGCGCGATAAGACGTATTCCAGAGGTCCCACCAACTTCTTTCGTCCATCTCCCGCGAGCGGTCAGTAATTAAAATTGCGTTTTTCACGGTCTCTTCTCTCGACGCGATAAAACAATTCGCGCCTGTATATACTATGTCTCACTCGGCAAAAGACCTACTTGTGATCGCAACAACAGTAGAGACGCTTCGAATCTTTCTTTCCAACCCACCATGCCGCATAACAACACGGAAGCCAAGCTGATCCAGCGTCCGATCCGCTCGGCGGGTTGAATAGGAATCGCAACCCGAATCTGCTGATGGCCGGCCGGAACCTCTACCTTCAGCAGTCCTTCGGGCATAGCAGTCTCAATCTGGAGAGGCTGCGAGGTACCCAGCACCGACGCCGTCCATTTCGGGTAATAAAATTGATTGATCTCGACCCACCCGCCCGTAGAACTGTCGGTATCAAACCCAATATCCCTGGCCTTCCACAAACGGACCTGCGAGGTGCCAATTCCGTCGACGAATCTCACACGCGGCTCCGCGGTCGCCTTCAGAGCGGAAGCCTGATCTAGTTCAGGCGCGGCCCATGCGTAGAACCAACCGTCATCATCGTTAACCAGTTGGCGGGGATTCGCGGTGAACACATCAGTCCTGTATCGGCTCCACACTTTTGCGTAGGAGATGAGCCATGGCAGAACAAGCAGAGATATCAGAGCCATAGTGGCGTTCCGCTTCACTCGCGACAGGCAGCGCATTTCTGAGAACAATACCGCACTGATGGAGAGTGTCGAAAGACATACCACAATGTTGAGACGCCAAGGGTATTGAACCGCGCGCAGGAGAATCCATGAAAAATGGGGACGGGAAAAACTCCATATCCCCGCGCTGACGCGCAGCATCATGAACACTGGAAGCGCGCTCATCGCGATCCAGAATCCAGTACTTTTTTGCGACGTTGAGTTTCCTATCCAAAAGATCGTGCCGCTACAAAATACGGTGAATGCGATCGTGGTAAGAGCGGAGACCGCAACCCAATGAGCAAACCCTGCTTTCGAGAAGACATGCGCTACGTCATCCCATCCCACCAGATTATCTCCCAGAACGAAAGAGGGGGGACGGAGAAGTCGCAGCGCGGGAAAATACTTCGCACTGGAAAGCGCCGGCAACAAGTAGAAGGACGACAAACCGGTGCCCAGAGCCATTCCTCCAGCGACTCGAAAAGTGAGTTGCTTCCGGTCGCCTGGCGGAGAAAATGTCGCAGATGCCATAAGTGGAATCAAACCAAAAATTAGCACACTGACGAAATGGCTCAAAATCAGAAGAGCGAACGCAATGGCCAGACCGATGCGCGAGTTCCGTTTTCCCTCAGTTACACCAGCTGCAAAATACAGAACGAGCGGCATCCAGACGAGCGCCCAACATTCTGAAAGCGCATTACGACGGTAATAATCCACTGCCAGATGATAAGGGAGGATCATGTAGAGAGCAGCGCTGATAAGCGCCAGACGGCGAGTCGCTAGCGTACTCGCCCATAGAAAGGCAGACATACCGGAGCCGAGCAAGGCGAGGACCTCTCCCACAATGAAAGGATTGAACCAAAGCACCTTGCTCAAAGGCTGCAGAAATGTGTACACGTAACTGGCAAATGGGGGGTAAACGAAGAGGCTCGGACTGCCCAGCCCATGATTCATGTCTAAGAGCCAGCGCGGGCTTGACTCTCCCGCCCAGAACTGGTCACTGAAGTGACGAGAGTAGTTCAAATGTTCATACGTGTCGTGGCCCTTTACCATAGGCCCGTGGATAAGCATTGGGAGGGCACAAACCAAGGCGGCCACTCCAAGTACAAATACTTCACGCCCAGTAATCAGGGGCCCTTTAGCCCGTGGCGTATGGGTGATCTGAGCTTTGCAGGACTTCACCCTTGTCCTCCGTATGCGACCCTCCGTCTAACGCACGCGTAGAGTTCCAACGCCATCCCAGCAACAATAAGGATGACTGAAAACAGTGTTGTAAGCACTCCCCACCGGCCGGGCCAACCAGTGTCGAACCGAAGCTCCACATCGTGCCGGCCTGATCTCAAAGGAATCTCTGTAAGGCCCGTCGTTGAACTCCTTAAAATCAGTCGGGCATTTTGGTCATCCGCACCCACACATTTCCACAAAGGTGAATACACTTGGTCAATCTGTGCGGATCCGTTCTCGTCCATGGAAGACGAAACGACGATCACACGGATGCCCCGCCGCCTCATGGTTACAAGTCCTCTCCCCGATGCAAGAGTAGCATTCGGTTCAATGACGGGGGTAACTTTAACTTGATAAGATGCAGGTTCAGTCCCGAGAAGATCAGCAAATGCATTCAGATGATCGCCCGAAACGTAGGTGCGATACATCCCATCTACTTCGCGCGTCGGGTCGACTTCATGAGCTTCACTCTTGTGTAGTCCCCTAATCCAGGTCCTATCAGCCCGCCACGTTAAGGTACCCATTGCAACTATAGACAACGAACAACTGATTATGACGGTTAACGGTCGCCGTGTATTCCGACAATCGACCGAGCGATCGATTGCGGCGGCAACGAGCCCGGCTGTGGCGAGGGTGAGAATTGCGCAGAATCGGTGTGGAAACTGAATCGAAGTTGAAAGCTCTGGAACAGCCATCCATAAAAAGAAGCTCCACGGCAGCATAAGAAAGAAGGCAGAGCAACTGGCGACCATAAGTACTTGGAGTCTTTGGTGCCGAGGACCAACCTTCCCTCCCACAGCCTGGTAGTAAGCAAGAACTCCAAGTGTAAAAGTCAAAAGGGCAGTCGCCAGCATTTGTTCTGGAAAATAGCCCCTATAGAATCCCGACGGTTTTAGCCGACTCAGGGACAGTACAGCCGATCCCAAGCCGGGAAAATTGCCGCTAGTCCGAACCCCAGAGTCAGTAAGATCAGAGCGCGATAACGCGAACCCACGGCGGCGGCGTTCCAGGTAAGGCCAAGTACCAGCACGACGACGGTAATCACAATTAGGAATCCAAGCAGGAGAGGCTTGGACAGGCTAGTCGTTCTCACTAGGAGCAAGTTATTTCCCAACTCGGTCCCCGGCAGGAGCCGAGGCATCGCAGAGACGTCGAAAAGATGCCGATAAACCACAAGAGGAACCACGTACAAAGCAGCCACACATGTGCCCGCGCCTACAGCCGACAGCGCAAAGACGGCGCGTTTGTTATTATCGTTGGTCGGTTTTCAGAGCCTGCGATAGCGTAACAAAACATAAAGGGCGCAAAAATAAACGCAGAAATTGGATTGCTGAGCACAAGGAGACCTATCACGCCTCCGAGAGTTCCTATGGACGTGAAGCTAATTCGGCGACAATGGCACAGCGCCAACGCCAAAGGCATCCAAATAAAGCCGAGTAACTGCCCAATCGCGACCTCGGTGTAAAGATCGTGAGCCAGAAAATATGGGAGGGAGATGTAAATGATTGCGCCAATTGTCGAAGCAACCGGACCGCAGAACCTACGGAACCACGCTCCCGCGGCAAAAGCAGCGGCACCTATCACAAGAAAACACAATACCCCCATCTCACGTGACTCCCGCGTTGCCGTCGCCGGAAACCTTAACACTGGGCGTAACAAGCGGTCAGCCAATACGGGAGTGGATACTGTATGAGAAAGATCGGACTACCAAGACCTTTGTTCGCTTCTACCAGCCAGCGAGGGTAGTAATCACCGCTCCAGAATTGTCGGCTAAAATGGTACTGGTACGAGGTATGTGCCACCCACTATCTCGTGACGGAACTTCTCGCTAATGAGACACGGAAGGGCAAGAATCGTCGCTGCTAGCAATATCGTCGCGGAGACCGCACCATCCGTAGAGCGCGAGTGCGAGCTGTCGTCGGGGTCATGTGCATAGTAAGGCCGATCAAGCTGGCGCGTACCGATTAGTTGCGCCTTCGGTTGACTGGTTCTGGAGGACGCCCGTGAAGAACTCTCCGATTCCCCCATCGAGAGCCTTGTGGTAGATGGCGCAGGGCCTGATGCGTTGGCTCCCTCCCGCACTCCGATGTCGGCGTCGCTGTGGGCGAAGCTCACGACAAACCAATGGCGCCATCACGCCCCGGCGGGATCAACACCCTTGGATCTAATACTTTTCCGAGTTGCGATGGCTCGCGGTTCTGGTTTCTTGCTGGAATCCAGATTGCAGGGCTGCCCGACCACTTCGAAAAACCTTTCAAGCCGATTCTGGACAATCGACCGGTTCACAAGCTTCCGCAACCGCTCTCCCTGTTTCCAGAGAACTCACCACTCCATGCTCCCGGAAATGTCGATAGTTTCGAGCGAGGCCCCAAGGGCATGAGTCTCCGCTCCGTGGGTGGTAGAGCAGAAAACCCGCGGCTGGTCGTGATCCGAGCCGCCGAGCCGCATGATTTCCCGCTTCCCGGCCAGTGCCGAGATCGCAAAGCCGTTGCCCATGGCTTTGCCGAAAGTGGAGATGGGGAACCACACCATGAAATTTCTGGGCCCCACCCGAGATGCCAGCGAAAACCCGTGATCATCTCATCGAAAATGAGCACGCGCCCCGTTGCTTCGCAGAGTTCCTTGACTTGCTGCAATAACCCGGCGGGGGGAGGCCGTGACGCTTCAGCTTCCATGCACGACGCATGGCAATCTGCGCGGATGTTGATCGAATAATTCGACTCAGACTCGACCAGATCGTTGTAGTGGAATTCTGAACGTCAGTCACGAATTGCCTGGGGGATTCCCGCTTCATTTCCGTCGTTCCGATGAACCAATCATCGGTGGAGAAGAACGGATGATCGCCGCAGATCGCGATCATATCCCGCCTGTATTGCCGTCGGGCCAGCTTCACGGCGGCCGTGGTGACGTCGGAGCCGTTCTTGGCGAACTTCACCATGTCGGCCCCATCGATGACTTCCAGGATCGTTCCGCGGCGTCGACTTCGATCTTCGCGGGCCGGGTGAATTGCTCCAACTGCATCTGCCTGTAGGCGGCCTCGACGCCGGTTCGAACGCGTGCCCAGTGTAACCGCCCGTAGTCCCATTCCGTATTCGATGAACTCGTTTCCGTCGAGGTCCCATACGTGGCAGCCTTTGCCGCGAGCGATGAAAGCCGGGGCTTGCTCGGGATACTGATCGTCGCCTTTGGCATAAGTGTGCGCCCCACCGGGAATGAGCCGGTGCGCCTTGGGCTGAAGGGCGCGCGATGCAGAGAAGTCCTTCTCGGCCAGTCGGGGCCAGGGTGCAAGGCTCTGTCGACTGGCCACTTTGGCCATATCGACCTCTCACTCAAACGGCTTGAATCGATCACTTTGCGGGCGTGGAACGCCTCTGCATATCCGCTGGGGGAGTTCGACTCCATGCCGCGAATCCGCATCAGACCCAGAAAAGTCTCGCGGTCAAACCACGGCTTGGAGCGCTGCGACTCAAATGCCTCGAACAGGTTGTCCACTTTCTGTTCGGTACATCGGCGCCTCGAGCGGAACGAACACGTTCGGACGGCCCATATCACCATCGTATTTCGGGATCTCGTATTCCAGGATGAGATGGTTGCGGAAAGTGTTCCATGTCAGTTCGAGATCAGTCGGTGGTCCTGGTGGGCATCGCCATGCCAATGGGTGAAGATCAGGTCCGGATTGACCTGCCCTTCATTTCTTCGAAAAAATCCTTGACCTGCGCCTCCGCTGTAGGGCAAGAAAGCCATCGCGGTATTCTTTGAGAACAATCTTCTTGTCGCAGCCGGCGGTGAATAGTTCCGCAGCCTTCGCGCTTCCTCGCCACGCTCTCCCGCCGCACTGAAGACCACCCAGTGGAACTTCAGCTCGCGGTAAGTCTTCTTCAGCTGCAGCAGCGTCCCGCCGCAGCCGATCTCGATGTCGTCGGAATGCGCGCCCAGGCAAAGCACCGTGAGCGGCTCCGGATCTTTCTTTGGCAAGGCTCAGCTTCATCATGCCGTCACTCCGCGCCGCAGTGAGCCGTTCTTCCAAAGGCACCACGGAGCCGCGCCCGAGGCCTCCAGTTCATCCAGAATCTGCTTGTCCTTGAAGGTGTCCATGCACTGCCAGAATCCCTCGTAGCGCTGCGACCAGACCTTGCCTTCCGCGATCATCCGCTGCATCGGCTCGTAAACCAATTCTTCTCCTGGCTTCATGTACCGGAACACTTCTTTGCGCAGGACGAAGTATCCGCCGTTCACCCAGATATTGGAATCCTTCATGCACCGGATCGCCTGCACCGAACCATCTTCTCCAGCTGCACCGTATCCAGGCTGCTGGACCGCGGCTGCACGGAGAGAAATGAAGCGTAGCCGTCGCGGCGGGAGAATTCCTCAATCATCTGCGGCAGCGGAAAATCCGTCAGGCCATCGCTGTAGTTGGCCAGGAAAATCTCCTCGCCCTTCAGATAGGGCTCGACCAGCCGCAACCGGTCGCGCAATCGTGGAACGCAGCCCGGTATCGACGAATGTGATCGTCCAGTCGTCGATGTCGCGCTGCATGAACTCCAGCTTCCGGCCGCCTGCGAGAAAACAAAATCGTTGGAGACCGATTCCTCGTATTCGAGAAAGTAGTTCTTGATGACGTTCGCTTTGTAGCCCAGGCAGAGAATGAAGTCCTTGTGGCCGAAGTGCGCGTAGTACTTCATGACGTGCCACAGTACCGGCCGCGAGCCGATCGTCACCATCGGCTTGGGCACATCCTCCGAGTAGCCCCGAAGCCGCATTCCCGCGCCGCCGCAAAACAATACGACTTTCATGCGCTATCCTCCTCCTTCAGCAGTTCATTGGCTTCGTCGTCTACGGAACTCAACCTCGCTGGTCTGGCTCGATCGCGAACATCGACAGCTGCGTACTCGGACTCCTGCCGTCAAGATACATCGCCATCGCCTCCTCGGGAGGTGCGAGAAATCGGTTCCTCGCAGGTAGTCGCCCATCGTCGTGCCGGTGCAGGCGGAGTCGACGTTGGCGCGCCCCAATCCGGCCCATCACGTCATCCAGATGCACGGTGCGGAAGTCGATGCTGTAACGGGTCACGTCCGAGGTATTTGGCACGGTCGAGTGCAAGTTGCGCCGCCGAGAACTGATAGCGCCACCAACCTCGGCAGACCAGGCGAATCTGCGGATCCAGTTCGATCGGTTCTTCGGCCGCGGCTGCACGCGCGTGTCGGTCTTGACGTGTTGGGCCGCATTGTGCCGGCTCTCGAGGTTCCACTTGTGGTAGTTGTACTCGCTCGATCCGTTCTTGATCGGCTCGGCTCGAAGTAATGCGGATGGATCGCCATGCAGTTCTCGGAATTCAGCTCGTAGATGCGGCATCCACCAGTTGATCTGGCAAAACGGCGCCGAATACCAGGTGTCTCGATGCGGATGGAATGCGTAGGCGATGCCCGACTTCAGATAGTCGCCGGGAAAGGCCGTGCGCATGCGGGGCACGTCGAAGTAGGTCTTCTCAAGATCGCAGCCCGATTCTGTCAGCATTCCCTGGATGTATTGCTTGGACTTCGGGTGATGAATGAACTTCGGCTTCAAGACGGCGAGAATCTCGGCGCACTTTTCCGCCGGAAGTCTCGTGAACGGTCAGCGGATCGAAAGGGCGAAAGGCCTCTTCGATCATTTCCTCGCCAGCGGCAGAGCTTCAGCGCGCTCGGAGTGGAGAATGGACGAAGATCGATCCGCTGTATAGCTCCTTCCGCCGGCGTCATCGCTCATTTTGGAATCAACATAAATATTCATCGGTGCTCTCCCGCTGCCAGGTTCGCCTGCATAGTAGCACCGCGAGCTTCGGGATGGGCACCACGAATCGTCCGCCCCATTCCCGAATGAACTGCAACTGCTTCATGATTTCGTCTTTCAGATTCCACGGAAGGATCACGACATAATCCGGCTTGGTCTCGCGGATGCGGTCAGGATGATAGATCGGAATGCGGCTGCCCGGCAGGAGCCGGCCCTGCTTGTAGGGGCTGCGATCCACCGTGTATTCGATCAGGTCTTTTCCGATGCCGCAATAATGGAGAAGCGTGGCGCTCTTGCCGGGAGCGCCGTAGCCGGCGACCTTCTTGCCTTCGCGTGCAGCCGTGATGCAGAAATCGACCAGCGCAATCTTCGTCTCCTTCACTTGCTGCGCAAAGCTCTCGTAGCCTTCGATCGTGTCGAGTCCGGCCGCGACTTCGTCGTCGAGCACTCTTTGCACGTTGGGTCTCGACCGGATGCGTCTGGCTCGTCGGCGCGGCAGGCAAAGACGCGCAGCGAGCCGCCGTGCGACTTCAACTCCTCGACGTCAAACACGCGCAGTCCGTGCGCTTTCAGGATCTTGATCGTGCTGATCAGAGAAAAATATGAGAAGTGCTCGTGGTAAATGGTGTCGAACTCGTTGCAGCTCGATCAGCCGCAGCAAGTGCGGGAATTCAAGGGTCAGCACGCCCTCCGGCTTCAACAGGATCTTCAGCCCCTCGACAAAATCATTCAGGTCCGGCACCTGCGCCAGCACATTGTTCCCGACAACCAGGTCGGCGCAGTCGGCCTTCCGCGGCAATTTCCTTCGCCACCTGCGTCGCCGAAAAACCGGACCAGCGTAGGAACGCCCTTTTCGACCGCAGCCTTCGGCAACGTTCGCCGCCGGCTCAATGCCCAGCACCGGAACGCCGCTGCTTACAAAGTACTGCAGAAGATAGCCGTCGTTGCTCGCCACCTCGACCACAAAGCTTTGCTCGCCCAGCCCGAAGCGCGCCTGCATCTCTGTCGCAGTATTTCTCGCAGTGCTTGAGCCATGAATCGGAGAAGGAAGCAAAATAGGCGTAGTCGCTGAAGATTTTTTCCGCGCTCTCGTACTCCTCCAGTTGCACCAGCCAGCACTTCTCGCAGATATAGACATGGAGCGGATAATACATCTCGCCGCGATTCAGCTCGGCGCGACGAGGGATAGGTCTCGCAAAGCGGCGACATCCCGAGGTCAACAAATGTCCGCTGCAGGCCGGCGCCGCAAAAGCGGCAGGCCTTGGCGTGCGGCTGCTGTTGTCGCATCTTCTCTAAGGTCACTGTCGTTGTCGTCATCATTGTTGGCGATCCTTCAGTGCACGCTCACTGTCGCTTCGGCTGCTCTGCTGGTCCAGTGCAAGTCGGCGTCCAGCTTTCCGGCCTGCTGCAGGCGCCGGATTTCGCTGATGCGGACGTAGCGCCCCTGCTCCATATCGGCTGCGGTGAGCCCAGCAGCGCGATACGCGTCGTAGAGTTCCTGTGCGCCCTTGCGCGCGGTCCACTGCGGGCGGAAAGCCGGGAACCAGCCGGTTGATCTTGTCGAAGCTAACGCGATAGCAACGCAGGTCCGGGCCGCCGCCGGGCGCATATTCAACGCGGCACCCGGGAACAACTTCAGCAACGATCTCGGCGAGCTCGCGGATGCGGAAGTTCTCGTCGTTGCGGCCCACGTTGAAAGTCTGGTTGTGAACTGCTTCGCGCGGCGCATCGAGGACAGCAACGACCGCGCCGATGATGTCGCGAATGTGCACGATCGGGCGCCATGGCGTGCCATCGCTCTTGATGTAGATCTCGCCGGTGGTGAATGCCGAGGCGACCAGATCGTTGAGCACGATGTCGAGACGCAGCCGCGGAGACGACGCCGTAAGCGGTAGCATTGCGCATATATGTTGGGGTGAATTTGTCACCCGCCAAGCGGCGCGATGTCCCGCTCGACCAGCACTTTCGACTCGCCGTACGGCGTTACGGGATTCAGGTCGGAGGTCTCATCGAGAAAATCGTCGCCCGCCGCTCCATATGTGCTGCACGAGGAAGAAAAGACAAAGCGCTGGACGCCGGCCTCCTTGGCCAGTCTGGCCAGATTGCACAGAGGCGAGGTGATTGATGTCGTAGGTGAGTTGCGGATCGAGATTGCCGAGCGGATCGTTTGACAAGAGCCGCCAAGTGCACGACCGCATCGAATCCCTCGAGGTCGGCGCGTGTCAAGATCGCGCAGATCCTTGCGAATTTCCGGAATGTCGCGACGTGCGATCGCCGAAATCGCAATTGGCATAAAGATCGGTATCCAGTCCGACGACCTCGTGGCCAGCAGCGCGCAGAACGGGCCCGCAACCGCGCCAATATAGCCCTTGTGCCCAGTGAGTAGAACTCTCATACGGCTCCTGTATTGGATGTTACGTTCATCCTATTTGAGAGCGGTGAACTCGCAATGGCCCATCTGTCTGGCAAGGTAACCTACGAGAGGTTACTTCCAAGTGACACATCGTTAGTAGTGGAAGACAACGTTATCACGCCGTCAGACGGGACGAGATTCGACGTGCGCAAATCTCTTTTTCAGCTCGAGGAACGGCTTCTCCAGCAAGGCATACGAGAGGGCAGCGAGGAGGATCGTGATTATCAGAGCTGCAATTGGCCGCAGCGCCAACTGGAGGAAACTGTTATGGATGGGGATGATGTCATTGGAAAGAACATTTCCGAGCGCGTGGTAGACGTAGAGGCCGTATGAAATTTTCCCCAGGTAAAGCAGAAAGCGCGGCATCCGTAGCGGAATGCCGAGCGATGCAACCACGATCAACAGGCAACTCAGGGCTACTACAGGATACCCGACAGCGTCGGAATCCACTCCAGCCTTTGGGTTCGTGAATGTGCCAGAAATTGGCGACCAGGGCAAGGGGTACAATTCCGAGGCAGATCATCGCCAATCGAGTGGCAAGACTGAAATTTGGAATTCGACCTTTCAACAGTGCAGCCATCAGGATTCCCGCCGCGATCGGATCAAGGCGAGCAAGGGTGTTGCACCAAACGGAATTCACTCCACCGTGCAGGGCCACCATTGTCACGCGAACAAGACTTGAAATCGCGAGCATCGCGAAGCCGACCAAACGATGGCTCGCGAGAAACCTTTCGAACAATTGGCGGCCATAGTAGATAGAACTGCTCCTCGATCGACACCGTCCAAAGCGGACCACGATTGAATGAATGGCCAACCCCAGGCGATTATGCTCCAGTTCCGGCTTAGAAGAGAAACGCTGCCGCATGCCGCCACGTAAAAGCGTGGTCGGATTGAAAAATGGGATCAGCGCAAGTCCGATGTAGAAAAAATAAACGGCCAGATCCGGAGATGCCGGCGAAGATAAAATCCGGAACATCGAGGGTGCCGCACGCATCCTTCTCGCGTAGTAGCAGTTCAGTGATCAGATAGGCGCTCAGCACGAAGAACAAGTCGACCCCGAAAACCCCGGCCTGCATCAGGCCATTGCCCATCGCGGCGACGATCCTGGGGACTCCGTGCGAAGTGTAGAGTTCGATCTGGCGCGTGAGTGTAATAAACACGCCCAGGAACGCAAAGAACCGCAGCACATCGAGTTCAGGCCGGTAGAACGAGACTCTGCGCGCGAGCAGAACTGCGGAAGCAGGACGCGGATCTCAATCGTGGCGCTCATTTTGTCGGCTCGGTGGATGTAGATGCTTAGGAAACAGAGGAGAAACGGGCAGAAAAGGAACTTAGTCGCGCCTCGTCAATGCGGTAGGTTCGGCGCTGCGACTGCTTGTTGTCTCCGATTTCAGGTCCCGACGGCCGCCGCCCTTGCGCTGGTCGTCTTCTCGGACATCCGATGCCGCTAACAAGCCGCCTTGGAGGAGTAGTTCAGCCGCATTCTTAACCGCGGAGTACTTCAGTCCAGACCGTGCGGCGATATCCAGCAATGAATGCTCGCCATCGGTCAGGTTGAGCACCCATAGTCGAGCGTTGATTTCCTCGCTGATGGACTCGCCCCCAGTCGATCGATACAGGCCGCGCTTGCCAAGCTGAGGCTCGCAAAAGGGGCTGAGGTTCCTGAAGGTGCGATTGCTCTCGAGAACATCGATGACCGAGACGCAGACGTCATAAGACGATGCCAGCTGTTTCGCGTCGATAAAGTCCAGGTTGTCCGCCGAAGTGTGATATTCTGGAAATGTTCCCCAGACGCTTCGCATCAGGCAGCCGACCGGCAGGTTGAAACCGGGAGAACAGTATTGGCGCTCGTCGTAACCGTACGGAGAGAAATCAAGAATCTCGAAAGGGCCGCCGCAATGTTGCAGCACTTGGGCCATGGCGCGATCGATCTCGGCATTCCCCTGACGGCTCTCTTTGTAATGGAACCCACCACGGTCTCCGATACCGGTGAGACGAGCCCGGCGATCGCGCGGCCGCGTTCTCGTTGCGCGCGAGCCAGGTAATCGCCCCGATCGTTCCGGGAACGAATACAAATCGATATGAGTAGTAGGGTCGCGGCCACAGGGACTCGGCAAGGCCGGCCGCTACCGTTATCCAGAGAGATTGTCGTTGGCTAGGGAGGGATGGCAGGCATGGGTCGAAATCAGCACTTCGCTCTTGGAGCGCCCCGGGAGATAACATTCGCCATAGCTCAGCGCGCCGTCTTGCAGAGACGAGTCGATGAATACCTCATAATCCCCATCCGGAAGCGCCGACATCTGGTTATGCGACAGGCAAAACCCCCATTGCTCCTGGTAATAGGACGTGCGATACGGAATCCAGTCGGGATGTTCGGATAGGGTGAAACAATGCTGCTTCAGTTCGTGCAGAGACAATGTAGCGTGTACCGGCGTGCTGTAATTGAGAACGTGGAGGTTCGATCGAGTGAAATCGACGACACGCTTACCGGTTTGATCTTTGATGTAAGCATCCCGAATGTTCCACTCTTTGGGCACGGTCCAATCAAAAACCGGCGTGCCGGAAGGGACTTCCACAACTTCCAGGGGAATTCTTTGTTGAATCCTCTTAAAGTCTCGCGGAGCCCAGCACCCGTGATGCTGCGGCAAATTGGATAGAGCTCGCTCGCAAACCCGTACATGCGCTCTCCGAGTACAGCCAAGTCGCGATCGTTGGATTCTTTCAAGAGATTCCTAAAAACCAAGACTTAACGTTCTTCTTACACTAAATCGGGGTAGGTTCTATCGCGTTCCGATATCACCGACGGCGTCGCCGGCCATTCAATCTGAAATGCCGGATCGTTCCACCGCACTCCCCGCGATAGTTCCGGATAATAGAGCTCGGACATTTGATAGAAAACCTCGGTCTGATCTTCAAGCGTAAGCAACCCGTGCCCGCAGCCCGCCGGAACATAGAGCATTGTGCGATTTGTCGCACTGAGCATAACTCCGATCCATCGCCGGAAGGTTAGAGACTGAGGACGCAAATCGACCACAACATCGTAAATGGCGCCGCGAGTGCACCGTACTAACTTCGTTTCAGGGTGCGGCACGGCCTGGTAGTGGATACCGCGCAAAGTTCCCTTTTTCTCATTGAAGGCAACGCTGCACTGCACCACTGCGGGATTCAAGCCATGCTGTTCGAATTCCCCTTCGCAAAAGGATCTCGCAAAAAAACCCCGTTCATCGACATGGGGCTGCATCCTTATTTCGAAGACTCCTGCTAAACGGGTTTCATGAAATGTCATCGCAGATCCAAACTCCGTCCGCTACGCGAAGAAGGATCAGCGTTGCCAGACGTGGCGGCAGTTTCAAACAGAGATTCTTCCGATGCTCTGCCCCGTCCCACTTCAACTGCCAAATCGTCCCGGCGTTCAGCATCCTGCTCTTGAGGCTTGCGGATGAAGCTTTCAAACAAACGAAACAGGAAGGTGCGGTTCGGAAATGGGTTTAACATATCCTTCACTAATTCGGGCTCGCCCAATGGAATGTCGTAGAAACACTCCTGTGGAAAGCCGCTCAAGCTTTGTTCGTCTTGCGGAAAATATGCAATGAGTTCTTTCTGCGTTAACGCCGTGGCCTCCACGCACGGCTGCCCCGTGAGTTGTGAGCACATGGCGGCGATCATGTCTCGGCCCGTTCCGAGGCGTAAATGACACAGTGGCGTGGTACGTGGGTTCATCTCAATCAAATAGGCGAGCCCGCTTCCCTCTTCGATGACGAAGTCCAGGCCGAAGAACCCAGTTAGGCAGAGACGGGACGCGATCTTTTCCGCAGCCAACATCATCTCGGAGTTTTCTACGACTCGTACCACGTTGGCAGGCCCGGTCGCGCCATCGGATCTCATGACCTCTACGCCGAGCCCGGCGAACACGCGTCCCTTCCAGCAAAGGACGGCACAATTCGCTGGCCTTCCCTCAATGTATGATTGAACACTGTATTCGTGCTCGGCTCCCTTCCACCAGGCTCTCAAGTCAAAAAGATCGCGATTGACAATCGATCGCTTCACGGCGCGGCGGAATCGAAATATCCCAGCAATTTGGGTCATGGAACCAGCCGCATCTTCGGGCGTGCGAACTATCCTCACTCCGCCACCACCCCAGGTTCCGTCGACCTTCAAAACCCACGGAAGTGGCTCCTGCAACCTCCAACTCGCGATTCCCGCCTGATTCTGGACTCGCCTGGTTTGGGGCACCCGAATACCTTCTTCCTTGGCCAGCTCAAGAAGACGGTACCGGGATACCACGACGGCGTGACTTGAAGGCGCCCCAAGCGACCTTTCAATTAGTTCCGCTACTCTCTTTTGGGCTACGGATCCGGCCTGGAACTTCAAGTACAGTTCGTGAAGGTGCCCGAGGCTTCGCTCACAACAGGGAACGATGATGTCAGGGTTTGCTGATTCGATAGCGGACATCAACGAGGCGATGGGCCTCAAACCGCTATAGGGGAATATCCTCCGGACCGCTCTGGTTATCGATAGCGAATGTCCGGGTGTCGGACAAAGAGCCAACACCTCGCAACCCGCATCGCTGAGACCCATCGCAAGGCGCGCAGAAAGCGCCCAACGATTGGAGTCCGTTAACAGAACCCTCGGGCGAGTACCTGGATTCATGTTGCGTTCTGGGTTCATCGAATGCGATTTCGTTGCGCCAGTGAGTGTGGGACCGGCTTACTTTGCGACCAGTTCTGCGGCCTCCACATTTCGCGAGGACGCGCCATCGCTTGCCCTTCGCGTCTCTTGAATTGCGGAAGCCCCACTCGCAAGATGCTTCGAGAGTCGAGGCGCAGCGAATCCCGCTCCGAAGGCAAAGCGCAGCAGAGGACCGAATGTATTGGCAGCCGTCACGCCAACAAAATAGAGACCGGATACGCTCGATTCAAAATTGGATGACAAGGCCGGCGATTTATCGACGAGGCGAATCTTGGAGAGAATGTCAGGAGGCAAGAACGCCAACCGCCGGACATCGGGCTTGTATCCCGTCGCAGAAATGACGTGGTCAGCCTCCACTGTTTTCTTGTTGCCTTGCGCATCCGAGAGTTGCAGTCGAACTCGGCCTGCGCTTACGCTACTCGATTCGATCGCAATGCCCAGGTGGAAACTCACCTTACCGACGACCTGTTCCTTGGTGAACCAACAGGGCGCGGGCCCCAGGATTCGGCGTACCTTGTCGAGCCGGAATTCCTCGGACATCATCCGAAATACCAGTGGCATGTTGGCGCAAAGAAATAGCTTCCATCCCGGACCAATTCCCGTGATGGGAGTGCGCAACTGATCGAGCCAGGAAGGATCGATATTATCCGGCGGATCATGAAAGCGGATGCGGGGCACCCGTGCTAAAACCTGAACAGACGCGCCCGCCTGGTGGAGCAACGCGGCCAGATCGAGGGACGACGCGCCTGCTCCCACAATTGCCACCTCGCGTCCTCGGAAATGATCCACAGTGGTCTGCTTTGAACTATGTGATACGAACTCGCCCGGAAGCGAAGCCAGTTCGGTCGGCATGTACTCAAAATAGGTGAGTCCAACCGCGATGACGACGCGGCGCGCCTGTAGCGTCTTGCCGCTATTGAGACCAAGTTCGAATCGCCCGCCGGTGCGCTTCAAGGAAACGACGCTCTGGCGTTCGAGTTGTGGCACAAACCGTTTCTGAAATTCTAATCCGTATGCGGAAAATATTTCCAGCGAAACCGGAGTCCCAAGATCGGCGTACGGCAGGCCCCGTTCCTTGCAATAGGTTTTGAGGGTAAAGGTGGAGCCCGGGTCATAGAGGGAAGACGCAAATCCCTCCGACTTTAAGTACATCCCCTTGGGCATATGTTTCAGCCAGAACTCCATCGGGTTCCCGAAGATTCGAAAATTGACTCCCCGAGCTCCAAGATGAGCGGCCAGCGACAATCCGTACGGCCCCGCTCCGATAATCGCGACATCACATGTGTTCATTTTTTGTGTTTTCCTTCTTTTTGACTTAAGAATTCCCAACTCATTCCTGAACCCCGGATTGAAATGGATGCCAAATGGAGAACAGTCTGGTTTCAAATAAGAAGGGGATTAAGTAAACTCCAGTCCCCAACCGGCACGCAAGTAATTCTCATCGCTTCCCGCAAGTTCGTAGCTCAGCTTCCCGTTGCGTCTGACGGCGTAAGCCAGAACCGCCCTTTCGGAGCCTTCGCCGACGACCCGATTCGAGTTACCGACGGTCTCAACGAACATCTGGTTCCTCGCTCTCCACCAACAATCAATCTGCCCGGGAAGGGCAAACCACGTCTGTCCTTCTTCGCGCATAATTCTCAAATGCTTTAGGAGTTCCTCGTAAACGGAGCGATCACCGCGATCAAGCAAATAATCAGGATGAACGACGAAGCTGGCCATTCCATTCTTTTCCACTATCCGCTTAATTTGCGTTTTCCAGAGCTCGATCGAGTGCTCGCCAAGCAGGCGAAAAAGACTGTAATCCTGCGTGGTCGTAACTGGAAGTTCGAGCATGTCACCGATGAAGTACGGCATCACCGTGCAACATCCACCGCGCTGCGGATCGAGATGCGCGACGTTCGGAACCGACATATCGTAAGAGAATCTGAGTTCCGCCAGCCATTCGGGCCTGCGGTAGAGAACCGCCGCCCTGAACCCGGCAATCTGATGCTTCGTAGCGAACCGGTTAATGAAACCGGCGCGGCGGAGAAATTCTTCACGATTCTGATAGAGCCGGCCATCGTGGTTGTAATCCTGCACACCGACCTCGAACTGGCGCTCTCGTATCCGTTCAAGAAAGCCCTCAGGTAATGCATAGCGGCCTTTAGGAACGATATTAAAGCAAGCTTTCATCCCGAAGGAATCGTCGAGGTCCATCAGTGTTTGGCAAGAATCCATGCCCGCCTTTGTCTCAACGTCGTGCGTCATGACCACACATGAGCGCGCCCCGGCAGGCCAAAACCATACGAATGGAATCCTGCTTACGCCTTTCGCCTCCATCGCGTCGAGCAAAAGGCGCTCATGAAGGTCTTCAACCGTGGTGTCGACCGGCCAACTCGGGAATGGAAGGCTTTTCCAATTTCGAATCCGAAATGCTTGTACTTTCTGGCGAAGCGATGGCCTCATCGCGGGCCTGAGCAGGTAATAGATCTTTCTCAGGAATCGGCTCGATCCATTCCAAAACTTGTTTCCGTTCGCATACCACTCGGTCCTCAGGCGCTCGATAACTTCGTCCAAAGGAAGTGGCCACTCCGCATCACGCCCGCCCGTGCCGGCCTGGTTGTACGACGCGAGCGCTCGGCAAAGATGTTCTCTATCGCCGTCGAGGCTACCCGCGCGTGTCAAATGTCTAGCCTCGAACTCTTCGGCCTGGCGGCTTCCAGGAGCGAGGGCGCTGGTAGAACAGCGGAAGTGGTTCCCGAGAGTTCGCACGGCCGGGGAGAGCATGCCTCGAGCATCGGCAATCATCGCTTCCGTCGTCCCTCCGTCAAAACTATGCAATGCAATCATTCTCAATCCGGATGTCTCCTGATATGACCCGATATCTTGACCTACCCCATGTGCCGGTAGAGCAGCCTCCCACCAAGTGATGCGATAGTGCCGGGCAGGAGGCCAACTAAAGCTCGAATTCCGCTTTCGCGTTTTGGCATGCGCGCGACCTCAATCGAGGCCTCCGGATAGCGGAAGTAGGTGAGCCTCTTTCGGCCAGCACCAAGGCGGTTCTTAAAGTTGATAAGTCCCTCCTGCTCAAGGTCCGATCTGCCCAGGTCGATTCGCGTAGCTCCC
Organism: uncultured Acidobacteriaceae bacterium; assembly: GCA_963698865.1. GTDB lineage: Bacteria > Acidobacteriota > Terriglobia > Terriglobales > Acidobacteriaceae > Acidiflorens. Next base: position 4,884 of record CAVOSL010000005.1, on the reverse strand, counting down.
GCGGCTTTGCTTTCCGTTATCAGCCTCCAAAACAAGAAGGGCATCGCTCCTAAAGCATGAAATCTCTCGTCGGATGCACCATGCTTGTAAGTAACCGTGCCGCGGTGCCGAAGAGAAAGCAGAGCCGCGATAGGATCGCGGTTTTTCCGAGCGAGCCATATTTGGGCCTTGTCTCCCATGCATTCGATCAGGTTTTCAAACCATGCTTTCGGCTGCGGAAAAAGGCGATGCCTTCTCCGGGTAATCAGCAGCAGCCGATAGAACTCGTCGACAAGCTGGGGAGAGTTGCCGACTTCACACTCGAGATGTTCTTTTTCCCCGCGATGGATCTTTCGCTGGATACATCCTTTGTGGAATCGATCGAAGATTGCGTCCAGGGCAGGTCGCAGGTCGAGTTCATGAAAACAATAGGAATGAGTTGGCATGAATCCGTCTCCACGCCTATCGATGTCTCGTGACGGTCTGATCTCGATGTACCTAAGCCGTTCGGCGCCGCACTGCGAGCGCAAGTAGTCCTCAAACGACGGCCACATCGAGACGTCACTGAGCAATGGATCACAATGATCGGAGAATGGCAAGGAGACCAAGCGTGCGCCCGTAACCCAGCTTGAAATGCGACAGAACACAACTCCATTTCTCAACGGCTCCCCCGGACCGGAACTGGTCAGCGCGAGAGGTTGATAGCCATAGGTACGCTCCAGAGATTGCAACCACCCTGTCTGATGAAACGCGGAGGAATGTGGATGGTTCGCTACCAGCGTGTCCCAGCGAAGATCGGACAGTGGATTAATGATACGAATATTTTTATTGTCCTGCTTAATTCGGGAATCGGTTGCGGCCGCGAAATTCAATGTTTCGAGGATCGATTCGTGCGTGCTAGTTCCTGGCTTTCTCCAGGCCGCGCCACCAGACCCATTCCATTCTGGAATGAAACAGCAGGCGATCAAGTTCTCTCTGCGAGTTCCAGCGCAGCCTTCGTAGTAATAGGGAGGCGTCCTTGGCTGCCCCAAAACCAAACATCTTCTTAATCCAGGAGTATTTCCAAGTCAAATGAGGAGGGTGTAGCTTTCCTCCCAAATCGACCGCAGCCTCTTCAATCTCTCGAATGATATCGGTCCGATCAGGACAAAAGATGATCAGGTTGCGTTGCAGGTAGTTCAGACAAGCCTCGCGCGACCTCGCACTGTCTTCCATTGTCAACATATACCTGATGTGCAATTGCATCGAGAGCCAGAGCGCGTCAGTTTCTTGTTCGAGTGACCAATGTAGGCTAAGCTGTATAACCATAGCCGCGGTAGTACACCCTTGCTTCGGGAATAAATGCGTACCCTCGCTCTTCATCAGGACCCGGCAAAAGTACTCTCCGTCGTCATCGGATAGCATCCGTGTGTCCCATGGACCGGCCGCATCCAACATTCACGGCTCGCCAGCCATGTGGCGGTCTGCATGTACAGATTTTCCCCATCTTATGCATCAGCCATTCCGCGGGGGATAAGTCTCTCCACAGGTTTGTGGGGTATAAATTTGGTCCGGTGCCACCGGTAGAGGAATTTCCCGAATCCAGATGAAAAGAGCACTTTCTTGCTTTGGCAACGTTCCACAGCCGCCATTTGTCCGCGATAGCTTATCGGGAGCGAGCAGATCGTCGGCATCCAACCACTGGATATAGTCTCCGCTGACTCAGAGAATATGCGTTGTTCCGGCGGCCGACGCGCCCTGGTTTTTCTGGGTCACTACCGAACCCTTCCGCCTCGAACCGGCGCGCAACAATGAGGGTCGGTCCGTCGATCCGTCGTCCACCACGATGATTTCTTTCCGCTCCCAGGTCTGCCCAAGAACCGACCGCAGCGTCTCTCCGATCCACTCCTGCGCGTTGAACGCGGGAATGAGAATCGAAACCAAAGGGCTCGCGGAGGCACTTCCGGTAACCCGCCCGACCCTGCCCGGAAGCACGCGGGCGCGGTTCGCTCTTGGCTTAGCAAGCGGAGCTCCCATCAAGTCCAATGCCTCTTTTACAGGCACAATGCGCGCTCCAGTCTTTAGGACATATTGCACCACCTCCTCAAAAAACCCGGGAGTGCAACCGAAGCGCGTCGGGTGATCCGAAATATCGTGAGTGGCAAAGATCAGCCATCCTCCAACCCGTCGATTGAGGTCGAGCAAATCCTTTACGGCTTGAATATTGTCCCGGCTCTTTTCCAGAAAGTACGCCGACAGCTGATTAAGATCAATTTTGCCGGCGTTGAGAGTCTGTCCCGCCCGCGGCAGGAGCGAAACCGATCCGCAATCTTGGCCTTGGTAAGCGGACGGGGAAGATTGATGGGATACGAAAAAGTCTCGAATTCAGCGCCGGGAACCAGACGGTTGAGAGCTGCGGCGTTATCCACGATCGATTGTTCAAATTCTGCGGCTGGAGTATCCCATGAGTCGCTGTGGGCGAACGTATGGCACCCCAATTCGTGGCCTTGTTTCAAGAGACTTGCCAGATCTTCTTCGATGAATATCGCACCGCTCTCCGTCTGCTTACCCAGCAGGCCGAGCGCCGCGTAGTAAGTGCCTGCCAAGCCAAAGCGGTTCAGAATGGCTCCACCGTTTTGCAGCGCCGATCTTGGAAAATCATCGAACGTAAATGAAACCAAGGGCTGTGTGGCGCGCACCAGGAGAGGCTTCCTGAACATCATGCTCGCGGCGTGCCTGCGGTAATATCCGGCAACTCTCGATAGTGAGATTCGTTGTGTCATCTGACAAATCGCAAATATCTTACATCGCCTCTTAACATTCAGCGCCCTACCCGCATCGGTCCCGGCGGATCGACTAACCGGCCATCACCTTACGAACTGCCGCATCCGTTGGGGGATCTTGAACAGGTAGCTCTTCTCCGAAATGAGGTAATCTCTGGCCTCCGAGAGATAGCGACGTAATCCGGTTTTGAACTTATACCCCACACTTAGCGGATACACGCCTTCTGCCAGCGAGTCATTGTAGATACACCGCAACTGCACAGATTCCCGGGGAGGAACCTTCACAGTAAAAGCAAGTCTCTGGTTTTCCCACTGCCATTGAACTGGCTGATGATTGGCAATGATGCTTCGCAGACAATTTGGATCGGTCTCTCGTTTAACGACTTTGACACTTTGCAACTCCTCGGACGTATTCTCCACCAGCGCTTCACTCCCATACATCTCCAAAAGGCTCGTTGCGTTTCCCCGGGCCCGGAACCGGGAACTACGCCGTATCGCATCCCCCAGACTCCTCCACACCAGATTACAGGAGAGTGCATTCAACTTGTCGATAAGGACGACCAGTTCGCGAGCGTCGTCTTCAAAGCCTTGATGATGTGCGACAACGAAGCACGGCTTCCCAAGCAAAATGTCGAAGGCGAAGTTCTCCAGGCCATGGGTTAGATAACGCCTGGTAAAGATTGGAAAGTTTTCGTACCTCCGAATGGCGACATCCCAGAGATCGGCAACCGTTGTTTTATTCACGCTTCCGTTTGCTGGCGCCACTTCGGTGTTGACAGCCCCGATAAAGTTATTGTGCTTCAGGGCCTCCGCCGCTTCGCCCGAGAATTCGCCGCGCGGAAAGACCATGACGCGATCGTGCTTCAGCGAGGTTCTCTCTTGCAGGCAGCCCATTCTCAGGCTCGCCACTTTAATTCTGGCGCTAAGATCGGCCGCCGAACGAGCTGCAAATTCTCCGCCCGTGTGATCGCATCCATGCACCGCAATCGAGAGCCGATCTGGGCGATGTCGAAACAGAGAGACAACTTCTGCATTCGTTCGCCGCCAGTTCCAAGGAATGAAGGCGAGCGACATTGCGAAGTTATGGTCATCCATCAATTCGAGCGCCCGCCTGAATTCCAGGAAACCGTATCGCCGCTTAAGCGGCGGATCATCGAGAATCAAACATGCGCTTGTCTCCCGTCGATTCCATCCAACTCCGGAGAACGCCCATTGCAGGTACATCGCAATCGGGACTGCGCTGGCGAATGCAGCCTTCACGTCAAAACAATGCGTCGCGGAGACGTGGATGTCCACAATGTCCGCGCTCGAACTTACAAAGATCGGAATTCCGTTTGACCTGCATCCAAAGAACATCTGTCCTTCGCGAGTCGAAATGATGCTCTGGAAGTCCGCGGATTTCCCCATCATGTTGAAGGTCTGGTCACTCGGTCCCGGTTGAATCCCCACGCTCAGTCCCGACATGGGACCACACAGCTCGGAAAGAGCGGCAGTCACCGATACAACTTCCCGCGACAAGGAGAACTGACGAATGCTAGCCTGCGAATCGCCGCCAGAAATCTCAGTAGCCTCTGACAGGAATCGGTTGGCTCAAATCCATAAATGAAAACCGAGTGTGGTCTTGCGTTGAGGAATGCTAACGTCTGTTTTCCATCGTCATTGTTTAAGGCCCTGGCGATCGTTGGAGCGGAAGCTAAGAACGCCGAACCACCCCACTCGCCTTCCTTGCATGACGCTCCGTTCCCGGAGATTTCGGTTGGATTGACAGAGATCCAGGCAATTCCGAAGAAATCCAGCAGTTCGCTTACCCGGTGATCGACGGGAGAGCGATCGCCATACGAAATAAGTATGGCCCTCGCAGCCGGGACAGAGGCGCAGTGGTCTCCCACCTGAACGTGTTCGCGTTCGAAGAGATCTCTCATGAGCGCTGCCGTTGCAGTGACTAACGTTTTTTTATCTCTTGCCCTTGGCGGCGGGCTTGCGCGAGATCACAATCGATCTCATCGCGCGTCTTGGCGCGAGCGCGGTAAGAGCGGGGGTCAGTGCTTTCAACACTCCCGTCATGGCGCGCCCGGCGGAATGAGGTATCCAGCAGAAGTTTCCCTTGCGTAGAATTTCAAAGCCCGCCACAGAAAACGGTCGA
>CAVOSL010000004.1:0-393695 GCA_963698865.1 uncultured Acidobacteriaceae bacterium | reverse complement strand
CGAGTTGCGCGGCCGGCACGAACTGCGCGGGGCCGCTCGCGGCCACAATCGCTGAGCGGTCGGCGGGTTCGACGATCAGCTTCAGGTCGGGCTCTCCCGGAGACCCGGAGATGTCCTGCAGAGTGAAGCTGTAGATGTTTCCCTTATCCGTTATCAGATTCAAGTTGGAGCTGATGCCTTGTTTCGCCGGATGCACAAAGCAAAAGTTGCCCACCACATCGACAATCCAGAAATCCTTGTCACCCGTGGCGGCTTCCATGATCTTCTCGGACGGTGGCACTTCGATCAGGGTTGTGTACTTGACCTTGGCGCGGATCGCAACGATGTCTTGCGAGTGATACTGCACCGTGCGTGCGGATTCCTGGCCGAAGGCAGCGATGGACGCAACCGCGAAAACAAAGTTAACGATGAATTTGATAGGTCGCATAGTGTGGTTCTCCTTAGTGGTTCGTGTTTGAGGTTGACGTGGCCAGCGTGCGTGGCTGGAGTGGATAGTCTTCAGCCAGATGGCGAAGCCCGTCAGCGATACCGAAACGCGCGAAGTAATCGCGCTTTTTCAAGTTGTCGCGGGCGTTGTTCGTTGCCATCCAGTGCGAAACGGAATCGACGTTCAACTGCACTTTCTTCGAGGTCTGTGCCTTGCGAATGAGCATCTGGCCGGGCGGGACGAGTCCGCCGATAAGGTCCAACTCCGTGTCGTTCAGATGAAACGCTTCCCGGTAAACCTCACGGTTCATCTCCGGGTTGGCGAGGAAGATTTTCGTGGGGCAACTCTCGGCCACAATCGCCAGCATCCCCGACTCCTCAAGCTCCTTGATGGATTGAGTCGCCAGGATCATCGCCGCTTTGTGCTTGCGCCAAGTCTTCTGTGCTTGCACAACGTAATTGCGGATCGTCTCGTTCTTGATAAAAAGCCACGCTTCATCGAGCAGGAAGACCTTGAAGGTAGCGAGTTTCCTCGGATCGGCGATCTCGTTCGACGCGCGATGCAAGACGTAAAACAGCAACGGCTCCAAAACTTCGGGCGCATCGTTCCAGCCGTGAAAGTTGAAGGTCTGAAAGCGGGAGAACGAAAGCGTATCTTCGGCGTTGTCGAAAAGAAAACCGTACTGCCCACCGCGTGTCCAGCGATGCAGACGTTCCTTCAACTCGCCAACGATGTTCGTAAAGTTTGAGACCGTGCGCTGGGTCGGCTCCAGCATGTACATACGCTCGATGGCATCCCACAGGCGGCGTTCGTCCTTGAAGTCGAGACGGTACCTCTGTCCGTTGCCCTCAATCAGCACGCGGAAGAAGCTGAAAAGGAATTGCAGGTTCTCTTTGGTCTGCGGCAGCGAGAACGGATTGATGGTGAAGTCGCGTGACTCCTGGCCGGCATTTAGATATGAGCCGCCGAAGATCGTCGTAAGCGATTGGAAACTGCCCCCGATATCAAATATGAATGTCGAAGGCGCGTATTTCTGGGCATTTTGCAACAGAAAATTGGCCAAATAGGACTTCCCACTGCCTGTCATCCCGAGGATCAGCGTGTGCGCGACCTCGCCGTTATGCAGATTCAGAAAGTAGGGTGTGCTGTTATCGGTTTCGAGCACGGCCAGGTACTCGGTGCCGAGATACGCATTCGTCTTCTCGCCGGGAAGGATCGTAAACAGGAAAGACAGGTCGGCGTAGTTCGTGTTCAGCAGAAGCAACTTGCGAAGGTTCAGCGCATAGTTGCCCGGCACGATGGCGAAATAGGCGTTGAGTTGGTTGTAGGTCTCCGAAAACAGGCTGCCGTCGGCGTTTGTGAAGATGCCAGCAAACTCGGCTCCGAGCTGCTCCAATTCGGCTTTCGCGCGTCCATAGAGCACAATCGTCAGCGAAAACTCGCCAAGCGATTGGCCGTCCCCCAGGGCGCGCAGGCAATCGCCAAGGTTCTCAATGTCGGCCTGCTTCGATTCGTCCACCAGCACATCGCGTGGGTTCGTCTTCGTGGCGTCGTTGCCCATCTGCGAGACAAACCCGGTCTTCGACATATTGAAGTGGCGGCGGCGTTTGTTGACTTCCTTGCGGGCCTTGTCCGCCGCGAGCGGCGTCCACTCCGTGACGACTCGAAAGTTGGCTGGGATCTTCAGCAGCGCATCGAGTGCCAAGGGGCGCGTCTCGGTGACGGCCTCTTTCATCGTCAATACGCGGATGATGTGATCGCCGACGCGTAGATGATCGCGCTCGGCTTCGATGTTCGAGTTCACGACCTGATAGTCGAGAAACTGCGTGGACTGGGGCTTACCGGCAACGCGCCAGTCATCGTAATTCAGCAAGCGGCGAAAAAAAGTGAACTGTCCCTGCCGATCCAAGACCTCGATTTGCATGAAATCCGCAAGCTGACGAACAAATGCCTGCACGCACTGATCGAGGCGCCGAACATCGCGCTCGATATGCGAGTGCAACAACGTCTTCATGCTGTCGCTGGTGAACTGCGCCTTCAATTCGCCAACCGCGCCAGCGGGATCTCGGAAAAGGCGAGCGAATGCCGCGGCCACGCCGGTCTTCGATCGCGCACCTTCGAGCAAGATGCAGTAGAAAATCTCCACCTCATAAAGATGGTGGCGTTTCGCTTCAAAGAACTTCCGCCGCTGCTCGATGGCCGCTTCCACAATCGGGTCGTCGTATTTCGCGAACGGTATGTCGGGGCGGTTCGATTTGAAGAGGTACTGGTAAACATGGAAGCCTGGGCCAAACGCTTTGAGCGCCGCTTCCAGCCGCTTGACCGCATACTCCTGCTCCGAGCGGTCCAGGCTTTCGTAGTCAACGCCCGGAACGCTGAGTACCATGCCGACATCCCCCGACTTGGTGAGGAAGGCCGTCTCATTCCAGAACCCGTACAGGTTGATGTGGTCGTTGAGAGCCGCACTTTCTTTCCACGGCTTGATGACCTTATCGAGACGCAGCATCACAACACCTCCACGCGGGGGACGGACTGTTTGGCCGCGTCATAGCGCAGCTTGTAGCGTTCCGACTTCGCCAGAATGCGGAGGAACGCTGGATCGCTGTTCGTGACCCAATGCCCGAAAGCAAAACCACCGATGAACACGGCGATCCCCGCCAGGATGGAATTGAAAAGATTGAACGCCCCAACCGCGCCCACGCAGACGAAGTAAAAAAGCGTGCGCTCCACGCCCAGATAGGTGAGGGGCTTATGCAGGCTCTTAAACACCCGGTTTGTACGATGTTGTCGTGTTTTGTCTGTCATAAGCCCCTCGCCTAGCTAAACGTGTTGAATGAAAAAGCCTGGGACATTGGGACGGTCGCTAAACGCCCCAGAGCCAGCTCAGGACATTGACGGCGAGAACGGCGATGCCGGTTCCGGCGGCAACGCCGGCGAGCGCCTTCTTTGCGCCGGGTTCGCCGTGCGCGAATCCGTAGCCGCCGATCACGATGGCGACCAGACTTGCGACCTTCGCAATCGTGCCGGTGAAAAGGCTTTGGATGGCGGTAAAGCCGGTGTCGAACGGTGAGCCGCCCTGCGCTAGGGCGGCCACAGGCATGAGAAAAAGCAGGGCGAGAATAGCCGCGGTTGGACGCGCCCACTTCGACCGAAGAAGGGGCTGGACTGGGCGGATAAGACGGACTTGAAACAAACGTGATGACATTTGCGCCTCCAGGAGCAGCTAGAATCTGCTGCGTGTGGCGCAAAACTAACCGCGCTCAATCGCGCTGTCCAACAACTTCTCGTCACTCTGTTATTCCTGGGAGGAATAACAGGCGAGTACGGCGTCGCGACCAAGTAAATTGCGCCTTCCGACCCGATAGCTTCGGCAAGGAATCTTCCTGAGAAAGCGATTGGTCGGCAAATACGACCCGGGCACCGATGCAAGGAAAGCGTCCGAGTATGCGGCCCCGAGATAACATTGCGGTGTCGGGCGCGTAAACACTTTGCTCGCAAATCTGCGTCCAAGTCCCTGCCGATGAAGCAGATAAGGCTGCCATTTTCTGCTTGACTCAGTTCTCCTCAAACAGCTGCTCCGCATCCGCGACGTGATTTGCTCAACGAAATGTGAGGTGACGATTCGGTTTGCTGCTGTCTGATATTCCCGGCAGGAATATCACGCGGACGAGAAGTTGTTGGACACGGCCGCGGAAACGAAGCAAATTGGCTGACATCGTCGGTTCTTCGCAGAGTCCAATCGACCGAGGAACCGCAGCGGCGAAACGAGACTCTATGTCAACCCAGCCCAATCGAATTCCAACACGCGAGCGACTACGCTCGGTTCGGGAAGCACCCGTCAGCCAAAAATACGCTGCCCGTTTCCTCAATCTCCACCCGAAGACCGTCCTCCGCAAGGCTCGGGAGGGCTCGCTTCCCGCTCATCCGGTTGGGACAGATCGGAAGCGATGGCATTTCTATCTCTCGGAGCTAGACCATTGGCTTCGTTCTCAGGTAATCTCAGGCAGCCACCCGCGTCGCCAACCCCAAGGAGATTACATTGGCTAAGCGAACGCGGTATCAATACGGTAGTGTTGAGATCAACAAACGTGTAACAGGACCGGACGTATGGCTCTATCGTTGGTGGGAACCGATTTCGGACGGACGCAGGAAACGAAGGGGTTTCACCGTCGGATCGGTAGAACAGTACAAGACGGAGGCCCATGCCTTGAAAGCAGCAGAAGGCATGCGGCTGATGATCAACGATGGCATCTTGCGCCGAGAACCGGTTCTCTTCTGTGGCATCCTCGACCGTTTCCTTCTCGATCAGAAACAGGAAGAGGAAGCCGAACAAATCACTCACAATACTCTAGCCTCCTACCGAAGTATGATTTGCCAACACATCCGACCCAAGTGGGGCGACGCCTATCTCAAAGACGTTCGGCCTACCTTGGTACAGGACTGGCTCCGAAGGCTCGACCTCTCACCCAAGTACAGAGGCCACATTCGATCCCTGATGTATCGTCTCTTCGACAAGGCGATGCTTTGGGAATTGCTGGAAGTGGACCGCAATCCAATGGACCTGGTCGAGGTCAAGGGCATCAGCAAGCGCAAGAAACGCCCTTGCGTGCTCCAGGTAAAGGACGCTTGGCAAATGCTCGACGCGCTGGTTCAACCCTTTCGAACCATCGTGCTAATTGGCCTGTGTTTCGGTTTGCGAATCAGCGAAATCCTGGGTTTGCGCTGGACGGATTTCGATTTCAAACGATCGGTGGTTCTGATTCAACGATCAGCGGTGGGAAAGCGGCTCAACAAATTGAAGACGGAGTATTCGCAGGACGAGGTTCCAATCGAACGGGGCTTCATTCTCGAACTGAGGAAATGGCAAGCGCTCTGTCTCGATTCCGAAGGACACTGGCTCTTCCCGAGTCCAGTGACCGGTCGACCGTATCATGCCGACTCGATTCGCACCGACTACCTGGTTCCTGCAGGTCTGAAATTGGGACTTGGCAGGATCGGGTTTCACACGTTCCGTCACACATATCGTGCGTGGCTGGACGAGACCGGAGCACCCGTGGGCGTACAGCAGAAACTCATGCGACACGCGCATGTTTCGACCACCATGGACCAGTACGGCAATGCCTCGGCCTTGGCCAAGCGCAAGGCCAATCGGCCCATCGTGCAACGCCTCTTGCAAAGGCCTGCCAATCAAGAGGTCTCCATTCAATAAATAAGGGGAACTGTGTGGCAGTTCCCCTTATTGGACAGTTTTGGACAGTCGCTACAAGTGCCCAATTGCCCGTAACCTTATGATTGCGTTGGTTGCGGGGGGTGGATTTGAACCACCGACCTTTGGGTTATGAGCCCAACGAGCTACCAGACTGCTCCACCCCGCATGAAAATGATAACAGCGGGGTGCAGCACGGTCAAACCTCTGTACTCGTCCAGTAGATGAGTGACACTTTTCATTCCTTTCGTTGGGATAGGTTCTGTCGCAGGAATTGGAGCGGGGTTAAGTAGCCGAGCGCCTGATGGGGGCGGACGGTGTTGTAGATTTTTTCCCACTGGCGCAGTTCGCGATTGAGTTTTTTCATCTCGAGGGAGCAGGCGGTAACCTGGTAAAACTCCTCGGTATGGGTACGGTTGGCGCGTTCGACGGCGCCATTGAGTTTGGGCGAGCGCGGCGGCAACACGAACAAATGCAAACCGCGGAGCTGGCAGGCTTGTTCGAACTCGGCGGCAAACTCGGAGCCACCGTCGACCTGCACCGCCCGAATGGGAAACGGCATGCGGTGCTGCAAGGTATCGAGGAACTCGGTCGCGGTTTGGGCAGTGGCGCGGGTGTGCGCCTGCACGACATCCCAACGCGAGATGACGTCGCGGGCGGTGAACTGTTTGAAGGCCACGCCCGGCACCGGACGCACCTCCAGAGTGTCGACCTGGACCAGATCGCCCGGCTCCAAGACCGCATACTGCTTGGGTTTGCGCACCGCATAGGGACGAGTTCGCAGCGCCCGTCGCGATCCCGGAACCCCCGGACGCGGCGGCTCGACCAGCCGGCCCTGCCGTTTGAGTTGCGTGAGAATGCGTCCCACCATGGAGGTCGAAACCGGATTCCGCTGGCGGCGCAGAAGAACCGCTAGCTTATCCTTGCCCCAGCGTGGAAACTGCAACCGCAAAGTCAAAACCTTTCCTTCTAAAGAAAAAGACCAAGTGGGCTGGCGTCGTCGCCGGGGACAATGACTGCGCTCTTCCAGGGTCGTCAAATCGTACCGGTCATAGCGTCGTTGCCAACGATAAAACGTCTCCCGGCTGATGCCGAAATGACGACAGGTCTGGGCTACGTTGCCCGAGCGCCCATAGAAATCCATCCAAGCCAATCGAACCCGGGCCTCTCGACTTAACTCCACCCCGATCCGAGCCAGGCGCCCAGACCCAGGCGGTTTCCCTCCGCGAATTTGCATTCCGACACTCTATTCGAGTGTCACTAATCATTCTGAACGAGAGCAACCTCGCTCGCCGTCGGAGGCTCTGCTCGCCATCGTCGCTTGCGTCTGTAATCATATGGAGTGGGACGAGCCGGAACAACGCGACCACGTGGATGTGTGAGACAGCGAGGAACTCGCTTCGTTGTTCACGGATCTCGATGTGCAGAGGGCTTACCCGCGCCCTGATTCCCCCAAACGACGCGCTGCCTCAAACTGTATAATCAGAATCTCGCATGAGCTATCAGGTCCTGGCCCGCAAGTACCGTCCCCAGAAGTTCTCCGACGTGATCGGCCAGGAGCATGTCACGCGCACCCTGCAAAATGCCATCGGGCAGGAGCGCATCGCGCACGGCTACATCTTCAGCGGACATCGCGGCATTGGCAAAACCACCGTTGCCCGCATCCTCGCGATGGCGCTCAACTGCCGTTCTACGGCCAAGCCTGTCGCTGAACCATGTGGTGTCTGCGAATCCTGCACCGAGATTCGCGCCGGAAATGCCGTCGACGTAATCGAAATCGACGCCGCCACCAATCGCGGCATCGACGAGATTCGCGAACTGCGCGATGCTGCCCGCTACCGGCCGGCGCGCGACCGCTTCAAGATCTACATCCTCGACGAAGCGCACCAGATTACCGACGCCGCCTTCAACGCGCTCCTGAAAACGCTGGAAGAGCCTCCCAGTCACATCATCTTTATGATGGCGACCACCCAGCCCGAGGATATTCCCCAGACGATCCGCTCGCGCTGCCAGCACTTCAGTTTTCGGGCGGTGAAGTTCGAGGATATCCTCCAGCAGCTCCGCGATATCACCGCGCAGGAAAAAATCGCAGCCGACGACGATGCGCTTGCCCTGCTCTCCGAAGCCGGCGACGGCTCGATGCGCGATGCGCTCTCGATTCTCGACCAGGCGATTGCCTCCACATCCGAACATCTGACGCTCGACTCGGTGCGTGGCCTGATCGGGTCGGCGCCCGCGGGTGCGCTCGAAACCGTAATGCAGGCGGTGGCGGAAAGTGGGAGCGACAAAATTCTGTTGCTGGTCGATGAATTGTTGAATGAAGGGCACAGTCCAACGCATTTCGCGCGCCAACTTGTACGCTTTCTGCGCAACGTCACCGTGGCCAAGATCGCCGGCAAGGATTCTCCGCTGCTTCAGGTATCCTCCGACGAGCGCGCGCGGGTGGCGCGGATTGCCGAATTGTTCAGCGAGGAAGAGTTGGCGCGCCACCTGCAAATCATGCTGCGCACACATGGCGAACTCGGCTATCGGCAGGAGCAGCGCTTCCACCTGGAGCTCGGCCTGCTGAAAATGGCGCACGCGCAGCGCCTGCTGCCGATTGAACAACTACTCAGCGAGGCGGCTTTGCCATCGGGCGCAGGCCAACCGCGCACCAGCGGACGTCCTGTTCTTGCGCAGTCTTCCACCCCCCAGCAGGAAATTAGACGGACCGAATCTGTGGCTCGCTCCAATTCCGTTTCCCCCTTCGCGGCCGACACCGCGCGCAAGAGTGTGCCGAAAGCTGAATCGTCCACTGAGGCCTCGATGGCTCCGCCGCGCTCCGTCTCTGGAGCGATGACGAACGTCGTCGTCATGGGCTCAGCGGCTCCAGCCATCGCAGAACTTGCCGCAGATCCTTCTGGCGAGACGGGGCTTGCCCCGTCTCAGGGCATGGCCGATATCCTTCGCGACGCTGTTCTCAGCGCACTCAGCAATCAACCCATGCTCGCTTCCCTGCTTGAAGCCGGTAACTGGGCGCTGGAAGGCAGTTCGCTGGCCGCCAAGGTCGCCGCATCGAGCACGATGATCGAGATGTCGTTCACCTCTGACGCCCGCCGCATCGCGATGGCTGCAGCCAGCGGCGCAGCCGGACGTCCAATCAAAGTGCAGGTGCTTCCCGGAGGAACCCCGCAAACACCCGAACGCGGAGCAAACGAAAAGTCCGGCAATGGAAAAGGTTCGAACGGCGCCAACAACCGAAGTGCCCGCAGCCGCGCCGAACACGACCCGGTGGTACGCCATATGCAGGAAAAATTTGGAGCGGAAATCCGCACGGTCATCGACTATCGCGAGAAAGGAAGGGGCTAATTTGCGATTGGTAATTTGTGATTTGTAATTGAAAAACTCGAGCCCAAATCCAGGGCGAATCACGACCGCTCGAATTTGAACAATTACAAATTAGAAATTACGAAATTGCAAATTGTTTTCCTTATGTCTGGATTCAATCTCCAAGAGATGATGCAGCAGGCCAAACAGCAGGCCGAGATTCTGCAAAAAAAGATGGAGCAGACTGTCGTCGAGACTTCCTCCGGCGGCGGCACCGTCACGGTCAAAATGAACGGGCGCAAACAGGTGCTTCTGATCAAAATCGACCCTGAAGCCGTCAAGGCTGGGGATGTTGAGATGCTGCAGGATCTGGTCATCGCAGCCGTGAACGAAGCAGGCCGAAAGGTCGATGAAGCGATGAAATCAAGCTTGGGTGGAATGCTGGGAGGACTGGGTGGGATTCTCTAATTTGTAATTGGTAATTTGTAATTTGCAGTCGAACACGACCGCAGAACCCGATTTTCGATTACAAATTACCAATCACAAATTACAAATCCATGTCCCGTTTTGCCGAACCGTTGACCCGGCTCATCGATCAATTGAAGAAGCTGCCTGGGGTCGGCAGCAAGAGCGCGCAGCGCATGGCGTTCCATATTTTGCGCTCGGACGAAGACGACGCCGAAGCGTTGGCCGCCGCCATTCGCGACGTCAAAGCCAGCCTGCATCTCTGCACAATCTGCAACAACATCACCGACGTCGAGCCCTGCGTCTATTGCAGCAGCCCCACGCGAAATCAGAAGTTAGTCTGCGTGGTTGAGGAACCCACCAACATCGCGGCGGTCGAAAAGACGCGCCACTTCAATGGTGTCTATCACGTGCTCCACGGTTCGTTATCGCCGCTGCATGGCATTGGACCGGAGCAACTGCGCATTGCCAACCTTCTCAGCCGCGTCGCCAAAGATGAAATTGAAGAGGTCATCGTCGCGACCAATCCAACGATCGAAGGAGAGGCCACCGCCACCTACCTCGCGCAGCAGCTCAAACGGGGGGGCCTGCGGGTGACGCGCATAGCGATGGGCATCCCCGTCGGCAGCGACATCGAGTATACCGATGAGGTCACCATGCTCAAGGCGATGGAAGGCCGCCGCGACATGTAGGTTCCGCTTTCCTCCCAAGCGCGCTGCAGACGTCACTGGCAGGATTCATTCCAAGGAGTTCTCTTTCCCGCCCCATCGACGTATCCGCTCTGCCAACATGCGCGGCTTGACCCGTCTACCCTACCCCCTTAACATTCTGATAAACAGTCGTCGATGACGGATCTGAGCTTCGGTGCGCCGCCGCGTAAATCGCAGCCGATGGGATAGTGCATGAGTCTGAAAGACGGGGACTTTGGCGAGCCAACCCGAACGGAAGCCGGGGCGGAACCTCCGACAGTGCGCACCAGAAGGCCCTACCAGCCCCCCGCATTCCGTTTCGAGCGTGTGTTTGAGACCATGGCCTTGGCTTGCGGCAAGATAAGTCCGACCCAGTCCCATTGCCGGTTCAACCGGAAGAGTTCCTAAGCGCGTACCGGCGTTCGGTAACGCACCTCCCATTTCTCCTCGTTACCAACGTTATTCGGCAATATCAAAACGTCCAAGAATCCCGTTTTTCACCTGAAATATCATCTACTCTTGAGAAGTCAGCCACATTCACGAGCTTTACTTCCCCGTGCTTTTGCAGGAGGACTGATGTATCCATTCCGTAATCCAAGTATTGTTTCTTGTTTTCTGCTTGGGATCATTCCTCTAGCCGGTGCACAACTCAATCAAGGACACGTTGGCCGAGTCGCCGACTGGAGTTCCCACCATTTGGTCGTCAGCGGAGGACCGTCTCCCGCTAACCTTAAGGCCGCTGAAACCGAGCCTCGCATTCTTTTCTACCTGGCCGAACGCAATCTGGTGCGTGCTCAAAATGGCGGGCTGAAGGTTGCTTTGGCCGCGACAGATTCACCGGATGTCGACCACTCCCAAAACTCCGACCAGGGCGTCCGAGGGACCACGAAAAGCTCCCTCATGCATAAAGACTGGAGCCTCTCCATGGGAACAGGTAATGTCTCTCAATCCAAGTTCCCTGCCAAGTACAGTTTTAACATCAATGGCGCTCCAAGCTGCACTGCCGACTTCGCGATATTTGCCCTCAATGTCGCTGGAGCAACCAACGGGCAAGCCAACGTTGTGGGGATCAATAAGCTCTACAGCGGCGCGGGCGGACTCTGTGGCGCTAACCCGGCAGTGACGTGGGCCTATAACGGCAGCACGGCCGGCGGCTCCGTGCTCACCTCTCCTACCATTTCATTGGACGGCACCAAAATCGCCTACGTCGAAAGCGCGGCTGGGTCTTCCATCTTCCACGTGCTCACCGTGAAGGCTGGACAAGGCACAGTCACTAAGGCTGCGGCGCCCACTGCAAATGGCAGTTGCGTCGGCGGCAACCCACCCGCGACGTCTTGTCTCGTATCGACGACCTATTCGTCTTCACTCACCACCACGCTTGCCGATGCCTGGGTGGATTATCAGACGGACAAGGCTTTCGTGGCCAGCGATGACGGTAAAATCTCCCGCATCAGCTGCGTCTTCAACTGTACGCTCAACTCGCAGCCCACCGTGGATTGGACTTTCACTCTTCCCATTGCTGGTTCTGGTGGTGCACAACCTGTCCCGAATAGTCCGGTTTACGATTATCCCAGCGGACGCTTGTTCGTCGGCGATCAGCTTGGAGAAGTTTGGGTGATCAACGCCGGCGGCAACCCACCCTCCCTGAATGCGGGTCCAGTCATGGTTGGTGGTGGTGGTTGCACAACCGCTCATCCTCCTGGCCGCACCGGAACCGGTGCCGATTGCACGGCCACTGGAACTGCCTATGGCATCCCCGACCCCATCATCCTGGACGCTTCGGGCGGCAGCCAGAAGATCTTTGCCATCTCCGGCAACAATGGCGCTGCGGGCGCGAGCGCGGTTCTGACGCAATTCTCAATGGCTCTCACGCAACGAGTGAACGTCGCGCTCGGGCAGGGCGGAGTCAACCTTTACAGCGGCGCATTCAACAATGGCTATTGGGGTTCTACTCCGCAAACCTCGGGTGACTTGTTCGTGTGCGGAACCGGTCCGGCCGATACTACTCCTTATATCTACTGGGTTGGTTTCACCAACTATCCCACGATGAACTCAACGCCCGCGGGCACTGTCACCCGCAGCGGCCCGGCAGGAGCGCCGTGCGTCCCCTTCACTGAGTTCTACAATCCAAATATCAATCTGGGCGGCGTTATGGGACATCACGACGAACTCATGGGCGGGATTGTCGCAGCCGGAACAAGGGGCCTGATGATCACCGACGACATCAGCAGTTTGCCGCTTCTCTCGGGCCTGAACAATACGAATGAGCCCGGCGGACTCGGAGGCGTCATTGTCGACAACGTGAGCACAAGTGGCCAAGCTTCGAGTATGTACTTCGGGACCTTGACCAATCACACGGCAATCAAGCTGACCCAGCTCAATTCGAACTAGGAGATCGCGGCTCCATCGTGCGCGAGAAGACCAATAACCGCGATCGCTCAAAACTCGTGGCTGGCGCGGCACCCCAACTCATTACGAAGCTTACAGCCTGCAGGTTCATGCCTGAAATTGTGCAATGGTTTGAACAGGGCTTTGAGATCCAACCGCGGATAGCCCTCCCACCCGTCGATGCCCAACCGTCAAGTCATTCGGTATCTTAGATTTACAAGAAGTTCAGAAACTGCTCCACGAGGAATGCCGCTGGCCCGTCAGTTGCTTGAACACGAGGGAGTTTGCATCCTCGCTCCTTGACTTTGGCTGGCGCGGGTTTTGCGGAAGCAACCAGGGCCGCAACAACCTCTCAGCCAGTCGCGCCGGGCTGCGATGTAACCGCATCCCAACCGACGCTAAGAAACCGGGCTAAACCGCCCGGTTTTCTTTTGCCTCAGGTCTTTTTCGCCGATGATCCCCCGAAGGGAAAAAGAGAAAGGTGGCAAGCCGTGTCTCCATAAACCTGTAAGCTCAATCGCCGCTCACCAGGAATTCGTTTGTTTCTTCGGCGACAGTTGCGAGGCCCTCGGGCAGGGTTCCGCGATTGTATTCCGCCATGCGGTTCTTCCACTTCAAAAAGTCGGTGATGCTCTGCGGCTCGATGCGCAGCTCCACCCGCCGCAGACTCGCCAGCAGCAGATTCATTTCGTACTCGAAGCCGGTCGCCGAGCGCAGATTTCTTGCCGAGCGTTTTCTCATTTCGATCTCGCGCCCGCAGATTTCGAGCAGCCCCCATCCACCGGGGAGTTCTTCGCATTCGATCATTCCTTGAGGCGCGAGATAATAGCGCTCTGAGCCGACACCAGTCTCCGGCTGGCGACGCCACGGCTTGGCCCGATCCACCAGAAAATCCGAGCGCGTCACCTTGCACTCAACCAGCACCGAACGGCAGGCCTTCTTCCAGCCGATCGCATCCGGCATCTCGCCGCTGACGCAAGCCTGCTCGGAGAGCACGACGCCACATCGATAGCGCCGCAGCCAAGCCACCGCCATCGTCACCAATTTTGCGTGAGTCACCTATCCAGCTTGAAAGGAAAGTTGAAATCTGCAAAGTGCCTGAGGCGCTACGCCTGGGCAAAGAGAACCGAACCAAGGACTCATCGGTCAGTGGAGGGTTTGCAAGTGCTTGAAAATATGGTGGAGCTAGTCGGGCTCGAACCGACGACCTCATCGTTGCGAACGATGGCGTCCTCCAGAAAACCTTCATCTGGCGTGGACTTCGCCGCCGATTACGTTCCAAAACGTTCCATTCGACTGGAAGTCTAGGTGGAACAATTCAGGTTTACCGGGAGAGTTGCCTCAACAGTTTTTCCGGCTTGCATGCCCATGGCGGGAGACGCGCACGCGGCCATGGGAAGCATTTCTGAGCAGGTTCACGGAGGCCTAGCTTCGCTCCTGCTTGGCTTCTGGTCATCGACCGGTTTAACGACCTGACGCCGCCGGGAACGAAACAGAGTCATTGAAAAGACACGAAAGCGCTGTTATTAGGACCACAGTCGGACCATATTCTGGGATCACCCTTAGTTCTTAGAGCGCCACTTTTTCAGGGCTGGGCTAATAAGTCTTTTCAACGACTTGGAACGCACGGACGACAGCGTAAGTCATTGAAAGTCAGCCAAGGTCAGGAGTTTTGTGGACATTCTTGTGGGCCCAAAAAACTGCTCGCGAGTCCGAATGTTTACTCCCCGCAGCGGTGGCATCTGCGGTGAAAATATGATCGCGGCAACCTTCCTCGTTGACCGCACTCGAACCTTGCTATCCAATTCCTGCAAGAGCCTGTCTGACAGTGCTTACCCACAGCGGCGGATCATCTGCCCGTAAATTGTAATCTGCTCCGATCAGATCTTGGTCGCGCTGACGGAGAGACGCCACAATGGGAACTCCAGGCAGAGTCCTCCGAAAATGCGCGGCAAGCTCACATCGGCCTTCCCGCGGAGCTACGTGCCCGATCTGGACGACGCCTATTGATTCATGCGAGAGATGGAGATTGAGCGCAGCGCGCGAACCGAGAGCGGAGATTACTGGATGGCCAAGTGATTGCAGGATCTCATCACGCACTGACAACAGGCTCTCGCGAAACTCAACCTGCACCATCGTCGTCATGGTTTTCCTGAAGTCGTGTCCCTCGGATCGCCGTGGCGCCGAGACTCGGCGCATCCTTGGGTCCTTCAGGTGGGAACACCTAGCTTTGGCAACAGCCATTGCGTCAGGACTAAATACGCGACAACGAAAGCCACTCCCCAAGCCCAATTAGGCATGTTCATTCTCCCCTATCTGCCAACTCCGAGTCTACGCAGGAAGGTCATCATCGGGCACCAGTTGGTAACTCCGGACTGAAACAGATTCAAGCCAACAAATGCGGTGAATAGATACCAGTTCGGGCTAACGTAGTGCCCAAGAGCGAGCGACATGAGAATAAAACTGCCAGCGATCAAACGAAGGGTACGTTCTACGGTCATAATAGTTCTCCTTGAAAAGCGGTCCTACACAATTTCGCATTGCGGTGTTTCACATTCGGCCACATTTTCGGGCGAATGCGGATGCAGTGGTGGGAGCGAGTGTCCCCTCTGAGATAGGTAGTAGAGGACCGGCACTGCCATCCGCGACAAGACGGTAGACGCCACCTCTCCAGCCATCAACGAGAGCGCCAAGCCCTGAAAAATCGGATCGAATAGAATCACGCTTGCTCCCACGACGACTGCCGCGGCCGTCAGCAGCATGGGGCGAAAGCGAACCGCACCGGCGTCGACGACTGCATCCTCCAGCGACATGCCTTGCGAGCGACGCAGTTCAATGAAGTCGACGAGGATGATGGAGTTGCGCACGATGATTCCTGCACCGGCGATAAAACCAATCATCGAGGTCGCTGTGAAGAAAGCACCCATCAATGCGTGTGCGGGCAAAATACCGACCAGCGTGAGCGGGATCGGCGCCATGATCACGAGCGGCGTGACGAACGATCGGAACCAACCGACAACTAAGACATAGATCAGGACGAGCACAGCGGCAAACGCCAGTCCCAGATCGCGGAAGACTTCCACCGTGATATGCCACTCGCCATCCCACTTCATCGACAAGCGGTCCGTGCGGTCGGGCATCGTCGTGCCTTTGTACTGCTTTATCGCGTAGCCATCCGGCAATTTGATTTTGTCGATGGCATCGCTCATTTTCATGATTGCGTAAACAGGGCTCTCTTCCCCGCCTGCCACATCGCCAGTCACGTACACCACTGGCTGCAGGTTTTTGCGATAGACACTGGTATCAATCGTTGTCTGCCGCAGATCTGTGACCTCCTGCAGCGCGATCTGCCCTCCGGAGGCCATAGGCAGTTTTAGGTTTTCGAGGTTTTCGATTCCGGAACGGTCGGGGCGTGCCAAACGCACTTCGATCGGCACGTCTTCGCGGGAGTTCGGATCGTGCAGGAGTCCGGCGCTTGTGCCGCTCAATCCTACCTGCAGCGTACGCGTCACATCAGCGGGGGAAATACCGTGCAGTGCAGCCTTATCAAGATCTACTTTTAGGTCGTACTTGGTCTGCGGGTCCTCAACGTACCAGTCCACATCTACGACGCCAGGCGTTTGTTGAAAGACCTTCTTGATCTGCGCTGCCAATTCGATCTGGCTCTTGTAATCGGGCCCGTAGACTTCCGCCACGAGAGTCTGCAGCACCGGCGGGCCAGGAGGAACTTCCGCTACTTTGATGCGTGCCCCGAAGGGCTGGGCGATCTTGTCCAGTTCGGGGCGGAGCCGTCGTGCAATCTCATGGCTCTGCGCTTTGCGATCATGGCGTGACAGCAGGTTTACCTGAATGTCGGCCTGATTCGGTTTACGGCGTAAGAAGTAGTGCCGCACCAGCCCGTTGAAGTTGTAGGGACCGGACGTACCGGCATAAATCTGATAATTTGTGACTTCAGGTTGCTGGCCAAGATAGGTCCCGAGCGCCTGCGCGACATGGGTCGTTTGCTCCAGCGGAGTTCCGTCCGGCATGTCAATGACGACCTGGAACTCGCTCTTGTTGTCGAAGGGGAGCATCTTCACTCGCACCCATTTCAAAGGCACGAATGCAACTGCCGCCAGCAACAACACCACGACTCCGCCCAGAAACATCCAGCGGCGACGCGCGTCCAGTATCAGCGGATTCATGACACGGCGATACAAACGGGTTGTCCAGCCTTCGGTCTCATGTTTATCGTGGCCGCCCTCACCAGCGTAGTTTCGAAGCAACCGCAGAGCTGCCCAGGGCGAAACCACGAACGCCACCATCAAGGAAAACAGCATGGCTGCGGACGCTCCCACGGGAATCGGTCGCATGTACGGGCCCATTAGGCCCCTCACAAAGGCCATAGGCAGGATGGCGCCGATGACAGCGAACGTCGCGAGGATCGTGGGATTGCCGACCTCATCCACTGCCTCGACAGCCACTTCTGCGAGTGGGCGCCCTCGACTGCCAGGTAATCGGAAGTGGCGGACGATGTTTTCTACCACCACAATGGCGTCGTCGACCAGAATGCCGATGGAGAAGATCAAGGCAAACAGAGTGACCCGATTGAGCGTGTATCCATAGAGATAAAAGACAGCCAGGGTGAGGGCCAGTGTGACCGGAACTGCCAAAAGCACGACGCCAGACTCGCGCCAACCCAAAGCTAGAGCGATCAGCAAAGTCACCGACAGCGTCGCGATCAGCAGGTGCTTCAACAATTCATTCGATTTGTCTTTCGCCGTCTCGCCGTAGTTCCGCGTGATAGTGATGTTTAGATCGTTCGGCAATACATAGCCATGAAGAGAGGCGACCTTCTCCAGAACGCGTTCGGAAATAATCGTCGCGTTGGTACCTTTCTGCTTGGCGAGCGTGATCGTAACCGCGGGATATTCCGCGCCTGCGGTCTGGCCCGTACCACCGCGAGCGTTCGCAAACATCACATAGCTGTCCGGCTCGGCGGGGCCGTCTTCCAACTTCTCCACCACATCGCGCAAGTAGACTGGGCGGCCCGCGTGCACTCCGACCACCACTTGCTGCAAGTCTTCGGCCCGCGTGAAGAACCTCCCGGCCTCGACCTGGAATTCACGGTTATCGTGGGCAAAACTACCCACGTCCCCTCGACTATTCGCGCTCTGAAGTTGACTAACCACTTCCGCTGGCGTCAGGCCATAAGCGGCCAGACGCTGCGTATCCAAAACCACTCGTACCTGCCGGGGCTGGCCTCCTATGATCGACGTTTCGGAAACATCATCGAGTTGTTTGAGAGAGTTTTCCAACTCGCCGGCGATGCGTCGCAGGTGATACGAGTCATAGTTCTTACCCCAGAGCGTGAGTGCCATGATGGGGACGTCGTTGATCGATCGCACCTTGATGATCGGTTGTGAAACTCCCGGTGGGATGCGGTCGAAGTTGGAGAACAGCTTGTTGTACGTCTGTATGATCGCGTCTTCTTCTTTCGACCCCACATAGAAGCGCACGATCAGCATGCTCATGCCCGGCTGGCTGATCGAATACACATATTCGACCCCGGGAACCTCGCGCAGCAGCTTCTCCATGGGAAGACTGACCCGTTGCGAAATTTCTTCCGGCGATGCGCCCGGCATCTGCACGAAGACATCGAGCATGGGGACGACAATTTGCGGTTCTTCCTCGCGGGGAGTCTCAAGGATGCTGAAAGCACCTAAAAGCAATGCGGCCACGATCACCAACGGCGTCAGTTTCGAATCGATGAAGCTGTGAGCGATCCGTCCCGCCAGGCGCAGACCATGCTCGGGTTGCTTTGGTGAGTTGGCCTCTTGGTCTTTCATTGCTGGGCCTCGATGCGCTTGCCATTCAGATCGAGTTCGCCAGGCTTCGCGACCAGGCGTTCACCTTCCTGAAGACCTGCCAGCACTTCCACTACCGAACCGGCGGCCTTTCCCAGAGTGACGTAGCGGAGGCTTGCGATCCTGTTCTGGTCGAGTACGTACACTCCCTGCAGTTGACCGCGCTCAACGACCGCAGGTCTGCGGAATGAGCAATGCCGACCGATTCCCACGGGAGAATTGTGCTCGGCCAAACAGACCTGATCGCAGCCGCGTATCCGCAGGCAATTCGATCTTCACCAGGAAACTGCGGCTGCCGGAGTCGGCAGCAGGCACGATTTCTACGAGCTCTTCCTTTTTGCTGTGGGGTTTCCAATGCGTCCACTATGACCGGCACCTGCTCGCCCATCCGGACGTACCGCAGGTCGTTTTCATTGACTGCTGCTTCCAGTCGATAGTGGCTCAAGCTTTCGATTGTGAAGATGGGAAGGCCGGGACTGGCCAAAATGCCTGGATCGGCTTTCTTCTCGGTGATGACTCCATCGAATGGCGCAAGAATCCGCGTGTATGAAAGCGATGTGCGCGCCTGCGCTAACGCTGCTTTCGCTTGTGCCTGACCCGCGCGAGTCATGTCGCGATGCGCCAGCGCCGCCTGGTAGCGCGCCTTTACTTCATCGAATTCCTGTGGACTGACTGATTTCCTGTCATAGAGAGTCTGGTAACGCGTCAAGGTCGATTGCGCGAGGGCCAAGTCGGAATCTGACGCGGCCACTTCCTGCTGAGCTGCGCTCTCGCCTGCCGTGGCGCGGTCGACCGCGGCCCGAGGTTGAGCATCGTCGATGATCGCCAGCACCTGCCCGCGCTGTACGCGGTCCCCTTCATGTACGCGCACTTCTACGATGTTTCCCATCGTTTGGCTTGCCAGTTGGCTGGTTTGCGCCGCGCGTATGGTTCCCACTGCTTCCAACAAATCGGGACTGTCCGCCCGTTGTACCGAGAGCACGGACAGACTGCGCACGGTCTCCGGGACCGAAGGCTGTGCAGTCCGCTCCTTGGAACAACCGCTTAGCCCGCCTGCGATAGCCGCGGCCAGAGGAACTAGACGTAAAAGAATGGAATTTGCGCGAATCATGGCATCACCGCCGGGGATTGAATATTTAAGGTGCCGCTTGCTAACTCGAGACTGGCGTAGCTGGTATGAAACCGATAGACAGCCTCCCAATAATCCGTCTGGCTGCGCTGCATCGCTTCTTCCGCACCCAGAAGATCCGTCACGGTGGTAAGCCCGCCGTCGTAGCGGTCCTGGTTGATACGCAGACTGTCCTGTGCCTGTGCGATGAGCAGCCCGCGAAACCTCAACTTCCTGCCGGGCAGAGTCCAAGCTGTAATAAGCGCGCCGGACTTCAAGGCGGACGCCATCGCTCGCTACTTGTTTCATCGCCGTGACTTTCTCTTGCAGCGCGCGTTCACGAGCAAGTTCCGCCCGTTTTGCTCCACCCTGGAAGAGGTCGATCTGCATCTCCACCCCGCCGAGCCAGTTGTTTCCTCCACCGCCCGCCACGAACGTTGGATTATCCATCTCCCAGCCGGCGAAGGCATTCACTCGCGGGCCAAACGAGGACTTGGCGATTGCAACGCTCTGCCGCTGAGCTGATTCTTCGGATTGAATGCGCTTCAAGTCTGGCCGATTCGTCAAGGCAAGTTTTTCGACATCCTGCAGAATAGGGATCGGAAGCGCGGATTCCATCAGAGTCTCTGTGGGCTGGAACGAGGAATCCATCGGCACCCCCAGAGCCGTATTCAACTCGGCCCGAGCCAAGTCCAGATTGTTCCTGGCCCGAATGAGTTCCTGCTGTCGCGCGGCCATGCGCACCTTCGCGGTCAGCAGGTCCGATTCCACGACCAAGCCGGCGTCGAATCGCGACTGACTGCGATCCAGAATTGACTGGGACGTTTTTATCGCCTGCTCGGCAAGCTCCAGTTGTTTTGTCGCCAACAATGCTCCGTAATATGCATTGACGACTCGGAATACGATCTCTTGCTCCGTACGCTCCAGCTGATGCCCGGCAGCCTCGTTCATCTGCTTTGCCCGATTCACGCCGTGCCAACTGGCAAAGGAGTCAAACAGACTCCAGGTCCCGCCAAAACGGGTGCTGAAGTTTCCCAAACGGCAAGGGAGTGTTGAGCTTATTCAGCGAGAAATCATCGGCCGTAAAACGCTGCTGCCGCAATCTGCTGCCAAACACGTAAACGGGATCGTTCCCGCGTGTTGCAGTCTCTGAGAACGTCACTCGCGGCATGAGAACCGATCGCGCTTCGCGAACGTCCGCGGACGATACTCTCGTGTCAGCGACGGCCGCCTTGCGGAGAGGGTTTTTCTCCAACGCGATCCTTACCGCCTGCTGAAGTGTGAGGGGCGAGGGATCGGCGGTCTGTTGAGCCTGAGCCGCTGAGCGAAACCCACAGTGTGACTGTGGCTGCTACCACGAATTTGAGGGAAATCTTCAACTCTGGACTCCGGTAGTTTGGGTCATCTTTATCCACTCGGTCTTCTCTTCGACAATCTCGTAGGTCGTGTGGAAACTCGCCGTTTTTTGCACCATCGCCCCCACCGAGCAGTACTTCTCCTCGGAAAGACGAATAGCTTCTTCCAACGCCGCGGCATCGATGTCGCGACCCGCGACTACGTGGTGAATCCGCACGGCCGTAAACACTTGCGGTGGACGCTCCGCCTGATCAGCCTCGACCCGCACTTCGTATCCAGTGACTTTCTGGTGATACTTCTGGCGCAGAACCGTGATGACATCGAACGCTGTGCAACCGGCCAACCCGGCCGCAACCAGTTCGATCGGCTTTGGACCGGTTCCCCCAGCCGCATCGTCCAGCAGCAGATTGTGTCCGCTGCCGGTGAGTGCCACGAACTGCCTCTGTTGCCTAAGTGCTTGAGTCAGCTCAACTTTGGCGCTGATCATGATTGCCCTCCTATGCTTTTATCGACTAGGAACACGAATAAATGCAGAAGGCAGGATTTTGTTACAGGGAAAGTTCCAAAAAAGAAGAGAGGCGAAAAAGGGGTGGACTTGAGGGTTACGGCCGGACGACCGCCGCAGCGCGAACGTAGTTCTTCATCAGTTCCTTCCGGAGCCGAACCGCGGTTTTCTGGGGCGCATTTCCTGCCGGCGACGTCCGGCACTGCTCAATCGTTGCTTCGAGACTTGCCAGAAACACCTTGCACGGCTCGCATCTGTCGAGGTGCTTTTCCAGTTCATCACACAGAGAGTCGTCCAACTGCTCATCAAGATAGTTTGAGAGTTCGGCGAACATGGCCTTACAGCGCGCCGGTTTGGGCTCCATGCGAGAAGCGCCGCGCGGCGATGTGGCGGCGACGTTACGACCCGCCGGCGGATTCCACGCTTTCATCAGTTCCTTACGAACAAACAGCCTGGCTCGGTGCAACCGAACCCTCACCGTCCCTGCGCGCAGTCCCGTGATTTCGGCAACATCTTCGTCGGTCAGACCCTCCATATCCCGTAACACAAGGACAATGCGATATTGTGCGGGTAATTTCTGAATCGCTTCCCGCAACATGCCAGCTTCTTCGCTTCGAATCGCGAATCTTTCCGGGTTGATTCCACCCTCGGCACTCAATTTCTCCAATTCCCTCCGATCCGGCATCAGTTCTTCGAGAGAAAGCTCCCGACTCGGAGCGAACTTGCTTCGGCGGCGGCTCATCAGGCAACGGTTTTTCGCAACCTTATAAAGCCACACCACGAGCGCCTTTGGGCTATCAAATTTTGCTAGATGCGGAACTGACTTCAGCAGGACTTCCTGCATCGTGTCCTCGGCGTCCTGACGCTGCCCGCAAACCCTCATGCTGAACGAAAAAACGGTGTTTTGCAGCAGGGCGAGAGCCTGTTCCAGGGCCGCATCGTCGCCGCGCTGCAACAGCAGAACCGCTTGTTCTATTTCGGAATGCATCCAGTTCAATGTAGCACTTTTGTCGCGTGGCCTTTCGTAATGCCGGGCATCGCCACTTATCACGCGGAAACGTGCCGCGCATCACAGAAACACTCAATATTCCATCTGTATCGTATTCATTAGTTGCGAAGTATCGCAACTTTGAAGTTCAGTAACCGATAGCGGAGGACAACTATGAAACGGCTTCATGCTTGGTTCGTCATAGCGTGCGTGCTTGGGGCGCTGATTGCAGGGGCCACATCAGCGGCCGCTCAAAGCGCAAATGGCAAGGAGCTTTATCGCAATAACTGCAAGGTCTGCCACGACAAGGGTTCCCCGCAGGGTCAATACACCCCCATGACCCTGACTCAGGATCAGTGGAGGATCTTCTTCAAGCTCAAACTGGTCTCATCACACCGGAACCTGCTCCACCCGAAGACCGGAGGGAAGTTGCTGGAACAACTTACACCCGATCAGATGAAAGCAATCCAGCGTTTTGCCATCGATCATGCCGCGGATTCCGAACAACCCGCAACTTGTGGTTAGACAACGGCCATGACTTTCGAGAACGACGAAGAGAGGACGAATATCGTGCAGAACTTTAATAGATCTATTCCGCTTCTTACTATTTGCATACTGCTGTTCGTGTTGCTGGCTTCAGCTCAAAATCCGCCGGCTGGAACCACAACTCCACAACCCTCCACAGCATCCGCGGAAAATGCGGAACTGCGGCAGGAGCTTGACCAGATGAAGAAGGCGGTCGCTGCTATGGAAGAGCGACTAGCGGCGCAAGAGAAAGCGAATCAGGCGAAAAAAGACGAGGCAAGTAAGGCGCCCGCGACCGATCAACCGTCCACGGCTGAACTCGTCACCCAAGTCAAAGACCTTGACCACCGTGTCGTTCAGACGGAACGTCGTGGCGCCATGGACCGCATCAATTTCACCGGCGACTATCGTTTTGAAGCCCACTCTATCTGGGGGAACATCCCCGCGCACTACGACGGCATGCAACTGCAAAACCTGATGGTGAAAACTCTCTGGCTGTTCACACCCACATCGCAGGGCGGCATGGGAATGACCTTCGATCCCAGCCTGTTCAATTCGATGACCCCGGCCCAGTTCGCCGGATTTATCGGACAAACAGTGCAGCAGAACTACGGTCAATACCAGTTTTACACCGGCAGCCTCACCTTCAACCAACTGAAGGCGTCGATCGGACAATTCTCGCCGCAAATGCAACAGATGCTGACGAGCTATCTGACTCAGGCTCCAGGGGTGCTGCAGAACGGCTATAGCAACGACACCAGCATCCTCTACACCAACCGCCTGCGCCTCAATATGGATTCGAAGATCAACGACGATCTGAGCGTCACGGCGCGCTTGAGTATGTACAAAGCTTGGGGCGATTCCACTGGCGTGCAAGTCTTCGACGGCCAGCCCTCATCGATGAACATCGACGGTACCACGGCTGGCGTTCCGAATTCTGACATGCTCCGGGTAGAACGCGCCTACTTCACCTGGAACCATGTTGGCGGCCTGCCACTGTATCTCTCCATCGGAAGGCGACCATCTACCGATGGACCGCCCCTGAACTTTCGCGATGACGAACCTCGAGGTGGAACGCCCTCTGGCGCACTCATCGACTTTCAATTCGACGGCATCACGGTTGGCTATCACCTTAACGAGAAGATGGTGTGGCGGCTCTGCTATGGCGTCGGGTACCAGTCTGGATTTGGAAATGGGAACATCCTGAAGTCGCCGGCGGACCGTCTGAAAGACACTCACCTGATCGGCGCTAACCTCGATCTTTACAACACCGAAAAAACTTTCGTTCAAGCTACTTATGCTCACGCGTTCAACGTCACCGACGGTTTTAACGGCATATTGGTTCTCCCTGTCAACCCGGTTACCGGAGATCCGGTTAACGCTCCGGTCGTCATGCGCTACACGCCTTCGACCAACCTGGGCGCCATTAATCTTCTTGGCGTCAACCTGAACCAGCGGTGGGGGGACGTGGACCTATACGCCAGCGGCAACTATTCGGGAACGCGCCCGAACGGGCTAACTTCGCCTTTCGGCGGTCTCATGTCCGATCCGTTCGAGGCTCCAGTCGATCACAACGGTGGGATGGTTTATGTGGGAATTCGCTATAATGTCCCGAAAAACGACGGACGCACCAAGGTCGGGTTCGAGTTTAACCACGGCTCCAAATACTGGTTCAACTTCGCCCAAGCGGAAGACGACATCATCGCGCCGAAGACCTCGACGCGCGGCGATGTCTACGAAACCTACATCACTCACCGGATCTACGACCGCTTCATCATGAAGCTGGGCTACATCCGCTACAACTACAACTACTCGGGCTCGGGATGGCACGTTGGGGCGCCAAAGGACCTCAACACGACCGCTATTCTCGGCTTCCCGACCTACAAAGACGCTCAAATGCTTTCGCTCGGCCTGACCACGCGGTTCTAGTTCTTCCCCGCCGTGAGGGGCGGAGGCCGAACATCTCGGCCTCCGCTCTAAAGGCCCCGAATCTGAAGATCGCGAAGGTGTTGCACATGAGCAAGATTACGCGCCGTGGATTTCTTCAAACTTCCTCGGTCCTCGCTGGCATCGCTACTGCGGGAGCAGCGGAAGCTGAATCCCATCCACCTTCCTGGCGCGGAGACACGCGGGTGGAACAGATTGCCACGAACTGCGAAATGTGTTTCTGGCGGTGTGGCGTGATGGCGGAAGTCGCAGACGGAAAGGTTCTCAAACTCCAAGGCAATCCTCTACATCCGCTCACCAAGGGACAGCTCTGTGCGCGCGGAAATGCCGGCACCCAGCTTCTTTACGATCCTGATCGCTTGAAATACCCGCTCATTCGGACGGGTAAACGTGGTGAAGGCAAGTTCCGACGCGCTTCATGGGACGAGGCGCTCGATTTCTTCGCGACGCATTTGAAGGATCTGAAGCAGAAGTACGGCCCAGAGAGCGTGGGTTTCTTCCCGCACGGCGTGGCCGCCGGATTCTTCGGCACATTGATGAAGGCTTACGGGACGCCGAACGCAGCCGAACCTGCATTCGCACAGTGCCGCGGACCACGCGACATCGGCTATCAACTCACTTTCGGGCGTGCCGTCAATTCCCCCGAACCCGTGGACCTGGAAGAATCGAAGTGCATCGTTCTGATCGGCAGCCACATTGGTGAGAACGTCTTCACCTCGCAGGTCACAAATTTCATCACCGGGTTGCAAAGTGGCGCTAAGTTGATCGTAGTCGATCCGCGTTTTTCCACAGCAGCGTCCAAGGCAGACCACTGGCTACCCATCAAACCCGGAACTGATATCGCGTTACTGCTGGCGTGGGCAAATGTGCTCATCACTGAAAACCTCTACGACAAGGAATACATCGAGCAATACGCGACGGGGATGAAGGAACTCGAAGCTCATGTGACAGACTTCAGCCCGGAGTGGGCTGAATCAATCACAGAAATTCCAGCCGGACAGATTCGCGAAACCGCGCACATGATGGCAGAGGCCAAGCCTGCCGTCGCGATTCATCCCGGCAGGCATGTGACCTGGTACGGAGACGATACGCAGCGTGCTCGCGCCATGGCCATTCTGACCGCCCTGCTCGGAGCCTACGGCCGCAAAGGAGGCATGTTCCTACCGACCAAAGTGAAGCAGGGGCGAATTCCTCTTCCTCCAATGACGGAGTCAGAACGTGGCCGCGCTGACGGTGCAGGAACCAAATATCCGTTGGCGACCGAGGAGTCCCAAGGCCTTACCCAGGGTCTGGTGCAGGCAACCCTGAATGCGAGCCCTTATCCGATCAAAGGTTGGATTGTGTATGGGCAAAACATTCTGGAGAGCATCCCGCAACGACAGAACACTCTGAAAGCCATCGAACAACTGGAGTTCATGGCCGTTGTCGATGTCCTGCCGGTTGAACAGACGAATTACGCCGACCTTGTTCTACCGGAAGCAACCTATCTTGAGCGTTATGACCCACCGGCATTCGTCACTACGTCGAAACGTCCCTTCGTTGCCATTCGGCAACCAGCTATCGATCCGTTGTATGAGTCGAAACCCGGCTGGTGGATCGCAAAGCAATTGGCGAATCGCATGGGACTTGCGGATTACTTCCCGTGGAAAGACCCTGACGACCATCTCTCGCGCTTGTTGCAGCCACTCGGAATCAACTTGGGGGAACTCAAGTCGCTGGGAGCTGTGTCCTTCGATGGCCATCCTTATATCGACGACCGCAAGGAAGAAGATGGACCAATCTTCCCCACACAAAGCGGAAAAATCGAACTGGTCTCGTCGGTATTGAAGGACTTGAATTTTGACCCGCTACCGAAGTTCACGGCAGTCGAGCAACCGCCTCCGGGGTACATGCGCTTGATCTATGGCCGGGCTCCGATGCATTCGTTTTCTCGCTCCGAAAATAACTCCTGGCTGGATGACTTGATGCCCGAAAACCAGGTATGGATCAACGCCGAGTTCGCAGCCAAGGCCGGGATCAAGAACGGACAGGTCATCACTCTTGAGAACCAGGATGGAGCTAAGAGTCTTCCAATTGCAGTGCGGGCAACGGAGGGGATTCGCAACGACTGCGCATACATGGTCCACGGCTTCGGGACGCGAGCAAAAAGTCTCACCAAGGCCTACAAGAAAGGTGCCTCCGACACGGATCTGATCACGCGTGTGTCCATCGACCCCATCATGGGTGCGACTGGGATGCGCGTGAATTTCGTGCGCGTGCTGCCCACCACGGGAGATAGGAGCTAGCCCATGCCGCGCTACGCCATGGTGATCGATCAGGAACGATGCGTGGGCTGCCAGTCCTGTACTGTAGCCTGTAAGTCTGAGTGGGACGTTCCCAACGGATTCGCCCGGACCAAGGTCCGACAGACAGAAACTATCGGCCAGTTCCCTAAACTTTCAACAGCGTTTTATGTGTCGCAATGCAACCACTGCGACCGACCGACTTGCGTTCCAGCCTGCCCAACCGGAGCAACCTACCAGGATCAGAACGGCGTCGTTCGCGTGAATCGCGACCTCTGCATCGGTTGCGGCTCGTGTGTTGCCGCCTGTCCATACGGAGCACGCTTCATAAACGCGGAAATCGGCAAGGTGGACAAGTGCGACTTCTGCGCGACCCGCGCCGGTAAGGGATTGCAACCCGCATGCGTGACTACCTGTCCAGGTCACGCGAAAATTTTCGGGGACTTGGAAGACTCGTCGAGCGACGTCTTCCGGTTCGTGTACCGTGGTGCAGCCAAGCGCATGGAGACAGCGAACATCTCCATTGGACCCAACGTCTACTACGCCGGCAAACCCGAGCACGCTGAACTTGCGCTTGCAAGCTTTGCTCCGCTCCCTCCACGCACTATCGCGCCGGGCAAAGTTTGGGGCAGTCTCCTGAATAAGTTCGTGTACCTTGCCGTCGGGGCAACGTTCCTCGGTCAGGCTGTCGCCTTCTTCCACCAGCTTTCGACCGGCGAGAAGCAGTTCGATGAGTGAGGAGCAGCTATGAGCGCATCCGCGATCCCAACCGTCCCGATTCCGCTCACCGCTGAACAAGCGGAGGCGATGGCGCAACGTCAAATCAAGAAGCACCATGTCGCGATCGTACTTCTCCACTGGTTCAACGCCATTAGCTGGCTCCTCGAACTCTCGACCGGCGCCGGTCTGATTGTCTCGCCCTATTACCGGTTCGCACCCGTCTGGTATCTGCAGATGATGGAGGGCATATTCGGCTCGCGGGCCAACATGCTTCGCTTCCACATCTCGGTCGGTTTAACTTGGACAACAGTGTTTCTGGTCTATGCGATTTTTGGCTTCCGGAACTTTCTTCGAATCGAAGTGCTGCAGAACGAAATCGGCTTGGACCGGGACGATGTGCTCTGGCTAAAGGTTCGGACACTCCTGCTATTGGGACGGACCAAAGATCCATTGCCACCGCAGGGAGTCTACAACGCAGGCCAGAAACTCTTTGCCCTGCTGGTCTACACCATGGTCCCGCTCATCATGCTTACCGGCCTCACCATGACCTTCCACTGGTTTGGCACCGCCTTTGTCGCTTGGGGTATGGTTCTTCATTTCTTCGCTGTGGGCATGGTCGTCTCGGGTCTGATGATCCACGTCTATATGGGCGCGGTGTTCCCGGAGGAAAAGCCCGCATTCTATTCAATGATCACTGGAGTAGTCGATGAACTCTACGCTTATCGCCACCATTTCAAGTGGTGGAGAGCGGTCAAGATCCAGGAACAGGCTTGGAGAGATGAAATGAGATCCATGGAAGAAGGCGAGGCGCACTCGGCGGACGACAAGCCGGAGAACGACTCAGCTACAGACAAAGCTCCGTTGATTTCCCGGCCATAATCCCGGAATAGGAGATAACATGGTGGCCACCAAACTTTCGCCACAAGAGGTTGTTTCAGACCATGGTTCGACAATGAAAAAAGGCAGCAAGCAATGGAATGTGGAAAACGAAATTCTTGAGCGACAGGTGCTGATCTGCAAAGCCTTCGCCAACGCGACTCGTCTCCACATCTTGGACCTCCTTGGCAAGCACGATTGGTCAGCTGCTGAAATTCAGAAAGAGCTTGGAATTTCGAAGGCCAACCTCTCGCAACACGCGATGGTGCTCAGATCAGCAGGCGTCGTCGTCAGGCGCCGCGAGGGCAAGAATGTGTATTTCTCGTTGGCCATGCCAGAGGTAAAGAAAGCGTGTCAGCTGATCCAGCATGTCCTCCGCGCACAAATTCGCAACGGCCAAAGACTTGTGTAAATTTACGGTCTACCCCAATTAGGAGTAACTTGCGTGTCCAAGAAACCGCCTGATGCTGTGAACCAGTTCCGCAATCGCCATCGTAAAGTGTGGAAAGCGTTCAATCAACCAGAAGAGCGCTGTCACAAGCTGGCCCTCTCGACGGGAAGAGTCGCCGCCTGGTCAAACTTGCCCTATCGATTGGAGCCGGCTTAGAAGGCGCCACCCACTCGGCTGTACGAAGCGCACGCAAAGCCGGTGTCACCGCCGACGAAATCGATCACGTTGCGGGCTTGCGATAACCACTCGGACTGCCCGCAGCCACCCGGACAATGACGTGGGTTTCTGACGATCTGCGTCGGGCGAGCTAGATTAAATCAGTTCGCAGAATTTGGGGGGGTTCTATTCTCTTAGCCTCAACGAATGACGTCGAAGTGCGAGCTGCAAGTCCTGATCTTCGACTCGAATCGTCT
This sequence comes from uncultured Acidobacteriaceae bacterium, assembly GCA_963698865.1. Classification (GTDB taxonomy): domain Bacteria; phylum Acidobacteriota; class Terriglobia; order Terriglobales; family Acidobacteriaceae; genus Acidiflorens. The sequence goes on along the minus strand of CAVOSL010000004.1, from coordinate 364,197 downwards.
CAGGTTCTCCGATGTTGATTTGAAAAGGTTCAAAAAGAGCCTAATTCTCGATGTCGTGCCCGTACTTCGATAGGTAGTAAATCCCAGCGAAGCCAGTATAAAAGACGATGCGCGACACAAATTGCGTCAGCGTTCGGGGAGCTGTCTTCTGCAAAACCGAAGCGTCGATATCTTCAACGCCAAATTTGGTGAAATGTGCAGCCAATGACTTACGCAACCTACTGATCCATTCGCTGCTGCATACATCAGCGTACTCGCCGCCCGCCGTCGCAACTCCCAAGATCCTCTTCTGCAGCCATTCCACGGGCACTTCGCCAAGTGGAAAATGATCGACTTCTCCTGAGACTGCAGCCAACTCTGCCGCGAGTTTGGGATCGACGCGGAAGCGCGCCAATGTTTCGAGAAAGCAACCTAGGCGTTGAGAGGAAGCGTAGAGAAGTCGGTAGGTCGCATCAGGATCATCGAAGCGGTTCCCGAACGTTCCGTCCGGTCCAGCCGATGCCCAGTCGGGCACAGCCCAGGGATCCGGGAGGCGGCCCCGTCGATAAATCACGCCGGAGGGTTCCACGACCCCTACCCTCCAGCCAGGAACGCACGTGCGGCTCCAAGGATCTCCGGGCCTATCGTCTCTATGTCCTCATCTCGAAGCAGGCGGATGGGCACTCGGTCCCTCAGTTCTGGGTTCAACCCCGAGAGCCACGCCTGAACCACCCGCGGACCTTCCTGATCATGGATCGTCTTCGCCAGGCGGTAAGCAAATCGCAGTCGTTCTTCAGCCCCCTTGTAAGATTCTGAGCCCGCGATCCACCGGTCGATCGCTCGCGTGTCTTTCACAGAAGCGATGTACGCCGTCAACTTCTTTCCAATTATCTTTGTCAGCTGATCAACGAGCTTGGAAAATTCCAAGGTCGTCGCTTCCCGGTACGCCAACAAGTCGGGTCTTGGTGGGGTGAGCACTGCCATTGGTCAGCACTCCAAACTGCCAATTGCAGTGTAGTTAAATATCGATAAAATTACAATGCAATCACCAAACAATACCGCACTATCATTGTATCTCTATGAAATTAAGCTTCTTATAATCTAACGCAGAGCACTGCTAGAGCAAACTGCCTTTGAGGGCACAGGACATTGTTCAACTGTTTTAATATGTTAGGTTTAACCGACGATCACTCGGCGACCTTTACCTTGCCCCACTTGAGCCCGGTTGGTGATAAACCGATTTTGACCCGCGGTTCACATTCGGAGGTTCATTTCGAGAGAGGGGTTGGGGGTGGAGTCGCACGCCTGACGGGGGTTTTCGGAGAAATTAGTTCTCTGAATAACTTTAGCTGGGGCAGGTGTGTCCGATAGTTGAACCTTCTAGTGGACTTCCGGAAGTAGGAGGCTTGTGCTTACGCTGCTACAGTGCTGGCTCAAGATCGATGAGATGGAATAGTGATTGCAATCACGTTCCGCTCCGGGGTTCGGATTGCACAGTCTAACGCGCCGTAGAGTTATGGTTTCTAAGCACTCACTCCAACTAAGTTTGAGTCGGGCCGCCAGGCGTTTGCTCATTGTTGCATTGGTACTCGGTTCGGCCATCGTGGCGACGGCGCAAATCTCTCCCGGTCCTCTTTCACGGGCTCATCAGTCACTCAATGGCGCGAGCAACTGTACGACGTGCCACAAGCTTTCCGCTGGCCAGCCGACCTTCAGGTGCCTGGAATGTCATGGCGAGATCGCAGCGCGCCTGTCTACTCGTGGCGGGCTGCACGCCAGCTACAAGCTTGAGCCAGGCTCAAGCCAGGGTTGCGTGCGCTGCCACTCGGACCACAACGGAGAGGACTTTCAGATTGTCAAGTGGGACCCGTCGAGATTTGACCACAAGCAGACCGGATACGTTCTCGAAGGGAAGCATGTAGGTTTAACTTGCAACAAATGCCATAGCGCCGAGCACATTGCGCCGGCAGGTCGAGCGCTCATCAAGGTCAAAGATCTGAATCAGACCTTCCTTGGCATTTCCGAATCGTGCGCCGGTTGTCACAAAGACCCGCATCAGGGGCGGCTGGGAGCGAATTGCCAACAATGTCACAATTCCACCGACTGGAAATCGGTCGCTACGATCAAGCAGTTCGACCACTCTCGGACGCGCTATCCGCTTACCGGGATGCACGCGCAGGTGACCTGCCAGAAATGCCACTCGGCGGGCGCGGACGGCCAGCCCCGATACGCCGGAATTCCATTCGGCCAGTGTGCGGATTGCCATGCCGATATCCATCACGGTAGCTTCAGGCAGACCTGCCAGTCGTGTCACACGACAGCCGGGTGGAAGAAAATCTCGACGATCGGGCTCAACCAGAATTTCGATCACTCGAAAACGAAGTATCCCCTGCTTGGAAAACATGCGCAGGTGGAGTGTGTGCAGTGCCATGCCCAGGGCGATTTCAAGAAAGCGGTCGCGTTCGCCAAATGCATGGACTGCCACACGCCGGATCCTCACAAAGGCCAGTTCGCCAAGCGCGCGGGAGGCGGCGAATGCGCGTCCTGCCATACTGTCGAAGGCTTCAAACCTTCCACGTTTGGTGTCAAGGAACATGCCACCAGCGCCTATCCCCTGCAAGGCAAACACGCGGGTGTGAAATGCGATCAGTGTCACATTCCGAAGGGGAAAGATGCGCTCTACAAGGTCAAGTTCCAGCAATGTACCGACTGCCACAGCGATCGGCATGCGGCGCAGTTTGCGGCTGCACCATGGTCCAACCGTTGCGATCAGTGCCACAACCTTGAGGGATACCAGCCGTCCACGTTCTCACTGGCCCGGCACAAGCAAACTCGGTTTTTGCTTACGGGCGGCCACATTGCCGTTGCCTGTGGCGAGTGTCACAAAGAACTGCTCCCTACTGGCGACAAGATGACCGCGATTTACCACTGGCAGAATCTGGACTGTACTTCCTGCCACTCCGACCCACACAAAGGACAGTTTCGGGAACGCATGCTGCGCGCGGGTTTGGACGGCAAGCCAGCCGGCTGTGAAGCCTGCCATTCGACGAAATCGTGGAAGGAGTTGTCGCGGTTCGATCATTCGAAAACCGACTTCCAATTGGTTGGAGCTCATCGCGCGACCGCTTGCGCCGACTGCCACAAGCCGCCAAACCTGGAGACAAAGTTAACGAATGTCGACTTCAAAACGGCGCCCACGAAGTGCCAGGACTGCCACGAAGACATCCACGGGAAGCAGTTCGCACAAAACGGTATTACCACTTGCGTGTCGTGTCACAACAGCACGAAGTGGAAGCCTGCGCTGTTCGATCACGATAAGCGAACCACTTTCGCGCTTCAGGGCGCGCACCAGAAGACGCGCTGCGCACAGTGTCACGCGCTCATGCGGCTCGTCGATGGCAAGCAGGTCCTGTTCTACAAACCGACACCCAGGGAATGCGCTGCTTGCCACGGCCCAACGTCCAAGACGCGAAGCTAGCCGTTGAAGAATTCAACGGTAAAAGTGTTGGATACCCTGTAGAACTTACACCACGCGGAAGTACATGTACTCGGAATTAGGACAATGCCCGCTTGTGGTGGTGTGGTTACCCCTACTGAGGCTTCCGTAATTTTCGCTACCTTGCCCAACTGGCTAATCTGTTCGGACGCAGAATTGCACAGCCTGTTGCAATCTCTTCGTTGGCTCGCAAGATGAGCGAAAGTCAGGAAGCGCGGTACTAAAGCAGTTGTGGGGTCTAATCCGACTCTCGGATAGAACTGTCTTTGCAGATGCGATTTCAACTGGCTTTCGTACCCCTGATTGTTTTGGGCGCGTTTGCCGCAGCACAGTCACCCGCCGCGGCTAACAGCCGAAGTCCGCACGGGCCCCTCGATATTCCCTGCCAGAACTGCCATACGTCGATGGGGTGGAAACCCATCCGCTCCAAGCCCGAGTTCGATCACAACCGCACCAAGTTCCCGCTACGGGGAATGCACGAATCGGTGACCTGCAATGAGTGCCATACCAAACCGGTGTTCTCCAATACCGCGACGCGCTGCGCCGATTGCCATGCCGACATTCATAAGCGCCAGTTCGGCGCCAAGTGTGAACAGTGCCACACCGTTAAGGGTTGGAACGTGCAGATCACGCAGATCAAAGATCACATGAACCGCTTTCCGTTGCTGGGCGCGCACGCCACGCTGGAATGCGATGCCTGCCATAAATCGGCGGCGGTCGGCCAGTTTGAGGGTCTGACAACCCAGTGCTACAGCTGTCATGCGGCCGATTTCAAAAGTACAACCAACCCGAACCACGTTGCCGGCGGATTCTCCACCACCTGCCAGCAGTGCCACGGTTTTGACAATTGGGTTAACGTCAACTTCGATCACTCCGCAACCGGCTTCCCGCTGACCGGCGCCCACACGGTACCCCCACGCCAGTGCGCGGATTGCCACGTCAACAACAACTACAACATCACCAACACCACGTGCGTGTCATGCCACCTGAAGGATTTTCAGGGCACGACGAATCCCAATCACATCCAACTCGGTTTTTCGCAGACCTGTCAGTCGTGCCATACGACTTCCGCCTGGCAGCCCGCCAACTTCGATCACTCGCAATCCGGCTTTCCGCTGACTGGCCAGCACACGGTGCCGCCAAGGCAGTGCACGGACTGCCACGTTAACAACAACTACAACATTACGAATACCACCTGCGTGTCGTGTCACATGACCGACTATCAGAACACGAACAATCCCAACCACGCGCAGCAGGGCATCCCGACGACTTGCGAGGTCTGTCACACGACCAGCGGATGGTCACCGGCGAATTTCGATCACTCCAAGACTGGATTCCCCTTGACGGGATCGCACACAGTGCCGCCTCGGCAGTGTACGGACTGCCACGTCAACAACAATTACAACATCACCAACACGACGTGCGTGAGCTGCCACCAGAACGATTACAACAATGCGAAATCACCGGTAGATCACCCGGATGCGCACTTCCCCACGACCTGCGAGCAGTGTCACGACACGAATCAGTGGAGCGACGGAACGTTTAACCATTCGGCAACGGGATGGCCTCTGACCGGTTCGCACACGGTGCCGCCCCGGCAGTGTACGGATTGCCACGTCAACAACAACTACAACATCACCAACACGACGTGCGTGAGTTGTCACCAGAACGACTACAACCAGGCGAAAAATCCTGACCATGTGGCCGCGAAATTCCCCACCACCTGCGAAACGTGTCATGACACAAACCAGTGGAGCGATGGGAAGTTCGACCACTCGCAAACTGGCTGGGCGCTCACGGGATCGCACACGGTACCGCCGCGCGCTTGCACGGACTGCCATGTCAACAACAACTACAACATCACCAACACGACGTGCGTGAGTTGTCACCAGAACGACTACAACCAGGCGAAAAATCCTGACCATGTGGCCGCGAAATTCCCCACCACCTGCGAGTTGTGTCATGACACCACGCAGTGGAGTGACGGGAAGTTCGATCACTCACAGACGGGGTGGGCACTGACCGGATCGCATACCGTGCCGCCGCGCTCCTGCACTGATTGCCACGTCAACAATAACTACAACATCACCAATACCAGCTGCGTCAGCTGTCACCAGACGGACTACAACAACGCAAAAAATCCGGACCACGTGGCTGCGAAGTTTCCGACGACCTGCGAAATGTGCCACGACACCGCGCAGTGGAGCGACGGAACGTTTAACCACGCGCAGACCGGATGGGCACTCACGGGATCGCACACCGTGCCGCCGCGCACATGCACGGACTGCCATGTCAATAACAACTACAACATTACGAACACGGATTGCTTCTCGTGCCATTCGGCCGACTACTACGGGACGACCGACCCGAACCACGTTGCCGCGGGCTTCCCGACCACATGTCAGACCTGTCACGACACAATTAAGTGGGCCGATGGGAAGTTCAACCATACCTGGTGGGATATGAACCATGGCGGCGCCAAGGGAGTTTGCTCGACCTGCCATACCAATCCAAACGACTACTCGGTCTTTACGTGCACTAACTGCCACACCAAGACCCAGACCGATAAGGAGCACCAGGGCATTGGTGGATATGTCTACAACAGCGTGAATTGCTACCAGTGTCATAAGAACGGCGGAGGCGGCGGGGCTAGGCGCAGAAGCTGAAACAACACAGGCAGGCCAGGCAAGCGACTAACAATGTTGGGCAGCCAGCAAGACACCTGAGATTGATTGAAAATGAAAGCCGTACGACTACAACTTGGGAGTTTGCTGCTAGGAGTGTCCTGCATGGCCGGCCAGACGCAGCCGCCCGCCAGCGTTCGGGACGTTCAGCTGATGCCAGCCGGCAGTGATGTCCGTGTTGAAATCAATCTCAGCGAATCCGTAAAGCCTTCTGTCATCGTTGCGACCAATCCGGATCGCCTGGTGGTCGAACTCCCAAATACGCTTAGTCCAGGAAAGCAAAGGCAAGTTGCGGTACATGCTCCCGGAGTCCGCAGGGTTCGCTTTGGACTCCATCAAGCCGAACCACCGATCACCCACGTCGTGATCGATCTTGAGCAGAGCACACCCTACCGGATGTTGACCGAGGGAAACCGGGTCACGCTCGTTCTTTCACCCAAGGCGCTGTCGCGCACGCAGCGCAAGCCGCCCGCAAGCGCCGCTTCCAGAGGGCTGCTCAGTGTCTTCCGGCCCGGATCAAACACTGGCGACTACAGCTCAACTACCGCCCAGTCGGGCGACATCTCTGGCGACGGCTCCTCGACCACTGGCGGCGCTGCCCCCCGCACTCCCGCGCACGCTGATACATCAGCGCAAAGTTCAACCTCGTCGATGGAGACAGCCGAGGCCGCCCCAAAGAGTGAGCCGCTTCGGACCGCGAATGCTGGCGCCAGCTTCCCGTCGGCTTCTCTGCAACTGAATGGTGGGGCAAATGGCCAGGCTGCTGGTTCCCCCGTTTTCCCGGCCACGGAAACTGCGGGCTCTAACTCAGAAGCGAGTAAGTCGACCTCTCCGGCCGCTCCAGCGATAGCGCCGCCCCCTCCGGCAGCGGAAGACGCTACCGTGAGCTCGCCCCGGCCAGCACTCCCAGCACCGACCAGACTCTACTGGCACTTCAGGCTGCCGATCCGAGCTTGCGAACCGTATTTCGCGTTAAGTATGTTGCCGACGGAGTCGCCTATCTCGACGGAGGGAGCAGTTCGGGATTGGGCGAGCAGATGAAACTGGAGGTTCGGGAATCGAACTTGCCCGTGCAACAAGGGGCCGTGGTTGACACCAACGATCCGCGGGTCATTGCCGAACTTGAAATCAATGCCGTTGCCGAGACGTCGGCGGTGGCTGATATCCATTCTCCGAAGCGCCCTGTCAAGGTAGGAGATCTAGCGTATCTTTCCACGGCCGATGTGCAGGCGCTGATCCAGCAGCGGACGCTCAGCGCTACGCGCAAGTATCCGGCGGTTGTTACATTCACGGACAACGACACGATGGACGAAGAGGCCCATGACGAAGTACAGCGCCCGCCGCTGCCCTCCGTGAACCGCGCACGCGGAATGTTCGGCGTCAATTACATGAGCACGGTTTCCAGCGGCAACACCTCGATGACGAGTAACAACGTCGGCGGCGTCATGCGCCTCGATGTCACCCGGCTTGGAGGAACCTACTGGAACGTGCGGGGATACTGGCGCGGCAATCTTACCCGAGAATCAGCGCAGAGCGTGCCCACGATGCAGGATCTGATTAATCGCACTTATCACCTCAGTATGACTTATGACAACCCCAGTTCGCGTTGGGTTGCCGGGTTTGGACGGCTCTATCTCCCCTACGCCCCGAGCCTCGACACGATAGACGGCGGGTATTTTGGCGCTCGCTTTTCCAAGGGCAGCACGATCGGGATGTTCGCCGGTTCCACGCCTGACCCGACCTCTTATAGTTACAACCCGGACGGCAAGATCGCCGGCGTATTCATCAACTTTCAAGGCGGCAGCTTCGACGGTACGCATTACACGAGCACTTCAGGCTTTGGCATCAGTGCCCTCAAGTGGCAAATCGACCGGCCGTTTGTGTTCTTTGAAAATTCAATTTCGTACAAGACTTCCTTTTCAATCTATGACTCGCTGCAACTGGACAGTCCGCGCGGCACGCCGGATGCCCCCGCTCCTGGGCCAGGTCTCGGCCGGAACTTTCTTACGATTCGCATTCAGCCCCATCCCAGGATTGAGTTCGATGTGAACCACACCTACTTCCGCGACATCCCGACTTTCGATCCGACACTGCTAGGCACGGGCCTGCTCGACAAGTACCTCTTCCAGGGATTCAGCGTGGGAGTCCGTGCTGAAGTTGTGAAGCAGGTATGGGTCTATACCGACATTGGTCAGAGTAACCGGACCGGGGACGCGAAGAACTCGCTGAACCAGGCATTTGGCATCACCTTCACTCGCATACCCAAACTCGATCTCAACCTCGACGCGCACTATTCCAAGTTCAGCAGCGCCTTTGGCAATGGCTCCTATCGCGCATTCTCGGTGTCGCGAAATGTGAGTGAAAGAATGCGGCTTAGCGTCCTGCTTGGAGATCAGTCCTTTAACTCGAGTCTCACCTCCGCTGGCAACTCGAAATTCCTCAACGCAACGGCGGAGACATCCTTCGGCGTCCATTATTTTCTACAGGGAGGCTTCACCGTAAACCGCGGCGACATGGATTACAACCAATGGATGTTCACGCTGGGCTACCGCTTCGATTCCAGGACGGGGCGGCAATGATGCTGACTAATCATGGATTCGCTCGAACAGTTGTCCTCGTCGTCTGCTGCCTGGCGTGGAAGTCGGCGGTCGGCGTGAACAGCGCCGCGGATGGGGACTTGCTCGCGCGAGTCCAAGGCCAGGTCTCCGACTACCTCGATCAATTCTCTGACGTAAAGTGCACGGAAAAGGTGAACCAGCAAAAACTGACGCCGAACGGAAAAGTCGAATTGCAGCGTGATTCCACTTACGACTATCTAGTAATTCTGACCAATGCGGGAGGAGAGGTAAGCCTCGATGAATCACGCTTGGCAGTCGGCGAGACGGCAAAGGCGGACAAAAAGAATCGCCCCTTGCTCGTGACGAACGGCTTTGCGACTCTATTCCTCATTTTCCACAACTATTACGCACAGAGTTTTGAGTTCAGCATTGGTGGCTCCGAAACGCTGAATGGCCATAGCTATCAAAAGGTATCGTTCCAGCACATTCGTGGAACCCGCTCCCCGGCTGCTCTTTCTCTCCGGGGGCGCGAGTACCCGCTTGAGCTTTCCGGAACAGCGTGGGTCGACCCGCAGACGGCGACAATCGCCAGAATCGAGATGACGGTTGGCACCTCGATGGAGGATGTCGGCTTGAAGACGTTGCGATCCGAGGTCGCGTATGCACCGGTGCCTTTTCGCGATTCGCAGGCGACGTACTGGTTTCCCGCGCAGGCAACGGTTGAGGTCGAAACTCAGCGCCAACACTGGCGGAATACTCATACTTTCAGCGATTACAAGAGATTTGCCGTCAGCACGGAAGAGAAGGTAAAGGACAAATGAGCGCCAACGCAGCAGTAGCAACCGCCGTCGTCTCTGCCGTCAAAAACGAGCAGCGCGGCCACCATACCAGGCTGGTGATTGGATACATCATCGCGATAAGCCTGACGATTGCGATCGCCGCTTACGGCGTCAATTACTACACCCTCCCGCCGTCCGACCGTCCTTTTTCGCCGAAGCACGCGATGCTTAGGCCGAGTGGCGCCTTGGGATTGAAGCTGGGGTTCCTCGGGCTCGCAATGTTCCTCGTCATTTTTCTTTATCCCCTGCGTAAGCGCTGGGCATGGCTGGGCCGCCAGGGCAGCGCCAGGCATTGGCTCGACTTTCACGTGCTGCTCGGGCTATGGGCTCCGTTCGTGATTGCGCTTCACGCCTCGTTCAAGTTCAGAGGATTCGCAGGCATCGCATTCTGGATTATGTTGGCGGTTTCGCTCAGCGGCGTGATCGGGCGCTATTTGTACGCTCAAATTCCCCGCAGTCTCCAAGCGGCCGAAATTTCGCGTAAGGAACTACAAGAACGCCAGGACGCCCTTTTGCAGCAACTGAAACAGCAAAAAGTTCTGCCGGACGCGGGACTTAAACTCCTGCTGAAGTTGCCTCCGGTTGACAAGGTGGCAAAGCTACCGATGCTCGTTGCGTTGGTATCGATGATGGCCATCGATATCTTCCGGCCCTTTCGGATCGCGAGGCTGCGAAGGCATGCGCTGGGATGGGGCGAGCGCTTCGCAACTCTCGGCGGACTGTTGCGAACCCGGCATCGCGAACTTGAGCAGGCGATCAGCCTCGCTCGCGAAGAGGCAGCGAGTGCCAAGCGCATTCTGTTTCTTGATCGAGCGGAGCAGGTATTTCATCTGTGGCACGTCGTGCATAAGCCGTTCAGTTATACATTCGCTTTATTGGCGCTGATTCATATTGGCGTCGTGATCGCTATGGGGTACTTCTAAGAAAGTTATGGACTCACTAATCGCGCTCGGTGTCGCCGTTGTGATAACAGCTGTTTTTCTGCGTGGCTATCTCAAGAACCTGAAGGATCGGGACGCACGAGCCCGGGCGGCTGCCGAGAAAGGCAAGCTGTTCTCGGAAGGCCCGCGATCGCAGCATCCGCACATCGATACCACGCAGTGCATCGGCTGCGCCACTTGCACGACCGTGTGCCCCGAGGGTGACGTGCTCGCTATGGTGGGAGCCAAGGCGGCCATCGTGAATGGCTACAAGTGCATCGGCCACAGCTTATGTGCCGAGGCGTGCCCCGTGGGCGCGATCACAATGGTAATGGCAGGCCCCAGCATGGGTGCCGATATGCCCTATCTCAGCCCGGAATACGAAACGTCCATCAAAAATCTGTTCATTGTCGGGGAGCTGGGTGGTCTTGCACTGATCAAGAATGCAGTGAATCAGGGGCGCTCCTGCGTAGACACCATCGCCTCCCGGCCCCGGATCGCGAAAGCCGCTGGCCGAGAAGAGACCTACGACGTGCTCATCGTCGGCGCTGGACCTGCCGGTATCAGCGCCTCGCTGCGCGCGATCGAGCAGAAGCTTCACTATGTCACCCTGGAACAGGAAGAGGTCGGAGGCACGGTCGCCAAATATCCGCGGCAGAAACTGGTGATGACCAGTCCCGTCGAGTTCCCCATGTATGGCAAATTCAACAAGACCGAACTTTCCAAGGAGAATCTGTTGGCTTTCTGGGATATGGTTCTGAACCGTGCGGATTTCAATGTGCGGACGGGAGAGAAAGTCGAAAACATCGCGTGCGGCGACGACGGGGTGTTTACGGTGACGACGGCAAACAATCGATACTTTACGCGAGCAGTGATTCTGGCACTGGGCCGGACGGGGACTCCTCGCAAGCTGGGAGTTAAGGGAGAGGAACTCTCCAAGGTGATGTACCGCCTGATTGAAGCCGATCATTACGTAAATAAGAAGATTCTGGTCGTCGGTGGCGGTGATAGCGCGGTCGAGGCGGCCATGGGCCTCGCCTGCCAGAGCGGCAACGCGGTCACGATTTCCTACCGCCAAGAGCAGTTTGGCCGAATTAAGGAACGTAACGCCAAGCGCATCGAGGAATTCGTGCGCTCAAAGAAACTTACTGTGATCTTCAAGTCGAACCCCATTGAATTCAAGTCCGACTCGGTTGTTCTTGATGTCAACGGCGACAAGCGCGTAATCGCCAACGATTACGTGTGGATCTTTGCGGGCGGCACTCCACCCTACGATTTTCTTAGGAAGATCGGTGTCGGCTTTGGAATGCGCGACCTGACCACCGAAGCCGGCCAAGAAGCCAAAGGGATGAGTCGGGCAGTTGGATGCGACTAACTGACAACATCCCGTGGCAAGACTTTTGCGGTAATGGCCTGAGCCCGAGAGGAGTCGACTCACGGTCTGCAATTCATTGGGTGCTAATCGACGTAATCCTGCTTGGTCTCGACCGCTTAAACTTGCTGATTCGATCTTGGCGCCACGCTCAAAATCAGGTTGCTTATCCAAATCAACTGATTTTCGACCCATGACGCACGGCGCGAAAACACGGCAAGTAATTGAGAAGATTGGTGGAGCTAGTCGGGGATCGAACCGACGACCTCAATCGTTGCGAATGATGGCGTCCTCCAAAAAACCTCAATTTGGCGTGCACTTCCCCGCCGATTACGTTCCAAAACGTTCCATTTGACTCGAAATCTGGCTGGAAAATTCAGGTTTGCCGGGAGAATTGCCTCAACAGTTTTTCCCGCTTGCATGCCCATGGCTGCGGACGCGCACTGTCTTTCGCAGTCTCAAGTCATCTCTGTCCTGTTTCAATCGCAAGGCAAGATTCACTCATTTCCTTTCGAGATACTGTGCCCCCCGGTTCTACCGGATAACTGGTTTACCCGCGTTATGGATTGCCTTAACCTCCGTGGAGGTTAGACGCGAGGAGTCGCAGTATCCATAGCCGCTGGAACATGCGATGTAGTTCCGCTGGTGCTCGACGGCAGCCAGTGCGTTGCTCTCCAATGGAGTGAGCTTCGAGTAGTCACATGCCTCTTGCCCCTCCTTACAGGCCGAGAGATTGCGACTGTGCTCCGCCCGAGCCGTCTCGCGCGCCTGCAACGGCGTCAGCAGGGAGTGGTCGCACTCGTCCCAGCCGTTCGCACAGTTCCGCTCGTTGCGTTGGTTTTGTGCGGTCGTGACATCCTTCGATTCCGACGGAGTGAGCAGGGACTGATTGCAGAGCCCAAGACCGCTTTCGCAGTCGGACACATTGAGCTGCCGCCTGGCTTTGTCCATCTCTCCCGTTTCGGACGGAGTCAGCTTGGAGCGATCGCAGCGGTCGGTCCCTTCCTTGCAGTCGGCGACGTTGCGCTGGTGCTCGAATGCTCCTCTTTCACGGGTCTCCGCCGGACTCAGTTTGGACGGATCGCAGGGCGCGAGGCCACCATCGCAGTTGGAGACATTAAGGGTGTGACTAGCAACGGCCAGCGCAGTCGCTTCGCGTTCGGTGACTTTGGACGGGTCGCAGGATTCGTAGCCGTTCCGACAGTCAGTGACGTTGCGCGCGAGAGCTTTGGCTTCCGCGACCGGCGAACTCAATTTCGAGCAGTCGGAGGTCGAGAGGCGACCCGCGCAGTTTTGCACGAGGTCTGAATGCTGTGCCAGCGCTGGAAAAGAACAGAGAATGACGCAGGCTACGTGAGAACTAATGCACTTTCGCAAACTGAATTTCATGTTGCCCCTTCCATAGTGCTGACCCGAGTTGACACTTTGCTGACTAAGTGGTCACAAGAAGCGCTTGAAGGAATCTGTCAAAATGGTTGAGCTTCGATCGCGGTCTGCGGCAGGCGAAACGCTAAAACACTTTCCTATGCGGGCACCACTTCCGGGTTGCACCGGGAGTTTTGGATGGATTTAGCAGCGTCCTCAGCGGTAAATCGGCCCATGACCAGGGCCCGAATGCGCTGGGTGGTCATCTGGATCGGAGTGCGGTCAATTCGCTGCACGTATTCAGCAGCGCGAGCACTGCCACGGCTCACCTTCACAACAAATTTGATGTTTTTCATCGATCTCCTCTTGTTCTAGAAACAAATGGGAGGCCGGATAGTTGCCTCCCATTTCTCTCACTGTCATCACCACCAACAGCGTAGAGCCGCTTATGCGGCTTTGCTGTGAACCTTCGTTTCGAGGGTCTTCTGGGTACCGACATTGACCTTGATCTGCTTGGGCTTGGCTTCAGCCTTCTTGGCCAGGCTAATCTTCAGCACGCCTTTGTCGTAGTCTGCGCTCACCTGTCCCGGGTCCGCCGAACTGGGTAGCGTGAACGACCGGATGAAGCTTCCGTACTGGCGCTCGACGCGGCGGAAGTTCTCCTCTTTCTCTTCCTTCTCGATCTTGCGCTCGCCATGGACGGTGAGGGTGTTGTTCTCGATGCGAACATCAATGTCTTTTTCGTCGATGCCCGGGACTTCCATCTTCAGGGTAATGGTATGCTCATCTTCGTAGATGTCCACTGGCGGTGCAAAGCTGGTGGTTGTTAACGCCTCTTCCGGGCCTTCAGGGCTATACGATTCACGAAATAGACGATTCATACGGTTCATGCGGTCTTGCATTCTAGAGAATTCGCGGAGAGGTTCCCAACGGGTTAATAGTGTCATAGCGTAGTTCCTCCTTCAGAGGAAGGCTAAGATGAACAACTTCAGATGGGCTGACTTAGTTCAGAGAACCTGAAAGAGTAAAAATAGGTAACTTGCTCAATTACAATGCTAAGCTTATGCATTGTTGTTGTCAAGTTAGCATATGCTGCTCCTAGTACATGTCACCCATCCCTCCATGGCCGCCGGCAGTGTTAGCGCTGCTCTTCACCTCCGAGAGCTCGGCAACTAGAGCCTCGGTGGTCAGCATCAGCGCCGCGATCGAGCCGGCATTGGTCAGGGCCGTGCGCACGACCTTGGTCGGATCGAGTACGCCTGCCTTGACAAGATCTTCGTACTCGCCCGTCAGGGCATTAAAGCCGAAGTTGTTGTCCTTCGACTCGTTGACCTTGCCGAGAACAATCGAGCCTTCCGCGCCGGCATTTTCGGCGATCTGGCGTAACGGCTCCTGCATGGCCCGCTTCACGATGTTGACGCCGATTTGTTCGTCGTCTTCGAGTTTCAATTTTGCCAGCGCGGGGATGCAGCGAACCAGAGCCACACCACCGCCAGGGACAATGCCTTCTTCTACTGCCGCGCGGGTTGCGTGCATGGCGTCTTCGACGCGAGCTTTCTTCTCTTTCATTTCCGTCTCAGTCGCGGCCCCTACCTTGATGATGGCGACACCACCAACCAGTTTTGCCAAACGTTCCTGGAGCTTCTCGCGGTCGTAGTCGCTGGTAGCCTTATCAATCTGGCTCCGAATTTCCTTCACCCGGCCTTGAACGTCGCCGGGTTTGCCTTTGCCTTCGATGATGGTAGTGTTGTCTTTGTCGATGGTGACCTTCTTGGCCTGTCCGAGATCCTCCATCTTCACGTTTTCCAGCTTGATGCCGAGATCTTCCGTGATTGCCGTTCCACCGATGAGTGTGGCGATGTCTTGCAACATGGCTTTGCGGCGGTCGCCGAATCCAGGCGCCTTTACGGCAGCAACTTGCAGCGTGCCACGCAGCTTGTTGACAACCAGAGTCGCCAGCGCCTCGCCGTCGAGGTCCTCGGCGATAATGAGAAGCGGCTTGCCACTCTTGGATATCTGTTCCAGCAGGGGGAGGATATTCTTCATCGAACTGATTTTCTTTTCGCTGAGTAGGATGTATGCGTTCTCGAAGGCGACTTCCATACGTTCGGGATCCGTAACGAAGTATGGGGAGAGATAGCCGCGGTCGAACTGCATGCCTTCCACGACTTCGAGCTGGGTCTCAAGCGTCTTCGACTCTTCCACGGTGATGACGCCGTCCTTGCCGACCTTCTGCATCGCGTCGGCAATGATGTGGCCGATAGTCTCGTCGTTGTTGGCGGAGATGCTTCCCACCTGGGCGATCATATCGCCGGTCACGGGCTTGGAGAGCTTATCGAGTTCACCCTTGCCGCGCTCGCCCGTCTTGGGGTCAATGTTGCCGCACACCACGTCCACGGCTTTCTCGATGCCGCGCTTCATCGCCATCGGATTGGCTCCGGCGGCGACAGTTTTGACGCCTTCGCGATAAATAGCCTGGGCCAGAACCGTGGCGGTGGTAGTGCCATCGCCGGCAACATCGCTCGTTTTGGAGGCGACCTCTCGCACCATCTGTGCACCCATGTTTTCGAGCCCGTCCTGTAAGTCAATCTCTTTTGCGACCGTGACGCCGTCCTTGGTGATAGTCGGCGAGCCGAATTTTCTTTCAATGACAACGTTCCTGCCTCTGGGGCCGAGGGTTACCTTGACCGCATCCGCTAATAAGTTGACGCCGCGTAAAATTGCCTGCCGCGACTCTTCGCCATGCACGATTTGCTTTGCCATGATTTCTTTCTCCTGAAATATTGAATGATTCGACTAGCGCCTTCGGCCAGGTGGCCAACAGGGCGTTGAAGAGAGCAAGCTATCTCTTGGCCCCGACCGTTTCCTTCTTTAGCGCGCCGGCCCCGCTGACCACGCCCAGTACTTCTTCCTCTTTCATGATGAGGAAGTCTTCTCCGTCGATCTTGATCTCTGTACCGGCGTAGTTGCCGAACAGAATGTGATCTCCTTCTCGTACTACCAGAGGAAGTAGCTTGCCTTCGTCATTGGTCTTGCCCTTGCCAGCCGAGATGACTTCCCCATCTTGCGGTTTATCTTTCGCTGAATCCGGGATGATGAGGCCACCGCGGGTGGTTCCTACTTCTTCAGTGCGCCGCACCAGAATACGATCGTGGAGTGGAGTGAATTTCGTAGCCATGCTTGCAGACTCCTTTTCAATTTGCGTCCGCTGAAATCGCGGGAGACAGCTATAACGAATGGCGCTATCGACTGGATACAGGCTCCGGCACCTCAGAGAGAGTTTCTTTCTCGAAAGCCTCTTCTTCCTGTTCGGAATATCCTGTGGCATCGTCTGAGCCTTCCCCCTCATTGGGGCAGCCTTCGTTGTCCATTTGTGACGAATCATCGTTCGAACGAATGACCATCGACTGGTCCGCAAATCTCGGGACATCCCCGACAACAGATGCCTGGGACGGTCGGTGAAAATGACTTTCTTCAGGGGCCATATGAGTAGTACCTTCAACAGGAATGTTCTTGATCAGACTTTAGTCGGTAACGGTTTTTGAATCTGAGCAATAACGCTCACATTTTATTGAGGGCTGTCCAGCGGCAGTAGCACGTTGCATCGGGGACAAAGCTTCGCCCGATACGCATGACGCATAACTTCGGGGAGGAATTCTTGATTGACTAGGCTGCTCGAGCGCGGCGTTGCGACCCCGGGGAGGCGAGTCTACGCGCGGATTTCCGCCCGCGTTTGTACTGGAGCAGACCCAGCACTCCGCCCATGGCCGGGAAAATGACCAGCCCAATTAGTATCGGCCAGTAGTAACGCGCGAACAGACTTACGATGTGCCGGCCGTAGTGAGCCCCAAGATAAGCTAGGATCGTGAATCTTACGCCGCGCCCCACCGCCAGCGCGACTAGGAACTTCCGAGTTGGATACTGCATCGCGCCCGCCACCAGTAGCATGGGCGTGATGGGAAACGGTGGTGGAAGGATCGCGGGAATTGCAACTGAGGCAAAACCCCAGCGCGCAAAAATCGCGTAGATCTTCTTGACCTTCTTCTGCGAGAACCTCTTTTCCAAGGTCTCCAGGCCACCTTTGCGCGCCATGCGGTAGGTAAGATAGCCCCCGAGTACGCCACCCACGGTCGCCATGAACGCGTAGTAGACCCACATATCGCTACGGTGCGCGGCCAGCAGAATGGTGACGATGTCAGTGCTGCCCGGCAGAGGGATGATCGAGTTGTCTAAAAGACCAAGGAAGATAAGACCGGGACCACCAAGATGGACCAACCATCGCAGCGCGCTCTTCGAGGTGAGGACAATCGCCAGCGTGTGCATCGTAGCAATCAGAGCATTGGGGCAGCCTCAAGAGAGAGATCGGCCGCCTGGTTTGACGGGCAAAACTGCTCTCTTGAAGCATCCTTAGATTCGCTCACTTATGCATTTGATACTGTGCAGAACAGCTCAGGTCGGAAGTTATAAGACACGATCCCTGCTTGATAGTTGATCAAGGTCTCTCTTTCCCATCGACGAGGTCCCCGTCCAGAGGAGATGAGCAATCTTGCTCAGACCGTCACCATGGGAAGTGCTAGCGTCGAGGTGTTCTTCCAGCCGAATCGCCGAGGAGCGGGAACATCGCTTGCCCCCTTTCGGGACCGAGCCAAGATGACGCGAATTGCACCAATTCGGGTCTGTTCCTTTCTTCTATTGGCGGCTTGCGGAGCGTTTTGCCAGAGCGAAGGCTCCTCCGCTGATTTGCCGCTGAGGAATGGCTCAAACTCGCCCGAGTTGCAGCAAGAGCTGCGCACGCTGGAATCGCTTCCGGATGCTCCCTCGGTACAGGAGCCAGCACAAGCGGAAAGATTTCATAGGTTCGGCGAACAACCAAACTCTCCTTTGAAACAGGGCGCTGGCGACGTCGGGCGCCAAACGGAATTGGGGCCCGTCGCGACTGGACTGCAGCCCAGTTTTGGAACTCCCTATCAACCGGCGTTCGCTCAAAAAGAATCCAGTACCTTTGTTAGTAGCAATCCAGATCTGTCGTTGCTCAGGCAGAACCAGCTCTATCGTGCCTCAACCAGCAACAGTTTTATGGGCCGAGCCACTTATGCAGCTTCGCGCATTTTTATCACGCGTGACGATTCCGGTAAAGAACGGCTGAACACCTCGTATTTCCTTCAGGCGCTGGCCTCGGTCGCGAGTGCGACGGCTTCTCGTCCATACTGGACGCGCTCCGCTTCCTCGACGTTCAACAACTTTGGTTCGACGATTGGCAGCGACGCGGGGCTCAATGTCTACCGCGAGTTTGGTCCTGGCCTCCGACAAGTCGTAAGGGGCCACACGCCGAAGTTCGTATCGAGGATCGGGAATCGCATCACTCACAGCCAGACCTCAAGCAAGGGCGCCCCCACGTCGGCAAGATAGTGGCGTTTCGCTCACACCGTTCACGTTGCCGCGGTTGCGCCTTGACTATCTCTTGGCGAAGAGTGGAGCGTGACGCCACGCGATCCCTTTCATTCACTGACCCACATTTGGACGGCCTCGCCGGACACGCGGCGTCTATTTCACGGGAGCCGGTGAATCTGCTTAAACTACTTGGCGACGCCATCAAGAGTGCTCCGGTGCAAGGCAGCTCGTTTACTGAGTCTAGCGTTTTTTCGAGTTTTCTGACTGAGCAGTTTTGACCACTAAAAAAACGACAGATCTCATATAAAGAAAGCTGATCAAGAAAACTCATTGTGACCGCAGTGCTTAGTCGCGGTTTCGGAAGCTTGGGTTAGAGAACGGGCACTAAGCGGCAGTAACGGAGGAAAACCTTATGAAAGCAATTGGAATCATCGGTACGGCGTCTCTGGCTTTGCTTCTAGGAATCGCTGCACCTGTATATGCACAGCAAGAGGAGCAACCCGAAAAGCAAAATCATCCCCAACAACAAGAGAGCAAGCACGAGCAAGCGAAACCCGCACAGCAGCATGCTGAAAAGCAGCAATCACAGCATGCCGCGCAGCAGCAGAACAAGAACAAGCAGACTGAGCAGCGCGCCCAACAGCAGCAAAAGAACCAGAACAAGCAAACCGAGCAGCGCGCTCAGCAGCAAAAGAATCAGAACAAGCAGGCCGAGCAGCGTGCCCAGCAACAGCAAAAGAACCAGAATAAGCAGACCGAGCAACACGCCCAGCAGCAGAGGGGCAACCAACACCCGCAGCCTACTCCGGAACAGCATCGAGTGCAGCAGGCTTCATGGGAGCAGCATCGCTCCCAGCACTGGGATTCCGATCACCGAAACTGGCAACAGCGTGGTGGCTACCACGGCTACCGCATCCCTGACGACCGGTTCCGTGGATACTTTGGGCCAGAACATGGCTTCCGCATCTATGGCCTGCCCTTCCTGGTTGTGGGCGGATATCCGCGCTTCCAGTACGAGGGCTATTGGATCAGTCTGGTTGACCCCTGGCCGGAATACTGGGGCAATGACTGGTATGACAACGACGACGTTTATGTCGCCTATGTCGACAATGGCTACTACCTGTTCAACCGCAGGTATCCCGAGGTCGCAATTGCGATCAACATATCGAGGTAGCGGTTTACCATGTGCAGCCTCGAGAGAGGCTGCACCTTATGAATACCCGACAAGGAGCACAATATGCTTGGAACTATACTGATCGTGATTTTGATCTTGGCGCTGCTCGGCGCCCTGCCCAGTTGGCCACACAGCCGAAGTTGGGGCTATTACCCCAGCGGAGGATTGGGGCTTATTCTTTTCATCGTTGTCATTCTTCTGGTTCTCGGCCGGATTTGAGCCATGCGTCATCCGGCCATTTCGTCAGGTGCCATCGCCAAGAGGTGGCGCCTGGTTTCCGTCCGCGCGTTGGTACTTGTTCTCATCGTGCTCATGTGCAGGGGTAGTTCGTACGCATACTCCGTTCTGACGCACGAGGAAATCGTGGATCTGCTATGGACCGATAAGATTCGACCCTTGTTGCTCGCGCGATATCCGGGACTGTCGGAAGGCCAGATCACGGAGGCCCACGCCTACGCGTACGGGGGCGCCGTCATTCAGGATCTCGGCTACTACCCCTTCGGCAGTCGGGAATTCAGCGACCTGGTGCATTATGTCCGCAGCGGAGACTTTGTTCGCGAACTTCTGCTCGAAAGCCAGGATGTCAATGAGTACGCTTTCGCTCTGGGAGCGCTCTCACACTATGCGTCCGATATAGCCGGGCACCCGGCCGTCAACCAGTCCGTCGCCCTCGGGTACCCAAAACTGCGGGCGAAGTTTGGCCGGTCGGTTCGGTATGCCCAGGACAAGACGGCCCATCTGAAAACAGAGTTCGGGTTCGACACGGTGCAGGTCGCGAAAAATCGTTATGCGTCGCAGCAGTACCACGATTTCATCGGATTCCAGGTCTCCAAACCACTGCTCGAACGGGTCTTTCCCGTGGTGTACGGAGTCGAGTTGAAAGACGTGCTTACTCACGAAGATCTGGCGGTAGGTTCGTATCGTTTCGCGGTTAGCCGGCTGATTCCGCAAATGACCCGAGTCGCGCTGAAAACCCATAAGAAGGACCTGATGCGCGAAACCCCGAACTTCGCGAAACAAAAGTTCCTGTACCGTCTTTCGCGCTCTGATTACGAAAGGCAGTGGGGAAAGGACTACGTGAAGCCGGGCTTGGGCAGCCGAATTTTGGCAGTGCTCTTGCGATACACGCCGAAAATTGGTCCCTTCAAAGGGTTAGGGTTCAATGCCCCGACCCCACAAACCGAGGACCTGTATATCAAGAGCATCAATTTGACCGTCGATCAATACCGGGCTTTTCTCGAAGAAGTGCGCACGGACACACTGGGGCTTCCTGATTGCGATTTGGATAGCGGCAATGCAACCAAAGCCGCGGAATATTCCCTGACCGATGACACCTACGCGAAGTTGCTCGCTCAGTTGTCAGAGCATAAGTTCGATAAGATCTCGCCAGAACTGCGCGCCAACATCCTCGACTTTTATTCCGACCTCTCAGTGCCGATCGAGACGAAGAAGGACGAGGTTCGCTGGCAAGCCGTGCTGACCCAGCTGGACCAACTGAAGTCCGTGGCACCGGCTTCGGCGTCGGCGGTGGCGCGCGGCCCCGCCCAGTGATCTCGATCCGCTTCCGCACGAGGGTTGCCACAACGACAAACACGTCGTTGGCTACTTCAATTCCGACGGAATCAATGCCGGCGCCACAATAGTGCTTTCCAGGAAGGTTTATCGCACATGTCCTACATAACCACCCTTTGTCGATTTGGCAGGTTGATGTGTACGTCGATCTTTGCCCTGGGCTCCGTCCTTGCGCTCTCCCAAACAGGCGTTGCACAATCTGATCCCAACGTGGCCCGCACAATGCCGACCGTGATCGTCATCGGTTTCGTCGGCGGGTTCATCAAGCACGATAATCCCGTCCACAGCGAAGTGCAGCTCGCGGCGCGCCTGCGCGAGGCTTACCCCACGGGCGTCGCTGTGGAGACCTTTGAGAGTTATCATGGAGAGAAAGCCAGAAAAAGAGTCCTGAGCCTGCTCGACACCAACCATGATGGAGCGCTAACCGCCGACGAGAAACAGAATAGCCGCATCATCATATACGGGCATAGCTGGGGCGGCTCGCAAGCTATCGCCCTGGCACGCAAACTGGAGAAGGATGGCGTTCCGGTGCTGCTCACCATTCAAGTGGATAGTATCTCTAAGATTCGCCGAAATGATGCGGTCATACCTGCAAACGTAGCCCAAGCCGCCAATTTCTACCAGCCGAGTGGAATTCTCCACGGCCAGCCCGAGATTCGCGCCGCCGATGCAGCGCGCACCAAAATCATCGGGAATTTTCGATTCGACTACAAGGCGAGCCAATATAACTGCGACAAGTATCCCTGGTACGACCGCGTCTTCGTGAAGCCCCACACTCAAATTGAATGTGATCCAGATGTGTGGAAACAAGCGGAGTCTCTGATACGGGCGAACCTGCCCCAACAGTAGAGAGCGGAACCGCAGTGGTCGAGAGGCTGCCTCAGCTTTTCGATTGGCCGGTACGCGCGCCGGCGATAGTTAGCGCGATCCCGCCTGCGATCAGCACCGCGCTGATGATTGGCAACACGCGTTCACTGTGACTGGTTTCGACGCCGATGTGTAGGTCCCCGGCTTTAATACCCTGCGTCTCGCTGTGGGGAATCGGTACCACCAGGGATGCAATGCCGAGCACAACCAGAAGCAATCCTGCAAACAGCAAAATCCTCATAAATGACTCCTCCCCCGCCGTCATGAGTCATACGGACGCCAAGGCATGCATCCGCTTTCGTGCAATTGCGCAATCGTGAGCAACAACTGGCTGGCCAAACGATCCTTAGGTATGAACGCATCTACCAGCTGTAAGGCTTGCTCAGGAACATCCACTGCCGCAGTGAGCAGGATGATTGGCGCTTGCGGCCTGAGCCGTTTCATTTCGATGGCGAGCTCTTCCCCGTCCATTTCGGGCATGACATAGTCGACGATTACGACGTCAACTGAATGGGTGGAAGCCAGTTCCAATCCCTTGCCGCCGCTGGGGGCGGTCAGAACGGTATAGCCGAAGCTTTCGAGAAACAACTTCTCGCATTCCAGCACGTCCTCGTTGTCGTCGATGCAAAGAAGGACCGCTGGTTTGGGGGCCGGATAAGCCGATGGGGGCATGGTCCACCTTCAAAACCCATTTTCAATACTTGGGCGCAGGAAACTGTTCAAATTTGCTCAGTCTGCTCTATTGAGGCACGGACTGCGGATCACACTCTAACCGGCAGGGATCGGCTGAGTTGCCGTGGAACATCCGTCCCACCTCGTCCGATCCGTTGCTATCTGGTTTCCATGAGAATTGCTCTGGAAAGACAGCTAGTCGTGCAGGACCACGTTGAGCAGCGAGCTATGGACTTGCAGCCCGCCGTTATAGTGAATAAACCCCAATTCTCTGAATCGGTTCATGAAGAAGCTGACCCGCGAGCGGGTTGTGCCAATCATCTCCGCCAGCATCTCCTGGCTGATCTTGGGGACTACCGTCTCGGGTATCCCTTCCTTTCCAAAATGAGCGAGCAGCAAAAGGATCCGGGCCAGTCTTTTTTCGCTCGAATTGAAAAGCTGATCAACGAGATCTTCTTCGTACCGGATATTGCGCGACAGCAAATAGGCCACGAACAGGTCGGAAAATTCGTGTTCCCGATGAAGGGCTTCCATCATGGCTTTCTTGTCGATCCGCAAAATAGCGCAGTCGGTCATGGCGGTGGCAGAGCCCATGCGGAGCGACTGGCCGGCCAGCGAACCTTCGCCGAAAAAGTTTCCCTCACCTAAGATGCCGATCGTGGCTTCCTTGCCAGTTTTCGAGACCACGGTGAGTTTTATCTTGCCCGTCTGGACATAAAACACCGCATCGGCAGTATCCCCCTGGGCAAAGACTCCCTGTCTGTTCTGGAAAAGCAGAGATTTCCTGCCCTCGCCAATGGTGGCGAGGAATGCGTGGGGATCGAATTTACGATTCTTCCTGGCCACTAGACGTGGCCCTCCGCCGCTACGCGCTGTTTGGAGGATCGGGACGATGGGGGTCTGGCGGGCGATCTTAACGCTTTGTGAAGAACCGTTGGAACGGCGAGCAGGAGACATAGAACCTCCCTTTTGCCAACAACGTCCGTCCTTATTTTACTGCTTTCCTGACCCCCGCGAAATGTCCGGAGCACGCCGCAGATTGATTTTCGATAGATCACGACGTGAGCCGTTCTGCACAGTATTGCGAGAGCAAGTGAGCGAATCTATTCGTGTCTCAACCAGGGGCAGTTTGCACCCCCCAAACCAGACGGACTGACCGACCCTCTTGGAACAAGGCCGACCCGGACACGATGCGATTTGCCCTGGCGCTCCGGTTTTCTTCACCAAGACTGCACATCAGCAACCGGTTGCGTCCGGATGGGCGGCCATGATCAGGCTGGAGAAGGAGAAGGTATGTTTCTCGCGAGCAAGATCGGGTGGGCTGGAATAGCCCTTACGCTTTTGACGACCGGGATGTTGAGGCAAAGCTTCTTGCGGAGCGCGGCGGGAGCTGACTCCAACCGACAAGCGGTGGCAGCCTTCGTCACCAAGGACGAGATCAGCAAAATGCAAGAGACTCTGCGCGACAAGGGACACTACCAAGGCAGAATCGATGGTGTCTTTGGTCTACGGACTCGCGCCAGTATTCGCGCGTATCAGAAGGCTGAGAATTTAACGGCCACCGGCGAAGTTGATACCCGCACTGCAGCCGGACTCGGGGTCAGACCGGAATCGACCTGGGCCGATTCCCAGAGTGCAGGGCGGCCTGATGGGCACACCAGCGCCATTGTTGCCGGAAAGTTTAAGAGAGAAAAACCTTCCGCAGGCATTCGGCAAGCGAAGGGTAGAGTAAGCAAAACTCCGCGGAAGGAAGTCTCAAGGGCTATGGCGATGGATGACAACCGTGGAAGCGGTGCTAACAAATAACGGGCTGAGATCCGCGTCGGCGGTCGTCTTCCTAGCCGCTTCGATGTGGAAGAAGGAACGAGGGAATCATGATTACGTTGCTATTCACGATAGCCATTTCCGCGGAATATCGCGGCATGGAGGAAATCTACTCTGCGCAGGTCTTTTCGCCCAACGGCGGGAAGCTTTATCACCTGGCCGAGGCCCTCTCAACCTCAGAGGCGCTGGAGAAGGTGGTGCAAGAAATGCGCCTGCAGGAGAAAAACAGCGCATTGGCTCGACAATGAGAGCGCATCTCCTTTCTCGCATTGTCCGAATCGAGGAAGAATCCGTAGATCAGATCTCTCATCCCAGCGCAGAGAGCCGATCTCGGATTGACCTGCGTCGATTTTCTCAGCTATGAGTTATTTCAAGCCCAGCTCGCCATTGTACTGTTGGGTAATCCCGTAGCACTCACAGGCGGATTCTTCAAGTTTCTTGCGGTTCACGATTTTCACTGCGCCACGGGTGTACTCGATAAGCTTCTTCTTCTGCAAGATACCAGCTGCCAAGCTCACGGTGGGCCTATCGGTCCCCAGCATCGTTGCGAGAAAATCATGGGTGATAGGCAGCGACTCCGAATCCACTCTGTCCTGAGTCATAAGCAACCACCGCACCAGGCGCTGCTCAATGCCGTGCAGCCGATTGCACGCGGCTGTTTGTGCAACCTGCATTCCCTGCACGATTGCATAGCGGCTCAACATCAATTGCAGGTGTGGAGCGGATTCCAAAATCTTTTGCAAAGCTCCAACCTCGACCCGGAACCCGTCTCCCGTGATTTGTACGACCGCTTGAAGCGGGCTCCTGCTCAGGCCAACAGCCGCCGGCGTTCCTGTAAAGCCCTCATTGCCGACTATGCCGGCTTCGGCGGTCCTTCCATCTTTCATTACGACTACAAGAGAGACCAAACCTCGATTCGGGAAATACGCAAATTCCAGCTTTCCACCCCCATCGTGAAGGACCAGATGGTTTGGCAAACTGACGTATTCGAGATGAGGACGAAGTGAGCTGTAGTCGCTATCGGAGATCGATAGAAGTATTAGGTTGCTGACTGGTTTCCCTTCGGCATTCGTGCGTTCGCCAGATTGCACGACTTGGAGGCCCTTGTTTTCCATAAACCATCCTTAACTCGAACACCCATCAACACTAAGCTGGATACGCCCCTGAGACTGAGCAATACTGACCGCTCCAAAACGCACGAAATCTGAACCAACACTCAGGCGATTCCGCGACTTCAAATGAAGTCCAGAAATCGGTCGTGCGCATAGACCAGGGGGGCTTCCATGTATGTCGGATGCCCGACAGACCATCCAGAATGGGCGCAGGTACACTTCGCCCGTCGCTTTACACATTTCCCGCTACGCCCAGACCCGCTGAAGGTTTTCTATCGCCGTCCGGGCAGTACGCCGCTCCGCAAGGAGCCGTTATGCCGAACCAGCGCGTTTGGTTTTCTGACGGCTGGCATTAGGCATGTGGTCAGACAACGTTAGGGCGTGGCGATAAAGGCGGCCATGAGCCGGAAACTAGTGTGGATTGAACAACAGCGTTTTCGCGGTTTCGGGTGTTCTGAATGTGCCTGGCGGTTCAAACCGACAGGTGCTCCCACTGGCACATCGTTCGATGAAATGATGCGCAACTTCGAGTCGCAGCGCGACAAGGAGTTTAGGTTGCATGTTTGCTCCGATCACCCAAGAACCAAGAACACAAACTCTGAATAATTCAAACCGCACCACAACCTTCGGATCCGGGTACGCAGCACTTCTCGCCGGATTGTAGCCGTGGGCAGTACCACCAAAGCAATGAACAGTCTATTGAGGTTTGATGTGCCGCGGTGTTTATACCCCTCCGGTCTTTTCAACTTTGCCGATTCATTTCTGAATGGCCTTTATCCAGTCTTCTTTAGATCCGAGAGCCGCTCTTTCAAACTTGCGACGGCTTCTTTAGCGTGGCCTATCTTCTGTTGAACTTTGCCCGCCTTCTTTTCCGCTTTTCCTTCGGCTTTCAAATCGGGGTCGCTCGTGACCTTGCCGACCTGTTCCTTGATTGTCCCCTTCACTTCGTGGAAGCTGCCCTTGAGCTGGTCTTTCGTGCTGCTTTTCATATTTCTCCTTCGCCCTCGTAAAAATTGTGGCGCTCAGACTTTTTGAGGGCCAGCACTTTTTTAAGCTCCTGGCTTTCCGAGGTCTGAGCAAAATTGACCACCAGCGGAATGGGCCCCGGCTTCATCCGGACCCTTATGTGCCGATATGTGCCGAGACGTCATGCGAAGTGACACGTGAGCATTATTGCTCAGACCTGTCGAATCCCCATTTGTTAACGTCGGAATGACCGGAACGCCCCGCATTTCGGACCGGAGTGATGCGCGAGTGTACGGAGCGCAAATCCGGAGACGCGGCGCAAACAAAAAATAGAAAACGAGGATATCCATGAAAAAAATAATGTTCGTACTTGCGATGTTCAGTCTGGGCACGCTGTGCTGGGCAGGGTCGGCTCGGGAAGATGCCACCGAGCGACTGGAGAACTCCACCACCGTGTTGCACGAAATTATGGGGATGCCTGATAAGGGAATCCCGGAAGAAGTGTTGGAGCACGCAAGGTGCATAGCCGTTGTACCGCACATGATCAAAGGCGGTTTTGTCTTCGGCGGTAAGGGAGGCAAAGGCGTAGCCACTTGCCGCACTTCGAACGGATGGAGTGCGCCGGCGTTCATCACGATATCCGGCGGAAACTGGGGACTACAGATCGGGGTGGAAGCTGTGGACGTGGTAATGATCATCCAGAATGAAAAAGGGATGCAACGACTGCTCTCCAGTAATTTCCAAATTGGAGGGGACGCTTCCGCGGCAGCGGGTCCAGTTGGACGTCATGCCGAGGCCGGTACGGATTGGAAAATGGATACGGAAATCCTGACCTACTCCCGTGCCAAAGGCGCATTCGCTGGGCTCACGTTGGAAGGTGCATCGCTCCGTCAAGACAATGATTCCCGCCAGGCGATCTATGGACACAAGGTCACCACTCGGGCGTTGCTGTTGGGCAAAGTGCCAGCTACAGCCGCAGGCGAGCCGTTCCTTGCGGAAGTTCGCGCGGCAAAACATCAGGCCCGAGACAACGAGCAGAAGCAGAGGTAGAAGATGCAGTATCGGGAGTGCGGCTGTTTGTCATTCAGGTGACTCTGTTTGTTCAAGCGGCGGCACAGCCCTCCCCTTTCCACACGTTGCCGCTAAGCGGTTCTCTCGCGGACTGTTGGATGAGATTGACATTCGGATGCTCGCGAACGAGCACAGGAGGTTCGTATGCTTTGGACGATTTTGGTTGTTCTTCTGATTTTGTGGTTGTTGGGTTTCAGTTTGCATGTGGGCGGAAGTCTGATCCACTTGCTGCTGGTTGTGGGGTTGGTGGTTCTGATCATTAACCTGGTGAGTGGACGGCGAAGTGCGGTTTGAAAAGTGGCAGTAGGATAGCTGGCGCCTGGAGGGCTCCCAAGTGTAGCCTCTTGGCGCTTCTTTCACTTTGTGTTCGGTTCTCTTCCGATTAGACCCACCATTAAGGAGCCTGCAATGTCCGAGCCTGACCGCTCCGTAAGTTTGAAACCCAACAACGTGCTGCGCGACGAGGCGAGCTCTCTCCTGTTCGGAAAGAAGTCTGTGTCGTCCGTGCAAGCAATATCCACTCTGTCGCATCCAATGCGGATAGCGGTTATCGGGAACCACCTCCCTCGGCAGTGCGGAATAGCGACCTTCACGAGGGATTTGTGTGATGCGATTGCTGGTGAGTGCGGAGCCGACGGAGTATTCGTGGTTGCCGTCAATGACCCACAATCGCGCTACGGCTAGCTCACATGCGGGGGGGTAAGAATGTGGGTCCGCGTTCTCACCAGATCAACTGACCACGACTTCGGCATGCCTGGTGTGTTCAGCGCCGGCGCAGGTGGTCTCCACAGCCCTCGACCGAGTACAGCACATCAATTCCCAGGAATACTCGAATTGCTGTGCACAATCGAGGCAAACTCGGTAGGTGCGGGGCTTGATGGTGAACACTCGGCTCAGCTGACGGTGATGGCACCCAAACAAAAACTTGAATGCCTCCAAGATTGATGTTTCCATAAGGGTGCGCCCTCATTGGCGCAGTGGGGAGGATACAGAATGACAGATAGCGACTCGCAGGTCTGAGCAGGATAGCTCACACGAAGCAGAAACGGACTTCCGTCGGTCATTGCTCTCGGGATAATTTTGCCTGAGCAAGACCAGCGCTGCCTGACCTCAGGGTTTGTTATCGTGTGCTGATTTCTTATCCAACGCCTCGGCTGCGGAAGGCTTTCGATCCCGATGTGGCTCGGTCCGCAAAGCACCCGTATGCAGTTCACAAGCTTCCCCAGTCCGTCGCACGTATATCGGGCCGAGAGCACCACCGCGGTTCACTTTGACCAAAAATTTGGTGTTTATCATGGTTTTTCCTTTCACATCGGACCTGCCACCCGCTACCGAACCATCGCGCAGGATTTGAGGGCTCAGAGTCACACGGATTGCGCAGAAGTATCGGGATGTCGAGCGCTCCCTTTGAGGGCCCCGCTCTTCAAGAAACTCAAGCAATACGCGGCTCTGCAGAGAAGGAATTGATGCGACCGAAGGCGTCGCTTAAGGACTTGGCCGCCACTCGGGTTTCTTCTCCTGTTGGCACTTCAACGCGGAGCATGCCCGCTCGTCCGAGGTTGGGCAAGGGCGCGAAAGTGCGCTGGTGCTGCATAATGAATTTCAGCGTGTGAGACAAGTCTTCCGACCGAAATCCATTTTTGAAGCGAATACCTTTGTTATGGGACGCAACAGATGACATCCAGTAGTCGCAGACAAGATCCCATTCACCGCGAAGCCTGGATGACCAAAGGGTCAGGTAGTCCAAAGAATCGCCGGGCGCGAAAGCGTATTCCATCTGAAGTAATCCGGTCGTGGCATCCTTCATCAAGTCTGGCCAGCTCTGGACGACCGCGGATTCGAGGAGTCGGTCGAGATCCTGAACGTTTGGCTTCAAAGGGATTCGCTTCCCGGCATGCGATCGGTGATCGAAGCGATCGAGAGTCTGCGTTTCGGCTGCAGCAGCTCAAGCGAGAAAAAGAACAAAAGCACCGCGAAGGCGCTGACAATCCCGAAGATGTAGGTGGAGAACGGGACCGGACCGACCGGATTGAAGAGACAGACCACCAGCAGGAATAATGTCATCCAGACACAGCGGCGCATTCTTGCTGCCTGCGTGAGCACAATCGCCGCCGCGGCCACTACCACGAACTGAGACAGGAGTCGAAAGGAGGAAACGGAGTACCAAAACCCGCCTCCCATCAAGGCCGCAATCGCACCCCATTTTATGATCTTAGTAAACAATTGATTTCACCTAGTCTTGTCTGCACCGGTTGTCACCTTAACTGCCTCAGCCTCTGGCCCATTCCGCATCTCGTCGGCCGTTCTGCCTGCTCTCGATGCTGTCGAGTCGGTAACCCTGCTGGATGTGGCGCGAATGTGCAGAAACGGTTGCATAGGGCACGCCCAGAAAGCGCTTAGCCACAATGGCGGTCACTTCGAGGCAATTAAAGTTCTGGTGCTTTACTTTTCGCGCGATTCGTTGCAACGCTCCCTGTATCTTGCTGGCACCAATCGCGCCGAAGAACGTGGCCTTGATTTCGTCGGCCATGAAAAGAAAGTTCCACCGGGCAGCGTGAATCTTTTTGTCGAGCGTCGAGCCATCAAGCACCTTCACTACACTCCAATTCCCGAAGTACGGTTCACTCTGCAGAGCAAGGACGTCGGCCATCCGTGGCGACTCATCGCCAATCAGGACCGTGCCGACTTGAACAATTGGCGTCATGGAAACTCCCTCCGGAATGTGCCGTTGAATGGAACCCCGTGAGCAACCCCGCTATAGCTACGACTTTAGAGGTTGCCCGATTTCAGTTCTGAGCAATTTTGACCAGTTGTCTGGCAACAACAAGCGAATACTGATCGAAGGGAGAACTACCGTTCCGCGAAGCAATCACCTACTATTACGGATATTGATGTCAGTCATGGAAACAGTACCTTCAATCCAAACGATCGACCTTGCCCACGAATTCCCGAGGACATCCGCTCACGTGCCCCTTTGGCCCGTTCGCCTGCAATCGAACGCGGGGCTGCCGACCCGAGAGGGTGGTTGACGCTCTACCACGGGGTGCGGCACACGCCCTCGGCCTGCCTCTATCGACGGGGCCTAGCGCTGTTTGATCTTGAGAATCCAGAAAAATGCCCGCTCCGAGGCGACTCGTGGATCTTTGGGCCGGAGGCCGAGTATGAACGCAACGGCGACGTGAAGGATGTCGTATTTCCTTGCGGCTACACTATGGATGCGGATGGCGATACGCTCAACATCTACTATGGAGCCGCGGATTGCTCGATCGCTCTGGCCCGGGCCAGCGTGCGCGCTTTGCTAATCTGGCTGGATGCCAATGGAAGTTGCGAGGGCGGGCGGCGGGTGAGCGATTGAGAGGAACTTCACCGGGCCCAGGCCTTATATTCCACAATGTGAGCTATCTTGCTCAGACGTGAAAGCTGCCACCTATTAGTCTCATTCTACTGAGTGTGTAGATAGACGCTGCGAAGCCGATTTGCAGCCTTGATTTCCAAGTCGCTACGTGTGGGTCCAGAACGAATTGCGAAGCGGCCACATCCAGCCAATCGGCGCTCTTCATCCGTCTATGCGCCGCCAAACCTTGCGGCGAGATTCGATTCGACCCTAAAAGCCTCGAACAACAGACTCGAACGATGGAAATCAGGGCCGCCCCCTAAGCGGACGGAGGGGGTTAGCCCATGAAAGAAGGTCAAATAACATGCCTCTAATTCAACTCTTGGAAGTTCTGATTGTGGTGGGTGTTCTCCTGTGGCTGGTGAATCGCTTTATTCCCATGCAGGGATCCATCAAGTCGATCCTCAACGGCGTCGTGGTCATTGCCGTTGTCCTGTGGCTGCTGAATGTTTTCGGGCTCTTTCACTCTCTTTCTAACATTCACATAGGAACATAAGAAAACAGAACAGCAACCTCAACGCACCAACACCGGATCGCAGGGCAGACGCGATCTGTACTAAGGAGTTACTTTGAAAACAAAGATTCTATTAGCGGTCGGACTCACCCTCAGTTTGAGTGCATTTGCTCAAACCAATTCTCCAACTCCCATCGCCCTCGAGCCCATGGCACACACCCCGACATTCCGCGTGATCGTCGTCAGCCGCAGTGTGCAAGCCGTGAACTACAAGCATCGCAGCGGAGCCTCCAAGATCGATTTCGCGGGCACGGACCTGATGCCCGGAGCCAACGGCCAGGCCAAAGTTGAAAGTAAGAAGGGCTACATCGAAATCGAAGTTGAGTTTGGCAACTTGGAAAACCCCACCACCTTCGGCAGCGAGTACCTGACGTACGTTTTGTGGGCGATCTCACCCGAAGGGCGGGCAGTGAATCTGGGCGAAATACTCGTTGGCAACAATCACCGCAGTAAGGTGGATGTCACCACCGATCTCCAGGCCTTCGCTCTGGTCGTCACGGCAGAACCTTATTATGCGGTTCGACAGCCCAGCAACGTGGTAGTGATCGAGAATGTGGTCCGCGAGGACACCAAGGGAACTACTGAAATAGTCGACGCAAAGTACGAACTGATGGAACGCGGCGGCTACATTCCCACCGGCTACAAGTTCGATCCGGTGATCCTGAATGCCCAGTTGCCATTGGAATTCTTCGAAGCGCGCAATGCCCTGCGCATCGCGCAATCCGAGGGAGCCGAGCAGTACGCTAGCGACAGTTACCAGCATGCTGTGCAATTGATGAACAATGCCGACGAATATGCCACGCGAAAACACATCGACAGAAAACCGCTGATCGCGGTCGCTCGCGAAGCAGTGCAAACCTCTGAAGATGCGCGCGCGATCGCCGTCAAGAAGCTCGACGAAATACGATTGGCGAACGAGAGGCAGGCTTCAGCGGATGCCCAGGCGCAATCGCAGGGGCAGGCTGATGAGGCGAATCGGCAGAAAGAACAAGCCCAGTCCGACACGGCGAATGCGCAAACAGCAAGGGCTCAGGCCGAATTCGATGCCCACAATGCTCAGGCCGCCAAGGCTCAGGCCGAGTCCGATGCGGCAAAGTCCCGCGCCGATGCCGCCGATGCACAATCGGCGAATGCGCAGGCTCAATCCGACTTGGCTAAGAACCAGGCTTTGTCAGCCAGCGCAATCTCGGCTGCCCAGGCGGATGCCGAACAATCCCGCTTGGCCGCACAAACCGCGCAGGCCAGCGTGTAGCAGGCAGAAACCGATAAAGCAGCCCTACGGACGAAATTGTCCGAGCAGCTGAACTTAATTCTTGAGACTCGCGACAGCGCTCGTGGGCTCATCGTCAGCATGTCCGATGTGCTGTTTGACACCGGAAAGTATTCGTTGAAGCCGGGCGCACGCGAGAAACTAGCGAAGGTTGCCGGCATTCTGCTGGCCTACCCCTCGCTCAACATCGAAGTCGGCGGCTACACGGACAATGTGGGCAGCGATACCATGAATCAAACACTGTCTGAAAACCGTGCTGGCTCAGTGCGCGACTACCTCGTCCAGGAAGGCGTGTTGACGAATTCAGTTTCGGCTAGAGGCTTCGGCAACACATTGCCCGTGGCCTCAAACGATAACTCGGCCGGACGCCAGCAGAACCGGAGGGTTGAACTTCTAGTATCCGGCGAAGCCATCGGCGTGCCTGTCAATGCGACCACCGGAAGCTTGCAGTAACAAATAGGAATCAACATCAATAATGGAGACAACACTTATGAATCTAGTTGGGTTTCTCAGCGCAGCGGTACTGACTTTGACGCTCGTAGCGGCTCCGGTGTATGCACAGGAGCAGCATGAACAGCAGGAAGAGAAGGGCAAGCCCGCCCAGCAAGAAGAGAAGAAAGCAAAGCCGGAAGAGAAGAAGGCGCAACAGGAAAAGCCGGAGGCACAACAACAGAAGAACAATAAGCCGGAAGAAAAGAAGGCACAGCAAGAGAAGCGTGAGCCAGTCCAGCAGGCGCAGCGCGGTGGCGGCGGCCGGATTCCCGAAGACCGTTTCAAAGCAAACTTCGGACAGGAACACAGATTTCACGTCAACCAGGCCGACTACAACAACGGTCGTCGATTCCAATATAGCGGCTATTGGTTCACATTCGTCGACCCCTGGCCGAGCAACTGGCTCTACACGCAAGACGTTTTTGTGGTGGAGATCAACGGCGTGTATTACCTCTGCAACCCGATGTATCCGGGCGTGAACATCACCCTCGGCTTCGCACAATAGGAAACCGGGCAGAGGACTCTGAGGAGTACTTCTCCTTGAATGATCGAGGGTGCGGGTCCGCTTCATGGACTCGCACTTTTTTGCTGCGAGGGATTGACCCTTAAGCAGAGAGGGTTCCCGAGCTGGAGTCAAATTCGTTGGAACGGGAGTGGAATATGATCGGAATTCTATTAGTCGTGGTCCTGCTTTTAGCCCTCATGGGTGTGCTTCCACGATGGCGGCATAGCCGGCATTGGGGCTACGGGCCTAGCAGTGGCGTCGGCCTGGCTCTTATCATCGTTGTACTTCTGATGGTTCTCGGCCGAATGTAAGCGATGATTCCGTTCCGGGAGCATGCCGAAGGTGAGCAATTCAGATCAGCTATCCATCGCTACCCGAGAGACAATGTTGGCTAGAGACGAGCACGTCTTTTCTCTCTTTCAGGTCCTCTGAACTGAGTCATGGGAGAAGGCGCGAGGGTGAAATCGATGGAACCGATCCTTCGTCAATTTCGCAATCGCCTGCGACGGCGCCTGGCGCCGGTGCGTGACCTGCTGCGGAAGGTGCTGGCGATCCTGATACCGCAGGCGCGAGAAGTCCGGACGCAAAGGATATGTCCGTTTTGCGGGCTAGTCACGCCGCGTTCCAAAAGATCTTGCCTGGAGTGCGGGAAGGCGCTCGCAGAAGTTCAAGCTTAGGAAAGACGCAAAGGATACGAATGAAAAAACAATATCTTCATCTCTCCGCCTATCATTGCGATAAGTGTGAAGGGCCGGTGGTCAGCGGCTCGATCGCGGTGCGCGAGAACGAAATATCAAGAGAGACCGACGTGCAAGAGATTGGAGCGATGTGCCTGGCGTGTGGCCACAAACAAGCGCAGGCCAGCGAAGCGGGCTTTACACGGCAATGCCCGCCGGTGGATTGGCAACCGATCAAGGCCCTTTTTGTGTGAGGCCGCGACCGCGTCGAGTTGGGCCGGTTGCGCAAAGTAAATCGGAGAATATCCTTACCCCTTCGAGTTCGACCGCCTCAGCTTGCGGCGATGCGAGCGCTTCTTTCTCTGTTTGCTGGCCATTCTGGCGGCCTCGAACTTATTCATCGGAACCGCTGGGTGAGTTGAGGGCTCTGGTCTTGTTTCCGTTGCGAGTTTTTCTTCTGCTGGGTTATCCATTACAAAATCCTCCTTGGCTTGAAACCGCAAATGTGCAGGCGTTGAAGAAAGGCTGGCGACTGCTACGTCTGCCCGACCACGTGCGGATGGGCACGTTTGCTGGCGCGAAGCTGCTCGGCGGTGAAGACCAGTCCACAGGTGCTGCATCGCCACTTCGCGGTCGATCTCCCCGCGTTGCCAGGGCCCGGGATGAACCGCGCATTTTCGCTGGGATTGAACGCCATCGCCAGTTCACCGCCGCATCCGAGGCACATTCGCTTTTGCATAATTATTGTGTTGCTACGCTCTAATTCGATACTACCCGCTTCCGCTTCGCCGATCTGATCAGAATTGAACAGTCTTTGAGGTCCGACTCTCGCTGTAGTAAGAATGTTACAGAAGAAATAATCACCGCGAATGGGCCGGCAGTTAAGATGGCCGCGCGCTCAGTCGTGCAGCACGACGTTCAGCAGAGAACTGTGAACCTGTAAGCCGCCCTCCATGCCACCCGCGTACTGAATGAAGCCCAATTTCCGGAAGCGATTCATGAAAAAACTCACTCGGGAACGAGTCGTGCCGACCATTTCTGCCAGGGTCTCCTGGCTGATCTTGGGAACCACAGTCTCGGGCACGCCTTCCTTGCCAAAATGAGCGAGCATAAGAAGGATGCGAGCCAGTCTTTTTTCGCTGGAATTGAAGAGTTGATCGACGAGATCCTCTTCGTAGCGGATGTTGCGGGCAAGCAGATACGCCACGAACAGATCAGAGAAGGCGTGTTCTCGATGAAGGGCCTCCATCATTGCCTTCTTATCAATCCGCAGAAGGTGGCAGTCCGTCATGGCGGCCGCGGATCCCATGCGGAGAGCCTGGCCGGCTAGCGAACCCTCGCCGAAGAAATTTCCCTCGCTCAATATGCCGATCGTGGCTTCCTTGCCAATCTTGGAGACGACGGAGAGTCTGACTTTGCCTTTTTGAATGTAGAAAACA
The DNA here is from genome assembly GCA_963698865.1 of uncultured Acidobacteriaceae bacterium. Taxonomy (GTDB): domain Bacteria; phylum Acidobacteriota; class Terriglobia; order Terriglobales; family Acidobacteriaceae; genus Acidiflorens. The sequence continues at coordinate 328,044 of CAVOSL010000004.1, read as the reverse complement.
GAGTCCGCCGCGTTGCCTTGCGTAAAGATTGCATGTTTGCGTGAAACGGCTAGGTTTCTCCGGCCCTCGCCAATAGTCGCGAGGAAGGTCGCAGGATTAAAGGAGCGGTTCTTCTTGGCCGCAGCAGGAGCGCTCATCAACCTCAATTGTAGTCTCAATGAAGACGGCGGTTCGAATTCAGGTGCAGCCATATTATTTGTCCGTGTCAGCGATCTCGATGACAGTCCGTGCGCGGCTGGCCGGTGTCGAATTCACATTCTTCTGCCGGCTTGGCGCCACCTGTTGGGCACCGTAAGCGGGCGCCCTCATGGCGCAATGAAGTTACAAAATGACAGATAGCGATCTGCAGGTCTGAGCGGGATAGCTCACAGGGAGCCGACGGACTGTCCGTCCCCATTGTTCCCGGGATAATGTTGTCTGGCAAGACCAGCGCTGCCTGACCTCAATGTTTGCCAGTGTGTGCTGGTTTCTCGTCCACCGCCTCGGCTGCGGAAAGCTTTCGATCCCGATGTGGCTCGGTCCGCAAAGCACCCGTATGCAGTTCACAAGCTTCCCCAATTGCAGCACCACAGGTCGCACAGGGGACGGATAATATCTGTTTCGGGGTGAGTTCCTTGGTCTTCACAACCACATAATGAAGTGTTCCGCGGACAGAGAATGCTCAATTTTGCTCAGTTTTTAAACGCGAAGGTTCGTTTCTGGGTCCGCGCGTTCTATTGCCGATGTGTGCAAAAGTGACCATTTTTGATGGTGAGATTCTGGCATGATTCTTCGGTGTGTAGTTCTCTACCTGGAAGAAGATTTGTTGCCGCCAACTAAATCCGTGAAGAAGGGCCGCGAGTTTGACCCGAAGAAATTCCTTGCCACGATTGGCGCTGGCAGGAAGCCCGTGGCTTTTCGCAAGAGACAAACGATCTTCGTGCAAGGCGATGCGGCGGACGCAGTCTTCTACATTAAGGATGGTAAGGTTCGACTTACCGTCGTATCCAAGGCTGGCAAAGAAGCAACCCTCGGCATATTGAGTGAAGGGGAGTTTTTCGGAGAAGGCGGCCTGGCTGGACAACCGTTCCGAATGGGGTCCGCAACCGCGATGATTGACTGCGAACTTCTGCGAATTGACAAAAAGGCGATGATGCTCGCGCTCCACCGCGAACATAAGTTCTCTGATCTGTTCGTAGCCTATCTGCTGGCACGGAACATCCGATATGAAGAGGACTTAGTTGACCAACTGTTCAATTCCAGCGAAAAGAGGCTGGCGCGGATCCTGCTTTTGCTTGCTCGTTTCGGCAAGGAAGGCGTGCCCGAGACGATAATCCCCAAGATGAGTCAGGAGACTCTGGCGGACATGATCGGCACAACCCGGTCGCGGGTCAGTTTCTTCATGAACAGATTCAGAAAGCTGGGCTTCCTTGACTATGGCGGGGACGGCCTGGAAGTTCATAGTTCTCTTCTAAACGTCGTGCTTCACGACTAGGTTCCGACGGCAGCCACGCAAAAGCACATACCCCTTTCCCCCCAGCGCTGGTGAACCATCAGTTTGCCAAATCGAAGCTTGGGAGCGGCGCCATTTTCGTCGCGACCAACACTTCCAACAAAGTAGCAGTGTTGCGAACGCTTCCTGAGATGACAAGGAGTGCTTCTGAGACGACAGGATGTTCCTCAGCGAGAACGTCGAGGCGGTCGCTCACGCCGTAGAGATGTTGAACTTCGAGAAGGATTTCAGTTGAAGGCATTGGCTTCACGACTTTCTCGAGAGCCTAAGGAGAGGAGAACTACAGATGGACTGACTTAGTTCAGAGGACCTGAAAGAGGAGAAGGAGGCAACCACCTCAAGTCAATCATATCACGCGGGAGCTTCGCCCTTCAGCGATCAGGCTGGGTAGTGTTTCAGTTTGAATGTTGGCCTTCTTTGACGTGCGCAGCCCTACGAGACAATATGGATACCGATACGCGAGCGATTCAGTTAACAAGCTACGCTGCCGCCGCCTTCTGCATGGCGTTCATGTAGCTGTCCATCGACTGGGTTAACTGCGCATCCACTTCGTCCGCGATAGTCATCACATCGGGCAACAGTACGCTGAAATCCAGAGAGCCGAGATTACTCTGCAAAGTCCCAAACAGAGTCACTTGGAGGATTCGTGATTCGTGCACCAGCATCGCGGGAGTGTAGCCTTGGAGATATCTCAGTTGGCCGTGGGCTATGGCGGCAGCCGAAAAGACTGCATCGCTGTCCTTCGTGGTGGCGCTGGGCTTGCGTAGGCGGACAACCAAGTCGTCTACCAGTTTGGGAAGATGCCCGGTCCGCTCGCCGTCAGTGAGCGGCAGGTGGTTGAGTTCCTTGCTCTGTCTTACCCGAGCCAACCAGTCCTCGATGACCAAGGCAGCACAACGTTGCAATATCGCTCCCACCCTTTCCTTTTGCACCCTGGCAACTGGTTTGCGAGCATGGATCTTTTCGCGGATCAGCTCCGGTAGTCTCAGGATTTCGAATGGTTTGATGAGAATTTCGTCTGCTTCCAGGAGGATGGTGGCCATCGCACTCTGCACATCGGGGTAGCCGCTCACGATCAGCGTGAGGGCATTTGGTTGGGAGTGGCGCATCGCAGTCACCACCGTGAAGCCATCGCCGGCGTGCGGCATGTGCAGGTCAGTGATGAGCGCGTCGAAGGTCTCGAGCGTGATAAGTCTCAAAGCTTCTGTTACCGTGGCGGCGGCGACCACGTGGAATCCCTTGCGAATAAGTGTCGCCGTCATCATATCGCGAACGGCATGGTCGTCGTCTACAAGCAGAACCCTATAGGAGGTGGTGTTATCGGTCGGGGTCATAGGATATGGCCTCTCGTCGACTAATGAAAGGATGACTCAAGTCATTTGTAAAAAGTGTATAAAAGTGAACAGTTATCGACACCGTTAATGGTTACATTTTCTTAGTCTGGAAGTGTGGCGCGCGGTCATGGGTGTGGTGTCGGCAGCACCGGCATTCGGAACCTAACGACCGCGCGATTACGCTGTACTAAGACTCGTACTTGTACGCAGACACGCAAGTTTCACGCGCCGGACTCACAGGTTCGGCTTTTTTATTGCCACCCCGCCAAGTAAATCCCCCGGCACCGCCCACTCTTTACCTCCTCGGGCCGTCACATTGAACTGAGAGGTTCCACCTCTTCAAGTGAGCCGTCTTGCTCAGATTTCAACTCAGAGAAATGAGACAGTTCTCGCAGAACCGTTCCTGGAAACCTTCGAGTATACGGTTCTGGTCGCAGCACGCGGTGGCCGAGGATTAGAACTGGCTTCCACGCACGCGGTTGACATTGTCATCGTTGACTACTTCATGCCCGAAATGAACGGACAACAGGTGGCCATTCAAATGAGGCGTCTCAAGCCGCAGAGACCAATCATCATGTTTTCTGCCTCAGTGGATGTGGCACAGCAAGCCCTGAAGCTGGTCGACGCTTTCACCCTAAGGATCAGCTGGCGAGCCAGTTATCATCCACGATCGCTCTGTTACGCGGAGGCGGATCGGGCAATCCGTCTATGCATGACGTGACGCCAATATAAGTGCAGTACTGATTGCAGGCGGAGTCGCGCTGACGATCGCCGGCGCGTGCGCGCGCAGCCGGATCTGAATGTGCACTACCCGACGGTTTCGCCCTGAGTTCCGGGCCCGAGAATTGAAGCCGCTACATTTGAATCAAGCACTGACGACTTTGGGAGGATATCAATGACAACCGCTGAACTCGAACTCACCACTACAAATGTCGCTAGCGAGAGCGCCACTATGAAGGCACTTGTCTATCACGGGCCGGGCAAGCGCGCCTGGGAGGACAAGCCGCGCCCCACCATTCAGGAACCAGGCGACGCTCTGGTCCGGATTACCACTTCGACGATTTGCGGAACCGACCTCCACATTCTGAAGGGAGATCTCCCGTCGGTGACCGATGACCGCATTCTCGGTCACGAGGGCATTGGTTTCGTTGAACAAGTCGGAACGGGCGTCTCGGAGTTTCACGTTGGAGACAAGGTCATCATCTCGTGCGTCACTGCCTGCCTGAAGTGCGACTTCTGTAGAAAAGGCATGTATTCCCATTGTCGAAATGGCGGCTGGATTTTGGGCAATACCCTCAATGGAACGCAGGCCGAGTACGTGCGCATCCCGCATGCCGATGGGAGTCTGTACAGTTTCCCGGCGGACGGAGACGAAGAAGCTCTCGTGATGCTGAGCGACATTTTGCCGACTGGTTTTGAGTGCGGTGTCTTGAATGGACGGGTGAACCCGGGCGACACGGTTGCCATCGTGGGCGCGGGACCGATAGGGCTCGCCGTTCTGATGACGGCGCAATTCTATTCACCGGCGTCAATCTTTATGATCGACCTGGACGACAAGCGCTTGTCGGTCGCAAAACAATTTGGCGCAACTACTCTGATCAACAGCACGGATGAACACGCCGCTCACCAGGTGATGAAACTGACCGACGGCGAGGGCGTGGACGTGGCCATCGAGGCAGTTGGAATACCAGCTACTTTTGATATCTGCCAAGCCATTGTCGCTGCCGGCGGCCGAATCGCGAACGTCGGCGTCCATGGAAAGCCGGTGGAGCTGCATCTGGAAAAACTCTGGGGCCGGAACATTTCGCTCACCACACGGCTGGTGGATACGGTGACAACGCCGATGCTGCTGAAGGTCGTGCGCTCGGGCAAACTGCAGCCGAGAAAACTTGTGACTCATCGCTTCGCGATGAACGACATCATGAAGGCGTATGACACGTTTGGAAATGCGGCAGCAGAGGGCGCGCTCAAGGTGGTCCTTACGAATGATGCGTCTCGCTTACGGGGTTGATCGTGTGCCGCGCCATGGGGGCACAGCACACGCAGTCTTCATAACGACTGAGCAATTGCGAACAGTTTTCATGCTTGCGGGCTGTCATAGTCCGAGTCGGGACTTATTTAACGTGCCGAGAAAAACGGCACGTCGCCGTGGAGATGAGCAAATGTCTACAGAAAATTCAGTCGTTGCGATCTATGGCCAGCATACCGACGCCGAACTGGCGATCAAGGAGCTGCAGCGTGGTGGAGTCGACATGCATAAACTTTCGATCGTCGGAAAGGGCTATCACACCGATGAGCAAGTGGTCGGCTACTACAACACCGGCGACCGCATGAAGCATTGGGGCAAGGCAGGCGCATTCTGGGGAGGCTTTTGGGGGCTGTTATTCGGGTCTGCCTTTTTCATGATTCCAGGTCTCGGGCCAATTCTGGTGGCGGGACCGTTGGTAGCGTGGATCGTAGGTGCATTAGAGAGCGCCGCGGTAGTGGGCGGCTTGAGCGCTCTGGGCGCTGGTCTCTACAGCATCGGGATCCCGAAGGACAGCATCGTAAAGTACGAAACCGCACTCAAGACCGATCAATTTCTGGTCGTCGCCCATGGAACAGCCGCGGAAGTGGCCAAGGCGAAGGAAATCCTTGAGAGCACGCATCCTCTCTACTGCACATTGCACACACCCGAAGCCGTAGCAGCCTAGCTACGAAGTGAGCTGTCGAATCTCATACACGGGGTCTTGAAGCTTGCACTCAGATCCCGTGATCGTCTTATGAGCGGTATCGGTGTGATTGGGCGGCATCGCGTCGCTGAGAGCACTCATCTAATCGCTCAGGAGATCGCTATGCCGGCAAGTCCGCACAATCGAATCGCAGAGCTCCACAACCTCGCCGCCCACGCCCACTCCGCAGCTACGGTTGCCCATGGTAAAGGGGACCATCTGAGCGCCCACGACCTCAGCAAACAGGCACTCGAGTACTCCATGAACGCACACAAGCTCTCCCAGGAACTCGCCGCGAAGGCTGCGAAGCGCGGCAAACAATAGCTCCTGGATTTGTTGAAAAGTGTGCAATCTTGAACAGCTTCGACATTGCCTATCTCCGTAGCATTACCCAAATATCAGATGGCAGTGGCGTGGTAATGAGATGAAAGCGGGCCACTTCGAGCCGTGAGCCACGGAACTCTTCCGCTATCGTGATGACCAGCCGCCAGTGCTTGGAGAAGGCGCATGCGAAATCTAATCCTGAGGCCACAACGTTGCGCGACCTCTCGAATTTTGCTGTTGTCGGTGCTTTGTCTTTTTACAGTTGTTCCCACCATTGTTTCGGGCCAAGCTCGCCAACAGGTTGCCGACACGACCGCTCAGCCTGCCAACCCACCCTCATCCAGTGCGCCTTCATCCGATGCCTCTAAATACGTGGGAGCCGAAACCTGCAAGACCTGTCACGAGGAAATCTATAACAACTGGGAGAAGACGCCGCACTGGAAGACTACCTTAGATAAAGAAGGCGGTCCGTCACACCAGGGTTGCGAGGGCTGCCATGGCCCCGGCGCCGACCATGTGGCGGGCGGCGGCGACAAGACCAAGATTTTCGTATTCGAAGGGCGATCAAGACAGGAGACCAGCACCCGCTGTTTGGGTTGCCACGGCGAAAGTCATCAGCAGTCGCATTTTGCGGAATCCGCACACGCCAGTAGCGACATTGGCTGTCTCGACTGCCACTCTCCCCATCACGCCAAGGAAAAAGAATTCCTGCTAGCCCAGGACCAGCCCCAGTTGTGCTACGGATGTCATACCTCGGCCAAGGCAGATTTTGCTAAACCCTATCACCACCGGGTCAACGAAGGCATGGTCCAATGCATCGACTGCCATAACCCTCACGGGACAGCGACGATCCGTCAGGTGCGGTCCCGGCCAAGCGGGGATGCGGTCTGCTACAAGTGCCACGTCGACAAACAGGGACCTTTCGTCTACGAGCACGTGCCAGTCAAAACCGAGGGTTGCAGCAGTTGCCACACTCCACACGGTTCCACCAATCCTCGGCTGCTCAAGGTGATGCCGGTGAACATGCTCTGTTTGCAGTGCCACACTTACTCGACCCAGTTGACGGCCGGCGGCCCAAGCGGTCCCGCGCACAATCAGTCGGCGAAGTATCAGGCTTGCACCATGTGTCACACCCAGATCCATGGGTCCAACTTCAGCAATGTGTTCTTCAAGTAGGGAGTTAGCGATGGCACCGCTTGGTCTTGGCAAATGTCGAAGAGTGATAGCACTCGTGATGCTTGCGTGCGCCGCAATTGTGTTATTACCCGACACGCTCGTCGCTCAAACCCCCACCGCGAGTCCAGCCCCAACTCCGCCCGCGGAGCCGGAGGGCATCAACCGCGGCGGTTATCTAATTCACTCGTCGGTCGAGGCGGGCTATCGCTCCAACTTTGTAACCGGCAGCGGCGATATGTACGACACACTGGTAAATCTGCAAGCCGGCCCGAGAATTCTTGACCAGACGCTTTCGATGCACTCGATCGATCACATGGGACCGCTGTTCGATAATCTTTACCTCAATAGCTCGGGATGGGGAGGCGACCCCAACAACTACCTGCGGCTGCGCGCCGACAAGAATAAGTGGTACAACCTGCAAAGCAGCTTCCGTCGCGACCAGAATTTCTCTGACTTCGATTTGTTGGCGAATCCGCTGAACCCCCCGCCTCCACCCGCTCCCGGGGGCTCCACTCCATCGATTCCGGCGCTGAACTCGCCTCACTTATTCGATACGACGCGACGAATGAGCGACGTCGATCTCACGCTGCTTCCCCAAGCCCGCGTGAGCTTTCGGCTTGGGTATTCCCATAACAACATGACCAGGCCTTCTTTCAGCAGCGTCCATGAGGGTACCGACGCCCTGCTCCTTCAACCCTGGAATACAACCATGAACTCTTATCGCATGGGCGTCGACTGGAGGATCGCGCCACGAACCGTTCTCAGCTATGACCAATTCCTCGATTACTATAAGGGAGACACTGACACGCAACTGGCTCCCTTCGCGCCGGCGCTGCTGCCCTCGCCGGGAGTAGGCTCGGTTGAGCTGGGCCTGTCCATCGATACCGCGAACAAAGTACCTTGCGCCGTGCCCACGGGGCAAACCAGCCTGATTGTCAATGGAACCCTCACAAATATCACGTGCAGCGCATACTTCAGCTATGCACGGAACCAGCGGATTCGCACTTCCACCCCGACGGAACGGATAAGTTTGCGGAGCAGTTACTTCAAGCGATTGGAAGTGCTCGGATCTTATTCTTACAGTTCTGCGGTATCGACGACGCCACTGGACGAGTCCTTCAGCGGCCTGATCACACGTACCAATACCCTCGCCTTCGCGGGTACGGGAGTGGCCTCTGCCAACCGAATTTCCGACGTGCTTGATCTAGAGGCTACTGTCCATCTGAACAAGCATCTCCGTCTGATCGAGAAGTTCTATTTCTGGGCCTACCGCATTCCGGAAAACGCGAATTTCATCGAGAACGACTATAGCTGTGCCACGCCACCATGCACGCTGCTGAGTACGCCGCTCACCACCCCGACGACGACGAACACCCTAACCCAGTCGTCCTTCAACCAGAGCTGGAAGAGAAATCAGACTGAACTGGCCTGGGACCTCTCGAAAAAAGCCGGGGCGCGCATCGGTTACCGCTATGGGGACAAGAATTTCAACCACTTCAATGATTACCTGCCTGGAGACCTGGACCATTTTGTGGGCCTAGAAAAAACTGCGCTCCTCGGGCTCTGGGCACGGCCCACGCGCGCCTTGCGATTGAGTTTCGATCTGGAGCACACCAACTACAACGCCGTGTTCGTCCGCATGTCGCCGCGCAAGGAATCGCGCTACCGCTTCCAAACGACCTATACACCGCGACCCTGGGCAGTCCTGGGCGGGTCCATCAACCTCTTGCAACAATCCAACGCCGACGCACAAACCCAGTACGTGGGCCACAACCAAAATTATGGCCTGACCGCTTCGCTCGCACCGCGCGAACGCTTCGGACTGGATGTGGCGTACAACTTCAACAGTGTGATCCAGAATGCGGTGATTTGCTTCAACGACACGCCGCCGGCCGGGGTGATCCTCCCCTTCGTGGTTAATGCCAACAACAATAATTGTGCCGGGAACGATACGGCCAATAACCTGATGGCCAACTCGTACTACACGAACCACTCGCATTTTGGAATGGCCAGCGTCAGGTTTATTCCCGCGAAGCGATTCACAGTCAACGTAGGCTACAACATCACCAGTGTCGATGGCAGCATCCCGCAGTTCAACATTCTGCAGCCTCTCGGCTCGGTGGAGTACAAGTACTCCCAGCCGGTGGCGAACTTCAGCGTGGATCTAGGCCACAAACTCGCTTACAACATGGGCTGGAATTATTACCAGTACAACGAAGGTTCGTTTGTCGGACCCACGGCGCCCCGCTACTTTCACGCCAACTCGCTGACCGAATCCCTGCGTTACGCATTCTGAGCGTATGAGCAATTATGAGCAGAATCGCGGCGGGCCCCCGTCGGTATAGCTATTAACGATGGCTAGTCAGAACACACTACTCTCTATACACCGGAACTCCTCTCAATTGAGCTCGTTGCAGAAAAAGGGTATGAGATGGTCCGCGACCGACGCACCTCCAGCCGGCGGCCCAAAAACTCGGCTTACCGTTCGTCAACTGGCGGTGTCTCCGAACTTCGCACGCGACCTGGCTGGTACAGGCGGGAGCCGACCCGAAATCGGTGCAGGGCCAGATGCGGCCCTCCCGCATCTCGACCACCATGGACATTTACGCGCAAATCGTGCCAACCGCCCAGCGCCGAGCCTTGCAGCAACTCTCGGCGTTTGCCAATGGCGGGACCGTGCCAGCGGAACTCGAGACCGCTGCCATGGCCTTCGATTTCTCGGGCGAGCGCCGAGGAAAAAAGCGCGCAAATGGACGTACGTTCCAATTCACGTTCCAAAACGTTCCAAATCAACTGATTTTCGACCTATGACGCACGGCGCGAAAACACGGCAAGTGATTGAGAAGATTGGTGGAGCTAGTCGGGCTCGAACCGACGACCTCATCGTTGCGAACGATGCGCTCTCCCAGCTGAGCTATAGCCCCATACTGTGGTGGGTTGCCTAATGATTTTAGCAGCCGTGCATTATTTTCGCCTACAGCGCACCCTGGGACGCTGAACCACACATAATCCAAGGTGCCCCAGGCTCGCGCCCGTTCTTTGGGCGCTAGCCTGGGCGCAATCGGCATCCGCGCCCAAATCACCAATGTCGGCGAATCCCTCCCAGCCGCTACCCGCTTGCGTGATGCAGATCACATTCCTCCGTTCACCGCTACGCTACGCTAGTCCTCAAGTATGGGGGACTTCGCGATACTCACGAACCGGAAGCGGGCTCTCGTCGCTCTCGTGCACTCGCTGGTGTTCCTGCTGATCGCCTTTCGCCAGATGATCGCGGCCAGCCCGGCCGCCGGAATCTGGCAGCCCGCTACGGTCTCGACCGGAACCTGGATTCTCTGCTCGATCTTTGTGATCGTCTCGGCGATCCTGCTGTTGCTCTTTGCTCTTTCCCGCGCCTGGATCGAAAAGCTCTACTTCGGAATGTGCGCCATCAGCGCAAGCTCCGGCCTGTTGCGCACCGCGGCCGGCGACCAGGCCTTCCATGCTGGGCTCTACATTCGGGTCGCCATGCTCGCCAGCGCCCTGCTGGTCGGATTGCTGATCGTTCGCGTCCACTCGACTCCCGTTGCTGTTCCCGAGAGCGTTGACTCCGATGACTCCGGGCAATCCGCGGCGTCAGCCGTGGATGGCCGAAATCGAACCTATATAATCGAAACGTGAGTTCGTTGCGTGTAAAACAAGTTGCCTCCGCCGACTTTCCGACGCGCTGGGGACACTTTCTCATTCATGGCTTCACGGCGCGCGTCTCGAATGGCGACAAGGTGAAGACCGAGGACGCGGTCGCGCTCGTCATGGGCGACGTGCAATCTGGCTCGCCGCTGGTGCGGATACATTCGCAATGCCTGACGGGCGATGTATTTGGCTCGCTGCGCTGCGATTGCCGGCAGCAACTCGAAATGGCGCTCTCCATGATTGCGAGCCAGGAAGCGGGCGTGCTGATCTACGAACAACAGGAGGGCCGCGGCATCGGCCTGATGGCCAAGCTTCAGGCCTACGCGCTTCAGGACAGCGGGCTCGACACCGTGGAAGCGAACCAGCGCCTCGGGTTCAAGGCCGATCAGCGCGAGTTCCTCATGCCCGCGCAGATTCTGAAGGCGCTCGGCATCACCCAGGTGCGTCTGCTGTCCAATAATCCGGATAAAGTTGCCTCCCTCGAAAATGCCGGCATTCGCGTCACCGAGCGCGTGCCCTGCGAAGTTCCTCCGACCGAATACACGCAGGACTATTTAAGAACCAAGCAGGAAAAGCTCGGGCACCTGTTCACCCACCGCAACACCGAACACTAGAGACCGCAGTAGTGAGTCGCTGGCGGACTGCCGCTTCATTCAACTAACAGCCGCTTCAAGTCCTCGCGATTTTGAACCGGAAGCTGCGCCAACGCCACTTGAGCGAGGGCGACATAGACAGCGCGCGTCATCGGATTCGTTTTGAGCAACGCTAAGTGTTTCGCCACCGTCTCCACGTCTCCGCGAATCAGTGGGCCGCTAAAGGATTTTGCCGGACCGCGCCGCCCGTAATTCGACAACGTCTGGAGGATGATCGGCAGGCTCATGCGGCGCGCGCGCGCGCGCGATAGTCCCGCCTCCCGTGCTGCTTCTTCGAGCGCCGCCAGATACGCCACCAGTAGGGGCGAGGTCATGGTAGCCCAGGCATGGTAGGCCTCTTTACGATTGGCCGGCAGCAGGAAGCTCTCTCCCCCCAAGTCGCGCACAACGCGACGCGCAAATTTCGTCGCTGCGACATCCCCCTCCAAAGCGAATGGCACTTCCATCAATGACGGCCGAGCTCCCTCAACAAAAGTCATTAGCGGATGCACGGAGGCAACGGCCATGCCTGCATCGCGCAGCGGCCTCAGTTCATCGCTAAGCAGCGCTCCGCTGGAATGAAATACGAATCGCAGTCCTGGCTTATGGCGACTGCTGGCCGAGGCCGCCCCGGCTTGAATCGCCGCTGCAGCGGCGCGAATCTCCCGATCCGGCACGCAGAACCATAACACCGAAGCATCCAGCTCCGCGTTCTCCACGCTGACGGCTTTCGCGCCCACCTTGCTCGCCAACGCGCGAGCACGGCGAAGCGACCCCAGCCGCGCCCCTGCACGCCCAATAATCTCCGTGATCGCATAACCAGCGTCACTCAGCGCGGGAGCAAGAAAAGACGCCAATTTTCCCGAACCTACCAGCGCCACTGTGCATTTTCGATTTGCCGCCCTTCGGTTTGCCGGCTTTCGATTCCCTGCTGTTCGCCTCACCCGCGCAGCATACCTTAATATGGCTGCTATGGTGAAATCGGCAAACCTCACATCGGCAAGATCCGCACTCCAAAAATTGAGGAGTGCGAAATCGTCGAGAACAAAATCGGCCAAGGCGCGCGTGCTCTCTTCGCGGGTCTCCTACGCGGGCCCTGTTTTCCGCGTCACGACCGACCAGGTCGAAGAGCCGGGCGGAATTCGCGCGCGCCGGGACATTGTCCGGCACTCCGGTTCCATCGTCGTGCTGGCGGTCGACGACTCGGCCGCCGAACCGCGCATTCTTCTTGAGCGCCAGTATCGCCATGCCGCCCAATCCATGATGTGGGAATTGCCCGCTGGCCGCATTGACGAAGGCGAATCGCCGCTCGCCGCCGCCCGCCGCGAGTTACTCGAAGAAACCGGCTTTACCGCTCGCCTCTGGAAAAAAATCCTGCATTTCTACGTCAGCCCTGGTTTCCTCGACGAAACCATGACCATCTATCTCGCCCGCGGCCTGAGCGCCGGCAAAGCTCAGCCGGAAGCCGATGAGAAGATCACCACTCGCTTCTTTTCTCTGACAGCGGCGCAACAAATGGCGCTCAATGGCCGAATTCGCGACGCGAAAACCATATGCGGAATCCTCTGGCTCGCGGAGAAAGGAAATTAGCATCGGCGATCCAGCCGGCATCAGGTAGGCCCAGCATCGGCGCCTTCCGGCGAATTCTGTGCGGAAGAGTACGCGCCGCGTTGGTTTCTCGCAGTCACATCGCAGGTCCTAACCTTCTCTAATTGGCGCTCTTTGGCGCTTGGGTGCCTGCCGGCTATCTGCAAGAATCTCAGCCTTCCAGTTCAGTCTTCGCTCTGGTCTCAGCACATAGACGTGTGACGTGCATCCTTGACACGTTTTTTCGCGCGCCTCACAATTGCGGCAAATTCAAGGAGTCCAGGAAACTCAAGAGTTGAGGTGTATCAAATAGGAGAGAGCACGTGGAAAGACTCAAAGGTACGGTGAAGTGGTTCAACAACGCGAAGGGCTATGGTTTTCTTGGGCGCGACGATGGACCGGATGTGTTCATCCACTACAGCGCAATTACCAGCGAAGGTTATAAGAGCCTGCAAGAGGGCGATAAGGTCGAATTCGAAATCGTCCAGGGACAGAAGGGCCCGCAAGCAGCCAACGTAACAAAAGTTGCATGATGTAGCGTTGTCTTTCTCTGAGTTGGACAGCTAGCCTCCCCGAACAACTTCCCTGGAATTCTCTGCGCCAAAGTCAGGGCTGCCGCCCTTTCTCCTGCCCTTTCAATTCTTGTACTATGTTGGACACCAGCAAACTTGGCGCGGGCTGAGAGTTCAGTCTCGCGATTTTGACGCAACTCTCTTAACTGCGTGCGACAAATCATGCAACGCCCTCGAGCAAAATCTCGACGCCGGCGCGAGCCAGGCTTCATCATCACTCTGGTCGCGGTGTTTATGCTGTTTGTCGTGGGCGCGATGGCCGCCCTCTCGATCGACGTCGTCACCTTCTACACCGCGCGCAGCGAGGCGCAACTCGCCGCCGACGCCGCTGCCCTCGCCGGAGCCCGCGCCCTGGCAAATTCTGGATTTACGTCTAATGCGAGCCCCCCGACCGGCCTCTGGACTCAAGTCCAAGCCCTCTGCGTAAACGTCGGCACAGCCGTCGGAGGAGCAAACCAGGTCGGTGGGCAGAGCGCAGCCGGACATATTACCGTCACCTGCTCCTCAACTCAGACGGGCAACCCCACCGTTAAAGCGCAGGTGAACATTACAGTACCGGCATTCTTCGCGCGCATCTGGGGAACCACCCAGGTATCGATCACCGCCTCCGCAACCGCCGAAGCCTACAATCCTTCCCTGGCGGCCACCGACTTAAGCCTGCCGCAAGCCCTTCCCGTCGCGCTCAGTTGCGTAAAACCCTGGCTGATTCCGAACATTGATCCCACTAACTCTACCAATCCGATCTTCGTTGCAGGCGGCGCGATCTACTCCACCAGCACCCTCCTCGGCTCGTCTCCATCGGGCATCCTTGTCGATTGCTTCCCCGACGACTGTAGCCTTGGTCTCCAACCCCCAACTACAGCGTGGCGATACTACCCCGGAGACCCTGCCACCGACTTTGCCCCACCCCCCAGTACCTCGGTCGCATGCAGCCCATCCACAACGGGCTTTACTCCCACCGACTATCAACTCGCCGTGGCCGGATGCGTCCAGGCTCCCATCGCCTGCAATGCCACCGGCATTCACATCGACCCCAACCCCTATACCGGTACCAGCGGTCGCAATGCAGACACCATCGCCGCAGTCAACTGCCTTTCCCACTCCTCCACAAACTTGGGGGACGCAATCGACCCCACCACTTTTCCGGCAGGTCCATTTGAATTTCTCGCTGGCAGTGAAAATCCACTCGTGGCGGCCGGGCTCTCGCCCGGTAGCGACGTCGTCGTAAGCGACTCCCTCGTCACCGTTCCGGTTTTTGACACCACCGGTGTTACTAGCTCCAGCACGACCGTGAACCTCGTCGGCTTCGTGCAACTCTTCCTGAACCCCACCGGCGTCGCCGCTCCCGCCACTGGCCCCATCTCCACCACCGTCGTTAACCTCGTCGGCTGCGGCACCGGCTCCACCGGCAATCCCATCTATGGCAACGGCGCCACCGCCGTCCCCGTCCGCCTGATCACACCCCAGTAAAAGATATCGTGTAGCGCGGACGCTCTTGTCCGCGCACTTTGCCCGCACTCTCCGCCATGTGGAGGCAAAAGAGCCCTCGTAGAGACGCAGCCTGCCGCATCTCAAGCGCCAAAACACAAAGTCAGCAGCCCAACCTCCGCGGCTGTCCTCACTGATTTCTAGAAATTTCCTTCGCGCCGCGTCAGGATGACGCGCTGTAGTGACAGTTCTTCGCCCACGAAAATGAAGTTATAAGCCGACCCGTTCAAAAGCTCCGCCAGCACATCCCGCGCGGGAGCCGGGCCCAGATCCGCAATCACTTTTTCCTGCTCCGCGCCCGCCGGAATCGCAATCTCAGCCTGCGTGCGCAGGTGTACCTCGTACAGCACCTGCGCCAGCGTCGCCTTGTCCGCATGAATGCGCAGCATCCCGTTTTCGTAAGTCACAATCACTGCCGGCTCGGCAGGCTGCAGCGGCGTGGGCTCCAGCGTTGCCGGCGGCGACGGCTCGCCACCCGGCGCGGGCGCCATGCTCTCCAAATTCGCCTTCGAAACCTGCCCACCCGAAAAGCCAGGGTTAGGAACGCTTACCGCAACGCTCGCCGGCGCAAGCCGTGCAGACCGCGAAGCCATCGCCACTTCCTTCAACCTCGCACCCCGAGCCTCGCGAACATCAGCGATCTGCTCCTCCGCCCCGCCGCGCGCGAGTTTGACCACCGTAGTATTTCCGGCACTCGAAATCTGGTAGGTCTGGGGTCCAGTGAGATCAAGCACTATTCGTGTTATCGGTGGCTCGCTGAAGAACAAGCCCGAGCGCACGCCCTTGAGCCGGCCCCGATTCACCTTCAATGTGCGCAACGCCGCCGAAGGCAGAGCGCCCGGGAAATCGACAACGATGCGATCGGGTCCGGTGATGGCCTGTGTGTCGGGTGACACCGGCGCAGACGTCTGAATCTCCACTTCAATCGTCTCGCCCACCTCGCGCACCACGACCTGCTGGACTTGAGCGTGCTGACTAGTCACGCCGTTCTGCGCCGAGACCGGCAACACCAGGACCGTTATACCAAGCAGCAGGGCGCCGAGGCGCAAGAAGCTCGAAATTGGCGCTTTGAACATCGACTCTCATCAAAGTCTAGCAGGTGAGCGAAGCGCAGAATTACTCGGAAGTAGTAGGACCATTGCAGTCCTGATCAGCCCTGCGTGGGGCATTAGCGGTTTGCGAGGTTTGGCTGCCGCACCCGATACCGCCAAACCACAATCGCCAGCCCCGACCCCAGCAGCACCATCGTCCCCGGCTCCGGAATCACCGGGTTGTGATGGGAGCTACATTTCTTGTCGATCTTCCCGTGCTTATCTATGCACACCCCAGGCCCGGCCAGAATCGGCGCGTAGGGAAAACTAAATCCACCCGCAAACGTTTGCGGAGCCGGCTGCCCAATCGGCAAATCTGGCGCGGTATTGCCCGGCCGCATCGGAAATGGCGGGGCCAGCGGCTCGAGCGCGGCCACCGGCTGGTCCATCACGTCTTCGGCAGGCTCTTCGTCGGACACTTCCGGCTTGGCGGCATCCGAAATCTGGTTACCACACTTCGCGCGCGCCGCGATTTTGCCATCGGTCAGCAGCAATTCGCCCGCCGGCAAATGCACCTTCTTGCGCGTCCAGAATATCGTGTCGCGAATCCGATAGGAGACATAGACTTCCCGCGGTTCGCTGATGCGTTCCAGCCGCGCATTCTTAAAGTCGAAATGAGAGTAATGCCGCGCCACCGCGGGGTCGCGCCCCGCCGCCTCCCGCAAAGCGCTCGCATCTTTTACTCCTCCCGGTACCACGGAGTAAGGGTAAACATCGGGAATCCGCGCAATATGCATCGGACGTTTCCGGGCGCGCGGCGGAGCCAAGCCCAGTTCCTGATTGAGAAAGGCGCGCGCCGCAACCAGCCCCGGCGTTCCACGGGAGCCGCGAGCGGATGATGAAAGGATTCGAACGAAGTTGAGGGCGCAAACCGCGGCGATCAGAGTTACAAGAAATGCAGCCGCCATGATGCGCTGCCTGCGCAGCCGGCGTCGGTACCAACTCCGTCGCCTGCGGGGCGCTTTGCGGATCGCACGGTCTTTCAAAATGTGCTCCTGCGCAGATGGCCCGTTCCGCGACACACTACAACCGTCGCGGGTCCAGGGCGCCAGACCAATTTACAGATCGAAGAACTCAGGCAGTTGACGAGGTGGAACTGATGATCCTACTACAATCGTCTCGGCAATATCACCTAAAACTGCAAAAGAATATCCACAACATTTCCCAAATGTGAATACCGCCTGACGCTCGACTCTCCGTCTCTGCATGGTTTTGCCTGGGAGGGTCTGCGTGTTGTTAGTTTATTGCGCGCAGCGTTCGCCGATCTATGGCACAAATCGGTAGGTGAACCCAATTTTCAATAATGGAGCAAGCCGGGCCGTTTGGACCTCGGCTCGATCTTCGTAACTTAAAGGCCGCTCGGGAGAGCGGCGTCGCTTACATCAACAGTGCCAATCTAATTACTCGTCTCGGTAAACACGGCGGAATTGGATACTCCAGCCACCGACGCGGTAATAGTGACCGTGCCCTCGACCCGGGGCAGCATATACGTTTGACTGAACGTTCCATTGGTGCCTGTGGTTCCCGGATTGGCACCCAGGAAAGTTCCCCCTGCACCGCCGTCGTCATAAAACACGCTCGCGCCCGACACCGGATTTCCATATTGATCGGCCACCAGCACCGTGAGCGGTTCCGGCAGCGTGGTCCCGGCCGGAGCAGACTGGTTATTTCCGCCCGTGGCGGCAATCGACGCCGCCGGTCCCGCAACCGAGAACTCCACGAAGCTTGCGTTCTTCAGACCCGGCGAGCTGGCGGTCACCGTATTTTTAACCGCGATGGTCGGCAACAGGAAAGCCGTAGCGGCCAGGCCACTGGCATTGGTCGTCGTCGAGGTTGGGGTCAGCATGCCGCCATGGTTGGGAGTGAAGTTCACGCTCACGCCCGGGACCGGATTGCTATAAGCGTCCCGCGCCTGCACGGTCAGCGCATTGGGCAGCACCGTTCCGGCCGCGCCCGTCTGTCTCATTCCAGAGTACGAGATGAGCTTGGTCGCAGCCCCCGCTGTCGCCGTCTCGGTCGCACTAACGCTTCCGAAGTTCGGCGCGGTCGCCGTTAAGGTGTACGCACCGGCCTTCTTGGGAAACGTATAGGTGGTACTGACGCCGCCATCGGCGCCGGTGGTCTCCGTCGGCGGATCGAACGTACCGCCCTTATTGCCATCGCTAAAAGTGACTGTTACGCCTGAAATCGGCCGCCCGTTGTAAGGGTCGAGGGTCGCGATCTGTAGCGGTACCGGCAGAGGATTCAGAACTTGGGCCGACTGATTGCCGCCGCCGATAACGCTCATGATATGAAACAGCCCAAACGCTTCCAATGTGCTTCCGGTGCCCAAATACACTCTTCCATTGGCTACGGTTTGGGTTGCAAAATGAGCGGGGTTGGGAAACTTGTCGCGCGTACCGGCCTGATTCGAAGAATAAAGCAAATCCAAAGAAACGGCGTCCAGCGCGTCCAGATTGTTGCCGCTCACGATCCACAAAACTCCGTTGGTGTTCCCGTTTGCCGAGATCGAAGGGGCGTGCGCTCCAACATACTTTTTATTGGTTTGGATGGACGGGACAAGTAATCCGTTGGTGACTTGGAAGGCCTGGATTGGCGCGCCGTCGGGCGCAAAGTAAACCATCCCATTCCAGTAGGCCGGAGACGCCATGAGCTCTCCAGCCCCGCCGGTAAGCGCGAATTCCTGGAGGATCTGTGTATCCCCTTCTGACCAGTAGCCTCCCATGTTGTCGCGATCCAACACGTAAACCGTCTTGCTCTTGCCGCTGGCGACCAGCTCATGACATGGGTTCTGAGAACAGGCCGTCGGTCCGGGGCTCTGATCGGGCAGAACCAGAGGTCCGACCGAGCTCACGTCCTGATCGTGGCTGTTCAGATAGGCCACGTTCGAGGGAGTGAAATACTGCGACGGTTGCGGATTGGCCCCGCTCTGGTCCTGCGGAGACCACGGCGGCGCCGTCAACTCCAGGATGCTGTTCGAAAAACTTTGGCCCCCACTCGGAACGTCATAGTTTGAGCTCTCCGCCGTGGAGGCGAAGATACGTCCACCCTCGTCGGCCGCCAGACCACTTCCCGTTTGCCAGATCGAGGTCAGCCCGATGTCGGGCGAGGTGTTAAACGCGCCCAGTTGTTGCAGGTAGCTCGGGTCGCTCGGTGACGCGTCATAGGCCAGCACCCAACCCGTATTGCTGTCGTTGCACCCGTTCGAGCCGAAGCCCAGGTAGAGAACACCGTTGACTAGCAGAAGCCCGGGACGGTTTTTCTGGTGCAGGCTGGTGAAGTTCTTTATGGTTCCTTTCTTGCTGATGCTGCTCGCCGCCAGTGCAACCGGTGGCACAAGATCGAGTCCAGTGGTTATGTCCACTGCGTGCAAGTAATGGAATACGGTGCCGTTGAAGACACTCTTCGCCACTAGATATAACGTGCCGGGTCCAGCGTTGAGATCGATGACCGGCGTGCCTATGATGCCCTCATAGTTAAATTTCCCGGTACCGCTGCATGGCAGGTACTGCCCGGTCGCCGGCGCGCCGCCCGGAACTACCTCACTCTGATACCAAAGCTGCGTACCGTCGTCGGCATCGAACGCATACAAAGAGTCCAACTGCGTTGCGACATAGACCACATTGTGCACGGTGCCCAGATACGGGCCGGCGTTAATAGTCACGTTGGGCACATACAGCGGCTGGGCGAGCACCTGATAATCCACCGGTACGCTGAAGAGTTTGCCGAAATCGTTCTTGTTGACATCGCCGGGAGTCAGCAGAGTCTCGTAGGTGTTCGCGGCGGAGCGTGCATTGTCATAGTGGCTCGTAAGTAGCGCCGGCTGCGCAAACGCGGGTGACATCAGCGCCAGCGCCACAGTGGACACCAGCGCCATGCGCGTTACACGCTTCGCAATCAAATGCAGACTGCGCACGCGAATTTCAGAAATTCCGGTCGCGCAAACAATCTTGGGAGAAAAGACATGCATTCCCACCTGCCTCCAACAGAACAGTTACTGAAGTTACTCTAGTTACCCTTGGGAAAATGCACGTTTTGAGCCGTGCAGAGAACCTGGCCAGATCCAGTCAGATACGGATTCTACGGGCTTTATACCAGCGCGTCACTACCTAAATCTATTGCACGAATGGGTAGGACGCAATTTCTTGCACACCCTAAACCTTATTTTGCTGGTCGCGCATAGCGTCGGGGTCTCCTGGTCGACGGGGACTCGCGGCCTTCCCACCCGGTTGACAACCGTCAGACCCCGCGAGAGCATGAAAACTACTTCACAAGAACTTCGACGAACCGCAAACTACAATGATCAAAGACCTCCTCATCTACGGAGCTGGCCTGCTGGTGGTGTGGCTGATAGCCATGCGCCTGCACTCGGTCAAACTCCGCCAAGCCTTGTATCTCATAGCCAGTTGGCTCTTTTACTACAGTTGGGGCGGATGGCTGATTGTCGTCCTCATCTTCAGTTCGCTGATGAATTACGGCCTCGGCGAATGGCTGAAGAAGAAGATCACTGCCGGCCGCCTCTGGGTCGGCCTTCTCGCCAACCTGGTACTGCTCAGCGTCTTCAAGTACCTACCGGCGCTCGGTGCGACCGCTCCCTCGGGTTCGCCGCTCGCCTTCCTCAAACGCATCCTGTTCCCCATCGGCGTCTCCTTCTGGACCTTCGAAGCTCTGAGTTATCTGCTCGAAATCTATCGCGAAGAAGACCTCGACCCCACACTCGTCGAATTTTCTCTCTACATGTCGTTCTGGCCGACCGTTCTGCAAGGTCCTATCTGCCGCATGTCGAGCCTGCTCCCCCAATTCCGGCAGAAATGGTCCGTTAACGAAGACGACCTCCGTGTCGGCATACGCCGTCTTGCGATCGGCCTGATGATGGCCGCGCTCGGCATTTTAATGTCTGGCGGCCTGCACTCGGGCGCCGGCGTGGACCCGCTCTTCAACAATACCTCCGCGCACCGCACCGGGCTCGACGTCTGGTTTCTGATCCTCGGGTACGCCTTCCAGCTCTACTTCAGCTTCTGCGGCTGGACGCACATGATGATCGGCGCCACCCGCCTCTTCGGCATCCAGTTGCACGAAAACTTCGATCGTCCCTATTTGTCGACCACGCCCTCAATCTTCTGGACGCGGTGGCACATGTCCCTCTCCTTCTGGATTCGCGACTTTCTCTTCCTTCCTCTCGCCACCATCCGCCGCGAAGTCTGGTGGCGCAACCTCTCGCTCGTCATCGCCATGTTTGTCTTTGGTCTGTGGCACGGCGGCGACATCACCTTCATGATGTGGGGCACCTACCATGGCATTCTGATGGTCCTGCACCGCCAGTGGCAGGAATTCCGCAAGCGCGTCGGCTTTGAGTGGACGGGCCTGTTTCCTACTCTGATTTCCTGGGCCATAACCTTCTCCGCCGTCCTCATCGGCTACATCTTCTTCCGCGCAGAAAACCTCCGCCAGGCCATCGCCATGCTGAGGGCGGTCGCGTCTCCTCATACGTACCTCCACTTAACCCTCGACCGCAGCTTCTGCCTGATGACCATGGCCGCCGCGCTCGGCTACTTCGCCGTAATCGGAGGTAGCATGCTTTTGGATCGCCTGGCCGAACGCGCCCACGAAAGCGACGCCGAAGGAAGTTGGCTCACGCGAGTCTTCGGAACCATCGCCAGCGAGCGCTGGGTGTGGATCACACCGGTAGTAGTGGTCGCGGCGTTATATCTGACCGTAATGTTCCAGCCCGGCCAAGCCCAAACCGGCCCAGTAATGTACGCCCTGTTCTAAGAAAATGTAGCGCCAGAAAATGTAGCGCCGGCGTCTCGCCGGCTGTCCGGCGGGCGTCCTCGCCCGCCGCTCCGAAAGCACCCCACCCTCTGGGGCTCTCACCTCTCTCCGCCTATGGGGTTCTCTGCGACCTCAGCGGATTTTCTCAGCGCTCTCTGCGGTCAAAAGCTCTTAAGCCACATTCGGAAGAGAAGTCTTGCAGCACGACAAAGCTTGTCAGAACCGGACGCCCAGTTACGCCCGCGTTTTCAAGAAAAAAATCCGCTATGCTAGCATTTCAATGATCCCGGTGAAAAATGCGAGGCGAACCCGTCTGTGCCTATAACCGAAACCCCCCGCTGAGGCGAGCATGACCGGCGCGCCGCCAACCTCATACTGGCCCCTGCTCAAGCGCTTTGGCGTCCGCCTCTGCGTCGCCGTAACTTTGGCCCTGCTTCTCCTCGTGGCGATCGAGTTTTACGCCTATCTGCATTACCACCCCAACATCAACACCCTCGAACTGGCCGCCAAGTTGGAGATCCGGCAAAACGAGAGTCCCGCCGAACGCCAGTATTGGAAGGAATTTAAGCAGGCCAACAAAGTCACCTACCATCCCTGGGTTCTCTGGCGCCGTAAACCCTACGACGGCCAATTCATTTCTATCGATCAGGATGGCATCCGCCGCACTCTCCACACGCAGTGCGACGACAAGGCTTTCACCATCTGGATGTTCGGCGACTCCGTCATGTGGGGAGCGGGCGCACCCGACGCCGACACCATTCCGTCTTACATCGCCGCCGACTACGAAAAAGCAGGCCATCCTGTCTGCATCGTCAACTACGCCGAAAAGGGCTATGCCAACACCCAGGAAGTCATCGCCCTGATGGAAGAGCTCAAGCACGCCAGGCGCAAGCCCGACGAAGTCCTCTTCTACGACGGAGGCACTGAAGCCTTCACCGCCTACCAAAGCGGTGCGGTCGACGTGCACAGCAACTATCTTTCCTTCAAGAATTTTCTCGACAACTGGGGAGCCTACGAAAAAGCCGGCTTCGGCTACTTCGGCCAGACCAACACCGCGCGCTTCCTGAAAAAGATGGGCGAGCGCGTGCAGCCGCAACCCAAGCAGGCGAAAAAAGCCAGCGCCATTCTCGATGTCGACGCCGCCTCGAAAGCGATCGTAGAAAACTATTCGCAAAATATGGACATCGTGAACCTGCTGGCGAGGCAATACGATTTCCGGCCAGTCTTCGCCTGGTATCCGAACATGGCAGTAGGCCACAAAGAACTGACCTCCTACGAGCAGCAGGTCCTGGCTTCCGAATATCACCAGTTCCCGGACCTCGGCGTGATCTACAAAGCTACCTACGACAAAGCCAAAGAAATGAACCGCCCCGACCTGATCGACCTGGCAGACCTGCTCGACAATGAAAAAGATTCAATGTACGTAGGCATCTCGCACCTGAAGCCGGAGGGCAACCACCTGGCAGCGGACCGTCTCTTCGACATTCTGCAAAAAGCTGCGGGTGCAACACCGGCGCGCGCGAAAAGGTAGCGCCGGCGTCTCGCCGGCTGTCCGGCGGGCGTCCCCGCCCGCCGCCAAGTCACATCAAGGGGAATCCAAAGGCTGTTGAATTACGTACAGGATTCCTGTACACTGTGACTTGGAGCTCTCATGACCGAAACGTCCTATACCCACCTCCGCCAGAGTCTGGCGTCCGTGCTGGATCGCGTGGCCAATGATCACGAGATCGTCGTCGTCCGCCGTAAAGGAGACAAGAAGGTCGCCATGATTCCTGCCGACGAACTGGCTGGCCTGATCGAGACAGCACATCTCCTTAGATCGCCTAAGAACGCACAACGACTTTTGTCCGCTCTCCGCCGCGCCAAGGCTGGCAAGGATAAGCCGCAATCAGTCGAACAGTTCCGTCGGGAAATAGGCCTTGGCACCAAGTGAGCGGCAGGCAGTCTTTTCTCCCCGGTTTCGGGAAGACCTTCGTTACTGGGTCGAAAACGACCGCAAAGTCGCAGTGCGCGCGCTCGAACTCGTCGAGAACATCTTGCGCGAGCCCTTCACTGGAATAGGAAAGCCCGAACCGCTCAAATATCTGTTGGCGGGTTGTTGGTCCCGCCGGCTCACCCAGGAGCATCGCCTCGTCTATCGAGTAGCTGGCGACCACGTAGATTTCCTGCAGGCCCGTTATCATTACTGAGCAAGGTGATCGATGGCACTTCCAAAAACTCCTAGAAGTTTAGTCAGTGGCTTCCTCCACTTCGCAAAGATCACCCCCACTCGCCCGGCTCTAGAACTCGGCGACGACATCCTCACCTACGAACAACTCTGGAACTACGCCGGAAAAATCACGGCAAGCCTCAACGAAACTCTCGGCCCCGAAGAAGGCGTAGTAGCCATCCTCGCCAGCCGCAGCGTAGCCGCCTATGGCGGCATTCTCGGAATCCTCGCCAGCGGCCGCGGCTATTGCCCGCTCAACCCCAAGTTCCCGCTCGACCGCACGCTAGTCATGCTGAAAGCCTCCGGCTGCCGCACGCTGATCGTCGGCCAGGAATGCGCCTCGACAATCGAGCAGCTTCTTCCCCTCATCGACAAAGCGGAAATCAAGCCGCTGACCATCATCATCCCCGACCCCGATTGGTCTCCGAGCAGACCCACAAAAACATAACGTAATCACCGCCGCCGACCTGAAGAAAGTCAGCCGATCCCACCGAGCCCAATCCCAGCCCCGACGCCACCGCCTACCTCCTCTTCACCTCCGGCAGCACCGGCGTCCCCAAAGGCGTAGCCGTCAGCCAATCCAACGCGTGCGCCTACATGGAATACGCCAAGAAGCGTTTCGCCTTCCTTCCCGACGACCGCTGCTCGCAAAATTTCGACCTCACCTTCGACCTCAGCGTCCACGACCTCTTCGTCTGCTGGGACGCCGGCGCCACGCTAGTTCCCTACTCCGAGCAAACGCTCACGCCCGCCACGCTCGTCGACGAAAAAGAACTCACCTGCTGGTTCTCTGTCCCATCGGTCGCGATGTTCGCCTCGAAGGTAGGCCTGCTGACTCCGGGCGCTTTCCCCACCCTCCGTTGGAGCCTCTTCTGCGGCGAAGCCCTTTCCGCCTCGCTAGCCGAAGCCTGGCAGCAAGCGGCGAACAATTCCATCGTCGAAAATCTCTACGGCCCCACCGAAGCGACCATCGCCATTACCTGGTATCGCTGGAATTCCCAAACCTCGCCCGCCGAGTGTGTCAGCGGTCTCGTCCCCATCGGCTGGCCCTTCGATGGCCAGCAGATCTGCGCCATCAATGAAAATCGCGAAGTCGTCCCCACCGGCGAAAGCGGAGAGCTCTGCCTCGGCGGCTCACAAGTCACCCGCGGCTATCTCAACGATCCCGAAAAAACCGCCAAGAGTTTTGTGAAGTTGCCGCGCACCGGCGACCAGATCTGGTACCGCACCGGCGACCTCGTCCGCATGGACGACCGCGGCTGCGCCTACTATCTGGGACGCCGCGACTTCCAGGTAAAAATCAGCGGCTATCGGGTGGAGTTACAAGAGATTGACCTGGTCCTGCGCGAAGCCTCGAAAACCGAATGGCCGTAGCCATCCCATGGCCGCTCTCAGAAGGCTCAGCCTCAGGCATCGTAGGCGTAGTCTCCGGCGCCGATCCCGCGCGCGACGCCGAGATCATCAAAACCTGCCAGTCACGCCTCCCGCGCTACATGGTGCCGACGCGCATCTACCACTTCGACCAAATGCCGCTGAACGTAAACGGAAAAATCGATCGCGGAAAAATCACCGAGATGCTGAAGACCTGGAAAGACTAGAAAGAAAATTGCAAAGGTCAGAGGTCAGATTGCAGAAGTAAAAGCGATCGCCTCCGCAAGGTTTCAGTTCTTCAATTTGACTTCTAACTTTTGACTTAGCGCTATGGCGCGCTGATCTTCTGCACGGCCCCCGGCGCGTCACTCGACACCGGAGCCACCGTCATACCTCTCCGGTCCTCAAGTCGCGCAAACGGCGTATTCCACTTCAGCCAATATCTTGACTTCAAATACAGCGGGTAATAGAAATTCATGAAATGCGCATCCATCGGCGCGCGCAACTCCTCTTTCGGACTCTCCAGTTGGTATCCCGTCTCCTCCAGCAAGTCCCCGATGCACCATTCCACATCCCGCGCCTGTTCTGGCGTGAATACGCGCTTCCACCGCCCCATCTTGCTCGCGCCTGCCTCGCTGCTGTCCCCCTTGAACGAGGAATTCGGACTCTTCACCGATCCGAGCCCTACCCGCTGAATGTGGTCGTAGTCCAGGTCCTGCTCGATAAACTTCCCCACCACGGCCAGCGTCCCGCGCGGATCCCGCACCATGTCTTCATAGTGCACTTCCAGATAATCCGGCCCCATCGCGCGGCCATACTCACGCCCCTTGCCCACTAGCATCCGCCAAAACATCGCGCACGCCAGATGCGCCCGCTTCTTGTCAAACGGCAGCGGACGATAACGGTTCGATTTATACAGAGACGCGGTAGCATCCCGCCCGTCCCGAATGATATGCACGACGAGCGCATTGGGAATTTCTTTCTTGATCATCGGCAGCGACAGCAGATGCTTTCGGCGTAGACTCCGCCCACCGCTCCACGCCCTGTTTCTCGGCCATCATCTCCATCTGAATGCGCAGCAGGTCGCCCGGGTTATGGCACTCCTCCATAATCCGTTCATCAAACTTCTTGGGATCGAGCCCGGTCACCATGAAACATCGCGCTGTTGCAGTACGCGTCAAGCATCTTGCGGCGATTCGCGCGCACGGCGAGATTGCCGAAGTGCCTGCCCAGCACAGTGTAGATCGCGCTCTCTTCGGGAAAAACCGCGAACCCGCCCGCCGAAAGCAGTGAGTAGTAAAGCAATTTGGTGCCGGATCGATGCGAGCCAAGAACAAAAACGGGAGCCTTAGACCGAGCGGAGCGAGGTTGGATTTGATTCTGCGGCCGCGTTTCGATCATGGGGTTTACTTCTGCAATTTTACCTCTGACCTCTGCAATAGGCCGTTACTTCTGCAATCTGACTTTTGACTTGCCCTAGCTTTTCGCCGGCTTGCCGAACTTCTCCGCCACTGCGAACATCGACCGCACCGTGTCCATGTCCTTCGCCTGCACCTTGCTCGCCGGAACCTTGCGTCCGGCAATCTTCTGCAGCTCCAGAAAAATCTCGATCATCGCAAAAGAATCGATCAGCCCGGACGAAACCAGCGGCGTATCTTCATTGATCGCCGCTCCTTTGCCCTTCATCACTTTTTCTGAGATATAAGCCGTGAGCTGCTTCATCAGCTCGCTCGTATCCGCAACTTGGTCAACACTCATAATGGATGAACCGATTTCCCCAATAGCAATTCTTTGGTCTGCTTCCCGGCCCGTCAAGGGTTTTACCGTCAAACCACATTACTGAGGATGCTTCGTTGTTCTGGGTGCCCATCCTAAACGTCGCGTTTTGTGCGGCGTTTGCGGTTGGTTTTCGCCCGCTACTGCTTCGGATGCGCCGCCAAAAACTGCCACCGCGCCGCGTCCTGCGAATTCACCCATGTGTGCCCAACACCCTCTTCCCAAATGAACTGCACCTCCGTGTTGTTCACACACCCGGTAGCATCGTTGCCGGTAGTGCCTTGGTTGGGCATGTTGTTCTTGCACAATGGCAAGTTGTTCTGGAACGAGGTGCATCCATTCTGCTGCGTCCAGTAGTTGAACGAATCGTCCACCGTCGCCAGATAAAACTTGACTCCTGAATAGCCCGTCGTTCCATTGTTACACGGCGGAATCGTCGCATCCGCCGTCCCGTGCCACTCCTGGATCGAAACCGGCGCCACCTCCGGCCCCGGCATCGTAATCGGCGGCGGATCGAGCTGCCCCACGATCGTTCCCGATCCGATGACCACCGCCGCCACCAAATCCGATATCTCAACCGCGACCCGGTGCGCCATCTGCGCCCCCGACGAGAAGCCCGCCACATAGACCTGTTTAGGGTTCACGTTGTACTGCGCCGTCAAATTCGTGATCAGTTGCCGCAAGAATCCCGGATCATCCGGAGGTTGCTGAAATGCCGAGTCCATGAAGTAAGCATCCCAGTTCCACTGCCCTGACTGCGAATTGAAAGTCGAAGCCGGCTTTACCAGGATGAACCCATTCGCATCCGCAATATTCTGCCAGCCCCAATTCAGCGAAATGATCTCCTGGGGATCCGGCTTGTTCTGCGTTCCATGCAGCATCAGCAACATCGCCGGATTCGGCTGCACCGTGATAGGAACATATACTTCGTAGTAACGCGTGATTCCATTCCAGGTCATCGTCGAATCGATGAACTGACCGCTGCCCACTACCTGGCTCACCACATTCGATGTGCTGGTCGCGTACGTCTTGTTGCCGATATAAACCGCCGTAATCGAGTCCGTGCCGGCTGGTAATTTGGAATTCCGGTAAGTCGCCACGCCCCCGGAAAGCGACTGGCTCCCCAGTTTGGTGCCCCCATTATAGAAAGCCACATTGCCGATAATCGCAGTTCCGTCGACCTGCCCCGTCACGCTCGCCGTAAAGATCACGGGCTGCCCGGTATTCGCCGGATTCGGTGACGAGCTAAGCGTCGTCGTGGTAGGCGCCAGGTTGACCACTTGCGCCACTGGCCTCGACTTTGCTGCTTCCAAAATTCGAGTCGCCACCGTACGACGCCTTGATTTGGTCGGTCCCGCCCGTCAACGCGGAGGTCGTAAACGTCGCCGAACCGCCGCTCAGCGGACCCGTCCCCAGCGGTTTGTTCCTTGCAGAAATGTAATCGTCTCGCCGTCCGGTGGAGTCCCATGACTCGAGGTAACCATCGCCGTAAAGGTTACGGATTGACCATACGTAGAGGGGTTTTGCGAAGATGAAATTGTAGTCGTGGTCGACGTGAGCGCCCTGCTCAGGCTGGTAGCCAACCCCACCAAAATGACCAGGCATGCAATCTTTTTCATACTTGATGTTTCCTTAATTTGCCAAAAATGCTTTCCCAGTGTCGCCAATTCGACCCCAACCCGCCTTTACAGCAGACCTGCCTATAACTTGCAGATACTATTAGCAACATCGGCGGTTTCAATACCGTAGATCACAGCAAATCCATCACCAACCCACGGCGAGGATGCCCCCGGCCCCAGCGCATTTCGAGATGACCCAGAGGGTAATAGCCCAGAAGATAGACGACCCCAAGAGCGGCCGAACACCGCGGACGTCAGTGCAATTCCATTTCTTCCGTACATCTATTGAAAAACAGTCTCCGAGAAGGGACTGGCGCCTACGTCGGTCGCCAGATCAAGGATTACTACAGGCTTCTTCAAGGATAGTGAGACTGCCCGGTTTGTCAATCCCCCAAACCAGCCACCAGACGAACGGTCCCACCGGGCTCCCACACACCGTCAACGTAGCGGAGTCCGCCGGCTGATACTCTCATCCGCTCAATCATTATCCGGCGGCGTCGGCGTTCCCTTCAGATTCAGAAAATACTGCTTGTCATAACTCGCCGGAATCTGTGTAAACTTCAGCGGTGTCTGGCTGAAGTCAAAGAAATCCGACAAATCGCCTAGCGCGTACGAATCCGCGTACCCCACCGACGGATTGACTTCCGGCAGCGAAAACATCTCCTCAATAAACTTCAGGATGCTCCCAAAATCGTTGTACTGGTGTGAAACGTGCGCCGCCTTCGCATACGGGGAAATCACTATAATCGGCACTCGGAAACCATACTCGTAAGAGTTGGGATACGACTCTGGGTTATTGCGGATCGGTGGCGCTACGTGGTCGTACCATCCTCCCCAATCGTCCCACGTCACAATGATCGCCGTGTCGTCCCAGTACGTTTCTCCAGTTCCAGGACAGGCAGCGTTCATGCCGATCTGGTTCACGATTGACGCCACCCATGACGGCCCCAGTCCATTGTTGTCGCCGGCGTGATCGGAGCTTCCTCCATCGGGTATGACCCACGTAACCCCGGGCAGCTCGCAATTCTCAATATCCGTAACAATTTGTGCTCCCGTTCCTTCAAGGACGACCTTCGGATTTTGGTCCGTCCAGTCCGAGCCGCTGCAGACCCGCTGGTCAAGCGGCCCCGAAGGTACGCACATATGCTCAATCGCATCCGGCGCGGTCCAGATCGATCCGTCAGTCGCCGCGTAATACCTCCAACTCACACCGCTGGCATCCATCACATCAGTCAGGGTGGGATGTTCAAAACACTCCGCGCCGGCAAGCACAAAAAGGTCTTGGTTGGGGAATGGCTCGCTCGTGTCGATGAGATTCACTTGCGCGTCCGGAGGTGCCAGGCACCCGGCCCCGCGCGACCCATCGGCGCGCTCGCTTTTGTTGGGATTGGCGGAAGCATAGTACGCACTCGTGGTCCCGCTCGGGCAGTTCCCTCCGGGCGCGCAAACCGCCGACGTCCCCGACAGGATGTACTGGTGCGCCGGAAAGCTCGGTCCCTGGTTGGTTTGGAACATCCGGTCGCCGAACCCATACGTCTCGGCCATCGCGTAATATGGCTGCACGTCCGAAGCTTGCACATACTGGTACTCCGGATTCGCTGGACAATTATCGGCGGGTTTGCAGCCCACCCGGTCCGCGCCATCCATCAAGCATTCGCTCCCGTTCCAGTCGCAGGCGTCCAGAAACGCCTGATGGCCGTGGCCCAGATCGTAGTTCGTCACCAGCGGCGCCGAAGTGAGCGTGATCGTCTTCCCGCTTGAATTCTCTCCACTGCTGGCGATGTCAGCCCCGCGATTGATCAGCACCGGGTCGTGAAACAGGTTATCGGTCGAGCGGTTTTCCTGGAAAATAATCACGACATGCTGGACCTTTCCCCCACCGCCCGCGCCAATGGGCGTCTGCACTGATGCCGACCCGCTCGTCAGCCCGCCCCCGGATACCGTCGCTTGATTCGTGACCGTCCCGGAGGCGTTTTGAGCAACTTGAACGATCACTGTGATCGTCGGATAGCTCGCTCCCGCCGCCAGCGCGTCGGAACGCGTGCACGATACCGGGATCAGATTGCAGTTCCATCCGCTTCCGCTCGCGCTCGACGCCGTGAACACATTCGGCAATGAGTCGCTGACCGTCACCGTTCCGCTCGTCGAGCCCACCCCGCCATTGGAAGCGGTGATCTCGTATTCTCCCGTCCCACCCGGCGCGAAGCCGCCCGTGCGCGTCATGCCAAGACTCCAGTTCCCGCCGCCTCCACCCCCGCCGCCCCCATTTCCGCCGCTAATCCCGCCGCAACCGCTCAGAATTGCCGCCGCCAGAACCAAACACACGATCCCACACCAGAACCCAGCTTCGCCCTTCAACCGCATCATCTGATGTCTCCTAATTCCCACCAAACTAAGAGTTCAAGAATCTAATCGCTAGACTGACCGCGCAAAAACTGACCCCTTATATATTGATCCCTTAAAGACCGACCCCGTAAAGACCAACCCGGTTGATCGCGGGGTTCCTCCGTGCACTTCTGTGACCCCTGTGGTTCCAGCTCTTAGTTGTTCCCAGATCAATGCCCAGCCGAAAACGACGAACGCTTAATGGACAGCGCAAAACCCAGCCTGGGCATGGCTTGCTTGTTGCAGTTCCCAATTCCCAATCCAGATCAGGCCGAAAGCTCGAAATCCCAAGGTGGCGCATCACAGGGCCCGAGCACACACTGTACTTACGAGATGCTAGTTTGGATGCAATACCCACGCCGGAACGTGGCCTGCGACCATCACATGCAGCTCA
Organism: uncultured Acidobacteriaceae bacterium; assembly: GCA_963698865.1. GTDB lineage: Bacteria > Acidobacteriota > Terriglobia > Terriglobales > Acidobacteriaceae > Acidiflorens. Next base: position 296,442 of record CAVOSL010000004.1, on the reverse strand, counting down.
AACCTCGAATGGCGGGGGCTCGAAGGAGCCGGACAAGGAACTGGTTGCAAGTGTAAGTGAGTATCACAGCTCCGATGGTTGCGCAAGGATGGGATGCGAAGTCGGCACAGCCTCGGAGGGGCGATCCACCTTAGCCAAGGGCACCTTAATCGCCTTGGACAACAATCGTCCACCACCATAGAAAACCACTTGACTTAGCAGTCAGAAGATCCAAACTGAATGTAGAGCGCACCAAGCGCCAGCAAGATGCTCTTTGACAATCCGCCATCACTCAGGAAGAATTGCACGATTTCTGGAGGCTGCAGACAAGGTAACCTCGTGGGTTCGGGATTTCAAGCGTGGTAACTCCTTATTCCGGAATACTTTACGTGTAAGTCATTATCATTGAATACTTTGCCACAGAGATAAGCATAAAAATGGCATTTTTCGGTAGTAACTCACATGCACTCAAGGCTTTGCCTATAACTCGCTATGGCTCAAGACTTTAGCGGGAAAATATCGCTAAGTCGATGATTCTAATAGACCGGGATAGAGGGGGGAGGGGTCCCGGTAGAGACCGGGCGCATCCCGGACAGATAAGACCCGGCGCTTACGAGCCTTCTTCTTGGTACGCCTCTATGGCTGGCCGCGCATTGATCTCGTCTGAGATCTTAACCGACGTCTCCTTCGGTGCCAGATCGCCGACCTTGAACGCGCGCTTGGTCATAAAAACCCAAAGTGCGCCCAGCCCGTAGACAGCGCCCGCAATCATCATTTGCAACGCCAATCCTTTGTAGTGATGCGGGTGGAACCAGCGTCGCATCAGCAGCAGCACACCGACTAACGGAGCCGTTATAAGCAGCGGCAGCGTGTAAGCTTCGCGGAGATACGTGCGCATGCGAATGCCCAACTGGCGGCACAGATGCCACGGCATGAACATCGTCATCGTGCAGAAAAGAGGAATCGCCGTACCGAGCGCGTCGCCATAAATTCCGTAATATGGACCGTGTCCCGCACGTTGGAAATAATGCACGAGCGTGATGCTGAGCAGCAGGTTCACGATCCCCTCCGAGAGCGTGACGAAGGCCCAGGTGCGATGTTTGCTGATTCCGAACAAAACGCGCCCCGAAGCCGCCTGGCACCACATCAGGTTGGCGGAGAGGATCAGAATGACGAGGATCGGATAGCTGGTGGCAACATATTTTTTGCCGACCCAGACTTCGATCACCGACTGGCCCAGCACGAGCAGGACGCAAGTGATCGGCAGCGCCGTAAATGCGCAGAACCGGTTGCCGGCAACAAACACTTTGCGCAGGCGGTCAATGTTGCCGGTCGCTTCTGACTGGCTGGCAATGGGCAGAAAATTCTGCGCCAGCGCCATCACCACCTGCTGCGCGTAATTGACGATGCGCGCGCCGATGCTGAAGTAAGTGACCGCCGCCGCCGAGATCATCGTGGCGATGACGACGTTGTCGCTTTTGAACTTGAGCTGCGTCGCAATCATGATCAGGAGCGTGATGCTGCTGTAGTTGACGATGGTGCGCAAGCTCGCGCGATTGACATATTTGAAGCCCAGCGGCACGGGTTTGATGCGATAGGCGACGAATGATCGCATCAACGACGTAAAAAGCGGCGCGCCCACCGTAATCGCGGCAATGGTCAGCAAACCACGTTTGTGGTGTATGGCCAAAAGAATGAAGATGAGGCGCAGGAGGTCGCCGGTAACATTGGCCCAGTTATTGACGTAAAAACGTTGCAGGCCATCGAGGTATCCGCCGACCACGCCCATGGGAAAACCGATGCCAACGGCCAGTCCGACAATCAGCAGCAGCCACCGCGCTTCGGAATGCAGTTCTGGCGGAATTTTGAAGATGTGCTCGACGTAGAACGACAGGATGCCGGTAAGTACGAGGCTAACGGCCCCGAGGCAGCTATAAGTAAACAGCGCCGTGTTCACGATCTTCGCGAGCTCTTCAATGTTGTCGGTCGCGCTGAACTTCGAAACATAGCGCACCACCGACGACCGGATGCCCAGATCGAACAGCCCGTAGTAACCGGTGATCGAAAAAATCAGAACCCAGATGCCGAACGCCGCGTCCCCCAGCCAATGCAAAATGATCGGCGACAAAAACAGGCCGACCAGAACGTCGCAGCCCAGCGAGAACCAGGTCGAGCCGACGTTTTTGAGAATCTGGCGCTTGTTGATGGCAGTCATTTGTGCGTTATCGGCGCTCGGTTAACTGTAATGCCTGCTGAACTTTGGTTTGGCGAACATTGTTTGGTGAAATAGGTTTGGCGAACTATGTGGGCTGACCCGCCTTCACCCAGATGGGCAGAGCTTTCGTGTCGAGTTCCCGGCTCTGCAGTTCGTAGCCGAGAAAATTCATGAGAGGAAACCAGGCGACTTCGATCTGTTCGACGGAATGGCGCGGCAAACTTTCCTTCCATCCGCCGGACTTGGCGGCACGAACAAAGGGAATTTCCTGGCGCGTATTTTTTGTTCCCGTCCATTTCTCGGCGTCCTGTTTTTCGAGCTTGCGCATTTTGTCGGCGGAGCTGCGTTCGACCGCAGCCTTCAACCTGGCTTCGTCCGCCGCAATGCCCAGGAATTCCGCGATCTTCCTTGTCTCGACGATCGGATCGGCGAGCAAGTCCTCGTACCGAGTCAGCAAAAACGCTGGATTGCCATATCGCGGACCGACCCAGCTCGCAACGTGCTCCCACCACGAGCCGTACGAAGAAGTTTCGCCGGCGAGAAACGGCTTAATGAATTGCTCAAGTGTCATCTCGGCGGCGATGTAGCGCTTCTTCAGATCGAAGTGATACTCGGAAACGGCAACGTCGCGCGGATCGCGCACCAAATAGATGACTTTGCGGAAGCGCGCGTCGAACGGTTCGTGGCTCTTCAGGATGCGCGGCCGCGGCACGCTCTTGAGGAATCGTTTGGTGATCACGCCAGGCGCGGGCAGAAGTCGATTGATGTTCGCAAAACCAACGGTCTCATTCGGATGAATAAGGTTGGCGAGCAGAAATCGCACCCAGGTATTGCCCGACTTTGGATAAGAAACAAGAAAAGTGTCGTCGGGATAAACAGTGTAATGGCGACCGGCCAGATCGAGTCCGAGCGCGCTTTTCGCTGCGAATTTGACTTTACCAAGCATTTATCAGTTCTTGTCATTCCGAGCCCGAGCGCAGCGAGTGGGCGAGGAATCTGCAGTCGTCGGCAGCTTACTCCTTACGCGACGACATTCCAGCCGCATAGTCACCGCGGATTGTTGTTCGCTGTTCCAAACGATGCGTACTCGCCGACTTCCGACGGCGATTGCGTCGCGAGCTCGTATCCCAAATGATGCATCAGCGCTCCCCACGCCGACTCGATCCTCGCCGCCTGTTCCATCGGCAAATCCTTGCGCCATCCGCCCGAACCCGCAGCGCGCACAAATGTCATGTCCTTCCGCGAATTTCTGTAGAGCCCGTGATCCTGCTGCTTCTCCATTTTCCGCATGCGATCCGCCGAGCTGCGCTCGACGGCTTGCGCAATAAGTTCGGGACTCGTGGGCAGATTCAGAAAGCTCGCCACCTTAGCCAGTTCGCGCGGCGTGTCCGCGACCAGATCTTCATACCGCAGCTGAAGGTATCGCGGACTGCCCTCGCTCGTGTAGAGCCAGGTCGCAATGTTCTGTCCCCACGAGCCGTGCGGGCAAGTCTCGCCCTCCAGGAAGCGGGTGACAAACTTCTCAATTGGCGAATCGTCGGCGATCTTCCGGATCTTGCGGTGATAGTGGTACTGCGAGACAACCACATCGCGCGGGTCGCGCACAATGTTGATGACGCGCGGATAGCGCGGGTCAAAGCACTCGTGGCTCTTGATAATGCGCGGCCGCGGCATGCGGTCGAATTCGCGCTTGGGAGTCGCGGTGGGATCGGGAAGCAGCCGGTTAATGTTCTGAAAAGTAGCGGGTTCGTTCGGAAATCGCAGGTTGGCGATCAGAAAGCGGGTCCAGGTGTTGCCGGATTTGGGAAAGGACACCAGAAAAATATCGTCGGGCAAGATTTCCAGGCTTCTGCCGGGCCGTTGCAAGCCGCGGGCGCGCTTGTATGCGGCCTTCAAATGTTTGAATATTCCCGCCATCCCGTTACCTTGTCCCCGCGAATTGCTCGCTCGTCCGGACTCCTGCTTGCACAGGCGAGGCGCCAGTCCCTCCACTTACCAGTTCGTAACCTAGTTCGCGCATCAAGTTGCCCCACGCTGACTCGATCTCTGCGATGCTCGCTTGCGAGAGCTCGTTTTTCCAGCCACCCGCCTTCGCGGCGCGCACGAAAGGTTTGTCCTGCCTGGTGCGCTTGGTCGAGGACCAGAGATGGCCTTGCTTTTTTTCCAGTTCGCGCATGCGGTCCGCCGAACTTTGCTCGATGGCGTAGGCAATGCGCTCGGGTGTCGTCGGGATCCCCAGAAACTCGGCAATCTTCTCCAACTGGCGCGGGCCGTCCGACTGGAGCGCTTCGTAGGTCACCAGCAACAGGCGCGAACTGTGGCCACGAGCGTAGTACCACGTGGCCGTGTTTTCTCCCCAGGTGCCGTAGGGATGATTCAGCTCGCCGCTCACGAAGCGCGAGACAAATTTCTCTACCGGAAAGCCCTCGGGAATTGCGTCCCGCTTAATGTCGAAATAATATTCGGAGAGGACCACATCGCGTGGGTCGCGCACGATGTGAATCACTTTCGGATAGCGATGATCGAAATAGGCGTGGCTCTTGAGATAACGCGGACGCGGCAACCGCTCCAGATCGCGCCTGGTCACGCCTTCCGGATCGGGCACCAGCCGGTTGATGTTGGTGAAGTCCGGGTGTTGCTCGGGATAAACGAGATTAGCGATCAGGAAGCGCGTCCAGGTGTTGCCCGATTTCGGATATGAGACCAGAAATACGTCGTCCGGAAAAACGCAGAGGTTGCGGCCGGGCTTGTTCAAACCGAATAACTGCTTGCAGCCGGCAATCAGACGCTTCATCATGCCTTATCTCCGAAGCGAATCCTGTTTGCGAGCGAGACAAGCTTCGCGGTCGCGCCCGGCGCGATGCCCAAACCCAATACGGTCAGGCTGATGCTGGGCTTGCGATAGTACTCGTTGGCCTGCGCGAGTGCCCTGCGGGCTTCGACGAATTCGCGCTGCTCCAGCTTACTCTTCCCTTCTTCGAGAAAATATTTTGCCTTGATCTGGCGGGCGCGTTTTTCGACGATCTCACGATCCGCCGGTTGCAGCGGCAGGCTGGTCTTGTATTTCTCAAGAATGGTGACGTAGCCTTCGGCCATCTTGGCGCGCGATTGGCTGAGAGAACCGGGCCGTCCAACGGGCATGCGTGCCTGAACCTTAGTCGAGTATGCGATCTTCGCGCCGTGGAAAGCGGTGCGCACCCACATATCATAGTCGTCACAGCGCAGCAGGGTTTCATCGAACATCCCCGCTTTGATGATGGCGTCGCGGCGGGCGACCACCGTGGAAATTGGAATCTGGCAGCGCTCGACCAGCAGGGAGCCGAAGGTCGCCTCGCCATGGGACGGGCACTTCTTCATGAATTCGCGCTCTTTGCCCGGCATGCCCACCAGCCCATTCGAATAAGTAAGGCCAAGCGAGGGATCGCCGGCAAAAAGCTTCATCTGATTGGCGAGATGATCGGGCATCCAGGTGTCGTCGCTGTCGAGGAAGGCGACGTATTCACCGCGCGCGTGGCGGATGGCATTGTTTCTCGCTCCCGCGGCACGCTTGTTCTCCTGCTTCAGATAGACGAGGCGATCACCGTAGCGCTCGATGTAGGCCGCGAGAACTTTCTCCAGTTCCGGCGTGTCGGGCGAGCCGTCGTTCACAACAATGGCTTCGAGATCCTGAAACGTTTGCGCAAACACCGAGTCGAGGCAGTTGGAAATGAAGTGCGCGGTCTTGTAGGCGGGAATAATCACGCTGACCTTCGGGGTCGCGGTTTTGATCTGCGGGCTACCGACTTGCACGGCTGGGCTGGATTGGGTTATCTGCATGCGTTCGTTAACCTGCGCTGTGAAAAACCTCTTCCTTGTCGCCGGCCAGAATATTGTTGACCGCTTCGACTCCCATCATCACCGAATGATCCATGTTGCCGATTTCGTAGCGCCAGGCGCCAAAGCGTCCGCGCGAGTAAATTCCCTGCTGCAGCAGGGCCGGTTGCAGCACGGACAAGGCCTGGTCTCGTCCAAGCGTCGGGATGGGATACGAATAGCCGACGATGCGATGATAACGCGAGACGATGCGGCCACGGTCCGATTCCTCCAGCATTTTCGCCTTGATCAGTCCCGTAATGACCTGGTCCAAAACCTTTTCCGGATCCGGGTTTTCGCCGACGCGGAACGAAATCTCGCACATCAGAGAGCTGTAGTGCTCGGTGTCGCCATTGGGAACGTTGTTGGGTGAGTAGTGCGAAAAATATGTGGCCCGGTAGCAGGGCATGTCGGAGTCGGTAAAGTAGATCCAGCAGCGGCCGGTCTCGATTTTCTTTTTCAACCCAACGCCCACGACGAGGAGGTTATTGTGCACCAGACCGTTGGCGGATTCGACGAGCTTCCCGTCGGCGGGCTTCATCATCTTTTGTACGACCAGGTCGAGCGGCGCGGTGGAGATCAGGTAGTCGTAGGTGTCGCCCGTGCCGTCTTCGAACGAGATGCGCTTGCGAGCGGGATCGACTTCAACCAGCTTTTTGCCGGTCTTCACCTTCGCGGGAAAATTCTTAGCGATCTGGCGATAGATTTCGCCGGTCCCACCATGGAGCGGGAACTTAAATTTGCTGTTCGGCCCCCAGCTCACATCGTCGCGCTCGTAGAGCACGTTTTCAAGCAGGCGCTTGAAATCCATGACCGCGACGCGGTCGGCGATCCACGACTTCGACATCTGCTCGAGCGGCGTCGTCCAGACCTTGGAGTTGTACGGGAACATGAAGGCATCGGCGATGCCCTCGCCGAAGGTGGCCAGAATCCAGTCGCGGAAGTTGCCTGCTGCCTTGCCTCCACCGTTGGACGCGGCTTTTGCAGCACCGACCAGGCAACTTACCTGCACATCCTTCGGCAGGTAGCGCAGGTTGCTCTGGAAGGGATACGGCACCCAGTGTTTGCCCTTGACGATCCAGCTCTCGCGGATGCGCTCGTGAACTTCTTTGCCCAAGGCCTTGTCGATCAGGTCATCAAAATATCTGTAGTGCGAAAAAATGACGTGGCCACCCTCGTCCCAGACAAAGCCATGCTGGTCGACGTGGGAGGTGGCGTGGCCGCCAACGTCATCGCCCTTCTCATAGAGCACCCAGTTTTCGTAGCCGAGTTCGTGGAGGCGGTAGCCGGCGCCCAGTCCGGTCGGTCCTCCACCAATGATGACAATTTTCTTGCTCATGCCCGCGCGCACGTGATTTCGATTGGGGTACAAAAGTTTCCGAGTCCGAAATCCTGCTGACTGAGATGAAGTTAAGGCAATTCGCCCGCCCTCACCTCGACTGGAATCAGCAACCTCCGAACCAGAACTGGGGAATACCAAATTGTACCATTCTGATTTTTGGGGCTGTTGATGCCGTAAGTAACCGGAAGTCAGCTCCAAGCTCAAAGCAAAAACCTCTGACGGCAGTCGCGAAAACGATAGGCGGAAGCCTGAGTGCGGTGACTGGTCACCGGTGATCGGTCGCCTTGGAGCTCGGCGAGCAGCGATACAATACTTCCTGCCCATGGACAACAAGGCCATCGCCGGAATTCTCTACGAGACCGCCGACCTACTCGAAATTGACGGCCAGGATTCATTTCGCATTCGTTCCTACCGCAATGCTGCCGAGGCGATTGAGGCTCTGTCGCAGCAGGTTTCCACGCTGATTGATGAGCCGAAGAAGCTGCTCGCGGTACAGGGAATTGGCAAGGGCATGCTCGCCAACTTGCAACACCTTTTTGCCGAGGGCACCGTCGAAATCCACGCCGAGCTGCTGAAAAAATACCGGCCCTCAATGCTCGAACTCCTCAAGATCCAGGGCCTCGGGCCGAAGACCATCGCTCTGCTCTGGAGTGCCTACCAGGTTTGCGATATCGATGGAGTCGAAAAGCTGGCGCGCGAAGGCATGATTCGCGAACTCCCGCGCATGGGCGAGAAGCAGGAGCAGAAGCTGCTGAAGGCGATCGAAGACTATCGCCGCATCGGCGGGCGGTTCTTGCTCGACACTGCCGAGCAGTTAGCCGAAAAGCTCGTCGCTCATCTCAAAGAAGCGCCGGGCGTGGAAAAGATCACGCCCGCTGGCTCGCTGCGCCGCGGACGCGAAACGGTCGGCGACCTGGACATCCTTGTCACCGGCAAAGGCTGCTGCGCCGATGACACGCGCGAAGAGATCGCGCAGCACCTGATCCGCTTTCCCGGCATGATGGAGATCATTGCGAAGGGCGAGAACAAAGTCAGCTTCCGCCAGCGCAATGGCATGCAGGTCGATGTGCGGCTGCTTCCGCCGGAATCATTCGGCGCGGCCATGCAGTACTTCACCGGCTCGAAGGCACACAACGTCGCGCTCCGCCAGCGCGCGCTCAAGATGGGCTACACGCTCAACGAATACAGCCTCGCGAACCTGGAGACCAACAAGCCCGTCGCGGGTGCGACTGAGCAGGATATCTATGCCAAGCTCAAGCTAGACTTCATTCCTCCCGAGATGCGCGAGAACCTCGGCGAAATCGAACTGGCCGCCAAGCACGAGCTACCGGCGTTGATCGAGATCGGCGACCTTCGCGGCGACGTGCACATGCACACCGTCGAGACCGACGGCCGCAACACAATCGAAGAGATGGCCGAGGCCGCCCGCGAGCGCGGCTATGCCTACATGGCGATCACTGATCACTCCAAGAATCTGGCCTTCGCCAATGGACTGACGGATGAGCGCGCCCTCCAGCACATCGAGAGAATCCGCGCCGCCGACAAAAAATTCTCGGCTGACAAGAAAAAGCCAATGCGCATCTTCGCCGGCGTCGAAGTTGACATTCTCGCCGACGGCACGCTCGATCTCTCCGATTCCGTCCTCGAACAAATGGACATCGTGATCGCCAGCGTGCACTCGCACTTCAATCAGGACCGCGCCACCATGACCGAGCGTCTGCTCAAGGCGATCTCGAATCCGAATGCTTCAATCATCGGCCATCCGACAGGCCGCCAGTTGCTCCGCCGCGACGCCTATCCGTTCGACGTCGACGCCATTCTCGAAGCCGCCGCCAAACACAAAGTTGCGATGGAGCTGAACTCCTATCCCGACCGGCTCGATCTGTGCGATGTGCACCTGCGTATGGCGAAGCAGCACGGCGTCAAGATCGTCATCAACACCGATTCGCACCACACGTCGCACATGGAGAAGATTCGTTACGGCGTCACGCAGGCGCGGCGCGCCTGGCTAACAAAAGATGATGTCCTCAACACGCGGCCGCCCGCGGGGTTTGCCAAGGCGATGAAGCACGGCTGGTAGCTTAGTCGCGAGTGGGCTCCCCACACGGGCGACTTACGGTTTCGGTGGAGGCCCGTCGAATCGACGGGTTTGTTTTCATCTTGACACGTGCCCCGGTGATGCCCGTCACTGCCGGACGGGTCACCAGTGAGAGAATTAGAGTGTAGTTTTCTTCTTTGACAACCAACCTCCATGAGGCTCGCCCTCGCCTGTGCCGACCGCGACAAAAAGGCTGAGCGATGCTCCTTGAGCACAACCTCCGAAGGAGGATGTCATGAAGTCTCCAAAGGCTAGGAAACCCAAATCTGATCCGCCCGCAGTACGTCTGAGTCCATCAGATCCTGCAGATCTCCGGCCCAAGACGCAAAATCTGCAGCTTGCTATCGCCCATCGCGCACATGAGTTGTTTGAAGCTCGTGGCCGGGAGCACGGTCACGATCAGGAAGACTGGTTCCGAGCAGAATCTGAGCTCCTGTGTCCGGTATCGATTTCCATGTCGGAGTCCGAACGCCGGATAGATGTTCGCGCTAAGGTCGTTGGCTTCGACGCAGCTGAACTTGAAGTCAGCATCGAGCCGAGCCGCATCACGATTCTGGGCAAAAAAGAGGCGGCTGCCACGAAAGCCGAGGCCGGGACGATCGAGCAGAGCCGCTCACATCCCTGCCAAATCCTGGAAATCGTCGACCTTGCGACGGAAGTGATCCCGGAGCGTGCCGTCGTCGAATTGCAGGGGGGAGTACTGAAATTTGAGCTGCCCACAGCGACCACGACCGAGGTTGCAACTGCTCCTGCGGCGTAGCTGATCGGAAAATCAGCGTTCCTCGAGCAATCAGTGCTTCCCTGCCCCGAGGGCCAGTTGCTTCGGGCCAGCCCCCTTGATCTCCGGAGCGGCATCGCCGACATTCTCCGCGAAGTTCTTTTCGAACATCGCAGCCAGTTCGCGCGCCTTGCTGTCATAAGCAGCTTTGTCTTTCCAGGTGTTGCGCGGGTTCAGCATTTCTTCAGGAACTCCGGGACACGACAAGGGCACGGCTATTCCAAAAATCGGATCAGGCTGCGTCGCCACATTCTTGAGCGCACCCGAAAGCACGGCTTTGACCATGGCGCGCGTGAATGAGAGTTTGATCCTTTGTCCTTGTCCGTAAGCGCCGCCACTCCAACCGGTATTGATCAGCCATACTTCAACCTGGTGCTTCGCAATTTTGTCGCCGAGCAACTTGGCATACACAGTGGGAGGCAACGCCATAAAGGGCGCGCCGAAGCACGGACTGAAGGTCGCCTGCGGTTCCTTGATGCCAGCTTCCGTGCCCGCCACTTTCGCGGTGTAGCCCGCCAGGAAGTGGTACATCGCCTGGGCCGGCGTCAGACGGGCCACCGGCGGAAGAACGCCAAAGGCGTCGCAGGTAAGCATGAGAATGCGCTTCGGATGACCTCCTCTTCCAGAGCGCGTCATATTCGGAATATGCGTAATCGGATAAGCCGCGCGGCTGTTCTCGGTGAGCGACGCATCATCCAGATCGACGTGCCGCGTGCGCGTATCCATGGCGACGTTTTCAAGAATCGTGCCGAAACGGCGGGTGGTCTCGTAAATCTCCGGCTCGCCTTGGGGCGACAGTTTGATGACCTTGGCGTAGCAGCCGCCCTCAAAATTGAAGGTGCCACTGTCGCTCCAGCCGTGTTCGTCGTCGCCAATCAGGGTGCGGTCGGGATCGGCGGACAGGGTGGTCTTCCCCGTGCCTGACAAGCCAAAGAAAATGGCCACATCATTTTCATTGCTGCCGTAGTTCGCGGAACAATGCATGGCCATCACGCCCTGTTGCGGCAACAGATAGTTCATCACCGTGAAAATCGACTTCTTGATTTCACCGGCATAGGCCGTGCCGCCGATCAGAATCAATTTCCTGCCAAAATGCAGCAGCACGAACGCCTCCGAGTTAGTGCCATCGATGGCCGGGTCGGCGTGAAAATTGGGCGCGTGCAGCACCGTGAACTCCGGGGCGTGCTGCCCCAGTTTGTCCAAGTCCAGTTCGCGGATAAACATGGTGCGGGCGAACAAGGCGGCGGTGGCCCGCTCGCTGATGACGCGGATGGGAATGCGATAGTGTTCGTCCGCGCCCGCATAGCAGTTCTCAATGAAAATATCTTTCCCCTGTAGATAGGCGCACAGCCTGGACTTGAGCGCTTCAAACTTGCCTTCCTCGATGGGGCGATTGATCTTGCCCCAGCAGATTTTGCTTTCGCTGGAGGACTCGCGCACGAAAAACTTGTCTTTGGGCAACCGGCCTGTGTATTGTCCCGTGCGGATGACGAGCGGGCCCAGATGGCTCAAAGTGGCTTCATAGCGGCGAATCGCCTCTTCGTAAAGCGCCGATGTGGGCAAGTCCCAATAGACACGCCCGAGATTGTCCAGGCCAAGACGTTTAAGGCCTTCTTCCCGCGACTCAGGTTTGGCACCAGCTGTTTTCATAGGTCGACTCTCCAACGAACCATAGGCACACCTTAGCTTCTTGGTTCATCGGCCACGAGAGAATTCGAGTTCAAGATCTGGCAGAACAAAGGTACATTGACGGATCGCTGGCCGCCTCCGGCTGAGCACCTGATCAGCCACCCACCAAACACCAGTAATCTTGACACCGCAAGCAAGCCCACACTTAACTGGTATCGAGGGGACGTGGGCCCCCCTGTGGAACGCCCGGTGTTCGGGAAAATGCTCTGTGAAAATTGCGTACGCTCTGCCCTTCCGAGGCGGCAAACAGTCGTGCCGTCGTGGGGCAAAATGTTACAATTCGTTTCATACAGGCCGCCGAGCCGCCGCAGTTCTCCGAAAGAACCAGAGAACATATTTATTTGCAATCAGTTACGTTGCACTTGCCTGCGCTCGACGGAACCGCAATTGCTCGTTGGGAAAGGTACACCGACTTCGTATTACAGCCGTATAAATTAGACTGACTCCGCCTTGAGAACCTTCCTTGCGCCCCCGCGGGAGTCGGGCGAGTCCGAGGAGCTAAGCTTGACCGATTCAAACACTTCCAAAAAGACTGACGTACGCATCGGGAGGATCAACGAATTGACTTCTTCGACCAGCCATCTTATCGCCCCGCACGGGGGCGAACTCGTTCAACTGCAAGTGCCGGCAGACTATGCCGCCGAACTGAAGAGCCATTCCAAAGAGTGGGCCTCGTGGGATCTGACTGCGCGCCAGCTCTGCGACCTCGAACTGCTCACGAATGGCGGATTTTCTCCGCTGCACGGTTTCATGAACCGCAAAGACTATGAAGGCGTCTGCCAGAACATGCGCCTCGCCGACGGCACGCTCTGGCCGATGCCGATCACGCTCGACGTGACCGAAGAATTTGCCAAGAAGCTTACGCCCGGCTCCAGCAAGATTGCCCTTCGCGATGGCGAGGGCGTAATGCTCGCCGTCCTCAACGTCGGCGATGTTTGGCAGCCCGATCGTACGGCCGAAGCGAAGGCCGTCTTCAACTCCACCAGCACCGCGCATCCCGGCGCCGACTACGCCATCAACAAGTCGAACCCGTGGTATGTGGGCGGCAACGTTCAGGCCGTACAGCCACCGTCGCACTATGATTTCCGCGCACTGCGTCTGACGCCCGCGGAACTGCGCGCCGAATTCGGCCGCCTCGGCTGGACCCGCACCGTCGCCTTCCAGACCCGTAACCCAATGCACCGCGCTCACGTCGAGCTGACTATGCGCGCCGCCAAAAAGGTTGAGGCCAACCTGCTCATTCATCCCTCGGTCGGCATGACCAAGCCCGGTGACGTCGACTACTTCATCCGCACCCGCTGCTACCAGTTGCTGCTCTCGAAGTATCCACAGGGTACGGTGAAGCTCTCCATGCTCAACCTGGCAATGCGCCTGGGTGGCCCGCGCGAAGCCATCTGGCATGGCTTGATCCGCAAGAATCACGGTTGCACTCACTTCATCGTCGGCCGCGACCATGCTGGCCCGGGCAAGGACAGAGACGGCAAGCCCTTTTATGGTCCGTATGATGCCCAGGAACTCTTCAGGAAGCACGAAGCGGAGATGGGCGTCACCATGGTTCCCTTCCAGATGATGGTCTATCTCGAAAACGAAGATCGTTACGTTCCGGCCGACGAAGTTCCGCAGGGCGCGAAGGTGCTCGATATTTCGGGGACGGAACTGCGGGCGCGCCTGAACGAAGGCCGCGACATCCCGGCTTGGTTCACCTACCCGGAAGTCGTGAAGGAGCTGCGCCGCAGCTACCCGCCACGCGACAAGCAAGGCGTCACCATCTTCTTTACGGGACTCTCTGGTTCCGGCAAATCCACCATCGCCAACGCATTGATCACCAAGTTCCTCGAATTGGGCGGCCGCCCCGTCACCTTGCTCGACGGCGACCTCGTGCGCAAGCACCTGTCGTCCGAACTCGGCTTCTCCAAGGAGCATCGCGACATCAACATCCGCCGCATCGGCTATGTTGCCTCGGAAATTACCAAGAACGGTGGCATCGCGATCTGCGCTCCCATCGCTCCGTATGAGGCGACGCGCAAGAGCGTGCGGCAGATGATCGATCCGGTCGGCGGCTTCATCCTGGTGCATGTGGCGACCTCGATCGATGTCTGCGAACAACGTGACCGCAAGGGCCTGTACGCCAAAGCTCGCGCCGGCATCGTGAAGGAGTTCACGGGCATCTCCGACCCTTACGAGGTCCCGACCGACGCGGAAATGACCATTGACACGGCTGCGCTGAGCCCCGAAGAAGCGGCCCAGGCGATCATTCTGCACCTGGAGCGCGAGGGCTTCATTGGCGCCAACGGCAACTAGTCCAGTGAGGGCTGAAAAGTTTGCTTTTCGGCGCTCGCCGGTCCATATCGCTCAAGTCAATAATGTCCATTAGTACGATGGACTTTATGCAATAATGCTGGCAACGGGTTCCTCCCTTCTGCGCCGCAGGCGTACGGCTCGTTGCCTGCCGGATAACCGGAACGAAAGCAAGTGTGGGGTTGGGAATACGCCTCGGGACACGGCATGGACCTTTTGCTGGCAAAGATCCTGATCGGCTTCGTGGTCGGCACGCTGATCGGGTTGACGGGATTGGGCGGCGGCGTGTTGCTGCTGCCCATGCTCATCTTTGGCCTGCACGTTCCTGCCATCATCGCCGTCGGCTCCGACGCCCTCTTCAACTTCTTCACGAAAATTCCCGCGACCATCCTGCACCTGCTCAAAGGCACAGTGCGCAGGAAGGTCGTGGTCGCGCTGGCCATCGGCAGCGTTCCCGGCTCTTATTGCGGCGTGACCCTCCTCGTCCACCTGCGCCAGATTTACGGGACGGGCGTCAACGATTTCATCAAGTCGGCGGTGGGACTTTTGCTCGTCATCATTCCCACGCTTCTTCTTTTTCAGGGACGCATCGAAGACCATCTCGCCCATCGGCAGCCGACTATGAAGAATTTCGCCTGGATGAGCCTGATCGGATTGATTGGGGGGTTCCTGGTGGGCATCACGTCGGTCGGCTCGGGCAGCATCATCATGATGTTGTTGCTGCTCTTTTATTCGTTCGCTCCCAAGATCATGGTGGGGACCGACATCGCTCACGCCGTGATTCTGACGGGCGTGACCAGCCTGCTGCACTGGAGGGCTGGCAACGTCGATCCCCACCTGGTCGTATCGCTGCTTATCGGCTCGATCCCCGGTGGAATTCTCGGCTCGCACCTCAGTACGAGAGTTCCGGTGCTCTGGTTGCGAAGAATCCTGTGCGCGGTGCTGTTGATGACTGGGGCAAGAATGTTGTGGGCGTAGAGATTCGGGTCACAGGTCACCGGTCATTGCTGTCAGGTCCATGTTGGCGCACGCCGTTTAGGCTTTTCCCGGTGACCTGTGACCGTTAACCCGTGACCATTTACATCGGAGCATACCTTTGACCTCATCTTCGACCAAGGAAACTCTGGAACGCATTCATGCCGCCCTCGAAGCGGCGCGGACCGTCCTGAACACCTTTACTCCCGGAGCCATCGAAGCCAAGTTCAAATCAGGCGACGATCCGGTCACGGCCGCCGATCGCGCCGTCGACGCTATTCTCAAGAAAAACCTGCTGCGTCCCGGCGAGGGCTGGCTCTCCGAAGAAACCGTCGACGATTTCTCGCGCCTCGACCGGCGCCGAGTGTGGGTTGTCGACCCGCTCGATGGCACGCGCGAATTCGTGCAGGGCATTCCCGAATTCTGCGTTTCAATTGCGATGGTCGAAGACGGCATTCCGGTCGCGGGCGGCATCTGCAATCCCGCGACCCGCGAACTCATCCTCGGTTCGCGCGAAACCGGTGTCACCTACAACGGCAAGCCTGCACAACCCAGCCAGCGCAAAGATCTGCACGGCGCGCTCGTGCTGGCCAGCCGCAGCGAGGTAAAGCGCGGCGAGTGGAAACAATTCGAGTCCGCCGAGTTCAACATCAAGCCCATGGGCTCGGTCGCCTACAAGCTCGGCCTTGTCGCCGCCGGTAAAGCCGACCTGACATTCACGCTGGTTCCGAAAAACGAATGGGATGTAGCCGCCGGCGCCGCGCTCGTCGAAAGTGCCGGAGGTTGGACGCTCAAGCTCGACAACTCGCCTCTGCGCTGCAATCAGAAGGATCCGCTGATCTCCGGTCTGCTCGCAGGCGGTCCGTTCCTGCGCGAGCCTTTGCTTACCCTGCTTGAGCGGCACTCGCAAACCATGGGCGACAACAGCACTAAATAGGTCGCGAAAAATCCCCTCCCTTGTCGATGCGCTGTCGAGCCATGATGGCCTCGAAGGCGGCCGTTATTGGCTACGGGAATGCTCCTCGGGGAACCCCATTAATAAACGTGACGGAAGTTACTCCGCTCAACGCCTGCTCAAATTACGTTTTCTAACTGCCCGCTAATCCCCTTAATTTCAGAGGTCCTGCCAAAAGGCCTGCCCAGAGCCTCTTTTAGGCCTTTTTATCGACGGTACCCGGTCGATCACTGACTCATGCGAATCGGTACAGGCCAGGTTCACATGTACTGGCGAGTTTCCACTTGCACTAGTGGTATCTGGGCACTCACGCCCCATGCAGATATGGTCAGCTTGTGGACTCGCTCGACAAGTCCCCCACTTTTGTACGTCGAGGTTGTGCAATGCAAGTCTCAGAGTTCGTCCTTTTTGATGATTATCGAAATTTTTACCGGATGCATGTTGAGCGTGTCTTCGCGCTAGGCCTGGTGCTGATACTCGCATTCCTTACGGCCTCCTGCGGTACCACGGCGCAGGCTAACGGCTCCCCGCAGTCGCTGGCAATTTCAGGTTCGCTTCCCGGCGGAGCGGTTCATCAGTCGTACAATGCCGTCCTCTCTGTCAATGGCGGCACGTCCCCCTACCAGTTTTCGATCGGATCGGGCAGTTTGCCGCCCGGCCTCACCTTGAACCCGGCTACTGGATCGTTCACCGGCCAGCCGACAAGCACCGGCCTATACCAGTTCCAGGTGATGGTGAAGGATAGCCCGCGGCCCGATTTCGGCACGCAGTCTTATGTCGTGCAAATCGGCGCAGGCGGCGGAGTCAGCGTCAGCGTTTCCCCGGCCAGCGTCACTCTTACATCCGGCGGCACTCAGCAATTCACCGCGAACGTTACCGGCACGGCCAACACCGCAGTCACTTGGACGGCCTCGGCCGGCTCGGTGAGTGCGAACGGACTCTACACCGCGCCGACGGTGCAATCGACGACGCAAGCGACCGTCACTGCGACCAGCCAGGCAGATCCCACGAAGTCTGCCGGCTCGGCGGTCACGATCAAGCCGCAGGGTGGACAGTCCCTGCAAATCACAACCTCCGGTCTTCCTCAGGGGCAGCAAGGGGAAGCCTATAGCGCCGCTTTTGCGGCCACCGGCGGAACTCAACCTTATAGCTGGAGCGTCACAGGCGGCACCCTCCCCGCGGGCATCACGCTCAACGCCAATGGCGATTTGAGCGGTACGCCGACAGCAGCGGGCACATCCAGTTTCACGGTGACGGTCACCGACGCGGCCAGCCACTCGGCCAGCGCCAATTTCGGCGTGGTCGTCGCCAGCAGCAACGGTTATGACGGCCCCGCGCAACTTCCGTTGATGACCGTCCCCAGTTCAATGGCTGATTCGCCCACGCCCGGCGCTGTCGTTAACCTGAAGGCCGGCGCTGATTTTCAAGCGGCTCTTAACAGCGTGCAATGCGGACAAACGATTCAACTCCAGGCGGGCGCTACCTTCAACGGCTCATTCAATCTGCCCGCGAAAGGTTGCAACGCTCAGAACTGGATCGTCATCCGGACCAGTTCTCCTGATAGCGCTCTACCGGCGGAAGGACAACGTGTCACGCCTTGCTACGCAGGCGTCCAGTCTCTGCCCGGACGGCCAGCCTACAGCTGCAAGAATCCGGCCAATGTGCTGGCGAAAATTCAGAACGACAAACTTGGCCCAATCGTGCTCGCGGACGGCGCCAACTTCTACCGGTTTGTAGGACTGGAAATCACTCGCCCAAGCGGATCCAAGTACAGCGCGGTCTTGATCGGGCTGGCCGGAAGGGCCGACCACATCATCGTCGACCGCTCCTGGTTGCACGGCCAGGCGCAGGATGAAACGCGCGATGGCTTCTCGATGGCAGGTGGAACCAACATCGCGGTGATCGATTCCTACTTCAACGATTTTCATTGCATCTCGCATAGCGGAAGCTGCACTGACTCGCATGCCGTCAGCGGTGGAGTCAGCGACACGCAGGATGGCCCGTATCTGATCCAGAACAACTTCCTGGAAGCCGCGGGCGAGGCAGTCATGATGGGCGGGGGCGGCGCAACCATGACGCCCACCGACATCACCATCGTCGGCAACCACCTCTTCAAGCCATGGTCGTGGATGGAGGGCAATTCACCCTTTGTCGGCGGTCCGACTGGCGATCCGTTCATCGTCAAGAATCACCTCGAGTTGAAGAACGCCGCGCGTGTCCTTATCGAGGGGAACCTGATGGAAAATGTCTGGGGTGGCTTCACGCAGAAGGGACACGGCATTCTCTTCACTCCTAAGAACCAGCACACGCGATCGGGTGAGAACGTCTGTCCAGTTTGTCAGGTGACGGATGTGACGGTTCGCTATACACAGATCTCGCATGCAGGCGGTGGAATCGTTATCGCCACGGTCATCTCCGGAGATGGCGGAGATGGAGCGCCAGCTTTGGCTGGAACCCGTTTCAGCATCCACGACGTGGTGATCGACGATCTGAGCAAGAAGTACAAGGGCGGAGGGAACGGCATCGAGATTGCCAATAGCTGGCCCAGCAATCCCATCAATACCATCACCATCAACCACGTGACGGTATTCCCTGACGTCGAAAGTCATGCCATGTCGATAGGCAATGGAGACGGGAATCCCCCGATGTATGGACTCGTCTACACCAACAACCTCACGCTCACCGGCCAGTATCCGGTTTGGAATGTCTTTGGTGGTGGCAAGACGGGTTGCGCCAGCGGCGACGTTCCGATCACCACTATTCAGAATTGCTTTACAACAAGCACCTTCCAAAGCAATGGTCTGATCGCAAGTCCGTCCCACTTTCCTCCGTCGAAGTGGCCGCCGAACAACTTCTTCCCCTCCACCCCGGCGGATGTCCAGTTCGTCAACTACAACAACGGCAATGGTGGCAACTATCAACTCCTATCCACCAGTCCTTACAAGAACGCCGGCACGGATGGCAAAGATCTGGGTGCCGACATTGTAGGACTGCAAGCCGCTCTGGCCGGAGTGGAATAACAACTCCGCGTTTCATGATACGTTTCACATCCGAGGTCCGCGGCTTCACCCGCGGACCCTTCTTTTTCGCCCTTCTTTGGCGCTCATCCGAGGCTGCGACCGGCTTCGACCAAATACGATAACAGATGCGGAATCTTCGGTAACCCTCGCGTTTACAGCGCTTTTCCAGCCTCTGCAAGCCTGCGTGGTAAGATTTTCCTTGACCTTGCCGACGCCCACTCCAAATGAGCGCAAGCACTCTCCTGTCTTCGTGATGGGCTGCCATCGCTCGGGCACCAACCTCCTTTACGACATGCTCCTTTCCTCCGGCGGGTTCGCAATCTACCGCGGATACCTGCCCATTTACAAGATCCTGATCCCAAGGTATGGCTCGATGTCCAGCCGCGCCAACCGCGAAAAGATCGTCGCGACCTGGCTGTGCAGCAAGGGCTTCCGGCGCACTGGGCTTGGCCGCGAAGTGTTTTCTCCACGCATTGAAGACGAGTGCCGTACTGGCGGAGATTTCATTCGCGTCGTGCTCGATACTGTCGCTCAGCAGCAGAATGCTCAGCGCTGGGCTTTTTACGATCCCGATAACGTTTTGCACTTTCGCCGCGTCAAGAAAGACATTCCGAACGCCCTGTTCGTCCATATCGTTCGCGATGGTCGCGACATCGCGCTGTCGCTTAAGAAAATGGGCGGCTTCGCTCCGCTTCCCTGGGATCGCGGCGAAACGAGCAGCCTCGTCGCCACCGCGCTCTACTGGCAGTGGATGGTGCACCATGGGCGCGAGTGTGGCCAAGAGTTTCCCGCCGATTACATCGAGGTTCGCTACGAAGACCTGATTACCCAGCCACGCGAGACGCTCGGCCGGTTGGGCCATTTCATCGACCACGACCTTGACTATGATCGGGTGCAGCAGGCTGGCCTCGGCAGCCTCTCTAAGACCAACTCTTCCTTCCGCGAAGAGGCCACCAAAGAAAAAGACAAAGAAAAGATCAATCCGTTAGGCCGCTGGCGGGAGCGCCTCTCGACCGCAAACGTCGCCGCCATCGAAAGCACAGTCGGCGACTGTCTCGAGCAAAACGGCTACCAGCTTTCGCTGCCCGCGGACCAGCGGCCTGTCAGCCCGCGCTTCTCCATGATGCGTACAATCTATCCCGCGTTTCTCGGCGGCAAACTCTGGCTCAAGCTGAACACGCCGGTTGGACGCTTGGCCAATGAGTCCGCGCTCGAACTTACGGAAGAACCAACGCCGGTTGCAGAGATGGCTTCGCACTCCAAACCATCATGAACGCCGTAACCAAAACGGCCGATTTGCAGACTGGCCAGGAATTGCAAGCTGGTCCGCGTCCTGGTTCGCGCTCCACGGCGCCCGTCTTCGTTCTCGGCTGCGGACGTTCCGGTACCAAGTTCCTCTATCACACGCTCCTATCCGGTGGTGGCTTCGCCGTCTACTTTGCCGAGAGCAACACTTTCAACCTGCTGGGCGTGCGCTTCGGCAACCTCGCGCGGCGCGCCAACCGGCGCAAGCTGCTCGACGCTTATTACAAGAGCAATCTCTTCGAACGCACCGGACTCACGCGCGAGGACATCGATCGACAGGTAATGGACAACTGCCGCAATGCGGGCGACTTTCTCCGCATCGTGATGGAGACCATCGCGCGCAAGCAAGGCGT
This sequence comes from uncultured Acidobacteriaceae bacterium, assembly GCA_963698865.1. Lineage (GTDB taxonomy): Bacteria > Acidobacteriota > Terriglobia > Terriglobales > Acidobacteriaceae > Acidiflorens. The sequence goes on along the minus strand of CAVOSL010000004.1, from coordinate 275,583 downwards.
GCCACGCTGGGCCGAGTGCACACCGCTCCACCTGCTCAATCTTCCTCTGATCAAGCGGGTCGTGCCCGACGCGCTTATCATCCACATCATTCGCGACGGCCGCGACGTCACCGCTTCCCTGCACCGCATCGGCTGGATCCGTCCGTTTCGCTGGGATCGCAGCCGCGCCTGCCTCGCTCCCGCCATTTTCTGGCGCTGGATCGTCGACAAAGGCCGCCGCTACGGCCGCGCCATGGGCGACGATTACATGGAAGTCCACTACGAAGACGTAGTCCAGAACCCCCGCGAAGCGCTCGCCAGAGTTGGCAAGTTCATCGAGCAGGACCTCGACTACGACCGCATCCAGCAGGTTGCACTCGGTTCGGTGCACGATCCCAATTCTTCATTTCGCGGTGACGGCAAAGAAGCCGAAGCACAGACCATCGGCCGCTGGAAGGGCAACTTCAGGCCGGAGGAAGTTCGCGACATCGAGAGCCTCCAGCGTGACCTGCTGCAAGCAACCGGATACCAACTCTCGACGCCACCCGAAAAGCTGCGACCGTCGCTCGCCGTGCGTCTGATGAGTTTTCTGTACCCGCTGTACTTTGGTTTCAAGTTCTGGCTCAAGTCGGAAACTCCGCTGGCTCGCTTGGCGAATACAGGACGCATGGGCGTCAACAAGCGCGGTGCTAACGAAGGGGAGTAGCCGCAAATCGGCGTGAGGAATGCAGCCCACGGCGCAAGCCGTGGCTAGACAATGCTAGACGCTTGGGAGGCGCCGAGCGGTGAAAGACAGTTCTTTCGGACCACAAGGAGCTTTAGACATTTCCGAAGATCACGATCCCGCGAATCGGCGAGCAGAAATCGATCAGCTCATCGCCGAGAACAAGTTCGATCAGGCATCGAGCGCGCTGCGTGAACTCTGGCGTCGCGAAACTGGTTCGGCCACCGCCAGCTTTATCAGCGCTCGGCTCGACCAACTGCGCGACAAGCTTCCACTCACCAAATTCAAGCTGGCAATTCTCCGCTCCTTCACTGTCGAGCCGATTCTTCCGCTCTTGCGCGCCGAGGCATTCGCCTACGGAATCGATCTCGATATCCATCTCGGCGACTTCAACACCTACGTGCAGGATATCGTCGATGCGGCCAGTTCGCTCTACCGCTTTGCACCCAGCGCGGCCGTACTAGCCGTCCGCACCGACGATGTCGCGCCCGACCTGTTCCGTCGCTTTGCCGACCTCTCGCGCGAGGGCGCGCAGCAAGCCGCCGAACGGGTGGAGCGCGGATACCTTCAATGGGTTCATTCGTTCCGCCAGCACAGTCAGGCAGCGCTCATTGTTCACTCACTTGAACAACCCGGTTATCCGAGCCTCGGCGTGCTCGACGGCCAGACTGAAGCCGGACAGTCCGGGCTCATTCGTCGGGTCAACGATGAACTACGGCGCATCGCTGGAGAGGTACGCGGCGTCTACGTCCTCGACTACGACGCGCTCGTCGCGCGCTATGGCAGCAGGCGCTGGCACGACGAACGCAAGTGGCTGATGGCGCGCCTGCCCATCTCGGCCGACCATCTCATCCACATGGCGCGCGAGTGGATGCGCTTCCTCGTGCCGCTCACCGGCCGCACCTGCAAAGCGCTGGTCGTCGATCTCGACAACACGCTCTGGGGAGGCATCATCGGCGAAGACGGCATGGCCGGAATCAAAGTCGGCGCCGAATATCCCGGCGCTGCATTCCAGGCCTTGCAGCGCGTACTGCTCGATCTGTCGCGCAAGGGAATCCTGCTCGGCATTTGCAGCAAGAACAATCTCGATGACGCGATGGAGGCCCTCGAAAAGCATCCCGGGATGCTCGTGCGCCCGAAAGACTTTGCCGCCATGCGCATCAACTGGGGCGACAAGTCGCAGAACCTCCGCGAGATCGCGCAGGAACTGAACATCGGCATCGACTCACTCGCCTTCCTCGACGACAATCCCTTCGAGCGCGAGCAAGTCCGCGCCGAACTGCCGGAAATCACCGTCATCGACATTCCCGCGAGTCCGCAGGAATACGCCGCTGCCGTGCGCGATTGCCCGGTTTTCGAGCGCCTCACGCTCTCCGCCGAAGATCAGCAGCGCACTGCCATGTATGCCGAGCAGCGCCAGCGCTCCGACACCGAACACAAGTTCCAATCCAAGGAAGACTTCTTTCGCTACCTCGCGCAGGAAGCCGACCTCGATCCCGTCACCGATCTGACGCTGGCGCGCGTCGCGCAACTCACCCAGAAGACCAACCAGTTCAATGTCACCACACGGCGCTACAGCGAGGCCCAGATTGCGGAGATGGCCAAACGGCCTGACTGGTATATCTTCTCGATCAAGGTGAGGGATCGTTTCGGCGATCACGGCCTGGTCGGAGTTGCGATCACGCATGACGAAGCCGAGCAGTGCGAGATCGATACGTTCCTGTTGAGCTGCCGCGTGATCGGCAGAACGGTTGAAACCGCGCTCCTCGCGCATATTGCCAAAAGCACTGCCGAACGCGGCTGCAAGCGTCTCGTGGGATGGTTCTTGCCGACCAAGAAGAACGCGCCGGCGCGCGATTTCTACCAGCAGCACGGATTCGTGCGCGAGCAGTCGAGCGATACTGGTACTCTGTGGGTGCTCGACCTGAAGAACTCGAGCCTGAGCAGTCCGGAGTGGATCAAGCTGAACGTCGCGGAGACCGCGACCACGACGTAACCGGAGAGCTGAGATTCCGCGGAGGACGGCGAGAAGTTCTCTGCGTACTCTGCGATTCCTCAGCGAACTCCGCGGTTAAGAGCTTTTGCTTAAGGCAAGGAGAGGAATGTGAGCACGTACGACGACGTCCGTAGCATCGCCAGCGACATTTTCGGTATTGCGGCCGCAAAGCTTACTGCCGAATCCTCTCCGGAGACTGTCGAAAACTGGGATTCGGTGCAGCACTTGAACCTGGTGCTTGCGATCGAGGAGAAGTTCGGCCTGCAACTTTCGCCAGAAGAGATCGAGCAGATGAAGACGCTGGGCACGACTGCGACGTTGATCGAATCCAAACTACAAGCCTCTCCGAGATAGTCTTGGCTATCGTAATCCAGCCGTATCGCAAAGAGCATGAGTCGGCGGTGCAGGAATTCAATCGCCGCTTGCGTGCATCATCGAGCGATCCAAATCTGATGTTCTCGGAATCGTCGGTCCCTCGCTGGTTTCCGCCTGCCAACAACAATCCCGTCTGGAACGAGTTCTACGTTGCGGTTGAGGGTTCTCAATCCGGAGTGAATGTCCGCGGAGCTTACGGTCTAAAGGAGGAAGCGCTCTTCGTGCGCGGCCAAGGCGTGCATCACATCGCCTGCTATCATCATCCGCTTTCCGAGGGAATTGTCGATCGAGCATTTACGAGCGTTGGCATGCTCCTGGCGCGCGATGCGCTGGCTCGACAACCATACCTCTACGCGCTTGGAATGGGCGGGGCGGAAACTCCGATTGCGCGGATGCTCAAGGCTCTTGGGTTTTCTCTCACTCCGATTCCGTTTTACTTCCGTGTTGCACATCCTGCGAGGTTTCTACGAGAGATGAACGCGCTGCGCGAGAAGAGTTGGCGCGCGATGCTGATGGACTTTGCGGCTTTGACTGGAACTGGATGGTTGGCAATTAAGACTGTACAGGCGTTCGCGAGTTCTCACAGGGGAACGGCGAACTTGTCGGTCGATGAGATTGGCGAGTTCTCTGAGTGGGCTGATGAACTCTGGAATCGCGCGAAGGAGAATGTCAGCGCTGCAACTGTTCGCGACGCGCGCACGTTGCGGCTTCTTTATCCGCCAAATGCCACAAGCAATATCGCAAGCACCAAGCGATTGCGCGTCAGCCGCGACGGTCCTGCGATTGGTTGGGCGATCGTTGGAATTCGGCGCAAGGATCCTAAGTATGGAACGATGCGCGTCGGATCGATTGTTGACTGCTGGGCGATGCCGGAAAATGCTGCGGCCATTATTCATGCGGCGACTCGCGCTCTGGAAAACGATGGCGTTGATTTGATCGTTTCCAATCAGAGCCATCGAGTTTGGTGCGGTGCGCTGGAAAAATCGGGGTTCTTGAAGGGACCGACGAATTTTGTTTTTGCGGCTTCGAAAAAATTGACGGAACTATTGCAGCCGCTCGAGGAAAATCGGGAGTCGCTTCACATCACGCGGGCGGACGGCGATGGACTGCCTGTAAATTTCTGATTTGTAATTGGTAATTTGTAATTGAAAATCCAGGATCTAAAATTGCAAATTACAAATTTTCCTGGTGCACCAGCATCGTCTTGCTCGACGGATCCGATGCGAGCTGATATCCCAACTGGATCATCACGTGTCCCCATGCGGCTTCGATGGCCGCTACCGATTGCGGCGGGAGGACTGCTTTCCATCCGCCGGAATCCGCCTTGCGGACGAAAGGTTTGTCCTGGCGCGTGAAGCGCGTTTGCACCCATTTGTCGCCTTGTTTCTCTTCCAGCTTTCGCATGCGGTCGGCTGAGCTTAGCTCCGCGGCGCGCTTGCACCGTTCGGTCGACGGCTCGATGCCGAGCAACTTCGAGACCTTCATCAGCTCGCGCGCCGGATCTTCAATCATGTCCTCGTAGCGAAGAAGCAGAAAGCCTTCCCGGCCGCTGCGTGTGCTCATCCAACTGGTAACGTGATCGCCCCAGTTTCCCAGGCGATCCCAGATCTTTCCTTCGATCCAGTTCGGCAGAAAATCTTGAATCGGGAGCTGATCGTTAAACGACCGCTGCTTCATCTCCCAGTGAAAATTTGAAACGGCGCAATCTCGCGGATCGCGCACGATGTAAATCACGCGCTTGTAGCGCGGGTCAAACACTTCGTGGCTCTTCAAAATTCGCGGCCGCGGCAGATGGCGCAGATAGTAGTCGCCGTGCTTGTACATGTCGGCGACCAGGCGTTCGACGTTCAAAAAAGTGACGGCCTCTTCCGTGTGGACGAGATTGCCGACGAGAAAGCGGGTCCAGGTATTGCCCGAGCGCGGATAAGAAGTGAGAAAGACATCGTCGGGGAAGATCGTGATGTCGCGCTCGATGCGCAGCGTGCGAAACAGCACGTCATTCACGCGCGACAAATGCTTAATGCCCCGTTTCATCAACATGCCTAATTCTCCTTCACCGATGCCGCTTCTTCGCTCTGATTGCGCTGATTGCGCTCGCCCTGCAGCCAGCCCAGGAATTTTTGTTTGCGCGCGAACATGTTTTTGGCCTCGTTACGCAGCGCGCCGATAATCTGGTAGCGCGACTTGGTGAACCATGGCACCCGGTGCGCGACGCAGCCGTATTTTTCCTTGTACGACCCCTCGCCTCCCCAATCATAAATGGCCACGCCGCGGCGCTTCCAGTAGCGCATGGCGTACCAGTGGATCGCTTCATTCGGCCGCAGGCCTTGGTACTGGCGGAAACTGGCGTTGCCCCAGAACTCGGCAATCTTGTTGAAGCCGGGAAAAATTCCGGAAGCAATGCACTTTCCTTCCGTGTCGCGCGCGCGCAGGAGGAGCACATTGCCACTCGGTTCGACATGCTTGACCAGCGACCGGACGCGCTCGACGGAATACGTCGGCACCAGGCCTTGCTTGGCGAAGACGTCTTTCAGTTGCGCGTAATATTCGTCGGCGAAGGCGAGGTCGTGCGCCTCTTCGATGACTACGCCGCTCTTTTCCGCTTTGCGAATGCAGCGGCGGCAGGCGCTCTCCATGCCATTGAATATTTCGTCTTCTGACCTGGTAAGGTCGGTGCGGTACGAACCGTAGTGCTCGGCTTTGAACCCGAGGCCTTCGGCGTCTTCAAACGTGAAGTGCGGATCGGAGACTTCGAGGTGCAGGACCTTCAATTCGTCCCAGGCAAATTTCTCGAGCGCTTCGAGCGCAGCGCCGCGGGAAACTCCCGCCTTGAGATTGAATCCAATGTAGGGAGTGGTCCAGCCCGGAAACGAACTGCCCAGTACCTTCATGCCGAACTTGGAGAAGGTGAGCCCGGAAAAATATCCAACAACGTCGCTGCCGTCGCGCACCTCGGCGAGAACCGGCGCAGCGCTCTGCGACTCCTTGATAAATTCGAGCCATGGGCGCGTCTGAAAAACGGTGCGGTCTTCAAAGCCATCAAGCAGCTTCCAGTCGGCTGTTTTGAGATCAATCTGGCGAAGCTTCACCGGTCTCCAGTCTCCACCCCAGTAATTGAGAAACTTATCGTTTGACCAATCTATTAACTATTTCGTTAAGGGGGTACCCCCCCCCCAGAGGACGGTCTATTAGAATCAAAGACTTAGCGAAAATTTCCCGCCAAAGTATTCGCAAATAAGGACTTATAGGCAAAGTATTCAAAAATAAGGAGTTGAATGACTTTGAAATCAAAACTTTCTATGCCGATTTTACCCCGTCTCCTCGCGTCTCCGTTCCTTGCCTCACAGATAATTCTCTGCCATACACTCGCTAAGTCAAGGGGATTCTGCCTTTCCTGGAATGCGATGGTAATCCGGGGTTAGTGAGCACAAAAGCTGTTGATGATGGCTGCGCCTACGCGATTAATTGATCTTTCGCCGGCTTGCCCCCAAGCGCAACAACCCAAAAATCTCAGCATGGCGAAACTCTTTTTCGAGGAGCGAATATGGACCTTCCACGTGGGGTCGCGTTGAGGCATGTTGAAAGTTCTGCACGGTTTGCCGGAGGGTATGAATCGAGGCATGCATCTGTTCCCGCAAAGCCGCCATTTCGATTCTCAGGCTACGAAATTCTTTGACGCTGCTGGCAATCGAGGCTCGGGCAGAAAGCGAGGGTTCGGACAAAGGCCTAAACAAGTGCAACGGTTCGTGCAAGGGGCTGGCGCTGACCCAGGCGTCGACTTCGGGTTTGGTGGCAACGACCGAGCCGTGTGGCTTGCCCGCCGGCCTGCGCACCGGCAAACCCATCTGCCACTCATACCGCTGAACGGTGCGAACGCCCTTGCCGAGGTAGTTCGCAATATCCTTCCAGCCGCTTAGGACTTCAGTCGGTGCCTGCTCCTGGTCTTGTTTCACGGGACACCCCACGTCGAACTCTAGAGACTATTCTAGAACCTTTCTCGCTTAGCAAGGGATAATTCGGCGGCGCAACAAGCCGACAAGAATACCGACTCTGTCGCGACTGCAATCTGGATGTTCTAGTCCCTTCTGCGGCATTAAGCAGTCAACGAGTAAAAACGTCCCGGATAGAAAACAGCTACAAATGACGTGACGGATTGTTGGGTAACGTCTCGCTGGACAACCTCCGTACTCGTCGTCGAAATCCCGATTACCGTAGCGAGAATTCGAAATAACGTAGGTGACGAACAGTCATGTCTTGCTAACTCAATCTAATTTCAGCCTTGTCTTAACGGAAGCCAATGTGCAATATTTGTGCCAACTTTTTAGTGAGGCCCCCAATGAAACCCGGCTCCTTCCCCCGTATTGCCCTATCCTTCACCGTTTGTATCGGGCTCTGTGTGGCCATCCTGGGCGCGAATCAAGCCGCCGCGCAGCAAGCCACTGCCCAGCTCACAGGCACCATACTGGACGTGACGCACGCCGTCGTGGTCGGCGCTAAGGTCACACTGAAAAACTCCGACACCAACATCGCCCGGACCACGACCTCCAACAAAGATGGAAGTTACTTGTTCACGCTGATTCCGATCGGGACCTATGAACTGTCGGTGGAGCAGCACGGGTTCAGCACATACGTGCGCAAAGGCATCACGCTCGAAATTAACCAGAACGCCCACCTGGATATCAATCTGAACGTTGGGGCGGAGAATCAAGTGGTCGAGGTGGAAGGCGACGTGACGCAGGTGGACACCATCAGCGCGACTCTCGGGAAGGTTGAGACCTCGCAACGAATTGAAACCCTGCCGCTGGCCGCACGCGACACGATGCAGTTGGGCCTCCTCCAGGCTGGTGTCTTCGCGCCCGACCAGGATGATGGCTCTCTCAATCCTTTCTCCGTGAGCGGCCAGCGTTCCGAATCCATGACTTTCTTGATTGACGGCGCCGACAACAACGACTTCCTGGGCAACAACATGGTCGTCAACCCCAATCCCGACGCGGTTGGCGAATTCAAAATCATTACCAACAACTATGAAGCGGAATACGGGCGAACGTCCGGCGGCATCGTCAATCAGGTGATCAAGTCAGGCACGAACGCCATTCACGGCACTCTGTTTGACTACTTTCGCAACACGTCGCTCGATGCCAGCGACTATTTTTTGCAGCAGGTCCCTGTTTTTAAGTACAACGTCTTCGGCGGAAGCATCGGCTTCCCCATCAAGAAGGACAAAGCCTTCCTATTCGCTTCCTATCAGGGAGCACGACGGCGGGAGGGCCAAAACCCCGGAATCCTGACGGTACTGACTCAGCCTGAAAGAACGGGCGATTTCACCGACATCTACACCGGAATCATCGATCCAGACACCGGTTATGATATCGCCCAACTCTTTGATCCCACGACGTTTCCGAGCAGTCCGTTCATGTGCGGCGGAAATGCGTGCAATGTGGTGCCGGTTGATACGGTGATGCAGAATTACATCAACAAGTATCTTCCATTGCCGAATTTTGGGACCAATGGTTTTGTCGAAGATCCCGTGGCCAGCCTGCAGGAGGATCAATTCATCTTCCGTTTCGATTACAACCCGTCGAGCAAAGACCTCCTGTCGGCGTTCTACATTTTTGACGACCAGCCGCAGACTTTTCCCTTTGAAGTTGTGAAGGGCGCCTCCACCGGCGGAGATGTTCCGGTCGGATCGGGGTTCAGCAACAACCAGCGCTTTCAGACCGGATCGCTGAGCTGGACTCGCACCATCTCTCCCACCATGTTGAATGAGCTGCGCTTCTCCGCGAACCGCTCCGCCACATTCGACAACATTCCCCAGGATACGACGTCGCCGGCGGACCTCGGCTTCCTCACCGTCTTCCCCGACGATCCAAAGGGCACTGCGCCTCCAGCTATCAGCGTCGGTGGAGCCTTCAATCTTGGCCCGTCGCCACAGGGACCGACCAAGGTTCACGACGTAACTTTCCAGCTCCAGGACACGTTTTCATGGACGCGGGGAAAACATGCGTTGAAGTTCGGCGGAGATTTTCGCTGGACGCAGAACAATTTCCACTACGATTTCTACAATAACGGCTCCTTCGATTTCGGCAGCTACTACACGAATACGGGAGATCCGCGTGCCGATTTCGTGGGCGGGTACACCGACAATTACTTCCAGTTTTCCAGCGCCGCCTATGGCATACGTACTCACGATCTCTATTTCTTCGCGCAGGACGCGTGGAAAATTACGAAAAATCTGAGTCTGGACTATGGGCTGCGCTACGAATACAATTCGCCCCAGACCGATCCAACCAACCAGATCATTGGCTGGTTCCCCGGCCAGCAATCGCAAGTGTTTCCAGCCTCTCCACCAAACTTCCTCTTCCCCGGCGATCCCGGAACGCCCAACCGCGGGCTTGTCTACCCGGATCGCAACAACTTCGCGCCGCGGTTTGGTTTTGCCTGGGACATGCTAGGAACTGGCAAGCTGGTGATGCGCGGTGGTATCGGAGTGTTTTATGACCTCGAAGATGGCGCGTTGAACCTCCAGTTTGGCGGACAGCCTCCCTTTGGATACGCGGCCAACAACTACCCATGTTTTACCACCGTCAGTGGCGACGGCTCTGGTTGTCTTGCGCCAGTAAACGGATCTTACAGTGCCGACCCTTTCCAGACCGCGAACACTGGCTACTCCGATCCTTATCCGTTCATCGCATCGGGGAACTATGGACAGTTCTTCAATCCCAAAATTCCATTTGCCTATGTTGTGACCCCGCATTTTCGCACGCCCTATGCTGAAAACTTTAACTTCGGCTTTCAGTACCAGGCCACCAAAGATACGATGATTGAGGCCGTCTACGTCGGCAGCTTGAGCCGCAAAGCCATCTCTGGCACCAACCTTAATTTTCCAATCCTCGACGGTCCCAACGGGCTCCTGGCCCAGTATCAGTACTACGCGGACCCCAACCAGGGAGATTTCGATCCCTATCTGGGCATCTTCGCTGACTGCTCTCGGCCCCTGGCGAATTGTGATGGCTCGCCTGCTTTCACCGGTAATCCCACCGGCGCCACGCAAATCGTTACCAATGTGAGTGAGGGTAGTTCTTCCAGCAACGAGTTCCAACTCACGGTAGATCGGCAGATGAGTCACGGCTTGCAGTTCCGCGTCGCTTATACACTGGCGAAGACGATCGACCAGACCTCGGGATTTCGGACGCGATCGTCCAGCTACACGGACCCCCTCAACCCGGCTTTGGACCGCGGCTTGGCGGATTTTGACGCCACTCATCGCCTCGTGCTGAGCCCGTACTGGCAGATTCCCTTCGGCAACCATGGGAGTTCATTAATGACGAAGGTGCTTGGGGGATGGGCAGTTTCCACCATTACCAGCTTCCAGTCTGGAAACCCGTTTACGGTATTTTCGAACAACGGGAACAGCTTCTCAAACACGTTCCTGGACCGTCCCGATGTGGTCGGCCCGGTCCAGACATTCAAGAATCCCCGCCAACAGCGAACATTCAGTCCGGGCTCGGATGGTCTGCATGGAAGTTGCCTGGGTGGAACTGAAACAGGCTTCTTCTTCTTTGACCCCACGAATCTGGTTTGCGCTCCAGGCCCGCCGGTGGGCCAGCCGGTCCCGGGTTACCCGCATGAGAAACTGGTGGCCGGCGGAGTTCCTATGTTCACTTACGGGAACATGGGCAGAAACGTCTTGCGCGGTCCGGGAATCAATAACTGGGACATTTCGGTGATGAAGAACTTCCGCTTCACGGAAAGCAAGTCGCTGCAATTCCAGACCAATTTTTTCAATGCATTCAATCACACGCAGTTCTTCAGCCCGACTTCGGGCAGCGGGGCGGTTGGAGGCAGCGCAAATTTTGGACAGGTGACGACCGACGCCACGGGATCGTCTTCGCCCTATTACCGCGGTCCGCGCATCATCCAACTGGCACTGAAGTTTTACTTTTGAGGAAGTTCTTCAGTGCCTTCAACGAGGTCGACGGCGGCGCGGGGATCCCGAATACCATCTCAGGCTCTGCCGTGGATCTTGGCCCACCACCAGCGCACGCCGACGAGCAGGAAGCGCCAGTCATGGAAGAATTCCGGCGGCTTACCCTCGAACGCATGGCCCACAAATTGGAAGGCCCATCCAATCAGAAACAGGGCCAGCGCATAAAACAACAAGCGGTGAAAGAAGATTCCGGCTAGGAAAAACGGGGCCGAAAGCAGGATGGTAGGAATACCCAATGTGTGGCAGAGGCGGTTCACCGGATGCTGATGGCTGGAGCTGTATTGTGAAATCCACTGCTCGTTGGTGCGTCCGCCCAGCACGCGCAACATCATAGCACGGCTAAATTAACGGCCCCCGCGTGGCAATCGCTTCCGCGCAGATCCTCTGCCCACGATGGCGCGTCCTCTTTTCGTCTATGCGCCGCGCACTCATTCGGGTACAATCCTGAGACCTTCCCGCAATAACAAAAATTCACCAGGGGGCCCACATGCGCAACCTTCGTCTGCCTGGAACCATTGCTTCGCTGATCTTTGTCTTCTCCGGTCTTGCAAACTTCGCCATGGCAACCGTACACACCTACTACGTCGCCGCCGATGAGGTGGAGTGGAACTATACTCCGCAAGGCATCGACAAAATGATGGGCATGCCCTTTATGGGGCACGCCAAGATTTACACGGAACGAGGCGAACACCGCATCGGCACAACGTATCGCAAGGCGATTTACCGCGAATACACCGACGCGACATTTTCAATGCTGAAGGCGCGCCCGGCGGAGTGGGAGCACCTCGGACTGGTCGGGCCAGTGCTGCGCGCCGAGGTCGGCGACACGATTAAAGTCGTTTTCAAGAACAACGCGACGCGTCCCTATTCGATGCATCCGCACGGCGTGTTTTATGCGAAAGAGTCGGAGGGCTCGGGATATGACGACGGAGCCACCTTCACCGATAAGAAGGGCGTGCCGCCGGGACAGACGCACACTTATGTGTGGGAGGTTCCGGAGCGCGCCGGACCGGGGCCGAACGATCCGAGTTCGATTGTCTGGCTCTATCACTCGCACGCTGACGAACCGAAAGATGTGGAGAGCGGGTTGATCGGCGTCATCATCATCAGCCGCAAAGGCGCGGCCGGCCCGACGGGGCGGCCCAAAGATGTGGATCGCGAGTTTGTCAGCCTCTACATGCTGTTTGACGAGAATACGAGCTGGTATCTGCAGCACAACATTGATACGTATACCAGCGATCCGAAGGGCGTAAAGAAAGGGGACTTTGCGCCGGTGGATGAGGACGGCAATTTCCTGCCTTCGGGCGCCGGCTTCGTTGGCGCAAACTTCAAGGGCACGATCAACGGCTACATGTATGCAAACATGCCGCTCATGACGATGAAGAAAGGCGAACGCGTGCGCTGGTATGTGGTGACGATCGGCGAAGGGGTGAACTTCCATACGCCGCACTGGCACGGAAACGTGGTGATGCAGGCGGGCCAGCGGACAGATGTGATCTCGCTTTCGCCGGCGCAGATGGCGACGGTGGATATGGTGCCGGACGATCCGGGCACGTGGATGTATCACTGCCACGTCGACGAGCACATGGAGATGGGGATGGTAGCGCTGTATAAGGTGGAACCGTAGGTTTACGGCGAGATGGAAGCGTTCAAATAAGGTCTGAGCAGATGCAGGTGGACTGTACCATTGCGGCATCTTCCGATTCGGATGAAATCATCTGTCTACTGGCCGAGGTGTTCAGCCAGTCGGATCCGCCGGCGGTCGCGGTGGGGCTCTCCTGCAACGAGATGAAACGGTTTCTTCAGCTGATCGTGCCGCGCGTGATTCCGGACGGGCTTACAGTTGTGGCGCGGAGCGAGGATGATGGCAGGCTGGCTGGCGTGTTTCTCAGCGACGATTTCGCCTCGCCTCCTGAGCTGGATCCGGGCCAGTTCAACTCGAAGCTCTTGCCCATTTTTTCGATGCTGGAGACGCTCGATGAACAATTCCGCCGCGGAAAGACCATTGCGGCGGGCGAATATCTTCACCTGTTCATGCTCGGGGTGAATGCACAATTTTCGGGACGCGGAATTGCGCAAGGACTGGTGCAAGCTTCTATCGACAACGGACGCCGCAAGGGCTATCGAACCGCGCTGACCGAAGCGACCGGAAAAGTCTCACAGCACATATTTCGGAAGAACGGCTTTATGGATCGCTTCAGCGTGGCATACCGGGATTTCGTCTACGAAAATAAAACTGTGTTTGCCTCGATTCGGGAGCATGACAAGGCAATCTTGATGGACAGGTTGCTCGGCTAATTGGCGTGACTGCCACTGAATCCGAGCACTCCGCGGTACACACCGACCCACTGCCCGCGCACGGCATCCCAGCTGTATTTGCGCGATTCTTCATAGGCGTTACGGGCTAAACGCGCGGCTAGATCGGGCTCGCGCAGCAAGCGAATTACGTTTGCCGCCAGCGCTTTCTCATCGCCGACCGGCGAGAGCAATCCCGTGCGCTCATTTTCGACTAAATACGGCATGGACTCGGGTGAAGTCGTCACGACGGGCGTGCCGCAGCCAAAGGCCTCGATCACTGACACTGGCATGTTGTCGAGCCATGACGCGTTGATGAAGATGTCGGCATCGTCGTAATACTTGCCGATGTTGTCGCGCGTGGCTACGCCGGCGAAGTTGACTCCCTTGAGCCTGAGGTCGGAAACCAGGCGGCGGGTGTCGCCTTCGAGCGGGCCGCCACCGACCAGGTCGAGTTGCGCGTCGGGATATTGTTTCTTCACTTCCGCAAAGGCCTTCACCACCACGTCGATGCTGTAGTACTCATGGAAGCCGCGCGTGCAGACCAGGTGCGGGCGCAGCGGCTTGCGCTCGCGATAGCGGAATTGGGAAAGATCGACGAGGTTGGGAACGACCGCCGCCTCGAGTCCGAACTCGCGGAAGACATCGACGAGGTAGCCGGAGGGCGCGACGATGCGATCGACGCGCGCCAGCACGAACTTGCCGGAGCGAAATCGGCGCAGGTGGTCGCGGGCTTCGCCGCTTCGGTAATTGATGATGGTTTTCTTGCCGCGCAGCTTCGCAAAAAACCATGCCGGCACGGGCGAAATCAGAAAAGACCAATAAGACGCGGAAAAAATATGCGCCACGTCTGTATGTTTGAGGCCGCGCCAGAGATGCCAAAAGTAAATGGGCTCGCGGAGAAGCGTGCGCAGTCCGGGAATGCGCTCTGCCCATGCCAACGCGCGCGGAAGCGGAGGATCGACGGCGATGAATGTAACTTCGACGTCAGGATCGTTCCGCCAGAGGCGCATGAGCAGGTCGGCTTGTACGGCTTGGCCGCCGACGTAGCGCAGGCTGGGCGCAATAATGGCGACTTTGACGCGACTGCCGCGCGCCTCGCGGCTTTGCGTTTGAGGATTTTCCGCCGGGCTCATGCGGTGGGCCAGCTCCGCCCTTTATGCGCGAGAAGATTCAGGTAGAGATCTTCGTACTGCCGGCAGACGTAAGCAAGGCTGAAGTTTTGTTCGGCGAAGCGGCGAGCATTGCGGCCCTGGTCGCGGCGAAGATCGGCGTCCGACAGGAGGCGGCAGATGGCGTTTGCAAATTCGCTTTCGTTGCCGGCGGGGATCAAGGCGCCGCGTTCGTCATTGACCAGCTCTGGATTTCCGCCAACCGCATAGGCGACGACCGGAACACCAGCCGCCATGGATTCGAGAATGACATTCGACAACCCTTCGGAGTCGGACGTCAGCACGGAAAGGTCGGACGAGGCGAGGAGGGCCGGGATATCGCGGCGATCGCCAAGAAAAAGTACGCGCTCGCTCAGCCCGAGCGTCGCTGCCTGTTTTTCGATCTCCGCGCGCAGCGGCCCATCGCCAACGAGCAGGAATTCCGCGTCCGGCATGCGCTTGTGAACCGCCGCCGCAATGCGCAAGAAGCCGGCATGATTTTTGTAGTGCGCATTCATGCGCGCAACCATGATGACGCGGGGAGCATTATCGCGCCGCGGCAGCGCGGGCGCGGCAGCCTCAAACACCGCGGCCGGCATGGCATTTCCGATGACGGCAAGTTTCTCGCGCACGACTCCGGCGGCCGCCAGCCGATCGGCTCCCGCTTGCGAGTTGCAGACGACCGCGTCGCACCAGCGAAAGGCCGCGAGCTGCGCGCGGAATTGCGCGGGCGTCAGCAAATCCCCAAGCTGGCGATGGCTGCCAATCACAACCGGCACACGCGCAAAACGCGCCGGCGGAACGAGCGTGAGGTTGGTGTAGAAATCAAAGGCGTGCGCGACTTGAATGTGGGTTTGCCGAAGATGGCGTCGGAGCGCAAAGCGCGTACGCATTGCCCTCCAGCTATAGAGGCTGTTGCCGAGCGGAAATTGTTCGTACACTCCGAATTGGCTGGCGAGAGGCCCGCGCGGGTTCACGCATCCCACGCGCACAGCAAATTTCGCGCTGGCATTTTGCGCGAGCAAAGCGCACTGGCGCTCCGAGCCGCCGGTCTCGAAAGTGTTGATCATCAGAAACAGACCGATGGGAGGCACGCCAGAGTGAGACTGGACTGTTGCGGGATTAGCGGCATCAGTGGCGGCCAACGCTACTCTCCCAGGACGCGGGCAGGAGTGCCCGCGCTACACGCCAATTCCGGCGCCCGCGGCGCCTTTCTGCGCGAGTCGGCAACCACCGGCAACGAGAACAGGCCGGCGGGCTTGACGTATTTTTCGAGGAAGTTGCGATGCCAGAGCTCGAACATCAGCATGCGCCAGATGCGCCCGGTCATGGTTTTGCCGCGCACCAGATGATCGTCCATCAGGCGCTGGATTCCGCTGGCCTGGAAGTAGCCGCGTTCGAGCGTGCGCGGTTCGAGCAGGATCAGCAGCATATCTTTCAGTTCGTGGCGCATCCAGTGCACCAGCGGCAGCGAGAAGCCGCGTTTTTCGCGGTAGATGGCTTCGCGCGGCACGCCCACGCGCTCGGCCAATTTGCGCAGAATATATTTTTGCGTTTTGCCGCGCAGCTTCCACTCCGGCGGCAGTCCGGTGACATACTCGACGAAGACGTGATCGAGAATCGGCGCGCGCGTTTCGAGCGAGTTCAACATGCTCATGCGATCGACTTTGGCAGAGAATGTCGTCGACCATGTACGTTTTCGTGTCGACGTAGAGTGTCTGGCTGACCGGGTCTTTGGCGGGCGCGGACGCGAAACGGCGGCGCAGCACGTTAGCCGGATCGTCGCTGCGTTGCAGAATGGCTCGGAAATCGTCGGACAGGAGCGGGATGTCGCGCTCGAAACTTGGAAGAAACGCAAGGCCATCAATGTAACGCTCCTGCCAGGGCAGCGCTGACGTTGTAACTGAGGCGGCGGCCGTTCATCTTGTTCGGCAGCAGCGGAAAGATCGAGTTGCGATAGAATTTGCGCGCCCATCCCGGAATGCGCTCGTAAATCTGGCGGCCGGCCTGAATGCGATAGCGATCGTAGCCCGCAAAAATCTCGTCGCCGCCGTCGCCGGAGAGCGCAACCGTCACGTGCTGGCGCGCCATCTGCGAAACGTAATATGTCGGCAGCATCGACGAATCGCCGAACGGCTCTTCGAGCGACGAGGTCAGGTACTCGACCGTCTGCACCACGTCGGGCTCGAGGATCATCTCGTGATGCTCGGTGCCGAATTTCTTGGCGACCATGCGCGCGTACTGCGCCTCGTCGAAATCGTCTTTCTTGAAGCCGATGGAAAATGTCTTCACCGGGCCGGCGCTGGCACGGGCCATCAGGCCGACGACGGTGGACGAGTCGATGCCGCCGCTCAAGAACGCGCCGAGGGGCACGTCGGAAATCAGACGCATCTTCGTGGCTTCGAATAGCAGGTGGTCGAGCTCTTCGAGACATTCTTCTTCGGTCTTTTTTGTGATAACCCGGGGCCCGTGCGTGTTGTACTCCGGCAGATCCCAATACTGGCGGATGCGCACTTCGCCATTTTCAAATTCAAGCACATGCCCCGCGGGCAGCTTGTGAATGCCGGTAAACGCGGTGAGCGGCTCGGGCACATAACCGAAATAAAGATATTCGAGCAGCGCCTGCGAGTTGACCGCGGCCAACTCCGGCGCTACCGCCAGAATGCTTTTGATCTCCGATCCAAAATAGAGATTGCCGTTGTGCAGCGCGTAATGCATCGGCTTCTTGCCGAAGCGGTCGCGCGCCAGCATCAACTTGCGCTTCGTCTTGTCATAGATGGCGATTCCGAACATGCCGCGCAGCCTGGTGACGCAGTCCGTTCCCATGTCTTCGTAGAGATGAAGGATGCACTCGGTGTCGGTCTTGGTGGTGAAGCGATGGCCGCGTCGTTCGAGATCAGGACGCAACTCGAGGAAATTGTAGATTTCGCCGTTGAAGACGATCCAAGCGCTGCGGTCTTCATTGAAGATGGGCTGGTGGCCGGTGGAAAGATCGATGATGGAGAGGCGGCGCATGCCGAGACCCGCGCCGTCGGCCACATAAACGCCTTCGTCGTCGGGCCCGCGATGCCGGATCTGGTCGCACATGTGCCGCACGAGAGCTTCAGTGATGTTGCTCTCGCGGGTGGCGCTGACGACTCCAGCTATGCCGCACATGACCTCTATCCTTTCACAACTTCGCGCTGCGGGATCGCGGGCAGTTGCTGCTTCGACGAAGCGGGCGCCGACTTTGATAACAGCTTAAAGCGATAGTCACGATAATCGCCGGGATGGCCCTCGCGGCCATCGCACGCGGCGAGGAGGATGTTGGTCATTTCGCGCGCAGTGACGAAGTGGAGAGTTTCTTTTCGCTGGGCGGCGCCATTCACGAAATGATCGAGGAAGTCGCGGAACTGGGCGCCGATGACGGCCTCGCGCTGCGTTGGGTCCATAGCATGACAATGGACTTTGATGAAAAGCCAGTCGGGACGGCCGGCGACGCGGACCTGCGCCTTCTTCCAGAGCGAGAGCCGATGCAGAGTCATCGGGCAAAATCCAGTGATGGCGCCGTTCTCGATGATGGGCTTCTTGCGCCGCCAGGAGCGCACGAGGTCGGTAACAAGCGGTCCCTGAACGATCAGCGGCCAGGTCTGGGGCGCGCGCCCGACGGCAAGATCGCGGCCCTTTCTCTGCGGCGCGGCGCGGTCCAGCGGCAGCTCACACTCATACACAGAATTCACTTTCGCGGTCTGTGCCGGGTGCCAGAGCGCGGTGGGCATCGTGAAGTCGGCATAGCAGCCGGTCTCGGCAAGGATCTGCATCTCCGAGTCGACACCGCAGAAAAGCCCACCCGCAGCGTTGGCGAGCGCGAAATTTCCATGCACGAAGGCATAACGCGGCTGCGTCGAGTCCTCGACGACGGAGAGGCAACGATGCCGAAATGCAAGCTGGTCGCGGAATTCGACGAGCTGACGCCGCGTATTCTCTGCCGTGTCGGGCTCGTGCATGCCATGATGCAAATGAATTTCGGTCTCGCCCCAGCCGGCGCGGCAGTGCTCCACGAGCATTTCGACCAGTTCCTGGTCATATTGCTCGGCAGGATAAAAGTAGGTGTGGATGAGTGGACGCCCGTCGTGGTCGCGCAACTGCTCGATCACCTTGGGATATTCGCGGAACCAGACTTCCTCGCGGCGCAATTGCTCGTTGCGTACGACACGCTTGTAGCCACTGGTGGGATCGAAGGCCGGTTCAAAATGATCGGCGAGGCAGAAGATGATGTGTACGGGGCCGGGCGCGCCGGACCGCAGCGCGTGCAGCGTGATGGTGGGCAGCACTCGGCGGCTGTAGGCGAATTTTTTATGGAAGAAACGCATTCCTATGCGGCACGAACATTTTTGTCCGCGCAGCCCTCTTCACTCGCTCAAGCGCGCGGGCCGGAATGCCCGCGCCACACTAAACTTCTGGCACACTACTTCCGCAGAGGCTTTCTTCCCCGCACCGCGATGGCGAATTCTCCAATGTGCATGTCCTCCATGCCCATCGCCTCATACCAGCGAAAAACCTGCTCGTAGGTGTGCTTGGACTGATATTTCGGTGAGTACCAGTCAAAAGTATCGAGCGTGCGCTGCTCGGCGGTCTTCTGGCGGTTTACCGGAAAGACGTGGTGCAGCAGGCCGGCGGCGGGCCGTCCCACGAGCGGCACTTTTCTCAAAGCCATTTCCGTGTTGTAGACAACCGGCACGGCAACTTTCAAGATGCGGTGCAGATTCTCCGGGTTCATGCGACTGGTGTAGCGCCGCCAGAAATCACTGAAGCGATACCACTTGTTGTATCCGCTGTAGAGCCACACCGCGAGAATGCCGCCCGGCTTTAAATACTTATCGAGCGTCTTGACCGCCGCTTCGCAGTCGGGCGTGTGGTGAAGGACGCCAACGCTGTAGATGATGTCAAAACTCTCTGGCGCAAACGGCAGCGCAAAAACGTCGGCCTGCATGGCGACGAAATCACGATCGGCCAAATTCTTCGCAGCGACTTCGGCGGCGGCGCTGAGATCGATCCCGACCACGCGGGCGCCCCAACTGGTCGCGACCTCGGCAAAGCGGCCCATGCCACAGCCGACATCGAGCACCAGCTTGCCCTTGAGTTCCTCAGGCTTCAGCGCGGTTTTCCAACGGAAGTTGGCGTCGGATTCGCGAACCTGATCGTGATCGAGCTGCGTCTTCTGATAGCGATGCCACTGGAAGCCAAAGCTGGCGGCATAGTGCTGCGCGTCGACAAAGCGCGCGATGCCGTTGACGTTCGGATAGACGTGCTTGCAGGCCGGGCACACGTAGCCGCCGCTGCTGTCGCTGGCGTTGCCGCTCTCAAGCCGCGAGCCGCAACTCAAACAGCGCAGTATTGTCTGCAAGTCAGCGGACAGTGCCAACTGCATCTGTTCTTCCGAAATCATAAGCCTCCAGGAAATGACGGCCCCGCTTCGGCGGAGGAGCGTCCGGGCCGGGCCCTTGCGCGACTTCTTGATCGCGCTCTTTGATCGTCTGCATCATGGTCGCGACAAAGGCGACCGAAAAATACGGGAAATACTGGTACGCTTCGGGGGCAAAGATAGCTCCCACGGTAAAGCCAACCAACGAGCTGGTCAGTGCGCCCACAAACAGCGTCATATCGGGACCAAGGTCCTTCCTCTTGCGTAAGATCTTCAAGTTCTTAAAAGCGCACCAGAAAAACATCAGATAAAGGATGAGAACGGGAATACCGCCTTCCGCGCAAATCTGGAGGTAGGTCATGTGGACATCGCGCCAGATTCCGGAATAGGTGGTGAAGTTATGCGCCCCGATACCAAAGATCGGATAGGTCTCGATGGCATCGACGGCGCGCTCCATCAGGTACACGCGGTCCTGGAACGATCCGTATGCGGATTGTTCTGTCGTACTGCCGCCCTCGAGGGCCTCGAAGCGGTCGTAGAGTTTGCCGCCCACCGTAGCGGCGATAAGCACCGCCGCCACAACAGTTCCCAGCAGAAGGTACGGCCGCTTGCCCTTAATCGCGAAGAAGTAGAGTGTGACCGCGCCCGAGATCACCAGGTCGATAAAGCCGGCGCGCGAGGCGGTCAGGAATATCGTGGCCAGCATAATCAGCATCCCGCCGAGCCACATGAGCTTCACGATCACGTTCTTGCTGGTTTCCATGAACAACAGGGCGAACGGCAGACCCAGCACGACGGCGAAGGCAAGATCGTTGGGATTCGAATAGATGCCGCCGAGAACGCCGTTCAGACGCTCCACATTGTGGCCCTTGGCGATGACCGCCGCGCACGCGATCACTACCGAGACTGCCTGAATGAAGATGATGCGGCGCAGACGTTCAAAGGTCGTGATGAGCAGAAAGGTGAGCGCCCAGGCGACGCAAATCTTCGAAAATTCGATCGACTTGGTGACCGCGCCCCCTTTCCAGACAGGAGAAAGGAAACCGCCAATAAAGAGCAGTCCAACCATGGTGAACAGTAATTTTGCTTCTTTGGGAAGGTCCTTCAACGTGCGCTTGGTGCGTCCGATGGAGTTGAAGAGTCCCCACATCGCGAGAATGCCGCTGATCTTGGCGAGGGGAAGATACCCGAGGAGTGGAACGTAGTCTCCCGGGCGCGCGCAGTAGACCACGAAGAACACGCTCAGCCAGAAGAACGAAGCTCTGGTGGGGTCCGCGCCTTGCAGACCAAGCCGCCGCCCTGCGCCATTGGTTGCCGTTGCCATCGTGTTCTCGCCGATTGCCACAAATGCCTCGTTTTCTTTATGCCGAGCGCGCTGTAACCGCCCCTGTCGTATCAAATTTCTTTTCCGCCACCGCCTGCAGCACTTCGCTGAAGCGCTGGCCAATCGCCGGCCAGTCGTGCCGTGCCGCCGACTCCGCCGCGGCCTTCTCGTAGCGCCGCCGCAGTTCGCGATCGCGCAACAACATGATCACGGCCTGCGAGAATGCGCGCGCATCGTCGGCCAGAATAATGTCGCGCCCGTTATTGATGTCCAATCCCTCCGCGCCCACCGTCGTCGAGACCACCGCTTTGGCTGCCGCCATGGCCTCATAAATCTTCAGCCGTGTACCGCCGCCGATTCGCAGCGGAACGATGACCACCGCCGACTGCGCGCAGGTGCTCAACCACCGAAGGTACGCGGCCGGTGACTTCGATTGACTCGGACGCCCACTTTTCGACGCGGCGAACCGGATTGCGCCCCACGATCCGAAATCGCGCCTCGGGCACTTCGCTCTTGATCGGCGGCCAGATCTCGCTGCAAAAATATTCCACGCCATCGACGTTGGGCTCCCAGTCCATCGCGCCGACGAACGAGATGACGGGCGCGGGTTCCGCCGTATTCGAGGCGTCGGGCGTGAATTGCGCGAGATCGACCCCGGTGGGAACGACCGTGATGCGCTCCCCGTCCACCCAGCGCATCATCAGCGAGCGGTCATTTTCTGAGACCGCAATCACGTGCTGAAATTTGCGCACCGCGTCCTGTTCGTAGCGCACCATCTTCCGGAATTCCATGCCGTACATCATTTTCTTGACCGGGTTCGACGCGGTCTCGGCATGACGCCGCCATATCTCGGCTTCCACGTTGTGCTGGAAGAGCACGCTCGGAATGTTCAGGCGCTCCGGAAAATTCACGGCTGCATCCAGAAAGTCGCACACCGCCACGTCAAAGCGCTCGTCGCGGAACCACGCTGCCAGATCGTGTTGCACGCTGGCGTCGGCGAAGCGGCTGACCGCATAGGGCGCCTGAGCGCCCAGATGTTTTAAGTAGTCGTAGCCGCGCGCCCCCCCGGCGAGGTCGCGCTTTCCCGTGCACACCGCCACCGATCCCGGCAACTGCTTCTGCAATTCGCGCTCATAGTCCGGGTCCGGCTTTCCCCCGTAGTAGGAGTAGAACGTGAGCTGATGGCGCGTAGCAAGATAGCGCAGCACGTGATAGGTGCGGATGTTGCCGCCGTTCTCGACCGGCAGGAGCTTATCGGCTTTGACCCAAAGGATGCGCATGGCGGTTTACCGGAAGTTGTTTACCGGACCCAGACCGCCTTTCTGCCCGTGACAAAGTTCACAAACGCGACCATGGCCGCCGAATTGAGCACCACGAAGGTGCGCGCGGGATCGGCGATGCGCGCGAGCGGACCAACCTTCATTCCGCCAAGGGCTACCAGGCTGAGCGCATAGAACGCAAGCTGCGCGACAAGGGCCACGCGATACAAGGACCCGGGCAGGAATATCGAGGCAATCAGCAGCCCGAGCAGCGCAAACGGCGCAATCAGACGCGACAGTTTGTGGCTGATGAATTCAAAGCGAATCGCATTCTGCGAACTCAAAAGCCAGGGCGCCAGTTGCAATAGCTGATAGTTCCCGCTGAGGGTGCGAACCTTGCGCGCAAACTCGCGGCTGGAGCCCAAATCGGGTGAATCCCAGGCGCGGGCGCGCGAATCGAAAATCACCCGCGAGCCTCGCCGCACCACCTGCATCGGCAAGAGGACATCATCGAGAATGGTGCCTTCGGGCAGCGGGTCGAGCAACTCGCGGCGCGCACAATAAATCGCCCCCGTCGCTCCCGCCACCGAGCCCGAGGCCGATTCCAGCTCGCGAATCTTCTTCTCGATGCGCCAGTACAATCCCATTCCCTTTCCCGTCTCTCCGCTCGCCCGATCCCCCAGCATCAGTTCCCCGCTCGCCGCCCCCACCCCGGGGTCCGCGAAATTCTCAATCAGATAGCGCAACGCATGCAGATCGAGCGGCTGCCGCGCGTCAGTAAAAAGCAGCACGTCACCGCGCGCCAACCCGATTGCGTCGTTCAGTCCGGCCGCTTTCCCGCGCGATTCCGCCTTGATCATCGTGCGCAGGCGCGAATCGTGCTTCGTATACTCGGCCAGAGCCGCCGCCGTCCCATCCGTCGAACCGTCCGACACCACCACCACTTCCAGTTGCTCGGGAGGGTAGTCGAGCGTCAGCAGGTTCTCGAGCTTCGCCGCAATGGCTTCTCCCTCATTCCGCACCACCATTACCGCGGATACCAGGGGCGTATCCGCACCGTGCATCACTGGCCGCGGCGACCACCAACTGCGCACCCACAGCAGAACCGGATACCCCACGTAGGCGTAGGCGATGACCGCCGCCGACGCCCAGAACACCAACTTCATTGCGCGCCCCGTTTGAGCAATACCGTCTTCACGGTCTGGAACATGATCAGCAAGTCCAGACCAATCGAGGCGTTCTTGATGTAGAACAGGTCGTACTGCAATTTTTCCCGCGCGTCTTGTACCGTGCTGCCGTATTTGTACTTGACCTGCGCCCACCCAGTCAGTCCCGGCCGCACCATGTGGCGCATGCCGTAGTACGGAATCTCCTTCGAAAGCCATTCCACGAATTCCGGACGCTCCGGGCGCGGCCCCACGAATGCCATTTCGCCTTTCAACACGCACCAGAGCTGCGGAATCTCATCCAGCCGCGACGAGCGCAAAAACCTACCGATGCGCGTCACGCGCGGATCGTTGTTGCCCGCCCACTGCGGCCCGCCGATCGCCTCCGCATCGGCGCGCATGGTGCGGAACTTCAGCACCTCGAAGACGCGTCCGGCCTTGCCCACCCGCCTCTGCCGGTAAAATACCGGGCCCTCGGAATCGAGCCGGATCGCCAGCACGATCAGCGGGAAAAGCGGAAGTGACAGCACCAGCCCAATCAGCGCAATCGCCACTGAGATCAGACGCCGCACGATCCGGAACGTCGCGCTGCGCCGGAATCCTTCGCCAAACACCAGCCAGCTCGGATAGAGGTTGTCGACCTCGATCTTTCCCGAAATTCTCTCCAGCCAGGTGGCGGCTTCTTCGATCTTCACTCCCTCCATGCGCAGGTCGAGCAATTCCTGCATGGGGATGGTGTTGCGGCGGTCCGGCATGGCCACGATCACGCGATGCACCTTTTGCCGCTTGACTATTTCGAGGAGATGGACCGCTACCGATTCGCGCGTGACCGCTCCCTCCAGTTTGCCCGTCCAACTGACGACCTCAACCCCAATGTCCGGATTCTGCCGCAGTCCCGACACCAGGCGTTGCGCGCGCTCGCCGGTACCCAGCACATACACCCGCTCGATCAGGATCGGCAACTGGATCAGCCAGGTAAAACCCATTCGCCAGCCGAACAGGCCCACCGTCAGAATCATCAAGCCAACCGCCGCCGCGCCGTTCCCCATCAGGAACGTTGGCTTCACGTAGGAAATGCCGGCCAGAACGAACGCGTTCAGGCCCGGGACCATAAGGAGCCGGAAATACAATTCGCCCTTGGTATTGAGACGCGCGGTATCGTAAAGATCGAACAGGTGAGAGCACAACAAAACCAGCAGCGTGACCCCAAAAATCTTCTCCCACCCATGTTCGTAATTCAGGGCGATGTAGGTGTCATCACCCCGTGCGTAAAATGTTCCAAGCAGAAAGGAAGTCCACACGATCAGGGCCTCGCCGATCAACAAGACCAGCGTGCGCACCGGATAGTAGACATTGAACAGCCGGATCAACTTTCCCCCCCGCCCAGTCGTTCAGTTAACGCTCAGTTAACGTGCAGATGTAGTCACGGCCTCGCCATAG
This sequence comes from uncultured Acidobacteriaceae bacterium, assembly GCA_963698865.1. GTDB lineage: Bacteria > Acidobacteriota > Terriglobia > Terriglobales > Acidobacteriaceae > Acidiflorens. Next base: position 250,483 of record CAVOSL010000004.1, on the reverse strand, counting down.
TAGTACTTCGACTGCCCCATCTTGTCGGCCGAAGTGCCGTTGAGCACTACACCCAAAAGCAGCTTGTCGGGAAATTCCTCGCGCGCGCGCTTCGCCAGCGGCGAAGGCGTAACCCCCGCGCGCACTACCATCACCACGCCGTCGCAAGCGCCGGCCACGATGGTTGAGTCCGACACCGGGATGACGGGCGCGGAGTCGAGAATGATCCAGTCAAAGAGCGGCTCGACCCTTTGCAGGAGCAGCTTCAGGCGGCCATTGGCCAGAAGCTCGGAAGCTCCCGGAACCACGCGCCCGGCGGGCAGGAAGAAAAGGTTCTCCATCGACCCGCGTTGCATGCACGAAAACTCGTCGCACTCGCCCATCAGGTATTCGGAGAGTCCCGGCGAGGGCGACGTTCCAAGGTGGCGGTGCAGGCCGGGATTGCGCAGGTCGGCGTCGATGACCAGCGCGCGCCGCCCATGCTGGCGCACCAGCACCTGGGCGAGATTGGCCGCCACGAACGACTTGCCTTCTTTTGGCATCGCGCTCGTCACCAGTAAACGCTTGAGCGGCATCTTCTCGCGAATCTGGTAGAGCCGCGAGCGCAACGTGCGAAATTCCTCCGTGCCCAGGCGAGTCTCGTCGTCCTGAAAGAAGAGCATGGTGGTGGGGTCCGGGTTCCACGGCATCGGCTGGCAGCGCGCCAGCAACGACTCGTAGCCGAAATCGGACGCCGCCGGCATTCCTGATGTGACCGGGCTTTGCATTGACGGCATCGGGATTGATTCAACGGGCTGCTCAAACGAGGGCTCGACGTGCGTCCCCAGGGACGTGGCTCTTTCTTGTTCGGCGCGTTTTAAAGCGTCATGGATACGGCTCATAGTTTCCTTTCCTTGGGGAGTTCTTGTCGTTCGGACTCGCGCAGCTTATCGGCCAGCGTCGCGAGGGTCCGTAAAGCTTCCACTAGATCGAACTTGCTCTCGGCTGGAGGTGCGGAGGGCATCATCGCGCCCGCCGTGCCATCGGCCAGGTCGAAATCGCGGGCAACGGAATCGACAATTTCCTGCTTGATGAGTTTCTGCTGATCGACAAATGCGCTCACCAGACAGTGCTCGCAGAGCAGGTTAATCACGCGCGGAATGCCCGTCGCATAGCGGAAGATCGCCACCGCGGCTTCTTCGCTGAAAATCGGTTCGCCGTTCGATCCCGCAATGCGCAGCCGCTGGGCAATATAGGACTTGGTTTCTTCCAGATTGAAGGCATGCGTCTTGGCGCGCAACGTCAGGCGCTGGCGCAACTGCCGCAATTGCGGCTGCTTCAGGCGTTGTTCAAGTTCGGGCTGTCCCACCAGAACGATCTGGAGCAGCTTCTCGGTGAAGGTCTCGAGGTTGGTTAGCATGCGAATCTCCTCGAGCACTTCATCGGACAAGCTCTGCGCCTCGTCAACGATCAGCACGGCGGTTTCGCCCGCGCGATAACGGTCCAGCAGCCAGTTGTAAAGGCGCTGCAGGATAACGCTCTTCGACTTGCTGTCGCAGGGAATGCCGAAGTCCGCCATCATGAAGTCGAGCAGCTGCGGCGTATCCATGCGCGAGTTGAAGATGAAGGCCGTCGCCACCTGCTGCAGGCGCAGCCATTCCATCAGCTTGTTGATGAGCGTAGTCTTGCCGGTGCCCACCTCGCCTGTCAGCAGCACGAAGCCCTTACGGCTTTGAATGCCATAGGTCAGGCAGGCCAACGCCTCCTCCGTATGCCGCGTCAGAAACAGGTAACGCGGATCCGGATTCACGTTGAACGGGTTGGCCCGCAGTCCAAAAAACTCTTTATACATACGCCTGCCCTAGACTCCTACCTTGTCGTCTTTGTGAGGAGCACCCCGGCCCCAGAAGTGACGCTGCCCGTTCCCATTGGACGCGACATGTTCTTGCTCGCCCACCCAGGGCACGGAAATCAGAAGTGGCAGATCCATCGCCATCGCCGCATCCCGCTCCGTACGAATCGATTTGTCGCTGAACTCCAGCCAGATCGCGATTAGCAGGCCGAGACCAAGCCCGGCGCCCAGCCCGCCCGCCGCAAACAAAATACGGTTCGGAAACGTCGGACTTTCCGCCTTGCTCGCGCTCGCTCCGATCGTCATCTGCTCGCCCTCTTGGTTGCTTTCCATCTTGTTGCCCAAATCGGCCGAGCTCTGCTTCTTCAGCAGGTCGTCGTAGATCCGCTGCTTGGTGTCGTAATCCCGGTTGAGCACCTTGAACTTTTCTTCGACTTCCGGACTGGTGCTGGTCCGGGCCTGGTAGACGTTGATGGCCGCCTGCAGTTTTTTCTGGTCGCTGGTTGACTGGTCGATCACCTGCTGGTATTGATGAATCTGGAGCCGGAGCTGCCGGATCTCGGCCGGTTCGTTCACGTTCGCTTTGTCGCTCGCCTGGCTCGCAGTACTCGCCTGTTTGTCGATCTCGTCCAGTTTCTGCTGCACCTTGGCGATGTCGGCCTTGGTCTTGATCACATCCGGATGATCGTCCGTGTAGCGGGCCTGCAATTGCAGCAATTGCGCCTGCAGCGTGGTCAGTTGCTGCTGCAGCGTTTGTGGGCTGGTGCTCGACTGCGAATTCTTCCAGGCTGAGAGCTGTTGTGAAAGCATGCTCTCGGCATAGGCCTTGTCCTGCTGCGCCCGGCTCAGGCTCTGGGTCGTGGCGTCGAGTTGCGATGACATGGACTGCAGAGACTTCATGTTATTTTCGATATCGCCGGGAAGCTGGCCCCAATGCTCCCTCTTGAAGTTCGCGATCTCGGCATCCTGGTTGTCCAGCGCCTCTTTGGCCGCCGCTACTTGCCCCGAGAGGAAGTCTTTCGTATCTTTGGCGATCTGTCCGCGGGACTTCAGGTTTTCCGTCACCATCAGGTCCGCCATCGCCTGGCAAATCTTTCGCGCGCTCTCCGGATTGCTGTCCGAGTAGATCAGATTTACGCTTTGCACGGCCTGCTCAAGCCCGTTGCTCTTTTTCTTGCCGGAAATGCCCGCGCTCGCCTGGCTCATCTGCGTGATGGCCGGCACGACCTGCAAATTGGTGCGAATCGATTCCATCACCTTCGCTTCTTCACCGGGCTTGGCCAGACCCAGGCCGCTGACCACGGGCTGCAGTTTGTTGGGGCTCATCATGTCGGAACTGAGCGTCGTCACGCGCTGCACAAAATCCTGCGTGATGACGGGCTCAACAAAGTTCGAGGGCACCTTTTGCTGCACCACCTGAACCGTGGCTTGCGACTGGTACTTGGGCGTAAATACGTACGAAATCAGGAAGCCGGCGATGGGCGCAATCAAGAGAGGAACGATTACGACCTTCAGGCGGCGCCGTGCCATCACCAGGTAATCGTCCATTGTCAGTTCGTGTGTGTCAGCCATTACTCCCTCCACCTATCCGGCCGCTTGTCACGGCCAAAAAATTATTCGATTCGTATTGCTCGCGGATGCCACTCAATGGCAATCGTGCCGATCATCCGGTGGTTCGTCTTGCCCGTCGCCTCCCCAAGAGTGATGTCGTTGTTAAAATTGATCACCGAGAAGCGATAGGCGGCCAGTGCGTCCCAACTCCGCCCAATGTGTTTGCGTAGTACCGCTCCCCCAAAGCCCTGATTGAATAGACTGGCCCCGCTCGCGCCCTCATTCGAGGTCTGCAGCCGATGCTCGCGCGAATACCCGACCTCCGCCAATAACTCGTAGGTCCTTCCCAAGGGACGCCGCGCGGTGAATTCCGCGATCTGCGCGTCCGCGCCCGCAAAAAATCCCGACCCTTGCGACAAAAACTTTTCATAGCTCAAGGTCAGGAAGGTGCGCGGGAACCGGTAGCGCAACACCGCCCGCCCGGTCGGCGACCAGCGAATATGCGAACCAGAAAAGCGCAAGTCGGTGTACTGCGGTCCCACTTCGCCGATAAAGCTCATTCTTCCGCTGATCACGTGGCTGTAGCGCACGTTGACAATGTCGTTGTAGATCTCGCCGCCCACCGACAACGGAAAACGAAAGACCTGGAAGGCATACACAACCGCCAGTTGGTCGTGCCGCGACACCAGGTGGCTCCAGCCTGCCTCGACCGTCGTCTCATCCCCGTTGATCAGCTCATTGCCGGCGTTGTGATAGAAGTGATCGTTGGCAAACGCTCCAATCACCGTGAATGCCGAGCGCGGACTAATTGCCTGCACTACGTCGAGCGAAGCCAGGTTCGATAATCGCGGGATCGTCCCTACCGAACCTTCTTCCAGGTGGAAGATGCCGGGCAGGCCCAATCCCAGCCTTCCGGTCGCAATACCGAATCCCGGCAGTCCTCCCGCCGAGGACGCCGAGAACGAACCGTCCGGCAGATAACTGGCGCCATCGCGCAACGTCGCCTGGCCGGTGCGCCAGCGCGTGACCCCTTCCAGGCCAAGCGCCTGCATTTGCCGGAAGAAACTGCGATCGTCGCCTACCACCACGCCCCCGAGATACTCGAGAAAGAGGTCGCTGCGCGGCCAGAATTTTTGCAGGTCTCCCGCCCCGAGCACGTGCGAGACTGCCTGCCCGCGCGAGCCGCCGAGCGCGTTGTTGGCGTTGCTGTCGCCCGACTCGCCCACCTGAATCGCGGCCGAAACGAAGCTGCGATTGGCGACCCTCATCTCCAGGCTCGGCTCATCAAGTCCTGACAGCGGCGGGTTTTCCGGGTTCAAAATTGGTGCGCTCTGTCCGAACGCCGGTGACGGCGGTGTCCCTTGCGACCCGCTCTGAGTCGTGTTCTCCGTTTGCGACGTGGGCGGAGCCTGGGAATTGCCTCCGGTCGGAGAAGTGTTCTGCGCCGCCACGGCAACGCTCATGCCGGCCAGCAACAGTCCCCACCATATTATTCGCAGTCTTGCCATTTTCTTTCTTTCAAGTTGCCCCTTTTACGGGACAACGATTCTCGCGAACGACGATTCTACGGAACGACGATGGTATCGCCTGGCTGCAGCGAATAATCGTGCTCGATCTCCTGCCCCTTGATCAGCTTCCGATAGGGCACAGGGTATTTTTGCTTTTTTCCGTTTTCGGTTCGCAGGATGTAAATCTTCTTGGTATTGGCAAACTGGTTGATACCGGCGCTCGCCAGGGCTTGCATCACCGTCATATTCGGGGTAAGCGACATCGCGCCTGCGTGCCCTACTTCCCCAATCAGATAAATCTTTTTGCTGTTAATCGCCGTCACTACGATCGTAACGTTCGGGGTGGCCACGAATTTTTTCAACTTCTCTGTCAGCGAATCCGCCAGTTGCATCGGAGTAAGTCCCGCCGCCTGCACGTCGTTGAGCAAGGGCATCGAGATTTTTCCGTCCGCCCGCACTGGCTCGGTCACCGTAAGATCGGCCTCTTTCCAGACGGAAACATGCAGGACGTCTTCCGGGCCAATGATGTAAGTCGAATCCATTGCATTTGGAACAGCTGCCTGCGCGTTGGGGTTGCTATCAGAAGCGGGATTGACGGCCGCTTGCGCGGGCGCGCTCTGCGCCAGCGCGATGCTGCTGACCATAAGAAGCGACGCCATCACCGCTTTCCTTTTCAAGTTCATATCCTCTCCTCGAACTCAGTGTGGCGCGGGCACTCTTGTCCGCGCTCAATCTCCGAAATCTCAACCGCTCGCCCGAAAACGAGGCTGTACTTCAAGCCCCGTACTCTTCACATCCAATTTGTTTCAGCTTGTAGAGTAGCGCCTTATAGCTGATCTTCAATTCCTGCGCCGCCCGCCGCCGGTTCCAGCGCGTCCTGGTCAGCACCTGGAGAATCAGTTCGCGCTCCGCCTCGCGCGAGGCCGCGCGTGCCGCTTCTTTCAGGGAAATCTTTTCCCCGTTCGAGCCGTCCGCGCGCCGCAGAAGCGAGCGCAGCCCGCCCATCGCCAGCGCTTCATCACCCAGCGCCACGATGGCCCGCGTCGCCTCTTTCAATTCTCGTATGTTTCCTGGCCAGTGATATTCCAGAAAGAAACTCTGCGCTCCGTTGCTCAAGGGCGGCACTTCCCGGCCAAGATCGTGAGCCGCTGCGGCTAGGAACCAGTCGCGCAGAACCGGTATATCCTCCCGCCGCTGGCGCAGCGGGGGCAAGCGCAAACAAACGCCACTGATCCGGTAATAAAGGTCTTCGCGCACTTTGCCGGCTCGAACTTCGGGCTCCAGTTCGCAAGTCGATCCGCAGATGTAGCGCGGCACGCGCTCCCTTTCGGCGTCGCTTAAACTGATTTGCCGCACCAACTCCTTCTGTGCCACCGCCGTCAGGTCGCTGACTTCCTGGAGATAAATCGTTCCGCCGTGCCCCTCGCACCCCGCCAGCACCTGGTCGCTGGCTTCGCGGGCCAGGAAGGCCTGGAAGGGCTGTTCAGCACGCCGGGAAAGACTGTGAATGCGCGCTGCCGCCGCGGCTTTTCCTGAACCATGCTCCGCCACCACCAGCACCGGCACGTCATTCTGCGACAACTCGCGCAATACGGCTTCGACCGTGCGCATGCCGGGGCTCACGCTCTCCAGCCACACCTTGGCTGGAGTTCCGGCTGGAGTGCCCCAAGTCTCGCGCCTATCGAGACGCGGTGAATCAGGCGCAGTTCCGGCATTTTCCATCATCTTGCTGCTTTGGAAATCCATGCTAAATGGCATTCCGTTCCGAGGCGGGAGGGAACGCTGCTCGGATCAGGGCGTGCTCTGTTCATTGCACAACGGTTGCCATCCCGGGAAAAATGTGCGCTTCTTACTGGAACCGCACGTCCCTATGTTTCAATGGCTTGCGTTGCAAGACGCCTGGCAACCGCCTTCTAAAGTATCACAATGCGCATAAATGGGAAAACTTTTGCCCACACCATTGGTAATACTTGGGAATCTTTGGGACAACACCCGCCCGTCGTTTCGTCCATCGGGGCTCTATGTCCTTTGGTTTTCTCCTCTCCCTGACTCCCTTTATTGCTTTGCCCAAACTACTCTGCTTCGCGTATCCTCAAATTCCAACAGGGATTATGGGGAATTCCGTCGAAATTGCCCCGCTCGCTCCGGCGGGAGAAGGCCGTGTATTGTCCCGCTTGATCCGCTTTCAGGACTGGTGGCCGCTGCTCTTGCTCGTTGTCTGGCTCTACCACTCAATTCTGTATAACCTCGCCTTGCAGTGGAAGAAGGACCCGAATTTCCAGCACGGCTGGTTCGTTCCCGCATTTAGCTTGTACGTGCTATGGGGAAATCGGGAAAGGCTTGCGTCCATTCGTCCTGCGCCCTCATGGACGGGTCTCCCTCTTGTGGTTTTCGGGCTTCTGCTGCTGTCAATGGGTGTCCTCGGGATTGAACTTTACACAGAGCGCTCCTCGCTCCTGTTTCTTCTTGCTGGCTTGATTCTTCTTCTTCGTGGTTGGGAGTTCTTTCGCGCGGTCTTCTTCCCTCTGGCCTTCCTGATCCTGATGATCCCCCTGCCTAATCTCATCCACCAGGAGTTCACATTTCCGCTCCAACTGTTAGCCACCAAACTTTCCGCCGAGACACTGAGCGTCTTTTTCCCCGTCTTCCGCGAAGGGAACGTCATCAAGACTCCGCATGTGCCGGATGGGCTCAACGTCGCCGAAGCCTGCAGCGGAATTCGGTCGCTTCTTTCCCTTCTCACCCTATCCATCATCTATGGCTATTTGATGGAGAAGCGGAATCGCGTCCGTGTCGCTCTGGTCTGCGCCGCGATTCCGATCGCGGTGCTCGCCAACGCTTTCCGCGTTTGCGTTACGGGTCTGGTGGCGGAGTATTGGAATCCTGACATGGCGAAAGGCAAGCCTCACGAGTTCACAGGTTGGCTGATCTTTGTTTTTTCCCTGGCGCTGTTATTCGGCTTGCACAGCTTAATCAATCGGGTGTGGCCGTCTCCGTCCGCTGTCGACAGTTCCATCCAGCCGTCTTCCTCGCGAACGGAGGTGAGGAAGCGACCCGTGGCCACAACCCCATGGCCGGCAGGCTTTCTGATCGCGGCGCTGCTCATGACCGCGACTGGAGTTTTTCTGTGGGCGCAGTCGCGGAGTGAAGTCATTCTTGTTCGTCAACCTCTCAGTTCCCTGCCGAAGGAGATCGGTGGCTGGAATGGAGTAGACTCCGAACCTCTCGATGACTCAACCCTCGATATTCTGGGGCATCCAGAATACGTGCTTCGCGACTATCAGAACCCCAGTCGGCCAGAATCTTGGGTCGATCTCTTCGTCGCCTACTATGCCAGCCAGAAGACCGGGGAGACCCCTCACACGCCTGCTCACTGCTTGCCCGGGGCCGGTTGGACCTTAACGCAACACCGGGTTATTTCGCTCCGGAATTCCGATGGATCGTCATTCCCCGCCAATCGCTATGTCATCGTGCAGGGCAAAAGCCGCGCGCTGATGGTTTACTGGTTTGAAGCGCAAGGCCGCGAAGTGGCCAGCGAATACAAGCTGAAGTATTACCTGGTGGCCGATTCGATGCGCCTGCATCGCAGCGACGGAGCCCTCATCCGCCTCCTGACCCCCATGTACACGGGAGAATCCGCCGACGCCGCCCAGGCCCGTGTCATGCAACTCGGCAATCCGTTGCTTGCCCAGCTAGGCAACTACATCCCGAGGTAAGAATGTAGAGCTCTCTCAGACGGTAGCGTCGGTACAGACTACGCTGCGAGCCGAAACTCACCTGAAGAAATCTGAGCCTTCGCCTCCGCAAACGCCGCCGGCAAAAATCGCACCAGGTCCGTAGCCACCACCGAACTCTCGCCCACCGCGTCGCGCGCCAGGTCGCCCGCCAACCCATGCAGATAAACCGCCAGCGCCGTAGCCAAAAGCGCCTGCCCGCGATGCTGCGCAATCAATCCCGCCACCATCCCAGTCAAAACGTCTCCCGTGCCGCCCGTCGCCATTCCCGGATTGCCTGTCGGATTCACCCACACCGTGCCATCCGGCGCAGCAATCAACGTGCGATGTCCCTTGAGCACGACAATCAACTCGTGCTCGCGGGCAAATTGCCGCGCAACATCCAACCGCTTCGCCTGAATCTCCGCGATGGTCAATCCGGTCAAGCGCGCCATCTCTCCAGGGTGCGGCGTAATCACGAAAGTTCGGCCGTGCCCATTCAACCCGCTCACCGCAGTTCCGCTGAACGCATTCAGCCCATCGGCGTCGATGACGAAGGCCGCGTCGCGCGGGACAACTCCCGGCTGAACGAGTACGCGCACGAACTCCGAAGTCTCCGCATTGCGCGAGATTCCCGGGCCGACCGCGATCACGGTCTTGCGTTCAAACAGTGCCCGCCCGGTCTCGAGCGCCCGCAAGCCGATCGTTCCCTCTGGAGTTTCTGGCAGCGGCTCGGTCATCAACTCGGGATGAAACGCCGCCACAGTCGGCAGTACAGATTTCGCAGTCGCAACGGTCGACAGCCCAACCCCCGCGCGCAGCGCAGAAAACCCCGCCATAGCCGCCGCGCCCGCCTTACCCACCGATCCGCCGACGACCAGCACGTGCCCGTAGCTGCCCTTGTTAGCCTCGAGCGCCCGCGGCGCAAGCAGCCCGCCAAAATCCGCCGGAGTACTCAAATGAAGTCCAAGCTGCGAAGAAATTGCCTCCGCCGGCGACCCAATCGGCGCGACAACGGTAGGTCCCGTCGTCAACCCAGCAAAAACATGTGCCGGCCGCGGCGCGGTAAACGTAACCACAGCATCAGACCGTGTCATCGTCTGTGTGGCGCGGGCATTCCTGCCCGCGTCGGACTCATACATGGCATCGGCATCCGCCCCGGAGGGAATATCAACTGCGACGATCGTAGCTGCCGAGCCATTCATCTTCGCGATAGCCGCCGCATAAAGCTCGCTTACCGGCGGCCGAAAGCCAGTTCCCAGCACGGCATCCACGATCAAATCCGACGCAAAGATTTCCGCACACTCTAACGAACTAAGCCCCTCAGCCTCGCGCGCCACCACCGGTGGAGCTATCTTGTGTTCGGAAACTCGCTCCGTCATCTGCCCAAACATCGCCGCCGCATCCCCACGCAACTCGGCCGGATCGCACAGCAGCAGAACCCGCACTGCCCGTCCCGCCTCCGTCAATTTGCGGGCAACCACAAAACCGTCGCCGCCGTTATTTCCCTTCCCGCAAATCACACCAACGCGCTCCGCCCGCGGATAGTCGCCGAGCACAAAGCGTGCCACCGCCGTGCCCGCGTTCTCCATCAATGTCAGGGAAGGTACTCCGAATTGCTCCGAGGTGGCACGATCGATCGCGCGCATCTCCGCCGCACTTACGATTTTCATACGTGCGATCCGGCCGTCAGTGCCAACTCGCGCAGTTGTTGCGGCTCGCCCATGGCAATCAAAAAATCTCCCGCCTCGATGCGATCGTCGGGGGCCGGATTGAAGTGCATCCCGGCCGCGCGCTTAATCGCCAGAATAATCACTCCGCGATCCTGCCGGATACGTGAGGTTTCCACCGTCTTACCGGCAAACACGCTGGCCGCCCCAATCGGCACCTCGCCAATCTCAAGATCGATCCCAAGGTGTGTAGTCGCCGTATCCAGAAACGTCACCACATGCGGCCGCAAAAACGACTGCGCGATCCGATGCCCGGCAAACGCATAAGGAGACACCACCGAATCCGCCCCCGCCGTCAGCAAATGTTTCTCGGCCATCTCCTCGCTGGCGCGCGCAATGATGCGCAGCCGCGGATTCAGGCTGCGCGCCGTCAGCACAATATAAAGATTGGTTGCGTCGGTGGTCGTAGCCGCCACCAGCCCGCGCGCATGCTCGATCTGCGCCGCCCGCAATGTTTGTTCCTGGGTGGCGTCGCCGATCACCATCAGCCAATTGTCGCTGGCAAACTTCTGCGCCTTAGCCTCGTTACTTTCGATGATCACGAACGGCGCCGGCCGGCGCGCCAGTTCCCGAGCCGCGCTGCGGCCCACGCGTCCCGCGCCACACAGAATATAGTGATCCGACAGACGGCCAATCTCGCGCTCCATACGCCGCCTTCCAAAAAAGCTTTGCAGCTCGAATTCTAGCAAAGCCTCGGTGGCCGACCCGATCGCCAGAAACGCCAGCGAAACTCCGCCCAGAATAATGATGATGTTGAAAATGCGTCCGGCATGCGACAGCGGATGAGTCTCGCCATAACCGATGGTGGTCAGCGTGGTGATGACCATGTAGAAGCCATCAAACCAGCTCCATCCCTCAATAAAATGAAATCCCGCCGTTCCGATCGCGATGACAAGGAGCAACGCCCCGCCAATAAACCGAAGATTGCGAAGCTTCCTCATTAGACAGTAGCGCCGGCGTCTCGCCGGCGGTTACGAGCGCGTCTCGCGCTCGGCCCTCCCGCGCAACACGCGAGTATATCCCCCTCCCGCCCCGCGTGCCTTGAGCATCATTGTGCCTACGCAGCTCGATTGTTACGATGAAGCTTGATGAAGCTCTCCGTCGTCATGCCGGTCTACAATGAGCGCAACACACTCGGCGACGTCATCGCCAAGGTTCTCTCCGTCCCGCTCGACATCGAGCTCCTCTGCGTCGACGACGGCTCCAAAGACGGCTCGCGCGAAATTCTCGCCGAACTCGCCCAGCAGCATCCGCAGATCCGCGTCTTCCTCCAGCCGCAAAATATGGGCAAGGGCGCGGCCCTGCGCCGCGGTATTCAGGAAGCTACCGGAGACTACGTCATCATTCAGGACGCCGACCTCGAATACGATCCCGCCGAATATTCGCAGGTTCTCGAACCGCTCGTGCAAGGCAAGGCCGACGTGGTCTATGGCTCGCGCTTCCTCGGCGGCGGCCCGCACCGTGTTCTTTATTTCTGGCATTCGGTCGGCAACGCCTTTCTGACGCTGCTTTCCAACTGCCTCACTAACATCAACCTCAGCGACATGGAGACCTGCTACAAAGCTTTCCGCCGCGAAATCATTCAATCGATTCCGATTGAAGAAAACCGCTTCGGCTTTGAGCCGGAGATTACGGTAAAAGTAGCGCGGAGAAAGCTGCGGATTTTTGAGGTCGGCATCAGCTATTGCGGCCGCACCTACGAAGAAGGAAAAAAAATCGGCTGGAAGGACGGCGTCCGCGCACTCTATTGCCTGCTGAAATATTCGCTGAAGGAACCAAAGGCCGCTGCGGCGCCAGTAAAATCGCCCGCAGTCCAGAACCGGTCAGCCATCCAGCGCTAAGGTTCGTGTAGCGCCGGCGTCTCGCCGGCTGTCGTGGCGGCGTCCCGCCGCCACATCCTCCACCCAACTGCGAACTCGAGAAGTGAACTGCCCTTAAGCGTCGGTAGGCTCGACAGAAGTTGCGGCAAGCGCGCCTTGCTCGTCACCGGCGCAAGCGTCAGAAGGCTGACGCGCCGCATCCCGCCATCCAACCGGATGTATTACGCACCGCCGCACCGCCTCAAGAAGCGCTCTAGGAGCGCCCGCTCCCAAGTCCCCAACCAGCTTCACATCGCCGCCAGCAAATTTCGCAATCGGCCAATGGAACCGGTCAAAAGCATGGCGCACCAAAGAAATTTTTGCCGGATCGTAAGCCAGCGCTTGCGCACCAACCCAATCCATAGCGGCCGCGTTGTCGCTGCCCAGCAATAACCCCAGCTCCAGCGGTTCCGGCGCCAGCGGCCCATTGCCCTGCCCAGCAACAATGGCGTCAGCAATGTGAATCACGCGCCGCTGCATCTCCTCGCTCATCGTGCCATCGGCTCGCCCATAAAGAAGGATGCGATTCAAATCGAGGCAAGTTCGCCAAATCGTATCGTTCCCTGACCACGACCCATCCATCCCAACGCGGTCCCCGCTAGCCCGCGAAGCCCGCACCAGCAGCGCGAAGAAAAGATGCCACACCATCCCGCCCGCATAAGAAGTAGTCACATTCTGGCGATCGCTCACATATTCGAGCGCGCGCTTCACCACGCCATCGTCGGGATAGTTATCGCCGCCAGTCTTCGGCCCGCCCAGCCGATGATGCGGCAAATATTCTTTATTCCCGTTGATGCCAATCAGATTCTTGAGCGCGCAAGTCACGCCAGCTTTCTTGTGCGTCTTGAGCTTGGGCAGATTGATAATGACGTCGGCTTCGACAACTTCCTTCGCCACCAGGTACTGATGCTTGCCCGGATGATGCGTCTTCGCCATCAAGCGATGGTCGTACCATGCCACGCGAAAGCGGTGATCATTGCCGCTGATCGGCTCGAGCAGACTCTCGCGGCCGAGATCGAAGAGTGTGAAGTGATCTTCCGACTGCAAATTTTCCGCAGCTACCCGCACGCCATGCACCAGCACACACGTCGTCCGGCGAAAATCGCGCACCCCTTTGAAACGCGGATCGCGTGTTCTCAGCTCGTGCGCCCACTTGTCAAGCCCCATCGACTTGATGAGTGCGTCGAAGTCGCAGCCCTGAATAGGCGCATCGCCTACCAACACTTCCGCCGCGCCGGTGCGCAACGCGGCCTCTGCTGCCGCCCGAATCAGCGAAGCATGCGTCACCAGGCAGTCAATCCCAGCCTGCCCCTGGTAGCGCGGATCGTCATTCTTATGAAGAACGAGATTGGGCTTGATGAGTACCCGTGCGCCCGATGGGATGACGCGACCAAACGCCCCGCGTTCATTCGACCATCCCAGCGAATCAGCCAGCCGGCCCAACGCCTCAGAAACTGAATTCGCCCCAGCCTGCTCAACCGAAGGGTAGGCACACGACGGCACGCGCGCGATTCCAACCGCCGGCGTGAAAGCGTGAATCGAGTTTTCGGGTTTGCTCTCCGCCATATTCTTTCGGCTCTTTCCTATAAGGCTTCCAGATAAGGCTTCCAGAAAAGCCCTGGTTTTGGGTGGCGCAGCGCTTCAGCGCTGCGATAAACCTGCGATTTCATCAGAGGGCTTTAGCCGCTGAGGTCACTCTCTCGGTCCCAGCGAAGCTGTCTCCCTCTCAACCGGGCCGCCCGTCGCTCCAACGTCCGACCTCGTGAAACGATATTTCCCCGCCTTCGACAGAGGAATCGATTCCACCTCGCGCACCTCAACCCGCACCGGACTCTCCGGCGTGACCGCATGAATCTGCCGGATCGCATCTTTAACCTTCGCCGCGCGCCCGGCCGCGTCTCCCGGCCCCGCCACAATGTACAAGATAATTTCATCAACCGCGGTTTGGTGAAACTGGAAGGTCACAATCCCGGAGCTGCCGTACATAAGGTGGGTAAAAAATTCGCCATGCACCACCCGCCCGCCCGGAAAAACAAAATTGTCCGAAGTCCGCGCAATCTCCAAACGCATCAGCGGAAAATGATTCCCGCAAGTGCATGTCTCTGACGACAGGTAGCCGCAATCTTCGTTGCGATAGCGAATGAACGGCATGGAATAATTCTGCAGCGACGTAACCAGAAACGGCCGCGGCCCCTCGCCCTCCACGCGATCTTCTTCCAGCGCCACGTAATCCGCGTTGATGTGCATCTTGCCCAGCGTGCATTCCGCCGCAATGTTCTGCACCTCGCTCGATCCGTAGCAGTCAAAAACTTTGCACCCAAAGACGCGCTCGATCACTTCGCGTTGTGGCTTATACAACTTTTCGGCGGTCGTGAATGCGCCCTTAACCCCCGAAATCTTCTTGCCGCGCCGTTCCAGAAAGAACGCAAACAGCGCGATGGTCGACGCATATCCCAGAATTACCCGCGGCTGGATTCGCGCAAAAATTCCAACCCACCTCTCCATGTCTTTCTCGCCCGCAAAAAACGGATCGAACTGATACATGCGCCGGATGAACTGCCGCACCTCGAACTCCACCTTCGACATGCCATACAGCTTGTCGCTGCCGCCCCAGAAAAACGCGACCATTTCTCCCGGCCGCCACCCACACTGCTCAAGATTGCGGTAAGTTCCGGCGTCGCTGTTGACCATGTACTCGCGGCTGCGAAAAAACTTCAGCGGCACGCCCGTCGATCCGCCGCTGAAATGCTTTTGCAGCTTTTCGACCGCCACATCTTCGCGAATCAGATTGCGCTCCTGCTCGCGGATGATGTCCTTGGTCAGAATCGGCAGTCGCGAGAAATCTTCCCAGGTCCGAATCTCCTCGCTGCGCACACCAATGTTGCGAAACAAAGTGCGATAGTAGGGAACAAGTTTTTCGGCGTGCGCGAGCAGCGCGCGGATGTCGCAAAATTGTTTTTCGCGAATTTCTTCGGGCGACCGGAACGGAGCAGCCTCAATCTGCTCAAGCGTCCCAAGAATATCGGCGCCGCGCATGCGGCAAGTCAAGGCCAGCAATGCGCGCCCGAATAGAGGCCCACGATCCGCGGAGGATCCCATAGGCAACTACTCCCCGCGAGCGGCGCGCACCGGCGCACGCAGGCCCAAATTGTTAGCGGAAATCATGCTTTCGGCGGGGGAGCCCCTCACTCAAAAACTATAGCACGCACCCCAAAATTCCAGGCCCGACCGTAGCGCCACGCACAACCGTAGCGCCGGCGACTCGTCGGGGTCCCCAGCACGCGCGGTTTTCGCGTGATGGGGTGGTTGCCGGCAGTCGTAGCGACGCCCCGCCGCCACCTCCCCTACCCGGAAGCCAGCCGCTCAGCAATCACGCAGTACAATTCCACCGCTTCCGCCAACTGCGCCTTCTCCACAAACTCCCCATCCGTGTGCGCCACATGAATCGACCCCGGCCCCACCAGCAGCGGCCCGCCCCAATTCGTAAGCGACGGAACGTCGGTGGTAAACGCCGCCACCATCGTCGGCAGCTCGTCAATCGTATGCATCCGCATAAACGGAGCCTCGCGCGTGAACTCAATCTCCACCAATCCGCCAACCGCGTCCACAATCATGCGCCGCAATTCTTCCCCCGGCGCCACCAGCCGGTAGAACAACTCCGCGCGTGCCAAATCGGAAATCACATTTCGCGCCCGCCCGCCTTCAATCGTCCCAACATTTTTCGTGCACGCGCCCACCTCCGGAACCTCAGGCAGCTTCATCGTGTGCAGCCGATGCAGCGCCTCCACCAGCTTGTCGATTGCCGACTCGCCCAGCTCCGGATACGCCGAATGCGCCATCTTGCCGCGCGCGGTCAGCACCACGTGCAGCGATCCCTTACTCGCCACCGCCAGCCGGTTGTCGGTGGGCTCGCCGTTGATCATGAAGCGCGCGCCAATCGGATGTTGATTAGCCGTCAGCGCCCCAATCGAATTGCGTCTCCTCGCCCACCAGAAAAAGCAGCCCCACGAAAACGTCCGCTGCGCGCAGCTTCTCAGCCGCCACGATCTCGGCGGCGATAATGCCCTTGGCATCGCACGACCCGCGCCCAAGAATCCGCGCGTCATCTTCCGACGAAGGAATAAACGGCGGCACTGTATCCATGTGGGTAGAAAAAACAACTTCGGGCCGCGGATGCCCCGGCCAGGTCGCCAGCACATTGTTGCGCGCCCCTTCCACCGGCATCTTGCTTACGTCGAATCCGCGCCGCCCGAGTTCTGCAAAAAGAAACTCTCCCACCGCCCCCTCATTCGGCGTAATCGATTCAATATCCACCAACCGTCGCGTCAGCGCGAACAGATCCATGCCAGAGAGCCTAACAGTCGCCAGTCGTTAGTCGCTAGTCGTTGGTCGTTGGTCGTCCTAAGGAACCGTCAATTAATCTAAAAAACGCGGGCTGTTAGAATTTCGGGATTAATCAAATTGACGACGGCGAATAGCGAACGACGAAGACTAACGACTAACGACTAACGACCAACGACTAGCGACCAACGACGAACGACCTTGTCCCACGACACCTCCACCATCCGCTCCCTCTTCCTCGAAGGCCCCGCCGGCCGCCTCGAAGCGCTGCTCAATAACGGTTCTCCCAACGCAACCCACGCCGCCCTCGTCTGTCATCCGCATCCTCTCTACGGCGGAACGCTCCACAACAAAGTCGTCTTTCACGCGATGAAAGCGCTCAACAGCTTTGGATTTCCCGTGCTGCGCTTCAACTTTCGCGGCGCCGGCCTAAGCGAAGGCGAGCACGCCAACGGCATCGGCGAAGTCGACGACGTGCGCACCGCGCTCCAATGGCTCGAGCGCGAATTCTCTCTTCCCATAATCTTTGCTGGATTTTCCTTCGGAGCTGCCGTCGGCCTGCGCGCCGCTTACAACGATGGCCGCGTCCGCGCACTCATCGCCCTCGGCCTTCCCGTCGTGTCAGTCTCCACCGAGCAAGGCGAAGCCCGCACCTACGATCTCGATTTTCTCCGCGCCTGCCCCAAGCCCAAGCTCTTCATCAGCGGATCGCGCGATCAGTTCGCCCCGCCCGGAAAGCTCGAAGCCCTCGTCAACACCTTCGCCGAGCCGAAGAAGGTAGTCCGCATCGAAGCCGCCGACCATTTCTTTGAAGGAAGGCTGAAAGAAATGCGCGTCGGGATCGAGGAATGGCTAAGGACCGAAAAGCTCGCATGAGCAGAGATAACCAATTCCGCCTCATGCGCGACACCGTCCGCGGCATCTTCTCTACCGCCCTCCAGAACGCCTCCATCGCCAGCGCCTTCGCGCGCCACGTCCACTGCGAGCGCGGCATCCTTCGCATTTGTGACGACCTCTTCGATCTCAACTCCTACGCCCTCGTCCTCGTCGTCTCCCTCGGCAAGGCGGCCCACACCATGGCGGCCGCGCTCGAAGCCCAGGCCGGCAGCCGCCTCGAAGGCATCGTAGCCACCTCCGTCGATCCCGCGAATCTTGGCTCCGGAGGACAGGTCCGCGGCTTCCGCTACTTTCATGGCGGACATCCCACTCCCACTGCCGACTCCATCCGCGCCGCCCAAGCCATCCTCAAATCACTGCGCGCTCTCGATGCCGCGTCGCTCGTCATCTTCATGATCTCCGGCGGCGGCTCCTCGATCGTGGAAAAGCCGATCGACGACGAAATCTCGCTCGCCGATCTCATCCGCACTTATCAAGCCCTAGTCCACTCCGGCGCGCCCATCGCTGAGATCAACACCATCCGCAAGCATCTCTCCGCCGTCAAAGGAGGACGCCTCGCCCAAGCCGCCTATCCCGCGCAGCAGGTTTCGATCCTTGTCTCCGACGTGCCCGACTCCACGCCCGGCGCGCTTGCCTCCGGCCCCACCATGCCCGACTCCACATCCGTTCACGACTGCGAACGCATCGCCGCCAAGTACGGCCTGCTCGAACAATTTCCGCCCTCAACCGCCGACCTCTTCCGCCAGCACGCGCTCGAAGAAACTCCCAAGTCCGACGATCCGGCCTTCGTCCGCGCCCGCTGGTGGACGGTTCTCGCCAACAAAACTGCCCTCGATGAAGCGGCCGCCGCCGCCAAAGCCGCTGGCTTCGCAGTCGAGATCGACAATTCTTGCGACGACTGGGACTACGAAAAAGCCGCCGCCTATTTAGTCAATCGTCTGCGCGAACTCCGCAAAAATTCCGAGGGTGCCCCACTCAAGCCCTCCTTTGGCTTGAGTGGGGATTCTCCGAGCAAGAAAACTTGCGGCCTCTGCCTCCTCTCCGGCGGCGAGGTCACAGTGACCGTCCGCGACGGCGGCACCGGCGGACGCAACCAGCAATTCGCTCTCGCCTGCGCCCAAAAAATATCGGGAGACGACATAACCATTCTCAGCGCCGGTACCGACGGCATCGACGGCAACAGTCTCGCCGCCGGCGCGCTCGTCGATGGCACCACAGTCGACCGCGCCGGTGGAATCGAAATCGTCAACGATGCCCTAGCCCGCTTCGACGCGCATCCTTTACTTACCAGGCTCGGCGATGCCATCACGACCGGCCCCACCGGCAACAATCTGCGCGATTTACGTATCCTGCTCAGCTACTGAGGCTCCAAAGGCAAATCCAATGTCTTCTTGCTATTAGCAACCAACCCTCTAGCTCTTCATGAGCCCAGGTACATGTACTTCCGCCCGCGTAAAGTCTGGTAAATCCCCTGCGCCACGCAGCGTCATGCAACTTACCCGCATCCAACGGGTTAAAGAAAAATACATTGGAGGCTTTCGCTTGAAACGTACTTTGCATATTGCGCTGTTGTCGTTCGTTGCCTGCGCGGTCATCGTCGGCGTCTCAACTGTTGCGCAGGCTCAGAGAGTCGACTTCGGTTTTGCCGTCAGCGGCATTGATGCGCCCGGAATTTCGTCGGCCGACAGCAATCACTCTCCCGTCTCCTTGACCGGCGGCGCCTATTTGGGCTTCAATGGCGACGTTCTTTTCTGGCACAACCTGGGTTTCGGTGCGGAAATCAATTGGAAGGCATCGCAGGGAAACTACGCCAATCTGGATCTTGGTTATCGCCCAATCTTCTGGAACTTTAACGCCGTCTACTCGCCGCGCCTGATGCCTCATATCTATCTTGACCTCGTGGGTGGAATCGGTGGCGAGAGCACGCACTATTACGTCGGCCAAGCCTGCGGGATTGGCTGCACCAACTATGCCGGCATCACCCATTTCGATGGCGACTTCGGAGCCGGCCTCAAGCTGGTGACGAGGCACGGTATTTTCATTCGTCCCGAGGTCCGCGAGTACCTGATCCACAACAACCAGGAATTCAGTTCCAATCACGCAACGCGCTATGGCGCCACCCTAGGCTTCACCTTCAGATAAATCTGAGAGGTCACTGGTGACCGGTCACCAGTGACCTCTGACCTTCAACGCCGCACCAGGTTGTCACCCTCTGCAATCTGACCTCTAGCCTCGGCAATCTCAGTAGTCAATTCCCGTCCTCGCGCTTTATGATAGCGAGTCATCCCATTTTCAGCATCAGACTGACAAGAGGACGAAAGCCGTCTCGCGCCTTCATCCGTTGGGCTGAAAAAACACATTGTGGAGGGTTCGGATTGAAACCAGTACTGCGCACTGCGCTTTTTTTGTCGTTTGTCTGGGCGGTGATCGCCATCTTTGCCAACCTTGCCTGCGCTCAGCAAATCGATGTGGCCGTCGGCGGCTCTTCCATGTACGCTCCCCCCGGCAGCCAGGCTTTCGGCAACCATAACCCGGAATCGCTCAACGGTGGAACTTATCCTTCGGTCAGCGCCGACTACCTCTTCTTCCGCGGCCACACCGGGGTCCAGGGCGAAATTGCCTGGCGCTGGAACAACAGCACTTATCTTCCCGGCAACCTCAATCTTCCCTTCAAGCCGCTCTTCTACGACTTTAACGCCATCTACGTCTCCAAGCCCATCCGCCGTCGTTTCGCGATCGAACTATTGGGCGGAGCCGGTGTCCAGAACACCCGCTTCTACGTGCAAGCTTGTAAAGGGTCCGCCTGCTATGGCACCACCAATCACTTCATGGTCGATTTCGGCGGCGGCATCAAGTATTACGTGTGGCGCCACTTCTTCCTCCGGCCCGAGGGCCGCTATTTCCTGGTCCGCAACAACACAGAATTCAGTTCCGACCACGCCGTCCGCTACGGCGCCTCCATCGGCTACACCTTTAGATAAATTCAAAAATCGAGGAGTAGAAAATCTCGAGGGGGGTAGAAAATTCTCGAGGGTGCCCCACCCTTAAAAATCGCGTTCTATGCGATTTTAGGGTGGGGTTTTTGACTTTGGTTTTGACTTCTGACCTTTGACTTGAATCCTCTCATCCCGACGTTTCCAGATGACCCGATGACCCGATCACCCGATCCCCCGATGACACCGCCGCCCGCAGCGATTATCATACCGACATGAACGGCTTCGGCTTCTCGGGGGAAATGATCTTCCTGTTTTTTCTGGCGCTGATTCTTTTCGGCCCCAAAAAACTACCGGAAATGGGCCGCCAGATCGGCCGCCTCATGAACGAATTTCGCCGCGCCTCCAACGAATTTCGCTCCCAGATCGAATCCGAAATCAACGCCGTCCAGTCCGACGTCAAGCCGCAAATCCTCCCGCCGCTGAAAGATCCGCTCGGCTCCATAGCCAGCCGCATCTTCAATCCGCCCTCCGGCGCAGAACAACCATCTGCCGAACCGAAGACCCAAAATAAATCCAGCGTAGAAACGGGGCTTGCCCCGTCTCCCGCCGCGGCTGGCAATCCTCCCACCGCGGAGGCGTCCACCGCGTCGAAAGTCGCCCCCGATGCCTGAAGCAGCCGTGGCATCCCCCGAGAACGAATCCGCCAAGGAAGCCATGCCCACCATGGGCTTCCTCGATCATCTCGAGGAACTCCGCAAGCGCATCGTTTACTCCATCATCGCGGTCCTCATTGGCTTCGTCCTCTGCTGGTTCGGAGCGCCGCGCCTGGTCGATTTGATGCAGCGTCCGATCACCGACGTGTTGCACCGGCACAACCTCCCCGAGAAGCTCGTCTACCTCAACCCAGTCGATCCCTTCAACCTCTACCTGAAGGTCGCGGGCGTAGCCGGACTCTTTCTCACCTCACCCTTCGTTCTTTATCAGATCTGGCTCTTCATCGCCCCCGGCCTCTATCGCCGCGAGAAGCGCTACGTCTTCCCCTTCATGGCCTCAAGTGTCGGCCTCTTCCTGCTCGGCGGATTCTTCGGCTATCGCATCGTCTATCCGCGCGCGCTCGAATTCCTCATCGACTTCGGCAAGCAGTTCGCCCCCATGATCACCATCGAGGAATACACCTCGCTCTTCGTGACCATCATCGTCGGCATGGGCGCCATCTTTGAGATGCCCATCCTGGTCTTCTTCCTCGCACTCATGGGAATCGTCAGCGCCGGCTGGATGTGGCGCAACATCCGTTATTCGATCATGGGAATTTTCATCGTGGCGGCGATCATCACGCCCACCCCCGACATAGTAAACATGTGCATCTTCGCCGCCCCCATGCTCGGCCTGTACGTACTAAGCATCGGGATAGCCTGGCTAGTGCATCCCAGCCAACGTAAGAAGCGCGCCGAAAAAAAAGGTTCGTAGCGATAAAAAAACGAAGGAGCGGTTTCTCCAGGAGCGACAAATAGCAACACATGAAACAAACTGCGAACAGTACCTTCCTTCGTGTCCCATTGTGTCCTTCGTGGTTAAGACTTTCGTTTGCGCTGCCCGTGTGCATCGCGCTAACCACATTGGCCTGCACCAAATCCGACCCCGTCGTCACACCCTCAACCGCGGCCGCCTCAGCCGTAGCCAAATCCGAAGCCGCCGCAGACGCGACCGCGGCACCGGCCCCAGACACTACCCCGCTCCCCCACATCGACGCCAAGCGCGCCTTCGAATACACGCGCCAGGTCGCCGCCTTCGGCCCCCGCTATCTGGGCAACGAAGCTCACAAAAAACTCGAACGCTACATCCTGGATCATCTTAAAGAAGACCATCTGAACGCGGACCAGGTCGAAACCGACGACTTCACCGCCGACACCGTCGAAGGCAAATTCCCCGTCCACAACATCATCGCGAAATTTCCCGGCAAAAAAGACGGCATCATCGCCATCCTCGGCCACTACGACACCAACTATCCGCTCCGCAACATCAACTACGTTGGCGCCAACGACGGAGGCTCCTCCACCGCCATCCTGCTGGAGTTCGCGAACCAGCTCCACGGCAAAGTGCGCGACGGCTACAGCGTCTGGTTAGTCTGGACCGACGGCGAAGAAGCCGTCCGCACTTGGTCCGACACCGACAGCCTCTACGGCACACGCCATCTCGCCGAAAAATGGGATAAGGACGGCACCCTGAAAAAAATCGAGGCCCTCATGGTCATGGACATGATCGCCGCCCAGGACGTCAACATCTTGCGCGACACCAATTCCACTCCCTGGCTCCTCGACCTGATCCGCACCGCCGCCGAGCGCGTAGGCTACCAATCTCACTTCTATGCCCTCCAAACCGCCATGGAAGACGACCATATTCCGTTCGTGAAACGCGGTGTCCCATGCGCCGACGTAATCGGCATGCCCTACGGCTACAACGACGTCTTCCACCACACCGCGCAAGACACCATGGACAAGCTAAGCCCAAAGAGCCTGGAAATCGTAGGCAACACAATCCTCGAAACCGTCCATCTCCTCGACCAACGCTAGTACCAGGTGTTGGGTTGTCATCCCGAATCTTTCCCACTTGTCATCCCGAACGCAGTGAGGGATCCGCAGTCCGCCGGCAGCGCTCACAAACGCCGTCGACAGGCAAGCCCCGAACGCCCGCGCCAGGGGCTGACATCCGCCGCTCGCCTCCGTTACCATATCTCCACGATGCTCAAATATCTCTCCCTAGTCCCTTATTCTGTTCGCATCCATCAGCGTCCTTCGCCCAGGCTCCCGAGGCCCCCGGCAAGCCGCTTCCGCCCGGCCCGATGCAGCCCAAAATAAAAGCGGCCTGCACGCAGTGTCACAACACCAGCCGCCTCTGGGACCAGCACTTCTCGCGCGCGCAATGGTCGGACGAACTGGACAAAATGGCGGGCCTCGGCGCGGTAGTCCCCGACGCCGACCGCAAAGGATTTCTGGATTATCTGACCGCAAACTTCGGTCCGCAAAAAGGCGCAAAGAAGTCGCCGAAAAACGCCGACCCAAAATAGGCTCGTGTAGAGCGGACACTCCTGTCCGCTCCCCCGCGACAATATCGAATCTCCGGGCTAATACTCGCCCGTCATCTCCAGCACCGCCCCGCCCTCCGTCGCCAACTCCACGGGCGGCGCGCTGCCACCCGCGCCCGAACCCTCGCCCCGGCCCGGCTGTTATTCGCAACCTCGAACATCCCCGAGCAATCCGTCTTCGCATAATGCAGCCGATGCAGGGAATTCCCGCGCCCACGAGACCTCCACCTCAATCGACCCCGCACCCGCAGTTCCGCCAAACTCCCAGCGCAACGCGGCTGAATCCCGCACATGCTCCCGCAAGCTGCGAAAAACGTATGCCCGTCCTTCATGCCACAAAACCGCTTTGCGAAACGTTAGACCCAGCGGCATCTCGTAAACCAGCGCCTCCAGCGTGCTCATGCCATGGTCCGAGTGCGGGAAACACGCATGCATCCAGGTCCAATAATTGCGATGCCGAAACCCGCAATTGTGGCCCTGCACGCCAAAGCCCAGCGGCTCACCGCGAAACACCCGCTCCCCAAAACGAATCGACCCGCGCACCACCGCATCCGAATGCGGCGTCCGCGAAAACCCAATCCAGCCCTTGTTGCTGAGCGTGGTCCCAAAGTGCGACAGGTATCGGAGGTCCCAAGAAATCTTCTTGCCCCGCGCCTCGATCGCGCCCCGACAACCATCTTCTTCAATGGCGTTCGACCCAATCTTCAGGGAAAAGGGCTTCGAGCCCGATCCGAGATTCACCGCGCTCACGGGAAATTCCTGAATAAAAGTCTCCGGATGGCCCTCACGCGGAAACCACGTCGCCCAAACCTGCGCCGGCGCCCCACCCTGAATCCGCGAACATCCCGACCGGCCCGGATTCATCAGCAGATACCGCAACCACCAGGCCCCCGACCCATCCGCCAACCCAAAGCGCAAGAACCAAGCTTCATACCGCCGCTGCATATCCAACCGCGAATACACCCGATTCAGTGATTTCATGGTGAGTACCTAACCGAATGGTGTGGCGCGGACACCGGGGTCCCCGGCACGCGCGCTTTTTGCGCTCTGGGGTGACCGCTCCTGTCCGCGTGCCGGCAGAGGCACACCGCCAGAGTGGAAGGAAAGATGGCCGCTCAACACCAAGCGTATGACAAAAAAGAACTGATGATTGTACGGGGAATTCGTCGAAGCAGAAAACGAAAAGAAGTTTGCAAGCTCAAAGCTCGTAGCTCAAAGCTGCTACTTCGCAGCTCAAACAGCAAGGCGCTACCGACCCAGCGTTTCGAAGTGGCCGCTACGGCAGCGCCGCCCGAGTAGCGTAGAACTACCCCAAGCATCGGCGAATCTACGCAATCTTTAAAGTGATTGTTTAGGTGCGCCCGGAAGTGTGCGGACAAAAGAAGCAGAGGGTGCCCCATCCTAAAATCGCGTTCTGTGCGATTTTAGGGTGGGAACCACGGAAGCCGGCAGCGGGACAATCCAAGATTCTACTGCCCCTCTGCGCTCTCCGCGTCCCCTGCGGTAGTGGTTTTCTCCGGCCGCAGCAGCGGAAACAGAATCACATCCCGAATCGTGTGCGAATCCGTAAACAGCATGGCCAGCCGGTCCAACCCCACGCCCACTCCGCCCGCTGGAGGCATCCCATACGACAAGGCCCGAATATAGTCTTCATCCATCTGGTGAGCCTCTTCGTCCCCGCGCTCGCGCTCGCGAAGCTGCGCCTCAAACCGCCGCCGCTGATCCTCCGGATCGTTCAGCTCACTGAACCCATTCGCAATCTCCATCTTCCCGGCAAACATCTCAAAGCGCTCCGTCCAATCCGGCTCATCCGGCTTCTGCTTCGACAAGGGCGAAACCGCCGTAGGAAACTCATAAATAATCGTAGGCTGCACCAGATGCTCTTCCGCAATCGCCTCAAACAATCCAGCCACAGTCTTCCCCACCGGCTCCGCCGGATCGTAAGCCACATTCACTCCCGCACCGCGCACCCGATCCACCAACGCCTTCACGCCTTCCTGCGTAGCAAAATCCTCCCGCACCGGCGCAGCCCCCGCCTTCTCCGGCCAGAATTTCGTGATTGCCTCGCGCATCGTCATGCGCCGCCAGTTGCCATGCGACCAGTCAATCTCATCCTCGCCCCATTTCGTGATAGTCCCGCCCGTCACATCCACGACCGCCTGTTCAATCGAAGCCTGCGTAGTATCCATGATCCCGAGGTAATCCGTGTAAGCCTGATACGCCTCCAGCATCGTGAACTCCGGATTCCATCTCCACCCAATCCCCTCATTCCGGAAATTCCGGTTGATCTCATACACGCGATCGAATCCGCCCACCGTCAACCGCTTCAAATACAGCTCCGGAGCGATCCGCAAAAACAAATCCATATCCAGCGTGTTGTGATGCGTCTTGAACGGACGCGCCACCGCCCCGCCCGCCATCGGCTGCATCATCGGCGTCTCGACTTCCACAAATCCCTGCGCGTCAAAATACCGCCGCAGCGACTGCACCAGCTTGCTGCGCTTCAAAAAAACCTCACGCACCTCCGGATTCATCACCAGATCCACATACCTCTGCCGATACCGCAACTCCACATCCTGCAATCCGTGCCACTTCTCCGGCAGCGGCAAAAGGTCCTTCGACAAAAACGTCAACTCCTCCGCATGAATGCTCAACTCGCCCGTGCGCGTGCGAAACAAATATCCCCGCACCCCGATGTGATCGCCCAAATCCAGCAGCTTCCAAAGCTCGAACCCAGCCTCGCCGACCGCATCCTTCTTGACGTAGATCTGCAACCGCTGCCCATCCTGTTGCAGATGGGCAAACCCAGCCTTCCCCATCAGCCGGATCGCCATAATCCGTCCCGCCACCCGCACGTTCACTCGCGGAGACTCCAACTCCTCCGCCGTCTGCCCGCCATACTCGCTCAGAATCTGCGGCACCGTGTGGCTGAAGTTGTACTTCCGTGGATACGTGGGCTGTCCGAGCGCCTCAATCTTCTTAAGCTTCTCGCGCCGTATCTCGTAAATATTCTCGTCGAGCGCCAATGCGACTCCTCTGGTTGCAAAATGGAGTAACGATGAATCAGTGATTATAAATGGGTGGAGTGCGCGAGCAACTCCGCGAACTCTGCGCGCAACTCTGCGTTCTCCGCGGTTTAAGGTTTTTTTCGCGGCCTCGTAAGGGGACGAGCCATGTCACGCGCAAAAAAGTGGGAAGAGCGCACGCGCTCTTCCCACGCTTAAGGAGGGAGGGATAACTCAACTTTCGCGTTGCAAAACCTTGGCCCGCAGCGCCTCCGACTTCGGCTCATACACGCAGAAAGGCTCCGGATCGAGATAATCTCCCGTCGCCGCAAACGCCCGCGCGCGGCAGCCCATGCACACATTCCTGAACTCGCAGCACCCGCACTTCCCTTTCAAGTTATCGGTATCCCGCAGATCGTTGAACACCTTCGCGTTCGCCCAGATGTCGACAAACTTTTCGCGGCGCAAATCGCCCGCAATCGCCGGCAAATATCCGCACGGGAAAACTTCGCCTTCGTGCGAAATGAAGCAAACGCCCGTGCCTGCCAGGCACCCTTTCGTCATCGCATTCATCTCGCTCGGATGTCCGCCCGGATGTCCGGAAGAAGGGTGTCCCGTGTGATTGCCCTTCGGCGCGCCTTGCGGCCGCAACGAAATGCCCGTTCCCCCCGGCATGATCATGTCCGTCGGACCAATCGCACTCGGATCCGCAACGGGCGCGCTATAAGGAGCTTTCGAGGCCGCTTCTGCCGCTCTCCGCTCCGCCGCTCTCCGCTGCCGCACCACGCGGAAATAATGCGGCGCACAAGTCGCCTTCAACTCAATCCCGCCCTCGAGCGACTGATCGTAAAACCAGTTCAGCATCCGCTCGTATTCATCCGGAGGCACCATCTGATCGTTCGCAATATCCACTCCGCATCCCACCGGCACGAGCAGAAAAGTGTGCAGCGCATCGGCTCCGATCACCTTCGCCAGTTCGAGCACGCGCGGCAACTGGTCGGCATTATGGCGCGCGATCGTCATGTTGATCTGCACCGACATTCCTACCTGCTTCAGATTGCGCAGCCCGTGCAGTGCCGCCTCGAACGCTCCCGGAATTCCGCGGAACGAGTCATGCGTCAGCGCATCGGCTCCGTCGAGCGAGATCGAAACCCGCTTCACGCCCGAGTCGGCAATCATGCGCGCCACTTCCTTGGTCACCAGCGTGCCATTCGTAGCCAGCGCTACGCGCAGACCCTTGTCATTCGCATACTTCGCCAGCTGAAAAATATCCGACCGATAAAGCGGCTCGCCGCCGCTCAGCACCAGAATCGGATTCGAATGCGCGGCAATCTGGTCGATGATGTCCAGCGCCTTCGCCGTCGGCAGATCGGTCGGAGAAGCCAGCTCCGTCGCGGTAGCGCGGCAATGCACGCAGCGCAGATTACAACCCTTGGTGACCTCCCAGAAAATCAGGCGCGGCTTAAAGACTTCCTTGGATGAATGCCCGACAGCGCGTTCAGCGATTGCAGTCACAGAATTGGCCTCGCGTCTTCCATCGTCAACAGCCTTTATGTCTTGTAGGAGAACCATGTGGAGATTACCTCACCCTGAGTGGAAGGTTAAGGCAGGCATGAACCTCAGGCCGTGATAAGAATCACCCGCAATTGTGACGAATATCACAATCGGCAAGCCCTTGAGAAAACGCCCCTTACCGGGCGATCTCATCCTTTGCGGATCGGGTAAGCAACCGGCGGTCCCCAGCAAGCGTCCGCGACCTGCCAGGCGGCTCCGGTGATCAGAAGAGTAAGGGCGAATTCGGACCAGTTCGAATGTGACTTTGGGTGAGCGAAAAGGGTCGGGACCCAAACTAAAGCGCCGAACAGTCCCGTCATGAGCGCCAACAGGCGTAGCGCAAGCTGTGCCTGGCGATTGATGAGAATAGCGAGCGCCGCGAGCCCAAAGGCCACGGTGGTAAGGATCGCCCAGAATTTCTGGTTGGGCGGAATCCAGTGCGGAACCGCAGCGACGGTAAAACGAAAATAAAAGATTTGAGTGAGCGTGAAGGAGATGGTGGCGATGCCGAATCCGAGGCGCACGAATCCGACGCGAACGCTCCGGCCAGGCGTGCCCAGCCGGTGCGCCACTGGCGGAGGTCGCCAGCATAAAGGGCGAGTGCTCCGCAAAATATGGAAAGCTGTTCGAAGAAGTTCGGGTAGGAGCCATACGCGGCGGGTGCGGCCATGATGGCAGGAACGCAGGCGAGCATAAAACAGATATAGACGATACAAAGCACGACCGCAGAAGGCCGGACGGCGCGCGGGATCAGGATGCCCAGTCCTCCGCCGATCTGCAGGGCCATCAGTCCGAGAGCGATGATGACGCCGAGAGGAAGTTTGAAGAGTTGGTGAAGGTTTTGCCAGGTTTCGGCGTCGTGCCATAGAAGCGCGATGACGCCGAAGAGAATGGCGGAAGCGCCGAAGAAAATGCGTGATGCCTTCATACGGAAAGAAGAATGCCAGTGCTGACAAATGGTTTTCTGGAAGGATCTCTCAAGTACTAACCAGTGAACACCCCGCAGGAATCGAGCTACTGCGGCGCACTCCCCAATTGCGCCAGCAGCTTCTCCGCCGCTTCGCCCGGATCTTGCCCGCCGAAGCTTTCTTCCAGCACGATCACCTGCACCTGCGGATCGATCTCTTCCAGCAACTTCTTCGTCGACTTCCCATAGACCGTCTGCATCTTCGCGCTCAGGATTACCTGCTTCGCCTTGGTCGCTTTCAGTAGGATGCGCGCATCGTCAATGCTCATGGTCGTGAGCGCGTTGTAGCCTGCGCTGCACAGCACCTCGCGGAGGAACGCACACACGTCGTTGGACTCGTAAATGCAAAGGATGCGCGGCCGCGCGTCTCCCGCGATGCCCTTCGAATAACGCGAGCCTAAATAGGCTGCGGTGATCGCCTCTTCGACCGCTTCGTAGATCTCGAATTGCTTGACGAGCCCGGTCATCTCCATCGTCTTGCGGGTGCGCTCGGAGAGGCCGCTCAGCTTGAGGTCTCCGCCTTTGGCGCGGGCCGATTGCATCAGGCGCACGAGCGCGCCCAGCCCGCTTGAATCGACGAAGTCGACCTGATCGAGTTGGAGAACGACGTCTCCATACTTGACGATGGAATCGCCGACCGATGAGTGCAGCGTAAAGACTTCATTGCCGGCAACGATGCGTCCATGACACTGGACGATAAGAACATCGCCGACCGGACGGCTCTCAAGACGAAGTTGCATGGGGCCTCTGGGGGAGCGAGTGCGTTCAGGTGTCGAGAAGTTTACACCAGTTTGGGTCAATCCTTAGGCCAACGAATTAGCTCCGAGCTCGAAGCTCGAAGCGAGCTCCAAAATCCGTGAGAATCCGCGAAATCCGTGGAGAAGAAGTTTTGCCGGACTCAGAGCGGCTTTTCCTTGGAGCTTGGAGCTGAGAGCTTGGAGCTAAGAGGAGCCCAGACCCGCCCCGTCTACTTCTTTGTCGCCATGAATTGCGGTAGCCTATGATCAAGCTGTTCTGTGTGGGAGACGTTCCTTGTCGAACCCAGGCGCCACGCTGTCCGCGGGAGACGTAGTTGGCAACTATCGCATCCTCGGCCTGATCGGGGCCGGCGGGATGGGCGTGGTCTATCGCGCGCTCGACGTCAAGCTGGAGCGCACCGTCGCGCTGAAGTTCCTTCCTGAACATATGATTGCTAGTGCTTCCGACCGGGAGCGTGTGCTGCGCGAGGCGCGCACAGCCTCGTCGCTCGACCATACCAACATTGGCGTCATTCACGGCTTTGAGGAGATGCCGAACGGTCGCGTCTTCATCGTGATGGCCTATTACGAGGGCGAGACGCTTACACGCAAGATTTTGCGTGGCCCGCTGCCTATCGGAGATGCCATCGAAATCGCCATTCAGATCGCGGAGGGATTGGGCGCTGCTCACGCGGGCGCGATCGTGCATCGCGATGTGAAGCCGTCCAACGTAATCATCACGCAGAAGGGCGTGGTCAAGATCGTCGACTTTGGGCTGGCGCGGCTGGCCTCGGCGACTGGGAGCACGCAGAGTATCTCGACGGCGGGAACCATCGGCTACATGGCCCCCGAGCAAACCATGGGCAGAGTCGCGGACCAGCGTGCTGATATCTGGGCGCTGGGCATCATCCTGGCGGAGATGGTGACGGGCAGGAATCCC
This sequence comes from uncultured Acidobacteriaceae bacterium, assembly GCA_963698865.1. Taxonomy (GTDB): domain Bacteria; phylum Acidobacteriota; class Terriglobia; order Terriglobales; family Acidobacteriaceae; genus Acidiflorens. Next base: position 219,853 of record CAVOSL010000004.1, on the reverse strand, counting down.
TTTCATCGGGAGACACCGGCGGCGACCATCTTTGCGATCCTGAACGAACCACCCGGACCACTGGATGAGGCGGTGGTGCCGATCGAACTGCTGCACATTATTTATCGCGCGCTTTCAAAAGAGCCGGCAACGCGCTATGCGACCTGCCGCGAGGTGCTGGCGGACCTGCGCGAGTTTCGTGGCCATCTGGATCCGGAGATAGCGGCAACTACCCTGGGAGCCCATCCTTCAGGGTCAGTACCGGCAGCGGGTTCGTCACGCCCGTCAAGCGGACCGCCGACTAGTCCGTCCGGTTTGAGGCAATCGTCGCTCCGCAATTCGTCGCTTTCCGCGAAGGACTTGCGCATGCAGATTGAGCAAGCCTCGCGGCCGCTTTGGGGGAACACGGTTGCACCCGCTCCACGCTGGGGCCGATGGCTTCTGGGGTCTGCGATTGCCGTGGTTGTGCTGGCGATCGTTTCGTTTTTGCCTCCGGTGCGCGACCGCATTTCGGGATTGTTTGCGCAGCCGGTGGATCACATTGCGGTGCTGCCGTTCGAGAACGTGGGCAACGATCCGGCGAACGAGGCAGTGTCGGCAGGATTGATGGATAGTCTGGCGTCTCGGCTGACAAATCTGGAGGTGGGCAAGGAGTCGCTGTGGGTGGTGCCGACGAGCGAGGTGCGGCGGCAGAAGATCAGCGATCCGGGGTCGGCGCTGCGCGAACTGGGCGCGACCATTGCCGTCCAGGGGAGCTTGCAGCGCGATGGCCAGACGATCCAGATGACGGTGAATTTGATTAATACGAAAACGCTGCGCCAGATCGGATCAGTGCGACTGGAGGACCGCGCGGGAGATTTCTCGACGCTGGAAGATGAAGCGGTGGCGCGCATGGCCAAGCTGATGAAGATCGAGGTGACGCCCGAGATGCTGCGCGCCATGGGCGGAGCGGTCAATGCGGGAGCGTATGAGTTGTATCTGAAGGCGCTCGGCTATACCCAGCGCTATGACAAGCCGGGGAATCTGGATCTGGCGATCAACGCGCTGAATAGCGCGGTGAAGACGGATCCGCGGTTCGCGCTGGCGTTTGCGGAGTTGGGGGAAGCGTATCGGTCGAAATATGCGCTCGACAAAGATACGAAGTGGCTTGATGAGGCGCTGGCAAACTGCAACAAGGCTCAGCAACTGGACGATCGGTTGCCGACGGTGTATGTAACACTTGGGCGTGTCCACCAAGCGATGGGGAAATACGATCTCGCATTGCAGGAATATCAACGCGCGCTGCAACTTGATCCTCACAGTGCGGATGCGCTGATCGGACTGGCGAAGTCGTACGACAGCGCGGGGCGAACTGCCGATGCCGAAGCGGCCTTCCGGAAAGGCATTGCCCTGCGACCGGATTCATGGAATAGCTATAACCAATTCGGAAATTTCTTAGATGATCATCAGCGGTACGACGAGGCGATCGCCCAGTTCAAAAAGGCGATTCAACTTACGCCCGATAATGCTTCGCTGTATCTCAACCTGGCGGCAGTCTATATCGACCGGGGCGATCCGAAGTTATTCCCTGACGCAGAACAGGCATTGCATAAGTCAATTACCCTTGACCCGAGCTATCCGGCTTATGCAAACCTTGGCTATCTCGATATTCAGGAGAAAAAGTACGCCGAGGCCGCCGAGGCGGTGGAGAAGGCGTTGCAATTGAACGATAAGGACTATCTCGTGTGGGGCAATTTGGCATTTGCTTATGAGGGGCTGAAGGAGAACGATAGAGCGCAGAAGGCAAGGGACCGGGAAATTGCCCTGCTCGAGCAGGCAGTGCAGACTACTCCTCGGGATGGGGTAATGCAAGCCAATTTGGGACTGTTGTATGCGCAAAAAAAGCTTCGCCAGGACGCCCTTTCTCACATACAATCTGCACTTGCTCTTTCGCCCGATGACCCGAACGTCCTGGAAAGCATTGGTGAAGCATACGAGGACTTGGGCGATCGAACCCAGGCTTTGCAGTACATCGAAAAAAGCGTACAGCAAGGCTACAGTCTGGCAACCCTTAAGACCTTTCCGAGCCTGCAAAGCTTGTTAGCGGACTCGAACTTTAGACCAAACGGGAAGTAACTGAATTCAATTTGAAAAGGAGCCAGCCATGGCTGCAGCACGCAACTTACCACCAATTGCAGAAGATAATCCAAATCCTCAGATCATTGGCATCACCAATGGCGTTGCCTCGCCCGCAACCTGCATCATCGCGAACGGACAGGGAGTCACTTTTAACAATAATTCGGGCAGCCCGATCTCCGTTTATATCGAGCCGGATGTGCAAGGCGTCACCGTTTTCAGCAGCCCGATCCAGGTGGGCGCCAACAGCAACACCACCGTGTACCCCCAGGCGCAGAACCGGACCGTGAACTTCAATACCGACGGATCGCAAACCTATCCCTATGCCATCCAGGTGGGTGCGGGACCGTTGTATATTTCTGTCTCCATCAACAACACCGGAACGGTTCTGGTAACGCCTTCGCCGGCGATCATTCCGTCGGGAGGCACCTGGCAACTCTTCAAAGCAGCCAACGACAACAATACGTACAACGTATCTTGGCCGAATGTGTCAGCGCCTCCGTTCCCCGCGAATTTCCCGGTGAGCAACACGACGCAAACCGCAACTAGTAACACCAGCAGCTACGTCGCATACAAGGTCGTAAAGGGCAACTCGCCCAAGTTGTCAACTGGCCACGGTGGAGGGACGATCAAGGTTGGAAATTAAGGACATTCGAGATTTCATTTCGCCCCGCAGCAGGCGTGCTGCGGGGTTTTGTTTTCCTTTCAACCATTGCTCTGCCTGGGAAAGTGAAGACGGCGAACCGTGGGTGCGGACCTGGAATCGCGTTAAATCGGCGTTCCGATTTCGTAACCGGGCACATTCGCGTCGAGCCCACCAATCCTGCACTAGACTTCCCGAGGGGGCGACAACTTACTGATAAATAAAGACTTTATATGCAAGTCCTTATTTTTCAAAGACCCATTTCGACTCGAACGCTAAGTCTTTGATTTTAAAGGATAAAACTAACTCTTTATTTTTCAAAGACCTGGCGGGAATCTACCGCTAAGTCATTGATTTTGAAAGACCGAAGGTGGGGGTATCTGTAACTAACTGGTAAATACCAAACGAATAAACTCGCCTCCCAAACGCCGCCCGCCAAAAGGCTGACGAAAGTGCTTCCAAGCCTGACATTTCCTGCGTCGGCCATCCCCCCGTAAGTGGTTGAATTCAGCCGGGATGGTTGAAATCAGCCAGTCGTATTCCCGCAACTTTTCCCTCGTTTTCGAGTTCAAATCATTAGGCATTCAGAGGCAGTCCAAGAGCTGAAGGCCTTGGAATCCGGCAAGCTGAGCGGTTTAGGAAAGACGGGTCTGGACAAGGGGGTTTGCTATGAAGTACCTCAAATATCTGGCGATGTTGGCTGTACTCTGGATGCCGCTGGCGTTCACTCAGGCGGCGCAGGCTCAGGTCGGTTTCGGAATTGGGATTGGAGTTGATCCGGGATATGTGGATGAGCCGCCGGTTTGTGAGTATGGGTATTACCCGTACTATCCCTATGGGTGCGCACCGTATGGGTATTACGGACCGGACTGGTTTATAAACGGCGTGTTCATCGGCGCCGGACCCTGGTATCACTGGGGCTGGGGTCATGGATACTACGGCCGCGGATTCTACGGCGGACGCGGTTACGTAGGCCGCGGTTATGGACATGGATATGTTGGCGGCGGTCATGGATACGTAGGCGGTGGACGTGGCTACGTCGGTGCTGGTCACGGGTACGTAGGCGGTGGACACGGCTACAGCGGCGGCGGTGGCTACCACGGGAGCGCCCCACGCGGGGGCGGTGGATTCCATGGTGGTGGCGGATCCTATGGTGGCGGACACAGTGGTGGCGGACATGGCGGTGGACGCCGGTAACGGCAACTACAGATAGTAGAAAGGCTGGCGGCGATTCGCTGGCAGCCTTTCTTTTTGCGGGGGCTGTCGGGCGAGGGCTTCGTTCCTGCCGATTTCGCGGATGAACGCGGGCTTAGATCAATTCGATTCGAGAATCAAAGATCATTCGTAAAATCCGTCTTCATCCGGGGAGACGGATCTTACGGGCTTACGCCGCCGGTGTGGCAGTCGCTGCAATTGACTGCCGTCATGTCGCCGAGGTCCACCGGATGCTTGAAATCGGCGCCGGGCGCGGCCGCGATGCTGACCGCATTCTCCTGCTGGCTCAAAACGGTATGGCACGTGTTGCAGCCCTTGGGAATGACCTTGCCTTCCGGACTGACGTGATTGCCATCGTGACACCGGAAGCAGCCATTGAAATAAAAATGGCCGATGTTATTGGGATGCGTGCGCCAGTCGAGCTTCATCTCGGGGAAAAAGGTCAGCTTGTAGATGCGCTGGAGTTCGTCGATGGCACTACGAATCTCGACCTTCTTGTTTTTGGCGAGGTCCGGATACTTGCTGCTGTAGAACTCAAAGACGGTCTTGGCGATGCCCTGCATGGCGGCGTCGGTATCTTTGTAGTTGCCCGTGAGCGCGGCCACCGACTGCTGCTTGAGGAAGGGCAAACTGATATCCAGGCGATGCGCGGCCATGGAGCGATCGACCGAGGTATCGGGCGGCACATAGATGTGCGTGGGGCGATTGTGGCAGTCGATGCAATCCATGCGGCGCTTGGTCGCGCTGGCAATCTGCTCTTTCGTAAGTTTGGAATCCTTGGCGAAATATTCGGTGACGCGGCCTTGCATGTCGCGGGCGGAGATGTAGGCGATGTTCTGGCGCTCTTCGTCGGTGGCAATGTAACTAATCTGGTTGGAGATGTTCATGTGCCAGTGAATGCCCTCGGGCTCGCCCGTGGAGGGATCGCCGCCTCCGGTGCTGATGAGAAGGCGTATCTGGCGCGGGGTGTTTTTCTCGTCGCTCGAAAAGTGGTTGAAGACCTTGAGCTGGGCGCCGTAAAACTTCTTGGGCCAGTGGCACTCTTCGCAGGTTTCAGCGGCGGGGCGCAGGTTGTGGACGGGTGTGGGAATCGGGCGCGGGAAAGTGTTGAGTGCGGTTTTGACGACCTGGCGCGCGCCCGAGAGTTTGGACTTGACATACCAGGTGGCACCGGCTCCGACGTGGCAATCGACGCAGGCGACACGGGCGTGGGGCGACTGCTGGTAGGCAGTGAATTCCGGCGCCATGACAGAGTGGCAGAGCTGTCCGCAGAAGCCAACTGAGTCGGTGAAGGTGTACGCCTTGTAGCTGCCGACCACGCTCATGCCGACGAAGACAATGATGAAGGTGAGGAAGAGTGCGACCGCGCCGCGCTGCGAGGGATCGGAGAAATCAAGGCGGAGGTAGGGAGTAGCGCCGGCGGATTCGAGGCGCTTTCGGCGCGTGTAAAACGCTCCGAAGATGACCAGCAGCAAGCCCAGTGCCAGGAAGCCGGGCGCGACCATGTAGGCCAGAATGCCGACATAGGGGCTGGGGTGGTCGGAGGTCATGTCGATGAAAAAGAGAAACAAGATATTGCCCAGGGCAACGATCGAGAGCGCGAGTCCGATGAGGGAGATGGGATTCGCGATCAGTGCGCGAAGGCGGGCTGCTCCCGAGGGATGGGGGCTCGACTGAGATTCGGCCATGATGAGTACGGGACCTCCAGATTATGCGTGAGAAACCACAGCTTATATCAAAAATCGCTTGGTGATGCAGTGTGATGAAGAAACGAGCCGGTTGTTGCCGGCCGCCTTATTGCTTCTTCGGCAGTCCATGCAGCGCTTTCATTTGTGCGCGATCGGCTCGGTCTCCTCGTCTTTGACGGCGTTTGAGGAAGCGTTACCGTTGCCGGGGTCGTGCGTTGACGACTCGGCTTCGGCGGCGGCTAACAGCGTCTCGCTATCCAAGCCGTGCTCTTCCTGATAGTGGTGCTCGGATACTCTGCCATCCCACCAGGCCCAGTTCATCGGATAAGCGTCGGGGTCGAGGAAGATCTGGTAGAAGTGCCACACGATGATGGCAAGGGTGGCCAGGATCGCCTCATAGAAGTGGACGGCGGTCGCGACATCGAGCCACCAGCGGGCGAACAGGTGGGCTACGGAAACCTTGGCCCAGAGCGCGATTCCGGTCGCGGCCATCACGAACACGCCCCAAACCAGCGCCCAGTACTCGGCCTTCTCAGCGTAATTGAAGCGCTTGAACTCGGGCTTGTTATCTCCCAGGCCGAGGTAGTAGCGCATCACGCCGATCACGTCGGTCGCGTCTTTCGGTTCGGGGAGCAAGTCAAGAATGAGCTTACGGCCATCGCGGGTGAACAAAGCGTAGACGAGATGATAGGCGCCCGCTCCGATCATGACCACGCCCGCAATGCGGTGAATGATGCCGCGGACGCGCTCGCCCATGCCGGGGATGTAGGAGAGGAACGAGTCAGGATATTTGAGGGCGAAGCCGGTAATGACCAGCGTGAAGAACGAGAGGAGCAACGTCAGGTGCTGCCCGCGCTGGTTGGAATTCATGCGGGTCACAGTGCGTGGATAGGCATCGCGGCGAAGAATGGCTTTGCGGCGCCAGATGATCAGATTGTGCAGGACCATGCCGCCAATGACACTGAAGATCATCAGCACATAGAAGCCACGAATGAAACGCACGGCCTTGCTGCCGGTGTCGGCGGAGAGCGGCGCATCGACGTGCACTTTACCGAGAGTGAATTTTTCGGTGACGCCGGGATGGCACTGGCCGCAGGTACGGACGAGGTTGGCGGCGTTGATGGTGGAGCGGGGATCGCTCGACGGCAGGATGAAGTGGGAGCCGTGGCAACTGGCGCAGTTGGCGACGATCTGCGAGCCGCGCTTGTTCGCCAGCCCGTGATAGCTGGCGAGATAGGTGGAGGCGCGGGAGCCTTCTATGCCGACCTCCTGCGAAAGTCGCACCCCTTCGTGGCAGCGGGAGCAAGTCAGCCGCGCTAGGTTCTGCGCGTTGACGGGTGAATTTGGATCGAGGTGCGACTTGATCGAGTGAATGCCGTGGCAATCAGTGCAGACCGGCGCCTGGGAGTTGCCGCGCGCGATGGCCTGGCCGTGAATGCTCTGCATGAATTCGTATTTCACTTGCTCGTGGCACTTGGCGCAGGTCAGAGGAACGTTAAATTTGAAGATCGAGGATTTTTCATCGCTGGCGCGGCGAATCTCGTGAACACCATGGCAGTCGGTGCAGACTGCGGCTTTGGCGGAGCCGTTGGCCACCGCTTGGCCGTGCACGCTTTGCTCATAGGAATAGTACTGCTGGGTGGTTTCGCCGACGCTCTCCATGACAAGCTTTTTGGAGTGGCAAGTCGCGCACGTTCCTGGAATATTGTTGTGATGAACTGGCGACTTCGGATTGTCGGCGGCCAGGATCTGGTGCGGGCTGCCGTGGCAGCTCAAGCAGGTCGGCGTTTTCAAATCGCCGGATTTACGGGCGACAGCGTGAACGCCTTGCTGGAACCCGTGGACAGCATCATCGTGGCAGGTGGCGCATTGCTGCGGGACGAGTTTGGCGGCTTGCTGAACTTCGTGCGTCTGGCCGTGGCAACTGGCGCAGGCTTCCTTTCCAAGGATTGAGTGCACGCTCTGGGGAACTTGCGCAACCTCGTCGGAGTGGCACGACGCGCAAGTCGGCATCTTCATGTTCTTTGGGTGCGGATACTCTTTGACTCCCTCATGACAGGTCGTACAACCGAGTTCACCGTGGACACTGGTCTTGTGTTTGGCGGCGTCGACGTGCAGGCTCTTGCCCTTATCGGATTTCATGCCGGGATCGCCGTGGCAAGCGAGGCAATCCTGATCGGCGGCGAGAGCCGGGGAAACCCAAAGCAGGGCGAGGGACAGAATGAGTCCGAAGAGGAATCCGAATTTCTTACGGGCCGTCATGGAACTCCTTTTAGCGATACGCGAACAGCATCGCGTAGATGATCCAAACGATGACACTGAAACCAATGCTCAGCGCGATCCAGGCAAAGGCACGGATCGTGCGTACGACAATCTCCGGCTGCGGCTCTTCGAGGTGCTCTTCGAGTTGGCCGCTGGCGACCAGCGCTTCGTATTCGAGCGGCTTATCGCGCTTGAGTTCGGCGAGCGGCATGTGGCCAGTGAAAACGGTCGTATCCATCGGAAATTTTTCGGGCCGCAGGTGCGTATTGAAGAAGTGCACCGTGAAGATGAAGCCGGTGGCGAGCAGCGCTTCGTCGCTGTGGATGATGGTGGCGACGTTAATAAACGAGCCCGGCAACAGCCGCGTGAAAAAAACTGGAAACCAGAGCGTCAGCCCAGTGGTTCCGATGACCGCGATTCCCCAGAACACGGCGAAGTAATCGAATTTTTCCCAGTAGGTCCAACGTCCGTATTGCGGGCGCGGGCCGCGCCCCAGGAACCATTTCATGGTGGCGATGAACTGACCGAGGTCCTGGCGATTGAACATCATGGAATCGGCCCCGAAAATCAGCGAAAGCCATGATCTGTGCTCACGCTTTTTCTGTTGATAGAGACTGTAGAGGTGAGTCGCGAATACTCCGAACATCAGCACGGCGGCGGTGCGATGAATGTAGCCCGCGGTCTGGAACCCGCCGAAAAAGCGCGACACAATCGCCGCCCACCGCGTGTAGGAGAACTTCAGCGTCATGCCGGTGGTGGCCAGGCTGATGAAGCTCACGATCATGCAGGCGTGAAGGGCACGCTGGTGGCGAGCGAAGCGGACAAACTCGCGTTCCGGGCGAGGCGATTCCGGGCGATTCGTTTCGGCCGAAAGTTGTGCGCTCTGGTTCGCGCGTTCGAGATCAGTCGGCATGGTTTCCATCCTTGCCAGCGGCGCTGCTGTCGGCGCGCTCAGCGTCCAATCGTTCCGCGCGGGCTTCCTCGGCGCGCAGTTCCCGCCGCATCTGAAGAGCTTTTGGCAGCCACAGCAGAGTGTGAATTCCGCCGAAAACAAAGGTCGAAACCAGTAGCGTGGTCATGCCCCAGAAGGTCCAGAAGAGGAAGGGATACTTCTTCGGGTCGTGGTGGGTGGCGTGCGTGAGATAGCCCGCGAACCGGCGCGTGGCGTTGCTATGGCATTTCTGGCAGGTCGCGACGACGTTGGCGCGGCTCAAGTGCGAGCGGGGATCGGTCACCGGCAGGATGTCGTGCGAGCCGTGGCAGTCATAACACTTCGCGGTGTTCGTGTAGCCGAGGCGGGAGACTTTGCCGTGATACGTCTCGAAGTAAGTCTTGGCAATCTCTCCGTGGCAGCGGCCGCAGGTTTCCATGATGGCAAGCTTGAAGCCCGCCTCATCGGTGCGGCGAATGGAGTGCGCGGTGTGGCAATCGCTACAGACGGGCAGTTCCTTGCCGGTCTTAGTCACGGTTGCAGAGTGCACGCTCTGCACGAACTGTTCCTGAATCCCGTGATGACATGCGCCGCAGGTGGCGGGCACATTTTTGGGATTGACGGTGGATTCCGGGTCGGTGCGCGGGAGCACCAGGTGCGCGGTGTGGCAGCTCGTGCAGGTCGCAGTCACCGTCAAGCCCCTTTTCGAAAGGCCCGTCCCGTGGATGCTCTCGTTGTAGTGCTGAATGATCTCATGCTGTCGGCCGGTGTAGCGAATGGCGGCTTTCTGGCCCTCGCGATGGCAGCCGCCACAGAGTTTGGGCACGTTGATGGGGAAGGTGACCGACTCGGGATCGCGCTTGTCCAGAATGCGGTGGGTGCCATGACAGTCCTTGCAGCTCGGTGCGTTGGGATCTTTAGCGGCGAGTAGCTGGCCGTGTTTGCTGCGCACATATTGCTGGCCCTGGTCTTCGTGACACTTGGAGCAATCCACTGGATGGGTGATGGTTTCGCAGGGGCGAACATGCGAGACATTCACCTCGGAGTGGCACTGGCTGCAGGAAACGGGGGTGGCCTGGGTGCGCGGGTGCGAGTGGCGCGAAGCGGCAATCTCGGCGGCTGAGACGAACATGCTGCGGCCATTGGCAGCTTTGAGGCGCTCATTGGCGTGGCAGCGCATGCAGTCGGCATCCGCCATACCCTCGCTGTAGAAAACGTTGCGAACCTTGTGAGGCTGGTGGCAATCCACACAGGCGGGGAGAGTGTTCACCTCTTTCTCCCACAATTCACCGCGAATCGTCTTGCGGTGGACCTGTTCGATTTCGGCATGGCACTTGGTACAGGTGGCGGCGATGTTGCGCCGGTTGATCGAAGAATTCGGGTCCGTGTGCGGCAGAATGTTGTGCGGGGTGTGGCAGGAGACGCAGGTGGCGGCGACGATCAGACCTTTTTTAAGAACGGCTTCGCCGTGAATGCTCTCCGAGTAATTCTCGAGAATGTTGTGCTGATCGATGTTGCGGTTCATCTGCACGGGCGTGCCCTCGCGGTGGCAGCGGCCGCAGACGAAGGGAATTTTTAGGGGCGCGACGGCCGAGTTCTTGTCCTTGACCGGAAGGATATCGTGATTGCCGTGGCAATCGACGCAGTGGGGCGCGAGGGCATCGCCGCGGGCAATCGCTTTTCCATGCAGCGAATTGGAGTGCTGCTTGTATTCGTCACTGTGGCAGGTGCCGCAATCCACCCTGGCCAGGGGCGCGTTGTGGGGCAGGTCTTTGCCTTCGAGATCGGCGTGGCAGTTCGTGCAGGAAAGTGAACCGTGGACGGAGGATTTGAACCGCTTGGCATCGACGAAGCGGGAGATGGTTTTTCCTGCCTTGGTGGTGGTCAGGGTCTTGTCGCCATGGCAAGCCAGGCAGTCGTCGTTAGAGACATCGGCGGCCGGTGCGGCCCCGGAGGCGGCCAGCAACAGGAACAGTCCGGCCCAGACTAGCCTCCCAGCGGCCGGACTATTTGCCCAAACGGCCATGCGCTATGCCTCCTAAAGGCTGTGTTGCATAACACAACATCTTGCGGGGACGGCGTACATGGGGGCAGTGAGATGGCACACTCCCGCACGTGACTCATGTCACAAGGTGGATGTTCACGCAAATCGAGGCGGTCGAGGGAGTTAGAAAGGGGGAGGGCGGCTTGGAGGAGGGCGGGTTTGGGGCCGGGCGACCGAAGCCGCCCGGACGGGGTTATTCAGAGCTAAAAAGCGTACTTGAGAGCAACGGTTACGTCATTGGCGTGGAAGTAGCGCGACTGCGTGGGGCCCGCGAAATCGCTTTCGCCGTATTGGTAGTAATTCCAGCCCAGTCGCCAGGCCAGGTCGTGCGCAATATCCACATTCACGTCTGCGATGGGCTGATGAAACGTGTTGGCCAGCGCTCCCTGCGGCTGGAGGATGTTGAACTGCGGCGTCGATCCGCCCACGCTCGTAATGCTGTAACCCAGCCGGGTGGTGACGCGGGGCACGGGCTTGAGCGTCAGAGCCGTCATCCCATAGTGTGTTTTGCTTTCATAAAATCCACTGGTGAGCAGAGGGTTGCCGGAATCGAGCGCGGCGCAACTGGCGGCATTGGTTACCACCGGCAGAATGACCCCGGTCGGCGGCGTGTCATTGAAGCAGATGATCGCGTTCTGCTGGAAGCCCAAGTAGTTGTAGGCCAGGTCGGCGCCGACCCGGCGCTGCGGGTTGAGGCCGGCATTGAAGCCAAAGTTGTTGGAATGGCCATGGAAGGTCACCGCGGTATCGTCATTGGACTGGCTAAGGAGATTCATCGACGCTCCGAGAACCGCCCAGGGTCGCGGAACAAACGTGCCATTGGCGCGATAACGAGATTCTTTCCGGAGGCTCACGCGGGTGAGCGAGAAATCGTTGTAGGACTGTTCGGCGTCGAAATTGACGCGCACCTTCGAGGAAGGCCGGAACGACGCGCCCGCCAGGAGCGAATGCTGTTCAATCTCGAAGGTGTCGTTGCCGTCGCTCGGGACACTCACGGTGCAAACTCCATTCGTCACTGTGCCGCTCGCGCAGGCTCCACGGGTGGCGAGGGTCGGATAGAAAGTTTCCGCCAGCTGGTCGCCAAAAGAATCGGCGAGGTTGCGGCGACCGTAGCGATAGCCGAGCCGCGCACCAAACTTTCGCGTGATGTCGTATTGCAGTTGAATGGTGTTGGTCTTCTCATCCTGCTTGAAGAAACTGGAATGAGTCTGGACGATTATGTCAGCGCCGGAACTGCTCGTGTGCTGCGGACAAGTCGCCGCCGTATAGGGCGGAGGACAGGTGGCAGGATCAAAAACGTTGGGCGTGGTTAGCAGGTTGGCAGCGTAAAAATTGTTATTAATGGAGCCGAGCGCGCCCGGCAGACGGAAATTGTTGAAGCGGAATTTGTCGACGATGCGAAAGCGGTCGGTGACGTTGATGACAACGCCGAAATCGGCGACGGCGTTCACGCGGCTCACCAGAACCGAGCCGTCGGTCACCGAGTCGCGAACATTGCCGCGAGCGAAGCCATCAAACACCTCGGCGTAGGCGGGCATCCTGAGTTCGCCCGAGGTGTAGCTGACGCTGCCGGTCAGATCGAGACGCCGCAAGTAGTTGCTGCGCAGGCTGAACTGCTCGGTCGGAAACGATGTGCGCGCGCGATCCAAGCGGTCATAGGAGAAGTAAGCGGAGCAGGTGGGAGTAACAAATCCTGAGGTTAGGGGCGTTGCGCAAGGCTGGCTGGCGGCGGTGTTAAAGACCAACCCGAGGTCGGTGGGAACTCCGGTCGAGACAGCGTAAGGCGTGCTGTTGAGTTGCTGGCTCGTGTCTCCCTTGTAGTAATTCAGAATCTGATCGTAGCTCAAGACGGTGCGTGCCGCGGGCTTGAAGTCGACTCCCACGCGCCAGAGATTGGAAGTGGTGTTCCAGGGCTGTAACAAGAGCGCATCGGTCCCCTCGTGCACGCTCGTCCAACTGTCGCCTGTCATGTTGTAGTGGGAAAAACCCAGGCGAAAGCTGACGATGGAATGGGGCAGTATGGTCAGATCGAAGTCGCTCATGCGGCGCCGCGTCTGGAACTCATGCGGGGAATCATCGATGGGAACGTTCGGCGACGAAGTTGGATAGTTGAGCGGATTGGCCAGCAGGTTATAGTCGAAGAAATTCTGGTCGCGGCGGAAGCTGGCGCTAAAGTCGTACCAACGGTCCTTGCCCACGCGCATGCGGAGATAGTTGTTGGGATCTCCACCCCATCCGACGCTGTTCACAAACAGATCGTCGAACAAAGTTCCCTGGCGGTCCACCGATTGCATGGAAAACATCTGGTCGAAGAGACGCGGGCCCTGGTGTTCATTCACCAGGGTGTCAAACATCGCTTCGCTGCCGGTCGTGTCGCCGGCGCGATAGCCAAACTCGACGGACTGGTGGACGCGATACTGGTCGTAAATGATCTCCCGGGAGTTGGGACGCATTGTCGGTCTGCGCCCATGCCCCGGGCAATACCAGAAGAATTATTAATAGAAAAAACCAGAATTTGTGCATCTCAGTTTGCCTCCGCGAAAAAAAAAGGAAATCCGAATTGCGAAGCTCGTGAATCTCGAACCGGGCGCGTGCTCTTGGCGGTGTCCATGGTCTCGGGCCTCACTCTGCGCCTCTCACTTCAGGTCCCTCACTTCATGAACGCGTTGTTGGCGTTCGAGCCGTGGATAGCCGCATGACACATGGTGCAAGCCTGATACTTCTGGGATTGGTTATGAGCCGGCCCCGAGGGCCCCAGCCCCGGATAGGAATGGCACTGCAGGCAGAGCAGATTCACCTGGCTCACACGCAACATGCGCGGGTTGGTGGACCCGTGCGGGGTGTGGCAACTGGCGCAGCCTTCGGTCTTGACGGGCACGTGCTCATACACGAAAGGCCCCTGCTTTTCCGCATGGCAGCGGAAACAGGGGGCGTCGCCGCCGGCCGTGCTACGAACCTGCCGCAACGTGGAAGCGCCGTGCGCGCTGTGGCAATCGCTGCACTGAATAAAGCCCTCATTCACGCGATGGTGGTAAGGGCGGGCAAACTCGGCGCGCTCGTTGGCATGGCAGGAATAGCAAAGCTCGGGCTGCTTCTTGACCAGCAAATGCTCCGGCTCGGCGGCGTGGTGCGGGCTGTGGCAGTCGACGCAGCCCACCTGATTGCTGGCGTGCGCGGAGCTTCGCGAAAAATGCTGCGTCTTGGAATCACCGTGACACTCCAGACAGCGGCCACTCGATTCTGCCCGGGAGATGCTGGCGAAGCTTACGATTTTGCTCTTGTCGCCGCCGCCCGCGACGTGCTCGCTGCCCGGACCGTGACAGGATTCGCAACCATGCCCTTTTTTGACGGTCTGGAAATGCGGAGTGCGTTCAAACTGCTCCTTGTAGACCGCCTCATGGCAGGTGAGGCAGGCTTCGGAGCCGACGTATTGCGCGGCCGTGGGTGCCGGGTCCGCCTTGGCAGAGGGCTTCTCGGCGGCATAAAGGAGCAACCCGAACGCGGGAACCAGCAGAATGAAGCGCGACAAAAAAGTAAATTTCATGAATGCCTTCTCCTAATTGCGCCTCACCCTGGGAGACGCAGTGGCGGCCGGCTCAACAACGCGCCTAAGGACGGCGATTGCTGCAAGCAGTCCACGGAGGCCAGGCCAACCAGGGCGCAATCCTCCGCCGCGTGCGAACGGGCGGCTACCCTCTTACTGTCGGATTAGTTCAGGCGGGACACAAGTATGCGAAGAGACGTATCCATTGGTAGGTGGGGCAGGCAGGGATTCGCCTTTCGGCGATTGGCCCGGGCTCATCTGACTACGTCCTATGCGGTGTGGCTGTGGCGCGTGCGCACCAGGCCTACCGAACGGACGCGATCATAGGCTAGGTGCAGGTCCTCGCTAAGGAGATGAACGACCTGCATGCAGACTTCACCGTGCTCGTGGAGAAAGCTGAGCAGATCGCGGCGGCGGATCTGAGCGACTTGCACCGGCTCCATGACTTCGGCGGTCACTTCGTAGGGTCCACCCGAGAGAGCCGCGCTGATCCCGAGGACTTCGCCCGGGGAGGCGGATCGCAAGGTCATGCGGGCACCGCTTTCGGAGCAGACGGAAAGGCGGACGCGTCCCGAGCATAGTAAAAAGACGCTGCGCGCCGCCTGGCCTTCACGAAACAGGACGGTGCCGCGGGGCCAGGACTCCAGAGACTTGATTCCGTCGAATTGCTGGAGAGCATCAGGCTCGAGATCGCAAAATACGCCATCCGCGCGCTGCGTGCAATCAAGGCAGCTCTGCGACATATACATTGTCTCCTGTGTTCGGTGATACGCGGTTGGCGTGAAGGAAACAGTGACTCGAATCACCCAAAATGGTGACCCTTAACACAGGGAACGTGCCCGTTTGACCACGGCCGCACTTCTTAGCCGGTGGTAGCGAGCGAGCGCAAGGCGGCCTTGTTGCGGATGACGAGCGTCGAGCCTTTGGTCTGGAGAATCTGGCGCTTCTTGAGATCCGCGAATAGACGCGTCACAGTCTCGCGTGAGGTGCCGATCATCTGCGCGATTTCTTCATGAGTGAGGGCCAGTTTGACACGCGGTTCCTGCTTCTGCGACTCGCCGTTGCGCGAACTCCACTCCATAAGGAGTTTCGCAAGTTTCTCGGCGGCGGAGTGCGAGAGACCCAGGGAGCGAACTTCGTGGCAGGCGACATTGTATTTCTCGCTGAGTTGCTCGGCGACCTTGAAGCAGGCGTCGCTATGCTCTTTGAGGAAGCGCAGGAAATCTTCGCGCTTCACGAAATTGACCTGGCAGGGGTCGATGGTCTCGGCGGTCAGTTCGTAGGCTTTGCCGGAAACGGCGGCGCTCAACCCGAGAACTTCGCCGGGCTCGGCAATCTTGAGAATGAGAGTTTTGCCGTCACTGGCGCAGATCGACATTTTGACGCGGCCTTTACACAGGACGAAAATGCCGCGGGGAGCTTGGCCTTCGACGAAAAGAACGGCACCCTTGGGGTACGCGGTGGCATATTTGATACTCTCAAAGGACTGCAAAGCGGCGGTCGGCAGATCGCAGAAGAGCCGCTCGGCGCGCATCTTGCACGTCAGGCAACTTTCAATAATATCCATTCCGTATGGTGAGAGCATCTCACACCCCTCTGTGACATCGTCGCGAGCGGATTTTTCCGGACCATGCTCGTGTGACAAAGATCACGCAATCAGTGTGCGACCGAGGTTAACTTCGGGCGGTGATACCCGGCACAGGTGGGTGTGATGACTGTCACACGGTAGTCACCAGTGCCTCGGCTGGCCCTAAGCCGCTCTATTTACTGGAATTGACGGGCCCTTTCGGGGCATACTAAAGGCAGTCCCCCGAAATCCCCTAGAGGAATGTTCTTGTGCCCACGTTTCACGACGAGAACCACACCCAAGTGCACTTGGAGCGTTCGCACTTGCAGCGCGCGAGTTTAGAGCGGACGCACCCGCCGGGCGTTCCCACGCCGGACGCCGCAGCACAGCGCAAGCGCATGCTGATTGCTTTGGGAATCCTTCTGCTGGCGCTCGTGGCCGTGATCGGAAAGGACTGGGATTTCTGGTTCCCGACCAAAGGAGAGTCGGCGGAAGCGGTCGCGCTCAGGAAAGCCAAGGCCATGGCGGAGAACACGAGCGCCCCCCCGCCGGTCGTACATGAGCGCAAACCTGCCAAAACGGACACGCCGGCCGCGGTTCCCTTCACCGCTACCACCGAGCGGGCGGCGCTGCCTCCGTTGCAGGTCGAGGTCGTAGCCGGCAACCGGAGCGTAAGCGTCCCCACAAAAAGCCCCGCAATTCATGTGGACGTGGCCTCGGGCACGACGGGATCGAGCATAACCGCTACGGCCGGAATCTCCCCTGGATCTTCGCGCGGCGGAGTGCAGATCTCACGGCAGGCGGCTCAGAATGTCGAGGTAAGCGTGCCGCCGGATTATCCGCTGCTGGCCCGGCAGATGAAGGTGCAGGGCGCGGTGAGCCTGCAGGCGCTGATTGCACGCGACGGAACCATCCAGGAGTTGCAGATTCTGAGCGGCCCGGAGATTCTGGCGGCCGCGGCACGCGAGGCCGTGAAGCAGTGGCACTTCAAGCCCTATCTGCAAAACGGCCAGCCGGTCGAAACCCAGGCGCGAATTACAGTGAACTTCACGATTTCGACGAACTAGAGTTGCGAGTCTCGAGCCACAAGCTTGGAACTCGCACACCAGCCAGCACAAACTTTTAAGGTAGCCCCGTTGAAGTGGTCCGCAGGAAGATTCTCATGCATAGCCGCGCGCACAACTGGCCTTTCATTTTCTCCATCTCAATCCTTCTCTCGCTGTGCATGTTCACCAGCATGTCGATCCTGGCGGGCGCGCAGGGCGGAGCGAAAGGAGCGGTCTCTGTGGCTTTCACGTTGCGCAGTCCCGATTTCGCAAGTGGTGGAGAGATACCCAAACAGTTCACGTGCAGTGGCGAAGACCGATCTCCCGCGCTGGAGTGGACGGGCGCGCCGGCGGGAACAAAATCGTTTGCGCTGATCGCCGACGATCCGGACGCTCCAGCCGGCACCTGGGTGCACTGGGTCATCTTCAACATTCCCTCGACCGCAAGTGGGCTTCATGGCGGAGTGGAAAAGAGAGATCAGCTCACAGATGGCGCCCGTCAGGGCCAAAACGATTTTCGCAAGATCGGCTACAACGGGCCATGTCCACCGCCGGGAAAGCCGCATAGATATTTCTTCAAACTTTATGCGTTGAACGCGGAGCTTACTTTGAGCTCGGGAGCAGGCAAGGCGGACCTGGAGAGCGCGATGGAGGGACACATTCTGGGAAAGGCGGAGTGGATGGGAACGTTTCGACGGTGACGGGCACAATCATCGCCCGAAAAACGTGCGGAAAAAATTAAACGGGCGTCCGGATTCTCGCGAATCCAGGACGCCCGGGCAGCCCTCCCCCAGAACTGCTCGATTACGAATCTAAGGCTGTGTCCCCTTTCTGGAAATGGCCCGCGGGTGCCAGAGGATTCCACCAAAGTGCCACCAGGGTAGCACGGACTACGACGGTCGCAATGGCCCTTAACCGCGAAGGGCGCGGAGAAAGCATGCAAATGACACGAAAAGACTTTGAAGATCGGACATCCCCACGGCAGGGCCGACCCTGCCCACCGGTCGCGCTCCGATTCGGCCCCACAATCCCCTTAACCCCAGACCCACTTCCAGCGTCTAATGGGTAAACGAGCCACGCTATTTCCGCGCTTGCGGCCAAAGGTATAATTAGCGATTACCTCATTATCGGCACGCCATCATCAGGAGGAACAAATGGATTCGCGCGAAAGCGCCTTGTGGGCCCGCCTTAAGGCCAACCGCTGGGCCTATACGCTTACGATTTTAGTGACCCTTTCCCTGGGAATTCTGATCGGCACGGTGATTTCCTACGGGGTCAAGGGCAAAGAGGGGCAGAAATCCTCGGATGCCACCCCGCTCACAGTTCCAGCGCCACAGCAGCTCTCGAACGCCTTCTCGCAGATTTCCAAGCAGCTCGAGCCGAGCGTTGTCAACATCAATACCGAGTCAACCATCAAGAACCCGCACCGCCGCGGCGGGCGCGTGCGTCCCAATCCCGATCAAGATGACCAGGGAGACCAGGGCGGGGATGACGGCCCGTTCCAGGATTTCTTCGACAAGTTTTTTGGCGGCCAGGGAGGACAGGAACCCGGCACGATCCGGCAGCGCTCGCTGGGATCGGGCGTCATCGTCGATGCCAAGGGATACATTGTCACCAACCGGCACGTGGTCGAAAAGGCTGACCGGATTCGCGTGAAGCTACAGAGCGAACCCGAAGGCGCGCCCGGTCATGACGCGAAGCTTGTCGGCACGGACCAAGAGACGGACCTCGCGGTGATCAAGATCGACGTCGATCACGCGCTGCCCGCCGCCAAGATCGGCAATTCGGATGGCATGCAGGTTGGCGACTGGGTACTGGCCATCGGCAGCCCCTTCGGACTACAGGAAACCGTGACCGCCGGCATTGTTTCGGCCAAGGGTCGCAACATCGTTCCGAACCGGCAGTTTCAATCTTTTATTCAGACGGACGCGGCCATCAACCCGGGTAACTCTGGCGGACCGCTCGTGAACATGGCGGGCGAGGTCATCGGCATTAACACGGCGATCTTGACCGAGACGAGTTCCTACGCCGGCGTGGGATTTGCCATGCCGTCGAACACCGTTGCGCAGGTTTATAACCAGCTAATCGGACCGGACCACCGCGTGGCGCGCGGCTCGATCGGCATTGAGTTCGCCGCTCAGCCGAACCCGGCAATCGCGCGCATTTACGGATCGGGTGTTACGGTTTCGAACGTCGTCTCGGGCAGCCCAGCTGAACAGGCGGGCCTGAAGATCGGCGACACCATCACTTCCGTCGACGGCAAAGAACTGAAGAGCGGCGACGATCTGGTAGCGGATATCGCCGCGCGCAAGCCCGGCAGCAAGGCCAAGCTCGACTTCGTTCGCAACGGCAAGAAGCAGGAGACGACGGTGACCATCGCCGACCGCTCCAAGCTGTTTGCTGCGCGCCTCGGCGAGGAAGACGAAAATCAGGGCGAAGAAGAGCCCAAGCCCAGCAAGCTGGGTATGACGGTTCGCGGCATTACCAGCGATCTGGCGGACCGCCTCAACATCCCGATGGGCAAGGGTGTGGTCGTGCAGGACGTAAAGCAGGGATCGTTCGCCGAGGATCTTGGATTGAATCGCGGCGACGTCATCCTGGAAGTAAACAAACAGCCCGTGAATAGTTCCGACGATTTCGCGAAGATCGAATCGTCGCTAAAGAGCGGACAGGACGTGGTGTTCCTGGTGCGGCCGCGCGGCTCGCGGGCGCAGGATGGAACCATCTTCCTGGCCGGGACACTTCCGTAATCGCGAGATGTACCGGCGAGACTGGCATACGGTTCCCTTTTGGGAGACGATACTGTAGGCTGTCTCGCCGGCTTTTTTGTATGCCGATGTGGGCCGTGGTGGGACGGCCGGGAACTTTCTTCAATGCAGGGTCGAATTCCAAAGCGAGGATGGCGGACGGCTGCGCTTTGCAGCTTGCTGGCGTTAAGCGGGAGTGCGCTGGCATCGTCCGTGGCTACCGCGCCGACTCCGGGCACGCAGGCGACGTCTTCGACGGCGGCATCTTCCGCTCCAAAATCTTCGGCTCACAAATCCGTTTCGACCCCAAAATCCGGCGCGCACAAGGTTTCGCACAAATCCAGTACGGGCAAGAGTTCATCCCACGCCTCAACGCAGAAGACATCAAGCGCTCGCGGGAAAAAAGGCTCGAAGAGTTCCCGGACTTCACGGAGTTCGAGGAAGCGCGGGCAGCAAGTGATCGATCACGAGCGCGCGCGGGCCATCCAGGAGGCCTTGATCCGCGAGCACTATTTGCCGGGCCAGCCTTCAGGATCGTGGGACAGCGCGACTCAGGCCGCGATGCAACGCTATCAGGCCGACCAGGGATGGCAGTCGAAGACGACTCCGGATTCGCGGGCGCTGATTAAGTTAGGACTCGGTCCGAGCAAGGATCACTTGCTGAATCCCGAAAGCGCGATGACCTCATCGCCGGCGGCGGGCGGTCCGAAGAACGCGGCCAAGCCGGACGCGCCCGAAAATAGCCTTCCTCAGCAGTAGTCTCTGCCAACGAACCTGCATCCTTCGTGGAATCGCAACGTTAGGCTAGTCAACCATCCGCAGTGGGTAACCTATTGTCTAACTCTCTGTTTCCAATGGACTCGTCTGGATTCCAGATACCGGGTGTCGGAGTTTGCGTTGTCCTCCGTTCCGCACAATCCGAGGTACTCGCACAAAGAGCCGCCGCGCACCCAGTATCCCTTTTCGTCGAAGGCTAGGATCGTGGCCTCGTACATGTCTGGCGATTCATGCAGCTTGAATCGAACAAGTTCGCCGATGAGCGGGTCGAGCTTCACGCCATCATCCATTTCTCGTTTGCGCATACGATTCTTGTTCTCGTCTCCAATAGTCGCACGGCACCCAACTGGCGTGAAGGGCGATTACACTAGCCATCAATGTGCCCTCTCTCGATGGATTTTGGAATCCCTAGTCCAGCACCGGCCGCGGGCAATACGGAATCGGCTGCCCTCGAACAATCGCTCCAGGATTTCCTTCCACCAGCGCCTCGGCGCACTCCGCGCCCACAATTTCCGCGGCCACATCGCGCGCCTCCGACAAAACCGGAACGCGCCGCTTCGTGTCGTGCGCATCGGTTGCCAGAACATGAATAGCTGAACGATCGAGCAGCCAGCGCGCCACGATCTCAGGCCGCTCTCCCCAAAAGCCCGTCAGCGACGAGCCTGTCACCTGAATCAGGCAGCCCTGCTCGGCGTATTCGAGCACGCGCTGCGGCGTCTGCTGCAAGATCGGGTTGCGCTCCGGATGCGTGAGAATCGGCGTTAGCCCGCGGTCTCCCAGGCGGCAGAAGCATTCGGCGAGATTATTTGGGATGCTGAAGTTGCTCAGTTCGATGAGCAGATAATTCGTGCTCCCGATCGTGTAGGTATGCGGCTCTGCGAGCACGCGCTCCAGGTTCTCGTAAGAAAGATGAAAGTCGCAGCCCAGGCTGAATTCCAGCGCCGGGCCAACCCGCGCGCGCAGCTCGTCGAGGAGTTCCGAAAGAAAATCACGCTCGTAGAGGTAGCGATCGTTGGCGTGCGGAGTTGCGACGGTATGCGTAATGCCGTCGGCCGCCGCCATGCGGCACATTTCAACCGCGACCTCCCAGGACTTCGGGCCGTCGTCCACCTCCGGCAAAATGTGGCAGTGAATGTCGATCATCGGCGATCTCTGATTACACCATATCCAGTTTAAACTGCCTGAAGCATGCATCTAATTTCAAGTGTAGGGCACTCCCGTCCGCGGATTTTCGCGGGTATGCTTTTGGCTTTCACAAAATCCACGAGAATCTGCGAAAATCCGCGGAGATGAATTTCGTAAGTCACCCGAGGCTGCGGAAGTGGAGGGTTGCGCACTTTGGGCTTTCTCGTGCACGATAGTATCTCTACCGTCACACATTCGATCTCGCAAGCAGGAGCAGGTTCGCACATGAGCTTTTTGAGGGCGGCGCGCGCCGCGCTGCTGTGTAAAAAACGTCTTTTCGGAACGTCCGCCGTCATTGTCGTTGTGCTTTTGGCCGCATTCCTTCTTTCCTGCTCCGGCAACAAGCCGGTCCCCAAATTCGGGGAGCACCAGAACGCCTATGTCACCCTCCCGGGCCCGGGCTCAGTTCTCTTGGTGCAAATCAACTCCCTCACTGGCGAGATTACGACCATCGCCCAGACGCCGCAGGTAGCAGGCACGTCTCCCCTTGGCTTGGCGGTGCTCGACAAGTTCTTGTACGTCGCCAATGCCCAGGCCAATACGATCTCGCTTTTCAATATCGCCGGTGACGGAACGTTATCGCAGAAAGGCAGCCCAACGCAGGCCGGAAGCGGCCCACACGAGGTCGCCATCGATCCCACGGGCAAGTACTTGCTCGTCACCAACAGCTTTTCCAACAATATCTCCGTCTTCTCCATCGATTCCGGCAGTGGCGCGCTGACCGAGGTTCCGAATTCGCCGTTCTATGCCGGCCTCGATCCGGCGGAGATTTTGATTCCGCCGTCCGGCGACCTGGTTTACGTCTCCAACCCCGGCGTTGGAACAGTCACCGCCTTCACCTTCTCGCCGTCAACGGGGGCGCTCGCGCCCGTGCCGGGATCGCCCTATTATTCCGGGGCAGGCGCCTCGGGCCTGGCGGTGGATAGCAGCGGAACGCATCTCTACGTGGCCAATACCACCGCCATCAACAACCCGCCGACCAGCATCGGCAACATCTCGGCCTTCAATATCTTTCCAACGCAGGGCTCGAGCTACGGCACGCTTTCGGCGGTCACGGGCTCGCCCTTCACGGCCATCGCGGGCAACGGGCCGACGGTTCTGGTGTTTTCCCCCGTCGGAAATTTCCTTTTCGCCACCACGCCCGGCTCCAGCTATAGCGTGTGGGTATTTACCGTTGCCGCCGACGGGTCCGGGGCGCTGGCCCCGACCCTCAATTCGCCTTTCAGCGTGGCTGCCGGCAACCTGTTCGCTCTCATCGATCCCACGGGAAATTATTTCTACATCGGGAGTTCATCTGGGATTCAGGGTTACACCTACGATCAGAATACCGGTCAGCCCACGGTCATCAACAATTCGCCGTTTTCGACCAGCGGCACGGCGCCGGGAAGAATGGTGATTGCGCCGTAGCTCCAGGGCATAGCGCGTCACAGGTGCGTGTGACGCAAATCACTGCCTGAGGTGCCCGGCGAGGGAGATAAGGGTGGAGGGCGAATTCTCCCCCAGAGGCGAGCCCATGTGCCTGGCCATCCCGGGAAAAATTCTGAGCGAAGACGACTTGGGCTTCGCGCGCACCGGTCGCGTGCAATTTGGTGGCATCGTGCGGCAAGTTCGCCTGGACTTCGTTCCAGAAGCCGCCCCCGGCGATTACGTTCTCGTCCACGTGGGATTTGCCATCAGCAAGATCGACGAGGAGGAAGCGCAGCGCACCTTCGAGGCGCTGGAAGAGCTGGGCGCGCTGCAAGCGGAACTCCCACCGGAAGAAAACGTCAGCTGATTTTGAACGTAGCGCCGGCATCCTCGCCCTCCGTTTCGCGTTCCTTAACTCTCCGCGTCGCTCACCTCGCCGTGTGATCTCCGTCACCGAGTAGATGTTCATCGCGTCGTAGAGTGAAACTCGCACACGCTCGTCGCGACTGCGGAGATCCGCACAATGAAATTTCTGGACGAATACCGGAACGCGGACATCGCCCGCCGCCTGCTCGCCGAAATCAAGCGCGAGGTTCGCGGCCATTGGGTGCTGATGGAAATCTGCGGCGGCCAGACCCACACCATCATGCGCTACGGCCTCGACGAACTGCTTCCTTCGAACATCGAACTCGTCCACGGCCCCGGCTGCCCGGTTTGCGTGACGCCGCTCGAAACCATCGATAAGTCCCTCGAACTGGCCGCGCGCCCGGAAGTCATTCTCGTTTCCTATGGCGACATGTTGCGCGTACCCGGTTCCACGACCGACCTTCTCACCGTGAAAGCACGCGGCGGCGACGTGCGCATCGTCTATTCACCAACCGAAGCGCTGAAGATCGCGCGCCAGAACCCCGACACCAAGGTAGTCTTCCTCGCCGTCGGGTTCGAAACGACTGCGCCCGCCAACGCGATGGCCATCTGGCAGGCGAAACAGGAAAAGATTGGCAATTTCTCGGTGCTCGTCTCCCACGTGCTGGTGCCGCCCGCGATTCGCGCGCTCATGACTTCGCCCGATTGCCGCGTCAACGGCTTCATCGCGCCCGGCCACGTCTGCACCGTGATGGGCTATGAAGAATACGAAACGCTGGTGCGCGATTTTCGCGTGCCCATCGTTGTGGGCGGCTTCGAGCCGGTCGACCTGCTGGAGGCGGTTCTCATGCTCGTCCGCCAACTCGAAAAAGGCGAGGCGCGCGCGGACAACCAGTATGTGCGTTCGGTGAACTATCAGGGCAATCTGCCGGCGCAGCGCCTCATGAATGAAGTTTTTGAGATCGCCGACCAGAAGTGGCGCGGCATCGGCTCGATTCCCATGAGCGGCCTGCGCGTCCGCGATGAGTATGGCGACTTCGATGCGTCGCGGCTTTTTGGGCTGGCTTCGATCACTGTCGACGAGCCTGCCGAGTGCATTAGTGCGCAGGTATTGCAGGGGTTGAAAAAGCCGACTGACTGTCCCGCGTTCGGCATGCGCTGCACTCCGCAATATCCGCTGGGTGCGCCGATGGTTTCATCGGAGGGCGCTTGCGCGGCGTATTACAACTATCGGCGGCATGGAAAACAGGTGACCGGGGACCGGTCACCGATCGCCGAGGCGCGCTAAACAAATGTCCAAGGGAAACAACTCGCTTGCTGAACTGACTTGCCCCGCGCCGCATCCCGTGAAGGACACCGTCCTTCTCGGCCACGGCAGCGGAGGGCGGCTGAGCGCCGAGTTGATGCGCTCCATATTTCTGCCGGCGTTTGCGAATCCGGTTTTGTCGCGGCTCGACGACCAGGCGATCCTTCAAGTGAGAGACGCCCGGCTCGCCTTTACCACCGACTCCTTCGTCGTCAAGCCGCTATTTTTTCCCGGTGGAGATATCGGCTCGCTCGCGGTTCACGGCACCGTCAACGATCTCGCGATGGGCGGGGCCACGCCACTCTTTCTGAGCGTCGCTTTCATTATTGAAGAAGGGCTCTCGATCGACGTTTTGCGGCGCATAGTCGATTCGTTGCGCGCGGCCGCCGAGAAAGCCGGCGTGCAGATCGTTACCGGCGATACCAAGGTCGTGGAAAAAGGCAGTGGCGATGAGCTCTTTATCAATACCACCGGCATCGGGCTGGTGCCCGACGGACTTGAACTCTCCGCCAATCGCGCGCGCCCCGGCGACCGAGTTCTGCTCAGCGGCTCGATCGGCGAGCATGGCATTGCGATTCTCGCGCAGCGCGAAGGCCTGGAATTCGAGTGCCCTGTCGAAAGCGACAGCGCCGCGCTGAACAATCTTGTGGCCGCGATGCTGCGGGTCAACAACGGCAACCAGATTCGTGTTCTGCGCGATCCCACCCGCGGCGGCGTTTCCAGCACGCTCAACGAAATCGCCGAGCAGTCCCGCGTCGGCATTCGGCTTGAGGAGAGTGCGATCCCGATTCGCGAAGAGGTGCGCGGGGCCTGCGAGATGCTCGGCCTCGATCCGTTATATGTGGCGAACGAGGGCAAGCTGATTGCGATCGTCGCGCCGGAATCGGCCGATGCGGTGCTGGCCGCTATGCGCGCCGATCCGCTGGGCTGCAACGCGCAGATCATAGGAACGGTGGTTGAGTCCGCCTCGCCGATCGTGACGATTCGCACCAACCTGGGAACATCGCGCTGCGTGGACATGCTGGCGGGCGATCAGTTGCCGCGAATTTGTTGACAATGGGCTCTTGGCCTTCGGCGTTCAGGTTCAGTCGGAAGCCGAAGCCAAAAGCCAAGAGCCGAAGGCCAAAAGCCGGTTTTCTATGCACGAAATGGGTATCGCCAATTCGATCCTGGATGGAGTGGCGGCCGAGCTGCGCCGCCGCCCAGGCTCCCGCGCCGTCAAAGTTGGCGTGCGCATTGGCGCGTTGGCTGGCATTGACCCGGATGCCCTGAATTTTGCCTTCGAGGCACTGACCATCGACACCCCGCTCGCCGGCGTGAAACTCGATGTCGAGTATGTCGCGCCGCGCAGCCGGTGCCGCGAATGCACGCGCGAATTCGACGTCCACAATTACGAATTGCTCTGCCCCGCTTGCGGCAGCCTGAGCACCGACCGCATCAGCGGCGATGAACTCCTATTTACATATCTGGAAATCGAAGAGCCGGATTCTGCCGAATCGGATTCTGCAAGATCGAAATCGAGCAACCCGGAAGCAGTGGAGGCCCAAACACAATGAACCGCGTGCCCATGGAAGGAAAAGTTCTGAACGAAAACGCCCGTGTGGCGGCGGAGTTACGCGAGCGCTTTCGCGAAGCGCGAGTATTGGTCGTCAACCTGGTTAGTTCGCCAGGATCGGGCAAGACCACGCTGCTCGAAAAAACGCTGGAGGCCATGCCCGCCGACAGCCGCGTCGCCGTGCTCACGGGCGATCTCCAGACCGAGAACGATGCCAACCGCCTGAAGCGCTACGGCTACCCGGTGAAGCAGATCACGACCGGCGGCACCTGCCATCTCGACGCGCGCATGATCGAAAAGCACATCGCGGACTGGGACCTCAACAAACTCGATTTGCTCATCATTGAAAACGTCGGCAATCTCGTCTGCCCGTCCAGCTACGACCTTGGTGAGGCCGCGAAAATCGTGCTCCTCAGCGTCACCGAAGGCGAAGACAAACCGCTGAAGTATCCATCGATATTTTTCAAGTCGGAACTGATGGTGCTCACGAAAACCGATTTGCTTCCGTATGTTCCGTTCAACGCAGCCGAGGCGATCGTCAATGCGCGCCGCGTGCATCCCGAAATGGAGATCGTGAAAGTTGCCAGCCTCGCGGGTGATGGCCTCCGTGAGTGGATGCAGTGGCTCGAGCGCCGCAAGCAGGCATTCCTCACCGAGTTCGCCGAGCCTGCCATTCCCTGCTGATCCCGCAGAATCGTGCTTTTGATTTCACACCGGCCAATCGGCAGGATGGAACTCGATGAACGCAGAGATCGCAGGGAGACCCCCGTTACGGCTTTGAAGGCGCGCGTGCAGGCAGCTTGTCGTAGGGAGTGTAGCCCTCCCATTCGATGGGCGTGTAGGTGTTCTTGAGCAGAGTTTCCAGCAGTTCTTTGAAAATGCCTTCGCCGTTGGAGCTGTTGGTCATGATCAGCAGGCCAATCTTCGGCTTGTCGAAACAGACCACATAGTTACGCCAGCCTTCGTCGTGGCCTTCTTTGAAGAAGGCCTCGCCATAGGGCGTCCAGTAGAGGCCCCAGCCTAGGCCATAGCTGAGGCGGATTGTTTTGTTCTCGTCGGTCGGTTCGTAGGTGAGCGTTGGGAATTCGTGTTTCGACAGAATCCTGATCTGCGGGCTCAGCATCATCTCGCGAGTTTGCTTTTTCAGGCGCTCGCCATGCAGCACGGCCTGAACAAACCGGGCGAAATCGCGCGGAGTAGTTTGCATTGAGCCGGCGGCATCGGCCGTCTTGCGGCGCTCCGGGCCGAGCGAGCGGCCGTCTTCGTCGTAGCCATTGGCGAAATCGTTTTCAAACGCGCTCTGCCAGACCATGCTGGCGCGCGTCATTCCGAATGGCCTGAAGACGCGCTCGCGCATTAATTCTTCGAGTGGCTTATTTGTGATGGTCTCGACCACCAATTGCAGCAGGTCGATTCCCTCCCCCGAATATGCAAACCTCGTGCCGGGCTCGAAGTTGATATTCAGCTTGCGATCGTCGTTAATCCAGCGCCAGTTGGGAAAGCCGCTGGTGTGTCTGAGCAGCATTCTGACCGTGATTTTCTTGTAGCGTGGGTCATTGGCGAGGTCCTTGTAGTTGGAATAGTCGGGCAATGGCTTGGGAAGATATTGGTATACAGGTTTGTCGAGGTCCAGGATTTTCTCGTCGACAAGCTGCATCACCATGTAGGCGAATGCGACTTTGCTGAACGAGGCCGCGGTCATAACGGAGTCTTCGGTCAGCGGAAGATTCTTTGCCTTGTCGCGGAGGCCGTAGGATTTCAGGTAAGAAATATCGCCCCTGTTAAAAATGGCGATGCTTACGCCGGTGACCCGGGCGGCGCGCATCAGCCGCGTGACGGTCGCGTCGATTTCTGCGGGAGCGATGCGGCTGCCATCGAGGCGCGTGATGGGCCGCTCGCGCCTGCCCGCGACTGCAGTTAGCGGCGCGATAACGATGAGCAGCAGCAGATAGGCAAATCGCACCGATCTCATGACCGTAGCGCGGCGACCCGCCGGGGTCCCCAGCACGCGTGGTTTTCGCGTGCTGGGGTGGTTGCCGGCAGTCGAGTTTCACGATCGTTGCCCGTGGACTATTTCGCTTCGTAAACTGTCTTGCCGCCAACCACGGTTCGCAGAACTTTTGTCTCCAGAATTTTCGGAGGCGTAGCGGCGGTCAGGTCGCGGTCAAGCACGACGAAATCGGCTAGCATCCCGGGCTCTAGCTTCCCTTTTTGCTTTTCGTCGAACTCGGCAAACGCGGCGCCCGTCGTGTACGCGGCGATTGCCTGCTCGATCGTCAGCTTCTGGCCCACATAAGTTTTCTTTCCGTCTTCGCTCATGCGCGTCACGGCCGAATACATTCCACGAAAGGGCGTGACCGGCTCAACCGGATAATCGGTGCCAAAGGCGAGCACCACGCCGTGCCGCAAAAACTCGGCCCAGGCATAAGAAGTTTCCGCGCGCTTGGGACCGAGGCGCGACTCCGCCCAGTTCATATCCGTGAGCAGGTGGTTCGGCTGCATGGAAGCTATGACCTTCAGTTCCTTGAAGCGCGCAATCTGCTGCGGCGTCGTGACCTGCGCGTGCTCGACGCGAAGCCGGTAATCGGAGCCGCCGTCGGCAGCCTTTACCTTGCCGTCTTTTGCCGCTTTCTCCGCGTCGGCAAAGGCATCGAGCGCCATCTGCACTCCCTTGTCGCCAATGGCGTGGAAGCCGATCTGATACCCGGCCAGCACGCGCTCGCGCGTCATCGCATTCAGCTTCGCCGGATCGTACTGCGGGATGCCGCTGTTGCCGGGATCGTCGCTGTAGGGCTCGAGCAGCGCGGCGGTCTTTGAGCCGAGCGAGCCATCCATGAAGCCCTTGAGCATGCCGGTGTGCAGCATGTTGTCGGACGGCGGGATGCGAGTCGCGCTTGCGATTAACTCTTCGATGGAATCGTCGAAGGGCAGCCACTCCGAGATGCGTGCAGTAAGCTTTCCTTCTTTTTCCAGTTCTTCGTAAACCTGAAAGTCGTCCCACGAAGAATAATCTTGCGCGGAGGTGATGCCGTGGCTGGCGAGGTCGGCCAAGGCCATCTCAATCGCCTGCCTCCGCTTCTCATGCGTCGGCTTGGGAATCACCGCCGACACCGCGTCTTTCGCCTGTTCGCGCAGGATCCCGGTGGGCGTGCCGCTCTCGTCGCGGTCGATCTTCCCGCCGTCAGGATCTTTGCTCGCAACCGTGATACTGGCGAGTTGCAAGGCGCGTGTATTGGCAACCGCGATGTGGCCATCCACGCGCCCCAGAAAAACGGGATGATTGCCGCTGACTTCGTCGAGATCCCAGCGGGTCGGCGGGGTCTTCACCGGCCAGAGCGTTTCGTCCCAGCCTTCGCCCACAACCCAGTCGCCCGGTCCGGCAGCCTCAACCGCCACGCGCAGACGCTCGCGAAATTCATCGAGCGTTTTCGTGCCCACCATGTCGACATTCAATTTTTCGAGCCCGGCGCTGGCGAGGTGCATGTGGGCGTCGTTGAACCCGGGCATGACGAAGTGTCCGCCAAGATCGACGACTTTCGTCTGCGGACCTTTCATCTTGTTAATTTCGTCGCGCGTACCGACGGCGAGGATGCGGTCGCCGCGCACCGCAATCGCTTCCGCCCGCTTGGTTGAGCCGAGCGAGCCTACCCCCACCGCGCCGGTGTAGACGTTGCCGTGCGTAAATATCACGTCGGCCTTGGATGGTGACGCCGCATTTTGGGCCAACATATTCGAGGTCGTCACGCTGGAAGCCATGGCGCACAAAAGAACGATCGTTTTTGTCATTATCCTTCCCGCAACTCCGTCACTCACCGATTGCCGACAATGCAAGCATTGTAAGCAGGATGCGGCGAAGGCCGAGCTCCCGTCCGCTGCAGTCGAACCATTCTTGCAACGTGTGGGCGCCGCCGCCCGTACCTCCGCCGCCGATGGCGATGGCCTCGCGGCCGAGGGAAAGCGGGATATTGGCGTCGGTGGAGGCGCGCTGCACCTGGGCGGTGTTGCCGAGCTGCGCGTCAACGGCGCGAATTACCTTCAGCAGGCGCGCATCGGGCGCAAGTTCTCCGGCGGGCCGATTGCCGATTTCGACCACCTCGCATTGCACGGTGTGCGTGCGGCGCGGGTTGCGCGCGACGGCCGGTAGATTCTCGGCATCGACGGCGTGATCGAGGGCAACGCGGAGAGCGCGCTCCAGGCGATCGATCTCCGCCATGGAGGTAGAGCGCAGGTCGACGCGCATGGAGGCCGACTCCGGAATCGAGTTCACCGATGTCCCCCCGCGAATCACGCCGACATTGAAAGTCGTTTTCGGAGACACTGGAACGGGCGTCTCGCTGAGCGATTGAATCGCACGCGCGAGCGCGATGATGGGATTGGGGGTGCCGAAGTCACTCCACGAGTGGCCACCAGGCCCGCGCGCGATCACCTCAAAGCGGCGGCTGCCCAGCGCCTCGGCCACTACCGTGTCCGATCCTGCCCCATCGACGATCAGGCTGTAAGCGATCGAGTCGGCCCAACGCGGCGTCTGGAAAACGTGGCGCATGCCGCGCAAATCGCCTTCGCCCTCCTCGCCAACGTTGCCGATGAACAAGAAGGGCAACGTATGCACGATCTGCGAGCTGCCGAGGACGCTGGCCACCGCCAGCAGCGCGGCGATACCTGCGCCATTGTCGGAGACTCCGGGACCATACAAACGGCCGGCCTGCTGCCGGATGTTCAGCGGAGTGGTTGCGGGAAAAACGGTATCGATGTGGGCGCTGACCGAGACGAACCGATCTCCGTGGCCAGAACTCACGCCGAATACGTTGCCCACATCATCGATCTGAACCGAACCCAGCCCGAGTTCTCGAAAACGCTCGGCCAACCACAAGGAGCGGGCGGTCTCGCCAAAGGGCGGCGCGGGCACGCGCGAGACCTCCATCTGCCACTGCGCGAACTGCGGCTCCTCAAAGCGAAACCGGCCAAAGGCCGCCCGAACCTCCGGCAAGCCAGCCAGCCGCGCGACCTCCTGCTGCACCGACAGAGATATTTCAGGGGCTGACACAGCCGAAGTTCGCTCCTTCTTCCGCCTATCTTATAACGAACTAGCAGGTAACGAGTTACCACCCACAAGAGCGGCCGCGCCTCCAAGAGAACTTAGGTTCTAGCCCGGTTAAGCTCTTGACCCTTTACCCGCACGGCTTTCAAATGGACATCTCCCCAGCACAAGCCTTTCCAGCCTCATTTCGGGGGTCAAATGTCTACCAAGAAACCAGCAGGACGAGTCATGGAAGCCAATCCGCAGGATCTCACCCGCGTGCTGGGGACCGCGCCGCCGGGCTCATGGGTTGCGCTCTCTCATGACAAGACCCGCGTCGTCGGCACGGGCGTCTCCGCGCAGGCGGCCATCTATCAGGCGCAATTGCAGGGAGAATTCTCGCCGGTATTGCTGCAGATGCCCACGGAAGGCGAGGAGATGGCGGTCGGCGCAGTCTAAGCAGCGGGATTCTAAATTTGCGGGAAGTCCTGACCCGCCCTTGTCATCCCGACCCTTGACCGGATGTCATCCCGAGCGAAGTGAGGGATCTGCAGTTTCCCGGCACCAGCAACGCGTTCGAAAGCGGCCCCTCCCCTCACGGTCGAACTTGAATTCCTTTGATAAACTTGTGTCGGATTCCAGTTCGTCTCCCGCCACTTCCTGCCGTGGAGGTTTGTCATGAATAAGAAAACTCTCAAGATCGTCGGCATCGTTATCGCGCTATTGATCGTGGTTGCCATCGCCCTTCCGCTTCTTATCGACGTCAACCGATTCCGTCCAGAAATTGAATCGAATCTCAGCTCGGCGCTCGGGCGAAATGTCACAGTCGGCAATTTGAGCCTGAGCATTCTCTCGGGCAGCGTGGAGGCCAACCAGCTCTCCATCGCCGACGATCCCAAGTTCAGCAACACCGCGTTCATTCAGGCAAAGTCGCTGAAGGTTGGCGTCGAGTTGATGCCGCTGATCTTCAGCAAGCAGCTCAGCGTGACGCATCTCGTCATCGAGAAGCCGCAAATTTCTCTGCTGCGGAACCGGCAGGGCATTTGGAACTTTTCATCGCTCGGAAATCAAGCGGGGGCACCCAAAGAACCCGCCAAGAGCGGCGGTTCCAAGTCACCACAGAATCTGAGCGTCGGCAAACTGGAAATCAGCGACGGCACGATCTCTGTCGGCTCGGCTCCGCCCCGGCGTGCGCCGGTCGTCTATGACAAGGTGAATATCTCGATGAAAGACTTCTCGTTCACCGGCCAATTTCCTGTGACGGTCTCCGCCGGGCTGCCCGGAGGCGGTTCGCTGAAACTCGACGCAACAGCCGGGCCGATCAATGCGGCCGATACTTCGCTCACGCCGCTCAATGGTACTGTGAAGCTGACCAAGCTCGATCTCGCGCGTTCGGCGCTCGTGAACCCGGAGACGGGCATCGCGGGCACGGCCGATTTCGAGGGCAAGGTAAATTCCGATGGCCACATCGCCAAGGCCAACGGCACCGTGAAGGCCAGCGGGTTAAAGCTGGTGCCGAAAGGGTCGCCTTCCTCGCAAACCGTGCAGGTTGTTTTTGCCGTCGATCACGACCTCCAGAAAGAAACCGGTCAGCTCACGCAAGGCGATGTGACGATCGGCAAAGCGGTTTTAAAGCTCTCGGGCACGTACGATATGCAGGGCGAGGAGACTTCCGTTCACATGAAGCTCACCGGGCAGTCCATGCCGGTGGATGACCTCGAGGCCCTGCTACCCGCCGTAGGCGTGACGCTGCCGACTGGCTCGAAGCTCAAGAGCGGAACGCTCAACATGGACTTCAACGCGGTTGGACCTGTCGACAAAATCGTCGCGACCGGCGCCGTCCGCATGAGCAACGCGAAGCTGGAAGGCTTCAATCTGACGTC
The DNA here is from genome assembly GCA_963698865.1 of uncultured Acidobacteriaceae bacterium. Taxonomy (GTDB): domain Bacteria; phylum Acidobacteriota; class Terriglobia; order Terriglobales; family Acidobacteriaceae; genus Acidiflorens. The sequence goes on along the minus strand of CAVOSL010000004.1, from coordinate 186,576 downwards.
GAAGCTGTCGGCCATTCCCGGGCTCGGCGGCAAGGGCGGCGGCAACGATACCGAGATCCAGAATCTGAGTTCCGACGTGCGCTACGCTCCGGATGGAATTAAGCTCGACAAAATCGATGTGGTGGTTCCTTCCATTGGCACCGTGACCGGCGACGGCACGGTCAGCCCCACCAACGAACTTGACTTCAAGCTGGTGGCGAACCTGAGCGGAGCCGTTGGCGGCGGCCTCACCAAAGTTGTAGGCGGCGGGTCGGGCGGCATTCCGGTGAAGGTCGGCGGCACGACTTCCAGTCCCACGTTCACGCCGGACATGAAGGCGTTCGCTGGAAATCAGATCAAGAATCTTGGGAACACGGGGAAATCGCTGGGGAAGTTAGGCGGAATGTTCGGGAAGAAGAAGAACTAACGGTTTTGGCGCGTAGGAGCAACCAAGCGAAATGAAAATGGTTAACACGCCCGGCGCTCAGCGCTCTCGCCCAGCAAGCACACCCGCTCATTGGCACCTGGCGATTGGTAGACTTTGCCGATCTCGATAAAGATGGCAAGTGGCAGCATCGTTTCGGTGAGCATCCGCGCGGATACTTCGTCTACGACGCAACCGGGCACGTGCACATTCAGATCATGAAGGCTCCGCCGCTGGCGCGTTTTCCGGAAGAGAACGCCGTGAAAGGTACGCCGCCCTCCGCCGAGCATGCCCTCGCCGCTTACACCGGCTATTTCGCATACTTTGGCGCCTACACCGTGGACGCTGAGAAACGCGTGGTAACTCATCACGTCGAGGGCAGTCTGGCGCCGGAGTTCACCGATACTATCCAGCCGCGTCCCTTCAAACTGGAAAGCGACCGGCTGGAGATCGGGGACGGCAAGACTTGGAGGCGTGTGCTGGAACGTGTGCGCTGATCTTAAGGGCTCGTCCAGGCAGGTCCGGCAACATCGGTTACTTCCTCTACGGTCTGCGGCCCATGGCAACAATCCAATTCTTCCCCGCTAGGTGCTTCGTTTCGACCCCCGCAAATCCCGCCTTGCTCAGAAGATCGCGATGCTCTGCGTCGCTCAGGAACGCGGCCCGGAGCAGAGGCATGACTATGCCATAGAGCCAACGGAACGGTCCACCACGGTACGTTTCCGCGATCAATAAGAACGTGCCGCCGGGTTTGAGCACTCTGAGGATCTCTCGCACGTTGGCAGACAGGTCAGGCCAGTAATAGTGCGTCTCCACAGCCGTGACCACATCGAAAAAGTTATCCGGAAAAGGCAGGGCAGCCACCGAACCCTGTTCAATCTGGACTCGGCCTGCTTCGATCTCTTGGGCATTGGTCTCTCGTGAAACGGCAACGCTGGCCGAGGAGTAGTCCACACCAACGAGCTTGCCATCGGGTGCCAACGCCAGTAGCTTTTGCACCGTCCTCCCGCCGCCGCAACCCACGTCGAGGATCGTCGCGGTCTTCGGGATTGTCACCTGTTGCAGCCCCCAGTCGGTCATTGCTGCATGGCCCAAATTCATAGCTCGCACCACGCTCCTGCCGAGCCATCCACTAGGTTTGCGCACTTGCTGGAAGAACCACGCAATAAAAATCACGGCCAGCGCCAGCCGGAGTATTAGAAGCATTCGTTCGGTCTCCGAAGAATCATTAGACCATCGATCGTTTTTCCTGGGAAGTTTGGGTGCGGAGATTGCCCAACCCGTGTAGCCCTGCAAAAAATCATGGCGGCGTGTGCTGGAACGTGTGCGCTGATCTTCGTTTGGATTCGCACTACGCCGCTGGGGCGCTCTATGCCTCAGCCCCTCACATTTTGAACAGAGTCCCGTCGAGGACGTCCGAAACCCACACGTTGGCGCCATCAAAGGCCATCGCGCTGGCGGAACGGACGGGAAAAACTCCCAGGAACGTGCCATCGGAGGCCCGTAACTTGGTCACTGAGCCGCTGCCGTAATTTGCGACCCAGATGTTGGCGCCGTCATACGTTATGCCGGTTGGGTATTGTCCGGGGTACGACTGAACACCGTAAACGCCCAGGATGGCGCCATCGCTGGGACGAATCTTTGTGACTGTGCCTTTGTTGTTTTCATTCGTGACCCAGACGCTGGTGCCGTCGAAGCAAAGGGCTGTCGGGTTAGATTGCGCATAGTAAGCTCCCAGTATCGCTCCATCGCTCGTACGTATCTTGGAAACGGTTCCTCCAGTTACGTTTCCGACCCAGATGTTGACGCCGTCATAAGTGATGCCCCACAACGTGCCTCCCACTGCGAAAGTCCCGAGATTCGCTCCATCGGTTGCGCGCAATTTGGTAAGCGTACTGGCCGCATGGTTCACCACCCAGATGTTGGCGCCGTCGAAGGCCAAAGCCGACGGGTTCTGGCCCACCGGGAACGTTCCCAAAGACGTGCCGTCGCTGGCGCGCAGTTTCGTCACCGTGTTGTTAATATAGTCTGCCACCCAGATGTTGGCGCCGTCGAAGGCCGCCGCAAAAGGCTCGGATCCCGTGTTGAAGACGCCCAGGACCTCGCCGTCGCTGGCGCGCATCTTCGTAACCGTATTGGAGTTCAATACCCACATATTTGCGCCGTCAAAGGCCATTCCGTAAGTGTAGTAGGTCTTGAACGAAGCCGTGACGTTCGCCGCGTACCATCGCAGAATCGCAACCTGGTTGGGATTGCTGGTTTGGGAAAAGGCCGGAGTGCCGGCGAGCGTCCCCAGCAGCAGAGTTAAAATGCAGGCGAAACGCGAGGACCAGAGTACGAGGATGCGGTAGCGCATAGAGTCTCCTTTTGCCCGGACTCTTGAACTTCGCCGGGTCTCTACTCTCTACTTGCGCCGAATGACAGGAAAATGGCTCACGTTCTCGAAAATAACGAGCGACCTCGTACGTTGAAGGTGATTAGACAACGGCGTCGGCTCCCAGCGGCCGAGTAACCTTGGGCGCTCAAACAGCCAAGGCTCGGAGGAGAGGAGCCGACACGGATATCTAATCAGTCTACGTTCCAACCGACGACATGCCGCTCAGTGACTCTTAATAATAATGAACGAACGGTTACTGGTGAGCGTGCCCGATGGAGTGGTCACCGTGACAAATCCCGTCGTCGCGGTGCTGGGCACGATCGCCGTCATGTAAGTATCGGAGACGACCGTAAACGATGCCGATCCCGTACCAAAGTCAACGGCGGTTGCGCCGGTGAGTCCAGTGCCCAATATCTGCACCGTCTGCCCAGCTTTCCCCCAGCGAGTCACAGTCGAGACGAACCGTCCGAGCCCCATATCCAGGCTATAGGCAACGCCACTGCCGAGCCCGCCGGGGCCGCCTCCTCGTTGGGTGAGTCCGTAGATCTTCCCGTTCGTATGCTGCATGGGTGTGGCCTCGGCCAACGATCCGTGGACGGCGTCGAACGCGTAGAGTATCGAGTAGTTCCCGCCACTCGTGATGCTAAACAGGTTGCCGCTCGGATAGGAGCCGGAGTTCTCTCCTCCGCTGGTGGCGCCATAGAAGTTACCGTCGGTCGCGGCGACCAAGCCTGCCACAGGACTTGCTCCGTCGTTTCCATCGGCGGAGTCGAAGACATGCAAGAGCGTGAGTTTTCCTTTCGTGGTCATTTTGAATACGACGCCACCTCCCGCATTATTTCCGCCTCCGGAAGTGGTTCCGTACAGCAAGCCATCATTGCCCTGCACGACGGGCGAGTAGGGATAAGCACCGTGCGTGTAGTCAAAACTGTAGATCACCTTGATTGCTCCGGTCGCCGACATGCTGAAGACCGTGCCCTGGTACGTTATCCCTCCGACCTGCGACGCGCCGTAGAGTTTGCCATCCTTGCCGACAATCAATCCCGAGAAGGGGCAGGGGGGCACGCTACTGGTCAGAACTTTGAATTTGCCCGTCGATTTGATGGAGTATCCAATCCACGGACCCCAGCCGCACGTCGTTCCGTAGAAGCTGCCGTTTTTTCCCAAGGCGAGTCCAATAGGGCCGCCTCCCTCCGCCGCTACGAAGCTGTGCAGCGTGGTCAGCTTTCCCGAAGGAGTGATCTTGAAGATAGTTCCCAGGTTGTTGGCGCCGCCGATGTCCGTCGTGCCGTAAAAGTTGCCATCCGTGCCCAGCACCAGACCGGCGGCAGGGTTCCATCCGTCGGCGCCGGAAAAATTGTAGAGCGTCGTCATCGCGCCCGACGGCGTCATCATGAACACCGTGCCCATCCCGAAAGTTCCGCCGGCGTTCGCCGTCCCGTAGAGGTTGCCATCCCGGCCCTGGGCCAGGTTTTCGGGGTAGGATGGGCTACAACCTTCCTTGTTGCAGTCGAACTCGTGGAGATCGGTGTAGGTCTGAGCATGGAGCCGAGCCGTTGCCAGGCTCAGGGCTAGGCAGAGTGTGCCCAGCACCCAGAGGCAGGTCACAAGCGCGTTCCCCAAGAACAAATGCGTTGCGGTCACGCGAGACCCCGCATTTTGATGAATACATTCAACTAGTCGCTCTGAGTGCTGACAGCTGTAGCTGGACATAAGCTTCTCCTAGGGTCGCCCTGGGTTTCCCCAATACGCGAATTCTTATCCCTACCCCTACATGTGAGAAACAGGGGGAAATCAGCTCACCAAAGGAGCAGAATTTTGGATTGGTTCCGTTTGCCGCCTTCCTCCTTCCCGCGCCGCCCGCCCTGCAAGAAAATCCCTTGACTTAGCCTGCAAATGTCCCAAAGCTTGACGTACAGCGCGGAAGCGCTGTTCCATTTTGTTCTTTGAGAAGAATGCGGGCCCAGCCAAACACGATTCAAGCTAACTCATTATCTTTGAATACTTTACACATAAGTCGTTGTTATTGAATACTTTGGAAGTGACACCGCGAGAAAGTGACTGACTTAAGGGCGTTAAGTGACATTAAATCAAGACTTTACCATTAAGTCCTTTTTCCGGAATACTTTAGCAGGGACAAAAGCGGTAAGATCGCCAAAAGCGAACCTAAATGTCAGCTAGCAAAAGACTTGCAGGAAGTAAGTCCAACTCCAATTGTTTGAATACTTTGGCGGGCAACTTACTCTAACTGACTGATTCTAATATACCGAGGTAGGAGGGGGGTACCCAGGGGGGTAGTACAGCCCCGCGAGCGTCCCTGACAGATCAGACCGCGAATCCCGAGACGCCGCTTAGTCGCGCATGGCCGGTTCGGCCCGATGCGCGGCCAAAGTCTCCATGGCGTGCAGAATTTCTGAGATCACAGCCTCGTCGCCGATCGCGGTGTTGATCATGATGTGGTAGAGGCTGCGGGTGGGCCACTCGGCATTGAAATAGTGCTTGATGTAGGCGACCCGATCCTTGTCCACGTTGTCAACGAGCTCTTCGCTATCTTCGCGGCTCTTGCCGAGGGCGAGCAGGCGGCGAATTTTTTCCTCGCGCGGCGCGTAGCAGAAAACGCTGAAAGTATCGTCGCGCTCGCGCAGGAAAAATGGCGCGCCGCGTCCGACAATCACGGCATTGCCTTCGGCGGCGATGCCTTCCGCGAATCTCTCCCATCATCGCCATCATGCGGTCGGTGTCGAACGCAGTAGGAGTCGGCGAGCGGCAGGCTGCGCTCGTAGCTGCCGCGCCAAAAGGTCTTCGGCCAGGCGATAGAGGCGGCTGTCCACGCGCTCGTCGCAGAGCGCCACCGCGTGTTCGGAGACCTGGGCGCGTTTGGCGATCTCGCACGTTAATTGCTGGTCCCAGAGCTTCCAGCCGAGGCGATGCGCCAGATCGGCAGCGATGCCGCCGCCGCCGCATCCGAATTCGCGCTCCAACGCGATGATGCGAAACATTGTGGCCTCCCGCGGAGAGTTGATACTTCTTCGCCCAAACTTCTTCTCCGCGATTACGCGGATGAAGCAAAAGTTAGTGCACAGCCAAGCCGCCTGCCGGCTTGGACTTTTTAATCAGAAACACGAAAGGAATCAAGCAAAAAATCACTACTCCCAAAAGCCAGAAATTATCGATGTAGGCGAGCATGGTCGATTGCCGGATGACATTAGCCTGAAGCATGGCGTAAGCATGCTGGCTCGCCGTTCCCACGCCCGAACCGCCGCCTATTCCGCCCGCGCCCATGCGGTTCGTCAGACCCGCGAGCGCGGAACGAAACTCCGGGTTGGCTGCGCTCAGGTTCTCCGAAAGTCGCACCTGGTGGAACTGCGCTCGGCGCGCCAGCATGGTCGTCACAAATGAGATGCCCACGCTGCCGCCGATGTTGCGCGCCAGGTTCATCAGCCCCGAGGCGGCATTGTTCTTGTCGCGGGGCAGAAAGGCATAAGCTGCGGTGTTGATGGGCACGAACAGAAACGCCAACCCCATTGCCTGAAAGACGCGCGCCATGGTGACGGTATGAAAGTCCACATTCAAATCGAAGGTCGTCATGTGGAACAGAGAGAAGGACAACATGGACAGCCCAAACAACATCAGCCAGCGCGGACTGTAACGTGACAGCAGGAAGCCGACGATCGGCATGCACACCATGATGGTGAAGCCGCCCGGCATAAGCGCGAGGCCGGACCGCTCCGCCGTATACCCGAGCAAAGTCTGCATGAAGAGCGGCAACATCAGCGTGCTGCCAAGCAGCGCGAAGCCGAGCATGAACATGAGGAAGTTGGAGGTGGCGAAGCTGCTCTGTTTGAACAAATGCAGGTCGATGATAGGGTCTTTGTGATACCACTCCCAAATGACGACCCAGATGAGCGCGGCAACGGAGACCGCCGTGAGGATCAAGATGAAGTTCGATTCGAACCAATCATCGCGCTGGCCTTTATCGAGGACGACCTGCAAGGTGCCGAGGCCAAGGGCGACGAGGCCGAGGCCGATGTAATCGATGTGCGTCTCGCTGAGCTTGCGGCGCCGGAAGTAAGGAGGATCCTGAATCAGGCGCTGGGTCAGCGTCAGCGAGAGAATGCCGACTGGAATGTTGACGAAGAAAATCCAGCGCCAACTGAAGTTGTCGGTGATCCATCCGCCGAGCGTCGGACCGATAGCAGGCGCCATCACGACGGCGACGCCGTAGACGGCGAACGCCATGCCGCGTTTGGCGGGAGGAAACGTATCGGCGAGAATCGCCTGCTCGCTGGGCTGCAATCCGCCTCCACCGATTCCCTGGAGAACGCGGAAGAAGATCAGCATGGGAAGGTTCGGCGCGAAACCGCAGAGGCAGGAACTGATCGTGAAGAGCGCAACACAGATCATGTAAAAACGCTTGCGGCCAATGATGGAAGAGAGCCAACCGCTGAGCGGCAGCACGATGGCGTTCGAAACGAGATAAGAAGTGAGAACCCATGTGCTCTCGTCAGTACCCGCGGAAAGGCTGCCTGCAATGTGCGGCAACGCGACGTTGGCGATGCTGGTGTCGAGCACCTCCATGAAGGTGGCGAGGGTAACGGCAAGGGCGATAATCCAGGGATTAACCGCCGGTTGCCAGGCCTCGGCATCGTTCATCGTGATGGATGCAACAGACATAAATCAGCTTCGAGCTTCGAGCTACTAGCTCCTAGCTAGCAGCTAGTGGCTAGCAGCTGGTAGCTATTTCACCCACACCTTTGGCTCTACCGACATTCCTGGACGGAGCTCATGTCCCTTTAGCTCGCCGTTTTCAAAGACGATTTTTACCGGAATACGCTGGACGACCTTCACATAGTTGCCCGTGGCGTTTTCCGGAGGAAGCAAGCTGAAGAGCGCGCCGCTGGCGCCGGCGATCGAATCGACATGGCCTTTATAGGTTTTGCCGTTAGCGTCGACGTCGATGTCCACAAGCTGACCCGGCTTCATGCGCTTAAGCTGCGTCTCCTTGAAGTTCGCGGTCACCCAGAGATCCTCGAGGGGAATGATCTTCATCATCTCTTGCCCGACGCTCACATTCTGGCCGACCTCAACCGTGCGGTTGCTGACGACGCCAGCGACCGGCGCGACGATCTTCGTATATTGCAGGTTCAATTGCGCCTGATCGAGCTGCGCCTTCTTCTGCTGCGCGTTCGCCTCGGCGGATTGCGCGCGCGAACGAGTGGCCTGCATCATCTGGGGCGCGGTCTCTGCTGCGCGAAGCTCGGCGTTGGCCTGCAACAGTCTTCCTTGTGCCTGTTCGATTTGCGCGTTCGCCGCGTCCGCGCTGGCGCGCGCTGCTTCGACCGTGGCCGCGCTTGCTTTGGCCGCAGCTACCGCTTGGTCGTATTGCTGGGCGGAGATCTCCTCCTTGTCGATGAGTTGCTTGTAGCGTATGAGATCGTCCTGCGCTTTGGCATTGTTGGCCTCCGCCTGCACGACTTGAGCCTTGGCGGCTCCGAACTGCTGGCGGGCCGCGGCGATTGCCGACTTGGCATTGGCTACTCCCGCTTGGGCGCTGGCGACCTGGCTGGAAGTATTGACGTTCGTCATGGGAACGTTGATACCAGCGGCTGCAGCCTGTGCGACCGTGTCGTTGTACTGGGCCTGCGCCTGCGCCACCGCGATCTGATAATCGGCGGGATCGATTTCAACCAGCACAGTTCCCTGCTGCACATACTGGTTGTCTTCCACGTTGAGCTTGACGACGTGGCCGCTGACGCGGGCACTGACCGAATTGATATGCCCGTCAACCTGCGCGTCGTCGGTGGATTCATAACTGGTGAAGTAGCGCCAGGCAAAGAGGCCAGCCACTAGCAGTACCAATATCAGCAGCCCGATAACCCACTTCGCGCGCTTGCTTCCGAGGAGGGCTCGTCGGCGATAGCGGGCCTCGACATCGGGAGACATCGGTTGCATTGGCGGCGCAGGCGCGGCAGGCTTGGGCTCGGCGACAACGGTGCTGGTCTCATTCATAACTATCTTTTCCCTTTCAGATATTCCAGCACGCCCTGCTCGGCACGGCCCAGCGCGCGGGCAAAAGAAACTTTGGCCAGATTGTGAAGATAGAGGCTCGAAATCAGGTTCTCGTGCGCGGAGGCGACCGCTTCCTGCGCCTGGATCACTTCCAGATTGTCAGTGACGCCCGCTGAGAATCGATCGCGCGACTGGATGAGCGCCTGGTCGGCAAGATTTACGGAACTCTGCGCGACCTCAACCTGGTCGGCGGAAGATTTGAGGTCGAGGAGCGCATTGCGGATGTCCTGATCGATCTGGCCTTTCACGTCGGCCATCTGCGCCTGCGCCTGGCGCAGGCTGGCCTCGGCTTTCAGAACATCGCTGTGAACTTTGCCGCCCTGAAAGATCGGAATATTCAAAGTACCGACAATCTCATAGGTCGGGAGCACGCTGCCGGGAGCGGGACCAATCTCGCCGTAATTGCCGGCCACATCGAGAGTCGGGAAATATCCGGCAATGGCCGCGCTGTGCTCGAGTTCAGCCGCTACCAGCCGATCATGCGCCGCTTTGTAGTCGGAGCGCAGGGAGTAGGCGCGTTGGATGCTGGTTTCAACGTCGGGAATGGGAAAAGGTTCGTAGGGAGCTTTGTCGGCAAGCGTGAATTCTTGTCCGGCAGCAAGGCCAATGATGCGAGCCAGCGAAAGCTTCTGCTTGGCGAAATCGCTGGTGGCGACGATGAGCTGTTGCTGCCGCGATTGATACTCGACCTGCGCCCGCAGCGTATCGATGGCGGGCGCGACTCCCGCTTGCTGCTGCGCGACTGCTTTGTCGTACAGCGCCTTGGCGGACTCCACCTGCGCCTGCGCGGTTTCCACGCGCGCCGCGCCGGCAATCGCCTGCAAGTAGGCATAGCCAGTGGCGAGGACGACCAAGTCGCGCGCGTCCTGCAAATTGAAGCGGGCAATGTTCTCGCCAATGACCGAGGAGCGGTATTTCTGGATCGCCTTCCAGTCGAAAATACGCTGCGTGCCCGAGGCGCGAACGTCAAAATAAGAAAAGGGCCCGACCGTCGGTGGAATATTTCCGAACGCGCCGCCTTTGGGGAATTTCCCGAAGCCCAAAGCTTCCAGGCTTACCTTCTGCTCGACTGCCTGAACGTCGCCATTAACGTGGGGAAGCAGGTCGCTGAGCTGCTTCCATTTTTCTCCGCGGGCTTCGATCGTGTTGTACTGCGAGAGCAGGCCTGCCAGGTTCTGGCGCAAGGCGCGCTCGATGGCGTCGGTAAAAGTCAGGGGCAGAACGCCCGGCTCCGGCTTGGCTTCGGGCACGCTCCCATAGACGGGATTCTGCGCCGAGGTCGGAACCTGGTTGGGAATAGATGGCGCGCTTTGGCCAGAAACATGGACCGAGACCACGACAAGCACGATCAAAGACAGCCACGAGCTTCGGGCTACGAGCCTGGAGCAAGCAAAATCACAACCGCGGTGTCCCTGGACCTGATTGGCCACAACTCGTGGCTCACGGCTAACGGCTTCATGATGGCTCGCCGCTTCAGAACAATAGGAAAAAGCCATGAAAGGTAGACTCACTCCTCAACGAAGTAAAGCCAAAACCCAAAATAATAAGGCTTTTGGATTCGGTTTTGTACGTAAGTGATGCAAATAGTTGAAACATTTCATGATACGGGAACGAGAGGGCCGACGCATCGCCCAAGAAATGTTCTTTATCTGTTGCCATGGGTTGTCGTCAATCGTGGCGCCAAGTTGCCCAGGTTTGCACCTAATGTGAGGCGCGAGCAAGCGGAACCGCCTTCGCCGGGCGTATGACCTTGGTCATCTTGTGGAATTACGCTCCAGAGCCGAATCTAGGCATGGACTTAGTGCAACTTCCCTGCGGCGCGAAGCTTAGGGAAGTGGTGCGTATGAGCGAATCGACGAAACCACTGCCCGAAGGGTCGGACTGGACCCGCTTACTGACAGACCCTGACCTGGTAAGCCAACTTTCCGTACTGCTCAAGACCTACCGGGAAGTTCCGGCCGAAAAGCGTTCTGAGGCGCTGCTTGAAACCATGCGCCAGATCAAGGAAAACGCCGCCCGCGCCCGCGACACCAAAGAACACAAGGGCACGGCGGAACTAGCACAGGCTGAGCCGCTTCCGAGCCCGGAACCGATCAAGGAAACGCCGCCTTTTGAGCCAGACCTGTTTGCCTCGACCATGACATCGGACCGCCGCCGCTACGCTCGTATGAAGTGCAACGTCGCAGTGGAGATTCGCGTGGAAGGTACCTATACGCCGATCTGGGGGAATCTGGTCAACGTCGGCCGCGGAGGCTGCCTGGTCGAAACGCCTCGGGTTGTTCCCGCGAATAAGGCGCTCGAGATCGGATTATGGGTAGCCAGCGGCAAGATCTGGGTGAAGGGCGTCGTCATCACTGGAGTCTCCGTCCCGCACCGCGCCGTCGATTGGGGTGCGCGTACAGTTTTCGCGGGCTGAACTTTCGGAGAAGGAACACCTGCGCGAATTCCTCAAGTTTGTCGAGGGCGAGGCCCGTAAGTCGAGGAACGAAAAGAACTACGTGGCCAAGCTCAAAGCCTGAGTCTTGGTCCCCCCCACAACTCCCTTGCAACTTTTCCTCTGTTCGGGGTTCAATCTGAACGAGGCACATCCGGATGGCAATGCCTGCTCGCCCTCGTCTTTGTTTTGTGGTTGCCGGCGTACTCGTCGCCGGGTTTGCAAGCACCCAGTTTGCGGTTGGGAAGAAGAAGGCCACGCCGACGGGCATGGACGAGCAAAAACGCGCTATCCATGCTCTGAATCGCCTGACGTTTGGCGCGCGGCCGGGCGATGCCCAACGAGTGGCGCAACTCGGTGTCGATAAGTGGATCGATCTGCAACTCCATCCGGAACAAATTGATGACTCCCATCTCGAGGCGCGCCTGGCTGGGTTCCGCACCCTGCGGATGGACACCCGCGAAATCGTCGAAAATTTCCCGAACAAAGTGATCATCAGGCAGGTTGCGGAAGGCAAGGAGCCGATGCCGACCGATCCCGCGCGGCGCGCAGTCTACGAGGCGCAGGTTGAGAAGTACGAGGGGAAGCTGGATCGGGAAGGGGCTGCGAAAAATGGCGCCGCGAATAATGCAGCCGCCGCGGCCGGTGGTGCCGACTCCAACACAATGTCCATGGAAGCCGAGGCCGCTTACTCGCATCGCCGCGAGGAGTCGCAGGCCACGAACATCAAGCTGCGAGAGTTGCTTGACCTTCCCCCCGACGAGCGCTATCGCGAAATTCTCAAACTGCCGCCCGAAGAGCAGAACGTCATCGCTACGCGCGCGCGATACCGCAAGCCCGAGATCATCGAAGGTATGAGCGGCGAGCAGAAAGAAACAGTGCTGGCGCTTAACAATCCCGAGCAAGTAGTGGCCGATGAGCTGATGCAGGCCAAGATGCTGCGCGCGATCTATAGCGACCGCCAGCTCGAGGAAGTGATGACCGACTTCTGGTTCAACCACTTCAATGTCTTCATCAATAAAGGCGCCGACCGCTTTCTGGTGACGAGTTACGAGCGCGACGCGATTCGCCCGCACGTGCTCGGAAAATTTGAAGATCTGCTTGTCGCGACGGCCCAAAGTCCGGCGATGCTCTTCTATCTCGACAACTGGCTGAGCGTCGGGCCACACTCGGAAGCGGTGGGCGCGCCGCCGGAACACGGCAGATCTGTGCGCGGACAAGCAATGCCGAAGCACCCGCCGCAGGACAGGATCAAGGGCAAACCGGGCAGGGCGAGTGGCCTCAATGAAAACTACGGCCGCGAGCTAATGGAACTGCACACCTTAAGCGTGAGTGGCGGCTATTCGCAGGCGGACGTGACCGAGGCCGCGAAGGTCTTCACCGGGTGGACCATCGACCTGCCGAACAAAGGAGGACGATTCCGCTTCGAGCCCCGCATGCACGAACCGGGGGACAAGGTCGTTCTTGGACATCGCATCAAGCAGAATGGCGAGAAGGAAGGGCTTGCGCTGTTGCACGTGTTGGCGCGCAAACCGCAGACGGCACATTTCATTTCGCAGAAGCTGGCGATGCGCTTCGTCTCGGACGACCCGCCAGCGGCGCTCGTTGATCGCATGTCGCAAACTTTCCTGAAGAAAAACGGCGACATTCGCGAAGTTTTGCGCACGATGTTCAAGTCGCCGGAATTCTGGGCGCCGCAAACTTACCGCGCCAAGGTGAAAACGCCGTTCGAGTTCGTCGTTTCGGCGGCGCGCGCGAGCGGCGCGCAGGTCGACGACGCGCGGCCGCTTCTGGGCACGCTCGACAATATGGGGATGCCGCTCTATAGGATGAACCCGCCGACCGGGTACTCGATGAAGGCGGAGACATGGGTCAATTCGTCGGCCCTATTGGCACGCATGAATTTTGCGTTGGGACTGGCGGCCGGAAAGGTGCATGGCGTCGCGATCAATTTGGCGCAGTTAGCGCCGAACACGGCGGACGCCGGGCAGGCGCTAGCGCTGCTGGAGGCATCGCTGCTGGGCGGCGACGTCTCGCGTCAGACTCATGACACGATTACGAAGCAACTCGAAGACCCGCAAATCAGCCAGCGGCGACTGGATGATTCGCCGCGCCCGCCGAATGTGGCCGCGATTGCGGGATTGATTCTGGGGTCGCCGGAGTTTCAGAAAAGATAGCTGCGCGGCTCTTGGCTCTTGGCTTTTGGCTCTTGGCCTTTAGCCAAAAGCTAAGAGCTAAGTGCAAGGAGCTAGTTTATGTCGATTACTCGCCGCATTTTTCTTCGCAATGGCGCTCTGGCTGTCGTGGGCACGGCGGCGCTGCCGAGTTTTCTGGCGCGCGCGGCTTACGGCGCGGCCGATCCTGGGACTCGCGCCAAGCGTCTGGTTGTCATCTTTCAGCGCGGGGCCGCGGATGGGCTCAACATCGTCGTGCCTCACGGCGAGGCGGCTTATTACTCGATGCGGCCGACGATCAACATTCCAAAAAAATCCGTGCTTGATCTCGACGGCTTCTTTGGACTGCATCCGGCGATGTCGTCGTTCGAACCACTGTGGAAGCAGAGGCATCTCGCGATCGTGCATGCTTCGGGATCGCCTGATCCGACGCGCTCGCACTTCGACGCGCAAGACTTTATGGAGTCGGGCACGCCGGGCATGAAGACGACTGACGACGGCTGGCTGAACCGCTGCCTGCATGAGTTGCCCGCGAAGTCGGGCGTGGAGGGCGTTTCTGTGCCGGATCCATCGGCTTTTCGCGCTATCGCGCTCGGGCCGTCGCTGCCCCGCATTCTCTCCGGCAAGGAGCCGGCGGTGGCGATCAATAACCTGAACGATTTTTCCATTGGCGGGAAAAATCCCAAAGCTGCGCCGATCGCCAACACGTTTGAGGCGATGTACGACAATTCTGTCGACGCGGTCATGCACGGCACGGGACAGGAAACGTTTGACGCGGTAAAGATGCTGCGGACCGCGGACCCATCAAAATACACTCCGGCGGCGGGCGCGAATTATCCGAAGGGACGCTTTGGCGACAGCCTGCGGCAACTGGCGCAGCTCATCAAGGCGAACGTTGGTGTACAGGTGGCCTTCGCCGACATTGGAGGCTGGGACCATCACGTGAACGAAGGCAGCACGCAAGGACAGATTGCGAACGTGCTCGGCGATTTCTCGCAATCGATTGCGGCCTTTTGGAATGACCTGGGTGACCTTGAGGAAGACACGGTGGTCGTGACGATGTCCGAATTCGGCCGCACCGCGCGCGAAAATGGCAACCATGGAACCGATCACGGCCATGCCAATGTGATGTTCGTACTGGGCGGGCCCGTGCGCGGTGGCCGCGTTTATGGACGCTGGCCGGGGCTGGATCAGTCGCAGCTTTATCAGGGGCGCGACCTGGCGGTGACTACCGACTTCCGGCTCGTTCTTAGCGAGGCGGTCTCGCAGTATCTGGGGAATCACGATCTGAAGACGGTGTTTCCGGGATTTGAACAGCACGGACAATTCCTGAAAATGTTGGGATAGAAGTATCGGGATTGGTCCTCGCCGTCCTAATCAATCGACGCAGATCTGTGGAACATCTGCACCAACTCAGTTCGTGATCTCGCGAGGACGATCGTAAGATATGTTCCCTAGCCATCGTCTCGCAATGATTGCCGCCAAAAACATGGATAACAGCGCCGAGACTGGAATTAGGTGAATGTTACCGACCGAGGCGAATACCAAAAGTTGCACTGTATTTAGCGCCGAATGAAGAAGGATGACGACGGGAAGGCTCTGTCCGCTGCGATCATACAAGAATGCGAACACGATGGACCACGCAACAACGTTAAGACAAATGACCAGCAATAAGGGGTACGTAAGATAATCCAGCGTCTCCGCCCACAAAGGGATGTGCCACACCGCCCAATACCCGCCGAGGATCAACGCGGACACCAATTGAGAGTAGCGAGTTTGGAGCCTCCTCAAGGCAAAGGCCCTCCAAGCTATTTCTTCCCATAAAGGACCAAAAGGCAGCGTCAGCAAACTCATTAGCAAGATGGATCCTGGGGGGCGAGTAAACTTCGTCGGGAAAAAGATCAGGACCGCGCATAGGGCAGCCACAAATACTCCAAGGGGAAGTGCGACTGCAAGGATGTACCACCTGGATTGAACTCTCCAGGCAACCAAACTCGACAACATCTCCTGGAGTTGCCGTCTCCCCTGAAAACGAACCCATATAACCGCGACGATTCCAGGTAGACAGTTGCCGATCACGAGTTTTAGGTTCGTGATCTTCCAATCGACCCGATGTCCAAGGACGATTACGTAAACTGAGCCCTGCGGGGTGGGCCATAGCCAGACGGTCCAAGACAGAGCCGCCGCTAGGCAAAGAAACATCCAGAGGAGCCAGAGTCTTCTTGTGAGTGGCTTGGCTTCGGCGTGGTGTTCAGTAGTCTCCCCGATGCGAATCCCCCATCTGGCTCATCCTCAAATCTCGATCAGCACATCTTCGCCCTCGATCTTTAACGGATACACCGAGATCTTCGCCGTGAGCCCCGGTCCTTGGCCCGTGATTGGGTCCCAGGCCCAGCCGTGCCACGGGCAGATCACCTTCCCCTGTTCGACTACGCCTTCGCCGAGCGGGCCGCCCATATGGAGGCAAGTGTTTTCCATGGCATGGATTTCGCCATTGAGATTGACTACGCAGATTTGCTTGCCGTTGCAGGGGAGTTCTTTGACTTCGTTGAGGGCGGGAAGGTCGGACTTCGGTGCGAGCTTGGTGAACATAGCCTTCAGCCGTCAGCCCTCAGCCGTCAGGAAAATCCCAACCCACGATGGTATTTGCCAGACGCGGAAGACTGCAGATCCCTCGCCCACTCACTTCGTTCGGGCTCGGGATGACAAGAGTATATAGAGTTTGACTGATAGCTGAGAGCTGACAGCTGACAGCTATTTCGGCTGCATCGTCTGCGCCACCATTACCTGCCGCTTGAAATTTTCCATCATGCTCTCGTCGAGGCGTACCTCGGTTGGCTTTTTGGCAAGGGTCATGGTGTCGATCTTGTCTTGCAGTTTGAGCAGCGCGTAGAACAGGTTCTCCGGCCGCGGCGGGCAGCCGATCACGTAGACGTCGACCGGCACGATGCGGTCCACACCCTGCAGAACTGCATAAGTATTGAACGGGCCGCCGACCGAGGAGCAGGCTCCCATGGAGATGACCCATTTCGGCTCCGGCATCTGGTCGTAAATGCGCTTCACGATGGGCGCCATCTTCAACGTGACTGTGCCGGAGACGATCATCAGGTCGGACTGGCGCGGGCTGGGCCGGAAGACCTCCGAGCCGAAGCGCGCAATGTCGAAACGCGCGGTCGACGACGCAATCATCTCGATAGCGCAACACGCCAAGCCAAAGGTCATCGGCCAGAGAGCGGATTTGCGCGCCCAGTTGAAGACGTAGTCCACCGTCGAGATCATGAAGTTCTTTTCGAATTTGTTCTGGAGCCAGCTCATGGGGCCTCGTGCGTTTATCTGAACAATAATACGCTGCCAACCCGGCTGTGAGCTACGAGCTTTGAGCTGCGAGCAACCTAATCCATTGGGGCGCGGTGAAATTTTCGGCTAAATGAGGGCTTTGGCCCGCTCGAAACTCATTGCTAATGACTCACGCTTGCTCCCCAATTGCATTCGCCGTCGTCTAACCCGCGACGGAGGCGTTATGACTAGACAAAACAGATTTTCCACCGTGCGCTCTGCTTTGCTGGCAATTGCGGGGATCTCCCTTGTGGCTACTGCAGCCTGGGCTTCGGACCATTCGGACCGGCAAGGTAGTCTTACCGAAGAGTTGCACAAGGTTTTCCCGCTTTCCGCACAGGGACGCGTTGAGCTTGAGAACATCAATGGCCCGGTGCACATCGTCGGATGGGATCGCGCCGAGGTGAAAGTTGACGCGGTGAAGAGCGCCTGGAGCAAAGAGCGGCTGGCGGAGGCGCGCATCGAGATTGACGCGGCGGCGGACCGCATCTCCATTCGTACCGAATATCCCAATCATGACCACACCTTTAATTTTGGTGGCGATGACGAGCATAACAATCCGGCGCGCGTGGAATACACGATCTCGGTGCCGCGGCAGGCGAGACTGGATGAGATCAAGTTGGTCAACGGCCGACTCGATATTAAGGATGTTGCCGGGGAAGTGCATGCCTCCTGCGTGAATGGGCGGATGGAAGTGCAGAACCTGCAAGGCCGCACCGAACTCAACACGGTGAATGGGACGCTGGACGCCAGCGTGGAGCAGTTGCCTTCGTCGGGACTCAAGCTTTCGTCGGTAAATGGGCGGCTACACGTGACGCTGCCGTCCGATGCCAGCGCCGAGGTTGAGGCGAGCACAGTCTCGGGCAGCATCTCGAACGATTTTGGGCTGACTGCAATTCGGCACCAGTATGTCGGCCATAGTCTGCACGGCCAGTTGGGCGCGGGCGGATCGCTAGTGAAACTCTCGAACGTGAATGGCACGATCGAGATCAGCCACGCCGGCGATGGGCGGCCGCTGAGCCCGGCGACCAATTTGGAGCGTGGGCGGGACCGGGATCGCGATCGGGACGGTGATCGCGATGACGATGATGATGACTAGCCTTGAGCCGCAAGCTTCGAGCTATCCAAACTCACGGTGTCTGGTATTGCTTGTTCGTAGCTCGCGGCTCGAAGCTCGCAGCTAATAGATCGTGTAGCCTGGCGCCGGATTCCGGACATCTGGCTTTGACGCCATCAGCAACAACGCGCCTATGCGCTTGAACGCCTTCATGTCGTCGATCGAATGGAATGACGTAGTCTGGTAATTCTCGGGCGTCGGCGTGTCGTCGGGAATCAGCGCATATTCGACTTTTTCGAAGGCGTGCGCCTTCAGCAACGTCACGTATTCTTCGGCCGAACGGACGTGCACGGGCACCTTCAGCTTCGGCACCCACTGCAGCGAATAGGGATTGTCTTTGTAGAGATTGATAAGGATGAAAAGCCGGCCGTGCGGCGCCATCACGCGAAACAGCTCAGCAAGCGCGCGGTCCTGATCGGGATAGTAATAGAAAGACTCGACTGACAATACCTTATCGAAGAAATTCTCTTCCCACGGGATCTTTGCGGCCGACCCTTCGACGAACATGATGTTCTCGAAATCCTTCGAGGCGGCGCGGGCCGTGCGAATCATCTCGTCGGCGATGTCGACGCCAATCACCTGACCGAAACCTTGCGGGCCGTCGCCGACGAGGCGCGCGAGCAGACGCGTCGCCCAGCCTGATCCGCAGCCAAGATCGAGGACGCGCTCGCCCGGGCGGAGGTCCATGCGGCGAAGCGTCTTCTCGGTGATATCGAGGTGGTGGTTTTCCATCTTCGGGCCTTCGCCACGCTCGGCCCATTGATTGAATTCCTGTTGCAGACGCTCGTCGGGGGATGGCTTGTCATTCAGCATGGTTGTGAGTTCCCGGCCGTCAGCGGTCGCCATCAGCCATCAGGAAACGACTTTTCTAGAATATCAACTTCGGAAGGCGACGCTTACGAGCAGATGACCGCCGCGGCCAATTCGATTTGACTCTCACTAACTCGCGACTTATCATCTGGCCGTCTTTGAATACCGGAGGCCACTGTGAAATTCGCGACACCCATTCTCCTGTCTTCGTCTTTCTGCTGAGCGCGTTTGCCGCCGACTCGCCCGATACGCGCGAAATTACCGATCCGAAGACGATTACTTCGAGTCACCGCAGAGGGGGCGATTCGCCAGTTCCCATCGACGATCTGTTTTTCACGCGATCAGTCAGCAGTTCTGCGTGGTCTCCCGACGGAAAGGAGATCGCTTTTACTTCCAATTTTACCGGCCGCAACAATCTCTGGAAGGTGAACGCCGATGGCGGCTGGCCGATCCAGTTGAGCCAGTCTGACGATCGGCAGTCGGGGGCAGTGTGGTCGCCCGATGGAAAATGGATCGTCTTCCAGTCCGACACAGGCGGCAGCGAGATTTACGATCTCTATGCCATTCCGAGCGACGGCGGCGAAGTTATGAACCTGACGAATACAACGGACGTATCGGAGACGGGCGCGGTCTGGTCGCACGACGGCAAGTTCGTGGCGATCAGCTACAAACCGAAAACAGCTTCGGCCACCGATATAGCGATTTTGGATTGGAATACGCGTGCCGTTCGAAACCTCACGCAGGAAAAGACGCCGGATCATCTCTGGACCGGACCGTTCTGGTCCCATGACGACAAGTTCATCTACGCCACGCGGACGAATGTCGCGTTTACCGATTCCGATGTCTTTCGGATCGACGTCGCCAGCGGCGCGCAGGAAAACCTTACAACGCACGAGGGCGAGCGCCGCAACGAGGTGAGTTCGATCTCGCCCGACGGACGCCAGTTGCTCCTCACCTCGGATAAGCCGGGCGGTTATCCCAATGTCGCGTTGCTCGACGTGGCGACAAAGAAATTGACGTGGGTGACTGACGTCAAGTGGGAGGCCGGCTCGGGGAACTTCTCACCGGATGGAGAGCAGTTCACCTACGAGCTCAATGCGGACGGACGCACCGACGACTATCTCGTCGATACGGCTACGCTCAAGGGAGCAAAGCTGAATGTGGCTGCGGGCTTGAACAGTTATGCGGGAAATCCCAGCTCATTTTCGCCGGACGGCCGTCGCCTGCTCGTCAATCACCAGAGTTCCACGCAGCCGGGCGATTATTGGGTGTACGACATCGCCAGACGGGAACCGCATCACCTGACCTACTCGGCGATTGCCAGCCTCACGGCCGCGAAGATTCCGGCGTCGCAACTCGTGCACTATCGCAGCTTCGACGGGAAGATTATCAGTGCATTTGCTTGGGTACCGTTCAACCTGAAGCGCGACGGATCGAATCCTGCGATCGTGCTGCCGCACGGCGGACCGACTGGCCAGACGACCGATTACTTCAACCGTACGGTCATCGCTCTCGTGACGCGCGGATATATCTGCATCGCACCCAATGTGCGCGGCTCAACCGGTTTCGGAATGGAATTCCAGAAAGCAAACTTCCAGGATCTGGGCGGCGGCGATCTGCAGGATGAAGTGTACGCGGCGAAGTTCCTCGAAGGGACCGGCTACGTTGACGCGAAGAAGATCGGCATCACGGGCGGATCGTATGGCGGATATATGACGCTGATGGCGATCGGAAAGACTCCTGACGTTTGGGCTGCCGCGGTCGAGGAGTATGGGATTATCAACTGGCTGACCATGCTTCAACATGAAGACCCCATGCTCCAGCAATATGAGAAGACGCTGCTGGGCGATCC
This sequence comes from uncultured Acidobacteriaceae bacterium, assembly GCA_963698865.1. Classification (GTDB taxonomy): domain Bacteria; phylum Acidobacteriota; class Terriglobia; order Terriglobales; family Acidobacteriaceae; genus Acidiflorens. The sequence goes on along the minus strand of CAVOSL010000004.1, from coordinate 166,004 downwards.
GGAGAAAGATCGCAAGATCTACGAGGCTGACTCGCCGCTGGCGTATATCCGGAACGAGAAGGCGCCCCTGCTCGTGTTGCAGGGCGATAACGACATCCGCGTACCGAAGGAAGAGACAGAGCAGGTTGTGAAGATACTGCAGGATGCGGGGAAGACAGTTGACGCTCATTACTATCCGAATGAAGGGCACGGATTCGCCAAGCGCGAGAATCAGGTGGACGCGATCCGGCGGACGATTGAGTGGTTTGATCGGTACTTAAAGGGAACGAAGTAGCCCTCAAAGCTGCGGTCTTGGAGCTTCTTCACTCCGGCGTGTCACTGTTGAACAGGCTTTGGCCGGCGAGCGCGGTGTGGAAACCCCACGCGGCTACCGCGAGTACGATCACGATCCCGCTCATGGAGTAGGAGGCGTACCAGCGCGAGAAGTCGAAGGTGATTGGGATGTTCATGGTCAGGTTGGCGGTAAATACCGCGAAGGCGAGCGAGATCAGGCCAAAGCGGACGAGCGCGAAGGCGGCGATTCCGTAAATCAGGACTGCGCTCGTAGCTTGAAAGACAGGGTGTTGCAGTCCGATTACGTGGAGAAACGTGAACACCGCCGTAAACGCCACGCCTGCAGCCCACGGTTTGCGTAACAGGTAACGAAGCCCGATGAGGACAATGAAGAAGAACAGGGTGCCTTGAATGCCTCCCGGGACCAACACGAGCCACGCGCCGATCGTGCTGCGCAGACCAAGCAGATAGTCGGAGGAAAGAACGTCGGGGGCAAATCCGTGGCGGCCGAGGCCATAGGCTTGGCGGATCTGGTAGATCAGCAGCCAACTCACACCGAGCGTTACGCCGAAGAGGACGTCTCGGCCGACCAGCGGATCGCGAACGCGGCCACTGACGACGCGCGTCCAGGAGATGATGGTCTGGGGCCACAGTCTGCGCACATAAGGCTCGAGCGCCATGTAGAGCAGCCACGACAATCCCGCCATGAAGAGACCTGTGCTGGTCGCAAGCGCGAAGCCTCCGAGCAGGATGTCCAGGTCAGGAACGAGATGGCCGTAACAAAGCCAGATGGCGATCTGAAGAACGTACACGAAGAACGCGAGGCGGAATGCGCCCTGGCGATCGCCTTTGCCTCGCTTGTATTGGCGACGCGCGAGCGTCGCAGCGCCGATCAGCATGCCGAGGAACACAATGCTCCCGATGATATTGCCGGCCTTTTTGCCCGCGGAAAGTTCAGAGGGACGCATGCGCGAGGGACGCGTCCAAGGTCCGATGAGGCGGAAGAAGACGGGCTTGCCGTGCCAAGCCGCAGCTTCAATACGCAATGGGCGGTCAGTTCCCGGCCATTTGCCAGTCCACGCGGCGCGCGCGTCGGAAGCGGCGAGCGAAGTCCATTGCGGATTTGTGGGCTGCAGTTGCGCGGGGTCGAGTCCGGCTGCTGAGAAGAGCGGCGTCCAGTCGACGGGTTTTGCCGGAGTGGAAACATCCTCTACTTCCGCCGGAATTGCCTGGAAGAAGAGCAGATGTCCGCTCGGATCGAGTTTCAGGTTGATCATGCCCGAGTGCGTCGTAGGAGGATCGTTGAACGTCACTATGCTGGGGGTGTTGGAACGCTCGAACTGCTGTGGGTCGAGATAGCGAGCACTCTGGCGATAGTCGAATCTCAGGATCGGAGGCTGGCCGCTGGCGAAGATCCTCGCCCAATCGGAATGCGGCTTGTCGTTAGCCTCAGCCCAATGCTCAAAGTCGTCATCATCTTCGAAGTCGATGGCTGAATCGACGGGCTTCTGATCGTAGCCAAGTTGCCCGACGATATCGCGGGCGCGGTGCGTGAGGACGTCGGGCGACTGATCAAGCGGCATGCGCGCGAGACCGTCATTGCGAGCCATGAGGATCAAGCTGACAACTACCGCAAGAACGCACGCGCCGAGACAAAGCACCGCGAGCTTGGGTTGCATGCCTTCGTTTGCGCCTGCGGCTGCGACCATTTGCGGCGATGGCGTCTCGCCCGCGGCGAGCGCGGCGGCTAGCGGATCTCCTCCAGGCAACGCGGCCGCGATAGAGAGCGCGTTGGCTGGGCGGTTTGACGGCTCGGGCTCCAGACAGCGGAGAATCACGCGCTCGACCAGTGGATCGAGATCCTTGACGAACGAGGACGGACGGCTGATGTCGCCTGCGGTGCGCGAACGAACGAGATCGGCGATATTGTCGGCGCTGAAAGCGCGTTTGCCGGTAAAGAGTTCGTAGAGGACGAGGCCGAGCGCGTAGATGTCGCTCTTCTCCGTAACTTCGCTTCCCGAGAGCTGTTCGGGAGCCATGTAGGCTGGCGTTCCGCTGCGCACTTCCGCTCCGTGAGCCTGATCGGCGAGCGCGGCTAAGCCGAAGTCGGTGATGATGGCTTGGCCGCGGCCGTCGAGCATGATGTTTGCAGGCTTGAGGTCGCGATGGAGAACACCTTTGGCGTGTGCGGCAGCGAGTCCGGCACAGAGCTGGCGCGCGATGTCGAGAGCTTTGTCATTGGGCAGGCGTCCGATGCGGCGGAGGAGCGAAGCGAGGTCTTCGCCATCGACGTACTCCATGGTGAAGTAAGTCTGGCCATCGACTTCGCCGACATCGTAGACGCGGCAGACGTTGGGATGCGAAACCTTGCGCGCGATGCGGACTTCGGCCTTGAAACGATCGAGGAGCGCGGGATCCTGCGCGGCTTCTTCGGGGAGGAACTTGAGAGCTACGGGTTGGCCGAGCGTGAGATCGTCGGCGCGATAGACCTCGCCCATTCCGCCGCGACCGAGCAACGCGACTACGCGATAACGATCGGCGAGTAATGAGCCAGGGAGAAATCTTCCGTAGTTGAGCAGCGCGCTGGAGGACGAACTTGGATGGCTGGATTTTGAGGAAGGGCGCGGCGAGCGCGGAGTTGGAGGCAGCTCTGAGGAAATTAGCGTGGAGGCTTGGTCGGGACTGATCGCAGGCGCTTCGATTAGTTGGGTCGTGACATCGTCGGTTGAGACGAGCTTGCCGCACGAGGAACAGAAGCGGGCGAGGGGCGGAACTTGTTGGCCACAGGAGTTGCAGCGGGTCATTCGGAGCAGCCTTGAAACGTAAGCGGAAGTCTACTTGAAGGTGGGGAAAATGGGAAACTGGGCGGATTGTTTATCACGTTTGGGTAACGATACCCCTTGAGTGCGGTCTTTTAGAATCAAAGACCTAGCGCGAGTCGGACGCCAGGTCTTTGAGAAATAAGGAGTTACGATAAAGTATTTATAAATCAATTAGTTAGCTTGATTATGAGGCGGTTTTGAGCGGAATTTCCTTCCATGTTATTGAAGAATAAATACTTTACGCGAAATTTAAAGCTCGGATTGGTTTGACAGAGTGTGAATGGTGGGGCAAACCACCAAGTGGGAATGATGGGGGCTGTGTGCCAGAATCGATAGCACGCACTCGTTGATCTTCAAAAAAGGCGAAACAAAAGCGCAAGCTTGCGAAATCGCCTTCCATGAGAATGCCGTCTATGTCAAGACGGAGTTTGCGATTTTTGTAGTTGTCGTTGCTTTTGTTGTTGCCTTTCTTACAATCCATCTTTCTTTGGTAGCGGAGCATTTTGCCGAGCGGCCCGGAGCGGTCAAGGGCGCGTTCTGTGCGGCGCAGCGAACCCTTGACGGCGAGGACCGCTCGGCCATCCTTCCGCTAGGAAAGGAAGGTAGGCCGACGGGTGCCAGGATCTAGTTCGATCCAACTCAGTTCCCAAAGCTTCTTTTCGCGCTACCACTACTGTCGCCACCCTTCCATCCGCACTCTCGATGAGCGTTTCCTCGCTCGGTGCAAGTTGGGTGTTCTCGTTTCAGCCGGTGCTGCCACCTGATTAGCGACCTCTGGTTCCATCTTGACGATGGAAGTTGGGCCAGGCGATTGACGCAGTCACCGGAACTCGGCGCTTAAACTTTGGGCTTCTTGCCTTGTGTTTCTAATCCTTGGATCGAAACTACGCCGCCGCCGGCAACGCAACTGGGAGCTGGTTCCGCAGTGGTTCGTACGCTTCTCCACTCACCCACAGTCGATGCAACAGCACCGCCAGCTTGCGCGCCACTGCAATCACCGCTCGCTTCTTCCCATTCTTTCCCCCTCGCTCCGCCAGTTTCAGTCCCCACCGTCGCAGATCGCTGTCCGCTCCGAAAGGTCCCAGAATATGGTGCGCCCCCTGCACCAGCAGCGTTCGCAGGTACGCATCTCCCTCTTTACTAATGTGCAGTTGCGGTTCGCTCTGCCCCGAGTTCCTCCGTCCCGGTTGTAACCCGACATAGCAGCCCGCATCCCGGCTCTTGCCAAAACGATGTGCATCTTCCAGCGTCAGCACATAGGTCAACGCGATCAACGTCCCCACTCCCTTCACCTGCGTCAGTCGCGCCACCACCGGGTAACTCCGCTTCGCAATCTGCTCGATGCGCTCGTTATATTCCCCCATCCGCTCGCTCAGCGACTCGATCGCTCCCAGCAGCGGTTCCAACGCCGCTTGCAGTTCCGGACTCAGCTCCTGCGCCTTCACCCGGTTCATGTTCCGCGGATTGCACCCGCGCAACCGCTCTCCGTAAGACTTCGTCACTCCTCGCGCCGTATTGATCAACGACGTCCGCGCTCGCACCAAACCCGCTCGTGCCCGGATGGCCATCAGATCCGCTTGTGCCTGTGCGCTGCGATGTTTCACCGGCGCCAGCAACTTAGGATCGATCCGCACCAGACGAGCCAGCATTCGGGCATCGAGCCGATCATCTTTCTTGCGACTCTCTCCGATCAAGCGCACATTGCGTGCATGCGCCACGATCACTTCGTGCCCCAGTTCACTCAATACCCGGCTTACCCAGGGCGAGTGCGTCCCCGTCTCTAGCGCCAGCCGGCTGCGTCCCATCCCACCGAACACTTCCTTCATCGCCTTCGGCGTGGTCGCCACTTTCTGTTCCAGAACCACTTCTCCCGCTTCATTCAGTACGCAGTACCAACTCCACCGGTCTCCCAGATCCAGCCCGATCGTTAGTTGCTGACTTGCATTTTTTTCGACCTTCTTTGCTGTCACAGTGCTAATCTTTTTCATTGCCGGTCTCCTTTATCTCCTTGCGCCTCGAGCGCGTCGATAACTTGGGAGCTTATCGCATCCCGTCGGAGACCGGCATTCTCATCCCATCTGATTTCATTAGTCATGCGAATAAAGGCAATCATCCCCATCGGCTCCTCTGAGCCAGGCGTGTCCGCTCATGCCCGTTCCTGCCCGCTCATTTCTCTTGCGGAAGCAAGGAACTAGGCACACGATGCCCCCTGACTTGCCGGAACTGCCCAACCAAGTCGCAACCGGTACGCATAGCGCAGTCGGCATTTAGAGGAGAGAATTATGGCGCTGGGAAAGGTCAGGTCCACTCGCAGCATCTTCGCAACGGCCGTTCTAGCGGTTGCTTTCACGGGGGCATCGCTCCCGGTCGCAGCGCAACCCGCGGCCGTCGTTGAACAGGTTCCAGCAATCACTCACAACACGTGGACGAGCGGCGCGTCGATGCCGACTCCTGTATATTACCCGGCTGCGGGAACGCTCAAAGACGGAATCTATATCGTCGGCGGCGGGGTGACCTGGACCACGTTTACTTCCGACGTCCAGGTCTACAACCCGGTCACGAACACCTGGAGCAGCGGAGTGTCCTATCCGACACCAATTGCCGGGGCTGCTTCCGCGGTGGTCAAGAACATTTTGTACATCTTCGGCGGTAACACCGATGATGTGACCGAGACCAACGCGGTGTGGGCTTACAACCCGAAGACGAAGTCGTGGTCCGCGAGAGCCGCCATGCCAACCACGCGATCTGGGGCGGTGGCGGTGGTGGATAAGAACATCATCTACGTCATCGATGGCATTAACAACAGCGGCGTCTGGGTGACGACCGTCGAGAGCTACAACACCACTACCGACAGCTGGACCGAAGAGGCGCCTGAGCTCGTGGCGAAGACTCAGTTTCAGGCCGGAAGAATCGGAACCACCATCGTGGCCCCTGACGGAACCAACGCCAACAACGTTGCGATGGCCGACAACGAGGGCTACAACATTGGCACGAATACGTGGACGTCTCTCCCGGCCGATCCCACGGCCCGAACCGGGGTGTGCGGCGCGGCTATCGGTTCAGCGATGTATGTCGCTGGGGGCTACAGCCTCCAACCCGTTACCTTGACCGAATCGTTCAAGGTGTCAAGCAAGAAATGGACGACGCTCGCTCCCATGCCGCAGGCCATTGTGTTGCCTGCTTCCGCTGTCTATAAGAAGCAGCTCTACTGCATCGGCGGCATAACCACCTTCGAGGGGACCATCCTCGGCAACGTGCAGATTTATCAACCGTAGGACTTAGCTTCCCCCGAAGTCTAAAGGCTACCCCCGCTCAAACTCTGCTTGGGCGGGTTTTGTATCCTTGGCCCCTCGCCTTGAAGAACTAATCTAGGGGGTAACTGTCGAGAAATCCCGATTACACTCAAAACCCCGGTCGCAGGGTCAATGAGTAAAATCGCCTTATTGATTACACTCATCCGCCGGCCTCTTCGCGGAAATCAATCTTGCGCCCAGCCGGGAAAATCAACGGAAATTGCTAATCAGGATTACGTCGCTGCTTTGATTGCCCCTGGCGAGCAGCAATTGCCTGCCGTCGCGGGACCGGGCGAAATCGAAAATGCGGCCGGAGGTAAAGTTCGTGATCTGCCGCGGCTCTCCACCGCTTAGCGCCTGTTCCCAGACATTGGTCGCCCCGTTCCGGGGGAGCAGATACTGAAGCGCCTTCCCGGTGGGCGACCAGCAGAGGCCCGCGGAGCCGATCGGCACTAGTCCTGTGAACCGAAGCGGTCCGCCCTCAGCCAAGGACGGCCAGGAGCGCGAGGGCGCCTGCTGCGCCAGGGCGGCTCGCGGTAGTCGACGCTGGCGCGGAAACGGTTCGATTGCGGGGGAACTCAAGGGCTGCGGCGAGAGCGGGACTCGGCCGGAACCGGCCGATTCCGCCGCCGTTCCCACCGAAGCCGAGCCGCTGACGACGGCCAGACGACGCGAAGTCGTGTCCCGCTTGAGACGCTTCAAATCCGCTCGCATTTCGGCGGCGCTTTGGTAGCGCAGGTCGCGGTCCTTCTCCAGCGCGGTGCGAATGATCTCTTCGAGCTTGGGTGGCAACTCGGGATTGAACGCTGCGGGCGACACGGGATCGCGATTCAGGATGGCATCGAAGATGACCGCAGGGGTCTCGCCCTCAAAGGGAATTCGCCCGGTCACCATTTGATAGAGCACGGCACCCAAGCTGAAGACGTCGCTGCGGGCGTCTAATTCCTTGCCGCGGGCCTGCTCGGGCGACATGAAGCAGACGGTTCCGAGCGCTATGCCCGGACTGGTCATGAAAGAGCCGACGGTGGGGAGCGCGGCGTCAGTGGCGGCGCCGGGTCCCATCGCCACTTTAGCGAGCCCGAAATCGAGCACCTTGGCCTGCCCCCGCCGAGTTACGAATATGTTCCCGGGCTTAATGTCACGGTGAATGATGCCTTTTGCGTGAGCCGCTTCGAGGGCGTCGGCGATCTCGATGGTGAGCTCCAGCAGAGTGTTCGCTTCGAGGGGCCGGCCAGCAATATAGCGGTCCAGGGGCAGGCCCTCCAGCAACTCCATCACAATGAAGGCATGCCCGTCCTGGTCACCGAAGTCGTGAATAGTACAAATGTTGGGATGATTCAGGGCAGAAGCCGCACGGGCTTCCGTGCGAAACCGGTCCAACGTTTGCGGATCCCGCGCGACGTCCTCGGGCAGAAACTTGAGTGCGACCCAACGGTCCAGGTTGGTATCTTCAGCCTTGTAAACCACTCCCATACCACCACGTCCAAGTTTTTCGACAATGCGGTAGTGCGAAATAGTCTTGCCGATCATTAGAAACGGCCTTGCCCTCTGCGGATGGCCCATCGTAGGCCGGGGTTCACAGCAAGTCAATGAAACTGGCCCGACCGACTTTAAATGAGAAGTTGCAGTCGCTGATTGTTGTGAACTCTCTGGTGGGTGGCTTTAGGATTCCTCGTCGCCCCGAGGGACTGGGAGTCCGTCGAAATCTGGCTTCACCGTGTTCCGCAAAATTTCGTTCTCAGGCGCTTAATGCTCGGCCAGGGCGCGGTGGACCATGTAGATGGCAATCGCGCCTTCGCCCACGGCGGAGGCTACGCGCTTAACGTTGCCGGCGCGGACGTCGCCCACGGCGAAGACCGACGGGAGACTGGTTTCGAACATCTGCGGCGGACGCGAGAGAGTCCAGCTGCGATGTGCAGCATGTGGCGATGCGGCCTGGGGCGCGGCGACTTCCGGCGGTGCGACCTGAGGTGCGGACGATCCGTTGTGGACGGTGGGGATATCGCGTCCGGTGAGGATGAAACCTTTTTCGTCGAGGGCTACGCAGCCTTGCAGCCATTCGGTGCGGGGCGAGGCGCCGGTCATGAGGAAGACGTGGCGGATGTCGTGAGTTGAGGTTTGGCCGGTTTTCTTGTCGCGCCAGGTTACACGGCGGAGCTGTCGGTTGGGGGCGCCGTCGCCGTCACCGTCGCCATTCATGCCTATGATTTCGGTGTTGGGATGAAGTTCGATGGCGGGATTTTCCGTGATGCGCTGGATGAGGTAGCGCGACATGGTTTCGGCAAGACCGTCGCGGCGCACCAGCAAGTGGACCTTGTGCGCGGTTTGCGCGAGAAAGACGGCGGCCTGGCCGGCGGAGTTGGCTCCGCCCACAACGACGACATCCTCAGCGACGCAGAGCTGCGATTCGATGTAAGTGGCCCCGTAGTAGATGCCGCGTCCTTCGAACTCTTTGAGGTCGGCGATCTGCGGCTTGTTGTATTGCGCGCCGGTGGAGATAACGACCGAGCGAGCGGCGAGGCGTTCGTCATTGTCGAGCACGATCTCGTACGGACGCTTGCTGCAATCGAGGCGGACCACGCCGTGGCCGATCATCATCTTGGCGCCGAATTTTTGCGCCTGCGCGATAGCGCGGTTCGATAGTTCCTGGCCGGAAATTCCGGTGGGAAAGCCGAGATAGTTTTCGATTTTTGAGCTGGAACCGGCCTGGCCGCCGGGAGATTCGGCTTCGACGACGAGGGCGTCGAGGCCTTCCGAAGCCGCATAAACAGCGGCTGCGAGGCCGGACGGGCCTGCGCCCACGATGATGACGTCGCGCACCTGCGAGCCGTCGATGCTGACGTTAAAGCCGAGACAATCGGCGAGATCCTGCACGCTGGGATTTTTCAGGACGGTGCGGAGATTGCAGATAACCACAGGAACTTCGGAGAGCTTTACCTCGAAGCGATCGAGGATCGCCTGGGAATCTTTGTCAGTGTCGAGATCGATGTAGGTGTACGGGTAGGCGTTGCGGCCAAGGAACTCGCGCAGGCGCAGCGTGCCGGAACAATGGCGCGAGCCCAGGAGAATGACATTCCCATACCCGTTGGTGATAAGCGCGAGACGGCGGAGGATGAAGGCGCGCATGAAAATTTCGCCGAGTTCTGCGTCTTTGGCGACGAGGGAGCGCAGGCCGTCGGGAGTAACTTCGATCACTTCGCCGGGTTCGGTGATGCGGCCGCGCACCAGGCAGCGCGCGCCGGTGATCATGGCCATCTCGCCGGTAAACTCGTGGGCGGCGTGACCGACGATGTTGCGCTCGATGTCGCGTCCGCCTTCGACGGTAGGCTGAACGATTTCCATGGCGCCGGAGAGCAGGACGAAGAATGGGATGTTGGTGTCGTTCGGCTCAAATAGAATTTCGCCCGCCTGCACTTTGCGGCGCTTGCCGATGGGACAGATGCGGTGGATTTGCGCCTCGGTGAGGATGGGAAAGGCTTGGGTCTTTGGGTCGAGGATGCTGGGTGCGGGCCATATGGACATGTGTTTTCCCCGGCGAAGCTGGCGGTTGAATAGAGAGTATAGATGTTGCGGGGGCTAGTTTGGCTTCATGGGCGCGTTCGCTTCATGGGACGCTTTCCAAAATCTTAAACCGTAGAGGACACAGAGTCCGACGCAGAGATCGCAGAGTCTTCAGCTGAGGGAGCGGAGATCCTCGAAGAAAGTTGGATAGGATACGCCGGCGGCATCAGAGCCGTGGATTCGAGTTTCGCCATCGGCGCGCAGGGCGGCTACCGCGAAGGCCATAGCGATGCGGTGATCGCCGAAAGAGTCTACTTCGGCGCCGTGCAATTTTTGCTGGCCGGGAATGCTCAGGCCGTCGGGGCGCTCGTGGACTTCGGCTCCCATTTTGCGCAGGTTGGTGGCGACGGCGGCAATGCGGTCGGATTCCTTGACCCGCAGCTCTTTTCCGTCGCGGACTTCGAGGCCGTTTTCGGAGTAGGGCGCGACGGCGGCGAGGACGGGGATCTCGTCGATCAGCGCGGCGGTGTCAGCGCCGGCGATTGTGCCTCCTTTCCAGGCTGCGCCTTGGGCTTCGATTGCGCCAACCAGTTCGCCGTGCTGCTGCTCGATCTGGCCGACGGTAATTTTCAGCCCCATCTGAATGAGGATGTCGAGCAGACGGGCGCGGGTGGGATTCATGAGAATGCCGGGAAGAGATAGCTGGGAACCGGGAAAGATGGCGGCGGCGCAGAGAAAAAATGCCGCGCTGGAGAGATCGCCGGGGACGTGAGCCTCGATAGCAGTGAGCGGCTGGCCTCCGCGAATGCGGGCGATGTTGCCGTGATGCTCGACTTCGGCTCCAAAGGCGCGCAGAGCGAGTTCGCCATGGTCGCGGGTGCGGATGGGTTCCTCGACGATCGTTTCGCCGTCGGCGAAGAGGCCCGCGAACAGCACACAGGACTTGACCTGGGCGCTGGCGACTTCGGGCTTGTAGTGAATCGCTTTGAGATGGCCACCGTGGATTTTTAGTGGAGGGCGTCCGGCATCGCTGGAAGAAATTCTTGCGCCCATCTCGGAGAGCGGCTTGATGATGCGGGCCATGGGCCGGCGGGAGAGGGATTCGTCGCCGAAGAGTTCCGTCGTGAACGGCTGGCCGGCGAGGATGCCGCTGAGCATGCGCATGGTCGAGCCGGAGTTGCCGCAGTCGAGGGGCGCGCTGGGAGCGTTGAGGCCGGGGCCTTGGCCGATGACTTCGGTGGCGTCGTCTGTGCGTTTCCATGGCGCACCGAGCTGCTGCATGCAGCCGAGAGTGCTGGCGCAATCGCGGGCGGCGGAGAAATTGTGAAAACGGCTCGTGCCGCGGGCGAGAGCGGCGAGCATGGCGTACCGATGGGAGATAGATTTGTCGCCGGGAATACGGACTACGCCACGGACGGTGCGGGCGGGGTGGACGACGGCATTGGAAGTGGCTGGCATGAACTTTATATGATAGAGCAGCTCTTGGCTCTTGGCTCTTGGCTCTTGGCTCTTGGCTCTCAGCTCTCAGCTCTCAGCTCTCAGCTCTCAGCTCTCAGCTCTCAGGAAAAGCTTAGACCCGCATCGACGAAAATGTGTTTCTTTCTTCGTACAATTTCTTACCAATGGCTGGCATTTTGAGCATCAAATTCAAAATGGATCGTCGACTGTCGCATGGTATCGAACACTGCGCCCGTTGTTCACATCGGGCAACGGGGAGTATGACTTTTGTGCCTTGGATCGGAGCTGGAGAGAGGATAGAGTTTAGCAATTCATGGTTCAGTTGAAGTCAGTCTTTAGCATCCTTGCCCTTGCAATCCTGAGCACCACCGCGCCTGTTATGGCACAGGACATTGTGCCCCAGTCCGATCGGCAAACGCTGACTTCAGACTTACCTGGCGCGCACGAAAACCAGGCCTCGGACCCCACCGCGGATGTTGGTCAGCAATCGCCCGGAAGCATCAGCGGGACTATCGTCGATCAAAGTGGAGCGGTTGTCTCGGGAGCGCAAATCAAGCTTGCCAGTGTTAGTCAACCGCAGACTCAGCAAGCTCTCTCTGCTGTCTCGGGAACGGATGGACAATTCTTTTTTCCGAAGGTCAGGCCGGGAGCGTTTCAGCTTGCGATCACATCGGCGGGCTTCGAGGCGCAGACATTTTCCGGAACTTTGCATGCAGGCGAAGTCGCGACGCTGCCGCAGATCGCGATGAACGTGGCCGAAACCCATACCGAGGTGCAGGTCGGCGTCAACCAGGTGGAAGTGGCCCAGGAAGAAATCAAGGACGAAGAGAAGCAGCGCGTGCTGGGAGTTATCCCGAATTTCTATGTGAGCTATGTTCCCGATGCAGTTCCGCTGGACGCGAGGCAAAAGTTTCAGCTTGCGTTCCGGACCATGATCGATCCTTTTACTTTCGTGGTGGTGGCGGGGACAGCCGGAGTGGAGCAGGCACAAAATCACTTTGCCGGTTACGGACAGGGAGCGCAAGGTTACGGAAAGCGTTTCGGCGCGACCTATGCCGATACGGTGACAGGGACGTTGATCGGAGGCGCGATTCTGCCATCGCTGCTCAAGCAGGACCCGCGGTATTTCTACAAAGGGACGGGATCGACGGTGACGCGCGGCTTGTATGCGATCGCGAGCGCGGTTATCTGCAAGGGCGACAACGGAAGCTGGCAGCCGAATTACTCGAATGTGCTGGGCAGCCTGGCGGCGGGCGGGATGTCAAATCTTTATTATCCGGAGCAGGACCGGAATGGCGCGGGATTGACCTTTGAAAATGCGGCCATCGGCCTGGGCGCGACGGCGATCCAGAATTTGTTTCAGGAATTTATTGTGAAGAAGCTGACGCCGAAGCGGAAGGGGCAAAGTGGGCAATGAGGTCAGATGCCGGCTCCCCTTTGCATGATTGAGGTCTGGCCACCGCTTAGCTATTGTCCTCCGGTCCGCTTGAAAGCCGGATTGGTGGAGAGCCCGGTCAGTTCCGTCTTGACGGCCTGCGAGACATTCTGTGAGGCGAGCAGGTACTCTATGTAGTCCGCGACAAGCGGATCGGTTCTTTGAAATGAGCCCAAAGACCAGCCGGCCGCCATATAAGTAACTCCACGCGTGATAGAGGGTGTAAGAGTTGAGGGGTGGTCCGGAGACTTACGGAGCTTGTCAAAGTCCTCGTAGTCTTTCCTCCATTCAAGCACGGTGGCGATCGTCTGCACGGGTTTGATTTGACCGGTGGCACCGAAGGTAACCCACATCATGTCGAGATGCTGAAACAGGTCTTGCGTCGGGGTTAGGTCGAAAGGATCTTGTAACGGCGAAAGACTGGAGAATTTGTCCCGGTCTTCTGGACTCATCGCCTTGAGCGAGTCACTAATATCACATCCGGCGGACCGTAGAACCAAGAGTCCCAAGGCCTGGGTTAAGGGCGGCTGCGTTGAGAGGCGATTTTGAAAATCCTTCGCCGCGACTGGATCAGAAGCAACTGCAGCACTCACGAAAGCAGCCAGCATTTCGGCCTGTCCTTGGCGCGCGCTTTTCGTCTGGTCGGCGATCATAAACTGCAACGCTGGAAGCAGGCGTGCCGGATTTGGCTGACGATAGTATGTTTGCACAAAGTCGCTGTACTCTTTACCGTCCTTGAACATCTTCTTACTGCCGGTTTCGAAGCTTTCTATTTGAACAGTCGAGGAGGTTAAGCTCTGATGACCACTGGGAGATTCCACTTCCGCTTCCAAAGTCGCGGTACCGTCGTTTGCCCCAACAGGGGAGCACCAGTGGTCCGCCGAGACGCCGAGGCTGGCCATCGTCTTAATTCGTTCCGGCATCTTCACACCTGCCACCGCCAGCGCCTGGTTCGCAAAGTCTAAGCCCTCCGGCTTGATTTGTTTGAATGCTGAAAGAAACGCAAACGGATGGACATCGCTATGACCGGCGAACTGCACGCGAAAGGACAATTTGGTCTTCTTCAAATACTCGTCGCGATTGTCTCCTGTGGAATATATTCCCACGCGAATGCATTGGCCAGGGTTGAGCAGAGTGACATTCTGCGGAGCATTCACTAAGTTCAAAGTGTGCGTCCATTGCATCTGAACTACGGATTCGGCAAGAACAACGATCTGGGGTTCAATCTTAGGAGGCGACGGCTTCTGCGGAGGGTAAGTCGCATCTTGCGCTTGGAGTAACGTAGCAGCGCAAGACACTAACAGTGCACATATCGCGATCTTTCGCGGAAAGTTGGAAATGACGCCGAAAACTATGATTCGCATTGCGGAACCAGTAAACTGCGATTCCGGCGCGAACGCAAGGTCAATCCGATGCGCAATGGAGTTCTCTAGCTCCCCAGTGCGACGGTCCGCAAAAATTGCGGAGGCTTGCGAGCTTTGCTGGCTTGCTCAAAGGCATAGGCGAGCTTGATCAGCGTCGGCTCGCTCCAGGCGCGGCCGAAGAACGAGATGCCGACCGGCAATCCGAAAATAAATCCCGCTGTTACGTTGATGTTGGGATAGCCGGCGACGGCGGCGGCGGTTGAACTGCCTCCGCCAAAATGATCTCCATCGACGAGGTCGGTGAGCCAGGCGGGGCTGCCGGTGGGCGCGACGATGGCATCGAGTTGATGCTTGTCCATGAGCGCGTCGATGCCTTCTGCGCGCGCGAGTTGATGACTCTTCGCGAGCGCGTCGACGTACTCTTTCTCGGTGAGCGGGCCCTTCCCTTCCGCTTTTATCAATTGATCCTGGCCGAAGTAGGGCATCTCTTTTTCGCGGTTGCGCTCGTTGAAGTCAATGATGTCTTTGAGGGTGCGCACGGGCGCGCTGGGGCCGAGGCGCGCCAGATAGGCGTTGAGGTCGGCCTTGAATTCGTACAGGAGGACGACGCCTTCGTTTTCGTCGAACTTGCCGAAGGTTTCGAGGTCGGCGGGATCGATGAGCGTGGCGCCCTGTTTTTTCAGGACGTCGAGCGCTTGGTCCATGAGCGCGTCGACGGCATCGTGGAAGCCGAAGTATTTTCTGGCGACGCCGATGCGCGCGCCTTTGAGGCCGTTGGGATCGCAGTACTGGGCATAGTCGGTTTGCGACTTGCCGGCGCTTGGGGCGGTGGCCTCGTCGTCGGGATCGACGCCAGTGAGGGCGCCGAGAAGGATCGCGGCATCGCGCACGGTGCGGCACATCGGCCCGGCGGTGTCTTGCGAATGCGAAATTGGAATAATGCCGGCACGGCTGATCAGGCCGACCGTCGGCTTAATGCCGACGAGGCCATTAGCCGAGGATGGACAGACTATGGAGCCGTCGGTTTCGGTGCCGATGCCAACGGCGGCGAGGTTGGCGGAGATGCCGGCGCCCGTGCCGGAACTTGAGCCGCAGGGATTGCGGTCGAGCGCGTAGGGATTTTTCGTGAGGCCGCCGCGGCCGCTCCAACCGCTGGTGGAGTGGCTGGACCGCATGTTTGCCCACTCGCTCAAGTTGGTCTTTCCGAGGATGACTGCCCCCGCGGCGCGGAGTTTCTGCGCGACGCCCGAATCTTTAGGCGCCTTTGCGCCGACCAATGCTAGCGAGCCAGCCGTGGTCATCATGCGATCATCGGTGGCGATGTTGTCCTTGATGAGAACGGGAATGCCGTGGAGGGGGCCGCGCAATTTTCCGGCCCGACGCTCTTTGTCGAGGACATCGGCGATGGCGGGAGCGTCGGGATTCATTTCGATGACGCTGTTGAGGGCGGGACCGGAGCCATTGGCTCGTGTGTCGATCTCGGAAATACGCTCCCGATATTTCTCGACGAGGGAGCGAGCGGTGAACTTGCCGGATTTCATGCCCTCTTGTAGTTCTGTGATCGTGATCTCTTCGAGGTCGAATGGGCTGGTATGAGCGGGAACACTCTTCTTAGGTGGGCCCGGCTCCGCAGTGGAAAGATCGCGTGCAGCGGCTAGAGCGGGAGTCAAGGCAGCGGCGGTTCCACCGAGAGCGGCGGTTTGAAGAAACGAGCGGCGAGTGGGCTTGGGAGAAGTTTTGCGCGGCATGAGGTGTTAACTATAGCGAAGATTTTGGAATCGGGTTGGAGATTAGAGGCCGGATTCCAGAGGCAGACGTCAGATTGCAGAAGTGACAGCGCGCCGGAACTCGTCGCTTGTCGAGGGTTGATCCGCTTTCAGCGAAACCTTGAACCAAAGAGGAGCACGGAGGAAATCAAACCGGCCGACGCACTAGTCGCTCGCGGCACGTGACTCGTAGCTCGTGACTTATTTCCGCACGCGTTCGCCGGCGGCGGCGAGAATTTCCTGCGGGACCTCGCGGATGGTTACGCAAAATTCGAACATTGGCGTTTCGGTGCCGCGGCCCCAGCGGTTGACCTCCCAGTGGGCGCGAATCGCTTTCACTGCGGGCGTGGCGGAGAGATCGACGAGGAGTGGATTTTCTCCGCGATAGAATTTTTGCGCGAAGGCTGCGACGGGCTTGGGATCGAATGTGGTGCCGTCCGCCGAACTGTGAATGCTGACGTCGATCGATTCCTGCTCGATGATGTCGGTGATGGCGAGATTCAGCAGGAAGACGCGCGTCTCGGCCGAGGCGAGGTCGACAGTGGGACCGTCTCCTTTGGCGGTGGCAACGGTTTTTTCGGGAACGAGGAAGGCTTCGATCATGACAGGTGAGTTTAGCAGAATAGGCCTGGAAAATGCCGCGACATACTTCGTGTGCCGCGGATTTCCGCGGATTTTCGCGGATTGTTTTCCCTTTCTCGGATCCGTGAGAATCCGTGTGAATCCGCGGCAAGTGAAGTTCCGGTCACCGAGAGACGGGTTCAGATCAGCGGCACGAAGTCGAGAAACTGACGCAGCAGCGGCGCTACCGCCTCTGGGCGTTCCCATGGGGCGTAGTGGCCGGCTTTCGGGATCATCTTCAGGCGGCTGCCGGGAATATTCTGGCGCATCAGTTCGCCGTCGGCAGCGGTTGAAAAAACATCTTCTTCGCCCATGACGATGAGCGTTGGCAGGTTGATGTGCTTGAGATCGGGGACGGAATCGGGGCGCTCGGCCATTCCGCGCAGAACCAGACTGATGTCTTCGGGCGACATTTTGCGCATCATGCGCAGCGCGCCTTCGACGAGATCGGGACGCGATGACACGGTAGTTGAGCCGAGGAGTTTGGGAATCATGCTTTGGAGAAATTGTTCGGTTCCCTGCTCGAGCACGATCTGGGCATTTTTCAGGCGGTTGGCGCGGGCTTCGGTTGTATCTGGTTGGGGACGGGTGTCGCACAGGGCGAGCGCTGAAACTCGCGAGCGATAGCGCCGCAAGAATTCGAACACGATATAGCCGCCGATGGAGCAGACGATGAAGGCGGCCTTGCCCACGCCGGCGGCATCCATGATGCGGACGATATCGGCGGCGTGCTTGGCCATGAGGGCCGGGCCTTGGCCGATTTCGGATTCGCCGTGGCCGCGAAGATCGGGAAGGATCAGGCGATAACGCGATAGGAGCGCGGGGATGACGGGAAGCCAGAATTCGTGATGCGCAGGAAAGGGATGAAGAAGGACGACGGGAGGACCGTCGCCCTGAATGTCATAGAAGATTTCGGCGTCATCGCTGCGCAGGCTGTGCATCGCGATTCAGGGTATCAAAGAAAACCGGCTCTCGGCTTTGGGCTCTGGGCTTACAGAGAAACAACTTCTTCTAGGCGGATTTGCACGGATTTACGCAGATCTTTCTTTTTCTTTCTTGATCCGAGTAAATCAGTGCAATCCGCGGCAAATGAAGTTTCTCTTCCGCCTACGGCTCAGCCGACAACCGGCTGCTGCGGCTGAACCGGAACCGTCATCGGAGGGAGCGCGTACTCCTCGGGGATGATGATCCAGGCGAGGATGTAGGCGAAGATGCCGGGGAAGAATCCCGAGGCCAGCACTAGAAAGACCCATAGGATACGGACCAGGGAAGTGTCCATGCCAAGGTGCTCGGCGACTCCAGCGCAGACGCCGGCAATCTTGCGGTCGCCACGGGAGCGCATGAGCTTGTAAGTGCAATGCGGATAGGTGACGGCGCGGCCGCAGTTGGAGCAGAAGCGGGCCTGATCAGAGATTCCAGTGCCACAGGCGTTGCAGTACATCGTGCCGGAGTTCATGGTCCACCCCCTGAATAATTATACGAGGGGTGCGGGGGGAATGTTCCCGGGAAGTGGAGCCTTTGCGATTCCTGCGGGAGGCGTGAGGAGCGCGGACAGGCACTATTCCCTGTACGCTTCCTTCATCCTCTTGCGCGCTTTGTCGGCTTCGGCATTGCCGGAATTGATGTTCACCACCGCCTGATATTTCTTTAAGGCTGCATCGCGATTCTGCATCTGGTCGAACATCTCACCGGCGCCCATGTCGGCCTTCTGAAGCAATTCAGGATCGGCCCCATTCACTTCGCCTACCTGTTCATAAGCGGCGGCGGCGGCGACGTATTTTTTCTCGGCGCGCAAGTCGTCGCCGAGCGCCACGCCTGCCAATTCGTAATGCAGGCTCCCGTACTTGCCCTCGCGTCCGTTTTGCCAGACACGCCGATACTGCTCCTCAGCCTGGTCGAGCTTGCCGGAAGCGCGCAACAGATTTCCCTGCTCGATCGGCAGGAGATAGTTGCGGGGAAAGCGGGGAGTTAAGGCGTTCACGATCTCGAGTGCGTCGTTGTAGCGATGCTCGCGGCGCAAAAAAACGAGCAAGACCATTCCCGCGTCGACGCTGGTTTCGCCGTTGGCGCGGTAGGCATCATACAAATATTGCATGCCTTTTTGCTTGTCGCCGCTGAGTCCGACGAGCGCAACGGCCACCTTGACGGCAAACGACAGGCTTCCCATGACGTAGTTGTGTGTGCCTACGACTAGTTTGGCGTCGGTGTATTGCGGATCGAGTTCGAGCACGCGCTCGTGGTCGTGGCGGGCGCCGACGGCATTGCGTAGGGCAGAAAACCAGGCGCGCTCGATGAGGCCGGTGTACAGGGCAAACTGGGCGCGCGTGACGCCGCGGGCGTAAAGCATGTCGATGTTGTCGGGATTGCGACTAAGTTCTGCGTTCTCGACCTTTTCGCCCTGCTGGACCAGCTGCTTGATGCGCTCTTTTTGGGCGGGATCGGCGGGGCGATGGGCGAGTCCGATAAAGCTGTCATTGGTGTACTCACCGGTGTTGATGGCGCCCATGCGGTAGAGCTCGCGCACCAGCAGCGCGGAGAGCAAATGGTTGATGGCAAAGGGATCGCCGGGGTGGCGGGAGATGATCGTCTCAAAGTCGTGGATGGCGGCGTCGTGGTCGAGATTGTAAAAGTGCTCGACGGCAGCCTGGTTAAGGGGATCGGCCGGACGCATTGTGCCCGGAGCCGCGGGACCTGAAGCCTGCGCGACTCGAAGCGGCGCGAGCATGATCAAGAGCAGAAGTAAGCCCGGCAGGATGACAGCGGGGGAGATGCGGAACCTGAGTAAGCCGTGAGTCAAGCCTGTTTAGTTTAGCTGATCGCCCGCTGGTGCTATGTACACAGAAGTCCGGCTGGCGCTAGGTTACGGTGGGGTGAACCAAGGCGGGTACGTTTCGGGGAGGGTTTTTCTGTGCAAAATGTAGAGGAAATACTGGGTAATCGGGTAATTCTTGCCCTCCCGACGGTCGCCCTCCCCCTTTGGCGAACCGCTAACTGCTGTCTTTGTAATCAGGCATTTTGGTGATCCGCTTGCGAATAAGGAGTGGATACCCGAGGAAGTCTGGCATGGCAGAAGCAATAGAACAGGCCCAACACGAGTTTTGGCGGCCGCCGGTAAAGGCATCGGAATTAGTGGCTGGCCCGGACCGGAGCGAGACCTGCAATGAATGCGGCACCGAGTTTATTGTCGGAGCGCGCTTTTGCCATAGCTGCGGGACCAGCCGTCCGGACGCGAGCGCGGTGCAGACGGTCGAAATTCCTGGCCTGACTGAGCTAACGGCCCTCGGCAAGCGTTTCGGACTTTCCAAGGTCTCTTTGGTTGCCTTTCTTTTTGGCATTTTCTGCATGGTGGGGGCGCTGTCGGTGGGGATCCTCTTCACGGCCCGGACGACGCTGGACTGGCAGGCGATTCAGCTCTGGCGGATCGAATGGCTCCTAGCCGGGATTGCGGCCTTTGGCGCGGGCTGTCTGCTGAAGAAATCGGCGTAAGCGTTACTGGATCTCAATTCCCTCCTGCCTTTTCCGAAGGCTACATCCACGCAGGCTAGATTGCAGATGCGCCGGGGGCGAGACGCCCCTTCGACAAGCTCAGGGCAGGCTCTCGGGACAGCCGGCAAGATGCCGGCGCCACCTTTAATCAGTTGCGAGAGTGCGCTGGTTCGCCCTCTGACATGACCTGGCTTTGGCGGCGCTGCTGCGTCATGCGGTAGAGGTGATGCAAAGGACCCGCGCCATGGCCCACCGGCTGGGCATTGGCGATGGCAGCCGAGATGTAGGCCTTCGATAGCAGGACGGCCTCGGGCAATCCGCGGCCATGGGCCAGATGGCAGGCGAGGGCCGTGGCGAAAGCGCAGCCCGTGCCGTGGGTTGAAGTTGATCGTTGCCGTTCGGCCTTAAAGACCTCCTGCTCGACCCTCTGTGCCGTCGTGAAGCTGAGCAGGTCCACAGCTTTTTCGAGATGGCCGCCAGTGACTACAACATTCGCGGCTCCGAGGGCATGCAATCGCCGGGCGGCCTCGCGCATGGCTTCGAGCGAGACCCCTACGGACGCCCCCCTGGCAGCTCCCGAAGATGCGGCAGAGGCGGCGGCACTGCTGGCCAGCGGAATGCCGGTAATAGCCGCGGCTTCATCGAGATTCGGCGTGAGCACTTCGGCCAGGGGTAGGAGCCGCTCAATCATCAAGCGCGTCCCAGCAGAGTCGAGTAGCTCGGCCCCCGAAGTCGACCTCAGGATGGGATCAAGTACCACGTGAGGTAGTCTGGCTTTGTCCAGGAAATCGGCAACCGCTTGAACTATCGCCTCATTTGCCAACATGCCGATGTGAACGGCCTGGATGTCGAAATCAGAGACGAGCTCTTTGAGGGTAGCGGCAAGGATGGCGGGATCAACTGGCTCAACCCTTTGTACCCCTTGGGTAGACTGGACGGTCAGCGCCGTGATGCAGGCTACGCCGTAACACTCATGAGCGGCGATGGTCTTGATGTCGGCGGTAATGCCGGCCCCGGACGAGGGATCGAAGCCCGCGATGGTCAGGATGACTGGGGGCGGGGAGGGCACCGACATACTCTAACCGAAAGTACAACTGACGGATATGCCACTTTCTGGCATATCGTGAATTTTAGGCCATGCCGTGGAACTGGCCGTTGGGTGCGGGATGCTACCAAACTATGCACTGTTGATGGTGCAGTCTGTTAACCAGACAGTCAATGGCTATCAACGTAAATTATTTGTTATCATGATGTTAGAGATATTTCCTGCTAAGTTGCTATTTCTAAAAGAGTTATGAGAATTAATGTACCCTCACCTTTTTCCTAATTTACTCTTTAGTTAATGAACGCCTCCTCCTGAATTCAATCACATAGCGCATAAAATACGTAATTTCATTGGGCTAAGTCAATGATTAATTACCACTTAGTTAATCATATTAAGGATTTTTCTGATTGACTTAAAAGGCCCAGCCCCGTAGCATCACCCAATCGTTTGATAAAGGAGCAAACGACCAAAAACGACTTTCAAACGGAGGTAATCGAATGCGACGACGTTTCGCCGAAGGTCTGGCCGTGCTTTTATCGGTGGCTAGTCTGGGGGCAGGAGCCGCATCCGGGCCAAGCCTGGAAGCCGCCAAGGTCACCAAGCCGTGGGTCACGGTCACAGTTAAAGAGACCGGTGGTCACGCGAACAAATCAACCAAGAAATCGTCAGCCTATCAAGTGGGCACCGCGTCCTGGTACGGAGACTTCTTCCAGGGCAAACAGACTGCCAGCGGCGAACCCTACGATATGAACGATCTCACAGCCGCCCATCCCACGCTGCCATTGGGGACTTTCGTCAAGGTAACAAACCTGAGAAATGGGAAGGCCGTCGTAGTGCGCATCAATGACCGGGGTCCCGTGGTGGATGGCCGGATCATCGACGTGTCGTACAACGCGGCGCGGGCGCTGGGATTCAAAGAGCGCGGTCTGCAAAAAGTCCGTTTGGACATCTCTCACCAGCAGACTGTCGCCAAGCTGGAACCGGTAGCCAACCTCAACTAAAACCCGATACACTCGCTTGCGATGGGTGAACACATTGACCCGCGCGAGCGACTGATCGTTGCCCTGGATGTGTCGACCGGCGAGGCCGCCCGAAAGATCGTGGCGGCCGTCGGCGATTCCGCCTTGACCTACAAGGTTGGAATGCAGCTTTATACCGCTGAAGGACCGCCCATGGTCCGCGAACTGGTCGGTTCGGGGCAGCGTGTTTTTCTTGACCTGAAATTTCATGACATTCCAAATACGGTCGGCGCGGCCGTGCGCGAGGCGGCGCAGCTCGGCGTGAGGATGTTGACCGTGCACGCGGCGGGCGGGGGGAAGATGCTGCGCGCGGCGAGTGAGGCCGCGGAGAAGGTTAACCCCAAGCTGCTGCTCTTAGCCGTAACCGTGCTGACGAGTCTGGACGATGAGGATCTGGGAACGCTCGGGGTGCGCGGGCCGGTTTCCGAACAGGTGCTGCGGCTGGCGGCGCTGGCACTGGCGAACGGTTGCAAAGGCGTCGTGGCGTCGGCGCACGAGTGTGCCGCACTGCGGGAGGAATTCGGCCACGACTTGGTGATCGTGACGCCGGGCGTGCGACCTGCGGGAAGCGGCCATGACGACCAGGCGCGGGTGGTGACTCCGGCGGAAGCGATCGCGGCTGGGGCTTCGCACATCGTCGTGGGAAGGCCGATTACCGAGGCTTTCGACCCGGCTGCTGAAGCGCGCGCCATTCTTGGGCAGATCGCGGCCTAGCAAAATTTGTAATTTAGTAATTGGTAATTTGTAATTGAAAAGCCCTTGAGCCTAGGCAGCCGGGGATTTCCTGCGAACCGGAGCGAGTGCGCGCCACGCGTAAGTTGCCTACCCTGTCCACCGTATCTTTCGCATCCGTTTTGCCTGATGCGCTACGAACCCGGCATCCTTCGCGGGCCCAACCCTCATCGGATACCCGAAAACTCGACGTGCGTCTGGGGAGCAACCAGGACCAAACCGGGCGCCAAAGGAGAAGATATGAAGCGGATAAGAATTGCCAGTACAGTTCTTTTCTTCCTGCTTTTTGCGGCGTTCGCATACGCGTCGCCTCAGGAGCAAGAGGAGCCGAAGTCCAAAGAAGCGTCGCCGGCGATGAAGCATCCCGAAGCGAAGCCTGAGGCCAAGCCGGAAACGCAAGAGCAAAAGCCGGACGAGATGAAGACCGAGAGAAACGACCAGGAGGAGAAGGATAAGGACGCGAAGGAGCAGGAGAAAGAAAACAAGGATCAGGAAAAGCAGGAAAAAAAAGAAGACAAGAAATCCGGAAAGGAAATGGGGAACATGCGCAACGAGAACGAAGCGCATGGCCACCCCGCCGGCAAAGGCGGTCATATTCCTGACGACAAGTTCCGGTCCAGCTTTGGCAAAAGCCACCACTTCCACCCCAGCCGGCCCACTGTGGTGAATGGCCAACCGACTATCGTGTACGGCGGCTACTCATTCATCATGGCCGATCCGTGGCCCGCAGGCTGGGCATACACCGACGACTGCTACATCGATTACGTCGACGGCGAATATTTCCTGTTCGACTTGCTCCACCCCGGCATGCGTATCGCGGTGTACGTAGCGGAGTAAGGGGAAGCAATGCAAGATTCCGCGAGCGGGGCTTAGCGGACTGAAACGCGAGGCATTGACTCATTGCGTCAATGGGTCATCTGACTGGAAGCAGATGACCAGGGAATGGACGCTCAATGATTCAATGCCCTTTTTTGCTTAATGAACATTAGATGCGAAGTTCGCGCCGCAACCAGCGCGTGCGGAACAGGTCCGCCAGAAGCCAGCGGCTAACAATTGGAAACCAGTTCTACAACTTCTCGAAAAACTCGCAAGCGGAGCAGGAAATGTAGATGCCGCCGGGCACACCGCGCTCGCGATCTTTGACGCGCTTCACGATCCGGGTTTCTTTGCCGCACTTCGGGCAGTTGGTTGACTTCGTCGTGTCCATGACCTTCTTGCGGTCGGCCGTCTTTGCAATCTTCGCCATGCATGTTCTCCTGACAGGAATGCGCCGCCGGCTCGGAGAGCCGCGGGTCTACCTGGTAATTAGGGAGTATCGAGGAATGCCGGTTGGACCACTGAAGCCGGCAGGATCAAAACGCGTAAGAAGCGTTGCCGTTGTACTCGCCAAATGAATTTTACACGATCGGCGCATTCGAATGGAAAAACGGCGCCTACAACGGCGCTAAAAGTGACCCGCGCCCGTTTCCACACAATCAGGGCAAATAAAAATGGGGCTGCTCGCGCAGCCCCGGAAGGAGTGAAGACGCTCGATTACTTGCCCGTGCCCGTCAGGCCGACCGATTGCGGACTGTTCGGAGCGTCGTCGGTAAAGTTCACACTGCCGGTGCGTGCTCCGGTCTGTGTGGGTGTGAAGCTTACCTTAATCAGGCAACTGGCGCCCGGAGCCATCGCGATGCCATTGACGCAAGGAGTCACCTTCTTGGTCTTTGTCACCGGCACGAGCGCGAAGTCTCCCGTGGTAGCGATGCTGGTGATGTTGAGCGTCCCGCTGCCCGAGTTGGTGACCGTCACTTTCTTCTTGCCTTTTGTCACGCCCACCAGGACTTTGCCAAACTTCAGAGAAGTGGGATTGAAGCTGATGGCCGGTCCACCTCCGCCGCCGGTGCACTCGTCAAAAGCGAAGGAACCGATGTGAGTGTGCCAACTGCCCGAGGCCGGCTCGTACTGAGCCACATACCAGAAGGTGCAGTCATCGGTCGGATCAATTTGCATGGCCGAGTAGTCACCCCAACGGCTCAGGCCGCTCTGCGACCCGGGGCCTTCAATGATGCTGATTTCGCTTTCCAGCGAGCCCAAGGGATCGGTGGGAACGCGGCCAGCAATGCGATTGGCCGGATGGATGCTGCTGCTGGAAGCGCTGAAGCCGACCGCGATGTCAGCATTTTTGTCTTCCGCGGCACTCGCCATCCAGCGCCAGGTGGAATCCGGCGCATAGGTGCCCTGCTGGTTGAGAGTAACCGCGCCGGCTGGATCGTAGAGCTCGTACCAGCGAACGGCCCCCGCGCCGCTATTGAGGACGGTATTGTTCAAGACCGCGCGATCATGGTCGGCGAAATGGCGCACGGCGAAGCGGTACATCTGGAGATCGCCGAGCGCGTCAAGCCGCTGAGAGGTACCTGACTGCGGAACACAAGTGCTGTGGCACGCGTTGCTGAAGGTGGAGACGGTGATCTTTGTAGGCGATGAGAGAGTCGCTGTCCCGGACGCGAAGTCGAGGGCCAGGGTACGTAGGAACAACTGGTTGGTTGTGCCGTTGTCGTGATTGATGAACACTCCGGGTGTGCCATCGGCGGGAGGAGTGGGACCATCCATTTCGGAGGGCAGGTAGCTAAACTCGCTGCTCGGAGTCATCCCGCAGAGCTGAGCCGCCGAGGAATTGCCAGCCAGCATCTTGGTGCGGTCGAGGCCGCAGAGGGCCGCGCCGCCGTAGGACTGGAAATTGATGAAGATGTCATAGCTCGCCAGGTACGCGCTGTTGGTGGCCGTGGCCCAGGTGCCAAATTTCGGATAATCGTTCAGATTGGCGCCGAACGAATAGCCGTACAGGTAATAGGCGCCGGTTGGATCGTTGGTCTTGGAAATGGCAATGCACTCCGAGATGGTGGCGCCGGAGCCGATCATGCTGATGAACCAGCGGTCGGCGGCGCGGTCGTAAAGTACAACCGGATCGCCGTATGTGCCGGAAGAGCAATCGCCGGCTAGACCCGAGAATATGTTTTGAATGTTTGTTGGACCAGCGATATGCGAGCCGGTCTTGCTGAAAACCTCGTACAACACGTTCACGGTCTCCACAATGTGGTTAGGACCAACCGCCATATTGGAGTCGGAGGGAGCATAGCCATTGGAACCGATGCCATCAAAGTCGATGCCCTTGACGACGACGAGCGGTCCAAGCTGCTCTTTCTGCAAGGCAGGGTCCTGGGTCAGCATGGGGCCCTTCACCTCGTTGGGATTCGAACGCGGTTCTGGCATCTCCTGGAATGGGAACATCGAATATTCGACGGGCATGTCCGCCACCGGCTGAGAAACACCAAACGTCGGGAGCATCACAATCGTTTTGTTGTTGGTTTTTGCGGAGGCCAGCGCGGTCAACGCCAAGCCACATAGGATGAAGATGCGAAGCATTGTGCCTACACGAACCATAGTGTTTGTCCTCGAGATGTCGAGCTGGATCGACCGATTGGAGCTTTCATGTTTGATTGGGTGCCCAGGTAACGCCGCCGGTAAACCGTCGACCGGGGAGGTCGACGAGAAAGGAGGGCTACTAGCGCCTATAGTTTATAGCGCGCTTTAGACAAGAAAGCACGAAGAAATCAAACCCGGAAGTGCTTTTTTACAAAAAGATGAATTTGTTTGCACAAATTGCAAAAAAAGCGAACGCTTGTGGATAGAACTCGAGGCCTAGTCCCCCGTTGGTAACCTAATTCCCTCTCTGCCGACGGGCAAAATAAGGGGCTGCTCGCGCAGCCCCTTAGACAAAACAGTCTGCGATTCTCTTACTTGCCAGTTCCCGTCAGACTAACGGTTTGTGGGCTGCCGGAGGCGTTGTCGTTGAACGAAAGCGTTCCGTTGCGCACACCCTTTTGAGTTGGAGTGAACGACACCTTCACGAAGCAGCTGGCGCCGGCGGCCAACGTACTGCCGCATTTCTTCTTTGAGGTAAAGGCCACCAAGCCGAAATCACCGCTGGTGGTGATGCTGCTGATTGTGGCTGTGGCAGTACCGGTATTGGTGGCGGTAACTTTCTTCGCCCCTTTAGTCACGCCGACTAGAGCCTTGCCGAACGCCAGCGAAGTCGGAGACAAGGAGATAACCGCGCCACCTGCGCCGGTAACGGTGAGCTGCAACGTCGTTTGATGCGACAAGCTGCCCGAGGTACCGGTGATGGTGATGGTGGACGTTCCAGTCGCCGCGCCAGCGCTGACCGTGATGGTCATGGTGCTGGTTGAGGTTGTCGGATTCGGATTAAACCCCGCTGTCACGCCGGACGGCAAGCCGGTAGCGTTCAAGGTCACGCTGCCGTTAAAGCCGTTCACAGGAGTCACGGTGATCGTGCTGTGATCACTGCCGCCTTGCGCGATGGTCAGGGAGCTCGGGTTAGCACTCAGACTGAAGTCGGCAGAGCCGGAGCAACTCGGGAACTTGAAGTTGCCGATGGCAGTATCCCAGTTGAAGCCCTGGTTTTGGCCGGTGGTCTTGATGTAAGACTCGGTGAACCAGAAAGTGCAGTCGTCGGTGGGATCGACGGTCAGTGAGCTGTAATCGCCCCAACGATCAAACCCGCCGCTCTTCTGCGAGCCAGTACCCGCCAGCATGGTAACTTCGGATTCCAGTGTGCCTGCCGGATCTGAGGGAACGCGTCCCGCGTAAACCAGCGAGGGGAACTGGCCAGCACCGGAGCCGGAACGCGTAAAGCCCACGGCGATGTCCTGGGCCTGATCCATGGCAATGGCCGGCATGAAGCGGTACTGCGAATCCGGGGAGAAGGTTCCGGACTGGAACACGGTGGGAGTGGTTTCCGGGTTGCGTATCTCGTACCAGCGCGCGCCCGATCCGGTCCCATTGACCTGAACAGCGTGGGTCGTAAGAAGAACGCTGTGATCGCCAAAATTGCGGTACACCAGGCGATACATCAGGCGGTCGCTAAGAGTCTCAAGCGAATCGCTTCCCGCATCCGGCTGGGGTGCGCAGGCACCACGGCTTGCGCCCGGACACGCAACCTTGTAGGCCGCGATCGGGATGAGGGTTGGGCCGGTCAACGTAGAGTTGCTGGGATTGGCGAAGTCGACGTGGAAGTTATACATCGCCAGGTTGGCGGTGCCGCCACGCTGAAGCTCCACGAAAAAGTTCGGCGTACCCGCGGGCGGCGGAGTGGCACCGTCCAAGTCGGAGGGCAGCATTCCAAACTGACTCGTGGGCGTAAAGCAGACCTGGGTCGCGGTGTTGCCGGCGAGCATGGCAGTGCGATCGTTGGCGCAGACTTCCGAAGTCCCTCCGTTAAGGTTATAGGAGAAGTAATAACCGTCCGGCCAAACACCCATCTTGGGATAGTCGGGGAACTGGGCGAAACTAAATCTGTACCGGTTATAGGAGCCGGTGGCGTCATCCGTGGTAGAGACCGCGACGCATTCGGCATAGGGGCCGCTGCCTCCCGATCCCAGATCGAATTGAGCCGCCACCCAGCGCTTGGCGGCTGCGTCAAAGCGTATGGTCGGGTCGCCCCAGTTGTTGGTCTGGCAGCCACCGCCGAAACCGGACCAGAAGGAATCTCCAGCTAAGGGGCCTAACTCCAGTGTGCCAGTCTTGCTGTAAACAGCATAGAAGGTGTTGACGAACTCGGTGTACTGGGTCGTGCCCGGCGCGCCGTCGTTGTCGGCCGGCATGCAATTACAGAAGAACGTATCTCCATAGCCCAGGGCGTCGAACTCCAGACCCGGGGACGGGGTTTCTTGTGTGGGGGAATTCTCCGGTCGTTGCAGTACGGGGTCGGGCGGATACGGCCTGTTGACCCACTCTTTAAATCTGGGGTCTTCGCGGTTATCGATTTCATGATAGGTCTGCGGGTTAAATTCGGGCAGCAGCGGAGCAACCTCGCGAAGCAGAGGTCCGGTGTCGTGTTGGACGTCCGTGGTGACGAATGGGCCTTTTATCACCGATTTAGGTTTATTGGCGAACGCGGGCAGTGCCAGGCAAATCAAAATCAGGACCGCCGTTACTATGCCTCTCTTTGTCGTCACTTGTGTCGTCACTTGTTCCTCCTCAATCATTTCTTATTTCCCCCAGCCATGACGGCTGGGTCGTAAACGCCTTCCAGTCTGATGGTCAAAACATCATTGGCATCGACATCTCCTTCGTAGGTGCCGCCACCTTTGATCCCCTTAAATTTTCCCGTGCCGCGCATGAAATTGAACCGGCCTTTCGCCGTCGTGGGGCCTTTGTCCGCGGCCACTTGGCCCGTCGTCTGCATGGTGATCTTTTCGCCGCCCTCAAGTGTGTCCGTCTCGAAACTGTGAGGATGCAGACGGCCCTCCATCCTCTCCATGAAGCCCACCCAGACACCGTCCTTGGTCTTCACACCGAGAATCACCATGGGTTCGACCCAATGGCAGTTGCGCTGCTCGATGATCAGAGAGTGCCCCTCACGATCCGGAACATCGAGCGAGTAGAACGGAGCCGGTTTGTCGCAACGAAGTGTTCCCTTGATGTCGACGAGACTCGATTTCTCGGCGCCTTCCTTGCCTTTTTCTTTTTCTCTTTCCCTCTCCCGCTCCGACTCTTGCGCAGTCAGCGAGATGGAAAATGCGATGGATAGAATTAATAAGAAGTGGAGAGGGGCCCGGGACCGCAACATTTTCACCAACGACATGCGTTAATTTGTCCTTGTCCGTTCACTTTGCCGAAAAAACTATCGACTGAAACACACGAACTAGTGCGACTGACCATGTGTTGTAGATTGCTCTTGTAACGCCACCGGTAAACCGTCGAGAGGGGGGTCGACGAGAAGGGGCCTACTAGCGCGTCTAGTTTATAGCGCGGTTTGGACCAGAAAGCACGAAGAAATCCAACGCCGGAAGTGTTTTTTTACAAGAAGGTGAACTTGTTTGCACATGTAAGGAAAATGGTTGGGCTCTACCTGAACCCGATTGACGAGATTCCAAGAGATTTGCCGGGGAAGTGACGGACCGACCCGAAAGGGCGCGTTTGGCACGACTACAAAGCGTTGCGCCGGCGTGCTTCGGAGTGCGTGCCGAGATCCATGAAACCCAGGTCGCGAGCCTCGTCGCCCACCGAACTGAGCGCGACCATCACCTCGCGGATGTAATAGAGAACGCCGATCAACAGGCACATCATCGCCAGCACAAAGACGATCACGGCGGCGAGCGCCGCTCCCTGGGTGTATAGCCCCAGACCAAGCAGCAGGCAGGAAGCGATGGTTCCGGCGAGAGAGATCAGCGAACACAGAAAACTCCGCCGGATGATCTTCGCCCGTTTCTCGATCGACTCAATCTGGCGCGTGTAGGCATCTGCCTCCTGGAGACGATCGTTGCGCGCAGCATCGTGCCTGGCGTGAACGAACTCGCGCAGGCGGCTTACGATTCCCATCAGACGCACATTGATGGAAAGAATCAGGAGCGACGCGGCTGAAATGACGATGGCCGGAGCCAGAAAGGCCTGAAAGAGGCGGGCGATATCGTTCATCGAACTTTTCCCGGGTTACTTGACAGGATAGCGCGCGCGAGGGCTCCAAGAAGCGAAAATTCGCGGTCTATTCGCACGAAAGGACACCCACAGGCCGTGAGGGGGCAGATGCCTTGCCAGTCCCGCGCCGCAGTCTGCGCCGTTCCGCTGCGACTCACCGTCCCACGAAATCTCCCACTGTTTTCAAGAACAGTTCGGGTTGATCGACAAAGGTCATGTGCCCGCTCTTCGGCAAGATGACGAGCTCAGATCCCGCAATCTTCTCGTGCATCTCTTTCGACATCCGGGGATCGCTCTCGTCATGTTCGCCCACGATAATTAGCGTTGGGATCTTGATCTCCGAAAGGCGGTCTACATATTCGACCTCTTTGAGATTGCCGTCGATGATGAACTCGCCGTCCGAACCCCACATCTCGCGGTAGACATCCCATGCAGTGCTGGTGTTCCCTGCTACCGGGTCATAGTTTGGGTCGGGGTGGTTGTAGTAAACGTACGGAAAATATCCTTTGCCCCAAGCGAGCTTGGCGTATTCCTCCGAGTAGCGGCCGCGCTCCCAGATTTCTCCTTTGCCAAACAGGCCGGCGGCTTCGAGCGCATTGAGCCGATCGCGTTCCTTCGGATCCATGTCGGCCTTCATTCGGGCGAGGGCCTGGTTGATCTCGCGCGTGCTCGCAAAGGTGCTGCCGAGAATCAGGTGCGAGAGATTTTTCTGATACTTGAAGGCATAGGCTTGCGCGAGCACGCCGCCGAAAGAATGCCCGAGCAGGCTGATCTTGCCGAGGCCGAGAGTCTGGCGGACGGCCTCGATGTCCTCAACCATGTTGGCGACCGTATACTCCTTCGGATCAATGCACTTCGACGATTTTCCACCGCCGCGCTCATCGATGAAGACGAGCTTGCTGGAGCGCATTAGCGGGAGGAGATAGGGGAGAAAATAGTCGTGCGAAGCGCCCGGGCCGCCGTGAACGATCAGGAGCGGCGCGCCACGGCCGACGACCTTGTAGTAGATGAGAGCACCGTGACTGTCGACGAAACCTTCCTGCACGGGATAAAGGTTTGAGGAGGCGCTTTGAGCGAGGCAAACGGAGGAGAAGCCGACCGCGAGAAACAACACTAAAGACATTCTGTGTCGCATGCCGCAAATGCTAGCACGGCTTGTGCGGCGAGGGCGGGCTTGGGATTGACTGCCGCTGCCCTCGGGCGAACAATGGCAGCGTGAGAAATCTCGGGCCGCTCTTGAGCACCACCCTGTTTACGATCTTCGTGCCAGGAACTGTCGCCGGGTACATTCCGTGGCGACTGCGACAGAACGCGGCTCCGATTACCGGTGTGGAGGAGTGGGCGGCAATCTGTGTGATTGCCATCGGAATCGCCATTTATCTTTCGACTGCATTTTGGGGCTTTGCGCTGATTGGCGGTGGCACTCCCGCGCCGATTGCGCCGACGAAAATTCTGGTCGTCAGGGGCCTTCACCGTTACGTTCGCAATCCTATGTACCTAGGGGTTGCGCTCGTGATCGGGGGCCAGGCGTGGCTCTTTCAGTCGTGGCACATCGCGATTTACCTTGCGTGTGTGCTGGTGATCGTCAACTTCTTTGTCCTGTTTTATGAGGAGCCGACGCTGAAGCGGCAATTCGGGGATGAATACGAGCGCTACCGGGCGCACGTGCCGAGGTGGATTCCGAGGATTCGGCCCTAGGCTTTGGCGGTAGGCTTTGGCCTTCCTCGGTGAAGCTTACACCGAGAGCCGAGAGCCTAGCGCCGAAAGCCTGCTCTCTGCTAGTTTGAATGGTTTCCCATTTCTGCCGTTTGATTTCCGGGGTGAGACACAAATGCCAGCCATCAAATTCCGCGGCGTAGACTTCATTCAGTTCGATTCCCTGCTGAACGACGACGAGCGCCTGGTGCGCGATACCGCCCGCAAATTCATCGAAGACAATCTCATTCCCATCATTGAAGAGTGCAATCGTGCCGGCCGCTTTCCGCGCGAACTCGTCAAGCCAATGGGCAACCTCGGATTCTTTGGCGCCTCCCTACAGGGCTACGGTTGCGCCGGCATGTCGAATGTCGAATACGGACTGGTCACGCAGGAACTGGAGCGCGGCGACTCGGGCGTACGTTCGTTCGTCAGCGTGCAGTCGGCGCTGGTGATGTATCCGATCTACACCTTCGGCTCCGACGAGCAGAAGAATACCTGGCTGCCCGGGCTGCAAAAAGGCGAGAAGATCGGCTGCTTCGGATTGACCGAGCCGGGGTTTGGTTCGAATCCAGGAGGCATGCGCACGCGCGCCAAGAAAGTCGGGAAAGAGTACGTCCTCAATGGCGAAAAGATGTGGATCACTTCGGGCACGATCGCCGACGTGGCCGTGATCTGGGCCAAGGTCGAAGATGAAGACGATAAGATTCGCGGTTTCCTGGTGGAGACAGACCGTCCCGGCTTCAAGGCCGACGACATCCATGGAAAGTGGTCACTGCGGGCCTCGGTGACATCGGGTCTTTCGCTGCAAGATGTCCGCATCCCCGAGTCGAATCTTGCTGCCCGGATCTGGCGGCCTGAAATCTCCTCTGATGTGTTTGAACCAGGCGCGCTACGGAATCGCATGGGGAGCGGTGGGCGCGGCTATGGCTTGCTATGACTGCGCGCTGCAATATTCGCTGCTGCGCAAACAATTCCGCGATCAGCCGATCGCCTCGCACCAGCTGGTGCAAGAGAAACTGGCGTGGATGATCAGCGAGATCACCAAAGCGCAGTTGCTGATTCTGCAGGTGGGACGGCTCAAAGATGCGGGCAAAGTCGAGCACCAGCACATCTCGATGGCGAAGCGAAACAACGTGTGGATGGCGCTGGAGTGCGCGCGCATGTCGCGCGACATTTTGGGCGCCAATGGCGTGGCCGATGACTATCCGATCATGCGGCACCTGATGAATCTGGAGTCCGTGAAGACCTACGAGGGCACGCACGACATCCATGCGCTGATTATTGGGGCGAGCGTTACCGGGGTGGATGCGTTCTAACGTGATTTTACTGACCACCCGAAGCCACAACGTTGCCGGCCGACGGCGGGACTTCCTCCGCCACCGCGCGCGTACCAATCGCCACGTCCATCGCCGTATTCTTCGGGAACACGACGTCGTGTCCGCGCGTCAGAAAGTTCTGATAGATTGAGCGACCCGCGCCGTACGCGCCCATCGTGTAGCCGAACGCGCGCGATTGAATGAGGGCGCCCGCAACCATGCCGACCAGTTTGAAGCCTCCCGCGCCGCCTGCTACGCGGCCAGAGGTGTCGCCCGCCGGATTAGGAGTCTTCGCATCCGGATCGCCGCGCCCTGCAATCGCAGCCAGACCGAGAGAAACGGTGGTATTGAAATACCGCGACTTCGGGGTCGAGGCTTCGGCTCCACCCTCCGAGTCGAGTTTCACATTCGCATCCTGTCCGGCCTGCACCCCAACCAGCGCCGCCTCCACTTTTTGCTGAATTCCATCCGGCAGAACGACCTGATGAAACGCAATTCGCAGTTGTCCGTTTTTCTTCAGCCGCCGCGCCGGCTGCACCTGGCTGACCGTGCCCACCAGGCGGCTGCCCTGCGGGTAAAGCAAGCGGTCTCCATCAAAGAGCGGTCGAGCCAGCACCGCGTCGACCTCCTGCCCCTTCTGCGCTGTCGCGGATGACAAGGCCGTCATGAGGCGCGCATGCACCACACTGCCCTCCGGCAAATCTCCGCCAATGGCCGCGACTTTCTCGGCCGGAAGCGTTTCGCTGCCGAAGTCGAGCGGATCCTCGAGTTCCGCGAAATACGTCGTGCCGGCGGGAATGTACTGCGCGTGCACGGGCAACTGCGCCTCCGCGTAGCGCTCCAAACGATGCAGGCGGCCCGGCGTCTTCAATTGCTTCATCGCGTTGTTCCAGTCGTCACGCGCCTGCTGCTTGGCCTGGCTCGTTTTCTCCGTCGCCAGGTCCTTCACCGTCTTTTTCGATTCTTTATCTGGCGCAGTCACAAATTGCATTACCTGCCCCGAACCGGGAGTCACGCTGGTATGCAGCGCCAGATGCTTCCCGCCGGGCAGCGCGAGATCGGTAAAGGTGACTTCAACTCGGTGCGCCGGAGTAAAGTCTCCATCCAGTCCCGCCAGCGTGCGTCTTCCGCTAGAGAGCGGATCGATCTTCGTAACCTCGCCGCGAATCTCCGAGCCCGCAGGTACGACGAGCTGGTCGAAAGCGTAGATCGGATCGACGAGTCTCGCGGAGACGGTTTGGCCAACCTTCTTGATGCGCACTTCTCTTTCAAGGGCGACCTGGAGCGACGTTCGCTTCGGCACCGTCAGAGGAACGACCTGCGGAGCCGCGGGCTGAGTGGGCGTAGTCGCCGCCGGCTTATGCCCGGAACCGGGCGACAGGCGGGGAATCGGGGGCACCTGCGACGGAGACTGAGCGGAATTCTCCTGAGCCAGCGGAACGACAGGGCACGCAAGCACGAGATAGATGCACAGGATTCGGGGGAAGTTCATTGAGATGTCCTCATCGGCGACTGTTTGAATGCACGCCTTCGTCCACGCGGCAAGCAACTGTGGTG
The DNA here is from genome assembly GCA_963698865.1 of uncultured Acidobacteriaceae bacterium. Taxonomy (GTDB): domain Bacteria; phylum Acidobacteriota; class Terriglobia; order Terriglobales; family Acidobacteriaceae; genus Acidiflorens. The sequence continues at coordinate 131,136 of CAVOSL010000004.1, read as the reverse complement.
GTCGTTTCGCTGTTAGATGCAGCTTTGTTCCACCAGGGTTGAACCCCCAAGGCTTCCGGTGCGCGCCGCGCGGGACGCTATTATCAAAGTATAGTGCCAACACAGAGTCAGCAAATACTTACGATGCACCGAATACTGGCCGCTGACGGGAATATGAAGTCAACGGCTAATTCAAGATCATCTCCTCAACCGTAAAGCTCGGTCAGCAACTCATACGCCCGCCGCAGATGCGGAATCACGATGCTGCCGCCGACGACCAACGCCACGTTGAGCGCCTCTTCCTGCTCGGGGCGCGTCGCGCCCAGTCGATAGCACTGGATGATGTGGTAGGCGATGCAATCATCGCAGCGCAGGCAAGATGACGCCGTCAGACCCATCATCTCCTTGTATTTGGCCGGGACCGCGCCTTCAAGATACGCATTGTGGTCGAGGTTGTAAAAACGCTTGACGAGAAAGTTGTCGGCCTTCTCGACGTTGGCATTCAAGCGGGTGCGAGAGTCGAGGAAGCGGCGCGCGATTTCGCTCTTGTCGGCAACCTGCTTCTCGGTCAGCAAGTAGGCTGGCTCTTTGCGTTCGGTGTTCATGGCGGAAGGTTAGCAGAAGTGCTTCTGCCAACGGTTGCCGAATGGGTGTCCTGCCATCGCATTGGCGGGCGAGACGCGCGCCGGACGGCCGCGCTGCAGTTGAGATCACTGCTGAGACGGTTGCCCGTCACTTCCATCAATGCGCGTGACAGGGTATATTTCCAAGTCGCGCTTCAAATCGCGTGCCGCGCGCGCCGTCATATATCAGGAGGCAATTATGGCAGCCCAAACTCATCCCGCCGAAACCCAGGTTCGTCCCGAACCACATGCCAAGAGTTTCGGACAAAACATCGAGTCGGATCTGGCGCTGGAATTTCTGCGCGTGGTCGAGAATGCGGCCATCGAGTCGGCGCGCACCATGGGTCAGGGCGATCGTCATCTGAGCGACCAGGTTGCGACCGAGGCCATGCGCAAAACCATGGACACGGTTCCGATGCATGGCACCATCGTGATCGGCGAGGGCGAGCGCGACGACGCGCCCATGCTCTACATCGGCGAGCAGGTCGGGGGAACATTCTCCGACGGCCAGCAGGTTCCACACGTTGACATCGCAGTCGATCCGCTTGAAGGCACGAATCTCTGCGCCACTGGTTCTCCGGGCGCGATCACCGTTCTTGCGGCGTCGGAAAAGGGCGGGTTGTTGCACGCTCCCGACTGCTACATGGAAAAGATCGTCGTTGGGCCATCGTGCAAGAATGCGGTTGAACTCGACGCTCCAGTTGCGGTCAACCTCAAGAACATTGCGCGGCGACTGCATCGCGGCGTGGAGGATCTGGTTGTGATGGTGCTCGATCGTCCGCGGCACGAGAAGCTGATTAGCGACATCCGCAAGGCAGGCGCGCGCATCAAGCTGATCGGCGACGGCGACCTTTCCGCTGGCATCGCAGCGGCCGTTATCGGGACAGGAGTTCATGCGGTGATGGGTTCGGGCGGCGCTCCCGAAGGCGTGATTACCGCCGCTGCCATTCGCTGCCTGAATGGATACATGCAGGGACGTCTCGTCATCGATAAGCCTGAACTCGAAGAGCGCATTGCGAAGATGGGCATCAAGGATGCCAAACGTGTTTACGAAGCCGAAGACCTTGCGCCCGGAAAACAATTGATCTTCGCCGCGACTGGAGTCACTGAAGGTGCGCTGTTAAAAGGAGTCCGCTTCTTCGGCGAAGGCACGCGGACTTCGTCGATCATTCTGACTCTGAAGACTGGGCGAGTACGCTTCATTGAGAGCATCCAGTTGGATAAAGGGCCTGATGTGATGGTCAGGTTCGCTTGAACAGTTGTCAGTTCTCAGTTCTCAGTTCTCAGTAAAAACTAAAACAACCTCGGGAATCGGCTCGCGCCCTTGCTGGCCGCTCGCGACGCTTGCTTCTGCCTGTTTCGGTAACCACGATTGAGTTACAAATGTAATTTCCTTTTTCCAATCAACTCCTAAGATTCGAGCCGTTTGTGCCGATATGTGATGTCCAGCAATCGGGGCTTTTGAGCTTGATGATTGTCCTTTGAAATTTCCACTGGGGCTGCGAGAGACCTCAGGGATTTTCTGGAGGAGGACATGGCAGCGAGAGTGCAATTGAGTTCCGAAATTCACCTTGGCTACTTTGAGCCGACGGTGGACCAGTACTTGAAAAAAATTCAACAAGCGGTGACTGCGCAAGACTTGAGCGGTGCTCAACATGCGCTTGCACTGCTTGAGAAGAAGATGTCGTCGTCTGCTCAGCCGGCCACTGAGACGGGAAGCCAACCATCGGCGCAAGTGCCCGGCGATTTGGGCAGTATCGGCGCTGCCTTGGGCAGTGGCGATCTGGCGCTGGCGGAGCAGGCGTTGAGTGAACTCCGCAACAGTCTTTCGAGCGCGCGCGGTGGCCAGTCCGGTGGAGGGAGCGCTGACGAGACACCGGCTTCGGGTGAGGCGCAAACTGATACGCCGTCGGAAGGCGGGCAAGGGGACGCTGTTCGCACGGTCGATTTGAAGGCGTGAGGGCAGCTCTTAGCTCTTAGCTCTCAGCTTTCAGCTCTCAGCTCTCAGTAAAACCCGTTGGAGGCCTCGTGGACGGGTTCTCCTTTTTCTGGTGATGACAGCCCTGGGGGACTTTGCGGGAAGCTTGCCGGGCAAAAGCGCCGGACGGCTGTGACTTCTTCAGGGGTGCTCTCAGGCTGAAATGGGGGGGTACCCCCCCTCCCCCCTGTTTTCTCGCAAAGTATTGAAAATAGGTTACTTAACTTCAAAGTATTCGATAATAAGGACTTAGCGGTGGGCTACCCCTAATTTCCGGCCATTTTGCGACTTTTCCTGCTAGCGTTAAGTTGTGAAAGAGCGCTTTTTGGGCCACTTTTTCGCAGGCCCGGATACCCGTCTCTGGAGACGGGCACACCTGTCCCTTGCCACAGGTCGGTGGTTATTATCGCGCGCGGCGGGTTGGATGTCTGTGATGCGGAACACGACATTTTTGTGACGAATTTTGCGGAGTCTTGTCGGGAGCGAGAGCCCAGTCATTCGCAGAGTGCGCGAATGACCGGGGCACCCAACATCGCCTAGGCCACCCACCGTCGTGCGTGGCTTCGAGACCATCTCTGGAGACGGGCCGTCCTTTCTTGCCACAGCTCAATCACAATTGTGGGCGTTTCGCAGTTTCAGCGCAACGGAAAAAAGACACCGAGGAAGCATCGGAGGCGGTCGCTGGAGGATGACTTGGTGGGAGCGGTTTCTGGGACCGCCTTTGGAGCGGACACACCTCTGCCTCCTAAACAGGTCGATCATTATTTTCGCGCGCGACGGGTTGGATGTCTGTGATGCGGAACACGACATTTTTGTGACGAATTTTGCGGAGTCTTGTCGGGAGCGAGAGCCCAGTCATTCGCAGAGTGCGCGAATGACCGGGGCACCCAACATCGCTAGGGCACCCACCAATATCTCCCCTCAGGGTGAAAGATGGACGACCAAGCATGACCGACCCGATCAGATGAGTCTCGATAATCTGAAATTTATTACCGGAAAAGTAGCGGAGTATCAACCGTGCAATCGCGACCATCTGTCACTTATGAAATCCAAGTTAGCTCCGGAGTTACCGAAAATCGGCGCCGAACCAAGGGGCTGTACCGTTGACCTTTCTGCGCACGGGCGCATGTCGCAAAAATCAAGTGACAAAAAGCTAACCTAATTTTCATGCTTGCCTTTTTGTCGCAGAGGCCCGATAAATACAGGCGAGTATGAACAGACGTTGGTTCCCTTTCTTTGTTAGTGTCGCTTTGTCGGCCTCATTGGGCAGTTTGGCGCAGACTTCGTCGCCTCCATCCCCGGCCAATACCGCATCTTCTCAAACCGCTGCCAAAGGCGACTATTCGCAGGAGGCGGCGGTCATTGAGCAGACGACAACCAAGGTTGTGTTCGACAACGATGGAAATTCCACCCGCGACCAGATCAGTCGCATCCGCGTGCAGACCGACGCCGGCGTCAAGCAGTGGGGTCTTCTAAGTTTTTCATTCCAGTCGGCAACGCAGACTGTTGAGATCGATTACGTGCGCGTCCGCAAGGCGGATGGAACGACGATCGTGACACCGCCCGATAACGTGCAGGATCTGGATGCGGAGATTACGCGCGCGGCTCCGTTCTACAGCGATCTGCGGGAGAAGCACGTTGCGGTAAAGGGTTTGGCTAACGGCGACGTCCTTGAGTATGCCGTACGCTGGCGCGATACCAAGCCCCTGATACCCGGCCAATTCTGGTTTGACTACAATTTTATGCGTGAAGGCATCATTCTCGACGAGCGGCTGGAATTGAGGGTGCCAGCGGAGCGCGCCGTCAAGGTGAAAGGACCACAAGAAGCAGAAACGATCAAAACCGAAGGCGGCTTCCGCATCTATGCGTGGAATCGTTCGCGGCTGAAGAGAACCAATGATTCTGAAAAAGATCAGCAGCGGGAAACGGAGACGGCCCTGGGGCGTCTTCCTGCGGCCGACGTGCAACTCAGCAGCTTTCAGAGCTGGGATGAGGTAGGCCGGTGGTATTGGAATTTGCAAAAAGACAGGATCGAGCCTTCGCCTGCCATCCGCGCGAAAGCGGCGGAACTCACTCAGGGCTTAACGGATGACAGCGCGAAGGTACGCGCCATCTACAATTTCGTAAGCACGCACTATCGCTACATCGGGATCGCATTTGGCATCGGACGGTACCAACCGCACGCGGCCGACGACGTGCTTGGGAATAATTACGGCGACTGCAAAGACAAGCACACGTTGCTGGCCTCATTGCTGGAGGCCTCCGGGATTCATCTATATCCAGCGCTGATCAATTCCAGTCAGCAAGTGGATCGGGACGTGCCCTCGCCGGCGCAATTTAATCACGTGATCGGGTATTTGCCGCAGGGGAAAGAGGCCTTATGGCTGGATACGACGACCGAGGTAGCACCCGCCGGATTGCTTGTTCAAAACCTGCGGGATAAAGACGCACTGGTCATGGAGGGTGAGAAATCGATTCGGTTAGCGAAGACGCCCGCCGATCCGCTAACGCCCGCCCACGAGAAATTCGAGGTCGACGGAAAGCTCGATGAAAAGGGCAACTTCGACGCAAAGATCAACTACACCGCGCGCGGGGGAGACAACGAAGTCTACATGCGCAGCGCCTTTCGCCAAGTGCCGCAACCGCAGTGGAAGGATCTGGTGCAGGGGATTTCGTATCGCTTGAACTTCGCTGGCACGGTGGCGGAGGTCAGTGCGACTACGCCCGAAATGGTCGACGAAAACTTTCACTTTTCTTATTCCTACAATCGCAAAGATTATCCCGATTGGAGTAACCGACAGTTCACGGTTCCCGGACTGCCATTTTTCATGCCACCGGTTAAGGACGATGCAAAGTATCCGGTGTGGCTTGGAGGCCCGAGCGAAATGGTGTCGGATGTGAAGGTGCAGCTTCCAAAGGATTATGAGCCGCAAGTGCCGAGCGACGTTGATTTGAAGTACGACTTCGCGGAATACCACGCCTCTTATTCGGAGGATAAAGGCGCGCTGATCGCCAAGCGTGTTTTGCAGATCAAAATGCACGAGGTTCCAGTGGCTGAGCTCGATGATTACCGGAACTTCCTGAAAAACATGAGTAACGATGTATGGCGGTATGTGCAGACCACGTCGTCGAACTCCCCGGGGACGCCGGGAGGGACGTCTGCGGCCGCGACGCGGTTCCTGAACACCCTACGCGGACTCCCTGAAAGCGATTCGTCCGAGGCAAACTCCCTGGAGGTTTTGGCACGCGAAGAGATGGCACGCGGTGACCTGCGTGGCGCCACGGATTCATTTCAACACGCCGTAGATGTGGACCCGAAATTTACCCGAGGCTGGGTATTCCTTGGGACGGTGCTGTTTATGCAGAAGCGCATAGAGGCCGGAACGGATGCGTTTCACAAAGCAATCGCTCTAGATCCCGGGGAGCCGGCGATTTCGAAGGCGCTCGGCTTCGACCTGATGTGGAACTTGAAGTACGAAGAAGCCATCGTAGTATGGCAGGAACACATAAAGGCTCACCCGAACGACGGCGACGGCCCTGACAATATGGGCAGCTGTCTTATTCAACTGAAACGGTACTCGGAAGCCGCAGCAGCGATTGAAGCAGCCGTGAAGGTCAAGGGCGACCGACCGCCCGTGCTGGAGCGTTTGGGCTACGCATACCTGGAGGCGGGAGAACGAGACAAGGCCGGCGAGGCATTCGCTAAGATTGGCGGGCTGGATGCGGACGCGATCGTTCTGAACAACGCGGCCTACGAGATGGCCGATGCCGACTTGCAGCTCCCCCTGGCACTCGACTATGGGAAGAGAGCGGTGCGAAAGGTGGAGGAGCAAACCCAAAAGATAAGCCTGCAGGACCTAGCGATGAAAGATCTCAATCACATATACGAACTGGCGATGAACTGGGACACGCTGGGATGGGTGAATGAACGAATGTCCAAAATGGAGACAGCGGAGGGGTATCTACGGGCGTCTTGGAGGCTGACGCAGGATGGAGTGACAGCGGGCCACCTGTGCCACCTTTACAGACGAACGCACCACGTGGCGATGGCCACCGAGATGTGCCGCATGGCGATCTTCCGCATGACAATGTCGAAACAGCTGTCGCCAGATGGGTATGGAACGGAGCTGGCCGCGGCCAAGGAGAATCTCGCGCATCTGGCGGGGGGCACGAGCAAATCGAACAGCAGAGACGACGCTTCCGATCTCGTAGTACGCGAACGTACCTTCAAGCTGCCGAGATTTCTTCCTGGAACAGAGAGCGCCGAGTTCTTTGTGCTGCTGGCGTCTGACGGGAAGAGTAAAGCATTCAAGGTTGAGGATGTGAAGTTCATCAGCGGATCCGACAAGATGAAACTTCAAGGAAAGCAGTTGAAGGGGATCGATTTCAAAGTGCCGGCACCGGACGATGTACCTGCCCGGTTCGTGCGGCGCGGGATTCTGGGGTGCTACCAGTACACGGGCTGCTCTTTTGTGTTGCTTGATCCGTCGTCGGTGCAATCGGTGAATTAGCGACGGAAGAGGAGAAAACCAACGTCAACGGCGGCGGACAGGAGTGTCCGCCCTACACGATCATTTTGTAGGCACACGCCTTGTTCTTGACTTTCCCCCATTCCGATGACAAAATCCGACCGTTGTTCGGTGGGATCTGTAACTCCGTCCCTTAGGGTCGTGTGGCTTCCTTGGGGATCTCGCTCTAGAACACTGGTTGTCTTCGCAAGTGCGATCTTCCCCGATTGCAATCTTAATAGGCACGAGGTCCGGCACCCGCTGGGAATAGCGATCGCTTACCAGAGGGTGGCGTGAGCTTTTTTGCGGACCTTGTTTGCGGAGGAGAGCGCAGCCATGAGTACGGCTCCTGTAGGACAAAAATCCGAACCGGCTTCCGAGGCGGTTGCCGAAGAACACGCGCCTCACGTGGTCAAAGACGATATGAATTCAAAAGCCTGGCAGTTGTTGACGCTGCTCGTGCCGATCCTGCTCACCACTTTTCTGGCCTTTTGGGTATCGCTAAAGGAAGACAGTATCAAGCAGCACATCGATACCCAGAGCCAGATCTTTCAGCAGCAGTTACAACTCTCCGAGGAACTTTACAAGCGCAGGTTCGACGCCTACGACAAGCTGTATGTTCAACTGGCGGAACTGAATGACAAGCTCAGCTCGGACAAGGAATCGGGAGAGACCGCGGCCAATGCGGATAGCGCGATGCAGATCAGCCAGTTGATTACCTTGAGCAAACTGCATATGAGCGCGGACATCGAGACGAAAAGCGATGAAGCCTGGCGAGCGGCCGTCCATCAGGACGCGGCCTCACTCTCGGATAGTCTCGAGACGCTGAAAGCGGCGATGAAACAAGAGTTGGACGATTGGATGCTGGAGAAAAAGCTGGCGCCGGCCTCGGCCCCGGCGGGGAGCACGCCCAGCAAGCCAAAGCGGGCGAAAGCGAATGCCAATACTGGGAGTTCCCGATGATTCCGAAACCGGTAGTGAACGCTGGATCGGTCTGCTTATTTGCCTTGTTGTGTGTGTTGATTGCTTTTGCCGGGAGCGAGGCGCGGGATCGCGGCGGGGTCGGCACCCGGAACAGTGCCGCGACGGTTGTGGGGGCGGGCGGGGCGAGCGACGATCCGGCTGGTCGCTTGGGCGAGGAGCCATTCAAGGCGGTCGCGGATGCTTGTGCGGATTCCATTGCCAATTGCACCGATCCGGTGAAGCATCTTGGCACGCAGAATGGATGTGCGTGTTTTGCCTGCGGCTATGGGACTCCCAAACAGCACAGCGTGTGCACCAGCAACCCCGCCGACAAGGACGCGCTGCTGAAACGAGCCAAGTAAAGAACCGTTACAGCCGGTAGAGAAGGACGTGGCGATTGGCTTAGTCATTGAGCTTGCCCATAATAAGTGTTTCCCTTATTATGGGTGTATGAACATCACTCTTTCTCTAGAAGACGACCTAGTCAGAGAGGTCCGCAAGATCGCGGTCGAGCGCGATACCACGCTGACTGGGCTGGTGCGCGCCCACTTGCAGGAGCTGGCGGCTGAGCACGCGAAGTCGGGGCGCAAGCGCCGCGAGTTGGAGGCGCTGGAAGAGAGCTTCAAGACCCTAAGAATCAACATGGGGAAGCGAACCTGGAAACGGGAAGACCTGTATGAACGGCGCTGACTTCCTGGATACGAACATAGTCGTGTATGCCTATGACGACAAGAGTCCGGAAAAACAAAGAGTCGCACGGCAATTGCTGAGAAGTGGGATCAATGGAAGAACCGTAATTTCAAATCAAGTTCTCGCCGAATTTGCGGCCACCATGCTGCACAAAGCCGCGCCCCCGGCGACGAACCAGGCCCTAATGAAGGCGCTGGATGCGCTGGCCGCGACTCGCCTGATCTTGACGGATGCCGAGATGGTTCGGCGGGCGGTCGAAGTCCGCGCCGCCTACGGGCTCCATTTTTATGACAGCTTGATTATCGCGGCCGCGGAGCGCGCGGGTTGCGCGCGAATCTGGTCGGAGGATTTCAACGAGGGCCAGGAATACTTCGGCGTAGTCGCGGCCAATCCATTTCATTAGGCGTGCGTCGGGGGATGACGTTTACTATCGCGTCTCTTCTAAGTGCTGTCCATTCGCTGCGATCTCTCCTGCTACAATCGCTAGCTCCATGATTCAAGGGAACTTCCGGTTCCACATAGACGTATCTTGTTTGTGCTGTTAGGGCTGCGCGTGGACACTGACAGCGGTGGGGAGTAGGCGGTAGCCTTAAGCGTTCTCCGGAGTAGCTTTGGAAGAAGCCCAGGTCATCGGATTGCTTGTCCGTCGCTGCGTGGGTGGCGATGCCGCGGCCTGGGAGGAGATCGTTCAGCGCTTCCACCGGCGCATCTATAACGTCTGCTACCGATTTGCGGGCGACGCCGATTCGGCCCAGGACCTCACCCAGGAAGTCTTCATCAAGATGTACCGCACCCTAAATACCTATGACTCTGGTAAGGGCGCGTTCATGACCTGGGTCACCACCATTACGCGCAATCTTCTGGTGGACCATTTTCGAAAGACCAAGGGCGACCGGATGACGGATTCGCTGGATGCGCCAACCTCGGAGCACGAGGATGCGCAGGCGTTGAGCGACCAGATTGCATACCACGGGCCGTCTCCGGATGCGGCTGCTCAGGGGCGCGAAACGCGGGAAATGGTGCATTCGGCGCTGCAAAAGCTGTCTCCGGAGCTTAGGGAGGCGGTGATTTTGCGCGACCTCCAGGACATGGACTACCGGGAAATTGCCACGGCTCTGAGGGTTCCCGAAGGGACCGTCAAGTCAAGAATTAACCGGGGACGGGCGGAACTTGCACGCCTCCTTCAACGTACATATAGGCAGGTGATCTGATGCCAGACGACACAAAACACGGGGCTAGCTGCACAGAGTTCGAAGCCCTGCTGTCGGACGCCATTGAAGGTCGGCTGACGGGCGCGACGAAGGAAAGCTTTGAGGCCCACCGGCGCACGTGCGCGGTATGCGGCCCGCTGTTCGCCGACGCTTTGACTGGGCGGGAGCTGCTGCGCTCGCTAGAGGCGGTCGAGCCTCCGCCTTATCTGGTGCACAATATTCTGGTCGCGACCAGCGGGGTGGTGAGTACACGGGTGGCGACGGCTGCCGGGGTTGCCAGCGTTACGCCGCGGCGTGAACGGCTGCGCGAGTGGTGGGATTCGTGGTTTACGCCGGCGTTCGCCTTCGTGCGGCAGCCGCGCTTTGCCATGTCGTTCGGGATGATCTTCTTCTCGCTCTCGCTGGGATTGAATGCGGCGGGGGTGAAGGCGGCGGATGTGGCGAAGATCGATTTGCGCCCATCGGCGCTGCGGCATGCGTACAATGACGCGCAGATCAAAGTTGTGAAGTATTACGACAATATTCGGTTCGTGTACGAAATCGAATCGAAGGTTCGCGAGCTTAAGCGCGCAACGACGCCCGCCGAGCCCGCTCCCCAGCAACCAAAAGATCACAAGAACGATACCAGTGGACAACCAGAACAGAGACAGGATCGCAACTATTCAAGCGAGAGGAGCGGCGTAGTATTGGCTGACTTTTCCGGGCAAAACGACTCGATTCGTCTTCATGTAGCTCCGAGCTTCGAGCTTCGAGCTTCGAGCGAGCAGGAACAAGCTCGCAGCTCGCGGCTCATAGCTCGCAGCTCAAGGAGGTTTGTATGAACTGCGCCTATCATGCTGACCAGTCAGCGGTGGCCTATTGCCGCACCTGCGGGAAAGCGCTGTGCGCGAACTGTACGCGTCCCGTGCGGGGCGTCATCTATTGCGAAGATTGCCTGGGAGCGCGGATGGGCGTCGGGGCGCCTGCGGCGTCGTTTGTGCCGCCTGTGGCACCGCCCGGGGCTGTGCCGCCTGTGGCGCCGATGGCTCCTGCGCCGATCGGCAGCGGACCGAATCCAACCGTGGCCGGAATTCTGGCGGGAATTTTTCCTTTCGGCGTCGGTGCCGTTTACACCGGACAATATGCCAAGGGCCTGGCGCACCTGGCGATTTTTGCGCTGCTGGTGGCCGGGTGTAATGCGAATAGCGAGATGCTGCAGGTGATGTGTGGATTCGGAATTGCCTTTTTCGTCGTCTACCAGATCATCGACGCGGTGCGCTCGGCGCGGGCCATTCAGGCAGGGCTGCCGGCACCCGATCCATACGGCCTGGGAGCGACATTCGGGGGCGGCATCAAGACCGACGCGTCCAAGGTTCCGGTGGGAGCGATCGTGCTCATCGGATTGGGAGTGCTCTTCCTGCTGCACACGGCCGGAGTTTTTGAGTATGGCTTTGATCGCTTCTGGCCAGTTCTGCTGATGGCGCTGGGCGCATGGATTTTCGCGCGCAATTACGGCATGCTCGGCGGCTCGGGCGATCCGGGATGCGGCCGGCGCAGGCTGATGGGCCCGGTTATGCTGTTCACCATTGGGTTCCTGCTGCTGCTCTCGAGCATGGATATTGCAGGATTCCACCGAACGTGGCCAGTCATCCTGCTGGCGGTGGGAGCGGTCAAGTTGTTTGAACGATCGGGCATGGATGGCGGTGTGCCGCCAAATCCGGCCTATGGAGGCGCGTTGCCTCCGCGAGATGTGCCACCGCCGCCCACACCTCCAGCTCCACCTGAGACGCCGAGCGCGTCGAGCGAGGTGAACCATGGCTAGTCCATCGTCGCCGAATCCGGGAATGAATCAAGGTGGCGTACCTCCCGTGCCGCCCTATGTGCGGCCACCGCGTCCGCCGCGCTCGATGGCGGGCGCTGTTGTCCTGATCATGATCGGTGTGCTGTTTCTGCTAGGGACCCTGGGCGTATTGAACGGACACTCGCTGGTCGTGCTTTTCGGACGCTACTGGCCCGCGCTGCTGATCCTGTGGGGCCTTATCAAGCTGATCGAGCATGAGCAAGCCAAGCGCGAGGGCCTGCCCAGCCGCGGCATTGGAGTGGGCGGCGTTTTCCTGATGCTGTTCGTGATCTGCGCGGGCTTGGTCGCAACGGGCGTATCGCGCGTCAATTGGGGCAATATTCGCGACAATCTGCAGATTGACGACAACGACTTCGACGACATTTTCGGCGGTCAGTCCTACGACTACAGCGGAGACCTCAACGCCGAGGCGCCCGCGGGCATGACTGCGCTACGCATCCTGGACGATCACGGCACGGTCACGGTTAATGTGTCGGACGACAAGAAAGTGAGAGTGTCGTGGCGGAAGAAAGTGCATGCCGACAGCCAGGAGAAGGCCGACGATATCAATCACAAGACCGATGTGACGCTTACTCCGGCGGACAAAGTTGTGACCTTGAACGCCAACATTCAGGCGGCGGGCGACCGGGGCGTGAGCACGGACATCGATGTCTTCGTTCCGCGCAATGTCAATCTGGAAGTCACTACACGACACGGCGATGTGAGCATCACGGGGATGAATGGCTCGTTGCAGATTAGTAACCAGCATGGCGAGGTCGACATCAACGATCAGACTGGAAGCGCGACGCTCAATATCGAGAGCAGCGCAGCGCGCATTCAGCATGTGAAGGGCGATGTGACCATTCAGGGCCACGCCAAGGAAGTGGATATCGAAGACATCGACGGCGCCGTACGCCTGACCGGAGAATTCTACGAGAGTGTGCGCCTGGTGCGGGTGGCAAAGACGGTGGACTTCCACTCTTCGCGCACCGACATGCAGTTTGCGCACCTCGATGGGCGGCTCGATCTGGATTCCGGCGACCTGCGCGCCGATTCCCTTCTGGGACCGATGCACCTATCGACGCGGTCGAAGGACATCGCGCTCGAGGGCTTGAGCGGAGACTTGCGCCTGGAAGATACCAATGGGTCGGTAGAAGTCGGCGTTTACAAGCCGGGTAATATCCAGATTGATAATCGCAAGGGCGATGTGCGGGTGACGATTCCGCCGAGCACGGCGATGAAGGTGGAAGCCAGAACCCGCGAGGGCGAAATTGAAACCGACTTCGACGAGATCAAGGTCGAAAGCGAACATCGCCAGTCGAGCGCCAGCGGCTCAATCGGCACGAACGGACCGAAACTGGCTGTGAACTGCGAAAGAGGAACCATCGAAATTCGCAAAGGGACGGTGGCGGTGACACCACCGACGGCGCCGACTCCTCCAGCGGTCCCGAAGGGCCCGGCGAAGGCGCTGCCGGCGCCGAAGGCTAAGCCGGTGGAGAGCGAGAACTAGAGAAACCTGGTCACGGGTGACCGGTCACCGGCGACCTTTATTTGATCAATGCGGCAAATATCCGGCTTCCAGCGGCAATTTTCCATCCACTTTAATCACGCTGACGCGGCCGCTGATGGAGTGCTCCTCGACCATTCCGATCGCGCCCGGATTCGAGGCTACGGCATCGATCACTTCGGCGTCTGAGGCCTTGCGAATGATTGAGTCCTTGCGCTCGTCGAGCATCGCTTTTACTTCGTTATCCTTCATCTTTGTTAAGCGGGCGAGCGTGCTGATCTCGTCGGGCGTCTCGCGCAGAACGACAACGACGTTCCTTCCTTCCGGCCACTTCTTCACTTCGCCTTTGAAGATCCTGGCCAGGTGAGCCGAGGTGATGTTCTGAGTCTTATTATCTTTGTCGACGACAACCGCCATATGATGCGCCAGGCATGGCGTCGCCAAGGACGTTAAGCAAACAAGAATTGCGGAAGCGAAGAGCGCACCGCGGCCCCATCTCATTCGATCTACCTCATAACCTACTCGCCTTTAGGCTAACGTGAGAAGGGGCAGGAATCGCGGTCAAAAGTCTGTCAAAAGAGCGACGCCGAACCAGCGCGGTAAACGACGGGTTGACTCCGACGCCCCTGTGAATAAGTTGTTACGCCCGCAAAACCACGCGGACAAGAGTGCCCGCGCCACACGTTACGAGTAGCCAGCTAGAACCCCATGATGTTGTAGCCGCAATCTACGTAGATCGTCTCGCCGGTGATTCCTGAGCTTGCATCCGAGGCAAGAAATACTCCGGTGCTGCCGACTTCGCTGACTTCGACATTGCGCTGCAGCGGGGCACGCTCGGCGTGCGACTTCAGCATGTCTCCCAGGCCCGAAATGCCGCGTGCGGCGAGGGTTTTGATCGGGCCCGCGGAAATTGCGTTCACGCGAATTTTCTTCCTGCCTAAATCCTGCGCGAGGTAGCGCACGGTGCATTCGAGCGCGGCTTTGGCCACGCCCATGACGTTGTAATGCGGCACAACTTTTTCGGCGCCGTAGTAGGTCATGGTGATCACGCTGCCGCCGTCTTCCATCAGAGGAGCGGCGGCGCGGCACACCGCGATCAGCGAGTACACGCTGACGTCGTGCGCAACGCGAAAACCTTCGCGCGTGGTATTGACGAAGTCTCCCTTGAGTTCCTCGGCGGGAGCGAACGCCACGCTGTGCACGATGGCGTGCAGCTTGCCGTAGCGCTGCTTCAGCTTTTCGAACAACGTCGCAATCTCGGCGTCGCTTGACACGTCGCACATGAAAGCCTCGGCGCCGGGTAACGAGAGGATCAGGTCTTTTGCCTCCATCTCCATGCGCTGGTTCTGATAGGTGATGGCGAGGTTTGCGCCCGCGGCGTGCAGGCCTTGGGCAATCGCCCAGGCGATCGAGCGCTTGTTTGCGACTCCAAAGACGACAACCGTCTTTCCCTTTAAATCATCGAACATTCCGTGATCTCCTGATCGAAAAGCATACCAGCGAAATAGAACGACGTGCCGCTCAGCACGGGAATGAATCAATATACTTGAGGGTTGAGGAGCATCAGGCTCGTCGAGGAAGGTATGTGCAGAAATATCAAAACTCTTTTCAACTTCGATCCGCCGGTCACCGAAGACGAAGTGCGGGCGGCATCGCTTCAGTTCGTGCGGAAGATCAGCGGATTTACCAAGCCCTCGAAGGCGAACGAGGCTGCCTTTCTGGGTGCAGTCGAGGACGTGGCGGGGATTTCGATGCGATTGCTGCGTTCGCTGGAGACTACCGCTCCGCCGAAGAACCGCGAAGAGGAGGCGGCGAAGGCCAAGGCTCGAGCGGCGGAGAGATTCGGTACGTAGATTCCGCTCGAATTTGAGCTTTGCGGGAAGGGCCTTAGAGCTTTTAACCGCAGAGATCGCTGAGTTATACGCAGAGGACGCTGAGAAAACCTGACCGGGTTAGAGCGAGGTGGACGCGGAGACGTACCAGCCTTCGGAGAGAAATTTCTCGATTGTGGTTTCTTGAATTCCTTCCTGGACGCGGAGTTCGTCATTCAGAAAGTGATACGAGAGCACACCGGTGTTTGAGTCGACGCGATCGATGCGAATGCGATTGCCGTCGCGATCGGCGCAGATCAGGGCGACTTCGAGATCGGCGGCGGTGGCTTTTCGTACCGTTCCCTTGCCGGCGGGCGTTTGGGTCTGACTGGGCATCACTGTATTGGATGCGAAAAGATCCGGCGCAGGCTCAGCACGATCGCGCCCGCTTGCGGCTTTGGATTCACTTCCAATCAGAGTTTCCATCGGGTCGCGGATTTTGGGAAGCTTTTCTCTATAAAGCCGAATACTTTGCTGGGGCGCACTTCGAAAATCGGCTCGCCCATGCCGCGCGGATCCATCTTGTATTTTTTTTGGTAGGCGGAGGCGACGCGCTCCAGCGTGGCTGTGGCGTCAATCTGTTTGGCGTCACCTTCGACGATTACCGCTTCCATCCCATCGTCATTTGTAACCGAACAGGCGGCATTGGCGGCGAGGTTCTGGCCTTTGCGCGATTTTCGGCCGGTTGAAAAGAAGAAGGCGTCGTCGAGCCAGACTCCCCAAACTGGCATCACATGCGGGCGCGGCTGAGAGGCATGAATGGTGGCCAGCCAGAATGTGCGACAACGATTCATTTTGCGCGCGACCCAGGCCCAGGAGATTAGACCGGCTCCGTCCTTAGGTCCGACAATTCCGTAGCCGGGAGCGAAAGGTCGGTCGGCTTTAGGGCTCGTTGTCGTGTTCGTGGTTGTTTGTGGGATGCGGCGGGAAGAGGAGCGGGTTTTCGGCATGGCGCCTATTTTAGCGCCGAAGATATGCGCTAGTAGTGACGGACCCGAGGGCGGGGCGCCCTCGGAACTGCCGGCGAGGCGCCGGCGCTACGATCCTATTGGCCAGCGCTTTTTTCCTGAACACCTGCGGCCGAAGTTCCTGACTGATCGATGGCGGCGAGCGCGGCGTCCCAGAAAGTGGTGTTTTGATCCACAGCGGCCACGCCGATGCGCGCGCCTTCGGGGGTGTCGGCGTCTCTCACCCACGCAACGCGAAATTCTTCCTTCTTGCCGCTTCTGGTCAAAGAAATCTTGTCGCCGAACTTGAGCTCGCCGTGGATTCCCTCCAGCAGAGCGCCGCGGCGGCTGATATTGACGGTCATGACGCGCTGACTGAGCGGACGGCCGCTGACATCGACGCCGGTGAGCAGGACCGGGAGCGCGACATCGATACGCGGATCGCGGCGCTTGCCGAGACGTTGCGCGCGCAGATCGCTGAAAAATTGCTCTTGAGTCAGAGCCGGGCCGGAGAGCACCAAATCCAAAAGCAGGTCGGGGGCTCCACGTTCGCGAGGGGGCGCGGGATCGTGCAGTGCGGCCTGTCCGCGCTCTTTTCGTCCAACAAAAACCCGGGGCGACTCGCGCGTGCCGGCCAGGTGGGCGATCAATTCCTCCACCTGCTGGCTTTGCGCGGAGGCGAACTCGATGCCCATACCCGTTTCGGGATGCGAGACGCGGACGATGCCATTGAGAACGTACTCTTTCTCTTGCGATCGAACGCTGAGAAGCACGGGCGTATCGACTGGAAAGGGCGAGGCTGATTCCAGGTAGCACGCACCCGCACTGACGTCGGTCAGGCGCCAGCGGCGCGGGGGCTTCGCCGACTTAGCTGAACCCTGAGTGGGAGGCGCGGGCGTGGGTGCTTCCGCGATGATCTCCTCGACCGCCCAATCCGCGGGCGCATATTCGATGCCCCAGAAGTTGCCGGGAGAATGCAGTTCGAGGCCGATCAGCCAGGTCTCGGGGTCGCCGCCGAGCGGGACAACTTCGGAAACCTGGGCGGTGGTATGGCGTTTCGCGGAGATGATTTCGAGGCGCACCGGCAAATTCATTTTCAGCGCGCGCGGCGAGATCAGTCCGCAGCCGTGAGCATTCACGAGCGTGGTGTTGCAGCGCTCCGAAAAGGAAAAATGGGGATCGAGGCTCGTCACTTGCACTGGAACTTCCAGCGGCAAGCGCGTGCTGCGTCGAATTGCATGCTGCGCATTTTCCGAAGAGCCCATAAATACAGCCGTCAGCTATCAGCTATCAGCCATCAGTTAAAACCGAGAGCAAGCCGGCGCTTAATGGCTAAAACCGAGATAACCCAACATTATGCTAGATCGCACGAAAATGGGCAGTTAAGTTTTGTAGGACCGGTATCCGAGTTAGACACTAACTGGGCTGCTCCGTGGGCTTGATGGCGCAATCGGGCGCCTGGAAGTCGATGCGTTTGTGGCTGCCGTCGCAGAAGGGACGGTTGCCGGAAGCGCCGCAGCGGCAGAGGGAGAAGGCAGTCTTGCCGGTAAGGTCATACTTGTTGCCATCGACGTCGACCATCTCGATGACGCCGTTCGGGTCGTCGATGCGCAGCGAGCCGTTTTTCTTGACAGTGATAGTGACTTGGGCCATGACTATCAAGCTATCGCAGGAGAGGCTTTTAGTACAAATCTGAGATCAGCAACTTCTTCTCCGCGGATCAACACGGATTTACGCGGATGATTCAAACGGAAATTCGCATCCGCGAGAATCTGCGTTGGGCCGCGGCCTTGGAGCTGAGAGCTTGGAGCTTGCAGCTTGGAGCTTTACTTCCAGCGATCGACCGTCTCCCACCACACCAGCTTCATCCATTCATCCAGGGCAACCTTGGCCCATTCGCGATCGGTCCACCAGGCGTTGCCGAATTGAGCGGGATTGCGGGCGGCGGCGATGCTCCACTGATATTGGGGCAAGCGATGAGAAAAAATCGCGAGAGCGCGGCGGGTGTGATAGTCGGAGGTCACGAGGAGGACGCGGTGCGGGTGCAGCGGCTGCAGGCAGCGCTCGACGTCAATCGTTTCTGCCTGGGTGGAATGTCCGGTGATGTCGCAGACGGCAAGCTTGCTGGCGTCGGGCTGGTCTTCGATGTACTTCTTCGCGATATCAGTCAGGTGCGAGTTGAAGATTCTGCCAGTTTCGGCGTCGAAGAAGAGGCGCGGCGCCATACCCTGGCGGAGGAGTTCCAGTCCACGGGCGGGGCGGACGATGGTATCGCCAGCAAGCACTACGATGGCATCGGATTTTTGCGGATTTTCGACGACGAGAAAACGGGCAGCTTGGCTGGCGAGCAAGAGGACGACGATCAGCAGAACGAGGAGAAGTCGAAGAAAGCGCATCTCAGGCGAATGTTACTACAGCGGAATCGCGGAAATTTGGATTACCGTCGTAATCGTGAGCCGGGAAGAGGGCGTGGGAAAATGGACTCGCGCGAAAAAGTCGAAGTATTCCACCAATTTGCGGGAGACGGAAAAAAGTGGGGCACACCGTTCAAGTGGAATACCCGCGCAAAATCCGAATGTTAGAATTCTTGTGACCTTATGAATACTCAATTGACTGCGTCTTCATTGTTTGGTGAGCTCAAAACCCGCATCGAAACACGCCAGGCGCGCGTAGGAATCATCGGACTCGGCTACGTTGGGCTGCCGCTGGCCCTGCTCTATAGCGAACAGAAATTTCGGGTCACCGGATTCGACATCGACCAGCGCAAGGTGGACACGCTGAACAGCGGCGGCACTTATATCTTCCGCATTACGCCTGAAGAAATTGGGGCGGCCATGGCAAATGGATTCAAGCCGACCGCGAACTATGGCCAGATCAGTGAGATGGACGCAATCATCATCTGCGTGCCGACGCCGCTCAACGAGTATCACGAGCCGGACATGAGCTACATCACGAACACGGCGGAGGCGGTCGCGCCGCATCTGCGCGCGGGACAGATCGTGATTCTGGAGAGCACGACGTATCCGGGAACGACCGAAGAGGTGCTGGTGCCAATCCTCGAAAAGGGAAACAAGCTCGGTCTGAAGGCTTCGCAGAAGGGCGCGGCCAGTGACAACGAATTCTGGGTGGCATTTTCGCCGGAGCGGGAAGATCCGGGAAATACCGAGGTCGCGCGCCACAACATTCCAAAGGTGATTGGCGGGCTGGATACGCAGGCCAGCGAGATTGCGGCTGCGCTGTATGGATCGATCTTCAGCCGCACGGTCCCGGTGTCGTCGCCCGCGGCCGCCGAGATGACGAAGCTGCTTGAGAACATCTATCGCTGCGTAAACATCGCGCTGGTGAATGAGCTCAAGATGCTGTGCCTGCGCATGAACCTCAACATCTGGGAGATTATCGAGGCGGCGGCCACCAAGCCTTTTGGATTCCATCCTTTCTATCCGGGCCCCGGGCTCGGCGGACACTGCATTCCGGTCGATCCGTTTTATCTTTCGTGGAAGGCCAAGGAATTCGACTTCCACACGCGCTTCATTGAGTTGGCGGGCGAGGTCAACGTGGCCATGCCGTATCACGTAATCGCCGCGACGATCGGCGCGCTCAACAAGCACAAGAAAGCGATTAACGGATCGAAGGTGCTGGTGTTGGGCGTGGCGTACAAGAAGGACATTGACGACCTGCGCGAGTCCCCTGCGCTGACGATTATCGAGCTGCTGCAAAAAGAAGGAGCGACGGTCAGCTATAACGATCCTTATTTCCCGTTCGTGGGACGCGGGCGCAAGTACGACCTGCAGATGAAGTGCGCTCCGCTCGACAATCTGGGACAGTACGATTGCGTGCTGATTGTGACCGACCACACGGACTACGACTACAAGAAGATTGTGAACGAGGCGAAGCTGGTGGTGGATTCGCGCAACGCCACGCGCGGCCTCAAGAGCGACAAGATCGTGCATTGCTAGCTCGGATGGCGCGGGTAGTCTTGTCCGCGCCATGTTACTCCACAGGTTCAGTCGTTGAACATTCTTTTTGACCTCGACGGCACCCTCACCGATCCTCGCGACGGAATTGTTCGCTGCATCCAATACGCGCTGGAACGACTCGGTCTGGAACCGCGGCCGGAAGCGGACCTCCTTGACTACATTGGACCGCCGCTGCACGAATCCTTCCGCGAGCTTCTAAACACTAATGACGAGGTTGCGCTCACGCAGGCGGTTAATGTTTACCGCGAGCGCTACTCTACGATTGGCCTGCTGGAAAACGAGGTGTATGCCGGAATTCCGGAGGCCTTGTCCGCCTTGTGCGAGCGCGGCGATACGCTTTTTGTAGCAACTTCGAAGCCAGGCCTCTACGCGCAACAGATTCTCGAACACTTTGGACTGGTCGGTTATTTCCGCAAGATTTGGGGCTGCGAACTGGACGGCACGAGGGCCGACAAGGGTCAACTGATTGCGCACCTGCTCGAGCAGGAGAAGTTGCAGCCCGGCGATTCCTTGATGATCGGCGACCGACTGCATGATGCCGTCGGAGCACGGGCGAATGGCGTTATGCCCGTCGGCGTGCTGTGGGGTTACGGCAATGAAGAAGAGCTGACGTCCGCGCAATGCAAACTGCTGGTGCGCGCTCCGGAGGAATTGACGCGGCTGGAAATCCCCCGAAATTCCGCTTAGCAATAACAGAGAGAGTAAACCACAGGGTACACAGGGTCGCAAGAGTTCCCCGACGAACCGCCCGTGGTCTCATCCCATGATCTTCCAACCGGTGATCTTCCAACCGGGCGCGCTCGTTCATGCGCACCTTCGTGGTTGCACTCCACCGTCGATCAACGCAGGCTGTGCTAGTATTTCGCGTTGGGCCGGGGCAGCGCCGATAGCAGGGGCTGCATCCGAACAGTGTCATGATGAAAGATACGCTCGGAGTTCTGCTGGCCGGAGGCGCGGGCGAACGCCTGTATCCCTTGACGCGCGACCGCGCGAAGCCCGCCGTGACGTTCGGGGGCATCTACCGCATCATTGACATCACGCTCTCCAATTGCGTGAACTCCGGGCTGCGCCGGATTTATATCCTCACGCAGTACAAGGCGCTCTCGCTCAACCGGCAGATTCGCGAAGGCTGGAATATTCTGGGACGCGAGATCGGCGAGTTCATCGAAATCTTGCCGCCCATGCAGCGCGTGAGCGCCAACTGGTACATGGGGACAGCCGATGCCGTTTATCAGAACATTTACTCGATTGGCTCGGAGCAGCCGAAGTATGTGCTGATTCTCTCCGGCGACCACATCTACAAGATGAATTACGAGCGCATGCTGAAGCAGCATACTGACAGCGGCGCACACGTGACGGTGGCGACGCTGCTTACGGAACCGTCAGAGTCGCGGCACTTCGGCGTGGTGGACATCGACCGCCAAAGCCACATCGTGGGATTCGTCGAGAAGCCGAAGGAGACGAAGCTGCGGTCGCCGTACGATCCCAGCAAGATTTCGGCATCGATGGGCATCTACATCTTTAACACTGACGTGCTCATTCCGGTGCTGCTGAAGGATGCCGAGAACGCGGAATCGAGCCACGATTTCGGCAAAGACATCCTGCCGGGCATGTTGAAAGACTACGACGTTTACTCCTTTAATTTTGTCGACGAGAACAAGAAGGAGGCGCTCTACTGGCGCGACGTGGGGACACTGGAAGCGTATTACGAAGCGAATATGGACCTAGTGTCGGTCTCGCCGGTGTTCAATCTCTACGATGAACACTGGCCGATCCGCACGCACCAGCGGCAGTATCCGCCGGCGAAATTCGTGTTCGCGGAATCGGGACGCATGGGTCATGCCCTGGACTCGCTCGTTTCCGGCGGCTGCATTATTTCGGGCGGCGCGGTAAAGAATTGCGTGATTTCTCCGGACGTGCGCGTGAACTCGTACACGGAGATCGAGGACAGCATTCTTTTTTCGCATGTCAATGTGGGACGGAACTGCCGCATCCGCAAAGCGATTATTGATCGCGATGTGCACGTGCCCGAGGGGACGACGATCGGCTTCGAGCCCGAGGCGGACCGGGAACGGTATTTCGTGACCGACAGCGGCATCACGGTGGTGACGCGCGATTACTCGTTGTTTGAGAATCCGGTGACGGTGGATTACTTTACGAGCGAGTGAGGCAGAAACAGCTCTTAGCTCTTAGCTCTTAGCTTCTAGCTTCTAGCTTCTAGCTTCTAGCTTCTAGCTTCTAGAAGTGTGATTGCGCGCTCTGGTGCCATGGTTGCCCCCGGCTTTATGATTTGGGCTAGTTGGCCTGGTTTGCTTGTCACGATGCGAACTCCGATATAGATTAGCTTTGCGTCGCTTATCCCCACTGCGCTTTTTCTTTTGGGCACTCTTTCCAACTCGGTTCTGCCTTGGCGCTGGTTGCTGAAAGTCGTTTTGATCGGACTTTTCCTGCGGTTGGCGGGGATGGTCTTATTCCACACTTACAGCGCGAAACTTGACTTTGACGAGCCCGCGCACATTGCGGCGGCGCTCGCCAGGGGACAAGGGTTCAGCAATCCGTTTGGGCCGCCCACTGGACCAACGGCCTGGCTGGCTCCCGCGTGGCCCTACTTGCTCAGCCGATACTTCGTGCTCTTTGGCACCTACTCGCGCGCGGCCATCGTGGCCGCGTTGATGCTGAATTGCGCATTTTCGGCGGTCACTTGCATCCCCATTTATTTTGCTTCGTTCTACACCTTTGGAGAGCGAGTGGCGCGGCAGTGTGGCTGGGTTTGGGCGCTGTTTCCTTACACGATGTATTGGGGATTCCGCTCGATCTGGGAGACGGCTCTCTCCACGCTGCTTTTGACCTTGCTATTTATGATGACGCTGGAACTGGCGGAGAAAGGCGGCACGGGAAACTGGGCCGTCTGGCAATGGGGAATGTATGGATTGGTGTGGGGAATCGCGGGACTGACGAATACTGCGCAACTTGCGTTCCTGCCCTTCGCTGGAATTTGGATTTGCTGGCGGCGATACCGGCAGGGGAAGACTTTCCTTCGCGATGCGACGGTGGGGGCAGTTTTGTTTTTCGCAACCATTGGGCCGTGGATTATGCGCGACTACCATGTATTTCATAAGCTCATGCCAATTCGCAGCAACTTTGGCGTCGAGTTGCACCTCGGCAACTCGCCCACCGCGCAGGGAGATTGGCAGTTCTTCCTGCATCCCAGCCAGAATCTTGTGGAGTTCAACCGCTACCGGGAAATGGGCGAGGCGGCGTACGTAGAAAGCAAGCTCCAGCAGGCGTTGCAGTTTATCCACTCCCAGCCGGGGCGTTTTGCATACTTGAGCTGCGCGCGCTTTTTTTATTTTTGGACGGAGCCACCGCATGCCGAAAGGTATCCCGGCATTTATGAGGCAAAGACGTTTTTGTTTCTTATGGCGACGGTGTCGGCGTTTTGGGGACTCGGGATGGCGCTGCGGCAACGATTGCCGGGAGCAACTTTGTATCTGCTGTTATTTTTGGCGTATCCGACCATTTACTACTTCACGTTTATTCTCACGCGGTATCGAAGCCCGATTGAGCCGGAGATGCTGATGCTGATTGTGTTCTTGGTATCGCAGTTGCGGACGTGGGACAGCCGGGCCCAGGCAGTAGCGCGGGTGAGTTGAGGGCAGGCTCACGCCGGCCAAGAAACCTCAGGCGCTAAAGCGCCAATCGACAACAGCGACGTAACGGCACAAGTGAAGTCGTGCCCTTCCCTTTTTAGTATCTGACGAGATCGCCGATCTGGTGTTTGACGAGGTCGTTGCCTAGTGTTTGACGAGGTCATCGGCCAGCAGGCTGGCTTTCTGGGCCAGCGTGTGCGCTCGCGGGATGTCGCCTTCTTTGAGGGCTGCGCGCGCACCTTCCATGTAGTTGTGAATCTGGGAGACTGTCTCCTCCTGCTGCGCATCGAGCGGGCGGGGCGCGATCTCTTTGAGAGTTTCGGCGGTAGTGCTCAACAACAGTTCCGCTCCGTTCCGCTCGTGTGCCGCTTCTTCGGGAGTCATGCCGGTGACGATTTGCGCTAGAGGTTCGTCCGCGCCGCCTTGCCGGACAACGATCTTTTTCGGAATGCCGCGCGGTTCGGCAGCAGAAACCCGTTTTCTCGTCACACGATGGCGGGCATTTGAATTTGCCGCCTTGGAGCTTGATTGTTTTTTTGCGGGCTCGGCTGGCGGCTGAGATTTTGTTTCAGTTGGAGGTTGCGCGGCATCGTTATTTTGATTTTGCCCGGCCTCGGAATTGGGTTGAGGAGGGGCCGATGGAGGTGTCTGCGCGGTGGAATTCGCTGGCGCAGTAATCTCCTGTTGCGAGAATGCCCGGATTGAACATGCCAGGCAAAGGCAAAGAGCAATGAAGAGTCCGCAAGCCCGACGCCCGCTCGTCATGCGGTCACCCTGGCCTCGGTTTCCGGCTTGGCTACGAGGGCGGGCAGGCGCAAACGAAAGGTAGTTCCCTGCCCGACCACCGACTCGAATTCCACGGAGCCGTAGTGCCACTGCATGATCTGATAGGTTTGCGCGAGCCCGATGCCGCTGCCGCCCTGATCGCCCTTGGTGGTGAAGTAGAGCTCGAAGATTTTTTCGCGGGCATCTTCCGGAATGCCGTGGCCCTGGTCGCGTACTTCGCCAATAATGTTTTCGTCCTCACGAAACGCCAGGAGCGTGAGTTTGCCTCCTTTTTCCATCGCCTGCACGCCGTTAATGACGAGGTTCAGAATCGCCTGCTTCATGAGATCGGGATCGACGTGCACCATGAGAGGCTCGTCCGGCAAGTCGCGCGCGATTTTGACGCCGTGGCGATCGGCGTCGGGCGCGGCCAGAATGGCGACTTCCTCGAATATCTTGCGCAGGTCGGCGTCATCGAGATGCAAGTCGCGGGGGCGGGTGAAATCGACGAGGATTTGCACGACGCGGTCGAGGCGGCGAATTTCATTGCCGATGATATCGACGTGGCGGCGCGACTCGGGATCGTCCTGCTGCATTTTGTTTTGCAGGAGCTGAAGGTGAAGCACGATGGCGTTGATGGGATTCTTGACTTCGTGGGCAACACCGCGCGTGAGGCGGCCGCTGGCTGAAAGGCGGCGGGAGATTTCGATTTCGTCTTCCAGGCGGCGAACCGATTCGGCATCGCGCATGGTAAGCAGCGCTCCGATCGGCGTTCCCTTCTCCTGGATGAAGTCGAGCGAAACCTGAACCCGGCGGCCATCGGCGGCGTCGAATTCGTATTGCACGAGCGGCCGCTGTTTCTGGAAGGCGGGCAGAACCACCGCGCCCAGCACCGTGCCGTCGGAAAAAATCTCCTCCGCGGTGCGCCCAAGGATTTCGCGGCGGGGGCGGCCGAGAAATTTTTCCGCCGATGCGCTCACCAGCACAACTCGCGTATCGCGCGTAAAGAGCATCAAGCCGTCCTGGAGCTTCGACATGACCTGCTCGACGTTGTCCTTGAGGGCGGAAAAAATCTCGTTGGTGTCGCGGATCTGGCGGCCCAGGTGCGCAATCTTGAGCGATACCAGCCCCACCTCATCATCGGCGCTGGACTCTTCTTCTTCGGGCAAGGGAGCGCCGGCGCTTGCATCGTCGAGATTGCGGCTGATGGCTTTCAACGGGCCAAGCGCCACATTGGAGACGACCGAAGAAAGCACGAGCGAACAAAAGATGGCGACCAGGCAAAAGAACACGGCCTGCTGGAGGCGCGGCGTCAGCTCGTTGCGCAAGAACACTGTGTTGACGCCGACATGGATGCTGCCGAAGGACTGTCCCCCCATTTCGAGGCCAATGCTCGCATCGTAGACGGTGCCGGGTGAGTAGAGCAGGCGCAACTGGTGACGGAAGCCGGCATCGCGCAGCATACTCAGCGGCGGGCGCGCGGGCACGGGCTTGCCGTTCATGACAGGATTCGTGTCGAGAATCGCGACGCCGTTCGGATCGACGATGGCGGCGTCGTAGATGATGCGCGAGTTGCCAACGACTGACTCGAGCATCTCGTTCAGGTCAGTATCGGTTTGCAGGTAGTTCGTGATGGCGGCGCGCATCGCCTTGGGATTGGCGGTGTCGACGCGCGTGCTCGTGAGGTCGGGAACGGCTTTGGCAGCCGCATAACCAAGCTGGTTGGTGAGCTGGGCGGCGGTTTCATCGGCCCACAGGAGGCGCTGGCGCAGGAGCTGCGAGAGAAAAAGCCAGGAAAAAGCGATCACTAACGCCGTGAAAAGCGTGGTGAGCGCGAACACGATGATGAACTTGCGAGTCATTGAAAACAGCTGCTAGCTTCTAGCTGTTAGCTCTTAGCTAAACCTTTCTCTCACAGGTTTGCCGTTCCGAGCGGAGCGAGGAATCTCCTGTTCTCCGATCCGTCCCACGGCCTCGTCAAGGCTGAGAACTCATGCCTCTTCCTCGCCCGCCAGCACTGCGTCTTGCGGGCGGCCGTATTCCTTCAGCTTGTTGTGGAGCGTCTTCAGGCTGATGCCCAGGATTTCAGCGGCGCGCGTTTTGTTGTTATTGGTCGCCTGCAGCGTTTTGAGGATCAGGAGCTTTTCGGCTTCCTCTACGGTAGTGCCAACGCCGAGATGCACGGCATCGGGATCGTTGACCACGACGCGCACGCTTTGGCCGAAGCCCGGCGGCAGGTGCTTGGTCTCGACGAGCCCGCCTTCACAGACGATCACAGCGCGCTCCAGCGTGTTGCGCAGCTCGCGCACGTTGCCCGGCCAGGAATAGCTCTGGAAGAGATTGAGCACCGCCTCGCTCACGTCGGAGACTTTGCGATCGTGCTTCTGGTTCATGTCGGCGAGCAAGCTCTTAACAAGTTCGCGAATGTCTTCCTTGTGCTCGCGCAGGGCGGGCATGTTGATGTTGAAGACATTGAGGCGGTAATAAAGGTCCTGGCGAAGTTGTCCGGCGGCCACCGCCTCGTCGGGAACCTTGTTGGTGGCGGCGAGGACACGAACATCGACGGAGGTTTCGACCTTGCTGCCCAGGCGGCGCAATTTGTGGTCTTCGAGGACGCGCAGGAGCTTGGCTTGTGTGCCGACGGGCATTTCGCCGATTTCGTCGAGCAGGAGCGTGCCACCTTCGGCCAGCTCGAAGCATCCAGTGCGGCGCTCGAGCGCGCCCGTGAATGCGCCTTTCTCGTGCCCGAAGATCTCACTTTCAATGAGCGTCTCCGGGATGGCGGCGCAATTGATGGGAACGAAGGGCTTGTTGCGGCGCGGGCTCAAGTCATGGATGGTGCGCGCGACTAGTTCCTTGCCAGTTCCGCTGGCACCCGTGATCAGGACCGAGGCGGTGCTCGGAGCTACCTGCTCAATGAGGTGAAAGATCTCTTGCATGGGAGCGGATGAGCCGACGAGGAGCCCGAGAGCGCCTTTGTCGCGCAAACGACGGCGCAATGCCTCGTTTTCAGTCCTGGTATTAACGATCTCGCCGATGTTGGTGAGAATGGAGCGCAGGCGGCGGAAGTCGATGGGCTTCTCGATATAATCCTGTACGCCCAGGCGGCCCGCCAGGAAGGCGTTCTCGGTGGTTTTTTGGGCGGTAACCATCACGACCGCAATGGACTGCGATAGCTCAGCCAGCCGCTCCACCAACTCCATCCCGCTCATGCGCGGCATCTTGACGTCGGTGATTACGATTGACGGGGTGAAGGACGCGACCTTCTCAAGCGCCTCCACGCCATCCGACGCGGTATCGGTCCGGTAGCCCCAGCCGGAAACCAGTTCTGCCAGCCCGGTGCGCTCGTTCGCTTCGTCTTCGACGATGAGTACGCGTTCTTGTGCCATATGCCCTACGAGCATTATTCAGCGAACGGGTGTGCGCTGCAACCGATCCCCGGGCTCGCCACACCGCAGCGCATGTATATCATTTTGAGATACAACTGGAAACCCGCGCCCAGCAACGAATCAGCCTCCACGGGGACCGTGAAGATACTAATCCAAGTGATGGTCAACGTTGTGAAAACATGGACGGTTGCTGTATCATCCTTGGTTTGCTGAGCAACCCCTTTTTCTGTAGTGAAGTCTCGGGTCATTCTTTTTTTCGTTGGCTTTACTCGATAATTTTGCGTTGGATTCGATTCGGAGGATCTATGTCACGTGGGCAACAAATTTACCGATGCGCGCTAATCGCGCTCGTTATAGCAGTGGTGGTGATTGCGCTCCCTGAAGTGATGAGTGCGCAATCGGACGAAACACCAAAGTCGGAATTCTTTGTGGGATACCAATGGTTGAACCCGGGCGTAAACGTGCCCAGGGTCGACGATATGGGGAACACATTCTCTTACAAGGTGCCCTCAATGGCAGACGGTTTCGGGTCGAGCTTTGCGTATAACTTTAGAAATTACGCGGCGCTCGAGGTAGATTACGGCCAGAATTGGGGCAACCACGCGAATGTAATCAGTGCGGGCGTGGGTCCGAAGTTTACCTACCGTGGCGAGGGCGTGAATTTCTTCGCGCACTTCCTGGTGGGCCCGAATCGCCTCAATTCGATCGGCAACTCGCCAAACTGGGTACTCAGTCCTATTGTCGGCGGCGGTATGGATTTGAAGGTCACGAAGCAATTCTCCTTGCGACTTTTTGAAGCCGACTTTGTTTGGGCGCACGACAAATATGACGACCTGGATGGCGCGCGCTTGCGCACCGGTCTCGTGTTTAATTTCGGAGGCGGAGCGCCAGAGGTGCCAGCGGCGGCGGCCTGCTCCGTGGAGAATCCGGAAGTGATGGTTGGCGAACCGGTGCACGTCAGCGTAACGGCCAGCCACTTCAACCCTAAGCACACGCTGAGCTACACCTGGTCGGCGAGCGGCGGGAAGATTGAAGGGAAGGACACCGCCGCCACCATCGATACCAACGGTGTTACGGGCGGCAGCTATACCGCGACGGCCACGGTCACGGACGCGAAAGCCAAGAAGAACAATACGGCGAGCTGCACCGCGAACTTCACGGTGAAGGAACCGCCCAAGAATCCGCCCCAGATGTCCTGCTCGGCGAACCCATCCACCCTAACGGCAGGGACTCCGGCGACGATCACTTGCACCTGCACCAGCCCTGACAATGTGCCGGTGACGGTGAGCGGATGGAACGCCAGCGGAGGCAGCATCTCCGGCAGCGGGAATAGCGCGACCTTGACGACATCGCCAAATGTCGGAGCGCCTCCACAGACGATCAACATTAGCGCAACCTGTACCGATTCGCGTGGCTTGAGCACTTCGGCATCGACCTCGGTGACCGCGGAGAATCCGCCGGCACCGAAGCCGCAGGCCAGCAAGCTGAACGAGTGCGAATATCCGAACGCCAAGAAGCCGTGGCGCGTCGACAACACCTGCAAAGCGGCGCTGGACGATGTTGCCGCCAAACTGCAGCAGGATCCTGATGCCAAGCTTGTCGTGGTCGGCAATGCCGACCCGAAGGAAGCGGCGAAGTCCCATCACAAGAACCTGGCTGCGGAGCGCGCCGTCGACGTGAAGTACTACCTCACGGAAGGCGAAGCGCAGCAGCACATCGACGCGAGCCGTATCGAATGCCGCACGGGCAACGCGGGCACCATGACGTCGGAACAGTGGATCGTTCCGGCGGGCGCCACCTTCCCCGGGGCCGACTCCACCACTCCGGTGGACGAGACCAAGGTGAAGCCGATTCTGGATCATCCGAAACCGGCAGCCAAGAAAGCGGCAAAAAAGGCCCAATAACGGGCAGCGACGGGGCATGCCCCGTCTTCGTCCAGTCACTAAAGGCCGGTAGGGTTCGCCCTACTGGCCTTTCTATTTTCCGGGCTTCGGTAACCTTGAAGCATCCGTGGTAGCCTGTCACTCTGGGGCGCAGGCGAATACTGTTCGCAGGGGTCACTTTCCGCGTATGAGGGACAAACACGTTCTCCGCGCCAGTTGGCAACTCGGTGGTCTGCTTCTGGCGGTCGTTTTTATGAGCACGGCACTGCTCGCTTCCGGGCCCTGGCAAGTACTAGGACCTGACGGCGGCGACGCGCGCAGTCTGGCGTACGACGCGCATAACCCAGAACACGTTTATCTGGGTACCAGCACGGGACAGATGTTTGTCTCGAACGACGGCGGCCATAACTGGTCGCGGCTCGCCCACCTGGGCGGCGATGACTACGTGCTCGATCACATCGTGGTCGATCCGCAGAATTCCGACCGCGTCTACGTTTCGGCGTGGAGCACCTCCAGCCAGCAGATCGGCGAAATTTTCCGCACGCGGGACGGCGGCCGCACCTGGGAAACGCTGCCCGCCATGCACGGGAAGTCGATCCGGGCGATGGCGATGTTCCGCGGGAATTCCAAAGTACTGGTAGCGGGCGCGCTGGATGGCGTCTACCGCACCAACGACGGCGGCAACACCTGGGAGCATTTGTCTCCCGCGGACTCGGCCCAGATCAAGAATGTTGAGTCGATCGCGATCGATCCGAAAGATTCGAACACCGTTTATGCCGGAACCTGGCACCTGGCCTGGAAAACCTCCGACGCCGGGGCGAACTGGCAGCACATTAATAAAGGAATGATCGACGATTCCGACGTTTTCTCAGTCATCGTCGATCACGATAATCCGCGGGTCGTCTTCGCCAGCGCTTGCTCGGGTATTTATAAGAGCGAGAGCGCCGGCAACCAGTTCTCGAAGATCCAAGGCATCCCCTTCTCGGCGCGGCGTACGCGCGTGCTGAAGCAGGATCCGACGAACGAAAATATCGTCTACGCCGGAACGACCGAGGGACTTTGGAAGACGGTCGACCTGGGCAAATCGTGGAAACGAGTTTCGAGTCCCGAGGTCGTTGTGAACGACGCCTTCGTCGATCCGCGGGATTCCAACCATGTTCTGATCGCTACCGACCGCAGCGGCGTGATGGCTTCGACCAATGGCGCAGCGACGTGGGAAACTTCCAACCATGGCTATGCCCACCGCTACATCTCAGCACTGGTTGCCGACAACCAGAACGCTTCGACGATGTACGTCGGAGTGGTGAACGATCGCGAGTACGGCGGCGTTTTCTACTCTCGCGACAACGGCCAGCACTGGATGCAGAAAGCGGCCGGCCTGGGCGGGCGCGACGTATTCGCGCTTAAGCAAACGGCAACCGGCGCGTTAGTCGCCGGTACCAACAAAGGCATGTTCTATCTGGATCACAATGCCACCGAGTGGAAGCCGATGAATCAGGTCGCGGTTGAACAGACGAGAAAGATCTATCGCAAGGGTTCGAAAAAGCCCACGACCATGACGACCTGGAAAAAGGGTGACCTTACGGCCCGGGTGAACGATCTCGAATTCGGCGCGCACCGCTGGTTCGCGGCGACCACCGAAGGCATCTACTCCAGCAAGGACGACGGCAAGATCTGGAAGATTGAGCCCGGCCTGGGACGCCAGGACTTTGTCACCGTACGCGCGCAGGGTGAGACGATCTTTGCGGCGACGCGCACGAACGCGATGGTCTCCGACGATGGCGGCACCACCTGGAAACATGCCGGTCTGCCGACGTACATGGCCGGTATTCGCGGCTCGGCCATTTCCTCGGACGGCCAGTTCGTGATCGCCTCGCGCGAAGGCGTATTTCGCAGCGACGACGGCGGAATGACCTGGGAGCACGTGGTCAATGGCCTGCCCGCCAAGGACATCACCTCCGTCAGCTTCGATTACGCGCATAAACGGATGCTCGCCACCAGCGATGCGACCGGCGTGATTTTCGAGAGCACGGATGGCGGACGCAGCTGGCAGCGCGGTCCCGACAGCGGCTATCCGCTGCGCCGGGTCAGCGTCATGGGCGGACGCTTCATCGGCGCTACGCCGTTTGATGGCGTCGTTCTCCAACCCGATGGCGAACCGATGAGTGCGGCGGCCGGCAGCACGGAGTAAATGCGCTGCTCAATCAAAACTAAGTGCTGAAAACGAGAACCCGGAGCGATCCGGGTTCTCTTCATTTTTGTGCTGATTGTGAACGACGATCCGACGAAACGCGATCCGGGAAGATGAACGTCCGGCGGGCCAGGTCCGAGTCGAGCGCGGCCTTCGTATAGTAGCGCTCCAGAATCCCACCTTTCCATCGCAGCAGGTCACGGTTCTGCTCCGAAAACTCCTCCCAGGACTGCGTCTTCCCTGCCTTTGCAACACGCTCTCCGATCAACAGCAGGTACGCCCACGTAATGGTCTCGTGATAGAGATTCGGCTTGCCACGGGCCAATGCGAAGCGCTCGAGCGCGGCGGAGAATTTCGCAAGCGCCTCGGACATCGGGAACTCCGATGCGTAGGCGAAGGCAACGCGCACGTGGTGGGCGTGGTGAAAGGCGCCAGGGGCGCGGCCTTGCTCGAATTCGTAGATAAGCCGCCGGTTCTCTTGCGATAGATCGCTTGTCATATCCACGCTCAGTGCCGCATTCATGACTTCTTTTTCCTGGCCGTGGACACCCTTGCGCCGGCTTCCCGCCGGGATGAGCTTTCGACGAGGTGGTGGCTGGCGCCGGAATCGAGATCGAGTTCGTAAAACTTCTTCAGGTCGCGAATGCGCGCCAGCGAAGCAGGGCTGAAAGGAGTCTTGCCGTCAAACGCGTGCAGCACGATGCCTTCAAGCAGATCGCCGAGCGACAGGTCATGGTATTCGGCAAAGGCCTTGAGCACCTTCAGAATGCGTTTTTCCATGCGCACGCCCGTTTGGACGCGTTCGACAACCAGTTTGAGATTATCGGCAGTAGGATTATTTATCATGGTACCAATATACAATGGTACATAGATAACATCAAGATTAAAATTAGAGGAATTGGAATCGAGCGCCCGCAGCGATGAACACCATGCCTGACGGTCACGCTCCGAGGCCTGCGACAGGGCCGGCGGTGTCTCTAATCCGAAGTAACTACAGGTTTGTTAAGAAGTGCCGATAGGGTCGATAGAATTCTAGTGGACTGTCAAAATTGTGATCGTCTTCCGGACCGTCGGCCAATCCGGCTGGGCGAATTGGATTTGTGCGAGTCTTTATCTTCTGCAGATCTTTTCTTTTGCGGATCAGGTCGCGGCCGTTCTGATGCAAGCTATTTTCGAGTGGGAGAGCTGAAATCGTGATCTCGTTGAAAAAATATCTGGATATGAATCCAGAAAAAACGCCAGCCAAGGCCGCTGAGCCCGATAAGTTGTTTCCCGCTACCTTGAAGGCGTACCGTTCCGCTCTGACGGTGGCCGGAACGAGCGCCGCGCGCGCCTGTCCGCCGGTGGGCTCCGAACTCCAGCAAAACCTTGCCCAGGTGGAAAAATGCCTCGATGGTCCGCTCACCGTTGCCGCAGTGCAAGAGGCTGAGCGCGAGGCCGCTGAACAATTGGAGCTGTGGGAGCACCGCACGAAAGAGTTCCACCAGGCGCGCACGGCGGAAGTGAAAGAGCTTCTGCTCATGCTGGCGCGCACCGCCGAGTCGGTAGGCGAACGCGACCACCGTTATACCGATCATTTTGGCCAGTTCACGAGCCGGCTGAAAACAATTTCCAACCTCGAAGATTTGTCGAGCGTCCGGGCGTCACTTGTAAAGGAAGCGCTCGAATTAAAGGGCTATGTCGACAAGATGGAGCAGGACAGCCACAAGCTGGTCAAGGAACTCCAGACCGAGGTTTCAACCTACGAGACGAAGCTGAAAGAGGTGGAGGAACTGGCGCTGCGCGATGCACTGACCGGCCTCGCCAACCGGCGCAACGTGGAAGAACGAATCGAGCAGCGTATCGCGAAAAAGCAGCGCTTCTGCGCGGCCATGCTCGACGTAAACAAACTGAAGCGAGTCAATGACCAGCACGGGCATCTGGCGGGAGACAGCCTGCTCCAGCAGTTTGCCCAGGAACTGCGTTCGGCTATGCGCTCCAGCGACGTGATCGGACGCTGGGGCGGCGATGAATTCATGATCGTGATGGACGGCGACATGGCGGGAGCGACCGCTCAACTCGAGCGTCTGCATAAGTGGGTTTTTGGGGATTACACGATCAGGCCCGGCAAAGGGACGGGGGAAGTGAAAGTGCACGTCGATGCAGCAATCGGGGTTACCCAATGGCAGCCCGGGCAGACGCTTAAGGACGTGGTCGAGCAGGCGGATGCCGCGATGTATCAGCAGAAACAGAAGGCGCGGGCGCAACACGCGTGAACACCGGTCACCGGTGACCGCTGTCCCTACGCGTTTTCTGGCTTCCAGCGCAGCACCGGCTTGCGCGCCGCGGCCACTTCATCCAGTCGCGAGATCCGCGTGTTGTGCGGTGCATCCAAAACGAACTGCGGATCTTCTTCCACCTCTTCGGCAATCGACTTCATCGCTTCGATAAAGAGATCCAGTTCTTCCTTCGGCTCGCTCTCCGTGGGCTCGATCATCATCGCGCCGGAGACGATTAGCGGAAACGCGGTCGTATAGGGATGAAATCCGTAGTCGATCAGGCGTTTGGCAACGTCCATGGTGCGCACACCTTTTTTCGACTGCACTTTGTCGCTGAAGACGACCTCGTGCATTGATGGCGTCGAATAGGGCAGATCGTACACGCCTTCCAGGCGCTTGCGGATGTAGTTGGCGTTGAGCACGGCATCTTCCGTGGTTTCGCGCAGGCCGTCGGGACCGTTGGCAAAAATGTAAGCGAGCGCGCGGACGAACATTCCAAAGTTGCCGTAGAAGGCGCGCACGCGGCCCACCGACTGCGGGCGGTTGTATTCGAAGCCGAGCGTGCCGTCGGCTTTGGTGATGACTACGGGCTTCGGCAGGAACGGCTCGAGAATTTTCTTGATTGCAACCGGACCGGAGCCGGGACCGCCTCCACCATGCGGGGTCGAAAAAGTCTTGTGCAGGTTGAGGTGCATCAGGTCCACGCCAAAGTCGCCAGGCCGCGTCTTGCCGACGAGCGCGTTCATGTTCGCGCCGTCCATGTAAAGCAGGCCGCCCTTGGCGTGCATGATCTCGGCGATTTGGTGGATGTCGTGCTCGAAGACACCCAGCGTGTTGGGATTGGTGACCATGAGCGCGGCCACGTCTTCGTTCATCTGCGCGGCCAGCGCGGCCACGTCGACCATGCCGCGATCGTTCGACTTCAGATTTTCGACCGCATAGCCGACCATGGCGGCCGTGGCTGGATTGGTCCCGTGCGCCGAATCAGGAATCAGAACCTTCTTGCGCGGATGGCCTTTCGAGTGGTGATACGCGCGCACCATCAGCAGGCCAGTCAGCTCTCCATGCGCGCCTGCGGCCGGTTGCAGCGTGATTGCGTCCATGCCAGTGATTTCGATGAGGCAGTCGCTGAGTGTTTTAAGAATGCGCAGCGCGCCCTGCGAAATCCTCTCGGGCTGGTAGGGATGGCCGTTCGCCAAGCCCTCCACGCGCGAAACAAATTCGTTCACGCGCGGGTTGTACTTCATCGTGCACGAGCCGAGCGGGAACATGCCGAGGTCGATGGCATAGTTCCACGTCGAAAGGCGCGTGAAGTGGCGGATGATTTCGATCTCGCTAACTTCAGGCATGGAGCCGAGATCTTTTCTCTCTTGCGAGCCAAGAAGCTTCGCGGTATCAACTTCCGGAACGTCGAGCGGCGGCAGTTTCCAGGCGGCTTTGCCCGGTGACGACTTCTCGAAGATCAGGCCTTCATTCTGGCTGATGTGGCGTGTAGCCTTGCGGGTCATGTGCTTCATCGCGCCACCTCCTCTTCGACTTCCCGCATTGCTCGATCGGCGCGCTCGCTGTCGGCGATCAGGCCGACGGCCGTGTCGATCGTGGAGCGCGTCGTCAGCTCGGTGCAGCACCAGAGCGCGGCATTCCCCAGTTCGGGATAAAACTTTTTGAGCGGCAGGCCCCCAACGATCTTATGCCCGAGCAGTCGCGAGTTGATGGCGTAAGGATCTTCGCTGGTTTCGACCACAAACTCGTTGAAGCGCGGCGCGGCGCTGAAATCGACTTTAGCGTGTTTGGCGAATTGCGAGGCGGCGTAGGCAGTCTTCGCCAGATTTTGCTTCGCCAGTTCGCGCAGGCCAACCTTGCCATAGATTGTCATAAAGATATTGACCATCAGGGCCACCAGTGCCTGGTTGGTGCAGATGTTGGAGGTCGCCTTCTCGCGTCGGATGTGCTGCTCGCGCGTGGCCAGCGTCAACACGAAGCCGCGCTTGCCGTTCTTGTCGGTGGTTTGTCCGGCGAGGCGCCCCGGCATCTGGCGCACGAATTTGTCTTTGGTGGCGAGCACGCCACAGTACGGGCCACCGAAACCAACCGGCACGCCGAATGACTGCGCCTCCATGGAGACGATGTCGGCGGCGCGTGGCGGCTCGACGATGCCGAGCGAAACGGCCTCCGCGATCGAGACGATCAGCAGAGCGCCGCGCTTGTGCGCGATTTCGGCGACCGCCTCGATGTCCTCGATGGTGCCGAAGAAATTCGGCGACTGAATCAAGACGCAGGCCGAATCGTCACCCACCGCGGCCTCGAGCGCTCGCAAGTCAATGCGCCCCGAGTCGGCGTAGTCAATCGTCGTCAGCGGGATGCCCTGATGCGTGGCATAGGTGGCGATGACCTCGCGATATTCCGGATGCAGCGTGCGCGCGACCACTGCGCCGTGGCGGCCCGTAATCCGGCAAGCCATCATCACGGCCTCAGCAGCGCCCGTCGAACCGTCATACATCGAAGCGTTCGCCAGGTCCATGCCGGTCAGTTCGCTCACCATCGTCTGAAATTCAAAGATCGCCTGCAACGTGCCCTGCGCATACTCGGCCTGGTAGGGCGTATAAGAGGTGAGAAACTCGCCGCGCTGCACGAGCGCATCGATCACGACCGGCCGGTAGTGGTTATAGGCCCCTGCTCCGAGAAAGCTGGTGTAGCCTTCGCCATTCTCCTGCGCGCGCTGCTTGAACCAGTCGACGATCTCGGACTCCGCCATCTGGCGCGGCACGGCAAGATCGCGGTTAAGACGAAATTCGGCGGGAATAGGCGAGAAAAGATCGTCCACCGAACGGACGCCGATCGCCTTCAGCATGGCCTGGCGGTCGGTGGGTGATTTTGGCAAATATCTCATAGGAACCTAGATTTGATGACGGTAGTAGCTAAAACGATTGTGGCCGGATTGCAGAGGTGCAAATTGCAGAGGTCAGAGGTCAGATTGCAGAGGTAAAAACCGTCGCTCCCATCGCCATTGCCGAAAGCGAAGGCTTTTGCCTCTGACCTCTGACCTCTAACCTCTGCAATGGTTATCAGTGTCCTGCCTCTTCGCTTACGAATTTTTCGTAGTCGGCGGCCGAGAGCAGCCCGTCGAGTTCGGACGGATTCTTGAGCGCGATCTTGACCATCCAGGCCGCGTGCGCGTCTTTGTTGACTTTCTCGGGCGAGGTCGCCAGTTCGCCATTCACCTCGGTGACGGTGCCGGTAGCAGGCGCGTACAGGTCGGAAACGGCCTTCACCGACTCAACCGTGCCAAACGTTTTGCCGGCGGTCAGCTCGGTGCCGACTTTGGGAAGTTCGACGAATACGATGTCGCCGAGCGAATCCTGGGCGTGCGCGGTGATGCCGATCTTGCCGTCGGCGGAAATCCATTCGTGCTCTTTTGTATATTTGCGGTCGTTGGGGAAGGACATTTAGCTCCTGGCTCCTGCTGCTAGCTTCTAGCAAACAAACTCTTCGTTGCGTTCTGCGCCCGTCAAGCTTTCTTCGGTCGCTTATAAAAAGGTGTCGGTATAACCTGCGCTTTCACGGCCTGGCCTCGGATTTCGACCTTGACCGTGTTGCCCATCCCGGCATGCGACGGCGGAACGTAGGCAAGCGCGATATTCTTTTTCAGAAACGGCGCCGGCGATCCGCTGGTTACGTAGCCAATTTCGCGGCCGCCATCGTCAAGAACTTTGTAGCCGTCGCGAGCAATCCCGCGGTCAATCATTTCGAGGCCAACCAGCGTGCGTTTCAAGCCTTCGCTGTGAGCTTTTTCGAGCGCTGCGCGCCCGATGAACTCGGGCTTCTCCATCTTGCACCAGCGATCGAGCCCAGCCTCCCAGACGTTGATCGTGTCGGAGATTTCGTGGCCGTAGAGCGGCAGCTTCCCTTCGAGCCGCAGCGTGTTGCGCGCGCCCAGGCCGCAGGGCACCGCGCCGAATTCTTTGCCCGCCTCCAGCAACCCATACCAGACATGCGCACTGATCGCGTCGTCGGCAGGAATGTAAATCTCAAATCCATCTTCGGCCGTGTAGCCGGTGCGTCCGATCAGCGTCTTCGAGTCAAACAGCCGGTCGGTGCCCGTCCGGATCGCCATCGTGCGCCCATAGGTTACCCAGTAAAACTTCACGGGGCGGAAATCCGCATCGATTCTCAGCTTCTGAAAGCCCTTGTTCAGCTCCGTGGCCGGCACATCCACGAAATCATGGTGCAGCTTTTCCATCAGATCGACGGCCTTCGGACCCTGGATGGCAATCTGAGTGTAGTCATCGGAAAGATTTTCGACCAGGCAATCGAACTGGCGCGTGTTCTCGCGCACCCAGTTGAAATCCTTCTCGCGCGTGCCGGCGTTGATGACGAGCAGGTATTCGTCGACTCCCAGTCGGTGCACGATCACGTCGTCGACGAACGTGCCTTGCGGATAAAGCATCGCGGAATACTGCGCCTGGTGAATCGCCAGCTTCGAAGCGTCGTTCATCGAAATGTGCTGGACCGCGTCAAGCGCGCCCGGCCCGGCAAGGCGGATGTCGCCCATGTGGCTGACGTCGAAGAGGCCAACGCCGGTGCGCACCGCCATGTGTTCGTTGACGATGCCGCAGCCGATGGAGGCGGGATACTCAACCGGCATATCCCAGCCATTGAACTCGACCATCTTGGCGCCCATCTGGCGATGGACGGCATTCAATGCGGTTTTGCGCACGGTCTTTGGAAGCTCGGGTGGAATTACGGGCGCAACAGACAAGGCAAACCTCAATCCGACAGCGGCAAACTGCCGCGAATCTGGAACTGTTTAAGGTAACACCAGCGCGGGAACAGCGGCAAGGAAGGTGGGTGTGTAGGGCGGACACTCCTGTCCGCCGCTGTTGATTTTGACTTTGATTTTTTGCGTCCGGACGAACAACATCAACACCAACGTCAAAGGCGGCGGACAGGAGTGTCCGCCCTACACGACCATTACCTCGGTGATATTTCCCGCGCCGCGACCGCCCTCTACACTGAACCCATGTCCGCCAAGCCCGGAACCAGCCGCGTTGTTTGCATGCAGTGTGAACAGAGTGAGGCGCGCTGCGAATGCGAGAAGTACTGCGTCCTCTGCCAATCGCAGGTCGATATCCGCCTGTGTGTAGACGGCCTTTTCTACTGCGAGCCCTGCCGCTCGGCGTGCGATTACAAGACGGCGGACTAAACTCTGGAAATGGGATTCTCAACGCTGCGGCTCGTAGTAGGGTTTTATCTTCGCCACCTTTGCTAGAAATTGCCTCGCAAACAATCCTGTCAGCGGCGATGATTCACGTATAACTACGTGGCACGCGCCATCCTTCACACCTTCAATTAGCGACTCGGTGCCGTCCATAATCACAACATTTGGAAGATTCTCGACCTGCCCAGGCAAACTCCAGAAACCAATGTCAGCCAGAGTTGCGAACAGGTCCGCCTGTTCTTCCGATGTAAGCTTCCGAAGTTTGCGTTCGGGCTTTCCCCACTGGTAGCCTCCCTGGCCACTCCAGATGTAGCTGAGTAGCGACGCCCTGCCATCCGGTCCAATATCCACCCGAAGAAATACCGGGGGATAGAACGTTGGCACCCAGACAAATCTGTACCATTCGGTGCGATCCGAAACCGACTCCGGACAAATCAATGGCTGTCCGATTTCGGTGAGAAGCTTGGAGTAGAGGCGCGGATTCGGGGGCTCCTGGTGAACTCTGTAGTCTGAGGCCTTGGGAGGCGACGGCTCCAGTTTTACGGTCAGTTCGGTTGTTTTCCCTTCGACGACAGCAACCCCGGCGATTGTCTTGTCTTTGAATCCCGGGGAATTCACGCTTATCCGATAGGTACCCGGCGGCACCCACTTGAACGAAGAAATTCCATTCGGCGACGGAATTCCAGTGAGGTCAGGCAGTTCAAGGATACTTACCTCAGCATTGGGAACGGCCGCACCTTGATCGTCGACAACGGTGACGCGTACCGGAGAGGTCTGTTGCCCGGCACAGGGCGCCAGAATACCGAGAACGAGAGCCAACATTGCAGTCGCCCTCTGAATTGCGCGACGCACACCCATAGCCCCCGGGGAAAGTGACCACAAACGGAGATTTAGAGTCAGCATGGTAAGACCTCAGATCACTACCGCTTCCCGATATTCCCCGTAAACCCTGCGCATCGCGTCGGAGATTTCGCCGACCGTCGCATACGCTTCAACCGCCGTCAGAATGCGCGGCATGAGATTTTCGCCGGTCCGCGCCGTGTCTTCGACGGCGCGAATTGCCGCCTGCCATGTCTCAGGATTGCGTTTAGCCCGCACCGCCCGCACACGCTCAACCTGCTTCGCCTCAAGTGCCGGATCGATGCGCTGAATCGGCACCGACTTCTCTTCCCCGATCTGGAAGCGGTTCACGCCAACTACGATGGCCTGCTCGCGGTCGACCGCCTGCTGGTATTCGTAAGCGGCATTCTGAATTTCCTGCTGTACATAGCCCCGCTCGATGGCCTTCAGCATTCCGCCCATGGCGTGGATTTTTTCGAGATAGTCGTCGGCACGTTTTTCGATTTCGTTGGTCAGCGCCTCGATGTAATACGAACCGGCCAGCGGATCGACGGTTTGCGGTGCGCCCGATTCGTAGGCGATGACCTGCTGCGTGCGCAACGCGATCCGCGCCGACGCCTCGGTCGGCAGCGCCAGCGCCTCGTCAAATGAATTGGTATGCAGCGACTGCGTGCCGCCAAGGACAGCCGCCATGGCCTGAATCGCCGTGCGGACGATGTTGTTCTCCGGTTGCTGCGCCGTGAGGGTCGAACCGGCGGTCTGGGTGTGGAAGCGCAGCATCCACGACTTCGGATTCTTCGCCTTGAACTGGTGGCGCATGATCTTCGCCCACATGCGGCGCGCGGCACGGAATTTCGCCACCTCTTCGAGAAAATTGCTGTGGGCATTAAAGAAGAAGGATAGCCGAGGCGCGAATTTGTCCACATCGAGTCCTGCGCGAATCGCCGCCTCGACGTAAGCGATCCCGTTGCCGAGAGTAAACGCCACTTCCTGCACCGCCGTCGATCCCGCCTCGCGCATGTGGTAGCCGGAGATCGAGATCGTGTTCCAGTCGGGCACGTTTTCGTTGGTCCAGGCAAAGAGGTCGGTGATGATGCGCATGGCCTGCTGCGGCGGATAAATATAAGTTCCGCGCGCGATGTATTCCTTGAGCACGTCGTTTTGCACGGTGCCGGAGAGCTTTCTAACTTCCATGCCCTGCCGCCGCGCCACCGCGACGTAAAGCGCCAGCAGAATCGACGCCGTCGCATTGATGGTCATCGAGGTCGAAATCGCCGTCAGGTCGATGCCATCAAACAGCCGCTGCATGTCTTCGATGGAATCGATAGCCACGCCGACTTTGCCGACCTCGCCCATGGCCAGCGGATTGTCGGAGTCGAGGCCAATTTGCGTGGGCAGATCGAAGGCGACCGACAAACCAGTGGTGCCATTGGCGAGCAGATACTTGTAACGCTTATTCGACTCCTCGGCATCGCCCATGCCCGCATACTGGCGCATGGTCCAGAGGCGGCCGCGATACATAGTGGCCTGCACGCCGCGCGTGAAGGGAAACTCGCCGGGATAGCTGAGATCGTGATCGTAGTCATGGCCGGCAAGATCGGCAGGCGTATAAAGCGGGCTGACCGGAATATGAGAAGAAGTTTGCTGCTCCGGGATCGCAGGCGTTCGCATCGTGGAAACGTTAGTCGCGAACTCGGCGGTTTTAACTGGATCGGTCATGACGAGAACCTGGGAATTAGGATCACTGCTTCTTCGCGGCCCCGGGCGTGGCACCGGATGGGGTTGCAACCCTTTGAACCTCCGCCACCAGTCTGGATAACGCCTGACTGAAATTTTTGTCGTGATTTCCCTTCATCAGGGCGCCTTCAACGTGCTCAGTCAGGCCCCAGAGCACGGCGTTGGTTTTCGGGTCGCGAATCAACAATCGCAATTGAGGATCGTAATGCGGATTTCCCAAACCCTTCTCTTCATACTCAAAGCTGGAGAGACGTATCTCGAGGATGAGATCGGCGTCGGCGGGGGCAGATACCAGTTCAAACCGTCCCCACGTTTTCATGTCCGCATAGAATTCGTCATACGTGCGGTTGGGGCCACCGCTGAACTGCGGTTCCTCCCAGGCTCGTTCGTCTCCGCCCGCGTTGCCGACAAAGGCTCGCTTGGCGCTAAGGATTTGCTCGGGTACCGGCGCAGCGGGGACCGGCTTCGTCTCCGCTTGCAGGAAGCACGTCAAGAACAATGGAATGACCACAAGATTGAGTGCTTTCGCGCAGCTTTTCATAGCGATTCCTGCTTCCTGTCTGCGGCGGTTTTCCTCTGAACCTGTATCACTGCTTCCGTCTCACTCGCACGAACGAACTCAGCCCAAACCACGCAAACGAAATCGTGAAGCATACCGCCAGAATCAACCGTCCCGGCCCGGGTTCCCGCCCGGCATGATACTCGCCATACTCGTGAAATCCGGCGATCGCTCCAAAGGTGGCAATGGCCAGGAAAGTGAATCCAGTAACTTCCAGCCAAAGCTGGTGCAGCGCCGCGCCCATCGAGCTCGCGGTCGCCCGCAGTCCCTTCAAAACAGCCGCGCCCGTGCGGCTTTTGGCCACCTGCTGGCCCGCCACTTTCGCGATCAATGCGATTTTCTTCGCTGTTTTGGCGGCGATCATTCTGTCGATTTTAGCAGCGCCCGAGCGTACAATAACGATGGCTGAATCACAACGGGGTGTGACGCTCGCCACACGCGGTGGTAAGGTACTGACTCAGGGGGAAGGCGTGGACCAGCAACTGAAACAGCTTATGAAGGAATTGGGCGAGGCCATCAATGGATCTCTCTCCGATTCCGAGCAGATCGCCGAGGTGGTCGCCCGCATCAAGGAAGGCGGCTACGATATTTTTCTGGTCCTCGAAGCGACCATCGGCGTCAGCAAGCAGGGCGAACAACCCACCGATAAGACCTCCCTGGTTTCCACTCTGAGCACCAATCCTGAGCTGAAGATCAGCGATCAGGATTTGAAGTTCCTGAAATCGCTCCGTATCAAACTGGACGAAGAGGAAGACGAGTAGGGTTTCGGTCCCCCGCAGCGAGCGATCTCTTAGCCTTTTGATGTAACCCCACCAGTTGGTCTTGCGCAGACAAATGTGGGGGCGGGACGCCCCCACGACTGCCGGCGGGACGCCGGCGCTACGTTTAGAGTCTCGTTTCCCGCCGTTCCACTATGCACTTCCCATTCCCAAATTTACATCCCCAATAGGTAAAACCTTGCAAGTGGGGGTTTCCCCTCTGTTAGGATTAGACATCCCTCATGTAAGTAGCCGTTTCGCAGCATCTTACTGGGGAGTGGCTCCTTCAAA
This sequence comes from uncultured Acidobacteriaceae bacterium, assembly GCA_963698865.1. Lineage (GTDB taxonomy): Bacteria > Acidobacteriota > Terriglobia > Terriglobales > Acidobacteriaceae > Acidiflorens. The sequence goes on along the minus strand of CAVOSL010000004.1, from coordinate 87,524 downwards.
ATTGGCCTTCGGCGTGCATTTCAGCTAAGTGGAAGTGGTTCCTCGAACCGTCTCCCGCAGTCCTGAAAACTGCCGTTTTGTGGGGTTCAACACTTCTGCCGGCCTCTGCCCGGCAGCTGAGTTCTCTTGAGGTGCCGGATATGGCTTCCCGGGTTTCGCAACTGACTGGCTCCGAACTTGGCATTTCGCAAGCGCCCGCTCCCAAACCGTCCGGCCCGCAATTGGCCGGTTCGCAGCCGGATCCTTCACAACTGACCCTTGGCCTGCTTCCGGAAGCGCGCACGCGCTGGGGCAGATTTGTGGTCAGCTACGGAATGCAGTCCGCAGTAATCACTCTTTTCGTTATCGCGGCCATCGCGCAGCCCGCCATCCTTGTGCTGCCGGTGCATGATTACCACTTCATCGGCCTGGTCAGCGTGCCCGCTCCGGTTCCGCAAGCACCGGCGCCAGTCAAAAATTTTCCCGTGCCAAGATTGGTTGCGAGGATCACGCCGCCCGTGACGCCGCGGCCGCAGGCGCTGCGCGTGCCCGCCGAGATTACGCGTCCCAAAATCCAGGTCGCCGACATCCAGCCGCCCAAGGTCGCGATGGCACCGGCCAAAGCAGCTCTTCCGGACGTCAAGCCCATCATCCCGCGGCAACTCGTGAAGACCAACGTTTTTTCGCCCGGAAGCTCGGAGACGCCCACCATGGCGGCCGCTCCGCAGAAAGTACAGACCGGCGGCTTTGGTGATCCCAATGGTGTGCCAGCACAGGACAATCACGGACGTCCCGTAACCATCGCGCAGGCGGGTAGCTACGCTCTGCCGGGCGACGCGGGCTACGGGAATGGCACCGGCGGCTCGCACGGAGCGCGTGGCGTGGTCGCGAGCGCCGGGTTTGGCAGCGGCGTTGCCACCGGCGACGGTTCCGGGCGAGTTTCAGCCTCGCGCGGCACAGTGCGGCAGGCGGGCTTCGGAGACGCGGACGTGATCGTCAAAACGCCCGTAAAGAGCACTACCGACGAAACCAAGGTGAAAACGATTCCCGCGGAAATCACCTTCAAGCCGCGGCCGGCCTACACCGACGAGGGGCGCAAGTTGAAAGTTGAAGGCGAGGTGCTCCTCGAAGTGGTGTTCACCGCGGCTGGACAGATTAAGATCAAGAGTGTGGTGCGCGGCCTCGGCCATGGTCTGGACGAGTCAGCCATTCGTGCCGCCGAGAAGATTCAGTTCAAGCCGGCCTTAAAAGATGGGCAACCGACCGATTTTCCGGCGGTGTTACATATCTTGTTCCAGCTTGCATCTTAGTTAAGAGCCAGCCCTTCGGTCGCGTTAGATTCTAGGAGAGATTAGACTAAGAAAATGACACGCTCCCCCGTGTTTGTTTCCGTTGTTTTTTGCGCGACCCTCCTGGTCGCCCAGGCGCCGCCGCAAGATCCTCAGCTTACAAAGCGCGACACTGCTGCGCAGCAAACCACGGCGGCCACGGCCCCCGCTCCCGCCACCTTCGACCAGGTCATTGACCGGACCATTGAGCGCGAGCACTTTTTCATCGCTCAAATGAAAAACCTCCATCCGCTGGTTGAAACGTACATCCAGAATCTCCGGCCCGACAAGGATGCGGGTGCGCCGGTTCCGGCCAGCGACGTGTATTTCCTGGGCCGCCTCGACATGAGCAGCGGGTCGCCCGACGACCTGACCTTCAGTTCGCCAAGTTCGGGCAAGCTGCACAAGCGCGTGATGGAGAAGATCAGCGGCAAGCTCTTCAACATGTATCTGCCGCTCGGCTTCGCCCAGATGGCGATTCTCGACCAGGATTTTCAACGCAAGTATTACGACTTCACCTTCGTCCGGCGTGAGTTTCTCGGTGAAATCCGATGCATCGTGATGGATGTCGCGCCGAAAAAAGATGCGGGCACTGGCCGTTTCATCGGACGCATCTGGATTGAAGACCAGGACTACAATATCGTTCGCTTCAACGGCACTTACACCTCGCACTCGCGGAACACTTACTATTTCCACTTTGACAGTTGGCGGCAGAATCTGCGTCCCGGGCTGTGGCTGCCCTCGCTCATCTATTCCGAGGAGTCCGACTTCAAATCGTTTCTCGGCCATTCTCTGAGCTACAAGGCGCAGACCAGGCTGTGGGCCTACAACCAGAAAGACGACGCGCGAAACTCCGAATTTACCGAGATCACGATTGACGCGCCCCAGGAAGTGAAGGATCAGAGCCAGAAGGCGCAGGATGCCTCTCCGGTTGAAGCGCAGCGGGCCTGGGAACGGCAGGCTGAGATCAATGTGATCGATCGTCTGCAACGTATTGGGCTGCTCGCTCCCGAAGGCGAGATCGACAAGGTTTTGCAGACCGTCGTCAACAATATGCTGGTCACGAACAATATCGATGTCCAGCCCGAAGTGCACTGCCGCGTGCTCCTGACCACGCCGCTCGAGTCGTTCACACTGGGACACACCATCGTGATCAGCCGCGGCATGATCGATGTGCTGCCCGACGAAGCTTCGCTGGCCATGATTTTGACCCACGAACTGGCGCACATCGTCCTGGCCCATCATCTGGACACGAAGTTGGCCTTCAACGACCGCATGTTCTTCCCCGACCAGCGCACCTTTGAGCGCATGGATTTCGCGCGCGACAAAACCGAAGAAGAAGCGGCCGACAAGAAGGCCCTCGAGATGCTGAATAATTCGCCTTACAAGGACAAGCTGGCGACTGCCGGATTATTTCTGAAAGCGGTGCAGGCGCGGGCTCCGCAACTGAAGAATTTGATCCGAGGCCATCTGGGCGACAGTCTTTTGAACGGCGATGCCACCCGGATGTCGTCGCTGATGACATCCTCGCCGCAGTTCGATCCCAAGAAGCTCGATCAGGTCGCGGCGCTTCCGCTGGGTGGCCGCGTGAAGGTCGATCCCTGGAGCGATCAACTCGAACTGATCAAGACCAAGCCGGTGGCGATCACGGCGGCGACGGAGAAAATGCCGTTTGAAGTCACCCCGTTCTTCCCATTCCTCACGCGCTTCGGCACACCGGCGCCCGTGCCCGAGAAGACAGCCCCGGCTGCCGCTCCCGCGCCTGAAAAGACAGCTGCTCCATCCGGGCGATAGAAATCAACATAGAGATTGCGCAACACGAACACTCCTGCCTATATAGCGCGCACGCTACTGTCCGCATGGGCCGACTGATCCATGATCGGCGGTGCGGACAAAAAACCCCGCGCTCCACATGCGGTTTTCCAGAGCAGTCTTCGGGAATTGATTTGAAGCAGGGATTGTTTGAAAGGAAAGTGAGGGAGGCCGCTGCCAGTTACTGCGCTAAAGAGCTGCCGACCTGCGAAAACACGGTGTTGGCGTTGCTGCCGATCAGGCGAACCGTGCCGATCACGATCACCAGGATCACCGCAAGCATCACCGCGTATTCGGCGACGTCCTGCCCGTCTTCCTCAGCCCACAATTGACGGATTCTATCGATCACGGTTTTTCTCCGATCTTCCGACTAAGCATGCGATGCCTGTCACGTTCAGACACAGGTCACCGCCGGTACCTTTAAGATATCGTTAACAGTAAGTTTCTCCCAATAGCACCCGCGTGCTCGCCATGGCACTTTCGGGCCATGCGTCCCAAGGGCTTGAGCCGCAGCCATTTAGGCCCCGGAAAAGTGAGGTCCCGCCGGCCTCCCGGTGGTCGATTATTGGGGCTGGGAATAGAGGGCCCAGGCAGTCGACAAATCCTGGACGACATGTCCGAGGGACTTGTAGACGGTGATCTCTTCCTCCGAGCGGCGCCCCTCAATCGTACCCATCAATACCTGACCAATCTCCGCGACGATGTGCTCGTCACCCACCAAACCGGCCTTTTTAGCTCGGAGAAACTCCGCGCCTTGTTGAAGAACACCCTCGCGACTGTCGGCAATGAAGCGCGAGCGAACCACGAGATCGCTGTCCACTTCAACAGGCCCGGCAAAGCCGGAACCGACCAGGTTCACATGCGTGCCTGGCCGCACCCATCGTCCCAGCAAAATCGGCTCGGTGGCCGCGGTCACAGTGCAAATGATGTCGGCCTCGGCCACGGCTGCCTGCGCGTTTTTGGCTGCAACGACCGGCAAAGAGAGTTCGGCTTGCATGCCCTTCGCGAAGGCGCGGGCGCGTTCGGCCGATCGCCCCCAGACAACGATCGACTCCAGATCGCGTACTTTGCCGATGGCCCGCGCGTGGGTGCCGGCCTGCTCGCCATAACCTAGCAGAGCCAACCGCCCCGCGTCTTTACGGGCCAGCACGTCCGTGGCAACCGCGCTGGCCGCTGCGGTACGAATGGCCGTGAGTTCGCCTGCATGGACGACGCAAACCGGTGCGCCGGATTCGGGATCGAACACGATGACCAGACCCTGGTGTGACTGGACTCCGCGTGCAAAGTTCTCATGGAAAACGCTGATCAACTTCGCGCCGAATGCGGCCTGGGCGCCCATCGCGCCGGGCATGACTCCGAAAAGCCGCCCATCGGACAGGGGGATGATCGAGCGCAGAAGTTGTTTGGTTTCGCCCCGCGAGAATGCGATCATCGCCTCGCGGATGATCGGGATGCACTTTTCATACGTGAGCCGTCTGGCAACTTCTTCGCGATCGATAAATCGCATATGTCCCTGTCGCCTGTCACGCGAATCTTCAACTGTTCACTTTCGCACACCGCTGTCTGCCGCCGGTCAAAAAGCGGATGACCCCGATCCGGCATGACCCGATTTTTCCTTTGCCGGCAATCCCTTGCGACCACTTAAGCGTGGCGTCCAAATTGCTGCTCCGCTCGCTGATATATTCATCGCCGGGCCAGGAGTCATGTCGATGGAGACCATACTACAAGACGTACGTCATGCACTGCGCATTTTGCGCCGAAGCCCCGGGTTCACGTCCGTGGCCGTCCTCACCCTCGGACTCGCGATCGGAGCCACTACCGCCATGTTCAGCGTCGTCTATGGAGTGCTGCTGCGCCCGCTTCCTTATACCGAACCGGACCGCATCATGGCCATCTTCGAGGTCAATACCAAAGGCACGTGGTCCCGTCTTGCCGATCCCAACTTCGACGAGTTTAGAGATCAAAGTCACAGCTTCGAAGCGATTGCAAAGTACACAGACGGCGTCTCCTCGATTTCAGGTGGCTCCGAGCCCACTCGCTCGACCGTCGCCAGCGTCTCTCCCGGCTTCCTGAACGTCTTCCGCGTTCAACCGATCCTCGGACGCGACTTCACCGCCGCCGACGCCAAAAAAGGCGCGGGGCCGGTTGCGTTGGTCAGCTACGGCTACTGGAAGCAATGCCTCGGAGCCACTCGCGATCTCTCCCAACTTCACCTGAAAATCGACGACCTGATCTTCTCGGTTGTCGGCGTTCTGCCCGAAGGCTTTCAATTTCCCACGGATGCCGCCCTCTGGATTCGCCGCCGATCGCACCGGCGAGAACGCAAGCCGGACATCGCACAACTACAGTGCCATCGCGCGCCTCCGCGGCAATGCGAGCCCGCAGCAGGCGACCTCAGACATCAGCCTGATCGCGCGCCGCATTCGCAATGCCTCGACCGAACAGAACGACTACCTTCTCAAAGACGGTATCGTCGTTCCGTTGCAGGAGTCGATCACGGGCTCTGCACGCCCTGCTTTGCTCGTCCTGCTCGGCGCTGTCGGCATTCTTCTCCTCGTCGCCTGCGCCAACGTGGCGAACCTGCTCCTCGCTCAAGCCTCTGGGAGAACGCGCGAGTTCGCCATCCGCACCGCTCTCGGTGCTCCGCGCGCACGTCTGATTCGGCAATTTCTTACAGAGGCTTTCCTCCTTGCGCTCCTGGGCGGCGGTCTTGGCGTCCTTGGGGCGTACCTGGGAGTTGAGGGTTTAGTCGCGCTGGCACCGCAAAATCTGCCGCGCCTGGATAGTGTTTCCATCAGCATGCCCGTCCTCGTGTTTGCGGTAGCGCTGTCGAGCGCGGTCGCCGTTGGACTCGGCTTGTTCACTGCCATTCGCGCAACCAGGAACGACGTACGCGAGGGTCTCGGCGAAGGCGGTCGCGGACAAGCCGGTTCTCAAGGCAGCCAGCGCATTGGCGGCATCATCGTGACGGCACAGGTTGCAATTACGCTGGTTCTCGTGGTCGGCGCCGGCCTGCTCGGCCGCAGCCTCCTGAAAGTGCTCGAAGTCAACCCCGGCTTCCGCATCGACAAAATCGTCACCATGGATATTTCAATTCCATGGCCGGATTCCGACGAGCAGGCGAAGGCTGCAAGAACCAAGGAAGCGCTTTTCTTCGCCAACCTGATCGGTCGTCTCCAGACGATTCCGGGCGTGCGCAAGGTCGGCGCAACGAGCGGGCTTCCGATGGACGGCGGCCTGCCCGATGGCATGTTCGTCCTCATGTCTCAGAATGAAGTCCCCAAGACCTTTGAAGAATTCGAGCCATTCTTTCGTCAAAAGGAACGCGTTGGCATTGCCGATTTCGGCATAACCACCGACGGATACTTCGAGGCGCTCGGAATTCCACTTCTGCGTGGCCGTCTCTTCAACGAAGGCGACATCGCCGAATCTCCGCACGTCGCCGTAATCAGCGAGTCGCTCGCGCGCGTTCGCTGGCCCGGCCAGGATCCCATCGGCCACACGATAGAATTCGGCAACATGGATGGCGACCCGCGCTTGCTCACCATTGTCGGTATTGTCGGCGACGTCCACGAATACGGCGCCGATGCCCCACCGCGTCCCACGGTGTACGTTAATCTGTTCCAGCGTCCGCGCGCTGGCGGCGTCACCGTCACCATGCTGTCCGATGCCCCTACCCTACTCATCACGTCTGCTGCGCGCGGAATTCTCCAAGAACTCAATCCCGAGCTTCCGCCGAAGTTCCGCACCTTCTCGCAGATCTACTCCGCATCGCTCGGTTCGCGCCGCTTCAACCTGATCCTCGTCGGCTTCTTCGGAACCGTGACGCTATTGCTCGCAACAGCCGGCGTCTTTGGCGTGATGGCCTATTCCGTGAATCGGCGGACGCGCGAGATTGGCGTGCGCGTGGCTCTGGGCGCCCGCTCCAACGACGTCCTCGGAATGGTCCTCGCGCAGGGTTTGCGCACGATTTCGATCGGGATCGCAGTGGGGATTGCCGGCGCGCTCATCCTCACGCGCGCGATTGCGTCGTTGCTCTTTGGCGTAACGGCGAGGGACCCGTTAACTTTCCTGGCGGTGGTTCTGCTCCTCGTTGCGGCGACTCTGCTGGCATGTTACATTCCGGCCCGTCGCGCCACGCGCATCGAGCCCATGTCGGCTCTGCGTTATGAATAGCCTTAATAGCCCGGCTCTATTAAGGATCAAACGAGGATTGGTCACGGGGCAGCGGTGACCGGTGACCGCTCGCCGGTTCTAGATGATTGTTTTCAGCGGCAACCCCTGGTTGACCGCAAACAGCGCCAACTCCAGCCGCGTTGAGACTCCAAGTTTGTCGAAGATATTGCTGAGGTGGTGCTTTACGGTATCTTCGCTGATCTTGAAATACTCGGCGACCTCGCGGTTGGCATAGCCGGCTACGATCGCCGAAACGATTTCCAGTTCCCGCGGCGTCAGCCCAAATTTTTTCTGCTTCGATTCCTCATTCGTGGTCTGCATCAGGTTGCGCAGATATTGCACGAGGTTTGAGACGCTTTCGCGGCCCACCCAATACTCGCCCGCCATCACCGCATGAATAGCCTTGAGTAGGAGCTCGGTGGCCGAATCCTTCATCACGACGCCACGCGCTCCGAGTTGCAGCGCTTCCACGATCTGCTTTTTCTCGACAGCCGCGGTTAACAAGATGATGCGCACCGGACCGGCGGCCCTGCCAGTCGCGCTCAGGTCGCGCAGCGCGTCCAGGCCGGTGTGGCGCGGCATCGCGAGGTCGAGCAGAAGTATGTCGGGCTTGATATCGGTCGCCAGCTTTACCGCCTCGAGGCCATCGCAGGCTTCCCCCACGACTTTCATATCGCTTTCGGATTCGAGCAGGCGGCGCAAACCATCACGGAAAATGGGGTGATCGTCAGCAATGACGAGGCGAATCGGGGTTTGACGTTTTTCCATGACTCATCCCTTGACTTACTTTATGAGTTATTACTGCTTGCTCTTCTCGCCGGCGGAATCAGCACTTCCAGCCGCGCGCCTTGTCCCGGGTTCGATTCTATCGTGAGTTCGCCCGCAAGCAAGCGCACTCTTTCACGAATCACCGCCGGACCTTTGCCGCTCGTCGCCAGCTCCGCTTCCGACATCCTCCCGGAAAAAGGAAACCCGCGGCCATCATCCTCCACCGTCAAGCGCAGACTATCGGTTTTTTGCGCGAGTCGCACCAGCACATGGTGCGCGCCGCTGTGCTTGCGTACGTTGACCAGGCTCTCCTGCACGATGCGCGCCAGTTCGCGGCACACTTTTTGCGGCAGCTCGACGCGCCCCATCTCGCTGACAAATTTCGCCGACACTCCCGTCTCGCGCTGGAACCGTTCCACCATATCGTGGATAAAACTGAGCAGCCGGTCCGCATCCACTTCGAACGACTTCATGGCCTGCATCAGTTCGCGCAGCTTCAGCACTTCCTCGCGCAGCAGCTTCTGAATGCGCGTTAGCTCCGTGCTCACGACCGGCGCCTGGCCCGACTGGCGGCGCAACACGTCGAGCTGCATCTCGACCGCGATCAGCGATTGAATGGCACCGTCATGCAGCTCACGCGCAAACCGTGCCCGCTCGACCGCGCCCGCCCTCTCCCGTAAACGCCGCATCAGGTACACGTTGTAAATTGCCGGACCCACCTGCTGCGCGAATTCCTGCAAAAAACGCAGTTCTTCTTCCGGCTGCCCCATGCGCTGCGGATCGAAGACAAACACCCGGCCCGACCACTCCTTCCCAAACAGGAAGGCTACGGAAACTACGGCGTCAAAGACTTCCCCTTGCGCAAGCGAATTCAGAAACTGACTGTCAAAATCGCGCAGCCGGTGGCCATCGCGATCCAGAAAAACCGTGGACAGACCGTTGGCCGTGCGCCGAGCATAAATCGCTTCCGCCGGCGACTCAAAAAGATACGCTGACAGGCCCTCCGGCGCTGCCTCACGCCAACGCACATGACCCGGCCCGCCGTCATTGCCGCGGTTCAACTCGGCGAGGAAGATGCGATAGCTGTTCGATTCCTGCGAAGCGCTCAATACGCGGCGCGCGCCATAGATGCTTAGCATTTCGCCGAGAATCTGCTGCATGGTGCCCGTCAGCCCCGCCTCGACGCGCGTCGAACTGAGAACGCGCGTGATGACGGCGCGCTCCGCCCGCACTTTTTTCTGATTCTGCGCCATGAACCCGAGCAGGAATCCCAGTACCAGCAGATAGACCGAGCTCATGATTAGCTGTTCGGGGTTCAACTCCTGAAAGCTGACAGCGGAGGGAAGATGCAGCGGCGCCAGCCAATGGCGGAGAGCGGATTCCAATCCGGCGGCCACGGCGAGGAATTCAACCCACAACAGCACGACAGCGGCAGCAGCGGTAGCCACTGTCTCCCATAATCCCCAGCGATAGGCCGCGGCGGCCATGACAAAAACAAAGAAGAGGAAAAACGGGCCGCGCTGAGCGGGCGCGAACATCGAAATCAGGACTGGCCATAGAATATCGATCGAGTGCACCACCATGCGAAAGGCAAATGTCGATTGGCGGCGCACGCGCACCAGCACCATCACCACCGTGGCGTGGGTCAGGTACACGATTAGCAGCCATAGCAGCCAGCGCGAATAGGAAGCGCGCCCCGGCTCCATGACCATCGTGACCAGCGCGGCGATGGTCAGTGCCACCCGCGCCGTCGCCAGCCAGCGCTCGGTGCGCCGGATTTCGCTGGCGCCGAGCGGCGCGCGGAAACGCCACAAATCATGATCTTGCGCAATGATCCAGGACACAGTTCGCTCGCCCGTCTGCCCTAATCCCAAAATTCGTTGGTTGTGCCCTCTATCTTACGCGCTTTTGATGGAGGCACGGGCGCCAGCGTGGAGGCACAGGCACCGAAACAAAATCTGAGCGGCGACGGGCTTGCCCCGTCCCAGGCAGGCTCGACAATGGCGTGGTTACTTCCGTAACGCCTCCCGCGCCACCCTCCCGCCCATGGCGCTCTAGAATAAAGGGCGGGGTAGTCTGTGTCCCGACGCACTCAATTCTGGATCGTCCTGGTCACCCTCACTGCCGCACAGGTGGCCGCCAGCCTCTTTATGAGGCGAGGCGAGGCACTGACCATCGCCAGCGACCTCATCCAGGGCCTGCTGCTCCTGGTTGCCACCGCGGCCTTCCTGCCGAAAACCGCTCGCACCCAGTCAGCCACCACCCACGCCCGCATCTTCTGGATCCTGATGAGCGGCGGCATGATTTTCTGGCTGGCCTACCAGTTCATGTGGAACTACTTCGAGGTGATCAAACGGGCCGACGTTCCCGACCCATTTGTGGGCGATGTTGTCTTGTTCCTGCATCTGGTGCCCATGATCGCCGCGCTGGGCGTGCTGCCTCACCTGCGCGGAGACGAACGCGACGAGCGCATTCGCATGCTCGACTTTACCCTGCTCCTCATCTGGTGGGTCTTCATTTATGTGTACCTCGTTATTCCGTGGCAAACCGTGCGGGTTGACGAAGCCGCCTATAGCACGAATTTCAACTTTGCTTACCTGACCGAGAAGATGGTGCTGCTTGGTTCGCTCGCCATGGTCACCTACACCGCGCGAGGCGGCTGGCGCCGCCTCTATGCACATTTTCTGGGAGCCAGCGCGCTCTACGCCTCGAGCTCTTATTTCGCCAACTATGCAATCGGTCACAAAACCTATTACAGCGGCAGCGTCTACGACATTCCCCTGACAGTCTCGGTCGCATGGATCGCCGCGATTCCGGCATTCGCCACTCGCTACGACCTGTCCGATACCAAGTCGCCGAAGCCGCTGCTCGGGGTGGGCATCACGCGCCTCAGCATGCTCGCGCTGTGCACATTGCCCTGGGCGGCATTGCAAGCCGAACTCAATTCCACTCTCCCTAGTTCGGTGCGCGCTTTCCGCATCGTGGCCAGCCTGCTCGCCACCATCGTGATGGGCGTGATGGTGTTCTGGCGCCAGCGCCTGCTGGGCGCCGAGCTTAAGTATTTTCTGGACAAGTCCCGCCGTTCGTTCGACGAATTGAAGCTTCTACAGCACCAGCTGATTCAATCCGAGAAGCTGGCCTCGCTCGGCCAACTCGTCGGCGGCGCCGCCCATGAGATCAACAACCCGCTCACCGCGATGCTGGGATATTCCGACCTGCTCAGCGCATCGAACTTGCCCGCCGAGGAACTGCGCCAGGCGACAACTATCAGCGAACAGGTGCGGCGCACGAAAACTCTGGTGGCCAGTCTGCTTACCTTCGCCCGCCAGGCGCCGGCCAAGCTCGCACCCGTCGATCCCAATTCCCTTCTGCAGACTGCCATGCGCCTTCTGGCGCCGCAACTGGAGGCGCAGGGCATTACCACCCGCCTTGAACTCCGTCCTGGACTGCCGCCCGTGCTCGCTGACTCCAACCAACTCCTGCACGTTTGCCGGCACCTTGCGGGACAAATTGGCGGCCAGTTCGATCCGGAGACTCACTCGGCTTTACTCGTTCGCAGCAGCGTGGAGGATGACTCGGTCGTGATCGAGTTCCTGACCGGAGCTCCCACCCTGCACCGGCCGGCATGCGATATGTTGCTCACTTCCGAAGGCGCCAACAAGCCTTCGACGCTCTCGCTGAGCGCCTGTAGCCGCATTATAGAAGAGCACGGCGGCCGCCTCTTGCGCCCAGGAAGGCAGGATATCCACGCATTTCGCCTGGAGCTGCCGCTTGCCTCAAAATCAGCGGCGGCCCAACCAAGAGCATCAGCGCACAGCGCATTCTAGCCGTAAGTCAAGCCGCGACCAATCCAAATCAAATGAAACCACCTGGGACACGGAGGATTTTTTTAAATAAATTCCTCTGCGTCCTCTGCGGTTTTCATTTCTGCGGTTCTCATTTGTTGGCGGCTTCGATTTGCCCGACGCTTACCTCCACCGTCCTCTTCAACTGCCCGCACGCCGCAAAAATATCCCGCCCGCGCGGCCTGCGCACAAATGCCGGTATGCCCGCCGACATCAGAATCCTCTGAAATGCCGCCACTCTTTCCGCATCCGGTGTGCGATAAGGCAACTCCGACCCGGGATTGAGCGCAATCAGATTCACCTTCGCCCGCATCCCGCGCACCAGCTTCACGACTTCGCGTGCATGTTCGGGAGCATCGTTCACGCCGGCCAGCAGCACATATTCAAACGTCAGCCGCTCCCGCGTCCGCAGCGGAAACTCGCGCGCCGCTTTCATCAACTCCGCCAGGTCCCACTTGCGATTTAGCGGCATCACCTCGCTGCGCAGCGCGTCATTCGAGCCATTCAGCGATATTGCCAGCTTCGGCCGCACCAGCTCGCGCCCAAAGTCGTAAATGCGCGGCACAATTCCCGCGGTCGACACGGTCATGCGCGACTCGGGAATGCCCACGCCTTCGACGAGCAGCCGCACCCCCTTCATAACATTGTCATAGTTCAGGAACGGCTCGCCCATTCCCATGAAGACAAGGTTCACTCGCTGCCAGGGCGGGTCGACCGCCTGATCGCGCAGCACCGCCGCGATCTGCCCGACAATTTCTCCGGCCTCCAGATTGCGCTTCACGCCCAGCAGCGCCGTGAAGCAAAACTTGCAGTTCACCGCGCACCCTACCTGGCTCGAAACGCAGATGGTCGCGCGCCGCCAGTTCTTCTCACTCATCGACGGTGCTCCATTCAAGCCCTCTTTTGGCTTGAGTGGGGAACGAAGCGAATCTTCCACCTCATCCCCGGCCTCGCTGCCGTCGCCGCTCTCGCCGCCGTCGCCGTCAGGCATCCACACCGTCTCAACCGTCTCGCCATCGGCCAGCATCAGCAGATATCGCACCGTGCCATCGCTCGACTCAAACTTTCGATCCACCGCTGGAAGCCCAATCCCCCAGCCCTTCTCGGCAAGCTCCGCACGCAACCCCGCCGGCAGTGTTGACACCTGATCCACCCGCTCAATCCTTTGCCGATACACCGCATCAAATAGCTGTTGACCACGATAGGCGGGCTGTCCGAACTGCCGCGCAAGGCCGGTCAGTTCTTCCAGATTGAGGCCAAGCAGTGAATTGGGAGCGAAAGGCGCCATCTTTATTTCGAGTGTAACCCCTGGCATGCGCGGGAACAAATCCGCGCAAGTTACACAAAAATAAAGACAAACCATCGTTTACTCGCGCCAGGCGTAGTTTGTGGGAAAATATAAGGAATCGACCCTGCCTCTAGAAGTCGGAGCCGCAAGCCGGGCCCGTTGAAGTCGAACTTCTTAAGTCGCACCTTGAATTTGAATACCGGAAAAGCGAACTGATGGTAAAAGAGACCCGCAATATTCGTCGTGAAGTGCTGCCCAATGGCCTGACCGTCATCACCGAGCAGATGTCGCACATCCGCTCCGTCTCCATCGGCATCTGGCTGAAGACCGGCTCGCGCGACGAAGAGTCCGAATGGAACGGCATTTCTCATTTCATCGAGCACATGGTTTTCAAGGGCACGGAGACGCGCTCCGCCGAGGCCATTGCCCGCCAGGTCGACTCCATCGGCGGCAACATGGACGCCTTTACCGCCAAGGAGTGTATCTGCTTCAACATCAAAGTTCTCGACGAGCACCTGCCGCTCGCTATGGATGTGCTTAGCGACTTAGTCCTGCATCCGGTCTTCGACGCCGGAGACATTGCCCGCGAGCGCGGCGTGATTCTTGAAGAAATTAAGATGGATCAGGACAATCCCGATTACTTAGTCCACGAGATCTTCACGCAAAGTTTCTGGAAAGATCACTCGCTGGGCCTGCCGATCTTAGGCACGCGCGAGACGGTGAAAAAATTCGAGCGTGCCGTAGTCTCGCGCTTCTACGGTCACCACTTCGCGCCCGGGAATCTCGTTGTTTGCGCCGCTGGCAACCTGAATCACCAGAACTTTGTCGACCTGGTCGCCAAACATTTCGAGCAGGTCAAGCCCGCGCAAAACGGCTTGCACTCCTCCGCACCCAAAACTTATTCGCGCATCAACCTGCGCAATAAGAAATCGCTCGAGCAGGTTCAGATCTGCATTGGCGTGCCTTCGCATCCGATCGCGCACGAGCGCCGCTATGCGTCTTACATTCTCAACACGCTGCTCGGCGGCGGCATGAGCTCGCGCCTCTTTCAAAATATTCGTGAGCGCCAGGGCCTAGCCTATTCCATCTACAGCGATCTGAATCCCTATCGCGATACGGGCTCGATGTGTGTGTATGCCGGCACGTCGCGCGAGTCGGCCATTAAAGTTGTGGAGAGTGTAGTCGCGGAATTTGCCAACCTGAAAACGACGCCCGTCCCGGAAGAAGAATTGCGCCGCTCCAAAGATCAGCTCAAGGGCAGCCTGATGCTGTCGCTCGAATCGTCGATGGCGCGCATGTCGAATCTCGCGCGCCAGGAAATGTATTACGACCGCTTTTACAGTCTGGACGAACTGATCGAGCGCATCGAAGCCGTCACTGCCGAAGACGTGCAGAAGACAGCGGAGGAATTTTTCCGCACCGAGCAGATCGCCGTAACAGTCCTCGGCAATCTGACGGGAATCAAACTAACTCGAAATCAACTGGTCTGCTAGCTGAGCGCGATATCTTCTGGAGGTGGCCATTCCAGCCCAAGCCAATCGCCACCACCCACGAAGCGAGGCCTTGTTGATTCAATTTCGATGTAAAGTATTTATTCCTCAATAACATGCCCGCAAAATTCCTCTCAAAATAACCCAAGGGAATCAAACTAAGTCACTGATTCTAAAATATGTTACAAGCAAGTCCTTATTCCTCAAGGACCTGGAGTCTCCTGACCGCCAAGTCTTTCATTCCAAAAGACCGCTAAGAGGGGATATGCTAACCAAATGGTAAACTTCGCCCAAGTGAGGAACGATACTGACGACTCCTCTCATCATTCGCTAGAATCGACGAACTGCTTTTCTGACCGATGCAATTCGTAATCGACGTATTCGCGCAGATCTTTCGCACGCTTTGGGCGCACAAGCTGCGTTCGTTCCTCACCATGTTCGGCATCGCCTGGGGAGTCGGTTCTCTGCTGCTCCTTGTCGGGCTCGGCGAAGGCTTTCGCACTGGCAACAAGCGCAACCTTTCCGAGTTCGGCGAAAACATCATGATGATTTTTCCCGGCCGCGCGCCCGCCGTCCTGGGCAGCACGAACTCGGCCCGCTATTACCACCTTACTTATCGCGACTACTTCGACATCCGCGGCGAGGCCGCGCATGTAAAGTCCATCGCTCCCATCCTTCAGACCAATGATGTGCATGCCGTCAGCGAGTTCGCCACCGCCAGCGGCCAACTTACCGGAAGCGAGCCGCAATATAACGGCATTCGTTTCCTGCCGCTGTTACAGGGCCGCTGGCTCAACGATCTCGACGAAACGCAGAAGCGCAACGTCGTCGTGCTGGGCGATGAAATGAGACGTCACTTGTTTCCTGGCCATCCTGCCATTGGATCCTTCATCCTGCTGAATGGCTATCGCTTTGAGGTCGTGGGCACTCTGAGTCGCGTGGGCCGCGGCGACGAGAACAGCACCAACATGCGCGCCTATATTCCATTTCAGGTGATGCGCAGCGATTTCCCGCTCAAGGGCGAGAGCAACGAATACGACGCCATCTCCCTCCTCTACTTTCAGCCGACAACTGCTGACGACCATCTGCTTGCGCTAGAGGAGGTCCACAAGGTCGTGGCTCGCAACCATGGGTTTGATTATCACGACGACAATGCCTTTGAAGGATGGGATACGGTCGAGCAGGCCAGGAACATGGGTCTCATCTTCGACGCCATGGATGAATTCCTGGGGACGGTCGGATTCGTGACGCTCGCGCTGGGCGCGATTGGCGTTGTCAACATCATGCTCGTGTCAGTCACCGAGCGCACGCGAGAAATCGGCCTGCGGAAGGCGCTCGGGGCCACCAACCGCTCCATCCTCATCCAGTTCTTTGCCGAGGGCATTCTGCTCACACTGGTCAGCGGCCTGGTCGGCATGATCCTGGCCGGAGGACTCATGCTCGCGTTCCGCGACTACAACGGCCCCGGCGGCTTTGACCCGCCGCGCCTCGTTCCCATGACCGCGATTCTGGCAATTGGCAGCCTGACGCTTGCCGGAGTCGCCGCAGGACTCTATCCCGCGCGCAAGGCGGCACACCTCGAACCCGTAGAAGCGTTGCGGCAGGATCTGTAGGAGAATTGGTGATTGGTCGTTTGTAATTTGTAATTTCTGATTGCGCCAGCTTCGCACGATTTGCAATTACAAATCACAAATCACAAATCACAAATTCGTTATGCTCCGCGATCTGCTGACCGAATCCTACAACGCCATGCGCCACAACCGGCGGCGCACCGCCCTGACCATGCTGGGCATGGCCTGGGGGATTGCGACGGTCTGCATGCTGCTCGCTTACGGAGACGGCTTCGGCCGAGCCTGCGAAAACATCTTCGCCTCGTTCGGAACAAAGATGATGTTCATTGTTCCGGGACGCACCTCCATGCAGGCGGGCGCCGACAAAGCCGGCAAGAAGATTCAGCTCACGCTGGACGACATTGATCTACTCAGCGCTAATGTTCCGCAGATCACGCACATCACTCCCAGCAATGGCAAGACGGCCAAAATTCAGTATGAGAGCCGGTCGTTCGATTTCGATCTCGTTGGGGAATATCCAATCACCAGTTACATCCGCGCCATTACCATGGATCAGGGACGCTGGTACAACGGGCAGGATGAAGCGCAGCGCGCGCGCGTGACCGTGATCGGCCCAGAAGCCAAGGAGAAACTGTTTTCCGGCCGAGACGCCATCGGGGAACACATCCGCATCGACGGCGTGAGCTTTGAAGTAATCGGCGTTTACACCGGCAAAATGCAGGCGGGAGACGGGAACAATATCAACCGGCTCATCTTCATTCCCTATTCCACGCTGGGCGATCTCATGGATACGCACTATCTCGGATCCTTCCTGGTTAACTATGAGACCAATGAATTTGAGCACCTCGAGCAGAACATACGCAACGTTATCGCCGATCAACACAAGTACAATCCGTCCGACCGGCGCGCGCTCATGGTTTTCAACCTCATGGTTCAGCTTCACCAGTTCCAGATCATCACCATCGGGCTCAAGGTGCTGCTGGGGTTCATCGGCACTTTGACGCTCGGCATCGGTGGGGTTGGCCTGATGAACATCATGCTCGTGTCGGTCACACAGCGGACCCGCGAGATTGGCGTCGAGAAAGCGCTCGGGGCGCGCCGCCGTCACATCTTCCTCCAGTTTCTCGCGGAAGCCCTGGCCATCACCATGATGGGGGGAATCTTCGGAATCATTCTGGCCTATGGCGTCTCCTTTTCGGTGGGCAGGCTCACGCTGTACAGCGCGATGGCCAAGAACGCCGAGGCCGGCGACATCCGCCTTATGATCAACCCAATGACGCTGCTAATCGCGATTGTGATTCTCGTGGGAGTCGGACTAGTCAGCGGCATGCTGCCGGCGATTCGCGCCTCACGCCTCGATCCCATTGAGGCGCTGCGCTACGAATGATGGACGTCGTGCACCTCGGAGTCCTCCGGGCAACCGCCCGCGCATGCAACACCGTTGTGTCACTTATGTTGCGCCGCCCAGACGTGTACAATCGCCACGACCCAGTCCAATCCACCGAAACATCCGGGCAGCGACAGGGTTACCTCTTGCGAAGAACGATGTGAATTCAACTATGGTGATCAATATGAAAAAGCTGATTGGCGTATTCGCGATATGTTTCGTGTTTTCTCTGTCAGCATTGGCGCAGCGTGAGCATGAAGGGGGCGGACGTCCCCAGGTCGGAGGCGGCCACCAAAACATTCCCTCTCATGGTCCGTCGCAGGTGAAGAAGGCCGCGCCCGCTCACGAAGACCATCATTTCGACAATAAGCCGGGTCATCCCAACGCGCCGCACGTGGACCGCGGCAAAACCTGGGTTGGCCATGATACGGGGCGCGAAGATGTCCACTACCGTCTCGATCATCCTTGGGAGCATGGCCGGTTCACCGGCGGCTTTGGCCGGCACCACATCTGGAGACTGGCGGGCGGCGGTCCAAACCGCTTCTGGTTCGGCGGATATTACTTCTCGGTGGCCCCCTATGACTTCGGCTATTGCGACGGATGGCTCTGGGATACCGATGAGGTCGTTATCTATGAAGACCCCGACCATATCGGCTGGTACCTGGCCTACAATGTCAGGCTCGGAGTGTACGTACACGTGCTGTTTCTGGGCGCGTAGCGGATACTATCCAGGAGAGAATTCATTAGCAGGAATCGAAAAATTAAAAGCCGCGATCATCGAGCAACCCAACATCGGATGACTCGATAATCGCGGCTCGAACCTCGTACTTTGAAACTCGGAGCTCGTTTTATTTCTTGTCTTCCGGCTTCTTGTCTTCCTTCTTTTCCTGATCCTTCTTTTCCTGATCGTTCGGCTTGGCCTCGTCCTTTGGCTTGATCGAAATCAATTCCACTTCAAAGACGAGGGTCGCATTCGGACCAATCTCGGCTCCGGCGCCGCGCTCGCCATAGGCGAGATCCGACGGAATAAAGAGCTGCCACTTGGATCCCACAGGCATCAACTGCAAGGCTTCGGTCCAGCCTTTGATAACTCCGCCCACCGGAAACGTCGCCGGCTCTCCGCGCTTGTAGGAGCTGTCAAATTCCGTGCCGTTGATGAGAGTTCCACGATAGTTACAGATGACGGTATCGCTCGCGGTCGGCTTAGGTCCCGTGCCTTCCGTCATGACCTTGTACTGCAGGCCGCTGGGCAGCGTCTTCACGCCCTCTTTATCCTTGTTGGCGGCGAGAAATGCTTCGCCCTCTTTCTTATTCGTGTCGGCGACCTCTTTCATCTTTTCCTGCTGCTCTTTGCGAACGTCGTTCTGAACCTCGGTGAGCACCGCCTTCGCCTCGTCTTGCGTCAGGCGGGTCTTGGCGCCAGATGCGCCATCCTTCAGGCCCTGGGCCAGGAGGCTCCAGTCGACGTCCACGCCCTGCTTTTTCAGGTTGGCGCCGAGTCCATTGGCAATGTTCATGCCGAGCGCGTAGCTGAATTTCTGCTTGCGCGTCGTAAGCGGAGCAGCGGCCGTGCTGGACGTTGTCGCCTTCTTGGCGGGAGTCTTGGAAGCGGCTGCAGAAGAGGTTGAAGGTTTCGCGGCCGGTGTTTGCTGCGCGGCGCCTTCGGCCACGAGCATCGCTCCGGCGGCCAATAGGACCGCTGCAATGTGAAATTTGTGCATTCTTGTATTTTCCCATTGCAGCGCATTCCGCGCCAGTA
Organism: uncultured Acidobacteriaceae bacterium; assembly: GCA_963698865.1. Lineage (GTDB taxonomy): Bacteria > Acidobacteriota > Terriglobia > Terriglobales > Acidobacteriaceae > Acidiflorens. The sequence continues at coordinate 68,121 of CAVOSL010000004.1, read as the reverse complement.
TGAGTGACGTGTTTCGAGTCGCAAGCCACGACTGCGGTGCCAACTGCTCAAGATGAAAACCACAGAGGACGCTGAGGACACGGAGGATTTTTGAGATTAATACCGGGATTCCTCCGTGTCCTCTGCGGTTTTTCATTTTCCTCGATAGCGAATACCCACAGGCTTCAGGTTCGCGGCTGGCGCCTCCAAAACAGAACGAGGGAACGGGCCCCAAGCCCCGCTCCCTCGCGCGCGTTGTGCGCAACTCAACGAATTCGAACTACTTGCCAGTCTTCAGAGAAGCGACCAGCGTCACGTCCTTCTCCTCCACGTTCGAGGCTCGCAGTTCCTTTTCCAGACTGCCCGCTGGCAGCTCATAGTTGAGGTTCTGGCCCCGGCGCTGCACGCCCGCCAGGAAATAACGGTCCCCGTACTTGTGAAATACCAGCTTCGTCTCTTCGGCAGGCTTTGACGATTCACTTGCGATCGGGATCGCGAACGCCGACCTCTGCTCGGCGGCGATCCACAAATACGGCTGCCCGTTATTCTCGATCTTGACTCGTGTCTCGCCCGCCGGCATCGCTCGGCCATTGGCAACGTAGTTAAAGGGAACTTTGGCAATGATGGTCGATCCGGATTGCGCGTTAGCCAGCCCCGTCAGTCCGGCCAGCGACAGGATGAACACCGCAGCAGCATGGTTCTTCATGAGCGTCTCCTTGGTCAGATTTTGAAATCGGGGAAGACTCAATCCCAACAACGAGAGTGATCTTGCACCGGATGCACAAAAACGTCCATGGAGCCGGTCTGAATTGATCTGAAGTGATATGAAGAAGCTCCGAAAATGAAGCTCCAAGATCTCAGCTCCAAGCTCCAAGGAAAGGCGCTTAGCTCGGACAACTTCTTTTTTCGGGGATCTTCGCGGATTCTCGCGGATTTAATTGTGATCTTGCTTGGAGCTTGGAGCTCAGAACTTGGAGCTGTTCTATAATTCCCTGCCATGAAAACTACCTTCTCGTTTGCGCTCGCTCTCTCGCTGTTTCTGGTGCTCGCCTCCGCGAGCTTCGCGAAGACAATCGTTCATCTTCAGGACGCTCAGGGTAAAAGTGTGGGGACCGTTATGTTGTGGGAAGAAAAGTCCGGAGGAGTGGGGATGGAACTGAATCTCGAAAATCTTCCTCCCGGCGAACACGCGATTCACTTTCATCAGAACGCGGTCTGCACGGCGCCTGACTTCAAATCCGCGGGACCGCACTTCAATCCCGACAACAAGAAGCACGGCCTGGAGAATCCGGAAGGCCATCACGCCGGCGATCACGCCAACTTCACGGTTGGCGCCAACGGCAAGGCCAAGCTGAAGACCGGGAGCAAAGACGTGAACCTGGGCAGCGACAGCCACTCCCTGTTCAGCAACGGAGGAACGGCGATCGTGATTCACGCCAAAGCGGACGATCAGAAGACCGATCCTGCGGGGAATGCTGGCGATCGGATTGCTTGCGGCGTGATCACGAAGTAGCTGGAGCGAATCGGCTATCAGCCATCTCAGGGCAGGAGATTTCTGGGAAACCCTGCTTACCGAACAATGCCTAGCCTCCTGCGCCTCGTTTGAAAGCGCCGGGCCGATAGCGCTCGTCTTCCGTGAGCGGCAACTCGCGGGGCAGTATCTCTCGCAGAGCCCAGTCAATGCGATCCACGCCGTCGGAGATTATCCGGATGAGCTGCTGGTTCTCAATTGCATCTACCGACAGGGAGATCGGAGCCAAAGCATTTCGGATGTGATGATTCATCTCGGCAATCACCTGCATTCTGGCGATCGTCAACCGCTGTTGCTGTCGAGCCATGTAAGCCAACTTTGCGATCAGGCAACTTACGATCAGAGCCGACACGGCTTCCGCCAGCAATCTCTCGCGGCTGCGTCCGATATCCGGCACCAGCCAGTAATGCATGAGTTCGGTGGCGAGAAAGGACACAAGTCCAACGCCGAACGCTGCCCCAACGACAAATCGCCACGAAGTTGCCTGCGCCGGCCCACTTCCGCGACTTGGCGGAATACGTGAGAAGCCGGTGGATGGGGGCGTGCGGATCGGGGCGCTGGAGCCTTTCGTTAGCATGGGAGCTCCTGGCTAGACTTGTTCGTTCGAGCGCATTGTAAATCACGACGCAGCTTCACGTCGGATTTCGTTGAGTTCCAGTCAATCCGCGGTAGTTGTTTCCAGGGGAAGGAATCAGCGAGATGCATGAACCCCACAGTATTAAGAGATGATTGGGCTGCCGTTTTGGTTAGCTGCAATTTTTGGTCGTCGAAGTCAGGAACAAGTCAGCGAGGCGGACGTTGACGCATGAAGGCGGTTGTTATGATCGGGGGGCGGATGCTACCGCCGCCTCCGGCTCCAGCTTGGCAGTGAAATGGCGCAGGAAGGGGGCTTCGTAGGTTAGATGCATGGCTTGGATTTTGCCGCGATTCTGCCAGACTTCTAATATCACTTCTACCACGTAATCGATGTGGCTTTGGGTGTAAACGCGGCGGGGAATAGCGAGGCGAACCAGATCCATCTTGGCTTGCGGGCCAAACATGAGCGTGCCGATTTCTACCGAGCGGATGCCCCCTTCGAGATAGAGTTCGTTGGCGAGGGCCACGGCCGGGAAATGATCGGGGGGGATGTGGGGCAGGAAGGCGCGGGCGTCGATGTAGATGGCGTGGCCACCCGGCGGCTGGACGATTGGAACGCCCGCGGCGGAGATGTGATTGCCTAAGTAAGCGGTCGAGGCAATACGATACTCGAGATAATCCTCGTGTAGGGCCTCCTGTATACCGACGGCTATGGCTTCTAAGTCTCGGCCGGCCAGCCCTCCATACGTCGGATAGCCTTCGGTTAAGATCAAAAGATTCTTTTCCTGCTGGGCCAGTAAGTCATCGTTGGTACAAAGAAAGCCGCCTATGTTGGCCATGCCGTCTTTCTTGGCCGACATGGTGCAGCCCTCGCCATAAGCGAACATCTCCTGGGCAATCTCTTTCGGGGTTCTGTTGCCATAGCCGGGCTCGCGGAGCTTGATGAAGTAGGAATTTTCGGCGAAGCGGCAGGCATCGAAGTAGAGCGGTATCTTGTAGCGGTGGCAAACGGCGCTTACCGCTTTGACGTTCTCCATGGAGACAGGCTGTCCGCCTCCGGAATTATTGGTGACCGTCAGCATTACCAGCGGAATTCGCTCGCGCCCTACTTTGCTTATCAGTTCTTCCAACGCTATTACATCCATGTTGCCTTTGAATGGGTGATTGACACTGGGGTGGCGGCCTTCTTCGATTACCAGGTCAACTGCCTCCGCCCCTACGAATTCCACATTGGCGCGCGTGGTGTCGAAGTGAGTGTTGTTGGGGACTACGTCTCCTTTTTTGCAGGCGCAACTGAAGAGAATGCGTTCGGCGGCGCGGCCCTGGTGGGTGGGGATTACGTTTTTGTAGCCGAAGATGTCCTGAACGGAGTCGCGGAACTGGTCGAAGCTGCGGCTGCCGGCATAGCTTTCGTCGCCTTCCATGATGGCGGCCCACTGATGCGTGGACATGGCTCCGGTGCCGGAGTCGGTAAGGAGGTCGATGAGGACATCGTCGGCCGGCAGCAGAAAGAGGTTGTAGTTGGCGGCCTGGAGAAATTGCTCGCGCTGGGCGCGGGTGGTCCAGTGGATGGGCTCGACGCTCTTGATGCGGAATGGTTCGATGATGGTGCGCATGGGAACTCCTCTAATAGCACACACCGTGCTTCGCGCGGTGTCTGTGATGGGAATCACGCTTGAATGACGTTCTCAGTTGTCAGTTGTCAGTTCTCAGTTGTCATACGGCACGTCGAACGTGGTGGTTGTCGGATGCGGGGGCGAGGACGCCCCCGCGACAGCCGGCGAGACGCCGGCGCTACATCCTCGCTTGGACAGCCGAGGGCGGCTGTCCCTACGTGGAGCGCGGACAGGGGTGTCCGCGCTACACGTTGACTGAGTCGCGGCGTTCGGTTGGAACGTATTTTACGGCGGCGGTACGGTCTAACTTATCCCAGGCGAAGGGGCGGCCGGTTATGGCGCGCTTTAGCGTGCGGAAGAGGACGATGGAAAATACCTGGCGATAGGCGAAGCGTTGTAGCCAAACCTGACTTAGCAGCCAGATATCTTCGCGGGATTCGGGCTGGCGGCGTTCGAGGGCGAAGGCCAGCGCCGAGGCAATGAAGTCGATGATCAGGAACGCTACGAAGAAAATCAGGAGGCGCTGGAAGTCTGCGGGATCGGTGGAATCGGGGTGGTAATACTTGCGAGTGAAATACCAGATCGTGCCTACCGCGAACATGATGTCGATGAAGGGCGAGACCAAAGGCAGCAGGATTTGAAAGATGAGAATGTTGGGAAGCGCCACGAATCCTAACGCACCCTTGCGCGCAACGACGTCTTTGTGCTTGAAGACGGCTTGCAGAATTCCGAAAGACCAGCGGAAGCGCTGGCGCATCAGGGCATTGGCGCTGGTGGGCGCTTCGGTGAAAGCCAGAGCTCGATCTTCGTATTCGACGCGATGGCCGTTGCGGAGAAGCGCCATTGTGAGATCGGCATCTTCGGCGACGGTATCGATGTGGAAGCCACCCGCCTCGCGCACAGCGGAGACGCGCCATGCGCCAATGGCTCCGGGAACGACGCTGACCGCACCGAGCGTGTTGAGAGCGCGGCGCTCGAAATTCTGGCTGGTGATGTATTCGAGGGCTTGCCAGCGGGTCCAGAGATTGACGCGGTTACCGACTTTGGCGTTGCCGGCGATGGCTCCAACTTTGGGATTGAGGAAGTGCGGCACCATGCGGGCAATGGCGTCAGGCGCGATGATAGTGTCGGCATCGATGCCAACGAACAATTCGGCATCGCCGATATGATCGAGTCCGTAGTTGAGAGCCTCCGCTTTGCCGCCATTGGGCTTCGCGAGAATGATGACTTTGCCGGCGGCTTCTTCGCGTGCGAAGGCTCGGCGGACGACTTCGAGCGTGCGGTCCTTGGAGCCATCGTCGATGACGATGACGCGGACGTTGCGATAGTCGGAGTCGAGCGCTCCCTGCACGGTGCGCTCGATCACTTTTTCTTCGTTATAGGCGGGGATCAGTACCGCGACTTTGGGCTTGTAGGCCGCGATTTCGGCGGGCGTGCCGTAGATGTGCGAACGGAGGCGATCGTAAACCGCGAGCACACCGACGGAAACCAGACGGCCGGTCATGAGAATATCGCCGAGGAAAAAGACGATCGTGATGCCGGTCATGGTGGCCGTAAAGAGTCCCCAACTGATGGCGTTGAGACGCGCGGCCCAGATCTCGTTGGGCGGGAGCGGAGGCATGACATCGGCTTTGGTCTTGCCCATCAACTGATGGAGCGAGACGAACTCGAAGCCGCGGGCGCGGGCGCCGTCGATAATCAGCGGGAGAGCGAGGACGGTGCGCTCGCGATTACCGCCGCCGTCGTGCATCAGGATGATGTTGCCGCAGTGCATCGTGTCATTCGGCCGGCAGGGTGGAAGGTGGTCGAGTACTTCATCGGCAATTTGTTGTGGCGAGAGCGCTGGATCGGGCTCCCAGTCCTTGGTGTCAAGCTTATTGCCGATTGTGAGGTAACCCATGCTCTGCGTCAGTTCGAGGGGGCGCACCTGATCTTCGGTATCGGGCTCGGCGTCGACGGAATAGGGCGGACGGAACATGATGGTGCGAATGCCGAACTGGCTGGCGAAAAGCTGCTCGGTCAAATTGAGTTCGACCCGCATGTAGCGGGAGCCGACCGCGCTGATGTCGGGATGAGTGAAGGTGTGATTGCCGATCTCGTGGCCTTCGCGGTAGATGCGCTTGGCGATGCTGCCGAATTTCTCGGCTTGAATTCCGATCAGGAAAAATGCAGCGGGCACGTGCTCGCGTTTCAGAACATCGAGAATCTTCGGAGTCCATTCCGGATCGGGACCATCGTCGAAGGTGATGGCGAGCTGATTTTTGCTGGCGCCGAAACGCCCGACACGGTAAGGCTCGGGCAGAGTTTTAAAGCTTTCATCGTCGATGAGGCCCGTGTCCTTGTCGATGGCAATTTCGCGTTCTCCGTCCTCGGGCTTAGCCTCGATGTGCAGGATTTCGCCATTCCCTTCCATGTCGACGTCCTGGCCGGGAGGCACATCTTTCAAGCGATCGGCGGCGTTGGCTTCGCCGGGCACATCCCAGACGCGCCAAATGGAACGGTCTTCCGAGCCTAATCGCCAGAGGGCGAAAGTCTTGATGCCGAGGGTCTGCGCGGCGCGCATTTCGTTGAGAGCAGTGACCGCATCCAGGAACCAGACGTAGTGATGACGATTATCGTCATCGAGATAACTGAAGTGGGGATTGAAGGCGTCGTCATCGAAAACGATATCTTCTTCGGAGTCGCGTGAGCCGATCCACGCGTCCTGCACCGAGACGCCGTGATCGTTTGTCCCTGGCGGAAGCTTGCCTTTTTTATCACGCTCGATCCAGTCATATCCATAGTTGCCAATGGCGCAGATGAGCTTTTCTTTGGGAATTTCCTTGGTGGCGGCGTCGAGGTTTTCCGTGAACCAATCCTGCGAGGCGACGGGACCGGGCATGCCACCGGGGTAATGCTCGTCATAATTCATGATGACCACACCGTCGACGGCAGCGGCGATGGCGGAGTAGTTATAGTCCTTGTTACGCACCTGCACGCTGACGTAGAGCTTCATCCCTTTGGCGTGCAGATCGGAGGAAAGTTCGTTGAGCAGGGCGACGTAGCCGGGTTGGGCTTTTTTGGGAAACGACTCGAAATCGACCATCAGGCCGCGAAAACGATCGGATGCGAGGTAGATGGCGATCTCGCGGCGAAAACGGGCGCGGGCCGCAGGATTGTTCAGGAAGTTGGTGATAACGGGCGAAAAGTCGTTGGCCGCATTGTCGAAGTTCTGAACGACCGGGAAGACTTCCATGTTGGTGTCTTCCGTTTTGAGGAACTGCATGACCTCGGGGTCAACGGAGTGGACGGTTTGACCGTGGATCACGTCGACGAGGTTGTTAGTTTGCGAATCGACAGCCTGGAGATGGCCGTCGGGCGTGAGGACCTGGAGCCAGGTTGGAAAAAGGAGGTCGATCTGGCGTGCGTACTCGCGGAGGGAGGAGAAACTGGCGGCATCCCAAGAGACATAGAAGGCTGCGCGCACGCCTTCCTCCGAGTTAAGGACAATTTGCGAGGGCGACTTGCGTGACTTGCGACGATGGCCGATGCGTGCGACGGTGGCAAGGCGGCGTTTTTCACGGGCTCTTGCTTTCTCGCTCTCTGCAAGCGCGTGGTAGGGGCGCTTCTGGATGCGAAAGGAGAGATCGGGGAGGGGTTCGCTGCGCAGGGCACTGTAGAGAAAGAAAATGATGAGCAAGGAGAGGGCGATGGCCGCGGCGTCAAAAACGCGGCGAATACGCCTCCAGCGCGCCTGGAGCGGGTCGTGGAATATCTGCTTCGACATCTTGTCGTAATTCATCCTAAGGGGAGGAGGGCGGGGGGTCAAACGTCATCGGGTAGCCGGGCCATCGGGCCATCGACAATTACGCGTTTACCCGATCATCCCTTGATTCGCGTATATTTTCAGCGTGCTCGGGATGCTGCGCGAACATCGGGGGTTTTTTCTTGGAATAACGCTGTGTGGACTGGCGCTGCGACTGTTTTTTCTCATCTATCTTCCCGCGCTGACTGACGACTCGCACGTTTATCTCGACCTCGCGAACAACTGGTTACAGCACGGCGCATATGGACAGACTGAAAGTGGACAGGTTATGCCGGTGGATACGCGGCTGCCGGGTTATCCGTCGTTTCTGGCCGCAATGTTCTGGATTTTTGGTGTGGGGAACGTTCGGGCGGTATTGGGAGCGCAGATTCTAGTTGATCTTGCCACTTGCCTGGTGGCTGCTGACCTGACACGGAGGACGGTGCCGGGACGGTGGGCTGCGCGAGTCGCGTTCCTTCTGGCGGCTCTGTGTCCGTTTCTCGCCAATTATTCGGCGGCGGTTTTGACGGAGACGCTGGAGATCTTTTTTACGGCGCTCGCTTTGGATTGTGCGGTGGCGGCGGTCGAGCAGACAAGGGCCGCGAATGCCATACGCTCGGCGGCCTGGAGTTGGTGGGCGGGGACGGGAGCCTCGATTGCGGCTTGCATTCTATTGCGACCGGATGGCGGAATTCTGTTAGGAGCCATCGGGCTCTACGGGTTGATCGAGATGTGGAAGGATCGAACGAGGAGAGGGCAGTTTTTGTGGGCTACAATCACTGTCACACTAATCGCGCTGGCGCCGCTGGTTCCGTGGACGGTTCGGAACTGGAGGACGTTGCACGAGTTCCAGCCGCTCGCACCGCGGTATGCTACCGCATCGGAAGAAGTGACGCCTCGGGGATTTAATCGCTGGGTGCGAACCTGGATGGCGGATTATGTGTCGGTGGAGGAGATCTACTGGAACATGCCCGGCGACAAGATTGATGTGGGCAAACTGCCTGGGAGGGCGCTGGATTCGGCCAAGGACGCAACTTTGGCGCTGATTGCAGACTACAACGCGGGGCAGCAACTGACGGCGCAAATCGATGGGCGCTTTGACGAGGTTGCGTGGGAACGCATTCGCGCGCATCCGTTTCGATATTACGTCACGTTGCCGGCTTTGCGTGTGGCCGATGTGTGGCTGCGTCCGCGAACCGAGCTGCTGCCTGCGGACCCGCGATGGTGGGAGTTCAATGACGATCCCAAGTGGTCGGTGGCGGCGGTTGGATTTGGTGTGATCAACCTGCTTTTTGTGGTGGCAGCGGTGCTTGCGGTGATTTGGCGGCGAGCGGACATCCGGTACGTTGGATTGCTGGCCGGCTTCGTGGTGCTGCGCTCGGTGTTCCTGGGGACGATCGAGAATCCGGAGACTCGGTATACGTTGGAGTGTTACCCGGTAATTATTGCGCTCGCGTCGGCGTGGATCTCCGCGCGGACTGAGCGGAGGGCTTCCGCAAAATTTCTGAAGCGCGCAGGGTAGGCGAAGGACTAGCTCAGTGGTGAATCGGTCATGCGAAAGCGGGTGCGGACGTGCTCGGAGAGCAGTTCAATAGCGCCGCGATTCGCAATCGGGTCGGACTGGGCAAGGTACTTCATCGCTTCGACCAGTGTTTTTTGGCCATCCACGTAGCGGGGATCGGAGCTGCGCTCGCGCTTTTTGCGGGAGAGATCGGGAGGGACGGGGATCGTAAAAACCTTTGCCATTCGTTGTCGACTTTCGGACTTGGTTGCAGTATATCGTCAGCGCACGAGATTTTCAGCTTGATTTTGACATTTCGGATTTTGCAGTGTCCCGACGAAATTGCGCGTATTTGATGGCGTTGCCCGGTTCAACACTAACTTTGTGGGGAAACAAACTTAGTTTTCCCGGTGGTTTTGAGTTTGAAGGCATTATCTGGAAGCTTTTGGTTGATTTGGATGTCGGAGTACTTGGTGAGCCGATAATCGCCGCCCGGGAACATGAGCTGCATTTGCACCGAGACCCCTTTTGCGGGGTCAATCCACAACAAAATTTTTGAGATATTGTTTTGCAGCTGCTGCGATTTTGGGGTCAATTCGAGTTTGGCGGCATTGATGCCATTGACGTTTTCCGATCCCAGATATTTCACGTCATAAGTGGAGAGCAAAGAGTGGCCGCCGCCTCCAAAGCCGAGCAGCAGGAAGGCTTCGACCTGGTTGCGGCTTTTTCCGGGCTGGTACTCGTCTACCTCGTCGATTTTTGGATGGTAAACCTGAGCCTTGCCGTTGGCGTATATGGCAAATTGCTGGTCGGGTTCGGTGATCTGGGCAGACATCTGAACGTCTTGCCCGTGACGCTCAAAATAGACCTTGCCCTTTTGTGTTTCAGTAAGGTCGACAAGCTTGGTGTATTGGTCGGCGGTGAGAGCGGCCTGGGCCGAGTGGAAGGTCTTGGCCGCGTTGTCCATTTGCGTGAGGACATGGTCGAGGGCGGCGGAATCGGGCTGCCGAGCATAGGCAGTCGCGATGAACAGGCACGCGGCTATGGCGGCAACCGCGAATTCCCTGGTGCGGCAACGGCAATGGGCCGCCGGCATCATTCTTTGTTGATCCATACTTTGTAGCTTTGCGTATGGCCAGTTAAATCCTTGACCGGCTCATATTTCGTGATGCTGACGGCGCCAGCGATCGGTTCTATGATTCGCTCGAGCTGTTGGCGGATGTCCGCGCCGTTGGCCGAATCGACGGCGGACGCTGGGATCTGGTAGATGAAGCCGCCTTGTTTGTCGGGGATTACCATCACGCCCGCGGAATAGGGATTACGCTCGACTGGATTGTCCTTGAACTTGATGAAACGCGGCGACAGAAAGACAAACAACAGGATGAGCGTGACCATGATGTCGTAGTGCAGGGTGCCACGCTCGTACGACCAGAGGATGTAGCCGCGGATTGTGCGCCAGATTGCGCCCATGGGGGACGGTGGGACTTTCGGGATTGTGAGAACTGCTTCGGAATGCAAGTTTATTTTGGAATTCATGCGATGGCAAATTGGCCGCGTGGCGGCGTCATAGGCTCCTTGCTGTGATGCGGTCTGTTCCCATGTAGGGTTGCAAAGCTTCGGGAATTAGCACGCTCCCGTCGGGTTGCTGGTAATTTTCAACAATAGCGACCCAGGTGCGGCCGACGGCCAGACCGCTGCCGTTAAGCGTGTGGACGAGTTCGGTCTTCGACTTCCCCTCGGGGCGGTATCGGATGTTGGCGCGGCGGGCCTGGAAGCTTTCGAAATTCGAGCAGGAGGAAATTTCGCGAAAAAGACTTTGTCCGGGGAGCCAGACTTCGATGTCGTAGGTCTTGGCCGCGGAGAAACCGATGTCCGCGGTGCACAGGGTCATGACGCGATAGTGCAGGCCGAGCCTCTGGAGAACGGTTTCGGCGTTGTTGGTCAGCTTTTCGAGTTCGTCGTAGGAAGTTTCGGGGCGCGCAAATTTGACGAGCTCTACTTTTTGAAACTGATGCTGGCGGATGATGCCGCGGACATCTTTGCCGTAGGAGCCGGCTTCGCTACGGAAACACGCGGTGTAGGCGGTGAGATAGATGGGAAGTTTGGAGGCGTCGAGAGTTTCGTCGCGGTAGAGATTGGTGACGGGGACTTCGGCGGTGGGGATAAGCCAAAGATCTTTTTCGCCGTGGGGAACACGGAACGAATCCTGCGCAAATTTCGGTAGCTGGCCGGTGCCGTACATGGATTCGGAATTGACCATGTAGGGCGGGAGGACCTCAGTGTAGCCGTGCTCGCGGGTGTGGAGGTCGAGCATGAAGTTGGCGAGAGCGCGTTCCAGACGCGCTCCCAGTCCCCAATAGACGGCGAAGCGGGCACCGGAAAGTTTGGCGGCGCGTTCGAGGTCGAGAACGCCGAGCTGCTCGCCGAGTTCCCAGTGCGGCTTGGGAGTGAAGTTAAATTGGGGCGGCGCGCCCCAGCGACGGACTTCGGCGTTGTCGGCCTCGCTTTTGCCGACGGGGACGCTGTCGTTGGGGAGATTGGGAAGGGATGTGAGAATTTCGCGGAGGCGGGCGTCAGCCTCTTCTGACTTCTTTTCCAATTCCTGAATTTGTTCGCGCATCTGCTTGGTGGCTTCGATCTGCGCGGTCGCGTCTTCCTTGTTCTTCTTCAGGCGGGCGATTTCCTCGGAGGCCTGGTTTCGCTTGGCTTTGAGCTGCTCCGTCTGGGTGATGGCTTGACGGCGCTCGGCATCGATGGCCTGGAAGTCGCCTAGAACGCCGACAGGATTCATTCCTCGGTGGCGAAGTTTTTCTTCGACTATAGGCAGGTGGTCGCGAACGAAGTTGAGATCTAACATTCCAGATTTACTTTAGCTGAAAAGCGCCTCTTCGTGCAGTGCGACCAGCAAAATCTTAAAACGGCCCAGATCGCAGAGTTGTCGCTGAGGACGCAGAGAAAACATGGGTTCTCTTGTAAACTAACGGCGATGACACTCCCCCGCTCTTGTACGGCGCTGGCTTGGCTGGCGTGCCTTCTTGTCTGCGTTCCCGGCGCTTTTGCGTCCGCTTACGACGCTCATCCCAAATTGGTGATCGTAATTGTGATTGACCAGTTCCGCGGGGATTATCTGGAGCGCTACCACGATCAGTTTGTTGCTGGCGGCTTTCGTGTGTTTTTGGAGCGCGGTGCGTACTTTCCGGATTGTAATTACGATTATGCCAATACGCGGACGGCGCCGGGCCATGCCACGCTGTTTACCGGAAGTTATACGAGTGGACACGGGATTGTTGGGAATGAGTGGTGGGATCCCGAGAAAAAGAAGCGCGTTACCTCCGTGGAGGACGATGCAACGAAGCTCGTTGGCAATGAGGGCGGCGGAACTGGCGCGTCGCCTCACAACTTGCGTAGCGATACGCTTGGGGATGAGTTGAAGCTTGCCACGGGCGGCAAGGCGCGCGTGTTTGCGATTTCGCTCAAGGATCGCGCGGCAGTTTTGCCCGGCGGATTTTCGGCGGATGGGGTTTACTGGATCGATCCCAAGAGCGGTGCCTGGATTACCTCGACTTTCTATCGTGCGGACCTTCCCGAGTGGGTGCGCAATTTTAATACTGGCCATCGCGCGGAGAAATTCTGGAACCTCGAATGGAAGGATGAGAGCGGCAAGGTTCTCGGATCGACTGCGCCACGCAACGGGCGCGATGGAAAGCCGGCGGGATTTTATGAGGTGGTTGGGGCGACGCCGTTTGCAAACCAGTACGAGTTCGACTTTGCCAAGGAACTGGTGCTCTACGAAAAGCTGGGCACGGGGCCGGCGACGGATTTACTGGCCATCAGCCTTTCCGCCAACGATATTCTGGGGCACCAGGTGGGGCCGGACTCGCCGCAGATGCGAGGTATGGCGCTCGCGCTCGACCGGCAGATTGCGGATTTCATCGACTTTCTTGGACACCAGATCGGGATGGCGAATGTCTGGATGGCGCTGTCGGCGGATCATGGAATCGCGCCGCTGCCTGAGTTTGCGAAGACGCTGAGGCTGCCGGCCGCGGGCCTCGATGGAAAAGCAATGCGCGAGCGGATCAATTCCCTGCTCTCGCAAAAGTATGGGAAGAAGGCAGAATACCTCGATCTGGATTATCCGATGGCGTTTTTGAATGAAGAGGCGTTTGCGGCTGCGGGGCGCAAGGAGGCGGACGCGGAGGCAGACGCGGGCGAGAGCATGAAAGAAGCTGGGCTGGAAGGATATTTCACGAAATGGCAACTGGCACACGCCGCCGGAATTCCCGCCACCGAACTTGGACGACGATATGCGCACAGCTATTCTCCCGAAGGCGGATGGTATGTGATGGGCATTCCGAAGATGTTCGAGGTTGGCGGCTTGCATGGGACAGATCATGCGACCCCGTTTACGTATGACACGCACGTGCCGCTGGCGTTTTATGGGCTGGCATTTCAACCGGGGGTCTATCAGACGCATGCGGAGCCGGTAGATTTGGCAGTAACGCTGGCCTCGATGTTGGGGATCAACGCTCCGGCGCGAGCTACGGGACGAGTTCTGACGGAGGCGCTGGCGACGAATCGACGGTCCACCTCAGCTCAGCACGCAGCGCAGGCGGGAGGTGTGCAATGAGTCCTGCATCTGCGAACACCCCCGGCTCTCCCGATCTGCGCGTTCGCCTTGGCGACATCGAGCTGAAGAATCCGATCATCGCTGCGTCCGGGACGTTTGGGTACGGGATTGAGTTTGAGGACATTGTTCATCTCGACCGGCTGGGCGGGCTGGTGGTGAAGGGGCTCTCGGTTGAGCCGATGACGGGGAACCCGCCGCCTCGACTCTATGAGACCGCTGCGGGCATGCTGAACGCGATTGGACTTCAGAACATTGGGGCGCAGGCATTTCTGGAGGAGAAGTTGCCGGCGCTGCGTGAGAAGAAAAACGTGGTCGTATTCGCCAATGTTTTCGGGTATACGCGCACGGACTATGAGCACACGATCCAAATCTTGAATGAGGGCGAGGGGATTGCAGCTTATGAACTGAACGTGTCGTGCCCGAACACTGCGCATGGCGGGATTGTATTCGGCAGCGATCCGCAGTTACTGGATGAGGTAGTGCGCACGGCGAAGCGGGTGGCGGCGCGGCCCCTGATCGTGAAGCTTTCGCCGAACGTGACTTCGATCGCGTTGATGGCGCATGTGGCGGAGGAAGCGGGGGCGGATGCGATTTCGCTGGTGAATACTTTCCTGGCGATGGCAATCGATGCGGAGACGCGGCGTCCGCGGATTGCGAACGTGACGGGTGGGCTGTCAGGGCCGGCGATCAAGCCGATTGCGTTGCGCATGGTGTACGAGGCAGCGCGTTCGGTGAAGATTCCGGTGATTGGCATGGGTGGGATTACCACGCCGGTGGATGTGGTGGAGTTCATGCTGGCGGGCGCGAGCGCAGTGCAGGTCGGGACAGCGAGTTACTTCGATCCAGTGGCGACGGAGACGCTGGTGGAGGACTTGACGGAGTATTGCCGGGAGCATCGCATTGCGCGGATCTGCGAGTTGACGGGCGGGATGATTATGGAGTGACCTTGATATCTTTCTCGCTCGGCGAGAGCGAGGAAAGCGGATGAGTGGATTGCGGCGCTGGGATGAAGGTTTCAGCGCCGCGTTGCCTTTTACCTTGCTCGTGCGACGACCTAGAACTCGATGCGTAACGCCCATTTGGCCGGTGCGGTTGCCGGAGTGACGTACAAGCAAGCAGCAGACGAGCGCGCAGGTTGCCAATCGAAGCACAGCAAGCCCTCCCAGGCAGAACTCCGCGGCCGCGTTTCCGGACGAATCCGGCCCGCTGACCGATTATTGTTTTACGTGCAAATGAAGCGCGACTTACGTTTCGAAGTAAGGTAGAACAACGCGCAAAAGGAATGCGTAAAGAACATATAAAGAGGACATGCAAAGATTTGATCGGGGAGATTAAAAATTTGAATGGGGTAGCTGCGGATAAAATTTGACCTCTAAAGATAAATTGTTGACATGTTTTTCAGAACCGGCCTGACCACTTAGAACCCCCGCAGTTTGTGCTATGCCGGATTTTGCGACGACCAAGTCTGTGCATGCAGGGTTCTGCGCACGCCTTTTGCGCTCATCTCACATCACGACGTGACTCATTTCACAGACGATGTGCGCTCATTCGTGTTTGTATTGATATCGCTCCGAAGAGCCGCCGTTCCCGCCAGTTGAGACGCACACCCCCTGAGGCGAACACCCGAGTCGTCGGGAAACGTATTCCTGTCAGGCAGAATCGTCAACGAAAGAAAAGCTGAACAAGGAAAAGGGAGAGAGAATATGAAACGTACATATTTGATCGTAGTTGCAGCAATGGTCTTGGGCTTGGGACTGGCAGTGCTGTCAATGCCCAGTGTTTTGGCCAACGATAGGGACGGAGATGGGCTCAAACCGTTTGACCTCACTTCTGTGGCGTACAGCAGGGCGTATGGCGACTGGTCCGCAGCCTGGTGGCAATGGACATTTTCTATTCCTGTGGCCAGTCACCCGCTTTTCGACAACGGGGACTGCAGTGTTGGACAATCGGGCCCTGTCTGGTTCCTGGGAGGAAAATTCTGTCAAAGCGGCCAGAACTGCCCCGGTTCAGCAACACGTTCCTGCTCGGTGCCCCGCGGTAGAGCCCTGTACTTTCCTATCCTCGACGTAGAGGACTCGGCTCCGGAAGAGCCCAATTGGGGTTGTGGCAATGGCTTGCCGCCTCTTGTCGGGGGCACAATCGCGGAAATGCGCCAGTGCGTAGAATCGTTTCTCAATGGGGCGACTAATCTGGAGGTTGATGTTGACGGGAAACGCATTCGCGACATTAACAATTTCCGGGTTCAGTCGGTCGAATTCGGAGTCTCCTGGCCTGATGACAATGTGCTGACCGCCATTGGGGAAGGACCGTTCCCAGCTGGCACTTATTCCCCAGTGGTGGATGATGGCTACTACGTCCTGCTGCCGCCGCTGTCGCCTGGCAGTCACAGGTTGCACTTTCAGGGAACGTGGTCTTGGGGTGCTACGGAGAACATTACCTACAACCTCACTGTCGCGAAATAACTCGCGGCAGGACAGAACGAGTTAACACCGGCGTTCCTCTTGCCCGGCCCGATGTCTGGGGGCTTTTTTCCTCCGCGGGACGCGTGCGTGGGCACGATGATTGTCGCACCCGGAATAGCAGTCAGAACTGCTCCAAAGCAGAACGGGCGACCCGTTTCATAGGTCGCCCGCATCCGACGGTATTCGGATTTATTGGTCCCCGCCGCCTCCCTGTCCGGCAGCTTCCTGCTTTGCCTGTTGCTCGGCCTGATCGGCTTGGGACTGCTGATCCGACAGCTCTTTCGAGGCATCCTTATCGGGCTCGGGGGCCTGGATGTCCGAGGACACAGTGCTGGCATCGGGAGCCTTCGGCATGCCGTTGGTTCCCTGCTTTTCCGACAGCTCCTTCATGCCGTTGTTCAGTTGCTCCTCGAAGTGATTGCGCATCTCCTGCAAGTCATCAACAGAAACGAGCACCTGCTTGCCCGCGCCGCATTCTCCCTTCTTGCTGGCCGAAACGCTGGCGTTAACCTTGTTGTCCGCATCGGGAGTATCGCCGAGACGCGTGATGACATCGCCGCCAGTGAGGCCGCACTCCTGGCCGTCGCTGGTGGTCACGGTGATGGCGTTGTCGACGACGAACGTGCGCCGCGCCGGATCGAGCGCCGGTGGCACCTGATTATCGTCGGAACTCGCGGGCGCCGCGCTGCCCTGATCCGCTACGCCGCCTTGCGTTGGCGCCTGCTGCTCCTGCGCAGCGAGTTGCGCCTTCACTTCTTCGGCAATTGCTTCTTTGACCTCAGGACTTAGCGTGACCTGCGAATTCGCCTGTCCACCTCCATTATCCGAGTAGTTCGAGCCTTGATTTGGAGGATAAGCGGAGCCTTGATCGGCATCGGCTGCCGTGGCGTATTGCGAGGCGTAAGCATTTTGCAGCTCGGACGCGATCAGATAATCCGTGAGCCAGAAGGCCGGGCCCGCATATACCGGATAGGGATTCCACCATCCACCATAGAAGCCCCACCACGGCGAGCCGCCCCAGCCCCAGCCACCAACACCAATTCCCCAGACAACCGGAGCGCCCCAGGGGTGCCAAGCCCATCCGTAGAACGCCGGCCGGTACCAGAAGCCGGGATAGTAGCCGTAGTAGTGGGTACCGTGGAAGTAGTAGCCACGATAAATGCCGGTACGATAGACGCCGTGCGAGTAGTAGGTCCGCGAATAATATGCGTGTCCGCCGCGGGTGACATAGCTGCGCTGGACATAGCCGCCGCCGCCGCGATTCACGATGCGAACGTTGTTACGCTCGGTGATAACCGTGCGCCCGCCATGGATGTTGTTGGTGATGCGCATGCCGTTGCGGTTGATGGAACGGATCTGGCCATTGGAACGAATGCTGGCCGTGCCGCCGCCACGCAGAGAGACGGTGCGGGTGGCGTGGCCCACAGCACCGCGATTACCGGCTGTCGCTGCCGCCGCGATTACCGCCCATGGTCGCCGCGGTTGCCGCGGCTACCTTCACCGCGCCTGCGCCGCCCCGGTTGCCCGCGCCCCAGTTCACGCCGCCATTGCCGGCTTCCCCGCGATTGCCCGCATTCCCAGGCCGGCCCCTCGCGATTGCCGCGCCGCCGCCGGGACGAGCGCATTGTCCTTCTGGGTCACCGCGATTTTCACGGGATGCGCCGCCTCCATGTCGCTCCGCCCCCAGCGTGGCCCTGTCCACCACCATGGGCCTGCCCGCCACCGTGACTCTGGCCGCCGCTTTTGGATGGAGCCTGGTTGGCCGCCCCCATGTCCGCTCCCTTGTTCTTTCTGCTCGGCCGCCAGCGGAAATCGGCAACAGCGCCATCGCCAGCCTAAGATTGACTTCACTACCAGATTGCTAGTGGTACGCAGATTCATCACGCCCTCCGGATTCTCCAGTTTCTTCATCGTTTCATGACTTCGATATGAGGCCAGCTTCAAGCATTCGGGTCATTCCCGACAACTCATATGTATCAACCCCAGAAATTGGTTTGGTTGTGCATTATATTGCGTTTCTTGAGGAGGGGCAGAATCCATCTTTTGGTTAGATGTTGGGGCAGGACTGTGGAGTAGCCAGAGATGGCCCGGAGAGGCTTCCGACGCGTCCCCGCAGGCCTTGCAGGAAACTGGTATCAAGAATGCGGCTAAGTTCAGCGGCCGCTGGAGTGCCAGATTGAGCCTGGAGACTGGTAGTTGAGGCCCTCGCCCCAAATGATGTGGGTGTCGCCATGGTTGTCGATCGCCATGCTGAAGTAGTCGCCGAAGGGGAAGCGGAAGCCGGCTTTTTTAATATAGGAGTAGCCGGGGACGTAGTGCGAGACGCGGATCTCGTCGGACCAGGTCGCGCCGCCGTTCGAAGAGCTGCGATAGTACGTGTTCCAGTACGGATTGTGGCGGGAATCCATCCAGGCGATGCGAACGTCGCCGTTATTGCCGGCGGCAATCGCGGGGAAAGCGTGCTCGACACCCGCCGAAGCAGAGGAGACGTTGGCGCGCGGCAGCCAGTTTTCGCCACCATTGGTGGACGAAGAGAAGTAGATGCGCTGGGCGCCCATGGGCGTGCGGCCGGCGCTCCAGAGAGCATAAAGAGTGCCATCGCTGTCGGAGGTAAGCGCGACTTGTGCGCCGAGATAGGCTTCGCCGCAATCTTCATCTTTGCAGTCCGGGGAGGCGGCGGACGTATCGATCGTCTTCGAGGTCCAGGTCTTGCCAGCGTCGGCGGACTTGGCTACGAAGAGGTTGACCGATCCGCGCGCGCCTCCAGCTTTGGAATACGACGCCCAGGCCAGATAGGCATTGCCGGTGGGATCGACGGTAGATGAGCCCAGCAACGACCAGCCGGGGCGGCTGTCGACATTGACGCGGGATGGGACGAAGCTTCGGCCGCCATCCTGCGAGGCCGCGACCCAGACTTCCTCTTCGTGGTTGAAGGCGACGTAGACATTCTGGCCGCGGACGGCAAGCGCGGGCTTGTCGAGTTCGGAGTCGCTCCGGGCAGCGATATTGAATGACCAGGTCGCGCCTGAGTCGATGGACTTGGCGAGCATGACCTCACGCTTTTTGTTTTCGAGCCACGCGGCGTACACGGTATGGCGGTCGGCGGGATCAACAGCGATTTGTGCGTCAAACTGACCGGAGCCGGCGGCGAGCATTACGTGAGGAGTCTGCCAAGTCTTGCCGTTGTCGTTGCTGACGAGCAGGAGCATGGTGGGGACGCGGCAGTCGTTGCAATTGGGAACTTTGCCGTAGTGCGGATAGAGGGCGAAGACATGGCCTGAAGCGTCGGCGGCGACGGCGGGTTCCCACTGGTCGCCGGTGGTGAGGCCAATTCGCTTCTGAGCAGAAAGCTGCGGCGGCGCGGCCCAAGCCTGAGCGCCGGCCAAAGTCAGGAGTGCCAGCAGAAAACCGACGAGTTTGAGCTGCGCGAGACGCACTTGTGATCGGGCTGGGGGGCAGGAACACTTAACCCTGCATTGAACTTTAGCCTGAAACGGGGCGGGGGTCAACGGCTTGGAGGGGCGAGAGATACGTCCAGTGGGCGCTCAGCACTCTGCGGCCGTTAGCAATATGGGCGCGCCGGAGGTGATGACCAGCGTGTGCTCGAAGTGGGCGGATAAGGCGTGATCGCCGGTGCGGAGAGTCCAGCCATCCTTGTCCGTGAAGACTCGACCGGATCCGCTGGAGATGATCGGCTCGACCGTGATTACGAGACCCTCATTCATGATCTGGCTGGCTTGGGGATCGGGAAAGTTGGGAACGTGCGGCTGTTCGTGGATAGTGCGCCCGATTCCGTGGCCACCGAGTTCGCGGATGACCGAGAAGCCGGATTTGTGGACTTCGCGCTCGACCATCTTGCCGATTTCGAAGACGCGGAAGCCGGAGCGAGCGACCAACATGGCCTTCTGAAACGCCCGCTCGGCGCAGGTCATTAATTGCTCTGCTTGCTCACTGACCTCACCGACTGGAACTGTGAGAGCGGCGTCCGCCATGTAACCGTCTTTTTCCACCGTCACATCGAGTTTGACCAGGTCGCCATCTTTTAGCGTGCGGTCTCCGGGAATGCCGTGCACGGCCTCGTCGTTGAGGCTGATACAAGTCGCGCCCGGGAATTTGTAGACCATGCGGGGAGCGGATTGGGCGCCATTCTCCTGCATGACGCGCGCGCCAATGTCGTCGAGGTATTGCGTGGAAACACCGGGACGGACTTCGGCCTTCATCGCATCCAGGACCTGGCGGACGACGCGGCCGACCGCTTTTAGATAGAACAGTTCTTGTTCGTCCTGGATGCTCATGGTTGCTTAAGGCTCATGTTCTCGCATCGCCCGCCGGGTGACGGTAGACTATCACGCGGGCGACAGACCCTCGGGTTCGATCAATCCGATCTGTCAGGGCTATATCCGGTTTATACCAGGGGGGTACCCCCCCTCCCCCCACCTCCCACCTCGGTATATTAGAATCAGTCAGTTAGAGTAAGTTGGACGCCAAAGTATTCGAAAATAAAGACTTGAACTTACTTCTTGCAACTCTTTTGCTTATTTACAGTTAGGTGCGATTTTTGCGGAATTTTACGATTTTTGTCGCGCCAAAGTATTCGGGAATAAGGACTTATAGGTAAAGTGTTCCGGAATAAGGAGTTAGGCCTGGTTTCCTGAGACGTTTTTCGCTGCGTGCTGCGACTAGGCCGCACTTAGTAGCGCCCTCATCCACATGGCGGGGCGCGCGCACGGGCGGGAGCGCCCGTGCCTCCAGTCTCTTTCTTTTTTCAAGGAGCGGATGGTGCTGGAGCGCTTCAGGCGCCGCACTTTTATGGTTGGGCTTTTCGTGGGGCTAAGTCAAGGAATTTCTTGCCGCGACATTGGGCATGGTTCCGCCGCACCGTTAATTTATCTGATGTATGTACAATATTGTAAGAGCCTGTTGGCTGGCCGAGGCGAATATGGAGCGAAAAAAATAAATTTGGCTTGGGCGCGGCGTGAAAGTGGGCGGAATCGTGATTTTCGACTGGCGGGATGTTTACTATCCGGTTATGGTGCCGTCTCCTTTGGCTATAAGAATGCTGGAGTTAGCGAAGATCGATTGTGGCGGTTTTAGAATGAGGCACTTACAAGTAACTCTGGGCGCGTAAAGGACTTACTGGTTCTGAGTTACTTCGCTTTCCGTAGTATAGGGGGTTGCTGCGGCTGGATTTTGTCAAGTTGACAGGATATGCATTGGGGCCGAAATTTGGGAGGATCGACGTGGCACCTGGGGCACTCGTGAGTGGGGACGTACTGGCTGTCATCGATACCCAACCGTGGTTTTCTCATTCCCGCGAGGGGCTGGAACCGTTCCGACTTGAGCCAGAAGAAGAAGGCTTGGATGGGCCACCGGTCGAGGGTCAGTGTAATCGAGATATTTCAACACTTAGCCAAAACAGTATTAGCGGACCTCGTGTGGTGTGTCGCATCCGTACCAGGTTCAACGCTTCGGTGCAGGTAATTCAATGGTTTGGCCCGGCTGCAGGCCTGCACCCGACAGGAAGGCTAGCGCCGTCGGGGCGATTCGATCTGCACAGGTAACCGGTGCAATGTGTCCGCATCCGTCGTAGACCGCCAACACCGATTGCGGTGCAGCGCGATGCATCGATTCGCCGAGTGACGGTGGCACGATCCTGTCCTGTTTGCCCCATACAATCAGCACCGGCATTTTCAGTGTAGAAAATCTCTGATCGAGAAAATCGCTTCCCCCGGCCATCGATGCCCATGCTCGCTGCACTACCCAGCTGTTACGTCTCATCATTCGGATGAAATCCGACTTGACGAATTCGGGCATAGGCTGAGGCTCGCCGATGGCAGTCAAGAACTGATCGACCTGTTCGCTGGTCTGCGGAGTAAAAAGGAGGGGGTCGAAAGGCAGCTTGAACGACATTCCTCCGCTGTCAAACAGCATCAGGCGTGAGACGCGCTGCGGCTGGTCAAGAGCAATGGTAGACGCGATCCATCCACCCATGGAAAAGCCACCCAGTGTAGCCTCGGCTAGGTGGTTGGCATTGAGAAACGACTCGACGAACTTCGCCTGCTCGGGGATGGAAAAGGTGCGGTCGGCAGGCTTCGCAGACTGTCCGAAGCCGAGTAGATCCAAAGCGTACACGTGATAACCGGCGTGAACCAGGTAGGGTGCGAGTTCAGACCAGTCACGTTGCGCCTGGGAACCGAGTCCGTGGAGAAGCACGATCGGTTGTCCTTCGCCTCCTTCGAGGTAATGGATTTTATAACCATCGATCATCATCGAGTGGCTGTGAATACCGTCGCGGGATAAGCGGAACGCGGTGAGTGTTTCATCGACCCATATCGGTGCGCGCCACAGTGTGAGTCCGAGCGCAACAACAGGGATCAATAAGACGATCAGAACCCTCACGACGACTCGAATGCCGCGTCTGGATTTGCTAAAAGTGTTCCTATTCATGGCGTTCAGGATACACGAGGCAAGAACAAGTAGCCGGAGAAGGTCCTTCCTAGTCGCGTTTAGCGGGAACTGTTATGAATTTAGGCCGATCTGGGTCAATGAGCGATATGGGGATTTTGCAACAGTTGTCGCCAGTGCGGACGGGGTCACTTAGCGCCACTCTTCGAAGATGTACCAATCAGGTCCAATTCTTCGATATGAATAGCCATCGGAGTTGGTATCGTTTTTAGATTGCCCTTTTTCCTTTCGCTCCGTGCACGGAGGGAAGGTTTTCTCGGGGTCTCCCGAACTAAAGCAGCGGACAAGGCCTTTGGAACCGCCTCCGATGCTGAGCCCGTGCGTATGGGCGATGAAGTACACGTTCCCGAGCTCATCCTTCTCCCATCCAGTGCTCACGCCCGCTGCCTTGAAGAGACGTCGGTATTCATTCCACCGTGCGGCGGTAATGCCCCAACAAGACTCTGGTCTAGGCCACGACCAATCGTTTTTGAGTCTGGTGAAGTCATCCGCGACCCTAACAACATTGACGTCCTCTTGCGACATGCGAGAGAGGGCATCGAAGTCGGAATGGTGACGCAGAAATTGCCTATCAAGAGATGCATCGGATGGTGCGGCGCATGACCACATGAGGAGAAGCACAAGCAGGACAAGCCCGAGCAAGAACAGTCCTAGTACTTTCAATGCAACGACTAGAGGGTTGGCCATTGGGCCGCGCACTGCCTGCCACGACTGCATAAGCACAATCATAACTGGCGTAAACAGATTACACGCATTGACCCGGTGAGCGGGGTTTTGAGTCTAAACGGGATGTTACAACAGTCATCGGGATAGTCCTACCCGATTGGCAAGTCCCGGGTTTACCATTTTGCAGGCTCGTGGGCCCCATACGCCCGCCACGCAGTGCGGGGGCTGTGCCGCCCGCGCGACTTAGTGCGCGTGCTGTGTGCTGCGCGCTGGACGCAGGCGCAGGAAGAGCTCGAACGATAGGGGCTCGCTTCCGTAGAAGGCGGTCAGGCTTTCTGGTTTGGAATAGAAGGTCAGGTCTGCGCCGCAGGCTAGTTGCCAGAGCTTGGACTGCACGAGATCGCGCGCGCCTCCGAAGGTGTAGGCTCCGATTCGGTAGCTCGGGGCGAGCGGATTGTCTGGGAATAGTTCGTCTTTGTCGACCAGTTCGAGCCGCGAGAACACATAATTTTTGGACATGAAATTGAGCGTGCTTTCGAGCAGGTAGCCATTCAGATTGTGGTTGTCGGCCTGCTTGTGGACTCGTCCCCAGATGAGCGACGTCGCCCATGAGCCATCGCCCAGCTTGCCGGTGAGCGGGCGCACATATTCGACCGAGGCGGTCTGGCGGCGCTGGCTGCCGGGTTCGAGCGCCTCGGGATGCTCGAGGCGTCCATAGCTGTATTGCGCAGTCCAGTTGCGCGACGGGGCGATGCTCAGGCGGGTGGACCAGGAATCGAGCGGCGCGAACTGGATGGCGTAGCGCCGCTCATCGGGCTCGCGGCCGTTGAAGGCCGAGCCTTCGATTTTCATCCGGGAGATTACCAGTCCGGTGGTGAGCACACCGAAGCTGATGTGCGTGGAGTCCTGTAGATGATGGGAGAGCGGCGCCATCGGCAGCTCGTCGGCTGAGGCGCGATGAATGTAGGCGACGGGGCCGAGCGCGGGCTCGCCGACGGCTGCGCCGTAGAAGAGGAATGACACTTGATCGCCCACCGGATGCGTATAGTCGAGCGCCAGCTCGGAAAAGACGTTGTGGGGATGCTGATGATCGACGAGCGGCTGGCCGTGATAGGTCTCGCCGGTCTGGAAGAGTTCGGGGAAGCCGGGATGCGGGGCGGTGAGCGACTCGGCGGAGAGCATCTCGCGAAACAAAATTGTGCCGCCGCCGAGCTTGTGCTGTTCCATTAGCATGGCCCAATTCACCGACTCGGCTTTACCCGCCCCACGCGGTCCACCTTGCTGGTTGTAGTCGACGAAAATGACGCCGTGCGCCATGATATCCCAGCCGGCAACGGATTTCGTCCACGCGTGCGGAATGATGGCGGCAGGCTGCCATCCGGTGCCGGAACTCACGTGAGGGGAGGGCATCCAGTGGGGCGACTGAGACATGTCCATGTTCATGTCGGTGCTTCTGCCGGGCATGTTCATCTGCGCCGACAGAACGGATGTCAATCCAAGAACGACGAGACAGCAAGCAAGCAGGCGCACGTGGACTCCTCATGCATGGAAGATGAAACATTGCGATGAGAGCCGCGAGCGCGGCTCGTGCAGGAGAGATGCTAGACGCGCAGGGGAGTTGCGCCGGGCGGTTCGGCGGAGCCGATTGGAAAACTTTGTGGGGCCGGATACAACGGAGTTCCGGGCGAAGACGTGCTCGCCAAGTTCCTGCCGCACTGGCACTGAACCGGCGGACGCTGCGCGGGCGGCGGCTGCGGCATGGCGACATCATGGCCGGTGAGGCAGCAATTATGAGCCGGGGTATGGGGCGGAGTTGGGTTGCCGTGCCCGTGGCATCCGCCCGGGTGATCTTGAAGCTGGAGCGGAGGAGGAAGTTGCAGGGTCGCCCAAGAGGCCGAAGTCAGGGCCGCGAGCAGCAGCATCACAAGAATCGGCGGCACGAATTTCATCGTCGTTAATTTCATCGCGGACTTTATCAGCTACGACCCCGTGATTCTCACGCGCAGTTCTTCCGGCAAGCGGTCGCGGATTTCGGCGGGCAGCCGGTCATGGATCTGTCGCGCTCCGAGTTTGGCGGCATCGACCATCACGGTGGGCGCGGGCGTGGCGACGGCGACAATCAGCCAGATGAGCGCGGAAAGAGCGAAGCCGGCGAGCGCTCCCACTTCGAGCCAGAAGGCATGGCGGGGCTCGAAATAGCGGATGGCGGCAAAGGCCAGCAGGAAGACAGCCGCTGAGGCGGATGCAAGGACGATGAGAGAAATATCGATGATGCGGTGCAGCTTTTGGTGGCTGTGGCAGCGCTCGCACTCGGCGAAGTGCTGTTCGTAGTCCTCGCGCATCTCGGGCGCCAGCCCGGAGATGTCATAGCGCCATCCCGCAAGGATCTTCCCAACGATGGGCTCCACACACTGACTCATAAAAAGTTAACCAGCCAGTTAAAGCCGGATGGGCGCGATCGCTTCCGTCTGGGACGCGAGCAAGAGACGATTGTTCCAAAGCCCCTGACGGCCGCGCAGGGCTTGCTCCGCCGAGGCCCGCGCGATTTCGGGATGGTTATTTTGTTCAGAGAGATGCGCCAATACTACGTACTCGGCCACTCCATCATAGTCGTTGGTGAAGAATTCCGCGAGAGCCTCATTGGAGAGATGGCCGACACGGCTCATCACCCGCTGCTTTACCGACCAGGGATAAGGGCCGAAACGCAACCTTTCTACGTCATGGTTAGATTCAATTAGTAAGACGGTCGATCCACGCAAATGGTTGCGAACGCTTACGGGCATGTACCCAAGGTCAGTGGCAAAGCCGATCTTGATTCCCTCGGCGCGGAAGGTGAAACCGACGGGATCGGCGGCATCGTGCGGAATGGTGAAAGGCGAGATCTCAATGTCGCCAATGCGGAAGCTGCGGCCAGCGAAAAAATGCTCGGATTTTGGAAGCTCAGGCGCTTTGCCGTCGTCTTTATGGGCGCTTTTATGAAATACGTCGCGGCAGGCGCGGGTCCAGGCGTGATGCGTGCCTTCGGTGAGGTAGACGGGGACGTTCAGTTTGGCGGCGAGGCGCTCGAGCCCAGCAACGTGGTCCGAGTGCTCGTGCGTGATGAGGATGGCGGAGATATCTTCGGTGCGCTCGCCGAGGCCGCGGAGGCGCTTGAAGGTCTCGCGGCCGGAAAGACCGGCATCGACCAAAATGCGGGTTGAGCTGCTGGAAACGAGCGCGCAGTTGCCACGACTGCCGCTGGCCAGCACCGACACCGACACTGCCATATGGCCTGAGCTTATCGCGAGCGGCTGTGGAAGGGGAGGAAATTTTGGGCTCCCGGCACCTTTGGGGGCACGGCGGTCCGCGTCTCCTGGGGGGTTCTTTCATTCCGGGTGGCTTGTGCTGCGCGCACACTCGCTGCGCTTCGGATGAGTGCACCGGATCCATTTTCTGAAAATGCGCAACCACCTAGTTGCGCTTCTCGAAGGATCGGATTATTATGCAACCTGGAGGTTGCATAACGTGGAAGATCGAATTGAAAAACGAATTGAACTGAAGGCGCCGGTCTCGCGCGTGTGGGAGGCAATTACGGATTATCGCCAGTTTGGCGAATGGTTTCGCGTCAAGCTGGATGGGCCTTTCGTAGCGGGTCAGAAATCGACCGGCCAAATCACGTATCCCGGATACGAGTTCTTGAAGTGGGAGGCGGTGGTGCAGAAGATGGAGCCGGAGCGCCTCTTTTCGTTTACCTGGTCTCATCCCAAATCGATGGATCGGGAGCACTATTCCGCGGATTACTCAAACGATCCGAAAACTCTGGTCGAGTTCCGGCTCGAGAAAACGGGGAATGGCACGCTGCTGGTGCTCACCGAGTCAGGATTCGAGAACATCCCTGCCGAGTGGCGTCTGGAAGCGTTCCGCAGAAACGACGGCGGTTGGACCGAGCAGATGAAGAACATCGAGAAATATGTCGCGCAAAAATAGTCACTCTGGGGCACGCCTGCGCGCTCAGGCATACGTATTCGCTGCGCTTGGTGACGAGACTCGGCTGACACTGGTCGCAAAGCTGGCGGACGGGCGGCCACATTCAATCTCCCATCTCACGCGTGGAACTCGGCTGACGCGACAGGCGGTGACCAAGCATCTGCGTGTGCTGGAGAGCGCCGGCATGGTGCACAGCGCGCGCGAGGGGCGGGAGTCTCTGTTCGAATTCAACCCGAAGCCCATCCTCGGGTTGAAGGAATATATCGAGCTGGTTTCGGGCGAGTGGGATGAGGCGCTGGGGCGGCTCAGGTTTTGGTGGAACGGTAGGCTGCATGCTGCTGCCGCTTGTGGTCTTGGGCGTCTCGGCAAACAGATTGTTGATGACCGTGCGGCCGAGGGCGCCGCCATACGCACCCGCGATTCCCGGAAGGAATGCTAGAAACGATTCGTAGACCTGAGCAGTTGTCGGCTTTTGCGTCAATAAAAAGTAGGCGAGCCATTCGGCTACCGGAATGCAAATTCCGATGATCAGAACCCAGCGCCAGGGCTTGCGCGGGCGCATAAAGCCGAGGAGCATGCAGGACGCGGTGACGACGAGCGCGGTCAGAAGGATGTGTTCATCAGCACCAAGTTCAAGGTCAAGCCAAGCGGCCGCCGCACCGAAGAGGACTGCCAGGAAATATTGCAGAGTGTCGTGGCCGGTCTTCTGGTTCGGAGCGGGCGGCGTAGATACGGTATTCATACTGCGATTGTAATCACTTTTCCATGTTGAGTTTTGTGGCGGGGCCGGGTTCATCGCGCAGAACGTGCGTGAAGCGAGCAGCGATCTTTCGACTCCGCTGAGAGCTTCACTTCATGACGTTCTCGCTTTGCTCAAGATGACAGTCGATTTTACGTATAGGAATAGAAGCCCCGTCCGCTTTTGCGGCCGAGCCATCCGGCATCGACCATCTTGATGAGCAGGGGGCAGGGGCGATATTTCGGATCACCCAGGCCGTCGTGCATGACGCGCATGATGTCGAGGCAGACGTCGAGGCCGATGAAATCGGCGAGCGTGAGCGGGCCCATCGGATGCGCCATGCCGAGCTTGAAGACTTCGTCGACAGCCTGAGGCGTGGCAACGCCCTCCATCACCGCGAACATGGCTTCGTTGAGCAAAGGCATAAGGACGCGATTGGAGACAAAACCGGGCGCGTCGTTTACTTCGACCGGCGTTTTTTCCAGCTTCTGGGCGAGGTTCCGCACAATTTCAAAGGTCGGTTGCGACGTCGCGAGCCCGCGGATAATTTCCACGAGCTTCATCACCGGCACGGGATTGAAGAAGTGCATCCCGATCACTCTGTCCGGACGTTTGGTAAGGGCAGCAATTTTAGTGATTGAGATTGAGGATGTGTTGGTGGCGAGAATGATTTCGGGCTTCATGATGCGATCAAGGTCGCGAAAGATTTCGGCCTTGATTTCGAATTTCTCGGTGGCTGCTTCGACGATCAGGTCGCACTCGGCGAGTTTGGTGCGGTCAAGCACGGACTTGATGCGGCCGAGGGTGGCGGCCTTGTCTGCGGCGGTGATCTTGTTTTTCGCGACTTCGCGGTCGAGATTCTTGCCAATGGTTTCGAGCCCGCGATCGACAAAGCGCTGTTCAATATCGCAGAGAACTACATTGAAACCGCTGCGGGCGAAGACGTGGGCAATGCCGTTGCCCATCGTGCCCGCGCCGATGACTCCTACCTGTTCGATGGTCATGATTGCCTCTTCTTCAGGCTCTATTTAGAACACCAAGAGTCTAGCATCCGGAGGAAATGTACATCAGGAATACGGAACGAGAGCGGCAGCACTTGCGATATCGGCAGAACGCATAGATCCTTCGCTTTGCTCAGGATGACACTGCCCAATAAGAAACTACTTCTCCGAAGCGACCTTGATGCGCGTCTCCGCACGCTCCAGAGCATCTTCGGCGCGTTCATAGTCGACATCTGGATTGTTGCTCTTGAGGCGCTCCTCGGCGCGCGCCTTCGCTTTTTCGGCGCGGGCTACGTCGATGTCCTGCGGGCGCTCGGCAGTTTCGGCGAGGATCGTCACCTTATCTGGCAGCACTTCCGCGAATCCCCAAGCCACGGAAAGCGTGTGCGACGTGCCGCTGGCGCGATAAGTGAGCGCGCCCGCTTTGAGCTCCGTGATGAGCGGGGCGTGGCCGGGGAGGATTCCAAGGTAGCCGTTCTGGCCGGGAATCTGCGCCTCTTCGGCGGCGGCGTCTTTCACCACTTGCTTTTCCGGGGTGACGATTTCGAGTTGGAACGTCTCATCCATGGTTAGTTACCGCGTCCGTCGATTTGATCGGCTTATCTAACACTTACTCCTAGTCGCCACCGACAAGATTGAGTTTCTCCAACTCTCCCTTGTGATCGCGCACGAATTTGATGTTAGCCGGGTTGACGAATGCCGGCGGCTGTTTCTTCGCATCCTCGGCCGCAATCGCCAGCGCCGCCGTGAATGCCGTCATCGGAACGAAGACAAAATCGCGCGCTGTCATCCCGTTACTCTTCAGAAACGCTGCAACATGCGGAGACTTTTCCATCATCTCGGCTTTTTGAACGTTGTAGACATCCGCGTCCTCAACCTTCTTCATCTCCGCCGCCATCGCCGGATCGGACTTCGCCGCCGCTTCGCCCTTCTTCGCGACCTCGGCATACTTGCGAACATTTTCCATGGTCAGAACGTATTGCCGGATGATCGGCTCATCGGGATTAGGCCCCTTCTTGGAAGGTGTGGCCTGCGCCATCGCGAGGCATGACAAAGCCATCGTTGCCGATCGCTAGCCCATACCATCGTTTTCCAGTTTGCTCTCCGCGACCAATCGGGTTCTCCTTAGACTCGAGGAATTTTCCACAAAATCCACGCTTACGCTGCTACGGCCTTCATCTTCTCGGCCGTCTCCAGCACTTCTTCGATCGTTCCCTTCATGTAGAAGGCCTGCTCGGGAATGTCGTCGTACTTCCCTTCCACGATGCCGCGGAACCCTTTTACGGTGTCGGCGATCTTCACGTAGCGTCCCGGCGTGCCGGTGAACTGCTCGGCCACGAAGAACGGCTGCGAGAGGAACTTCTGGATCTTGCGGGCGCGGGCGACCGTGAGTTTCTGGTCTTCGCTCAGTTCGTCGATGCCGAGAATGGCGATGATGTCCTGCAAGTCTTTGTAGGTCTGCAGCGTTTTCTTCACCATCTGCGCGACATCGTAGTGATCCTGGCCGACGATGCGCGGATCGAGAATGCGCGAGGTCGAAGCCAGGGGATCGACAGCCGGATAGATTCCGATTTCCGTAAGTGCGCGCGAAAGCACCGTGGTGGCATCTAAGTGCGCGAACGTCGTGGCCGGCGCCGGATCGGTAAGATCGTCAGCCGGCACATAAATGGCCTGCACCGATGTTACAGAGCCCTTCTTAGTCGAAGTAATTCGTTCTTGTAATTCTCCCATCTCCGTCGCCAAGTTGGGCTGATAACCTACCGCGCTCGGCATACGTCCAAGCAACGCTGAAACTTCAGATCCCGCCTGCGTGAAACGGAAAATGTTGTCGATAAAGAGAAGCGTGTCACTGCCTTCTTCGTCGCGGAAAAATTCGGCAACGGTCAACGCGGTCAGCGCGACCCGGAGACGCGCGCCGGGAGGCTCGGTCATCTGGCCATAGATCAGCGCGGCCTTCGACTCGTCCGGCTTGCCGGGCTTGATTACGCCCGACTCGGACATTTCGAGCCACAAGTCGTTGCCTTCGCGGGTGCGCTCGCCGACGCCCGCGAACACGGAGAAGCCGCCGTGCTGCTTGGCGACGTTGTTGATGAGTTCCATGATGACGACGGTCTTGCCGACGCCGGCGCCCCCGAACAGGCCGATTTTGCCGCCCTTCAGGAATGGCTGGATGAGATCGACGACTTTGACGCCGGTCTCGAACATTTCGGCGGTGGTCGATTGCTCGTCGAAGGCGGGAGCGAGCCGGTGAATGGGCATGCGCTTGTCAAAGGCGATGGGGCCGAGGCGATCGACGGGCTCGCCGATGACGTTCATCACGCGGCCCAGCGTGCCGCGGCCTACGGGGACGGAGATAGGCCCGCCCAGATCGATGGCGTTCATGCCGCGCACCATGCCGTCGGTGGGCTCCATGGCGACGCAGCGCACGCGGCCTTCGCCGAGGTGCTGCTGAACTTCCAGGATGACATTGATGGGCGTGGGAACGGTGAACCCGTCGCTCACGACGCGCAGGGCCTCATAGATGGGAGGCATGGAGGCCTCGACGAATTGCACGTCGACGGCAGGGCCGGCGACTTGGATGACGTGTCCGATATTTTCTGGCATAAATCCTCAGCTGCTAGCTACTAGCTTCTAGCCGCTAGCGAGCAAAATCTAAACCGCAAGGGCTAAAGCCCCGAATCTTCCTACCGCCGTTTAGCTAGAAGCTAGCAGCTAGTGGCTAGCAGCTTCTTTATCCCTGCGCCGCCGCACCGCTTACGATCTCGATAATTTCTTTCGTGATCTTCGCCTGGCGCGCGCGGTTCATGATGAGCGTCAGTGAGTCGATCATGTCGGATGCGTTGTTGGTTGCCGAATCCATGGCGGTCATGCGGGCGGCATGCTCGGCCGCAACGGATTCCAGCAGCGCGTGGAAAATCTGAATGCTGATGTACTTCGGCAGCAGCTCGCTGAATAACTGCGCGGGCGGCTGCTCGTAAATGTAGTCGACATCAGCGGTGGCAAACTTGGCGGCGGCTTCGTCGACGGCGTGCGTATCGGTGGGCCGAATGCCGACGCCCGCAGTCTTGGCGGCTTCGAGCCTGCGCTTGCGCTCTTCTTCTGTGGCCTCTTCGGCCAGGCTGATATCGACCTCACCGATCTCTTTGATCGGGAGAACGTGCTCGACCACCAGGCGCTGCGCGATCACCGACTTGAACTCGTTATAGAGGATGTAGACGCCATCGATCATTTCATCCGCAAAGCGCTGCACCACATCCTGGCCGAGACTACGCCACAAAGTTGTAATCGACTTTGCCGAGCACGCCAACATACTCGCCGGTAATTTGCACGCGGCCGGCGCGCGGAGCTTCGCTTTGAATGGGAGCCTCGCCTGCCTGAACGTCATCCGCGCTTCTCTTTGTGGGGGCCGATGGGAAACGGCGGCGCATGAAATCGCGGCCCTTGCGGCCGATGCACTCGATGTCGATGTTCTGCTCCGGCTTCGACGCGATGAACTTGCTGACAATTTTCAGAATATTTGTGTTGAACGCGCCCGCCAGCCCTTTGTCGCCGGTGACGACAATCAGGAGGATGTTCTTTTCCGGCCGCTCGGCCAGGAGCGGATGAAGCGGCTCGCCGGTGACAGGATCGTAGATATTTGCTCGCTTGATGAGCGACTTCAGAACGTTCGTCAACATCTGCGAATAGGGACGGGCGGCGAGGGCGGCCTCCTGCGCACGGCGCAGTTTGGCCGCCGAGACAGTCTTCATCGCCTTGGTAATCTGCCGCGTGTTCACCACGCTGCGGATACGGCGCCGGATGTCGAGAATGTTGGGCATGAATCAGCTTCGAGCTACGAGCAAACAAAAGCAAAACCGGGGCTAAAGCCCCACATTGTTTCGATCACTGACGCGGCCCTAAAGGGCCGCTCTTCCACCATTACTTCGCTGCTACCGCTTGCTTTGAATCTACGAATTGCTGCTTCGCTTCCTTGATCACTCGCGCGATGTCAGCTTTGAGATTGTCGTCAAGAACTTTCTTTTCCATGATCGTGTTCAGCAGGCCTGGGTTCGTCGTGTCCACGTACTTGTAGAGCGCTTGTTCAAATTCGCGCACCTGGTCGATGGGCAAATCGTCGAGCGCACCGCTGGTGCCAGCGAAGATCGCAAGGATCTGCTTGGAAAATGGCAGCGGCGAGAATTGCGCCTGCTTCAGCAACTCGACGAGGCGCTGGCCGCGGTTAAGCTGGTTCTGCGTCGCTTTGTCGAGATCGCTGCCGAACTGCGCGAAGGCCGCCAGTTCGCGGTACTGCGCGAGTTCGAGTTTCAATGTTCCGGCGACTTGACGCATGGCCTTGATCTGCGCGCTGCCGCCCACGCGGCTGACCGATAGACCGACGTTCACGGCCGGGCGCACGCCCTGGTTGAACAGATCGGTTTCAAGATAAATCTGGCCGTCGGTAATCGAGATGACGTTCGTCGGAATGTAGGCCGAAACGTCGCCTGCCTGCGTTTCGATTACAGGTAGCGCGGTCAGTGATCCGCCGCCGTTCTTGTCGCTCAATTTTGCGGCGCGCTCCAGCAGACGCGAGTGAAGATAGAAGACGTCTCCGGGGTAAGCTTCGCGGCCCGGCGGACGGCGCAGCAGCAGTGAGATTTCGCGATAGGACGCGGCGTGCTTGGAAAGATCGTCATAGATGCAGAGCGCATGGCGTCCGGAGTCGCGGAAGTATTCGCCCATGGCGCAGGCGGCATAAGGCGAAATGTACTGCATGGGCGCGGGCTCGGAGGCGGAAGCGGCAACGACGATCGTGTATTCCATGGCGCCGGCATCTTCGAGAATCTTTACTACTTGTGCGATCGAGGACCGCTTCTGCCCAATCGCGTTGTAGATACAAATAAGGTTGTTGCCCTTGCTGTTGATGATGGTGTCGAGCGCCACGGCGGTTTTGCCGGTCTGGCGGTCGCCGATGATTAGTTCGCGCTGGCCACGGCCGATGGGAATCATCGAGTCGATGGCCTTGAGACCGGTCGCCATGGGCTCGCGCACGGGCTGACGGTCAATGACGCCGGGGGCGATGCGCTCGAGTGGAATGAATTTGTCGGACTGAATGGGCCCTTTGTCGTCGATGGGTTGCCCGAGCGAATTAACAACGCGACCGATGACGGCGTCGCCGACGGGCACGCTCATGATGCGCCCGGTGCGCTTGACCTCGTCACCCTCTTTGATCTCGGTGTATTCGCCGAGGATCACGACGCCGACCTGGTCTTCTTCCAGGTTCATGGCGATGCCGGCCACGCCGTGCGGGAAGCTCAACAGTTCGCCGGCCATAACCTTGTCGAGGCCATAGACGCGGGCGATACCGTCGCCGAGGGTGATAATCGTACCCACTTCATCGACCGCGATCCTGGTCTCGTAGTTCTCGATCTGCTCGCGGATTAATTGAGTGATTTCGTCTGCTTTGATTTGTGCCATAAAAGAAGCTCTCAGCTATCAGCTGTCAGTTAAATCTCATAGTGTCTGCTTCATCTCGCCACCAAACATCAAAACAGAATTGCTTTTAGCCGGTGGCTGATAGCTAACTTCCACCAACTGCTCTCGAATCCTCTCCAACTGCCCATTGACTGAGCCGTCGTAAATCGTGCTGCCGACTTGAACTACCGCACCGCCCAGCAACGATGGGTTCTGCTGGTAGCGGGCGCGCACTCGCTTGCCGGTCAGCTTGGCGATTTCAGCTTCCAGCAACTGCTTTTCCGAATCGTTGAGGGAGCGCACACTGGTTACCTGCGCTTCGGCGAAGCCCATACGGTCATCTAATTCCAGCTCGACCTGCTTTACGATTTCGCTGAACAGCGGAAGGCGGTGATGATCGGTTACCACCGCAATAAAGTTGCGCACCGGGCGCGACCCACTTATTTTTTGTATGACCGCATCGATCACAGCACGTTTCTGCGCGGCGGGAATCGAAGGATTCTCCAGCACGCGGCGCAAGTCGACACTCTCAGCCAATAACGCTTCCATGGAATGCAACTCGGCGAGCAGGCGTGCGGGATCAGCCTTGCTGCTCATAACCACATCGGTAAAGGCGCGCGCGTAGGTGCCGACGACGGATGCCATGGTTAGCGGCCGTCCTTTCCGCTCTTGCCGGGCTCGGCGAGCTTCGCGGCAAAGTTGCGGACCAGGACCTGGTCGGTATTGGAATCCACGTTGATTTGTTTGCGCGCCAAAGCGAGCGCGAGGTCGGCCGTGTGGATCGACAGCTCGCGGCGAATCTGCTTCGCAGCGGCAGCAATTTCCTGTTCCGCGGCCTCAATGACTTTTCGCAACTCGTCCTCGGCGGCTTTTTTTATGCGGCCTTCTTCGGTTTCCGCTTCTTTTTCGGCGGAGGCCTGCATCTGGCCGATCTCAACATCCAGCTGGCGGAGGCGCTTTTCGACTCCGTCGAGCCGCTGGCTGGCTTCCTGGCTGGCCCGGCGGGCTTCTTCGAGCGCACGCTGGATGGATTCGTTGCGCGCCCCCATGATGCCGGGCACAGTTTTCCGCAAAGCCCACACCAGCAAAATCACGATGATGGCAAAGTTCACAATCAGCGCCAGGAGATGCGCGCTGTGCACACTCATGCCCGTGAGCTTGGCAATCTTTTGCACCATGGCGGAGTGCTTGAGATCGGAGTGCTCCTCCTCTTCCTCGCCCTCCGCGACGCGGGTTTCTTTAGCCAGTTCTCCACCAATGCTGGTGGGTTGGTGCTCGGCGGGAGCAGCCTCGCTGGCGGGTTGAGCTTGCTGCTCCGTGGCGGACTTATCGGATGTTTGGTCTTTTGAAGTCTGGTCTTTCGGAGCCTGCTGTGCTTTCTGTGCAGACTGGCGGTTCCTGCGCTGCGAATGCAGGTAAGACAATCCAAAAGCAGGACGCGAATGCACAAAGGAGGCACGTCCGAACCGCCTTCTCCAGCACCGTGTTTTTCCTACCGGCCATCTTCTTTCGGCTCTTCTCTTTTATCGGGATCGTCATTATCCGTTATTCGCCCATGGGGCTCGGCGCCGCGACGGGACGTAGCACCATACGCACGATCTCGCTGGCCAGTCGGCCTGCCTCGGATTGCAGTTTGATCGTTGCTTCCCGCTTATCCTGCTCGAGCGCCGCCCGTGCCTGCTTGACTTGCTCCTGGGCCCGCGTGCGAGCCTCGTCTACCGCCTGGCTGCGCATTTGCGCGGCTTGCTGGCGGCGCGCCTCGAGATTCTTGAACACCTTCTGGCGGGCCTCGCGCAGGCGCTGCTCATAATCGGCGGTACGCGCCTCGGCGGCTGCGATGTCGGCACGTGCTTTTTCCATCGCGCCCTGAGTGCGTTTCTGGCGCTCAGCCAGCACCGCCGTGAGCGGCCGATGCACCAGGAATAAATAAAGAATGTAGGTAATCGTGAGCAGGATGATGGTCGGCACGCTTCCGAGCAGTAATTCGCCTAGTTGTCGGAGTGTCTGCTCCATGCTCTACGCTCGAATCTCGTCTGCTGAATTCCGGCTGATCTTGCTCGAAGAATAGCGGTCTATAAAACCAATAAAACTAACATTCTGGCGACAAAAGTGTCAATGAGTTTGGCGCTCGGTTTGTCGACCTACCAAGCGCAGCTTGGGGCTACCGGCCACTTGGGAATGTCCCTGCCGATTTGTCTGAACTTGTCCTTGACAATCTCTTCGAGAGGTTTACGATGTAGGTATCACCTCCGATCCCTTTCCGGATCGAATGGGCCGATAGCCAAGGAAACGTCACCGCTTCTTGGCTGGCGGCCCATTTTAATTCCCGCCTACTGTGAACCCCCTAGGCTGAACTACAGAAATAAATGACGACAACTTGACAGATTGGTGACAAACCGCGCACCCGTGCGCGGCTAACGTAATGCGATCGAGCCCCCAAAGAGTGTGGGGAAATGGGGACTCTCCGAGGAGGTATGCTCATGTCTCGCAGGAAAGATCTGTTGTACCCAGCCGCGCTTCTGGCGCTCTTGCTTTCTCTTCTGGCCGGCAGCGCGCTGGCCCAGCACTACACAGAGACCGACCTGACCGCAAATCGTTCCGGCATTTCAAATGCCGCTAACATGGATCCGAATCTTGTCAATCCATGGGGCCTCTCTCGCTCGTCCGGATCGCCGTGGTGGGATTCCGACAATGGCGCGGGACTCTCCACTCTCTACGATCTCAATGGCGTCCCGCAATCGCTGGTCGTCACCATCCCTCCGCCCAAAGGACAGAACAGTACCGCTGCTCCCACTGGCACTGTGTACAACTACACCACTTCGTTTGCAGCCGCACCCGGCGACCCGTCGATCTTTCTTTTTGTCACGGAAGATGGAACTATCTCCGGCTGGAATCCAAATGTAAATCCCACCGCCGCCGTTCTGCTCGTCGATCACAACGCGCAGGGAGCGATCTACAAAGGATGTGCGATCGCCTCGCTGCCCAGCGGCCCGCGATTTTACGTGGCCAACTTTGCCTCGGGAGAGGTTGAAGTTTACGACGGCAACTTCCATCAGATCAAGACCGGCCCTGGAGATTTCACCGATTCCAAGCTGCCTCTTCATTACGTGCCCTTTGGGATCCAGAACGTCGGCAACAACATCGTCGTGACCTTCGCGCAGCGCAATCCGGGCTCGGAAGACGAAAACGATGGCCCGGGGCTCGGCTACGTCGATGTCTTTGACACCCGCGGCAACCTCCTGCTGCGCTTGCAGCACGGCCAATTCCTGAATGCCCCCTGGGGAATTACCGAGTCGCCCGCCGACTTCGGCGCGTTCAGCCACCGCCTGCTGATTGGCAATTTTGGCGACGGCAAAATCAACGTCTTTAATGAATTCAGCGGCAAGTTCGAAGGGCAAATGCTCAACGCAGACGGAAGCGCGCTCAGCATCAACGGTCTGTGGGCAATCAGCTTTGCCGGCGGGAACACCAAGTCAGGCGCCGCCAATGCGCTTTACTTCACGGCCGGCCTCAACGATGAAGCCGACGGATTGTTTGGCAATATCACCCCGATCAGTACCGAACAGCGGGGGAACACTGAGTAGACGTCCAACATGAGTTGTTTCGATGGTCTGGCTGGACGCTTCTTCTCCGGCCAGACCTTTTTTTGTGGTTCGGTATTCGTCGTTCGCTATAGTCGTTCGCGGGATTATCTTATGGCGTTTAAGTTGAGCCAGGCCGTATACACATGGGGCTCGGAGCGCGCCAACGCGCAAAACGTTACGACGCCTTGACAAGCGCGTGACAACTGTAGATTGACGCTAAGCAAGAATAAAAATGTTCCGGATTGCTCTTGGAAGGGACCGGGACAACTCTCACTACCCTGGAAGCCGGTCTGGCGCGAATCTCGCCAGACCTTTTTTATTGCGAAGAACAGTGCGCAATGCTCCGCGCTAGTGGGTAGCCGGCTGGAACAGGGCGGCAATCTTCTCCAGTAAATAAACCATGCTCATCCCGGAATCGACCGCCGCATCCACCTCGTGGTGGCGCGTTCCGGCATGCATCACCAGGACCTTGGTTCCCTGGTGAGCTTTCTTCACCATGTAGGGCAGGTGATGGCGATCGTCCTTGGAGAGCGTCGCGCCGAGAATAACGAGGTCAAATCCGCCGCGGTTCAGTTCTTCCTGCACGCCATTGCGATTCAGGGCCGTCGTCACCTGGTGGCCAGCCTTCTTGAATTCGGCGGCGTAGTTGGCAAGCGCCTTTTCATCGGACTCGCCATAGAGAATCTTGAGCGTCGGTTTGGAAGCAGTCGCGGGTTTCGTAGCGGTTGCGGGCACATGCCCTCCTTGGAACTCCAATACGGAGCTTAGCAACCGGGGAGCGGCTTTGAGAGATCACGGAAGAACAGGACCGAGAGCGTTTCCACTAGTCTTCGGAAAGGCGTTTAGGCAATTCCGCTTGACACGGATCGGCGAATGTATCAATATTCATTCGTTTTATTAAAACATTTTAATAAAGGAAATACCACAAGCTGGGGAAACGCAATGATCGGTGCGGTGGATATTGGCGGCACCAAGATTGCCGTCGGAGTCGTGGACGACGCAGGCAGGGTTATTGCGCGCAACCAATGCCCGACCGATGTCCCGCTCGGCTTCGACGATGCCATGCGGCGCGCCATCGGGCTCCTTCGTGAATGCGAACAGCGTGCTGGAGTCAAATTGCACGGCCTTGGCATTGGCAGCGCGGGGCCGGTCAACAGCATAACCGGCAGGCTCGGCAACGTGAACAACCTGCCTGGATGGGAAGGTGGCAATCCGGTGGAGGTTTTGTCGCGCGAGTTCGGGGTGCCGGCTGCCCTCGAGAATGATGCCGATGCCGCCGCCCTGGGCGAATTGCGATGGGGAGCCGGCAAATCCAAAACGCGCTTCCTTTATGTGACTGTAGGAACGGGCATCGGCGTGAGCGTGATTCTCCACGGCGAGGTGTATCGCGGCGTGCGCGGCTGCCATCCCGAAATCGGACATCACATCCTTGATCCGGCGGGGCCGCGGTGTTCGTGCGGGGTGCGCGGCTGCTGGGAGAGTCTCGCGGCCGGCCCGGCCATGACGGCGTGGTGGAAGGAGAATTCGTCAGCCAGAGACGGAAACGCGAACCTCACAGCACGCGAGATCTGCGAACGGGCTGAGAACGGCGACGAACTCGCACAGCGCGCGGTGGAGCACGAAGGCTATTATCTGGGATTGGGGCTGGCCAATCTCATCACGCTGTTTGCGCCGGATTCGATCGTGCTGGGCGGCAGCGTTATGAAGAGTGCGCATCTGTTTCTGGATCGCGCCCGCGAGGTGATCCGGCAGAATTGCCGGCTGGTTCCCGCCGAGTGCGTGGAGATTTCTCTGGCATCGCTCGGAGCAGACGTCGGATTGATCGGCGCCGCCCAAGTTTGGAATCATCGGTTCGAAACCTCGCAAAGCGTGCGGTGACATGTCACGGTGAAGCACCGCGGTTGCCCGCGTATCGCGTTTTCTGCGATGTGGGCTAACTGCTGCAACCGGCAGGGGGAAAGGTTGGAGACAAGTACGTATCGAATCGTTGAGGGCCAGTATCTTCAAGATATTCTGGATCAGCCGCGCGCGCTGGCCGCGACACTCGATCACTTGGAAATTCCGAAAGAACTGCCCGAGCTCGGCCGGGGCTTGCTTGGGCAGCGATTCAAGCGCATCGTGCTGACAGGCATGGGAGCGTCGCTTCATGCGCTTTATCCGCTGTTTTTGCGGCTGAATGCATACGGCTACACGACCTCTGTGGTTGAGACGGCGGAGTTGGTCCATTCCCTGGATCGCTTGTTTGAGCGGGAAACGCTCATTGTTGCGGTTTCGCAGTCCGGAGAGAGCGCGGAAATCGTCCGGCTCATGGAAAAGAACCAGCGTCGGGCGGCGATGGTGGGCGTGACCAATGTTGCTGGCAGCCCCTTGGCGCTGGGCGCGGATGCTTCGCTCGTCACCATGGCCGGAAAGGAATTCTCCGTCTCCTGCAAAACCTACGTGACGGCCTTGATGGCGCTGCATCTGCTGGGGGAATTCTTGTGCGGCTCGGATGAGAACCAGACGCGCGAGCAGCTTGCGCGAGTTGTGCCGGCGGTCACGTCCTATATTGGAGTGTGGAAGGAACACGTTTTCGAGATGGCAGCCGATCTGGGACAAGTTCGCAATCTGTTCTTGCTCGGACGCGGCGATTCATTAGCAGCATGCGGCGCGGGCGCTCTGATCCTGAAGGAATCGGTGCGGCTGCATGCGGAGGGCATGAGCGGCGCGGCCTTCCGGCACGGGCCGCTGGAGATGGTCGACGCCGGAATCTTTGCGGTGGTCTTTGCGGGCGCTGAGTCGACCAGAGGGCTGCAGGCTCGGCTTGTAGAGGACATTCGTCAGGCTGGCGGCAGGACAGGCTGGATTGCGGAAGACGCGGCTTCGGGAGACTGGAATCTTCCCAAGGTTCCGGACGGTTTGCGCCCGGTGCTCGAGATTTTACCGGTGCAGATGATGACGCTTGCCATAGCCGCCGAGGCGGGCATCGAGGCTGGACGCTTTGGACGCATTCCGAAGGTGACGACAACGGAGTAAGTTTCAAGACACATCGCTGTAGAGGTTTGCCGAAACATCTAGGAGGTCGCTAAGTTGCCAATCGCAATGAATCCCCGACGCCTCTCTCGGCTCGCAATCCGATTTCAGTCTATTGCCGTCTTTCTTTTGTTTTGCGCCGTGCCAGGCATGGCTAATGGCGCTCCAACTGGGGAGCAATCTACAAAGCGTCTACTCCACGAAAATTGGCAGATTCAGTCTTCTTGCGTGGCAAAGGCCAGCGGAGCAGAGATCTCTACCGCCGATTTTCGCGCTGAAGGATGGCACAAGACGAGCGTTCCGACCACCGTGGTCGCGGCGCTGGTGGCGGACGGAACGTATCCCGATCCCTATTTTGGAATGAACCTGAAATCGCTTCCGGGCATGAACTATCCCGCATCCACTTTCTTCTCGAATCAGCCCATGCCGGAGGACAGCCCGTTCAAGTGCTCTTGGTGGTTTCGCACCGAATTTACAACGCCGCCCGAAGCCGCGAAGCGCCTAACCTGGCTGCATTTTGACGGGGTAAACTACCGCGCCAATATCTGGCTCAACGGCGAGAAGATCGCCGACGCCAAAGACGTCGCGGGAATGATGCGGAATTTCCACTTCGAGGTCGGCAAGCATCTCACAGCAGGGAAGTCTAACGCCCTGGCTGTCGAGGTTTTTGCCCCCGAAAAAGAAGCTCTGGCCATGACCTGGGTCGACTGGAATCCGACTCCTCCCGACAAGGACATGGGGCTTTGGAAAGATGTCTACCTGACCACGACGGGTGACGTTTCTCTTCGGCATCCATTTATCGCCTCCAAGCTGGGCGCGGATTACAAAACGGCCTCGCTTACAATCTCTACCGATCTGTATAACGCGGCTCCACATGCGGCCAAAGCCGTCGTACGCGCTGAGATCGAGGGGATCCGTGTCAGCCAGAGCGTCGAATTGGCCGCTGACGAGATGAGAACCGTGGTCTTCACGCCCGAGCGGTTTCCGCAGCTCCGGCTTGCGCATCCGCGATTGTGGTGGCCGTATCAGATGGGTTCGCCCGAACTCTACTCGGCGCGTGTGCAGGTTGATGTTGACGGGCAAATTTCCGATTCCGAGGCCGTAACATTCGGCATTCGCGAAGTGACTTCGAAGCTGACCGAAAAAGGTTACCGCCTATTCAAAATCAATGGCCGCAAGCTGCTGGTTCGCGGGGCGGCGTGGGCCCCCGACATGCTTTTGCGCTGGTCGCCCGAGCGCGCCACGGCTGCGATCGATTACGTTCGCGGGATGAACCTCAACACCATTCGCTCCGAAGGGCGCATGGAGCGGGATGAGTTCTTCGACATGGCCGATCGCGCCGGGGTGCTCATCATGCCGGGATGGACCTGCTGCGACTTTTGGGAGCAATGGAAGCAGTGGACGCCTGAGACCGCCAAGATCGCCGCCGCGTCGATGGCCGATCAGGCGAAGCGGCTGCGCAATCATCCCAGCGTTTTTGTCTGGTTGTATGGCAGCGACAATCCACCGCCCGCGGAGTTCGAAACTTTGTACTTGCAGGTTTTGAAAGACGCCGAGTGGCCTAACCCGACCATCTCTTCCGCCGCCGACACTACGACCGGAGTCACCGGGGTTTCGGGCGTAAAAATGACAGGGCCGTACGACTATGTTCCGCCCAGCTACTGGCTCGTCGATAAAGATGCGGGTGGGGCCTATGGATTTAACACTGAAACCAGCCCCGGGCCCGTGATTCCAACGCTGCCCAGCCTGAAACGATTTATCCCCGCCGATCACCTGTGGCCGATTGACGACTACTGGAATTATCACGCGGGGCTGGAGCGCTTCACCACCATCGACAAGTTTGTGAACGGCATGAATCAGCGCTATGGCAAAGCGGCGAGCTTGGAAGACTTCCTGCGCAAATCGCAAGCGATGCAGTATGAAGGCGAGCGCGCAATGTTCGAGGCATACGCGCGCAACAAGTACGACTCCACGGGCGTAATCCAGTGGATGCTGAACAATGCCTGGCCTTCGCTCATCTGGAATCTGTACGACTACTATCTCGTGCCCTCGGGCGCATATTTCGGATCGAAGAAGGCTTGCGAGCCGCTGCACGTGCAGTACTCGTATGACGACAATTCTGTGGCTGTAGTGAATGGGCACGACCGGGCTTTTTCGGGCATGCGGGTTCAGGCGACGATCTTTGACATCAACTCGCAGGAAAAGTCGAAACAGAATGAGACGGTCGACATTCCTGCCGACGGCTCCGTGCGGGCGCTGCAGTTGCATTCGGTTGACGGCATTGCTCCAACTTACTTTTTGAAGCTTGAGCTGCGCGACGCTTCTCGCAAACTCGTCAGCGACAATTTTTATTGGCTCTCGACCAAGCCCGATGTGCTCGACTGGGCAAAAAAAGTAGATACCCTCTACACGCCGCAAAGCGCATACGGAGATTTGACCGGCCTCAATTCCCTGCCCCCGGTGAAGCTTGTGGTTCGCAGTTCGATGGCGCGGGAAGGGAAAGAGAAAGTGGTTCATGCTTTCATCGAGAATCCAAGTTCGAGCCTGGCCTTCATGGTGCACGTGCGAATCGCACAAGCGAAGAACGACGAAGACGTTGTGCCAATTTTCTGGGACGACAATTACGTCTCGCTTTTGCCGGGCGAAAACCGTGAACTGACTGCGCGGTTTGAGGCCGCGGGCGACAGCGATCTTGTGCTGACCGTCGATGGTTGGAATGTCGTGGCCGCAAGCAGTCCGCTGGCCGGAAAGGAAAAGCAGTGATGCGTAATCGGGCCATACTAATTGCCGTTCTTTTGTGCTCGGCGCTCGGCTGGGCTCAGACGAAGCTTTCCCCGCGCTGGGAAGAGTTGACGGCGGACGATTTCCGAACCGCGATTCAACAGTCCGAGGGCACTTGCCTCCTGCCGTTTGGCATCATCGAAAAGCATGGTCCGCATCTGCCGCTGGGGACCGATCTCATCAACGTGCGGCACGTGGCGCTGGCAGCAGTGCAAACGGAGTTCGCCGTCGTTTTTCCGGAATACTATTTTGGACAAATTTTCGAAGCTCGTCATGAGCCCGGCACCATCGCCTACAGCACTTCCCTGCAACTTCAGCTTTTGCAGGAGACCACCGACGAGATGGCGCGCAACGGATGTAAGAAGGTCCTCATCGTAAACGGTCATGGCGGTAATGAGCATCTGCTGCCGTATTTCGCGCAGACGCAACTCGAAAGGCAGCACGATTACGTCGTCTATGTCCTGGCTTTGTTCGATCCGCCGCCCGGCGGGCCCGCCAAGAAAACGACCAACGATATGCACGCCGGCGAGCAGGAAACATCGGAGATGCTGATCGCGCGTCCCGACCTTGTACACCAGGATCGCGCGCACCAGGAGTCGGGTGCCGACCAGGCTCGCCTGAAGTTGCCAGACACGCTCTACACAGCCATCTGGTGGTATGCGAGTTTCCCCTTTCACTATTCTGGCGACGGCGCCGCCGGCACACGCGAGTTGGGCGAGTATGATATGAACGCCTGGACGGCGGTCATTCAAAAAGCCATTCGCGCCGTGAAGGCCGACAAAGAAAGCCTGCGGCTGCAGAACGAGTTTTTTGAGAAGGCGAAGCACCCGCTGGACACTCCGCACTAACCATTTATGGTGACGATTCGCGATGTGGCGAAGGAGAGCGGGTTTTCCGCGACCACGGTCTCCATTGTTCTCAACAACGCGCCCCTCGCTCGCTACATTCCGACCACAACCAAAAAACGTATTGAGAGCGCTGCCAAAAAGCTGGGCTA
This sequence comes from uncultured Acidobacteriaceae bacterium, assembly GCA_963698865.1. Classification (GTDB taxonomy): domain Bacteria; phylum Acidobacteriota; class Terriglobia; order Terriglobales; family Acidobacteriaceae; genus Acidiflorens. The sequence goes on along the minus strand of CAVOSL010000004.1, from coordinate 23,383 downwards.
CCGGCCGAATCTGTTTGCGCGTTCGCTGCGCAGCCGTCGCAGCCACACGGTTGGGGTCATGGTCTTCGACATGACGGATCCGTTCTGCACGCTGGTCCTGCGCGGCATCGAGAACTCGCTCTATCAGGCGTCGTACCTGCCGATTTTGACCGACGTGCAGAACGAGCGCGCCCGCTTCGAACGCTACCTCGAGATGCTTCTCGACCGGCGGGTGGAAGCGCTCATCGTGCTCGCCAACTGGCTCTTCGTAAACATCGAGGTTCTGGGCGATCTCGAAAAGAGCAACATCCCCACGGTGATGATCGGGCGCGAGTTGAAGAACGATGCGATCAGCTCGGTCATCGTCGACAACGAGCTTGGCGCCTACACGGCCGTCGAACACCTGTACGCCCTCGGCCATCGCAAAATTGCCTTCATTCGCGGTCCGAAGACCCTAACCGACAGCGCTCCGCGGTGGCGTGGCATTCGATCGTTCGCGAAGGCGCGCGGTCTGGAACTCGATCCGCGCCTGACCGTCGACCTGCCCGAGTCGCGCGATCCCATGTCGAGCTTCGAGATCGGCTACAAACTGACCGAAGATATGTTGAAGGCGAAGCGCCCATTCACCGCGCTGATGGCGTTCGACGACATGACAGCGTTCGGGGCGATTCGGGCGCTGACGCGCGCCGGGTTGCGCGTGCCGGAGCAGTGCTCGGTAGTGGGATTCGACGATGTCGCGGCCTCGAGCCTTTGTACGCCTCCGCTGACGACGATTCGCCAGCCCATGGAAGCCATGGGCGCGATGGCGGCCAGCATTGTGCTGGAAGGTATTAATGCGATGCTGGAAAAACGCGACTTGCCGGCGGTGCACCGGAAACTGGCGCCGGAGCTGGCCGTGAGGGATTCGACTCGCGGGCCAGCGTAAAGCCTACGCAAACGTGCCCTATCGCCTATTTTTTACTTGACTGACAATGGCAAAAGGGACAATATTCATACGTTTTAATAAAACGTTTCTTTAGAATCGCCGGATTGGCGTCGCAAGCCGGAAGGCTTTGGTTGGGAGGTCCTTCATGAATAGCAGACACGAGATTGTAAAAATAGCGCGGACTATTCTTTCTGTTTTCATTGTTCTACTCTGCGCGAGTTCTGCCGCCCTTGCCCAAGCCGGCAGAGGCAGCATCAGCGGCCTGGTCTCCGATCCTTCAGGCGCGATCGTCAAAGGTGCCGATGTCACCGCGCTGAACCAGGCGACCGGAATCAAGCTGCACACTGTCACGAGCGACGCGGGCCTTTACGGCTTTGTATCACTGCCGCCCGGCACCTATGTGGTCACGGCCAGCCAAAAGGGTTTCGAAACTGTTGCTCAGGACAATGTGGTGGTAACGGTGGACCAAACCGCCACCGTGAATATCGCGCTGCGAGTCGGGAGCGTGACCGAGACGATTACGGTGTCGACCGCACCGGACCTGGTGGACACCAGCAACTCCACCGTGGGCCAGCTAATTGACGCAGCCGCCATCGATCGCGTCCCGTTGCTCACCCGCAATGTCTTCGATCTGATACAACTGAGCGCCGGCGTGACCCCAGCCAATGGAGCGCCCAACTCCTCCAGTTCGCAGGCCATCGTCAACATCTCGAGCGGACGCCCGGGAATCGATGTCTCGTCGTACACCATCAACGGCGCTATCCAGGGATCGGTTTACTACATGCTCGACGGCAGCCCGCTGGGCGTGGCTGAAAACAACCTGGGCGCAATTCTCCCCGCCATGGAAATTCCCGAGGATGGAGTAGAGGAGTTCCGCGTCGAAACCCAGAATACCTCCGCCTCCTATCAGAGCGGCGCTGCCGGTGTCATCAGCCTGGCCAGCAAATCCGGCAGCAACCAGTTCCATGGCGATGCCTTCGTGGTGCTTCGCCCGAATATCCTGGCCGCCAATGATTACTTCAACAAGCAGACCCAGTTGCTGGCGGGCCAAGCTAACGAACCTCTTGCCTTTCACCGCTACCAGGAAGGTGGCGCGATCGGCGGCCCCATCATTCACAAGAAACTCTTCTTCTTTGGCGATTATGAAGCCACGCAAGAGAAGCTGTTCGATAACACCAGCATCTTTACGGTCCCCACGACTGCGGAAGCGGCGGGCGATTTCTCGTCCGACCTCTACACCATCTATAACCCGCTGGTTGGAGATAACGGCGACGGAACGCGGCAGGAGTTTCCTGTCCACAACGTGATCACCAGCTATAGTCCGGTCAATCCAACCGCGACGGCGTTTCTATCCCATTTTCCCAAGTGCAACTATCCCAATCCTGCGACCTGCGATACAGAAGTGGACCCAGACAACCCGTATCACCACAACAACTTTCAGCTTCCGGGGCTGGATCCGATCACGGCGCAGAGATTCGATGTCCGCCTGGACTACTACAAGAGCGAAGGGCAGCGGATTTTCTCGCGCTTCTCCTTTGCAAAGCTGACGACCGCAGGAGTAAATGCCTTTGGCAACGAGTGGGACCCGTACTACGCGCAGAACATCACCAATGCGCGGAACTTCATCATCGGCGACGACTACACCGTCAACTCCAACACGGTGCTGCAGCTTCGTTTCTCCTTTACCCGGCACTTCGAGAATCAGGGCGGCGATCCCCGGCAGAATGGCTTCGATATCACCTCGCTGGGATTTCCGCAATCACTGGCCGACGCGCAGGCGTTTAAAACCCTCCCCCTTGTATTCTTCAACGACCTGACGAACGACAGCGGCAACCCCAGTGCCGTAGGCGGGACCGCGAACTACAACACGTTCCAATATGCCAGCGAGAACTTCGACTCCAGCGCGACCCTGACAAAGGTGATGGGCAAGCACGAACTCAGCTTTGGCTTCGAATATATGAAGAGGTTCCTGAATGTGGGGCAGCCGCCGGCGTCGTCGGGGTGGTATTACTTCGACACCACGGCCACGAACCAGCAGACAAATCTGCCGGAGGATGCGCCCGCGAGCGGCAGCGACTTCGCTTCGTTCCTGCTAGGCATGGGAAGCTATCCGGGCAATGAGTCGGTGAACTTCACGCAGGATCTGTTCTCGGCAAACTCCAGTCCCTATTACGCCGCGTTTGTCGAGGACACCTTCCACATCAAACCGAATCTCACCCTTACCGCCGGGCTGCGCTGGGACATCTTCGGCGGCAAGACGGAGCGCCACAACCGGCTGGAATACTTCGATCCAACGGCGGTGGGCACCGATCCTCTAACCGGCGATCCCTTCACCGGCGGCGAGGTTTTCGCCACCAGCGGACATCGCTCACCCTTCAAGACGAACCTGACGAACTTTGCTCCGCGCCTGGGATTCTCGTGGCTGCCAGTGCAGCATCTGGTGGTGCGGGGCGGCGCGGGATTCTACTTTGGGCCGAGCGTGCAGATGGTCAGCGGTTCGCTGGTGGACAGCGACGGATACTCGACCAGCAACAACTGGAATGCCACGTGTATTCCAGACGGTTCCAGCAATACTGTGATCAACACCGATGACGTGTGCGCACCCGGCGGGCCGGCGAGCGTTACCGGTCCGTATTCACTGAGCAACCCATTCCCGGGAGGCTTTGTTCCGCCGTCGCAGTTACATCCCAATGGACTGGCGACGAACCTCGGGGCGAACCTGACTACCATGCTGCACTCGCAGCGGACTCCGCTCACCTATAACTTCAACTTCGGGCTGGAGTATGAATTCCCGCACGGGATCGTGGCCAGCGTCGGATATGTGGGCAGCCGAGGGTTGTTCCTGCCTATTGGCAATGTCGACCTGAACCAGCTTAGTCTGAGCCAGATCTATCAACTCGCCTCCTCTGGTGCGGGCGTTGACGACTTCATCGCGGCCGAGCCCTTCCCGCAATTCAACACGGGAGCTCTCAGCATTACCGGACAGACAAATGGCGTCATCGTGAGCGGCTATCCCGGTGGAGATTCGGAATATAGTTCGCTTCAGACGAAAGTGCAGAAGCGGTTGACCAATCACTTCACGACTCTGGCCTCCTTCACTTGGGCCAAGTTGATGACCGATGACGGCAATCCGCCGCTGAGCTTTGTCGGTTTTCATAACGGCTCGATTCAGGACTGGCGAAATATGAGTTATGAGCATTCCGTCAGCCCGCAGGACGTGAAGTATCAGTTAACTTGGCAGGCATCGTACGATCTGCCGGTAGGAAACGGGCGAGCCGTTAATTTAAGCGGCGTGTCCGATGCGATTCTCGGCAACTGGACGATCGATGGGATCTTCTACCTCAGCAGCGGCGTTCCGATTTCTTCGCCCTACACCGGAATTACATCGCCGGAGATCGATGACAACCAGTACCTCAACCAGCGGGGCGATATCACCTGCGACCCCAGCAAGGGTGCGCCCCGTACAGCAAACCAGTGGTTCACGCCCGACTGTTTCGCGGTGCCTGCCTTGCCCTACATCGCCGGCAATGCGCCCGCCTATCTCGATCACATGCGGACGATGGGAGCCAACAACCTGGATCTCACGCTCTCCAAGAATTTCAAGCTGGGCGAGAAGCAAAATCTGCGGTTTGATATCGCGTCCTATAACGTCGCCAACCGGCCGCAGTTCTCGGCGCCGAACGTGAACTCGGAAGCTGGCGGCGGATGGGATCCGGGCAGCGGTTTCGGGCAGATCACGAATACCTCCAACACCCCGCGTCAATTTCAGTTTGGGGCGAGATTTACGTTTTAGTTCTTTGCTTTGGATACTGCCAAAGAATCTGGCGCCGCGCAGTACGCGTGGCGCCGCTTTGTCAAAACGCATCAGTCCTACCGCAGTTGAGCCCGAAGAACTCTGCTCACAAACCGCACACCATGAGCGTCCAATGGCAGGGGAACTCCTGGAAGAATTCCAGCGCCCATCCCCAAAAATGACCGGTCCCCGTTGAACCAACGGCTAAGCCAATCCGTATCAACACTCCGGAGGCGTCATGCAACTTCTCGACGATGTCCGCTACGCGATGAGGCAGTTCTTCCACGCTCCCGGCTTCACCACCACGGCCGTGCTGACGCTTGCGCTCGGCATTGGCGCCACCACCGGAATCTTCACGCTGGTCCACGCGGTGCTCCTGAGGTCGCTGCCCGTCGCCAACCCGGCCGAACTCTATCGTGTCGGTGACCACGAAGACTGTTGCGTCAACGGCGGCCTGCGGGACAACTGGACGCTTTTCTCCTACGAAAAATACAAGACCTTTCGCGACCAGACGCACGGCTTCAGCGAACTCGCCGCCCTCCAGGCCGGACGCACCCTGATGGGCATCCGCCGCGGCGGAACCAACCAGCCCGCCGAGTCCTTGCGCGCGCAGTACGTTTCAGGAAACTATTTTTCGATGTTCGGCCTTCGCGCCTACGCCGGCCGCGCCTTCACCCAGAATGACGACCGCAAAGGCGCCGACCCGGTCGTGATGATGAGCTATGCGACCTGGCAACAGAAATACGCCAGCGACCCATCCATCATCGGCGCGAGCTTCATCTTCAACGGAATTCCCTTCACCGTGATCGGCATCGGCCCGCCCGGCTTCTACGGCGACCGCATGGAGAGCGCCCCTGCCTTCTGGATTCCACTCAACGCTGAGACGATCATCGATGGCCCCGGCAATCTGCTGCAATTCCCCGGGCAGGACTGGCTCGACATCATCGGACGCCTCGCGCCCGGCGCCGATCCCAGGAATGTTGAGGCCCAACTACAGGTTGAACTCAAGCAATTCCTGTTGAGCCCCGGATCCGGGGTCGAACCGGTAGAAGTTCCCTTGATTCCGAAACAAACTCTCCATCTCTCTCCCGGCGGCGCGGGGGTGCAGATGATGCGCGACGAATACGAAGGAGGCCTTCACCTGCTCATGTGGATTTCCGCCTTCGTCCTGCTCATTGCTTGCGCTAATGTTGCCAACCTGATGCTGGTGCGCGCCACCAGCCGCCGCCAGCACACCGCGGTGCAGACCGCCCTCGGCGCGCCACGTTCACGCCAGATTGCCCAGGTGCTCACCGAGAGCACTGTCCTCTCGCTGATGGGCGGAATTATCGGCGTCGCGTTCGCTTTCGCGTGCACGCGCCTCATTCTTCGTCTGGCTTTTCCCGACAATGACGTCGCCATCAGCGCCATGCCTTCGCTGCCGGTGCTAGGTTTTACCTTTGCCGTCGCTATACTCACCGGAATCCTCTTCGGAGTCGCGCCCGCCTGGATGACCGCGCACTCCGATCCCGCCGACGCTCTCCGTGGCGCGCATCGGGCCACCGCTCAGGCCTCCGGATGGACGCAGAAATCGCTGGTCGTAGCGCAAACCGCACTCTCGGTCATTCTGCTATGCGCCGCCGGACTGCTTACCGAAACCCTGCGCAACCAGCAGCACCAGAACTTCGGCTTCGACGTGCAGAACCGCTACATCTTTCACTTCGATCCGTCTATGGCCGGATACAAAGTCGATCAAATGCCCGCCTTCTTTCGCGAGCTTCACGACAACCTCGAGGCCATCCCCGGCATGAAGCGCGTGAGTTTCTCGCTCTACACTCCGATGGAGGGCGACAACTGGGGTGAACAGGTCTACGTCGAGGGACAGGCTCCTCCTCCGCCCGGCACCGATCAGAATGAGTCTTCCTGGCTGCGCGTCAGTGACGGCTACTTCGACAGCATCGGCACAAAAATCGTCCGCGGCCGAGCGATTACCGAGCAGGATACCGCGAGCACGAGAAACGTTGCTGTCGTTAATCAGGCCTTCGCGAAAAAGTTCTTCAAGGACGAAGATCCGATCGGCAGACACTTCGGCGATCTGGAGCAGAAGTATGCCAGCGCCTTCGAAATCGTCGGCGTCACCGAAGATACCGAGTATTGGGGACCGACCACCCGTATTCGCCCTGTCTTCTTTCTCGCCGAAACCCAGCGCATCCCCTACGACGATCCGCGCTTCATCGCCTTCGAAAACCGCTCCCACTTCTTGAACGCCGCCGTTTTGCAAACCGAGGGCAGCATTCCGGGCCTCGAATCGCAAGTGCGCCGCGCGCTCGCCTCGGTCAATCCCGACCTTGCTCTAATCGACTTTCAGAGCTTCGCGGCCCAGGTCGACGGCAACTTCACGCAGAACCTGATGCTCGCGCGCCTGACTTCACTGTTCGGATTACTAGCCCTGATTCTCGCCTCGGTCGGGCTCTATGGCGTGACCGCATACTCGGTCGAACGGCGTACCAGCGAAATCGGCATCCGCATGGCGCTCGGCGCCGACCGCGTGAATGTTCTCAAGCTCGTGGTACGGGGTGCGTTCGCGCAAATTGGAATCGGACTCGCCATCGGCATTCCGGCAAGCATTCTGGCGGGCTATGGCATGACCAAGAAGTTGTTCGGAGTAAAGCCCTACGCGCCCGACATTCTGCTGATCACAGTCGCTGTCCTGAGCGTGGCTGCGACTTTGGCCACGCTGATGCCGGCTCGCAAAGCCGCCATCCTCGAGCCAATACAGGCGCTGCGCACGGAGTGAGCGGCTTGCGTTATACATTAATGAGGAGATGCAAGCTTCCTCTGATCGCGCTGCCGAAGACGCAAAATCCGCGGCTCGGGCCGCGTTTAACTACCCGGACTTCACTGCCTTTTCGATCGCCCGCTTTTGCATCGTCGCGGCCCTCGAAATGCAATCGGTGGCGGTTGGCTGGCAGGTTTACGAGATTACCAAGCGCCCGCTCGACCTTGGCCTGATTGGGCTCGCGCAGTTTCTGCCGGGAATCACTCTCTTTTTACCCGCTGGACATGTGGTTGACCGGATCAATCGGCGGCGCGTCATCGTCTGGTGCTACGCCAGCTTCGCGGCCTGTTCGGCGATCTTGTTCATGCTTGCCGAGCGAAAGCTCTCGTCTGTCTATCCGATTTACGGCGTCGTCGTTCTTGCTGGGCACGGTTCGCTCGTTCAACTTCCCGGCGGCTCGCGCTGTGCTGCCGCAGCTTGTGCCCGAGATTCACTTTTCCAGCGCGGTCGCCTGGAGTTCCAGCATCTTTCAGACAGCTACCATACTTGGCCCCACCTTCGGAGGCCTGCTCTATGCGTTCTTTCGCGGCCCGGAATTTGTCTATGCGACTGCCATGCTGATCGGCATTCTCGCCGCGCTGTTGATGACGCGCGTGCAGGCACGCGAGAAGGCTCGGCCTCGAGAGCCCATGAGCCTCGAAACCGTGCTCGCGGGATTACGCTACATCTGGCACGAGAAACTGATTCTCGGCTCCATCTCGCTCGATCTATTTGCGGTCTTGCTCGGCGGTGCTGTTGCGCTGCTTCCGGTTTATGCGCGGACTATTCTCCACACTGGACCTTGGGGACTTGGCTTGCTGCGCAGCGCTCCTGGCGTTGGCGCGGCTGCGATGGCCGTGCTGCTGGCGCATCGTCCGCTGCGACGGCGAGCGGGGCCGATCATGCTGGCTTGCGTTGCCGGATTCGGCATCTTCACCATTATCTTTGGGCTTTCCCACAGCCTGATTCTGTCGCTGATTTCGTTGCTGCTGGTGGGCGCTTGCGACATGGTGAGCGTGGTGATTCGCGCCATCGTGGTGCAGATTGGTACTCCCGATGCGATGCGCGGGCGCGTCAATGCCGTCGATATGATCTTCATTGGCGCTTCCAATCAGTTGGGAGAGTTTGAGTCCGGCATCACGGCACATTGGTTCGGAACCGTTCCTGCGGTCGTCCTGGGAGGAGTTGGAACGCTCGTCGTGATTGCGGTTTGGACCTGGCTTTTCCCGGAACTGAGGAAAGCAGGCGATTCCGGAATGGAAGCAATCGGCTGAGTTGGGCCCGAGTTTGGCCTGAAGTTTACCAGTTAGTCATGCATACCCCTTCATAGTGGTCTTTTGGAATCAAAGACTTGGCGGTTGAAAAATGCCAGGTCTTTGAGGAATAAGGACTTAGCTGTAAAGTATTTTAGAATCAATAACTTAGAGTCGATTTGGTGGTTATTTTAGGCGGATTGTTCCGTGTATGTTATTGAGGAATAAATACTTTATATGATAAATCGAGGAAGGAAAGATCACTTTGCTGGCCTCACAATGTCGAGGCCGCGCCCCTTCCCGACGTCGATTCGAAACTCATCCGCGATACGCGCAAGAGACTCCTCTGCTCGCGCGCGGTGTTCGCGCGCCGGCTGCGCATTAACGAAAGAACGCTGGAAAAATGGGAGCAGGGGCGCGCCAAGCCGAATCCGCAGGCGGCGGCTCTTGTGCTGCTGGTGCGCCGCTATCCGGACACGCTGGCGCGGCTGGACGAAGTCGCGGGGCGGTAGAGTCCACTCATCGGCATACGCGACCTGGTTTTTCCGAGGTTTTGAATCCCAAGACTGAGACCGCTGTGGAATCCCAGGTTCCGAAAAGCGCGAGAGCTGGGGCACCCGGTGGCCACGGAAGGTCTACGAAAAGTTATCGTAACCTGGCGAACGACAATAAACGTGGACTAAGACCTAAGGCATCATGTAACATTTCCGCCAACCTTCCCGTCGAAGTGCTGGAGTCTCCTGCAATGGTTGGCAGCGAGCTTTCTCACTACCGAATCACAGCGCAGATTGGCACCGGTGGCATGGGTGTGGTTTATCGCGCGCATGATCTCCAGCTTGAACGCGACGTCGCCATTAAGCTTCTCCTTCCCGGAACGCTCTCCGATGAGTCCACACGCAAGCGATTCCGTAAAGAGGCGCTGTCACTCGCGAAGTTGAACCACCCCAACATCGCGACCATCTTCGAGTTCGGGAGCAAAGATGGCACCGATTTCCTCGTAACAGAGTACATTCCCGGAGTAACTCTCCAAGAAAATCTCGCCAAAGGAGCGTTACCGGAGAAGAGAAGCGTTGGACTTGGGCATCCAACTCGCGCGGGGGCTATCGATCGCACACGCTCAAGGCATTATTCATCGAGATCTTAAGCCCGGCAACCTGCGAATTACACCGGATGGCCGCCTCAAGATTCTTGATTTTGGTTTGGCTCAGTTTGCGCCCCACGCCAGCGACCTGGGAATGACTGCCACGCTGACTAAGTCGCAGGAGGTCACTGGAACACTTCCCTATATGGCGCCGGAGCAACTGCGCGGAGAACCGGCCGACGCCCGCAGTGACATCTGGTCGGCGGGCGCCGTCCTCTATGAAATGGTGACCGGACGTCGCCCATTTCCAGAAAGCAACGGCCCTCTGTTGATCAACGCAATTCTTAGCCGAAAACCGGAATCGCCGCGCTCTGCCAGCCGTTTCGTGTCACCGGGCCTCGCGCAAGTGATCCTGAAGGCACTCGAAAAGGATGTGGCCAGCCGCTACCAGTCGGCGCGGGAATTCGGAGTTGATCTGGAACGGTTAATGGCATCGACAACTCCGCATGTCCTCCTGCAGGCTCGCAGCCGATACGTGGCCGGCATTGCGAGTGCCGTTCTGCTTTGCACTCTGGGTATCGGTGGATACTTCATCGTCCGGCACAAGTCCAACCACGCCGCCGCGTCTCCAACTCCGCCAACTGTCAAGGCGCGCCGCTCGGTCGCTGTGCTTGGATTCAAGAACCTCGCCGGAAGACCGGAAGAAGCTTGGCTCTCCACCGCCCTTTCGCAAATGCTGACCGATGAACTCGCGGCTGGCGAGCAGTTGCGCACCGTTCCCGGCGAAACCGTCGCCAAAGTGAAGTTGAACCTCTCTCTACCGGATTCCGACAGCTATGCCAGCGATACGCTGGACAAAATCCGGAGGCAGACCAGCGCCGACGACATCGTTCTTGGTGCATACCTGGCGATGGGCGGCCAGAACGACAAAATGGTTCGAGTAGATCTGAAGCTGCAAGACTCAGCAAGAGGAGAGACCATCGCTGCCATTTCTGAAGAAAGCACGGAGACTGAAGCAGGACTGTCTCAGTTGGTCAATCATATTGGCGCAAAGCTGCGAGACAAACTAGGCGCCGGACAGGTGACCCAGCAGCAAGCGGAGGCGATTGCCGCCGCCCTGCCGTCAACCACCGACGCCCTGAAACTCTACTCCGAAGGCCTGGCCAGGCTGCGGGTCTACGATGGTCGAGCAGCCCTTGACTTGTTGCAAAAGGCCGTGGATGCCGATCCCAATTATGCACTCGCCCACATGGCGCTGTCCGATGCGTGGTCAAATGTCGGGAATAGTAACGCCGAGCGGAATGAGGCAAAGAGAGCGCTCGACCTGTCAGCGAATCTCCCGGAGGAAGATCGTCTCTGGATTGAAGCGCACTACCACGACGTCAACAACGAACATGAGAAGGCATTGCAGGCATACAAGACGCTTTTTGCGCAGCACCCGGATAACTTGGAATACGGCCTGCGATTAGCAGGAGAACAAAAGTCGAAAGAAACTCTGGAGACCGTGAAGTTACTGCGTACCTTGCCGCGCCCCGCCGGAGACGACCCTCGCATTGATTTGGAGGAAGCAGGGGCCCTCTGGGAGACTCCCGAAAAAGCCATAGGCGCAGCGGAGCACGCACGGGCAAAAGCAGAGGCCCATGGCGACCGCGCCGTGGTTGCAAGGGCGCTGTCGATGGAAGCCATGATTGAGATTACGGATGGAAGATTCGCCCAAAGCCTTGCTTTAGATCAGAGGGTTAAGGAAATATACGCTTCCCTCGGTGACCGAAACCATGTAGCGTCGATATCGAGTGACATGGCCAACCAACTCAGCGAGCAGGGTGATCTCGATCGTGCGCGGAGATTGCTGGAGGAATCCGTTGCCGTCCATCGCGAGATCGGCAACGAAGGGCGCACAGCTATCGACTTGCAAGGCCTTGCATCGGTACTGTCCGCTGAAGGTGATTTTAACAAAGCCACAGTGTGCCTTAAGGAAGCGCTGTTAATCCTCCGAAAACAGCATTTTCCATATTATGAGGAATTCATCCTCGACAGTCTTGGAAATGCGCTCCAACAGCAGGGCGATTTTTCCGGCGCTCGAAGATACTTTGCTCGAGCGTTGGCAGCGAGCCGACGAAATCCCGACAAAGACGATCTAGCGTTTTTTCTCCCACATGCCGCGTCAAGGGATGTGGATGACGGCAACTTAGTATCAGCCCGTAAATCAATTGACGAAGCTAAAGCGATTTCTCACAGAAGTGCCGACAAATCGCTGATCGCTGAGGCCCTGGACAGTGAGGCTGACCTTCTCCTGGAACGAAATCAGATAGATAAGGCGAAGCACGATTATGACCAGGTGCTGTCGATTGATACAGAACTAGGCCGGGAGAACAACGCCGCAGATGCTCGTCTAGCTCTTGGTGTCGTCGCTACGGAAGAGGGAAACCCCAGCTTGGCGGAGTCCGCAGCTCGTGAGGTAAAAGAATCTTCGCGGAGAAACCGTCACGGCTGGCGCGAGGGAAACGCCAGCACTGTGCTCGCCCGCGCGCTTCTAGAAGAGGGCAAGTACCCCGAGGCGGCCAAGGAAGTCGAAAGCGGCCTCGAAATGCGTCGCAGGCTAGGTCCCGGCTATCCCGATTTTGATGACGGTATCCTCGCCGCGCGCCTCGATGCCGTGTCTGGCAAGTATGGCGATGCCCAGCGGAACCTGAACGACCTTCTCAAGCAAGCGGTAAAAACCGGCGCCGTTCGGCAACAATACCGTATCCGTCTGGCTCTCGGAGAGATCGAGATCAAAGCCGGAAAAACCCAGCAGGGCCGCGGCCGCCTCGCCGCGCTCGAACGAGAAACGACTGCCAAAGGATACTTACTTATCGCCCACAAAGCCGCCATCGCGAGAGGCGTGGTTCCTCATTCATCTGATCCAACCCAACATCCAGCAAGCCTGTGTCCTAACCAAGACACGGATAAACCTGAGACAGAGCGGACGTTGGTTTAAGAAAAAGGCCCGGCCGATGCGCTGTCCGCGGCGAGTGACTCTCCATCACTACGCGCAGAATGCGGTTGACGCGCGTCTGGTAGCCCTTGCCATGCCGCTTGGCCAAGCGAGCACGTGTTCATCCAGACGAATCGTCAATTGCTTCTTCGCCGGCGGCCATGCCATCGTCGCTTTCCTGAAAAAAGTCTTGTCAAGCCGCCGCATGTCCGAATCGTCAACATCGCGATCCTTCATTCGGTCAATCCATGCCAAGTCGCTATTTATAGATTTTTGGGGCACGCCGCAGAGAGCGCTGAACCTTAATTGAGGTACTATTTACTGGCTCAAAATCAACTCCATGCGACGCATCCTTGTTCTGACATCGCTCCCACTGCTCATTGCAATTTCACTTTTCATCGCGATCCCGACCTCGCTGATTTCCAGTCCTCGCACTCCGAACTTTGACGTTGTGTTGAGAAATGGGCTCATCTGCGACGGGACGGGTTCGGCTTGTGCGGCTGGCGGCGTGGCCATTAACGGCGACACGATTGCCAAGACCGGCGATGTTTCCGGGGATCGCGGGCGCGTCGATATTGACGTTCATGGGCAGGTGATTGCTCCGGGTTTTATCAACATGATGTCGGGGCCGGATGGGCTGTTTGCCGACGGGCGCGGGCTTAGCGATCTGATGCAGGGCGTCACGCTGGAAATTTTTGGCGAAGGCGAGTCCATGGGGCCGGTCAATGACGCGATGCGCGCCGAGGACATGGCCCAGGAAGGCGACATCAAGGTTGACATCACCTGGCACACGCTCAACGAGGGGCTGGAAACGCTGGTGCGGCACGGCATCTCGCCGAATGTCGCGTCGTTTATTGGCGCCGCGACGCCGCGCGTGTATGTGCTTGGGCGCGCGAACCGGGCGCCGACACCTGCCGAACTGGACCGGATGCGCGAAGTGACGGACCAGGCGATGCGGGAGGGCGCGCTGGGCGTGGCGTCGGCGTTGATCTATGCGCCCGGCAACTATGCCAAAACGGATGAACTGGTGGCGCTCGCGGAAGTGGCGGCCAAATATAAGGGCATCTACATTTCGCACATGCGCAATGAGGGCGATCATGAACTGGAGGCGGTCGATGAATTGATTACGATCGCGCGGCAGGCGCATGTTCCGGCGGAGATTTATCACCTGAAAGTTGCGGGCGAGAAAAACTGGAGCCATCTGCCGGAGGTGATTCAGAAGGTGGAGGCAGCGCGCGCCGAAGGTTTGAAGATCACGGCGGATATGTATACGTATCGGGCGGGCGCCACCGGACTGGATGCGGCGATGCCTCCGTGGGTGCAGGAAGGCGGCCTGGAGGCGTGGCGAAAGCGGTTGCAGGATCCGGAGACGCGGAAGCGGGTGAAGGAGGAAATGCTCTCGAGCGACAAGTATGACAATCTGATGCGCGCGGCGGGATCGCCCGACAACGTGCTGCTGATCGGATTCAGGAGCGAAAAGCTGAAGCCGCTGACGGGCAAGACGCTGGGGGAAGTCGCGAAGATGCGGCACTCGACGCCGGAGGATACGGCGATGGATCTGGTGATTGAGGACGATTCGCGGGTGGAGACGGTTTATTTTTTGATGAGCGAGGAGAATATCCGCAAACAGATCGTGCTGCCGTGGGTGAGCTTTCGGGGCGGACGCCGATCCGGAGGGCGTCGATGGCGTGTTCCTGAAATTCAGCGCGCATCCGCGGACTTTCGGAAATTTTGCGCGCGTGTATGCGCGTTATGTGCGCGACGAAAAGCTGATGACGGTGGCAGAGGCGGTGCGCAAGATGACTTCGCTGCCGGCGACGAACCTTGGGATCGCGCGCCGCGGGTTGCTGCGGCAGGGATATTTTGCGGATGTGGTGGTGTTCGATCCCAACACCATCCAGGACCATGCCACCTTTGAGAAGCCGCGACAACTGGCTACGGGAGTGTCCGAGGTGTTTGTCAACGGCGTCGAGGTGGTTCACAACGGCGAGCACACGGGGGCGAAGCCGGGCAGAGTAGTGCGGCGGGAAGGAGTTCTGCGTCGCGGCGTCTTTATTCCCAATAAGTAGACGGTTGCAAGCTTGCGGAGACAAGACTTACGTCGTGTCCCCGCGAGGTTAGTCCTTCCTAGTTGTAGCCCTCACTAGATGAGTTTCTTGTCCGAGTCTCCTTCGTTTAAGCTCCAGCGCGGCACACGCGGCGTTAGTAAACCGTGAGCCAGTAGTACTCGCCCGTAGCCCACTGCTGAGTGCGAGCGTTGTACCAGAAAATCTGGGCCGTAGTGCCGGACGGGTAGATTACGGGTACAGAGAAATCGTTGTAGACGGTCGCGTTGATGAAACGATCGTCGACTTCAAAACCGAAATCGATATTGAAGATGCCGGGGCCGAGTTCCGTAAGGTTGAAGCCGCAGGGCGGCGTGGTAGCGGCGGCTCCGGTCAGCTGCGAGTTGAAGCAGCGGACGATGGTGTAGGGCGCCTGATAGGTGTTAACGAAGAGCATGGCCTTGGCCCAGCCGCCGCTGGTGCGATCCTGCTGCACATTGCCGGTGGCGGCGAAGGCCAGGCCTTGTCCGCTCAAACTCTTGCCCACCACCCCGATACCGGTGGAATTATTTTCGCCGATAACTCCAACGCCCGCAGTACCCGTGGAAAGACCGAAGACACCGCGTCCCAGGTCAGAAGCTGACTGGCCGATGACGCCGAAGGTGAATCCAGATGCGCCGGTGGCCGTGGCAAAACCTTGCAGGGCGCCGATGCCGCTGGCTGCGCCGGTCATGGTGCTGGTGACGCCGTTGGAATAACTATTGGTGGTCATGTAGGTCGCGGCGACGGTTCCGGGGACGCTGACATTGAGGGCGCTTACATTGCCTCCGGCTGTTACGTTGCCGGTGGCGGTGATGTTTCCGCTTGCGCTGATGTTGCCGGTCGCGGTTTCACTGCCGGCAATTTTCAGGGTGCTGCCGCTCTGGGTGAGGATCGAACTCGTAACGCTGGCACTGCCGCCGTTGCTGGAGAAAACCGGAACAAAGCCGGTCTTGCAAGCGGTGCCGGAGGCGCAAAAGATGTCATTCGCCGCCTGCTGCTCCAGACGTCCATCCTGGTCCGATCCTAACCCGCCTGCCGCCATGAAAGCCGAAGCGGGCTTTCCGCCGAGCGTTTCGGCATCGCCTGCCTTGAGGGCGTAGGGCACGCTGAAGAGCAGCGTGCGGGCCTGCTCCGCCTGCCCGCTGACCTGAACGGCCAACCAGCGCGCTTCGCCAGTCATGAAGACTTCTGCCGGCAGTCCCTTGCCATTGGCCGAACCCAGCATGACGGAGTAGTGTCCGTTCTTTTCGGCCTGCACGTTCTGAGTTTCCATCCAGAGCGGAGCGCCGCCGGTTTCTTCTTTGTAGAGCAGGAAGGTTACACCTTGGGTGCCGGTGAGGGGCTTGCCGTCAGCGCCGGAGAGCGTTCCGGAATACTTGACCATGGAAGGAACGACTTGATCGGTGCCGGCTGGGGGTTGGGCCATTAACGCAATGGCGCTGCAAATAACAAGAAGACAAAGAGTGACTACCGGGATGATTCGGGTGGCGCGTTTGGGTTTGGACATGACATCCTCCTCAATTGTTACAGCGCAAAGGGGAGGAGAAATCGATCATCATTTTGAAAAAAAATCTTGGAGGAAAGGGAGGCAAGGGGGAATCACTTTTTGGCGGCGCGTGTGAGAGTGGGACTACTGCCTCTGGCCGCCTGGGGCTAAGGTCATTTAGAAAGTTCGATGGAGATGATCTGGCCTTCAGCGCCGGCCCCGGCGGCCTCGAAATATTCGACTTTGGCGGTCATTCCTTCGATGTCCTTGCAGGGATTGAGGTCAGCGGCCGGTTTGAAGTTTAAGGCCGAGTATTCGATCTTGTAGTAGTTTGCCGTCCGCAGGTCCAACTGGTTTTTGCCCGCATCCACTTTCAATTTCATGATCGCAGGGTAGGTGCATTGCACATTCTTGAGCGTGCCGCGTACGGAGTGGCGCGGGCCGCGAAGAGTTGGTTCCGGCGGCGCGGGACTGGGCTGATCTTCTTCGACCGAAGTTTCCTCGACCGTGGCCGCATTCTGAGTGTCTTGCTGGTATTCGCGTGCCCCGGCTTGGCTTTGCGCCTGAAATTGTTGGATCGATTGCAACTGGTTCTGAAGAGCGGCGAGTTGTTCCTGACTGTCGGAGAGCTTCATCGTATTCTGGAGAACAGCGATGGCATCGGCGGGACGATTCATTGCGAGCATGAGGTTGGCGCGATTCATTCGATAATTGATGTTGGCGGGATCGAGTTGAACGGCAGCCAGGTTGAGCATAGACGCCTCGTCCAGGTTCGCATGCTGCATTCCGTAAAAAGACGCGAGTTGGTCAAAAGCCGGGGCAAACGACGGATTCAGCTTGATCGCGGAACGTAAGCTCGCTTCAATCTGAGTCTTGCGCTGCGCATACGAAGATTGCCGCATCGCAATGGCCGCAAAGTAATAGTGAGCGAGAAAACTCTGCGAATCGAGCGACACGGCCTGCTCGTACCATTTCTCCGCTTCGTCGAGTTTGCCCTCGCGGAATGCGAGGAATCCCAACGTCTCACAGGCAGAAACGTTTTTCGGGTCGTCTTTCAACACACGATCGAGCAGGGTACGAGAATCCTGTATGCGTTCGTTGTAGGCCAGGAAGTCCGCGCGCACCGCATCGGCCTGGATAGGAGTTACGGACTGCAGACGAAAGGCCGTGTCATCCACGTCGGTCGTACCCGGCATCCGGAAGTAATGGAACTGGGCCTGCGAGATATATTGAGAGAGATTCTTTTCCAGTAACTTCAAATCGCCAAAAGCACGAGTCGCCGCGGTAACTGAATCGATCTTTGCGCTCACCAGTTTCGCATAGTCCCCCAGTCGGTCGGTGTTATTCTGCCGGTCCGTGATGGTCAGGTAGTGCGTGAGAGCCCATGATTCGGCGTAAAAAATGGACCCCTTATTTTCCTCGTGGTAGTAGGGCGAGTTGTGGTCGACGGCCAATAGAACGGCGAGAGGAAGCAAGCGGTTTTGGCGCAACAGCGCCAGGTTTTCGATGCTCGGTTCGCCGATGCCAACCTCCTTGTCTTTGATCTCCGTAGTTTCGTAAAACTGGGCCCAGCCTTCATTCAGCCATAAGGGCAGCCATTCAGCCGTTTTACGGACCACAAAGTGCGTGTATTCGTGATACACGACGGCATAGGGATGCTCACCTTCAGCATCCAACCGGACGAGGATGTAGTTCTTATCGGCGGTTTGTAGAAACAAACCTGCCAGATCGAGTTGGCCTTTTGCCAGGTAGGCTTGAGGTTCCAGGGCCTGAAAATCCTTCCTGTCTTTGACGGCAATCACTGTCATGGGCGAGGCGGCGTCGACCGGAGCATTAGGAAAGCGCTTGTGAAAGACCGCTCGCATGCGCTCGAATTGGCTGGCTACGCGGCGAGCCTGTTTCTCACCAGAGTCCGTCAACACGATGAAGTGAGGAGTTTGAACTTCGAGCCAGACCTCCGTCTTAGCGCTGGCAGAAAGAGGTACAAAAGCCGCTGCGAAAAGGACAACGAGAGCGCGCAACCGCATAACGCAGCCTAGCACAGCTATTCGCAAGAGCAAGTGTTTTTAGCGAGGGACTTATACGGTAGAGGCGGGGCGGGGATTGGATACGACTAATGCACGTTGAGCGCTTTCTAAGCTTGATTCAGCCAGACCCACTCAATGTCGTTGGCGCAAAGTTCGCCGTCATTGATAAACATTTCGTAGGCGGCAGCGAACGATTCTGGTTTCGGGGCGTCAGAGGGATCGTCGCATGAATTTTCGGCGCTTTTGGCCACGGCCACCGTCATTGCGGTTCCGTCATGGGCGACCGCCTTCAGGCCTTTGTCACGGCGCGCAAGATCAGCTTCGAGATCGAAGGTGCGAACCAGACGGCCATCCGAATAGGCCAGTAGGCAGCGAAAGAGCGCCTTGGTTTGTTTCTTATCCGACATCGCAAGATTCCTCGTAGCGGCTCAATAAGATGCAAATATGCCTTCGTCAGTTGGTCCTGAAGAGGGAATGTGCGCAGCGAGAGCCGGGGGAGTGAGCGGTGCGGAATTGCTCACACCCCCCTAGTCTGCGGCATCACCCTGCCTGACGCTTCAGAAACTGCAACGTCTTGGCGTTGAATTCCTCGACCTTTTCGTAGATCGGGGCGTGGGAACATCCTTCAAAGATCAGCAACTCGGAGTTGCGGATTCTTTTTTTCATCGGATCCGCAAAGCGCGTGGAGGTCGCGACGTCATGGCGCCCGAATGTAATCAGGGTCGGGGCTATGATCCCGCCCAGTTGAGATTCCGCATCATGGGCGATTACGGCATTCGACTGCTGGATGAAACTCGGCACCGATTGCGCAGGCCGGCTTCGCACAAACTCCCCCAATGACTGGATGTATTCGGGCTTGGCGGCATACAGTTCAGGTGTAAAGCACCAGGGGAAGAGCGCAAGAGTAACCATGGCGGAAACACTGCCCATCGCTTTGGCTGTTACCTGCCAACTCTCGACGACGGCCCTTATGAAGGGATCGGTCTTCGGCCAGGCGCTGTGTAGGGACAACGACTTGACAGTATCGGGATACTTCGCTGCCAGCCACATACCGATCGCCGCCCCGAGCGATAGACCGGTGACGTGCGCCGTTGGAATTCCCAAGGCTCGCATGAAAGCGGCCACGTCGTCGGCAAGATGCTCGGTGGTATAGGCGCCGTCAGTCAGGTCGCTTTCGCCCGTTCCGCGCAGATCGAGAGAGATGCAGGTAAAATGCTTGGCGTATTCTGCGACCTGGAAGGCATAGCAGGCGTGATCCGCCGCCAGGTAGGGAATAAGAATGAGCGGTTCGCCGCTCCCTTGCTGATCATAGCTTATGGTGATGTTGTTGGCTTTGACTTTAGGCATGCCAGTTTCTCCCCGCGCGTTATGGTCACGCAACGATCAT
This sequence comes from uncultured Acidobacteriaceae bacterium, assembly GCA_963698865.1. GTDB lineage: Bacteria > Acidobacteriota > Terriglobia > Terriglobales > Acidobacteriaceae > Acidiflorens. Next base: position 3,591 of record CAVOSL010000004.1, on the reverse strand, counting down.
CCTGGAGTGTCTTTCATGCGATTTGGCGCGGTGCTCATTATGCCTCAAGCGAACAGTTTGTGGGGGATTTATCGGCAGGGTGACCGGAACCCGCGCGACAAACAATCAACCGAATTTTCAACTACGCCGCGAGATTCTAACTTCTGAACAGGAGAAAAAAACATGTCCGCGCGAGCGCCATTACCGCCCTTTGACGAGACATCCGCCATGCAAAAAGTTCGTCTGGCCGAGGACGCCTGGAATTCGCGCGAACCGGAACGAGTGTCGCTAGCCTACACTCCCGATTCGCGCTGGCGAAACCGCGCGGAATTCATCAACGGCCGGGCGGAGATCGTGGCCTTTCTCAAGCGCAAGTGGGCGCGGGAACTGGACTACCGGCTGATCAAAGAGCTGTGGGCGTTTCGGGAGAATCGAATTGCGGTGCGTTTTGCCTACGAATTCCACGACGATTCCGGGCAGTGGTTTCGCGCCTACGGAAACGAAAACTGGGAGTTTGACGAAAACGGACTGATGTGTGTGCGCCACGCCAGCATCAACGACCTGTCGATCAAGGAAGCGGAGCGCAAGTACCACTGGCCGTTGGGGCGGCGTCCGGATGATCATCCGGGGTTGAGCGCGCTCGGGTTTTGAGGCGTACGTCGTCTGGGATTCTTCAACTTCCTTTCCGCGGATTACGCCGATCGACACGGATCGTTTTTTCTCGTTTTTTGCGATCCGTTAAAACCCGCGTTAATCAGCGGAGGAAACGAAGTTCAATTGGCGAGACTACCTTTGCGCCGAGCTGGTGATATCCATGACTTACATTAGCCTATGACTTCTGCCAAGATAGCGTGTCAGGCAACTCGGCGTTCGGTCCTGACGTTTCGCCCATGCCGGCTCGAACTCTTCTTCTGATCACGGCGTCCTCTCCGGAAATTCAACGGGTGCGGCGATACCGCGTGCTGAACTTCCAGCAAGTGACCATGCCCTATCTCGCCGCCTTCGTGCCTCCGCATTGGAGTGTGCTCCACGTCGATGAAGCAGCGGAACCCGTCGATCTGTCGTCGCCGGCTGACCTGGTGGCGATCACGTTCCACACACCCAGCGCGCCGCACGCCTATGATCTTGCTGACCGCTTCCGGCAGCGCGGAACGACAGTCGCGTTGGGAGGACCGCACGTGACCCTTGTGCCCGACGAAGCGCAAGCTCATGCGGATGTAATTTTCGTGGGAGAAGCCGAAGCTCACTGGCCGCGATTTCTTTCGGATTTCGAGGCTGGCCGCTTTGGAAAGCGCTACACCTGTGTTGATCCTCCCGCCCTCGATCTTGCGCCAGCCTCGCGTCAAGACCTGTTTCATCGGCGCGACCACACGGCTGGAGTGATGTTCGCCACGCGCGGTTGCGCTTTCAACTGCGATTTCTGCGCGCTGGCCGTCATGTATCCAGGCAAGCCTCGCCACCGGCCGGTAAAGGCCGTCGCGCGCGAGTACGCTTCCTTTCATGGCAAGGTCATCATCCTGTGGGACGACAACATTGCGGGCGATCTGGACTATGCCAAGTCACTGTTCCGGGCTCTTGCGCCGCACAAGAAATGGTGGAGCGCGCAGGCGAGCATCCACGCCGCCAGCGACGAAGAATTTCTGGAACTGGCCGCGCGCAGTGGCTGCAAGCAACTGTTCCTTGGGCTGGAATCGGTCTCGCAGGCAAGCCTGAATGGAGCCGGCAAGGCCTTTAATCGCGTTGAGGATTATGCGCGGGCGATGGAACGCATCCACACATACGGCATTGCGGTGCAGGCGGGAATCGTCTTCGGATTCGATCACGACACCGAGTCCGTGTTCAGCGAAACAGTCGATTTTCTGGAAGCCAGCGGAGTGCAGAACGCAACCTTCAACGTCCTGACACCTTTTCCCGGGACCCGCCTGTTTGAACGCCTGGATGCGGAGGGCAGGATCCTTACGCGCGACTGGAGCAAATATAACGGCCGCGCCGATGTGGTCTTCCAGCCGCGAAACATGAGCCCGGACGCGCTTCTGGCGGGCTACAAATATGCGGTCAGGCGCTTCTATTCGCTGAACAGCATTCGACGGCGCCTGTCACGCTGCCCTGTCCAGTTGTTCTGGACGTTGCCGCTGAATCTTGGTTATGCAGTTTCCCTCGGCTATTACGACTAGCGTTGCACGATGGATTCTCAGATGTACGGTGGGGAGATTGTGCAAAATCCAGGTGTTCCGACACGCGGTCGTGGCTATTAGGCTAAGCAGGAAGCCGGGAGTGCAGATATGATCGTGTACAACCAAAGCTTCGAACTGACGCGGCTGAGCGAATTGGCCGCTTGGCTGCCGGAGTTTGCTGATCCCATCGAACGAGTCCAGTCTCGCGTTGTCGATTTGTTGCCCCTGATTCGGAACCATACATATCATCCCCAGTTTGCCGGATCGTACAGTCTAAAATCGGTGCTGCCTGCGCTCGTGCCTGAGATGACATACGAAGGGATGGCAGTCGCCGATGGCGTGGATGCGGGGTTGGCGTGGGAATCGCTGAGTCGGGGTACAGGAGATCAAGCCGAGTGTGAACGTCTCAAGAAAGCTCTGCTCGACTATTGCGGGCAGGACACACTAGCACTAGTCAAGCTGTTGAGTTGTCTCCGGCAACGCACAACAGTCGAGTGAAGCTCTTCTTTGCTCCGCATTACAGAGGTAATTTTGAACCTCCCCAAACTAACGGACAATGGTCTCGCAAGTTCCCCACCATCTTTGTCAGTTGAATTGCAACACAGTCTGAGTTAGCCAGCGCACGACAGGACAGAAGCATGAAGACAACCGCAGATATAGGGCCGCAAGTACTGAATGACGTTCGTCGGCAGCTTCAGATAGACGATCAATGGGTGGTTACAGAACCACAGGGCTTTGCTTGGTGGGGGCAACGCCTTCGGCAGAAAGTTGCCGCCGAAAAAGCCGTCACGCGGGGTGGACTCGGCATCGTCAAGATTTGGGCTGAAACTGATCTGCTCACCGACGTGCCAAACGAGCCTAAGGTGGAAGCCCTAAGGTTCAATCGGTAGGGAGCCAAAACGACAATTGCGCTGAATCTCGTGTTGCAGTCGGGTCTCAGTTCTGCTCGCCCCGAAAAGTGATAACTGCTGGGCTCGGCTCCGAGAGGGCTACGGTTTTCACGAACGTACTCTCCGAAGGCTGTGGATAGGACAACCGGCGGTTTAACGTTTCGATAGAAATTCGTGTTCCAGAAGATCAATGCGCAACAATCACTTTTGTAGTTCTTGAATGGCTTGGCTGCTGTGTGAATCTTCTCCCGGATCGGAGGACAAGGACTGAATCCGCCTGATGACCTCGCGGCGGGGTCGTCAAACTCTTTGACTTCGAAGACACAAGTCATCGTGCCGTGCTCAATTTTGTAGTCCGGCAGCTTCAGCGGTTTTGATCCGAAGATATAGGGTTACAGCACGGATTGCCATGAAATCTCCACACTCTTCAATACTGCGTCGGAGTGGGAGTTTCACGATTTTAGTAACCGCAAGCCGGAAAAAATAGTAACCGGATCACGGAACCCGCATGTTTGGCTGTGATTTTGAAAACTGGCGGAGAGAGTGGG
>CAVOSL010000003.1:0-165386 GCA_963698865.1 uncultured Acidobacteriaceae bacterium | reverse complement strand
GAATACAATCGGTACCGCGTACTAAGGTGGGAATTCAGGTCACCCTGAAGCGAAGCCAGATTACTAGTCTGCCGAGCGGCGCAAACCGCCCGGCAGATCACGATTGCAGATTACTGCTTCAGACCAGCACGAACTCCGTCGCTTGGCTTTAATGCGTCACGAATTGCATCGTTAGCCTGTTGGATGGCGGCCTGAACTCCGGCCACGTCGTGGATGGCATTGAGGAGCACGAAGTCATGGATCATTCCGTTGTAGCGAGTCGCAGTGACTGCGACACCAGCGTCCTTAAGTTTCCGTGCGTAAGCTTCGCCTTCGTCGCGAAGTGGATCGTTTTCAGCGGTGATGACGAGCGCTGGCGGCAGACCCTGGAGTTCCTCGTTGCTCGCTCGGAGCGGAGACACATAAGGACTGTTGCGCGTCTTCTCATCGGGCGCATATAGGTCCCAGCCGTACTTCATGAAGGCGCGCGCCAGAAACCTGCCGGTCCCGAACTCGTGGTAGGAGTCCGTATCGAAGCTTGCATCGGTTGCAGGAATGAACAGGACCTGCAAAGCGATCTTTGGCCCATTCTTGTCCTTCGTCATCAGCGCCAAAGCTGCGGTCATGTTTCCCCCGACCGAGTTCCCAGCCACCGCGATACGGCTCCCGTCAGCCCCAAAATCGGCAGCATGCGCGGCAACCCACTTCAGTGCGGCGTAGGTTTCTTCCATCTGCGTCGGATACTTCGCCTCCGGCAGCGGGCTGTATTCCACGAACACTCCGATCTGCCCCGAGCCGACGACAAGATCGCGCAGCAACCGCTGGTGATTCTGGAAGTTTCCGACGATCCAGACGCCGCCGTGAATGAAAAGCAGTACGCCGGGCTTGCTCGCTGTCTGCTGTGGCGTCATGATGTACAGCTTTACTGTCCGTCCGTCTTGCGTGATCGTCTTTTCGACGGTCGTGACGCCGGACATGTCGACCGCCGTCTTGTCCTGCAATCCGGTAAGAATCTCTTGTGGTTTGGGCTGCGGCAGTTCCCAAAACGGACTGCTGTCCTTGTTGAGTTCCGCAAGATAGGCGCGTACTTGCGGGTCAATTCGAGTGTCTGTCGCCGCATTCGACGTTTGCGCTGTTGCTATTTGAGTCATGGCGATAATTCCTCCTAATGTTAGAGTGGCTAAGGTTCTGAAGCTTTTCATGTGCTAACTCCTCTCTGAATTGTTTTCTCTTGCTCACTGCTGAAACATCAAGCACATTGGGTTCGATTGTGTAAGAGACCGATCGGTCGCAAATATTTCTGGTTGGCAGTCGCTCCCCAGTTTTCCCCAACGGATGCAGCCCAGCAGCACCGAGGACCCTAAGGACCGACGTAGCAATCACAAGAATGAGAATGGAAGCATGGTTGGCATCCTTTCGAAACAGGTCATTTTGAATCTCTGCGAGGAACGGATCGTACGATCCTGTAAAGCAGCCACCCCGCTGGGCCGAACATAAACGTCAGCAGGAGACATGGAACCACCATCAGGTGAGGGATGCCGCGCTCCCGCGAGTCCTCCAATTCCCATGAGCCTATGAGAAGGTCAAACGCCAGGTAATGTACCCATCCCGCCAGCAGCAGCCAGGGACTGGAGAACAGTATTCCGACACTTGCAAGAGTCGAGAAGCCCCCAGGAGAGCCCCAGAACAGGGAAACGACAATCGCGATGTAGAGAATCGCGAAGAGTCCTGGAACGAGCTTAGTTGTGACCACCCTGGTTACCCAGGGTTTCCTCGGCAGGATGGCGAGCATGATCCAGGACATTAAGGCGACGGAGTTGGCGATGGAAAAAACCTGTTGTGGGGACATATCGCACCTCAGACGGTCCCCGGGTTCGTTGCCGGGAAAACTGAATTAACGGACTTCCAGCTCCCAATCGTAGTGACGAGGGCCCATGCGCCGAATAGCCCGAATGTGAGCGCGTCCGGCCTTAGAATCGGCTGCCCTCGGAGCGCCTGTACGAGCAGCAATACGACCAATGTGAAATAGCTCCCTGCCGCAGTCAGCGTCAGACGGACTCGCGTATCGCTGCTTAGCTGGCGGCGCCTCATCAAGAAAGCAATCAGGGGAAGTGCCTGCAGCGCATGCAGGCCGATGAAATGTGGGATCCGGAGGTCGCCGTGTTCAGTGCTCCACCCAGTCCCAGAGAGTCCGGGGCCACCGTCAGGCCCGCCCACGGTATGCGCCCCCATGATCGGCATTCCGTGTCCGGCGTGTTTGGTGGCCAGTTGAGCAGGGGTCGGGTGCGTCATGAAACCCGCAATAAAAGCACCGAGGATCGTGATGATCATCCCAAATCGAAGGGCCCAGCCCATCGCTGGGTCTTCAAACCTCTGCCGCCAAAATGCTTCTGCCACGGCTATGCTGATGAAGGTCTGCGCCACGATGGCCACGCCCATGATGACGAACAGAACTCCATTGAGAGGCGTGCTGAAGTTGAAGTGGCTCGTGGTGCCTCGGTACGCCTGGAGCGCGACGATCACAAACTCCAGCACCATCGCGATGGCCGTGGCCCACCCGACCACACGGCGCGTCTTCTGCCATCCGGGGATCAGCGTAAACGCCCAGGCAAGCGTGAACACATAAATCGCAATCGATACCGCGAACTTTGCAGGCTTTAGCCAGGCAGGCGCGTCGGTGATGATGCGCGGATCGATGAGCAGGCCAACAATCGAGATGGCCAGCGCAGGCAGCATTAGCAGACCGGTAAAGGTTAACGGTGCGTTCGTTCTCCAGAGTTGTTTCAGCATGTCCCCCTCTTCTATGTGAACACTGTCAACATCAAAATACCATCTCATGTAGACAGTGTCAACACTCATTGATAGAATATTTCATATGCCTCATTCCTCCCGCCCGAGAAAGGGCAAACTGCCCGCAAAGCCATACCACCACGGGGATTTGCGCCGCGCGCTTCTCGATGAGGCCCTTCGCACCATCGAGACGCAGGGTGTCGAACATCTGACGCTGAGAACGGTGGGCGCGAGGTTGGGGGTCTCCCGGAGCGCGCTATACCGGCATTTTGCCGATAAGCAATCACTGCTGGCGACGGTGGGGAAAGAAGGGTTCCGCAAGCTCCGGCAAGCCCTCACCGATGCCTGGGATGGGAACGGGCATGGCCGCGCCGGCTTTGACGCCATGCACCGGGCGTACGTGCAGTTCGCCGTCGCGCATCCTTCGCATTACCGGGTGATGTTCGGCGGATTCATCGAGTCGGCCGCTAAAGATGATCACTTCATTTCCGAGGCCAGCGGTGCCTTCCAGGTGTTGGTGGATGCGCTGGTCGAGCAGCAGAATGCCGGCGACATTCGTCGAGACGACCCCGTGCTGATGGCGCGCTTCGTGTGGGCGCTCGTCCACGGCACTGCCATGCTATTCATCAACGGACAGTTGCCCGAGCCGGCTCAAAGAGAAGCATTGGAGCCGTACATCGCTGAAAGAATCTACGTATCCATTCGCCAATCAACGTTACGGGCCGAGTAGTCGCCTACTGCTTTCGGATAGCTCGATTGCCTGCGAGACCGATCGGTCGCAACTGTTTTGATTTGCAGTCGCCGATTAGACAGTAAGATGCGACCTGAGACCGTGCGGTCTCATCGAAGGATTGGCAGGGGAACAGACATGCGCAAAGGGGAGCAAACCCGGCAGGAAATCATTCGTAGGGCAGCACCGCTCTTCAATCAAAAGGGGTATGAGGGCACCGCCCTGTCTGATTTGATGCAGGCGACTGGGCTTGAAAAAGGCGGGATCTACCGACACTTCGATAGCAAGCAAGAACTGGCTGGTGAAGCTTTTGAGCATGCTTGGAAACTTGCTATGGACAGCCGTTTCGAAGGACTAGCAAAGATTCCAAACGCCGTTGACCGTTTGCGCCAAGGCCTGCGGAATTTTCGGGAACGGCGCTCGGGGCTGGTGCCTGGTGGTTGTCCGCTGCTGAACACAGCGATTGAGTCCGATGACGGCAACCCTGAGCTGCGTCGCAAGGCTCGTCAAGCTCTTCATTCGTGGCTCGACCGGCTGACATCGATCGTCCAAGACGGCCAAAGGAAAGGTGAAATTCGTTCCGGCATTGATGCTGCGGAATTGGCCACTATGATCGTTACCACCCTCGAAGGGAGTTTGATGGTGAGCCGTTTGCTGCGGAAAGAAGAGCCTCTCAGTCTTGCCTGTCGCCATCTTGAGGAGTACCTGGAGATGACGGTTCGTGCGCGGAAATCGAAGTCCAGGGCAGAAAGGTCACGATCAGCCCAGAGATCCGGTTGAAAAACAACTTCCGGGCAAGAGCAATGGCAGATGCGTCTCATGCAGTTGCGGGAGGATGACGGGCTAGCCAGAAGTCAACTGTCGCAAACAGCGGATTAGGCTCATTGACCATGTGGATCGGGTTTGGGTCCAGCCTCGCTCGCTTCGCCTCGCGCGTTCGCCAGTCTACCCCGCCAGCTAGCGCGCGGGCCCCGGTCCCACGGTCCAAATTCGCCCGGAGGGGGGCGACAATTTTCCCCGAGGTGTACTAACCCCTGGGTAGTGTTCTAATTTGAATTAGGACACTACCTACCCCTGACCCCCTGACGTCGTTTGATGGCCGCGCTCTGAGGTTGTAAACTCAAAGAGTCCGCGCGCCCGTAGCTCAGCTGGATAGAGCGGCAGCCTCCGGAGCTGTAGGTCGGGAGTTCGAATCTCTCCGGGCGCGCCATCCACCCAACAAGTTTGTAGGCCGGCAGATCCCTCTCTTCCTTCGGGATTTCGGCACGAGGCTCCCGCTTCGCTCACGCCTCCTAAACGCCTCAAGTTCCAATCTCTCCGGGCGCGCCATCCACCCAACAAGTTTGTAGGCCGGCAGATCCCTCTCTTCCTTCGGGATTTCGGCAGGAGGCTCCCGCTTCGCTCACGCCTCCTAAACGCCTCAAGTTCCAATCTCTCCGGGCGCGCCAGTTTTTAGGAAGCCCATCCAAAGAACACCGCCACCACCCCAAACGTATCAATGAATCCGTGCGCCAATATGCAGACCCACAAATTTCCCTCGGACAAAACGTAAGCCGCCGCCAAAATCAACCCGGCCATGCCGGAATCGAGAATGCCCGCCGGCCCTTTGTAATAGTGCCCGTATCCGAAGAGTACGGCCGAAACCAGAACTCCCGCCCACCATGCCGCCTTCGAGCGGCCGCCGACATCCGCCGCCCGCCTCAACAAATATCCTCGATAACTGATCTCTTCGCCGAATGCGGCAAACGTCCAGACGATCCCAAGCCATTCCAGTGCCACCTTCCAGTGCCCGGTAATTTCGTTCATGCCGCTGGGCGCAACCGCCGGAGGCCAGAAATGCGCCGTTACCGGATCGATCACCAGCGCGCTCAAGAAGATTCGCAACGCCGCCGCAGCAAGCGCAAACAAAATTGTCTTTCGCCACGACCGAGGCCAGCGCAGCCCCGCCGCCTTCCACGAGCCGTCGCGCAACTGCGCCGACAAAAGCCCCAGTACAAACAGAATCGGTACTTCATTGGGAATTACCCGATAGACGTTATGGCCAATAACGATGCCCGCTCCCACGATGAGTTCAGCCAGTGACAGCCACCTCTGCCTGGGCGAAAGGGGGTTACCGGGAAAGTATTCGGAATGCGAATACGGCGCAGGCATCGCACTCTCTTCGGTCGATACGTTGATCTCCATCCCCATTCCCCATCAGCTCGCGATCACCCGCGCCGGAGCGGCTGCGATTTGCGAAATTGCTGCACGCACCAGAGCGCAATTTGCGTAGTCAGAAAGCACAACCCGCCTCCAGCCAGTAGACCCACAAGCACCATCCACCAGCCCAACACCTCTCGGCCGCCCGCTGGCACAGATCCGAAACCCAGCCGCAGAGAATAGGAGTCAGGCGGATCGGCCAGCTTCCACAGACCGGCCGTGTGGGGATGCAATGGCTTCAACAAAGCGCACAGCATCAAACAACCGCCCACAAAATAGCCGATCGTGCATCCCAGCAAAACGAACGCACCCGCCGCGCTCAGGCTTGCCCACCGCGACAGGCCGCGCAATAGCAGTAACGGAGATCGCTGGCTCGCCGCCCGTCCCAGCAGATCGTCCGCCATGTATTCGCCCGCCAGGTCTTCGGGAGTGCCCAACGCTGCGAGCACGTTTTCGAAGGCCGCCGGGCCCGCGTCGTCCCGCGTGGCAGCCTTCTCCAGAATGTGGCTGCGCAGCTCCCCCACTATGTCTGACACCTCTTCGCGCCTCAGCCCGGCAAGTCCTTTTTCCAGCCTCGCGAGGTAATTCCCCACGCGTTTATCCATGGCTCGGCCAGACGTAGCTCGGCCAGCCCTCGATTCGGAACCCTCCGCCAGCCCCATATCATTTCTCCTTCGCCGGCTTTTCTTTCTCCAGCGGCACCAGCAACTTCGTCAGACTCGCCGAGAATTCGCGCCAGACACGCGCCATCTCAAGCGCGCGCTGCCTGCCCGCTAAAGTCAACCGGTAGTACTTTCGCGGATGCCCGCCATCCGACTCGACCCACTCCGAGTCGACTAACTCCAGCGACTTCAGGCGGCTCAGCAGCGGATAAACCGTTCCCTCGGAGACAACCAGATCCGACCCGCTCTCCAGTCGACGCAGAATTTCCAGCCCGTACAGCTTTCCACCCCAAAGCGAGGCCAGGATGGCCAGTTCCAGGCATCCTTTGCGAAGCTGAACTTCCCATTTCTCGGCTCCGTCGTGCGTGGCAGCGCTGGCTTTCGACCCATCACGAGTTGCGCCGCTCCGGCCCAGCCCCTCGATCATGCTATATACTATGTATTACAAGGTATCATGTTGTCAACGACTATTTGCACAGAACCACGCGGGATGGATTCCCTTCAGAATTAGAGGATGGGGTCAGAATGGTGAAGTCGGAAAGAATTGGGTTGCGGAACAACCAATCAGGTAATTCGAGAACTACCGCCCCGAAAGGGTTTTCAAATTACCCAATTACTGCATTACAAAATTACTCAATCGCGTTCTCACCATCGCAGTCCAACCGTGACCGGCCAGGCACCCATATCCGAGTCACTGAAATAAGGCTTGTGCAGGCGAAACTCGGCGTACACCTTGGCGTGGTGCCAGCGATTCAGGTTGTAGGTTAAGCCCCCTCCGAAGTTGTAGCCGCCTGCGATTTTCGTGTAAGAACCGAGCGATTGTTGGGGGGACGCGGGAACGGTGGGGGGGATGCCTGAGCAGTAGATATCCCACCAGCGCCAGGCTGGCTGGCACAACGAACCAGCCAACAGCAATCCAAAGTTCGAGTACGTGTTGCGGTCGTAGAACCCTACACCTAAAATTCCATAAAATCCGTACGGACCAACGTGATACGGAGGTCTGATGATGCCATTCAGCGATACAACGTTCAGCGATGCATTCGCGCTTCCCAAACTCTGATGGAGCGTCACGCTGGGCCGCAACGGCAAATCGTAGTACATGTATTCGGCGCTGACGCCCAGCAGGCGGCTGAAGTTCCATCCCGCCCCCGCCACGCCCGCAAATGAGTTCCCCACAAAAGCGCCCGTGTCGCCTCGGCCAATTCCAAAAGCGCCTCCGGCGTTAAAGTTGAAGCGCGGGAAGTTTCGTTGCCCGTCCGTCTGTGCCCCTGCCAGCGCCGCCCCCAACCCAAGAAAAATCCAAAAAAACAGCGTACGATTCCAGCGATTCCGCAATCTACCTCTCCTGTTGTCGAAGCTAATTTTTCGAAGTGAATCTCGATATTAAGATGCGCGGCGCGGTAACTTCAACCAAACTCTTTTCCCTCCGCCGTCATTGACCTGCCTCGTCCACTTCTCGCCGGGCGTTCCGCGACGACGAAGACGCGGAGTGGGAGAGCTTTTTGTAGACCACCGGCCAGTACTCGCGCATCATGTTGCCGCCCGCTCGTGCGGCCAGGTCCAGACCGTAGCGAAAGAAGGTGTCACCCACGGTACGGTTGCGCTCCGGCCAGTACACGTTCGCCAACCCCTCGGCCAGCAGCGGTCCCACCAACCCGGGGACATTCACGACCTGCGCTCCCACATCGTTCCGCGCCACGAAGACCCGCGATAACGAATAGGCAATGGCATGACCAAAGCTGGGATCCTTCTCCGGAAAGAAGCGCGGATCATAATGCATCGCCGATGCCAGCACAAAAGTACCGAAGAACTCGGCCGATGCCTCGCGCGCCATCGAAGACCCGAAGCGCTTGCCGTAGGCATCCCAGCCTTGCCCGAATCCGGTCGGCGAGTTGTCCGCTTGCCCGATCGCTGCGCCCAGCCCCGAATAGAGAATCGTGTGCAACGAGATGCTGTTGTTCACAAACAATTCGAATTTTTGATTCGGTGTCAACGGCATCATGCTGTCCGCTATATCGGGAAAAATGATCGATTTTTCATCCAAAAGGTTGAAGACCCCGACCGATGTCTTGACCGGCCCCGACCCTTTTTGATTTTCCTGGCCAGTTTTCTCGGCCGGCCTCGAAGCGTCCTGCCCCGGCGTTTGCGCGACTGCAATCGAAGCCAACAGGATCACAACCATGCAGGCGGCGATCGAGCCCCGAAAACAGGATGACCCGCACCATGCCGCAGAAAATGTTCCCTGTATGCTTCCGAGGCTACCCCGGCGATCTGGCATCGCTAGAGATTACCGAATCCACAGCCAGACGGCAATCTCTTATCTTCGCGCGCTTCTTCTCCGCGACGCTATTTCTGTTGAATCGACTCCAGATACGTGACTAGGCTGTTGATTCGCACCTGCGCGCTATCCCTGTGTCCATGCGCCATCGACCGGAAAACCGGCCCCCAGATCGGCATCTCAGCCGAGCCATGCGACGCCTTGCCGAACTCCCCATCGATCGCTTCTTTCACCCGCATCTCCGGGAACAGGCCATGATTGTTCTTCAACAGTTGGGTGAGATCGGGCGGCCAAATCTTCAGTTGCGGCGAAAACGGCCCCCCTCCCTTGCCATCGGCGCCATGACACAGGGCGCAATAGGCGATATAAAGCTGCTTACCGGAAGTTGGGTCGACAGAGGGCGAATCGCTCCTGGAAGTCGGCGCAGGCGCGCCCGTTTGTCCCGCCCCCGCGCACACCGCAACCGTAACAACAAGGAGCATGATCAACAAACCTGCCGGTCTCCGAGGCATGGTAGTCTCCTTTCTCGTCCCAAACTCTGACTCTGCGCCGCTCCTTCGCCTGCTTACTCCCACCGCTCACCCCGTCAGGCTCACCAAATATTCCAACAATTCTCTCACCGTCATCCCGTGGTCGAGCATCTCGATCATCTGATCCGTATCCACCCCCACGTTCTCTCCCATGCGCACCACCTTCGCGACGGCTCGCTCCAACACCTCCTGCTCCTGAAGGGTGTGGGCCCCGCCCGCCTGCCGGCCTTCTCTAAAAACAATATGCAGATTCGGCATCGGAGCGTTCTCATCTCCTACTCAAATTGTCCCCCCGCCCGTGCCAGATCGCTGTGACGGACCATACCTGCTTTTGTGACGAATGAAGCCATTGAAAATCGCGGCCCGCGGCCAGCTCGCTCAGTGTTTCCCCAACTGCCGATCCTTCAAATCCTTCGCCGCCCGCGCCAGATCCTCGGGCCGCCCCAAATCCCGCCAATACGCCTCGTCCGCCCTGAACCCCAAGATCGCTTCCCCTTCTCCCGCCAGCCGCAAATACGACGTGATGATGGAAAACGGTCCGTCCTCAGTGAGCTTGGCAAAAAGACGCGGCGCGATGACATGGATCCCCGCAAACGCGAGGGCCTGCACATGTTGCGATCGGCGAACGATTTCCGCGGTAGCCACGTCCCCGATCCGCCGTCCGCAAAGCTGCATGCGCTCGTCGAACAGAAGATAGCGCGCCGTCTTTCTCTCCTGCACCGCCAGCGTGGCCAGCGCCTTTTCCTTCGCGTGGACCTCAGCCATGCGCGCGAGGTCAATCGTGCTCAGCACGTCAACGTTGTGCACAACAATCGGTTCATCAGCCTTTACCGCGCGGGCATCCTCAAGAAAAAAATGCGCCGCCATCTTAAGTCCGCCGCCAGTATCCAGCAACTCATCTTCGCGCGACACCGCAATGCGCATCCCGAACTGATCATGCGCCTTGAGATACTCCACCAGTTTGTCCGCGAAGTGATGCGCATTGATCACCACCTCGCGAATTCCAAACTCCCGCAAGCGCCCCAGCGCAATCTCCAAGAGCGTGCGTCCCTCGATTTCAACCAGCGCCTTGGGACGGTCGTTGGTCAGCGGGCGCAGCCGCGTGCCCAACCCAGCCGCGAAAATCATCGCCTTCATGAATTCTGTTTCTCCAGTTCGCGGTGATGAACCATCACCTCGACCCCGTCGCGCGCGCGCAGGTGCTTGGCCAATTGCTCAGCGAGATAAACGGAACGATGTTGTCCTCCCGTGCAGCCGAACGCAACCATCAGATCCTTGAAGCCGCGGCTCTGGTAATTGCTCACGCTCTGCTCGACGAGCGCGATCACGTTCGCCAGAAATTGCCGTACGCTCTCCTGCTGCTCCAGGTACTCAGCCACGGGCGCATCTTTGCCGTTCAACGCCTTGAACCGCTCTTCGCGTCCGGGATTCGGCAAACTGCGCCCGTCGAAAATAAAGCCGCCGCCATTGCCTGATTCGTCCGCCGGCAAGCCGCGATGAAATGAAAAGCTCGACACGCGTACCGTGAGCTTGCCCGCCGTCGTCGCGACTCCCTGCAACTTCTCTGACGCGACCATGGTCTTGAACGCCTCGGTCAAAGTCGGCAACGTCACCGGCAATTCGACGTTGTGCAGCAGCCAGCGGATGTTTCTCAGCGCGTAAGGAACGCTCTGCAAAAAATGCGCCTTGCGCTCATAAAAACCGCGAAACCCATACGCCCCGAGCGCCTGCATGATACGTACATAAACGTACGCATAGTAATGCTGCATGAATGCCGCGCGGGCCGCGGTTTTTGCCCCGCTCCCCGGCGCTGGAATCAATTCCGTCAGACTCTCGAGGTACCGATCCAGCAGATCCTGCCGCAATTCCGGCGGCAAATCGGCTTTGGCGTCGTAGAGCAGTGACGCGATGTCATATTGCAGTGCGCCTTTGCGGCCGCCCTGGTAGTCAAGAAAAAACGGCGCGCCCTCGCACAACATGATGTTGCGCGACTGAAAATCGCGATAGAGAAAATAGTCCCGATTGGCGCTCAGAAGAAATTTCGTCAGCCGGCTGAAGTCATCTTCCAGCGCCTGCTCATTAAACGGAACGCCCGCCAGCCGCAAAAAATAGTACTTGAAATAATTCAGGTCCCACGCAATCGACTGCCGGTCGAAGCTCGCACGCGGGTAGCACACCCTGTAGTTCAAATCGCGTCCCGCCTCGACCTGAAAACGCGGGAGCAGCGCAACCACCTTGCGATAGGCTTCCACCACCGGTTCCGCGATCGCCGTGCCCGAGCGATGCCGCGAGAGAAACTCAAACAGCGTGGTGTCGCCAAGGTCCTGCTCAAGGTACGCCCCCTGGCTCAGATCCTCGCCATAAATTTCCGGAACCGGAAGTCCGTGCCGCCGAAAATGCCGCGAGAATTCCAGAAAGGCAACGTTCTCTTCCCGCACATCGTAGAGGATACCGATGGCGCGCAGGCTGTCTCCGCCCCGCTCTGCCAAGAGTCGCACGATCTTACGCCCCGAGCCGCTCAGTTGCCCTTGCAGGGGCTGCACTCGTGTCGGGGGCACGCGAAAATGCTGCTCAAAAAATTTCTCGAGAATTTTCAATAATGGAAGGAGACTACGGAACCAGCAACTCAGTCAAGCGATGCATGAGCGCGAGCATTGCCCCGTAGTGACTGGCAATCGCAACACTCATCCAGCCCGTTACAAGCAGCGCCCAGGGCCACGTCCGGCCCAGGCCACGTCCGGCCGCACGCCATGCCAGCAGGCGCTCCACCCGCACCGCGATCGACGACGAACTGCACACCAGCCCACTCGCCAGCGCCGGCTCGATCGCCTGTTTCGAGGAACGCGACAGTTTGATCAACGCGGCCGCCAGGTCCAGAGCATCCTGACGGTTCCCGACCGCGGCATCATCCGCCGCCATTTCGGCAGCTTCCCGCCATGCCGTCTCGATCCCGCGCATACCCGGAAATGGCGTCGCGCTGATCAGAACCTTTTTCAAATTGTCCCAGGAGCGCCGGTGGCCCAGTTCGTGCCGGATCGCAACTTGCAACTCGTCATCGCTGAGCACGCTTGCCGCCGCGTCCGAGATCATCACCCGCGGTTGCAAAATTCCCGCGAGCATCAGTGCGGGCCCGCCTTGCGCGGCGCCCAACACCGGTTTCACCCCAGTGCCATCAGCGTTCCATGTACGCAACCGCCATTGCTGGACGGCGCGCCTCGTCCTCGCCCGGTCCCGCAGAAAACGAAGCACCCCGGCGCCCACGATCACAAGCGCGCACGCCGCCAAAACAAACGTTCCCCCGTCCTCGTCCAGCGATCGTCTTTCCATCAGCCAGAACGACGGAAACGTGAAAAACACGGTGACGACGGCAGAAAGCGCAAACGAGACGATCCTCAGCGCGAAAGACAACCCGGCGAACGGCCGGACCCGCCGCCATGCGGCCACTCGCCATCCCATTACGATCAACATCGAGAGCGAGCTGTACAAGACGGCGAAAAAAGCCAGCGAAACCAACAATCCCCGCGCCGCAAACGTCACTTCCGCTCTCCCTTCTTCACCCGCAGCTCCGCACGCTGGCGCTCCACCAGGGCCAGCAACTGGTCCAACAACTTCTCGTCGTGCTCGCCGACCGCCTCCACAAAATATGAAAGGTGAAGCGAGGCATGCTCCGACCTCAGCAGGTGTCGAAGCTCTCTCAGCGCCGCCAGCCGCTCCAACTCTTCCGGGCTATATCGCGCCGAGTACCGGAACGCCTTTCCTTCCTGAACGCGCTCCAGCAGCCCCTTCCGAAACAGCCGGTCCATCGTCGTCAGGATCGTGCTGTAGGTTTGCCAGATCGTCCGGTCCTGGATCACCTCGCGCACCGTGGCGCGACCCAGCGTCCACACCGCACGATGTACTTGCCGCTCCAGCGGTCCAAGGGGAGCTGCAAGAAGATTTTCGAAAATTGAATCCGAGGAATCCATATTCGAAGGTCTGAAGGAGTGCGTCGCCCTAATCAGAGAACTTTAAGGTTTGTGGAGCCGACACGTCAATTCGGAGTTGAAAATTTCATCTCTCCGCAACATTGGGTCCACCCGGACCTCGAGCCGTAACTACAACAATCTCTTACCGCCAGTAGGAGGCTTTTCACGCATCGTTCACGCCCGTGTGACGTACCATTAGCAATCACACGCGACTATGGTCCTTCTAAATACCTCGTAGGGCGCAGGTAACTCCGCACAACAGGAACGGTTATGAAGGTCACTCATCACTCCCCCACTTTGCTTCTGAAGCGTATCGCACCTCTCCAGTTGATTTTCTGCGCGGCTCTTCTTCTCTTACCTTCGTCGCTGCATGCCCAGGTCGACCGCAGCGGACTAAGCGGCACCGTCATCGATCCCACCGGCCGCGTCCTGCCGCAGACTCGCGTCACGGCCGTGAAGAACGATTCCGGCCTGCGCCGCGAAACTACCAGCTCCAGCGCCGGAACCTACGACATTCCCGAATTGCCGGTGGGCGTCTATGTGATCACCTTCGATCACGACGGTTTCAAAAGGCTCACCTTCGTCGATGTCGAACAGGTCGTTGGCCGGACCCGTACGCTCAATGCGACCCTGCAAGTTTCAGGCGACGAACAGCGCGTCGAAGTATCTCCCAGTTCCGAGCAGCTAGACAAGACCTCCGACGCCCTCGGCGTTCGCATCGAGGAGAAACAGGCCGAAGAACTGCCGCTGAACGGCCGCAACTGGGCGACCCTGACCGCGCTCGAACCTGGCGCGGTCGATACCGGCGGCAGCAATCAGCGTTCCGTCCGCTTTGCCGGGCGCGGTCGCGATGACGATAACTTCACCTACGACGGTCTCGACGCCACCAACATCGTCAACCAGCCGCAGCAGGCTTACGTCCGACTCGCCATCCCGCTCGATACGATTCAGGAATTTCGCGTCGACTCCATGCTCGCCACCGCCGAGGCCGGCGCTACCGGTGGGCCGCAGCTTGCCGTGACCTCTCCCTCCGGTACCAATCAGTGGCACGGCCGCGCCTTCGAATATTTTCGGAATAATGTTTTCGATGCCCTTCAGCCCGTACCTTACCCCGTAAAGCCACAGCAGCCTTTGCATCTGAACCAATTCGGAGGCTCACTCGGCGGCCCCATCGTCCGCGACAAGACTTTCTTCTTTGTAGCCTACGAAGGTTACCGGCAAAACTGGGGTTTTCCCCTGATAGGCTTCGTGCCCAGCGCCTCCCTTCGAGCCCAGGTGACGGCTCAGTCGCCCGCCCTCATTCCCATCCTCAATGCTTACCCAACCGGCCAGACTTCTACTATCAGTCCGGACGTGGATCAGTTCTTCAGCGAAGGCCGGCAGCGGGTTTTTGAGAACTCCGCGATGATGCGCCTCGATCAGCGCTTCTCCGAGAAGACGACCGCCTTCCTCCGCTTCAACTTCGATCGCGCCGTCAATACGCAACCTTTGGCGAGCAGCAATCAATATCTCTTGGACAGCGTCCAGCAGACCTCAAACCCTGTGAACGGCGGTATTGAACTCCTGCATACGTTTTCTCCGACTCTCATTAACGAAGTCAAGTTCGGCTACAACCGTGGCACCGCCGATACGTATGACCGCAATCAATCGGGGATCCCTTACACCGTCGCGGTTTCTGGCGGCATTGTAGACGGCGTCTCCTATCCCGGCTTGACCGGCCTCGCCAACGATCGAGTCAGCATCGGCGTCGGCAATTCGTTCTCTGGGATCGACAACCTCACCTGGATCAGGGGCCGCCACACGCTGAAGGCGGGCGTGGAGGTCCGCCGCATCCAGGTCAACCAGGGCAACACCGAAGCTGGCACCATCTCCTTCACCTCCAACTCCAGCAATGTCTTGGGCACGCAAGCCTTCGCCGCCAACGAGGTAAACAAGGCCACGCTCAACGGCACCCTGCCCATCAACGGCCTGCGCAAGACCTCATATTTCGGCTACATTCAAGACGAATTCAAGTGGAAGCCGAACTTCACCGTGAATCTTGGCCTCCGCTACAGTTTCTTCAACCTCTTTCATGAAGTGCAGGGCCGCGCCAATCCCTTCGACTTTGCCACCTGCGGTCCCCAGGGCTTCTGCGGCGTCGGCGCCAGTTTCGGCCAGCCCAACTATTACGATCTCGATCCGCGCCTCGCCTTCGCCTGGGCGCCCAGCCGCTTCAACGACCACACTGTCTTTCGCGTTGCCTACGGCATCTACCACGAAGATGGCCAACTCGACGACCAGAATCTCCCCATTAGCAACGAGGTGTTTGCCTATTCACTCTCGAGCAAGAACATTCCAAACCTGAGCTACCCGATCGACCCCTTTCTAGCCGACACCACCGGAATCGTTTCGCCGCGCGACGATGACCGCCGCCGCAAGGATATGTACGTCGCGCAATGGGGCCTTTCCATTCAACAGATGCTGCCCGCCGAGTTCGTCAGCACCATCTCCTACGTCGGCAGCAAGGGAGTTCACTTGCTCACGCTGTCGGAGGTGAACGTCAAAGATCTTCAAACTGGCTTGCAGCCTTACCCGGCTTTCGGAATCGTCAGTTGGCGCGGTAATCGCGACGACAGCAACTACAACGGCCTGTCCGTAGCGGTGAAGCGTTCGTTCTCCCACGGCTTTTTGCTGGGCGCCAACTACATGTGGTCGCACGAAATTGACGACGGCTCGAACGGCAGCGGCGACGGCGATTCGCTGGTTGCGCAAAACGTCGCTTGCCAGGCCTGCGAGCGCGCTTCCGGCATCTGGGACGTGCGCCATGTCTTCAATGCCAACGCCGTCTATGAACTTCCATTCGGCATCGGCAAACCCTACCTCAACGAACCGGGCGTTCTGCGCGCCATCACGGGATCATGGGAAGTGACCTCCATGTTCGTCGCCCGCACCGGGTTCCCCATCAATGTCACCATCGACCGCACCGCGCCCGATCTCAACAGCGCAAGTCAGCGCCCAGACTTAGTTCCGGGCGTTTCCCCGATTCCGCCCGGCGGCAGAACGCCCGGTCTCTGGATCAATTCCGCAGCCTTCGCCCCTCCCGCAGGGGCCTTCGGCGACACGCCGCGCGACTACCTGCGTGGTCCGGGAGCCTGGCAGATGGATCTCGGTCTCGGCAAACGCATCCCGGTGACGGAAAGGTTCGCGGTCGAGTTCCGCTCCGAGTTCTTCAACATCTTCAATCACCCGCAGTACGGTCCGCCCGGTTCCGACGTCACCGGTTCGGGCTTCGGCGTAATCAATCAGACCGTCAACACAAACACACCGGTCAGTCCCGTCGGCGCGGGCACGCCCCGCGAGATGCAATTCGCGCTGAGAGTTACTTTCTAACCAGACTTGTAATCGGAAGATAACCGCCCAAAGGGGAGCGGCAATAGAAAGGGCTGCGTCCAGCGCATTACAGCGCGTGACGCAGCTCTTTTCAAGATGCGGGAAGCTTGCCTACGCTACTTTGTGTCGCTTGGCAGATTGCACTACCGTGGAGGGAAGCCGCAAAACTCGAACGTTGGGATTTCGTCGACTTTTGGCATGAACCGCGATTCCTTCCGCGTCCGCAAATGGCTCGGAAACAACTTCAAATTCCTCGCCATAAAGCCGGACCCGGCCCGATGTCGTATATCCCAGGTGTTTAACGCGCGTGCAGATTTCGGTAAGTGAAGACGGAAGAGTGCTGGGTTCAAGAATGCTCATGATTCTCTCATTATACGCGTCGCGGGAGCATGAAAGCTAATCCCTATCTATTTGATTCTTAACGAGATACAGCTCGCTGTAATTCGCCAAATGCCCTCAACGACGGAATGGTGAGAAATGCTCCACGTGGAGCAATAGTTGACATTTATGTACGTACAATTCGATTAAACCAAACCGAGTGAACGAGTTAGACGCCAGAGACCAAGACACTCGGAGCAGTTGTTGTGGAGCATAATGTTCACTTCGTGGAGTGGCTTGATTCCATGCTAAAGACATCTTCGACCGACGTGGTTCGATGCCGGTGGGCTTCGAACCCGCTGGCCATTCGGTATCACGACCGCGAATGGGGTGTGCCGCAGCATAACGACCGTGTTTTGTTCGAGTTCCTGATTTTGGAGGGGGCGCAGGCAGGGCTTAGCTGGGACACGATTCTTCGGAAGCGGGAAAACTATCGGAAGGCCTTTGACGGCTTCGATCCCGCGAAAGTCGCCCGCTACGACCGGCGGAAGGCGCGGGCGCTTCTGGCTGACGAGGGAATTGTTCGCAACCGTTTGAAGATCGACTCGGCGATTGCGAATGCGCGGGCGTTTCTCGCGGTGCAGAAGGAGTTCGGATCGTTCGACCGCTACATCTGGCAGTTCGTCGGCGGAAAGCCTCGGATAAATGCCCGGCGACTGGGAGGGAAGATTCCGGCGTCCACGGCGGAGTCGGATGCGATGAGCAAGGATCTGAAGAAACGCGGATTTAACTTTGTCGGGTCAACGATCTGTTATGCATTTATGCAGGCGGTCGGGATGGTTAATGACCATGCGGTGGAGTGCTTCCGGTACCGGAGCCGGTAGCTTCTAGCTCCTAGCCTCTAGCTCCTAGCTTCCAACAAAATCCCTGGCCGGCCTCGAATTGAGAAATGTCAATGGGGCGGGGCTTGGCCAGCCTTGGTATCCTGACTCGGTGCCGGAACTTCCTGAAGTTGAAACCATTGTGCGTGGCTTGGCGCGCCGGGTGATCGGAGACACGATTACGTCGGTCTGGATTGGGTCGCGGCCGCAGCCGCTAAAATCTTCGGCGGCGGAGATTGCCCGGATGCTGGGAGGTGCGCGGATAGTGGGCGTGCGGCGGGCTGGAAAGCACATTGTGTTCGAGCTGGCGGCGGGTGGCGGAGGTTCGGGCCGGGCGAAAGCGGGGGCGGGACGCCCCCGCAACCGCCGGCGGGAGGCCGGCGCTACGGTCGAGAGCACACATTGGGTGGTGCATCTGGGGATGACTGGGCGGATGGTGGTTTGCGAGCCTTCATCGGAAATCGCCAAGCATACGCACTTGATCGCATCCCTGGCTTCGGGACGCGAACTGCGGTTTATCGATCCGCGGATGTTTGGCAAGATCAGCGTTCATGCGGCAGCGTTCGATCCTGGCGGAGTTGAGCCGCTTGAGGTCAGCGAAGAAAATTTTGTCGAGCTTTTTCGCGGGCGGAAGACTCCTATCAAGAGCGCGCTCCTGAATCAGAAGCTGGTCCGGGGAGTCGGAAATATTTATGCCGATGAATCTTTGTTTCGGGCGGGGATTCGTCCGCGAAGGCGGGCGTCGACGATTACACGGGCGCAGCTCGGTAAACTTTATGAATCTGTGCGCGAGGTGCTGCGCGAGGCGATTGCGCTGGGCGGGTCGTCGATTTCCGATTACGTAGATGCCGATGGAGAAGAAGGATTCTTTCAGTTGCGGCACCGGGTGTACGGGCGCGAAGGCGAGAAGTGCCTGGTATGCAAGACGCCGATCCGGCGGGTGGTGCTGGCGGGGAGAAGCAGTCATTACTGTCCGAAGTGCCAGAAGTAGCTGTCAGCTATCAGCTCTCAGCTATCAGTAAAACCCGCAGCGCGGAAAGATTTCCCTAGCAGGCTGCGGAAAAAGTCGGTACTGAGCGAACATTGTCACCTCAGCGGCTGAAGCCGCATTCAAAACGATGCAGTTATCGCAGCGCTAAAAGCGCTGCGCCACCCAAAATCCAGCGCGACGCGACTTTTTCCCCAGCCTGCTAGAGCTTGGAACGGCGAGCTTGGAACTGAACCTGATAGCATGCTAGCGAGTTATTCATCATGAGGAACATTGCCATTGGCGTGGATCTTGGCGGCACTAATCTGCGGATTGCCGCCGTGGACGATCTGGGGACGCTGGTCGAAAAAGTTACGCTCGGCACCAAGGTTTCTTTGGGACGGGAGCACGTGGTCGGCGATATGTGCGATGCCATCGAGAATCTGCTCGCCAAGTACCGCAATTCGGCGACGCTGATGGGGATCGGCATTGGCGTGCCGGGGATCATCGATATGAAAACCGGCATGGTGATCGAGTCTCCCAACCTGCCGGACTGGACCGACTATCCCGTGCTCGGCGAGATTGAGCAACGGCTGAAGACCATGGTGGTTCTGGAGAACGATGCCAACGTGGCGGCGCTGGGGGAGAAATGGCTGGGCGCGGCCAAGGACTTCGACGACATGGCGATGCTGACTCTGGGCACGGGCGTGGGCGGAGGACTGGTGCTGCACGGCTCGATCTGGCATGGGATGAATGGGATGGCGGGCGAGTTTGGGCATACGACGGTCGAGCCGGAAGGGCATCCATGCCTATGCGGCAATCGCGGATGCCTGGAGCAGTACGCGTCGGCGACGGCGATTGTGCGCATGGCGAAGGAGACCATTGCGTCGGATGGCGGTTCGGCGCTGGCGAAGGCGGCGCATTCGGATGCGGAGTTCAGCGCGAAGTCGATTTACAACCTCGCGATTCAGGGCGATGAAGACGCGCGGCGGATTTACCGGCGCGTGGGCCGATGCTTGGGAATTGTGCTCTCGTCGATGGTGAATTCACTGAACCTGCCGATTTACGTGATTGGCGGGGGAGTTTCGAGCGCGTGGGAGGCGTTCTCGCCGTCGATCTTTGAGGAACTGCGGGAGCGCTCGATGGTGTATGCGGCGACGGCTCCGCCGGATCCTTTGGCGAGCCATCATGGGGCTTCGGCGCATGTCGATGCGGTTCCGGGAAATCGGACGATTATTACGCGGGCGCTGCTGGGGAGCGACGCGGGATTGTATGGGGCGGCGCGGATGCCGATGGTGCCAGAATCGAAGCGGTAGCAGCGCGATTGCTGAAGTCAGAGAGAAGGCAGAAGTTAGAAGTCAGAAGTAAACCTAACTATCCGGGGTACACAGTGTCACGCAGAGGAAAGGCGCTTCGGGTTGGCCCCCTGCGAGGGCGGGTCGCCCCCTCGGCAGGCTCGGGGCAGGCTCTCGCGACTGGCGGCGGGGCGCCGGCGCTACCGGCTTCGTGGCGTGGCTGGTTTCGAGGCTAATGTTGCTGGCTTCGGGGCTGAAGCGGCGGATCTTAAGCTCGATCCCGAGGCGGCGGATTTTAACTTTGATATTTCTTCCAGCGTCAGGCTGCGGTGCTCTCCTGGCGGGACGTCTAGCGACAGCGGGCCGTATTGCACTCTGCGAATTTTTTCTACGTGGTGTCCTACCTCTTCGAACATTTTGCGAACCTGGCGATTGCGGCCCTCGATGATCGTTACTTCCAGCCAGGGATTATCGCCTTCGCGGATTAATTTTATTTGCGCGGGAGCGGTACGGACTCGGCGGCCGCCTTTTTCGGCGATGGAAACGCCGTGGCGAAGCTTGTCGAGCTTCGCTTCGTCGGGCGTGCCCGCGACTTTCACGACGTAGGTCTTGGGCACGTGGGAGGCGGCTTTCATCAGGGCATTCGCGAGTGCGCCGTCGTTGGTCAGGAGCAACAGGCCTTCGCTGGCCCAGTCGAGTCGGCCTACTGGATAGACGCGGCCTTTGACGCTCTTGACGAGATCCATCACGGTTGGACGATGTTCGGGATCGCTTACGGTTGTTACGTAGCCCTTCGGTTTGTTGAGGACGATGTAGGAGAAACGGTCGGGCGCGCGGAGGAGTTTGCCATCGACTCGGATGTGGTCATGCTCGATGTCGGCCTTGGCGCCTAGTTCAGTGACGGGCTGGCCATTGACCTGGACACGACCGGCAGTGATGAGTTCCTCGGCTTTACGGCGGGAGGCGACCCCGGCTGCGGAGATGATTTTTTGTAGGCGCTCGGCGGGCATGATTACTTGTGCTCGGCGCTGGCCGGGGCTTCGGAGTGAGCTTCGGGTTCAGCGGGGGCATCGTCGCCCTGGTGGTTCTCGTTTTCAACGACAGGGCTGGAGTGTTCGTCGATGCTGATTACGTTGTTGCCGGAACCCCTTTCGCCCTCGAAAGTTGACGCCTCTTCCGCCACGGCGCTCTCGGTTGACACGCCTTCGGGCAGAAGCAGATCGCTTTGGAATGACTCAGCGAGAAGCTTTTCGAATTCCTCCATGCTGGGGAGTTCGTGGATGTCTTTCAGGCCAAAGCGGAGGAGAAAATCTTTGCTGGTTTTGTAGAGAATGGGACGGCCAATCACAGCCTTGCGGCCCGCCGTCGTAATCAGCTTGCGGTCGAGGAGAGTTGCGATTACGCCGCCGGAATCTACCCCGCGGATTTCGCTGATTTCGGGGACCGTGACGGGCTGCTTGTAGGCGATGACGGCCAGCGTTTCGAGCGCGGGCATGGAGAGTCGCGAGGGCGACTTGAGGCTCTTGGCGAAGGCGCGCACGACATCGTGCTGCTCGGGCTTGGTGGACATGCGATATCCGCCCGCTACCTGGCGGATCTCTATGCCGTGAGTTGGGCCGGAGTAGTCGGCGGTGAGTTCCTCGATGGCGACGCGTACGCGCGAGCGGATTTCGGCGGCGTCGATCTCCGGAGCTTCGGCCAGAACCGCATCTTTGACGAGCGGGATGATCTGATCAAGCGTGATGGGAGTTTCGGCGGCGTAGATGATGGCTTCGAGTTGGGGTTTGAGGGGCATAAGACCGTTATCAGTTATCAGTTTTCAGTTTCTCGTAAAGGCGTGCGGGCATTTACTGAAAACTGACAGACTGAGGACTGAAGACTCTTTTCACTTCCAATCATCTCGCACCGCGGCTTGCTCCGTCATTACCTCTTCGAAGTGCGTGTGCTTGCGGACCAGAACTTCGCCAAAGACGTGATCTTGCCTAACCTGGATTGCCTGCAGGCGGACCAGTTCCAACAGCGCGAGGAACATGCATACCAGCGTCTGGCGCGAGGGCATGGTGCGCAGCATTTGCTTCAGACGAATCGGGCGGTCTTCGAGCGAGAGGCGGCGGTGCAGATATTGGATCATCTGGCCGACGGTGACTGTTTCTTCGTCGACTTCAAGAATGGGGCGCGAGCGGGCGCGGTCGAGAATCTGCTGGAAGGTTTTGACCAGGTCCATGACGTCAACCGCCATCTCGGGCTCGGTGCCCTCGGCGTCCATGAACTGGCGGATCGCGGGATTGCTTAGGACCGCGTCTTCGATCTGCTGCTTTTGCAGTAGCATTTGCGCCGCGGACTTGAATTTCTCGTGCTCGAGCAGGCGGTTGACTAGTTCGTTGCGCGGGTCTTCCTCGGTGCCGGCCGGGGCCAGCGGATCGCGCGGCAACAGCATTTTCGACTTGATGTGGATCAGGACCGCGGCCATGTAGATGAATTCGCTGGCGACATTGACGTCGAGTTCGCGAATGCGCTCAACGTAGGCGAGGTATTGCGCGGTGATTCTGGCGATCGGGATGTCGTAGATGTCGATGTCCTGCTTGCGGATCAGGTCGAGCAGGAGGTCGAGCGGGCCCTCGTAAATTTGGCCGAGATCGACTGCAAAGGGGTAGTCGCTGTCTTTCTTCGACGCGTGCGTCGGAGCGGGCGCTGACTGTTCCAACTGCGCCGGCGGCGGCTGCGGAGCTTCGCTCCGCTTGGACAGCCGAGGGCGGCTGTCCCCACGCGGGTCGTCTCTCAATTCTGCGGCTTGGGATAAATCGGTCACTTCGTTTTTGTCACTTCGTTTGAGGCCTTTGGCGGCTCGTAGTCGAGCGAGATGTGCATGGCACCGCGCACATCGTCCATGGTGGCGCCGGCCACCTCGCGGGCGCGCGCCGAACCTGCTTCCAGAATATCCCAGGCGAGGCGCGGATTGTCCGCGTATTTTTGACGGCGCTCCTGCATGGGATTGAGCACCTGCACCAGCGCGTCGGCTGCCCAGCCTTTGCATTCGATACATCCGATGCCGGCGGAGCGGCAGCCTTGGTTGACCTTGGCCATGGTTTCTTTGCTGCTGAATATTTTGTGCAGGTCGCCGACCGGGCAGAGGTCGGGATTGCCGGGATCGGTGCGGCGGATGCGGGCAGGGTCCGTCACCATTGTCTTGAGTTTCCGGCGCACGACGGGCTCGGGATCGCTGAGCATGATGGCATTGCCGTAGGACTTCGACATCTTGCGGCCGTCGGTACCGGGGAGACGGGGAGCGGGCGTGAGCAGGGATTGCGGCTCGGGAAAAACGTCGCCGTGTTTGCCGTGGTAAAAGCCGTTGAATCGGCGCGCGATTTCGCGGGTCAGTTCTACGTGCGCGACTTGATCTTCCCCAACCGGCACGACATCGGCCTTGTAGATCATGATGTCGGCCGACTGTAGCACGGGGTAGCCGAGGAAGCCGTAGGTGCCGAGGTCTTTTTCTTTGATGTTTTCCTTCTGCTCTTTGTAGGTGGGCACGCGTTCGAGCCAGCCCAGCGGCGTGATCATCGAGAGCAGCAGGTGGAGTTCGGCGTGGGCCGGCACGTGCGACTGGATGAACATCACGCAGCGCTCGGGATCGAGGCCCGCGGCGAGCCAGTCAATCATGACATCAATCGAATTCTCTTTTACGCGCGAGGTGTCGGCGTAGTCGGTGGTGAGGGCGTGCCAGTCGGCGATAAAGAAGAAGCAGTCGTACTGGTCCTGCATGCGGACCCAGTTTTCGAGCGCACCCACGTAGTTGCCGAGGTGGAGCTTGCCGGTGGAGCGCATTCCGCTGAGGACGCGTTTTTTGTTGGAGGAAGTTGTCATTCAGAATCTGCCCATGATGGAAACGTAGAATCCAAGAAACGGACGGATCAAATCCCAGAGCAGGTTGCCGCCCAGATACACCAGTGCCAGGAGCGCGAAAAAGCCGAGGCGGTCGTACACCATGCGAACCGAATCGGGCAAGAAATGGCGCAGAACATGGCTGCCGTCAAGTGGCGGCACCGGGATGAGATTAAAAACTGCCAGCACAATATTGATGTACATCAGAACATAGAGCAGGGTCGCGACCGGCAGGAGGGGAGAATCCGACGCACCGCCGCTAAACGGCGCGACAGCCAGCCCCCGCACGATCCCGTGTCCGGTAGCCGACGTGAGCGATATGGCGCCCAGCAGGATCAGCGCGCCGGTGGCAACGATGAAATTGCTGACAGGGCCGGCCACGGAAGTGAGGATGTCATCGAACACCGGGCGGCGGAAGTTTCGCGGATCAACGGGAGTCGGCTTGGCCCAACCGAGCAATGGGATGCCGCTGATGGCGGCGACGAGCGGCAGAATGATGGTGCCGAACAGATCGATGTGGCGAATGGGATTGAGCGTGACGCGGCCGAGCATGCGAGCCGTCGGATCTCCGCAGCGGGACGCTGTCCAGGCGTGCGCGGATTCATGCACGCTGATGGCGAAGAGGAACGCGATCATCTGGTAGAGGATTTCGACGTATTTGGGAGACATGCGTAAACGTTGATTCTAACAAAGGAGCGGAAAAGCGATTGCAGAAGTGTGATTGCAGAGGTTAGAGGTCAGATTGCAGAGGTTAAACCCCTCGCTCGCGGCAGATTTTACCTCTGCAATCTGACCTCTGACCTCTGCGATTTGCTTTTATTGTCCGGCGCGGATTGGGGAGACCAGCAACTGGCCGGGGCCGCGTTTTTTGGCGTCGCCCTTGTCGTGCTGGTACAGCAAGGAGAGAGAACCCTCGCTTGGAACCGTGGCGCCGGCTAGTTCGGCGGCGAGGCCTTGATAGGAGCGGCCGACTTCATGATTGCCCTGGAGCGCGACTGGATTGCCCTTATCGATGGCGGGCCCGATGACCTGGTAGTTGTTGGGGACTTTCCACAGGACCCTGGAGTTGGTGGCCTTTTCTACGTCTTCGTCGGTGAAGCCGGGAATTTTTTTGTAGCGATTGAGGACGATGCGCAGGCGATCGCGGCCGGCGCCTTCCTGCAAAAAGGTCTGAATACGGCTGGCGCTCCAAAGCGAAACGACGTCGGTTTGCGCGACCAAGAGCACGGCATTCGACAGGTCGCAGATATTTTGGATCGTGCCATCCATGCGGCCCGAGCAATCGAGCACGACGAAGTGATACTGGCTGACGAGCAGGTCGAAGAGGTGCGCGAGTTCGGCGGCCGTTGGGACGGACATGTTCGGTTGCTGAGCGCCGGCCAGCAGATGGAGACCATCGCGATAGGGCGTCATCAGGCCGTCGAGGAGCGAGAGATCCATGCGGTGCAGATTTTGCAGGGCGTCGACGATGGTGAATTGCGGACGCAGATTGAGCTGGAGAGCGGCATGACCGATGGGAGCAAAGTCGACGAGCACCACGCGGCCGTGAGCTTCCTGCAAGGCGACGGCAACGTTGACGGCGGTGGTGGTGGCACCGGCTCCGCCTTTGGCGTTGAGGAAAGTAAAGACGCGAGCCTTGCTGGAGCTGCGCTGGGCGCGGCTGAGCGAGGCAGTAAAGCGGGAAAAGGCTTCGATGAGAGCTTCGTGGCTGGCGGCACGATCGACGAACTCGCGGGCGCCCGCGCGCATGGCGGAGACGATGGTGGTCGGCTGATTCATCTCGCCGAAAGCGAAGATCACGATGTCAGGAATGCTGGCGTGGATGAGTTCGATGGTACGCACGGCGCGCTGCGTGTTGCGTGGGTCGATATCGACGAGGGCCACTTCGGCATGCAGGTCCTGCAACTGGCGTAGGATGGCATCGCCCGGCCCGAGCGGAAAGCCGACCGAACTCATCACAGTGCGCGCGAGATGAGTGCTCTCGACGCGGGTGTTGAGGATGACGGATTGTTCGCGATCCTCGGTGAGGACGGCGACGGCGATTCCGTGCATGAGTCGGTTCTCGGTGCTCAAGGTCATGCTACGAACTTCCCGCGTTGGAACCAAGTGACCTTCGTAATCGATGGGAGCGGCGGAGTGGGCGCTGGCTCCGGTAAACGCCTCGAAGGCCGGACTGCTAATTACGTTTCATTGTAAGACAGAAGGCTGGGGTTGAAAAGGCGGTTTGAGAATCATGAGGATGCACGCCAAGTGGATATTTTGCGCCGTCGCCGCAACACCAACTTCTTCTCCGCGGATCTACAGGGATTCCCTCGGATTGGTTTCCCTTTTTTCAATTATCCGTGAGAATCGGCGTTCATCCGCGGTACAGAAGTCGAAATTGTCGCGAAGAAGAACCCTTACGATTTCAGCGAGATAGCGGACGCGTAGCCTCTCCCGGAGCGGGAACCGCAACTCGCACTACATGGGAGACGGGGAGGCATTCGTCAGTCGCCAGGTACTCGTAGGATTCGAGTTGAACCGCGATGCCGTTGCGCTGGCCAGCCTGCGGAGGAGCCGCACGAAGGACGCGACCGCGGCAACGGACGGGCATGCTTTCGCCGAGGGTGACTTCCGAGGGCATAGAGAAAGTCAATTCCACGGCGGCGCCTTCGGGAATGGCGGATTCGCTGTAGAAGAAAATGCCGCGACCGCTTAAGTTTTGGGCGAAGGCCGGGATGGTCTGGCCATCAAAGCGAATCGCCAGCGGCAGGAGCATTTCAAAGCGCTGGGCACTGCGGCGTTCAAGACGATTTGGCGCGGTGTCGGTCATTGGGGGCGCATCCTCTGGCCGTACGGTCTTACGCGTGCGGGACGATCAGTAGTCCACTCTACCGCGAATCGAGGCGGCAGGGAAGTTGCAAGTGAGTGACGTATTCGGGCTGTGGAAATCTGTCAGAAAAGTAAACGGTGGACGGTGGGACGCGGCAATTTGTTCGCGACGTTCGACTAGTTGCCGTCATCACAAAGATGTGCCAAGGTTTTAGAAGTGACTCGCGCGCCGAAGCTCTCTGAAAAACCAGCGGTCGATGAAGCAGCAAAG
The DNA here is from genome assembly GCA_963698865.1 of uncultured Acidobacteriaceae bacterium. Classification (GTDB taxonomy): domain Bacteria; phylum Acidobacteriota; class Terriglobia; order Terriglobales; family Acidobacteriaceae; genus Acidiflorens. Next base: position 138,459 of record CAVOSL010000003.1, on the reverse strand, counting down.
GCCGAGGCTGCTTCGTCACGATTTGCGACCACGCTGCGCGCATTGCGCCATCGAAATTTTCAACTCTTCTTCAGCGGACAACTGATTTCGCTGGTCGGCACCTGGATGCAGAGCGTGGCCCAAGCGTGGCTGGTGTACCGGTTGACCGGGTCGGCTTTGCTACTGGGGGCGGTGGGCTTCTCCAGCCAGTTCCCGGTCTTCCTGGTGGCGCCATTTGGCGGCATTGCGGCGGACCGAATGAACCGGCAACGGCTGGTGATTGCCACGCAAACAGCTTCGATGATTCTGGCGGGCATTCTGGCGTGGCTGACGCTGAGCCATCGCGTGCAGGTGTGGCACATTTTTGTGCTGGCCGCGCTGCTTGGGGTGGTGAACGCGTTCGATATTCCGGGGCGGCAGGCGTTCCTGGTCGATATGGTGGGCAAGGAAGACTTGATGAACGCGATCGCGCTGAATTCTTCCATGTTTAACGGGGCGCGCGTGATCGGTCCAGCGGTGGCGGGGATTCTGGTGCCATGGCTTGGCGAGGGCTGGTGCTTTGGCGCGAATGCGATCAGCTATATCGCCGTGATCGCGGGATTGTTCTTGATGGATGTCCATTGCGAGCGGCGCGTGGGTTCCGGTTCGCAGATTGAAGATATTGTCGAGGGCTTCCGGTGGGTGAACCGGACGCGAATTATTCGCGCGCTGCTGATGCTGCTTGCGCTGGTTAGCCTGGTGGGCATGCCTTATACCGTGCTGATGCCGATTTTCGCGGACAAGATTTTGCATGGCGGGGCTCGCGGGCTGGGGATTCTGATGGGAGCAACCGGCGTGGGCGCGCTGTTTGGGGCGCTGACGCTGGCCGCTAAAACTGGAGTCAAGGGGCTGGGACGGTGGGTCACGATCACGTGCGCGGTGTTTGGGATCAGCCTGGTGTTGTTTTCTTTTTCGAAGTGGTTCTGGCTGTCGGTGGTGCTGCTGTTGCCTGCCGGCTATTCGATGATGTTGCAGATGGCGTGCTCGAATACGTTGATTCAGACCATGGTGCCGAACGAACTGCGCGGGCGCGTGATGGCTTTGTATTCGATGTCGTTTATGGGGCTGGCGCCGTTTGGAGCGCTATTTGGGGGAGCGCTTGCGCAGCGCGTAGGCGCGCCGTTTACGGTCGCGGTCGGGGGTGTGGCGAGCGTAATGGGGGCGATTTGGTTTGGGCGGGTGCTGCCGGACATGCGCGTCGAGGCGCGGCGGCTCATCATTGCGCAAGGGCTCGCCGGCGGCGAACCGGAGCAAGAGTTGAATGCGCAGCCGGTGGAGGAGTAGGAGTTAATTTGTAATTTCTGATTTGTGATTTGTAATTGAGTAATTTCGTAATTTTGTAATTTTTTAGGTCACTTCCTGCGAGACCACAGCGTCCTGCTCCAGATCTGGCGTTTCTGGGCCGGCGGCCAGAGCTGACTTTCCGTATTCGTAGCCCTTGTCGAAGGCTTTCAGGTTCAGGTCGCGGAAGCTGGCGGGGACTGAGTCGGCTACTGCTTTGCGCACCGCGTCTGGGTCGATCAGTCGCGTTACGGCGGTGAAGAAGCCGACCATCACGATGTTCAGCACCATGCGCTTTCCGAGTTCCTCGGCGATGCGGGTGGCTGGGACGCTGTAGATTTTTGTCTGGCGGGGGAGGTCGGTGACGCGGACCAGGTCGCGCTCGATGAGTAGCGTGCCGCCTTCTTTTAATTCGGAGGCGAACTTCACGTAGGCTTCCTGCGACATCACTACCATTACGTCGGGCTGGGTGACGTAGGGATAGAGCACCGGCTGATCGGAGAGGATGAGTTGGGCGCTGCAAGCTCCGCCGCGGGCTTCAGGACCGAAGTTCTGCGTCATGGTGGCGAATTTGCCTTCGTGAATGGAACAGGCTTTGCCGAGCACAATGGCGGAGAGAATTACACCCTGGCCGCCGAATCCCGCAACGCGAATCTCAGTTAGTGGCATTGGTCCTCCTCGCAGCCGCCATCGGCGCTGCACGCATAGCCTTGTTCTTCATCGTAATCGACGTACTTGTCGCCCAGCGACTCGTGCATCTGGGCCTTGAGAAGCGAACTGTAGTCGGGGCGATCGCGGTCGACGAACTTGCCGACGATGATCTCGCCGTTCAGAGTGAGGCCGACCTCGCTGGTGGGCGCGCCGTGCTTGGTCTTGCTCTTCTCTTTGTAGTACTTCATGGTGTCGAGGCCGTCGCCCATTTTGTTGCGGCGCTGGTAGAGCGTGGGGCAGGGCGAAATGACTTCGATGAAGCTGAATCCTTTTTTGTTGAAGGCTTCGGTGATGGAGCGGGCGAGCTGGCGAACGTGGAAGGTGGTCCAGCGCGCGACGTAGACTGCGCCGGAAGCTTCGACCAGATGCGGAAGATTGAAGGCCGGCTCGAAGGTTCCGTAGGGCGACGTGGAAGTGGTGGCGTGGCCGGGAGTGGTCGGCGCGGTCTGCCCTCCGGTCATCGCGTAGATCAGGTTGTTGACGCAGATCACTTTGAGGTCGATGTTGCGGCGCGCGGCGTGAATCAGGTGATTGCCGCCGATGGCGGAAAGATCGCCATCGCCGGAGTAGACGACTACATTGAGGCCGGGATTCGCCAGCTTCAAGCCGGTGGCGAACGGAATCGCGCGGCCGTGGGTGGTGTGGAACGAATCGAGCTTGACGTAGCCGGCGACGCGGCCCGTGCAGCCGATGCCGGATACCAGCGCCAGAGTTTTCAGGTCGATCTTCGATTCGATCAGCGCCTGCGCGAAACAGTTGACGGTGGTGCCGATGCCGCAACCCGGACACCAGATGTGCGGCATGCGGTCCGAGCGGAGAAACGGTTCGACGGGATTGCCTACCGGTGTGGGATTGACGAGCGTCGTGGTCATCGAGCGGCCTCCTGAATGGCGGCGAGAATGTCTTCGGGACGATGCACGCTGCCTCCGGCGTGCGGAACGAGGATGGTCTTGGCTTTGCCGGCAGCGGCACGTTCTACTTCGCGAACCATCTGACCGAGATTCAATTCGGGAACGACGAAGGCTTTGGTGCGGCTGGCGAGTTCACGAATCTTTTTTTCGGGGAAGGGCCAAGCGGTGATGAGGCGGAACTTGCCGACCTTTCAAGCCGCTCGGCGCGGGCCATGTCGATGGCGCGCTGCGCGACGCGCGAGGTGATGCCGTAAGAAACTACGATCACATCGGCGTTGTCGGTGGAGTCTTCTTCGAACAGGCAGATGCGGTCGGTGGCGGAGCGAATCTTGTTTTGCAGGCGCGTTACCAGCTGCTGCTGGATCTTCGGCGTCATGTTCGGGTAGCCGCGCTCATCGTGAGTCAGGCCGGTGACGTGGAACTTGTAGCCTTCGCCGGCGTGGGCCATCTCAGGGACCATGTCGCCGTTGGTTCCGTAGGGAAGGTAGTCTTCGACTGACTTGTGCGTGTGCTTGCGCGGTGTGACTTCGATCTGGTCGGCGGGGGGAATGACTACCTTTTCCGTCATGTGGCCGACGACTTCGTCCATCATGAACATGACGGGGACGCGGAATTCTTCGGAGAAGTTGAAGGCCTTGATCGTCAGGTCGAAGCACTCCTGCGGCGAGTTCGGGCAGAGCGCGATGATTTCGTAGTCACCGTGCGATCCCCAGCGCGCCTGCATCATGTCGGCCTGCGCGGGAAGCGTGGGAAGGCCTGTGGAGGGGCCGCCGCGCTGTACATCGACGAAGACGCACGGCGTTTCGGTCATGGCGGCGTAGCCGATGTGCTCCATCATGAGCGAGTAGCCGGGGCCGGAGGTTACGGTGAAAGCCTTGGCGCCGCCCCAGACTCCGCCTTGCAGGGCGATCGAAGCGGCGAGTTCGTCCTCCATCTGAATGAAGCAGCCACCGACGGTGGGAACGCGCTGAGCAAAGCGCTCGACTACTTCGGTGGAAGGCGTGATGGGATAGCCGGCGGCAAAGCGCGCGCCGGCGGCCAGTGCGCCTTCGCAGCAGGCGTGGTCGCCGTCGAGGAAATGGGTACCTGTGAGTACGCCGCGCGGATCAGCCTTCATTTTTCACCTCTTTTGCTTCCGGCTTGGGCGCCTGGACTTTGTGACCGTAGATGGCGAAGTCCGGACAGTACATGCCGCAGAGATCGCAGCCACTGCACTTCTCGGGCTCGACCACGTGCGGCGGATGATAGCCTTTGGAATTAAATGCCGAGGAAAGGGCGAGGACTTTGGTAGGACAGAACTCTACGCAGAAGCCGCAAGCCTTACAGCGCTCGACAACGATGGATACGCGTCCTTTTGCCACGAATACCCCCACAAACTGGAGCTTTTCTGCCCCTGAAGTTCAGTGAGCATTATGAAGTTCTCTGTTGCAGCGGGGTGTGATGTGGGTCACCGAGGCTTGTGAGGTGGAACGTGGGGTGGGTGGAGGTGAGGGGGCGGGAACTTCTTTACCGCGGATTTACGCGGATGTTCGCGGATTTTCTTTGTTATTTATTCGCTCGGTTTGGGGACATAGCTTGGGATAAGTTTGCGCTCAGCCAGAAATTCACGCACTACCGCGGCGGGATCGCGATGCTGGCCATCGACTGCATAATTCATTCTGCGCATCTCATCGTCGGAAATTTGGCCGGCCAGCACATCGAGGGCTGACTTTACTTCAGGATGGGTGTTTAACATCTTCTGCCGCATGACTGCTACCGCTTCATAGGGCGGGAAGTAGTGGTGATCGTCTTCCAATACAAACAGGTCGAGGGCTTGAATCAGGCCGTCGGTGTTGTTGCCGGCTATCAGATCGACCTGCCGCTGCACGAGCGCGCGCGTGAGGAGGCCCAGATCCATGATGCGCGGAGGCTCGGCGAAGCGCAGGCCATAGCTGGCGGCCAGGCCTTTGTATCCGTCAGGGCGCTCCATGAACTCGTATCCGAAACCTGCGCGCCAGTGGGGCGTGTTGGTGGCTGCCTGGGAGAGCGTTTGCAGGCGCAGCTTGCGGGCGTCGTCGCCCCGGATGACGATCGCAAACGTGTCATCGAATCCGAGCGGTGGCCCGAGAGTGAGGTTGAACTGGTTTTCGTAGGCTTGCTTTACCTGGTGATAGACCTCGTCTTTATTTCCGCTCGGTTTTTGCTTGAGAACTGCAGTCAGAGCCGTCCCTGTGTATTCCGGGTAGATATCGATTCGTCCGGCAAGGATTGCCTGATGGCAGATGAAGGTGCCTGCCAGATAGAAGCGGCGCTCGACGGGTAAGTGCGTGCGGACCTCGATGATCTGCGCGAAGAGCTCTCCGAGAATCAGTTGCTCGGTGAAATTCTTGGAGCCGATCACGATGCGGCTGGAATGCTCTCGAACAGCCTGCGATTGGCAGGAGAAGGAGAGTGGCGAGAAGGACGCCGCACATTGCAATTGTCGTGGGACATTGCACCGTCATCGGGCGTGTGGCTCTCTCCGTCATCGGCGCTACGATTTCAAGCGAAGGGAGCTTAGGCGGCGTTCCAGCAAGCCGAGCAGGAAGTCGACCGCGAGCGCGAGCAACGCCGCCGGAACGGCTCCGGCGAGGATCACCTGGTTGTTGACCATGGCGAGGCCGCGAAAAATGAATTCTCCCAAGCCGCCTGCGCCGATGGCGGCGGCGATGGTGGCGAGGCCAATCGACAGCACTGCGGCGATGCGCACGCCGGCTACGATCACCCCTGACGCCAAGGGTAGTTCGACTTGAAAAAGCAATTGGCGGTCGGTCAGGCCCATGGCGCGGCCCGCCTCGACTACACCGGGATCGACACCTCGAATGCCGGCATAGGTGTTGCGTATCAGCGGCAGTAGGCCGTAGAGAGCGAGCGCCAGAATCGCGAGGCGGCTGGCGCGATCTCCGATCCAAGGAGCGGGAATCAAGAAGCCGAAGAGCGCCAGGCTGGGGATGGTCTGAATTATGTTGGCGCTGCCGAGGATCGGTTTGCTCAGGCTCGGAATTCGGGTGATTACGATGCCTAGAGGAATTCCGACGGCCGCCGCGATGAGAGTGGACACTCCGGCGAGCGTGATGTGCTCGAGCGTCAACTCGATTACCTGCTGGCGATTCGCACTCATGAAGTGCAGGAAATTCATTATGGGCACCTCGTTTCTGGCGGTCCGGAGAAGGCTTCGCGGTAGGCTCGGACTAATAGATGATCGGAGCGCGGAAATTCGTCGACTGGAAGATTCACGATCAAGCGGCCCTCTTCCATCAGCGCGATGCGGTCGGCGAGGAGGAGGGCTTCGCGGAGATCGTGCGTAACGAAGATGACAGCCTTGCGCAGACGTTGTTGGAGAGCGCGAAATTCTTTCTGCATCTCGGAGCGAGTGATGGGGTCGAGCGCGGAAAAGGCTTCATCCAGGATCAGAATTGGCGGATCGGCCGCTAGAGCACGTGCCACTCCTACCCGCTGGCGCTGGCCTCCAGAAAGCTCGCTGGGATAGCGGGGCGCAAGTTGGGGATCGAGTCCGACGAGGGCGAGCAACTCGCGCACGCGCGATTGAATTCGCTGGCGGTCCCAGCCTTCGATGCGCGGCACGAGCGCGATATTGCGTTCGACTGTGAAATGCGGAAACAGGCCGCCATCCTGAATGACGTAGCCAATGCTGCGGCGCAGGCGAATCGGGTCCCACGTTGCGGTGGCGCGTCCGCTGATGCGCACTTCGCCCTGCATGGGCATCAGGAGCCCGTTGATGAGCTTGAGAGTCGTAGTTTTGCCGGAGCCGCTTCGACCGAGCAGGACTAGAGTTTCGCCGTGGTTTACGGAGAGCGTCAGATCGGCGAGGAGCGGATGACCGTTGAGGCTGAAGAAGACGCGATCAAACTCGATGGCGGGTGCGTCGCTCGGGGGAGTTGGCATTGTGGCGGCATTCGGCCCGGTGCAACACAAGCCGATTTCACAACTTGAAACCCTTACACGCGTACGATCAGGAACGCGGCGCAACTTTATATGCACTCTCCGGCAATCCGGTGATCCGCAGGCCGCCGTGGCCTTTGTGGCGGATGTTGAGGCCGATCAGGAGCGCAGTAATTTGCTCGACGATACGCGCGTTTTCGAGCTTGCCACCGTCAATGGCGCGGATTCTTGGAATTTTCGCCGCTAACTCCATGGCAATTTCGGTGGCTTTGGGATCGTCGCTGCAAACGATCACGTCGCAATCGACATCGCTGTCGCCATTGAGAATTTCGGCTGAAATATTGTGAAATGCAGCAACCACTGAGACGCCCTTGGGAACGAGTTCGGCCGTTTGTTGGGCGGCGGAGCCTTGCCAGATGCCGAGAGTGCGGGTGGCGCGGCCTCCGACGCTGGCGGCTAGAGGAACTGTGGCGTCGATCAGAATGCTGCCGGGGCGGATAGCTGGTTTTAAATCTTTGAGCAGTGCCGCCTGGCCTTCGAACGGGACGGTGAGCATGAGCAAGTCGGTGGCTGCACAGGCCTCGGAGTTTTCAAGTCCGGTAACGTTGGGCTGGGCGGACGAGGGCGTCCGCGCCACACGTTGGCGGATGGTCTCAGCCGCTTGTTGCGCGCGGGCGGCGTCGCGCGAGCCGATGATGATGGTCTCGCCTGCGCGCGCCCAGCGCAGAGCGAGGCCTATGCCCGCGGGGCCGGTGCCTCCGATGATGGCGATTTTGCGGCTCGCAGGTGAGTTCATGCGAATTCCGGCACGAGCGACCACTCCGAGGATGGCGCTTCGATTGGCAGCTTGATCTTGATACGCGAGTACTTCGTGTTGCGCTCGGCGGGAATGCGGCCAATTTCGAGGATCAACGATTGGAAATCCTCCGGACTTGTGTACTGACCGGCGGTGGCGCCGGCCTCACGCGAGATATTTTCTTCCATCAGAGTGCCGCCGTAATCGTTGGCGCCGGCTTGCAGGCAGAGCTGCGACAGATGCCGATTCAACTTTACCCACGAAACCTGGATGTTATGAATCGATCCCGCAAGCAGAATTCTGGCGAGCGCATGAATTTTGAGATGCTCGGCGAGCGTTGGGCCGGAGCGTGCCAATCCTTGTTGAAAGAGCAGCGTGTTCTGATGAACGAAGCCGAGCGGGACAAACTCGGTGAAGCCGCCGGTCTCGGACTGGATCTCGCGAAATAGCGACAACTGGCGTACCCAGTGCGCGGGCGTTTCCATGTGTCCATACATCAGCGTGGAGGTGCTGCGGATGCCGCACTGGTGCGCGGTGCGAATGACATCCTGCCATTGGGCGACGGCCAGCTTGTTGCGCGAGAGGACGTGGCGGACATCGTCATCGAGAATCTCGGCGGCGGTGCCGGGAAGCGTGTCGAGGCCGTTGTCGCGCAACATGCAGAGGTAATCGCTCAATGACATGCCGGTGAGTTCGACGCCGTAGACGATCTCCATGGGCGAGAAGGCGTGAATGTGCATTTGCGGGACTGCGTTTTTTACGGCGCGCAGAATGTCGCGATAATAAAAAGGAGGCAGATCGCGCGGCAGACCGCCTTGAATGCAGACTTCGGTGGCGCCGAGGTCCCACGCTTCTTTGGCTTTGCGGCCCATGTCTTCGAGCGAATGAAAATAGGAATCGGCCTCGCGCGGGCCGCGGCTGAAAGCGCAGAACTTGCAGCCGACGAAACAGATGTTCGTGAAGTTCATGTTGCGATTGACAACGTAAGTGACGATGTTGCCGACCAGATCGCGGCGCAGAGCGTCGGCGGCCGCGAGCAGGGCGATGAGGTCCGAGCCATCTGCATTGGCCAGGGCATAACGCTCGGCATCATCGAGGCAGGCTCCGTCTTGTTTTTCCAGCACGCGTTCAAGAGCGCAGTGCACGCCGGGAGAAGCGCCGCTGGCGGCTCCTTCCCACGTCAGAGTCGAGAATTGGTCGAGGTTCATGGTTTGTATTCCTGATGTTTGCTGCGCGGAGAACGTTTCTTAATCTTTCTCCCGAAGTCTCGTTCAAAACTCCTACCAAACCTTTATAGCTCCTAGCGAAAAAGATCGCGCTCGGCGGCCCGGATCAGTTCTTTCGCGCTGCCGTTTCCACGCCTGTAAGAATACCCTCGAATGATGCATGCGGGAGTGCCAGCCAGCTTGCCGCAAACCAGCCCAGCAGCGCAAGCGAGTTCGTCGGCGACAGCGTCAATGGTGGCATGGAGCGAATATCCATGCGGATCGCGGCGTCCGCGATAGTCGACCAGGGGACGCATTCCCGCGACGCCCAGGGCCACTTCTGTCAGGCCTTCCCGCCAGGGACGGCCGAAACTGTCGCTGACGATTACGGCGATGTCGATACCAAGTTGTTTTTTCAATTCACGGCGCAAGCGGGCGGCAGATTGATCGGGATTCTTCGGCAACAGGACCGCGTGACTGCCACCATCGACGTTGGAGACGTCTACGCCGCTGTTGGCGCAGATGAAACCATGCCGTGTCTCAGTGATGAGCACGCCATTTTTCTGACGGACGATGCGGCGGCTCTCGCGCAGGGCAAGCTCGCTCACGCGCGAGTCCAGTTTGTGGGTACGAGCCCAGCGTTTCGCGGCAGCGGAAGGCTGAATTTTATTCGAGGTCGGCGACCGCACCCTCCGCTTTCGAAACGACTTTGTGCTTTACGACCAAGATATCGCCTTCCTCGAAGTGCAGGCGCGAGTTGATACGCGGCCGCGAGCAAACATTCACCCAACTTTTCGCCGGGATGGATTTCTCCTTCTACGGCGATGGGAAGGATGCGAATTTCGCCTTGGGCGTTTCCTGAATTCCTGGCGCGAGCGGCTTCCCTGCCCGGCTGGCTTCGCGAGTTTAGACATGGGCCAGTTTGTCCGTCGACCCGCCAGCCACGGCAGATTGGATTCGGGTTACCAGTTTCCAACTGCGCACTAGCTTTTGCGCGCGCCTTTCGCCGGGGGCTGCGGCGATCTCGTGCAGGTCTTCGGGACGATCCGCGTCGCGGGCGATGCTGGGCAATTCGAGGACGACGCAGGGCAGACCGGTTGCCTGGGCGGCGGCGAGATGCGGACGGAAACTGTCATTGCCAAAACGGAGTGGAAACAAATCGGCCGGCGATCGCCAGGCGGCGTTTGTGCCGCGGCCTGCCGCATCGGTTACGAGCACGGAACCTTGCGATGGAGCCGCGGCCGCGATCTTTTGAAGATCCGCGACTTCGATGAGCGGGATATCGGCCGGAATGACGAGGGTGCTTTTTGCTCCTCGCTCGCGGCAAACCGCCGTTGCCATCGCGATGGCGCTGGTCTCGCCGCCGTTATCGTCATCGGCGATTACCTCGAAATTGAAGCGCGTGGCCAAAGCGCGGGCGAACGGATCGCTCGTGACCACTGCAACGGCGGGGCGATGCTGCCAATCAGCCAAGGCTTGCAGCACGTCCTCGCACATTGCCTGGGCGAGCGCAAAACGTTCCTCCGGGTTCAAAACCGGCGACAGGCGCTGCTTGGCATCTGTCAGATTTTTGATGGGAACCAGAATCATGATTGCTCCGAGATCATGCTTGCTGCAACGCTCATGGAGGCGGGAGATTGCCGGCATGCTTCCAGCACACTTCTTGCCAGCGCGACTCGATCCCCATTCTTGCGCATGATGGTCGATGTGCAATGGACGCGCAGGTCTGAGTTGTGCGTTGGGTCGTTACGCAAATCGGGTGTCTGTTTCGACTCCACGAGTTCGCGGAGATCCGCGGCAGCAGCTGCATCTTGCGTATCGACGACGAGAATATCGAGGAAGTCGCGATAACAATCGGCGACACCGGTGATCGATACGGCAAAGCCTTGCGATGCGAGAAGAGCTCCCGCAGGTCCGGTAACGGCGACATTGCCCACAATCGGACTTACCGCGGCAACTTCCGCATGAGTCTCGCGCAAGGCTTCGCGAATTCCGGGCACGGCGAGGATCGGGCCGATGCTAGTCACAGGGTTACTTGGGGCGAGCAGGACGAGTTCTGACGTGCGGATTGCGTCGAGGACGCATGGAGCCGGGACGGCATGGGACGCTCCCGCGAAACGCACTTCTTTTACTTCATCTCGATATCGCCGCTGGACGAAATATTCTTCGAAGCTCCATTCGCCGCTCGCGGTTAGGACTCGCGTCTCTACGCGTGAATCGCTCATCGGCAAGACGCGGGCGGTGATGCCGAGGCGCTTTGCGATTTCGGCTGTCGCCTGAGTCAGCGTTTTGCCGTCAGCCAGCACCTTGGAGCGGAAAATGTGCATCGCGAGGTCGCGATCGCCGACGCTGAACCATGCGGGCTCTCCCATCTCACGCATTGTTTTGAGGCAGAAAAAAGTGTCGAGGTCCACGCCCCAACCGCGCTCCTGGCTGAGTTTGCCGGCGAGCATGTAGATGATCGAATCGATGTCGGGAGAGACTTGCAAGCCCCACCACTGCATGTCATCGCCGGTGTTGACGATGATGGTCAACTCTTCGGGAGAAACGATCTGCCGCAAGCCGTCGACGAATTTTGCGCCGCCGGTGCCGCCGGTTAGAACGGTGATCATGCCGCGCCCCCGTAGTTTTGCCTTAGAGGAGCACCGGCTGCGGCGTTCGCTTGAGCGAGGCGCTGATTGAGTAACTCGCTTTGCGTGGCTGCCTGCGCGATAAATTCCGGATACACCGGCAAGCGCTGGCGTAACTCGAGGCCCTTGGCTTCGGTTCGGCGGCGAAGCTCATCCAGATGCGGCCACGGCTTTTCTGGGTTAATGAAATCGGGCGTTAGCGGCGAGATTCCGCCCCAATCATTGATGCCAGCGTCGAGCAGATCGGCATAGTGCGGATCGGAGAGGTTGGGCGGGGCTTGAATATTTATTTCGGGCATCAGGAGGCGAGCCACCGCTACGGTGCGCAACATATCTTTGCGGTCAGGCTCGGGCCAGGCGGCCATGGGCGTGTCGGGCTTGGCGCGAAAATTTTGCACGATCACTTCCTGAATGTGGCCGTAGCGGGCGTGCAGGTCGCGGATCGCGATTAGGGCATCCACCCGCTCTCGGAGCGTCTCGCCGATGCCGATCAGGATGCCGGTAGTAAAAGGAATCTTGTGCCGGCCAGCATCTTCGATCACGCGCAGGCGCTTGGCGGGATCCTTATCGGGAGCATTGTCGTGGGCGGTATTCTTCGCCAGCAATCGTCTGCTGGTGGTTTCGAGCATCAGGCCCATGCTGGGCGAGACGCGCGCCAGGCGTCGCAGCCACTCGTCGGACATCAGGCCGGGATTTGGATGCGGCAGCAGGCTCGACTCACGCAGAATTTTGTCGCACATCGCTTCCAGATAGTGCAGGGTCGATTTGTACCCCAGATGACGCAGCGTTTCGCGCATCTCGGGAAAAATCAGTTCCGGCTTGTCGCCGAGGCTGAGCAGGGCCTCGGTGCATCCCATGCGCTCGCCTGCGCGAACGACGGCCATCACTTCGTCGGGCGTCATGGTGTGCGCGCCGGGCTGATTGGCGTCGCGACGGAAGGTGCAATAGCCACAGTAGTCGCGGCAAAGATTCGTGAGCGGAAGAAATACTTTGCGCGAATAGGTGATAACGCCGGGCTTGAAGCGAGCACGGGCCGCTTGTGCCGCGGAGAGCAGATCTGGCGGCACGTCGTCGACTTCGAGCAACTGGCAGGCGGCTTCGCGCGAGAGCGGCGCAGCCCACGTATTTTGCAATTCTGCCGCCGTTGCTCGTGTTAATGAGAACGCTGACATTCGCCTTGGACCCGTTTGCAGCTCTTGTGAAGCAAGACAGCTCGGCTGAAAAGCTGATGCCGGCTGCGCCGACCCGCAGACAACGATAATAGCGGAGGCAACCGAACTTGTCCGTTGGATGCCGGCGTACCCGGCTTCGCTGCATTAGAATTACCATTGGAAATGCAAACCGAATCCCGCAAGGAAAACCTTACCGCGACCGACTTTCGAAAAGCGATGGGATGCTTCGCGACGGGCGTCACGATCATCACCATTGACCAGGACGGCGAAGTGCACGGCATGACGGCGAATGCTTTTACGGCGGTTTCGCTCGATCCGGTGCTGGTCCTGGTATGCGTGGATCATAAGGCGCGGACGCATGCCCACCTGCACGCCCGAAAGCGGTTTGGAGTGAATGTGCTCAGCAGCAATCAGCAAGCTATTTCCGAGTACTATGCGAGGTCTTCGGAGACGCACCAGCATCCGGAGTCAGCCGGGGCGCGCTTTGAGCGAACCGCGCATGGTACGCCGGTTTTGCAGGAAGCGCTCGCGTATCTCGAATGCCGGCTCGTTTCGGCGCAACCGGCGGGCGATCACACGATTTTTATCGCCGAGGTCGAGCACGTAGAGGTCCGGGATGGCGAGCCGTTGCTTTTCTTTCGCAGCCGCTATCGTGACATCGGGGGACAGAAGGAATGATGGCGGAATTCATTTCTCGGGCGGTCGCAAGAACAATTGCTGAGGTCAGAGATCAGATTGCAGAGGTTAAACTCTGAACCGAATCGATCGACTAACCTCTGCAAGCTAACTTCTAACCTCTGACCTCACTTCGCCATCACCAGCTTCGCGATGGTTGCCAACTGCATGTTGGATGTGCCTTCGTAGATCTTGCCGATCTTTGCGTCGCGCCAGTATTTTTCTACCGGATAATCTTTGGTGAAGCCGTATCCACCATACACTTCAATGGCTAGCGAGGTGACGCGCTCCGCTACCTGCGAGGTAAACAGCTTGGTCATGGCCGCTTCCTTCACGAAATCGACGCCTGCGTCTTTCATTCGGGCCGCGTTGTAGACCATTAAGCGCGCCGCTTCAATTTCGGTCGCCATTTGCGCGATCTGGAACTGGATTCCCTGGAATTCCGAGATCGGTTTGCCGAATTGCTTGCGTTCCTGCGCATACTTGGCAGCGTATTCCCACGCGCCGCGGGCCACGCCCAGCATTTGCGCCCCGATGCCGATGCGGCCTTCGTTCAGGGTTTCGATGGCGATCTTGTATCCCTTGCCGACTTCGCCGAGCACGTTCTCTTTTGGCACGCGACAGTCTTCGAGAATCAGCTCGCAAGTAGACGAGGCGCGGATTCCGAGCTTGTCCTCTTTCTTGCCAACTGTGAATCCCGGGAAGTTCTTTTCGACGAGAAATGCGGTGATTCCCTTGTAGCCCTTCGAAGCATCAATGGTGGCAAACAGAATGAAAAGGCCAGCTTCCTTGCCGTTGGTGATCCAGAGTTTGCGGCCGTTGAGAACGAAGTCGCTGCCCTTCAGTTCAGCTTTGGTTTGCAGGGCGAAGGCATCCGAGCCGGAACCGGCCTCGCTGAGCGCGTAGGCGCCAACTGTGTCGGCAGCCATCTTGGGCAGATAACGCCGTTTCTGATCTTCCGTGGCCCAGCGGAGAATGGCGTTGGAGACGAGAGTGTTCTGGACGTCGACGATGACGCCGGCGGAGGCGTCGGCGCGCGAGCATTCTTCGACGGCTAGGATGGCTTCGAAGAACTTGCCGCCCGCTCCGCCGTACTGCTCGGGGATCTCGATGCCCATCAGGCCGAGTTGGAAGAATTGATCAATCAGCGAGTGATCGAACATGGCTTTCTCGTCCATTTCATGAGCGAGCGGACGAATCTTGTCTTCGGCGAATTGGCGCACGTTATCGCGAAATAGAATTTCGTCTTCGGTCAAAGTGGTCAGCGGAGTGGGAGTTGCAAGCTGGAGAGTTTCTGGCATCAGAATACCTCAGGCCCACGGGCGACGCGGTGTGCGACGTGCGCGGGCAAAAAATGCAAACTGGAAATTGTAACAGGGAGACGCCCGAGAATTGTCAGCTTGCGAGCGCTACTTCGTTGCAACAACTTCCGCGCCGAGAATCGCGGGCAATCCGCTCAATCCTGCTTTTTCTCCCTCGCGTCGCGCGAAAGCAATCATCTCGGCTTCGCGCTCGGCGGCAAGCGGGTGACGTTCGTACGCGGAATGCAGTTCCTCGGCGCGGACTCTAGCGCGTTCCAAAACACCAGGCGCGTTGTCCATAGCCGGAAGGCCACGATCGATCACTGCCGATGGAAAATGCTGTTCTTTGCGGAAGAGCGCGCGGGTCTCCTTCAATTTTAAAAAGTCGCCGGACAGTCCAGTCTGCGCAAACATGGCCGTGGCCAGCGATTCCGAGCGCGGCTCGATGCCTTCGATTAGCCGCTGCGCGGAAGCAATCGCTTCGGCATCGACCACCAGTTTTTCAATGCTGTGGCAGGCGAGAAAATCGAGCATCCCTGCTCCCGAGATCATGTTGATACCCGCCAGCGCGCCTAGCGTGGCCGAAATGCCGCTCTCCATCTCCACTTGCGCGTCGATCACGCGGCCATCGCCGGCGACCATGTAGGCATGCGTGGGCAGGCCGAGATACTTTCCGACTTCCGCGCACGCCACATCGAGCATGACGGTTTCGATGGCGCCCATTGGAGTCTTTCCCGAGCGCATGTCGAAGATGGCGGGCGCGGCTCCCCAAACGATGGGAGCGCCCGGGTGCGCCAATTGATGAATCGTAATTCCGCTGATGCACTCGGCGGCATGCTGCACAACCGAACCGGCGAGAGTGACCGGAGCCGTTGCACCCGCGAGCGGCATGCTGACAATTTCGGCGGGCACTCCGGCGCGCGCCAGATCGACCAGATTTTGCGATGCAAATTCCGACCAGTTCAGCGGAGGCGAAGGGCAGACATCGAAAATAGCGCGCGGCCGGCGGCGCAACGCGTCGGCGCCTCCGCTTTCAATGGCGAGTAATTCCAGCAGCGTGTGCAGGCTGGATGCGGAGAAAGCGCCCGTCACGACTGGCTTCTCCGAATACCACAACACGAGCAACAGCCGGTACCAGTCGCCAATTTCCGGCGGGACGTCATTGCAGACTATGGCGGTTGATTGAGCCGCATACTGCGGCAGCATTTCGGCCACCTTCACAAGCCGGACCAAGTCGGCCGACTGCGCGGGACGCGGCTGCTGCGTTTCGGGATCGAGGATGTTCAGACAGGACGAGCCCGGATCGAAATGGACGTTGTTTCCTCCATAATGTACGGTCGGCGTGCCCTTGCGGTCGTAGAGAAAAAATTCACGCAGAACAGACTGGAGGGCGCGGCGCGCAGTTGCCTGGGGAATGTGCGCGATGCCATCGCGAACGGCGATTCCCGCGGCTTGCAACAACTCGACGACGTAGGGTGCAACCCGCACGCCCGGGTTTTCGATAAGATCGAAAGCCTCTCCCAGAATGCGCTCGATGAGCGGCGTATCGAGCAATTGGAATTTCGGTCTCATGCGCGCTCCAGCGATGGACTCTGTGTCTCCCGGGACTTCGATTCCATCAGTTCGCGAGCCAAAGCCACCGCGCTCATGGCATCTTTGGCGTAGCCGTCGGCGCCGATTTCCTGCGCCCACTTGCGAGATACGGGGGCTCCTCCCACCATCACTTTGACCTGCGAGCGCAGTCCGGCGCGCTCCAGCGATTCGATCACGCCCTTCTGATTCCGCATGGTTGTCGTCAAGAGCGCCGAGACTCCGACGATGTCGGCATGAAGTTCGCGCGCTTTGGCGGCGAACTTTTCGGCCGGAACGTCGACTCCGAGATCGTGGACGTTGAAGCCGTGCGCTGTCAGTAATGTTCCGACGAGGGTCTTGCCGATCTCGTGGATGTCGCCCTTGGTGGTGCCGAGGATCACGGTGCCCGCGTTGGGACGTTCCGCGCCCAGCTTCTTCAGTTCCGGTTCGAGCACGGCCATGGCGGAGCGCATGGCCTCGGCGGACGCCATCATGTCAGGAAGGAACATCTGGCCGCGCGCGAATTGCTCGCCGACGTCGTGCATGCCGGGAACATATCCGTTATTAATCGCGTCCAAAGGTGAAATGCGCGCGGCGAGGGAATCCCTGGCCACGTCAGAAGCGGTGTCGGGCGCCCCGTCCACAATGCTTTGGCGCATGGCTAAAAAAAGATCGTCGCGCATAAAGGCACCTTTGGCATGCTTGCCCGGATTGAGGGCCAACGTCTGTGATTCGGATCACACCAAGGCAATTCGGAGGAGGGGGGAAGCGAAAATGAGTTGCCGAACCCCCAGCGCGGGTAGTATGATCTAACTAACTGGTTAATTAAGCAATGGTCGCCGGTATGAGTCTTTCGGCCAAACACAAGAAGCAAGCCACCGACGAGGGCGCCGACAACGCTCGCCACAGCCAAAGCCGCACTCGTTATGGCACGCGCAGGCATCCGGAAAAAAGCCGGGCGGCGATCCTGCGAGCGGCGGTGGCCGAGTTCGCCGAGCACGGCATTGCGGGCGCGCGCACGGACGCGATTGCGCGCGCGGCTCGAGTGAACAAGGCTCTCCTTTATTACTACTTTAAAGACAAAGATGCACTCTATGAGGCGGTGCTCGACCACGTATTCAGCGGCTTGCGCGACCGGTTGATGCCCGTGCTGGAGAGCGACCTTGAGCCTCGCGAAAAGCTGTTGGCGTATGCGGGGCGTTATTTCGATTACATCGCGGCGAACCCACGATTCCCGCGGGTGGTGCAAGGGGAATGGATGCGGGTGGGACCCAAGGGCAACCCGCAGATGTTGCGCATTGCGCGCGAATACTTTGCTCCAATCTACCGGCGCGTCTCGGCGATGCTGCAGGAAGGCGTAGAAAAAGGACAATTTCGCGCAGTAAATCCGATGGATTTTCTGCCTTCGATGGTGGGAATTATCATTTTTTATTTCAGCACGGCGCCGGCGATGAGGACGTTGTTAAAGATCGATCCGCTGTCAAAGGAGAGGATCGCGGAGCGGCGGGAATTCGTGCTGGAATTTGTTTCGGCGGCGTTGTTCACCGAGAAGGTTTCGCGACCGCAGCGCGGCAAGGCGTCAAAACCGTAGGAGACTCGAATGAATGCGCGGAACAAGTTTCTGATTCTGCTGGCGGTGATCGTGGGGATTTCTGGGGCCTATTATTTTTTCTCGACGCCGCGCGGAAACGACCTAGTGCTGGTGGGGACAGTCGATGCCAATCAGATCGTGGTGAGCCCGCAGATTCAGGGCCGGATCTTGAAACTCCTGGTAGACGAAGGAACACAGGTGAAACAAGGGGATCTGATCGCGGTGCTCGATCCATCCGAACTCGAAGCGGAGGAAAGAGCGGCGGCCGCGACGATTTCCAGCCTGCGGTCGCAGGTAAGCGCGAATGAATACACGCAGAGGTCGACGAAGGGATCGACGACGAGCGATGTGGCGAATGCGCAAGCGCAATTGCAGGCTTCGCGGGCCCAGCTAGCCCAGGCCGAGGCAATGCTGACGCGCACAGAGAGCGACAGCCGGCGGACGATTGGGCTGGCCAATGCGGGCGTGGCATCGGAGCAGGAAAAGGTCCAGGCGGAACAGAACTTGAAGGCGCAGCAGGCGAGCGTCGATTCGCTGAAGGAACAGGTAAGGGCGGCGCAGGCAACTTTAAATTCGGCGGTAGCACGCACGAACCAGGCGACAGCGGCCGCAAGCACCGTGGCGTCGACACGCGCGCAAATGGAAAATGCGTCCGCGCAACTCAGGGAGGCGGAGGTGCACCTGGGATACACGAAGATCTATGCGCCGGTGACGGGAACAGTGCTGGTGCGGGCGGCGCGCGAGGGTGAGGTCGTCAATGCGGGGCAGGCGATCGTAACGGTGGTGGACTTCAGCGATACCTGGGTGCGGGCGGCGATTCCGGAGACGGAAGCGGATCACATTGGATATGGCGACACGTTGAAGATACGTCTTCCCGGAGGGACGGAAGTGCCGGGAAAAGTTTTCTACAAGGCGGCGGAGGCCGACTTTGCCACGCAACGCGACGTAGGGCGCAGAAAGCGCGACATCCGAACACTGGTGCTGAAGGTGCGCCTGGACAACCCAAACGGAGCGTATGTGCCGGGGATGACGGCCGAGGTTTTGGTGTCGGCGGCACAGCTGAAGGGAAATGCGGTTGCCGAGAGCAAGGGGTCGGCTGGGAAATCATGAAGGAAGAAGTGAACGGGGCCGGTCCGAAAAACTCGAACGGCGTGAGCGTGGCGGCGTCGGAACTGAGCTTGCGGGGCGAGATCGCGGCCGACGCGCCCAATGCGATCGAGGTCGATCACATCGTGAAGAAGTATGGCGAGTTTACGGCGGTGGACGACGTTTCGTTCACGGTGAAAGAAGGAGAAATCTTTGGCCTGCTGGGGCCGAATGGCGCGGGCAAATCGACGCTGATCCGGATGATGACTACGCTCATTCCAATCACGGCGGGGTCGGCGCGGATTATGGGGCACGACGTTGCGCGGGAGCCAGACTCGGTGCGGCGGACGATTGGAGTGATTCCACAGGCTCTGACGAGCGACCTGGATTTGACGGTCGAAGAGAACATGTCGATCTACGCCAAGCTTTATGATGTGCCACCGAAGCGGCGGAAAGAAGCGATTGACGAACTGCTGGAGACGGTTGACCTGACGAAATGGCGAGACGCGCAGACGAAGACTCTGTCGGGCGGAATGCGGCGTCGGCTGGAGATTGCGCGCGGACTCGTGCATAGCCCGAAGATTTTCTTTCTGGACGAGCCAACAACTGGGCTCGACCCGGTGTCGCGCGTGGCGGTTTGGGAGATGCTGACGAACATCAAGTCGAAGCGCAAGCTGACGGTGCTGATTACTACACACTACATGGATGAAGCGGACCGGCTGTGCAACCGGATTGCTATTGTCGATCACGGAAAGCTGGTCGCGCTCGATACCCCGGAGGCGCTCAAAGGAACCGTTCCGGGATCGACGGTGATTGAGGTGCAATTTGAGAATCCGCCGGCTGACTGGGAAGAACGGCTGCAGCATTTGCCAGGAGTCACGTCGGTGCAGAACGAGAGCGGGGGAATGTTTCGAGTGCTGACGGATAACGGCTCCGGCACGACGACCGATCTCGTCGAGATGGCCGTGGTGGCGAAGGTTTCGCTTAAGACGCTCACCGTGCAGAACAC
Organism: uncultured Acidobacteriaceae bacterium; assembly: GCA_963698865.1. Classification (GTDB taxonomy): domain Bacteria; phylum Acidobacteriota; class Terriglobia; order Terriglobales; family Acidobacteriaceae; genus Acidiflorens. The sequence goes on along the minus strand of CAVOSL010000003.1, from coordinate 118,580 downwards.
GACACTGGACGACGTTTTCGTCCACTACACAGGGCGGCAATTGCGCGACGAACTGGTGAAAGCGTATTCGTTTGTGATGCCGCAGCGGCCGGGACAATAGCATGAATCGAACCCTCGCAATCATTGAACGGGAAATGCGGAAGTTCTTCCGCTCGCCGACGCTGATGATGGTGTCGATGATCTTTCCGCTGGTGCAGCTCATTGTGCTGGGCAACGCGTTTGGCGGAAAAATTCGCGACGCGAAAATGGGCATCGTGGACGAGGATCACGGCACGCAGGCGATCCGCATCAAGGAGGCATTCGATTCGGTGCGGGCGACGGCGCGAACGTTTGTGACGATTCCCTATGACGACGAGGTAAAGGCACGGGAAGATGTGCGCAATGGAAAGATTCAGGGAGCGGTGATCATTCCGGCGCAGTATTCGAAGATGGTGTACGAGAAAAACCATCCGCGCATCGCGCTCATCGTCGACAACAGCGACAACTTCATGAGTTCGACGCTCGAAGACAGCATGACCGCGCTCACGAATGCGCTGAATGAGCCTGACATCGAGCCTCGGCTGCTACAGCAAACCGCGCTCCAAATCGTCGAACTCTATCCCTACATCGAGTACATGAAATTTTTGCTGCCCGGATCGATTTCGCTGGCAATGTTCGTGTCGGCGATGATCGGCGGTGGAATGTTGTACATCGACGACAAGGCGCGGGGCGTGCACGAGGGATACCTCGTGACTCCAATCACGAAGGCGGAGCTCGTGTTCGGATTGAATGGCGCGGGCGCGATTAAGGGCATACTAACGGGCGTGGTCATCACGATGATCGGGGCGATGATCGCGGGCGTGGGCACGATTTTTCGTCCGGCAACGATCCTTGGGCTTCTGCTGATGATTGTGGCCACCGCCACCGCGTTCAACACGATGATGTTTCTGATGATGGTGCGCGTCGAGGATCCGCTGGTGCCGCGCGCCACGTTTGGCATCCTCAATACGCTTCTGTTTTTTCCCAGCGGAGCGATCTATCCGGTGCAGGCGTTTCCGGGATGGCTGCGCGCCATCACGTGGATCGACCCGTTCAGCTATTCGGTGGACGGATTCAAATGTCTGCTGCTGAAAGAGACCGGCCTGGGGCCGATTATGCCGGACCTGCTTTTTTTGTCTCTGTTCGCGCTGGGCACGCTGGCCTTGGCGGTGCCCTTGTTTAAGCGGACGCTGTAGTTGTGCGGGGGGTATCCGGCGCTTCAGTCGCGTGCGTGCTCGCGCACATCCCACGGCGAGGGCGCGGCAACGGGCAACGTCAGCGATGGCAAAGAAGAGACGCGCGAAGAAGCAAGAGCCGGTTGCAGATTGAAAACCACGTTGGTGGCGGCCGAGCCAGCCTTGAGGCGGAGCCAGATGAAGTGCCCGAGGCGGCTGAGATGCACTTCCTGCGGGCTTAGGCGGTTGACGTAGCTCGAAGTGATGCGCGCCATCTCGCTCAAGTCGCGCGTGACGAACTCAACGTCCGCCGGGCGGCTCGACTGGCGCAAGGACTCAAGCTGGCGAGCGACTCTTTTGCGCCCGGCAACGCAAGCCTGGGTGCGGCAGCCGAGGGTTCGTTCGATGGCGTAAAGCGCAGCGTGGTCGACGCGCTCTCCAAAGGCGAGATAGAGCGTGTTGGTAGCGGCTACGTAGTTGGCAGGGAGCATCTGGAAAGCCTCCAGGATGGGAAGCGGGATACTGCCCGGCAAATCGACGACGGCGAGGTCGAAAGAGGAAACCAGCGGGCATCCCCACTGGAGCGCCAGGGCCGCGGTAACATCCTGCTCGGTGGCGAAGCCAAGTTTTTCGAACCAGTCGCCGATCCGGCCATAACGGGCGCGGCGTTGCGCTTCGAGGGCGGCACGCAATTCGAAGTGCGTGAGCTTGCCGCGGGCCACCATGAGGAGTCCGAGAGGAATGCGGTTGGCGGGCTGCACAGGCTGGGTCATCGCTCGCAACCGCGAAATCCGCGCCACCAGCGCCGTCTCGAGACATTGGGGACGGCAATAGAACTTATCGTCAAGGAGTGTTCCGGTGCGCTGCGAACGCAGCCGGCGCCAAAACGTTTGGGGTCCTGCACACGAAAGCGACGCGCAATTGGCGCTCTTGGAGGCGAGGTAGTGGCGCGCGATCCAGTCCGACGACCATGTAAAGGGATGGAGAAAAGACATAGCAAGTCCTTTGAAAGAGCTACGAGCATCGAGCTTCGAGCAAACCAGACATTTTGCTTCGCTCTGCAGCTCATAGCTTGGCAACACTTCAGACGGCCGCGGCGACGGGCGAAGGGTCGGCGACCTCGGTCACACGCAAGCCGTACTTGCCGTCGATGACTACGACGTCGCCGCGCGCAATCACGCGTCCCTCCAACAAAAGGTCGACGGGCGAATTGAGCGCGTTGTCGAGTTCGACCACCAGGCCGGTGCTGAGGGCGAGGACGTCGCGCAGCAGCATGCGGCGAGTTCCAAAGCGAAGCTTGACGCCCAATCCCACATCGAACAAACGATGATAGCCAGCCGCGCCCGGGGGCGGCGCGGAGGCGGCGGGCGCGGGCGGAGAAGCGGATGAAGACGCAGAGGCAGCAGCGCTGCGCGCCACGAGCGTGGCGACCAGAGCCGGGCTGATGCGAATCTCAATCGCGATCTCGGCGCCTGCCTCGTCGCGACTGCAAAGCGTGGAGACGGCGTCGGCGGTCGCGGCCCAGGGCGCTTCCGCGCTCGTGAGTTGGAGCTGAACTTCTCCTCCAGCCAGGGAGCCGACGGCGGTCGCGGCCAGCCCGGCAACTTGTCGCAAGAGTTCCTCAAGCGCTTCCCGGTCGTCGTTCGAGATGGCCTCCGCGGCGCCGCCGGCCGCAGGTTGCGCAATCGCATCTCCCAAAAACTTGTGGGCGAGCAGGATGGCGGATGCGAGCGGCACGCGGAGAGCCATTTCGCCCTTGACCGCGCCCGCGGCAGCAACCGTGTAGCTCAGATCGGAATCGGCGGTTGGGAATGGCTCCAAACTCAACTCGAAAGTCTGCGGCTGCCCCGAAATCTGCGAGAGAACATTTTGCGTACAGGCTTTCCAGGCATCGAACCAGGTTTGAAGTTCGGGGTGGAGTGCGGAGTGAGAAGTTTTGGACGCGTCGTCAGTCATTTTTCACCTGAGTCTGGTTCACCTGAGTCTGGTTCGCCTGAGTCATGGTTCACCCGCGGAGGGTAGCTGTGGTTCGAGCGCGAGGACGCGCGCCGCGCGACGCGAATGCACCCGCACCGGCGCCGCCGAACCGAGTGGCACTTCGTCTACTTCGATGACCGCCGGTGTGGCCGCGCTGCGCTGAAAGGGCAGCAGGTCGCCGGGGGCAAGCCGCGAGAGACTCTCCAGCGGAACCTCGAGGTGCGACATGGTGAGCCCGAGGGAGAAGGGACAGTCGAGGAGTCTTTTCCGAATCTGTTCGCGCGATTCCACGCGGCTGCGGGGACGCTGATAACTGCTGTCCGCGGAAATTTTTCTCAGTAGCGCATTCGACACCAATGCTGGCACGGCCACGTTCAGGCTGCCGCTCGACTCCGACAGTTTAAGTTCGAAACTCAGGCAAAGATTTTTTTCGTCGGGCGGCATCAGGCGCTGGGCCTGCGAAATCTGCTGGCAAGCCCCAAAACTGAATTCCAGATTGATGGCCTGCCAGCTGGTTTGCAGGTCGCGGCAGATGACGCGAACGATGCCTTCCAGTATCTGCTCCTCGATCTCGGTGAGATCGCGATTGACCTCGCCCGCTTTGCCTTCGCCTCCCAGCATGATGTCGATGATGGGGAAGGCGATGCCCAGATCGAATTGCATCACGGCGATGGAACTAACCGGAGCGAGGTCGCAGGAAGCGAGGTAGGTTTTCTCGGGCACGCGCTGGAGGAACTCGCGATAGGTAAGATGCTCGGCGGAAACCAGGTGGCAATCGAAGACGACACGCAGAAATCCGCCCAGGGAGGTGGTGAGGTTACGGGCAAAGAGCTCATGAAGCTGATTAATCGCGCGCAACTGATCGGGTCCGATCTGCCCTGCCTGGCGTATGTCCCACGGCTGAACCACGGGCGCGGCCGCTCCAGACGCGGCGCCGCTCTTGCCGGTGCGGGCGGCTCGCACCATGGCATCGATTTCGCCCTGATTAAGAACTTTTTCCATATTTGTCGTCGGTCTTCATTCCTCGCCAATTCTTGCGGTGCGTTGGCTAGGCTTCAACTTCCTACGATCGATCCAGCATCAACCTGCGCCCGCGGCGTTCGAATGGGACAGTTCGGCGTGCCCGTCCAAAAAGCTGAGGCGGGCACGCAGGCGGACCATGGCCAGCGAATGGATCTGCGAAACCCGCGATTCGCCGATGCCAAGCACCGCGCCCACTTCTTTCATGGTGAGTTCTTCGAAGTAATAAAGAGAGAGCACGCGCTGTTCTTTCTCCGGCAATTCCGCGATGGCATCGGCCAGCAGATGCTTCAGCTCGGAACGAAGGCACTGGAAGAACGGCGTTTCCTCCTGCTTCGCGGCGATCGAGTCGGCGAGGTCCTCTTCCTTGCCGCTATGCGCCGACTCGACGCGCAGGCTGCCGATTTCGAGCGAGTCGAGCTCGGCGAGCAGGCTTTGCAATTCATCGAGCCGCAGGTTGAGGGCGCGCGCCAGGTCGCTTTCGTTGGGCGTTCGTCCCATCTGGACCGGAGATCTGGTTGTAGGCCTCTTCGACCTGGCGCCCCTTGCGGCGCAGTTCGCGCGGGCTCCAGTCAAGTTCGCGCAGACTGTCGAGGATCGCTCCGCGAATACGGAACTTGGCATAGGAACTGAACTGCACGTGCTTGGACTGATCGAACTTGCTGAGCGCGTCGATCAGTCCGACGACGCCGGCATGAACCAGATCCTCGAAGGGAACATGGCGGGGCAGGCGCTCGTGAATGCGGCGCGCAATGTAGCGGACTTGCGGCAGCTGTTCCATCAGGATGCGCTCGCGTTCGGCATCGCTCGTGAAGCTGTGGTATGCTTCAGCGGCATGTTTGGTCATGAGCCGACTCCTTCGTTGTGCGGAGGCGCTGGCCGCACCGGTCGTTAGTCGCGCCTGTCGTTCGCATCCCGTTGGTGTTCATCGGACTTCTTTTCGATCAGCGACTGTTTTCATCGCGCCTTTTTCATCGCACCATCCCCAGCGACTGCACGGGAACCACGGGAGGAATTTCCAGCGGCGAAAGCACGACTACTTTGGGGAGGAAGGGTTCGAGCAAGCGCCGCAGATGAAAGCGCGCCGGCGTGGGACAGAGCAGGATGGGCGCGGTTTGTCGCGACCTGGTCTCCGGCAAGATGTCGAGGCCATCCAGAACGCGGCGCACAAACGAGGGCTGCAGTCCGGTGCTGGTGGCGGGCGGGGCCTGGGGAGCGAAGGCGCGGCTGAACTCCTCTTCGATGGTGTGATCCAGCGTGAGCACGCGCAGGCCGCCATCGTCGGAGAGCAAGGGGCGAACCAGGGCGCGGCCCAGCGCCTGGCGCGCCGCCTCGACCAGCAGCACGGGATGCTTGGTGGTGGCCGACGCGTCGAGCAAGGCTCTCGAGAATGGCGGCGAGATCGCGCATCGAGACCTGCTCGCGCAGCAACTGCTGCAACACTTTTTGCATCTCGCCGAGGCGAAAGAATTTTGGGGACCAGTTCTTCGACCAGCTTGGGATGGCCATCGCCGAGCCGGTCGAGCAGGCGCTTGGTCTCCTGCCGGGTCAGCAATTCGTAGGCGTGCTGGCGGATGACCTCGGCAAGATGGGTGGAGAGCACCGAAGTCTGGTCCACGACGGCATAGCCGGTGGTAAGCGCCTGCGACTCGAGCGCGCGCGGAATCCAGAGCGCGGAGACGCCGAAGGCGGGCTCGCGGGTGGGCGTTCCGGCCAGCGCGGGCGGCGAGAGTTCGGAGCTGATGGCCAGGACCTGGTCCGCGAGCATCTCCCAGCGGGCGATCTCGACGCCGCGCAGCGAAATGACGTATTCGCGGGGCTTGAGGCGCACGTTGTCCGTGATATGAATGGGCGGAACGATGAAGCCGAGTTGCAGAGCGAGATTGCTGCGCAGCGATTTGACGCGGGCCAGGAGCTGTCCGCCCTGCGCAGCATCGACCAGCGGCACCAGCTCGTAGCCGACTTCGAGGGAGAGTTCGTCGAGTTTGAGCAGGTCTTCGAGCGATTCGGATTTCGCGGCGCCTTTCTTGTCTTTTTCGCCGGCAGCAGCGGCTCTACCCGGAGCGGCAGCGGCATCGTCACCCTCCGTCTTTGTCTTTTTCAAGTATGGGCAGGCGAGTGGCAAAAAGGGCGGCCAGACCACCGATGGCAAGGAACGAAAATTTCGGCAGTCCGGGAATCAGCGGCGAGCACGAACATGACGCCCGCCGCCATCTGCAAGGGACGGCGGCGGGAAAAAGCTGGCGTCCGAGATCGACGGAGAGCGTGGAACCGAGGAGGCGCGCGTCACCACCATGCCGCCCGCCATCGAGACCAGCAGCGACGGAATCATGGTGACGAGGCCGTCGCCGACGGTAAGCACGGTGTAAGTCTTCAGCGCCTCGCAAAAGGAATGTTGAGCTGGAATACGCCGATGAGGAAACCGGCGAGGATGTTGATGCCGGTAATCAGGATGGTGGCAATCGAGTCGCGCTGATTGAAGCGCGCGGCGCCGTCCATGGCGCCGTAGAATTCCGCTTCCCGGGCAATCTGCTCGCGGCGGGCGCGGGCCTGCCGATTCATCGATGAGGCCGGCATTGAGGTCGGCGTCGATCGCCATCTGCTTGCCGGGGAGAGCGTCGAGGGTGAAGCGGGCGGTGACTTCGGCGGTGCGCACGGCGCCGTGGCTGACCACGATGTACTGGATGGCAATCAGGGCGAGGAACAGCACGAATCCGACAACGTAGTTGCCGCCGACCACGAATTGTCCGAAGGCTTCGATGACGCGTCCGGCCGCCGCCACGCCTTCGTTGCCATGCAGAAGAATGCGGCGGCTGGAAGCCAGGTTGAGCGAAAGGCGAAAGAGCGTGAGCAGAAGCAGCAAGCTGGGAAAAACGGAAAACTGCGCCGGGCGGAGAATCTGCAGAGCGGAGAGCAGCACCAGCACGGAAGCGGCGAAGCTGGTGGCCAGCAGAAGATCGAGCACAAACGCTGGCAACGGCACGAGCATGACAAAGACCAGGCTGACGGCGGCGATAGGGACGATCCAATCGACGTAGTGGTACGGGTGGGCGCGGTGGCAGTAGCGGCGAGGCAGCAGCGGCGGACCTCGTAGGGCGCGCTCCTGCGTGCGGCGGAGGCGGCGCGGGCGCTGAGCGCGCGAGCTTGGGCGCGGTACACGGCGGCCAACACTTCGGCAATGACGACATAAAGTTTCGCGGGAACGCTTTGCCTCCGATTTCGACGGTGCGGTAGAGCAGGTGCGCGAGCGGCTTGTTCTCGACCATGGGAATGTTCTCCCAGCGCGCGATTTCCTTGATCTGGGCGGCGAGCAGGTTGCGTCCCTTGGCCACGACGACGGGCGCGGGCATATCGGCGCGGTACTCGAGCGCGATCGCGTACTGGTGGGGTTGGTGATGACGACGGCGGCGCGCTTGGTTTCTTCCAGCATGCTTGCCGGCGGCGCATCTGGCGCTGCAGGCGGCGGATGCGGCCCTTGATGATGGGATTGCCTTCCGTCTCCTTGTATTCGTCGACCAGTTCCTGGCGGCTCATCTTGAGTTCGGTCTCGAGGTGCTGGCGCTCGAACAGGTAATCGAGAACCGACCAGACGACGAGCACGAGAGCGGATTTCCAGGCCACTTCGAAAACGCGGTGCCGGCGGAAACCGAGCATGCCGCGGGCGTAGCGCGCCGGAAGCGCCATGAGCAAAGGCCAGTCGCGGCGCAGGCAGACGACGGCGAGGTAGGCCGACGGCGCCCGCCGGCAGCAGCGACTTGATGCAGTCCAACGCAGCGCGCTGATGGAGAAAAGTTGCTTCGCTTGGCGGCGCGGGCTGATGCGGGCGGCGTCGGCAGGAGCGATGTGGGGGCAAAGACCAAGCCGCCCTGGGCGAGGGCGGAAGAAAGCGCCGCGATCCAGCCCAGCGCCAGAGCGGCAGGTAACGGCAAGGAACAGTCCGAGTGCGTAAGGAAAGGGAGGCAGCGCATCCATGCGCAGGTTGCCGGAGACGGCGCCGTCACGCAGTCACGGAAAAAGCGCGCCAGGCGAGTGGAAACGTCGACATCTGGAAAACAGGACGAAAGTAGCCGCCATACCGGAGGCAGCGCCGATCAGATCGCGGCTGCGCGCGACCTGGCCTTTCTCGCGAGCTTTCTGACGGCGCCGCGGAGTTGCCTGTTCGGTTTGGTTGGCTTGTGCCATCGGTCAGTTGCCAGTTCCCAGTTGCCAGTTGTCAGTAGCCGGCTGCCAGTTTCCACCGGTCGGCGAATCGTAAAAACGCGCACAGGAGAATTCAGCCCCGGAGGGGCGACCGAACTTAGCCCAGCGCTTCAGCGCTGGGAAAAGCGGAAGAAATGGATCAAGTCCCGGAGGGACGACCGAGTCCTCACGCACATCCTTTAGCTCCCGAGGGAGCCGCCCGTCCCCTCCGAAACCGGTTGTAGATTCAGTGCGCAAGTTTCAAAATCCTTTCCGAAGCATCGAGGGCGCGGCCGAAACGGGCGTCGAAGAAGCGCGGCCAGAAAGCGACTGCTCCGCATAGGAGCGCCAGACCGAGCAGGTTCTTGATCGAGATTCCGACAAACAGGACGGGCAATTGCGGAGACGCTTTCCCGATAAAACCGAGCGCGACGTCGGCAAACAAACTCGCCACCAGCACGGGCGCGGCGATCTGCACACCGGCAACCCACATGCCCGCGGCGAATTGGAACAGCGAGTGGAGTGCCGGCCAGGTGAGCGAAAAATGTCCGGGCGGCAAATATTCGAAAGCTGCGCGCCAGCCCGCGCAACATCCAGTGTGGGACGCCGAGCTGAATGAACAGAAGCAGCACGAATCAGTTCGTAGAAGATGGAAAGCACGGCGGAATCGGCCTGGCTGTCGGGATTGATGACGCTGGCGAGCGAATATCCCATCTGCACGCCGCAGACCTGGCCGGCCAGCTGTCCGGCTTCGAAGATGAGTTGGAGGGTGAATCCGAGCAGAAACCCGATGGCAAATTCGCCGAGCAAAAGCACGGCCAGCGCGGGAGCATGAAGCTCACCCGGGGGCGCGGGCACCAGCGGCGCCATAAATAGTGTGAGGAGGAAAGCAAGACCGATCTTGACCCGGGCGGGGACAGCGGCGCTGCCCAGGAATGGCGCGACCACGAGCAGGCCGGTGACGCGCGCGCCGGCAATCATCCAGGTGGCCAGGGTGCGTTCGATCGAGAGTACTGCCTATCGAAATTGCCCGTCGAGCATTTCGAGCACAATCACCTCAAACCGTCATCGCACTAACGAATGGAAGTCGCCCCACATGCCGATGGTGAACAACATCAGCTTGCGCAACATCCACGGGAAAAACAGCAGGGCCGCCCCCGCCACCGCCACCAGTCGCGGCACGGTGGAAAGGGTCTGATCCTGCAACGAAGTGAGCACCTGCACGACATTGATGAGCAGGCTGACCAGAATTGCGGCCAGCAGGATCGGCGCGCCCAGCAACAGAGCGGCCTGCAGGGTGTTGCGGAAGAGCGTGACGACTTGTTCGGTTCCCATAAGCGCCTTTCATGAAAAGCTCCGCATCAGGGAACCGATCAGCAGGTTCCATCCGTCGACCACAACGAACAAGAGAATCTTGAGCGGGGTGGAGATGATGACCGGGGGCAGTTGCATCATGCCGACCGAAGTGGTGATGGCGGCGGTGACCAGGTCAATCACGAGAAAGGGGAGAAAGAGCGCGGCGCCGATACGAAACCCGGCCTGCAGCTCGCTCAGGAGATAGGCGGGCGCGACGATGCGCATGTCGAGATCTTCCGGGCGAGCGGGACGCGGCTCATGCGCCAGTTCTACGAAGAGCGCGAGATCCTTTTCGCGGGCGAACTTCAGCATGAAGTGGCGCATCGGAACGATGGAGCGATCGAGCGCGGTCATCATCGTTATGTGTCCGGCGTCGAGCGGAACCACGGCGTCGGTGTAGATGGCGGCGCCCACCGGCTGCATGAGGAAGAACGTGAGAATGAGGGAGAGTCCGATCAGCGTTTGATTGCTGGGCGCCGTCTGGGTGCCGAGCGCCTGGCGGAGAAAATGAAAGACGATGAGCAAACGCACAAACGGCGTCATCGAGAGCACGATGGCGGGTATCAGGGTGAGCAGGGTGAGCAGTACGACGATGTACCAGGGCGCGGCGCTGCCGGGGGCGGAAGCGCCGGGCAACAGGCCTTGCAGAGGGAAGCCGGGCGCCGTCTGCGGCCGTGCCCAAAGCGGCGCGGCAGCGGCCAGGACCAAAGGGGCGACGCGGCGGAAGCTTCGTAAGGCCCGCATCAATTTCTTTCTCCGCTTTCTTTTTCGCTGCCCTCGCCGCTCGCGGATTCGTCGGGTAATTGCGCCAGCAGCGTGACCGACGAGGGACTGGAGCCAACCAGGAAACGCTGGCGCTCGAACTGGATCACGCAGACGAAGCGGCGGTCGCCGAGAGCCGCAGTCTCGCGGACCGCGAGCATCTTGCGCTTGCTGCGTACGCGATTGGCCCATGTTTTCCAGACGCCGGATCTCCAGACCCCCGCGCGCCAGAAAACTTTGCACCGGTCGACGACGAAATCAAACGTATGCGCGAACGCGCGGGAGAGCGGCGAGCGCGGGGGCGTGTGCGTCTCGACGATTTCCATCCGTGTCCTCTCCATCTAGGCCAACTCCGTCAGGCGCACAGCCAGGTGGTTCTGCACGACCTCGAACTCGCTCCAGGCGATGAGTGCGCCGTTGATGCGCAAAGGAACGTCTTGTCCCACGGTCCAGCGGCTGGCGATGATGCGTCCGCGCTCCAGACTGAACCAGGTCGGCGACGGTGAAGCCGGGCATGGAGATTTCGATGGTGAGCAGGCACGGAAGAGGTTCGACGCGCAGCCATCGATCGGCCAAGGGATCGGCGACAGCAGCCTCGGGTTTGAGTTGAGCGGCGGCGGCCATTAGGTTTGCACCATTTCCATCTGCACTGTTTACATCTGCACCAGAAATTCCGTGAAGTAGACATTCTCGACCGCGATCTGGGGCACGCGTTCCTGCAGCGCCTTCAGCAGTTCTTCTTTCAGCTGGCGCTTGCCTTCCAGCTTGAGCAGTTCTTCGGGCTGGGCGGTGGCGAGCACGGAGAGGATGGTGTCGCGCACCAGCGCCGTGGGCACCGCCTCCGGTTGATTGCGGGGGAGTGGGTGCGCCAGGCCAAGCGTGATTCCAACGCGCAGGTAAGCGCGCTGGCCGGAGCCGGTCAGATTGACGACAAAAGTTTCCAGAGCGAGGGTGGATTCCGCAGCGCCTTTCCTACACCTGGCCGCCCGCCGAATGCCGCCAAAGCAGAGACCGCCGGCGATCGCGACCGCAGCCAGACGTAATCCAGATTTTCGATTTGCGGGCGACTTCTTCCGGGAATCCGCGGGCTGCGCATCGCTGCCGGCCAGGTTTGAGCTGGAAGAAGGGTGGAGTGCTTGCGCTCGATCGGCAATCTCCTTCGAGGCAACGGCGGCGGAAGCGAAGCTGACCTGCGACATCCGGCATGTTGCCAGGATGTTTGCAAGCCGGGTGCCGGGGATCACGCTCCGACCACCCAAAGGGCGATGGAAGAAAGCAGCGGTGAATGAGGGGATTGGAGGACGGCCCCGGCCCGCTGCGCAAGCCGCGAACAGATTGCGCAAAAGTCCTTCTTTCTAAGAGCGCTCTCATGAAGAATTCTCAGAGCAGGGCCGCGGATCTTGCCGTAGCCCCCGGACGGCACTTGCCCAGGGACGGCCGAGTCGCGGCCGACCCTGAGCCAGCCTTTCTCACCAACATTGCCCTTACGGCTTCAGCGCGATGGTGGCCTGCGCCACCTGATCGAACGTCGTCACGACGCGAGCATTGGCTTCGTAGCTGCGCTGCGCGATGATGAGGTTCGCGAATTCGGTGGCGATGTCGACGTTGGATTGTTCGAGGGCGCCGCCGGAGAGCGTGCCGAGTCCGCCCGTTCGTCGGCCCGCCGATCGTGGGCTGACCGGAGGCGAGGGTGGGCTCGAAATCGTTGTTGCCCGTGGGAAAGTCCCTGCTCATCGGCGAAGCTGGCGAGTGCGATCTGTCCGATGGTGGCGGTTGTTCCGTTGCTGAATGCGCCCGTAATCGTGCCATCGGCGCCGATATTGAAATTCTTGAGCGTGCCGCTGGCGGCTCCATCCTGTTGAATGGAAGGCGTGCTGCTGGGGGAGGCTTCCTGCGTGAGTAGCCCGTTGCCGGTGGGTCGGTCAAGTGCCAGGTAAAGCTGAGTGGATTGGCGCCGTCGGCGAACGTTGAACCATTGGGCGGTACTGCGATGGTGGGATTGGTCAGGGACGCGGTACCACCGTGGGAGTGATACTCTTGAGAGTTCCATCGCCGTTGAAAAGCAGCGTACCGCTGGCCGAGGGTGACAGGGGGAGCGGTGGCGGACCGCCGAGATCGGTGGCGGGGATCGTAACCTCATAGCCCCAGGTATTGACGACGGCGGGGGAGCCGGCAACGGCGTTGGCGCCATCCGCACCGGCACCGGTATTCCAGGTGAGGCCTGCCTTCCGCTGGTCGTGGTGAAATCGCTGGCCGTGCCGCGTCGCGTTGGCCGTGATGTTGATAATCACCATTGCCCGAGTCCGCGGCGGTGACGTTCGAAGCATTGGCTACCGTGCCGGTTCCATATCCGCCCGCTCCATCCCCCGTTCCGCCTATCCGCAGTGTTGTCGTTGATGGCATTGACCAGGTTGGCCACGGTATCGGCATCGTCGAGCCGATCAGAACATCATTCGTCCGGCGCCGCGGGAGCGTCGACGTGAAGGTGTAGGTCTGGGCGCCGATCGTCACCGATTCGCCGTCGCTGGGAAGAGTGCCGCATGGTCAGGACGCCTTGGCGGCTTGTGCGGGCACGGCCTGCACGGCGGGCGAGTCTCATTGGTGTAGGTGAAGGTGGCAATGTGGCTGCCGCCCGAGAGAATCGTAGATGGTGGCTTGGGTCGTATAGGTAGATCCGTGGCAGTTGGGCATCCAGGTTCGAGGTCAGGCGAAACGTTGCTCGTGACCGTGGCGGGGCTCACGATTCCGGCCCCGAGTGCCAACGTGCTCAGCCCACCGCTGGTGTTGACGACGCCATTCTGCGGCGGGATATCCGAGGACCTGCTGGCCGTCGGCGGTTTCGAGCAGGTTGTTCGGTGCCCACTTCGAAATTGCCGGCTCGCGTGAAGCTCTGCACACCTTCCTTCTGTACGACGAAGAAGCCATTGCCCGTGATCGCGACATTGGTGGCGATGCCGGTCGAAGTGATGTCCCCTTGGTAAAGTTCGAGGGTTGCGAGCTGACCCTGACTCCCGCACCCTGCTGAATGGGATCGCCGGCCCCGTCGGATCCGAATGTTCTGGTAGAACAGATCGGCAAACTGGATCTGTTGGTCCTTATATCCGATGGTGTTGAGGTTGGCCAGATTATTCGCGATGGTGGAAAGTGCGGTCGAGCTGGCGTTTAATCCGGAAAGTGGCACTGAGAACGATGGCATAGCGGGCTCCTTAGTGAAGTAGGAAATTGGAATTTGGAATCGAATTGGAACTCATCGTGGCCACAGACTGACCACTCGCTCCGGCCGGGGAGATGACGTCAGAAACCAGGGTCTGTATGCCCTGGTCGATCTGTGTGAGTTCGCTGAGCGACTGGAACTGCGCCAGTTGGGCGACGAACTGATTGGGATCGAGGGGATTGGTGGGGCTCTGCGCCTTCAGTTGCGCGGACAGCAATTGCAGAAACATTGTGTCCAGACCGCCGGTGGCATCCGTCGACGAGGTGGAAGAAGACGCGGCGGATTTGGCGTTGGCAGTTGCCGCGGTCGCGGCGGGCTGCGGAGAATTAAGCGATCGAAGCAGCGGGATATACATGAAGTCCTCCTAGGCAAGTATGCTTAAGCGCGTTTCCGGTCCATGGACCGAAAGCGCGGGGATTAGATCCGATTCATGGACAGGCTCGGGCGCCAGCGCGTCTGGCGCAGAAGCCGCCGCGTAAGTGCGTGGACCTTGATAGGAGTCCTGCCGCGGCTGTCCCTGTTGAAAGCTGGTTGCAGTTTGTACGCCGGAGCGGTCGTTCGAGAAATCGACGCCGGTGAGATTGAGGTGCTGGCTCTTGAGTCCGGTCTCAAGCCCGCTCACTTCCGAATTAAACCAACGGGCAAGATCGCGGTCGCCGTGAATGGCCACGCCGACCTGGCTCTGCTCGACGATGGTGTGAATCTCGACATTGCCGAAGGCGTTGGTGTGAAATCCAAGGTGCATCTGAAGCGCACCCGGATCCAAAGGCAAATGAGCGCTGGGCGTTACGGGAGCCGGATCGTTGGCGCGCGCGGCCGGCGCGGAATCGAGCATCTGGTGCGCAGGCGGCAACGGTGAGGAAGCCCCGGATTTTTCGGGGATAGCGGGGCCCGGGGTATCGGGAGCGGGCGATGGTAATGGCAGAGAAGCATTGCCGGCAGTGTCGAGTGTGGAGGAGACCGCCGAGGACATGGGGGAGGAGGAGTTGGCGGGCGCGGCAGACGGAGCCGGCTTCGTGCGATTGCCGGCCATGGGGCCGGAGGCCGCGTTCGAATCATCAGGTTTGGCCGGGGGATCCGGAGAAGCCTTCGAATCAGGGGCTGGAGAAGAGGCGGAATTTGAAATCACATTCGGAACCTGGGCCTGCGATCCCGATGTCCCCGCCGCAGCGCCTGACAGCGCGCTGTCCGCACCGGAGGCATCGGCGGTAGACGCCGCTAATGAAGCGTCCGCTATTGCCTGAGCAGAATGACTGGCCACGGCAGAAGGTGAACTACTCTCCAAGATGGATGATGAAGGAGTAACTGATTTGCTGAGCGGCGCGGAGCGTTCCGCAGTAGCGCTGCTGGACAGGGACTCCAACTTGGCTTGCACCAGCGGGACCGCGGAGGACACACTTCCTCGTGGAGCTAGAGGTTTTTCCGCACTTAAACCCGGGATTGCGGACGGGACAAAAGGCTTGGAGGGAGACAGGTCATAGACTTTCGATGGTACGACTACTTCGGCAATGGAAGAGCCTGTAACGATTGGGGACGAATTTAAGGCGACGACCGCAGGCGTCCCGGCTATGGCGGGAACCTCTGGTGTGGACACGATGGGTGCAAGTTCCGGCTGAGGTCTAGGAATGTCAGTCAGGAGCGCATTCCCGGCGCGATCGATGGCGCTGGCCGTGGCGTCGCCTGGACCTGCACCTTCGCTAGCAACGCAGAGGTCGCTCAAGGTCCCCATGATGGTGGGAGGAAGAGCCGCAGGCGAATTTGCGTTCAACTGTCCGCCCGATGCGGCGAGGTTAGAAACGTCGCTGGGAACAATATTCCCGGCGCTCCGAGGCTTCTCGTCACTCATGGCCGTCGCGAAGGAATTGGATTGAGGGGATGACGCCGCATCGTTCGAACAGGCAAATAAGTTTGCTGTGGCCGGCGTCGACGAAGCGAATGGTGCAAACGCCCGTTCGCCGGAAACAGAGGTTGAATCCACTCCTAATGCAGACGCGGGCGAAACGGTCTTGGCCGATAGAGCAACCGGCGGCTGCGAATCAATCTGTAGTGAAGAAGCTAACTGAGGTGGCGAAGCCGTCTGCATCGTGGAAGCCGGCAGTATCGAGATGGAAGTGGGCGGCAGCGAATCAATCTGTTGTAAAGAAGCGGACTGAGGTAGCGAAGCCGTCTGCATCGTGGAAGCCGGCGGGATCGAGATGGAAGTGGGCAGTATGCTGCTTGCGGTGAGGGATGCGGAGTCAGGCAAGGCTTCATCTGCCACGCCCACCGCCTTGACGGGCAAGCCGGACGAAACGGTTGCGTCGCCAAACCCGGGAACGCCACTAGGTTGCACGGATGGAAGAACGAGGCTGGCGGTCAGGTTCGAGAGGTTCACGGCCAGCTGCGGCAATTGAGCAGAAATGGCCGGTGCGCTACGCGCGGAATTGAGTTGGACAGCGGCATCCGCCAATGCCGGGGCACTTGTGTTCGTGGCCGCGGCGGAAGTCTTCGAATTTGTTTTCAGCGCAGGTTTCGGATTCGTGGCGGGAGCCGCGGTCTTTGCCTTTGGGTCCACCTGCGCGCCAATCCCTTGGTTTGGGTGGACTCGATCACCAGGGTTCGAATCAGAAATGACTGGGGGAGCAGACGATCCCGGGGTGGAGTCGGCTGGCGCTTGGTCAGAAGCGGATGGCTTGCCCTCCGTGTTTGGCGGCGCGGCATTGGTGGACGCCGCGAGCGTGTCCGCAAAACTGGCGCTCGGCGGTGCACTCGCGGAGCGCGGTAGAGTCGCGGCGCGGGTGGCATCCGGAATGGCAAGCATATCGACGTGCATTCGAGCACCACGAATCGGAATGCAGGCGACTTGCCAACTTCGAAGGAGCTAAACAAACCCCGCGAGATAGACGTGCGTTCACAGACGTTTCAGCAAGTTACATGCAGTCTGCGCCGAGACGATGGAAGGGATGTCGAATAGAGATACGGTGCCAGGGGCAAGACCTGCCGGGTTGAAGCGGGCAAAATTAGCCGCGGTGGTGCCACCGCTGCAGCAGATGCGCGGCATCGAGCCGCCGCTGCTCGCGCCGTGCTTGCTCGACCTGGTAGGCGCTGTGCTGGCGAGTGCGGAGATTTTCCAGAACTTCGCGCTCGCGAAAAGCCTGCTGGTAAGCCGCCGCGGCTTGCTGCCGCGCCCATTCGAGGCGGCGAACCTCTTCTTGCAGCCGAACACGGAGCTGCTGAAGTTGCTCACGCAGCAGGGCGGCGAATTGCAGTTCGGCGGCGGTACGTCCGGCAGCTAGCGAAGCCTCGTCGGCAATCTGAGACTCGGCGAGAAATGTATCGAAGCGCACGACTGTGTCCTGGGCGCGGGCGAGTTGCAACGCGGCGCCTTGCAAGGTCAGCATGCGCTGGCGCTCGACGCTCTGACGAAGGCGAAGCAAGGGAGCGAGCGCGAAACGGAAGGCCATAGGTTTATGCGGGCAAGGCCATGAGCTGGTCCATGGAATCCTTCATGGCGGCCACTTCGCCGGTCGATTGCACCAGGAATTCGCGGAGCGCGGGCATGAGCGCGATGGCGCGGTCGAGATCGGGATCGCTGTTTTTCTGGTAGGCGCCGATGCGAATCAGTTCTTCGGAAGCCTTGTAGGTGGCCAGCAACTGCCGGATGGTACTGGTTTTTGCGAGATGCTCCGGGGAAATGACCGCCGGCATGATGCGGCTGATGCTGTCGAGAATCGAGATAGGCGGATAGTGGCTCTGCGCGGCCAGCTTGCGATCCAGCATCACGTGGCCATCGAGAAGCGCGCGGGCGGCGTCAACCAGGGGATCGTTCTCGTCGTCGCCCTCCATCAGCACGGTGTAGAAGCCGGTGACGGAGCCCGAGGCAAACGATCCGGCCCGCTCGATCAACCGCGCCAGCAGCGTAAAGACCGAGGGCGTGTAGCCTTTGGCGGTCGGAGGCTCGCCGGCTGCCAAACCGATTTCGCGTTGCGCCATGGCGAGGCGCGTGAGCGAGTCGACGACCAGCAGTACGTGCTTGCCCCGCGCGCAGAAATATTCCGCAATCGTCGTTGCCGCGAGGCCGGCGCGAATACGCAGCAGCGGGTCCTGATCGGAAGTCGAAACGATCACCACCGAACGCCGGCGGCCTTCTTCGCCCGAGCGTGTTCGAGAAGTTCCCCGACTTCGCGGCCACGCTCGCCGATCAGGCCGAGCACGGTGAGATCGGCGTTGGTATTGCGCGCCATCATGCCGATGAGCGTGCTTTTGCCGACGCCGCTGCCGCCAAAAATTCCAACCCGCTGCCCGCGCCCGCAGGTGAGAAAAGCGTCAATAGCGCGGATACCACAGCCCAGAGCTTCGCGAATCGGCGTCCGCGACAGCGCGAGCGGCGCTTCGCGGTCGAGCGCCGAACGTTCGCGGCAAACCGGTGCCGCCCCGCCATCGATCGGATGGCCCGCGCCATCGAGCACGCGGCCAAGGAGCTGTTCACCCAGACGCAACGAAGGCCGGCGCCCCAACCACGACCACCTGATCGCCGTAGCGAATGCCGGTCGGCCGCCGCAAGGCCATCGAAAGAACGGTGTGCCCGCGAAAGCCGACAATTTCGCCCGGCCAGTGGCGGCCGCCGGAGTCGACGATCTCGCACGCTTCGCCGACCGTCGAGAACGGTCCCTCCGATTCGATCAATTGTCCGACTACCTGAGTGACCCGGCCGCGCCAGCGCAAGGGCGAGCAGTTTTCGAGATGCGAAAAATAGGCGGAGAGGAGCGGCGCACGTCATCAGCGCCCCGGCGCCGTGGTCTTCGGCGCGGCCGATTTCGGCGGCGAAGACTCACCGGAAATCGCCGGTCGCTCGGCGAGCAAGTCGAGCAACCCGGTTTCGATTTCCTTGAGCTGCGATTCGAGGCCAACTTCGGTCGAGCCAAGAGAAGTCTCGATGCGGCATTCTCCGGGGGCCAGCGCGGCGATCTTCGTGAACCTCGGGAACCGGCACGCCTTCGACCTGGCAGGCGAAATAGTGGCGCCAGTCGGTGGTTTCATGCGGAGGGACGTGCAGCTCAACCTTGGTCGCGGCATCGAGTTTTTCGAGCGTCACGCGCACCAGGCCCGCCAGCAGATGCGGATCGAGCTGGGCCTCGCGATGCAGGATCTTGCGCGCGATGGCCAGCGCCAGCTGCACCACCTCGCTTTCGACGCGCCGGTAATAGTCGCTGCGCTCCCTGGCGAACCCTTCGAGAGTCTGGCAGGATCTGTTCGCGGTTGCGCGCCAGTGCGGCATCGACCGCGGCTCGAAGTTGCTGCTGGCCGGCTTCGCGTCCGCGCTCAAAGGCTTCCGCCTGCTCGCGGCGGCTGTGTTCTTCGCCAGCCTGCTCGGAACCGAACGCAGAAGCGCCGCCGATCTCCGCCTCGGCATAGCAGAAGGGCGAAGGGGCGGCGGCCGGCGGGCGCACCGCCGCCGGCTCGGCCTGAAGTTTGGGCGAGCTAGACGACATACTCCTCCTGCGCCTCGGCGCTCAATACCAGCTTGCCTTCGGATTCGAGCTTGCGTGCCGATTCCACAATCTCGCGCTGGGCCTGCGTTACGTCCTTCGAGCGCACCGGCCCGAGCACCTCCATATCTTCTTTCAGCATTTCGACGGCGCGCGACGACATCGACTTGAAGACCAGATTCTTCAGCTCTTCGGAAGCGCCGCGCAGAGCCAACGCCAGCGTTTTTTTGTCGAGCTGCCCGAGCAACTCGCGAATCCCCGCCTCGGGCACGCCCAGCAGGTCTTCAAACGTGAACATCAGGTTGCGGATGGCCAGCGCCATCTTCGGATCGTCCTTCTCGATGTTCTCGAGAATGCCTTTGCCGGTGTTCGGTTCGAGCTGGTTCAGCATGTCAGCCGCGCCCTTGAATCCGGCATAGGCGCGCCGGCTCTGTTCGCCGAGAGATTCGAGACGCTTGTGGAGGGCAACCGAAACTTTCTTGGCCACGTCGGGCGAGAATTGCCGCAATTGCGCCAGCCGCTTGACGGTGGTGGCGCGCACTTCCTCGGGCAGCTTCATCAGGAGCGCCGACGCCTGGCGGGCATTGAGGTGCGCGAGAATTAGCGCGACGGTTTGCGGATGCTCGCCTTCCAGAAACTTGGCGAGCTGCTGCGGATCCGCCTTCTGCAGGCTCTCCAGTTGCACGACGCTCATCTCAGCGGCTCTGTGTAACCTGCTCGAGCAGTTGCTGAGCTCCGCCCTCGCCAAAGGCTTTCACGAGCAGCTTCTTCGCATAGTCCGGGCCGCCTTCGGAAAGATAGCTCTGCGTCAGCGTGAGCTTGTAATACTCCTCGAGCACCGAGATCGCGGTCTCCGGCTTGATGTGGTCGAGTTCGGCGATACGTTCGGTAAGCTGCTGCACGTCCGTCTCGGGCAGATGGCGGAAGATGCTGCTGGCGGTTTCCTCCCCCAGCAAGACCATCAAAATCGCGGCTTTTTGCAACCCCGGCCCGGCACTTAGCGGCATAGTCTGTTCGGCAGTTCCTTTTTAGGCTTTACGGTTTTTTTCTGCACATGTTTCCGATCTCTTCTTCGGCACTTACTTTGGACACTTCAACCGTCATCCGCCGAACTACTTGGCCTTCGGTTGTTCGCGAAGCCAAGTCTGCACCAGCCGGCCGGCGGCCGCCGGTTCGGTCTTGATCTTGTCGCCCAACTCTTTCTTCAGCGCGATCGCCCGCTTGGCCTCGTCGCTGCCTGCGGGCAGTTCGATTGCGCTCAGCGCTCCGCCCGCGGGAGCAGCCGCGAGCGACTGGGCAAGCTGCTGCGGAATCTGCCGGAAGGCGGCCAGCGCCTGCTTTTTGACCGGGCGCAGGACCATGGCATAGACGACAAAGAAGACGAGCGTGATGCCGAGGTAGCGCAGCGCGCCAAACCAGGGCTGCACGAGTGTCCGGACTTTGTCGACCGTGCCCGGCGCGGCCACCGACTCGACGGGCGCGGCCTGGAAGGAAAGGTTTTCGATGGCGAGCAGGTCGCCGCGCTGGTCGTCGACTCCGATGGCGGCGCGCGCCAGCTTTTCAATCGCGGTCATCTCTTCGGGCGTGCGCTTGCGGCGCGTGCTCGTTGTCTTGCCTTTGTCCTGGTGAATTTCGGTGGCATCGTCGATAAGAACGGAAGCGGTGATGCGCCGCACGCGCCCGGCGGGCTGCGAGACCCGGCGAACGCTCCGGCTGACGGCGTAGGTCGCACTCTCCGATTTCGAGGACTGGTTATCGAGAGCGGCGGCGATGTTCGGGGCGGCAGCCGCGCTCCCCGGAACATTGGACGCGGTTCCAGGCACACCCGCGGGATTCGCTCCTCCGGCAAGTTCTTCGGCATGCTGTTGAGAGAGCGGCGCCGAAGATTTCGGGTCGTAAGTCTCCGAAGTGTCTTCGCTCGTGCTCAAGTCGTAGTCGACGTGTACGCTGGCGCGCACGTGCTCGGCGCCCACCACCGGTTCGATCGAGTGCACCGCAGCCGCCGCCAGTTCTTCGTCGGCTTCAAACGAGGTGCGGCCGCCCGGTCCGCGCCGCGCCAGGAAGGGCGTGGCCGTATCCGCATCGACCACAGTAACGTTCTCCGGCTTCAAGCCATCGACCGCGCTGGCAACGAGGGCGGGAATCGCCTGCTGCGCCTCTTTCGAAAGCGTGCCGCCGTGCGTTTTCACGATGACGGCCGCCTTCGAATCATGCTCCTGTTCGGTGAATAGCGATTCGCGCGGCATCACCAGATGCACGCGCACCGCTTCGACCTCGTTCAGTGTCTGGAGCGTGCGTTCGAGTTCGCCTTCGAGCGCGCGCTGGTAGTTCACCTTCTCGCTGAAATCGGAACCGGCCCAGTTGGGGGTGTCGAAGAGCTCGAAACCCAGCCGGGCGTTGCGCGGCAGGCCCTGCGCGGCGGTCTCGAGACGCGCGGCGTCCAGCTTTTCGGAGGGCACCAGCACGCTGCCACCATCGGAAGAAATTTCGTAAGGAATATTTTTAGCCGCCAGGCGGCTGGCCAGCGACTGCGCGTCGGCCGGGCGCAGTCCCGAGTAGAGCGTGACATTTTTTGCCTGGCCGAAGAGCACGATGAATCCCCAGAGCGTGAGCCCCACCACCAGGGCGCCGCCAAACAGCATCGCTTTCTGAGACAGGCTGAGCCCGCGCAGAAAATCCTGTACCTGTTTCAGCCACGCTTCCAAACGTTTTCCTTCCTACACTTTTCCTGCAACTCTCAGAACTGCATGTTCGAAATCTGCTGGTAGGCCTGCACGATCTTGTTGCGCACCTGCATCATCAGTTGAAATGACAGGTCGGCCTTCTCGACCGCGATCATGGCCGTGTGCAGGTCGGCGCCCTTGCCGTTGAGCAGTTGCGCGACCTGGGTTTGCGCATCGCCCTGCGCGCCTTCGACCGCATCCATCGACTGCTGGAGCGTCGTCAGAAAATCATTCTGGCCATCGCCCGCCGGCGAGGTACTGGGGGCGGTGGGCGGCGTGATGTCGGCAGGCAGAATGCGAATCGGGGCAATCGTCGTGTTCATGAATGACCTCCTTACCTGCTCTTACTTCAGCAGGTCGAGCGACTGCTGAATCATGTTCTTGGTGGCCTGCACGGCGGACGCGTTCAGTTCATAGGCGCGCACCGCGCTCAGCAGGTCGGTCATCTCTTCGATCGGATCGACCTGCGGGTAGGCGACATAGCCTTGCGGATTGGCGTCGGGATGCCCGGGCTCGAAGCGCATTACGGGCGGACGCGCGTCGTTGACGACCGCCGCCACCCGCACGGCCGCGGAATTGTCGTGCGTGAGTCCTCCCAGCGCAAGCGAGAATCGCGGCCGCGCCTGCGATTGAAAGACCACCATCTGCCTGCGATAGGGGCCGCCGGCGGGCGTGCGTGTGGTCTGGGCGTTGGCCATATTCGCGGCTACAACTTCGGCGCGCATGCGCTCGGCGCCCAGCGCCGACCCGCTTAGTTCGAGCATGGAAAGAAGGTTCATGACGTGGTCCCGCCTCCATTAATCGCCGTCGACAAGCGATGAAACTCGGCTTTGAGGAAGGCCACCGCCACTTCGAAGCGCAACTGGTTCTGGGCAAGCAGCAACGACTCGCGCTCGACGCTGACATTGTTGCCGTCCGGGCGCTGGATCAGGCCGCGCACCTCGCGCGCCACCGGCGTCATCAGCGGAAGGGCAGGAAGCTCGCCGTCGTCGCCGCTGGCCATGGCACTCTCAATCTCGCCCGCAAAAGTCGGCACGTCGCGGGTGTGGTACTGGGGCGTATCCACGTTGGCAATATTCGTGGACAAAACCTGGTGCCGGAAGGCAGCCTGGTCGAGCGTGCGCTCCAGGCCGCGCATGAGCGGAGTTTCGATCATGTGGTTGTTACTCATGGACGCAATCCCTCCGGTAGTCGCCGCGCGCGGGCAGGCCGAACTCGCGCACCTTGTTGCGCACCGTGCGCAGGCTCACGCCCAGGATTTCCGCGGCGCGGGTGCGATTGCCGCCGGTGGCATCCAGCGTCTTCGAGAAAGCTGGCGCTCCATGTCTTCGCAGCGAGAGTCCCGCCTTCCACTCCGGCGCCGGTGGCGTTGGAACGGGCGCAGGCACGGTGTTTGTATGCGCGAAGGCCTCAGGACCAATGCCGGCCGCCCGGCGATAAGCGCGAGCGCGCGGCGCACAAAGTTCTCCAGTTCGCGCACGTTGCCCGGCCAGTGTGCGCTTCCAGGTGCGCCAGCAAGTTCCGGAGAGATGCGGTACGCGCTCGCCCGGACGGCGCGTAGTTTGCGCACGAAATGACGGACCAGTTCGCGCATGTCCTCGCGCGCGCTCGCGCAGGGGAGGCAGGGATAGGGGAATCACGTTGAGGCGGTAGAAAAGGTCGGCGCGGAATTCGCCTTCGGCAATGCCTGCCGCCAGCGGGCGGTTGGTGGTGGCAATCACGCGCACATCGACGCGCACGGGCCGCGTGTCGCGCCGAGGCGGTCGATTTCCCGCTCCTGCAGCACGCGCAACAACTTCGGCTGCAGGGCCAGTGGCATCTCGCCCACTTCATCGAGCAGCAGCGTGCCGCCGTTCGCCATTTCGAATTTTCCCGGGCGCGCCCGATGGCGCCGGTAAAGGCGCCGCGCACATGCCCAAACAATTCGCTCTCCAGCAGACGTCTCCGGAAACGCCGCGCAATTTACGGCGACAAACGGCCGTGCCTGCGCGCGCTGAGGCGATGAATGAGCCGTGCGATCAGTTCCTTGCCCGTTCCGCTCTCGGCCTCGATCAGCACATCGGCGTCGGTGAGGGCAGCCAGCCGGGCGCGTCCGAGCGCCTGCTGCCAGGCCGGAGCCTGCCCAACCAGAGACTCCGTCTCTCGATCGAACTCCTGCGCCCGCACCTCGGCGCGGCGCAGCAACTGCTCGACGGTTGACTCCAGCTTCTCGAATGAAACTGGTTTGACCAGGTAGTCGCACGCCCCGTCGCGCATGGCTTTGACGGCGTCGGGCACGCAAGCATAGGCGGTCAGAAGAATCACCGCCGTGCCCGACGAGGAAGCCTGTACTTCGCGCATCAGTTCGAAGCCGTCGCAGCCCGGCATGCGGACGTCGGTAATCACCAGCGTGTGCAGCCCCGGACGGAACTTGGCCAGCGCCTCGCGGCCGTTGACGGCGACATCGACCTGCCAGCCTCGCTTGGCGAAACGCGCTTCGAGCGCTGCGCGCATTCCAGCGTCGTCATCCGCGATCAAGAGGCGCTTCATGCGCTCGCTCCTAATTGCCGCACAGGCGCCTCATGGCGCAATGCGGTGTGCGCCTCGGGCTCCGCCGCGGGCAGGCTCAATCGGAAGGTGGCGCCGGAGCCGTACCGGCTTTCAACGGTGATTCGTCCGCCGTGTTGCCGCAGGATGCGCTGGCATACCGCCAGTCCCAGTCCGGAGCTGCCGGGCCGGGTCGTAAACCCGGCCTCGAAAATGTGGGGCAGGTCTTCCTTCGCGATCCCAGGGCCGGTATCGTGCACTTCAATCTCAATGCCAGTGGGTCCCCGATCGACACCGCGAATCGAGAGCCACCCGCCACCCGGCATGAAGCGGAAGGCATTGAGCGCGAGGTTCAGCAGCACCTGCTCCAGCAGATGTCGATCGGCCTGAATCCGAACCCCGGCCAGGCCGTTGATGATCTGAATTTCGACGCCCGCCTGATGGGCGAGCGGCATGAGAAATTCATATGCCCAGCCAAGTAGTTCGCCGGCATCGACGCGCGCCCGCTCGGGCGGAGGTTGGTTGTGCAAGTCCAGCACGTTGTTGACGGTCGAGGAAAGCGCGCGCAGCCCAGCCTGCACGTGTTCGATCCAGCGGCGGCTCTCGCCTTCGAGACCGGATTCGGCCAGGAGGCCCGCAAAAAGTTCCAGGCTGCCCAGCGGATTGCGGATTTCATGTGCCAGCAAGGCTGACATCTCAACCAGGGCGCGCTGGCGGCGCAAATTTTCCGTGTCGCGCTCCAGTTGCTTGGCCGCGCTCACGTCGCGCAGGATGAATACCGAACTCGCATTCTCCGCCTTGCTCTCAAGCCAGGCATGACGGATCGCTACCCAAGTCGTGGAAGTTTTCTTTTCTTTTTCTGTCGCGTCCGCCGTCGAAGGCAGCTCCAATTCGCGTTCTTCGCCCGAGGTGCGTGCGGCTTCGAGCGCGGCCGCCAGGGCGGGCGGCAATGCATCGAGGGTGGCGAAGCTGCCACCCGCCAGGCGCACGGCCTCGGAGTTCAATGCCGAGATCGTGCTCCCTCCTTCAATCACCAACACCCCGCACGGCAACCCTTCGAGAATGTGCCGCAAACGTTCCCGCATGCGGCGGTTCTCTTCCAGGCTGACAGTCAGGTTGCGGTTCGTTACTTCGAGTTCCTGCCGCAACTGAGCCACTTGCCCGTGCAGTTGCCCGTAGGTGCGTTCCAAAGATCCGGCCGCTTCTGTGAATGACTGGAACGCGCGGGCGAGTGGGTGGTCGGTTTCGCGCGCCGGATCGCGCGCGGGCGGCAGGGAGGTCGACATGCATTAGTCGATTGCAAAGGCCATGCCAGCGCGGCATAAATTGCCTTAGAAGAGTCTCATAGCCCGCACGGAGGAAGGTGCCCTATCTTGTCGCATGGCTTTGATGGTCTGTGCCGGAGAGCATCAGATGGTTGGCTTCGATCGTCAATTGCCCGGAGGCGAGGATCACCGCGCGTTCCATTACGTTCTGAAGCTCGCGCACGTTGCCGGGCCAGCGCTCGGCGCGGAGCAAGGCGAGTGCCTCGTGCGATAAGATCGGCGCCGGCGGCCCCGGGGAAAATCGACCAAGAAAGTATTCGGCGAGATCGGCGAGATCTCCGAGCCGTTCGCGCAGCGGCGGGACGGAAAGTGGAAACGCGGAAAGCCGGTAGTAGAGGTCTTCGCGAAACTTTCCTTCGCGTACCAGCCCGAGTAGATCGCCATTCGTGGCCGAGAGCACGCGCACATCGACGTGCACCACGTGCGAACTGCCCAGACGCTGCATCTCTCGCTGCTCGAGGAAGCGCAACAATTTGGGCTGGAGGCTGAGCGGCATGTCGCCGATCTCATCGAGAAAAAGCGTGCCCTGGTGGGCGGCCTGAATTCTGCCTGCATAGGACTGCAGAGCGCCCGTGAATGCGCCCCGCGAATATCCAAAAAGCTCGGCCTCGAGCAGCGTTTCGGGAATGGCCGCGCAGTTCACGACGGCAAAAGTCCGGGCGGCGCGCGGGCTGAGGTCGTGCAGGGCGCGCGCGACGAGTTCCTTGCCGCTGCCCGTCGGTCCCGTAATCAGAACAGTCGTGTCGCGCGACGCAACCAGCCGTACGTTCCGGTAGACCGCCTGCATCGCTGCGGAACGCCCGATCATGCCCGGCAGGGCGGCCTCGGCCATGTCATCGCCATCGGAAGGCTCAGTCTCTCTTTCACAAAAAAGATCGTTATCACAATTATTCTTCGGAGTGATAATCGCATCTTTCACGTCCTCCGTGCCGTCCTGAACGACGGTCGACAGCGGCAACGCGGCTCGCGATGCGAGGGCCGCCGGCATATCGTCTTCGTTCCCGACGAAGACCACTTCGAGCGCCGGATATTTCGCTCGCACCGTCGAGTGCAGCTCCTCGGCATCGAGGTCGGGCAAGTGCCGGTCGAGAAACAACGTCTGCCACGGGCCTTTTTCAAGATAAAGCAGCGCCTCTGCCCCACCTGTGGCTTGCTCCACGCGGCGGGCGCGCGACGCGAGACTCTCAAGGACTCGCTGCCGAACCACACTGCTGGGGCTGGCTACCAGCACATGGTCGGCAGGATTGGGAGATATCGGAAGAGTCGTCATACCGACCATTCAAATCGAGGCGGATAAGAATGCGATTAGAAGAACGTTAGAAGAGTCTCAAGAAGGCAAACTATGGTGTGCCGAGCGCGGCACTTTTTGCTTTACACGAGACGGCAGGCGGTCTTGCGGCAGTTTTTGCCGGGGGACAGAGAGCGCCCGCGGCGAGCATTGCGCGCCGTTCTCGGATCGAAGTTATTTTTCCACGAAAACCAACTCGCCGTTCTCGACACGGATGTCTTTCACATTGGCCGGCAGTTTGATCTGCTCGCGCTGTTCATTCAACTTTTTCTGCAACACTTCATTGACCAGCGATGCCGGCACCGACAAGTCGCCGATCTTGACCTCCGTGGCATCGAAGGTTGCGTATCCGTCTTTCGAGCCGAGATGCCCGGCAAGCGTCAAGTACACATCTTTGCCGGCGATCTGGGTCAGGAACTGCCCGCGCACCAGGTCGCCGTCCATCGCGACTTGATAGTCCTTGATATTTGGCACCGGTCCTGGGAACTCCATCGAGCCGCCGGCCGCGCTTCCCGAACCATTTGCGTTCGACGTGCCCGCACTTGCGGGCAGCGAACCAGCCGCTTGCGCCAGCGCGGCGCTGATCTCGTTAGAATTCATTCGTACTTCGCCGGGAGGCTGGTCGCTTGCCCTGGGCTGCCCGAGTTTGTCGAGCTTTTCCTGGAACGATTGCGCATTGGCGATCGCGGCGGCGGGCGCCGCCGGCGCGGCTACTGGCGCTGGCCGCCGGAGTACGAGCACCAGCGTCAAAATGGAAATAGCCAAGGTTGTGTAGCTGATGATCCGATTCAGTTTCAAGAGGCACCTCCGGCGAGCGTAGGTCTAATCGTACTGCGGGAGGCATGCGAGTTTCAGATGACGGAGGTGCGTTACTTTCGTGTGCCTCGGATGGCTTTATTCGTCTTATTCCACAATGGCCAGCACATCGCCGGCATTGACGGCAGCGCCCGCGGCCGCCGCGATTCTCTTGACAATTCCCTTTTTCGGCGACTTGATCTCGTTCTGCATCTTCATGGCTTCGACGACCACGATTCCCTGCCCTGCTTCGACTTCCGCCTGCTCGGCGACCAGGAGACGCACCACGCGTCCGGGCATGGGCGCGACGATCTTGCGCGGCCCCTTGTCGTCTTGTGCGCCACCTTTGCGTGCGCGCAACGAACGGGGATCGCGCAGTTCAACTGCGAAGCGCGTGCTGCCAACCCACATATGCAGATCGGTGACGGTTTGCTCGCGTTTGATTTCAAAGGCGTGGCCGTCAATGAGCAAAGACAGTACGTCGCGGCGCGGCAGGACTGCATCCACATGGACTTCTTTGTCATCGAGGCGACACCTCCATCCGGCATCGACTTTTTCAAGTTCGAGCTGGTGCGGTTTGCCCTCCACGATCACGTCGTAAACCATAACTTTCAGCGCAGCGCTTCCGCGCGTCCTTTCTCTTTCCAGTTCGATTGCGCCGGAGCCGCCGAAGTACTCCCATTTTTGGCATTAGAGGACGCGGGATCAAGCACGGCGAACATCCCGGCGGCGATCGCGGCAATGCGCGGCTCAGGCGCTCGCGCGGTAGCTTCCGGACTCTTGGCAAGCAGACGGTCGAGGTAGCCAGTGTCTAATTTTCCGGCGCGAAAGTCGGCATCGCGCAGAATGCGACGGAACAGCGAAATGTTGGTCTTGATTCCGGCGACGAAGTATTCGTAGAGCGCGCGCTGCAGACGCATGATGGCCTGTTCGCGGTCCGTTCCAAAACCAATCAGCTTGGCGAGCAGCGGATCGTAATCCATCGGAACCGTCCAGCCTTCGTACATGCCGCTGTCGCGGCGAATGCCCGGTCCTGAAGGCTGAAGGAGAACGTCGATTCTGCCGGGACTCGGAAAATAATTGTTGTCCGGATCTTCAGCGTAAATGCGGCATTCGATGGCGTGTCCGCGAATAGCCACGTCGGATTGAGTGAACGGAAGCTTTTCGCCGCTGGCAATTCGAATCTGCAGGTGCACGAGGTCGAGGCCGGTGGTCAGTTCAGTCACCGGATGTTCCACCTGCAGCCGCGTGTTCATTTCGAGAAAATAGAAGTTCTTTTGCTGATCGACCAGAAATTCGATCGTCCCGGCATTCGTGTAGTTGGCGGCCTGCGCGACTCTCACCGCCACTTCCCCCATGCGGCGGCGCATGTCGGCGTCGACAATCGGCGAGGGCGCCTCTTCCAGAACCTTCTGATGCCGGCGCTGAATTGAACACTCACGTTCGCCGAGCCAGACCGTGTTGCCGTGCTCGTCGGCTAAGATCTGCATTTCGATGTGGCGAGGATTGACGATGGCCTTCTCGATATAAACTTCGCTGTCGCCAAAGGAGCGCTGCGCCTCGCTCTGCGCCGATTCCAGCGCGGAACGAAGCTCCTGCGGGGTATGCACCAGGCGCATGCCCTTGCCGCCGCCGCCCGCCGCGGCTTTCAGCATCACCGGATAGCCCACGCGTTCCGCAACTTCCGCCGCTTCTTCGGGAGATGTCAGGCCACGCGCGGTTCCCGGCACAAATGGAATACCGGCTTTCTCCATGTGCTGGCGGGCGCGCGTTTTCGAGCCCATCATCTCCATCGATTGCGGAGTCGGGCCAATGAACTTGATGCCGGCATCGGCGCAGGCCTGCGCAAACTTTGCATTTTCCGACAAGAAGCCGTAGCCGGGATGGATTGCCTCGGCGCCGGAACGGCGGGCGACGTCAAGAATTTTGTCGGCGCGGAGATAGGATTCGGACGCCGGCGCTGGACCGATGGGATAGGCTTCGTCGGCCTTGCGAACGTGCAGCGAGGCACGATCGACCTCGGAGTAAACAGCCACCGCAGGGATGCCCAACTCGCGGCAGGCGCGTATGACGCGCACAGCGATCTCCCCGCGATTCGCAATCAATATCTTTTTAAACATTCATTCGCCGCCCACATCCGGACCGTCCATGATTTTACCCGCGCGGCAGGCAGGAATGCATGTATCGGATCACACACGATTGTGATTTGGTCACAAGAGGAGAATTCAGACTGCCACGTCTAAACGAAAATCGCCAGTACCCAGTGGCAAAGCCACACTGAGTACTGGCGATTGTTAACCGATAGCTGAGAGCTGACGGCCGGTTTTTATTTGTTCTGATCCATCACAATGCCGCCAGCACCCGGCTGCTTCTCGGCCTTGGCTTTTTTGGTGGCCATGGTCTTGTCGACCCATTCGTCGGCCGTCTTGAGATCGGCGGCGCGAGCTGCGGGATCGTCGCACTGAATGTCGGCGCGTTCACGATACATCAGATTCAGGTAAGCCATGGCATCGTCGTAATCGGGCCGAAGCTGGAGAGCCTTGTTCAGGTTGTCGATGCCTTCCTGAACGTTGGCAGTGTTCTTCTCTTTGACCCGGGCGCAGGCCTTCTTGTCCTTGGCCGCCAAAGAGTCTTCCGGCTTCATGCCGGCGATTTTGACGCGCTCTTCCTGCCGCGGAATGTAGGTTTGCGTCCAGTCAATCACGGCGACGGAGTAGTAAGGTTCGGGATCGTTCGGATCGGCCTCGGAAGCTTTCTTGTAGAACTCCTTCGCCAGATCGAACTTCTTCATCTGCAGGTAGAGGTAGGCGATGCCCTTGATGCTATTGATATTCTTTGGGTCGGACTGGAGCACGATCTTGTACTGATCAATGGCCTGCTCGGCGAACTTATTGTTGTCGGGAGTGTCCGCGCCGGGAATGTACTGTTGAGCAAATGCGGTGGCCAGGTACAGCCGGGCATTGATGAGCGTCGGATCGTCGGCCACGGCCTGTTGGAAGTGATTGATTGCGTCCTCGTACTTCGCGTTCTTGTATGCCTGCACGCCTTTGTTGAGCTGATCGCGCGCTTTCAATTTCTGGCAACTCGTGCTGCTCAAAACCACGAGCAGCGCACCAAAAAGAACTAGCAGCCTGTGAGATAGTTTCATTGCGTTATGAATCTCCTTCGACCGGAGTAGAAGAAATTTAACTGAGAGCCTCTGATCTTCCCTTGCCCCAGGTTCAGTGCCCCAGGTTCGCGCGCGCTTGTTCCGCGCCTGACCTGGGCCGCCCGTGCAAATCATCTCAGAGGCTACGAGGGCGCACCGGTTCATGCGCCCACTCGACGATTCTTGAAAACTGTATTCTAGCCGCCTGCTTCAATCTTGGCGGTGATCAAGCCGACTTTGTCGACGCCGGCCGAGTGCGCGATATCGATCACATTGGCCACGTCAGCAAAAGGCACATTGTCGTCGCCCTTCACGAACATCACCTTTTCAGCGCGCGTCTTGAAAATATCTTCCAGCCGTCCCTGCAGAGTTTCCCAGGTCGCATCGTCCTGATTGATCTTGACGGCGGGAGTATTGCCCGCGCCGCGGTCAATCAACTGCACAACAATCGTGCGATCCGACGGCGGCGGCGTTTTCTGGTTGGGCGGAGGCGGCTGCGGAACCAGCGCATCCAAACCTTTGGGTGTGAGTGGCGTGATCACCATAAAGATGATCAGCAGTACCAGCAGAACGTCGATGAGCGGTGTAACGTTGATATTCGCGTTTTGACCCCCGCTCGGGCCAACTGCCATTCCCATATCGATCTCCTCGCAACTACTCTCTTGCGATTGCTATTGCCCGCCTGTGGGTGCGGCTGGTGCACTAGTAGCGCCCGGCGGCGGAGCCAAAGCTCCGGACTTTTTCTGGTCCGTCAACAGGCCAAGCTGGTCCACACCCGCGGCACGGACGTTATCGACGACCTCCACCACCGCCCCGAACTTCGCGCGCGCGTCCGCTTTCAGAAAGACGCGCTTGTCGGTGCGGCTGGCCAGCCGGTCTTTAATCTTCTGCGTCAGATCCGCGACCTGCGGCACCTTGTCGGTGCCGAAGAAGACTGAGCCGTCGCGCATCACCGCGACCAGCAACGCATCTTCTTTATCCGCATCCGGCATCTGTTCCGGATTGTTCACCTTCGCCATGTCCACGCTCACGCCGTGCTGCAGCATGGGCGTGACCACCATAAAGATGATCAGCAACACCAGCATCACGTCGACCATGGGGGTGACGTTGATGTCGGAGTTGACCTTCGCGCCTTCGTTTCGCTTTGCTAATGCCATGGATTCCGTCTCCTGCCAAACTTCCGTTACCGCAACGGTGAGGAGGAGGGGGGCGCCGGTCGAAGCCAGCGCCCTGCCAGCAACTCATTGTGCGGTCGCGCCGTTAATTATGACCGGCGCAGGCTGCGGCGCTTCAGGAAGTAATCGATCAGTTCGCTCGACGAGTTGTCCATCTCCACGTCGAACGCTTCCACGCGGCCGGTCAGATAGTTAAACATCATGACGGCCGGAATCGCCACGAACAAGCCGACGGCCGTCGTCACGAGCGCTTCCGAAATGCCGCCCGCCACTGCTGCCAGACCAGTCGCTTTTTCTTTCGCGATACCGTTGAAGGCGTTCAGAATGCCGACCACCGTTCCGAACAGTCCCACGAAGGGAGCGGTCGAACCGATCGTCGCCAGGCCGCCCAGTCCGCGCTTCAGTTCGGCGTGAACGATGGCTTCGGTGCGCTCCAGAGCGCGCTTGGAAGCTTCAATCGTCTCGCCGGGAATTTCGCCCGGGGAGTCCTGGTGAGCCTTGAATTCCATCAGGCCAGCGGTTACTACCTTGGCCAGGTGGCTTTTCTTGTTGCGCTCGGCAACTTTGATGGCCTCGTCGATCTTGCCTTCGCGGAGGGCGCCAGCCACGGCCGGAGCGAACGAGCGCGACTGATTGCGGGCGGCGTTGAACGCCATCCAGCGGTCGATCATCACGCCGATCGACCACCCCGACATGATGAAGAGAATGACGACCACGATCTTCGCCAGAATGCCCATTTGCTTCCAGAGCGAAATCGGGTCCCAGCCGGGTGCTCCCTCTTGCAGGAGCCAAGCGGCAAAAAGATGTAAGTTACTGAATGCGACTGCTGCCAAGTTTACGACCATGAGTTGCTTTCCCTCCTCGAACTGTTGCTGACACCGGATCAGATAAAAACGATCCGCGCGCCAGGTACCACCGAAATCCATCGATTCAGGGCTCACACCCGGAAGCGATTACCGAAACCGCAGACCGCGCCGTGTCCGGTTAGAAGGCCCGGTTCGATTCTGCTGTTGTATCCAAAAAAGAAATCGCGTGGCCAGAATGGCCCCCGGGCGCTTAAACGGCCCTATTTCCCGCCTTTTACATAAAGGCAAGACGGGGAAGGACAAACCGCCACAAAACTCACCACGCTGTCCGAACCACGTCGGGACAGCCACCGCGGCTGCCCAGCCGAGCAAAGCTCGGCCCTTCTCTCTAGCCGCCGGACAGACTGAAGTTGACAATCACCTGGGTTTCCACGGCCACCGGCTCGCCATTGAGCAGGTACGGCTTATAGCGCCACTGTTTGACGGCCTCGATTGCGGACGGCGCCAGCATGGCATGCCCGCTGATCAACTGCAAATTCTGAATTGTTCCCTCTTTGCTGATCTCTGCCTGCAGCACGACTTGTCCCTGAATACGCGCCTGGCGCGCCAGCGGCGGATAGGTCGGCTGTACTTTCTTAATCAGCAAGCCAGTGGAAACGCCCGACGAGACACGCACGCGCTGCGGGGTCGCAACCTTGGGCACAGCGACCGGCTGCGAACTGAGAATGCCTCCGATGACGCCACCCGCGGAACCTCCCGGTACTCCACCGGGTACGCCGCCCGGTACGCCGGCTCCACCCAAATCCGGCGGAGCTTCTTCTTCTTTAATCATCTGAATTTTTTGCGGAATCTTGGTCGGAGTGCGCAGTTGGCCGTTCGTCATCTCGCTCTGAATCTTCACGACCTTCACGGGCGCGGCCGCGGGCGGAGGTGGCGGGGGTGGCGGAGGAGGAGGAGCTACCAGGAACGTCATCAGCTGCTGCTTGGGCAGCGCATCGGTGTAAATCAGCGGAATCAGGATCAAAATTCCGATGAGCGCGAACTGCCCGAAGAAAGACAAGATGGTGGTGCTCAACCGCCGCTTGGCTCTGAACCTATTTCCGGACTCGATAAGACTGTCTTCAAACATGGGCTTCTCCTACACCAGACCCTACGACATCTTAGACACCGGCTGCGTGCTTCTTGCTCCCGCTCTTTCTGTCTCCTGCCTCTGCGGGCAGGTGGATGATTCTACGCCATTTGTACGAAATTGGCTGCCTGAAATTTATACTTTAACTTTTTCCTTAGACTGGCTCGGCCCCTTGGGCTGGCCAGATCCCGTCCCGGTTCGTACCGGCATGGCAACCGGTCTCTTGCCCCTCGCGCCTCGCCAATCCTGATAGGCCACCAGAATGGGCGCAGCAATGGCGATCGAAGAGTACGTTCCGATCAGGATACCGATCACCAGGGCCAGGCTGAACCCGCGCAGCACTTCGCCCCCGAAAAGGAACAAAGCAAGCACGGTAAGGAAAGTCAGGCCCGCTGTCAAGATGGTTCGACTTAAAGTTTGGTTGATGCTCTTGTTGACGATGTCGGCCAGGGGTTCGCGGCGCAGCAGTTTGATGTTCTCGCGGATGCGGTCAAATACGACAATGGTGTCGTTATTGGAATATCCGATCAGGGTGAGAATGGCTGCGATCACCGTCAGCGACATCTCCTTGTTCAGCAGCGAGAACGCGCCCACCGTGATCAGCGTGTCATGGAATACGGTGAGCACCGCGGCTACGCCATAAATCCACTCAAACCGCAAAGCCAGGTAAATGAGCATGCCCGCCAGCGAATACAGGGTGGCGAGTATCGCCTGCTTGCGGAGTTGCTGTCCCACCTGCGGGCCCACGATCTCCACGTTGCGAACCCCGAAATCGGAGAGAAAGAAACCGTCCTGGAGGGAGGCAACTACGGCCGGATCGACCGTGCCTTTCAGTTCATCGATCGAACTGAGCACGCCGCCTTTGGTCTTGTCGCGGTAATTGACAATCGCTTGCGCGATCGCCGTGTAACGCTGGTTGGCGTCGGTGCCCAGATGAAGCGGATCTTTTTCAAGAAGATAGTTCAGCAACTTAATAGAGCTGGCATTGTTCAAGTCCTGCTTGTCCGCAACGCCATGGGTTTCCAGGGCTCGTATGATCTGATCTTTGCCCTTGCTCAGGTCTTGCTCGCTCGTCTCCTGAATGTCGAGAGAAATCAGGACTTCGTTGCTTCCGGGGTCGCCATATCTCTGCACGCGCGCATTCTTCAGACCGAGATGCTCGATTTCGGAGTGCACTGCCGCCGGGTCGGGCGTGTGCGAGTACTTCACGTACACCAGCGTGCCGCCCCGGAAGTCAACGCCCAGCGGGATGTGATGCCAGAACAGCATCGAGAAAATGCCGGCGACGCTGAAGATCAGTGAAAAGGCGAGGAAGTACCACTTCTTCCCAAGAAAATCGATGTGTGCGTTTTTAAAGAATTCCACGCTGCTTCCTTCAAATAAGTCGTTGGTCCTTGGCCGTTGGTCGTTCGCGAAGCATCGCTCGTCCTAACTTCCCGAACGACTATCGACTAACGACTAGCGACCAATTAAATGCTCAATGCCTCGCCCCGTTGCTTCCGGCTCAGCACCCAATCAAAGATCACGCGCGACACGAACACGGCCGTAAACAGGTTTGCCGCCAGACCAAAAACCAGTGTAGTGGCAAAGCCTTTTACCGGGCCGGTTCCAAAGATAAAGAGAATGGCGGCCGAGACAATCGTCGTTACGTGCGTATCAACGATCGTAATCCAGGCGTGCCCGAATCCCTGCTCCACCGCCGAAGACGGCGTCTTGCCATTCCTCAATTCCTCGCGGATACGCTCAAAGATCAGCACGTTCGAGTCGACGCCCATGCCGACCGTCAGGATCACTCCGGCAATTCCTGGCAAGGTCAGCACGGCTCCAAAAAAGCCCATGAACCCAAGCAGGATAACCAGATTGAGGATGAGCGCGACGTCGGCATTTACGCCCGCCCAGCGGTAGTAGATCAGCATGAACACCAGCACGGCCACCATGCCCACCACGGCCGCACGCACGCCCTCGCGGATCGAATCGGCGCCCAGCGACGGACCGACGGTCCGTTCTTCGAGATACTTGATTCCTGCCGGCAGTGCGCCCGAGCGCAGGGTCAAGGCCAGATCTTTTGCCGTTTCCTCGGTGAAGCCTCCAGAAATTTCGCCCTGATCCTTAATTGGTTCCTTGATGTTGGCGACTTCCATCACTTTGTTATCCAGCACGACCGCGAGACTGTCGCCGACGTGGGCCGAGGTGAAGTTGTAAAACTTCCGTCCCCCCTCGCCGGTAAGCACAAAATTGACGCGCGGCTGATTGGTATCGGCGCTTCGGCCCGGCTCGGCTCCGCGCAGGTCGCGCCCCGTTATTGCAGAGGCCCGCGAAATCAGGTACCAGGCCTCGCCTTGGTCCCCTTGAGCCGAGCGTGGATTCCGGCCAGGCAAAAGGACTGAGTCGGGGGGAAGCACTCCGCCCTTCTCTTGCAATGCCGCCTGTTCGCTCGGATACGGTCCGCCCAGCGACTGCTTAATCTCCAGCATCGCCGTCGACTGCATGATGTCTTTTACGCGCGCCGGATCGTCGACGTCCGGAAGCTGCACAAGAATCTGATAATTGCCCAGCCCGTGCTCCTGAATGACTGGCTCGCTCACGCCCAACTGATCAATCCGATTGCGAATCGTCTCGATCGCTTGCGTCACCGCGCGATTCTTCAGGTCCGACAGATTCTGCGGCTTCATGGTCACAGTCCAGGAATTCTCCGCGCCCGAGGTAGCGTCGTACTCTGGCAGCCGGTCGGCGACAATGCTCTTGAAATCGCTGGTCTTGTCCGGTGTAATGCCCTTCACCACCACCATGTCCGGATGGTTCACCGGATCGGGCTTGGTGATGTCGGCATAAGGAATCTTGCGTGCCCGCATGTCTTCCTTGAGCCGCGCCACCGCGTTGTCGGAGTCGACATTGACCGCATCGTTCACCTGCACCTGCAGAATCAGGTGGGTGCCACCCGTCAGGTCGAGCCCCAAGTGGATCTGGTTCTTCATCGAGGCGAGCAGGCCCTTGCCCGACCAGTCCTTGGGAACGCCAATGATTCCGGCCACAAACAGCACCAGAATCGCAATGATGACCAGCAACTTCCAGGTAAGGTTCTTCATAAAAACAATCGTTTCCCTACAAATATAAGCCGCGAGTTTAGAGTCACGAGCAAACCGAAACCTTACAACCGAGCCAGCGATTTGAGCTCGAAGCCCTAGCCCGCAGCTTTGTTACTTTGTCTCCTCCGGGGTCGACACTGTCACCACTGACCCGCGGCTCACTTCCAGTTTCAAATTATCGGGCGGCACGCGCAGCGTGATCGCATCGTCCTTCAGGCTAATGATGGTCCCGCGCAGTCCGCCACTTGTCACAATCCGGTCGCCATTTTTCAACTGGCTCAGCATGGCCTGCCACTTTTTCTGCTTGCGCTGCTGCGGCATAATCAGCAGAAAATAAAAGATGGCGAAAATAAACAGCAGCGGCGCCAGCCCAAGCAGGCCCCCGCCACCGGAGAACTGCACCGCCATCAGTTTGCCGCTCATGCCCGAAAACGCCAAAATTGTTGCCAAATGAATCCTCAGGAATAACTCGTGAATCAAAACCGCTTGGCCGTAGGAATCCCGCACCGGACGCCGTGAAAAAAGGCCGGCATCAGACGAGTTCTTCTACACTTCGGGAATTTTTTCTTCTGGCCACGGGTTTTATGGCCTCAGATCTTTCCTGACGAAGAACGCTCTACCGCAGGTTGGAACCGGCCGTACCCGAACCCCAACCTTCGGAGTCGGCACAGCAAGAAGACAGACCTTATCCCCAAGTTCAATAGAATGCCGGACACCCCCGCCGAGTGTCAAGGAGCGTAGCGCGGCCTCCCCCGCCCGCGCCCCCTTCGCCGGGCGCACCCCCCGGGTCAAACCTCCCCGCCTCGAATTCCCTTCCGCACCCCCCGCATTGTCTCCAGATAAAAATGCAGATTATGGACCGTATTCAAAACCTGGGCCAGCAGCTCATTGGCCGCATAAAGATGACGCAGATAAGCCCGCGAATACCTCCCGCAAACCAGGCACGAGCACGCGGGATCCAGCGGCCCCGCATCCTCCGCATAGCGAGCCTGCTTGATTGACACGCGCCCTTCCGACGTAAACAGCAACCCGTGCCGTGCCGCCCGCGTCGGCAAAACGCAGTCCATCATGTCGACGCCCATACGCCCATAGAGCGCGATCTCCTCCGGCGTCCCCACCCCCATCAGATAGCGCGGCTTATCATTAGGAAGATGTTCCAGCGTCGACTCCACGATCTCCCGAGTAAGCTCGCGAGGCTCGCCCACGCTCAGCCCGCCAATCGCATATCCGGGAAAGCTAATCTCCACGGTCCGCAAAGCCGACTCACGCCGCAGGTCGCGATCCATCCCGCCCTGCACAATGCCAAATAAAGCCTGGCTGGAACCTGATTCCGGTGACCGGTGACTGGTGACTGGTGACCGCTCATCCTGACGGCTGAGAGCTGACGGCTGACGGCTCCAGGCCACCTCGCTCTTATGCTCTTCAAAATACTTCTTGCTCCGCTCCGCCCAACGCAGTGTCATCTCCATCGACTCGCGCACGCGCTCCCGCTCTGCCGGATACTCCGTGCACTCGTCAAACGCCATAATGATGTCCGCTCCCAGCCCGATCTGGATTTCCATCGAGCGCTCCGGGCTCAGGAAATGCGAAGACCCATCGAGGTGGGAGCGGAACGTCACGCCCTCCTCAGTCACCTTTCGCAGCTCATTCAAGCTGAAAACCTGAAACCCACCCGAGTCGGTAAGAATCGCCCGCTCCCAAGCCATAAACCGGTGCAGCCCGCCCATCCGCCGCACCACATCGACGCCCGGCCGCAAATAAAGGTGATACGTATTTCCAAGCAAAATCTGGACGCCGAGATCCTCCAGCACGTCCTGAGAAATGGCCTTGACGGATGCCTGCGTCCCCACCGGCATAAACACGGGCGTTTCGATTTCGCCGTGAGGCGTGATGAGTTTGCCGACACGAGTTGCACCTGAGGCCGCAGCTATTTCGAAGGCTATCGACACCGGGGAATTCTAAAGCAATTGCAGATTGCACAGGTCAGATTGCAGAAGTAAAAACCCGACAACAGTTCAAGAAAATCCGCGAGAACCTGCGAGAATCCGCGGAGAAGAAGTTCGTCACCGTCCGCGCTCAAGCCCCAATCAACTTCTCCAGCGCGGCCTTGTTGCGAATCAGCAGCGTCGATCCCCGCAGCGAGGCAAATTCCTTGTCCCGGAATTCTCCCAGCACCCGCGTCACCGTCTCGCGCGAGGTGCCGATAAGCTGCGCGATCTCTTCATGAGTGAGCGCGATCTTGATCCGAATCCCATCTTTCGTCTGCTCGCCGTCGCTTGCCCACTCCAGCAGCAGCCGGGCCAGTTTCTCCGACACCGAATGCGACAGCCCCAGCGAGCGAATCATCTCATACGCAGTCTGGCAGTTCTCACTCAGGTGGTGTGCGGCGTTGAGACAGGCGTCGGCGTGGTTCTGGAGAAACTTCATGAAATCGTCGCGTTTGATGAAATCAAGCTGGCAGGGCTGTAACGTCTGGGCCGTAAGCTCGTAAGGCTTGCCCGACACCGTGCCGTGAAGCCCTAAAACTTCGCCGGCGTGCGCAATGCGCAGGATCAGCGTCTTGCCATCCCGCGACGTGGTGGTCAGCTTCACGCGTCCCGAGCAGAGGATATAAATGCCGCGCGGGGCCTGCCCTTCCACGAACAATACCGCGCCCTGCGGAAAGGCGCTGGCATACTTGATCTTCTCCAGATACTCGAGCGAATCCTTGGGAAGGTCACAGAAAAAACCGGAATGCCGCAGCTTGCAGATGAGACAGTTCTCGGTAACTTGGAGCCCGTACGGCGAACTCATGCAAACGCCTCGTAATTGCAGCGGATACTAGCATTGTAATGTACTTCGGCAAAGCTCGGACTTTTGTCGATGATGGGGCAGGCGCCGCAGAATTGCCATCCCGAGCTTCTCAGAATTGTCATCCCGAGCCAGCAGGGGCGAGGGATCTGCATTTTGGCCGGGAAACGGCCGCCGCGTCTTAGTGACACGCGGTCCTCCCCAATTAACCGGGCCAGCACTGACAAAATGACGAAATGGTGGATAAACTTCCCTAGGAGCGAGTCGATTCAAACGGGACATCCCGGCAGCATTTTCACGATAATGATTTCGACACGCCGAATGAAAAACGCCGCACGATGTTTGTCTATCTCGCCGTTCTTATCGGCATTAGCCTCTGTCAAGGAGTGAGCTCTCATGAAACGGATCAATAAAGTTGCCGTCCTTGGCGCCGGCACGATGGGCGCCCGCATTGCCGCACACTTCGCCAACGCCGGAGTGCCCTCGCTGCTGCTCGACATCGTTCCTCCCGATGCCGACGGGCCCGCGCGCAACAAATTTGCCGCCGCCGGGCTCGAAGGGCTGAAGAAATCAAAACCCGCCGCGTTTTTTGAGCCGTCGCTCGCGCGCCTCGTCAGCATCGGCAATTTTGACGACGATCTGAAACGGCTGGCCGATGTCGACTGGGTCATCGAGGCCGTGGTCGAAAACCTCGAAATCAAAAGGTCGCTGCTGAAGAAAGTCGAGGCCGTCCGCAAGCCCGGCACCATCGTCACCACCAATACCAGCGGCCTCCCCGTCGCGAAAATTGCCGAGGGCTTCTCCGACGACTTCCGCCGCTCCTGGTTCGGCACGCATTTTTTCAATCCGCCGCGCTACATGCGCCTGCTGGAGCTGATTCCGACGGCCGACGCGGACCCAAAGCTGATCGAAGCCGTAGCGCATTTTTGCGATGTGCAACTCGGCAAGGGCGTCGTCTTCGCCAAAGACACCCCCAACTTCATCGGCAATCGCATCGGAACTTTCTCCGTGCTCAACGTCATGCGCCTCATGCAGGAGATGGACCTGAGCATCGAAGACGTCGACGCGCTTACCGGCCAAGCCGTCGGCTGGCCGCGCTCGGCGACCTTCCGCACTATCGATCTGGTCGGCCTCGACATCCTCGGCCACGTCGTCTCCAACATGACCCAGAATGTGCGCGACGAGCGCAGCGAATTGCAGATTCCGGCGTTCTATCGCCAGATGCTCGAGCGCAAATGGCTCGGCGACAAGACCAAGGGCGGCTTCTATAAGAAGGTGAAGTCGGCAGATCCAGGCCACGACGAACGCATGGCGCTGGATTGGAAGACTTTGGAATACCATCCGCGGCAGAAACCGAAGTTCGCCGCGCTCGATATGGCAAAGAACATCGAGGACACGGGCGCGCGTCTGCGCATGTTGCTCGGACTCGATGGTGGCGCGCAAAAGCCCGACAAAGCTGGAACGTTCTTATGGTCGTCACTCGCCGATCTTTGGACCTATGCCGCCAATCGCATTCCGGAAATCTCCGATTCCGTCGTCGAGATCGATCGCGCCATGAAGATGGGCTTCAACTGGGAACTCGGGCCATTTGAGTTGTGGGACGCGGCGGGCGTGGAGGCAACCGTCGCGCGCATGAAGAAAGAAGGGCGACCGATCGCCGCCAATGTAGAAAAGCTGCTGCACTCCGGAAAGAAGACGTGGTACGAAGACGATCCGAAAGCGCCCTCGGGGCGCAAATACGCGGATCTGGGCACGCGGCCACTGGCACCGGGTCAATGTTCCTGCGGGAGTGGGGTCAGTCGAAGTCGCCAAAAAATCCAACGGCGTGGTGAAGAAAAATTCCGGCGCCTCGCTCATTGACATCGGCGACGGCGTGGGCTGCATCGAATTCCACTCCAAGATGAACGCGCTCGGCGCGGACATCATCTCGCTGATCCTGCAAACGCTGAAGCCTGGCGGCGCGGGCGATGCCTTCGACGCCTTCGTAATCACCAACGACGCGCAGAATTTTTCTGTGGGCGCCAATCTAATGTTGCTGCTCATGTCCGTGCAGGAAGAAGAGTGGGACGAAGTTGACATGGCCATCCGGCAGTTCCAGGGCATGACGCAGGCCGTCAAATTTTCGCCGAAGCCGGTAGTGCTCGCGCCCTTTGGGCTGGCGCTCGGCGGCGGCTGCGAAATCTCGCTCCACGGAGCCGCCCGGCAGCCGCACGCGGAACTTTACATGGGCCTCGTCGAGGTCGGCGTAGGCTTGCTCCCCGGCGGCGGTGGCTGCAAAGAGATGCTGCTGCGTGCCGTGGATAGTGCGTCATCGATTCGGCCCGACGGCCGCGGCGAGTCGGTCGAAACGATGGAGGCCATGAAGAAGGCTTTCGAAATCATCGCGACGGCGAAGGTGGCGACGTCCGCGCACGAAGCCCGCGGCTTTGGCTTCCTCTCCAATTCCGATCGCATCACCATGAATCGCGAGCGCGTCCTCTCCGACGCGAAAGCCCGCGCGCTGGAACTTTTCAAAGCCGGCTACGAGCCGCCGCTAATGCGAACCGATATTCCCGCCCCCGGCGAAAATATTCTCGCCACGCTCAAGCTAGGCGTCCACATCATGCGCCAGGGCGGCTTCATCAGCGATCACGAGCAGAAGCTCGCCACAAAGATCGCGGAAGTCCTCTGCGGCGGAAACGTCACGCCCGGCACGCCGATCAGCGAACAGTATGTGCTCGATCTGGAGCGCGAGGCTTTCAAATCTCTGTGCGGAGAAAAGAAGACGCAGGAGCGAATCCAGTACACACTGAAGACGGGCAAAACGCTGAGGAATTGGATAGGTGAAGCATGACAACTGTCGACCGGTGTACCGTCGTTTCGGTATCAGTGCGGTCGGTAAGCTCTGGACTAGACAGTAAGCGATCATTTCGACGAGCCTCTGACAAGAGCGACAACTTTGCAGTGAGCATCCGCCTGCCGGTATTGGCGATGCAGATACAGTCCGCGAGCGCGAGCGATGTAGCTCATGGCGAGTCGCCGCGAGGTCCAGCCGAAACGAAGCGCCCACCGCGACTCCGCGCAGCAGCAGCACCGCCGCCACGGCAATCGCCAGCAAATGATATTCGAAGCCTTCGCCTTTCTGGGTTCCCATACCAGTTCATGAAGAACCCGTTCGTCAGGTGCACCATGAAGATCGCGCCAGTCATTTCGACGCCAATCCCGAGTGCGGCGATCCTGGTCAGCAATCCAACGATCAACCCAAGGCCGCCAAAAAACTCGGTGCAGATGATCAGAAATGCGACGGGCGCGGGCATTCCCAAGTGCTCAAAAAAACCCATCGTGCCGTGAAATCCGTAGCCGCCGAACCATCCCAGCAACTTCTGCGCGCCATGCGCAAAGAACACCACCCCCAGAATGATCCGCAGCATGGTCAGGGTTACATCGTTGCTTGTGCCCATCAATCGCTTCATTTTCGTTTTCTCCTGGCAGGGCCAGCGGCCCGGCAATTGTCGTTATAACAACTATCACCTTTGGACTCCCTTCCCTGGTACCCGGATTCACTTTTTTGTGACCGGAATCCTACTCCATCCCGGTTCGAAGGCGCGCCCAATTTAGCCCTACTATGTGCGAATGACCTTCGCCGGCGTTTTGGGGTTGGAAGAGCGAGCCCTGTCTGCACGCGGCGTATAATCTCACTCTAGATTCAGTAAAGGATGGTGCACGCAAACATGTCCGGCGACGAACGGAAATTCCGCGAACAATACGAATGGCAACGGTTTAAATGCCCCGCCGAAGCCCCGGGCAGAGTGGCTTACCAGGCGAAGAGCCGAAAACACCGACGGCAACTTCTCGCAGATGCACTACGCGCGCCAGGGCGTGATCACGGAAGAGATGCAGTATGTCGCCCACCGCGAAAAAATCACCCCGGAACTGGTCCGCGACGAAGTCGCCCGCGGACGCATGATCATTCCCGCCAACATCAACCATCCCGAACTCGAGCCGATGGCGATCGGCGTGGCCTCGCTCTGCAAGATCAACGCCAACATCGGCAACTCGGCCGTCACCTCGAATGTCGACGAAGAATTGAAGAAGCTCCACACCTCGGTGCATTACGGCGCCGACACGGTTATGGATCTTTCCACCGGCGGCGGCATTCACGAAATTCGCGAAGCCATCCTGCGCCACTCGCCCGTGCCGATC
The DNA here is from genome assembly GCA_963698865.1 of uncultured Acidobacteriaceae bacterium. Lineage (GTDB taxonomy): Bacteria > Acidobacteriota > Terriglobia > Terriglobales > Acidobacteriaceae > Acidiflorens. The sequence goes on along the minus strand of CAVOSL010000003.1, from coordinate 74,438 downwards.
GGCACGGTGCCCATCTACGAAGCCATCTCGCGCGTCAAGCGCGTCGAAGACCTCAACGCCAGCGTCATGCTCGAAGTGATCGAAGAGCAGGCCATGCAGGGCGTCGATTACATGACCATCCACGCCGGCGTCCTCATTCAATATCTGCCGATGGTCTCCAAGCGCATCACGGGCATCGTCAGCCGCGGCGGCGCGATCCTCGCCCAATGGATGGCCTATCACCACAAGCAGAATTTCCTTTACGAGTGCTTCGACGACATCTGCAAAATCATGAAGAAGTACGATGTCAGCTTCTCGTTAGGCGACGGCCTCCGTCCCGGCTGCCTCGCCGACGCCAGCGATGAAGCCCAGTTCGCCGAACTGAAGACGCTAGGCGAGCTGACGAAAATCGCCTGGCAGCACGACGTGCAGACCATGATCGAAGGCCCTGGCCACATTCCGCTCGACAAGATTAAAGAGCAAGTAGAAAAAGAAAACGAACTCTGCTACGAAGCTCCGTTCTACACGCTTGGCCCGCTCGTTACCGACATCGCGCCCGGCTACGACCACATCACCTCCGCCATCGGAGCCGCCATGATCGGCTGGTACGGCGCATCCATGCTCTGCTATGTAACTCCAAAAGAGCATCTCGGCCTGCCCAACGACAAAGACGTAAAAGACGGCATCATCGCCTACAAAATCGCAGCCCACGCCGCCGACGTAGCCCGCCACCGTCCGGGCGTCCGCGATCGCGACGATGCGTTAAGCTTTGCCCGCTACAAATTCGACTGGGAGAAACAGTTCGAGCTATCGCTCGATCCCGAAACCGCCCGCTCCATGCACGACGAAACTCTCCCCGAAGAAGGCTACAAGACCGCGGCGTTCTGCTCCATGTGCGGCCCGAAGTTCTGCTCGATGAATTACTCCAGCAAGGTGGACGAGTACAACAAAGAGGTGCACGGGCTGGAGAAGAAGGATTACTCGGAGTTAGTTGAAAAGCTCGTCACAATTAAGTAGGTCGCGGCGCGACAACCCGCCAGCACATAACGACGCTGTAAAACGGGTTAAGAAGGTGGTCGCGCTATCTTCGTCCAGTCCTCAATCTTCAACTTCTTAATCCGCGCAAACGCGCGATCATTAGTCACAAGGATAGTCCCCACCGCCAGCGCGTGAGCGGCGATCATGACATCGAGGTTTCCCATCGGCTGGCCCCCGCGTTCCAGCGTGGCCCGCAGCTGCCCATATTGTTGGGCTGCGTCTGAATCCCAAGGCAGGATCGCCACCCGCAGAAAAAACTCCTCGATCATGGCGTGCAGTCGCGTGGCGTGAGGAAGCCGCGCCGCCCCAAATCGCAATTCGCCTTCTGTAACCGCGGATATAGCGAGATCCGCCATCGCAACTTTCACCAAACGCCTGATCCACAGCCGGGCTGTTCCCCTTGATAATGCAGCTCGCGATATTGGTGTCCAGCAGGTAGCGGATTTCCATCAGAACAGCTCGCGTTTTTGTGGAACGTCATCCTGACGGTCGGCCATGAATTCATCGGGGATATTGGCTTCCCGCCGGAGTTTAAAGAAGCTCTCCCATGAATCCGGACGCCGCGAGAGAATCACGTCTCCGCTAGCATCGTCTTGCCGGATAAAGACCTCGCGGCCTTCAAAGCGCAAATCGGCGGGTAAGCGGACCGCCTGACTTCGGCCATTGAGAAACAGCTTTGCGGTGCGCGGCATCTTCGTGCTCCTCTTAATGGTATATACCATGATGTATTACAAGAAGTCAATATGGCCGTCATCCGGAGCGGGCGCCATCGAACGCTCTCCAGCAGCCGCTCCAACGCCGTATCCCATCTGTCATCTGGCCAAGCCGCCAAACGGGCATAAAATGACGGGTAGTCTGGCAACTCACAAAAGGGAGACTCCGCCAGCATGCCCAACCATGAATTTCTGCTGAATGAATTTGAGAAGCTTGCCATTTCCACGGACGGCGTGAAGCCCTTCATGCAGCATATTTCCCAGCGCCTCCACGAAGAACTGGCGCGCTACAACTGGGTCGGCTTTTACTTCATGGAAGCGCCCGCGTTCGACGCTCTCGTCCTCGGCCCTTACGTCGGCAGTTTCATGCCGCTGGTGAAGATCCCGCTCGACAAGGGATTGTGTGGAGCGGCCGCGAGGTCCCAGCAGACGGTGTGCGTCAACAACGTCGCCAGCGATCCCCGCTACATTGGTGGAGATATGGTGAAGTCCAACATCGTCGTCCCGATCTTCGCAAATAAGCGCGTGGTCGCCGAGCTCTGCATCGAGAGCTACTTCGCCGAGACCTTCCACGCGCCCGAACAGAAATTCGTAGAATCCTGCGCCGCCCTGGTGGGCCGGTATATGGAGAAGCATCGGGCGAGCGCGGCGCAGAATGCCGGAGCGTCAAGCTGAGTCCCACCTTCGAGAATCGACCTGGCTCTTACTTGAAATCAGCGACCCCGTCCCAAACCAGCTGCACCGCAATCGCGAGAATAAGAAATCCAAAAATGCGGCTGATCGCGCCCACCGCGCCCGGGCCAAGCTGCTTCACAAACGGACCGCCGAGCCGCAGAAAAAGATAAACGGTCAGCCCGATGGCGAGGATACCGAGAATCATCCCCAGGTAAGCGAAAAAATTATCGGCATGGGCTGCCAAGCCCATCACGACTCCGATGGACCCGGGCCCCGACAGCATCGGCATCGCCATGGGCGTAAGCGAGATGTCTTCCTTGGTGAGAGCCTCGCTGCTTTCCTCATGTGTAATGCGGCTAGATCCCGTCACCATGCCCCACGCCGTATTCGCAACAATTAGACCGCCTGCGATCTTGAGAACAGGCAGCGAGATTCCGAAGAAGTTCAAAACGAATCGCCCGAAAAGCATGAAGACGACCAGAATCGCGATCACGTAAAGAGCCGTTTTCCGTGCCGTGTGGCAGCGCTCTTCGTAGGTGAAGTCCGCGGTCAGGCTGTAAAAAAGCGGAATGCCTCCGAACGGATTCACGATGGGAAAGAGCGCAAGGAACGTGGCGATGCCCGCCGTGGGCAGATCCTGCAAGACGTGCTTAATGGCGATTTCCGCGTTCATCGAGTTGAGAGCAAGTGCCGTCACAGACCAATGAGATTACTCTGACGCGACATTCGATTCCGGGGCACGATCCTTAACTAGCTTCGCACGATTGCACCACGGAGTCACAGAGACGCAGAGGAATCAAGCATTCCATATCCTGTTTCTCGGTTTCTCTGTGTCTCCGTGGTAAGAACGACGTTAGCGATATTGTTGCAGCACCTGCACGCACCGGTTCAAAGCCGCAGCCAGCGCGGCAATCTGCTGTTCGGTGCGTTGCAGATCCCCGCCATCGATCGCCTCGCTCACTCCGGGAATCACCACCGCTGCGTAACCGGTGTATTGCCCCGGCGCATAAATGGCGTGGTGAAACCAGGGACGATTCGGCAGCCCTTCCGGAATCAGCAAAGCGCGTTCCGCCTGGCGCAGCGCAGTGTTCATGCGCTCGGGCGCCGCCGGAATCTTTCGTTGCTTTTGCAGCATCTTCGCGCCAGCCTCTTGCAGATGGCGTGCGCCGCCAACGGCTGCGGCGAAATCGGGCGCCTTGTCACCGAACTTCTCGCGCGCTTTTGTCTTGGCGGCATCGATATAGACCAGAATCTCTTTTCCGTAATCCTCGTAGTCGTACGGAAGCACGTCGGCATCCGCCATGCGCAGCGCCTCCACCCCATAGACGCGAGCCATCTGCTGCTCGTAAAGAAAATCGGGATCGCCGAATTTTTTGAACCAGGCAAAGTTGTCGAACACGGAGTGATACACGCCATACGAGCCGCTCGACCCGATGTCCGTCGACGGCACGCCGAGATGCTGCAGAAAGACGGAATAGTCCGACCCACTGCCCAGGTCGCCCACCGGCACATCCCCGGAAATTTCGGCGGCAGGCGCGCGTGGACCTCCCTGGTGATGGTTCTCTTCGTTCGGTCGGCTTGACTTCTTCCACTCGTCGTAAACGGTTCCGCCCTGCGGCGACGGCACCGCCTTCGCAATCTCGCGAATAAATTCCTTCAGAGTGGGCTCAGCCGAAGCCCCAAATTTTTTGCCCGAGACCGCCACATCCATATTGAAATAGGCGGCGGCGTTGGCCAGTTCCTGCGCGTGATCTTCGCCCCACTCTGTCGAGCCCATCAGGCCTTCCTCTTCCGCGTCCCAGCTTCCGAACACAATCGTCCGCTTCGGCTTCCAGCCCGACTTCAGCAACTCGCCCACGCCGTGCACGGTTTCAAGCAGCGCAGCCGTACCGCTGTTAGGATCGACCGCTCCATAGACCCACGCATCGCGATGATTGCCCGCCACCACCCACTCGCCCGGCGATAAAGTTCCAGGCACTTTGCCGATGACGTCCCAGATGGTGCGGAATTGATAGTCCTGCTTGAGGTGCATCTTCACTCGCGCTGGGCCGGGGCCAACGTGATAGGTGAACGGCAGCGCTCCCTGCCACTCGCGCGGCGAAGCCGGACCTCCGAGATTTGCGAGAATCGGCTGCGCATCGGCATAGGAAAGGGGCGTGACCGGGATTTTGGGCATCTGCGCGGAATCGGCCGGCGCAACGCGCTTCGCATCCGGCAGATTCGGTGTCGCCGCAATTCCCGGCGTCGTGGGATCGCCCGGGAATTCGAACATGTATCCGATCGACCCGCGCTGTACCCCAGTCGCCGGACGCCACGGTCCCTTCGGGTAAGGATCGCCGCGATAATAACCATCATCTTTCGGATCGGAATAAATAATGACGCCGGCAGCGCCGCGTTCCTGCGCGACGAATGCTTTCACGCCACGGAAATTCTGCCCATAGCGCACGATGACGATCTTGCCGCGCACATCCACGTCCAACTGTTTCAGCTTGTCGAAATCGTCGGGAGTGCCGTAATTGGCATAGACCACATCGGCCTCCGCGTCGCCCGAGGCAGACATGGCGTTATACGGCGTTATCACGCGCGGATCGTCCTGAAGGGGATCGCTGTCCACGTGTTCGCGATGCGGCCCATGCATCTCCACGCCCGCCGGCGCAGTCATGTCGACATGGATCTCGGAAGGATAGTTGAACCAGACCTTGTATTCGACGATGGCAGTGTCGAGACCCGCGTCACGAAATTTACCCGCAACATACTCGGCGGTCGCCTTGTCCTCGGGAGAGCCCGCGACATGCGGCGCCTGCGTCAGAATGCGCAGGTGTTCCTCGGCCAGCTTGGGATCGGGCACGGCCATAAACTTTTTTTCAACTTCCTGCTCGGCCGCAGCGTCGCGGAAGCCGCTCATCATCCAGCTTTCCGGCTTCGATGAGGCCGCGTTGGCCGGCGGTTCGGTAGTTTTATCGAAGGCCTGCACCTCCGCGGAGATCGGAAAGAAGATCAGGAAGAAGAACAGAACAGCACCGAGGAAAACTTTCATGACGCTCCTTTAGGAGACTTCTTTAGGACACTCTGATGCAAAACCAATTCGCGCGAAAAATGCACAGCACGAAGTTAAAGATTGTACCGCGCCTGCGAAGAGAGCAATCGTCCGGGTTACACTTGACGATATGAGCCGGCTGCCAACCACGCGTTTTTCCGATCGCGTGGAAAACTACGTTCGCTATCGGCCGGGATATCCTGCGCAAGTGATCGAATTGCTTCGCGCCGAATGCGGGCTGCGGCCTCATCATCTCATCGCCGACATCGCTTCTGGGACGGGCCTTTTCACGCGGCTGCTGCTGGAGAATGGCAATTCCGTCTTCGCCGTGGAACCAAACACCGAGATGCGCGAGATGGGCGCGCATATGCTCGAAAGCTATAACAAGCTCGCGTCAGTCGCCGGAACGGCCGAGGACACGACGCTCGACTCCGCGTCAGTCGACTTCGTGACCGCGGCGCAAGCGGCGCACTGGTTCGATCTGAAACGCACACGGGCGGAATTTGTTCGCATCCTGCGGCCCAGCGGCTGGTGCGTGTTGATCTGGAACGAGCGCCTGACCGACAGCACTTCTTTTCTGCAAGACTACGAGCAGCTCCTGCTGACCTATGGCACCGACTACAAAGAGGTGCGCCACGAACGCACAACCGCCATCATCCATGAATTTTTTGCGCCGGCGCCAAGTCAGGAGCGCACCTTCAGCCTCCAGCAGCGCTTCGACTACGAAGGCACTGCGGGACGCCTCCTGTCTTCTTCTTATGCTCCGCTAGCAGATCATCCCAACCACGCGCCCATGATGCGGGAACTGGAGCGAATCTTTCAGGAGCACGCGAGAAATGGCGTTGTCGAATTTGAATATAAGACGCGGGTCTACTTCGGACATTTGTGATTCTTGATTTGTAATTTGCGATTTGTAATTTGTAATTTGTAATTTGAAACCAGATCCAGAGCTTTTAAAATTACAAATTACAAATTACCAATTACAAATCACAAATCAGCACAGCTCTATGCCTACTAACAAGCCTTTCCACATGTCTCCCGAAGAATTTCGCCGCCACGGTCACGCGGTCGTGGACTGGATCGCCGACTACCAATCGCGCGTCGAAAGCTTCCCTGTTTTGTCGCGCGTGCAGCCGGGAGAAATCCGCGCCCAACTTCCTCCCAGTCCGCCCACGCAGGGTGAGCCGTTCGACAAAATTCTCGCCGACATGGACCGCGTCATCCTGCCCGGCATCACGCACTGGCAATCGCCGAATTTTTATGCCTACTTCCCGGCAAATTCCTCGGGGCCTGGAATTCTTGGCGATTTGCTCTCGTCCGGCCTCGGTGTGCAAGGCATGCTCTGGTCCACCAGCCCGGCTTGCACCGAACTCGAAACGCACGTGCTCGATTGGCTTGTCCCCATGCTGGGCTTGCCCGCGAAATTTCTTTCCAGCGGCAGCGGCGGAGGCGTAATCCAGGACACCGCGTCCAGCGCCTCGCTGTGCGCGCTGCTGGCCGCACGCGAGCGCGCCACCCAGTTTGCCAGCAACAATAAAGGATGCGATGGGCGCCTGATCGCCTATTGCTCCACGCAAACCCATTCGTCGCTCGAAAAGGACATGAAGATTGCCGGCATGGGCTCCGACAATCTGCGCCACATTCCTGTCGATGAGAATTTCGCCATGCGCGCCGATGCGCTCACCCAGCAGATCGCCAACGACATCAAGGCTGGACTGGTTCCCTGCTTCGTCTGCGCCACCGTGGGCACCACCTCTTCTTGCGCCATCGATCCGGTCCGCGAAATTGCGCGCATCTGCGCCGAACACAGACTCTGGCTGCACGTCGACGCCGCCATGAGCGGCACCGCCGCCCTCTGCCCCGAGTTTCGCTTCATTCACGACGGAGTCGAGTTTGCCGACAGCTACACTTTCAATCCACATAAATGGATGTTCACCAATTTCGATTGCAATTGCTTTTACATCGCCGACCGCAAGCATCTGATCCAGACGCTTTCGATTCTCCCCGAATACTTGCGCAATCAGGCAACCGAGTCGGGCGCGGTAATCGATTATCGCGACTGGCACATTCAGTTAGGGCGGCGTTTTCGCTCGCTCAAGCTGTGGTTTGTGATCCGCCATTACGGCGTGGAGGGCCTCCAGCATCACATCCGCGAGCACGTACGCCTCGCCCAGCAATTTGTCGAGTGGATTCGCGGCGACGCGCGCTTCGAGTTGGCCGCGCCCGCCAAGCTCAACCTCGTTTGCTTCCGGCTGCGGTCGAAGAATCGTGAAAATCAAGATGCCGACAACCAGCGCCTGATGGATCGTCTGAACGCCAGCGGCGATCTCTTCCTCACGCATACCAAGCTCGACGGCAAGTTCACGCTGCGCTTATGCGTCGGTCAAACCAACACGCAAGCGCGGCATGTGGAGCAAGCGTGGAAGCGCATCCAACAAGAGGCTGCGAAACTGGGAGAATGACACCGTGTGCGCTGGCACGATGACGCGAGAGATTTCGGCGGGCGGAGTTGTGCTCCGGGAGATTGATGGCGTGCCGCACGTCGCATTGATTGAACCTCAGAAGAGTGAGCCTCAGAAAGAAGAAAAAGAGAACGGCGACACCCCGCCTGCCAAGGCTCCGCGCAAACGCAGCCGCGCGGTCTTGTGCCTGCCCAAGGGACTGGTCGACGCGGGCGAGAAGGCCGAAGCCGCGGCCATTCGCGAAGTGTGCGAGGAAACCGGAATCGTCGCCGAGTCCATCACCAAGCTGGTAGACATCAAATACACCTACGTCCGCACCTGGGGAGATGGCGAGCGCGTTTTCAAAATCGTGAGCTTCTATCTCATGAAATATGTGTCCGGAGAAATCGACGACGTCACCGCCGAGATGCGCATCGAGGTCAAGCGCGCAGTCTGGATTCCGCTTCGGCGAGGCGACCAAGCAGATGGCCTACAGCGGCGAGCGCAAGGTGCTCGCGCAGGCGCAGGAGCACTTGGCAACCTACGGGCTGAATGCGAAAAAGATGCCGGTGCGAGGAAAATCTCGCCCTTGAAGATGTCACAGCGATATGTGATCTATGCACTTGCGCGGAAATCCCAAGAGTGATCTAAGAAGCGAGTCTAACTTGTTGCATATAAAAGATTTATCTTGACACTGAAACGCGAGAAGCATAGCCTGAATTCAACTTAATAGGGCGCGTGCCGTTGCCATCCTCACCCCACATCTATCGGCACGCGCCTGTTGTTTTTTGGCGGCCTTCTTCCTAACCTCCAGACCCAACCCGCTCGCCCCCGATTGACGTCCGCGTCACCGCCTGATCGATGGCCACCTTCTCTTCACCAGTAATCGGCACGAACGGCGCCTTTCCCGAGTTCGCCCAGTTCAAGCAACCCAATCGAAATTCGGATCAGCCGCAACACCTGAACATCCAGCGCACCAAGCAGACGGCGGATCTGCCGATTTTTTCCTTCGTCCAAAGTAATTTCGAGCCAGCTATTCTTATCGCCCTGCCGCACCAGACGCACCTCTTTGGCACGCAACTGATCGCCCGCAACCATGCACCCAAATTTGATTCTTGCCAGCAGATCGGCATCCGCCAAGCGGTCGATCTGAACGTGATAGACCTTATCGAGATGGTTGGTCGGATCGGTAATCTTCGCAGCCCACTCCGAATCGTTCGTCAGCAAAAGCAAACCCTCGCTCGCCTTGTCGAGCCGCCCCACCGGACCAACCCAACTCCCACCCGCTTCCAGCAAGTCATAAATCGTCTTTCGCCCCTTCTCATCCGAGGCCGTCGTCACCACGCCGCGTGGTTTATTCATCATGAAGTAAACCGGCGTCCTTTTCTGAATCGGCAGACCATCGACCTCAATCCAATCACGAGACAAACGAACTGCAAACTCCGGATCGCTCACGATGCGCCGGTTCACACTCACTCTTTTCTTCTCTATTAAGGTGGCAGCTTGCGAGCGCGAGCAATACCCCAATTTCGAGAGCGCCCGCGCCAATCCACAAACCTTCTCTGTCGTCACACGTCTATGCTAAATGGGGTTCGCGGGGTTCTTCGCGCCATTGCATCCACGGGCAGCGCGCCGTCATGTTAGGCTGCTCGGGGGAGCCATTTGGGACGTTCCATTGATCGCCCGCGTCTTCAGAGCATTCCAATATAGAGATTTCCGGCTGATGTGGATCGGCGCCTGCACCTCCAGCATCGGCACCTGGATGCAGATCGTTGCCCAGGGCTGGCTGATCTACCGGCTCAGCCACTCCGCCTTCCTGCTTGCGCTCGACCAGTTTCTGGGCGGCATTCCCATCTTTCTGTTTTCGCTGATCGGCGGCGTGGTCGCCGACCGCGTCGAGCGCCGCCGAATTCTACTCGGCTCCCAATGGGTGCAGATGGCGAGCGCGGGCTTGCTCACGATCCTGGTTTTCACAGGCCACGTGCACGTCTGGCACATTCTCTGTCTTTCGTTCGTCTCCGGCTTCGCGCAGGCCTTCGGCGGACCTGCCTACCAAGCTCTGATTCCAACCCTGGTCGAAAAAGAAGACATGCCGAACGCCATCGCGCTGAACTCCATCCAGTTCAACGTGGCCGTCATGATCGGACCGGCGCTCGCCGGACAAGCGCTGGCAAAACTCGGCGAGGGCTGGTGCTTCGGCCTGAATGCCATCTCGTTTCTCGCGCCCATCATTTCGCTGTCCCTGATTACCGCGCGCTTCCTGCCGCAAAAAACGAAAGAATCGGTGTTTACCAGTCTGAAAGAGGGCATCAAGTTCGTTCGCAATCAGCACTCGATGGAAGCGCTCATCATCCTGGCATTCTGCATGACGTTTCTCAGCATGCCCATGCGCACGTATTTCCCCGTATTCGTAAAAGACATCTTCCACCGCGGCCCCGAGACCTATGGCAACTTGCTTGCCCTCATGGGGCTCGGATCCATCTTCGGATCCCTCGGCGTCGCGGGCTTAGGCAATATTAAAAGGAAAGGCCTGTTCGCTCTGGCCGCGCTGATGTCACTGGGCGTTGGCATCACTGGCTTTGCGGCCTCCCGATGGCTTCCTCTGAGCGGCGTGATGCTGGTGCTCGCCGGAGCATCGATGATGGCGGTATTCGCAAACGTAAATTCGCTGGTGCAGTTGATCACCACCAACGAAATGCGCGGCCGCGTGATGAGCGTCTATAACTTCGCTTTTCGCGGAGGCATGCCCATGGGCAATCTGCTTTCGGGATGGCTCGTGCCCATATTTACCGCGCCGGTCGTGCTGATCGTCAACGGAGTGTTGTTAGTAGTGTTGGCGCTCTACTTCTTCGTTGTGCAGCGCCGCGTGGCCACACTGTAAACGCGCGAGGCATGCCCGGGCCTACCGCTTCATCAAGCTGTACATCGTGCCCGTCAGCAACGCGCCCATCAGCACCACGACTACGATAATCGTTAGAATCGTCATAATTTCTCCTCGGCTTGATCTGCCCTGAGCACTACCTCTCGCCCAGTAAGAGGCTCGCAATTGCCAAACCCATACCTATTACCAGGAACCAGACGATTACCGGCGCCAGCCAATCCCCCGCCATCGAAAAGCGGCTCTTCATGGAGAGATGGCTGCCGTTATGCGACCTGTGCATCGATCCTGCGTCCGGCAAGCCGCTTGCTTTGTCGGCATGGAGGGCATAGAGACAGAGGCCTGGCCAACGTCCAGAATCATCTCGGCATGAGGGGATTGCCTGAGGCCAAATGGCGATACGGCGCTTCCTTATCGCCACATAAAGAAGAGGAGACAATCCCAGAAGGAGGAAGAGAGCGAGTGACTGCTGGGCGAGCGCGATGCTGATCATCGCAACCTCCGGCGCTTCGCATCTTGGGCAGAGTCGAAGCGATCCGTTCACCAGCGGCGTCAGGTCTTGACACGCCACTGGAAAGATCTAGCTGAGGGTTATCGCACAGAGATCACACGCTTGCAGTGACCAAAATCACCTATGTGTGTGATGCGATGGCTGGGCTCGCGAGCTACGCCCAGCGCCGGAAGAACAGCGCCTGCCGAGCGACCGGCTGAGCCTTCTCGCTGAGAGCGGCCATCTGCCGTTCGCTAAGCGGCGTGAAATCGCGCGCGAACTGCACATTCTCCTCCAGTTGCGCGATCGTGTCGCAGCCGATGATTACCGTGCTGACCGGGTGTGAGAGGACGTAATACAGAGCCTCCTTCATCGCCAGCGTCCCCGGTCCGGGCGCGCTGCCTTCGAATCCGCTCGCATGGCTGGGGTCCGGTTTCCAGCTGGCAAGAATGCGCCCGCGCGCGGGAATCTTCATCCCGATAATGCCAATCTGCTTTTCAACCGCCAGCGGCAGCAGTTTTTCCTCGAAGCTGAGGTGATGTTTGTCGGCGGCATTCAGCGCCATAAGAATCTGATCGAACGGAAACCGTTCGAGGCACTGAATGAGCAGATCGGGATCGCGATGTCCGGTAACGCCGAGGAAGCGAACCATCTTCTGTTCTTTAGCCTGCTGGAACGCCTCAATAGCGCCGCCCTTCGCAAAAATGCGGTCCACGTCCGACTGCGTGTCGATGTGGTGAAGTTGCCACGCGTCCAGGTGATCGGTGTTGAGCAGCTTGAGCGATTGTTCAAGTAATTTCAGCGAGCCATCGCGCGTGCGGTCATGCGTCTTCGAGGCCAGATACGCTTGATTGCGCCGGTGCTTCATCACCTGGCCAATATAGCGCTGGCTCCATCGCTCATCGCCGCCATACATCGCGGCCGTGTCGATGTAATTCACCCCAAGATCAAGGGCGCGCTCCACGATGGGCACGGCAACCGCTTCGTTATTGGGCTGCTCGACGGAGGCTTGTCCGCCCAGGCTGAAAATTCCGACACGATAACCAGTGCGCCCAAGATTGCGCGTCGGCATCGCCTTTTCGGTAACGGGATTCGAAGGCAGAGGCGGCAGCACAGTACCAGTTGACTCTGCTAACTTTGCCGGCGACCACAGCCGCCACGCCCAGCACGCTGGATTTTTTCAGGAAGTTGCGACGGGAAGAATCGGGAGTCTCGCTCATAAAGCCTCCGAAGAAGTAATGCTATGCCTGCGGAAGAGACACGCGCAACCAGGGCGAGATTAATCACTTGGGCAGTCCCCCGCGAGTGATCCCGGTATGGTGGAATCCGCCGAATCCTGATCGGCAGCGCGCTGCGATTGCTCCATCTGATTGTCCGCAACCTGGCTGACGCCGTCAGGGGAGTCGGCTTTTCCATGCTCGTGTTTTCCAATATCACCGGGGAGATGCGCCGGCGTCGTGAGCGGAACGGTTATGACCTGTTGCCCGACTGGCTCGAAGTTAACGCGGGAGAGATTGGCGGAGGCGGTTTGCAGAGCATAGAGGAGCAGGCCGGCGGTTTTGTAGGGAATGGCGTTGGCGAGGAGCAGGCGCATAACTCTCATGAGAGCGACCTGAATAGAGTTGGCATCCTCGAGGGCGGGCATGAGGAGAGGCGCGTTTTCGCATTGCTCGCGTATAAACTCGGCTTGCAAGAATTCCTGCTGTTCGGCCTTTTCCAATCCCACGAGCGGGCGAGTTCTTTGCCGTACGAACTCGCTCTGATCCTTGTTGCGGTAGTCCTCGACGAAGCTGGCGAAATCGTCGACAGTTGTGGTGGTAGCGACCTGCCAGTTGAAATGGAAATGGCAGAGAAGGCGTCCGCGAAGGGCGGGGCAGCCGCATTGCGTGCCATCGACTTTGATATGACGGCAGCGGATGGGCTGCGCTGGATTAGTGCTCGCGGGCAAATTAGAAGTGGTATCAGGCATGGGTAACTCCTCCCCCCCCCCCTCCCCCCATTTGGTAAAACCATAAGAACATGGGAGTTAGGTTTGGGACTGGATGAAAATCAATGATCCGGAAGGAGTTAGCGGCAAAACTATGATATGAGAGCAGTTAGTAACTTTCTTACAAATTATGATTGCCGGTTACTCGTTCTGGATCTGTAGTTAGTTTGGGGATGGTGTGAGGCTTAAGTCAAGGAAAAAAGTGGTGCGGTGAGGTGGGAGGATTCCCGAAATGGGAAGGCGTCAGCTGTCAGCCATAGCCATAAGCCATCAGGTAAAGCCTCTTGTGCTGGCGTCTGGGGTGAAGTCGGGGTTGAAATAGGGCAGGCACTGCGGAGAGCCAAACCACTCGGCAATCCTCGCGAGTCTGTCCGGTAAAATTCTAGAGCGCTCCGTTTAGGATTTGACCACGGGGACCTAGAGCATTTCTTTGGATGCGTAGGATGCCTGCCCTCAGCGGCTAAAAGCCGCGATGTCTCGGGGAGCTAATGGCACGGCTGAAGCCGTGCCCTATCCAAAACCGTGGGGACGGAAGACGTACGAGATGGCGCTCGCATTTCAGAAGAAGGGCGTGCCGGGAACGGCCTTCGATTCGAGAATCAAGAACTATGTTTTCACGCGAGTCTGTCGGCATCCGCAGCCCCCGTGGGCACGGAGTTCGTGCACGAACCGACTAAATCCTTTCAGCCGAATATATCTAAACAGGGTATACTGAAATTACTTAACCTCGAAGACACGTCACCACAGCAACTTGCGCCTTCGCGATTGAGAGATCGAGAGGCGTTTGCTTGCACTGCCGATTCTCCCCGAAAACTCGCTCGATGACGTTCCGTAGATGGCTTGTGCCCACAGTCTTGGCAGTTCTCTAACTATCAGAAAGCAGAGGAGTTCATCATGTCTTCGCTGAATGGCGACAAGTCGAGGTATCACCGGGAGCGCAAGCAGAAGATCGCGCGACGGAAACGGACTCGCGAACTGCTGGAGCGCGAGGCCGCGCAAACTAAATCGGCGATGACCCCCGGCGCAGTGGCGCAGAAGCCGGTGACAGCATGACAACCTCGCCATTTCCTGCTTCCAAACTCGCCGCGCCGATTCCGAGTACCGACAAAAGACGGCGTGTGCTGCTGGTCGATGCCTCTTCTCAAAAGCGCGAACTGCGCGCCGAAACCATGAGGAAGCTCGGCATCGAAGTCGACTCGGCCGCGGACATCGGTGAAGCGCGCTGCTGGTGGAAAGCCGACCTGTACGATCTGGTCCTTATCAACGTCGAAAACGCGCGCGGCAACCGGGACCAGTTTTGCGACGACATGCGCGCTGCCGCGCCTCCTCAGTTGCTGGCCTTTCTGGTCGGGAAGCCCGAGTATCTATCGCATGCGCCAAGTCCGGATCCTTCCATTCACGGGTGTGATGACGATGAGGTTGTTCCCGTGGCGGATGTAAAAGCGGCGCTTTCGGCGAATCTGGCAGATCTGCCGCAGCGCTGGGGAATTTTGGAAGCCTCACGACGAATCTCCGCGGTACGCTCGGCAACCGCTGCGCGCTCACAAGCAATGCGGAACCGGCCTGCGCCGCCGCGCGATCTCGAGACGCGATATGCTGAATATGCGGCTACCGAACCCAGGACTTTGGACGACTTGCTCAAAAAGGAACTGCAATGAAGAACATTTATGTTGGCAACCTCCCCCACAGCTCCACTGAAGCTGAACTACGAGGCCTGTTCGAGGCGCATGGCGCGGTCGAAAAGGTCAGCCTGGTAACGGACCGCGATACAGGGCGCTCACGAGGTTTTGCGTTTGTGGAAATGAGCGACGCCGGCGCAGCCGATAAGGCGATCGCGGCCTTGAATGGAACAGAACTGGGTGGCCGCGCCTTAACCATCAACGAGGCCAAACCGAAGACGGAACGTCCACGAAGCGGAGGAGGCCAACGCTTTGGTGGTGGCGGTGGCGGAGGCGGACGTGGGCGCGACGATTATCGCGGCCATCCCCGCCAGCCACGCGAACCGCGCTGGTAATTTTCAAGGCGCGTGAAGTCCTGCTGGGTACGAGAGCGGGGCGATGAACATCTAACCATCGGGAGAAGGACATGCCACGAGGCCGATCAACGTTTACGAAACGGCAGAAAGAACAGACTCGCCAACAAAAGCAGCGAGACAAATTAGAACGCAGGAACCAGCGGAAACAGGAAAAACCTGCCGAAGGCAGTGTGGATGAGATGGCTGAATTGCGCGAACACGCCGCAGCGCAGGCAGCATTGTTCAACCTGGGCGTCGAGGAATCGGATGCTGCTGAGGAGCCGACACCGCGCGGGGGAATCGGCCATTAACAGCCGCCTGCTGGCTGTTCTTACTTACGTACGCCAGAGATCAGACGCCAGCCTATTTTGATCAGACGTCAGACTCCGCCCCGATCTCATACCGCGAAGAGCAGCGCAAAGCCGGCACTGAAATAAAGGAATCCAGCAAAGCTCGGTGGATCCTTCCTGCTCCGCGGTTTCGGCGGTTGTGGGATTCCGAAGTAATGCCATCGATCGACATCTCAAACCTTCAGCTCATCTAAGAAGGTGCATCGCGCCTTCCCCTAAGAAATGACAACCGAACCCGCGCTATCGCGCGGCTCCAAACTCGCCAATTGCGAATCGGCGGCGGCGGGAAGAAACTTGTGTGAGTCGATGAATGGTGGGGGAAAGCGATCGAATTCCTTTGCGAAATCCGAGGATTGTCCATCACCTATGCCCTTCGGGATGGAACGCGGATACGGGCGGTGGATGACCTGAGCCTCGCGATCGGAGGCGGCGAGATTGTCGGGATCCTGGGCGAATCCGGATGCGGGAAGAGCACGCTCGCGAGCGCGATTTTGCGGTCGCTGGCCGCTCATGCCGATTGGGAACGCGGGAGTATCGTCTTCAGCGGGCGCGATCTGTCGGGCATGGGCGAGTCGGAGCTGCGGAAAATTCGCGGGCGCGAAATATCGCTGATTCCTCAAGACCCCGCGCTGGCTCTGAATCCGGTGATGAGCGTCGGGGCACAGGTTGCGGAGGTGCTGCGGGCGCATCTTCCGTTGCGGGCCTTGCGCGCGAAAGAACGGCAGTCACGAGTTGTGGAGTTGCTCGGCGAGGTGGGGTTCGAGAATCCACAAGAGATTTGTGGGGCCTACCCGCATCAACTCAGCGGCGGGCAGAGGCAGCGGGTGGCGATTGCGCAGGCGATTTGTTGCAAGCCCTCGCTGGTGGTTGCTGACGAGCCGACCAGCAAGCTGGACGCTCCCTTGCAGGCGGAGATTATTGCACTGCTGGCGCGGATTCGCCGCGAGCACAGTCTCGCGATCCTGCTCATCAGCCACGATCCGGCGATCTTTGCCGGATTCGCCGATCGCATGGCGGTGATGTATGCGGGACGGATTGTGGAAGCTGGAAACACCGCGCAGATTTTTCGGCGGCCCTTGCATCCGTACACGCAGGCGCTGGTGCAAATAGCACGAGCGACGGTGGCGGGTTCAGCGCCGGTGGTGCGCAGCCACGTCGCCGCAATCGAGGGCGATTCTCCGAATCCTGCCAGTTTGCCCACGGGTTGCCGGTTTCACCCGCGCTGCCCGGAACGAATGGAGGTGTGCAGCCAGCGTTATCCGCAAGCTTTTTTGCCGGAGCCTTCGAGACCTGTGAACTGCTTCAAGTATGGGGAGTGACTTGCCAAGACCGACGGAGCCGGCCGATCCATTGTTGCGAGGGCGAGTGTTGCGGGTGCGAGGCCTTTCGAAGCGTTATGTTCGAGGCGGGCTGTGGCGCAACCGCAGTCCGGTGATGGCCGTCGAGGCAGTGGATTTCGAAATCTTTGCCGGCAAGACTTTAGCGCTGGTGGGAGAGTCGGGATCGGGTAAGTCGACGGTGGCGCGTTGCGTGGCGCGGCTGGAAAAACCGGATTCCGGCGAGATCTGGATTGATGGCGAAGCTCTCGCACACAGACATACCGCAAATCATGCGAATCCTGAGGGCGCGGATCGAAGGTCGCGTGAGCGGCTGCTTTTACGAAACCGGGTGCAGATGGTTTTTCAGGATGCGGTGACATCGATGAATCCGCGATTCAGTGCCGCGCAGGTTGTGGAAGAACCGCTGTTGATCATGGGACTCGACGCGTCCCTGCGGCGACAGGCGGCTCGAACGGTGGTGAATGAGGTTGGTCTGGCGGCGGAGTGGCTGGATCGACCGGTGCTGGAATTCAGTGGTGGCCAACGGCAAAGACTCGCGATTGCGCGCGCGCTGGTGGTTCGGCCGAGGCTGCTGGTGCTCGATGAGGCTCTCTCTGGACTGGATCTGTCTACGCAGGCGCAGATCGCCAATTTGCTGCTGGATCTTCAGGCGGCGCACTCGCTCACCTACCTGCTGATTTCGCATGACCTGGCGCTGGTGGCGCGCATGGCCGACACAATTGCCGTGATGTCGGGCGGGCGGATCGTGGAAAGAGGCTCCGCGCTCGATATGATGACCTCTCCCAAACATGCAGAGACGGTCCGTCTGTTGGCATGGGCACGCGCGGCGCAATCGAATCTGGCATCGATTTCGGGGACACCGGCGTGAGTTACCTGGTCCGGCGATTGATCCGCGCGATGTTTCTGCTGGTTGGCGTCTCGGCGCTCTGCTTTTTGTTCACCGAGATGGCGCCGGGAAGTTTCTTCGACGAAATGCGGGTGAACCCGCAAATTTCACCGGAGACGATTGCGGGGCTGCGAGCCCAGTATGGACTCGATCAACCACTTATCGTGCGCTATGGACGGTGGGTGAGGTCGGCTCTTCATGGCGACCTTGGCTACTCGATCGCTTACAACACGCCGGTGGCGCCACTCGTCTGGAGTCGCGCGAAAAACACTCTGTTGCTGACGACTACGGCGATGATCTTCACCTGGATCATCTCCGTCCCGGTGGGTCTGTGGGCGGCGGCACGGCGGGGAAGCTTTCTGGATCGAGGGGTCACCGTCATTAGCTCGCTGGTGATTGCCGTGCCCGAGATCGTAATTGCGATTGCACTGCTAGCCATCGCTGTGCGCTGGCACCTTGCGCCGGTTGGGGGCATGGTCTCAACCTCCTTTGGAAATCTGTCGAGCTCGGCGAAAATTCACGACATCATTGCTCATTTGAAGTTGCCTGTTCTGGTTTTGGTTCTGTGTGAAAGCGCGATTATTGTTCGGCACATTCGCGCCAGCGGATTGGAAGTGCTGGGCGCTCCTTATGTGCAGGCGGCACGTGGACTCGGCATACCACGCGGCAGGCTTCTGTTTCGTCATGTACTGCCGGCCGCGGCGAACCCTGCGATTTCTCTCTTTGGTTTTTCCCTGGCCGGTCTGGCCAGCGGCTCTCTGCTGGTGGAGGTAATCTGCGGATGGCCTGGGCTGGGACCGCTTGTGCTTGACGCTACGCTCTCCCGCGACCTCTACGTCGTGATGGGGGGCATCATGTTTTCCGCGGTCTTTATGGTGGGCGGGAATCTGATTGCCGACATTCTGCTGATGGCATGCGATCCACGAATTCGAACCGGTGACGTCCATGCCAGCTAAGTTGAGGCGCGTCGCATTCGCGCGCAACAAGGCGGCGGTGCTGATCGGCCTACTGATGGCGGTACACCTGGCAATTCTGTTTGCCGGCTTCGTTGCGCCTTACGATCCGGCCGGGCAGAATCGCGAGTTGCCATATGCTCCACCGACTCGACTGCATTTTGTGGACAACTCGGGCTTTCACTTGAGGCCGTTTGTTTACGCGTGGACGCCGGCCGAAGATGGCTATCGCGAAGATCGAACACGGGCTTATCCCGTGCATGCATTTGTTCGCGGAGACTCTTACAGGTTTCTTGGTCTCGCGGAAACCAATGTTCATCTGTTCGGAGTGGAAGATCCCGGGAAATTGTTGCTGTTCGGCACGGACGCCTTTGGCCGCGATGAATTGTCTCGTGTGGTGTGGGGCGGGCAGATTTCAGTGGCTGCGGGCATCGTTGCTACTGCCGTGACACTTCTTGTGGGCAGCATGGTCGGGGTAATCGCGGGATATTATGGCGGGTGGATCGACGAGACACTCATGGGCACCACCGAACTGTTTCTTTCCTTGCCGTGGCTTTACTTCCTGCTTGGAGTGCGCGCGTTTTTGCCGCTGCACGTGAGCCCGGCGCGAACTTTCCTTCTTTTGACCTGTGTGATTGGGCTGATTGGTTGGGCACGGCCGGCGCGCATTGTTCGAGGCGTGGTCCTCAGCACGCGGACCCGGAATTACGTGGCAGCCGCGCGCGGCTTTGGCGGGTCCGATTTTTACATCTTGCGGCGGCACGTTTTTCCCGAAACCTCGGGCGTGCTGCTTACGCAGGCGGCATTGCTGGTGCCGCGGTATATTGCGGCAGAAGTGGCGCTGTCATTTTTCGGGTTAGGCGTCAACGAGCCGGTGCCGAGCTGGGGAAACATGCTGAGCGTCCTGCAGCAGTACAGCGTGCTGATTTCTTATGGCTGGATGTTGGCCCCGGCCGCCGCTTTGTTCGTTACTTCCGTCACATATTACTTGCTCGCCGATGCGCTTCATTCGCGGTTAGAATCTCGATAAGCCTCAAAAAAACAGCGTTCTGTGGGGAATGGGGTGCTATGAAAGTGATCGTTCGCCTATCCCTACTCGTGTGTCTGCTCGCTGGTATTTGCGTGGCCGGCAGGTCTCTGGCTGGAACTCCTGCGCCTGAAATTCCCGGCAAGAATGAAGAACTTCAGCATGTGGCGGGCTCGGGCCACTACGGCGGATACCTGACGCTTGGCCAGCGCGCCGAGCCGAAAACGCTGAACCCCGTGACCGAGTCGGACTCGGCGTCGCGCGAAATCGTTGGGCGAATCAACGCTGACCTGATCGAGATCAATCGCGCTACGCAAAAGACTGAGCCGGCGCTGGCTAAGTCATGGAAGACGTCAGCGGATGGACGCACCTTTACGCTTCAGCTTCGCAAGGGAATTCGATTTTCAGACGGCCACCCATTCGACGCCGACGACGTCATCTTTTCATTCGCCCTTTATATGGACGAAGCCATCGATTCTCCGCAACGCGATCTGCTGATAATCGACGGAAAGCCGATGGCGGTCACGAAAGTCGACCCCTACACTGTGCGCTTCACGTTGCCGAAGCCGTACGCCGCCGCGGAGCGCATCTTCGATGGCTTTCCGATCCTGCCGAAACATCTGCTGGAGAAGCCTTATAAAGAGGGCAAGATCGCGCAGGTGTGGTCGCTCAATACTGAGGCTTCGCAGATTGCCGGTTTGGGGCCATTTCGCTTGAAGCAGAGTACGCCCGGACAGCAGATTGTTCTGGAGCGTAATCCTTATTACTGGAAGGTGGACCGCGATAATCACCGGCTGCCTTATCTCGACGCACTTATTTTTCTGTCGGTCGGCTCTGAGGATGCGCAGGTCCTGCGCTTTGAGGCGGGCGAGACCGATGTCATCAGCCGGCTCAATTCAGAAAACTACAACCTGCTGGTCAAAGAGGAGCCGCGCGCGGGATCGCAACTGGCAGACCTCGGGCCGAGCCTGGAATACAACTTCGTCGTCTTCAATCAGAACGATGTGAGCGGCAAGAAATTAGACGCAGTGGCGCGCAAGCAGACTTGGTTTCGCGAGCTCAAGTTCCGGCAAGCGGTGAATGCCGCGGTGGATCGCGATGGAATCGTGCGCCTGGTATATGGGACGCGTGGCACGCCGCTGTGGGGCAATGTTGGTCCGGGGAACAAGTATTGGGTCAATCAGGCGATTCCGCACCCCAGGCGTTCGCTCGATACGGCGCGGCAGTTGCTCAAGTCGGCCGGGTTTTCCTGGAACAAGAACGGCCAACTGGTCGATGCGTCGGGGCAAGTCGTGGAATTCACCATCATCACCAGTTCGTCGAACGCGCAGCGCATGAAGATGGCTACGCTGCTGCAAGACGACCTGGCCCACCTGGGCATGCAGGTTCATGTTGTGCCGCTCGAATTTCGCGCCGTTATTGATCGGATCTTTCAGAGCTTTGATTACGACGCGGCGATCATGGGTCTGGGTGGTGGCGATGCCGACCCTAATCCGGAGATGAATGTCTGGATGTCGAATGGCACATCGCATCTCTGGAATCTAGATGAAAAGCAACCAGCGACAGATTGGGAGCGCGAAATCGACCAGTTGATGCAGCAACAGATGGTCACGCTCGACTATGCGAAGCGAAAGAAAATGTACGACCGCGTGCAGCAATTGATCTCGGAAAACCTGCCTTTCATCTTCCTGGCGACGCCAAACATTCTGGCGGGCGCCGATGCTCGCGTCGGCAACTTCAAGCCTGCCGTGCTCGACCCCCACACGCTGTGGAACGCCGATGAACTCTATATTCGCAATGGTGGTACGCAAAACGCCGGAGTGCGATGACCGGAACGGCAGCCAGGCAGCAGAAAGAGCGGGGAGCGCCTTCTTCGGACGAGAAGCTGATCAAGGCTTGTCTGAAGGGGGACGCTGAAGCCTGGGACGCGCTCATCGACAAGTATAAGAATCTGATTTACTCAATCCCTGTGAAGTTTGGCATGTACCAGGATGCGGCCGACATTTTTCAGGCGGTGTGCGTGGACCTCATGTCAGAGCTGGCAAATCTTCGAGAGCATCGTGCGCTGCCGAAGTGGCTCATTCAAACCTGCTATCACAGGTGCCTTCAGCAGAGGCGGATTGCGGGGCGGGACGTGGAGCTTGAGCCGGAGCATGCGGAAAAGGCCTCGGACAATGCCGATCAGCCGCTGCCAGAGCAAATGCTCGTTCAACTGGAAGAGGAACAACTGCTGCGCGATGTGGTCGCTGAGATGCCGGACCGTTGCGAGCGCATGATCCAGATGCTTTTTTTTGAAACGCCGCCGCGACCCTATGACGAAGTTGCGAAGGAGCTCGGGCTGGCTACGGGTTCGATCGGTTTTATTCGCGGCCGGTGCCTCGACCAACTGAAACGACAGCTCGAGAAAAAGGGCTTCCGATGAGCACGCGGGCGGCGCGGCAGACCGAATTCGATGCTGTCCTGGAACAACTCCTGGCCTTGCCGGATGCGGAAGGACGACGGCTGCTGGTTGCGCAACGCCCCGAAGTCGCGTGGGATGACGTGGTCAAGACGCTCACGGAGCGGGTGTGGCAGGAGGTGCGAGTTGACGCTCATCGCGCCGATCGAATCGCGGATGCTGCCTTTGACGTCGCGCAATGCCGGGGTGATCAACTTTCCCTGGCGAGAAGCCTTCGGGCGAAGGCGAACGCGCTCTACACGCTTGACCAGCATATCGCGGCAATCGAACATCACGAGAAGGCAGCGATATGCTTCGAGAAAGCTGGGGAGCAAGGCGAGCTAGCGCGTACCCTGAGCGGTTCGATCCAGCCGCTGTTGCTGCTGGGGCGCTACGAACAAGCGCTCGCCACCGGAGAACGCGCGGCAAAGATCTTCAAGAAAGAAGGAAACACCCGGCGGCTGGCCCGGCTCGAAATCAATATCGGCAACATCTACCACCGGCAGGACCGGTTCCACGAGGCGCTGGCAATCTACGATCGCGCTTACCAGGAGTTGCTGAAGCACGATGACGGAGAAGCGCTGGCGGCGGTGCTGAGCAATCTCTCGCTCTGCTATATCAGCCTGAACGATTTTCCGAAGGCGCTGGAATTTCATCGCATTGCCCGGCAACAATGCGAGCAGCGCGGCATGCCCATCCTGGTCGCGTATGCCGACTACAACATTGCCTATCTTTATTTCTTGCGTGGCGAGTATGGACGCGCGATTCAGATGCTGCGCGATGCCTCGGCCAGCGCGGGCAAAGCGGACGACGCCTATCAACTGGCGCTTTGCAATCTCGATCTATCCGAAATTTATCTTGAATTGAACCTGAGCATGGAAGCGGGAGAGTTGGGCCGCGCCGCGAACGAAGGCTTCTTGAAGTTGGGGTTCGGCTATGAGGCAGCGAAGGCCTTGGCATTTGCGGCCATCGCGGCTAGCCGCACGGGACAAGCGTTCGAGGGGATCAAGCTGTTCGGGCAAGCGAAGGAGATGTTCGTTCAGGACAATAACCTGGTATGGCCTTCGCTGATTGACCTTTACGAAGCGCTGGTGCTGTTCAATGAAGGGCGGCTCTTTGAGGCGCGGCGGCTAGCCACGGCGGCCCAAGAATTTTTTGGCACAACGGGCATGCCCGGCAAGTCCGTGCTCGCGGAATTACTGCTGGCGCGCATTGCCTTGCGAATGAATGATTCAGCCGGAGCGCGGAGCCAGTGCCAGCAAGCACTCGCGGATCTGGCCAGTTTCGATTCGCCCGTCCTGCTTTACCAGGCCGAATTTCTGATGGGCGAGATCGGGCGCGCTGAGCGCAAAGATGAAGAGGCCTACCAGTGTTATGGCCGGGCGCGCGAGTCGGTGGAACGGCTGCGGGGCAGCCTACGCGGAGAAGAGCTGAAGCTCGCATTTTTCCAGAACAAACTCGAGGTCTACGAGAACCTGGTTGAGTTGTGCCTGGGCCGTCGGGGCGGCTTCGAGGAGGCATTCGGCTACATCGAGCAAGCCAAATCACGCACCCTCGCCGATCTGCTGAGCAAGCCGATGCATATCGCACAGGCGAGCGATGCGGGGCAAAGCGAGCTGGTGCGGTCCATCCGCAACCTGCGCGAGGAACTGAACTGGTACTACAACCTGATCGAGCGGGAGCAGTTACGGCCGGAAGAGCGCTCGCAGGAAAGAATCAAACAACTCGAGCAAGAAGCGCGGCTGCGCGAGACCGACCTCACGAAGGCCATGAAAGAGGCGACGATTGCGGAGGCGCATGAAGCAGGGCTGGAAGTGGCCTCGACTGTCTCGCTCGAGCAGATTCGAGCGGCGCTGCCGGCGGAAGCAACGCTCGTCGAATTCTTTCGCGCGAAGGACCACTACCTGGCATGCGTTCTCTCGCGCGATGATCTTCAGATCACGCCCGTCACTGTGCAGCCGCGAATTCAGAAGCTTTTGCAGCTTTTGCAATTTCAGATGTCGAAGTTCCGGCTGGATCCGAAGTACCTCAATGCCTTCAGCGAGCCGCTGCTCGATGCGACCCAGGCACACCTGAAGAATCTATACCAAGAGCTGATTGCGCCCATCCGTCACCAGCTCAAATCGAGGCATTTGGTCTTCGTGCAGCACGGGCTGCTGCATTATGTTCCCTTTCACGCGTTGCACGATGGCGAGTCGTACCTGGTGGACCGGTTTTCGGTGTCCTACGCTCCGAGCGCAAGCATTTATGCGCTGTGCCAATCGAAGCGCCCAAATAGCGCGGGCGACCCGCTGATTTTTGGCGTGCCAGATGCGCAGACACCTTCGATTCAAGCCGAAGTTGACGCACTTCGCGGCATGCTCCCCAATGCGAAGGTATTTGTCGGCGAGCAGGCGACCGAAGCGGTGTTGCGGGCCCACGGGGGCACAAGCCGCATTATTCATATTGCGACTCACGGCTATTTCCGGCAGGACAATCCGATGTTCTCGTCCATCCGGCTGGGCGACTCGCATTTGAGCCTGTACGACATCAATCACCTGCACTTGCCCGCCGAACTGATTGTTCTGAGCGGCTGCGCGACGGGGCTTAACGTGATCACGCCGGGCGACGAACTGATCGGACTGGCACGCGGCCTTCTGCAAGCGGGGGCACAGTCGTTGGTTCTCAGCCTGTGGGACGTGCACGACGAAAGCACTAAGGACTTCATGATCGCGTTTTACGCGCGCTTGCAGCAGGGGGAGGCGAAGTCCGCGGCGATGCAAGCGGCCATGCTGGAACTGCGCGAAAAGCACCCCCACCCCTACCATTGGGCTCCTTTCTCGTTGATAGGAAAGGGGTAAGCAGTAGCCCAAACTTTTTTGGTCACCCCTATATTTTTCGCCGGTCTCAGTTCCCTTATTCAACAGATCGAAAGATTCCAAGAGAGGCAAGTTCAGATGGCACATTTCAGCGAGCAAGCCTGGGCCGATTTCACAAGAGGATTCGGGGCGCCCGAGAAGGCGCAGGGCATCCAGGCGCATATCGCGGCGGGGTGCATGAATTGCGAAACCGCGCGTCGTTTCTGGGATCGCGTGCAGAGCCTGGCGCTTGCGGAAAGCGCTTATGCGCCGCCCGAGAATCTTGTGCGCATGGCCAAGCTCGAATTCACCTTCAGGCAAGAACGGGCGGAAGAGTGGACTCTGGCGGACGTGCTGTTCGACAGCTTTTCCCAGCCCCTGGTGGCGGGCGTACGCAGCAGCGCCGCTATCGCGCGGCAGGTAGTTTATGAAGCGGAAGGACTCACGGTCGACTTGCGATTTGAGCGCATGGTGCCCTCGGGCAAGGTTTCCGCCGTTGGCCAGATACTCGATAGCCGGAGCCCGCGGGAGCGTGTGACGGGCGCGCCTGTCGTCGTGTGGACCGAAAACGGCCAACTGGTGGCGACGACCACCGCCAATTCATATGGAGAATTTCAGCTCGAATTTGAGGCGCGAGACGATCTCCGGCTGACCGCCCGAGTGGGCGGCCGGAGGGTACGGATGCCTCTGGTGAACTTGAAGTAACGTACGTCCCCCTTACCGAAGGAACTAAAGCATGTTACCGCGAGCGATTACGGGTGTAAGTGGCGAACCAAGAGTGCGAAAGATAAACTCAGCGGAACTCCAAAAAACGGGCCCGTTTCAGAAAGGGAACGACATAATGAACGGACAGAAAGAGCAAGCGCAAGTGAAACGGGTGGGATGGCTGGCAAGCCTGGTGGTGCTGTTGATTACGGCCTGCGCGCCGTCGGCACAGGCACAAACACGGCTAATCGTGCGCGACTCGCTGGGCCTGCCGGGAATTAATCTGACGTGCCTGCTCGCAGGCTGCAAGGTAGTAAATGGTCTGGGAGATCCCAATGGCCAGCTCTTTCTCGTGACGTTCCCGCCGATTCTGAATCCGGTCACGGCGCTCCTGCGGCTGAATTTGCAAACGGGTATTCTGTCGGTCGAAATCGATCAGGTTGTGAACCCGTCGGCTCCTAACAGCACGGACACGCCTTCGTATCTGACAGACTCAGCACCGGTCTCCTACTACGGGGCCACGGTTTGGCATGGTTACCTCGTGCAGCCTGGGAATCAACTGATCCGCACCGCGCAGACACAGTCGGCGTTCAACGCGACCGGCTCTGGCGTAGTGGTGGCGGTTATCGACACCGGTGTCGATGTGAGCCATCCGGTTTTGAAAGCGGTGCTGTACAAGGGA
This sequence comes from uncultured Acidobacteriaceae bacterium, assembly GCA_963698865.1. Taxonomy (GTDB): domain Bacteria; phylum Acidobacteriota; class Terriglobia; order Terriglobales; family Acidobacteriaceae; genus Acidiflorens. Next base: position 47,969 of record CAVOSL010000003.1, on the reverse strand, counting down.
TACGACTTCACGCGAAACACAGCCGGCGGCAATGAAGACGTTGACGTGAGTGGCGGCGACGGCAATGGCGGCGCAACGTCCGCGGCGAACCTGGACCAGCGCACGGTTGCTGTTCTCGATCAGCGCAGTGTCGCTGTGCTCGATGGCGGCGGCAATTCGTATTCCGACTTCGGACATGGCACCATGACAGCCGGCCTCGTGCATCTGGTGGCGCCGCAGGCAAAGATCATGCCGCTGAAGGTTTTCACCGCGAGCGGATCGGCCTACGAGTCCGACATTCTGCGGGCGATCTACTACGCAGTAGGCAACGGAGCTCAGGTGATGAGCATGAGCTGGAACCTGTCCAGCTACTCTACCGAGCTCGCGAAAGCGATTCAGTATTCTAATAGCAAGGGTGTAGTTGCGGTTGCATCGGCGGGCAACGATGGCCAGCGCACTGCCGTTTACCCCGGCGCGTTGCCGGGCGTTATCGACGTAGCCTCCACGTCCCTCAATGACACGCAGTCGTCGTTCACCAACTATGGTGCGCCGCCGGTGTGGATGGCTGCTCCCGGAGAAGGCATCGTCACGACTTATCCTTGGGGCACGTATGCAGCGGGTTGGGGTACTTCGTTCAGCACGCCGCTCGTTGCGGGCGCTGCGGCCTTAATGATGGGCAACAACAGCAAATGTCCAAGCTCGACCATTCCGGCGGGCCTGGCAGCTGCCGACTACATCGGCGATCTCGACCTGGGCTTCGGGCGCCTGGACATCTATCAGGCGATGCAGGCCTGCAGCCTGCTTCACTAAGCATTCACGCGCAGACCACAAGATGGCGGGCATCGACAATCCGCTGCTGCAGGGTCCGGGACTGCTGTTGCGAGTCAAGGAACTGGAAGAGCAGCATCTCGCTTTCCGCAACTCTCTGGTCTGCGCGTTCAACCAACTGCTCGACCTGAAGGACCTCAACACCGGGGTTCACAGTACGCGACTTGCCGAGTGGGCGCTGCGCGTCTCGCGCAAGATGAACATTCCGGAAGAACGTTCCTACCAGGTGGAAGTCGCCGCGCTTTTGCATGATGTCGGCAAAGTCGGTGTCCCGGACGCGATTCTGAAAAAGAACGGACCGCTCACACCCGACGAACGCGCGCTCATCAACCGCCATCCGGAATATAGTTGGTCGATCCTGCGCCTTCTGCCGGGACTGGAGGAAGCGAGCCTCTATGCCTTGCATCACCACGAAGCGATGGACGGGAAGGGCTATCCGGCGGGATTAAAGGGGACTGACATTCCACTGGTTTCGCGAATCATCTGCGTGATTGACGCGTACGACGCGATGGTCTCGAACCGCTGCTACCGGCAGGGTCTTCCTCACGAAGAGGCTGTTCGCCGCCTTCTGCAGAGCAGCGCGACTCAATTCGATGCCGAGGTCGTAAAGGCTTTCATTCCTATTGCAGAGCAGGAAGCTGCGGATGTGTTTGCGGCGGCCGGCACCAGCACTTCGGCAGCGCTCTAACAATACTCAAACTCTATCGCGCCGGGTTAACACGGATCTCTACGGAGATTGGCTGGACCCACCCTAACGCACTCCCATTACATGAACGATGGCGGGGTTTGTGCAGTTCGAGAGAGGAGCGCTACCAGCAACCGTGCATGGGGAGGTGTTCCCTTGCAGGCTGGTCGGTTTCGTGCGGTTGCCGGGACAAACGGTGGAGTTCGACGGGCCAGTCTTTGAAGAAGACTCGATCCAGCAGTTCGCCAACGGCAATTCCATCAACGACGTGCTCATCGCGTTGCCGCCCGATCGATGGAACGCGGTATCGAGAGTGGCAAAACCGCTCGACAAACTATGCGTACCCGTCCGACTGGTGATGGATCTCGGCGAATCGGTTGGGGTACGTGATCGCTTGATCGATCTGGGCGGAATTCACATGCTCGACCTCCATCCCACACTCGCGGAAAGCGATCCCTACCTCGTTTAAAAGCGCATCTTCGATGTAGCTTTTTCGACCCTCGTTCTGTTGTTCAGCGCTCCGCTCTTTCTGCTGACGGCTCTTGCAATCAAGCTGACAAGCCGCAGGCCAGTTTTCTTCGTGCAAGAACGAGTCGGACTCAACGGTCACACCTTCAGGATGTTGAGGCTTCGCACCATGCGAGTGGGCACCCGCAAAGAGAATGACACGCAATGGACTTGCGTCAACGATCCGCGTCGAACAGCGATCGGCGTTTTCCTGCGCACGACAAACCTGGACGAGTTGCCACAGTTCTTCAACGCATTGAAGGGCGATATGAGCATCGTCGGGCCCCGCCCGGGAACGGCCGCATTTCGTGAACAAGTTTCTGAGGGAGTTCGATCGATACAATCTTCGCCATACTTTTAAGGCGGGAATTACTGGGTGGGCACAAGTTAATGGCTGGCGGGGGGATACGTCCATTGCCAAGCGCGTCGAATACGACCTTTATTACTTGCGCAACTGGAGCATGACCTTCGATCTTCAGATCATTGCCATTACGCTGCTGAATATGTTCCACAGCAAGAACGCGTACTAGGAATTCGTAGCTGCTCGGCCGCGAATCCGGCAAGCCTGTGCCTGTCGTCTCTCCCCAAACCGACCTTAGCTCAGAGTTGAAGCGCGCCCTTGCCTTTGCTCGTCAAGGCAAACAGCGGAAGCACTGATCGCCACCCGCCGCGATTCGATTTACGTAACCGGGTCGCCATGTACCTCGACCGTCCCTCGTTCCACGCCCGCGAATTTCGGAAAGGGCAATCTCCCAGTCCAATTTGCCCAACCCCAGAAAACAGCAGTCGTTGAGCTCAGCAAACCGGCGACGGCCCCAATGGCGCGCGGACTGTGGTGCATGGAAGCAATTCCCGCACCCATCATGGAGAGCATCATCATCCCCCAGGTCAGTGTCTCCATGGTGGCAAATACTCTGCCGCGATATTGGTTTTCGACTGTGCGCAAGAGATAGGAGTAATTGAGAACGGAGTTGATGGCGATTGCTGCGCGGGAGAGAGTGATGAATATGAGGGCCAATTCGAAGCGGGGCATCTGGCTGAAGAGCACGTATGCGCCGCCATGTACCAGGTAGTCCACGAATACAACTCGCTTGTAACCAGTAAAGGAAAGCCGTTTGCCCAGCCAGTTGGCGATGGCGCCGCCGATCAGCAACCCGACCCCGGCGCATCCCCAGGTGAGGCCAATCCCCGCGGCACCGCCGTGGAATACGACCTCGCCGAATAAGGTAAAAAGAATCTGCGCCGCCCCTCCGCCGGTCGCCCAGCCGACCGATAACAAGGCAATGGCCAAAACCAAAGGAACGGACCGCATATAGCGCAAGCCTTCGCGATATTCATGCCAGGGGCGGACAACTTCAGTTTCCGTCAGGGCTTTCGCCATGGGACGGAAGCCCTCGGCCTTGGGCGCGCGGAGGTTCCAAATGGCCCAGGCAGAAAATACGAACGAGAGCGCGTTGAACACGAAGGCCCACTTGTAGCCAATCGCCACGACGGTTGCGCCCAAGAAAGTGCCGATCGTCAGCGTCGTCCACTGCGTGGTTTGGGTCAGCGAATTTGCGGTGTGCAGTTCCTCAGGGCTCGCGATTGTGGGCAGAATGGCAGAGCGTCCGGCCGTGAAAAACGGCGATGCAACCATGAGCAGCGCGCTAAATAAGTAGAGCATCCAGCTTGCCTGATGCGTAAATGCCAGAATGAATCCGAGAGCGACCACGGCCCGGACCAGATCGCTGGAGATCATGATCTGCCTGCGGTCAAAGCGATCAAGCAGCACCCCAGCGAGGGGTCCGACCGTAACCGCCGGCACGGCACGAGCGAGCATGATGCCCGTGACCACCAGGCCCGAGCCGGTCAGCACCATCGCAAGCGAAAATACGGCGATGTTGTTGAACTGATCGCCAATCTCGCTCACGACCTGTCCCATCCAGGTATAGCGATAATTGCGGTTCGACCGGAGAAGTTCGAGAAATGGGCGCATCGGTCAGGACATGTTGCGAACGCGTAGGCGAGCTTCGGAGTCAAAAACCAAACGGTGAGTACAACAGATTTTAGCATTCGGACTTCTTGAGATTCTGCGCCGATCAAGATCCCCGCTGAGGACGCCATTCCGATCGATCATGGGTTCGAGGGTTCCTCGGAATACATTCGCCACGATTATGGAAGTTGGACTTTCATTCCTTCAGATGACCCTGAGGCAGGCGAGAGTGCGGCTTAAGTCCCGTGCTCGCAATGAAAGATGGTGAGCGCGGAAGGAATCGAACCTTCAACCTACTGATTAAGAGTCATGGTTCTCGATTCGGCTGCAGCGCTACCAACTGCAGTCGCCACAATAACTTAACTATCAAAAGACCCGCATGGACGGCTTCCGAAAACGTTGACAAAGTTGGTGAAATCGAACGGTATCTAATTGCGAAGGACACAAAAAGGACACAGCGTATGTTTAGGCGTCAATCCGATTCTCAACTGATCCTTTTCTTCTATGGGTACCGCCGTGAAAGAACGTCGCCCACACACTTTAAAGGACTTACAAGAGGGGGACGATCTCTAAGTCGTTGGAAATCTCCCGCGAAGCCCTTGCCGCGCAGTACCTCAAGAAATTCTTCAGTGTGCCGCCCGCCTATTTCTGCATCGGCCTCGCCTTCATTCGAGCGAAAGCCAAAATAGCGCCACCCATCGATGACCTGCTCGGGGGAACCGCGGCTGATTCTCAACTGCAGGCGCCCGCCGGCGATCAGATCCGCGGCCCTGCGTCCTCTGTCATGTAATGAGGATTCTCGTACCGCATGTCGATCACTGCGGTACCAATTTCAATCTTGCGCGCCTTAGCCCCAACCGCCGCGAGCAGTGGAACCTGTGATGCCAGTTTACTTCGCGAAGTGATGAACGCGAAAGTAGGCACCGTCCATTACCAGGCGTTCGGCCTCGACGGCGAGGTCAATGGACTGCAAAAACACATCAGCTGCGGACCGCGCTTGTGACTGCGGCGAAGGTGTCCAATGCCAGAATGAGAGGAACCCAATTTTCTTCATGGACTATCCGGAGATTTCAGCAACAGGTGCTCGATAGCATTATCGATCGTCTCCAGTTCAGTGTCGCATCGCTAATTGCTCGCTTCGGGGTTTAGGCTCTTCTCCATTCGGCGATGGCGAGGTTCGTCAGGCTGGGATCATCTCGCTCGATTGCATAAAGTCGCGCTCAGTCCGTATACCAGTGGAAGGTAGATAATCGAGGCAGTAAGCAGCCGCCGCGCAGCAACTCTCGAACGCTCGCACACGAATTTCCATCCGAAATACGTGAAGCCTGTTCCCAGAAGAACTACTCCAACATGAAAAATCGCCGCGTGCCGTGTCGGAGATTGCATGATGCTGATAGCCACGAGAGCAAGGAGCGGCAATAGTGTTTCAAGAATCACGAAAGGGACTCTCACTTTGCCCTTGGGCAGAACCAAATAGCCTGCGCGGTCGTAGTCTTCACGGTACATCCATGCGATTGCCATGAAGTGGGGAAACTGCCACAGAAAGAGCATGGCGTACAGCATCCCTGCATCGATATTCAATCGCCCGGACGCAGCGGCCCAGCCAATGAGCGGCGGCATGGCACCTGGAAAAGCACCGACCAGCACGCACATTGGTGTTCTTCGCTTCAGCGGGGTGTACACAAACAGATAGATCAGCAATGTCAAAGTGGCAATCACACCTGCGAGCAGGTTGACCGCTATCGCAAGATAGATGCTGCCAACCACTGCCAATACTGTTCCGAACACCAAGACTGCGGACGGTGTGAGACGGCCAGCGGCGAGTGGACGCCGGGCAGTTCGGCGCATTTGCGCGTCGAACTCTCTTTCAAGGTATTGGTTTAGGGTTCCGGTCCCGCTAGCTACCAGCAGGGTCCCGAGCAAAGTGTTGAACAGCCGTGCGAACGAAAATAGCTCATCACTCGCCGATGCCAGATAAAACCCTACAAAGGTTGTGATCAAGATCAGGAAGTTTACTTCTGGCTTGGTGAGTGCCCAGTAGTCTGAGAACAGAGTGGATCCGCCCAAATGGCGCCTTTGCGCCGAAGTGGGAAGAAACTCAGTAAGTGCGGGCCGTTCTGGCATTTCAGACCGCCTCGATTCTGTGCGGGGCCGTGTTCCGCGCCGCAATGCTTCGCGAGTCGAGTTGTGGAATCGCGAGTTCTTCCGATCGATACGGTGAGAGTAAGCGCGCGGTGAAGACTGCTCCGGCTATTAAGTAGACGACAGTCACGCAAGTCCACATCAATGCACCAGCGCATTGCTGGTCTTGTAGAGCAGAGAGGCCAAAGAAGCGGGGCGAGGACAAAAACACCGGGTAGACCACGCGATCGCAGAACACCAGAAATCCGGAAAGAATATCGCACGGCAAGGTAGCCAGAAACAGATACAAGAGCATGGACGACTCTGGCCATTTCAAGCTGTTTTGCAATGGCCGGATAACCGGCGACCAGAATAGAAGGCCCGTTGCAAGGAAAGATGCTTGCTCAGCCCCATGCCACATCTGCGATCGCAGGCCGAGCATGAACACCGAAGGGATATGCCACACAACCAACGTGCCTGCCGCTGCAAGCCAGCAAAGTGCGGGATGAAACATCACGCTTGTGAATAGTCGCATCGGTTTGGTTGTCGAAGGACCACCGATGACTTGTAATCGCTGCAAGAAATGATTCGCCTTTAGTTCTCGGGACACGCCAAGCAAGATTAACGGCGGCGCAAGCGTCATCAGAAGAAGGTGCTGGACCATGTGAGCCGTCAGCATCTCGTGATCGCGTACAGCCAGAGGCGAGGCCATCGCGATCCAGATGAGCAAGAGACCGAGCAGGAAACTACCGGCGCGCCAGCCCTCTGCGTTGTGGTCATGCCTGCGCAGGCGCAGCCATCCCCGCAGATACATCAAAGAACCAACAATCAAGGCACCAGAGATCCAGAATGACTCGGACGCGCCGTGATGCGTGTGTGAGATCATCGGCAGCCTATGGTTGAGTCCCGGACGTTTGCAGTTGGCGGTCGCTAAGCACCTGTTCCCGTGCCGCATCGCGAGCCGGACGTTGTGTTGTTGGGTGCAAGGTCTCAAGGAAGGCTACAAGCGCCGTGGTCTCCGCTGGACTCAAATTGTTCCCATAGGCAGGCATGTTGCCGCCGCCCTGAATAACCTGTCGAATGAGTTGGTCCTGAGTCAGCCGCACGGCAACGCTGTCTAGGGCTGGCCCCCTTTGTCCACCAGTGTCGCCAACAGAGTGGCAGTTGCGGCACTGCTTGACCTGAAACACAAGCGCACCCTGCCGCTCAAGTGCGGTTGTGCCATGAATGTAGTGGTCGGGCACCGGATCGCCGCTCCAGGCGTTCATGTGTGGACTCCAGGGCGTGAACTGGGCCATGCGAGTAAAAGTGCCGAGCGTGATCGCGATCATGAGCACGGTAACAACCGCAATGGGACGGCGCTTCCAGCTTTTCTCTCCTTCTCCCGAAAGAAACGGCAGAAGAATCAAGCCAAGGATCGCCAAGGGCGGAACGATAAGAAGGAACGGCGTTTCCATCGACGGGGGAAGGAGAGAGAGCAAAGCATAGAGCCATAGAAAGAAGTAATCGGGTTTGGGCGCAGTCTGGATGATTGTCGGATCGGGCGGACCTGTAGGCCCAAACGGGCCGAAGTAGTAAGCGCACGCGGCAATTGCCAGGATGATAAATGCCGCAAAGAACAGGTCTTTCCATATCGCATACGGAACGAATGGCGCGCCATCGCTCTTGGTCAATGCGTGATACTCGGCCTCATAGGTAGCTCGCTTTACGACGCGTCCCGGCATTGGCCATTCGTTGATGCCCAGCTTCAACACCATCAAGACGTGGAGACCGACAAACCCGATCAGCAATCCGGGAATCACGAAGACGTGTAAAGCAAAAAAGCGGGAGAGGGTCGCGCCTGCGATGATCGGACCGCCCAGCATTAGCTTGACCGCATAAGGCCCAATAATCGGAACGCGGCTGGCAATCGAGGCTCCGATTCCCAACCCCCAGTAAGCATCCTGATCGAAGCGCATCACTTGCCCCGTAAATGCCATACCGAGGGTCATCAACAGAAGAAACACGCCGATAACCCAAGTCAGTTCGCGAGGATATTTGTGAGCTCCAAAGAGAAACACCTGCACCATATGGATCAGGACGACGGCGACCATGAAGTTGGAGCCCCATCCGTGCATGGCGCGGATGAACCAGCCGAGTGCGACCTGATGATTAAGTGCCTGCAAGCTGCTCCATGCTTCACCGGCCGAAGGAACATAAATGAGGGCCAGCAAAATTCCCGTTACTAGTTGCAGGATGAAGACGGTGAGCGCGGCACTGCCAAAAACGTAGAACCAACTCGCCGTGTTGCGTGGCACAGGATGCTCGGCCGCTTCACGAATCGGCGCTGCCAACTGCAAGCGATGATCGAACCATTCGCCAATTTTCGCGATCAGGCGCATGGCGTTTTCTCCGAGGTCAGGCTTGCCACCGGGTCGCCTGGGGTTGGCAACTGTCCGGCCTCAATTGTGAGCACACCATTTTCGACCTTGTACGGATATTCGAAGAGTCCCCGCTCTGGTGGCCCGGACGCTCTCGAGCCATCGCGGTAGTACGCGCCGCCGTGACAGGGACACATAAAAAGACCAGATTGCGCGAACCAGCGGACGGGGCACCCGAGATGTGCACAGTTGATCGCAAACACCTGAAATTGATTGCCGGCGATGCGGCGCACCCAGCACGCCGTGTCTACCGTCTTTCCATCGGTTGGCATGACGAGGGGACTGCGAAAGGTCGCCATCCGCGTCTCTCCCTCCGGAAAGTTGCTCACGTTTCCAAGCGGCACCCATGAAAGGTATCCATTCCCGCGCCCACGGGTGATGGAGGAGAAAAGAAAGCGCCCAATCGGCAGCGCCAACACGATCGCGGCGAATCCGTTGAACAGGATTCCCAGCTTCATGAAGAATCCGCGTCGCGAAAGGCTAGCTGTCTCGGGCGGGGTCGTCGCAGTTTTCGTTGACATTCTATTGCTCCGAGTGTTGCGCGTAATTTGAAGCGGAATAGGGCTGCCCCGGATTCTGCGCACGTCGAGATGCCAGCCACGCAACTACATCTGTGATTTCCTGATCTGTCATTGGACGTCCGGGGACATTGCCGCGCCAGTCGGGTGCGCCCAATTCCGGTCTGCCGGTGATCACGATCGTGCGAAGTGCCTGATCGCTGACCAGCGCCAGGAATGAATCATTCGTGATGGCGCTTCCCTTGCGCGTCCCACCGCCGTCAGAACCATGGCAGGATGCGCAATATGTTCCAAACACGAGTTGGCCTTGATCGACATTCCCTGCGGTTTTTGCCGCATATGAGGGTGGATTAGCACCGTCGAGGATTTGTTTGCGCCCCCAGTGAGAAAGAATCCCACTCGTAAGTGCTTCGATCTGCTGCTCGGTCAGCATTCCCCCGGAAGACTGCGCGAACGCGGGCATTGATGTTCTGCGGACGCCTTTGGCGATAATGTTGCGCATTGTGTTTTCATCGACAATGGCGAGATACACAGGATTGGCAAGGGCAATCGACGCCCCTCCACGTCCTTCCGCTCCATGGCAGCCAGCACAGTTCTGCGCATAGAGAGTGTCGAACTCCAAGACCTGGCTTGGGGCAACCGGTTCCGGGTCCGTTCGTGGTTCACGATTGAACGTGCTGCAAGCTGAGAGCATCACCAGGCTGAGGATCGCCAGCGCAGAGAGAGTTCTGATGCACTTCTTCTTCATCAGTGGTTCTCCCCGCTCTGTCTTTGTGGAATCGTTCCGGGAGCCTCGATTCCAGCCCGTAGCACAAACGAGACATTCTCTCGAGTAGGAATGCGCACCTGGCGCACGACCACAAGTCCAGCGACGATTCCGAAAGCCACTTGCGAAGCCATGAACCAGAGCCAATCAATGCGACTCGCGAGCAGTGGATTCAGCAATCCCAGGGTTGCGTACAGTAAGCCGGACCACAGCGCCGGGGCAATGAGTCCTCCAAGCACAATCGGGCGGCGGGGGAACATGGGCAGCATCGCGCCGTAGAGCAACCCCACGAAGATGGACACAACGCCGTGCAGAACAAACGCAATCGCAAATGCATCAGCATGAAATGAATACAGCTGTGCGGGCCCGAGCCTGAGAGACTCTCGATAAACTACTGCGGCAAGGAGATTGATGGGATACCAGATGCTACCGGCTTTTAGCGCGCCATAGACGCACGCCAATGCCGCCATCGCGATGCTCCCCGCCAATCCGCCTTTCACACCGGCTGATATCGGATAGGTGTGAACAGGGAGCCATGCTCGCACCTGATCTGGAAGGACCGGGAGCCGTTCCACAACGTGGCGATCCGTCGTCACGCGAATGTCTTCGGGAAGGATTGGCACAACTGCTTCGTGCTCGCGGGGAAAGACTTGGCGGAACCAGCCGACAGAGCCTGCCAGCGACAACAAGGCGCCAAGACAGCTTACTGACGTGCTCGTCACAAGGCCCGCGAACATCAGTACCGCCCCAAGCGCCAAAATGAACGGCCAAGCTGTCGGCGCGGGGACTTCAATCTCGCGGGGAGCACGAGGACTCTCGTTTAATTCCTCTCTCGCCGATAGCGTTGCCATATGACCTCAGCGTCCAAGAACGTAAACTACCGTGAAAACCACAACCCAGACGGCATCGACGAAATGCCAGTACATCGAGAGCACGGCGATGCGACCTGACTCGTCTACTCCTATACGGCCAACAAATCCGAATATCGCGGCCACCGAGAGCATGATCAGACCGGCTGTGACGTGAAAGGCGTGCAAGCCGACGAGTGAGTAATAGGTTGTCCCAAACAGGTTGGTGGAGATCGTCAGCCCGCGTTCGTAGATCAGGCGGTGCCATTCCTCCGCTGTGCCATAGAGGAACAAGCCACCGAGTGCAATCGTCAGCAACAAAAAGCCCAGGAATAATCGTCTGTAGTCCCGCTCCAACGACTTCGCCGCAAGGTGAATGGTCAGGCTGCTCGACAACAAGCAAATCGTGTAAAAGATCGGGGTCTCCAGCACTTCTCGCGGCGTCGGTCCAGTGATGCTCTTCCCCAAGTAAAAAAGATAGGCGACAACGAAGATCGTAAAGATCGCCGACTCGGCGATGATGAGGCCGGCCATCGCCACCTTTCCGCGAGATGGCATATCCCACGCGGCTGCTGTGTTCGGAAATGAAGTTGTCACTGCGCTCATATGATTTCGCCTTCACTCATAGCGGCTATCGGGATCTTCAGGATGCTTCAGGTCCCACAAGGGCCGACGGCTAGCGACTGTTGGAACCGTCGCAAAGTTATAGGCCGGGGGCGGCGAACTGATCGACCATTCCAGGGTCCACGCATCCCAGGGATCGTTACCGGCCATGGCTCCCTTGAAATAAGAAATGATGAGGTTTGCAACGAACACGAGAATCGCGAGTGCCTGAATGAACGCACCGACTGTAATGATGAAGTTCAAAGTATCCCAACCTCGGCCTGGTTCGTAGGTGTAGATCCGACGAGGCATCCCGAGAATGCCGGGAATGTGCATGAGGTCAAATGTCACGTGAAACCCGATCAGGAAAAGCCAGAAATGCCATTTGCCGAGGCGTTCACTCAGCATTCGGCCAGTCATTTTGGGGTACCAGTAGTAGAACGCGGCGAAGAGTGCGAACAGAATTCCCCCTACGATCACATAGTGAAAATGCGCCACTACAAAATAGGACAAGCTAAGCTGCCAATCGAAAGGCGAGGCGGCCATCATGATTCCGGTCAAACCGGCAATGAGGAATTGGAATAAAAATCCGATGCTGAACAGCATGGGTGTTTTGAACTGAATCCTGCCGCCCCACATCGTGCCGATCCAGTTGAAAATCTTAATTCCCGTGGGGACGCCTACCGCCATCGTGGTCAGGGTGAAAAAGCTGTTGGCGTAGGAGTTCATTCCGATCGTGAACATATGGTGCGCCCAGACGCTCATGCTCACGAACGCGATGCACACGGTCGCGGCAACCATCACCGGATACCCGAAAATCGGTTTGCGCGAAAAGACGGGAATGATTTCCGACATGAAAGCAAAACAAGGAATGATCAGAACGTAGACTTCCGGATGTCCAAAGATCCAAAAGAAGTGCATCCAGAGGACTGCCGATCCTCCAGCCTGGGTATCGAAGAAATGGCCGCCCAGATATCGATCGATCAACAACATGATCTGAGCGGCCGACAAGGGGGTAATCGCAATCAAAACCATTCCCGCCATGACAAGGTTCATCCACACCAGCAGCGGCATACGACTGATCTTCATGCCCGGGCATCGCAGGCAGAGGATTGTCGCAATGATGTTGATGGCCGTTCCGATGCTCCCAAAGCCGGAGACGAGCAGAGCGAGAGTCCAATAATCGGAACTATGACCCGGCGAGAACGCTCGGGCACCCAATGGCGCGTACGACCACCAACCCACGTCTGGTGCGCTTCCGGCGCCGTACAAGCCGCTTCCTCCGAGAAAGCTGAAATAAAGAAGAAGCCCTCCCAGAAACGACAGCCAAAAGCTGAAGGCATTCAAGCGCGGAAAAGCCATGTCCTGCGCACCAATCATCAAGGGACAAGGTAATTGGCAAATCCGAACAGGACAGGCATGGCCACGAAGAAAATCATGGTTGTCCCATGCATGGTGAACATGCGGTTGAAGACTTCCGGAGAAACGAAGTTGTTGTGCGAATGCATCAGCTGAATGCGAATGATGAGCGCCTCGACTCCCCCCACGGCGAGAAACAACAGAGCCGAGACAATGTAGAGAATCCCCAGCCGTTTGTGATCGACCGTGGTCAGCCACTGATGAAGCTCGTCGACCCAAGGTCGGCTTCTATCTGGGCGCCGGGAATCGTGATCGCATTCGAGGACATAGTCATTTTTCCGAGCGCTTTGTGCACGTCTCTTAGTGCAGCGTCTCCATGTAACTCACGACCGCATTCAGATCCGCGTCGCTCAGCTTCATAGCGGGCATCAGCGAGCCTGGTTTGACTGCACTGGGGTTCTGGATCCAAAGTCGGAGATTGTCGTGAGTGTTTTTGGCGGCGCCTGCCGCAATCGTGGCGCGGCTCATCAAGTGAGTCAGGTCAGGGCCAAAGCGCCCATTCGCTGGAGTTCCGGCCACCGCATGGCAGTTCATGCAGGCATTGCTTTCAAACACTCGCCTGCCTGCGATTGCGCCAGCTTCTTCGACTGCCGGTTTCTGCTGGGCGCGCACCCAGGCTGGCAAAATCCTCCGGCCCATCCACCGAAACGCGGAGGAGCATCTTCGCGTGCTGTGTTCCGCAGTACTGTGCGCACTGGCCAAGAAAGACGCCTGTGCGCTGGGGGTCCATCCACATTCTGTTGGGATGGTTCGGAATAAGGTCCGTTTTGCCTGCAAGCTCTGGCACCCAAAAGCTGTGGTCGGTATCGGCCGAGAGCAATTGCAGAAACGTCGGCGTCGGATGATCAGGATCGCTCACTGGGATGTGCAGTTCGTTGGCGGTAACGATCCCCAACTTCGGATAACGAAATTCCCACCAGTATTGATGTCCTATCGCGATCACATCTAGAGCGCCCGCCGGTTCTGGAGCATCGTCAACAGCGTGGATCACACGGGCAGTGGCCAAGAACAGGACAACGACAATCAGAATTGGAATGATCGTCCAGGCCAGCTCAATCTGTGTGCTTCCGTAGACTTGAGCCGGCTCGCGGCTAGCCTCGATCGCGCGCCCACGAAACTTAACGACGGAATAGACCAGTAACGCAAAGACAACGATAAAGATGATTCCGGTGATAACAAGTACGAACACCGATAAATCCGCAATCGACTTGGCCGGGGTTGAGGCGGGAGCAAAGATGTTTGTGCCGTTAGAAGACTCTGGCTCAGTTGCCCACACCGCCGAAGCAGACCAAAACAGAAGAAGCATCGTCTGCGTGACGAACCGCGCCATTGAGTATTTTCTCAACACCAACATTTCTCTGCTTCCGTTCTTAGTTTCCGAACTGCGCGCATCACCAGACTTCGCATCCTGTCCTTAATTCCTATTGCAAATCGTGCGCCACAATTCTTGCCGCCCGGACTTCGATTGAATGAAGAGCAAGCGTGCTACCAAACAGAGAGGCTCCGTATCTACCGCATCGCAACCGCGATGAAACCAAGACTCACGTAATCCGAACATCAATGGAGGCGACGAGCACCCGCCGATCCGGTCAGTGTCATTACTGTGCCTCTTGCGTCAAGTGTCATCTCTGTTGTCACGCAGTCGTGGGAGCCAGGCTCGGCCTCATCCAGATAAAAGCGTGGTGTGGGACCGCGAATTTCATGGCAGCGAAATTGCATGGACTCAGTGGCAGCGAGAGCCGATCAATGACCCAAAGGCTGAGAGTGAATTACGGGACACCGATGCCGGGTCCACAAAGGCTTCTGGAGGTTTCAATGGCGAAAACAGTTGCAGACGTATTGTGGGAGATGCTGGTGAAGGCTGGAGTCAAACGCTGCTATGGAATCGTCGGCGACGCGCTGAATCCTGTAATAGACGCTCTGCGCCGAAATGGCGCAATCGAGTTCGTTGCGGTTCGTCATGAGGAATATGGAGTGTTTGCCGCGGTCGCGGAGGCCTATTTCACGGGTAAGCCAGTCGTGGTCTGCGGAACTTCCGGGCCCGGAGTTGTCCATTTGTTCAACGGATTGATGGACGCGCGGAAAGAAGGGGCTTCCATTATCGCCATCGCCGGGGATGTAGAGTCAAGCATTCTTGATACATCTGCGCTCGAGGAACTGAACCCATACAAGTTTTTCGATGCGGCTTCTCTCTATACCGCGCGGCTGGTAAATCCGGAGCAGGCGCGCGCGGTCTTCAACACGGCCATTCTTACGGCTGTCTTGGAAAAGGGTCCCACCGTGGTTGCCATACCTGGCGATATCGCGTCCGCCGATGCTCCGGACCAGCCTACCGACTTCACCATTGCAGCCCCAGCTATCCTGCGGCCTTCCGATACAGACTTCGACAAATTGGTGAGGATGATCGATGAAGCGAAAACGGTGGCGATCTTTGGTGGGGACGGTTGCAGAGAAGGTCGCGATGAAGTGGTTGAACTGGCGTGCAAGCTGAAGGCCCCTGTCGGCTATGCCTTCCGCGGGAAGCAATGGCTGGAGCATGACAATCCTAATGCCGTTGGCATGACTGGGCTGATCGGCTATGGGGGCGCGTACAACGCACTCCATGAGGCCGACCTGTTGCTCATGCTGGGCACCGATTTTCCGTTCTCAGAATTTCTTCCCGGCCCCGGTGTGAAAAAGGTTCAGATTGACAAAAACCCGAAGCACATCGGCCGTCGTACGGCGCTGGATCTCGGTCTTGTCGGCGATATCAAGTCGACGGTCAGTGCTTTGCTTCCAGCCGTGTGTGAAAAAACGGACGACGAGTTTCTAGCGAGGCAGATTGCGCGCACGGATTCCTTCCACAAGCAGCTGCAGCACTACGTCGAGAGGGGACCGGCGATAAAACCGATACGTCCTGAATTCCTCGCGGCGACGCTCAGCGAGCTCGCTTCAGATGACGCGATGTTTTTTGCCGACACGGGTACGGCCTGTATCTGGCTTGCGAGACATATCTTTGGTGGAAAAAACCGCAGGCTCTTTGGCTCATTCTCGTGGGCATCGATGGCCAATGCCGCACCCAACGCATTCGGATGTGCTCTGGCATATCCCGGCAGACAGTGCATTGCGTTGTGCGGCGATGGAGGCTTCACGATGCTGGGAATGGGCGATCTGCTGACGCAGATAGAACGCCGAACTCCTATGGTGCAAGTGATTCTTAACAACGAGAAGTACGATTTCGTCCATATCGAACAACAAGAGGCCGGCTTCATTCCGTCGGGTGTGGAGTTCAAGAATCCAAATTTCGCCAAGGTTGCTGAGGCGATGGGAGCGAAAGGGATTCGTATCGAAGATCCCCAGGACGTTCGAGAAGGTCTGGCTGAGGCTCTCGCGTACAAGGATGGCCCCGTCGTTGTCGACGCACTGGTAGATCCCTTTGCGCTTGCCATGCCGTCCCATTCACCACTCCACACGGTCAAGGGATTCACGCTCAGTTTCGCCAAGCAGGTGCTGAGTGGAAGGTTCGATACCGTGATCAAGGAGATCGAGCGAAACGTGGGAATCGTCTGAGCCGTAAACGGCCGGGTTGAAGCTTCCTCAGAAATACGACGTGAGGGTGAACAAATGCAGCCCAGCAGCTCTGCATCGCCCCGGGCATAGAAGGAGATGTTGGCTTGAACAAACGCATTCTGGTGGTGACCAGCCGTTATCCGCAGGAAGTTGAAGACCGCATTGACCGCGATTACAACGCTCGACGAAACCCGAACCAGTCTCCCTTCAGCCAACAGGAGTTGCTCTCCGCGGCCGAAGGAGCCGACGCCATGTTTATCACGCCGGCAGACCGGCTGGACTCTGGGTTTTTCCAGAAGCTTTCGCCTACGGTGAAAATCATCGCCACGTACTCGGTGGGTTTTGAGCATATCGATCTGGACGCCGCCGCTCGCCTGAAGATTGCGGTCGCTTACACCCCTGGTGTCAACAATGAAGCAACGGCCGACATCGCAATGTTGCTTTTGCTGGGTGCTTCGCGTCGCGCTTACGAGGCTCAGGAACTGGTCCGCACGGGAGCATGGAAGCCCCTGAGCCCCGACATGCTCTTGGGATGGCAAGTGGGTGGCAAAGTCCTCGGCATTTTTGGAATGGGGCGCGTGGGACAAGCCGTGGCCCGTCGAGCGCGAGGCTTCGGAATGAAGATTCACTATTCCAACGCTTCGGAGTTATCTACGGAAATCGCAGGCGATGCCGTCTACCACAAAGATCCGTCAGATCTGCTGCGCGCGAGCCAGTTCTTGAGCCTGCACGCTCCGGAGACTCCTCTGACCCGCCATTTTCTGAACTCTAAAGCCATAAGCCTTCTGCCACCCGGAGCTATCGTGGTGAACACGGCTCGCGGAGGATTGGTGGTCGACGACGACCTCATCGCTGCTCTCAAGAGTGGCCGGGTCGCTGCTGCCGGACTCGACGTGTTTGAAGGCGAGCCAAGGCTGCACCCGGAATATGTTTCGCTAAAGAATACGTTTCTATTGCCGCATATCGGCAGCGCCACGATCGAAACCCGTACAGCCATGGGCATGTTGGCCCTGGACAATGTTGACGCGGTGCTGAACGGCAGGCCAGCGCCGACCCTCGTCCAGCCCTAGTCACAGTCGGGAAATTGTATGAGCCAACCAGGACGAAATCTATGAGCGAACCCAGGAAGGTAGTCATCATCGGTGGGGGGTTTGGTGGGCTTTCCGCCGCCCAGCACTTGAACTCCAATCTCGTAGATGTAACGCTGATCGATCGGCGGAACTATCATCTCTTCCAACCACTGCTCTATCAAGTCGCGACGGGTTCGCTGTCGCCGGGAGAAATCGCGTCCCCGCTGCGCAGCGTGCTGAGCCGCCACAAGAACACTCGTGTCTGGCTGGGGACCGTGGTGGATGTGGACCCTGATCAAAAACGCGTCATTCTCGCCGACGGGGCTATCGTTTCTTACGATTCATTGATCATCGCCGCGGGATCGGAGACATCCTACTTCGGCCACAACGATTGGCAACAGTGGGCTCCCGGTCTGAAGAGCATTGAAGAAGCCACGACGATCCGGCACAAGATTCTGTATGCGTTCGAAGTGGCCGAGCGCATCCCAGATCTTGAGCAACGCCGCGCCTGGCTCACATTCGTCATTGTGGGAGCGGGGCCGACCGGCGTGGAACTTTCCGGGGCCATCGCCGAAATCGCGCGCCAAACCTTAAAGAACGATTTCCGCTCTATCAATCCAGAAGAAGCGCGGATCATATTGATGGATGGAGCCCCTCGAGTTCTGATGCCCTTTCCAGAACACCTGTCTGAAAAAGCGCACCGTTCACTTGCCGATTTGGGTGTCCAGGTGCGCTGCGGCGCAATGGTGAAACACATGAACGAAGAGGGATTGACCATTGAGTCCGAAAATGGAGCCGACTCGATCGCCGCGAAAACAGTGATCTGGGCTGGCGGCATTACCGCGTCGCCACTCGGGAAACTCCTGGCTAGCCGTACGAAGGCCGAGACCGACAAGGGGGGAAGAGTCAAAGTAAAACCTGATCTGACGATTCCGAACTATCCGGACATCTACGTAGTAGGCGATCTGGCTTCAGCGACGGATAAGAAAGGAAAACCTTTGCCCGGACTGGCCCAGGTGGCGATGCAAGGTGGGGCATACGCCGCAAAAGCGATACTGCGAAAGTTGAAAGGACAGCAGGAACTCCCACCGTTTCAATACTTCGACAAGGGATCCTTGGCCGTGATCGGCCGTGGAGCCGCAGTAGCCGACGTTTTCGGTACCCATCTTTCGGGGTTTATTGCGTGGCTGGTATGGGCCTTCATCCACCTTATGTACTTGGTGAATTTTCAAAGTCGAGTTCTAGTCTTTATTCAATGGGCAATCCAGGATCTGACATTCAGCCGTGGAGCCCGACTGATCACCGGCGCTGCTCCCACCGACTTCAATTTCACTAAAGAACTGTCGGAAGTGCGCAGTGGGCGAGAGATCAAACCTGAAACCGCGAATGCAGAGCGTTGACTCTTGTACTCTCATCCGACTCGAGGCCGGCCCCTCAAAGCCCCTCTTACGGGCAGCAAGTGCAGACATGTCCTTGAGTGCCGTATATGCGCAGGAAGCTTTCGAGGTTCCCCGTCGCATCATCCGATACAATCTAGGCGACATTGCCACAGGCACAGAACGCATAGGCTTTGGCATGCTATTTCACCGTACTTTCGATAGAGGCACAGAGGCATGAATGCGCAAGACGTAGCGACCGTATTCGTTGTCGATGATGATGCTGACGTGCGTGAGTCTCTTCAAGAACTGCTGGAGTCGGTCGGCCTGAACTCTCGGTCTTTTGGAACTGCACAAGAGTTCTTAGCGACTAAGCATGGTGACGGTCCGAGTTGCCTGATTCTGGATGTGAGGCTTCCCGGCATCAGCGGCCTGGATCTTCAGCACGAACTGAAGAGGGCGAGAATAAGTATTCCCATCATTTTTCTCACGGCTCACGCTGACGTTCCGATGTCGGTCAAGGCCATGAAGTCCGGAGCGGTTGAGTTTCTAACCAAGCCATTCAGACAACAGGATCTGCTTGATGCCGTCCAGCGATCTCTTACTCGATCTCGTATCCTGCGCGAGAAAGAGGAAGAGTTAAATGAACTACGACATCGTTGTGAAAACCTCAGCGCTCGCGAGCGTGAGGTTATGAACCTGGTCGTCACCGGGATGCTTAACAAGCAAATCGCGGCGGAACTCGGTGCCAGCGAAGCGACCGTTAAAATGCATCGCAGCCAGGTCATGAAAAAGATGCAGGCCAAATCCTTGCCTGAGCTTGTAAGGATGGCGGACAAGCTCAAGGTCCTAGTAACCCGTTGAATCCGCTTCTCCGTATCGAATCGCCATTTGATCAAAAGTAGCGGTCTGACCTACTAAGGTCTAGTTTTTCCCGCCCAAAGTTCGATTGCTCCGGGAGTGCCATCACGCTACCCTGAGGGCATTCCGATGGACCAAACATCCAAATTGATAGCGATCATTGACGATGATGATGCCATGCAGGATTCTCTGCGCGACCTGCTGGAGGCCGCGGGACTTGCCGCACGGTGTTTCGGATCCGCTGAGGAGTTTCTCAAATCCGATTTGCATGGTAAAGCCGCGTGCCTGATCGTTGATGTCCGCATGCCAAAGATGTCGGGTTTGGAGTTGCAAGCCAGGCTGAAAGAACAGGAATGCAACGTTCCGATCATCTTTATTACTGCTCATGGAGACGCGCGGATGCGTATTCAAGCCATGAGACGGGGTGCAGTCGAGTTTCTCTCAAAACCGTTCGATCATCAATTGTTGCTCAAGAGGGTCCGCACCGCTCTTGATATGTGAAAGAGCGGATTAACGCCGTCGTCTCGGAGCCTTAAACGTAGGGGATTCTGTGGGAGATCATGTAACAGCTACGAACGCTAGAGCGGCGGATCAGGTCGAGCGAGTGTTCGAGCGGATCATAGGTAGTAGCGCTGCTCTCGAATCGGTCCTCGATCAGGTAGAGCAGGTTGCGCCTACAGACTCGACAGTCCTCATCGAGGGAGAAACCGGTACAGGGAAAGAGCTCATCGCTCATGCCATTCACAATGCAAGTCAGCGTTACGGGCACGCATTTATCAAGCTGAATTGCGCCGCTATCCCACTCGATCTTCTGGAAAGCGAATTGTTCGGCCACGAGAAGGGCGCCTTCACTGGCGCGATCGCGCAGAAGATCGGGCGCTTCGAAATGGCTGACAAGGGCACGCTATTCTTGGACGAAGTAGGCGATATTCCCGCAGGCGCTGCAGCCGAAGTTGCTGCGTGTATTGCAGGAGCAAGAGTTCGAGCGCCTCGGAAGCGGTAGAACTCACAAAGTGGATGTTCGGCTGGTCGCTGCAACTAATCGAAACCTGGGCAAGATGGTAGCTCGCGGACAGTTTCGCAGTGATCTCTACTATCGTCTGAACGTCTTCCCCATCATGTTACCTGCCTTGCGGGAGCGCCGCGAAGACATTCCCGCACTCGTAATGCACTTCGTGAAGATCTTCAATCGCCGCATGGGGAAGCAAGTCGACAGCATTCCTCCAGAGACCATGGCTGCCTTCCAGTGGTATTCGTGGCCCGGCAACATTCGCGAGTTGCAGAACCTGGTAGAGCGGGCGGTGATCCTTTCACGGGACGGCGTGTTCCCGAACCCTCTGCACAAGAGGCAAACGAGCACCACAATTCTCAACTCCAATACCCAGTCCTCCCTATTGTCAATGAACTATGAAGACTCAGATCGCGCGTTGGTCGTCGAGACGCTTGAGCAGACCGGCTGGATCGTTGGCGGCCCCCGCGGTGCCGCCGCCAAACTGGGACTGAAACGGACCACGCTTCTGGCCAAGATGAGGAGACTGGGGATCTCACGACCTATCGTTGAGGAAGGAACAGATGTTCTCGACCGAGCGCCAGGAGATGTTCAGATTTGAGCCGGACGCGTGAACTACGCCACCGACGACCACGACGCTTTCTTGCGCTGGGAGCTGCCCTGATTGGAATGCTGCTGGGATGCTTTCCCGCCGCACTCGCACTTGATCCCCAGCTGCGGATTTCCCAGTATGCCCACACTGCATGGCGCATTCGCGACGGCGCCTTCGCGGGAGCACCGTCTTCGATTACCCAAACGACCGACGGATATATGTGGATTGGCACCCTGGCCGGACTACTGCGCTTCGACGGCGTTCGCTTTGTACCCTTTGCTCCTCCGGCCGGGCAGCATCTTCCCAACCCAGCCGTGATTTCACTTTTGGGCTCGACTGACGGGAGCCTGTGGATTGGAACTGCGTCCGGCCTGGCCCAGTGGAAAAACGGAGAATTAGTCAATTTCCCAGAAATAGCGCACCGTGTGAACTCGATCTATGAGGATCGTGACGGCACGATTTGGATAACGCGTTCACGAACTGACGCCGGAGGCGTCTGCAAAGTCGCCGTCTCTGTTGCAACATGTTACACACCGAACGATGGAGTGCCACCCAATGCCCAGGTGTTGATCAGAGATAATCTCGGGTTTTTCTTGATTGGACATTCCACTGGGATTGTCCGCTGGAAGCCAGGCTCTTCCACCTCATACGAGTTGCCGGGACTAAAGTCAAATCGAGGATTGGCTGGTATATCGGACCTTGCTCTCACTCCTGATGGATCGGTTTGGGCGGGCCTCTGGAACCCCGGCCACGGGCTGGGCCTGGAACAATTGGTAAATGGCTTCTGGAAAACATTCATCACGCCGGCGCTCGACAGCAGTAGATGGGGTGTTGACAGCCTGCGGCTCGACCGGCATAACGCATTGTGGATTGCGACTGACCGAAACGGCATCTATCGGGTTCACGATGGCAACGTGGATCGTTTTGCTGCCGCGGATGGCCTGTCGAGCGATTCCGCTGGGAGCTTTTTCGAAGACAAAGAAGGAAACTTGTGGTTGACCACGGCCGGGGGCGTCGATTGTTTCCGCAACCTTCCAGTTGTCAGTTTCTCTGTACATGAGGGGCTCGGCGCAGGCGAGGTCGGGTCCGTACTTGCCGCTCGTGACGGGACCGTCTGGATCGGGAACAGTGGACAGTTGGATTTTGTGCGCGGCAACGTTGTTTCATCCATCGGTTCAAAGCAGGGGCTTCGCGGCAGTCGGGTCACCTCGCTATTCGAAGATCACGCTGGCCGGCTTTGGGTGGGGCTCGATCATGGACTCTTCGTTTACGAGCATGGCAGGTTTACACCTGTCCAGCTTCCGGACGGTGAACCTATAGGGATCGTTTTGGCGATGACCGAGGACATCGAGCACGATGTCTGGGCTACAGTAGTCCGTAAGCCCCCCGGACGCCCCACAAAACTGATTTGCTTTCGAGATGGCAGATTCATTAAGGAAATTTCGGATCTGGGGCTAGACGTCGGCTCTCTGGCAGCCGATCCGCATGGCGGTTTCTGGATCGGATTGATTCGAGGTGGCCTGGCCCGATATCGAAACGCTCAAGCACAGGTCTTTCCCCTCAAGGACGCAAATGCGCGAGTTAATCAGGTACTGGCGAATTCCGACGGTTCGGTGTTGGCGGCAACCGACCACGGCCTTGTGGAACAGCGAGGTGATAGTCAGCATACCCTCGACGGCAACAATGGCTTGCCTTGTAACCGAATCTACGCGCTGGTTAACGACAAACACTCCGATCTTTGGCTCTATGCTGATTGTGGTCTGATCGAGGTCAAGGCGGACGAGCTCCAACGATGGCGTGAGCATCCCGACCAAAAGGTAAGTTTCGATCTGTTCGATGCCTTTGATGGCGCCCAGCCCTTTCTTCCTCCTTTTCGCCCGGTTGCCACACGATCAAACGACGGACGCTTATGGTTCGCAAATGACACTGTCGCGCAAATGATTGATCCGGATGGCCCGCTCAGAAATCCCGTCCCGCCGCCCGTGCACATCGAAGATGTGATTGCTGATCGAAAGATATATTTGCCTCAGAAAGACCTCCATCTCCCCGCCCTTACACGTGATCTCGAGATCGACTATACGGCTCTGAGCTTCGTCGTGCCTCAGCAGGTGCATTTCCAGTACAAGCTGGAAGGCCATGATCGCGATTGGCAGGATGCCGGAACGCGAAGGCAAGCTTTCTATGGCAACCTTCCCCCACGAAACTACACCTTCCGGGTGAAGGCTGCGAATAACAGCGGCGTGTGGAGCGAAACCGGCGCGTCGCTCGATTTCTTCGTCGCTCCGGCTTATTACCAGACGAATTGGTTCCGATTCTTGTGTGCCGCGGCCTTCATTGGGCTGCTTTGGGTACTTCATCGCTGGCGTGTACACGAGCTCAAGGTTCACGAAGGGCGTTTGCGAGACGTTGTGGAAACAATTCCGGCGATGACTTTCACCACGTTGTCTAATGGCTCCTGCACGTTTGTGAATAAGCGCTGGACCGAATATACGGGGCTTTCTGCTGAGCAGAGTTCAGGGATCGGTTGGCAGAACGCGATCCATGCCGAAGATCTAGCGCGCAATGCCGAGAAGTGGCGAACCTCGGTTGCTGCCGGGCAACTTTTCGAAGACGAGGCGCGGTTCCTTCGCGCCATTGACGGGGAATACCGATGGTTTCTGGTGCGCGGTGTCCCCCTTCGAGATCGGCATCGGAGGATTCTCAGATGGTATGGAACCCTCACGGACATTGAAGATCGCAAGCGCGCCGAGGATGCGCTTCAACAAAGCCAGTTGTATCTCGCGGAGGGGCAGCGCCTTGCCCACATGGGAAGTTGGGCCTTCAACGCAGCTGGATTCGAATATTGGTCCTCCGAGCTGTTCCGGATCCATGGTCTTGATCCGAGTAACGAGCCGCCAACAGTAGAAGAATACTTGGCTCTTGTACACCCGGAAGATCGCGCCTTCATGAAACGAGGAATTACGAACATGTTGGCCGACCATCGCGCATTCGACTTCACAAAACGAATTGTGCGGTCTGACGGAGAGATTCGCCACGTACGCTGTGTGGGTGTTCCGGCTACGCAAGGGGGAACGTTCCATGGCTTCCTTGGGACAGGGATAGACGTTACCGAGCATGAGTTGCTTGAACAAGAAAGGGAGCGCCTACGTCAATTAGAGACTGAGCTCGCGCACACCAATCGCGTTAGCATGTTGGGCGAGATGGCCGCTTCTCTGGCGCACGAAATCAAACAGCCGATCGCCGCCGCGATGACCAGTGCCAACAGCTGCATCGAATGGCTGGCGCACGAACCTCCCAACCTTGACCGGGCCCGGGCAGCAGCATCCAAAATCGATAAGTATGGGAATCGTGCCGCTGAGATCATCGACCATATCCGGTCGCTGTACAGGAAGTCTCCACCACAAATTGAACTGATCGACGTGAACGAGATCGTCCACGAAATATTGATATTGCTGCAGGGTGAGGCTATCCGATACTCGATCGCCGTGCGACCAGAACTTGCTGGCGAAGTGCCTAAAATCAAGGCAGACCGCGTGCAGCTTCAGCAGGTCTTCATGAACCTTATGCTCAATGGCATCGAAGCCATGCGGGACGAGGGCGGAGAGCTTTCGGTGAAGTCGCAGTGGCAGGATCGTCAACTGCTGTTCTCCGTCTGCGATACAGGCCCGGGACTACCAGTCGGGAATGTTGACCAGATCTTTTCTGCCTTCTTTACCACCAAGCCCCAAGGCAGCGGCATGGGGCTAGCAATCAGTCGTTCCATTGTGGAGTCGCATGGCGGCCGGTTGTGGGCAACCGCCAATGACGGACGAGGTGCAACCTTTCATTTCACCTTGCCGACCGAGGTGCGGGACCCATCGTCTTTGGCTACCTAAACCGCATCGTCCGCCATCGACATCTTCTACGCGCTGCGGGCGAGGGTTGATCAGGTCGGCAGGTTCAGCTTCTTCAAGAGCGCGGCAAATCGCGGGTCGTTGTGCAAGCTCTTCAGTAGTGGGTCCACTTTCGTATGGATCAAGCCGTCATCATGCCTGGCATAAGCCCGGTCCAGCCACTCGAACGCTTCGCCGGACTGACCCCGGAAAGCATAAACCTCGGCAATTTGGTACGAATCAATTGCTTGGTATTTCGCAATCAACTCACTCATTGCGGCATCTGAATCCTGTTTCCGGCCAAGCGCATGGTACGTGATCGCATACAGAAACCTACGTTCTTTGTCATAGCCTACGCGCTCGATTTCAGGCAGAGCATCCTGAGGCCGCCCCTGCATCACATAAATCTCGCTCAAGAACATAGAGCTAAGGAAATAATCAGGACGAAGCTCATGTGCCTTCTTGAGATCCGCTTCCGCTTCGCCTAGCTTTCCAGCGCGAAACTCGATCTCTCCAAGGCCCTCCCAAGCGTGTACATTGAGCGGATCCAGGTCAACGGCTCTGCGAGTCAATTGAAGAGCTTCGTCAAGGTGCCCGAGAATGGCTGCCGAGAAAGCCGCTATTATAACAACCTCGGGATTTCCGGGATCGAGTGTTAAGGCCCGCCGGTAGGAAGCATCCGCTCCAGTCCAATCGAAATCGACTTGTTGCTTAATTCGTCCCATCTGATCATGGGCGTCCGCCAAGTCCGGGTTTAGAGCTAACGCTCGCTCAACTGCTTCACGCGCGTCCCGATAACCTTCCTCTCTAGAAATAAGGCCTGTAGCGGCTTGCCACTTGCGGGCCCGAGACAGCCCGACCCAAGCCATGGCATAGGAGGGATCAAGTTGCGTCGCCCGTTCGAAATACTTTGCTGCCATGTCCGTGTCTTTGTCTGAGTCCCGCTCGAAGTAGTAGTGCCCCTGCAAGTAGGCATCAAAGGCTTCCGGATTGGCCGGGTGCGATTGAGTCAACTCTGCTTTCTGTTTCGAAGTCAAAAGCACCCGGATTTCGCGCGCAACCGCCTGGGCTACTTCGTCTTCGACATTAAGAATGTCTTTCGGGGGGTAGTCGTAATCCTGTGACCACACGTGAGTTTGGTCCTTCACCTGAATGAGCTGAGCCGTAAGGCGTATCTGATTTCCGTTTACGCGGAGGCTGTTTTCCAACACATACTGCACAGAAAGATCATGTCCGATCTGGTCCAAGCGTTCGTTCTCGTGCTTGTAGCCCATAACGGACGTTCGCGCGATGACGCCCAGCTGTTCAGGGTTGAGCCGGCCCAACTGTGAAATCATTTCCTCGGTTAGACCGTCCGCAAGATATTCCTTATTGGGATCACCGGTGAGATTCTCAAACGGCAGTACCGCGAGCATGATCTTGTTGGGCCTTGGCGATCCTGTAGACCGAAAATGCCGCCAGGAGATATAGGCCGCACTCACCAAAATGACGGCAGACGCGAGCACAAAGCCGCCTGCCACCAGTTCGGCTTCATTTGCCGCCGAACTTTCTCCGGGGCCGTCTCCGTGCTCTCAGCCATCTCGTCGGCAGGCGGCTCACGCACTTCACGGTCTTTCTCCAAAGCGGTTTCTGGAGCTGACCCCAAATACTGTACCGGGAGCATCATTCGATAGCCACGGCGTGCCAACGTCTCGATGTACCGAGGGCTATCGGCGGAATCCCCCAGGGCGCGGCGTAGGGTCTTGATCGTCGCATTGATGCTGTGGTCGAAATCCACGACCGTATCGTTCGCCCACAGCCTACCCTTGATCTCCTCGCGGGTGACAATCTTGCCCTCCCGTTCAACGAGCATCCGCAAGACCTGAAACACCTGTTCTCTGAGGATGACCTTATTGTTAGGTTCGGGCGCCTCAATTGATCGGAGTTCGCCAGTAGCTCAGGTCGAGCTCGAAGGCTCCGAATCAGCGCGCGCCTTGAGGATAGGGTGTGCATGGGAGACCGTACCAGAATTAAGAAACTGTACCAATGCGGCGCAGAATTGTCGAAAATAAAGCTAGAGAGCAAAGTCAATGCCGTCATGGCAACGTCGTTAAGAATCAACAACTTTCTGATTTCACTCCCGTTTCACTGCAAAATCACCGATGTTCCATTTACCTCCGTCCACTCCTAGGGTAAACAGGCGAGCATAGGCGCGATTGATCAAACGATATCGGGTTCGCGGCATGCCAGGAAAGCAGAGGTCCAACTTGATTGCCGTCGTCGATGACAATGAGTCGATGCAGGACTCACTCGGTGATCTGATCGAGTCGGGGGGGTTCGAGGCACAAAGCTTCGGATCAGCAAAAGCGTTCCTTGACTCCGATTTGCATCGCACGGCCGCGTGCTTGATCGTTGACATCCGCATGCCCAAGATGTCGGGTCTGGAGTTGCAAGCCAGGCTGAAACAACAGGAATGCAACGTTCCCATCATCTTTATTACGGCATTTGACGATGCCGAGATACGGGCTGAAGCCATGAAGGAGGGTGCAGTCGAGTTCCTCGCCAAACCGTTCAATCATCAGCGGTTGCTCAAATTGCTGCGGGACACCCTCGACGGTGAGACGTCCGGCCGTATCGTACCGCGCCTTGCGATTGCGTCCTGAAGAGCTCGCGGTTCTTCACGAAGTCCGCAACATCCTTTCCCACAAATCCCTCCACGTGGATGAAAGCGACTTACTCGATCGCGCTGCCCATTGCATCCAATAGCTCGTCATGGGCTTGCAAGTAGTCCATCTGGGATTGCAGCAAGAGCGCCTTCGCCTCATATTCCTGAGCCGTTGCGGTATCCGCCTGCGAGTTCAGCGCCGCTCCCCGTATTAGTTCCTGCTGACGCACACGGTTTGACTCAGTGCGCAGAGCCAGCACTTCTTCCGACACCTTCAGCATCTGCCGGGTTCTTTCCAGCTTGTTGTACGCCGTCTCGACTGACAGCTCGACCGCATCCGTCAGCTTCGCCAAGATCTCCTTCGCTTGAGACACCTGCGCCTGACGTTCACGCAGTAAGGCCTTCTTTCGACCCGAGTCGAACAGGTCATAGCCGAAGTGAATACCAAAGGTTCCGAAGTTACGTGCCAGGAAGGGAACATTTTCCTGGTAGCTATAGCGGGCAAAGGCGTCGACATCAGGGACCCAGATATCAGTCTTGGCCAAGCGAACTGCGGCCTCAGCTTTCTCCACATCGGCATGGGCAACACGGATTTCCGGATGTGAGCTTTCGGCAGCCGCCACACATTCCTCGCGCCGGCAGGTCTCCTGAGATTCGGGAACAGCTGGATCCAGATCCAGAGGGGTGGTCAGGGGCAGGCCAATCAAGTCGTTGAGTTTAAGTTTCAGATCTGCCAATTGAAGGTCGGTCGTCAGCAGCTCCTGCTTGACTTGCAACTGTTGGGCACGGCTGTCGATCAGGTCCTCTTCCAGTGAACTGCCGAACTTTACTTGTTCGACGCGCTCGCTTTGAAGGGCTTCGGAGGCCTTTAGTCGCGCCTCGATCGCGCTACGGTGCGCTTGAGCAATCAGAACCTGGTAGTAGACCTGATGGACTGCGAGTTCCACATCGTTTCCCGTAAGCTGCGCCTTCGCGCGCGATGCCTTCAACTCCGCCTGCGCCAAATCGTTTTCCCGTCTGATCTTGAGCAGAGTCGTCAACGGCTGGGTGATCTGGGTTCCGCTGGTTATGAAGTTCTTACCGCCTTGGCTGATGACAGCATCCCGAGGTGGAATCGACGTTCCCCCGGCCACGCCGAGACTACCGGCCTTGATCTCGATCAACTCCGTGTCGGTCACATGCATAAAGTTGCTGTCATTCCGGATCGATGGAAAATACGAGCTCTTCGCGCCCTCTTTCGCGTGCTGTTTCTCTTCGACCGTGTAACCGGCGATGCGAATATTGTGGTTATGCTGGAGGGCAAACTGAACGGCTTGCTGCAATGTGATGTGGCGCGACGGAGGCGCCGGAACGCTTGTCTCCTGGCCCACTGCTAGGCAGGTGGACAAGGCCGTAGCTGCTAACACGAATAGTGCCGCGTTTCTCATCATTGGTTCGACCCTTTCGTGTCGCCAGGAATCTGCTGCATGGCGCTGAGGTCGCCGTAGTTCAAAGGTGATTTGCGCAGCAAGGCGACGAGGATCAAGGCACATGCGCAGCTCCAGGCGATCAGCAGAAATCCGTCGACCAGGCTCAAGCTGTACGCTTGGAGCCGTAGGCGGGCTCCAAGCAGACCAATGGCACGCGCATTTGCCGCGGCCATGCCGGAGGATTTGGCATAGAGGCCCGCCGTCAGGGCACGAATGTTCTGATCGGTGATCCAGTTACCGCTCGTAACGTGGAGTCCCAGGAGATTCGAATGAAGCTTCTCCCTCTGAGCGATGAAATGCCCCATGTAAATGGCGCCTGCTGTGCCGCCGAACAGGCGAACGACATGAAAGAAGGCCGAAAGACTTAGGACCCACTCTGCCTTAGCCAAGCCGCCGGTGAAGATTGCTTGGAGCACGATGCAGCCGACCAGGCCGATGAACGCAAAAGCCTGTCCGACGCCGACGAGCAATTCCGTGCGGTAGAAGTTCTCTGCTGCCCAGGCGGCGGTGTACTGTGAACACAACCAGGCAGCGAATGCCGTACAAGCGAGGCCCCCCGCCAACAGCAAGCGGGGATCGAATTTGCGCGAGAGCAGTAGCGCGGCAATGAAGGCAATCGGAATGAGCGGGACCGCACTCCAGATGACTGCGGGACCAATCTGATCGGCCTCGAAACCGTGAATGGCCAGCGACTGTGGAATGAGGATGATGGTTATACAAAGCGTAAAACGGAACCAGAACAGCAGGCACCCAAGCAGAATAGTGTTCCACTTCAGCAGATAGGGTAGCGCCACCAGAGGATTAGGAGCGCGTAGTCTCCGAACCAGCGCACACAGGAGAAGAAAAGACCCAGACCAGAACAAGGCGTTGAACACGCCGGAGCGCCACCAATCCAGCCGCTGGCCTTGCTGAAGAGCCGCAAAAATCAGAGCCAATCCGAGACTCAGGTAAAAGAACCCAGCGAAGCTCGGTACGGCCCCACCCTTCTTGCGCGGTGGCATCGGGGGAATGCCGAAATAGATACATATCATCATCAATGGCGCAATCACGGCAGAATTCCAGAACATCCACTGCCACGACAGGTGGTCCCTGTAGAAACCGTATAGAGAAGGCGCAACGTTCACCGCCCCGTCCACAAAAGTCGCGTACAAAGCGATCGTGAAAGGAAGGTACCGCAGTGGAATGTTGCGAAGTGCGAACGTCAGTGTGAGCGGATAGAAAGTGCCTGACGTCAGCCCTGCAACAATAAGGGCAATAATAAGGAGACTATAGCTATGGATGACGGGCAGAAAAATGGAAGTGAGCGCAAACATGCCTGCCGCGAAAAGCAGTACTCGCCGTGGCCCTAGCAGACCTCCGAGGTAAACGGTGAAGGGTCCGATAAACATGAGCGAGGCGTTGAAGGCGCTGTCGAGCCAGGCGCCGTCATCGAAGCTTATGCCAACGTGGCCTCTCAGATCGGCAAGTCCGAGACTGAGCATGCGGCCGGCGAGGGTGACAAGTCCCGCGCCTGTGACCACACCCAGAATTCCGAGCAGCGGGCGGGATGACAGCTCCGAGGGGAGAGCGGCCGCGGTAGCCCGCGCGATCTGTGGCGCGGAGGGGCGAATGGTGATGGTAGATGCTGCCATAAGTTCCGTTACTCTTTGGTGCGGACTGTCGCCACCACAGAAAGTCCCGGGCGTAGCTTGGTCGCAAGCGTCGAATCATCCAGCGCGATCTTCACAGGAATACGCTGCACGACTTTCGTGAAATTGCCAGTGGCGTTGTCGGGCGGCAACAGAGCGAATTGCGATCCGCTGGCCGGCGCGATCTCGACCACCTTGCCACGAATGAGTTGTCCGGGATATTCGTCGATTCGAAGTTCGGCTGGGTTCCCAATCTTCAAGTTGGTCAACTGCGTTTCTCGATAGTTAGCTTGCACCCACTTTGTGAGAGCGACAAAAGAGATCACCTGCGTACCAGGTGAAACGAGTTGCCCGGGCCGGACTTGCCGTTCGCCCACCGTGCCATCGTCGGGAGCGTATATCTTGGTGTAGCCGAGGTTCACTTGGGCTGCAGCGAGGTTCGCCTGTTTGGCATGCAGGTCGGCCTGAAGTTGCGCATCCTGCGATTCGAGCACGGCTTTGCTCCGTCGCTCGGCTTCGGTAGCGAGTTCACTACTCCGGAGCATGGTCTGAGCTTGATTCAGGTCGGCTTCACGGCTGGAAAGTTGAGCGGAGAGGTTTCCTTCGGAGGCTACAGCGGCCTCAAGGTTCCGCTCAGTCGTCGCGTGAGCCTGATAAAGCCCCTCCTGTCGCTTACGTTCCGAGCGTGCGCGAATCAACTCAGCTTGCACCGCCTGCTTGCCAGCCTCGGCCGCTGCAATCTGCGCCTTTGCCTGATCAATACCTGCCACCGCTTTTGCGATGCGCGCATCCTGTAACTGGCGTTGCCGGAGATTCCCCACGATTCGAGCGCGTGCCGCCTCAACTGTCGCTTTGGCTTGATCCACCTGCGCCTGGTAGTCATCGTCCTGCAGTTCGACCAGCAGGTCACCCTTATGGACTTGCTGGTAGTCCGCTACATCCACCGCGCGGACGATGGCTGCCACCTTCGTACTGAGCGGAGTAAGGTCGCCGCGAACATAAGCATCGTCAGTCACTTGTTCGACTTTGTCGCCTTCCCAGCCGTTCCAGTTACGCGTGATGGTAATCAAGACTGCCAGAGCGAGAAGCACCACAACGATGGGCGTGAGGTAGTTTTGCCACTTCGCGCGGCGAGGGCCTGCCTCATCGGTGGCGGTCTTAGGCGGCAGCGGTTTCGCGGGCGGCACCGCGGATCCGGCGGACACGGGCGAGGTGGCCATCAATTTTCCTCCTTGACTGTTACGAGATCTCGAAGCGCTGGAGTTCTCATGATCCGGTTGAAGCAACTTCGGTTCCACTCACGACGACGGAGATTGACGAACGCAATCCGAGGCATACCCTCCCAACCGGAGTAAATTCATGGGTTTCTTGAAGAGACCGATCCGGCCCCTTGAGTTTCATGGCCGCCATGTCACGATGACACCGTGACACTTGACACCGTTTCCGCGCAGAACCACTGCGGAGCCGGATCATTTGACCTCTAGTCTTTTCGAGCCGAAGCTAAACCGGCGGCCCAGCCAGCGGATACTGGACTCACCAACTTCTCAATCGCTCGTTCCATCGTTCGCGACAGCTCAGGTACCGGTGCTTCGCGATGGCACTGAGCTTGCTCAGACGAGGGGTGGCGCGCTGGCACCGCCCGCAAGCTGCCGCTCTACTCGATCGCCGTCAGGCTTATGAGATGACGATGCCAGTGGCGCTCGCGGTTCGAGTTCCGCCAACAAGCATCAAATTTGGAGATCTTAAATGCTTAAGGGCTTCAATTATCCACTCACTGCAAAAGGCAGATCGACGCTGAATCCATCTCCGCCCTGGCACTACTCTTCCGACTTCCTCAGTATTGAATTCTGGTCAGAACCCTCTGCCGTAGCGGCTCTGTTGCCTTGCGGGCTCGATCCTGATCGAACCGCAAATGGCCATGCCAATGCTTTTTTTTACGACTGGCAGTTCAGTGGGAACGACGACGAATATCTTGATCCTGCCCGTTATCAGTACCGAGAGTTTTTCATACTCGTGGATGCTCTTTACCAGGACAAGCCGGTGGCTTATTGTCCATATATCTTTGTGGACAACGACGCGGCACTTGCCCGCGGCTGGACTCAGGGCTATCCCAAGCGTATTGGGCAGGTATTCCAGACAAGATATTACGCGGCGACGGGACGGGCAGGACCTGCACTCGCCCCGGGATCTAAGTTTGCCGGGTCCTTAACGTCGAACGGGCAACGGCTGGCTGAAGGCATTGTCACGCTGAGAGAACCGATAACGGACTTGTCGCTACTGAAACAGAAGCCCGTGGTCAATCTCCTCCACTCTCCGCGCCTTGCCGCTGACAAGCAGGACCAACCGGCAGTTCACGAACTGGTCGAGAACATCCCGCGCGATGTGAAGCTTGAACAAGCATGGGTAGGAGAGGGTTCTCTAACACTTCCCGTCTGCAGAGGCGAAGAACTCTCCGACCTGGCGCCCGTCCGTACCGGCAAAGGCGTACGAGCATCCATGGCATACGTCGTCGATGACTTAAAAACACTGAAGGATTTGAGAAGGTAATGCGGCGAGGCCGCGCACCATCAGGCAAGGTGGCGAGGTGAAAGCCATACTTTTCGTAGCGCCTGCTATGAAAAACACCTTGCCAAAATCTTCAAGCAAGCCACCACAGCATCCGACGCCGCAGAACGACGCAGCCAACAAAGACGCCTGAAGGAAGAACGCTTAAGCTCTCTGAGGAAGGAAGGTGTTCCTGGAGTCGGGCAAGACGAAGCCCCGGATTTGAAGTGGTAGAACTGGGAGCCTCCCTTGGAATAAAGTTAGAGGCCAGCATTCTTGAATTTGGCTGCGGCTCATGGCTGACATCACGACCATCGACACGTTCCTTCAAAGTTCTCCGTACCCCGCATGGTTGGCGACCACTCAGGGTCGTTGCGTGTATGCAAACCTAGCCCTGGAACACCTCATTGGTTCCAATTCAGATCAGATCATCCAAGCTGACTGGCGCAGTTTTCTTCTGGAGGAAGATCGAGCCGTGGCGTCAGCTTCTTGGCAAATATCCCTCACAACTGGAACTCCATATCGCGTGCAGGTCCGCATGCGAAGGGGCGATGGACTCCCCGCACACATCGAACTCACCGCATTCGGCCACACAGCAGGCGTCGGCGGGGAGCTATGGTTGTTTATCGGGTTAGACGTAAATGACGTTGCTGCTCAGGAGCGCCCCCAGCTTGAAGCGCAACTGCAAGCAACTGTCAACATTCGCGAACAGGAAGCAGAGTTACGACAGATTGTGGACCTTGCCCCTCAACTCGTCGCGGTGTTCGGCCCCCGCCGCGAGCGCGTTTATGCCAACCGCATTCTGCTCGACTATCTCGGCATTAGTCTCGATGAGTGGCGCCAGAGACCCGATAGCGATGAGTTCATTCATCCCGATGACAGGGAACGGGTGCGCGCTCATTCTGATCGTTTTCTGTCTAGTGGCGATCCTTACGAACTGGAGTTCCGAGTGCGCAAGAGCAACGGAAGCTGTCGCTGGTTTCTGACTCGTTTCAGTCCAGTGCGCGACGACAAGGGAAAGATCATGCGGTGGTATGTAACGGCTACCGACATCGAAGATCGCAAACGCACCGAAGAGGTGGTTCAACAGAGCCAATTCTATCTCGCTGAAGGACAGCGCCTCGCCCATATGGGAAGTTGGGCATTTAACCCGTCTGGCTTTTTTGAGTACTGGTCTCAGGAGTTGTTCAATATTTACGGCCTAGATCCGCAGCAGGGAGCCCCAACACTCGAACAGTATCTAGCCACCCTTCACCCAGCAGACCGCGCGTCTATGGCTGACACCATAAAAAGAATGTGTGCAGAACATTCTGGCTGCGATGTAATCAAACGAATTGTTCGCCCAGACGGAGAGCAACGCTACATTCGATGCGTTGGAATTCCCATGCTTGAGGGCGAAGTCCTTAAGGGGTTTCTCGGCACCGCGATGGATATTACCGAACAAGAACTATCGACGCGGGAATTGGAACGACGGGAAGCATATTTGGCGGAGTCGCAGAGATTAAATCACACAGGTAGCTTGGCCTACGACGCAAGGACGCTGACGGCTACTTACTGGTCAAAGGAGTGTCTCAAGATTTGGGGTTTTAACCCTGAGTCAGGTCCGCCAGCGACGGACGACGTGTTCCAACGTATCCATCCCGAGGACCGTGACCGGGTTCGAGAATATGCTCAGACTGCAATACGCTTGAATAAAGACTTCAGTCAAGAGTTTAGGATCGTTTTGCCCGATGGAACACTTAGGCATATCCACTCCGCAAGCCACCTCCTGCTCAGCGCCAGCGGAGAACCTATTGAGGTTCTGGGTACGCACGTCGACATCACCGAACGCAAGCATGCAGAGCAAGAGCGTGACAAGCTACGTCAGTTAGAAGCCGACCTGGCACATACCAATCGTGTGAGCACGTTGGGCGAGATGGCCGCCTCTCTGGCGCATGAAATCAAGCAGCCCATCGCTGCCGCCATCACCAGCGCCAACAGCTGCGTTGAATGGCTCGCACACGAACCGCCCAACCTGGATCGGGCCCGTGCGGCAGCAGCCAGAATCGACAAGTATGGAAATCGTGCGGCTGAGATCATCGACCGTATACGTTCGTTCTACAAAAAGTCTCCTCCCCAACGTGGGTTGGTCGACGTCAACGGAATCATCCAGGAAATGCTCACACTGCTGAAAGGTGAGGCCGATCGGTGCTCGGTTACTGTGCGAACAGAACTTGCCGCCGAACTGCCCAAAATCAAGGCGGATCGAGTGCAACTGCAACAGGTGTTCATGAACCTCATGGTCAATGGCATTGAGGCCATGAAGGACTCGGGAGGAGATCTCACGGTGAAGTCGCAACTGCAGGATGGTCAACTCCAGTTCTCGGTCAGCGACACCGGCGTGGGACTGCCGGAGGAGAAGATGGAACAGATCTTTTCTGCGTTTTATACGACCAAGTCGCAGGGCAGCGGCATGGGGTTGGCCATCAGCCGTTCCATTGTGGAGTCGCATGGCGGCCGGTTGTGGGCAACCACCAATGACGGACGAGGTGCAACCTTTCATTTCACCCTACCGATCCAGGTCACGGAGTCGTCGCCGTTGGTTGCCTGAGACACAGGATTGCAGTGGCCCAAAGAAAAGCTAGCGTTTCGTGGGCCTTGATTTGAGCGTTTGGGTGAGAACTCGGTTCACTTCCGCCGCTTTTTCGCGTTTCAGACTTTCAATCGTGCCGAGGTAAAGCGGATAGGCGACTGAATTCGCTTTTACCAGGATCTGCTCCATGGCATCAATCCTGATCCGGCTGTCTACCAAAAGGTCAACGATCTGTTTTAAGGCATTCGGTAATGGCTGACCGGCAGCTTTGCTCATTTCTGCTTCCCTCGAGACTTCCGCGTTCACATTAAGGGTCGTGAATCTCAGGTTGCACCTACATGCCCATGATCCCCATGAAGGACAGCGTCAGCTCACGGCGCGTTGCTGGTGTGTCCAGAAACGTTCGCGCAGAGTCCTCTTTAGCATCTTGCCGGAACTGCTCTTGGGCAAATCCGTTTCTGAAAACTCGACGCGCCTGGGAAGTTTATAAGTTGCGAGGCTTCGCCGGCAGAAAGCAATTAGGTCGTCAGCGGTAAGAGTTTCACCTGTCTTCAGAACTACGCAAGCCATCACAAGTTCGCCCCATTGCGGATCGGGCACGCCGAAGACGGCTGCTTCACGAACGGCGGGATGCCCGTAGATCACTGCTTCCACCTCTCCTGAATATACATTCTCACCGCCGGTAACAATCATGTCCTTGAGGCGGTCGAGGATGTAAAAGTATCCCGCAGCTGTCCTGATGGCCGATATCTCCCGTACGAAAGAATCCGTCACGAAATGCGTCAGCGGTTTCTTCAGGATTGTTCCAATAGCCGCGCATGACGTTGGCGCCTCGTGCGATCAGCTCGCCTGCCTGTCCCGGCTCAACTTGTTTTCCTGACGTGTCTGTCACCAGAAGATCGACGCCGGGGGATGGCAGTCCACACGACATCAGCTTGTCTTCAGTGTGCTCATGGTCCTGCAAGCCTGTAAGAAAACCTGTTTCACTCAGCCCATACACTTGAATCAGTTTGACGTTCGGCAGCAACTCGCGCGTGCGATGGACCAGTTCCGGCGCCATGGGTGAGCCGCCATACGCCAGCACCTGCAGGCTGCTCAAGTCATATTTGTTCGCGTTCGGGAATTGTGTGAGCAAATTGATCATCGTAGGTACGAGCACCGTGTGAGTAACGTGTTCTCGTTCTACCGTCTCGCAGAAAGTCTGCGCGCTGAATTTCGGGATTGTAATTTGGCTGGCGCCAAATGCCGGGGCCGCGAACATGCTCGGAAAGTCAGCGATGTGAAAGATCGGAGCGGCGTGCAGGTAGGTTCCGCCTTCGGTGTAGCGCATCCAGTAGTTGAAGTTGTGGACGTCAGCCAGGATATTCGCATGCGTCACCATGACGCCTTTTGGCTGTCCTGTCGTGCCGCTCGTATAGATAAGGCCCAAAACGGCCTCCGGATCGTAAAACACGTTCGGAACAGCGTCGCTGCGAACTGGAAGGGGGACCTCGTCGATCACCTGTTGCCAGCTCAACTGGACTCCGGGAACAGCCAGCGAGGAATGGCGCACGATCCCATGCGGACGCGCATCTTCGAGCACCCGGTCGATCTCTTTTGTCGACAGGCGGGTGTTCAGCGGAACGGCGATCACGCCGAGCATGCTGCACGCATAAAAAAGTTCAATGTAGTCGGGCCCGTTAGGCAGCAATAGAGCCAAGCGATCTCCCACTCCAAACCCGTGGCTGGTGAGCGTCGCTGCGATGCCTTCAACCCGAGTGTGGAGTTCGCGAAAGGTCAAGAATCGGCCGTCACGCGCAAGTGCGGTTCGGTCGGGATAGAATCGCAATGCCCGGCCGAGTGAGTGAACGTAGATCATCTTCCCTTCTCATTTTCAGGAAACAGACCCTAATCGGCCGCAGAGTCTGCCCCTGCGTGGGCGCCGTGTTCAGCTTTCGAGCGTGTCGTGAGCAATTCCAGAAGCATGGAGTCGCGCTCCCGTTCGAGTTCTGCGATCGAACGGCCATTGGCTTCCTTCAATACGCCGTCGACAATGGTTTGCTTCACCTCGGGGCTGAATTCAGTGATCGTGCCGAGATCTTTCCACCATGTGGCGACAGGGCCGGACAGATGTTCCATGAAGTGTTGAATCCCGCCTTCGCCACCTCCGAGATGGAACAGCAGATTGGGGCCCATCAGACCCCAACGTAATCCAGGTCCCCAGCACACCGCGGCGTCGGAATCAGCGACATCCAAAACACCTTGTTCGATGAGGTACACGACTTCACGATAAAGAGCAGCCTGCAGCCGGTTCGCGACATGCCCAACCACTTCCTTACGCACGTGGATCGGCCTTTTACCGATCGACGTGTAGAAGGAGATGGCCCGCTCGACAGTTTCCGGTGACGTTTTAGCGCCTGCGACGACCTCGACCAAAGGAACCATATGAGGAGGATTGAATGGGTGGCCAATCACGCACCGTTCCGGATACTTGCATGCCGATTGCATCACGCTCATCGTCAGACCGGATGAACTCGAAGCGATGATGGAGTCCTTTGGAGCGGCGGCATCCATATCAGCAAATAATTTGACCTTGAAGTCTTTGCGTTCAGGTCCGTTTTCCTGAACTAGATCCGCGCCGGCAACGGCTTCCTTCAGATCGGGCGTAAACCGTAGATGGTCGCGTGAGCCGTTGGGTGAAATTCCAAGCGCCGTCAAGTCGTTCCAGGCCGCATCGATGTATCGCCGCAGATTCGCTTCGGCGTTTGGCGCCGGATCGGTGGCGACAACGTTAAGGCCACGCGCCAAGTATAGAGCGGCCCAACTCGCGCCAATGACTCCCGTCCCAACAATCGCTATATTTCGAATTTCTCGGCTCTTTGTATTTGCCATTTAATCCTCCAATGGGTTCTCTTCAATTCAATCGCTTGTTTGCTCCGAGGCTCTTAACTGGCCCGGACTGCCTCTTCCACATTTTTGCCCGGTTGCGCACCGGGAATCGCACCGCTAGCACGCAGACCGTCGATTTCGCCATCTTCAAAACCGAGCTCTTTCAGGACCTCATCGTTATGCTCACCGATTCGCGGCGCGCGCCTGGCAGGTACTTTCGAAACACCCTGTACCTGAATAGGACTGCTGATCGTCGAGGTCAGTTTCCCGCCCGCTCCTTCGAGGGGAACGACGATCTCATTCGCTCGCAATTGCGGATCGTTTACGACTTCCTGTGGGTCACGCACGGCGCCGAAGGGGACATGAACGCCGTTGAAGACTTCATACCAGTGCGACATTGGCTGCGAGCCAAAGATCTGGTCGAGCATTGCCGTCAATTGCGGCCGGTTCTGCGCCAGTTTGGCAGGATCCGAGAATCGCGGGTCCGTCAGAATATCCTCACGACCCATTGCTTTCAGGACCGCGGGTACCTTGTCCGGAGTGGCTACGAGAACAAACCAGGTGCCATCGGAAGAGCGATACGTGTTCAAGGCTGCATTTGCGGGATGTGTTCGATCGTGTAGTCCATAGAAACTGGCGCCAGATAGAGCGGCCTGGATAAAGACGCTGGCCGACCAGACACCCGCTGCGAGCAGCGAAGTCGTGACGTAGGATCCTTTGCCGGTGCGTTCGCGACGATAAAGCGCGGTCAGAATCGCGGCATAAATACAGACCGCAGTTGCATTGTCACCGCTGCCTGCCACGGGCCAGGTCGGTGGCTCTCCAGCATCACGTGTCATGAATAACAAACCGCTTCGCGCCCAGTAGGCCGTAAGGTCGAATCCCGGAAGAGCAGCGTCCGGACCCTTCTCGCCGAAGCCGGTGAGATCGGCATAGATCAGACGAGGATTCCACTGTGCGACATCGTCATATTCGAGCTTCAATTTCTTGCGCGCGGAATGCGGTGTGTTGACGATGAACACGTCTGCCCATTTGGCTAACCGTTCGAGAACCTGCTGCGCGCTCGCAGCTTTCAGATTGAGCGCAACGCCACGCTTATTTCGATTCGCCAATTGGAAGGGATAAGGCTCTTCTGAATGCGGCTGAGGCGGGATCTTCTGCCCCATCCTCCAGAGCTCTCCCTCAGGCGGTTCAACTTTGACAACGTCGGCCCCAAAATCGGACAAGATAGTTGCGGCGCCCGGCCCGGCAATGAAGCTAGAGAGGTCTACGACCTTCAATCCGGAAAATATGTTGCCTTCTGTCATTTTCATCTCCTCTTCACGGTCACTACTCATGGAAGCGAGTCATGTAAAACTTCGAAATGGCGCGCAAAGTTCTACTTCCCCTGAAACTTCGGCGCGCGTTTCTCGAGGAACGCCGACGTACCTTCTTTCTTGTCTTCGGTCGACGCGCAGACCGCGAAAAGCGAGGCTTCGAGGAGCATGCCTTCGGCGACGCTCGTCTCCAGTCCTTTGTTGACCGCCTCAATCGAGTACTTCACGCTAAGCGGAGCGTTCACAATGAACTTCTTCAACACAGTTTCGGCAC
The DNA here is from genome assembly GCA_963698865.1 of uncultured Acidobacteriaceae bacterium. Classification (GTDB taxonomy): domain Bacteria; phylum Acidobacteriota; class Terriglobia; order Terriglobales; family Acidobacteriaceae; genus Acidiflorens. Next base: position 7,659 of record CAVOSL010000003.1, on the reverse strand, counting down.
GCTCGATCAGGTGCGCGTTCGGCTCCAGTTCGTCCACCAGGCCAATCCGATAAGCCTCTGCGCCATCGATGATGTCGCCAGAGAGGATCAGCTTAAGTGCTCGGCCTTTCCCAACCAGACGCGGCATGCGCTGCGTGCCTCCGTACCCGGGCATTACTCCGAGCTTTACTTCTGGTTGACCGAATCTCGCACTCTCGGCAGCGATCCTGATTGTGCACGCCATCGCCAGTTCGCACCCACCACCCAGGGCAAAGCCGTTGACTGCAGCAATAACCGGCTTACCAAGATTCTCGATGAGGTCGGTCAATGCCTGTCCCCGACGAGTCGCCTCCTCTGCTTCTACAGCTGTGTTGTTGGCGATCTCGGCGATGTCAGCGCCGGCAGCAAATGCTTTCTCGCCGGCACCCGTGAGGATGACTCCACGGACGGCTGAATCGTCACGCGCGTCCTCGAACGCTGCCCGCAGCTCGTTGATCGTCGCCTTGTTTAACGCGTTCATGACCTTTGGCCGATTCAGCGTCACATACGCAATCGGCCCTTTCTTTTCGTAGACGACGTTCTCGAGATTTAGAGCAGAAGCTAGCGAGCTCATTCCCTTCTCCTTAATTAATTGCAAGATTTATGGCCGCGCTATCTCGTGCGCCCTGGAATCTCGGCGTAGGCGACGCCAGTCAGGTTCCCTTCCGCGGCAAGCACCGTCTTTTTGTTAGACCCGTCGAGATTCGCGCTATAGACGGATCCACCCAAGTCGGTCAGAAACATGCGGCCGCCTTTCAGATCCAAGGCGATACCGATTCCTTCCATCAGGTGATCGAAAATAATCTCGGGTTCCTTTCCCATTTCCCAGACGCGGGATCCATGGGAGCACGGTTTACGGTGTTGCCACGCGGAGGATCGCCGCGGTCCGTCCAGTAGATCGTCCTGTTGGCAAGGTCGAGTTCGAGGTCAATCGGTTCGGGCAGACCCCCGTAGAGGAGTTCAATGTCTTTGCGGCTGGCGGCACTTTGGCCCTTGGGGATTTCGAGACCGGCGCGAAAGATACGTCCTTCGCCGGCATTGTCCGAACCTTTCTGAGTCCAATAGAGTTTTCCACCTTCGACGTCGAGCGCGATTCCCACGCACCATTTTTTTATGTCCTGCCCAGGACGAGCGTCGCCTTCGCTCGTATCGAGAAGAGTTTCGATCTTGGAGCCATCCAGGTTCGCACGCATGATCCGCATGCCCTCGCGATCGCACCAGTAAAGCTTGCGGTTCTTCTCATCGAGTTGCAGTTGCTTGGGAGTGAATGTGGCGCCTGCAGGAACAATGTGGGTAACGTTTCTTCCGTCAATATCCGCGCGCTCGATGGAACCGTCGTTGGCGCGGGGAACGCCCATATTGGTCCAGTAGAGGTGACCGGCTGCGGCATCCACAACGATGCCATCTGGCAGCCGCTTTCCCTCGCTCACGATAACCTTAAGGTCGGAGCCGTCAGGGTTGGCGGAAAACACTTCACCACTACTCGCACTGAGAAAGAACAAACGGGACGTCGTGACTTCCTGTGGAGGTTCTTTGACATTTGATTTAACGGACTTAACAGCCATGGGTTTTCTTCCCTCCTTTATTACTTCAGTTCTTGGCAGACACTCCGGATAAGGAACCGCGGTTCACTTCCGTTCCGCTAGACGAAGGCACTGAAGCCGGTTATCGCTTTGCCGACAATCAGGTTCTGCATCTGGAATGTGCCTTCGTAGGAATAAAGTGCTTCCGCATCTGCGAAGAAACGACCGACGTTATAGTCGGCTGCGATGCCGTTGCCACCGCACAACTCTCGGGCCCACGCCACTGTTTCGCGACACTTGGCCGTGGTAAATGCCTTTGCAATCGCCGCGTGGGCGTCGGTCAGCTTGCCTTCGGCCTGTAACTGGGCCATACGGACCAGAAGGCACTGGGAAGCGGTGATGTTGCCGATCATCCTGGCGAGGAGGTCTTGCACCATCTGGAATGAAGCGATGGGCTTTCCGAATTGCTGACGCTCCTGACAGTACTTGAGTGCGTTCTCGTAGGCGCCCATTGCACATCCGGTCGCCTCCCAACCCACCATGAAGCGCGTCATCTTCAGAACGCGGGCGGTGTCGCGGAACGACTGATCTTGCTGCAGACGATTCGCTTCTGGTATTCGGCAGTCTTCCATGGTGATGAGGCCGTTCTGAACCACTTTGAGCGCAATCTTATTTTGAATTTTTTCTACTTTGAAGCCAGGCGTGGTCTTGTTTTCCACAATGAACGCTTTAACCTGGTTGTCCGCCACGTCGCGAGCCCAGATGATGGATATGTCGCACCAGGGAGAGTTGCCGATCCACTTCTTCTGACCATTGAGAATCCAGGTGTCTCCATCGCGTTTCGCAGTCGTCAGCAGCCCGCCGGCAGCTCCGGATCCGACAAGTGGTTCGGTCAGGCCGAAGCAGCCAATCGTCTCCCAGCGAGCCATCGACGGGAGCCATTTTTGTTTCTGTTCTTCCGACCCGCCGAGATAGATCGAACCCATCGCCAAGCCGTTGTGTACTCCGAAGAATGTCGCGATCGACGAGTCGAAGCGCGCCATCTCCATGGCGATCAAGCCGAATAGCTGCGCACTTCCGCCCCTGCAGCCATATCCCTGCATGGCGACGCCGCCAATGTTGAGCTCTTTCAACGCGGGCAGGATTTCGAACGGAAAAGCATCTTCGACCCAGTACTTGGTGATGATGGGTGCGATTTTCGTCTCCATGAAAGCGCGCACTTGCTTCAAAACCGCCAACTCTTCCGCCGGAAGTGTTTCAAGGAGTTCGTAGAAGTCGCTATTGGGTGCGGGTAGTGGCGCAGGCTTTTTGTCTTTTACTGGGCTTGCCATTAGAAACCCTTTCTTGGTGTTAATGTCTTGCTGCTTGCGATACTTCCCTCAAAAGCAACTAGGTCGCCAAACGCGCTCGGAAATTGCCTGCTGTAACGAAGGGAGTTGCAGTCTGCAGGGAGGCGTTGATCAATGAATCAGTGTCATCGACAGATCAGTGTCAAACGGCGTTAACACCGAACGGATCTACTTGCGCATGCACAACCAAATATTGCGCTGGCCGCGTTGAGTGCCCGGTTTGCTGTACGAATGTGAGTCCAGCGAGGCGGGTCCAGACGAGGTGGGCCAACCTCAGCTCGACTTGGAAGAACGACTCCGGTCGAAGCAGAGTCAGGGCCAAGTTTTGTCAGCCGGCAATCGGCAGTTGTCGATCCTGCGTTTCCACCTGGCGTCCAACTTTTTCGAAAGCGCGTGTGCGCGCCGGTAGAACTTCCCGCCGTGCGCAACCCAACAGGAGAGAACACTCGTGATCTGAATAGCGCTCAAGAACCGTCATCACATAGACCATGCGTTCGAAGACCTCCAATCCAAGAACTGCGGAAAGCTCGATTTGGCGTTCTGCCGATGGTCCCTCGTAGTCGCTATCCCCCGAATTCGATCTCAAACTGCTGCTTGCATCGTCCGGCCGAGGTTTAACAAGCCTCACCGCGTTCTGTATGATCGCGCGGCCGCCCCAGGAGTGAGCCCATTCCCTGAAAACCGGGTTGCCTTCGACTGCATCCCCCAGAGCGGAAACGAAACACTGCTCGGCCTGTGCGTGATCCGCCGTGAGCAAAAACGCGAGTAGGTAGAGACTATTCATGTTCTCATCAAAGATCCGGCAGAAATCGTCGCTGTTGGCGTATGCCGCTGCTCTCGTGATTTGCTTTACCCGCCGCGTGGTCACCTCCATCGTTCTCTCAACGGTCATCTCAACTCGCTGAAACATTGCACCTAGATCAGTGGTACGAAGCTCAGCCAGCCCGGGTCGCTGAGCTTTACGTCCATGGCCAGCCTGCGATGAGCTGGCGTGTCGACGTTGTAAATCTGGAACATACTGGGTCTCGGCGAACTGGAGGAATGCAACACGGTTGCCAAAGTCATTGACCGGCAAAATGCTGAAATCACTGACTGAAGAAAGATCGGTCGGGCCTTGTGTCACCGGATGTCAAATCACAATTGACACTTGTCGAGTCCTTACGGATAGGAATGGACATTACACTGAAGGGCTAAACGCTGAAGCGAAACAATGATCGTCGGACAATTATTGTGACCACTCTGTGACCAGCGCAGCTGTTAGCCAATCTCGGTGTAGTCGCCCCCATTAACTCAATTGAGCAGATGTTCGTGGATGTTTTCAAACAACTTGTGATTGTCTCGGTAATCCACGCGAATTCCAATCAGAACCGGGCCAGGCACCTCAAATGCTCTGCGCATCACCGGGCCGATTTCGTCCGCAGAATTGATCATCCACCCACTCGCCCCAAAGGCTTCTGCGTACTTGACGACATCCACCGAGCCGAAGTCCACGCCAGAAGTACGCTTGTATTTGGCCCGTTCCTGAACCCCAACCATGTCATAGGTTCCGTCGATCCAGACCATGTGTACGAGATTGAGCTTTAGCCTGACCGCCGTCTCGAGTTCCATCGCAGAGAACAAGAATCCGCCGTCACCGGAGATCGATAGGGTCTTTTCGTGGGGTCTTACGAGGCAAGATGCGATGCCCCAGGGAAGAGCCACGCCCAACGTCTGCTGTCCGTTGCTAATGAGAATTTGACGTGCTCGGAAGCTGAACAGGAAATGCGCGAGCCAGAGATGAAACGATCCCATATCCAGGCAAAGCGTCACGTCATCTGCGAGCCATTTCTGCAACTCGGCGACAATCCTTAAAGGATGAATCGGATTCTCGTCGTGGCTCTGCATGCCTTCGAACCTCAGAGCCCTCTTAGAGGCGAGGTTGGCGAAGAATCTCTCTACGTCAGCAGCGAGAACCACGGGACTAACCAGTGGCTCAAGCGCCGATAGAGTAATGGCGATGTCTCCCAACACCTCTACGGCTGGGGAATAGAAATTGTCGACATCGGCTCGAACCGAGTCAACGTGAATAATTGTCGCGACACGCCGATGATTCCAGATCGACGGATCGTATTCGACGGGATCATAGCCAATCGTAATGATGACGTCCGCAGCTACCAGAAGCTCATCTCCTGGAGTGTTGTCTAACTGCCCCACGCGCCCCGCAAAGCGATTGAAAAGATCCTTGGACACCGAACCCGCGGCTTGAAATGTCCCAACCACGGGGACATGGGTCTTCCGCAACAGCATTCGAACCGCTTCCACATTTTCTTGCCTACTCGCCGACAACCCGAGGAGGATCACCGGACGCTGGGCAGCATTGATAATCTGGGCGGCTCGGTCCAGCGAGTCGCGGCTGCCTGGTCCAAACCTCGGCTGCGCGGGTACCTCCAACACCTCGCACCTGGCATCACCTTCCATAATGTCCTTCGGAAGATTCACAAATGCGGCGCCGGGTCGGTCCGACTCGGCCGCCCGAAAGGCATTTGCCATTACCTCTGCGATCGATTGGGGAGAGCTCGCTTCTGCACTGAACTTTGTCACCGGCTTTAAGACTGAAACGGCCTGAAGGGTCTGGTGGATCTGCTTGAGGTTTTGGGAGGTGGCAACTGAGCCACCGAGGGCAACCAGCGGATCGCCTTCACTATTCGCCGTCGCTAAGCCGGTCGTAAGGTTACTGACGCCAGGCCCAGAGGTGGCGATCGCCACGCCAGCCTTACCAGTCAACCTTCCGATTCCGCCAGCGATGAATGCCGCATTTTGTTCGTGACGACACACGATGGTTTTGATCGAGGAATCGACGAGCGTGTCGAACACCTTGTCGATTTTCGCGCCAGGAATTCCGAAGACATACTGAACTCCGTGCTTTTCTAACGACTCCACCACGATTTGAGCACCAGTCTTTGCAGCCTTTGAGCCCATCATTTCCTCTTTACTCAGAACTTCATCGCCTATCAGTCGTGACTCCGTTCGGCCTTCATGAGATCGGCTTGCGGATCGCGCGTTAAATCTGCTTTCAGAAACTCTTCGGTCTCGGGTAGTGACACGTGCATTTCGTTCATCGCGCAGCCTGCGACCGCGATATGCAGGGCATGGCATTCGAGTACGTGACCGCCTTTCTGTCGATCGGCAGAGAGGAAATGAAAGTGGTATCCAGGAACACTGAATGAGCCGGCGAAGCAGGGGGACCAAAGGCCAACAAGGGTTCCATTTATGTCTTGAAAGACGAATTCCTGTTGGCCAGAAGCCGCGGCGTTAAGGTTGGTGCCCTCGGGAACGGCTTTCATTGCACGGGTCTTCATCAGCGAAAACCGACCGTCAACCCGGAAGGCGTAAAAGACATTATCCGAGTCACGGAGCTCATCGCAAAGAGACGTTAGCTCGTCGAAGCTATTTAGTCGGTGCAATTGTTTGGAAACTTCGGCCTTGAATCGGGTTACGACGCCATATGGGATTAGTTGATCGCCGTCAATCACCGCGACCCCGCCGCTCGAAGAGACTTGGTAACAGATGCCGTCCAACACCACCATCTCTCCATCGAGGTCGATAAACGTTCCCAGCCCAAAGTCTCCATGGCGCAACAGGCGCGAAACGCGTACGGCGCCCTGGTAAAGACCCTCCACTAGCGCGGCAGAAGTCGACACCTGAAACAAAGTATGGATCGCCTTACCGAAGTATTGGGAGAGCGCTACAGACACGACGTGGTCCCTGTTTGCCTTTTCTTTACGCACACGCTCTTCTAGAGCCTCATAGAGGGAGTCGGGAAGGCTACAGGTTATCGACTTCATGATTGGCTCCTGCTTGATTTCTGCCGTGATGGCAGACATGTGCCTTAACGGCAATTGCATCGAGGCGATTAGCCGCGCCCGAGACAAAGTGCCGCGAGTATCACGGGCAATGTGGCCAACGAACAGTCGCGGGGCTACCTTATCGGGGAGAGCCTCAACAAATAATCCAGCTCCAGCTCGCCTTCATAAGTTTCGGCGCCGATCTTCAATGCTTCTTTGACGCGTGCTTGCGTGACTTCGCTGGCAACACTCGCATCCGACTCATGGGCTTCCACCAGAAGCCCCTCTGCTATGGAACTAAATGCTCCTGTATCCACGGCCGCCTTGGCATGAGCAATTGCATGCGCAGGAAATGAAGCTATGCGGTGAGCCAATCTCTCGACAAAAGGCGTCAACTCGTCCGCGGGCAACGCTCGATTGATATAGCCGTAACGTTCCGCCAGTTCAGCCGAAAGATCATTGCAGCCCAGGAGAACCTCCAAGGCGCGTCCCCGCCCCATGAGCCGTGGCAATCTTTGCGTGGAGCCCCCACCCGGAACCAGCCCAATCGCCACCTCTGGTTGGCCGAAGATCGCTTTGCCAACGGCAGCAAAACACATATCCATGGCCAGCGCGATCTCACTCCCTCCGCCACGAGCCCGTCCCTCGACTTTGGCAATAGTTGCCTTGGGCATGTTCCTGAATCGTTCGCCGATCGTCTGCGTAAGACGAAAGCTCCGCGTATGAGACATGACTTTGGAAGCGGCTCCAACCCGGCCTAAACCAGAGTGGGCTATAAAAAAATCAGGAAGTGCACTTTGCAAGACCACAACCCGGACGCTCTCATCGGCCTCGAGTTCCCTGCCGAGTTTGTCGAATTCCTGCGACAGAACTTCATCAAGAAGATTGATCGGTGGGTAATCGATGCTGACGAATGCGACTCCAGTATCAAACCCGAACCGGAAA
>CAVOSL010000002.1:0-826635 GCA_963698865.1 uncultured Acidobacteriaceae bacterium | reverse complement strand
GCGACCAGCTTGATCGCTCATCAAGAGCCGATCCGGCGTCCCCGCGAATCAACTGCGCTCGACTATGAAGCCGAACTGGCCGTGGTGATTGGCAAGCCGGGACGCCGCATCTCCCTGGAGCAGGCCCTCGATCACGTGGCGGGCTACTCGCTGTTCAACGATGCGACCCTGCGTGATTTTCAGCTCCGCACGCCGCAATGGACGATGGGCAAGAATTTCGATGGCACCGGGTCGTTCGGCCCGTGGCTGGTGACGCCCGACGCCGTACCGCCGGGAGCCCGCGGATTGCGCATCCAGGGCCGTTTGAATGGCGGCGTGATGCAGGATTCGCGCACAGACCTGCTCATCTTCGATGTTCCAACCCTGATTGAAATGATCAGTGTCGCCATGAGTTTGGAGCGAGGTGATGTGATCATCACCGGCACGCCAGGTGGTGTCGGAGCGGCGCGCAAGCCACCTATTTACATGCAGCCCGGCGATGTTTTCGAAGTGGAGATCAAGGGGATCGGCGTCCTGACCAACCCCGTGCAGAACGACTGAGAAAGCGAAACGGAGCTACACCCTTGCAATATTCTGATTACAGATGTTTCCGGTTCGGGTTTGATACTGGAGTCGCATTCGTAAGCATCGATTACCCACCGATAAATCTTCTTGATGAAGTTCTGTCGCAGGAATTCGACAAACTCGGCAGGCAACTCGAGGCCGATGAGAGCGTCCGGGTTGTGGTCTTGCAGAGTGCACTTCCTGATTTTTTTATAGCCCACTCTGGTTTAGGCCGGGTTGGAGCCGCTTCCAAAGTGATGTCTCATACGCGGAGCTTTCGTCTCACGCAGATGATCGGCGAACGATTCAGGAACATGCCCAAGGCAACTATTGCCAAAGTCGAGGGACGGGCTCGTGGCGGAGGGAGTGAGATCGCGCTGGCCATGGACATGTGTTTTGCTGCCGTCGGCAAAGCGATCTTCGGCCAACCAGAGGTGGCGATCGGGCTGGTCCCGGGTGGGGGCTCCACGCAAAGACTGCCACGGCTCATGGGGCGGGGACGCGCCTTGGAGGTGCTCCTGGGCTGCGATGATCTCTCGGCTGAACTGGCGGACCGTTACGGCTATATCAATCGAGCGTTGCCCGCGGACGAGTTGACGCCTTTTGTCGAGCGATTGGCTCACCGCATAGCTACATTTCCTGCGCATGCAATTGCTCACGCCAAGGCGGCCGTGGATACAGGGGCATTTAGTTCCATAGCAGAGGGGCTTCTTGTGGAAGCCCATGAGTCCGATGCGAGTGTTGCCAGCGAAGTCACGCAAGCGCGCGTCAAAGAAGCATTGAATATCGGCGCCGAAACTTATGAGGGCGAGCTGGAGCTGGATTATTTGTTGAGGCTCTCCCCGATAAGGTAGCCCCGCGACTCCATTGGCCACATTGCCCGTGAAACTCGCGGCACTTTCTTTCGGGCGCGGCTGATGGCCTCGATGCAATGGCCGTCGAGTCACCATGTCTGCCATCAAGGCAGAAATCAAGATGGAGCCAGATCATGAAGTCGATAACCTGCAGCCTGCCCGACTCCCTCTATGAGGCTCTAGAAGAGCGTGTGCGTAAAGAAAACGCAAATAGGGACCATGTCGTGTCTGTAGCGCTCTCCCAATACTTCGGTAAGGCAATCCACACTTTGTTTCAGGTCTCGACTTCTGCCGCGCTAGTGGAGGGTCTGTATCAGGGTGCCGTACGCGTTTCGCGCCTATTGCACCATGGAGACTTTGGGCTCGGAACGTTCATCGACCTCGATGGAGAAATGGTGGTGTTGGACGGCATCTGTTACCAAGTCGCCTCGAGCGGCGGGGTCGCGGTGATTGACGGCGATCAACTAATCCCATATGGGGTCGTAACCCGATTCAAGGCCGAATTTTCCAAACAATTGCACCGACTTAATAGCTTCGACGAGCTAACGTCCGTGTGCGATGAGCTTCGTGACTCGGACAATATCTTTTACGCCTTCCGAGTTGAGGGTCGGTTTTCGGTGATGAAAACCCGCGCAATGAAAGCCGTTCCCGAGGGTACCAACCTTAAAGCCGCGGCTTCCGGCCAACAGGAATTCGTCTTTCAAGACATAAGTGGAACCCTCGTTGGCCTTTGGTCCCCCGGCTTCGCCGGCTCGTTCAGTGTTCCTGGATATCACTTTCATTTCCTGTCTGCTGATCGACAGAGGGGTGGTCATGTACTTGAATGCCATGCCTTGGACGTCGCGGTCGCAGGCTGCGCGATGAACGAAATGCACGTGTCACTGCCCGAGACCGAAGAATTTCTGAAAGCAGATTTAACCCGTGATCCGCAAGCCGATCTCATGACAGCCGAACGGAGTCACGACTCATAACGATGAAGTCCTAAGTAAAGAGGAAAAGATGGGCTCAAAGGCAGCAAAGACTGGTGCTCAAGTCGTGGTGGAGTCGTTGGAAAAGCACGGAGTTCAGTATGTCTTCGGAATTCCTGGCGCGAAAATCGACAAGGTGTTCGACACGCTCGTCGATTCCTCGATCAAAACCATCGTGTGTCGTCACGAACAAAATGCGGCATTCATCGCTGGCGGCATCGGAAGGTTGACTGGTAAGGCTGGTGTGGCGATCGCCACCTCTGGGCCTGGCGTCAGTAACCTTACGACCGGCTTAGCGACGGCGAATAGTGAAGGCGATCCGCTGGTTGCCCTCGGTGGCTCAGTTGCCACCTCCCAAAGCCTCAAGCAGATCCACCAGACCCTTCAGGCTGTTTCCGTCTTAAAGCCGGTGACCAAGTTCAGTGCAGAAGCGAGCTCTCCCCAATCGATCGCAGAAGTAATGGCAAATGCCTTTCGGGCGGCCGAGTCTGACCGACCTGGCGCCGCATTTGTGAATCTTCCGAAGGACATTATGGAAGGTGATGCTAGGTGCGAGGTGTTGGAGGTGCCCGCGCAGCCGAGGTTTGGGCCAGGCAATCGCGACTCGTTGGACCGAGCCGCCCAGATTATCAATGCTGCACAGCGTCCGGTGATCCTCCTCGGGCTGTCGGCAAGTAGGCCAGAAAATGCGGAAGCAGTTCGAGTGCTGTTGCGGAAGACCCATGTTCCAGTAGTTGGGACATTTCAAGCTGCGGGTTCGGTGTCCAGTGACCTTTTCAATCGCTTTGCCGGACGCGTGGGGCAGTTGGACAACACTCCAGGAGATGAGCTTCTGGCATCTGCGGACGTCATCATTACGATTGGCTATGATCCTGTCGAATACGATCCGTCGATCTGGAATCATCGGCGTGTCGCGAAAATTATTCACCTTGACTCGGTTCGAGCCGATGTCGACAACTTCTATTCCCCAGCCGTGGAGATATTGGGAGACATCGCCCTTACTCTCTCGGCACTTGAGCCACTGGTTAGCGCCGTGATTCTCGCTGCTGACGTTGAGAGATTCTTCGCCAACCTCGCCTCTAAGAGGGCCCTGAGGTTCGAAGGCATGCAGAGCCACGACGAGAATCCGATTCATCCTTTAAGGATTGTCGCCGAGTTGCAGAAATGGCTCGCAGATGACGTGACGCTTTGCCTGGATATGGGATCGTTTCATCTCTGGCTCGCGCATTTCCTGTTCAGTTTTCGAGCACGTCAAATTCTCATTAGCAACGGACAGCAGACGTTAGGCGTGGCTCTTCCCTGGGGCATCGCATCTTGCCTCGTAAGACCGCACGAAAAGACCTTATCGATCTCCGGTGACGGCGGATTCTTGTTCTCTGCGATGGAACTCGAGACGGCAGTCAGGCTAAAGCTCAATCTCGTTCACATGGTCTGGATCGATGGGACCTATGACATGGTTGGGGTTCAGGAACGGGCCAAATATGAGCGCACTTCTGGCGTGGATTTCGGCTCGGTGGATGTCGTCAAATACGCAGAGGCCTTTGGGGCGAGTGGGTGGATGATCAATTCTGCGGACGAAATCGGCCCGGTGATGCGCAGAGCATTTGAAGTGCCTGGCCCGGTTCTGATTGGAATTCGCGTGGATTACCGAGACAATCACAAGTTGTTTGAAAACATCCACGAACATTTGCTCAATTGAGTTAACGTTCCCGGGACTTAATGGTCGCTTACCCCAGGTAATTCATTACAGCGTGACGCAGGTCCTGAACCGCCACTTTTCGATCGGCGGAGGAGCGACGACGCCGAAGAACGTGTGCCGACGTTCCTGCTTCCTCATCGGATTCTTGGGGTCGCGTGACAGCGTCCGGTATCGCCGACCTTGCCGCCGCAGCACGGATTTCTTTTTCTCGCTCGAAGATTTGTAGCGTCGTTCGCTACCGAGATAAATCCAGACTCGGCCTCGCATTCGAGACAACCGAGGTCAATTTCCCGAACGAGCCCTCCGTGCAAATTTAAGCAAGGTCCAACGATCCTAGTTTTGCTTCAGAGGTTCGCCCCTCAGCGTAAGGTCCATTCCTATCCGCAGGTCTCGACAAGTGTCAATTGTGATTTGACATCCGGTGACACAAGGCTCGAACGATTTTTCTTGAGTCAGTGATTTCAGCATTTTGCGGGTCTATGGCTTTGGCAACCGTGTTGCATTCCTCTGGTTCGCCGGAGATCCAGCATGTTCAAGATTTCCATCGTCGACACGCCGGCTCAACGCAGGCTGGTAGTGGAGGGAAAGGTCACCGACCCTCGGGTGGCTGAGCTTCGTACCACTGACAGAAGTGCACTGCGTTTCTGCGAGTGTAGATGACCGTTGAGAGAGCGATGGAGGTGACCACGCGGCAGGTAAAGCACATCACGAGAGCAGCGGCATACGCCAACAGCGACGATTTCTGCCGGATCTTTGACGAGAACATGAACAGCCTCTTCCTGCTCGCGTTTCTACTTACGGCGGATCACGCGTGGGCTGAACAGTGCTTCATCTCCAGCCTGGAGGACGCAGTCGAAGGCAACCCGGTTTTCAGGGAATGGGCGCACTCCTGGTGCGCCCGCGCGATCATACAGAACGCGGTGAGGTTTGTTAAGCCCCGGCCGGGCGACGCAAGTGGCAGTTTGAGATCGAATTCGGAGGATAGCGACTACAAGGCACTACCGGCAGAGCGCCAAACGGAGATTTCCGCGGTTCTTGGATTAGAGCCCTTCGAGCGCATCGTCTATGTGATGACCGTTCTTGAGCACTATTCTGATCACGAGTGTTCTCTCCTACTGGGCTGCGCACGGCGCGACGTTCTCCCGGTGCGCACTCGCGCTCTCGAGAAAATTGGACGCCAGGTGGAAATGCAGGAATCGACAATTGCCCATTGCCGGCTGACAAAATCATGGCCCTGACTCTGCTTGGATCGATTGTGGTGAACGTCCTCTTCTTGCACCTGCTGATGGAACGGAGCGGACTGCCCTCGACCCTCACCTTCTCGATCTTGCAAGCCCCGTGGCCTTTTCCGCGGGCTCGGCTTTCCGAGGTCTATTCCAAAGGAGCGACAGCTCCAAGCGCATCGAGCAAGCCGCTTGATTGAAGACGAAACAGATTTGTAAGAGCTACAAACAGCCGAAAGGGGATGATCACCGTGACCAGTTTAGCAACCGTTCCAACACAAACCTCAACTACCACCTGGAACATCGACCCGGCTCACTCTGTGGCAGAGTTCAAAGTCAAGCACATGATGATCGCGAATGTGAAAGGCCAATTCTCCAAGGTTTCGGGCGTGTTGGTCCGGGATGAATCTAACCCGGCGAACGATCGCGTGGAGGCCACGATTGAAGCCGCTTCCATCCACACCCGCGATGAACAGCGCGATGCTCACCTGAAGAGCGCCGATTTCCTTGATGTCGAAAAGTTCCCGACTTTGCATTTCAAGTCCACGGGCATCAGCATTGTCAGGGACGGAGAGTTGTCCGTCGAAGGAGACCTGACCCTCCACGGCGTCACCCGCAAAGTGCGCTTTGTGGTTGAAGGGCCAACACCACCCACGAAGGATCCTTGGGGCAACACGCGAGTTGCGATCTCTGCGAGCACAAAGATCAACCGGAAGGACTTCGGCCTAACGTGGAACGCTGCGCTTGAGACCGGTGGGATTCTGGTTGGTGACGAGGTCACGATCACTCTCGATGTCGAGTTCGTGAAGGCCTGACGGACCGGATCGCTCTACCCGGTCGAGTTGGGGTTCGCCCCCTCCATTGGAATTGGTATTGCGCGGTCAGTGCAATATTTGGTTGTCTATGCGCGAGTTGATTCCTTCGGTGTTATCACACTTTGACACTGATCTGTCGATGACACTGATTTATTGATCAACGCCTCCCTGCAGACTGCAAATCCCTTCGTTACAGCAGGCAATTTCCTCGATGCGTTTGGCGACCTACTTGCTTTTGAGAGAGGTATCGCAAGCAGCAAGACACAAACACTAAGAAAGGGTTCTTGATGGCAAGCCCAGTAAAGGACAAAAAGCCTGCGCCGCTACCCGCACCCAATAGTGACTTCTACGAACTCGTTGAAACACTGCCGGCGGAAGAGTTGGCGGTCTTGAGAGAAGTGCGCGCTTTCATGGAGACGAAAATCGCACCTATCATCACCAAGTACTGGGTCGAAGATGCCTTCCCATTCGAAATCTTGCCCGCGCTGAAAGAACTCAACATCGGCGGCGTCGCCATGCAGGGATATGGCTGCAGGGGCGGAAGTGCACAGCTATTCGGCTTGATCGCCATGGAGATGGCGCGCTTCGACTCGTCGATCGCGACATTCTTCGGAGTGCACAACGGTTTGGCGATGGGTTCGATCTATCTGGGCGGGTCGGAAGAACAAAAACAAAAATGGCTCCCGCCGATGGCTCGCTGGGAGACGATTGGCTGCTTCGGCCTGACCGAACCACTTAGTCGGGTCCGGAGCTGCCGGCGGGCTGTTGACGACTGCGAAGCGCGATGGAGACACCTGGATTCTCAATGGTCAGAAGAAATGGATCGGCAACTCTCCCTGGTGCGACATATCCATCATCTGGGCTCGCGACGTGGCGGACAACCAAGTTAAGGCGTTCATCGTGGAAAACAAGACTACGCCTGGCTTCAAAGTAGAAAAAATTCAGAACAAGATCGCGCTTAAGGTGGTGCAGAACGGCCTCATCACCATGGAAGACTGCCGAATACCGGAAGCGAATCGTTTGCAGCAAGATCAGTCGTTCCGCGACACCGCCCGCGTTCTGAAAATGACGCGCTTCATGGTGGGATGGGAGGCGACCGGATGCGCCATGGGCGCCTACGAGAACGCACTCAAGTATTGTCAGGAGCGTCAGCAATTCGGAAAGCCCATCGCTTCATTCCAGATGGTGCAAGACCTCCTCGCCAGGATGCTCGGCAACATCACCGCTTCGCAGTGCCTGCTGGTACGTATGGCCCAGTTACAGGCCGAAGGCAAGCTGACCGACGCCCATGCGGCGATTGCGAAGGCATTCACCACGGCCAAGTGCCGCGAAACAGTGGCATGGGCCCGAGAGTTGTGCGGCGGCAACGGCATCGCCGCCGACTATAACGTAGGCCGTTTCTTCGCGGATGCGGAAGCGCTCTATTCCTACGAAGGCACATTTCAGATGCAGAACCTGATTGTCGGCAAAGCGATAACCGGCTTCAGTGCCTTCGTCTAGCGGAGTGGAAGTGAACTGCGGTTCCTTATCCGAGTTGTCTGCCAACAACTGAAGTAATAAAAGGAGCGAAGAAAACTCATGGCTGTCAAGTCCGTTAAATCAAATGTCAGAAAGCCGGCAGAGGAAGTCACGACGCCCCGTTTGTTCTTTCTCAGTGCGAGTAGTGGTGAAGTGTTTTCCGCCAATCCTGACGGCTCCGACCTTAAGGTTCTCGTCAGCGAGGGAAAGCGGCTGCCAGATGGCATCGTTGTGGATGCCGCAGCCGGTCACCTCTACTGGACCAACATGGGTGTTCCCCGCGCCAACGACGGTTCCATCGAGCGCGCGGATATTGACGGAAGAAACGTTACCCACATTGTTCCTGCAGGCGCCACGTTCACTCCCAAGCAACTGCAACTCGATGAGAAGAACCGCAAGCTTTACTGGTGCGATCGCGAGGGCATGCGGATCATGCGTTCGAATCTGGATGGCTCCAAGATCGAAACTCTTCTCGATACGAGCGAAGGCGACGCGCGTCCTGGACAGGACATAAAAAAATGGTGCGTAGGAATCGCGCTCGACGTCGAAGGTGGAAAACTCTATTGGACTCAGAAAGGTTCAGACAATGCCGGCGAAGGACGTATCTTTCGCGCCGGTCTCGAAATCCCCAAGGGCCAAAGTGCCGCCAGCCGCAAAGACATTGAACTCCTCTACGGGGGCCTGCCCGAACCGATTGACCTCGAACTCGACCTTGCCAACAGGACGATCTATTGGACGGACCGCGGCGATCCTCCGCGTGGCAACACCGTAAACCGTGCTCCCATGGATCCCGCTCTGGGAAATGGGAAAGAACCCGAGATTGTTTTCGATCACCTGATGGAAGGAATCGGTATCGCCTTGGATCTGAAAGGCGGCCGCATGTTTCTGACCGACTTGGGTGGATCCGTCTATAGCGCGAATCTCGACGGGTCGAACAAAAAGACGGTGCTTGCCGCGGAAGGGAACCTGACTGGCGTCGCCTACGCCGAGATTCCAGGGCGCACGAGATAGCGCGGCCACAAATCTTGCAATTAATTAAGGAGAAGGGAATGAGCTCGCTAGCTTCTGCTCTACATCTCGAGAACGTCGTCTACGAAAAGAAAGGGCCGATTGCATATGTGACGCTGAATCGGCCAAGGGTCATGAACGCGTTGAACAAGGCGACGATCAACGAGTTGCGGGCAGCCTTCGAGGACGCGCGTGACGATTCAGCCGTCCGTGGAGTCATCCTCACGGGTGCCGGCGAGAAAGCATTTGCTGCCGGCGCTGACATCGCCGAGATCGCCAACAACACAGCTGTAGAAGCAGAGGAGGCGACTCGTCGGGGACAGGCATTGACCGACCTCATCGAGAATCTTGGTAAGCCGGTCATTGCCGCAGTCAACGGCTTTGCCCTGGGTGGTGGGTGTGAGCTGGCGATGGCGTGCACTATCAGGATCGCTGCCGAGAGTGCGAAATTCGGTCAGCCAGAAGTAAAGCTCGGAGTAATGCCCGGGTACGGAGGAACGCAGCGCATGCCGCGTCTGATTGGGAAAGGCCGAGCACTTAAGCTGATCCTCTCCGGCGACATCATCGATGGCGCAGAGGCTTATCGTATTGGCCTGGTGGACGAACTGGAGCCGGACGCGCACTTGATCGATCGTGCCGAAACTGTATTGAAGAAGTTCATTGTGAACGCTCCGCTTAGCGTGAAGTACTCGATTGAGGCGATCAACAAAGGCCTGGAGATGAGCGTCGCCGAAGGCATGCTCCTCGAAGCCTCGCTTTTCGCAGTCTGCGCGTCGACCGAAGACAAGAAAGAAGGTACGTCGGCATTCCTCGAGAAACGTGCACCGAAGTTTCAGGGGAAGTAGAACTTTGCGCGCCATTTCGAAGTTTCACATGACTCGCTTCCATGAGTAGTGACCGTGAAGAGGAGATGAAAATGACAGAAGGCAACATATTTTCCGGTTTGAAGGTCGTAGACCTCTCTAGCTTCATTGCCGGGCCGGGCGCTGCAACGATCTTGTCCGATTTTGGCGCAGACGTTGTCAAAGTTGAACCGCCTGAGGGAGAGCTCTGGAGGATGGGGCAGAAGATCCCGCCTCAGCCGCATTCAGAAGAGCCTTATCCCTTCC
This sequence comes from uncultured Acidobacteriaceae bacterium, assembly GCA_963698865.1. Classification (GTDB taxonomy): domain Bacteria; phylum Acidobacteriota; class Terriglobia; order Terriglobales; family Acidobacteriaceae; genus Acidiflorens. The sequence goes on along the minus strand of CAVOSL010000002.1, from coordinate 816,898 downwards.
AATTGGCGAATCGAAATAAGCGTGGCGTTGCGCTCAATCTGAAAGCTGGGAGCGCGCAGCAGGTTCTCGAACGGTTAGCCAAATGGGCAGACGTGTTCATCGTCAACACACCCCATTCCGCACGCAAGAAATTGAAGCTCGAATATGACGATGTCGCACAGTGGAATCCTCGTCTGATCTATGCCGATCTCACCGGCTTCGGCGAGAAGGGTCCGGACGCCGCTCTTCCAGGATTCGACCTTACGGCCTACTGGGCGCGAAGCGGTTTGTTATTCATGACACGTGATGCTGGAGAGCCACCGACCTGGCCGGTGGCAGGCAGCGGTGACAATGCGACTGCGGTCTGTATTTATGCCGCGATTCTAACCGCGCTTTATCGTCGCGAACGCACCGGTAAAGGATCCTATGTCACGACTTCGCTGCTCGCAGCGGGTGTCTGGTCGGCCAGCGTCTTTATCCAGGCCGCTCTATCCGGCGCCAGTTTCTATGGACTGCACGATCGAACACATCCCGCAAATGCAGCCTTGAACACGTATCGCTCTTCCGACGGCACCTGGTTCGTTCTCGTAGCCACTCCGGACAAGGTGCCCGCGGTCCTGAAAGCCATGGGTCGTGAAGATATCCTGACGGACCCGCGATTCTCAGATCCTGCCAAGCTGGCGCAGAACCGGCCGCAATTGACGGCAATGCTCGATGAGATCTTTGGTTCGCAGCCCATGTCGCACTGGTACGAGGTTTTCAATGGCGTTCATGTCCCCTTCGGCGCCGTGCGTGACCCACAGGAAGTCGTAAACGATCCGCAATTGCGAGCGAATGAGATCGTCGTTCCCCTCGAAGGAGCGGGCGGGAAACTGACCTCGACGATCAGCAGTCCTATTCAGGTACAGGGTGTTTCGAAAGTACCTGCCAGGCGCGCGCCGCGAATTGGCGAGCATAACGATGAGGTTCTGAAAGAGCTCGGTTTCGGAGATGACGAAATCGACGGACTGCGTGCTAGCGGTGCGATTCCCGGTGCGCAGCCGGGCAAAAATGTGGAAGAGGCGGTCCGGGCAAGTTAAAGGGCCTCGGAGCAAACAAGCGATTGAATTGAAGAGAACCCATTGGAGGGTTGAATGGCAAATACAAAGAGCCGAGAAATTCGAAATATAGCGATTGTTGGGACGGGAGTCATTGGCGCGAGTTGGGCCGCTCTATACCTGGCGCGTGGCCTTAACGTTGTCGCCACCGATCCGGCGCCGAACGCCGAAGCGAATCTGCGGCGATACATCGATGCGGCATGGAACGACTTGACCGCACTTGGAATTTCACCCAACGGCTTACGCGAGCATCTGCGGTTTACGCCCGATCTGAAGGAAGCCGTTGCCGGCGCTGATCTGGTTCAGGAAAACGGACCTGAACGCAAAGACTTCAAGGTCAAGTTATTTGCTGACATGGATGCCGCCGCGCCGAAGGATTCCATCATCGCTTCGAGTTCATCCGGTCTGACGATGAGCGTGATGCAATCGGCGTGCAAGTATCCGGAACGATGTGTGATTGGCCACCCGTTTAATCCTCCGCACATGGTTCCTCTGGTTGAGGTCGTCGCAGGCGCTAAAACGTCGCCGGAAACTGTCGAGCGGGCCATCTCCTTCTATACGTCGATCGGCAAAAGGCCGATCCACGTGCGTAAGGAAGTGGTTGGCCATGTCGCGAACCGGCTTCAGGCTGCTCTCTACCGTGAAGTCGTGTATCTCATCGAACAAGGTGTTTTGGATGTCGCTGATTCGGACGCCGCGGTGTGCTGGGGGCCCGGATTACGTTGGGGCTTAATGGGTCCGAATTTGCTATTCCATCTCGGAGGCGGCGAAGGCGGAATTCAACACTTCATGGAACACCTGTCCGGTCCTGTCGCCACATGGTGGAAAGATCTTGGCACGATCACTGAGTTCAGCCCCGAAGTGAAGCAAACCATTGTCAACGGCGTATTGAAGGAAGCGAATGGCCGTTCGATCGCAGAGCTCGAACGGGAGCGTGACTCCATGCTTCTGGAATTGCTCACGACACGCTCGAAAGCTGAACACGGCGCCCACGCAGGGGCAGACTCTGCGGCCGATTAGAGTCTGTTTCTCTGAAAACGAGAAGAGAAGATGATCTACGTTCACTCACTCGGCCGGGCATTGCGATTCTATCCCGGCCGAACCGCACTTGCTCGTGACGGCCGATTCTTGACCTTTCGCGAACTCCACACTCGGGTTGAGGGCATCGCAGCGACGCTCACCAGCCACGGGTTTGGAGTGGGAGATCGCTTGGCCCTATTGCTGCCCAACGGGCCCGACTACATTGAACTCGTTTATGCGTGCAGCATGCTCGGGGTCATCGCCGTTCCGCTGAACACTCGCCTATCGACCAAAGAGATCGATGGGGTACTCGAAGATGCGCGTCCGCGTGGAATCGTGCGCCATTCCTCCCTAGCCGTTCCCGCAGCGCAATTGAGCTGGCAGCAGGTGGTCGATGAGGAACCCCTTTCAATCAGCGACGGCCCTATTCCGAGGGTCTTTTACGATCCCGAGGCGGTTCTGGGCCTGATCTATACAAGCGGTACAACAGGCCGGCCAAAAGGCGTCATGGTAACGCATGGGAATATTCTTGCTGACGTCCACAATTTCAACTACTGGATGCGCTACACCGAAGGCGGAGTCTACCTGCACGCCGCTCCGATCTTCCACATCGCAGACTTTCCCAGCATGTTCGCGGCCGCGGCATTCGGCGCCAGCCAAATCCCAATTCCGAAATTTAGCGCACAGACCTTCTGCGAGACGGTGGCACGGGAGCATGTGACTCACACGGTGCTCGTGCCCACAATGATCAATTTGCTCACACAATTCCTGGACGCGAAAAGGTATGACTTGAGCAGCCTGCAGGTGCTGGCGTATGGCGGCTCACCTATGGCGCCGGAACTCGTCCATCGGACGCGGGAACTTCTGCCAAAGGTCAAGTTGATTCAAGTGTATGGGCTGAGTGAAACAGGTTTTCTTACGGGCTTGCAGGACCATGAGCACACTGAAGACAAGCTGATGTCGTGCGGACGGCCCTGTCCCGGTGTCGATCTTCTGGCGAGCGACATTTCAGGGAAACAAGTCGATCCGGGACAGGCGGGCGAACTGATCGCACGAGGCGGCAACGTCATGCGCGGTTATTGGAACAATCTTGAAGAAACCGCTGAAGCATTTCGCGACGGATTCTTTCGTACAGGAGATATCGGCCATCAGGACAGTGCGGGCTATTTTTACATCTTGGACCGCCTGAAAGACATGATTGTTACCGGCGGTGAGAACGTTTATTCGGGAGAGGTGGAAGCAGTGATCTACGGGCATCCCGCTGTTCGTGAGGTAGCTGTATTCGGCGTGCCCGATCCGCAATGGGGCGAACTTGTGATGGCTTGCGTAGTTCTGAAGACAGGCGAAGCTCTTACCGCTGACGACCTCATTGCTTTCTGCCGGCGAAGCCTCGCAACTTATAAAGTTCCCAGGCGCGTCGAGTTTTCAGAGACGGATTTGCCCAAGAGCAGTTCCGGCAAGATGCTAAAGAGGACTCTGCGCGAACGTTTCTGGACACACCAGCAACGCGCCGTGAGTTGACGCCGCCCTGCCTATTCACGGAATTGTCGGCAAGACCGGGCAACCTGAGATTCCGATCTCTTGCGCAAACGCGAGCCAAGCCGAAGACTGAAGGGGAACAGAAATGAGCAAAAGCGCCGATCAGTCATTACCGGATGCCTTAAGAAAAGTCGTTGATCTATTGATCGAAAGCCGGATTAGGATTGACGCAATGGAGCAAATTGTGGTGAAAACGAACCCAGTTGCCTATGAGCTTTACCTCGGCATGATTGAGAATCTGCGAGCCCACAAAACAGCGGAAGTGAACCGAGTGCTTACCCAAACGCTCAAATCAACACCTATCTCTCCTGTGGAGGATAGAAACACCAGGAGACGAAGAAGTATCTCAGGCAACAAACGGCGATGACTCGGTGACCTGGATCGGTAGAGTGAAATGAAAGGTTGCACCTAGTCCGTCATTAGCGGTTGCCCACAACCGGCCGCCATGCGACTCCACAATGGAACGGCTGATGGCCAACCCCATGCCGCTGCCCTGCGACTTGGTCGTATAAAACGCAGAAAAGATCTGTTCCATCTTCTCCTCTGGCAGTCCCACGCCGGTGTCGCTGACCGAGAACTGGAGTTGACCATCCTGCAGTTGCGACTTCACCGTGAGATCTCCCCCAGAGTCCTTCATGGCCTCAATCCCATTGACCATGAGGTTCATGAAGACCTGCTGCATTTGCACACGATCTGCCTTGATGTTGGGCAGTTCGGCGGCAAGTTCTGTGCACATGGTAACCGAGCATCGATCGGCCTCACCTTTCAGCAGGGTGAGCATTTCCTGGATAATTCCGTTCACGTCGACCAACCCACGGTGTGGAGGAGACTTCTTGTAGAACGAACGTATACGGTCGATGATCTCAGCTGCACGATTCCCATACTTATCGATTCTGACTGCTGCGGCGCGGGCCCGATCGAGGTTGGGCGGTTCGTGGGAAAGCCATTCAATGCAGGTATTGGCGCTGGTGATGGCGGCCGCGATCGGCTGCTTGATTTCGTGTGCCAGTGATGCGGCCATTTCCCCCAATGTACTCACACGATTGATGTGCGCCAGATCAGCTTCTAGTTGCCGCATCCTTTCACGCTCTTGCTCGGCGCGCTTGCGATCTTCAATGTCAATCGAAAGCCCGTACCACTGAACAATCTCGCCGTGCGGACCGCGCAAAGGCTCGCCTCTTGCGTGGTACCAGCGATATTCTCCATCCGAACGTCGCAAACGGTGGAATGCATTGTATGACTCCCCGGTGTGTATGGCATGGAAGAAGGCCTTCGCGGTACCCTCAAAATCATCTGGATGAATCAGCTTTTTCCACCCTAGATCCAGAAAATCTTCGAAGCGCAATCCACTATATTCGAGGACTCTTTGACTGATATGGGTGACTTCTCCTGTGGGCGACGCAGACCAAAGCATGGAAGGAACCGTGTCAATAATGCCAAGCAATTCATGCTTCCGCTCCTGAAGGGCGCTTTCAGTCTTCTTCAATTCATCAACGTCGAAGAGAATCCCGTACCACCTAACGATCCTCTTCTGATCGTCTCGCAGGGGCACGCCACGACACAAATGCCAGCGATGTTGACCATCCGCACGACGCATACCTACCTCATTCTCAAAAGGCTCGCCGGTGGCAACGGACGCCTTCCATTTACTCAAGTGCTGCTGAAGATCATCCGGGTGAATTGCTGCTTGCCAGCCTGATCCAGCTGCCTGTTCCGACGATAACCCCGAGTACTCCGCAAATCTCTTGTTGACATAGATATTGGAGCCATCGGGAAGTGCGCTCCAGGCTATCGTCGGAATGGCATCGATGACGTCGCGAAGCTCCTTTTCACTCTTACGGAGAACATCTCGCTGATGCTCCAAATGGCCAAGTCGAAGGCGATAGAGACCGGCAAGAATTGCCACGAAAAGAATCGCGCCTAGAGAGCGAAACCATACGGTCTGGTAGAAGGCCGGAGCGACGACGAAATCAAGGGAAGTTCCGGCTTCGTTCCACACACCGCTGTTATTGGAAGCCTTCACCCGGAAGGTGTAACTGCGTGGTGGAAGGTTGCTATAGAAAGCTTGCCTTCGAGTTCCGGCATCCTGCCAATCGCGATCGTAGCCTTCCAGCTTGTAGTGGAAACGCACCTTCTGAGGAACGACAAAGCTCAGGGCCGTATAGTCAATCTCGAGATCACGCGTAAGGGCGGGAAGATGGAGGCCGCTTTGAGGCGAATACGTCTTTCGATCAGCGATTACATCTTCGATATGCACGGGCGGCGGGATGGGGTTTCTGAGCAGGCCATCCGGATCAATCATTTGAGCCACGGTGTCATTTGCGAACCATAAACGCCCGTCGTTTGATCGTGTTGCAACCGGCCGAAAGGGAGGGAGATAGGGCTGGGCGCCGTCGAAGGCATCGAACAGATCGAGCTTTACCTTTTGGTCGGGATGTTCACGCCATCGTTGCAAGTCGTCTGACTTGATCTCAATCAGACCACATTCGGCATATAGCCAAAGATCGGAACGTTTGTCGGTAACCAGCGCGAAGATGCGGTTACACGGCAAGCCATTGTTTTCATCGAGAGTATGCTGACTATCAGTTCGCCACTCCACAAGGCCGAAGTTGGTTGCCGCCAACACCGAACCGTCCGAATTTGCCAGTACCTGATTAACTCGCGCACTTGCGTTCTTGAGGGGCAAGGCCTGCACTTGATCGTTTCGATATCGGGCCAGGCCACCGGGAGACAAACCCAACCAGAAGCCACTCTGCGGATCGGCTGCCAGAGAAACGACGTCTAGTCCCAGGCCTGAAATCTCCTTGACGAATCTGCCATCTCGAAAGCAAATCAGTTTGGTAGGACGTCCAGGGGGAGTACGAATTACTGAGGCCCAAACATTCTGGTCGATGTCTTCGGTCATCGCCAAAACGGTCCCGACGGATTCACCGTCGGGACGGTGGACGGGTGTAAACCGGCCATGCTCGTAAACATAGAGTCCGTTGTCTACTCCCACCCAAAGTCGACCAGCGTGATCTTCGAATAGCGAGGTGACGCGATCGCCGCGAAGCCCGTGCTCTGCACCGATGGACGAAACAACGTTCCCGCGCACAAAACCCAACTGCCCATGGTTCCCGATCCAGACGGTCCCGTCGCGAGCGGCAAGTATGGAACCGACGGCGTCTGCACTGAGCCCCTCATGTACAGTGAAGCTGACAACTGAAATGTTGCGGAAACAATCAACTCCTCCGGACGTGGTCAACCACAAGTTACCTTCTTTGTCTTCGAAAAGGCTCTCGACGGTATCGCTCGAGAGACCATCCGCGCTCGCGAAATGATCCACATTGCCATCGAGAACCCTGTAGATACCGGTTTCGTAAGTCGCAATCCACAATGCGTTATGCCGGTCCAGATGCAAGCTGCTAACACGCAACCTACTGCCGTCGAGTGTCGGCGTGATGAATGTTTTCCAGGAACTATTTACCAATTGTTCCAGGCCCAAGCCGCGGCCGGGGTGCCAGAGACCCGCCCAAACCGATCCGTCAGGAGCGAGAGCGAGGTCCGATATACCCGCCAATCCTGGGTTTGACTTCAGTCCCGGCAACTCGTATGAGGTGGAAGAACCTGGTTTCCACCGCACAATCCCAGTGGAATGTCCAATCAGGAAAAAGCCGAGATTGTCCTTGGTCAATACTTGGGCATTGGCCGGCACGCCATCTTTCGGTGCGTAACATGTCGCTACAGATACCGCGACCTTACAGACGCCCCCCGAGGTAGTTCGCGAGCGGGCGATCCAAATCGTGCCATCACGATCCTCATAAATCGAGTTCACGCGGCCGGTTATCTCTGGGAAAGTGGACAATTCACCGTTCTTCCACTGAGCCAGGCCGGAGGCTGTTCCAATCCACAGGCTCCCGTCAGTCGTGCCCAAAAGTGAAATCACGGCTGGGTTGGGAAGCTGCTGCCCGGGTTTTGGAACAAAGGGTACAAAGCGAACGCCGTCGAAGCGCAGTAATCCGGCAAGGGTCCCAATCCACACGTATCCGTCGGTTGTTTGGGTAATCGAAGACGGTGCTCCCGCGAAGGCGCCGTCGCGCACGCGCCAGGCAGTGTGGGCATATTGAGAAATCCGCCGGTTCGGATCAAGACCGTGGGCACGGGGAAGCGTTATGAGCAACAGACTTGCCAACACAGTCGCCGACACGAAAGTGCGTTGTGCCCGTTTTAGGACGATCATGGGCTTGCCCCACATAGTTTGTAGAACGGTCATCATACTCGTGCCTCTGGGCAATTAAGCTCATTTGGCCACTAGTCCCGACAGGCGTTGGGCGCTGCCTTTTGTTGTCGGTACGACCACATCAAAAGGCGTCGTTTTTCGTGGTGTTATCCGTGAGCCGCTGAAAACTTCAAGGGCCTGTCTGGCAGCACACAGACGAACAACGCTGGAATCGGGTCGATTATGGTTCGCCGCTCGAGCCGTTCTCGGTTGCTAACTTCTAACTTTATTCCAAGTGCCGCCGCCAGTTCTACTTGCGAATCTCGACATCTCGTTGCGCGACTCGCGGGGGATGTTCTCTTCCTGATTGAGAGGTCGGAGGTCCGCGGCCGTCTCAGCTTCCGCGGATCCAAAGCACTGTAGGGCTAGGCCAGAGGTTTTCATTAGGTCGCATGCCCTATGGGATTCTTGTTATCATGGCGCACGCTGCAAGACCGCCGCCTCACGCCGAAAGAAAGGGTCTTGTGGCTAGCTGCCGCAATCTCCGCCGTCCACAGTGGAGTGTTGTCTCGCGCTGTGCTCGGCGCCGACCGCCCAGATATCGAGACGTTAAGTGAAGTGGGTCTTGTCAAGCTTGAATGGGGCCGCTGAATTCTCACATGAAATCTAATAGCGTGCCATTCAAGCGTGCGGGCTGCGCAATGTCATTCGCGACCATTGGAAGTGCAAAAGCAATTCGATTGAAACGTTTATTCGGTTGGATACTCAGGATGTTTCCCGAGCGGTCCGCGATAATGTCGTTCATCGCCGCCTTCCAGTACATAAAGTTCCGTGCATCGCAGTTTCCTCCAATAAGTTCTGCGCTTGCAGGCCGTGCCCAAACGCCCCAGATGGATGCGAGCTAGGACCATGGTCTAATTCTGTTTCCAGCCTGTAACGAACGAGTTGAGCTACAGTCACCATCGTCAGGCCATACTCTGAGCAGAACCTTGCTAGATCGGAACCGCGTGCCATACTGCCATCGCGGTTCATGATTTCGCAGATCACGGCGGCGCGATGCAGCCCCGCCAATCGTGCGAGGTCGACAGACGCTTCCGTTTGGCCGCGTCTTTCGAGAACGCCATCAGGCCGGGAGCGCAGGGGAAACACATGACCAGGGCGCGCGAGGTCTTCTGGGCGAGTTCGGGGGTCGACCGCAGCCAAGATGGTTTGAGCACGATCGTACGACGAGATTCCGGTTGTTACACCCCTCCCTCGTGCATCGATCGAGACTGTAAACGCTGTGCCTAGGCTCGCGGTGTTCTGGACGCACCATTGGTCCCAATTCCAGCTGGTCAAGCCGCTCGCCGGTCATTGCGAGGCAGATCAAACCTCGCGCGTAGGTTGCCATAAAATTGATTACTTCAGGAGTGACCATCTCTGCCGCGATCACGAGGTCACCTTCATTCTCGCGATCCTCATCATCCGCAATGACGATCATGCGCCCTGACCGCAACTCCCTAATCGACTTCTCGATTTCGGCGAACTTCACTGCTTGGGCAACAAGGCAGTGCTCATCACCACCAGACACACGCGAAACTTCGGACGAAACAAGTAGGTCCACTGCGCCAGGTTGCTGACTAGACATAGGTGCTCCGATTAAGGACAATTCCCCAATCGCTCACATGATCGTGAGCGAATGCCCCATCTGTTTCTTCTTGGTCCGCAAGTACGACAACTGCATAAGGGTTTGGCGGTGCTTCGCAGGCAATCAGTTCGATGACTTCGATTCCACCCTTTGTCAGTGCTTCAACTTTTTGTGGGTTGTTTGACATCAGGCGGACCTGCCGTATCGTAATTCATGCAGGACAGCCACGGCCAGACTGAAATCACGGCAGTCGGCGTCAAAACCGAGCGCTTCATTCGCTTCGATCGTGTCGAGGCCCTTTGTCCTGCAAGGCATACGCTCTCAGCTTTGCCATGAGCCCGATGCCACGGCCCTCCTGATACTCATAGATCACCAGTCCCGATCCCTCGTCTGCAATGGCCGCCATTGCGAGTTCCAACTGCCCTCGGCAATCACAGCGTAGAGATCCGAGCACTTCGCCAGTCAGGCATTGAGAATGAATGCGTAGCAAAGGCGCTCGATTTGTCGGATTGCCAAGCATCAGGAGGAGGGCACTCTCAGTCTCTTCTCCGTCCACGTTCGCTCGCTCAAAGCCGATCAGGTCGAACACGCCGAACGTGGTAGGCAGGCGAGTGGAGGCCACCCGAACGGCGCTGCTTTGTCCGGTCGTCTGGACCATTTTGATTCGGACGGCGGGTTTGACTGCACGATCCTGAGTCATGGCTGAACCATTCAGCACTAGTGCTTGCATGCGGCGTTCCACAACGACGCTCGACTAGGCAGCGCGCATTTATGTCCTGAGACAAATGATTTGGTCGCGCCAAACGGGACGCGGACTCCACTAGATCGTTCTTGCTATTGGCAACACAAGTGCTTGCATTCCATGTGGACATCATCTCTGCCGGCCAAGCACTCTCGGCTGCGAAAAACATGGCGGTTCTGATGTCATGAGCTTGACTGTCTCTGTCAAGTGGAGTGACACGGTAGGGTGCCATATGCACCACTGCGCTTAGAGCACCGCGATTGGAGGACAGATGGATCGACCCGTTGGTCTACGCACTCAGTGGTATGCCTGTCGAATTCATCGCCGTGCCGCCATGTGGCTTTTGGTGGCGGTGATTGGCTGCGGCCTGACGGCCACAGCACAGTACTCAACACCGCAAAAGGCGAGCAGACCCTTCAGCATTCGGGCCACTCATCTGGTGGGCTTCGAAAACACAAAGACCAACTACAGCGGCACGCTATCCATCCAAGATGATTCGCTGGGGTTTCAGCAGACCGGGAAATCGGGGGCACACATAAAGATTCGTTCTGTTCGGTATATTTTCCTGGGCGAGGAGAGCCGGCAGGTGGGCGGACTACCGCTGACTTTAGGCGAGGCTGCTGCTCCGTACGGCGGTGGCCGAGTCGTCAGTCTTTTCGCCCACAAGAAGTACGACACCCTGACTCTGGAATATGTGGACGATGATGGAGGGATTCATGGTGCGATCTTCCAGCTGGCAATAGGACACGGCGAGCTTGTAAAGAACGAACTCATAGTCCAGGGCGCAACGATCAATTTCCGCAAAGATCGGTCACAGAACGGAAGCGCTGCGGAGGCCAGGCATGAGAACAAGTAAATGCGGTCTATCGATCTCCTCTGTGACTGTGCTGGTAGCCGTCGTACTTGCGCTTCCTACTGTGATGCTGGGCCAAACTGCAGCTGCGAAATCCTCTAGTGGCGATGGGACTTCCGCTACGCGCTGGAGCATTCAAGTGCACCAGGTTGACCCTGGGAACCTGGAACTTGCCTATTCGTTCCAACTCGCGATCTACGAGAATCTCGTCGAGGAATTGAACAAGACAAAGCAATTCCGGCAGGTGTTCCGTGACGGCGACCTGAAGGCGAACGAAGTTCCACATTTGCTGATGCTCAAAACAACCGTAGAAAAGTACACGCCTGGCAGCGAAACGCGGCGTGCGGTGACGACGGTGAGCGGCGCGACGAAGTTAACCGTGGGGACTCAACTCGTTACACGCGAGGGCAAAGTCATTGTGCAGCGAACCGTGAATGGTGAAGTCCGCTTCTTCGGCAGCAATATGCGGGCTACTCACAACCTGGCCCGAAATATCGCCAAGGCGATCAAACAGTCGTCCCGGACAGACGTCGATCAGCCCGCAGCCGCACTTTCCGGCCAGTTCTAAGCCGCGACTATGCGATATACGCAGCACTCTGAATTGGGACGAAGAAGATAGATGAGGTGCGCTGCTTGGCTGTATTACCTTCTCAAATCCTTCAGTGTTTTCAAGTCATCGACGACGTATGCCATGGAAGCCCGTACGCCTTCGCCGGTACGAACGGGCGCCAAGTCGGAGAGTTCTTCGCCTCTGCAGACGGGAAGTGTTAGAGAACCCTCTCCTACCCATGCTTGTTTAAGCTTCACATCGCGCGGGATGTTCTCGACCAGCTCGTGAACTGCCGGTTGGTCCTGCCTGTCAGAGGCAAGGCGCGGAGAGTGGAGGAGATTAACCACGGGCTTCTGTTTCAGTAGCGACAAGTCCGTTATCGGTTCTCTCAGCGTGACAATGCCTTCAGCCAGCCGTTGCCCGTTCGACGTTAAAGACCCGGCAAACTTAGATCCCGGGACGAGTGCAGGTCCCGCCCTTCCCGTCGCCGCGTAATATCTTGTCTGGAATATCTGCCCAATGCGCTTGGGATAGCCTTGTGTCCAACCGCGGGCAAGTGCCGCGTCGTTGTCCACAAAGATATATGGACAATAAGCCACCGGCTTGTCCTGGTAAAGAGCATCCACGAGTATGAAAAACTCTCGGTACTGATAACGGGCAGGATCAAGATATTCGTCGTCGTTCCCACTGAACTGCCAGTCGTAAAAAAAAGCATTGGCATGGCCATTTGCGGTTCGATCAGGATCGAGCCCGCAAGGCAACAGAGCCGCTACGGCAGAGGGTTCTGACCAGAATTCAATACTGAGGAAGTCGGAAGAGTAGTGCCAGGGCGGAGATGGATTCAGCGTCGATCTGCCCCTTGCAGTGAGGGGATAATTGAAGCCCTTAAGCATTTAAGATCTCCAAATTTGATGTGTCAGCAGAATCTTGAACCGTGAGCGCGAATTGGATCGTCATCTCACCGCATAAGCCTGACGGCGCTCGAGCAGAGCCGCAGCTTGCGGGCGTGCCAGCGCGCCACCCCTCGTCTGAGCAAGCTCAGTGCCATCGCGAAGCACTGCTACCTGAGATGTCGAGCGGCATGGAAAAACAGACTGAATGGCTGATTTACGGGCGATCGTCTCCGGATGGACCTGAGCAATCAGGTGTGGAAGAAAAATGGGGCGTGTCAATGACCGTGACAGGAAAGCCAGGGTCGATAGAATGACGTTGCGGTCCCGGCTATCAGTGCCGCGATCTAAATCTCTAACTCAAGTCACTTGCAACCGAAGCGCGCTCTTCTTCGTGCGATTCGGTTCCTGCTTTGCTCGCTGGTGCCTGCAAGGTTTTTTCCGGAGCAGAATCAAATCTCACCAGACCTGTGGCTGGAGATACAAAAACCAGCGAATTCGAAAAAGTTGCGACGTGACCGGTGTATCTTCCGCTCTCTACGTCGACTTCTCTCAGTTGGAATTGCAGCAGGCCCATATCGATGACATCGCCAATAACTGTCGAGACCTGCACACGGTCGCCAATTCTGATCCCGCGCTTCCCAACCAAAAGGAGAGAGCCAAGGGTGGCAAGAATGACGTTTTCGAGCGCGAGTAAAAGTCCGGCGCTCAGAATCCCAAAGTAGGTTGCGACCGACTTCAAGTCCGAGGCAAGCACGAATACGATGAGGACCGTAACGGCGAACAGAGTCAGAAATTGATGGCTCATACTAATGAACCGTCGCCGATTTGGATCGCTAACATGCCGCAGTGTGAATCGGCGCGAAAGCCGGCCAACTGCGAGGAGCACACCGATGATCGACAAAACGACGATCACGCGGTTCAACAGTTGTTTCCATTCCTGCCTGTATTGGCTGGCCACTGCAATTCGCCAGGGCAGGAGGTGTGACTTGTACTCTGCGAGCAAGACCTTTTGCTTGTCGAGCGCTACGATAACCGGAGACAACTCCTTGAGGTCGACAGTAATGGCATCGAGGTGCGACTTCTGTTCGCGCAACGATGAGAGATCGGCGGTCTGCGAATTGGTTATGGCGACAGTCTGAATTAGGCGAGTGATGAAATCGGCCAGCGGAATTCGCAGACTATTCGCGGACAGTGTCAAGTTGTCTGTGAGGCGCAGTTTTTCGTCAACGACGTGAAGCTTGCGGTTCATCGCAGAAACATCTGAGACCAGGCCGAGGATGCCGGCGTCATGCCCAGCCGTTCTGGAATTTGCCTCTTGCAAGGGTACTGTCGCTGAGGGAACAGCCTCGCTCCTCATTTCTGGTACCGACTGCGCGAGGTCGTCGATCGTGGAATCCAAGTGTCCGCTTTGGGTTTTTCCTTCACCGGGACTCTGGACAAACTCGACTAGATCATTTAAGGCCCTGCGCGACTGCGTCCAGGAGATGCAGTCGCGTTTGAGCGTCTTCCTCAGCTGCTTGCAATTTCCTGCGATCGCCCCCTTTCGCTCCGTTCAGCCTTTTGTCGAGGTTCTTGATCTCCTCGATTGTTTCCTGGCTCAGTTGTTCATTTCGGTTCTTTAGTTCGACAAAGTGCGCAAGGTCAGCAGGAGGAGGATCAGAGGAGATAGGTCGGCCATGTGAAGAAGCGGTGGCCGTTCCAAGCTTAGCATCCGCCTTTGCGAACTCGAACGATAGCTTCACAATCTGCCGTTCGATCTCTTGATTGTCATCGAGGAATATCAAGTCGGTCGGCTCGTTTGCGACTTGCCGTTCGGTGTACACATGGCGATACCAGTTCACCGATTGAAGGAGGTAGCCAATGACTTCTGAGTTCGAAGGAAGCTGATATGCACTTGGCCGGGCGGCGGCGGATAGTCCGCTGGTTATCGTAGCCGCGACAATCGCGCAACAGGCAGCTACCTGTGCACCCTGCTTCAGGGACCATCGTTGCGGCTTGAGCGTCATCCAGGGTGTCATTCACTTGACAGAAACGTCATTGCTCGTGACATCAGAGCGACTATCACTTTCCAACTCACGCTGGTCGACGAAAATGCAGTGTCCATGTCGCACGTAAAGCACTTGTCTTGCCAACTTGGAGCGATCTCCTCCGTTCAAGTTGCCTCTGGTAGGAGCAAAGTGAGCCCCCATGCGCGCCTCGTTGCGGTCTTTATTTGGAAGGCTGCATGCAAGCACCTGACCGTGATGGCACAGGTGTGAATCAGGATCGCGCTAAATCGTAGAGAACGACTGGGGAGTAGCGATGACATGGATTGCAATTCCTTCCAGCAGCAACCTCAAGATCGCAGTCGATCGAGTGGGAGATGACGCCATGCTCCGGTTGAGCGGCCGAGTCGATGTCGATTCCTCTCCCGATCTTCGCTGTCAGCTGCGTACTCTTTTGTCGGAAGAACCATTGGCTCAGACCCTCACTCGTCGACCTAGCGGGCGTTTCCTACATTGAGACATCCGGCATCGCCACGTTGATTGAAGCTCTGAGAATCGCCCGCCATCGCCAGATCAATTTCCGCTTGCAGGGGCTTAGTGGTGCTGCACTCCGGTTATTCGAAGTCACCGGGGTGCTGGCCCTGTTCGAGGCGGGCAGACTTGGGGCAAAAGGTGTCCTGATGGCAAATGTTCTCGAAAGTGTCGGCGAAAAAACAATCGAACATCTCGATTATGTCGGAAGTCTGAACATTCAGTGGTGGGCCACGCTGCGGGCGATGGGGCAGACGCTGCCCTTCGTAGGAAATCGTTACCGCTGGCAGGCCACCGTGAGGCAGATGCTGGAAATCGGCGTAGACGCGATGCCCATGGTGTCGTTGATGTCGATCTGCACGGGATTCATTCTGGCCATGCAAGGGGCCTCGGAACTGCGCCGTTTTGGAGCTCTGCACTATGTCATTGACTTGGTCGCGGTTGGCTTCACTCGCGAACTCGGACCGCTACTCACCGCGATTGCCGTGAGTGGGCGCTCAGGGTCGGCATTCGCAGCTGAGATCGGAACAATGAAGGTGACCGAGGAACTCGATTCCCTCCGCGTCATGGCACTTGAGCCAATAGAGTTTGTCCTCGCGCCCAAGTATCTGGCCGCCTTGATTTCAGTTCCTTGCCTCAGCATCATCGCGAATCTCTTCGGCATATTGGCCGGTGGACTGTTTATGTTCTTCAGCACCCGCCTGTCCCTCTTGCTATACGCCCACTACGTGTTCACTTCCATTACCTTGCGCGACGTAATCACGGGACTTATCAAGAGTGTGGTGTTCGCAACCATCATCGCTCACGTCGGATGCCTGGAAGGATTCCGTGTCCGCGGAGGGCCCGATTCTGTAGGTCGCTCCACTACCAGTGCGGTGGTGAAATCGACGTTCCTCGTCATTGTTGCCGACGCGGTGTTTACTGCGATTTTCTATTTCACGGTGAAAAGCTGATGCCCATCATTTCTGTCCGCGATCTTGTGGTTGAGTACGACGGCCGTCGCGTGCTGAATGGGCTGAATCTCGACATCGAGCATGGCGAAACGATGGTGTTGCTGGGTGGAAGCGGCTCCGGAAAAAGCACTTTGTTGCGCCAGATCATCGGGCTGGAGCGCCCTAGGTCAGGCAGCATCCACGTAAAGGGAACCGATATTACCCGTTGCTCAAGATCCGAGCTCAAGAAGGTCCTACGCTCGATTGGTGTGGCTTTCCAAAGCGCAGCATTATTCAACTCATTAACAGTGGAAGGAAACATTGCCCTACCACTGCGTGAACATACACGACTCGCCCCCTCAATCGTCGACCTTATGGTCTGGATGAAGTTGGCCGCGGTTGGCCTCTCCGACTTTGGCAAATTGCATCCTCAGGAACTCTCCGGCGGGATGAAGAAGCGTGCAGCCGTGGCGCGGGCGCTTGCACTTGGCCCCGAAATTCTCGTGCTCGATGAGCCATCGGCGGGGCTTGATCCTATCGTTGCCGCGGAACTCGACGAACTCATCTTGCTCGTCAAGGAAGCAATGCAGATGACGGTCATCGTGGTTACCCACGAACTACCGAGCGCGTTCCGCATCGCCGACCGCATCGCCATGCTCTATCAGGGCTCATTCAGTTCAGTCGGCACGAAGGACGAGATCAAGGCGAGCCAGAATCCGCGGGTGCGGCAGTTTCTTGACCGGATCCCCGAAAACATAGCGAAGACTCCTGCCGTAACGGCTTACTTCGCAAAATACATGCAGTCCGAGGAGGTCTACCGGTGACCACGGAAGCGAAAGTAGGCGCGTTCGTCCTGGGATGCTTCTCGGTCCTGGCATTTACGCTGATCTACCTTATCAACGCGCAGCTGGGCGTTCACGCCGTTCCATACCGCACGTATCTCCGGTACGCAGGCGGGCTGGAACCGGGGACGTCTGTGTTGTTCGGCGGAATCAATGTGGGCAAAGTAACCGCGGTTCGACCTTGGAGTTCAGATCCAACCAGGATTGAGATTCTGTTGGAAGTGAAGGAACACACACCACTAAACGAAAAATCCGTGGCCAAGCTGGGGCTGGTTAGCGTGATGAGCGGCGCAGCATTGTCGATCACCACTGGCAGCAACGATGCCAAGCGTTTAGCCCCAGGGTCCACGGTTCCGTCGCAGGAGGCCGCGAGCCTTGACGAGATCACCGGCAAGATGGCGGTCGTTGCCGACAACGCGAACGAGTTGATCACGCAGGTGCGAGCAGAACTGGGAGGAATCAGCGGAGATGCCCACACGCTGCTCGCCAACCTGAACAGTGTGACGGGCCAATCAAATCAACGGAGGATACGTAGTCTGCTCGACAACGCCGACGCAATGCTAGCGACAGAGCGGCCTAAGATTGACCGGCTCACCGATCAGTTGAATACGCTTAGCCAGCACGCCGACGAAACTATCCAAAATGTGAATGGCACCGTCAGCGAGGTGCGCGAGCCCATCCGGAAAGATGTGGTGGAACTGCAGAGTACTTTGTTCGAGGCCAAGCGCCTGCTGGCTGACATGCAAGTGCTGGTGAAAGCAAACGATTACAAGATTGACGACACAATCGAAAACCTGCGGACCGCAACCGAAAATCTGGATGACTTGACCGAATCGGTGAAACAGCGTCCGTGGAGCTTAATCCGGATCAAGCAGCCTGAAGATCGGAAAGTTCCGAAATGACGCGAACCGAACGAGAAGAACGGGATGGAGCCTGTTTTAACACGGAGCGGCGGAGGTAATCATGAGAAGAGGCGTGACGAAAAGTGTCTTCTGTCTGGCAGTTTTGGTGACTCTGATCGGCTGTGCGGGAAGAGTGAGACATCCAGACTACTACACCCTCAACCTGCCTGCGCCACCGGATCCGCCCGCTTCGGAGAAGGCGCACGTGAGTCTCGCGGTCCGTCAATTCCGCGCCCCCACATATCTGCGTCAGGGAGCAATTGTCTATAAGACATCTCCAGAACAGATCGGCTTCTATGCCTACCACCGCTGGGCGACGGACCCGCGTGATTTCGTGACCAACGCAATCGTCGACCACCTGCGCGCCAGCGGAGGATTTGCCCGAGTGCAGACGTACGACGGAAGCCGTGATATCGACTATGTGCTGAGCGGACGATTGGAGAAGCTCGAGGAAATCGACTACCAGGGCGGCGTGAAAGTCCAGGTTGCTATCTCCGCCGAGATGACCAGCATCGCTACCGGAAAGACCGTTTGGAGCAACGAGGTCTCGGAGATTGGAGACGTCGACAAGCACGATGTGCCAGCTGTGGTCTCGGAAATGAACCGCACGATGGAACGAGCGATTGAGAAGTTGGTGAGTCCAGTATCCGCGGGCTGGGCCGCCGGTTTAGCCTCGGCTCGAACAAGACTAGAGATCAAATGATCCGGCTCCGCAGTGGTTCTGCGCGGAAACGGTGTCAAGTGTCACGGTGTCATGTGACATGGCGGCCATGAAACTCGATGGGTCGCATCGGTCTCTTCAAGAAACCCATGAATTTGCTCCGGTTGGGAGCGGTATGCCTGCGGATTGCGTTCGTTAATCTTCGTCGTCGTGAGTGGAACCGAAGTTGCTTCAACCGGATCATGAGAACTCCAGAGCTTCGAGATCTCGTAACAGTCAAGGAGGAAAATTGATGGCCACCTCGCCAGTGTCCGCCGGATCCGCGGTGCCGCCCGCGAAACCGCTGCCGCCCAAGACCGCCACCGATGAGGCAGGCCCTCGCCGCGCGAAGTGGCAAAACTACCTAACGCCCATCGTTGTGGTGCTTCTGGCTCTGGCAGTCTTGATTACCATCACGCGTAACTGGAACGGATGGGAAGGCGACAAAGTCGAACAAGTGACTGACGATGCTTATGTTCGCGGCGACCTTACTCCGCTCAGTACGAAGGTGGCAGCCATCGTCCGCGCGGTGGATGTAGCGGACTACCAGCAAGTCCATAAGGGTGACCTGCTCGTCGAACTGCAGGACGATGACTACCAGGCGCAGGTGGATCAAGCCAAAGCGGCAGTTGAGGCCGCACGCGCTGGAATCGTGGGGAATCTCCGGCAACGCCAGTTACAGGATGCGCGCATCGCAAAGGCGGTGGCAGGTATTGATCAGGCAAAGGCGCAGATTGCAGCGGCCGAGGCTGGCAAGCAGGCGGTACAAGCTGAGTTGATTCGCGCACGCTCGGAACGTAAGCGACAGGAGGGGCTTTATCAGGCTCACGCGACGACTGAGCGGAACCTTGAGGCCGCTGTAGCCTCCGAAGGAAACCTCTCCGCTCAACTTTCCAGCCGTGAAGCCGACCTGAATCAAGCTCAGACCATGCTCCGGAGTAGTGAACTCGCTGCCGAAGCCGAGCGACGGAGCAAAGCCGTGCTCGAATCGCAGGATGCGCAACTTCAGGCCGACCTGCATGCCAAACAGGCGAACCTCGCTGCAGCCCAAGTGAACCTCGGCTACACCAAAATCTACGCTCCCGACGATGGCACCGTGGGCGAACGGCAAGTCCGGCCCGGGCAACTCGTTTCACCGGGTACGCAGGTGATCTCTTTTGTCGCTCTCACAAAGTGGGTGCAAGCTAACTATCGAGAAACGCAGTTGACCAACTTGAAGATTGGGAACCCGGCTGAACTTCGGATCGATGAATATCCCGGCGAACGAATTCGGGGCAAGGTAATAGAAATTGCGCCTGCCAGCGGATCACAATTTGCACTGTTGCCGCCCGACAATGCCACTGGCAACTACACGAAAGTCGTGCAGCGTATTCCTGTGAAGATCGCACTGGATGACTCGACGCTCGCGACCAAGCTTCGCCCTGGGCTTTCTGTAGTGGCGACAGTCCGCACCAAAGAGTAACCGGAACTTATGGCAGCATCGACCATCACGATTCGCCCCTCTGCGCCAGAGATCGCGCGGGCTACCGCGGCCGCTCTCCCCTCGGAGCTGTCGTCCCGCCCGCTAATCGGAATTCTGGGTGTGGTCACAGGCGCCGGACTTGTCACCCTCGCCGGCCGCATGCTCGGTCTCGGACTTGCAGATCTGAGGGGCCACGTTGGCATAGGCTTCGATGACGGTGCCTGGCTCGACAGTGCCTACAACGCGTCGCTCATGTTTATCGGGCCCTTCACCGTTTACCTCGGAGGTCTGCTAGGGCCGCGGCGAGTACTGCTGTTCGCGGCAGGGGTGTTTGCGCTCACTTCGATTTTTCTACCCGTCATCCATAGCTATAGTCTCCTTATTGTTGCCCTTATTGTTGCAGGGCTGACGTCAGGCACTTTCTATCCGCTCACACTGACGTTCGCACTTCGCAACATTCCGCTGCGATACCTTCCTTTCACGATCGCCCTGTACGCGACTTTTGTGGACGGCGCGGTGAACGTCGCGCCTTCTCTATACGGCTTCTACAGGGACCACCTGTCGTGGCAGTGGATGTTCTGGAATTCTGCCGTGATTGCGCCAGTGATGATGATATGTATCTATTTCGGCATTCCGCCGATGCAACCGCGCAAGAAGGGTGGCCCGACTCCAAGCTTTGCTGGTTTTTTTTACCTGAGTCTCGGATTGGCTCTGATTTTTGCTGCTCTTCAGCAAGGCCAGCGTCTGGATTGGTGGCGCTCCGGCGTGTTCAACGCCTTGCTCTGGTCTGGGTCTTTTCTTCTCCTGTGTGCGCTGGTTCGGAGACTCCGCGCTCCTAATCCTCTGGTGGCGCTACCTTATCTACTGAAGTGGAACACCATTCTGCTTGGGTGCCTGCTTTTCTGGTTCCGTTTTACGCTCTGTACAACCATCATCCTTATTCCACAATCGTTGGCCATTCGCGGTTTCGAGGCCGATCAGATCGGCCCCGCGATTATCTGGAGCGCTCTTCCACTCATTCCGATTGCCTTCATTGCCGCGCTATTGCTCTCGCGCAAATTCGATCCACGCTTGCTGTTGGCGGTGGGCCTCGCTTGTACGGCATTCGCTGCATGGTTGTGTTCGCAGTACACCGCCGCCTGGGCAGCAGAGAACTTCTACCGCACGGAATTGCTCGTCGGCGTCGGACAGGCTTTTGCGTTCATCGGCCTGGTCGGCTGCATCGTGCTCCAAGCAATCTTCACCGGCGGCTTGGCTAAGGCAGAGTGGGTCCTAAGTCTTTCGGCCTTCTTTCATGTCGTTCGCCTGTTCGGCGGCACAGCAGGCGCCATTTACATGGGGCATTTCATCGCTCAGAGAGAGAAGCTTCATTCGAGTCTCCTGGGACTCCACGTTACGGGCGGTAACTGGATTACCGATCAGAACATTCGTGCGCTGACGGCGGGCCTCTACGCCAAATCCTCCGGCATTGCCGCGGCAAGTGCGCGCGCCATTGATCTGATTGGAGCTCGGCTGCGGCTCCAAGCGTACAGCTTGAGCCTGGTCGACGGATTTCTGCTGATCGCCTGGAGCTGCGCATGTGCCTTGATCCTCGTCGCTTTGCTGCGCAAATCACCTTTGAACTACGGCGATCTCAGCGCCATGCAGCAGATTCCCGGCGCCACGAAAGGGTCGAACCAATGATGAGAAATGCGGCACTATTCGTGTTAGCAGCTACGGCCTTGTCCGTCTGCGTTGCAGTGGGCCAGGAAACAAGCGATACGGCGCCTCCGTCGCGCCACATCACATTGCAGCAAGCCGTTCAGTTTGCTCTCAAGCATAACCACGATATTCGCATCGCCGGTTACACGGTCGAAGAAAAACAGCACGCGAAGGAGGGCGCGAAGAGCTCGTATTTTCCATCGATCCGGAATGACAGCAACTTTATGCATGTCACCGACACGGAGTTGATCGAGATCAAGGCCGGTAGTCTCGGCGTCGCCGGGGGAACGTCGATTCCACCTCGGGATGCCGTCATCAGCCAAGGCGGTAAAAACTTCATAACCAGCGGAACCCAGATCACCCAGCCGTTGACGACTCTGCTCAAGATCAGACGGGAAAACGATTTGGCGCAGGCCGAGTTGAAGGCATCGCGCGCGAAGGCGCAGCTTACGGGAAACGATGTGGAACTCGCAGTCCATCAGGTCTACTACCAGGTTCTGATTGCTCAGGCGCACCGTAGCGCGATCGAGGCGCGAATAAAGGCTTCCGAGGCCCTGCAAAGCGAGCGCGTCGAACAAGTAAAGTTCGGCAGTTCACTGCAAGAGGACCTGATCGACAGCCGTGCCCAACAGTTGCAAGTCAAGCAGGAACTGCTGACGACCGACCTTCAGTTGGCAGATCTGAAACTTAAACTCAACGACTTGATTGGCTTGCCCCTGACCACCCCTCTGGATCTGGATCCAGCTGTTCCCGAATCTCAGGAGACCTGCCGTCGCGAGGAATGTGTGGCAGTTGCCGAAAGCTCACATCCGGAAATCCGCGTTGCCCGTGCCGATGTAGACAAAGCTGAGGCTGCGGTTCGCTTGGCCAAGACTGACATCTGGGTCCCTGATGTCGACGCCTTTGCCCGCTATAGCTACCAGGAAAATGTCCCCTTCTTGGCACGTAACTTCGGAACCTTTGGTATTCACTTCGGCTATGACCTGTTCGACTCGGGGCGGAAGAAGGCCTTGCTGCGTGAACGTCAGGCACAGTTGTCCCAAGCGAAGGAGAATTTGGCGAAGCTGACCGATGCGGTCGAGCTATCAGTCGAGACGGCGTTCAACAAACTGGAGAGAACCCGGCAGATGCTGAAGGTGTCGGAAGAGGTGCTGGCTCTGCGCACTGAGTCAAACCGTGTGCGTCAGCAGGAACTAATACGGGGAGCGGCGCTGAACTCACAGGCGGATACCGCAACGGCTCAGGAATATGAGGCCAAGGCCCTCTTGCTGCAATCCCAGATGGACTACTTGCAAGCCCATGACGAGCTGTTGGATGCAATGGGCAGCGCGGTTGAGTAAGGTGCTTTTCATCTCACGTAGAGGGATCTGTATGAAAGGATGTCGCGGACTTCGTGAAGAACCGCGAGCTCTTCAAGAAGCAATCAGAAGGCTCGGTATGACACGGCCACACGTCTCGCCGTTGAGGGTGTCACGCAGCAATTTGAGCAACTGCTGATGATTGAATGGTTTGGCGAGGAACTCGACTGCACCCTCTTTCATGGCTTGAGCCCGAATCTCGGCATCGTCAAACGCTGTAATAAAGATGATGGGAACGTTGCATTCCTGTTGTTTCAGTCTCGCTTGCAACTGCAGACCCGATATCTTCGGCATGCGGATGTCAACGATCAGGCACTCGGCCCTGCGGTGCAAATCGGATTCGAGGAACGCCTTGGCTGATCCGAAGCATTGTGCCTCAAGCCCCCCCGACTCGACTAGGTCACACAGAGAGTCCTGCATCGACTCATTGTCATCGATAATGGCGATCAAGTTGGACCCCTGCCCACTGGCATCTCGCGAACCCCATTTCGCTTGACCAATGACTTCTATGCTCGCCTGTTTATCGCAGTAGGAGGTGGGTGTAAATGGAGCAGCGGTGATTTTGCGGTGAAATTGGAGTGACAGCAGAAAATCATTGATTCTTAAGGAATTGCGCGGGTTGTCCGAGGCGTTGGCGCTCGATTAATTTCGACAATTCCGAGCCGCATTGGTACAGTTTCATAATTCTGGCACGGTTCCTATGCACCCCCTTATCCCAGGACGCGTTCGATTCGGTGCCTTTGAGCTCGACCTTAGCACTGGCGAACTGCGCCCAATTGAGGCACCCGATCCTAACCATAAGGTCCTCCTCCGAGAACAAGTCTTTCAGGTTTTGCGGATGCTCCTAGAACGGGAGGGCAAGATTGTCACCCGCGAGGAAATCAAGAGCAGGCTGTGGGCGAATGATACGGTCGTCGATTTCGACCACAGCATTAATGCGACGATCAAGGCCCTACGCCGTGCCCTAGGCGATTCGGCGGACAACTCTCGGTACATCGAGACGTTAGCAAGGCGTGGCTATCGATTGATTCCGGCTATCGAATACCTGGGGCCGGTGCCAGGAGCCGCCTCAGAGAAAGATCGAGACCAGCACGAGCAGTCTGCCGCCGAGATGAGCGAGAACACCGCGAGAGTTCAGCGGCAGCTGAAGCCCAACTGGTCGAAAGCAGCGATCGTGCTTGCGTCTGTTGTCATCTTGGTGAGCGCGGGCTACTCATGGCGCCACTTTCGGGGTATTACCCAGCCAAAGTCAGAAAAAATCATGCTCGCCGTACTGCCGTTTCAGAATCTCACCGGAGATCCCAATAAGGAATATCTAGCGGACGGCCTGACTGAGGAAATGATTTCACAGCTGGGCCGGCTTAACCCTGAACAGCTCGGCGTCATCGCGCGAACGTCCGTCATGGGATACAAGCACAAGGACGAACGCTTGGACCAGATTGGGCGGGATCTTTCTGTGCAGTATGTGTTGGAAAACAGCCTCCGCCAAAACGGAAATCAGATACGCCTTACCGCGCAGCTTATTCAGGTGAAGGACCAAACTCACCTGTGGTCACAGGATTACGACTACCCACCGAAAGAGCTTCTTAACGTGGAAGACGAAGTCGCCCGGGCTGTTGCGCACGAAGTCCGAGTGCGTTTGACCTCGCATCAGCAAGCAGAATTGGCGCAGTTGCATCCGGTTAATCCGGAAGCCTTCGATGCCTACTTGCAGGGGCACTACTACTTTGAACGGGACTCAGACAAAGATACGGAAATGGCTGCAAAGTATTTCGAACGGGCGACTCAACTTGATCCTTCTTATGCGCTGGCTTGGGTCGGGTTGTCTCGGGCCCGCAAGTGGCAAGCCGTCTCAGGTCTTATTCCCAGGGATGAAGGTTATCGGGTCGCTCGTGAAGCAGATGAGCGAGCGTTAGCGCTGAACCCGAACCTGGCAGAGGCCCACACGCAGATGGGACGCATTAAGGCACAAATCGATTTCGATTGGGCTGGAGCGGATGCTTCCTACCGACGGGCGGTAACACTCGACCCCGGAAATACCGAGGCTGTTATGTTAGCGGCTGCCTCGGCGCAGATTCTCGGCCGCCTTGACGAAGCTCTTCAATTGGCTCGCAGAGCTCTTGACTTGGATCCGCTTGATGTTCTCTGTTGGGAGGGCCTTGGAGAGATCGAGTTTCGCGGGGGCAAGCTAGACGAAGCCGAAGCGGACCTCAAAAAGGTCCATGATCTCCGTCCTGATTATTTCCTTAGCTCTGTATTCTTGAGCGAGATTTATGTGATGCAGGGGCGGCCTCAGAATGCTCTGCCGGAAATCGAGCGCGTAGGCTATGACCCCATACGTACGTTTCTGCATGCGATCGCGTACCACGCTCTTGGTCAGAAAAAGGAGTCGGATGCCGCATTGAGGGAGTTGATCGCGAAATACGAGGCAATTGATCCCTACCTAATCGCTGAAGTTTATGCTTTCCGCAACCAGTCCGATGAAGCGTTCGAGTGGCTGGATCGGGCTTATGCCAATCATGATGACGGCTTGATCCATACGAACGTCGACCCTTTACTGAAGAGCTTGCGCAACGACCCGCGATTTGCCGCGCTCTTGAAGAAACTGAAACTGCCGACCTGATCAACCCTCGCCCGCAGCGGGTAGAAGATGTCGATGGGGGACGATGCGCTTTAGGTATCCAAAGACGATGGTTCCCGCACCTCGGTCGGTAGGGTGAAATGAAAAGTTGCGCCTCGTCCACTCGTTGGCGGTTGCCCACAACCGGCCGCCATGCGATTCCACAATGGAACGGCTGATGGCCAGCCCCATGCCGCTGCCTTGGGGCTTGGTGGTAAAGAAGGCAGAAAAGATCTGGTCAACATTCTCCGACTGGTAGTCCCGGGCCTGTATCGCGGACCGAGAACAGCAGTTGGCCGTCCTGCCGCTGCGACTTCACCGTAAGTCTCTCCGCCCTCGTCCCGCATGGCTTCAATGGCATTGAGCATGAGGTTCATGAACACCTGCTGCAGTTGCACACGATCCGCCTTAATTTTGGGCAGTTCGGCGACAAGTTCTGTGCGCATGGCAATCGAGTACCGATCGGCCTCACCTTTCAGCAGTGTGAGCATTTCTTGGATGATTCCGTTGACGTCGACCAACCCACGTTGTGGAGGAGACTTCTTGTAGAACGAACGTATACGGTCGATGATCTCAGCGGCACGATTCCCATACTTATCGATCTTGGCTGCTGCTGCACGGGCGCGATCAAGATTAGGAGGTTCGTGCTCAAGCCATTCGATGCAGCTGTTGGCACTTGTCATCGCGGCGGCGATCGGCTGTTTGATTTCGTGCGCCAGAGAAGCGGCCATTTCACCCAACATGCTCACGCGATTAGTGTGCGCGAGCTCAGTCTCTAATTGACGTAGGCGCTCTTTTTCTTGTTCAAGCAACTCATGCTCGGTAACGTCTATCCCTGTCCCAAAGAAGCCATGGAACATCCCCCCTTGCATGATCGGAACACCCACGCAGCGTACGTGACGAATCTCTCCGTCAGGCCGCACAATTCGTTTTGTGAAGTCGAATGCGTGATGGTCGGCCAACGAGGTCTTTATTCCTTCTTCCATGAAAGTGCGATCTTCCGGGTGTACAAGAGCCAAGTATTCTTCTACTGTTGGCGGCTCGTTACCCGGATCAAGACCATGGATCCGGAACAGTTCGGAGGACCAATATTGGAATCCAGCTGCGTTAAAGGCCCAACTTCCCATGTGGGCAAGGCGCTGCCCCTCCGCGAGATACAGTTGGGTTTGTTGAAGGGCTTCCTCGGCGCGTTTGCGATCTTCGATGTCCGTGAGGGTTCCATACCATCTGACAATTCTTCCAACCTGATCGTCGAAGTGGGACACTGCGCACCAGGAACCACCGATATTCACCGTCAACGGCGCGACGGAAGCGCGCTTCATCTTCGAAAGGCTGTCCGGTTGCAACGGAGATGCGCCACTTTTCGGAATGGCGCACAAGATCTTCAGCATAGATCGCACTCTGCCAACCTGCGCCTGAAGTCTGCTCGACAGATAGCCCGGTGTATTCGGTCCAGCGCTTGTTCACAAATGTATTGGAGCCGTCAGACAACGTAGTGAAAGTCATCGCCGGAATTGTTTCAACAGCCTCTCGCAGACGCTTTTCCTGGCTCTTGAGCTGACGAATGCGCCAGCGATGAAGTGCCCAGAGCAGGCCAATGAAGGCTGCAAAGCACGACAAGCGGAACCAGTAAGTTTGGTAGTAGGCCGGGGCGACGGAGAAATCAAGGGAAGCGCCGGCTTCGTTCCACACACCGCTGTTATTGGAAGCCTTCACCCGGAAGGTGTAACTGCGTGGTGGAAGGTTGCTATAGAAAGCTTGCCTTCGAGTTCCGGCATCCTGCCAATCGCGATCATAGCCTTCCAGTTTGTACTGGAAATGCACCTTCTGAGGAACGACAAAGCTCAGAGCCGTATAGTCGATTTCGAGGTCACGTGTCAGAGCGGGAAGATGGAGACCGTTCTGAGGCGAATATGTTGTTCGATCAGCAATCACACCTTCGATATGCACGGGCGGCGAGATGGGATTTCTAAGCGGCCCATCAGGATCGATCATTTGAGCGACAGTCTCGTTCGCGAACCATAAGCGTCCGTCATTTGATCGTGTTGCAATCGGGCGAAAAGGAGGAACGAAGGGCTGGGCGCCGTCGAAGGCATCGAACAGATTGAACTTTACCTTTACGTCTGGATGTTCACGCCAACGTTGCAGGTCGTCTGACTTGATCTGCATCAGACCACACTCGGCATATAGCCAAAAATCGGAGTGCTTGTCCGTAATCACCGCGTAGATTCGGTCACAAGGCAAGCCATTGTTGCCATCGAGGGTATGCTGGCTACTACCTCGCTGCTCCACAAGGCCGTGGTCGGTTGCCGCCAACACCGAACCGTCCGAATCTACCATTACCTGATTAACGCGCACATTCGCATCTTTGAAGGGAAAGACTTGCGCTTGATCGTTTCGATATCGAGCCAAGCCACCTTGACGCAAACCCAACCAGAAGCCACTCTGCGGATCGGCTGCCAGAGAAACGACGTTTAGTCGCAGGTCTGAAATCTCCTTGACGAATCTGCCGTCTCGAAAACAAATCAGTTTTGTGGGGGGCCCAGGCGGAGTTCGAATTGCTGCGGCCCAAACATTGTGGTCGATGTCCTCGGTCATCGCCACCACGATCCCGAGCAGGCCGGCGCCGGGACGTTGGATGGGTGTAAACCTCCCGTGCTCGTAAACAAACAGTCCGTTGTCTAATCCCACCCAAAGCCGCCCGGCATGATCTTCGAGCAGTGAAGTTATACGATCGCCTGGAAGGCCATTCCTGGGGCTGATCGATGAAACGTGGTTTCCGCGTACAAGATCCAACCTTCCATGGTTCCCGATCCAGACGGTCCCGTCACTTGAGGCAAGTATGGACTCGACCTTGTCTGCAGTAAGCCCTTCATGCACAGAGAAACTGACGACCGGGGTACCGCGGAAACAGTCGATGCCCCCGGCCGTGGTCAACCAGAGGTTACCTTCTCTGTCTTCGAAAGCGTACTTGACGGAATCGCTGGACAGGCCATCCGCAGCACCAAAACGATCCACTTCGCCATCGTGGACTCGGTAAATTCCGTTTTCGTCAGTCGCAATCCACAATGCGTTATGCCCATCCAACTGCAAGCTGCTAACACGCAAGCTACTACCGTCGAGGGTGGGCGTGATGAATGTTCTCCAGGAACTATTTACGAATTGTTCCAGGCCCAGTCCGCGGCCGGGGTTCGAGATGCCCACCCAAACCGATCCATCAGGAGCGAGAGCGAGGCCTGTTACACCAGCCAGCCCTGGTCTTGACTTTAGTTCCGGCAACTCATATGAAGAGGAGGAGCCTGGCTTCCACCTGACAATTCCAGTGGAATGTCCAATCAAGAAATATCCGAGGTTGTCACTGATCAACACATTGGCATATGGCGGCACCCCATCTTTCGGGGCATAACATGTCGCAACAGACACTGCGACCTTGCAGACGCCTCCTGCCTGAGTTCGCGAGCGTGCCATCCAAATCGTGCCGTTACGGTCTTCGTAAATCGAGTTCACACGGCCCGTTGTCTCCGGGAAAGTCAACAATTCTCCGTTCTTCCACTGGGCCAGACCAGTGGCCGTTCCAATCCACAGGCTTCCGTCCCTAGCGCCAAAAAGTGAAATCACGGCGGGGTTGGGAAGTTGCTTCCCGGCAGGCGGAGAGAAGGGTATGAAACGAACACCGTCGAAGCGCAACAGTCCCGCGAGGGTGCCAATCCATACATATCCGTCGGTGGTCTGGGTAATCGCAGTGGGTGTTCCCGCGAAGGCGCCGTCGCGTACGCGCCAGGCAGTATGCGCGTATTGGGTAAGGCGTTTGTTCGGGTCCAACGCTTGAGCCGCGCTTAACGCGAGCCAGAGCGACAACACGCAGACCAGAAACGATCTCACAATATGAGGGTCCTTAGCTCTCGAGTTGCGCATGGCGCGAGGCAAGGTGGAATCGACAGGGGCAACCATGGTTGGGAATTTTACCTCCAAGCTGGGTTGGCCCGAACGCAATGATCCTGAGCAGTCTCCACCAATGCGGGAATGGCAAACCTTGAATGAACGTATGGATTTTCGTGATATTAGTCATGAGCCGCAGCCAAATTCAGGGAGCCTATCGCCAGCGCAACTCTATTCATCTGCGGACCTCAGTTAGTTCAGGTCAGGGCATCTTCTTGCATGTCCTCGGGAACGCCGATTCCTTCCTCAGGAATCGGCCGGGAGATGCCCAGCCTCTTCATCTTGGCAAGCAGCGTTGTTCGTTTCAGTCCAAGTTTCGCCGCGGCGCCGCGCGGGCCACCCACGATCCAGCCGGTCTGCTCAAGCGCCTCCAAGACGAGGGCGCGATCTGAGTCTTCCCATGTCATCGGCGACAGTGAAGACTGTGCGTTGGAGCTGAGAATAATGGCGCTTGTTTGCCTCTTCTGCAGAGGGTTCGGGAGCACACCGTTGCGCGAAAGGATGACCGCACGCTCAACCAAGTTCTGCAGTTCCCTTATATTGCCGGGCCATGAATGCCACTGGAAGGCTGCCATCGCTTCCGGAGGAATGGTATCGATTTGTTTCCCCATGCGACGGCTGAAGATCTTCACGAAGTGTGTTACGAGCGCAGGAATATCTTCACGGCGCTCGCGGAGCGAAGGTAACAGGATGGGGAAGACGTTCAGACGATAGTAGAGATCGCTGCGGAACTGACCGCGGGCTACCATTTTGCCCAGGTTCCGATTGGTGGCCGCGACGAGCCGAACATCCACCTTATGAGTTCTACCGCTTCCGAGGCGCTCGAACTCCTGCTCCTGCAGCACACGCAATAACTTCGGCTGCAGTGCAGCCGGAATATCTCCTACTTCGTCCAAGAATAGAGTGCCATTGTCAGCCATTTCGAAGCGCCCGATTTTCTGCGCGATTGCGCCGGTGAAGGCGCCCTTCTCATGACCGAACAACTCGCTTTCGAGGAGATCGAGCGGGATAGCGGCACAATTCAGCTTGATAAACGCACGCCCGTAGCGCTGACTTGCATTGTGAAGTGCGTGGGCAATGAGCTCTTTTCCTGTACCGGTTTCTCCCTCGATGAGGACTGTCGAGTCTGTGGGCGCAACCTGCTCCACCTGGTCGAGAACGCACTCGAGGGCAGCACTATTGCCGATGATCCTCTCGAACGTTCGCTCGACCTGATCCGCCGGCCCAGCGTTCGTCGCTGTCGCACGATCTCCCACAGAAACCTCTCTACTTAATAACCCCAGCCAACGGCGACAATCCGCCCTGCTCACATATCAAGAGCGGTACGGACCCTTTTGAGCAACAATTGATGGTCGAACGGTTTTGAAAGAAACTCGACTGCACCCCGTCTCATGGCTTGAATACGCATCCGTGCGTCTCCATGAGCAGTAATAAAGATGATCGGAACGTTGCACTCCTGTTCTTTCAGCGTCGCCTGCAACTCCAGACCAGACATCTTGGGCATCCGGATATCCACGATCAGGCATGCGGCCTTACCATGCAAATCGGACTTAAGGAATTCCTCCGCTGATCCGAAGCTCCGTGCCGTAAGCCCCGCCGCCTCCAGTAGGTCGCGCAGAGAATCTTGCATGGCCTCATCATCATCAATGATCGCAATCAATTTGGACGTCCGGTCCAATGGCATACTCCGACGGTAGGGTAGCGTGAGGGCACTTCTGAAGCAATCGAACTTTGGGCGGCCAAAACTAGACTTTAGTAGGTTAGACCGCGACTTTCGATGGATTGGCGATGCGATGCCGACAGGCGGGACTCAACGGTTATTAGGACCGGAGCTTGTCCGCCATCCTGACAAGCTCTGGCAAGGACTTGGCCTGCATCTTTTTCATGACTTGGCCGCGATACATCTTGATGGTCGCCTCACTGGCACCGAGTTCCGCTGCAACCTGCTTGTTAAGCATCCCGGAGACGACCAGGTTCATGACGTCTCGCTCGCGAGCGCTGAGTCTCTCACACCGATCTCGCAGTTCATTTAACTCCCGCTCTTTCTCGCGCAGGATGCGAGCTCGAGTAAGCGATCGCTGGACAGCATCGAGCAGATCCTGATGCCTGAATGGTTTGGTAAGAAACTCAACCGCTCCAGACTTCATGGCCTTGACCGACATCGGAACATCAGCGTGAGCGGTGAGAAAAATGATGGGAATGCTTATTCTCGCTCTTTTCAGTTCGTGCTGAAGATCCAGGCCGCTGATGCCGGGAAGCCTCACATCCAGAATCAGGCAACTCGGACCGTCACCATGCTTAATCGCTAAGAACTCTTGTGCAGACCCAAAAGATCGAGAGTGCAGGCCGACCGACTCCAGCAGTTCTTGCAGAGACTCACGCACGTCAGCATCATCATCGACAACGAATACGGTCGGTACGTCTTGCGCACTCATGCCCCGGTGCCCCTATCGAAAGTACGGTGAAATAGTACGCCAAAGGCTTATGGGTTCTTTGCCTGTGGCTAGGTCGCCTAGATTGTATCGGATGACCCGACGGGAAACCGCGAAAGCTTCCTGCGCATGTACGGCACTCACGGACATGTCTGCACTTGCTGCCCGCAAGAGCGGCCTTGAGGGGCCGGCCTCGAGTCGGATGAGAGTACAAGAGTCAACGCTCTGCATTCGCGGTTTCAGGTTTGATCTCTCGCCCATTGCGT
The DNA here is from genome assembly GCA_963698865.1 of uncultured Acidobacteriaceae bacterium. Lineage (GTDB taxonomy): Bacteria > Acidobacteriota > Terriglobia > Terriglobales > Acidobacteriaceae > Acidiflorens. The sequence goes on along the minus strand of CAVOSL010000002.1, from coordinate 784,730 downwards.
ACTTCCGACAGTTCTTTACTGAAATTGAAGTCCGTGGGAGCAGCGCCGGTGATCAGTCGGGCTCCACGGCTGAATGTCAGATCCTGGATTGCCCATTGAAAAAAGACTAGAACTCGACTTTGAAAATTCACCAAGTACATAAGGTGGATGAAGGCCCATACCAGCCAGGCAATAAACCCCGAAAGATGAGTACCGAAAACGTCGGCTACTGCGGCTCCACGGCCGATCACGGCCAAGGATCCCTTGTCGAAGTATTGAAACGATGGGAGTTCCTGCTGTCCTTTCAACTTTCGCAGTATCGCTTTTGCGGCGTATGCCCCACCTTGCATCGCCACCTGGGCCAGTCCGGGCAAAGTTTTTCCTTTCTTGTCCGTCGCTGAAGCCAGATCGCCTACTACGTAGATGTCCGGATAGTTCGGAATCGTCAGATCAGGTTTTACTTTGACTCTTCCCCCCTTGTCGGTCTCGGCCTTCGTACGGCTAGCCAGGAGTTTCCCGAGTGGCGACGCGGTAATGCCGCCAGCCCAGATCACTGTTTTCGCGGCGATCGAGTCGGCTCCATTTTCGGACTCAATGGTCAATCCCTCTTCGTTCATGTGTTTCACCATTGCGCCGCAGCGCACCTGGACACCCAAATCAGCAAGTGAACGATGCGCTTTTTCAGACAGGTGTTCTGGAAAGGGCATCAGAACTCGAGGGGCGCCATCCATCAATATGATCCGCGCTTCTTTTGGATTGATAGACGCGGAAATCGTTCTTTAAGGTTTGGCGCGCGATTTCGGCGATGGCCCCAGAAAGTTCCACGCCGGTCGGCCCTGCTCCCACAATGACGAATGTGAGCCAGGCGCGGCGTTGCTCAAGATCTGGGATGCGCTCGGCCACTTCGAACGCATACAGAATCTTATGCCGGATCGTCGTGGCTTCCTCGATGCTTTTTAGACCAGGAGCCCACTGTTGCCAATCGTTGTGCCCGAAGTAAGATGTCTCAGATCCCGCGGCGATGATCAATGAATCGTAAGAAACGATAGTCCCGTCGGCGAGAATGACGCGTTTTTGATCCGGGTCCACATCCACGACGGTTCCCAGCCAGACACGAGTATTTTTGTGGCGGCTCAGCACGCTGCGAAGCGGGGACGCGATCTCTCCCGGCGACAGCGAACCCGTCGCGACTTGATAGAGAAGTGGTTGGAAGAGATGATAGTTCCGCCGATCGATCAGCGTCACATCCACGAGATTTGAGTTCAGGTGCTGGGCAGCAGAAAGCCCACCAAACCCCCCACCGATGATGACTACCTTCCTGCGTTCGCTCATTGCTTTCGTCCTGGTTTGTGGACCGGGCACCTCTATCGCGGAATTCACTCTCAGCGTTTAAGCCGCGGAGAGGCCACGCTGCCACTGGGGCCATGCAATTCCGCTGCCATGAAATTCCCGGCACAAACGACTCTCCATCTTCATCGGGTCTTACCTAGTTTCCGCGATTGCGTGACAACGCAGATGACACTTGACGCAAGAGGCACAGGAATGACACTGACCGGTCTCGACGAGTGCTAGTCGCCTCAAGTGATGTTTGGGATTTCGTGAGGATTGGTCTTCATTGCAGTCGCGAGGCAGTAAATACAAGCACTTCTCTCTTTGGTAGCACGCTTGCTCTTCATTCAATCGAATTCAGAGGCAGTAAGAATTGTGGCGCGCGATTTGCAATAGCAATTAAGGAGAGGATCGAAGTCTCCTGATGGCGCGCATTTCGGAGATGAAGAACCGAAGAAGAGAGATGTCGATGTTGCAAATGAAATCCTCTACGGTGCGGTTCCTTGCGCTGACGATGTTTCTTCAGTTTGTGTCTGCTATGGCGGCATGGGCAAGCGAGCCAGAAGGCTCGTCTCCTAACGGCACAAACATCTTTGCTCCCGCCTCAACCCCGGCCAAGTCGATTGCGGATTTATCAGTGTTTGTACTTGTTATCACCGGAATCATCTTTGTCGTTGTCTTTGCGTTACTGGTCTATTCCGTCGTTAAGTTCCGTGGGCGCGCAATCGGGGCCGGCCGTGAGCCGGCTCAAGTCTACGGAAGCACACAGATTGAGCTGGCGTGGACGATCATTCCAATTCTGATTGTCGTTGTCCTGTTCTTGGCCACTGCCCGAGTGATCCACGCTGTTGACGATGCTCCAGAGCCGGCGGGCGCTCTAGATGTGATCGCGATAGGGCATCAATACTGGTGGGAATTTCGCTATCCGAAGTTGGGGATCGTTACCGCCAACGAACTGCACATCCCGGTCAGCAATCCCGATCATCCGACGCCGACGTTCCTGCAATTGCTCTCGGCCGATACCGACCACAGCTTTTGGGTGCCAGAGCTTGCAGGCAAAACGGACCTTATTCCGAACCATCCCAACAGAATGTGGATGGACCCCCAGCGCACAGGCGTCTTTCTTGGCCAGTGTGCACAGTATTGCGGAACACAGCACGCGAAGATGCTCCTCCGCGTTTCGGTGGATGGGCCCGAGGATTTTGCCGGCTGGGTTCGCGCCCAGCAGAGACCCGCTGTCGAAGACGTTGGTGCAATCGAGGGCATGCGAGTGTTTGAAAGCAATGCCTGCATGAACTGCCATGCGGTGGCCGGAACTCCAGCGAATGGGCGCTTTGGCCCTGACCTGACTCACTTGATGAGCCGCGCCACGATTGCGGCAGGCGCCGCCAAAAACACTCACGAAAATCTCCGTCTTTGGATTCAGAACCCCAGTGCAATCAAACCAGGCTCGTTAATGCCCGCTATGAAGCTGAGCGACGCGGACCTGGATGCGGTCGTGAGTTACATGGAGACGCTGCACTAAAAGCGCTCCAGAAGAACTTACTATGTCTTCGAATGCGATCACTATTCCCGACGCCCAAACTAGATGCCAGGCCTTGGGTCGACCAGCTTCATCAGTGGCTGGCCACTGTAGATCACAAAAGGCTGGGGATTCTCTATATTGTCTCGGCTCTGCTGTTTCTCGCTGTGGGGGGAGTCGAGGCGCTCATCATTCGCATTCAGCTGATGCATTCGCACAACAACTTCGTTTCTCCGGAAGTCTTCAACCAGATGTTCACCATGCATGGGACGACCATGATTTTCTTTGTGGCCATGCCCATCCTGTTTGGATTTGCCAATTACCTGGTGCCCTTGATGATCGGTGCGCGCGATATGGCTTTTCCGCGCCTGAATGCATTCAGTTTTTGGCTGTCGTTTCTGGGAGGGCTTCTTCTTTATTTCAGCTTTTTCGGAGGGAGTGGTTTGTACGGCGCCGGAAGCGCACCAGACGTGGGTTGGTGGTCGTACGCGCCATTGGGCGCTCGCGCGTTCTCTCCAGGGCATAGTTCTGACTATTGGACTCTTGCATTGCTCGTCTCCGGATTTGGCAGTATCGGAACGGCCATCAATATCATTGCGACAATCCTCTGCTTGCGCTGCCCGGGTATGAAGATCAGTCGTATGCCACTTCTGGTGTGGATGAACCTTGTCATGGCAGGAATGGTTTTGATTGCGATTACCCCCCTGTCGGCCGCCCAGATCATGTTGCTCATCGATCGATATCTGGGCGGCCATTTCTTCGATACCCAGGCAGGCGGATCGGCAGTCCTCTGGATGCACTTCTTTTGGATCTTCGGACATCCGGAAGTTTACGTTCTGATCATTCCTTGCTTCGCTTTTATGTCGGAAATCATTCCGGTCTTTTCCCGTAAACCGATTTTCGGGTATCCGGTGATGGTTGCGGCGACCGTCTGCATCGCGTTCGTGAGTATGAGCGTTTGGGCGCACCACATGTTTACGATCGGAATGAACTCCTACGCCAACAGCTTTTTCACCCTGACCACGATGGCGGTCGGCGTTCCCACGGGAATTAAGATCTTCAACTGGATCGGCACCATGTGGGGCGGCAGGATTCAGTTCAAAACGCCGATGCTGTTCAGCATTGGATTTTTGTTCCAATTCCTCATTGCCGGTCTGACCGGCATCATGATGGCTGCCTCGCCTTTCGATTGGCAGCTTAGCTTCTCCTATTTTGTCGTGGCGCACTTTCACTATGTGATCGTAGGCGGAATTCTGTTCGCGCTCTTCGCCGCGTTCTATTACTGGTACCCGAAAATCACTGGCCGAATGCTGAGTGAACGCCTCGGCAAATGGCATTTCTGGCTGTTCCTGATCGGCTTTCACCTGACATTCGACCTCATGCACATTCCCGGCATGCTCGGGATGCCTCGTCGGATCTACACCTACGAACCAGGCCGAGGTTGGGACACCTTGAACTTCATCATTACGATCGGCGCGTTCATTCAGGCGCTCGCGATTCTCGTGTTTCGTTGCAAACCTCGTCATTTCTTATTTCAAGGGAGCCAGGGCCGGTAACGACCCCTGGGACGCATGGACACTGGAATGGTCGATCAGTTCGCCGCCCCCTGCCTATAACTTTGCGACGGTTCCGACAGTCGCGAGCCGACGGCCCTTGTGGGACCTGAAGCATCCTGAAGATCCCGATAGCCGCTATGAGTGAAGGCGAAATCATATGAGCGCAGTGACAACTTCATTTCCGAACACAGCAGCCGCGTGGGATCTGCCATCTCGCGGAAAGGTGGCGATGGCCGGCCTCATCATCGCCGAGTCGGCGATCTTTACGATCTTCGTTGTCGCCTATCTCTTCTATCTGGGGAAGAGCATCGCGGGACCGACGCCGCTCAGAAGTGCTCGAGACGCCGATCTTCTACACGATTTGCTTATTATCGAGCAGCTTGACCATTCACCTTGCGGCGAAGGTCTTTGGAGCGGGACTACGCGCGATTATTCCTCGCCTTTTGGCTGCTGACCATTGCACTGGGCGGCTTGTTCCTTTACGGCACGGCGCAGGAATGGCACCGACTTATTTACGACCGCGGCCTAACCATCTCGACCAACTTGTTTGGGACAACCTATTACTCACTCGTCGGCCTGCACGCCTTTCACGTTACGGCAGGTCTGATCATGCTCTCGGTGGCCGCGATATTTGGGCTTTGCCGGACGTATGGGAGTCAGCCAGTCAGGTCGCGTCGCTGTGCTCTCGATGTACTGGCACTTCGTCGACGCCGTATGGGTTGTGGTTTTCACTGTAGTTTACGTTCTTGGACGCTGAGGTCTTTATGGCAACACTATCGCCGACAGAGGAATTGAACGAGAGTGCTCGTCCTCCTCGCGAGATTGAAGTGCCCGCGCCGACAGCGTGGCCGTTCATTTTGGCGCTTGGGGCGGCACTGCTGTTCGCGGGCCTTGTGACGAGCACGTCAGTAAGCTGTCTTGGCATCTTGCTGTCGGTGGCAGGTTCTGTCGGTTGGTTTCGTGAAGTCTTTCCGCGCGAGCATGAAGAGGTTGTACCAGTCCTTCCCGAAGATATTCGCCTGACCACAGATCGCCGGGTCGTGGAACGGCTTCCAGTCCTTCCAGATCAGGTGCGAGCGTGGCTTCCGGTTCACACGTATCCGATATCAGCAGGTGTGAAAGGTGGATTGGCGGGCAGCATCGCGATGGCAGTATTGGCTTGTGCTTACGGCGTTCTTAAAGCTGGAAGCATATGGTACCCAATCAACCTTCTTGCCGCAGCAGTTTACCGAGAATCCCTAAGGCTCGGGCCTGCCCAGCTGTATTCGTTCCATGCTGAAGCTTTCGCGATTGCCTGTGTTCTGCATGGTCTTGTCTCCATCTTTGTTGGATTGCTCTACGGCGCGATGCTGCCCATGTTCCCCCGCCGCCCGATTGTGCTGGGTGGACTCATCGCCCCGGCACTGTGGTCCGGGTTGCTGTACACGATCCTAGGATTGCTGAATCCACTGCTCGCGAGTCGCATTGATTGGGTGTGGTTCATAGCCTCGCAGGTGGCTTTCGGAATCGTCGCTGGACTTGTAGTCGTGCGCCAAGCGCGCATTCCTACCCGAGAAAATGTTTCGTTTTTGTTAAGGGCGGGAATCGAGGCTCCCGGAACCATTCCACCAAGAGAGCGCGGGGAGAACCTGCGATGAAGCGGATCAGAATTCTGTCTGGGCTTGCAATCCTCAGCCTATTGATGCTCGCTGCTTGCAGCACTCTAAATCGTGAACCGCGAACCGATCCCGAACCGGTTGCCCCGAGCCAGGTTTCAGACTTCGGCACGCTCTACGCGCAGAACTGCGCCGCTTGCCATGGAGCGGAAGGACGTGGAGGCGCGTCGATTGCCCTTGCCAATCCCGTGTATTTGACCATCGTCGATGAACCCACGATGCGCAAGATCGTCGCGAATGGCGTCCGCGGAACGTCGATGCCCGCGTTCGCGCAGCGCTGCCGGCGGAATGCTAACCGAGCAGCAGATCGAAGTCATTGCGAGTGGGATCTTTTCCCGCTGGGGGCGCAAACAGATTCTCGATGGAGCCAATCCCCCCTCCTACGCGGCAAAAACCGCGGGGAATGTCGATCACGGTCAACTCGTGTTTGGAACATATTGCGCATCCTGCCATGGTCCCGAGGGCGGGGGAACGCCCAAGGGAAGCGCGATCACGAACGATTCATTCCTGGCGCTGCTGACCGATCAGGAACTGCGCACGATCGTGATCACCGGCAGGCCAGAATTAGGTGCACCCGACTGGCGTGACAATGTCCCCGGACATCCTATGACCGATCAGGAAATCACAGATGTAGTTGCCTGGCTGGCATCTCGGCGTGCGCAGAATCCGGGGCAGCCTTATTCCGCTTTGAACTACGCGCAACACTCGGAGAAATAAGATGTCATCGAACCCTGTGACCGCCCCGTCTGCTGCTAGCCTTTCGCGACGCGGTTTCTTCATGAAGCTGGGAATCCTGTTCAACGGATTTGCCGCGATCGTATTGGCGCTGCCAGTTGCGCGCTTTCTCTTTTCCTCCATCACTCGTGGTCGCGGGAATGGCTATCTCTCCTGGGTGCCGCTTGGAGACGTCAGCAACTTTCCGGAGGGAGAGACAAGGATGGCAACTTTTCGCAGTCCCCTGGTCATGCCAACCGATGGAAAGACGGTAGACACAGCGTGCTGGGTGCGCCGCATCGCGGGAGATCAATTTCAGGTATTTGCGATCAACTGTGCACATCTCGGCTGCCCCGTCCGCTGGTTCGCGCAATCCGGTCTTTTTATGTGTCCATGCCATGGCGGCGCGTATTACCGCGATGGCTCACGGGCATCCGGGCCACCTGAGCGTGGCCTTTTCGTATACCCGTACAAAATCGAAAACGGAGTGCTCACGATTGACGCGGGACAGCTGCCAACTCCCGGCGATCCTGTGGCAGCGTCTGACCTCGGAGAAACCGTCATGCGCGTGATCAAGAAAATTGGCGAATGGTTCGATCATCGCTTGCAACTTGCAGCACCGATTCGCGAGGCCGTGGAACATCCCGTGCCGCGCAACACGGCGAGCTGGTTCTATGTTTTTGGCAGTGCTGCGCTCACCGTCTTTATTCTGCAACTGGTGACCGGAATTCTATTGGCCCTGGTTTATGTGCCCTCGGCCGGAGAAGCGTGGAGCAGCCTGCAGGCTCTGAATCATCAGGTTGCGCTTGGCTGGTTCATCCGTGCTATGCACGGATGGGGCTCCAACTTCATGGTCGCCGTTGTCCTGATTCATATGGTGCAGGTGTTTCTCTTCGGAGCTCACAAATATCCACGTGAACTGACCTGGATCATCGGCGTCTTTCTTCTGTTGATGACTCTGGGCATGGCATTTACGGGTCAGGTCTTGCGCTTCGATCAGGACGCTTACTGGGGGCTGGGAATCGGAGCGTCGATTGCCAGCCGCGTTCCTATCGTCGGTCCTTTTGCCGTGAAATTAATGCTGGGTGGTCCGATCATCGCAGGCGCAACGCTTTCCCGGTTTTTTGCCTTGCACGTATTCGTGATTCCCGGCCTGCTGATCGGGTTTGTCAGTCTCCATGTCTTGATGGTGTTGAAGCTGGGCATCAACGAATGGCCGATGCCGGGACGCATCGTTAAGCGAGCGACCTACGAGGCCGAGTATCACGCTTTGACCAGGAAAGATGGCGCGCCCTTCGTCCCCTATGCAGTATGGAAAGACATGTTCTTCGCGGCGTTCATCATTCTTGCGGTTGCCGCGTGCGCTTACTACTTTGGCCCGTTTGGTCCCACAGGGCAGCCCGATCCGACAATCATTCAGACTGCTCCCAAGCCCGATTACTTTTTCCTGTGGCTCTATGCGCTACTTTCACTTCTTCCACCGTCGCTTGAGACGCCGTTCCTTCTTATCGGCCCTCCTTTGGCAATTATCGGCTTGATTCTTCTGCCGTTTCTTTCGGGAGAAGGAGAGAAAAGCTGGAAGCGCAGACCCATCGCGGTAATCACTGTGCTATTGATCGCGATCACGCTCGGTACCTTTACTCGCATGGCCCAGTTCACTCCCTGGAGTCCGCATATGAATGCCTGGAGCGGCGATCCAGTACCCGACCAGTACATTCATGGCACTACTGCGCTTGAGCGGCAGGGGGTGCTCGTGTTTCAGGTCAAGCAGTGCCGCAACTGCCACTCTCTTGGCAACACGGGTGGACAAAGAGGCCCAGCCCTGGACAGCGTTGCGGTTCGCCTCACGCAGGACCAACTCATTCGACAAGTGATTCAAGGCGGCGGCAACATGCCTGCGTATGGGAACAATCTGAGTCCGGCGGAGACTACGGCGCTCGTAGCATTTCTTGAGACTTTACATCCCGCAGCGCAGCGGCCTGCAAGGGATGCCGCTCTGGACATGGTCCTTGGCAACAGCAAACCGAGGACTGGTCCTCAACCCTAAGGCGCAGATCGTAAGGCAAAGATCGATGTCACACGCTCATCATTCGATAGTCGAATCACTGTGGGTTTTCGTCGCTTTATCTCTCGTTGCGATCGCGTACCTGCATCGATGGATGCGTGTTGCATGGCTCGTCCCAGACGGAGTTGAGAGTTGGCGCGCTTGGAGTTTCTTTGTCGGGCTGTTGCTGACCTGGGTTGGGCTCGGTTCACCCTTATCGGCCCTCGATCACGATCTGCTCACGGTGCACATGATTCAACATCTGTTGCTGATGACTGTGGCGCCTCCTTTGATCTTGCTTGGCGAGCCCTTGAAGCTGCTGCCGCAACGCCCGGTGAAAAAGCTCGGGGAGTTGGTCATTCGACTACCCCGTACGGAACCCATGCGGGAGCCGGGACGTGATTCTTCCGCACCCGACGATTGGCTGGATTGGAGCCACCGCCACTCTAGTTGCGTGGCATATTCCTTCGATATTTATGCTTGGATTGAGATCGCAAACGTGGCATGGGATCGAGCAAGCTTCGTTTCTCGTGACCGGATTTCTTTTCTGGTGGCCAGTGGTTGAATCTCCGCGGAACGCATTGAAATGGTCAGACTCGTCGATACTCTTGTATCTGTTTTTCGCGACATTACCGTGCGACATTCTCTCTGGATTTCTCGTTTTTTGCGACCGTGTGGTTTACCCGGTCTATTTGTCTTCATCTCGGCAATTTGGATTGACTGCCCTGGAAGACCAGCAATGTGCTGGTGCGCTGATGTGGACTTGCGTCACCGTCGTCTATTTAATCGCCGGGGCAATCTTCACCACGCGTTTACTCTCCCCCCATCGATCGACGGATCCACACCGGGTGGAGGCGGTCTGAAATGTCCCACCAGTCCGTACTCAACGCGTCTTCTTCCAATGCGGTGCAAGCCCCCCATTTGGGCCGATCCACCTGGCTAGACTACTGGGCGCTCACCAAGCCAGAAGTGAACTTCCTGATCTTGATCGCAACTTTTGTTGGGTTCTACATGGCTTCCGCAAGTAGTGGGCGGTTTTCATTCGCGGCGCTATTCAACACTTTGCTCGGAACGTTGTTGGTGGCCAGTGGGACCGGTACGCTAAACCAATACCTCGAACGAGAGTTCGACGCCCAAATGCGCCGAACCGCCCGGCGTCCAGCCGCGGCTGGCCGTGTCAAACCCATTTCGGTCCTCGTCTTTGGAATTGCATTGGCAGCAGTCGGCGGCATCTATCTCGCGGTAGTTATAAATCTGCTCGCTAGTGCGCTCGCAACATTGACGTTGCTGACCTATCTGTTCGTGTACACCCCGCTGAAGCGAAGAACACCAATGTGTGTTCTCGTCGGAGCTTTTCCAGGCGCCATGCCGCCGCTCATTGGTTGGGCCGCGGCCACCGGACGACTGAATATCGAGGCGGGGATGCTGTACGCCATGCTCTTTCTGTGGCAGTTTCCACATTTCATGGCAATCGCTTGGATGTATCGCGAAGACTACGACCGCGCAGGCTATTTGGTTCTACCGACAGGCAATGGGAGAGTTCCTTTCATGATTTTGGAAACTTTATTGCCGTTGTTTGCTCTCGTCGGTATCAGCATCATGCAATCTCCGACTCGGCACGCGATGATCTTTTATTGTGCCGCAGTACTGCTGGGTGAGGGGTTCTTGTACTTCGGATTGGAATTTGTGGTTCAGCGTTCGAGAGCAGCTGCACGCCGGCTGCTGACGGCCTCGATTGTTTATCTTCCACTGTTGTATGGCCTAAGCGCGACTCTATGCAATCGGCCAGGCGATCCAATGTCCCGACCTGGGACGGCCGCAGCGTGGCTTATGTATCACAAACAAAAACTAGGCGAGACGCATTGGCAGGAGCTAACTGGGACCGTTGATACGCCGAACTTGTCCCATTTCTTACATTCGCCCGAGGAAACTCTGAAACAGGTGCCCTAAATGAAACTTGCGTGTGCTTGTGCGATGGTGGTGTAACAGAATCCATGGTCCAGAGAGAGGAGAACCCACATCGTGGCGCCGACGGGTCCTTCGCATCGCTTTCCTAGCCATCTCATCCAATCAAGCATGGACAGTGGATTAGCGGTTTCAGTTCTTGATCTCGTGGGAATGCGAACAGGAGAGTCCGCCGGTAACGCAATCGCGCGTTCGGTGGATCTGGCGCAACACGTAGAGCAGTGGGGATACAAGCGCTACTGGCTGGCGGAACATCACTCCATTTCTGGATTGGCATGCTCCGCAACGCCGGTGCTGATCGGCCATGTGGCAGGAGCGACTAAGACGATTCGGGTCGGTAGCGGTGGAGTGATGCTACCGAACCATGCACCTCTCGTGGTGGCGGAACAGTTTGGGACCCTTGAAGCTCTGTATCCTCGACGCATCGATTTGGGACTGGGACGCGCTCCGGGCGGCGACTTTCAAACGATGCGGGCGCTGCGGAGAGATTCGCAGCAGAGCGGAGACGATTTCCCGTTGTTGTTGGAGGAACTGCGGGGATACTTGGGGCCCGAGAAACCGGGGCAAGCGGTCAAGGCGATCCCCGGACAGGGAAGCAACGTGCCGATCACATTGCTGGGGTCGAGCGGCTTCAGCGCGCAGCTGGCTGGGATGCTGGGGTTGCCATTTGCATTCGCGGCGCACTTTGCTCCCGAGCACTTGTACGCAGCGGCACAGCTGTACCGCGACCACTTCCGAATAAGTGAGGTTCTGCAGAAGCCCTACCTGATGGTGGCCGTGCAGGTGATTTCGGCAGAGACTGATGCGTCTGCCCGGAGGTTGTTCACGACCCCGCAGCAACGCTTCTTGCGCTTAATACGCAACCAGCCAGTTGAACTGTTGCCACCGGTGGATTCCATGGAGAAGCTCTGGCAGGACGACGGGGAAAGGGCGGCCGTTGAGAGCAGACTGCGTGCGGCGATTGTCGGATCGAATACGACGGTGAAAGCGGGTCTCGAGAAGTTGGTGGGTGAAACGGGAGCCGACGAGGTCATCGTTGTGACCGATACCTATGAGCATGAGGACAGGCTGCAATCGTACCGGCGGGTCTCGGAGATTGCGACAATGATCTAGGCGGCAAGCCAACTGTGGTCGTAGGAGCCTAAAGGCTCGAACGACCCCATTAGTAGTGCTGGTCAGTAGAATGACTTGAATTGGCTGGGTCGATCGAAACCGCAGGCCGGTAATCCAAGCATCAAGGCCGAAATTGAGGTGCTTCTTGGCCACCACTTCAGTGACACGCCGGGAGATTGGCGGATGTCGATCGTTGGTTCTCAGAGTGACGGTGGGAGATAGGTCTTAGGACCGAACGAATTTGAGTGGACATAGGAGAGTCACGACGTCGACGGTGGTTCGCATCATGAGCGCGTTGTTTTCTGCGAAATCAACGAGGGCCCGATCGCGCCCCGCCGGCTGTCCTTTAGCTGTCCAATAACGATTCCCTAACGCTTCTTACAAGGCTTTTCGAGGGCCACCCGCGTCTTGTAAGTTGTTGTAATTCCTATTATCCGTGGGCTCATAACCTCCCGCTCCTTAGGATTCCCAAGAGTTCCTTGGAATCTTGGAGTTCCTAATCGAGCGTTGCAAATTGGGCGTCCGGTGCAGCAATGTGCCGGAAGATCACTCGTCAAAGTCGGTGGAACCTACGTCGCGCGAGCGATAAGGCAATACCGAACCAAGCCCCCGGAATAATGGGGGAAGGCGTAGAGACTGGATGGCGAGCATCCCACGTGGATGAAGGTACAGTCCGACTCTCATCGAAAGGTGAGTCAGATCGCATAACCCAAAGGTCGGCGGTTCAAATCCGCCCCCCGCAACCATGAACGCCACTGCCGAACTGCAGTGGCGTTCGCCTCTTACAGAAGATTCCGTTCCCGAAATTCGACCTCTACGTTCGAGTTCGGGAAGCGCTGGAGCGAGTGCGATCGAGTGCGTCAAGAACCTGGCTGGTGACGGATCGGCGCGGTGTAATTGGCGTCGTCAATCTTGCGAAGCTGGAGCAAGAACGGGCCGAAGGCGCGGATAAGAAAGTCGGCGATCTCGTGGATGCGCTGGCTTTTCCGCACGTCCACTCCGACCCGGGACTTGATTTGGCGCTCGAACGCATGGGCGCCAACCAGATCGAGATCCTGCCGGTCGTGAGCCGCGCGGATGTGCATAAGTTTGGAAGGGATTGTGACGCTGCGGGACGTTTTGGATGCGTACGGCTTGACCCGCGCCTGATCGGGCTTGGCCTTATCAGTGGCTTCCTCCCGAATCAGTGCCCGAACTTCTGTGTTTCGGAAGCTCCGGTGGCGGGAATCATCGTTTTCTCTTCGTAGTCCGTCCAGAAACTGAGGCGGATGCCTCCTCGGGGCCTGGGTTGTGCCAACAACTGTCTGAACCGATGATCGTGTCAGCCTCTTTCGGTCCCCAGCTGTGGCGTTTGTAGGGGCGAGCCCGGTGATGGGTCTTAAGCACTGGATCGACAACCGCCCATGCGGCCTCAACCGCGTCCTCACGGGTAAAGAGTGCTCCATCGCCGATCATGGCGTCGCCCAAGAGCCGCTCGTAAGGCGATTCCTCTCCCGGCTGTTCTTCGAATAGGTAGAGCTCTCGCTGGTCCCCGACGAACTCCTTCCCTGCGAGTTTGACGCGAGCGGCGAGGGCGATGGCTGAGTTGGGGGAGAGGCGGAAGCGCAGGTAGTTGGCCGGGCCGGACTTTGGAATTGGCGCTGAGTCGGCGAAGAGCCTCTGAGGCGGTGGCTTCAACTCCACCATGACCTCGGTGGCGGTGTCTGCCAGATACTTGCCGGAGCGTAGATACCACGGCACTCCCTCCCAGCGCCAGGAATCGATGAACAGCCGCAGGGCGCAGAAAGTTTCGACGTCGGAGTTCTTCGCCACGTCTGCTTCCTTGCGATAGCCGGCATACTGGCCGCGCACCAAGTCGTCGGGGGTCAGAGGGCGCATGGCTTGAAAGACCTTGGCTTTCTCGTTGTGCACGGCGCCAAAGTCCCTACCCGCCGGAGGCTCCATGGCAAGTAGTGCGGCGACCTGGAAGAGATGGTTCTCGATCACGTCGCGCAGACAGCCAGCTGTTTCGTAAAACGCGCCGCGCTTCCCGACGCCAAAATCCTCGGATAGGGTGATCTGGACGCTCGCCACGTAGTTGCGGTTCCAGATTGGCTCCAGGAAAGAGTTCGCGAAGCGGAAATAAAGGATATTCATGATCGCCTCCTTCCCGAGGAAGTGATCGATGCGGAAGATCGAATCTTCCGGGAACACCGAGTGCGCTACCTGATTGAGCTCTCGCGCCGAGGCCAGGTCGCGTCCGAACGGCTTTTCGACAATGACGCGCGCATGTTCGGCCAGGTTCGCGGCTCCGAGGCTTTTGATCACCGTCTCGAACAGTGAAGGCGGGATTGCGAGATAGTGCGCGGGGCGCCGAGCGCTACCCAGCGAGCTTTTTATAGCAGTGAATGTAGCCGGGTCTTTATAGTCCCCGCTCACGTAACTGAACCGGGACAGAAGATCATGAAGCGCTCGCTTGTTATCGATCCCGCCCGATCGCTTTATGCTGTCGGTCACGCGCCGGCGTAGACGCTCCAGACTCCATTTCGGGAAGGCGACTCCGATTACCGGGACGTTGAGGATACCTCGTTTCGTCATCGCATAAAGAGCCGGGAAGATCATCTTGTGGGCGAGATCGCCCGTCACACCGAAGAGCACGAGCGCGTCTGAACGCGGCGCGGTCATCAGGCTCCGCCCTCGTTGACGAGTGGATGCACATCTAACAGCCCTTGTGTGTTCATTTGTCTTTACTCCGTTTCCAGTTCCGAATTTCCGGCATGTCTTGGCCGTGCTTGTCGATGTAGTGCTTGCGGTTGATGAGCCGGTTGCGGGCGCAAGCCGCTACGCTTCTCCCAACCACTTCCGCGCCTCAGCGGCCTCGGCATGATCGAAGTATCGAATCGTCGCTTTCGTAAAGGGCTTGAAGAAGATCGCCATGCCGTGCTGCCACTTTTTATCGCCGACCATCGCGAGCCGTTCGATGTCGCTGAAGTGTTTCATGTCAAACTTGATGTCCTCCCACACCGCCCCTGCGTCCCAGCCGTGGAGATCGGCGATGTCGAACAGAACGCGCAATTTTCCGTGTTGCCGGATGAGTCGCTCGAACTCGGGCACAAAGTGCTCGTAATCCGCCCTTACCAGCTTCCCGGTGACTTGAACGGCGACTAATTTCCCGCCGTTTTCTTCTTTGATTTGAATGGGCATCTTGAACTCCTCGGATTCGATTCTCCTTCTTACTCTTTGCTCCATTTCCAGTTCCGGATTTCCGGCATGTCCTGGCCGTGCTTGTCGATGTAATGCTTGTGCTCGATGAGCTTGTCCTGCATCTGCTGCTTCAGGTAGGCGCCCTTAGTGCCCAAGTGCGGTAGCCGATCCACCACGTCTTGCACCAGGTGGAACCGGTCCAAGTCGTTCTGCACCCTCATGTCAAAAGCAGTCGTGATCGTGCCCTCTTCCTTGTAACCCCGGACGTGGAGGTTGCGGTTGGTCCGGCGGTAGGTGAGCCGGTGGACTAGCCATGGATATCCATGAAAGCCAAAGATGATGTGTTTATCTTTGGTGAAAAGCGAATCGTAATCTGTTTCGTTTAGCCCGTGCGGGTGCTCACTCGAAGATTGCAGCTTCATGAGATCAACGACATTAATCACCCGAATTTTCAGATCGGGCAAATGCTGGCGAAGGATGGAAACGGCAGCCAGAATCTCCAGCGTGGGCGTGTCGCCGCAGCAGGCCATCACTACGTCCGGCTCGGCGCCCTGATCGTTGCTGGCCCATTGCCAGATGCCAATTCCTTCCGTGCAATGCACGACCGCCGCGTCCATGGTCAGCCATTGCGGGAGGGCGTGCTTGCCTGCCACCACCACATTGACGTAATTCCGGCTGCGCAGGCAGTGATCGAAAACCGACAACAGGCAATTGGCGTCGGGCGGAAGGTAAACCCGCACGATATCAGCCTTCTTGTTGATGACATGGTCGAGGAAACCGGGATCCTGGTGCGTGAAGCCGTTGTGATCCTGTTGCCAGACATGAGAGGCGAGCAGATAGTTCAGCGACGAAATCTTCCGGCGCCAGGGCAGTTCCAGGCATACCTTCAGCCATTTGGCGTGCTGGCTGAACATCGAGTCGATGATGCGAATGAAGGCTTCATAACTGTTAAACAGCCCGTGCCGTCCGGTCAGAAGATATCCTTCCAACCAACCCTCGCACTGGTTCTCGCTGAGCATCGAGTCCAGCACGCGGCCGGCGGGCGCGAGGAATTCGTCATTCTTTACTTCCCGGGCATCCCACTGACGGTTGGTGACTTCAAAAACCGCGCCCAGGAGATTCGAGACTGTCTCATCGGGACCGAAGATACGGAAATTACGCTGATCCTGATTCAGTTTGGCCACATCGCGCAGGAACGAACCCAGCACGTGCGTATCCTGGGCGTTCAACGGCGCCGGGCGAAGGCACGTTCACCGCGTGGACGTGGAAGTCCGGCATGCGCAGGTCGCGCAGCAGAATGCCGCCGTTGGCGTGGGGATTGGCGCCCATCCGGCGGTCGCCCTTCGGCGCCAGTTCGGCCAATTCCGGCATGAGCCGCCCATTTTTATCGAACAGTTCCTCGGCCTTGTAGCTTTTCATCCAGCTTTCAAGTTGTTTGACATGATCGGGATGCTCGGGATCCACCAGGAGCGGCACCTGGTGAGCTCGGAAAGTGCCCTCGATTTGTAAGCCATCGACTACTTTTGGTCCCGTCCAGCCCTTGGGTGACTTGAGGACGATCATGGGCCAGCGCGGCCGGGTGGTGTCATTTTTGCGCCGCGCGTTCTTTTGGATTTGCCGGATGTCCTCGATGACCTTATCCAAGGTGGTGGCCATGAGTTCGTGCATCTTTTCCGGGTCATCGCCTTCCACAAAGTGGGGCGTCCAGCCGCAGCCTCGCAGAAATTCTTCCAACTCTTCATGCTCGATGCGGGCCAGAACGGTTGGATTGCTGATCTTGTAGCCATTGAGGTGGAGGATCGGCAGCACGGCTCCATCGCTAATCGGGTCGAGAAACTTGTTGGACTGCCATGAGGTCGCCAAGGAGGCCGTTTCCGCTTCACCATCACCGATGATGCAGGCGACAACCAGATCGGGATTGTCGAACGCCGCTCCGAAGGCATGGCTGAGCGAGTATCCCAGCTCGCCACCTTCGTGAATCGACCCCGGTGTCGTCGGCGCAACATGGCTGGAAATCCCGCCGGGAAATGAGAATTGCTTGAACAGCTCTTTCATTCCGGCTTCGTCTTGCGTGACGTTCGGATAGACCTCACTCCACGTGCCTTCGAGGTAAACGTTGCCCACCAGCGCCGGACCACCGTGCCCGGGACCAGCGATGTAGAACATGTTTAGGTCATACTCCTTGATGACCCGGTTCAGGTGCACGTAGATGAAGTTCTGGCCCGGTGTAGTGCCCCAGTGTCCGACCACCAGCGGCTTCACGTGCGACAGTTTCAGCGGCTCCTTCAGCAGTGGATTGTCGTAGAGATAAATCTGGCCGACCGACACATAGTTGGCGGCGCGCCAATAGGCATCCATCTTGCGGAGCAGTTCTGGAGTGAGTGTGTTGGTTTTCTTGGTCGTTTTCAGATTTAACTCTTGTTTGTTCGATGCTTCTGGTTTCTTGTCGAGCAGTTCCGGAGTGACTGTGTCAGTTTTCATGGTTCAATTCTCCTTACTTGCGGCCAAGTCCGAGAACTTGGAAAACCATCTTGGCGATCATGAGTTCCTCGTCCGTATGAATGACACGGACCTCAACCGGGCTGGCCGCTGCGGAAATCACGCCCTCATTCGCAGCGTTTAGTTTTTCTTCAAGTTCGATTCCAAGAAACCCCAGCCCGTCGCAAATCCGGGCGCGAACCGGAGGCGCATTCTCTCCGATGCCACCAGCGAACACAAGCGTGTCTAGTCCACCCAACGCCGCCGCGAATGCGCCGATCCACTTCTTGATCTCGTAGCAGAACAGAGCGACCGCTTCAGCAGCCCGCACGTCGTGAGTCTCGTGCTCCAGCAGGTCCCGCATGTCGGAACTGGTTCCCGACACGCCGAGCAGTCCAGACTGGAAATTGACCATCTCGTTGAATTGCTTCGCGCTCATTTTTTCAGTGCGCGTCAGATACCAAACCAGTCCGGGATCGAGATCGCCGGAGCGAGTGCTCATCGGCACCCCGGCGGTCGGTGTGAAACTCATGCTTGTGTCTATGGATTTGCCGGCACGCACCGCCGCGAGACTCGCGCCATTGCCGAGGTGGGCGAGGACGACCCGGCCTTGTGCCGCTTCCGGACCGGCCACGCGGGCCAGTTCTTGCATTAGAAACGCATACGACAACCCGTGAAACCCGTACCGCCGCACGCCCTGCGCCTCGTAGCGGCGCGGGATTGGCAGAAGTTGCGCCACGCGCGGCAGGTCATGGTGAAAAGCCGTGTCGAAGCACGCTACTTGGGGCAGGCGAGGAAACCGGCGATGAAACGCCTCGGTCAACAGGATCTCCTCCGGCATATGGTCAGGGTCGAATGGACTGAGGCGGCGCAACTCCGCAACCATTTCGGCAGTGATTCGCTGAGGCTCGTAATACTTCGGTCCGCCATGAACCACGCGGTGCCCAACCGCGGTCAATGTGTCACGCCCGTTCCGTTCCTCGATCCAATCCATCAGAGCGCCCACCGCCACTGTGTGATCCGGTGCCATCACCAGTCGCGAAAAGTTGTCCGCCTGATCCGAGCCTTTCACCCGGAAGGTTGCCTCCGGCAGCCCAATCCGCTCAATCCCGCCCTCCAGAATCCGTCGCAGCGAGTCACCAGCATCGAAGATCGCGAATTTGATGCTCGACGAGCCGCCATTGATCGTCAGAATGCGTGGATTAGCTGGTTGCACGGCTGATACCTTCGTCATTCTGCAATCCGAACAAAGCCAGTTTTGCGCGCGTAGACCTGTAATCCGTGTGAAGAATGCTCCGAATCCCCAAACCTTCCGCGATCTGGACGAACATCGGGGTGTTCTCGATATAGAGGACCTGTGGCGCTGGTGCCTGGGCGATGTCCAGCGCAAGCCGAAAAATATCCGCGTCCGGCTTGCGGACGTGGACGAAGCAGGAGGAAATAAAAGCATCCACAAACCCGTCGAGCTTGAACTTCTGAATCCGGTAAGTCATTTAATTCCCGTGCTTCGTTGCTGACCACGGCGATCTTAAGCCCGTGCCGGACCTTGAGCTGAGCGGCCAGCTCAAGCATCTCGGAGTAAGGTTTCGATTGCGCGAACATGAAGCGCCGAAACTGTGACCGGGTGAACGGTCGCTTTTTGTAGAAGACCACCCGATCTAAATATTCTTCGAACGTAATCTTTCCCTCCTCATGGGTTTCGAAGACCAGGCCGTGCCGATCTTCCATCTCAGTCCACGGCAGCTTGAAATTCTTTGCCGCCCGTCTGCGGGCGTGATGATCCCACCCGTTGGTGAGCAAGACGCCGCCGACATCCAGAAACAGCGTCGTGACCGGGAGCGCTCTTTTCATTTTGCCTCCGTCAATGCCGTCTGCCGTCTTTGACCGTTCGTTGCGCGAGCCAGAAGAACGGCGCTAGACTGCGGGCTCAGGTCGTACGTTTTCATCATCGTTGCCACAGTATGCGAGCGTCTTCGAGTGGGATGGCAACGCCGTCGCGGTGGGCCGTCACTCGCGCCGTATAGTCTCCCGCTGGACGTGCAGCGGGTACCATCGCCTGGTAAACGCAGCCCTCGGGCGCGCCAGGAAGCGGGCGCGCCCATTTCATTTCCTGCAGTACGGGAACGCCGCGGTTGACTCCGTCCGCATAAAGCTCAACCCGGACCGCACTCGGGTCGAGATCGTTCAGAAAGATTTCGACTTCAAACACGTGGTGGTCGGTGTTGGTTTCGACGCGCAAGGCTCCGAAACGCAACGAGCCCCACTCCCGATCTACCGCATGCTGCCAATCGACCACTTGACCGCCGATCGCGCCTTTGTTCGCTGCGCGGTCACGGTAGGCGGTCGCAGCTGGAAGGTAGTGTTGCTCGATATATTCGCGCACCGCGCGGTCGGCGGAGAAACGCGGGGTCAATTGCGCCATGCTCTCCCGCATGCGCTTGACCCATGCGGTGGGAATGTCGCTCTGGTCTCGAGTGTAAAACTCCGGGATTACCGCCCGTTCGAGCAGATTGTAGAGCGCGTCGGCTTCGACAGCGTCCCAAGCGGGATCGGCGCCGTGCTCCTGGCCGTCTCCTAGCGCCCACCCCACTTCAGGCGTGTAGGCTTCCGCCCACCAGCCATCCAACTCCGAGAGATTGATGCCTCCGTTGACGAGCACTTTCATCCCGCTCGTGCCGCAAGCCTCCCATGGCCGGCGTGGTGTGTTGATCCAGACATCCACCCCTTGCACCAGGTTCTCGGTCAGCAGCATGTCGTAATCGCTCAGGAAGATCACATGAGGGCGGGTCTCTGGCTGGCGGATGAAATTTATCCATTCATGGATCAAGGCTTGCCCCGCGCGGTCCTCCGGATGGGCCTTGCCAGCGATGATGAGTTGCACCGGGCGCTCAGGATTACTCAATAAATGAAGCAGTCGCTGCCGGTCGTGGAGCAGCAGGTTCGGTCGCTTGTAGGTCGCGAAGCGACGCGCAAAGCCGAGTGTCAGTGCGTTGGGATCGAATAAATGCTTTGCTTCGTCAACCGCCTCAGCCGATGCGCCGGAGCCAGCTAGTTCGCGGGAGAGTCGTCCGCGAGCGTATTCCACAAGAGACTTGGTAGCCGCAGTCCGAAATTTCCAGAGCGTGGTGTCGGAGATGCGGCGAATGTCCTGCTCCAAGTTTTCTGTCGTCCCGAGCCAACGCCCCTTGCCACAGGCTCCCGTCCACAAATTGTCGGCCGGAGCCGAGTCCCAGGTTGGCATATGGACTCCGTTGGTCACGTGTCCGATGGGGACTTCGTCCTCCGGCCAGTGCGGAAAGAGAGGCTCGAAGAGATGTCGGCTGACTTCCCCATGCAAGCGACTCACGCCATTGACCGCCCCGCTACCGCGGATCGCGAGATACGCCATGTTGAAACTCTCGGACGCGTCGTTCGAGTTCTGGCGACCAAGCGCCAGCAGATCGTGGAGCGTTATGCCGAGCCTTTGCTGCGCATAACGACCGAGATATTGCTCGATCAGAGCCGGGGCGAAACGGTCAAAGCCCGCAGCCACGGCCGTGTGCGTAGTAAAGACGATTGCCCGCTCGCGTCGCGGCTAGCGCGACCTCGAAGGGCTGCCCGGTTTCTTCCATGAAGTTGCGGGCACGTTCCAATACGGCGAAGGCCGCATGCCCTTCATTCAAGTGACAGACTTCCGGATTGAGGCCGAGTGCGCGGAGCAACCGCCATCCGCCGATCCCGAGCATCAGTTCTTGCTTCAGGCGCAGCTCCGGGCCGCCGCCATAAAGCTCGCTGGTAATCCCGCGATGTGCGGGAAAGTTCGCAGCGTCATTGCTGTCCAGCAGGTAAAGCTTCACTCTGCCGACCTGCACCTGCCAGACACGCAGCCAGACCGAGTATCCAGGCAACGGGATCTCCAACCGCAACCACTCGCCGTTCGGTTGGCGCAAAGGTGTGATCGGCAACTGGCCGGGATCGTTGTAGGGGTAAAGAGCCTGCTGCTCTCCGTTCTTGTCAATCACCTGGCGAAAATAGCCTTGCTGGTAGAGCAGCCCCACGCCGGCCACGGGCACGCCCAGATCGCTGGCAGCTTTGAGTTGATCACCCGCAACATTGCCAAGCCCGCCCGAATAGATAGGCAACGCTTCGCTCAACATAAACTCCATGCTGAAATACGCGACGCAGGTCAAGGAGGCTTGCGGGTGCTTCTGCTGAAACCATGCGGGCGTCTCCAGCGCCTGCCGTCTGGCCTGCACCAGGGCATCGACGTTCTTGCGAAAACCAGAATCGGCCAACACGCGCTCGATCTGGTCACGCGAGACCGTCTGCAACACGACCCAGGGGTTATGCGTGATCTCCCACAGTACGGGATCAAGCTGCCGCCACACTTCATCGGTGGCATGATTCCACGACCAACGCATATTCAAGGCGAGTTCCGCCAGGGAATCGAATCCCGCGATTTCGGTCGGTAGAAAGTTGTAGAGCGGGTGGCTGACTCGGGTTTGGTCGCTCATGATCTCTCTCTGCCGGTGGCATCTGCGCTGAGTCGATGCGACTGAAACGACCAATGCCATGCGGTACTTTGGCCGTGACCGAGCCAAGAATTAGGCGACGAGGCGGACCCGTAGCTCCGCGTCACTTAGGCCAATTCTCGTAAGTCCCTCGACAGAATGAAGCGAGATGATGCATGTCTGGCCCTGACTTCCCAGCCCCCTTTAGTCTTTGTGAAAGATCTACCACACGAACAAACGGGCACCGGCGCCGGGGGAGCGGACTCTGCCAACTTGGATAGAGCTATCGCGACCGGAAGGCGCGTCATCGCCGACCGTGCTGGGGAGGTGCGGTGCCGAGGCGCTGAGTTCTTCGATCTCCACGGCGCAATTCTGGTTCATGATCGCCGCAGCCGCGTCCGCCTTCTCGGGGGAGCCGGTTGCGAAAACCATGACTCCTCCACGCCGCACCCCTCGAACGTAAGCTTCCGCGTCCGCTTCGGCGGCCCCAATCGCCCTAAGGTCCCGAATCAAATCCACTTCAAAATCAGTGCGTGGGGTGCTCATGACTCCACTACCCGCCATCTCCCGCGGCTCGCCTAAAACACGGACGTCCTTCTGCGGGATACCGCTGGCTTTGAGCTCGCGAACAACCTCTTCGACCGAACCCGGATTCTCAAACAAACCAACCGCTGTTTTTGCCATATTGACCTCCATCCTCTCAATCTGCAGTACCGAAGACCTCGCAGGTTTGAAGTCGCCAGGATTCTTCTCATCCACCAGCCCTATCTGATTCGAAGGCACAGGCGGAATGAGATGGGCTTTGAGACCTGTAATTATGCCGTGCAGGTCTCCCTTTGCTATGCTGCGACTGCTTCGGCTTCATGCAGCGTGTAGTAGGCAGGATGCGTGGTTTCGATGATGTCCTTGGCCCTGGCCACTTCTGCTGCGGTCCCGTGGGCGATGAGCAGGAATTGATCTGTCTTGAGTGCCGCTTCATACTTCACAATGCTGTCTTTGGGAATCCCTATGCTGTAGAGGCCAGCCCCCAGAGCACCCAATACTCCTACCTCCACCGCACTTTCCAACGCCGCCACGATCCATGCAACTACTGGTCCCGCCGCTAAGATTGGGCCGAGACCCGGGATCAGGAAAAAAGCTGAGCCGAACAACAGTCCCCAGAAACCTCCCCAGAACGCGCCAACTTTGCCCCAATACTTCATGCGGTCGCCGGTATTGTAGTAGCCCACCACCTGCTCATCTGTGTGGTAGCCCTTCCCAACGATCGACAACTTGTGCATGTCGACTCCGCCACGCTGAAGCTCCTTGACTGCTTGGTCCGCTTCCGTATGCGTGTGATATATAGCAACAACTGAATTTACTTTGGACATTTCTTCGTCTCCTCGGAGACTTGCCGTCGTTCTCACACCATCAAGTCCCGACCCAAACTATGACAGCCCCGATGACACGGAAACTGTTCCCTATTGACCAGTGTCGGTGGGAAATGCACGTGGCCTCATGACATAACGACACGATTAACCTCGTCGATCCGAGCGTTCGCGAGAGCCACATTGAGGGTGTCATCGCTTTTCCAGAGTGCTTAGGATGCTGTTTTGACCTCTCACGGTGAGCAAAACCGCACAGATTCCCCATCACCGCGCGACGATACTATCTGCGAGACTCCCGAGGCGGTGGCCCGCCGCGATGCGAATTGCCGTCGGCATGCTCCAGCCTGGCGAGGTCTAACAGTCGTTGGCCGGAGGAATCATCGCCCGAGAACTCAAGCGGATAAATCATTTGACTCTCTGAGCCGTGGACGCTCGAAAATGCCAAATGACGATGCAGTCTAGCTGCGCGGTTGGTCCTATCCGGAACAATCGCTGATTTTCTGGGGCATCATGCGTCTGGGATGAGGCCAGTGTGGACGATCAAATGAGGAGCGTAGCACCTTCTTCCAATCACGGCGCGGTGGTTGCGGTGCGCGGCAGTGTCGTCGATGTGCGCTTTGACCGCTGCTTGCCGCCGATCTTTTCCGTGCTCCGTGCCGGAGCGGACCGGGAGATTGTCGTCGAAGTGATGACGCAGCTTGATGCATCTCGCGTGCGAGCCATTGCTTTAACGCCCACGCAAGGGTTGGCCCGAGGAATGCCGGTCGAGGACACGGGCGCTCCTCTGCAAGCGCCAGTCGGCAAGACGATTATCTCGCGTATGTTCGACGTGTTCGGCCATGCCATCGACCGCCAGCCTGCGCCTACGGATGTGCAGTGGCGGACTGTCCATCGCACGCCGCCGCCGTTGTCCGAACGCTCCACCAAGTCTGAGGTTTTCGAGACCGGCATCAAGGCCATCGATGTGCTCGTGCCGCTGGAACGTGGCGGCAAGGCGGGACTATTCGGCGGCGCGGGTGTCGGCAAGACGGTGCTGCTCACGGAGATGATCCACAACATGATCGGTCACCAGAAAGGGATGAGCATTTTCTGCGGGATCGGGGAGCGGTGCCGCGAAGGCGAAGAGCTCTACAGCGCGATGAAAGCAGCCGGCGTGCTTCCGAACATGGTGATGGTCTACGGCCAGATGAATGAGCCGCCGGGCAGCCGGTTTCGGGTGGGGGATGTAGCGCTGACGATGGCCGAGTACTTCCGCGACGACGAGCATCGCGACGTTCTCTTGCTGATCGATAATGTTTTCCGTTTCATTCAGGCCGGGATGGAAGTTTCGGGCTTGATGGGACAAATGCCATCGCGTCTCGGATATCAACCTACGATGAGTACGGAATTGTCGGGGCTGGAGGAGCGCATCGCCAACACCCATGCCGGAGCCATCACATCCATCCAGGCGGTGTATGTACCGGCGGACGATCTGACCGATCCAGCGGCGGTGCATGTGTTTTCGCATCTCTCGGCGTCGATTGTGCTCTCGCGCAAACGGGCGAGCGAGGGGCTTTATCCGGCGATTGACCTGCTCCAATCCAGCTCGAAAATGGCGACGCCCGGCATCGTCGGCGACCGGCATTACAAACTGGCGCAAGAAATCCGGAAGACTCTGGCGCAGTATGAAGCGCTCAAGGATATCGTCGCGATGCTCGGATTGGAACAGCTCTCGCCGGAAGATCGCGACGCGGTCGCTCGCGCCCGGCGGCTGGAACGATTTCTCACGCAGCCGTTTTTCACCACCGAGCAGTTTAGCGGGATCAAGGGGAAGCTGGTCAGCCTTAAAGACTCGCTCGATGGCTGCGAAGGCATTCTAAAAGATGAGTACAAGGATTACCCGGAGAGTGCGCTCTACATGATCGGGGCGATTGGCGAGGCGAAGAAACCGGAGCCGAAAACGAAACCGAAGAGCGAGACGAAAACAGAGCCGGCAGTTGAGTCGAAAGCAAAAGAGAAATCCGCGCCGAAAACAGAAACGAAAACGGAACCAAAGACAGAACCGAAAACAGAAACGAAAATCGAGCCAGCGAAGGCCCATGAATCTTAAAATCCTGCTTCCGTTCGAGATTTTTGCGGAGAAGACGGATGTGTCGCGCATCGTGGCTGAGACTCGCGAGGGATCGTTCGGAATCCTGCCGCACCGCCTTGACTGCGTTGCGGCGCTTGCGCCCGGGATCTTGACTTACGAAACGAAAGAGGATGGAACGGTTTACCTCGCCGTCGATGAAGGCGTGCTGGTCAAAGCGGGCGCGGATGTGATGGTCTCCGTTCGCCATGCCATCGGCGGAACGGATCTTGGCCAACTGCATGAGGCGGTGAAACGCGAGTTTCTGACACTCGACGAAAGCGAGCGCAACGTTCGCGCCGCGGTTGCCAAAATGGAAAGCGGCCTTATCGTCCGTTTTGCGGAGTTTGAACATGAGCGGTGAGCTGACAAATCAGCCCTCGAAACAGGAGCCGGAATTCGTCAGGCAGGTGGCCGCGAAGGCTGCCCGCAAGCTCAGGGTGCAGCGGGAAGGGAACCAAGGCGTCTGGTTTGGTCTCGGCATGTCTGGGCTGATCGGTTGGTCGGTTGCGGTGCCGACGCTTCTCGGAGCGATGCTCGGACTTTGGTTGGACCGACGCCATCCGGGAGCGCGTTCCTGGACGCTAATGCTGCTTGTCGCTGGATTGTGCATCGGCTGCGCGAATGCCTGGCATTGGGTGGCGCAGCAGGACAAGGCCATGCACGATGATCCAGAGGATAAAAAGGCGGAGGATAAGAAAGATGAATGAAATACTAGCTTTCATCCTTGCTCTGATATTTTCGCTGCTCGCGGGCGTTTTGCTCGGGACGATCTTCTTCGGCGGCCTTTGGTGGACCATTCGCAAAGGCATTTCGTCGAAACAGCCGGCGGCGTTGTTCTTCTTCAGCCTTCTGCTGCGCACGAGTATTGCACTGACTGGTTTCTATGTTGTCGCGCATGGAGATTGGCACAGAGTGCTGGCTTGCCTGGTTGGATTTTTCCTGGCGCGCATCCTGGTGACTTGGCTTACCCGCACACCGATTGCAGAGACAGAGACGAAGAGGGTGCAGATTGTCGGTGAAGTATGCCGGTAAATCTAACTTCCGACCAGCAGATTTTGTGGCAGCATGGCTTTGTAAAACTCAATGGAACGATCGTCACGACATGGGCGACGATGATCGTGATGGCGTTGGGCGCAAAGCTGATCACACGCAAGCTCAAGACTGAAGGCGATATCTCACGCTGGCAAGGCTCGCTTGAAATCGTCGTCACTGCAATGGAGGAACAGATCAAGGAAGTGGGTCTGAGCGAGCCAGCAAAGTATCTCTCTTTCCTGGGAACGCTCTTTCTCTTCGTCGCGACGGCCAGCCTCTGTACGGTGATCCCTGGTTATAAGCCGCCGACGGGTTCACTCTCGACCACGGCGGCGCTGGCGCTGTGTGTGTTTGTCGCCGTACCTCTGTTTGGCATCAGGGAGCAGGGGTTGGTTAACTACCTTAAAACCTACATGAAGCCGACATTCATCATGCTGCCGTTCAATATCATCAGTGAACTGTCGCGCACGCTGGCCTTGGCGGTTCGTCTGTTTGGCAACATGATGAGCGGAGTTATGATTATCGGCATTTTGCTCACGATCACGCCCTTTATCTTTCCGATTTTCATGACCGTGCTCGGCCTGCTCACCGGCATGGTGCAAGCTTATATTTTCAGCATTCTGGCGACGGTTTACATTGCAGCCGCCACCCGCGTACCGAAGCCTAAGCCGGCTGTCGTCCAAGCCAAGCCCGACACGAAGACTTTGAAAGCGCAACATTAGCGATAAGAAGGACTCCTTATGGATAGCGTTACCGTCGTCGCAGTCGTATCAATCGCCACTGCCGGCATTACCACCGGCATCGGTTGTATGTGTCCGGCTCTCGGCGAGGGCCGGGCCGTCGCCACCGCCCTGACTTCGCTGGCACAGCAACCCGACGCCTCGGCCACGATCACTCGGACATTGTTCGTAGGTCTGGCGATGATCGAATCGTTGGCCATTTACTGTTTTGTCGTCTCGATGATTCTCATTTTTGCAAACCCGTTTTGGAGTCACGTCATCGCTCAAACCGGAGGGAAATGAGCCATGCTCATCGACTGGTTCACCGTCGGGGCACAGGTACTAAACTTCCTCATCCTGGTGTGGTTGTTGAAGCATTTCCTCTACAAGCCCATCCTCAACGCCATCGACGCGCGGGAAAAGCGTATCGCCGCTGAACTTGCGGATGCCGATGCGAAGAAGACCGAGGCGCAAAAGGAGTGCGACGACTTTCAAAACAAGAATAAAGTGTTTGATGAACAACGCAGCGCTCTACTCGGCAAGGCGGCGGACGATGCGAAAGTCGAGCGCGAGCGCCTCCTCGACGAAGCACGGAAGGCGGCGGAGAGTTTGCGCGCCACGCAAGCCACTATGTTGCGAAATGACCAAAAGAGGCTGGGCAGCGAGATTACTCGCTTAGCCAAGGATGAAGTCTTTGGGATTGCGCGCAAGACGCTCGCGGACCTCGCTACCGTCAGTCTCGAAGAACGTGTGGGAGAGGTGTTCACGCGCCGCCTGCGCGAAATGGATGGGAAGAGCAAGGGCTTGCTGGGTGCAGCCCTCAAGTCATCGTCTGAACCGGCAGTCGTGCGAAGCGCCTTTGATCTTGGTACCGAGCAGAAGGCAGCGATTCAAAATGCGCTCAACGAAACCTTTTCGGCGGAAATCCGTATCCGGTTCGAAACCTCGCCAGATCTAATCAGTGGCATTGAACTAACCACGAATGGACAAAAAGTGGCATGGAGCATCGCGGATTATCTGGCCTCGTTGGGAAAGGGCGTCGATGAACTCCTGAGGAAGAACGACGAGGCTGCAGCGAAAGCCGAACCGAAGGTAGAAGCGAAAACTGAGCCGACGGCAGAGGTAAGAGCGGAGCCGAAGCCTGACGCAAAAGCCGAGCCGAAGGCGGAGGTGAAAGCCGAGCCCAAGGCAGAAGTGAAAGCTGAGCCAAACCGGCAAGCTAAAGCCGAGCCCAAGGCAGAAGTGAAAGCCGAGCCCAAGTCGGAAGTGAAAGCTGAGCCAAGGCCGGAAGCGAAAGCGGAGCCCAAGCCGGAAGCGAAAGCAGACTCCAAGCCTGAAGAACCTAAGCCCGAAACTGTGAGCGCATAAAGATGGAACCTGAGAGCCTCCAGCACGATTTCGACAGCGCGTTTGCTGGAATAAGACAAGTGCGCGAAGGTTTCAAGCCACGACTGACGCCGCGCGAAGTGGGCATCGTCACGAATGTCTCCACCGGAATCGCCACGCTTTCGGGCCTTCCCGGCGCTGGCTATGACGAATTAGTGAGGTTCCGGGGAGATCTGCTGGGCATCGCGTTCAACCTGGATGAGGACGAAATCGGCGTCATTCTGCTCGGAGAATATCAGGATCTGCACGCGGGCGACGAAGTCGAACGCACCGGGCGAGTCATGGACATCGCGGTCGGTGACGGTTTGCTCGGGCGGGTGATCAACCCGCTGGGGAAACCGCTCGATGGCAAAGGGCCGGTTGCCGGGGACCAGCGCCTGCCGGTGGAGCGTCCGGCCCCTCCCATCATGGATCGCGCGCCCGTAGTCGTACCTTTGCAGACCGGGCTGAAGGCCGTCGATGCGCTCATTCCTATCGGGCGCGGGCAGAGAGAATTGATTCTCGGCGATCGCCAGACTGGCAAGACGGCCATTGCGATCGACACCATCTTGAACCAGCGCGGGCAAAATGTGCTCTGCGTCTATTGTGCGATCGGACAGCGCGCCTCCGCCGTCGCCAAAGTTGTGGCCAACCTTCGCGAAAGAGGCGCGATGGAGTATACCGTGGTGGTTGTCGCCGAAGGCAACGACGCGCCCGGCCTTGTCTATATCACGCCCTACGCCGCGACCAGCATCGCTGAATATTTCATGGAAAAGGGCCGCGATGTGCTCATCGTTTACGACGATCTCACGCAGCACGCCCGCGCCTATCGCGAGCTATCGCTGCTGCTCCGCCGTCCGCCCGGTCGCGAAGCGTTCCCCGGCGACATCTTCTACATTCATTCGAGGATGCTGGAACGCTCGACGCATCTCGGCAAGGAGCGCGGCGGCGGTTCTCTCACCGCGCTTCCCATCATAGAGACCGAGGCGCAGGATATCTCGGCCTACATTCCGACTAATCTCATCTCTATCACGGACGGTCAAATCTACCTCTCGCCCACGTTGTTCGAATTGGGAATACTTCCAGCGGTCGATGTCGGCAAGTCAGTTTCGCGCGTGGGCGGAGCGGCGCAGCGAGCCGCTTATCGCGCCGTTGCGGGCAGCCTTAAGCTTGCCTACTCTCAGTTCGAGGAATTGGAAACATTCGCCAAGTTCGGCACCCGCCTCGATGAATCCACCCGCAAGATCATCGATCATGGGCAGCGCATCCGAGCCTGCCTCAAACAGCCGGAATCGCAGCCGGTGTCGATGATCGAGCAGATCACTGTGCTCCTGGCTTTGACAGCGAACCTGTTCGACACGGTTCCGATCGAGAAGGTGGAGGTTGCAGAGCAGGCGCTCCAGAAAGCAACGGCGGATATTCCGGCGGACGTACTGGGGCGATTAACGTCGGCTGACAAATTGAGCGATGATGACCGAAAGGCGATTCTAGAAATCGCCACCCATGCGCTTGCTCCGTTCCAGCCAACTCCTAAACCCAAACCTGCCTCTGAACCAAAATCCGCCGCTGCACTCAAATCCACTTCTAAATCCAAACCTGCCGCCGAATCCAAACCCGCCGCCAAGGCCTCGCCATGAGCGGTACGATGGAGAGTCTGCGTCGAAAAATTGACGGCGCGGGGGACCTCGAAGGCGTCGTTCGTTCGATGAAGGCGCTGGCGGCATCCAGCATTGGACAATACGAAAAGGCAGTCCAATCGCTGGATGACTACTATCGCACGTTGGAGCTCGCATTAGTTGCGTGTCTCCATCAGGCGGGGTCGGTTCCGTTCGCAGAGGCCAAACGCCCGCGGCGTGAGGGGCCGCATGAAGGAACTGTCGGCGCAATCGTTTTCGGTTCGGACCAAGGTCTCGTCGGCAGGTTTAACGAGGTGGTCGTGGAATTCGCCGTAAACAAGCTCAGAACGTTGCCCGGCAAAACAACAAAAATCTGGGCGGTCGGCGATCGCGCTCGCGCGCTCCTGGTGGACACCGGCATGGCCCCGGTTGCACTGTTATCAGTTCCGACCTCGGTCAATGCCATCACTCCGCTTATAGGCCAGATTCTCATCGAAATCGAGGCGGCTCTCGATCGAGGCAATGTCGTAGAGGTCTATGTCTTCCACAACCACCCGAAATTCGGGGCCGTTTACGAGCCCGTCAGCAAGCGGCTTCTACCGCTCGATCAGGCCTGGCAAACCAAGCTTGCCGCCCTGCCCTGGCCGACCAAGAGCCTACCGGAGGTTATCGAAGGTGCCTCGTCCGCGCTTCACGCTTTCGTTCGAGGATACGTCTTTGTTCTGCTCTTTCAAGCGTGCGCCGAATCCCTTGCCAGCGAAAACGCAAGTCGTCTGGCGGCCATGCAACGTGCGGAAAAGAATATCAAAGACATTATGGAGAACCTAAACCGCACGTTCCGCCGTGTTCGACAGGAATCCATCGACGAAGAGCTGTTCGACGTGATCTCAGGCTTCGAGGCGCTGACGGGACGTGGGCGCCGCGCCTGAAGGATCCAGTACGCAACGTATCGAACGATATCCAAGCCTCCTACATAAGTGATCGTTCGGGCCATTTGGAGCAAAACGGAAGAGGCCTTCTTTGCTCGTCTGGATGGCGGCGTTTGGATTACCGACAATTAGCGATCAAAAAACCAGGAAAGGACACGCGCCATGTCAGTGGAACTGAAAGAACTCGATAACGGGAGGCTCCTCGAAGTGCATCTGAGCGGCAAGCTGGTTAAGAAAGACTACGGGACGCTTTTGCCCGCGGTGGAGCGGCTGGTCAAACAGCACGGCAGACTCCTCATGCTTGTGGAATTGCATGACTTCCATGGCTGGACAGGGAGCGCGCTATGGGAGGATATCAAGTTCGACGCGAAACACTTTAATGACATCGAACGGTTGGCGATCACTGGCGAAAATAAGTGGGAAAAAGGAATGGCGGCATTCTGCCAGCCATTCACGAGGGCGAAAGTCCGCTACTTCGATCACATCCGTGCCGCTGAGGCGCGGGACTGGCTTGCCCAAAAGTAAAGCAACGGAGATTCGTGCGTGAAAAGAGTAATCGCGTTACACCTTTGCTTCCGGGGGGTCGGCGACACCTCCCGGCGGCAAGACATCCGGTACGTCAAGGCGTGCCACGCCAATCCGGTAGTCGGCCATCCCATAGTAAATGTCGAAGCGTTCCGGCGAGCCGAGATCGTCGCGCCGGTCAATTCCGGTCGGGAACACAACATTCGCGACGGTCCCGCGGCGTTCCTGCGGCAGCTCCGGAGTTAACACCGGCTCCGAAGAACGATAACGGATCACTTGCGGATGCTCCTTCGAAAGCACCATCACTCCGGCCGAGTAGCACAGGGGATGCACCTCTTTGCTGGGTCCTTCCATTTCGCTGACGCCGTGATAGACGATCAGCCAACCGTGCCGCGTCAGGACGGGTGGAGTGCCGCAGCCGATTTTGAGCCGCTCCCAGGGTGACACCGGGGTCGCCAGCCGGTGACGAGAAAACTGGCTGAGGTTACTTGGTCCACGGCGCTCCAACGAAAGCGGGCGGTAGGAAATCCAGATACTTTCGCGATCAAGGTCCACCTCACGGGATGCGGCGTCGCAGGCGGTTTCCTCAGGACGAGTTCCGGGAAACAGCGGCCGGTGGAGGAGCGCGAGCTCCGGTTCCCCGGATGGGTTCGGAATGGCAACAGGAAATACACAAGCGTCTTTGTCATCGATCTCGCTGGAATCGATGCCATGATACGGAGGAAACGTCGACAGCCCCAGGCGCTCCCAGTGGAAGAGGTCTTGCGAAATTGCCCGAGCGATCCGCGGGCCTCGCGGCGAAAATGCTGTGTAAGTCATCACGTAGCACTGTGATGGTTCCACGAACGTGATCCGAGGGTCTTCGCAGCCTCCGCGGCCATCGGGGCGCCGCTCATAATCGGTCTCAGGCTCTAACGCGATGCCGAGCCGCTCGACCCCTGCGGGATCACCGGCTTCATTGAACCGTACTCGGGCAATGCCAATGCGTGAGTAATTGCCGTGCGCGACCAGCCGAGGGAAAAGATAAAGTTCACCGTCAGGGCCACGAGCGGCAGCTGGATTCAGTACGCCTTCGACCTCCTGGGGATTTCCCGGCTGCGGCTCCATCAACATTCCTAGGCGCTGTAGCTTAAATTCACTCATCAATCCCCTCAAAGAGTCACGCCGCCTGATCGCCAGCTGCTAAGCAAGCGATGATCGCTTGTATAACCCGCTTCGTCTCATCGGGACCCTTCACGGGGATAGAATCCACACCTGCTTTTTCGGCGGGATAATCATTCCCTCCCACGAACAAGGCATCGCCGATGTAAATCATCTCTTTCACAGAAACGTGAAGGAGGTCCCGCAGTTTTCCGATTCCGTATGCCTTGTCAATGCCAGGCTTCGTGATATCAATCGATGTCGAGCCGCCGATTCGGACAGAGAACTGGGGGATAATTTTGTCAAGAATCGCTTTGATCTTCTTCCGCTTGGTGTAATCGGGGTCCCACTTGTTTTTTTCTTCTAATGGCGCCTGCTGACCTAACGCCGAAAGTGTTATCTGGCTTCCCCGGTCTTCGATGACTTCTCCCCAGACCTTTGCGACTTTGTACCCAGCTTCTCCCATAGCTTGTTTGAG
Organism: uncultured Acidobacteriaceae bacterium; assembly: GCA_963698865.1. Lineage (GTDB taxonomy): Bacteria > Acidobacteriota > Terriglobia > Terriglobales > Acidobacteriaceae > Acidiflorens. Next base: position 751,421 of record CAVOSL010000002.1, on the reverse strand, counting down.
AGAACTGAATATCTGCTCGCGTTCATCCCTGGTGAAATCTTCTTCGTAAAGTTTTTTCCATTCCCCTGAGTACTCGTAGAACTTTGTTCCACAGGTAGGAAGCAGGGATAAGTCGCTGAGGCGTTCGTCATGAGGAAGTTTAGAGATAACTTGCTCTTCAAACTGCGGCCAACCGCCGCCGGAAATCACGGCTACTTTTACAATTCCCAGAAGGTCGTGTAGCAGTCCCGACATTTCGGGATCAAGAGCTGATTTACTTTCGGCAAGGGTTCCGTCGAGATCAAACACGATTAACTTCTTCACTATGTTCCCCCTTTCCGCCTCTGAATTCTCGGTATTTCAATCCGGCAGCGCAATTTCCAACAAGTTCACTGCGCTGCGAGGTCGAAAAGTGCACGCACCGATTATCGCCGGCAACAGAAATACATCGCCTTTTGCGACAGCGTAAGTGGCGGCTCCGTGCTCGATCTGTCCACCACCGCCGATGCAGACTAGCAAGCGCGGCACACCTGTTGCGCCGACGGAAAACGGCGACTGTCCGCGCAGGCGCCACAACCAGAAATGTTCACCGTGGAACAGTTCCTCGCGTTTCACCGGCGTCGTTGCCTCCACCAGCCGGCGCAACCCGGCCGACCGGTCCCTCCGCAAAATCAATGCAGGCAATCGCCTGATCGACTTGAAGTGACCGCTGCTTGCCCGTCTTCGGGTCAAGATGGTCCCAGTCATACAGGCGGAAGGTCACGTCGCTGTTCTGCTGAATTTCGAACACCACGATGTCGCCGCCCAGAGCATGCACCGTCCCAGCCCGTAGGAAGACTCCGTCGCCGGGCTTCGGAGTGAACTCTGCGAGCTGGTCCACCACCGTCCCGTTCTTCAGCGCCAGTCGGAGACCGGCTGCAGTTGTCCCGGTCTTCAGGCCTGCATAGATGCGGCTTTCCGGGCCCACCTCAAGCACGACCCAGGCTTCGGTCTTCGCGGTCTCACCTGCTGGCAACAGGTTCTTGTTCGCTTTCGTTGGATGCACTTGAACTGAGAGCATTTCATGTACATCGAGGAACTTCAGTAGCAGTGGAAATCGCTGAAACTTGTGGGCCAGGGTTCCGAGCATTTGTTCTGGAAACTGCTTCAGCAATTGACCGATAGTCTGCCCTTTGAGCGGCCCACTGGAAACTTGGCTCTGATGGTCATCGCGGTCGCTGAGTATCCACGCTTCGCCGACCGGTCCACTAGGTAGAGGGGCGTCAAGCAGGTCCGCCAAACGCCGTCCGCCCCACAACCGGTACTGATAGATCGGTTCGAATCGCAATGGATACAGAAGGGCTTGGTTCAATGCTCCTTCTCTGTCGTCGACAGCCAGGCTTACGGTGGTGTCGATCATGACCGGTCTGAGAATGTCGGCTCTTGACGAAGTGAGTCAGTCCTGTGTGTCCGTTGATCATGCAATTTGCCGAGGGTATGCTCGATCAACCTAGCTAATTTATCTGCGGCGCCGTCGACGGCTAGGTCCAGAGTCGCAGCTTCGTCGGTGACCGCGATCGGCTGGCGGCCTTCGAGGCGCGCCTCCATCATGCAACGTTTGTCGTTCTCGCCGCTCTTAGAGCCGCTTTCGTCGGTCAGGTGGACCTCCACCCGTGTGATGTGATCGCTCATCCGGCTCAGGGCATTTTCCACTACGCCCCTGATTTGATCGGCCAGCGCCTCGTGACCTTCGATTGTATGGTCCGTATTGACTTGGATCTGCATGCTGATCTCCTGCCTGATCGTCTGATCAAGGATGTTTCTTACGCTCATACATTGCCGCTAAGCCGTTATGCACCATGAGCGCTTAAGCGTCTAAGGCGCAGTTGCCAACCTCACACCTCTCGTTTACGAAGTTCATGGAACTCGGCTACCAGCCGGCATCTGCTTCTGGCGGCCAGAAGGTACCATCGACAAGTCATTGGTTCCGACGTAGATACCGATGGCCACCAATATGGCGATAAGGCCGAACCAGAAGCGCCAATCATGATGCGCACGCCTCCAGTAAGGAGTTTGGCCATGGCTATGATGACTCTCGCCCATCGGATGCAGGTGTTCGGTGTTGTTCATGCTGGTCTCCACACTGAACGTTCAAAGTTGCGAGGGGACGCTGCGCGAAAGGTGAAAATCATGGGCAGCCGTTATCCCGGATGCCCATGCCCTACTTAAGCGCCGCTTAGGGAGAAAACAGGCTTGTGCTCGTCTTCGTGCACCCAATAAGGGGGCCGGCCATAATGACGGTAGAGTCGGTCTTCATATTCACGAGTGAGCGGCACGGAATCGACGAAGAGGGGTGCCGTCTGGATCGCATCCCGGTAGAGGCCGACATAGAACTTGGAATCCACCCAACTTACCTTTTGAATCCACGCGGGAGAAACCAGTACCTTCTTGCCCGGCCACCAATTGCGCGTTGCCACCTCAATGTAGCGAATAGCCCAGGTTTCATCGTCCATGAAGAATCCTGCCACATGGCCGATTTCGCCATCCATAGCCTCGATGTGATAGCCAGTCACGGCTGCAGTACTGCGCAGATGTGAATCCGCCGACTCTTTCTGGATTCTTTCCAACGCTTGGGTCTCTTTCGAAGCAGCGACTTCAGTAGCCAATCCCGACGGGTAATAGCCCGGTCCCCACAAAAAGGTCCCGCCCCAGTAATTGGGATATCCGTAATACCCGAGGTACGCTGCCTCGTGCTGCCGCGAGACGGGTTTGTGCGTATCGATATCGGGGCTATTCTCCACTTGCTTTTTCGTTAGCGCTACATCCAATCGCTTGGCTTGCCAGTCGGTGTGGACGACGGAAATTGGCGAGATCAGCACTCGCCGGCCGCCAAGCCAGCCACCAGTTTCTATCATCAGGTAGCGAATGGCCCATGTCTCGTCGTCGAAATATAATTGATCTACAGTCCCAATCTCGCCGTCCGTGGCCCGGATCACAAGACCCTTCAAATGGTTCGCATTCTTTAACATTAGTCTTTGCCCCCCGAATTCTCTGCGATTTGACCTTAGCAGCGGCGCAAGCACTGTTCTGAGCAAGAGTGCTCACTCTAGCGTCAGCCAAGCGCATCTAGTCTGCGAAGGGAGGTCATACGGATCGCGATACGTCAATCCGGAAACCCGAACGTTTGATGGAGAGAGGCCGACTCCCTACACGAAACAGCAACCCGTTTGAAGAACGTCCGGTAACGGGTCCGAACACGCCGTTGGGCAGGGGTGCATCCGAGATCACTTGCCTCTCCTGCCAGCCGCATCATTCCCAATACGCAACCTGATGCGGCCGGACGTGCCCAACCAGATGGCGGTGTGCGAGACATGCCACAAGTTCTACTGAGATTACATTTTGAAGCCGAGGTCGACGGAGTACGCTCGCGGTATTGCTCGATAGAGAGGTCCCGACACAGACGCGGCGGCGAGCAATGCCCGTCTGACATCATTGGGGTGTTCAATTTTGACCAGACAGACGTTCTTTGCTTGCTTAAATTTGTGATGGTTGAAGTGTATTTCCACTCGCTCAGGTCATCTGGGTTTGTTGTCTCTCGCGTCTTATTCCCGTCGGCAACGTCGAGCCAAATTCAGATATCTAGAGGAGATGTGGCCATGGACTCCCCCATTGTGTTGTGCATCGACGACCGTCCACAAGCGCTCGAGTTTCGCAAAGCGACTTTAGAATCTCGTGGTTATTGCGTCAAAACCGCGTCGAGCGGCTCCACCGCGATAAAGATGTTATTAGAGGAGACGTCCGCCTCCGCAGTTCTACTCGAGTACAAACACGAAGGCATGGACGCGGAGGCCATAGCCTGCCATATCAAGCGACGGTTTCCCAGCCTGCCGATCATTCTGCTATCAGCGTACTCCGAGATGCCAGAGCGAATTCTGTGGTTGGTGGATGAGTACGTGATGAAGAGCGAACTGCCGGAACGGCTGGTGCCGATCATTGACCGGGTAACGCACCCACAACGCTCTGACCAACCATCTCAGCGTAGCGGCGCGGCGGCCTAAAGAGCTCTATTCGCCGCGGCGCGATTGGGTATGACCAGACTTAGAAATTTTTCTTTGAAAAGGAGCGAAGACAATGACCACTGAACCCACGTCGAAATCTCAAAGCGCAAAACACCCTGCAGTCCTTAAGTTAATGGGCGGTGCCCCATTTTCTCAGCGGATGCAACAGGTATACGACACCCTTGCCCGCCGTGCTTACGAATTGTTCGAGAGCCGCGGACGTCAGGATGGCCAGGATTTGGAGGATTGGTTCCGTGCAGAGTCCGAGTTGCTGAACGCAATGCCGGTGGAGATCACCGAAGCTGATGATCAAGTGATCGTCCGCGCTGAGGTGCCGGGTCTCAGCGACAAGGACATTGAAGTGCGAGTTGCGCCTCATCGTCTCGTCATCACCGGAAAGCGGGAACAGATTCGTGATCACGAAATGCGGAAAACTCACAGCGAGACAAGTTCCTGTGAGGTGGTTAGGATGCTTGATCTCTCGCAGGAGATCGATCCGGATGAAGTAATCGCTACAGTGCAAAACGGGACGCTTGAAGTAGTGCTGCCGAAGGTACACCCTGGCAAGAATATTCCGGATGCAGTCAAAGCCGCGTAGTGCGCAATGCAGAAATGAGAGTCGAACTATGGTGGTCAATGAAATGAATCAGGAAGAGTGTGGCGCATTTCTGGCAAGTGCTTCGCTCGGAAGACTCGGCTGCTCGTTCGATAACCAGCCGTACGTAGTGCCGATATACTTTGCGTACGAGCCTGACTATATTTACGTCCTCTCAACCTTCGGGCAAAAGACCGAATGGATGCGAGTGAATCCCAAAGTCTGTCTGGAAGTTGACGAAATCACGAACCAGTCCCAGTGGATGAGCGTGATTGCCAATGGCCGCTACCAAGAATTGCCCGAGCCCCAATATACTGTCGAGCGGGAACATGCGCGGAGCCTGTTAGGGAAGCGTTACCAGTGGTGGCAAAACGCATTGGGTGAGCGTCAGCTGAGACTGGGCGAAGACTTGATTACTCCGCTCTTCTTCCGGATCCACATTGATTCAATGACGGGCCTTCGTGCCATCGGCGAATCCGCCGAATCTGGCAAAACGTCGCTGGAATAGACATCTCCAGCCGGGCGTTCGGTGTTCGTGTTCAACTTCTGTGCAGCCCACTTCTAAGAAACAAAACGGACGCAGTAAAAAAGAGGCAAGGCCGCTGGACTTAACCTTTGGGGTTGTGGTGTTTTCCATCCTGGCACAGGGCCTGACAATGAAGCCCCTGCTCAGAGTTCTGGGCCTTGCGGATGGTCGAACCTAGGCAAACTTTCGGGCCGCCGTCAAATTGCCCAGTATGCGGTACCAAATGCTGTGCATGAGCGCCTGTCCTCTAGCTTCAATACATTCTCCGAGTCCTGCCTGGACAAAATGGCATAGGAGCCATTGATCTTCCTGGGGAAAAGAGCCATCCCTTTTGTTCTTGACTGAGTGCTACTGGAACTTCGGAAGCCGGATCCCGGATCTAATGATGCCCAACGAGTTCCTTTCGTTCGCGGCCGGGCTTCTCGGTATGCCAATACCTCTCACGCAGATAGTGCCGATGCAATTCCTCTTCATAGTCGCGCGTAATGAGCGCTGCTTCGGTGTATTCCGGAGCTCCTTTGACGGCTTCCCGAATGAGGTTAATGAAGACTTTCGATTCTTCCCAGCTGATTCGTTCAATCCACTGGGTTGAAATCAGGACCTTTTTGCCTGGCCACCAGTTACGCGTGTCAACAATCAAGTAGCGGATCGCCCAATCCTCGTCATCTACTACAAAATCCGAAACGTGACCGATCTCTCCGTCCCGAGCCTGAATCGTGCGGCCGGTCACATCCTTCGTGCTGCGAAGATGCGGGTCATCATTCTGTTTATGGCGAGCGGCTTCCGACCATTGCCCTCGTCGCTGCGGGTAAGGGGAATCGCCCCACATGTGGGAGCCGTCCCAGTATGCCGGCCAACCATAAAACGAGTAGTACTGAATCTCATACTGGCGGGAGACTGGTTTGTCGGTCTCCAACGACGGACTGTTCTCAATTTGCTTCTTGGTCAAAGCGACGGGAATGACATGGTCATCCTTGCGAGCCGGGTCGAGTGCATAAGGCGAAATGAGGACCTGTCGGCCGTCCAACCAGCCATCTGTATCAGCAATGAGATATCGAACCGCCCAACTTCGGTCATCGAAGTAGAACTCTTCAGCCTTGCCGATGTCTCCGTCGCGGGCGCTCAGTTTGTAGCCTTTAAGATCTTTAGCTAGTCGCAGCATATGCGTTTCTCCTTGGTAAAGACGGCGGCAAGTGTTTTCGACAGGAACCAACACATCCCTATCGATGCAAGACTATGGGAATGAGTGCTTGCAATCTGAGCAATAACGCTCACAGGACCCCATGGCAACCGTTGCGGCATTACGCAATCTGAAATCGCCGGAAGACGGGTACTTTGATCAAATCCAATAGGAATGCAAAAAACAGAGATGCCACTAGCGTAGAAGCGACCACTGCAATTGGCAGAGGCCGCATCGCGATGCCGCGCATCGCCAGAGCGGAGATGATCACGATGTCGCCGATGGTCGAGACAATGAGCCATGTGCCTGGGCGAGAGCTCCACAAATGTTGGCGTTCGCGAATAGTGTAGAGGGTAGCCTCTCCGCCAAACACGAGCGTGATCGCGGCGAGGGTCTGGAGCGCGCCTATATCGAGCCCTAGCTGGTATTTGCCTACAAGTAGCGAACCAGTGCAGAACCCAAGAAAGCAGATCCCCAAAACCGAGCATGCCGACACCAGCTTGCCGATTTGCCACTGATTGGGCTTTGCCGACGGCCGGACGTTGTCTGCGGTGACAGACATTCCAAGAAAATCACCGGTGATCATGATGATCACCATGAGTAAGGGCGTGAGGATGGCGTGACCGGTGACGATCAGCCCAATGGCGAGGAATAGCACATTGACTATCTTCTTGGTAACAGAGTTCAGCGTATAGGTAAGGATGCGCTGGAATGCCGATCGGCCTTCTTTGACGGCGAAAACAATGCCGCCGAGTCCGGCTGTGGTCAAGACTATTCCTGCGGCCGACTTCGCCACGTCCGTTGCTGTAGATACTGCGATTCCCATCTGTGCCTGGCGCAGAGCGGGAGCGTCGTTCGCACCATCCCCGCACATCCCAACCGTGTGGCCGCTCTTCTCGAACGCCTTCACCAAGTCATACTTCCCCTCGGGAAAGACACCCGCGAATACGGCGAATTGCTCCGGGCGCACATCCTTCGGAAGCGGTCCAGGAGGACAGATCGGCCCGTCCAGTCCTACGGCATGAGCCACAATGCTTGCTGTAGCCGGTGCATCGCCAGTCACCATAACCATGCGCACGCCTAGGCCCTTTAACTCGGTGATGAGAGCATCGGCATCGGATCGAGGTGGATCACTGAGCGCGATCAGTCCGATGAGTTGCATGGCAGTCGGAGCGCCGGCCACAACTGCGAGAACTCTGTATCCTTGCTTCTCAAGTTCATCGGCCTCGGTCGCTCCTGCGGAGCTCTCGCCTTTCGCAGATGGCTGCGCAAGTGTGATCACCGTGCCATACGCCCCCTTCACGATCCGCAAACTCTGACCGTTTCCAGCGCTGGCCATCGCCTCCGACATTTTCTTCGCCGGGTCGAACGGCATGAATGTGACGAGCTTCGGTGAATCTGGCTCGCTCTTCTGCTTAGCAGCACCTCGAATGGCTTCGTCGACAGGGTCCTGGCCCCCATCCGCACTTGCCAGCGACGCCAATGCCAGGACATAAGCTTCATTGAAGCCGGGCATCGGACGGACGCTGTTCACGGATAATTGGTTCTGGGTCAACGTACCCGTCTTATCGGTGCAGAGCACATCCATGGTCGCCGCTTCATCGACGGCGGAAAGTCGAGTCGAAAGAACTCCCATTTTTGCAAGGGACCGAGCCCCAAGAGCAGTGGCGAGTGTGAACGTTGCAGGCAAAGCTACCGGGATGGCCGCGAGTACTGCCGTTAGCAAAAGAGGAATCGTCTCGCTCCAAGGCAGACCACGGAAGGTCGCATAGGTGATCAACCCCACAATGATCACGCCGTTGAAAATCGCGAGGTTGCGCACGACACGGAGAACAGCCTTCTGTTGCGAGCTCACAACATGCGCCGTGCGTACCAACTCCGCGGTGTGCCCGAATTTGGTCCGCGGCCCAGTCTGGATTACCTTCGCGGTAGCCTCGCCCCGCCGCACGAGCGCACCTGCGTAAGTGTCTACGCCCGCGCCTGACTCGACCGGCACAGATTCACCAGTAAGCATCGATTGGTCGAGGAGAACGGACCCGTCCACGATCTTCACATCGGCGGCTACCACTGCTCCCAGAGATAGCTTGACCAAATCACCAGGCACCAACTCCGCGGACGGTACTACCTTCCACGAGCCATCCCTCTGCACCGATGCATTTAAGGCAAGACGCGACTTCAGGGCCGCGAGTGTCGCTTGCGCTTTTCCTTCCTGAAAGAACCCCAATGCAGCATTGAAAAACAGTAGAAACGCTATGACCGCTGCCTCGGTAACCTTGTGCAGTGCTAACTGCAGCACGATCGCAGCTTCAAGCATCCATGGAACGGGAGCCCATAATTTCTCGATTATTCTGCGCAATGGGTGGAGTGCAGCGCTGGGCATGGAATTTGGCCCAATCCTTTGAAGCCGCCCCTGTGCCTCCTGCGTCGTGAGTCCAGGTTCATTCGCCAATGTGACTTCGGATGGATGGCTGGGAGATTCCTGCGGTGTGGCTGATGCCGGATTTAGAGCTAGTGTCGTCATGGGCAGCGCCCGCTTCCCCATTTTGCTCGGACTAAGAAACCAACTCCGGAGGCGTCCTGGACTGTCGAAAGCTCAGGAGCGACTTGATTGAGGAAGTGGCTCTACCGAGACCGCTGGTGGTCGACGCCTCGCGGCGGCACGCGAGCTGAAATGTGGGCTCGGGTGAGGACCTCCGCCAAATAAGATCCTCGCTCGTTTCGTCACCCACTGAATCGGTCTGAGAACTCTTGACTTCCCGCAGCTCTCACAACCGAATAACGGTCGCACATCCGACAAGATCGCATAGGCTACGTTGAGCATGACTTGAAATGGCCGGAACCCAAAAATGGAAGTGGAGAAACTCCACGCGAACCATTTTGTTTTGGGCAAATTCCTTAGAGTCTCCGCGACGGCTTCCCCTCCCAACCTCATCGAGCCATCGGGCATTAGGACGTGGATCGTCGCGTATGCATCCCAGATGTCGAGATCGGGATTGAGCACCCGCAGCTTTCCGGGATCGTCACCTATCGGTCGTACGATGATGCTCGTCTCGCCAGATTTGCTCTTCGCCGACTTTTGCACCCAATGCCCAATGTGGCGGCAAACAGCGCATTCGTCATTGAATAGGAGAATTGGCTTAGACTGCCCCTGCATCGTCATCAATTGGCCCCCGCTCCTGATTCAAAGGGTTGCGTCACCGCTGTCAGGACGCTGGATACTGTCGGAGATGGTCCCTCGACTCGTCCAACTTCATTCCGGTTTAGAAACATGACCAGAGTTGGCGTGCCCTCGATCTCGTAGCTGCCAGCGAGTTCCTGTTCGACTGCGATGTTGACCCTGAAGATCTTCTCCTGGGGTTTCACCATTTCCGCCACCTGCTCCAGAGCCGGCTCGATCGCTCGACAATGTGCGCACCCGTAAGACATGAACTCAACGACGATTGGTCCCTCTGCCTCTAGAACTAGCCGGGTAAATGTGCTGGAGGTGACCGTTTGTATCTTGTCACTCGTTGAAGGTCCTGCTGCTGTTTGCCGGCGCTGCTCAAGAATCTCGTTAATCATGGGTGCGACCGCGTTGAATATATTCCTTGGCCAAAGCTGTGCTCATTCCGTTTTCATAAGCTACTCTAGCGATGCGACTTTCCTCCTCTTGCTCTTCAACCTCTTCCCTGGAAGCCACGTCATCGTCGTTAGTCTCTATCTGCTTGTTGTTCACCAACGAGACCGGAAAGCCTGTTGCATTTTCACGTGCTGCCTTCTCCACGTTACCTTCCTCAATTTGCTCCTCGATCTCTTCCTCATTGGCCGCCACATCATCGTTGGTTGCGATCTGTTGGCTCAATCGATCCTGGATCGTTGCAGACTTTTCGACGTTCTTCATACTTCTTGGACCTCCTCAGCCATTTCCGAAACATTGGTTTCGCGAAGAAACTACCAAACAAACAGACGAGCACCAGACCCCGTGGAACTCACCCTGCGAGTTTGGGTCGAACGATCTCGAATGGCCATGTCTTCACCGATCTTCGCGTCCGGGAGCGCTGGCCGTGTCGCGCTGATCGTTTCAATTTCTACGGCACCGTGGCAGTTCATAATTTCGGCGGCTTGGTCCGCGTTCTTGCCGGTACCGGTTGCAAAAACCATCACGCCGCCACGACGCACGCCTTGGACATACGCTTCTGCATCCGCTTCGATGACTCCGAACGCCGTCAGATCCCGAATCAGATCGACCTCGAAATCAGTGTGTGGAGTACTCATGAGGCCGCTGCCGGGCATCTCGACTGGCTCTCCCAAAACACGGATGTCCTTTTGCAGAAAACCCTTGATCGTAAGATCGCGAACGACGCCGTCGGCCGATCCTGAATTCTCAAACAGACCTACTGCAGTCTTTGCCATATTGCCCCCTTGCTTCTTTCATAGAGTCGCCGAACCTTGTTCGCAATACTGATCAGAATTGATCAGCCGATCTCAGGCATGAGGCTTGAGACTTGATTTGCTGAACACCAAGACCAATATGATCAAGGCGTCGGCAACTCCAAGAAAAGGAATCCTAACGATGAAAGCAGTTCTAGTGCGCGGCTACGGTGACGTGAATCAGTTGTCTTACGGGGATACACCTGACCTTAAACCGGGACCGGGAGAGGTGTTGGTCAGAATGGCGGCGACGAGCATCAACCCGATCGACTGGAAACTCCGACGGGGCGAGTTGAAGGCGTTCATGCCTTTGCAGTTCCCGGCAATTCTGGGTCGTGACCTTGCGGGTGAAGTCGTGGGCCTGGGCGATGGAGTCAAAACCAGAAAGATTGGCGAGCGTGTCCTTGGCCTCGTGAATCATGCGTATGCAGAATACGTTCTATGCAAGGCAGACGATCTGGCTCTCATTCCTTCGGGCATTAGCTTTGAGCAGGCGGCGGCACTTCCTCTCGTGGTCCTTACTGGAGCTCAACTTATCGAGAAAGGAATCAGGCCCAGATCCGGAGAAACAATATTGATCACCGGAGCCGTGGGAGGAGTCGGGCGCACTGCCGTGCATGTTGCTCGACAACATGGAGCGCATGTAATCGCGGGAGTGCGCTCCACGCAAAAGAAAGAGGCAGAAGGTCTTGGTGCCGAGAGAATACTGGCCTTGGATAGCAAATCAGACATCTCGAGCTTAAAGGAACTTGATGCCGTCGCCGATACGGTTGGGCACGAAGTCATTGTCTCGCTTATCCCACACATCAAGAAAAACGGGGTACTGGCAACCGTTTTAGGCAGGCCCGAAGCGGCCAACGGATGCGATCTACGCGTTGAGGAAATTTGGGCCCAGCCCGATTCTGCAAGACTTGAACAGCTTGCATGCGATGTTGCAGCCGGCAAGCTCTCCATTCCCATCCGGCGAGAATTCAAACTGTCAGACATCCGCGATGCGGACCCGATGGCTGAGAAGGGCGGGATCGGAAAAATCATACTGGTCGCGTGAGTCGGTCATCTATGCGAATAACTGCACTGTTAGTTTTGGGACTGGCTACTGTCGTCGGCAAGGTGGCCTTCGCCAAATCGAAAGCCGCGCTGCAAACCGTTCCTCACGTCGATCTGACGCGTTACGTGGGCCGTTGGTATGAGATCGCACGATATCCCACGCGATTCGAAAAGGACTGCGTGTCCGATGTGACCGCAACCTACGCTCAGCTTTCCGGCGGCAAGATCGAGGTTCTGAACGAGTGTCGAAAAGCGGACGGACAGACAAAGAGGTCAAAGGGCACGGCTAATGTCGTGGACAAGAGGACAAATGCCAAGCTCAAAGTCACATTCTTCTGGCCGTTCTCAGGAAATTACTGGATCATCGACTTGCCTCCCGATTACAGCTACGCCGTCGTCGGAGAACCGGATCGGAAATACCTCTGGATCCTCGGTCGTTCTTCTCAGCTCACCGAATCAGTCTATGGGCAGATCGTTACCCGCGTTCGAGAACTTGGGTACGATCCGTCCTTATTGATGAAAACCACGCAGAGCGCACCAGAGCCTCTAGGGGGTGCGCGAAGTAACTGAAAGGACTTTTTATGGAAGATCATAGATCTGCCCAGCACGACGATACGAAGACCTATCTCATCGGTGGCGGCATTGCCTCCCTCGCCGCCGCGGCTTTCCTCATCCGAGACGCAGATATCCCAGGCCACAACATTGTCATCCTGGAGCAACTCGACCGTTTGGGCGGCAGTCTCGACGGCGCCGGATCCGCGGAGGCCGGTTATGTGCTTCGCGGCGGGAGGATGATCGAGAGCAAGTACCTCTGCACCTATGGCCTGTTCTCATCGATTCCAACCCTGGATGGAAGCAAGACCGTCACCCAAGAGATCTTCGACTGGAACGAGACCATGAAGACCTCGTCGAAGTCCCGTCTCGTTCGCGGAGGAAAGAGAATCGACGGTCCCGAGTTTGGCTTGAGCGAAAAGCACATCCTCAATCTGGAACGTGTGGTGGCGGAACCGGAGGGAATGCTCGGCAGGAACACCATCGCCGACGAGTTCGATTCGTCATTCTTTCAGACGAATTTCTGGTTGATGTGGTGCACAACGTTCGCGTTCCAGCCCTGGCATAGCGCTGTCGAGTTCCGACGCTATCTGCTTCGGTTTACGCACATGGTCGCCGGATTCAACCATCTCAAGGGGATCATGCGCACGGTCCTCAACCAGTACGACTCCATGGTTCGTCCGCTCCAGAAATGGCTCGGGGAGCGCGGAGTGCGATTCGAGTTGAACACCCGCGTTACCGATTTTGTCCTTTCTGAGGAAACTGACCGCAAGACAGTAGAGCGCATCGTCTGCACGCGGAACGGTGTCTCCGGCGAGATCGCGGTCGGCGAGAAGGACTTCGTGATCGTCACTCTGGGTTCGATGACTGAGGCTTCCAGCCTCGGATCCATGGATTTGGCTCCCGCCCTCAAGGGCAAAACCGACGGTGGCGCCTGGACGCTTTGGGAAAAGCTTGCCGCTGGAAGGCCCGCATTCGGCCAACCATCGGTCTTTGCCGATCACATCGAAGAATCAAAATGGGTGTCGTTCACCACTACTCAGCGAGATCCTACCTTCTTTCGTTTGGTTCGAGACCTCACGGGCAACGTGCCCGGAGAGGGCGGACTGATCACTTTCGCGGATTCCAGTTGGTTGACCTCGATCGTACTGCCGCATCAGCCCCACTTTATCGGACAACCTGAGGACGTGAATGTCTTCTGGGGGTACGGCCTATTTGTCGATAAGCCAGGCGACTTCGTGAAGAAACCGATGTCCGCGTGTACCGGCCGGGAAATCATGACCGAGATCCTGGGCCACCTGCACATCGACTCCGAAGCATCGCAGATATTGAAAACCTCAATCTGCATTCCCTGCATGATGCCCTTTATTACTAGCCAGTTCCTGCGGCGCGAAAAAGGTGATCGCCCGGAGGTTGTGCCCAAAGGATCGACAAACTTGGCCTTCACGGGCCAGTTCTGCGAGCTGCCCGACGACGTGGTCTTCACCGTCGAATACTCGATCCGCTCCGCGCAGACGGCCGTCTACGACTTGCTCGGGCTGAACCGAAAACCGCCGGCCGTCTACAAGGGCCAATACGACCCACGGGTTCTGTACAAAGCATTCACGACCCTGCACGACATGAAGGCGTGAGTCGAACAAGGAGGAATGGTGAGAGAGAAAATGAGGCACTTTACTACCGCGACAGTTAATGGAAGCCTACGCGAAGCCGACGTGCAGTCCGGTGACACGCAAGGTTTATCAAACGCCGAGCAGGCAAATAGTGAAAGCGTCGAAGAATTGGCAGCCGATGGGCAAGCTTTCGAAGCCGCAGCCGTGAGCGGCGTGGAAGACGCTGACGATCCTGATGTTCATGAAGTCAAAACCAGAGAAGTGCCTCAGGACGATGTGCCCCGCGAGTACGCCGAACAATGAGCGGCGATTCCATCCCAAGTCTTCATCACCGGGACGACTAGGGTTTCCGCGACCCTAAGGTCATCGAGAATGCTGGCAAACAACAACGAACGACACCGCACATCACGCATCGGTTGGTTACGCGCGGCGGTGCTGGGCGCAAACGACGGAATTCTCTCAACATCTAGTCTGGTCTTGGGTGTCGCAGCTGCGCATGCGACCCACAGCAACGTGGTGGTCGCCGGCGTTGCCGGCCTCGTGGCCGGGGCCATGTCAATGGCGGCGGGTGAGTATGTGTCTGTCCACTCACAGGCGGACACCGAAAAAGCCGACCTCAAGCTTGAGCGTGCTGAACTCAGAACAGACGACAAGGGCGAACATAAGGAGCTGGCGGCAATCTATGTGGCTCGCGGACTCGACCCTGTGCTCGCGAAACAGGTCGCCCAACAGTTGATGGTTCACGACGCGATCGGCGCACATGCCCGCGACGAACTCGGCATCTCCGAAGCTTCCCGTGCACGTCCGATTCAAGCCGCGTTGGCATCAGCTGGCAGCTTCGCAATTGGGGCAGTCATGCCGCTTTTGGTCGCCACTTTGGCCTCGCCAGCCAGGGTTATACCTCTTGTCGCCGGAAGTTCGTTACTGTTCCTAGCGCTTCTTGGTGGATTGGCGGCACGCGCGGGTGGAGCAGGCGTGATGGTGGGCGCCTTGCGCGTCACATTCTGGGGAGCTCTCGCTATGGCGGTGACCGCGGGAGTCGGGTCGCTATTCGGAACAGTTGTGTGAGCCTAGCCTGCCGAAGCGGGACATGTCAGGGACTCCAACGCTGTGGGATGTGCAGTGGTCAATTTTGATCAGCCTCGTATCACTACCTGAACCATACTGGCTAAAGAACGGTTTCGGATCAGGTTAGTTCGTCACCGTCGTCGAAAGACCAAAACGAATGAAGTTTAAGCGAGTGCACAACTGTTCCTACAGATCTAAGAACGATCCGCTCATTAGCTTCCTTGCTTGGTCCCTTGTCTCGATCACAACATGAATAGAAGGAGCTGGCAATTATGGCAACGAAATTTACTCCACTGCATGACCGCATCCTGGTGCGCCGAGTAGAAGAGGCGGCCACCACGCGGGGAGGCCTCATCATTCCCGATTCTGCCAAAGATAAACCGCAGGAAGGCAAGGTCCTCTCTGTGGGGAAGGGCAAGACCAACGATGAAGGCAAATTGTTCCCACTGGCCGTGAAGGAAGGCGACAGCATTCTGTTCGGCAAGTACGCCGGCACCGAGATCAAACTTGATGGAGAAGATTTCCTCATTATGAAGGAGGAGGAAGTTCTAGGCATCGTTACGGGTACCGCCAAGAAAGAGACCGTCAGTGCTCACGAGACTGTCGGCGCTCGCAAGTAAGGATCGCTGTCTCCTGTTCTCTTGCGATGGCGCGGTCTCGACTGCGCGTGCTCGCGAGAGCCAATGCCTCCAGGCGCAAAGCGCGGAGCCTCAAGCAACAGACTCTAACGTCATCATTTTAGGGAGAAAGAATCATGGCAAAGCAAATCGTACACGGAGAAGAGTCGCGGCAGGCGATCTTGCGCGGCGTGAACTTGCTGGCGGACGCTGTGAAGGTAACTCTCGGCCCCAGAGGTCGCAACGTAGTCATCGAGAAAAAGTTCGGGTCTCCCACTATCACGAAGGACGGCGTCACGGTTGCAAAAGAGATCGAACTCCAGGACGGCCTTGAGAACATAGGCGCTCAGATGGTTCGCGAAGTCGCCAGCAAAACGTCCGACGTTGCCGGTGACGGTACGACAACCGCGACTGTTCTGGCTCAGGCCATCTATCGTGAAGGCGTCAGGACCGTTGCAGCCGGCGCCAATCCTATGGCGATGAAACGCGGGATTGAGAAAGCCATAGACGCGATTTGCGGCAACATCGATCCGAAGACCGGCGAGCGCAAGAACGGCGAACTCGACAAGTTTTCCAAACCAGTCACCGGCGACATGATCGCCCAAGTCGGCAGTATCTCCGCCAACAACGACGAGACCATTGGCCAAATCATCGCGGACGCTATGAAGAAGGTCGGCAAGGATGGCGTCATTACGGTCGAAGAGTCGAAGACCCTCGAAACTCAGCTAGAAGTTGTCGAAGGCATGCAGTTCGACCGCGGCTATCTTTCGCCCTATTTTGTCACCGATCCCGAGCGTATGGAGGTTGCATTCGAGAACGGCTACGTCCTTATCTACGAAAAAAAGATCAGTTCGATGAAGGACTTGCTGCCGCTGCTCGAACAGATCGCCAAGAGCGCCAAGCCGCTCGTCATCATCGCCGAAGATATCGAGGGCGAAGCGCTCGCTACTCTGGTCGTCAACAAACTGCGTGGAACACTGCAAGTTGCTGCCGTCAAGGCTCCCGGCTTCGGCGACAGGCGTAAGGCCATGTTGCAGGACATCGCAACCCTCACCGGCGGGAAAGCCATCACCGAAGATCTCGGCATCAAGCTGGAAAACGTGAAGATTGAGGATCTTGGACAGGCAAAAAAGATCACCATCGACAAAGGCAACACCACCATCATCGAAGGCAAAGGCAAGAAGGGTGACGTCGAGGGCCGCGTGAAGGAAATTCGCGGCCAGATTGAAAAGACAACGAGTGACTACGATCGCGAGAAGCTACAGGAGAGGTTAGCGAAACTCGTGGGTGGCGTGGCTGTAATTAAAGTGGGTGCGGCGACCGAGACCGAAATGAAAGAGACGAAAGCTCGGGTCGAAGACGCCATGCACGCAACGCGCGCTGCGGTGGAGGAAGGCATTGTCCCCGGCGGCGGAGTCGCTCTCGCGCGGTGTGCGACGGCTCTCAACAAGTTGAAACTGGAGGGTGACGAGCAGATCGGCGTCAACATTGTGAAACGCGCTCTGCAGGAACCGCTCCGCCAGATTGCCGAAAACGCCGGTGAAGAGGGCGCCATCGTGCTCGGCAAGGTGCTCGAATCGAAGGACCAGAACTTCGGCTACAACGCCTTGACAGCAGAGTATGAAGACTTGGTCAAAGCCGGGGTACTCGATCCGACCAAGGTAGTGCGCACCGCTCTCACCAATGCCGGATCCATTGCGGCGCTCATGCTAACCACCGAAGCTCTAGTCGCCGACATTAAGGAAGAAACAACGGACGCCCCGGCCGGCGGCCGTGGCGGTATGGGAAATGGGTACTAAGAAGTAGCCCCAGACACCCTCAGTCGTTGAAGAGCAGTCTCTAGTTCGCGAATTTTAAGAGTCTTTATAACTTCAGGAGATCCCAAACATGGGTAAAACTATCGGCATTGATCTCGGTACTACGAATTCTGTTGTAGCGGTTATGGATGGCGGCGAAGCCAAGGTCATCCCAAACGAAGAAGGCAGTCGCACCACTCCCTCGGTCGTCGCTTTTACGAAGACTGGAGAGATACTCGTCGGACAAGTCGCAAGGCGCCAGGCCACTACCAATCCCGAAAATACAATTTATTCGATAAAACGTTTCATGGGCCGCCGCCATAACGAAGTTGGTGAAGAACTGAAAATGGTGCCCTACAAAGTTGAGGCCGACGGCGACCACGTGGTGATCGTCGCCCAGGGCAAAAAATATACTCCGCCACAGATCTCAGCCATGATTCTCCAGAAACTGAAAAAGGCAGCGGAAGACTACTTGGGCGAAAAAGTTACTGAAGCGGTGATCACAGTCCCTGCATACTTCAATGACGCGCAACGTCAGGCGACTAAAGATGCCGGGAAGATTGCCGGACTCGACGTGAAGCGCATTATCAACGAGCCTACGGCAGCCGCCCTTGCCTACGGCCTGGATAAGAAGAAAGACGAGACGATAGCTGTTTACGACTTCGGGGGCGGGACGTTTGACATTTCCATTCTGCACGTCGGAGAAGGTCTTATCGAGGTTGCGGCCACGAATGGGGACACGCATCTTGGCGGCGACAATATCGACCAGCGGTTGGTCGATTGGTTGATTGATGAGTTCAGAAAAGATGAAGGTCTCGATCTGCGAGCCAAGGGCAACGAGATGGCGCTGCAGAGACTGCGGGATGCAGCCGAGCGTGCCAAGATCGAACTCTCTTCCACCATGGAGACCGAAATCAACCTGCCCTTCATCACGGCCGATGCGAATGGACCCAAACATCTCGTCAAGAAACTGACGCGCGCAAAACTGGAGTCGATGGTTGAGGATCTTGTGCAGCGCTCCGTGCCGCCCTGCCAACAGTGCATGAAGGATGGCGGCGTAGATACCGGGAAGATCAATGAGGTCGTCCTAGTTGGGGGACAGACCCGCATGCCACGCATTCAGCGGCTGGTGAAAGAACTGTTCGGCAAAGAAGGCGACAAGAGCGTGAACCCTGATGAAGTGGTCGCCGTAGGTGCCGCACTTCAGGGAGGTGTGCTTAAAGGCGAGGTGAAGGATCTTCTACTTCTCGATGTGACCCCACTTACTCTCTCGATCGAAACCCAGGGCTCCGTATCGACGCCTATGATTCCACGCAATACGACGATTCCGACCCGCAAGACGGAAAAGTTCTCGACTGCCGCGGACAATCAGTCTTCGGTTGAAGTCCACGTTCTGCAAGGCGAGCGCACCATGGCCGACCAGAACCGCACACTTGGCAAGTTTCAGCTGACTGGGATTCCGCCCGCTCCGCGCGGAGTGCCTCAGATCGAGGTTACATTCGACGTCGATGCAAACGGCATCCTGAACGTAGCCGCGAAAGACATGGCGACGGGCAAGGACCAGAAGATCACCATCACCTCGTCCTCGGGCCTGAGCAAACAGGACATCGACCGCATGTCGAAGGAAGCCGAGTCGCACGCAACGGATGACAAAATCAGACGCGAACAGATCGAAGCGAAGAATCAACTGGACTCCATGGTTTACAACGTGGAGAAGATGCTGCGCGATCACGGCGACAAGATTTCGGGCTCGGAACGCGGCGAGGTTGAAAACTCGCTCGCCGATGCCAAGAGTGTCCTAGAGTCGAGCGACAAGCATCAGATGGATCAGGCCCGCGAGCGCCTGACGCAAGCATCGCACAAACTCGCGGAGCAGATGTACAGCAAAGCACAGCCCCAAAGCGCATCTGGCGCACGTCCGAGTGGCGGTGGCAATTCCGCAACCGGTGGCCAGCCCAGTCAAGACGAGGGCGTGATTGACGCTGAGTACACAGACGTTGAGGAGAAGAAATCCGCCTAGTTTTGTGCCAGCATTGTCGTAGAGCGCGGACCCAGGGCGTGCAGTGCGAGACTAGGGTTTTATTGTCATGTACAGAAGATGTCGCACTGTGGGCGTACCGCGGATATAGCTGTGTGCTCGCTCTTCAACTTCGCGATCCGCGCGGGTCACGCGCTCGTGCTGTCGCGCGTGTTCGGCCCAGGAATCCACCAGAAACGTTTCGACGTAGCGGTCCGGATTCTCGAGGTCCTGAAAGATCCCCCATCGGTAGGCACCGTCACGTCGCCGAATACGTCCATACTTATGCATTGCCTTGATGAACGGGACTTTCTGTTCAGGGTCGACATCATATTCAACCGTGACCAGAATCGGACCCGCGTCATCCGCAGCCGGGTCTCCTTTCAGTATGGTGGGCAACCGCCAATGAACCCAAGGCGTGAGATCGACGGTCGCGTCCGGCAGCTTCAGGAATAGCCCCAATGCAGTGGTCGCGATTGTTCCAACGCCAGCCCATACTAGCGCCACATGAATGTTCGTTCTCGTTGCCACAACACCCCATGTGGCGCTGCCGGCCGCCATTGCGCCTTGAAACACGAGCATTGACACCGCAAGGACGCGAGCGCGTACCCAATCGGGCGTGTGAGTAAGAATAAGTACATTGAAGAGTGAGATGAACAAGATCCAAGCTGCACCTCCGATCAGCATGCTTACGCCGAGCGTCGTCAAAAGACGAAGCACCCCGGCGGCCAGTGTCGCGAGTCCGAAGATCAAGACTCCGCCTGAGACTACTGCTTCGGTCGACCAGCGGGACCGAACCCGCTGCATGATAAGCGCGCCCAGTACTGCGCCAAAACCGAAGCATCCCAGCAAAAGGCCATAGCCAATCGGACTCTTGTTCGCGCTGTGAGCGACGGAAGGCAGCAACGCCAGAAGGCCGCTCGCGAAGAACATCACGATCCCCGACCGAACCAAGAGTGTACGAAGCGCAGGTGAGTAGCGAACGTATCGGATGGCGGCAGCGGTCGCACTGCCCAAGGTTTCAGGCGGCGCCGTCCGCTTCCGTACTTGCCGTTTCCATCGGGCGATGACGAGCACGACTCCAACAAAGGAGGCCGCATTGATCAGGAATGCGGTACTAACCCCCGCAATCGCAATGACGACACCGGCCAAGGCCGGTCCAATCGCGCGCGCAAAATTAAACTCGATACCGTTGAGCGCCGTTGCAGATGCCAGATCTTCCTTGGGGACGAGTTCGGGCAAGACAGCCCGCCACGTGGGGCTTTCGAAGGCATCTCCGGCGGAAAGAGCAAACGTCAGGAAAAGCAGCCATAGTGGAGAGATCCGGCCGGCCATGGTCACGCCCGCGAGCACAATGCCCACGCCGGCCATCCACATTTCAGTAAACAGAATCAGCTTGCGGCGATCTACGATGTCTCCGATGGCTCCGGCGGGCAGCGCAAAAACGAAGAATGGAAGAGCGCTTGCAGTCTGAGTGAGGGCCACGTAGAGAGGTCCAGCATTTAGCGAGACCATGATCCAGGCTGCTCCCACGCTCTGCATGAAGGTGCCCAGATCCGAAACAACGTCGGCAATCAGAAGATTGCGAAAAGTTGGCAGGCGTAGAGGTCGCCAGAGAGTTGGAGTTGCCCGCGGGTTTTGGCTGGGGAGGGTCAACCGTCTGCTCTAATCGACGTTAAAGATAATGCATTCGTAGTGTATCTGCTGGCGCAGAATATCCGATGCAAGGAGAGTCTCAACGCTTGAATTCCAATGGAATACTCTGCGGGGACCACCGCTGAAGTGTGCAATTGTGCACAGACACGACCGCGGGAATATTCTTACCCTTGCTTCGATTGGGAACCGAGCCTCTTGGGCTGGCTCTCAGCGAGGCTTCTTCGAGCGAAGCATCTTTTGACAGGTGCCACGTCAGACTCAGTATCAGAGGGATGCCATGAGCGAAAACATCAGTCTGACATCGCCCGCGGGTTCCGTAAGTAACTGGGAGCAGCTGTTTGAATGCGCTCTGGTGGAACCTGATCCTGTAGCGCGCGAGCAGCGACTTCAAAATGCGAAAGATGCCATTATGGACCGAATCGAAGACTCCTTCGATACTGCTTCTGGTCAGGAGAACCGATTGCTGCTTGCCGCCCTCAATACAATCAGTGAACTCCAGCGGGTCGCTAAGAACGATGATTTGCGCCGCCCCGGGCCGGCGCAAACCTTTGGCCATCCTGCATAGACGATCGAACGAGTTGCCTGGCACCTTTGTATGTACCGACGCCAATTTGAAAACCGTGCCTGGGTTGTAGAGGACAGTATGACAAAAACGGCAACTGGTCCATCTGAGAATCCAGATTCGACCGAGGAACTTGTTCGTGATCTCGAGGAGAGCGGTTACCCTGTGGATGGCGCAACGGAGCAGTTTGCCCCGCAACCAGACGGCCTATCGGTGGAGACAGATGGGCCTGGATTCACTCCGGTACAGCCCGACAGTGCGCAAGCAATATCCACTACCCCAACCGAAAACAAAAACACAAGGCGTGGCGACGTCGACGAACAAGGCCATCGTGCAGACATTGCCTGAGCGGACTGACCACTCGCGGTGCCGCAGAATAAGGTGGCGATGCCACAGGGTACGTTTCCAAAAGAACCCTAGCCGGTTCATAGTTGCACAGTTCTGAAAATGGCAGAGTTTACTGTCCCTCGTGGTGGGCGGTTACAATGTATTCGAACGCGGGGTTAGAGGAGGCGCTTATGTCTCTGCTTCGCGAGTCCGAGGGTTCAACCAACATCGCCCGCCCAAAGCCGATTCGTCGGATATCCGCAGCAGCCCAGAATTCCACGCAAGTACGCCGTGGTTCGAAGAACGGCCGCGAGTTCGATCCACATGCGTTCCTCGCTACCATCGGCGAGGGTAGGAAAGCCATGCTCTTTCCGAAGAAGCAAACCATCTTTGCGCAAGGGGATCGAGCGGACGCAGTGTTTTATCTGCAGACGGGCAAGGTAAAGCTCACTGTTGTCTCCAAAACTGGCAAGGAAGCGACGATCGGCATATTGAGCGATGGGAGCTTTTTCGGCGAAGGTTCGCTCGCTGGCCAGCCTCTTCGTATGGGTTCGGCAACGGCAATGACAGATTGTGCTGTGCTGCGAATCGACAAGAAAGCCATGGTGGATGCGCTTCATCGGGAACACGAGTTTTCCGACCTATTCGTAACGTATTTGCTCGCGCGCAATGTCCGTTACGAAGAGGATCTGGTCGACCAACTGTTTAATTCCAGTGAAAAGCGACTCGCCCGAGTGCTTCTTATGCTCGCTCATTTTGGCAAAGACGGTGTTCCAGAGACCGTGATTCCCAAGGTAAGCCAGGAGAGCCTAGCGGAAATGATCGGCACGACCCGCTCGCGAGTTAGTTTTTTTATGAACCGGTTCAGGAAATTGGGATTTATTCACTACAACGGTGGGTTGGAAGTCCACAGCTCGCTTCTCAGTGTTGTTCTCCACGATTAGCTTCCGCCCGGCAAAACCAGAGCGCTTGCAAAATCCGGACACCACGTGCTCACCGGCCACCCGCGTCGATTTTCAGAACTGAGCAGTTTGGATCAGCCAAACCATTCTCTTCAAGCCCATTCTGTATCTGGCGGCTGAACAGTCGAAGCGAAAGGCAGATCTGGGCTTTCGGAAAGAAATGTGTGGATATGCCTCATATCAGCAATAAGCCGACACCCAAACTGCGTAAAGCTCCCCAACCGCCGTTGTCGCACCCCGGGGCTCCCGCTGATTCGGACCGTGCCAAGAAGCCACCGCTGGTCGAACCTTCCGGCACTGGCCAAGAATTGAGTCCCGGAGATCGCGTCGAGGGATTGGGCGATTTCGGAATACCGACGGGAGAATTTGGCACAGTTCGGCAAGTTAATGAAGATGACGCGGTCGTCAAATGGGATGACGACGGTCGTATAAGAGTTCACCAACCGTCGCTCAAAAAAGTGTAGACATAAGCCGTCTCTCCGTTTGCGCAGTCCTTTCCCTTCGCGAAGTGAGCCGTTCTGCACAGTATTAAAAGAGCGATTCAGCGAAATTAAGAGAGGTTCAAAAAGGCAAGACGTTCGCGTTGTAGGAGCGCCGCGGTACTCCCTCACCCAGATTGCGGCGGCGGGCCGCGCGTCCGCGATCCTTCTGTCCAAACTGGAAGACTTCGCTCCGTCGGCTTGAGTGCGCGCACGTTGGTCAGGTTGAGCGCCCGGAGCATCTCTACCTTCGATCGCGTTTGAGTATCGACATAAATGTGGAAGGGATTCAACGTCATGGGAATTGTCGGACATACTGTAAACCGTCGCTTGGGAAAGCGGAGTTTCATTCCTATATTGTGTTCAGTTCTGCTGCTCACCGTTTGGCCGCAGACGCTGTCTGCCCAGCAAGACCAGCAGGCTCCCCAGCAGCAACCTCAAGACGAGCAAGCACAAGCTCAGTCCAGGCAGCATCGGCTCCGCCCTATTCGCAACAGAGTCCTGAGCAACTACAGCGGCTCGTCGCACCGATTGCGCTGTATCCGGATTCGTTGGTGGCGCAGATCTTGGCAGCGGCAACGTTTCCCGAGCAAGTTGTCGAGGCCGACCGCTGGGTGCAGGCGAATCCGGACTTGAAGGGCGATGCCCTGGGTAAGCCGTGGACCAGCAACCGTGGGATCCCAGCGTGAAAGCGCTCACTGCGTTTCCGTCCGTGCTGGGAAACATGGACAAGAACCTCTCGTGGGCGTCATCGCTCGGCGATGCCTACTTCAATCAGCAACCTGATGTCATGGATGCAGTTCAGGTAATGCGTCATCGAGCCCAGGCTGCGGGCGATCTCAAGACCACGTCGCAGCAGACCGTGACCACCCAAGACGCGACGATTTCGGTTCAGCCTTCCGACCCGGAGATCGTCTATGTCCCGGCTTACAACCCTTGGTTGGCGTATGGAGATCCGATTATGGCGTGGCCTGGATGGTATCCGTATCCCGGAATCTGGTTCGGTGGTCCGTACCTGTCGTGGGGTGGCGGCTTCGGAATCGGCTGGTTCGGAGGTTATGGATGGGGCTGGAACCACTGGGGATTCAATTGGGGTGGCCGATACGCAATGTACGGCGGTGGCAGGTACTACTCTCGGAGCAACACGTTTTATAACCGCAGCAATTTCTACCGGGCAGGAAGCGCGCGCGGTGGTAACGGTATGCGGGGGCTAACCGGCTCGCGTCCTTATACAGGAAACAGGCCCACTAACGGAAACTTCGCAGGGCGCGGCGGCGCTGTCAACCGTCCCGGTGCGACGGCGCGGCCTTTCAAGGAAACACCAAGGCTGCACGAGGCTACGCGGCACCCCGCGGCCAAAGCGGCGTTCGATCCGGCGCGTTTAGCGGCTACGACCACGGCGGACAGGCGCGGAGCTACTCCTCAAGGGGCAGCGCCAGCATGGGCACGGCTCATGCCAGTGGAGGATCTCGCAGCGGTGGTGGAGGTTCGCACGGCGGCGGTGGCCATAGCGGCGGCGGGCACCGGTAATCGAAGTTCTTATACATTGCTGAGTTCTGCACGAGTATGAAATGGAGAGATCAAATGCCACGCATCATCCTGAATTACGATAGCCTTTATCGCGCGACCTTTCTTAGACTAGCGGCACTCTCAGTTCTCGTGACAGGGTGTTTCCTTACGCCATCCCTGGCCCAGCAGCACGGCCAGAGAATTTTCTCGTCCCCCGAAGATGCGAGCAGCGCGCTCGTGGCGGCCACTCAGAGTAACGACGACAAAGCGATGCTCGATATTCTAGGCCCCGATGAAAAGCAAATCGTCTCGTCTGGCGATGACACCGAGGACGCCCAGAGCCGCGCAAACTTTGTGGAGAAGTATGGGGAAATGCACCGTCTGGTGAAGGAACCGGATGGAACCACGGTTCTGTATATCGGTGCGAGAAATTGGCCCACGCCCATACCGCTTGTGGACAAAGGCGGCTCGTGGTTTTTCGACACCGAAGCGGGAAAGCAGGAAATCTTGTACCGGCGCGTTGGCCGGAATGAATTATCAGCCATCCGCGTTTGCCAAGAGCTAGCGGCAGCACAAAAGGAATTTCGTTCTACGCACGGCGATC
Source organism: uncultured Acidobacteriaceae bacterium (assembly GCA_963698865.1). Taxonomy (GTDB): domain Bacteria; phylum Acidobacteriota; class Terriglobia; order Terriglobales; family Acidobacteriaceae; genus Acidiflorens. Next base: position 725,888 of record CAVOSL010000002.1, on the reverse strand, counting down.
GAGTACGCCCGCGAAATATTCAGTAAACCAGGGCAACAGAATGGCTTGTACTGGAAGGCTGCGGACGGCGAACCGGAGAGCCCCATCGGACCGCTCGTTGCCGCCGCTGTTTCCGAGGGCTACGCTAAAACCCAAGCTGGCCCCGCAACTCCTTACCATGGTTACTACTTCCGAGTCGTAACCCGCCAGGGGAAAAATGGTCCGGGCGGCTCGAAGAATTACATGGTCAACGGCAAATTGACCCGGGGATTCGCATTTGTGGCCTATCCCGCGGAATACAGGTCATCGGGCGTGAAGACTTTCATGGTTGGATCGGATGGAATCGTGTACGAAAAGGATCTTGGCCCGAAGACTAACCTTGTTGCCGGCACGATGAAGGAATACAACCCCAATTCCAGTTGGCAAGAGGCGGAAGATCGGCAGGAAGAGATTGCGGGTACGCAGAAGAACAATGATTAGCCGTCTACTCCGACCCTGGAGGAGAACCACTAATCAAATGCTTCGACCGCACCTTCAGGAACTGCTCCTCCACTGAACGATTGCGCCAGAATACTGGGGAGTGTAGTTCTCGTGATGGTGAAAAATGTTCCTTTTGCACACAATTGCCCAAAGATGCAGGGCTTATTTCCGGGGATCTGTGTGTTCTCTTTGGCGGGTTATTGCTGCAAAATGAGCTTTGTTGAGCGTTCTATGCGGTGAGGCACTGCATCATGGGCAGTAGACTCCAGGAGCTGAACCCGAAGCGCCTGAAAGACGATGACAACCCCAACCGAGAATAGCAGCGCAGCGACTTTGGGCGGCGAGGCTGGAATTGGAGCGTCTCATCTCACCGCGCCACCATCTCGCCCGAGTGAGACGCTGATTCAAACCAAGCCGAAGAACCAGAATATTCGTGTTTCGCCTGCCGTCCTCGATGCCGCCCGAAAGGACGGCGAACAGTTGCTGAGGGACCTGCGAAGTTCCCTGAATGGCCTGACCCAAGCGGATGCCGAAGAACGCGCGCGCAGTGCCGGTCCGAATGAGATCGCGCAAGAACGGAAGCAAGGATGGATTGTCCGCGTTCTGAAAATCATCCGTAACCCACTCGTGATTCTGCTTTCGAGCTTGTCGGCCATTTCCTTCTTTACAGGCGATGTGCGTGCCGGTTCGGTAATGGTCGGTATGGTGGCACTGAGCGTCGGACTTCGCTTCTGGCAGGAAGCGCGAGCCGACTCCGCCGCGGAGAAGCTCAAGGCGATGATTCACGTGACCGCCACCGTGGTTCGGGACGGCGCGGCGAAAGAGATGCCACTGCGGGATCTCGTACCGGGCGACGTCATCAAGTTAGCTGCGGGCGACATGATTCCGGGCGACGTACGGCTACTGTCCTCGAAAGACGTGTTTGTAAGCCAAGGCAGTCTCACCGGTGAATCGCTGCCGGTCGAGAAGTTCCATGATCCGGAAACAAAAGGGGAGGCCTCCCCGACTGAGCTGAAGAACACCTGCTTCATGGGAACGAGCGTCGAGAGTGGTACGGCGACAGCGGTCGTGGTCACGACGGGGGCACAGACCTACTTGGGAAGTATGGCCCACTCGATCACCGGGGAACGAGCGCTGACGAGCTTCGACCAAGGTCTCAACCGCTTTACTTGGCTCATGATGAAGTTCATGGTCGTCATGGTGCCCTTGGTTTTCTTCATCAACGGCTTCACCAAGCACGATTGGAAAGGAGCCTTCTTCTTCGCACTGGCGGTGGCAGTCGGCCTCACTCCGGAAATGCTGCCGATGATCGTCTCGGTGTGCCTGTCCAACGGCGCGCTTGCCATGAGCCGCAAGAAGGTGATCGTCAAGCGGCTGAACTCCATCCAGAATTTCGGCGGGATGGATGTGCTGTGCACCGACAAGACCGGTACGCTCACGGAGGACCGCGTGGTCCTGATGCGGCATTGCAACGTTGCGGGGCGTGAAACCGAAGATGTACTCATGAACGGATACCTGATCAGCTACTTCCAGACCGGTCTCAAGAACCTGCTCGATCGGGCGATTCTGGATAGTACCGACTTCCACGGGAAGGGGATGGTTGAGAAGTATAAGAAGCTGGATGAACTGCCCTTCGACTTCACTCGACGCATGATGTCGGTCATGGTGGCGGACCCGGAGGGTAAGGCGATTCTGCTGACCAAGGGGGCTCCGGAGGATGTCTTTCACCGCTGCTCGCAGTTTGAACTCGATGGCCTGTTGTCCCCGATGGAGCCCGATCGGATGGTCGGGCTGAAAGCGGAATACGACAGTCTCAGCAATGACGGCTTCCGCGTATTGGCTGTGGCAACCAAGGATCTCTCTGGGAAACAGGTCTGCGCGAAAGAAGACGAGCGCGACCTCCTGCTCCGCGGATACGTCGCGTTCTTGGACCCGCCGAAAAATACCGCGGCCCGCGCCATCACGGCCCTGGCAAAGTATGGCGTGGCGGTAAAAATCCTTACCGGAGATAACCCGCTCATCAGCCGCAAGGTGTGTAAGGACGTTGGCCTCGTGGCCGACCCCATGCTGCTTGGCGGCGATGTGGAGAAGATGACTGACGCTGAACTAGGGGAGGCTGCAGAGAAGGCGACGTTGTTCGCCCGACTCTCTCCCGCGGACAAAGAGCGGGTTATTCGAATGCTGCGCGGCAAGGGCCACGTTGTCGGATTCATGGGGGACGGAATCAACGATGCTCCCGCTCTGCGAGCGGCGGACGTCGGTATCTCGGTGGACACGGCCACTGACATCGCCAAGGAGTCCGCCGACCTGATCTTGCTGGAAAAGGACCTGATGGTGTTGGAAGGAGGCGTAATCGAAGGCCGGAAGGTCTTCGCCAATATCGTCAAGTACATTCGGATGGGCGCGAGTTCCAATTTCGGAAACATGTTCAGTGTCCTAGGGGCGAGTGCCTTCCTTCGCTTCCTTCCGATGGCCCCGATTCAGGTGTTGACCAACAACCTTTTGTACGACTTTTCGCAGGTGCCGATTCCAGCGGACGCCGTGGACGAGGAGCAAGTCACCCGGCCGCGGCCATGGAACCTCGGTGAAATCAAGCGATTCATTCTCTTCATCGGTCCCGTCAGTTCGATTTTCGACTATACGACTTTCTTTGTCATGCTCTGGATCTTCAACTGCTGGGATCCATCCCACGCGTCGCTTTTTCAGACCGGTTGGTTCGTCGAGTCGCTGATGACCCAGACTCTAATCATCCACGTCATTCGTACTAACAAGATTCCCTTCCTGCAGAGCCGTGCGAGTTGGGCGCTGACGACTACCACGGCAGCCATCATGGCAGTTGGCGTGTGGCTGCCGTATTCCCCTTTGGCCTCTGCTCTGGGTTTCACCCATCTGCCGAGGCTGTACTGGCCAATCCTAATGCTCACGCTGCTCACCTACATGGGCCTTACCCAGATCGTGAAGATGTGGTTGCTGCGAAAGCAATGGATCTGAACTGGCACCTTAGCCGAATACGAATGCATCCGGCAGCATCTTGAACAGCCTTGGCCTCGATGACCGCGCTATGCCGCCTCGGTCTGGCCACCAAGAAGAGAAGATTGTCCGCTATTTCGCCCGCTTCACCGCGTCTACCAGGCCTGGATATGGATTAACGGCCTTCCCCCTCCACCACAGCCTCTCCGGCCCCAACTCGAAGATTGCAAAATGCAGGTGCGGCGTGCGCGCATCCGCATTTCCCGTCGATCCCACAAAACCGATGGCGTCCCCACGCTCGACGCGCATTCCCTCCCGCAACCCTTCCACGTACCGGTCCAAGTGCGCGTAGTAATAGCAATACACTCCCATTTCATCGAACTGGTAGATTGTGCTGCCGCCCCGATTGCTGAGGAACAGCTTTCGGATAGTTCCGGAGACCACCGCATGCACCGGTGTCCCTCTCGGCTCCAGAATGTCAACCGCCTCATGCCGATGCCCGTTGTGAACTTCTTCGAACGTATCCCGCAGATCCGCGAGGGTGAGTCCTGAGATGGGCGGAGTCATCTCGAGCATCGAAGAAGAAGTGCCAGCCGCAAGAAACACCGGGAACAGCACGGCAGAAATTAAGAGTCTCAGGCCTATTCCTCCAGACATCGCGAGTTCCGCTTTCTCACTCCTCGAACACGACCGGCGTCCCATCTTTGACCAAGTCGGCGACCCTGGTAGCGTCCCAGTTTGTCATCCGCACGCACCCGTGAGACGCGGAATGGCCGATCTCCCCCGCTTCCGGCGTGCCGTGTATACCGTAGTGCGGCACGTTGATCCCCATCCATAAAACACCCACCGGATTGTTTGGACCCGCTGCGATCTTCACTTTGGGATCTGCTTGATCGCCATCCCAGAACAAAGCCGGGTTGTAGTTGTAGGTTGGATTTCGTACTACATCCTTGATCACCCAATTTCCGAACGGGAGCGGGTCGTGCTCGCTCCCGCTCGTCACCGGGGCGTAGAAGATGACCTGACCTTCCCGGTCATACACCATCAGGACCGATTTCTTTTTCGAGACAACGATCTTGACCGCCCCCGTCTGGGCCCGCGTCGCTTGTTCAGCGCCCAACACGTTAGGGACACGGATGTGCTCTCCCGCGATGAACCGGGCACGGGGATTCAAGCGCTTGAGCAGGGCCTGGGCCGAATGGAATTTCCCGGCCAGCTCTTCCAGCACGGATGTGTAGTAAAGGCCCGGCAGTTTCGACTGCTCCGTCGCGTCTTCCGGAATCGTCTTAAGAAACGGCCCGGCGCCGTCTTTCGCGGTGATCGTATAGGACACGATCGGCTTAGCGGTACCAGCGCCGAGCGCTTTGAGCACCGCCTTCCGGCTCCGCGCACCCGGAGCAAGGCTGCGCGCGGCCTGAAACGCTGCCAGAGCCTCGCGGCTGTTCTTTCCACCCTTGCCGTCGATCTCACCCGACGAGAAGTTGGCTCGATCAAGAAGGATCTGCATGTCGAGCTCTGCGAGCCCGGCTAACCGAACTGCTGGAGCTGAGTGGTTGGCAGCGATCGAGGCAGACGTGCCAAGAAGAATCACCGAGCTTGCGACAAAATACGATAAGGTCTTAAGCCTAAATATCATGGTGCCTCCCGAGCAACAATGCGACCGCTTCTGGTCATAACGCTGAACCACGCAACGCAAAGTTATCAGGCCGCAATCTGACGCGTCTGTTCAACACCGCTCAAGTTCACTGTTCGACTCGATTCGCCGTCCGATGAAAGTAGTCTGAGGACTGAATCGATCGGCTTTCCCAGACTGACAACGTCGCGTTCAGGAATCGCGTCGTGGAACACTGGGGAGGGGCGGCCTCCTGGCACGATCTTTATCAGGAGCCTCGCCTGGCTCCCGAGGCGGTTCTGAACCCTTCCTGATACCCTCAGTCGGGTTCTTGCCTCCCGCGGTCACGCTTATTCCGTCATCATCATGAAGAACGACGTTAAGCAGCGAACTGTGGACGTGCAAGTTGTCTCCCACGTCATAGTTGATAAAACCGAGTTTCCTGAACCGGTTCATGAAGAAGCTGACCCGCGAACGTGTCGTCCCGACCATCTCCGCCAGGGTCTCTTGACTCAATCTTGGAACCGACATTTCCGACACGCCTTCCTTGCCGAACTGTGCCATCAGCAGAAGAACGCGCGCCAGACGTTTTTCGCTGGAATTGAAAAGTTGATCCACCAGATCGTCCTGATATCGGATGTTCCGCTTCAGCAGGTACTTGACAAACATCGCCGACAATTTCGGTTGACGGCTCATGGCCGACATCATCGCCTTTCTCTCAACATGCAGAAGGACGCAGTCTGTCATTGCGACTGCAGACGACATGCGATGAAGCTGACCGGCGAGACCACCTTCTCCAAAGAAATCGCCTTCGCTTAAAATGCCAAGCGTTGCTTCTTTCCCCGCTTCCGATACAACGCTGAGCTGCACCTTCCCCGTCTGGACAAAAAATAGCCCGTCCGTCGAGTCCCCTTGAGAAAAGATTGTTCGCTTCTTTTCAAAAGACACCATATTCCTGCCCTTTCCAATCGTTGAAAGAAAGGTATGGGCATTGAAGTCAGGTTTCTTCTTCGCGGTCGCGATTTGCTTCACTGGAGGCCGTCCTAACTGGAGATCTCTTACCACTTCCATTCTGAGGCACCGGGATGTACCTCCGCTGATCAGTTATGCTCACAACGACTGATGCGACCAGCGGCGGCGGTCTTCTTGCCGCGAGACAAGGAAAAAGGAACCGAAGGAGTGGCGGCTGGCGACGTCCGGGTTAGACGAATATTCCACAGCTCGAGCGAGTAGGGGCTTCCCATCCCAAGCTGACTTCTAATACGACCATGCTCAGGCTGTGATTCTGGTTTGTTGGAACTCGGAGGGATTTTCGCCGCAGATTCGAGTGATTACAGGCAACAAGCGGCGGGGCGCTTCGTTCTTGGAGACGAACGCGTCCACCACATTCAATGCGGGTTCTGAAATTGCGTCGTCACTGGAAACCATGACTATTGGCATTTGTGGCTTGAGGCGCTTTACTTCGGTGGCAAACTCAAGACCATTCATTTCCGGCATGTGGTAGTCGACGACCACGGCAGTAACCTCGCAGACTGCCGCAATTCTTAAGCCTTGTCGGGCGGAGGCGGCAGTAAGCACCTTGTATCCACGTCTTTCGAACAGCGCCTTTTGATAACACAGCATGCCGTCATCATCGTCGATGCACAAAATCGTTCTCTGTCCGGGGTAATTGAACATCATGATCTCTTCACAGCCACCCCGAGGATCGCCGATTTGCGCCGGCCAAGGCTGGTCAAATTTGCACACTTCGCAACAGTCGAACCTGGCAGCAAGTGTCGCCCGAAGTCGACTGTCCGTTAGCTGTCCAATAAGGGTTCCGTAGCGTTCCTTACAAGGTTTTAAGGTAGCCACCCGCGTCTTGTAAGTTGTTGAAATTCCTATTGTCCGTGGGCTCATAACCCAAAGGTCGGTGGTTCAAATCCACCCCCCGCAACCAACCTTAAGTTCCACAACATCAGTCGCTTGGATAGGACTGCACGTCGTCCCAAACGCTGCGTGCCGAGTGCCTTTAAGCTCCCATTAGCGGGAGGCTGCTCCGCAGAGGCATTTTCATTGAACAAACTCCCCACCACAATAGTGTTAGCGGCGCGTTTCTGCTCGGAAATTGCTTGCGTGTAAGTATTCAGGGTGCTCTGAATCGTCGAGTGCCGCAGCAACTCTTACTGCACCTTGATGTCAGCGCCCGCGCCTCGCAGCATGGTCGAGTACGAGTGTCGAAACGTATGCCAACCAATCTTTCCGATTCCAGCCCTTAATGCGGCGGGCCTCAGATGGCGGTGCAGGATGTCTTGTTGTCCCCATGGTCGGCCACCTTTGTTCGCGAAGACCCAGTCTTGAGGGCCTTGGTGCAACGTACGTTTCCATAGTTCTTGCAGAGAACGGGCGAGCCGAGGATCGATGGGCAGCGATTTTTGCGAGGCCTCAGTTTTGGTATCGCCCGTTCTTCCGTTCACAACTCCTCGTCTGATGAAGACGGTGAGGTCCTCCCAGTTGAAGTCCTGCCATTGGAGACCCATGATTTCACTGGCGCGAAGGCCAAGACATGCCGCAACCACAACCATGGTGTGGTATGGCTCGACCGGTTGCGCCAGAAGAAGGCGGATCTCACTTGGAGTCAGCACGCGCGGTATGCATCGGCGACCGCCCCGCTGTCGTACCAGGTCGATGGGATTTCGATCGGTCAGTTCCCACCTTCGAGCGTGCTCATAGATGAGGTGAAACAGGCTTCGAAGGTTGACTTTGGTTTTGGGCGCAAGAGTAAGGGACCGCAGCCATTCTTCGTCCGCAACCGGTTTAACCTCCTCCAGTGGCCGGTTACCCCAACGAGGCAGTATCCAGCGTTTCAATGTCGAGGAATGAGATTGCTGTGTTGAGTACCGCCGTCCCGGCAATTCACGTTCAATATAGTGATCTATCAAATCACTGATTGAAACGGGTCGTCCGAATCGATGATGTAGATTCAATCGGAGACGGAGCGGCTCGATAATCCGCAAAGCGTCTGTCTTGGTTGGGTATTGGGCTACGGTCCCTACGGTTATCGACCTCCGGTATCGGTGTCCTTCGTGCGTTGTTTCATAAAAGCGAAACTGCCAGACGTCTTCAGAGAGTCTGTTGTTCTTCTTGCTCAAAGACCCGTATTGATATCTGCGTCGCTTCATGGTTTTCCTCCGGTCTGACTTGACCCGACGGCAGAAGTGAAAAGAGTCTAGCGGGGATCCTCGGGTTCGGCCGATTGGCGGAGGGACATTCTCGGGGAACTGAACCGAATCTATGAGCCTGATTCCGCAGTGGTTCGGAAAATGATCTTTGGGCGCGATGCACAATTTGCTCGCGACACGCTAAAGATACAAAGAGCGGCAGACCTTACTGTGCGGAAAGGTCCGCATCTCGATCATGGCTATGCCGTGACCAGCCACTCCCAGCCAGGGAAAGACCGCCAACCGTGTTCTGATTCACGGCAATACCGAATTGAGCGCTAAGTGTCCCCTCAACAGCCGCGTGGCCTACGTTTTTGTGTCGCGTGCACGCCACGACCGGCAGCTCTTGACGAACGACCGCGAAACTCTCAACACAGTCCTCGGAAACGATAAGGCGCACATGGGCCGCAAACGACGCACGACGCAATTCGGGTAGCAGTTTTCCTGATCAAGGGCCACGCCGGCTCGGGTCCCCTATTGTGGACCTCTGCCCGTCATTCTTTGGAAGTTCCAACTAATTTACAGAGCCTTCTGTGGTGCTGCTGTTACGGGCTGACATTGCTTTGCCAGCGATAAGGCCGAACCCCTTGTCGCGCGCAAGTTTCTCTAATGCGACGAGATCAGCTTGTGCCTCGACTCTCCGTCCTTGCTTCTTTTTCAACTCCGCGAATGCCAGTTGCGTTTCGAGCTCAACGTCCAACAGGCGATGAGCGCGAGCGCTTTGGATGGTCCGTTCCAGTTGAATGCGTGTTGAGTCGAGATGGCCATTGGCAAGTTCGACGCGAGCGGATACAAGATCGAACTGAAGCCGGTTGAGTCGGTTGGTGCTCCTCGCGGCCAGCGGCTGGCTCGCTTGCTTTTCTTTGGCGGCTTCTACAAACTTGCCCTGGCTCAGAAGCCCATCGATCAAGACGACGCCGGCGACGAGTTCATCGTCGGCTTGGCCGTCTTGATGAAACTGCTCTTCACATTTACGGATCACGGATTCGGCATCGCCGGGTTGCCCTTCCTCAATCGACAATTGCGACAGGGCGAGCTCCGTTTCTGCGACAGTCTGCTTGTCTCCAATCTCTTTGCGCAGAGCCAACGCTTCCTGGTAAGACTTGCGGGCTGCTTGCAAATCCCCCTGATCGACGAGCACGTCTCCGGCTCCGTAGAGGGTATAGGCCACGGCCCGTTTGTCATCAATCTCCTGTGCGACAGTGCGGGCGTCCTGGTAGCCGCTAAGGGCTGCCTTCAGGTCACCGCGCCGTCTAGCAACCTCGGCAAGATCGGCTAGAGTCAGCGCGACGCCGTCCTTGTCTCCCATTTCCTTGTAACCTGGAATTGCGTCTGAGAGCGCGCGTGCCGCGCCGGTTAGATTTCCGCGAGCCAAAGCAATGTCGCCCAGATTGCCGGAGACCGATGTAATCCCCTCGAGATCTCCCACTTGCCGAAACACCTTAATCGCATCCTGGAACATCTGCTCCGCTCGGCCCAAGTCGCCCTGTTGATAGTAGAAAGCGGCGAGATCGTTGGTGGCGCGAGCTGCGTTGTCACGATCGCCAACCGCCGTGTAACTCCTTCGCGCATTTTCACAGGTCTGGACAGTGGAATCCTCACCGCCGATCCCACAGAGGACTGCATAGGCTCGCGCAACCAGCAGCCGCGAGCCTTGAGCCGTACCCTTTTCAACGGCCCGCCGTGCGGCCGCTCGCGCCTTGACTACGTCTTTATAGCTCCACGCACGCGCCTCGAAATAGTCGATCCGTGGATCATCGCCAGAAGGTAGGGGAAGATGCCGAAGAACTTCCAGAGTATGCAATGCATCTTCGGGATTTACCCACCGCTGTTCGTCGGCGAGTCTAAGACCGTAGTCCAAATTGTCAGGGAACCGGGTAAACAGTTGTCGATACGCGTCGATGGCTCGGGGCCGATCCTGGATCGCGGAATAGTACTGACCATCAATCAGCAGACGATCCTCCGGTCCCAAGTCTCCGTAGAGCGCGCGGGCGCGCCCGATTTCTGCGCGAGCCTTCAACGCGTAGCCCAGATGACTCCATGCATCGGCCGAAGCGGCGTGCGCGAGCGGGTAGTCTGGGTCGGCGGCGACGGCTTTCGCCAGCAGATCGCGCGCGTGTCCGTACTCGAACGCCCATAAATGGCTCTTGGCCCTCGGTATAAAACCGTACCGCCTCTTGATTGGATGGAAGGGCGGCGCGAGCCTGAAGGCGTGCCTGGGCGGAAGCAGAGCTGATTCCGAGGCTTAGCCGAAGAGACTGACCTGCCTGGGTGACGAGTTCGAAGAGATTTTCTTCGCTACCGGTGAAGGATTTCTCGGCGATGATCTCGCCGCGGACGGTATCCTGCACGCGCACATCCAGTCGAATGCGTCTATCCCCGGGGCCGGGGAGAGCGGTGTAGGAACCGAGTACAACGAAATCGGCCCCAGAGTTGGTATGGAGACGTTCCAGCGTTGCTTTGGCGAGACTATCTTCGTCGGCTAGAGGCAGTTCGCGTTTGACGCGAGCAACATCCTCGCCTGGCACGGTCCGAAGCGCCCCGTCGGACGCCAATTCCGTGTTGAGCATTTCGGAAAAAGCCGGCGACAGCCAGTTATCTTCCGAGCGGCCCGGGAGATTACGAAAGCCAAGGACGGCGACCGAATAACGCGTCCGGATTGGCGGCCCAGAACCGGCGGGCGTCACCCTAGTAGCCATGCGCCGCGGCAGAGAACGCAGACCATAGATCGCACCCCCAACTAAAGCGAGAACTAGGGCAACTGCGACCCAATAGCGCTGAGAACTTTGTGAGTTGATCTTTGAAACGGTTCCAGGGGGGCAGAAACGGTTTCAGGGGCGCTGATCGCGACAATGGGTGCTGTGGTCGGAGTTTCTGACAGCGGCTTTGCAGGAGTCAAACTCTCGGGAACCACTACCGTGACCGGCGCCAGGAATCGGTATCCGCGCTGTGGAATGGTCTCCAGGTAGCGCGGCGCATCGGCGTCATCATCCAACGAGTCTCTGACTTTCCGGATGGCGACGCCGAGGCTGTTATCGAACTCAACGAAGGTGTTATTCGCCCAAAGTCGCTGCCGGACTTCGTCCCGGGTGATGATCTCCCCAGGGCGTTCAACCAGCATCAGGAGGAGGCGGAAGGGGAGATCCTGAACCTTGACGCGAACTCCGTTTCGCGAAAGCGATTCCTCGGCGCTATTGAGTTCAAACGGACCGAAGCGGTAACGAATCCCGTGTGGCGCTCGCTCCGGCACGCTCATCCCCCTCAAGTTGCAAGATGGTAGCACAGGTGCGGCCCCGGTCTCAGTTAAAGAAGGTGGCTAAGTGATTGAACTGCAAAGCCATTCTAGTTAAGAGAGGCTTAAAGACTAGTTTCATTGACCCCGCCGCCGATTTGCCTCAGATTGCGTTCGCCGGCCGGCAGCTCGCATAGGGCTCGAGCACCTGGATAGAAAATGACCAGAAGCCCGGGAATCTCTGAGGAGGATTTTATGACCAACAACAACTCTCACCTGGCCAAAACATCAAGGTCGCATCTGGCAGTCTGCATAATCGGTCTTTTCCTGGCACTCTTTGGCTCCTATGCCCAGGGCCAGCAAGTCCACCAGCTTTTCTACAACAACTCAGGCTGGGCGGACGCGAACCTGAATGGATCGTTGACGTCGTCAGAAACCGGCGTGGGTGCGTTCACCACCACCCCGAACAATAGCCAGCACGTCTTCTACATTTCCAACACCGGCGATGTTCACCAGCTCTACAACGTAGGGGGCGGTTGGACGGATCAAGACCTGACGGCGCAAACGGGTGGCGTTCCGGCCAACAGCGACTCCAACGTGGTGGGCTTCTCGAATCAGAACTTTCAGTACGTCTTTTACATTGGCGCTGACTTCAATGTTTATGAACTGTTCTACAACAACTCGGATTGGTCGTATACAAATCTTTGCGTCGCGTACGGCATTCCGATTGCCACAGGCGACCAGATCACCGCATTCGCTACCTCTGACAATAGTTTGCACGTTTACTACGTTACTCCGGAGCCGCATGTCATCCAGACCTACAACGTAGGAAATGGCTGGCAGTATGAGGATCTGACTGCGGAAACCGGTGGTCCCCAACCCCAGGGTCGGTACCTCACCGGCTTCAGCATCGCCAACCTGCAGTATGTGTACTACGTGGCCTTTGGTGGCGACATCCACGAGCTCTACTACAACAACATCAAATGGGCGGATGAGGATATCACTGCCCTTGCCAAGGCTGTCCCCTCGCCCCAGTACCCGAATGGCGCCTTGTCCGCGATGGTGATTCCAGGGACACAAAAATTGCGCGTCTACTACATCGGCACCAACAACCACGTTATCCAGTTGGCATCAACGAAAAATAAGAAGTGGACGACCGCGGATCTGACCAAAAAGACCAAGGGTCCACTAGCCAATTCCGCCAATGGCGCGGTTGCCTTTGCGACCACTCCCAACAATCAGATTCACGTCTTCTACGTTGCTGGCGATCACGTGAATCAACTGTTCCTGCCGACGCCCGCCACGAAATGGTCGAACACAGACCTGACGGCTCTGACCCATGGTGGCCTCGCTGACTATTCGGCGGGAATGGGTGGCTTTTCAATCGCGAACGAACAGTACGTGTACTACATCGCTCACTAGCGGAATGCGCGGCCGCAATCGCTTGCGGCCGCGCTGCCTGCGGCATCGCGCGGCGTCTTTTCCGCAGGCAATCAGTCTTGAAAACAAATCTCGGGAGGCAAATATCATGCTACGCAACCGCCAGTTTTCCTTAGGCACTCTTCTGCTGCTCGCTGCCGTTGGATTGCTATCCGTTTCCAGCCAGGCACAACGCTCCGCCAAGCGAATGAACCGATTCGGACGAGGAATTGAGGGACAGGCGGCAACCTTCGCATCGGCTGCCTCCAAGCCACCAGCCGCGATTGGCCAGTCCGGCGTTAATTTCAGCTTCGGCCTAATCGACTTTCCCCGTTCTCCCGACACCGTGGCGACCGGTCTAAACAGCCGCGGCGATGTCGTCGGTCTTTACGGTCCCAACCTTCCCGTTTACGAAGGGACGGAACAGTCGTATGTGCTCGAGGCAAATACTTTCCAGCAATTGATATACCCCGGTGCCACTTACACCCTGGGACAGGGAATCAACAAAAGCCGAAGGATTGTAGGCTGGTATTCCAACTCGGATGGCAACGCCCACGCCTTCCTGCGCAAGGGCAAGGAGTATTCAAACATCGACTTTCCCGGCGCCGACAATACCATCGCGGCCAATATCAACGATGCAGGGGAAATTGTCGGTATCTACTACCAGAACACAGCGGGCACGATCCACGGGTTCCTGTTGAGCAAAGGTGTCTACACCACCATCGATCCGCCAAATTCGACTTACAGTCAGCCACTGGGAATCAACTCCGCTGGCGTGATCGTCGGCGACTACGAAGATCAGAATTTCGTAAATCACGGGTTCATCTATCAGCGCGGGCAATTCACAACCGTAGATTACCCGGGAGCCAACAATACGCAACTCACTGGCGTTAACGATCAGGGCCAGATGCTAGGGGGCTACGGCGATGACGTAATTGTCGACGGCGGGGATTGGCCCACTCCTAACGCGTTCTTCTACGACCAAGGCGTCTTCACGCCTTTTCAGGCGCCGGTTGACGATGCGCAGGTCACTTGGACTGGAACCCTGAATGGAAATCAGTTCGTCGGCTTTTATGTGGACAGCCAGGGCAATTTCCATGGATACCAGGTCACAATCGGGCCGTAGCATCCACAAACCATCCTTCCAACACGTGCATTACGTTGCTAACTGAAGTGTCAGAGGTGCTTGAGGAACTGCCGTCTCCTGGCGGCATTGCCCCTCGGCATTCTCTCGGTCCAAGGATTAGAAAAACCAAATTCGGCAGGAGGATATCATGCTCAGAGGCAAAGAATTGCGTTTCCGGAAATCCCTCCCTCTGTTTCTAGCGTTGTTTTTCCCGGTCATCGTGGTGGCACAAGGTGAGAGCGCGTCTCCTTCGGCGGTGTCCTCGCCGAACCGTTCTGTCAAACAACGATTGGAACAAATTCTGGCGCACTTTGCGCAGATTCCTCCGGCGGGAATGGAAGCGTCACCGCTGCCTGCTCGCGTCGATGCGCGCTCGCGTGATGCTCATCGAAATTCTCCAGTGCAAGCGAAACGGTTGCCGGGTGATCCGACCAGCGCCGACAGATATGTCTTCGGCCGGATGGATCTGGCCGCTGGCGATACGCCGAACGGGATCGCCACGGGAGCTTTTCAGACTGGTGGTCCGCAGAGTATCGCCATCGCAAATTATGACTCAGGCACAGTCTCCATTCTGCTCGCGAATACTGACGGAACTTTTCAGCCGCACGTCGATTACGCCACTGGAGTGAGACCGGACGCCATCGCAGTCGCCGATTTTAACGGAGATCACAATCTGGATTTGGCGGTCGCGAACTGGGCGAGCGGTACCGTATCGATTCTCTTAGGTAATGGCGACGGCACCTTCCAAAGCCATGTCGACTATTCGGTTGGCGGCGGTTACGTTGCCGCAATTACCGTCGGCGACTTTAACCACGATAACAAGCTGGATCTCGCGGTAACCAGTGAGGCGACGGACTCGGTTGCCATTCTGTTGGGCAATGGCGACGGCACCTTTCAACCACAGGTGAGCTACGTCGCGGGCGATGATCCGCGCGCCGTCGTTGCTGGCGATTTCAACGGCGACGATCATCTTGATCTCGCGGTTGTGGCCGGTTCAGAGCAAGTTGCGATTTTCATGGGCAACGGCGACGGAACTTTCAAGCCTGCCGTTCAATACCAGTCGGGCGCCCTGTGCTGGTCGGTGGTGCTGGGCGACTTTAACGGCGATCACAAGCTTGATCTTGCTGTCGCCAGCATCGACAGCAACGACATTTCCATCCTTCTCGGCAACGGTGACGGCACCTTCCAGACCCATGTTGATTACCGAACCGGCAACAGTCCATATGGTCTGACCGTGGGTGACTTCAACGGTGATGGCGTTCTCGATCTGGCGACAGCGGATTACGGCGACAATACGGTTTCAGTTCTATTCGGAAAAGCGAATGGCACGTTCAAAGCAAGACAAAGTTACGGAACGGGCTCGCTGCCGTGGGCGCTGACCGCTATAGATCTGAATGGAGACGGCAAACTCGACTTGGTCGTCGCCAATTCGGGCTCCAATAACGTCACCGTTCTGGCCAACGAGGGCAAGGGAACATTTCAATCTTATTCCACCCTCGTTGTCGGGAATGCAACCGTGCCATTTACGGTCGGCGTAGCCGACTTTAACGGCGATCATATCCCAGACTTAGCAGTTACGGATTTCGGTAGCAATACCGCGTCGATCTTGCTCGGCAAGGGCGCGGGTAAGTTCAAGCCTCCGGTCACCTACACCACCGGGTTCAGTCCCGCTGGTTTAAGTATCGGGGACTTCAACGGAGACGGTCTTCCGGACCTGGCCGCGCCAACGGCCGGCTCAAACGCCGTTTCCATCCTTCTCGACAGGAGCGACGGCACGTTCGAATCTGCTCCCGCAGTCCCGACCGGCCAATGGCCTTTGGGAATCGCAACCGGCGACTTCAACGGCGATGGAAACCTGGATTTAGTCACAACCAACGATGATGTGAATACCGTTTCCGTCGCACTCGGCAACGGACATGGCGGATTTTCATCTCACGTCGACTATACCGTGGGATTCTATCCAGTAGCCGTAGTCGTTGCCGACTTTAATCTCGACGGCAAACTCGATGTGGCAACGTCGAACACCAACGATGACACCATCAGTGTCTTACTGGGCAATGGCGACGGCACGTTTCAGCCGGCCCTGACTTTCGCCGCGGGCAATATCGTTTTTCAAATGGTCGAGGGAGATTTCAATCATGACGGCAAACCCGACTTGGCCCTCGCGAACGATGGAACAGATACAGTCTCAATCCTGCTCGGGAACGGCGACGGTGCCTTTCAGCCGGCCGTCGATTATCCAATCAACAGCTTCGGTTTTGGCATAGTTACCGGCGATTTCAACGGCGATGGAGCGTTTGACCTCGCCGTGACTAGTAATAATTGCAACACGCCTGCCTCCAATTGCGTGGGCACGATCTCTCTCCTTCTTGGCAACGGCGATGGCACCTTCCAACCACGCCTCGACTTTCCGGGAGGAAATTACCCCGGGTTCCTTGCCGCTGCCGACCTGAACAACGATGCTGGGTCCGATCTCGCGGTGCCTGATGCCTACTTAGGAGAGGTGTCGGTCATGCTCAACCTTCCCGTCATTGGGATCTTTCCCAACGCGCTGAACTTTGGTGCGCAGAAGGTCGGCGTTAAGAGCGGCCCGCAGACGATCGCCATCGGCAACCCAAGCGGCACGCCGATCACAATCGGCAAGCCAAAGATCACCGGAGCGAATGCGGCCGATTTTGCCGAAACGACGACCTGTCCGGTCGCGCCGTCGACGTTGGTCGCCGGTTCGAGTTGTTCGATTAGCGTGACATTCACACCGAAGTCGACTGGCGTTCGAAACGCCACGCTGAGCCTTAAGGACACCGCGCCCGGAAGCCCGCAATTGATTCCGTTAGGGGGCACCGGCCAATGAAGCGGCCAGCGTCGGGCAAATTCGTTTTTGGGGAAAACGAAACAGCCCGCGAAGCGAGAACCGCGTCTCTGGCGCGGTTCTCCTATCCGCAAACCGAATTATTCGCTCCATAAGCAAACGTGAAGGGGCAGGGAAAAGAGGCATTCAAATGAAACGATTCGCGACGATCTGTGCTGTATTCGCCGTACTGATAGCCGCTGCGGTGCGTTCGGCTGCCGGAACGTCCCAGCCAGGCCAAACGGAATCTGGTTCGAGAGTTCGCACCTACTACATAGCCGCCGACGAGGTCGACTGGGACTATGCCCCCGGTGGCGTCAACAAAATGATGGGCATGAAGTTTGACGGCTACTCGAAAGTCTTTGTCGAGCGCGGCCCGCATCGCATCGGGAGTATCTATCGAAAGGCGCTGTATCGCGAATATACCGACGAAACCTTTGCCCGCCTTAAACCACGGCCGGCCGAGTGGGAGTCCTCCGGAATTCTCGGTCCGATTCTGCGCGCTGAGGTCGGCGACACGATTCGCGTGGTCTTCAAGAACAATGCCACGCACCCCTATAGCATGCATCCTCATGGCGTCTTCTATAAGAAAGACTCAGAGGGCGCACTCTACGAGGATGGGACGTCCGGTTCGGACAAAGCCGATGACGCTGTGCCGCCCGGCAAGATTCACGTCTACATCTGGGAAGTACCGGAACGCGCCGGCCCGGGACCGAATGATCCTAGCTCGATCGTGTGGCTCTACCACTCGCATGCCTATGAAATGAGAGATGTCAACAGTGGACTGGTGGGCGCAATTATTATCGCGCGTCGCGGTGCCTCCGACGCTGCCGGTAAACCCAAAGATGTCGACAGAGAGTTCGTCTGCTTATTCATGCTGTTCGATGAAAACCAGAGCTGGTATTTGGACTACAACATTCAGACTTACACGAGCGATCCGAAGGGTGTGAATAAGGGTGAGTTCGCTCCAGTCGACGCCGACGGAAATCTGGCTCCCGCCGGCACTGGCTTTTCGGTCGCTAACGGAAAGTTCGCAATTAACGGATACATCTATGGAACTGGACCCGTCATGACCATGAAAAAGGGTGAGCGCGTTCGCTGGTACCTCGTCGGTCTCGGCGAGGGGTTTAGTATTCACACCCCGCATTGGCACGGAAATGTCGTGCTGCAGGATGGCAAGCGTACCGATGTGGTTTCCCTAATGCAAGCACAGATGGTCACGGTGGACATGGTCCCGGATGATCCTGGCACCTGGATGTTCCACTGCCATCTCGATGACCACATGGAAGCCGGAATGATGGCGTTCTATAAGGTCGAGCCGTAGTTTACACGTCTCGAAACACAAAATTCCGAAGATCCTTACAAACGGCAAAAAGGGAAGGCACTCACTTGACCAAACTCTCTTATTACCGAGTGCTTATCTCCGGTGTCGTTTCGCCGCATCCTATGGGCCGCCCGGCCTTCACATTGAAATTAACTGTCGCCCTAAGAACCAGGTAATCACGAAGGCACGGATGCAATCGATGGCGAGCGATCAAAGCTGGTTCACGTGGCCTATGCAGAGCAGAAACATGAAGCCTTCAATAAGGCTTACGATCGTGCTCTTTTGTTGCTTTGTGGTGATCGCAGGTGGCAACCCGAAACTCCTGACGGTGGACCCACTCACAAGTCTCCCTCTCTATCCTGCCACCGATTCTCGATTACATTTGGGTAACGACCCTACCCGGCTGCCCGAGTCGAACGTCTGCGGGAGCAAAATGCAAGCCGATTTTTATACCGTCTATGACTCGAAGATGGACATAACGCTTGGTTGGTACGGTGCTCACCTTCAAGGCTTCAAGAGAACGCACGCTTACGCCGGCAATCGCTCGCGGGATACGTTCTACAACCCCGAAGGGACCTCGGTTGTTTCTGTGACAGGAAGCTCGGGCAAAGCAGACGAGAACACCGAGACCTATTCGGTGGTCTACGCTCGCTTTCAGCCCGGCCTTCCTGAGAAGGCGATTATCGGCCTCAATCAGCAGAAAGTGATCTGCCAGTGACCAACCGACTTGAAGGAGGTGAATCCGGAGTGCCTGTCTGGAAAGGTATCGCCGGCAACAAGTAGACGTGAATGTAACAAAACGCTAGCGAGGATTCCGTTGTGTGCTCCGTTTGTCTCTTTGTGGTCGCCGCAGGAGCCCCTTGCGATAAGAGAATCCGCGCAGGTTTGACTGGATGTACCCAAGGTACCAACACCGAAAAGTGGGCTAGCCGGAAGACTTGCAGTGCCGTGGACAATTCGAACGAAGTCTCATGCTTCACTCCGAAATCCGCAGCAAATGTCGTCCGATGTCGACTGTCCGTTGGCTGTCCAATATGGGTTCTGTAGCGTTCCTTTGCGTTGCGGAAATTGAAACCTGTTCCTGCGGGGCCTTGCGGACCCTAGTCTCCCTGTGGTCCCTGAGGTCCAGCAGGGCCTTGTGGACCCCCAGGTCTCTCGTTCCGGACGTTATCCGTGCAGATGCGTAGATTTTTCGCGGAAGGCGTTTGCCGGTTCTAAACGACGAAGGTCGATGCCATTGAGATAGAGGAGGTCGGAAAGGACTAATCTGGTCCTGCGTCAACAATCCCGACCCGCGTGCTCCGTGCGTTCGCTACTGGGAGAGACGCCCGTACGGGATGAAAAGACGATTTGCTAGGGCCTCGGAGCCGTATCTCTTGCGCTCCACCGGCACGGCTAAAGCGTCGCTCTTCCAAATACCTTTTCATTGCAGCACCGCTACTTGGCCTGCAGCGACTCGACGAAATGATTCAAGTTTGCGATTCGTTGTTGCACCTCGGCTTCGTGGCCGCCACTCATCTGCCGAAAAACGGAACCCCACACGGGCATTTCCGTGTTGCCGTGGGCGGCGAGATTGGCCTGACCGCTCAATACGGAAGTGACTCTCATGGCGGGATACTTGCCACCGTTCTTTTTTGCCAATTCGGTGAGGTTTGCAGGCCCGACTTTGAGCGCGGCCGCAGCGGGACCATCCCCCGTGCCGCTTTTTCCGTGACAGGAGGCGCAATAGTTCATGAACATTTCTTTTCCTGAGGCCGCCGAGGTCGACGGAGCAGTTTTGCGCTCGACTTTTGTGGGTTGATCTTGTTGGGCTCTGACGAGGGCAGATGCTAGAAAAATGGCGACTAGGCACGAGAAAAATCGGAAGCGCATAATTTCCTCCATAGAAACTGGTCTAACAACTTCGGATGCGAAACCGATTGGTCGCGCATTCGAGAGGTCGTGGGGAAGGCCGCTAAAAATTGAACTTCGCCGAAAATTGAAGCTGGCGCGGATTGAACATCGTCCTCGGCGTGCCGAACAATGGGTTGGGCGCCGGCGCACCGCCATTACCGGCGGGGCAGGAGACTTGGCCTTGCTCAATTGCGACCGAGGCCGCGTCCCTGTACTGCTTGGGCACCGCGCCGCAGAAGTCGATGGTGCCGCCACCGTAGACGGACGTCACTTCGTCGACGTTCGGCCGGTTGAATACGTTGAAGGCATCGATCGCCAACTGGACGCTCCGGCTCTCCCTTGCGTGGAATAAATAGGCGAGACGAACGTCATTCGCATAGAGCGGATCGCCGCGGTACGAATTGCGGGGCGACAGGCCCACGCGGTCGGTCACGGGATTGGTGTCGTTGTTGATATCGTTGCCGACGAAGATGGTGAATGGGCGGCCCGACTGAAGATTCAGAATGTCGCTGAATTCAAAATTCTTCAGGAAAGTATTGGCGGGCCCGGTGCCTACCATATTTGCGATAAAACGATGGCGGACATCCTGCACGGAGTTGGCTCTTTCCGCCCGTCGGTCGTACAGATCCTGGGGCGTGCTCACGAACGTCGTAAAGGTGCCGTCGTCGGTGGTGTGCGAAAACGTGTAACTGGCGTTGAATGTGAAGTTCTTTTTTACGCGGCCGTTCAACGAGACGTTCCCTCCGTGGTAGACGGAGACGCCGCTGTCATCGAGGTAGTACATAAGACCGGCGTTCGAATAGAGTGGACCGCTGAAGGCATCGCGCCCATCGGGGAGTTGATTATTTGGAAACCCGACCGCCGATGCGGGCGGACAACTCGTGGCTGGATTGGTGAGCCCGTCGGGAGGACAAACGTTGAGATTCTCCGGACGCACCTGCTTATGTGAGGCGACGAACAGGTAGCCCGCGCTGAGCACGAGTCCCTTGCCCAGGTCCTGGTCGATACCAAAGCTCGCCTGCTCGGAGTAAGGAATCCGGCTGTTGTGGTCGATCCCGCCGCCGCTGTTGGTCACAAGTGTCCCCGCAGGCCCGGTGCTGAAGTTTGGCGGAAACATGCCGTTGAGAATCAGGTTTGTCGCTGCATCCGCAGGCAACGGAGGCGTGGATCCGTCCGGGTATTTAAGATTTCCAAGCAGCACGGGCTGGAAGGGCAACAGGTTCAGCACCGACGTTGCTGTTTCATTTCCATATCGGACCCAGGGCTGCGGCGCGTTCGGAATTACAACCTCGCGCTGCGGATAAGTCACAAACAGGAACGTCATGTTGTAGTGATCGTCGAAGATTCCATAGCCCGCGCGCACTACTGTCTTTTTCGTCGGTGAATACGCGAGACCCACGCGCGGCTGCAATCCGCGGAAGTCGTGGTTGATAATTTGCGTCAATCCCGTTTCAAAATCCCACCGGAGCCCGTAGTTCAAAGTCAGCTTCGGCGTGACGTGCCACTGATCTTGCGCGAAGCCTCCGATATACCCGTGGTTGATCGGATCGTAGAAGTCTTGCGGATCGACGTACGCGTTCGCCCAGTTTGTTGGAACCGGCGGAGGCAAACTGCCTTGCACAATGGGGCCGCTTCCCACGGGAGCGCCCCAGAAGACAATAGGCACGCCATTGAGCGGCTGATCGTATGGGTTAGGCCCCGAGTCCACGCCGGAGAAAAAAGGAAAACTTGACGTCGGGCACGGGCCATCCTGGGGCTGCTCAGGAACAATGGCAGTCTGGTTCACGTAGCGGGAAAAATCCACCAGGCAGTTGATACCCGGTAAGACAATTCGCATCGGCGTAAAGCCCGGCCAGATCACCCAGTCCCAGATGTAGTTGTAGTCCGCTCCAAATCGCAAGTAGTGTTTCCCCTTGACCCAGGCGAGGCTGTCGGAAAATTCGACGCGGCTCTCGTTTTGGGCGTCGAAGGTTCCGAAATTGTGTCCAAAGAGCAGCGTGTTCGGAATATCGAGATTGGGCTGGCCGGTTACGGCCGGGAAGGTATTGTGACGGCGTGCGTACTGCACCAGCGCTGTGTTTACGAGTTGCGGCTTGAGCACTGTATTGAGTGTGCCGACCAGCGATTGGTCGCGGATAAACGAATCGTGTCCGCTGCTGGGAGCTCCGATGCCGCCGCCGTCGAGCGTAGCGCCCACCAGCAGGTTTTGGTTGCGAGCATCGAAAATTCCATAGTGTACGGCCAGACGATTGTTGGTGCTCAGTTGATGGTCAAGTCTGACGAAGCCATTGTCATGGTCGAGCGTGTTTAAAACGCTCAGGTCTTCGATGGGCAGATTCAACGCCAGTTTCGCCGCATCGATGGTGTCCAGGTTGTCGATGAGCGTGGATGGGTAGGTCGGCGATTGGGCTTCTCGCTGGCCCTCGTAGTTCATGAAGAAGAACGTTCGGTCCTTGGCGAGCGGCCCACCCAGGCTCGCGCCGAACTGGCCGCGGCGATATTGATCGTATTGCGAGGTTTGCAACAGCGAACGGGCGTTCGCGGCGCGGTTGCTGAAATATCCGTACAGGTCGCCGTGGAGATCGTTGGTTCCCGACTTGGTGACGATGTTGACGATTCCGCCGAGGGCGCGACCGTACTCAGCGCCGAAGCTGTTGTTGACGACACGAAACTCACTGACCGCTTCTTGCGAAGGCGTGGCGCGCTGAGAACCCGTTCCCAGATTGACGTAGTCGGCGCCATCCACGGTGACTGCGTTGCTCAGGTCGCGCATGCCACCGAAGGAAATGCGCGTGACTTCGGTCTCGGTGAAGGTGGACTGAATGCTGGTCCGGCCGGTGGCGACGCCGGGAGTGAGGAGCGCGAAATCCACGAACTGGCGTCCGTTGGTAGGCAGGCTGTCGATGTGCTGCTCGTCAATGACCTGGCTGGTTTCCGAGCGCGTGGTTTCCACCAGCGGCGCCTCGGTATTCACGTTCACAACTTCCGAAGCGGCCGCTACCTTGAGCGGCACATCCAGCGTAGCGAATTGGCCGACCGTCAAGGTGATTCCGGTCTGGACGTACTTCGCAAAGCCGGCGGTCTGCACGGTCAACTCGTAGCGCCCAGGGGGAAGGTTAGGAACCACGTAGAAGCCGGAGGAGTTGGAAACGGCGCTATACGTTTGATTGGTGTCAGCGTTGCGGAGTGTGACGGCGGCTCCGGCAACGGCGCGGGCGCTGGGATCTTCGATGGTTCCGTTGAGTTGAGCGAAACTGATCGTAGCTTGCCCAAAAGCGCGGGGCTCCAACTGGGTGGCCAGTGCCATGAAAACGCACAGAACCAGCACTAAACGAAGTTTCATGCCTGTGGTCCTCTGTTTAGTTTTTCTTAAACCCCACACGTTCAAACTGCGATAGAGCGAGCAGAAGTCCGCCCCCCAATACACTAGCGTGCAGATTAGGGTCGCTCGCGCCTGTGCCGCCGAGAATCGTGCCAAATCGAAAAACTGTCCAATACATCTTTAGGCAGGCAAGTGATACTTATTGGGTATCAGAAGAAATCTCGCCAGTTGATGGCTGTTTGCGGTGGTCGCGAGAGAAAAAGGGTATTGCCGGGGAGTGTACAATGCCGCACGTGGAGCTGCGTCACGCGCGCTATTTCGTGGCCGTTGCCGAGTGCCTGAACTTCCGCCAGGCCGCGCAACAGTTGCATCTGGCGCAGCCGCCGCTTAGCCGCCAGATCCGACAACTCGAAGAGTATCTGGGCGTAACTCTCTTTGTGCGCGACAAGCGCAAAGTCGAATTGACCAAGGCTGGTTATGCGTTTCTCGAGGAGGCGCGCAAGCTGATCGTGCAGGCAGGTCACGCCGCCGATGTCGCACGCCATACCCAGAAAGGCGAGGTGGGCACGGTGCGCATTGGTCTCTCGTCGGGACTCGGCGGCACAGTCAGCAAAGTTGTGTTCGAACATCGCCGCCGCCATCCGGCCATTGAAGTCGAATGTCGGGATATTTTTTCCAGTTTTCAGAACGAGGCTCTGCGCCGGCAAGAGATCGACGTCGGCTTCCTGCGCCCGCCGGTCGACGAACTGAATCTCGATTGCGAATCGCTCTACGACGAAGAGTTTGTCGTGATAATTCCTAAAACTCACCGCCTTGCGAAACGCCGCGCAGTGCGGCTGCGCGATATCGCGGAAGAACCGCTGATCGGATTCAACCGCAAACTCTCCGGGCTGCAGGACAAGATGATGGGCATGTTCAACCGGCAAGGATTCGCGCCGCATGTGGTGGTGACCCACGTTGAAGCGCACGAGGAGGCTGGGGCGATCATGGTGGCGTCGGGCAAGGCGGTCTTCGTCGGCCCGGGCGCGATTTTGAATCACTCGATTCCGGGACTCGACTTAACGTCTTTGCGCCTCAACGAACCTGAGGCGTCGATTCAAGTGTATGCAGCGTGGCGCAAAGGCGAGGAATCGCCCGCCGTACTGGGTTTCCTGGAATCGATACGCGCAGCCTTGGGGCTAAACGGCGCACACAAGATTACCTAGCCTGAACGCGCGGGCTCCCGCAAAAACAGGCAGGAGAGAAACAACACCGCGCTTCCGCCCGCTGCGAGCCACATGGTCAACGCGAGGCCGTGTTTTTCTGCCAGTGCGCCCGCGAGGATTGGGGCGCCGGTCGCGCCCATGATTTCGCCGGCCATGGTGATCAGGCCAATTGAGGTGGCGCGGAATTCCGCGGGCACGCTTTCCGTTGGGACCAGCACCATGACGAGACTGGCGATGCCTTGCCCGGTGTTGGCCGCAAAAATGATGGCTGCCGTCAGGACGGGATGGTGATACAAAAACGGGCACAGGAAAGCGAGGGGCACAACGGCTGAGAGCGCGGCCATCAAGAGCAACACCGGCTTCCGCCCGACGCGGTCGGAGAGCGCGGGCAGAAGAAAGCCGAGGAAGAAGCTGCCCAGACCGCTTGCGCCAAGCAAGAAGCCGGCAGTGGTTGCGGGTTCATGCCGCACCTCGGTGATGTAGAGGGGCGCGAAAACATTCAACGCGAATAGCCAGGACATGAAGCCGGTTGCGCCGATGCAACAGAGCCAGATGTTGCGATAGCGGAGAATAGAAAAATATTCGCGGGGAGATGGCTTTCGATGGGCGGGCCCGCCGTGCGTTGCTTCGCGGTTGACGGAAGGCTCCTTAACGAATTTCCAAACCAACAATCCCGCGAGCAGACCCGGAATGCCGGCGACAAAAAATGCCGAGCGCCATCCCCAGCGGCTCGCCACTTGTGTGGTCAACACCGGCGCGGCGGCGAGACCCACGAGCGCCGCCGCGCTGACGACCAGGCCGATGTTGCGTCCTCGGCGAGTGGGCGGCGATGATTCTTCGATGAGCGCCGTCATGATCGACCATGTCGGCCCTTCTGCGATTCCCATCAGCGCGCGAATGAAGAGCAGTTGGTAGAAGCTGTGCGCCACCCCCGATACCCAAGACAACGCGGAGAAGGCGAAAATCGCGGGGATCAAAAGGGGACGGCGGCCCACGCGATCTGACAGGGCGCCGAAGAAGAAAGTCGAGGCGGCCCAGGAGATGGCGACAACGGAAGCCAGCGTTCCGATCTGTTGCTGGGTGAGATGAAACTCAGGAGCGAAGTAGGGCGCAAGATACATTTGCGACATACGGTCGAGGAAGACCGTGCCCCAGGTGAAAAACAAGATTCCGACCAGCGTATTTTCGTAGCGCCTCGATTCGATGGAGGTCATGAGGCCGCATGATAGCAAACGCGCAATCAATGCACGTGCGCGCCGGGCATGTTTCTTGCTAGTCTGCTGCCGAGGAAATGCACCGTGAAACACTTTACGATTCTGATTTTTGTCTGCTGCCTCTCAGGATTTGCGGCGTCTCAGCAGCTGGCCACGGATCGCGTGGTCGGCCAGTTGGAGGTGGTCGCGACTTTCACTGGGCCCATGCCTACAGGGGTAACCGTCGCGAACAACGGCCGAATTTTCGTCAATTTTCCGCGCTGGGGTGACAGCGTCGAATATACCGTCGCGGAGGTGAAAGACGGCAAGACGGCCGCGTATCCGAACGCGGGAATCAACCGTTATGCGGAAGGTGACGATCCCGCCGGCAAACTTGTTTCGGTGCAGAGCGTGGTGGTGGATCCAACGGGAAAGCGTCTTTGGATTCTGGACACGGGCAGTCTCGGGTTCGGCCTTGTCAAGCCGAATGGCGGAAAACTGATTGCCGTCGATCTCAGCACAAATCAGATTACGAAGAAAATTATTTTCCCTCCCGAGGTGGCCCTGACAACGACCTACCTGAATGATGTGCGCTTTGACTTGCATCGGGGTGCGGAGGGAATGGCATTTATCACGGACTCAAGTTCGGCGGGCGCGAACGGCATCATCGTGGTCGATCTGGCGTCGGGGAAAAGCTGGCGGCGGCTGAACGACCATCCGTCAACCAAACCGGATCCGGCTTTTGTGCCGGTTGTCGAAGGTCAGATTCTCCAGATGCGGATTCCCAGACAGCCGCCCCAACGATTCGCAGTGGGTGCGGATGGGATTGCGATCAGCCCGGACGGCAAGACGCTCTACTACTGTCCGCTGACGAGCCGGCATCTTTACAGCGTGAGTGTCGATGCGCTCGCAGATCGAACCAGGCCGGACTCAGAGGTTGCAGCGACGGTCAGAGATCTTGGCGAGAAGGGCGGAGCCAGCGACGGCCTTGAGTCCGATGCGGAGGGACGAGTCTATCTGAGCGACTACGAACACGACGCGATCCGCCGGCGCAGCGTTGCGGGTGATATTGAAACGCTCGTCCACGATCCGCGCGTGCTCTGGCCGGATACATTGTCACTCGCGGCGGACGGCTACCTCTACTTTACGGCGAATCAGATCGAGCGCGGCGCCGTCTTTCACGATGGCCACGACTTGCGGCAAAAGCCTTATGCGCTATTTCGATTGAAGGTGGATGGAACGAGAATTCATCAGTAGTTTCGCCGCGGGGTTCATCAGCAAGGATCGGTCCACGAGTGTTCGAGACCCTTGAGCAGTTGCCACATGGCGCGATTCAAGGGTACCGGAACGCCGAGTTTTTCTCCGAGATCCGCAATAGCGCCGTTGATGAAATCCACTTCGGTCGGGCGCCGGCCGAGGACGTCGAGCAGCATCGAGACATTTCTTTTTCCGGGCGCGCGCGCGCCCTCCGCCATCATCGTGCGAGGGTCGCCGTGCAGCGAAATACCGAGGGCTTTGGCTAGTGATTCTCCCTCGCGTAGAAGCGCCTCATACAGCGCGGCGGAAGGAGCAAAGTGGGCTGCGGCACCATGATGGAGGCGCGTAAGCGCCCCGACTGGATTGGCAGCGGAATTAAAAATCAGTTTGGTCCACTGCGCGCCGCGCGCATCGCGCAGGGGAACGACTCGCAGCCCGGATCGGTTCATCAGGTTGGCAAGTTGCTCTACGCTTCCGTAGGAAGTGCCGCTCGGCTCGAACGGTCCAATCCAGAGCTCACTGTAAAACTCGAAACCAGCATGACCCGGGCCGCGAGAATGCGCCGCCATGGTGGTGGCGCCGCGGATCACATGTTTCACGCGCTCCGCAATGATCTCTTCGTTGCCAAGGCCATTTTGCACGGAACAAGCCGCAATGGCGTTTTCGAAAATGCGCGCCGTTTGCTCGACGGCCGCGCGCGTGTGGGGGCTCTTGGTCGCAAAGATTCCAAAGTCACACGGTGGAATGTCGCGGACTTCTGAGGTGGCGCGCACGCGAACGCCAAAATCCGCTGCGCCACTGATCTGCAATCCGCCCTCTCGGATCGCGCGCACGTGTTCGGTGGAAACATCGTAGGCATAGACCTCGACATCGCCGAGCAGCGCCAAATGGGCGCCAATCACGCTTCCCAGCGCGCCACAACCGACAATGCACACCCGCATCGCCATGGTTAATTTCCCGCCGCCTCCGCGCCTTCATGCTGCAGATTGCCTGACGCCGAGTTGGAGCGAGAGACAATAGCATCCCTGGGGCCGCGATTCAACCATGACACTTGACAAGGGTTGTACAAAGGAGTCCATGCAGTTCAAAACAGTGTTACGGTCCAGAACATGAGCGACATAAGTGAGAAGGGGGTTGAACGCAAACGGGGCCGGGGAGAGTGGGACCGGATTGCGGAGAGCAGGGAATTCAGAGACTTAGTCGCAATCAAGAAGACTTTTATCGTCCCGGCATTCATCTTCTTCCTCGTGCATTTTTTCGCGCTGGCGGTTCTGGTCGGATATGCTCCGAGGCTTGCGTCAACCCGGGTGGTTGGAACGGTGAACGTCGCTTATCTTTTCGCGCTCTCACAGTTTGTTGTGGGTTGGGCTGTCGCGGGGCTGTACCTGTTGGCGGCAAAAAAATTCGACGCGCTCACGAAGGACCTGCTGACGCAAATATACAAACGGCCGGGGGACCGGTAAGTGCCGATTTCACTGACAGTGTTCCTGTCGTTCGTCGCCAGCACACTCGCGATTACCTATTGGGCAGCGAAAAGCTCCCGCGGGGCCAACGCCTATTTTGCGGCTGGACGGAGAATCACGGCATGGCAAAACGGTTTTGCGGTCGCCGGAGATTTTATGAGTGCGGCCTCGTTCCTCGGCCTGATCGGCCTGATCGCCTTGGAAGGCATGGATGGAATCCTCTACTCGGTGGGAGGATTTGCTGCGTTCGTGACGATTCTGCTGGTTGTCGCCGAGCCGCTGCGTAACCTTGGCAAATACACGATGGGCGATGTTCTGGCGTATCGCTTACGGCCGCGCCCGGTGCGCGCTTTGGCGGCGCTCAGCACTCTTACATCGGCAACGTTTTACATGATTGCGCAAATGGTGGGCGCCGGAGCTCTCGTCAATCTGCTGCTGGCGGATTCCGGAATCACCTACAACATGGCGGTGGTTGGAGTCGGCGCTCTGATGATGATTTATGTGATTTTCGGCGGCATGTTGGCGACCACCTGGGTCCAGATCATCAAGGCGATGCTGCTTTCAGCATGCGGAATCGTTCTTACCGTGATGGTGCTGGCTCGCTTCCATTTTCATATTCTTGATTTCTTTGCCGTCGTCAGCCAGATTGCGTATCACCAAGGCGGTCAACCTCTGGTGCGGGATTTCCTGCAACCCGGAATGCATTATCATCCGCCGCATGGTCCGCTCGACTTGATCTCTCTCAGTTTGATTTTCGCGTTTGGAACGGCGGGGCTGCCGCACATTCTGGTGAAGTTCTACACGGTCCCGGACGCCAAAACCGCCCGTCAGAGCGTCGTCTGGGCGATGATTCTGATCGGCAGTTTTTATGTGATGGCAACCATCATGGGACTCGGGGCGGCAGTTATCGTCGGGCCTGATTCGATTCGGGCGCATGGCGGGACCAACATGGCGGGGCCGCGACTGGCGCAGGCACTGGGAGGGGATGTTTTTCTGGCGGTTGTTTCCGCGGTGGCGTTTGCGACCATTCTGGCGGTGGTGGCCGGATTGATGATCAGCGCCTCCACGTCATTTGCTCATGACTTCTGGACCAACGTGATCCACCACGGCAGGGAGCGGCATCCCGGCGAAAGCGTGCTCGTGGCGAGGATTGCCGCAGTGGGGGTGGGGGCGGTGGCAATCGTGAGCGCAATTCTGCTGGGGCCGGCATCGAATGTGCTGATTCTTGCGACCTTCGGGATGTCGGTGGCTGCATCGGCAAATTTTCCTGTGCTCGCGCTCTCGATTTTCTGGCGGCGCTTCACCACCGCCGGCGCCGTCGCGGGATTGGCGGCAGGCCTGCTGGCCACAGTCTCTTTGATCGTGGTTAGTCCTTTGGTGATGGGCGTAGATACCTCGGGCGTGGCGAACGCGACTCGACATTTAATTCAAGCCAGGCCGTGGTTTCCCCTGGAAAACGTGGGCATTGCAAGCATCCCCTTGGGATTTGTGGCCGCAATCATAGCGACCTTGCTGAGCAAGGAGCCGGAGGCGGAAAACAGATTTAACGAACTCCTGGTGCGGGCCCATACGGGACTTGAAGCAGAAGGTGCGGCTCCCCACTAGCGGTCGGAGTTCAGATCAGTTCCAGCCTTCATCTGCTGTGCAATGTATTCCGCTTGCCTCAGCACCAAGGCGACGATCGTCAATGTCGGATTTGCCGAGCCGGGTGTGCTCAACACACTGCCATCGGAGATGAACAAATTCTTGATGTCGTGAGTTTGGCCCCAGCCGTTGGTGACACCATCTCGCGGGTCGGCGCTCATGCGCGCGGTGCACGTATTGTGGGTGGCTGGAGGAGTTGGCCCGAGGATGATGCGTTTCGCGCCAATCGCTTCATATATCCGAGACATCTGTTTCTGGGCATGCTTGCGTAGAGCGCGGTCATTGGCATGTTCGTCCACGTGGACATTGGGTACCGGCAGACCGAACGCGTCTTTGACCTTCGAATTGAGCGTGATGCGATTTTCGGATCGCGGCAGATCCTCGCCGTTGATAAACATTCCCGCCATATTTCGGTAACTTTCCATGATCGAGGCGAAATCGCGTCCCCAGCCGTAAGGGAGGCCGACCAGCGGCAAGGTGGGCAGATCAAGTGTGACCAGTTCGATTCGATAGCCGCCCACAAACCCACGCCGCGGGTCATTGATAGCTTCGTCTTCGATGACGCCTGCCAAGGTGGCGCCGCGCCATGAGTACACGGGTTTATCGAAGATCCCCCAGACGAATCCGGTGATCTGGTGGCAGTAATTTCTTCCGACCTGATCTGAAGAATTAGCGAGACCGCGTGGGTATTTAGAGGAGTCGGAGAGCAGCAGCAAGCGGGCGGTTTCGATGGCGTTGCCGGCGACACAGACTAGGCGGGCCTTCTGACGTTGTTCCTGGCCGCGGCTGTCGCGATAGATCACTGCGTTGACGCGTCCGTCACTTCCACTTCCATGGTCGATACGGGTTGCGGTTGACTCGATTCGCAGATCGAGGTTGCCGGTCATCTCCGCATCCGTAATTTCAGTGTAGAGGGTGCTCCATTTTGCTCCCTGCTTGCAGCCTTGGACGCAAAAGCCTTGTTGGATGCAGAATCCACGGCCATCGTAGGACTTCGAATTGATCGCCAGATGTCCGGTATGCACCTGCCTATAGCCGAGTTTTTTCGCGCCGGCATACATGACCTTGAAGTTGTTCGAGGCGGGAAGGCCGGGCATGTCGTTACGGCGCGTGACGCCCATTCGGCGCTCGGCGATCGCATAATACTTTTCGAGTTCCTCGTAAGGAATTGGCCAATCGATCAGTGACGTGCCCGCAATGTTTCCATAAGTACTTTTCGCGCGCATTTCCCACGGTTGCAGGCGTGGACAGGACGCGGTCCAGTGAACGGTTGTTCCGCCGACGGTCTTGCAATGCCACACTGGCAAGGTCGGGAAATCGCGTGCCACACCCCAATCGCCGCTTTGGGTGCGGGTATCGAGCCAGGTGAGCTGCAGGAAGGCTTCGCCAGGAACTTGAGAAAAAGTATCAAGCGACTGGCGCTTACCGGCCTCCAGTAGGACGACATTGATGCCGCGACGTGTCAGTTCGTGCGCGAGCGTACCGCCGCCCGCGCCCGAACCAATGATGACTATCACGCTATCGTCTTTGAAATCGAAGTTGGGCATTTCGTTATTTCGCGCGCGGTAAAACAGGAGCGCGCGAGTTCGCAATAACTCACATCGGCATCGGGCCGCTGTCCTCTGGGGGCACGTCCGGCAACCAGCGCAGATCATTGAAGCCACGCAGCAGGTAGCCTCCCTTGGAGAACGCCTCGCCCTCGTAGCCGAAATACACGTAGGCCATGGGCGTGGCATAGAGTATTTGCAAGGTCTTCAGCCGCATTGTCTGAAAGAATTCGGACGACTCGATCTTCTTCAGCGCAAGGACGCGCTTGCTTTCAGGGCTCTTCGCGAAATCGGCTCCGAGCCGCAAAATTCCGTCTTTCATCATCTTTCGGAGGTTCTCATTTTTTGCGGCGTCGACATCCACAGCCTGAACCACCATTGCGTAGGCGGCATTGTCTAACTTGTCGTGCGGGGCGATGGTGCGTGTCATAGCCATGAGCGCAGAACCCTCCGCGCTGGTGAAAACGCTCATTCCGACAGCCCAGGCGCGCCCCGGAGCGATCAACGCCAGTGGACTGCCGGCGAGAACGATTCCGGTGAGTATGCCCGTGGTCGTCTTGAGAAACTCGCGGCGATCGTGATCCATGGCTTTCCTCCGGCGAAAACTGCGAACGCACTCTTATTCTGATTCAAAGAACCGGTATGTTGATTAGCGATAGTTGGGCGGGTTTACGGACTGATCCATCCCCATGGTCTTTTTCCCGCCTTTAGCGACGTTGACACAAATTAGTTGCGCGTCATTGGCGGCAAATGCCGCGCGCAACACGGGTTCCAACTCTCCAGGCTGGTCTACCGCGTGCGCTTCCATGCCGTAGCCTTCGGCAATTTTCACTATGTTAATGCCGGGGAGTTCCATGCCCGGAATATTCCGGCCCACTTGCGTGAAATCGCAGAACCCTTTCAGGGCGGAATAGTCGCCGTTGCGCAGCACAACGACAACCACTGGGGCCTTATTCTGAACGGCGCTCCACAGCGCCTGTATCGAGTATTGAATCGAGCCGTCGCCGATCGGACAGACCACGCGCCGCTTGGGAAGCGCCATTTGCAATCCGACTGCGGCTGGCAAACCGAAACCCAGCACGCCGTTGGGCACGGAATAGAACGATCCCGGTTCGTCAAGAGTTACGTGCCGATCGAGATCGCCCTTAGATGACGGGCACTCTTCCGCGATCACCGCATCGCGGGGCATGACTTTGTTCAGCTCGTGAAACAAGTACGCTGGTGTGATGGGATATTCGGCGCTGGGACCGGCCGGAATCGTGACAGCTTCTGTTGCGCGAGGTCTCGCCTTCGCATGTGCACGAATGTACCTGGCAGCTTCGCCAACATTACCCATGATGCTGCTGCCCGCTAACGACGCGGCTGCGTCCGAAGGAGAATTCGTGATCTGGAAAAGCCTGGTGCCTGGACTGATCGGATCGCCCGGCACGTAGGCATAGTACAAAAAGATCCGCGCTCCCAGCACCAAGACTGCATCGTGCTGGCCGAGCTGATCGGCAAGCGGCTGTTGCGCGGGCAACAGTCCTCCGCGAAACAGGCGGTGGCCGCGCGGGAATGTCCAGCGCGCCGGAATAGGATCCTGATAGACAGCGGCACTCAGATGCTCGGCCAGGGCGAGCGTGTCGTCCCACCCGCCGTCCTCTTCAATCTGTGGTCCGGCAACCAGCGCCGGACTCCGGCTGCCATCGAGGGCTTGCACGACCTCGTCGAGCGCATGGCGATCCGCCAGAAACTTCTGGCTGACGGTTCGCGCGGCCACCGGAAGGCATTCGTGCGTCCAATCATCCATCGGGATCGAGATGAACACCGGCCCGCGCGGGGGCTGCGTCGCGATGTAATATCCGCGCGCAATCGCAGCGGGCACATCTTCGGCTCGTGACGGCTCGCACGACCATTTCACATACGGCTTCACTGTCTCGACGGCCCGGCTCGCGAGAAAAGGTTCGCCGAGCAGGTGCCGGCGGTCTTGCTGTCCAGTCGTGATGACGAGTGGCGCGTGCAAGTACCAGGCGTCTTGAATGGCCGAGAGTCCATTCCCAGTGCTGGCGAGGGAATGCAGGTTGACGAAGACTGGCTTGCGACTGCCGAGGTGATATCCCAGCGCCATCCCTGCGGCGACGCGTTCATGCAGACCCAGCACATACTTGAAGTCCGAAGGCATGTCGCGGAGGAACGGCAATTCCGTGGAACCGGGGTTGCCGAAAATCAGGGTCATCCCCAATTCCCGCAGAAGTTCGTAGGTCGCTTCTCGTACCGTGGTCACCCTGCTCCCAGGTCCAATGAGGTTGTGCGATGTTATACCATGAGCGCACTCGAAGGAACGCCGGCCGGACAGCCGCCGGGACGGCGCTACCTTGTGCTCCAGTCCTCGCCTAGCTCTTCCCGGGCAATTTGGAATGCTGTGTTTGCAGCGGGGACTCCGGCGTAGATGGCGCTCTGCAGCAAGACTTCCTTCAGATCTGAGACCTCCAGTCCGCTTTTCAGGCCGGCGCGCAAGTGCATGCGAAATTCTTCATAACGTCCTAATGCGGCTGTCATCGCGAGCACGAGGAGGCGCCGAGTTCGGAGATCGAGCCCAGGACGAGTCCAGACCGTGCCCCAGGCGTAACGCGTGATGAGATCTTGAAACTCTCGGTTGAGGTCATTTGTATTGGCGATGGAACGATCTACATGTTCGTCACCCAAGACCGCGCGACGAATCTTGAAACCGTTCTGAAGTGCGTCAGCGGCGGGATCGCCGAGCAAAAACTCCGCGACTGCGGACGTGAACGAGTGCGGACGCTCCAGGTTCGAGAGATGAGCCGCATCGAACATTACGCTTCTTGCGCCGCTGATTTTCTGAGAAAGTATTTCGCTGTTGCCAGCCCAGGGGGTGGACACGTCACGGTGTCCGGCGATCACGAGCGTGGGGGCGGATATTTGGCCGAGCACCGCGTTGGCGTCGAAGTCGCGCAGGGCCGCACAGCAACCGGCATATCCCACAGGGCTTGTCCCCAGAAACACGGACTTGATCGACTCTACTTGAGGATCGCGGCGCTGCAATGCTTCGCTCGAAAAGAAGCGTTGCATCGCGAGATCGGTAATCGCACCCATTCCTTTCTCCGTGACAGCACGAATCCTCATTTCCCAATTTTCGGGAGACCCGAGCCGTGGTCCGGTGTTGGCGAGAATCAGATGCTCAATCCTGTCGGACGCGTTTGCAGCCAACCACTGGCCAATGGCGCCGCCCATCGAGAGTCCGCAAAATGCGAATTTCGCGATGCCCAGCCCATCCGCGAGTGCCAGAACATCTTTTCCCAACTGTTCGACTGAATAGGCTCCGGCGGGCGCATCGGATGCACCGTGCCCGCGGGTGTCATAGCGGAGGACCTGAAAGTGCTGAATCCAGTCGGCAATTTGCGGCTCCCACATGCCATGATCTGTGCCGATCGAATGCGACAAGACAAGCACGCGCGGTCCCGGCTTGCCTTCCAGCCGGTAATAGATTCTGGTGTTTTCAATCGTGAGAAATGGCATGTCACCGTTTCCGTTTTGCAGGATGGTCGCGCCCCGGATGCTTGCTTGCTTTCGGGTTCACCAGACTACGCCGAAACTGCTCGGCCACACCGAGGTAAGCCTCGGGAGACTGAAGATCTTTGACAGTTGACGCATCCAGGACTTTTTTGGCTTCAGGCATTTCGGCGAGCACTTGGGCGAAATTGCGATCGTTGGCTATGCTCTCTTTCACGGCTTGTTCAACGACTTTGCGGGCAGCATCGCGGCCTAGCTTTTTCGCCAGCAACATGGTGGCTCGTTCCGCAAAGATGGTGCCGTGAGTGGCTTCAATGTTCTCGCGCATGCGGGCGGCGTTTATGGCGAGTCCTTCGGCAACTTCGGCCATCGATGTTGTGGCAAGGCCCACGGCTTGCACAATAGCGCTGATCGTCGTCCACTCTGATTGCCAGCCGCCGACTGCTCTTTCATGCTCCTGCACCATCGAGGATAGGAAAGTGCTTACAAGCCCCGGAACACGATAAGCAGCGGACAGCGCCAGGGTGCAGCCCACGGGATTCTGTTTGTGCGGCATCGCCGAGGAGCCGCCACGTCCTTCCGCTGCTGGCTCAGCGGCCTCAGCCACTTCATTTTGTGACAGCAGGCTGATATCGCGCGCCATTTTGCCAAGCGAGCCGGCCAACACGCCGAGTGCGCACATTAGCGCAGCCAGACGATCGCGATGGCTGTGCCAGGGAGCTTCCGCGTAACCAATTCTCAACTCGGCAGCGAGAGCCTTTCCCACGGCAATCCCTTGATCGCCGAGTGAGGCCAGGGTTCCGGCTGCTCCACCAAACTGCAGGATGAGTGATTCCTCGAATGCCGCATCCAGGCGCGTGTGATTGCGGCGGATCGCGCCCAGCCATCCGGCAACTTTAAGCCCGAACGTAGTCGGCAGCGCCGCCTGGAGAAGCGTCCGGCCTAACATGACCGTGTCTGCGTGCCGCTCCGAAAGCTGAGAAAGTGCACGCTCCAGGCGCCTCAAATCTGCTCCCAGAATGTCTCTGGATTTCTGAAGCACGAGGATGATGGTCGTATCCGCTACGTCCTGGCTGGTCGCGCCCCAATGCACGAATCCGGCTGCTGCTGGATCAATTTGCTTCACCTGTTCGGTGAGCGCTTTAACGAAGGGAATGCTTACGGTGGCCGAGCGCAAGCTATCGGCAGCTAACGCGTTTGCGTCGTACAAGTGTGGAATCGCTGCCTTCTCAATAGCGCGGGCAGCGGGCGAGGGGATCACTTTCAGATTCGCCTCGGCCCGGGCCAATCCGACCTCGAATGCGAGCATCGCTTCCAGAATCGAGTAGTCAGAGAACAACTCGGCGATCTTTGGAGTCGTCATCGAGCGCTCTATTAATCGCACCGAGATAGTTCTCCTTCCTCGCTTCAAGTCGCGCTCCTTACCAATGGTCTTCCTGAATGCGTGCCCGTGAGACATGAGTTCTGAGCTCAAATTGGATCGAAAGGCAATCCCACGTAGTTCTCCGCCAGGCTCTGCGACGCCGCATGGGAACTTGTCACGTAGTCGAGTTCGGCCAATTGCCGTCGGCGATCAAAACTGCTTTCGTCTGGAAAACGATGCAGCATCGACGTCATCCACCATGAAAAACGCTGCGCCTTCCACACGCGACGGAGGCATATCTCTGAATAGCGATCCATCACCGATCTATCTCCGGAAGTGTAGAACACGGAAAGTGCATGCGCCAGAACTCGAACGTCTGCCGCGGCTAGGTTGAGTCCTTTTGCGCCTGTTGGCGGCACGATATGGGCCGCATCACCCGCTATGAAGAGCCTGCCATACTGCATTGGCTCTACGACGAAACTTCGCATGCCCGCCACACCCTTTTGAAGAACCGGCCCCCGGGTTAATGTCCATCCTGGAATCTGCAGACGCGTTTCAAGTTCTTCCCAGATCCTGTCATCTGGCCACTCGTTCAGATCCTCATCGGGCGTGCATTGGAGATAGAGACGACCGATTCGCGAAGTGCGCATGCTCAAAAGAGCGAAACCGCGATCGTGATTGGAGTAAATGAGTTCCTCGGAAGAAGGTGGGGCCTCGGCGAGAATGCCCAGCCAGGCAAATGGATACGTGCGCTCGAAAACAGTGAGCACATTGGGAGGAATGCTCGGCCGGCAGATGCCATGGAAGCCGTCGCACCCGGCAATGAAATCACAACTTACTTCAACTCCGTTTCCTTCCTTGTGATAGCGAATCTTCGGATGCTCAGTATTGACATCATGAATCGAGACGTCTTCGGCCTCGAAGACGATCGGTTTGCCCTGTGCCAGA
This sequence comes from uncultured Acidobacteriaceae bacterium, assembly GCA_963698865.1. Taxonomy (GTDB): domain Bacteria; phylum Acidobacteriota; class Terriglobia; order Terriglobales; family Acidobacteriaceae; genus Acidiflorens. The sequence continues at coordinate 688,356 of CAVOSL010000002.1, read as the reverse complement.
CGCGCATCGGTGAGGTCTTTTACAACTTCATTCTGCCCGTAAACTGTAATTCCCTTGCCGGTGAGCGCTTGGAAGTCGATTCGATGGCGCCGCCCGCCGAACTGTATTTCGATTCCGTTGTGGATGAGGCCCTCGCGCTGCATGCGCTCACCCAGCCCCATTTCGACGAGCAGGTCTACCGTGCCCTGTTCCAACACGCCGGCTCGGACGCGTTCTTCGACGTAGCTTCGGCTGTGCTTCTCCAGCACGATCGAGCTGATCCCGGCACGGTTCAGAAGATGGCACAAGATCAGTCCGGCCGGTCCAGCTCCGATGATGCCCACCTGAACTTGCATATCGCTCCATGAATCTGCTTCCGTCGCAGATGGCGCGTAGGGTTACACAAAGCGCAAAGAAGCGTCAATGCTAGCAGAGTCGGGATTTCCGGTAACCTTTTTGAAACCTTTTGCGATTCGTTGATTGCCACGCGGGTTTGCTTGACGTGACCACCTGGTTCGAGTAGCTTCTTTGGGCGGTTGCAGAGAACATCATGACAAATCAGGTCGACTTGCTCGCGTCCTACTGGACCATTTCAGGAGGCTTGCCGCACACTGACCGGGAATACAGCCCGTACGATTTCAAGGATCGCGTGGAAACGGTGTCCCGAGCCGGATTCCGCGGATTTGGCATCTGGCACTCCGATCTCGATCGCGTGCGAGAAAAGTACAGCCTGCGCGAGATGAAGCAGATTCTTGATGACAACGGGATTCGCCACGTGGAACTGGAATTCTTAGGTGACTGGTTTCTCGACGGAGAGCGAAAGAAGCAGTCCGATCTCCGGAAGCAGAAATTGTTCGAGGCAGCCGAAGTTCTTCGCGCCTACCATGTGAAGGTTGGAGATTTTTATCAGGAGAAGAGCACTCCCGAGCGCCTGGTTGAATCATTTGCCGCTTTGTGCAGCGAGGCGGCTGATCACGGCACCAAGATCGGCTTCGAGTTGATGCCGTTTGCGATGATTCGCACGCTGGAAGAGTCGCTCGCGATGGTGCAGGGCGCGGGGCAACCGAACGGCGGAATCGCCTTCGATATGTGGCACATCGCCAAGCTCGGTATTCCGCATGAAGAAGTGGCGCGCGTGCCTCGGCAGTACGTGATCAGCGTGGAGTTGAGTGATGGGACGTTCCAATGTCCGTGGAGTCTTCACGAGGACACAATCAACCATCGACGCTTCTGCGGCGAAGGGGAATTTGATGTGAAGGGCTTTATCCGGGCGATGCAGAAAACGGGATACCAGGGGCCGTGGGGAATCGAAGTTCTGTCGGAGGAGTTGCGCAAGCAGCCGCTCGCGGAGGTTGTGCCGCGTGCATTCCGCACGACCATGGCGCAGTTTCAGTAAGAAGGTGCGAGCTTGCAAGCTACACTCATGAACATGCCCGGAGTTCCAAAATCTTCGGAAAGCTGGTCCTGGCCCGATTCGCTCGATGCCGTCATCGCCGCGCCGAAACATCACTCAGTAGTGCTGGAAGACGATCGCGTTCGGGTCCTTCGCACTTCGATTCCTCCGGGCGATGTCGTCCCGCTGCACACCCATCGCTGGGGTGGAGTCGCTTACATCGAGAGCTGGAGCCATTTCATTCGGCGAGGAGAGCGCGGTGAGATTCTTTTCGATAGCCGTCAGGCGGGAACACCGCCGGCAGTTCCGTGCGCGCAACGCATGCAACCGTTGCCTCCGCATACGGTCGAGAATCTAGGGCCCTTGGAGATCAGTATACTGATCGTCGAACTCAAGGATTCTCGAAAATAGATTCCCTTTGAGACTCGAAGGCGCTCGCGACGGAGACAAAGGAGATCGATGCTGGGCCCCAAGGTATCTGTTGCCGCGGTTCTGATTTTGCTGTGCGGCTTCTCAGCCATGCCACAGTCGAGAACTACAAACGCCGCGAGCATCACTGATGCGCAGCTTGTTCACGCGGACGATCAGCCAGGTAACTGGTTGACGCACGGCCGCACCTACAGCGAGCAACGATTCAGCCCTCTGAAACAGATCAACGATCACAATTCCGCCCAGCTCGGTTTGGCGTGGTACTTCGATCTCGACACCAAGCGCGGACAGGAAGCTACCCCGCTTGTGGTCGATGGCGTGATGTATTTTACGAGCGCCTGGAGCAAGGTGTTTGCGGTGAATGCCGCTACCGGCGCGCTGTTGTGGTCCTACGACCCGAAGGTGCCCAAGCAGTGGGGAGTGAACGCCTGCTGTGACGTGGTGAACCGTGGCGTGGCGATCTGGCAGGGCAAGGTTTATGTGGGAGCGCTCGATGGCCGGCTGATCGCGCTGGATGCCACGAACGGCAAGCCGGTATGGGTGCAGCAGACCACCGATCCGAAATGGCGCTATACGATCACCGGCGCGCCGCGTATCGCGAAGGGAAGAGTTCTCATCGGCAACGGTGGCGGGGAGTTCGGCGTGCGTGGCTATGTTTCCGCCTACGACGCGCTGACTGGCAAACTGGTTTGGCGCTTTTATACAGTTCCGGGAGATCCCGCAAAAGCATTCGAGCAGCCCATCCTCAAGCAGGCGGCCAAAACCTGGAGCGGCGAGTGGTGGAAGAACGGCGGCGGCGGTACGGTTTGGGACGCCATCGTCTACGACCCCGAACTGGATCTTGTCTACATTGGCGTCGGGAACGGCGGCCCGTGGAATGAGAAATTTCGCAGTCCCGGCGGCGGCGACAATCTGTTTACCTGCTCAATCGTTGCGCTCAAGCCGGATACCGGGGAGTATGTCTGGCACTACCAGGAGGTCCCCTCGGACGATTGGGACTACGATTCCGACGAGCAGATGATCCTGGCCGATCTTCCGATCGACGGCAAACCACGAAAAGTTATTTTGCACGCTCCCAAGGACGGATTCTTCTATGTCATCGATCGTGAAACCGGATCGCTTATTTCCGCAAATCCTTTTACGTTCGTCAATTGGGCAACAGGTATCGACCTGAAAACCGGCCGTCCGATTGAGAATCCAAAGGCACGCTATCCGCATGGCGAGGCGCCGCCGATTGTTCCCGGACCTGCGGGCGCGCACAGCTGGCATCCCATGTCGTACAGCCCGGTGACTGGGCTCACGTACATCCCGGTCAATGATGTCGGATTTAATTTCAAGTCTTCCGACGATTTCGAATTCAGCAACCAGGCGCCGAACTACGGAATCGACATGCTGGCCGCAGGCATGCCGCAGGACCCGAAGATCAAAAAGGCGATTCTCGACACCGTGAAAGGAAAGCTGGTGGCGTGGGATCCGATTCAGCAAAGACAAGCATGGGCGGTTGATCGTCCGGGACCCTGGAACGGAGGCACGCTGGTCACGTCGGGCAACCTGGTCTTTGAAGGCACCGCCGGCGGACGGTTTGAGGCATATCGCTCTGACACCGGCGAAAAGGTTTGGTCCTTCGATGCGCAGACCGGCGTGATTGCAGGGCCGGTTGCTTATACCGTGAAAGGAGAGCAGTACGTCGCCGTGCTTGCCGGATGGGGCGGAGTCCTTCCGATGGCGGCGGGCGAGGTTTCTTTCAAGTCGGGACGTGTGCGAAATATCAGTCGCGTGTTGGCATTTAAACTTGGAGGCAAGACAACCCTGCCGCGTCCGCCGGAACTCGAAACCCCGCGCCTGAATCCGCCGCCTATCCACCGCCAGCGCTACTGAGATCCACCACGGCGAGGCTGTTTACCAACGCTTTTGTTCGGAATGCCACGGCGATGTCGCGGTCAGCGGCGGCCTGCTTCCCGATCTGCGCTACTCGGAGTTCCTGAAGAACGATCGCTGGTTCGCTATCGTGCGCGATGGCCTGCTGCAATCTGGAGGAATGGTGGGATTCGGAAGGGAAGTGTCGCAGCAGGATGCGGCGGCCATTCGCAGCTATATTATTTTCCGCGCGAACGAGACTTTGAAGCAGGCGCAGGATGCCGCAAAAGCCAGCGCGCAACAGAAACGATAGAATCGCTGGCAGAGAATGTTCGATTGTGCCGTGTGGAGGTAATCATGTATCGCAGTGATGTCGTCGGGAGTCTCTTACGGCCGTCCTACTTGAAGGAAGCGCGCGACCTGTTCGCGTCGGGAAAGCTGGCCGACGCCGCGTTCAAAGAGATTGAAGACCGCGCTGTCGATGAATGCGTCGAACTGCAAATCCGCGCCGGCATTGAAATGATCACCGACGGCGAAATGAGGCGCTACGCTTTCTTCGGCCACCTCATCGACGCCGTTGAAGGCTTCGACAAGTACGGCGGCTGGGCGATTCCCTTTAAGAACGATAAAGGCGAGAAGATGGTCCTGCCTCGCCCGGTCGTGATTGGGAAACTCCGTCGCAAGCGCCCGCTCTGCGCCGAAGAATTCACCTACCTGCGTGCCCGCACCAAACATCCGTCCAAGACCACGATCATCAGCGCGCAGCAGGCGGCGGCATATTACGACAACAAGAAATCTGCCGGAGCGTATCCGAGTGTCGATGCTTACCTCGCCGACCTGGTGGACATCCTGCGCGACGAAGTTGCGGAACTGATTCGACTGGGCTGCACTTACATCCAGATCGATTCGCCGCAATATACTGCGTTGCTCGATCCCGACCTGCGCGAAGGCTATCGCCAGCGCGGCAATGATCCCGACCGCCTGCTCGATCTCTCGATTGAGATGGACAACGCGGTGATAGGCGACCATCCCGGGATCATTTTTGGACTGCACCTCTGCCGCGGAAATAATCAGAGCAGGTTTTATGCGGCCGGCGACTACGGACCAATCACCCGTGTGTTTCAAAAGACGAAGTTTCATCGCTTTCTGCTTGAATATGACGACGAGCGTTCCGGGGGTTTTGAACCGCTTCGGCAAGTGCCTGACGATCGCACCGTCGTGCTCGGGCTCGTAAGCTCGAAGAAGCCGCAACTGGAAAGCAAGAAGGAATTGAAGCTGCGGATCGAGGATGCGTCGGCTTACATTCCACTCGAGCGACTGGCGCTCAGTTCGCAGTGTGGTTTCGCGTCGACAATCGAAGGAAATTTGGTGACACCCGCGGACCAGGAAGCCAAGCTGCGACTAGTAGCAGAAACGGCACGGGAAGTGTGGGGAAAGCCCGCCCCAGTGGCGAACCCTGCCTAGCGACGAAACTGGATGAAAACTCGCCTAATTGCCGGCGGACGCGTTCTCGACCAGTAGTGCAATCCCCTGTCCGCCGCCGATGCACGCTGAGGCCACGCCATAGCGCAGACCGGACTGCTTCAGCTCTCGTGCCACGGTAACCGCCAGCCTGATTCCGGTCGCCGCCAGGGGATGCCCGATCGCAATCGCACCGCCATTGACATTGAGTTTCGCCCGGTCCAATCCAAGCTCGCGTTGGCAAGCAAGCACCTGCGCTCCGAATGCCTCATTGATCTCGACTCGATCAATTTGCGACAGCTTCATTCCGAGCGATTCCAATAGCCTTTTGATCGCAGGGACTGGGGCTATGCCCATGATCTCCGGCGGAACGCCCACCACCGCGCCTGCCACCACTCGCGCCAGTGGTTCTTTATTCTGCTTCTTCAAGTAACTGCCCGACGCCACCAGCGAGGCCGCCGCCCCGTCCACAATTCCCGAACTGTTGCCGCCGGTTTGCACTCCACCGAAGGCGGGCCGGAGCTTGGCTAGCACTTCCAGAGACGACGGCCGCACGTGTGTATCCTCGCTCAATTTCTCAACCCCGCGCGGCAACCGGATCCCTCGGGGTGCGTAGCCCTGCAGTTCAAATTGTTCGCTGATCATCGGCACGATCTCGCCGCTCAGGAAGCATCTTTTTTGCGCGGCAATGGCGCGGGCGAAACTTTCCGCCGCAAACCGATCAACCTCTTCCCGCGTAATCCCAAACTGTTTCGCCAACTTCTCGGCCGTGCCGCCCATGGTCAGATTGCAGGACGGATCAAGCAGCGCTTCAAACAAAAAGTCCTTGAATTCAACCTCTCCCATGCGGAAGCCACTGCGGTGAGTGTAGGCGGCGATGGGATTGCGCGACATCGATTCGGCGCCGACAACCAACGCGAGTTCAGCTTTAGCGAGCTTGATGGAGTCTGCCGCCTGCAGAATCGCCTCGATGCCGGTTCCGCATACACGTTGCACGAGGTGGGCAGACACTTCGGTGGGAACGCCAGAGTAGAGCGCGATATGCCGCGGCAGCACATAAGCGTCAAATGAGGCTTGCGCCACGTTGCCGGCGACCACCACATCGACATCGTCCGGCGAAAGGCCGCTGCGACGAAACACCTCGCGCGCCGCCTTGATTCCAAGATCGGTCGGAGAGACTAGTCCGAGAGCGGTGTTGAATTCAATGAATGGCGTGCGGACGCCATCCACCAGCCAAACATCGTCATAGGACGAAAGCAGCGCTTTGTGACCAGAACTCATACTGCCGTCTTGTTCTGACTGATCGGTTGAGAAACAGCGGCCAGCCCCGGCAGTTGTCCAGCCATCAGAGTTGTTGGCTTCAGGTTCTCGCCCTGACTCGCTGCCTGCTTGTCGCCTCGAGGCGCGGCTGCGCCGTAGCGGGCACGATGCCGTTTGCCCCAGGCGGACATCAATTTCAGAATTGGTTTCAGGCTCTCCCCGTGGCGCGTGAGCGAGTACTCCACGTGCGGCGGCACCTCAGCGTACACCTTGCGATGCACGATGCCGTCCCGTTCCAATTCCCGCAGATGCTGAGTGAGCATCTTTTTCGTCAAGCCGGGGATGAGCCGCTGGAGCTCGCAAAAGCGGCGTGTTTTCCCCTCCAGAAAAAACAACAACGGCGGTTTCCACTTGCCGCCAATAATGGAAGCCGTCAGCTTCACAGGGCAATTCTGATGATCCATTGCGTCCCCACGCAGGCAGGTTACCGAAACGTGCCTACTAGCCAAATAGATACTTTTGCCTAAAATAGGCCCTCGGTTCCCAAAGGATACCTGATTTCTCGGCGCCTTGGGAAGCCTGACTTTTCTGTACACGTCGATGCACGATGCGCGCGTCGAGTCGACTCTCAAGCGAGGCGATACAAACATGAGCAACAAAAGGCCGGTGGTCATTTACGGCGCCAACGGATTTTCCGGACGGCTGATTGCCGAATTTCTTCGAGAGTACAATGTGCCTTTCATCGCCGCCGGGCGCAGCCTTAAGCGTCTTCAGGATGTGATGAGCCACGTACCGGGCATTGAAACCGCTGATTACGAGTGTGTCGAGACGCAGACGACCGAGGATCTGACCCGCCTTTTTGCGCGTGCAAAAGTGGTTTGCAACACCGCTGGGCCATTCATTTATAACGGCCCGCGTGTCATCGAAGCCGCGTTTAAATCCGGCTGCCACTACCTGGATATCTCGGGCGAGCAGGCGTGGGTGCGCCAAGTCTCCGAACAATGGGGTGCAAAGTTCGCGGAGCGCGGTCTGCTTGCCGCTCCGGCTACTGCCTTCATGTCTTCGGTGAGCGACGCGGCTGTGCGTCTCTGCATTGAACAGAACCCCGGCATCGACACACTGGAAGTCCTTACCATGTTCAAAGGCAATCCGACCTTCGGTTCGACGCAGACCATATTCGCCGTCATCCAGACCGAGGCTTGTTACCTGGAGCAGAACCAATACAAGCCGTGGCCACGCGCCACGCGCTATGACGTGGTCGTGCCCGGCGCCATTCAGACGCAGTTGGCTCTGGCTTGGGGCGGCTTTCCGCATCCGGTGTGGTATAAAGACCATCCACAGATTGCCAACGTTCGATCCTTTGGGGGATTGCTGGACCGCCAGATTATGGAGGGGGTGGCGGCGACCGAAAAAATGTTCGAGGAACAGATTCGGCCCTTGCCCGCCTCCGAACAGCGAGAAAAAGCTGGCCGAAATGGCGAGTGCGGTGACTGGGGCGACTCCGCCGCGCGAAAACCCGCGTGAGCACCGGACTATTGACGTAATCGCGGGTCGCGGCAACACTGGTGCGGTCGAGTGCGTGGTTTTTGGCACCTGCTGCTATCGGCAGACCGGATTGATGCAGGCCTTCGCCGCGCACAATCTGGTTCATGGAGCGCCGCGCAAAGTGGGGTTTGCGTCGGCGGCTGAGGCGTTCGGCGCACGCGAAGTTCTCGGGGTTCTGGAGAATCACGGGCTATCGAAGGCGAGGATATCAGCTTAAAACAGATTCTGATACCAGCGTGGGCGTCGATCTTAGAACTCAATGCGGGCCATCGACTATTTCGACAAGAGCGCGGACCTCCATCCCGACCGCATCGCGATCATCGATGGGGACCGGCGCTATTCGTACCGCGAGGCGCGCGTCCTTCAGCGAACGGATTGCGCGCGGCTTGTGGGCCAGTGGCTTGAAGCGTGAACAACGCGTCGCGATTTTCTCCCACAATCATCCGGCAGTTTTGTTTTGCATGCTCGGTATGTTGCGCGCGGGCGCGGCCTGGGTTCCGATCAACTTTCGCAATGCCGCCGATGCCAACGTGGAATTTCTGAAGTACTCCGAAACGTCATGGCTGTTCTATCACAGCCACTTTCAGGAACAGGTTGATGACATCCGCAGACGGGTTCCCGGCATGCGCCACTTCATTTGCATCGACGGCCCGGCCGATGACCACAATTCGCTGGCGGCATTTATAGAGCGTGAGAGCGAAGTCGCTGCTCCTGAATGGGGCGATGCACACGGCAATCTCGAGCAGTTGATGGGCCTGGTTCCCACGGGCGGAACAACCGGTCCGGCGCGTGGAGTGCGCGTCACCAACCTGGCTTGGGGAACGATGACGGAATTGGCCATGCGCTACTGGAACTCGGAAGACCGCACTCCCGTGTGCCTCTGCACCGCACCGCTCTCCCATGCTGCGGGGACGGTTGCCTTCACCATATTCGCCATGGGCGGCACCAACGTGGTGCTGCCCGGCTTCGACGCGGGACAAGTGCTGCAGGCCATTGAACAGCATGGCGCGACACACATGTTTCTTCCCTCCGACGGCCTTCTACTCGATGCTCGCTCATCCCGACCTGGGCAAATTCGACTACTCGAGCATGCGCGTGTTTCTGCTGGCGGGTTCCCCGGTTTCGCCCGACAAATTCAAAAAAGGCGTGGAAGTCTTCGGACCATGCATGTGCCAGTCGTATGGTCAAACGGAAGCGCCGATGATTCTCACTTTTCTGGACGCGCGCACGGTGGCGGCAGCCGCGCGCGGAGATCATCCTGAACGTCTGCGCAGTTGCGGCCGGCCAACCGCTGCCGTCCGTGTCGCCATCATGGATGACGGCGGGCATATTCTTCCACCGCACCAACCGGGCGAGATCGTGGCGCGTGGCACGCTGGTTTCGGGAGGCTACTTCAACCTTCCCGAAGCCACCGCCGAAATTCGCCGTCACGGCTGGCATCACACCGGGGACGTTGGCTACATGGACGAAGACGGTTATGTATACATTGTGGATCGCAAGAAAGACATGATTATCAGCGGCGGATTTAATGTGTACTGCACCGAGGTCGAGGCCGGCATCATGGCGCTCCCGCAGGTGCAGGAATGCGCCGTCATTGGCGTTCCTGACGACAAATGGGGCGAGGCGGTCAAAGCGATCATTGTATGCAGGGCTGACGACTCGCTGACTGAGGCCGAGGTCATGGCCCATTGCAAGACGAAGCTTGGCAGCGTGAAATCGCCGAAATCGGTGGAATTCTGGCCCGAGATTCCAAAGACCCCGGCGGGTAAACTCGACCGCAAGGCAATGCGCAAGCAGTATTGGGCGACCGCGGATCGCGAAGTCCACTAATACAAACGCGCCAGGCTGTGGGAGGCATTTCCATTATCACCACTTTGAAAGTTCCGAAAACCGGCGGAATCCCCACCACCAAGGCCAGCGTGTTGCGCTGGCTGAAGCGGGAAGGCGATCCCGTGCAAGCGGGCGAAGCCGTCGTCGAATTAGAAACGGACAAGGTCAGCTATGAACTAGAATCCCCGACCACGGGAACGCTGCTGAAGATTCTCGCCGAAGAGAGTTCCCAGGTTCCGGTGGGAGGACAACTGTGCCAGATCGGCCAGGTAGGCGATTCCGCGCCGTCCAAGGAGTGATGCTTTGCCAACTAATCTCAGCAACGACCGCTTCATCTGGATGTATACGCAGATGGCTCGCATCCGCGAGTTCGAGGAGCATGTGAAACGCACCTTCCTCGAACATCCCGGTGCCATGCGCGGGCACACGCACCTAGCCGACGGCGCGGAAGCCTCGATCGTGGGCGCGCTCGCCACCCGCAATCCCGAAGATTTCGTCATGCCGACCTATCGCTGCCACGGCCAGGCCATCGTGGTTGGCAGCTCGCCGCGAAAAACGATGGCCGAGCTGTATGGCCGGAAAGATGGACTGTGCAAGGGATTTGGCGGATCCATGCATCTCGCCGATCCTGAGCGCTACTTCCCGGGCACATCTGCGATTGTTGGGCAAAGCATTGCCCACGCTGCTGGTGCAGCGTTAACGGCGCAGGTCAAGAACACCGGCCAGATTGTCTATTCCTTCTTTGGCGACGGTTCCACCAAGCAGGGAGCGTTTTACGAAACGCTGAACATGGCAGCCGTCTGGAAGCTGCCCATCGTCTTCATCCTCGAAAATAACGAATACCAGGCTTACACCCATGTGAGTCTGGAAGACGCCAATGCCGCCGCGGGAGATCCGCTGTCGAAGAAGGCGGAGGCGTTCAGTATTCCCGGCGTCACCGTCGACGGCACCGACCCCTTGAAGGTCTATGCAGAAGTTGCGAAGGCTGCCGAGCGTGCGCGCGCCGGTCACGGCCCCACATTGATCGAGTCGAAATTCTACCGCTTAAGTGCTCACGGCAACGCGATCACCGTCCCGCCCGTGCCGACGCAGTTTCCTGAACACGAGGCGATCGGCGTCTACGGCAACAAGGCGGAGTTCAAGGCGGCCAAGGAAAAGGATCCGCTGCTGCTTTTCCGCGCGCAGTTGCTGCAAAAGTCCGTGCTCACCGAAAACGAACTCAAGCGAATTGAAAACAATGCACGCGCCGAGATGGATGACGCGGTTGCTTTTGCGCTCGCCAGCCCTCTGCCCGCACCCGAAGAAGCCACCAATTATGTCTATGCCTAGGAGACGCGTATGCCACGGGAAATGATGTATGGAGAAGCCATGGCGGCGGCCATTGCCGAAGAGATGCAGCGCGACGACAGCGTGATTTTCTACGGTCAGAACATGGCCATGACCGAGCGCGATCCGATGCTGAAGATGTTCGGGAAAAGCCGCGTGCGCATCGCGCCCATCTCCGAGACCGCGGAGATCGGCATTGCCGTGGGGGCCGCGATCACCGGCCTTCGTCCCATTGTCGAACTGTGGATGAGCGAGTTCATGCTCGTGGCCATGGATCAGGTCCTGAACGAGGCGCCTCGCCTTCGTTACATGTCGGGCGGGCAGGTGAAAGTTCCGCTGGTACTCAAGGCCGGTTTTGGATTTGCCGCCGGCTGGGCGGGACAGCACTCCAATTGCCTCTACCACACGATGATGGGCATTCCCGGATTGAAAGTTGCCGTACCTTCTACACCCGCGGACGCCAAGGGGTTAATGGCGGCCGCGATTCGCGACGATAATCCTGTCATGTATCTGCACCACTACATGCTGACGCTTGACACCGGCGAGGTGCCCGAAGGCGAATATGTCATTCCGTTTGGCGTTGCGGACGTCAAGCGGGTGGGCAGCGACGTCACGATTGTGGCGACCGGTTGGATGGTCAAGAAGTCGCTCGCCGCCGCCGAGCAACTCGCGCGCGAGCAGATCAGCGCCGAAGTCATCGATCCGCGCACGCTCGCTCCGCTGGACATGGACACGATCCTTGCCTCCGTTAAGAAAACAGGGAGGCTCGTGCTGGTGGATCAGGCCCCGCGTCACTCTTCCGCGGCGGTGGTCATCGCGGGAGAAGTTGCGGAAAAGGGATTCGAACACCTGCGGGCGCCCGTGCTGATGGTGACAGCGATGGACGCCTCCGTGCCCTACAGCGAGCCGATGGAAAATTACCTCCTGCCGAATGAGGAGAAAATCGCGCAGGCCGTGCGGTCGGTGGTGGCCGAGCGTGCCGTACGCGTGTGAGCGAGCCCTAGAATGGATAGTGCCGCGGCGTTGTCTGGATCGTGATCCAGCGCAGTTCGGTGAATTGTTCCACGGCCGCCTTGCCGCCAAATCTGCCATAGCCGCTGGCCTTGACGCCTCCAAACGGCATTTGAGCTTCATCGTGCACCGTCGGCCCGTTGACGTGGCACATGCCGGAATCGATGCGCTTTGCCACCTCGAATGCGCGCGCGACATCGCGGCCGAAAACGGCGGCAGCCAATCCATATTCCGTATCGTTCGCCAGGCGAATTGCCTCGTCCACCGTCTTAAAGCGTGTAATGGATACCGACGGCCCGAAAGATTCGTCGCGGAAAATCCGCATCTCCGGAGTGACGTAGTCCACGATAACGGCCGGCATGATCGTCCCTTGCGCTTCGCCTTGGAGCAGAACCTTGGCGCCGCGCGCCAGCGCATCCTGTACCAGCGCATGCACACGATCCACGGTCGGCATTCCCACGACGGCTCCGAGCACGACCTCGCCCTTTCTGGGATCGCCGCAAGGCAGATTCCGAACCTTGGCTACAAACTTCTCTGCGAATGCGTCGGCGATTTTCTCATCCACGATGAGGCGTTCAGTGGACATGCAAATCTGGCCCTGGTTCATGAACGCCCCGAAGGCAGCGGCATTGACGGCTGCATCCAGGTCGGCATCGTCGAGGATGATCATCGGCGCTTTTCCGCCCAGCTCCAGCAGAATCGGCTTCAGATATTTTGCGGCCGTTACCGCCAGCATCTTCCCAACTCGCGTTGAGCCGGTGAAATTCACGCGGCGCACCGCAGGATCGGCGATGAGCGCTTCCACAATTGCGGACGCATTCGCCGGATCGTGCGTGAGGACATTGATCACGCCGTGCTCCAGGCCGGCTTCGCGCAACACTGTGCCAATCAACCGGTGGGTCGCGGGGCAGATCTCGGAGGCCTTGAGCACGACCGTATTTCCGCAGGCAAGCGGGACGGCCACCGCGCGCACACCCAAGATGACAGGAGCATTCCACGGAGCGATGCCCAACACCACGCCGACGGGCTGGCGAATCGAAAACGCGAAGCTGCCGGGGACATCGGATGGAATCGTTTCGCCCGAAACCTGCGTCGTCATCGAGGCAGCTTCGCGCAGCATCTGCGCCGCCAGGTAACAATTAAAACCGGCCCAGCCCGCAGTAGCGCCGATCTCATCCATCATGACGGTGATGAAGTCGGGAGTGCGCGCTTCCAGCAAGTCAGCCGCCCGCAACAATTTTTTGCGCCGTTCGTTCGGCCCCTGCGCTGACCAGGCCGGGAACGCCGCACTCGCCGCTGCTGCCGCCGCCCGCGCATCTTCAACGGTAGCTGCCGCCGCTCGCGTTGCCACCCTGCCAGAGATCGGATTGGCTCGCTCGAACGTAGCCGAATTCGAGGCGGCAGTATCGCGATCGGCAATCAGAAGCTGCACTTCTGTCATGGGATCTCCTTAGGCCAGCTCGAAGAAAACGGTTTCGTTCGCTCCTTGTAGAGCAACATTCCATTCGAACACGCCGGGGCGTCCGCTGACCGGCTTGGCGATCAAAGTGGAACGCCGTTCGGGTTCCACCAGGTTGAGAATGTAGTCTTCGGAATTTCGCGGCTCGTTCGGGAAATAGATCCGCGTAACTAATCGGATCAGCAACCCGCGCATCACGAGCGACACCAGTAAATGTGGCGCCTGATCCTTCTCGTCGGGTCCGGGAACTGGGCCGGGCTTGATGGTCGTAAACCGGAAAGCTCCTTCGTTATCCATCGGGACTCGACCGTAACCCGTGAATCCCGGTTCCAGAAGCTTTGGCTGCGTGTCCTCCGAGTGCGCGTACTTGCCCTGCGCATTGGCTTGCCAGATTTCGAGCATTGCATCCGGAACGGGTATTCCGTCACCATCGAGAACACGCCCCTGGATAATAACGCGCTCTCCGGAAATTCCCTCTGGGGCAAGATTCGTCTGATCGAGCCAGTGCAACCCGATCTTGAAAAAGGGTCCGACGGTCTGCCATGTGGTGGCCTGCAAACTCATCTATTCCTCCATTGGGGTCGCATCACGCCCGCGTAAAATCAGGTTGAAGCGGTAGCCCAGGGCATGCTCCGGCATGGTCGTTTCCCAATCAAAGACCGAGATCAAGCGGTTGCGAGCTTTTTCATCGGCCGTGCAATTGAAAATCGGATCGAACGGAATCAGCGGATCGCCCGGAAAATACATCTGCGTAACCAGCCAGGTTGCGAAGGAGGGCCCGTGGATTGAGAAGTGAATGTGCGCCGCGCGCCATGCGTTGTAGTGATTCCGCCACGGATATTCGCCGGGCCGAATCGTAACAAACCGGTACTCGCCGCGGTCGTTTGTGATCGCCTGCCCGCACCCGGAGAAGTTCGGATCCAGGGGCGCGGCATGCTGATCGACATCATGCCGGTAGCGCCCTGCCGAATTGGCCTGCCAGATTTCCACCAGCGTATTCGGCAACGGGCGCGCGTTTTCATCGAGAACACGGCCGCTGACAATGATCCGTTCTCCGAGCGGTTCGCCGGAATGCCGACGCGTCAAATCGCAAGCCTTCGGATTCACAATCTCGGGGCTGAACGCCGGCCCCGTGACTTCCGACAGCGTGTACGGAATCCGGACCAGGCGCTTCGTGGGCGCACGTTTGCCAGAAGATACGTACGGCAGATGAAGATGCTCCGGCTGCGTCCCGGGATAGAGCGGGCGGTAGCCAGCGACTCGCTTCATGTTCAATTTCCTCGTGTACACGAATTGCAGAACAGCTTCTAGCTCCGAGCCAAGCGCCTCGAAGCGATCGCAACTACAGTTGTGCGCAGACCGCCTTGGTTTCCGTGTACAGTTCAAGCGCCTGATGTCCCGATTCGCGGCCCCAGCCTGATTGCCGGTAGCCTCCAAATGGAAGCGCCGAATCGAACACGTTATAGCAGTTGAGCCAGACAGTGCCGGCGCGCAGCTTGGCGGCCACTTTGTGCGCGGTGCTCACGTCGCGAGTCCACACCGCCGAGGCCAAGCCATAGCGGGTGTCATTGGCCGACTTCACGATCTCCACCGGATCGCTAAACGGAATCGCGGTGACCACCGGGCCGAAGATTTCTTCGCGCACAACTTTCATCTCAGGACGCACATTCACAAGGATCGTGGGCTCGACGAAATATCCGGGGCCGGATATTTTGCTTCCGCCGACCGCCGCTTTGGCGCCGTCTTTCATTCCTGAATCCAGGTAGCCGCACACCCGTTCGAGTTGCTCCTGCGAGACCAGGGGACCGAGCCGGGTGGCCGGGTCGATGCCCGGGCCAATGCTCATCTTTTTTGCGATATCTGCGACGCCACCGACCACTTTGTCGAAGATGCTTTTATGCACAAACAGGCGCGAGCCGGCAGCGCAGATTTCGCCCTGGTTAAAGAAGATCGCGTTGGCACTTCCAGGAATGGCGCAGTTGAGATCGGCATCGCCAAATACGATGTTGGGGCTCTTGCCGCCCAGTTCGAGCGAAACTTTCTTCAAATTGCCGGCGGCGGCTGTGACAATCAGACGGCCAACTTCGGTCGAACCGGTGAAAGCGATCTTATCGACGTCGGGGTGCGCGGCTAGTGCGGCGCCGGCAGTCTCGCCATAGCCGGGCACGATGTTGACAACTCCCTCAGGAATACCGGCTTGCTGAATTAACTCGCCAAGACGCAAGGCAGTAAGTGGCGTCTGCTCGGCGGGCTTCAACACCACGGTGCATCCCGCAGCCAATGCCGGCGCCAGTTTCAAAGCGGCCATAATGAGCGGGAAATTCCAGGGAATGATCTGGCCCACCACGCCGATCGGTTCGCGTACGGTATAGGCGAAGTACTTCGCGCCAGGCATCGAGATCGGAATGGTGGTGCCTTCGATCTTGGTGGCGCATCCCGCCATGTAACGGAAATGTCCCGCGCAAGTCGGGACATCGACGATGCGCGAGAACAGCAGCGGCTTGCCGTTATCGAGCGTCTCCAATTCAGCCAGTTCTTCGTGATGCTCATCGATCAGATCGGCAATCTTCCAAAGCAGACGCGCGCGCTCGGCGGGCAGCATGTCGGGCCAGGGACCTTCATCGAAAGCTCTGCGCGCCGCTCTCACCGCGCGCTCAATATCTTCGCGATCACCTTCGGCAACCCGCGCCAGGACCTCTCCGGTTGCTGGATTGTAGGTGTCAAACGTTTTCCCGGAAGCGGCTTCCACCCACTCTCCGCCAATGAGCATCTTCCGGGGTTGCTTCAGGAATTCGGTGACGTTGCTGTGAATTTCAATGGAAGGAGCAATGGTTGCCATGAGTTTGACCCCCTAAATCGCGTAGTGCAGCGGGCTAGAACGCGTTATTGTGGCCCATTCTAGCCGAAAGCTTCCCCGCGCCACATGGGTACTTTACGGTAACCGATTTCAGTCCGTACGGTTCCACTCCACCACCGCCGTCACCGCTCTTGCCTGCTTCAGCGCCCTCGTCTTCACCACTCTGACGCAGACTCGAGTGATGCGCGGTTCGCTTCTCACCGCGTCCAGGATCGCTTTCGCCAACGTCTCAATGAGGCTAAATCGCCGCTTTTCGGTGGCCGCAAAAACTTTATCGCGCACGTTCCGGTAATCCAAGGCCAGCGCCAGCAAGTCGGTGCTGGGCTGCTCGTACTCGAATTCCAGGTAGACCGGAACCCTCCTGCGCCTCTTCTGTTCGCGAGCGTGCGCTCCCAGGTACGTATTCACCAATAATTCTTCGATGCACACGCGCACCTGGTTCGAATTGCGCCCTCTAGATGCTTTCTTCAACTGAATTCCAGATGCCCCCACTCGCGCTAACGAACCGCCTGAGCTGTACGCCAACCCGCTGCATACGAGGTGCGCGCTACTTCAGAATACGGAACCGGGCTGACGATGGCGCGAATTTCAGTCTGCACATGGTGTTCGACCGTTGGCTTCAACGACCCGCCTGCTTCCTCTCCCCAAACAAACGTGACCTCGGTCCCCGGTTCGCTGTGGGCTTCGTCGAGCATCGCCAGCGTAAGCATCTTGCCCTCGTTGGCGCTGTAGCCGCACCACGTCGAGATTCCGGCCAGTTTACCGTCGCCAAGAACCTTGTCGTACGGCAACGTCGAATACACCGCGGACGGAAAATCGAAATATTTCGCTCGTCCGCTCTTTTGGAACATGGTACTGATCGCATGCGCGACGTCGTCGCTATGCAACGCAAGCGTGACTTTTTTTCGGTGCGGCCGGTTGGCAATTTTCTCGAGAGCTTCCCTGCCGATAAAATCGTGATCGAACTTCACGATTGGCCCATAGCCGAGATCATACGGGGTCAAATAATAGTCTTCGATGTTCTCCGAATCAAAGCTGCCGCCGAGCGATGCAATCGCTTCGTAGCTATTCGCGGGCAGCCACTGCCGGTAAGCTCTCATTTTCTCCCCGGAATAGATGGCCGGCATCGGCGATGGAATCCATCCCGATTCGAGTGTGTTAGAGGAATAGGCGCGCGCCCCAACTTGCCGGAGACCGAACTCCAAGCCAGCCTCAACGACCGCGCGCTTTCACTGCTTCGCCGTCCTCCCACGGACCAAATAATTCCAACCCTGGTTGTCCCGCCATGCCATGACGCAAGGCGCGTACGTCGCGCCCCGCGATGCGGATGGTGGTCATGTTGAAGAACTTGAGTTCCGGCGCTGGCTGACCCGTCACCTTTTCGATGACCTTCATCGCATTGGGGCCCTGAACCTGGTAGCGATAAGCCTTGCGGACGATAGGACCCGGACGAGCAATGGACCGCTCGTCCCGTTCGAGCCTCACGTCGTAGCGGCCGGTCTCGCAGTGGTATTGAACCCAATTGTGGACTGAAGGACGCCCCACGATATTGAACAGGTCTTTGTCGAGATAAAAGAGAATCACATCGCCGATGACATACCCGTCGTAATTGCACGGCACAAACTGCTTGGCTTTATTCGGTTCAAAACCCCTGAAGCTGTTCACGCCGAGATCCGACAGAAGCCGGAGCGCGTCCGGACCCTGCAAATACATGTCGGTCATGTGGTAGGACTGGTTGTAAAGTACGCAGCTTTGCTGCCAGGCGCGCTGCTCGTCTCTCCAATTCGAAAATTCGGGTGGAACCACGGGATAAACATAGGGGCCGGTCTGCGAGTTTCGCAGCAGCTTCACGGGATTGCCGACGACTTGTAACAGCTCTTCTAGGCTCTTGTAGCCCATGCCCGCTCCTCTGACCGACAAGACGTTTTGGTGTTCCACTACCCGGGGGAGGGCCAGCGGCAAATCGCAGGGTGGATTGTATACAGTGACAGGATCGTCGTCAACAAGTTGCGGGTTGCAACCCGTATTATTGTATACAGTTGATTGATGAGGATTGCTTGCGCTCAACGGAATTGGTAACATTTCGCCGCTCGACTTCACGACTGACGAGATGGAATCGGTCAACTGGCTCTTTCCTGGTTCCGGCGCGTTCTCGTTCGATCGGATCCGTTCAAGTGGCGAGCCAACCAGATTCGGTTTTAGGTTTGCATACAAACAATGGCCGGCAAAAACTCACGAGTAATCGTAAAAATTCGCGAGATGATTCTGCAGGGCGAACTGCGCCCAGGCCAGCGTGTAAGAGAGGTTGAGCTAGCCAACAAGCTCGGGGTCTCCAGAACACCGGTCCGAGAATCCTTGCCCATCCTGGCGCGCGAGGGAGTGCTGACGCAACTGGACACTCGCGGCTTCGTAGTGCGTGCATTCACCCCACGAGACATCATGGATGCGATTGATGTCCGCGGCATGCTCGAGGGACTGGCGGCACGCATGCTCGCCGAACAGGGACCGCCGCGCCGGCTCATCAACTCACTCCATGATTGCCTGCACGAAGGGGACGAGATTTTTTCCAAGGGTCACCTGCTGGAATCCGACGAAGCCCGCTACGGCGACATGAACAAACAGTTTCACGGCCTCATTGTCGAAGGAGCGGGGAGCAAAGTGGTCGCCGAAGCGATTGCATACAATACCCGGATACCGTTTGCTTCCGCGCACGCTATCGCCTTCGATAAAGTGGACCTTCCACATATGTACGAATTACTGCGCTACACGCACCGCCAACATCATGCCATCGTGCAAGCGATTGAGAATGGGGAAGGCACCAGAGTGTTCGGGCTAATGTACGAGCACGCCTACGCCACCAGAGAGAGCATCAACCTGTCGCGCGCTGCCTTAAGGTTCGGCACGGAGACGCAAGAGTCTGCCACTTTCGAGCCGCGAGGCAAAACGAATCGTTAATGGAATTTCCACGCGGAGAGTGTTTCCTTCATTTCCTTGTCAGGATTCATTCCGCGATTGCCGCGGCAAATCGACTGCTGTGTCGCTGCCGATTGCCTCCGCAAGCCAGCGCCAGGAGAACGAATTCTTCTCGTCGAAACGGAGGTTCTTCTCCTCCATTTGAGCGACTACCCGTTCCTGTCGCCTCGCCGTGGCCAATGCCATGGTCGGCTCGATGCCCACTGCCTCCAAAGCTTGTGCGACTTCACGCATCTCGACAGCCCGCCGGCGGCCATGTTGCGCGACCCGGCTGATCAGGTAATCCGGAAATTGGTCGGTCCAGCCCAGGCTCGGATAAGTTGCGGCTAGCGATTGGAGCACCGCGTCTTCGGCGCCATATTGCCGCGCGGCAAACAGGCATTCGACAGCCAGCGCCTCCAATCCTTTCATGATCACGCTCCGGCACATTTTCACTGCTGAGGCCACTCCGATCTGATCGCTCAAGGCAGTCGCATTCATCCCGATTGATCGTAGCCTCTCAGCCGTTTCCACCGCATGCGGGCCGCCCAGCAGCATCGGCACTTTCAATCGTGGAGTTGGAACTCCGGCCATGACGGCCACCTCTACAAACTGCGCCTTGCTGGACTCGATGTGGCTGGCGACCTTACGCTTCGTGTCCGGCGAAATCGAGTTGAGGTCCAGAAACATCTGCCCCGAGTGGAGCATCGGCCCCGCCTCGGTTGCAACCTCGACCGCTGAAGAAGCGGTCACGGCTGAAATCACCAGGTCTGCGTTGCGCAAGCAATTGCGCAAGTTCTCGGCGGCGATAACTCCGCAACTCTCCGCCTTCGCGAACATATGTTGTCGATGACTTGAGGAAGCGAACAGGATGTCAAAGACACAGACCTTGATCCCCCGTTTCGCGAGATCATTTCCGAAAATACCGCCGACTTCGCCAAAGCCAACGATCGCGATTCCGTGAATCGAGCCCGTCGCCATGCTACGCATGCTCCAGCGTCGCCACATCCTTTGCGTGAAGCTTCGACGTCACGCCGTCCCAAATTCTCGCAGGCACGAGAACATCTCCACGGAATAGCGCGCGTGCCGTCCGAATCAGGCTCGAACGGACGACCTTCAGTCCATTGGTGCTTGTGGATTCCACCTCGATCTCGAGCGAAAACTCGCCACTGGGGTGCTCCACGGACAGCCGCTTCACCACACCTTCGGGCACCGACACAATGCCGGAGGCCACCGAACCGGGCAACACACAAGCTGTTCCCACCGTGACTGCGCCGAGAACTCCGATGGCGGCATGACACTTGTGTGGAATGAAAGTGCGCGTCGCCAAGTCGCCACCCTCGCGGGGCCGTGCGATCAACGTCATTTTTGGAACGACCTTCGACCGCACATCGCCCAACCCCATACGCTCGCCAGCCAGCACGCGAATCTGTTCCAGCCGCCGTTTGAATTCTTGATCGCGATCGAGTTGGGCGGGAGTTTCGTAGCCGGATTTTCCGAAATCTGCAGCACGCAGCACGACGACCGGCATACCGTTATCGATCAGGGTAGCATTGATACCGTCGAGTTCGTCGAGCGCACCGCCCGTCGGCAACAATGCGCCGCACACCGACCCGGCGGTGTTGAGAAAATCGATGCGAATCGCCGCCGCCGTCCCCGGCACGCCCGCGATTGCAGCTTCGCCGTCATAAGTGACCTCGCCGCCAGGCGTCGGCACGTGGGCGACAGCGGTGTTTCCGGTGTTCACCATGTAGATCCTGACGGGCGTAATGGGATCGCGCCCCGGCACGAGGCCGCGCTCAATCGCAAACGGACCCACACCGGCCAGCATATTCCCACAGTTCGGCGTGACGTCGACGAGCGGCCGATCGATGGCCACCTGCGCGAAGAGATAGTCGACATCGATATCCGGCCGCGAGGAACGAGAAATGATTGCCACCTTGCTGGTCAGTGGGTCGGCGCCGCCAATCCCGTCGATCTGGCGCGCATCGGGAGAGCCCATAAGAGCGAGCAGGACGTGATCGCGCAAATCGACCTTGTCCGGTAAATCGCTGGCCAGGAAGAACGGTCCCTTGGACGTGCCGCCTCGCATCAGTATGCATGGAATGCGGGTTTGCGATGGCCCGGCCAATGCGATCTCCTTTTACAAATACTTGAGACCTAGTTCGGCGACTTTCGCGCGTAAGCCGTAGATGTCGAGGCCCAGATCCCCACGTGCCAGCCGTTCGCGGGTCGCTTCTTCTTTGCGAACCCGCTGTTCACAAGCGGAGACAACGTCGCCTGCGTCGGCCCGACGCACGACTACGACTCCATCATCATCAGCGACAACGATGTCACCGGCTTCAATCATTGCGCTGGCGCATACCACACTTACGTTCACCGATCCAAGCGTGGACTTCACGGTTCCTTGCGAACTGATGGCACGACTCCACACCGGAAACTTCATTTGTGTCAAAGAGCGCACGTCGCGGCATCCCGCGTCGATCACGAGCCCCTTTACGCCGTGGGCGCGCAACGAGGTCGCCAGCAATTCACCGAAGTAGCCGTCGGTACACTGTGACGTAGGGGCCACGACCAGGATGCTTCCCGGCTGGCACACCTCGACCGCAACGTGAATCATCAGGTTGTCACCGGGAGGAAGGGAGACCGTGACGGCCGGGCCGGCCATGGAAGCCCCCGGATAAATTGGGCGCATATAGGAGGCAAGGAGCCCGCAACGGCCTTGTGCTTCGTGGACGGTCGAGACGCCAAATTTTTCCAGCGCCGCCACCGCATCGGCCGGTGGCTGCTCGACCTGCCGGATCACCACCGCTTTGCTCATGCGAGTTCCTCCGTCACTTGCGGAAAGACGCGCTGGTACGCTTCTCCATACTTGATATTTTTGTTCGAGTTGCGCGAGGCCTGCGCGCCGCGCTGCAACGCGACTCGCTCATAATATTGCCAGAGATGTTCCTGCGCGCTCATTTCCTTGAAGGCCGCATATTTCTTCGGCCACACGGCAGTGATATCGAGCAGCACCTGCGGCTTCCATTCGCACTGCTCCGGCTGATGTGGCTCGAAAAGAAAGACCGGCGGTGCTCCAATAACCGGTGTGCCCGGCTCGTGTCCGTGCGCCTGCGCCACAATCCGAGCTTCCTGTGCGATGTGCGAGGCAAGCGGATGATCGAAGTTATATGGGTCCTTGAGCGAGTGGGTGAGAACGAATTCCGGGCGAATTTTCCGGCATAGCGCCGCGAGCTCGTAGATAATCTTGTCATCGATGCGCATCGGGTAATCGCCCACGTCCAAGAAAATCGTCTGCGCGCCAAGAATCTCCGCTGCCCGAATCGCCTCTTCTTTTCTTTTCGCCTTCACCTTTTCGATCGTCATTCCTGGCTCGCGCCAGAGTTTTGCGGATTCCCCGCGTTCGCCAAATGAGAGACATACGACGGTGAATTCCCAGCCGCGCTCGGTATAGAGCGCAATCGCGCCGCCGGCTCGCCAGACAAAATCCGCGGAATGCGCGCTCACCACCAATGCGGTTTTCTTGTCGGACACGGTCTCACCTTTGGGTCAGGACTTTCAGAGTAGCCACTCGTTCATTTCTTCGTTCCCGCCGCCACTTCAACCGGCGGCGTGCCGTACGTGTGAAAGGATTCAATCGTCTTCAGGCCCCACGCCTGACCTTTCTTGCGTTCGGCCTCACTCCAGCGAATCGGTTTCCAATCGGGAGCCAGAATCAGGCGCGCTCCAGCGTTGGCGACTTCCACTCGATTGCCGCCCGGCTCATACACGTACAAAAAGAAAGTTTGCTGGATGGCGTGCTTGTGCGGACCGGTCTCGATGTAGACTCCGTTCTCTAAACAGATATCGGCCGCCAGCAGAACTTCTTCCCGGCTATTGACGGCGTAAGTAATGTGGTGAAAACGTCCCGGCGTACCGGTATGGTCGCGCGTGTAGGCGAAGTCGTAGCTCTTGTTTGTGCACGTCATCCACATGGCTGCTTCCGAACCGTCGTCGAGCACAATTTGTTCCGTTAGGCGAAAGCCGAGATATTCTTCAAAGAATTTGCGGTTCGCCGCAATGTCAACCGCCAGGCCATTCCAGTGGTCAAGTCGCCGCACGTTGATGCCGCGTGCCGGAAATCGCTGCGCCTGGTTTTTCAGAGCAGGCCGCAATTCCGGCGGCGCCTGGTACCACTGCGTCTCGTAATAGAGTTCGATGTTGTGGCCGTCGGGATCCTTGCACAGAAACGCCGGACCATGCGCCAGATCGCCTTTTGTCCAACCGATGTCGAAACCGGATCCCTTGAGTGCGGCTACCCGGCGCTCCAGCGCCTGCGGGCTGCGAGCGCGATATGCAACGTGACCCAAGCCTGGCAACTTCGATGCCGTGAGCTTCAACGAATGGCGTTCGTAATCGTCATAGGCATGCAGATAGACCGAGTCGCCTTCACGGCCGCTCGCGGTCATCCCCATCACGTCGACGAAGAAACGCAGGCTCTCTTCCGGTTTTGGAGTCAGCAACTCCAAATGGCCGAGATGTGCCACATCCATCATCGGCTCGTTTTGCATGGGTCACCTCTGCAGCACGTACTTCGATCGCGGATCTGTCATTTAGGCGTACTCGATTGACGCTTGTGCGAGGCCACCCCTGGCCCGTTGTGCCGCGTTAGCTCGGCACGGCGCGCGCACACTCAACAATACCTCTCACTTTTGTGGTTCGCTGTCAAGCAAAGGCGGTCAGCGTCCGCCACAAGTCGAACACTGTATTGCCCCGAACATCGCTCTTGACAATCATGCATCTAAGTGATGAAAATGCTTCGCTACGTTCAGTGTACTGAACATCGGGTCTGCATGACAGGGATTGCCACCGCTCCGCTCAGCGTCGCCAACATGCTGCGCGGCTATTCGATTGAAGTGAATCCGAGCCAGCCGAAGGTTCTGGACGCGGCAGTGGAGCGCCTCGATCGTGGCACAGAGGTTTTTCTCCCGTGGATTCCGGGCGCAAACCCGATGGATGCAGTTGCACCCGCGGCAAGATTCACGCGTGCCGGCCTTATCCCGGTGCCCCACGTTGGCGCGCGCCATTTGGAGAGTGCGGCACAACTTCAGCGATTTGCGGCGCGCCTTGCGGGCGAGGCGGGCGTGGACCGGATTCTGGTCATTGGCGGAGATCGCGCCCAACCGGCCGGTCCTTATGACTCGAGTCTGGCGGTCATGCAGACTGGCGTGTTTCAAAGGGCGGGCATTACCCGCATGTCGGTGGCGGGCTTTCCCGAAGGCAATCCGAACATCTCTGAAACCAACCTAGATGAAGCTCTCGCGGCGAAGCTGAAGTTTGTGCTCGAGGCTGGACTTCAGCTTTCTATCGTCACTCAATTCTGCTTCAAAGCCGATCCGATTGTTCAATGGTTGCGGCGCATCCACAATCGAGGCATCGAGATTCCCGTTCGCGTGGGGCTTGCCGGGCCTGCCGGGCTTGTTACGCTGGCGCGTTATGCGGTCCGGTGCGGAATCGGCAACTCACTGCATGTGCTGACTGAGCACCCGGCCTTCGCTAAGCTTCTGACCGAAAAAGGACCTGAGCCCATCATTCGGGGGCTGGCCACCTCGCTACGCGGCGAAAATGATGCCGACGCTCTCAGCATCGCGGGCCTGCACTTCTATGTCTTTGGCGGATTTAACAAGACGCTCGACTGGATCGATGCAGAGCGATCTCAATAGTTAGCGCTCCGCTCATAACTGAGCCGTGCGCCAGCCTTTTGCATAACTCTCACGCGCAACTTTCGAGTACGGTACCGGGCTGACGATGGCCCGAATCTCGAGCTGTTTATGACGTTCAACCGTGGCTTTCTGTGTGCCGCCACCCGGCTCGCCCCACACAATTGCCACTTCCGCGCCCACCTCGATGTCCGGGCTCACGACACCCAGCGACAGCATCGAGCGCTCGTTGTAGCTATAGCCACTGAACATCGAGAAGCCGACTGTTTTCCCGCCCGTCGCCACTTTGTCGTACGACGAAGAGGCATAATTCGACAATGGCAGGTCGATGTACTTATACATATCTCCCGTTTCGAACATCGAAGCGGACGCCTTGAGCACGTCTTCGGAGTCCCACGCGAAACTTACCTTCTTGCGTTGAGGCTGCGCTTGCATTTTTTCGAGCGCTGCTCTTCCGATGAAGTCATGGTCGAATTTGACGAATGGCCCGTAGCCGAGGTCATACGGCGACATGTAATAGTCCTCGATGTTGTCGGACTCGAAACTTCCGCCAATCGACCCTGTCGCTTCGTAGCTAGTAGCCGGCAGCCATCGTCTGTATGCTTTCATCTTTTCGCCTGTATACACTGCCGGTAGAGGAGATGGGATCCATCCCGACTCGAGCGTATTGGTGGCATACGCGCGCGCGCCGACTTCGCAAAGACCAAAATCCTTGCCCGCGGCGACGACGGCCGACCGGACTTCTTCGCGCTCTTCGTAGGGCCCCCAGATTTCCAGTCCGGGCGCGCCCGCCATGCCATGGCGAAGTGCCCGCACTTTGCGTCCGGCGACATTGATGACATCCATGTTGAAGAATTTGATCTCCGGAAGCGGGCCTCCATTCAGCTTCTTCAGAATTTGCGGAGCATTGGGCCCCTGGATCTGATATCGGTAGCAGCTGCGAACGACGGCTTTTCCCTTGGGGTTCGAGGGCGATCGGTCGTCCTTCTCGATTTTGACGTTGTAGCCGCCGGTTTCGGCATGAAATTGAATCCAATTGGCGACCGGGGCGCGGCCGACGAATACCAGCCGGTTCTCCTCCAAATGGAAAAGAATGCCATCGCCAATTACATATCCGTCGTAGCTGCAGGGAGAAAATTGTTTGGCGCGATTGACGGGGAACTTCGCAAAGCTGTTGGTCCCGAGATGGGAGAGCATTTTGAGTGCATCCGGACCTTCCACGTATACATTGGCCATGTGGTGAGACTGGTCAAAGAGAACAGCCGTCTCCCGCCACGCCCGCTGTTCGTCGCGCCAGTTTGAGTATTCGGAAGGGACAACCGGATAAACGTAAGCTCCGATTTGCGAATTGCGCAACATATTCACTGTATTTCCGCTCGCTTGCAACAGATCCTCTAGACTTTTTTCTTTCATCCCCGTTCTCCTGGGCGAATATTCTCGACGATGCGTCGTTCAGTATACGGAACCTCGCGAACTTTGCAATACCGCGAAGGGCGGCCCACGCGACCCGCCAAGCTAAATTATGCAATTGTTGACAAGGTTCGGTCCGAATGCATACCCTCCCTATTTCGTTGGGAACGGGAGAAGCTTGGATTCTCATTCAAAAGTCGTGAGTTTCCGTGAGGCCGGCTTCATTGGTCTGATCCACATCGATAATCCTCCTGTGAACGCTCTGAATCACGAGGTGAGAGCGGGTCTTGTCGAGTTCCTATCACAAGCCGAGAAAAACGTTCATATCAAAGTTCTGCTTGTTATGGCAGCCGGCAATATGTTCAGCGCGGGCGCGGATCTCAAGGAATTTGACGGTCTATTCAAAGACCCCACTCTGCAACAAGTGCAGGCGGCGATCGAGACCGCTACGATCCCCGTGGTCGCTGCTATCCAGGGACTGGCGCTCGGTGGTGGCCTTGAACTCGCGATGGCGTGTCATTATCGGGTCGCGCACAAGGATGCGCAGCTCGGTTTGCCTGAAATCACGCTGGGAATCATTCCGGGGGCCGGCGGGACCCAGCGCCTCCCAAGGCTTATCGGCGCGCGTCCGGCGCTGGAGATGATTCTGTCGGGGGCACTGATCGGAGCACTCGGAGCGAAGACCAAGGGACTTGTCGATGAAGTCATCGAAGGCGACTTGCACGAGCACGCTCTGGCTTTCTGCAAACGACTGGTGGGCGATGGAGTTGGCCCACGTCCAACGTGCAAACGCGCGACAGCAGCAGATGGCTTCGACGAATCCGGCATAGCCGAAGTCTTGCGCGTTCACGCACGCACTCTGAAAGGGCGAACGACTCCAGCCTTGGTGATTGAGGCAATCAAGGCGTCGACGCTGGCGTTTTCCGAGGGCATCGCGATTGAGGCAGCGCTCGCGCAACAATCGCTGGCCAGCCGCGAGGGCCAAGCCCTTCGTCACATCTTTTTCGGAGAACGCGAGTCGAGCAAAGTCGAAGGCATCTCGAAACGTGCCGACTCACCAGAAATCAAGCGGGTCGCAGTGGTCGGGGCGGGAACGATGGGCAGCGGAATTGCCATCGCCTTCGCCGATGCCGGACGAAACGTCACCCTTGTCGACAACGCCGATGCAGCCCTTGCCCGGGGCCGGGAAATCATTCGAGCTGCTTACGACTCAAGCGTGAAGCGCGGCCGCATGACGCGGGAAATTGCCGAGGGGCGCATGGCGGGAATCAGTGCCAGCATTACGCTCGCTGATGTCGCCGAATCTGATCTTGTCGTCGAGGCGGTGTTCGAGGATATGGATTTGAAGAAGGAAGTGCTGTCCAGCCTTGATCGCCTTGTTCCGGCGGAGCGCGTGATTGCGACAAATACCTCCACTCTTTCCGTGACCGAACTGGGGCGCGTTACAGCGCATCCCTCGCGAGTGCTGGGGATGCACTTCTTTGTTCCCGCCCACGCGTCGAAGCTGCTCGAAATTGTGCGCGGCCAGGACACCGCCCTTGAAACGTTGGCAACCGCGCTCCACGTTGCGAAACTGCTGAAGAAGGTTCCAGTCGTGTCGGGGGATGCATTTGGCTTCATCGGCAATCGCATGATGCTCGACGGCTATTTTCGCGAAGCCGAACAACTCCTTCTCGAAGGCGCCTCGCCGCTCCAGGTTGACAAAGCATTAGAGCAATTCGGGTTCGCCATGGGGCCGCAGCGCGTAAGCGATCTCGGTGGAAACGATGTCGGGACGAAGGTCCGCCTCCAGCTCTACAAGCGTGAAAGCCGTCCAGATCCTTACTTCGTGATCGCCGACCAACTCACCGAACTCGGTAGGCTGGGCCAGAAGACCGGGCGCGGCTTCTACCGATACGAGGGCGGCGGTCGCGAGGCGCTGCCTGATTCCGAAGTGATCCCGTTGATCGAAACTCTCGCTGCGAAACGAGGGATTGCCCGACGCCAGATCAGCGACGACGAAATCGTCGAGCGCTGCATTCTCGCTCTAATCAACTTGGGAGCAATGGTGCTCGATGAAGGCATCGCGACCCGCGCCTCCGACATCGACGTGGTGTGGACCAGCGGCTACGGTTTCCCGCGCCATCTCGGCGGGCCGATGTTTTATGCTGACACCCTGGGCCTGCGTCACGTTGCCGATCGCATCCGTTACTATCACGAAAGGCTTGGGCTCTATTGGCGGTCCGCGGAATTGATCCTGCGATTGGCGGCAGAGAATTCGAGTTTCGAGCAACGGGACCGGCAACGAGAAACTGTCGGCTCCAAGTCCGCGCAGTAAAGCTGAACACCTCATGACGAAGTGTTGAGAATCCATGTTCACCAATCGAGAAACAATACGCATTGAATGGGGCGATTGCGACCCTGCCGGCATTGTCTATTTCCCGCGTTATTTGGAGTATTTTGACCGGTGCACGCGGGCCCTCTTTGAGCGCGCCGGCTTTTTCAAGCGCGACATGCTCAAGAAATATTCCATTGCCGGTATTCCCGTGGTCGACATCAAAGCGCAGTTCTTGATTCCTTCGCTCTATGGCGACGACGTGGTCGTCGAGTCGTCCGTCAGCAAATGGGGAAACAGCAGCTTTGTCGTGCGCCATCGACTGATGAGAGGTGAAGCGCTGGCGATCGAGTGTTTCGAGACGAGGGTCTGGGTTGCGCAAGTGGGCCCAGATCCCGCGAAGCTTGAGGGGCGTTCCATTCCGCAGGAGGTAAAGGACGCGTTCGGCGCTCCGGCACCGACGGAACGGCCGAGGTGATGCTCCGTGAGCTTTCGCCGATTCCCGGAGAATCGAGAATGCTCAGAGACTCAGTTGAGATGCAGCCCCTCTCTTTGAGCGGTTGTTTCTCGTTCCGGCGAACTCGCGATCGAGCGGCGCGCGGCTCTCTTCGTTGTTTAAATGCACGAATTTCTTGAGCAGACGGAGAAAAACTTTTTGTTCTTTCTTGTCTAACGCCTGCAGCAAGCGACGACTCACGCTACGACCGGACGGCTTAAGTTGTTTCACAAGCGCTATGCCTCGTGGCGTGAGTTGAAGCAAGCGAAAGCGCTTGCTCTTGCTCGGCACCGTCCGCTTTACCAGTCCGCGTCGTTCGAGGCGCACTGCCAGATTGGCGGCAGTTGAAGTATCGATGGCACACAACCGCGCCATCGTTACCTGGTCGATTCCAGGATTGTCCTGGAGGATTCGCATCACCGCATATTGAACGGGAGTTACCTTGTAGTCGAACGTCGAATGGAAAATTGATACGGCGATCTGTTGGGCGCGGCGAATCAAATGCCCCGGCTGGTCGTACAAATCGTCTGAGAATTTGCCGCGTCTGGCTGCGCCGTTGGGTGACGATTGAACACGCTTCATGCTGAGATCGGTGAGATTTGGCGTGGGAAGGCCTTTCTCAGGCTCCAGGTCGGAGTTTAGCACAGCCCTTGCGCTCACCAACTGCATCCATTAAGCTGCGGACATTCAGTGTGCTTAACGTTACCCAATCCGTGCTAAACGCCCCGTTTCGGCCGGTCCGGTTCTTCGCGCCTGATGTCGAGCTGACTCGGAATAGCGATGGTAGCTTTCTCATGCGCACGGCCGACCCGTTATCGGATTATGACAACTGCATTGGCGACTGGCTGGATCGCTGGTCCCTCGAAGCTCCCGATCGCCCGTTTCTCATCGAGCAAATCGAAGATGGAGAGCGAACGATCTCGTACCGCGAAGCGCGGGCATCGGCGCTGTCCATCGCCGAGGGGCTGCTCGGCTTCGATCTGGGACCCGAGCGGCCGCTCGCCATTCTCGGTGGGAACAGCATCGACTACGCGTTGATCAAGCTGGCTGCACTTTATGTCGGTGTTCCGCTTGCTCCGATTGCGCCCGGCTACGCGCTCCAGAGCATCGACTATCTAAAACTGGCGCACACGTTTCGTGTGCTGACACCCGGGATGGTAATCGTCGAGGATGGCGTGCTTTATCAAAAGGCTCTCGAACACGCCCTTAAGGACGACATTCCCGTTCTCGCTCTGCGCAATCCATCCGCGGACATGGCCGGTCTTGCCTCGCTCCGTGGCAATGGCAGCCGCCAGGATTCGGTAAGCGCAGCAGCGGCCCGCGTCCGCCGCGGAACGGTCGCGAAGTACCTGTTTACCTCGGGCTCGACCGGCATGCCCAAGGCGGTGATCAACACGCATGGCATGCTTTGTGCGAATGCGCAGATGAAGCGGCAGGTTGCGCCCGTGCTCGCCGATGAGCCTCCGGTGATGGTGGACTGGGCTCCCTGGAACCACACGGCCGGCGGCAACAGCAATTTCAATCTCATCCTCCACAATGGCGGCACACTCTATATCGATCCTGGCAAACCCCTTCCTGGACGCTTCGATGCGAGCCTCAAATTGTTACGACGGGTAGCGCCGACGATTTACTTCAATGTGCCTCGCGGCTATGAAATGCTGATTCCTCACCTCGAGGCTGACCGGGAATTCAGCGCTCATTTCTTCCGGCATATCAAATTTCTGTGGTATGCAGCCGCGTCGATGCAGCCCTCGACGTGGTTCGCGCTCGAACGGCTGGCGGTCGATGCGGTCGGAGAAAAAATTCTCACCGTCACCGGTCTGGGCATGACCGAAACTAGTCCGATAGCTCTCTTCGGCAACTTGTACGCGACCGGTCCCGGCGTGGTCGGCATACCTGTCGCGGGACTGGAACTCAAGCTCGTGCCCCACGACAGCAGTTATGAAGTCCGCTATCGCGGTCCTAACGTTACGCCCGGTTATTGGCGCGATTCCGCTGCTACAAAGGCCGCCTTCGATGACGAGGGCTTCTTCGCTTCAGGCGACTTGCTGAGCTTCATCGATCCAGAACATCCGAAAGCGGGACTTCGTTTCGATGGCCGCATCAGTGAAGATTTCAAGCTGACCTCCGGCACCAAGGTGAGCGCCGGAAAACTGCGTCTCGATGCGCTAGATGCTCTCCGCCCGCTCGCCAATGAGGTGGTAGTCGTGGGCGCCGATCGCAAGGACGTGCGCATTCTGGTCTTTCCAGACTGGGAAGTGTGCGCCGCCATTGCCAGTCTGAATGGAGATGCGACTCCGGCGCAGGCCGCCTCGAACGAACGGCTGAGAGCCATTTTGCGGGAACGACTGGAAAAGCTTGCCGCTACCGGAACCGGGAGTTCCAACCGCATCGTTGCGGCCTTGTTGGTTGAAGTTCCGCCGTCAGCTGCGGCAGGGGAATTGACGGAAAAGGGCACCGTGAACAGCCGCGGTCTGCAGCGGAACCGCCCCGAACTTCTCGACATTCTTTTCGGAGATGCGGATGATCGCGTTCTGCGTATCCGCAACGAGTGTCGATGCGATGAGAACGCGAAGGCGCAATAGTCAGCGGTTTTGCAAGCTTGCATTCATGCGGAACGCAAGTTCCGCAAGTCCCACGGCCTCCTTGGCTCAACCAAAGAGGAACCGAAAAGTAGATAGGGGATCAAATGGCGAGATTTGTGCTCGTGCACGGTGCCTTCTGTGGAGCATGGATATGGGGACCGCTGATGGAACTCCTCCAAGCGGCGGGCCACTCAGCGAGGCATTCGATCTCCCCGGCTTGGGCAATGACAAGACGCCTGTGAACGAGGTTACCCTAGATGCCTGTGCAGACCGACTTTGCGCAGTCCTGGCAGATCATTCCGAGCCAGCGATTGTAGTCGGCCACAGCATGGGCGGTATTATCGCTACCCAAGGAGCGGCACGCTGTCCAAATCGCGTCGCGGCACTTGTGTATATAACTGCGTTCTTGCCCAAAGACGGCCAGAGTCTTCTTGACCTGACAAAACTTCCAGAGGGAGTAGGCGATCAGGTTCAAGCTAATATCGTCATCGAGGGAGAGCCGCCGGTAGCGATCATGCCGACTGGAGCCTCGGGTCCCGCTTTGTATGACTGTTGTGCGGAGGATGTGGCTGCCTGGGCGATTCGACAACAACGCCCGCAACCGGTCGCGCCATTTGCGACGCCGGTGTCCATTCCGCACGGAGCCCTCGACGGCATCAACCGGTACTATGTCATCTGCACGCGGGATCGAGCCTTGTCGCCGGCACTGCAGCGGCGGATGATCGCCGAGAATCCGTGCGCGGAGGTGGCCGAGCTCGCCACCGATCACACGCCGCAGTTGTCGATGACCGAGGAGCTGGCGAAGAGCTCTTCACCGATTCGCGGTGAGCTCATCCGCGGCTGCGGGAAAGCTCGCCGCTTCTTGAAAAGGTTCGGGCGCTGGACCGTGAAAGTCTGCGGTCTGCAGCGGAACCCCGAAGGGTGTAGATTGTAACGGCCTTGTGGGGAGGCCACGCATGAGCACAACGGTCAAAGCCAAGCGCTTTCCGCTTCCAAGTTCGCTCGAAGTCGTCGCCGGAACCGAACGCGCGCAGGCGGCCTATCCCTACTACATGCAGTTCAGCAAGGAAGACGACGAGCGCTTCTGGTTCTACAACTCCATGCATTTCCCCGAGCCGATGTGCCTCTTCGACACTATCACTGCCGAGGCCGCCTACTGCGCGTTGGGCGCGAACAACACGCGCGTACACTGCCTGCCGACAACGCTCGGCATCGATTATCGGATCATCAACGGCCGCATTTACATTGGCGGCAACGCCGTCACCGATCCTGCCGAAATTGCCCGGCGCACCGAAGAATTCAAGCAGCGCGCCTTCTATTACTACGGCAATTGGGAGCGCCTCTACGA
The DNA here is from genome assembly GCA_963698865.1 of uncultured Acidobacteriaceae bacterium. Classification (GTDB taxonomy): domain Bacteria; phylum Acidobacteriota; class Terriglobia; order Terriglobales; family Acidobacteriaceae; genus Acidiflorens. The sequence continues at coordinate 655,142 of CAVOSL010000002.1, read as the reverse complement.
TCAGTGGAAAGACAAGATGATGGTGCTGATCCGGGATGCCGAGAAATTGCCGAAGGTCGAAATTCCGGAGTTCGAACCACTGCAGCACGTTCATGCCGGCCGCGGCATTGCCTCCAACCACTATCTTCTCGACACCTATCAAAAAACCCTCGAAGGGTATTTTCGAATGTGGCAATACCATTTCGAGTTTCTGCTGCTCGGGTATGGCGCTTATCTGACCTTCTTCGATTTCTGTAAAAAGGCATTTCCGGAAATCAGTGACCAGACCGTGGCCCGCATGGTGGCAGGCATGCAAGCCGAGATCTTCCGTCCCGACGACGAACTCAGGCGCCTCGCTGTGCGCGCCATCGAACTGGGTGTCGATGACAAGCTTTGCGACGGCTCCTCACCCAGCGAGATCATCAAATCGCTGGAACAAGCCGGCGAGCCGGGGAAACTTTGGCTCGAGGAACTCGCGGTCTCGCGCGACCCGTGGTTCAACATCAACGTCGGCGACGGCTTCTATCACTACCACCGCTCGTGGAATGACGACCTCTCCATGCCCTTCGCGGCGCTTCCGGGATATATCGCGAACGTGAAGGCAGGCCACCGCATCGAGCGGCCAGTCGAGAGACTGATGACTGAACGCAAGCAGCTCATCGAGGACTATCGCGAGCTGTTAAATTCCGAAGAAGAGCGCGCTGCCTACGATCAGATGATCGGCCTGGCGCACCGCGTCTTTCCATACGTCGAAGGCCATAAGTTTTATTGTGAACACTGGTACACCAATCTGTTCTTCAACAAGATAAGAGAGTATGGGGCGTTGCTGGCCGAGCACGGTTTCTTCGCAAATGCCGAAGACATTTTCCAGCTTACCCACTATGAGGTGGAAGCAGCGATCATCGACATGATGACCTCGTGGTCCAACGGCTCGCCGCCGCGGGGCCCCGCGCGCTGGCCCGCTATCGTGGAGGAGCGGAAGGCGGCCATCGCTGCCTGGGCCAAGCATGACACCGCGCCCGCTCTCGGACCCGTTCCCGATATCATCGACGATCCCGCCATCGTCATGCTTTGGGGTATTACCCGCGAGAGTCTGGATGCATGGCTGAGCGCCGGTGAGCAGCCTGATTCCAACGAGATCAAGGGCTTCGCTGCTTCGAGCGGCGTCGCTGAAGGTGTAGCCCGGGTCGTGAAGTCGGTTGACGAAATCGGCCGCCTGCGCCAGGGCGACATCCTGGTTTGCCAAGTCACCAATCCCACCTGGGCACCGATCTTTCAGAAAATTTCAGCGGCGGTGTCGGACATTGGTGGTTCCATGAGCCACGCAGCCATCGTGGCACGCGAATTTGGCCTGCCCGCGGTCGTGGGTACGGGCACGGCGACTCAGAAGATCCGGGACGGCCAACGCATTCGCGTTGATGGTGGGCGGGGAGTGGTGACAATTTTGCAATAGCACGCGTACTTGCCGCGTGACCATTCGTGTGGACATTGACGTATGGACTTATGCCTGAACTGAGAGAAACGGACTCAACGGCTCGCCAAACCAAGATGTCGGCACCGCCTTCGACTGCCTATAGGATCGTTGACGTGCCCGAGGCCTATGCCGATGTTATCAAGCGCCACGGCGTACCCGGAGCATTTGTCGGTCCGTCCGAGCACGAGAGCCCATGGGTGCCCTTCGGTCCGAATGCCGCGATCCGTCATCTGCACTTCGATACCTGCCACAACATATTTTCCAACATTCTTTGGATCAAGTCTCCCGGCGTGATCGGCACGCATAAGCACCGGGGCACGGTCGTAATGGTTTGCCTCGAAGGGAGCGCGCGATATCTCGAATATGACTGGATTGCAGGGCCAGGCGACTTTATCTGTGAAACGCCCGGACTCATTCATACCCTTGTCAGCGATCATCCCACCGGCGTCAAGCTATTCGGCTGGATGCAAGGGCCGATCGAGTTTTACGACGAACAGGGTAGTCTCGTAGAAACGGCTGACGTCTGGTGGTACATCCATCACTACGAGAGCTACTGCCAGGAGCACGGTGTTCCGATCAATAAGCAACTCTATCTTTGAACAGGCCCTCCATGCGCTCGTCCGAAAACATCAGTTGGTTCGCCGACATCGGCCTCAACGATCGTGCCACGGTCGGGGGCAAGGGTGGCTCTCTCGGTGAATTGACTCGAGCGGGCATCGCGGTGCCGTGTGGATTCGTCGTGCGCACTTCCGCCTTCGAGCGCTTTCTGGGCGTGCTCGAGAAGGAAGAGCCAATCCGTCCGCGAGTTGAACTTCTAGGCGCTCACGAGCTCGAAAAAATAATGGCTCTTTCGGAGCGCACCCGCGCGCGCTTGGAAAACGCTCCATTGCCTGATGACGTGCAAACGGAGATTCTCGGCGCGCACGCTGAGCTTTGCCGCGGTCAAACCAGCACGCCGCTGGCGGTGCGATCCTCGGCCACTACGGAAGACGCAGAGGACGCCAGCTTCGCCGGATTGCAGGACACTTACTTGTGGGTCATGGGCGCGCAAGCGACGTTGCACTATGTGCGCTCCTGCTGGGCCAGCCTCTATTCCGTTCCGTCGATTGCATATCGCCGCAAACACCAAATGCCGGAACACGGAGTTGCCATGGCGGTCGTGGTGCAACGCATGGTCGATGCGCGCACGGCGGGTGTGATGTTCACTCGCAGTCCTTTGACCGGCGACCGCTCGGTTATCACGATCGAAGGGACCTGGGGCCTGGGCTCGGCAGTGGTCAGCGGCGAGGTCACACCCGACCGCTTCGTGATCGCCAAAATCACCGGTGAAATCACGGTGCGCGACATCTCCGATAAACATGTTCAGCACCTCCCGGCGGAGGGCGGCGGCACCAGAGAGGTAGAAACGCCGGATCAGCTTCGACGTTCACCCTGCCTCAGCGACGAAGAGCTGACCGCTCTGAAGGAAGTCGCTCGCCAGGTCGAGCGCCACTACGGACGCCCGCAGGATATCGAATGGGCAATCGACCGCTCCGGCAAAATTCTTCTACTGCAAAGCCGCCCCGAGACGGTGTGGTCGGCCAAGGACGCCGCGCCCGTCGCCCGACCCGCCGAGAATCCGCTCCACCACGTCATGAACATCTTTGGAGGGCGCCAGTGAGTCTGACCGCCAAAGACGTGGCCGAGATCATGCGCCTGCTCGAAGAATCGACCTTCGATAGCCTGTCGCTCGAGATCGACGGCATGAAGGTGAATCTCCAGCGCAACTCCGCCAAGCCGGCGTCGCGAGCGTCTCAGGTCGCAATGGCGCCCGCGCCCGATTCGCAGCCACCCGCGCGCAAACAACCCGCGCCTTCGGAGCCCGGCTTGGTAGAAGTCCCCGCTCTGCTACTCGGAATCTTCTATCGCGCGCCCAAGCCGGGCGAGCCGCCATTCATCGATGTCGGATCCAAAGTTGCCGAGGACACAGTCATCGGCATCATCGAAGTGATGAAGCTGATGAACTCCGTGCGCGCCGGCGTGCAGGGCGAGGTGGTCGAAATTCTGGTGAAGAACGGCGCCGTCGTCGAGTATGGCGAGATTCTGCTTCGAGTTCGGCCGGAGTCCTGAGCCATGGCAAATATCCAACTCGTCGAAACCTCACTTCGCGACGGCAACCAAAGCCTCTGGGCCGCGCTCGGCATCGACACCGCCAAGACTCTCAGCGTCGCGCCCGCCATGGACCGCGTGGGTTTCAAGGCCATCGATTTCACTACCTCCACTCACATGGGCGTCGCTGTGCGCTACAAGCAGGAAGATCCCTGGGAACGCATTCGCCTGATGGCCCAGGCCATGCCCACAACCCCGCTCCAGTTCCTTTCCACAGGTTTTCGTTTTATTTCCTGGGAGACAGCCAGCCCTGAGTTCATGAGCTTGGCATTCCGGACCCTTGTGAACAACGGAATGCGCCGTTTCGCGCTCGCCGATCCGATGAACAATGCGGAGTCGAATGTGGCCTGCGCGCGCATGGCTAAGGCAGCGGGCGCCGAGTACGTGCTAGCCGCGCTGGTTTTCACCATCAGCCCCATCGACGACGACGCGCGCTACGTCGAACGTGCTCGCCAGCTTGCTGCGAGCCCAGATATAGACGCGCTGTACATCAAGGATCCCGGCGGTCTTCTAACGCCACTGCGTGCGCGTACGCTGATCCCGGCAGTGATTGCGGTGATCGGTGACAAGCCGCTGGAACTCCACTCGCACTGCACCATCGGCCTTGGCGAGTTGGTCTACATGGATGCGCCTGCATGGGGTGTGAGCGCAGTTCAATGTGCGTCAGGTGCTGCCGCTGATGGTATTTCTAATCCACCTTCCGAACGCGTCGTGTCCAACCTCCGCGCGCTCGGTCATCAGGTTGATATCGACGACCAGGCTCTTGCCGAAGTCTCGCGCTACTTCACACGCCTCGCCGAAGCCGAAGGTCTGCCCACCGGACAGCCTCAGCCATTCGACGCCAGCTACCTTCGCCATCAACTGCCCGGCGGGATGATTGGCACCATGCGCCGGCACCTCGCCGAACACAGGTTGTCCCACATGGAACGAGCCGTGATCGACGAGATCGGTCGCGTGCGCGAGGAACTGGGCTGGCCCATCGTTATGACTCCCTTTTCCCAGATCGTACTGACGCAGGCTGTCATGAACGTCACCGGCAAAGAACGCTATGCCGTCATCCCCGATGAAGTAATCCGCTACGCGATTGGAAAGTTCGGACGGCCCAATGTGCCGATCGCGCCCGATGTGATGAACCGGATCGATTCGATGCCGCGCACACGCGAGCTTCGTCAGGAACCTGGTATGCCCCCGCTACCGGAAATGCGCAAGCGAATCGGATCCGATCTCAGTGACGAGCAATTCTTGCTGCGCGCCACCATGCCAGCCGGTCAGGTTGATGCCATGAAGCCGCTTGGCGCCGCGCCGCGCTCATACGATCCCGAGATGGTTCCAGTGAAGAACCTCATCCGCCAACTCGCTGCCCGGCGCGACATCGCCCACATCTCCGTCCACAAGCCGGGTTTCAAACTCGAACTAAGCACGCGAGCCCACGAGGCCGGAGCATGAAAAATTCCCCCAAGGGCAGGTGCGAGGTTCTGGGCCCAATCGAGGGCTTTATGTTCGACCTCGACGGTACCCTGGTCTTGACCAATAGTTCACTCAGCAGCTACCAGTTGCTGCCCGACGCCCTAGACGTGCTCAGCGAACTGAAAGCCCGCGGCATTCCATTCGTGGTGCTCACGAATGGCACCGCGTATCCCGCCGCCGAGCAGGCGCCGAAGTTGCGTGCTCTCGGTTTGCCGATTTCTGACGATGCTTTACTCACCCCCTCAAGCGTGGCCGCGGACTTGATGCCCCGCCGCGGCGTGAAGCAGGCACTCGTATTGGGCACCGACGGCGTCGGACACCCGCTGCGAGAGGCTGGAATTCAAACGCTGTTCACCGGTCAAGACGGCGCGGAACACGCGCAGGCCGTCTATATCGGCTGGCACCCCGACTGCCGCATGAAAGACATCGAAACTGCCGTCAAAGCAATTTGGAATGGGGCAGAGCTCTACGTTGCCTCCGACGTGCCATTCTTCGCGACTGCCGCCGGCAAAACCATGGGACATTCTCACGCCATCGCTGCCGCCGTGCGTAAGCTAACTCGCGCGCCCATGATACTCACGGGCAAGCCTTCTCTTCACGCTCTGAGGTTGGTCGCCAAAAGACTCGGCGTTCCCATGCGCCGGATTGGTGTAGTGGGTGATGATCCGCTGGTGGAAATGATCATGGCCCGTCGCGGCCAAGCGATCGGTTTCGGCGTGACCACCGGTATCAGCAAGGCTCAGGACTGGGGACGGCAGCCACTGAGTCGCCGCCCGCAGCGCGTGCTTCGCAACTTGAAAGAACTGCTCAAGTTTGCCACGACATCGTGAGGTCGCTAGCGGCTGCGGGGCGTGACACCAGCTTTCGAGTCACGCTCCAACTTTTCGCTTGTTTTTGGCGCTCGCTCCGAAGCCTCGAGGAAACGTCTCTCGACCAGTTCTGTGTGACACTGCATACATTCCGGCGCCACCGGTTACAAAAATGTGCCCTCCAACCGGGAAAAAGTATACATTTTTTACATTGACATCGAACATTTGAAGGTGGTAAACACCTAGCCCAGTTGAGTGGGGTTCTCACAACTCAAATCGAAGACATTGGGACGCATTCCCACGTCGTGCTTCGTAGTGCCTCAGGAGGCGTATATGAAAGGGCATTCGACACTGCAGGTTCTGTTTGCTATCGCCATTGTCTTCTGCTGCGCGCAAATAGTATTCGCACAGGGGGGCCTTGGTAACGCCCAGCTGAATGGCACCGTCACCGATCCTAGCGGAAGCGCCATCGTCGGCGCCTCGATTACCTTAAAGAACACGGCTACCGATACCACGTACACGGCCACCTCGAACGATCGAGGGTTCTATGCGGTCGCCAATGTGCCGCCCGGCAACTACGAACTGACCGCCTCTTTCACCGGCTTCGCCAATTACAAGCAGACCGGACTTGTGCTGACCGTCGGCCAAACCGCCACCATCAACGTGGGGCTGAAAGTGGCTTCCCAGGGAGAGACGATCGTCGTGACTACCGAGGCTCCGACGATCGAGCCCACGCGAACCGAGATTAGCCAGGTGGTTAGCACCGAGCAAGTCGAATCCCTACCCATCAGCAATCGCGTATTCACTGACTTCGCCCTGCTCACTCCCGGAGTGGCGACCAGCCGCACCAGTCTCGGCACGACCTTCACCGAGTTTGAGGTGACACAAATTTCCTTCGGCGGCATGCGTTCCTTCAGCAACGAGATCACCGTGGACGGTGCCGACTTTGTCAATGCCGCCAGTGGCATCCAGCGCTCGACCCCGCCCCAGGAATCGGTGCAGGAGTTTCGCGTCGTCAACAACAGCTTTGGAGCAGAGTATGGCCGGGCGATGGGCGGCATCGTAAACATCGTTACCAAGTCTGGTACGAACGGACTCCACGGCTCGCTCTACGAATATTTCCAGAATAGCGGCATGGATGCGCGTTCGCTCCTTCAGCCCGCCCCCTTACCCCACGAATTCCGCCAGAACCAGTTCGGCGCCTCCCTCGGCGGCCCCATTGTCAAAAACAAGACTTTCTTCTTCGTGAACTATGAGGCCAAACGCAGCGCCCAGTCGCCGACGTATCCGCCCGATCTCGTCAACAACATTTTGTTGATCGACCAGGCCAAGGCGCTCATGGGATTGGCGCCCGAAGGCTGCATTGGGAGTGTGCCGCAATGCCTGCCCAACTTTAACGGTAATCCAGTCAACATTACACAGGCCCAAGCCTTCGGTTTCCTCAATGGCTTCCTTAAGACTGGGGATGATGACTCTGGCTTTTTGCGGATCGATCATCAACTCACCACCAATAATCGTTTAGCATTTCGCTACAGCGTGGAGGATGTACGCGCGCTGGGCGAATTGGTCGGGAATACCCTCGATGGCGGCGGCATTGGCGTTCCCAGCGGCGGCCGCAATCTCTACACGCGCGACCAGGCCGTGGTCGCCACCGTCAACACCGTGCTGTCTCCCAATGTAGTCAACACCGTCCTCGCCCAATACGCTCGGCGCCACTACAACTTCCTCGGTGCCACCGGACAGCCGGATTTCAGCATCCTCAACGATCTTGAGGTGGGCCACAACTTCGGCACCAACGATCGGCTCTACGAAACTCGTGCCCAACTGTCCGAAACCGTGTCGTGGGTTAAAGGGAATCACATTATTCGGTTTGGGGCTGACGGAAACTACTTGACGAGCCTTGAGAACTTCCCGGGCTTCACCCCCACGCGGCTGCTCATCCCAGGTGTGACCTGCTTCGCGAATTTCGCAGAGTATTTCAATACCAACAACGGTGCCGGCTATCCCACCGCGGGTACCGACCTCGATGCTTTCGCCGCGGGCTGCCCAGTTCCTCAGGACAACGGCGTAGTCTTCATGTACGCCGGGGTGCCGCTCCCAACCGATCCCAACGCTTGCGGTGTTCCGGGGTGTACACCGACCGTTACTCTTGCAAATCCGCTGAATGGCGGTGGCTTCCCCAACTCGACCTGGGCAAATGCATATCCACCCGAGTTTTTTGACCGCTACAGCCGCGTCATTGACCACGGATACTGGGGTGGCTTTGCCGAGGACCAATGGCGGGTAAGTCCCAATCTGACGCTCAATCTCGGCCTGCGCTGGGATTTTGAGACGGGATTAGCGGCGTTCGTCAAGAAAGACTTCAATGGCTTCCAGCCGCGTGTTGGCTTTGCCTATGCTCCCGATTCCAAAACGGTGATTCGCGCCGGTTTCGGCTTGTTCTTTGACCGCCAGAACCTGACCTTCTTCTTTGTCCCCAATACTCAGAAGATCGTCGCGGGCTATCAGTGCGGTAATCACGCGCCCGCCAATGTTGCCGCCATTTGCTCCGCCAACGGGATTCTTCCCCAGGAATTTCCCAATATTATGTCCAATCTGGGGCAGGCCCAGCAGGGGTATCAGCTATTGGCATTTCCAGGCAGTCAGAATGCGGCAGGGGCGGCGGCCAGCATCATACAAACGGCCGCATACGACACTGCATTCCCTTCGGTTTCGATGGCCGGCACTTGCACCAGCACGGGTGCCTGCGGTATTGGCGAAGGCGGGATGGACCACAACGCCAGAACGCCCTACGCCGAGCAAGCTAGCCTTGAGATTGATCGTCAATTCGGCAAGGGCTTCGCAATCAATCTGAGCTATCTCTTTGTGGGAGCGCACAAACAAGTTCGCGGCAACAACATAAACATCCCCTGCCCGGTGGGCACGACAAAGTCCGGACCGCCCACCGACCCTTCAACACTCTTCCCGGGAGGTCCTCCGGTGTGGGTACCAGGACTTCTCGATGCGAGCGGTACTCTCTCTCCTTGCAGCGGGACACCGACGCTCGGGACTGGCGTTTTGGCGGGCTTGGGACCGTTTTTTGGCGGCGCAGTTGCTTCGGGGCTACAAACTCTCAGCGGGGGGCTTGAGGACTACAACAACGACGTTGCCAATGCCGTTTACCATGGCGGAACCTTAACGGTCATTGAGCGCGTGAAGAACTTCCATATGACTGCGAACTACACCTATTCGCACACGCTTGACAATGGCAATTTCACCACGTTCATCAACCTGCCGGTGAATCAGTTCGATTATTCTGCGGAGCGCGCGAACTCCAACCAGGACGCTCGCCACCGTTTCGTGGCCAACTTTACCGCCCTCGCACCCAAGCACGGATTCGCCCGAAATTTTGAGCTCAGCAGCATCATTACACTCCAATCGGGTCGGCCCTTCACCCTTTTCTACGGGAACAACACGCTGAACGACGTCGCGGGTGGCGCGACGGACCGCGTTGGAGGCGCACCGGCGGGCAGTTCTTGCCCCGACGTCGCACACTGCCAGACCATGATTGCGCGGAACACCTACATCGGCGACCCGCTGTATTCCGCAGACTTGCGAATCTCGCGAAATGTCCATCTCTCAGACCGCATGCAGATGAATCTGGCTTTCGATGCCTTCAACCTTCTCAACCGCCCGAACGTGGACGAGGTAACTTCGGTGTACGGCTCGCCGGTCTTCTGTGGAACCACGCCAACCATTCCGCGGCACTACAATGACGCCACGACCCGTGCCATTCAGCGGCAAGATGCTTCCACGGCCTGCCCGAATAGCGGTATCCCAGTTCCCGGTGGGAGTATCGCCCCGACCCCAATCGTCAATCCCATAACGGAAACACCGACGTTTCTGTTCATTCCATCGAATCCAAACCAAAACTTTGGCCTGCCGCGAACCATGTTCAACGCGCGGCAGCTGCAGTTCTCGTTCAAGTTCACGTTTTGACGGGTGCTACCACCTAGCCGACTCTTTTATCGGGTCGGCTGGGTATTTGTTGGTTAGATCGGTCATAATCTTGGTTTGTTGCGTGGCACGCTGGATCTCAAGGCTAGGAGGGCTTTATGAAAGTTCGCTTTTCGACTTGCCTGTTCGCGATGGTGCTGGCAACCGGATTGACTTGTTTTGGTCAGCAGGCAAAACCCGCCGTCAAACATGGGACTGCCGCAGCGACCTCGCCCAATTCAGGCAAGGAAATGTTCATGAGTTACTGCGCGTCCTGCCACGGCAAGGATGCCAAAGGCGATGGTCCGGCCGCTGCCTCGCTCAAGCAACTCCCGGCGAACCTCACTCAGTTGGCCAAACTAAACAAAGGCAAGTATCCCGCCGACGAGGTGACCAGCGTGCTCCGCGGGCAAGCTACTCTGGTAGCCCATGGAGACCAGGCAATGCCGGTATGGGGCCCGGTGTTCTGGCGCATGAGCCAGGGCCATGAAGAGATCGTGCAGATGCGGATCGCGAATCTCAATAAATACATTGAATCGCTGCAGGAAAAGTAGCTCGCGCCTGTGGACAAGAATCTCCTGAAGCCCTTGTCACTCGGCGACTGCCGCCAACGGCGTCACTCGAGAGCCATCAACAAATAATAGAGTCCCGCGAACACCGCGCAGGCAACAACGGCCATGCCCGCGAAACGGGCTATTTGCTTGCTGGCTGTAGGATGCCCACCTTCAGCGATATCGATCTGTTCGTCCAAGTTTTGGAACATAATCGTCATCTCCACCGTGCTTACACTCTTCAGAACATCACACAGGCCTCGTTGACCCTCTCCAAGACGTGTTCCAGCATAGTCAGCTCGCGTTCCAGTCCCGCTTTCCAAGCGGGGTCCTGCTGAGCGGCAATCTCCTCTTTCAGGCTACGTTTGCGGGCGGCAAGAAGTTCCGCGGTTTCTTCCAACTCAACCGCGTCGAAGCGCAGGTCATGGGCCATCACCTTGCTCAAAAGCTCGCTGCACTGCTGGGAGTCTTGTGCTAGCAAAACGTTCGCGAGGAGCTTCAGTTCGGCGGCTTCCAGATGGAATTGCATCGCTCTCTCCCGGAACTCGGAAAGTGCCTTCCAATCTCTATTGCAATTGGACCACGGCAGTATGGGATTGTCAGTGACAAATGACCGTACAGTAGTTTGCTTTGTGTACGTGAGAAGTCACTGTGCACAGTGATGGGTATAACTTCCGTGTTCGCGAGAACTGAGTTCTAATCACCTTACTGTGAGTCCAGGAAAGGCACTCGCGGCAAGGAAGCGGCCCTCGCTGGAAGTCGGAGCCGTTCTGCTCGTGATCGGCTTCAGCGCGACCGTCGCGCAGATTATTCTGCTCCGCGAGTTGATGGTCGTCGCCTATGGCAACGAGATTTCACTGGGCGTGATGCTCGCCTGCTGGCTTCTATGGACGGCGCTGGGCAGCAGCTTGCTCGGGCCGCTGGCGGTTCGGGCAGCGGAACCAGCAAGGCTGTTGGCCGCGCTCCAGTTCCTGGCTGCGCTTCTCTTGCCGATGACGATCCTCGCGATTCGTGCGAGCCGTCATGTGTTTCGGGCATTTCCGGGAGAACTCCTGGGGCCGGCCGCGATCTTCCTTACCTGCCTGTTCAGCTTGAGTTGTTTCTGCGCGGTGTCGGGCGCCGCATTTGTCGCGGGCAGCCGCTTCTACGCACGCGAGCACGCCTCCTCAACTTCGGTTGCGATCAACTCCATGTATTTGCTCGAGGCAGCTGGCTCGGCACTCGGAGGCGTACTAGCCAGCCTCGTGTTCCTCCGCTGCCTGAACTCTTTGCAGACTGTGTTCCTCGTGAGCGCACTGAACTTAATGGCAGGCGCAGCCCTGGTCCTGCGCAGGCAATCTTACCGGTGGGCAATTGTTGTGATCGTCTCCGCCATATGGATTGTCGCCGGTCTGCCGGAAGGACGCCGGTTCGAGGCTGTCTCTCTGTCGCGCCTGTGGCCGGGTTTTCGCGTAGTCGATACTCGCAACTCGGTGTACGGCAACTTGGCGGTCGTGGAGACCAGCGGCATCCGCAGCCTGCTGGAGAACGGGCTGGTCATGTTTCACGCTCCCGACGTGGCCTCCGCCGAAGAGGCGGTACACTTTGCGCTGCTCGAGCATCCTGCGCCCAAGAGCCTGCTGCTCATTGGCGGCGGGGCCGGCGGAAGCCTGCAGCAGGCGCTGCAACATCCCAGTCTGGAGCGAGTGGACTATGTTGAGCTCGATCCCACCGTGTTCGAACTGGCAGAGAAATATTTTCCCGACCAATGGTTAGCGGCGCGCGCCGATCCGCGCGTGCACGTTCACAATGAAGATGGGCGGCTGTTTCTGAAAACGACGCAGCAGGTCTTTGATGTCATCATTGTGAATCTGCCGGCTCCCCAAACGGCTCAGTTGAACCGTTTTTATTCCTTGGAGTTCTTCCGCGAGGCGGCAGAGAAGCTCGCAGACGGCGGCGTTTTTTCTTTTCACTTGCACGCGGCGGAAGAATACCTCAGCCCCGACCTGAGCGCTTTTCTCCGCTGCATTCTCAAAACACTGCACGAAGCATTTCCGGTAGTGCGGACGATTCCCGGAGAGACCGTGCACTTTGTTTGCGGCGAAACGGGATGGCATTCTGGCCGCCGATTCTGCCGAGCTTCTTTCGCGCCTGCGCGCGCGGCATCTGAAAACCATCTACGTACGCGAGTACTTCATTTCGTTCCGGATGATGCCCGACCGGATCGCCGACCTCGAACAAAATATCCGGCCGCAGGCCGATACTCCCCTGAACCGCGATCTTGCTCCCATTGCCTACTACTTCGACGTCGAACTCTGGAGCACGCAGTTCAATCGCGAATATCAGCATGTCTTCGAATTCATCGAGCGATTCAGATTTGGCCGCTTAATCGCAGCAGCCGCTATCGTGCCGTTCGCGATTGTGGTCTTTATTGCCGCCGTTGTCACGATCAACGAGCCGCGTACGCTGGAGTGCGGGCCTCTGTATTGCGCTGGCGGGTCTGACCAGTATCAGCCTGGAAGTGCTGCTACTCCTCGGTTTCCAGGCCGTCTACGGCTACGTTTATCAACAGCTTGCCATCTTGATTGCGTTCTTCATGACGGGAATGTCGATCGGGAGTTGGTTCCCGCTTCGGGACAGGCTTCGCAAAATTGCGGTTCGCCCAGCCTTGCGGCAGTTGGCAGGGCTCCAGCTTCTAACCGCCATATCCCCGCTGCTGCTTTACTTGTTCCTCAGTGTTCTTACCGGACTAAGAAGCCCGCACGCGCTCGCTCTGGTGAGCTGGCTTCTTTTCCCTGCGGCCGCTTTGCTGGCTGGCGCGCTCGGCGGTTACGAATTCGCGCTGGTCACGGAGATTTGCTTATGGGAATGCGCGCACGCCTCAAGGCAAGCATGGGAATTCTGTACGGAGTGGACCTGATCGGCGCCTGCCTGGGCGCGGTGCTGCTGAGCGCGTTCCTGCTTCCACTCTTTGGATTTTTCCGGGCAGCCGTTTTTATCGGGGTGGCGAACCTGGCGCCGGCTGTCCTGGCTGCGGGCGTAAGTTGGGCCAAGCTGGGTTCTCCTCCGGGCTGACATTGCGCGACAGGTCCGTTTCTCCAAAAACAACCGCCGTAAACATGAAAAGGTCGGCATCCTTGTCGCGCCACGCCTTGGGCGGCAGCCCAGCCTTGATCGCGGTTTCATCAAGCAATGTGTTTCGATTCCAATGTTGTTCGGGAGCCACCTGCGGGAGCAGCAGCCCGCGCGTATCACTCTTCACGATCATCAGTCCGTGCTCTCCGACTTTGATCTGCTTAATATCTAAAACGCGCCGCAGCGGGGAGAGCACGGAAACCTCGTAACTTATCTGTGTGAGTTCGCTGGTTGAAACCGGCCGAAAACGTGTATCTCGCAGGGCGGCGAATGCCGCCACATCGCGCACTGTTTGCGCCAGCGGCTCGCGCGCTTCCGTATATCCGATGCAACCGCGAAGGTCGCCATTTTCCTTGAGCGTGACAAAGGCGCCTCGGTCCTGCATCAGGCTGGCAGGCAAGTTTGCGGGAAGTTCGTAAGGCTTGTTTTGCCGTACGGCGGATTCAACAGATTTTCTGGCGATCTCGAGTAATAGGCGCTTTTCAGCTGAAGTGAGCGAAAATTTCGGCCGCGCCGCGCCAGATTGTTCTCCCTCCTTGAGAAACGCGACAGAGCCATAGCCGACCACCCGACTGCGGTCGCCGGTGACGTCACCCGAGTTCGCATACTTGATCACCTGCGCGCGAGTTGCCCCGAGTTTCTCCGAGGCGATCATGGCCGCAACGATGGGCGCTCCGCCACATGCCTCCCAGGTACGGGTTGCGAAATTGTCGGAGAGCGTGAGGTAGTCCCACTCGCTGATCGCGTTCAGCGTCTTGCCATCGATCGTTACAGCTTCTTCGTAGGGATGGTAATGGGAGAGATCGGAGCTGGCGACGATCAGCGTATCGGTTCCGCGGATCAACTCCGCGAGCGCGAGGCCGAGGGCGCGGCTCGCCGGGTAGCTCTGATCGCCCATGATGATCGGCACGAGTTGAAAATCGCCGAGCACTCGCTGTAGAAACGGCAACTGGTCTTCGAGGGCATGCTCCGCGCCTTCGGCGACGGGAACGTGGCCGTGGCGCGAGAGCTTGATGGTGGGACTCATGCCAGCGAGCTTGCGAGCGAATTCCTTGTCAACGAAAATCTTGCCTAGCGGAGTGGTATAAGCGTCACCATCGTAGACCGAGGTAAACGAGAATCCCTCGAAGTGGGAGGGCGCGATCACAACCACGCGATGCGTGGGGCGTCCTTTTAGTAAGGCATAACTATGGCCGGCGACTCCACCAGAAAACGGATAGCCGGCATGCGGCGCGACGATCCCTATAACCTCCCCTTTCTCAGCGGGAACCGCGGCATGCGCCAGAAATCCATCTACCATAGCAGTCAGTTCTTTGGGATCGGCAGGATAAAACGATCCGGCTACGGCCGCTTGGCGCACCTGCTCTGATCCAGCAGGCGCCGTTCCCGCGCACGTCAGGCATACCACCATCAGGACAACCGCGATTCGCAACGCCGCTCCGATTCCCGCCTTCATACAGACTCCGATTCTTTGGCGCGTTAGCTCCAGACGCCGGGAATTGCACGCTGGCAGTATTCGCACTTTCCTTTGCGAATATGGTTTTGAGTAACGGTGAAACCGGCGCGCTTGATGAGCAAATGCCGGCACTTTGGACAATAGGTGTTCTCAGCGGGATGGCCGGGTACATTTCCGATGTAGACATACTGCAAGCCCTCGGCATCGGCAATCGACTTGGCACGCTCCAGCGTTTCGACCGGCGTGGGCGGCAGGTTCTTCAGCAGGTACAGAGGCTGAAAGCGAGTGAAGTGGATGGGAACATCCGTGCCAAGATTCGCTTTGATCCAGCGCGCCAAATCACGAAATTCAGCGTCGCCGTCATTCAGCGTGGGCACGACCAGGTGCACAATCTCCATCCACTTGGCTTCCTTGCGGGTCGTGACCAGGGTATCGAGAATGGGTTTGAGTTCGCCGTCCACCACCTCGCGGTAGTACTTTTCCGAGAACGCCTTCATGTCAATCTTGATGGCGTCGACCCGGCGGCAGAGCCGCTTCAGCGGCTCCTGCTGAATGAAGCCGTTCGATACGACAACAGCTTTTAGCCCTTGTTCACGCGCCGCGTCGGCAGCGTCGGTGACGAACTCATTCCACACCGTCGGCTCGCTATAGGTAAAAGCAACTGCCGGACATTGGTTCTGCTTGGCCAAGGCTGCCACCTCGGCAGGCGGCATGTAGCGCGCGGGCAGATCTTCCGGCTTGGCCTGCGAGATTTCCCAGTTCTGGCAAAATTTGCAGCTCACGTTGCATCCCGCCGTGGCCAGCGAAAAGGCCACGATGCCGGGATGGAAATGAAAGAAGGGTTTCTTCTCGATCGGATCAATATGCGCGGCACAGACGCGCGAATGGACCAGGGAATAATAGGTACCGCCCCGGTTTTCGCGGATGCGGCAATGTCCGCGCTCCCGGTCTCCGACCACGCATCCTCGCGGACATAGATGGCAGCGCACGTTCTTGCCAGGCAGCTTTTCATAGAACCGGGCCTCCACTCGAAAGCGCGTGTCATCCTCTGAAGCGGATGCCGCCAGAGCAGACGCCGGAGCGCCACGAAGGCAAGCGGCGGCGCAAGCCGCAAAGCAGGGAAGCGCCGCTGCCTTCAAAAACGTCCTGCGATCAGCGGGTGGAAGCGAGATAGAGAATCCAAGATCGGACTCACTGCCTTCCAGTTCACAGTTTCGATGAGGGCTCGGAGAAGAGGAGTCGGCAACGTGGGCGGCGATTGGGGAATGCAACATAAAGCCCACCTTTGTATCCGTAATTGTCCCAAATCCCGCAAAAATTAGAGGTGACATCCGTCACAGAACGAGACGGCCATCTGTTCGACAATCCGATTGGAAGAAGTCCGGTACGCTCCCGCTCGTCGACTCTTACCACGGGAACGGGGAAGGTCCAGTTATGGTCATCGCGTCGGATTTGCATGCAGGAATGGTGGTTCGGATCGATGGGCAAATTTACAAAGTTCTGGAGGTTGAATCCAAAGCTGGGGCCGCCAAGATGGGCGGAGTGGTCAAGACCAAGCTCATTAATGTGCGCAGTGGCCGTTTCTGGGAGCCACATTTTCGTCTGCTCGAAAAACTGGAAGACCTGGAACTCGAGCGTCACATGATGGAATTCCTCTACGCTCAAGGCGGCGCCTGCACGTTCATGCGCCCCGATACCTATGAGCAGGTCGAGATCTCCGGCGCCATCCTCGGGCCGGGAGAAAAATTCCTGCAATCGGGAATGGAATTGCCGGTCGAGTTCTTTGAAGGTGAACCGATCAGTGTCGTCTTCCCGGATGTGGCGGAAGCGACAGTTGCGATCACCGCGCCGCCCTCCCATTCGCAGCAGGACAGCGCGTGGAAGGAAGCCACCCTGGAGAATGGTCTCGCCATACGAGTTCCGCTGTTCATTGCCGCAGGAGAAATTGTGCGCGTCGAGGTGAGAACCGGGCGCTATATCGAACGCGTGCGCACGGAACGCAAACGCATCGCGTGAGAGGTTTCCTCATAAAATGCGAGGATAAAAATGCTGGAGATGAAAGCCATCCGCATGGAGTTTCCGGCCGATGCGAACATCATCGTCGGCCAATCTCACTTCATCAAAACTGTCGAAGACCTCTATGAAGCGGTCGCCACGACCGTGCCTCAAGCCAAGTTCGGGCTGGCATTCAATGAAGCCTCGGGAGCGTGCCTGACCCGGTCCGATGGAAACGACGAGGCGCTTCGAGAATTCGCCATAAAGAACGCCCAGGCATTAGGCTGCGGCCACACTTTTGTTCTGGTGCTTCAAAATGCGTATCCCATCAATGTCCTGAACGCGATCCGCAACGTCCCGGAAGTAGTCTCGATATTCTGCGCCACGGCGAATCCGGTCCTAATCATCGTCGCCGAAAGCGAACAAGGCCGGGGCGTGCTCGGCGTCATCGACGGCAGCCCGCCCAAAGGCATTGAGACTGAGCCCGACATTGCCTGGCGGCACGATCTTTTGCGCAAAATCGGCTACAAGCGATAGACGATCTCGAGACCGAGGTCTTCGCATGCGGGGACCTGTGGCGTTACGTTTTCAGCCCGTTCGGTACGAGAGGAAGCGAACGCAGGCGCACACCAACGGCGTCGAAGATCGCGTTTGCGATCGCCGGCGCCAATCCGACGATCGGACACTCGCCGGCGCCGGCAGACGGAAGATCCTTGCGGTCGACGAGCACCGTTTCGATCGCAGGAAGGTCGCGGAAACGCGGCACTCGGTACTCGGACATTCTGCCATTGAGAATTTTTCCGTTTTCGAATTCGATGGCTTCGAACAGCGCTCCACCCAACCCCTGAACGTTGGCGCCTTCAATCTGGTTCCGCAGGCCATCGGGGTTGACGATGGCTCCGCACTCAAAGGCAGTAAGCACGCGAATAATTTTCACGTCGCCGGACTCGCGATCGATACTAACTTCGACAAAAGTAGCGACGTTGCCGAGCTTCTCGTAGCCTCCACCCATGCCGAAGCCTCGCCCGAGTGTCCTCGTCCGTGAAGCATTCCAACCGAATTTCTTAGCGCCCGCTTCGAAAACCGCGCGCAGCCGATCATTTCTCAGGTTCTTCAGTCGGAATTCCAGCGGATCCATCTTGATTGCATGGGCCAATTCGTCCATATGCGATTCGCGCGCGAAATGATTGGCGGTTGCCGCCAACGCGCGATACGATCCCTGTCGTAACGGCGAGCGTGTCGCCTGAAATACGATGCGCTGGTTCGGAATTTCGTAATAAGTGCGAATGCCCGCCGAGCCCGAATTGTAGTTGTGGAATTCCCACGCCGCGATTGTGCCGTCATTGTGCACCGCGCTTGTCACGTCAATCACGCCCGCGGGACGAAAGTAAGCCCAGGTGAATTCTTCCTGCCGCGTCCAGACAACTTTCACGGGACGCTTGGCGGCCCGCGCGAGCCGTGCTGCCTCGATCGCAGTTTCGCCGGTATGCTTCCCTCCGTAGCCCGAGCCCATGTCGGGCATCAGTACTCGAACTTGCTCCTCGGGCAGATGAAAGGCTTCGGCGAGCTGGCCGCGAACGCCGAACGGACGCTGCGTCCCAGTCCACACCGTCAGGCTGTCGCCTTCCCACTTTGCCAGTGCGGCTCGCGGTTCGAGCGGAACATGCGCGATGTAGGAGACCGTGTATGTCTCCTGCAAATGATGGTCGGCGGAGGCCAGCGCCCGATCGACGTTGCCGACTTCGTAGCGATCCCCGTCTCCGGTTGGATCGCGCCCTTCGACGGGATTTTTCTTCAGATAGTCGAAGAGCTCTTTGCTGGAAGGCTGCGGGTCGGCCTTCCATTCCGCATGGATAGCGGCTAATGCCGCGGTGGCGGCTTCGCTGGTCGGCGCGGCGACGCCTGCGAAGTTACCGTCATGCACGACGATCGCACCCATCTTCTCCGCTCCCTGCGAGTCGAAAGATACGAGTGTCGCTCCGAAGGCGGGTGGGCGCAGGAGCTTACCATGCCACATCTCGGGCAGCGTCATGTCGGAGGGATAGCGATGCTTGCCGGTTACAAAGTCGCGGCCATCCACCTTCGGAAGAGACTGGCCCGCAACGCTCCAGTGAGCGGCGGGAATTAGAGGGTTTTTCGCCGGCAAAGATTGCGTGAGCTGTCGCCCTTTAATCAGCGCGGCGTATCCGATGACCCGATTCCCCCTCGGATCTCTCACTCTGCCGTCGATCGCGAGCAGGTTTTGTGGCTCGGCTTGCCATTCTGTCGCGGCAAGCCCGATCACTATGTCTCGTGCCGCCGCCGCCACTTTCCTCAATTGAAGATTCATGGTGGGCGTGGTTCGGCTACCGAATGTCCCCATGTCGAAGGGCGTGAGCTTGGTGTCGCCCATAACCAGATCAATGCTGCTCGGCGCCACGTGTAGTTCTTCAGCGACCGCTTGGGTCAATGACGTGCGGATGTTCTGGCCAACCTCGACTTTGCCGGTGTATACGGTGATTTGGCCGTCTTCGCCAATGTGCAGCCAGGCATCGATTTCCTCGGGCAGGGAATCGTCGTTTCGCAGCGCTCGTCCGCCGGACTCCTGCCCTACCGCCGTGCATCCCGCGATTGAGAAGACCACAATTCCAGCTCCGAAGAAGCGGAAAAACTCCCGGCGATCGAGATCGAAATGATACGGCTCGGGCGCGGCGAGTTCATAGCGTTCGGGCTCCAGAGGAGACTGCTCGGCGGTCTTCTGGTGATCGGGAATTGTCGAGTTCATCGTCTCTTCTCAACTTGCTGGCCTGCCATCTGGCTTGCTGCCATGTTGATCGCCGAAATGATGCGCGCATAAGTTCCGCAGCGGCAAATATTACCGTTCATGAAATCGACAATCTCTTTTTCCTTGGGATGGGGATTCTGCTTGAGCAACGCCACTGCCGACATGATCATGCCCGACGTACAGTACGCGCATTGCATGGCGCCTTCGTCGAGAAAGGCTTGCTGCACAGGATGCAGTTGGTCGCCGTGCGCCAGGCCTTCGATGGTGGTGATTTGTTTTTGCGCCACCGCACCGACCTTTGTGATGCACGCGCGCCGATTCTGTCCGTCGATCAGTACGGTGCATGCGCCGCACTGTCCCTCTCCGCAGCCATACTTGCTGCCGGTCAGATCAAGGTAATCGCGTAGAACGCTGAGAAGGCTCGTTTGAGGGTCAGCGTCGACGGTATAAGGACGGCCATTTACCGTGAGGCGAATCGTGGACATGCTAAACTCCAGAACGGGGAAAATCGAGAAAGTGGCAGGATCTCCTCAAGAAATGATATACCTCGCGGACGTATGATGCCTTAGCCCACACTCTAGTCCGGGAGGCCGCCGCTCGGGGCCCAACCGCCCTTCTAGTAGTCCCTGTTACTCAACCAGTTACTTAGGTGCGGTCAATTCACCAACCATTAATCATCCGTTCACTAACCGGCAACCAGACCTCGGCAAAATTGTGCTATGTTCGATTTTCTTACGGACGCGCACGAACCTGCGGAAGTCTTATCTGCCCCGCCCCACCTTCCCGGTCTTCCATCCCTGGCCGGAAAGTCCATTCCCATGCAGCAGGCTCGCGCTCTTTATCGTCGCGTCCGGTCCGCACCACCGGGCTTTCTCCTCGAAACTCTTCTTGCGGAAATGAAGATCGATCTCGCTGTCCGGTCCACCGACCTTGAATGCATTCCTGCAAAGGGTCCGGTGGTAGCCGTCGCGAATCATCCATTCGGAGTTCTCGACGGTGCTGTCCTCTCCGTGCTTTTATCGCGCGTGCGGCCCGATGTCAGGGTTGTAACCAATTCGATTCTCGCCGGCATCCCCGAACTCCATCAGTACTGCGTTTTCGTCGATCCGTTCGGCACACCGTCGTCAACGGACAGAAACGTCAAGGGACTGAGACGGGCCGTCGACTGGCTGCGCCGGGGAGGCGCGCTCGCCCTATTTCCAGCAGGTGAAGTTTCGCACCTCGATGTCCGTCAGCGCCAGGTCACCGACCCTGTCTGGAACACGACGGCGGCGCGCCTCATCCGCAAAACCGGGGCCGTTGCCCTTCCCGTCTATTTCGCCGGCGGCAACAGCATGGCCTTCCACCTGCTTGGCCTGATCGATGCCCGCCTCCGCACGCTTTTTCTCTTGCAGGAATTTCTCCAGCAACGCGAAAAAAAGATTCGCGTCCGCGTCGGCAAACCGATTCCTGCGGAACTGATCACTAGCCTCGATAGCGATGACGAGGCAACTGAATATTTGCGTTTGCGTACGTATCTCTTGTCGCATCGCGGGAAAGAGTCGCTCTCGCTTCCGGCAAGAGTTTTTTCGGCCCTTCCGCGCAAGCCGCAGGAGCCAATCGCGCCTCCGGTTCCTGCTCGTTTTGTGATCGACGATATTGCCGCCCTGCCTGCTAGCCGCCTCCTCACCGCAAACGCGGAATTTGCCGTTTACGCGGCGCGTGGTTCCGAACTGCCGCATTTCCTCGACGAACTCGGTCGTCTCCGTGAGATCACCTTTCGCGCCTCTGGCGAAGGCACCGGACGCAGCACTGACATTGACCAGTTCGATGCATATTACTGGCACCTACTTCTTTGGGATAAGACCAATGGCGAGTTAGCCGGCGCCTACCGTGCCGGCAACACGGATGAGATCATTCGCGCCCACGGTATCAAGGGCCTTTACACCCACACTGTCTTTCGCTATGACGAGCGCCTGTTTTTGAAGATCGGTTCCGCCCTTGAACTTGGCCGCTCCTTCGTACGCCCCGAGTACCAGCGCCACTATGCGCCGCTCCTGCTCCTGTGGAAGGGAATTGCGCGCTTCGTCGCCGCCCATCCAGCCGCCCCGGTCCTCTTCGGTGCAGTCAGCATCAGCAACGAATACACCCGTCTCTCTCGCGAGATGATCGTCCGCTACTTTGAGCAACGGGAAGATGGCCGGGAGTTCGCCGACCTGATACGCCCCCGTACTCCTTTCCGCGTTCCTCGCCTTCGCCGCTGGGATGATATCGCGTTCTGCAACGCGATCCGCGATCTCGACGAACTCGCCGAGCCCATCTCCGACGTCGAAGAAGATGGCAAAGGCATCCCGGTCTTGATCAGGCAGTATGCCAAACTGGGAGGCAAAATGGTGGCCTTCAATCTCGACCGCAAGTTCTCCAACGTGGTCGATGGCCTGGTCATCCTCGACCTTCGCCAGACCAACCCGCCTGTTCTGGAACGCTACATGGGCAAGGAGGGTCTCGCCACCTTCCGTCGCTTTCACAAACTGGACGCGCGCGCCCGCGCTGCCAGTTCATAGGTCAGTCCAATCGCTACATCTCGCTGCCAACTAGCTTCCCGGTTAAGAAACATGCCGCGCTAGACCGCGAACTCGCAAAAACAAAGAGAGTCCGCGTCCATCCGTGCAAATCCGCGGAGAAGAAGTTGTCCGCCCCATGCTCCCCCAATGCTCCGGCCCATACCTTGGTAATCAAGCCCAACCAAGCTTTGTCCGTCATCTGTCCCTGCCATTCGGTCGATCTATTTAGTGCGGGGCCCCACTATGCCTCTGAGTCAATTGCTCAATCGGTCCTCCGGCGAGCTGCAGGCAGAGCTTCAGCTGATTCTCAACGCTGTTGTCGAGGGTCTGTGCGGGGTGGACGCCCAAGCTCATGTAACGTTCTGCAACGACGCTCTTTTGAAGATGACCGGCTACCGGTCAGAGGAACTGATTGGAAAAAGCCTTCATGACGCGATTCATTACCGCCGGCCGGACGGGGCACCCTGTCCAGCGGGGGAGTGTATGTTGTGCGGGGCAATCGGTGCCGGCCGCGAGAGTCATGTTGCCCACGAACTCCTGTGCCGGAAGGATGGAACCCGGTTTCCGGCGGAATTTCGGGCACACCCCCTGCTCTACCCATCGAGCCCGACGGTCTCGGTAATCACGATTCAGGACATCACCGAACGCGAGCGGGCGCTCGAAGCCGTCAAGACAAGCGAGGCACAATTCTGTCAGATCAGCAACAACATCGATCAGGTGTATTTCCTGGTGGACACGATCGAATCGCGGTTGACTTATGTTAGCCCAGCCTACGAGACCATCACGGGCATCCCTTGCCAGGAGGCGTGCGATAGGCCTTCTCCGTGGCTGGAGTTGGTTGTGCCCGCGCAGCGCGCGCGGGCTAACACCGATTCTTGCCGCCTGGCGCACGGCGAGGAGATCAGAAACGAATACCAGATCCGCCATCGCAATGGCTCGACGCGATGGGTCAAGTGTCACGCCAGGCCCATCCGGGATGCGGACGGGAAAGTCCGCACCGCCGCCGGAGTGATCGAAGATATTACCGAGATTCATGAGACCCGGCGCGTCCTCCAGAAGAGCGAGGAAAAATTCCGCAGAATTCTTACCAGTGTGGCCGACGTGGCCTGGACATCGGACCGGGAGGGCCGAACCATCTACATCAGTCCCAAGGTGGAGGGCGTCCTCGGCTTTACCAAGCAGGAAATCTCCGCAGCCGGCTGCACCCTTCGTTTGGGTTTGATCCACCCCTCCGATTTTGGGCGCGTGCATCGGTGCTACCTCGCACTGTTTGACCGGCACACCGCCTTTGACGAGGAATATCGCATCCGCCACAAAAATGGAAGCTGGATTTGGATTCATGACCACGCCACCGGCGTTCATGAAGAAAATGGCATTCTTTATGCCGATGGAGCTTTCAGCGATATCTCGGCACGCAAGCAGAGCGAATCCGAATTACAGTGGAAAACGGCCTTCCTCGAAGCGCAGGCGAACGCGACCATCGACGGCATCCTGGTCGTGGCCGGCAATGGCCACATGCTTACGCACAACCAGAAGTTCGTCGAACTGTTCCAGATTCCGCCGCAGCTCCTCGCCAACAAAGAGGACGCGCCCGTGCTCGAGCACGCACTCACACTCTTGAAGGACCCGGAATCCTTCCTCACCAAGGTTAACTACCTCTACAGCCATCCCGCCGAAACCAGTCGCGACGAAATTGAGTTAAAGAATGGAACCGTTCTAGACCGCTATTCCGCTCCCGTTCTCGATAAGGAGGGCATTCATTACGGGCGCCTCTGGACCTTCCGGGACATTACGGAACGAAAACGCAATGAGGACATGCTCCAGCAATTGTCCACGGCGGTCGAGCAAAGTCCCGCTTCCGTGGTTATTACCGATCGCACCGCCAGGATCAGCTACGTGAATCACAAATTCACGGAAATTACCGGCTACACGCCGGAAGAGGTTTTGGGTAGGACTCCCGCCATCCTGAAATCCGGACTTACCTCACCCGAGACTTACCGCGATCTCTGGTCCACTATGAAACAAGGGCGCGAGTGGAGTGGTGAGTTTTGTAATAAGAAAAAAAATGGGGAAGTTTTTTGGGAAGCAGCCACCATTCGGCCGATCACCGATACCAAGGGCGCCATCAGCCATTACCTCGCGCTCAAGGAAGACATCACCGAGCGGCGGCGGGCGGCCGAGGCGCTGAAGGAATCGGAGAAACGCTATCGAGAGCTCTTTGAGCGCAACCTGGCGGGGGTCCTTCGGACCACCCTCGACGGACGCGTTCTGGAGTGCAATCAGGCCGCCGCCCGCATGTTCGGTTACGACTCTCCCGAGGAACTACTCATCCTCCCGGCGTCAGAGTTGTACCACACGTCTTCCGATCGTGAAGCACTCCTGACCAAACTCAAAGCCGAGAAAAATGTTACCAACCACGAGATGAAGGTTCGCCACAAGGACGGCAATTCTGTCTGGGTAATTGCCAGTATCAGTCTCGTCGACGGCGATACAGACGCGGGCGTGATTCTGGAGGGTTCGCTCGTCGACATCACCGAACGCAAAAGAGCCGAGGAAAGTGTCCGCGAAAGCAATGAAACGGTCAGGACCTTGTTGGATTCGATCCCGGAGGCCGTCTACGGTATCGACATGCATGGTAACTGCACCTTCTGCAATCCTTCCTGCCTCCAGCTCTTAGGGTACGGGGAGCCGTCGGAGCTGCTCGGCAAGAACATGCATGCCGTAATGCACCACACGCGGGTGGATGGAACGTCTTACCCGGCCGAGGAGTGCCACATCTTCGAAGCTTTTCGCCGCGGACATGGCACCCATATCGATAACGAGATTCTCTGGCGCCGCGACGGTACCAGCTTTGCCGGCGAATACTGGTCTCGTCCCATGCGGCGCGGCGGAGAAGTCGTCGGCACGGTTGTGACTTTCGTGGACATTACGGAACGCAAGCGGACGCAAGAAGCGCTGCGAGAAAGTGAGCGGCGTTATCGGCAGCTGTTTGAGCGCAATCTGGCCGGGGTCTTTCGCACCACCCTGGACGGGCGTGTCCTGGAGTGCAACCCGGCCGCTGCCCGCATGTTTGGCTGCGACTCGATCGAGGAACTCCTGTCCCTCCCGATTGCAAAGTTCTATCCCACGCCCTCGGATCGCGAAGCTTTGCTGACAAGACTCAAGGCGGAGCAGAGTTTTACCAACCACGAGATGAGATTTCGACGCAGAAACGGCGATTCCGCTTGGGCGATGTTAAATCTAAGTATCGTTGATGACGATTCGGGCGCCGGTAGAATCATCGAGGGAACTTTCCTCGACATCACCGAGCGCAAACGGGCAGAAGAGGAACTGTTCGGATCCCGCCAGATGCTTCAGTCCATTCTCGACGCCATTCCTCAGTGCGTTTTCTGGAAAGATCGAAATTCCGCTTATCTCGGCTGCAATCGGGCGTTTGCCATTGACGCAGGCGTGGACAGCCCGGCGGCGATTGTCGGCAAGAGTGATTTTGACCTCTCCTGGAGAGCGTCGGCTGAATCCTATCGCGCCGACGACCAACGGGTGATGGAACAGGGATTGTCCAAGCTCAACTTCGAAGAACGCCAGATCAGGCCCGACGGAAGCGTGTTGTGGCTCCAGACTAACAAGTTGCCTTTGCGCGACCGGGAGGGCAATGTCGACGGCGTCGTCGGCACCTACGAGGACATTACCGAGCGCAAGGAGGCCGAACAGACCTTGCAGAGCAGCGAGGAGAAATTCCGCGCCTTGGCCGAGAACATCCATGAAGTGTTCTGGATGATGTCGCCGACAGCCGACGAGGTCCTCTATGTCAGCCCGGCCTACGAATTAGTGTGGGGCCGGAAGCGCGAGATCCTCTATCAGAATTCCATGGCCTGGGTGGAGGCGATCCATCCGGAGGACCTGGAACGCGCCCATGCAATATTCGCGAGGCAATTGCAGGGAGAACGTATTGAATCGGAATATCGCATACGAACACCTGAGGGGGAGGAGAAATGGATTTCGGACCGGGCCTTTCCGGTTCGCGATAAGGACGGGCAAATCATTCGCGTGGTCGGAATTGCCGAAGAGATTACCGCGCGCAAGCGGGCGGAAAAGGAACTGCGCCTGACGCAATTCTCGCTGGAACATGCCTCGGACGCCATCGAATGGATCGACTCGCAGGGCCGTCTTCTGTATGTCAACCAGGCGGAGTGCCGGTCCCTGGGACGCTCCCGCGAGGAGATTCTTTCGCTCTCGATCCCGGATATCGATCCACTTTTCCCGAAAGACACTTGGATCACGTTTTGGAACAATCTCAAAACCCGGAAATCGATGACCTTTGAAACCCAGCACCAGAGCAAACAGGGACGGACTTTCCCGGTCGAGATCACCGCGACTTACCTGGAATTTGATGGTCAGGAGTACTGCTTAGCCTTCGTGCGCGACATAAGCGAGCGCCGCGAACTGGAAAGCCAGCTTCGCCAGGCGCAAAAGCTCGAAGGCATTGGCCAGTTGGCCGCCGGCATCGCCCACGAAATCAACACCCCCACCCAGTTCGTCACCGACAATCTCACCTTCCTCCGTGATTCCTGGAATGCGACTCATGATCTGTTGCAAAACTACCGCACCACAGTTCGAGATTCTGCGGCAGCGTTGCCGCCCGGCGTAGCGGCCGCGCTTGCGACCGCCGAACAAGCCTGTGATCTCGACTTTGTCGTTGCCGAAGTGCCGCATGCCATCGATCAGAGTCTCGATGGCGCTCGCCGGGTGGCCGAGATCGTGCGCGCCATGAAGGAATTCTCCCATCCCGACTCTGCCGACAAAACTGCCACCGACCTTAACAAGGCCGTTACCTCCACTGTTACCGTAGCTCGCAATGAGTGGAAATATGTAGCGGACGTCTCTACCCGCCTCGATGAGACTCTGCCACATGTCGTCTGTTATCCCGGCGATGTCAACCAGGTCATCCTGAACCTGGTGGTCAACGCGGCCCATGCCATCAAGGAAAAAGCAAAAGATGGCGAAAAAGGAAAGATCACCGTCTGCACCCGGATGCGCGACCAGTTCGCGGAAATCTCCATCACTGACACCGGTACGGGCATACCTGAAGCCATCCGTTCAAGAATTTTCGACCCCTTCTTCACCACCAAGGAGGTCGGCAAAGGTACCGGACAAGGGCTTTCCTTGGCTCATGCCGTGGTCGTCAAGAAGCACGGCGGCAAAATCTGGTTCGAAACGGAGATGGGCCTCGGTACCACTTTTTTCATCAACCTGCCGGTCAAGCCGGCCGATCATTCGAAGGAAGACTAATGCCCAAACGTCTGCTCTTTGTCGATGACGCCACCAATGTCCTCGATGGCCTGCGCCGTGCCTTGCATGGCATGCGCAAGGAATGGGACATGCACTTCGTCGATAATGCCGAGGCCGCCCTTAAGCTGCTTGACGAGCAGCCGTTTGATGTCGTGGTCTCGGATATGCGCATGCCCAGGATGGATGGCGCGCAACTCCTGGAACAGGTCAAACTCCGTCATCCCAACATCATTCGCGTGGTTCTCTCGGGACAGTCAAGTAAGGCGGCCGTGCTTCGCTCTCTCGCTCCTGCCCACCAGTTCCTCTCCAAACCTTGTGACCCGCAGGAGTTGATCGCCCGCCTCGCGCAAGCCTTTGCCATGCGCGATCTGCTCTCCAACGAGGCGCTGAAAACCGTAGTCTCCCGCCTGCGCTCGGTCCCTAGCCTGCCCACCATTTACGACGAATTGATGGCCGTGCTCCGCAAGGAAGATCCCCCCATCTCGCAAATCGAGAAAATCATTGCCAAGGACGTGGGCATGGCCGCCAAGATTCTGCAATTGGCCAATTCCGCCTTTATCGGAGCCCGCGGCCGCGTCTCCAGTCTCCTGCAAGCGGTCTCCATGATCGGCACCGAGACGGTCCGCACTCTGGTCTTGTCCGTCCATGTCTTCTCACACTTCGACAATAATTCCGACGTTGCCCCCTTCCTGCCCGCCTTATGGCAACACTGCATCGCCAGCGCAGGACTCGCGCAGCAAATTGCCATTGCCCAGAATGCCCCCAAGGCGGTAGTCGATGAGAGTTTTACCGCGGGTTTGCTTCACGACATCGGCAAGGTAGTTCTTCTCGCCGAGTTCCCGCGCGAATATCGCCCGATTCTTGCCAGGAACGCCGGTGTGATTGCCCCTCATGAACTGGAAAAGCTCGGTTGCACCCACGCCCAGGTGGGCGCCTACCTGATTAGCATCTGGGGACTCCCCGTGCCTCTCGTGCGCGCCGTCGCCTTTCACCACTGTCCCTCCGAGGCTGGCGAGACCCAGTTTTCCTCGCTCACCGCCGTGCACGCCGCCGATGCCATGTTCAGCGCGACCGATTCCTCTCCCCTCAACCACGATGGCGTACTCGACCTGAACTACCTGGATCACCTGGGACTCTCCAACCGAGTGGAGACGTGGCGCGCTTTTCTGGAAGCACCAATATTGGCGAAAGCGGCCGGAGCGCCGAATGAACACCAAGATACTGTTCGTCGATGATGATCCCGCGGTCCTCGACGGCTACCGGCGAGCTTTGCACGATGCCTTCCGCCCCGACACTGCCGTAACTGGCCACCAGGCTCTGGAACTCGTTGCCAACTCCGGCCCCTACGCCGTGGTCGTCTCCGACATGCGTATGCCGGCCATGGACGGCGTAGAACTGTGCTCCCGCATCGCCCGGGTTTCACCTGACACCATTCGCGTCGTCCTCACCGGCTATTCTGACCTCGAGAGTGCCATCGCGGCCGTCAATGAAGGTCAGATTTTTCGATTCCTCACCAAGCCCTGTTCTCCAGAACTTCTCAAGAAAACTCTCGCCGCCTGCCTCGTGCAGCGTCGCCTCCTGACCGCCGAGAAAGAGTTGCTCGAGCAGACTCTCACCGGCAGCATCAAGGTTCTTACCGAGGTCCTCAGCCTCGCCAGCCCGCGCGCCTTCCGCAGGGCGGTTCGCATCCACCGCTATGTGCGGCACGTGGTTGCACAGCTTGGTTTGGATAACGCATGGCAATACGAGATTGCGGCGATGCTGTCGCAGCTCGGATGCATTGCGCTCTCCCCCGAAATCATCGGAGCCGCCTATCGAGGCAAGGAGTTGTCCCTCGAGGATCAGACCGCCTTCGATATGCATCCCAGTGTAGCCCGCAATTTACTCCGTCATATTCCGCGGCTCGACGCGGTCGCCTGGATTGTCGGACAGCAGCGCTTTGGCGCCGCCATTCCCAATGCCCGAGTCTCGCCCGCGATGAGAATCGGCGTCGACATTCTTCGCCTCGCCATCGGCATGGACGATCTCAAGATCAAAGGCCATAGCGATGACGAGGCTCTTTCAAAACTCCGGCGCGATCCTCAATTTGATCCCAGGATTGTCGCGGCCCTCGCAAGCATTCCACGGGAAGCCAGCAACCCCGATTTGAAATCGCTAAGCATCTCCATGCTGGCGGACGGGATGATCCTGCAGGAACAGATTCGCACCAAAGCAGGATTGCTTTTGGCCGAGCGCGGCCAGGAACTAACCCGTCCCCTCATTCTTCGTCTCAACAATTTTCGTTATCGGCACGACATCCCCGAACAAATTCTCGTGTCAGATCCCGCAAGGGAAAGCCAACCGCCCGAGATATCCCCATTAATTCCTCCTAATCCACCACAACCGTAAAGCAAAGCCTTTCCCAAGCCGATATTCCTAAGGGAAGAACTGACAACTAAAAGCTAAAAGCTAACTACGGAAAGGACGTCATGGCTGAGAAGATTCTGCTCGTCGACGACGACACCCACATCCTGGACGGTTATCGACGCATTTTGAGTCGCGAGTTTCTACTCGAAACGGCCCTTGGCGGCGAAGAAGCACTGAGAATGGTGGCGGCGCATGGCCCGTTCGCCGTCGTGGTCTCCGATATGCGCATGCCCGGCATGGATGGCATCCAGTTCCTCGGCAAGGTGAAGGCGCAGGCCCCCAATACCGTCCGCGTCATGCTTACCGGCAACGCCGACATGGACACGGCTATCGATGCCATCAATGAGGGCAACATCTTTCGTTTCCTCAATAAGCCCTGCGGCAAAGAGATGATGGCCAAAACTCTCACCGCCGCTCTGGTGCAGTACCGCCTGGTGACCGCCGAAGATCAACTCCTCGAGCAGACTCTCAGCGGCTGCATCCAGGTGTTGACCGAGGTCCTCAGCCTGGTCAATCCGGCCGCCTTCAGCCGCGCCGAACGCGCCCGCCGCTACATTCACCAGATTGTCAGTGCCATGAAACTGGGAAACCCCTGGCAATACGAAGTCGCCGCTATGATGTCCCAACTCGGCTGCGTGACCCTGGCTCCGGAAACCATCCAGGCGGTTTACGCCGGCGAACAGCTCTCCGCCAACGAGCAGGCGCAATACGATGCCCACCCCAGCGTTGCCTACGGTCTGCTTTCGAAAATCCCTCGCCTCGAGCCCATCGCCTGGATGATCGAGCACCAGCACCGTCCGGTCGTCGCCGACGATTCGGCCGGACAGGACATTCGGCTGGGCGCGGAAATCCTTCGCTTGACCCTGGCTTATGAAAAGCTCATCCAGAAGGGAAGATCGCGCACCGAAGCGGTGCACACTCTTTCGATGCAAAACAAAGGCTTCAGTCCGGAGTTCTTCGAAGCCCTGGTGGCGCTCGATCCCAACGCCGAAGAGGGCGAGGTGCGTAAGTGCCGCATCGAACTCCTGACCGTCGGCATGATCGTTCAGAACGAGGTCCGCACCGTGGACGGAATGTTGCTTGTTTCGAAAGGCCAGGAAGTAACGTCGCCGCTCATCCTCAAGCTCAAGAACTTCCACGCCCGTCGCATGATCGGCGCGGAGGTAACGGTTTCCATGCCCAAGACGACGCTTTCCTTTGTCAAAGGCGCGTCATAGAGAAAATTCGCGAAGGTGCTTATCCTGACGTCGCGCTTTTGCGACGTTACGCACGGGTCGTTCTCAGTTAGTGATCCTCCATACTTATTACTACTTTTCCGCGAGCGTGTTTCTCCGCCAGATACCGGATGGCCTCCGGCGCCTGACTTAGCGTGTAACGCCGGTCGATGACCGGCGTCACCTTTCCGGTCTTCATAAGCTCGCCCATCATGGTCAAGTCCTCACACATTGATTTTGGCCACAAACATGAATAGCTTCTGGCTCACGAACCATGACAACATGAGCGCTCCGATCGCGCGAGGAAAAGGACGGACCCACCGGCCTTTCGGTGCGCCAACCATTAGGTAGATTCCCTTTGAATTAAGACGCGCCGGCATGCCGAAAGTGAATGGTTGCCAATGCAATCGAGAAAGATGTCGTAACGTTGCCCACTCTTGGTGAAATCCTCGCGAGTGTAATCAATGACGTGGTCCGCGCCGATCGCTCGTACCATCTCCACATTCCTCGTACTGCATACCCCAGTCACTTCGGCTCCGTACCATTTTCCGATTTGCACCGCGAACGTACCCACGCCTCCCGCCGCGCCATTAACTAAGATTCTTTGCCCGGGCTGAATTTGTCCCTTGTCGCGAAGACCCTGCAATGCGGTCAAGGCCGCGACCGGCACAGACGCCGCTTGCTCAAACGTGATGTTATCCGGCTTCATGGCCAATCTTGACTGGGAAGTGCACGCATACTCGGCAAAGGCCCCGCGGCAGGAGCCGAACACTTCGTCGCCTGGCTTGAATCTGGTTACATTCCTGCCCGCCGCTTCAACCTCGCCGGCCACATCAATGCCGAGTCGCGGGTCCTTTGGTCTGCGTAGCCCGGCCTGCATGCGTATGAGGTACGGCATGCCCGTCATGAAATGCCAATCTGCTGGATTCAGAGAAGCCGCGCGCACTTTGATCAGAACCTCATCGTCCCCAGCGGTCGGCTTTTCGATCTCTTCACACCTGAGAACATCGGGCGAACCGTAGTTGTGAT
The DNA here is from genome assembly GCA_963698865.1 of uncultured Acidobacteriaceae bacterium. GTDB lineage: Bacteria > Acidobacteriota > Terriglobia > Terriglobales > Acidobacteriaceae > Acidiflorens. The sequence goes on along the minus strand of CAVOSL010000002.1, from coordinate 622,929 downwards.
AAACGATTGCCTTCATCTGGATGCCCCACACCTCACTGAACATCCTCACGACTGCCACTCAAACAGCCGCGGTCAGATCGGTCCCTGATAGCGTCGCAGCCGCACTGCTGCCGCGAGAAACACCGCTGATAAGGCCAGACCGATCCACAGACCCGGACTGGAAATAAATCTTCCTACAGTGACATGCGTTGTGAGTGGGTCGAGTCCCATGCCGCCCTGTGTCATATCCATGACGGGTGCGTTGCCGATAAGGTGCCCCCCCACGATCTCGGCGAAGTGAAAAGTGTGGAACGTCATCCTCTCGAAGCCGCCGATCACCAGTACCGGCAGCGCCGCCCAAAGAAATACGGCGCGCCTCGCCCAGCCCGATACCAGCAACAGCCAGCAATAGACTGGATAAGGCCAAAGCACATGGGCAGTCGCAAAGTGATAAAGAAGCAGCATCCACATTTGAAGGATCGAGAGGTTCCTCCAGAGCTCCCCCACACTCATACCGCTCGCCAGCACGACGGCGCTGCTGAACAGCAGCATGATCCACTGCATGGCGAGCGTAACGGTAACTACGATCAGTGGCAGTACGAAAAGAGGAATGCTCGCCTTCGCCAGCACCGTGATGAGATCGGAAACCGGCATCGACTTCCAGAAAAAAACACTGCGGTCGCGGCGCTCGCTGTGGAATGCGTCGAGACAATAAAACACACTCACGACAATGCCGGTAAGCATCATCAGACCTGCCGCCATGTCGAATGGCGCTCGATGATGCGCCGGAATGAACCTCAGCGGCTCTTCCCAGATGCCCACAAACGAACTGAGACAGAAGCCGAACAGAGCTACCGCCGCGACCGCCAGGGGCGCGATGTAAATGGACCGGTTCTCCCATACTTCGCGAAGGATCGACCAGTAGAGGAGCCGAGCTCGCGGCAGAGACCCGGGCGCGATTACCTGCGATTCGAGAGGAGACTCCGGCACGGCCTTTGATTGAGTGTTCATTGCACCATTCCTTGTACCGCGTCACGCTGATTGCTGATCACGGCAACGAACAGATCGGCGATGCTGGGCGTGCGCACGTCGCCGAGCTCGGCCAACTGTTCACGATCCAGTCGCCGACCTTCCAACTGCTGACGTTCCGTCCTATCAAGCTTCTGATCAAACAGCAGGACGGTGCCACCAAACGCCTGGCGCTCGTACATAGGTTTGAGCGCCCGTGCCGCCGCCACATGCTCGGGACGCGCCATCACTTCCAGGTAACGCGACTCCAGCTCTTCCATGCTGCGATTGAGTACAACGCGTCCTCGGTCGATGAACATGACATCGGTGAGCACGTGCTCGATCTCTTCCACCTGGTGTGTCGCCACCACGATGGTGCGGTTGCCATCGAAGTAGTCGTTCAGCAGGGAATCGTAGAACTGCTTCCGAAAGATGATGTCGAGGCCCAGTGTTGGTTCGTCCAGCACCAGCAATCTCGCATCGATCGCCATTACTAAAGCAAGGTGCAGCTGCGTCACCATGCCCTTCGACAATTCCCTGACCCTGCTGGCGCGGCGGATGGTGGTCTTCGCCAGAAAGGTATCCGCCTTGGCGCGATCGAAGCGCGGATGCACGCCGGCGACATAGTCTAGCGCCTGCGAAACCCGCATCCAGCGAGGCAGCACGGCGACATCGGCAATGAAGCACACATCGCGCATCAGTTGATCGCGCTCGCTCCAGGGATCGCGCCCAAGCACCTTCAGTTCTCCCTGGTATGGGGTGAGGCCGAGAATCGCGTTGAGGGCTGTAGTTTTGCCGGCGCCGTTGGGACCGATAAGTCCGAGGATCCGGCCCTCTTCGACGCGCAAATCGATGCCATCGAGCGCGATGGTTGCGCCGAAGGCCTTGCGCAGGCCGCGTGCTTCGATCACTGTCATGACTTCGGTTCCTCCTCCGCGGCTTTCGGCGAATCGCCAGTTGCGCCATTCTCCAGCAATTCTTCCGCTTTCAGGCCGAGCCGCTGAATCGTTGCCTGGATCCTGGGCCATTCTTCGCCAAGAAACTTCTGCCGTTCGCCCTCCAGCAGCGAATTGCGCGCGCCCGCATTCACGAACATGCCAAGCCCTCGCCTCGACTCCACCAGCCCCTCGTCCACCAGTTGCTGGTAGCCCTTCAGAACCGTGAGCGGATTGACCCGATACTCCGCCGCGACATTGCGCACCGAGGGCAACGGCTCGCCCTCCTTGAGCACGCATTCCAGGATCATGGCCACCACGCGGTCGCGGAGCTGGCGGTAGATCGGCTGACTGTCGTTCCACTCACGGTCCATCAGATTTTCCACATAACCTTAGCAAAGATAACGCACGCCTTAGTTGATCCGGTGCAGGTCGAAGTGCGCGTGGATCGGCTTGTCCTTCATCATGAACGTCCAATCCTCGGTGTGATGGTTGGCGTCGATGAAGGTGAACACGGAATGGTGCATGTGCATCTCCGTGCTCCCGCTGATGTCCTTTAGTTCGAACTCCACCGTCTTGCCGTCGGGTGACATCTTGCCCGTCATGCGTGGCCGGTTCCCCGCGTCGCAATAGTGAACCAGCGTGAGCTGGTCTCCGTCTAGGTAAAGCATCGTCACCGGATGGTCGTACTTGGTCGCGTCCAATGGTGTTCCCGCTTCCTGAAGTTCGTGCACCAGCACATGGCCCCGCGAGGTCACGCGCAGAGAAACATGCAGCGGCTTGCCATTTGACATCTCCGGTACCTCAGGGACATTGACGGGTCCTTCCCACTCTCCCGCTAGGCTTTTCAAGGTTGTGAAAGACTTCTGCGCTTCGGACAGCGCGGGAGCCACGGACACCTTCTGCGCGTCGGACTGGGCGAATGCCACCGAACAGACCGACACCAGAGCAATGGACAGTGCAAAACGAAGCGATTTCATGTTTCATTCTCCTCAAAAGCTCGCGTCAGGGTGTGACCCAGTAAAAAGCAACCGAGCTATAGTGATATACTTAACTATAACACTATTGCTGCTGTCAAGAGTTTTTTCTTGACTTAGCCCTTGAAAGGAACTCTCATCAAATTACGGGCACACAAAGTGTCTCGGTTGGCGCGCTCATTGACAGATAATAAGAAGGAGAACGGAAGGTATCGGCCAGCAACCCACGCAATAGCTAGAGATCCAAAAGCGGCACACTTATTGGATAACTCCCACGCGCTCAGTACTTTACTTCTAACTACCTGCGAATCATGGTTTTGGCAGGAGAGGTCTTGCTCGACCCTTTGATTTCATAGTTTTAGCAACATAGGGGAGGGGGGAGGGGGGCCGGTGGGTACGACCGGGCGCATCCCTGACAAATCAGACCGGGCCATCCTCTGTGTCACGCCGGATCGTTGGCCGCACTGGAAACCACACTACGCGTCGTTTCTTCGCCAACGATTGGCAGGCAGATGTGAAAGGTCGTCCCTTTGCCAATCTCACTGGTAAACGTCAGGCTTCCACCGTGCCGTTCCACCACCACCGAGTGCGCAATGGCCAGGCCTTGTCCCGTTCCCTTGCCGCTCTCTTTGGTGGTGAAGAACGGATCAAAAATTTTCCCCCGAATCTTCTCCGGGATGCCGCTTCCCGTATCGGAAATGGAAATTAAGACGTGATCGTCTTCGCGCGCAGTCCGAATCTGGATCAGCCCCTTTTCACCGGAATCCTTCTGGACGTCGCCAATCGCATGGGCAGCATTCACCAGCAAGTTGAGGAAGACCTGGTTGATTTCGCCGGCATTGCAGACGACCAGAGGCAGATCGCCTAACACGGTTTCCACCTCGGCGACATACTTCAGTTCATTGCGCGCCACCGTCAGCGTGCTGAGCAGCGCTTCATTAAGATTGGTCGCCGTCTTCTCGGCTCCGTCAGGATGCGCAAAAACCTTCATGGCCTGCACCAGCGTGGCCACACGCGTCGCGCCATCTAGCGACTGTGCGAGAGCCTTCGGGATCTCGTCCAGCAAGTAGCCGATGTCCGCGTTCCTTTCGCCTTCCGCCAACTCCTCCGCTAAATTGCGGCCCCGTTCGCACCCGGCTGCGTGCTCGCGGAGGCAGGAATATTTTTCCAGTATTTTGACGAGCTCCGCGAATGCGTCGCGCAAGAACCGTAGGTTGTCACCCACGAACTGAATCGGCGTATTGATCTCGTGCGCAATCCCAGCTGCCAATCCGCCCACCGATTCGAGCTTCTGCGCATGCCGCAGCTCAATCTCCAGTTGGTTGCGCTCGGTCACGTCTTGCGCAATCGAGAGACACGCCTTGTGGCCATCGTACTCAAAATAGTGGAAGTGGATTTCCGCATCCAGGATGCGCCCGTCCTTGGTGCGATGTTTCCACTGTCCGGCGCAGCCTTTAAACGATTGATGCTTGCGCATATGTTGCACCACCTTGCTCGCGTCTTCCATGGGACGAATCTCGGTCAACTTCATGCGCAGAAACTCGTCCCGGCTGTACCCATATTGCTGCACGGCGGCCTCGTTGATCTCGAGAAAGTCCAGGGTTGCGCGATCGAATACAAATGCCGGATGCGGGATGGTTTTGAACAGAAGCCGCGCCCGTTCTTCGCTCTGTTGCAGTGCCTCTTCCGCGTGTTGCCGGTCGAGCAGCGGGGCGATTTGGCCGGCAATGGCGATCAGCATTTGCAGCGCTTCGTCATCCGCCTCTTCGATCTCGCGGCTGAACAACTGCATGATGCTCAACACCACCCCTCCCGACAAGATCGGAAACGTAACGGCGCTTCGCATTCCAGAGTCGGCCGCAATTTTCATCGGACCGTCGATGGGAGTAATGTCAGAAATCCACACCGGCTCGCGGCTTGTCCAAACCTCGCCTGCCACGCCCATCCCGCGCGCAAAGGTCAATTGCTGCTGCGCCTCCTGCAACCCCATCAAGTGCACCGGATCGTCGTGCCAGCTTTCCACCCAGCGCAGCAGGTTGGCCTTGCGATCCACCCCCCAAAGAACCCCGCTGTCCCACCCAAGCACTTCGCACAGGGCCTGAAGAATCGCAGGGGCTGCTTCCTTCAGAGATTTGCATTCGGCAAGCGCTCGCGCGGTTATGGACTGGACCTTCAGGTTTTCTTCCACGCGCTTGCGGCCCGTAACATTGGAGAGGATTCCGTCCGCATACCAGACCCCGTTTCGTGCATAGGTACTCAGCGCGCGATCGCGGATCCAGATCCACTCTCCATTCTTGCGCCGCATTCTGCACTCGACGTCGTATGGTTTTCCCCTGGAGAACAGATCCTGCAAGGCCTGCTTCACTCGGTTCATGTCATCTGGGTGAATGCACGCATAGAAGAGGCGAGCTCCGAGCGAGCGCACCTGTTCCGGGGTAAAGCCGCTGAGTTCCTCGATATTGGGGCTAACGTATGCAATTTGGCCGTTTGCGTCCGCGGTCCATGCCACATCGGGAAGGTTACACACCAGGGAACGGAATTGCTCCTCGGAAGCTCGCAGAGTCTTCTCGGTTCGGTTACGCCGGGCAAGATCCCCTGTCAGCAGCGAGACCAAGAGGATGCCCGCCAGCAACGCCGCCCAGCTGCTCCAATGCGCGCGCACAAAGTCGTCCGACGCGGGATAAGCTCTGCTCTCCAGATCGCGCAACGTCGTGAAGAGGAACGCAATCAGAAGCATGCCCGCAGCGAAGATGCCGTAGGAGGGTAAATTGCCGCGCACAAGAATAGACCTGTCCCTTCCTTTGTTATCGGCATGGAAGCCCGGAGACCTAAGGAAAAAACCGGGAGTTGGGCTGCGCGTTTGGTCCAGAAGTCGGTGCCTGGCGAGTACCCGAAGTGTTTGTAATTTGTATCCGGAAGATTGCAGGAGCTATATTTCTGACTGTCGCGTTAATCGCTGTTTCGAGTTCAATTCGTACTGCACAGAGCCCTGCCGCGTCGTTCACCTTCAAACCCATCTGCATTCATGGCTATCCTGGCCAGCCGCATTCAACAACGCAGAGTTGTTGAGTATCTGTCCACTTCCGGACACCATCGTCCACTTCAGCAGGGGAGTGCATTGAATTTCATCGGAACATTCAACATTATCCGCAATGTTTTAGGATAGTTAGCTTCGATTAGGAAATGGCACGCCACTTGCCATTCCTCATTTTAAATGGATATCGCTCGGCCCGAATTTAAGACACAGAAGCGTCGTCGCCAGACGATGATTGCGATCGCGGTGGTGGTCGGTGTCGCCGCCGTCTCCTTTGGAGTTTCGCGCCTGAAACCGGCGGCCCCGACCGTGGAGCGCGGTACGGTTTGGACAGACACCGTGAAGCGCGGCAACATGCTGCGCCAGGTTCGCGGCACGGGGTCACTGGTGCCAAGCCAGGAAGCGGTGCGTCAGATTCCCGCTGAGACCGAAGCCACAGTCGTTCGCATTCTCATGCTGCCCGGTTCGCAGGTTAAGGCCGGCACGATTCTGCTGGAGATGAGTAATCCCCAGACTGAGCAGGCCGCGGTTGACGCCGACCTTCAATTGAAGGCCGCAGAAGCCGAATATCAAAGCCTGCGCGTGAAGCTCGAAAGCGATTTGATGAGCCAGAAGGCCGCCGCTGCCACCGTTCACGCCGACGATGCGACCGCGCAACGCCAGGCGCAGACCGACAAGTCACTCTACGACCTGGGCGTAATCTCTGGGTTAGCCTACAAGTCTTCCAAAGAAAAGGCCGACGAACTCACGACGAGAAACAATCTCACGACGGAGATGCTAACCGCCAATGAACGCGCGATTCAGTCGCAGATGGCGCAACAGCAAGCCAAAGTCGATCAGATGCGTACCCTGGCCCAGCTCAAACAAAAACAGCTCGACGCGTTGAAAGTACGCGCGGGGATTGACGGAATTCTTGTCGACCTTCCGTTGCAGGTTGGCCAGCACGTGCTGCCCGGAACCATGCTCGCGAAAGTTGTCGAGCCTGATCACCTGATGGCCACCGTGAAAATTGCGGAGACGCAGGCGCGCGACGTACAGATCGGCGAACCGGCATCGGTCGACACCCACAATGGCGTGATTGCGGGCACCGTGATGCGCGTTGATCCCGCAGTGCAAAACGGAACCGTGACTGTGGACGTCAAACTAACGGGCGAACTGCCCAAGGGCGCGCGCCCTGACCTGAGCGTGGACGGAACCATCGACTTGGAGCGCATGGACAACGTGCTCTATGTGGGCCGACCGGCCTTCGGGCAGGAGAACAGCACGATCAGCCTGTTCAAACTGAGCCCCGACAGCCAGACGGCGCAGCGCGTGCCGGTCAAAGTCGGACGCGCCTCCGTGAATTCGATCCAGGTGATTGAGGGACTGCACGAAGGAGACACGGTCATCTTGTCCGATATGTCGCGCTGGGACAACACGGATCGTGTGCGGCTCGAATAAGTCGAACTTAGTATCGCATCATCGCGTAAATAGCACTGTTGTTGGGAATCCCAAACATCCAACGGCCCGATAACGGCCGACTTAAACACCGAGGAAAACAGCAATGACCGAAGCAGGACAGCCACTCATCCAGATTCAGGATCTGACCAAAGTCTTCTACACCGACGAGATCGAGACCCACGCGCTCTCCGGCATTCACCTCTCGGTAAATAAAGGAGAGTACGTCGCCATGTCGGGACCGTCGGGCTGCGGCAAGTCCACGCTGCTTTCCATCATTGGCCTGCTGGACACACCGACGGGCGGCCGCTATTCGCTGAACGGGAAGACGGTCGAGAACCTTGATTTCGCCGAGCGCTCGCGCATCCGCAATCAGGAAATCGGATTCATCTTCCAGAGTTTTAACCTGATTGGCGATCTGACGGTATATGAAAACGTCGAACTGCCGCTCACCTATCGCCAGAAAATGCCGGCTGCGGACCGCAAGGCGCGCGTGATGGGAGCACTCGAGCGCGTCGGCATGGCGCATCGCGTACGGCATTATCCGTCTCAGCTTTCAGGAGGTCAGCAGCAGCGCGTGGCCGTGGCGCGAGCGCTCGGCGGAAAACCATCCATCCTGCTCGCCGACGAGCCCACTGGAAACCTCGATTCCCGCAACGGCGAAGCAGTAATGGAACTCCTGCAGGAACTCCACCGCGAAGGCGCAACGATCTGCATGGTGACGCACGATCCGCGTTTTGCCAAACACGCTCAGCGTGAGGTGCATCTGTTCGACGGCAAAGTCGTGGCAGAAGAAGAACTGAAGAAGCTCCTGCAGGAGACCAGTGCATGAACGGTCTGCTGCAAGATCTCCGTTTCGCCCTTCGCCAGCTTGCCAAGAACCCCGGCTTCACGGCAGTCGCCACGATTGCGCTGGCTGCTCGGGATTGGCAGCACGACTTCGATCTTCAGCGTTGTCGATCAGGTGCTCTTGCACCCACTTCCTTACCCGGATTCCGATCGCATCGTAGAAGTCTCGCAGACGTTCCAAGGCAAAATGACCGACGACGCGTCTCCCGCCAACTATATCGATTGGGTGGCGCAAAACCATGTCTTCTCGGAGATGGCTGCCTCTCGCGGATGGCAGGGAAGTTTAACAGCGGGAAGCCGTCCGGAAAGAGTCAAGGGCACAATGGCCACGCCCAGTTTCTTTCCTCTCTTTGGTGTAAGCCCCATTTTCGGACGCGGGCTGATGGCGAGCGATGCAGCGCCGGGCAACGATCACGTCGTGGTGCTGGGCTACGGCCTGTGGCAGCGCGACTTTGCTGGCGATCGGGCGATCATCGGTCGTGACATCCAGTTGAATGGCGAGAAGTACGCGGTCGTCGGAGTCATGCCGCCGAATTTTTCGCCCGACGAATACGGCGAGTTTTGGCTGCCATCTCCTTGGGACGTGCCGAGTCATCCGCTCGCTCCCGACAAAGATCCGCGGCAATTCCGAGATCGAAATTATCTCGATGTTTGGGCGCGGTTGAGGCCACGAGTGACCGCTCAGCAAGCCCGCGCGGAGCTCGATACCATCGGCAGCCGGCTGGAGAAGCAATATCCAAATGCGAATCAGGGAATTGGTATCGGCTTTCTTCCCTTGCACGAATATGTCGTTGGCGACATTCGTCCGGTGCTGCTGGTCCTGCTGGCTGCCGTGGTTGTTGTGCTGCTGATCGCCTGCGCGAACCTTGCCAACCTTCTGCTGGCGCGAGCCACCGTGCGAGCCCGGGAAATCTCGATTCGCACGACCATGGGTGCCAGCCGCACTCGGCTGCTTCGCCAGTTGCTTACCGAAAGCGTTCTGCTCGCTTTGCTTGGGGGAATCTTCGGGCTTGTGCTCGCGGTTATAGCTGTTCCATCGCTCATGGCGCTGAGCCCGCCGGACATCCGGCAGTTCAAAGAGATTGGGATCAACCGGGAAGTGCTGGCCTTCAGCTTTCTGACCTCAGTTATTTGCGGAATCATTTTCGGCTTGATTCCCGCGCTGCAGGCCTCGCGTTCGAATCCCAATCAGTTTCTCAAAGAAGGCGAGCGCGGCAGCACCGCGGGCCGCAGCCGTACCCGCTCCGCGCTGGTGATCGCTGAAGTTGGGATTGTCTCTCGTTCTGTTGGTTGGCGCTGGCCTGCTGGTGAAAAGCTTCTGGCGGCTGATGGACGTAAATCCAGGCTTCAATGCCGATCATCTTCTGACCTTCAACCTCGGCCTTCCACCTTCGAGCGATGCCGCCCATCAAAACGCGTTTTACCAGCAAGTGCTCCAGGGACTTCAGGCATTGCCAGGGGTGCAGTCCGTCGGCGCGGTCAGCAGGCTGCCGCTGGCCGGGGGCAATAGTGGACGCAGCTTCAACACTCCCGGAAGCGCCACGGGTTACAACGCGGACATTCGCATCAGCACGCCGGACTATTTCCGCGCGATGTCGATCCCGTTGCTGAAGGGCCGCGCGTTTACCGATAGCGACCGCGACAACTCGCTAAATCTCGCGATCGTCAATGATGCATTGGCGCGCTCGGTTTTTCCCGGACAAGATCCGATCGGCAAACAGCTCACCAACTTCGGCCCGGATATGATCACGCTGCAGATCATAGGTGTTGTCGGCAACGTGCGGCATGTCGGTCTCGATTCGGCGCCCAATCCTGAGATTTACCAGTTACTGGGCCAGGCGCAATGGCCGTCGATGTTCTTCGCCATCCGCAGCGCAACCTCCGACCCCACCAGCCTTACTTCAGCGGCACAGAAGGTAGTTTGGGACATTAATAAGGACGTTCCGCTCGCTTACACCCGCACCATGCAGGATCTGATCGCGAACTCCGTTCAGCGGAGAAGGTTCAGCATGCTTCTGCTCACCATCTTCGCGGCGACGGCCATGCTGCTTGCCGCCATCGGACTGTACGGAGTCATGTCCTATTCGGTCGCACAGCGAACGAAAGAAATCGGCGTGCGCATGGCGCTCGGAGCCAAACGTCCCGATGTACTGGTGCTTGTGGTGAAGCGCGGGATGGTGCTCGTCCTGATCGGGCTTGCAGCGGGCGTCGTTCTCTCGCTCGCCTGCGCGCGGCTGATCTCGGGCCTGTTGTTCGGAATTACTGCAACCGATCCTCTGACCTTTGTAGGCGTCGCCGCGCTGCTTGGGCTCGTCGCCTTCGTCGCGAACTACCTGCCGGCTCGACGGGCCGCGTCGGTCGATCCCATGGTGGCGCTGCGATATGAGTAGGAGAGAGATATGAACGGACTACTCCAGGACGTCCGCTACGCAATTCGCCAACTCCGCAAGAGTCCGGGCTTCACGGCGGTCGTCGGGATCACGCTGGCGCTCGGGATCGGCGCCAATACCGCGATTTTCAGCATCGTCAATGCGGTGCTGATCCGTTCGCTTCCGTATCCCAATGCCAACAAACTGGTGATGGTCTGGGAGAGAAAAACGGGCAGCGCGGAGAAACAGAACGTAACCTCTCCGGCGACGTTCCTAAATTGGAAAGAACAGAATTCGGTATTCGAGAAATTGGCCGCGTGTTTCAACGGCACTGCGATTCTGACGGGTGGTGACTCGCCCGAACAGCTTACGGTGCAGAATGTGTCACCGGATCTATTCTCGATGTTCGGCGTGAACGCCGCCCTTGGCCGCACGTTGCAGGATTCGTCGGACGCATCTCCCTCCGCTCCGAACGTTGTAGTCCTGAGCTTTGATCTATGGCAACGCCGCTTCGGATCGGATCCGGCCATCGTTGGCAGCAAAATCACTCTTGACGGTCAGCCTCACACCGTCGTCGGCGTCATGCCCAAGGGCTTTCAGTTTTTTGTGAGGCATCAGTCCTTCGCGCAGAAACAGCCTGAGATTTGGACGCCACTCACGTTCTCCGAACAGGCTCGCACACGCCACGGCCGCTATCTCCAGGCCATCGGCCAGTTGCGTCCTGGTGTGACTCTTTCCCAGGCTCAATCCGTGATGGAGGAGTTGGCCCGCAACCTTGCAGCGAGTGATCCAAATTCCATGAAGAACTGGAGTGTAAACCTGGTTCCGCTCCACGCACAACTGGTCGGGGACATCGAGCCTGCGCTCTGGATTTTACTGGCCGCCGTCGGCCTCGTGTTGCTAATCGCTTGCGCCAATGTCGCCACGCTGATGATGGCTCGAGCCAAGAGCAGGATTTCCGAGATTGCCATCCGCATCGCATTAGGAGCCAAGCCGCGGCGGATCATTATGCAGATGCTGACAGAGAGCTTCCTGCTGGCAACGGTCAGCGGGCTCGTTGGTCTGCTATTTGCCCGTTGGGCTATAAGCGCCCTCTTGGCGATGGCGCCCCCGGACTTGATTCCCGCCGGAGGTGTGCAGCTCGATTGGCGTGTGCTTTGCTTCACCGCCATGATTGCAATTGCCACAGCCGTTCTCTTTGGGATGCTGCCTGCGTTTCAGGCTTCACGAATCCGCCCCAACGAACAACTGAAGGAAGGTGGCAGAGGCGGGATGGAAGCAGTCAACCGGGGACGGACCCGGAGGACCCTGGTCGTGACCGAACTGGCGCTCGCGGTCGTCCTACTCGCGGGGTCCGGACTTCTAATACGGAGCCTCAGCCGTCTGATGGCGATCGACCCTGGTTTTCAGCCGAAGGGCGTGCTTACCGCGAGAATCGATCTGCCGAACACCAAGTACGCCACCGATGCAAAGAGAGATCAGTTCTTTGCGCAATTGCTGGAGAACGTCCGCCAACTTCCAGGAGTTCGGTCGGCGAGCGCCGATGCATTTCTGCCCTTCGCCGGAATCATCGCCGCCACGGGTGCGGAAGTGGAGGGTCGCCCTCCGCTTCCGATCGCTGAGCAGCCTGTCATCGACGTGTCGGTTGTGGAGCCGCACTTTTTCGAAACGATGGGCATCCCCCTGCTCCAGGGACGATCTTTCACGGATCGTGAGGCGGTCGAGATCTCCCACAAAGTTGTCATCAGCCGAGCCATGGCTCAGAAGCTGTGGCCGAATGAAGACCCCGTGGGCAAGCGCGTCACTATTCACATGAAGCGGCAGGACGAACCCAGCGAGGTGGTCGGCGTGGTTGGCGACGTCAAACACGCCGGGCTGGATGCGGACCTTCACCCAACCGCCTACTGGCCACATCCTGAGCTGGCTATGTCCTTCATGATCTTAGTCGTTCGCACCGATGGAGAACCCGAGGCACTGGCGCCCGCGATTCGAGAGATAGTTCGACGCATGGACAAAGACCAGCCGGTAGTCGACATCGCCCCTATGGAGAGTTTGCTGTCTGTCTCGCTTGCTCGCGCCCGTTTCAGTACTGTCATTCTCGGGGTTTTCGCAGGCATGGCGCTGCTGCTCGCCGTGATTGGGACCTACGGCGTGATTTCCTACGGTGTCACCGAGCGCACGCGTGAGATTGGTGTAAGGGTCGCGTTCGGCGCGAAGCGGACGGACATCCTGGTCATGATGCTGCGGCAGGGCGTAGTGCTCGCTCTGTTGGGAATGGCCATCGGACTCCTGCTCGCGTTCGGGGTGACCAGGCTTATGACCAGCCTCTTATTCGAAACAAGCCCCACGGACGTCGCGACCTATGCCGGTGTGGTTTGCCTCCTGTCAACGGTCGCGCTGGCAGCCTGTTATATTCCCGCTCGCCGCGCGGCCAAAGTCGATCCCATGGTGGCTCTTCGCTATGAATAGGCAGCCCATGAATAAGGAGAACCCATGAACGGATTGCTGCAGGATCTTCGCTACGCGGTGCGCCAGTTGCGGAAGAGTCCCGGCTTCGCCGCCGTGGCCATTATCACGCTCGCGCTCGGCATCGGCGCGAATACTGCCATCTTCAGCCTGCTCGATCAGGCGCTGCTGCGCAGCCTCCCGGTCAAGGACGTCGACCGTCTCGTGATTCTGAAATACGTGGGCAGCAATACCGGGCATGTCGACTCGCGTACCGACGACAAGTTTTATTTCTCATATCCGATGTACCGGGATCTGCGTGATCGCAACTCCGTCTTTAGCGGGCTCATCGCCACCGATTGGGCACAGGTCGGAGTGCAGTGGCACAACCAGCCAGACCTGGTGGGAGCCGAACTCGTTTCCGGAAATTACTTTGACGTCCTCGGAGTAAGTCCAGCGGCGGGACGCCTCTTTGTGCCTGCGGACGATACTGCGCCGGACGCGAACCCGGTTGTCGTACTCAGCTTTAGTTATTGGCGGCGCCGGTTTGGCATGGACCCGCGAATCCTGAACGATGGCATTCAGGTCAATGGCCATCCATTTACGGTGGTCGGCATTGCGCCGCCGGAATTTCACAGCGTTGTAGTCGGAGATACGCCCGATATCTTCGTGCCCATGATGATGGAAGCTGAGGTAATTCCGGGCAGGAAGAATCTCGAAGACCGCCGCTCCTCCTGGCTGAACATCATCGGGAAGTTAAAGCCCGGAATCAGCCGGCAGCAAGCCGAAGCCGGCATCAATCCATTGTGGTCGGCGATTCGCTCCGATGAACTGAAGGAAATCAAAGGCGGTTCCCAAAACTTCCGCGATCGCTTCGTGAGCAAGTCGCAGCTGCTGTTGCTCGATGGCGCGCGCGGATTCTCTCCCTTGCGCACTGACGTCCAGCTGCCGCTGCTGATCATCATGGCCATGGTCGGACTGGTTGCGCTCATGGCGTGCGCGAACGTCGGCAGTCTGCTGCTCGTCCGCGGTGCTGGGCGCATTCGCGAAATGTCGGTGCGTTACGCGCTCGGCGCCAAGCGTCGCCGCGTCATTCAACAACTGGTGGTGGAGGGCCTTCTGCTCGGCCTCGCCGGCGGCTTTTTCGGAATGTTGCTGGCGCCGCGTGTCACTGGTCTGCTGATCAAGATGATCTGGAGCGGTGGTATCGGCGACTTGCCATTTTCGGCCACGCCCGATCTGAGGATATTGGTTTTCAATTGCGCACTGGCATTGTTTGCCAGTCTGCTTTTCAGCCTTGCCCCAGCCATGCAATTCTGGCGCCCCGATCTCGCGCCTTCGCTGAAGCAACAGGGTATGACAGCGCGAAGCAGTCCGCTGCGCTTCCGCCGCGTTTCGGTTGCCATACAAGTCGGGCTAAGCCTGATGCTGCTGGTGGGAGCGGGCTTGTTCGTGCGCACGCTCCACAATCTCAAGAAGCTCGACGCCGGGTTTGCGACCGATCACCTGCTGACCTTCGGCGTCGATCCGAGATTGGCCGGTTACGAACCCGCTCGTACGTTCGCGCTCTATCAAAGAGTCTTCGACACGTTGCGTGCTCTGCCCGGCGTTCGATCCGTCGCCGCGACTAACGACCCCGAACTGGCAAACAACAATGAGAGCGGGAACATCACGGTCGCCGGGTATGCAGAGAAGCAGGATGAAAACATGAATGCTGAGCAGTCGGAGGTCAGCGTCGACTATTTCTCAACCCTGCAAATGCCACTGCTGACCGGCCGCGCATTCACCGAGCAGGACTCGGCTGGGACTCAGAAAGTGGTTGTGGTCAATGAAAGCTTCGCGCGGCATTTCTTCGGCGATCCCGCGCAGGCAGTCGGGCACTCCATCGGCAACGGCGGCGGCAGCGGGGTAAAAACGGATATCGAGATCGTCGGCGTTGTCAAAGACGCCAAGCACACCTCGCTTCGCGAACCTGTCACACGGACGATTTTTTTCCCCTACCTGCAATCGCCCCAGGCGCGCGCCATGACGTTCTATGTGCGCACCTGGCAAGAGCCGGAAACCGCGGCTGGCGCCATCCGTCACGCCATGCAGACGCTCGATTCGAATCTCGTACTTGACACGTTCCGTACCATGGACGCGCAGATCGAGACCAGCCTCGTTGCCGAACGTGTCATTGCCTTGCTGGCTACCAGCTTCGGCATCTTGGCCGCGCTCATGGCTGCCGTTGGCCTGTACGGAGTTCTCGCCTACTCGACCGCTCAGCGAACCAGCGAGATCGGCATTCGCATGGCACTCGGCGCCACACGACTGTCGGTTGTGAAGATGGTGATCTTTGAAGTTGTCTGGCTGGCGGGAATCAGCATCGTGGTCACGTTGCCGCTTTCGTTGCTGTTGATGAGCACCGTACGCAGCCAGCTCTATGGCATCTCGAGCAGCGATCCGCTCACGCTATTCATGATGACGTTGCTGGTAATTGTTGTAGCGCTCGCGTCAGCCATGTTGCCGGCGAGGCGCGCCGCGAAAGTAGAACCCATGCGGGCGCTTCGTTACGAGTAGGGGTGCGGGGGAACTTCGGACTATGAATGGGTTGCTACAGGATCTTCGTTCGGCGCTGCGGCAGTTTGTGAAGACGCCCGGCGTCACGGCAGTCATCATCGTCACGATCGCGCTCGGCGTGGGCGCGAACACGGCGCTCTTCTCGGTAGTCAATGGCGTATTGCTGAATCCGTTGCCCTATCCCCAGCCCGAGCAACTCGTCACTCTCCACGAGAGCAAGCCGAACTTTGACACCGGCTCGATCTCCTTCCCAAATTTTCGCGACTGGCACAAGGACAACCGCACCTTCTCGTCCATGGCGATTTCGCGCGGCTATGCCTTCAGTCTGACGGGGGTCGCCGAAGCGACTCAGGTGAGCGGGGAATTCGTCACGTCCGATTATTTCAAGGTGCTCGACACAAAGCCGCTCCTCGGCCGCACCTTCGCGCCAGGAGAAGACGAAATCAGCGCCGCTCCAATCGCTGTAATCAGTGAAGGCCTGTGGCGCCGCAAGTTTTCGTCCGTGCCCGACATCATCGGCAAAATCATGACTCTCGATGGCCGAGGGTACACCATCATCGGCGTGATCCCGGCCAGCTTTCATTTTGCGCTGGGCAACTTTGGCGCTCAGCGTGATATCTACGCTCCCGTCGGCCAATGGAACAACAACCTGCTGACCTCGCGCAGCGCGGGCCTGGGCTTTCACGGCATCGGCCGACTAAAGCCGGGAGTAACCATCGAGCAGGCATCCGCCGACATGAAGTCGGTCACGAACAACCTGGCCGCGGCCTTCCCCGATGCCAACAAAGGAATCAGCGCCAAGCTCATTCCGCTGAAGCAATGGATCTCCGGTGGCGTGCGTCCTTTCTTGCTGGTGCTACTGGCTGGTGTTGGCTTCGTTCTTCTAATCGCCTGCGTCAATGTCGCTAACCTGCTGCTCGCGCGCTCAGCGGCCAGAACGCGTGAATTCGCAATCCGTGCGGCGCTGGGTGCGAGCCAGCGCCGAGTGCTGCGGCAATTGCTCACCGAAAGCATCGTGCTCGGACTTGTTGGCGGCGGTTTCGGTTTGTTGTTGGCAGCTTGGGGAACGCGCGCAGCATTGGGCGTTCTGCCCACGGCACTGCCTCGCGCCGAAGAGATCGGCCTCGATCCACGCGTGCTGCTTTTCACGCTGGCGATCTCACTCCTCGCGGGTGTGCTCTTCGGCCTCGCTCCGGCTCTCAAAATGTTGCCGTCCAGCCTGCACGACAGCCTCAAGGAAAGCGGCCGTGGCATGAGCGGAACTCGGCACCGTTTGCAGGGCGCTTTCGTCATTGCCGAAACGGCGATGGCGCTCGTGTTGCTCGTCGGCGCGGGCCTGATGATCCGCACTTTGACGCAGCTCTGGGGCGTCGATCCCGGCTTTAATCCAAAAAACGTAATGACGGTTGGCATCTCACTTCCCCCATCCATGATGGGCGCATCACCCGAATCCATTCGCGCTGCTTTTCGAGAAGTCGACAGTAAGATCGCTTCGATTCCAGGGGTAGAGGCCGTTTCGCAAATCTGGGGCGCATTCCCAATGAACGGCGACGACGAGCAAACGCTCTGGCTCGAAGGCCAGCCCAAGCCCGCTACCGACAATGACATGATCATGGCTATCGACTACATCGTGGAGCCTGGCTACCTGAAGGCCATGGAAATCCCGCTCCTGCACGGCCGCTTCTTCACCGAGCAGGACGACGAGCATTCGCCGCGAGTGGTCGTCGTGGATGACGTCTTCGCCAAAAAGTACTTTCCTGATCAGGATCCAGTCGGCAAGCGAATCATGCAGAAAGATTCCGCTCCAGCGGAGATTGTGGGCGTGGTCGGCCACGTAAAACAGTGGGGCCTCGACTCCGACGATTCGCAGAAACTGCGCGCCCAGTTTTACCTCCCGTGCATGCAGATGCCGGACAGCTTCATCGCGCAGGCGCCTTCCGGGTCCGGTGTGGTCGTCCGTTCGGACCGGGCCGGAACCGGCTTGCTCGATTCCATTCGTTACGCCAGCCAGCAGATCAGCAGTGAGATGGTGGTCTTTGGTCCGCAGTCCATGGACGAGGTGATCGCGAGTTCGCTTGCCAGACGCCGCTTTTCGATGATTCTGCTGGTCGTGTTTGCCGCGCTCGCATTACTGCTGGCGAGCGTCGGCATCTACGGCGTGCTTTCCTACGTCGTGGGCGAGCGAACGCGTGAGATCGGCATCCGCATGGCCCTCGGCGCGCAGCCAGTTCGATATTCTGCAACTCGTTCTTCGCGGCGCTGGCAAGCTCGCCTTGATCGGCACAGCAGTCGGACTGCTCGCCGCCTTCGGCCTCACCAGGCTCATGGCCAATCTTCTTTATGGAGTCGGACCCGGTGACCCGCTCACCTTTATTGCAGTGCCCGCGATTTTGATTTCAGTCGCGCTCCTGGCTAGTTATTTGCCCGCGCACCGCGCCACCAAGGTCGACCCGATGACGTCATTACGGTACGAGTGAGGATTCTATGGACAACATAATTCAGGATCTACGTTACTCCCTGCGCCAGCTCATCAAGAGCCCCGGCTTCACCACGACTGCGATATTGACGCTAGCTCTCGGCATTGGCGCGAACATTGCCGTCTTCTGTGTAATGAACGCGACCTTACTCAACCCCAGCGGCGTTCCTCACCCGGACCAGATTGTCGCGGTTCGCGCCCGCTATAGCGTAGGTGACCTCAAGAATATTTCCATTTCTCCCACCGATTTCGGCGACACCGTCGTGGCCAAAAACATTTTCACTTCGGCCGCTGTGATGAGGCGGGCGAACTTCAATTACAGCACCGGCGGTACGACTCCAGAGCGCCTGATGGGCGCTGCCGTTTCGTGGCAATGGTTTGATGTCTTCTGGGCTCGCCCTTTTCTTGGACGCGTCTTTCGACCGGAAGAAGATCAGCCCGGTGCTAATCACGAGGCTGTCCTCTCCTATCAAACCTGGAAGAAGCGCTTCGGCGGCGATCCCGGCATTGTCGGCCGCACGCTTCTTCTGAATCAGGAGTCCTATCAGGTGATCGGAGTCGCAGCCCCTGATTTCGATTGGCCGAATCAGGCCGAACTCTGGGTGCCGCTCGCTCTACCCGCCAGTGCATTTTTCGACAACAAGAATCGCTATAACGAATACCTTTTCTCAGTTGCGCGCCTGCGTCCCGGAGTTACGAACGAGCAAGCCAACTCGTTTCTCAGTCTAAAGTCCTCTCAACTCGTCGCGGCCGAGGGCGACAGTGGTTTCGGAAGAGCGGCAGGTTGGGGCATGTTCAGCATGCCGCTGGTCGATTTCGTCGCCGGCGATTTGCGCAAGCCCCTCTTTCTTCTCCTCGCTGCCGTCATGTCAGTCCTGTTGATTGCCTGCGCAAACATTGCCGGTCTGCAGCTCGCGCGTGCCTCAGGAAAACAACGCGAAGTCTCCATTCAGATCGCTTTAGGCGTGACCCGTTCTCGCCTGATTCGCAGCGCCTTTCTTGAAAGTTTACTGCTCGCGGTCGGAGGAGTAATCCTCGGTCTGTTGATCGCATGGGCCTCCATTCCTTTACTCCTCCTGCTTGCTCCATCGACGCTCGCGCAGAACGTCACCGTTCATTTCGGCTGGCCCATTCTGCTTTTCCTGGCCGCTGTCGGCATAAGCTGTGTCCTCCTCTGCGGAGTCGCCCCTTCCTGGCAAATGACGCATTCGCGGTGGTTCCAGGCGTTGCAGGAAAGCGGCCGCTCAGAAACCTCCAGCCGCGCCCGGCAGCGCCTGCGCTCCGGGCTCGTAATCACGGAAATTGCCATCGCCATGTGTCTTCTCGTAGGCGCGGGACTGCTCGTGCGCAGCTTGCAGCAAGTCCAACAGTTGGAAACCGGCTTCAATCCCAGCCACCTGATGTCCGCTGCTGTTTCCTTGCCCCCGACGATCTATAAGAACGACGAGCAGAAGGCTGCATTCTTCGCTGCCGCTGAAGATCAACTGAAAAACTCCACGGGAATCCAAAGCGCGGCCTTTGCCGACGCTCTGCCATTCAGCAATGGCGGAGGATCGGCTTCTTTCTCCATCAAGGGCAGAGCCGTCGCTCCGAACGATCCTGGCCCCCACGGCAACATCCATTCAATTTCATCCGACTATTTCACCACCCTCGGCATTCCCCTCGTTCGCGGCCGTTTTTTTACCCCGCAGGACCGCCTGAAAACCGAAGAAGTCGCCATCATAGATGAAACTCTCGCGCATCAGTATTGGCCCAACGAGGATCCCATCGGCCAGCACATCAACTTCGGTGGCAATGACCCATGGAAAACCATCGTCGGCCTGGTCAAGCACGCCAAAACGTCATCGCTCGAAGCTGACAACAAAGAGGGCTTCTATTACCTTCCGATCGCGCAGTCCCCGCAGAGTACCGCCGCCATCGTGGTGCGCTCCGAAAGCTCGCGTCCCGAATCCGCCGTCGATTCCATGCGGGCCGCCGTGCGCTCGGTCGATGCCAACGAGCCGCTCTATGACCTCAAAACCATGGAGGAACGCGTCGACGCCTCCCTGACGGGCCGCCGCTTTTTGGTCGTCTTGCTGTCCATCTTTGCGGGTCTCGCTCTGTTGCTGGCTGCGGTCGGACTCTACGGAGTCATCAGCTATTCTGTGCGCATGCGCACGCGCGAGCTCGGCATCCGCATGGCGCTGGGCGCTCAGCGCACCGATATCCTGCGCATGATCCTCGGCACGGGCATGCAACTCGCCGGCGTTGGACTTGTCCTCGGGTTACTTGCCACCTTCACCATCGGCCGAGTGTTGTCCAGTCTGCTCTATCGCGTGAGTCTCTTGAATCCACTTACTCTGCTCGTGACCGCCGTTCTTTTGACTTCCACCGTTCTATTCGCCTGTTATGTGCCGGCGCGGCGTGCGGCGGCTCTCGAACCCATGCGTACCTTGCGGGAAGACTAGATCACTTGTACCACTTAGGGGCCAAACTATGATTCAACTGAAAAATATCGAACGTAGTTACAAGACCGGCGCGGGCGAGACCTGGGTGCTCCGCCGAGTCAACCTGGAGATTCAGCCGGGTGAGTTCATCACCGTCATGGGCCCCTCGGGGGCAGGGAAGTCATCATTGCTCAACGTTCTTGCCTTCCTCGACGACCAGTGGCGCGGCGAGTTCTGGTTTCGCGACCAACCCGCGCACACGATGAAGCGCAAAGAGCGCGCTGAACTCGCGAAGAAAAATATCGGCATGGTCTTCCAGAGCTATCACCTGCTCGACGATCTCACCGTGCTCGAGAACATCGACCTGCCGCTCTCCTATAAGGACATTCCGCGCCACCAGCGGCAAAGCCTCGTTGCCGATACGCTCGATCGCTTCCAGATCGTCGCCAAAAAAGATCTTTATCCCAGCCAGCTTTCCGGCGGGCAGCAGCAACTCGTCGGCGTCGCGCGTGCCGTCATTCATAAGCCGGCCCTGCTCCTCGCCGATGAGCCGACCGGCAACCTACATTCCAGCCAGGCCAAAGAGATCATGGAACTCTTCCGCGAATTGAATCAACAGGGAACAACGATCGTTCAGGTTACTCACTCGGAAACGAACGCCGCATATGGAACTCGTACCATCCAGTTGCGCGATGGCTGGTTGGTGAGCGATACCGCGAACCCAGACTTGCCGGCTGTGGCCGATGCCTCCCACGTGGCGGTGAATCGATGAAGATTCGTCTTCAGGGAATTTGCAGAGCGAAAAACTGCAGCAAAAAGATGCGCATCGAGGTTATCCGTATAGGCGCATCGCTTTTGCTCGTCGCAGCGATCTCTGCAGCACAAGTGCAGACGCCCGCCGAGCTCCGAATGCCGCAGGAGCACAATCCGCTGAGCCCGTACATGTCTAACTCCGTGCCGGAGCCGGTGCTCACAAATTCGAAGCGCCTCGAAAGTCTGATTCGCGACGGCAAACTCTACCTGTCGCTGCGGGACGCCATCGATCTCGCGCTCGAGAACAACCTGGATTTGGCCATCGCACGCTACAATCTCCCCATCGCCGACACCGACGTGCTTCGCACCAAGGCCGGCGCCAGCTTTCGCGGCGTCAACACCGGCGTGGTGCAGGGAACTCCCGGCGGAGGAGTTGGGGGCTTCGGCGCAGGAGCGCCGGGCGCAGGCGCGGGCGGCACCACCGGCGGTGCGGGCGGCGCAGGCGCAGGCGCGTCAGGCCTGGTGCAATCAACCCTCGGCGTAGGAACTCCTGTTTCGTCCTACGATCCGCAACTCAACCTGAATGGAGGAATCGAGCACCTGACCTTGCCGCAATCGAACCTGGCGATCTACGGCGTACCTTCTCTGCAACTGAACACGACGCAGGTGAACGCCAACTTCTCGCAAGCATTCTCCAGTGGCACCTCGGTTTCCTTCGAGTTCACCAACAATCGCCAGACTACCAACAGTACGGACATCTTTCTCTCCCCGGCCCTGAATTCCTACTATCGCTTCACGATCCAGCAGCAGCTTCTCGCCGGCTTTGGCTTCGGCCCGAACCTGCGTTACCTGCGCATCGCCAAAAACAACAAAAGGATTTCCGACATCGCCTTCAAAGACCAGGTAATTGCCACCGTCACCCAAATCGAAAACATTTACTGGGACCTGGTCAACGCCTACGAGCAGGCGCGCGTGAACGAGCAGTCGCTTGACTTCGCCAACCAGACGCTCGAGAACGATAAAAAGCAACTACAGCTCGAAGCCATCCCTGAAATGGACGTGATGAAGGCCGAGGCCGAGGTTTCCCAACGCGATCAGGATTTGACCATCGCGCGCACCAGTCTCCAACTCCAGGAATCGTTGATGAAGAACGCTCTCACCAAGAGCCTCGACGATCCGACTCTTCAGGAAATGCCCGTGATCCCCACCGACCGCATGCAGGATGCTGACATGGGCCCAACTAACACGGAGCCCATCGCCGACTTGATGACAGAGGGTCTGAAGAATCGTCCCGAATTGCTCGAGACTGACATCGATCTCACGAACCGGCAAATCAGCCGCCAGGCTGCGCGCAACGCGCTCTTGCCGACGCTCTCGCTCGTGGGATATTACGCTGGTACCGGCTTGGGAGGAATCATAACGCCCGGGAATAGTTCCACTCTTTCGCTTCCCTCCGACTTGTACGGCACCTGGCAAAACACCTTCAACAATTCCTCGCCCGACTACTACGTCGGACTCAACCTGAACATTCCATTCCGCAACCGCGCCGCCAAAGCTGACCAGTATCGTTCCGAACTGGAGTATCGCCAGGCCAGTCTGCGCAAGGAGCAGCTGCGAAAGCAGATTCGCATCGAGATCCGCAATGCGCAATATGCCCTCGAACAAACCCGTGCTCGTGTTCAATCGGCGCGCAAGGCAAGGGACCTCGCCCAGCGCACCTTCGAAATCACAAAAAAGGAACAGGACCTCGGATCCGGCTCGACCTATCAAACCATGACCGCGCAGCGCGATCTTTCCATTGCTGAATTGACTCTGGTGACCGCCATGACCACTTACCAGAAGGCCAAGGTTGAACTTGATCGCTCAACGGGCGAGACTTTGGAACATAATGGAGTACTGATTCAGGATGCGGTCACCGGCACGGTTACCGCGCCGGCACCGTAAATCATGCCTACCTCGGCCAAGCCGCAAGATTTCCGCTCCGTGACGCCCGTGCGTCTTCAGGAGAGTTCCAAACCGCGCATTCTTGCCGCCGATGATCAGCCTGATATTCTCGACGCGCTCCACCTCCTCCTCGATCCCCACGGCTATCGTACGGACAAGGCGAGCTCGCCCGTGCAGGTCCGCGATGCGTTAAACCTGGATTCCTATGACGCGCTGTTGATCGATCTCAACTACACGCGCGACACGACGTCTGGCCAGGAAGGTCTGGACCTCCTTTCTGAGATTGTCGCGCTCGATAGCAGTCTGCCAGTGATCGTCATGACCGCGTGGGGCAACGTCGAACTCGCGGTTGAAGCGATGCGCCGCGGCGCGCGCGACTTTATTCAGAAACCCTGGGAAAACGAACGACTGCTTGCGATTCTGCGCACACAAATCGAACTGCACCGCGCGCTTCAGCAAGCTGAGCGCTTAGCCGCCGAAAATCGCCTGCTCCAGGCTCAAGGCCGCCCTGAATTCATCGCCAAAGCGGCATCCATGCAGCCCGTACTTGAAGCCATTGCCCGGGTCGGGCCATCCGACGCCAACGTCCTTATTACTGGCGAACACGGCAGCGGCAAGGAAGTCGTCGCGCAAACCTTGCACGCTCTATCCGCGCGCGCCTCCCGTCCGCTGGTTGCGGTCAACACCGGCGCGCTGGCGGAAGGACTATTCGAGAGCGAGATCTTCGGCCATGTAAAGGGCGCTTTCACCGACGCGCGGGCCGACCGCATCGGCCGTTTTGAATTAGCCGACAATGGCACCATTTTTCTGGACGAGATCGGCAACGTCCCTGTCCGGCAGCAAGCTAAGCTTCTGCGCGTGCTCGAATCCGGCGAGATCGAGCGGCTCGGCTCGTCGCGCTCTCGCAAGGTCGACGTCCGTGTCATCTCGGCGACCAATACCGACTTGCAGGCCGCATGCGCTTCAGGCCAGTTCCGCGAAGACCTCCTTTTTCGTCTCAACACAGTCGAGATTCATGTCCCGCCTCTGCGCGAGCGTCGCGAGGATATTCCCGCGCTCGCCATCCATTTCCTACGGCGTTATGCTTCCCGTTATCGCCGCGAAATCGACGGATTCGAGAGCTCCGCGCTCCAGGCAATGGCGCAATATGCCTGGCCAGGAAATGTTCGCGAGCTCGATCACACGCTGGAGCGCGCAGTCTTGATGTGTCGTGGGCATGAGATTCAGCCGGCTGATCTCGGCTTGAATATGCAGCGCCCACAGGCGCAAAATCTGGAGGAACTCAGTCTGGAGGCGGTCGAAGCGCTGCTCATCCGCAAAGCTCTGCAACGCTTCCAGGGCAACATCAGCCAGGCGGCGGAAGCGTTGGGGCTGAGCCGAGGCGCGCTCTACCGGCGCATGGAGAAATATGGCCTCTAGCTCGCCATCGAGCGGCAAGGCACAATCGAGCAAAGGTCCCCGCAAACGAGTTCGCCTCCTCTATGAACATCGCATCAGCCTCTACGCGCTGCTGGTTGCCGTCCCTGCAATGCTCGTCTGCGGAATCCTGATCTGGCAGCAGCCATGGACACGGGAATCGAAGCTCGCTCTCTCGTTCGCCGTGGTTTTTGCCTGGTGGATTCTGGCGATGGCGCTACACGAGCAAACTGTCCGGCCTTTACAGACCTTGGCGAATGTGGTCGCATCGCTTCGCGAAGAGGACTATTCCTTTCGAGCGCGTGGCGCGACGAGTGAAGATGCGCTGGGCGAGCTTTCACTCGAAGTCAATGCGCTCGCCGACCTGCTCGCCGATCGGCGCATCCGCGCGATTGAAGCCACCGAACTGCTGCGGCGTGTGGTCGAGGAAATCGACGCACCACTGTTTGCCTTCGACCCCGACCGAGTGCTTCGTCTTGTGAATCCCGCCGGCGAGAGACTCCTTCAGCAGGCTTCGATTCGCATCCTCGGACGCACCGCCGACGAAATCGGTCTCGCCGATTGCCTCAACGCGGAGAATGAAGCTTTGGTGCAATTTTCCGCCAACACTTCAACCAGCCGCTGGCTGGTTCGCCAAAGCAAGTTCCGCGAAAAGGGCGTTCCGCACATTCTGGTCGTTTTGCTCGACGTGAGCCGCGCGCTGCGCGAAGAAGAGCGCAGCGCGTGGAAGAAGTTGATCCGGGTGCTCGGCCACGAACTCAATAATTCGCTCACTCCAATCAAGTCCATCGCAGGCAGCCTGAGCGCTCGCCTCCGCGATGCTGGAATGAATGCGGAACAGCGGCAGGATTTTGAGCGCGGCCTGGAAATCATTGAAGCGCGCTCGGCATCGCTCAACCGTTTTTTGCAAGCCTATCGAGCTCTCGCGCAAATGCCTCCTCCAGCGATCAAACGAGTCGCGCTTTCTCCCATCGTGGAGCGAGTGGTTTTTCTGGAAACTCGTCTTCCCGTGTCGATGTCTCGTGGCCCCGATGTCACCTTAATGGTCGACCCCGATCAAATCGAGCAGATGCTGATCAATCTTGTGCGCAATGCAGTCGAAGCCGCTCTCGAAGCAGGCGCGCGCGAGGGAGCGAACGCTTCAGAAACTGCCGCGAAACCGAAAGCCCAAGTGACGCTGGGGTGGAAGCTTGAGGAGTCCAACGTTGTACTCAACATCGACGATAACGGACCGGGGCTTCTCAATCCCAGCAACGCCTTCGTACCGTTTTATACGACCAAGCCAGCGGGCAGCGGAATCGGCCTCGCGCTATCGCGCCAAATCGCGGAAGCGCACGGCGGCTCGATTGAACTGTCGAACCGCAATGGAAGCGGAGGCTGTCAGGTGCGAGTTCTGCTTCCATACTCATCGCGATAATTCAAAGCCCGGCTTCGATGCGCGATCTCGGATCGAGGAAGTCGCGCAGAGCGTCGCCGATAAAATTGAAGGCGAGGACGGCGAGCATCACGGTCACTGCCGGAAAGAGTACGAGGTGCGGTGCGTCGAACAAGTGCGAGCGCGCATCGTTCAGCATCGATCCCCAACTCGCGGTGGGTGGAGGAACGCCGAGACCGAGGAAGCTCATCGTAGCTTCAGCGAGCACCGCGCCCGCCATGCCGATGGCGGCTTGCACGATCACCGGCTGAATAATATTCGGCAAAATGTGCCGAAGCACGATGCGCAAGTCACTCGCGCCAAGGGCGCGCGCAGCTTCGACAAATTCTCTTTCGCGAACCGCCAGCACCTGCCCGCGCACTAGCCGCGCGTAACCGACCCAGCCGCCCAGCGACAGCGCGAGAACGAGATTGAAAATTCCGGGGCCGCGAAACGCGACGAAGGCGATCGCGATCAGAATTCCGGGGAACGAAAGGAACGCATTCATCACGACGATGTTGACGAAGCGGTCGAGGCGGCCGCCGTAGTATCCGGCAAGCGAGCCGATGATGAGACCGAGAAGCAACGAGCACGCGACCACGCTCGAGCCGACGAACATCGAAATGCGCGCCCCCCAGATGAGGCGGGAGAGAATGTCGCGTCCGAGTTCGTCGGTGCCGCAAAGGTGATGCGCCGATGGCGGCTGGAGGCGGTTCGGCAGATCGATGTGGGCGGGATCCTGCGGCGCTAGCCAGGGCGCGAAGATCGCGCAGAGGACAAAGAGGATGACGAGCGCGACTCCGATGGCCGCAAGCGGATTGTGGCGGGCCAAGCGGGTGCCGCTGCTGGCCAGTTGCCAGTTGCCGGTGGTCAGTTGCCAGTTGGTCGCCATCTCCGTTGAGGGGTGCCGCGGCAGTGTTTTTCGGTTTTCGTAAGGGGGGTACCCCCCCACCCCCTGGTTTTTCAAAGTATTCAAACTAAAAGGTTTACAAAAACACTCCCCGCAAAGTATTCAGGAATAAAGGCTTATAGGTAAAGTATTCACAAATTAGGAGTTAAGTTAGCTTCGAGTCTCCTAGCTTGAAAGCTTTTACCAAAGTTTCGTGCCTTGTCTGGTAGGTCCTGTTCTTTTATCAATGAGCGAGATATGGCGAAGCAACAACTGGTTTGCTAACTCATCAAGCTTGGTCTTCTTGATGTTCCTAAGTCAAGGTTTTTCCGGGTCGACCGCGATTGCGAGTTCAAGCCGTGTGCTGCCCTGGGCACGCCGTTTTTCCCACCTACCAAATTTCGAGCTGGAACTTGCAGTGGCGGTGGATCGCTTCGAAATCGTCGCGACTGGAGGTGATGAGGCGAGCTCCGTGCGAGCGCGCGGTGAGGGCGATGAGTACGTCGAAGTGCAGGTCTCGGAGTTTCTCCGCGGCATAGGAGTGCTGGGCACTTACTTTTTCCAGAATTTGGCCCGATTCGAGCCAATTTCCTTCGGTCGGCGTCAGAATCGGATAGTTCTTGCCAAGGGCTCGGAGGAATTCTCTTTCCGCCGGCGTGGTGGCGCCACGCCAGAGTTCGGCCAGAACTACAGCAGAGTTACGAACCAGACCGCCGAGGTTTTCGATCCGCTGGCGGTGGCGGCCGGTGCGCAGGTCGTCGACTAGAACGGACGTGTCGAGAATGATTAGTTCACTCACCGAGGTTCGCGAACGAGAGCTTGCCCTCGTTCTTTTTCATGAGGGCCTTGAAGCGCTTGAGGGCGACAATTTCGCGCAACGCGACATGGACCGCCTCGGTGCGCGATTTTACACCAAGAACCTTGGCGGCTTCATCGGCGAGCTGAGTATCGAGGCGGATGGAGGTGAGATTGACTGACATTGTATATACATTTTACGAAGTTTGTATATACTCGTCAAGCAGCTCCGCGCAGGGCTATCCCTAGTGTACGTTTTATGGTACAGTGAGACAGCTCAACATGCCCTTCGCACAAGAGCCCGGGATGATTCCTCTCATTTTCTTCCGCACTCAATGGAACGAGGAGCCCGTTCGGGACTGGTTGAGGGGCTTGCATCAAGCGGAGCGCCGCGCAATCGGAAGCGATTTGCTAAAGGCGCAATGGCGATGGCCGGTGGGAATGCCACTCTGCCGTCCGATGGGAAAAGGGATGTGGGAAGTGCGAACGAACCTGCTCAACAATCGCACCGCCCGCGTGTTCATTTGCCACCATGAGGGGCACCTGGTGGCGCTGCACGGATATATCAAGAAGACGCGAGCTACGCCGGACGAAGATCTGGCGTTGGCCCGCAAACGGCAAAGGGAGTTGAAGCCATGACGCGTAAACACATGGGATCTAGCATTGACGATTTTCTAAAAGAGGAAGGCATTTTTGAAGAAACACAGGCACAGGCGATTAAGGAAGTCGTCGCCTGGAAGCTGGCGCAGGCCATGAAGAAGAAGAAGATTTCCAAGGCCAAGATGGCCGTTTTGTTGAAGACGAGCCGCTCGCAGGTGGATCGGATACTCGATCCGAAGCGTGATATTACGTTGGGCAGCTTACAGCGGGCCGCAGCGCTGGTGGGGCAGCGAGTGCTGATCGAGTTGGTTTGATCGTGGGCCGAGAGGATCGATATGAGCACTGTCAAACAGGATGTCGAATCGTTGCTGAAAAGGCTGCCTGACGACGTTTCGGTTGAGGACATTCAGTACCATCTCTACGTTCTTGACAAGGTGCGTCGCGGGATCGAAGATGCCAGCGTGAACGGGACTCTGACGCAGGCGGAGGTCGGGAGTCGCTTTGGCAGATGGCTCGCCGAATAGTCTGGTCGAGACTTCGGAATAAGTCCCATGGCGGACACGGCAGTGGAATCCCACTTTTGCGCACAGAGCGCACAAGGTTAGGGCGACCGGCAAATTGCACGGGGTGCGAGCTTTACTAGGTACGGGATGGAGCCGCTCTGACATACAATGAAAACGGAAGAATTGCTTGAAATTTACAAAACGCTGTTTGAAACGTGGCGTTTTCAAGTTAATTCGCACTGGCAGCGCAGCTCATTCTTCGCGGCGTTTGAAACGGCGGCCATCGCGGCGTGTTGGAAACTGCTCGCTGATACCCCCACTCCACACACTCGTACCGCGGTTACACTTGCGCTCTTTGGCGCAGCCTTAACACTTGTTTGGTTCCTTATTAACAACAGAACCCACGTGTACGCCGTTTATTGGCTGCACGCTGTTGGCGTGATCGAACAGAAACTCGAGTACAGCAGCCGTGAATCTGGAATTGATTTTGCAAAGAAGATTCCGACCAGGGTCGAGCGCGGATTGGTGGAGCATCACAACTTGGAGCGGGCCGTGCCTGTGCTGTTTCTCATTGCGTGGATAGTCTTGTTATTTCTTGGTATTTGCCATTTACCGCCGGTGGTAGGATGTGTGGCTATGCGCTGCGCGGTAAGTCACGAATTCATCTCGCTGCTGGTAGCGACTGCGTCGCTGTTCGCGTCAGTGGCCGCCGTCTTGATCGCGAAGAGTTCACTTTCGCAAGCGAAGCAGGTAGCTGCCCGGGACCAAGAGGATTGGAAGCAGAGAAAGTGGTTTGACCTTTACTGCGAAGCAGACGAAGCCTACGATGCCCTCGACCGTTTTCAGGTTTTGTATCCGAACCCGCAATCGCCGGGTTGGGACACGGCGGAGATGCAGCGGGAATCTCACAACCTTATGCGCATTATGCGGACGGTTCACCGGTACGCGGGCGTATTTCCTGTGAATCCGGAGGTTAGCGCGTTATGCGACGCCACTGCCGTATTTGGCAATATGGACGAGGCCACATCGAAGGCCCGACTATCGAAGCTGTTCGATGCACTGGATGGCATCCAGCGGAAAGCACGAATAAAAAATATGTCCGTTCTTGAGGACTGACAGACCAAGCAAAGCTGGCGTAGCCTAGCTAACCGAATAGACTTCTCCATTTTGCGGCGTGTGGATGCCGTTTGGAAATACCCCCCCGACTCTATTGCCGAATCCTCGGATTCACCGCCGAATAAAGTAAGTCCGTCAGAAAGTTCACCGCGACATACGTTAATCCAATCGCCAGAATGCATCCCTGCACGAGATAGTAATCGCGATTCCCGATGGCCTGGATTGTAAGTCGTCCTATGCCGGGCCAGGAGAAGATGGTTTCGGTTACGATGGCGCCGGCTAGCAGCGCTCCGAATTGGAGGCCTAGTACGGTGATGATTGGGATCATGGCGTTGCGCAGGGCGTGGCGATAGACTACCGTGCGCTCGGGCAGGCCTTTGGCGCGGGCGGTGCGGATGTAGTCCTGGCCTAACTCTTCGAGCATTGAGGTGCGGACCATGCGCGTCAGGATCGCGGCCAGCGCGCTGCCCATGGTGATGGCGGGGAGGACTAAGTGGGCGAAGGTTCCGGAGCCGGAGACGGGGAGCCATCCTAGCTTTACTGCGAAGAACAAAATCAGGATTGGGCCTAGCGCGAAGTTGGGAAATGACAGGCCGAAGAGGCTTACGACGCTGAGGGCGCGGTCGTCCCATTGGTTGCGGCGCTGGGCCGAGCGGACTCCGGCGGGGATGGCTAGCGCGATGGCTACGAATAAGGATGCGAGAGTTAGTTGCAGCGTGAAGGGGTAGCGCTGGGCGATTAGGCTGGTGACGCTGGTATTAAACCGGAGGGATTTGCCGAGGTCTCCGTGGAGCACGCCGCGCCAGTAGTTCAGATATTGCTGGCCGAGCGGGACGTCGAGTCCGTAGGCGTGGCGCATGGCCTGGATGTCTCCGGCGGCGGCGCCTTCGCCTAACATTTGCTGGATGGGGTCTCCGGGGACGAAGTGGATTAGGAGGAAGACGGTCGAGACTACCAGCCAGATTACCGGGAGGGTGTAGAGGACGCGTTGGAGGAGTTGGCGGGGCATCGGGTGAGAGCTGGGTCGTCCCTCCGGGACTTTAGTCCTTTCCTGTGCTTTCCCCAGCGCTGAAGCGCTGGGCTAAGCTGGGTCGCCCCTCCGGGGCTGGAGTTGGAGAAATCGAGGGCACCGTGGCCGCTGGCAACGGTTCGATCCGCACCAGCGCTATGCGGTGGCCGTCCATTTTATCTACTACGAAGCGGCGGCCTTGATATTCGAAGGACTCGCCTCCCGTGGGTACTTTCTGCAGGCGCGAGAGCACGAAGCCGGCCAGCGTTTCAAAGCCTTCATCCTGCGGAAGCACCAGATCATACTGGCTCTCCAGGTCGCGAATATTGACGGCGCCGTCGAGCTCGAACGGCGCGTTCGCATCGACCACGGGCTGTGACGACGCGACGTCGAATTCGTCTTCCAGTTCTCCTACTAATTGCTCCAGCACATCTTCCACGCTGATTACGCCCGCCGTCGAGCCGAATTCATCGACCACCATCGCCAGGTGCCGCTTGCGCGTTTGAAATTCCACCAGCAGTTCGAACAGCGACTTGGTTTCCGGGCACGACCAGGACGTCGTGCATGATCTGGTGAACCTTCATCTGGGAAATGCGCGCGACCGTGGCCGGAATGGATGCTTGCGTGACGCGGAGGCGCATCCAGCGCATGAGGTCTTTGGCATAGAGCACGCCAATGATGTGTTCGGGGCCGCGTTGCGGATCGTAGACGGGGATGCGCGAGTGCTGCTCGTCGACTACGCGGGCGAGCGCCTCTTCCAAGGTGAGGTCGGCGGCGAGCGAAAAGATTCGCGTGCGCGGCACCATCACCTGGCGGGCGGTGATGTTATCGAGGTCGAGCGCGTTGAGGAGCATTTCTTCCTGCTCCGAAGAAAGCTGGCCGGAGCTGCGGGCGGAGCTGACGATGAGGCGAAGCTCGTCGGGCGAATGGACGCTACCGTGACGGATCTCGGTGGTGCCGAAGGAGCGCAGGACGAATCCGGCGGCGCGGCTCATGAGCGCGGTCAGCGGGCCGGTGACAGTGAGGAAGAAATCCATGGGCGCGGCGACGGCGAGGGCGACGCGCTCGGCGCGCTGGAGCGCTAGTGATTTGGGAACGAGTTCGCCGAGGATAACGTGCAGGCTGGTGATGAGCACGAAGGCAACCGCGACCGCGATGGCGTGGGCGTAGAGAATGGAGTAGGGAACGCGGCCGATCCAGGTCTCAAACAAGCGGGCTAGAACCGGCTCGCCCAGCCAGCCGAGGCTCAGGCTGGCAATGGTGATTCCCAGTTGCACTCCGTTGACGACGCGGGGAAGTTGCTGGTGGAGTTTGAGGACAATGCGGGCGCCGACGCGGCGGTTCTCGATCATCTGGAGGATGCGCGTTTCGCGCACGCTGACCAGGGCGAATTCGGCGGCCGCAAAGAAGGCATTGGCCGCCACCAAAAGCAGGATGACAAACACCCGCAGCAGCACCAATGCAATCATGGAATGCTAATTCTAGCATTCTATGGGGAATTGTTATCGGGGATGCGCCACTCACCCACCCTAAAGTCGCAAAGCACGCGATTTTAGGATGAGGCACCCCCCGTTCACTCACCCACCCTAAAGGCGACTCTGCTTTGGAGATCTGGCACCTCGCTGTTATGGGTGGGCATCCCAGGTTCCAGACGATACAATCGAATGTGAACCCCACATTCATCTCCAGGCGGCCGCTATCCTTTTCCGGGTATGTCGGTCTAAATAAACATGGAACCAGCGGAATCCCAGGGAACTATTTCGCGGGTACCAGCGTAACAACAGGTGAATGTCAGTTCTACGGTTCCAATCAAGGCAGGAGGCGGTCGTGAACAGTAACGGCAACGGCAACGGCAACGGCAAAGCGAAGAAGCGGCGCAAAAGAATCATCATCTGGAGTTCAGTAGGGGTGGTGTTTTTGGTCCTGGTCGTGACCGGCGTGCTGATCGCCTCATCGGGCGGCACCAAGATTGATCCGTCGAAGCTGGCGAAGGTCGAAAAGGGAGATCTGGCCAAGAGCGTCGTCGCTACCGGCAAGATTGAGCCGATCACGAAGGTTGAAGTCAAGTCCAAGGCGAGCGGCATCGTCAAGAAGCTTTACGTGGAATACGGCGACAAGGTGAGGAAGGGCCAGATACTGGCCGAGCTTGATAAGGAAGAGATTCAGGCACGGGTCGACCAGGCCCGGGCGCAGTTGGAGGCCTCGGAGGCAAGCTTGAACGGAACGAAGGCTGACCTGGTGCGTGCCAGGGTCGATGCGGAAGGGCCGGATGTTCCGCTCCTGAAGCGTGCCTATGAGCGCTCGCAGGGCATGGCGAAAGAGGGAGTCGTTTCCGCTTCGGCGCTGGACGATGCGCAGAAGAATTACGAGATGTCGCTCAATAAGCAGAACGTTGCCAAGGCGCAGTTGCAGGTCTTGCAGGCCAAGATTGGGCAGGCGCAGGGGCAGGTATCGCAGGACCGCGCCAACCTGAAGCAGCTCGAAGAACAGCTTGGTTACACGACGATTGAATCGCCGCTGGACGGAATTGTGCTGTCGCGCGACGTGGAGATTGGCGACGCAGTGAGTTCGATTCTCGTATTGGGCTCGACGGCGACCTTGGTGATGACGCTCGGCGACACGAGCGAGGTTTACGTTAAAGGCAAAGTCGATGAGAGCGACATCGGCAAGGTGTACCTGGGGCAGCCGGCGCGAATCAAAGTGGAGTCGTTCAAGGACAAGACGTTTACCGGTAAGGTGACGAAAATTTCTCCGATGGGCGTCGAGAAGGACAATGTGACAACGTTCGAGGTGCGCGTCTCGATCAACAACCCCGAAGGTATGCTGAAGGCGATGATGACGGCCAATGCCGAGATCATCCTGGACGAGCACAAGGGCGTGCTGCAGATTCCGGAAGGCGCGATTATCTACGACAAGGACAAGAATGCATCGGTCGAGGTGCCCGATTCGAAGGCCAAAGACGGTAAGAAAAAGGTTGCGGTGAATATCGGCATTTCGAATGGCGCGAAGACGGAGTTGCTGAAGGGATTGAAGGAAGGCGATCAGGTGGTGCTGCAGTAAAGCAGCTACTAGCCGCTAGCTTCTGGCTACTAGCTTTGTGGAGGCGATTTCTATGAATAAGAATTCTGCGGTTCGCATGATCGGTGTGCTGGCAGTTGTCGCGGCATTGGCACTGCCAGGCTTCGCTTCGGTGGCCGGAACCTTCGACCGATCGTTCCAGGTAAACGGGCCGGTCGATCTCGAGGTGCTGAGCCGGTCAGGCGACGTTACGGTTCACAATGGCTCGGCGGGCACGGTTACCATTCATGGAAAGATTCACGTCGGCAACTCGTGGTTCAGCGACCGCAAGGCCGATGTGCAGGAGATCCAGAATAATCCTCCGGTACGGCAGAACGGGAATAGCATTCGCGTCGACTACGTCAACTACAACAACATTTCGATCGACTATGAAATCACGGTTCCCGAAGACACTACCCTTCGCTCGCACACCGGCAGCGGCGATCAGAATATCGAAGGACTGCGCGGCCGTGTCGACCTGGAGAGCGGGTCGGGTGACCTGAAACTCGGGCGGCTTACCGGCGAGATGCGCTTTTCGACGGGTTCGGGAAATGTGCGTGGGCACGAACTCTCCGGACCGGCCCGCATAAAGGCGGGCAGCGGCGACATTGACATCGAGGAAACGGGCGAGGGCGATGTGGATATCCGCACTGGCTCCGGGCAACATTACGGCAAAGGGAATCAATGGCGGTTTCCACGCCGAGGCGGGCAGCGGTGACATTCACGGCGATGGATCGCTGAAGAACCTGTGGACAGTTCGCACGGGTTCAGGGAATGTGACGCTGCGTGTGCCACAGGACGCGGCCTTCGATGTGGACGTTTCTTCCAGTTCAGGTTCGGTGACGATGGGTCATCCCGTGACCGCAACCGTCCAGGGTCGCGTGTCGGAGTCACGCAAGAGCGTAGTTGGCAAAGTCCGCGGTGGAGGGCCAACGATCTCGGTGCACACGGGATCGGGCGACATTCAGATCGAGTAATTCCGCCGATCAGATCAGCGCTTTACGGTAATGCCCCGGTTCGCAATCCAAACTGGGGCATTCCTGTTTGCAGAGAACTTTGCCAATACGCTATTGTCTCGTCCGAGACAGGCAAGTCCCGTCTCTACCATTGGAATTCTTTTTGATTGCTTGACGCGCGGTCGCGAGACGTCCGATACTTCGTTTGGCCGGCGAAACTTGCAAATCAATCGAGGTACTGGATTGCCACCGATCATCACGCTTACCACCGATTTCGGACTTAACGATCATTTTGTCGGCGCTATGAAGGGAGTCATCCTGGAGACTGCCCGGGACGCGCAGATCGTCGACATCAGCCATGCCGTGCAACCCTTCGACATTCTGGATGGCGCGCTCACCATTTCTCAGGCCTATTCCTACTTTCCTTCCGGCACGGTGCACGTCGTAATAGTCGATCCGGGGGTTGGCACGGCGCGGCGGCCGATTATCCTGACCGGAGACCGGCACCTTTTTGTGGCTCCTGACAACGGAGTGCTCTCCCTGGTCTACGCCCGCGAAGAACGGCTCTCTGTGCGGCACGTTACTGCCGACCATTACTTTCTACAGCCACGCAGTAACACCTTCCATGGGCGCGATATCTTCTCTCCGATCGCGGCCTTCCTTGCCAAGGGAGTCGATCCCAGCCGTTTTGGTGATGAGATTACGGATTTTGTCCGCTTTGCGGCGCCCCGGCCTAAGCCCGTGGATGAGCGAACGCTGCGCGGTGTGGTGCTGAAGGTCGACCGTTTCGGCAATCTCATTACTAACATCACTCCCCAGGACCTCCCCAAGGTATTCCAGGAAAAGCCCTCGGCATTCAAGATTGCGCTAGGCAAGGGACAGGTGACGCGGCTTTGCTCCAACTATGCCGAAGGCGGGCCCGGCGAGGCTTTTGGCATTCTGGGCAGCATGGGATTTCTGGAGATCGCAACCAATCGTGGCTCAGCCTATCAGCTGCTCGGCGTTGGCAAAGGGACCGACGTGAATGTGGTGTTAGACGCCGGCTAACTGGCTTACGCTTGACGTATAAGCTGGCCGCGCTCGCGGCTCATCTAGTTAGTATTCTTAGCGAAGGCGCAGCGCTGGACAGGAGTGTCCGCCCTACCCCAACCCAACCGGTCGGTACGAAAATTTCGTCGATTGCCCGCCGCCGTGCTTAAATTAAAAGTTGGGCGCCAGTTTTTGCGCCATCCCCGCGCGCGGCGTCCACATCACAACTTTTGAAGACCCGATCTCATGCGCAAGCGCACGCGTCTGTGCGCGGCCTAAGGACGAGGTCGAGAGTAGCAAATCCGCATTCGTAATATGGAGGGTCTTTGGACTTTCAACTGAACGACGAGCAGCTTCACCTCAAGAAAAGCGTTCGCGAATTTGCCGAGCGCGAAATCGCTCCCCACGTCATGCGCTGGGACGAGGCCAGCGAATTTCCCCTGGCCACGGTCAAAGAGCTGGGCAAACTCGGACTGATGGGGATGATCTTTCCGCCGGAATACGGCGGCGCCGGCATGGGCTACGTCGAATATGTCAGCGCGATCGAGGAACTCTCGCGCATTGACGGCTCAGTCGGCATCATCGTCGCCGCCCATACTTCGCTTTGCAGCAACCATATTTTTCTGGCGGGCAACGAAGCGCAGAAGAAAAAGTATGTCTCCAAACTTGCCACCGGCGAGTTCATCGGCGCCTGGGGCTTAACCGAGCCCTCTTCCGGTTCCGACGCCGGCAGCGCGCGCATGACCGCCACGCGAGCCAAAGGCGGATGGGTTCTCAACGGCACCAAGACCTTCATCACCAATGGCCACTATGCCGACGTTGCCGTCGTGCTCGCGGTCACCGATCGTACCGCACACACGCACGGCCTCTCGGCATTTGTCGTCGAGAAAGACACCAAGGGCTTCCGCGCCGGCAAGAAAGAAAACAAGCTCGGCCTGCGCGCCAGCGACACCTCGGAGCTGATTTTCGAAGATTGCTTCCTGCCCGCGGAAAATCTGCTCGGCAGTGAAGGCCAAGGCTTCGTCGATGCCATGCGCGTACTCGATGGCGGCCGTATTTCGATTGCCGCGCTCTCGCTCGGTATGGCGGAAGGCGCCTATGAAGTCGGCGCTCAAGTATTCCAAGGAGCGCGAGCAATTCGGCAAGCCGATCAGCGAATTCCAGGCGATTCAATGGAAGCTCGCCGACATGGCCACCGAAATCGAAGCCGCCAAGCTGCTGACGCTGCGCGCCGCCTCGATGAAAGACGCGGGCCTGAAGACCACGCAGGAATCGTCCATGGCCAAGCTCTATGCCAGCGAAGTTGCTGTCAGGTGCGCCAATGAAGGCGTGCAGATCCACGGCGGTTACGGCTTCATCAAAGACTATCCCGCGGAAAAGTTCTATCGCGACGTGAAGCTCTGCACGATTGGCGAGGGGACCAGCGAAATTCAGCGACTGGTGATTGCGCGGCAGTTGCTGAAGGATTAGAGTCCTTTGCATTTGGCATTTGTCCTTCAATCGAGAGACCCCATGTTCACCGGCGCCCACATCGTTGTTTACACCCAAGATCCAGAAGCCGACCGCAAGTTCTTTCGCGACATTCTCAAGTTTAATTCTGTCGACGCCGGCCATGGCTGGCTGATTTTCGCGCTGCCTCCCGCCGAGGCAGCCTTCCATCCCGATGAAAAGAACGACAAGTACCAGCTCTACTTTATGTGCGACGACCTGAAATCCACGATGGCATCGTTGCAGTGAAAAAAAGTCGAGTGCGGCTCGGTACAGGAAGAGCGATGGGGAAGCGTGACCACCATCTCGCTGCCCGGAGGCGGCAAAATCGGCCTTTACCAGCCCAAGCACCCGACCGCGATCGGCCGCTGATATCACTTCGCGATATTGACGCTGATATAACGACGCGGATCGGCTCGTATTGTCCGGCGTTATTGTTACACTATCGTGTTTGGCTCCCACCTCCACGATCGTCGATCA
The DNA here is from genome assembly GCA_963698865.1 of uncultured Acidobacteriaceae bacterium. Taxonomy (GTDB): domain Bacteria; phylum Acidobacteriota; class Terriglobia; order Terriglobales; family Acidobacteriaceae; genus Acidiflorens. The sequence continues at coordinate 584,986 of CAVOSL010000002.1, read as the reverse complement.
ACTCCGCTCCGGCGACCCGCGCACCCTGGCCCGCGTCATCTCTGTCGTCGAGAACCGCCGTGCCGGCTGCTCCGATTTGCTCAAGGAACTCTTCCCGTACACCGGCCACGCTCGCGTGCTCGGCCTCACAGGTGCGCCCGGAGCAGGGAAGAGCACGCTGGTCGACCAGCTTGCCAAGCTCTATCGGAAAGGAGGTCAGACGGTCGGCATCATCGCCGTCGACCCGACCAGCCCCTATACCGGCGGCGCAATTTTAGGTGATCGCATTCGCATGCAGGACCACTATGCCGATCCCGGAATCTTCATCCGCAGCATGGCCACGCGCGGCTCACTCGGCGGACTTGCCCGCACCACCGCCGATGTCGCGACCGTACTCGACGCCTCCGGCCGCGACCGCATTTTGATTGAGACGGTCGGCGTCGGCCAAGATGAAGTCGATATCGTGCGCCTCGCCGACATCACCGTGGTGATTCTTGTTCCTGGCATGGGCGACGACGTGCAAACCATTAAGGCCGGCATCATGGAGATCGCCGACATTTTCGTCATCAACAAAAGCGACCGCGAGGGCGCCGAACGGGTCGAGCGCGAAATTCGCGCCATGCAGTCGCTTGATATACGCAAAGATGGGTGGACGCCGCCCATCGTGAAAACGGTCGCCAGCGAAGGTGCGGGGACGAAAGAGCTAGCTGATTCGATTGCGAGCTACGAGGCGTATTTGAAGAAGGCGAACCTGCTCCAGCAGAAAAACGTCGAGAACTGGCGCGAACGACTGATAGAAATGCTGCGCGACGCGATGCTGGAAAAAGCGCGCGCCAAGATCGACGACGCAAAGTTAGACCGCTACGCCGCCGAAGTCGCCGAGCACAAACGCGATCCATATTCGCTGGTGGAGGAAATTGTGAACGGTGGGTAGAGACGGGGCTTGCCCCCTCTCCCGTCCGGAATCGTCACGGAGAGATAGCTATGAACTTCAGCATCGATCATCTGGGCATCGCTGTGAAGTCTTTGGCCACGGCAAAGGGCATCTACCAAAAGCTTGGCCTCACGATCTCCGAAGAAGAAACGGTCGCCCAGGAGAAGGTCCGTGTCGTGATGATCCCGGTAGGCGATACGCGCCTCGAACTGCTGGAGGCGACCTCCGATGACTCGACCATTGCCAGGTTCATCGCCAAGCGCGGAGGGGGTCTCCACCATATCTGTATGCGAGTTCCCGACCTTGAAGCCACCGTCGCCAAGTTGAAGCAGGAGGGCGTGCGCCTTGTCTCCAATGAGATCAAGACGGGGGCAGGCGGGCACCGCTATGTCTTTATCCATCCGCAAAGCGCGGGGGGCGTGCTGATCGAGTTGGTGGACGGCGCCTAATTTGTAATTGGTAATTTGAAATCCTAACGTCAGAGGTCGCACGCGAAGATTTTCGAAATCACAAATCACAAATTACAAATTACCAATTGCAAATGGTAGAGCTCGTTCTCGCAGTCGACACTTCCGGCAGAAACGGCAGTCTGGCGCTGGCTCGCGTCGCGGAGGGGAAGCCCGAGGTCGAGCTGATCGAAGCCGTCCCTTTAGCCGGCGGAACGTTCTCTGCGCAACTAGTTCCGCAAATTGCCGGGCTGCTCGCGAAGCACGAACACACGAAGTCCGAAATTGCCGCATTTTCGGTGATCTCCGGGCCCGGATCGTTCACCGGCCTGCGTGTAGGCCTTGCCGCCATCAAGGCTCTGGCCGAGGTTCTCCGGAAGCCGATCGCCGCCATTTCCTTACTCGAAGCCATCGCATGGGCGGGCCGAAGTCATGGACGCGTGTTGGTTGCTTTCGATGCAGGGCGTGGCGAAGTGTACGCCGGCGACTACGACTTGGCCGATTTTCCGCAAATGCACAGCGAGCGCCTGCTGACGCGAGACGAATTCGCCGCTGAAGCCAGAGTCAGGGATGCAGGGATGCCCGTGGTCACGCCCGATGCCGCACTCGCCGAGATCCTGCGCGCCGCGGGCGTTCCATGCGAACAAGTCGCATATCCCAGTAGTGAGATCATCGCCCGGCTCGGCTGGCAACACATCCAGCGTGGCGACGTCGTTCGTCCCGAAGAGCTCGAAGCCAACTACATTCGCCGCTCCGACGCCGAAATCTTTTCGCAGCCCCGGCATTGATCCTCATGTCGCATACCCCCAGTGCCGATTCGCGGCAAGCTCCCAACAAGAACATCGAGCTTCGCGCCGCGCATCCCGCGACCTGCCCGCAATCCTTGCCCTGGAGCAAGCCGCGCCATCCGCCGCGCATTGGAGCATAGAGCACTACCGAAGCCGCATCCTGAGCCAACCGCAATCGGCGTTTTTCCTCGTGGCCGAGGGACGTGGCAACCAGAACGAAGGCCAGGTTTGCGGTTTCCTCTGCGTCCGCATCGTTGCCGGTGAGTGGGAAATCGAAAACGTGGTCGTCGGCCAAAACATGCGCCGGCAAGGCATCGGGACACTGTTGATGCAATCGGTGATCAAAAAGTGGCAAGAGGCGGCGGGCACGGCTCTGCTGCTCGAAGTGCGCGAGTCCAACATCGCCGCTCGCGCGCTCTACGAGCGCCACGGGCTGCGCGAAGTCGGCCGCCGCTCTGCCTATTACCGAGACCCAAGCGAGACTGCAATTCTTTACACCCTGCGCCTGCCACTGAGCATCGGCGACTGAAATTCGGCGACTGGAGACCGACGAATGATTTCTGCCGCGCCATCGGACACTTCGCGGCCGATCTGGTTGAATTTGAATGATGCTTAGATTTGCAAGCAGACAACCAATCGCCGGAAGCTCGAGGTCATAAACTCAATCATTGCCATCTTTTGCACAAGTTTTAGTGCATTTGTGCACCTCCAGCCCTGCCAGGATATGACCCGAATTCCCGATTGAAACCGGCCAAGAGCTGTGCTAACTTTTAACCGCATAGTAATAATTCAGGAGGTCCGTCAAGGATGCTCACTCCGAGAGACTCTCTCCTGACCGGTCATGAAGAATTCCAGCGACTGGTTCAGGAGCACTCGCAATACTCCCAAAGACTGGAATCCCTCACCCAGAAGCGCTACCTCACCGACGACGAAAAATTAGAAGAAGTGCGGCTGAAGAAATTGAAGCTGCGCCTCAAAGATCAAATGCTCAATATGGAGCGGCAAGCTCAGCGCGCCACGGCCTAATTTTTCTTCCGGGATCGTCGTCGATCCCAATCTAAACACGCCAGAGCGGTGTTATGTGTGCAATCAAGGCGCAGGTAAGCGCCTTTTTTTATTGCAGTTACTTGATTCTGGTGCTGCGCTCTATAATCATTTCAACTTCCCATGGTGCGTGACGGCTACTTCTACGGTATCGGCAGCGCAATTGCAGCGGCCCTGATTGTCTGGCTCGCGTGGTGGCCCTACGCCATCCCTGTGCTGCTCCTGGGAGTCTTCTGCCTCTGGTTCTTCCGAGATCCCGAGCGCCTGATCCCCGACGCTCCCGGCTCCATCGTCTCTCCTGGCGACGGCAAGGTCACCGACGTCGCCACCATTAATTCCGCTGGTGTCCAGCGCACCCGCATCAGCATCTTCCTCAACGTCTTCAACGTGCACGTCAATCGCTCCCCAATCGCGGGAATCATTCGCGACGTGCGCTACCAGCGTGGCAAGTTCCTGAATGCCATGGCCGCAAATTCGGCCGATGAAAACGAGCAGAACATTGTCATCGTCGAAGGCGAGGGTCGCACCGTCGCTTTCAAGCAGATTGCCGGCCTGATCGCCCGCCGCATCGTGTTCAACCTCAAAGTGGGAGACACGGTCGCTCGCGGGCAGCGCGTCGGCCTCATCAAATTCGGCTCGCGGGTTGACGTTCTCTTCGATTCCGATGCCGCCATCCAGGTCAGGCCAGGGGACCACGTCAAAGGTGGAGCTACAATTCTGGCGCTTCTGCCCGCGTCGCGGTCACTCGCACAGCCCAGCACCAAGCCCGCCGCGGCATCTTCCCCGGCGTCTTCTGGGTCGCCTTCCGGAACCCAGGCCGAAGCAGGGGAGGTCTCCTCATGGAAGGGCTAACTCCTCGCCGTCGCGACTCCGATCGTCCCCGTGGGCGCATGCGCAAAGGCATGTATATTCTGCCTTCGCTCTTCACCACCGCCAACATCGCTGCGGGCTTCTTTGCCATTCTCGAGTCCACCCGCGGCACCTTGGACGAGCCCTGGCATCTCGATTACGCGGCCATGGCCATCGGGTTTGCCGTGTTCTTCGACGGTCTCGACGGCCGCATCGCTCGCTTGACCCACACGGAAAGCGATTTCGGCCGGGAATTCGACTCGCTGGCTGACGTCGTCACCTTCGGCGTCGCTCCCGCCTTGCTCGCCTGGATGTGGGGCTTCCACTTGCTGCCGGCCACGCTTCCTCACGAGCTGCGCCTGAAAGTCATTCAAGTCGGCACCATCGCATGTTTCGCGTTCCTGATTGCGGGAGCCAGCCGCCTGGCGCGTTTCAACATCACCACCAATCCCCAACCCTCCAATCCCGGACGCCCCGGCAAAAAATATTTCGTCGGCATGCCCATTCCGGCAGGAGCGGGCGTAATTGCCGCCGTCGTTCACTTCCTCGGCGGCGAGCCGCTGGTCTCCTGGCGCACTTCGGTGAGCTGGTTGCTGATGGTGATTGTCGTTGGCTACCTGATGGTCAGCACCTGGCGCTTTTACAGTTTCAAGGACATCGATTTCCGCTCCCGCCGGCCTTTCCGTCTCATTGTTATCTTTGGCATTCTGGGGTGGTCGATTTGGTCCTTTTCCGGGCCCGTGCTCTTTGCCATCGCCGTTCTTTATATGGCGTCCGGCATTCTCTGGCGATTGCAGTGGATCTTCCGGCGCAAAGCTCCGCCTGCACCTCCGACCTCGCATGAAGCATCTTTAACTTCATGACTCCAGTTTCAAAATCCGTAGCGTCGCCGGCCGAGCTCCGCGGCGTCAACCTTTATCGCGTCGCCATCGTGGGAGCGGCCTCACTTATGGGGAAAGAGATCGCCGAGATCCTGCGCGATCGCAATTTCCCTGCCGTCGATATTCGCCTGCTCGACGACGATGAATCGCTCGGCCGGCTAGAGGCTGTCGGCGACGAGATGACTTTCATCCAGAGCATTCGTCCGGAGCAGTTCGAGCGTGTGGACTTCACCTTCTTTTCATCCGACCCGCGGGCCACCCGCGCCAAATGGGAAATGGCGCGCGATCTTGGCAATACCATCATCGATTCCACGGGCACGCTCGAAGAGGCACCCGGCGCGGCGATCCGATCGCCCTGGATTGAACGAGAAATGATCGAGCGCGGGACCGGCAATCCTATGCCTCCGCAATTGCAGCCGGGTCCGGTCGTGGTCGCGCATCCCGCTGCCACTGCTCTTGCGCTGCTCGCCCTGCGCGCCGAGAAGTTCGCCAAGGTCGAACGGATGATCGCCACGGTGCTTGAGCCGGCTTCCGAGTATGGCCAGCGCGGCATGGACGAACTGCACGAGCAGACCGTCAACCTGCTCTCGTTTCAGGAACTGCCGAAGAAGATTTTCGACGTTCAGATAGCGTTCAACATGGTCGCGCGCTACGGCCCACAGTCGCAGCATTCGCTGGAGAAGGTTTCCGCGCGCATTCTCAAGCACTATCGCCAGCTCGCGCCCGGCACGATCGAACCGTCGCTGCAAACACTTCAGGCGCCCGTCTTCCACGGACACGCGTTCTCGATTTATCTTGAGGCCGACAAGCCAATTGCGATCAAAGATTTTTCGGAGGCCCTGGCAGGCGAGCATGTGGTCATCGCGAGCGCCGACGATATGCCCACCAACGTGAGCGCCGCGGGGCAGGAAAACATCCTCGTCGCGCTGGGCGCCGACGCGAGCCGTAAGAATGGCGTCTGGCTGTGGGTGGCCATCGATAATCTGCGCGTCTCGGCCTTGACGGCGGTCGAATGCGCCGAGACCCTGACCGCCTCTCGCCCGCGAGGTCAGATTCAATGAGGTCAGTTCAATGAGGTGCGGGCGCACCGACTTCCTCGCCGTTATTCTGGTCGCGGCGGCGCTTGTTCTCTCCGCGAGCGGCTGCGGCTACCATGAAGTCGGCCATGCCAACGCTCTCCCGCCGACGATCCACACCATCGCCATCCCCGCCTTTGGGAGCCACAGCCAGACCTTTCGCATCGAGCAGTTGCTCACCGACGCGGTGGTCCGCGAATTCAACACGCGCACGCAGTTCAAAGTCATCCACGACACGCATCAGGATGCCGATGCCGTGCTGAAGGGAACCGTCCTCTCCGCCACCGCCGCCCCGCTCGCCTACGACGCGCAAACCGGCCGCGCCGTTAGCGCTCTCGTCACGGTCAGCGTGCAGGTCACGCTCACGGATAGCAAAGGCAAAGTCGTCTTTCAGAATCCGGCATACCTGTTTCACGATCAATACGAAATCTCGGCCGATCTCCCGCGTTTTTTCGAGGAAGACTCGCCCGCCGTCGATCGCCTCTCGCGCGATTTCGCGCGCACGCTGGTCGCCAATATCCTCGAAGCTTACTAGTTACTCTTAATTTCATTCGCCGTCTCGTCCTGTTTCAGGCGCCATATCATGCCCGGTTCGATGTGTCTTATCTGGTTCTTATGTACGAGCTTGTTGCTTAGCAAAATTCAATGTAAACGCCAACTTATTGGACACGGACGCCTTGTAATCCGGATATAATAATGAGCCGTCGAACTGCGTGTAACAAACAGACCGACTATGGCTGTTTTAGTCGGCCGGGGGAGCGAGATCATGGGATTTCCGTCGCACGCTAACGCATTGCGTAGCGAGCTCAAGGGGTTGGTTCTTTTGTGTCTTTTCGGGCTGCTTCTCCGCGTTGGCAACGCACAAACGTATTCCGTTATCTATTCCATGCAAAATAACGACGGTTTCTTTATCCGAGCGAGTGTGATTTCGGACAAGCTTGGGAATCTGTACGGTACAGCCGAGGATGGAGGTCCGTCGGGGCCGGCCGGAACGGTTTTTAAACTCGATCCCAGTGGGAGCCTGACAGTTCTCTACAATTTCCAAGGTGGACAAGATGGAGGTTATCCTCAGGCGCCACTTGTCCTGGACTCAAAGGGAAATTTATACGGGATGACACCGTACCACGGTTCGGGGTCGTGTCCAGGCGGGATTGGATGTGGAACGGTGTTTATGCTGGATGCAACTGGGGCAGAAAAAGTCCTGCACAGTTTTACTGGTTATCCGAAGGATGGCTGGTATCCGTTTGGCGGTCTGGTTCGAGATCGAAAGGGCAATCTCTATGGAACCACGCACTATGGGGGCAGTATTGATGCTGGCACTGTTTTTAAGATCGACAATACGGGCGCAGAAACAATTCTACATAGCTTCAATGGCACAGATGGAGAGCAGCCATCGGCTGGCCTAACTTTGGACAAGAAAGGCAACCTGTTCGGAACGACTTCAACTGGTGGCAGTTCGCAAGCAGGAACAATCTTCGAGATCGACAGTGCCGGTGCCTTCACGACGCTGCACAATTTTCAGGGTTCCGATGGGGCTGGTCCCGGTGCAACGTTGTTACTCGATGCGCAGGGGAATATTTACGGCACGACTGGGGGGGGCGGTTCATCGGGTTGTGGCACCGCATTCATGATGGGTACGGACAGAGTGGTCACCGTCTTGCACGAGTTTACATGTGGAGTCGATGGTGGTATCCCAGTCTCAAACTTGATTCGAGCCAAGGGCAAACTCTGGGGCACGACAACGATAGGCGGCTCCTACGGCGCTGGAGTACTTTTTACTGTGACCAAGCGTGGAAAGTTTAAGGTTGTCCACAGCTTCGAAAATAACCCAGATGGCGAAGCACCGTATGGAGGGTTGGTTAAGGACCCCAAAGGCAACCTGTTCGGTACGACCGAGATGGGCGGGATCGGCGATGGAACGATATACGAGGTTACGCCCTGACCTCGTTAACCCGTCGAGCGTGCACCTTTTGGAGACGATTTCGCGAAGGGAATCGCGCGTTCCGCCGCGTCAAATGCGGGTCGCCGCTGATGGCCGGTTCCTGAGCGTGTTACAACAGCCGAGTCGGACGCAAGTTCGATCTACCTTGCTCCGCGCTCTCCATTTAGAATGCTCTTCTGGGCCTCATGCGCGCTTTCACCCAAGCCGACCGCTTCCTCTCCGACGTCGCATCGCGCAAGCTGCGGCCGGCCTACGTGCTCGTCGGCGATGAAGCTTTTTTCCGTAAGCGCTGCCGCGACGCCATCCTCGAGCACCTCGTCGCCCCCGACTCGCGCGACTTCAGCGTCTTCGAATTTGATCTCGGCGAAACCTCGCTCAGCGAGGTCCTCGACCGCGCCCGCACGCCCTCGCTCATGGCGCCCTTTCAGGTCTTTTTTGTGCGCGGGGTGAAAGCGCTCTTTGGCCGCGGCTCCAACGATGAAAAGATTGGCGCCATCGAGGAGTATTGTAAAAATCCCAATCCCGACGCGCTCCTCGTCTTCGTTGCCGACCACATCAGCATTCCCGCCGATGCCCGCCGCATGGAGATGACGGACAAGGATCGCTATCAGAAAATCCGCGAAGACCTCGGCCCGTTCTGCGGTATCGTCGAACTCTCACGCGTCGAAGAAGGCGAAGCCGTCCGCTGGATCGGCGAATACTGCGCAACGCGCGAGGTGAAGATCGATGCTGACGGCGCCCGCGAATTGGTCGATGCCCTCGGCGGCGACATGATGATGGTCTCGAACGAGCTCGAAAAACTAATCCTCTACGTCGGCGAAAAGAAAAAAATTACGCTCGGCGACGTCGAGACCATGGTTCTCGCCGCCAAGCAGCGCTCGCTTTACGAACTTACCGATGCCATCTCCGCCAAGGACCGCGTTCGCGCGCTCTCCATCCTCGACGCGCTGCTCTCCACCGGTGACGGCGAAGAGGCCGCCATTGGCCACCTCTATATGCTGGCCAAAACTTTCCGCCAGATGCTGGTCATTCTGGAGCGCAACGTGCGCGACCAGCGCATGCTCTGGGCCGCGCTCTGGCAAGGCTTTCGGGTTCCGCCCTTCGCGGCCGATGACATCATCCGTCAGGCCCGGCGCTACAAATCCAGGCGCGAACTGACGCGCTCGATCCGCCTGGTTGCCAAAGCCGATCTCGCCCTGCGCTCGAACCCGCCAGGCAAGCGCCTGATCCTCGAAAAACTCATTCTTGACCTCGCCGGGCCCCAAGCCACACAGAAATCCACCGGGGGCTGGATGCAGGAAGAGCTGCCGGTCTAGGAAAGCGGCCGGCCTCAGTCGTGAATCCGGTGCTGACCCAACTGCATCAGGTATTTCTAACTGTAGATTAGCGACGGAGTTTTCTATGCCTTTTCCCATTAAGGTTTGCGTTGTTTGTGGAGAGGAATTTGAACTAAAGCCCGGCAAACCGGGCTTTGCCAATCGTTGCCCCGCATGCAGCGAGCCAGAGTCCGAGGAGGCTGCCGCCGCTCGCGGCAAGGAAGCCGTCAACAGCGAAATGAACGAAGCCCGCCGCCGCGCCATGCGCGACCTGCTCTACCGCAAGGACAGCTGAGCCTCAGCAAGACTCACGCACGTACAGGGCGGACACTCCGGTCCGCCCCGTCGGCAGCGTATTTGATCCCGCCACGCGGACAAGAGTGTCCGCGCTACACGCGGGCGAACGGCGTCCCCGCTACACCTACCTTGCGCGCAGTGGTACCATATCGCACGCCTTTGGCGCGTTTGACTTTGGCCGCGTAGCACACTCCACTCTAAGGAGGCCGTGATGCAGTGGACCCAGGTTTACGATCCATTCGGTCATTGGTGGCTCTCGACCCTCGTTGCCGCCCTGCCTATCATCGTTCTGTTCGGACTGCTCGCGGGCCTCAAAGTAAAGCCGCATTGGTGCGCCATCGCGGGAGCGAGCACCGCCGTCCTCGTGGCCATCGCCTTCTTCAAAATGCCGGCTACTCTAGCCGCGGTGAGCTTCGCCTACGGTGTGGCCTTCGGCGTTCTCAAGATTGCCTGGATCGTTCTCGCCGCCGTCTATCTTTACGACATCTCCGTTGAAACCGGGCAATTCGAGATCATGAAGGAGTCAGTCGCCGGCATCACGCCCGATCGCCGCCTGCAGGTGTTATTGGTGGCCTTCTGCTTCGGCGCATTCATCGAAGGAGCGGCCGGCTTCGGCGCCCCCGTCGCCATTGCCGGTGCATTCATGATCGGCCTCGGCTTCAAGCCCTTTCACGCCGCTGCCTTGAACCTGATCGCCAATACCGCTCCCGTCGCCTGGGGAGCGATTGGCACGCCCGTGCATACGCTGGCGGCCGTGACTGCCATGTCGGAATCCGACCTGAACGCCATGATCGGCCGCATTCTTCCATTGACCGCCGTACTCGTCCCCTTCTGGCTGGTGAGGGCGATGGTCGGTTGGCAGGAGACGTTCGAGGTGATGCCTGCCATTCTCGTGGTCGGCTTGTCCTTCGCCCTTACGCAATTTTTCTGGTCGAATTATGTGGACAGCAATCTCGTCGACATCATGGGCGGTGTTGTCTCGATCATTGCCACTCTGGTATTTCTGCGCTTCTGGAAGCCGAAGAAAATCTGGCGCTTCGAATACGACGAACAAGCGCCTGCTCTTTCTCAGCACACGGTCGAAATCATGGACCAAGTCGGCGGTCAATGGGACTCGAAAAAGTTCGACGGCTTCACGCACGTGAAAACCTACTCCGCGGGCCAAGTTCTAAAAGCGTGGATGCCCTTCGCCATCCTCTCCCTGTTTGTACTTTTGTGGGGGCTGCCATCCATCAAGCTCGCCATGAACCGCGCCACCACTCCCGCTTTCAGCGTCACGCTCCCGAATGGCAAGCTGCGTCCCGGGCCGCCGGGATGGGATGTGCCATATCTCCACAATGCAGTCTCGCGCGATGCTCCCGTAGTAAAGAAGCCGACTCCGGAAGCCGCCCGCTACGATTTCAACTGGCTCTCCGCCACCGGCACGGGCTGCTTTTTTGCCGCCATCGTCTCCGGACTCTTTCTCGGCCTGAGCCCACTGGGGTTGATGAAGACTTTCTGGCGAACGCTGGTGCGAATGCGTCTCGCTATGATCGCGATCTCATTCATGCTCGGTCTCGGCTACGTAACGCGCTACTCCGGCCTCGACGCAGTCTTGGGTCTGGCCTTCACGCGCACCGGATGGCTATATCCATTCTTCGGAACGTTCTTAGGCTGGCTGGGCGTTGCGCTCACAGGCAGCGATACCTCATCGAACGCGCTCTTCGGCAGCTTGCAGAGAATCACTTCGCAGCAGCTCGGCATCGATCCGGTGCTGATGTGCGCCGCCAACAGCGCGGGCGGAGTGATGGGCAAAATGGTCGATGCGCAGTCCATCACCATCGCCACTTCCGCCACTGAGCAAGTCGGTAACGAAGGGATCATTTTCCGCTTCGTGGCTTGGCACTCGGTCGCACTGTGCTCAATCGTGGGAATAATCGTGCTGCTCTACGCCTATGTTTTCCGGGCGGGTGTTCCGCACGGATTGCAGTTTGTTAAGTAGGGGCGGCGAGAATAGGCCTTAGGGTTCACATCTCGCGTGTCGAAGGTCGGTATGGGCTTTCCTGCGGCTGGCGAAAACGCGGCCGCATCCATTGGCGGACCTCATCCTGTTAGCTGGATGCACAGAGTAATTGGCGAAATGGCGAGGTTATGCCGACAACCGTCGAATCGCCATGAGCGGAGAACCAGCGGCAATGAATCGGGAGCAATGGCAACGGGTGAAGCAGTTCGTGGATCAGGCAATCCTCACCGACCCGGGTGAACGGTCTGCATACTTGGACGCTGCCTGTGGCGAAGACCGCGAGTTGCGGCAGGAGGTCGAATCGCTGCTCGCCGCCCATGAGCAAGCCGGAACAAATTTTCTGAAGGAACCTGCTGTCGATTTCAAGTCTGCCGCCTCAGCCCCGGCAGCGCGTGCGCATAGCCGCATCGGCGTCTACCAAATTATCGACCAGCTTGGGCATGGCGGTATGGGCGAAGTCTATCGAGCGGCCCGCGCGGACGGGCAGTACGATCAGCAGGTCGCGATTAAGCTGGTTCGGGTTGGATTGGACACATCCTTTCTGCTGGAACGTTTCCGCCATGAGCGCCAGATTTTGGCCTCGCTCGACCATCCCAACATTGCGCGGCTGCTCGATGGCGGCACCACCGAGACCGGCACTCCCTACCTCGTGATGGAGTTGCTCGAAGGTGTTCCGATCGACCAATACTGCGACGAACACGAACTTTCCGTTACCGAGCGGCTGCAGCTCTTTCGCCAGGTCTGTGGAGCCGTCCAATATGCGCACCAGCGGCTGGTGATCCATCGCGACCTCAAGCCGAGCAACGTTCTGGTGACAAAAGAAGGCGTACCAAAATTGCTGGATTTCGGCATCGCGAAGATTCTCGATCCGGGAGGCGAAGCGCAAACGACACTGGTGCAATCGATGACGCCGGAATATGCCAGCCCGGAGCAGATTCGCGGCGAAACGATCACGACCGCCTCGGACGTGTACTCGCTGGGCGTCGGGCTCTACCAATTGCTGACCGGCTGTTCTCCCTACGGGATGAACACAAATAATCCTCACGAATTGGCGCGCGCGATATTGGAGACAGAGCCACAGAGGCCGAGCACGGTCGCTCTCAAACCCAAAGTTGTGCCGCAGGGCGACAGCAAAATCAACGTCGAACCGCTCAGCGATGCAGGGGAAGGATCACCGGCGAGGTTGCGGCGGAGACTGCAAGGCGATCTCGACAATATTCTGCTGATGGCGCTGCGCAAGGAACCGCAGCGCCGCTACGCGTCGGTCGAACAATTCGCCGAGGATATCCGGCGCCATCTGGCAGGATTGCCGGTCATCGCCGCCAAGGATTCGTGGAAGTACCGGACCGGGAAGTTTGTGCGACGTCATCGGGCCGGCATCATCGCAGCGGGGCTGGCATTGGTCGCCCTGATCGTGGGAGTCGGCCTGATCTTGCGCGAAGCTCACATCGCGCGCGTCGAGCGGGAGCGGGCCGATCAGCGCTTCAACGATGTCCGCAAATTGGCCAACTCTCTGATCTTTGAGCTCCATGATTCCATCGTGGATCTGCCGGGCTCTACGCCGGCGCGAAAGTTGCTCGTCACCCGCGCGCTGGAATACCTCGACAGCCTCGCCCGGCAGGCGAAAGGCGATACGTCTTTACAGAGGGAATTGGCCACAGCTTACGAGAGAGTCGGCGACGTGTTGGGATACAACTATCTGCCAAACCTGGGCGATACCGCGGGCGCTTTGCAAAGCTATCGCAAGGCGCTCGCCATTCGAGAACCGCTGGCCAAGGCTAATCCTGACGACATGCAATTGCAGGGAGCGTTGGTGCGGAATTATTTTCGCGTCGCGAACGTGCTCGAGGCGAGCGGCGATTTCAGTGGAGCATTGGGTGCGGTTCGCAAGGCGCTGCCGATCACCGAAAAGATGGCGGCGGGGGAAAATAATCCGGTGATTGTTGATCAGCTCGCCGGAAGCTATTACTTCACCGCCCGATTGCTCGGCCAAACCGGAGACCCGAGCGGAGCCCTGGAAAACTATCGTAAGGCGGCCTCGATTCGAGAACCATTATTGCAAGTGGACCCGACAAATGCGTCGTTCAATACGCACCTCGCAGCCGACTTTGAGGGTATGGCCAACTCGATGGACCAGATGGGCAGCCTGGCCCAGGCCATCCAAATGCAAACCAAGGCCGTCGAAACTCTGGAACAGAAATCACAAGTACCCGCGAACAATGCCACGATCCGTGAGTTTCTGGCGGAGGCCACCAACCGCTTGGGCACGCTGCGACAAGATAATGGCGATGCATCCGCGGCTCTGGAAGCGCACCGCAAGGCACACCAGATGTTTCAGGAGTTGCTGGAGGCAGACCCAAAGAATACGCTGGCGAAATCAAACTTCGGTTTTAGCGACGATGGAATCGCGGACTCGTTGAACGCGCTCGGTAAGCCGGCTTCCGCCATGGAAGTCCTTCGCGAAGCGATCAATACGTTTGAGTCGATGTCTCCGAGCACATCAGGCAACCGCTACCGTCGCACCGGATTGGCATCCGCCTATTTCGGGATGGGTAACGCCTACTCCGCATTGGCCACGAAACCGCATACGTCCGCCAGCAAGGCGCGCGAGCACTGGCTGGCAGCGCGTAGCTGGTACGAAAAAAGCGAGGCCGTTTGGACCGATAAGAAGAATCGCGGAGAATTGGAAAGCGACGAACGCGCTGATATGGACGCGGTCGCGAAAGGGATCGCCAAATGCGACTCGGCACTCGGTGGCGAACACCGGCGGCCGATCGCCCTGGACGCCGGACGATCCCGAGACTAAGGTCTTTCTTTCCCCTCGTTCTCAGTGGATGACGAGAAGCAGCGTGGCCGAGTCCTCGCTGGGCGGACATCCCCGATCCCGTCCCTGAGTCCTCACTGAAATCTGCACGCTGCCTTCCGCTGACCCGCCAAAGGAGTCAAAGGTCTGCTGGGTAATCGTGGCCTCAACATGTCGAGAATCCGTGAACGCCGTTTGCAATGCGTTTCCGTTCCACATGATCTGCGATTGGGGAGTAAAGTCGCTTCCGTCTACCGTCAGCTGAACAGATTCCGCGTCGAATGAAATTGCGTCCGGCGAGAGCGAGACAATTTGGGGCCGCGCCACCGCGTCTTGACAGCTCACGAACATCGCGCGGCAGGTCCATCCAGATGACAACAGGGTTAGGATCGCGACCAGGGCAATGCGAATCGAAAGGAAGGGCCTTCGGGGATTGACGAGGCAGGAATGCATACTAGCCTCCGCGTTCTGAGCGCCTACTATTCTACACCTGGGGAGCCACCAAGATTCGGCATAGCTGGAGGGCCTACGCGCGAAAGTGAAGCCTATATACAGATGATTGGCGAATATTCCAGCATGGGCTTATTCTGAATCGGGCGGCGCTGGGGCCGATTGGTCGGCTCTCTCTGACACCGCGTTGACTCCAACATGGCCATGACTGTTAACGATTTTCGGCGGATTGCGCTCAGCCTTGAAGGAGCTGAGGAGAGCTCGCACATGGGGAATCCTGACTTCCGCGTGGGCGGGCGCATTTTCGCTACGCTTTCGTCGGCCAAGCTGGGTTATGGGAATCTCCAGCTCACGCTCGAACAGCAGGCGGCGTTTGTCGAGGAGATGCCGGAGGTTTTTCTTCCTATTCACGGCGGGTGGGGACGGATGGGGATGACGCACATTCGGCTGGCGAAGGCCAGTGAAGATGTTCTGACTGGGGCGCTGCAGGCGGCCTGGAAGTTGCGGGTGGAGAAGAATGCGAAGGCGGGGCGTGGGATGGCGCGGAAGAAGCGGTGACTGGCTGTCGGCTGTCGGGGCACCCATGTCTCGAAAATCACGAGACATGGGGCACCTGCGGCAGAACTTGAAGAGCAATCTGCTTTCTTGGCGGGCTGTTCCCTGCATCTAAATCTGCATGCTACTCTCGTTCCGAACGGAGATTGGAACTGCCTTGAATTCTTGGTCCGCGCCTGCTCGCTTTCGCTCGCCGCTTCGGGCGTCGCTTAGCGTGTCTTTGTTTGTCGTGGCTATCGTGGTTTCTGCCAGCGCGCCGCTGGCGGCCGCCGATCGCGGCACGATTGTTCGTGAGGCCATCATTTATATATCGCCCGATTCCACTTCTCACAAGTTGGCGCAGGCCGACCGCGGGCGCGAAATCATTCTGCTGGATAGGAGCCGCAATTGGATTCAAGTCGAGGCGCTGCTTGGGTATGTCAACAATCCCGACGCGGCGTTCGTAGATGACGACGAGGAGGAAGACCGGAAAACGGTCACGGGATGGATTCTGGATACAGGGACGGTTTGGGCGTCGACGCCGAATGGCGATCACATTGTTTACGGGGCGGCCATTGACGCGGAGGACGTGGCCAGCCGGCCGCACGGGCGGCGCGGAGCGGCACAGGATGCGCTGCGGCTTTACCGGCGCGTGTACGACATTTTTCCGACCTCGCCGCTGGCGGGGGAGGCGCTGTACCGTGCGGCCGACATCAAGTGGCAGATCGACAAATCGGATTTGATGTCGCGGCCGTCGGCCCATGAGAAGGAATCTTTTTACCGGCAAGGCATCGACGATGAGCAGATGAGGCTGGTGATGAAGAAATTTCCCGGCAGCAAGTGGGCGGAGCTGGCCAGCTTTCATCTGATCGATAACAAGATGTGCGGCGATTGGCAGGGCTCGTCGAAGTGTCCGGACAAAGAGGCGGATATTTACGAGAAGTATGCGAAGGAGCATCCGCAATCGCCTTCGGCGCCGGAAGCCTTGTACGACGCGGCGTGGCGGCGGGCGGCGCTGATCGAGATTTACAAGACGGAAGACCAGCAGAAGAAGTCGGACAAGAGTAAAGAGCAGGCGATCGCGCTGGCGCAACAGCTTATTTCGCAGTATGCGCAGAGCGAGTGGGCGTCGCGCGGGCAGATGCTGCTGTATTTGATGCAGCAGGGCGTCCCGACGTATGGGAATGCGGTGGAGTAGACGCCCTCGAGGCTCTGCGGAACGCCAGCGTTTGACTCGCTCCATATAATATTGAATCGGTGTCGTAGCATCCTCTCGAAACCTTCGTCCTTGGGATCGTCATGAAAATAAAATCGCTCTCGCGGCTGCTGCTCGTCGTTTTGTCCTTTGCTTTAATCGCGCCGGGCTCGGCATTTGCCCGCCAGAACCCGCCGGCAGAGCCGCTGATGATCGTGGTCACCGATCCCACCGGAGCCGTGGTGGCACACGCGCGCATTGAAATCTCTCCCGCGCCCGCCAACGCTACGGGGATGTATAGCGACTCCGATGGAAAATTTACGGTGTCTCTGGAACCGGGCCCCTACCGGGTGAGCGTCACCCAGCGGGGATTCAAGCCCTGGACACGGCGCGTCGACGTGCAGGCGGGTGCCAGTCAAATGGTTGGCGTGAGGCTGGAGATCGCCTCTTCAAGCGGCCTGGCGGTTGAATGTCCGCCGGGAGGTTGCTTTACTGACGGCAAGTACGATTTCGACGGCAAATCCTGGTGGGAGCACGTCAAATTTCTGGCCGATGACAAACTAGAGGGGCGCGACACGGGCAGCCGCGGCGAGCGCGAGGCGGAGAAGTACGCGGTTGAGCAACTCAAGAAAGCGGGCGCTGAGCCGGCGGGCGTCGACGGTTTCTATCAGCCGGTGGGATTTATTTCGCGCCGCATTGTGGAAAAGGATTCGAGTCTGGCTTTGGTGCGCGATGGCAAGCGCGAACCGCTTGTACTCGGCGAGGACGCGCTCATCAGCGCGCGTGTGATGCCGGCACGCAAGGTCAAGGCGGCGCTGGTTTTTGCCGGCTACGGGTTGAAGGTCCCGGAGAGCAATTACGACGACTTTGCCGGGATCGATCTGAACGGCAAGATTGCAGTGATCTTCAGTGGATCGCCGGCGCAGATTCCCGGCAGCTCTCGCTTCGCACTACCAGACGATGGCGGAGCGATGGAAGGCGCTGCACGCGGCGGGCGCGGTGGGCGTGGTGACGCTGATAAATCCGGCGTCGATGGATATTCCGTGGTCGCGCATTGCGCTGAACCGTAACCATCGAGCGATGGAACTGGACTATCCCGAGTTCAACGAAACGGAGGGCGACGAACTGGCGGTAACGATGAATCCGGCGAGCGCGGAGAAGCTTTTTGCCGGGTCGGGGCATTCGTTTGCCGAGATCGCGGCGCTGGGCAAAGAGCGCAAGGCGATGCCCCATTTTGCGTTGGCGGTGTCGCTGGAGGCGAAGACACGGGTCGAGGTGACGAAGGTAGAGTCGGCGAACATTGTGGCGCGGCTGCCCGGAAGCGATCCGGCTTTGAAGGATGAGTATGTCGTGCTCTCGGCGCACATCGATCATGTCGGGATCGGCGAGCCGATCAATGGCGACCGCATTTACAACGGCGCGATGGATAACGGCTCGGGCAGCGCGCTGGTGCTCGATATGGCGGAGAGTTTCAAGGAGCACCCGGAGAAGCTGCGCCGGTCGATTCTGCTTGGTGCTGGTGACGGGAGAAGAGAAAGGGCTGCTCGGCTCGAAGTATTTTGCGGCGCATCCCACCGTGCCGGCGAAGTCGATGGTGGCCGATGTAAACGTCGACATGTTTTTGCCGATCGTGCCGCTCAAAGTGCTGACGGTGGAAGGACTGGCGGAGTCCGATCTGGGCGATCGCGCGCGCGAGGTGGCGCAATCGCTGGGCGTGAAGGTGCAGCCCGATCCCGGAGCCGCTGCGCAACATTTTCATTCGCAGCGATCAGTACAACTTCATCAAGCACGGCGTGCCTTCAGTGATGATGGATGTGCGCGCTGAGCCGGGGATCGCCAGAGGGAATAACTCTTTCAAAGACTGGCTGACGCAGCGCTATCATGCGCCGTCCGACGACGTGAATCAGCCGGTAGATCTGGCAACGGCCGCCAAATATGAGGAAATCGTGCGCGGGCTGCTGGTGCAGGTTGCGAACGATCCACAGAAGCCGCGGTGGAAGAACGACAGCTTCTTCCGGCGGTATGCGGAGGGGAACTAGGCGTGCGATTGTCAGATTGCAGAAGTAGCTTCGACGCTGGCGGATCACTTTCGCGCAAAGAGGCGTTCGTTTTCGGGCGTGCTGCGCGGCATGAATCTAGCTCTCTAACCTTCCTTTCACAGAATTCTGAGATACTGGCCTCGACCGACTCCATCCCCTCGGAGACAAACTTTGAACGAATACCTGATTTCCGTCCTTCTCGGAATCGTTGAAGGACTCACTGAATTTTTGCCGGTAAGTTCGACCGCGCATCTACGGCTGGCCGAAGTGGTGATGCATGTGCCGCTTTCGAGCGGCTACTGGAAGATGTACTCGATCGTCATCCAACTTGGGCGCCATCCTGGTGCTTCCAATTTACTTTCGGTCGCATATCGCCAAGCTGATTTCGACGTGGCCCTATGGCGAGCACCGCGATTGCGATTACCTGACCCATCCGCTGAGTCTGGTAATGATCGCATTCATCATCACGGCGGGCCCGTCGTATTTGCTGACCAAGGTGATTGGCAAGAATCTTGAGAGCCTGTACGTGATGGGTGGCTCGCTGCTGATTGGCGGCATTGTGATGTGGGTGATCGATGCCATGAAAGCGCCGTGGGAGAAGGCGGGGCCGGAGGCGGCAGGTTCGCCGATCCACACGTGGAAGATGGACGACATTCATGGCGGGCAGGCGATTTGGATTGGAGCATGCCAGATTCTGTCGGCGGTGTTTCCCGGGACTTCGCGGTCGATGTCGACCATTGCCGCCGGACAGTTGGTCGGAATGTCGCGGGCGGCGGCGCTGGAGTTCTCGTTCTTTCTCTCGATGCCGACGATGGCGCTGGCCACGCTCTACACCCTATATAAGTCGATTGCCGGGAAAGATGAGGCGAATCCTATTGGCGTCGCCGAGATTACGGGGCAGGAGTGGGTCGTGCTCGCGATCGGGTTTGTGGTCAGCTTTATCGTCGCCTATGGCGCGGTGGCGTGGTTTATGGCGTGGGTACGGAAGCGCGGGTTCGCGCCGTTTGCCGTTTACCGGATTATTCTTGGTGGGGTCGTGCTGGCTTATGCGGCGGGGATGATTGGGCATTGACCTATCGATGCCGGGCCCTGTACCCAACTCGCCACCCCTGGCCTTTTGCACAAGTTGTCCGGGGTCCCAGTCCTTGTCATAATAATGAGGCTCTGGCCGACTCGGTCTATGCTTGGGCTCTGCCCCATGCGCAGGCTGGCGTTGCCACATGACATTTTTCTCGAAGATTTTTGCGCCCGGCAAGAACCGGCGGCTCAATGAGCTGATCGGATTTCTGCTGGGTGTCTCCGCGCTCCTCCTTTTCCTTGCGCTGGCTTCTTACTCGCCGCTCGATCCTTCCCTGAACAGCGCGTCGATCCTCACCGGGTCGCACGCGGCGCGCAATTGGATCGGTATTCTGGGGGCTTATCTTTCCGACATCGTTTTGCAGGGCTTGGGCGTCGGATCGTTTTTGCTGCCGGTTTTCCTGTTCGTGCTGGGGGCGCGGTGGTTCCGGTCGCGGGTGGTGCAGGCTCCGATTGCCAAAACTCTGGGGGCGATCTGGCTGCTGATGTTTGTCCCTGCGCTGCTGGCTATTTTGCCGGGACACCTGAAGTGGATGGGGGCGATTCCGATTGAGGGATTGGCCGGCCGGATCTTGGGCGATGTGCTCATCCATTACTTGAATGTGGCCGGTGCTTACATTGTCTGCACTACCGTTCTGGCGGTGGCACTTTATCTGACTACGGCGTTTTCGTTCTCGGCGATTCAGGTTTGGGCGCCTACGCGCTTCGCATTTTTCATTGCGCTGCGGGAGCGCTGGAAGGACTGGCAGGAAGAGCGAGAGCGGGCTCGTCAGCAGAAGGAACTGGAGAAACGGCGGGCGGAGAAGCCCGTCGTTACTGCGCAGCTTGTGCCGGCACGCGCGCAGATGGTGCGGAATGAAGCGGCGCGTAGTGAATCGCCTCGCGCAGAGCAGGAAATTGCGCTGGTGCCCTCGCCCGCGGCAAAGGCGGCACCTCGCACCGGAATTGAACGCATGGCGGAGGAGGACGAGGCGGCGTTTGCACCAGCCGCGGAGGACTCGCTATCCACCCAACAATCGCGCTCGGCTTCGATTCCTGGGGTGCAGGCGGATTCCGAAGTCCCGGGCGGTATCGAAGTCACGGATCGCGCCGACAGCGAGCGCAAGCCGAAGACGACCATGCCGAAGATTGCGGGTAGTTACAAGCTGCCGCCTTCGAGCCTGCTCCATCGCGCCGACGAGCAACAGGCCGTGCATGAAGACGAACTCAAGCTGCTGGCGCAGGTATTGACCGACCGCTATGCCGAGTTCGATGTGCACGGGCAAGTGACGCAGATCAATCCCGGGCCGGTGGTTACGACCTTCGAGTACAAGCCCGAGGCGGGCATCAAGTACAGCCGCATCACCGGACTAACCGACGATTTGTGCCTTGCGTTGCGAGCCGAAAGCATTCTGGTCGAGCGCATGCCCGGCAAAAGCACGGTCGGAATTCAGGTGCCGAACCGCGAGCGCGAGATTATCTGGCTGCGCGAGAACATCGAGTCGCCGGAGTTCATCGGGTCGAAGTCGAAGCTGACGCTGGCCATGGGCAAGGACATCAATGGCCGCCTCGCCGTCGCCGATCTGGCCGGTATGCCGCATTTGCTGATTGCAGGATCGACAGGTACGGGCAAGAGCGTGTCCATCAATGCGATGATCATGTCGATTTTGTACAAGTCGACGCCCGATCAGGTGCGGCTGGTGCTGGTCGATCCCAAACGGCTGGAGCTGGGCAACTACGAGGGCGTGCCGCATCTTTATACGCCGATTATCACCGAGCCGAAGCTGGCCGCGAATGCGCTGCGCAACGCCGTGCGCGAGATGGAGCGGCGTCTGAAGCTGCTGGCCGCGAAGGGCGTGCGCAATATTGCGAGCTACAACGCGCTCTTTGACGATACGCCGAGCCTGTTCGCTAATGAATCGGGGACGGGCGACGACGGGCCGATCCCATACATCGTCATCATCATCGACGAACTCGCCGATCTCATGATGCTCGACGGCCACAACGTGGAAGAGTCGATCACGCGCCTGGCGCAGATGGCCCGCGCGGTCGGCATTCATCTTGTGCTGGCCACGCAACGGCCGTCGGTCGACGTGATCACCGGGCTGATCAAGGCCAACTTCCCGGCCCGCATTTCGTTCCGGGTGGCGACCAAGGTGGATTCGCGCACGATTCTGGATGCGAACGGCGCGGAATCACTGCTGGGCCGCGGCGACATGTTGTACCTGCCCTCTGGCTCGGCGCGCGTGCATCGCTTACATGCGCCGTACGTGACCGAAAAGGAAATTGCGGCGGTGGTCGAGTTCTGGAAGACGCAGGGGCAGGCGCAGTATCAGGAGCATTTCCTCGAGACGCCGCAGGAAGAACGCGAAATCCGCCTCGATGGAGAGACGGGCGAAGAGATTTCCGAGGACGAGAACGATCCGCTATTCAACGATGCGGTGCGGCTGGTAATCGAGTTCGGAAAAGCCTCGACTTCACTCCTACAACGGCGGTTGCGCATCGGTTACGGGCGGGCGGCGCATCTGATCGACCTGATGGAACGGGATGGCATTGTGGGCGCGGCCGATGGGCCGAAGCCGCGCGAGGTGCTGAAGCGGCCTGACTGGATCTCCGAGATTGAGGAGTCCATGCGCTAGCTGGGCCCGATGCCCGAACGGCGCGTTATAGCACTTTCGTGAGGATGGTAAGATGCTCAATTTTCCGCTTATAATACCAAGAGTTTCTCTATCCCCTGAACGGTTCCAGAACGATGCCACTTAACCCCCCGCCAGGATGGAATGCCCTCCAGGAAAAAGCCAAGCAGGTCACGGACCCTAAAGAATTGGCGGCTCTCATCGATGAGATGAATCGGCTGTTATCGGAATATGAAATAGCTACCGGCGAAGGGGATGGCAACGGCCGACGCCCGCAGCGACGGAAATCCGCCCCTAACAAAGGCCGGCAAAAAAAGACTTAAGCCTGGACGGATGCGAGAAGCTTGGCCAGTTCGGATCGCAGCTTGAGAATTCTGCGTTTTCGGGCCGCGTAGGCTTTCGCTTCGGCCTCGGTAAACTTTTTAGACTCCCGGCCCGCGATGGCTGCGACCTGTTGATCGAGCAATCGAAGCACTTCGCGAGAAACTTGCTCAAACTTAGCGGCATCCATATCTACCGCTTTAGACCTGGGGAGGGAGTTGCGCTGTGACGGCTTTGCGTCAGTCGTGTGATGCCGCTCACACGGGAAGGCTGGGTAGGGATGAAATTTCACACTGAATATATCACCGTCCATACCAAAACGAAGCGCGCATACGTGCGAATTACTCCGCAAGTGGAGGCCGCGCTCGAAAGATCAGGCATCAAGGATGGAATGATCCTGGTCTCGGCGATGCACATTACGGCAGGCGTTTACGTGAATGACGATGAAAGCGGCTTGATCGAAGACATCGACGCGTGGCTGGAGAAGCAGGCTCCCTTCAAGGAAGACTACCACCATCACCAGACCGGGGAGGACAACGGCGACGCGCATTTGAAATCGCTGCTCGTACATCACGAGGTGATCGTGCCGGTCACCAAGGGACGGCTCGACTTCGGACGATGGCAGCAGATTTTCTATGCCGAGTTCGATGGCCAGCGCGATAAACGAATCCTGATTAAAGTGATGGGAGAATAGCGGGGATCGGTTATCCTCTTAGATTGCAGGAAGAGGCAGGTCACGGGTCACCGGTTGCGGACTCAGATTTGCAGATTGAATTCGCCCTTACCTCCCATCTCTCGAGACGGCATTGAGTCTTTCTCCGGAGCGCGACAACTATGAGCGAGGAACTTCATGAATTACAGGAGCACGCCGAACACGCGCGGGAGCATCCGGATCTTGCGCCTGTCAGCATCACCATGGCCGTGCTGGCCGTATTGGTGGCGACGGTTTCGCTGGTCGGACATCGCACACACACGGAAGAGGTCATCCTTCAGAACAAGGTCACCGATCAATGGGCGTACTTCCAGGCGAAAAAGAGCCGCCAGCACACGGACGAGCTATTCGCCGATCTGGCCGGCGTAGTCGCGGCAAAAGATGCCGAGGCGGCGGCCAAAATGCAGGAGAAGGCGCGCGGCGAAGCCGACCGCTATAAAGAAGATCAGAAAGAACTGGAAAAGAAGGGACACGAGCTCGAAGAGGAATTTGCTCTTACTCACCGAACAGCGGACCGGTTCGACCTGGGTGAAGTGTTTCTCGAAGTGGCCTTGGTGATCACGTCAATTACGCTGCTGTCGCGACGGCGGATCTACTGGCATCTGGGAATGTTAATTGCCGTGGTTGGGTGCCTGGCCGCCGGGTCGGCATGGCTGCTGAAATAGCGCGCAATGGCGAGTGGCTAGTCAGTGTAATCGCCTGTCGCTGGTTAAAAAAGGCCAGAAGCAGTAATTTTGGCGAATGGTGGCATCGACACCGAACCCAAATTCAACGGCGCACCGGAACACACGGAGAACCTATTTGCCAATCAGCGTTTCCTGGTCCGCCACGCACTCCCACTTGCCATTCCGGTAGACCCAGGTATCGGTGAAGCGGCCGTGGTGAACGAACGCCTTGCCGTTGTCCGTGCCCTGCGTGCGATAGGCGCTGGTAACGATCGCGGTGTCGCCGTAAAGATAAACACTCGTCTCCGTGTTCGAGATCTGTTGCGGGTTGAAGGAAGTGTCCTTCAGGTCCGCTATGTATTGCGCCTTCGTCTGGATCTGGCCGTGGTGGTCAACGCTGATGAATGTATCGGCGAGGATGGCGTCCGCCGCCGCTGCATCGTGGTGCAGTTCTGCCTGGTTCCAGGCGTTCTCCAGGGCGAGAATCAGGCTCTTGTCCGACGCCGAATTCCTCCCTTTGTCCTGCGCCGCAGCCATCACGACCAATGTCAATAACAGCAGCAGAGTGAGCCTGTTTGGCATACTCGCGCCTCCCGAGTCCCAGTGTGATTTCACAGTAGCATTATCGGCCTAAGCGGGGGAATAAATAGCCAGAGCGCTGGAAATTGAAACGCTGGGAGCGAGGTCGCTCAGCTCAAGGATTTATAACTGGAGTGCGCAACACGAGGACGGGCCTCGGTCGCTCTAATCGCTTTCAACGCCACCACTGACAATCTGATTACCTACGCCTTTCGAATCGAAAAATTGCACGTATTCCTTATCTGTTTTCAAGGTGTGTTCTTCCAGCCACTCGAGGAGGAAACGCAGGAGTCGCTCGGCAGCGCCCGGTTTGCCCTCCGCGTGTTCCTCTTGAAAGCGCGAGATTTCCACGGTCAGAGTGTTGTGCTCCAGGCGATGCGCGGCAAGGCCCGGGAATCCATGTTCCTGCATCAAATTCTCTTCGGTGGAGAAATGATGCATCGTGTAGTTCACGACTTGCGCCAGAACTCCCTCGGTGACTTCCTGGCCACGCCCCGCGGCAATCGACTGATGCAGATTCTGAATAATGCGAAAGAGGTTTTGATGCTGGCTGTCGAGCTCCGCGATATTAACGCTATATTCGGCCCGCCAAGAAACAGTGTCTGACATTTTAAGAGAGTATGCGGCATCCCGTCAGTAAGGATGTGATTAGGATCACAGCACTTTTGTAGTTTCTCGAAAAACCGTCTTAATGGTGGCGGCATGAGGATGGAATACAGAATCGCAAACTTCGTAATTCTAGATTTGCGGGCATGCGCGGCCTGATTCTGCTGGCACTGCCGGCGCATTCCGTCTGGGGAATTATGTGGGCCCTGCGAAATTCTCGACTTAGAAGCCAACCGCGAACAGCTTCACGAGAATCACGAGTGACACGCCGATCGCCGCGAGGCTGTTGGCGCGCACCGTTCGATAGCTCGCCGCCCACGGGAACATCAACACCTCGAAGAGTGGCATAAGCTTGTCCGGCCACAAAAGTCCGGCCACTCCAAATGCCAGAGAGATCTGTACCAGCAGGCACACGGCCAGGTAATTCATGGCAAGGTTCCAATGCGAGCAGCTTTTATTAAAACGCAGGGGAGAGTTCGAACA
This sequence comes from uncultured Acidobacteriaceae bacterium, assembly GCA_963698865.1. Lineage (GTDB taxonomy): Bacteria > Acidobacteriota > Terriglobia > Terriglobales > Acidobacteriaceae > Acidiflorens. The sequence continues at coordinate 559,353 of CAVOSL010000002.1, read as the reverse complement.
AAATTACCAATGTCACGTCGTATGCCAGCACTGCCTCATCGCGCCGGCTCCGCGAATTGAATTCAAGACCGGTCAAATTTCCAGTGAGGCAAAGGCCGCTTCAAGGGATGAACGTCATCCCTCCTTGCGAATCACACCCGAGTCGTTCGCTTCAACGGTCACCTCGACCTTGGCGCCCTCTTTGAGTTTTACATCCCGGCCATGCGAGTCTTTAAGAACATTCTCGATGCGAAGTTCCTGGTAAAGCGGTTCAGCGCCCTTTTCTATGCTGATTTGTGCCTTTTCTGGCAGCCTAGGGTCAGGCGGCTTAATGATTTTCTCGACCGTTGCGGGCAATGTGATATTGGGCTTTCCCGGCATTTTTCCTCGGAGCTTTCGGACTGCATGACTGGCTTGAAGGGTATCTCATCATAACAAGGACTAGCATGCCGCGGCGAGAAGGTTGTGCATCAATGTAGGGCATCGAACCTTGCGCCCAAACCGTCAATATGCCGGTTTCATCTGCCCCCCCATCCCGAAACCGGGCAGCCCTCCCCAGGGCCGCCCGCCTTCGAGTTCTTCTGAACGCGTGCCCGAAAGCGTGAGCTGTCCGGATCCCTCGTAGCATACCGTCCGGAGGCTGACCGCCTTCAAGGTGCCTTCCTACTCACACTTGCGAGAAATCTGGAGAAGTTGGCTCACGAAATTGACATTTATTTTTCCGGCGGCGCCGCGATTGTAATACTTTGAGCCCCAAGGAACTGCGGCTGGACACGGCCACAAGCGGTGCCGTCCACGTAAATCTGGAACGGCTCTGGCAGGAACCGGTGGAACCGTTTAAAATACCGGCTCGTTTCCATTCCACCGCTAGCTCGCGGCATCCATTAGCTCCGAGGTTCATGACGCGAGGTTCCTGACACGAGGTTCACGACACGAGGTTCACGATAATGACGAACACGGGCCCGACGCAAAATTCAGTCAGCCAATCGCCAGCGGCAAATGGCCTCGCAATCGTTCGCATCACGATCGGCGCAATGCTGGTGTGGGTCTTCTTCGAGAATCTGGGGAAAGGCCTTTACACGCCAGCGGGCTACGCCAGCCTGATCAACTACTACATAAAGGCAAGCCACTCGCCGGCCGTGTGGAAGTCAGTCATGGGTCTGGCGGCGAGTCACGCCGCCATGGCCGCTCCTATGCAGGCGGTGACGGAGATCGGTCTCGGAATCCTGCTGATCATCGGTCTCCTGACGCGCCCCGCCGCCTTCGTGGCGTTTCTGTATCTCGGCAGTCTTTGGGTTTCCGAGTGGGGCACGTCGTGGATCTGGGAGCTGCTGGTTTCGGTGCTCGCATCACTTGCACTCGTGGTCGGGCGGGCCGGTCGTGCCTGGGGCGTCGACGCATTGTTAGCGCGGCGGCGGCCGTCCTCCCCATGGTGGTGAGTTGAGTCCAGGTCATCTGCACAAGGTAAACCTGAGCTGGGTCACCTGAACTGGGTCACCTGAAACAAGGATCAAGTGCGAGTGTCCGTCGTCATTCCCACCCATAACGAAGCGCAGTCCATCGGCCGCGTCTTAGCCGATCTCCCCGCCGGCATGGTGACGGAGGTCTTAGTCGTAGACAGCAATTCAACCGATGGAACTCCTGAGATTGCCTCCAAGATGGGAGCCCGTGTCCTCCACGAACCACGCCGCGGATACGGTCGCGCCTGCCTGACCGGACTGGCCGCTGCCAGCAGTCCTGACGTCGTCGTATTCCTCGATGGCGATTACAGTGATCGACCAGCCGAACTACCGCTTCTCGTGGCTCCAATCGCCGAGGGCCGCGCCGATATTACGCTGGGCTCGCGTCTAGGGAAGCACAGCATTCTCGGAGCGTTGCCGTGGCATCAGGCGTTTGGGAATCGTCTAGCCGCTGGCCTGATCAACCTTCTCTTTACGAGTCCGCATGGACTGCACATCACCGACCTCGGCCCCTTTCGCGCAGCCCGCGCCGACGTACTACGCACACTCGCCCTCGAAGAGACCACCTACGGCTGGGCGGTCGAAATAATTCTCAAAGGGACGCTCGCAGGTTTCCGCATCGTTGAGGTGCCGGTGAGCTACTATCCGCGCATCGGCAAATCCAAGATAAGCGGAACGCTGAAGGGCACGATGGGTGCGGCATGGTTCATCCTCTCACTGATAGTGCGCTATTATTTTCGGCGTCGAAAGACCGGAAATCCGCGGCTAGCGTGAGCCTTGGCACAGCGATCCCCTATGGAACCGTCCCGCGAAAATACGGCCCGTTCGCCGCACGAGGGCCGCACGCTGGTAATCATGGCGAAAGCACCCAGGCCAGGCGTGGTCAAGACGCGGCTCGCGTCCAGCCTTTCTCCCGCGGCTGTCACTGCTTTCTACTGCTGTCTCTTGGACGACACTCTGGCGCTGGCGCGATCATTGAGCGGTGTGGAAGTCGCCATCATGTGCCCGAGCTCGGACGTAAACGAGCTCGCGCAATTAGCAGGCAACGAAGTAAAGGTAGTTGCGCAGATAGGTGAAGGCCTTGCCGCGGGCCTGACCTCGGTGTTTGCGCACTTCGCAGCCAGTGGCCGGCAACGCGTCATCGCCTTCAACAGCGACAGCCCTCATCTACCGGCGTCGGTTTTGGAAGGCGCGTTCGACGCCCTCACCGCGCACGACGTAGTGGTTGGCCCGACCCACGATGGCGGCTACTATCTCGTAGGAGCCAAGGCCGCTCATCCGGCGCTTTTCGATGGCGACGGTATGGGCACGAAAAGCGCACTTGATGCGCTCCTGGCGCGCGCTCGCGCCCTGCAACTTTCCGTTGGCTTTACCGAGCCGTTCTACGACATCGACACCGAGCCCGACCTAACCCGGTTGGCAGCCGAACTGCGTCAAGCTCCGGCGCGTGCCCCACGAACGGCGGCCTGGCTTAACCAGTGGGAACAGTCGATCGCAAAGTCGCGGACGGGTGCGGTAGACCTGTGATGCTCACCCCGTCTTTAAGGCTGTCCACTCTCGGCGTTGTCATGCTCGTGGCGCTGACGATCTGCTCACGCAATTTCAGCGATCGAGGTGGGCTCTACTTCATGGCCTCTCTGGCCGTTGCGGGCTTAGCCTATCTCCTCGCCATTCGTGAGCTCTTCGCGCACTGCAAAATTTTCGCGCCGCGTCATAGTCATCGGTCTGGCGCTGGCCGCCCTGTGGCGTATTCCATTTTTACTCACGCCGCCGGGGCCCGACGATGACATCCATCGATACCTCTGGGATGGCCACGTGCAGCGGCTCGGCTATAACCCTTATGTTGTTATCCCCAGCGATCCCGCGCTCCGCGCGTTGCACACGCCCGAGACTCGCACTCTGAACAACCCCGATTTGCCGAGCCCGTATCCAGCGGGCGCCGAACTTTTCTTCCGCGCCGTAACCGCCATTCATGAATCTATCTTTATGCTGAAAGTAGCCTTCGTACTTTGCGATCTGGCAATCGTTTTCGTCTTGCTCGAGATCTTGCATAGCAGTGGTCAAGGAGCGCACTGGATTCTCGCCTATGCCTGGAACCCCCTGCTGGCGATCGAAGTGGCGGGCAGCGGTCACGTCGATATTGTCGGCGTGCTGCTGCTGTTGGTATCCGCAGCCGCACTGGGACGGCGCTGGCGCATCGTCGCAGCCCTGGCATTTGGACTGGCTGTCGCGGTGAAGTTTCTCCCGATCGTCCTCCTGCCACTCTACTGGAAACGCATTCGTATCCGCGACGCCGCGCTCGCAGCAGTCGTAGTCGGACTCCTGTACGTACCATTTCTCAGCCATGGCCGAATTCCCATTGGCTCCCTCGGCACCTACGTGCAGAGTTTCCGCTTTAATGATCTGGTGTTTGCAATACTCGAGCGAGTAGCGCCTCCGCCGTTCGCGGCTGGCTTTGCAGTGCTCGTCGGTTTTCTTACCGCGATCTGGATGAGACGTAAGGAACCGGTGCATTCGTCCGACGCTTTCGCCTGGCCCATGGCAGCCTCGCTCCTGTGCGCACCAGTCGTTTATCCGTGGTACCTGCTCTGGCTGCTGCCGTTCGTGCGGTCGACCCCGTCGCTGCCCATCATCATCTGGACAGTCAGCATCATCCCCACCTACTACGTATGGCATTTGCGCATGCTTGGCCGTCCGTGGCTGGTTCCTGCATGGATCATGCTACTCGAATATGGATGCGTCGCGATTGGGGCTGCCATCATCCTGTTGCGCCGAATCGCTCGACCGGCTGCGCGACAAAGCTCAACCCATCAGCTGCCTGGCAGGTAGCGGAAAAAGTGTCTCCCGCGCTGCCGCCTTACCTCAGCGGCTAAAGCTGACGCTGAAAAGCAGCCAGTTATCGCACCGGTAAACCGCTGCGCCACCCAAAATCAACTGCGACACCGGCTTTTTCCGCAGCCACCTAGGGACGAGTACAGGGTCTGGATACGCAACCAGAGTTCTGCTAACATTTTTCTCCGCACCTTCAAGGCCCCGCCCGTCATCACAACATCCATCGTTGAATTCACCAAGGAGGATCCCCTGTGACAAATACAACGTCAATCACGCAAATCGAAAAAGTGCTCTACACCGCCAAAGCCCACACCACCGGAGGACGGGAGGGAGGAGCATCGCGAACCTCCGACGGGCGCCTGGACGTGAAGTTCTCAGTTCCGGGTACTCCCGGCACCGGCACCAACCCAGAGCAGTTGTTCGCCGTCGGTTGGTCAGCGTGCTTTCTCTCGGCACTCAAAATTGTGGCGGCCAGGATGAAAGTGAAGTTGCCGGCCGATCTCGCCATCGACACCGAAGTCGACTTGGGCACGGCTGACGGCGGTTACCTCATTCAAGCCCGCATCAACATCATCCTGCCCGGTATCGAGCCTGCAATCGCCCAGCAACTTGCGGACGCCGCACATCTCCAGTGCCCATATTCCAAAGCCACGCACGGCAACATCAACGTGGTGACCACCGTTAAGACCGAACCTGTCGCCCAAGTGGCGTGACTGGGTTCGCGCATTAGTAAGGAGCGACCCTTATGAAGCGGATCACTTTCTTGCTGGTTGCAGTTGCAACCCTGGCTGGCGTGGTTGCCTTCACGGCTCCAGCATCAGGACACGCGGATGAAGAGGCCGCCCCGATCTTCGGAATCAAAATTCCCGCCGGGTACCGCGACTGGAGGCTGATCTCCGTGGCCCACGAAGAGGGCAACCTCAATGATCTCCGCGCCATTCTCGGCAACGACCCAGCCATCAAGGCTTATCGGGAAGGGAAGCTTCCATTCCCGGACGGCACAATTATTGCGCGAATCGCCTGGAGTTACGTTCCGTCGGAGGAAAACAATAAAGTCTTTGGCCGTTCTCAATCCTTCGTTCCCGGGCCCGCCCCGGATTGGTACCTGCAGTTTATGGTCAAGGACTCAAAAAAGTACGCCGCGACCAGCGGCTGGGGGTTCGCTCAATTCGATAAGGACGGCAAACCGGCCGACGAGGCGAAGCTCAAAACCTGCTTCCCCTGCCACGTGCCTGTCAAAGCTCGCGACTTTGTCTTTACCAGTTACGCCCCTTAACACTGAGCGGCTCAGTGGAAAGGAATGAGCCGATGATCACACACCGCCGCATAAACAAATACTAGAAAGGACGACACCATGAACGACTCCAGTGCTACCCCAAAAGGCAGCCAGCAGGCAGCTGACAAGAATGCTATCCGTCCGTTTCACGTGAATGTTCCCGAAGCGGAACTTACCGAATTGCGCAAGCGCATCAACGCCACGAAGTGGCCGGAGCGGGAAACCGTCACGGATGCATCGCAAGGCGTACAGCTCGCGACGACTCAGGCGCTGGCGCGATATTGGGCGACAGAGTATGACTGGCGCAAGATCGAAGCAAAACTGAAGGCCTTGCCGCAGTTCATCACCGAGATCGATGGGCTGGACATTCACTTCATTCATGTCCGTTCCAAACATGAAAACGCGTTGCCGCTCATCGTTACGCACGGATGGCCGGGCTCGATCATCGAACAGATGAAGATCATCGATCCGCTGACCAATCCCACGGCGCATGGCGGAAGTGCATTGGATGCTTTTGATTTGGTGATTCCGTCAATGCCGGGCTATGGATACTCCGGCAAACCGGCCGCCACTGGGTGGGATGTTGCCCACATCGCGCGTGCCTGGGTCGTTCTGATGAAACGCCTCGGATACACAGAATTCGTGGCGCAAGGCGGCGATTGGGGCGCGGTCATCGTCGATCAAATGGGCGTGGATGCAGCTCCCGAGTTGCTTGGCATTCACAGCAACATGCCGGGCATCTTTCCGAACGATATTGACAAGGCGGTTTTTTCCGGCGCGCCGGCGCCCTCGGGTCTGTCAGCCGATGAGAAGGTCGCTTACGAGCGTTTGCAGTTCGTCTATCAAAAGGGAATCGCCTACGGGTTCCAGATGGGGCTGCGACCGCAGACGTTGTACGGAATTGCCGACTCACCCATCGGCCTGGCGGCTTATTTTCTCGATCACGACGCGCGCAGCTACGAGCTGATTGCACGCGTCTTTGAGGGAAAGTCGGAAGGCCTGACGCGCGACGACATTCTCGACAACATCACGATCACCTGGCTGACCAACACGGCGCTTTCTGGCGCCCGTCTCTATTGGGAGAATTGGGGCAAACTCGGGTATTTCAATGCCAAAGGCGTCTCCATCCCGGTTGCCGTTAGCGTCTTCCCTGACGAACTTTATCCAGCCCCGCGGAGTTGGACAGAGCAGGCGTATCCGAAACTGATCCATTACAACCGCCTCCCCAGAGGCGGTCACTTCGCGGCATTTGAGCAGCCCCAACTTCTTTCAGAAGAGATTCGCGCGGGCTTTCGATCGCTGCGGTCAGGCATGTCGGCGTCGGAAGTGGACTTGGCAAAAGCCAGCTAACTGTCAGTAAAGCAGCAGGAGAGCTTCGATGGTGGAGGCTCTCCTGTTTTGACTCCGAGGAAGATGCTAGTCGCAGCATTCCACCATTAGCGTGCTTTCGGCAGCGGTGTGCACAATCGACGCTGTATCCGGAAGCCTTTGCCCGTCATCTAAGATCAGCATTCGTTCAATTCACCGAGGAGCAAACTCCATGACAAATTCGAGCCGTGCAACCATGATTCGTGTTGTGGCTTTCGGGGTCCTAATCCTTGCGACAATCTCCTGGGCGCAGACGCCGGAGCGCTCGCCAATTCTCGAACAAGTAGCCAAGGTCTATGGTGTTGATTCGTGGGATCAAGTTGAGGCCATCCGCTACACCTGGAACGGAGAAATCACCGGACTTTTCAAAGCTGCTCACAAGTGGGAGTGGGAGCCTAAGACCGGCAAGGTCACTTTTGAAGGGACGGATAAAGACGGCAAGCCCGTCAAGGTTAGCTACCTCCACACCGACCTTAGCACCCAATCCGACGCCGTGAAAAATCAGATCGACCCAAGCTTCGTCAACGACAACTATTGGGCTCTGTTCCCCTTCCATGCATATTGGGACAAGAGCGCCAGCGCCATCGATCAGGGCAAGTTTAACCTGCCAGTCGGCCCCGGTATGGCCGAGCTGCTCCCCATAAAGTATCCGGCAGATGGCGGTTACACGCCCGGTGACACCTGGGATCTCTACGTCGCTAAAGACAACCGCGTCGTGTACTTTGTCTACCACCGCGGCGGGGCCAAGCCGCCGAGCCGTGTCCTGGCAACCTGGGCAGGTTACAAGAAGGCAGGTCCAATTCTGTTCTCAACCGATCATCGCGGCACCGCCGATGGCAAGCCCCTGCACATCTTCATTTCTGACGTAGCGGTCAAGCTGACGGGGTCAGACAAGTGGATGGACGCAAAGTAAGCGACCAATCGCTATCGGGCGATTACTACGGTGGTGCAGGAACTGCTCACCTTGGGTAAATCGCGGGTGGCGGCCATGCGAATTTCCAGCCTGGCGCGCTGCCCGCGAACGATTGGACAATAGAAGTCCGCCTGGCGCAGTGCGCCCTGGAGGCGTCGACGTCCGGCACAGCCTCCATGGCATGAGTCCCGAAACTCGCACGGCTGGCAAGCCTCTGGGATCGTGCGGCATTGGTCGAAGGGCTCGGAGTTGAGAACGTCGAGTCCCATCGAAATCAAATTCGACAGCGGCTCTCCCGATCCAGGCCAATAGACGCAGGGCTGCGTAGTCCCGCGCGGAGTAACTCTCACCGTACTAACTCCGCATCCTCCTCGGAGCGGCGGCAGTCCCGCCATCGCTCGCACCAGCGGCTCGCCGATTGCGATCACATCGGTCTCCGCAAAGAGGCGCCGGAATCCTTCCCAGTACTCTTCGTACGAGAGCGCGTAAAGGTCGGATCGCACCGCCTGATAGACATTCACTCGCAAGAGCGCGTCAAACTTTTTAGCGACTCGCGCGACCTCCGCCAAGCGCAAGTAGTTCGACTTCATCATAACCGCGATGATGGTGACAGGCACGCCAAGCCGCACGCAACGATCTGCTTGCTTGTGGATCAGCTCCCAGTTGCCCTTTCCGCGCTGCGCGTCCTGTTCGGCCTGGGTCGGGTAATCAAGAGAAAATTCGATGTCGTGAAAAGCGAGTAACTCGTCGTCTTCCAAAACTGCAACACTATGGCCGTTGGAGGTAATGGTGAGTTTGATGGGGTGCGATCGCAGGTAACTCAGAATCGCTTTAAATTCCGGATGCATGCCGTTCTCGCCGGTGCCAAGGTTCACCGAGCGAACGGGCAACCGTTCCATGACGGATTTCACCTGCTCCAGAGAGAGGCGATCGGTGCGGGTTGGATCCCGGTAACAGAAGGCGCAGGCAAGGTTGCATTCGTTGGTGAGCCCAAGCCCAAGCGCAATGCCGGCATCAGCCGTCGTCGCGCCAGTTGCGGAGGATGAAGACTCTCTGCCGTCGTTCACGTGCGATCCTCCATCGCCGAATCTGGCCGGTGAGCCAGGCAATGCGTGTAGCGAGCGACCGCCGCAAATTCTGGCCGCATGCCCAGCTTGCGTTCCAGTTCCAGAATCCGCTCATACTCGCCGCTACGGGATATCGTGGAAGGCAAATAATCTGCCACCACGCGCACCCCACGCTCCGCAATTATTTCGAGCGATGCTGCTTTCATCATGCGATGCAGGCTCTCTGATGTGAAGAGTCGCAATCTCCCTCCGTAAAGAGATTCTTGTCCCGACTCAGCCGTAAGATTATTTTCCGCCGCACCCAAATCGCCCGCTTGAATAGCAGCCTTTAGTACCTCGCCAGCCTGGTTGCGCACGAGGATCGACAGTATCGCTGACGAATTTCGCAACGCGCGAGCCGCATCGCGCAACACAACTCCCGGATCGTCGACATATTCCAGGATGTTGTGGCAGAGAATTACATCGAATGCTCGCACGGGAAATGAGCTTGCCAGTTGTGTGGCGTCACCGTGCTTCAGCACGACCTCTTCCGAGACCCCCGCTGCGCTGGCCGCGCGCCGCGCGATATCGAGCATCTCCAGGGACGAATCCAGCGCCGTGACGTGAATGCCAAGCCGCGCCAGGCGAACCGCCGTCGCTCCCGTGCCGCACCCGAGATCCAATCCGCGCAACAGTTCTCTCGCGCGCACGGATTCTTCGACCCGCACGGGAGGAAAGTCGTGCAAGTTGGCGAAGGCCAAGTCAGAGCGCAAACGGCCCTCCGGCGTCTCGAGGTAGGCAGCGTACTCGTTCGCGCCGCTTCGGAAACGTTCGCTATCGGCAGACGTGTTCATGCGATATTCAGATGAAATCGTTCACTGATTTTCGCGGCTGTAAGCAACCGAGAATGGCTCGTGATGTCGGAATCGAACCTACAACCCTTCGGTTTAACAGCCGTCCTCTCAGTATATGCGTCGCCGCATTTCCCCTGACATAAGTGGAGGGCAACGCAGATTGCTTTGCGCTGACGTTTTCCGTAGCAAATTCCTGTACGAATGTGGCGACGCCACCAATCCTCTTGGAGGCTGGCATTGTCCTTTTAAATTCGGCGTTCCGTCTCGCACACCGGATGGACATGGTGTATTAGAAGGCCTACCCACAATCTCCGTCTTCTTTCCCGGACAAGATGACCCCTCTTCTCTTCGTTTGTCGCGTCATACAGTGACGAGCCTGCGCGATGACCGGCAGTGCGGCCGCGATGAAGGCCCCAGAATTTGAAATCTTTGGCGGGAAAATTACTTAGGATAAGTGTCATGAAGGTCTTGTCCGCGCGGTGGAAACCAACTTGACCGGCCGCGTGACTTGCTTTTGGCTCCAGACAAGGTAAGATGAATTCCCCGTCCAACACGGGTTTTGCGTCTCATCGCTCCTGGAAACTCAGTTCAATCGCGATCAACGCGAGCATGCGCGAGGTTGTTTATGTTCAAGGTCACGCTCTCTCTGCTTCTCCTCTTCCCCATTCTGGCTCTGCTGAATATCTCCAGTGCCGCGACGGCAACCGTGCTTTACAACTTCTGTAACAATTCGAACTGCACCGACGGTGCCAATCCCCAGGCGGACCTTGTCACTGACCTCGCCGGCAATCTCTGGGGAACCACCCGGAACGGCGGTGCGCATGGCTTTGGCGAGATCTTTGAGTTAACAAAAAGCTCTGGGTTTACCGCACTAGGCCAGACTTACAGCTTCAAAGGTGGATCGACGGACGGCTCATTTCCTGCGGCGGGATTGGTGCTCGACCCCCAGACTGGATTTCTCTACGGTACAACGAGCGAGGGAGGTACGGGATCCTGCAGCCGCGGTTGCGGCACTATTTTTGAATTTCTGCCCGGCGGGTCGACCGACACGATCCTGCACTTCTTCGGCTCCAGCGGAGACGGCGCCACGCCGGTCGCGCAACTCCTGCCGGACACATCGCATAACCTCTATGGAACCACCAGTGCTGGAGGATCCACCAAGTGCACCGGAGGTTGCGGAACTGTGTTCCTCATGAATCCTGCCAACGACACTTATAAGACCCTCTATAAACTCACGGGAAGTTCGGACGGCATGGACCCGATAGCAGGATTGACCTTCGACTCACAGGGCAATCTCTGGGGAACCGCACAGAAAGGTGGCGCGAAGGGCTTCGGCGCGATCTTCGAGCTGGCGGCCCCCGGTTTTTCGAACTTGGCCTTCTCGCATGGGTTCAAGGGCACGCCTAACGGCGCATTCCCGGCGGCCGCGCTAACCTTCGACAAGAACGTCGGCGGCGCGCTCGGCACACTCTATGGGACCACCAGCGCCGGTGGGAGCCGCGTTTGTTCGGGCGGATGTGGTCTCGTTTTTCAACTCGAGATATCGGGACACGTGATCAAAATCATCTACAAGCTGACAGGCGCGGGTTCGGCCAAGAGTGGCGCCGCTCCCGTGGCAAAATTAACCTTGGACTCCGTCGCCGGCGACCCACGGTTCGGACATCTTTACGGCACGGCAAGCATGGGCGGGACCAATAGCGGTTCTTGTCCCTCGACGGGTTGTGGAACTTTCTTCGAGATTTGTCCGCCGACGATTTCGTGCACCGGATATGTAAGAGGCGCGGCCGTCTTCCGCTTTGACGGAACAAACGGTGAGAACCCGGTCGCTGGAGTGCTCCTCGATGTCGCTGGTGCTGATGAGTCGCTTTCCGGAGAACAGCCCCTCGACTGGCTTCCCCGATTTCAGGTGGAAGAGGATCTCGGATTAGATCCGCAATCGGGCAAGGGTGCCTGCACCACGAATTGTATTGCCGCCGGCTCGAACGGAGGCAAGAACGGGAAAGGCGTCGTGATCAAGGTCAAACCCTGATCAGGATCCACAGGGCGCCTACAGACTGGCGCGTTATTGAAGCCGGGCGAGTTCAGTTTTCGCTTGTGAGAGCAGCGGGGCATCCGCTTTGTCCCAAAGATCGAGGAATTGCCTGTACTCACTGCGTGCCGCGGTTGGATCGGTGTGCGCGTGGGCTCTTGCCAGTTGCAGATGAGAGAGTGAACTCAGCGGAAAATTCCAGACGAGTCCGCGGTGGCCGATGATCTTCTGAAATTCGCTCGCGGCTTTGTTCCATTGCTTCAATCGAAGATAGGCCTCCCCGCGCAGATACACCGCATACATCGATGCTCCGGTAGAGAAGGGAAGTACCCAGCCTCCGAGCTCATATCGGGATGCTTCCTGTAGATCGGTGACGGCATCGGCCGGCCGCTTTTGCGAGAGGGCGACGGCGGCTCGGATGGCGGGCAGCCAATAGCTCACCACGAGCGTGTCGCGTGGAAATCGCTTTTGAAGAGCAGTGCACATCGTTTGGGCGCGGCGTGAGTCACCGGCGCGCGCAAATGCGAGTGCGGTTGCGACCTGCACGTCCCGTGTCCTTGCGAGTTTGAGTGCGGCCGCCGCATGTTGAGTCGCTTTCCCGCGATCGCCGAATTCAGCCTCGCGCAACGCCTCATCGACGAGCGCGTCTGCCGCCGACTCTTTGTCATCCTGGGCCAGAGCCCTAGAGATGGAAACACGCGTGTTGCCATCGGCTGCCGTGAGCCTACCATGGAAGGCCTCCGTGTCAGCCTGAATCAACTGCATGAGCGGCTCTGATGTTTTGCCCCGTGCGCCAGAGATCGCTCGTTCCGTTCCCGCGCTGTCGTTTTCGAGGAATGCCAGTTCGTAATACAGCTTCACCAGCGAGCCGTCGAGTTTTCTCTCCTTCGCATCGCCCAAAACCGCCTTTGCTTCCTCAAACCGGTTTAGGTCGAAGTAATCGATCGTAAGGTCTCGGTACACGACGGCGCTGTCTTTCCGCAATTCGAAGGCATCTTTATCATTGGCAAGCGCCTCTTCTCCGAGCCCCAGATTGCTGTCTACGATCCCGAGGTTGATGTACGGAGCGAGGTCGCGTGGGTAGAGTTGCTTCCATTCTTCATAGGCCTGCGCAGCTTTTTCGAGTTCGCCCGTTACGAACATGTGATAGCTGGATTCGACCGAAAGCCGTTCTCGTTCGGTGACGCGCTCGCGCTGCTGATATCCCTTGCTCACGTATTCGACACACTGGTCTTCTTCACCAAGGTTGCAATATGTGATGCCGAGGTCAACATTGGCAGCCACAAAGTTCGGGTCAAGTTTTAGCGCCCGCTTGTAAAGAGGAACGGCTGCCGCATCGCCCTGGGATCGGGCAGCTTTTGCGGCGGAACTATAGGCCTGCAACGCTTCGAGCGACGAGGTCGTCGCCTGCTCCAGCGGGATGTCGTATTTCTGCACCGAGGCAAGCGACTCACCGAGCTTGTTCCGCATCGCTTTGGCAGCTTGGTGAAGTTTGCCGAGAACGCGCTCCCGTCGATCGGCCTCCGCTTGTTCCACGTCGAGGGGATCGCCATTCTCGCAGTTCACCGCCTTCAGCGTGATGGCGTAGTGCGTTTCGATGCGCGAGATTGAGCCGAGCAGCGTAGCCTGACTGCCGGCACGGCGGCAGACTTCGCGCGCGACATCCGGAGTGAGAGGAGTATCGGAAGCGTGGCCCATGTAATGGAGTTGTTTATTCACGACGTCGTCAGAGAGCAGGTTGAGAAAAGGGGACTGGCTGAGATCGGCGGCCAGGCCAGCCTTCAGAGCGTCGCTCAAAACTGAATCGCCCGCCGTGTTTTCGAAATCGCCAAGAACAATCGTGTCTTTCGCGGTCAGCATACGAGGGCGAGTGCGGTAGTAAGCGGCGGCAGCAACGATCATGGCGAGCGCGATCGCACCGAACATGCCCAGCAAGAGTTTTTGGTTGCGTGATCTCAGTTTTCGGACATTGTCCAGCAGAGGCCCCGCTCGCCGGGCAGATTGCAGATCTTCGTCCAGTTGCTGAAGGGCTTCGCGGATTTCGGAAGCATGTTGGCAGCGGGACTCACGTTTTTTCTCGAGCGCCGAATCGATAATCTGCTCGAGTTTGGCCGGAATGTCGGGGCGCAGCGTGCTTGGCCGCTCGGGCTCCTTCTCCAGGATGGCTTGGCACGTCTCATTCGCGGTTGCGGCCCGGAAGGGCAACACGCCGGTCGCCATCTCGTACAACACGATGCCGAACGAGAAGATGTCCGTGCAGGCGTCAAGTTCCTCGCCGCGCACCTGCTCCGGCGACATATAGGCGGCGGTCCCCGCGATTGCGCCCGGCATGGTGAGCTGCTCACGCAGCCCGCCATGCGTGGCCTCGCCGGTGCTTACAGGACCTTCAGATCCAGCCGCGCCCATGACTCCCTTTGCCAGGCCAAAGTCGAGAATTTTCGCGTGCCCGCTCCGTGTCACAAAGATGTTTGCGGCCTTGACATCACGGTGGCAGATCCCGGCGCGGTGCGCGGCATCGAGTGCATCCGCGATCTCCATCCCGAGCCGCAACAGCGTCGGAATATCCATCGGCCTGCCGTCGATCTTCTGTTTCAGCGTCATCCCCTCGAGAAATTCGAGCGCGATGAAGCTCTGACCTTCATGCTGGCCGACCTCGTAGATTGTGCAGATGTTGGGGTGATTGAGCGCCGACGCGGCTTGTGCCTCGCGCCGCAAACGGGCGCGCGCCTGCTGGTCCCGGGCAATTTGCTGAGGTAGGAATTTCAGGGCAACGCTGCGGCGCAGTTCGCTGTCTTCGGCACGATAGACGACGCCCATACCGCCCGCGGCCACGAAGTCCGAGACTGTGAAGCGTCCCGCAATCACGTCGCCACGCGCAAATTGCTGAGGACTGGCAAAGTGCGGTTCGGCCAGCGGGCGGCCAGTGATGGATACGTCAGAGATACGCCCCAACACGGGGTCGGAAAGAAATTTGTCAGACTCGCGGAACTCGGCAAGCAGGCGCTCGACCTCGCTTCGAATTACCGGATCCGGAGTCTGCTGTTCGAGGAAGGGGCCAACATCCTGTGGCGCGAGCTCCTGGGCGGCATCGAAGAGAGCCTTAACTTCCTCCCATTTCTCCGGCTCCAGCTTCATAGGCTGCCTTCAGTTCTCCGTGAAGCCAGGCCTTGGCCACGCTCCAGTCGCGCTTGACGGTTTTTGGCGAGACGCCCAACACCTCGGCGGCCTCTTCGACGGTCAGGCCGGCGAAGAAGCGTAACTCGACAATGCGCGCCTGCCGCGGGTCCATCGCGGCCAGCCGATCGAGCGCACCGTCGAGTTCAACCAGAGATGAAGATTGTTCAGCCGAAAATACCAGAGCTTCGTCCAGCGGAACAAGGTGCTGCCCGCCGCCACGTTTATCGCGCAGGCGGCCACGCGCATGGTCCACCAGCAGGCGACGCATGATCTGCGCGGCAACTCCGAAAAAATGTGCGCGGCTCTGCCAGTTGACCGACCGCTGTTCGACGAGCTTCATGTACGCCTCGTGAACCAGCGCCGTAGGCTGCAACGTGTGGCCCTCGCGCTCACGACGCATGTAATAATTCGCAAGGCGCCGCAATTCGTCGTAGACGACCGGGATCAGGCGATCGGCGGCTTCGGGCTTGCCCTGGGAAAGTGCACCCAGCAGCGCGGTTACATCCACTGAATCGAGATTCCTGAGTCGACCATCCCCATCCATTGATCGCTACCTCTGCTGGTCCGCGCGAGCCGCTCATTCCTGTCAGTTTTGTATGGTGGGCTTCCGTGGAAACAACAACTTGGCGACGGAGTTTAGCACAAGAATCTCCTGAAAAACAGCGCCGAGTGGGTCTTCAAATTAGTCGGTGTTCTTGAATTGTCACATCGTCACTCAGATTATGGATCAGCAATGCCTCCTGCCGCGCCACCTCTCGACAATTCAAATCTGAAGCACGTCGCCTTCACGAGCAACCATTTCATACAATACCGGATTGACGAAGAATCCAATGAAAAGTCGCGAAATGAGACCAGCCACGATGACGATAGCAAACGGCCTTTGTGTGTCCGAACCAATGCCCGTCGAAAGCGCCGCAGGCAACAATCCAAGGCAGGCAACTAGCGCAGTCATCATGATCGGACGGAGTCGCAGCAACGACGCCTCGCGCGTGGCAGCGCGGATGCCCATTCCCTCCTGGCGCAGCTTGTTGATGTAGGAGACAAGGATCACGGCGGTCTCGACAGAAACGCCGAGCAACGCTAATAGGCCGAGCACAGAAGAGACGCTGAAGGGGGTGTTCGTCAGTTTCAGTGCAACTAATGCTCCCACCGGTTCGGTCATGACCACGCCGAGGGCGATGGTGACAGGAAATTTAAAATTTCCGTAGAGCGCAAACAGGATCATGAAAATCAGAACGACGGCGAGTGGCCCGATGAAATACATCTGCGACTTCGCCTCAAGAAACTGGCTGTACTCGCCACCCCACGACATCGTGTATCCCTGCGGCAGCGTCACCGCCTTCTTGACGGCGGCCTGTCCGTCGCGTACGGCGCGCTCCAAATCCCGTCCCTCGATGCTGTACTGCACTCCGATGTAGCGCGAGTTATTCTCGCGATAAATAAAGGATGCACCGTTCCCCTGCGTAATGTTCGCCAGTTGGCTGAGAGGGATTTGCTGGCCATCGGGGGTACCCACAAGCAGGTTTCCAATTTCGTGCGCACTACTCCGAAACTGGGGCTGCATGCGGACGACGAGATCGAAGAGCTTCTCACCCTGAATGACCTGGGTTACCGCCTGCCCGCCAACCGCCGCCGAAATTACGGCCTCTACGTCCGCTACGTTTATCCCGTAGCGCGCGATCTTGTTGCGATCGACATCCACGAGCAGGCTCGGCTGGCCGAGTTCGCGCACGACTGTAAGCTCGGTGAATCCGGGGACTCTCGCGAGGGTATTCTTGATCTGGATCGCTTTGTCCTGAAGCACGTTCAGGTCTTCACCGTAGATTTTGACCGCGAGAGAACTCTTGAGGCCGGTGAGCGCTTCGTCCACAGCGTCTTCAGCCGGTTGCGTGTAGTTGAAGATGATCCCGGGAAAAGCGGTCAGCTTCTTGTTGATCGACTCGATCAGCTTTTTCTTGTCGCTGACATCGCCGGCCCATGATTTATCTTTGTATGGCTTTAAGCCCACGTAGAACTCGCAGTTGAAAAAACCAGTGGGATCGGTGCCGTCGTCCGGCCTCCCCAACTCCGATCCCACCACTGTGACCTGTGGGTAGGACATGAGAATGTCACGGATCTGAGGAGCGATACTACTGGCTTCCTCAAAGGAAATTGTGTAGGGCATCGTTGCCCGCACCCAGAGCGCGCCTTCGTCGAGATGAGGCATAAACTCGCCACCGATGAAGGGAACGAGCAGCAGAGTAGCTCCGAAGATCAGAGTTGCGATCAACATGGTCGCTTTCGCGTGGTTGAGAGCCCAATCGAGCTGCACCGCATATTTCCGCTTCATCCATTCATAAGCACGATTGGGTTTCTCGCGGACACCCTTTTTGAACCAGTACGAGGCAAGAACCGGGATCAACGTCAGAGTGAGGATGAGTGCGCCGACCAGCGCAAAAGACATCGTCTCAGCCATGGGATGGAACAGCTTTCCCGAGGCCCCGCTCAACGCGTAAATCGGCAGATACCCGGCGAGGATCACGGCCACCGAGTAAAAAATCGGACGGTCCACGTCCTTCGCCGCGGCGAGGATCACGTCGTTCAGTTTGTATTCCTGACCCTCGCGCAATGCCAGTTCGCGATAGATGTTTTCAATCATGACCACGGTGCCATCGATGACAATTCCGAAATCGATTGCGCCAATGGAAAGCAGGTTCGCAGCCACGTCGTGCGCGTGCAGCACGATGAAGGCGAACAACAGAGAAAGCGGAATCGTGAGGGCTACGATGATCGCTGCCCGAAAGCTGACCAGAAAAAAGATCAATACGATCAGAACCAGCACCATGCCGCGGAGCAGGTTCGCTTCCACCGTGTCGGTGGTCAGATCTACCAATACACTGCGATCGTAATAAGGACGAATCTTGACGTCGGGCGGCAGGATCTGACGGTTCAGTTCGTCGGTCTTCGCCTCGACTCCCTTCAACACGTTCTGCGTCTGCTCACCCCGCAGCATCAGAATGACGCCTTCCACGGCATCGTCGTTCTTCTGAAAGCCGAATTCGCCGAGACGGGGCGCATGCCCGATCGTGACATCGCCGATGTCCTTCACTCGGATCGGCACGCCCTTGTTGGCGCCCACCACGATGTTTCCAATATCGTCGGTGTTGCGCACTAATCCAATGCCGCGCACGTAGTAGAACTGGCCGCCCTGCGAATAGAATCCTCCGCCGGAATTCGCATTGTTGACCGAGAGCGCCGTCACCACTTGCGGGATCGTCAGGTGATATCCATAAATGCGGACTGGATCGAGCAGCACCTGGTACTGCATCACCGTGCCGCCAAAGCCCGAGTCGTCGGCCACGCCGTGCACCGATCGGTACGCACGTTCCACCACCCAATCTTCGATCGTCTTCAACTCTTGTGGCGAGCGATCAGGACTTTCGAGCACATAGCGATAGACCAATCCGCTGGGGCTGAATAGCGGCGCTAGACCCGGAGTCACTCCCGTTGGCAACTGCGCTTGCGCGAGGCGTTCAAATACGATTTGCCGCGCGAAGTAATCGTTCGTGCTCTCCTCAAAGGTCAGAATCAGGTCGGAGAGGCCATAAAGTGAGATCGAACGCATCACCACCATGCGGGGAACGCCGTTCATCTGGAGTTCGAGAGGCAGCGTGACCAGTCGCTCCACCTCTTCGGCCGCATGGTCGGGCCACTGCGTGATGATTTCGACTTGCGGCGGCGACAGGTCCGGATAGGCGTCCACCGGCATTCGCTGAAAGGAGAGGATTCCTCCTACCGTGATGAAAGCGGTCAGCATCAGTACCAGAAATCTTTGACGCAGCGCCGCTTGGACGATTCGGTGGATCATTCGATTGTCGAAACTATCCTTACTTTCTTATTTCTCTCGTGTTTCAAAAAGCCAGTGACCTAGCGCTGCAACGAATTCGCAAACTGCACAAACAAGCTGCCATTTCCAATAACGCGGTCGCCAGCCTTCACTCCGCTGGTGATCTGCGTCTGCCCGTTCAGACTCTCGCCGAGCGTCACTGGACGCCGTCCAAATTGGTTCGAAGACGCAGCCGCATAAACGAAGGGCTGGTTCTCGCTGTCGCGCAACACGGCTGCATCCGGCAGCGCAATGGTATTGGGGATCGTGCCCGCACTCACGTTGGCAAATACGAACATATCCTTCTTGAGCTTCTCACCCGGATTACTGGTCTCGATTCGAGCTTGCAAAGTCCGCGTGTTCGGATCGAGCGACGCTGCGACGTACGATATGCGGCCGTGGAAAATGTCGGGATAGGCGTCCGTTTGAATCGTGACCATATCCCCGACATGCACGTAGGGAAGGTCTTTCTGATAGACGTTGACCAGCACCCACACATTGCTGGTATCCGAAATCAGGAAACATTGCGTGCTGCCCGGTTGAATGAGTTGTCCCGCGGAGACATCCTGCTCTACCACCTCTCCATTGATCGGCGCTCTCACTGGAACTTCGAAAGAAGGTGGAGCTTTCACGAGCGCGTCAGGATCCGTAATTCCCATTACTTTCAATGCGGCCTGCGCTGCCGCCAGGTCGCCGCCCGCCTGCACTTCGGCCGATTCAGCCTGTTCCAGAGTTTGCTCGGCAATGGCTTTGTGCTCATACAAGTCCCGCGCGCGAGCCTCGGCCTTTTCCGCCAGCGCATAAACATCTTTGGCCTTTAAATAATTGGTCCGAAGTTGCGAGTAGTCCGGGCTGGCCACGTACAACATGGGCTCGCTCCGTTGTACTTTCTGCCCCGGAACAACTACGATCCGGCTAACCGGGCCGCTCACCTGCGTAATGACCGGCGTGGTCTTGAAATTGTTGTAGGCCACGGCCCCCGTCAGCCGCAGCATGCGAGTCAAAGTCGTGGGTTGAACTGTCACCACCTGCACATGCGCCATCTGCTCTTGCGGGATAGTAAACAGCTCGGCATTGTCGGAACTCTTGGGGCTATTCGAGTCCGCGGGCGCCGCTTCTCTAGACCCACCGCATCCGGCCAATGAAAGCATGGCCGACACACCGACGAGCGCCAGCCAGCATCGACAGCGATCCACGCGCCACTTCATTCCCCGCTCCTCATTCCCCGCACCTCATGGCAAGTTCCTCGTTCCTTCCGCTTCCTTCAATTGCTCGATCGCCGTCATATAAGCGGCCAAGGCCTGGCGATACGCCAATTGCACGGAGCGGTAGCTGCGCTCGGAATCCAGAAAGTCCAAAAGGCTGGCCGCACCGCGCTTATAAGCGTACTCGCTGATGTCGCGTGAATCCTGCGCCTGCTTCAGGTATCCGGAAATGTACAGTTGCACCACTTCGTCGTTGCTTCGAACAGCCTCGTAGGCGTTGCCAACGTCGGAGAGCACGGTGTCGCTCGCAGATTGCTCCTGCTGCTGCGCCTGCGTGAGCGCATAGCGGGTGCGAGCGATCTCCCCCTGGCCGCGGTCAAAGATCGGCAACGCAAAATTCGCGAAGAGGGACGCCGTGTTTTCACCCGATACGTGAGTGAAATCATAGGTGCCATTCACGTCAACCTTGGCATTCGCCTTGGCGAGCGCGATTTGGCTTTGCGCCGCGGTAACTCCGAGCTTCGCCGCGCGGAAGTCGGGCCGCTCCCGAAGGGCACGAGCCTGCAAATCTTCCAGGTTCCCTTTGAGCGGTTGATACTCCAACTCGCCCACAACATCAAAATCGGCACGCACCGCGTCATAGCCAAGGAATTCGCGCAGACCCACCAGCGCCTGTACCTTGGCGAGCCGAGCCGAAGACACGTCAGTCTGAAACTGCAACAACTGCAGCTTGATCTTCAGGTAGTCGCCCTCGCCGATGTATCCCGCTTTGAGTTGCGCCTCGCTGATGTCGACCGTCTGCTGAAATCCTTTCAGATCCTCGAGAGCGAACTGGAGGGTCGATTCCGCCAGCAACACGCTGACGAATTGCTGGCCGACATTAAACGCCAGCGTCCGCTCCGCATCAGCCACCTGGGCACGCGTCACGGCCGTCGTATCGCGCGCCGCCTGCAGTCGCCGCTGCCGCTTGTGACCCCGCTCGAACAGATAGGAAATTCCGATATCGAACTGCTGAGTCTCGTTCAAATTCTCGCCCGAGAAGTCTTGCGGGCTAAAGAATGGAACGAACTGTGTGTCCATGCCCAGGGTTGGATTGGGACGAAGGTTTGCGGTAATCTCTTGCGCCTGATTCTGAAGGATCTGGGTTCGCGTTGCCAGGAGAGAATGGTTGTGAGCCAGCGCCAGATCGATGGCCTGATCGAGAGTGATGCGCGTCGTATTCTGGCCGCTTGCCGCGCTTGCCAACAGCAAAGACATGGCAACCGTTGCCCACGGTCGGCCAGAGAGCCGGAAGCACCTGAAGAGAGTTAGGGTCGAGATCAAAATGTTATCGCAGCGTCAATACAGATCCGCAGGGATGCCGAAACTCACACTACCGAGTTCTGCGCACACTCCAACAGTTCGTATAGCCCCCCTGGCTTAGATTGAGACCGAAGACTCAATAGATGTATTGTAGTTCACGGCATCCCAACCTTCCGACCCCGGAAGTCTGCTCTCCAGTTAAAGCATTGACCCACCATCGACGGGAATACTGGCACCGGTGATCCAATGTGCCTTGTCCAAAGTAAGGAGGCTACTACATCCGCCGCGTTCTTTGGCTGGTCGATTTGTTTTAGCGCATGCACCCCATAAACGGCCTCGCTTCCTGTTTCAGTCTTTCAATATTCGACGCAGGCATATCGATCACGCCGGGTGCGACTGCATTGACGCGAACTCCGGGGGGCCCAGAAACGGGCTTGGGGGAATTGATCGACAAAAGGGGTTGCTGGACAAGCCCGGTTTGCCAATTTGTGTGCGGAAATTCGTCAGGCAATATGGGCGACAGGAAATAGGACGAATTGGCTGACTGTCAGTCAGCCGCTTGCCGTAATCTAAGGACCCAACATTCTGCCGCTTGGAGAGAACACGATTTCCGGATAGCCGACCACACGAGCCCGAGTCCAGGGACGAATGACGCGTACTCAAATTAATGAGTGGCGAAAGCCTGGCAAACCCCAATGACCAGACGTCGAGGTCTGCGTGCTGCGTGGAGGTCTATGTTCAAATTGCGAGCCTCGAAAGCAAGGTGATACCTTACTGTGTGCTTTCGCCGCAGGCGCACTTGAAAAAGAGATTTCCCAGATGGGCAGCACGACTCTACACCGGAATCGCGGTGGTCCTCATCGTCATCGGCGGCCTGTGGGTTTATTTTCTCCATTGGTATTCCCTTCGAGTGGACCATCTCATAGGTGATTTGCACGACGCGACTCCCAGTGTAAGAGAAGATGCGGCACGCGAGTTACAAGGGCTCTATTCGGGTGATGGTTACGCGCAGTCCCCGTTTCCGTTTTCACCGCCATATCAGCTACACGACGCCCGCGCGATTCGCCCCCTGCTCTCTCTTCTGACAGACCCGGACGCGAGGGTAAGGGATGCGGCAGTCGGGGCTTTATCTGCTGCTGGCCCATCACCACCTCTGGATGCCTTAATCGCCGCGATCGGCAGCCGGGATACTTTCGAAAGAGAGGCGGCAGCGGATACGTTGGATCGCATTGCCTTTTCGCACAGGGATCTTGGCCCTGTGCTAGCTCCGATCTTTGGAGAGGCTCTCAGAAACGCGGACCCAAATGTACGCACCGCCGCTAGTGAAGGCTTGTATTGGTGTGGCCGAAGCAGTCTGGAGCCTTTAAGAACGGCCCTTGTGGACAAAGATCCTGCGGTGCGTCTGAGCGCATTTTCAGTGCTGTTGAATGCTCATTTAGGCTCGGATTCGGACGCAAAGGCGGCGTTGATCGGCGTCCTAACGAGGCGAGATATCGAAGTGATAGCTAAACATTATGACTACTTCATTTTTCAGGGTGTGGCGGGTTCAGAAGACATTCTCATTCAGACGCTAGAAGGTAAAGGCAACAAGGGAATGGCCGAGATATTCCTGAATTCTGGCAACTCCAAGCTGAAGGCAGCTGCAACAGCTTGGGCAGCACAGCACGGCCTCGTGGTCACATCTGAGATGAGCGGGGTCGAATCAGCGAAATGGCCGGAACGATAAACTGCTCCAGGTCTTCTGTCTTGAGGGGTATCCACTGACATGGAAGGCTCTTTCTCGCAAAAAAGAACCCGGATGGGACGTGATCCTACCGACACGTCACCACGGCTGAAGACACGCGGTGCATCCTTTCAACATCTCGTTTGCCGATTGCGTTGTGTGCCGCTTGTGTGCCAGCTTCGTTGGCCGCGATGCATATCCACTCGACTTACAGTCGGTCCGTCATTACGTCACAGATATTGGGAGCTCACTTCTCACCTGTGCGCCTCAAGTGTGCTCTTCGACGGCCAGAGCAAACGGCGCACGGTTGTTCGAAATGAAGGTTTCAGATTGAAAGGCGGTCCAATGCGGTACTCTTCAAATTTGAAGAAGTTGGAAGTAGCAGGGAAAGAATGGCTCCTCAGGTAGGACTCGAACCTACAACCCTCCGGTTAACAGCCGGATGCTCTGCCATTGAGCTACTGAGGAGTGGATGCACCCGCAGAAACGTGTGCTCAACAAAATCATATCAGACACCCACCTGATTGGAAACGTCGCGCGTCGCTTCAAAAAATCGTCGGTCACGTGACGGGATGCCGATCTAATCTCTTTCTCACCGCACCCCCTACTGCTGCCCCAGATCTCCCGCGCCCCTGTGGGTGCCAGTTGCAGCTCTTCACCATTCTCTCCCCTCCCGCCACTCTGCTAACCTATCTGTGGGTGTTCCGTCCACCACAGAAGTCGCTCACGTTCACACTAAAAGCGAGGTGTCTATGCTCGGAGGTCTGCGCTTGTTGACTGTCTTTTTTATTCTTTTCATCGCCGCGGTTGCCCTCGTGGCCGCCGAGGATGCGCCCGCTTCCTCGGGCCCGCCCAAAGCCAAGGTGGCTCCCGTCGAAGACACCGTTCAGGGACACAAGATCGTCGACCCCTATCGTTACCTTGAAAACTCCAGCGACCCTGACACCGAGCGCTTCGTCGATCAGGAACTCGCCTACACTCGCACTCTTCTCGATCCCCTCCCCGGCCGCGACAAGATCAACGCCCGCCTGACTCAGCTCCTGGCGATCGGTACCGTCGGCGCTCCCCAAATGGCAGGCACGTACTACTTTTACCAGCGCCGCGACGCCGGCCAGAATCAGCCTGTGTTTTATGTGCGCGACAGCCTGAACGGCGAAGATCGCGTGCTTCTCGACCCTAACAAACTGTCGGCCGATGCCACGGTCGCGCTCGACTGGTGGTTCCCCTCGCACGACGGTAAGTATGTCGCCTATGGCACTTCACCGAGCGGTTCGGAAGAGAGCACGCTGCGCATCATCGAGACCGCCACCGGACGCCAGTTGCCTGACACCATCGACCGCACCCGCTTTACCAGTCTCGCCTGGCTCAAAGATAACTCCGGCTTCTACTACACTCGCCATCCCCACAAAGGCGATGTCCCCTCCGGCGAAGAGGTTTACCACGTCAAGGCTTTCTATCACCAACTCGGCGCCGATCCCGCAAAAGATCCCCTCATCTATGAAGACAAATCAAATCCCCAGCACATTCCTGACATCCTGCTCTCCGACGACGACCGCTGGCTGCTGATCGATGTCGAAGAAGGTTGGTCGAAGACCGATATGTATCTGCTCGATCGCCACTCCAACAACCCGCCCGTCGAACTCACCACCGGCAAGGAGTTCCTCTACGGCGGAGACTTCTTCCAGGGCAAGCTCTACATCACGACGAACGAAGACGCTCCGCACTTCCGCGTCTTCGTCGCCGATGTCACAAATCCCAAGCGCGCCAACTGGAAAGAACTCGTCCCCGAGACCGACGCCGTTCTACAGAACGCCAGCGTGACCGGCGGCAAGCTGTTTTTGCAATACGAGCACAATGTCGCCTCCGAGCTGAAAATCTTCTCGCTCGACGGCAAACATCTCGCCGACATCCCCCAGCCCGCTATCGGCAACGTTCCATCTGCCAGCGGCCGCTACGACCACAACGAAATTTTTTACGCCTTCATGTCCTTCACCGTTCCTCCGTGTGTCTACCGCTATGACCTCGCCTCCGGCAAAAGCAGCCTATGGGCCAGGGTGGATGCCCCCTCCATCGATCCCTCCGCCTACGACGTTCGCCAGGAGTGGTATCACTCCAAGGATGGCACCAAGATCCCGATGTTTATCGTCAGCAAAAAGGGTCTCGTCAAGAACGGCCAGAATCCCACGCTCCTTACCGGCTACGGCGGCTTCAACATCGCCATGAGTCCGGGCTTCAATCGCAGCGCGTTTCTCTGGATGGAGCACGGCGGCGTCTATGCCGTGGCCAATCTTCGCGGCGGCAACGAATTCGGCGAAGACTGGCACCGCGCCGGCATGCTCGAAAAAAAGCAGAACGTATTCGACGACTTCATCGCCGCCGCCGAATACCTCATCTCCGAAAAGTACACCGACAAAGATCATCTCGCCATCTACGGTGGATCGAACGGCGGCCTGCTGATGGGCGCCATGATCACGCAGCGCCCCGATCTGTTCCGCGCCGTCGTCTGTCAGGTTCCCCTGCTCGACATGCTCCGCTACCAGAACTTCCAGATCGCCAAGCTCTGGATTCCCGAGTACGGCTCCGCCGACGACCCCAAGCAATTCGATTTTCTCTACGCCTATTCGCCCTACCATCACGTCAAAGCCGGACAGGAGTATCCCGCCATCCTCTTTATGACCGCCGATACCGATACGCGCGTCGATCCCATGCACGCCAAGAAGATGACTGCTCTCATGCAGGCCGAAGCCAAAAATGGCGACAGCAAAGAGCGCCCCATCCTCCTGCGCATCGACACCAAGGCCGGCCATGGGCAGGGCAAGCCGGTCGCCAAGCAAGTTGAGGACAGCACGGATATGTATTCATTCTTGTTCTGGCAGTTGGGAGTGAAGCCGTGACGGGTGTGCATCACCGCGTCTTTTCGTGGCTTTCTCTTGACAGGCAGGCTTATGATTTATTTGAGAGCGGTCGCGCTGTTCTGAAAGGCTGGTCTCAAAAGTAAGACACGAAGAAAAAGGGATTTTCGTAGCGAATCCGTCTGGGATTGAGTTAATCGCGACTTAACTCCTAGGCGCTCAAGACTTTGCCTCTAACTGCCGCAGATTGAATACTTTGCACGGTTTTTTTCGCTAAGTTATTGATTTTAATAGACCGGTGTCGGGGGGGGGTAACCCCCCAGGAAAAGCAAGATAAAAACCGCTGGCAGGCCCAAGAGCGAACGACCAACGACCAAGGACGAAGGACTAAGGACCAAGGACAAACTTCCAACTCATGCCCGATCAAAAAATCCGTGTTCTAGTTGCCAAGCCCGGCCTCGACGGCCATGACCGCGGCGCAAAAGTCATTGCCCGCGCCCTCCGCGATGCCGGCATGGAAGTCATTTACACCGGCCTTCGTCAAACGCCGGAGATGGTCGTCAACGCCGCCCTACAGGAGGACGTCCAGGTCATCGGCCTCTCCATCCTCTCCGGCGCGCACAACGCGATCGTGCCTCGCGTTACCGATCTGCTCAAGCAAAATAAAATGGACGACGTGCTCCTGCTGGTCGGCGGCATCATCCCTGATCAGGACATCGAAGGCCTGAAGAAAGCCGGCGTAGCCGGCATCTTCCAGCCCGGCACCCCCATGGACGACATCGTAAAATTCATCCGCCAGAACGTGAAATCGCAAAGCATCCCAACAGCGGGTTAGAAGATCGGCGCGACGCGTCATGAATAAGTCAGCATAAAGCGTGATCCCTCCCTATCACAATCTACTTATTCCGGGCCAACACAATTCCGTACTAACTCATGATCGAAACCTTCATATTATTACATTAGTTTCTCGGGATGGAATGAACCGTCTTACGAGAGATAAGGTAATTTCGCTTACTTTCGAGATTGGTAAGCTCGTGTCGTCGGCATCGTCGGTAAAGCCCCTCGTAATTTGTGGTGAGCACAACTTCTCCGTCGGTGCCGACCTCAACGACATCGCCGCGCTCACCGGTCCGGACGCCTACGCATTCTCCGCGATGGGACAAGCGCTGATGCACGCGGTCGCCAGTTATCCCGCTCCGGTAATCGCCGCCATTCACGGCCACTGCATGGGCGGAGGACTCGATCTCGCACTCGCTTGCCATCGCCGGATCGCCGCGCCCAGCGCGGTGTTCGGCCATCGTGGCGCAGCTCTCGGCCTGATCACGGGTTGGGGAGGAACGCAGCGCCTTCCGCGCCTGGTCGGGAAGGGAAGAGCGCTCGAAGTGCTGGTCGCGGCTGAGAAACTCACCGCGCATCGCGCGCTGGAAATCGGCCTCGTGGATGCAATCGCCGACGACCCAGTGGCCGAAGCCGTTTCCCAGCTCCGCAGATTCGCAGAGCAGCATGCCGTCGCGCGAGATAATCATGCTGAGTTATGAGCTAGAAGCTATCATAAGTGGTGTTAGGTAGGGCACGGCTTCAGGCGTGCCGCCCAGCGCCGCGAAAGATAGGGAGCTTTAGCCCCTGAGGGAAGGTCGCCCGTTGCCTGGCACCACAAACAGTACGAACTTACAGTACCAATGACCAGCTAAGAAACTCCCACATCCACACAACGTTGCATGCGAACAGCGCCAGGCATAAAAGTACGAGTCGAGGCCGGCTCGTCTTACCTAACCACTCTCCGGTCGTTAGATACGCCGGATAAACCGGCAACAAGTATCGAGGAGCGCCAAACAGCGGAGGCGAGCAAATGCGCAGCAGCATGTGCGCAATCACCGCCAGCGAAAACCACCGGTCCTCAGCGCGCCGCCGCGCAATTACTCCCGCTACGAAGAAGAAGGCAAGAGCAACCAGGCTGATGACGACCAGAACTTGGAACCGCAGCACCAGCGATTGCATTGTCAGCCACAACGTCGTCCACGGCGGTCCAACTGCTGTGCTCCAGTACGCGCGATAGGCAGCCCGAAGGCCGAGTCGCCCAGTCTGGCGCAGCCACAACCAGTACCCCAGCGTCCCGAGAGGCGCGAGCAAAATCCACCACCGCGAGTTCCGATGCTCGCTTCCTCGTGCGTGCCACGCCATTACGACCAGCGGAACAATCAGCAGCGCTCCCGCCGATCTCGTCAAGCCCGCTGCCAAGGCACATAAAGTTGCTGCCAGCCAACGTTCCTCTCGCGCCCACGAAATACACCAAACGATCAGCGCCGTTGCCAGCGCCTCCGTGTAACCGGCGAACAAGAAGAAACTCGCCGGCCAAACCGCAGCCAGCAAAACTACTCTGGCCACCGAAGCTTCTGCCACGTCGCCGCGCGCCAAGCGCAGCAACCCATAAAAGTAGAGGAACGATGCGATCGTAGAGATCAGCAGCGCCGCAGCCGCCGGTTCCACGGCCCAACTGAGCGCCCAAATCAGCCCCGGATAAAGAGGATAGAAAACGACAGCTCCCGGCAAATCGTATCCGCGCTGGGCAATGTGCAAATACCAGAGCGTGTCGAAGCGCTCCCAGACTCCAATCAACGCGTAATGCCAATTGCCAGTTGGAGGCAAGGTCTGAGTAAGCGCATTACTATGAATCAGGCTTTCCCGCGGATGCACGAGCACAGCCGCAAGCGCTGCAACCGCAGAGTAGAACCCGCGCAGCGCTGCGGTAATCGCCAATGCGATCTGCCAGTCCGCCAGCGATTTGTGCCTGCGTTCCACCTCTGTCCTTTTCCACTCCGCAGCCGAGTCTACAGCACTCGCGCACTGATATATTAGAAAGTCACGCCTCGCTCTCATGCCTGAACGTATCGAATCCACGGCCATCGCCATCAACAATGTCCTCACGACCAAGGTTGATCCTGCCTCGCTCCGCTTCGAATCCAACATGCGCGCGCTCGCGGAACTCGTCGCCCAGATTCGCAACGAAGAGGAGAAGATCCGCGAAGGAGGCGGAGCCGAAAGCCATCGAGAGACAGCACGCCCACTCGCGTCTTACCGCCCGTGAGCGCATCAATCTCCTCGCTGACGCGGGCACCTTCTTCGAGCTCGGCCTCTACGCTGCCCACAACATGTATGAAGAGTGGGGAGGCGCGCCGGCCGCGGGTGTCATCATCGGGCTAGCCCGCGTTCAGAGTCGCCTCGTCATGCTGATCGTGAACGATGCCACGGTGAAAGCGGGAGCCTTCTTCCCGATGACCACCAAGAAGGTTATTCGCGCCCAAAACATCGCGATGGAAAATCGCATTCCCACCATCTATCTGGTCGACTCCGCCGGTGTTTTCCTCCCGCTGCAGGAAGACGTCTTCCCCGACACCGACGATTTCGGCCGCGTCTTTCGCAACAATGCGGTCATGTCCGCGATGGGTATTCCGCAAATTGCCGCCATCATGGGCATGTGCGTCGCGGGCGGCGGATACCTGCCCGTCATGTGCGACCACGTCCTCATGACCGACGGCAGCGGGCTTTTCCTCGCCGGGCCCGCTCTCGTTCAAGCCGCGATTGGACAGAAAGTTTCCGCCGATGATCTCGGCGGAGCGGCGATGCACTCCGCCATCAGCGGCACCGTCGATTTCCGCGAGCCCAATGACGAAGCCTGCATCGCGCGCATCCGCTCGTTGATTGAAAAATGGGGGTATCGCCGCCAGTCCCTCTGGGACCGCAAGAAGCCTGCCGATCCCGCGCTCGCGGCCGAAGAAATCTACGGCGTCTACGACGCCTCATCCGCGCGCCCCTACGACATGAAAGAGATTCTGGCGCGCATCGTCGACGAAAGCCGCTTCGACGAATACAAGCCCGAATACGGCAAAACCCTGCTCTGCGGCTACGCCCGCATCGGAGGCTTCGCCGTCGGCATTGTCGCCAACCAGAAACTGCACGCCCAGCAAGTCGATCACGAAGGCCACAAGCGGGTCGAATTCGGCGGTGTAATCTATACCGAATCCGCCGAAAAAGCCGCCCGCTTCATCATGGACTGCAACCAGAATCTAATTCCCCTGATTTTCTTCCACGACGTAAACGGCTTCATGGTCGGACGCGACGCCGAGTGGAGCGGCATCATCAAAGCGGGCGCAAAAATGGTGAACGCCGTCTCGAATTCCGTAGTGCCAAAAATCACGGTCATCGTCGGCGGTTCCTTCGGCGCCGGACACTATGCCATGTGCGGCAAAGCCTACGACCCGCGTTTCGTCTTTGCCTGGCCAACCGCAAAATACGCGGTCATGAGCGGCGACTCCGCCGCCGGGACGCTGGTGGAGATTAAGATCAAGCAACTGGAGCGCAGCGGCAAGCAGCTGAGTGAAGAAGAACGAAAAGAGTTGTACGAGTCGGTGAAGAAAACCTATGAAGAACAAACCGATCCACGATACGGCGCGGCAAGATTATGGATTGACAAGATCATCGATCCCATGGAGACGCGCCAGGCAATAACGCAGGCCCTCGAAGCCGCCGCGTTGAACCCCGAGGTCGGGGAATTCAAAGTAGGAGTGCTGCAAACGTAACTTCTTCTCCGCGGATTTACACGGATGGACACGGGTTTTCTAATTTATTGTCAAGGTCTTTATCCGTGAGAATCAGTGTGATCCGCGGAGAATTTGGAATGCCAGAGCGAATCAAACTCGTTGAATGCCCCCGTGACGCTTGGCAAGGTCTCAAGGGCCAGATTCCGACCGACCTGAAAGTCACCTATCTCAAGGCTCTAATCTCAGCTGGCTTCAAGCACATTGATGCGGTCAGTTTCGTCTCGCCCAACGCCGTCCCGCAAATGGCCGATTCCGAGGACGTTCTCAAAGAACTTGATCCGCCCGACGACGTAGAAATCATCGGCATCGTCGTCAATGAAAAAGGCGCGCAGCGCGCCGTCAAGACTGATGCAATTCGCACGCTCGGCTTTCCGTATTCCATTTCTCCAACTTTCTTGCAGAACAACCAGAGACAAACGCTCGAAGAAGCGATCGAAGAGCTGGAAAAGATCGAGAAGATTGCCGACGAATCCGGCCTCGACACGGTCGTCTACATCTCCATGGCCTTCGGCAATCCCTACGACGACCCGTGGACCATCGAAGAAGTAGTCGACGCCATTGATCTGCTCGAAGTCCAGAACATCCACACAATTTCGTTAGCCGACACGGTAGGCCTCTCTGCACCGGATAGAATTCGCGAAGTAGTCTCCGCCGTGATGGCGAAATTTGACTACCTTGACATCGGCGTTCACCTCCACAGCCGTCCTGCCGAAGCCGCAGCAAAAATCCTGGCGGCCTACGATGCCGGCTGCCGTCGCTTCGACTCCGCCATCGGTGGCCTGGGCGGATGCCCGTTTGCCCAGGATGCACTGGTAGGCAATATCGCAACCGAAAAAGTAATCGAAGTTCTAGCTGCTCGCAACGCGCCATTGCCGCAACTCAAGCCGCTAGACGCGCTGCTGAAGGCCAGCGCAGAAATCGGCGCAAGGTACGCGTCGGCCATGGAAACCATGCATGACTAATCGTTTACAAAAAGAGTTTTCCCCGTGTCTCTGTGACTCCGTGGTGAAAAAATTCTAATGCCCTACACGACACTACAACTAACGCACGACGCCGGCGTCGCCACGATCACTCTCAATCGTCCCGATAGGCGCAATGCCATCAGCTATGAATTAATCGCCGATCTCCTGCGCGCCCTTGATGAGGTGAAAAGTTCACCCGCGCGAGTGCTGATCGTAACGGGCGCCGGCAAAGCCTTCTCCTCCGGCATGGACCTGGAAAACCTGAAAGAGCTCATCGGCCGCAGCGCCGAGCAGAATCTCAAAGACTCGCGCACCATGGTCAGCCTCTTTCGCTCGCTCTACGAATTTCCCAAGCCCACCATCGCGGCCGTCAATGGAGCCGCCATCGCCGGCGGTACCGGCCTCGCCCTCCTCTGCGATTTCACGCTGGCCGTGCCGGAAGCCAAGTTTGGCTACACCGAAGTTCGCATCGGATTCGTGCCCGCCATTGTTGCGACTTTCCTCCTGCGGCAGGTCGGCGAGAAAATCGCGCGCGATCTGCTCCTGACCGGCCGCATCTTCGACGCCGACGAGGCTTTGCGAATTGGCTTGTTGACCCAGGTCGTTCCGCAAGAACAGCTGATGAATCGCGCCCGCGAACTCGCCGCGCAATTGATGGAGAACAGCCCTCTTTCGCTCGCCTATACCAAGCGCCTGCTCACCGATCACGCGCACGCCGAACTCGATGCGCAAATCGAAGCCGCCATCCGCGAAAACGCCGGCATTCGCGCCACCCACGATTTCCGCGAAGGAATTTCGTCCTTTCTCGAAAAGCGCAAACCGAAGTGGACCGGCGAATGATGGACCGGCCAATGAGCGTGGCGCGAACCGTCAACGAAACCCGCATTCGGGTCCGCTACGCCGAAACCGATCAAATGGGTGTCGTCTATCACGCCAATCATTTCATCTGGTTTGAGGTCGGCCGAGTCGAACTCCTCCGCCAACTTGGCTTTAGCTATAAGACGATGGAAACCGAAGACGGCTGCTTCATCGCCGTCGTCGACGCGCGCTGCCGTTACAAGGCGCCCGTGCATTATGATGACGAGGTCGTCGTCCGCACGTACTTGACGAACGTTCGCGAAAAAGTGATTCACTTCGGGTATGAGTTGCGGAGCGCGGAAGGCGGCCAGTTGCTCGCGGAAGCCGAAACCACGCATATTGTGGCGAATGCGCAAATGAAGCCGCGCAAGTTGCCGGAGAAATACATGAAGGTGTTTCGCGACGCGGTTGGAAGTAGCTAGGGACCGGAAAAAGACAGAAGCGATTCGGTGCAGGAATTTCTCTACAGATTGAAGCTGGTGCGAAAAGATATGCTCCGCACCGGCCCGACCGACGCCGAGCAGGCGGTTGTGGCCGAGCACTTTGCTTATCTCCAGGACTTGCACGCGAAGGGCGTCATCATTCTCGTCGGGCGCACGCAGACGACCGACGAACATACCATGGGACTGGCCATCTTCCGCGCCGAGTCCGGGGAGGCCGCGCTCCAGATTATGAACTCAGATCCGGCAGTAAGAAAGAGCGTGATGACAGCAACCTTGTATCCTTTCAAAGTAGTTTTGCAAGGCAAGTGAAAAATTCGTAGAGCCAAGACCAGGACACGCCACTCGTGCACGCCCTTCACATCAACGGAAACGATCTGACTCTCGAAGCAGTACGCGAAGTCGCCGCCGAAAAGCGGCCCGTGCTGCTCGCTCCCGATGCCCGCGAAGCGGTCGATCGTGCGCGAGCCGTCGTCGACAAACTCGTCGCGAACAACCAGGTCTCGTACGCCATCACCACCGGTGTCGGCAAGCTGAGCGACGTGCGCATTGCCGGCGATCAGATTCGCGAATTGCAGGTGAATCTGATCCGCTCGCACGCCGTCGGTGTCGGCGAGCCGCTCGCCACTGCCGACACGCGTGCCATGATGTTGCTGCGCGCCAATTCACTCTCCAAAGGCAATTCCGGCGTGCGCGCCACGACCATTGACACAATCTGCGAAATGCTCAACCGCGGCGTCACTCCGGTCGTGCCGTCGCAGGGAAGCGTCGGCGCCAGCGGCGACCTCGCTCCGCTGGCGCATCTTGCGCTCGCGCTGATCGGCGAAGGCGAGTGCTTCGACGACAATAGCGGCCGCAGCCCCAGCGCCGATGCATTGAAGCGCGCTCAGATCCAGCCGATTGTCCTCGAAGCCAAGGAAGCCGTCTCGCTGATCAACGGCACGCAAGCCATGCTTGCGG
This sequence comes from uncultured Acidobacteriaceae bacterium, assembly GCA_963698865.1. GTDB lineage: Bacteria > Acidobacteriota > Terriglobia > Terriglobales > Acidobacteriaceae > Acidiflorens. Next base: position 525,654 of record CAVOSL010000002.1, on the reverse strand, counting down.
TGGGGACCCTGATGCAGCTTGCCGCTGAGACTCTCGTCGATTCCGCCGATGTAATCGGCGCGATGTCGTGCGACGCGCTCAAAGGAACCAATGTCGCTTACGATGAGCGCATTCAACAAGCCCGGCCTCACCCGGGACAGATCAAAACTGCTGCCCACCTCCGCCGTCTTCTTGAAGACAGCGAAATTCGCGAGTCGCATCGCGATTGCGGCCGCGTGCAGGATGCGTACTCCCTGCGCTGCATCCCGCAGGTGCATGGCGCGGTTCGCGATACGCTCTCGCACTGCCGTGCGGTATTCGAGCGTGAGATCAACGCCGCTGTCGATAACCCGCTCGTCTTCGTGAGAAATCCCAAGGAAGCCAACGGCGAGGGCGACGTGCTCTCCGGTGGAAACTTTCACGGCGAGCCCCTGGCGTTTGCGCTCGACTTCCTGGCGATTGCGCTGAGCGCCCTGGCCGGCATCAGCGAGCGGCGTCTCGAGCGCCTCGTGAACCCCGCGCTTAGCGAAGGTTTGCCGCCATTCCTTGCGCCCGGCGCCGGCCTCAACTCGGGATTCATGATGCCCCAGGTCACAGCCGCGGCGCTCGTCAGCGAAAACAAAGTGCTCGCGCATCCGGCGTCGGTGGATTCGATCACGACATCAGGAAACAAGGAAGACTTTGTCTCGATGGGCATGACGGCGGCCAACAAGCTCAAGCGAGTGGTCGAAAACACGCGCCACGCGCTTGCAATCGAAGCCATGGCGGCGGCCCAAGCCCTTGACTTTCTCGCGCCGCTCAAGCCTTCGAAGCCGTTGCAGCGCGCCCATGCCGCGATCCGCTCGGTATGCGCAAATATGCAAAAAGACCGCCTTATGTATCAGGATTTCGCCCGCATTGCCGACCTCATTGCCGGCGGAAAACTGGCTGAAGTTCTCCGATAGACCGTTGCGGCAACCAACTTCTTCTCCGCGGATTCACACGGATTCGCGCCGATCAGAATCTTCCTTTTTATTGGTTTGGCCCTTTCAAGGACGCCCTGTGACTCTTTTCTAAAAGCGGAAGCTCCTAAAGAGTTAAGAAGAATTAAGAAATCCGCGTTCATCCGCGTCAATCCGCAGAGAAGAAGTTGAGAATGCATTTTTCTGCAGCTTTACGAAAACCAATTCGCTATTTACACGCGCTCTCCCAATGCTTTACACTCAACGCGCTTTTGCGTCCTTCCCCAAGGCGCATTACGCTTGCACCGTACCACCTGATGTTCCCCATTGATTTTGCACTGAAAGCACGGAAATTCAACTCCGCACAGCGAAGGCCCTGAGTCGAGTTGTCGGAACAATTAAAAGAGGACCACCAATGCCCGGACCCACCCATCGCACGTGTCTTTTAGCAGCCGCTATTGCCATTCTGATATTCCTCGGCGCGAGCGCACTCGTCGCTGCCGCCCAGACCTCCGTCACCACATACCACAACGACAACTTTCGCACGGGATGGAATCCCAATGAATCAACTCTGACCACGGCTAACGTAAAGAGGGCGACGTTTGGTTTGCAGCACACCGTTGCGCTTGACGATCAGGTCGACGCACAACCTCTGGTCGTGCCAGGAGTGATGATCACTGCCGGACAATTTCAGGGCACGGTGCATGACGTCGCTTACGTTGTCACCGAAAACAACACCGTCTACGCGATCGATGTGCACACCGGCACCGTCCTGTTGAACCCAAATTTCGGCGCGCCAGTGACCCGCCCGCTGGGATGTGGCAACAACGGCCCACACGTTGGAATCACCTCCACTCCCGTGATCGACCTGGGCAGCAATACCTTGTATGCCATGGTTTATAACCAGGATCAATCCGTGCAGAACTACCGACTGCATGCGCTCGATCTTGGCAGCTTGACCGACAAAGTCTCTCCGCAGGTTGTCACCGCTTCGCATACTCTGACGGACGGAAGCACGTTCACATTCAATGCGAAATACCAGCGCCAACGTCCAGGATTGTTGCTCGCGAATGGCAGCATTTATGCGGGCTTTGGCAGCTTCTGCGACTTCTCGGGAAACCTCTCTCGCGGCTGGCTCCTCGGTTGGACCGCTGGCACGCTCGCGCCCTTTCCTTCTAATCAAGTCCTCGATATTCAGGCGACCGACAGCAACAGCTTTTTTCTCTCCTCGATCTGGATGTCCGGATACGGTCTCGCCGCCGACGATTCCGGCAACCTTCTCTTCGTGACCGGCAACTCCGATGCGGGCACCTACGATGGCGTCACCAACATCCAGGAAAGTGTCGTAAAAATCTCCCCAACGCTCACCACAGTGCTCGATGTCTTCACGCCCTCCAATCAGGTGTCGCTCGATCAGGGTGACGTCGACTTCGGTTCGGGCGGCGTGCTCTTTCTCCCCGACCAACCCGGCTCGACCCCGCATATGGCGGTCGCCGCCGGCAAGGACGGCAATATGTATTTCATGAATGAGGACAATCTCGGTGGCTACTCTCCCAACAAGAACAATGTGCTCGGCACCTATTCGGTTGGAGGTTGCTGGTGCGGCCAGTCGTATTACCGGGACGCCAGCGGAACGGGCCGGGTGGTCTCCAGCGGCGGCAACAATGTCAGGGTCTGGCAGGTGCAAACTTCGCCTAACCCCGCGCTTAGTTTACTTAAGACCTCTGCATACATCATGAGCTTGCAAGATCCAGGGATCTTTACCAGCATCTCGTCCAATGGAACCAGCAATCCTGTAATTTGGGCCGTCTCTCGGCCGCAGAGCTACGGCAAATACCCGCTTTTCCTGTACGCGTTCGACCCCGCAGCCGGAAAGTCGTCTACCCTGAAAAGGCTCTACCGCGTTAAAGCGGGGTTCTGGCCCAACACGGGCGGGAATTCAAACCTGGTACCGGTAGTCGCCAATGGCCAGGTGTTTGTCGCCAGCAACAAAGTGCTCGACATCTTCGGACTGCTCGGGAACTCGAAGACGCAGGCGAAGAAAAAGTAGCAATCACGAGCCGGCGGCCTCCCGCTTCCAGAACTCGCGGATAAAACAACCCAAACCTCCGCCTCTAATGGCCGGAGGTTTTTCTTTGTTGCGCAACGCGAAGTCTCCGCGAATCACAGCCGCGCATCCGAAAATCTCAAAATCTCAGATGCGATTAAGCAGACTTGGCGGCCGACCCATCCAGCCCCAATTCGCTGGCGATGCCCTTCATCGCCTCGATGCAGAATGCAATGTGTTCTTCCAATTCCAGCCCAAGTTCCGCAGCCCCGGTTGTAATGTCGTTCCGGTTTACGCTTCGCGCGAAGGCTTTGTCCTTCATCTTTTTCCGCACCGACTTCGCCTCCACCTCCGTCAGCGATTTCCCGGGCTTCACGAGTGCGCACGCCGTAATGAATCCCGCCAACTCATCGCATGCGAATAACGTCTTTTCCAGCGGCGTGACCCGCGCCACGCCCGTGTATTCGGCGTGCGACATGATGGCGCGCCGCACCTCTTCCGAATATCCCCGCTCCTTGAGAATTTCGTTCCCCCGATACGGATGGTCCTCCGCGCTCGGATATTTTTCGTAATCGAAGTCGTGAATCAGCCCTATCAGTCCCCACAATTCCTCATCTGCTCCCGCTTTGCGGGCGTACGCGCGCATGCAGGCCTCGACTGCAAGCGCATGTTTGCGAAGACTCTCAGATTGGGTGAACTCAGTTAGTAAACACCATCCCGCCGCGCGTTCATTCATGGTTTTATGCCTGTTTTCTCTCGGTTTTCCCCATCTGCTCAGGATTTTACCCGACAAATACCCGTCTCTTTGCCGTTTTTCCTTGACTTCCACAGCCTTGCTCCCGCAGATTACTCTCCAGGTTCGGCTTGAGAGTAGCCCCTGCTCTGGCACTCCCAAACCCTAATGGCCACTACACTCACTCCCGTTGACTCACGGGAGGTTGTTCGCTGCGATCACTGTCTACTGGTGCAATTCCGCACAATCAATAGTCTCTGCCGTCGTTGCCATTTGTCGTTAGACGAGGACGAAGCGGAGATGGCTGCACTTTTGCCGGAGCCACAGGCGCCTCCGGTCAACATTAACTCCCACGGACGCGGACACCTGCACCTGGCGCAATCCATCCGCGCGCTGCGCTTGCGCAATGGCATGAGCCAGCGCCAGCTAGCACTCCGTATGTCCGTGCCGCGCACCTATGTTTCCAAGATCGAGAACGAGAAAGCCACTCCAACTCTTTCTTCTCTGGAACGTCTTGCGCGCGCACTCGAGGTCAGCGTTCCGAGCCTCCTTTCCGGCGGAGAACGCAGCCGTCAGGAAGAAGTGCGCGAGTTGCTGGAAGATCCAATTCGTAGCTGACGTATTGCCGTATATTTCGCAACTGAACGGCATGCAGATGTCGAGCATTCTGGCACAGGTGCGCGACCTGACGGTACGGCCGCGGCGCACCGCTTAGCTTGCGGAGGCACGGGCGCCTCGTCCGTGCCGCCCAAGTTCGCGTGCGCGACTAAAGTTCTAAAGAAAGTTTTATCCGGGCGCACACCAACTGGACAGCCGGAGCCGAAATGGCTCCGGCCTTTTTTCGCGTTTTCTGAAATCTCCACGACTGGCTGGCGGATGATTCCCGCAAGTGAAGAAACCTGCACACGGTTGCCATCGCTTAGGCAATTGTTTGCACGTCCGTGCGAAATCTTTTGAAAACACATCTCTTTCTGCTTGACCTGTCTGGCCGAACAGGCTAACCTCTGGCCCACTGCCCGAACCTTGAGGGAAAGCGCGTCCATCAAGGCTTTCGGTGGGGAGAGACTCCAAATGAAGATTTCTCGATTCTGTGCGTTCGTATTGTTCTTGATCGTCGGGTCAATGCTGTCCTTCGCCGACGGAATTAAAGATCCCAAAGTCATTATCAAAGGTGCAGGTGGCGCTGGCGCTGCGCAAGGGAAGTGTCCTCAATGCGTCGGGGTCGGCTTCAATTTCAGCTTCACCATTCCCGAAGGCGGATCGGGTAATTTGTTCTTCACCAACGCTAGCGGAAAGGGCTGGAATTCGCTGGCTCTGTTCGTGACCGGCGTCCCGGCGGCCGATATCAGCTGTCACTCCTCATTCTTTGCCAGTTGCACCGCCACCACGCTCAAGGATGGTACGGTCGAAATTTTGTTTTCCAATGGGAAGGGCGACAACCGCGACCGTGGCATTCAAAACGGCGGCAATTTCCAGATTTCATTTGGCTGCGTAAAGGGGACCTGCTGGCCGGGCGGCATCAAGGTGACCGGACACGGGTCGGCAGGAACGATTCCCGAACCGGCGACGCTGGGCTTGCTGGCGACTGGACTGGGGGCGATCTTCTCGCGCCGCAAGCTGTGGAAAAACCGCTTTAATGCCTAGCGGCTCTTCTTCGAATATTGGTTGACCAATTGTGAGAACTGCGGCAGGGCCTGGAGCTTCTGAAGCTCGGGATCGTTCCAGGCCTCCTGCGCCGAATAGCCCTTCTCCAGCGCCTGCTTCAGCGACTTCAAGGCCTCTTCCGGCTTCCCGACCAGCGTCCTCACCTGCGCTTCGTAATACAAGAACTGAACGTCATCCGGCTTGATCGCGCGTGCCTGGTTCGTGTACTGCACCGCATTCGTCGCGTCCCCCTTCTTCGCGTATAGAAGCCCAAGATCGCTCATGATGCCCGCCGATCGCGGGTTCACTTGAAGTTCCTGGAATGCCAGCGAAATCGCTTTGCCATACGCCGTCGCGGCCTGTTCCGAATGTCCTGACCAGCGATATGAGTCGCCAAGGTTGCCCAGCAACACTTCGTCATTCGGCCTCATCTCGACGCCCTTCTCGTACATCTTCGTAGCCTGGTCGTAGTTCTTCAGCCAGAAGTATGCGGTGCCGAGGTTAGAATACGTATCCGCATCCTGCGCAAGCGTGAGCGCTTTCTGGAACTGCGGAATTGATTCGCTGTATTTGCCATCGCGCAGATACAGCCCGCCTATGTCCAGGTAACCAACAGGATTATCCGGGGCGATTTCCGTGACCTTCTGAAATTCGGGCAACGCCTTGGCTGAATCACCCAGGTCCAGGTAGGCCTTCCCCAGCGAGATATGGTTCATCCAGTTGTAAGCGTTCGCGGCGATCGCTTTCTGGTACGCCGCAATCGCCTCCGAGCTCTGGCCGCTGCGGGCATACGCTTCCCCCAGATTCCGATACGCCTCATCCGAATTCGGCGCCAGTTCTAAAGCTTTCTTCAACTCGCTAATCGCCTGCGCGTTCTTTCCCGTATTCGAATAAACCATGCCCAGCGACATGTGAACTTCCGGAAGATTGCTCGATAGCCGCTCCGCCTGCTGTGCCGCTAGACCCGCCTTTTGCGCCCAGAGGCTCTCTTTCGTCTCGTTCCACATGCGTACGCTGGAATCCGCAAGTCCCGTATATGCCAGCGCGAAATTGGGGTCTTTGTCGATCGCCTGCTCGAAAAGTCCCACGGCCTGCTTGAAGGCATCCTGGTTATGACCGTTGCGCAGCGTATTGCGCCCTTGCAGGTAAAGATCGTAAGCCTTCACGTTCTCTGTCGGGTGCGAACCGACGCGCGCTTGTTCTTCATCGGTCGGCTTTAGCGCTAAAGCTGCGCTGGCTGCGCCATAGATCTGGTCTTCCAGCGTAAGCACGTCCGCTGGCGCTCCCTCGAAGTCCTGGCTCCACTTGCGCACACTCGTGGCGGCATCGTCCAGGCTCAACGTGACCCGGAACCGGTCGCTGCTGCCTTGTACCATGCCCTGCAAAACCAGATTGGCGCCCACGGCGCGCGCCAGTTTCGCCAGAGGCTCATCTTTTGCCGCCTCCCTTTCAACCGCATCAGCAGAGGCGACATGCACTTCCTTCAACTGAAACAGCTTGGCCGCCAGAGCTTCCTGTATGCCGTCGGCCACATAGCCGAGAGCTTTCTGATCGCCCACCAGTTTGAGCGGCAGAATCGCAACATATTTCCCTTGATTGAGCGAAGGAATCCCGTGCGCCGCGCTCGATGCCGTGCCTCCACGATTCACCAGTTCACGCCCGCTGAATATCGCCAGCGCAATCACCAGCACAACACCTGCCACCCACATCCAGCGCTTTCCAGGAAGGTCGAGCAGAATGCGCGCCGGCTTCACAATCGGGTGCGCAATCATCTTGGAGAGCGCTTCGGGCGTGATCGTGGGATTGGCCTCCCACGTGGTCAACTGCTGGAGCAGTTCCACCACCGAGTGATATCGGTTCGCCGGCTCGCGCTCCAGGCAGCGGCTTACGATTGCGCTCAACGATTTCGGAATTGACGCATCCACCTCGCTTGCCGAGCGCGCGTCCTCGCGCGTACGTTTCATCAGGCTCGCGATCGCCGTATCCGCTTCGTACGGAGCCTTGCCCGTGAGCAGTTCATAGAAGATGAGGCCGACGCTGAAGATGTCGGAGCGCTGATCGAGTTGCGACCCCATGGCCTGCTCCGGCGACATGTACTCGATCGTCCCCACAATCGCGCCCGTCTGCGTCATGCCCGACTCGCCCAGCGAGCGCGCCAGTCCAAAGTCCATGACCACGATGCGCCCATTCCGGTCGCGCATGATGTTCTGCGGCTTCAGGTCGCGATGAATCACTCCCTCGGCGTGCGCCGCGTCCAGCGCCCGGCACACCTGCTCGATCACCGAAATCGTGTCCTTGGGGGGGAATTTTCCGTCACGGCGCAGCAGGGTCCGCAGATCATCTCCGTCCACGTACTCCATGCTGATGAACCGGATCCCATCAGCCTCTCCCAGGTCATAAATGCGCACGACATTCTTGTGGGTGATGTTGCGGGCCAGAATCAGTTCCTGCTTAAACCGCTGCAGAATCGCCGGATCCGTCGCCAGTTCGGGACGGATGACCTTGAGCGCAATCAACCGGTCCAGTTCGCGGTCGCGGGCTTTGTAGACCGCGCCCATGCCGCCCTGGCCCAGCACGCCCAAAATCTCGTAGCGTCCGCCAAATAGAACGCCGGGCTGCAACGTTTGGAAAGCGGAGATGCTGGAAAGATTTCGAGATGCAGCCGCGGCCTGCCGCACATATGGCATGGCCGGCGTGGCGCCGGGAAGCGGCGACCCGTGCGGCAAAGTCGGACTATCCGAATCTGAGGATGGCTCTCCCGGCAAGGGAGGATCAAACTTGGGGTATTTCGAAGGAGGAGGCGGCGTGAGCGCCGCCGCCGCGGTCCAGTCCTTATCCTTAGGCAGACTGGTACTGTGCAACGTGGGGCTGTCGGAGTCGTTGCCCTTGTAATCGCGCTCGTCCATTCAGAATGCCCGAAACCGGAGAGCCGACATGGGGAGTGCGCATCCTTCCCACGCCAAAAAGCACACTTGGCTTAAGGTCATCGATGGGGAGTTCGAGAACCAGCACTCCAGATAGCTGTGAGTATACCCCGGATTTATACCCCCAGATACATAGATTTCCCGAGTCCCGCAACCACTTCGAAATCGGTAAATAGCCCAGAAAAACGGTGTCTTACGGTTTTATACCGTGGCGCTACTTATTCGGACGCACCCTAAGCTCTGTTGAATTCGCCGTCGCTACTGCATGGTGATGGAGAGCCGGGGTTCGTTTCACAAAAACGCTTGCAGCAGCGCCAACAGGGTAATTGGAAGGAGCCGTAGCCGCGATTCCGAAGCGCTATAATGCTTGGCAATTAACGACTTCCTTTCGGTGGAACCATGGGACTCTACTCACACTACGACGGCGCGCATAATCACCCCCTCAATCGCACCCTGCACATGATTGCCATCCCGGTTGGCTTCTCTTCGGTCATCGTTGTCTGGTGGCACTGGATCATTGCGCTCTTTCTGATCCCCACCGCATTTGCGCTCGCCTGGCTCGGCCACCTGATCGAGGGCAACAAACCCGCCTTCCTCACCAATCCCGTCCATGTCTTTGTGGCGCCCGTATGGCTCGCCCGTAAGGTGTTTGGAGCGGCTGGCGAAAAGAAGCCGGCGCAGCTTTAATTTTTTGAGCCTCTACGAACTCTGCGGAACCTCAGTGCTCTCTGCGCTTTAAGATTTTTTTTCCGCAGGCAGGGCCGGACCGTCATCACCGAGCAGATCTCGCGCCTCCGCTCGTTCTCGGTCGGTCAATTGGTCTTTGCCTTCGGATGGACGTACCGGTCCATCTCACCCGTCCACTTCAGGAAGCGCCAGAGGTCGGCGCGTTCGGTCCAAAGAAATTCCCAGAATTCAAGGAACCCGATGTTCGTCATCTTGACGCCGGTATAGGTTTCAATCCGCCAAAGAAGATAGGGACTCCGCCACGGCGCAATCCGGTGCCCGCGAGTAGAATTCCACAAAAATCGCAGCATCTGGAACATGAAAGCTCTCGGCTGCAAGCTCCAAGCTCTCAGCTCCAAGCTCTCAGCAACACCACTAAACCGAAACGGAAGGGTTTGCTGAGAGCTGACGGCTGATGGCTGAGAGCTGCTCTTCTACTTCTCGCTGACCTCAACTTTCGCCGCGGTGTTTTCCCACTCCATCTGCAGGGTGCATTTCTTGCCGCCCTGTTCAAACCCGATCGTAAAATTCTCCACCGGCCCGGAGGTCTTCGATACGCTCATCGGGACGCGCGCCAACTCGTCGCTTTCATACTTGTACGGAATGCCCCATTCACCAGTCTTCTTGTTGATAATGAGCGTCCACTTGTCGGAACCCGGCATCGTGAAGATAGTGTAGCTACCCGCCGGAACCTCTGTCCCTCCTACGTTGACGTTCGTGCTTGCGACGAAGGTGGTCGCCTCATTCGCGCCCGTGCGCCACACTTCTCCATAGGGCACGAGGCCGCCAAAAATCTTGCGTCCCTTCGCGCGCGGGCTGGAGTAGTCGATCTTCACCGTCTTGCCGTCGGAGAACTTGCACTCCGCGCTCGCCGGCGGACTCGGCCGCTTTGATTTGTCCTGGTTCATCTGCGCCGGGGCCATGGTTGCGATGACAAAAAGTACGGCTGGAATCAAAACAAGCTGCTTCATTGTCTCTTCCTCCTGAATGTTTTTCCTGAGTGTTACGAATTATACGCACTTCCTTTCTACAAGCGCTCGCTACAATCTCTCTCGTTGACGATAATCTCTCGATACAATCTGTGCATGGCTGTCTTCAACGAAAAGCAGGAAGAGCTCGAGCACTTCGAAACCCGCATGGGCGTGCCCCGCGGCCGGCTCGCGGTCACCATGGACCTCGTCACCGATGCCATGGCCCTCGTCGGCCAGCATGGCGTCTATTGCCAGAGCCAGCGCTGGCCGGGCAAGCCCGTCATGGATGTGCAACTCATCATGAAGAATCTCACCGACGCGAAAGAGCTGATTCAGAGCGTAATGGAAGAGCTGCGGAAGAAAAACGGATGAAGGTGCGAAGTGAAAAGAACCAAGCGCGGCAGCGCCAAACGTATTTGAGGGTTTAAGCTTTTCTCGCGAATCCGTGTCTCCGTGATGGAAACCGGTTTGACTGAGAACTGAGAACTGACGAGACCTAACATGGAGCGCAAGATTTTCTGGCTCGTATTCATCGTGCTTGGCCTGCTCGCCGATTTTCTTCTGCCATTATGGTGGGCGCTCTTTGCGACGATCCCGATCGTGTTCATCTCGTGGTGGGTCGCCTATCGCAGTGGATGGTTCGAATGAGTTCTACGCGCCATCGCGCGCTCGCTCTGGCCGCTCTACTGTTCGCGGCAGCGCACTCCTTTGCCGCTCCCGTCGCCAGTTGGACGGTTCACTATCTGCCCACGACGCATCGTCAACGGGTCGCCAATCGTCATCCGCGTCACTACTCCCCAGCCGGTCACCACTCTTGCCGGCAAATGGCTCGGCCACGAACTCGCATTCACCCTCGACCCGCCCACAAAGACGTGGGTCGGCCTAGCCGGAGCCAGCCTCGAAACCAAGTCCGGTTCTTATCCGCTCGAACTGCGCGCTGAAACTGCAGCGGGAAAAGCCATCTCATTCGAGAAGGAAATTCCGGTGCAACGCCGCCGGTATCCACGCGTCGCGCTGAAGGTCCCGCCCCGCTTCACCGCCCCAAGCCCAGAAGAGCAGCGCGAGATCGAGCAGAACAAAAAAACAAAAGAAGAGGCCTTCAGAACTCTCAGTCCCGATCGCGAGTGGCGAGGCTCTTTTGTGCCTCCCGTGAAGGCCCAGATTTCCGACTTCTTTGGAGTCCAGCGCGTCTTCAACGGTAAGGTCGAAAGCACGCATCAAGGCCTCGACTTCCGCGTGCAGGCGGGAACTCCAGTCGCCGCCGTCAATCGCGGCAAGGTGATTCTCGCGCGGCCTCTATTCTTCGAAGGGAACTGCGTCGTCATCGACCACGGCCAGGGCCTGCTGACGCTTTATCTTCACCTCTCAAAATTTCTGGTCAAGGAAGGCGACGAAGTAAAGAAGGGACAGCAGGTCGCGCTCAGTGGAGGCACCGGCCGCGCCACCGGCCCACATCTTCATCTAGCTGTTCGCTGGCAAGGCGAGTATCTGAATCCCCAGACTCTCCTGGGGCTGAAGTTACCGTAACGGCCCCTGTGGTGCGGACATTCCTTCCCGCGCAGGGTCAATCCCCAATCGCTCTGAGCGCCTCTCCTTCCGGTTCCCAGACGCCGTCTTTGAACGTCACGCTCCGGCCAGAGATCGCCGGAATGCGCTCGCCAGGGACAACGATGCCGATGAGGTTCAACGGGTCGGCGGCGGAGATAACAATGCGTTCCCTTGGTGGCGAACTCACGGCTTTCTCACTCGCTGTTTGTATTGAAGAACTGGGAACTGAGAACTGAGAACTGAGAACCGATTTCCTCCGATTGGCGCGCAGCGACTCTACTGCTACCGGCAGCGCGAACTGTTCTCCCAGGAATCCGCTTACGAACCGCCCGCCGCGTACCTCGCCGCGATCTTCGAGCCGCCGGAAAGCGATCTGCAATTCACGCCAGCGCGGTAAATTTGTTTCGCGCGCCAGCAGATCACGGAAAACTACCCCATAGCGCCGCAGCAGCATCCAGCAGCAAGATTCGACGCTCTGATCGCGTTCCGCAGCACTCTTTGGCCGCGTGGCATGTTCCGCCACATACTCGTGCAGCAACGACCATCGGCCCGCGGCATGTCGAGGCCGTCTCGTCTTTGCCATTCTCAGGCCAGTCGGTGTGCTCCCAGGAGTGCTCTTTGGCGCAACCAGCGCCCGTAGATTTTCGAACCCATCGGCGGTGACTAATCCAACCGCAACCAGCTCCCAAAGCCCGGTTTCGACCTCCGCCTTGAGTCGCCCCGTGGATCGCACCATGTCCGGGAAGAATAGGGCGCCCCGCTGCTTCATCAACTCGTACAACTCGTGCGCCACCGGACTCAGGAACGACATGCGCGAATCGTCCGCATGCGAAGGCTGTGCCGTCATCCAATCCGACTCTTCGCGCACAAAGAATGCAATCGGCGCCACCCGCGTGGGAATCACTCGCCGCACCCGTGGAGCGATTCCGTCCGCGCTTGATGCAGAACCGCTGCCGTTGTCCGCGCCAGCCTCCAGCGTCACCGGATGCGGTGACAACCGTCCCCACCCCACAACTCCCGCCAGGCAAAGCTGATCGAGATAGGCGGGCTCGTAGTCCGAAATTCTGCGCCCAAGTACAAACCGCTCCCACGTGTTCGCCGGCACTTCAAATCCCTGCAACTGGCGAATAACTTCCAGCGTGCCGTGCTCACCACGCACCTGCGTCCCGGGAGCGATGTGCTGCCAGCGCAGCAGCCAGTTCATAAACTGCGAAGCCGTGACCGGCTCAATCTGCTTGCGCAAGGTAGCGACAGTCAGCCGGTGAATACGAGCCAGAAGCCGCCGTTCGCACCACTCAATCTCGTGTGGCGCGGATTCATGTGGCGCGGACACGTGTGGAGCGGACACTCCTGTCCGCCCGCCGTCGGCCTGTCGAGTTTTTTGGTGTTCTACAGAGGTCGCGAGGCTCGAATCAAGAGGGAAGGGCACGGCTTCAGCCGTGCCATCCAGTCTGTTGGAAGGTTCGGGCTTCAGCCCATGCGGTCGAAACTTCCCGCGCAGAATCGCGCCGCTAGCCTCAATCCGCAGCAATGCCTTTTCAACTTCCGCAGCGGAAACTCCAATCAACTCTCCGATCTCTGAAGCGGTAGCCGGTCCAAGGTGCGTCATCCATCCTTGTACCGCAGCCAACACCGCCTCGGGCAGCGCCGGCGCCTCGCCGGCAGCCTGCCCCGAGTGAAGCCGAGGGGCGCGGGCGTTCTCGCCCGCGTAACTCGCACCCGGATGCAGCCCCGCAAACATCGCAGCCCGCTCCGTCGCCACCCAATAAGTTCTCCCGCCATCCTCCGCAATAAACGCCCGCCGCTCGCTAAGCAATCTTTCGAAGAATGGATGCCAGCTAGTCGCGAACAACTCTTCCGGTGACCGGTAACCGGTGACCGGTAACTCGAGCGACCGAGAACCGAGAACTGAGAACTGAGAACTGGGCGCTGCTACCAGCGTATGCAACACATCATGCAATTCATCGGCGTCGCGCACATCCGGCCACGCCTCCGCCTGTACCTGCGCGATCGCCGCCGGATCGAGCGCCCCCACTTCTTCTAGCACCGACTCCGGCAGCACACGCCGCATTTCCACCGCGCGCGCCCGCCGCTCCTCCAGCGGGGCATCGTCAAGATAGGCATACGGATTCGCATTCAGAATTTCATGCGAGAACTGCGAAGGAAGCGGCGTATCCACCGCGATGCAGCGAATGCGGCCGTCTTCGATAGCACTCAGCACGTCGCGCAGGCCGTCGATGTCGAGCGCCTCGGTCAAAACATCCTTCATCACTTCGGAGACCAGCGGATGGTCTGGAATCTTTATGTCGCCAACAATGTTTTCGCCACACGCGGCCACATCGGGAAACACAGAAGCGAGCAAATCGTCCGACCGGATGCGCTGAATCTGCGGTGGAACTTTCTTCCCTCCCTGAAAGCGCAGCAACGCGAGCGCCCGCGTTGCGTCCCAGCGCCAGCGTGTGCCAAAAATCGGCGATGCCAGCGCCGCCTGCTCCAGGATCGGCGCCATCGTCTCCGAATGCAGAAAGTGAAAAACATCCGCCAGCGGAAAACTGTGTTGTTCGGCAAGGGCAATGTTCAGGCCGTTGTCGGTGGCTGCCGCCTGCAATTCAAAATTAAATCCGCGACAGAATCGTTTGCGCAGCGCCAGTCCCCAGGCTTTATTAATGCGTCCGCCAAACGGAGCGTGAATGACGAGCTGCATCCCGCCGCCCTCGTCAAAAAATCGTTCCGCAATGATCGTCGTCTGTGTCGGAACATCGCCCAATACGGCGCGCCCTTCGAGCACATATTGAATCAGCTGTTCCGCGCCCGCCTGGTCAAGCCCGCATTCTTGACCCAGCCAGGTAACGGTCTCCGCGACCACCGGCAAATGGCGCCAACCCTCGACCGGCACCACGCCCGTTAACCGGTCGCTGATATCCCGCCTTAGCTCGCCCAAGCTGTTTCGAAAGCTCTTCGGTGCGCGACGGCGCCTCGCCGCGCCAGAAGGGAATTCCGGGAGGCTGTCCATGCGCATCCTCCACCAGAATGCGCGACGATTTGCCCTCGATTCGCCGAATACGCCAAGAAGTGTTGCCGAGCAGCATGACCTCGCCGGCCATGCTCTCGACCGCAAAGTCCTCGTCGACGGTTCCAACAATCCCGCCATCGGGCTCGGCAACAACCGTGAAGAGCGCATTATCAGGGATCGCCCCGCCGCTCGTAATTGCCGCCAGCCGTGCTCCCCGGCGCGCGCGCAGCTTGCGATTGATAGTGTCGTGATGCAGATATGCGCCGTAGCGCCCACGCTGTGCCGCGATACCCTCCGACAACATGTCGATAACAGAATCGAAAGTTGCACGCGAAAGATTGCGATAGGGATAGGCGCGCTTGACTAACGCAAAAAGCGCGTCCTCATCCCAGCCTTCACCAGTAGCGCCGGCGCCCTCGCCGCTAGCCGCGAGGCCACCCTGGCCTCGCTTGTTATCCGGACCGCTCGCCACCGCGCAGCACGCCACAATCTGCTGCGCCAGCACATCCAGAGAGCCCTCCGGAAAAATCAGCCGGTCCAACTCGCCCGACCCGATTGCCCGCACCAATACCGCGCATTCGGCGAGATCGTCGCGTGTCGTAACAAAGAACCGCCCCTTTGGAACCGCCCCGCGCCAGTGACCGCTGCGACCCAACTCGTTGCAGCGCGACCGCAATCGAGCGCGGCGAACTGATGTGGCACACCAGATCCACCGTGCCAACGTCGATGCCAAGCTCCAGTGACGCCGTCGCCACCAGCACCTTGACCTGGCCCTCTTTCAGCTTGCACTCCGCCTCGAGCCGCAATTTTCGCGACAAGCTTCCGTGATGCGCCGCGACATTTTCCTCGCCCAGCCGCTCGCCCAGGTGATGGGCAATGCGCTCCGCCAGCCGTCGAGTATTCACAAACACCAGCGTCGAACGGTGAGCATTTACGAGTTCGACAAGGCGCACGTAAATCTCATCCCACATTTCGTTCGAAGCGACCGGGCCCAACTCCGAAGCGGGAACCTCGATTCCCAAATCCATCTTTCGCTTGTGTCCGACATCGACAATCACCGGCTCGGGCCGCCGACTATGCTCGTCAGAATTCCCGCCTAGGAAGCGGGCTACTTCCTCAATCGGCTTCTGGGTCGCCGAAAGGCCGATGCGGACGGGAGCGCGCTCGGTCAGAGCCTCCAGCCGTTCCAGCGACAGCGCAAGGTGCACCCCGCGCTTGTCGTCGGCGACGGCATGAATCTCGTCCACGATCACGGTCTCGACATCGCGCAGAACGGCGCGGCTCTTTTCGGCAGTGAGCAAAATGTAAAGCGACTCGGGCGTCGTCACCAGGATATGCGGGGGCCGTTTCAGCATCAGCCGCCGGTCTTTCGCCAGCGTGTCGCCCGTGCGCACCGCCGTGCGAATCTCCGGCATCAGCAAGCCGCGCTCGGCTGCCATCTGCAAGATCTCGCCAAGAGGAATCTCCAGGTTCTTCTGAATGTCGTTGCCGAGTGCCTTCAGCGGCGAGACATAAAGCACTTCAGTCCGGTCGCTCAACTCTCCGGCCAGCGCCTTGCGCACCAGTCGGTCAATGCAGGCCAGAAACGCAGCCAGCGTTTTGCCCGATCCGGTAGGGGCAGCAATCAGCGTCGTGTGTCCCGCCAGAATGTGCGGCCAGCCCTGCTCCTGCGGCTCGGTAGGAGTTCCAAAGCGCGAGACAAACCACTCCTGTACCAGCGGATGAGCCCAGGCTAGAGAGGAGGGAAGGGACGACATTGCAGGTATTGTAAACGGATTGGGAAGTTTCGTAAATTGTTCGCCTGACGAGATTCCAACACCAGATTTGTTGAATATGAGTATGAATTTGGATATGATGAATATGAATAATTCAAAGGGGAACTCTATGCCCAGCCCCCGAGTTGCAGCGCTTACCAGAGATGACATTACCGCCGCGGCCAAGCGCCTACGCACGAGCCGGTCGGCAAAGTGGACCGTGATGGTCGAAGGACGGGAATTTCCGGCCCGCCCGCTCATCTTGGAGGCGGCGGGAGTTCCGCCGAACGATCCCACGAATTCGCACCAAGCCGTCAAAATCCTCGAAGAAAGAGGATTCGACGTTCGTTACGAGGGTAAGGCGACTCCCGGCAATGCAAAACCGCAATCGCCAGCCGAGATGGAAGAGTACATACGAAGTCTTCGGGGATTCTTGAAGGGCGACAATTCGATTGCTGAAGCCCGCGAGCACGGACACCGGCTGGAAAAATGAGCGAGCGCTACGTACTCGATGCCAGCGCCCTAATCGATTTTTCCGAGGCCCAACCTGGTGGGCGGAAAGTCGAGCAGTTGCTTCAGGCAGCAGCGCGAGAGCAATCCGCGCTCTTTGTTTCGGTAATGAATCTGGGCGAAGTCTTTTACTGGACTTGGCAGAGGCGTGGCGAGGGCGAGGCCCGGAGAGCGGTCGACAGCTTGTCGCGCCTGCCAATCGATCTGGTCTCTGTCGATCTTCCTCAGGCGCTCAAGGCGGGAGAAATCAAGGTGCTCCGCCACCTCTCCTACGTGGATTGTTTGGCGGCGGCTTTGGCAACACTCAGGCAGGCTACGCTTGTGACTTCGGATCGCGATTTTGAGAAACTCGGCCGCAATTTCCCCGTGCTGTGGCTCCCGCGCCGCTGACGAGCAAACTCGATAGTTAGCACTCCGTGTCCCGCTTGCGTTCGGCTTTGTAGTTATAGACTTCTTCGATCAATCGATCGTTGACGGTCAAGTTCGTAGTCATATGTAAGGTATTACACAACACAATGTGTAGATCAACCGCTATTGTTCCGCAGCCCGAGTGCTAGAATCGCCTCGCATGTCCAAACTCCGCGCCCGCAAAATCAAACTCATCCTCTTCGATGTGGACGGCGTTCTCACCGATGGCAAAATCTGGATCTTTCCCGCCCCTAGCGCCGCGCGGCCCGCGTCCTCTTCCAATAGCACGCTCTTCGAGCGTTCGGCTCAACAGGCGGGGCAAGGCGGCTTCGGATTCCACAGCACCACGCTCATTGAAGCTAAAGGATTCCACGCACACGACGGCACCGCCATCTCCTTAGCCCGGCTTGCTGGAATCAAAACCGGACTCGTTACCAAGCGCATTTCCGAAACCGTTGCACTCCGCGCCCGCGACCTCAAAATCGATCATGTCCATCAGGGCATTCAGGACAAGGCTGGTGTCTTACGGCAGATTCTTGAAAGGGACGAAATCACGGCCACTGAAGTTGCCTTCGTCGGCGATGATGTAATTGACCTTCCGATCATGCGTAAGTGCGGTCTTGCGATTGCAGTCAAGAACGCGCGTCCCGAAGTCAAAGCCGCGGCGCACTACGTCACGGCCCACGCAGGCGGAGATGGCGGCGCGCGTGACGCCGTCGAATACATCTTGAAAGCCCAGGGAAAATGGAAGAAGGCGGTCGCTGACTACACGGAAGACCACGGTAGCGGAAAGCCTGGCAAGCCTTAATAGCTGAAAACCAAGAGCCAAGAGCCGATAGCCTTCTTGGAATGAACCCACCGGCAGCTTGCTTGGGGCGTGCTCGGGTTCGCGGCCGGTGGGTTCTTCTCCCTACTCACTTATGCTTTCGGGAGTAGTAGTCGTAACAAACACAGCCCGAAGACCAAAGTTTCGCCCCACGCCGGAGAATTTTCTCCCCTTTTGCCATTTGATTAGATTGATCAGGAAGACAATCTCATATAGCAGGATTAAAGACACACTTCGCGGTTGGAATCGACTGCGAGTGTCGGATGCACTACAAGCCGCAGCCGCATCTGGGGTTCCCGCGCTGCCTAATTCTGGATCGCCACCGGCTTCGATGCCATCAGCTCCGTAAACCGCGGATCCTTCCGCAGTTCGCTGAATTCGCTGTCTTTATAGACATCGTTGATCTTGGCGTATCCTTCTTCCATCGCCTTTTTCAGGTAGTGCAACGAACGGTCCGACACGCCATTCCGTGCAAACAGTTTCGCCAGCACGTAGTCGTAGTGGGCAATGTCTGCTGGCGATGGCAATTTGGCCTGCACGCCCGCTCCTCGCCCCGCGCGCTCGAAGATATCCGGGTCAAGCTGAAGGGCCTTGTTATAGTCCGCCGTGGCCTTCTCGAACTGTTTCTTCACAAACTCGGCTGCCCCGCGGTTATTGAAGAAAACCGCCTCCGAGTCATTTAGTTGGATTGCCTTGTCGTAATACTTGATCGCCTTCCCGTAGCTCGCCTGCTGGTAATAGACGACCCCGAGGTTGGCGTAGGCGTTAGCATAGTTCTTGTCCAACTTGATGCCACGCTCAAAAGTCTTGCGCGCCTCTTTATAGCGCCTCAACAGCAGCTCCGCCATCCCAACCTTGTTGATCAGGACCGCATTCGACGGGTCTTTTTTCAGGGCAGCCTGATAGTAGTCGATCGCGTCCAGATAGTTCTTGTCGGCGTGTAGTTGGTCTCCAATTGCCTCCAGTTCCCGGGCGCTTGCGCTCGCGGCCGGCGGTTCCAACCGGTGCACCGGCGGAGGCCCGACCTGAACTTGTTCGGAGTTCTGTGCCAGAAGCGGTGCGCTTGAGACCATTAAGAGAACGAGAGAAGCAACCAGAAAAGTGAAGACCGGCAGGGTGGAAACAGCAACGCCCCACGGCATTGCCTTGTGCGAGGACCGCATAGGTGCCTCCCAAATCGACGAAGTCGATGTTAAACCCCGGTTAAGGCGGGGTAGCTCCGTTCGCCGCAGGTTTAGACGCTGTCGGCGTGTTTTTGTCATCGTCCTTCTTTTCGCGCCCGCCATCTCCCCGGAAGGCGTCCGCGATCTTACCAAAGAAGCCCTTCTTTTTCTTGGCTTCCTGCTGGCTTTGGACACCGCCAGCCTGCTCCGGGTTCCCATTCGTTGCCGAGCCAACCGGCCCGTTCGTCGTCGGAGGCGGCAGCGCCTTCTCCGGACTCCCTCCAAAAATTCGCGAGAAGAATCCTTGCACACCGCTCGACTGATCGCAAGTGTCATGCGGTTCGGTCCCAGCCACAAAAGCGATAGTGTAATCGTCTGGACAGGTAGGCGTCGCCAGTCGGTTTGTGACTTTGTCGAGTTGCACGTCGACCACACCCTCCGGCTGCCGGAAGGGCTTTACATCCGAATACTGTGGCAGCGTCACCGCCCTCTTCATGAACTCAGCCCAAATGGGCGCCGCTGTCTGCGCACCGCTCAGTCGGATATCGCTGTAGTCGTCATATCCCACCCACACCACGCACAGCAGGTTACTGGTGTAGCCCGCGAACCATCCATCGTGCGAGGTTCCCGTCTTGCCCGCCGCGGGAGCGCTAAAGCCGCGTTGCCGCACGACATATGCTGTGCCGAAGTTCACCACGCCCTCCAGCATGTTCGTCATGACGTACGCGACCCGCGGGTCAAGCACCTGCTTGTGCTCGCTCTCGAAGTTCACGATTATGTCGCCCTTCGAGTTGCGCACCGAATTCACAAACACCGGCGACAGCTTCACCCCCCCATTCGCGAACGTCGTGTATGCCGACGTCATATCGACTGGCGTCGCATCATATGCCCCCAGCGCCATCGCCGGCGTTGCCTTCACCGATGCGATCCCCGCCGACTTGGCCAGATCCGCCACTTTGTCGTACCCGACTTCCTCCGCCACCTTCACAGTCGCATTGTTCAGCGAGAGCGCTAGCGCATACCGCAACGTCACGTCCCCGTGATATTCCTCTTTGTAATTGCGTGGCTCGTAAATCTGATCGCCGTACGCGAACGTCGAAGGCTGGTCCGCCACGGTCGATGCCGGCGTAATCACACTCGTCGATCCATCGAGCGCCGTATTCATCGCCGCCGCATAAACGAACGGCTTAAAGATCGATCCGGTCGGCCGTTTCGCCAGCGCATGATTCAACTGGCTCATGCCATAATTCCGTCCGCCCACCAGCGCCTTGATCTCCCCCGTGTGCGGATCCATCGCCACCAGCGCCACCTGCGCCTGCGGCCCGGGTGCGACGCTGGTTTCATACTTGCCTTTGCCGACCTTCGTCTTCTTGGTCCGCATCTTGGTGACTTGGTCGTCGACCAGCTTGATTCCCAGTTCGACGGCTTGTGCCGCCTCGCGCTGCAAGTCCGGGTCGAGCGTTGTGTAGATGCGGAACTGCTGTTCGTTGACCTCGCGCTCGTTCAGCTTCGACATCACCGTATCGCGTACCATGTCGACAAAGTACGGCGCATCGCTCGCCTCCACATTCGGCGGCGCGAGTTTGAGCGCCGTGGTCTTCGCCTTGTCGGCCTGCGCCCGCGTGATTGCGCCTGTCTCCACCATGGCCTCAAGCACCGTGTTGCGGCGTTCCAGCGCCCGCTCCGGATGCCGATAGGGTGACAAATAACTCGGCGCCTGGATCAATCCCGCCAGCAGCGCGGCCTCGGGCAGCGTGATGTCTTTCAGGTCTTTATTGAAGTAAGAATGCGCGCCCTCGGCCAGCCCCGAGATCGTAAACGACCCTCGCTGTCCCAGGTCGACGCGATTCGCATAGAACTCGAAGATCTGCTGCTTGGTAAACTTCTGCTCCAGCTCGACCGCGATCAGCATCTCGATCATCTTTCGCTTCATCGTCTTTTCCGGCGTTAGAAAAAACGCCCGCGAAAGTTGCATCGTGATCGTCGATCCGCCCTGTTGGTGCCTCTGATGAGTGAAGTCGATCCAGGCCGCCTGCATCAGCCGCAGAAAATTCACCCCGCCGTGCTGGAAGAAGCGCCGGTCTTCAATCGACGTCACCGCTTCGACCATGATCTTTGGGATGTCGTCGTACTTCACTAATTGGCGCTTGGAACGCTGCTCGGCATCGAACAGCGACGCTACCGGCTCCGGCTCAAGTTCGTAAGCTTCCAGATCGCCAGCCGATTGGCTGTGGATTTCGCTAACCGCTCCCTCTCCCACTGTGATCGTCGCCGGCTCCGGGCTGTGGTAGGACTCCGGCCCCGGCATCACCTCGATCTTGCTGCCCTTCGTGCGGAAACTTCCGAGTTCCGACTGGCCCTCTTTCTCGCTATACCCCGCGCGGCGCAAATCGGCTGCAATCTCGGAAATCGTGTACTTCGATCCCACCCGCACGGTCACCGGGCCGGCATAGATTTTCGCGGACGTCGCAAACACGGGCCCGCGGAAGCGCTGCTCGATAATCCGGTCGTACTTTACATACCAGTACGCAAAAACTCCGCTGATCAGTAGTGACAGGAATACAAAGCCGATGAAGGCATAGTGAATGACAGGGTCTTTGCGCCCGCGGCCCTTGCCGCCCGCCCCCGTCTTCGGAATTTTCAGTCGGATGGCCAAAGATTAAAGTGAATCTCAAGTTTCAGAGCAATCGCTGGTCCGAAACAGGCGTTCTGACGCGCCCGCTCCCGAAACCGCTACGTGCCCATGATTTGTGGGTCTGCAGTAAATTCTAAATCACAAAAGACCGCCGCAATCCATTTAGATGCGTGTCAGGAGAGATACAGCCTGTGGGCAGGAGCCAGCAAGAATAAGTACGGTATCGACGGGTGAACCAGCGTAACCGAGGTTTTCAAACCAGCGCACCTTAAAGCTCTGCGCCATAAAGTGCGAATCGAAAGTAAGAGTTCAAGCTCGTAGCTCGAAGCTCGCAGCTGCCTCTAAAACACGCCCTTGTTCGAAGTCGAAGGATGGAATTCTATCGAAGTTGTGTAGCCCGGAAATTGCAGAGGAACGGTGTATTGAGCATCGATGTCCAACATACCGGTACCGAACCCGCCGGTGCGTGTAACCCGTACCTGCGCCGGTGTCAGCGTGATGTCGTATTCCTGCGCATGTTTAATCACCGTCGCGCGAATGTCGTCGACCGAACGCGAGGTGTAGGTCGCCTGCAACGCGTCTTGCTTGATCGTATCCTCAAACTGGTAATTGGAGTAGCAAGGCGGAATAACCTTTACGCCGGCCAATATCAACGCCGCCAGCACGCCAAAGGTCAAGACCAGTTTGAGTGTGTCCATAAATTCGTTCGCCGCAACCGGCCCCACCTACCGGGCCGTCTTTACGCGCGCACCAGCCCGCGTAAATGCTCGCTTATACCCGAAATCTTAACGTCCTCCCGAGCCAGAGTCGAGCGCCGAACGACTTCCACCAAATCGTCGGTAACCTTCTTCCCCACATTGATTCTAAAGGGGATACCAACCAGGTCGGCATCTTTGAACTTCACTCCCGGCCTTTCGTCACGGTCGTCAAGCAGTACGTCGAAGCCGGCCTGCTCCAGCGCCTTCGCAACCTCCTCCGCGGCCGTCCGAATCTTCTCATCACCGATGTTGGTCGCGACCACCACCACCTCAAATGGCGCAATCGAAGGTGCCAGCCAGAACCCGTTGGCATCGTTCGACTGTTCAATCGCCGCCGTCAGAATTCGCTCAATTCCGATCCCGTAACTCCCCATGATCGGCGCGACTTCCTTACCGTTGCGGTCGAGCACGGTCGCACCCATCGAGTGCGAATACTTGTAGCCAAGCTTGAAGATATGTCCGATTTCAACCGCGGTGTCGATGCCGAGCGCCGAACCGCAACTCGGGCAGCCCTCGCCCGCCACCACGTTGCGAACGTCGGCCGCAATTGTGTACTGGAAATCTTTGCCGGGCGTCACATTCTTCAAGTGATAGTCGAGCCTGTTGGCACCGCAGATCATGTTGACGCGGCCCACCAGCGCTTGGTCGAGCACGACCGTCGCCGCCCGCCCATCGCTCGGCTGCTTCTTCCCGTCCCACTCGCCGAGCAATTCCTTCGGACGCACCACCAGCCCAATCGGCCCAATGAATCCCGCCGGACCCTGAAAGTATTTCTCCAACTCTTCGGCCTGCATTGGACGCAGATTCGCCGCCTTCACCAGCGTCAGCAGCTTGGTCTCATTCACGCTGTGGTCGCCACGCAGAAACACGATCACGGGCTGCTCAACGGTCTTGTCCTTGTCGCCCGGATTCTGTGCCATGTAGGCCACCGTCTTGATGTCCTGCTCGGCTGCGATGCCCAGGAACGCCGCAACGTCGGCGATCGCGCCCTTGCCCGGAGTATGAACGAGCAGCGGCTTGCCATCCCCCTCCGCCGCTAAATCGGCAATCGGAGCCAGCTTCGACGTAGCCTTCTCCAGATTTGCCGCGTACCCGCAAGCCTCGCAGCTCACCACCAGGTCCTCGCCCGCCGGCGTGCGCACCATGAACTCCTGCGACTGCGATCCGCCCATCGCCCCCGAGTGCGCGTCGATCACCACATACTTCAACCCGCAGCGATCGAAGATCCGGCAGTAGGTGTCGTGATGTTTTTGGTAGGAAACGTCGAGCCCCGCCTCATCTATGTCAAACGAGTACGCGTCCTTCATAATGAACTGGCGCACCCGGAGCAGCCCCGACTTCGGCCGCGGCTCGTCACGAAATTTCGTCTGAATCTGGTACCAGATCTGCGGCAGTTGCTTGTAGCTCCGCAACTCCTTGCGCGCGATGTCGGTCATGATCTCTTCGTGCGTCATGCCCAGGCACAAATCCGCGCCTTTGCGGTCCTTCAGGCGAAACATGTTCTCGCCCATGATCGTCCAGCGTCCGCTCTCCTCCCAGATGTCGCGCGGATTCGAGCGCAGGCAGGTAAAATTCCTGCCCGATCTTGTTCATCTCCTCGCGCACGATCCCCATGATCTTCTGCGTCGAGCGGTTGCCTAGAAATAAAAACGAATAAATGCCCGCGCCCAGTTGCCGGATATACCCGGCCCGGACGAGCAACTTGTGGCTGGCGACCTCGGCATCCGCCGGAGCGTCGCGCAAAGTAGGAATGAAAAGTTCAGACCATCGGTGCATTGTTATGTTTCCTGTGAGTGGTGGAATTCTTGATTGTAAATGATGGCCAGTGTGGCGCGGACAGTCCGGTCCGCGGAGGGGGGCCACCTCGCTCGAACCACCCTAGGGAAGCTCTGGTTAGTTCCTTGGGGGCTTCTGTGTACCCCCGTGTACTGTGTGTTCGCGCTTTTCGCTGATGCCTAATCAGAGTTCCCCCAGCCCCTCAATACTTGGCACCCAATTTATTGAAACCTCGCGTGGTTAGGCTTACAATGACGCCCGCGTCATCAAGTTCTCTGGACCAACCTCATCAGCAACCGCATGAAAGGCGGCGCCAGGAGCTTCGAGGACTAGCCCGGAAACCAAAATGGGACTCCCTGCCCATCCCGAAGCCCCTTCCGGGTATTTTCTGTATGGACGCCCAGCCGAAAACGGGCTAACATTCTCGGCCATGCGTCCTTGACGTGAAATGTTGAAGACGCGAAAGTCGAACTCCCCTCCGTTCGACTGTGTGGGTTCAGATTGGCGGTGCACGATGAGCCCAAGCCATCCTCTCTTTCGTTCCACTGTTTCTGCCCGCGACTTCTTCCTGGTGGTTCTACTGCTGTTCAGTTCAAATCTGGTCTACGGACAGCGGCGGAACGCTGCGAATCTGCCTTCAAAGAGACCAGGAGACTTCCCCGCATTTGACTTGTCCTCGCAGGACCAGATTGACGCCAAAGGAAAACCGCTCCCGAGCGAGTCCGCTTGCTTCCTTCCTCCCCTCAACTCGATGGCGGCCGGTACCATTGGCGTAGTCGACCTGCAAGTTCCCTGGAAGGCCCAAACCGAATATCAAAGTGGATGCGTGGCGCTGCGGAAAAAGAAAGTCGCGGACGCGGAGAAACATCTGCGCAAGGCCGTTCTACAGTATGAAAAATATGCCGCTGCCTGGGTCCTCCTCGGCCAGGTACTTGAAAATCAGAAGAAGCCCGACGAGGCTCGGGACGCCTGCTCCAAGTCTTTGAACGCGAGCGCCAGCTATCTGGCTGGATACCTGTGCCTGACCGATATTTCCACCCGCCAGAAAAACTGGGAGGACGCTCTCAGGTTCAGCGCGCATGTGCTTGAACTCGACTCCACCACCAACGCCATCGCCTATGCGTACTATGCGACGGCTAATCTGCATCTGAATCACGTCCCGGAGGCGGAGAAGAGCGCTCTGAGAGCTTTGCAACTCGACGTCAGAAACAGCGAGCCGCGCATCCACTTCGTGCTCGCGCAAGTCTATGCCGCCAAAGGAAACCGTTCCGATGCCGCCGCGCAACTGCACGAATTTTTGAAATACGCCAGGGATCCCGGCGATATTGCTCTGGTGACAAGAATTTTGGCCAAGCTCGATACCCCAGCCGCAAAATAGGGGACGCAAAAATTCGCCGCCGCGTTTCTTCCCACAGGGCCCCGCAAGTTGGCTTGAACTCGGTCGGAGGCTCTAGCACGTTGCGGAGAAAGTCGCGGTTGCGTTCGATTTTGGGTGGCGCAGCGCTTCAGCGCTGCGGTAACTGCGCTGGTTTGAATGCGGCTTCAGCCGCTGAGGTAACAACTCTCACTCGCTAACGACTTTTTCAACCTGCTAGACGCCCCTACCCTGCCAGTCGCTTCAGAATCGTCTTGCCCAGCTTCTGTGTCTCGCCAAAAAATTTCTGGTATTCGAGGAATATCCGGTTCAGTTCCAGCGCCTCATCGACGCTCAGTTTGTGCCGCAGCATCATGTCGCGCACGTGCACCGGATTCGGCAACACGGCCTCTTCATTCAGTTCTTCCAGAGCAGTCGATGGATTGTAGTGATACATCCCCATATTCTAAGCGCCAAAAAAAGGGACGGGCAAACCGCCCGTCCCTTTGTCCACTTGAATCCCGCTTACTCCAGCACAAAAATATTCTTCTTCGCGCAAATCTCCTTCAGGATTTTCGGCCACACCGTCACACTGACCTCTCCCAGGTGGGCTTTCCGCAGCAAGAGCATCAGTGTGCGCGACTGCCCAATTCCTCCACCGATCGAGAGCGGCAATTCATTGTTGATAATCGCCTGGTGATACGGGAACTGGAGATTGCCCAGCAGGTTCGACATTTCAAGCTGCCGCCGCAAAGTTTCAGCGTTCACGCGAATCCCCATCGACGTCAGCTCATGCCGCCGCTTGGTCACCGAGTTCCACACCAGGATGTCCCCATTCAGACCATGCGTCTCCTTGTGCGTTTCTTTTTTCGTGTCGGTGATCCAGTCGTCATAGTCCGCAGCGCGGTTCTCATGCGGATATCCATCCTTCAGCGGCCAGCCGATTCCAATGATGAAGATCGCTGGATACTTCTGCAGAATCGCTGTCTCCCGCTGCTTGCGCGGCAGACTCGGATACATATCCAGAATCTCTTCCGCGTGCAGGAATGTCAGCTCCTCGGGCAGATTCGGAAACCGCGGATCGCGCAACGCCGGAAATAGGTCCTGCGCAAACTTCTCCGCGCCCACCAGCACCTTCCAGATCTTCCTCACCACCTCTTTCAAGAACGCCACACTGCGATCCTGCCCATGAATCGACCGTTCCCAATCCCACTGATCGACATAAGCCGAGTGGTCATGATCGAGAAAATAATCCTTGCGCACCGCCCGCATGTCCGTGCAAATCCCCTCGCCCGGCTTGCAGTCAAACTGTTTCAGCGCCACCCGTTTCCACTTGGTCGCCGCCTGCACCACCTGCGTATCGATCGGATGCACTCCACGGTCGTTCGAAATGTGGAACGATACCGGTGTCCGCGACCCATCTCGATCCAGCATGTCATTGACGCCGCTCGCGATGTCGACGATCAGCGGCACCTCGACCATCGTCAGGTTGAGCGCTTGGCACAGATTGTCGGCGATATACCGCTTCACCTGGTAAATCGCTTTTTGCGTGTCGCGCCGGTCCAGCAGCGAGCGGTAGTCGTTGGGCAGCACCTTTTCGAGATCCGTGTAATTGCCAATTCCGGGGCCCGCCAGATCGGCCTGCTTGGCTTGGGCTTGTTTGTCTAATTTTTCTTCCGTGAGAGTTGCCATGAATCCTCCGCGCGTGGGATAAAGAACCGCATCCATACCTATCTATGGACTACGCCCGCAGTGATGCCATGGTCAGTGACAAGGGACACAAAGAGGTGTGCGGCAAAACCAGCTCTCAGTCGTCAGCTCTCAGTTTCTTGAGTCCTGCAGCACGCACCGACAGATTGAGTCCCCCTGCACATCGTGGCAATAATGAGATTGCCATTCCGAGCGAAGCGAGGAATCTGCTTTCGGTTGGAGCTACGAGAAAAGCGAACTGAGAACCGAGGCCGAGCGCCGAGCGCCGAGCGCCGCTTCTCTCTCAGTGGCAAAACCGCTGCAAGAACGGCGGCGGTGGCGTCGGCAACTCCGCAAACTCACCATCCCACCCCGAGCATCCGCGCGCCGTCACCGCCCGAATCACAACTTGCTGCAAGTCCTTGGATTTGTTCTCCGCCTGGTTGATCTGATCGAGCCCGAGAGCTCCGCTCGCTCTCAGTCCGTTGATCTCCGAGCCCGCCACCTCATAACCCGCGGCCAACGCGATGTCCAGCCACACATAGGCATTGAACCGGTCCTTGGCGCCGCCCAGCCCCTCCTTCAACGCTTTCCCATAGAAGTATTGCGCCTGCGGCAGCCCTTGCTCGGCGGCCACCTTATAGAGTGCAACTGCCTTGGCCGGATCCTTCTCTGCCATCAATCGCCCCAGATAGTACGCTCCATAGGCGTTCTTCTGGTCTGCCGCCATCTTCAACCACTTCTTGGCTGCCTCCAGGTCCTGCGGAACTCCGTTGCCGAGAAAGTACCGCCGTCCTGCCAGCCACGCGGCCAGAGGATCTCCTTGCGCGGCTGCTTTCTTATAGAGATCAAGCGATGGTTGCCCCTGATTCCCCGGAACAATGCCCATCTCGTAGTAGTATCCGAGCGCGATCTGCGCCGGCCCGTATCCAAGGTCGGCCGAACGGTGGAAATACTCAATCCCAGCCTGGTCGTTGCGTGTCTCCCCAACACCCGTAATGGCGTCAAGCGCGCGCTCATACAGCGCGTCCGGAGACATGCTTTGCGCACCGGCCAGCGTGCTCAGCAGTACGAAAATTGCGACAGAAATCCGTGAACGCATAATATTTGCGCTTCCTCCTCAAGTATAGGAAACGCGCGTATCTGGTGTAGAGTTACGAAAGTTCCAGAACTGCCAGACTTATGGCTAGGAGCCAATAACGTTGTCCAGCGCGCACACGGCCGCAAACGTCGCTTTCTACGGCGTGATTCTCTGCTGGTGGCTGTTCGGTCTCACCTTCTGGCTCCGCAAACAGCCGCACAGCCGCGCCCATGCCACCAAGCGCGATCTCACTTCGTACGTGGGAATGGCCCTTCAGGCAGCCGGCTATTTAGTCGAGTGGTGGTTCCCCTTCCTGCTCCGTCAACGATCGCCCATCGCGGCACAGCCACCCTGGTTCGCCTGGACTCTCGCCATCCTCGCCGTGGCCATAGCCGCCTTTTCCGCCGTCTTCGTAAACGCCGCCGCCCGCCGTCTCGGAAAGCAATGGTCCCTGGCCGCCCGCATTGTCGAAGATCACGACCTCATCCAGGATGGCCCCTACCGCTTCGTCCGTAATCCCATCTACACCGGCATGTTCGGAATGTTAGTGGCGACAGGCCTGACGGTTTCCACCTGGCTGCCGCTACTGTGCGCTTCAGCAGTTTTCATGATCGGAACCTACATCCGCGTCCGCATAGAAGAGCGCCTGCTCCGCGAAACCTTCGGCCCGACATTTGACGACTACAAACGCAGAGTCCCGGCCGTAATCCCCGGCCTTTGGTGACAAGCCCGGTCACCGGTGACCGGTCACCGCCCCTACCCAAACAATCCCATCTGCTCGTCCGCGGCAGGATGCGTCCCACGACTCATTCGCGCGTGCCTCGAACTAAATCCATATTTGTCACGCAAGGCCCGCATCAACGAAGACAACCGCTCCGCATATCCCTTAGGCAAAAACGCCCGTTCCTTATACCGCGCCCGATAAACCTCCACCAGCGCAGGAAACTCCGCTTCCAGAAACGGCAAAAACACCGCCGCCGAACAAGGCTTCAAAAAC
The DNA here is from genome assembly GCA_963698865.1 of uncultured Acidobacteriaceae bacterium. GTDB lineage: Bacteria > Acidobacteriota > Terriglobia > Terriglobales > Acidobacteriaceae > Acidiflorens. Next base: position 496,177 of record CAVOSL010000002.1, on the reverse strand, counting down.
AGCGGATTCGCATAAATATATTTCGCCCCCGCCTCCCGCGCCGCCTTCACCAGAGCCTCCAAATCCCGCGGCTTATCCGTAATCTCCGGCAGCACCGGCGCGCAAATCACGCCCGCATTTAATCCCGCCAGATTCAACTGCCGCACCGCCTCCAGCCGCAAATCCGGACGCGGCGCCCGCGGCTCCAATTTCCGCGCCAGCTCCACGTCAACAGTCGTCACCGTCACATTCACAAACAACTCGTTCCTCTCCGCCACCCGCCGCAAGACCTCCGCATCCCGCGTCACCAGATTCGACTTCGTCACAATCCCAATTTCCAGCCCCGCATGCCGCGCCAGTTCCTCCAGGATCGCCCGCGTCACCTCAAACCGCCGCTCCGCCGGCTGATACGGATCGGTCGCCGTTCCAATCGCAATCTGCTCCCCGCTCTTCACTTTCTTCAGCTCATGCCGCAGCAACTCCGCCGCCTGCTGCTTGATAAAAATCTTTCGTTCAAAATCCACCCCGTCGCGCAATTCCATAAATTCATGCGTGTACCGCGCATAGCAGTACTTACAAGCAAACTCGCATCCGCGATAAGGATTGATCGCCCATGTAAAAGGAAGGTTGCGATTGCTCACCACCCGGCTAAGCAGCGAGCGCGACTCCAGCGAAAAGTACTCAACATCATGTCCCTCGCGCAGCGACTCACCCTCCGCCGCCATCCGCGCAATACCGATCAGCCGAGGCCGCGCCTCCTCAAGCGTCGGCGCATTGTCGAGCACCCATTCATCCTCGATCGCCCTCTCCGTAGGGCTCCGGCCCGCGACGTCGCCGAACGCAGAGACGTGGCCAGGCGCGTCTCGGTAGTTTCCCGGAATTCCAGGTAGGAACGGCATCGAAGTCTTGGCGATGTTCGCCATATGTTCGCCATAGACTATCCCCTGGGTCGGTCGATGTCAATCAGGTTTCGGGAGGAGACAACGAGACAACCTGAGGGCGCCTTAATACGCTAGGTTTCAGTTGTGAAGTCGGCTTACTGCGGTTTTCGTGTTCTTGATCAGTTCCAGATCGATGCTGATTGTCACATCATCAGCGACTGCAACCCCGCCTGATTCCATTACCTCGTTCCAGATGATTCCGAACTTCTTGCGACTGATCTCAGTGCTGGCTGCAAGGCCGACCTTCTCGTTGCCCCGTGGATCGCGGATGGCTGCGCTCGGTCCTTCCACGTCCAGAACTACTTCGCGAGTCGTAGCATTGATCGTAAGATCGCCAGTTACTTTGAGTTTCCCCTCACTCACCTTCTCCACGCGCTTGGACTTAAAGGTCATCGTAGGGTAATGGGCGATATCGAAAAAATCCGCGCTCTTCAGCTGTGCATCCCGCTTGGCGACTCCTGTATTCACAGTGGCGCAATCAATCGTGGCTTCCACCGCATCCCGCGTTGGATCCTTCGGATCATAGGTCACGGATCCAGTGACTCCCGTGAATTCACCGCGCACCGTCGAGATCATCATGTGACGAACGCTAAAATGGGCGCCACTGTGCAGCGGATCGATCCGCCACTTGCTTTCCTGGGCGCGTGAAAACGGGTGAAAGATCAGGGCGATGCCCAAGGGTAAGAGCAGCATGCGCATTCTTCTGGTCCACTGTTTTGCCATTATTGATTTACCTCAAATACCCTGGCACCCGTCGCGGCTATAAGTTTTGTTCAAAATTGATGTCGGGCGAAAAGCGATCTCGCGGTGGTCGACCCCAGCCCCCTGGTTCGCGCTGACACGGCGGTATCTAAGGCAATCCCAGGCTGCCATAGGACCTCGGGTAGGTCACGATGCCCCACGGCAGCTTGAATCCTTCGATTGTGCCGACCGGTTTGTACGAAGTGGCGTCGATCACAACTACATTGTTCGATCGTCCGCAGGCCAACAATATCTTGGAGTCGTCGGGCGTAAAGGTAAAATGCCAGCACCGCTTGCCGGTTGGTACTTCAGCAAGGAGTTGCAGCGAATCCGCCGAAAAAACTTGCAGTTTACCGGCCTGTGCGGCTGAAACGAAAATGCGCTTACCTGCCCGGTCGAATGCAAGCCCATAGGGTTTCGCTGCCGTTGGCACAGACTTAATCACCTTGAAGCTGGGGTCCATTGTCACTAGCGTCCCCGAGCCTTCCATCGTCACCGCGTACTCGTTACCCTTTGGAGAAACCTTCAAGCCGCGCGGACGGATTCCGTAAGGCTTCAGGTCGACATCTCGCAGGTGCCTCCCCGTGGTCTCGTCGAATACTCCGATGGTCTCCTGCGATTCATTGGATACCAACATCAATTTTCCATCGCGCGAAAATTCGATACCTTCCGTTTCCTGGCCCGCCGTGGAAACCGGACCTCGTGCCCAGTCTTTTATGCGGAATGTGGCGATCTGGGCGGGCGGCCCATTTTCGTCATCACCACTCGCATCGCCTTTCGCAGTCCCCGGAGGTCCGCCCCGCGAACTGGGTTCGAAAGTCGCAAATATCCTGTCGCCGGCCGGGTTGATCTTGATGAATTCGGGGCTCTCTCCGATATGAATTCGCTTAACCAGGCTCAGGCTCGGCGTACTGAAGACCGCGGCATCGCTGGTGTTCTTATTCGACGTGATGACGTATTTTCCGTCAAACGTCACCGCCAGCCCGCGGGGCGCGATATCACTTGGTTGGACCCTCCGAATCACCTTCAGCGTGCTTAAATCGATCACGCTGATTCCGCCTTCCTCTTCGCTCACGTAGGCAACATTCGTCGGAACCTTCGGGGCGTCCGTCCCGAGCACTCTCCCTGACGAGGCCATTATGAGAGCCGCCAACAACCAAACCTGGATTCTTCTGGATCCCATCGCACATCCTTTCGCAATGTCGATTATAAGGGTCCGTTATAAGGGTCCGTCATTCCCTCCATCTTCTGCCAATCAGAGGTTTTCTTTTGCCGCCTCCATAACTGTCTTGGACGCATTCGCCAACCCAAGCCCCGCCTAGGCCCCAATCTACAGCGAATCCCCGATTGTTCGACGCAGTACACTTGAGAGTTAATACCCTAAGCAGTAATTCGGCTTCTTTTAGGTGTAATGAATGTCTCCGGAAACTGGGGTTGCAGAAAACAGGCCAATGAGGTCAACGCCCTTGCGTGTCCTCGTCGTGGACGATAGTGACATCGTCCGAAGGGCGATTTGCAAAATTCTTCAGACCCATGCCGATATTCAAATTATTTGTGAGGCCTCTAACGGAAGAGACGCCATACGCTTCGCCAAGCTACATAAGCCCGACCTCGTACTTATGGACATCTCCATGCCCATCGTCAGCGGCTTTGAAGCCACTCGCCTCATCAGGCATGAACTCCCCGATATCAAGATCATCTTCCTGACCCAGCACCGCTCCCGCAGCTTCATGAAAGAAGCCCTCACCGCAGGTGCGCATGGATTCGTCACCAAGGATTCCGCCACCCGCGAGCTAATTCCCGAAGTGCGCAGAATTCATGGCGAGCTTTCCCCCGGACCAACTCCCATTCCAGGAGCATAAACGCCGCGATTCCACGGCGCCTCACCGAAAAGATTGACTTAGCGGGCTAAGCAGATTTGTCCCAAAGTAAGCACCCAGCGCCCCGCGTCGGCCATTGAAGCGCCGCCCACTTCGTCTCCTACGGATGTGCACGGATTTTATAGGTTTCGTCTTTTTGATGCTGAATTAAATCCGCGGCCATCCGCGAAATCCGCGGAGCAAAGTTGTGATCTTTGACAAGGCCTACTGCCCCGGACCGCCTTGCTCCGGAACTACTCCCGGCGGCGGAGCAGGAATCGTGATGTCGATCTTGTGCACCGGTCCGAGCGATGCGGGCTCTTTATCGAACTCGCCGGAGTTGCCGACCACCAGCACCGCCATCTGATCGCGGTGCAGATACTTTGAGGCCACCCGCGCCACATCTGCCTTCGTCACCTTTCCGATTTCCTTTTGAAAATTTTCCAGAAAGTCGAGCGGATATCCGTAGAACTCGTACGCCATCTGTTCCTGCAAAACTTTTCCCGGCGAATCCAGCCGAAACACGAACGAATTCAAAATCGCGTCTTTCGCGCGTTCAATCTCGGCCTCGCTGATCGGATTCTTTGCCAGTGCCGCAATCTCCGCATCGATCGCCGAAATTGATTCGAACGTAGTCGCGCTCTTCGTTATCACCATCATGCGAGTCATTCCTTTGTGGTCCCACGAAGCCCCAATTCCTCCTCCGACCGCATACGCAAGGCCCTTCGTAGTGCGAATATCGCTGAACAGCCGCGACGAAAATCCTCCCCCAAAAGCCTCGTTGAACACCGAGATCGCATAATAGTCGGGATTCTTACGCGTCGTCCCCACAGCAACCATCAGAATGTTGCTCTGGTTCACATCCGTCTTTTCGACCAGATAATATCCAGGCGCCGCAGGATGAGGCTCAACTTCCATATCCTTGATCGCCGTTCCCGCGGGCCACGAATCGAACGCCTCGCGCAGTTTCGCCTCCATCTTCGCCGCATCGAAATCGCCGACAATTCCGAGAATGATGTTGCTGGGATGAACGTATGTCGCATGCCACTCCAACAGATCTTGCCGCGTGATCGCCGCGACTGTCGCATATTCAGGCACGCGCGCATACGGACTGTTCCCGCCGTATGCGAGCTTCGCGGCTTCGCGTCCGGCGATCTGCGAAGGCTCATCATTACGCCGCGAGATCGAATCATAAGCGCCTTTCTTGGCGATCTCGATCTTGTCCAGGCGAAACTCCGGATTGCGCAGCAAGTCGTCAAACACGCGGAAGACGTCTCCGAAATCCTCTTTCAGGCACGAGAAACTGATGGTGGTCGAATCGCCGATTCCACCCGTTTCCACCTTCGCCGCGCGCTGCTCCAGGTAATCGTCGAGTTGATCTCCCGTCTGCGTCTTCGTTCCACCGGTTCTCCAAGCCTCGCCGTAGATATCCATCATCCCAGCTTTGTTTGCCGGAACTCGGCGTTCTCCACCGCGAATGCGAGCCGTTCCATCGATCAACGGCAGTTCGTGATCCTCCTGTAGAAAGATCACCATGCCATTTGCCAGCTGTACGCGCTTCGGTTTCGGCGGCTTGAACTCAGGCAGCTTCGGAATCGGAATCTGCTTCCAGGCCTGCGCATAAAGTTGCGCGCCGTTGCCGAAGCAACCAATCAGGAGAAGAAGAGCAAATGAGCGGAACAGCGCGCGCTTCACTGTCCACCTCCTTGCGGAGCGGCCGCGCCGCTTGGTGGCGAACCACCAGCAAACTCAATAATCCCAACCGTGCGATTGTCGGGCGCGAACGTCTGATTGGCCACTCGTCGCACATCCGCCTTCGTCACCTTCTCAATCCGATCGACCGACCCAAACAACTCCCGCCAGTCGTCATAACGCGCTTGGTACAAAGCCAAAGCGTTTGCTAGACCCTCATTCGAGCCCAGCGATCGAATCAGGTTCGCCCGCGCGCGCGTCTTGATCATCTTCAGTTCGTCATCCGAAATGTCTTCCTTCTTCACGCGTTCGATCTCCGCATGAATCGCGTCGCCGACCTGTTGCGTACTGTGTCCCGGCAAAGGCACAGCCAGAAACGTAAACAGCTGCGGATACTTATTCCCCGGGAATCCGCTAAATCCTTCCGCGTCCGACGCAATCTGCTTGTCGCGCACCAGCGCGCGATAGAGCCGCGAAGTCCTCCCGTTCGACATCAAATCCGTGAGCGCGTCATAAACCTGATCGTCCGGACTGCGGTAATCGGGTCGGTGATAGCCCTCGACATATAGCGGCTGCGACTGCTCCCGCAATACCACCCGCCGCTCCGAATTCTGCGGCGGCTCCGTCGTCGTCCGCTCGTCTGGCTTGGGCCGCGCCGGAATCCGCGAGAAGTATTTCTCGATCACGGGCATCGCTTCGGCAGCCTTCAAATCTCCCACCAGCGCAATCACAATATTCGCCGGAATGTAATACGTGTCGAAGAAGTGCTGCGCATCGGTCGCGGAAAACGAGTTCAGGTCCGAAATCCAGCCAATCCCCGGACGATGATAAGGATGTGCTGCGAACGCCTCCTCCAGAAACTGCTCGAACAGCCTTCCTGGAGGACTGCTGTCCGTCCGCATGCGCCGTTCTTCGATCACCACGTTGCGCTCTTTATAAAACTGGCGCATCACTGGATGCAGAAACCGCTCCGACTCGAGATACGCCCACAACTCCAGCCGGTTGACCGGAAACGAGTAGTTGTAGCCGGTTTCGTCGAGGTCGGTAAACGCATTCATGCCTTCGCCGCCCTCCGACTCGACGATCTGCCCGAACTCGTTGTTATAGGGAGTTGAGAACTTATCGGCCGCGGCAATTGCGTCCTTCCACGCCTGCTCCAATTGCTTGAGCTTCGCCTCGTCGCGCCCTACTGGCTTGTCGCGCTCGGCAAGATAAGCGGCGTAAGCGTCCTCGACCTTGGCGAGCGCAACTTTCTCACCCGCATAATCGCGCGTTCCGATCGTGTCCGTCCCCTTGAACGCCATATGCTCGAACATGTGCGCCAGACCAGTCTTGCCCATCGGATCCTGCACCGACCCGGCATCGACATGCGCGAAGAACGAAAACACAGGCGCCTCCGGCCGCTCGCAAATAATCACGGTCAACCCGTTCCCGAGTTTCTTGACGGTAGTTCGCTTTTCGAAGGACGCCAGATCCTGGCTGAAGGAGAGTGAGCAGAATACGAAACAGACAACAAGAGTTTGTATAGCAGTTAAACGGAACTTCATCCTGCCTCCACGACAATATGGTCCGAAAATCGAAATTACGTGGAGGTGGGGAACCTTGTCAAACCAGCCGCGCTGGAGAAGTAGCGGCGCTGGAAATAAAGCGCGACATTGACCAGCATGATCATGACCGGCACTTCGACTAGAGGACCGATGACGGCCGCGAACGCCGCTCCCGAATTAATGCCAAATACCGAAACCGCCACCGCAATCGCCAGTTCAAAATTATTCGAGGCCGCTGTGAACGACAGCGTTGCCGTCTTCGAGTAGTCGGCGCCCAGCTTTTTCCCCATGTAAAACGACACCAGGAACATCACGACGAAGTAAATCAGCAACGGCAATGCGATCCGCAAAACATCAAGCGGAAGGCGAACAATATAACTGCCCTTGAGCGAAAACATCACCACAATCGTAAACAGCAGAGCAATCAGCGTCAGTGGGCTCACGCGGGGAACGAAGCGACGCTCGTACCACTCGCGATCTTTAACGCGGAGCAGCAGTGCGCGAGTCAGAAACCCGGCCAGGAAAGGAATTCCGAGATAAATGAAAACGCTCTTTGCGATTTCCCCAATCGAGACATGAACGATAGACCCCTGCAATCCAAGCTTGGCGGGAAGAACCGTGATGAACAGCCATGCATAGGGCGAGTAGAAGAACACCTGGAACAGGGAATTGAAGGCCACCAGTCCAGCCGCATATTCGGTATCGCCACGTGCCAGTTCATTCCACACGATCACCATCGCGATGCAGCGCGCCAGCCCGATCATGATGAGCCCAGCCATGTATTCGGGATAGCCGCGCAGAAGCACGACGGCCAGAACGAACATCAGAATCGGCCCGACCACCCAATTCTGCACGAGCGACAATCCCAAGTACTCGTTTGTTACGGAAAACTTCACGCAGTTCCTCGTACCGCACCTTTGTAAATGGTGGATACATCATCACGATGAGTCCCACCGCGATCGGAATGGACGTCGTCCCAATGCTGAAGCGATTCAGGAACGGCACGATCCCCGGTACTTGCCAACCCAAGACAACGCCAATGACCATCGCCGCAAAGATCCAGGCCGTGAGATAACGGTCGAGAAAGCTGAGACGGCGGGGCGGCTTTGTCGTTGTCACGGTCATTGCCGTCCAATGCGGTCCACTTCTTTTTTGAGCGCGAGGCGGTCGAGCGCCGCCAGCGGCAGAGCGACAAAAAGACCGATGCGCCGATCGAGAACAAAAAACGCATCGCGGAAGGCGCGTTCGATTTCGGCGGGCTCTCCGGCGACTGCCGCAGGGTCGGGAACTCCCCAGTGCGCGGTCATGGGCTGTCCCGGCCACATCGGGCAGGTTTCCCGGGCAGCGTTGTCACAAACCGTGAAGACGAAGTGCATCGGAGGAGCGTCAGGGCGCGCGAACTCGTCCCAGCTCTTGCTGCGCAGACCGGTTGTTGGAATGTGAGCCAGTTCCATCTGCTTCAGGGCCTCACGACGAACCGTTCCCGAAGGATGGCTTCCGGCGCTATACGCAGTGAAGGTCGGCTTTCCTTTGTGGTTGAGAATCGCCTCGGCCATGATGGAGCGCGCCGAGTTTCCTGTGCACAAGAATAGAACATTGTATTGAGCGGCCATTTTTCTCTCGGATTTCTCTGCGGGAACACAGCCTCAGTTATTGCAGCAGGTCGGACCACAGCACGCCTGTGGCTTCGGCTTCACCGCGCGCACAAACGCGCTCATGAACTTCCCATCGACCTGCGGCGCGATCGCGTCGACATCAATACCCGAGGACGCAAGAAACTCGCGAGCGTCCTCCACGCGATAGACCCGCGTGGGCTCCATCTCGATCTGCTCGAATCCGGCCGCTTTCAGTTTCGCGACGTATTCCTTTTCTTCCAGAGCCCCGGCGATGCATCCCACCCACGCCAGCACGCTTTGGCGCACCTCAGGCAGCATTTCGCCGCGCGTCACCACGTCGGAAACAGCCAACCGCCCGCCCGGCTTGAGCACGCGGAACGCCTCGCGCAGCACCCGGTCCTTGTCGGCGGATAGATTGATCACGCAATTGGAGATGATGACATCAACGGCATTGTCGGGCAGAGGAATGTGCTCGATCTCTCCCTTCAGAAATTCGACGTTCTCCGCCCCCGCCTTGCGCTTGTTCTCGTTGGCCAGTGCAAGCATCTCGTCCGTCATGTCGAGCCCGTAAGCCTTGCCGGTCGGCCCAACGCGACGCGCCGAGAGCAGCACGTCAATGCCGCCTCCCGATCCCAGATCAAGCACGGTCTCGCCGATGTTCAATTTCGCGAGCGCAGTCGGGTTGCCGCAGCCGAGCGAGGCCAGCATCGCCTCTTCCGGAATCTGCTGCGCCTGCGACTTGTCATACAGATTGGCGGTGATTGGATCGCAGAACTCCCTCGCGGGCGCCGATCCGCAGCAACTGCTCCCGCCAGTTTTGTTCGTAACGCGCAACGCGGCTTGTCCATATTTCTCTTTCACTACGTCCTTGATATCGGTGTCCGGCATGATGACTTCTCCTATTTACAAAGTTGAATCAGGTCCTGCGGTTTAAGGGCGCCGCTGCGAGTGCAGCATTCGGCGTAAAGAAATTGGAAAATTTCTCGTAATGCTTCGGTATTGGCGGTATAGCGCAGAAACGTCCCCTTGCGTTCCACTTGCACCAGTTCCTCATTCTTAAGCTTGTCGAGATGGTGGGAGAGCGTAGAGCCGGGAATTTCCAACTCTTCCTGAATCTCGCTGACCACCATTCCCTCCGGGTGGGCGGAGAGCAGCAATTGCATGATCCGCAAGCGCGGCTCCGTGCCCATGGCGGAAAACATATCGGCGTAGCGGGCAACCCGCTCGCTGTTGGCTCGAACCTTGCTGGACGCACTTGCATATTTCGATAATACTAGAAATACGGATCGGCCGTCAAGCAACTATACTGTCAACCCGTAGCTCTAAAGTCGAAGCACTTATGCCCGCTCCCACCACCGTCGAAGTCGCCGGCCGCCAACTCACCCTCACCAACCTCGACAAAATCCTCTATCCCGCCACCGGCTTCACCAAGGGCCAAGTCATCGATTACGCGATCCGCATCGCGCCCGTTCTGATCCCGCATCTGGCCGGACGTCCGCTAACCATGAAGCGCTATCCCAACGGTGTTGACGCGCAATATTTTTTCGAGAAGAACGCTCCCAAACATCGGCCCGACTGGGTCCAGACCACCCCGGTCTGGAGCGAAGGCAACAATCGCACCATGCACTACCTGATGGCCAACGATCTACCGACACTAGTCTGGATCGCGAACCTTGCCTCCATCGAACTCCATCCGTCGCTCTCGCTAGGCGCGGATATCGAGACGCCCACCATGATCGTCTTCGACCTCGACCCCGGCCCGCCCGCCAACATCGTGCAGTGCGCGCAGGTCGGCCTCTGGGTACGCGAAATCTTCGACCACTTCGGCCTTCAAAGCTTTGCCAAAACGTCCGGTTCCAAGGGTCTGCAAATCTACGTTCCACTGAACACGAAGACAAGCTACGACCAGACCAAGCCTTTCTCCAACGCCATCGCTCGTCTGCTCGAACACGAGCATCCCGATCTCGTCGTCTCCGACATGAAAAAGGCCATTCGAACAAACAAGGTCTTCGTCGACTGGAGCCAGAACGATCAGCACAAGACGACGATTTCGGTCTATTCGCTGCGCGCCCGCGAAAAACCCACGGTATCGACTCCCGTGCGCTGGGAAGAAGTCGAGCAAACGTTGAAAAAAAAGGATGCGAACCTGCTCGTCTTTGAGGCCAAAGATGTTCTCGGGCGCGTCGAAAAAATGGGCGACCTGTTCGCGCCCGTGCAAAAATTGAAGCAGAAGCTCCCGAAGTTGTCCGGACTGGAGCAGAATCGAGCGAAGAGAAACCACGGCCGAAGGAGGAGACTGCAAAACCCAAGAAAGCAAGCGCAAAGTCCTCGCGAAAGACAAAGAGCCGCTGAGCGGAAGGGGATTAATCTCTGATCAGCGCTCTTACTTTGGTGTCCTAACGCCTGCCTACGCCAGTTACCTTGCCCTCTGCGAAGAAAAGCCTTATGGTTCGTTACGAACGAGGCGCGCGGCTCCCTATTTGCAAAGTAGTAGAGCCACAGAAGCGGAATACATCTTAGAAATGACGTTTCTTAGGCGACACATACTAAGTCTAATCGCTTTAGCAGTGCTGCTCTTTGCCGCCGGTGCGCTCCTCATCCGGTACCAGAACATGCGAACTGAGCCATGGTCTTTAACTTCGCCACCCGAATTTGCGAATGTCGCTGGTCAAATGATCGAGTTTGAGCAGAAAGACCAGTACGAAGATGAGATCCAGCTAGGACTGCGCTCTCGGACAGGAGGGGCATCAGACTACTTCATCTACCAGATGGTTGCTCGAGCCTATGCAACTCGGGAATATAAAGACCCCAAGCGATCGGCACAGTGGGCCGAGCTTGCCGCTCAATACGCGGAAAAGGCATTGAGCGCAGACCCAAACGATCTGTCGAACATTTTCAACGTCGGGCAGACTTACGAACTTGCCGGAGATAATCTGCCCACCAGTGACTCCTGCCGTTATTTCCAACGGGCCGTCGAATTGCTGGAGAACTTGTCCCCAAAGCTCCAAGGCGACCGAGCCACGATACAGGGAGAAAGCTTCCGATTGGCACCCTTTCGGCAACACGATGCGGAAGAGGTGTCCCTTGTGAAAAGGCAACTCGCATCCTGTGGCGACCGTGTTCCGACGAACGAGCCGAGCGCAAACCCTGTGATAACAAAAGCAGCGTCGGAGATGACGCGCTAAGCTCAAAAGGGTGACTACGAAAAGGCCGTTCAAATTGGTTAGCCGCCGCGAGGGAAGCGCCCGGCAGCCCGTGGATCTACCAAATTTCGCGATGATGTACCTGATGCGGGCGCATAAACAACCAGCAGCTCGGGACAGCTCGCTGCGTGAGGCTGTTCTATACGCAAACAAATCCTGCGAGCCGGAATCCCATTCATCGGGAGATTTCTTTAACCTCTACGAAGCGGGACGCATTTTAGAGGATGCAGGCGACCTCTCTTCTACGGGGCGATGTGACTATTACCGGGATGCTGTGAAGAAATTGACAGACCAGGCCCCGTTGCTTGAGGGTGATTCCATTGCGGCCTTCGGATATCGACATCCCTTGGCTCCGTTGCGGAATGAGAACCAAAAGGCCCTGACCAGGGTCAAAGGGAAGTTCGTGGCCGCGGGTTGCAGGTGAGGACTTGGCCATGACCGGCGAAGCGTCGGGCCCTCCGCACTTCGCCCTCCAGCGATTACAATTCCAATGATCCGTTGATCCGCGAAAATCTGCGAAATCCGCGGAAAAGAACTTGCTTTATACTTCTGCAATCTGACCTCTAACCTCTGCAATCGAAGCCATCTCAATATACGTCGGCACATCCGGATGGGCGTATCCAACCTGGAAGCCTGCCTTCTATCCTGAAAAACTGGCGCAGAAAAAGTTCCTGAATTTCTACGCGACCAAACTGAATACGGTCGAAGTCAACTTCACCTTCCGCCAGCTGGTTAAAGAATCGACCATCCAAAACTGGCTCGCCGAAACTCCCGAGCACTTTCGCTTCACCATCAAAGCCCACCAGGTTCTCACGCACATCAAGCGATTGAAAGGGGCGGAAGAATTCCTGCAGCGCTTTCTCGCCACGCTCGAACCGCTGGAGCGCGCCCAGCGACTCGGCCCGATCCTTTTCCAGCTACCGCCCAATTTCAAAGCCGACCAGGCAGTTCTCTCCGAGTTCCTGAAAATCGTTCCGCGCGGAGTTCGCGCCGCGTTCGAGTTCCGCAACGCTTCCTGGTTTGGCGCAGGAAAGCTTGGAGAAAACAAGTCTGGCGAGGGAAAGCCGGACGCACCGACATGGCAGACGCTCCGTGATCGCAACGCCGCGCTCTGTGTTGCCGAATCCGAAGAGCGTGACACTCCCGACGTGGTTACTGCCAATTTTGCCTACTACCGCTACCGCAAGCCCAGCTACACGCCCGAAGAACGCAAAGCGATGGTCAGCCGCATTCAGCAGCACCTCACCGAAGGCCGCGACGTCTTCGCCTATTTCAAGCACGAAGAAACGCCGGAAGGTGTGCTCTACGCAGCAGACGTGCTGGAAGGCTGCACCATACCGTAGCGCCGACGTCTCGCCGGCTGTCGCGAGGGCGTCCCGCCCTCGCATGCACTACCGGCGCACCCGCGTCGTTACTTTTGCGATACCCTCCAGCATCCGATACTAAAGTGATGGCCTCCGACGCCAACGCCCGTGTTCTCTCCGGCTTTCTCGACTACCTTCGAGTCGAGCGCGGCTCGGCCAAGCTGACCATCGCTGCCTACACCAGCGATCTTGCGCAGTTTGCCGAATTCCTCGAATCTCGTCATCTGCTCCTGACCACCGCCCACCGCGCAGACGTCCGCGACTTCATCCAGGAGCTCTTCTCCAATCAACTCGATGGCCGCTCTGTCGGGCGAAAGCTTTCCGCCGTGCGCCACCTCTATCGCTATTTATTGCTCGACGGAAAGGTCGACAAAGATCCCACGCTCAACATCGACTCGCCCAAACAGTGGAAGGTGCTGCCGAAATCCCTGAGCCGCGATGAAGTCGAATCGATATTGAAGGCAAGGACGAAGACGGGCGCTGGAAGCACAGGGCCTGGCGCGTTGTCGCCCGACGCCGACCTGCCCGCCGCGCACAGCCAAACGGCGCGTGCCCACGCGATGGCCTTGCGCGACCGCGCCATGCTCGAACTCCTCTACGCCGGCGGTCTCCGCGTCTCTGAAGTGACGAACGCGCGCCTCGAAGATCTGAAACTCGATCTCGGATACATCCTCGTGCGCGGCAAGGGGGATAAGGAACGCATGGTTCCTCTAGGAGTCCCCGCCCAGCAAGCCCTCCGGCAATACTTGGAAAGCGGCAGAGGAGTGTTGGCAAAAAATAGACGCAGCGCGCTCCTGTTTCTAGGCACAGGGGCCCGCCGCCTCAGCCGGCAACGCCTTTGGCAGCTAGTAGGCAAGGCTTCGGAGGCGACTGGACACCACTCCAGCCCACACATGCTCCGTCACTCGTGCGCGACCCATATGGTCGAAAATGGCGCCGACCTGCGTACCGTGCAGACTATCCTCGGCCACGCCGATATTTCGACAACGCAGATCTACACGCACGTAGCTCTCGACCGGTTGAAGAGCGTGTATGCAAAGCATCATCCGAGAGCGAAGGCGAGAAAGATTGTGTAATTGTGTAATTGAGTAATTTGGTAATTTTGAAATCGAGATGCCGAGGTAGTTGCAACATGGGGTTCAAACTTTGCGGGGTTAGCCCTTTGCCCTTTGGTTTGCAGATTCAAGATTTTCTCCGTGGCTCTGTGACTCCGTGGTGAAAAACCGAATTAGGACGGTGCCCTGAATTGTCATGAGTAGCCCCGCCGCTCAAACTCGCCGCACCTCGATCGAACTCGCCACCGACGACTTCCTCCGCCATCTCTGCGAACGCAACGCCTCGCCGCACACCATCAGGGCCTACACCGGCGATCTCGACGCCTTTGCCGCCTACATCGGCTTGCGCGACTGGAAGGCAATCGACCACATCGCGATTCGCGGCTTCCTGTCCCATCTCTACGACAAGGGTCTCAGCAAAACTTCCGTCGCGCGCTCGCTCGCAGCCGTGCGCTCGCTCTACCGCTGGCTAGCGCAGGAAGGCATCGTCGAGCAGAACCCCGCCAAGCTGGTTTCCACGCCCGCGCCTGGCCAAGAAATTGCCGCGCGTGCCCACCATCGAAGAAGTTAACTCCGTGCTCGACGCCAAAATGCCCGAAGTCGCTTCCTTCCCGGAGCGCGACCGCCTTCTCCTCGAACTCCTCTACGGCTGCGGCATCCGCAACTCGGAACTCGTAGGCATCAATCTCGACGACATTCGTCTCAGCAACCAGGCCATCCTGATTCGCGGAAAAGGAAAGAAGGAACGCTACGTTCCGTTCGGCGACTCAGCCCGCGACGCTCTCGCCCGCTATCTACCCTGGCGGCATCAGCTTCTTGCCACGGTGAAAAGGTCCACTCCCGCCCTTCTCATCAACCAGCGCGGAGGCCGCCTCACCACGCGCAGCGTCGGCCGCATCGTCAAGCGCATTGCCGTCGCCAAGGGCCTCTCCCCCGACGTGCACCCGCACACGCTTCGCCATGCCTTCGGCACCCACATGCTGGAAGAAGGAGCCGACCTCCGCGCCATTCAGGAACTCCTGGGCCACGAACGCCTCGCTACCACCCAGCGCTACACCCAGCTCTCGGTCAAGCACATGATGGACGTCTACGATCAGACCCATCCGCGCGCGAAATAAAAGAAAGCCGTTACCCTCGTAACTTTGCCCAAGTACCTACGTTGTCTCACCATAACAACGGGCCTTCGTGTGACATCTTGGCGGGAAGGCAAAGGGTATGAAGGTAAGCAAGCTCACAAAGGAACTCGCACTGCTGCTATCGCTGTTCTTGATCGCCGCGGCCTTGCAGTCCTTCGCCCAATCGCTGCCCATGGCACTCTGCTTCTACTTCTTGCCGACCATGTACTCCGCCTATTTTTTCGGTCGTCGCCACGCCACGCTCACGGCCTTCACCTGTGTCCTGCTGGTGATGCTGCTCGACTATGCCAACAACCTGCTTCCTAAGCATCACCTGGTGACGCTCCCTCAAGAGCGGCTTTTCAATTTTGCGATCTGGGCCGGCATCCTGGCGGTCGCCGGATACGCCATGGGCACTCTCTACGAGCGCGCCCAGGGCATGACCAACGATCTCCGCAATAGTTTCTCCAGTCTTTTACTTGTTCTGCAGCACATCATCGTCAGCGAGAAGCGGACCGACAACGAAAGCCAGCGCGTAATCGATGTTGCGATCAGGATCGCCGAAACGCTCGGCCTCAGCGCCGATCGCATGGATCTGTTGCGCTCCGCCGTCCTGTTGCGCGATCTCAGCGAACTTGGCATCAGCAACGACACGCTCTACAAGGCAGCCGATGTAACCCATGACGAAGTAGTCGCGAGCTTTCGCAAAGGCCGCAAGGCCGATCCCCGCACCGAATCGGTGGGAAACGCAGTGCGGCGCATCGTTCCCATCATTGTCGCCGAGCAGATCCTCCGCGACCAGGGAGCTCGTTCCGCCAACGTTCCCATCGAAGCCCACATTCTCGCCGTCGCCGATAGCTATCAGAAATTGACCAACAGCGCTTATGGAAAGCCGCTTTCACCGCAGAAAGCCGAAGAGGAAATCATGGCTGGAGCCGGCGACAAATTCGATCCCGGCGTGGTCGATGCCTTCGTCAAAGCCTTCGGCGACCGTGCTCGCGGCGCCAATGCGTAGCCACCGTTCGTAAAGCTCATACCGTTGGGAACGGCTCCGGCGTATGGACGCCAGCACGTAGCCGCGCGGCGCGGCGCTACGGCGAAGCACACGGCAGAATCCATGGGTTCGGAGCTGTAGTGACTGCTGGACACCACCCTTCGTGATTTTGTTCACTCCTTGCCACGCGTTAATCTTCATGATCGACGTATCGATCCATACGAGGAAAAATGTCCAAACAACTACTGGCAATCGCCATGCTTCTGTTCGGAAATGCGGTGTTTGCACAAGACGCCACCAAGGTCGAACCGACTCACTACCACGTTGCCTTCGAGAATGAGCACGTCCGAGTTGTGGACATGCACTATGGGCCACATGAGAAGTCCGCGATGCACCAACATCCCGCAGGCGTGACGGTCTACATCACGTCAGGATATTTTCGATTCACAGACGAAAACGGGAAAGTGATCGAAGCCGCCGCGAAAGCCGGGGAAGCGCGTTGGTTTCCGGCTTTTACGCACAAGGTGGAGAACCTCACGGACAAGCCGTTCGACGGTGTTTATATCGAGATCAAGAAATAAACCACCCAGGAACAAGGCTCGGCGACTCGGACATAGTCTCTGAGCACCTTCGCGACCGAGGTTCTGATGCCCCCTACTGGGATCGTTTCAGCGCGATCCCCATCACCTCGTAGTGGCCGTTGCGAA
This sequence comes from uncultured Acidobacteriaceae bacterium, assembly GCA_963698865.1. Taxonomy (GTDB): domain Bacteria; phylum Acidobacteriota; class Terriglobia; order Terriglobales; family Acidobacteriaceae; genus Acidiflorens. The sequence goes on along the minus strand of CAVOSL010000002.1, from coordinate 479,364 downwards.
GCAGTTTGTCGGCCCCGATGAACGCACGTGCCGGAAAATCGCCATGGAAATAGGTCTTGTATACGGCATTGAATGTGTCGTAAAGCTTCAGATCCGTACAGAAGATCTGCATGGAAACGACGTCGTCCATCGACAACCCTGCCTCCTCCACTGTCTTCTTGATTCCATCCATGACCAGATGCGCTTCTGCCGCCGCGTCGGCCGGAGCCAGTCCTGTCTTCGGATCGAGTCCAATGTGGCCGGCAATGTAGAGCGTATTGCCTACCAGGACGCCCTCGCTGAAGGGTAAGCCCTTCCTGTCGTCAGCCCGCGGGTTTACGATGAATCTCCGGTCTCCTGCGCTGGCCGCAATCGAGAACGTCAGTAACAGAAATAAACACGCGATTCTGCGTAGGTTCATATTTTTCCTCCAGAGAATTCCAAGTTCGTCACCGAACAACGGGCGTTCTATGCCGGGCTAGTCATGCGCGGCTTCGCCTTCCTCATACCGGGGAGATTTCTCGCGTTTTCTCTCCTCCCGCAACTCTTCCCACATTTCCGCCACAGTGTCCTTCAGCTCAGCCGTAAAGCGGTCATACACTGCTTCGTTCGCCTCGCTTGTCGGAGGAGGCACCATCGGTTTCCCGATCGTCATTTGGAGCGGGCCAAATTCCGGAAATTTCTTGTGCCGTGGCCACACGTCGTAGAAGCCCTCAATCGCGATGGGAACAATAGGCGCGCGAGTATGAATCGACAGAATTGCCGCCCCTTTCCGGAAAACTCTCAACTTGCCATCGTTGGTGCGCTCACCTTCAGGATACAAAACCAGAATGCGCCCATGATTCAGCCCATACGCTCCCGCCCGCATCGCCGGAATCAGGTTCGCGTCGGGATCGACCACCACCACGCGCAGTTTTCGCGCCAGCCAGCGCATAAAGCCCGTGCCAAAAATTTCGCTGGTGCCCACCGCGAACGCGTTCCGAAAAATCTGCCACGGCAGCGCTCCCGCCAGGAGCAGCGGATCGAGGTAGCTCTGATGGTTCGAGCACAGCAGATACGGCCCATGCTCGGGCAGGTTTTCAAGACCGCGCACCTTAAAATCGAACCGGTCGAGCGCGAACATATAAATAAATCGCGACAGCGTAAAGAAGAAAATTTCCGCCGCCAGGTCCGGTTTCGCCAGCGCCAGAACATCGGGATCCGTCATCGGCTCGTCAAAAATCTTCGACCACGCCGGTGCCATCACCCGCGCGCCCCCTTCGCCGCGCCCCTCGCTTTCCAGTACCGCGTCCACCAGATCGCGCACCGTGTAAATCTCCGCCAGATGCGTCTCCGGAACCTCCCCACCCAATTGCTGTTCGAGCGCCGTCAACAACTCCACCCGCTGCATCGAATCCAGTCCCAAGTCAAGTTCCAGATTGTGCCCGGGTCGAATCGACTCCAATCGATTTCTCGCCGCCTCCTTTAAAACCGCCAGCGCCCGCGATACGTCTTCCCGTTCCAGCCACGCGCGTTCTTCCTCGGTCAGCGGCTTTTCAAGGCCAACGTCGGATTTGCCGGATCCCCGCGTTTGCAACTCACGCACCCGCTTCTCGATCGCGAACCGCTTCAACTTGCGCGTCGTGGTCCGCGGCAAATCTTCCTGCCACACCTCATAACTTCCCAGGCGCTTGGTCGACGCGATCTTGTGCGACAGCGCCTCGATGTCAAACCGAATCGCCTCTTTTGTATTGACGATCTTCTTCTCCCGCAGCAGATCAAAATTCGGCACGACCACCCCGTACAGCCGCTCCGAAGTCGGATCGTCCGGCCGCTCCTCCATCCCCATCACGCAAATCTCTCTTACCAGCGGCGATTGCAGGTAGTGTGCCTCGACCTCCTCGGGATAGATATTCTTTCCATTCGCGAGCACAATCACTTCCTTGCGCCGCCCGGTAATAAAGAGATTCCTGCCCCCATCGAAATACCCCAAATCGCCCGTGTAGAGCCAGCCGTCGCGCAGCACCTCGGCGGTGGCCTCGGTGCGATTCCAATACCCCTTCATCACCAGCGCGCCACGAATCGCAATCTCGCCCACTCGCGGCCCGCCTTCGTCTCCCACCTCTTCATTCACGATCCGTGCCTCGACCCCCGGCAGCGGCGGTCCCACGGACCCAAAGACGACTTTGCCAGGAGGATTAACAAATGCTCCTCCCGTCGTCTCCGTCAAGCCATACGCGTTCAGCACGTCGATTCCAAAGGAGTAGAAATCACGCTGAATCGCCGGATCAAAACGCGAGCCGCCCGTTACCAGATAACGCATGCGCGCGCCAAATGTCGCGTGAATCTTCCCGAAGAAAACCCGCCCGGCGTTGATTCCGACTGCCCGCAGCCCGCGATTGATCGCCATCAGCGCCCGCACCACGCGCGCCGCGAGCTTGCCCGCCTTGTTGATCTCCTTAAAGATTCTTTCGTGAATCAGATAGAAAAACTGCGGCACGACAGCGAAGGCTGTGATGTCTCTTTCTGCGAGCGCTCGCAGTAGTTCAGTGGTGTTCAGCGTTTCCAGATAAACAACGCGCGACCCGTTGAATAGCGGCAGAAACAAGTTCGCCATCTGCGCGAGTACGTGAAACATGGGCAGAATTCCCAACAGTGCATCGGTCGGCCCAATCGTAACCACCCCGAAAACCGAATTCGCCTCGCCCACCAGGTTGGCGTGCGTCAGCATCACACCCTTCGGATCGGCGGTGGTCCCCGACGTGTAAAGGAGAGCGGCCAGATCATCTTCGCGAGGAACGACGGGTTCAAACCCGCTCCCGCCCGCCGCAAAGATCGAATCCAAATCCCCGGCCAGTGCAACCCGAAACGGAGGCGGGCCGCCTCCCTCATCGCGTTCTGGGCGATGGGCAGGTGCGGCACCATGGGGCGCGCCAGCAGTTGAGCCGTCGGGGCTGGATCCGTCGCCACCGAGCACCGCCATCACTTCTTCCGCCGCCGAAGTCATCACCAGTCCAGCGCCGGTTCCTTCCACCGCCTCCAGCGCCACTGCTAAATGCTTGGCATCGCAAAAGAGCAGGGAAGCCCCGCTATCCAGCAAAAGCTTTCTCACCTGATCCCCATGGAAAGCCGTATCCAGAGGCACGGCTACGCGCCCCGAAGCAATAATTCCGAGATAAGCCGCCACCCACCGTGGATGGTTGGCCGCCAAAATCGCCACCCGCGCATCCGCCGCCACCCGCCCAGAGAGCCATTTCCCCACGCTCTCCGCCATGTGCGAAAGCTCAGCGAATGTCACGCGCTCGACGGTCTCAGCCCGCTGAATTTCAAGCGCGATGTTGTTGGGAAATTTCCCTGCGGATTCCAGGAAGCGCTGATAGAACGTGGCCATAGGTCGGTGTGAATATACTAAAGAGAGCTGATGAAAACTAGGAAGTTGCCGATCTAACTGCTGTGGCGCTGAAGAGAATCACATTTCGCGCTGACGCTAAAGCGATCGAAAGAGCTCGACTTTTCGCCAAATCCCGGGGAACAACGCTGCCGGAAGAGTTCCGCAAGTGGCTCGACGACTATGTGTCAGGGCGATGGGCTTCATCCAAAGTGAGAGCCCGCAAAGCAAAGTAGGCAGCGGGTGATGTCCTGATTTGCCTTTTTCCTTACGGAGTCACAGAGTCACGGAGAACAACTTGAACCCGCAGAAACCGCCAAGGGAAGATTTTCCCAAAAGGTTTTCCCAAGTAGTTGGGGTTTCTCTGTGTCTTCGTGTCTCCGTGGTGGAGAATCCAGATTGGGACACTACCAGGCAGCGTCAACCGCCATCCCTCCCGCATCTAATATGCTAGGCTCTTAGTACCTCTGGACGTGTGTCCGCCCAAGGATTCCGCATTTGCTCAACACTTTACTAGGCAAGGTTTTCGGCACCAGGAACGAGCGCGAGATCAAGCGCCTGCGGCCTCGCGTCGCCGCCATCAATGCGCTCGAGCCGGAGATGCAAAAGCTCTCCGATGAGCAGCTTCGCGCCAAAACCGACGAATTCCGCGCCCGCATCCAGGAGCGCATCGCCACACTTTCCGAAGCTCCCGAGTCCGTCGCCGCCGCCACTGCTCCCGGCTCCGAAGCTCCCGAAGTCGACTTCGATCGCCAGAAAGAAATTGAGGCCGAACGGGGCCGCGTTCTCGCGCAAGTTCTCGACGAGGTCCTCGAAGAAGCCTTTGCCGTTTGTCGCGAGGCCGGGCGCCGCGTCCTCAACATGCGGCACTTCGACGTCCAACTTATCGGCGGCATGGTTCTGCATGAAGGCAAGATCGCCGAAATGAAAACCGGTGAGGGCAAAACGCTCGTCGCCACTCTCCCGGTTTATCTCAACGCTCTCAGCGGACGCGGTGTTCACGTCGTTACCGTCAACGATTACCTTGCCAAGCGCGACTCCGAGTGGATGGGCAAGCTCTACAGTTTTCTCGGTCTCACCGTCGGCGTCATCGTTCACGACCTGGACGACGAAGAACGCCGCGCCGCCTATGCTGCCGATGTCACTTACGGCACCAACAACGAATTCGGTTTCGACTACCTGCGCGACAACATGAAGTTCGATCTGCGCGATTGTGTGCAGCGCGTCCACAACTTCGCCATCGTCGACGAAGTCGATTCCATCCTTATCGACGAGGCCCGTACCCCGCTCATCATCTCCGGCGCCAGCGAAGAATCGACCGATAAGTATTACAAGGTGAATCGCATAATCCCCAAGTTGGAACAGGGAGAGGAAATCGACACCGCGCCCGGCGAGCCGAAAATCTACACGAAAGACTTCGTCGTAGACGAAAAGCATCGCAGCATCACGGTTACCGACGATGGCTGGGAAAAGGTCGAGAAGCTGCTCGGCATTGGCAACGTTGCCGACCCCGAAAACTGGGCGCTGAAACATCACGTAGAAACTGGTGTTAAGGCGCACGCGCTCTACAAAAAAGATGTCGAATACGTTGTCAAGGACGGCGAGGTCATCATCGTCGACGAATTCACTGGCCGCCTCATGCCGGGCCGCCGCTGGTCTGACGGCCTTCACCAAGCCATCGAGGCGAAAGAAAACGTCAAGATCGAGCGCGAGAATCAGACGCTCGCCACCGTCACCTTCCAGAACTATTTCCGCATGTACAAGAAGCTCGCTGGTATGACCGGCACGGCGGAAACCGAAGCATCCGAGTTCGAAAGTATTTATCGCCTCGAAGTCCTGGTCATCCCGACCAATCGCCCTCTGCTGCGCGTCGAAAATCCCGACATCGTTTACCGCACCGAAAAGGAAAAGTACTTCGCCGCCGCCGACGAAATCCAGCGCCTCCACGAAAGCGGCCAGCCCGTTCTGGTCGGCACTACGTCGATCGAGAAGTCCGAGCGCCTCTCCGAGTTGTTGAACAAAAAGGGATTAAAGAAGCACGTCGTTCTGAATGCGAAGTTTCACGAGAAGGAAGCGGAGATTGTGGCGCAGGCCGGCCGCAAGGGGATGGTCACCATCGCCACCAATATGGCCGGCCGCGGCACTGACATTCTGCTCGGCGGTAACCCCGAGTTCATGGCCAAGCAGGAGTGCGTGAAGAAGGGAATCGCACAGCCCGTACGTGTCGCGCAGGGCAAAATTGAAACCGCAGCCGACGACCCGAATCGCACCACCTGGTATTACGCCGGCAACGAATTCGAAGTCCCGACCGATCAGTGGAACGAGGTCTTCGCGCGTTACAAAGCGGAGACCGACCAGGAACATAAGGACGTCATCGCCGCCGGAGGCCTGCACATCTTCGGCACCGAGCGCCATGAAGCCCGCCGCATCGACAACCAGCTTCGCGGCCGCGCCGGCCGTCAGGGCGACCCCGGCTCCTCGCGCTTCTTTCTTTCGCTCGAAGACGACCTGATGCGCATCTTCGCCAAAGAGTGGGTCTCGAACCTTCTCCAGCGTCTAGGCATGGAAGAAGGTGTGCCCATCGAGTCGCGCATGATCACGCGCCGCATCGAAGCCGCGCAGAAAGCCGTCGAAGGCCAGAACTTCGAAGCCCGCAAACACCTCCTCGAATACGACGACGTAATGAACAAGCAGCGCGAGGCCGTCTACGGCTTGCGCCGCCGCTTGCTCGAAGGCCTCGACCAGAAAGATCTCATCATCGAAGACTACGTCTCCGGAATTCTCGGCGACATTCTCGAGAAATTCTGCCCCGCGAAGGCCCACGCCAACGACTGGGACCTGAAGGGCCTGAAAGACGCCATCTTCACCCGCTTCGGCGTCGACATCTACGCTGAGGGCCTGAAGCCTGACACGCTCAACCGTGCCGAACTTGGCGATGCCATCTTTCAGCAACTCAAGGATCGCTACGACGCCAAGGAAAAACTCATCGGCTCCGATGCCATGCGCTACCACGAACGCATGATCATGCTGAGCGTGATCGACGCGCAGTGGAAAGATCACCTGCTCTCGATGGATCACCTCAAAGAGGGCATCGGCCTCCGCGGCTATGGCCAGCACGATCCACTAGTCGAGTACAAGCGCGAGTCCTTCGACATGTTCGAAGACATGATGCGCCGCTTCCAGGAAGAGACGGTCCGCTATCTCTACCTGATGCAAATTCTCGAGCGCCCACCGGACGCGAATCTGATACCTCTATCGCAACTGGGTCAGGTGGACCAAGGTCGCGAAGTCGGCGCGTCGGCGGTAATCACGGGAGGCCAGGGTGGTAATGGCCACCCGCCACGCAAAGTTGCGACTTCAGTCGACGAAATCGAAGAAGCCTTCCAGCGCAAGAAAAAGCGCGAACTGGAGCAGGCGCGCATGGCAGGCTCCGGCGACATGCAAGTGCAGCAGGTAGTGCGCTCCGGCGAAAAGATCGGACGCAACGATCCCTGCCCCTGCGGCAGCGGCAAGAAGTACAAGAAGTGCCACGGCGCCTGAGCGGCGGGGCATAGCAAGTGTGGCGCGGACATTCTTGTCCGCGAGGCGACGAGTAAAAACTGTCGGTCAATATTGAAGGCCGCGCGGTTTAAGATTGAATACAATACGATCGAGCAACTGAGGTAACCATGGCCACCGAACTCTGCCAAAAGTGCAAGCAAGCCCATCCCGGACGCCCCTGCGATTACGACGACCAAGGTGACTGCGTTGAAACTGCCGACCTCAGCGACGCCGCTAAAGCAGCCACCCGGGAATCGGAAGAAAAGCCAGAGTAGCAAAGGGGTTTGCCCCGTCACCTGAACGGCAAGCAGCTAGCAGCAAGCCGCTAAGAGCAGATTGCGGTAAGCGGTCAGCCGTGAGCGGTAAGCCGTCAGCCATATCCATATTTCGTCGCCGCCTTTGCCCCATCGGACTACAATAAAACCAGGACATCGAGGAGGTTCATCATGATCGCTCTTCGTCTGGTTCGTCTTATTGAGTCCCACTCCGAACAACTCACCGAAAGTCTTATTCATAAATTAGAACGTTCCAGCCGGGCCGCTGACCTGCACAAGGCTCCGAAAGACGAGATTCGTGAACGCGCGCGCGAGGTCTACCGCAATCTCAGCGACTGGCTGCTAACCAAAACCGAGGACGACATCGAGCGCGTCTACACACCGCTCGGCCGGCATCGCGCCGAGCAGGGAGTCACCCTGAGCGCGCTCTGTTGGGCGCTCATGATGACCGAAGAAAATCTCTGGGATTTCCTCGAAATGGAAGGCATGCGCGAAAGGCCTCTGGAAATTCTCGGCGGCTTCGAACTTCTGCGCCTGATGGATTCCTTCTTCGACCAGGCCATCTACTTTGCCACGCTGGGATACGAGAGCTACTGGCAGGCAAAGCACGAAGAGCCGCGCCTGGCGCACGTCGCCTGAGGAAGTGCGCGGTAGTATAGCCGCGGGCGCTCTTCACGCAGGCAGGGAAACCAAGCGGTCGCTAGTAGTGCAGTTTGAATCGGTTTTGAAAACGGCACGGCTTCACAGGCTGCGGAAAGAGTCACGGTCGCGCTCGATTTTGGGTGGCGCAGCGCTTTAGCGCCGCGATAACTGCATTATTTTGAATGCGGCTTCAGCCGCTGAGGTGACAACGCTCGCTCAGTAACGACCTTTTCCGTAGCCTGTTCAGCCGTGCCCTAAGCATCGTATTCTCATTGCGGTTTTAAGCCTCTGAGGAACGGCCGTTCTTAAAACTGCACCGCTACCAACCTGTCGCGAAGGTCGAAGCGGTCAAAAAATGGCGGGCAGACGGCGTAAGCTTGCGCTAACGCCTGTTTCCGGCAGGCTATGTTGAAAGGAGGACCATCGGGGCATGAAACGAGCCGTGCCTTTCAGGTAGTACCTTCCCCTAATTGAGCTTGGGGAACCCTGCAAAAGTAGCTTCCTGCTACTTGTTCGCTCCCGTATTGTTGGGCGGGTCGGCGCGCCAAACGTACAGGTATTCCTCGTCGCTCGACGTTACCACCGGGATGTTCTTCTCGCGCGTTACGCGGTTCAGAGCAGAGCGAAGATTCTGCATCTTCTCCCCGTTCAGGCTGCTCAGCGGAATCTTGACCGCTTGCTGGGCTTTCAGCTTTGAGAGGTCGGCCAGAATGTCCGCCACCGCCTTGCGGTGTTTTCCTTTACGGCCCTCCGGAACATCCGCCCGATTCACCGACTCATAGTGCATGTTGTTTCCGTTTCGTCCCATTCGGCGGCGCTCCTTTCCTGGAGATCGTATCCGTGCGCGAGAAATCGTAGCGCAAAGAATCGTATGCTGCAACTAAAAATCTGTGCGAGCCCAAGCTACAGCCGCGATTCCCTGGGTATATGTACGCTAAGAGTCGTATTATCAGGTAGTTACACTGCCTGCGTTGTGCTAAGACCTGCTAAGAGTTCACCCGTACGATTTGGGCTGCGCTAGCATGTTCGCGGTCTGGGTGGCTGACACCCTCAGGATCTTATTCCCTAACGGCAAGAGGATGCTGGGCACGCGGTCCGACAATGTTGCGGCGCAGCGGCAAGGGCGGCCATGAGCCGGGAATTGGTGTGGGTTGAACAACAGCATTTTCGGGGTTTTGGTTGTTCCGAATGTGGCTGGCGGTTCAAACCCACTGGTCGGCCCACTGGCGCATCATTCGATGAGATGATGCGCAACTTCGAGTTGCAGCGCGACAAGGAGTTTACATCCCATGTTTGCGGTGAGCACCCCAAGAGCCAACAGCGGGAGGAGCATAAACGCTGACAAGGCTAGTGCCGCGCTCTCCGCACAGCAGGCATGCAGTGGTGTCCTAAACTTGAAGCCTCTCTGTTTTAAGGACAAGTGACCCGGATCCGGCAAGGTAGCAATCGTGTTTCTGCCTTTCGCGAACTTATCGCCATGAGCGAACCTATCCGAACTCGAACTCTTCAGTTTTTTGAAAAGATCGAGCAAGGGAAACCGGTTAAGGGAATATGCAGCGTCTGCAAAAAACTGTTCATCGCGGAATCCAAGCCCGGAGAACGGATGGACGAGGTTCTGCTGAGAATGCGGGCCGACTTCGACGCACACGATTGCCATGAGGAAACGCGAGAGATGACTGCTCGGATTGTGAGAGGAAGTTAGTTAAGGGAAAACTCTAGGCTCGGATCCGAGTGAAATCGCGCTTCCCGCCTACCGCCGCAAACGTCATCTCCCTCGCCGGGCTGCGGGCCGCACGTTTCCACGTGAAGAATAGATCGGCGTAAGTCTGTGTGATGTAATCCTCACCCCTAATCCCAAGCGCCCGAGCCGTGCGATCAATCCACCGCGCCGGACCTTCCAGCTCGCCAAACGTTCCAATCGGAGTCTTGTCGATCACCGCGTGCCCGGTTCCGTCGCTCCATTCCGCGCGATATTTCTCATACCGGAAGGTAGGCGCAAATCCAAGCGCCCGCAAAACAGCATCCATCTGCTCGCCGTTTTCCACGCGTGTCTCCAGTTCCACGCGCACCTTATGACGATTAGCTCTGGGTGCCCCACTCATTCGCGCTCTTTGCGAATGAGTGGGTTTTCTCTTATGCGTGAGTACCCATTCGTCGCCATACTTGCGCACCCGCAGCAACTCTCCCCGTTTGCGCAGTCTCTGTCCCGGCAAATCATAAAGTGAATTCATCTCATGCGTGGGAGGAGTGACCTGCCTGAAACCAGCGCGCTTCAGCGCCCGAGTCAGCGCCGCCAGATCGGCAATCCGAAACTTGATTTCAACTTCTTTGGCCATGGGAAAATGTCAAAAAACAGGTCGTTAGTCGTCGTCTTTCGTTAGGAACCGCCGCGGCCGACGCGCCCCGAACGACCAACGACTAATGACCAACGACGAATTCAAGCTTTTCGCTCGACCTCTGCCCTCCGCGGAAACCAGCTCATATGCGGCAATTCCCGCTCGACGTTCCGCCGCTTCGCAATCAACTCCGCCATGATCGAAACCGCAATCTCCTCGGGCGTAAGCGCTCCAATATCCAGGCCAATCGGCGCATGTACGCGTTCGAACAACTGCGCCGGCAATCCTTCCGCCTGCAGCTCTTTGAATATGGTCGCAGTCTTCCGCTTCGATCCAATCATGCCAACGTAACGCGCCGGAGTCTGTACCGCCCAGCGCAGCACGCGCATGTCGTCCCGATGCCCGCGCGTCACAATCACAATGTAGGATGACTCGCTGGGAGTAAGTTGCGCCATCGCCCTATCAAAGTCCTCCGCCAAAACCTTCTGCGCCTCCGGAAATCGTTCCCGATTGGCATAAGTCTCGCGATCATCGACGATCGTGACGTCGAATCCAACAATGCGCGCCACCCGGTAAAGACTGGTCGCCACGTGCCCGGCGCCAAAAATGTAAAGCTCCGCGGGCGGCAGAATCGGCTCCACAAAAATCTCCAGCGTCCCGCCGCACACCAGCCCGGTATCGTACTTCGGATCGTTATTCAAATCGAAACTCAGCGTCCGCGGCTTCTCCGCTTCCATCACCTCGCGCGCCGCCTGCCACACCTCGGCTTCCACGCATCCGCCGCCAATCGTCCCCACAATCGATCCATCGTCGCGCACCAGCATCTTCGCGGTCTTGAACGAAGGAATCGATCCGCGCACATTCACGATGGTCGCCACCGCCCCACGCCGCCCCTCCTTGCGCAGCCGCACGATCTCTTCGTAAAGGTCCATGAGCATGATTATCAGTGTGTTAATGGCCTCGGTCAATGCTCCGGAATTGAAAAATGCAGGTGATCGTTCGCCATGCGCCGGTGTATGATTGAAGGTGTACGCGAGATTTCGTAGGAGAGGTCTTTTGGTGGTGTGGTTGCACGGCGCTGAGGGTTAAGACTATGGCTAAGGCTAAGGCTTTTGATCAAATGTCGGATTTGGGGAAGTCAATTAACACCTTTAATGTGAACCTTAATGTTCCCAACCCCTTTTTGCAGAATAACAACCATCGAACTCCACCGTCGGACGAATGTACAACGACGTCGAACCAAACTCCTGCGCCGCCAAGCGACCCCTCCGCTGAAGAATAGCGGATGCAATTTGACATAACCGGCTTTCTTATTTTCTTAGTCTTCATCCTGCCTGGCCTTGTCGCGCAAAAGGCTCGCTTCTCGCTTGCTCCTCGCTCGCTCAAGCCGCTCTCAACTCTGGGTGAGGTCGGAGAGTTCGTCCTTGCTGGTGTCTGGGTCCATGCGTTTTTGGCACTCGCTATTTGGACATATTGTTCCCTCCTCGCACGGCAGTCTTTCGCTATCCTTGCAAACGCTTTTCACTACGGGTCCCTCTCTGGCTTCGTGTGGAGTTATCGAGTTTTTGTTTTCGGCTATTTCGTCTTTTCCCTATTGCTTGGATACTGCTTCGGGTTCTTCCAAGGCGTCCTGATTATCAAACAGCCGATCGGCGAGCGATTCTCGAAAGTAATATTGAAGAAGCTTGGTGTCCCGGGCTTCTTGCGGGAGGAGCCCGTCTGGTACTTTGTGCTAAAGCGGCAGAGTGCAGCGACGATGGTTTTTCTTGAAGTGGAAATGAAGGATCAAGCAGGGATTTATACGGGCAGATTACAGGCCTATGGGATACTAGATGACTCCGCGAAGAGCAAGGACTTCTATTTGGTAGATGTTCACTATAAGGAAAACCGGCTTGGCTCGTTCGTGCCTCTCCGCTGCGACGGCGTCCTTCTCAATTTCGAAGATGTTACTAGCATTCAAGTTGTCAAAATGGAAGGTGAAAGCCTATCGGAGCGCCCATGAAAGCCGTCCGCATTCATCAGTTCGGTGGCCCGGAAGTCCTCAACTACGAATCCGTCCCCGACCCCAAGCCGCGCAAGGATCAAGTGCTCGTCCGCGTCCGCGCCTGCGCCCTCAATCATCTCGACCTCTGGGTCCGCAAAGGACTTCCCGGCGTCAATCTCCCGCACATCCTCGGCACTGACACTGCCGGGGAAATCGTCGAAGTCGGCGAATACATTACCGATCTCAAAGTCGGCCAGCGCGTCATCGTCGCGCCCATGAGCTTCTGCCATCACTGCGCGAAGTGTGTTGCTGGCCTGCAAAATCAATGCCGCCAATTCACTGTCTTCGGCAGCGCCGTCGACGGCGGCAACTGCGAACTCTTCGCCATCCCCGCCGTTAACGCCATCCCCATTCCCGACTCTCTCGACTTCAACCAAGCCGCCAGTGTCCCGCTCGTCTTTGTCACCGCCTGGCACATGCTCACCGGACTCGCCGCCATCCGTCCCGGCCAAACCGTTCTCATCCTCGGCGCCAATTCCGGAGTCGGCATCGCCGCCATCCAGATCGCCAAACTCTTCCACGCGCGCGTCATCACCACCGCTGGCGACGAGCGCAAAATGGAGCGCGCCCGCGAACTTGGCGCCGACTTCGTCATCAACCACTACCAGCAAAAAATTTCGGAAGAGGTCCGCGCCATCACCAACGGCGAGGGCGTCGACATCGTTGTCGAACACGTCGGCCCCGCCACCTGGCAGGAGAGCATGCGCTCTCTCAAAGCGGGAGGCAGGCTCGTCACCTGCGGCGCCACTACCGGCCCCAAAGTCGACCTCGATCTCCGCTTCCTCTTCTCGCGCCAACTCACGTTACTCGGCTCCTACATGGGAACGATGAGCGAACTGAACGAAGTTCTCGGCCACGTCTTCGCCGGACGCCTCAAGCCCGTCATCGACCGCATCTTCCCGCTGCAAGAAATTCGCAGTGCCCACGAGTACATGGAGAAGAGCCAGATGTTCGGGAAAATTGTTCTCAATCCGTAGACCGCAAAGTGTGTGAAATCGAGCAGCCGCCTTGCTCGACCTTCGCGCCCTTGGTGGTGAGTCTTGGCTGATCGCTATACTGAGCTCTTACGATGCCAACCAACCTCATCGCCGAAACTCATTCCCCGGAGGAGACCATAGCCTACGGCCGCTCCCTCGCCGCCGAACTCGCGCCGCCCCTCATCGTGCTCCTCCGCGGCGACCTTGGTGCCGGCAAAACCACCCTCGTCAAAGGTATTGCCGAAGGCTTCCAGGCCGCCCGTGCCGACGACGTTACCAGCCCCACCTTTACCCTCATTCACGAATACCGCTCTCCCCGCGCCACGCTTTATCACATCGATCTTTACCGAATCGATACCCAGCGCGAGCTTGACACCCTCGCCCTCGATGACCTTATCGCTCCTCACAGCATCTTACTGATAGAGTGGGGAGAGAAATTTCCGCGTCTTCAACGGGATTGCCACATCGAAATTACATTAGAGAGAGTGGGGGAAACCCTTCGCCGGATCCATCGCACCACCCGGTGAACTTGCGTTACTGAAGACATCGAATTTATCCAATCGGAGCCATCGTTAACTTGAAACGTACGCATTTCGGATTTGCCTGTCTGCTTACCAGCCTGCTGATCACCACCACCTTCTGCCTTGCCCAGGACGCCGCAACCGCACAAGCCCCCGTCGAAAACCAGCCCAACCAGCCTGCCCAGCAAACGCCACCCGCCGGCCAGCAAGCCCCGCCGGCTTCTCAGCAACCAGCGTCAACCACTAAGCCGAGCCCTAATCCGCCCGACGCTCCCAGCCAATCCCGCGCGTCGGCTGATGTCCCAGCCGCGAAGCAGCAGCCCAAGCGCATCCTCGGCATCATGCCGAATTATCGGGCAGTCAGCGCCGGGGAGATCCCGCCGCCTCCCACTCCCAAGCAAGCCTTCATGATCGCCACCCGGAACAGCTTCGACTATTCCTCCTTCATCTTTGTTGGCATCACCTCGCTGCTGGCCGAAAGCTCAAACGCGCACAAGCAGCTGGGCAAGGGCGTAGAAGGCTACGGAAACTACTACTGGCGCGGCTTGGTCGACAAGACCGATGGCAATTACCTGGTCATCTTTGCCTTGCCCAGCGTTCTTCACCAGGACGAGCGCTACTTCGCCAAGGGTGAGGGTGGATTCTTCAAGCGCGGCATCTACGCTGCTTCTCGCATTCTGATCACGCCCAACTATCACGGCCACGAAACCTTCAACGCCTCCGAGGTCTTTGGCCGCGCCATGGCGCAAGGGATCTCGACCGCCTACTATCCCAAGTCCGACCGCACCATCGGTGCGCTCTCCGTCAAATACGGATGGGCCATGGGGCGTGACGCCCTCACCAACACCTTCCGGGAATTCTGGCCCGATATCGCCACGCACGTTCTGCATCGCCATCCGTAAGGACGGCTGATGTCCATTATCGAAGTCTGGTTGAAAGGGCTCGTTCCGGCAAGTCGCGCAGCCTCACGCGCATCGCAATTAGCGTCGTCCGCGAATGAACTGTCAGTCGCGGACAACCAATCGGCGCGCTCCATTCCCGGGTAATCGAGAACAGCATCGCTGCCGCGAAAATCACAAAAACAATCGTCCGGTTAGTCATTTCACTCATAACTATGATCGCACCCATCCGCCGCATCAGCTCTTCAACTGCAAATTCCGGAAACTCTTCTGTGCCGACAAATGCGCCCCGGTCAGCAGCAGCAGCCCCGAGAAAAACGCCCAGAACATCAGGCTCACCGAGATCGCAAACGGTCCATACACCTCGCCGAAATTTAAAAACGGCAGCGCAAAAATGTAAACGTACTTGAGCGCCTCGGAGAGCAGTCCCATGATCACCGCCGCCGGCAGCACTGACTGCGCCCGCACCTTTCCATTGGGCAGCAGCCAGTAAATCAGAAAGAAAATCGCAATGCTCGCGCCAATCGAAAACATCTTCATGGTCAAAAATCCGACCGCCTGCACATACCAGTTGGCATAACCGTGCAGCGCTCTCTTCAGCACCTCGACATTTCCCGCGGTCAGTCCAATCGACAGCAGCGTCAGCGATCCACACGCAAATGCCAGCCCCAGTGCGATCAGTTGATTTCCCAGGTATGACCGGTTGTTCGGGAATCTCCACACCCGGTTGAGCGCCACTTCCAGCGGCATGAAGATCCCCGTCGAGCCTACCAGCAGCATCGCCAGCGAGAAGATCTGCGCCCGATGATGCGACACCACCAGCGCGTTCAAATTCCGAATTACAAATTCCTGCCCCGTCGGCAACGAATCGCGCACCAGATTTTCCACCACGTCATACATCACCTGCGAATGAATCACCCGCCGGATCAGCGTCATCAGCAGCAGCAGAAACGGAAACAGCGACAGGATGGCATTGGCCGCCACCGAAAACGCGAATGTATGTACATCCGTTCGCAGCAGATAAAGCGCGGTGGACCGCAGCAGGCCGTGTTTCGCCACCGCTCGACGCTCCGCCGCGGCTTCCGCGTCGGCCAGGATAGGGGTGATGGAACTCACTGTTTTTCAAATCTTATCAAATACTTACGGCTTTCCTGCTCGTACCGTCGGCCTTGCCTCTCCTCCCCTCACGAGGTGCACCGCGTCCTTTGGTCACACCCGCCGCCTACCCTCGGCCTCTACTCCCATCGCTTCGTTCTCAAATTTCCTGCTTGCCATCTGCCATCTTCCTGCTATTATCTGGTGCTTCGTTGGCTGCAACATGCTGGCGAATGAGCATCACGGTTGACGTTTCTGTGTGGGTAGTCGATATCGCGCCTTCGTCTTCGCGGCTCCACTGTGTTTCGTCGCGGGCTATCGCTCGCCGAAATGCGGGGAGCCGTTTCCGTTGTCGCGCTGCGTTTCCCGTGCTGCCGGCAAATTCTAGCGCCCTTTGAGGGGGTCCTGTTTCCAAGCTCGCGATCGGTTCCGTGCGACGATCGGGACAAACACGAAAGAGGCGCAAGAATAATTCTTACGATTGAGGCGAAAGGAGTTTTCTGTGAGAGAGAAGGGTACTGTGAAGTGGTTCAACGGGGCGAAGGGATACGGATTCATCCAGCGCTCCACGGGTGAGGATGTGTTCGTGCACTTCTCCGCCATTCAGGAGAACGGCTACCGCACACTCAACGAGGGCGAGACGGTCGAGTTCGACCTCCTGAAAGGCCCCAAAGGCTTCCAGGCCGGCAACGTAATACGCGCCGCGTAAAAAATTTATCCCATAACCAGTTCGCAAGCCCTCTCGTTCGTTGAGAGGGTTTTTTGCGTAGGGCGGACATTTCTGTCCGCGTGTGCTGCCGTCTTCCGGATGCCACTGAGCAGGAAGAACAGCGATTTTGGGTGGCGCAGCGCTTTTAGCGCTGCGATGACCGCTGTATTTTCATTGCCGGCTTTAGCGGCTGAGGACGGCCATTTTTCAAACTGCACCACTCATTCTTTCCTCCAACCCTGCATGGCATCGACGCCGCCATTTACACTCTTCTTCTAGACGTCAACAAATATGACCGCAACAAAAATTCAGGTTCCCACCCTCGAAGGCCGCTACATCCGCCTCGAACCGCTCACCCATCGCCATATCGACGGGCTCGCCGCCGCCTCCGCCGCCGATCCTCCCCTTTATCAATGGAGCCCGGTCCCGCAAGGGCCAGCCGAGGCCAAAAAATACATCGACACCGCCTTAGTCTGGCAACAAGACGGTACTGCCGCTCCCTTCGCAGTCGTCCGTCTCAGCGACCGCCGGGTCGTCGGTTCCACCCGCTTTTTCGCGCTTGAGTTTTGGGCATGGCCGCCCGGCCATCCCGCGCACGGCCGGACCGCGCCTGATGCCGGCGAGATCGGCTACACCTGGTATGCCTCCAGCGCCATTCGCACGCCCGTCAATACCGAATCCAAGCTCCTCTTGCTGACCCATGCCTTCGAAACGTGGAAGGTGCTGCGCGTCTGCCTCCATACCGACGTGCGTAACCTCCGCTCCCGCGCCGCCATCGAACGTATCGGCGCACAATTCGAAGGCATTCTCCGCGCTCACCGCATGGCCGCCGATTTTATTCCGCGCGACTCAGCCCGCTACTCGATCATCGCCACAGAATGGCCCACCGTGAAGGAGAAGTTGATTCAGAAGAGGGACCAAACACGCAACTAGTGTCCGCTAAGTCAAGAGGTTTCTCGGGACTTCCGCCAGTGGCACATCATGGTTTGTCTCCTCTGCCTTGTAGACGACGCCCATGCCTCCCCCGCCGACTTTAGAGACGATGCGGTAGTGCAAGGTAGGCCGGATAGTGGTGCAAGTTAATGCAAAGCCAAACCTGCCTTCAGAATTCTTGCGCTATTGCACGGTCTGGAGGCATTCCATGATTTCGGCTTCTGTCAGGGTATGGTCGCTTGATTTCGCGCGCTTGTAGATGCGTTCCACCAGATCTTCATTTGCCGCCAGGCCGCGGCGCTCCAGCCAGAACAGCACGTTGGACTTCCCGCTCATCGGGCCGATGTCGATGATCTGCTCCAGCCCGAAGACGTGGGACGGAACCCCGGAGTAAACCGTGTTGGCGAGTTCGACGTTGTTCTTCTTATAGGCTTTGATGACGGCAGCGGCATGAACGCCCGTCGCCGTGCGGAAGGCGTCATCCCCGACGACCGGATAATTTGCGGGAATGGGAACGCCGGTCGCTTTGGAGACCGCTTCACAGTAACGCTTGAGCTTGGTCAGATCCTGCTGATCCCAGGGCGAGATCCCCATAAGCTTCAGATTGACGAGCATCTGATCCATCTGCGTGTTTCCTACGCGCTCGCCAATGCCCAGGGCAGTAGCGTGGACGCAATCAGCGCCGGCGACGAGCGCGGCCATCGCATTGGCGGTAGCGAGTCCACGGTCACAGTGCCCGTGCCAGTCGAGACGAATTTTTTCGCCCGCCGGCTTAATGACCTCTTCGACAACAAATTTCACGAGCGCGACCGTGCCCATCGGCGTAGCATGCCCGGCCGTGTCGCAGAGAACGATGGCGCGCGCGCCGTTCCGAATCGCGGTGGTGTTCAGTTGCTTGACGGTTTCGGGATCGCAGCGCGTCGTGTCCTCGGTGACATACATGACCTCGAGACCCTGCGCAACTGCATATTTGACGGCCTTCTCCGTGGTTTCGAGCAGAAAGTCGATCGTCCAGCCCTCCGTGAAGCGGCGCAACGGACTCGAGCCGAGAAACGACTGCGACTTCGATCGGCAATCCCGTTTTCTGCGTGATCTCCGCGATGGGGCGAATGTCGTTTTCGTGCGTGCGCGCCGCGCAGTACGGGTCGGATCTTCATCTTGTGCTTGACGATCTCGCGGGCCAGCGCGGTCACGTGCTCGACGGCCCGCGGGCCGGCTCCGGGCAGGCCGAGGTCTAGCGAGTTGATGCCGAGCGCCTCCATCAGATGGAGGATTTCGAGTTTTTGTTCGATCGAAGGATCGCGAACGGAGGGCGATTGCAGGCCGTCCCGCAGCGTTTCGTCGGTGAGCAGGACCGGCCCGGGCGGACGCAGCGATTGCGGATAGAGGCGGTTCCAATCGTAGATCAGGTCAGAGATCTTCATGAAAACCAGTTCTCAGTCGTCACTTGTCGGTTCTCAGCCTTTGCAATCGCGCCCTCTTGCGATCGGACGATTGCCCGTACATGAGCCGGACGACTGAATTCTCCCCACGTTGCCAGCACCCCGCTGGTTAGCATGCACTAAGACGGTACTGCCCTTCTCTTGCTTTGAACCGCCTATGCCTTCTTCTCTTCCTTCGGCGGAACCGTCAAGCCAAAAACCGAGAACTGCCCCACACCCCCCACATTGAGACCATGCGGGTCCTCTGGGTTGGGAAGATAAAGCGCCTTACAATTCTCGCAGCGGTAGACCTCGGCGTCGCCGCCCCAGGCCTTCTCAATGCAGCCGCATTCGCGCTCGATGACGTCGTCGGTGTAGAACCAACGTTTCAGGTGGCCGCCGCAGATCTTTCCTTTTTCGTCTTTTTCGTTGCAGGCGCGCTGGCCCGCCTTCTTGACTTTCACTTTGTGATTGGGAAGCTGCGGAACGCTGGTTGGCTGTGCGGTCGTGGCCACGATTTTCTCCGTTCGACGAGCTAGGCTGTCTTCCCGCTATTTTACCTAGGCGCGGTCAGGCGCGGATAGTGCAATCGAACCCGCAAAGGAACTCAGCTCAGCAGCGTGAGCACCTTGCAGGCGCGCTCGATGACTTCCTGTTGCTCGTCAGTGGGGCCGACGAATTCGATGCCATGATTAAAACCGCTGCGCGTCCGGACGACGCCGCGGAGCGTCAGCGGCGTCGAAGAGTAGGGGAGAATGAAATCGAGCTGCAGGCCGACACCGATACCGATTTCGCGGGTCATGAAGAGAGAGAGGCCCCCTCGGCTGATGTCACAGGCTTGGGAATGAAATTTGGTGCGCTTCCCATCCACCATCAGGGAGACGTTAACAGGTATGGTTACGGCGTGGCGCGCCCATCGTCGCGCCGATCGATCATCCGACATCTAAAGTCTTCCCCCAAGAAAGGTAGGCTTGCAACCGATGCAGAAACGACACGCTATTGTAAAGTTCAGCCGACCTCATCGGTTGTGATGTAGGTCACACCCCGCCCGTAAAGTGCTAGCCAAACGGCTTGCGCGGGGCGGCCTGGTCCGCGCCTACGCGGCCCGTCGTGATTTCCGCCGCGAAATAATTTTCGCCCCGGATCGGACAGCCCGCCATGCGCCGCAGCATGGCCAGTTGGCCAACATGCGTAAGCGCGTCCGCGATTGGCCCCTGGAAAAGCTTCTCGGGCGCAGCTTGCAAAGGCTGGTCGGAGGCGAGGTAGTCGTCGAACTTCTTTATGGCGGCGTGGAAGCGCGCAGCTTCCTGCTCCCACGGGAGAGGCGTGGAGTCGTGCCACTGGCGGCTCCCATCAGCCATGGAAAGAGCCCAGTCCATCAGGTCCCCGATGTGCGCCAGTATCTTAGCGGGCGTGCGCGAGGTGTCGGGCGCGCCGTAGTTGGCGAACTCGGGGGTGGCGTCGCGGATGGTCTTGCCCCCGCGATAGGCGAGCGTGGCGAGCGTGTGGCGGAGGAAAATGCGGTCGTCGGACATGTCGCGTTTTGCGCTCCTGACTTACTGCAAGAATTCGGCTACGAGCCACGAGCTTCGAGCATGCAAAAGCGACCTGCTGGCGATACGGTCGCTCGTAACACGGAGCATTTGATTTTTCTTGCTCGTAGCTCGTAGCTCGTGGCTCGAAGCTCCCTTACAGTTTTCTCCGCCACAGCGCTCCCGCGGAGCGCAAGGCGGCTTTCGCTTTATGGCGCAACGGTTGACTGTACAGAAAGTCAAGAAACGCTTCCATCTCCGCGGAAAAATCGCGCCCGTAGCCGAACCACCAGGGCTTCTTTCTGCCCGGCACGCGGTCCGAGTCGACGTATTTGACGCGCACCATTTCTTCCACGCCCCAGCGTCCGTGAGTGCGTCCGAGGCCGCTCGATTTGACGCCGCCATGCGGCGCTTCGCTGATGCTGAAACAGGACACCACGTCGTTCACCATCACGGTCCCGGCATGGAGCTGGCGTGCCAGGCGTTCGCCACGACCGCGGTCGCGCGTCCAGATGCTGGCGGCGAGTCCATAGTCGGAATCGTTGGCCAGGCGCACGGCTTGGGCGTCGTCGTCGAATGGCGCGATCGGAAGCACCGGGACCGAAAGTTTCTTCGCGCATGAGGCGCATGCTGTGATCGACGTCGGCGAGCACGGTGGGCGCGTAGAAGGTTGGCCCGAGATCGCGCAGGCGCGTGCCCCCGGCGAGCACGCGGGCGCCGCGTTCCCTGGCATCTTCGACGTGCGATTCGACGATGCGCACCTGGCGCTCGTGGATCATGGGGCCGACTTCGGTAGCGGGATCAAGGCCGTTGCCGACGCGGAGTTTACGAGTTTTGGCGACGCAGGCTTCGACAAACGCCGGATACAGGCTGCGGTGCACGTAGCAGTGCTCGACCGAGAGGCAGGTCTGGCCGGCATTGACGAATGCTCCCCACACGGCGCCGCTGGAAGCGACATCGATGTCAGCATCCTCGAGCACAAGCATGGGATCTTTGCCGCCCAGTTCGAGCACGACCGGAAGCAGGCGCTGGGCGGCGGTTTCGGCGATACGGCGGCCGGTAGCCACACTTCCGGTGAACACAAGTTTGTCAATATCGCTTTGTATTAACGCGGCGCCCGTCGGACCTTCCCCAACCACAACCTGAAAGATGCTCTCGGGCACGCCCGCCTCCCCCAGCAGCTTTTCGAGTTCGAGCGCGATCAGCGGCGTAAGTTCCGACGGCTTGAGCACGACGGCATTGCCGCCCAGCAGCGCCGCCATGGTCTCAGTGGCGGGAATCGAGAAGGGATAATTCCAGGGTGAGATGATTCCGATGACGCCGTAGGGCTCCCGCAGGATGCGGCCGGATTTCGTCTTCAGCACGAGATTGCCGTGCGGCAGAATCTCGTCGCGCAGAAGCGCAAATCCATTTTCGATGAGAAAGCGGGCGGCGTCGAGGACAACGAGAACCTCGGTGGTCAGCGCTTCGGCTTGGGGCTTGCCGGCCTCCTGCGTAATGCGCCGCGCGATGTCGGACTTGCGCGCGAGAAGAATCTGCTGAAAGCGGCGCAGCGCATGGATGCGATTGCGGACTCCCCAGGCATGCCACTCTGGTTGCGCGGCGCGTGCGCGGGCGACGGCGGCGCGGACTTCGGCGGGACCGGCGCTATCGAGTTCGCCAAGAACCTCGCCGGTCGCCGGATTCACCGAAGCGATGCGGGAGATCGCGGGCAGGACGTCGGATTGGACGTTGGTCGCCGTCACGGACAAAGTTTACGCCCAGATGGCACGGTTGCGAAGTGAGCAATATTTGCGTCACATAAGGCCAGCTTCATCGGACCGCGGCCAGAGCGTCCGCGGAACTGCCGACGGGTCGCCGGCGCTACGCTCGGGCGCAGCCTTCGCGGGCGGGGGCGCCCGCGCCACGCTCTTAATACTCGACGCTGACCAGGAAAAGGCCTTTGGCTGGTGCGGTGGGACCGGCTTTGGAGCGATCGCGGGCCGCAAGGATACGCCCTAAATCTTCGCGAGTGAGGGTTCCCTTCCCGATCAGGATGAATGTGCCCACCAGATTACGCACCATGTGGTGCAGGAACCCGTTACCGCGAACGGTATAGATCAATTCTTCGCCCTCGCGCGCCCATGACGAGGAGAAAATCTTGCGCACGTTGGTTGGAATCGTCAAGGGTGCCCCATCCAAGGTCCGTTTGGGCGGGGATTTTTCGACGGCCGCCTCGCCACGGTCTTCCTCTTCCGAACCCGCAGTCATGCGGTCCACCCGTTCCGGATCGACGGCGGCAAAGGACGTGAAATCGTGCTCACCGACGACGACTTCGGCGGCAGCGATGATTGCCTCCTCGTCGACCGGATACGGGAAATGCCACACGTAGCGCGCCAGAAAGGGCGGGCAGACCGCGGCGCGATGAATCCGATAGCGGTAGGTCTTGGCCAGCGCGGACTTGCGCGGGTGAAAACCAGGCGCGGCCTCGGCGACCTCCAACACGCGAATGGACGGGGGCAGAATGTGGTTCAGGGCCAGGGCCCAATTTTCGGTGGGGATGGTCGACGCGGTCTGAAAGCTCGCCACCTGCGCCAGCGCGTGGACCCCGGCGTCGGTGCGGCCCGAGCCCTGGGGCAGTACATTTTCGCCGGTCAGCCGTCCAATAGCCGAGGCAAGTGTGCCCTGGATGGTGGCGCGGCCGGGTTGCACCTGCCAGCCGGCAAAGTCGGTGCCGTCGTAGGAAAGAGTCAGTTCGAGATTGCGCACGGGTTTTTCCGGGTCGCGCGTTCGGCGCTCGTCATTAATTAGTTTTTCACAGCATTCTATGGTTGGCATCACGGAATGGGCCGGGACGCGTCAGATATACTATTGCACTTACGAGCCATTTTCTGAGGATCCCAGTTTCTAACGTCCGGGCAAGAGCCTGCCTGCGCAGCACAAATGCAAGGAACTCTTGCGCGGCCTTCTACGTAACATCTGGGTGTAGAGAGCCGGTTTGCATCACCAGAGAGTAAACGCCATTTCCCTGTTCTTCAGGCCATATTGATGGAGAGAATGCGAATGCAACGTTCCAGTTCTGCTTTGAGAGTCAACCGTGCGGTTCGAGCAGTAGCGGCAGTATTGTCGGCAGCCCTCATGGTGCCGGCAGGATGGGCGCAGGATTCGTCGTCGATGCCGGCGGCGCCCTCGGCGCAGGCGCAACATGCGACCGCGACACAGCCGTTTGATGTGAATCAGTATTCGCATCCACGCGCACATTTTCCGAATTTGCTAGCACCCTATTCCGTGCGCCACATGAGCCCGCCCAACCTGGCCAATACGCCGCGCATCGATCAGCTGATGCGCGACGGCAAGCTTTATGTCTCGATGAACGATGCGGTCGCGCTGGCGCTCGAAAACAATCTCGATATCGCGATCGCGCGCTACAACCTTAACATCGCCGATACCGATGTATGGCGGGCAAAGGCAGGTTCGGTTACGTTGGGCGTCAATACCGGAATCGTTCAGAACACGCCGGGCGGTAACGGGATCGGCGTGGGCAGCACATCCTCCGGCGGAGGCGCGGGGGGAACGAGTGTTGGAATCGGCGGAGCCGGTGCCGGTACGGGCGGCATTGTCAGCGCCACCACGGGCGTGGGCGCGCCGGTGCCATCCTTTGATCCAATCCTGACGGGAACGCTGCAGCTCGATCAGTCGGTCGTTGAATACTACAACCCGTTTCAAGAACCGTTCACCTACGAGCACACCAACACCTGGAACTTCGCCTATCAGCAAGGATTCCACTGGGGGAGCAACCTCACGGTCTCTTTCAATAACAACCGGATATCGGCAAGCCCGCTCTCGCCCTACCAGGCTCTTAGCACCCAGTACAGTTCCAACTTTCGCGCCACTCTTACCCAACCGTTGCTCTCCGGATTCGGATTTCTGCCCAATACTCGCTTCATCATGATTGCGAAGAACAACCGGGAGATCTCTGACGTTGCCTTCCGCCTTCAGGTGATCACGACGGTGAACCAGATCCAGAATATTTATTGGGACCTGGTCAGCGCCTATGAGAATGTGAAGGTGCAGCAAGACGCCCTGGCTTTTGCCCAGAGAACATTGTCCGACACTAAAAAACAAGTAGAGATTGGAACGCTCGCTCCCATAGAAGTTGTACGGGCACAGAGCACGGTTGCGACAAACCAGCAGCAACTGATCGTGGCGAAGACCACGCTGCAGTTGCAGCAATTGCTGATGAAGAACGCATTGAGTCGCACCCTAGTCGATCCTACATTGGCAGATGCCGAAGTAATTCCCACGGATATCATGGGAATGCCCCAGAAGGAGGCGGTCATCCCGACCGAAGATCTGGTGGCCGAGGCCCTTTCGCACCGCGCGGAACTTGCAGAGTCACGCATCGATCTTACGAATCGCGGCATCAACAACCGCTCCGCCAAGAACGCGCTGCGGCCGACGCTCAATATGTTTGCTTACTACCAGGGTGGCGGCCAGGCGGGAACGGTCAACCCGGGTTACATTTGTTTGACGCCGGGCAATTGCTCGGGTAACGAGCTTCCGCCCGACGGCTACGGAGGCGGTCTCAATCAATTGGTCAATTCCACCGCGCCCGACAAGGGCGTCGGCTTGCAGATGACGATTCCCATCCGCAACCGCGCTGCGCAGGCCAACCAGGTACGCGCCGACCTGGAACTGCGGCAGGCGCAGACCGCGCTCCAGCAGCAGGAAAACCGGGTTCGAATCGAAGTTCGTAATGCCCAGTTCTCGGTCCAGCAAAATCGCGCTGCGGTCGAAGCGGCGGAAGCAGCGACGGAACTCGCCAAGCAGTCACTGGACGCGGAACAGAAGAAATACTCGCTGGGCGCATCGACCTCGACCCTGGTGCTGCAATATCAGGCTGCGCTGACACAGGCAGAATCGAATCAGGTCCTGGCGATGTCCAATTACGAGAAGTCGCGGGTCGAACTCGACCGCTCCATCGGCGCAACTCTGACCCGCCTGGGAGTCTTGATGAGCGACGCCGAGCGCGGCGAAGTCACCAAGATGCCTGCAGTGCCTAATGTGACGGCTCGGCCGGCGGATCAGCCGCTGACCACAACTCCGCCACCGCAGCAATAGCTGGCAAAGACTCGCATGTAAGGCCCCGCGCATTGGTGCGGGGCCTTTCTTTTGATCTTATTTGTTTGCCTTATCTTTTGCCTTATCGACCCGCTGCAGATACCATGCAGTGAGCGGAGGCCGCATGTACGAGCAGGAAAAGGCCCAGAAGGCGCGGTTTATCGGGTGGGGGATTGGGATCGTGCTGGTGGTGGTGTTGGTCGTCGCCAAGCTGGTTCTGAAGTTCTGAGGTGGCGCTGAGTGCTGGGCCGCTCGCTGCGCGGATCGTCGGCGCCCGCGGGATTCGCTGCACGAGCGGAGCGCCCGTGCTTCCCTTCTGGAGTCGCCTCAGTAACCCGCCTCGCGACTAGCTTACGGCGGGCCGCGATGAGTATCCTTTCCCCGTGATCCTTTCGGTCGTCATCATCACCCACAACGAAGAAGCGAATATTGGGCGGACGCTGACCAGCGTGCAGTCCCTGGTGGCGGACGGGCAGGGCGAGATCATCATCGTCGACTCGGGCTCGACCGATCGCACGGTGGAGATTGCCGAGGCGCACGGCGCGAAGGTTTTCGTTGAGGCCTGGAAGGGGTACGCGGCGCAGAAGAATTCCGCGATTGAGAACGCGGCGGGGGATTGGATTCTGAGTCTGGATGCGGATGAGGAAGTGGAGCCGGCGCTGGCAGAGGAAATCAACGATATCTTTTCCGCGAATCCGCCCACCCGCGAGGACATTCTTGCCGGTGCAAAGGTTCCCGGTCCCAGCATGACACGAGAGGACGCGCGCGAGGCCATCAAGGTCGCGAGAGCGAGTGGAATGCTGTCAAAAGGTTCTCCTCACGGCGTTGTGATTGCAGTTACTGGATATTGGATCCCTCGCAAGAATGAGTTCCTAGGCCGATGGATCAGGCGCGGCGGCTACTGGCCCGACCCGAAGATGCGACTGTTTCGAAAGCACAAAGCGCAATTTGAAGATCGTGCTGTACACGAAGATGCTCGCCTCACTGAAGGCACGGCGCAGCACCTCAAGGGCGCGATCCTCCATCACTCTTACCCCACCCT
Source organism: uncultured Acidobacteriaceae bacterium (assembly GCA_963698865.1). Taxonomy (GTDB): domain Bacteria; phylum Acidobacteriota; class Terriglobia; order Terriglobales; family Acidobacteriaceae; genus Acidiflorens. The sequence continues at coordinate 452,952 of CAVOSL010000002.1, read as the reverse complement.
TGCCGACTACATCGAGCACATGAACCGATACTCGTCGCTGGGCGCGGAGATGGTTGCCGCTAAGGGGCGTGTGCGCTTTAGCGCGTTCAATATTGTCGTGCGGCCGGCGGCGACTTTAATCTACAACTACTTTTTTCGGCTGGGATTTCTGGATGGGCGGGAGGGTCTCCTCCTGCATCTTTATCATGCAGTGTACGTCTCGTGGAAGTACGCCAAGGCTTGGGAACTCGCACGCGGCAAGAATTCCGAGTAGCGCCGCTTATGACTCGAACGTTACCCGCATGATGTCGTATTCGACTCGCACCTGGCGGCCGGGAAATTTTCCTTCCACATAACTCTTTACGTCTGCAACTGACGGCACTCCGTCGCGGCCGGTGAGGCCACGGGCGTCGTCCAGCAGAATGATATGCGGGAACGGATGGCTCAGTATCATTTCCAGTTCCGCCGAAAGGCGCTGCTGGTCGCCTTGTTTGCCGATCCAGCCGTAGTAGCCGGCGTCAAGCCAGAAGAGTGCAGGCTCGGTGAGCAGGGTCAGCACTTGTGGCATGACGACGCGGCTGTCTCCACAAAAGATTTTGATGTGCGGCTCGGCGGCGAACTTGCGCCGGGCGCGCTCGGCTAACTCCGGCACGAATTCGATGGAATAGATGCGGTCGAAACTGCGCTTCATGGCGGCGACCATCTCGCCGTAGTAGGTGCCAGTTTCAACCAGAGTCCGCAACCCGAACTTCTCCCCATATTCGCGCACCACTTTCTGCTTCAGTAGATGCGGAGAACGCTTTGGCCTTCCGCGGAGAATCCAGTACCAATAGTCGGGATAGTGGCCGACGGCCTTATACGCGCCGTAAAAGGGCGTGCGGGCGAGCATGCGGCGGAATGCTTTCAGATTGCCTCCAATCAGGAATGAAAAGCATAGGTGCGGCCGCGACCAGGGTCAAGGGTGAGAGAGCTTCGAGCTACAGGCTTCGCGATTCGAGCTTCGAGCCTCGAGCCTCGACCTATGGGCTTCGAGCTACGAGCCTCGAGCTTCGAGCAATCCTAACCCCTTCGGGTTGTTATCAGATGCAGGCAAAAAGCGAAAATCAGAGAGGACACCGAGGAACACGGAAGAAAATCTTTCTCTTAGCTGTGATTGCTCGCGGCTCGTAGCTCGAAGCGCGTAGCTCGTAGCTGTCCCCTCCCAACCGCACGGTCGGTCCTGTAATCTTGTCGCGCGCCCATGCCTCCTCTATCATCAAAGCAGCAGCGTGGGGAGCGAATGCCTGATAAAAAAACGCGTACCGATGTAGGCAAGCCAACCTTAGCCGAGACCCCGATCTCGGATGTATTTGAAGGCCGTCACCCGGCGCAGTCCGAAAAAGACTGGGCCGAGAAGACGCTCGCGCCGACCATCGATAAGTCTCCGGAGAAGGCCATTGGCGCGCCCACCGGCACCAACGTTGACGAGCACGGCCACGCCCGCTTCAGCACGATTTCTAATGTTCCCATCCGCCGCCTTTACACGCAGGCCGATCTCCCCGCCGACTGGAACTACGAAAAATATCTCGGCTATCCCGGCCAACCGCCCTACACGCGCGGCATTCACTCGACCGGCTATCGCGGCAAGCTCTGGACCATGCGCATGTTTTCCGGCTTCGCCTCGCCCGAAGAGACCAACCAGCGCTACAAGTATCTGCTCGAGCACGGCGGCGGCGGCCTCTCGGTGGCGTTCGACCTGCCCACGCTGATGGGCTATGACTCGGATCACGCGGCCAGTGAGGGCGAAGTCGGCAAGTGCGGCGTCGCCATCGATTCGCTGGAAGACATGGAGATTCTTTTCGATGGCATCAACCTCGAAAAGATCACCACCTCGATGACCATCAATTCTCCCGCCAGCGTTCTCTGGGCAATGTACCTGGTTGTCGCCGAAAAACAGGGCGCGGACTGGAAGAAAATTTCCGGCACGATCCAGAACGACATTCTCAAGGAATACATCGCGCAGAAGGAATACATCTATCCGCCGGCGCCGAGTATGCGGCTGGTGATTGACACGTTTGAGTTTGGCTCGAAATTTACGCCGCGCTTCAACACAATTTCGATCAGCGGATATCACATCCGCGAGGCCGGCTCGACCGCGCTCCAGGAACTTGCGTTCACAATTTACGATGGCGTCGAATACGTGGAGTGGGCGCGCCGTCGCGGACTCGATGTCGATGACTTCGGTCCGCGGCTGAGCTTCTTCTTCAACGCGCACAACGATTTCTTCGAAGAGATCGCCAAGTACCGCGCGGCGCGAAAGATCTGGTATCGCCTGATGAAGGATCGCTTCGCCGCCAAGAACGACCGCACGCGGCTGATGCGCTTCCACACGCAGACGGCCGGCGTTTCACTGCCCGCGCAGCAGCCGATGAACAACATCGCGCGCGTGGCGCTCCAGGCGCTCGCCGCAGTTCTTGGCGGCACGCAGTCCCTGCACACCGATGCGTATGATGAGGCGCTGGCGCTACCTACGGAAGAAGCAGCACGCATCGCGCTGCGCACCCAGCAGATCATTGCCTACGAGTCGGGCGTGGCGCAAACCGTCGATCCGCTCGGCGGCTCGTACTTTGTCGAAAAGCAAACCCTCGACATGGAGCAAGGCGCGTTCGATTACTTCGAGAAGCTCGACCAGATGGGCGGCATGGTCAAGGCGATCGAGCGTGGCTATCCGCAAAAAGAAATTGCCGAAGCCAGCTATCAGTATCAACGCGCCGTCGAGGCGAACGAGAAAATCACGGTGGGCGTCAACGACTTCGTAATCGAAGAAGAGTCGCCGCACATCCTCTACATTGATGAATCAGTAGCGCGGGCACAGACGGCCAAGCTAAAAACGCTGCGGGCGCGGCGCTCGAACGAAGAAGTTGAGCGGCGTCTGGAAGCCTTAAAGCACGCGGCGGCAAAAACCCCAACCGCCGGAACGAAAGGAAATATCTCCGACGCCAATACCATGCCCTACATCGTCGATGCCGTACGCGCCTACGCAACCGTGGGCGAAATCTGCGAAGCCCTGCGCCAGGTGTATGGAACGTATACGGAAGTGAGCGTCACATAGGGCGGCAAAGTAGCGATCTTTGAAAAGAAATTACCATCTGCGAAAATCCGTGTGATCCGCGGCGTTGAAGTTGACTCGCACTTTCCTTGGAGCTGTTCCCCTACTTCATCCGATTCCGGTACAAGCTTCCATCCACCTGCCCGACCATCGCCTTCGACATCAAGCGGCACGCCAAGAAACGCAGCCACCTCCTCCGCCACCACCTGCGGTTCGCGTAGCACCCGGTGATAGTGAATGCGATAAAGCTTAGTATTCGGCTTGGCCGACAGGAACCGATTCACTTCGATCAAATGCCGCTGAAACAGCTCTCCCACCGCCGCCGGAGTCTCACCCTCGTAGGTTCCGCGACGCTTCAGCATTTCGTCCTGCGACTTAAGCACCTCCGGCATCGGCCGCTGCATGAAAACAATCTTGTACTCGTGGCCGTCGGGCAGCGAGAGGATCAGTTGCGAGATTACCTTGACCACCTTGCCTTCCGCTTCGGCGATCAGGCTTGGATCTTTGGGGAGCTGCTTGATCCGTTCCCACTCCAGGTACCCCTTGGGATTGTCGGTGTCGGCCTTGCGTTCGCCGTCGGACACTGCCGACATTCCGCCCGCCGTCAGCATCTGCATCATCAGCGAGGTGCCGGAGCGGGGCAGCCCGGAAACAATAGTGATCATCAGGACCTTTCCAGCAATGAGTGCACGGGGAAAATGCTGATCCCGTTCCACAAATCATAGCAAACGGAGGATTGGACTAAGGCGCACTGCGGGGCGGCGAGGGATTGACCGGTACAAGGCAAGAATCGTTCCGTTAACCACAAGATCTGGCCTTGGACGCCATAACTCGCTTTCACGTTTGCATTGACAATCCCGGCTTAGTCCGCTATTTTTACTTGCCTGGGGGACTAAGTGCGCCGGAGTCTTTGGACATTTATTCTGTTTTTGCTGACGGCAGTGGTGTGCGTGGCCGCCATTCCCCCCACCGACCTTCCTGAAACTAACTATAACGAAGTCGACACGCCGGTGAATCAAGCTCCGCCGATCGTGCTTGGCATCCGCTTTGTGCGTCCGATGCAGGCCGTCAGGACGGTGCCGAAGAGTGTCCTTCAGGCTCGCTGGGACGTGCAATTCCCGGTTGAAGATCTCGTCTCACTTCCGCCCTCTTTGCAGCACGATCCCCATTCCATTCAAGATCTCCTCTGCGCGTTACTGATCTGATCGCTGCAAACCGCCTGAAAGCCACACCTGGGCATACGAACGGCGAGATTCAGGCGGCAATGCTTTCCTGTAGCTCCCTAAAACAGGGTTCGTGAAGTAAGCGCAGTATCAGTTCAATTCGGCAAGTGGAGTCGGACCGCGATTCTCAGGTGAGCGCAAAATCGTGCGCATTACTCAATCCTGTGGCGGTGGACTGGGCAGGTCACAATCTGGGGTTACAAACTGGCGAAGAAGGTCCGAGGGACGATCGGTTATGGACGAAGTACAGCACGAATTTTGCAATGGCGCCGGCACCGTCCGGCGTTGTGACCTGGAGCCGGCAAGCAGCCTCACGGACGGAAGCGTCGGCATTGCCGACAGCCGGGTGGCCCGCTTTCTACTTGTTCTCAGTGAGATCGACGAGAGCGTCGCGGCCCTGGGTGGCCTACCCGAGAGCCAGCTCTGCGGGCTGGTTTTCAGCGCCCTTCGGGCTTGCGGCTTTACCGATCCGGTGGAAGTACATTCCGTGGTCGCCACTGTATTGCAGGCGATTGACGTGCCCGCCCGGCCGCGGCGTTATGTGTTTTGAGCAACAAGTTCGGAGCTGACAGGTCACACGTTTCAGGAAAATCTTGATCAACGAAACAATTCTTTCCTGAGATCGGTAACCGTGCCCCGGAGCTTTCGTAGAGACGGATCTCGACCCGTCTCTTCAAGTTCGTTCGGCGACCGTCTGCATGGCAGCGCCGGGCGTGGCGATGTGTCCGATTGTTTTCCGAGTGGTCATGCACTGAGGGGAGATCACTCCAGGGCAGTCGGACACTTCGACTTTATCCGGCTATCTGCCGCTCCTGTTATGCCAAGCCTCGCCGTTCCGTCATTGCGTTCGATCCCGCGTTCTGTTACCTTGCCCTCGGAAAAACCATAAGGAGGAAATCGTGGCCTTTTGTCCTAAATGCGGGACCCAGATTGCCGAGGGAGCGGCCTGTCCAAGCTGTGCGGGCCAGGGAAACATGCCGGCGGCACCGGTGGCGGCTGGCGCCGGACTCGAGGACAATGTCGCCGGGGCGCTCGCCTATGTAACTATTATTCCGGCGATTGTGTTCCTCGTGCTCGAGCCATTCAACCGTCGGCGCTTCGTCCGCTTTCATTCATTCCAATGCCTGTTCTTCGCGGTGGCATGGACCGTCCTATGGATTGGGCTCTCAATCATTGCCCACATCCCGTTCCTGGGATGGATGACGATACTAATCTGGCCGCTCGTGAGTCTGGTCGGATTTGTGATTTGGCTGATTCTGGTTCTCAAGGCATACCAGGGCCAGATGTTCAAGCTGCCGGTAATTGGCGATATGGCGGAGAAACAGGCTGGGGCATAGGCGCGCCTGCTGGTAACGTTACAAACGCAACCTTTTTGCTTCTGAAGCGTCTACAGAAAAGAGTAAGCTAGAGGCTGCGTGTTGAGTGGGGTTCAGCCTGCGGATTCGTGGTTCCGGCGTTATCGTGCCGTCACTCTGTCGGTGGCCGGGCATGGGGCGATCCTTGCCATAATTGTGTTTCATCACCCGAAGCCGGTTGACCTCACTCCAACCTGGCTGGCTTGGGGCAATTCGGAGCATTCCTACAAGATCATCTATCTGCCCCCCGGCGATAGCCCGGCTGACCAGGCGAAGCTGATTCTGCCGCCGTCTGCGGCCAAGACGCCGAGCCTTCGCCCCTCCTCTAAGGCAAAGAAACCGAAGCCCGCGGAGGTCCATCATCAGCTCGACGCCAAAGCCGACGAAGGAACCGAAAATACCAAGGCAGGCTCCGCCCTTGGCCGAGTGGTCGACGGGCCGGTTTCCGGGCACGAGGTCCACGTAGCTTTTCCGGTCGTGTATCCGGATCCCCCCGTGAATCGCGCTGAGCTTCCTCGCGACCTGGTTGGCGATGTCGTAATCGAAGTCACCATCGACTCCGAAGGCAACGTGGTCGAAACCAGGATCGTGCAGGCCATCGGACACGGCATCGACGAAAAGATTGAGGCCACACTGCGCCAGTGGCATTATCAGCCGGCTACGCTCGACGGCACCCCGGTAGCTTCGCACCACGACGTGCACTTTCACTTCCCCTCGTGAGTGATGTCGGCATCGTACGTGATTTTGGGTGGCGCAGTGCTTCAGCGCTGCGATAACGGGCTTGTTGTTAACACCGGCTTTAGCCGCTGAGGGACGGCCATTTTTCAAACTGCACCGTTACCACCCTGACAGGTGGTGTCCTAATTTGCCCTTTTTACCACGGAGTCACAGAGTCACGGAGAACACCTTGAACCCGCAGAAACCGGCAAGGAACGGTTTTGCCAAGTAGTTGGGGGTTTCTCTGTGTCTCCGTGTCTCCGTGGTGGAAAATTCAGATCGGGACAATACTCCCTGACAGTCTACTTCGCTTTATATTCGCCTCTGTGATAAACTTCTCGTCCGTCCGGCCAAGGAGGAATGTGTGACCGAAGCACGCAACCCGAACGCCAATCACAGGCCGAGAACGGCCGATCATCGCAAGGCAATCCTGCACCTGAGAAAAGCCGACCCAATCCTCGCCGCAATCATCGAGCGCATCGGCCCCTGCAAAATGGAGTTCGGTGAGCCCACGTTCCATAGCCTGGCCGAGGCGATTCTCTATCAGCAATTGAATGGCAAGGCGGCGGTGACGATCTTCAACCGCTTCACCGCTTTGGCCGGCGACCCGCTTACGCCAGAGGGAATTTTGAAGCTGACCGATACCCAAATGCGCGAGGTTGGGCTCTCCCGGCAGAAAACTTCTTACCTGCGCGACCTCTCCGATAAAACGAAAGCTGGCCTTCTGGAATTCGAGCGCATGCCGGAGATGTCCGAAGAAGACGTCATTGCCCATCTCACGCAGGTCAAAGGCGTGGGCGTCTGGACGGCCCACATGTTTCTGATGTTCACGCTGCGGCGTCCCGACATTCTGCCCACCGGCGACTACGGCGTGCAGGCCGCCATCAAAAAGCATTACAAAAAGCGCAAGTGGCCCAAGCCCGACGTCATGTTCAAGATCGCCAAACCGTGGGTGCCCTACCGGTCGATCGCCTGCTGGTATCTGTGGAAGAGCCTCGATGTAAAGACCATGTAACGAGCAGGGATTCGTGTTTCGTGCTCATGTCTCGTGCTCGCACCCCGGCCAGCTCGCAAACTCCCGCGAGTGGAGTAGAATTCTGGCCCAACCAAGATTCCACGGCAATCAACGATGCCGAGTGTGAACAGCCTCAAGTGGTTCGAAGCGTCAAGGAGGGAAAATGACCAAGCCCCTGGGAAGCGCAAGCACCGCCGCTGTCGTGCGCTCGGGTTTTGCACTCGCGGCCTTGATGGCTCTGCTCATTCCCGGCGTCGCGCAGGTCACCGCCGTCCGTGCCGGTAAGCTCATCGACCCCGACTCCGGTACCGTTCTCGTCGGCCAGACCATCCTCATCCGCGCCGGCAAAATCGAAGCGGTCGGCAATAACATAACCATTCCGCCGAACGCCAAAATCCTCGACCTCAGCAAAATGACCGTTCTCCCCGGTCTCATCGACTGCCACACTCACATCGATGTTGGCGCGCAAACCTCCCTGGACCTGGATATGTACACGAAGACGGCCACGCAGCTCGCGCTCGAGTCGGTGCCCAACGCCCGCATCATGCTGGAAGCCGGTTTCACCACCGTGCGCGACGTGGGCACCATGCGCGCACTCGGCGATGTCGCTCTCCGCGACGCCATCAATCGCGGCGACATCCCCGGTCCGCGCATGTTCGTGGCGGGCGCCTATGTCACGATTACCGGCGGGGCCGGATCGGCCACCGGCCTTGCGCCCGATATCACCTTGCCGTGGGATATGCACTACGGCGAGGCCAACAGCCCATGGGAGCTGCGGCAGGTCATCCGCAAGTTGGCTCACGACGGCGTGGACCACATCAAAATTCTCTCCAGCGGCGCCGTGCTCGCGCATGGCAGCAATCCCAAGTCGCAGGAATTCACGCCCGAGGAGCTGCAAGCCGCGGTCGACGAGGCCAGCCACTTCGGGCTGCGCGTCGAAGCGCACGCCCATTCCCCCGAAGGCATCAAGAACGCCATCCGCGCCGGCGTCGCCTCCGTCGAGCATGCCACCCTGATCGACGACGAAGGCATTGCCTTGGCCAAACAGCGCGGCACCTATCTCGATATGGACATCTACGACGACGAGTGTATCCAGGAACAAGGCAGGCTCGGAACCATGCCCAAGGACATGCTGGCACACGACGCCGGCCTCGCTCAGGCCCAGCGCGACAACTTCCGCAAAGCGGTGGCCGCGGGAGTGAAAATGTCGTTCGGCACCGATGCCTCCGTCTGCCCGTTCCAGGACGGCGCGAAGCAGTTCGCCTACATGGTGCAGTACGGCATGACGCCGATGCAGGCGATTCAGGCGGCCACCAGCAATGCCGCCGACCTCCTCGGCCATTCGAGTGAATTCGGTTCCATCAAGCCGGGAAAATATGCCGACCTGGTCGCCGTGGCCGGCGACCCCCTATCTAACATTCGCCTGCTCGAAAATGTCCAGTTTGTAATGAAGGATGGCAAGGTCTACAAGCCATGATGTGCCACTCACTGAGTTCTCAGTAAACGGTCGTGAATATTCACCCCAGAAGCGAGACGATGAGGTTTTACTGAGAACTGACAACTGAGAACTGACAACGAGAACGATTTCAATCCGCCGCGCCCGCCACGTTCTTCTTCCCGAGCACCGCCAGCCCGTTCTCCAGATCCGCTATCAAATCCTCCACATTCTCAATCCCCACCGACAGCCGGATCATCTGCTCCGTTACTCCCATCTTCCGCCGCAACTCCGGATCGATCATCGCGTGCGACGTCAGCACCGGAATCGACACCAGCGACTCCACCCCACCCAGGCTCGGCGCCAGCGTGAATAGATTCAAGGCCTCGGTCAGGCGGCAAGCGTCCGCTCCGCTGCCCGCGACTTCAAAGGTCAAAACGCCGCCCGCGCCCGCCAGATATTTCTTCGCCAGCGCATAATCCGCGCTTTCCTTCAACATCGGATAGTGCACGCTCGCCACCTTGGGATGCCTGCTCAAGAATTCCGCGATCCGCAGCGCGCTCGCATTCTGCCGCTGCACCCGCACCGCCAGCGTCTTCACGCCGCGCAACAGCAAAAACGCCGCGTGGGGATCCATGCAACACCCAAGCGTAGTCCGCACATGATGAACCCGATCGATCAGTTCGCGCCGTCCAGCCGCGATTCCACAAATAATATCCGCGTGCCCGCCAAAATATTTCGTTCCCGAATGCAGCACCAGATCGATGCCCCACTCCGCCGGACGGCAGTTAATGGGCGTGCCAAACGTCGCGTCAATCGTAGAAATCAATTTGTGCTTCTGCGCCAGCGCCGCGATCTTTTCCAGATCGACCACCCGCACCGAGGGATTCGTTGGCGACTCCACATGAATGATTTTCGTGTTCGCCTTGATGGCCCGCTCGTGCTGCTCGATGTCGTTGGTATCGACAAACGTAGTTTCGACGCCCATCTTCGGCAGCCACTGCGACAAAAACTTGGTCACCCCGCCATAAATATCGCGCTGCGCCACAATGTGATCACCCGCCTTCACCAGCGCAAGCATCGACGTAGTAATCGCCGCCATGCCCGACGAAAACAAGAGTGCCCCATCGGTTCCCTCCAGCTCGGCAATCGCATTCTCGGCCACCGTGTGCGTGGGATTGCCATACCGCGTATAAAAATGATCGGTAGGAGTGACCTTCAGTTGCTCTGCGTTATCGGTAACCTCAAACGTCGACGTCTGATAAATCGGTGTCCCCAGCGGCCCGCTTTTCTTGCTGAGATCAGTCCCAGCCCGCACCGCCTCCGTTTCCTGCCGAAAGTGATGTCTCTTCATGCCGCTGACTCCTGGCGACTCCATGCCCCATTATCAAGACTACCTGCCTGTCCACAGCGCGGCAAGGTGGGGTGGCAAACAGCCCGCTGCGTGTAGACTATGAGCGATTTCAATTTCCCCAACTGCCATCGAAATGCCATGAAGAAACAATCCACCCCATCCCGCAAATCCGCAAACAAATCAAAGCGCCCCGCCAACCATGTCGCACTGAAAGGCACCATCTCCAAAGCCCGGGGCAGAGCCGAACTCCAGCACATCCCCTGGAATTCAATCACGCTCGAAACCCTGAACCCCCAGCTCGGCCGCAAACTGATCGTCGGCAAAGACGTCATGCTCGCCCGCGTCTTCCTGAAAAAAGGCTGCATCGTTCCCGAGCACAGCCATCCCAACGAACAAGTCACCTACATTCTCGAAGGCGCACTAAAATTCTGGATCGATGGCAAAGAAATCGTAGTCCATGCCGGCGAGGTTCTCACCATTCCGCCCAACATGCCGCATAAGGCCGAAGCGGTAGAAGACACCGACGACCTCGACGTCTTCACCCCGCCCAGAGCCGATTGGATGAGCGGCAAAGACGCATATCTACGCTGATCTCTGTAGCGCCAAGGTTTGCGTAGCGCCGGCGTCCCGCCGGCGGTCACGAGAGCCTGCCTGAGCTTGTCGAAGGGGCGTCCCGCCCTCGGTGGGCGAAAGCAAAACGCGATTCGATGTCGAAATCAATAAATTTCAAAACCAAAGTTCATCCGACCATCCCCTCAACCTCGGCTATCTCCGCGCCCAAGCCGTATCATGGATAGCGTCAAGCAATCACAGCCAAAAGTGAAATCAACTCCACCCGCCGCCCCGCGTCTCCGCTGCATCTCCTGCAACGCCACACCCATCTCCGCCGGACAAGACTTTCGCTGCGCCGCCTGCAGCGATCTGCTCGAATTCTTCTTCCCGAATCCCCACTTCAACCCGCAAGCCCTCAAGTCGCTCTGGCAAACCCGTCGCACCTCGCTCGACGCTCAGGACCAGAGCGGAGTCTGGCGTTACCGCGAACTCCTCCCATCCATCCCCGAGCAACACGTCATCACGCTCCGGGAGGGCAACACGCCGCTCTACCATCTCCAGCGCTCCGCCCGCGCCCTCGGCATCGAAAACCTCTACGCCAAGCATCAGGGCATGAACCCCACCGCCTCCTTCAAAGACACCGGCATGACCGTAGCCGCCAGCGCCGCGCACGCCGCCGGATTCCGCTGGGTAGCCTGCGCCTCCACCGGCAACACCTCGGCCTCCATGGCCGCCTATGCCGCCCGCGCCAACATGCGCAGCCTCGTCCTCATTCCTGAAGGGAAAATTTCCTGGGGCAAGCTCTCGCAATCGCTCGACTACGGAGCCCTCACCTGCCAGCTCCGCACCGACTTCGACGGCTGCGTCCGCATCCTCAACGAACTCGTGTGCCAGAAGCCCGTCTACCTGCTCAACTCCGTCAACCCGTATCGCATCGAAGGCCAAAAAACCGCCGCCATCGAACTGCTCGAGCAACTAGCGTGGCAGCCACCCGACCACATCATTGTCCCCGGCGGAAATTTAGGGAACAGCTCCGCCATCGGCAAAGCGCTGCTCGAAATGCACGAACTGAAACTGATCCCGCGCCTGCCCAAACTCTCCATCATCCAGGCCGAAGGCGCGAATCCCTTCTACCGCTGCGTCCACGAATTCGCCGGCGAGAAGCTCGAACCCATGACCGCCGATACCATGGCCACCGCCATCCGCATCGGCAATCCCGCCTCCTGGAAAAAAGCGCTGAAAGTTCTACGCGCCACCGGAGGCCAGGTCGAGCAGGTCAGCGAGGTAGAAATCGCTGAAGCCAAAGCCGAAATCGGAGCCGACGGCATAGGCTGCGAGCCTGCCTCCGCCGTTACGCTAGCCGGACTGAAAAAACTCCGCGCCACCGGCTTCGTCAAGCCCAACGATTTCGTAGTCCTGATCCTGACCGGCCACCTGCTCAAAGACCCCGACTTCACCATCAAGTTCCACCGCGGCGATTTATTCGAGGGAACGCCCGACGAACGCCACGCCATCCGCGCCAAATCCCTCCAGCGCGCCCCCATTGTCCTCGATGCGGATCTAGCACGCCGTAACTGCCGCCCTGGACGCCGCCGACAAAAATTCGTAGCACTCCGCCTCACATTCGTGTATAAGACACAATTTCGACCAGTTTATGGTCGAAATTGGCGTGTCACGAATAAACCCTGTGTTTTCGTAAGGTTGGTGCCCCAGGTTCGTGCGGGTTTTGGGCGCGCTAACTTGGGATAAGGCCCGCCACTAGCTAAATTTATGCCCTCACGCCCCATCTCGGCCGACCGCTCGCTGCGCCTGGCGCTGCCGGCGACCTCCGCCAATCTCGGCCCGGCCTTCGATGCCGCCGCCCTAGCCCTCGACTTCCATCTCCGCCTGCGCGCCGAGCGCGCCCCTGACTTCTTCATCACCGCCGAGGGCCGCGACGCCCAAGTCTGCGCACGCGCAGAAAACCACCTCATCGTCACCACTTATTGCGAGGTCCTCGAATCCGAGAACCGAAAAATCGCGCCCCTGCGCATTCACATCGAAAACGAAATTCCCATCGGCAAAGGCTGCGGATCGTCCGCCGCGGCGCGCTTAGCCGGCATCGCTCTAGCCGTCCACTTCGGCCACCTCCGCTGGAAGGACGACCGCATCGTCGGCGAAGCCTCCATGCGCGAGCACCATCCCGACAACGCCTCCGCCTGCTGGATGGGCGCGCTCACGGTGGCCCGCATGGCCAACCAGGTTCAGGCGCAGGTAGTCGAGGTCAAGCCGAAAGGGAAGTGGCCGCTACTCCTCGCCGTCCCCGAAAATCCCTTCTCCACCGAGCAGGCCCGCCGCGCTCTGCCCTTCCAATATTCGCGCGCCGACGCCGTCACCAATATCCAGAACTCCATGCTCCTGCTCTCCGCCTTCTCTGACGGACGCCCCGACCTTCTCCCCTCCGCGTTGGAAGATCGTATCCATCAACCGTATCGCGCACCGTTCTGCCCGCTGCTGCCCGCGCTGAAAGAGTTGACCGGAGACTCCGGCATCTTCGGTGCCGCTTTGAGCGGAGCCGGTCCGTCAGTGCTGGTTTTTCTGGATCCCAAAGTCCCCGCGAAGAGAGCCAAGCAAAGAATCGCCGCACACCTGGCCAAGCGTCGCCTGCAAGCCGAACTGATTCTCACCCAAATCGCGATGCACGGCGGCCGCGACAGCGCCGACTGGCGCAAGCACCACCGCAAGTAATTCTTTTCCGCGGATTCACGGATCGTCACGGATGCTTTCCCTATCTTTAACAAATCCGCGAAAATCCGCGTTCATCCGCGGAGAATGAATCAATTCCTACTGCCCGCGGCTAGCCGGCGGCACAATCCCATTCATCCGCAGATACTCCACCATCTGCCCGTAATGATCGAACGAGTGTGCGGTAACCAGCATACCGCCAGTCCCATCCGCGTGAATTTTCCCTTTCCAAATGGCAACTCGCACTTCACCGATCGCGTTCTCCGGCCGTGATCGTCCCCACCGCCTTGTGCGCGTACGCATACGAATCCTTAATAACTTCATCGATCGTCGGCCTTAGTCTTGATGCTGTCTGGCCCGTTCTCCCCGCCCAACTCCATCGGCGGCTTCTCTCCGCAGAATCGCTGCTCCCACCATGTAGTTCACCGCCGCTACATGCTTTATCTGCTGAGCAAACGTGCGCACGCCCTTGAATTCACCCGATTCGTCGGAGCAAAACCATACTTGTCCTCGGGCATCGCCTCGGCCGCCGGAACAAATTCGCCTTCCACCCTCTTCACTCCCCATCCAGAATCGCAGTAACCGTCTTCGGCGCATCCTTAGCCTGCCCAAAACACAAACTGCTAATGCCAAAATACCGCCACCGCAAACATCTTTTCATGTTTCCTCCTGGCAAATTAAATACTCCCTTAACCAAAAATGTCATCCTGAGAGTGTGTGACTCTTCAAGGTTGTCATCCTGAGCGAAGTGAGGCATAATCGAACGAAGTTGAAGGACCCCTGCGCAACATCCATTGCGACGCATACCGCAAGATTCTTCCCGCATTTCAGCGCTCCGCTCATCGCGAGGTTCCTGCCGCACATCTCGTGTGATCATGTGATCAACCGCCACTGCATCGCGCAGAAGCGAGGAAATGTAGCCCAGCGCTCGCCAGGAACCTCAATGCGGCGTCTTGTAATGCGCCTTGTCCTGATCGTGCCGCCACTTGAAATATTCCTCTTGCTCATTCGGAGGCAGCCTGGCGAAATCAACATGCGAATCGCGATGCGTCTCCTTGCACCAGCGATCATAAAAGTCCATCTCTTTGTCGTTCCACTTGTGCCAGTCGTTGTAATACGCGTCATGATAGCGCGGCGCCCGATGAACACATCCCATTCCCGACATGCAGCCGGCCATCACCGCGCCCAGGCAAACAACCCGAACCAACCTACTCTTTTTCGTGATCATGACCTCTTCCTCAAGAAGTGACGCTCCGATGGTAATCGAAAATCAGAGTCCATGTGAAATCCGAACATCCAAAGCCGAGAAGCCAAAGCCGAGAAGCCAATGACCGCCGTATCTCCGAAGGACGACGGACGAAGGACGACGGACGAAGGACGAAAGACCCAACGACTAACGACCAACGACCAAAGACGTTTTCCAAGGCCATTCCCCATGCCGCCAAGCCCGAAAAAGATAAATCGCCAGCCCCACCACCAGGATCACCACCGCATACCGAACCTCACGCAGGAAATTCCGTCGCGACACCAGAATAAAAACAAAGCTTGCCGCCGCAATCAAAGCCGGCAAGGGATAAAGCCACATCCGAAACGGCCGTGGCATGTCGGGCCGTCGAATCCGCAGCACAATCACCCCAATGCTCTGCACCAGAAACTGCAGCACAATGCGAATCACAATCAGCGATGCGATCAAGTCCGCCAGCCGCAAAAAACAAAACAGCGCTGCCACGCCCGCCAGCGCCAGCAAAGACACATACGGAAACTGATACTTCGGATGCACCTTCGCAAAAGCCCGAAAATAATTCCCATCCAGCGCCGCCGCATACGGCACCCGCGAGTACCCCAGCGTCAGCGAAAACACCGAGGCGAACGCCGTCCACATCACCAGCACCGAAATCACCGACGCCGCGCCCTGCCCATACACGCGCTGCATCATCGTAGAAACCACATACAGCTTGCTGTTCGCCGCACCCGCCTGCGCCAGCTCCCGCCACGGGATCACGCCCAGAATACTGACGTTCATCACGATGTAAAGCCCGGCCACCGCCAGAATCGAAAGAAACAGCGCCTTCGGAATATTTTTCGTCGGATCCTTCACCTCGTCGCCCAGAAAGCAAACGTTGTAATATCCGCCAATGTCGTAAGCGGCAATCAGCATCGCTCCGCCCAGCCCGTGAAAGAAATCGCGCGAAAGAGTAAACGCTCCCGGAGGCACATCAAACGCCTGATGCGCATTGAAATGAGTGAGTCCGGTAAAAATGATCCACCCAATCGTTCCCATCACGCCCAGCCAAAGCACCTTCGTGAGCCGCGAAATCGCGGTAATCCGACGGTAAAGCAAGAACGCAGTCAGCCCGCAAACCCCAATCGCCAGCAAAGTAGCCGGCATCAAAACCCACGTCAGTTGCAGCGACCCAATCACCGGCAGGCTCAAATTCCCGGTCCGCGTCGACCAAATCCGTTCCAGCCCCGGAAAGAAAAACGCCGCATACTGCGAAAGCCCAATCGCCCCCGAAGCAATCGAGAGCGGCGCGCTGAACGAAAGCTGCCAGATAAACAAAAATGAAATGAGCCGTCCCAACTTTTGCGGCCCATAAATCTCTTTCAAATATCGATAAGATCCGCCCGACCCGGGCATAGCCGCGCCCAGTTCCGCCCACACCAGCCCATCGCAAATCGCAAGGAACGCGCCCAGCACCCACCCCAGCATCGCCTGCGGCCCGCCCATCGCCGACACAATCAGCGGGATGGTAATAAACGGTCCCACGCCGATCATGTCGATCATGTTCAGCGCGGTGGCAGAGCTGAGGCTGATTCCGCGTACCAGGTGCGGTTGGTTCTCGGCGTCGGGTGTGGAGGAGACAGTCACGAAGTGTGTTTGGATGTGTCGTTGGTCGTTAGTCGCTGGTCGTTCGGAGAGCACATAAGATGTCGATGTCTGGTCTCCTCCGAAAACAGTCCCCGTATGCGTAGAGCAAATTGCCGCGATCGAAAAAGTTCCCCAAACGACTAACGACCAGCGACCAACGACCATTCACCAACGACTAACGGCCAGAGACCATATTCACAAACAGCCGCACCGCCCCCGGAACCCCCGCCGGCAACTGCCGAAAGAAATCATAAGCGCAGTAAATATAAGTCCCCTTGCCATACTTCGCCACCAGCAAACCGCCCTTTTGCTCCGCCTCGCCCGGATCATGCGATTCCAGCAGCGGCGTAAACTCCGGCCCCCACGACGACATGAAATAAAGACCGCGCTCCTGCACCCACCCATCAAAATCTTTCTGCGCAATCTCATTCGGATAATGAAAAATGTCGTTTGCAGGTTCAAGAATCCGAACCGGCGCCTCCTCCACCGAAACCCGCGCCCGGCCCAGCGTCGTCGGATAGGGCGTGTACTTCCCGCCATTAAAATCGATCGGCACGCCAAACGATCCCATCGTGTTGTACTGCACCACCAGACGCCCGCCGCCCCGCACATAATCAAGGAGGCGTTTGTTATTCGCGATCACATCTTGCTTCTCATAAGCGCGAATGCCCAGCACAATCGTCTGGTAGTTCGACAAATCCTCGGTCGCCAGTTTTTCCGCCGGAATGAGTTCGATGCTCATCCCGATCTGCTTCAGCACCGTGGGAATCTCATCGCCCGCGCCCATCACATATCCAACCCGCAAGTCGTGCGGCACTTTCACCTCGACAATCGAAACTCGCTGCACCGCTGGCTGGTAGTAGTAAAAGGTCCCCAGGTCGTCGCGCGTAACGACCGAATATCCTTCTTTGAAGCTGTGCTCTCCATTCCTCTGCTCGCCCTCCACAAATCGGCCCGAAACCTCCGCATGCCCTTCTTTCCTCCCACCGGGAACAATCTTGAAATCCACATCGCGTTCGCGTTTCTGCGCCTCGAAATTAACCCAGGTAATCGGAGGCTCCGGTTGCCACCCCTCGGGCGCTTCCATCTTGAATCTTCCTTTGAGAGCGCTCTGATCTTTCGCTCGCACATTGCTCGCGATTTCCGCCTTGCCCTCCAGAGAAGGCCCGTCTTCCGTCGCGATCACCTGCTCGCTCGGATCGAGTAGCATCGAAAACGCGGGAGCCACGGCTAGCGGTCGCTCCGATACCACGCGCGCCGAATCCTTGTAGCGCACCATGCACGCGATGTTTGCGATTTGCATTTTCGCGAATGTGCCATAAGCCTTCACTGGAGGTGGAGATAAAGCCAGCGTCTGGAATTCCGGATCGTCGACAATGTTAAGGGAATCCCGCTCCGGATCGCTCCGGTGCCAGTACGGCCGCGTGAGGCGCGCATTCGCGGGAACATCGACACGAAAGCGCACGATCAACTCCTTATCCGATTGCTCTCTCTTCAATTCCTCGGATTTCCAACCCGCCGGCAGCGTCAGACCCACATCCGAACCTTTGTCAATTCCCCATGGAAAAGTAAGTCTTACAGCAACGTCAAAGGGCTCTCCGGGCACCGCCATAAACGCCTCTTCCGAAGTCGCGCCCACCGGCGCAACAACCTCGGCACTGAGTTGTGCGCCAGAAGCTAATACGCGAGCCTTCGAGATTTCCGACACCGTCTGCTGCAACACATGCCAGGGAAACGTCTTTTTTTCTTGATCCGAAAGGTCGGCGACGACTTCATGGAAGATAGGAACTGTTAACGTGCCCGCCTCGGTGAGTGCAGTACTCGCGACGGAAGATTCACTCGTCTCCTGCGCCTCCGCAATCTTGCCCTGAATCTCCTTCAACTTCCCCCGCAGCCAGGGAACCTTCTTCTCCTCATCCCCTAACCGCGCCGCCAGCCCCAGCAAGCTCGTGTCGATCCCGTCAAAAAAATCCGCCTCGTGCCCATCCTTATCCTTAGGCGAATCCACCACCGAATCGACGAGCTTGTAAAACGCAAACCGGTCTCCATCCGGAATCGAAATCGCCCCCAGCCCCTGTGACTGCTGATGCCGCAGTCCCTTCATCGCAAATTGCGCGTACGACATCCCCAGCACCGCATCCGGCTTCCCAGTATTCAGCTTCACGGTGTACTTGTCCGCATCGCAACTCGACGCGCCAAACCCGCAAACATTTCCGATATACAACTTCTTCGCCTGCCACGGCTGCAATCCCGCCGCAATCTGCTCCGGAAATTTCGCCGGATCGGCCGCCGCCCGAAACGCCTCCCGCGTCAAAATCGCCGATGCCTGATGATGCCCATGCCCATCCCGATCCGTCCCCGAAAACCGCGCCACCAGCACATCCGGACGAAACTCGCGAATCACCCGCACAATATCGCCCAGCGCCACGTCATGCCCGTGCCACTTCTGAAACGTCTCCTCCGCAGTCTTCGAATACCCAAAGTCCGCCACGCGCGAAAAGCGCTGCTCCACGCCGTAATAACGATCGGCCGCCAGCAACTCCAAAGTCCGCAGCACACCGAGCTCGTCAAACAAATTGCTGCCCAGCTTGTTCTGCCCGCCCTCGCCGCGCGTCAGCGTCATCAGCAGAGTGTCCACGCCCTTGCCGCGCGCCTCCAGCGTCAGCATGCCGCCATCCTCATCATCGGGATGCGCGACCACCTGCATCAACCGCCCGGTAGTCGCCAGCTTCCGCAGCTCCAGCTTGAGCCCGGCCTCGTCAGTCTCCTGTGGCAGCGGCTCATAATAATGACCGTCAGCGTAATCAGCCGCGCTCTCATCTTTCTTCTGACCATGGTCGGCGCTGTGATCGGCCCGATTCGCCCCGTGGCCGCCCATGCTGCCAGCGCCATGATCGACCGAAGGCTTGTCATCCCCAGGCGCAGTAGCAGAGTGCTGCGCCACCGCAAAAATCACCCCTGACAAAACAATCGCAGACAAAACTACGGCAGCCGCCCGCAACCATTGCGACCGGTCACGCAAGAATCCCCTCAAAATTGGAAACATCCCCATAAGATGGAATCTACACGAAGAAGGAATCAAGATTGTAGCGCCGGCGCGCGGAACCGTCTCGCCGCCCAAAAATAGCCTGTCATCCTGAGCGAAGCGAAGGACCTCTGCACTCCGCCGGCAACGTATCCGCGCATTGCCCGCGCACCACCGCCCGCGACCAAATCCAGCCCGTTTCGCTGTAGCGAAGCTTTACCTGACGGCTGATGGCTGATGGCTAACGCCTGCCTGGCCGACGGCTGCCTGGCACGCCGCTGCCTCCTGCACAATCCCCGCGAACTCCGGCTCCCCGCGCACTCCCGCCAGCAGCGGATCCTCCAGCAGCGCATCGTGCGCGCAATATCCTCCCCGTACCGCTGTCCGCAGAAATTCATATGCAATCTGCTTTTCGCCGCATGACGCCAGCACCGCGCCCTCATAATATTTCAGCGTGATATTGTGAATCGCCATCAGCTCTTTCTCCGCCGCCTCGGCTGCGCGATGCACCTCCCCCGCCGGCGCCTTGTTCAGGCATACCTGTAGGAAACTCCGCATCCACAGCGGATTCTCCGTCATCGGCTGCACTGCCCGTTGCGCCTCCTTCATCTTCCCCTCGCGCATCAGCACCGTCACTTTGATCGCATTGGCATAGTCGGACTCTCCATCCAGCTTCAGGAAGTCCATCGCCCGCGCCGTTTTCCCCGCCTCAAAAAACGCGAACGCGCACGACCGCCAGCCAAAGTTCGTCGGATCGATGCGGAACGCTTTGTCGCACTCTGACTGCGCTTCCCCCAGCATTCCCGCATAACGCGCCACATACCCTAGCGAAAAATGCGCGAACGCGTTATCCGGCCGCCGCCTCACCAGTGCCCGCGCGTCTTCCAATCCCTTCGCCACATTTCCGTTGTCGGCCAGATTGATGGCCAGCGACCCCGCCGCATCCGTCCGTCCCGGTTCGAGCGCTACCGCCTTCTGGTACGCCACATTCGAGCGATCGTAGCCTTGCGTCCCGCTTTCCCCATAAACCGCGTCGTAATAATAACGATGCCCTAGAGCCTCCCAGGCCGGCGCAAACTTCGGGTCAAGCGCCACCGCTTTTTCCAGCATGGCGATCGCATCCTTGTTCGGCCCGGCATCGTGCGGTATCGCTTTGCTCCGCATATACAAGTCATAGGCCTCGGGATTCGCCGGCGCGCTACTCGCCTCCATCTCGCCACCCACCCCCAGCGCCGGCAGCAGCCCCTGCCTCACCTTCTTCTCCATCTGATTCTGCAACCCAATCAGATTGTCCGCCGGAGCCTGCAGCGTCGTCCTCCACAGCACCCGGTCGCCCGCCACCGACACCGCTTCCAGCGTCACCATCACGTTCTTGTCCTGGCGCAAATAGTGCCCCGCCACCACCGTCGCCACGCCCAGCGAGCGCCCGATTTTCGCCGCATCTACTGCCGCGTTCTCGTCTTTATTCATCGCGGTCGTTGGCCTGATCTCCAGCGAATGCGAGCGCATCAGCGCATTGGCAATCTCATCCGCCAGCGCCACCCGCAAATATTCGCTCCCCGGATCGTTGTTCATGTTCTGCAGCGGCAGCACCGCAATCGTCCGCGCGCCCGCCGCCGGCAGCCCCGCTCCGCGCCCATTCCGCACCCACCAGATCCCCGCGCCCATCGCGCCCACCGCCACTGCCAGCGCCGCCACCCCCACCATCAGCCACTTCTTCTTCCCGCGCGAATCCTGAAATGTGCTCGTCGAAATCCGCGCCCCCGCCGCCCGCTGCACCCGACGCAGCCCGCTCCGCAAAGTCGAGTCACTCTCTCCGCGCGCCTCCTTCTGACGTGCCGCTTGCAGCCGCGCCAGATCCGCCCGCATCTCCGCCGCATTCTTGTAGCGCAGCTCGCGGTCCTTCTCCATCGCTTTGCCAATGATCGCTTCCAGTTCCTTGGGCACCGCCGGATTCACCGACCGTGGCGGCGCTGGCTTCGCATTGATCACCGCATGCAACGTCGTCACCACATTCGTCCCGGTAAACGGCTTCTTCCCCGTCGCCATCTCGTACAGCACCACGCCGAACGAAAAAATATCGCTCCGCACATCCAAATCGTCGGACCGCGCCTGTTCCGGCGACATATACACCGCCGTCCCCGGAATCACTCCCACCTGCGTCAGCGACTCCTCCAGCGATGTATCAGTCGCTGTGCCCACCCTTCCATCTTTCGTCAGCTTGGCCAGCCCAAAATCCAGAATCTTCACCTGCCCGCCCGGCGTCAGAAAAATATTCGCCGGCTTGATGTCCCGGTGCACAATCCCTTTCTCATGCGACGCCGCCAGCGCATCCGCCACCTGCACCGCAATTTCCAGCACCTCCTCGGTTGGCATCGCGCGGCTCGGCCCTTCCTGCTCGCGGATCCGCTGCTTCAGGCTCTCGCCCTCCAGTTTCTCCATCACGATGAACGGGTGCCCGTTGTTATCGTCGATGTCGTGAATCGTGCAGATGTTCGCGTGATTGAGCAGCGATGCCGCCCGCGCCTCGCGCGTAAATCGCTCCAGCGACCGCTGGTCTCTCGTCAGATGGTCGGGAATAAACTTCAGCGCAACATGCCGGCCCAGGCGGGTATCCTCCGCCTCGTAGACAACTCCCATCCCTCCGCCGCCCAATTTTCCAAGCACGCGGTAGTGGGAAACAGTCTGCCCGACCAGGTCCATAAATGTGTGGCGCGGGCATTCCTGCCCGCGAAAGCCAGTGGCGCGGACACTCCTGTCCGCGTTTCGTCGATCACCCCGCCGCAGGCCATCAAGTCGAATCCCACTTCGACTGGTCTGTCTGCGGAAGTCAGAATGTTAGAGTGTCCTCCCACCCGGGTCAACCTCCACCCCTGGGGATAGCCATCGACGCCACAAAAATTCCTCCCCCCGCTCACGGCTATCTTGAAAGCACGGGGGATTGGGGTATTTTTATGCCGCTCCGCATTATTTCTTGGATGGCTTCAAAAGAGTCTCAAGTTAGACGGGGAATCCTGAAAGTCGCGCAATGCCGTCGCAGTCGTCGGGGGGCCGGAGCTAAATGACGTTGGCCGCCCGCGCCTTACTGCCAAGCGTCGCAAGATCCGGGATCGATCTGATTTCGGTCAGAGTGCGTGGTGGGGGCATAATGCCCTTTTGCAGAACGCCTGCGATCAGGTCGATGGCCACGGGCGCCGTAGGCGGGCTAAGAACGGTGGCTGCCAACAAACCGCGGCGAACCCATTCCTGACCCGTGTTCGGCATACCGTCGCAGCCGAGAAAGGGAATCTGCCGCCACGACTCGCGGAGTTCATGGTGGGACTGCTCGAATGCCTTGCGCGCGCCCATCGCCATGGAATCGTCCTGGGCGCAAACCGCCACGATGTCGGTTCCGCGCGATGTGGACAGAGCCAGCCAGGAGTGGACGACTTTTTCCGCGCTGGCCTCGGTCCAGTGCGCCTTCACCGAGCGCAGTTGAATATTTTCGGGTTTCGTCGCCAACAAGCCGGCATGCCGGAGGCTGGCTGCCTTGCTCTGATTGGGGCCCTGAATCGCGAGAACGATTCCCCCGCGCGGCAACAGGGCGGCCAGTTGACGCCCCTGGATACGTCCGATTTCCTCGTGGTTGGCGGTGACCACGAAGGCGGGAATGGAAAACGCAGACCGCAATTCTACGATGTACTCCGCATCGCGGCTCAGAACGACCCAACCGATGCCTTTGGTGGCCGCGGCCCGCGCCACTTGAGGAAGAGTTGTAGCCCCCGCTGGCTCAAGGATAATCACGTTGGGACCGGCTGCGCCCGCGAACCGGATGCGCTCCAGCAGTTGCTGGCTCTGCATGATGCCGTCATCTTGCGCGTAGACGACGTCGAGATCCGCTCCCAGCCGGGCGGCCGCTTGGCGAGCGCCCTTCACCTGCTCGATCTGGAAATCGTTGCTGTCGTTCGTGACCGAGAGCAGGAGTCGCAGTTTGGTCATAACGGAGCCCGGATAGGGTTCAGCAGAATGATAGTCCAGATAGTGACTGACATCGGGTGACGTAGGTAACGGCTGCTTTCCCAAGAAACGTCTGTACTGTTTAGGCGGTTGGGCCGCCTACCTGGGCGCCGAGTTAGATTACCTGCAGATTTACCAGCCGTAGGGCAAGGATGCCCTAACACTGCGGATGCCCCGTTCTAACCCCGCCCATCTTCGGGCCTCAATTTCCCCCCGAAGTTCCTGCCCCAGAGCACTCCGCCACCGACTTCAAATCCTTGGCGAGTGCCACCCGCCATCTTTCCGTCGATTGCTGTGCGAGTTCCTCGAATCTCAGCGCGACCGATTGCACAGCTTCTTCGCCCTGCACCGTCACCGAGCCAAAGAACGAGTCTTCAATCCG
The DNA here is from genome assembly GCA_963698865.1 of uncultured Acidobacteriaceae bacterium. GTDB lineage: Bacteria > Acidobacteriota > Terriglobia > Terriglobales > Acidobacteriaceae > Acidiflorens. The sequence continues at coordinate 429,238 of CAVOSL010000002.1, read as the reverse complement.
GTTCTGAATCGTGCGCAAATGGCCGGACATCTCGCTGAGCCGGGCTTCGATTTCATTCGCGCCGCGTACTTGCAGGTTCTTGAGTGCCAGCGCCACCGCGCTCTCGATTTCACCTTTCGCGCCGGAGATCGTTTCCGCTGCCAGCCGCTCCAGGTGCCCGTCCAGCTCCAACTCCAGCCGCCGCACCGACTCATTCAGCGCCGCCATACTCCGCCCAAGGTCCGACACTTCAATCTGAAGTTGGGATGCCCTCTTCGCGGCCTCCGCCTGTATCTGCTCGACCTTGCTGCGGTGACCCTCGTGCGATTCCGCAAGTTGCCCCTGCAAAGAACTCAAGAGTTTTGCACCGTGCGCCTCGAGATGTGCTCCCGTCTCCAGAGCGTGCCGCTGAAGTTTTTCGATCCCCGCCCGCACCTGCTGCTGCGTTGCCCCGCTGAGCTCCGTCGACAAAGCCTTGGCCCGCTGTTCCACAGCCTGCAGTTCACCGGCAAGACGGTGCCGGAACTCAGCCATCCCCGTGCTGACCTTTTGCTCGATGGCTGTTTTCGTCGACCCCAAAATCTCTGCCGACTGTTCCCGCGTCTGCTCAAGAACGCGCGTCCCAAGGTCTTGCCGCAGCCGCTCCCACAGCTTCTCTTCAAGCTCCGGAGGAATAGACCCGAGCGACACTTCAAAGCGGTTGCGCTTCGCATTGCCGGCCATCTTCTCGCGCAGTTCGGCAACTTCCGCCTGCAACGGCCGGACGAATTGCGCCAGCACTCCTCGTAAGCGCTCTTCGGAAAGCTTCTCCTCGATCTTTTCGAGAATCTCCCGCGAAGCTTGCGACGGTGTTTGCGCCTGCACAACTACGCTCTTGGCGGGCATTTTTGCCAGCGCCTGTTGCCCCGCGGGCGTGGGCATCTCGATTACTTTCCAGTCGTCGGGAAAGGATTCCAATCCCCAGAAGTTTTCCGGCCGTTCCAGTTGTGCCCCCAGCCGGAAACTTAGTCCGTCGGGCCCCATGGGCTGGCAGAAGACAACATAGGCCGTGGCCTGCCGCCCTCCGCGTCGTTGCAGCCGCAGAGTGCTTCCGGTATCCACTTTCATGGGGAAGCGCAGCGCGCAACCGTGCGCGCTGACCACCAGCGTCTCGCAGATCTCCGAGAACTGGGCATCGGGTTCCATGCTGGTGACCCGCACGGGAACGTTGGCGGGAACTCTCGAACTGCGTCGTAAGCTGTGGCCGTTGAAGCTGTGGCCGTTGGATGTGGGCATCGGGCTCCTCTTCGTGGCGAGACTTGCGCGGCAGCCAGTCCTGCGAGCCTCTGCCCTAAACTACCGCGACCCAGCGATCGTGACATCTCTCCGGAGTGCCCCTCCAACCTGTTCCAATGTACACGCGCCAGCCTGCCCACTTGTCAAAACCGCGACGCGAATTTGGACCAATCTCCGCGTTACACAGGTTCAGCCGTAGTAGCGCCGGAACAACTGACCACTGACCACTGACCACTGACCACTGACCACTGACCACGTACCTCCCTATTGGCTGAACCCAGCAAGTTCCACCCGCCTCGCAACATGATCCTTAATCCAATGCGGGTCCCACCACTCCTTCGGGTCGATCTGCACCCCATCCAGTTGCATGGCAAAGTGAATATGGTCGCCCCCCGCCATTCCGGTCTGCCCGCTCAATCCCATGACCTGGCCCTGTTTCACCATGTCGCCGACCTGCACATCGATCTTGCTGAGGTGCCCGTAGATGGTCTGCAGCCCGTAGCCATGGTCGACCACAATGCAGTTGCCGTAAATCCCCAGCGGAGCCGCATACACGACCTTCCCATCGTTGGAAGCCTCCACGCCCACATGCTGCGTCACCGCCAGGTCGTACCCGAGGTGCACCTGCTGATCGATCTTCTTTCCGTGATAGATATAGTTCCGCACGTCCGCAAACGACGCTTCGGCCTGCGAATGCGCCTGCCGGATAAAAGGCTGCGACCATAAAAACTTGTCGGCCGTCTTCATCCGCAAATCCGAAAGCGTCTGGTTATTCGCCCGCCGCATCTCGCTGTTGATCTTTACGAATCGCTCCACCGGATCGCCCGAGCCATTCGGGTCCAGCTCGCCAACAACCTTCTGCATGAACGCGTCGCTGACCTGTAGATCATGCGTCGTGTACTTCGGCTGCTCCTTCTTTGGAAACTGGACCACGAGCGGGCTGGTAGCGTCATTCCCGGATCCATTCGAGGCATAAGCCACTGGCGCGGTCCCCGCAGGCATGTTCCACGCAAAGGCGTACAGCGAAAACATTCCCGGCTTGCCGCCCGGCATAGGCCAGCCCCGAAATTTCTGGTCGCCCACCCGCACCCCCGCCTCCGTCCAACTCCCCGACACCGTGAACGTCGCCAGGTCCGCCATTCCCAGATACAGATAATGCTGCTCCGAGTCCGCCATCACGCTAGGCGGCTGCGTCACCACCGTCACCTCACGCTCCGCACGGCCGGTCCTCCCCAGCAAATCATTGGACGTCGCTTCGACAATCAACCGAGCCTTCCCATCGCGCAACTGCGGAGTAGTCTTAACCCCTGCCGTAAAGTTCCAAGCACGGTCAACGTCGGTAGAAGGTTGCCCGGCCTCCCCAACCATATAGCGGGAGCCATTCTGCTCGACAAAGGCAGTAACGCTGCGCACCCCACGCGGATCGCGCACCTGCACCGATATAGGAGTAGCCTGGCCCAGTACAGTGACCGAAGGAGCGATATCGACAACGGGAGTAGCCGATCGCATCAACACAAAACCAATCGCGACGATGACTAGCACAAAAAGAAAAAATATAAGTTTTCTCACGAATTCATTGTAGCCCCACGTGTAGCGCGGACACTCCTGTCCGCCGGGGGTCCGAGACAATGAGGGTGCCCCACACATCGCGCACTTTGCGATGTGTGGGATTCCTGCGTTTGCGCTTGGGTCACAATGCGCGGCGGGTAGCCCGCCCTTCTCCCCGCTGACGTTTTTTCTCTGCCCTAAAGAAAAGTTGATTAGATAACCGTGTCGGCTCCCAGGCCGCCGAGTAAACTTGGTGCGCTCAAGCAACCAGGGCTCGGAGGAAAGGAGCCGAGCACATGAAGATTGTAGGTTGTGATTTACATACGCGCTACCAGCAGATTGCAATGCTGGATCGGGAGACGGGCGAGTTGATCGAGCGTCGCCTGGAGCACGAAAGTGGCGAAGGACGGGTGGCCCACCCTTCACGCTCTGTTTTCCGTTCCCCTAACGAAACGAGGGTGCCCCATCCTTCGCGCGTTCTTTGCGCGAAGAGCCTGCCCCGAGCGGAGCCGAGGGGGTGGGCGGCAGACTGATCGCACCATGGGCTTTGTCTTTCACGCCGCCCCCGCCCGTATTATACGTACAATAACTGATGTACAAATGTGGGAGATTCGTGTATCCCTACACCTGGAACGCCGAGAGCCAACTGAAGGCTGCTGGCGGCGTCACCTACTCCTACGACGCCGACGGACGCCGCGCCGCCAAGGTAGGCAGCAAACTCTACTGGTACGGTTCCGGAGGCGAAATCCTCGCCGAGACCGACGCCTCGGGAACCACCACCGCCGAGTACATCTTCTTCGGCGGTCGCCGCGTTGCCTTGTTGCCCGCCGGGGCCAACCCGCAATACTATGTCGAGGACTTCCTGGGGAGTTCGCGCGTGGTCACGCAAAACAACGGAACCGTCTGCTACGACGCCGACTTCGTCCCCTTCGGCGCCGAGCGCACCTATACCAACAGTTGGCGGGTGCCCCACCCTTCGTTTTTTGAAGGGTGGGATTCCATATCCGCCGACCGCTTGGATGTTCGTTTGGAGCCCGAAAAGCCCGGGGACGAAAGGCCCGGGAGTGGGCAGCAGCACCTCTACACTGCACTGGTACGGCTCCGGCGGCGAGATTCTGGCCGAGACCGACGCCTCCGGCATCACCCAGAACAAATCCGCCCCCTTTTCCTCCCCGAGGTTTCGCACCCTCCGAGTCCCGCTAACTCGCTTCTTTCGTTTCATGTAGGCGAAATTTACGTACACATAAATACGTACAAACATATATGCCAAAATGCTCCACGTGGAGCATTCCGAAGGTTGGAGCGTCAGGCAGGAAAGATTCCCGGGCCCCGGCGAGCGGGACCCGGGAAGAATAAAAGACAAAAAGCGGAGGAACTACTTACCCACGTACGTCTTAGGCGAGCCGACGCCGGTGCACTTATCGAAGCCCACGACGCACTGCGACCCCCCGGTCGTGATGTCGTTGAAGTAGGCGGCGTACTCGGTCGGGTTGGCCAACTCGTTGTAGATCATCGTCAATTCGGCCTGGCTGCCCTTGGCCTTGTTGCCCGCCGCGTTCACGATGCCGGCCATGGTCGGCGAGGACCAGCTAGTCCCCCCCACCGCAGTCCAGCCTCCCCCAACCACGATGCCGGCGCAGCAGAAGTCCGACGAGATGTCCGGATACCCGCGCTGCGTTCCGACGATGGCCTGGACGCCATTCTGGTAGGCCGGGCGCGGCTCGAACGGACTGATGTCGCCGCCACCGCCGCCGGTGTACCACTGCTCGGAGAGGAACTTGCCGCTGCCATCACGGTTGAAATACGTACCGCCGACGGAGACAACATTAGGAGACGATCCCGGATAAATGCTCACTCCGAGGCCGCCGTCGCCGCTGGCCGCGAAGTAGACCACGTTCTTGTTCTTGAAACTCTTGTCGTGGCTAAGTTCGTAGGTGCCTTCCGAATCGCCAAAGCTCATGCTGACCACGCCGCCGCCGGCCGCCTTCACCAGCTTGGTAGCCAGCGCGATCGCGCTCCAGGTGGGATCGGTCGCACAGTCGGTGGTGCAGAGCTTCGATACGACCAGGTAAAGCTTGGCCTGTGGCGCCATGGCATGCGCCCACTCGATGTCGAGCGCCTCTTCGACTTCCCAATCGGAATAAACGGGAGGCTGCTTCTTGCCGACCCAGACCTGCGTGAAGTCAGCGGCCGGAATCCCGTAGTAGGTCGAGAAGGTCGCCAGGTCGGACGCGGCCGTCGGATAGTAGCCGGCATCGACGATGGCGATGGCACCCCAGCCGCCGGTGGGCAGGGTGGTGCTGGTGGCCACCGGGCAGCCGGCAGGCCCCGTTACTAACTGGTAAACACAGGCGATCGATCCGGGAGACTCCACCCCCGAAGGCGGTCCGCCCTGCTGCATCTGATCGGAATCGACAAAGAAGTAATTGGTGTGAAAATGGCCGGGCACGGGAATGCTCGACGCCGGATAGATGATTCTGTGTCCGTTAAATACGCCTTCCACGCGTTTCTGCGCGGTTGCTGGAGAGGCGGCCATGCCTAGAAAGACAGCCACTCCCACCGCCGCAACTCCCACGATCCTGCAAACTGCAATGCAACGTTTCATTCACTCGCTCCTGTCGGTAGTGCCTTGGTTCAGGTCTGAACTTCGGCGATTAAGCCGTCGTTCATGATGACGGGTGTACGGGGCAAAAGCAAGGCTGAAACCTACTATCGGAGGGCGTTTGCGCAAGGGTTTGCACATTAGCAGAACGGCATTGGGCGCTCGGCTTTGGGGTCCCACGCCTGGAACTTCCTTTCCGCGGATTTGCACGGATTCACGCGGATGAAATTCCTTTTTTTGATAAGGGAAGATCGCGTAGATTTTCGGAGGAGAATTTCAGAACGGCCGATGTGAGCCGAAAGCCGAAAGCCGAAAGCCCAGAGCCCAGAGTCGAGAGCCGCCTTAGGCCACCAGCGCGGCGGAGGAGCCTACCCACTTCATGTTCTTGTTGTGGTCCACGCCCATCATCAGGCCTCGGCCCATGCGCACGATGGTTAAGACCGGAAGAAGTTCGTCGAGCCAGATGTACATCAGGCGCAGCTCGACTTTCGTTGTCCCGTACGGGGTTTCGACTACCGGGATGAAGTTCAGGCGCTCTTGCAGGATATATTCGCCGCGCTTGTCGGCGGGGATTGCGCCGAGGTCGGCGCGCGATGGGGCGATCTTCACGCCGAGTCCGGCAAAGGAATAGAGCGGCTTTAGAACAAAGTTTTCGAGGTCCGCGGGAACCTCGGTCATTCGATCGAGGAACCAGGTGCGCGGAACTGATGGATGCTTGAGATAGGGAATCGAATACTTGCTGATGCGGAAATACCAGTTGGGATGGCCCGCCCACTCGACTTCGAGATCGTCGCGGAAGTCGAAGGGCAGGGCGACTCCCTTGCGCTCGAGTTCGTCGGCGATGGTGCGGTTGTAGATGCGTTCGATGGCCACCTGCTTGCCTCTTTCTTCGTAGAAGAGGCGGCGGCCCTGCTTGCGGATTTTGGTGATGCAGACGGTGCGGATGCCTAGTAACTTTTCGGTTAACAGGAAATCCGGGCGCGTCTTCTGCTCTTCGGGATGGATCTCCATGAGCACGACGTTCGCGGGGTCGTGTCCGGCGACGATGGCATCGCCCAGAAGTTTCTTGTAGGACGCGGCGTTGAGACCGCTCAGAAAATATTTGAGCTTGGGATCGAGGCCGAAGACGTCGATGTAGGCCTGCGACAGAACCGGCTGATAGGCGTAGAGGGAAGGGAAGGCCTGCAACTCGACTAGTTTCGGCTGGAGTTGGCCTGCGGCATCTCGAACGAGCCCGAAGTCGACCTGAATGAACATCGGATGCGGGGCTTCGTTCGGGACGCGGAAGTTGGCGGGGATGGAGGCTTCCGAGCGCTTGCGATACTTGGGGTTGTCGACGAGTTGATGGATTAGCGCCTTACCATCTTCGGCCATGCGCTCGACGAGCGCGCTGGGAAAGAAGCAGGGCGTTTCGCAGAGGGCAAAGGGAACTTCCATTCCACAGCGGGCAGTCATTTCGCGGCGGAGACGATCGTATTTTTCGTCGGTGAAATTCGCGTTGAAGAGGTCGCGATAGGAGGAAATCATGTATTTATCTTGCCCGCAAAGCTCGGTCAGGAATCGAATCTAAACGGTGAACCACCCACCAGCGCCCCATTATCTATCATCAACGGGGCGGGTCGCCATTAGCGCCGACTCAGGGCCGAACTGTTTTTCAGGCCCGTCATCCGACGAACCCGGCTAGTGAAGTATCCAGCTTGCCAGGAGCGGACTTCGCGACCGCGCGGTTGTAAATTTGGTCTGGACTTAACTTCCGGTTTGCCCGTCAACCGACCGGGATGTTGGTAGCATAGCGATGGATCATCAAGCGCTGCTTTCGCTCGGTTTACGCAGCCTCCTTGTAAAGGCACGATGCGCCATTCAGCAATCGTTATTCAGCAATCGCGATTCAGCAATCGCCATTCAGCAATCGCCATTCAGCAATGAAGAGACTTCCACCCAAGGGCGGCCGCCGTTCGGGAAAGCAGGATCGGCGGCAGCTTCACGTCCTTTACGAGGACGATGCAATTGTAGTTCTCAACAAGCCGGCCAAGTTGCTGGCGGTGCCCGCAGAGGATTCCTCTACCCCATCTGCGCTGTCCCTTCTCTCGGAACAACTGAAATTAAAGAGGCAACGGGCCTATGTCGTACATCGCATCGATCGTTACACGTCTGGGATTCTGCTCTTTGCAAAAACCTGGCCGGACCGAGAAGCGCTGGTTCAACAATTTCTCCGCCACACGCCGGTGAGGCAATATCTGGCGGTAGTTCGCGGTCATCTCCGAGTTAGAGAAGGAACACTCGTTCACCACTTTCGGCAGGAAGGAATGTTTCAAAGGGTGACCACCGGAAGCGATTCAAAATCGGCGCGCGCTGAACTTCGCTATTCCGTCGAAAGTCTCCTGCGCGGCGCATCGCTCGTCCGAGTCTCGCTGGTGACGGGATTACAGAATCAAATCCGGGTGCAGTTTTCGGCGATCGGCCACCCGGTCATCGGCGACAGAAAGTACAATCCATCAGAAGCGCTGGAGCAGCGAATTACTCGCGTCGCTCTCCACGCAGCGCACCTTCAGTTCATTCATCCACGCTCGGGAGAAAGCGTCTCCTTTGACTGCGAACTTCCCCTGGACTTTCAGTCTCTTCTTCAGGCATTGGGGTCGCCAATCCGCAAACGACGATGAGACTGGGGACGATGAGATTTGATTGGCGGGCCGCCGCGAAAGTGGTCGAATCGGGAAACGTCCATTCGCTGTTTTTACGCGTAATAGGTGTTTCGACCGTATCAGGGATTTGATTGAAAGCTCTTGGTGTCGGCATCCGTGCTGCCCACCCTTCGAAAACCACGAAGGATGGGGCACCCTCGGTGGGAATGGTGCAAACTAGAATCAACTTCGAGGGTGGGCCACCCACGGCACAACACGTTAAGAACGCCCCTCGGCGAAAAAGAAGTACGTCCCGACCGCAAGCACCAAGAGCATAAGACCGACGCCGATTTCCGTCATGCAAAGGAGTCGGGCCAACACACTCTTCGGCAGAATGTCGCCATATCCAGTAGTGGTGATTGTGATCCAACTGAAATAGAGCGATTCGAAGCCGCTGGATAAAGCGCAATTGAACTGGCACCAAGGCAATGACAGGTAGAGCGAGGCATAGCAAATCGCCACTTCGATGTAGCTACAACCGAGCAACTTGAAGCGCTCGACCCGGCCAAGTTCTGTTCTTAGAGGTAGGCCTTGCAATCGATCAAAAGTATCGTTGTAGAATGCGTACCCGATCTCTACAATCCGTGAAAAAGGGAGGATCCAGATCAGCACGAAAAGACCATGCCAGAAAGGCACATTCCGACGTATGACAGGGAGGCAGAAGACTAGCGCCGCATTCAACGCGAGGAATATCGTGGACCAAGTTTGGATATGTATGCCCCTCAGGTTGTCGAACAGCACTCTAGTGGGCGAAATTATGGCCAATGCCCATGTTGGAAGATTTTGAGTTAGTCGTTCCATCGTCCAATACTCCGTGAGGCTGAGGGGTCGTACGTCGGCTGATTAGATAACTGTTTCGGCATTCGTGCCACCAACCCTTCAGGAATCACGGGGGATGGGGCACCCGCGGTGAGAATAGTGCAAACTAGCATCAACTTCAAGGGTGGGCCACCGGTCAGGTTTTCCGCTCCTCCTTTTGCTGCCTAGGCGTAATATTGATTTACTTCCCCGATAACTTTTGTACAGGAGTGATTAGTGGCCGACAACTACCCGTATCATGTCAATACCGCCAACGTGAAGAAGTTCTTGGAGCACATCCAAAGTGCAGGAGTTCCACCTAAGGTCACCTTTCAATACATCACCTCGGTTGGTTTCAAGAGCAAGAACGACCGAGCGATTCTCACTGTGCTGAAGTTCATCAAGTTTGTCGATAGCTCGGGTGTCCCCACTAAACTCTGGCAAGCCTATCGCGTAAAGAGCCAGTCACCGAAGGTGCTCGCTGGCGCGCTCAAGGCAGCATACAAAACTCTCTTCGACACGTATCCTGATGCCAATCGCAAAGACAATGAGGCACTCCGAAACTTCTTTAGCAGCCATACATCTGTCGCGGAGAACACTGTGACGTTGATGGTCCGGACCTTCAAGACGATGGCCGACATGGGTAACTTCGATTCTCCTGCTGACGTGCCAGTCGTAGAAGTCGACGAGCCAGTCCTGGAAGTGGAGGATAAAGGAGGAGGCGACGCGGCAGTTGCGAGGCGCAAGGTAACTCCTACTCCAAACGGGATGACGGTTAACATCAACATCCAGCTTCAGATTCCAGCCACGGATAAGGCTGACGTTTACGACAGTTTCTTCGCGGCTATGAAGAAGCACTTACTGTCGTGAATGAACTGAAATTTCTACTGGCGAAGGTCAAAGGTTTCGAGCGGGAAGCGCACGGGCTGCTCGCGGCGCACGAGACCTCGGGCTCCCGTGTGGTCATACTCGAAGAGTCCTATGAGAAGCTGACCAAGCTTACATTGAAGCAGGACGAACTTTTTCGACAGGCATTACGCTGTGTAGAGCACCAACTGTTTCGAGCGGCTCACGTGCTAGCGTGGGCCGGCTTCATGGATTTGTTGGAGGAAAAGCTTGCCTCTGATGGCCTAGCAAAGATCAAAGCCGCTTACCCCGCATGGGCTACTAACGCTGGAAGCATCGAGGAACTGAGGGAGGCCGTCGTGGAATTTCAGCTCATCCAGGCAGCTAGAAAGTTAGGACTGTGTTCAAACACGGAGATGAAGGCTCTGCACGGGATGTTGAACAAGCGGAATGAATGCGCTCATCCTAACGACTTTTTTCCCGATATGAACATCACGCTTGGCTACATTTCGGAACTGCTAACGCGGGTTGCAACCTTGCAAACCAAGACGCTGTAGCTTCGTGGGCGAGGGCCCGCCTTTTGACGAGGTTTAAGTCGCATTCGCACGGCGAACAGGCGTACGTTCCGGGTGACCGAAGGCGTTGGAGCCGTCGCGGCTAAGTTCCGTAGTTAGAATAATCGCACGGGGGGTGATGCCTGAAACTGACTGCACGCGCTGGTGTAGAGACCGAGAGTGCCAAACTTCAGATCGGATACGACGGGTCTGCTTTGCAACGCGGACGAATTCCGATGCTTGCACTCGGTACCGGACTACGCGGGCAGGCGCTGCTCATCCGAAGGGTCAAAGACATCCTCTATGGCGAGGATTTCCCCATAGCGATTGAAGTTGATACTGAGTTTGAGCAGAGCTCTTATCTTGTCCCGGTCCACATTTTTACCGAAGCACTTAAAGCGGCAGAACAACTATTGGCCGGCCAGCCGGTCACGGCACTAGCAAACCTGTTACAGATTCTAGGTTTCCTCGGTGTATCCGGCGTTACTCTCTACGGCCTTTTCAGGCGGCTGAAGGGTAGGCGAATCGACAAGCCTGCTGATGTTCCGAGGGAACTAAACATCAATATCTCCGTAGACTTACTGATTCGGATCTACAACGACCCTGAAGTACAAACTCAACTTCGCAGAACCCTCGATCCTCTCCGGCAGGACGGCATCGAGGAATTTCAAACCAGGCGTGGCGGGGTGGTCCTTGAGCGCGTCTCGAAGAAAGACTTGCACGCGGCGGATGAAGCCGAGGTTCAGGATCTGACCAAGGACGAAGAAATTGATCTGGGTATTGAAAAGGTCGCATGGAGACGCAATTTGGCCTGGCACTTCAGCGATAATCGCACATCCTTCGATGCCAGGATTGAAGATGAGCAGTTCTGGAAGCGAATAGAAGCCGGGGAGGCGTTTTCGGACGGGGACCGGCTCCGTGTACATCTGCGCACGACAGCTCGACGGAAACCGAACGGCACGCTCACCATTGAGCGCCGCATCCCCACGGTGATTGACGTTCAGCACGTGAGAAACAGGCAATCAAAACTGTTTGATGAAGATCAGCAATGAAAAAACGGGGGAACATGGGGACGGGAACATGTGAAGAAATCGATTTCCCGTTTTTTGCCGGTGACCGAAAATGTATCCCCACGAGCCAAAGAACGCTTGTAGGGCATCTAATTGCAAAATTTCTCGAAGCACAAATTAGTCTTTTCCCAAAAATCGATTTCTTCACATGTTCCTGTCCCCGCGTTTCTTGTCCCCACGTTTCCCCACGTTTCGTCCCCCGGTATTAGGACAGTGCCTAGCGAGCCAAGTTCGACTCACCCCCATGATATTCTAATAACAACACTGCGTTTCCCTCCGACTGGGCAATTTCCGCAGTTCCTACAAACTATGATTTCAGTTAGCAATGTGTCGATGCGCTATGGCGCTAAAGTTCTGTTTGACGACGTTTCCACCAGCTTTGCTCCGGGAAAACGCTTTGGCCTTACCGGCCCCAACGGTGCGGGGAAGTCCACGTTCATGAAGCTCCTGACCGGAGAGCTTGAGCCGCAGAAAGGGACCATAGTGCGTCCCCGGAAGCTCGGCGTGCTGAGCCAGGACCAGTTTGCCTTCGATCCGTATCGAGTTATCGATGCGGTCATCATGGGCAACAAGCGGCTGTGGGCAGCCCTGGAAGAACGCGAGAAGCTCTATTCCAAGTCTGAGATGACCGATGCCGATGGCATGAAGCTCGGCGAATTGGAAGGCATTGTCGGCGAAGAAGATGGTTATACCGCTGAAAGTGACGCGGCCATCCTGCTGCAAGGTCTCGACATTCCCGATGAGTTGCACGAACGGAAAATGGGAGAGCTGCCCGGCGGACAAAAAGTCCGCGTGCTGCTGGCCCAGGCGTTGTTTGGAAATCCGCAGGCGCTGCTCCTCGACGAGCCGACCAACCACCTCGATCTCGATTCGATCCACTGGCTGAAGAATTTTCTGAACCAATACGAAGGCGTGCTGATCGTCATCTCGCACGATCGCCACTTTCTCAACGGAGTGTGCACGCACATCGCCGATATCGATTACGAGACCATCATCGTCTACACCGGCACCTATGACGACATGGTGATTGCCAAGACGCAGGTGCGCTCGCAGATCGAAGCGCAGAACTTTCAGCGCGAAAAGAAGATCTCGCAGTTGAACGAGTTCATCGCGCGCTTCTCGGCCGGCACGCGCTCGAGTCAGGTGCAGTCGAGGCGCAAGGAAGTGGAGCGGTTGCAGGTAACGGAATTGGCGAAGTCCAACATCCAGCGGCCCTATCTGAAGTTTGAGCCGAAACGGCCCTCGGGCAAGCACATTCTGGAATTAGAAGGCGTCACGAAGTCCTACGGCGAGACGGCGGTGGTCCGCGGTTTTACGGCGAGCGTGCTTCGCGGAGAAAAAATTGCGTTGATGGGCCGGAACGGCACCGGCAAAACGACTCTGGTGAACGCTCTCCTCGCCAATTCCCCAACCGTTTCGGAGTCCGAACTACGCCAGACCAGCGGCTACGACGGGCCCTTCTTGAGTGACGGAAAGGTCGATTTGGGGACACGAGGCGGCGGTGGGATATTTTGCCCAGGACCATAGGGCTTTGGTCCAGCCGGGGATGACCGTGCTCGAATGGCTTCATCAGTGGGATCCAGGGGCTGCGACCGAAGAAATTCGCGGCCTGCTGGGCCAGATGCTATTTCCGCGCGACGATGCCAGCAAGCGGACCGACGTACTCTCGGGCGGGGAGGCGGCCCGGCTGCTCTTCTGCAAGCTGATGCTGCAAAAGCCGAACGTCCTCGTGCTCGATGAACCGACCAACCACCTCGATCTCGAATCGATCAATGCTCTGAATATAGCCCTCCAGCGCTATCCGGGAACGGTCCTCCTTGTCTCCCACGACGAGGATCTGATTGACGAGGTGGCCACGCGAGTCTGGCATTTTGAAAACGATAAGATCACCGACTTCAAAGGCGCCTACGAGGAGTACGAGACAGTTCTCGTCTAGCTGTTTACCTAACTGTGGAAAAGGCTATAGCCGCCTGATGTCCGCGGCGCGCGCTTCCTATCGTCGAGAAACTCCGGAGTTTCCTGGAAGCCGGCTGGAGTTGCAACCTGCCCAAAAAATCTACGCCTCAATCAAAAATTGACCGGCTTTCATGATCTGCTCGTCGTCGGCCCAGATGTCAAACTTGCGGCCTACCACGTCGATGTGGGTGGACGAGAACCAGTCGGCGCCGGTGTGCTCTCCATAGGGATTGCCGAAGGCGATGTGGATGCCGGGAAATTTTTCGTCCTGAAGAATCTGGCCGATTACGTCTTTGAGTTCGATGTTGGTGCCGATGGCGAACTCGCCCACGCGGTCGCTGTTTTCGTCGGTGTGAGTGTAGGCCCAGAAGTCGTCTTTCAGTTCCTTGTTCGGGGAGTGGGCCGCCACCAGGCGATTCTTCTTGATCTGAATCGTCAGCGGAGTCGACTTCAGGTCGCCGAACTTGGCGCAGAGATAATCGCCGACTACGCCGTCGATGACGAAGGTTCCGTTGACCTCGCCCGGAGTGGTGAAGATCTCGCCGCCGGGAAGGTTGCCCCATTTTTCAGTGCTGATGATGCCGCTGGTCTTAATCCATTTGTAGTTGGGATTCAGGTCGGCGGTGAGATCGGTGCCGGAAGGCGTGGTGGCGCGAATTTGGCGAGCGGTACGGACGCGCTCGACGACCTTGGAGCTGAGGCGATCGACTTTCTGAAAATCGGCGCGCATGCCTTCGAGCATGATCTGCTTGTTGATGTTGACCATGTGCGCGTGGCGGATGTGGCGGCGGTTGACGATGCCGGTCATGGTCATGCGCGATTTCAGTTCGTTCATCTGCGCCTGCACGGCGAAGATGCTGACCTGGCTTTTTTCGAGATCGTCGGCGACGATTTGCGGGAGGTCTTTGAGCGGGCGCGGGGCCACGTCTTCGAGCACCCAGGGCTGGTAGGGGACGCCGACCGCCTCGAGTTCGCGCGCGAGCGCGGCGGCGATTTCGAGGCTGGCTTCGTCGGTGATGAGGGTGACGCGCTCGCTTGGCTGGATGCGCAGGCAGACGCGGACGGCGTTGCGCGCGCCCGGCGTGAGCTGCGGGTCGAAGGAAAGAGCGGTTAGATTGCGGGGGGAATGTCCGTTGGAATTTCCGTTTGTGTTTGGCAAATGCGTTGGTCTCGTAGATTAAATGTTATGAATTTCCGACCCCAGCGGCTAAAGCCGCCAACGTAAGTGCATCGAAAATGGCAGCGCTAAAGCACTGCGCCACCCAAAAACTGCCTTTGGGTAATGCCTTTGGTTCTAGACCGCCTTGGCTTCGGGTAATTCCTCTTCTTCGTCTTCGCCGACTCCGGCCTGCGTCTCTTCGATGATGTAGTCCATTACGGCCTTCATATCGGCAGTCTCTTCATAAACCTTCAGTTGGCGATCCGCGCCCGTGCCTGTCTTCATGATGGTACGGATGTATTCGACTTCTTGGCGCGAACCGAGTTCGTCGAGCACGTCGTCGACGAAGGCAAGATATTCCTCGATCAGGTCGCGCTCGGGGACTTCCATTTGCTTGCCGAAATCGATGAGCTTGCCGTTGATGCCGTAGCGGGCGGCGCGCCATTTATTTTCCATGAGCAGCGAACGCCGGTAGAGGCGGAAGCCCTGGTTCGACTCATGCAGCTTGTAGAGCTTGACCACGGTTGCCTGGATGAGCGCGGCGAGCGCGATGGTTTCCTCAACCCGCATCGGAATGTCGCAGACACGGAATTCGATGGTGTTGAAGAATGGATGCGGGCGAATGTCCCACCAGATTTTTTTGGCGTTATCGATGGAGTTGGTCTTGATGAGCAGCTTGACGTAATTTTCGTACTCGCCCCAGCTCGGGAAAAAGTCGGGCATGTTGGTGCGCGGAAATTTGTCGAAGACCTTGCAGCGATACGATTTCAGGCCGGTGTTCATGCCGAGCCAGAAGGGCGAGTTGGTGGAGAGCGCGAGCAGATGCGGCACGAAATAGCGCGCGTGATTCATCATGTGAATCGCGGTCTCGCGGTCTTCGATGCCGACGTGGACGTGCAGGCCGAAGATCAGATTGGCGCGGGCGACGAGTTGCATATCTTCGACGATATTTTTGTAGCGATCGTCCGGGTAGACTTCCTGAACGCGCCAGTCGGCGAAGGGATGAGTGGCGGCCGAAGCGAGGCGCAAGCCGTTTTCGCGGGCCAGGCGGATCATGTGGCGGCGCAGTTTTTTCAGCTCATCCTTGGCTTCTTTGATGTTGGCGCAGACCGAGGTGCCGACCTCGACGACCGACTGGTGCATCTCGGCCTTGACGCGCTCTTGCAGGACCAGTTTGCCCTTTTCGATGATCTCGGCGTGGATGTGCGAGCGCAGATCCCGGGTTTCCGGGTCGACGGTCTGGTATTCCTCTTCAATGCCGAGAGTGAAAGTCGGCTTCATCGCGCAGTTGCAACCCCACCGGACGGGAGATTTGCCCGTACGTAATCTTACTAGTATACCCAATATGGCAAGGGGGCTGAGCCCTGTGACGGCTGGGTTTCGAACTTGTCCGGAATCAGTAAATCGGCGTTCATAGGCGTTCGGACCATTGACAATGGGCTTATTCTTTCTGACGGGGTGGCGTTAATCCAGCAGCCTGTGGATCGACTTCAGGGAAAGGAGCCTGCTCTCGAATGGATCGGATCCGGTTCATTACGCATGAGGGCAAGAGGATTCTGGATGTCGATATGGCGCGCTGCTCGGCCCTGGAGGTGGAAAAGGTTGCGCGCGTGTTGCCCGATTTTGTGACGAAGGAGCCGTTGGAGTCGGTGCGTATGCTGGTTGATTTCGCGGGCTCGTCATTTGATGCGGAGGCGCTTCGCACCATGAAAGAAAGCGCGATTTTCGATAAGCCGTACATCAAGAAGACGGCGTGGGTTGGAACGGATAGCCTGCCGCACTCGCTCATCGAGGATGTGAGCAAATACTCGCGGCGGGAGTTTCCGGTGTTCAGGGAACGCGGAGAGGCTCTGGAGTGGCTGGCGAAGGATTGAATATCGGAGCGACACCGGGGCGCGATTCGCGCGGGTATTCATTGACATTCCCGATATTGCAAATATAGAGTCTGAGTAAGCGTATGCAAGCAGTAATCAAGGCCCACTTTGAGCTTTTTGGCATCCTCAAAAAGAAGGATGGCTGGCACATTGCCCACTGTCCGCCGCTCGACATCACCACGCAAGGCCGAACCCGCGACGAGGCGAAGAAGAATCTGATTGAAGCGGCCGAACTCTTTGTTACAAGCTGCTTTGAGCGGGGAACCTTCGAACAGGCGCTGCGTGAACTCGGCTGGCGGGTAGTCGGGCGCGACCTAATAGAATATAAATACGGAATCACCCGCGATGCATTTCCCTCATTGCTCAATAACTGCTAGGCGGTCCCCAAACTCACGCGCTCTTTTCTTCTTTTTCTTCCAGCTTGTCCAGGATGCCAAAGGTGGCGTCGAGAATTTCCTGGTCGAGCTTGCGGTTGGAGGCGATGGCTTCGGCGAGGGGAATCGAGATGATCTTGTTGCCGCGCAGGGCGGCCATGTGGCCGAACTCGCCGCGGTGGACCATGTCGATGGCGCCGAGGCCGTAGCGCGTGGCCAGGACGCGGTCGAAGGCGCTGGGTGAGCCGCCGCGCTGGATGTGGCCGAGAACTACGGAGCGTGTCTCGAAGCCGGTGCGCTTTTCGATCTCTCTCGCGAGCACTTCGCCGATGCCGCCTAGGCGAAGATGGCCGAACTCGTCGCGGCCGACATCCTGCATAACGGGTGTACCATCCTGCGGCGCCCCGCCGCTGGCGAACTTGGCGCCCTCGGCGGCGACCACGATGCTGAAATAGCGGCCGCGTGCGTGACGCTGGCGAATCAGTTCGGCGACCTGGTCGATATCGAAGGGAACCTCGGGGACGAGAATGACGTCGGCGCCGCCGCCGATGCCGCTGTAGGCGGCGATCCAGCCCGAGTCGCGTCCCATGACTTCGACGACGATGACGCGGTTGTGCGCTTCGGCGGTGGTGTGCACGCGGTCAATGGCGCCGATCGCGATGTTGACGGCCGTGTCGAACCCGAAGGTGAAGTCGGTGCCGGCAAGGTCATTGTCGATGGTCTTGGGAACGCCCACGACTTTCATTCCGTTGGCAAAAAGCTTTTGGGCCACCGAAAGCGTGTCATCGCCGCCGATGGCGATGAGCGCGTCGCAGCCGTGCTTCTTCAGGTTCTCCATGCAATGATCGAGGCCGTCGGGGTGCTTGGCGGGATTGGTGCGTGAGGTGCGCAGGATGGTGCCGCCGCGCGGCAGAATGCCGCCGACGGTGGAGAGATCGAGTGGCATCGCCTTGTCTTCGATGAGCCCGCGCCAACCTTCCGTGAATCCCACAAACTCATCGCCGTAGTGGAATGTACCCTTGCGCACCACCGCCCGTATGACCGCATTCAGGCCGGGACAGTCACCGCCGCCGGTTAACACACCGATCTTCATTGCGTACTCCTGAACTATGAGTTCGTACGTTCAGGTTATCACGATGGTTTTGGAGATGTGGCAGGAACTGCGGGAGGCCGCGTGGGCGGGAATGAGCGTCAGAATGCAGGTGTTCTGTGCGCGGAGAAGTTCTGTCAGCGTGAGCCAGCCCTGGGGGAGGGTAATGTCGGCTCGGATCGCCTTCTATCTGGATAAACAGGCTTGCTCACTGCGCGATCAGCGGATTGATCGTGCTGCTTCTTCGTGGTTGCAGGGTTTCCAGTTCACTATCCCGGCAATCGCCATGGTTGATTGCAACAGCCATGGCTAGTGCGGTCTGGCGAATAATCAGCAGACGCTCCGCGCACTTGGCCTCAGCTTTTTCCTCGAGTAACTCGCATTGCCCCACGATGATCGATAGCTTGTTGATCATGTCGTGGGCCAGGGAACAATGCAAACCACCCACTGTCTGTCTTGCACTCATGTACTGACCTCGTTCTTTTGGTGTTGCCCCTCGATCGTGAGTATGGATCGAATGTTACAGGCCTGCTGTGACGGACATCACGAAGGGCGTTAATTTTGGTACATGCACCGTTAGTTTGCGAGTGAAATACAGAAGCTACTTGGATAACAGCGTCGGAGGCCCTACGGTCGACAAATGTCTAGTTATCGCAGAAAGCGCGACAGCGTTGACTTTGCCCGCCACTCGGCGTTATTTCTTGAGCATAGGAGAGTCGGGTATGAAGATACTGGGCCTCTCGTTTCTTCTCTTCGTTTCCCTTGCCGTGTGCCTCGCGGGTGTGGGTTATGCGCAGGAGTCGAGCAAGCAAGATCCACAGAACGCGAAAGGTGCCGCGCAGGATTCAGACTTGCTGCCGGCCCCCGCTGCTGACGGGGCGGCGGATCGTCTGATCTTGAACATGAGGTCGAAAGTGCCGGATTCTCTGGATAATTCTTGCGCCTATATGCGCACGTATCGAGTGAAGCGGCGGACGCGCGGATCCGACGGTGTCAGTCCGGCGGGGTACACGACGTGCGTTCCGATGCGCCGCTTTGAGATGAGAACGACGGTCGAGACGCGAAGGACCGCGGGCGCGGGGCGAGACGAGTAATTCAGACTAATTTGGACCGATAGTTTCGGGAACGCACGACGGAGCTCCGCCCTTCTGCGATTTCTTGTCTCTGCGATTCTTGCTGTTCTGTTCACCGCGCAGATTCTTCCATTAATTCCGTTCCTCAAGGCTGCTCGCAACGGTTACACTCGATGCAACATGCGGGTCCTGGGAATCGATTGCGGCACGGAATACACCGGGTATGGGATCGTCGATCTGGATTTGGATCGATCGTGCGCTGCGGGCCCTGACAACGACCTCTTGGTGTGCGTGGCCTGTGGAGCGATCAAGGTTTCGCCGCGGGATCCCATGCCGGTGCGTCTAAAACGGATTGCCCGCGGGCTCGAGGAACTCATCGCGCTGCATCGGCCCGATCGCGTCGCCATCGAAGACGTTTTCTATGCGGTGAACGTCAAGTCGGCGCTCAAGCTGGGGCAGGTGCGCGGCGTGGCGATGCTCACGGCCGCGACTGCGGGGCTCGATGTTGCAGAGTATTCGCCCCTGTCGATCAAGTCCGCGGTCGTCGGCTACGGCAAGGCCGAGAAGCATCAGGTGCAGCAGATGGTAGCGCGGCTGCTTCGGCTGGATGAGATTCCGGAGCCGGCGGATGCGGCCGATGCGCTGGCCATCGCGATCTGTCATCTGCACACGGCGGCCACGCTGGAATTGCAGAGCGCGAGCCTGGTGCGGCGAGGCGCCCAGTAAGCTCTCAGGTCGCGACCGAGCGATCTGTCATTGAGGCTTTACCCGATGGCTGTAGCTGCTTTTCGGTTACCTCCGTCCCTGTCCCGATCGACGGCACGACTTTGTCCTAACTCCAACCGCTTATCGGACACTCGTTAGTACACTGCTCACATTTTTTCGCTTACTCTCACGCTATGCTGATGGAACCTGCGAATAGCGGGCTTTCACAATCTTTATATAGTCAGGAGCTTTCATGGCCCTCCGCCCAACCATGCTTGCCGTTTTGCTCTGCCTGCTCGCGCCCGCGCTTCACGCGGCGAACAAGGCCTCGTGCACATTCGACACGTTCGACGTCCCCTCCGGTTACACGCTGAACGATGTTGACGGCATCTCCGATGACGGGACGGTCGTAGGCCAACTGGTCGACAACAAGACGCAGAACATGGTGGGCTTCATGCGCTCGCAGAGTGGAGACTTCACCTACTACTCCGCGCCCAAGTCGAGCATGACCTGGCTCTACCAGCAGAACGCCACGGGCACGAGTTCCGGCTCGTACCTGGACACCAAATTCAAGGTGCACGGCTTGACTCTGGTGAACGGCAATTTCACTTCGGTGGATTATCCCGGCGCAGCCAACACCTGGGTCTTTGGCGTGAATAAAGTGGGCGCTCTGACCGGAGGCTACGGTGGCAGCGGATCCGTCAACGGTTTTTTGCTGGTCAACGGAAATTACACGAAGATCGTTTACCCGAAGGGCGCCGTCACCAACCCGATGGCCGTCAATGACAGCAACGCGGTGGTTGGGACTTCGATCACCGGCGCGATGAGCACGGGCTTTTTGTGGCAGAACGGCAAGTTCACGGCGATCAACTATCCGAAATCGAAATATGGGACCGCTCTGACCGGCATCAATAACGTGGGAACGATTGTGGGCAACCGCATCTCCGCCGACAAGGCGTTCGCGTTTCTCTACGAGAACGGGACGTTCAAGAGCATCGTGTATGACGGCGCAAAGTTTGAGCTGGTGGGCGGAATCAACAATAATGGCGTCATTTCCGGGCAGATTTATCTGACCGGAACCAAGAGCCTGGGGTACACCGCGACCTGTAAATAACAGGTTCTTTCGGAACTTCACAGACGAGGCCGCCGGCATGGGCGGCTTTTCTGTTGCGAGCAACTTGACACCGCTCGACCGCTTCCTCAATGATTACAGCGGCCTATGCGGTCTTCGATCGGCATTGTTTCTCTCCTGTTGTGCTCTCTGGTTTACGGGCAGGCCCAACCGCAGGCGGCCGAAGATGAAAACTCGGTTTCGGGCGCTCGCCCCTCCGTCGAATCCATCTCTCCCGTCATTACCTTTACGCTCGATTTCCCCAAATCGCAGCCCGAGCACTATTCCATTCGTGTTCCGGCGGCAGGGCCGGCGCACTATCAGTCGACGGGACGCATTTCGCCCGACTCGGACGACACTGACAGCTTCGAATTTGATTTCGCGCTGTCGCAAGAAATGCGGGAAAAGATGTTTCGGCTGGCCGCCGGCGCGGGTCATTTTCAGCATGACCTCGATACTCACCTGAAAAACCTGGCTTTCACCGGCAAGAAAACTTTGAGCTACCAGGACGCGCAGCGGACGGGCGAGGCAACCTTCAATTACGCGGCCGATCCCGCGGCCCGGGAATTAACCGAACTCTTTCAGAGCCTTTCAGCCACGCTCGAGTTTGGCCACCGGCTGGACTACGACCATCGCTACCAGAAACTGGCTCTGAATGAAGACCTCCAGCGCATGCAGGAGATGGCCCATGGCAAAACGCTGGTCGAAGTGGCGGCCATACAGCCAATTCTGGAGCGGATCGTAGCCGACCACTCGGTGATCAACGTGGCGCGCGCCCGTGCCCAGCAACTGCTCGGAACCACCAAATAGCCGCTGGCCTCGATCTTTGACCCATGCACAGGTCGCGGAGGAATGGTACCGACGCGCGAACGAAGCAGGCGGAATTCTGCTTGACTTGCAGCGGCCCCAGTCGCAGACTCCAAGGACAGAACATTCTAAAGCGGGGGAGCTTGGCAACTCGTTCGCCCGATCGTGAACTCTAAGCGCTTAGAAAGCCACAAAGAGAACCAAAGCTCCAGGAGACCAATATGACAACCGGCCGACCTGCAACCATGCTGACGCTGGGGGCGTTCGTCGCCTCCGCGTTTCTTGTTACATTCGCCGCCGCACAATCGGCAGTATCTTCGTCGTCGGCACCGGCGACGAAGGAGTCCAGGGCGCGAATCGTCCGCCTCAGCGACGTCGAGGGGCCCGTTAAAATTGAACGCGCCGCCGGCGAAGGACTCGAAAAGGGCTTTCTCAATATGCCGGTGGTCGAGGGTTCTCGGCTGAAGACGGGCGAGCAAGGGCGCGCCGAAATTGAATTCGAAGACGGCAGCACGGTGCGCATCGGCGGCAATACAGAGCTTGCCTTCACGCATCTTGCTCTTGGCGGCGACGGCGAGAAGCTGAATACCGCGCAACTGGTCTCCGGCACGCTTTACGCGAATGTTCGCGAGAAGAAGGGCGATCAGTTCCAAATCAATCTCGGGGGAGAGTCGGTCACCGTTCCCGAGGCCGCGCACTTTCGGGTGGTCATGGACGGCTCACAACGCGCGGACCTGGCTGTTTTCAAGGGCAAGGTAGATGCCTCCGGCCCCGCTGGAAAATTTGAAATCGCCGAAAAGCATCAGGCTGACATCGATCTCGCCACCACCGATGCTGCGCAGAAGGACACATTTGTAATTGCCAAGAACTACGACCAGGAGGCGCTCGACGGCTGGGATCGCCAGCAGGATACTTACCATGAGCGCTACGCCAACGCCGCTGCGGGCGGTGCGTCTGGCTTCTCCTCGCCTTTTGGGTATGGGGTCAGCGACCTGAGCTATTACGGCTCGTTCAACAATATTCCGGGCTACGGCTACTCGTGGCAGCCGTTCTTTATGAATGCTGCCTGGAATCCCTTCATGGATGGCGGCTGGGCTTTCTATCCGGGAATGGGGTATATGTGGGTCTCGGGCTATCCGTGGGGTTGGATGCCATACAACTATGGCAACTGGGGATTCGCGCAAGGTTACGGCTGGTTCTGGCAACCTGGCGGTTGGAACAATTTCTCGGGAATGCCGCGCGTTGTGAACGCGCCTGCTGGAATGAGGCTGCCGGCCGCTCCCGCAAGCGGCCACCAGACATTAATGGTTGGGAGAGGGCTGATGGCGGTCGATACCGCGAGGCCCGGCAAGCTTACGATCAAGCCCGGTTCGGCAGGCTTCGGCGTGCCGCGCGGATCGGTGAACCACCTTGACCGTTCGGCCAGGGCCATGGAGCACAACCCTCGCCCAGTCACGGTTTCGACGGCGCGTCCGCCCCAATCGGGGGACGCAGGATTTGGCGGCGGAATGTCGACGCGTGGCGGGCAAACGATGCGGCCGGCTGCAGGTCCATCGCCCACGCACCAAGGCACAGTCACCAGATCGGGCCCGCACAAGTGAGTAGTGCGGGGCAGCTTTTAGTATTGCTCGGGATTGTCGTTCGTCGTTCGTCGTTGGTCGTTCGGAATTGTTATTCGGAACTTGAGATTTTTCCTAACGACCAGCGGCTGAGGACCACCGACCAACGACTAACCTTCGCTCATTCCACCACAATTCCCGCGTAGCCGACAACCGCGTCGCGATCGCCTGACACATCGCCTGACGTTGCGTAGCGGACCAGCGTGGCTTTCGTCGCTCCCAGAATTTTCGCCGCTGTCAGCATGGCAACCGTCGGACCGAAGCCGCACATGCTGATGTCTTCCTGCATCACGACCTCCCACAAGCCGCGTGCGTCGAGCGCGAGCACGCGGTCGATGGCCTTGCGGTCCTTGACGCGCGTGATCGCGTCGGACTCGTAGTGGTTCATGTCACTGGAGGCGACGATCAGAATTTTCTTGTCGGACTCTTGCGGATCGCCGATGCCATCACCGATCAGCCCGCCGATCGCTTCGCCGAGTTCGCGGAGCGCGCGGAAGTCGCTGGTGCCGACGACGATGGGAACGATGTGCAGGTTTTTCTGTTGCGCTTGCAGGAACGGCAACTGCACTTCGATGGCGTGCTCGGCGCGATGAGCGGAGCTGTCTTCCTCGAGCGCGGGGAACTGGTGCAGCAGACGCGAGGCGAGTTCGGTGCTGGGCGCGACTTCGCCCAGAGGTGTTTGCCAGGCGGTGGCAGTCATGATGGCCAGCGGGGCGCCGTGGCCGGTGTGGTTAGGGCAGAGGACGATGCAGTGTTCCGGGATATCGAGGCGCGCGTAAACGGCGCCGGCGACGGGGCCGGAGTACACGTAGCCGGCATGCGGCGCGACGCAGCCGATCGCCGAGATGCGCGCGGCTTGCGGAGGCGAAGTGTACCCATGAATCTCGCGCAGTAATTGATCGGAACGGCCGGGATAGAACCTGCCGGCGACGGCGGGAGTTCGTAGAGCGGAAGTCATAAGCAGCCTCCTTGCGAAGGCGTACGGTTGTGTGGCGCGGGCATTCTTGCTCGCCTGCCTCGATGCGTGCGCCTATTATCGCGCTTTGGGGATAGGATTTCAGTAATACGCGAGAGGAACTTGTTTGTTCGCGGCTTGCAAAGGAATCTTCTGGTTCTATGCGTTCCCGTCCCGCAGCGCGCGAAATAGCGCCGCGCTCTTTTCCAGCGGCAGCGCTTCGGCTCGAACCGCTGGTTTGACGCCGCTTTTGGCGAGTGCGGCGCGCAGCGCAGCTCCATCGTACTGTGTTTTCAGATTATTCCAGAGCGTTTTGCGTTTCTGCCCGAAGCTCACTTTCAAAAACGCAATGAATTCTGCCTCGTCGACCCGCAGCGCTTCGATCTTCGGCTTTATCGTAATCCGCACCACGCTGGAATGCACCTTCGGTGGCGGCGCAAATGCCGCCGGCGGCAGCGTGAAAAGTTTTTCGACCCGTCCGTAGAGTTGCGCCGTCGCCGAAAGCAGGCCATAGTCGCGGCTTCCCGGCGAGGCGGCGAGGCGGTCGGCCACTTCTTTTTGCACCATGATAACGATGGTCGAAAAATAGCGGTGATAGTCAAAAAGGCGCAGCAGAATATCGGAAGTGATGTAGTAGGGCAGATTGCCGACCACGCGCGCCGGTTCGGGCTTGAATTCCATGCCGGGCCGCAACGTCCCCGGCTTCGGGCCAAACACTGTATCAAGTTCGATCTTTAAGATGTCGCCTTCGATGATCTCGACGTTCGGTTGCAACGCGAACTTCATGCGCAGTTGCGCGGAGAGCACGCGATCCAGTTCGACCGCAATCAGGCGCTGCGCTTTGCGGGCCATGATTTCGGTGATCTCGCCGCGGCCCGGGCCAATTTCCAGCACGGTCGCTCCACTTACGTCGCCCAGAGCCTCGACGATGCGCGCGGCGGCTTCATCGCTCGCCAGGAAATGCTGGCCAAGTTTGGGCTTGCGCGTTTTCTTTTCGGCAGTGCCTTTCGACACGTTGACCCTCTTTCTCTCCGGCTTTAGACTGAACTCAATTTGTAATTTGCAATTTCTAATTTGTAATTTCACGCTGGGACAACCCGCACAGCGATTTTCAATTACAAATTACAAATTACCAATTACAAATACCCGGATAATCATAACGTGAGCGGATCAGATTTAGTTCGACAGGTGGGGAGCCTTCATTTTCTATGCATATCGCGTTCGTAGCATCGGAGTGCGTTCCTTATTCAAAGACCGGCGGTCTGGCCGACGTGGTAGGCGCGCTCCCGCGGGCTCTCGCCAACCTTGGACATGAAGTCAGCGTCTACCTGCCGCGCTATCGCCAGACCAAGCTCACCGACCCTGAAACGGTAGTCGCCAGCATCACGGTGCCTTTTGACGACAAGTATCGCTTTGCATCCGTGGTGACGGCGGGCGCCAGCACCGGCATCAAGTTTTATTTTGTCGACTACCCGCCCTACTTCGATCGCGACGCACTCTACGGAACTTCCGCCGCGGACTACCCTGACAATGCCGAGCGCTTTGCTATGTTCTCGCGCGCGGTGCTGGAAGCGTCGAAGGTCCTGGGCGTCCCCCACGTTTTTCATTGTCACGACTGGCAATCGGCGCTTGTGCCCGTGATGCTGCGCACACTTTATGCGGAGGATCCGGCGTTCCACGAGGTCGGCACCGTCTTCACCATCCACAACATGGGCTACCAGGGCCTGTTTCCGCCGGATATCCTGCCGTTGCTGATGCTGCCATGGGATCTGTTTACGATCTCGAAAATGGAATTCTTCGGGCAGGTTAATTTCCTGAAGGGCGCGCTGGTGTATTCGGATTTCGTCACCACGGTCAGCAAGAAATACAGCCAGGAAATTCAGACGACGGAGTACGGCTTTGGACTGGAAGGTGTGTTGCGCAATCGCGCGGCCACCGTAAGCGGAATCCTGAACGGGGTCGACTACGACGAGTGGAGCCCGCACACCGACAAATTCATCGCCGCCAAATATTCCGCGCAGGAGCTAAGCGGCAAGCAGAAATGCAAAAAAGATCTGCTGAACGCGTTTGGGGTGGTGAACGCCGATGCGAAGGTACCGGTAATTGGCATCGTCTCGCGCTTCGCCGCGCAGAAGGGTTTTGACCTGATAGCGCAGGTCATGGACCGGCTGGCGCGCGAAGAGATGATCATGGTCGTCTTGGGCACTGGTGACAAGCCATATGAGGACATGTTTGTGCGCTTGAACAAGCAGTTCCCGAATAAAATTGCGATCAAGGTCGCCTACGACAACGCGATTGCGCACAAGATTGAAGCGGGCGCCGACATGTTCCTGATGCCGTCGCGCTACGAGCCCTGTGGCCTGAACCAGATCTACAGCCTGAAATACGGCACGGTGCCCGATCGTGCGCGCAACCGGCGGGCTCGACGATACGATCGAGCCATGGGACGCGCGCAGCGGGAAGGGAACTGGCTTCAAGTTCTCCGAATACACCGGCGAAGCGCTACTGGCGACGGTGAAGCAGGCGCTGGCGGCATATCGCGATCAGACTTCGTGGCAGACGCTGATGCGCAACGGTATGACGCGCGACTTCTCGTGGGGAGCCTCGGCCCGCGACTATGGCAAAGTCTACGATCGAGTGCGGCAGTTGCGCGCCAGCGCAAATGCGGTGGCAGCTGCGAACAAGACGGTGGCGCAAGGGATGAACGAGCCGGTGGCACCGAGACCGTAGCCCCATATCGTCGCTGAAGGGCATTCGGTGGTGTGGGCGACAGCATCGGATGCCGCACGGAGCCCCCTTTTTTCTTTAATGGCCGAACAATGCCGCCATGTTCCGGCTGCCGCGCAGCACGCGAAGGATCACTACGTCTTCGTTCTCAACTCGATAGAAAATGACGTACTCGCCGACGGGAAAGGTCCGCAGGCCAGGCCGAAGATCCTCATCGCGGGCACGCCCTAAATTGGGATAGCTGGCGAGGAGCGAGAAGCGGTCTGTGATAGAACCAATCAAACGATCGGCAATATCCATACTGCCGCTTCGGGAAGCAACGTAATACCAGATTTCGTCGAGATCGGCATCAGCCAGCCGGCGAACGGCGGTGGCTCATTGGCGAGGCGTCTGTTTTTCGGACTGCTGTTCAGCACCAAGGCGCGCTCGTCCGCGATCCATGACTTGCTGGGCAAGCTCGCGCATAGACTCTGGAGTGACCGGACGCCCCTCCCCACGGGCCAAAGAGGTTTCCGCCTCGTCGATAGCGGCGAGGATCTCCGCGCGCGCGCGTTCGCGTTCCTCCCACAAAGAAAGAGCTTCCTTGACCGCGTCTTCCTCGCGCTGGAGCCGGCCACTGTCGATCGCTTGCCGGACAAATGCTCTTTGGTCGGGGGTGAGTCGCACATCCATATTTCGCTAGCGTAGGAGTGCCGGGAAAAACTGTCAAGCATGATTGGATGTGTCCGAACAATATGTTGGAACCAAGCGTAAGAATCTCTATTCCAACAGAAACAAACGCCCCGGCACCCTCGCCGTCCGGCAAGATCAACAAAGCCCCGAGTCGTTTAGAATTGCTTGCAAAGGCGAACGTTCAGCGAATCTTCCGCTGGCAACATCCGCCTGGTTAGATCATCCGATGACCCGATCGCCCGATGACCCGATGGCGCGCACCATCTTCCACGTCGACATGGATGCCTTCTTCGTGTCGGTCGAGGAGCTTTACGATCCATCGCTGAAGGGCAAGCCCGTCGTCGTCGGCGGACAGCGCGATGAACGCGGCGTCGTTTCGGCGGCATCGTACGCGGCGCGCAAGTTTGGCGTGCACTCCGCCATGCCCTTGCGCACGGCCGCCAAACTCTGTCCGCAAGCCATCTTCGTAAACGGACATCCGGAGCGCTATCGCGAATATTCCGGGCGTGTGCATGAAGTGCTCGGACATTTCTCGCCCCTCGTAGAGATGGCGTCGGTCGACGAAGCCTACCTCGACATGACTGGCACCGAGCGCCTGCACGGCCCGCCGCTGCGCTGCGCGCATCGCCTGCACGATGAGATGAAGTCGAAAACTCAACTCAACTGTTCGATCGGCATTGGTACATTCGCGGCTTATCGCGAAGGTCTCATCCGCAAAAGCTAAGCCCAACGGAGTCCTGTGGGTGCTGCCCGGGCAGGAGGCAAAGTTTCTGGCGCCGCTCGATGTCGGCGACATTCCCGGCGTCGGCAAGGTCATGGAGAAAAATCTGCACGAGATGGGAATCCGGCAGATTGCCGACCTGGCCGCGCTCGAAGACAACGATTTGGAGCGGCGTTTCGGAAAGTGGGGTCTGGCTCTGGCGGGCAAGTCGCGCGGCGAAGATGCCGGCGGCTGGTTTGATGCCGCGGTCGGAGAGCATACCGATCCCAAGTCGATCAGCCACGAACATACGTTTGATGAAGACACGGGCAATGTCGACCGGCTAACGTCAACGCTCATGCGCCTGAGCGAAATGGTCGGCCGCCGGCTGCGTGAAGGCGGATACTTCGCGCGCACCATCCAACTTAAGCTGCGCTACAAAGACTTCACAACGATTACACGGGCGCATTCGCTCGAGCAGCCAACCCAAATCGATCACGAAATCTTCGAGCAGGCCCGGCGGCTGTTCCTGGGCAACTGGAAAAAGGGCGCAGCGGTGCGGTTGCTGGGAGTGCAGACATCAAACTTCGAGGGCGAGCCCGAAGCCGGTCCCGGCCAACTCGAATTGCTTGAGCCCGCGCGCAACGGGCTGCCGATCAACGACCGGCGGCAAAGGCTATTAGCAGCCGCGGACCACCTGCGCGACAAATTCGGCGAAGCGGCCATTGGCCTCGCGACGGGCATGAAAGGCGGCTTCCGCGAGCGCACGCATGAAAATCCGGTGGGTCTGCCGGGGAAGACGCGGGATGAAGATTCGCGCCAGAAACCGATTTCACCACGGAGTCACAGAGACACGGAGAAAAGCGAATAATGGTTTTGAATTTCTGTATCTCCGTGTCCCTGTGACTCTGTGGTGAGCGGGGCTTACGAAATATATTCGCGGATGTACTCGTCCCGCGAAGTGGCCAGTTCGTGCGCGTCACCATCGAAAATTATTTTGCCGTCGCGCAGAATCAGAAAGCTCATGGGTACTTCGCCACGCTGGCCCCTGGGGATCTGCACCATCTTGTTCGTCTTCGGGTCGAACTCGTGGCTGGCCATGGTGAATGCATCTTGCAGACGATGGGTTACCAGCAGCGCGCTCGTCTTATAAACGTCGCGCTGTTTCATGATCAGTTCGACAATCGTGTTAGACGTGACTGGGTCGAGGCCGCCCGTCGGGGAATCGTAGAGCAGCACCTCGGGATGCGAAATGATGGCGCGCGCAATGGCTACGCGCCGCCGCATGCCCCCTGACAACTCCGACGGCCGCATGTCGTAAGTGCGTTCCAGTTCCACGAACCGCAGCGACTCGCGCACGCGCTGCTCGATCTGGTCGAAGGGGATTTTCTCTTCCATCAGGCGGAACGCGACGTTCTCCCACACTTTGAGCGAGTCGAAGAGCGCGCTCTCCTGGAAGACAATTCCGACCCGGTTGCGCAGCTTAAACAGTTCCTGCTCGGTCATGCTGCTGATTTCTTCGCCGAGCACGGTGATGCGGCCGCTGTCGGGGCGCATCAGGCCGATGGCCAGTTTGAGAAGAACGCTTTTGCCGGAGCCGGCCACGCCGAATAGCGCTTTGGTTTCGCCGTGGTTCAGGCGGAATGAAATGCCGTCGAGCACAACCTTCGCGTCGAACGCCAGACAAACGTTCTCGAACTCGATGGCGTACGCAGAGTGATCGCTGCTGCTGTGCGCCGACTGTTCAATTGGAAGAACGGGACTTGGCATGTGTTACCGGATCCCCACTAGCGCACACCAAAGAGCGCGAAGATCAGTTTCGTGACGAAGAAATCGACAATCAGGATCATGACCGACGAAGCCACCACTGCCTGCGTCGTCGAGCGGCCCACGCCCTGCGTCCCCCCCGTCGTCGACATCCCGTAGTAGCAGCCGACGGTGGCGATGATGAAGCCGAACAACACCGGTTTAAGCAAACCGCTGAAGACGTCGCGGAACACGAGAATCTGCCAGGCGGTCGTCCAATATTGGTTGGAGTCGAGGCCAAACAGAAAATGCGCGACCGCCCAGCCCCCCACCAGCCCAAGCAAATCGGCGATGATGGTCAGGAAAAACAACATGAACGATGTCGCCCCGACCCGCGGGGTAACGAGTTTCTTGCTGGGGTCGGTGCCGAGCGCGCGCATGGCATCGATCTGCTCGGTCACGATCATGGAGCCGAGTTCGCTCGCCATGCCGGAAGCGTTTCGGCCCGCCACCATCAGCCCGGTAATAAGCGGGCCGAGTTCGGTGACCATGCCGAGGGAGACGAGTTGGCCGATGAGCGTGACGCCGCCAAAGCGTTGCAGCGTGCTGGCCGAATTCAGCGCGAGCAGAGCGCCCACGGAAAGTCCAGTCAGGATAACGATGGGCAGCGAGCCAAAGCCGATCAGGTCGGCCTGCTGGAGCATGTCTCCCATATAAATCGGAGGGCGGAAGAAGTTCCCCACCGATTGCGCTGCCAGAAATATGTATTGCTGAACCGACACCACGAAGTCTTTCGCGATGTCGAAGGGCGAGGTCAGTTCGAGTTCAAGCGCCATGGGTGAACGAGAAAACCGATCTGGGAACTATAGCAGAGGGAAGGCAGTGTATTGAATCATTGAGTGATTGAGTCATTGAAAACCCAAGGTTGTATAGGGGATGGCAGCACATTCCGCACAGCGATTTCCAACCTTTCAATCTCTCAATGATTCAATGATTCAATATCTTCAGATGGCTCTCTCGTCCCGATGATTGTTCTTCTTCCGAATCTCGATGGCGAGCCGCTTGATCTTCTGGTTCAGCGTGGAGAGCGGCACCTGGAAGCGCTCGGCGGCCTCGGTCTGGTTCCAGCCGCATTTTTCCAGCATGTCGACGATGATGCGGCGCTCGCAATCTTCCATGATGCCGAACAGGGTTGCGCCGGCGGCCGACTCCAGGCGCGGCACCGTGCTGCCACGCCCCACGATGTGGTCCGGCAGAAGGTCAATTCCGATGATCGGATCGGACGAGAGCACAACCGCGCGCTCGACGGTATTTTCGAGTTCGCGCACGTTGCCGGGCCACGAGTAGCTCACCAGCGGGCGCAGGGCCTCGGTGCTCATGTGGCGCGGCGAAAGGTCGTTTTCCTCCGAATATTTCTTGAGGAAGTGCTCGACCAGCAGCGGAATATCTTCGCGGCGCTGCCGCAAGGGCGGAAGATCGAGCGTGATGACATTCAGCCGGTAGAACAAGTCTTCGCGGAACTTGCCTTCGCGCACCATCTGCCGCAGATCGACGTTGGTGGCGGCAATGATGCGTACGTCGGACTGGATCTCCTGCACGCCGCCGAGGTGCATGAATTTCTTGTCCTGCAACACGCGCAGGATCTTGGCCTGCGTGTCCATGCTCATCGTGCCAATTTCGTCGAGAAAGAGAGTGCCGCGATCCGCGACTTCAAACAGTCCCTTCTTCGACGCGACCGCGCTCGTGAAGGCGCCCTTTACGTGGCCAAAGAGCGTCGATTCGAGCAGGTCGGGCGGCGTTGAGCCCGAATTTACCGGCACAAACGTTCGGTCGCGGCGCGGCGAATGCAGGTGTATCGCTTTTGCGATCAGCTCTTTTCCGGTTCCGCTCTCGCCTTGGAGCAATACGGTTGAGCGGCTGGGCGCAACTTGTGCGACCAGATCGAAAATCTTGAGCATCGGCTCGCTCTTGCCGATGATGTTTTCGAAGTTGTAGCGCTGCTTGAGCGCGCGCTTCAGCTGAATGTTCTCTTCTTCCGCCTTCTGGCGGGCGACCGCGATGCGCACGTCGGCGAGCAGCTTTTCGTTGTCCCACGGCTTCTGAATAAAATTGGTGGCGCCCGATTGCATGGCGGAGACGGCATTCTCAACCGTTCCATATGCGGTGATCATGATCACCGCCTGCTCGGGATGCAGCACGCGAATCTCGCCCAGCAAATCCATTCCGCTCTTGTCAGGCAGCGCGAGGTCGAGCAGCACGACGTCAAAACTGCGCTCGCCGATCTGCGCCATGCCCTCTTGCGCGGTTCCCGCCACTGCCACGTCGTAGCCCTCCAGCCCCAGCAAAGTCTCCAGCGACTCGCGGATTGCGAGCTCGTCGTCGATGATCAGGATTTTCCCCGCGCCCTGCCCGGAGTTTTGCCCCGAGTTTTGTGACGAACCTTCCGGTGTATAGCGGCGCGGCATTACGGCGACTTCAGACGGCATGGGCTACCTTCCTGACCATTGGGAAATCAAGTGTGAATGTTGTTCCTTCTCCGGGGCGGCTCTCCACGCGAATGTGGCCGGCGTGCTCCTGGATGATGCCGTAGGAAACCGAAAGCCCAAGACCCGTGCCGCGATTCTGACCTTCGGCGGGCGCCGTCTTGGTGGTGAAGAATGGATCGTAGATGCGGTGAATGTGTTCCTGCGCGATGCCCGAGCCGGTGTCGCTCACGCTCACGCTCACAAACTCCCCGTTCTGTGTCGCCACGTTGAGCACGCCACCGTTACCCGCCATCGCATCCTTGGCATTTAAAAACAAATTCAGGAAGACCTGCTGGAGGCGGCCGGCGCTCCCCTGAATCGGAGGCAATTGTTCGTACAAATCTGTCTGCACTTGAACATGGGCGACTTTGAACTGGTGCTCGAGCAGCGCCAGTGTGTCGGCAATTACTTTGTTCAGGCTGATCTCGGCAAATTCGGTGCCGGTGGTGCGCGAGAAGTTCAGCAGGTTGTTGACGATCTCCGAGGCGCGGAACGTTTGCTTGGTAATTTTGTCGAGCAGGCCCGCTTTTTGCGGATCCGTCTGCAATTGCT
Source organism: uncultured Acidobacteriaceae bacterium (assembly GCA_963698865.1). Taxonomy (GTDB): domain Bacteria; phylum Acidobacteriota; class Terriglobia; order Terriglobales; family Acidobacteriaceae; genus Acidiflorens. The sequence continues at coordinate 396,240 of CAVOSL010000002.1, read as the reverse complement.
TGGCGAGCATCTGCGTGTACGACGAGATCACCGCGAGCGGCGTATTGACCTCGTGCGCCACGCCAGCGGCCAGCAATCCGATCGACGAGAGCTTGTCGGCCTGCGTGAGCTGTACTTCCAGCTCGATGCGCTCGGTAATGTCGTCCATGATGACGAGCCGGCCCACCACGTTGAACTTGCGCGTGACCAGGGGCGCGATGGCGACGTTCACGACCCGCGATTCTCCCGTCGGCGTCGCCAGCCGGAACTTGTAAAGATTATGAATGCCGGGATTCTGCCGCACCCGGTAGAACTCTTCCACAAACGATGCCGGCAGCACTTCGCTGAGCGATCGGCCGACCACCTGCCACCGCGGCTTGGCGTACATCACTTCCATCTGCGAGTTCCAGGACTCGATGCGGTCCTGCAGATCGACCGCCAGCACACCGACGTTGATCGATTCGACGATGTTCTCGTTGAAGTCTTTCAAGCGCTCGTACTCGGTCACTTTTTGTTCGAGCGATGCATACAAGCGGCCGTTCTGGATGGCGATGGCAATGTATCCGGCAAGTGTTTCGAGCAGTTCGACGTCTTCGCTCGTCAGGAAGTCGCCTTCCATGGTTTTGCCGAGCCCGAGGAACGCGATCGTCTTTTGGCGCGCGTGGCAGGGAATGTAGTAATTCAATCGAGGCGCGAGATGGCTTCCTGCGCGGCCAGATTTTCCCGCGGCAACTGGCGTGTGTTTTCGAAGAAGATGTGGCCGGCCGCATCTTCAGGCCGAGGCTTGGACAAAAATCCCAGATCCACACCGCTAACCGCGCCCACGCCGAACGATTTCGAAAGCTCAAAGCGCGAGGAGTCATTGTTGCCGAGAAAGACGGCGATGCGATCGACCATCAGCGTGTGCGAGAGGCGGTCGATGAGCGACGACAGCATCTTGTCAAGATCGGTCTCCGAACTGAGTTCGCGTCCGAACTCGACCAGGGTGCGCCGGTAGTCGTAGCGGGTACGATAGAAGAACTGATCGAGCTTTTCCTGAATCCATTTGCGCACCGGATCGAACAACAGCGCGGTGACCACCATCGCGATCATCAAGCCCAGGGGCCCGGCGCTGGGCACGCGGGTGTGGAACAGTACCGCGGCACCGGCCACCACCGCGAAGAATCCGCCCGCAATTGCCGCCGCCGCCAGCGTGTAGGCCATGCCGCGCTTGAAGATGAGATCGACGTCCATCAACCGGTAGCGGACGATGGCGTAGCCGAAGGTCAGCGGCAGCAGGCCCAGAGACAGCACCGTGACCTTCATCGCCGGCGAAGGCATCGCTCCAAACAAGTAAGGCAGCACGTAGAACACTGTGAAGGGGGTGATCGCGAGCACCGTGCCGCGCATGATCCACTTCAACTGCTGGCGCAAAATCGGCGTCGCGGCCTGACGATAGTTGCGCCACAGAACCCCCGCAGCCGAGACGAAGAACACGGTCAGATAAGCCCAGTGCACGCGGTTCAAATTCCACAGCAGCCGCGCGCTGGCGGCGAAAAATTGCAACGTCAGAACCTGTACGCCGAGCAGCACCGCCCCTGGGATATAGAGCGCGGGGATCGACCAGCGGTGCTTGCCGACAAACGGACGGCGCTCCGGGAAGGTCAAAACGAAATGCAGGAAGAGTGCCGGCTGGAGGAGCCAGGCCACTTCGTTCGACCAGAAGACAATCCAGTCAAAGGTGTTGAGCTTGCCGGTGAAGTGCAGCGAATAGAAGATGAACGAGACCAGACAGAAAATATAAAAGTGCAGCGAGCCAATCGCCGTCCAGCGCCGCAGCAAAACGTACAGGCCGATGCCGAGATAGATCAGCGCAATGATGCGCAGCCAGTCGTTCATGGAGCGCTCGGCGGGCACCAGCACGACTTCCACGTCCAAAGGAACGCCGCCGCGCAGCAGCGAGTAAGTCGCCTTCGAATAGACGCCGGAGTCGTAGAGCTGCCGCTCAATGGCTCCCGAGCTCGCAACCGGGTGGTTATTGATGCTGACCACAACGTCGCTGTGGCGCACGCCGGCCAGTGCCGCCGGCCCGGTCGGGTCCAGCCGGTCAGCCACTACCTGCCCGCTCTTTTCCATCCACCAGACGCCGTCGTCGGGAATGGCCGTCTGGTGTTCCTGTTTGTAGTTGAATCCCGCAAAGACGATGGCCGCGATCGTGAAGAGCCCCAGCACGATGACGGTAAAGCGGGCCTGAAATTCGCGGTTCATGGGCTGGACCGATAGCTGAGGCACACTAGCGTGCGCTACCTTAGATGCACCTGTGTGCGGAAATCTCCGCTCCTCGGAGAGCAACTTCACTGCCACCTTCCCATTTTTTGCACTTGTGGCAAGTGCCACACCTGGAATGACTTCGGCCACATTATACGGATTTATGAGGGAACTAGCTATGATATTTGGAAGGTATTTACGCTTTTTAGAATGTGGGGCAAGGTGGATCTGAGACCGGTGACCGGTGACCTGCCTTTGGGAAAGTGGGTCTGGGAGCTGGAGGAGATTTTGGAAGAAAACTGGCGGCTATGTCTGGCGGGCGGAAACTGCGGAAATTGGACGTGCCCAAACCCTTAATTTTTTAGAATTGGGAGGTTCCGGAGCCTTCCCCGTCTCCTGAACCTCCCACTTACTGGTCCCATCGAACTCAACCAGGAGTTTGATGAGCAAACCCTGCAAGTGAGCCCATAATGCCCCCGCTCCCAAGAAAGGTCCATGGAGAGAGTCTGAATCGATCTGAATTGATCTGAAGGAGATTTTGAGCGGAAGAAGGAGGTAAGAGGGTCGCCGGTCACCGGTCACAGGTAAGAGGTTAAGAAAAACGAAGCGTGCGGCAGAGATTTTCACCCAAAGGCTGTGACCCATGACCGGTGACCGGTTTCCACTCTTGACACGTCCACCCCGGCAGAACAAAATCTCAAATACCACATTCCATCCCAGGGTGAGTGGCGGGGGAGTATCGCAGTGCCCGACAAGAAGTTCTGCTTCGACGACTTTCAACTCGATTTCGCCCGCTTCCAGCTCTTCCGCAATGGCACGCCCCTGCGGCTGGAAGGCCTGCCGCTGCAACTCCTGATGTTTCTTGTTGAAAACCAGGGCCAGCTCGTGACCCGCGAGCAGATCTCCGCCGCGCTTTGGAGCAAGGATGTTTTCGTCGACGTCGATCAGGGCATTAACACCGCAATCCGCAAAATTCGGCGAGCCCTCGGCGACGACGCCGACGAGCCGCACTATCTTCAGACCGTGGTCGGCCGCGGCTACCGCTTCGTTGCGCCCGGCGCCGCTATGTCGAGTCAAGGGCAGTCCGGATCGGCGTCGTCCGATTTCAGGGTTACGCCCGAAGAATTAGGCCGAGCCATTATGACCGCTGCCGGCCTCGATCCCGAGAATCCCACAGCCATCCCACCCAAGCTTCCCGAGGAATCCTGAATCGGGCAATCACGCAGGTGCCCGATTTCTTGTGGTCCTCTGTGTCCTCTGCCGGTCACGCTCCTTACTGCCCTCTACCGGAACCGTTCCTCACTTACTGACACATACTCCGGTGCTATGCTTGCCGCGTCCGAGGTTCAGCATGACGCGATCAACTTACTCGATAACGATATTTGCCGCGGCGCGCCGCACGCTTCTAAGCGCGATACTGGTTTGCCTCACGGCACTCGCATGGTCCCAGAGTACGCCCACCTCCCAAACGCAAGTAACGCCCTCGCTTGCCGATTCGCTAAAACGCGTACGAACGGAAAACACCCAGCTCCACATTTTCTACGTTCATGGAATGGGAGCCAGTGGGCCGGGCGCTTCCGCTTCGGCCGACCTCAGAAACAGCATCTGCAAGTTTCTTCGCGATTGCACCACGACGGAGGGCGAGTTCGACGGCACCGAGTACGCCGACAAGAACCACTTTGCCCTGAATGCGAAGCCTCCCGGGCTGAAGTATCTGGGACAGCCGCTGTGGAAGGCCGACGCCGGTGGGACCTCGGAGGAATGGAACGCTTCGGCGCCCTACGTCGATCACTACAAACTGGTGCGCAACGGTGCTCCGACCATCTACCTCGATGAGATCAACTGGTGGCCGCTGGTTTTCGCCCCGAAGTGCCGGCAGATTATGGCGGAGGATGCGTCGCTCGCCGGTCCCAACAAAACCTACCTTCACACCTGCTCTCTGCCCGCCCAGCCTGATCCCGACCCTCGGAAAAATCCCGGCCGCTTTCGCACCTATCCCTTCATCAGCAACCAGCAGGAACTCAATCACCTTCCGGCCAAAGGGGCCTTGCTGAATCGCGCGCTAAAAACCTTCGTGCTGGATTGGGGCTTTGCCGATGCGATGCTCGCCGTGGGCCCGATGCGCAGCCTGTTTCTGGAGGGCATGGGCGAACTTGTTCTGAAGTCGGTGAAAGTCGCCGCCGATGGAGCGCGCGGCGAGACCGTGACTCCCGCGCCCAACCAGGAATTCGTGATTGTCTCGCATAGTCTTGGCAGCTATCTGATGTTCTCCGCGCTTGACATTCAGCCCGATCCCAATGAAACCACGCCGGCGAAATGGAGAATGGATTTCGATTACGTCCTCAGCAACACGTCCAAGGCCTATTTTCTCGCAAACCAGGTCAGGCTGCTCGAACTCGCCAACCTCGATGTTGAGAAAAATGGGAACCTGATTAAGCATCTAACAGCCTGGAGCACACGCCGCCATGACGCCGGAAAACCTGTCCCGCAAATCGTTGCCTGGAGCGATCCCAGCGATCTGCTGACCTGGACCGTTCCTGCCCTCGATCCGGAAATCGCCATGGTCAGGAATGAAACCGTGCAGAATGCGCGGCACTGGTTCTGGTTCATCGAAAATCCCAGCAAAGCCCATACCACCTACGACCAGAACGGGCGTGTGATCAAAGCGATGCTTCCGAAAAACGAGAGGGAACAAAAATAACCGGCCTCGATCACGACTCCAGAAATCCTGTCTGAACTGCGCGGCAGGACAATGCGGGCGGGAGACTAGAATAGAGCCAGCGAAAAGAGCGTGCGCGACAAAACAGTTCGCATCAAAAAGTAGTGGGAGCCAAACCGCGGCTCCCACCAAAGCGACAGAGGCGATATCACTCATTAAGTAGGAATCCGATCCCGAGCAAAACGTTGCCAACGGAAACGCAAAAAACCGTACCAGGCGCGTGCGCCACACATCACGCACTTTGTGATGTGTGGGTGCCGGAGCCGGGCATCGAAGAGCACTGGCTTCCGCTCGCCGGCTCTCGGATGCGCTATCTAAAAGCCGGAACAGGACGGCCGCTCATTCTCGTGCATGGCCTGCTCGGCTATTCGTTCTCCTGGCGATTCACCATGCCCGCTCTCGCGCCCCATGCAACGGTCTATGCCATCGACAATCTCGGCGCCGGACTCTCGCCCGCTCCCGAATCTTTGGACTGCACCGTCCGCGCTACCGCTGAGCGCCTCCTGCAATTCGCCGACGCGCTCGGCCTCGCCGAATTCGATCTGCTCGGCACTTCGCACGGCGGAGCCGTCGCCATGATCGCGGCGGCGCTGTCGGCCGAACGCGGCGCGCCGCGCATTCGGCGTCTCATTCTCGTCGCGCCCGTCAATCCCTGGTCGCCGCATGGCCAAAGGCTCGTGCCCTTTCTGGTTACTCCCTTCGGTTCGCTCATCTTCCGCAATACCATCGAGCGCTGGCGATCGCTCGACTACCTATGGCTGCGCCGCTTGTTCGGTGACGGATCGAAGATTCCTCCCGACTCGCTCAATGGCTATCGCATTCCGGTGCTTCAGAACCATGGCTTCCAGCATGCTTCCAATATTCTCAAGACCTGGCTCGCCGACCTGGCCGATCTCGAATCAATGCTCCCGAAGATTCGCGGCTATCCCACGCTTCTCGTCTGGGGAACGAAGGATCGCGCCGTCCACTTCGCCTCCGCCGAACCTCTGCGCCAGAATTTCAGCGACGCGCGCCTGGTTGCCTTCGAAGGCGTAGGCCATCTGCCCTACGAGGAATGCCCCGGCAAATTCCATCGGGCGCTGATCGAATTTCTATCGGTTGCAGATTGAAGATTGCGGACTGGCAAAAGTCAGAAGTCAAATTGCAGAAGTGAAGCCAACGCGTAAAAAGTTTGTGGGCCTGCAAAAAAGCTTTTGATTCTCAATGACTCAATGACTCAATCTCTCAATGACTCAATTTCTACTTCTGCCATTTGACTTCTGACTTTTGACTTTCCAATCCTGCTACTCTCTCTACTTGCACCTCCTCCACCACCTGCGCGAATTCGTGGCCAACTACGGCTACTGGGCCGTTGCCATCGCGCTCCTGTGCGAGAACGCCGGCCTTCCTGTCCCCGGCGAGACCGCGCTGCTCTTCGCCAGCTTTCTGGCGTACTCCGAGCACCGCCTTCACCTCGGATGGATCATCGTGGTTGCCACCGTGGCGGCTACCATCGGCGACAACCTGGGATATGCCATCGGCCATTACGGCGGACGCCCGCTCCTCGAGCGCTTTCACAAATTCTTTCGCGTGGAACCAAGCACGCTCGCCCGCGGTGAGGCTCTGTTCGCGCGCTATGGCTCGTTCACTATTTTTTTCGCCCGCTTCGTGTTTGGGATGCGCGTGGTCGCCGGCCCGCTCGCCGGAGTGCTCCACATGCCCTGGCGCGCCTTCGTCCTCTTCAATTTTCTGGGCGCGGTTGTCTGGGTGACCGTCATTGCCGGCGCCGGCTATCTTTTTGGACGGCACTGGAGGGAACTGGTGCGCATTCTCGACCGCTTCAGCCTCGCAGCTCTGATCGTCGCCTGCGCCGTCGTGCTGTATCTCCTCTGGACCCGCCGCGCCCGTGGTTCGGGCGCCTGAGCGCAGGCCTGAATGTTGTGGGTCCTGTTCTCTTCCTCGCGACGCTTCTTCTCCCCGCGAACCATCTCCAGCGGGGGCAGATTATTCTCTTCCCATGATTCGACCTTGGCGCTGTGCTCCGCGCCACCCAAAAGATCCTCAGCGTACTTCCTCCATTGTTCCTTGGTCAGGTCCAACGCGAGCCAATTGCGGATAAAGGAGGCTACGTTCGCTGCCCCGACACAGACCTTGCCAACCATGCGCTCGTTCAGTTCCTCGGCGCGCAAGCGGCGCGCTCGCTCCGTGTCGAGGGATTCCATGATGGTTTCATTTTCTTCCGCCAGCGTCTCGGCCCGCTCCGCGTCGTCAAAAGCCTCTTCATTCTCGGGATCGTGCCCCTCGCCGCTCGCCGACCACGGCGTCATCCCCATCGGCGTTTCCCCGACTTTTTCCCGGTCCACCACGACCTGGGTCGGCCGAGGCTTTTCTTCTTTCATCATCCGCAAGTTCGACGATGCGATCTGGAGCCCGTAAAGCAGCAGCCCCGCATGCTTGGTATCGATCCGCTTCTGCAACAACAGGATTGAAACCTGTCGGATCACATACTGGATGGCATGCGCGTCATCGAGTGCCGGCATCTTGATCTCGCCCGAGGAGTAAGGATCGTCATCCAGGTCGCACGTTTTGATATGCTTCGGCTGGCATTGCTCATGGTAGTAACAGAATTTCTCCCCTCGCAGCGCAGGTGACCCGCATTGCCCTCCACTACCCCGAATATGTTCACACCGCCGTATCTCAACCGGATAACTAGCCATAAAATAAGCTCCTGAACGTGTAGCGCCGGCGTCCTCGCCGGCTGTCGCGGGGGCGTCCCGCCCCCGCCATAAGAGAAAGTCAACCAAGCGCGAAGAGGCCCCCCTATAGCTAGGAATTGTCTGGCTAACTCCTTGGCGCCCTTCGTGTACCCTTGTGTCCTTTGTGGTTTACGTTCTCCAGCCAATACTTAATCAGAGCGTCCCTAAACCGGCCCGCAGCCCGCAAAAACAATAAGCGCGGCCAATGGCCGCGCTCGCCGAAGAATTAACCCTATATCTCTATTATCTCATTTTTAAGGGGGGTAACCCGACACTATTCTGAGAAATATATCTCCCACCTACTCAATACGATAACTCCATTAGTGTAATTTCTGCCTATTGACAACTTTTTAGGCAATAGCAGCACACCACACCGGCGATCTCACCCTCGGCCGCGGTCGGTAAAGAAAATCGCGAATTTATCAACCGGCAGGCTGCGGAAAAAGTCGCGGTCGCGCTCGATTTTGGGTGGCGCAGCGCTTCAGCGCTGCCGGTAACTGTTTTGAATGCGGCTTCAGCCGCTGAGGTAACAACTTTCACTCGCTAACGGCATGTTCCCGGAGAGCTTCGCGATGGTCCTGAATCACCTGTTCAAGTTCGTCGGCATCACGAGTACCCAGCGCCTTCGTGACAAGGATTTCAATCCGGTCCTGCCAGACGGCGGCTCGCAGGGCTCATACCCACCCCCATCGAACGTAAAGCTTTGCCTAACTATAGCACCGTCGCGTCCCCGGTTTGAACCTCGGGCCGGTTCTGAGGGTAGGCGAGATTTTTCGACAATTGAGTCGTAGGCGTTGGCCAGGCCCCTTCCCCTGATGGACTTACCAATCTCCTTGCCTGGAAAATATCCATTGCACGCAGATCGCTTCAACTGATTACTAGTCCGGCCCGCAGCGGCCAGGAGATTTCTTTGCCGCTACGTGTCGTCTTTTGGCTGCCGTTTCCGATTTCATGAATAGAAGGGAAGGACGTCAAAGAGCCCGACGTTCTTCTCTTCGAGCTAAAAGAGCTGGAACCTAGCCAGCAATGGAGGATCTTTATGTCCCACGTCAACGTTCAGTTCGCAAAAACTTCTAAACTTCTGTGGCACGCCTACACACTCGTGCTCGTTTTGGTTCTGATCCTTCCTAAGCCCACGAGAGCACAGAATACGGCATACGGCACGGGGGCACTCTCACAAAACTCCACGGGCACCGCGGATTCAGCGTTTGGGTACTATGCGCTCTACGGCAACCAGACGGGCGATGACAACACGGGTAACGGTTATCTGGCGCTTTATAGCAACCAGAATGGCATTGGCAATACGGCCATCGGGGGTAAGGCGCTCTACAGCAACGTACAAAACTACAACACAGCGACCGGCTACGGAGCGCTCTATACCAACTACAAGGGGGTAGGCAATGTGGCCGATGGTTTCAAGGCGCTTTTGAGTAACTACTCGGGCGGCGCCAATACGGCCCAGGGTTATGAAGCCCTATACTCCAATATAGATGGTGGCGCCAATACGGCCGAAGGCTCTCAAGCCCTTTATTCCAATAATCATGGTATCGACAACACAGCGAACGGGGTTGGCGCGCTTTACACCAACGGAAGCGGTAGCTACAACACGGCGGTCGGGTTTGAGGCGCTTTACAGCAATGCTGGCGGCTACGCCAATACGGCGGTCGGTATCTCTGCGCTTTCAGACAACCAATCCGGCTCCTATAACATCGCCTTGGGCACGAATGCCGGTTTGAACCTGACTACGGGAAGTAACAACATTGATATCGGAAACGAGGGAGTTGCGGGCGACGCCAACACGATCAAGATCGGAGTCCAAGGAACTCAGACGGCCACTTATATCGCCGGCATTCGTGGAGCAACGATCGCTGGCGGCGTCGCAGTTGTTGTGGATGCGGCGGGGCAGTTAGGTGTAAAAAAATCGTCGGAGCGCTTCAAGGAAGAAATCAAGCCGATGGACAAAGCGAGTGAGGCGATTCTGGCCCTCAAGCCTGTGACCTTCCGCTACAAGAAGGAGTTCGACCCGCAAGGCATCCCACAGTTTGGGCTGGTGGCCGAGCAGGTGGAGAAGGTAGATCCAGATCTGGTTGCTCGCGACGAAAAGGGACAAGTTTTTACCGTGCGCTATGATGAGGTGAACGCGATGTTGCTCAACGAATTTCTGAAAGAGCATCAACGCGTTCAGGAATTACAAGCGCGAGTCGACGGGATGGCGGCACAAATGGCAGAACAGGCCAAGGCGATTCAAGCGGTAAGCAACAAAGTAAAGAGCCAAAAACTTTCAACGGTGCAGTTGGCTACCTACCAGGTAGCTCCCGGAATAACGATCAAGTAGACGCACCGCGGGAAAACGGCGCAGGCGCTCCTTGAACAGTAGGCGGCCGATGACCGGCTGGAATCCAAACAACTAATAAGCCGCCCGATGTCTGGGCGGCTTTTCTTCGTCTCATTCGAAACTGTTGCGCCTTAACTTTTGAGAAACTGTCCCAGCGGCCCAACGCAACCGCCTAAACCTGTCTTTCTTAAATACTTTCCCTCTAACTCTTTATTCCTCAAAGACCTGAAAAAAATCAACCTCTAAGTCTTTGATTCCAAAAGACCGCATCAAGGGGATATCAAACGCCCAAAGCCGATTTTGAGTCTGCTCGCTCGTAGCTCACAGTTCGCACCTCGAAGCTCTCATTCCAACGTCACTTCCACCAAACTCAACAACGTCATATCCTGAACAAGCCACATGTTCTCCAAACCCGCAAGCAACTCTCCTCGCTCGTTGCGACTCGGACTCTCCGAAGTCTGGGTGCGCTTCCTGGTCGCGATTGTTGGGCTTGTACTCGCGTTTGGAGCAGCACTCTTCTCGACCGTTTCGCGCGAGTCAGGCAGCATTTGGGGAACGATCGTTCTGGCTTCGTCCGCGCTGCTGCTGGCTACGCTGGTTGGACTCACCACCGTTCCTTATCTTGCCCGTCGCGTGGTTGCTGCGCGCTTGCGCGAGGCTATCGATTACGACGTCACGCGCGCTGGCATGATCTACATTCTGATCACGGTGGTGATCGGAATTGCCGCCATCAATACCGGCAATAATCTTCTGTATGTGATCGTCTCCTCGCTACTGGCGGCGATTATTGTCTCGGGAATCGCTTCGGCGGTGGTGCTGCGCAGCCTGCAACTCGAGGTGCTTTTGCCCGAGCATGTGTTTGCGGCGCGGCCGATGATGGCGCGGTTTTTGCTGGGTAATGGAAGTTCGTGGATGCCATCGTTTTCGGTGCGCGTCGTTCCCGCCAAGCGCAAGCCCGCTCGCCGCTGGCGCTGGGAAGCATATACGTTTGGCTGGCCCAAGAATCGCGCGCCGGAAGAGCAATGGCTTCGGCTGCCGGATCGCCGTTTGCGGCGCGTCAGCGAGCAACTGGAAAGGCCGATTCTGGAGCAGTCCGTATATTTCCCCTTTCTCGCGCCCGGTGAGGAGTTGCGCGCCGATGTCGAATTGTGCTTTCCCGCGCGCGGACGATATCAGGAGAAGAACTTCGGGCTGGCAACGCGATTTCCGTTTGCCTTCCTGACCAAAACCAGGCGCATCAACCTGGCGCGCGAGATTGTGGTATATCCGGTGGTCGAGCCGACCGATCACATCCTCGAAGTGCTGCCCATGGTGACGGGCGAGTTCGAAACGTTCGTGCGTGGGCGCGGTTACGATCTTTACCGCATTCGCGAATACATGCCGGAGGATTCGGCGCGCCACGTGGACTGGAAGGCAACGGCGCGCACGGGAAGCCTGAAGGTGCGCGAGTTCAGCCGCGAAGACGAGCGCAAACTGCGGATCGTGTTCGATAATCCCGCGCCCGGAGTAGTCGCGCCCGAAGTCTACGAACGCGCGGTTCGCCTGGCTGCATCACTCGCGTGGCATTTCCACCATGAAGACGTAGACGTATCGTTTGTCGCGCCGGGACTGGAGCCGACCGCGGATGTGTTCGACTTCCTGCGCTATCTGGCGTTGGTCGAGCCACAAGATGCGACTCCGGTGTTTGGACGGCTGCGGGTGAGCGGGGATTACAACGTGATTGTGACAGCGCGGCAACGAGCGGAGATTCCGGCTGCGTTTGCCGTGGGCTCCTATGTAGTTTCCTTTGGGAAAACTGGTGGTGGGTGAACGGAATGGTGCCCGGGTTTTCCACGAAATCGTCAGGCGCCAGCCTGAGCCGAGGCACACCGAGCGGGCGAGGAAGCGCGGTCGACATCGGAGTCGACGCGGGACAAGGTCCATTTTGGGGCGGAAAGGGGGTAATGGTTACTAAGGTTACCTACGGTCATTGACCATTTGTAGTCATGTGCCACACGATAGGGCAGGATTAGAGAATCAGGAAGCGCTGAGAGCCGCGTGCTCTGATCCCAGGACCTTATGTCATTGCGCAGCCACTCGACGATAATGGCGCTGTGGTACGTGCAGCCGGCCTTGCAGCTGGCGGTAGCGATCGTCATTTGGCGACGGCAACTCCATAAGCAGTTTCCAGTATTCTTCGGTTATTTGTTGACGCAGATCGGGGTTTTTGCAATTACGTACTCAGTGTACGGGTTGAATGGGCTTTGGTATTTCTGGCTCTACTGGGGCACGATGGCGCTCAACGCGGTGCTGAGTTTCAAGATCATTCACGAGATCTTCCTGGATGTGTTCCGTCCTTATCACTCGCTGAAAGACCTGGGAACGCCGGTGTTCAAGTGGGCGGGACTGGTGATGCTGCTGGTTTCGGTGGTGGTGGCGGCTTCGAATTCGTTCGAGCAGGACCCGATCGCGCATGCAGTTCTTACCTTGCAGCGATCCGTCCGACTGGTGCAGGTTGGACTGATACTATTCCTGATTCTGTTTTCCCGGTTTCTGGGAGTTTCGCGGAGGCAGGTCAGCTTTGGTATCGCGCTAGGGTTTGGGGTCTCGGCGGGGGTCGAACTGATGCTGCTGGCCATGCGTACGGGTGGGCTGATCGGCCCCAATACATTCAACCTGATTAACATGACGTGCTGCAATCTGGGGATTCTCGGGTTCCTCGGATATGCCTTCCTGGGAGTTGTGGAACGTGATTCCCATGTCAATCATCTGCAGACGCAACGTTGGGAGCAGGGCTTGGCGGATCTGCAAACGGTCGAGCCAAGCGATTCGCTGATACCGATGTTTGAAGGCATGGTGGAGCGCGCCTTCTCGCGGAGTTCGAACCTGGAGGACATTGACAAGCACCTCACGTTCACGCAGCCCGCGCCACCTTTACGGGCGAAGTCGGCGGCGGTGGGTGCAAAGACGCAGAAGTAAAAGTCTGCACATTGCCGTTGGATTTTCGGCACAATCAGTGAAAAAAAATGTAGTCTGCAAAAAACCTTGTCAAGTGCCAATTTCGGCCACAACGATCCGCTACTGGGTCGGCAGAACTTAGACCTCAAAACTTAAACCATTACTCTAAGTTAACTACAGGAAACCCTGTAGATTGGCCGCATCGCGAAAGTCATGTTTCGCGGCATTGCCGCCCGCCCCGTCACCCGTGTTCTTTCCAATCATTAATATCCAATAAATCAAATTATTGGCTCCTGTGTATAATGCCGGGTCGCATCTTCGGAAGTTACACCGATGTGCGACAGACCCTAAGGAGAAGTACGATGAAACGTTCGCTCAGGGCGTTACTGCTGTTGGTAGGTTTGGTAGGTACATTCGCGTATGCGGCCATCCCGAAGGCTCCGGCCGAGGGTCCCATGCCGATGTGCTATCCGACTCCGAAAAACCCTTGCCCCGATCAGGTGGCAATTCGTTAACCCTAGAAAGTCAGAGAGAAGCATCAAAGCGCATTTTTCAGGCTGACTGCATAGTCAGCCTTATTTTTTTGTCATTTTTTTTCGAGAGGATTCTCAGCGGGTGACTGAGTAGCGGGTGCTGGGTTCGCACCTTCCGCTTCGCCGCCATGATCCGCGGATTTTTCGTCCGAGTCTCCGGCCGGCGGGACGTACTGCACGATGATCGAGATACGGCGGTTAGAAGCGTCGAGTGGATCGTGGGCGTTGCGCAGACATTGGTCAGCGAATCCGCGCACCTGCGAAACTTGATCCGCGCGCAGGCCAGCCTGTTGCATAACGCGACGCGCGGCATTGGCGCGGTCTGCGGACAACTCCCAATTGCTGTAGTTGGCCTTCTCGCCGTACGGTTTCGCGTCGGTATGCCCCTCGATGGAAACGTGATTGGGAACGTTATGCAATTCCTGGGCGAGAAGAACGAGCATCTCCTTGCCACTGTCATTGAGAGCGGAACTTCCGCTGTCAAAGAATGTTCCTTTGGCGGACTCGAGTAGTTCGATGCGCAGACCTTCAGCGGTAATAGTCATCTCGATATTCTTTTTGAGTTTTTCGAGGTCGTTAATGCTGCGGATGCTCTTTTGCAGTTGCTCCTTGAGTTGAGTCATGTTCTCTTTGGTCAACTGGAAGTTTTCGCCGGAACCGGACTGGTTAGAGCCGACTTTCTTGGAGGTGCCGGTGGGATCCTTGAAGTAGCCGCCTACCGCTTCCTGCACTTGTTTGCTGGAGTTCAAAAGCCAGAGAACGATGAAGAGCGCCATCATGGCGGTGACGAAATCGGCATAGGCAACCTTCCATGCGCCGCCATGGTGGCCGCCGTGGCCGCCTTTTTTCTTGATGACGATGATGGGAGGAGCGGGCATGGGAGATTATTCGAGATCATCCACCGGTTGAAGCGCCGGCCGCGCTCTCGGCTTCGGAGGACGCTTCCGCGCCCGCTGCGTCTGCGGCACCAGCTTCCGCGCCACCTGAGCCGCCTTCCGCGGCGGCGGGCGCCCGATTGCGGCACGCTTGTTCCACTTCCTTGAAGGAAGGGCGCACATGCCCGGGAACGACACGGCGTCCAATCTCCACCGCCATGATGGGGGCCACGCCTTTGAGAAAGGCGACCATCACCACGCGCAAGACCAGCAGGAATGCATGCTCCTCGTCTGCCGACTTACCCATGCGGGCGGCCAGCGGACCGACGAGTCCGTAACAAAGCAGAATGCCGAGGAAGGTGCCTACGAGAGCGGCGGCGACTTTGTGGCCAATTTCTTCGGGAGGTCCGCCCAACGCTCCCATGGTGATGACGACACCGAGAACGGCGGCGACGATGCCCAGGCCGGGAAGGGAATCGGCGGCGGTGCTTAAGGCGGCGACGGGCTCCGCGGCATTGTGGTGGTGGACTTCCATGTCGGCGTCGAGCATCTGGTCGAGATCGAAGACCTCGACGCCGCCGCTGACGGCCATGCGCATGGTGTCGCAAACGAAGTCGCAGAGATGGTGGTTGGCGAGGAAGTCCTTGTATTTGGTGAAGAGGGGACTTTTTTGCGGATCCTCAATATCGTTCTCGAGTGCGACCAGCCCCTCTTTGCGGGCCTTCTGGAGCAATTCGTACATCATCTTGAGCGAGTCGATGTAGCGCTGCTTGCCGAATTTTGACGAGCCGAAGACGCCGATGATGCCCGCGAGGATCTGTTTGAGGATGTGCAGCGGATTGGCGATGAGGACAGTCCCGGCGGCGGCGCCGCCAATGATAATCAGTTCCGCGGGCTGCATCAGTACGCGCAGGTTGCCGTGTTCCATCAGGTAGCCGGCGACGATGCAACCAAAAACAACGACGATGCCAATGATCGCAAACATAAAAATGTCATCCTCGCGGCGTGGAGTGGGCGGCGCGCATTGCGTTCTGTTCGGGGTGCGCGCCGATGGCGCGACCGGCTGCCGCGGCGTGCGCCGGTTCCAGTCCATTCAGCAGTTTTTCGATCTTGTCTCCGGGTTGCGCCACCGCGTGCATGACCACTGCCTGTACGGGGAAGCGGTCACCCCACCAGCGCACTTCCGAACTTGTGACGCGGCTCCAGGCGGTAGCCGCTGCCGCCGCGACCGCGACAGCACTGGAAAGAGGCAGCACGGCGATAAATTCATCTTCGCCCCAACGGCCGAGGAAAGTGGTTGCTTCGAGACTGTGGCGCAGCGTGTGTGCAGTCGTGCGCAGGAAGGGGGCGATGGAATGCGGACCGTGCCGCGAGCGAAATTCGTCGAGGCCGAGCACGCGAACGCGGAGCAGGCCAAATCCGCGGCGTGATTCTTCCATGGCGGACATGGATTCGGCGAGCACGGCCCGCGTCAGCCGTTGAGCGGGGACTCCGGTCGTCTCGTCGAGGAATCCGAAGTGCGAGGGCGCACCGGAGCCATGGTTGAGGACCGCGAGTTCCTCGAACAAAACGATGACGCCCTCAACGGTGTCGTTATGGCTGACGATGGGCTGGCAGCGAATGGCGACCGGGACGCGATGGCCCTCCTTGTGAAGGAAATTTGCGGTCAGTTGGCGGGGATGGCCGTTGCGGAGGGTCACGCTAACAGGGCAGGCGTCGCCGTTCAGTGGCTGGCCGAGGACGTCGCAGGCTTCGACAGCGTGATCGGTACACATCCGGCCGACCACTTCGTGCGCAAGATGGCCGACGATGCGTTCCGCGCCGCGGTTCCAGAAACGAATGTGACGATCACTATCAACGATGTAAACGCCTGCCGGCAGTTGCTGGAGAGCAGCGCGGAGGAATGTGGGACCTTCAAAAAAATTGGTAGACATGGCGGTGCGAAAGCCGCTAGTGGGTTCATCGGCAAAAGATGGGAGAACTTCAGAGGGCGCTTCCAAGCTTTCAGCTTCAAGCTCTGAGCTCCAGGCAAAAACCAAAATCGACTTCTGGCTGCTCGTTCTTGGAGTCCAGCAACTTCTTCTCCGCGGATTCTCGCAGATGGGAATTCCTCTTTTGTTTATCCGCGCAAATCCGTGTGAATCCGCGGAGAAGGAGTTCTCCAACTTACGCGGCGGGGCGCCGCCTTGCGGTCAGCACGCGGATTAACTCCTCCGCCTCAAACACTGGCGGCTGACAGGTGAAGTCCGAGCAGACTACCGCAAACGATTGTTTTCCCCGCAGCGCTAGTAGATGAGGAATCGTGTCGGCCAGAACCGGCGGCAGATTTTGTGCGACAGCTTTGTCGGCGTCCAGGCGCAAGACCGGAGTGCTGAAAGAGAGCGAATGCCGGGCTGCCGCAAACAAACTGGCAGCCGTTTCGTCGTTGCCTACGATGACGACTTGCGAATGCGGCTCGGTGAAGCGGGCGACGGCGAGGCCGTAGGTTGCGGCAAAAATGCCGTGCTGAGCGGCAGCGGTGGCATAGAGTTCGAGCGTGCGCTCGGCCGCTTCGCGATAAGAAGCTTCGTTCGTGTAGGTGTGCAGGCGCAGCAGCGCGATGGCCGCGGCCGGATTGCCGGCGGGAGTAGGGGAATCCTGAAATGGCTTGCGTGGAGCGCCGAGGATGCCTTGCGCCGGAGGCAAAGCAGACTGCGTGTCTACGTGACGAGCCATTCGCGTGTCGAAGAACCCGCCTTCCTTTCGGTCGTAGAAGCCGGCGAGCATGGCGTCGGCAATCGCGCGCGCGAAACGAAAGTAGCTGAGGTCAGCGGTGACTTCGTAGGCATCGAGACAGGCGATCAAGGTGAAGGCGTAGTCGTCGAGAACGCCGTCGGTTTCGCGGCGCTCGGACTTAGGGTCCGAGTAGGCGATGACGTGGCGCAGTGCAGGGCGGACACTCTTGTCCGAGCCGCCTTCGACCTCATGTCCAGAATGCCATCCTTCTGAGAGCAGGCGATCAAGCGAGCGAAGCGCGAAGGCGCGCGCATCTTTCAGGTCGAGCACCGTGGCCGCCACGAGATAGGCCGAAACGCACATCGAATTCCATCCGGCGTAGACAGTTTTGTCGACGTAGGGCGTGGGACGTTGAAGGCGGGCGGCATACATTTTCGTTCTCGCGGTGTCGAGCAGGTCGCGAACTTGCGCCGTGGTGAGGTTCAGGCGGGGGGCGATGTCTTCGATGCTGGCAAGAATATGAAAAACATTCTTCGCGGGATTATGGTGCATGTCTCCGATTTCGCGGATGTCGTAGCGAAGTTCGGCTACGCGCGCTTCGTTTTCAGTGAGTGCGGCACGCGTTTCGTCGAGAGTCCAAGTGAAGTAGTCGCCGTCGTCGTCCATGGAGTAGTCGGCATCCTGCGAGGCATAGAAGCCGCCATGGGCGCGGTCGCTGAGCCACTGGTCCATCCAGCGAATAATGTCGCGGGCTATGTCCGCGAAAAACTGGTCGCTTGTTGCCTGGTAGGCGTGGACGTAGTTCTTCAGCAGTTCGGAATTGTCGTAACTCATCTTCTCGAAGTGGGGGACAATCCAGCGCTCGTCGACCGAATAGCGATGAAAACCGCCGGCGAGTTGGTCGTAGACTCCGCCATAGGCCATTTTTTCCAACGTATGGACGAAGATGTGGCGCAACGAGTCTTTATCTTTGTCGGCACCTTTGCCGGCGCGCGTGCACCGATCCATCACGAGGTCGAGCGCCGAGGGGTGGGGAAATTTTGGAGCGCTGCCAAAGCCACCGTTCTCCTCGTCGAACATCTTCCGCGCCGATTCGATGATGGCATCGATCACAGTAGCGGAAATATTGCCGCCTCCCTTTGTGAACGACTCGGCGCGCGCGATTGCGCTCTCGACCATCGTTGCCTGCTGGAGCACGTCGCCGTGCTGTTCGCGGTAGGCGTTCGCGATGGAGAGCAGCACGCGCTTGAAACTCGGGCGGCCGTAATGATCCTGTGGCGGAAAGTATGTGCCGCCGTAAAACGGCTTGCCGTCGGGTGTAAGGAAAGCGGTGAGTGGCCAGCCGCCCTGGCCGGTGAGCGCGCTTACGGCGATCTGATAGCGGCTGTCGATGTCGGGACGTTCATCGCGATCGACCTTCACGGCGATGAAATTTTCGTTGACGATCTTTGCGATCTCGGGATCGTCGTAGGATTCGCGATCCATGACGTGACACCAATGGCACCAGACGGCGCCGATGTCGAGGAGCATGGGCTTGTCGTCGCGGCGGGCGGAGGCGAAGGCCTCGTCTCCCCACTCGTGCCACTGGATGGGCTGGTGCATGGCGGAGCGGAGGTAGGAGGAAGAGGCGCGGGCGAGGGAGTTGGAGGATGGGGAGGTCATCTGGAGAGTTTAGCGTTCATGAAGCTCGTCGCGCGAGCGAGGACGCTTCCAATCGATTTCAAGGCCTTCGCGCAATCGTGCTAAAGCCCGCTTGCGAGCGCGGTCGTATTGTGGCTTTTCCGCCGTCGCTTTCCAACCAATGCGGCTCCAGTCAATTTTCTTCCAGTCAAAGCGCGTTCGCGCGATCGACAGAATCAACATGAAGAAGAAAATTTCCATCAGGCCCCGCGAGGCCGTGGCGATGCCGACGGACCGCTTCGGAAGCAGAGAGAAGCGTCCATAGACGAATTCGATGTGCACCCAGTAGACGAGAAGCGATGTCTGGCCGAGTTGGATGAGCGGGCTGAAGCGGACGGCCCACGGGTTCGGGCTGGATGGGCTGAGGCTGGGAAGGGCCCAGCGCGTCCAGGCGTAGGCCAGCAGGCAGATCATCAGCAGCATGCCAACGCGCATCATCAGAAAGTTCGGGCTCGTGTGCCAGTAGTCGTAGGTGGAGTAGAGCTGGATCGAAGAGTGGTCGAGTGCATAGGCGATGAGGATCGCGGCGGCTCCGATGGAGGCGAAGGTGGCGAGAATTGTCGTCGTCCGTTCGCGGGCGCGCTCGCTAAAGAGGATAAATCCGGCGGCCAGGCCGGCGAACGCGAAGGCAGTCCACGGAAACATGCAGAAGAGCCAAGGTTGAGGCGCGCCGAGGTTGTGGCATCCGTCGATGTAGGACTCGAGTTGCCAGGGAAGCCAGGTTGGACGCCACCTTGTGTAGAGCAGGGGAGTGAGCAGGGCAATGAGGGCGACGATCGCGAGGGAAGCGCTCGCAAGCGCTGCAACTGGGGTTCCGGCGGAATTCGAGCTTGATTGTCGGGATTCGCGGCGAACGTTGATGGTCAGGACAACGCCGCAGAACAGTGCCATGAAGATCATCGACAGGCCGATGATGTTAAGCACGTCGACGCGAAATAAGTCTGTCCAGGGCGCCCATCCCCAGGCGATGAGATATTCCTGCAAGCGGAAGAGGAGGCCGAAGGCGAAGATTTCCGCGCCGCGACGAGCCATGGCGCCGGTGATTTGGCCGGGAGTTTGATTTTTGCGAATGAGTTTGTTCGTGACCAGAGCGAAGGAAATCCCGGCTAGAAATAAAAATAGAGGCGCGGGGAAGGTGCCGAGACGCTGAGACCAGTGAAGAAACTTACCATTGCGCGCGTCGCCGCCCAGCCAGGAATCGTAGCAGTGCGTCTGGAACATCAGGAGGCAGGCCAGGCCGCGCATCCAGTCAATCCAGGCTAAGCGGGAGGGAGCCGAGGTCACCGCGTGAGTTTAACTTGCGGAGCGGGTTTGGGCCAAGCGTTCAGGCTGGTCGAACAAAACTCTGTTTCGCGGTTACACGGGCGGGGCGCCCGTGCCTATTCTTGGTTGGCGCCTTTGATTTGCATCAGTAGCTCGTCAATTTCGGCCGAACCGAGTTTGCCGGCGAATTTTGGCATGCGGCCTTTGCCGTTCGTGATGATGGTGCGCAGATCGTCGACCGATGCGCCGGAGACCTTTTCTGAAATCAGCGAGGGACCGCCGAAGTGGCGTCCCAGCGCAGTTTTCCCATGACATTTGGAGCAGTTTTTTTTGTAGATGGGGTTGCCGATAAGGGAAGAGTCCTGGATGCGATCATCCGCGGCTGCGATCGCGCAAAGTAGGCACAGGAGGAAAATAGATATGTAGACAGTTTTCAAGTTTGCTCCCCAACTCTAAACCGTTGGATGCGGCATCGTTCAAAAAGGTCACTTGTTCGAAGCTTTGGCGGGCGTGCTAGCATTTCGGAAAGAGCCGATAACTCCGGATATCACAGTGAAATCTCTGCTTCACATCTCCGCGCTCGTCCTGCTGGTGGCGGTTAGTCTTCCCCTTGCGTCTTTTGCCAAGGATGAGGCCAAGTGGCTTGATGTGCATACGACGCATTTTTCCGTGCTCACTGACGCGGGCGAGAAACGTGGGCGCGAAGTCGCACTGCGCATGGAACAGATGCGGGCAGTTTTCGGACAGTTGATTGCCAAGCAAAAGCTCAACATGTCGATTCCGATCACGGTCATCGCCCTCAAGAGCGACAAGCAGTATGGAGAGATTGCGCCCGACAAACTAAGCTTCTCGAAGGCGTTTTACGTGCCGGGGTACGATCGCATTTTCATCGTGCTCAATCTTTTTGAGATCGACCCATGGCGGTCGATCGCGCATCCTCTGGGACACTATTTCTTGAATTACAACTATCCTCCGGTGCAGGGTTGGTTCGACGAGGGGATGGCGGAATATTTTGGGGCGGTGCAGATCGACAAGGAAGTGAATATTGGCGGCGATCCGGAACTGGCGCCGGAATGGCATGAAGACGTCATGTTTAACGCCGTACGGCGGGACCCGAATGTTCCCCAGTCCCTGACGCAGATGGCGAGTTCACCGGTGTGGATTTCGATGCAGGACCTGTTCACGATGAAACATGACAGCTCGGGCAGGAACGAAGGCTCGCACAACACCATGTATTACGCGCAGGCGTGGCTGGTGATGCACTACCTGATCAATAAGAAGAAGCTGCCGGAGGTGGGGACGTATTTTGACCTGGTGCAGAACAAGAAGGTGCCGGTCGACAAGGCGATGGTGCAGGCGTTTGACATGACACCCGACCAGATGGAGGCGGAGGTCAGGAAATACCTGGATTCCATGGGAGGCGTGGGGCGCGCGCTGGACGAATCGAAAAAGCCGACCGGAAACATAGGAATGATTCAGCAGCCCGAGCACTTCCCAGTGCCGTTCGATGCGGATCAACTGGGCGCAACCGTGACTCAGGTGCCGGACGCGGAAGCGCGGGCGGTGCTGGGAGACGTGATGGCGCGCATTCCTGACCGTCGCATGCAAGCGCTGGATGATCTAAAGCAACTGGCGGCCGACCCGAAGGGAAATGAGGTGGCCGAGCGCGGGCTGGCGCGCGACGATCTGCAAATAAAAAAATTCGATGCGGCAGCGGAGGACCTGGAGAAGGCGATGGAACTGAATCCGCGCGATCCGTGGATCTGGTATTACCGCTCGGTGCTGAAGTATCGCCAGGCGCAGGCGACGCGGCAGGAGATGCAGGGAATTGCCAACATGATGCAGGATCTGCACGCGGTGATCGAATGGTATCCGGAGATGGCCGACGCTTATAACATGTTGGGAGTGGCGCGCGTGGAGGGAGGCGGCTGGTCATCGGCCTTGGAGGCGCAAAAACAGGCGCTGGCGCTCTCGCCGCGCAATATCGAATATCAATTCAACCTCGGGCAGATTTACATTACTGGCAAGAAGTGGGACCTGGCGCGCGAGGTGTTTACGCGGTTAAAGGAAGGATCGGATAAAGAGGCGTCGGCGGCGGCAAAGAAGCAATTGGACGATTTGGCGACGCTGCAAAAATACGGGATACGTCCGCAGCGAGCGGGGGAGACTGCGGCTCCGACGGGGGCGGCGAGCACACCGGGGGCGGGAAGCACGTCTTCGGGCGGCGGAAAAGCGGCGGGTGCGACGGCTGGGTTGGACGATGAGGATACGGATGCCGCGCCCAAGCCTCCGCCGGTGAAGCCGGGGAGCACCGGGCCGGTGCTGTTTCTGAAGGGCAAAATTGTGAGCAGCGATTGTTCGAAGACGCCCGAGGCCGCAATCACCGTTCTGAGCGGGATGACGACTTATACGATGCACACCTCCGATTACAAGAGTTTGCTGGTGATTGGGGAGGACCGGTTTTCCTGTGAGTGGGCGAACCGTCTGGTGTCCGTCAATTACCGAGCGACAGGAAAGCACACTGGGGAAGTGGTGTCGATCGAGGTGAGGTAGCGGCATGTCCTGGTTAACAGTCGACGATTACCGGGCTGACGGATGGCGGGGCGGAATCGATGCGGCGGCGCGTTCGCACGAGTATTGCGCGCAGCTTGAGGCGGGGGGAAGGAGCGGATTGCCTTTCCGCCGGCGGCGACGTGGTTTGTTTACACGGATGGCGTGCCGCATGCCGCGCTGTCCGGGCAGTTTGCCATGGAGCAGACGTTCATTGTTCCGGTGGAGGCGCTGGTTGCGCCGGTTGCGCCGATTCGAGTGCTGGAGCGGTTATCGGGACGAGCGATGAGCTGACGGCGCCCCGACACGGCGCGACAGCGGGGCTTCGCCCCGCTGGACAGCCGGGGGCGGCTGTCCCCACGCACTTTTGGTTGCATCAAAATGTGCGAAGATGAAAGCGGGAGCAAGGATGGAAAATCCACTGAAGCTGAAACGGATTCACCACGTTGAGTTCTTCGTGGGCAATGCGCGGCAGGCGGCGTTCTTCTACCGCAAGGGATTTGGATTTTCGCAGGTCGCGTATAGCGGGCTCGAGACCGGTAATCGGAAGCGAACTTCGTACGCGCTGAGTCAGGGCAAGGCGAATTTTGTCTTGACCACCCCACTGACTCCGGACGACTACGCCGCTGAGCACATCCGGAAACATGGCGACGGCGTGCGGGATATCGCGCTTGAAGTGGCCGATGCCGACGAGGCATTCGCGGAGGCAGTGCGGCGGGGAGCGAAGCCGGCGGAAGAACCGCATGACGAAGGCGATGAAACTGGAGCGGTGCGGCGCGCGGCCGTTCACACTTACGGCGATACGATTCACTCGCTGATTTCGTACAAAGATTACAAGGGACCGTTTCTGCCGGGATTCGCGGCGGCTCCGGTGGATGGCGACGATTGCGGCATCCTGCGCATCGACCACATTGTCGGCAACGTCGAACTTGGTCAGATGCAGCACTGGGCGGACTATTACACAAACGTCTTCGGTTTCCACCGCTACATCACGTTTGACGATAAGGACATTTCGACCGAATACAGCGCGCTGATGAGTATCGTGATGTCGGACGATTCGCACTCAGTGAAGTTTCCGATCAACGAGCCGGCGGTGGCGCGTAACAAGAGCCAGATTCAGGAATATCTGGAGGCCTATGGAGGACCGGGCGCGCAGCACCTCGCGCTGCAGTGTAAGGATGTGCTTTACACAGTGAGTAAGTTACAGAACAATGGCGTGGAGTTTTTGCGCGTGCCCGATACGTACTATGAACAGCTGCCTGCGCGCGTTGGGCCGGTGGAGGAGCCGATCGGATCGCTGAAGTCGCTCGGGATACTTGTGGACCGCGATCAGGAAGGCTACTTGCTGCAGATTTTCTCGAAGCCGGTGGAGGATCGGCCGACGGTGTTTTTCGAAATTATTCAGCGGAAAGGCAGCCGCGGATTCGGCAAGGGAAATTTCAAAGCGCTCTTTGAATCGATTGAGCTGGAACAGGCGCGGCGAGGGAACCTGTAGCGATGGCAACGCTAGAGACTACGCGCTCACGAACCGGGACTGGCCGCGGCACGAAGAACGGTGGCACCAAGAAGACGGACGTGCGCTACCAGTCTGGCTTCGGCAATGAGTTTGCCAGCGAGGCAGTCGTGGGCACGCTGCCGCAGGGGCAGAACGCTCCCCAGCGCGTGGCGCATGGTCTTTATACGGAGCAGTTGAGCGGCACGCCGTTTACCGCGCCGCGCGTCGCGAATCGGCGGACGTGGCTCTATCGTATTCGTCCGTCAGTCGCGCACAAACCGTTCGAGCCGATCGATCAGGGGAAACTGCGCAGCGCGCCGTTCGACGAGGTGCCAACGCCACCGAATCAGTTGCGCTGGATGCCGCTTCCGATTCCCGCGTCCTCCGAGCGCACTGATTTTGTCGACGGGCTAGTCACCATGGCGGGCAATGGCAACACGCATACGCATTCGGGGGTGGGCATTCACATTTACGTGGCGAACGCTTCCATGACGGAGCGGTTTTTTTATAACGCTGACGGCGAGATGCTGATCGTGCCGCAGGCTGGGCGTTTGTTGTTGCGGACCGAGATGGGGATTCTTGAAGTTGCGCCGGGCGAGATTGCGGTGATCCAGCGCGGAATTCGGTTTCGCGTGGAGCTCGTCGACAAAAGCGCACGCGGATACATTTGCGAAAATTATGGTGCGCTGCTGCGGCTCCCTGATCTGGGGCCGATCGGCGCGAACGGACTGGCAAACCCGCGTGATTTTCTCGCTCCCGTGGCGGCGTTCGAAGATCGTGAAGGCGATTTTCGCCTGACGACCAAGTTTCAGGGACGGCTCTGGGAGGCTTCGATCGATCACTCGCCTCTAAACGTGGTGGCCTGGCACGGGAACTACGTTCCGTACAAATACGACCTGGCGAATTTCAATTGCATCAACACGGTCAGCTTCGATCATCCCGACCCTTCGATTTACACGGTGCTGACTTCGCCGTCGGAGATTCTAGGCACCGCCAATCTTGACTTCGTAATTTTTCCGCCGCGCTGGATGGTTGCCGAGCACACGTTTCGTCCGCCCTGGTTTCACCGCAACTTCATGAACGAGTTCATGGGGCTGATTTACGGCGAGTACGACGCAAAGGCGGAGGGCTTTGTGCCGGGCGGCGCGAGCCTGCACAACTGCATGGCGGGCCACGGCCCGGACGCAGAGACATTTGAAAAGGCCAGCAAGGCCGAGTTGAAGCCCGTATATATAAAGGACACGCTGGCGTTCATGTTCGAGACGCGCTTTGCCTGCCAGCCGACGCGGTTTGCGCTGGAGACTTCGCAGCTCGACCATCAGTACTTTGAGTGCTGGCAGGGATTGCGCAAGAAGTTTGAGACGTAGCCTTTGGCCTCCGGTATCCTTCTGAGCCGCGAGGGATGTGCCGTCCGCGACAAACTGCAGATCCCTCGCTGCGCTCGGGATGACAATTTTAGGGAGAGCAATGAACTTGAGGGAGGTATGAGCTCGCGAGTCGTTCAGCCGGTACAGAATTCCGTGGAGGGCTTAGACGTTGCCCGCGTTTTGCTGCGCGATTTGATCGACTATGCGGGCTTATTTCCTCCGGCGTCGCTCGGCATGGCCGCGGCGGTCGCGAACTATGATGCGTACTTGCGCTCCGAGCACAGTTGGATGCTGGGACGCTTTATTGTGCCGGTCGGGCGATTGAGCGAGTTCGAGAAGGCCGTCGGCGGGCTGCCGGACGCGACACTCCAGCGGGGCTCGCATTGGGGATTATCGGTGCTGCCGGGTGCCGTTGTTTCCGCGGATCTTTCCCGTATCCGAGAGTTTAACGATCGATTCGAGGTTTCGCATTCGAAGACGAGGGCAAAGATCGAGTCGATCGAAGTGAAGATTGCGAACGCGAGAGAAATTGACCGGCTATCCGGAGTCATCCCCGCGGAGCTTGAAGCTTATTTCGAAATTCCCTTGACCGGTGGCGCAGGCGACAGCATCGCGGCGGCCGCGCGCTGCAATCGGCGCGTCAAGATTCGAACCGGCGGAGAGACGGCGGACAAGTTTCCGGCACCCGAGAGCATCGTGGAATTCATGCGGCTGTGTGCCACCTCCAGCGTGGCTTTTAAGGCGACGGCGGGGCTGCACCATCCGGTGCGTTCGCTTCACCGGCTGACCTATCAAGCGGGCAGCCCGTCGGGAGTCATGCACGGATTTTTGAATGTGTTTTTGGGGGCTGCATTTTTGCGTGCGGGCATGGACGCCCGCCTTGTGCTGGAGTTGCTGAACGAGCAATCGGTGGCGGCTTTTCGTATTGATGCGGGCGGCGTTCTCTGGCGCGAGCATCGGCTGAACATCGGCGACATTTCCGCGGCGCGGCGGGAATTCGCGATTTCTTTTGGATCGTGTTCGTTTACCGAACCGGTCGAGGACCTGCGGGCTCTGCACCTGCTATAGAATCTCTCCACCATGAAACCTGTTTTGGACGAGACTCACGATCCGGCCGCGCGGAGTTGGGTCGAGTCGGCGAACGCTGCCGGTGCGGATTTTCCCCTCCAGAATTTGCCGTTTGGGGTTTTTCGGCGGCGCGATGTGGGAGCGGACGCGGAGGTTGGAGTTGCCATCGGAAACCGCGTCCTCGACATCGCGGGTTTGCGAAGAGAAGGCTTGCCTGGCGAAGACTCTGCGACGATTGCGGCGATCGAAGCTTGCGTTCCCGATTCGCCAGATGTGGTTTCGCTAAATCCGCTGATGGCTCTCGGGGCTGAACCTCGGCGGGCATTGCGGCGTCGGCTTTTCGCTCTGTTGCGCGAGGATGCTTCTTTACCGGAGCGGCAAGCTGCGTCGCGGCATTTGATACCACAGGCTGAGGTGGAGATGCTTTTGCCCGCAGTCGTCGGAGATTACACGGATTTTTATGCCTCCGTCTTTCACGCGACCAATGTCGGCAAGTTGTTTCGGCCGGACAATCCGTTGCTGCCGAATTACAAATACATTCCGATTGGTTATCACGGGCGGGCGTCGTCGCTGGTCCCGAGCGGAACTTCAGTGCGCCGGCCCTCTGGGCAGACGCGCGACGGAAATGCGGATCCGAAGTTTGGACCGACCAAGGCTCTTGACTACGAACTGGAAGTTGGATTTTTCGTGAGCGGTGGAAACCGGCTGGGGGAGCCGATTCCCATCAAGGCGGCGGAAGAAGATATCTTTGGAATCTGCCTGCTTAACGACTGGTCGGCGCGCGACGTGCAGGCCTGGGAGTACCAGCCTCTGGGACCGTTTTTGGCGAAAAGTTTTGCGACCTCGTTATCGCCGTGGGTGGTGACGATGGAAGCGCTGGCTCCGTTTCGCTCGGCGGCTTTCGCACGTCCGCAAGGCGATCCGGCGCCCTTGCCTTATCTTCTCGACTCGGATGATCGGGAGCGTGGCGGGCTTGATCTAACTCTCGAAGTTGCATTGCAGTCGGCACAGATGCGAGAGCGGGACATCGCCCCTGCGCCTTTGAGCCGCGGCAATTTTCGCGATCTTTATTGGACGATGGCGCAGATGCTTACCCACCACACCAGCAATGGGTGCAATCTGCGTCCGGGCGATTTGCTGGCGAGTGGAACTGTTTCCGGACCAGATGCCCCCGGTGCAGAGGTGAGCGCGCGCGGATGCCTGCTGGAACTGACATCGCGAGGCGCGAATCCCATCACTTTGCCGTCGGGTGAGCAGAGGAAATTTCTGGAAGATGGAGATGAAGTGATCTTGCGCGGATTCTGCGAGCGGGACGGGTTTCGGCGGATTGGTCTCGGGAGTTGCCGGGGGACGATTCATTCTCCGGGGGCGGCCTGATTTGCGTAGTGTTAATTGATTACTGAAGCGGTTCAGCCGCGACCATCGGAAGGCGCTAACCACAGGGTCCACAGAGGCACACAGGGGAAATCTCTTCCAAGCAGGCATGGGGCGCTATCCGCACTTCTCCGGTCATTGACTTTCCAGAGAACCGACTCGCCCTCTTCGGGACAACGTCACAACCCCATGTGAGCTATCGCACATACCTTCGGTGACGTGCGGTACATCCGTGACGGACCGGCTCCGGTATCAATTGGCAAGCAGCTTTCCTGTGGCTTAAACGGCCGATGAAGTTCGGAAGCGTCAAATTGCTTCCGGCAGGGCGCTGCGAACCGCTTCAACTTGCCATGAACGCTTTCAAAGACGCGGGACATCTTTTTCGGTTGCTGGGGGTATTCCTGGCGGGCATTCTCCTGTTTCTGGTCATTCGGGGATTTCTGGTTCCAAAGAGTTTTGGACAGTACGGGCATTATCGCGGGAACGCGCTGGCGGAACTGGCAGCCCGGCCGGTAAATTTCGCCGGACATGGGACCTGCGAGACCTGTCACACCGACGTGCTCGAAAAGAAGAAAGACGGCAAGCATGCGCACGTGAATTGCGAGGCGTGCCACGGCGCTCTGGCCAAGCACGCGGATGATCCGGCCTCGGTGACGCCGGAAAAGCTAGATACCGCGGTGCTGTGCGTACGCTGCCACGGGGCGAATGCGGCCAAGCCAAGGGCGTTTCCCCAGGTTGTATCGGCCGACCACGCGGGCGGCGTTCCCTGCGACACCTGCCATCAGCCGCACAGTCCGGCGATTACGGCGGGAGGCGCGAAATGAACCTTACACGGCGTCATTTGTTGCTTTTGTTGCCGGCAGCGGGAGCGGCGTGGAAATACGTGCTGGCGGGCACTCCCGAGGCGGCGCCCAATTACAAGCTGACCGAGCACTGGTGGGGCATGCTGATGGACCTGACCAAGTGCATCGGTTGCGGCAATTGCGTGCGGGCATGCCAGACCGAAAACGAAGTGCCGGACGGATACTTCCGGACATGGGTGGAGCGCTATCACGTCACGGACTACGACATTGAAAATCCGCAGGTCGATTCGCCCGACGGCGGCAAGAAAGGATTTCCGGCGGCCAAGGATCCCACGGGCAAGAATTTTTTCGTCCCCAAATTGTGCAATCACTGCGCGGATTCGCCGTGCACGCAAGTCTGCCCGGTGGGCGCGACGTTCATCAGTCCCGACGGTGTGGTGCTGGTGGATAAGACGTACTGCCTGGGTTGCCGCTACTGCGTGCAGGCGTGCCCATACGGTTGCCGATTCATCAATCCCAAGACCGACACGGCGGAGAAGTGCACGCTGTGTTATCACCGCATCACCAAGGGACTAACGACGGCCTGTTGCGAGAATTGCCCGACGGGTGCGCGCCAACTGGCGGACCTGAAGAATCCGAACGATCCAATCCATGAGTTCCTGAGAACCCATAGCGTGCAGGTGCTCAAGCCGCAGATGGCGACGCACGCCAAGGTTTTTTACAACGGTCTGGACGGGTCGGTGCGATGAGGTTCCGCACGACGACGAATCGCTGCTCGAGAAGGAACGCGTATGCAGGGTGTTGAAGGCTTCATGTATCCGAACGAGGTCGAGTTGCAGTGGAGCGTGCTCATCGTGCTCTACCCGTTCCTGACGGGCCTGGTGGCAGGCGCGTTCATTCTGGCGTCGCTGGAGCGGGTCTTCAACGTGGAAGCAGTGAAGCCCACCTACCGGCTGGCGCTGCTGACCGCTCTTGCCTTTCTGCTGATCGCGCCCCTGCCGTTGCAGCTTCACCTCGGCCACCCCGAGCGTTCGTTTGAGATGTACCTGACGCCGCACCGCACCTCGGCCATGGCGATGTTTGGCTTTGTGTATTTGTGGTACCTGATGGCGGTTCTGGTGCTCGAAATCTGGCTGGATTACCGGCGTGACATTGTAATGCTGTCGCAAACAACGACCGGTTTTAAGCGGCTGATTTATCGGGTGCTGACGCTCGGTTCCAGTAACATCAGCGAACACGCATTGCATGTGGACGAGCGAACGGGCTGGCTGATCACGCTGATCGGAATTCCGTCCGCCTTTCTCCTCCATGGCTACGTCGGGTTCATCTTCGGATCGATCAAGGCCAATCCGTGGTGGTCAACGCCGCTAATGCCTGTCGTGTTTATCTTTTCGGCGATGGTGTCGGGCATCGCGCTCGTGATGCTGCTATACATGCTGCTGACGTGGCTGCGCAAAGAAACCATTGATATGCGCTGCGTGGATACGATTGCGCGCTATCTCTTTTACACATTCATCATCGACTTCAGCCTTGAGATGCTGGACCTGATTCATCGCATCTATGAATCGGACGAGTCCTTTCGCAGCCTCGATTTCATGGTGCATACCAAGTTGTACGTCTCTCACATCGTGGTGCAGATTGTTTTCGGGACGGTTACGCCGATTGCGCTGCTTGCCGTGACGCAAGTGCTCAACCTGTCGGAGATCGCGCGCAAACGCATCTATGCGGTCGCCGGCTGCCTTACCATGATGGGCATTTTTGCCATGCGCTGGAATGTGGTGATCGGCGGACAGCTTTTCTCGAAGAGCTTCCTGGGATACACGACCTACAAGATGGGCCTGATAACGCGGGAAGGCCTGTTGACGGCCGTTGTCTTGACTGTTTTACCGTTCGTGATCCTGTGGGTGCTGGTGAAACTGTTGCCGCCATGGCCGGCGAGAAACGCAACGCCCGAGGGTTCGCCGGCGCGCTGAAAGACGATATAACTCCAGACCAGTAAACGCAAGTAGCGCGAGCTCGACCAGAACTGATTGGCAGACTTTAGAACGAGGGTCGTGGAGATGGACGATCTTCTCGACGCCTTAGCACGGCTCGATGCGCGTCTTGAAACGCTGGAGCGGCGCGTTCTGGCGCTGGAAGGCAATGGCCAGCGGCCTGGTTCTATCCCCATAGAAAAAGTAGTTCCCGCGGCCGCCTCAACAGCGGCGGCGGACGAACTTGCGCTTCCGCAAGCAGGCGGAGTGTTTTCTCGTCGTGGGAAAGGCGATGCTCGGCATTGCGGGCGCGTACCTGCTGCGCGCGGTAGCGGAATCCGGGTCGTTTCCGAAGCTGGTGGTGGTGGCGCTCGCTCTGGCGTATGCGGCTGCCTGGATGGTATGGGCGGCGCGGGTGCCGCTGGGGGCGGTCTTTGCCAGCACTGCGTATGCGGCAACGTCGGCGATGATTCTTGTTCCCATGCTGGCAGAGCTGACGCTGCGTTTTCAGGTTCTGACAGCAAACGCGACAGGCGGACTGCTGGCCGCGTTCGTGGTGGGAGCACTCGCGCTGGCATGGAGGCGCAAGCTCGCGCCGTTAGTGTGGGTAGCGGAGACCGCGGCTGTGTTCACTGCGCTTGCCTTGCTGGTGGCTTCGCATGACCTGGTGCCCTACGTTGCGGCGCTTCTGGTCGCGGTGTTGGTGAGCGAGTTCGCGGCTGGAGCAGACCGCTGGCTGGGATTGCGGTTCGTAGCCGCGCCCGCAGCTGATGTCGCTATTTTGGTTCTTCTCTATATTCATGTGCTGCCGGAAGGTTCGAGGCCGGGTTATCCGCCGGTATCGCAAACCGCGTTGCTGGCGTTGCCGACGCTGCTCTTCGCGATCTACGGGGCAGGAATCGTGTGGCGAACCGTGGTGCTTCGCCATCGGATAAATGCCTTCGAGATTGCGCAGGCGGCGGTGGTATTTGGGCTAGCGGCGGCTGCCTGGCTACTGTTTGTGCCGGTTGAGGGTGCGATGGCGGTAGGTATTTGTTGCTGGTTGCTGGCGGCGACGTGTTACGCGGCTGCATTCGTGAGCTTCGATCGAATCGCGGAGCAGCGCAACTACCACGTGTATGCGACCTGGGCAGCTGCACTTGTGCTGGCGGGAAGTTTTTTGATGTTGTCGCCGATGCTGGTGGCGGCGCTGTTGAGCATTGCGTCGGTTGTGGCGACGGTGATTGGCGTGCGAGTCGCGCGGCTGACGCCGGAATTCCACGGGCTGCTTTACTTGACGTCGGCGGCCTATGCCTCGGGACTCTTGCAGTATGCGGGGCGAGCATTGGCCGGAACATTCCCCAACGCGCCGGGGTGGATGGTGTGGATGGTGGCGGTGGCCGCGCTTGTTTGTTTTGCCATCGGTGGACGATTTGAAGGCGAACGCTGGAACGAAAAACTGCTGCGCTTGCTGGCAGCAGTGCTGGCGGTGAGCGCAGTGGCCACCTTCCTGGTTTCTTGTCTGGTGTGGCTGGCGGCGATCGGTATGACGCCGGGAGCGGCGCACGTGGCGGTGATCCGCACGCTGATCACCTGCGGCCTCGCCCTGGCGCTGGCAGCCATCGGTTCGCGCTGGAAACGAGTGGAGCTGGTATGGACTTCTTACGGCATGCTGGCGATAGTCAGCGCCAAGTTGCTGTTCGAAGACCTGCCGCACGGGCATTCGGGAGCGATTGCGATTTCGATTTTTCTGTATGCGGTGGCCTTGATTCTGGTCCCGCGCATGGCGCGCATTGGACGGCAACAAGGCTGAAAGTTTTCCACCCTTCAGTGAACCGTCCGTGCCAGCACGCGCATTGTTCCTCACCTGCATCCCATGCAAGGTGTGACCCGAATCACGGCAGCAGAACTGGTTTCATTAAATAATCAAAGGTTATCTCGTACGGGCTGCGGCTCGGCGGTTTGCACTATCGGCGCGAACTTGCTTTCCTGGCCCATTCGTCAGGAGGATATTCATGGAACCATTTGGTCATCATATTTTCGTCTGTACACAGGAGAAGCCGGAGGGAGTCACTTGCTGCCCAGGAGCGGGATCATGGGGAATTCTGGGAGTGCCTGAGCGCGAATTGCGCACACAAGGGCTCGACGATGATGTGCAGGTGAGCACCTGCGGTTGCCTCGGCTTGTGCGATGACGGGCCCATCATGATCGTCTATCCCGAAGGCGTCTGGTACCGCAAGGTCACGGGAGATGATGTTGCCGAAATCGCAAGCTCGCATCTGCGGTTGGGCAAGGTAGTGACGCGACTGGAGTGGAAGGATGCGCCCGCGATGAAGGCGGCCTCGGCCGAGCATCGCGATCGCTACCGGGCGATGGTTCGAGCGAAAGACGAGGCCGGCACGCTTCCCGACAATCTTAACGAGATGGTGCGGGCGTACATGCCGAGCCGGGCGCTGCTGACCGCGCTGGAATTGGATATTTTCACGGCCACGTCCGATGGCTCTTCTGCCGAGAGCGTCGCGAAGAGGATTCACGCCGACCCGCGCGCAACCGAGATGCTGCTGAACGCGCTGGTCAGCCTGAAGCTGCTCGAAAAAAAGGATGGACGGTATTTCGATACTCCCACCAGCGCGCGGTTTTTCCGCGATGGCTCGCGCGACAACGCTCGCGGCGGCCTGATGCACACCGCGCACCTCTGGGATCGCTGGTCGCACCTGACGGAGTGTGTGCGGGCAGGGAAGCCCACCGGAAACGGCGCCCACGAAAATGGGGTGAAGGATTTTATTTCGGCGATGGATCGCAACGCCAAAGAGCGGGCGGGAGCAGTGTTGAAAGCGGTCGGGACGACGTCGATTGGACGCATGTTGGACCTCGGCGGCGGATCGGGAGCGTATTCCATTGCATTTGCGCGCGCCGTGCCAGGGCTGAAGTCGGAGATTATGGACCTACCCGACGTCGTGCCTCTTGCCCAGCAGTACATTCGCAAGGCCGAACTGGCCGAGCGAATCTCAGTGCGCGCCGGCGACATGCTGCGCGATCCACTGGGAGAAAACTACGATCTGATCATGATTTCGGCGATCTGCCACATGTTTTCTGCCGAGGAGAACCGGGAATTGTTGGAGCGCGCCTACGGGGCGCTCGCAGGCGGAGGCCAGGTAGTGGTGCAAGACTTCATTCTGGAGCCGAGCAAAACGGCTCCCAGCTTTGCGGCGCTCTTCTCGCTGAACATGCTGGTGGGCACGCGGGCGGGCAGCAGCTACAGCGAGCCTGAATATGAAACCTGGCTGCGCGCGGCAGGATTCAAAGATGTGCGGCGAGTGCGGCTGCCCGGGCCGAGCGGGTTGATGATCGGTGTGAGGTGAAGTCAGAAGTCAGAATTAAGAGCTGGAATCCACCGTTCGACTTCTAGCTTCTGACTTTTGAAATTCTGACTTCACGTCAGGTAGTTACGCCAATCTTAGTAGTACGGATACGGGTAAATGTCCCCCGGCGGCCCAAAGTAGCCGTAGGGATCGCCCCACCACAGGCTATCCCAATAAGGATAGGGATAGAGCGCCCACCAGGGATTCCAGCCGATTCCCCAACCGAAGCCGAATCCCCATCCGCAGCCCCAGCAGCCAAAGCCGAAACCGTAGCCGGGATATCCCCAGCCCCCACGCCAATAGCCACCGCGCCAGCCCCAGCCACCGTGCCAACCGCCGCCGCCCCAGCCACCCCAACCGCCGTGGAATGAATTCCGCGTTGTGGCCGAATCCGACATTGCCGTTTAGCCTGCTCCCGAGCGCGGCGTGCGTGCCGCCGAAGGAATGCCATTGGCCGTCAGCCAGCGCGGCGCGCATTTCGGTGCCGTGCGAGATGTTTAGACGGGTGCCCGTTGCGCCGGACATGCTGCCTGATCTGCCGAGCGAATGCCATCCCGGAGAGGTATTGGCGCGACCGTAGGGGGAACTGCGTTGCGCGCCACTGCGTGGTCCTGTTTCGCGGCCCATGCTTCCGGAGCGGCCGCCTCCAAACATCGATCCCCGACTTCCGCCAAAGCCGCCACTATAACCTCCGCCATACCCGCCGTGATAGCCGCCGCTGCCGAAGCCTCCGCCATGGGACGAGCCACCGCTAAAGCCTCCACCGTGGGAGCTACCGCCGCCGAAGCCACCGCCGCCTGCGTGTCCACCGCCTCCGCCGTGCTGGGCGAACGCCTGTGGCGCATAGAGAATGAGGAGAATGGAAACAAACGCTGCGAGGAGAGCTTTCGGGTGCTTTTTCATGGCAGTTTCCTCCATGCAAACGGTTGGCCCGGGAGGTCAAAACCGCATCTACAAGCTAATCCTACTCCAGTTGGAATCCGATTTTAACGCCGAAGTTGTCCGCTCAATCTCGGGCTGGGTTCTAATGCCGCTGCGTGAGCTGACTCGGCCTCTGTCTCGTTTTCCCGTCGTGAATCATTAATGTCGCAGACCTTTTCGAGCTTCATGTGCTATACGAATATGACGAGAATTCCGGCAGTCATGATTGGTCCGCGAGTGATTTTGCGGCCGAAGAGGAGATTTGCCGATGGCACGTAAGTTCAAAGATCTGTCGGAGCGCGAAATTCTGGCGTTGGCAATCGCGCTGGAAGAAGAAGACGGCCGCGTTTACGCCGATTTCGCCGATGGCTTGCGCGAAACCTATCCTGCGACCGCCAAGCTTTTTGAAGACATGCGCGAGGAAGAATCGGGCCATCGCACCGCTCTCATCGAAACCTTCCGGGCGCGGTTTGGCGACCATATTCCGCTCATGCGCCGCCAGGACGTCAAAGGATTCGTGCAGCGCCGTCCTTTCTGGCTGACGCGGCCGCTGAAGATTTCAGAAGTGCGCAAGCAGGCCGAGATCATGGAACTGGAGACGCGCCAGTTCTATCAGAAGGCGATCAATCAAGTCACCGACGCCGGCATTCGCAAACTGCTCGGCGATCTGGAGGAGGTCGAG
Source organism: uncultured Acidobacteriaceae bacterium (assembly GCA_963698865.1). Taxonomy (GTDB): domain Bacteria; phylum Acidobacteriota; class Terriglobia; order Terriglobales; family Acidobacteriaceae; genus Acidiflorens. The sequence continues at coordinate 360,648 of CAVOSL010000002.1, read as the reverse complement.
CGCAAGCACCAGGTCGCGGCCGAAGCGCTCGGCGAAGAGATCACGCAAGACGTGCAGAAGTCCGAAGAAGAAGCGCAGCGCCGCCTGTTCGTTCTGCAGATCGTGCAGCCGGGACTGGCCGGGTTGATGGACGGCTCGGTCTCGACGCTTGCTCCCGTATTTGCGGCGGCGTTTGCCACACGCAGCAGCAAAGACGCGTTTCTGGTCGGCCTCGCGGCTTCGATCGGCGCGGGCATTTCAATGGCCTTTGCCGAAGCGCTGTCGGATGACGGCTCACTTACTGGCCGCGGGCGCCCCGTGTTACGTGGTGCAGTTACAGGACTGATGACCGCCGCGGGGGGAATCGGCCACACGCTTCCATTTTTACTTCCGAACTTCCACGTTGCCTTTGTCGCGGCCGTGATCGTGGTCGCGGTGGAGTTGGCGGCTATTGCGTGGATTCGCAATCGCTACATGGACACGCCTCTGCTGTCGGCAGCCTTCCAAGTAGTCGTCGGCGGAGTACTCGTTTTTATTGCGGGCATCTGGATCGGGAGCGCGTGAGCGGGGGGGTACCCCCCCTTATCCCGGTCTATTAGAATCATCGAGTTACGCATTTTTCCCCGCCAAAGTCTTGAGCCTGCGTGACTTAGAGGTAAAGTCTTGAGCGCATGAGGGTTAGGTGAGAAAAATGGCCTATTTTGAGGGTCATTGCTAGTTTTTGCCTCGCAAAGTATTCAGAAATAAAGGCTTACAGGTAAAGTATTCCGGAATAAGGAGTTACGCCTGCATCTCCGTCTCTGCGTCCCCGCGCCTCCCCCTTCTTTTTTTTCAAAGAACTGATCTTGCTGAACGCATTGTGCGCTCTGTTTCCATGGTTGGACTTTTCGGTGGCTAAGTCAAGGAGTGTTTGCTGAGATATTAGGGAGCGTTCGCGCGGTCCGGCGGTTTTCTCGGTGTACGTACAGTATTGTACCACTTCTTTTATGAAAAACCGATGAGCTACCGTCAAATTAGAGTAGGCGGTAGCGGCACGCCTTGGGGTTAGCAGAGAGAGAAAAAAAAGCCCCGACCGGTGAGGGTCAGGGGCTATCGTTCCAACTCGAATTAGTTGTACACCGGGATTTTTCAGTAAGACAACGCCAGTCATGAAGTTTCGTTTGCAAGGGTGGGCTGCAATAGCTGCTGATAGCATACTGTTTATCGTGCCTCAGCCGCCCGCACCCACCATCCCAACCTTCCTCTACGGCACCGCCTGGAAAGAAGGCCGCACAGCCGCGCTCACGGAACTTGCTCTCCGAGCCGGTTTTCGCGCTCTCGACACCGCCAACCAACGCCGACATTATTTTGAAGCCGCTGTCGGTGAAGGACTAGCCGCTGCCTATCGGGCAGGAATCGCATCCCGCGCCGATCTTTTTTTGCAGACGAAATTCACCTACCAGCGCGGGCAGGATCATCGTCTCCCTTACGATCCTGCGGCAAGCCTCTCGACGCAGGTCGCGCAGTCGCTGGCCAGTTCGCTCGACCATCTGGGCTGCGACTTTGTCGACAGCTTCCTTCTCCATGGTCCGGCGTCGAACTACGATTGGTCCGAGTATGACGCTGAGGTCTGGGAAGCGATGCGTGGGGAGCGCGATGCAGGCCGCACACGCCTGATTGGGGTGAGCAATGTATCGCTGGATCATTTGCTGCAGATGGCCGAGGCCGGCAGCGAACTTCCAGCATTCGTGCAAAATCGTTGCTATGCCAGCTTGGGATGGGATCGCGAGGTCCGCCTGTACTGCCGCGAGCGCGGCATCTTCTATCAAGGCTTCTCGTTATTGACGGCGAACGTCGATGTTGTTCATCACCCGATCATCGCCGCACTGGCGGCGCGCATGAACGCTACTTCGCCGCAGATCGTCTTCGCTTTCGCTCGTGCCATCGGCATTCTGCCACTGACCGGCACATCCAGCCCAGAGCACATGCAGCAAGATCTGGCCAGCATAAATCTCATGCTTCCGCCGGAAGCGGTGGCGGCGATCGAATCGCTTGCGGGTTGAAGATGGATCGACAAAGGGATGCCCTACTTCTCGCGCTTTTCGAGAAGTGGGCTTTCGCGCGTCCCGCACAGCTGGAGGTCCCGGATTTTTTCATCACCGCTCAAGAGTGCGCGCCGTCACCGCGCCAGCTCCCAGTCTCAGTATTCTCTTAGCATGGCGCGGAATCTGAAGCGCTTCTACGGCGCTGGGCACCTGCATTTCATCACTTGCAGTTGTTATGGGCGGCAGCCGCTGCTCGGCACGGAACGGCGGCGGGACTTGTTTCTGGAGGTGCTGGAAGAAGTTCGTCGCCGCTATCAGTTCGTGGTGGCCGGGTACGTGGTTATGCCTGAGCACTTTCATCTGCTGATCAGCGAACCGCAGGAGAAGACTCCTTCCACGGTGATACAGGCTCTCAAACTTGGGTTTGCGCGCCGCGTCATTGCGCAAGCTGGACGACTCGCGGCTTCCGTGGAGCTCACTTCTCGAAGTGCGCGAGAAGTGGGGCACCCCCTTCCCCATACCGCGGAACACATTTGGCTGAAACGCTTCTATGACTTCAACGTTTGGAGCGAAGAGAAACGAGTGGGGAAGCTGCGCTATATGCACCGGAATCCTGTGAAGCAGGAGTTGGTGACATCGCCGGAGCTGTGGCGCTGGAGCAGCTTCCGGGCGTATGCCCTAGGCGAAGCGGGCACGGTCAAAGTAAATCAATGGGGAGTGCTTAAGATGAAGGTTCGACCGCCGGCCGAGTAGGGGACAGAACCACTCCGGTGCCAGCGGCGCGGTAGCCCACTTCTCGAAATGCGCGAGAAGTGGGGCACCCACCCGCTCACGCAATCACCGGCACATTACTGACTCCCGCCGTTCCAAAGACGTGGCGGTAGCGTTCGATCTCGGCGGGCGCGCCTACTGCCTTCGCGTAATTGTCGGAGAGTTTCACCGCCGGCCGTCCTTCCGCCGTCGTTACCTTGCAGATCAGACTGATGGGATCGAAGCCATTGCCGCCGGCGGGATCGCAGTCGCGAAAATCGTTGGTTAGGAGCGTGCCCCAGCCGTGACTGATGCGGATGCGCCGTCCGGGCTGCCATTTTTCGCGATCGAGAAAATCGGCCGCTGACTGAAAGTCTGCCGGCTTCAGACCGCTGGCAATCGTTCCATCAAAATACGCGTGCAGTCCGAGTATGTCGTCCACATCAAGGGCGTCCGAGGCGATGATCAGCTTCTCGCGGGGATTGCGGCCACGGCCTTCGAGCCAGCGAATATATTCGTCGCCCGCGATATAGGGATTCTTGCTGTCGATGCGCTGGCCGCGCCAGTCCGCCGTCCACTCCGGCGCGTTCTCTAAAAACTGCGTCGTGCCAAATGTATCCGGCAGCATCACGCGCAGCGCGCCGACGTAGGTCTCCTGCCAAAGCTCGAGCACGCGATATTGCGATTCCTTCATCGCCTTGTCATCGGGCGCCAGCGCCGCCATTACCATCGCGAGTTCGTGGGCGTTTGTGCCAATCGCTTCCAGGTCATGCTTGTGCGCTAGAAATGCGTTCGAGGTGCCGATGAAGGCCGAGCCCAGGTTCGCGGCCATCGCGTTGACTACGTATTCCTGCCACAAAAAGCTGTGGCGGCGACGCGTGCCAAAATCGGCCACGCTGAGATTGGGAATGCCGCGCAGCCGTTCGATCTTGCTCCAGAGTTTTGTTTTGGCGCGCGCATATAAGATGTCGAGCCCAAATTCGCGGAGAGTCTTCAAACTGGCGCGCGTCTTCAGTTCGCTCATGATAGGGAGCGCGTAGAGTTCCCACATCGTGGTTTCGGTCCAGAGGCCGTCAAAGGTGAGATCGTATTGGCCATCTTTTACGGAAATGTCATAGTCCGACAAATGAAAGTCGTGCTCCAGCCACTCGAGGAATGCAGGCTCGAAGATGCCGCGCCGCCCGTAGAATGTATTGCCCGCGAGCCACACCAGCTCCGACCGCCGGAATTGCAAACGACGAACATGCTCCATCTGATGGGAGAGTTCCTCGCGCGAAAACATGTCGGCCAGACGGGCCGCGCCGGTGCGATTCACGACCGCGAACGAGACGCGCGTTTTCGGATAGTTTTTCCAGATGAACTGGAGCATGAGGAGCTTGTAGAAATCGGTGTCCAGGAGAGAGCGGATGATGGGGTCGAGCTCCCAGTTATGGTTGTGGGCGCGCTCAGCGAAGTTGATGATCATTCGATAGCTTTCAGCCGTCAGCCATCAGCCGTCAGTTAACCCTTAAACCTGACTGCTTTCTAGAGGCGACTTCGCACATGCCTTGCCTGACGGGTGATGGCTGATGGCTATAGTATCCTCTTCCAGCGCCTGCCTTAAAAGCAAACCGGTCCGTTGAGGTTTTATCAGACGCCTATCGAGAGCTTGAACCGCAGAGGCCGCAGAGAAAAGCCGCGGAGTTCGCAGAGGTTGGTTCTTGGCGATCATAAACGGCATGCGCGGGCCCAGGGGTCCGCGCATTTTTTTTCGCAGAATTATTCAACGTCAGTACTTAACGTCTTTTACTTAACGTCGCCGCAATCCGGCCCGAGATATTTGGAGGTGAAGGTGGTGTCGAATGTCCGGCTATTTCCGTTGCTGGTATTAGTCATGTGCGTCACGCCCTTCACGCCGTTGCCCACGATGTCGACGTTCACAGTTCCATCGGTCGTTCCACTGTTCTTCGATTCACAGTGAAACTTGGCTTCGAAGTGGTTTGCCGTTTGCTTTACCACCGAGCGGGTGCAGTCGCCGCTCTCCTTGCGGCTGTCGGCAAAGGCCGCGCCCTTGGCGATCTTGTCCTTAGTGACGCAGCTCTTCACTGTGATGGCGTTGCCGCTCATGCTGATACCTTTTTGCTTCATCATCTGCTCGACCATGGCGCGCTGCTCGGGCGGCATTTTGGCGAGCTGATCGGCGGACATTCCCATGCCGCTGCCGCCAGTGTTCACGGTCATTTCCCAAAGACCTTCCTTTGCGTTGAACATGTCGTTGGCAAACGCCGTGAGTGGAAAAAGAATAATCAATCCAACAATAAGCCTGGCGCGCATCTGAGCCCTCCGTATACTGATTTATTTTGCGGAAACAGGATTACACACGCCGACTTGCCGGAGCAAACAAAATCAGGCGGAAGAGTAGAGTGAAAGGCACTACGCGCGGGTGTGGAAGACCGCTCTGCACCGCAATTGGTGCGAACAAAATAGCGTAGGGGCGATTTAGGTGGCGTGCTGCCGCACCGAACCTGACTGTTTGAGTGCCGCGCGCGTGCCGGAAATTTCGCCGCTCAGCAGTTGCATCACCTCAAAACAAAGCTGCTGATTGGTCGACAGGCAGTTGATCACCGCCGCGCGCGGAACGAACGCAAGCTCCGCTTTATCGACCACCTCGGCCGTAAGACTGTAAGGAGAGCCGGCCACGGTTGCCGGCAAGCCCAGAACCGAGCCCGGCCCCAGGATGCGCGGGGGATAAGCGAGGTTGTTCGTGTCCAGCGCCACGCTGACTCGTCCGCTGCAGATCAGGTACAAGCCGCGCGGGGGATCGCCTCGCTGGAACAGCACTGTCCCTTTTGATTCGGAAATAACATCGGTAGCCAGACGTAGAAGTTCTTCTCTCATCGCTGCTGAAACCATCCCCCCAGGTACCGCCGCCATCGGTCCCCCTCCAGTGTGGGTACTTTTAGCGCCATATGAACATAGAAGCTGTGATGCCTGTCACTAATGAGTGTGCGTGGCGCACATTGGCGCATGGGGCGAGCAAAGAAATTAAACACGCGGATCGTGTAGCGGACGAGAGGCCGACGGCGAGACGCCCCTTCGGCAAGCTCAGGGCAGGCTGTCGGGACAGCCGGCAGGATGCCGGCGCTACGCCGCTGTACAAATCTTGCTTATTTCGATCAAATAACGACCATTGAGCATAGGAAGCCGATCGGAGCGGACCTCACATGAAAATAAAAACTTTTCTCCTTTTCTGCATTTTTATTTCCGCAATCTCTCTCTACGCCCAGAACGCCAGGCAGACTGCCGCCACCATCGTCACCGGCACAATCGTGACCATGGACGCGGCCCGTTCCATCTACAACGATGGCGCCATTGCCGTCTCCGGCGACCAGATTCTCGCCGTCGGCGCGCGCGCCGAGATCGAAGCCCACTATCAGGCGCCGCAGACCATCGACGCTCGCGGCAAACTCGTGCTCCCCGGCTTTATCAACGGACACACGCACGTTCCCATGACGCTGCTGCGCGGCCTGCACGACGACGTCACGCTTAACGACTGGCTCTACAAATATATTTTCCCCGCCGAAAAGCAGAACGTGACCGAGGATTTCGTGCGCTGGGGCACGCGGTTGGCCGCCGCCGAGCAGATTCGCTCCGGCATCACCACCTTCGCGGATATGTACTACTTCGAAGATGCGATTGCGGAGGAGACCAAGGCGGCAGGAATGCGCGGCGTGCTGGGCGAAACGTGGATCGATTTTCCGACGCCTGACAATAAAGACCGAGCCGCCATGCTCGCCTACACCGAGAAGTTTTTGCAGAAGTGGCAAGGCGATCCGCTTATTCATGCGTCGGTTGCGCCGCACTCGATTTACACCTGCTCGCAAAAGACGTTGCAGGATTCGGCGGCGCTCGCCCGCAAATATCATGCGCCGATTCTGATTCACGTCGCGGAGATGAAAAAAGAATTGGACGACAGTATGAAAAACAACGGCGCCACGCCCGTGCAATATCTCGCGCGCCTGGGCATTCTTGGGCCCGATGTGGTCGCTGCTCATTGCATTTACGTCGACGAAGCGGACCGCAAACTTCTTGCCGAGCATCACGTGGGATGCGTGCACAATCCGTCGAGCAACATGATGCTGGCGAGCGGCGTGGCGCCCGTTCCGGAAGAGCGCGCCGCCGGAGTCGCGGTGGGCCTCGGGACCGATGGCCCTGCCGGCAGCAACAACGATTTAGATCTGATGGAAGAAATGGATTTGGCCGCGAAGCTGGCGAAGATCACGAAAATGGATCCGACCGCGCTCAACGCGAAGGCGGTGGTCGAAATGGCGACGATCGACGGAGCGCGCGCAATTCACATGGAAAACGAAATCGGCTCGCTGGAAAAAGGGAAGAAAGCGGATTTGATCGTCATCAGTTTGGACGAACCTAACGCCGTGCCGATTTACGACATCTACGCGCAGATCGCGTATGCGCTGAAAGCCAGCGACGTCGAGACCGTAATCATTGGCGGACGGATGGTCATGAAAGACCGCAAGTTGCTGACGGTGGATGAAGAGGCGGCCATCGCCAAGGCGCGAGAATACGGGAAGAAAGTGGCGGCGTCGCTGGGCATGCAGTGATGCTGTGGCGCGACACTGCCCGTGGCAGGCTCAGGGCAGGATTGTCCGCGCGCCTGGGCGGACAAGAGTGTCCGTCCTACACTGGACCGTAGCGGCCGCCAGGTCCCGACCACCGAATCGTCTCCCCACCGCCAGCATCGATACAATTAAAGAATGCGCTCTCGCAATTTCATCCTTTGGGAGGTGGACGTTCAGCGCGACTTCATGCTCCCTGACGGCAAGCTCTACGTGCCCGGAGCCGAAGAACTCCTGCCCAACATTCGCAAACTAACCGACGCCGCCCGCCGCAACGAAGTCTTCCTGGTTTCCAGCGGGGACTTCCACGCCCCGAACGATCCCGAGTTTCAGCAATTCCCCCCGCACTGCATAAAAGGCACGCCCGGTGCAGAACTGCTCCCCGAAGCGCTCGCCGACAAGGTAGGCCGCGTCGAGAATCACGCCGGTGCCAGGATCCCACCGGATCTCCACGCCTACCAGCAACTTATCCTGGAAAAACAAACGCTCGACGTTTTTCAGTCGCTGCACGCGAATGAATTAGTAGAGCGTTTGGGCACACACCCAGAATTCATAGTCTTCGGAGTAGCAACTGAATATTGCGTAGGGCTAGCCGTCAAGGGCCTTCTACAGCGCCACCGCAGAGTCGTGATAGTCAAGGACGCAATCGAGACGTTATCCGCGGCAGCAGGGAGGGAGTGCGAAGCAGAATTTCAGCGGATGGGAGCGAGGCTGGTGACAACGAACGAAGCTCTCGCCGGCCTCAAAAAGAAGTGATTCCTCTTTGTCCTTCGTGTCCTCTGTGGTTATGATTTGATTTCTTCGAACCCGGAAATACCTCATCCCTTCACAGCAGCATGCCCGCAATCGAAGCCGACATCAGATTCGCCATCGTTCCGGCTAACATTGCGCGCAATCCCAGTCTCGCCAGTTCCGATTTCTTGTTCGGAGCCAGCGCGCCGATCCCGCCCATCTGAATTCCAATTGAACTGAAGTTGGCGAAACCGCACAAGGCAAACGTGGCAATCGTAAACGACCGCGGATCAATCGCTGCCTTCTGCGCGCCCAGCATCGAATACGCGACCAACTCATTGAGCACCATGCGCACGCCCAGCAGATTGCCGATTGCGGTACAGTCATGCCACGGGATGCCAATCACCCACGCGATGGGTGCAAACAGCCTGCCCAGCACGGACTCCAGGCTCGCCGGGAACCACAGCAGATGCGCGTGGATCCCGCCCATCAGCCCATCGAGCAGGGCAATCAGCGCCAGAAACGAAATCAGCATGGCGGCGATATTCAGTGCCATGCCCAGCCCGTCGGTAGTCCCGCGCGCGATTGCCCCCAGAAGATTTTCCTTCTTCTCTTTGTCCAGTTCCTCTTCGCTCATCACCACCCGCCCTGCGGTCTTCGGAACCTCCGTTTCCGGCACCAGCATCTTCGCCATCAGGAGCGTTCCGGGAGCGGTCATGATCACCGCGCTCAGGAGATGTTTTGGCTCGATGCCGAACGCGATGTACGCCGCCATGATTCCGCCCGACACGTGCGCCATGCCGCTCGTCATCACGGTCATCAACTCCGAGCGCGTCAAGTCCGGCAAAAATGGGCGGATCGTTTGCGGTGCTTCCGTCTGCCCCATAAAAATGCTGGCCGCCACGTTGAGCGACTCCGCGCCGCTCACGCCCATTAGTCGCGTCATCAGCCACGCGGCGCCCCGGATGATGATCTGCATGACGCCGAAGTAATAGAGCACGGCGAACAATGCACAAATAAAAATGACGGTCGGCAAAACCTGAAACGCAAAATAAAAACCCCAGTGCGAACCCTGCTTGCCGAGATCGCCAAAAACAAATTGCGCGCCCACAAACGAGTAACTGAGCAGCTTGTTCACCGCGTCTCCGGCCTTCTGAAAGAGCACCCGCCCGGTCTCCATTTTCAGGACGAAGACGGCGAAGGCAAACTGCAAGCCGAGTCCCCAACCGACGGTCTTCAACCGGATGGCCTTGCGGTTGGTGGAGAAAATGTAGGCGAGGCTCAGCATCGTCAGCAAGCCAAGAATGCCCGTGAATCGTCCCATCAATGCTCTCCTCTATAAATCACTCGATGAATCAAGGGCAGTTTGTGCGCGGGTGCAGGCGAGATCGTGTAACTCGCCTCCAGCAACTTCTTTGCGCGTGCGGCCTGTGCTTCCGAATGACAGTGAATCGTGTACACCGCGTCGCCCGCTGCGACCCGGTCGCCGATCTTTTTATGAACCACGATCCCGACCGCCGGATCGACCGCATCTTCTTTCTTCTCGCGCCCGCCGCCCAGGACCACGCACGCGGTGCCGACATCCTCGCACGCGATCGTTGAAACATATCCCGCCGACGCGCTCCGAACATCCACGCGGCAATCCGTCGACGGCAACTGCGAAGGATCGTCAATCGTGCTGACGTCGCCGCCCTGCAACTCAACCATCTGCCGGAACCGGTCAAAGGCCTTGCCGGATGCGATGATCTCGGAAGCGAGCATTTTTCCTTCGGCCACGGATTTAGCAGCGCCGCCGAGATGAAACATCCATGCCGCCAGGTGCAGGCAAAGCTCGCGCAGATCGTCGGGCCCGCCGCCGTGCAGCACCTCGATGCACTCCGCGACCTCCATCGCGTTGCCGACCATGCGCCCCAGCGGCTGGTCCATGTTCGTGATGAGCGCGACCATCTTCTTGCCCATGCGCTCGCCGGTCTCCACCATTAGCTCAGCGAGGTGAACCGCGTCTTCTTCCTTCTTCATGAACGCGCCCGAGCCGGTCTTCACGTCGAGCACGAGCGCGTCGGTGCCCTCGGCCAGCTTCTTACTCATGATCGAAGCGCAAATCAGGTTCGGACTTTCGACAGTCCCTGTCACATCCCGCAGCGCGTAAAGTTTGCGATCGGCGGGAGCGATCATTCTCTGTCTGCCCGATCATTGCCGTGCCGCACGCCTTGAGCACGCGATGAAACTCCGGCACTGAAAGGCCCACGCGAAATCCCGGAATCGATTCCAGCTTGTCGAGAGTACCTCCGGTGTGGCCAAGCCCGCGGCCGCTGATCATCGGCACATAAAGCCCGCCCGCTGCCACCAGCGGCGCGAGCACCAGCGAAGTCTTGTCGCCGACGCCGCCTGTTGAATGCTTATCAACTTTTGTCGCCGGAAGAAAACTAAGATCGAGCACTTCGCCCGAATGCAGCATCGCATTCGTGAGCGCGGCCAGTTCCACGCCGGTCATGCCGCGCAACAGGACGGCCATCAGCCACGCCGCAATCTGGTAGTCGGGAAGGTCGCCGGCGGTGTACGCCGCAACAACGTACTCAATCCCGGCGGCCGAAAGCTCGCCCCCATCGCGCTTTTTGCGGATGAGATCGATCACGCGGAATGGTGGAGGCGAAGCGCTGGGTTCGGTCACCGGAGTCGAAAGCCCTCCGGGAGAAGTTCAGTAATGTGGCTTTCTTTGTCGCCCTTATCGCCCTGATAGAAGATGACTGCCTCCGGCCCGAACTCAAAAATCACCTGCCGGCACGCGCCGCAGGGAGAGCACGGGACGTTTTGCGCATTGGTCACGGCGACCGCCACGATCTCGAGATCGGGTCCTTTCGCGGCCACCGCCGAAAAAATTGCGGTTCGCTCTGCACAGTTCGTCATTCCATAGGAGGAATTCTCGACGTTGCAGCCGGCGAAAATGTCGCCTTTGGAGGTAAGAATCGCCGCACCCACCTTGAAGTGAGAGAAGGGAGCGTAGGCGTTTTGCATCGCTTTTTGCGCAGCCTGCACAAGTTGGTCACGCGCGCCAGCGGGCACTCTGGTTTTAGGCATAGTTAGTTAGCTGAAGAAAGGTTCGGCAGGAATTGTAAACCGTGAGTCAAGCGAAGGAACGACGAGAATTACGTAGCGCGAGCGAAGCTGCAGGGTGTGGATTGCCCGAGCGTGGCGGCGGGGAAGCCGCCATAACCGCCGGCGAGACGCCAGCGCTACGGTCGCTCTTCCCACTGCCGGCGCTACTCCTATTTGCTGGTGCACGGGTGGCGAGGGCGGGTCGCCCTCGCGACTGCCGGCGAGTCGCCGGCGCTACGGTCGCTGGGGCTACGGTCGTGCTACTTCGCGGCGCGCGACAAAAGGTCGATCACCATCTTATTGAACTTCTCCAAATTCAAATCCGTTTGCACGTGCACGACCTGCTCGCCGAGCCCAGGGAGCATTCGCGGGCAACCATACTAGCGTGTTCCCGTATCCCGCCGCATGCGAAATATCGATGTCCATCGCGAGCAATTCTTCTTTTGTGATGATGCTGGGATCGATCCACGCGGCGGCGGCCAGCTCGTCCCACAAGAGTTCGTCGTCCGCCCACTTGCCGATATACTGCGCCGAGGGCGTACCTGCCTTGGCGATCTCGTCGATCATTGCCCGCGTCATGTGCGTCTTTACGGAGATGTCGACGGTCGTCACCGTAATCTTCTTCCAGGGCGCGCGCAGCACGATGTGCACTGCCTCCGGGTCCCACCAGAAATTGAATTCGCGCCGGTTGGCCTGCACCCATTCCATGGGCGCCGCCGGCTGGATGCTGCCGCCCATGACCACGAGTTCCTGCGCGAGCTGCGGAAAATGAGGATCGATACTGATCGCCTGCGCCAGATTCGTCAACGGCCCGCCCGCATAGATCGTCACCTCGTGCGGGTACTGGCGCACCATGCGAATCATGAAGTGCGCGGCGTCCTCCGTCTCGGCCTTGAGCGCAGGATTGCCCTCCGGCAGCGGATTTGGCACCTCGAACGGGCCGTGATACACGCCCGAGTTCCAGGCTCCGACATTATTCGTCCCAACCGTCGGCTTGACTTTGTGCTCGTTCCACGCGCCCTGATAGCTGACGACGCCATACAGCTTCTGCCAGCGCGCGATCTCGTCCTTGCTGTTGATGAGCGGAAACACCGCGCCAGGATAGACTTTGATGTCGGAATGCCCAGTCAGTTCGAGCATGCGCAGGGTGTGCGCAACCTCCTCGTCGCGCCACTGATCACCGCTGACAATCGTGATCCCCAGCGTCTCAATCCCCGGCGCCTGCAAGAACCATGAGCATCGACTGTTGATCGGTAGTGGCGGGCCCGCGCCCATCCTGATCGAGAATGACCATGCGGCGAATTTGCGCGTGGGCACAAATCGAAACGAGAAAAATCGCGGTACTGAGAAAATATGCTGTACGTTGCAAGTGCGTCTTACGTGTCAATGGGAAGGCTCCTGAACAATGGCGACATTATATCGACCGTTCGCCTTCCCACCCTCTCCGCGGTGAAAGCTTATGCCGCCAAGAGCCGAACTTTGCGCAGGGACATCCACCCGGGCCGCTCCAACTGCTATGATGACCATCGAAAAAAGAGCATCATCTTTTTTGGGCAATGGAGGACGCCATGACTGACTCGATCTATAACGCACTCAATCGTCGCGAGTTCATCAACGGCGCGCTCGCAGGAGCCGCCTTCGCCGCGCTGCCAATTTCTGTTTTCGCCGCCGACAACTCCACCGAACATCCCGACATGCAATCGGTCCTTAGCCAGATCCCGAAGCTGCATGACGAGAACGTGAAGCGGCTGCAGGAGTGGATCGCGTTGCCCTCGATCGCGGCCGAGAACCGCAACTATCCACAGGGTCCGGAATACATGGCGCAACTCGCGCGCGATGCCGGATTTGCGAACGTCGAGATCATTCCCACCTCGGGCAAGCCCGGCGTCTTCGGCATTCTGGACGCAGGCGCGGCGACCACTGTCGGTATCTACTTTATGTACGACGTGAAACAGTTTGACCCGTCCGAGTGGTCTTCGCCGCCGCTCGAAGCGCGGATCGTCGACAAGGAAGGCCTGGGCAAGATCTGCGTCGGCCGCGGCGCTGTGAACCAGAAGGGCCCTGAAACCGCTTTCCTCGGCGCCCTTCATGCCTTCAAGGCAGCGGGAAAAAAGCTGCCGGTCAATCTCGTGCTCGTCTGTGAAGGGGAAGAAGAAATTGGTTCGACCCATTTTCCGGAGGTTGTCCGTCAACCCAAGGTCACGGCCGCCTTGAAGAAGTGCATGGGCGTCTACATCCCCGAAGCGGGCCAGGATCTCGACGGAGGTGTGCAGATTTCTCTGGGCGCAAAAGGCGTAGTCGAACTCGAACTGGTTTCCACCGGCGAGCGCTGGGGCCGCGGTCCCAAGCACGATGTTCACTCCAGCCTCGAGGCCCAGGTCGACAGTCCCACTTGGCATCTCGTGCAAGCGCTCAATACGCTGATCGAATCCGATGGACACACGCCCGCGGTAGCCGGCTTCTTCGACAAAGCCAAGCCGCTGACTCCCGCACAAGTGAAGATGATTCAGGAGGCCGCTGCCCGCCGCAATGAAGACATGGTCAAGAAGCAGCTCGGCGTCGAGCATTGGGTGCACGACAAAAACTGGCTTGACTCGCTGGTGCTGCTCGAATCCAAGCCCACGATCAACATCGAAGGGTTGGTCGCCGGATACACCGGCCCGGGCGGCAAGACGGTTCTGCCGCACCGTGCCGTCGCCAAGATCGACATGCGGCTTGTGCCCGACATGACGGCTGCCGGAACACTGGCACTACTAAAAGACCATCTTGCCAAACACGGCTTTGGCGATATTGAGGTCAACATGAGTGGCGGCTACGATCCGACGCAGACCGACCCAAATTCCAAGCTGATCCAGGCGCAAATCGCCACTTACCGCAAGCTTGGTCTCGATCCCGATTTGTGGCCCCGCTCCGCCGGATCGTGGCCCGGATATATTTTCACGTCCGATCCCATCAATCTCCCGGCCGGACACTTCGGCTTGGGCCATGGCACTGGCGCCCATGCCCCCAACGAGTATTTTCTAATCGATTCCACCAACCCAAAAGTCGCAGGGATAGACGCAGCCGTGCGCTCCCACGTCGAGTATCTCTACGCGTTGGCCTAAACAGAATGAGAGAGCGATGATGACAACTCGCGCATCGAAACGTCTAATCGACTTTCCGGGCAATTGATCCTTGGCGCCGTAAGGAATGGCGGTCATGCATTCGCTCCGAATCTGTCGACTCGCTCTCTCGCTCTTTGCACTGCTCTGTACGGCGTCCGCTCAAACAAAACCGCGCTTCACTTCGCCGCTGCCAACCGGTGTGCGCCTCGATCCCGCCGGTGAAGCGGTCGACCTCGGCAGCTTGCCGGTCAATCTCGTACTTGCGCCGGAAAAGGACAAGGCCGTGGTCGTGCTGAGCGGCTGGCGCGAGCAGGGCGTGCAGGTCGTCGATTTGAAGACGCGAAAGCTCACCCAGACGCTGCTTCAGGATGGCGCATTCTATGGTGCCGCCTTCTCGCTTGACGGTCATCGACTCTGCGTCTCCGGCGGCAATACCGATTTGCTCTTCATTTATGCGTGGAAAGATGGTGCGGCTACGCTCGAGAATAAGTTCGAACTGGCGAAAGCAAAAACGGCGGATGGTACGGGAACCAGCTATCCGGCGGGGCTCGCATTTTCGCCGAACGGAAAATTCGTTTATGTCGCCGAGAACATCGGAGATCGGCTCGCGGTGGTGAATGCCGCAACCGGCGAGATCGCGCAACGGTTTCCCACCGACCATTATCCTTATGGCGTCGCGCTCACGGCCGACGGTCAAGTATTCGTCTCGGCCTGGGGCAGCACCACGCTTGTCGCAATTCCGCGTTCTGGCGGATGGAACGCTTGCGTACCTCGGCCGGATCGAGGTTGCCCGGCATCCGTCAGCGCTGGCGGTGAACGGAAAGGCGCTGTATGTCACGCTCGCGGGTAGTGACCAAGTGGCCATCGTCGACACGAAGCTACGCAAGGTCGCGCGCTATCTGCACGATGCGGCGCCCGGCGCGCCGCCCGAAGGCAGTACGCCGAATGCCGTCGCGCTGAGTGCCGACGGAAAACGCCTTCTGGTTGCCGAAGCCGACAACAACGCCGTCGCCGTCTTTGACGTGGGCACCGGCAAGTTGCTGGGGCGCGTGCCAGTCGACTGGTATCCGACGGCGCTCGCCGAAGTTAATGGAGAATTACTAATCGTCTCCGGCAAAGGGCATGGTACGCACGCCAACCCCGACGGCCCCGTTCCGCTCACAAACTGGCCAGATGGGAATCCGACCGCCTACACGCTGGGGCAGTTGAGTGGCAGCCTGCGGGTGCTGCCATCCGCGATGACTACGGCGCAACTCGCGGCATTCACGCAGCGCGTCGGCGCCGCCAACAACTGGCAGCAGAGGCCTGCGGCGCGGCATTATCCGCCGTTCCGCCATGTCGTCTACATCATCAAAGAAAATCGCACTTACGATCAGGTTCTCGGAGACATGAAGGAAGGCGATGGCGACGCGAGCCTTGTCTATTTTCCCGACATCGCAATTACTCCGAACCATCACGCTTTGGCGCGGCGCTTCGGCCTGTTCGACCGCTTTTTCGTGAATGCCGAGTGCAGTTCACAGGGGCACATCTGGTCGACCGCCGCTTATGTGACGAATTATGGCGAGAAGGTTGTGCCGTCCGCGTACGCCGGCAAATATGCCGGCCCGGACGGCGAAGAGAGCGATGAGCCGGAGCGCGGTTTCCTGTGGACGCTTGCCATTCGCGACGGCATCACCTTCCGCGACTACGGCGAAATGGTGAAGGGGAATCCCGGCTGGCCAGTCACGCAGCACGATCTGGCGGCTGACGTGAATCCCGACTACACACCTTTCGATCTGGTCACGCAGGATCAGAAACGCGCGGACGTGTGGATCGCCGAGCTGCAACGCTATGTGCGCGACGGCAACATGCCGCAGCTTGAAGTCATGCACCTGCCCATGGATCACCTGACGGCAGGTCGTCCGGGCAAGTGCACGCCCCGCGCCTGCATGGCCGACAACGACCTCGCCCTCGGCCGCATCGTGCAGGCGCTCTCCCGCAGCCCGTATTGGAAGGACACAGTGATCTTTGTGGTTGAAGACGACTCGCAGGCTGGGCCCGACCACACCGATTCGCACCGCGCGCCGTTCTATGCCATCTCGGCCTACAACCGGCCGGGCACGGTGCATCGCTTCATCAACACAACCGACGTCATCGCGGCCATCGAAGACATCCTCGGCATGGGACGGCTCTCGAAATTCGATTACTTCAGCCGCCCGCTGACAGACATCTTTGCGACGAAGCCCGACCTGACGCCTTATGACCCAACCATCCCCACGCAAGACTTGAATGAAAAGAATCCGGAGAAAACGGCGGCGGCGCGCATGTCGGAGGGGCTGGATTTCAGCGCGCCCGATCGGGTGGACGATGCGCTCTACAACCGCATTCTTTGGCTGATGTTGAAGGGTGATGCCCCGCTCCCGATCGCGCCGAGCCAAGCAGCCCTGCAGGTGCTGCAGTCGAGCAACTGATGACGGACCGGTCTTATCGCTCATGGGGCAGTGCCGGAGTTGACGTGTAATCACCCGGCTGTTAATTTCACCCCCGGAAGAGCAGGAGAGGTCATTCTGAGCGAGCGAGACCGACAACATCTCCGATCCCAATTCTTTGCCGCCCCAGTCGATCTTGGCCGCCGCGATTTTCTGGTTCAGTCCAGTCAGGCTCTCTCGGCAACTCTGATCGCCCCGCATCTTGGACGCTTACCATTCCTCGCTCTGCCGGAAACGTCCGGCCAGACCGCATTCCATCTTCACCCGCACTACCGGATGCCCATGCCGATCGACGCACTGCTCCTCCAAACCGAGCCCGGCCTGGACGAATTCATCGGCGAAAAATACGCGGCCCAAATTACGGCCATCCTGAATGAATGGAGCGTGAGCTTGCTTCGCTCGCCGCAAGAGGCAATCGCAATCGAACAATTTCTGGACCCTGGGTTCACCTCAGGGCCCCTGGCACCGGCAAAATCGCGGGTAGTCCGGCAAGGGCCGCCAATCGAGATCCGCCACAACAGCTTTGACCAGTCGCTTTCAAGAACGCGTGGCGCGTTCCTGCAGGAACTGAGCAACTCTCTGGTCCCGTTCTCAAAAATTCTGACTGCCGACTTTCAGGTGACTAGCATCAGCGACACTGCAGCCTCGGAGATGGGGAAACGGGCGGCCTCGCCCGTCATTCCTCAGGTTCCGCAAGTTCCGCCTCAGGTGCACACGCGAATCCGCTACGAACTAGTGGGCGAGGTGCCCGATGCGCATCGCGAGCAGCGCATCGGCCACGCTGATCTCGTCTGGCAATCCACGCCGGCCGGTGAGTTCCACCTTCGTTCGTGGCAGAGCATCGACGAAACTCAAAGCCGCTCCACCACGCGCGTGTATGGAGACATCACCGCCGCCGCGCTCGGCGGCAACGCTTCCTACTCCGCTCAGCTTCAGCATGGCACCGACTATTGGCGAACCGTTCTCGACAGCGCTTGCGGCATCGACATCTACGGACACAACGGCGTGTCGGTCGGCGACATCGATGGCGACGGCTTCGACGACCTCTACATCTGCCAGCCGGGTGGGCTGCCAAACCGTCTCTATCGCAATCGCGGCGACGGCACCTTTGAAGACATCACGCAAGCCTCGGGCGTTGGCGTCATCGAAAATACCGCTTGCGCGCTTTTCGTCGATATCAACAATGATGGACGCCAGGACCTCATCGTCGTTCGCAACAATGGCCCGCTGCTCTTCCTCAACGATGGCAACGGAAAATTTCATCAGCAGCCGAATGCATTCAAATTTGCGACTCCACCGCAAGGGACGTTCACGGGTGCGGCCGTTGCCGACTATGATCGGGACGGCTGGCTCGACATATATTTTTGTCTGTACATCTTTTATCAGGGCGCGAGCCAGTACAAATATCCCTCTCCTTATTACGACGCTAACAATGGCCCGCCCAACTTTCTGATGCGTAACAACCGCAATGGCACCTTCCGCGACGTGACGGCTGAGAGCGGCATGAACCAGAACAACACGCGCTACAGCTTCTGCTGCGCCTGGAACGACTTCAACGGCGACGGCTGGCCTGATCTTTATGTGGTCAACGATTTCGGGCGCAAGAATCTTTATCGCAATAACGGTAATGGAACGTTCACTGACGTAGCCGCGCAAGAAGGCGTGGAAGATGTGGGCGCGGGCATGAGTGTTTGCTGGTTCGATCACGACAACGATGGCGCCGACGATTTGTACGTAGCCAACATGTGGACGGCCGCCGGCGAGCGCATCACGATGCAAGAGCAGTTTAAGAAAGACGCACCAGCCGGGGTTCGCGCCCAGTACCACAAGCATGCGATGGGCAACTCGCTCTTCCGGAATGAATCTGGCAGGCGTACCGATGGGAATCGTGCCCAGCCGGGTTTTGCCGAGGTTACCGATTTATCCGCCACTCGCGTTGGCCGGTGGGCCTGGTCGAGTGACGCGTTCGATTTTGACCACGACGGCCGCTCCGATCTCTACGTCACCAACGGGATGGTGAGCGCGCCGAACCGAGACGACCTGAACAGTTTTTTCTGGCGCCAGGTAGTCGCGAAATCTCCCGACGATGCCAAGCCCAGTCACGACTACGAACAAGGGTGGAGCGCCATCAACGAACTCATTCGCTCCGACCGGACATGGAGTGGCTACGAGCGCAACATCTTCTATGCGAATAATGGCGATGGAACTTTCTCCGACATCTCGGGTATCGTTGGGCTCGACTTTCCGGAAGACGGTCGAGCCTTCGCCGTCGCCGACTTCGATCAGGACGGCCGTCAGGAAATTTTTCTCAAGAATCGCAACGCTCCACAGCTCCGAATTCTTAAAAATGTTTTGCCGGAGCTGCCTCCATCCATCTCTTTCCGACTGCGCGGCACAAAAAGCAATCGTGACGCCATCGGCGCGGTCATCAAAATCGAAACCGGGAAGGGAAGTCAGACGCGCAGCGTGCAGGCAGGCTCCGGTTTTCTGTCGCAACACAGCAAAGAAGTTTTTTTCGGACTTGGGAGAACCCAACATGGAGACGCGGCTTGCCGCGTCTCCCACGGTCAACGCCACGATTCGCTGGCCGAGCGGTCTTGTGCAAACGCTGCGCGACCTGCCCATCAACCATCGCATCTGGATTGAAGAAGGCGCGGAGCCATCGCGCGTGGAACCATTTCGCGGCCGCGCCGCGCGCGCAAATGGCGCAGACGAACCGCAGCCAGCCGAAACGCTTTCTGACATCGCCGAAACCTGGCTTCTGGCGCCGGTTTCCGCCCCGGACTTTTCTCTTGCTGACTTGAATGGCCGTCAGCAATCACTGTTGGCATTGCGTGGCCAACCGATCTTGTTGAATTTTGGGGCAGCAGGCAGCGAACCGTCCCGGCAAAACTGGATCGCTCTCGACGAGCGCAATGTTTCATGGTCGCAGCGTGGTTTCCGGTCTCCTCGCGGTCAACGTCGACACGGAAGAAAGTCTCCGGGCGTTTGTCCGCGATCACAAAATTTCTTTTCCGGTTCTCCAAGGCTCCGACGATGTGGCTGCCGTCTACAACATCGTTTATCGCTACCTCTTCGATCGCCATCGCGATCTGACGATCCCAACCTCCTTCTTAATCGATGCCAAAGGAGACATCGTCAAAATCTACCAGGGCCCCGCCGATCCTGCGCACGTCGAGCAGGATTTTCGCAGCATCCCCAAAACGCCCGCCGAACGGCTGGCTCGCGCGCTTCCATTTCCCGGAGTCACCGAAGTCGTCGAGTTCGGACGCAACTATCTTTCCTACGGTTCTGTCTTTTTTCAGCGCGGATATTTCGATCAGGCCGAGGCGGCATTCCAAATCGCGTTGCGCGACGACCCCGAAAGCGCCGAAGCTGTCTACGGCATCGGCAGCGTCTATCTCGATCAAGGGAAAAATTCCGAGGCACAAAAATATTTCGAGCGCGCGCTGAAGATGCGCGCAACCTATCCCGACACGCTCGCCAATTCCTGGAACAACCTCGGCCTGATCGCGGGCCGCGAAGGGAATCTCGATGACGCAGTCGCCTATTTCTCGAAGCGCTCCGCCTTAGCCCCGATCACCGCATCGCCCTCAACAACCTGGGGGGCGCTTATCGCCAGCAAAAAAAATGGGACTGGCCAGGAAAACGTACGAGAGAGTCCTGAGTCTCAACCCAGACGATGCCGACGCGAATTACGGACTGGGAATGGTGTATGCGCAGCTAGATGATACTGCGCGTGCCTTCGAGCTGTTGGAGAGAGCGTTGAAGGCTCGCCCCGACTATCCCGAGGCGCTGAATAATCTAGGAATCCTCTACCTACGGACGAGGCGCCGAGATGAGGCGGTGGCGAGCTTCGAGAGGGCGATCGAGGTAGCTCCCGACTTCGATCAACCATACGTGAATCTGGCGCGCGTTCATATCATTGAGGGAAACAAGGAAGAGGCGCGAGCCATCTTGCAAAAACTGCTGGCTCGCAAGCCTAACCATGCCACTGCTCAGCAGTTGCTGACGGAGATGGGGCGGTAATGGGGAGGAGGCAGAAAAAATCGCAGGGGCGGGCAAAAGTCAAAAGCTTGAACCACGAAGGACACAAAGGACTCGAAGGAAATTCAAAATCTTAAACCGCTGAGGACGCAGAAAAAAATCGCAGAGGACGCTGAGAGGAGTCAAAGCTTGAGCCACTCAATCGTTTCGCTGCGGCTTGGGAGTTTCGGCGGTTAGAAGGCCTACGAACATTTTGTAGAAGCGCTCGGTATCCAGATCCACTTGAATCTCCACCCGTTGCAGATCGCGTTTGGGCTTGTCATCGTCGCTCCAGGTTAGCGTGTCTCCGTAACCGGCTCCGCGATCGAGGTTTACGTCCATGTAGCGAGTTTCTGTTTTCGTGATCAGGGTTGGATCGAGCCAGGCGGCGGAAGTAAGTTCGTCCCAGAGGTAGTTATAAGGTCCGCGGAGATGGGCGTAAGTTCCTAGGTAGCGGGCTGCCGGAGTCGTTCCGGCTTTCACCTTATCAATCAGGTCCTGGGTCAGGCTGGTCTTCAGGGAAATGTCGACCGTCGTGCAGACGATTTTTTTCCAGGGGGCGCGGAGGACGATGTGGGCGGCTTCGGGATCGAACCAGAGATTGAATTCATGGCGCGGAGTGTTGATGAACTCCGGATCGTTGGTGCGCGGATTCAGGCTGGCGCCCATGAAGACTAGTTCCTTGGCGAGGGTGGCGAATTCCGGGTCGATGGTGATGGCAAGGGCCAGGTTGGTCATGGGGCCGGCTTCTTCGATAGTCACTTCGTGCGGATATTTGTGAACCATGCGGATCAGGAAATGCGCGGCGTCTTCGTTGGCGGGCTTGGTGGTAGGCATGCCTTCGGGCATGGAGCCGAGGTCGCGAGGAGCATGATAGTACTTTGGTGTCCAGGCGCCGAGCCAGACGATAGAGCCGTAGCGCTGCTCGTCGTCCAAAGTTTCTTCGCGAGTTCGCACGAGCGGGTATTCGGCGCCGGGGACCACGGGAATGTCGGTGCGGCCGATGAGTTCGAGGGTGCGGAGAGTGTGGGCGACCTCTTCGGTGAGCCAGGCATCGCCGGTGACGACGGTGATGCCGAGGAGTTCGGTTTGCGGAGATTGGACGAGGAGGAGGATGGCTTGCTGGTCGCTGCCAGCGGGGCCGGCGGCGTCCTGATCGATGATGATTTTGCGGCGGGCGGCGGCGGTGGCGAGGGAGGCGGATATGATTACGAATGCGCAGAAGACGAGTCGGATGGTTTTCATTCTTGAGTTTCCAGCGATTAGTAGTCCTTCCGGAGCCTGTGTCATTGCCGTTCTTCTTGCCCTCCCGGGCTGGGTCGCATCTCATTCTTACCTATGCCCCTACGTGCAAGAAAAACCTTAAAGCGCAGAGAACGCAGAGGGTAGCGCAGAGGTCGCAGAGTTGTCCATTCACTCCACTCTAAAGCCTACTACGGACGGCGCCGATTGCGGGGCACAGGCAGGCCCGCATAGAATTGCGAGCATTGATCGCATCGGTCGATTTCTTTTGCGGCCTCTCAATTTCCAAGGAGTACCCGGTTGACCTTGAGTCTGTTCCATCGAATCCGATACCGCGCTTTCATTTTTGTGTTGCTTTTTTTGATCGCGCTTGGCCCGGGAGTCGCCTCCGCACAGGGGAAAGCGCAATCCCAATCGGCCGCTCGAACTGCGATTGTACAGGGACACGTTCGCGAGTCCGGGGGCAAGGCGGTGGGGAATGCGACGGTTTCTTTGCAGTCCAGCAATGGCGTGGCGACGGAAACCTGGAACACGCGAACGGATTCCGCCGGGGCATTTCGTTTTGAAGGACCCTGGTCCGGTACGTACACGGTGCGGACGGGCGAGCCGGGAAGCAGTCTCACCATCGTCAAATCGGTGGAGTTGGCGGCGGGTGAGACTACGAAGGTCGATCTGGTCGTCGACACCGGGGCTGCGTCTTCAGAAGATAATGCGTCGCCGGGCGCGAAGTCATTCCAGCTTTTTGACGAACCGAAATTTACGGTGGCGGGCGTCGCCCAGGCATCGAATGCCGGGGGGCATGGAGCGGACACGGTGGTGCGCAACAGCGAGGCGCTGGTACGGGAGACGGCGTCTTTGGGGCCGGCGGGGAAGCCGGCGGCGCAGAATGCCACCAAGAATCCTGCGGAAGATGGAGTGCTGTTGCAGGAGGGGGCGGAGATTCAGGCGGAAATTCTGCGACAGGAAAATGGCGGGGCGAGCACGGAAGCTGGAGGCAATGGAGCCGCCGGAAGTAGTGAAGGCGGGCGCACGCTTGATGCGCCGACTCGACAGAAGCGAGCGGAGCTTTATCACCGGCTGGCGCAGATCGATGAGAAGCTCGGCAATCCGCTGGAGGCGGTTCACGAGTACGAGCGAGCGGCGGAACTGACGCCGAGCGAGACGAATCTGTTCGGTTGGGCGAGCGAGTTGCTGACGCATCGGGCGCTGGAGCCGGCGACCGAGGTGTTTGCGCGCGGAAACACGCTCTATCCGCAGTCGGTGCGCATGCTGATCGGGCTGGGAGTGGCCTGGTATGCGCGCGGCTCGAACGAGAAAGCGACGCAGTATCTGGCGAGCGCCTCCGATCTGGCGCCGGCGGACCCGGCTCCATATTTGTTCATGGGGAGGATGGAGAGTTCGGAAAGCGTGATTTCGGCGGGAACGCTGGAGAGGCTGGCGCGGTTTGCGCAGCTTGCGCCTAACAATGCGCTGGCCAACTACTATTACGCGGTTGGGTTGTGGAAGTCGAAGGCGGGGGCGTTGACGGGGCGGCCGATGACGCGAGCGCGAAGGAGATCGAGAAGCTGCTGGAGACGGCGACGCGGCTTGATCCGAAGTTGGGAGCGGCGCAGATGCAGCTCGGCATGCTATACGCCCAGCGCGGGGATCATGTGCGGGCGGTGGCGTCGTATCAGAAAGCGATCGGAGTCAGTCCGGAGCTGGAGGAGGCGCATTACCGGCTGGCGCTCGCTTATAAGAAGACCGGAGATGAGGCGGGGGCCGCGAAGGAATTGAAGTTACATGAAGAGTTAGCGAAGCAGGGCGAGGAGCGGGCAGAGCGGGAGCGCGGGGAGATTCAGGAGTTTGTGGTTAAGTTGCGGGACCGGTAGGGGGTGGGCGGCGGGCGGGTCTGGTAGCAGTCGTTGACCGCGAATGCGGTGCCGGCACGCGGACAGGAGTGTCCGCTCTACACGGGCGACTCTCCCCCACGTGGTTCTTTGAGATCACTGTTGCTTGCCCTTTTCTGCGAGTAGAATTTCCCCATGCGTGAAGTCATCATTGCTTCTTCCGTTCGCACTCCGGTGGGGCGGGCGTTCAAGGGAACGTTGCGGGCTACGCGTCCTGATGAACTCGCTGCCATTGCAATCAAAGGCGCGCTGGAACGCGTGCCACAACTTGATCCGAAAGAGATAGAAGACGTCATCCTGGGCTGCGCCATGCCTGAGGCGGAGCAGGGAATGAATGTGGCGCGGATCGCCTCGTTGCGCGCGGGATTGCCGGTGGAGGTTTCCGCGGTCACGATTAATCGGTTTTGTTCGTCTGGGCTGCAGGCGATCGCCATGGCTGCCGAGCGCGTGATGAGTGGCGGCGCAGAGGTGATGGTGGCGGGCGGGACGGAATCGATGTCGATGATTCCGATGGGAGGGAATAAGATCTCGCCGAATCCGTGGCTGGTGGAGCACTATCCCGATGCGTATTTGTCGATGGGCTTGACGGCCGAGCGGCTGGCCGAGCGCTTTGGGATTACGCGGGCGGAATGCGACGAGTTCTCGTTGCACAGCCACCAGAAGGCGCTGGCGGCACTGGCGGCGGGGAAGTTTGAAGAAGAGACAGTGCCGGTGCCGGTGAGCTTTACGACTCCCAACGGGTCGAAGCCGAAGCGGCACGAGATTGTGTTTAAGGCCGATGAAGGGCCGCGGGCGGATACTTCGCTGGAGGCGCTGGGGGCGCTGAAGGCGGCGTTCCACGTCAAGGGAGTGACTACGGCGGGGAATTCTTCGCAGATGTCGGATGGGGCGGCGGCGGCGATTGTGATGTCGGCGGCGCGGGCGAAGGCGCTGGGGATTACTCCGCTGGCGCGGTATGTCTCGTTTGCGACCGCCGGATATAAGCCCGAGGAGATGGGATTGGGGCCGGTGTTTGCGATTCCTAAGGCGCTGAAGCTGGCTGGGCTGAAGCTGGCCGATATCGACGTGATCGAACTGAACGAGGCTTTTGCGGCGCAGTCGCTGGCGGTGATTAAGGAAGGCGGACTTGATCCTGGGCGCGTCAATCCTAACGGCGGCGCGATTGCGCTGGGGCACCCTCTTGGGTGCACGGGGGCTAAGCTGACGGCTAGCGTTATTCGCGAGCTGAAGCGACGCAAGGGACGCTACGGCATGGTCACCATGTGCGTTGGTGGAGGCATGGGGGCGGCTGGGATATTTGAGAGCTTGAATTAGTTACAGGTGCTTGCGGCTTTTCAGCGTTCGTCCTTCGTCCTCCGTTATTCGTCCTTCGCAAACCCTCTTGTCTCCTGCACTCAAGGGCGATTCGCTACGGACGAATAACGACGGACAGGAGATGATCGAGGGAATATCCATTTGAGGCGGCGGCGCGTTAAAATGGACTGCTAATGGTGTGTCATTCCAATGGTCTTCATTGAATTTTCTCAACCTGAATCAGCATTTGAATTTGATAGCAGTTTGAATTTGGGGGTCTAAAACATGGCTACTACTACGGCAATTCCCAAGACGAAGATTTCTGGCGGCGGGTTTCTGCTGGAAGAGCGACAGTGCGCCGAAGTGTTCACTCCCGAAGATTTTACCGATCAGCACCAGATGATCGGACAAACGACCGAAGAATTTGCGGTGAACGAGATTTTGCCGAACGCGGAGAAGATCGAGCACAAGGATTTTTCGGTGTCGCGCGATCTGCTTAAGAAGGCCGGCGAGCTGGGGCTGAGCGGAGTGGAGATTCCCGAGGCTTATGGCGGGCTGGAGATGGATAAGGTTACGTCGGCGGTGATTGCCGACCACATTGCCAAGTATGCCGGGTTCGCCACGACCTGGGGCGCCCATAGCGGCATTGGTTTGCTGCCGATTGTTTATTTTGGGACCGAGCAGCAGAAACAAAAATATCTGCCGCGGCTGGCGGCGGGCGAGATCGTGGGCGCGTATGCCTTGTCGGAAGCGTCTTCGGGCTCGGACGCGATGAATTGCCGGGCGCGGGCGGAGTTGTCGCCGGACGGCAAGCACTACATCCTGAACGGCGAGAAGATGTGGATCACGAACGCCGGATTTGCGGACCTGTTCACGGTGTTCGCGAAAATCGGCGGCGAGAAGTTCTCGGCGTTCCTCATCGAGAGAACGTTCCCGGGATTCTCGGTGGGCGCGGAAGAGCACAAGATGGGGATTCGCGGATCGTCGACGTGCCCGATCATTCTGAACGATTGCAAGGTGCCGGTTGAGAACCTGCTGGGGGAGATCGGCAAGGGCGCGACGATCGCGTTCAACATTTTGAATATTGGGCGGTTCAAGCTGGGAGCTATGTGCGTGGGCGGGGCGCGGGTGTCGCTCGAACATGCGGTTGCGTATGCCAAGCAGCGCAAGGCGTTTGGGAAGGTGATCGGCGATTTCGGGCTGGTGCGCGAGAAGATCGCCAACATGGCAACGCTGATTTATGTCGGCGAGTCGCTCGTGTTTCGCACGGTCGGCATGATGGATGTGCTGTTGTCGGAGATCGACAAGTCGAGTCCGGATGCGGCCAAGGAGACGCGCAAGGCGATTGAGGAGTATGCGGTCGAGTGCTCGATCCTCAAAGTCTGGGGATCGGAGATGATCGACTATGTGGTCGACGAGGCGATGCAGATCTTCGCGGGGTATGGATTCGTCGAAGAATACCCGGCGGAACGCGCCTATCGCGACGCGCGTATCAACCGCATTTTTGAAGGCACCAACGAGATCAACCGGCTGATCATTACCGGCTTCCTGCTGAAGCGGGCGATGAGCGGGCAGTTGCCGCTGATGCCGGCGATCAAGAAGCTGATGGACGAGGTGCTGAGCGGGCCATCGATGGGCGAGGAGATCGAAGGGCCGCTGGCCGAAGAACGCAAACTGGTGGCAAATGCCAAGAAGCTTGGGCTGTTTGCCGCCGGCGCCGCCACGCAGAAATATATGACCGCGATCCAGGACCAGCAAGAGGTCATGGGAGCGATCGCCGATATGACGATCGAGATTTATGCGGTGGAATCGGCGTTGCTGCGGGCGCAAAAGCTGATCGAGCAGAAGGGCGAAACGGGCGCGGCGTTGGCGATTGCGATGACGCGCGTGTACATGACGCAGGCGCTGGACAAGATCGAGTCCTGCGCGAAGAAAGTGATTGCCGACGTGGCGGACGGCGACATGCTGAAGTCGCAGCTGGCGATTGTGCGGCGACTGGCCAAGCGCGAGCCGTTCAACACGATTGCCTTGAGCCAGCAGGTCGCGCAGAAGACGATCGAGACAGGGAAGTATTCTCTGGTGTAAATAGCTTCTGCCGAAACCAATCGGTGCGACGCGCTTTGCGCATCGCACCGATTTCAATTTGTGGCTTTACTTCCGCTGGACGCTTCGAGGCCCAGCGAGCTTGCGATTTGCCCCGACTGTGATGAGGGAATAGGGGTCCTTCGACTGCGTGACTGCTTCACTCTCACGAAGCAGCCACTTCGCTCAGGATGACATCCAGCTAATCTTTCGGGAAATTCGGGTCGGCCTTTACTTCTTCAATCTGCTTGGTGTGACGCTCGCTGTGGGCTGAGATCAGCAGAATCCACTGATAGGCGTCCAGGGTCCCAAAGACGGGATGCGGGCCGAAGTGGTCGCGCAGGTCGTCTTGGGTGGTCTTGACGTAGTCCATGGTGGACTTGCGGGCGTCTACGAAGGACTTGGTCAGTTCGTCGCGAGTTGCCCAGCGGCCAGTGGGCTGAAGAAACTCAGGAGCCTGGGCCTTGTGGCTACGGTCGGGGACCATTTTCAAGATCTGATCGTCTGTCATCTTCACTTCGGCGCGCTTCTCTGGAGTGGCCGGGCCGGTCATGAATCGGCTCTGAACCAGGCCGAAAATCGTGGACTCGGCAACGGCAATGTGTTCGGATACCTCCGCGACTGACCAGCGATCGGAAGCGGGCTTGAATTTCCATTGCTTCTCGGAGAGGCCGGAGATGGCTTTCAGAAAACCGTCATTGGTGGCCTGAAGACTCTTGAGAGCGGTTTCGCGCTCTTCGGCGGTGAGCGGTTTCGATGGAGCCTCGGAAGCCGGTTCTGGGGACGACTGCGCTTGCAGCGTCACGACGGTGACTGCACAGATCGCCACGATCGAGAACAAATGCGACAACTTGTGTTGCATTGCTTCCTCCAAGTAGAGTGAGTCGTTTTTCAAACAAAAACCATTGCCGCCGGAAAGCGACGCGACCACACGAGTCCGCCCGCGTAACACTCCGAGTGCAGTGATAGGAGATGAGAATACAGCAGAATGGATTCCCGATTTTCTTCGGTTGTGAGGGTCACCCCGAGCCTGACTCCTTTGACGCTTGCTGGGCGGTTTCGAGGAAGGCTTTGAGCGCCTCGCGATCTTCGGGGAGCATCTTGATGAAATTTATGCCATTGCCAACCTGGGGATCGCTGGTAACCACAGTGGCGTCGATCAAGATGGAGGTTTCTGCAAGGGAAAGCTGGAGGTTCAACTTCGTCCCGATTGGGAATGGGAAAATTGACTCGATGTAGCAGCCGCCCAAACTCAGATCGGCAGTCGCGCCACGAATCGGGCCGCCGGACTGGTCAGTCTGTATTTCGACGGGCACGTTCAGCTTCAGGCGAGCATACTCGCGACGGTCATTCGGGTCACTGTCGCTCATGTTCGGTGACCTTCCTTGGCGAAGTGCGGATCGAACCACAGCATTCTTGCGCGACGCGAACGGCAAGAAGCGGATGTGACCGGCATTACTCAGAACCAACAGCTAAGGGCGGCCCTCGGCTTTGGGAGGCTTTTGTACGCCGACTGGCTGATGGTTGACGCTATTTCAATTTGACGAACAGCAGGACGAAGATTGCCCAGATTCCCACCGTAACGGGGAACAGAACCAATTGTGCGTCGCGCAGCGCATTTCCTCTTGGAACCAGATACGTGAGCCCCAACATAGCCAAAGCCGTGAGTATCCCGAGAACGAACTTCATTTTGGAGTTCATGATTGATTTTGCGTCCTTTCCGCTTGCGCGATCTTCCCGTCGAGCCGTCGAGCAGCGGTAGCCTTGCGATGAGATCATGCTCGCAAACGGCGGGTGAGCGCAAGCGTCTTGATGCGTGCGAATCTCTGTATCGAAACTGGGGCGAGGTTGGCGACACAAATCCAACCGCTGTGACCATTCACCGCGCCTAAGTTGTTGGGAGATTTGGTGGACCTGGTCGGGATCGAACCGACGACCTCTTCCATGCCATGGAAGCGCGCTCCCAGCTGCGCCACAGGCCCACGTGAGGAAGCGAGCCAAACGCGCGATTTCTGCGTCGCAGAGAACGCGACGCTTCGCGCGGCTCGCCCAGATCCCTCGCTGCGCAACAAACGCTTGCTCGGGATGACAAATGCTGGCTGACACTTAATTCTCGCCCAGCTTTCGCGTTGCGTCAAACTCATCTAGGATATGGGGAGCAAAAAAGGACAAACATTCGGAGCCTCATGTCGACCTCGCAGAAGAGTCCCACACATTGCCGGCGCATTCGATGCCGGCGGATTTTTTCCCATCTGATCCGAGTTGGATTGATTGCCACATTGGCGGCTGCCGGATTTGTGCCGGCGCTTGCGCAGAGCTCACAGTCTGCTCCCGCGTCGTCATCGGCTCCCGTGGCCTACGCTTCAGTGAATGAACTCAACGGGATTCTTGGACAACTGAAGACGACATCGACCGCCATGCAAGGCGACCTGGAGAGGATGCGCATTGAGAAGTGGAAGACGGATGCGTCGAACAAGCGGCAGACGCAGGCCAATGTTGATTCGATTCGGCGCAATCTGGAATCGGCGCTGCCGGAGATCACGGCGCAGGTAAACGCTTCGCCGGAAGACCTGGCGGCCAGTTTCAAGCTGTATCGCAATCTGGATGCTCTGTATGACGTATTTGGGTCGGTGGTGGAAAGTGCGGGGGCGTTCGGATCGAAAGATGATTTCCAGAGCCTCAGCAACGATATGACGGGGCTGGAAAGTGCGCGACGGGCGATGGGCGAGAGACTGCAGAAGCTGGCGAGCGCCAAGGAAGATGAGTTGACGCGTTTGCGCGCTCAGCTCAAGACATTGAGCGCCGCGCCTCCGCCTCCGCCGAAGAAGATCATTG
Organism: uncultured Acidobacteriaceae bacterium; assembly: GCA_963698865.1. Classification (GTDB taxonomy): domain Bacteria; phylum Acidobacteriota; class Terriglobia; order Terriglobales; family Acidobacteriaceae; genus Acidiflorens. The sequence goes on along the minus strand of CAVOSL010000002.1, from coordinate 330,512 downwards.
TGGATGACACGGAGCCGGCGCCGAAGAAGCCCGCGAAGAAGAAGACGGCAAAGCCGAAGACGCCGGATTCGAACACGAAGAAGCCGAGCACGAATCCTCCACAGAGTTCGCCGCAGAATCCGCCGCAGTAAAGACGACTACAGTTGTGGTGGGCCTTAAGAACGGCTGCGGGGCAGAGAGAGCATTCGCGGGTTAGGATATGGCGGCGGGTAAGCCGCCACGACAGAAGGCGGGACGCCGGCGCTACGGTCTAACACCGTTTGCTCAACAAAACACTCGACTTAGGTCGGGAACCCTGAGGGCTGCCTTGGGGTCTAAGTAACTAAGCGGGAAATCCTTCGGAATCGCTCTACCCCCAGAAGATTCCCGCGCGTTCGGGCGTAGTGACTTTATAATTAGGGCACGCCAGTCATGGCGGGAGCTAGCGCAATGGGCGATTTCGCAGGCGCAATCGGAGCCCGACTCGAAGAATCGGCTGTCATCGCTGAATTGAAGGCCGGGTCGGAGGATGCCTACGCGTGGCTCATTGGCGAATTTCATCAGCCCATTTACGGCCTTATCTATCGCCTGGTCAATGATCCATCGGACGCGGCTGACACCACCCAGGAAGTTTTCCTGAAAGTATTTCGCGGGATGAAGCATTTCCACGGCGAGTCCAGCCTGAAGACCTGGATTTACCGGATCGCGCTGCACGAGGCTTCGAACCGGCGGCGGTGGTGGTTCCGGCACAAAGCGCAGGAAACGCCAATCGATCCGATCGAAGGCGGAGAAATCGAATACCCGATGGAGACGCGGCTGGTCGACCCAGGCGAGTCGCCGTTTGAGCAATTCGCGCATGGCGAGGTGCAGACCGTGGTCGCCGAGGCGCTTACGCATGTACCTGAGCCTTACCGGACCTCGCTCATCCTGCGCGATCTGGAAGAAATGTCCTATGACGAGATCGCGGAGGTACTGCAGATTTCGCTGGGAACAGTGAAGTCGCGCATCACGCGCGGACGGGACGCACTGCGGAAGAGGCTGGCCGCGTATGTCCGGGAAGTAGGACCGGAGTTGGGGTTGATGGCTCCGGCCGAAGAAGCGATGGCGGAGAGAGATCAGAGTTCGAGTGGGGGTAGAGAAGTTGAGGTGACACCATGAAGTGCGCCGAATACAAACGGCTGCTTTCGCCGTATCTTGACGGCCAGGTGAGCGGGGCCGAGATGTTTGAGCTCCAGAATCATATGAAGGGGTGTGAGAGCTGCGCTCGTGAGTATGCCGAGACGCAGCGCACATTGCAGTTGATTGTGGCCTTGAATAAAGCGAAGGCAAAGGCTCCGTCTGACCTGCCGTTGCGGCTGCGGCTGGCGATTTCGCGCGAGTCGAAGCAAGCGCGCCGCCGGCGTTTTGAAGGCGCGATGGTAAGGCTAAGCAATGCAATCGATGCTTTTATGGTACCGGCAACGGCGGGGGCGGTGAGCGCGGTGCTGATTTTCGGAATACTGCTGGGTTTCTTTGCGCTTCCGCAGCAGTTGCAGGCGAGCAGTTCCGACGTTCCGTTGATGCTCTACATTGGGCCGCAGCTTAAGCAGTCGGTATTCGGGACGTCGCTTGGCAGCGTGGGCGAGGATTCGGTGGTGATCGAGGCCTATGTCGACGCCAATGGGCGAGTCCAGGACTACCGCATCCTGTCGCAATCCGGTGACACCAAGGCCGCCCTGCCGGAGGTGAAGAACCTGCTGATTTTCACGACCTTCAGCCCGGCGCTATCCATGGGCGTGCCTATTCCAAGCCGCGCGGTGATCTCTTTCTCGAAGATCAGCGTGAAGGGATAGAAGACAGCCGTCAGCTCTCAGCTGTCAGCTATCAGTTTGATCCAGAAAGAAGTCCGCGGCGTCTCGAACACATCTGTGACGGAAGCCCGGAGAAGGTCTACGAACGAAGGCTGATAGCTGATGACTGATAGCTGACGGCTGCTCCTCTTGTTTGACCTCGCGATTGGCTAGTTCGTAAACTACACTCATCAGTCCTGCTGCGCCCGAAGTGTTGGAGGAGTCTCCCTGGTCCGACGTTTTCTATTTGCGCTGGTTTTGAGCCTTGCTTTCGTAGCTGTGCCTGGTGGATGGGCAGAGGGCCATCCATCGGTCGTGCTGGACACCAACGAAACGGTGTTCACGGTTCTGACCACCATCAATCAGTGCGGGTACGATCAGGAACTCGATACTTCCGACCCCCTGCGTGCCCAGATCCGGGCGGAGGTTGGCAAGGCGGTTCAAAGCACGGAGGGTGCGGATAAGGTTGTCGCTCCTTTGTGCGAATTCTACAAACATCACACCGTAGGGGAGCCGGCGCACGATTTGTCGCAGTATGTTTCGCTGGCGCTTTACCTGGGGGACGCGCCGAATTTTACGCCCAAGCTGAAGGCGGAAGAGTTGCCACCGGACGCGGCCGTCGTCGTCGACATTGTGCCGTTGATGAAGGCTTTCTACGACAAGATCGGCTTGCACGCGATCTGGCTGCGGCATCGGGCGCAATATCAGCAGATGATTGCGATCTACCACGAGCCGCTGTCGAAGATGACGTTCGACACGGAGGTTTATCTGAAGCTGCCGTCGTCGGGTTACCTGGGGCGGCAGTTTACGATCTATGTGGATGCGATGGGTGCGCCCTCGCAGACGAATGCGCGCAACTACGGAGCGGATTACTACGTCGTCTTCTCGCCGAGTTCCGCGACGACCATGAAGATGCAGCAGATTCGGCACGCTTATCTGCACTATGTTCTGGATCCGCTGGCGCTGAAATACGACCTATCGATGAAGCGGCTGCAACCCTTGCTGGACGCGGTGCAAGGGGCGCCCATGGATGAGGCGTTCAAGAGCAACATTTCGCTGCTGGTGACCGAGTGCATGGTGCGGGCGATTGAACTGCGGACGGATGCCTCGAAGAATGAGGATCAGCGCAAGAAGGCTCTCGACGAGGACGATAGCGATGGGTATGTGCTGACGCGGTCGTTTTACGATGCGTTGGGAGCTTTCGAGAAAGATCCCGTGGGCCTGCGCAATGCCTATCCGAACATGCTGGGCGCGATTGACGTCGGCAAAGAAGCGAAGCGGGCAAAGCACATCGAGTACGCGACCGAGGCCGTGCCGGAACTGGTGCGGCAGGCGCGCCAGAAGAGCGAGCATCTGCTGATGCACGCGGAGCGGGAACTCTCGGAAGGCAACGCGAAATTGGCCGAGCAACTGGCGAAGCAGGCGCTCGAGGAGCAGCAAGACGACCCGGGAAAAGCGTTCTTCGTGCTGGCGCAGGTCGCCTCCATGAACGGGGATATGGAAGGGGCGAGCAACTTCTTTCACAAAGCGCTGAACACGGCGCATGAACCCAAGGTGATCGCCTGGTCGCATATCTACCTGGGCAGGATTTTTGATTTGAAGGACGAGCGCGACTCGGCTCTGAACGAATATCGCGCGGCCCTGACGGCGGCCGGCGCCGAGATTCCGGAGGCGAAAGTGGCGGCGGAGCGCGGGCTGGGGCAGCCTTATGAGCCCAAGGTGCCGAAGCGGCCGGAGTAAATGGCACAGCGGGGATCTGAAAGTGGCGCATCGGGCGCGGACGAAATGGTAAAGTTATTGCTCGCCCCAAAAATTCCCCGCCCAAGCGAAGGTTGGACGGGGCATCCGCGTGCGGCAGAGCGTAGAACGCTGCGGTAGTGAATCTTTGGATTATGGAGACAGCATGAAACGAGCGGCAATCATTCTGGTAGTTCTGAGCATCGCGGTTTGGGCAGCGGCGCAAACTACCGGTTCGACGCAGCAGACGCCGGCAGGCGGCCAGGGAACACCGGCGGCCGGAACGCCCGCGCAGGGAGCGGCGGCGCAAGAACGGCCGCGCAACCAGCCGGCAAGCGTCCGCCACAAGCCAAGACACAGCCCGAATTCGATGCTTACAAAGCAGCCGCGGCCAACACTGACGGGGCGGCGCTCGAAAAGGCAGCCGACGATTTCGCCATCAAATTCGCGGACAGCGAATTGCGCGTCCTGCTTTATAAGGCCGACATGCACCTTTATCAAAATGCCAACAACGCGGAGAAGACCGAGGACCTGGGCCGGAAAGTTCTGGCGATCGATCCGGATGATCCAGACGCGTTGACGACGGTAGCGGAAGTGATCGCGGAGCGGACGCGCGACACGGACATTAACAAGGATCAGCGTTATGAAGAGGGCCTCAAGATGGCGGCGAAGGCGCTGACGACCGTCGATACCGACGTGGCTGTACCCGCCGGCACACCGCAGGATAAGGTCGACGCCTTCAAGGCTGGACTGCGTTCGCAGGCCTATTCGACGATGGGTACGATCGAATACAACAAGAACAATTATGCGGGGGCACAGGAAGACTTCCAGAAGGCGATCGACGCTTATCCCAGTCAACCGTATGCGCCCGATGTGCTGCGGCTCGCGCTCTCGCTCGACAAGCAAGGGAAGTATGAAGAAGCATTGAAGGCGGCCAATCGCGCGGTAGAACTGAGCCAGGATAACAGCCCGATCGGAGGCTCGGCGCGGCGGGAACAGGACCGCTTGCAGAAGCTTACCGGGCATACTCCGGCGGCGCAGCCGAGTCAGACTCCGCCGGCGCAGCCGCCGCAGGGTCAGCCCGCACAGACTCCGCCGCAGAGCCAGCCTCCCAATAAGTAATGTTGGCCAAGGAACGGGTCGAACCCGGCTTTCCGATGAAGTCACGCGAACTCATGGCGCTGGAAGAAAGCCTGGGACACCACTTTCAGCATCAGGAACTGCTCGCGCAGGCTCTCACGCACAGCTCGCAGGCGCGCGAAGCGGAGGCGGCGAGGGCATCCAGCGGAGCGCCGTCGAGCAGCCAGGTGGGCCATGGCGATAATGAGCTGCTCGAGTTCCTGGGCGACGCGGTGCTGGGACTCGTCGCCAGCGAGACGTTGTTCCATCGCTTTCCTGGATTCCACGAAGGACATCTTTCGAAGCTACGAGCGCACCTGGTAGGGCAGCGGCATCTTCTGCGGGTGGCGGAAGAGCTACAGATCGGCAGTTATATGCGGCTGGGCCGCGGCGAAGAAAAAAGCGGCGGGCGCAACAAAGCCAGCCTCCTGGTCGATGCCCTCGAGGCAATTCTTGCGGCACTCTATCTGGATGGTGGATGGCAGGTGGCGCGCGACTTTATCGTGCGCTCCGTTCTGGAGCCGGAACTGGCACACCTGAACCTGGAGACCAGCGCCATTCCAGTGATGGACTTCAAGTCGGCGCTGCAAGAGGCGTTGCAAGCGAGCGGACGGGCGCAACCGGTGTATGCGCTCATCAAAGAGGAAGGACCGGAACACCGAAAAGTCTTTACCGTGGAGGTTCGGCTGCCCGAGCCGGAGGCGGCACAATTTGTAGGACGCGCCCAAGGCGCCACCAAGAAGCGCGCGGAGCAAGAGGCGGCGCGGCAGGTTCTGGAACACCTTGCCAAATTGCCGGAGGCGCGGCAGCCGGGCAAGGAATCCAATACAGAGAGAGGCAGGTAGTACCGCCCGCATTCCCTCGAATTCAACAATGTCGTGGAGTGAAAAAATCCTGACCGGCGACTGGGCGGCGACGATTCAATCAATCGCCGGCACGATTGCGATTGCCGTTTTTGTGGTGACGTTTCTGGCGCAGGCATTCACGATACCGTCCGAGTCGATGGAACAGACGCTGCTGATCGGCGACTACCTTCTAGTCGATAAGCTCTGCTATGGCGACGGCGGGCTCTGGAGCCGCCTGCTGCCCTATCGCAAGATCCGGCGCGGCGACGTGGTGGTCTTTCACTATCCGGTGAATCCGGCGCTGGACTTTGTAAAGCGCGTGGTCGCATTGCCGGGCGACCGGCTCCGGATCGTGAACAAGCAGGTTTTCATCAATGGCGTTCTGCAACAGGAAGGGTTTACGCAGTTCATCACGAAAGTTCGCGATCCTTATCGCGACGATTTTCCACGCACCGACTCTCCTCCCTTCGGCATCGACGCAAAATGGTGGAAGCAGATGCCGAAACTGGTGGAGGATCACCAACTGATCATTCCCGAGGGAAATTATTTTGTGATGGGCGACAATCGCGACGACAGCCAGGACAGCCGGTATTGGGGATTTGTGCCGCGCGAGAATATGATTGGCCGTCCGCTGATGATTTACTGGTCGACGGCCAATCCCAACAACGACCTTACCGGATCGCCGAGCACGGGTGATAGACTTTATCACTTCGCCTATGCCGTAACCCACGTGTTTCAGACGACGCGCTGGGCGCGAACGTTCAGGTTGGTGCGTTGAGATGAAGGAAAATACTGAACTCGACAAGGGTGTTGCCAAGACCGAGAAGCAGGTGTCCGAAGGCGTGAAGCCGGAGGAGACGGTAGTCGAGTTTCTGTCCTCGATTGCCGGGCTGCTGGCCACGGTGTTGTTCATCATGACGTTCGTGTTTCAGACGTTCGCCATTCCATCGAGTTCGATGGAGAACACGCTGCTGATCGGCGACCACGTGCTGGTGGATCGAGAGCGTTTTGCCCCGAAAACGCTGTGGATGGTCCCGCTCGTTCCCTACCGCAAGGTTCGTCGCGGGGACACGGCGGTGTTTCTTTCTCCCGAGCAGCCGGGACTTTTCCTGGTGAAGCGCATTATCGGAATTCCGGGAGACCGCATTCACCTGCGGGACGGAGTCGTTTACCGCAATGGGGAGAAGTTGGACGAGCCTTACGTCAAGCATGTGATGGCGGGCGACTATGATCCCTACCGCGACGATTTTCCCGCGGTGCCTCCCTCGCTGGACTCGCGCGTGACCAGCGAGACGTGGCGTGAGGAAATGGCGGCGCACGTGGTGGGTGGCGAGATTGTTGTCCCTCCGAATAGTTACTTCGCCATGGGCGATAACCGCGATGTAAGCAAGGACAGCCGCTACTGGGGCTTTGTTCCGCAGGCGAATTTAATTGGACGCCCTCTGGTTATCTATTGGTCGTTTATCACGCCGCCAGACGAATATGAGAATCAGGGTCTGGGCGATCGTCTTCAGGCCTTTGTGCACACCATCATTCACTTCTTCGATGAAACGCGCTGGTCCCGCACGCTGCGGATTGTAAGATAGAGACTTGGTGAACTAAGAAAGTTTCGCGGCTGGTGTATCCGCGCTGGCGGGGGTAGCGGCGAGGACGCCGCCACGACTGCCGGCGAGATGCCGGCGCTACTGGGCGTTGCCGGGGAAAAAAGAGTGGCCAAAAAAGAAAAAGAAAAAAAGGACGAGCAAGAACAGAAGCCGGCCGAATCAACGGTCGAGTTTTTAGCTTCGATCGCAGGCGTACTGGTGACCGGCCTGTTCATCATTACTTTTATTCTCCAGGCGTTTGAAATTCCCTCCAGTTCGATGGAGGATACGCTGCTGATCGGCGACCACGTATTTGTGAACCGGGAGCGGTTTGCGGCGCCCACGCATTGGATGGGACCGCTGCTGCCGTATCACGATCCACGCCGTGACGACATCGTGGTGTTCCTGTCGCCCGCCGAGCATGGTTTGTTTGTCGTGAAGCGGATTATCGGAATTCCCGGCGACCGGATCCGCCTGCGCGACGATGTTGTTTACCGCAACGGCCAAAAGCTCGACGAGCCTTACGTTCAGCACAAAGGCGATCCGAACGATCCTGGCGCGGAGCGGCGGCCTTATCGCGCGAACTTTCCATCCGTTGCCCCATCTAACATCGACGGCCTGGCCCCGGATTGGGAGGCTGAGCTAAGCTCGCATGTGGTGGGAGAGGACCTCGTGGTGCCGCCGAACAGTTACTTCGCGATGGGTGACAATCGCGACGTCAGCTACGACAGCCGGTACTGGGGTTTTATTCCGCGTTCGAATGTGATTGGGCGGCCGATGTTCATCTACTGGTCGTTTATCACTCCGCCTGACCAATACCAGAGAACCGACATGGGCGACCGGCTTAGCTTCGTGGCGCACACGATCATTCACTTCTTCGATGAGACGCGCTGGCGTCGCACTCTGCGGATCGTAAAGTGAAATTTCCGCGTTCCAAGCGTGGATGGGCGGCGATAGTCGCGCTGCTGGCAATCTTGTTTCTTTTTCGCCCGGGCATTCACCAACTGCGCAACCGGATCGCGAACTCGATTGGGTCGGCGCTGGGGCGCCGGGTTGCAATTGACAATGTGCATCTGCAAGTTCTGCCGCGGCCGGGCTTCGACCTGGAAGGGCTGGTCATCTATGACGAGCCCGCATTCGGCGCCGAGCCGATGATTCGCGCGCAGGATGTTTTTGCCGCGATTCGGTTGCGGTCACTGCTGCGCGGACGGCTCGAGATAGCGACGCTGAGTGCGACCGAGCCCAGCATCAACGTGGTGCGCAATAGCCAGGGGAGATGGAATCTGGCGAGCCTGATCGAGCGCAACGCACAGATCCCGGCGGCACCCACCCAGAAAGCTGCTTCCGAGAAGCGCCCGGCGTTTCCATACCTTGAAGCCACGGGAGCACGGATTAATTTCAAGGTCGGGCCGGAGAAGAAGTCGTACGCGCTGACCGATGCAGATGTGGCTCTGTGGCAGGACTCGGAGAACTCGTGGGGCGCGCGCATGAAAGCGCAGCCCGTGCGCACGGATTTCAATTTGAGCGATACCGGGCGCCTGCTGATCGATGCGAACTGGGAGCGTTCGCGCAATTTGCGCCTGACGCCGATGAAAGTCACGCTCACGTGGGAAAACGGACAACTGGGACAGATCACGAAGCTGTTGAGCGGACGGGATCGAGGGTTTCGAGGAGCGGTAACCTTTACTGCAAATGCGTCGGGCACGCCCCACGCGCTGACGGTAGATAGCCGGGTGGCAATCAACGGGTTTCGCCGCTATGACATTCTCAACACGCAATCCATAAACCTGTGGACGGGGTGCACCGGGCAGTACAGCGCGACCAGCCAATCCTTTAACGACCTCGCCTGCGAGTCGCCGATTGGGGGCGGGAAGTTGCGGTTAGCCGGGAAGGTTGGCGCGGGGAGGATGACGGAGGGCGCAGCGGCAGGCGAGGAGGGTCATCCTGTTTATGACCTGACCCTGGCGGCAGAGAAGGTTCCGATCTCGTCGGTACTGGCGTTGTTTGAAGTGGCGAAGCAGCAACTACCTGTCGATCTCGCGGCGACCGGCACGATCAACGGCGAGTTCCATGCGGTGCACAAAGGGACCCACGCGGCCGAGCTTGAGGGAACGGCCACCGCGACAGATATTCACCTGGTTTCGAACGGTCGAAAAGACACGATCACGCTGGGCAGTATTCCGTTGATGCTGGTTGGGGATGAGCTATGTTGCGGTCGAGGTCGACCGGGCCTGCTGGCACATGCGAAGCTCGGCGGTAAGGGAACGGACTCCGAACCGATAGAGGCCCATCTTCGCATTGGGCCTGCTTCGTTGGAGGTCAATACCTCTTCGCCGGTGAATGCGGGAGGGTGGATTTCGGCGAGCGGCTATCGTTTCTCATTGCGGGGCGATCTGGAGCTGAAAAATCTGTTTCGCCTGGAAACTGCTCTTGGCCTGCCGGCGGTGCGCCCGGCGGCCGAAGGCGATGCCAAGCTCGATGTAAGCATTTCCGGGAACTGGCAAGGATTGGGCGCTCCGAACGCGCTCGGTACCGCGCAACTGCGCAATGTGCGAGCGGAGACGCATGGCTTGAATGCTCCCATCGAAATTGCTTCGGCGGCGGTGGTGCTCGGCCAGGAAACGTTTACGATGCAGAAAATTCTGGCGCAGACGGGAGATACGCATTGGAGCGGCTCAGTGTCAGCTCCAAGGCACTGTGCTCCGGCATGCGTGTACCAGTTCGACCTCACCGCCGATCATCTGTCGGCGGAAGGTCTCGCCCGGTGGTTGACGCCGCATCCTGCAAAGCGGCCGTGGTACCGCATTTTGAACTCAGGAGATCCGCAAGGGCCTTCGCCATTGCTTGGGCTTCAGGCGCACGGCACGTTGCATGTTGCGCGTTTTGAATTGAAGAAGATGCTGGCTACACAGGTAATCACACAGCTGACCGTGGATCACGGCAAGATAGCAATGACTGGTCTGCGTGCCGCCCTGCTGCAAGGCACGCACCAGGGCAACTGGACGGTGGACGCAACGACTTTGCCGCCGCGATATCGTGGCAGTGGCACATTTCAGAACGTCGCACTCGCGCAACTCGGCACGCTCATGAACGATGCGTGGATTGCGGGGAATGCCGAGGGTAGCTTCGAGGTGGACACTTCCGGTGGAAGCCTCCGCGAGCTGGTTGGGAATGCCGATGGCAAGCTCCAGTTCGTCATGCGAAATGGCAGCCTGACGCACGTTCAGATTCCGGGCGTACGGGGACCGCTTCCGGTGCACCGCTTCGCCGGAGTGCTACGGGCCAAGCACGGCGTTTGGGAAATTTCCGACGGCCGGCTGGAATCGCGCGATGGCTTGTATCAAGTGAGTGGGACGGCAGAGGCGGAGAACGGGCTCAACTTCGTGCTTACGCGGAACGATGAACAATCGTGGACCCTGACGGGAACGCTGGCGAGGCCGCACGTGACGCCAGCAAATCAGGAGATCAGCCGCACGGAAGTGAAGCCGGGGAGCGATGTGAAACCGTAGCGCGCGCCCTCCTAAGCTTGTCGAAGGGCGTCCCGCCTTCGGCCGCGCCTTACAGGACGCCAGCAATCATTCCCGGTCGTACGATTTAGGCGGCAACAAGAGTTGCACGCCGAAGTAGCCCACGAAAAACGGCTGGTTGCTATGCGCGGGTTCGACGCCGCGTCCAGCCATGAACAGCAAAATAACAGGCCGGTGCAGCTTGTAACGTCCGCCGATGTCAAACGTCGGCTGCGCATAACCCGGACGCCACGTCCCAGTCGCGTAGATTTCAGAATCGAGTTCCAGCTTCTTGGTGAAGTCGTGGCCAATAACCAGCCCCGTCAGCCAGCCGTCCGGCCCCAAATGCACGAACTGGTATCCGCCCTCCAAATCCACGTGCATCGGCCCAAACTTCTTCGCGAACTCAAGCGGAAGGAGGAAGCTTGCACCCGGAGGCGCGAGGCCGCGCCGTACCGCGTTGTCGGGATTGTTCACGGAAAGCTGAGGAAAAACCGATAATCCCGAGCCGTTCTCGCCGCCGTCATGGAAGCGCCACTTCACGCCCAGTTGATCCTGTTCCAATCCATATTTCACGTTTTCGCCCGGGTTGTGCACGCGCAACCACGCGCTCTCATAGGTGAGCTGAATGCGGTCGCCTATGCCGAAATTGACGTCGAGGTCGGGAGTGTGCGACACGGACTGCCCGCGATAGAAAAACGGCATATACGCGAGATTAATCTCCCAGTTCATGTTTCCGGGAGTTCCGGGATCGTTCGTGTAGTAGGGCGGACCGCCCTGGGCAAACAATGCTCTCGAGCCACCCAGCAAGAGCGCACAGCACAAGATGACTCGTCGAGCCGCAAGCATTGAGTGTTTAGATTCTATCTCGTCTCAGCCCGATCAAATGATGAGAACTGGCTCACGATGGGCCGCCAGGCCGCAGGAATCAGCTGACTTTCTCATCGCGGGCGAGCCCGGCGCGCGGGCGGCCAATCACAGTTCCGAGCAGAATCCAAATCCCGAGTGCCAGCCACTCCCACCCGGAAAAGTGGCCGGGCACGAATGGCAGGAACTTCATCAAGGCCATTGCCAATCCAACCATGGCACCCAGGAGCGCGATCAGGTACGCGCGCGCTTGCGGTTTCGTGCACAGAAAGGCTGCGCACACCGCGAACCAGCCAGTGGCCGAGGCGACGGAGCCGACTTCGGAAATGGGAACCAGAATCGCAGTTCCCAGAAACATGCACAGCCCGGTGGCGATTCCGGTGGCGACGACCGCCGCGCTGGGCGTTTGATTGTGCGGATGGACAGAGGCAAGTTGTTCCTTGAGCAATCCGCGGCGAGCCATGGCGAAGAGCAAGCGGCTGGCCGCGACGAAATTTCCGTTGAACACCTTGAACAACGAGAGCAGGGCGGCGCTCATGATGATGCTCACAATCCAGCGCGCGCCCACCGCATGCTCGAAGGCGACGGCAGTCATGAAGGGCGCGTCGGTCAATTGCCGCCAGGGCGCGACGAATCCCACCGCGGCAATCACGACGATGTAAAACACGAAACCTACAATGATCGCGGAAAAGATAACGCGCGAGAATCCACGCATACGAAACTCAGGATTGGCTTCTTCGGCGGCCTTCGTCACTGACTCGAAGCCGGTCATAAAGTAGGGAACAATCTGGAGCACGAGCAGAATGGAAACGAGCGGAGTATGCGTGAATAACGGCGGGAAGTTGGCGGCCGATCCGCGCGTGACGCCGAGGCCGACAAAGATGACGAAGAGGGCGAGGGTACCGAAGGTGGTCCAGTTTTGGAAGGTGGCGCTCAGCCGGATGCCGCGATAGTTGACGAACGTTACGAGGGCGGTGAGGCCGAGTCCGATGACGAGGTGCGGCAGGTAAACGGGCTTGCCGGAAACGCTATACAGCGGGATGCGATTGAGTGGCGGAAAAATGAAGCCGGCGAGACGGCCGACGGCGACAGCCTCCCACGGGCAGACGATGAAGTAGGCGAGCATCATCATCCAGCCGGTGTAGAAGCTGACCGGGCGCGGGAAAACTTTGGCGGTGTAGGCCACTTCGCCCGCGGCATCGGGCATGGTCATCACCCATTGGCCGTAGACGAAGCCGATGGGAAGAAGAAGGACGCCGCCAATCGCGAAGCCAAGAATCCCGCCCAGCGGCCCGCCGCGCAGAAGCCAGTCGTCCATAACGACAAGCCATCCCACGCCCACCATCGTTCCCCAGCCAAGCGAAAAGTAGTCGGTGATGCTGAGCCTGCGCGCTAGGCGGCTCAGCATGAGAAGACTCGATTGCGAGAGGAAGGGAATTGAGAAGTTGAAAGATCGTGAAAAGCAGAAGAGCTGATTCCTTCAGGTATGCGCGCCAGTCGCGTTCTTCTCATGGGCGCGAATTATAAAGCATCGCGCCCATGAGGCTGGTTTGCATCAGGCAACAGCGTACCGAGGTGCACAGCCTGGCCGAAGGATGTAGAGCGCATCTTTGAGCGAGGAAATCTCGAACACGGAGTTGAGCTTCGTCGCTTCCAGCACGCGCCGGAAAAACATCGGTGGATTCACGAGCTTCAGGCGTGCCGAGTTCTGCATGGCCCAGCGGCGAACAAGCAACAGTGTGCCCAGACCACCTGCATCGATCTGCTGGATGTCGGAAAGATCGAGCACCAGCACGCGCAGACCGTTGAGCTGTTCAATCCCGCGGCGAAATCCGTCGAGTGCGGCGCCGCGCACCATGCGGCCCGAGCAGCGCACCACGGCTACGTCCTGCAAGCGTTCGATTTCGTATTGGAGTTCCATACCCTTAATCTCTGTACTATTGATCATACGAACCTGCCTTGGGAAAAGTTCCCCGGTTACAATGCGTTTCTGTTGTCGTTGGGTCACGTGTTCTCTGTCCTAATAGACGCGCGACGGCTGCAAAAGTCACCGTAGGAAAAATGCGCGATTGTCACACGGTGAAACTGGACAGAGGACTGGAAACCCCTATAAATCAAGCACCTGACAAAGAGTCTGACATACTGGCGCAGTGACATGTGCCTCAGATTTGTGAAGGAATTGTAAACAAATGAACCGGCTCAGGAAGGAATTTCCCAGCCTTCATTCTTCATTTTCAGGTTGGTCCAGCGCTGCAGGTGCTGGAAGAGTTCAGGCTCGATCACGACGAAGCGCAGGCCCGCTCGACCACCTACGTCGGCCCACACCAATCGACCTTTTGCATGCATGACGGTTTCGCTTTCCGGCAGCAGGAAGCTGACGTCGAGGACTCCAGCGAAGCCGACGGGATCGCTGACGGCGTCGAGGCCCATGCCGCCGGTGCTCAGGTTGACCGCCTGGGCTTGCATCTCCTTGCCATGGGCATTTCTCAGCGTGACGGCGACATTTACCTTGGCGCGAAAGAACTTCTGCTGCTCTTGACTGATGATGCCGAGCGGAGCGGATCCGTCGCCCACATTCGCATCGATGCCATACTCGCGCAGTTTGCGGCTTAAGGTGCGCCGCGAGATTCCAAGTTGCTCGGCGGCCTGCGTCCTGTGCCCGCCAGTTTGCTCGAGAGCCTGGATGATCATCTGCTCTTCCATGTTTTCGAGGTTGCCTTGCGGCATGGTTCGCCGCACCGGAGGAGCAGGGACGCTTTCGTCATTCAGTTCGGCAGTCACCTCGGCAGCGCCAATCTCGCGATCCGAAGCGGACATGGCCAACTTCGCAACTGAATTGCGTAACTCGCGGATATTGCCGGGCCAGGGATAAGACTGCATGGCGGAGATCGCATCCGCGGAAAAAGTTTTATCGGGTGCTTTCAATGCCAGAAAGTGCCGCGCCAGCGTCGCGATGTCTTCAGGACGTTCGCGCAGGGGAGGCACACGCAACAGGAATTGGCTCAAGCGATGGAACAAATCCTTGCGGAAACGGCCTTCCTTGACGGCCAGGTCAAGATCCTGGTTGGTAGCCGCGACCACGCGCACGTCCACCGTGATCTTGCGATGCCCGCCCAACCGGTAGTAAGGCGCACCATCCAGCACACGCAGCAGCTTCACCTGAATCTGCGGCTGGAGCTCGCCAATTTCGTCGAGGAAGATGGTGCTCTGATCGGCGAGTTCAAATAATCCGGGTTTGGAGGAGTCGGCGCCGCTGAAGGCGCCTTTTTCATAGCCAAACAATTCACTCTCGACCAGATGCTCGGGCAGAGCGGCGCAGTTGATATCGACCAGCGACTTTCGGTGACGATAGGAGGATTCGTGGATGGTGCGGGCAACAAGTTCCTTGCCGGTTCCGGTTTCGCCAACCACCAGCACGGTTTCGGTGTGACCGGCCACTCGATCGACGAGGCCCATGAATTTGTGCATGACCGGGCTGGCGATTAGAAATTCCGTTCCTTCGATGACCCGGCGCGCCGTCGCTCGTTTCTGAGCGTAACCCGCTTCGACTTGGGGGCTGCGATCTGTTCTCCGTAACTTCGGAGGCGACAGCGACCATGCCCGTCGGAGTAGATGACGCGTCGCGCAGGAGCGAAACACAAAGATGAACGGCATATTCCTCGCCGCGCCGGGTCCGGCCGTGGAGAGTTGCTTCGCATCGGCCCTTTTCGCGGACGGCGGGCATCACCAGCTTGGCAAGCACAGACTGATCTTCGACGGAGAACAGATGCGCCAGATTCGTTCCCACCAGATCCTCGGGTTCGTAGCCGTAACGGGCTAGACCCATGTTGCAACTGGTGATGATGCCATCAAGGCTGGCGGTCAGGACGGCATCCTTCAACTGATCATGTTCTTGCTTATGCGGGATATTGGGAGAAGAAATGCCGCCCGGTGCGGCGGAGGGTGGAGAACTGTGACCGCTGCTCGGAAGCTTCTTAGCTTTGTCCATGAGCGGAGACACGGAAGATTAGAGCTCCTCAAATCCTGCGATGGCTGCCGACACAAAGGACAAACGGTGGCCTCATGCAAAATTACGTGCCTGTCAATTTGCGACACGGCCAATTCACAGGGTCGCCAGCCGAACCTAGCCCGGCTGAACCTAGTTAATCCATGCTGACATATGGCTACGCCGTCGTGAACCTTTCGGCATCCGGTGGTTGCACGAAAGTAACTCACGGGTGTCCGCGCCAAGTTGTCGGGTGCGCCAAGTTGTCCCGTTTTTGCTCTTGTGCAAAACCTTTGATTCACCTTTGTTTCAACAACTTCGAGCACACCACTTTGGTGGGGGAGTTGCACGACAGAAGGGGTTCATCAGGAGCGCGTGCAGTTTATGAAGTCCAAATCCTCTCTCCTCCCGATCGTTTTAGTGCTGGCATCGCTCGCCGCTGCAACGAATAACAAGCTGGCTCCGGAGCTCCGAAAACAACGCGGGAATGATTCTGTCGATGTGATTGTTCAGTTCAAGGTCCAGCCGACGGCGCGGCACCACCAGAAGGTACTGAACAAGGGCGGACAATTGCGACGGAGTTTCAGCCTGTTGAAGGGCGGCGCCTACACCGTGCCGGCCAGCACGTTGGCTCAGTTGGCGAACGATCCCGAGGTGTCCTACATCTCGCCGGATCGGCAACTGCAAGGCGTAAGCGATAGCACGGCCACACTGGATTATCACCACGAAACCCTGAACACTTCGTACGCCTGGGGGCTTGGCCTGGATGGCACGGGGATCGGGGTGGCGGTATTGGACAGCGGGATTGTCGACATCGCCGACCTGCACGTCCAAGGAGGCGCTTCGAGAATTGTCTACAGCCAGAGCTTCGTCACCGCAAACGCCAACGACCAGTACGGGCATGGAAGCCACGTGGCCGGAATTATCGGTGGAAACGGAAAAAAATCTTCCACCAACAAAGACTTCTATACGTTCCAAGGCATTGCGCCGAATGTGAACCTGATCAACCTGCGCGTGCTCGACAAAAGCGGGATGGGCACGGACAGCGGTGTGATCAGCGCGATAGAGACCGCCATCAGCTTGAAAAATCAGTACAACATTCGCGTGATGAACCTGTCGCTGGGCCGTCCAGCTTATGAGAGCTACACGCTGGATCCACTTTGCCAGGCGGTTGAAGCCGCTTATCAAGCGGGCATCGTGGTGGTGGTATCGGCGGGCAACAACGGACGAGACAACTCCGCCGGCAACAACGGCTATGGGACGATTACCGCTCCAGGAAACGATCCTTATGTGATCACGGTGGGAGCGATGAAGACAATGGGCACTGTTGGACGGGGCGACGATTTGATCGCGACGTACAGTTCGAAAGGGCCAACGGCAATTGACCATATTGCCAAGCCCGACCTGGTGGCTCCCGGGAACCTGATCATCTCGCTCTATTCGCCTTCCGAGCAGTTGGACAAACTGTATCCCGACAATGAAGTTCCAAAGGCTCTGTATCAAAGCACTGGCAGCGACGACACATCACCGACTTATTACATCTTGAGCGGCACCAGCATGGCTGCGCCGATGGTGAGCGGCACGGCCGCGCTAATGCTTGAGCAAAATCCTGCCTTGACGCCCGACCAGGTCAAAGCGGGATTGATGAAGACGGCGTCGAAGACCTTTCCGCAGTCCAGCAGCTATACGGATCCAACGACCGGCATCACTTACACGGACCAGTATGACCTGTTCACGGTCGGTGCAGGATACCTCGATATTCAAGCGGCACTGCAGAGCCCTGCGGTCAGCACGGGGCTGGCAAAATCGCCCGTGGTGCAGTATGACCCGGCTACGCAGAGCGTCTTCTTTGTGAACGACCAGTTCGCGGTGTGGGGAGGCAGTTCGCCGGATTGGAGCAGCTTCGCGGTTTGGGGCGGCAGCGCGTTTGTGAGCAGCAGCTTTGCAGTCTGGGGCGGGTCGAGTCCGTGGGCGAGCTTCGCGGTATGGGGAGGATCGGCGCCGTGGGGCAGCAGCACCGACAGCGGATTCTTTGCGGTCTGGGGCGGGAGCACGATTCAGAGCAGCAGCTCTCCGGCTTCGGAGACGTTGATTAAGGGTGACAAGTAGTCCAAAGAGTGGGCTTGGCTAAGTTGCTATTGGCAGTAGATAACTCGGCCGGAAGGGCCAGAAAGGCGCCATTACCACGGTAAGTACCGGTCCTTAAATGCCTGCACTACCATCGCCTAGGGGATCATTCGGCCATGGCCACCGGCCGCGGGCCGACATAGTAGCACTGTGCCGTACAGCCGAACCACCGAGTTGTCGACCATTCAGTAGCGTTGCCAGAAGGCATGACACCGATCGACAGTCCGGTAACGGCTTGCACGAAAGGTAAGCGGAAGGCGCGATACGATCGATGTCGAAACGGGCCACATCCTTTATCGTCACAACCGCCATCCTTGGCATGGCCGTGGTGGCCCATTCCGTCTGGTACTGGAACAGCGCCAATCTGACCCGTTTCTTCTGCTTCCTGCTGATTGCCACCCTGGCATCAGGACTCAAGATTCAATTACCCGGCATCGACGGCACGATGTCGGTGAATTTCCTGTTCATTCTGCTGGGCGTGCTCGAAATGAGCCTGCCCGAAACGCTGGTGATCGGCTGTACCGCGAGCCTGGCGCAATGTGTATGGTCGGCGCGGCGGCATGCCGATCCTGCCAAGGTCCTGTTCAACGTCTTCAGCATGATGGCCAATGCCATCGCGCTCTCCTACTTTACCTTCCATCGATTGGAGAGAGTTCTCGGCGAAAGCACGCCTCTGCTGCTGATCGTTACCGCTCTGGTTTTCTTTCTGGCCAATACCCTGCCGGTCTCCATCATCATCTCGATGACGGAAGGAAAGTCCCCGCGTAAAGTCTGGTCGGAATGCTACTTCTGGTCTTTCCCCTATTACCTGGTGGGCGCGGCAATTATCTTCTTCGTCGATTTCGTGAACCGGCACACCGGATGGCAGACCACACTGATGGTGCTGCCGATTATCTATTGGGTCTACCGTTCTTATCGGCTCTACCTCGGGCGCCTGGAAGCGGAGAAGATGCACGTCGAAACGGAGCGACGCCACGCCGAGGACGTTGCCAAGTTGCACCTGCGTACCATTGAAGCGCTCGCGCTCGCCATTGAAGCCAAGGATCATACCACCCACAAGCACTTGCAGCGCGTGCGCGTCTACGCGATTGAGATTGCAAAAGAGCTGGGTTTTGCGCCGGAAGAGATTGAGGCGCTGCGCGCCGCCGCCCTGCTGCACGACATAGGCAAGCTCGCCATCCCCGAACACATCATCAACAAGCCCGGGCGGCTCACTCCCGAAGAATTCGAAAAGATGAAGATCCATCCCATCGTGGGCTGCCGAAATCCTGGAGCGTGTCGCGTTTCCGTATCCGGTAGCGCCGATCGTACGTTCGCACCATGAGCGCTGGGATGGCTCGGGCTATCCCGATGGACTAAAGGGCGAGCAGATTCCAAAAGGGGCGCGCGTCCTGGCCGCAGTCGATTGCCTGGACGCGCTGGCCTCGCATCGCCAGTACCGCGCGGCGCTGCCGCTCGACGTCGCGATGGACGAGGTCGCCGGCATGTCGGGTACTTCTTTCGATCCGGCGGTGGTGGAGATCCTGAAGCGCCGATATCGCGAACTCGAGGCGATGGCGCACTCTTCCGAAGATACGATTGAGCCCGGACTCTCAGTGCAGGTACGCGTCGACAAAGGCTTGAAACCGGCGGCCGGCTTTGAGCAATCCGGAGGCGCCCCTGCCAACGAAACCGACTTCCTCTCTTCGATTGCATCGGCGCGCCAGGAAGCGCAGACGATGTTCGAACTCAGCCAGGATTTGGGCAACTCGCTGAGCCTGGGCGAAACGCTTTCCGTTCTCTCCGTGCGCTTGCGCAAGCTGGTTCCGTATGACTCGATGGCTGTGTTTTTGCTGAAAAACGGCCGCCTAGTGCCCGAACTCGTGAGCGGAGATAACTTCCGGCTGCTCTCCTCGCTCAACATCAAGATTGGAGATGGGATCTGCGGATGGGTCGCGGAAAATCGCAAGCCCATTGTGAATGGCGATCCCGCGATGGAAGCAGGCTATACGCCCGATCCCGCGAAATTCATTACGCAACGTTCGGTGCTGGCGGTGCCGCTCGATGGACTCAACGGCGTAGTTGGCGTGCTGGCGATGTATCGCGCCGAGCGTGACGCCTTCGCAGCCGACCACCTGCGCATTTTGCTGGCGATCAGTTCGAAAATTGCGCTCTCCATGGAGAACGCATTGAAGTATCAGCAGGCGGAGAGCTCGGCGACTACGGACTACCTGACGGGACTGCCGAACGCGCGCTCGCTGTTCGTGCACCTGTCGCGCGAACTGGCGCGCTGCCGCCGCACCGGCACCTCGCTGGCGGTCATGGTCTGCGATGTCGACAATTTCAAGCAGATCAATGACCTCTATGGCCATCTCGAGGGCGACAACCTGCTAAAGAATTTTGCCGCCCACTTGAACGAGACCTGCCGCGGCTACGACTATGTCGCGCGCATGGGTGGTGACGAATTTGTGATTGTCGCTCCCGGTTTAAGCCAGGATGCGAGCATTGAAAAAGCTCGAAGACTCAATCAACTGGCCATCGACGCGGGATACCAGATTGCGGGCCGCAATCTCGTCTCGCTGAGCGTGGGTACGGCCTTCTGTCCGCAGGACGGCTTCGACGTAGAGCGCCTGCTCGCCGAAGCCGATCGGCGCATGTACTCCATGAAGCAGCTTCACCACTCGGAACTGGCGTGCGAGCCGGAGATTCCGCATACTCGTTCGCGCGGCGCGACCGTCAACTAAGGATTCCCGCTATGCTTCGCAGAATCGCGCGCCACATTGCCTCGATAGCCGCGCTGGTCCTGCTCGGCGGCTTACTCTCGGCGACGTTCGTCCGGATGGCGCCGGGATTCGATTCGGACGAGCGGGTACTCGATCCCAGCCTGAATGCGGAAAGCGTTCGTGCCTTGCGAGCCGAGCGCGCGGGCGAGCACAACATTCTGCGCTTCTACACGAGCTACTTGCGCGGCGCCCTGCATGGCGATCTTGGAACCTCTCATGCGCTCGGCCAGCCCGTTGGCATGCTGCTGCGTGAGCGCTGGCCCGTCACGTTGCGCGTTGCCGGAGTTGGGCTCCTGCTCGGATGGCTTCTGGCTTCCATCCTGGCATTCAGTGCGAGCCTTTGGCAGCGTCCGGTGTATGAAGTTTTTGGCACGACCGTGAGTGGAGCATTCCTGTGCATTCCCGCAGCCGTGTTGGCGCTGCTCTCCGTGATTCTCAACGCACCGGGATACCTGGCCATTGCCCTGATCGTGTTTCCGAAGATCTATCGCTATTCTCGCAACCTGCTTACCAAGGCGTACGCCTTGCCTCATATCACGGCGGCGCAGGCCCGCGGACTTGGCGAGATGCGGATCCTCGCATGGCATGTGCTGCCGGTGGTGGGACCGCAGTTGATCGCGCTGGCCGGCATCACCATCAGCCTGGCGCTCGGCGCCAGCATCCCGGTCGAGAGCCTTTGCGGGTTGCCGGGAATCGGACAGCTTGCCTGGCAGGCGGCACTCTCCAGAGATCTTCCACTGCTGGTGAACCTCACGGTTCTCGTTACGCTGGTAACCTTGCTCGCCAACTCCAGCGCCGATGTAATGATCCATGTACTGAGGCCCTCCGAAGGATGAAGGCGGCCTAAGGGCTAAGACCAACATGAAGATAGCCCGTGTGCTCGCGTGTGTGATCGTGGTCGCCGTGTGTGCGCTGTCGCTCGGTGCCAGCTGGCTTGCGCCCGCCGGATACGCGAAACAGTTTCGTGAACTGCCCGGAGCGCCGCCATCGCGCGCCCATTTTCTTGGCACCGACGAAGTGGGACGCGACCGCTTCGCCCGCGTGCTTTACGGAACGCGCATCTCGCTCCTGCTGGCTCCGGCGGCGGCTCTCGTCTCAACCGCGCTGGCCGTGCTGGTGGGCGGGCTGGCGGGATATCTTGGGGGAATCTGGCTCAAGCTGGCGCGCGCTTTTACCGACTTGTTTCTGTCATTGCCGTGGCTCTTTTTGCTGATCACGGTGCGCGCGCTGCTGCCACTGAATGTTTCCCCGCTGGTCTCGGTGCTCATTACATTTCTTATCCTGGGCCTGCTGGGGTGGGCCGCCTCCGCGCGCGTGCTCTCGACCAGCGCCGACGCCTTACGTAATTCTGACTTTGTCCTGCAGGCCCGCGCCTCTGGATTGCACGGCCCGCGGCTCTTTCTGGTGCACGTGCTGCCTAACCTGAAGCCCGTCCTTTACGCACAGTTCTGGATTTCGATCCCGGTTTTTATTCTGAGTGAGGCCAACCTTGGCGTACTCGGCTTGGGCGTGGCCGAGCCGCTGCCTTCCTGGGGAAGCCTGTTGCGGGAACTGGAAGGCCTGATCTCATTTCGCGAGGAGCCCTGGCGTTTGGTTCCCTTGCTTTTACTGATCGTCGTGATGACGGCATTTCAAGTTCTGCTATCCAACGAGGAGGTGACCGCATGAACGGCCGCCAGACTACATTTACGAGTTTGTCATCCCGAGCGCAGCGAGGGATCTCATTCTCCCTTGCTCTAGCCTTCGTTCTTACCCTGGCCGCCTTCGCGCAAAACGGCAGCGAGTTGCGCTTCTGCCTGCGCACTGAGCCTAAGACCTTCGACCCGCTTCTGGTCGATGATGACTCATCGCTCTCTATCCGCTATTTGACGGGTGGTGTGCTGGCGCGCGTCAATCGTCATACCCAGGAACTCGAGCCCGAACTTGCCGAATCGTGGAAGGTCTCCGCCGATGGCAAACAGATCACGTTCAAGCTCCGCCATGGCGTGCACTTTTCGGACGGCAGTCCGTTCGCCGCCGATGATGTGGCTTTTACCATGAATCGCCTGATGGATCCGGCGCTGCACTCCTCGACCGGAGATGCCTTCCGCTCTGGCAGTGGCAAGGTCACAACCAAAGTGATCGCCGCCGACCAGGTTTCGATTATGTTTCCCACCGCGGTCGTTGGAGTCGATCGCTTGTTCGACCAGGTTGCGATCATGTCGGCGCACTCTCCGAAGAAAGAGGGAGCGGTGCTCGGGCCGTTCATGGTGGCCGAATACAAGGCGGGGTCGAGCGTCCGACTGGAGCGCAATCCGTACTACTGGAAGAAGGATGCGCAGGGGCGTCGCTTGCCTTACATCGACGCCATCCACATCGATATTCAGGCCAATCGCGACGTTGAGATGCTGCGCTTCAAGCGCGGTGAGCTCGACCTCATCAACGCCCTCGACACCGACTATTTTGATCGACTCGGCTCGACGTCGCCGCAGCTTGTACACGATGCCGGCCCGTCGCTCGATTCCGACTTCATGTGGTTCAATCAGGTCGCGAGTGCTCCCATTCCTGAATACAAGCGGGCCTGGTTCCGCTCGGCGAACTTCCGGCGCGCTGTTTCTGAAGCCCTCAATCGAGACGACCTTGCGCGCATTGTCTATAACGGTCACGCGCAGCCCGGTGTAGGCCCAGTTTCGCCGGCGAATAAATTCTGGTTTAACAGCAGCCTCAAGGCCGAAGCGCACAATCCGCAAGCTGCGCTCGACCGGCTCAAGGCTGATGGCTTCCATATGCAAAACGGAACCCTGCTCGACAAGAGCGGCAATCCGGTCGAGTTCTCCATCGTCACCAACGCCGGCAACAAACCGCGCGAACGCATGAGCGTGCTGATCCAGGAAGATCTGGGCAAGGTCGGCATCAAGGTCAATCTCGTTCCACTCGATTTTCCGTCGCTCATCGAGCGCATCAGCCAAAAGTTCAACTATGAATGCGCGATCCTTGGCTTCCGCAACGTGGGCCTCGATCCAAATGAGCAGATGAACATCTGGCTCAGTTCGGCGGAGAACCATGCGTGGAATCCGCAGCAGAAGTCGCCGGAAACCGCCTGGGAAGCGGAGATTGACAAGCTGATGCGCGCGCAGGCCTCGACCTCCAATCTGAAGAAGAGGAAAGAAGCGTTCGATCGCGTGCAGCAGATCGTGTACGAACAAGCCCCGTTCATTTATCTCATTAATCAGAATGCGCTGTCGGCAGTCTCGGCGTCAGTTGCCGGTGCCAATCCTGGGATTCTGTACCCGCAGACATTCTGGAACGCCGAACGATTGACGCTCAACGGAACGACGACGGCTAAGCGCTGAACGAAACCATGACAGGGAATTGTCATTCCGAGGGCAGCGAGGAATCTGCAGTTTGCAGCACCAGCGTCCTCTCCGCCAACGTCACGGTTCGCTATCCGGGCAAAGCGCCAGTGCTGCGCGGCTGCTCGCTCGAAGTCGGCTCCGGCGAGGTCGTTGGCCTTATCGGGCAAAGCGGCTCTGGTAAAAGCACGCTGGCGCTGGCGATTCTCGGGCTGCTCGGCCGCCAGCGCGCTACCGTCGAAGGCAGCATTCAGTTTCAGGGAGCGGACCTGCTGACGATGCGGGAGCGCGATCTCCGCAACCTGCGCGGACGTGCCATCAGTCTGGTCCTGCAAAGTCCGCTCGCGTCGCTGAATCCGGCACTCCGTCTGCGCACGCAGCTTCAAGAAGCATGGCGAGCGCATCGCCCGAACGCCGCCACCAGAGCCGATTGCGACCACGCCATCCAACAGGCGCTGACCAGCGTCAGCTTGCCCGCCGACGCCGACTTTCTGCAAAAACGTTCGTCGCAGCTTAGTGTGGGGCAGGCGCAGCGCGTGTTGATCGCGATGGCCGTGATGCATCGTCCCGCGCTGTTGATCGCCGACGAAGCGACCAGCGCTCTCGACGTAATTACCCAGTCGGAAATCCTTCAGCTTTTTGCCAGCCTCAATCGCGAGACCGGTATGTCGATCCTCTATATCTCGCACGATCTGCCATCGGTCGCCGGAATTTGTCACCGCATCGCCATCCTGAATGAAGGCGAGATCGTCGAGTGCGGGCCAACCGCGCAGATATTTGCTGCGCCCGTGCATCCCTACACGCGCCGCCTGATGTCGTCTCTGCCGCAGATTCCAGCGCGGCCCGACGATGCCCCGGCCAAGGCGCACGGCGCCGCGCTCTAGACGCCCTGCATGTAAGGCATCACGGCCTCCCAGTCAGAAGCAAACCCTTGTCTGACATTCCTACGTGACACAAAAAGGCAGACGACGGAAAAGATCTGTCATTGACGTGGCCCACCCGTCAACTAGTATTGTGGTCCGACCGCAAGACAGCTTGTAAAATAGCTGTTCGGCTGCCGAGCCGGAATCCCGGAATTGGCCAGTCGGGCAGAATGGAAATCACTTCATATGGCAATCGCTACTACTAATCCTGCTACCGGGGAAGTCCTGAAGACCTTCGAGCCGCTGTCGGATTCCGAGATCGAAGCCAAGCTCGCCTTGGCAACCACAGCCTTTCGCCAACACCGCCGCACCTCATTCGCGGACCGCGCCGCCAAGATGATGCGCGCTGCGGAAATTCTGGAAAAAGAAAAAGACGAGTGCGCCCATCTGATGACCCTCGAGATGGGAAAACCTTTGAAGGCAGCGGTTGGCGAGACGCTGAAGTGCGCGACGGGCTGCCGATTTTACGCGGAGAACGCCGAGAAATTCCTGGCCGATGAGGTTGTCGAAACCGGCGCGCGCCGCAGTTTCATCCGCTATCTTCCACTCGGCCCCATCCTCGCGATTATGCCGTGGAATTTTCCGTTCTGGCAGGTTTTGCGTTTCGCCGCGCCGGCATTGATGGCGGGCAATGTCGGCCTGCTAAAGCATGCGTCGAATGTTCCGCAATGCGCTCTCAAAATCGAAGACATCCTTCGCCGCGCCGGATTTGCGGAAGGCGTTTTCCAGACGCTGCTGATCGGATCGGGTCCGGTCGACGGCATACTCAATGATCCGCGCATCGTGGCCGCAACCTTGACCGGCAGCGAGCAGGCTGGCATTCAAGTGGGAGTCTCCGCCGCGAAGCGCATCAAGAAAGTTGTCCTCGAACTCGGGGGCAGCGATCCTTTTATCGTGATGCCGAGCGCCGACCTGGATGCGGCCGTCGCCACCGCGGTCGAAGCCCGCATTCAGAACAATGGTCAATCCTGCATTGCCGCCAAACGGTTCATTGTCGCGGAGAAGATCGCTGACGAATTCGAACGCAAATTCGTCAGCCGCATGGAGTCGCTGCGCATCGGCGATCCCTTCGATGAGAGCACGCAACTTGGCCCGCTCGCCAATGCCGACGCCGTGAAAACGCTCGATGCCGACGTAAAGAAGAGCGTCGCGGCCGGCGCTCGCCTTCTTACGGGCGGACATCCCCTTCAGCGTCCCGGCAACTTCTATGCTCCGACGGTCCTCACCGATATTCCGAAGGATTCGCCGGCGTATAAAGAGGAATTCTTCGGCCCAGTGGCATCGATTTTCCGCGCGCAGGACATCGATCAGGCGATCGCGATCGCCAATGACAGCCGTTTCGGATTAGGCGCGAGCGCATGGACTAATGACCCCGTCGAAACCGAGAGGTTCATCAACGAACTCGACGCCGGCATGGTTTTTCTGAACAAGATGGTGGCCTCGGATCCGCGGGTGCCGTTTGGCGGCGTCAAGAGTTCGGGGCATGGACGCGAGCTCTCCGTGCAAGGGATTCGGGAGTTCGTGAATATCAAAACGGTGTGGGTGCAGTAGGAATGAGACGGAGCATGGCGGCCACAATTCTGGAACTGTGGCATATTGGTCTGACCGCTGGACCGTAAGCAAGGCCTTCCACGGTTGGGAACACATATGGCAAATGGGCGGATCGATCCTCCAGGCCCCAAACCGGTCTACCGGGCAGTAAAAACGTCGCGGCTCTTCGAGCAGATCGTACAGCAGGTGGAAGACTCCATTCTCAGCGGTCAACTCAAACCCGGCGACCAGTTGCCGGCTGAGCGCGATCTCGCGCAGCGTTTTGGGGTCAGCCGGACGGCGGTGCGCGAAGCCGTGAAGACGCTTCGCGAGAAGGGACTGGTTGAAGCCTATTCGGGACGCGGCACATTTGTTACGGATGGAACTTCGCAGGCCATCCGCCAGTCGCTCGATCTGATGATCCGGTTCAACCAGCAGGAAGGTTCGGCGCATCTGACCGAGCTACGCCAGGTGGTGGAGCCGGAGATTGCCGCGCTGGCGGCCGCCCGCATCGAGGAACAAGTCCTGGCCCGTATGCGCGAAGCGGTGGCCACCATGGATCGCAGCTTGCAGGATTCTGAAGCGTTCGTAGAGGCCGATCTGGATTTCCATCTGGCGCTCGCGGAAGCGGTGGGAAATCCGTTGATTCTTTCTTTGCTACATTCGATCGTGGACCTGTCGCGCGAACAGCGCAGCCGAATTTTCAGAGCCGACGGCGGCCCGGAGCGTGGCCAGCGTCACCACAAGCGGATTCTGGCGGCGGTTGAAAAGCATGACCCGGAAAAAGCGCGCGCAGCCATGCGCGCTCATCTGAAACAGGTGTTAGCGGATTCTTCTTCCGCGTCGGTCGCGGTAAAAAAGCGCTCCAAGCCGGTTGCTTGAGCGCGACAGAGCCACATCGTTTGAAAAGCTTAGCCCTTGCTGCTCGACATCTGACCCTTTGACGCTGCGCTTCACAAACTCTTGCGCAACTCGCGGCGCAGTACTTTGCCGGACGGCGTGCGAGGGACGGCGTCGATAAAGTGCACTTCGCGCGGCTGCTTGTGATGAGCCAGGCGGTCAGCGACAAATGCGCGCAACTCGCCGTCGAGCAACGTCGACGCTGTGAAGTTCTCGCGAAGAACGACGAACGCGCACGGAATTTCTCCCGCATCCAGCATCGGGCTTGGCGACCACGCCGCAGTCGCGCACGGCGGGATGCTCGAGCAGAACCGATTCGACTTCCGCGGGCGCGACGGGGAAGCCTTTGTACTTGATCATTTCCTTGCGGCGGTCGAGCACGTAATAAAAGCCCTCGGCATCGGTACGCACGATGTCGCCCGAGTAATACCATCCATCGCGCAACACGGCCGCGGTCGCCTGCGGCTCCTTCCAGTATCCCAGCATGAATTGCGGGCCGCGCATCACCAGTTCGCCGGACTCACCGGGAGCAACTTCGCGATCATCGAGATCAAGAACGCGGCATTCTGTAAGTGCAAGCGGCTGGCCGATCGATGCGGGACGGTTCATCTCCGGCGTGATGTAGCCAACGTGGGTGACGGGCGAAGCCTCCGTCATGCCGTATCCCTGAGCGACGATGATGCCGGTCAGTTCAGTGAGCCGGCGCGCGAGTTCGGGAGCGAGCGGCGCGGCGCCGGATTTGATCCAACGGACGCGATGCTCTTTGGGAAATGTGCCGGCGGCGGCAGCCTGGCACAGCGCGTTGATGGCCGGTGGAACCATGGGCATCATGGTGACGCCTTCCTGAACCACCAGAGCGCTCAGTTTCTGCACGTCGAAGCGGGGCATCAGGACGAGCGTAGCGCCCAGTGAAAGCGAAGTCGTGAGTCCAACCGTCAAACCATAAATGTGATAGAGCGGCAGGAAACAGAGCATTACGTCGGCATCGGAAAGCATCGCGGCTCCGGGGCCGAGGAGCTGGTAAACGTTGGCGACGAGATTGTGGTGCGAAAGCATGACGCCCTTCGGCAGTCCAGTCGTACCGCTGGAGAAGGGAAGGGCAGCGATGGTGCGCGCGGAGTCGCCGGTGGGTTGAGGGAGCTTTACACTCGACGACAGTGGGCGCAACAAACCGGCGAACCGCTCGCAACCGGCGCGCTCCTGGCGGGTGGTGAAGACGCGGCGTAATTTCGGAAGGCCTGCGAGATTGATGCCTTCAATCAACGGAGCGTCGGTAATGAGGAAAGCGGCGTCGGAATTTTCGAGCTGGTAGCGGATCTCGCGCTCGCGGTAGGCGGGATTCAACAGCGTAGGGATGCCGCCTGCCAGAGTGGCCGCATGGTAGGTGATGGCGAACTCCCACGAATTAGGGAGGAAGATGGCGACCACTTCGCCGGGGACAAGCCCAGCCGAAACCAGGCCACGGGCAAGGGATTCGACAAGCTCTCCATATTCCGCGTAAGTCAGGCGGCGATCGCAGGAGGTGTCAACGAGAGCAATCTTGCCGGGATTTCGCCGGCAACTCTTCAGTATCACGTCATGGACGAACAGGCCGGCCGGATCGGCCAGAAGTTGGGTGCGGAGCATTGGGGAAGATTGTAAATGAAGTCAGAAGACGGAAGTTAGATTGCGATTGATCAGCGCGCCAGCTTGCGCAGAAATTCCTGCTCATCCATGTGGTACTTGAATGCCTTGTGTCCATTGATGAACACGACGGGAACTTCGTCATTGTAGAGGCGGCGAATTTCGGAGTCGGAGTCAACGTCGATCTCGTGCCACGTGAAGCCGCCCCGTTTGTGCAGCTTGTTGAGGCTCTCTTTCACGATCTCGCACAGATGGCATCCCTTGCGCGAATAAAGAATGACCTCGCCCACCGCCGGCATGCCGGGAGTGTAGCATCTGTGGCGTTCGTCCCGCAGGTTCGTCGAGTAAAATCCCGACATGGCGAAGAACGCAAAGGCGCTGTCGGGGAAGGTGGTGCTCGTTACGGGAGCAGCGAAGCGGTTGGGTCGCGCAATCGCTGTGGCCGCTGCGGAAAATGGGGCAGATGTGGCCATTACCTACCGCAACTCAGCGCGCGAAGCGCGGGCGGTGGTTGGCGAATTAGCGAGACATGGAGTGGAAGCTCTCGCCGTGCGCTGCGACATTACCGATGAGATGAATGTCCGCGAGATGGTGAAAGAAGTGGCGGCGGCGCTGGGTGGAATCGATGTGCTCGTGAACAACGCGGCGAATTATGAAACGGCAGAGTTCGAGAAGCTGACGGTCGAGCAGTGGGACGCGATGTTTGCCTCGAATACACGCGGCCCATTTCTGGTGTCGCGTGAGGCGCTGCCCCACCTGCGGAAGCGCCGAGGACGGATCGTGAATATGGGATCGCTGGGCGGGCTGCGGCCGTGGGCGACGCATGCGCATTATTGTTCGTCGAAGGCCGCCGTGCACATGCTGACGAAGGTGATGGCTAAGGCCCTCGCTCCAGAAATTGCCGTAAACGCGGTCGCTCCGGGAATGATCGAGCTGGGCGAAAAAGCCGCGGCTGCTTTCATGAGGCGCATGGCCACGCAAACCCCCATGCGGCGAAACGGAACGGCTGCCGACATTGTCGCGGCTGTGATGTTTTTTGCGACGGCGCCGTCGTTTATTACCGGCCAAATCATGGCGGTCGATGGCGGGCTGGCGTTGTAGGTATGAGGCGGCAGAA
This sequence comes from uncultured Acidobacteriaceae bacterium, assembly GCA_963698865.1. Taxonomy (GTDB): domain Bacteria; phylum Acidobacteriota; class Terriglobia; order Terriglobales; family Acidobacteriaceae; genus Acidiflorens. The sequence goes on along the minus strand of CAVOSL010000002.1, from coordinate 300,748 downwards.
GAGCCTTTAACCGCAGAGTGCGCAGAGGTCAGCGCAGAGTTCGCGGAGTTGCGCAAAACTAGATCTCACGCACGCTAGAGCCTTTCCATCAAAAGGACTTTTTCGGCATCATCGATCTCCGTCAACTTCACTTCGATGACTTCGTTGTCGGTGGTCTGGATGGTGCGGCCCGTGAAGGTGGCTTCGACCGGGATTTCGCGGTGCCCACGGTCGATCAGCACCAGGAGCTGCACGAGGCTGGGGCGTCCGTGCGAAAACAGGGCATCCAGCGCGGCGCGCGTGGTGCGGCCGGTATAGAGGACGTCGTCGACGAGCACGATCTTCTTGCCTTCGATGGAGAAGCCGATTTCGGACTTCTGCACGACCGGCTTGGGGCCGAGCGTGGAGAGGTCGTCGCGATAGAAAGTAATGTCGAGGGTGCCGACGGGAACAGGCTTTTTCTCTACCTGCTGGATCATTTTGCCGAGACGCTCGGCGATGGGCACGCCGCGGCGGCGGATGCCGACTAGGCCCAGACCGTCAACGCCGCTGTTTTTTTCGAGGATCTCGTGGGCGAGGCGCACCAGCGTGCGCTCGATTTCGGAGGCGGACATGAGTTGCGCCTTTTGTTGCAGCACGGCGGTCTTGCGGAGGGCGGGCTTTTTTACGGTCATGATTCAGCTTCTAGCTTTGAGCTACTGGCTTCTAGCGAACAATCGCAGCTTGCGCCGCTCTTGGTCCGGTTCTTGAATGTAGTGGAGTTTCGGCGGCGAGGTCAAGCTGGATCGAGTCCTGGTGGTGTCCTAATTTGCCCTTTTTACCACGGAGTCACAGAGTCACGGAGAACACCTCGAACCCGCAGAAACCGGAAAGGAACGGTTTTGCCAAGTAGTTGGGGGTTTCTCTGTGTCTCTGTGTCTCCGTGGTGGAAAATTCAGATTGGGAGATTACTAGAGTCCTAGACTGGACGTGGCGGCAAGGACGCCGGCGCTACCTTGGAAAGCTTAAAGATCATCGTTGCAAAGGCGGCCCGGGCTCGCTAGAGTAACTCCAAGGCAATCTCTTCTAGTAAGTTAATGATCTCTATCGCCAGGGAAAGGATTCGAGATTGAAGATCTCGCAAAAAGGGCTATACGCGCTGGAAGCGATCATGACCCTCGGGCACCGCTATGGGACAGGTACGGTCAAGATTCGGGATATCGCGATGGAGAACGACCTGCCCGAAAAATTTCTGGAGTTGATTCTGCTCGAGATGAAAAACGCGCGCATCGTGGAAAGCGTGCGCGGCGCCAAGGGCGGTTACCAGTTGCGACGGCCGCCCGCCGAGATTCACCTGAGCGAGATCATCCGGCTGGTGGACGGGCCGCTGGCGCCGTTCGGCGACGCGGACCAATTGCGCAGTCTGATCGTGTCCGATGAAGACCACCGCGCGCTCTATGAGGTTTTTCTGAAGGTGCGCGACTCGGCGGCGAAGATCCTGGAAAGTACCTCGGTCGCGGATCTGATCAGCCGGGGCAAAGCCGGCAAAGCAGCGAAGTCAAAGAAGAAGCAGAAAGAAGGAACGCTGCTGGCGATGGTTGACAAGGACGCCGCGTCAGTCTCAAAGACGAAGTAGGCCGGATCGCAGCGTCGGCGTTTTCCTCTATTATTCTCACCTGTGAAGTCAAAGTCCCCGGCCAGGCGAACGCTGGACGGGGCGCCCTCGACTGATGACCATTCAGGAAAATGTACCGCTCGCGCCGCTGACGACTCTGCAGGTGGGAGGGGTGGCTCGCTACTTCGCGGAGGCGCGGAGCGACGAAGAAGTGCGGGAGGCGGTGGTTTTTGCGAAGGTGCGCGGCTTGCCGCTCTTTGTGCTGGGCGGAGGCAGCAATCTGGTAGTCGCGGATGCGGGCTGGCCGGGACTGGTGCTGAAGATCGCAATCGGCGGGATTGTCAGCCCGCAACCGCAAAGCGCGAGTGGAAGTTCGGTGCTCTTCAGCGTGGGCGCTGGCATCAACTGGGATGATTTCGTGGCCTTCACGGTCTCGCAGAATTGTGCCGGGATCGAGTGCATGAGCGGGATTCCGGGAAGCGTAGGCGGCACGCCCGTGCAGAACGTCGGCGCGTATGGGCAGGAGGTTGGCGAGACGATTGAGTCGGTGCGCGCGCTGGACATGAAGGAAGACCGGGTCGTTACATTGCCCAAGCCAGCCTGCGGATTTCGCTATCGGTCGAGCATCTTCAATCGTGCGGGGCAGGATGGTCAGCAGGGGCGCTACATTATTCTGTCGGTGAACTATAGGTTGAAGCGCGGCGGCGCAGCCTGCGTGAAGTATGCGGATTTGCAGAAGCATTTTGCGGACGCGGCAGGCCAAGCTTCGTTGGCTGAGGTTCGGGAAGCGGTGCGGCAGATTCGGCGCAGCAAGGGGATGCTGATCGTGGCTGGGGATGAGGACGCTCGGAGCGCAGGATCGTTTTTTAAAAATCCAGTGCTTAGCGAGGCGCAGTTCCAGGACCTGGCGGCGCGGGCGCAGTCGCGAGGCCTCGTGATTCCGAGCTATCCCGCTCTTGATGCCCAGCATAAGGTTTCAGCGGCGTGGCTGGTCGAGCATTCGGGATTCGCCAAAGGATTTCGGCTGGGGCGGGCCGGTATTTCGTCGAAACACGCGCTGGCGCTGATCAATCCGGGAGACGCGCAGGCGGGCGACATCATCGAGCTGAAAGAGGCAATTCAGCATGGGGTCGAAAGCGCGTGGGGAATTCGGCTCGAGCCCGAGCCGGTGTTCGTTGGCTTCTGATAGCTAATTTCTAAGTGAAAACTGCAGAGGACGCGAGGACGCACAGGATTAAGAAATTAGTTCTTCAGCCTTCGGTGTCCTCCGCGGGCTTCATTGATGGAGATTCACAGAAGGGCGGACTCATCCTGAAGCGGTCACAGTCCCCAAGCCGGCCCAGAGGTGCTCCGCTACGCCAGGATCCGCCCCTTGGACCTATCGGCAGATTGCGCTTTCCAGACCAGTCCGGTTACGAAACTGATGTGAACCGTGTGAACTCGTCAAACTTCACTGCCACGGATGGACGCGGATTTTCGCGGATAAGTCTTGGGTTTGCGCCGAGAATTGAGGGAATCTTGCTTGCTAGCGATGACGCCTTGGCAGACATGACGTGTTACGCTGCCAGGGCTCTTGCTCTCTTGAAGATTTCCACGAACATTGGGCGCGTCAGCTTTCCGGTTTGCGTGTTTTGATTGGACGGATGGTAGGACGCCAGCAGCGTCTTGCCATCCGGCATCTTGTAGCAGGCGCCATGGGCGAAGGCATAAGGCGCGCGGCTGGTAATCAGACCACGGCGTTTTAGATAGAGCAGATAGCTGTCGAAGCCGATCTTCCCAAGCGCTACGATCACCCGCAGGTTCTTCAAGCCTTCCAGTTCACGATCCAAATAAGGAGCGCAGTTAGCCAGCTCTTGGCGCAGCGGCTTGTTGTCGGGCGGGGCGCAGCGGGCGGCGGCGGTGATGTAGAGATTGGTGAGGACGAGGCCGTCTTCGCGGGACGTTGCGGTTGACTGGTTGGCGAATCCGGTTTCGTGCAGGACCGGGTACATGAAATTCCCGGAGGCGTCGCCGGTGAACGGACGGCCGGTTCGATTCGACCCATGCGCTCCGGGGGCGAGGCCGAGGATGAGCACGGCGGCGTCGGGATCGCCGAAGCCGGGCACGGGCTTGCCCCAATATTCATGGTCGCGATAGGCGCGGCGCTTCTCGCGGGCGACCTGCTCGCGATACGCCACCAGCCGCGGACAGCGCGTGCAGGCGATGACCTCAGCGTTTAGAACCTTCAGCCAGGTGGGAAGAGACATTTCTTAATTTGTAATTGGTAATTTCTAATTTGCAATGGCAAACCGGTGCGAATCGAAATTACCAATTACAAATCACAAATTACAAGTTTTGCCCTAATGCCTGGGGATGTTCCAAAATGATGCCTCGTTACTTTGGTGGGTAGGAAATAGGGTACCGCCGTTTGACGTTGCTCTCCACCTGTCTTTAAACTCATCTTTACGGCAATAAGGCTTTCGAGCGAAGCCATCCCTCCCAGGCTCCGCCGCATTGCTGCCTCGGACGCCTTGAAAGGTAGACTGTGAGCCCCACAGAGACAAAAGAGAGCACAAAGCGCGAGATCGAGGTCGAAATACCGGCGGCGGAGGTTGGCCGCGAGACCGAAACGCTCATTCAGAAGTATCAGAAGGTAGCCCGCATTGCAGGATTCCGCCGCGGGCACGTGCCGGCGTCGATCATTCGCCAGCGTTTTTCCGAAGAAATCAAGACCGACGTGGTGGAAGCGCTCGTCCCCCGCTATTTTCGCCAGGAGGCGGAGCGGCTCGGCATTCATCCGGTTTCGCAGCCCCGCGTGACTGATCTGCATGTGCATGAAGGCGAGCCCATGCGCTTCAAGGCGGCATTTGAGGTACTGCCGGAAATCAAGCTCGAAGGCTACAAGGAACTGCGCGCCGACAAGCCGGAAATCGTCGTTTCTGAAGACGATGTCGAGCAGGCGCTCAGTGACCTTCGTGAGCAGCATGCGAAGTTTGATCCGATCGAAGGGCGGGCGCTGGCCGATGGAGATTTCGCGCAAGCTTCGCTGGACGGTCATCCCAAGAACGCCGAGGACGCAACCGGTGAAGCCAAGCCAGTCCACATGGATGAGGTCCTGGTGGAGATCGGCGGCAAAAATACGATGCCCGAGTTCACCGCAAATCTCCGGGGCGCGCAGGCCGGAGACGAACGCACCTTCGATGTGAACTATCCCGAAGACGCGCAGGACAAGCGGCTGGCAGGGAAGACCTTTACCTACACGGTGAAGGTCAATGCTCTCAAAACAAAGATACTGCCCGAACTGAACGAAGAGTTTGCCAAGCAGCTCGGCGAGTTTGCCAACGTCGACGAGCTGCGGCAGCGCATTCGCCAGCAGATGGAATCCGAGCGCAAGCACGAAGCCGAACACAAAGCCAAAGACAAGCTGGTCGAAGAACTCATTAAGCGCAACGAGTTCGAGGTGCCGGAGTCGCTGATCGAGCAGCAGATCGACATCCGCCTGGAACGCGGGCTCCGGGCTTTGGCAGCGCAAGGCTTCAGCGCCGAGCACATGAAGAAGATGGATTTGCCGCGGCTGCGCGCCGGCCAGCGCGACCAGGCAATTCACGATGTGAAGGCGGCGCTGCTGCTGGAAAAAGTGGCGGAAGCGGAAGATGTGCAGGTCAGCGATGATGAGATGAACGCGGAGGTCGATTCACTGGCAAAACAAACAAAACAGACGGCGGAAACGATACGCACACGTTTGACACGGGATGGGGGCCTCGATAGGATACGGACCAGAATCCGCAACGAGAAGACCCTCGAATTTCTGTATCACCAGTCCGCATGATCGAGCCGCGGACATTTCGATCCTCCCCCGATTGCGTCAAGCCACAGTCAGGGCAGGTGTGTGGAAGGTGACCTTGAGCGACGAAAAAATGATGCTGGTACCGATGGTGATCGAACAGACCGGCCGCGGGGAGCGCGCTTACGATATTTACTCCCGGCTGCTGCGCGACAACATCATCTTTATAGGCACGCCGATCGACGACAATATCGCCAACCTGGTGATCGCCCAGATGCTGTTTTTGGCGCAGGAAGACCCGGAAAAGGACATCCAACTTTATATCAACTCGCCGGGGGGCTCCATTACGGCGGGTATGGCAATTTACGACACCATGCAATATGTCAAGAACGATGTGACGACAATCTGTATAGGGCAGGCAGCTTCGATGGCGGCATTGTTGCTTTCGGCGGGGCAGGCGAAGAAACGATTGGGATTGCCCAATTCGCGCATCCTGATCCACCAGCCGTCCATGGGCGGCCTGAGCGGGCAGGCGACCGATATTGACATCCACGCCCGTGAAATCTTGCGGATGCGCGAGATTACCAACCAATTGCTGTCTAAACACACCGGCCAAAAGCTGGATAAAGTCGAAAAGGACGTGGAGCGCGACTTCATTATGAACGCGCAGCAGGCAAAGGAATACGGAATCATCGACGATATCATCTATACGACGAGATAGCGGGTATGATCGGCAGTTTAACGCCGCGTCGGAACCCGCAAAATGGGCGTGCACGGTAGGTAGAAAAGGAGTAGTGCCGAGTGAAAACCAGATCGGGCTCGGATGAGATGCTGCGCTGTTCGTTCTGCCATAAGTCGCAGGACGCAGTGGCCAAGCTGATCTCATCGCCAAGCGACTATCCCCGTGCCTACATTTGCGACGAGTGCGTAGCTGTCTGCAACTCAATTCTGGAAGATGACCGTACCGCGACTCCGGCCTCTGCGGTTCCGAACCAACTGCCCAAGCCGCAGGACGTGAAGACCTTCCTTGATGAGTACGTAATCGGGCAGGAGCAGACCAAGAAGAAGCTGGCCGTCGCCGTCTACAACCACTACAAACGCATCTACATGAACCGCCAGAAGCCGAGCGATGGCGTCGAACTGACGAAATCGAACATTCTGCTGATCGGGCCGACCGGGACAGGCAAAACGCTGCTGGCGCAAACGCTGGCGCGCATGCTCGATGTGCCGTTTGCGATTGTCGACGCGACAACTCTGACGGAAGCCGGCTATGTCGGCGAGGACGTCGAGAACATCATCTTGAAGCTGTTGCAGGCTGCCGAAGGCGACGTGAGCCGTACGCAGACCGGCATCATTTATATCGATGAGATCGACAAGATCGGCCGCAAGGACGAGAACCCGTCGATCACCCGCGACGTCTCCGGCGAGGGTGTGCAGCAGGCGCTGCTGAAGATTCTGGAAGGCACCATCGCCAACGTTCCGCCGCAGGGCGGGCGCAAGCATCCGCACCAGGAATTCACGCCGGTCGATACCACGAACATCCTGTTTATTTGCGGCGGCGCGTTTGTCGGACTGGAGAAGATCATCGCGCGGCGCGTAGGCAAAAAATCGCTCGGCTTCCGCACCGGATCCGAACTCGAACAGGAGGAGACTACGCTGCAGGCTTCCAAGCGCAACTTCGAGTTGGTCTCGGAGGCGCAACCGGAAGACCTGATCAAGTTCGGGCTCATTCCTGAGTTTGTGGGGCGTCTGCCCGTCATGGGCGTGCTGCAGAGCCTGGACGAGAACGCGCTGGTCGAGATCCTGACGCGACCCAAGAACGCTATCGTCAAGCAGTACCAGCGTCTGTTTGAATTCGAGAACGTAAGGCTCAAGTTCAGCGACGACGCCAACCGTGCGATCGCCCGTCAGGCCATGATTCGCAAGGTCGGCGCCCGCGGCTTGCGCATGATTCTGGAAGAACTGATGCTGGAATTGATGTATAGTCTGCCCAGCCAGAAGAAGGTCAAGGAATTTGAAGTAACCCGCGAGATGGTGGAGAAGAGAAACGTCTCGCTGGCCATGATTGAGAAGGCGGCGAGCTGAGAAAAGCAGATACTAGGTCTTAGGTGTCAGGTTTTAGGAAGATCAAATCTCAGGTAGGTTGGCGAAGTTAACGGAGACTAGAGTTTGTCGAATCCCAGGGAAAAATTCGAGAGCAAGAAACTGCCGATGATGCCGATCCGTGACGTCGTCATCTTTCCATACATGATGACGCCGTTCGTGGTGGGCCGCGAATCCAGCGTGCACGCTCTTGAAGAAGCGCTGGCGGGTGACAAGAAGATCTTCCTCGCCACGCAGCACGACGCCTCCATCGACGAACCCAAGCCCAACGATATTTTCCAGGTAGGAACCATCGTCAACATCGTTCAAAGCCTCAAGCTGCCCGACGGAAACATTAAAGTTCTAGTTGAAGGCATCGAACGCGGCAAGATTCTGCAAGTCACAGAGACCGAAGGTTTCATGCAGGCCACCGTGCGCGTCGCCCGCTATGCTACCGAGACGACGCCGCAGATCGAAGCCGGCATGCAGCGCGTCACAACGCTCTTTGAGCAATACGTGAAGCTTTGCCAGTCGCTGAATTACGAAACCATGATCGCCGCCGTGCGCATGGAAGATCCGGCCAAGCTCACCGACACGATTGCCGCCAACCTCCAGCTTTCGATTGAAGAGAAGCAAAACCTGCTGGAGATCTTCGATCCGGCCGAGCGCCTCAGCCGCATTGGCGACGTACTCGACGTGGAGATTGAAAAACTCAACATGGACCGCACTATCCAGTCGCGCGTGAAGCGACAGATGGAGAAGGCTCAGAAAGAGTACTACTTAAACGAAAAAATCAAAGCGATCCAGAAAGAACTTGGGCGCGGCGAGAAGAGCGAATTCGACGAACTGAAAAAGAAAGTCGACGCCGCCGGCATGCCGAAAGAAGTTCGCGACAAGGCGATCCAGGAACTCAAAAAGCTGGAAGCGATGCCGCCTATGTCCGCCGAGTCGACCGTCTCGCGCAATTATCTTGACTGGCTGCTGGCCGTGCCGTGGAAGAAGCGGTCGAAAGAAATCCGCAACATCTCGCGCGCCGAGAAAGTGCTCAACGAAGATCATTACGGGCTGGAGAAAATCAAGGAGCGCATCCTGGAATTTCTCGCCGTCCGCCAGCTTGTAAAGAATCCCAAAGGATCGATCCTCTGCTTCGTCGGACCTCCGGGCGTCGGCAAAACGTCGCTTGGCATGTCGATCGCCAAGGCCACTGGCCGCAAGTTTGTCCGCATGTCGCTCGGCGGGGTGCGCGATGAGGCTGAAATCCGCGGCCATCGCCGCACCTACATCGGCGCCCTGCCCGGCCAGATCATCCAGATGATGAAGAAGGCCGGCACCAAGAACCCGGTCTTCATGCTCGACGAAGTCGACAAGATGTCGATGGACTTCCGGGGCGACCCTTCCGCTGCCCTGCTTGAGGTCCTCGACCCCGAGCAGAATTACATGTTCGTCGACCACTATCTCGACGTTGAGTACGACTTGTCGCAAGTCTTCTTCGTCGCCACCGCGAACGTGATTCACACCGTTCCGCCCGCTCTCCAGGACCGCATGGAAGTGCTGCGCCTGCACGGCTACACCGAGCCCGAAAAAGTCGAAATCGCCAAGCAGTTCCTGGTCAAGAAGCAGATGGTGCAAGCCGGGCTGACCGAAAAGAACGTCCAGTTTTCCGACGAGGCGATCAGGCAAATCATTCGCGGCTACACGCGCGAGGCCGGGGTACGCAACTTAGAGCGCGAAATTGGCAACGTCTGCCGTAAGGTCGCGCGCAAGGTCGTGAAGGAGGGCGCCAATTATACCCTCGCGCTTGGGCCCGATAAGCTTGAGGAATTTCTCGGTGTCATCAAGTTCCGCGACACGCTCGCGCACGAAAAAAGCGAAGTGGGCCTGGTTACAGGCCTGGCGTGGACCGAAGTCGGCGGCTCTATTCTCTCCACCGAAGTCACCGTCGTCGAAGGCAAAGGCGGCAAGCCGACCCTCACCGGCAAACTGGGCGACGTAATGCAGGAATCGGCGCAAGCCGCCATCACCTACATTCGTTCGCGTTGGCAGCGTCTCGGCCTGCCGCGCGACTTTTATCGCAGCATCGACATCCACGTGCACGTACCCGAAGGCGCCATACCCAAGGATGGGCCGTCGGCGGGCATCACGATTGCCACCGCCATCGCCAGCGCGCTGAGCCGCATTCCCGTTCGCCGCGACGTGGCTATGACGGGCGAAATCACGCTTCGCGGCAAAGTGCTTCCCATTGGCGGCCTGAAAGAAAAACTCCTCGCCGCGCACCGGGCCGGACTCTTCGAGGTCATTCTTCCGAAGGAAAACGAAAAAGATTTGGCCGAGGTTCCGGAGAACCTGCGCAGCGCGATGAAGCTGCACTTTGTGGACAACATGGACCAGGTGCTGGCCGTCGCCTTGGAAAGCCCCCTGCCGCAAATCACCGCTGAGTCCGATAGCCTGCCGGCTCTCACGCCTCCAACTTCGTCCACGGGTGACATTCCGACAGCTCACCAGTAGCGGCGCTATCTCACTGCCCCTCTAGGCAGGATCGGGCCGCTGCTTTTATGGCTGATACCCAGCACCCCGCAGCACCTTCCCCGGCAAAGCCCCAGACATCTTGCCGCTTTCGATCACGGGAACGCCGTTGACCAGCACAAACTCCATGCCCTCCGAGAGCCGGTTGGGATCGTCGAACGTCGCAACATCCCGCACTTTCTCGGGATCGAAGACGACGACATCCGCCCACATGCCCTGCTTGAGCACGCCGCGATCGGTGAGGCGCATGCGCTGCGCGGGGAGCGCGGAAAATTTGCGGATCGCTTCTTCGAGCGTCAACTTCTTTTCTTCGCGAACATACTTGCGCAAGATTCGCGGAAACGTTCCATAGGCCCGAGGGTGCGGATGCTCCTCGCCGAGAATGCCTTCGGGAGAGGTGCCGGATGAATCGTTGTCAATCGAGACCCAGGGCTGCTGGAGAGCAAGCGCGACATCCGCTTCCGACATGCCGAAGACGGCGCACTCGGTAAAGCCTTTGTCTTCAATCAGAATGTCAAAGAGCGCGTCCATCGCGTCTTTGTGCATCATCTGGGCGACTTCAGAAAGACGCTTGCCCTGGAATTTCTTCAGCGCCGGATTCTGCACCACGCCGATCATCACCGCTTCCGGCCCGGGAATTTCCTGCCACTCGTTGTCCCAGTTTCCGGATGGAGTTTCAAGGTCCTTGTGAATGCGGGCGCGGGTCACCGGATCTTTTAAGCGTTCGATCAGTTTGCCGTCGCCGCCATCATGCGCCCACGGCGGAACGAAGGCCGACATGCTGTTGAACCATGCCGTATAAGCGTAAGTGTCGGCGCTAACATCGCTGCCCTGCGCGCGAGCCTGGTTGATTTTGGCGACTACCTGCGGCATGCGTCCCCAATTATTTTTTCCCGCAACCTTGAGATGCCAGATCTCGGCCGGAATGTGCGCCTCTCGCCCGATGCGCAGAGCTTCGTCGATGGCTTCGAGCACGGTATCGCTCTCGTCGCGCATGTGAGTGGCGTAGATTCCGCCGAACTTCGATGCTTCGGCTGCTAGCGCGATAATCTCTTCCGTCTTCGCGTAGGGCGCGGGCGCATATTCGAGGGAGGTCGAAACGCCGACGGCTCCATCGCGCATGGCATCGCGGACGAGCGCTTTCATCTTTTCGAGTTGCTCGGGCGTAGGCTGAACATCGGCATCACCGAGCACGACACGCCTCACCTGCGTCGCGCCTACGTAGCTGGCGAGATTGATTCCCATACCCTGCTTTTCCAGCCGGGTAAAATACTGCCGAAACGTCTGCCAGTCGACATCGATCTTGTAATGCGCGTATGCCGGACGATCTGCATCGACAATGGCTTTCGTCAGCGGCGCCGCCGATCCGCCTTCGCCGGTGATTTCGGTGGTGATGCCCTGATAGATTTTCGAGGGAAGCCGCGGATCGACGAGGATAGTCGTCTCCGATTGTCCGAGCATGTCGATAAAGCCAGGAGCGACTACTCTGCCTGCGGCGTCGATGGTGCGCTTGCGCTCGGCGGCCGACAGATTGCCGATGGCAGCGATTCGGCCATCGCGAATGCCGACGTCGCCCGAATACCAGGGAGAGCCGGTGCCATCCACAATATGGCCGTTCGTGATGACGATATCGAATGCGGTATCGGCGGCATGGCCGAGAGTGGAGGCAATCAAGAAGAGCACAAGAAAGAGGTAGCGGGTTAGGGTCATGAGTTGTTCCCGAAATAGCGCACGAACATGTCGGAGAAAGCATAACCCAGACGCCGAATGGAGGTATTAACGAGCAGCTGCTCACTCAGCTCGCTTCAGCGTGGGCGCATTCATAGTGCGGTCGGGGATTCGAGGCCGCAATTGACCGGGGTAGGGGCAGTCTCGGGGGCACAGACCGGGCGCACCGTGACAATCCCCATCCTCTACGTGCTCTCTTTGAGCTTCTTAAGGGCTTCTTGATAGTCTGGAGTTCGGCTGTTGAAGTCGTAAGGAATATTGCGCAGAACGATCTCCCAACTGGCGATTGCGCTTTTCTTGTCGCCCACCGCCGTATAGCCGCGCGCCAATCCCAGGTAAGTCCAGAATTTTTCTTCCGGATGTTGCTGCTGGTTGTAAGCGAAGATCTCCATGGCCTTGGCGTTCTTGCCGTTGCGGAGCTGCCGCATGCCATAGATATAAACCGGTACAGCACCCGTTCCGGGCAGGCGCATCGCCTTCTGCATCATTGCGTCTGCTTCGGCTTCGCGCCCCATGGCGTCCAGAACTGCGGCCTTGGTCGACAGCGTCGTAAAGTCTTCGCGCCCGACCGATGCTCCACGGAAGGGCCTATTGATCGCCTTGTCCGCCCAAGTCAACGCTTCTTCCAGATTGATCTTGTGGTCAGCACACCATTGCGCAGCCGTCTGCCAGTCTTCGTAGCGGAAGCCCGCCCACGACTGCAATTCCTGGCGCATCTTCGCCACGTACAGCTCGTTGATGTTAGGAACTTCGATCTTGAGCGGAATCCGCTTCTTCTCCCACTGAAGAAACGCCAGCGCCGAGTCCGGCTTTCGCTCGTCGAATCCGTAAGTCAGAAATTCCGTGAAGGGCGAATCCTGTGGCGTGACTGGCACGCGCAACGCATCGTCCTTGGGATCGTATTGAAAGCTGCCCCATCCCAAATGATTGGAGAAGACCCAGTACCAGGGCCCGTTCTGCTCGACGGCCAGGAACAGCGCATATGTACCGGCTTTAAGATCTTTGCCCTCGACTTTCACGTCGTTGGAAAACGCGATCGCGGTGCTCTCATTGGCGCCGGCACGCCAGGGTGCGCCTTTGGTCGGGCCAAAGCCCTCGTCCAGAAAACCGTAATGCACCAGTTCGCCCCAGATGTGTCCCGTGCGGTCATTGGTCACCGGATTGTGCACGCGGGGACTGTGGTATTCGATCGAAATTCTGACTGGCCCGATCCACTGCGAGACTTCGGCCCGCTCATTGTCTCCGTTGGGAGGGATAGACAGCTCTGACGTTTCCTGGCTGAAAACCAACACCGACGACATCAGGAACATCACAACCGCGAGTGCGTACTTCATGGCATCCTCCTCTTCGGAACATAGGCATCGTGGAACCCACGCCGGGAACCGATGAAGTTAGACTCGCCGGGAGGACAACGGTGAGCGGCGCTTCAATTCGCACCGTGTTTGGTGAGGGACGGAGACACAAATGGCGGTGTCGAACAGAGCCTTTCTGGACTCCGGCAGGGGCCTGGACGAGAGCGCCTCTCGGTTCCTTGGGTGCCGACGGTCGAGGCGCCGGACCGCCGAGGTTTCGCGGATTCCGGAACATGGCCTTCTTCTTTGTTGAGCCAATTTTCCTTCGTTTTACGCATGGCCTAGTAAGGGACGAGTCCGGCCGATGGCGCTGTCGAAGCGTCGCCCTGAGGCTCCCAGCTATTGCCCCGATCAATGAGCGAAATCTGCGGAGGACTTATGCAACGCGCAAATCGATGGGTCACCGTTGTTTTGGCTGTGGTTGCGATCTCAACCGGCGTCGCGGCACAGCGACGATCCGCGTTGAGTGCATCTCGGTTGCTGAAAGAAGAATTGTCCCCAATCCCGGCCCGGGCCGAAGCGCATCGGGCGGAGGGGCCCGCCGTTGCGTTTACATTCGCGGTCATGGATTTTCCTGCAGTGGGCGCGCACCAGAATGCTCACCAGATCAATGACCACAGCCGCGTCGTGGGCACCTACACCGCGCTCTCTTCCAACACGGAAGGTTATCTGCTTCAGGGGTCCAACTTTAAAAAGATCGTTTACCCGGCGGCCGGTGTAAACGCCACCTCGGCTTGGGGAATTAACAAAGCCGGCGTCGTGGTCGGTTCCTATTCGTCGGATGGGGGCTCCACTGGCCACGGTTTTATGCTGAAAGGCAAGACCTACACTACCTTGGACTACCCCGGCGCGACCCTGACTGCCCCATACGCGATCAATGCTTCCGGCGTAATCGTCGGAGCGTACTCGACTACGTCGCAATACGTTCCTCACGGCTTCATGCTAAGTGGCGGAGCGTATACGCCCATTGATTTCCCCTCGGCGACCGATACTACCGCGTACGCCATTAACGCCTCCGGCATGATCGTTGGCACTTACCAGTTGGCGGATGGAAGCGTTCATGGGTTCACCTTCCAAGGCGGAAGCTACACCTCGGTGGATTATCCCGCCGCCATCGAGACCATTCTCAATGGCATCAACGACAGTGGACAGATCGTCGGCACCTATGTGGATGCCGCGGACCTAGGCCACGGGTTTTTGCTGAGAGATGGCGTTTTGACATCCTTTGACGTGCCATTCGCAGGCGTCACCCTCACCTCGCCCGGCGGGATCAACAACAAGAATCAGATTTCTGGAAGATACGTCGACAACGCCGGCTTCCGCTGGGGCTTTGTGGCGACGTTCCAGTGACCGGTAGCCAGGCTGAAATCTCTCGCGGTCGCGGTTCGAGACCGGGACATTTTCTCTCGTGAGCCAATTTTCCTTCGTTTTGCGCATGCTCTGGTAGGGGGAGGATGCAACCACCCTCTGCCTGGACGAAATAAGACGACATCCCGCGACGCGGAAGAACAGGAAACAATGATCGCGCGGGTGAGCAGCCACTTTGTTGGCTTAAGGAGAACACCATGACCCGCACATCACTTCGGATCCTTCGCTATGCTGGCACTCTCGCTAGCCTGCTGTTGCTGATCGCATTGCCCGTGTTTGCACAGCTCAGTCCGAGCGCCGACGCTTACACCAACACAGCCAGCCCTGGCACCAACTACGGCGCCCAGAAGCTGCTGAATGTCGACAGTCCCTCCCAGACCACCTACATCCAGTTCGATCTGTCCTCTATTCCCGCGGGTTACACCAGCTCCAACATTGCCAAGGCTACGCTCAAGCTCTACGTCAACACGGTGCCTGCAGCCGGCAGCTTCAACGTGGACTACGTCAACGGCAGCTGGAGTGAAAGCACAATCACGTCCAACCTGGCGCCCGCGCTCGGCACCACCATCGCGGCCAGCGTCCCGTTGACCAAAAGCGAGGTGCACGACTACATCCTCATTGATGTCACGGCGGCGGTGGGCGCGTGGCTCAACGGAACACAAGCCAACGACGGCATTGCCCTGGTTGGTAACTCTTCGTTCAATGCCACCTTCGACAGCAAGGAAAACACGACCAACAGCCATCCCCCGGAGCTGGACATCGTGTTCGCAGGAGGCGGCGGGAGCGGGATCACGGGGATCAACACGGCTGCGGGCAGCGGACTTCAAGGCGGAGGTTCGAGCGGCACACTCAACCTGAGCCTGATTACCAGTTGCGCAAGCGGCCAGATTCTGCAATGGAATGGGAGCGCATGGAAGTGCGCCAGCGCCGGCACGGGCACGATCACCGGCGTGACGGCGGGCACCGACCTGACCGGCGGCGGCACGGGCGGCAACGTGACTCTCAACCTCGACATCACCAAGGTTCCACAACTGGCGGCCGCCAATACCTTTACCGGCAATCAGACCGTGAACGGCAATTTGAGCTCGACCGGAGCAGTGACTGGGAGCAGCTATCAAATCGGCAGCGATCTGTTCGCGTTCGGGTCCACCAGCACGGGGAATGTTTTCCTCGGCTTCTCCGGCAACGTGACTACAACCGGGACCAGCAACACTGCCGTCGGTCGGGTTGCGCTCAATCGTAACGTCGACGGGTACTACAACACCGCTACCGGTGCCTCCGCGCTTTACTTCAATACGTCGGGCTACAACAACGTCGCGACCGGCAACTATGCCCTCAGTAACAACACCCTTGGCTACTACAATAGCGCCACTGGGGCGTATGCGCTCCAGAACAACACCACAGGGTTTCAAAACACGGCCGAAGGGCGCGCCGCCCTTACCTCCAACACCACAGGCAGCAGCAACACGGGGCTGGGATTTAGTGCTGGGCCCTCAACAGGAACCCTAACGAACACGACCGCCATCGGCGCCAATGCGCAAGTTACCGAGAACAACGCGCTGGTGCTGGGCAGCATCAACGGAGTGAACGGCGCCACGGCCGACACCAGCGTGGGCATCGGCACTACGGCTCCGGCTTCCGCTCTGGATGTGGAAGGCAATATGCCCGCGAGAAGCGCTCCGATCCTGTTGTTAAAGAACAATGCGGCGATCCAGACGGGAGCGAACGGCAACGCCATCGACCTTCGGTTCGCGCCGGATGGCGGAAGCAACGTCGGAAATCCCAATGCTTACATTCGCGTTCAGGAGGACGGCAACAACCAGTACGGCGCGTTCATGAGCTTTGCGACCATGGCCGACGGTGGCGCCGGCTCCGGAGCAATTGAGCGAATCAGAATCACTGGCACCGGCAACGTCGGCATCGGAGTTTCCTCGCCCACGAGCATCTTTCAAGTTGGCAAGGGCCTGGGCGCGGCCTTGGCCGATAGCTGGTCAACCTACAGTTCCCGCCGCTGGAAGACCAATATTCAGACCCTGCCGAACGCGCTGGCGAAAGTCGAGCAACTGCGCGGCGTCTCCTACGACCTCAAAGGCAGCGGCAAGCATGAAATCGGCGTCATTGCCGAAGAAGTTGGCCAGGTTGTCCCGGAGGTCGTCAGCTATGAAGAAAATGGCAAGGACGCGCAGGGCGTGGACTACAGCCGCTTGACCGCGCTTCTGATCGAAGCGGTCAAGCAGCAGCAACAACAGATCGGGGACCAGCAAAAGCAGATGCACGAGCAGCGCGCCCAGATTCAGAGTGAGCTCAGGCAGATTAAGACGCAGCAACGCCAAATCGTCCGCCTGAGCGGCAAGGTAGGAGTTCTGGAAGCGGCCGCGCGAAACACCCGGCTGTCGGCAGCCTCGCGCTCCCACGCGGCCTCACCAGCCAACCCGGGAAATGGCACGCGGTCCAATTTGGCGCTCCAGGCTGGCCGGCAAGGAGACTAGAAGCTGAGTCTGGAAAATGGGTGAACCTCAAGTGCCCCACTCATTCGACGTTGCCGAATGAGTGGGGCTTTTCTAGTGAGACCCGCCGGTTCGCGGTGCGGGGATCGCGAGCGAGATGCTCACTCAACTGCGCCGTATGCACGGATTCGCCGTAGAATAGGGGTATGGCTACCTTGCGCGAGGTTCTTGACGAGCGCGTCCGCGTAGGCGACCGCGCGCTCTGGGAGCCGATTGAACCTGGTTCGAGTGGATCAAGCTCCAGCGGCGGCAATCGCATTCGCTGTTACGCCTGCGGCCACTGCTGTCCCATCCCCGAAGGCCAGCCCGGAGTCTGCAAGGTCCGCTTCAATCGCGGCGGCACGCTGTACGTTCCCTATGGCTATGTGGCAGGTGTGCAATGCGACCCGATCGAAAAGAAGCCGTTTTTTCACGCGATGCCGGGAGCGCTTGCCTACAGCTTTGGGATGCTGGGCTGCGATCTGCATTGCTCGTATTGCCAGAATTGGGTGACGTCGCAGGCGCTGCGCGATCCGGAGGCAATCTCTCCCCCGCAGGAAGCCGATCCGGACGAACTGGTGAAAGACGCGCTCGCACAGGGCGCGAAGGTGGTGGTCAGCACCTATAACGAGCCGCTGATCACGAGCGAGTGGGGCGTCGCGGTGTTCAAGCGCGCGCGCGCGGCCGGGCTGCAGACCGCGTATGTTTCCAACGGCAACGGAACGCCGCAGGTGCTCGAATATCTGCGGCCGTGGATCGATTTCTACAAGGTGGACCTGAAGAGCTTCGACGACCGGCACTATCGCGAGCTCGGCGGCCGGTTGCAGCCAATTCTCGACACCATTCGCGCGCTGCATGGCATGGGCATTTGGCTGGAGCTGGTGACGCTACTGATTCCCGGATTCAACGACAGCGCGGATGAATTGCGGCGGCTGACGGAATTTGTGGCCAGCGTGTCGGTAGATATTCCCTGGCACGTGACGGCGTTTCATCAGGACTACAAGATGACTTCGCCGGAGGATACTCGGCCCGAAGATCTGCTGCGGGCGGCGGGGATTGGACGTGTCGCAGGATTGCGCTACGTCTATTGCGGGAATATGACCGGGCACGTCGGTGAGCACGAGAATACTCGTTGCCACCGCTGCGGCGAGACGGTGATTCGGCGTTTTGGATATTGGATCGAAGAATACAAGCTGGCTGCCGACGGCTCGTGCCCGAAATGCCACACGCAGATTCCCGGGCGCTGGTCGCACAAATTCGACGGGCAGATTGCGGCCACTCCTTTTGTGCCCCGGCGCAGGCAGCAATTCGTTAGAATCTCGTGAGCTGTGAGCTGCGAACTCGCAGCTCTCTATTCATGCGCATCGCAAAATTATTCTTGCTGATACTATCGATCGGCTTTACGTTCGCCTGTTCTCCGCGCGACTTTCTTACGCGGCGGCTGGCGGCGGATTTGATCTCCGCCTCTGACGGGTTTAAAACACCGCAAACATTCTGGCTCACTACCGGCATTGTCTCGAACAAGGACTTCACCTCGCCCGAGTCGATGGTGCTCCAGCGCCGCGGATGGATCGTCGGGAACGACGCAAAGTGTCCGGCGGGAGTCGAGCCTCCGCCGTGCCGGGATGTTGTGCTCTCGCCGCTGGGAGTGGATACAATTCGTCCACTGATTGCGAGTGGTTCGTCGGGCAATGGGCCGATCGCGATTCAGGTCGCGAAGCGGGATCTGGTCGCCATTACTGGAATCAGCAAAGCTGGGAACTTTGCCGACGTGGAATTCACCTGGCGTTGGGTTGCTCTGAATAAGGTTGGCGAGGCGCTGTACGACAGCGGAGTGCATTATCGCTCGACGGTGGCATTTCGCAGTTACGACGATGGCTGGCGCGTCGTGACCTCATCGCCTCGCGATAATCAGCCGCTGGACGAGGCGCTGCGCAACTCGGAGGCAACCGCACCGTGATGTCAGCAGTAGTTCAGCGTTTTGGGTCAGAATGATGGGACACTGGAGATTAGGGCCATGGGTCGATCGCTGGTAAAGCAATTGCTGCTTTCTCTTTCACTGGTCATCACATTTTCTGGTTTGCTGAACGCCCAGGCAAAACCGAAGCTCACGCTCGATGATTTCTTCAACTCGGTTTACTTCCGAGATGTAAAGCCTTCGCCGGACGGAGGCTCGGTCCTGATCGCAACCGAGCGGGCCGATTGGGAGCAACAGGTGTTTCGCGACGAGATTTGGCTCTATCGCATTCCGGCCGGATCGGAGTCCGGCGGATCGGGAAGCCTGATTCAGCTCACGCAGTCGGGCCGTGATAAGGATGCGCAGTGGTCGCCGGATGGAAAGTGGATCGCGTTTCTCTCCGGACGAAAGGCCACAAGCGGCAAGAGCGGCGCTGGGTCGGATGACGATGAAGATGAAAAAGGCGACAAAGAAAGCGAGCAACTGTATCTGATTTCCCCGAACGGCGGCGAGGCGTTTGCTATCACCTCGGGCGGTGAAGAAGTGCATAGCTTCGGCTGGGCGCCGGATTCGAAGACGATTTATTTCGCGACCCGCGAGCCCTGGTCGAAGCAGCAGACCGACGATCACAAAAAGGACTGGAAGGACGTCGTCCGATATCGCGGCGATGAGCGCGGCGACGTGATCTTTCGGATTGGCCTCGACGATGCTCTGGAGCGCCACGCTGCCCTTGGCTCGCGCGAAGTGCCGGATGCCGAAAAAGATTCCAACGCCACGCCCGGCGCGGCCGCCATCGCGCGCACGGCGCTTCGCATCGATCAACTGCGCGTCTCGCCCGATGGACACCGCTTGGCCTTTGTGAGCAATTCCCCCTCCCAGCGGCAGGAGAAATTTGACACCGTCGAACTCTATCTCGTCGCTTTGACCGGCGGCTCGGGAGAAGTCGTCCCAGCGCGCCTGACCCACAACGAAGCCACCGAGCTGAACCTGGAGTGGGCGGCGGACAGCCGGCATCTCTTCTTCATGATCAATCAGGGGTCGGTCGAGAAGAAATACGAAGACGCTCAGCCCCGGCTTTATTGGGTCGACGCCGAAAGCGGCGCGGTGCAACGCTGGTTCAGCAAATTTGAGGGCGAGGTGGTGAAGTATACGGTGAAGCCGGACGGCTCCGTGCTATGTGTCTGCCGGCTCGGAACCGAAGCACAGTTCTATTCGCAGTCGAATCCAACCGCCGCGGCGGTGAAACATGAGGGCTGGGCGGGCTCCTACGCCGAACCTGTGGCTGCGGCACACTCGTCGCGAATCGTTTTCGTCTTCTCAGCGATTGAGCGACCGAACGAAGTTTACCTTGCCGACGGCGTTGACAAACTCGCGCAGGCGCGGCCGATCACGTCGTTCAACAAGCTTTTCACCGAGCGCGATCTTCCCAAGGCGAAAGTCTATCGCTGGACCTCGACGGACGGCACGCCGGTCGA
This sequence comes from uncultured Acidobacteriaceae bacterium, assembly GCA_963698865.1. Classification (GTDB taxonomy): domain Bacteria; phylum Acidobacteriota; class Terriglobia; order Terriglobales; family Acidobacteriaceae; genus Acidiflorens. The sequence goes on along the minus strand of CAVOSL010000002.1, from coordinate 280,441 downwards.
AGGCATGCTGATGTATCCGCCGGGAAAGTTCGAGGCGAAAAACCTGCCGATGTTTGTGTTCATTCACGGCGGCCCGCAGGATACCGACGGCAATCACTTCGAAGCGGACTGGTATGTGTGGGACCGGCTCGCGGCGACGCAGGGCTGGCTGGTATTTGAGCCCACGTATCGCGGGGCGACCGGATATGGCGACAAGTTCGCAACGGCTGTCGCTGGCACAGCTTTTTCCGGTCCGGCAAAAGACATTCTCTCCGGCGTCGATGCGCTCGTGAAAGACGGGATTGCCGATGCCAACCATCTCACCGTGGGCGGCTACAGTTATGGCGGCTACATGACGAACTGGCTGATTACGCAGACAACGCGCTTCAAGGCGGCCGTCACGGGAGCCGGCGGGGTCGAGAACGTTGCCGACTGGGGCAATGACGACTCGACCTTCGACGACGCTTGGTTTATGGGCGGGACGCCGTGGGAGGCGCGCGATCGCTATAACAGCGAAGCGGCCATTTTCCAGATCGACAAGGTCCGCACACCCACGCACATGGTTGCTGGAGCGGACGACATTCGTGTTCCGCCGCTCGAGAGCTATTTGCTGGATCGTGCTCTGCACGAGCTCAATGTGCCGAGCGAACTGATTCTCTTCCCCGGCGAGGGACATGACCTCGCCAAGAATCCGTGGCACGGCAAGATCAAGGTGCGCGAAGAGCTGAAGTGGCTGGAGAAGTATGGAGGGATCGGGAATTAGAGAGGGCCATTCTGAACTCGGAGCGATTGGGCAGAACCGGGGCCTTATGCTGGAACATGCCGAACGGAAGGTTGGAAAACCGGAGGCAAGGACGGAGATATCTCGATTTCGTTAAAGGTCTTAATTTTATTCTTATCGGTGATATCGACCTTCCACTTGCCTGATGGTAAAGCTGTGAAGACAACGTCTTTGAGATGCCTAACTCGGCATTCTGCCAGCTTGTCAGTTCCCCTCTTAAACCTGGCGACGAGCCAGCAATCCCCCGCATTCAATATTCGGTACGTCCAGTAGCCCGTCCAAAAACTTCCAGCCGGGAACTCGACCACATTCGCCGTTCTTTCTTGATGCAGCCATTCATCCACCTTCTTTCTTTGTGCTTGCCAATCGTCTCCATAAACCATTGCATGTCGTCTGGCGATTACAAAGGGCCCAATGCCGTAATAGACGAAAAGGAACGTAAGAGAACGTCCTGCCATCCAGCCTGCAACTGTGTGGTAATGGGGATGGTCCTCCGATAAAACATTCGTAACCGCGAAGGCTAGACCAAATAGCGCAACAATGTGGAGCTTATACCGCCAACTCGACCATACCGCTACGGAAGCGATGACCCCGGACACAGCTAGGATTGTGACCAATTGTATTTCACGCTTTGACGCCTCGCTGATACTCGCAAGGATGACACAAAGACACGAAAAGATAGGCAAGGCAATCTTGAGATACGAAACCAACCTGTTGTTAGCGATGGACCTGGCTGCGAGGTCGAGCTGTTCAATCGGAGACAGGGTTACATTCATCACGCGTAAATTGTATCCGGGGGATGGTGACAGGTCTAGGAGGACTTCTTACCGGCGCGCGGCGACCGGTTGCAGCTGCGCAACCCGCGCGCGCGGAGACGATTCCTGGTAGCGCGCAATTCCCTTGTAGAGCGCTTCGGCAATCTGCTGGCGATAGGCTTCCGACTGGAGGTTATGCTCGTCGGTGGGGCTGCTGACGAAAGAGATTTCAGTGAGAATCGACGGCATGGTCGTTCCCGTCAGCACGACGAACGCCGCGTCCTTGATGCCGCGATCGCGAATGTCGGGACTCTTCGCGGCCAGCGTCGCATAGAGCGAGCGCTGCACGCTCGCGGCCAGGCGGCGCGACTCGTCTGTCTTGTCATGCAGCCCGGCGGCGGACAACGATGCCGGAGTGAGCTGGACCACGTTTGCGGCTGCCTGCTTGTCCATTTCCTTCCATCCCGGCGCGGCAAACAGATTCGTGTAGTAAGTCTCGACGCCGCGTGCCGTCACTGAACTGCTGTAGTTGGCATGGACGGAGACGAAGAGATCGGCTTGCGACTGGTTAGCGAAGTCGGCGCGCTGCTCGAGCGGAAGATAATCGTCGGCCGTGCGGGTGAACATCACATCCGAGCCCAGGCGGTCGTGCAGCAACTTCCCCAGACGCCGCGTCACGTCCAGCACCAGGTCCTTCTCGACCAGGCCCTGGCGTCCCACGGTCCCCAGGTCCCAGCCGCCGTGTCCCGGGTCGAGCACGATGCGAAATTTGCCGGTCTTAATCGGAGTAGGCTCGACCAAGGCTTGTGTAGGGCGGACACTCTTGTCCGCCAAAGTAGATGGCGCGGGGGACGCCGCCTTGGCTAACAGCGATTTCGGCATCTCGCGCAGTTCCACGATCAGGCGATACGGATCCGTTTCCAGGCTCACCGAGAAATTCGAGCTGCCTCTGGTGTCGAGGACGATGCGCGTCACGCCCGCAACGGGCTGCGCGACCCTCACCCGCGACAACGACGGGTCGCCCACATCGAAGGTCTTGCCCTCAAGCTCGGCTGCGAGCGCGGTATCGTGAAGATCGAAGTAAATTCTCTCCGGCGACATCAAGCGGTGCACTTCGTAGGGCACCTGGTCTTCCATGTCGATGACGACCGTGCTTCCCATGGACGACGACCAATGCCGCACGGCGGTAATTTTCGGCAGTGCAGCCAGCTTGCTGGCCGGGACGGGGCTGAGCGCGGATTGAGGCGCGGCCTGCGCCGGATCCATCAGATTGTCAGAGGCGTCGGATGTGGCGGGCGGAGCGGAACCGGTTGCGGACGACACCGCAACGAGGTTCGAGGCGGCTTTGTTTGCGCCGGTAAATTGCGTTGCTGCCATCTGCGCTGCTGAGTGGGCGGCCGAAGTTTTTCCATGCTCCTGCATGCCCCACCACACGCCGGCGGAGAACAATGCAGCCACTGCAACCAGGCCCATGACAACGCTAAGCCCCGGATGCGCGGTGAGAATATTTCCGTCGACGGCGGCGTCCGATGAGCGAAGACGGAATTCAATCACCTGCCCTGCCGGAGCAGGCTTGGCATAGATCGGAGTTTCTGCTGGAGGTTCTTCTTCAAACTCGGGCTCGGCTGCCTCGAGCTCAGGCCACTTAATCTCGGCCGCTTCAACTTGGGGTACTACGGGAGCTGGATTGAACGCCGTTTCAATCGGGGCCGCCTCCGCGCTGACGGCGGGAGACGCGGCCAGCCGCGTCGCCACCATGGCGTGCCTGGGCTGCAGGACATCGTCGGCCACGTCCGCCAGCCAATGGAACCTGCGATCCTGATCCTCTGGCCGGAGCGCAGCCAGAATCAGTTCGGCGAAAAGATCGAGACAACGAACATCATCGTCGGTGAAAGCCCACGCAGTCGTCGAGAAGGCTTGCAGCACGCCGACCCGCTGGCTGCGGCCGCGCAGGGGAACGAGCACAGTGGACGGCACTTCGAGCGCTTGCGCGAGATCGAACTCGACCCGCGCATCGGTTTGCGCGTCATCGCAGCGCAGAGTTTTGCCGGTGGCCAGGCATTCCTGGAGAAATTCCGACCCATTCAGGCGGATACCGCGCGGAATCGGCAGCGGCCCGGCCGAGGCGTGGCATGTCAGTTCCCCGCCATCGCCCGGTGCTAAAGCAACCATGACCGCATCGGCCTGAGTAAGCGTCTGCGCCCGGTTGCAGATCAGTTGCAGCACTTCGTCGAGAAAAAAGCGTTCGGTTTGAGACAGGTCCGAATCGGCGCCGGCGCCGGCCGTGAGATGGTGCTGGCGAATCTGCTCATGCAGTTCGGAGAAAGCGAGCAGGGCGCTCAAACCTTCTTGACGCCCAATCGATTCAAGGACGCGGTTCCCTTCCGCGAGCGGCAGACTCGTCTGGGCCGCCAGCGGCTGGCCGCAGTCAACTCGAATTGAAGTGGCGCTCATTCTTTAAGAAATACTTTTAGAAGCGCAAAACAGAACCCAGGGTTTATCGTATTCGCGCGCCGCGCAGTGGCTCGTTGCCGCTCTTGGTTCCGGAAGGCTCCGCCATCGGCGCTGATCCAGGAACGGGAAATCCCGCCCCAGTCCAGCGTAATAGTCTTTAGGTGGGTATCGCAATGTCCATTGGTACACGTCCGGTCGGGCAGTCAACTTCCAGATGGGCCGCCGCCTTCGAAATTGCTCCAGGCAACGACCCTTCAGAGTTTGCTATGTGCCGCGGTTCGGCCTAGTCTGAGCCGAGGGTGGGAAAGAGGCAGGAAACCATGGAAGCCGTAAAGATGGAGGGGGTGAGGCGGGAAAAATCCCCGACAAATCAAGGAAAAGAGCCGGAAATCGAGCTGGTTTTGGCCCTTGGGAGTGGCCACCACCAGTGTGGCGGGCGTGCTTGTGCTGGCGTTTCGTGGCTGCTGGCACCGCCGCATGAGCTGGCCGGTGCGTGGGCAGGGACATTCCTACCAGGTTTGCCTAAGCTGTGGCGTGAAGCGATTGTTCGATGAAAAACGGTTCTGCTCCTATGGGCCGTTTCGGTATGACCTGAATGAACTGATCGCGTGGGCGAACGCCCACGAGCCGGAACCGCTGCCCGATCCGCACGCCCAAAGGCCCGCGTCGTAGCCCTGGATTACCCGCAAGAGTTTTTAGGACCGAGGTGCGGTAGGGGCCCTTTGACTGCGGTTGCCGCGCCTTTCGGGCTTAGCAACCTCCGCTCAGGGTGACATTAACTGTCAGGGAAGCGTTGCCCCTCACGCTCCTACCGGCTGCGCCTGGCTCTTATACCAGTCCACCGTACGGCGCAAGTCCCTCCTCAAAATTCACCAGCACCTTATATCCGAGATGCTTTTGCGCGAGGGTTATATCGGCAAGCGAATGCTTGATGTCGCCGCTGCGCTCAGGCTCGTACTTCACTGTTCCCGTGTAGCCGGTCAGCTTCTTCATCGCGGCGAAGGTTTCATTCAGCGTGATGCGGCGCCCAGTGGCGCAGTTGAAGACGCGCCCCGCGCATTCAGTGGCGGGAGCGGAGCAAGCCAGCACGTTCGCTGAGACTGCATTGTCGATGTAGGTAAAGTCACGGCTGGTTTCGCCGTCGCCAAAGATGGTGGGTTGCTCGCCGCGCAGCATCTGCATGCTGAACTTTGCCAGCACGCCCGAGTACGGCGACGATGGATCCTGCCGCGGCCCGAAAATATTGAAGTAGCGCAGGCAGACCGTTTCGAGCCCATAGCAGCGGAAGAAAGAAATCATGTACAGCTCGCTGGCCAGCTTCGCCACCGCGTAGGGAGAGATCGGGCTCGGAGTCATCGCCTCGTACTTTGGAAGCGTGGGCGTATCGCCGTAGGCGGACGAAGATGCCGCATAGATTACACGTTTCACCTTGGCGTCGCGCGCCGCGACCAGCACGTTCACGGTGCCGTCAACATTGGCGCGATTGCTGCCCAGCGGGTCGACCACCGACTTCGGCACCGACGGAATGGCGGCCTGGTGCAGCACATAGTCAACGCCGGTGCAGGCGGTGCGCATGGCATCGAGATCGAGGAGATCGGCTTCGCGGAAATCCATGCGGTTGAGGACTTCGGTGAGGTTTTCGCGGCGGCCGGTGGAGAAGTTGTCAACGCCGCGGACTTCGTCCCCGCGCTCAAGCAGCGTGCGCACCAGCGATGACCCGATGAAGCCGGCGGCGCCAGTCACCAGATATTTAGCCATAGACGTTAATGATAACGCGGAGGCAGCGCGCGCCGGGCCTGCGCTCGGGATGACCACCGTAACGAGGGTCCGCGCTCGGCACATGCGATGTGGGAGCTCAAACAAGGATCGCCAAGACGGGCCGCCATCCCTATAGCCAGGCGGGATATCAGGGGTGGCAAGCCCATCTTGTCGATTTCGTGCAACTTCAACGCGCCTTCAGCCAGCGCGCTTCAAAATTTACCTTAGCCCGAAGGCCGTTCTGACGTGGTAGAGGCTCTTTTCTCAGCCGCAGCCGCCAGAATTTCCTTGAGCCGCAGCCGCTGCGAGGGAGCGAGTACCGTAAAGGACATTCCCATTCCCAGCGACGGGTAGGAGGCGCGTACCATGGCTTCGCCCACGACCCGAAGGCCGCCAGCTTCCAAGGCAATGTACATCTTTGTATTCACCGGGAACGTGGTCGTCATTTCCACGTAGCATCCATTCAGGCTGATGTCCTTGAGTGCTCCCCACAGTCGCATGCCGCCGTCCTCGGACCTGACCTCAACGCTGCCGGTGCAGTCGTAACGCGGGGTCGCACGGCGTTCACTCATGAGCGGTGCGGGCAGGGCAGTCACCGGGGTCTGGAGTGGCACGCCCAGCGCCTCCGCTGTTCGCATCCTCAGTTGTCGAAGATAGGATATTCCGGAGTCGTTGTTCGGCTTGGCATCCTCCCGCAACCTCCTCCGTTCGTTATGGACATTCGGATCCATCGCCGCCTCCCCCCGGGCACAGCGCCTCTACTCAGTGGTATCGGGAGAATGGAGATGAAACTTTAAGCGGGTGTGCTCAGGAGGCGATGAATTCTTCTGCGGCAGCGCGGATCCGCTCCCAAAGCTCGCCTGTGCCGGCCCCGGTTTTGGCGGAAAAGGGCACGACCGTCGTCTCGGGGTAATCGCTGCCGAGCTGCCGCATCGCCCGTGATAGTTCATTGCCCGACATGCGATCGCACTTGGTGGCGACGAGAAGGTGCGGACGGCCGCGCGATTTCAGGAATTCCAGCAGTTGCCGGTCGCTCTCCTGCGCGGGAATATTGGCGTCGATGAGCGCCAGGCAAAGCGCCACATTGGGGCGCTCTATCAGGTAGGGATCGACGAAGCTCGCCCACTCCGCGGAAATATCGCGCGAAATCTTGGCGTAGCCGTAACCAGGAAGATCGGTGAACAGCAGCTCAGGCCTGGGCTGGCCGGCACGGCGAATCTCAAAAAAGTTGATGCTGCGGGTGCGTCCCGGCGTCGAACTGGTGCGCGCCAGTTTCTTGCCGACGAGCGCATTGATGACGCTCGATTTGCCGACGTTCGAGCGCCCAAGGAAAGCGATCTCCGGCAGGCTGGGCAGCGGAAAGTGCCGTTGATCGGTGGCGGCAAGAATGAATCGCGAGAGGATGCGCATAGCAACGCTGGTAGCATCTTCCCAGTTTGCCGCGCAAATGCGCAAGTTGCAGGCAGCGACCTTCCGTCGGCTGAGTCAAGAGCTTTCGGGTGCGAGCATATTATGACTATATTGACAATTCTAAGATTACATAGTATATTGGAATTTGATGGAGGCGCCATGGCAAAGTCAGCCGTCGCAACGGCGCTCAAGGTAGCGGACGAAGTCTGGATCGCCACCGCACTTCTTCATCGCGAGCATCCCGAGTCCCTGGATTTCACGGTGGATGACATTGTTGAGCGGGCAAAAAAAGAGAGTCTGCACAAGCCTTTTCGAACCGGCGTCTATGTGCATGTAGTGCAGCACTGCGTGGCGAATCGGCCACCCAATCCCGGCCGGTACCGGATGCTGGTCGAAACAGGGCCGGGCCGCCGCCGCCTGTTCCGCCTTGGGGATTCCTACGACCCGCAGCGGGAGGGCGCAAAGATCACGCCCGAGCCCGAGGACCTGCCGCATGGCTACACCGAGCTGCTCGGTTGGTATCGCGACTGGAGCGCAAACATGGCACGCACTTCAATCGAGGAGGATCCTCTGCTGGCGTTGCGCGGCTCCGGTAAACATCTCTGGGCTGACGAACACGCGGACGACTACGTGCGGCGTTTGCGTGAGGGTTGGGAATGAGCCGCATCTTTTGGGACACCAACCTGTTCGTCTATTTGTTCGAAGACTACAAGGCGCTGTCGAAGATGACGGAGGAGTTGCGCAAGAAAATGCTAGCGCGGGGAGATCAACTTTTAACCTCAACACTGACGGTTGGGGAAGTGCTCGTGAAGCCGCTTGAACAAGGGGCGACCGACGTATGTGTGCAGTACGAGAAAGCCATCACGTCGACCGCGCTGGTGATCCCTTTCGACCTTAAGGCCGCCAAGATATATGCGTCACTGCGTCAGGATCGGTCGCTTCGTGCGCCCGATGCCGTGCAACTCGCGTGCGCGGCCAGCGTGGGAGTTGATCTGTTTGTCACGAATGACAACCACTTGCAGGGGAAGCACGTGAACGGCATTCACTTTATTGTGCCGGTGGGGTCGGTGCCGCTGTAGGGCCCCCCGACCGATCTGGGAATCTACCGGCAGACAGCTGGGATAGTTGACATCCGTGCTGCCGACAGCTAGGATATTGTTTGTCATAGCTGGCGAATGCTCTGTGGCCGGGAAAAAGGGAAGAAGGCGGGACAAACGCGAGAAGCGCGTCGACCAGACGCTCTACCTCTCAGGCAAGCGGAGGGGCGCAGTGCTCAAGGAGGAGGTTTGGTACGAAGGCGGCCGCGTCGTCAAGTACAGCCTGGCCTACATCAATCCTCGGATCTACGCTGCCGACAATGGCCGCGTTCTCGGCTATGACAACACGCACGACTATCATCATCGCCACTTTATGGGGAAGGTCGAAAAAGTCGAGTTCCACGGTTACGGGGCGCTGGTGACAAGATTTGAGAGAGAGTTATACGAGCTGTGGAGGACGGAAGGTCAAAATGACGACGGGTAAGAAGACCAAGATTCGGGTTACCAACGGCGGCGTGAAAGGATTCTTCGAGCGGTCGCGCGAGCATGCTCGCAAACTTGATTGGGGCGAGACGCTTGCGCCGGAGGTAACGGTCTCATTCGAGAACGCCAACGACATCGTGTCGATTCTTTCGCCTCAGCGGATTCGCGTTTTGGAGCTTGCGAAAAAGGGGCCGAAGCCGGTGGCGAGCCTGGCCAGCGGTTTGAATCGCGATCTGCGGGCGGTGAGCCGCGACGTTGATTTATTGGAGCGCTTCGGATTGCTGCGCTCGCGCTACGAAACAAATCCCGGGCATGGCAAGCGGAGGATCGTGGAACCGCGCGCGGCGCGGTATCAGTTGGTGGCGACGGTGTGAGCGGCTTGACCCTCCACAACGCAAGTCGCGTTGTATGGGCACCCCCCGGCATAAACAAGGGAATGAATTATGGTTAGGGTTGATTCCGCCGGGCGCGTATGGTATTACATTTTGTAGGAAGTAATGGAGATCGCATGGAATCTGCAATTACCGTCAAAGGACAAGCGACCATACCGAAGGCAATCCGTGAGCATCTTGGACTGAATCCCGGGGACCGGATCAAGTTCTTTGTGCATCCCGATGGCAGCGTGGCTTTATTGCGGAAATTGCCGGCGGCGGCGCTGCGCGGCATGTTGAAGTCGCGAAGCCTGCGGCCGGTGACCATCGAGAAAATGAACAGGGCAGCCGCGGAAGCCGCCGTGGGTGGCAATCGGCGCCGCAGGCAGCCATGATTGGCCTCGACACCAACATCCTGGTGCGGTATCTGACCGGGGATGACCCGATCCAGTCGGCGAAGGCGCGGGAAGTATTTGAACAGCGTTTATCGGCGCGGAATCCGGGGTTTGTCAGCGTCGTCGCCATGGTGGAAACCGTTTGGGTGCTGGACCGCGCCTACGGTTTCGCAGCCCAGGAGATCGCCACGGCCATCGAACGCGTGCTGCAAATCGAGGTTTTGGTGATTGAAAATGAGCAGGAAGTTTTCACCGCCATGGTTGCATTAAAAAAGGGGCACGGATCATTTGCCGACGCGCTCATAGGAGAGCTTGGCACGCGCGCTGGTTGTAGTCGCACGCTGACGTTCGATCGGAAAGCGGCGCGGCTGCCGGGGTTTCAGTTGGTGTAGCAAAAACTGTGAGTGTCACGTCTGTTCCCGCATTTCCCTTGAATCGCGATCTGCGGGCGGTTAGCCGCGATGTTGATTTACTGGAGCGCTTCGGATTGCTGCGCTCGCGCTACGAAACCAGTCCCGGGCATGGCAAGCGGCGGATCGTGGAGCCGCGGGCGGCGAAGTATCAGTTGGTGGCTACGGTGTGAACTCAAATAGTTGGGGTGGACGCCGAAGCCCACTCATTCGCAAAGGACGCGAATGAGTGGGGCACCCGGCATTTTGATTCGAATGCGCGAGAAACGCCTCCTTACGGTGAGCGAGGCGCTTGCTAAACTGACGGCACTCGGGAAGCACGGGCGTTATAAGCAATCAATTTTGGACGATGCGAGACAGAGGTTGGAGGCGACAGCATGACGAAGACGATGAGCATCCGAATGGATCGTGAGAATTTCGAATTCCTGAGCGAACTCACCAAGGAGCAGAGGAGCGACCTTTCGAAAGCCGTGCGAGATATGGTCACGCGCGGCAGGATATTGTTCGCAGTCGAGCAATACAAGAAGGGGGAAGCGTCGCTGGGAAGAGCCGCCGAACTGGCCGGGGTGGCGGTGGGGCAGATGATGACCGTGCTGACTGAATACGGCGTGGAGAGCAGGGTCGAGGACGGAGATTATCGGCTGGGACTGGAAGCGCTGAGGAAAGTTTGGTGAGACACTCTGCGGAAAAATCGCGGCCCGGCTCCCCGGGTCGCTGGACAGCCGAGGGCGGCTGTCCCCACGCGATTCTTGCTGAACCTACGTTCCCTCGTTCCAGCTCGCCAGATACTCTTCCTGCTCGGGCGTCAGCCGATCGATCTTGATGCCCATCGACTCAAGTTTCAGCTTGGCGACTCGCTTGTCCAGATCGGCTGGAACGGTGTAGACCTTCTTCTCCAGCGTCTTCGCGTTCTTCACCATGTACTCGCAGCAGAGAGCCTGGTCGGCGAAGCTCATATCCATCACGCTGGCCGGATGGCCTTCGGCGGCGGCGAGGTTGATGAGGCGGCCATCGCCGAGCAGATTGATGCGGCGGCCGTCTTTCATGGTGAATTCTTCGACGAAGTTGCGGGTGGTGCGCTTCGAGCCCGACAGCTTTTCGAGCGACGGGATGTCGATCTCGACGTTGAAGTGGCCCGAGTTCGAGATGATCGCGCCATCCTTCATCACTTCGAAGTGCTGCTTGGCGAGGACGTTCTTATTGCCCGTCACGGTGCAGAAAACGTCGCCGAGTTTGGCGGCTTCTTCCATGCTCATGACGCGGAAGCCGTCCATCACGGCTTCGAGCGCTTTTGTCGGATCGATTTCCGTGACGATGACCTCGGCTCCGGCGCCGCGGGCGCGACTGGCGAGACCGCGGCCACACCAGCCGTAGCCGGCTACTACGAACTTCGATCCGGCTAAAAGGAAATTCGTCGCGCGGATGATGCCGTCGATGGTCGATTGTCCGGTGCCGTAGCGATTGTCGAAGAGGTGCTTGGTGTCGGCGTCATTGACGGCGACGATGGGATATTGCAGGACGCCTTCTTTGGCCATGGCGCGCAAGCGGATTACGCCAGTGGTGGTTTCTTCGGTGCCGCCGATTACGTGAGCTAACTCGGCTTTGCGCTTGGTGTGTAACACGCCCACTAAGTCGGCACCGTCGTCCATGGTGATCTGCGGCTTGTGGTCAAGCGCGGCCATGATGTGCGAGTAATAGGAATCGTTGTCCTCGCCCTTGATGGCGAAGGTCGGAATGTTGTAGTCGCGGACGAGACTCGCGGCAACATCGTCCTGAGTGGACAGCGGGTTCGAGGCGCAGAGCGCCACGTCGGCTCCGCCATCGCGCAGGCAGATCATTAAGTTTGCGGTTTCGGCGGTGACGTGCAGGCAGGCCGAAATGCGCACGCCCTTGAGCGGCTGGTTCTTGATGAATTCCTTGCGGATGATTTGCAGGACCTTCATCGACTGGTTGGCCCACTCGATGCGCTTTTTGCCGAGATCGGCGAGCTCGAAATTTTTAACGTCGCAGTTTACTGGTGTGGTTGCCATTTTTCTCCCTATATCCCCGGATGAGTGCTGAATGAAGCTACGAGCTTCGAGCCGCGAGCTACGAGCTACGAGCAATCAACCCGCTTTTGCTCGCAGCTCGAAGCTCGTGGCTCGAAGCTTTCTTATTTTCTTGCCCCTACCGGCTCACTTTTTTTTAGCCCAGCGTCGTGAGCCAGTTTGTCGGCCTTGTCCGTCTTCTCCCACGTGAAGTCCGGATCGGTGCGGCCGAAGTGGCCGTGCGCGGCCGTCTTGCGATAGATCGGACGGCGCAGGTTGAGCGAGTCGATGATCGCGCGCGGCGTCAGCTTGAAATTCGCGCGCACGAGATCGGGAATGGTCTCCTTATCGACCTTCTCGGTGCCAAAGGTATCGACCAGCACGCTGACCGGCTCAGCCACGCCGATCGCGTAGGCCAGTTGCACTTCGCAGCGGTCGGCCAGGCCCGCGGCCACGATGTTCTTCGCGATGTAGCGCGCCATGTAGGCGGCTGAGCGATCGACCTTGGTCGGATCTTTGCCGCTGAATGCGCCGCCGCCGTGACGGCCCATACCGCCATAAGTGTCGACGATGATCTTGCGGCCCGTCAGGCCGGAGTCGCCCATCGGCCCGCCGATTACGAAGCGGCCCGTCGGATTGATGTGATACTTGGTGTCTTCATCGAGCAGGTGGGCCGGAATGACGGCCTGGATTACATATTTCAGAATGTCGGCGCGCAGCTGATCGTTGCCCACGGTCTCGGAGTGCTGCGAGGAAACCACGACCGCATCGACGCGCTTCACCTTGCCTGGCGCGGAATATTCAACTGTGACTTGAGATTTGCCGTCAGGACGGAGGTAAGGGCAGGTGCCATTGCGGCGGACTTCGGAAAGCTTTTCGGTGAGCTTGTGCGCCAGTGAAATTGGCATCGGCATCAACTCGGGTGTCTCGTTGCAGGCGAAGCCGAACATCATGCCCTGGTCGCCGGCGCCGCCGGTATCAACGCCCATGGCGATGTCGCCCGACTGCTTGTTGATGCTGGAAATGACCGCGCAGGTGTTGGAGTCGAAGCCGTAGACGGCGTTGTCGTAGCCGATGGATTGCACCACGCCGCGGACGGTCTGCTGGAAATCGACGTAGGCTTTGGTGGTAATTTCGCCGGCGATTACGACCAGGCCGGTGCAGGTTAGGGTCTCACAGGCGACGCGGCTGGTGGGGTCTTCCGCCAGGCAGGCGTCGAGAATGGCGTCGGAAATCTGGTCGGCAATCTTATCAGGATGGCCTTCGGTCACGGACTCGGACGTAAACAGAATACGGTTCTTTGCTGGCAACGTGGTATCTCCTATCGATGACTTTGAGCCTCTGGGGTCTAACCTCTGGGTCGGGCCAAATGGTCCGATAAGGGGGGATTCATGCGCCACAGGCTCGCGACCACTTTGGGGTTCAAGCTATCCAAAAAGTTACCAGAGATGGCCTGCCAGCGCAATGAAATTGCCTGAAGAGGAGGTGACGAACATTGAGCGGAAAAAGCACGCATTAAACGGGGTTGGGCGAGCGCGAAACCGCAGTTAAATAAAAGAAAAGAAAGAGGTAATTTAGGGATTCGTGGGCGGCGGGGAAGGGTTCGGAATCACTCCGGCATGGCCAATCGTAACGGATTTGACCTCGCCGTAGGCGCCGCCGACTTCGAGCTTCTTCCCGTCGAGCTGGAAGTCGAGCGCGCCTGCGTTTCCGGCCTTCACGACGACATCTTTATGGGCATGGAAGGTGCGCTCGGAGCCGGGCGCGAGGACTTCGGAGCCGGCGGATTTGCCGTCGACCGTGACCGAAATCCAGCTTTCCTCGCGCGCGTGAATCAGCACCAGAAACTCGCCAGGGGCGGCGGTAAGTATGGCAGTTTGGAGATTTTCTAGCGTGGGCGGGCGAGTTTGGGACGAGGTTTGGCTTGAAGTGGAAGGCGGGTTCTCGACAGGCGTGGCTGCGGATGCGCCCCCCGAGCCGGTCCCGCCGGCTGCGTAATTCGACGAAGATGCGGAGTTCGCGGGCGCGCCGTTCTTTTCAGGCGGAGTCGAAGTCTCAGTTGGGGAGGCTGATCCGCCCGGCGCCGCATTTTCCGGAGGGGATGGCACTTGAGCAGTCTTCGCGGGATGCATGGCCAGCCGCTCCTGCTCGCGGCGGCGGTGGCTCCACAAAGAAAGGCCGAGTGCGATCACCAGCAGGATGACGGCGAACATGCCCCACGGCAGCGGGCGCGAAGGTTCATCGGAAGTGGCTTCAAGCAGCCGGATACGATTTTCTTCGTGACGGGCGGCAGAGTCACGACCGATGGCGTTGCGAGAAGCGGTATCCTGCCCCGCGCGCATCGCGCACGGCGCTGTCGCGCGTCAACAACTCCGGCCGCGGGGTATCGCCCGAGGCCTGCAAGTAATCGGCGACGGTCTGATCCTCGTCCAGCCCAACCACCCGCGCGTAGGCGCGCACAAAGCCCTTATTGAAGATGCCGCCGGGCAGTTGGCTGAACTTGTCCTCCTCCAGCGCCTGCAACATGCGCGTCCCGATCTTGGTGGACGACGAAATCTGTTCGAGCGAGATTTTGCGCTTCTCGCGTTCGAGCTTCAGCTTTTCGCCAAAGGATGGCAACGGTGGATCTCGCTTTCGTTGGACGGAACACGGAATTCTACTCTGAGGCGAGGCTGGATCATAGAGGCATCGTTCGTCCCCTTCAGCCATCCGCCGATTGCGGATAGAATCAGGACGCCATGAGACCTCTTGAAATTACCTCTGAAGAATTTCGCCGGCTGGCAGGCGAAGTCACCGAGATGTCCGCGCAATTCCTTTCCAGCATGGACGCGCGTCCGATTTTTCCCGCGACCAGCGGAGCCGAGGCCGAGCGTCTCTTCTCGGAGGCGCTGCCGGAGCGCGGGCTCGGAGCGCAGGCCCTGGCCGCGCTCAAGGATGTAGCGGCGCACGCGCGCGCCCAGAACGGCCGCTTCTTTGGATACGTGCAAGGCGCAGGCGAGCCGGTGGCCGCGCTCGGAGATCTGGCCGCTTCGATCCTCAATCAGAACATGACCGCCTGGCGGTCGTCGCCGAGCGGTGTCACCATCGAGCGCACGGTGGTGCGCTGGCTGGCGGAGGCAGTTGGCTGCCGCGGATTCTTCGGAACGCTGACGGGCGGCGGCTCCGCCGCCAACTTGATGGGACTAACCATGGCGCGCGAGGCGAAGACTCCGGCTAATGAGCGCGGCTTGCATCTTGCGCCCCTCGGAGTCGTGTATGCCTCCGAGCAAGTGCACATGGCGGTGCCCAAAGCGGTCGCCATGATCGGCATCGGACGGCAGAACCTGCGCACCATTCCATGCGATGAGTCCTACCGGATGATTCCATCGAAAGCTGGAGGAGGCGATCCGCAAGGACAAGAAGCAGGGCATGATTCCAGTTGCCGTGGTGGCATCGGCGGGGACAGTGAATACAGGAGCGATCGATCCGCTGCGCGAAATCGCCGAAATTGCGCATGCGCATGGCGCGTGGCTGCATGTGGATGGCGCGTACGGAGCGCTGGCCGCGATTGCCGCACCCGAGAAGTTCGATGGGCTGTCCATGGCGGACTCGCTGTCGCTCGATCCGCATAAATGGCTTTACCAGCCGCTCGACTGCGGCTGCCTGCTCTATCCCGACCTGGATGTCGCCCGGCAAACATTTAAATACACCGGGCGACTACGCCAAGCAACTCAGCAACGATCCCATCGAGGGCTTTGCGTTTTTTGAGGAGTCGATCGAGCTGTCGCGGCGATGCCGCGCGCTCAAGCTCTGGCTGTCGCTGCGCTATCACGGGCTGGAAGCGTTCCGCGCAGCCATCGCACGCGACCTGGCTCATGCCCGGCGCCTGGCGAAGGCGGTGAGCCGGCATCCGGAATTGGAGTTACTAAGTGCGCCGGAACTGAGCGCGGTGTGCTTCCGGCATCTTGCTAAAAAAGCATGCGGCGGAAGAGGAGCGCAACTCGGTTCAACACGGCATTGCTGAAGCGGCTGATCGTGCGCGGCCGCGTTTACTTGTCGAACGCCCTATGCACGGCAAGTTCTATCTGCGAGTCTGCATGGTCAACCATCTGACCGAAGACGCCGATGTGGATGCGGTCGTAACCGAAGTGCTGGCGGCGGCGAAAGAAGTAAGTTAGATGTAGCGCCGCCGTCCCGCCCACGCTACATTGATACACCCGCTGTGTAATTCATTGTTGTGGTGGAGTGTTCTGAGTCGCGGGCGGAGGCGGTGCGTTTTGGTTGACTGCGCGCTGCCGTAGTGAGGTTTTGCGCAGGGCATAAGGGGATAAACTCCTCTAATCACGCAAAGCGGGCGGTGATGACCGCTTCTGGCGCCGGGCGGGAGAACGCGCCCCCCTTGGCACCGGCGGTACCTATTACCATAGTTCGTTGCCCGTTGGGCGCGCCAAAACCTATAATTTTCTATCTCTCACCAGTACGAGGAGTTGATGTCCGAGGCCGCGGGTACCTCCCCAATTCGCCAGTCGCGCGAGCTGACGATTTTTCATGATGTCGCCAAGGCCCTCACCTCGTCGCTCAACCTCGACTCCATCCTGCAGACCATCATGGAAAAGATGGCGGAATACTTTCGCCCTGATACCTGGTCGCTCCTGATGGTGGACGAAGAAAAAGACGAGCTTTACTTCGCCATCGCCGTGGGCGCGGCCGCCGAGGTGCTATCCAAGGCCCGGCTCAAGGTGGGGGAGGGAATTGCCGGCTGGGTCGCTCGCCACGGCCAGCCTCTGGTCGTGCCCGACGTGCAGGCCGACCAACGTTTTTCCTCGCGGCTCGACGAGATGACGCGCTTGCAGACGCAGTCGGTCATCTGCGTGCCCTTGCGCTCCAAA
Organism: uncultured Acidobacteriaceae bacterium; assembly: GCA_963698865.1. Taxonomy (GTDB): domain Bacteria; phylum Acidobacteriota; class Terriglobia; order Terriglobales; family Acidobacteriaceae; genus Acidiflorens. The sequence continues at coordinate 263,713 of CAVOSL010000002.1, read as the reverse complement.
CACCGCGTGCTGGGCGTGATCCAGCTCATTAATGCCGACGTCGGGGTGAGCGAGCAGGAGATGTTCTTTCTCCAGGCGCTTTGCGACTATGCCGCCATCGCGATCGAGAACGCGCGCGCTGTCGAAAAAATTCAGGAACTCACCATCACCGATGACTGCACCGGCCTCTTCAACGCCCGTCATCTTTATAAGACGCTGGAGACCGAGGTCTATCGCTCGGCGCGTTTTGGCTACCAGTTCAGCGTCATCTTCATCGACCTCGACCATTTCAAGACTGTCAACGACACCCACGGCCACCTCGTGGGCAGCCGGCTACTCTCCGAAATTGGATACCTGATCAAGGCGCAACTCCGGTTGATCGATTTTGCCTTCCGCTACGGAGGAGACGAGTTTGTAGTGCTGCTCCCGCAAACCGGAAAAGACCAGGCCGTAGTGGTGGCGCGGCGCTTGCAAGAGTCGCTGCGCGCGGGTAACTTCTGCGCCGAACAGGGATTGAATTTGCCGGTGCGCGCCAGCATGGGCCTGGCAACCTTTCCGCATGACGCACAGACTCCGCACGACATCATTCGCCAGGCCGACGAGATGATGTACGTCGTCAAGAACACCACCCGCGACAACATTGGCGTGGCTTCGCGCGGCATGGTGGAGACCTAGGATCGGGTCATCGGGCCATCGGGTGATCGGTCCATCGAAAAACCCAAGACATCCTGTCTTGGATCTTCTCAGCGAACTCAGCGGGTTTTCTCAGCGCACTCTGCGGTTAAAAGCTTGAACCCCAGGGCCGCAGAGGTCGCTGAGCAAGCCCCAGAAAGCGGGATTTCAGATCGCGAGATGACCCGATCACCCGATGGCCCGATTCTTAGTGCTTCTCCAAATCCTTCGGCGCATCGGTCTTGGCCGGCTCCGGCGCCTCCGGCTTCAAGGCAAAAGCATTCGCCGGCGCATTCGGGTTCACCCCGAAATCCCACACATAAAGGTTGATCGAGTCTTTCCCCAGCATCTCGGCAACCGCATACTCGCCGTTGGCCAGAGGATCGATGGGCGTGAGCTTGATCCAGCCTCCGGTCATCGTCGTCACGGTGGCCGCGATAAAGCGCTCGTCGGTTTTGGTCTTGCCGGTGACCCCGATCTTCAGCGCTCCGGCAACGCGCTTGCCGCCCTTTGACTCCACGCGAATGATCTTGAAGCGCTCGCTGGGCGGCAGGGCGGGCGCCTCAGACGCAACGTGCCCCGTCTCCTCCGCGCCCGAAGCCACCGCGGGCGCGCCCGCGCCCGTATCTGCGCCGACGTTGACATAGATCGACGGCACCGCCGTATGCGCCTGCACCTTGGCGTGCGCCTCGGGAAGCTCAATGTTCTGCTTCGAGCCGGAGAGCGGATTGATGGCCGCCCGCAGAATATTCGCGCCCTTGCTGCGATTCAGGTCGCTGCCCGACTGCTGAATCTCGGCCAGTTCCGGTTGGTTCTGATAGGTGTCCAGCAGATACACTCCGCCCTCATCGGACAGCCGCAGTCCGGGCGCGACCTCGGGCGAGCGCGCCAGGGCAGCCTTGCGCTCCGCTTCAATCTGTTTGTCCAGTTCAACCGCCTCGGGCACGGGCGCTCCCAGCACGCGGCCCTCCTCGTATTTCTTGGTGGCGTCCCAGTCCACCATCGCCTTGGGAACCTCCTCCCACTCGCCGCGCTCGGCGCTGAAGTAGCGCACGCGCTCGCCATTGATTTCATATTTCGTGACGGATTGATAGGTGCCGTCTTTGAGGATGAGACGGCTGGCCAGGGTTTGGGCGGAGAGAGCGGGAGGTACGAGGCAAAGTGCCACGAGCCCGAGAGCCGCCGCGACGAGGATGCCGATCTTGCCGAGGGTAGATTGCATGCCTGGAAACATTATCGAACTTTTTTGGGATCGCCCTAAGAGATTTAGATGCAAGGCAAAGCGACCCGCGTCCTCCCAGCCGATAACCGGGGCAGGGCATCTCCGCGCCCGCCTTTTCCTTGACATTTCCTTGAATTCTGTTATAACAGAAATAACAGTACACTCGGGTCGTTAGGAGGCAGCCATGTCATCGCTCATGTTTCTAGTGGGGTTAGCCATAACCATGTTGATTGCTCTTACGATCGTGGCCTATTTGCGGGGTCCGCTATCCAGCATCCTGGTCGAGCTTTGCGGAAACCGTGAACGCGCCGCCTTCTGGGTCGCGTTTTCCAACGTTGCCCTCGCCCTTCTTCCGTTGATCTTCGCAATGCAATACACGCCTGACGTGACGCCGGGGACGAGTGCGGTCATGGAAATCGCCGCTCAGTTGAAGTGGGCATTGGCGGGTCTTCTGAGTGCGGTCGTGGTTCTTGGCTGGGTGCTTAGCCGGTTCATTCGCCGGCAGGTGGCGCAGGACGCCCCTACGTCGAAGGCGGCGGCGTGATTCTGAATGAGGCGAAAAAAAGAGACGCGTCAGTCGTGGCCCAGCCCGCAGCCAGTCTGAGTGTCGTAACGGGAGCATTCGGCTTTACCGGCGGCTATATCGCCCGGAGATTGCTCGCCATGGGCGAGAACGTCCGCACCTTGACGAACCATCCTCGCGACGGCGCGGCTTTTCAAGTAGCGCCGCTGAACTTTCAGGACCGGGAAGGACTGGTGCGCAGTATGGCGGGCGCGACTGTCCTCTACAACACCTATTGGGTTCGCTTTGCCTACAAGGATATCGATCACGCCAAAGCCGTCGACAACACGCGGCGGTTGATTCGTGCTGCGGAAGAAGCGGGCATCAAGAGGATCGTTCATGTCAGTATTACAAATCCATCCATCGATTCGGCGCTTCCATATTTCAAGGGAAAGGCGGAAGTCGAAGAGGCGGTGCGATCTTCCTCGCTGTCCAATGCAATTCTGCGGCCCGCCGTCGTGTTTGGACAGGAAGACATTCTGATCAATAACGTCGCCTGGCTACTCAGGCGGTTTCCGTTTTTTGCCATACCCGGCGCAGGCGACTACGGCGTGCAGCCCATTTTTGTGGAGGACTTGGCCGATCTCGCGGTGGCGGCGGGCAAGAGCAGCGACAATCAGGTAACGGACGCGGTGGGCCCCGAGACTTATTCCTATGTCGATCTTGTGCGCCTGATTCGCAAAACGGTCGCTAGCCGGAGCCGGATCGTTCATCTCTCGCCAACGCTAGTGTGGGTAGCATCGCGCGCTCTGGGGTGGTTCACTCATGACGTGGTATTGACACAGGATGAAGTGAGGGGGCTGATGGCAAATCTGCTCGTCTCAAAACAGCCACCGACGGGCAAGACGAGCCTGCGGGCATGGCTTAGGGAGAACGCAAGGACGATCGGCACCAACTACGCGTCGGAACTCGCGCGGCACTACAGCTGACGGCCAGCGGCGAATCGGTTTGACCTGATGGCTGAGAGCTGACGGCTGATGGCTGCCTTTTTTCCACATTCCCATCCCGCAAAACTTCTGCCATAATTGATCGTGCACCCCAACCTGCACAATCTTTCAATAACAATTCAAGCGAGGAAAAGATGTCGGCAAAGTACATCTTTGTGACGGGCGGAGTTGTGTCTTCATTGGGCAAGGGACTGGCCGCGGCCTCCATCGGATGCCTGCTCGAGAGCCGCGGCCTCAAAGTCAACATCATGAAGTTCGACCCTTACCTCAACGTCGATCCGGGCACCATGTCGCCCTTCCAGCACGGCGAGGTTTTCGTCACCGACGACGGCGCCGAAACCGACCTCGACCTCGGCCACTACGAGCGCTTCACCCACGCCAAGCTTTCTCGCGACAATAACTGGACCACCGGCCGCCTCTACGAGCAGATCATCGCCAAAGAGCGCCGCGGCGATTACCTCGGCAAAACCGTGCAGGTTATTCCGCACGTCACCAACGAAATCAAAGCGGCCGCCAAAAAATGCGCGCAAGATGTGGACGTGCTGCTCGTCGAAATCGGCGGCACCGTCGGCGACATCGAGTCGCTCCCCTTCATCGAAGCCATCCGCCAGATGCGCCAGGAAAACGGGCGCGAGAATACGCTGTTTGTGCATGTGACGCTGGTGCCGTTCATCGCCGCCGCCCAGGAATTAAAAACCAAGCCTACGCAGCACTCGGTGAAAGAGCTGCTCAGCGTCGGAATTCAGCCCGATATCCTGCTCTGCCGTACCGACCGCTTCCTCTCCAAAGACATCAAGGGAAAGATCGCCCTGTTCTGCAACGTCGAAGAAGAGGCCGTCATCACCGCCAAAGATGTAGCGTCGATCTACGAGGTGCCCATCGTCTTCGCCCACGAAGAAGTCGACACGCTGGTGATGAAGTACCTCCACCTGGAGGCGAAGGATCGCGATCTCTCCAAGTGGCACGATCTGGTGCACCGCGTCTACAACCCGAAAGATGTCGTGAAAATCGGGATTGTGGGAAAGTACGTTGAGTACGAGGATTCGTACAAGTCGCTGAAAGAAGCCCTGGTACACGGCGCGCTCGCGCACAATCTAAAGCTCGAGGTGAACTGGATTGAGGCCGAAGGCCTCGAGACCAGCGACCCGAACGACAAGAGTTATGAGGCGCAGCTCGAAGGCTACGATGGCTTGCTCGTGCCCGGAGGCTTCGGCAAGCGCGGCATCGAAGGCATGCTCAAGGCGATCCAGTACGCGCGCGAAAAGCACGTGCCGTATTTCGGAATTTGTCTGGGCATGCAGACGGCGTGTATCGAATTTGCGCGCAACGTCTGCGGACTGGCCGATGCCAACTCCAGCGAGTTCGATCCCGCAACCCCGCATCGCGTGATCTACAAGCTGCGTGAATTGCGCGGCGTAGAGGAACTCGGCGGCACCATGCGGCTCGGAGCGTGGCCATGCAAGCTTGAGCCGGGAACGCTGGCGATGAAAATTTACGGGCAAAGCGAAATCAGCGAGCGTCACCGGCATCGCTATGAATTCAACCGCGAATACGAAGACACGATGGTCGCCGGCGGCCTGAAGATTTCCGGCTCGACCCCCGACGGAACCTACGTCGAGATCGTCGAAATTCCTGGGCATCCTTACTTCATCGGCTGCCAGTTCCATCCCGAGTTCAAGTCGAAGCCGCTCGAGCCGCATCCGCTGTTCAAGTCATTTATCGGTGCATCGTACGCCCACGGCCAGCAGCGCAAGGAGCACAAAGAGGCGACGGAAGTGGAAATGTTCTTAAGGCCGCAGAAGGTCGTTGGCAGATAATAAAATTTGCGATTTGTGATTGGTAATTTGTAATCTTAGAACCCGCGGTTATGGCTCCGGGGGCGGGTTTAAATTACCAATTACAAATCACCAATTACAAATTCCATGTCTTCCTCTTTCCAAATCGATAACGTCCGCATCGGCTCAGGCGATCTGTTCCTCATCGCCGGCCCCTGCGTCATCGAGAGCGAAGATCACGCCCTGCGCATGGCCGAAATTATCAAGGGCGTAACGCGCGCGCTCAATTTCCCGTTCATCTTCAAGGCGTCCTACGACAAGGCGAATCGCACCTCCATCCGCAGCTTTCGCGGCCCCGGCACGAAAGAGGGCCTGCGCATTCTGAAAAACGTGAAAGACCAAGTCCACATCCCTGTGCTCACCGACGTCCATCAAGTCGCGGATGTCGCGGCGGTGGCCGAAGTCGTCGATGTGCTCCAGATCCCCGCCTTCCTCTGCCGGCAAACCGACCTGATCGTAGCGGCTGCGCTTAGCGGCCGTCCCGTGAATATCAAAAAAGGCCAGTTCGTCTCGCCCTGGGACATGAGGCATGCGGTCGAAAAGTGTCGCGACGCTGGCAACACCCAGGTTTTTGTCACGGAGCGCGGCTCGAGCTTCGGATACAACAATCTCATCGTCGACATGCGCTCGCTGGCCATCATGCGCAAGTTCGCGCCGGTGGTCTTCGACGCGACGCACTCCGTGCAGCTTCCATCTGCGTCCCACGGAGACGAAGACAGCCCCGCCATCAGTGGAGGCCAGCCCGAGTTCATTCCCGTCCTCTCGCGCGCGGCAGTTGCGGCGGGCGTGGATGGCGTCTTCATGGAAGTCCACGATAACCCCAAAGAAGCCAAAAGCGACGGCGCCAACGCTCTCGACTCCCGCAACCTGCGCGGCGTTTTGAAAGAACTGCAAGCCGTCCGCCATGCGATTGACGCTGCGCACGCCACCCCATAAGCGATTGCAGAGGTTAGAGGTCAGATTGCAGAGGTAAAAACCTATAGGTTTAAGGCTACGGCGAAACCCATGGGCCTTTACCTCTGCAATCTGACCTCTAACCTCTTACTTCCCCTGAATCTGTTACCATCTCCGCCACATCTGATTGTCATCGCGTATGCACGTGTGGGCCTCGATTGCCGGTGCTTTTCTCATCTTTGCCATCCTGCTCGACGCCTTCGAAACCGTCGTGCTGCCCCGGCGCATTCAGCGCCACTTCCGCATCACCGCCGTGTTTTTCAGGTCCACCTGGCCGCGCTGGACTGGCATCGCGCGTCACATCAAGTCGGCGTCGCGGCGCGAAGGTTTCCTTGCCTACTACGGCCCCCTCTCTCTCATCTTTCTGCTCGGCTTCTGGGCCCTTGGGCTGATCTTCGGATTCTCCTGCGTGCAATACGGGCTGGGCGAACATTTCCAGTTGAGCGGCGAGAAGATCACCTTCGGCAAACTTCTTTATCACAGCGGCGAAACTTTCTTCACCCTCGGCTATGGCGATATCGTGCCCACCAACACTGCAGCGCGCGCCCTGGCCGTGATGGAAGCGGGCATGGGTTTCGCGTTTCTCGGCGTGGTCGTCGGATACTTGCCCGTGATTTACAACTCATTTGCGACGCGCGAAATCGAGATCTCGCTGCTCGATGCGCGCGCCGGATCGCCGCCCACGGCCACCGAATTTCTCGGCCGCCTCGGCTGCTGTCCCGACCAGACCGTGCTCGATGAAATTTTTCGAGGCTGGGAGCGCTGGTGCGCCGATCTTCTCTCCAGCCAGATTTCTTATCCCGTGCTCTCTTACTTCCGCTCGCAGCACAGCAATCAGTCGTGGCTGGGCGCGTTGACGGTGATGCTCGACGTGACGTCGCTGGTGATGACGGGCGTCGACGGTATCCACGCCGACCAGGCGAAGCTCACCTTTGCCATGGCGCGGCATGCTGCGGTCGATCTCGCGCAGGTGGTCAATTCGAGATATAGCCCGGACGATCCCAATCGGCTCTCCCCGGACGATCGAACCCGCCTCAAGACAGAACTGGCATGGCGCGGAGTGACCATCAACGACAACCCGGGCGCAGCGGAAAAATTGGGGCAGCTCCGCGAAGTTTACGAACCCTATCTCCACGGCCTGAGCCGCAGACTGCACATGGCGCTGCCGCCCTGGATCCATGACGGCCGAAAAAAAGATAACTGGCAGGGCGGACCATGGGATCGCGCCATCCAGGCGCAAGCCCTCGAGCATCCCGGCCACAAAGTGGAAGATCACTTCTGATCGACGAATTACTTTGGGCGTGCGGGCGCGTCAAGGAAACTCACCAGGTCGCCCAGGTCCGTGGCCTTTAAGGTTGGCCAGGGTATACCCAATTCCTGAGCGCGATCGATCATCTGGGGGCCGTGCCGCCAGAGTGCCACGGTGAGCGAAATCGTGGTAAAGGCTTCGGTGGCGGATCGCAGTCCGGGACCAGTCTGTGTCCCTTCCGCCAAACGGCCGTGACAAGCGGCGCAGCCGCGATCGGAAAAGATGCGCTCGCCCACAAGAGGAGATCCAGTTGGCTCGAAATACCGCAGGCTCGCCAGGAACGTCCGCAAGTCGGCCATGTCAGTGCCCTGAAGAACCGGAGGAGGAATCCCACTTTCGCGGGCCTGACGGAGCATCGCCGGGGCATGGTTCCACAGAACGCTGGCAAACTGCCCCGTCGTGAGCGGAAGATCACGCTCCGGCCCCAGTTCCGGACCCACGCTGCCACCCTGCCCGCGCACGGAATGGCAGGGCATGCATCTGTGCTGGAACACACCCCAACCCAATGCCGCATCGCCGGATATTTCTGGTGCGTTCTTCGCCGGCTGGGGGGCGCTCTCACTCACATACGCGATCAGATCGTTCATCTCAGTACCGCTGAACTGGGGCCATTGTCCCAGTGTGCCGCTAATAGGAGCAACCATGGATCCGGCATGGTTAAACATGGTGAGCGTCCAGGTGTTCGCGTTGGAACCGGCAGCGATCTTGGATAGCTCGGGCGCCGATTGGCCGCCCGTCCCACCCATGGAGTGGCAGCGGACGCAACCCTTCTCGTTGAATACCCGCTGGCCAGCGCTCGGGTCCCCGGAGCGGTCAATGCTGCTTGCCTGGTACAAGTAGGCAAGAATGTCCGCCATTTCTTGCGAGTTCAACTGGGGATAAGGGTCGTTCTTTTTGCGGATCTGCCGCCACATGCCGGGTCCATGGTTCCACAACACCGCGGCCATCCACCCCATCGCGGGAGTACCCGGGTGGCTTCCCGAAAGATCTGGCGCAATACGGCCACCGAATCCATTGATGGCATGGCAAATGCCGCATTGTTTGTCACCAAAAAACAAGGCGGCGCCGTTCTGAGGGTCGCCGACAATGTAAGTTGCGCGGCGCGCAGTGGATGGCCGGCGCGCCTGTAGGAACACGGCTACCAGTAGAGATAGGGTAATCAGTGCTACTGGGATCCAAATGAGAAGCTGTTTGCGTTCATTCAGCGTCGCCATACACAATACTCCTCTCTCAACGTCCGGCCTGAGATTGAACGCATTGCATTCCGCTCGGCCCGCCGGTTGGTCGAGGACTCCGGGCCTACCGCTCTATCTTCTTGATGTACTGCCAAAGCCCGGCCAACACGATCCCGATCGCGATGAGCGATATTCCCAGCCCGGCACGCCGATAGTTGCGCTCCACCATGGCTTCTTTACCAGCCTGCAGGTTCTTTGCCGCGATTTTCAGGCCGGCTTGAATGTCCTGATCCACCAGGTCCTTTTTGAAACTATGGATCGTGACGCGAGCCTTGGTCAGCGAATCCCGAGCCTGATCCTGTCCCAGCCGAGCCTCGCTCACCTCCATGCCAGAAGACTCGGCGACACCGAGAACTTGGTCTGCGCCTTTGATGGCCGCGTCCAATTGATTCAAGCCACTCAGCAATCCTGCCCTTGCCTGGTCACATCGATCGCCTGGCACATGACACCGCATGCAGACCGCTTCAGGACCGGTCCCAAGTTTCGCGTCCGTGGGATGGCTGATGCCATGATTGCTGTGACAAACCACGCACCCTGGAAGTGACGCCGCCTGAAAGGCTGCCTTGTGCGAACTCTTTTCGTACATCTGGGCTTGGAAAACATGACAGTTCGAGCACACATTCTCAACTCTGTCGACTCCCGGGGGCGCTGCGCCATGGTTTCCATGACAGGTTGTACAGGTGGGCGCACTCAGATCGCCGCGCACAGCCAGCGCTTCGTGGTGCACGCTCGTGCTGTACTTTGCGAATTGATCGGTCGGAATGGCATATCCCTTCATGTAGTCTGCGTCGGCATGGCAGCGCGCGCACGTGCTGGCCACGTTGACCGGGTTAACGGTGGCGCGGGGATCGCTGGGCGCCCGAATATCGTGGACGCTATGACAATCTGTGCACACGGCTACCTTCATGTCTCCACCCGCGAGGCGCTTGCCGTGCACACTGGTGTGGTACTGGTCCAACTGGTCGGTGCGCAAACTGGGGTTGAACTGCCGAATATAAGCGGGATCGGAGTGACAAGTTCCACACAACTGCGGAACCTGTTTGTGATCGATCCTGCCTTTCCACCCGGCCTTTCGGCTCATGGCTTTGTCAGGATCGTCACTGGTTGGGTCGCCGCCGTGGCAACTGGCGCAGGTTAGACCCTTTTGTGCGTGAATGTCCTGGCTGAACTTCTCCTGGCTCACTCCGAGGGGATCCGGCAAGGCTGAGTGACAATCCAGGCAGGTGTTCTTGGCTTGTCCATAACCCAGGCACGCCGCCAGTACGACGAGTGCCGCCACGCCAAAATAGCAGGCTGCGCGGAACAATCGGAGCTTATTTCGCAAGATAGCCATAGACACTCATACCTGCCATGTACGCCAGAGCAAACACGGCAAAGCCCGTGATCCACCCTTTCGTGCGCGAGGGCTGGTCACTCTCAAAAAATGGCAACAGAAGCCAAACCAAACCGACCAGGCCAAACACAAGCACACCCAGCACGTCTCCGTCGATGAACCACACTTTGGAAGGGATGAGCTTGAGCGTTTGGAACATGAAGAGGAAATACCATTCAGGCTTGATTCCCGCGGGGGCAGCCACAAAAGGATCCGCCTTGACGCCGAGGTTCCACGGAAAGACCGCTGCCAAAGCGCCCAGCGCTCCCAAGGCTACATACCAGGCCATCATTTCCCGCAGCATAAAGTTGGGAAAGAATTTCATTTCCCGTTTTGCCGAGGGATTCGCGGCCCACTCCAATTCCAGTTTTGGCGGAATGCTGATCCCCAGACGTTGCACCAGCAGCACGTGGAGCAGAATCAGCAAGGTTGCCAATCCGGGCAGCACGGCAACATGGAATCCGAAGAACCGGGTCAGCGTCGCGCCCGTCACCTCTTCGCCACCGCGGAGAAAGATCATCATGGGCCTGCCGACGATCGGAACCTGCCCGGTAATCTCGGTGCCAACTTTGGTGGCAAAGAAAGCCAGGGTATTCCACGGCAGCAGGTAGCCGCTGAAGCCGAACCCCATGACCAGAAAAAGCAGGATCACTCCGCTGACCCAGGTAAGCTCACGCGGTTTGCGGTACGACTTCAGGAACAGCACGCTGAACATGTGCGCGAACGCCGTAAAGATCATTAAGTTGGCCGACCAGGAGTGGATCGACCGAATCAGCCAGCCAAACTGCACCCGCGTCATGATGTACTGCACGCTCTCGAAGGCTTCGCTCGCTCCCGGCCGGTAGTACAGAAGCAGCAGGATCCCCGTCACCACCTGGATGCCGAACAGGAACAGGGTGATACCCCCGAGGAAGTACCAATAGGACAGCCGGTGGAGAGGAACAGCTTTCTCGCGCAACGGGGCGATCAGGTCGTCCCAACTGAGTCGCTCGTCGAGCCAACCGCGCACGTTGCGTAAGAGACTCATCTCAAGCCTCCCGCCGCCGCCGCACGAATATCTCGTCCCCTCTCACCTGCACCTCAAAAGCTTCCAGGGGGCGTGGCGGAGGACCCGAGATATTGCGGCCGTTGAGGTCGTACTTGCCGTTGTGGCAGGCGCACCAGACCTGGCGGAGATCGTCGCGATACTGCACCGTGCAGGAGAGGTGCGTACAAGTCGCCGACATCGCGCGGTATTCTCCGCTGGCAGTGCGGATCAGCAGGCCAGGACGATTGCCGAAGCGGAAGACCTTTCCGCTGTTCGCCTTCAACTCGCCAACGCGCCCGGCCACCACGGCATCGCCGCCCAGGTCGAGGGCTTTTGGTGGCACAAGATAACGCAGGACGGGATATAGGAACGCAACCGCAGTCGCCAGAAATCCGCTGCTCAGCAGCACCTCAACAAATCGCCTTCGAGGTACAGAGGGTAAAAGCGGATCGCGTGCGTTGACATTCCCGCCGCTGCCTGCTGGCATTCTTTCCTCCTGCGGAACCGAAATCTTCCTATGCCGCGACCTTACTTCTTTTTGCCAATTTCCCGGAGGTACGCGACGAGCTGGTCGATCTGCTCTCCCGTCAGCTTGCCCTCAAAGGCCGGCATCTTGCCCTTGCCTTTTGTGATCACCGTTTTCAGTTCCGCGTCCGATTGCTTTTGGACGTCGGCGGAATGAAAGTCGCGGATCTTGAGGTTCTTCGCCATGGTGGTTTGCGCGGAGCCATCGGGTCCATGACACATGGCGCACTTGCTCGCGAAAACGTCTTTTGCGGGAGCATTCTGCGCTGCCGCACCGGCAGCCAACGCGATCGCCAGAAGCACGGACAACGTAATTGCATGTTTCATTCGGTCTCCTTTGATTCTCTGAATAGTTGCGGCAGGGTACCACCTGGTTCGGACCCGACACTGTGATATACGACCCAAATCATTGTGAGCGCGATCACAATGCGAAAACCAGTCCGCCGCATGGTGACAAGGCGAAAGCTCCAAGCCTGGAGACGTGGTCTCGGGACGCGCGCCTGGCGACACGAGGCAGTTCGCCATCTGCTAACATTCCTCCTTCATGAAGCATGTGGGAGAAAACGTAGTACGCATCGAGGCCGAAGCCTTGCGCGCTCTGGCCGACCGTCTGGCTGGGCCGATGGCTGCCGATTTCGAGCGCGCGGTTAACCTCATGTTCCACTGCCAGGGGCGCATCGTCGTCTCTGGCATGGGCAAGAGCGGCCTGATCGCGCGCAAGATTGCCGCCACCCTCAGTTCCACCGGTTCCCCCGCGCTCTACCTTCATCCCGTCGAAGCCCTGCACGGCGATCTTGGCATGATTGTCCGCGGCGATGTGGTGCTCGTCCTTTCCGCCAGCGGCGAGACCGAAGAAATTCTTCAGTTGCTTGCGACCATCAAACGGCTCCAAGTTCCGTTGATTACCATGACCTGCGATGAACTGGCCGCCGCCGGCGCGGACACCATCGCCCGCGCTACACAAGCTTCCACGCTTGCCTCCGCCGCTGAGGTCGCTCTCGACTGCTCGATTTCAAAGGAAGCCTGCTCGCTCGGCCTCGCGCCCACCGCTTCCACCACCACCATGCTCGCCCTGGGCGATGCGCTCGCCGTCGCGCTCTCCGAAAAACGTGGTTTTAAAGAAGAAGATTTCGCCAGCCTGCATCCCGGCGGCAAACTCGGCAAGCGCCTGGCCCGCGTCGAGTCGCTCATGCACACCGGCGACGCCGTGCCGCGCGTCGCGCCCCATGCCAAAATGCCCGACGTCATCTACGAAATGTCGCGCAAAAAATTTGGCATCACGGCCGTCGTCGACGGCGCTCGCCTGCTGGGCGTATTCAGCGATGGCGATCTCCGACGCCTCCTCGAGCAGCGCGGCAAAGACACGCTCGACCTCACCGCGCAGGACTGCATGACGTCCACGCCAAAAACCATCGGCCCGCGCGAATTCGCCGCCACCGCCCTCGCCCGCATGGAAGAAATGAAAATTACCTCACTGATGGTAGTCGACGCCGACCGCCAACTGCGCGGCATCGTTCACCTGCATGATCTCTGGGGAACCGAAATGGTGTGATTTTTTTCACCACAGAGACACAGAGTCACGGAGAAATCTTGAGCCGCCAAAGTCCGTAGATCAAGGATCGAGCAAGTTAATTGGTTTTCTCTGTGACTCTGTGACTCTGTGTCTCCGTGGTGAAAGAACTGATCAGGAAGTAGCGCCGAGGGCTGGCCGCGGGGATTGTAGTTCTGAGGGAGGAGTGATGGTAGGGAATTGCGACGCCGGCGGGTCCAGGAGGAGGGCTTCCCGCCGGCGTCCAAAGTTAGTTGCTGTACGCCTGCTCGAACCGCCGCGCCTCATACCACAGCGCCAGTTCCACCCGGTTCCACAGGCCCAGCTTGTCATAGATCAGGCGTAGATCGTTCTTTACCACGTGCTCCGTCGTTCCCAGCACATGGGCAATCTCGCTGTTTTTGCAACCCTCCGCTACGCGTTGAATGATGATGTGTTCACGTTGGTTGGGCCCGCGGAGGATCCCTGTCTCTCCTGCCATAACTGTCTCCTATAAAGTAAAGTTGCGAGTTTCACTCGCTTGATACCACCCTTAATCCCGAAACGTATAAAGAGGCGATTGAAATAAGCTTTCACCGTACGCTCGGCCATGTTCAGGTCGCGCGCAATCTCCGAGTTGTCGCATCCCTGCAGCAGAAGATCCACGATCTGCCGCTCCCGCGTTCCCATGTGGTCGAATTGCTCGTCCATTGGCTGTACCTCAGATGCGCTCCGCACACTGACAGTAGGGCATCCAACTGCACCAGCACGCGGACACATCGCGATTTCTGTTTCGTTGCGAAGATAGTCAGCATGCACCCGGCCAAATTACGGTCTGAGCATTAACTAAATGTGAAATCTCATAACAACTATGATTTTTTGCGGAAATACACCAAAAACTACCTGCATTTTCCTTTAAATCTACCCACTTAACCTGAGACGACCGTTTTGCAAAACACACTTCTCTAAGGTAAAGACCCTAGGACAAAGTTCCGGAAGCTACATGGTCACGGGCGAAATTACACACTAGTGCCATACAAATCCCCTGCGGGTTGTGCTTTTTGACCGTTCCGTAAACCACTTCCCCGCATCCCCTATAATAAAAATCACAGTGGACTTCCGCCTCGTCAGCAACTACAAACCTCAAGGTGACCAGCGGACGGCGATCGACGCTCTCACCCGTGGTGTCTTCGACCGCGAGCAGCACCAGGTCCTCCTCGGCGTCACCGGCTCGGGCAAAACTTTCACCATGGCCAAGGTGATCGAGGCGGCCAACCGCCCGACCATCGTCATGGCCCACAACAAAACCCTCGCCGCCCAGCTCTATCACGAATTCAAAAGTTTTTTCCCGCAGAACGCCGTCGAGTACTTCGTCTCCTACTACGACTTCTACCAGCCCGAAGCCTACGTCCCCGCCGCCGATCTCTACATCGAAAAAGAATCGACCATCAACGACGAACTCGACAAGCTCCGTCTCTCCGCCACCCGCTCTCTCTTCGAGCGGCGCGACTGCCTGATCGTAGCCTCCGTCAGTTGCATCTACGGTCTCGGCTCGCCCGAGGCCTATTACGGCATGATGCTCTTCGTCGAAAAAGGACAGAAGATCAAGCGCGGCGACATCACCCGCAAGCTCGTCGACATTCTCTACGAGCGCAGCGAAACCGATTTCCGCCGCGGCACCTTCCGCGTGCGCGGCGACGTCATCGAAATCTATCCCACCTACGATGACATGGCCTATCGCATCGAAATGTTCGGCGACGAGATCGAGTCGCTCTCCCAGATCGATCCGCTCTTCGGCACGGTCAAGCAGCGCTACATGCGCCTGCCGATTTATCCCAAGACGCACTACGTAATGAAAGACGAAACCCGCGCCAGCGCCGTCGACTCGATCAAGAAAGAACTAGCCTGGTGGGAGGTCGAACTAGAGAAGCAGGGAAGAACGGTAGAGGCCCAGCGCGTCCACCAGCGCGTGATGTATGACCTCGAAATGATCAAGGCCATGGGCTACTGCCACGGCATTGAAAACTATTCGCGCCACTTCACCGGACGCCTCCCCGGCGAGCCGCCGCCCACGCTGCTCGATTATTTTCCGCGCGACTTCCTGATGTTCATCGACGAGTCGCACCAGACCGTCCCGCAGCTCCACGCCATGTATCACGGCGACCGCTCGCGCAAACAGGTCTTAGTCGAGTACGGATTCCGCCTGCCCTCGGCGCTGGACAATCGTCCGCTGACGTTCGAAGAGTTCGAGCACCGCACCAATCAGTTAGTCTACGTTTCGGCGACGCCCGGCCCGTACGAGCTGACCAAATCCGCCGGGGTAGTAGTGGAGCAGATCATCCGCCCCACCGGCCTCATCGATCCGCCGGTCGAGATTCGCCCGGTAAAAGGCCAGATCGACGATCTGCTGCACATGATTCGCGACCGCGTCTCGCGCAATGAGCGCGTGTTAGTCACAACCCTAACCAAGCGCATGTCCGAAGACCTCGCCGAATACTACGGCGAAGTAGGAGTGAAGTGCCGCTATATGCACTCCGAAATCGAAACGCTGGAGCGAGTGAAAATCCTGCGCGACCTGCGCAAAGGCGAGTTCGATGTATTGATCGGCATCAATCTGTCTGCGCGAAGGTCTCGACCTTCCCGAAGTCTCGCTGGTAGCCATTCTCGACGCCGACAAAGAAGGCTTCCTGCGTTCCAGCGGCTCGCTGATCCAAACCATAGGCCGCTGCGCGAGAAATCTGAACGGCCGCGCCATCCTCTACGCCGACCGCATGACCGACTCCATGAAGAAGGCGCTGGACGAGACCGACCGCCGCCGTGCCATCCAGCAAGCCTACAACGAAGCGAACGGCATCACGCCCGAATCCATCATCCGCCCGCTCGATATGACACTAGTCGCCATCGTAGCCGCCGACTACACTGACCTGACCGGCCCGGAAGCCGACGGCATCCCCGATTTCAAATCGCAGGAAGAGCTGGACGTCTACATCGCAAAACTCGAAAGCGACATGCGCGAAGCCGCCAAACGCTTCGAATTCGAGAAAGCCGCCAAGCTCCGCGACACAATCAAAGAACTAAGAACCAAAGAATTTCTCTTTGCCTAGAGAATGCGAATGGAGGCGCGGGCGCCCCTGCCGTGCATGCACAAACCTCGACGCTCAATAGCGATCGCGGTCCTTTGCAATAAGAGCAGCGCCGCTCGGGAGGATGACCTTGCCATAAATCTCGCGCAAACGTCCCAGAAAATCCGGCATCTGGGGACTTCGAGGATTTCGATCTGAAGTTGGCATCGCGAGCTTGGGCTTAATCTTTTTCGGGCGACCCATGTTCGTATCATACTGCGTCCGAGTCATTATGCCGCCCACCGCCGCCGCATCATCCTCCAGGCGCCGCGCGCCGGGAAGAACAGCACCGCCGCCCAAAGCAGCAAACTAGGCCCGCTGGACAGCAAGAAGAGAACCACGCTCACCACTCCATCCACCATGCTGCGATAACCCTCCACCGCCGAATTCCGCAGCCGAGTCCCAGTCGTCGGAGGTACGGCTTCCAGTTGCGCCTTGTACTCCTCCGAAACCGTCAGGCTCAGCGTGGCAAATGAAATCTGGTTCGCCATCGTCTTGCGCTGCGCCTCCATCTGTTCGATCTCGCCGCGCACCCGATCCAGTTCCTGCTCCACTTGCAACACGTCGGACAGCTTGCCCGTGCGCTGGTTAAGCAGATCGGTTAGCCGCTTTTCGGTATTCTGAGCATTCGCCTGCCGCGCCTTCAAGTCCACATACTGCGAAGTCACATCCTGCCCGCCCTGCGACTCCGAATCCACGTGTCCCAGCGCCTTCAGTTCACTCACGACCGAATCCAGCTGATCGGCCGGAACGCGCAGCGTAGCGGTCAGCGTGCGCGCTCCGCCCGCCGCGTCGCCTTCCGCCAGATCGCCCACGTAGCCGTGGTGCTGCTTCAGGATGCCCTCGATACGTGCCCGCGCCTTGTCGAGTTCTTTGGTCGTGAGCTTAAGATCGGCGGTGCGGATGATCATCGGCCCGTTGGCGGTAGGCAGACTGCCCTGGAGATTGCTCAGCTCGTTCGCTGTCCCACCACCACCTCGTTCGTCCGCCCGGTCACTCGGCCGATTTTCGAGCGACGAGGACATTTCAGACGTCGCTTGAGCGCGCGCCGTCTCACGACGCCCTCGTCCGGGCAAAGCGTGGGGAGGGCCTGCCGGCCTGGCAGCGGGCGCCACGAGCCCTACGGTTTCCTTGGGACGAACCGCTTGAGGTAATCTATCGTCATTCAAAGCGCTCCCTACCTGTGAAAAAACCGTGTCACCGTTTCTGCTAATAAGGTTCACAGAAACCGCTAGAACCACAATCACCCCAGCCACGCCTCCAGCCCACGCCAGGCGCGAACCATGGATACCGAACAACTGCCGCCAACGATGCTTAACGCCCACCATCGCCGTCCCGCGCCGTTTTCCCAGTGCATCCGCGATCGCAAACGGCATCTCCACTCCTGCCACGCGCACTTGTCCCGATCCTCTCTCCGGAACCTCCAATTCCCACGCCCGCATCTCCTGCGAAACCCTGCGCAGTCCCTCCACCATTTCCTTGCACTCTGCGCACTCGCCCAGATGCGCCGCCGCGACCGCCGCCCGCGATTTCGACAACTCCCCGTCGAGGTAGGCCATCAACTCTTCCGCTTCCATCGGATGAATGATCTTGTTCATATGGCCTCCCCTTCTGCGCGCGGCAGCGCTTGTTTCGCGGCGATGTCAACCGCGGTCGTACCACTTTGTTTCTCGCTCGCTATCTCGCGACTCATCCGCCCAGGCTCTAGACACTCTCTCAACGCCATGCGCGCCCGAAACAGCCGCGACCGAACCGTATTCAATGGAACTTTCGTCAACTCCGCAATCTCCGAATAGGTGAGCTGCTCATACTCACGCAGCATTAGAATCTCGCGATCCCCGTTGTCCAGCCTCGCCATAGCCTGCCGGACCCAAAGGACAGCCTCCGGGGCCGCGTTAGCCGCGGGCTCATCGCTCGTCTTTCCCGGTGCATCGCGAACAACTTTCCGCCGTTCCGCGGCCAGCAAATTCATAGCGATGCCATACAAATATGTACGCACCGGCGAGCGAGGCTCGTAGCGCGCCGTCGCCCGGATTACCGCCAGAAACGTCTCCTGCGTGAGGTCTTCAGCGCGCAGATCGCCGTTTAAACGCCGCCGGAAAAATCCATACAGCGGTCCGCGATAGCGCGCAAACAACTCGGCGAACGCCTCGCGCGATCCGCCCTGGAACTCCAGTATTAACGCTTCATCGCTGATCATTTTTGTTAGAGCCTGTCGTTAGTACCAGTCATTGCCGCCAGTCATCGCCGACCACCAGAACCACCGCTTCCCTAGGCCGCCAGCCCGCAGTCTCTTTACATACCTATAATGTCGTCAGCCGGGAAAAAGTTCCCAACCAGATTATGCGACGGCAAGCCCCTCGACGCAAAAGAAGGTCCATTCCGCATCGTCGCGGCTGGAGACAAGAGGCCAGTGCGCTGGATTCGCCAGGTCACGGAATTAAAAATAGTGGCTGTAAAGTGACTCTGAGATGTGATTCTGAAAGGCGCGTTCGGACCGCAATCGTCCCTAGCGACTCCTGTATTGTTTTGGCGAGACGATGGGAATGCCTCTCCACGGATTCAGCACGAGCAGGTCCCTGTCCCCGGTTACAATCGCGTCCGCCCTGCCGTTCAGCGCTAACTCTAAAAACTTATCGTCCTTTGGATCGCGACATTCGCGCACGCGCTGAATGACCGGGATAAACTCCGCCGTGCAGGCCAGTTGTCGGAGAAAGTTGTCGCGCTCTTTCTTGCTCACATAGCCATCGAGTTTTCGACGGGAAAGGACCTCAACGACTTCGGCCATGGTGGCATCGGAAAGAAGGAGCACACCGCTCTCCAAAACCCGGCTTACCGCCCGGCGCGGGATAGAGTCAGGAAGAAGGATTGCGCTTACGAATACGTTGGTGTCAACGACGATGCGATCTGGAGTCCGCATCAGTCCTTGAGGATGTCAGCCAGTATCTTCTCGTTCAATCCACGCCCAGCGGCTTGCGTCCCAATTCGATCCATTAGGCGCTCCAATTCCGCGTTGTTGATCTGCCGGATCCGCTCGTACTCCTCCGCCGACATTACGACGGCAACGTCTCTGTTTTGGCGGCGGATAATGACCGGCTCGCGCTGGGCAGCATCAAGGAGGGCGGCGAACCGCTGTTTGGCATCGGTGGCGGAGATAGCCTTCATATAGCTATTTTATCTATTTTGCCCATTATGGACAATATGGCCAATCCGGTGTCAGGAGTCTAGTTATTCCCCAGCACCGACCAGACATCGCCCTTCTGAAACTCGCGCATCTTCTCCGACCCATGCGCCGAGTACCAATTCCGCCACGCCGCCGGATCGTTCCCGATATTCACGCCCGTAATCTCGCGCAGCGCCTGATAAATCCAATTGCGCGTCGTGCCCTGCACCGCCGGATCGTCGCCCAACTCAATCAATCCCGGCACCGCCTTCATGCGCTGCTCGCGCGTCAGCATGCCTGACTTCGCCAGGCTGCACCCCGCTCGCTCGCGCACCTCCGGTGACGGCTCGTTGCGAAACACATCCAGAAAATTCTTGATCGTGTCGTCGGTACCCAGATGCGCCAGTCCCTCAACCGCCCAAAATCGCACCTGCTGATTCGGATCATGAATCCATTGCGCGAGCAACTCGTGAATCCGCCCAGGCTCAATCCCGCGATTGCCAAGCATTCCCAGCTCCCAAGCAAAGTAAGGACGGCTATCCGCAAGCTTGTGCGCCGTCTCAATCAAGCGGTCGGCCTCCTCGTCAGTCTCAGGAATGTTCCGCACTGCGAGATTGATCTCGATGGCCGCCGCCCGCACCCGCAGGTCATTTGAGTACAGTGCCGTATCCTGCAAAGTCTCCCAGCGCTGCGAAGCATTCAGCTTGCCGCGCCATCCCTCGACCATCCCCGCAATCAGGTTAGTCGCGCCGATATCATGATTCACCGCCGCGCCCAGCAGAAATTCCATCTGCACCTGCGGAGGCTGCGTCGCCACCCACTCAATATTGTGTTCCGACAAATTGCCGCGATCGGCGGGCACGGGCCGTCCGGGCACAGGCAGGTCCTGTCCCGATTGCGGCTGAGCAGGAGCGGTACGCGGCGCAGAGCCAGCCCCAGGGCCCGGCGAGACCTGCGCGGCCGCAACCGCCACGAAAAGCGTGCTTACAAAAAGCGCGGTCAACAAAATTACGCACGCACCCAACTCAACGCCGCGGAGCCATCCAGCTATTGATAAACGCTGCCCATTTCCCATACGACTAAGTCTAGGAGCAGCGCAGGAATCGGCAAGTTACCGCGGTATTAGAACGGAGCTAATAAGGAGGAGATCATCGGTGGACACGCACACTCACAGAACCCTAACAGGCTGCTGAAAAACTACTCCTCTTGCGCAAGCCAATCGTGTTAAGAGTGGAGCATGCGAGGCGTAGATCATCAGCAGAGTCAGATGTTCAGCTATTTGTCGCCGGAGACGCGGGTGCGGAAAGATCATCCGCTGCGGGCGATCCGGTCCATGGTGGACGAAGTGCTTGCCCAGTTGTCGCGACGGTTCGACCGCATGTACGCGAGCGCGGGCCGGCCGTCGATTCCTCCCGAGAAGCTGTTGCGGGCGCAGTTGCTGCAGATGCTGTACTCGATCCGTAGCGAGCGATTGCTGATGGAGGAGATCGATTACAGCGTGCTGTTTCGCTGGTTTGTGGGATTGAACTTGGACGAAGAAGTGTGGGACGCGACCACCTTCACCAAGAACCGGGATCGGTTGCTGGAGGCCGAGGTGGCGAAAGAGTTTCTGGCGCAAGTGGTGGCGCGAGCGCGGACGAAAGGCCTGACTTCGGACGAGCACTTCACGGTGGATGGGACGCTGCTGGAAGCCTGGGCGGGGGCGAAAAGTTTTCAGCGTAAGGACGAAAAAGCTCCGTCTTCGCCGGACGATCCTGGCAACCCGACGGTGAACTTTCACGGGGAGAAGCGGTCGAACCAGACGCACGAATCGAAGACCGATCCCGATGCCAAGCTGGCGCGCAAGGGCGCGGGCAAGGAGGCCAAGTTGAGTTACAGCGGGAATTTGCTGGTGGAGAATCGGAACGGCCTGATCGTGAGTGCGGAAGTGTTCGAGGCCAATGGGAACGCGGAACGCGATGCGGCGCTGATCATGCTGGAGCAGATTCCCGGTACGAAGCCGGTGACCGCAGGCGGGGACAAGGGATATGACACGGCGGATTTTGTGGCCGAGTGCCGCCATCTGGGGGTCACACCTCACGTGGCGCAAAACGATGGGCGGAGAGGCGGAAGCGCCATCGATGCGCGTACCACGCGCTACCCGGGATATGCCGTCAGCCAACGGAAGAGAAAGCGCATCGAAGAGTGTTTCGGGTGGCTGAAGACGATCGCGTTGCTGCGGAAAGTGCGTCATCGCGGGATCTTCAAGGTGGACTGGGTATTCACCTTCGCCTGTGCCGCTTACAATCTGGTGCGCATGCGGAATCTGAGCCGAACGGTACTTCAACCAGGCTAAGTCGCGGACAGCTCGCACCACAAAGGGCCGGAATAAATCTTCCGGCATAGCCAAAACTCTCCTGCTCACGAAGAGACACTCGAGAGACACAAGAAATACGTCGTGCGCATCAATTTTTCAGCAGCCTGCTAAGCCTCGGCTTCTGGGTGGGACGGGCTGGCCCACCCTGCACGCTCTGTTTTCCTTTCCCATAATGAAACGAGGGGTGCCCCATCCTTGCGCTTTTTGCAAGGGTGGGCTGCGATGCTGCTGATAGCATAAGTGTTGCCATGCCGCGCGGCTTGCACCGCTATTACGGCGCGCATCACCTGCACTTTATCACGTGTTCGTGTTATCGCCGCCGGCCTCTCCTGGGCCTCGCGCGGAGCGAAGATCAAGCCTCGCGACCCGCGGCAGAGCGAACTGTTTGGCGTGGTGACGCTGCGCACGCCCTTTTGGCAGACGCGCTTCTATGACTTCAATGTCTGGACAGCGAAGAAACGGGTGGAGAAGCTGCGCTACATGCACCGCAATCCCGTGACACGAGGTTTGGCGGCGGCGCCTGCGGACTGGCGCTGGAGCAGTTATCGCTTCTATTTCCTGGATGAACCTGGGCCGGTGCGTGTGAATGAAGGATGGGGTAAGATTTCATTCTCCGCACCCGCCGCGTGAAAAGCAAAAGCCCACGGTGCGACGCGGTCTGCCACCCACCCTTCGCGCAAAGAACGCGCGAAGAATGGGGCACCCTCGTTTCGTTTAGGGGAAAGGAAAACAGAGTGTGAAGGGTAGGCCACCCGCCCGGAATCGCCAAACTGCTGGATCATCAACACGGCGCTGATCGGCGGCTCCTCACCCGCAGACTCAGGAACGGATCGGTACGGGCAAGACGGCAAAGGCCGCGCACAAACCGGCGCGGCCAAGAAACCCCGCAGCTAAAGGAAAAACTCTCAGAACCGGAGAACCGGCCCGGCAACCAGAGTACCTGCCTGACCCTTACCCCCTCCCGGATCGCACGCCTTACCCGCCCAGGAACGCTAGCGGCAGCTACTCTGCTCAATGCTTGGATGGTGGCGGTAGTCGCGCAGACGTGCGGCTGCCCTGTGGCTCATCTTGTTGTCAGGTCAGTAACCCGATATGTTCTGGGCGACGAAGAGGCCCACCATAATACAAAGGGCCAGCAGTGCAAAGAGACGCAAGAAGTCGCCAGCCGCCTTCTTTACTAGTGCCGCAACATCGACGTTCTCAGCACCCGAAAAGAGCACCCGCATTCGCGAGAGCCACAACGCAAAGACACCCCCACTCAAAACGATCACAACGGCTAGCCCCAGTAACGGGAGCCAAGCCTTGAGAAAGAGAGCGTGATCGTGCCTATAAAGGTCCCTCCCAAACGTTGCAACATCGCCCATTGCCAATAGAAGCAAAATCATGCTGCTCCAGAACGTGGCCGTGCGGTAATATCGCGTGCCGAATAGATCACCGTTTGCGACATCCTTGAATTCGCTCAATCTCATCGAAACTACTCCTCATCACAAACCCTTGAAACAAGACGGCCAAGTTTAACGGGTCGTCCCCCGCAGCATGGCGTAAGCCATGAACACGACCAAGAGTGCAGTGCCCAAGCACACAGAGTAAAGTTGGAGGAAATCCACTGCTAACCTCCGAAACTGAGAGCGGCGTGTCGCGCCCTCCATGTCAGCAAAGACAAGCCTCGCATGTAACAGCCACCTAGCAAAGATCACGCCCACACACAACACTGCCACTGCCAGCATTACTAAAACAGGCACTCCTGCCCAAAAAAGAGCTCGATCCTCTCTGCTCAGAACAACAAGAATCCACACGATGCCCGCCAACGATGCCGCAAACACGATTATGCTCTCCAGGAAAGTGCGACATCGAAGAAATCGTCTCCCAAAAAGTTCGCGTTCATCCACGTCCCATTCGCCAAGTGGCATAATACAGTTACCCTCCACAACACTCATTTGCAGTAAACCCAATAGAAGCCCCCATAAACAGCTGCTCCAGTTCCTGCAAAGAGTGGTATGTACTCCTGTCCAGTGAAAAAAGCACCAGCACTGACGACTCCGAGCATTCGAGCATCCCATTTCCAGCCGTTGCAGGTTTGAGTACTGGGCCACTGCTGTGGCTGAGTGGCTGGTGGTTGTTGCGGCTGTGGCTTTTGCGGCTGCTGCGGCTGTTGCGGTTGTTGGGGGCCGTTGTTTGCGGCGCGTCACTCGCACGGTTAGTCAGGAATCTCATCTTGGTGGGAGCGGAATGTCAGGACACCCGTAATCAAAGCGCAGGTAAGCCGTGTGCTGACTGAAACCGCCCTGTACGCTGTGCCAAACAATGGTGACGCGATAAATATTGCAGCAATGGCGCTAAGAGATTCGACCACGACCAGGCTCAAAACGACTCTTTCGGGTTGACATTTCACCTCACGGAATATGCTGACCGCAAAGATCATTCCAGCAAGGATCGTTAGTGTGGGTACTAGGAGGCTCCCATGAACTAGGGGAAGACTACGACTCGGCCCTACCAGGTGAACTATTTGACGAAAGGCAAGATATGAAAAACAAAGACAAACAACTAGAGCAATCCTTCTGTGTCTATGCAGACAGAATGGCCCGTCGAATCTCGACATTTACTCTACCTCCTTACAGGACGCTCTTAGGTGTCTTTTTCCTTACAATCTATGGATTCCATACATAGGTGCACTTTTGGCGAGCATCTACAGCCGTTTCCAAAGTAATCGCGCCGAAGACAACTGTGCCAGTAACCGCGACCCACGGAGTCTTGCTTCCAAGTGCCGCTGCCAACGCAAGCGTTGGTGCATAAATTCCTCCGTGATCGTCCATGTTGCCGAGGTCGGCTATCGCAACAGCCGCCTCACAGCCTAATTGGGCTGCATACTTTTTCCAAAAAGTTGACGGAGCAGGTTTCCACTCTTGGCGAGGGCCTATTGTCTTATTGTTTACCGATTGGTTGCAGAGGAAAGGTGCTTGACAGTTGTTTGCGGCCAGGTCGGTCAGGCTGCTAGACACTGTCGGTGGTGGACACCAAGTTCGATCCCCTCCTGCCGTGTAGCATCCTGGACCCGCCCAAGGAGCCGGCCAGATGAAGCCTGGGGGCGGTGTAGCCTGCAGTCTCTGAGTGTAGAGTGCCTCCTGCTGCTGGAGTGTCAGATCGCCGGTCATAAACTGAAAGTCGATTTGCATTTGCTCTAGCGCACAGCTCGCCGGGTAGATCTTACATTTTAGGTAGTTTTGCGATAGGCCTTGCCCCCCAATGGGCGCATAGTACTGCTGCAATCCCAGCGGGTCGACTCTGCTAAGTGGGCTATTGCCAACATAGGCGTACCGATTCCACGATTGAGGGTACGTTGCATCGACCGCGCTCAAGCCCGCCGGATCCGGCCGAATCCACCGCCCCTGCACCGGATTATATTCCCGATAAAGAAAATCGTACGTCCCCGAGACCGTATCCTGCTGCGCGCCCGTGAACGAAAGATACGGCGTGTCCTTGATCGAGTACGGCTCCCCAAAAGGCGCATAGGCTGCATCGCCGTATTCGTGCTGCGTCATGTTAGATTCAAACCGCGCACTCCCCAGCCAATCATAATGCCGAAAGCGGATCGTCGAACCGGTATAGGTCGCCTCCTCGCCACCGGGCAGCGGCACAAAGACGTAGGACGCGCTTTGCGTCGCCATCAACGCCAGTTTGCCGCCGGTCGGGCCGTACAGAATCTGTTTGTAAGTCCCCGAGTTGTTCTCTTCCACGGCTCGGTCGAGCGCATCGTAAGTGATGTTGACCGGAGAGCTGCCGTTGAGGTTGACGCCAATCGTGTTGCCATCCGAATCCCACGCGTATGTGTTAAAAGTATCCGCCGTCAGATTGCCGTTGCCGTCGTAGCTTGTGCCCCCGAGCGTGTACTGGTTTTGAGTGTTGTACCCCGGCTGCCATGAGATGCCGGTCATCGAGAGCGGCACGGTCTTGGTGATGTTGCCGAACGGATCATAAGAGAACGCCTTGCCCCATGTCGTGCCGTCCTGGTTCGTCGGTCCGCAGCTCACGCTCCTATGACTTCAATGCTTGGGCTGACCTGACCCTATTTCCGTCCACGCGGGGGAAATGTGTCGGAGCTGTCGGCAGGGGCTGTATGCTAAGAAAAGGAAAACCTCCGTGCGAGAGGTGAAGTATTTCCTCTTGACGTCGCCTTCCATAGATCCCGTCCAACTTCATGATCCCGATCCCTGTGGTAGGCGCCGTATGATCTCCGCTAGTTGCTTATACTTCATTAGTGCTACAAATGCCCAAAGCAACCCAAGGAAGATGAACAACCGAGGCGACACCTCCAAGCCTACAGACTTCAAACTAGCAAAAAGATATCGGTCACTGCACAACCAAGCCATGTGTACGAGCAGCACTAGTACCGCCAAATCACCGCCAAACTGGAAAAAAGGGAACCCCGGCGGCATGCGAAAACCAAAGGGTCTTCCCACTATCCAAGCGAAACCCAGCACCAGCGCGGTGTCACTGATCCAGTACAGCAGCACTATAAGCCACCAGCGATCCTGTTGACCGTTAGCAAATAGGGCAGGTTCCGCGTTTGATTCCAGATGCAGAAACAGTCCATAGAGGCAGGCCCAACCGCCTCCACACAGAATTATGTATAGCCACCTCTTCACCTTCGTCATCGGAGCCTCTTTAACTCATGGAAATCTCGGTTGCAAGCTACCAGAACAACCCGCAGCCTTCCACTGCTGAGTGGCATTCTGGGTTAAAGTGTTGTATTCACTGCGTGACTCATCGTACAGCAAGGCAATACCGGCCCCGCCAGTGGCTACAAGGGGCCCGCCGGAAGCGCCACCTAACAAAACGCTGCCCCAGAAGCGAGTCCACCATTTGGCGTTACTCTGCTCTGCATCTGTGTTGTAATTTTGCTGAAGGGAACTACACTGAGGTCTCTTGAGTGAGTCCTTCGGCTTTGGCGCCGTGCTATTTGGTGTTTGCGGCTGGCTGCAAAGAAACGGTGCTTGACAGTTGTTTGCGGCTACGATCATTGTCTGCCGGGCATAAAGTCACGCACCAGAACGACCGCGCTAGCGACAGCGGCAATTGTCCACATTAACGACTCGACTACTGCGACCACTGAAATAGCTGACGGACCCAAGGAAAAAGCCGCCGTGACTCCCGCAAGCACAAATGCGGCAGTGGCTGTTCCGAACACCACCCGATCTCCGGCAAACGGAGACCTGTATGTAATCGACGTAGTGATAAAAATCGAGAACGCGAGGCCGAAGATGTGGACAAGGTCGCGAGGAAATGCGGTAGGTTTCGCAATCCCTAACCACGACTGTGCAGCCACAAACCAGAAAGCAAGTACAGCAACTACAACTGCGGGGCGATTTTGAAGTAGTCCACGGACCGATGCCATTGTCCCCCCTTACTCTTTACATTCCAAATAAGACAGCCCGAGAATCGCACCGTCGTAAAGGACTGCGGTCGCCGCGTATAGCCAACCAGGTCCAGGTAACAAACTTGCAACAGCTGGTCTGGCAAAGGGCGCTAAATTGATCGCAAGCGTAACTCCCGCTTTGGGGGCGCTGGTGAGGGTGTGGCCGATAACCGCAGCGGTCATACAGGTGGGCAGAGGCACATGTGGAAGAGGCGGCGGAGGCTTGGGCGGACCAATCGTGTTTTGCGGCCCTGTTCCCGTGTTGCAGAGGAAGGGCGGCTGACAGTTGTTTGCGGCAACAGCTTGATCCTTCATCGCTGAGTCGGGGCAATCACCTCCACCATGGACATCATGACGGCAAACGCCGCCCAGAGAGCAAGGTGGAAGCCAAAGAAGAACATGTTAGCCGCACCCGTCAGAATGGTACTTGTCGGCTCGCCCTCTACGGAGGCTTGACGAACATTGGCCGCGTACACCTCGTGGATGGTCTGGTGGCTGCGCCTCGCGCGTTCCCACAGCAAGGCTAATGGAACAAGGCATAGGATCATCCAGGTTTTCGACAGGGTATTCAATCTTCCACCAACGCGCATCATAACAATGCCGACCATCGCAAATAGCGCGAGCATCATAGATGTATTTGCCCAAAAGTAGGGCGACCGCAGTGGTGGCTTGGCGAAGAAGCTGGCGTGGAGTCGCTTTCCGAAGAATCCGTTATTTTCCATCTCTTCACTCCTTAAAGGCAGATCGGCGTCCGCACCAGCGCGTAGAAGAAGAACGTCCCAGGACCGGTAACGAGAACCGCCGGGTTTCCCGTGGCTGCCAGTCCCATGTTGACCCCGCCTAGCCAGGGTGCGGCGATTCCAGAGTAAAAGCAGAACTTCTGCTTCAGCGTTGGCGGGGGTTGAGGCTGCTGAGGCTGCTTGTTCTGCGCTTGCTGGGGCTGCTGTGGTTGCTGGGGGCCGTTGTTTGCGGCTCCTACCCAGCAGCTTTCGATCATTGTCAAGAAAACTTGTTCCTTTCAAAAACATCAGGGGAAGGACAACCTCGTAGTTGCTAAGAGGGCAAGGGCTGCAGCTACGGTGGCTAACGTACTATTCTTCTCCCTGAGCATGTAGAACCAGAGCAGTAAAAACATACAAATCGACCCCGGTGCCCAGAAGTGGGACTCCGCAGGCAAGTTGTGCCAGCGACGAATCGTAAGCACTGATAACGCGAACCAAGAGAGTAAGAATGCTGCATGGGCCATAACTAGCCACAATCTTCGTAATTTCATCCGGCTCCCTTTCCCAAACCGCTAAAATTGGAAATCCGACCGACCATTCACTCGCAGAAGAAAGCCATATATAGTTCCTCCCCTCCGCCCATAAGACCCTCGGCAGCCGCCACGGGTTCCGCCACGGGCGCTGTAATGGGTGCCAGGAATCCAGTGGCAGCAGCTCCGCCAGCAATGAATAGATCCACTTTTGCCTTCTTGTTGATTCTGTTGCACGCATCTTTGGATGGATTCAGGAACGTGCCAGGATCGTACGGTTTAGGCAGGGGCGGTTGCGGGCTTTGAGGCTGATGGGATGGGATAAGCTGAAACTGGTTGTTTGCGGCCAGGTCGGTCAGGCTGCTAGACACTGTCGGTGGTGGACACCAAGTTCGATCCCCTCCTGCCGTGTAGCATCCTGGACCCGCCCAAGGAGCCGGCCAGATGAAGCCTGGGGGCGGTGTAGCCTGCAGTCTCTGAGTGTAGAGTGCCTCCTGCTGCTGGAGTGTCAGATCGCCGGTCATAAACTGAAAGTCGATTTGCATTTGCTCTAGCGCACAGCTCGCCGGGTAGATCTTACATTTTAGGTAGTTTTGCGATAGGCCTTGCCCCCCAATGGGCGCATAGTACTGCTGCAATCCCAGCGGGTCGACTCTGCTAAGTGGGCTATTGCCAACATAGGCGTACCGATTCCACGATTGAGGGTACGTTGCATCGACCGCGCTCAAGCCCGCCGGATCCGGCCGAATCCACCGCCCCTGCACCGGATTATATTCCCGATAAAGAAAATCGTACGTCCCCGAGACCGTATCCTGCTGCGCGCCCGTGAACGAAAGATACGGCGTGTCCTTGATCGAGTACGGCTCCACAAAAGGCGCATAGGCTGCATCGCCGTATTCGTGCTGCGTCATGTTAGATTCAAACCGCGCACTCCCCAGCCAATCATAATGCCGGAAGCGAATCGTCGAGCCGGTATAAGTCGCCTCCTCGCCACCGGGCAGCGGCACAAAAACGGAGGACGCGCTTTGTCTCGCCATCAACGCCAGTTTGCCGCCGGTTGGGCCATACAGAATCTGTTTGTAAGTCCCCGAGTTGTTCTCTTCCACGGCCCGGTCGAGCGCATCGTATTTGATGCTGACCGGAGAGCTGCCGTTGAGATTGACGCCAATCGTGTTGCCATCCGAATCCCACGCGTACGTGTTAAACGTATCGGCCGTCAGATTTCCATCCGCGTCGTAGCTCGTGCCCCCGAGCCTGTACTGGTTTTGGGTGTTGTAGCCCGGCTGCCACGAGATGCCGGTCATCGAGAGCGGCACGGTCTTGGTGATGTTGCCGAACGGATCATAAGCGAACGCCTGTCCCCACGTCGTGCCGTCCTGGTTCGTAGGGCCGCAACTCACGCGTTGTGCGTTGGGATCCTTTCCTCCGGGCCTTGGTTCATTGAACGTACCAAGGGTACTCGGCGATCAGGACGCGATACGATTATTTTCAGCGGCCCAACAAAAAGGTTCTTATCTCCACATATAGCATGACGATTCCGAATAGAAGCAGGAACAACCCTCCCGCACGATAATCAATCCGGGAATATCTTTCAACCGACAGCCGCTTCTCGGAACCGGTTTTGCGCGAATGCCAATTCCAAAGATCAACATATCTCGCGGGATCGAAGAACATGAGGTACCCGAGGCCAATAAACGCAATTTCAGCGATGGAATCGGGTAGGAGGCGGGATTACTCCCGCCGTCCTCCCACACCACCCGCCGTGCGGTTCCGCAACGGGCGGTTCCTGTCTACTGGGCAGAAACTAATCTGCGGCAGCGAGTTTGGTTTCGTGCGCGCGTCGTCGAGCTTGCGATGGCGCCCCGAGCACCCTTGGGACTTCCGGCCCCGCCGATCACTCGCAGGCCCCGCACGTAACGGCGTGCGGGCTTCCGCCCAGCTCGCACAGAGATCACGTCGTGACTATCCACTCCTGACAGGTTCGGCCCTTCGCGATCTTGCGACCGCTACTATGGCCTCGGCTGACTTCTGACGATCCTTCCCAACACCTCTCGATGTCGGTAGCACTCAAGCAGACCGCCAGATCTCCCCGGGTATGACGCACTCACCTTCCCGCTTATGCCTGTCGGATCTACGTCGCAGCCTTCTGTGCAAGAATTGGGCTTTGCATCTATGGGCCTGCTTACCCCGCTGCGCCGCCTCTATCCGCTTCCTGTTCGTCAGGCCAGCGTTTTGCCTGCGGCTTCCTCCAGATTCCGCCTCGCGACGGACACCCTTGCCGTTCAGCTAACACTTCCCCTTGCCGGGTGTGTAGAGGACTTTCACCTCCAAGTGAGTGCGCCCTGCCGGGCGCACCAAACAGACGACCCAGTAGACAGTTTTCAGCATCTTTTGCCAGCCTTAGGTGGTGCCCGTTTTGCAGCTCGACCAAGTGAACTAGAACGAAAAGTCAGTTGAGCCGAATGTCGGTCATTAGCGGCGGTCGGATCCTGTTCGCCAGAGGCGCACAACGGCCGCGATCAGTGCTGCTGGCGCAAGCACCCCACAGACCAAGGTCAGAAAGGACAAAAGATACGGCGAGCCGGCCCACAGCCGCCGAAGCAAATCGAAACCTAGCTGCACGAGCATACCCAGAAGCACAATTGGAAGTAGCAAGCAAAAACTTGTCCAAACCCTATTTACCTTCTCAGGTGCTCCGACGACTTTGTTCCAGGCCATTCCGGTCCCGTAACAAACGATCGGCGACACAAACGCAAATGTTAAGCCATAAATCAGCTTGGAAAGGTCCGTCTCCATGGTCGGTTCCCGAAGCCGAATTTGCACTGAAGGGCTGTGTAGCTGAAGGCCAAGAAGTCGTAACCCACTTGCTCTCGTTCAGAATGATTAGTGACACTCGAATAGAGTGTCGGAATGCAAATTCGCGGAGGGAAACCGCCTGGGTCTGGGCGCCTGGCTCGGATCGGGGTGGAGTTAAGTCGAGAGGCCCGGGTTCGATTGGCTTGGATGGATTTCTATGGGCGCTCGGGCAACGTAGCCCAGACCTGTCGTCATTTCGGCATCAGCCGGGAGACGTTTTATCGTTGGCAACGACGCTATGACCGGTACGATTTGACGACCCTGGAAGAGCGCAGTCATTGTCCCCGGCGACGACGCCAGCCCACTTGGTCTTTTTCTTTAGAAGGAAAGGTTTTGACTTTGCGGTTGCAGTTTCCACGCTGGGGCAAGGATAAGCTAGCGGTTCTTCTGCGCCGCCAGCGGAATCCGGTTTCGACCTCCATGGTGGGACGCATTCTCACGCAACTCAAACGGCAGGGCCGGCTGGTCGAGCCGCCGCGTCCGGGGGTTCCGGGATCGCGACGGGCGCTGCGAACTCGTCCCTATGCGGTGCGCAAACCCAAGCAGTATGCGGTCTTGGAGCCGGGCGATCTGGTCCAGGTCGACACTCTGGAGGTGCGTCCGGTGCCGGGCGTGGCCTTCAAACAGTTCACCGCCCGCGACGTCATCTCGCGTTGGGATGTCGTGCAGGCGCACACCCGCGCCACTGCCCAAACCGCGACCGAGTTCCTCGATACCTTGCAGCACCGCATGCCGTTTCCCATTCGGGCGGTGCAGGTCGACGGTGGCTCCGAGTTTGCCGCCGAGTTCGAACAAGCCTGCCAGCTCCGCGGTTTGCATTTGTTCGTGTTGCCGCCGCGCTCGCCCAAACTCAATGGCGCCGTCGAACGCGCCAACCGTACCCATACCGAGGAGTTTTACCAGGTTACCGCCTGCTCCCTCGAGATGAAAAAACTCAATCGCGAACTGCGCCAGTGGGAAAAAATCTACAACACCGTCCGCCCCCATCAGGCGCTCGGCTACTTAACCCCGCTCCAATTCCTGCGACAGAACCTATCCCAACGAAAGGAATGAAAAGTGTCACTCATCTACTGGACGAGTACACCACTTTGACATTTCCGACAACACCAGCTACGGTTCTGACTGTTGCGCCTCCCGACCTTTCCCGGCCCAGATTCTGGAAAGCAAGTTGGAGAGCTTTATCCTGTGCCGCTCCTGCCACGCCTCCCATCAGCAGCCCTTTCCCCCCGACTCCCTGTCGCAGCCCATTTACGACCAAGGACCCGAAAAAGTCGAGGGTACCTTTCGGGCTGGTAAACGACCTGTAAGTGTCATAGATTCCGCTGAAGGTATTACTGAGAAAGGTCTGGCCCACCTTCCCCATAAACGTATCGCCCTGTATTCCGGCTGTTCGAGCCAGGCTAGGTGCGAACGCGGCCGCGCATTCAAGCGTGCTCAGTGGCCCGATTTCTCCGGTAGGAGCCGTGCCGGTGGACTGGAAAGTAAAACCAGGGCACTCTCCCGAACACGTGTACTCGTTAGAGCCATTTACCTGAGCCTGGACGTCGCCGTTATCGTCTACGTACGCCCCGTTTACGGTGCCATCGAAGTAGAATCCATCGTCCATGGCGCTGTAGCACTCGCCTGCCTTTATCTCTCTAATGTCACCATTATCATCGACGTAGACGCAATCCAGTCCCAGCGGGTCGATGTTGCTCAATGGATTGTTGACAACGTAAGCATAGCGGTTCCAGCTCTGTGGATTCGCAGCGTCAACCGCGTTTAACCCTGCCGGATCCGGCGAAATCCAGCGCCCCTGCACCGGATTATATTCCCGATAAAGAAAATCGTACGTCCCCGAAACCGTATCCTGCTGCGCGCCAGTGAATGAAAGATACGGCGTGTCCTTGATCGAGTACGGCTCCCCAAAGGGAGCATACGCTGCATCCCCGTATTCCCGCTGCGTCATGTTCGACTCAAACCGCGCACTCCCCAGCCAGTCATAATGCCGGAAGCGAATCGTCGAGCCGGTATAAGTCGCCTCCTCGCCACCGGGCAGCGGCACAAAAACGGAGGACGCGCTTTGTCTCGCCATCAACGCCAGTTTGCCGCCGGTTGGGCCGTACAGAATCTGTTTGTAAGTCCCCGAGTTGTTCTCTTCCACGGCCCGGTCGAGCGCATCGTAAGTGATGTTGACCGGAGAGCTGCCGTTGAGGTTGACGCCAATCGTGTTGCCATCCGAATCCCACGCGTATGTGTTAAAAGTATCCGCCGTCAGATTGCCGTTGCCGTCGTAGCTTGTGCCCCCGAGCGTGTACTGGTTTTGAGTGTTGTACCCCGGCTGCCATGAGATGCCGGTCATCGAGAGCGGCACGGTCTTGGTGATGTTGCCGAAGGGATCGTAAGCGAACGCCTGGCCCCAAGTTGTGCCGTCCTGGTTGGTGGGTCCGCAGCTCCCGAGCCGCCCTCGAATGTATCCCACCCTAGATTGTGATGAGAGGCCATAATTTCATTTAAGCTCGCTCCAGCACCGAATAGCGGCAACAGCGGGCAAGCAAAAACAAATCCCCAGGGCGAGATTAACCAAGGTCCACGGAAACGGCGTCTCAATTGTCGCCCGAACCGTGACAAAGAGACCCACGGCTACCAAAGATACCGTAAAAAGCGCAACAGCCCACTTCTTCAGGTATGTCATCCCGATGCCGATGCATCCACAGTAGATCGACATCCAGAGTAGTTGTGAATAATTCGGCCCATGGAAGAGCAGTCTAGATCGAAGATTCGCGAGAAACAAGAGGAACAGTACAGCAGCGAAGGCAATGGACAAGAACCCAAGACCGCGAAAGAGAGTGGGTGAGGATCTCGTCACGGGGCGCAATGCTCCTTCATAAACTGCGAGTCCAATACCGAGGCTCCTACTGACGAAGCCCCTTGGAATTCGCTCAAAAAGCCACACCGCCCCCTCCAGACAACCCTCCGCCATTCGGGCAATTTTGTTGCATAAACTGCGGGGTAAAAATGTCAGAGTAATGGCTAAATGTGGACATAGTATTCCAAAGTGTGTTTCGTTCGGAAGCATCGGTAAACGGTAAGTAATTCGTTATCGGCGCGCCGGTGGCTTTCCTTGTCGCAGTCCAAATAAGTTTGCCCGCAACGTACGCGCCGACGTTTCCCTGTCCCGTAAAACTCGGACCCGTTAGTTGGATATCCGTATACCAGTCTACTTTCATTGGGGACAGGTGGCCCACCCTCCACGCTCTGTTTTCCTTTCCCATAATGAAACGAGGGTGCCCCATCCTTGCGTTCTTTGCAAGGGTGGGTCTGCGATGCCGCTGGTAGCAGGCGGAACGTTTCCCAGTTTCCCTCTTGCCGCAAGGTCAGGGTTCGATGGGCTCTCCCCGCAGTCCCTTCCAAATCTCGACTCCCATAGCACGCCCTGTCAACTTGACAAATTCGGCCCGCGCCCACCTGATAAAACGGCCCGTAAACGAGTAACTCCTTATTTCGCAATAACTCGACCTAACTCCTTCTCTTTCAATAAACCAACCAGAACTCCCCGCTAACCCCATGATCTCAATCGATCAGAGAAAGGCGCCCTCAGTACCAGAGAGTAAACATCAAACTCACGAAAAATCCCGAATTTGGCACTTTTTCGCTGCCTCACAAATCAAATTTATTTTTGCTCCCCGTGATTCGCGTTTTCTTCGCTCTTAATGCCCTGAACTGCGCGCTTCCTTTTCCATCACCGCCCGCAGCGCCTTATTGATCAACCGCTGGTAGCGCGGGCCCTGATCCCGGAAAAAAGCCAGCACATCAGCATCCAGATACAAACTAACCCGCCTTCTACCCGGCTGCTTCAAGGCACCCTTCACCTGTATCCACTCCCGAAACCTCGAACCCGATCCGCCGTCCAGGACCTCGCCATCCGGCCCAAAACGTTCCTCGCTGAGCGTGGAGCATTTTGCTTTCCCGCCCTCCTCCGCCCGGATGCTTCGCACCCTCCGCGTCCCGCTAACTCGCTTCTTTCGTTTCATTTAAGTGGAATTTACGTACAGATCGATACGTACAAAAATATATGCCAGAATGCTCCACGTGGAGCATTCTGTAGCCGGGAGCATTCCCGGAAGCACCGGCCTAGGGGACGCAGGCCCGCCGCAAGGCCGGCTCGAACCGGTCGAGCTGGGCCTCGTGCTGGGTAGTGTAGTAGCCGCCCGAGGACTTCCCATAGAGCTCATCCCCCGGGCAGTAATAAAGGGCGGCCTGCGTGTCCACCCACACCTTGATGTTCGGATCCCCGCTGTACTGCACCTCCGCCGCCGCCGAGGTCGGCGCCTCTGCAATCCCCATGGCGATCAAAACCCGCTCCCATGGCCGCAACTCGGACCGTCCCGCCGATGCCGTCGGCCACAGCAAGGCCACGAACGCCACCAGCACCGCCATCCCCAGATACAAGTCGGCGCGATGGAAGCGCAGCTTCAGTCGGGGGCGGGGCGTATCGGCCACGGCGGCGGCCACGTCCGCGGGGAGGATTCGAAGCGACTCTTCATTCGCCTCGGGGAGAACGAGATCCTCCGCCGATAAGGCGTCAGAGTGTGCGCTGCCCGCCTGTTCCGGCGGCCCTTGCTTCGGCAACGACCCTGGTCCTGGAAGCGATCCCTGCTCCTGGCTGATCGACCACATCGTGGCCCAGGTGCGCTGCAAGCGCTCGCCCGGACGAAACACCTCCGCGTCGCAGACCCGACAGGGAACACCAGCCCCCGCCAACGGCGAGCCACACTGCGGACAAAGCTCAATGGAAGGCTCAGCAACAGCGGTCTTGTCTAGATCAGTTCCACGAACCCCGGTCGACTTCGCACCGGCGTTATTCTTCGTGGCCCCAAGGCTGGCGCCCAGGGTGGCATTCAACTCGGCAGAAAGGGCGGCGTCGATTCCTCCTTCCCGCTCGTTGTACTGCTGGATGGTGAAGGCAGCCGCCAGCAAGCCCTGAAAGGAATCCTCGTCGAGGGTCAGTTTGGGTCGGGTCGAAGGCATAACTTCCGGAGGGAGGATTCTACCCCAATTGTAGTGCAACTTTGGGGGTCTCGAGGCAAGAAAAACCCAAGTCCGGAGGATGGGGTATGGCCCATTCGAGCCAAGCGCTAGTGGCGGCCTAGGATCCATGATTGTCCTGAAATGGGAGGCCAATCTGGGAATGGCTTCATGAAAAAGCACTCATAAACAACTGCAAGAGCTGTGGATATGTTGTATGTGCCTGAAAAGTAGGCTTGTTTATTGGGGCGAAAGTTTGGCGAAAGCCTTGCTACAGGAGGAGTGGGTCGCGACCGATAGAGTGAACGGAAGGAGCCGACGAAACAGGACATGATCAATCTCAGTGAAATCAAGATTACCCCTCGGGACGAGGAGGTTCTCCATCTGTTGGTGCAAGGATGCAGCAACAAGGAGATTGCGAGTCATTTGAACATCAGCCCGCGGACCGTGAAGCAGCACCTGCGCACGTTGTTTTTGCGCGCAGGCATCAAAGAAGGCCGGAAGCGAGTGAAGCTTGCGACCGCCATGTTCATAAAGGAGCAGGTGCAGCCATGCCCCCCCGCGACCGACTGACCGGAAAAGAGATTCAAGTAGCTTCGCTGGTGTGGCAGGGTCTGACGAACAAGGACATTGCCGCGGTGCTCGGAACGAGCGAGCAGGTGGTGAAGAACTATCTGCGGACAACCTTTGACAAGCTGGGAGTGTGGACGAGGCTGGAATTGGCGCTCTACGTGGCCAGCCACGGCGGCGCGAACTGGCGGATGGAACTAGGGCGCGCAGCACCGGCGGCGCCGGTCGAGTGGAATGCGGGCGGTTGGCGAGGAAGTCGTACCCTTTGCGGAGGGCGCAGCCAAGGCGGCTGCGGCATCTTCGGGAGGTACGCACTAGGTGGAGGGACGGGGTGAGGCGGAGCGCGCGGCGGGGCGGGCCGGGGGAGGGGGCGACGGCGGAGTGTGTGTAAGTTCGCAACCTATAATCATCATGGCCGGGCTCCTTTCCTCGGAGCCTTGGCCGCAGGCAGCATCGCGGCCCACCGTTACAAAACAGGCAACGGCGGATCACCCCGTCTCCGTTTTTATGGGAAAGGAGTGACAGGGCAAGGTGAAGGGTGGGCAGCTTATCCACGCTCATTGGTATAAGTATTTTTGAGATCCCACGAATACCCTTCTGATTTCTTCGGGGCTTCCCCAGGTCGGCAATTGCGTCCGACGTGGAATTGAAATACCTCAGCTCCGTTTATGGGAAAGGAGTGACAGGGCAAGGTGAAGGGTGGGCAGCTTATCCACGCTCATTGGTATAAGTATTTTTGAGATCCCACGAATACCCTTCTGATTTCTTCGGGGCTTCCCCAGGTCGGCAATTGCGTCCGACGTGGAATTGAAATACCTCAGCCCGTTTATGGGAAAGGAGTGACAGGGCAAGGTGAAGGGTGGGCAGCTTATCCACGCTCATTGGTATAAGTATTTTTGAGATCCCACGAATACCCTTCTGATTTCTTCGGGGCTCCCCCAGGTCGGCAATTGCGTCCGACGTGGAATTGAAATACCTCAGCCCGTTTATGGGAAAGGAGTAACAGGGCAAGGTGAAGGGTGGGCAGCCTTATCCACGCTCATTGGTATAGAGTATTTTTGAAATCCCACGAATACCCTTCTGATTTCTTCGGGGCTCCCACAGGTCGGCAATTGCGTCCGACGTGGAATTGAAATACCTCAGCCCGTTTATGGGAAAGGAGTGACAGGGCAAGGTGAAGGGTGGGCAGCTTATCCACGCTCATTGGTATAAGTATTTTTGAGATCCCACGAATACCCTTCTGATTTCTTCGGGGCTCCCCCAGGTCGGCAATTGCGTCCGACGTGGAATTGAAATACCTCAGCTCCGTTTATGGAAAAGAAGTAACGGACCAAGGTGAGGAGTGAGCTGCTTTATGACGCTCTCATTGGTACAGATATTTTTGAAAGCCCACGAACACCTTCCTGATTTCTTCGGGCTCTCCCAGGTCGGCGATCGCGTCGGAGGTGGAATTGAAATACCTGAGCCGGAGCAGCGGCGCGAGTTTTTCCTGATCCAGTTCGTCCACGCCCTCGCCTACGTAGTGCGCCAGAACGAAACTGAGGAAGGACTGCTGCCTCGCATTGAACTGTCTGCTGATCGGTGCCTTTGCCCTAACCGCTCTGCTCCTCGCGCGTTAGCGGCGGCAGTGCGTAGGCAACATAGGCCAGCACGTCGAACAGATCGCTCTTCTCCGCGTTGATGATCCTCTGCATCTCCGCCAGTTGTTCGTGTCCAAATCCCTTCTCCGCCAGCCCTTCCAGCAATTTCTTCCGCGTATCAGGGACGCTCCACAAGGCGCGCAGTTCGGCCTCATCCTTGAAAAATTCCGGCAACTCCCCAAACAGCGACTCCATGAATTGCTGCGCCGACATCGGCGTTCCATCCGGATGCCAGAACGCCGTCGCCATCATGTGCTGAATCGCGCGCTCTTTCCCGTCGGCCAGCTTCACCGTCGCTTTTCTCCGGCACACGCACGGCTGCTGCCCGCAAACTTCGCAAGCCTCTTTCGGGCACACGCATGGCCGTTGCCCGCATACCGCGCACGGATGCGGCGCGGGCCGGTCGCACTCGCAAGGATAAGCATTGCATTTTGCGCACGGCGACGGCTCCAGCGGCTCGCCATCCCATTCCGGATCGCTGAAGTGCACATAGGCGCGCACAAAATCGTAGATGGTGAAGTAGTCTTTGCCGTCGTACAGTCGCGTCCCGCGCCCGATAATCTGCTTGAACTCGATCATCGTATTGATGGGCCGCATCAGCACAATGTTCCGGATATTCCGGGCATCCACGCCGGTCGAGAGCTTCTGCGACGTAGTCAAAATCGTGGGAATCGTTTTTTCGTTGTCCTGAAAGTCGCGCAAATGCTGGTTCCCGAGTTCGCCGTCGTTCGCGGTTACGCGCTGGCAATAATTCGGGTCGGCGCTCGTCTTGATCTGGTTAATCAGGTCGCGCACCGCCAGCGCATGGTCCTGCGTGGCGCAGAAGACCAGCGTCTTTTCGTTCTGGTTGATCTGCTCCATGAATAGTTTCACGCGATGCTTTTCCCGCGCCTCGATCTCGATGATCTTGTTGAAGTCGGGTTCCATGTAGCGCTTGCCGGGCAGCACGTCGCCGTCCACCACAAAGTCATCGGGCGTGTAGACATATTCGTCCAGCGTGGTGGCGAATCTGCTTCACGCGGAACGGCGTCAGGAAGCCATCATTGATGCCCTCGCGCAGCGAGTAGATATAGACTGGCTCGCCAAAATACTCATAGGTGTCGGCGTTCTCCTTGCGCCGCGGAGTCGCAGTCAGGCCAAGCTGAACCGCGGGCGCAAAGTAATCCATGATGCCGCGCCAGTTGCCCTCGTCGTTGGCTCCGCCGCGATGGCATTCGTCGATCACGATGAAGTCGAAAAAGTCTGGCGGATACTCGCCAAAGTAGGGCGTATCCTCCCCATCGACTTTGGGCCCGCTCATGAACGTCTGAAAGATCGTGAAGAATATGTTTCCGTTGGTCGGCACCCGGCCTTTTTTGCGAACGCTGTCGGGAGCGATCCGCACCAGCGCATCTTCCGGAAACGACGAAAAAGCGTTATAGGCCTGGTCGGCTAGAATGTTCCGGTCCGCCAGGAAAAGAATTCGCGGCCGGCGCGACGGCGGCGTGTCTTTCTTCCAATCGCTCAAATTCCAGCGGCTCTGAAAAAGCTTCCACGCAATCTGAAAAGCGATCAGCGTCTTCCCCGTCCCGGTGGCCAGCGTAAGCAGAATCCGCTGCCGGCCCTGCGCAATCGCCTCCAGCACGCGCTCAATCGCCAGGTCGCGGAAATAGCGGTCGCCCAGCGTCCCGCCCTTGTCCTCGAAGGGTACGGCGGCAAAACGGTCGCGCCATGCGTTAGCCTTGGCAAACGTCCGGTTCCAAAGCTCGTCCGGAGTGGGATAGACCGGCACCGTGCCTTCCTTGCCCGTCTTCATGTCGATGCCGTAGATGCCCTGGCCGTTGGTGCAATAGGTGTAGCGAATCTCCATCTTCTCGGCGTAATTCTTGGCCTGCGCCAGGCCTTCGGTGAGCGCCTCGTTCCAGGCCTTGGCTTCGACGACGGCGAGTTTAGTGTTGCGATATTCCAGAACGTAATCGGCGCGCAGCGGTTTCGCGCGCCGGAGGTCTCCCGAAATGCGCCCTTCAATCCGTCCGGGCGCAATCCAGTAATCGCGCCGGACGCGGCTGCCGTCGACCACGCCCCATCCCGCCGCCTTCAACGCGGGATCGATGTGCTCCGCTCTGGTTTCGGCTTCGTTCATTTTTTCTTGCGGTTTTTCGCGCCGCCGATCTGCTTTTGGACCGGTCCTCGCGGCGGCAGAAAATTTGCTCCACTGACGACTCGCTGCCCGGTCTTGCTCTCCAGATCGAGGCGCGCCTTCTTCGCGATCCGGCCGCCCTGCCTCGCTGCCGACTTGTTCTCCGTCATCCCGGTGGCCTCCACACTTTCAGCCAGTTGACGGGTAGAAAGCTCGGCCAGCGCGGTAAAAATCAATTCCGCCTCGCTCATATGATCGCGCAGGTTCTGGCTCTTGAGACCCTTTAGGTCCTTGTGCGCCTTGACGCTCACCCCGGCCCACTCCTCATGAATAAGTTGGTGAGAATGGCGTACTCTTCTCCCTGTTTAATCTCATGCTCCGACCAATAGTCGGTCAGTTTATTGCGGGTTTCCTGCCCAGTCATGCGCTGCTGAATCCACTTCTCGCTGCGTCCGTGCTTTTGCCAGGTCTCGCGCGCGCGGTCGAGCGACAATGCCGGGTCGGCCATCTCCTGCATCCGCTCATACCCAACCCTGGCTAGCCACACCTTGATCGATTCGGCCTTGGGGCTGGGGATGGACTGCACCAGACGCAACAGCGTCCCCGCAGTAGCCACATCGGTAAGGCGTTGCTTGCCGTCACCGGCCGTCATTTTCAACTGGTGACAATTTGTCACCACTTGACTACCTTCGTTTCCCAGCCGTTCTTTCAGCTTGTTCCAGTATTTGCGCGCGGTCTGGGGATCGGGCTGCTGGGTGAGTACTTGCACGATGTCCACCACGGAAAACCACCAGGTTTCGGTCGGCTCGTCAAAAACTCGGCGGATGGCCTGATTTTCGAACTGCACGGGCAGGTGCTCCATGGCGCTCCTTGTAGGGCGGACACTCCTGTCCGCCGCCGTTGTCGTTGGTGTTGCTATTGCCCTTGCTGTTGCCCTGCTCTTGTTGTTGATCTTGCTCTTTTCTCACGCCGCCTGCCGCCATTTTCAACCGGTGACAGATTGTCACCAGTTGACCGCTATGCGAGGCAATTCCAGTTGGTGACAATTTGTCACCAACTGAGAGAACGACCTCAAAGCTGGCCCGTAAACGCCCGGTGCAGCAGCGACTTCTTCAGCGCCTCCAGCGCGGCGAGCTTGCGCTGGTAGATAGATTCAAGGCGCCATGTTTCATCCGAAAGCCCGTCGATCGTAGCCACAATTCTCTGCTGCACCTGGCGCGAAGGGATAGGAATCGTCACGCTCTCCAATTGGGCTGAGTCTATCTTCAGCGTTCCATGAGCCGCATTGCTTAGAACGGTCTCGCTCGCATTGATTCTGTCTCGCAAGGCAAAGAGAAGATAGCGAGGTATTAGCTCGGGTTTGGGGTGCATGGCTCTGATGTCCTGATTGAACGCACAGGGAGCCATCAGTTCGGCGATTTGGGCGCCATGGGCCAGGCCCATTCCGCGCACAAGGATCAGCAGTGCCCCTGCCGGCGCCATGCGAGTTGAGGAACCATCAACCGCAGATTGAGAAATGTGCAGTTGCGAATCGCACAGCCGGGTCGATTTCATGTCCCGTCCAGAAACCCAAGGAATCTTGCCCCGCCAATAACTGACGTTGTTCTTCGGCGGCGTGCCCCCGCTCGTGAAGGTACAAAGTTCGTCAAGCCGCTTCTCAATCCAGCCCAGTCCGCGCTGGGTGAAGAGCGATTGGAGGTAGCTTTCAAAGAGGGCGCGGGCGTTTTGCAGATTCTTTTCGGCATTGGCTTTGGCGGTGGCGATGCCCGCAAACGCCTCGTCGAGGATGCCGACGATCCGCCGCTGTTCGGGAAGAGACGGGTAGGCAATCTCAAGCTCTCTCAGCAGTTTGTAGTGCCGGGCGTAGCCAAGAGAATCAAGGCTCGCCGCCTGCAGTCGGTAAAGAAAGAATTTCGGAACCAGAAACTCACGCGGCTGTAAGATCTTCACCCCGTCAGCGCCAAGCACGAAATCGAAATCGACATATTTTAGAACCTTTGTGTGGTCGCCGAATATAACGACTGGCGTGGTGACCTTGAAGAGATCGTCCTCGTTATCCCAATAGCCATTTATGAAGCTCTCTTCTTGCGACACGATCGGGTACGCGCCATCACCCAAGAAGTCCTTGCGCTGAATCTTCTGGGTATAGGTCACCCGTTCGATGCAGCTCTCGAATGATTGCTTCTTCCAGCCGTCCCTCATAGCAGCGCCCGAATCCCCGCCAGCACCTCCGCGCTCTCGGCATCCAGCGCGGCAATCTCATCCATGATTTCCTGCGGCGTGCGGTGCGCAATCTCCTCGCCGCCATTCGGATTCTTCACCGAAAGATCGAACGTAGCCTTGTCGATGCCCTTGGCATCCACCGTCCACGACTTCGCCGAGTCGGCAAAAGTCCTTTGCAGCTTCACGAACTCCGCCAGATCGTCGTCGTTAAGCGGATTGGTCTTGCCCAGATTGCGTCCCGGATCGAGCTGGTAATACCAGATCTTCCGCGTGGGCGCGCCTTTCTCGAAGAAGAGCACCACCGTCTTCACGCCCGCGCCCTGGAACGTCCCGCCGGGGCAGTCGAGCACCGTGTGCAGCGCGCAGCTTTCGAGCAGCACCTTGCGCAGGCTCACCGAAGCGTTGTCGGTATTCGAAAGAAACGTATTCTTGATCACGATGCCGGCGCGCCCGCCCGCCTTCAGCATCTTGATGAAGTGCTGGAGAAACAGAAACGCCGTCTCGCCGGTGCGGATGGAAAAGTTCTGTTGTACCTCCTTGCGCTCTTTGCCGCCGAAAGGCGGATTCGCCATGATCACTTCGACGCGTTCTTTCTCCTGTATATCGGCTGTGTTTTCCGTGAGCGTGTTGACGTGAAGGATGTTCGGCGCCTCGATGCCATGCAGGATCATGTTCATGATGGCAATCACGTAGGCGAGCGACTTCTTCTCCTTGCCGATGAAGGTCTTTTCCTGAAGCGTACGTACGTCTTTCGTGGTCAGGTTCTTATTTTTGGTCAGGTACTCAAACGACTCGCACAGGAAACCCGCCGATCCCACCGCCGGGTCATAGATGCGTTCGCCGATGCGCGGCTTGACGACCTGCACGATAGCGCGGATGAGCGGCCGCGGAGTGTAATACTCGCCGCCATTGCGCCCGGCGTTGCCCATGTTGCGGATTTTCGCCTCGTAGAGATGCGACAGTTCGTGCTTCTCGGTCTGCGAGCGGAATTGAAGTTCGTCGATATGGTCGAGAATTTCGCGCAGGTTGTAGCCGCTCTGAATCTTGTTCTTGATCTCGCCGAAGATCTCCCCGATTTTGTATTCGATGGTGTTCGGGCCGCTGGCCTTTTTCTTGAAGCCCTGAAGGTAGGGAAAGAGCTTCGTATTGACGAAGTCGCGGAGATCGTCTCCGGTCATGGCTTTGTTGTGGTCGAGTTTGCCGTCCTTGCCCTTGGGCGCGGCCCAGCTTTCCCATTGGTAGGCCTTTTCGAGCAGCGGCGAATACTTCCGGCCTTGCAGCGCCGCCTCGGTGGCGCGCTCCTGTTCGAGGTTTTCGAGATATTTCAGGAAGAGCAGCCAGGAAGTCTGCTCGGTGTAATCGAGTTCGGTGGTGCAGCCGGCTTCCTTGCGAAGAACGTCGTCAATGTTTTTGAAGGCTTGTTCGAACATAACTCAGGTATGTCTCTGGGGAGGAACAGAGATTCTAACCTGTAAAGGTGTTCGACGGAACGGTTGGTTCGCGGAGTCAGGCCTTCTGCTCTCGTTCAGAATGATTAGTGACACTCGAATAGAGTGTCGAAATGCAAATTCGCGGGGGAAAACCGCCTGGTTCGGGGCGACTGCCTGGGACCGGAGTGGAGTTGAGCCGGGAAGCGCGGGTGCGATTGGCCGGGATGGATTTTTATCGACGCTGCGGAAACGTGGCTCATACTTGCCGTCACTTTGGCATCAGCCGGCAGACCTTCTATCGCTGGCTCAAGCGCAATGAGCCGCTGGATTTGACGACGCTGGAAGAGCGTAGTCATTGTCCCCGGCGACGCCGCCAGACGAGTACATTGACTTGCACCACCGCCGAGCCTAGGATTTGCTTGAGAAGGCGGGGGAAGGAGTGCTTTCCCCATGGCGAGCCAGGTCGTAGGCCAAGATACACTTGTTGGCCAAACGCTGGACCACTATCGCATCGTCGAAAAGATCGGCGCGGGCGGCATGGGAGAAGTCTATCGCGCCCGTGACGAGCACTTACCCCGTGATGTCGCCATCAAAGTCCTTCCC
This sequence comes from uncultured Acidobacteriaceae bacterium, assembly GCA_963698865.1. Taxonomy (GTDB): domain Bacteria; phylum Acidobacteriota; class Terriglobia; order Terriglobales; family Acidobacteriaceae; genus Acidiflorens. The sequence continues at coordinate 218,792 of CAVOSL010000002.1, read as the reverse complement.
CCCGGTACTCTCAGCGACGAATCCGCGCGCAAGCATTTTCACAAAGAAGCTCTGGTTCTCTCGCAGCTCAATCATCCCAACGTCGCCACGATCCACGATTTCGACTCGCAACAAGGAGTGGACTTCCTGGTGATGGAGTACATCCCCGGGATTACATTGAGCGAAAAGCTGGCCGGTCGACCGCTGCCGGAAAAGGAGATCGTCCGACTGGGAATCCAGCTTGCGGAAGGCTTGGCGGCGGCCCATGAGCGCGGGGTCGTTCATCGGGACCTCAAGCCCGGCAACTTGCGGGTTACGAGCGATGGACGGCTGAAGATTCTGGATTTCGGGTTGGCCATGCTACGGCTGCCGGTGACGACGACGGCCACCACGGAGAGTCTGGGCGAGACACGGACCATGGCCGGGACTCTGCCCTACATGACGCCGGAACAGTTGCTGGGCGCAGAGATTGACGCTCGCACGGACCTGCATGCGGCCGGATCCGTACTCTACGAGATGGCCACCGGGCAACGACCATTCGGCAAGTTGGAGCAAGCGCAACTGATTAGTGCGATTCTGAGCAGGCTACCACTCCCACCTGCGGCGCTCAATTCCAGGTTGTCTCCGGAATTGGAGAGGATCATCGGGAAATGCATGGAGAAGGAACCGGAGAACCGTTACCAGTCGGCGAAGGAACTGGCCATCGATTTGCGACGCCTGGAGCATTGTACGGAAACCGGTTCATCGAAATTCAACGCTATCAATGGGCAATCTGAGCGGGAGGTAAGTTTTCATAGGGGCATGTTTTCGATGGTCGGCGCCGCGATCCTCGCTCTGGCGATTGTCGCTTTGGGCTTGTGGCAGCAGTATGTCCAAGGGAATACCGGACCAGTGATTACAGCTTCTATTGCAGTGCTGCCGTTTGCCGACCTGAGTCCTAGCCATGACCAAGAGTACTTCTCGGACGGATTAGCAGAAGAAATCCTGAACGATCTCGCCAGAATCCCGAACCTGAAGGTGGTGGCTCGTACCTCAGCATTTCAGTTCAAAGGGAAGAACGAAGACCTGCGCGTGATCGGACGGAAACTCAACGTGGACAACGTGCTTGAAGGGAGCGTGCGAAGAGACGGGACGCGTGTTCGGATCACGGCGCAGCTTATTAAAGCGGGTGACGGCTTTCATATCTGGTCAGAGTCCTACGATCGTGATTTAAATGACGTCCTTACAGTGCAGGATGATATTGCGAAAGACGTCACTTCGGCGCTGCGACTTAAGCTGCTTCCTGGAGTGTCTCCGGACATACGTCGTACATCTCAAACGAGGAGCCCCGTAGCCTTTCAGGATTTCCTGCAATCGCGGTACTTTGCCAACAGGGTGGACAAGGCATCCCGGCAAAAAGCTCTGGAGTACGTAGATCAAGCGATCGTAGCAGATCCGCATTACGCCGCGGCCTACGCCTTACGCGCTTATCTCACAGCAACCTCCGGTGTAATCGGATGGACCGAATACTCTGAGGCGATAGGGAACGCGCGAAGCGACATCGAGAGGGCTATCGAGTTGGATCCAAATCTGGCCGAAGGATACCGCGTTCTCAGCATGATCCAGCTATTCACGGAGTTGAATTGCCCAGCTGCAGAGTCAACCCTGAAAAGAGCACTGGAGCTAGCGCCTGGAGACGCTAGCAATCTCGACTCGAGCGCGTTTATCGCTAACTGTCTGGGCCGCCAGGAGGAGGCTGTTGGGCTTATGAATCGGGCGGTAGCTCTCGATCCGCTTGTGGCCGGACGACACCGGCAACTCGCACAGTACTTGCGAGACCTGGGACGCTACGATGAAGCACTTGTCAATCTCACGAAAGCCCTTGATCTCAATCCCAACGAAGTCTGGGCCCATGAAACTCGCGGCGAGGTTTACCTGGCGCAACGGCGTCCCCGGGAAGCCCTGACTGAGATGGAAAGGGAACCGGCAGGTTGCCAGCACAACCTTGGAATGGGACTTGCCTTCCAGGATCTGGGGCGACACCAGGAATCCGACGCTGCGCTGGCAAGTTTGATCTCACAAAATCAAAATACTTGCGCTTATCAGATTGCGCAAGTTTACGCATATCGAAGGGACACAGATCAAGCCTTTGATTGGCTGAACCGCGCCTACCGGCAGCACGATGTTGGTCTCTGCTTAATCAAAACCGACATGCTGCTGAGGCCTCTCCGCGAGGACCCCCGCTATGTCCAGATCCTTAGGACACTCCATCTTCCCAACTGAAGCCGGTGAGTGAGGAGATCCGCGATTCCCAGCGAGAAGAGTCTTGCGCCATGCGTGCTCCACCCCTAGTCCCAGACACCAAGCCCTTGGAATTGGGGCGCACGTAAATTGCCTTTACCCGGATACATTTGTGCCTAAGGTTGGATAGGGGGGACAAGATTAACCAACTGTCTCCTCAGGTGAACGGTGAGCTCCACCGCTAACGCGCTTTCGATCTTCGCGCGAGCCACATCCTGCTTAAGCATTTTATCGACCTTGTTTAGGATGATTACTGCATCCTTGCCCGCTTGTTTGCGCACCAGATACTGAACACTATCTTTCGATTTCATATGGAACCTCCTCTGTCTTGCTTTCTATCGGCCTTCACCCTCTTCACATCAACTAACTCGCTGTCGCGCCAAGAGCAACGGGAGCCGAGAATATATCTCTACCCAGTTGAGCAACCGTAGAGATCGCTCTCGTTTGGTCATTACTTGGCAATACCTCAAATCGTTAAGTCCGGGAAATGGACATCGCGGACACTGGTTGTTCCGACACTTTGCACAGCCACGTCGTTGCTCCACAGCTCTTGCTAACCGGGCCAATCGCCTCGCCAGGATTTTCCGGGAGTCTCCAACCTTTCCAATGGGTTTACCCTGCCGGCAGCTGCGAATTTCCCCGCAGCTGGAAACCTCGATTCGGGTTAGCGATAGACACGGAGTTTTTCCTCTAAGCCAGCGGCCTGCATACTTTACCTGCGGCGGGACAGGCATTCGCTGCAAAGGAGAAGGTGAATCCTCAGCCTCAATCCGATCCATTATTGGAATGAGTCCGCTCGAATGGTCCAAATATTTCGATACTTCACAAACTGTCGCCTGGGTGTCCTGGCCCTTGATCCAAGCGGCCAGAGGACTAGCGTCTTGTGAGGCGGTGATCTGAAGTAGCGCCGGCTTATGCATACGGATGATGTCCACGCCGGCACATACAACCTCCAAGGTCTCGTCTCCGCCGTGGGAGTTATGCTTGCTCTTCCTGCTCTTCGGTAGAACCTGGATGTAGTGCTGGACAGGAACCGCGTGCTCGCGGAGAATATGGCGGTCTCGATCCAGCCTCAGCTTCTCGCCGCTCCTCTTCATGGCCGGGTAGATCTGCACCACGATACCGCCGACTGTGAGAATGCTCCGCAGCCATTCCGCTGTCTGGGGCGACAACTCTCCCGTCTTAAGGATCACAGCGCTTATTCCTTTCCCTGCTGTTGACGATGCCCCACAGCCGTAAAGCGCATCTCTGGCCAAAAGCCGAACCAGATGGGCATCGTTCTCCAGTTCGCATTTCGGACCAGGTTTCAGCGACTTGACGTCGTAGGAATACTCAGTGGTTTCGGGCAGGCCAATCTTGTCTACAGTGCAAGCGATTCGATAATCGTCATGTGTCGTCCACAGGGGCGTGCCGGCAAATATTTTCAAGAAATTGTGCGCGTAGTAATCAACCGGCAGTTGCTTCACGAAGCGAAGAGTCTCGGCGCCGTCGATCGGCGTCTCGGTCGGCAAACCCAGGATGATACTCACACCTACATTTAATCCGCATTTGCTGGCTACACGGATGCTGTTCCTCACCCGTTCCAGAAACTGCCGCTCTGGCGCCAAATCGGGGTCACGCCAATCGGGAGGCCGTACTTTACCGATGGCTCGCAGAACGGAAGGCACTGCGCTCTCCAGGCCGAAGGCGATGCTCCCGAAGCCCGCCTCGCGCATCAGTTTTATCAATTCCTCATCAACCGTGTCGGCGCGCGTGACACAAGAAAGGAGGAGACTGAACTTACGATCCGCGATCGCCTGGCATAAGGCTTTGGCACGCGATGGCAGTAGGGTGAACGCATCATCCTGGATAGAAACCGGATAATGTCTCCCGGTTCGCTTCTGGTGTTCTGCGATGCTTTCCAGTTCCGCAACGACCCTTTCAATGGAATGCAGGCGTAGGCGCATCCTGCCCAGCGCGGCAAAGCAACAGTATTGGCAATGATGCGTGCAGCCCCGGCCCGTCAGCACACCTTCCTGACCGTCGGCGAGAATTCCCGAGAGATAAGGTGACGGGGTGCTGTCCAGCAATCCCTGTACGCCTGGTTGAGTTGCACCAACCAAAGGAGGCAATGGCGTACAAACCACCTCGCCGCCTCTGCGGAAAGCGACTCCCGGCTCCGCATCGTCGACTTCACCACCGCCCAGCAACTTCACGAAGATTCGCGCGGCTGTCTCTTCGGCCTCCCCCATGACGCAGGCATCGATCACCGCGTGCCTTTCCATCAGGGGACGCGCCGTGAAAGTGGCGGCGGGCCCGCCGAACACGATTCGGATTTCAGGTTTTTGGCGCTTAATGCTTTGGGCGATGGAAATACACAAAGGCGCATTTGTGTCATACACCGTGAAACCGACGATGGGACACTTCTGTTGAATGATGTCGCGCGCGACTGCGTCGATCGGGCCAAGGTTACTGTTCAGATATTGGACTGTGGCCATTCCTTCGCGGGCGAGTGCCGCGCGGAGGTATGCCACCCCGAGATGATTTTTGAAGGCGGCGGCATTTCTGGGGGCAGGCGGAAAAACGAAGAGAACGTCGTTCTTGCCGATGCTCATGGACGACTCAATCTCAGGCTCCGGCCGTTATTACTTCAGCCATTAACCTGTCCGCGAAGGCATCTTATCGAGCTCAAGGATGGCCGCTCTTCGGCTCGAGCGGGTACGTTCTTGAACCGTGTTGACCACAACATATTCTTCCTATGAAATGCAATGACGCAGGTCACTTGGATTTGTGACGGGCAAATCGGAAGCGCGAGCGCATTTTTGTAGAGGCTGGTTCGCGCGGCTAGGCCTTCTTGATCAGGCGGGTGAGTCCGACTAGAATGACCGCGCCTACGAAGGCGACGATGATCGCGCCCAGGAGTCCGCCGCCGGGCCAGATTCCCAAGGCTCCGAAAACCCAGCCGCCGACTACGCCTCCGAGGATGCCGAGAATGATGTCGACGAGAACGCCGTAGCCTCCACCCTTCATGACCTGGCCGGCGAGCCAGCCGGCGATGAGCCCTACCACGATCCACGTGATGAACCCCATTTGTTTTCTCCTTTTCACGCCCGGTTTGACAGAGGGTGCGATTGTACCTCAAGGGGCGAATTGTGGGGGAGCGTAGGTCGTCGGGATTTCTTGTTCGTGCGCCTGGAGGGCAAGGAATTTCACAGGGGAAGCAGCGCACTCGTTGGCGCGGGGTTCTACGCGCGAGTTTTGGGTCGCTGGTAAGTTGCAGTATTTCATTGGGATATGAGGGGTTCTTGGCCTTGTTGGATAAGGCTTGCTGGGAGTGGATAGGGTAGACTGCTCGGTCATTGAATTGCTCGATTGTTTGGGGGAGTGCTTGGCGATTCGGCCCTTGCGTTTGCGGTTGTGGAGACGGGGCCGAGAGCGAGACGCTCTCGGAACTGCCGGCGGGACGCCGGCGCTACGGTCGAGAGCGGTGATAGAGTCGCTTAGGCTGGGATCTGGTATCTAGGTATGGAAAACAAGGACGTTTTCTGGATGGCTTGCGACTCGACGGAGCAGTTGCGGGCTGAGTATGGGCCGTTCCATACCCGCGAGGAGGCGGAGGCGGAGGCGCGCAAGCTTGGGTTTGGATACCTGCTGCGGTACGAGCACGTTCTCGGCGAAGATGAAGAGATTGAAGAGGTGCGCTGCGTATTTATCGAGTTGCAGGATTCGCATGGGCGAAAGCCGGGAGTGACGTTTCATACGCGGTGCGCATCTTGCGGCGAGTCTTCGACCCACGAGATGGGATGGCAGGCGGAGGTGTGGGCGGATATTCATGAGTTCGAGCACAGCCGGCATAAGGTTCGATTGTTTGAGCACTCGCGCGGCGAGGGATTGCGCGAGATTGGGGACTGGCGCAGCGCGGCTTAGGATTGTTGCCAGCGCTTCGAAAAATCAACTTCTTTTCCGCGGATTCACGCGGATCTTCACGGATTCTCTCAAAATCAACAATGTCGGGTTCGCCGGAGCATTGCGCTCGGTTTAATGCTTGAGTTTGGCGGCGGCGGCTTCGTCTAGCATCCAGAGCAGACGTCCGTTTATTGGTTGGACTTGCTGGGCTGGAAGTGGCGGCGTGGGCTTGCCCTCTAGAACTTCGTGGACCATCTCGGATTTGTCTGAGCCGCTGGCCAGGAAGATCACTTCTCCGGCGTTGTTCAATACAGGAAATGTGAAGCTGATGCGGTGCGTCTTGAATTTCTCCACCCAGTTGGCCATGGCCAGTTTGGTCGTTTCTTTCAGGCCCTCGGAATCGGGGAAGAGGGAGGCGGTGTGGCCGTCGGGCCCGAGGCCGAGGAGTATCAGATCGAAGCGCGGGAATTGGCTGGCCTTGAGCTCGAAGAATTTTCTGATTTGCGATTCGTAGTCGGCGGCGGCCGCGGCGGCATCGGGGAGTTCGGCTTTGACTCGAAAAACATTTTGCGCGGGGATGGCAATTTTTGAGAGCAAGGACTCGTTGACCATGCGGTAGTTGCTGTCGGTGTCGGTGGGCGGGACGTGACGCTCGTCGCCGAAAAAGAGGTAGGTGCGCGCCCAGGGAAAGTCAGGGTAGCTGGTAGCGAGCAAGGAATAGAGACTCCTGGGAGTGGATCCTCCGGAGAGGGCGACGATGAAGCGGCCCAGGGCACCGATGGCTTGTCGGCCGACTTTGGTGAATTCCTCGGCGGCAGCGTGGAAGAGATCGGCGGCGGTGGAGGAGACTGCGATGGTGCGTGTTGCGGGCATGGGAATTTGTAATTTGTGATTGGTAATTTGTAATTTTGAAACCCGGCAATTCGTGACTTTGGTGACGGTTGCTGCCCCATTGGCCTTCAAACTGTGCACGGCCCTTGCGACAAATTACCAATTACAAATTAGAAATTACAAATTGCTCCTCTTTTATTTTTCGAAGTTGCGCCAGCGGCGGCCGTCGCGCTCCATTAGTTCTTCGGATTCTTTTGGGCCCCAGGTGCCGGACGGATAATTGGGGAAATTTCTGGGCGGCAGAGCTTTCCAGACATCGAGGACTGGATTGACGATGCTCCAGCCGGCTTCGACCATGTCGGCGCGTTGGAAGAGGGTAGCGTCGCCGATCATGCAGTCGTGCAGCAGGCGCTCGTAGCCGGTGGATGGCGTCTGGCCAAAGTAGTCGGAATATTCAAAGTCCATGTTGACCTCGCCTAATTGCATGGCGGGGCCGGGGGTCTTGGCGGCGAAACGGAGCGAGATGCCTTCCTCGGGTTGAATGTGCAGGACGAGCTGGTTGGGCATCATGTTCTCGACCGGCGTTTCGCGGAAGAGCTGGAAGGGCGCGCGCCGGAACTGAATGACTACGTGCGTGTTGCGTCCGCCGAGACGCTTGCCGGTGCGGAGATAGAAGGGAACGCCTGCCCAGCGCCAGTTGTCGATCAGGAGCCGCATGGCGACGAAGGTCTCGGTGCGGGAATCAGGAGGTACGCCGTCTTCGTTGCGATAGGCGGGAACGCGCACGCCGCTGACCGTGCCTTCGCCGTATTGTCCGCGAATTGTTTTGCTAAGCACGTCTTCATTGCTGTAGGGCTGAATGGCGTGGAGGGTTTTGGCTTGCTCGTCGCGGACGGCGTTGGCCTCGAAGGAAATGGGCGGCTCCATGGCGGTGAGGGTGATGAGTTGCATGATGTGGTTGGGAACCATGTCACGCAGAGCGCCGGCGTTGTCGTAGTAGCCGCCGCGGCTCTCGACACCGACGGTCTCGACGACGGAAATCTGCACGTGGTCGATGTAGCGGCGATTCCAGATGGGCTCGAAGATTCCGTTGGCGAAGCGGAGGGCCATGATGTTCTGGACGGTTTCCTTGCCGAGGTAGTGGTCGATGCGGTAGATCTGGCATTCGGCGGCCACTTTGAGGAGCCGCTGATTGAGAGCCTTGGCGGATTCGAGATCGTGGCCGAAGGGCTTTTCGACGATCACGCGACGCCAGTGGCCATTTTCTTCGTGCATTAAGCCGACGTTGGAGAGGCGCTCGACGATGTCGCCGAAGAAGTTGGGGGCGGTGGCCATGTAAAAGAAATAGTTGCCGTGCTTGCCGTGATCGTTGTCGACCTGGGTGAGGAGGTCTTTGAGGTGGTTGTAGGTGTTGGGGTCGTCGAAATCGCCGGAAATGTAGTGGAAGCGCTGGACGAAGTCGTCCCAGATTTTGGCGTCGATGGGGACGTCGGCGAACTTCTTAAAGTCTTCGGTCGCTTTTTTGCGCGCGTCTTCGTCGCTCATGGGGCTGCGGCCGAGTCCGATGATGGCGAAGTCGGGCGAGAGCAGATTCTGGCTCGCGAGATTGTAGAGCGCGGGGATGAGCTTGCGGCGAGTGAGGTCGCCAGAGGCGCCGAAGATAACCATGATGCAGGGATCGGCGACGCGGGCGGTTCGTGGCTTGGCAGGAGCGGGCATTACGTCAGTGTGAATCATGGGAGAGTCCTGTTATTGAGAGATTGAGTCATTGAATCATTGAGGTATTGAGTCATTTGGTAATTCAGTAATTTGAGACCGCATCCCCACCGGTTAATGGCTCAACCGCTTAGTCTTTTAATGACTCAATGCCTCAATCACTCAATGATTCAATTCCTGTTCTCATTTTGCCTTCGCCTGTGCCTTTGGCTCCACGTGGCCGCCGAATTTCTGGCGCATGGCTGAGAGCATCTTATCCGCAAAGGTGTGCTCCTGGCGCGAACGGAACCTTGCGTAGAGGGCGGCCGTTAACACTTCGGCTGGCACCGCTTCTTCGATGGCCGCGTTAATGGTCCAGCGGCCTTCGCCGGAATCCTGCACGAATCCGCTGTACTCGGTAAGCGCGGGATTTTCTACCAGCGCCATGGATGTGAGATCGAGCAGCCACGAACTGATGACGCTGCCGCGGCGCCAAACCTCGGCAATGTCGGGCAGGTTGAGATCGTAGCGAATGTTGGCCGGAAGATCTTTGCTGGTGGCGTTCTTGAAAATGTCGAAGCCCTCGGCATAGGCCTGCATAATTCCGTATTCGATGCCGTTGTGGACCATTTTTACGAAATGGCCGGAGCCGCTGGGGCCGCAGTGAATGTAGCCGTCTTCGGCTGTCGATCCGGAGGCGCTGCGCTGGTCGAAGCCGGGCGTGCGAGGAATGTCTCCGCGGCCGGGAGCGAGCGTTTTGAAGATTGGGTCGAGGCGCTGGACGGCTTCTTTGGGGCCGCCGATCATCATGCAGTATCCGCGATCGATGCCCCACACGCCGCCGCTGGTACCGACGTCGACGTAGTGAACGCCTTTGGCGGCGCACATTTCGGAGCGGCGGACGTCGTCTTTGAAAAAACTGTTGCCGCCGTCGATGATGGTATCGCCTTTGTCCATGCGGGCGAGCAGAGTCTGGACCGTTTTTTCAGTGGCGTCGCCGGAAGGAACCATGACCCAGGCGGCGCGGGGCGGGGTGAGTTTTGTGACGAGGTCGTCGAGCGAGGTGGAGCCGGTGGCGCCTTCGCCAGCGAGTTGTTTGACAGCGTCGGGGCTGAGGTCGGAGACGACGAGTTTGTGTCCGCCGCGCATGAGGCGGCGCGTCATGTTCGCGCCCATGCGGCCCAGGCCTACCATTGCGAGTTGCATTGCTTCTCCTTACACGCTGGTGCTTGTTTCTAGCATTGGAACGAAATGCTACATTTCGACTGCGAGCTAGAAGCTGTTAGCTCCTAGCTATTAGCTTTTAGCCAACCCTATCCATTCTGTGAGCGGGATAGTTGTGCTCGAACCATTCCTTTCGTCGTCCGCGGCTCCATCGAATTTCAAGTAACCCAAGACCGTCGTGGGCTGCGCTCTTCTACCGCTTCGCGGCTTCACAGCGCCTCGCCGATCAGAGACCCTAACTTCTTCAGGCCCGCAGTTACATTGCTGCCTATGTGGACGCGCAGGGCTCGGCGATTGCGCTCTGCCAGCACTGCGAAGTCGCCTCTTGCTTGCGCTGCTTTTACTACTCCGAAGGTGTATTTCTGCTGCGGGACTTGAAGATCGTTGGCGTCGTCGCAGGTGATTTGCAGGAAGACTCCGCTGTTGGGGCCGCCTTTATAGGCCTGGCCGGTCGAGTGCAGGAAGCGCGGGCCGAAGCCGAGACAGGTGGCCACGTGCTTTTTGTCGCGCACGTTCATGCGCAATGATTGCAGCAGCCCTTCGTGCTCGGCGTTCATCTCGATATAGGCGAGCACGGCGAAATAGTCGTTGGCACCGAGTCGTGCGAGGTGCGCGCGGAGATAACTCTTGAGCGAGCGATCATTGCCGACTGCTTTAGCAAGATCGGTGGCGTTCTTCGCATCGGTGAAGAACTTGAAGCCGGCTTCTTCGAGGATCGGTTGCTCGGCGGGCAGGGAGCCTTTGCTTTCGTACTCCGTTGTCAACTTTCGCGTTTCAATTTTGCTGGCTTCGACATCAGGTTGATTGAAGGCGTTGATGCCGATGATTGAGCCGGCTACCGCGGTGGCAATTTCCCAGCGGAAGAATTCCTGGCCGAGGTTGTAGATGTCGGGAAGCACGATGCGAACTACGGGCTGACCGGTTTTCTCTAGGGCTGAGACTTTTGCAGCTTGAGCGGAGTCGGGTTCGGACTCCAGGCGGATGTAGGCGAAGATGCGGTCGTTGCCGTAAACATCAGGCGCGCCTAACGTTTCGCGATCGACCGGAATGATGCCCTTGCCGATCTTGCCGGTGGACTCGGCGATGAGTTGTTCAAGCCACGCGCCGAGATCGTGAATGCCGGGCGAGGTGATGAGCGTGATTTTGTCGCGGCCTTGATTGGCGGCGGAACCGAGGATGATGCCGAGCATAGCGCCGGGATTTTCGGCGACAGGAACGGCGGCAGCGCACGCATCGACCATTTGCTTGGTGCGGTCGAGAAATTTCTTGACGTCCATGCCCATGGCGGCGGCGGGGGCCATGCCGAAGTTGGAGAGCGCGGAGTAGCGGCCGCCGATCGTGGGGAGCCCGTAGAAGATGTGGCGGAAGCGGTCGCGCTCGGCGACGCCTTGCATCTTAGAGCCGGGATCGGTGATGGCGATGAAGTGGTCGCCGGCTTTGCCACCACCCCGGCCAGCCAAAACCGGGCTGGCCGGGGCCCCCGGGTTGTCACCGAGGGTCTGCCGCACGCGCTCGAAGAAATATTGCTTGTAGATGTTGGGCTCGAGCGTGCTGCCGGATTTGCTGGAAACGATGAAGAGAGTTTTGGCGAGGTCGAGTTTCTCTTCGATGTGCTTGATCTGCGCCGGGTCGGTGGAGTCGAGAATGTGGAGGCGCGGAAAGCCGGGGGTTTGCGGAAAAGTGAGCGCGAAGACTTCGGGACAGAGGCTGGAGCCACCCATGCCGAGAAGAAGAATGTCGGTGAAGCCGCCGGCTTTGACTTCACCCGCGAGGTCCGTCAGCTTGGCTACGTTCGAGAGTTGATCGTCGACAATGTTGAGCCAGCCGAGCCACGAACACTCGTCCTCGTTGGTCCAGAGCGAAGCGTCGTGCTGCCAGAGACGTCTTACTTTTCCTTGCGCGCGCCAGTCGCTAAGGTTTTTTTTTACCGCCTCGTCGAGATCGGCGGGGAGTTTGGCAGTCTGCGGATTGACCTGGGGGCGGTCCGGCCGATGCGTGTTCTTCTCGACCGCTTCGAGAAGCTTGTCGAAGGCGTCGGCGAAGAGCTTGACGCCGTCGGCGGTGAGCTTGTCGGTGACCTCTTTCATCGAGATGCCGGAGGCGGCGAGATCGGACATCGTCTTGCGGGCGCCGTCGAGATCCTCGGTGAGACTTTGGCGAGGCTTGCCATGATCGCGGAAGGCTTCGAGCGTGGCGGGCGGAAGGGTATTGACGGTGTCCGGTCCGATGAGCTCTTCGACGTAGATCACGTCACGATAATTTTTGTTTTTTGTGCTGGTGCTGGCCCAGAGAACGCGCTGCGTCTGTGCGCCTTTGGCGGCGAGCGCCTTCCAGCGCGGAGTCGAGAAGATGCGCTGATAGGCATCGTAGGTCAGTTTGCCGTTGGCGATGGCGACTTTGCCGATCACGCTTTGCAGCTTGGCTTTGCGGGCGGGATCGGATTCGGTTTTGAGTTTGTCGGTGGCGATTGAATCGACCAGGGTGTCGATGCGGCTGATGAAGAAGCTGGCCACGCTGGCGATGCGGCCGGCATCGCCGCCGGACGCCGCGAAGCGTTCGACTCCGTCGATGTAGGCGGCGGCTACTTCTTCATAGACATCCTGCGCGAAGAGGAGCGTGACGTTGACGTTGATGCCTTCGCTGATGAGCTGGCGAAATGCCGGGATACCCTCAGGCGTGCCGGGGACCTTGATCATGATGTTGTCGCGAGCGACGGCGGTCCAGAGGCGGCGAGCTTCTTCGAGCGTGCCTTCGGTGTCGTGGCCGAGGAAGGGCGAGACTTCGAGGCTGACGTAGCCGTCGCGGCGATTCGTGCTCTTGTAGACGGGCTTCAGGAGATCGGCGGCGTCCTGGATGTCGCGGATGGCGAGCAGTTCGTAGCGCCCCTTGGCATCGAGGTCGGCGCGATTGGCGAAGGTGTCGAGGAAATCCTGATAGAGAGTGGAGTCGCCGATGGCTTTCTCAAAGATGGAGGGATTGGAGGTCATGCCGCGGAGGCCGTCGTCGTCGATCAGGCGCTTGAGTTCACCGCTCTTGAAGAGATCGCGGCGGATGTAGTCGAGCCAGATGGATTGGCCGATGGGGATAAGTTGCTTCAGCGGATTGACGGCCTTGGCGGTTTCGAGGGTGTCGACGGGATTCATGAGTGCTTCTCCTGACTTAGCTACTGGCTTCTAGCTGCTAGCTCCTAGCGAACCTAAGACGACTGCAGCGTCTACATTATTAATGTCACTTGCCTATGGCATTGCGGGCCGCTTGCGCGACCGCGTCGGCGGTGAAGCCGAATTTCTTTTGCAAGTCTTTTAGAGGCGCGGAGGCTCCAAAACGGTGCATGCCAATTACTTGACCCTTCGGGCCAACGTATTGCGACCAGCCTAGCGTTGCGGCCTGTTCGACTGCTACACGGGCGATGACGTCGGGCGGAAGTACGTGGTCGCGGTAGCTTTGGTCTTGATGATCAAAAATATCCCACGATGGGAGGCTGACTACGCGGGCGCGAATGCCTTCAGCTTTGAGTTTTTCATAGGCGTCGATGCAGAGATAAACTTCGCTGCCGGTCGCCATCAGAATTACTTGCGGCTTGCCACCTTCGGCGTCGGCGAGGATGTAGCCGCCTCGAGACGCGCCCTCGGCGGACGCATACTTTGAGCGATCGAATGTGGGCAGGGCCTGGCGCGTCAGGATCAGCGCTACCGGCTCCTTCTTTAGCTTCATGATTATTTTCCACGCTTCGACTACTTCGTTGGCATCGGCGGGGCGCAGCGTTACGAGGCCGGGGACGGCGCGCAGGGTGGGCAGTTGCTCGATTGGTTGATGGGTGGGGCCGTCTTCGCCTACTCCGATGGAATCGTGGGTGTAGATCCAGATGCACGGGATTTCCATGATCGCCGAGAGGCGGATGGCCGGCTTCATGTAATCGGAGAAGATGAGGAAGGTCGAGCCGTAGGCGCGAAGATACGAGAGCGTCATGCCGTTGACGATGGCGCCCATGGCGTGTTCGCGAATGCCGAAGTGGAAGTTGCGGGCAGCGTAGTTGTTGGCTTCGAAGTCGCCGGCACCTTCGAAGGTGAGGCGCGTTTTGGTTGATGGATAGAGGTCGGCGGAGCCGCCCATCAGCCAGGGATCGTTTTTGGCAATCGCGTTGAGAACTTTGGATGACGATTCGCGAGTGGCGATGCCTTTGGCGTCGGCGGGGAAGGTGGGGAGCTCTTTGTCCCAGCCGTCGGGGAGTTCGCGGCTCTGCATGCGGGTGAACTGGTCCGCGAGTTCGGGAAATTGTTCGCTGTACTTGTTGAATTGCGCGTGCCACTGGCCGCTGAGTTGAGCGCCGCGCTTGCCCATTCCGTCGCGGAAATTTTCGCGGACGCCATCCGGGACTAAGAACTTGGCATCTTCGGGCCAGCCGTAGGCGCGCTTGGTGAGCTTTACTTCTTCTTCGCCGAGCGGCTCGCCGTGGGCTTCTTTTGTGTCTTGTCGATGGGGAGAGCCGAAGGCGATGTGGCTGTCGACGATGATGAACTTCGGTCGATCGGTGACGGTGAGCGCCCAGCGATAGGCGGCGGCCAGCGCGTCGAGATCGTTGGCGTCGTGAACATGGGTGACGGCCCAGCCGTAGGCTCTGAAGCGGTCGCCTACGTTTTCATCGAAGGCGAGATCGGTGTTGCCTTCGATGGTGATGTGATTGTTGTCGTAGATCCAGCAGAGGTTCGAGAGACGAAGATGGCCGGCAACCGAAGCGGCTTCACCGGAGATGCCTTCCATCATGTCGCCGTCGCCGCAGATCGCCCAGATGTTGTAGTTGAAGAGCTCGAAGCCCGGACGATTGAAATGTGCGGCGAGCCAGCGCTCGGCGATGGCCATGCCGACGCTGTTGGCGACTCCCTGGCCGAGCGGGCCGGTCGTGGTTTCGACTCCGGTGGTGATGCCATATTCAGGGTGGCCGGGGGTTTTGCTGTCGAGTTGACGGAAGGCTTTGATGTCGTCGAGCGAGACGGCGGGCGTGCTGGTGACTTCGCCATTCGCGTTGACCTCGCGCACTCCTGCGAGATGCAGCAGGGAATAGAGAAGCATGGAGGCGTGGCCGTTGGAGAGGACGAAGCGATCGCGGCTGGGCCAGTGCGGGTCTTGCGGATCGAAGCGCAGGAATTGTTGCCACAGGCAGTAGGCTGCGGGCGCGAGGCCCATGGGCGCTCCGGGGTGGCCGGAGTTCGCTTTTTGCACCGCATCCATCGAAAGGGTGCGAATGGTGTTGATCGTCAACAGATCGAGCTCTCGACCGGTGGCCACAGCCTGGTCACTCACTGCCATCGATGGTCTCCTCGCAAGTCAACGTAACTTGCCTGATTAGATGAAGCCGGCGTCGATTTGATGCCGCGATTGCACAAAGGCGTTTTCCACAAAGTGCAGACGGCGATGGACGCGAAGCCTAGATTTTACACCGTCGTGGATTTAGGTGAGATACACACGGGCCCTGGTCGTGCGGTGTTGGAGCGTTGAAGCTAGCTGGTCGATGTCGGCGGGCGAGACGTTGACTAAGCCGGGTTCCAGGATGGGGAGGCGGTTGCTGCCAACCGCATCGCGGCGGACCTGGATCAGCAAGGCTTGTACCGCTTGCGGATCGTATTTTTCGGGCGTCATGCGAATCAGCTCCTGGAGCGCGGTACCCACCGTCATGCGCGCGCGGTAGGGGCGCTCGGTGGTCATGGCGTCGAAGGCATCGGCAAGGGCAATGATACGGACAGCGCGCGGCATCTCGTCTCCGTGCAAGCCGTCGGGGTAGCCGGAGCCGTCGGCGCGCTCGTGATGCCAGCGCACGATCTCGGGAATCTGCGGCCAAGGGAATTGCACCTGGCTGACGATCTGGTGGCCGACCGTGGTGTGGTCGCGCATGGCGCGGGCTTCTTCATCGTTAAGCGACGAGGGTTTGCCGAAGAGGCGGGTATCGACGGCGACTTTGCCGATGTCGTGCAGGTAGCCGGCGGAACGGAGAGGCGCGACCTCGCCTGGTTCCATGCCGAGCGCTTCGCCGATGGCTTGGGCGTAGCGGCCGACGCGCAGCGAGTGGCCATGAATGTTGACGTGCTTGACGTCGATGGCGGTGGCGAAGGCTTCGAGGGCGTTGTCGTAGAAGCCGTGAAGGGAGGCGAGGAGGCGAAGATTTTCGGAGACGCGCTGGGCCAGCGTCTGGGTGAGCGTGTGATTTTGAATGGCGAGCGCGACGTAGCTGGCGATCATTTCGAGGGCAGCGAGGGAGTCTTCCTCGTAGGCGGCTTCGCCGGGGCGGCGTCCCAAGGCGATTGCTCCCACCAGTTTGCCGCGAACTTTTAAAGCGCAGACGCAATGGAAAAGTTCGGGCGCGACGTTGCCGTTGGAGCTGAGATAGACGTCGGTGGTCGCGCTATTGAGAATGACCGCGCCGCTGGCGGCGGTGAGCATGTGGACTTGCCGGGGGAGCAGGGGGATGATGGCCGGGTCGGGCATGAGCGCGAACCCTTGCGCGTCGAGGGAGGTGAGCATGGAGGGCCGCTCGCCGAATGAGAACAGAACAGCTTCACGCGCGCCCGCAGCCTCCATGGCGGCGGAGAGAATAGTGCGCGTCGTCTGGCGAAAGTCGTGGTCCGCGGTGAGTTGCGGCCCGAGATCGGCCAGAGCTTCAACGGTGCGCAAAAGCTTTTTTAAATTGGATCCCAGCAATGTCGTAGCGCGAAACCTTGCCAGAAACCAGAGCGCTATCAGCGTAGCACGCAGGGGAGTGGGGGATGATTGGTTAGTTTGATGCCCGACTAAGGTGCCGGATGGCGCGAGGTCATCCGAGGGATGGGAAGGAATAAGGATGCGAGCCAAACGCGCGATTTTTGCGTCGCAAAGAACGCGACGCTTCTCCACGCCAGCCGGCGAAAAACGTGCCGTCTGGGGACCCCGGTTCGCGCGGCTCGCCCCAGGTCCTTCGCGAGACAAAAAGGCGTCTTGCTCACGATGACAAACGAAGACACTGGCAGAGCGTTGAGTTTCCTTGACAGTGGCGGGAAGTTGGCTCATACTCCGATGCAATCAATACCTTCGCCACCTTCGTTTAGGCTATAGTTCCAGCCAATTCTTGCGAATTGAGAGAAAATCTGTGGCTGTTCTTCAGGCAAGGTCCAATCCTTCCGAAAATGTTTCTAATAGCGGCGGCCGCGGTGTGGCGGCCGCAGCAGCGCCTCTACGCAATGGCGATCCGGATGAGCCGCAGGTGCTCTCGACGCTCAGAGAACTGGTGGCGGCGGGAGAACACCGGCTGGACCCGATACTGGGGGCAATTGCGGACGCGGCATCGTTGCTGACGGGCGCCACGGGAGTCGCGCTGGCAATGTGGAAAGACGGGGCGATGGTGTGCCGGGCGCGCAGCGGAGAGACGGCTCCGCCGCTGGGGGCGCGCTTGAGCGCGGACACGGGAATTTCGGGCGAATGCCTGCGGACGGGCAAGGTTCAGCATTGCGTCGATACGGAAAAGAACCGGCTGGTGGATGTCGAAGTTTGCCGCACGCTCGGGTTGCGTTCGATCGCCGTGATCCCGATTCAGGGCGAGCGCGGAAACAATGGAATCCTGGAGGTATTTTCGACCGAGCCGGGGGCATTCAGCACGCATCACTTGGCGGTTCTGGAGCACTTAGCGGGGTTGGCGGAACGGGCGCGCGCCGCGAAGCCGGTGGGAGCGTCGCCGGTAGCGGCACCGATGGTGGTGAAGGCACCACTGGAAAAACCGGGCCCTCCGGGACTTTTGCCGGCCTCGGATCGGTTTGTAGATTTCGTGCGGGCGCTGGTAGGAAGGCGGCCGCTGGTTCTGGGCGCGGTGGGACTTTTGGCGATGCTCCTCCTTGGCTTCGTGATCTGGCTGGGCTGGCGCGGGAATGACGGGAGTGAGAGCAAGGCTCATGCGGCGGCGCCGGCCTCATCGGCGGTCAGCAGCATTGTGCGGGGTGCGGAGGTGCGGCCGGTGGAACAGCCGGTGGCGGGGCAACATGTTCCCGACAACGATGCGGTGTGGAAGCCGAATCCCGGGGGACAGTTGCTGGCTTCGAGCGGCAAGCCCTCGGCGGCGAAGACAGTGAAGACCGCCGAGCAACTCGATGCGGCCGAGGCGAAGAAGATCAAGGCGCAGACGGTTTCGACTGCGGGCGCGGCGAACGGCGCTCGGGCGTCGGAGGCCTCGGGATCAAGTGCAGGGCCGGATGGATTGAGCGCGACGAGCAAGGACTCCGCCGCGGCGAATAAAGAAGAACTCGCGGCGGTTAGCCCTCCGACGCTCGTTATCGATCAATCACCGGCAACGCTTACAGGCGTTTTGTCGTCGCAGGCTATGGTGCCGACGCTGGCGGCGCAAAGAATATCGCGAGGTGTTTCGGGCGGGCAGTTGATCCATCGCGTGCCGCCGGTTTATCCGCCGCAAGCCAAATCCCTGCGCGTCGAAGGCGCAGTCGTGATGGATGCGATGGTGATGGAAGATGGAACGGTGAGTGACGTAAAGATTGTGCAGGGGCAGCCCATGCTCATCGTGGCGGCGGTCGATGCGGTAAAGAGGTGGCGGTATAAGCCGTTTGTGCTGGACGGCAAGGCGGTGAAGAATCCGATGAGGATTACGGTGGACTTTAAGCTGCCGAGGTGAAGTTATTGAATCATTGAGTGAAATTATTGAGTCATTGACTGATTGAGGTATTGAGTGATTGAACTGCCCTTGGGGTACGCCGCTGATTTGGTTTTCTAATACCTCAATCTCTCAATCCCTCAATCTCTCAATGATTCAATGCTTTTTACACTCCTACTGGGAACGGCTTGGTGTGAGCCTGTCATTGACTGATTGAGGTATTGAGTGATTGAACTGCCCTTGGGGTACGCCGCTGATTTGGTTTTCTAATACCTCAATCTCATCCCTCAATCTCTCAATCCCTCAATCTCTCAATGATTCAATGCTTTTTACACTCCTACTGGGAACGGCTTGGTGTGAGCCTGTCATTGACTGATTGAGGTATTGAGTGATTGAACTGCCCTTGGGGTACGCCGCTGATTTGGTTTTCTAATACCTCAATCTCTCAATCCCTCAATCTCTCAATGATTCAATGCTTTTTACACTCCTACTGGGAACGGCTTGGTGTGAGCCTCTGAGCCTACTTGCAATCCTGCAAAGCGGCCTTGCAATAACGACATTAGTCCTGTGCACCAGTAGCCGATCACGAACAGCAACAGGAATGGCACCGTGAAGTAGTTTTCGTTGTCGATGGCGTAGTAGACCGTCAGCGCGAAGTAGCAGCCAATCGCTATTTCAATCCACGGCACCCAGCCCAGGCGCTTGCGGTATTTGTTTGCGCCCACTTTATCCTTCTTCGATTCGACGCGGTATTTGGGGGTGCGCACAAAGGAGGTCTGCTTGCCGACCAGGGCTTCGAGGACGGCGCGCGTGTTGGTGATGGTCAGGCCGATGCCGAGAGCCATGAGCAGAGGCAGGTAGAGCAGGGAACGCACCCAGCTCTTCGGAAACAATTCTTTCTGCGAGACGAGATAAAAGCTGGAGATGGAAAACGTCGACGCCATGAAGAGCGGGAGGTCGATGTAAAGCATCTGGAACCATCCCTGATAAAAGCGGATGATCATGGCGGGCAGCAGAAGGACCGACAACACAATCATCAGCGGGTAAGAGAGATTGGCGGTCAGGTGATACCAGGCTTCGACTTTCTGGTGGCGCGAGGCGTCGCTGGCGAAAACTTGCGGCAAAATTTTCTTGGAGACTTGAATCAGACCCTTGGCCCAGCGTGCCTGCTGGGTTTTGAAGGCTGTCATTTCGACGGGGAGTTCGGCAGGGCACTCAACGTCCTGGAGGTAGAGGAACTTCCATCCTTTTAATTGGGCGCGATAGGAGAGATCGGTGTCCTCAGTGAGGGTGTCGTGCTCCCAGCCGCCAGCCTCGTCTATCGCTTTGCGCCGCCACATGCCAGCAGTGCCGTTGAAATTGAAGAAGACACCGCTGCGGGCGCGTCCGGAGTGCTCGAGGACGAAGTGACCGTCGAGGAGGATGGCCTCGACCTGCGTCAGCAGAGAGTAGCCTCGATTGATGTGCGTCCAGCGGGTTTGCACCATGCCGATTTTTGGGTCGGTGAAGTGGTGGATGCACTTGAGCAGGAAGTCGGGCGGCGGAACGAAATCGGCGTCGAAGATGGCGACGAATTCACCCTGGGCGGATTGAAGGCCGGCTTCGAGGGCCCCTGCCTTGAAGCCATGGCGATTTGCGCGGTGGATATAGCTGACCGGATTACCGAGCGCGGCGTAGCGCTCGACTAGCGCGCGGGCGACTTCGACGGTCTCGTCGGTGGAGTCGTCGAGGAGTTGGATGTCGAGCTTCTCGCGTGGGTAGTCGAGGCGGCAGACGGCGTCGAGGAGGCGATCGACGACGTATTGCTCGTTGAAGATTGGGAGCTGCACGGTGACGCGCGGCAGTTCATCGAAGTGCCCGGACGGCTCGGTCGTCTTGTTCTTCTTGTGCTTGTAATAAAGATAGACGAGCCAGTAGCGGTGGCCGCCGTAGGCCGCGAGGATGATGAGGACGATGAAGTAGGGAACGAGGAGGGCGAGATCGAAGGCGTTGATCTGGTAGAGGCCCTGAAAGGTCTTGTCGAGGAAGTGCTGGCGGAAATAGGGGACCAAGCCTTTGGAGGCGAGGAACAGGGCGAACGACGAGGGTCGAAGTAGAAATGCCATTAACATCGAAGAAAAAAGGTGCAGAGGAAGAATTGTACCTGATGGGCTCACATGGCCGTCGCCGAAGTCGTGGACTTGAGAGCTAATCCCATTCGCTCTGCGCTTCCCTCAGCTCCTTAGTTATGTCACGAACCCCAGGGTGCTTTAGCAACGCGGGTGTCAGGTGAAGTATCGAGCCATTGACGTATTTACGAAAGACGGCGATTTCTCGGACCGTCTGGTGGGGGATGCAATAAGCGTGGGTGACGGCGAAGGTTTCATCAAGGAGAACGCCAACGAGGTAATCAAACTGACACGAATCGAGATCTCGGATGACGCTCAGCTGCGTGGAAGTGTTGTGTCTCGTGACTCTGCGGCCCTTGATTTCGTAGTGCTTCTGGGTGGCGGGATCCACGGCGTCGCAACCCCTGTGAGAGGCATCCAATCGCTGCAACTTCAGGGCCTCCACGACGAGGGATTCACAAATGTCTCCTACGGGGTTATTTGAGCTCCTTATGACTTCGCGCTGCCGCAGTTCTTCCATAATGTTGCCAAAGTGAGCCAACAGTTCACGCGTGCTGGATTGAGCCATGTGACATCCTCCTACGAAAAGGCCAATGTGTCAGACCGACGGGGATTGGGGAACGGACCAACTTTACTGCCGCTGCTTCAAGGTTGGATAAATAGACCGGTAGTCGAGCGCCCGTTCACGCCCTCAAAGGTACTCCTTGTTTCGAACTTGCGTGTGCTCTTAACTCGAGGGATCGAGCTTTCTTGATTGCCAGCAAGGACTTCAGTACCGAAGGATCGCGTTCAAGCAGGCGAAGCATATTATCGTGGCCCCGGCTTTGAATCACTTTGCCGTTTTCCCATCGAACCACCATTTTGGGACCTGTACCTAGCGCCTCTTCGAGTGCACTCTGAGTGAGCTTCAACTTTTGTCGTATTTCAACAATTCTCTCCGGCGCCAGCAACCCGTGTTTCTTGCGCACCTCATTCTTTACCGCTCGAACATGCATGCGCATTTGTTTTGGCGTAACAAAACCCTCTTTGCAGGAATCGCAACGGAATAGCTCCGCTACAACCTCGACCGTTTCATCGCGGTACTTCGCCTTCTTGATTTCCCTGACCTCGGTTGTCGAACCACCGCACACTGCGCAATTCATTGGCCCCGGCTCCTAATCTTTTTCTTTGAACGAAACTACTACTGCGTCCACGTTGACTTGCAGTTTTACGTACAAGCGATAGCCGCCATACGTGATGTAATAAACGTCCTGAAACAGCCCTTGCTTCTTCTCCGATTCCATCGTCTTGTAAAAATGGGTGTCCTCCAGGTGGTTGACGATACAGTCGTATATGTCCTCTTCATCGAAGCCCAGTGCTGTAGCGGTGTCTCGTGCAATTTCGGTCAGAACCCAACTTTCGTCTTTCATTAGACCCTTGATGAGATCCAGAGCGTAAGTCGGTTTCCCCATGCACGATTGAAGGTAGCACCGTGCTACCATAATGTCAACCTAGATCTTCTTCTTCAGCTAACTGGTCGCAGGCTCGGGCTGGAGTTCGTCCTATCAGGAAAACAGCGTTAAGCTATTGATTCTAAACAATAAGAGTGGCATCATCAATCCAGGAAACGTGGGTTTTGGAGGTATAAATTGCACGCTTGGACTCTGGCCGTCATCCAGAGTTCAATTCAAGAAATATTGCCGGTAGAGCGTGTCGCGTTGGGCGGGGCGGAAGCCGGCATCGCGGATGATGCGGCGCAGCTCCTCTTCGGTGGTGCAGTTGGTGACGCCGGCCGCGCGCACTACGTTTTCTTCCAGCATGACCGAGCCCACGTCATTGCCGCCGAAGCGCAGGCCCATCTGGCAGACTTTCAGCCCTTGCGTCACCCAGCTTGATTGCACATTCAGGAAATTCGAAAGATACATGCGCGAGATGGCGAGAACTTTCAAGTATTCGACCGCCGTGGCTTCGTCCCATTTGCGGCCGCCGAGGGCAGTGTTGGCGGGCTGGAAGCTCCAGGGGATGAAGGCGGTGAAGCCGCCGGTTTCTTCCTGGAGGCGATAGATGGCGTCGAAATGATTGACGCGATGCTCGAACGTTTCGCCGACGCCGAACATCATGGTTGCGGTGGTGCGCATGCCGAGCTGGTGCGCGGTGCGGTGGACCTCCAGCCAGTCGGCAGTCAGGCATTTCAAGCGGGCGATCTTGTAGCGGACTTCGTCGTCCAAGATTTCGGCTCCGCCGCCGGGGATGGAATCGAGGCCTGCATCGCGCAGGCGCGCAATCGTGTCGCGCACGGTGAGACTGCTGTATTCGGCGATGGCAAGAATTTCGGATGCGGAGTAGCAGTGCAGGTGGATTTTGGGGAAGCGCTGCTTGATGCCGCTGCAGCATCTTCTCGTGCCAGTCGATTTTGAGGTCGGGATGCAGGCCTCCCTGCATCAGGACACCGGTGCCGCCGAGTTCGACGGTCTCGCGAATTTTTTCGTAGATGGTGTCGAAGTCGAGGATGTAGCCCTCTTTGGCGGCGGGACCCTTGAGCGGGCGATAGAACGCGCAGAAGGTGCAGTATTCGGTACAGAAATTCGTGTAATTAATATTGCGATCGATGATGTAGGTGACGGTGCCTTCGGGATGCAGGCGGCGGCGGACGGCGTCGGCTTCCATGCCGATTCCGATGAGGTCGTCGGAGTGGAACAGGTCGAGGGCTTGTTGTTTGGTCAGAGACATTATTACCCCACGCCCTATTTTAGCGAGGGAAGGCCGCTCGAGGCGAGTTTTTCACGCTACCCGGGCGCGCACCCGCGTGTTTGAGCTGGAGACATCGGACCTGCCTGGCTTTTGCCGGCGCTTGTATTCGTAAAGGCCATACAACCCGCCCAGCACTGAAAAAGCGATCAGGACGATTAGCACCGGCCAGTAATACTGATCGAAAAACTTCACGATGTGCCGTCCGTATTGGTAGCCGAGATAAGCAAGAATGATGTAGCGAAGGCCGCGGCCCACGGTCAAAGCGGTTAGGAATTTTCTGGTGGGATATTGCATGGCACCCGCGGCCAGCAGCATGGGCACGATCGGAAATGGCGGCGGCAGGAGGGCAGGGATCGCCACAGATGCGAATCCCCAGCGTTCAAAAATTGCGTATACCTTATTTACTTTCTTCTGCGAGAAGCGCTTTTCCAGCGTTTCTTTCCCGCCCTTGCGAGCCATGCGGTAGGTAAGATAGCCGCCCAATACCGAGCCTGCCGTCGCCATGATGGCGTAGTAGATCCAGGGTTCGCGACGGTGAGCGGCCAGCAAAATCGTCACTATATCGGTGCTTCCCGGCAGCGGGATCACGGAATTGTCGATCAGACCCAGGAGAATCAGGCTCGGTCCGCCGAGATGGATCAACCACCGGAGCATGCCCCCCGACCGGGTTTTGGCGGCTTTCGCGGCGAACACGGCGACGATCGCGGGCAGACGCGTCATGTTGATTAGAGGCAGAATCTGGGTGGGCAGATGCAACGCAATTGTAATCCTGTGTAATGGGAGAGTGCTTGGCGGTGGGCGGGCGCGCAGGGTGCGGCGAGGCGCCGCCACAACTGCCGGCGCTACGGTCGCTTGACTCTGCTTTGATCCGCTTGTACGTTGCTTAAGCATTCTCGCGTGGGGTGTGCATCCAAGGAGGAAATGGTGGATCGACGATCCGGGTTTGTGGCTGCGTTTTTTTTCGCGCTCCTGGTGCCCGTTTTTCTTTTCGGGCAGAGCAAGGCCGAGAAACAGGACTACGACGTTAAAGAGCACTACACGAAGTATGAATACAGGATCGCGATGCGTGATGGCGTGCATCTTTTCACCTCCGTCTATGTGCCGAAGGACAGTTCGCGGACTTATCCCTTCCTGATCGTGCGTACACCTTATAGCGTCGGTCCTTACGGTGTAGACCAGTATCGCAAGCAGCTGGGACCATCGCCGGATTTTGACAAGTCGGGATACATTTTTGTTTTTCAGGATGTGCGTGGCCGCTACATGTCGGAGGGAACGTTTGTTGAAGAAAACCCACACATCGACGGCAAGAAGTCGAACCAGGATGTGGACGACTCAACTGACCTCTATGACACTATCGACTGGCTGCTGAAGAATATCCCCAACAACAACGGCAACGCCGGGATTTGGGGGATTTCCTATTCCGGGTTCTACGCGGCGGCGAGCATGATTGACACGCATCCGGCGCTCAAGGCAGCCTCGCCGCAGGCTCCGATGGTCGACCTTTTTATGGGCGACGATGCCTACCATGGCGGAGCGTTCATGCTGTCGGCCAACTTCGATTTTTACAGTCAATTTGTGCCGCAGAAAAATCCTGCGCTTCCATCCAAGAATTATGTCGAGTTCGATTACGGCACCAAGGACAGCTACGACTTTTTCTTGAGGGCAGGTCCGCTCGCGAACTTGCGAACGTATCTCAACGGCAATACTTCGCTGTGGGACGACCAGATCAGGCACGACACATATGACGATTACTGGAAGGTGCGCAACCTGGCGCCACGCTTCAGCAACATCCACTGCGCCGTGCTCACGGTAGGCGGATGGTTTGACGCAGAGGACTTGCAAGGCCCGCTGAGCGAGTTTCGCGCGATCGAGAAGAATGATCCGTCGATCGTCAACACGCTGGTGATGGGTCCGTGGGTGCATGGCGGCTGGGCGCGCTTGGATGGAGAGCGCCTGGGGCATGCGGAATTTTTCTCGAATACGGGCGACTACTACCGAAAGAATATTGTCTTTCCGTTTTTCGAGCAGTACCTGAAAGGCAGTGGCGACGCAAAGCTGCCCAAGGCTTATGTCTTCGAGACGGGGACGAATGTGTGGCGGCAGTATGCGAGTTGGCCGCCGGCCAATGCTCACCAGAAAACTCTTTACTTCCACGCCGATGGCGGGCTCTCGTTTGACGGGCCCGGTGCGGAGTCCACGGCATTCGACGAGTATGTGAGCGATCCCGCAAAGCCGGTGCCCTTTGTGAACTATCCGGCGCTCGATGTGCCACAGGAATACATGGTCTCCGACCAGCGCTTTGCCGATAGCCGCACGGACGTTTTGGTCTACGAGACTCCAGCGCTTCAGGAGGACGTGACCATCGCGGGACCGGTTTCGCCGCGGCTATTTGTTTCGACGTCCGGCACCGATTCCGATTTTGACGTGAAGCTCATCGATGTGTATCCAACGGATTATCCGGAGACGAAAGACGCAGGGGACGCCGGTGATCACAGGGCTCGAACCGACGTCGGGCCTAACAGCTTCACCATGGGAGGCTATCAGCAACTGGTGCGGGGAGAGCCCTTCCGGGGAAAATTTCGCCATAGCTTCGAAAAGCCGGAACCGTTTACTCCGGGCAAAGTCGAGGAAGTGGATTTCAATATGCCGGATATAAACCATACTTTTCGACGTGGCCACCGCATTATGGTGCAGGTTCAGAGCTCGTGGTTTCCGCTGACGGATCGGAACCCGCAGACGTTCGTGAATATTCCGGACGCAAAGGCGTCGGATTTTGTGAAGGCGACGGAGCGCGTGTATCACGCGCGGGGGCAGGCTTCAGGTGTGGCGGTGCAGGTGTTGGAGAGATGAGTAGTCGGCTTTAAAGAAACTCCAACTCCCGTGCGGCGGGCAGCGCGCCGATCTCCGCGCCCAGTTGATAGAAGAGCGACAGGCCCTCGAGGCAGGGCGGATCGAGGTAGTAGTGAATGTTGCGCGCGAAATAGGTTCGAACTGCTTCCAGCGTCAAACCAAGACGTGGCGCCCATTCCTGGGCGACGGTTTCGAGATGCTCCGGCATCAGGCCGTGATCGCGTGAATCCTTGAAGACCCTGGTAATGGCGGCACGGTCGTGTCCCGCGAGCGCCGGGCGCCGGACCGCCCAAAACGCAAAAACAAATGACTTGCCGGTGCGGGCGTTCCACTCTTCCGCGAGGTCGAGAGTGATGTAGCGCTCGCGATCGACCTGAAGCGCAGGATCTCCGATGAGCAGGGCGGCATCGCAGGCGGCAAGCATGGCGTCGAGATTGGGAGCCATGTCGGAATAGGCGCGGGCTCCGCCAAGCCATTTAGCGAAGAGAATTTTGGCGAGCGCGACCGAGGTCAGCGAAGAAGTATCGAGCGCCACCGTGCGCACGCGGTCGAGAGGCATTTTGCTGACGAGCAGGATCGAGCGCACGGCACTGCGCGCGGCGATCGCAATGTCGGGGATGATGACGAGATCGGGCGTGGCTGCGTAGGCGGCCGCGGGAATGATACCGATGTCGGCGGTGCCCTCGGCGAGCGCACGCGCGCACGCGGAGGGGATGGTGTAGGAGATGTCGAAATCGGCGGCGGTTTCTTCGATGGCAATGGAGGCAGCGGTGCCGAACGGAGAGCTAGCGCGGGCGGAAGAAGCGATGGCGGGCGCGGCCGGCTCAGGATTCCCATGCTCAAAATCCCACATAAGGGGAGCGGTATTGAGATAAGAAATCGCGGAAATCCTTAATCGGCTCATCACTTTGCGAATTCTACCAAAAGTGATGTGTGCGCCATCATTGACAGGCGTAGGGATCGCGGCTAGCGTCGGCTCGATGCCAACACCAAACGACACAACTGCGACGGCCGCTTCGCCAGCTACTTCCTCTACTACTTTGCCTCAACGAGCTTCCGGGGAGACGCTCTGCTGGCTGGCGCTGGCGCTCACGGAAGGACTCGGGCCGTCGCGCGTTCGAAAACTGATCGAGCACTTCGGCACCGCCGAGCGCGTGTTGCAGGCGAGCTTGACGGAACTGGAGGCGACCGGCATGCGCGCGGTGTCTGCGCAAGCGCTCGCCACGGGTAAATCGCTGGAGTTGGCGCAAGATGAAATGGCGCGCGCGACGCAGGCGAGCACGGCCATCATTTCCTTGAGCAGCCTGGAATATCCGCCGAGATTGAAGGAAATTTACGATCCGCCGGTGATTTTGTTTGTGAAGGGAAGCGTGGAGTTGCTGTCGAAGCCGGGGATTGCGATGGTCGGAACGCGGCATCCCACGCCCTACGGTACCGGCATGGCGGAGCGGCTGGCGACTGATCTTGCGGCGCGCGGGTTGGTCATCATCAGCGGAATGGCCCGTGGAATTGACACGGCCTCGCATCGGGGCGCGATCGCGGCGAAAGGCAAGACCATTGCGGTGCTGGGCACGGGGATAGACGTTTTTTATCCGAAAGAGAACACGCGGCTGGCCGAGCAGATTCTCTCTTTGGGTGGGACGATCATTTCCGAATTTCCGATGGGGACCTCACCACAGCCGCAGAATTTTCCGATTCGCAACCGCATCATCAGCGGCATGTCGGTGGGGGTACTGGTGGTGGAGGCCGCGGAATACAGCGGTACCCGCATCACCTCGCGATGCGCGCTCGAGCAGAACCGCGATGTTTATGCGGTGCCGGGCAATGTCACGAACAAAAACTCCTGGGGACCGAACACACTGATCAAGCAGGGCGCGAAGCTGGTGGCGACGTGGGAAGACGTTTGGGAAGAGCTACCTACGGACGTTCAGGACGCGCTGCGCCTGACCGCGAATGAATCTCCGGCGCCGGGAAATGCATCTCTATTTCCGGATGACGTCCCATCGCCTCACGAACAGAAGCTCCTCAAGCTGCTGAAGCCGGACCAGTCGACGCACATCGACGAACTGGTAGAAATGCTAGAAAACGAAATGTCCTCCTCGGAAATTTTTTCCGCGCTCTTTGAGCTGGAGTTGAACGGGAAGGTGCGGCAGTTGCCGGGGAAGAATTTTGTAAAAAGCTTCTAGCTACTAGCTTCTAGCTGCTAGCTAACCAAAGTCTTGTGAGGACAGAACATGAAGGACTTCAAAGAATTGAAGGTATGGGTTAAGGCACATGAATTGACTATCGCGATTTACGGCGTTACGCGCACATTTCCGCGAGACGAAATGTATGGACTGACTTCACAGCTGCGTCGCTCCACTGCCTCGATCGGCGCGAACATCGCCGAAGGATGCGGCCGGCACTCGGATGGCGAATTTGCACGCTTTCTACAGATCGCACGTGGCTCGGCAAGCGAGACGGAATATCATCTGTTGCTCGCAAGGGATCTGAAGTTTCTTTCGCATGACGACCATCGGAGCACAGAGAAACTTCTCGTCGAAGTTCAAAGGATGCTGACCTCCCTGGTGCAGACAGTGCGGCCAGTCGTGACGCTTGAGAGGCCGCGAAACGGGTGAAAGAGCCTCTGCCTGCTAGTAGCTAGAAGCTAGTAGCTAGCAGCTGGACGGCGCGGCGAGTTGTTGCATTCGCATGCTTCGTGCTAGCTTCAAATTCACCATCTCCAAACAGAGGAACCATTGTCCAAAGGTCTAGTCATTGTCGAGTCGCCGGCTAAGGCGAAAACTATTCAGAAATATCTGGGGAAGGGCTTCACGGTCGATGCCTCGTTCGGGCATGTGAAAGACCTGCCCAAAAGCAGCCTGGGTGTCGATGTCGATGAGGGATTCGAAACCGAGTATGTCGTCATTCCCGGCAAAGAGAAGGTCCTGGCCAAGCTGAAGAAGCTGGCGCTCACGGCCGACAAGATTTACCTGGCGCCTGACCCGGATCGCGAAGGCGAAGCTATCGCTGCGCATTTGGCCGGTGAACTCAGCGACGACGGCAAGAAAAAGAAGAAGGGGAAAGCCGCTAAGAAAAGAAGAAGATGCGGATGACCAGCGCATCCGGCGCGTGACATTTAACGAGATCACGCAGCGCGCGGTGAAGGCAGCGTTCGAACATCCTCGCGATATTGACCAGAACCTGGTGGACGCGCAGCAAGCGCGGCGCGTGCTCGACCGGCTGGTGGGATATCAGGTCTCTCCGCTGTTGTGGGACAAGGTCCGGCGTGGACTTTCAGCCGGACGCGTACAGACCGTCGCGTTGCGGTTGATTGTCGATCGCGAGCGCGAGATCAAGGCGTTTGAGAAGAAGGAATATTGGACGATCGACGCCCATCTCGCTGCGCAGAAGCCGCCCTCATTCGACGCGCGCTTTCTTGGTAAGGGCGAAGAGAAGGTTGAGGTCACCAACGGCGAGGACGCGGAAAAAATCCGGCTCGCTCTGGAGAAGGCCGATTGGGTCGTTCGCTCGGTGGAGAAGAAAGAGCGCCGGCGCAATGCGACTCCGCCGTTCACGACCAGTAAGCTGCAGCAGGATGCATCGCGCAAACTGCGCTTCAGCGTGAAGCGGGCGATGATGATTGCGCAGAGGCTGTATGAAGGCGTCGAACTCGGCGACGAGGGTCTGGTCGGTCTGATTACCTACATGCGTACCGACTCGACGCGCGTTGCGCCCGAGGCGATTGCCGAGGTGCGCGAATACATTGGCGGCGAATACGGCCCGCAATATTTGCCCGAATCCCCCAATACATATAAGGAAAAGAAAGAAGCGCAGGCGGCGCACGAAGCGATTCGTCCGACCTTGGCGACGCGGCATCCCGACCAGGTCAAGCAGTATCTGCAGGAGGATGAGTTCAAGGTCTATAAGTTGATCTGGCAGCGGTTCGTTGCTTCGCAGATGAACCCGGCGGTCTTCGATCAGACGACCGTCGATATCGATGCCAAGTCCGGCGAACGAAGTCTTCTGGTTTCGAGTGACTGGCTCGGTGATGAAGTTCGACGGCTTCCTGAAGGTTTACGAAGAGTCGAAGGACTCGAAGGACGAAGAAGATGAAGAGCTGAAGCACAAGCTGCCGGCGCTGGAAGCGGGGCAGAAGCTGACATTGAAATCGCTCAAACCGGAGCAACATTTTACCGAGCCGCCTCCGCGGTACAACGAGGCGTCGCTGGTTAAAGAGCTGGAGGAGCGGGGTATTGGGCGGCCATCCACCTACGCGACGATTCTGAGCACGATTCAGGAGCGGCAGTACGCGCAGAAAATAGGCGGCAAATTTACGCCGACCGAAATTGGCCTGGTCGTCACCGATCTGCTGGTCGAGAACTTCAAGGATATTTTCGATTTCCAGTACACCGCGCGCCTGGAAGAAGAGCTCGACGAGATTGAAGAAGGGAAAGAGAAGTGGACGGACGCGCTCGGTGAGTTCTACAAAAAATTCGCCAAAGATCTCCGATACGCCGAGAAGCACATGGAAAACATCAAGCGTATGGAGAAGCCGACGGACGAGAAGTGCGAGCGTTGCGGAGCGCCGCTGGTCATTAAGTGGGGCAAGCACGGATCGTTCTACGCGTGCAGCACCTACGATAAAGAGGATCCAAATTCCTGCACGTTCACCAAGGAAAATCCGATCAATTTGCCGGACCTCGATTCCGCCGACATGCAGGAGACGGCGCAGGAGGAGTACTGCGAGAATTGCGGCCGAGTGATGGTGCTGAAGCGGGGGCGGTTTGGGCAGTTCATGGCCTGCACGGGTTATCCGGATTGCAAAACGACGCGGCGGCTCGATCAGGGCAAGCGCGTGCCGGATATTCCGCTGGATGAAAAGTGTCCCGACTGCGGGCGAAACTTGATTATTCGGCATGGACGCTATGGCGAGTTCACTTCGTGCAGCGGTTATCCGGATTGCAAGTTTGTGAAGCAGAATTTTATTGGCGTGAAGTGCCCCCTGTGCGGTGAAGGCGAACTGGTGGAGAAGCGGGCGCGCAAGGGCAATACGTTTTATGGATGCTCGAAGTATCCGAAGTGCAAATTTACGTCCGCCGCCAAGCCGATCGCGGAGAAATGTCCGAAGTGCGGAAATGATTATCTGGTCGAGCGCATGCGCAAAGACGGCACGGTGATCGCGTGCCCGAACAAGGAATGCGATTACGAGCGGGAGAGCGCTGGCGGGTCGGGTGCGGATGCGGCGAAGTCTGGTTGAAACGGAATCACTCTGCGATCTCGGCGGCTTTTCTTAGCGAACTCTGCGGTTCAAAGCTTTTAACCGCGGAGATCACAGAGAAAATCCCCAGAGATCGCAGAGAAAAGCCGCGGGCGGGGCGGCGCGCAACACTTTTAACAGTTCTGATTCTGACTTCTGAGTAAACGAGGGTGATTACATGGCGAAAAAAGCGACTCCACATGATGGGCAGTTGATGTTGCAACTTTACGATCTGCGCCGCGAAGCGGAAATGCGCAAGGCGCGGAACTGGTTTTTAGTCGATTTCTGGCCGCTTAGCGCGGAGGACTTCGTCAAGGTGGCCAACGCGTTTCCCGAGCCAGGAGAATAGCTGGCTTCGGCAGGTTGGCGGCTATTGGGATATGGCGGCCTCGCTCGTACTCCAGGGCGCGTTGCATGAGGAACTCTTTCTACAGCCGGGCTGCAGCGGCGAAATGTTTTTCTTTTTCGCAAAGGTCCATCCGTTCCTGAAAGAGATTCGCCAGAAGATGGACAATCCCGATGTTTGGGGAAACATCGAGAAGGTGGCGACCGGCTCGAAACTGGCGCGCAAGCGGCTGGCGCGTGTCTCTGCCAACGTCGAGAAGCGGCGGGCCGCGCTGGCGAAGGCGAAGAAGTAGGAGTGGTTACACATCACAGACGCTCGTCGCCGCGCGTCTGCTATCCTAACGGGTTGTGCGGATGCTCTGGTGGTTCTTGATTCTGGGAGTCAGTCTGGTGCTGGTCGTGTCGGTGGCGGTTTCGCTGTACGTGCGTGTGCGGAAGCAGATGGGCTTCGGCGGCGCTGAAAGCGGAGCCGAACGGGCGCGGCGAGGGCCAAGACTCTGCCGCCGGAAGCCTGATTCCGCTGCGTCGAAAGGAACATCATGCGAAGAGTTACTGCTGAGCCGTTGGGGGCGCGTGATTCGCGCCGAGGTTTTGCCTTCCCAATCGCATTCGCTGGAATGGGCGAAGCAAGCGGGGATCGTGATCGGGGCGAGTCTGTTCGTCGCGTTGTGCGCACGTGTGACGGTGCCTCTGCCGGGCATTTACCCCGTGCCGCTGACTCTGCAGAACTTTGGAGTGCTGGCAGTTGCGCTGGCGCTCGGTTCGCGGCGCGGCTTTGCGGCCTTGGCGCTGTACCTGGCGGAAGGCGCGGCGGGCTTACCGGTATTCAATCCTGCAGGACCGGGCGGGATTCTGCAGTTGATGGGTGCAACTGGTGGCTTTTTGATGGCGTATCCGTTTGTAGCGTTTGTTGCAGGCTGGATCTATGAGCGCACTTCGCGTCGTTTTGCGTGGGCTGCGCTGGCGGGATTTGCGGGCGAGGTCGTGCTTTTTGCGGGAGGATTGGGCTGGCTGTTTGTGCTTACGCATTCGCTCTCGCAGACGGTCCGCTGGGGCCTGTATTGGTTTGTCTTCGCGGAAGTGATCAAGATCATGCTGGCGGCTGGGATCGCGAGCGCGTGGAACCGGCGTTCCGCGCGTGTGGCGTAGCGGTCGCACAGAAATTTTGGTGATGCACGCAGAAATGCATAGGTCCTTCGCTTCGCTCAGGATGACACGCTTATAGTCTTGTCGGTCAATCGCTGCACAACTAAGAAGTCGAAAAGCTGAATTTATGAGTACGAGTACTGTTTCTTCTCCAGTTCGTGAAATTACCGTGGCGCACAGCCCGGACTCCGATGACGCATTCATGTTTTATGGCTTAGCCACGAACAAGGTTCGGGTGCCGGGGTTACGCTTTAACCACACGTTGTGCGATATCGAGACGCTGAATCGCGACGCGCAGCAGGGCGTTTATGATGTCACGGCGATTTCGTTCCATGCCTATCCGTATATTCAGGAAAACTACGCGTTGATGTCGTGTGGCGGCAGTGTGGGCGATGGCTATGGCCCCATGGTGGTTTCGCCACGCTCGTTCACGACCACCGAGATCAAGAACAAGAAAATTGCTGTGCCCGGCAAACTGACAACCGCCTATCTGGCGCTACAACTTTTTGCGCCCGGCATCGAAGTGGAAGTCGTGCCTTTTGACCAGATCATCCCGCAAATACTGGAAGGGAAGTACGAGGCTGGCTTGATCATTCATGAGGGCCAGCTTACCTACGACAAGTCTGGTCTGCACCGCGTGATCGACCTTGGCAAGTGGTGGCTGAAAGTGACCGGTCTGCCGTTGCCGCTGGGCGGAAATGCCATCCGGCGCTCACTCGGTGCGGAGATGATGACAAGCGTGACGCAGGCGCTGCGCGAAAGCATTCAGTACGCGATCGATCATCGCGACGAAGCGCTGGCCTACGCTATGCAGTTTGCCCGTGATCTAGATACCCAGCTCGCCGACAAGTTTGTCG
Organism: uncultured Acidobacteriaceae bacterium; assembly: GCA_963698865.1. Taxonomy (GTDB): domain Bacteria; phylum Acidobacteriota; class Terriglobia; order Terriglobales; family Acidobacteriaceae; genus Acidiflorens. Next base: position 185,000 of record CAVOSL010000002.1, on the reverse strand, counting down.
GCATGTACGTGAATGATCGCACGCTCGACTATGGTGACGACGGACGCGAAGCCGTGCGGCGCTTGCTCGACATGGGCCACAAGGCCGGGATTATCCCGATCGAGCCGCGGGTGGAGTGGGTGTGAGGTAGCTTCCAGTTCCTGGCTATTAGCTTTTAACTAACCCTTTGGCTGTTCTTCGTTTTTAAGCGCCAGATTCCCAGCACAACCAGTTCCCACCACATCACCGCGATTGCCATCACAACCAGGATGCCGAGGAAACGGGCGAGTTCGCCGCGGTTGGACGGGATTCCTGTGACTTTGAGCGCGTAAATGATCGCTGCCAAAGAAGCGATAGCGGCAATGGCGATGAGAGTAAAAATCCTTTTTGTGGGCCAGACACCTTGGGAATGGGCCGCGCGGCGGCCGGCAACTTCGGCGTTCCGATACCATGCTGCAATCCACAGCGCCAGAACCGTTAATCCGAAGACAGTGCTGGCATGTTGCAAGAGCTTGTAAAGGGGCACGGCTCCAAGGAAGCTGATGTGGACCGGATGCCGCAGGGCAGGCCAGTTGCGAACTAGCCACATGTTTCCGTGAGTGAAGGAATCCCAGATCAGGTGCGTCAAAATTCCGATCAGAATGGACGCGACGATCAACGCAAAACGCGCCGCGCCGCCAAAACGAAATTTGCCAGCGTAGGGCGCCAGCCTGCGCTTAAAGCCTTCGGGCAACAGTTCTATGAAAGGCACTTTGACGAGGGCGTGGAAGAGCCAGAGCGTGACAAGCGCGAGCGGCAGAGTGACCAGGAACACACCCGGAACCGCGTGACCGTAAGGATGCCCGGGCGCGAGGCGAACGAAGTACTCGAGGTCAGGAGCGATGGTGCCGACGATCAGGGCCGACCAGACCAGCCGCGACCGGCGAAAAGGAAAAGCGGCGGCAACATGGGCGGGAGTGAAGGGCATTGCCGATTTTGGACGTTTTATTTTACTTTGTTCGCAAATGAGAACACGGGGTCGATATCGATGGGAATATCGGACGTGGCCCGGAGAGATTGTTTCAGATCGACCCCCACACGGGAATATTTTGCGAACCAGTTTTCAGCACGCTGGCGGTCTCCGGTGGCCTCGATTTCCAATAGCTCTTTGGACAAATCGGAGAGGGCGGCCGGGATTTTTGCGTAATCGATGAAGTAGCGGCCGTGCGCGTTCCGAAGCAGCGCGCTCCGTTCCAGCAGATAATTCAGCTCCATGATTTCGGCTTCGGCATGGGCCTCCATGGTGCCAAAGCGGACGCTGCGGAACAGATCGCCGACGTAGGACGCGTAATACTCCTCGAGATTCTTTTTCGGCAGAACGGCATGATCCACGAGCCATTGCACGGCGAACATTCCGGCTGCATCGGCTTTGGCCTCTTCGAGTGCGCTAAACTGAGCGCCGATTGCTTCGCGAATATCGACTTTTCCTGCGCTGGTACGCGCAAAGGCCGGGCCCAAGCCATGACAAATTTCGTGCAGGACGGTTCCCACCAGGTAGCCATCGCTGGTTACCTTCGCCGCCTGCTCGGGCTCCATAAGCTTGCGGGCGAGCGGCACGATCACGTAATTCACGCGCGCGTCCATGAAATTCCGAAAGAAAATTCTCTTGCTCCCCGCCTGCTCATGCACGCGCGGATCGTTGGGAAGATTGTCGGCCACCGCCTGGTAGCCGTGCGTGAGGTCGCCCGCGCGGAACGGAGAGTCGACGACTTCCAACGGCGCCTGCAATCCGCGCTTAGAGGGGCGATCCTCGGCGGCGAGCGGCAACGCGTCCTGGAGGTCGGGCACGTATTTGGCGAAGACGTCAAGCTTTTTGCTATCGCGGTCATCGCGGACCATGACGGCCGCTCCATACGAACCCTTCACTCCGAGCAGGTCGTCCATGTAAGTTTCATAAGGCGCGAAAATAATGTCGACTTTGGGATTTTTCAACGCCAGCCAGGCCAGATCGCTGGCGAAATAGTCATCGCTGAGAAGCGCGTCGGCGCGCAGGCGCAGGAAGTTGGCGAACGCCTGATCGCTGCTGAGCTTTGCGGCAGCGCGCAACGCCTGGGCGGCCGGCTCCAGAAATGTGCGATAGGCGATATCGTAAGGGACCGTTTCGAGTTCGTTGCCGTGCCACCGAACGATTGTGAATTGATTGTAGATTGCCGCTTTCTGATCGGGATGCCGCTGCACGTACTGTTCAATCTGCGCGGTGCTGAGGTTGGGAGGATAGAATCCGTGACCCGGAGGCAGCGAGCCCGTGCCGGCGAATGGCTTGTTATCGTGAATCGGATCGAAACGCGACGCGTTGATCCACAGATAGCGCCGGAGCAGAATGTCGCGCGCGTTTGTGCTCGACTCGAGCGCTTGATAAAGCGTAAGGGCGTCGGGATCACTCTGCCGCCAATAAATGCTTTCCAGGTAGCCGCAGGCTTCGACCAGCTTGCGAATCATCTGCTGCTCGCGAGTGGTCAGGCCGGTTGCGTGGAACGGCATCTGGACGCGGCGGAATTTCGCAACGCGTTCGGCAATGTCGGGAACGACCCTCAAATTTGCCGGCACGCCGCTGCGCGCCGCCGAACCGGTCATGACCCGAGGCTTCCCGGTTGGAGCGGCTTGCGCCATCGATAGTAGAAGAGCGAGAAAAAGAACGAAGCGGCGGCCCCTCATTGCGTGCTCGATTCTACCAAAGCAGTTGCGGCGTCTTGGCACCCGGTATCATGGTAGTCATGTCGGATTCGAATGGCGCCCAGACCCTGCTTATTGACGCCGATGACACGCTCTGGGAAAACAACATTTATTTTGAACGCGCGATCGGGAAGTTCATCTCGTTCCTGAATCATCGAGAATACACGCCCGAGCAGGTACGGTTGGTACTGAACGATGTGGAGCGCGACTCCATTGTGAAGCACGGCTACGGGCTGCACAGCTTTGCGCATTCCCTGCTTGAGACGTTCGAGAAACTGTCCGCCGAGCCGATCACGCCGGAGCTGCACGAGCGCATCCACAGCTTCGCGCATCAGATTGCGGAGCATCCGGTCGAGATTATCACCGGCGTGCCGGAAACGCTGGATTATCTGAACCAGCGCCATCACCTCATTCTCATGACCAAGGGGCATCCCGCCGAGCAGGCCGGGAAAGTGGAGCGTTCCGGATTGAAAGAATATTTTGCCGCGGTAGAGATCGTCGCCGAAAAAGACGAGGCCACGTACCGCTCGGCTGTCGCGAAGTATGCGCTTGAGCCTGATTACACCTGGATGGTGGGGAATAGTCCGAAGTCGGATATCAATCCAGCGCTGGCGGCCGGGCTGCACGCGGTGTTTGTGCCTCACAACGATACGTGGATCCTGGAGCACGAAGAGCTGGCTAGCGCCCCTGCCTCGCAGCGCTTACTCGTGGTCGATCGCTTCGACGATCTTAAGAGGCACTTCTAGGTTGCGGCTAGGGTTGTGTCTCTCGCCACCGTGTCTCTTGTATCCTATTGTTAACTGCGATAGAAATACCCCAGGTTAGCACACTCAAAGTGCGTGTGAACCTGGGGTAATCTCACAGTAATCCGCCAAAAACAGCACTTACTCAACGCTTACTGTACAGTAATGCTAAACGGTGCAGAGGGGATGCCATTGGCTACCACCGCCAAGGTGCTCGCGCCCGTTTCCGTCGCCGCAGACACATCAAAGTTCGTTGAAACAATGGCCGAACCGGTGGCGACGCCCATCGTGCTGTGGCCGTGAGTCCTCGCGTAGAACACATGGCCGGTGGCGTTGTTGGTGATCCGAACGAGCGGATAATTGGTTGCGGTCTCGTATTCATCCCCAAAGTGGTTTGCCTGCGATAGACCATTGAACTGGGTACCGGAGATCGAGTAAGTCGAACCACGAGTTACTGTAGTGGGACAACTCGTGATCGCGGGCTGCCACGAACTCTGGTAAGTTCCGGCCGAATTATAGACGGCTGCTGAATTGCCGGTAACCAGGATCTGGCCCGTAGGCAGAACCATCAGAGCCCCTCCTAGATAGTTGGTGGCCTTAAAGGTATTCCCGTCCCAGATGTAGCCCTGCCCGGAATCGCCTTCGACGAGCACGTCGCCGTTGGTCAACAACACGGCAAAGGAATCACCGGCGTTATCACCGTTGGGGAAGTCGGGTCCGACCGTCCAGCCGCCGGCCAGACTGTCATAAATGGCGGTGTGTCCGGCTCCATTTCCTGTGTTCGTGTACGAGCCTGTCACGAAGACGGTGCCATCAGGACGGAGGATCTGCGGGCCAATCTCTCCAGGCGGGTAGTAGCAGAGTTTGCCTTTGGGGCCGTAGTTGATGCAGCCGAAGGGCGACGGCGAGTGCAGGTCGACGATCGTGCTGCCGGCGCTGACCCACTTCTTCTTAGGGGTGGTTGAGTAGATTTCGGAGTTGGGGGCATTCTGCACGTCGGCGGTTAAGATTGTGCCATTCGCCAGCAGAGTCCATCCTTCCTCAGCATCGAAGTCCGACTTGCCCTTGGGGCTGAGAGAGGACCATGTATTCGTAGTGGGGTTATATTGCTGGAGTTTCTTGGTGAGCTTGTTGCCGACGAGGAAATTGCCGTTGGGCAACACCGTCGATGGGGAATCGCCGATATACTTCCATCCTTTCGGAGGAGTAACCGTAGTCCAGGTATTCGCCACGGGATCGTAGATCGCGCCTTGGTTGGTCAGCGCGAAGTTGCCAAAGTTATATTCGCCACCGACGATGATCAGACGGCCATCCGCTAGCACGGCAGACGCAAACGCGTCGGGCGAATACGCCGCAGGCAGGCTGGCCATCTGACTCCACGTTCCGTTCACGTAGCTTCCGGTGTTGTCGGGCGTGAGCTTATACCAGACCGGGTCGTTATAGCTTTGCGCGAGGACCGTGCCATCGGTCGATTGAAATGCCAACTGGATACTAATCGGCGGTTGATGCTTCAGGCTTTGTACGGATTGCGCGGTCGCGGTGGAAATGAGCAACACAAACACAGCAAAGACACTTAACAGCTTGAGTGAACTGCCACGAACATTAGGCACACTGGTATCCTCTTGAACAGAAGTTGGGACCATCCTCACCCTCCCTGGGGGACTACGGCTTGCGCGCTCGCGCGCGGGGTGACCATGCTATCAAACTTTCGCCGGATTGGATAGGAATGAATAGCATTGAAAAGGCGCGCTCGGAGCCGGATTTAGAACGATCAGAGATAGTTGATGGCAGGGTTGTCCCGCCCAAGTTGTATCCAAAATAAGACACAGGCTGAAGGCCGGAATTGCTTCCGGCTCCAGCCTGCGCTTCCATCAACTCGAAGGGTTTCGGGGCGAGGCGACCGCCAACTACTGTGGAGTCGCCGTCGCTACGTTCAGGCGTTAGTGGCTGGGCTCGGCATCGGCAGACGTGGTGGTTGCCGGTGCTGCCGTCTGATTGGCTGCGGTCGTCGAAGGCGCCCCATTTCCCGTGGGCGTGGTCGCGTTGTAGCGTACCAGGCGCGGGAAGAAGGGAGTGACTTCGAACGGCATTTTGTCGCGCGCGGAAGTGATTGATACCGGCTGTGCCTTCACCATCTCAACTTTGTTGTCCCAGGGATTCAGCTTGACGCGTCCGCCCAGGGGCAGCGCGGCGATCTGATCGAGCTTGTTCCAATCGAGCGCGGGCGCCGAGGTTTCGAGCGCGGCCATGCGGGTCACGGTGCCGTTCTCGGCGAAGTTGTTGCCGAGGTGGGCCTGAAGCAGGGCCGACAGTTGCGGAGCGCGCGTTTGCAGAGCTTTCAGGAACAGTCCCGCCGTCTCAAGCTTCTGCGCATACGGAGAAGCCTTCAGCATGTCGACGGCTTTCTTATCGGCGGCGGTTTCCTCCTCAGGAATGTGTTTGAACCCGAGGTTGTGGAACGTTCCCTCGTCAGAGAAGAGCATGCGGTCATTGAAGGCATACTGGCTGCCGAGGTTGTGACCGAGAACGATGTGCGCCAGTTCATGCGAAAGCACCATGGCGAGGCTACCCTCGTCGGGAAGCACGTCGATCAAACCGCGGCTCACGACGATGGTGTTGCCCACGCTGAAGGTTTCAAGCGGAGAAGTCGTCAGCACGCGCGTGCGCACGGGGCGCGGCAGTTCGACGTTGTTGGTGATCAGCAGATTGTTGACGACCGTCTGGAGGACCTTGTCGACATCGCCTTCGGGCGCCAGCAAGCCCGAGCGCTCCAGGCGCTCGATGACGTTATCTTCCGCCTGCTGCTGCCATTCGCGTTCGGCGGCCAGCGGAGAGGCGTCCTGCGCGTCGGGCGAAGTGTCCTTCACGCTGTCCACGCGGATCTGCGTGAGTTCGTCATCCGTTTTGCCCATCTTCAGGTTGTAGCCCCACAGGCGCGTCTGCGCTTTGAAGGCGAGCTTGTTCTTCGCTCCGGCGGTAAAGTTTCCTTCTTCGCTGTAGATGTAAGAGGGCAGCCAGTAACCGGGAATCAGGTTCAGGCGCCAACTGTCCATGTGGAAGTAGTAGGTGTTGCGCGTGGGATGGCTGTAGGTGCCGTTGAGGCGAACGATGTTGAAATCCTGATCCTCGATCCAGATGCGGCCCAGGAAGCGTCCGCGGCCAGCATCTTTCTTGGGAGTGACGTCGAACACCAGGCTGCGCACGTCGCCCAGGAATTCGCGGCGCACGTAATGAAATTCATAGTGCTGGCGGTCGAAGTCGTTTCGGTCGGCGTAGATCATCCACGAAAAACCGAGCGGCTGGTATTGGAACTTAAATTTATTGGTCAAGCCGCCGAGGAGGCGCTTCTCCATGCTCTCTTCTTTGTCCTTATCCTTGTCCTTCAGATAATCGGAGCGGTCGATCGAATCGCTCAGGTCCATGCGTCCGAGGAAGTAGTGGTCGTCCTGCGGAATCGGCCCGAGTTGCGGGTCCTGTTGGAGGTTCTGCAGATAGGTTTCGACAACCGGCGTGCGCGGCTCCAGGAACTTGATGAGATCCTTCTCGCGCGCGATCGCCCGGTCGATGACCTGATCCATGGTGGTAGGCGGAGCGACGTTGCTCTGTGCCTGGGCGGGCGCGGTTTGGGCTGAGGTTGTACCTGCCTGTCCAGCCGACGAGTTCTGTGGCGCGGACGTAGTTTGTTGAGCCGCTGCCGTCATCGCGACCGCCAGCAGAGCCAGAACCATCATGTTTCGAGTGCGCATAACCTCATCTCCCCGTTTCAGTACGCCAGTTGAAATACGACGTGCACAATCGCTGTTGAATCCACGGCCTGTCCGCTGCGGGTGGCCGGCTTGTAACGCATCTTGTTGGCGGCGGCCATGGCGGCCTCATCGAGGCCATGTCCCAGACCGCGCACCACACGGCTTACGTGCAGTTGCCCGCTCGCCGTGAACATCACTTCCAATAAAACTTCGCCTTCGATCTTCAGCTCTCTCGCTTCTGCGGTGTAAACCGGATTCGGCTTGTAGGTGATCTCGACAGCCGTCGAAGCCGGTCCTGTATCCATCCTCTGCGCGTGGGGTGTGTTCTGCGCGACTTCCTGGGTTCCGAAGCCAGAGGTCTGCACGGCGTGGCCTTGGCCGCCACTACGTCCATCGCCGCGGCCCGGCGTGGCAATGCCGTCGCCGAAATTCGCGCTGGCCACCGTGCCCTTGATTCCTTTTGCGCCGCCGGAGCCGTTGCCCTGGCCCGGTCCCACCGGCATGTCAAATGAGCCCGCTGCGGAAGCGATCAGCTTGCCGCCAGGCTTGCTGTTGGCGTTGGGCTTCAGTCCGTTGGGATCGCCAAAGCCGCCGGTCTGCACTTTGTCAACCGGCGCATTCACCGTAGGCGCAACCGAACTGCCCTGAAATTCTCCGGTGTGAATCAGCATTGGGCGAGCGCCGCCGGGAGTTACCTTGAGCGCGGCGGGCATGAAATTGTTCATCGCGACCTTGGGAGCCTCAACTTCCTGCGGCTTGACCTTAGGCGTGACCACCTCGCGCGGAACTATGATCTTTGGAGCCTTAAACACCGGATCGGGCGGCAACAGTTTGGCCTGCACCTTCGGTGGAAGCTTGTGGATCCGCTCCGGAATAAGCGCCGGACGCGGGATCAGCTCGGTGACGTGGTAGTTCAGCGAGACCTTGAGCGTGTCAGGCATGAAAATCCCGAAAAAGCAGAGAAATGCCGCGCATGCCGTCACAAACCCGTAACTGGCGGCAAAGGTGCGCCAGTCCCACTTTTTTTCGGGCAAAATTCCGAGTTGAAACTCGCGATTGACCGTAGGCATCCCTAGACTCCAATGGAGGATCATGAGCCGGGGAGTGGCTCAGGACTTGGAGTCTTCACCTTATGGGAGTTTCATTAGGGGGTAAACGTGTCGGGTGCGCCTGTCCTTTGGTAACCGGCTTTAGCGGTTGCAGTGGTTACCTCATTACGATAGTGTGCGGGCGCGTTTCCATTTGAAAAAGTAGAAGATTGGCACGCCCGCCAGGATGGCGAGGCAGCCGTACTCAGAGTAAGGCAGATTGTCCGTGAAGGTGGAGTAAAGCAGCCTCGCCGACGCGAGAATGAAAATCGCGGGCACAAGAGGATATCCCATCACACGATAGGGCCTGTCTGCGTTGGGATCCCGGTAGCGGAAGACGAACACCGTGCTGGCCGCGATCATGTAGAAAAGCCATTCGGCGAAGATGGCGAGCGAGAAGAATTGGCGAAAATTTCCGCCGCCCAACAACAGGATGATCGATAGCGCGCACTGCACGAGCAGCGCGACCGACGGCGTGCGGAACCGCGGGTGGACTTTCGCAATCGCCTGGAAGAAGTATCCGTCGCGCGACATGGCGAAGGGCACCCGGGCTCCGCTCATGGTCGTGCCATTCAGAGTCACGAGCATCGAAATGGCGATCCCGACCGAGACCAAACTGGCGCCAACGTGCCCGAGCGCCATCCCAACCGTGTCGGCGGCCGGACGCGCCGAAGCTGCGATCGCGGCTGCCGGCATGACGTATTGCACGGCTGCATTCACGAGGATGTAGAGAAGTCCGACGGTTGCGACTCCCCAGATGAGCGAGAGCGGGATGTTGCGCTGCGGATTACGAATTTCTCCCGCGACCATGTTGAGATCGTTCCAGCCATCGTAGGCCCAGAGCGCGGCGACGAGCGCCAGGAAAAAGCCGTCGACGCCGCCCTTGGCGCCCGGGAAATGGGTCGAGAAGTTTGCCCATGTACCTGCTTTGTAAGTGAACCCCACCACGACGATAGCGAGGATGACCGCGACCTTCAGCAACGTGAACAGAAATTGGAATTCGCCGGCCTTGCGCACGCCGATGTAGTTGAGCCAGGTGATGGCGATGGCCGCGCCGATGGCCACGATTTGACCGTAGGTGACCGCGAAACTGATGAGATCGCGAAGCAGTTCTGCGAGAAGAAATAAAAGACAGGAAAGGTTGCAAGCGTGCGGACGAGGCCGGTGGTGACGGTGGCGATGGAAGCCGGCTTGGCGATCAGAAACCACGTCCAGCCGTAGAGGAAGCCGGCCAGCGGGCCATAGGCGTCGCGCACGTAGACGTATTCGCCGCCTGCCTGTGGCTTCATAGCGCCGAGTTCGGCATAGGTCAGCGCGCCGAAGAAAGAGAGCACGCCGCCCACCATCCACGCCAGATAGACGATGCGCGCCGAGCCAACCGCCTGCATCATCTCCTGCGGAACAAGAAAGATTCCGCTGCCGATAATGGTGCCGACTACGACCGCTCCCGCGTGCGAGAGCTTGAGGTCGCGGGCGAGCTCGGGGTGGGAAGACTCGCTATGTCGGGGAGACTGCGGAATGGGAGTCATGCCTCGTTGCCGAGTCTAGCAAAAAGCCTTTAACCGCAGAGTAACGCAGAGAAAAACCGCTGAGAGCGCAGAGAACTTCTCCGCGTTCTCTGCGAATCTCTCAGCGCACTCTGCGGTTTAAGGTCTTGCTCTCTGCTTAAGCCACGAAATCCTCCTCCCGATAGTTGTTTACCAGTCGATGGATCCCGTCTCTGAGAAGCACGACATGAAAGTTAATAAGCAAGCCAATGGGAAGATTCAGCAAACGGAGGTGAGATAAGAGTTGCGCGGTGTCGACCGGATGTAGTGCTTCCTTACACTTGAGTTCGACCACCACTAGTCCGTTCACAACTAGGTCGGCGCGAAACCCGCAGTCGAGCTTGATGGCTTCGTAGACCAGGGGCACGGCTTTCTGTCTCTCGACCTGCAATCCGGCTGTCTTCAGTTCGTACTCCATGCAAGCTTCATAAGCCGACTCGAGAAGTCCCGGCCCAAGCTTACGGTGGACCTTCATTGCCGCCCCGATGATTTCGGATGTGATGCGATTCGGAGTCATCTCTTTGCGCCTTCCATCGCGCTCAGAGCATATCCCACTGCGAAAGTCACACAAGTCCCAATTAGTACCCACCACGTAAAAGCCACCTGCGTCATCCTCCACAAATAAAGCTCAGTTGCCAGGCCGCAAATCATGCCGGCAATGGCCCCATTCTGATTGGCGCGCCGCGTCAGCACGCCGAGCAGAAATACGCCGAGCAATGCGCCATACGCAATCGATGCGATCTGTAGTCCGACTTCGACCACGCGGCCGACACGATGGAGCGCAAGTACCGCCAGCGCAAACAGAACCAGCGCCCAGCCCAGAGTAGCAAGCCGCGCAAGGCGAAGGCGTGCAGCCTCGGTCAGCTCCGGACGGAAGTGAAAGTAAAAATCCATCATCAAACTTGAGGACAAGGAATTGAGCGCGGCGCTGAGGTTCGACATGGCAGCTGCCAGAATCGCGGCAATCAGAAGCCCTGAAATGCCATGCGGCATGCGGCTTACGATGAACGTGGGATAAATCCGGTCGGCCCGCCCAAAAGTGGCGGAGGGTACGCGATAGTAGGCAAAAAGCAGCACGCCGACAAAAAGAAACAATGCAAACTGAAACAAAATTGCCACGCCGCTCGAGAGCAGCGCCAGCACAGATTGCCGCTGGTTGCGGGCCGCCAGCAGTCTTTGCACGATGAGTTGGTCGGTGCCATGGCTCGCGGTGGTGAGGAACGCGCCGCCGATGATTCCCGCCCAGATGGTATAGGGCTTCGTGAGATAGGCGAACTGCCAATCCCACCAACCCGGGCCGGGAACGCGGAATGGGGTCGGACCGAGGAGCTGGAAATCGAATATCTGAAACTTGTGCAGGCCCGACGCGATTGCGTGCGCCGAATTCCATCCGCCGGGGATGAGATGAAGAATCGTATACAGCCCAACCAGCGTTCCGCCGATGTAGATAAATGTCTGCACCACGTCGGTCCAGATGACCGCGGCTAGGCCGCCCTCGAACGTGTAAATCAACGTGAGCATCGTAATGATCGCGATCGAGGTGATCTCTCCTGTCCCTAGGGCGATGGACACTACGATTGAGACCGCATACACGCGCACGCCTTCCGCCGCCGCCCTCGTCAGCAGAAATAGCCCGGCCGTTACGCTGCGTAGCGTAGGTCCGAAGCGCCGCTCAATTAGCTGGTAGGCGGTGTAAAGATCGCCGCGAAAATATTGCGGCAAGAGAACAAAGCTAATGATGACTCGCCCCACTACATAGCCCATCACGAGTTGAAGAAACGTAAGGTTCGAATCGTAAGCGAGGCCGGGAATGCTGATGATGGTCAGGGTGCTGGTTTCGGCCGCAACGATCGACAGCGAAATTGCCCACCACGGGATGTCGCGGTCGGCCAGGAAGTAATCGCGCATGGTGCGCTGGCGCTTGCGGAAGCGCAGGCCAAAAAGCGTGATCCCCACGAGATACGCCGCGATGATCAGCAGATCGAGTCGATTCAATCCCAACGCGACTCCTTGATGTAGTGCGGACCAGGTTGCCCTGTGCCGGCGGCAGACCGATGGAAAGACTTTAACCGCTGAGTACGCGGAGAAAGATCGCAGAGAGCGCAGAGAACTTCTCGGCGTCCTCTGCGAAATCTCTGCGAACTTTGCGGTGTAAGACTTTGCTCTCTTTCATTCGAGGGCTGGCGCGTCCAGATCCTGAAGTGAATTGTCGAGCATTGTAGAAGCATGTTCCACGCCTAAAATCTGCCCGAACCTGTGTTAGAACTACTACCGACATTGCGGGATCGTTTCGTCGGACGTTTAGATCGCCCGATGACCCGATCGCCCGATGACCCGATTCCATGGGTTTCTATCTCGGCATCGACGGCGGTGGCACCAAGACGCGCTGCGTTCTCGGCAATGAGACGGCTGTGCTGGCCACGGCGGTTTCAGGTGGGAGCAACATCGTCCGCCTCGGCGAGGCGCAGGCGCGCGAATCGCTGCATGCGGTAGTGCGGCAGGTCTGCGCGATAGCCAAAATCACCGCCGGTCAGATTGACGCGGTGTGCATCGGCGCTGCCGGCGCAGCGCGGCCTGAGATTGCCGCGAAAGTTCGCAGCATCCTCGCGGAGATCGGCCTGCAATCCGCCGCGCGCGTCGAAGTCGTCGGAGATGCCGCCATCGCGCTCGAAGCCGCGTTTGGCTCCGGACCGGGCGTGATTGCGATTGCCGGAACTGGTTCGATCGTCTATGGCCGCGACGCGTCCGGACATACCGCACGCGCGGGCGGCTGGGGATTTGCGATCTCTGATGAAGGTTCCGGGCACTGGATCGGGCGTCATGCGATCTCTGCTTTGCTGCATGCCCGCGATGAGGGATATAAAACCGCGCTGACCGCGCTCATTCTGGAAGCCTGGAAACTCGACAGCATCGACGCGCTTATTCAGCGTGCCAACGCGACTCCACCTCCGGAGTTTCCGCGCCTTTTTCCTGTCATCGTGCGGGCCGCCACGGAGGGCGACTCGGTTGCGCGCGAATTATTGGGCCGCGCTGGAAGGGAACTCGCTGTCCTTGCGGGCATCGTTCTTCGGCGTGTTTCTCCCGCTCCTCCGTATGTACCAGTGGCCACCACGGGCAGCGTCTTTCGTCAGTCGGAGGAGGTGCGCCAGGTTTTTTACAATCAGCTCAAGCGCAGTTTTCCCGGAATCAAGCTGCTCGACGATTCTGTCGATCCCGTGCTGGGAGCGCTGGCGCGGGCGCGTAGTGCGATCGCGGGCTGACAGTTGCGAGAAAACATGTCCGAAGAGAGTGTAAAAGCGGAATCGTCTGCGGGTCCGTCATTCGCGGAGATGCCGCTCGGCGGGGCAATTCACAACACCGAGCGCGGCGAATTGCTGCGCGCGGCTTCCGATCCCGCGCTCAGCGGCGATCAGGCGCTGGCTCTGCTGGCGCGCGCCGATCTGCCCGCCGACGTGATCGAGCAGCTTGCCAAAAATCGTTCTGTGCTCAAACTGCGCAAAGTGAAAGTCGCGCTGGCCTGCCATGCGCACACGCTACGCCAGATTTCTATCCCGCTGATTCGCCAGTTCTACACTTTTGATTTGATGAAGGTAGCTCTCTCGCCCGTTGTGCCCGCGGATGTGAAGCTGACTGCGGACGAGACCCTGATTGCTCGCCTGAAAATGATCACGCTCGGCGAACGGTTGACGCTGGCGCGGCGGGCGTCTGGGAGAATTGCGGGCGCGCTCCTCGCCGATGCCAACGAACGAGTCATGCAGGTGGCGCTCGAAAACCCGCAGCTTACGGAAGTTCAGGTTGTGCAGGCGGTTCTTAAGTCGGAAGCCAGCGCGGCCCTGGTGCAGTCGGCGGCCCATCACGCCAAGTGGTCGTACCGGCGCGATGTGCAGACCGCCCTACTTCGGACTGAGCATCTCTCGCTCGCCCGCGCGCTGGCCTTCGCGCGCGAAATATCCCCGGCTCGGCTGCACGAAATCCTACAAACTTCGCGTCTGCCCGCCCATATCAAGAGTCAGTTGCTGCACGAAAGAGCCGCGGGAAAGGCTGCGGCCTCGGAGGAGTAGGTTCTACCTCTGCAATTTGACCTCGAACCTCTGACCTTTCTCTATTCCGCCCAATCCGCAATAAACACATTCGTCTCATGCGGAGCTTTTCCGTTGCGATGCGAAATCCAGACGAGTTGCTTGCCGTCGGGACTGAACATCGGGAAGCCATCGAAGCCATCGCTGAAGGTGATTCGTTCGAGCCCGGTGCCGTCGACCTTGATCGTGTAGAGCTCAAAGTTCCCCATACCGCCGGTCGAGCCGACGTTGGTCGCAAAAATAATCCGCTTTCCATCCGGAAAAAACGATGGCGCAAAACTGGCCGCATTTAGGTTTGTGAGCTGCCGCTTGCCGCTGCCATCGGCCTTCATCAGCCAGATCTCCAGCGTTGTCGGGCGGATTTGATTCTGCTTGAGCAGATCTTTGTACTCGGCAATCTCCGCGTCGGTCTTGGGATGGTAGGCGCGGTATACGATCCACTTGCGGTCTTTGGAATAGAACGGGCCGCCGTCGTAGCCGAGTTCGTGGGTGAGTTGCTTCACGTTTTTGCCGTCAGCGTTCATCGAATAAATGTCGAGGTCGCCGTTCCGCATGGAGGTGAAGACGATCTTCTTTCCGTCCTCGGAGATCGTCGCCTCCGCATCATAGCCGGGCGTTTTAGTCAGCTGCTTGGGAGCGCAAGGGTCGACGTTTGGCTTGTGCTTCAACTTTGAGCAACCGTCGAGGTGCGGACGCGGCATTAGCACGTCGGCTTGTGTAAAAATGTCGAACCCCGGATACACCGCCCACACATATCCCTTCGAGTAGTCGGGGCGCGGCGGGCAAGCTGGATCGGCGAGGTGCGTCGACGAGTAAAGAATTTTGTCGTTGTGTGGATAGATATAGGCGCAGGTGGTGCGTCCCTTGCCGGTCGAGATCATCCTCTGATCGCTTCCATCCGCATTCATGATGAAGATCTGATCGCACTGGAGATCGCCGCGCGTCGACTGAAAAATAATCTTCTTGCCGTCTGCCGAAAAATAGGCTTCCGCGTTCGAGCCGCCGAAGGTGAGCTGGCGCACATTGCGCAAATGCTTTTCTTCGGGGGTGCGAAGTTCAGTGGCGGAATTCGCGGTCGTCGGAGGCGCGGTTGGCGCCTGCGCGAGGCATACACCGAGCAGCAGAATAGAAGAGCAGGCAGCCAGAATCGCTTGCGCTTTCATAGAGGGAGAAGTTTAGCAGGCTCGCGAGGCTACAGAAATCGTCGACACGAAGAAAGTTTGGCCCGGCGGCGCTCCGCTCACCTCGCCGCAAGCTTTTCCTGCGCAAGCTTCTCGATCCGCTCCACGACCTCATCCTCGGTCAGGTAAGTAGAGTCGAGCACGATCGCATCCTCGGCCGCGACCAGCGGCGATGCGGCACGCGTGCGGTCGCGGCGGTCACGCTCGCGGAGGTCGGTAGCTATCGATTCGGCCGGCGCTCCCTTGCGCTGCGGATGGATGTTGCGTTGCTGATCGAGCCGCCGCTGCTCGCGCACCACCGGATCGGCGTCGAGAAAAATCTTTAGATCGGCGTCGGGAAAAACCTTCGTCCCAATGTCACGGCCCTCCATGACCACGCCGCCGCCCAGGCCCATGTCGCGCTGACGCGCCACCATCCACTCTCGTACCAGCGGGTGCACGGAAACCTTCGAAGCTGCCTCGGTCACATCGCGCTCGCGAATACGGGCGGATACATCGCGATCGTTCAGCAGCACGCGGTTGCCGGTGAGGGTCGGCTCCAGAGCAATATGCGAGTCTCGCGCCATCTTGACGAGCGCTGCCTCGTCTTCGAATGAGGCGTCCCCCTCAATCGCCTTCAGGGCCAGCGCCCGATACATGGCGCCGCTTTCGAGGTTTACGTAGCCAAGTTTGCGCGCCACGCGCGCAGCAACCGTGCTCTTGCCCGCGCCCGCCGGGCCGTCGATGGCGATGATTAGTTTTCGTGGGGAAGGGGCATTCATTGTGCGAAGGGCGATTTTACATGTCTCGGGTATCGAAAACTATCCGGGGAGATCAAGATTCCGCACCGCAGGTCCAGTTCTCAGTAAAGACGTCTTCGCTGGGAACTGAGAACTGAGAACTGGGAACCGTCTACCGCGCTCGCTCCACCCGTGGCCGTAGCACGAACGCTTCCCGGCGTGGCGCCACTTGCAACAGCGACTTGCTCCCCGAGTGCACGTAGCCAAACTCGCGTGCGGCGAGCAGGGCCTTGATGGCGTCTCGCACCTTGGAACGCGGAACAAAACTCGAGAAAAAGTTTTCTACTTCTTCCTGCTCGGCCGCGATCACGCAGTCCATATACTTCGAGAGCAGCGCCGAGAGCGATTGCCCGATTGATGCGCTGATGCCTTCCCACACCTTGTCGGGCGCCCAGCGCGTCATCTCATCCCACACCGAGCCCTCTTCTTCGCTGTAATCGACGCGCGTGATGCGGAGCTTGGCCCACAATTCGCCCAGCGCGCGATCCGAGCCTGCCGTCGAAAGGCCGCCGCCCAGCAGCTCGCCAAGCCTTTTTTTTGAAATCGGCCCGTGCTTGCGGATAATCTGAAATGCATCGCAGGCCAACTGCGAATACTCCGATCGCGGCCCGGCTTTGGGAGGAAGCTTTGGGTTCCGCTCGCCCACCAGCGCATAGAAAAATGGAAAGGCCGCGGGGGACACCAGGAAGGGATTGTTTTCGTCGACGAGCGGCGCCTCATAGGCCGCCTTGGCGCGCAGCGCGCGCACCATCAGGCCCATCGCCTCGTTCGCGCGCGCATCGGCATAGGCGTGCTGCTGCAAGGGCAGGCGATCGTTCTCACCCACCCAGGCCCCAATAAACGTCGGCACCAGAACACTCGGGCGCGCGGGATACATCAAGCAGAATCCCACGGAATCAAAAAACTCGCGGGCCTCGTCGAGCGTGCGCACGGACCGCCCGTCCAGGCGCCACTTTGCCGCCCGAGCCTGTTGTAGTTCCTCTTCAGTCATGCTGTTAATTAGAACAGATGTCGATTAGAACACACGAAGCGGCGTGCGCAGCACTCTAGTGAGCCGGCGCGGTTGCGGGCGCCGGGTTCGCCGGGGCCGTGCCAAAGTTTACCTTGGGCACTTCGCGCGCACCCTCAGCCGCCTTGAAGTAAGCGTCGTTTACCTTGTAGCCCGCAAAGCCCGCATAAATATTGTTGGGGAACTTCAGCACGTAGGTGTTGTAGTCCTGCAGCGTATCGTTGTAGCGCTTGCGCTCCACCGCGATCCGGTTCTCCGTTCCCGCCAGTTCATCCTGGAGCCGCATGAAATTCTCATTCGACTTGAGCTGCGGATAGTTCTCCACCACCAGCAGCAAACGGCCGATTGCGCCGTCAAGCTGGTTGTTGGCGGCGATCTTATCCGCCGGAGTGCCCGCCGAAAGCAGCGCCGAACGCGCCTTCGCGATGTCCCCAAACACGGTCACTTCCTGCTGCGCATACCCTTTCACGGTTTCGACCAGGTTGGGGATCAAGTCCGCGCGCCGTTGCAGGACGATATCCACCTGCGACCACGCAGCCTTCACCGCCTGATCTTTCGCAACCAGTGTGTTCCGGACACCAACGTATTGTCCGAACCCGATCAGCGCAATTATCACCAACACAACCACCACGCCAATGAATGCTTTCATCGCATTCTCCTTAGAGAAGAATTCTTCGCTTTTTACCTCTGCAATCTAACCTCTAACCTCTGCAATCGATCTCAATCCAGCATCGTGTCAACCGCCGCCGTCATTTGTTCCACCGCCTTCAGATATCGAGCGAACAGTTCATCAAGGTCGACGCTCTTGCGGTCTATCTTCTGCTCACGCGCGTCGAATATCTGCAAAAATGCGCCTGGGTCTAGTCCGGTCTTCGCAGCCAGCCGCTGCACAGCCTCTCGCTTGGACGCGGCTGCCGGTTCACCCATCGCAATGAGCGCGTGCCGCGCCAAGGTCCCAAACGCCGGCGCTGAACGTAGCAGCAGTTCCCACTTTGCGTTCCGATCTCCAGCCATCGTTAGTAATTTTTGCCGTAACAGAATTGTTTTCTCGCGCAATTCGTATTCGACTTGCGCCCGATGAAGTTTCATCGGAATCTCCAGCGTCTTCAGCACGTCCTCGCCCCACAGCACGCGATAATTCCGCTTCATATCGAGAAACTCAATGGAGAAAACATCCGCACCGCGTTGTAACTCTTCCTTTGTCATCAAGAGCGGTGCGTGGTGCTTTTGTTTGGCCCACCACTCTACGGCCGCAGACAGCCCGCCAATCGCGGCATACGACGTCTCACCCAGCACACACAGCAAGTTGACGTCGGAGTAGTTCGGCACATAGTCTCCCGCCGCCGCCGAGCCGTACAGGATTACCGACTTCAGGTTTGCTCCCGCCGCGGCCTGCAAGCGCCCGACGAACTCAGCAATCAATTTTTCCGGAACCATCGCTTGTCACTCCGTTCTTACCAACTACCGCCGGCTCCGCCGCCGCCCGTGCTTCCGCCGCCGAAGCCGCCAAATCCACCGCCGCCTCCGCCGAACCCGCCACCGCCCCAACCGCCCCCGCCAAATCCGCCGCCGCCGCGCCCGCCGCTCAGCAGCATTCCCAACAACAAGCCTGTAGGAAATCCGCCACCCGGCCGCCCGCGGCCACCACCGCCTCGCGCGATTGACCACACGATGAGGATGAAGATGACGAGTATAACCAAGGCAACCAGGCCCACCGCGACTGGGGGAATCGCAATGTCTCGTCGTGAAGGCGGGGCCGTCGCGCCTTCGAGCGTTACGCCCGCGTCCTGCGCGATTACACTTGCCACGCGGGTAGTCATCAGCGTTACGGCGCCGCCGTAATTTCCCGCGCGCAACAATGGAACCGCTTCCCGTCCGAAGCCGCCCACTTTGCCGTCGGGAAGAATCGCCTCCAGCCCGTAGCCGACATGGATCCAATACTTATGGTCCTGCGTCGCCAGCAGAATCAGCACTCCGCGGTCCGTGCCTTTTTTGCCGATGCCCCAGGCCTGGTAGAGCGCCACGCCGTAATCGAAGATGTCTTGCCCGTCGGTGGACTTAATCAACACAACGGCAATCTGCGACTTGGCTTTTTCGTCCACCTGGCGGCAAAGGTCGTTCAATCGCGCCTCTGCGCTCGCATCGAGCACGCCGGCAAAATCGTTCACGTAATTGGTGGGATGGAGCGACGCGATCGGCTCGGCGCGAAGACATAGCGCCGCCGCGGCAATAATGATCGCAAGCCGCAAAAGAGATTTCACTAGAGGAAAATTGTACAGGACGAAGCCCGTTCGAAAGCGTATTGTCGCCTATTCCAAACAGTGGGATACTCAGTTCAGAGTGCCCCGGATGTTGCCCGAGATAGTGCCCCAGATTCGCGGCGGTTCTTTCGGCGCGAGACTTTAGGTTCGTTTCAATCACCGTATGACGACTCCTTGTAACGCTCCCACGTGGTTTCGCGATGCCGGCCTGACCGATTCCATGAGCCTCGAGCAATGCCGCCGCTTCTACGCGGAAGAAATTCAGTATGCCGCTAAATTGACCTCGCCGGTCTTGATCGAGGCCTTTGCCCGCGTGCCGCGCGAAACTTTTCTGGGCCCGGGTCCATGGCAGATCGGGGCGCCTGACTTTGCAACCGGCAAGGTCGACTACCTGACGACTGCGAGCGCCGACCCGCGGCATCTGTATCACAACGTGACGGTCGCACTTGATCCCGCCCGCAACCTGTGCAATGGCCAGCCGAGCTCGCTGGCCGCATGGATCAGCGCGCTCGACCTGCAACCCGGCAATCGCGTCTTTCATCTCGGCTGCGGGGTGGGGTACTTCACCGCCATCATTGCGGAGGTCGTGGGCATCGCCGGAAGTGTCGTTGCCAGCGAAGTCGATAAAGGACTGGCGGGGCGCGCGAAGCGGAATCTCGTCGGATATTCCAACGTCGAAGTGCACGCGGCGGATGGCGCCGCGGTCGATCCCGGCATGTGCGATGCCATCTTTGTCAATGCAGGAGTGACGCATCCGCATGCGCAATGGCTCGATCGTCTGAGCGATGACGGGCGCATGATTCTGCCACTCACTGTGCCCATGGGGCCGCTGCTTGGCAAAGGAGTGATGGCGAAGATCACCCGCAAGGGCGGTGTCTTCGCGGCGCAGATGGTCAGCTTTGTGGCGATCTATTCCTGCACCAGCGTGCGCGATTCGCAACTGGAGCCGCTTCTAGGGAAGGCGATGACCACCGGCGCGCTCTTCAAGCTGAAGTCCGTTCGGCGCGACACGCACGAGGCGACGGATACTTGCATCGTGCATGGTCAAGCAATGTGCCTGAGCAATGCTGAGCCGGAACTGGAAAAGCTGACTTAACTCACCATGATGAGCCACGGCCAGTTCGCAATTACGGCGATCATGACTGTTTGCGCATATTACGCGATTGCCTGGTTCTTATTCGGAAGAGACCGCAAACTCGGAACAGTCGTTCCTCTTTATGATCCTCCTCGGAACCTTTCGCCCGCCATGCTTCGCTACATTTGGAAAAAAAACTTCGACGAGCGCGTCTTCTGGGCCGGAATTCTTAGCCTCGTCGCGAAGGGCCTGGCAACCCTTCATTCGGAGGATGGAGCCGCGAAGCTGCAGGCTTGCCGCGCAAGTGTACAGACCGGTCTACCCAGCGACGAAGAAATCCTGCAGGACGAGCTGCTTCGCGGCCACGTGCGCAAAGGTGTCGCGATCAGCATGCTTGATCCAAGGACGATGCTGGCTGTAACCGACATGGCGACTGCGCTCCGCCGCCAAGCGGTCGGACGTTGGTTTACGGAGAATCGCGGATTCGTGATTGCAGGGACAGTCCTATCAGCGATCGCCTTGTGTGTTGTCGCGGGTCCCGAGAGCAAAGAGCAATGGGGCGTTCTCCTGCTCGGCCTTGCGGTCATGGCGCCAGGAGCCTTTTATTTGTTTTTTCTTTCGCTGCGAGCTCGGGACCTCCTCCGCGCCGCGCGAGGAAATTGGGATCAAGCGGTGCTAAAGCGCGGCGTCATGGTCTTTGCCATGCTGCTGCCATGCCTTGCGGCTATTACTCTGGGAGCAGTCGTGCTCGGGGCTACGTTTGGCTGGCTTTTCTTGGCCGCTGCTTTCTTTCTGGCGCTCCTGAACATTCTTCTCCTGCAATGGATGAAAGCCCCAACGACAGAAGGGACACAGGTGTTGACGGAGCTTGAGGGATTCCGGCTCTTCCTCAAATCAGTCGAGCGCCTGCCGATGCAGCGGCTCGAACCGCCGGGAGAGCACACCGGCCTTTACGAGAAGTATTTGCCTTACGCGGTTGCATTGGAGGTAGAACAGCTCTGGGGAGATCGTTTTGTCGCGCTCGCTTCGACGACCCACGAGAATGCCGGCCTACCTAATGCGGAGTCCTTCTATCTAGGCATGTGGGATGGCAAG
The DNA here is from genome assembly GCA_963698865.1 of uncultured Acidobacteriaceae bacterium. Taxonomy (GTDB): domain Bacteria; phylum Acidobacteriota; class Terriglobia; order Terriglobales; family Acidobacteriaceae; genus Acidiflorens. Next base: position 163,706 of record CAVOSL010000002.1, on the reverse strand, counting down.
CCGCTGGAGATTATCTATAGGCCCGAGGCCCCTAAGGGGCGCGCCTTTTAACGGATATTGCCATCCGCTCAATTTCCCGTTGCGATGTATCGCTGCACTTCCTCGTCCAGTAATTCCAGCGGCAGCGCGCCATTTCTCAGCAGCGCATCGTGAAAATCGCGCACATCAAACTTCGCGCCTAACTGCCCCTCGGCTTTCCTGCGCAGCTCCATAATCTTCAGATCACCCATCTTGTAAGAGAGCGCCTGCGCCGGCCACGAAATGTACCGGTCGATCTCTTCAATCGCCTCGGATGGAGCGTGCGCGCGCAGATAGTCTTGCGCCTGCTCGCGCGTCCAGCCCATCGAGTGAATGCCGGTATCGATCACCAGACGCGCCGCGCGGAATCGTTCGCTGGCCAGTTGCCCGAACTTGTTGTAAGGGTCCTTGTATAAGCCGAGCTGCGACCCAAGCGACTCCGCGTAGAGCGCCCAGCCCTCGGCATATGCGCTGTTGCCATAGAACTTGCGAAATTCCGGTAGCCCCTTCAGCGAGCGCGCCAGTGATCCTTGAAAGATGTGTCCGGGAATCGCCTCGTGCAGCACCAGCGCTTCTTTGTCGTACTTCACCTGCTTCTCCGCTTCATAGGTGCGCAGGTTAAACCAGCCGGGCGCACTGCCATCGGGCGCGGGCGCCTGCGCGTTCGACGCGTTTGTCTTTTCGCGGTCGGGTGGAATCGCGCGAATTCCGAACAGCAGCATCGGAATGTGCTTGAACTGATTGGGCAGTTCCGGCTCGACGATCATCGCCGCGTTGCGGCAGTACTCCAGCATGTCGTCCCTGGAGTGAAATTTCTGGTTGGGATCGTTTTCTAGCTTCACCTCGAGTTCGCTGACCGACCCCTGGAAACCGGTCTGCCGCGCAATCTTGAGCATCTCCCCTTCAATGCGGTCGACCTCGGCCAACCCAATCTTGTGAATTTCCTCCGGCGAGGTGTCGGTGGTAGTAAGCCGCCGAATCAAAACGCGATACGCCTCCGCCCCGCCCGGCATCGTTGAAATGCCAACTCCAGAGCGGACTTTGGGAGCATAGGTGTTCTGCATGTAATCGAGCGCCTTGCGCCACGCGGGGTGAAAATCGTTTTCGAAAGCCTCGGCCGCTTCTTTGCGCAATCGTTCACGCTCCGCGTCGGGAATGCTGGCAGGCATCTTCTTCAGAAACACGAGCAAGGGGGTGTTCGAAGCATCCTGCGCAACCTGCGCCGTTAACTGGCCGATGACGAGGTCCGCGACGATCTTTGGTTGAGTCCATCCGCGCGCGATGGCCTCGTTCATGATGGCAATGTTCTGATCCACGTAGGCGGGGACGGCGCGAAGGCGCGCAATGATGTTCTCGCAATCCTTCGCCGTGAAGGCCGGCATGCGATCGATGACCATGTAAACGCCGTTATGGAAGCCCGTCATCTGGCCCACCCGCAACAGGTATGTTTCGATGTCGAGCGCGTCGAGTTGCGTATGCAGGTCGTAGCGCATGAGCTTGACGCTCAGCCGATCCTGCTCGGAGAGGGAAGCCTGCTGGGCAAAGAATTTCTCGTCCGTCGCCAGAGCCTGCTCCAGGTGCGCGCGCCGCCGCGCGCGGCCTTCTTTAGAAAGATCGGACCAGCGGTCGTCGTACTCATGCCGTCCCACGTTGGTGGCGAATTCGGGCGAGTCGCGCAGCCGCTCTTCAAAATAGTCCGCGAAGAACTTGGCGAGGTCGGGAGAGGAGGATTGTGCGGATGGCGAGTACGGGCGCGAATGTGCTGATGCTTCACTCTGGGCATTCTGTGCGAGCAGCGCGACAGAAGTGAAGAACGCCGCAATCAAAACGGGCAGGACAAATCGCAGTTTCATCTCTTTCCCTTTCCTCCAAGCCCGAGATTGTATAACGAAGTGTTCGATGCCAACCACGCAAGCTGGGGTGCCACACCAGCCCGTTCCGTGGGATTGTGGGGTGAACACTCCGCCGCCGACCTGAGACCTGTGACCTCAGACCTGCTCTTCATGGTATGTTGCTATTCAATCTATGATCCGCATGCACAAAGGCATCACCCCGCAGATTCCCGAGACCTGCTACGTCGACGAGTCGGCGCAGATCATCGGCGATGTGATTCTGGGCGAGCATTCCAGCGTCTGGATGAACGCCGTCCTGCGCGGCGACGTGCACGAAATCCGCGTCGGGCACTATTCGAACATTCAGGACGGCTGCACGCTGCACGGCATGAAGGAACAATACGGAGTCTATGTCGGCGATTACGTCACCGTTGGCCATAACGTCGTCCTGCACGGATGCCGAGTCGAGGCGCGTTGTCTTATCGGCATGGGCTCGATCATTTTGAATGGCGCGGTCATCGGATCGGGATCGATCATCGCAGCCGGGACGCTCATTCCCGAAAAAACGATTGTCGAGCCAAACTCGCTCTGGCTGGGCTCGCCCGGAAAATTTCGACGTAAACTCGAAAAGAGCGACGAAGACATGATCCTGCGCTACGTAGAAAATTACATTGGATACAAGAAGCAATACTTGCTGGAGAGAAAAGGAGGCTAGCCTAGCTACCAGCTGTTCACTACTTGCCTCCTGCTACTCGCTTCAACACCCTAGTAGAATGTCATCCTGAGCGGAGCGTGCCGGTCACCAAGTGACCAGCACAGCGGAGTCGAAGGACCCCTACTTCCATTCGTGCTTCGGGCAAGCGGCTAGGCATTCGCACCCGACGACGGACAGATTGCTCGCAGCTCGCAATTTACCCATGATCAAAGCCGTCCGAGGAACCCGCGACCTTCTCCCGCCCGACACCGCTCTCTGGAACTTCGTCGAGGCAGCCGTCCGCGACGTCTTCCGCGCCTACAACTTTCAAGAAATCCGCACACCGATTTTCGAGAGCACCGAACTCTTTGCGCGCGGCGTCGGCGAAGAAACCGATATCGTCGCCAAGGAAATGTTCACGTGGGAGGATCGGGGAAGGGCAGAGAGTGACAAAGGTCAATCGCTGACGTTGCGTCCCGAAAACACCGCCGGCGTAGTCCGCGCCTACATCGAGCACCAGCTCGAAAAGCGCGGCCTGAACAAGCTTTTCTATATCGGTCCTCAGTTTCGCCGCGAACGTCCGCAAAAAGGCCGCTACCGCCAGTTCTACCAGATCGGAGCGGAGGTGATCGGCCCGCCAACCGCCGGCAGCGAATCCCCCGCGCGCGACGCCGAGATCCTCGAACTGCTGGCCACGCTCCTCGACCGCGTCGGCATCACCGGCTGGACGCTCGAACTCAACTCCGTCGGCTGCCCCGTCGACCGCGCCCGCTTCAACGAAGCTCTCCGCGAGGCGCTCGAGCCAGTGGTTGGCAAAATGTGCGCGGACTGCCAGCGCCGCGCGGTCACCAACCCCCTGCGCGTCTTCGACTGCAAGGTTCCCGAAGACCAGCCCATCATCGAGACGCTCCCGCGCATCGGCCAGTTTCTCGACGAGGGCTGCCGCACTCACTTCGAACAGGTTAAAGAAATCCTGAAATCGATCGGGGTCCCCTTCACCCTCAACGACCGTCTCGTCCGCGGCCTCGACTACTACACGCGCACCGCATTCGAGTTCACCCACGGTGCGCTCGGAGCGCAGAATGCTATCCTCGGCGGGGGACGCTACGACGGCCTCTCCGAAGCTCTCGGGGGCCCACCCGCCCCCGGCATCGGCTTTGCCATCGGCGAAGACCGGCTAGTCCTCTCGCTCGCAGCAACCGCGGACTCCGTGCTCCGCAAGCCCGACGTGTACATCGCCCCTCTAGGCGCCGGAATGAATCGCGAAGCCGCTCGCCTCGCCCGCGAACTGCGCCGCAGTAATAAAGACCTGGTTGTCGAACTGGGCGACGAGACTTTCCGCCTAAAAAAATCCTTCGAAGCCGCCGACAAGATCAAATCGCGCTACATTCTCATCGTCGGCGAAAACGAAGTGAAGGCCAACGCCTTCGCCCTCAAGCATCTCGCCTCCGGCGAGCAGGTAACCGTGCCGCGCGCGGAACTGGCAACGCGAATCGCGGAGGCAGGGAAGGGTACGTAGCCGCTCGCCACTCGCGGCTCGGAACTCGAGGCTCAATCGCATTGACATCCCTGCGGCAGCCTCCTACCATCCTCCCCGCAAGCTTTCCCTCAAAAATTTGTACGCAGGAGCTTCTGCCATGAAAGTAACAATCGTTCTGCTAGGAATTCTTCTCGCTGCCACTGCCGTTTTCGCGCAAATGGAAGCACCCAAACCCGGCCCTGAGGTCAAAAAGCTCGACTACTTCGTCGGCCACTGGGCCTCCGAGGGCAATGTGAAGCCCGGCCCCATGGGACCCGGCGGCGTCTTTAAGAGCGACGACCACACGGAGTGGATGGAAGGCGGCTACTTTGTTGTCATTCACTCGAAGTACAGCGGCGGCGGGACGCCCAGCGGCGTCGGCACCGCCTACATGGGCTTCGACCCCAATGAAAAGGTTTACACCTATGACGAATTCAATAGCGCAGGCGAGGCTACGCACTCCAAGGGCACCAATGATGGCGATAACTGGGTCTGGACCAACGACATGAAGATGGGCGACAAAACCATGAAAGGCCGCTTCAGCATGAAAATTCTGTCGCCGACTGCCTACAGCTACAAATTCGAAGTGTCCACTGACGGCGGCACGAACTGGGTGCTCTTCATGGACGGCAAAGAGACCAAGGTGAAGTAGGATCGAGTCACAGGCCAATATGTCGAAAAGCCGCTCATATTTCCGGGCGGCTTTTTTTCTCTGACGAATGGTGCAACTGAGAGCTGACAGCTGATAGCTCACAGCCGAGACGCAACCCACCATTTATAATCATCAATTCAGCTTTCACCAGCATTCATTTCTGTAAGTCAAAGGCGGTTCCGTGCTCGATTTTCTAGGCGATCTAAGACGAACTCATATGTGCGGGGCCTTGCGCCTCGCCGACGCAGGCAAAAAAGCTGTCCTCATGGGATGGGTCAACCGCCGCCGCGACCTCGGCCAGATCATCTTCGTCGATTTGCGCGACCGCACCGGCGTGGCGCAGGTCGTCTTCAGCGCCGAATTGAGTGCCGCCGTCCACGAAAAAGCCGAACAACTGCGTAACGAATACGTTATTGCCGCCATCGGCACGGTAAAAAAGCGCGACGCCGACACCATCAATCCCAACATTCCTACCGGCGAAGTCGAACTGGTCGCCGAAGAACTGCGCATCCTCAACGTCGCCAAACAGCCGCCCTTTCTGCCCGGCGACACGGTCCTCGCCAACGAAGAGATGCGCCTGAAATATCGCTACATCGACCTGCGCCGCGACGCCATGCAGTTCAACATCGAACTGCGCCACAAAGTCGCGATCGCCATTCGCGACTATCTCTCGTCGCAGGGCTTCTTCGAAATCGAAACCCCGTTCATGACGCGCTCCACGCCCGAAGGCGCGCGTGACTATCTCGTCCCCAGCCGCGTTTCGCCGGGATCGTTTTATGCGCTACCGCAGTCGCCGCAGCTCTTCAAGCAGATCCTCATGATCTCGGGCTTCGACAAATATTTTCAGATCGTGCGCTGCTTCCGCGACGAAGACCTGCGCGCCGACCGCCAGCCCGAGTTCACGCAAATCGATTTGGAAATGTCCTACCCGCAGCCCGAGCGCGTGTGGGAGACAGTCGAAGGCTTTCTGGCCGCCGCATTCAAAGCCGCCGGCCACGAAATCAAAACCAACTTCCCGCGCATGGATTACGACGACGCCATCCGCCGGTACGGCATCGACAAGCCCGACCTGCGCCTGCCCGCGTTGACGGACGTGCGCGACTGCTTTAGCCCGGAAGAGCTGCAGACGCTAGCCATCAACAAAGATCTCCCGGTGCTAGCGATCCGCACGCCGAAGGTAGGAGAGTTATCGCGCAAAGAGCGCGACGACATCAAGCCGCTCTTCGTTTCGAAAGGCGGAGCCCGCGTCTTTGAAGACTTCAAGCGCATCGAGAACAAGCATCCCGAAGCAGGCGCCAAAATTCGCGAGAAGGTCCGCGCTACAACCGGAGACGTCGCCGGGATCGATCTCATCGTGCTCGTAGTCGGCGCCTCCCAAACCGCCAAGTCCGATGCCGCCGAGCATCCCGCCGGGAGACGCAAAGTAACGCCCGGCGAGATGGCCATTTACGCCTCGGCTGGACTGCTCCGCGTGGCGCTGGCGCAAAAGTATGCTGACCGCCACGGCATCTTCAAGAAAACCGGAGACCCCGCGAAAGACTACCGTTTCCTTTGGGTCACAAATTTTCCGATGTTCGAGTACGACGAGAACGAGCGCCGCTGGATGGCCGCGCATCACCCCTTCACCTCGCCGCACGAAGCCGACATGGACAAACTGGAAAGCGACCCGGCCATGGTGCGCGCGTTAGCTTATGACGTAGTGCTAAACGGAACCGAGCTCGGCTCCGGCTCAATTCGTATCCACAGGCAAGACATCCAAAGCAGAATCTTCCACGCGTTAGGCATGACGGAAGAAGAGGCCAAGAGCCGCTTCGGCTTTTTCCTGGAAGCGCTGGAGTACGGCACGCCTCCCCACGGGGGAATCGCGCTGGGGCTGGATCGGATCGTAATGATCCTGGCCGGAGCGGAAAGCTTGCGCGAAGTGATCCCATTCCCGAAGACGGCAGCGGCGAAAGACTTAATGATGGAAGCGCCGACGCCCGTGGCGGAGGGGCAGCTACGGGAGTTGGGGATTGGGATTGTCGTAAAGAGATAGAGAAATCTGAGCTCCGTTTTCGGATGCGAGCGAAAAGGCAGTCCTGGCGCTCGCCCTCCTCGCTTTTTCGCGATGCGGGTTGCACCACGATTCGGCGGTAGTCTCAACGGGAACTAACGTTCTAGCTGCGCTTCCGCCTTCGTGTACATTTCGTCGATCTGCTCGCGATAGCGGGTTTCGATGCCGCGGCGGCGCACTTTGTAGGTGTGGGTCAGGGTGCCGTCGGCCCAGGAGAATTCGTCCGGGACGAGCAGTACACGCTTCAGTTTCTCGAAGCGGGCCAGGTTCTGGTTAATTTCCTCGACAAGGTTGTCGTAGAGCGCCTGAACCCTGGGATTGGCGACGAGTTGTTCTCGCGTTCCAAAGACGACCTTGTTGGTGCGCGCCCACTCTTCCAGAACAGGGAAGTGCGGGGCGATGAGAACGAAGGGGAATTTCCGGCGATCTCCCATCACAACTGCGGTGCCAACGAGCGGGTTGAGCTTCAGGGCATTTTCGATCGGTTGTGGGGCAATGAATTTTCCGCCAGAAGTTTTGATGAGATCCTTCTTGCGGTCGGTGATGGAAAGAAAACCGTCGCTGTCGATGTTTCCAATGTCACCGGTCTTGAACCATCCGTCGACGAAAGAGTTGCACGTCTCCTCCGAACGATTCCAATAACCCTGAAAGATGGAGGGGCCGCGCACGAGAACTTCGCCATCTTCGGCGATCCGCACCTCGACGTTGGCCAGCGGCTTGCCGACCGTTCCCAGTTTGTTGGCTTTGGGAGTGTTCACGGCAATCACCGGCGAGGTTTCGGTAAGCCCGTAGCCCTCGTGGATGCGGATGCCTATATCCGCGAACCACTCGGCCAGTTCGCGTCCCAAGGGCGCGCCGCCGGAGATAAACTCTTCGGCTTTGCCGCCCATGGCATTGCGGACCTTGGAAAAGATCAGGCGATTGGCAAGCTTCCAGTCGCGCGCGGTCGGCTGAACGTTGGCGAGAATTTCATCGCGATGCGCACGCCCTACCTTGAGCGCCCACCGGTAAATCGAATTCTTGGGAAAAGATGCGGCCTTAAGAACGACTTGCTGCCGAATTTTTTCGTAGACGCGTGGAACCGCGACAAAGATCGTGGGCTGGACTTCCTGTAATACTCCGGGCATTTGCGCAAGCTCGGGGCAATAGGCCAGGGTTACGCCACGCAGCAGGAGCGCGAAGTCGACGTGCCGGGCGGTGACGTGGGAGAGCGGCAGGAATGAGACGCTGAGCTCGTCCTTTCCGCGGAGATCGAATTCGTCGAGTGAACAGGAGATGTTCGACGCCATGTTGCCGTGCGTTAGCATCACGCCTTTGGAGACGCCGGTGGTGCCGGAGGTGTAGATTATGGTGGCCAGATCGTCGGCGGTGATGGTGCGCGATTGCGCGTCGAACTCCTGGTCCGGAGTTGTGGGTCCCTGCGCCATCAGTTCCTGCATGGATGCGGCATGAGCGGCATCGGCCGGATCCATCGCGATGATTCGCTCGATCGGTGTTTGGTCGCGGACGCTCAGAACTTTTTCGAGTTGATGCTTGGTCGAGACCGCGACGATGCGTGCGCCGGAATCGTTGAGGATGAAGGCGGATTGCTCGGCGGTCTGGGTGGCATAGATGGGAACGGTGACGGCGCCGAGTGCGAGCGCGGCGAAATCGGTGATGGTCCACTCCGGGCGATTCTCGCTGAGGATGGCAACGCGGTCGCCTTTCCGAATTCCCCAGGATGCGAGCGCGCGGCTTACGCCGACCACGCTCCGATAAAGGTCACTGGAAGAGACAGGTGTCCACCCGGAAGCTTGCCGGTGCAGCATGACGCGGTCGCGGTGGCTTAGGTAAACGCTCGAAAGGATATCGTTCAGAGTCTGGATGCTCATCTGATCCGATCTGGGCCCGCGGCCATTGTAGACCTTGGGACAGAGAAAATGCAGTGCGAAGGCGAGGCATTGGACTGACGGGGTTTGCTAGAGAGGTACGCGATTCCGCAGTTGGCTTCTGGGGTGGCGGGACGCCGCCACGATAGCCGGCGAGGACGCCGGCGCTACGCTCGAGAGCGATGAGACTTTGACCGCAGTCGCGCAGCAGTTTAGGCTTGGAAGCATCTCCATGGAGGGGTGTCCATGAAACGAAGGGTCCTTTCGACCATTGCTGGGACGTGCCTGGCCGCGGCGGCCGTGTTATGCCCGTTGGTGAGCGCACAGGATAAAAAGCCGGCGCCCGCGCCGATGAAGCTGAATGTCGGCGATGTCGCGCCGGAGTTCAAGCTGCAATACTTCGACGGCTCGGAGCTCAAGGATGTTTCGCTCAGCCAGTATCGAGGCAAGAGCAATGTTGTTTTAGCCTTCTACGTTTTTGCTTTTACCGGTGGTTGAACGGCGCAGATGAAGGCCTTCCAGCAGCAGTTGCAAAAGCTGGAAGCCGCCGATACCCAGGTTCTGGGTGTGAGCATGGACAGCCCGTTCGCCAATAAAGCCTTCGCCGATCAAATTGGAGTCACCTTTCCCCTGCTGAGCGATTGGGGCGGCGATGTCACGCGCCAATACGGAATTTACGTGGACAAATATAAAGCGGCGCGCCGGGTGAACTTCCTGATCGGGAAAGACGGAAAGATTCTGGAGGAGCAGATCGATAGGGAAGCGATCGATCCGGCAAAGATCGTCGACGCTTGCGAGCGGAAGAAGGTTAGCCGGTAACGGGCCTGGTCCTTTCGCAGAAGTGCGACTGTGGTGATAGATGACGGAGCGGCGGGGGCGCCGCCACGACTGCCGGCGAGTCGCCGGTGCTGCGCCAAGATGCTTGCGTGGTTCTGCTTGGCGGCGTACGCTCTTGGTTGAGTTCTGGCAATTTTTTTGCGAACTTTTGCTACGGGGAGAATGATCGGCTATGCAACTCAGAATGAGCACGCGCACCGTCGGGGGCGCGATGATTGTGGACTGTAGCGGGCGGCTGGTATTTGGCGAAGAATCGGCCAGCCTGCGCGAGACGGTGAAGAAGGTATTGGCTCAATCTCCGAAGGTCGTGCTGAATCTGCGCGAGGTGAATTACATCGATAGCGGCGGCCTGGGAACGCTGGTTTCGATCTTTACCACGGCCCGAAATGCGGGCGGCGCGATCAAGCTTGCCAGCTTGAGCCAGCGCGTGGGCGACCTGCTCCAACTGACCAAGCTGGTGACGATTTTTGAAATATTTGACAACGAGGAAGCAGCCGCGCGGTCATTTGCCTAAAACCGGCTAACGTTGCTCAGAACTCCGAATTGTCCAACCCAGGTTAGCGCGCACCGGACGCGCGAACCTGGAGCTCTCTCCTCAGGTGTGACCAGTTCAGAGACCATTTCCCGTTTCAATTAATTCAGGTCGTTGTAAATCAGCGGCGTGCCGTATCCGAAACCGCTGGGACCGTCCACCAGCACGATCGTGTGAATTTGCAAAGCACCCGGCGCATAGGCCGTGGGATTGATGATGGGCGTGTGAAAGTTGTGATTGGTCACGACCAGGTACCACGTGCCGGTCGGTTCGGCTATGTATGAGCTGGCCTGTCCGAAATTAAGGTTCGCATTGGCAGGAGGAGGGTTCGGTCCGGTAACGACGTTCGGAGATCCAACGATGTAGATGTCGACTCCTCCGGATGGTTGCCCCGAAGGCATGTTATTGGAGGCATGGATTATTCGAAGCGCAAAATCGTTGGAGGCGGGGATGGTGTTGTCGTCCGTAAAAGGCTGCGCGACGTAGGGGTTGGTGGTGTTATTCCCCATTAACAGCACGGTGTACTGCGTGTGCCCGCTAAGGTTCAGGGAACTACTGAACACGGGAGCGCCGGTGAGCGAATCACCGTGCGCGAAGACCGACAGAGTGTCGCCACTCCCCGAGATCGACTGGTAGGCATCCTTTCCCGAGGGATTGATGTTCGTGAATTGAACGCTCGAGAACACGAGCGATCCATTCATCGTGAGGTCGAAGCCGCCGGTGGCCTGGTAATTATAGTTGGCGATGGCATCGATGACGCGATAGGAAGTGTTTCCCGAACCGCAACTGATGGCAAAAATGGCGGATGCAACGACAGCCAGGGCGAGGCACGCCCCTTTCCACAAGCGAAGCATAGGGACTCTCTCCGGAACCAATTTTATTGCGGTCGACCTTTGTTGTGATGCGAGTATGGTAATCGCTCGTTCCGCAGGGCTCTGTAAATTTTTGTATGAGCGATTCCAGATTAACATGAGGAGAACGGGGTGGAAGGATGGCCGCGCGACGAAAGCGGGTGAGCAACGGGGGAGGGAAGCGGGAAGAAAAGGCTTCCGCGGACCGGCGTGCGCGCATCGTGAGCCTGATTCGGGCCTTGCCGGCGGGGTCGGTGGCGAGCTATGGCGCGATCGCGCGAGCGGCCGGATGGCCAGGCGCGGCTCGGCAGGTGGTAGGCATCTTGCGGCAGGTTCCCGGATTGCCCTGGCAGCGCGTAGTGGGTTCGGGAGGCGCGATCAAACTGCCGGGAGAAAACGGCGCCGAACAGAGGTTTCGTCTGCGCATGGAGGGCGTGACGTTTCGCGGGGCGCGCGTGGACATGAAGCGGCACGAGTTTAAATTTTCGAGAGCGAAAGGTGCAGAGAAGCGCGTTTAGATTTGGTAATTGTGTAATCGGGTAATTGAGTAATTTGAAGAACTTGAAGGTTCAAATTACCCAGCGCTACGCAATTCAGGCGGCAGCTTTGGTGTGGATCGGGTGTTCGAGCAGGATGTCGATCTGATCGCCGAGCATGGTGGAGGATTCGTGGATGGTCCCGGCCGGAAGTTCGAGGACCGAGGCGGCCTGGATGCGGACGGCGGCGACACGCCAGGGCCTGAGGTCCTCTTCGAGATGGATGACTTTGCGGTCGCGGTCGAGGTAGACGGCGTCAATGGGGAAGCGCATGGCAAAGGTGTGGATGCCATGGGAGGGATTGATCCAGAGCCCGCGGCCGCGCGGGAAACTCGAACCGTCGGTGGCCATCAGTCCGCGAAAGCGGGACCAGTGCGAGCGTGCGATGACGAGGTCGGTGGCGAGGTAGGTGGAGCGCGTGCGGTTAAAGGCGACTGTCATTGAATATTGAGTCATTGAGGGATTTAGTCATTGAGTCATTGAAAATCGCATTGTGCACGACAAACGACAGACGCCCAGGCTGGCAAATCTCTCAATGACTCAATCTATCAATGATTCAATCACTACTCGAATCTCTCAATGATTCAATCTCTCAATGATTCAATCTCTCAGCGGTGGCCGCCGCCGGTTACCGGCATGAGCAGGCGCATAAGTTGGATTACGGCCGGGCCCACTGTCACGAAGATCAGCGAGGGCATCACGAAAAGAACCAGCGGGATAATCATTTTCACGGTGGTCTTGGCGGCTTGCTCTTCGGCGCGCTGGCGGCGCTCGGTGCGCAGGGAATCGGAGTGAACGCGGAGCGCCTGGGCGACGCTGGTTCCGAAGCGATCGGTTTGGATCAGGGTGCCGACGAGGGAGCGAACGTCTTCGACGCCGGTGCGGGCGGCCAGATTGCGGAGGGCCTCGACGCGGGGCTTGCCGGCGCGGATTTCGAGGTCGAAGAGATGGAACTCGGCGCTGAGCTCGGGGTGAGCATAGCTGAGGTCGTTGCCGACGCGCATTAAAGCCTGGTCGAGCGGGAGCCCGGCTTCGACACAAATTACGGTGAGGTCAAGGGCATCCGCCAGAGCGAGGCGGATGCGCTTTTGCCGCTCATGCATTTGCCGCTTGAGCAGGAAGCGCGGGATGAAAAAGCCGAGGCCGAAGAGGCCGGCGAGCAGGAAGGGCGAATCGAATCCTGAGATAGCGAAGGCGACCAGGAAGCCGAGGACGGCAAAGAGTACGCGCAGGCCGCGGTAAATGGAGACGTGCTGCGGGTCGCGATAGCCGGCCTGGATGAGCCAGGCGCGGGTTTTGGAGACGTCGGTGGGCGAGATGGGCAGGGCGCGGCTAAGCGGATCGAGAGCCTGCTGGAAGCGCTCGCGCATGGGCTGCTTTTCTTGCTGCTTGGGGCGCTGCCAGCCGATTTCGCGCAAGCGGGCGCCGAGGACCGACGAGGGGGCGACGGTGGCGGCCGCGAAGGCGAACACGACGATGGTGATCGTCAGGAAAACCAGGACGGCGAGAAGGATGGGTAGGGTCATACCTGAATCCTGATAATTTTACGGATGACGAAATAGCCAAGCGTTTGCAGGGTGACGCCGGAGACGACGAGAACGTGGCCCAACGGGTCCGAGAACAGCGGTTCAATGAAGCCCCGGTTGAGCATGAGCATGAGGACGACGATGGTCGGCGGCAGAGCCATGAGCAGGACCATGGTGAGGCGGCCCTGGGCAGTGTGGACGCGGACCTGGCGAAGAATCTTGAAGCGCTCGCGGATGACGTAGGAAAGATTGTCGAGGATTTCGGCGAGGTTGCCGCCGGTTTCCCGTTGCAGCATAACGGCGGTGACGAAGAATTTTACGTCGACGAGCGGGATGCGGTCCGTCAAGTTGATGAGCGCGTCGCGCACCGGGAGACCGAATTTCTGTTCTTCGTAAAGCTGGCGGAATTCGCCGGCGACCGGCTCGGCGAGTTCGGTGGCAATCATTTCGAGGGCGGTGGTGAAGGCGTGGCCGGCGCGGACGGCGCGCGCAAGCGTGTCAATGGCCTCGGGGAATTTCTCTTCAAATTTCTGGAAACGCTTGGCGCGCATGTGAGAAGCGTAGGCGTAGGGAACGAAGAAGCCGAGAAGAAGCCCGGCCCAGCCAAACATCACGTTGCCGCCCGCGATGATGGCGGCGAGGGCGAGACCGACGCCCGAGGCGGCGCAGATGATGAGGAAGTTTCCGGCGCGAATGTCGACCGAGCCCTGCGCGAGCATTTTCTGGAGCAGCGAGACGCGCTCAGAGCGGCGCAGCAGCGTGTCGAAGGCCGGGATGCGGCTGAGCATCTCGTCGCGCAGCAGGGCGAGTTCGAGCGGCCCGCCCGATGATTGCTCAGGGGCTGTGAGGCGGTCGCGGAGAATGCGGGCCTGGGCCTTGCGCTCATCGAGCAGCGACATGATGGCAAAAGCCAGCACGGTCACGACGACGAAAATCAAGACGGCAATGAGGTACATCATGGGATTTCGCGGTTGGAAATAAGTATAGCTTGGGCGGACAGGGGAGGCTCTGGGAAACTTCCTTCCCGCGGATTAACGCGGATTTCGGATCTGGGCTTCTTTACGCCGGCACTCTCTTCAAAAACTCATTCGCCCGCCGGAACCACGGGCGCTCGCGGCGCCGCAGATAGCCGGGCATAGTAGGTTTCTTGTCGAGCACCTTCTGCGCCCATTCGCGTGCCTCAGCGCTCTGGCCCACCGAGGCCAGCAGCTCCGCGAAATTCAGGTAGGTTTCGGACAGCGTCGACGTCACCGTGACTTGTCGAAATAGCGCTTCCGCTTTTTCTTTCTGTCCGGTCTGAGCGTACGCATGAGCCAGAAGCCCGGCGGCGCGCTGGAAGTCGTAGTCAGCCTCTTTATTCACCACGCGCTCGAGGTCCGGCACCGCCGCCCCTGCATCTCCCAGCTGTAGCGCGCAAACGCCGCGGCGGTAGAAGGGATCGAGCGTATCGGCGCGCGCGGCAATCGCCCGGTCGAAAGCGGCGCGCGCGGGCGCGAACTTGCCGTCGTCCATGTAGAGATCGCCCAGTTCTTCGTAATTTCCAGCGGATGGATTGTCCCGAATGGCCACTTCCAGCTCTCCGATGCGCCTGCGGCGCGGAAAGACTTTAAAGGACTGCCCAAGCAGGCCGATGTCAGGGAGGGCTTCGACAGCCAAATAAATGATAGCGCCGAGCGGCCCGAGGAACAAAATGATGAAGATCCAGTAGGTATCGGGACGGCGGCGGATGAAATGGAAGATCGCCAGCCCGATGAGGAGAAGACTGAACGGGGACCGCAGGTAGCCTAGAAATCCCATGTCGTTAGAGGTGTTAGGTCTTGGGTGTTCGGGGTTAGGAAAGGGTCCCGCGGTTGGGGTCTTCCTATATACCTGACACCGAACACCGAAGGCCTATTTTATTCGCTGACTCTCAGCCGATTCTGCCAGTGCGACCAGATGAACCACACCGCTCCCGTCAGCAAGAGTATGCCAATGACGGCATCCATCTTGTGAAAATACTGACCCAGCGTGCGCCAGTTTTCGCCCAGCTTCATGCCAAACCAGGCCAGTGCCAAACACCAGGGCCACGATCCAAGAAACGTATAGATATGGAATTTCGCGCGGGGCATGCGCGCGACTCCCGCTGGCAGCGCGATGAATGTCCGGATCACTGGCAATAGCCGGGCGATGAAGACGGCCATCTCACCCCAGCGATCGAAAAATCTGTCGGCCCAATCGAGTTCGCGGTGACCCATCAAAATCCAGCGCCCATAGCGCACGACCAAAGGACGCCCGCCATAGCAGCCGATCTCATACGCGATCAGCGATCCGAGGTTGCACCCGATCGCACCCGCCGTCGCCACCCATAACAGCTTCATTGTGCCCTGAAAAACGAGGTAACCCGCGAAGGGCATAATCAGTTCGGAGGGGAGGGGAATACACGCCGACTCAATCGCCATCAGAATCGCGACGCCGGCATAGCCAGTCGTGGCCACCAGGTGCGAGATGAAGACGAACAGGATAGCGAGGATTTTTTCAGTCATGAAGACATTGAGTGATTGAGTGATTGAGGGATTGAGTCATTGAACTGATACAAGGTCGGTTTTCAATGACTCAGTCTCTCAATCACTCAATGATTCAATTAATTCCGTCAGAAGGCTCCTTCTTGCGTGAAGGTGAACCCCGGCAGCGCGACTCCCTCGGCCGACTTGGCGACCTTGACTTTCACGCCCGGAACATTGGGCGCGTTCACTTCGGCAGGACGCAACACGGCGTACTGCGTGAAGACTTCGCTGTACACCTTGGTGACGAGGAAGTCTTTCCCACTTTCGTCCTGGCGCCAGACCTGTCCGAGTTTGATGTTCTTGACGGCCACAAGTTCTCTTTCGATTCAGACTACTCACCCGCTCACGGCGCGTCAATTCCCCGCCGGTTACCTTCGTCCTAAGCGCCATTCAGGTAGTGCCCGTCAACCGTAGCGCCGGCGTCCCGCCTCCGCCGCAGATCCCTATCCGCACTCGCTTTGGTACCATGAATTCTCTCAGGAGAAAAAAATGCCCCGCGGAACCATGCCGCGCCAACCGAGCCGCAGCGGACGCCAGGACGCGGTGCGCTCCACGAAGCCAATCGCGTCGAAGAAGACGATTGCGAGTAAGCCAACTCGGCCGTCGGGCAAGCCCGCACCGCCGCCGAAGGACGCGCGCAAAGCTGCATCGCCGAAACGAACATCTGGTTACGATCCGGTCAACCCCGAGCGCGTTCGCCAGATTATCGCCGGACTCGACCAGATGTATCCCGGCGTGACCTGCGCGCTCACTCATCGCAGTGCTTGGGAACTGGTGGTGGCCACGATTCTCTCCGCGCAATGCACCGACGTCCGCGTCAACATGGTTACGCCTGTCCTTTTCGAAAAATATCCTACGGTCCAGGATTTCGCGGCGCTGGAGCCGGAACAATTGGAACCCGATATCCGTTCGACTGGATTCTTTCGCAACAAGTCGAAGTCAGTAGTCGGCGCGGCGCGCAAAATCGTCTCCGATTTTGGCGGCAAGGTGCCGGAGACGATGGACGAATTGTTAACTCTGCCGGGCGTGGCGCGTAAAACGGCGAATGTAGTCCTCGGAACATGGTTCAAGAAGAATGTAGGAGTCGTAGTCGACACGCACGTGACGCGCATTTCGCGGCGGCTGGAGCTAACGCGGAATGAGGACGCTCAAAAGATCGAGCAGGATCTGATGCGGATAGTTCCACAAGAACGCTGGACGGACTTTTCTCATGAGGTGATCTGGCACGGCCGCAAGCTGTGCGTAGCGCGCAGTCCAAAGTGCGCCGATTGTGCGATTGAGAAGCTGTGCCACGCGGCCGACAAAACGTGGTCAACGGTGGAGATTCACAAAGATGCCAAGCCGTAGGTGAGACGGGGCTAGTCCCCCGTATAGGCCA
Organism: uncultured Acidobacteriaceae bacterium; assembly: GCA_963698865.1. GTDB lineage: Bacteria > Acidobacteriota > Terriglobia > Terriglobales > Acidobacteriaceae > Acidiflorens. Next base: position 146,867 of record CAVOSL010000002.1, on the reverse strand, counting down.
GCTCCACCACGGTGCAGTCGTCATTGAGCGGCGTGCCCCCGCAGAAATCCGCAACCGCCGAGAAAATATCCTCCATCGACGAACTCTTGCCCGCCACTTTTTCCAGACGCTCGCTGTCGAACATGTCGCCGCGCGCGTTCTCCGCTTCGGTGACGCCATCGGTTACGAGAATCAGCCGATCCCCCGGCCTCATTTGGCAGCGGTCGCTGGCATAGGTCGCGTCCGCCAGCAGCCCGACCGGTAAGTTTCCATGCGACGGCCTTAGTACTTCATCGCCGCAAATCCAGACCGGCGGAATGTGCCCGCAGTTTACATATTCGAGGTCGCCATCGTTCCGCAGGCGCGTGATGATCATGGTCGCGTACTTTTCGCCAATGTGCTTGTAAGTGAAAAAGCGATTCACCGCCGCGACCACCTCGGTGAGCGGCATGCCCGCAATCAGTTGCGAATAAACCATGCCTTGCAGAATCGAAGCCAGGAGCGCGGCGGAAACCCCCTTGCCGCTCACGTCGGCGAGGACCACTGCCAATCCCTGCGGCGTATTTACGGCCTCGAAAAAGTCGCCGCCAATCTCTTTGCAGGACATGTTGCGCCCGCTCACGCGCGCAAACGAAACCTCGGGCAGCGTCACAGCCAGCAACCGCTGCTGAATCGACGCCGCAATTCCCAACTCCTGCTGATACCGGCGGCCCGCTTCTTCGGCCTGCACGAGCCGCGCGTTCTCGACCAGCTGCGCAGCTTCCGTCGCGATCGCCCGCAGGATGTCGTGGCTCACGCTCGTAATATCGCGCGAGGCGAACCGCGAGTCCACATACAGCGCGCCCATCACCTCGCCGCCGGCGGGTTGGCCGTCACGCGTTGTCTGCACCATCGGCTTGCGCAACGGCATGCAGATCACGGTGCGCAGATCGAACGCCACAATGCTCTGCCGCTGCTGCACGTCGAGCATCTGACTCGTGTCGGTCACCAGATATTCGGAGTTTGAAGTCAGCGCGCCCTCCAGCACCGAGCGCGAAATTGTCTTATCGTCGAGCAGCGGCTCGCAATTCGAATTGCGGCCCGCCGCCAGCGTCAACGCACCCTCGCTGTCGCGCAGAAAAATGTAGCCACGTTCCGCCCGCGTCAGCTTGAGCGTCGCATCGAGCAGCGTGACCAGAATTTCATCGAGCACGCCGATGGTGTTGAGCTTGCGCGCCGCCTCCATGAAGAGCGTCAGCTTTTCAAGATCCGTCGCCTCGGGAGCGATCTGAATTCCTGAAATCTGGCTCAGGAATTCGCGCGCCGTGTTCGAGGTGGTGTGCAGCGGATGGAAGATGAGATACGCGACGTCGCGCGCGCCAAACTCCAGCCGGTCGTTGCGATTCAGTTTGTGGCGGTCCACGCGTTCGCCGTTGACGAACGTGCCGTGTTTGCTGCCCTGATCGACGACAAAAAATTCGCCATTCTCGGAAACGATCGAGGCATGCTCGCGCGACACGCGCGGGTCGGCGATCACCAGGTCGCGATCCACTTTCCGCCCGACCGTGTAGGGCGTATGGTTCAGCGACAGGGTCTGCTGCTCGCTCCCCTGCACGTAGATCGCGACGGGAAAGATGCTTGAGATTCCGGAATGTGAGGATGCAGCCATCTGTCTAATGAATTCCCTGCGCCGACGACTACCGCAATCGGGTCATCGGGTGATCGGATCATCGGGTCATCGGATCATCTAAAAACAATACGAAAACGGGACGATTCGCCCCCGGGGCTATTGGTTGAGTTCACAGATCACCCGATGACCCGCTCACCAGATGGCCTGATCAACCAATCCCCCTCAGCATTCTACGATGTCTGCGCCTTTGCCGACTTGCCAAAAGTCTGGCCTCCAGCATGCACCAGCATCACCGCCGCCACCCCCAGGGGCGTGGCAACTACCGTCCAGAACGGCACACTCCACGCTCGTTCCACCATCTCTCGCGGGATAATGAATGACGAGGCGACCAACACGACGCTACTGACCCACGGCCACCCAACCAACGCGGCGGCCACCCCAAAGAGCACGCGGCTCGCCCTGCTTTGACTCCAAACGGCGCGCCCATCGCGGGTCAGCATCAACACCGCCGGAATTAAAAGCACCTGATTGTAAACCGAGTCTGTTGGAATGAGCAGAACCGTGAGTGCCAGAACGACGCCGGCCATGGCCGCAAAGGCGCCTGAACATGCCGGCTGGCCGCGTTGCCTCCAACATAGTCTCAGGAGAAGAACAAATGCGGAAAGTTCCAACGCCCTTCCCAGCACGGGCCCGGTTAATACCTGCGTTACCGAGATCGCTCCCGTATATTCCCGGTATTCGCGAACCGCCTGCCAGAAGCGCGGAATCCAGTGTGGCAGATACCATTCCGCCGCCGCTGATCTGAAGCGCCATCACAACCAAAAATGATAAAGCCCATCGGTAGCGCCGCCGCGGATCACCCAGTGTCCAGATGCCAAGCCAAAGCAGCGGCAGCACGACGAGCTGCGGCTTCACGCTCGCCAGGGCCAAGGCAATTCCGGCGGCGGCCTGGTAGTTGTTAATCAGAAGCCAAAAAGCGATAGCGATCAGTCCGGCAACCAGCAGACTCATCTGCTGCAGTTTCAAGCCCTGCATGACCGCCAGACTGCCTAGAGTCAGAACGACCACCACCGTTTGTCCAACCAACGACATCCGCATGCGCAGCATTCGCAGCCACAGGAGAGCGCTGGCGGAGGTGAGAATGATCAGCGTAAAAAGAAAACCCTTTTCCACGACTGGAAATGGCAAGTTTAAGATGGGAAAAAGCCAGAACGCCACGTACACCGGATAAGCGAATCCCTGCTGGTCCTTTGGATCGCCGGCGCGCAAATGATCGAGCGGCCGTCCGTAGTATCCCTCTTGTGCTTCCCGTGTGATCTCGGCGCTGTAGGGATCCTTTCCATGGAGCAGCAATTCGCGAGCGCCGATCCAACGGGGGTAGAGGTCGGAGAGATTCCCTCGCGGCCTGCCATGGGCGGCTGCATCGCCCATTTGGTAAGGAATCAATACGCGCTGCGCAAACAGCCAAACGCCCGCCGCACAAACCAACGCCGTCACCAACCATAATGCTGCGGCACCGCGGGCTCCGCTTTTCAAGCGGACCGCCACGCCCGCGGACCGGCGCTCAAAACAAATATGCCCAAAAATATTGGGAAGTAAAAAATCAGGAATTCGGGTCCTGTGACGAAGAGTGTGGACTCACGTTCGAAGTGCCAATGCCACACCAGGACAGCCAACGATACCGGCAGCGCCGTAAACCATTCTCCCGCCAGCAAGCTGGCCGCGAGCAGCCACATTAGGCGCGCAAAAACGCTATCCCTGGCTGCGCTCAGGCCGGACGTGAACATCCACAGCACCACCGGAAAGAGCAGCACCTCGTTGTAGTACGAGCTTCCGGCATTGGGCAAATACAGAACCGTCAACATCAGAGCCGCGACCAGGGCAAGATTGAACGGGCCACTCCCCGGGAGTTCTTCGCGAGCCAGCCAGAAGAGTATTAAAAGCGCGCCCAGAGCGGCCGCACCAAATATTTCCGCAGTCTGCAAGTGAAACACCGCTACCATCAGCGCTTCCTTGTGATGAGCGACATAGGAATCCGCCGCCTGCCGCCACAGCCAGAACCAGCCCGGCAGCACGATCTCCGCGCCTACAAGCAACCCAGCCATAACGCCGCCAAAGGCGACCGCAAACCCCTTCCGCGCGCGCCAATTGCCTAGAGTCCAAATCAAAACTAGTGCCACCGTGAGAATTGCGAGTTGTGGCTTCATCATAGCGAGGGCCAGCAATACCCCTGCCAGCGCATGCCGTCCGCGCGCGAGGGCTGCCATCGCGCCCGCCATGAGCGCCGCTACGAACAGCGTGAGCTGCTGTAGGTGCAGGCCGTCGACGACTGGATAGCTCGACATGAGTACGATCAGAGCCAGGGCAATCGCCCACGGACGCAGGCGCAGGTTCAGCGCTTTCATCCAGAGCCACAGGCTTGCTGGGGTCACAAACAGAAGAATGGCGGTGAAGGCGCTGCCCACCGCATGAAAGGGGAGCGACAGAAAGGGCGCGAGCAAAAACACGATATAGACCGGGTATACGAACTCTTCCGGATCTCTTTCTCGATCGGGATTCGAAACATCAGTGGAATGATTGAGCGGCCGTCCGTAGAAACCACGCTGGATCTCCGCAGATACCTCTGCGCTGTACGGATTGCGATGATGCCACAGCAGTTCGCGCGCGCCCCACCAGCGTGGATAAAGATCCGACCAGGTGCCCGAGGCCGCACTGGGCTCCTGCACTCTGGCGCTGCGAACGCGGAGCAAAACGCCGTGGTAGTAATAGATCATTCCCCACGCGAGCACGAGGACGAGGGCTGCCACTAGGCTTTGCCGCGCTGCGCCCATCCTCTCAAATCTCCGCGCCTGGGCTTGCGCCGTAACTCTCTCTTTCGCCGTCATCGATTCACGAAGAACATACTCAGAAACCTGGATTCGCGTCGAATGGATACTACAATGCTCGCGTGAGTACGCGCCGTTCCCGCCTAAACTTTTTTGCCGCGCTCGCGATTGGAATTGTCAGCGGCACGTTCTGCTGGATTTTTCTACATCATTTTGGGCTCGGCGACGCGGATTTCTACTGGACTCACCAGGCGGCTCGCGATCTTCTTGCCGGTAAAAATCCCTACAACAATCAACTTCCGGGACTGATTCCTTATCCCTTGCCCTCCGCCATTGTCGCGCTGCCCCTGGCAGCGTTTCCGGAGGGAGTGGCCGCCGCCCTATTCTACGGAATCGGCTCGGGCCTGCTGGCCTTCGGCCTCATCCGCCAGAATGCGGAGCGCCTGTTCATCTTTCTTGCCTATCCATTCTGGGCGGCGCTCATCACGGCCCAATGGACGCCGCTGGTGATGTCCGCCGCTTTCTTTCCCCTGGGGCTTGTCTTCTGCGCCGCAAAACCACAAATCGGCACGCCCGTCGGCCTCACGCATCTTTCGCGCCAAGGGTTGATCGCGGCCGCGGTTCTGGTGGTAGCGAGCTTTGTGCTCCGGCCCCATTGGCTCTCGGAGTGGATTCCGCAACTCCACGGATACCAGCATTACATCGCATTGCTGGTCATTCCCGGACCGATCCTGCTCCTCGCGCTTTGGCGCTGGCGCGATCCGGATGCCTGGTTGCTTCTTCTCTGTTCGGTGATTCCTCAGCGCTGGTTCTACGACGCGTTCGTCCTCTGGCTGATTCCGAAGACCCGCCGCAACATTCTTGTCACGGTGGCTTGCAGTTGGATTATCGGCCTGTGGCGCTGGTATCACATCCCGCACAGCATGCAAGCCGTCGGACGATGGAGTGTGTTGGGATTTTACCTGCCGATGCTGGTGGTCATTGTTTTCCGCGCGAAACCGGACGGGGAATGATATTTCGCTGACTGTAGGCGGTGAGGGCCACGCCGGCGCTCCGTCTATCGCTCTTCCATTTTCAGCGCCTATAATTGCCCGTCCCGTCTGCATGAATATTTTCGCCAGCAAGCGCCTGTTCTTTGCCGCCATTCTTTTCTTCGGCCTGTTGGCGATGACCGCGCGCAGCGCCACTGATCCCGATCTCTGGTGGCACCTGCGAACCGCACAGTGGATGGTCGAAAACGGACGCGTGCCGCACACCGACCATTTTTCCTTCACGCGCGGCGGCAGCCCCTGGATCTCGCATGAGTGGCTTTCGGAAATTATCTTGTTCGAAATCTGGAGCCATGCCGGACCGGGTGCCCTCATTGCTTTCTCGGCGATCGTAACCACCGCCGGTTTTCTGCTGCTGTATTGGCGGTGCCCCGGAAAGCCGCACTGGGCAGCCGCTCTCACGGTCCTAGGTGCGGCCGCTTCTGCATCGAGTTGGGGAGCGCGTCCACAGATGTTTACTTTTACGCTGGCTAGCCTGCTCCTCTGGCTGCTCGAACACGGTGAGGGCCGGCCCCGGCTTCTTTTCCTGATTCCACCTTTGTTTCTTCTGTGGCTGAACTTGCACGCCGGCTTCGCACTCGGGCCCGCGCTCCTGCTCCTCTACGCCCTCGGATTGATTTTCGAAAGTTTAGCCGGCACCACGCCATGGATGCAGTCGCGCGCGCTCATCGTGCGCGTTCTTCTAGTCATCCTTGCCTGTCTGGCGCTTGTGCCTCTGAACCCAAGCGGCCTCGAACTCTATCGTTATCCTCTCGAAACCTTGCGGTCCACGGGAATGCGCTCCCTGATTGCCGAGTGGTTCTCGCCCGACTTTCATCGTGGGCTCTACGTTCCCGCTGCTATTCGTCTTTCTGCTCCTGCCCATTGCTCTCACCTATTCGAGTTCTCGCATCAAGGGACGCATTCTTCTCCCGCTGCTCTTCACGGCGGTCGCGGCCCTCGACGCGGTCCGGCATATTCCCATCTTCATCCTGATTGCAATTCCGGTCATTGCGGCAGCCATGCCAAGCTCATCCGCCTCGCCGCTGCTGTCTCCACCACCCAGCGTGCCAAAAAGAACGCGGGCAATCCTCAATTTCGCCGCGCTCGTATTCTTGGCATTGTTTGCCATCCTACGATGGGTCAATTTGGCAGGGGACCAGCAGGCGCGAGAGGCCGTCCTTTTCCCCCAAAGGGCAGTCGAGTTTCTTCAGACTACTCAGGAGCCCGAGCGCTTGTTCGCTTACTACGACTGGGGAGGCTACGCCATCTGGAAGCTGGGTCCGAAATATCGCGTCTTCGCCGACGGCCGCGCCGATCTTTATGGAGACGATCTTCTCCGCCAATGCATTGAGATCGTTCCTCGCCTTCAAAAAGGATGGCAAGAAGTGCTTGAGGCCTCGAACGTCCAGACGATCCTGGTACCTCCGAGTTCCGCCCTGGCCCAAGCCCTTTTCCTTGACTTCCGTTGGACGGCCGCCTATCGCGACCATCAGGCGGTCATTTTCATCCGGGCCCGCCCCATTCAAATGAGCCGCTCAGTCCGTCAATTCGGCCTTGGAATATTCGGAAAAAATGTATACTACAGCCATCCCGAATCTGCGAAACTGGTTGCACCCTGGAATGGCTTTTCCGTTGCGTGGTCGTATGCGTCGATCTGCGCCACCGGCGCGACCGGAGTTCAGCGCCGCAGATTTCGCAGTTCCGATTTTTCTGTTTAGAGAGTCGATGCCCAGCTCAGTGATTCTCAGTACAATCCGAAGGAGACCTGGAATGTCAGACTTGCTAAAAGTTCTATGGCGTGGTGAGGAAGGACAGGACATCGCCGAATATGCCGTGATGCTCGCGGTTATCCTTGTCATCGTGATCGGGACCGTCCGGCTCATCGGCACCAATTCGAACACGGTGTTCTCAGAGGTCGCCAGCACCATTCAGTAGTGGCGGCGGTCAAGTTGCCGTTTCTCGCTCTTTGCAATCGGTCTGCGACGGCCGCGCCCGGACGCGCCTCGCTTAGGAAGTGGAATGAATCGAAGTCGCCTTTTGATGATCGGAGGCCTGGCTCTCGCCATCGGCCTGCTGGCCAGCTACTACGTCTTCAACATGCTGAAGGGCACGACCCGCGGCAAACAGGATATGGTGATGGCGGTCGTCGCGGCGAACGATATTCAGATCGGTTCAAAATTGACGGACCATGATGTTGCGGTGGTTCCTTTCCCGAGGTCCAGTGTCCCTCCCGGGCATTTTGAGCGGGCCTCGCAGGTTCGCCAGCGGGGCGTAGTTTTGCCTATCAGCAAGGGCGACTTCATTCTGCCCGGCAAGTTGGCGGCCGAGGATGCGGGCGCGGGCCTGCCTTCCATGATTCCCCAGGGCATGCGTGCGGTCTCGGTGCGCGTGAATGACGTTGTTTCCGTGGCCGGCTTTGTGCAGCCCGGCACCCGCGTCGATGTCCTCGCGAGCGGTCTTCCCGGAGCCGGCAACGACGCTCAAACCACTACCGTGCTCGAGAACGTCGCCGTGATCGCCGTCGGCCGCAGTCTCTTGGATCGCGTTATCTCAGGCGAGACCCAGAACGCCGCCGTCATCACTCTGCTCGTCTCTCCCGACGACGCGCAAAGACTGACGCTCGCCTCCCAGGAAGGAAGAATTCAACTGGCACTGCGCAATCCGCTCGATACCCGCAAGGAATCGATTGCGCCGACCAGGGCCAGTTCGCTTTCCCCGCGCGCGGCCGCGGCCGCCGATGCTGTCAAACCCAAGCTGCACAGGGCGACGGAGAAGGTTACGCCTCCACCTCCTCCACCGCCGTTCCAAGTTGAAATGATTCGAGGCGGAAAACGCGAAGAAACCAAGTTCAAACAGGATGAAACCCACTGAGCCGTCAAGTCCGCATCCGTGCCTGCGGATTCATGATCGCAACCAGGCTGCGGTTTCCTCGCCGAGGTCAGCATTCATGAAATCCTGCCTTTTGATTGCAGCCGCCTTGCTGCTCGCGGCTATGCCCGTTTTCGCGCGTAACGCGCCCCAGGCTCCGGCTGCCGCAACCCCTTCTCAGGAGACTCCCCAGACGACCGTGCCGCCGGCGTCCAGCGCGGCCGAGAACCCAGCCTCCGCGCCCCTGCGCGTCATGGTCGGAAAGTCGCTCTTGATCAATACCACCGAACGGCTGCGCCGCGTCTCCGTCACTGACCCTGCGGTCGCCGACGCCCTCGTGGTCACGCCCACGCAAGTTCTGGTGAACGGCCTCGCTCCCGGCGAAACTTCATTGCTCATCTGGGATGAGCTCGAGCGCTCCCGTAGTTTCGATCTCCGCGTCGACGTCGATATCAGCGCCGCCTCAGAAGAAATCCATAAGCTATTTCCTAACGAGCAAATCCAGGTCTCCCCGTCGCGCTCGGCCATAGTTCTCTCCGGCCACGTCACCACCGAAGACGTTGCCAAGCACGCGGGCGCGCTGGCAGCGGCCTACTCGAAGAATGTCGTCAACGTCCTCACTTTCGGCCCGGTCGGAGCGGATGAGGTGTTGCTCGAAGTAAGATTCGCGGAAGTCGACCGTTCTGCCCTGACACAGCTCGGCATCAACATGTTTTCAACCGGCGCGGGAAACACCGTTGGAACGATACAAACCGGGCAGTTTGGCGGCGTGACGCTTACTCCACCCAAGAGTGGCGGCCCGGGCACCCCGCCCAGCACCACCGCTACTGTCAGTAACTTTCTCAACCTGTTTTTCTTTAATCCGCAGGTCAACCTGGGAGCCGTCATTCAGGCACTTCAGCAAAAGAGCCTTCTTCAGATTCTGGCTGAGCCCAATCTCGTCGCCCTGAACGGCAAAGAAGCCAGCTTTCTGGCCGGCGGAGAATTCCCCTTTCCCGTCGTGCAGCCCAACGCCACCGGCCTTTCCACCGTCACCATCCAGTTCCGGGAATTCGGCGTCCGGCTCAAGTTCACGCCCGTGATTCAGCCTAACGGCAGCATTCATCTGCACGTCGCTCCCGAGGTCAGCACACTGGATTTCGCCAACTCAGTCACCGTCTCCGGTACGACCATCCCGGCGCTCAGCACGCGCAAAGCCGATACCGAATTCGAGCTGCAGGATGGTCAGAGCTTTGTCATCGCCGGGCTGATCGACAATCGCGTCACCGATATCATGAACAAAGTTCCGGGGCTGGGTGACATTCCAATTCTCGGCAATTTCTTCCGGAGCAAGAGCGCCCAGAAGAGCAATACCGAACTGATGGTCCTGTGCACGGCACGGCGCATCTCATCGACCGCGGAAATGCCAAAAGGTCCGCCCATGCCCCTGCCTCTTCTGGACCCAGCCCAGTTCGATAAAAAGAAACCGTAGAGATAGATGTGGGAAGCGCTGGCATCTCGCCGGGGTCCCCATCGCGCGCGCTTTTCGCGTAAGAGGGGTGGAGGCCGGCGGTGCGAGGACGACGCGCCTTTTTTCGCGCAGATACGGAAACTGCTAGTATCATCAATGGCTGTAACATAGCCGAAATGACTGCATAATAGAGTTTAAGATGTGATTCTCCGGTTGAGGCGACTCCCCCGGCAGACGTTATGCCCGAGCTCTCCGTAGCCATCTTCGCTACCGACAGCGACCAGCGCGCCGTACTCCAGGTCCTGGTCGATGGCACCAGTGTGGCCCGCACCGTCTGCGCGAACTCGACTCTGCCCCTGTCCGCTACCGACCCGGTCATCCGCAAAACACAGGCTTTCTCTCCGGACGTGATTCTGGTCGACCTCGCAGCCGAGGGTATTGCCGGCGCGCTGCGCGCCGTCGAACTGCTTCATCAGGAACTTTCGCACGCTTCCATCTTTGTCGTCGGCACCATGACTCAGCCGCAACTTATCGTCAGCGCCATGCGCGCCGGAGTGCGCGAATACATTGAGCGTCCGACCACGACCACCGATCTCCTCGAAGCCTTCGTCCGCCTGACTTCAACCCGCCGCAAGCCGGGACTCGAGAGCACGCGCAGCAAGGTATTTACCCTTGTCAACGCCAAAGGTGGTAGCGGAGCCACCACGGCCGCCGTCAACCTTGCTCTCGCCTTGCAGTCTATTCATCCAAGTACTGCTCTCGTCGATCTGGCGCCGCTTGGGCACTGCGCGCTCCATCTCAATCTCAAGCCCGCATTCACGATCTCTGACGCCATCGTCAATCTGCATCGGCTTGACAACTCGCTCCTCGAGAGCTTCATGGCCCGTCACGAGCGCGGCTTGCGCGTCCTGGCCGGACCCTCCGTCCCCGTCGCCACCGAGCCCTCCGCCTCCGACTACGCCCGTTTGTTCGACATGATTGCCGGCATGTTTCATTACATCGTCGTCGATGCCTCTTCCCGCCTCGACAGCGCCACCCGCCTCGCCAGCAATTTGTCGGAAAAAATTCTTCTCATCGCCCACGCCGATGTAGCGTCTCTATGGAGCGCCGGCCGGGTCGCCCAATATCTGGGTGAGAGCGGCTCCCGCGATCGCTTTGCGCTCGTTCTGAACCGCTACCGGAAGGTTGGCGGCTTCAATGAATCCGAGACGGAGGCCGCCATCGGCGCTCCCGTGCTCTGGCGAATTCCCAATCAGTACTTCGTAGTCTCGACCGCCATCGACCGCGGAGTCCCCGTAATGCAGGGACCGAACACTGAAATATCCCGCTCCATCATGGGCTTGGCCAAGGTTCTGACCAAAGATGACATCGAAGTAAAACGTAGCGCCTGGTCGCTATTCAAGACGGTATAGTTACCTATGAGTATTCCGCTTTTGGCGCTTAGCTGTTAGCTTTCAGCTAAGAGCCAAGAGCTAAAAGCTAAGAGCCAACAGCCGATTTGCCCATGCCCAACCTCCAAGCCTTCGAGCGTAGCGAATACCAGCAGGTCAAAGCCGACCTGCATCGCAAGATCCTCGACCGTCTCGACCTCGAAAAACTCGGGCGCACCACGGGCGACGCCGCTCGCGAAGAAGTCCTCGTCCTTATCCGCAACTCGGTCAACAGCGAAGCGGTGCCTCTCAGCTTCGCCGAGCGTGAGCGCCTCTCCCGCGAAATTCTTGACGAAATCTTTGGCCTCGGTCCGCTCGAGCCGCTGCTTAAGGACCCGACCGTCTCTGACATCCTCGTCAACCGCTTCGATCGCGTCTACGTCGAGCGCGCCGGCAAACTCGAAATCACCGGCCTGTCCTTCAAAGACAACCAGCACCTGATGCAGATCATCGACCGCATCGTCTCGCGCATCGGTCGCCGCGTCGATGAGTCTTCGCCCATGGTCGACGCCCGCCTGCAAGACGGCTCGCGCGTCAACGCCATCATTCCTCCACTTGCCCTCGATGGCGCGTGTCTCTCGATTCGCCGCTTTGGCCGCGACCCCGTCACCTGGCGCAACATGATCGAGAACCGGACTCTGACCGAGCAGATGCTCGAACTGCTCTCGGCCATGGTCAAGGGCCGCCTCAATCTTCTGATCTCCGGCGGCACCGGCGCCGGCAAGACTACGCTCCTGAACGTTCTCTCGGGCTACATTCCGAACTCCGAGCGCATTGTTACCATCGAAGACGCCGCCGAACTTCAACTCAAGCAGGAGCACGTCGTCCGCCTCGAAACCCGCCCGCCGAACATTGAAGGCAAGGGCGCGGTGCGCATGCGCCAGCTCGTGATCAACAGCCTCCGTATGCGCCCCGACCGCATCGTGGTCGGCGAGGTCCGCGGCGAGGAAGCCTTCGACATGCTTCAGGCCATGAACACCGGCCATGAAGGCTCGCTCACCACGGTCCACGCAAACTCGCCGCGTGACGCGCTGAACCGCGTCGAGAACATGGTCTCGATGGCGAATCTCAACATTCCCGAGCACGCGGTGCGACAGCAGGTGGCCAATGCAATCCACGCTGTCGTCCAGATCGCGCGCCTCTCCGACGGCTCGCGCAAGGTTCTCACCGTCTCCGAAATCACGGGCATGGAGAACGAGTCCATCACCATGCAGGACGTGTTCGTCTTCGAACGCACCGGCATCGATGAGAGCGGACGCGTCCGCGGAGTATTCCGCGGCACTGGCCGCGCCCCATTCTTTGCCGAGCGCCTGGCCACCGCCGGCTGCCGCATAAGCCCCTCGCTCTTCGAAGCCAGACTCGAAGTCTAGGTTCTTCTCCGCGAACCGGCCGAGCGGAGCGCGCTTTCTGCTCCGTCGGTCGTCTTCGCGGCTGGTCGCTGAAAGCTGAGAGCTGATAGCTGACAGCGACCTTCCAAGTGCTATCCTTCCCTCGATGCGAATTTCCTATCTTGAATGCACGCGGTGTGGAGAGCGGCTTTCCGCCGATCGTCCGCAAAATGTCTGCCCAAAAGATGGCGGCGTGCTCTACGTCCGCTACGATCTGGCCAGCCTGAAAGGGAAGTTGCGACCAGAGGATTTGCGCGGGCGTGTCGCTTCCATGTGGCGCTACGCCGAGGTTCTTCCTGACGCGAAGCCGGTAACGCTAGGGGAAGGTTTCACGCCGATGTTGCCGAGCCGCGAGTTTGCCAATGTCTACCTCAAAGATGAGGGTCTAAATCCTACGGGATCGTTCAAGGCGCGCGGTATGTCGGCGGCGGTCACGATGGCTCGACACTATGGTCTGAAGAAGCTGGCCGCGCCTTCCGCCGGAAACGCCGGCGGCGCGCTGGCTGCTTATGCGGCTGCCGGCGGGATCGAGGCGCACATCTTCATGCCGAAGGATGTGCCGCTGGCCAATCGCATGGAGTGCGATTATTTTGGCGCGCACGTCACGCTGGTAGATGGGCTGATCAGCGACTGTGGGCGCATGGTTGCGGAGCGAAAAGACAAAGAAGGATGGTTCGATGTTTCGACGCTGAAGGAACCATTTCGCGTCGAGGGCAAGAAGACGATGGGCTACGAGGTAGCGGAGCAGTTGGGATGGAACCTGCCGGAGGCGATCATCTATCCCACCGGCGGCGGCGTGGGCATGATCGGGATGTGGAAGGCGTTTGAAGAAATGGAGCAATTGGGGTGGATCGGTTCCCAAAGGCCGGGGTTGCGACCGAAGATGATCACAGTCCAGGCCGCGGGCTGCGCGCCCATTGTGAAGGCGTGGGAAGCAGGGAAGAGCGCGTCCGAGATGTGGGAAGGAGCTACGACTTTTGCGGCCGGCCTGCGCGTGCCCAAAGCTTACGGGGATTATTTGATTCTCGACATTTTGAAAAAGAGCGGCGGCGCGGCAGTGGCAGCCACCGACGAGGAGATTCTGGCCGCGACCCGGCACTGGGCAACCGTCGAAGGAGTTTTTGCCGCGCCGGAAGGAGCGGCTTCGCTGGTGGCCTATCAGAAACTGCGGGCAACCGGTTTCCTTCGGCCGGAAGATAAAGTTGTGCTGTTCAATACCGGTAGCGCTTACAAATATCTTGACCTGATGGAAGCGCAAGAGAAAAAGACGCGGCTTGTCGTACCGGCCAGTCGCAACATCGGCGGAATTATTGGACCTTATTGAATTAGGATCCGACTCAGCATCGGCGAAAATCTTGAACCACAGGGTACACAGAGGTGCGGCCCCAAACGACTCCGAAGCCCATGAACTTGGGATCGTCAAACATCGAATAGCGGGCGCATGATCTTCAGACAACAATCATTCCAGGCTCAGCGCGAATTGATGGTGAGCATGCAACTGGCGAACCGCGGCATTCGTGATCCGCGCGTACTGACTGCGATGGGCACCGTGCCGCGGCACGAGTTTGTGCCGGTGCCTTTACGGCAGGCTGCGTATGAAGATCATCCGCTACCCATCGGGGAGGATCAGACAATTTCGCAACCGTACATTGTCGCCGCGATGCTGGAGCATCTCGCGCTGCGACCAACGGATCGCGTGCTCGAAGTCGGCACTGGCTCCGGCTACGTAACCGCGCTCCTGTCGGTGCTGTGCGCCGAGGTTTACTCGGTGGAGCGTCATCCGTCGCTGGCAGCGTCAGCGAAGACGACTGTCCAGCGTCTGGGCTACCGAAATGTCACAGTCAGAATTGGCGACGGCGGCGAAGGTTGGAGTGAACACGCTCCGTATGACGCCGTGCTTGTTTCCGCCGCCACCGCGGAGGTGCCCGCTCCACTTTTCGATCAACTGGCGGAAGGTGGTCGCATGATTATTCCTGTGGGATCGCCGATGAGCCAGGAACTGCAGTTAATCCGCAAGCTGAATGGCAAATCAGAAGTGACGCTCCTCGAAGGCTGCAGATTTGTGCCGTTGGTAGGAGGGCCGGTGGAAGAGAGATCGAGCAGGGATGGTTAGTCTGTCGCCGTGCTGGAAGCTAGAAGCTAGGAGCTAGCAGCTGGTGTTCTACAATATCTGCGTGGGCTTCCTCCAAAATCTGAAGGTCACGCTGGAAATGATCAAGTGGGAGCACTCGATTTTTGCGCTTCCATTCGCGCTCTGCGGAGCGATGCTGGCGGCCGGCGGTCTGCCTGCCTGGAGTCAGCTCGGCTGGATCGTGGTGGCCATGGTTGCGGCTCGCTCGGCGGCGATGGCATTCAATCGTTTAGCCGATGCTTCGATTGATGCGGCCAATCCCCGCACCGCCACTCGCGCGTTGCCGGCTGGAGTCTTGACGCCGGCATTTGTGGCGACGTTCGTTTTGATTGCCTGCGCTGTTTTTGTGCTCGCGGCCTCTCAGTTGAATCGCCTCACATTGTGGCTTTCGCCAGTGGCGCTGGCGGTTGTGCTTGCTTACTCATACGCCAAGCGGTTCACGCGCTGGTCGCATCTGTTCCTGGGATTCGCGCTCGGCATTGCTCCGGCAGCCGCGTGGATTGCAGTGCGGGGCTCGCTCGACCCCCGAATTTTGCTGCTTACCGCTGCCGTGACATTCTGGGTGGGCGGCTTCGACGTGATCTATGCCTGCCAGGATCATGAATTCGATATCAACCATGGCCTGCATTCAATTCCGCGGCATCTCGGGATCCATAGCGCACTTTGGGTGGCGCGCACATTTCATCTGGTAATGCTTGGGTTGCTGGTCGCGCTCGTCTTTGCTTTCGGGCTCGGCAAAGCTCGCCACTGCTCGGTGTTGGTTTGGTTGCGACGCTGCTGGCTTATGAGCACTCGCTCGTGCGTCATGACGATCTGAGCAAGCTGAATGCGGCGTTTTTCACGATGAATGGGGTGATTTCGGTGGTGTTCTTTCTGTTTGTTGCCGGAGATTTGCTGCAGCGGCGTTAGCGCTGTTGCCTACGTAGGTCAGCTTCCGTTTCGGCGCGTTCGAGTGGGAGCCCGGTCTTGCGCTGAAGAAACTCCTGCAGCCCCTGATCCTCTGACGGCGCAAAGTCGCCGTTTGCCGCGGAACTCCAGTTGGTCCCATCGTTGAAATCGATAATTACTTCAGCTCTCTTTGTAAACCTGCCGTAACGATCCCGAAAGCCATCGACCGACATGAGGCGTGTGGCCCCGGAATAGGGCAGGATCTGGCGATCCGGCGTCGCGTAGTGGCCGACCGCGATGTCGTCGTCGCGCAATGAGGAATGGAGTGGAATCGCGAGAAAAGTGGCGATTCCAATCGGCACGGCGATGAGGAGGGCCATCCACCGCAGCGCGCGGGTGCTGTCGTAGCCAGCGCATTCACTAGTCCAGTCGATAAATCGGTTAACTTTGGACCGACCCGAGAGAAGTGACCACAGGAAAAGAGTAATTTCCCAACTCAAACAAAGAGCTCCACAGCCAGGGAAGAACCACCATATGGCGGTACTGGGGAAGAAATGATATGTCGCGGAGCCGTCGGCTTCTGCGAAGCGTCGATTGGCCGCAACCAGCGCCAGGTGTGAGAAGTAGACAAACGCGATCCCGACGACGATCGTAACGGCATAAACGGAGGTGTTGGCGTATGTAAAGTCTTCGACACTCCCATGAGAATCGAGTTGCGCCTGCGGATTAATCTTGCGAGCAGGCAGGTATTTGCGAAGGAGTCCAAGGACGCCGATCACTGCCGCAGGGACGAGCATCCGTCCAATTAAGTCAACCGTATCGAAGTACATAGCGGGCTTTGCGAGCAAGTATAGAGGAACGGACACGCTGCTTGTCGCTGTGATTCATGTCACCTTGTGCGGTATCATCAAATGCAATGTCTGCGTCGCACCCATTCCAAACCGACGACCCTCGTCTTTACCCCATTAAGGATAAAGTTCTTGCCGGAGACCGCCTGAACGAGGCCGACGCGCTCGCGCTCTACGGCACCGGCGACATCCTTGCCGTGGGCTGGCTCGCGAACTGGGTGCGCGAGCGGATGCATGGCGACACCGCGTACTTCAATGTCAATCGCCACATCAATCCGACAAATGTTTGCGTGGCGGCTTGCCGCTTGTGCGCGTTCGGACGCAAGAAAGACGCTCCGGGCGCCTACACGATGGCGCTCGAAGAGGCCTTTCAAATCGCGTCTTCGGGCTATACCGAGGCGATTACCGAGTTCCACATCGTCGGCGGGCTCCATCCCGATCTGCCGTTTCAATATTTTCTCGATCTTGTCTCCGGGCTGAAGGAGCGCTTTCCGCAAGTCCACATGAAGGCCTTCACCATGGTCGAGGTGGCGTACCTGGCGAAGCGCTCGAAGCTCACGATTCGCGAGACACTCGAAAAAATGAAGGAAGCAGGCGTCGATTCGCTTCCCGGCGGAGGCGCGGAGATTTTCTCCGATCGCGTGCGGCACATTATCTGCGATCACAAAATCGACGGCGACGATTGGCTGAACACGGCGCGGACGGCACACGAAATCGGGCTGAAGTCGAATGCGACCATGCTCTACGGACACATCGAGAACGACGAAGACCGCGTCGATCACCTGATGAAGCTGCGGGCGCTCCAGGATGAGACGCACGGCTTTCAGACTTTTATTCCGCTGGCGTTTCATCCGGCGAACACGCCGCTTGAACATCTGCCGACGACGACCGGCATGCTCGACATCAAGCAGATTGCCGTGAGCCGGCTCGTGCTCGACAACTTTCCACACATCAAGTCGTACTGGCAGATGATGACGCCGAAGATCGCGCAGATTTCGCTGCGCTTCGGCGCCGACGACATTGACGGCACGGTGGTCGAAGAGAAGATTTACCACGACGCCGGGGCTACGACACCGCAGGGACTGCGGCGGCAGGATTTGATCCGGCTGATCAAGGAAGCCGGGCGCGAGCCCGTCGAGCGCGACACGCTTTATCGTCCGGTGACGCGGACGGAGACTTCGTTTACTGTGTCGGTATAGGCGCAGCGGTAAGAATCCACCACGGAGACACAGAGGCACAGAGAAACCAGGAACCAACTTGTATTTCTCCGTGGCTCTGTGACTCCGTGGTGGATGTTCCGCTATCGGCCCACCGCATGGAACTTCCGGCGGGCATACGCATCTAACGCTCATGGCAAAAGAGCAGACGGCAGTCTTCGGCGGCGGATGTTTCTGGTGCATTGAGGCAATCTTTCAGCGGCTGACTGGCGTGAGCCATGTCGAATCCGGCTACATGGGCGGCCACGTCGACAATCCCACCTACCGCCAGGTTTGCGACGGAGACACTGGCCATGTCGAAGTCGTGCGCGTGACCTTCGATCCCGACCAGATCAGCTATCGCGAGCTGCTGGATGTATTTTTCTCGGTGCACGATCCGACCACGCTCAACCGCCAGGGCAACGACGCGGGCGAGCAGTATCGCTCGGTGATCTTCTACGCGGATGAGGAGCAGCAACGCATTGCCGAGGACGTCATCGCCGAGATGACAGCAGCGAAAGAATTTTCCGAGCCGATCGTGACGGCCGTGGAACCGGCTTCGAAGTTCTATATGGGCGAGGGCTATCACCAGAACTACTACAACGAAAATTCGCGGCAGCCCTACTGCATGTTTGTGATTTCTCCCAAGCTGGCGAAACTGGAAAAGAAGTTTGCGGAGAAGCTGCGGGCGTAGGCCTATCTCGCTGCCGGCGAAAACATACAGGGACGCCCAGGTTAGCTCGGGGGACCGGCGCTCTCCTTCCGTCCCGGTGCGCTTGATCACCGCCGCTCTCTCTTCCAGCAACAGGCGGCGCAGCGTTCTGAGGTCGTTCAAAAGGCGGCTGCTCGATTGCAGATGGGTATCCAACTTTTCCAGCTTGTATTGAACTATTCTCAGCGCTTCCAATCGGCGATCAGGTTTGGCCTCGGCGGCCGTTACGTCCGCCGCCAGCTCTTTCCTCGCATCGGCAATCGTCTCCAGCAGCAGGCGAACATATTCGTGCGCGCCCTCAAGGCTATCGAACGGCGTTTCGGGTTGATGACTCAATAGAACCTGCCTGGGAAGTTATGGCGGAGAGGGTGGGATTTGAACCCACGATACCCGTTAAGGTATGTCCGCTTTCGAGGCGGATCGTTTCAACCGCTCACGCACCTCTCCGTGTCGGACGATATTAAGATTTAAGCATCTCGTCCCGTGCCAGCGCGTTCGGTCCTTCGCTGTGCTCAGGATTTCGGCTGCGGGCTCCCGCTTCGCTCACGCCCGCAAACGCCTCAATTTCAACCGCTCACGCACCTCTCCGGAGAACAGCTGTCAGCTATCAGCCTTCAGTTGTCAGTCAAAAAGCTGTCCGTCGGCTGCCCGCCCGTATCCAATATCGCGAACGACGAAGAACTAAGGACGAAGAACCAAGGACTAACAACCAAGGACTAACGACCAACGACTACCGCCGCCTTCTAAAAAACTCCTGCAATATTTCCGCTGACCTTCCGGCCAGCACCCCGCCCCGCACTTCCATCTGGTGGTTCAGCCTGGCGTGATTAATAACCGCAAGAACGGAGTGCACCGCTCCTGCCTTCGGGTCGTCCGCACCATACACCAATCGACGGATGCGAGCGTGAATCAGCGCGCCCGCACACATGGCGCAAGGTTCAATTGTAGCAAACAGCTCGCACTCGCCAAGGCGGTGGTTACCGAGGTTTTGCCCAGCCTCGCGCAACGCCACAATCTCGGCATGAGCGGTGGGGTCATTATCGGCGAGGTTGCGATTCCAGCCTCGGCCAACGATGCGATCGCCAAACACAACGACCGCTCCCACCGGCACTTCGCCGATTTCGAGTGCGCGCTGCGCCGAGCGCAGGGCCTCTTCCATCCAAAGCTCGTCGGCGGAAACTTTGTCTGGCAGTTGGGGCTGAGTCATTGCGCGATTGCCTTAGGCACGATTGTCTTAGAAACGAGTGTAGCGAAGTCTGCGAAATGGCGGGCGAGGCCCGCCCCAGCGTCGTCGACAGAACGCCCGCCGGACCTCCGGCGAGTCGCCCTCCCCGCCCTCTTCCCAGATTGCCAAGCGGGGTGACCTTCGCCTGATTACTGGGAATTTCTCTTCCACTTCGCCGAGTCGAGGGGAAAACGCAGGGAAGTAGACTGCGCGTGACACTTCTTGTCAGTCTTAAATAACTCCTTGTTTGTCATCGAAATACCGCCAATTCCTAAATTGAAAACACAGGTCAAGAACGGTACGCCGCTTGCACCCTAGCTCGTGGGCGGCGCCGATTTGCGGGACGTGCTCGCCAGGGGGTTAAGCTCAATGAAGAACTTTCAGAAAATCGCGCTGGCTGCGTCGTTCGCCACGGCGCTTTCGGTATTCGCTCTGGGGCAGGTTTCGTTCAACGAGATCAAGGCCAAGACGGCCAATGGCAATTCGCTGACGGCGCTCAATAACTCCAGCCAGACCCTGGCCAATGCCGGTACTACCACTTCGCCGGACATTTCCGTCTGGGACCGCGTGAACGGTTTCAATTACATTCCAATGAACAGCGCGAACAGCGTGGGCTCGGCGATCAATAACAATGGTGTGGTGGTGGGCGCGGGCACGGTCTCCGGTCTCTCGCAAGCGTTTATCTGGCGGCCCGGACCGGGAGCGCAGTTCCTTAGTTCGCTGGGTAGCGGATGGAGCGTGGCCACTGGAGTCAATGACTCGGGCGCGGTGGTTGGCTTTTCCTACAATAGCGCCAACCAACAGCATGCCTTCCTGTGGACGCAGGCGGCCGGCATGCAGGACCTGACCCCCAACTTGACGAGCACCAGCGGCGCAACCGCAACCGCCATCAATTCTTCGAATCAGGTAGTCGGCTACTACTACCCGAATGGAAGCCGCTTGCCAGTTGGCTTCTCGTGGACACAAGCCGGAGGCCTCCAGGACTTGGGACCGTCTGGCACGCTGGTAGAAGCGATCAACGACTCGGGCACGATCGTGGGGCAAGCGCCAAACGCCAGCGGATACAAGCATGCCTTTGCGTGGACTCAGGCCGCAGGAATGAAAGATCTCGGAACCTTAGGCGGCACTGTCAGTACCGCCCTCTCCGTCAACAAGAACGGCTGGGTGGTAGGGACTTCGCTGACCAACTCAGGCACCGGGCAACTGCACGCCTTTCTATGGACGCCGACGGGCGGCATGCAGGATCTCACCATCCTCTCCGGGCTCGTCAAGTCGCTGCAGCCGTACTCGGTGCAGGTGAACGACTATGGAGTCGTGGCGCTGTCCTCCAATAAAGGGCTCGAGCTGCTCTCTCCGAAGATGTATGCTCACCTGACTTCTTCGAAGAACCCCTCTACGTTCGGACAGCCCGTTACATTTACGGTCACGTTGACCTCGATTGCCGGACCACCTCCCGACGGCGAAATTGTGAACTTTACGGTCAACGGCGTAACATACGCTTCCGTACCGCTGGTGAACGGAGTCGCGCAGATGACGACATCGGCCATTCCGCAGGGTCCACACATCGTGGCCGTTAAGTATGTTGGTGACGCCAACTACCTGCCAAATTCCTACGAGGCGTTGCAGCAGCAGGTCAACTAGCGGATTGCAGAAGTTAGAAGTCAGACTGCAAAAGTGAAGAACCTAAGGGCCCGGCAGTACAGCCGAACTCTTGGGTTTTTTACCTCTGCAATCTGACCGCTGACTTCTGCAATTCCATCTGCTCCCCGTCATGTTTCCCGCCTTCCCGACCCGTGGTATCCTAGGCGGGTTATGGGAATGACGGAGATTTTACGCAAAGTCTTTCTCCTGGACCTGATGCAGGGACTTGGGGTGACGTTCCGCTATCAGCATCCCAAGGAGATTTACACCGAGCAGTATCCGCTGGAGCGGCCGCAGGTCGCCGAGCGCTACCGCGGCGCGCCGCGTCTGAACGTCAATCCCGACACCGACGAAACCCTCTGCATTTCCTGTGACCTGTGCGCGCTGGCGTGTCCCGAGCATCTGATCGTGGTCACCAGTGAGCGCAACGAAAAAACCCGCCGCAAGGAACTCACCAACTTCACCTACGATTTAAGCCGCTGCATGTTCTGTGGATTGTGCGAAGACGCGTGCCCGACCGATGCGCTCGAACTCACGCAGGACTTTGAGCTGGCGAATTATTCTCGCGAAGATATGATCTGGGACCGCCAGACGCTGGAAAAAGGTCCGCAGCCCACGGTCTACAAGAAGTAAGCCAGCTTCTACCTACGTCCCAACGTACATGCCTTGAAGGACTGCACCTGTTTGTCCAGCCGCCTGCGCGTTCTGTCCTTTGATCGTCAAGTCTCACAGCGAACCACCGATGACTCCCTAGTGGGGAGCACCCTGGTGTCTCCGGCGAACTACCAAGTGCGGACTTAATCAGCATTATCCGCAAATACGAAATGAGTGGGCGCGCCGCGAGACTGGAAGTCTATTTTTCTGACGTCCGGTCCAGCGAACAATTCCGGTCTGAATCGGCGCTACTGCGGAGGGAAAAAAATAATGGAATCGCCTGCGAACGTTCTGTTGATTGAAGACAATCCTGGGGACGCGGACCTGGTGCGGCTCCGACTGATCGAGTCCAATCCACCAGTCAAGGTGGAATGTGTGCCGCGGCTGTCGGATGCCTTGCAATCGTTGGCGACAAAGACGCCCTCGCTGGTGCTGCTGGATTTGAATTTGCCGGACAGCCATGGCGCCGAAACTTTCCGGCGCATCATCGAGAAGGCTCCCAACGTGCCGGTGGTAATTCTTTCCGGCCAGGACGACGAAATGCTCGCGATGAAGGCCGTGCACCAGGGCGTGCAGGACTACCTGATCAAGAGCGACATCACCAGTAAGCATCTGGAACGGGCGGTGCGCTATGCGATGGAACGGCAGGCGCTGTTGCGCGCACTCGACATCGCCCGCAGGCAGCAACTGGAATTCAAGAACCAATTTTTGTCGCACGTTTCGCACGAACTGCGCACGCCCCTGACCGGCATTCACCAGTACTTGACGCTGGTGCTCGATGGGCTGGCCGGACCGATCTCGACGGGGCAGTCCGATCACTTGCGAACGGCGTTGAAGAGCGTCACGCAATTGCAGGCCATGATCCGCGACCTGCTGGAGGCGACGCGCGCCGAGAGCGGCAAGCTGCGGATCGAGCCGCGCTGTATTTCGATCGGAGAGGTCATCAAGCAGGCAGTCGCGATGATGCAGCCGGCTGCCGATCAGAATAAGGTCAGGATCGAAGCCACGGTCGATCCGGAAATTCCTCTGGTCTATGCCGACCCGGACCGGATTCTGGAAGTGCTGGTTCACCTCATCGACAACGGGATCAAGTTCACGACCGCAGGACGGATCCATCAATGTAAAAGCATGCATGGTCGAGACCGATCCGACCGCGGTCTACATTTCGGTGAACGATACCGGCCGGGGAATAAAGCCGGAGGTGCTGCCGCGAATCTTCGAGCGCCTGTTTCACGATGGCAACGCGATGCATGGCAACCGGACCGGGCTCGGGCTCGGTCTTTACCTGGCGAAGGAAATCATCACGCTGCATGGCGGGCGCATGTGGGCAGCCAGCGAACCGGGAAGCGGAAGCACATTTTCGTTTCACTTGCCGGTGTACTCGCTGGCGAAGATGTTGGGGCCGGTCATCGCCGAGAAGGGACAACTGCGTCCTTCTTTTGTGCTAGTGCGCGCGGAGTTGAAGCCGAACACCGCGCCTCCGCTGGGGAATTGGAAGGAAATCTGCCAGCAGGCGCTGGAAGTGATGCGCGGCTGCGTCTACGGAGATAAAGACCTGGTGCTTCCGCCGACAGCGAGCGGCAGATTTAGCGACACGATCTTCGTGGTGGCGTCGACCGACATGGCGCGGGTCGGCATCATGCTGCGTCGCCTCGAGGAGCGGATCAAGGCGATACCGTACCTGGAACGATCGGGGACGGTAAAGCTCTCGGCCGAAGCACTGGCAGGCACGGCCCTGTCGGACGTGCAGACTCTCGAACAGCAGGTGCAGTCGGTTGCGGAACGGGTGCAGGAGATCATTCTATGGGGGCTGGCGGGAGAACGGCGGGAGGGCCCAACCAAGGGCAGAGGGGACAACGGGCGGGCCAGCAGCATTAACTGAGGAGCGCAATGCTCCACGTGGAGCATTTTGGCATATAATTATGTATGTACAATCCCTCTAACTACGTGCATCGCTAATGGGTTGCGGCGAAATTGGTCCTGCGTTTGCCCGATTTAGGCAGGCACCCGCCTTGTTGTGTAAATAATTTACATTCTCGTACTTACATTCATGGTCATATTGCATAACCCTGAACGGTAGCCCCGACGGGGCAGTTCGGTACAGACATCTTGACAATCGTTGTCATATATGACAACATGACTATTGAGAGCGATGAGGCAGCGGACGGACAATGACCCGAAAGACGCGGCCCGTTTCGTGGATCAGAGCGGCGCTGAAGGAATTCGAGGCGTTCCCGGAAGGGTGCCCGGTCGATTTGCCTCGCGGCGTTGACCATCGCGGCGGAAGGCGGGAAGGCCGGACATTGCGAAGCCCATGCACGGCATGGGCTCGGGCGTGTTCGAGATTGCGCTGCCGTTTCGCGGCGATGCGTTCCGCGTGGTCTACGCGGTGCAACTCGGCGAGGATATCTGGGTCGTCCATGCGTTTCAGAAGAAATCGACGCAGGGCATCAAGACGCCGAAACGTGAGATCGATCTGATAAAAGACCGTTTGAAGAGACTGAAGGAGATGTTGCGATGAAAAACGAAAAGCTGGAAGTGGTGCGGGGGAGCGGGAATGTGTTCCGCGATCTGGGGCACAAGAGCGCGGATGCCGAGCAATTCAAGGCGATCCTCGCCGCCGAAATCATCAAGGCGCTCGATCGGGAAGGCCTGAGCGTGCGCGCCGCGCACGGCCGCACCGGGATTGCGGCGGCCGACTTCTCGCGCATCCGCAACGCGGACCTCGGGCGGTTTACCGTCGATCGCCTCATGTCGATCATCAACCGGCTCGGGTCGCGGGTGGAGGTGAAGGTCCGGGTGCGGCGGGCGGAGGCGTGGGGCGGGCGGCTACGGCGTGAGATACCGCTGGTCGAGAGGGTCCTCTAACTCAACCTAGCCTGGGCGATAAGGGGAAAATCAGCGGCGAACTCCTACTGTGGAATCCCACCCTTGCGTAAAGTACGCAAGGATGGGGCGCGCGGCCAATGAATTGCGGCGAATGAGTTGCGGGGGATGGTCGTTTCGTCCAAGCAGTCGGTTTCTTCACTGGGGCGCGCCCGGGAGTGTAAACGATGTCTAGGGACGGCTTGTAAGCGATGTCGTGAGACTGGACACAAAGTACGCGCCATGATGGGGCACACGGCCGGGGACCTAGGCCGTCGCCGCCTTTGCTGGTAGACTCCCTTGCTTCTTGAGCGTTCCAGCCAAATGCATGGACGTGCCCGGTATTTTACCTGTCACGCTGATTGTGTCTCCCTGCATCGTTCCGTTTAACTCCAAATCGAATTCATCGCGACGCATCACGTTTGCCATGCCCGGCACGTGCTGCTTTACGTGCACGTGAGCTGTCATGGTGTTTCCCTGTTGGCTGTAAGTCCCTATATAAAAAAAGCCGGTATCGCCCCCGAACAATTGCCCACCAATTAGCGTGGCGACGCCAGCTCCCAGTCCTTGTACGCCCTTAAAGTGCACCGTCCAAAAACCTTCCATGAGATCAGACCTCCACTACCGAATTTTACATCTCGGTAACGTAGGCTCCATCGCTGGCGGATGTAGGCTGAGGAAGCAGAACTTGAAAACGGCGTAGCGTCTCTGGAACTCTGCCCGGCAGACATAAAGACCAGCCGAGCAACAAGAAGATCAGTAGGACCGGGTATGTGGCTTTCATGATTGCGCAAAACCCGTTGCTACGGACACTCTGGTACCTGCGAGATTCAACTGTTGAGGACAAATCACCACACTCCAGTTCTACTTCCAACCCGTTCCGCAAAACCACTTGAGAAAGGTTGATAGACTGCATGGCACCAATCGTGTTCAGTCGCACTCTTCCTTCACGATGGCAGTTGTTGAAGTCCACGGTGATCTTAATACAACATTAGGGCAATGCCGTTATCGCAGCGGTGAACCGCTGCGCCACCCAAAATCAAAGGCAGCGAGCGGGGGCGCCCGCTCTACATTCAGCAGTTCACCATTCTTTTTTTCCAACTCCGCCCATCTGGCGTAGAGCGCATCGAGCGCTTCCTGGGCAGTGTCGAGGGCGGCTTGGGCGCTGACTAGATGCGCGGCGTCGGTGGCGTTGGCTGGGTCTTCTAGCTCTGCGCGCTTGGATTGCACTAGCTGTTCGGCTTCTTCTATGCGCTGCTCGATGGTGCTGTATTCGCGCGCTTCTAAATAGGAAAGTTTCTTTTTCGTGGGCGCACTCGGCGCGGAATTCGATGCTGTTTGCGCTGCCGCGACTGACTTCGCTGCATCTGACTTTAACTCTTCCGACTTCGGGCGCTGGGCTTGCCATTCCTCCCATTGCGCGTAGCTGGCGAAGGTTTCGGCGCTGCCTTGGCCGTTCAGGCCTAACACTATTGTCGAGACCCGGTCGAGCATGTAGCGGTCGTGCGTTACGAGGACTAGCGAGCCGGGAAAGTCGAGGAGGCTTTCTTCGAGGATTTCGAGAGTGGGAATGTCGAGATCGTTGGTGGGCTCGTCGAGGAGGAGAATGTCGGCGGGCTGGAGCATTAGTTGCGCGATCAGGACGCGGGCGCGCTCACCGCCGGAGAGGCGGCCTATGGGCTGGCTTAGTTGCTCGCCGGTGAAGAGGAAGCGGGCGGCCCATCCGGCTACGTGAATTACTCGGTCGCGATAGATGACGGAGTCGCCGTCGGGGGCCAGGGCGCGGCGCAGGGTTACGTCGGGATCGAGGGTGCGGGTCTGGTCGAAATAGACGATGCGGAGCCAGTCGGCGCGGCGGATTTCGCCGGCAGTGGGCGAGAGATCGCCTTGCAACAGGCGGAGCAGCGTGGTTTTGCCGCTGCCGTTCGGGCCTACGAGACCCACGCGCATTCCGGCGGTGAGGGTGAAGTTCAGATTCTCGAAAAGCTCGCGGCTGCCCATGGTGCAGGCTACGTTTTCCAGTTCGATTAAGCGCTTGGTCTTGCGGTCGGTGGCGGAAAAATCGATTTGGGCGGTCGCGGTGCGGGTGCGCTGAGTGAGGTCGGCTAGCTCGGACATCAGATCGCCGGCTTTGCTGATTCGGGCTTTCGACTTTCTAGTGCGGGCTTTGGCGCCGCGGCGGAGCCACTCGATTTCGCCGTGAACTAAATTCTCCAGCGCTTCGTGACGCCTGGATTGGGCGTGCAGGAATTCTTCTTTCTTCTCCAGGAAATTGATATAGCTGCCGTGGACGCGGAGCGAGCCGTCGGGAAAGATGCGATTGAGCTCGACCATGTCGGTGGTGACGTTCTCTAGAAAGTAGCGGTCGTGGCTGACGATGACGCTGGCGAACGGGGCGGTTGCGAGGACGTCTTCCAGCCAGGTGATTCCGGGGAGATCGAGATGGTTGGTGGGCTCGTCGAGGAGGAGGATGTCGGGATGTTGGACGAGGGCTTCGACTATGGCTAGACGCTTTTGCCAGCCCCCAGAAAGTTCGGTGGCTTGGGCGTCGAGGTCATCGAAGCCGGCGCGGCCCAGGGTCTCGGCGAAGCGGGCGCCGCGCTCGGTGCCGGTGACGGCAGCGCGGTCTAGCGCACTTTCGACTACTGTGCGGATCGTGGTGCTGGGCTGGAATCTGGAATCCTGCTCGACGTAGGCCAAGCGGGTGCGTTTGCGGAGGGAAACTTCGCCGGCGTCGGTGTCGACCTGTCCGGCGAGGATGCGGAGGAGAGTGGATTTGCCGGAGCCGTTGGGGCCGATCAGGCCGATGCGGTCTCCTTCAGAAATGGTGAAGGAAACTTTCTGGAAGAGCGGATTGGCGCCGAAGGATTTCGTGATTTCCTGGGCGTTGACTATGGGCGGCAAACTCGCGGTCTCCTGGGGTTGATTTGAGAGTATCAGTTCGAAGGCTCCGTCTCTGGATCAGGCGGTGTTTTGTTTGACACAGCTCATAAAGCTTTCTAGACTGAGACCATGGAAGTGCGACTCCAGCCCGAAAAAGTGGAACAGCTCGCGCAAATCGCGGCGCAACGAGGACTGAAACCCGACGAGCTAGCGCAGCAGGTTCTGAGCAGATACCTCGAGGATGACAGTCGTTTCATCGAGGCTGTAAACCTCGGTCTGGCTGCCGCGGATCGGGGCGATTTTGTCGAGCACGAGGAAGTGGGGGCCAAGATTCAACAGATGCTCCGGCCGTAAATGCGCCTGCGCTGGACCACTCCCGTACTGTCTCCCAAGTAGCTCTTCAAGAATTCTTCACGCGAGATACAGTTCAGGCCGACTTTGCGGAGCACTTCGCGGAGCGGATTGTCAGTTGTGACAAGGACGGCTCCCTCCACTGTCAGCAAAGCCTGGATTAAATAGTGGTCCTTCGACTTCGTCGCAGAACCAAGTTCTTCGCGCAGTTTCTGCTGCCTCCCCAGGTTTTAGGATTTGACAGCGTTCAGGGTGTATGACGTAATGCGCTCACGTAGAGTCCAACGATGCGCTGAACGATGATCGTGTTAGCGTTCTTGCAGAGGTTCCACGCCTTCTGGTCAAATGAGCTAGCCTCAATGATCACAATCCTGTGGTCAGATACGATGAGATTCTCGATTAGGCTGACCGCTTGGAGCTGCTTGTCTCTATTGTTACTTCCCGACAAGCTCGGCCCACAGCCACTCGTTGATGACGAATATCGCGATGCTTCCGTTACTCATGGACTGAGCGAAAACCCTTTATGTCCTGAAGTTCGCCTTCCATGAAGGAAGAAAGGCCACCCGAGAACCTGGCCGTCCTTCGACACCGGCGCGGGGTTGAAGATCGTGTGCTTCCGCTCGCGCGTAACGTGATAGCACCGAAGCTGGTCGGGCTCAGCAGTCTTTCATTCACACAGGCCAAATGGATAGGAGGAACTGTTCACTGTGCGTCGTGAAAAGCAACTGTTTGTTTTCCTCAGTTGCTATGCGAGCTAGGACGCGAGCAAATTTTCGTATTATGGTCGGATGCAGATGTATCTCGGGTTCCTCGATGAGCACTGTTTCCACGTCCTGCCTGTGGATTTTGGCGAGCATATAAACAACCTGGTTCACACCAAAGCCGTCGTTCACCAACAATCCCGGAATGCGAGCTCCTGTTTGTTCAGTTGTCTGCAAGAAGCTAGTAGCCGTCCCTGGTGCGGTGTAGGTCCGGAAATCGCGGTCGAACACCTCCACGGTGTTAATCGAGATGCGAGGCGGAACATTTTGATCGTTGATTATTAATGTAGCGACTTCATCATCACTCGTTGGTGTCGGAGTGAGGGGTGTAGGAGCGTAGGACTGGCTTTAAGAAGCCTCACCGATGAGGGCACACATCGACTTTCTTGATTGCCTCTACTGGCATATTTAGCGCCTCGGCGATGCTGACCGCTTCGGCTTGGGCCTCCGGAGTGCCTGACTTCGCGCTGACGGTAGAGGCAAACCCGTTCCAGTTGATAGCGAATTCTTCCAAGTTATGTGAGTACGTAAAAGGCCAAGATTGGTTCGCGCCATAAGGAATCGGCACGTTCGTTGTCATTTGCAGGTCGTCTCTGTGGGCGGTGATAGTCGCTGTCAGCTTTCCCAAATTCACTCCGTAGCTGCTATGCGGGCCGAAGTGAGCCGTGACATTAATCGTCTTCGAAACGGCGTAGATTGAAAATACATGCTTCGAAATCGCCCAGATTTTGGAACCCCAAGTTAAACAATCCATCCAGAGCTGTATTGGGAGTCAGGATAAAATTTCGAAGTACTAGCAGGGCATAGAAAAGCGTTGATTTCCCGGCGGATGTAGGTCCGAAAAAAATCGTTATCGGTGCCAAGTCCACGTCGCACTTCTGGACACTGCGAAAGTTCTCAACACTCAATTTGCTGAGCATTTTGTCGTCCTCATGGCCCAAACGGTCGCCCTAGTCAAGTGACATCGTAACATGGGGGTTCCTGCGAGCGGGCGGCTACCCTATCTCGGCACATTTGAATTTGCCCATGTGTTTATTGGCCTAACGGTACGGCTAAAACCACGCCCTTGTACGAAACCCAGAGGCGTCTTATCGCGGCGGTGAACCGCCGCGCCACCCAAAGGCAACAAAGACTCTTGAAAGTTGGAGAGGCGCCAGGTGACAGCCTACACCGGTGGCAGCGGCAGGCCGGCGATATTCCAGCCAATGTTGTAGACCGCGCTGTGGGTGGCGAGAACTGCGGATTTGCCGGGTGCGAAGGCTAGGCCTACCAAGCCTTGTCCTGATACTTCCAGATTGGCCCTGCCTTGGGGCGTGACTCTTACGATGCCTCGTTTTCCGGAAAGCGACGCGGCTACGTATAGATTGCCTTCGATATCGAAGGCCAGACCTTGCGGACGCCCGAGGCCGCGATAGAAAACTGAAACGCTGCCGTGGGGATCGATCTTGTAGATCGAATCGAAGCTGGAGGTTGTCGGGCCGGTTACGAATAGATCCCCGTGCGGCCCGATGGCGAGGTGATAGGCAGAGACGCTGGGCTCGAGCGTGGCGAAGACAAAAATCTGGCGGTCGCGGGCGATCTTGAAAATCGTGCCGCTGCGGTCGCCTACGTAGAGATTTTCGTCCCGATCGAAGGCGATGCCGGTGGCGACGCCCATTCCCTCGGCATAGGAGGAGACGCTTCCGCTGGGCGTGACCTTGTAAACGGCTTCGTCGTGCCGCGAGGAGACGTACATCAAGCCTTCACGGTCGAAGGCAATCGCGGTGGCGTTCATCATCTCGGTGACGAACGGCGTCACCTGGTAGTTCGTGTCGATCTTGAAAATGGCGACAGGAA
The DNA here is from genome assembly GCA_963698865.1 of uncultured Acidobacteriaceae bacterium. GTDB lineage: Bacteria > Acidobacteriota > Terriglobia > Terriglobales > Acidobacteriaceae > Acidiflorens. The sequence goes on along the minus strand of CAVOSL010000002.1, from coordinate 116,296 downwards.
CTTTCTGGCCGCGCGATCCGGAGAAAGTCACGTAGATGTTGCCTTCGCCGTCGAGCGCGGGATTGGCGACGGGATGAAGATCGCCGGCAATCGCCGACGCTACTTTAATGGTGTGGGCGTTGCTAACGTGCCCATTGGTGCCCACGACAACCGGTCCCGAGGCGGCACCCTCGGGTACGCGCGCAATCACAAATTCGTCGGAGCTGATGAGCACCGACCCTTCGATCTCGCCGAAGCGCACGCTGGGACGGCGGAGTTCGGGAGGACGGAGGCTCTTGCCGATAATGCGGATTTCGCCGCCGGGCAAGGCCAGGGTGGGAGACACCGCTTCGATGTGCGGTTTGCCGTTGACGGATTTTTTGCCCAGCAGTCGGTCGGAGATACTCATGAGCACTTCGTTTCGGCGGGGGAGCCGGAGCGTTCCTTCTACGGTCTTCCTGCTGCGATCTATCCTTTTAGAAGACCAAAATGCAGTAAGAGATGCATGACGGCGAGCGCATAAAGTCCCGCGCCCAGATCGTCGACGATGATGCCGGTGCCTTCAGGAAGCCGCTCCAAGCGCCGGATTGGAAACGGTTTCAAAATATCGAAGACACGAAAGAGTATAAGGCCAGCGAGAAACGTTTTCCAGGAGAGCGGGACGGCGATGAGGGCGACCAGTTGTCCGGCGACTTCGTCGATGACAACGAATTGCGGGTCTTTCAGGCCCGAGCCGCGCGCTACGCGGGTGGCGGCAGGGATGCCGATGAGCGTGACGAGCGCGGCCGCGATCAGGGTGGCCGGGGCGCGGCTGGGAGTTGGGATTGCGTAGCTCGCCAGCGACCAGAGGATTACGGTTGCGACCGATGCCCAGGTGCCGGGGCCGGGCTTGGCGCGGCCGATGCCGAAAAAAGTGGCGACGAGCGTGGCCCAGATTGGGGTGCGCGGCTGCGCGGGTTCGGGCATCAGTTCGTGTCCTCTTCGTCGCTGATGTGCGGCTGGATTGCGTCTTCCACACCGTCGGTTTCTATCGCCGGAATCACATAGGCACCGGTGGCCCATTTGCCCAGATCGATGGAGCGGCAGCGGTCATTGCAGAAAGGGAAGTCGGGGTCGGCGGACCTCACCGGCTTTTTACAGATTGGGCAGCGGAGCTTGAGGGCGCGTTTGCGGGGCATCAGGCAATTGCAGAGGTCAGAGGTTAGATTGCAGAGGTTAAAATCAAACGGAGCGGAAGCGTTTTTACCTCTGCAATCTAACCTCTAACCTCCGACCTCATATGATTTCCGCGACTAGATCATAGTCGTGCGCGGCGGTGATGCGGCAACGGTAGAACTCGCCTTCGCGCGGGGTGACGCCGTCCGAATCCGCTTCGGGATAATCGTTGACGAAAACTTTGCCGTCGATTTCCGGGGCGTGCATGGGAGTGCGGCCTTCGAGCAGGAGATCGGATTCGCTCGATGTGCCTTCGAGCAGCAGATCGAATTCGCGGCCGATCAGCGCCTTCTTTTTTGCCCGGCTGATCTTTTTCTGTGCCGACATCAGCGACTTGCGGCGGCTCTCGATCTCGCGCGCGGAGAGCTTCTTGCCATCGGCGAAGGCGGCGGCGCCTTCCTGGTCGGAGTAGCCGAACGCGCCCATCCAATCGAAAGCTGCTTCTTCGACAAAACTGCGGAGCTCCTCAAATTCTCTTTCCGTTTCGCCGGGGAAGCCCACGATGAAAGAAGTTCGGAGCGTCACGCCGGGAATCATGCGCCGCATCTTTTCGATCGAGCGCAGAAACAAATCCGCGCCGCCGCCGCGCTTCATCCGCTTCAGCACGCTGGGTGAGGCGTGTTGCAGGGGCACATCGATATACGAGCAGATGTTGTCGTGGGCGGCGATGGTGTCGAGCAAGCGGCCGGTGATTTTGTTGGGGTAAGCGTAGAGGAAGCGAATCCAGCGCAGGCCTTCGACTCCGGCCAGCTTTTCCAGCAGCAGCGCCAAGCCGTCTTTCAGACCGAGGTCTTCGCCGTAGCAAGTTGTGTCCTGGCCGATGAGAGTAATTTCGCGCACACCGGATTGCGCGAGGCGCTCGGCTTCGGCAACGACGGATTCGAAACGGCGCGAGCGGAACTGGCCGCGAAGCTGCGGAATGATGCAGAACGTACAGGGATGGTCGCAGCCTTCGGCGATCTTGATGTAGGCCGAGTAGCTGGGCGTGGCGAGGATGCGCGGCGTGTGGTCGTCGTACAGATAATTGGGTAGATCGGAAACAGCGCCATCCCAGGCATTGCGTTTGAAGCGGCCTTGCTCGCGGCGAAGGTCGCCTTCGGGACGAGAGGTCAGAATTTTGAACGGGCTCGAATTCAAATCTGGTTCGCCGGCGCTACGGTCGAGCGCGGGACCAATTAGCCCCGCCGCGGCGAGAATATTTTCCAATTCTCCCGTGCCGACTACCGCGTCTACTTCGGGAATGTTCTTCTGAATCTGGTTGCGAAAGCGCTCGACCAGGCACCCGGCAACGACGAGGCGCTTCGCTTTGCCGCCGGTTTTGTGGCGGGCCATTTCGAGGATCGTGTCGACGGATTCCTGCTGGGCGCTGCCGATGAACGAGCAGGTGTTGACGACGATGACGTCGGCATCCTCGGCGTCGGGAGTGAGTTGGGCTCCAGCTTGCGCCAGCATGCCCATCATCACCTCGCTATCGACCAGGTTCTTAGGGCAGCCCAGGCTGACAAAACCGATCTTGGCGGGGGCGGCCGGGGCCGTCTTCACGGAAATATTCTTCTTAACAGGCACTGGGAAATGGTCAGCAGGGTATCTAGCTAATTGATTTTAGCATTTAGAGGGGCGTTCTCTTTGTCAGCTAGCCACTAGTGCATTGGGAGCACCGGGGTAACTTTGGTTATACCTGTGGCTCGCGAAACGCGTGCTAGTCTGAATCAAACAATAAGTACTTCCTCGATACTCCGGGAGGAGTGATGTCTGCGAAACGCTTCATCGGCATGATGGTGCCCGTCCTCGTGATCGCGTCCAGCGCGTGCGCACAGATGACATACTTCTTGCCCAAGAACGATGTTTCGGCCACGGCCGGCACGGAATTCGTCAGCAGCCAGAGTGTTTACAACACGGGTCTCTCCTTCACCCCCACGTTGCATTTTGCGAACCCAATCGCATTTGCGTTCAACTACAGCCGTTTGATCAAGACCGCGAGCATTTTTGGCATCCGTGTCGAATTGCCGGTGGGCATTTATCCGCGAATGAATTTAAATATGCAAGCGCATGGAATTCCAAAAGATATTGGCGCGGTTTTCGTGACGCCCTCGGTGAGAGCAAATATTTTTGCCAACGATAGCGTCAGTCCCTGGGTGAGTGTCGGTGGCGGGTACGGGCGCTTTCGTTATGCGTCGGTCGATGAATACTATGGGCCGAACACCGGGCCGAGCGGGACGAATTCCGGCGTCGTGCAGTTTGGGGCGGGAGTCGATGCGTGGTTCTGGGACCGGTGGGGATTCCGGGGAGAGGCGCGCGATTTCTATTCCAGCGAGCCTTCCTACAATGTCGATACCAACCGCAGCCGCCAGCACAACTACTATGTGGGCGTGGGCGTGGTGCACCGGTTCTAGGGGATCAGCTGCAGGCTCTCAGCTCCAAGCTCTTAGCAACACCCTGAGGCCGTGGAGCTTGGAACTTGTTTCCCTTAGCCGCGAGCTTGTCTGGCTGGTTGAGCTTCGTCCGCGGTAATTTCCGCAAATAGCCTGGGTAATATTTCAGCATCGTCGGCCGACTGGCCGAAGCGCGCCGACTCGTAATGGCGCGTGAATGCCGCGACTTTCGTTTGGAGCACTGGTTCGCGGATGGCGGCGACAAAGTCCGCCGGCGTTTGTGAGGGCGACTTGCGCCAGCCCAGCTTGCTCATGCGCGCGACCATGCGTTCGTACCAGAGCGCGGAGGACTCGCGGGGCGCTTGGCGAGGATGCGCGCGCAGATTGCGGGCGCGAAGAGCACGGAAGAGACGCCGAGAGTTCAGCGCAGCAATCAAAAAGACCGCAACCGCGATCAGGCTGCCCAACCACCGGACAGGGAAGTCGGAGATGTGGTGGTGGGCACGCCGCGCGGAGCGGAGCAGGGCGCGGTGCTGTTGCTCGATCCAGCGGCGGACGTCGTCGAGAAAGTGTCGGGTGTTGGTGGCGGCGTCTTTGCCGAGCTGCCGCTGATGCCCGATGTCGTAGTTGATGATCCACTCGCGCCAGAACGAGGCGGCGGCATCTACGTAGAGTTGGATGCGCGACCAACCGGTGTGTGTGGGCAGGCTCGCGGCGGGAGTGGGGTCGAAGCTGATCCAGCCGAAGCCCGGAAAAAAAGCCTCTACCCAGGAATGGGCGTTGCTGGCGCGGATCACGTACTGGCCGGTGAGATCGTTGAACTCGCCGCCGCGAAAGCCGTTCACGATGCGCGACGGGATGCCGAGCGTGCGCAGCATGACCGCCATGGAACTGGCGAAATACTCGCAGTGGCCCTGCTTGCGTTCGAAAAGAAAATTGGCCAGCGGATCCTGCGGGTGCGTGCGCCCCAACTGGAGCGTGTAGCCAAAGTGCGTGCGGAGATACTGTTCGATGGCCAAGGCCTTTTCGTAATTGCTGGGAGCCGAGGAAGTGATCTGCTCAGCCAGTTGCGAGATGCGCAGGTCGAGCGGCGGAAGATTCAGATATGCGTCGGCGCCCTCGGGAACCGCATTGGAGGCGAGGCGAAGAGCGTCACTGTCGATGTCGGGCAACTCGGAATCAGCCTGGTAGCGGTTGATGGGATGTTCCTGATCGAGGTTGTAAAGGGCGCCGCTGGCGTCCATGCTCACGGGACGATAATTTCCCGCCAGGGTGCGCGGCTTCTCGGCCACGAAAAAGACATTGGTACCGAGTGGCTCCATCAGCACGCGATAGTGAATAACACGACGGGGATTAATGACGGAACCGGGCGCGTCCGGGCGGCCGAGCCGATAGATACCTGTACCGGAATATTGAAGTGGCCTGGATCCGAAGGAATTCGACCAGGTGCGGCCGTCAAATTTGTTGAGTGCGACGCCCCGCCATTTCAACTCGTAGAGCCCCTGCGTGTCATTATCAATTTCGATGTGCATGACGACGGAGCTGGATTGCTGGATCTGGCCGATCCGTCCGAGTTGCAGACTATCGGTGAAGCCGGTGGAGACGTCGCTACTGGGAGCGTAGGCGGTGAGGTAGCGGGATGAAACGCGCGGCAAAAAGAAGAAGATGAGGAAGCTGCCGGCCAGGATCAGAAGCATCAGGGCCGGGGCGATCGCGACCAGGCTGTAAGCCATGCGGCGTGGGGGTGAGGTGGCGGGCGAATCCTCGGCAACGGTCTGAGCGGGTTTCGCGCTTGCGCTTTTTCCACCGGCGTCCCCGGCGACGGAGTGGCGCATTTCCATCAGGACGAATGTGAGAACCGCGACGAACAGGAATATTGCAAATGCAAAGACGAAAGTGCTGCCCACGGTGAGCACGGCGGACGCGAGCACCATCAGAAACGAAAGGACCGCGAGCAGGTAGTGATCGCGCGGGCGCTGAAGCGAGAAGAGGCGCATGACGATCAGAAATAAAACCAGGTGGATGGTGGCCGCCAGAAAGCTGCCCGACAGAAAGAAGTAGTCGGCGAAGTAGACGAGGACGTAAATCAGCGTGAAAAGAGTCGTCCAGCTTTCGGGAATTTGAAAATCGAGCCGGGTGAGGAGGAGGTATCCGCGAACGAGCAGAGCGAGGCCGACGCCGATGACGGCGGGCAGGTCAAGGCCGCCGGTGGAGGCGAGCATGAGATAGCCGCTCAGCACGAGGAAAAAGAGCGCGACATTGAAATAGCGCTCGATGGCCGTGGTTGTGCTCATGGGACGTTCGGCGGATTTGTGCGAAAGCTGAGCCACTGGAGACTTCTATATTGTTCGCGAAACCGGGGAGGAAGGGAAGTGTCTGGGGTAACGAAGTGTGTGGCCGGAAACGAAGTCTGGCGTACCAGGGAGATTTCGCTATCTCCCAATGTGCGGCACGCATGGCAAAACACAGGCGAGCGGTTCAAACGGCGCGCGAACCTGGGACACGTTCGCGCTAACGCCATTCGAGTACAAGGTAGGGCTGCGTCTGTACAGATCAGAATTCCGTCTGTTAAGATTCAAAGACGGAACATGGACAGATGTTCTCGTGTCATTTCCCGCTAAATGACCGGAAGTTTGTTGGGGACGTAGTTCAGTTGGTTAGAACGCTGCCCTGTCACGGCAGAGGCCGCGGGTTCGAGTCCCGTCGTCCCCGCCAATTCTTTCAATCACTTGCAAGGAATTGGTAATTTGCTTCATGGTCCAGTTAGGCCAGTGCTTGTCCCTTGTTCAGCACCATCCGAACCAGTTTGCTTTGTGCGAGCCTCTTGTTCGGCATACCCGCCTGAGCGTAGAGATCCAGCGTAATGCGACTGTTCGCATGACGTAGGAGCTCCTGTACCACCTTCACTTCTTCGTTGTTCTGAGTCAGCAAAGTTGTGTACGTGTGACGGAAGGTGTGGAACCCAACCCGCTTCTGGATTTTCGCCGCCTTCACTGCCGGTCGCCCGTATCGTCGCCAGAGAGTTTCTGGCCAGAGCGGTTGCTTGCCTTTCATCGTCGGCGAGGCAAACACCCAGTCTGTTTCGCGATTGCACGGACCAACCAGCCTCAGCTTGAGCAGAGACTCGGCCAAAGCAGCGTCGAGCGGTACATCCTTTGCGGAAGCTTCCGTCTTGGGAGCACCCTGGACCATCATCACGACTGAACGGCGAACATGGATTACGAGGTTCTCGAAATCCACATCCTCCCATTGCAGGCCGATCAATTCTCCACGGCGCAAGCCGGTGAAAGCGTCCAGCTCCGCCGCTGTTCGAAGAGGTTCTGGCAGTTCTTTGAGCAGTGCCATGATTTCTTCGGGCGTCAGGACATCGGGCGTCCTCATACGCTTCGCACTTTGGCGTACGCTCTTGATCGGGTTTCGTTCTGTCCACTCCCACCGGATCGCAGTGAGCGTTCCCGTGGTGGGATCAATGGTGAAGGCCGAAATCGTGCCGTCATACCTATTTGTGGTGTACAAGAACCGGCCCCAGGGGTCGGTAGCCATTCCGATGGGTGACGATCCCGTCGCGACATCCGGCAGAATTGGCGTCAGCCCTCCTGAGGAGTTGATTTGGTAAGCGGAAACATTGGAGCTGCTGTAATTATTGGCATAGACAAACCTGCCCGAAGCGTCCGCTAAAGCCCCAACGGGGGTTGTGCCAGCTTCGACGTTGCATCCGTCCTGAGCTAGTGTCCCGCTCGTGTCTATTGTGTACGCAGATACATTTGCTGAATTCTGGTTGGCTACGTACAGAAATCGCCCCAGATAATCGACAGCCGGACCGTAAGGGAGAGCCCCGGCCGCAACCTCAGGTCCGACGGCTGTAAGGTTGCCCTGGGCATTGATGTCGAATGCCTGAAGGCCAGCATTACCGTCAGACGCCGGTGCCTCCCGCGGAAGTGACCTTGTAGGTTTCCACGTCGCCTGATCCGGTGTTCGCGACATAAGCGAACGTGCCGGTTGGCTCTACGCCGATCCAGGAAGGTGTCGTTCCCGCAGCAATTTTCTTTTTGATCGCAGTCAACGCTCCCGTGCGGCTGTTGACCGTGTAGCGCGAGATGTTGTTTGAGCCGCTGTTCGCCACGTAGAGCGTGCCGCCGGAAGGCGTCAGAGCCAGTGACGCAGGGGCCGTACCCGCCGCTACGTTCGATCCGATCTGTCCCCACAACCCGCTGGCCGGGCTTAGCCCGTACACCGAAACATTGTTCGAGCCGTTGTTGGCGACATAGAAGTACCCGCCGGATGGATGCATGGCCAGTGACGCCGGCGAACTCCCAGTGGACACGGTCTAGCTGGGCGTGGGACTGCCGGTGTTGGGATCGAGCGTGAAGATTGAAACATTGTTCGAACCCTGGTTGGCGACAAACAGCGTTCTGCCGGAGGGATCGATGGCAAGGGCAGTCGGGTTGATGCCGGCAGGCGCGGCACCGGTTTGCACCAGCCCTGTGGCGCCGGGGGGAATCGCGTACGACCAGACGTCGTTCGTGTTGCTGTTGGCCACGTACACGAAGCGGCCGGTGGGATCCATCAGGATGGCGCTGGGAGCGCCGCCGGCGGGAACGTTCGCGCCGAGCGTGGTCAGTAGTCCGCTGCTGGTGTCGACGGAGAAGCCGGCCACGTCGTTGGAGCCATGATTGGCGACGAATACGAAGCGGTTCTGCGGGTCAAGCGCCATGGAGCGCGCGTCGGAGCCGGGAACCAGCACGTAGGTGAGCGGCGAAAATGATTAAGCCCGTCATTGGAACGAGGCGAGGAATCCGAAGTCCGACAAGGTGTTGTCCTCGTAGAATCCGACGATCTGACTCTTGTTGTTGATGCCCCTTGCCCACGTAATGACCACACCGCCAAACGGCGCGTCAAAGCTGGTGAAGGTCGTACCGTCGTAGAGGAAGGCGTGCTGCTCAGTCCAATTCTGCACGACACCCGTGCCATAGGCACCCACCATCTGGCCCTTGTCATTGATCCCGTACACGGCAGTGGTATCAGCGCTCGGGTAATCGATGGTAGTAAATGCACCGGAATGTAAGAGGTATCCATGGCAGGCAACGTTATCGCAATATATGCCAACGATGTCGCCGGCGTTATTGATACCGTCCGCTTCGGTGTACAACGACCCAGGTGGATCGATCGAGGTGAAGACCCCACTCGAATACACGTAGCCGTGGAGGGGCTCGTCCGACCAATTGCCCACAATCGTTCCGCTGTTGTTGATGGCCAACGCGTACGAATAACGCGCTCCGGGGTAATCGATGGTAGTGTAGGTTTTTCCCTTTAGCAGAAATCCGTGGATGGAGTTGTCAGGAAGCCTATAAATGCCCACGATGTTATCGGATTTGTTGATACCGACTGGCCCCGTTTGCGTGGCTCCAGGAAAGCTAATCTTCGCGAAAGAGCTTCCTTTCATGCGAAAACCGTTTGGACCCGCCGCTAATGAGTTTGGACAAGTTTCTCCGGCGAACAGACAGTCGGCGTAACGCCCGGCCACGTGCCCCTTATCGTTGATCTTGTCGGCCGCGCTCGCGGGCGCGCCTGGAAAATCCATCGTGCCGAAGGTGAAGGTCAGCGCAGCGGGCCGCACCGAAGAATTTGTTTCCGGCGTAAGGGCGAGTCGGTGTTGGCCAGCTTGCGCCAACCGACTTGGTCCCAAAACCGCGTTTCCGATCACACCGTTCTGATGTGGATTTTGAGCCGAGACAGACACGGCCACGGCGAGCGAAAAGATGGCTAGGGAAACTCCACTTGCGAAGCTGGTTCGGACTAAGGCGGCGTTTGAGGTCTTGCAGAGCGTAGTTTTCATCCGGTCTCCTTCAATCATCTCGTGATAGTTGCGTGCCGTACTGGTGCGACGTTCGACACCCGGCAAGTTGACATTGCCGGCTGGATAGCACCCAGCGAAGGCTGACTTCTTTGCTTCAGTCTGCGCTGGAGAGGATTACCTGAATTTCCTTCTTGACCCGAAAACCGGAGGCCACTGTTCCCCTAATCCCTGCCCCTGTCAATGTGAAACAGTTTTCATTACCACCGAGGTAGATCTGACCCGCCCCAAATGGTGAAATATCCCGACCTCGAGTTGGCCTGTTACCGTTCCGTTCCTCCATGCTTATCCCCTTTGAAAGTCTTGCTTCACAGTTATCTGGCGACTAATGAGTCACCCTCCGCTCGCCGCGCCATTCCTGGCCGCTGCTAGGTACGCTTCCTATCACTGCGCTTATCGAATCGATGTGCGAAGAGCTGATCGAAAAGGCACGGGGCCCCTGGTACGCAAGAAACCCACCCGTGCTGCGCGCTAATACCAGAAGCCCCAGGTCGTCACGGCATTTGGGCTGTCCGTCAGGCTAACCGTGAACTTCTTGGATAAGAGACCGGTCTTCTGGTTGATCGAATAAATGTATGCGCTCTTCTCTCCGTTATTTGTCGCATAAACAAAATGACCGGAAATATCCACTGCGAGCGCTGCCGGGTTATTGCCGGTGGCGACAGCGCCCATCGGACTAAGCGCTCCGCTAATGGGGTCGACGCTATATTCTGAAATCTTGTTCGCACCGTTGTTGGCAACGTAGACAAAGCGGCCTGAAGGGTCACCTGCAATCGAAACGGGTCCCGCAAATGTCAAGACATTAGTTCCAGTTGGCGTAAGAACCCCAGTGCTGGGGTTAACTGTATAACAGTAAACATCATCCGAGTTATATTCGGCCACATATGCGAAAAGTCCCCACTTAGTTGCAATTACGGCCATTGGGAACGGTCCATCCCCCGTCGACGGATTCCCGGAAGCCGCTGTCAGCACACCCGTAGTAGGATCAATGACAAAGGTCGAGATGGTGTCAATCAAGGCGTTAGTTGCGTATATGAAACGACCCCACGGGTCCATGGCCATTCCTTGGGACTGTGTCGACACCCACGGCGAAATTGCGGTCAGGGCGCCGGATGTCGAATCGATGGAATAAGAAGAGATCGTACTTGGCCAGACTAAGTCGTAATCGAAGCGGCCCGACGGATCTACGATCATTACTGCCGCGTAACCGTCGCCGCCCGCCACGTTCGGTAGAACTGGGGTAAGGGCGCCGGTGCCGCTGTCGATGGTGTAAGAAGACACGTCATCGCTATAATAGTTGCCTACGTATGCAAACCGTCCCAGGTAATCTACTGCCACCGTGAATGGCGACGATCCCGCCGCCGTTTCAGGCCCCACCGCCGTAAGCGCTCCGGTGTTTGGGTTAATGTCGTAAGCTTGAACTGTGTTGTTGTTGATTAGCGTCACATAGGCGAAACGCGGCGTGAAGGTGATATATATGACTCCCGGATTCACGTAACCCTCGTAAATGACGCCGGTGGGGTTATCGCTGCCCGGCTGCAGGCCTCCCGACGGATTGATCTTGTACGCTTCCACATCGCCGGAACCGGTGTTCGCGACATAAGCGAATGTGCCGGTTGGCTCTACGCCGATCCAGGAAGGTGTCGTTCCCGCAGCGACTTTCTTCTTGATCGCAGTCAGCGCTCCCGTGCGGCTGTTTACCGTGTAACGCGAGATGTTGTTTGAGCCGCTGTTCGCCACGTAGAGCGTGCCGCCGGAAGGCGTCAGAGCCAGTGACGCCGGAGCCGTACCCGCCGCCACATTCGATCCGATCTGTCCCCACAACCCGCTGGCCGGGCTTAGCCCGTACACCGAAACATTGTTCGAGCCGTTGTTGGCGACATAGAAGTACCCGCCGGATGGATGCATGGCCAGCGACACGGGTGCACTCCCCGTAGACACGGTCTGGCTGGGCGTGGGAATGCCGGTGTTGGGATCGAGCGTGAAGATCGAAACATTGTTCGAGCCCTGGTTGGCGACAAACAGCGTTCTGCCGGAGGGGTCGATGGCAAGGGCAGTCGGGTTGATGCCGGCAGGCGCGGCACCGGTTTGCACCAGCCCTGTGGCGCCGGGGGGAATCGCGTACGACCAGACGTCGTTCGTGTTGCTGTTGGCCACGTACACGAAGCGGCCGGTGGGGTCCGTCAGGATGGCGCTGGGAGCGCCGCCGGCGGGAACGTTCGCGCCGAGCGTGGTCAGTAGTCCGCTGCTGGTGTCGACGGAGAAGCCGGCCACGTCGTTGGAGCCATGATTGGCGACGAATACGAAGCGGTTCTGCGGGTCGAGCGCCATGGAGCGCGCGTCGGAGCCGGGGACCAGCACGTAGGTGAGCGGCCGCAACTGGCCGGTCTTTTTGGTAACAGCGTGGATGTAGAGGCGGTTGCTGGTACCGAGCCCGTAGAAATAGCGGGGCACCCGAGTCTGAGCCAACAGGGTTGAGGCAGCCACCGTGAGTACAGCCATGGTGGAAAGAATCCACTTCACAGTTTTTCCGGATGTCATGATGTACTATCTCCTCTCTGAATCGGCGCCAAGCAGTTCTCGTGACTGTGACTCCGTTATCAACCTAATCACCTGAGCTGCTGACAACTGAAGCTATGGCTATTGGCCTACTGTCGCTTCAAATCCATAAGTCGTGGCTGCGTTGTCGACATAAGTGCCAGTAATTGCACCGTAGTCATTGAGGTGCCAGGGCTCAGTTACGGCGGCGGGTCCAAAGGGCGCGTCGCAGCTGGTGAATTGGCTATTCTGGTAAACGTAGCAGTGCTCCCAGAAGTACTCCACGCCGTTAACGGTAGTGTCGTCGCCATATCCCCCGACAATCGGCCCGCTATCGTTGATATCGCCAACATAGTTTTGTGAGTAGCCGGGATAGTCGAAGGTGGTGTAAGTTCCATTGCTGTGCAGAAATCCGTGGCTATCACTGTAGGTCAATCCGTAATAGCCAACAATTTCGCCGGAATTATTGATGCTCCACGCGACGGTGTAGGCGGCACCGGGATAGTTGATCGGGGAGAACACGCCTTTGGAGAGCAGAAAGCCATGATCGGCGGTGTCGTAGGCTTGTCCGACGATTTCTGCTGATTTATTGATTCCGCTGGGCCGAGTGTAGCTTGCCCCGGGATAGTCAATGGACGTGTATGTCTTACCTTTCAGTTCGAATCCGTGCGCTGGACTGTTAGCATTCGCCCCGTAGGCGCCGACGATCACATTGGCATCGTTGATAGCAAGCGGCTGCGTCCAGCCTGCGCCTGGGTAATCGACGGAAGTGAATTTGCTTCCTTTGAGTAAAAAGCCATGGTTGGTGTAGTTTTCTTCGAGAAGCGGCCCATAGCCACCGACCATGTGTCCAGCTTTGTTGACGCCGGCAGCGCCGCTGTCGGTTTGCCCGGGAAATGTAACAATTCCCCATGTAAGGCTCAGCGCGGGTACGCCGATCGCGCCGTCTCCGGCCACCCCATGACGCACAGCAGTCGTGCCATTTTCCGATAATCCTGGTCGTCGGGAGGGAATAATTCCTCGTCGTGCAGGTAATTCAACCTGCGCGTAAACGGTTCCACAAACGAGCAGCAGCGCGATTGTCCAGATATTCCGTTTTGATTTCATGAGCCCTCGTACGTCCCCCCTTCTTAGAAAGAGCGGGATCAGTTATCTCCGGCCCCGGCTAATACAGCGTGCGCTAAAAATTCCGATTCCCCACACGGCCCTATTGATTTTTGTGCAGCGCCATGCAGAGGCTGCACGCGACGAGGATTAGGATTGCGCCAACCATCATCCGTGCCGCCGCCGACCAGCCGGACCTTTTCATGTCTATTCATGCCCAGTTTTGTCTTCACAACTCAACCGCATGTCCGGGGCTGGAACCGTTCCTCCCTCGCAGAATCGGCTCCAAGCCCGGCGTGTTTTCCCGATCGGGCGCAGAGTGCAGTAGTTCTCGGGCCAAGGTCAAAGGAACACGTCGTTCAACACCAGTAGAAACGTGCCCGAGATATCGACCAAGATCCAGAATGGATTCTTCCGTGGCCGAACCGAAATAGCGACATTTCGATAGTCGACTGTCACAGTTGCCGACTACTGACCCACGGGCAATACAGCCTGGAACACCGACCACCCTCTCGAGGCCAAGTAGAGATGAATCAGCCCGTCCGACTGGACTGCCCACCGCAGAGTGTGTGTGCCTGGCGGCCCGGCTATAGCCATATCGAGCACAGGAAGGCCAATCGAGGCCAGCAGCCATGTACTCCCAAGGTCGTGACTGACGTAAACGGTCTGCGAGTCAGCCGCAAAGACAGCACCCAGGTTGGGTGCCGCAACGCCGAGGAAGGGACGGCTCGTCGGAAGCCCACCGCCGACAGCACTCCATGATGTGCCATCAAAATATACAACGAAGCCGCTACCCGAACCGTTATTCAGAGCAGCAAAAGCGATTGTCGGGAATATTTCAGCAATCGCTTGAACTTTTCCCTGAGCCGGTGAGTTGACCGGCCATTGAACCGGGATTCCTGCCTGCGGGGTAAAAGTAAAGATTTTGCCCTCGCCCGTACCTGCAAATACTGTGTTTCCGTCCGTCGACGAAAGCGCGTTCACATTAAGCCCCGCTCCTACGTCCCCAATTTGCTCCCAATGAAGATCGCCTCCGGTAGAGTCTGAAAACAATCCGAAAACTACGGACTGGTTTGCAAGTCCACTCCCGATCTCATACATCAGTTCGCCCTTCCCGTTAGTAAACTTCGGACTCCGCACTTCCGCGAGCACGCCGGGGCCTCCGGCATTGACGCTGGGAGGCACCTCACCATGCAAGGACATGGCTGTGCCATTCCACGTCGCTGATGTCCAGATTTGCGTATCGGAACTGTCAGAAAAGACCAGTGTGTCTCCTGGACTACCAAATACGGTTGGCGGGCCAGCCCCGGAGAACCCAACAGAAATTCCATCAGAATCGGCCATCTGATTCCACCAGCCAGCCCCGCCGAGATCGTTATAGAGAGCGCCATTATCTTGCAGCACTGCCGCGACTAACCCCCAAGGTTGGCTTCCATTAGGAGTGCCCGCCACCGAACTAGCGGTTGCCGTAAAAACTTCCAAGTCGCTCAGATGTTCGTTGTAAATGCTATTGAATGTGGGCGTACTTCCCATAAAAACCGGGTTCGCTGAGGCAACTCCGCCGTCCTCACCAACCCAGAGGGTCTGCACATCATCGGGATCAAACATCACCGCATGGTAGTCGCCATGTAAGTTCCCTTGACAAGTGCCATCCCCGCCACAGGTGGAGTCCAAAGCAACGTAGGACGTCCCTGCGTCGTAGGAAATAGAGACACGGTCGCGCCACGCGATGGCAAAATTGGAGCAATTCGAGGGATTCACTGCGATCGCCTGGTTGCCATCTCCCTGGTTCCCGCTGTTAGCCGGAATATTTACACCAGACCAGGTCATGCCGCCGTCCTCGGATCTCCATACCGCGCCGATAAACCCATTATTCGGGTTTCCGACGTTGTTCGTCACGGCGTACAGCTGATGCGGATCGTCATCGCAGGAGGCGACCGAAGTCCGCCCCGGCTGGGTACCGCTATAACTCGAAACCGTAGTCGCATTGAGAACTAAGTTGCCGTTCGCCCAGGAACCATAGAGAAACAAATCATGGGGTTTGCCGTTTGCCAGTGTAGCTCCCGCTGCAGCCGCCACTACGCTGGCCTGCCCAGTTCCCGCGACGAACGGGCCCGCCGCTAAGCCTTCGAAGCTGCCACTGACGACGCTCTGAGGCACTCCCTTTCCCCCCACCGCCAACTTCCAGGTGTAGGTGCCGTGTGCCGCGGGTGGCGGCGGAATGGGCGACCACCAGATGCCGCTGTCGCACGCCAGCACGATAATCCGTACTGATGGAAGCGTTAATATTTTGAAGATCTGGTCGCACTTCGGTTTTGTGTCTTCTACCCAATTCGTTAGCGGCGCGATGGCGGAAGTATCGGTCTCGAACAGGAAACCGCTAGGAATTGCGGCGAACCTGTCACCCGTTCCTGCGTAAAGATGCTGATTTCCATCCACACCGGGAACAAGCGAGTTAACTCCCAACGATGGCCAATAAAAGCTCAGTGGTGCTGCGGCTGAGCTATTACCGCTCCAAGCCACATCCCACGCGCCCGACATATTGGCGCCCACTACGATTTCACTCGGACCGACTTTAACGATGTCATTGACATGGCCGGAGTTCCAGGAATCAGCACCAGAATTCATGAGAATGCCGTCGGCACTCGCAAGTTGCCACTGAATAGTCGGGTCGACACCTAGGCTCGATTGGGCCCGTGCCCCATAACTCAGCGGCGGTTGTGCGTGTAAGGACAAGCTCTTCTGTGCTACAAGCTTGCCAGGGCTCCCAGAGCCGTCGCCGTCAGGACCCCAGGTGTTGGGAGGACACACCAGAGCGCCATCCTGAAAAGCCTTCCCTGAAAAGTTCTCCGTGACCTGCGCGGCACCGATGGAAAATTTACGCGAGATCGTTGCCATGCAAGGCGGCGTGAGGGTAGAGACCTCAATGGTGAGTCCGGTTGCGAATCCAACTCCAGGAATGGAATAGAAGCCGTTTTCGTCGGTGGTTGCCGTAAGACCTGCCATCGGCAACGATAAGTTGTAAATTGAGACGGTGGCATTCGGTATGCCGAGCTTTCCAAAGAGCTTGCCGACAACCTGCCCGTTGACCGTCCCGATCTGCTTGGCAGGTAAGGGTGTCAACAAGAAATTGACCGCCGTCGTCGTGCCGGCGCAAATCTTGAGAGCCTTTTTTGACGACTCGTAGAGGTTTCCGGTGGCGAGAATGGTCACTTTTTCACACTGGCCGGATCTTACGAGCGGTACAGAAAAAGCATAAGCTCCGCTGGAGTTAGTCGTGCCCGTAACCGTTCGAGTGGAATCCTTCCACCTCAAAAGCGCTCCAACAATCGCTGCACCGCTTGTCTGGTCAGAGGCAGTGCCCTGTATGATCGTGGTCGGTGTCTGCGCAGTTACAGTGAGAGGTAATCCTAAGCATGAGAGCACGACAAGCGCACAGAGCAAATGGGCGACGGAAAGACCTCGATGGTTCATTTGTTGCTCCTGAGCGGACGGTCAGGTCAGGATTGCTCCACCAATCATTCCTGCGACCGCCGACAAAGACCGATCCTTGTTCTTTGTTCTCGCTCACAACCGGTCAGGCCATGTCCGGGGCTAGAGCCGTTCCCTCGTTCATTCGTCAGGCTCCAACCCGGGGCATGCCTTCAAAACGTGGGAAGCATGCTCGAATGGCTAGCTGACAGTCAAAGGAACTCACTCGGATTTTTATCTGACCGCCTAAGGTTCGTGTTTTTAACTATTTATCAGGAATACTGACTGCTCCAGCGGAGCATGTTATAGTTTCTCCCTCTTCATGCTGGGGTCTTGTGGATGAAACCCGCAGGTAGTTCGGGCGAAGTTTTTCGATTCGGCTTATTTGAGGCGGATGTTCGTCAGGTCACGCTGAGACGCAATGGTGTCCGCGTCAGTATCCCAGATCAGCCTTTCCGTGTTCTTGTCATTCTTCTGCAACACCCTGGCGAGATCGTCACGCGCGAGGAGTTGCGCCAAAGACTTTGGCCGGAAGGGACGTACGTTGATTTCGAAGGCAGTCTGAATGCGGCGTTGAAGAGGTTGCGCTTCGCGCTCGGCGACGACGCCGGTAATCCCGTCTTTGTAGAAACCGTTCCCAAACGCGGATACCGTTTCATTGCGCCGGTAAGGCCTGAAAACGTAGCGATCGGACCGCCGGCGTCGCGCGAAAGTTTGGGCGATAGTTCGGGCGATGGTGTAGTCCCGGGAGTTGAGGTGGAGCTCAGCACCGATAAAAAGGCCCCCGATCCAATCCGGCCCGAGGGCCGGCCAACGGGCCACCTTATTTATGTTGTTTCGGTAATCGCGCTCGTAGTCCTGGCTGGGCTCGGATGGTACCTACGTGGCGATCTCTCCCGCGTGCGAACTGCCACGACCAAACGTGCGGTTGCCAATGTCCCTATTCCGCGCACGTCGGTTGCGGTCTTGGGGTTCCACAACTTGTCAGGGAAGGCCGACGATGGGTGGCTCGCAACCGCCTTCGCTGAGATGCTGAGCACCGAGTTGGCCGCCGGGGAAAAGCTGCGACTGGTCTCTGGAGAGGACGTGACTAACCTGCGCCTGTCGTCTCCGTGGCCGACCACGGGTACGTTGGATCTGAAGACTACCGCGCGCATTGGTGGCGCGCTGAACAGCGATCTACTGGTTCTGGGTTCGTACACGACGATCGGCCGCCCCGATCGCGAACAACTACGGCTGGATGTGCGCCTGCAAGTGGCCAAGACTGGAGAAATCCTGTCGGAGATCGCTGAAATCGGCAGCAGAGAGGATCTGTTTCAGGTCGTTTCGCGGATTAGCGGTAAGCTCCGGGACCGTCTCGGCATTCCCCGTCTCCAAGACCTCGAAGAGGCTGGTGCGCTCGCATCGTTGCCTTCCAACCCCGAAGCCGCGCGGTTTTACGCGCTTGGCTTAGCCAAACTGCGCGAGTATGACTATGTCTCGGCTCGAGGATTGTTCCAAGAAGCCATTAAAGCCGATCGTAAGTTCCCGCTGACGCATTCCATGTTGTCGCGCGCCGACATATTCCTTGGGCACGATGATCAAGCCAAGGCGGAAGCAAAACGTGGCCTCGATCTCGCGGGCGGGGTGTCTCGCGTGCAAAAGATGGAAATTGAGGCAAGTTATTACCATGCCATCGCGGACCGGGCGAAGGCAGCGGACATTTATCGGGTTCTATTTGATTTGTTCCCCGACAGTCTGGACTACGGTTTGCAACTGGCAAAGCTCCAACTTGAGTCCTACCATCCCGACGAGGCGCTGGAAACCATTGGCCAGCTTCGGCGCCTTCCTCCTCCGGCCCGGGATGATCCCGGTTTGGATTATCGTGAAGCGATCATCGTGGTTGGTAAAGATGAGCAAGCGGCTGACCGGCTATTCCACAGTGCAGCCGCAAAGGCACAAGCGCAAGGGAAAAAGCTGCTCTATGCCAGGGCCCAAATGAGTCTCTGTCTCATGAACCGGCAACATTTGCAGGCCCCGCCGGAGTGCCAGGAAGCTTACGAAATCTTTCTCGCTGCCGGCAATCGCGACGGGGCGGGCATGTGCCTGCAGCTCATGGCGGAGGCAAATCGGCAAAGCGGCCACTTCCAGGAAGCCATTCCGTTATATGAGCGGGCTTTACAAATGTTCAAAGGCGCGGGCAATCGAGAAATGACCGGCGTTACCCTGAACAATCTTGCTCTTGTGGTGGAAAAAGAAGGCCTGTGGAGCCGGGCCGAGCAATCCTTTCGTAGCGCCAAACAGAATTTTGAGGCCGTCAATGACAAGGTCAATACGGCCGAGGCGACGAGCAATATTGCGGACATCCTTGTTATGCGCGGTCATTTGCGCAAAGCCGCAGATATGTACCGCGAGTCCTGGGAGCTTGTGGATTCCAGCGGACGGGGTCGTCACGAATATGCTCACACACAGCACAGCACTCTGTTGCTGATGCAAGGTGAACTCAAACCCGCGCGAGTGGAAATTGAAGCGCAGATCAATTCGTTACGGGCGTATGGAGGGGATCCCTGGCAACTAGCGAACGCTTTGACGGTGCTCGGGGATGTCGAAAAAGCCGAGGGAAACCTGGACGGCTCGCGCAAAGACTATGAGGAGGCATTGGAGCTACTCAAGAAGGCCAACGCCCCGATTGCAAGCACGCAGGTTTCGCTGGCCGAATTGGCGGTCGCTGAAGGTCACGCTGGAGCTGCCGAATCGCTGGTCCGCCAAGCCATTGCGGAATTCGAGAGAGCGCAAAGTGCAGGCGACGAAATCAGTGGTTACACATCTCTAAGCCATGCCCTGATGGAACAAGGTAAGGTGACGGCAGCAGGGGATGCGATTAACCATGCTTACAAACTCGCCAGCCTGCACGAATTTCCCGTGCTTGCACTTCCGTTGCAAATTCTTCGGGTGCGAGCGACCACCGCTGCAACAGAGCCTGGGATCGGTGGAAACAGCGATCTGGCTGCCGCTGACAGGGAGATCCGTGCAGTCATCCAACAATCGCATCGACTTGGCTTGTATACCATCGAATGCAACGCTCGCCTTGCCCTGGGTGCACTGGAGACGAAGCTAAGTCCTGCGTTGGGACGCGCTCAACTCGCGACTCTTGCCACTGAAACCCGCAGCCGCGGCTTGGAACTGCTCGCCCGCCAGGCCGAACTGGGGATCACCACAGCAGGCAGCGTCGTTGCTGCCAACAAGCCGGCGCGGTAATCTCCTTCATCGAACGCTAGGCACGGCGGGCGCTGGGCGGTCTCGGCGGCGCAGCGCTCGCTGGATTCTTTCGGTCACTCGCTACCGGGCGGAGTCACAAGTTATCTCGAGGTCATCACCGCGCAAAGTGCCGCGCTCGCAAATGAAGTGACTGCGGTCAATATCCTGGGGCGTCGGATGGCGAACACGGTCTTGTTAATTCAAGCCCTCGGTGGCGGCTGGGACCGATCGGCTCTGCCGGAGCGGCCCGAATGTTGTCGCACGGTAAAAAGGGCACGTTTCGCGCCCTTTTTGTGCCCTTTTCAACGAACACAAGTTTCCTATCCGGCAACCAGCGTCCCTCCAGGCTTGTCGGAAGCAAAGACCAGCGACATCACTGCCGCCTGCGCGGCATGCTTCGCGGGTGTCACTGCCTGTGTGTAAACGTCAAGCGTAGAGCGGAGCGATGAATGCCGCAGCAACTCCTGCATCACCTTGAACTCGGTCCCCACGCTTCGCAGCAGGGTCGAGTAGCTGTGCCGGAACGTATGCCATCCGAATCGCTTCTGAATCCCGACTCGATGCGCTACCGGACGAATGTATTTGCGCAAGATTGCTTGGCCCCAGTACGGTCTTCGGCCCCGATAGCGCTTGCTTGCAAAAACCCAGTCCTCCGGCTTGATGTAGGTACAATGTTTCCTCCACTGCAAAAGAGCATCCCCGAGAGTCAGATGCATTGGTGCGGGCTTTTGCGAAGCTTCGGTTTTGCACAGGCCCACTACTCCATACACGATGGAGCGCGTGACGCTCATCGTACCTCGGTCAATGTCTCCCCACTTCAAGCCGAATATCTCGCTCTGGCGCAATCCGGTGGAGGCGGCAAGAAGGACTAATGTGCGTTCTCGAAGTTCCAGAGCGTCGATTAGCGCCTTGATTTCGGCCGGTACGAGAATGGAGGGTAGTGTTCGGCGTTTGGCGCTCTGACGAACGAGATAGATTGGGTTGCGGTCAAACAGTTCATATCGGCAGGCATGATTGAAGAGAACAGACATCAGGTTTCGGATTTTGGCACAACTGCTTTTCGCTAAGGGCAGTCCGCGAAGCCAGGATTCCACTTTTATCGTTCTAACGTCAGCAAGCTTGGATTGCTGCCAATGAGGACGCACCCAGCGGGTCAAGTACGCCTTGTAGATCTTCTTTGTGGCGTGACTGCGCCATGTATTGTCGTTTGCGAGTTCGCGTTGCTCGAAGTGATCACAGAGCTGAGCAACGGTCATTGCGGCGAAATTCGTCGATTGGCCATCGTTATTGATTTCTGAAACTAGACCTACCACGGCGCGCCGAGCAGCATTCTCATCAGCGTATTGCTCGACTGTGCCGACAATCTTCTTGTGATAAAGGCGCTTGCCGTCAAGGCTGGTCTCAGACCAGCGAAACTGCCAGACATCAGGGCCTCGCTTGCGACTGCGTCGTTTCATACATCCACGCTGCATCTTTGTCCTCCGGCGCCGCCGCTGCGGCGTGGAAGAATCTTGAAGCATCGCGACGAATGGTAGGGGAGGGAAGGGCGAAATCGGCCGAGTGAATTACCTTGCGGCGGCAATAGCCTTCGGAAGGACTTCCCAAGCAGAAATGCATGCTGCCAAGGGAACCGCCTCCCATGCGCAGGTAGGATACGCCCGACTTAGATACGCCCGACTAAGGAACGAATACCCCCGGAATCCTCGTCATCCTCACTTCCTTCCCAACGTCGTTTCTGGATACCTTCCGGTTTGCCGAACATCTGGTCAGAATGATCTGGACGGTTGATACGGTCTGGTTCGGCAATGTGCTGGCGCGCAAGTGTGGAAGATTGATTTTATGCAGACCATTCTATGGGTCGGAATTACTATCGCGTTCTTCGTGCATTCGTTGAGGATAAATCAGATGTACCAGACCGCATCCCAACGCAGGTGGACCAGATACGGAAGAGGAAGAGACATTTCGGGACGCGTCGCTGACTGATCTGATCGGTTTGCCGCGCTCATTCGGACGCATTCTCTTGGCAACTGGATCAAGGCAAGCAGATCACAATCTGCTTGTTTGGGTCAAGAACGATGCTCGCGATGCCCTTCCTGCGAAACCCATTTTTGCATTCCTGATCGTATTCTTCCTATTTGTCTGGGGCCGGATTTCTGAGTCGTCTCCGAAATGTAACTCGTATGATCGCGGCCACAAGAATGATGGCGATAACGATCCACAGTGTTAAGGCTATTGTTGTTCCAATCAGGATAGCCACGATCAGTGTGCTCCCAATCAATGCTGCGGCAACAACTCCTCCCAGGAATGCCCGGAGTCGTCGCACGACTCCGGGACGCTCTGTCGGATCCGTGGGTCTTCCGTTCAACACGATCTGGAAGGTCTTCTTCACGACCTGTGCTGCGCTACAGTTTTCGTAGTCAACGATTCATTCACTCAGGAAGCTTTCGGCGCCTTCATATCCTCAACGACGTCAAATCTTAAACCGGACCATCCCGGACCGCGCCCCGCACCGGATTTGCGCGCCATCCACAGATAGGTCGTTCCGTCGGACGAGCGTGTTCTGCGAAAATACCGATCCGCCTGCACTCCAGCCTGCGGGACAACGCGGTCGGCCACAAAGAACGGCTTGCCTGGATCGAGGATCAGCGCGCGCGCTGTTACGTGGATCAGACCGCTCGAAGTCGGAATCTCCATCGTACCCCTCCGCAGATACAAGGTCCCTTGCGCCGTCTGCACTGGCACCATCGGTATCCAGTATTCCGGAACAGGGTCTTCGAGCGTGTAATAAACCTTGGGCCCGCCCGCTGTCTGGGTTGGAGGCAGGGGCGGCGGGTTTGACGCCACCCGCTCCAGATATGCTTCATGCGCGTCGACCGGGGCATCGAGATCGCCTTGCAATTGATGTTCGACCGCCCAGGCCATGGCTGCCATGTCGTCGCGGAGGAACAGGACTTCCTCGAGAGGATCGCCGTCATCGACCACGCCGAGGGTCGGCGCCATCAGGAGAAAGTCGGAGCGCATCCCGTTGCCGGAGAGCTTGAACATCGACCAGGGCGATTCGCCCGCATTGACCGCGGTTTGTTCCGAGGGGCGAATTAGCGTGCGAATCCCGAATGTGTCGGTCACGACCAGCGTTGTGATCCGGCTCAGATTCCAGGCGGGCGGCCCGGCAGGAGACGAAACCGGAATTGGAATCGGAACGGAGAACCAATTCCCCCCATATACAAGGGCGAATTCCATCACCAGAAGTTTTGCCAGGTCCACGTGCTCGGCGTCAAGTTGGCCGAAATCCGTGACGCTGTCTTCGAAGACCCACCAGCGTGGATCATGCACCCCTCGGAACGTCACGTGATTGGGGAAGAAATTGAAATCGATGGGAGTTACTTGCGCAGGGTTGGCGGTAAAAGCGGGTTTCGGAGTGTCGTTCAGCAGCGAGAAGGAATACCAGTCCAGGTGACCGCCGTGAAAATCCGGCGCGTTCAACACCAGATTATTGTTCGGGGTCGGCGATGCCAGAGCAAATTCGTACTGCAACTCATCGTCGATCCAGGCGGCATCGTGTTGCGGCTCGCTGAAAAGGCTGGCTCGATAGGCAACGAACGCCCCGAGTAGCGTGGACATGCCGGCGTTCCCCGCCTCGGGAGGCAGAGGCACGGGTGGAACCTGCCCAGCCTGGACCGCCGCGGCGGATACATACAGTGCCTCGCCATCGGTAGTGCGGCCCGCCATCAACGAGCGGAACCGAACTGCTCCTACCGGAGCATAAGTTGGATCGGGCACGGTGGCGGCGATTGGAAATGATTGTCGAAAAGCGGCGATTACGGCCTCATGGCCGGCAATGCTTTGCCGCACTAGCGACTCGAAATACATTCCAAGTTGAACCGATCCGCGCAGCTTTAGGGCTGGAGTCTCGCGCTCGACGTGTACCTCGACCGGCAAATTGGGATCGAGAGCAACCGTGGAGTTGTCGTCGGTGCCGGGCCGATATGTCGTGACGGTTTGGGTCTCGGCGCCAAGAGTCGCCTGCACCGGCGAGCCCGCATCGGCTCCGAGGAATTCTCCGACCTGCCATTGCCGCGCCAGCATCCAGAGCGGGTCGCGTACCTGCGCCTGAAGGCTTCGTTCGAGAGAAGCGTCGCGCGGCTGCGGTTCCAGTCGCGTCCAGGTCGTGATGGATGGCACCGCCAGGGTCGCTTTAACCAGCGATTCGAGTTGCACTGAGCCCCTCCTCTATCATCCTGAAGCGAGTGGAAACGGTGGCGTTCACCAGATTCATGGCAAAGTACAAAGCCGGCAAAATCTGTCCAGCGTTTTGTATGGTATTGAGATCTACGGTGCGGATCTTCGCCAGCTCGAGTGTTTCGGAAAGGACTGCCTGGAGCAAGGCATCGTCCCAGATTTCGCGATTGTCGGGACAAACCGCCAACAACAGAGCTTGCGGAGCGCGGGCGGCAGGCTCCTGGTAGTGGAACGCAACCGCCGTTTGAGCTTGCGCGTTTGGAATTCTCTCCGGCCACTCATCCACAATCAAGCCAGCATAAGTAGACTGGGTTGTCGGATCGCCGGCGGCGATGCAGCCCAGGGCGAGCCGTCCTTTCTGCGGAGGATTTGCCGGATCGAGCGGCAGCCCTACCCATCGATCCGGAGCTGCCACGGCGGGCAATTGCGCCAACGTCAGCGCCGGGGGATAAATCGGATTGGCGGTGAATGCCTGCGCCGCACTCAATGCCAGGTCCATTCGTGAAATTGCAGGGCGGACATGCGCCAGTTGTCTTAGCCACTGCGCGGGAGCCTGAGCGTCGCTGGCGGTAAGCGCTGCGGATTGGCTGAACGCAGTTTGCAGGGAAGTCAAATCAGGCGGAGTGACTCGAGGCAGAATCGCGAAATCATCGGCAAAAACGGTTTTGAAGATCTGTTCGTAGTCCGCTAGCTGAGCCGTGCTGAGATCCGGCGCCATCCCCTTCTTCCAGCGCGTTTGCAATTCCGCAATCACGCGCGAGGCTTGGTTGGCTAGAGTGGGATCTGGCCCGGTGGTTGTGTTCGGGATCGACCCTGTCACTCCGTACAGACTGCATCGCAGAAGGGCGGCGCGGACGGGATCGGTGGCCCCTGGAAGCCCAAGGGCGGCGGTCTGTAGCGCCGAGATATCGGACGAGAGATTCGCCAGCATCGTCGTGGTGCGCGATTTCATGTCGACGAAATCAATGGCGCCGCCGGCCTTCGCGGCATTATTTTCGGGTGTCGTCAGGTCTTGCGGTTCGGCCGGACGGCACGCGCCCAGAAATCTGCGCAGCGTTTGCGCGAGATACAAAACATCGGGGAAGGGAATCGAGCCGGGGGGAAGCGCTCCCGACTGGAACACAATCTGAATGTCCGTAAAGGCCGGGTCCAGAGCAGCCGCAAACACGATTCGGGTCTCGAGTTCCGAACGTTGCGGCACTTCAGCGGCATCGGAGAGCGCCAGTACATCGAGCGGACCAACAACCAAATCGCTGAGCGCGACGATTTTACTCTGCGGAGTTCCGCTGGCGTCTTTGTATTGCACCTCGCAGCGGACCGTCTTCGGATCGGGCAGCAACTGCCCGACCCACGCGTCGAGCCAGGGTTCAGAAGCGGCGCGTGGATGCTGAGGGATTCCGCTCCAGGCGCCGCTTGCGGTGGGTGCGCCCGCGAAGAGCACGGCGACACGGTGAGTCAAGTCGACCCCGCCGCTTGGAGTATCCACCACATCGGGCGTCGCCGGCCGCGATCCACGAGAAATCGCGTCCATCAGTCCGCCGCCGCGCCCGAAGTTGCCGCGAATAATTTGAAACACTGCTTCGGTGATCGAAAGATCGCCGAGAGCGTCCGCATAATCATCCAGAACCTTCAGGATCGCGATGACCGAATTCTGATCACTGCTGGAAGTTGGTAGGTTCGTGCCCCAGGACTGACCGGCTACGAGTTTCCCGTTGTCCCACGCTGTCCGTAACGCGAGCCCGTCCACAACGTTCGAGGCGGCTACGGATTCGCTGGGCGCGTCCGACGGCGTCAGTTTGTTGCCAACGATCGGATACGCGTCGCGGAAAGGCTGAACGTATATGTCGAGGCCCTGATCGTGCAGCGCATCTTCAAACAAAAAGCCCAGCAGCGCATTCAGGCTCTGGCCCTGCTGGACTCCGCTGATCAGCGAAAGAGCTTGGCGAACCCGGTCGGATGAAAGATCGATCGAGAGCAACCCTTCCTCCGTCGTTCCCTGGTGCGTCATATATCCGTTGCGCAACACGGCGGCGGTGGCGGCCTGGGCTTGCGACGGAGCATAGATATAGCCTCCGCTGTCTGTGACCGGCTGCAACGGGACACGCAGGTTAGCGGCAGGAATTCCTTTTTGTTGCCGCTGCTGATCGAGTCGCTGTACCATCTGGAGTTCCGAACCCTGTACAGGAACGCGTCCGGCCTCAGCCTGTACATCCTCCACCCAGCCGTAACAGCCGAGCGCGATGGGATTTGTTTGATCGTTCTGACCGTCGTTTTGATTGCTGCGCGCCCGCTTCAGCATCGCGTTCGCAACGGCCGTCGCCCACACGTCCAAGCGATGGCTGCACGAATCCAGAGTTTCGGTAAGCAGTCGATCCAATTCGGCCGTCGACAGGGCAGCCAGCCGCGTCATGCTCGCGCGAATGTCGTTCAGCTGCTCAAACGACGAGCCGGCGGGAAAATTGTTCATCAACAGATAATCGGCCCAGGTGATCGCAGGATTGGGGCCCGACGGCCGCGTCAACACCTGCCACGGGGTAAGAGTTGTGACATGTGGCTGTATTGCGACGAACTCGGCTTCCTGAATTTGCGCGATTGCCAACTTTCCAGTGCGCACATCGTCCGTTCCCGCCAGGTTCGAATATGCGAGCAGAATTGACTGCCGCAGAATCTTGTAGAGCAGGGAAGTGGGTTTCGGTCCGGGATAGCTTTCCGCCTGAATGTCAGCGATGGCGGCTGTCGCCAGCCAGTTGATGTAATTCCCCTTGACTCCGCCGCCCAGATCCGCATCGGAGTTCAGAGCGTCTGTTTCCGAAAGAGCGCCATCCTGCACGGTAGAGACTTCGACTGGAAAACTCTTCTCGTCGAACGCCAGGTGAATGACGCGCGGATCCCAGTTGTATCCGAAGTCGGTCAATAATTGCTTGCCGGCCTGTTGATAGCTCTGGTAAAGCTGGCCTTGAAACTGCTGAGGCGCGCCAGCGAGGTTCATGTAATTCCAGAGGAATGAATTGCCCAGCACGGGCCGCCCCTGAAAGTTCATGGAACTGGCATCCATGCCAAGAAGGGACATCAACTCCTGATCCGGATCTCCGCCGCGTTGCATGCGCGGCGCGTTCATTGAACTATTCAGCCAGGTCTGCCAGAGCTTCCGCACGAAGCTGACAAGGTTTTGTTCAGTCTGATCCTGAGCGAACAAGCGGTTAACCATATTGGCCGGAGGAGGATAGTTCGCGAGCGAAGTGACCGGCAGCACGCCATACGGGGTGCGGCCAACACGAAATGCGGGAACCGGTCCGCGTGGCACTGCGTTCGCCATCACGTACTGCCGCGCTTCCTCGATCACCTCTGCGCTAAATGCGCTCGCCATCATCTGGCTGAGGAAGTAGCCCAGAGTGGCGGGCCATAGAGCCTGCAACATATCAGATCCGTTGAGCGAACCGGTATTGTCGGCGGCAGCAACGTGATCGAGATAGGTCGATGCAATTCCCACCGCCGAGCTGAATCTGAGCCCATCGCAGTTTGGATTCGCCGTCAAAGCCTTCGAGCGCTCAGTGGCAAAGCTCAACTCAAAGTTGGGATCCTTGCGGCTATACGCTGACGGCGCGTCGGGCGTATTGTTCGTGGCTGAGCCCTGAGGCACCAGTGCAAATCCATCGGTGTAATGGTGCGCATCAAGAAGGCCCGCAAACGTCTGGTTGGGATTCGCATCACTTGCTCGTAGCCCATAGACGAATATCTGACTGAACCCTGCCGAGCGCTGTGCCGGGGTCAGCGGAATCTTGACCCCCATTCCCGCCGCCAGAGCCGCGTCGAAGTCCACCATCCATTGCAGGCCGGCATCCACGGTTGAGCCGGCCGGGAACGCGCCGGAATTCGGCGTGAGGTTCACGGCGAGCGAGGGAACGATTGGGCTGCCCCGATAGAGACTGGTCTGTCCGCTCGAGATGAGCACGATCGTCCAGGCATCGGGCAAGGCATCCGCGGTGGCGGCCTTTTCCCAGGAGCTGTCCCGAAGCGTCACAGATGGAAACACCGGTGCCGGAACCGGTGTGCTTCCGGCCGGCGTCGCCGCCACCGGTTGCGCCGAAAGATTCGTCGGCGTGACCGCGCGCGCAATCCATGCAGCCCGCGGTGACCCGTATAGCGAAGCCAGCACGCGCCATGGAGCCTTTAAATCGTCCGTATTAGTGGGCGCCGTTCCCACCTGCCAGAGCGCATTCCAATAAGCTTCCCCATCCGCAACCTCCTGGGTGGTGAGTTCCGGCTCATGGGAATTAACGGCGATCTGATCGGGATAAATTCGCACCCACAGTTCGGAGGCAGACTGGCGCACGGCCGCGGCATTGACGGCTGAGGAGTCGACAAAGCGCGTTTGAATGTGAACGGGCAGCAGCAGCAGCGGCGTCTGCGCATTGATGCCGGCGTTCCCGCGACTCGGAACAATTGGCGGTTGCTGAGGCGCATTGGGTCGAGTGCTCATTGTTTTGTCAACGTCACGGTTTTGGCAACATCAAGTCGGCATGAATCAAAACGCGATACGGTAATCGAAACAGAATGTACGCCGTTTGCGCGCTGTTCACGCCCCACTGATTATTCGGATCGGTGGGCGTGTAGTCGGGCGCGTGCGGGTCTCCGCCACCGGGCGCAATCGACACCTGGAAAGGATGCAGACTCGGACTCAGGAAATCAGGAATGATTGCGCTTTGCTGCACCAGCCCAAACACACGGGACGCCATGCGCCACGGGCTAGTCGCAATCAGCGCACCCTGAGAAATATTCTGCGTCGGCACCGGGACGACCGGAGAATTTGTAAAATTTGTCCACGCCATCTCGGCCCAATGCGGAACCGGCGTGGCATCGGCGGTCGGTTCCAGTCCGAAACGCGGCTCGGACGGCTGCTCCTGAAAAATGAAGAAGAACCCGTCCTTCGATGTGGCCGTCCCGCCGCGAGCGTCGTCCGCGTCCAGGTTGAATCCGAAGAACGTCATGTCGGGAGACAGCGTCCCGCGGAAGATCGGATAGCGTTCATCGCTTTCGTCGAGTACGCGCTGTCCGCTCGGATCGCGTGTGGCCTTCCCCGCATACACGATGGCGTTGGGATAGCGCTTGAGTAGTTCGCCGCGCACGAGCAGAACGAGATTGTTGGGCACGATGTCGGTCCGGTTGGGATGACTTCCCAGCGCGGTCGGCAATGGCCAGGTATGGATCGGTGGAATATCTTTCAGTAATTCATGGAGCTGCGCCGGATCTGTAGGATCAGTCTTCTGCGGCACATAAGCGCTTACATCCCAGAACTGCCGGAAATAACTGCCGCGCTGATCGGTGGGATATCCGCCCCAAAGCAACTGCCGTGCCATCTCGTGATTTAAGCCCACCATATAGGCCTCAATCAGTTTGTGATTGGACTGAAGCAATCCCACCGAACTGGGCGGAACAAGATCCACTCCGGGCAGAAGATCCGCCTGTGAGAGATCGCGCAGCGGCGCATACATCGGCTGCGGGAATTCCGGATAAGCCATGATCGGCTCGAGGGGATCGGCCGGCGTCCACGGGAGACGAACGGAGATCGCGACCAGGTTTTGAATTCGCCGCGTAACCGTGAGAACCGGATCGATGCGCGCCACGATGTTGGTGTGAAGCCGAGCGATATCAAGTGCGGGCAGCGGAGCGGGATTTGCCGGCAGCGCCTGATATTCCGTAAACAACTGTTGCGTCGCAGAGCGGAATGCCACAGCCTGCGCGGAATCGGCCGGTCCCAAGCCCCTTCCTCCGGCAAGCGCTACCCCCGGAGCGGTGATCTGAAAATTCGAAGCCGGGGCAATCGCCGCAACCGCTTGTGCGGTGAAATTTGGGAATTGGATTTCGTTCTCAGCCGTGGCTGCCGCAAAAGTATTCTTCAATGTAGCCCATGCCGCGGCCCCAACGCCCACGACTGCAACCATCACGCCCAACGCAACCGCCAAGCCGCCGGCTAGTCCAGCAATGATCCCGATACCGATCAGCAGGGCAATCGCGCCAATGATGATCCACTTCTTATGTTTCTCCCAAAACGCCAAAAGCTTTTCTGCCCAGCCCGGTGCCGACTGCGCGGACGCTTGATCCAGTGAAACCATGCCGCCGGGCGGCTTGGGATCGGGCACGATGGCAATATCGCCACTACTCACGCGGCTCAATAAAGTGGGTACCCCGGTCTTCGTATTTGTTATTCCAAGGTGTGCGGGCAGGCGCGCAATCTTGCGAAACGCGCCCGACAACATTCGCTCCGGCACGCGACTGTTCCGCAATGCGGCGCTCACAGTTGTGGGGCTGGCCAGCAGCTTGGCATGCAGCGGCGTGGTGAAATTCAAAAGCGTTTCGGGCTGCGCGGCCACAAAATGCTGGAGGTAAATCTGCTGGCTCACGGCGCGTGCCAGTTGCGCCTGCTTCAGCATCTGGTTCGCCTGAAGCACTCCCGATACCTGCTGCCACGCCGACGCCATCAGCGCGGTGCGCTCGGTTTGCACGACCTGCGTGCCCATGCCCGCGCCGCTCCGGTTGCGGGGATCAAGATTCAAATCATTCACCCAACCTGCCGCCGTCCGGTCGACGCTTTGTACGGCGGCGTGCCATCTCCCGTAAATCGGGGGATTCACAACGGGGTCAGGGCCGGGATTGTTGAGGTCGATCGTGCTTGCGCTGGTCTGGTTGATCCAATCTTGAACTGCAGTTTGAAATGCCGTCTTATCGGGATCGTTCCAGGGAGTAGACTGCGATCCCACGCTTTGAAGCGCTCCTTCAAGGCCGAGGGGTGGCCCCGCGGAAGGAACGCCGGGATCAGGCTGGCTCACATCCATCGGCCGTGTACCCACGGCAGGCGGAAGCACGGTGGGAGTCAGGGCGCGGACGAGCGACTCAAAATCCCCTGCATCGCTGGTATGAAAATCGAAGCGGTAATAAAAAGGCAGCCGCAAAGGCACAGCTGTGGCATTGGTCCACGCTGGATCTGCCGTCGTAATCGCGGAAACATCGTTGCCCAATCCGATCTGAACGCCAATCTGAAACGCCGGCACCAGGAAAGCAGAATAGGAAGTTTCCGGATCGAGCCGGCGCGGGCACAAGAGACGCGAGATCACGTTGCCGGGCGAACTCGACAGATTGTCAGCCAGGGACGAATCGCCGCTTACCTGCACATGCGCCCAGTTCCACGACTCCGACAAATCCTGAAGCGGAGCAATCTTGAGCACATCGACCATGGGCAGCGGGTTGGGCGCAATCGCCGGAAGGGTGAACTCACCATCCGTTTTCAAGACGATCAATGCCACCCACGGATGCAGCCGGTCGCCATTGGGGGCCGCGGGCGTAAAGAGCCATGGAAAGTCAGGCGAATCAAACTCGATTCCGCAAAGATAATTCGGTTCGAAATTAACGGTGAACTGACGCGGCTCGGTGCGAATGACCATCCGCGGATCGATACCCGTCACATCGCCCGGCCCGAACAGTTGCACAGTGACCGGCGGCGCCGCTTGCGGATTCGGAGCCGATCCGCCCTGTACCTGTAGAAAGAGCTGCACGTTCAGATTGGTGCGGGCTGGCAAAGTGCCGCTATCCACATTGCTCGCGCTGGCCCCGATGCCGCGCCGCGCCCACGCGAGGAAGTGATAATTGCCGAGCGGTGGATTTCCGCTGCTCATTGCGTCACCTCGTGCAGCGGCATGATTTGCAAATCGGAACTCTCCTCGGGATGAAGCGCAAGATGCGTATTCAAAGCGGCCTGAGCCTTGAAGAAGGAGCTGCTATTGCCAAGAATGTCGGAGCGCACGCTCAGATCGAGTGTGCTGGTTACCACATACTGAGGTTCCTGAACGGTGATCGCCGCGGGAGCCGCCGCCGCGCGATACTTGGCCATACCGGTCGTCTTGATGGCGGAGGCCGCACCCGCGCCTTGCGCCGTCATCGCCAGGTGAATATCCGCCCGCATGTAGTAATAGCGCGAGAAGCGCGAAAAACTTGTCGCGTCGTCGATGTAGTGTTCCTGATAGGTGACGGGACGATGTGAATCCTGACCTTGCGTGACCGTTGCCGAGCCGATGTTTACGCCCGCATCATACTTTTCGAAGCTGGGGCTCGAAAGCTTGTCAGCGTCGCTCAGCGTAAGGAATTGCGCCGCCGCAAAATAATCCTGGATCGGCTGAGTATTCTCCGTCAGTGTATTGATCTGAACGCTGGCGATCGAAAAGTCGGTGCCGTCCGCGGGAGTCGCATTCCCATATTTCGTAATCGGCAGATCGAACGGGACCACTTTCTCCTTTACCTGAAGCGTTCCCATCGGATGAACCCGCAAGGTCTTGTTGGCAGGATTCTGTTGCACGAGAGTGACGGCAGCGGTAGCTCCATCCGGAAGTGCGGCGCTCCAGCTTGCCGGATTTTGCAGCGCCACAAAAAGATCCGGCAGAACAGGCAGAGCTGGCACGGTGGCCTGCGTACTGTCTCCCCACGTCAGATCGACCGAGGCGCTCACTGAGAAAAACAGGAACGTGATCGTGGCGTCGCCGTGCAGATGCCATGGCGTCGGCCCCGCAAAAGTTCCATCGACGTTCAGACCGGCCAGCGTGCTGCCATCGTAGGCAACGTCGAAGCCCGCCGAAAAATCGAATTCAAAAGAAAATGGCGAAACAATAATGAGTACGTCAAACCCCAGGTATCCGTGAATGCTGAATCCGCCGGCTGCAGCGTAAGCCTCGACGTTGGCCCCGAACTGAACCGTGTTCGAAGTGATCGCGAAGTAGCTGTTGGAACTGATCCGCGGATTGTCGCCGTCGCCGATGCTCACCGACATGCGGTGCATCTCTGGAACATTCAACCCATCGGTATTGAAGTGCGGGTTAAATCCCCCGAGCGAGAAAACAAAATTCGGGTTGTCGCCCCACGAGAGCCGCAACGCCAGATCGCCGGCCAGCGAATAGATAAGGATGTGCGAATTGTAGAGCCCACCATCGATCGAGAGCGTCTTGGCCCCGAAATCGACGATGCCGAGAATATCGATGTGCAACTCGATCAGCGCTTCGTCTTCCGTTGGCAATCCCGCATCGATCAAGCCGAGGATGACGAGACGGATCGGGTCGGGAACTTCCAGAATCACTCCAAGCGTTAGCGAAATGAGAGTCGGCGTGCCCCATCCGAGTCCGATGATCGGCCCAAACAGATAACGGCCTACCGCGACCGGGAAGAAATTCCGAAGGTCGCTGATGATTTGGGGCGCATTGGCAATCGGATCGACAGGCGCGATCACATTGCCGAGCGTGTGCGCCATGAAGCCCGCATGCAAGGCGTCGGTCGACATGGTGCGATTCACGCCGCCAATGCCGCCAACCGTATCCAGAGTGAAGCCGAATCCCAGCTGGATGGGCGGGAAGCCAAACGTAATAATAAGGAGAAATGAAAATCCGCTCGATCCATCGGGCATGATCGTATCGAGCAGCCCGATGATGTTGACCTGCACAACATCGACCAGGCTGAGCTGAAACACGCCCGCATATTCTTTCTTTACGTTGTCGAAGCTGATGTACCCGCCGCCTGAGACCACGCCCGCGTCGATGGACAGCCCGAGCCCGTTGGGGGGCTTGAATTGGACTTGCAATTCGGCAGGACCAAGATTGCCGCCGCCACTCGGGAATGACAAAGTTCCCAAAGCCCCAACGCGATCGACCGACGCTTCAATCGGCCCAAGTGTGAGGCCGAGAGCGGCGGAGACCTCCAGTGTCAGGCCACTCGCGCCGAATCCGCCGACCAGATACAACGTGGGTAACGTAATCGGGCCGAGATCGAGGTGCAGAGGCAAATCGATTTCGAGTTGCGCGCCACCCGTGACGTGAATTCCCGTGTCCGGTTGCCAAGTGACCGTTATGTCGAATCCGGCCTCGATTGGAGTGCCGCCGATCACATCCGCAAGGAATCCGTCGGACTGCGACATATCGATGACGGCCTTGCCGCCCGTCACCTGGATTTGAATCATCACGCCGGCCGTCGCGGTGGTCGTATTCCAAGTGGCGGTGACTCCCGCGCCGAAGCTGAAGGTATTGGCTTGCAGCCGGCTGCTGCCCGTCGAGCCGAGAACAATGATGGGATGGTCGGCATCCGCGCCTTGCGCGACCAGATTCATCTGCAACAGTCCCGTCAATGTGCCGGTGGGCGGCAGCAGGGAAAATCCCGCCGGAGGCGTGATCGTCGCCGCCAGTCCCGCCGCGAACGTGCCCTGCACCGTCGCCTGCACGGACCATAGAGTGCTGATCGGAAGCGTGAAGTTGAAGGCTTCCGGCAGCGCGTAGGTCATTGAAACAATCAAACCGGGCGGGCTCGTACCCGGGTTCGCCGCCACCGTAAACATTCCCGAAGTCAGCGAGTTCGCGGGAGTCAAAGTTGTGACCTTGGAATAAAGCCCGAGGAGATCCAAAGATGTTTTCAGCCGGGCAATGAGCGACACGCCGTCGAATGTCGGATTGCCCCATCCGTAAAGTGTCTGCAACAGGCTGGCAGGCGAGTTGAACAGGTCATGCGATCTGGAAAGCTGAAGTTGCTTGGTGATGTAAGGCGGATGCGTGTCGTCTCCGGGAGTGCCGGGATTCGGAATGTAATCCACCAATCCCGATTAGATTCGCGATACCGACCACGCCCGGCTCGATCGATTCCAGATAGGAGATCAGTAGATAGCCCAGCAGATTGCCCGCCAGATTTGCCGCAAAGGCGAGAACGTCGGCGGGCGTCAGCCCCAGGCTCGAGGCGATAGCCGTAGTTCGGTCCCCATCTTTCGAGCGCCGGGATGATGAGGGCAATCTGCCCAACAACTTTGAGCCCATCCTGAACAATTGCGTCTTCATTGTCGCTGGTGATATCTGTAGCCAGTTGCGTCAGAAGAGCGTCCAGCGCACCCGCCGCAGTCGCAGCTTGATTGGCCGCATTCATGAATCCCGCTTGCGCCGTAAGCGAAGGCGGGAACTGTAGTCCCAGGTTCGCCAGGAAGGGAATGATGTTGTCCGAAGTCAGTTGAGTTTCGAGCGGCTGGAGCGCAAGTCCGACCTGGCGCGCAATCGTCTCGAGTGTTCCGGCCGAGCCTGGCATTAGCGCTCCTCCGACCACGACTGAAGCAGGTTGAGAACATCGTTATAGGAAAGTCCGGCCAACCCCGCAAGCCGGGGTGCGTGTTGCTCCAGATCGGCCGAGAGTCGCGGGCTGGCATAATGCGCCATTACGCGCAGCAAATTGGAAAGACATTCCGACCAGGGCTTGCCGTTGAACTGGAGCGGCAAGCGCTGATCCGGGCGCTGGATCATCCGGAAGATTGCCTGCAGTAGCTCCGGGCCGCCATTACGATGCCACGCAGTCGCAACCTTGCGATTCCTGTTGATCAGCCTTTGCCCTTCGTCGAAATGACTACGGATGAGATGGGCATACTCCCTCCCCGCGGGAGCGGCGGCCACCTCTTTCTCAGCCTCCAGCAAGCGATCCTGTAGATCTCCGCCAATCATCACGGGCCGCGCCGCGGTAAGAGATTCCGGGGCCGCTTCCATGCGTGCGGCGGGATGCGGTACCGTCCGTACATCGGTCGCCGCGTGTCCTGCTTCAGCCGCAGGCGCGAGATTGAGCGCCAGGGCTGGAAAGGCCGCGACGATGAGGTCGATCGGCGTTGCATAACCCCACGCATCCTGTCCGCCCCATCCAATGCCCACTACCTTGCCAACCAAGTCAACGATGGCTGAACCGGAATCTCCGTACACGGTAAACGGATCGTGACCCACGGCCTGAATCAGAAACGAATTGTTATAGAAACGCAAAGTATTCGCAACGGCACCCGAAACGTTCAGTCCGCGGACAAGCCCTGCATTGGTAGTATTTGTGCGTTGAGTGGTACGGCCTCGTCTATAAACAGTCATGGGCTGCGCGGGTGGCTCGACTCCTGCGACTAACCCCAGATCCTGTATCTCGGGCTTGTACTTCTGGTCGGGATCTAACTGAATGAGGGCCACATCCAGATCGAACCGGGCATCGAGAACCCGCCCGATGCGATGGCTACAGCAGTGACAACACGAAGAGCCAAAACTGGGATCTGGCTGGCCGACTCGAATGTCGTTCGTGATGCGGGATTCGATCAACTCGGCATTGGCCAGGGTAATTGCGCTGCCGGCTTGAGACATCGTGACAGAGCCTCTGACGGTCGCGGGAAGATTTTGAAAAGCGTTGAAGACAAGTGTGGCCATGCCGTCTGAATTGGTATTCTTGGGCGGGTTTGCAAAGATGCCAAAGGATGGCGCGATCCCGCCCGGATGTATGTCGAGAAAAATGCCATAGTCGTCGCCGTCGATCTCCCCGCCGAACGTGACGGTATTCGTGCTTACCGAACTGCGGAAATCGCCCTTTGGAAGAAGCGGGCCACGCACCTGGAAATTAAAGCTCGCCCCAGAGATTGCTAAAGTGCTGGCACTCGGAGCAACGACCACGCCTGGTATCGAGAGAGCGGTGATGACCGCAGCGGCGCCATTCGCAACATCGATGACCGTCTTCCCCGCCGGCGCCAGATACAGGGCTTCTTCTGTCACCGATCCGGTGAAGATTGTGACTTCGAGGACGGTGCCTGCAGTAATGGGTTGGCCATCGTTTGAGGCGAACAGGATTTGATTGGTGATGGCCGGATTCCGGGTTGCGACCAGGTTCGTTCCCCACGTGGTATCCGGCCTTACTACGTGATGATTGGTGATCGCAACTACTTTTCCCTGCGGATCATCCGCGGTGGAAGCCGTTGTCGCAAGACAGCCCAAAGTGCCGGAGCCGTGTACGTTTGGAGCGAGCGCGATTTGGATTCCGCCCCTTACCCATTGATCAAAATACTGCGCATCATCGATCGCAGTGATCGGGACGTCAGTGATCGCTATCGTCAGGCCCATCGGCGGCGTGATGGTAACCTGTGTTCCGCCGCTTGTCGCGGCAAGTCCGGTCAGGCCACCGTAATCGGTAAAGCGTGTCGCGATACTCCGAGCGATGTCTTCCAGATGTTCGTCG
Source organism: uncultured Acidobacteriaceae bacterium (assembly GCA_963698865.1). GTDB lineage: Bacteria > Acidobacteriota > Terriglobia > Terriglobales > Acidobacteriaceae > Acidiflorens. The sequence goes on along the minus strand of CAVOSL010000002.1, from coordinate 79,258 downwards.
TCTCCGGTTTCATGGGTCAGCGTGAAAAAACCCGGAGCCGCAGCCGGGGAGGCCGTGAATTCGACTGCAATCAATATGCCAGGTCCCGGCTTGCTTTGACCTGCGAATGTAACGGAGTGCTGGTCGGGGCTGATGGTTTTGGAAATGTTTGCAGGATTCGATGCCATGGACAGCTGCGGCATGGGCACTTCAATCACATCCGTCTTGATGCCTTCGATTTCTAAAGGCACCACCTCTTCGGGCTTCAATTGATCTGCCGGCTTCTTCTTTGTGACCAGAACTAAAATCGACGTCTCGCCCGTTGATTTGCCGCCGACGTATTTCTCCCCGATGCCGACCGCGTGCACGCCCGGATAGCCGCGCAAGCGGGCCTCTACTCTTTCCTTCACACTTCGGATTTGCTCGAAGTCAGGCATCGGTCAGCGCGCAAAATCGGCTCAAATTTTGCGCTCGCTCAAGATTCGACGAGATTTTCAGACGAAGGGGCCCGATGAAGCTTAGTGATCAAACAGGGAAGAAGAGTCGAAATCTACCAAATCTGAATCGGGGCGTCAATTATTTTCTATCCCGCCCGTCACTTTTTTCCCGACCAAGACTGCAACAGTGCGAGCACGTCATTGTAGGAAAGTCCGCCCAATCCCGCGAGACGCGGTCCATGGCTCTGGAGGTCTGCCGACAACCGAGGGCTGGCATAACGCGCCATCACGCGCAGCATGTTCTGAAGACATTCGGAAATCGGTTTGCCCTCGAACTGTATCGGCAGCCGTTGATCGGGCCGCTGGATGATCCGGAAGATCGCCTGCAGCAACTCCGGGCCTCCATTACGATGCCAGGCAGTCGCAACCCTGCGATTTTCGTTGATCAGCTTCTGGCCCTCGTTGAAATGACCTCGAATGAGGTCGGAAAATTCTTTGCCGACCGGCACCGCGGCAATTTCTTTCTCGGCTTCAAGCAAACGGTCCTGAAGCGGGCGGGTCACCATCATCGGCCGCGCGCCTTGTGCCAGCGATTCGGGAGCGGCCTGCATATGCGCGGCGGCTTGCGGAACGGTGCGCACGGCCTCGCGATCCTGTCCTGCCGCGGGATCGGGCGCAAAATTCAGCCCCAGCGCCGAATAGGCATCGTGAATGAGATTGATCGGAGTTGCAAGACCCCAGATGTCGGAGCCTCCCCAACCGATTCCGACGACGTTCCTGTTTGTATCGACGATAGCCGAGCCGGAGTCGCCGGGAACGCTAAAGGGATCTCCGCTCGAACCTTGAATCACAAACGCATTGCGGTAGAGGCGTAGCGTTCCTAGAACCATGCCCGAAGTATTCAGCGAACGTACGACTCCAATCGCGCCTTGGGTACTGCGTCCCCGGCGAAGTACAAGCATTTTCTCTTCGGGAGCTTTCATTCCGCCTACCAGGGAAGACCCCGAGAAAATCCCCTCGATCCCCGGTTTGTATTTCATGCCGGGATCGAGTTGAATCAGCGCCACGTCCAGATCGAAGCGCGCATCCGAGAACGCGGCCGATCCGGTGGCTGCAGCAATGACAGCAGGACGACCCGAAGCTCGGATCGGGTTGACCGACCCGCATGTCTTCACTAATTCGCGATTCGATCAATTCGGCTTTTTGCACGGCTATGCTGCTGCTGGTGGGTTGGGTCATTGTCACCGCCCCCTTGTCGACCGATGCCGGCAGATTTCCGAAAGCCTCGAGGACCTTGCTGGCCATTCCATCCGCATTCGTATTCTTGGGAGGATTCACGAAGACACCGAAAGATGGGGTCACTCCCGGGTGGATATCGACGAAAATGCCGTAGTCGTCGCCGTCAACAATTCCGCTGTAGCTGATCGTATTTTGATCCACCGCCGCCGAGACGTTCCCCATCTTCTGTATGGGCCCGCGGTACTGGAAACCCACACCGGCCCCTGTGATCGTGATTGTGCTGAAGCCCGTAGGGACGCTGGCCCTGACACCCGCCATCCCGAGGTCGTTAATCGCTTTCACGACGCCCTGCGCCACCTTGGATGAGTCGTCGTTGTCCACCGTCAAGTACAACGCCTCATCCGTTATCTTGGGCGTACCAGCAGTGAGTGTGATCGCAACCGCCGTCCTCGGTGTAATGGGGTTTCCGTCCATGGATACGAAAGTGATGGAGTGTTTATCGATGGGCACGTAACCTGCCTTCAGGTTCGTTCCCCACGTCGCATTCGGCCGCACCACGTGGTGGTTCGTGATGCCCACCACCATGCCCTGTGGATAGTCCGGAGTGGGCACCGTCGTCGCCAGACACCCCAATGTGCCGGATCCATGTACGTCCGGTTCGAGGGCGATCTGAATTCCCCCGCGGATCCACTGGTCAAAATATTGCTTATCGTCAATTACGGACACGGCAGCATTGGTCAGTGTGATTGTGCCGCTGGGCGGGGGAGTGACCGTGAGGATTTTGTCGTTGCTGGCTGCTGACTTCCCCTCAAGCCGAGCCTCATCGTTGATTGCCGTCGCTACTTTGCTGGCAATAACGGCCAGTGTGTCATCGTCATTCGTCTCGTAGGTGGCCACAAAATTGGGGGGGACCGCGGTTGTTGGTGTGCCCGTGAATTCGACCGTGACAAGGAGACCAGCCCCTGGGATGTTCGCCCCGGCAAACTTCAGGGTGGAAGCGGAGGTCACGGCGACCTGAAGGTTGTTTTTGTTTGCCGCCATCATCTCCCGCGGCATCGGCACTTCGATGACGTCGGTCTTGATGCCTTCAATCTCCGCCGGCGCCACCTCTTCCTGTTTCAATTGCTCCAGCGGCTTCTTGCGGGTCACGAGAATCAAAATCGACTTTTCGCCCGTCGATTTGCCGCCAACGTATTTCTCCCCGATGCCAACCGCGTGCACGTTGGGATATTTGCGCAGCTCGGCCTCGACTTTTTCCTTCACCCTTCGGATTTGCTCATAGTCAGGCATCGGTCAACGCACAAATCGGCTCCAATTTGCGCTATTCAAGAATCGCCGAGATTTTTGGACGAAGGAGCCCGATAACGTTTAGTGGTGAAACAGGGAAGAGGAATGGGAATTTACCAAATATCAATCGGAAGGTCAATTATTTTTTCTCCCGACCATGACTGCAACAGCCTGAGCACGTCATTGTAGGAAAGGCCGCCCAACCCCCTCGACCCGGGGCATGCCGCTGTACGTCAAGTCTGCGGATAGCCGCCGGCTGGCCAAACTCTCCATCACAAGCAACACTCTGTGCACATACTCCGCCGGTGGTCTGCCATTGAACTCGATGGGCAGATTCTGATCCGCGTGCTGGATGAGACGGAAGATCGTCTGCCGCAATTCCGGACCATCGTTGCGATGCCACGCCATCGTAACTTTCAAATTGCCGTTGACCAGCCTTTGCCGTTCCCCAAAGTGATGCCAAATACGCATCACCTCTTTCTCCATACCCTCGACTGCTGGAGTTGGAAGGACAGGCTCAGATTGAATGGCGATGAGCGCCAGACCAGAAGGTTTGGACCGTTCCCGAGCGAGCAACTGGAAGTTATTTCCGGTTCAGGAGTCCGCTTCCGGGAAGTCAGACAGTGGACGAGTAGTTTCCGGATCATCAAAGGGCGAGCCTCAAACTGTGCATTTCCAGCTGACGTGCAGCAATGAAAATGAGGGAAGGTGGCCTGTCACGGCAGAGGCCGCAGGTTCGAGTCCCGTCGTCCCCGCCATTTCAAATCAAGCACTTAGGGAAATGGCGTCATCCTGGCGAAGGCATAAAAAGGTACCAAATGGGCACGATCCTAAATGCCTAAAACAGCGCCCGTATGCGTCCCGACTGAATGGCGCTCAAGCACTTCTTCACCAGGCGCCGTTTCTTCTCTTCTTCTTCCTAACGAAAAGCGACACGACGGCGGTTTGCGCAGCGCGTTTTTCACTGGTCACGGCTTGGGTGTAAGTATCCAGAGTGACGCGGATCGTTGAATGCCGCATCAGTTCCTGCATTGACCTTGAACTCGGCCCCAGTAGCGCGGAGCAGGGTAGAGTATGTCCTGCGGAATGTGTGCCACCCGATCCGCTTCGCAATGCCCAGATCTTGCGCGACCGGGCGGATGTGGTGACGAAGAAGTTGTTGTCCCCAATATGGTTCTTCCCCCGATTCTGAGGGCTGGCGAATACCCAACTCTCGGGCGCTCGATAGGGCGTTCTGCGGCGCCAGTTCCTCAGATCACGGATCAGATGATCGTGCAGGGGCACGGGTTTTTGCGAAGCCTCTGTCTTGCACTTGCCCACGACCTGTTGCACGATCGAGCGAGTGACCCAGAGTTGTTTATTCTTGAAGTCGACGTCCTTCCACTTGAGTGCGAACAGTTCACTTTGTCTCAGTCCAGTTGCCACATCCAGCAAGACCATGACTCGCTCTCGTGGCTCCAGTGCCGCCAACAGTTGCCGGACCTCATTGCAGGTGAGGACGTCAGGAACACTGCGGCGTTTGGCACTCTGCCGCACCCACTGAATCGGGTTGCGGTTGTAGAGATCGTAGCGACGGGCATGGTTAAACAGGACACTCATCACGTTCCTAATCTTGCAGCAGGTCGCTGGCGCCCTTTTCAGATGTTTGAGCCATAGCTCAACTTCGACAGCTTTGATGTTTGGGAGGATGTAGTCTCCCCAACGCGGAACGATCCATTTGCCTAGATAGCCCTGATAGGCCTTCTTCGTGGAGTACGAGATTCGTCCGTTCGAGCAGCCAAGCTCTCGCTGCTGGAAATGATCAGCCAACTGTGCCACTGTTATGGATGTTCCAGCCATCCGGATGTCTGTGGCATTGATTTCCCGTATCAGTCCGGTGGTCATTTGGCGAGCGGATGATAGGTCACGCAACTGCTCGGCAGTACCCAAGACGATTCGTCTGTGAACTCTGCTGCCGTCCGGACCCGATTCCCACCATCGGTAGCTCCAAACATCCGGACCCAGTTTTCGGTGTTCTCGAATCACACTTCCTTCTTGCATATTGCTCTCCTCCCCATAGCACGCGATTGAACTCCCAGCCGCTCTTGATCGTACGAGCCTTGACAATTTGAGAGTGGGGATCAGGAAATCTCGGGACCCGAAGAAAACCGCTTGCTACTGCCGCCGCAAAGCAGTAACAGCAGTCGTGATTGAGGACAAGCGCAGAATGCAGCGCGTCAGGGCAGGGAAGAGATGGTTGTGGTTCTCGTTTGCCGTCCAGGATTAACCGACTTGCTGCCAAGTGTGACCGAGGAACTGATTCAGAATCAGTCGTTCGATTGGGGACTCATGCTGCAGGTTTCCTGAGACGAAGTTCGCCGGAAATCCACCTACCTATTTCCTGCGACTTTCTGGCGCTTAGGTTGCTGAGGAACATTGCGATAAGCCCAAGAGAGTTGGCTGATTGGTAATAGTCGAAAAGTGCAGTCTTCGGGCTTCTGGCAGTCTTGGGTGCCAGTTGTGTGCCAGATTTCATCGCATTGCGCCAACCATAGCGACGAGAAAGGAGGACCGGCTGACGGGCAGCTTCCGTTTTGCGCATTTGCGTAACGGATATAGGCCGTTAATCGCTAAAAAGGCGCTTCGAAGTATCGAGCCATGGATGGATAATCACTTGGAGTGCGAGGAGGCCTTGTGTTTTTCTTCGGCTGGGATGCGGCGGGATACGACACAGTGCCAAGAATCGCCATAGCAACAAGAAATGTTCGAAGTTTCATCGACTTCCCATCTGTCGAGCTGCACATCGTTAGTCGCCCGATCCTTGCGTGCCGCTGGGATTCAAAGTTGGCGACTGAGTCTCGCGCTACAATGCGCGGAACGCAGCCACGTTTGATTTCTTAATGCCTTTGGCGATATTGCGGGCCAGGTTGTGAGTAGCGCGCAAATTGCTGCCGAAAAACCGAACGTTGCCATTCACTTTGCAGTCAAGAACAGTCTCGCCGTTGCGAGTGAGGAGCTGACTCCGAACCATTAACTTCGTGGCGCCGCTCACGGTGGTTACCGCACGCCGCGTTTCGCTTCCAGGCGTATATTTCACGACGGTTGTTTTCAGGATGAGTAAGTTCGGAACATCGTATGCGTTACGGTCGCCCTCGCGCAGAACCGCTTTGAACTTCTTTGTCTTGTTCAGCTCTTCCAAAAGGTTTTCGTAGATCGCGAGTTGGAACGAAGGTGCGAGGTCCAGACCGGCGGAGTCAACCTTTTTCACCTGCACTGTCCATTGCGGTCCGGAGCCAATGCTTGCGCTAGAGGATTTCAAGGTTGCAGTTTGGCTCAGTAGATGACCGGGAAGCGCAATCGCCACGATTGCTGCAACGCAAATGAAAGACAGTTTCCGTTTACTTGTTTTCACTTTGAACCTCCGCAGTGCTTTGTTTTGTTGGTTGTTCGTCGCCAGAATCGAGAGATACTCCCCGAGCGAGCAGTTCATCTTTTAACAATTTGCCTTGTCCTTTCTCTAGCTGGAAAATCGCGCCGTGAACTCCTCCCTCACTATCTGCATATTCCAGGGTTACGGTGTCGTACTTTTTGTGGGCGAAGAGGCTGACGACGCGGCCGCTTCCGTAGGGAGCCGCTGCCTTGCCAACCTTCATCGGCAAACCGCCGACCTGCTTGCTTTCCTCCCCGAGGAACAAATCCCGGATTGAAGCCGTGCTTACCTGTGCGGCCGGCTTATCCTTCTGCTCAAATTGCAGCACATTGCCTCGAATTGACAGAGTTCCGTTGCAGTTGTGCTTCGTGTTCGTCAGGCCGAGGAGATGAGTAACTTGAACGCTGAATGGCGCGTTCGCGTTTACCGGGGGTGCAGTGCTCCGTGCAAATGCGCCAATGTTGCAGCACAACAATAGTGCGCAGAGACTGAGAATTGTGTGTGCGGCGAGCGAGCCGCCCTGGTTTTTTCTAAGGGCAAACGGACGATTCATTATTCCTCCAAGCTCAGCTCAATCTCTGAGTCGAGCTGTAGCTTTGCGAAAGTCTTTGAACATTGATGTCCCGCAGCTATTTCGAAGCTTTACGCTCTGCCGCGGGTTTTTGGGTTTCTATGGGTACCTGCAACGAGCGACCCAACATGTCGTTGTAAGTGATTGTGTTTTTTCCGACGAGTACGAGCATCTCGCGCCCCTCTATGTACTTCGGGGGAAGGTCGCCCAAGGGCGGCGTGTACAGGACGACATAAAGTGTGTCGTCCACCTTGACGGAGACGTCGTAGCTGGCAGCATCAGACGCACCATGTTCTGCAGCCTGATGCTCTTTGACCTCAAGAATCGTGGCTACCTGATACTTCGAAGTGGACTGACAGAGAGTCGGAAAACTCAGCAGACACAGAGCGACTACACCTATTAGCATTCGCACGACGGACTCCTCTCATATGTTTTTTGCCGGCTGGCAATCCGACATCAGGAACGACTGCCGAGAGCAGACACTGAACACATCGAATGGATGGCAATCACCATGCCAATTGGATAAACGTGAGGTAGAGTCTTCAACTTGGTTGAGTTTTCATGTCTTTGAATCGCGTCGGTCTGAAAGTTTGACCACAACTCAAGCGCCAAGTTCAGCCCACATCTGGGCAAATGCCTGATCCAGGGCAGTACATCACACTCGATATCAGGACCCCCCTCGGAAATCGCTTCGTTATCGGCTCTTATTCGCGATTCACGCATTGGCATTGAGGTTGCACTCTGGTGGTTGAGCGAGGCGAGCTAGTTCACGTCCGAAACGGACTCCGCAGCCAACTACTTAAGGGCGACTGAGAGCCGAAAACCCGCGGCACATCTCCGTTATTGTGGGCGCTGTTCTGCCCCTCGCAATTTTCCAGGATCTATGGACAGGAGAGTGACTATGAGCACCTTTGGCGCAGTGCCTGGTGAATCGAACGCGCAGATCATTTCGTCAATCATCAACTTGATCTGCCCGCTATGTGGGGGAAGGATGTCGGAATTCCAATGCGAAGGCAGATGCTGCAGAAACTGGCTTGCCGAATGGGAATGGGCAAATCATGCGACGAGACGACCTAAGTCCAGGTCGCCAAAACCGCGGTAACGAACTGGTGTTGATGCTCAAGCTGCATTCATGGTCACAGGAAGCTGCGGAGAGAATGCCTGCGACTTTGGCGGAACTCTCTGCCGATGGTGCAGTCCTTCGACCCCATTTGTCTCGCGCAGCGCGAGACAAATTACGCTAGCAACGAGAGTGAACTGTCGACACCGTCGTGGCGGGCATGTAATCGCAGATGAGAACAGTCAAGTCATCGTTCTGCTTCGGCGACCATTGCCGGACTGAAGAGATAATTGAATCGGCCGTCATTGCAGGGGACAGCCTTCTGGTCTTTGTGAGCAGATCGTAGAGTGCATCTTCTCCGAAGAATTCTCCCGCAGGGTTGGAGGCCTCCAAAATGCCGTCGGTATACATCACGATTCGATCTCCCTCTTCGAGCTTGTGGACAGCAGTCGAGTAGGACGCGGTACCGAACACAGCGAGCATCAACCCATTCTCTTCAATTTCTCTGACATCCCCATTTCTCACAAGCAAGAGCGGCGGGTGACCTGCTGCTGAATACCGCAGTTCTTTCGATTCTGAGTTCAGATGGACATAAGCTGCCGTAACGAACTGGTTCTGGGTGTTGCCCAATAAGGCCCCATTCATTGCCGAGAGGAAGCTAGAGGGATCGGCCCCAACCGCTCGATGCGAAGCTGCAGCGAGCTTAACCATGGAGGCAATGAGGGCAGCGGGAACGCCGTGCCCCGAAACGTCCGCGATCAACATCCCGACGTGGTCATCATCAGCAATGACGTAGTCGTAGAAGTCTCCCGCCACCGAAGTCATCGGCACATACCTGGCGGCGACCTGGAAATTTGCTGATGTTGGAAATTCACCTGGCAGAATGGATAACTGAATACGACGAGCTACTTCCAATTCGTTTTGAATTTCCTTTAGCTGTTCATCCCGGCGCAGAGTGCTATGCGTGGCAACGTAGCCCAGAGTGCCGAGAAAGGCGGCAAATCCGAAAGGCTCCAGTAAGGGCAAGGAAGGGGAGAAGAATTTCGCCACGTTCTGCCACAGAACGAAAGCGACAAAGATGAGCAAGCCGCAGCGAAGTACGACGAAATCGCCAGCTTCAAGACCTCTCTTCTCAGCAGAACCTTTCGCCATGAAGCGGATGAGAAAGAATCCCGAGGCGACAACGACGGCGACGCTGTTAATTCGATCGTAAAGGGCGGCATCGCCGAAGAGGAATGTAGCGGCGGCCAGTACGAAGCCGAAAGCGACCATGGCGTACGCAACTGCCCGTTCGAACTGTCTTGGCAGGCCCAAGGAGATGAAAAATAAAAAAGCAGGAATCAGGAGGACGTAATTCACGGCTCCGCGCAGGCGGATATAGAAGATGGAATCCTGCTCCGCGATTGCGAGCAGCGATGAGCAGATCCAGAGGCGGAGCCCGTATAAGGCAGCAAACAGCGCGAAGAAGACGAGGAGCGAGTCGTGCTTGCGGCGATGAATGGCGAAAGCAGCGGACACTATGCCGACGGCGGCAAAGGCCGCGCCTAAAAATAGGTAGGGAGCGTCATGCCGGAACGCGTTCAAGATCTCGTCAGCGCTCATATCAGACCTTTCGCCGCCAAAGCAGAATTCTCTCCATGCTCTGATTCCATCCAACCAGTAAGGCACGCCGGTTGCCGAACGTGCCCCTACGAGTAAGTACGTACGCCTTGTTGTAGTTCTGCAAGGGAAACGGACTCGTTTGAAACAGTGCGGTGACCGCCGAATGGCAGGCGGACCTCATCCGGTCAAGGTTGGAGTCCTATCCCAGCGCCTACAAGTACGTTGCCTGCGGCTTTCAAATGCGGAAACAGTTGCAATCGACACGATGCAGATTGATTGGAAGGCGACGTGCTTCCGTTCACACGGACGACAGACATTGCATGCAAAACTTAAAGACACCAATCGAAAGTGATGAGGGCATGAATCTGGCTCCGGGCAAGACCTCATCTCGACAAATGCAGCATGTGCTGTCCAATGGACTGCCGCCTCTTTACCGGCGCGCTTATAGACTCTTGGGAAACCAAGCAGATGCCGAGGATGCGGTGCAGGACGCGCTATTGGCAGCTTACAAAAACATGGACCAATTCAGAGGCGACGCGCAAATTTCGACGTGGCTGACCACGATTGTTATCAATTGCGCAAGAATGCATTTGCGCAAGCGGTCACGCTACATCCATGTATCGCTGGATTCGCGAATCGGAGAAGAGCGGGAATATTCGCTCGTCCGACACTTTGGTGGATCACCGGCCAAGTCCCGAGGATGAGTGCCACAGGGCTTGGGCGAATGCGCGCTTAATAGAGTCAGCTGCCAGACTGTCGCCGACTCTGCGGAGAGCGTTTCACTTGCGCTATGTGGACCACCTTTCCGTTGACGAAGCAGCGCGCGCTCTGAGAGTTCCCATCGGAACCGTGAAAGCGCAAACAGCTCGGGCGCGCGCCAAAGTGTTGAAGTCGATACGAGGAATACTTCACAAGCCGGTCCCTGACCCGATAAGGTCAAGACCGAAGCACATCTGACCTCACCTGCCCTTATTTGGGCGCGACCTGCCCCGATAGTGTCTACCTGGTTCGTTTCAGTATCTCCGCTCCTGCGTAACTCTTTAAGATTCTTGCGATTGCCCCTTAGCCGATAATGGCCACGCTCGTGCCATTAGCAATTTTGGGTTCGTCTTGGGAGAGCGATTGTTCGTTCTGAGGACCGCGAAAATTGCGTGCAGGCGGAACCTGGTTGGCAGATACTTGAAAACGCAAAACGGGCTGCAGGCAGCGACGCGGGTTTCAGCGTTCCTAACCATACGTCGCATTTTGCATAACTAGTGCCGCACGTTGACGAGCATTGAGGAGAGCTCAGGTGTCATGACTATCACCGAGGATCGATATCGAATGCTGCTAGGTGCCTCCAGTGCCCTAGCCGATCAGCCGACAGTAAAGGCCGTCCTGCAAAGCCTCCGAGGTGTTCTGTCCAGTATTTCGAGATTGCACGGGGCCGATCTCTATGTGGTGAGTGAGGACGGAAGCAGTCTGCGACTGCTCGATTTTGATAAGGAAGCGGACGCGCCGGTGATCCAGGTTGGCACCGAGATTCCGTGTGACGGTGCATTGGCTGAAGTAATTCACGAACAGAAACCAGTCCTCCTCCCGGACCTTGCGGGAGAGATGTCAAAGCATCCTGCGCTGGCTCCCTATGCACCGCAATCTGTCGGTCGAAGTACATATTTATTTCCCGTATCGACTGCGCACAAGCGATACGGAATACTTGCATTAACCAAGGAGCGGGGACAGGTATTTCTTCCGGAAGATGTGAAGCTGATGCAATCCATGGCTTCGCACGTTGCCATCGCGCTGGAGTGCGCCTTGGCAAGGGATCGGGCAGAGCGGTATCAACGTGAACTCGCCAGTGAGCGCGACCGTCTTCGCCTGGTGCTCGAAATCAACAATCACGTATCGAAGTTGGATATCGATGATGTCCTTCGCTCGGCCTCGACTTCGATTCGTAGATATTTTGGGTGTGATTCGATCGCCGTCTGGGTGCTCAAAGAGGATACTCGCCGGTTGCAAAAGGTATTGCACGACTTCCCTGGTGAGAGAGGATCGATGGCTGCGGTCGCCTCCGCTGACCTGAGCGCCACCGAATTGGATTTTGAGAAGCTGCGTCAGCGCAAGGCGGAAATCTGGTCGCTTGAGGACTTTGAAAAACTGCCTGCTGCTCTTCGAGAACCCTTGAAGGCCGAATCGATACAGTCCGTAGCTTTAGTTTGCCTGGCTACTGAAAATAAGCCACTGGGCGTGCTTTCGATGGGCAGCCGAAAAGCAGATGCCTTCGGACAGGAGGATCTGGATCTTCTGTCGGAGATTGGAATCCAGATATCGCTCGCATTGGATAATGCGTTAGCTTATGGGCGCCTGCACGCGTCAGCAGCTCGTTTGGAAGAAGAACGACTCTACCTGGAATCGGAAATCGAATCTGAGTACAACTTCGAAGACATTGTCGGCAAGAGCGCTGCGATTCGCAAGGTGCTGGACCAGGTCGCGATCGTGGCGCCAACCAGTTCCACGGTACTGCTCCATGGTGAGACTGGCACCGGGAAGGAACTGGTTGCCCGGGCAATTCATAATCTCAGTCCGAGGCGGGGACGCACATTTGTCCGTCTGAACTGTGCGGCGATTCCTTCTGGTTTGGTGGAAAGCGAACTCTTCGGTCACGAAAAAGGAGCTTTCACTGGCGCGCTCATGCAGAAGCGAGGCCGCTTTGAGCTGGCGGATCACGGGAGTCTATTTCTGGACGAGATCGGCGACATCACCATGGATTTGCAGCCGAAGCTCCTCCGCGCCCTGCAGGAACAGGAGTTCGAACGGCTGGGAAGTACGAAGACCATCAAGGTTGATGTTCGTTTAATTGCTGCCACCCATCGCGATTTGGAGAGCATGATCCGCAATAACCAGTTTCGCGAGGACCTTTTCTACAGGTTGAGAGTGTTCCCGATCGAAATTCCGCCGCTGCGCGAGCGACGTGAAGACATTCCACTTCTGGTCCACTTTTTTGTGTCGCGTCTCTCCCGCCGTATGCAAAGGCGCATCCGGACTGTCCCGAAACCCGCGATGGAGGCTCTAGTGAATGCGGATTGGCGGGGAAATATCCGCGAACTGGAGAACTTCATTGAGCGCTGCGTGATACTCACGCAAGGCGACGAATTGAATGTGCCACGAGCAGAGCTGAACAGATCCAGTGGCCGCACAGTTGTTGCGACAGCGTCAACCTTTCGAGCAGGCAGAGCGGCAGGCGATCCTGGATGCGTTGAAAAACGCGGCGGGAAGAATCGCCGGCAATGGCGGAGCGGCCGAACGCCTCGGGCTTAAGAGAACGACCCTCCAGAATAAGATGCGGAGGCTGAACATTACCCGCGCAGATTATTCAGCCTGACTGCATGTGGTCGCGCGCCAGCATACGGGCAAGTCAAGAGCGCGGCCTTCCCGCTCAATCCGTCCCTACGTTCTTGTCTCCTAAGAACTTAAATCAGAATTGCGCTTCGGCAATCGGTGTGCTCTTTTCCTTGTGCCCCGCTGTAAGAACTCAGCAACGGGGACTAACCCATTACCACAGAGGAAAATAATCAATGAAGAAGTTGACCCAACTGGCCATTATTCTCGCAATTCTTGGAATTTCGTCCTGGGCTCAGGAAGTAAGAAATGAGGTGACACTTCAAGGCTCTGGGTTTCTTCAACAAGAAGACCACCGACGGTGGGATCACGAATCAGCCAACCAACTCCGGCGGGGTGATGGCCGGATACCGCTTTAATCTCAAGAAGTGGCTCTCGGTCGAAGGAGATTACGATTATTTCAGGAACGGTCAGAAGGTTCTGGTCCAGCGGCGGCAGCACATCCATACCGATGAATGTTCACGCCGCGACTGGTGCTGCGATTGTGAAGCTTCCTTCCTTCAAGGTGCCAGCCGTCAAAGATCGCGTCTCCATTCGTGCTCGCGGGAGGCGGAGGAATGTTCTTCGATCCACGGGAGGGATCTGTAAGTGAGCAGACCCGAGGTGCCTTTCTTTATGGCGGTGGGCTCGATGTGCCGCTGGCCAAACATATCGACTTGCGCGCACAGTATCGCGGATTCGTTTATAAGGCTCCTGATTTCGAAATGACCAGCTTCAAGATCGACAAGTACACCCATTCCGCGGTGCCTTCCGCCGGCCTGGTATTTAAGTTCTAGACTCAGCGGCCTTCCTTCCTTCTTTCTTCTTCAAGGCGACTGTTTCGGTCGCCTTGATTTCCGCCATCAGAGGATGCCCTCATGCTGGCAGTGCCCGCTATGAAGGTCGGCATGTGTTCATAACACCTTGTATTCTCAGTAGGTTGCGTTAGGGAACATGGCAAGACAGCTGCAAGGTGACGATAGCCAGTAATTTTATGCTGCTAATAAATGTAGAGGGGCCATCATGCTACGTGTTCAAACACAAGAATCAGACGGTGCTTTGATTTGCCGACTCGAAGGCCGATTCACCGGAAAGGAAGCTGAGGAAGTCCGGACGCTCGTCACGCGCTGCGACAGCAAACTGGAATTAGTTGTCGATCTTACGGAGGTGTTGTTTGTCGATGCAACTGGGGAAGAGGTGCTTTTGCTCGCCAATAGGCTCGGATCTCAGTTCGTTGCCGAGACTTCATATTCCCGTGACGTTTGCGAACGGCTTCAACTTGCGGTTGTCGGCAAGGGTGAGATGAAGATCCACGTGCCGAGTAGTTCGGATGGAAACGGGCATCGTCCTCGCCGTCGATAATTAAGCCACCTAACAAGCCATCGAGCGCGACTTTCGGAGAGGCATTGGCTCCGATTTGTCTCATCATCTTCCATTCAAAATAACCTGTACCTGCCTAAGTTCACTGGCAGTCGGCGAATGCCGCGACTGCGAGTCTGAGCGTATTCTCCAGTCTCTACTCGCGTAAAAGCATCCTGACCATTCTCTAAGCGTGTGTTGGACGCGAGCCATTCCATGCGCGACCGCAATCGCACCCCGGTGCCCGAATGAGGGCAGCACCCATCGACCGGATATGGGCATTCTTCAGCACTCTTGAACACCCGCACTTTTGATTCAAGAACTTGAAGAAGTTCCAGGTTGGTACGGCACCTGCAATCTCTGGTGCACACGAGCGAGAAAACGATTCGCTCAAGACTTCAAAGTGCCGTTGGGCCTCAATCGAAGTGCCAGGTAGAAGAATGATGAAATCGAACCATCTCGCACTGCTTCTTACAGTTCTTGTATTTGCGTCGCCGATCGGGTCGCTTGCGCAACAAGCTGAGAAAGACGCCCCGCTCCTTACGCTCGACGATGCAGTCTCCATTGCGCTCTCGAACAACCGGCTCGTGAAGAACTCCGCGCTGGAAGCGCAAAAGTACGACTTCCAGGTGAGTACGATGCGCAGCCGGCGTCTGCCACATTTCCAATTTTCGGTCCTCGGTGGCGAATTGCTGCAGCCATTTGATTTCACTTTTGCCAAGGGAGTGTTCGGGACGTATCCAGGGATAGGGCCCCTTCCTTACAACAGATGCCAAGGTCCACACGCCAGCACGGCTAACCGCCAACATCACCGGCGGCATGGATATACCGCTGTCGCAGCAATACAAAATCGGATTGGGAATTCGCGCCACAGAACTTGGACGCGATATCGCGAAAGAAGATGTTAGAGCTGAGCGGCAGAAAATCGCGGCTGAGGTTCGTACCACATTTTTCGAGCTTGTTGCCACCCAGGCGGCTGTGGATGCAGCACGGGAAGAAGTACGAACGCTGGAGGAGTCACAGCGAGTTACGCGGCGCTACCTCACGGAAGAAACCGTGCTCAAGGGAGATGCGTTGGAGGTCGATGCACGCCTGACCAAGGCGCAATACGACCTGTCGGTTGCAGAGAACGGACTGGCAACACAACACGAGCACCTGAATCAACTATTAGCGCAGGGTCTTGAAACTCCTTTCCGGGTTGATTCCATTCCTGAGGAAGACACGACAACTCTGAGTCTGGACGAGGCGCGGCAGCAAGCGTCTGAGAATCGGCCTGAGATTCGCGAGGCTCACCTCAAGGTAAAACAAGCCGACTACGACCGCCGCATCGCGAAAGCCGAGTACATCCCAGACTTCGGGGTCGCCGTCAGCTATATCGGGATTCAGAATGTGCAAGTGCTTCCCACGAACGTCGCGGTGGCCGGTTTTGCGTTGACCTGGGAGCCATTCGATTGGGGACGCCGCCATAATCGCGTGCGGGAAAAATCGAACACACTCGCGCAAGCGCACAACGGGGCACAAGAAGCAGAATCGCAGATTGGTGTGGAGGTCGCTGCCAAGTACCGCAAGTGGAAAGAATCCGCGTTGTTCTTGAAGGCCACCCGTACCGGTCATGAGGCTGCCGCCGAAGAATTCCGCGTCACCAGCAACAAATACAAGGAACAAGCAGCGCTCGTGAAAGATCTTTTGCAAGCTCAGGCTCGAAGTTCGGAAACATCATTTCAGTATCAGCAGGCGCTTTCTTCTTATTGGAGTTCACTTGCAGATTTGCGCCGCGCGATGGGAGAGGAATAAACGTGAGAAGCATCAATCGCAACACTTGCACTAGCGCTGGTCATGGCCGGCTGTGGCTCGACTAAGCCACTTAATCAACCGCCCCAAGGGGTCCAGGCTGAAGCCATTAAAGAGCAGGGAGGCTTCAGTTCCGACGGCTTGCGTTTCTCGGCAGTGGTGACCTCCGATTCGGAAGTTCCACTGGGATTCAGAATTCCCGGATATGTCGTCTCGCTCAAACAAGTGCGCGGCCAGGACGGCAGGATGCGAGATGTTGCGGAAGGAGATCGGGTCACCCGCGGAGCCGTCCTCGTCCGCATCCGATCTTCTGAATACGAAGACAAGGTACACCAGGCGTCCTCGCAAGCTTCCGCCGCGGATGCTGTTTTTCAGAAAGCAAAGCTCGACTTTGATCGCGCTACGCATCTTTACGATTCTCAGAGCCTTACGAAACCGGATTTCGATTCTGCTCGCGCACAATACGACGCAACCCAGGAACAGTTGAAGTCGGCACGCGCTTTGACGAGTGAAGCAGAAATCACGCTGCGCGACACGTCGCTAATTGCTCCATTCGACGGAGAGGTCATCAAGAAAGCTGTGGAGATGGGTGCCTTCGTCGGCCCCGGAGTTCCCCTATTCGCGCTCGCCAAAACCGATACCGTAAAAATCATAGTTGGCGTGCCCGACACCATTGTCCGTTCCGTAAAGGTGGGCCAGCCCGTTGATGTTGCCATCGACGCGTTCCCCTCACGCACATTTCATGCGCGCATCAGCCGCATGTCATCGGCGGCAGACACGATTACCCGAAACTTCGAGATCGAAGTCGCTATACCGAATCACGATCACTTGCTGAAGGTGGGGATGATCGGCTCCTTGCAATTCGCGAATGCCGATGGCGCGACTCGGACGTTGGCGCTGCAGGTGCCACTCTCCGCCGTGGTGCAATCGACAGACGGGAAATATGGCGTATTCATCGTCGCGAAGACGAGCGGGGGAGAGGTGGCTCGCCTTCACAGCGTGGACATCGGCGCGGTCAATGGCAGTGAAATCACGGTAGTCAGCGGGCTCGAAACCGGAGAACGCATCATCACCACCGGCGCCAATCTGCTTAAAGATGGCCAGCGAGTAGAGGTCCTTCAATGAAAGCCGAAAATCCCAATAACAATCGGAATGTCGCACAATTCTTTGTCAAGAACCGGCAGATTGCATGGGTCGCCTTGTTCGCAACTCTCGCCTGGGGCGTGTTCGGGTACATGAATATGCCCAAGCGGAAAGATCCTGACATTCCTGTGCGCATCGCATTGGCCATCACCCCGTGGCCAGGGATTTCCGCGGACAAGGTCGAGCAACTGGTCACGCGAAAAGTGGAGCAAGCCGTAACTGGAAACAGCAAGGTGGACCGCGTGGAATCCACCACCCAGGACAACATTTCGGTTGTGCAAGTCAGGCTGTTGGACAACATCAAGAACACCCAGCAGGAATTTCAGGACATTGGACAACGACTGAATCAAATCACTGATCTTCCCGACGGCGCGGGACCGGTCACCTGGATTAGCGACTTCGGCGACACGGCAGCGCTGATGCTGACTGTGGCTAGTCCGACGGTGCCAGATCTTGAAATCGCATTGCGCGCCCGGGGTGTGCGGGATGCGATTGAGAAAGAACGAAGAGGAGATGCGAACAAACGTGTCACCGTTCTTTATTGTTATCCGGCATCCGTATCACCCGCGGTCATTGAGCGTCCTTTTGTGATCCTCGGTGCACAGGCTCAACGGGATGGATTCGCAAATGATGTGCGTTCGTTGTCCGTGGGGAGTTGTTCTGGAATCGACTTCGCGACGGCGAAGTCGGATGACGAGATCCGCGCGTATGGACAGCAGTTCATCGAGAAGCGGCTGCAAGAATACGACTTCCATCCCGACGCGTGGGGTCCGATTATCATTCGCGACCCTCAATCCGCGAAGGAACGAATCGCGGAAGTAGCGAATAACCGATATTCGTATCGGCAACTGGACGACTTCACCGATCTGATCCAGCGCACACTGCAACGAGTACCAGAGGTAGCGAAGGTGCAGCGCGTGGGCGTTCTGCCGGAAGAGATCTATCTGGAGTACTCGGACGCGCGCCTGGCAGCATTGAAATTGCAGCCCACGAAGATCAAAGACATCCTGAACGCGAGGAATGTGACGGCTCCAGGCGGAATCGTCCAGACGCAATCGCGAAACGTGCTGGTCGACGCAACCGCCGAGTTCAAAAACACGAAAGACATTGGCAACGTGCTCCTGGCATCACCGCCCGGTGGAGCGCCGCTTTACTTGCGCGATCTTGTGGACATATCGCGTGCATATCAGACACCCACTCGGTACCTGAACTACATGGTCTCTCGCGAAGCCGAATGGAGCTTGGCATCGCAATCGTGCGATCACATTGGCCGTGCAAATGCGATCGGGGGAGCAGATATTCAAATTCGGTGCGGCGGTAGACAAAGCTCTTGCCAATGTGCGTCCGCAACTGCCTGCGGACCTTATTGTGGCTCGCACGTCGGACCAGCCGCGGCAAGTGAAGGAACTTGTCAGTCTCTTAATGGGTAGTCTCTACGAGGCCATTGTTCTGGTCGTGATCGTCGCCCTCGTGGGTTTCTGGGACTGGCGTGCGGCCATGCTGATGGCGGCCTCTATCCCCCTGACGCTCGCGATGACCTTCGGCATCGTTCACGTACTTGGGATCGACATCCAACAAGTTTCTATCGCGACACTGATCATCGCTCTAGGGCTCTTGGTCGATATGCCGGTCGTAGCAGGGGACGCGATCAAGCGCGAGATGGGCTCCGGTTCTCCACGCGACCTTGCATCCTGGATAGGACCGACCAAACTCGCAAAAGCAATTGTGTTTGCCACGATCACGAACATCGTCGCCTACCTGCCATTCCTGATGCTGAGTGGCGACACGGGCTTTTTTCTTTACAGCCTGCCCGTCGTGATGACTTCAACTCTGATCGCTTCGGTCATTGTTTCTTTCACCTTCATTCCGTTGATTGCGTATTACTTGATCAAAGCGCCGAAGCATCCGGAACCGCCGATGTCCGAGCGAAGAAAGCACGGCTTCCCAGCACTCTATTATCGGGTGGGTGACTTCGCGCTCAGACATCGCTGGGGTACGTTTGCCAGTTCGCTCATTGTTTTAGTGTTGGGCGGAGTGTTTTTCTCAATGCTGAAGCCGCAGTTCTTCCCCAAGGACCTCTCCTACTTGTCGTACGTAGATGTCTGGCTTCCGCCCGATGCCCCGCTGGGCGCTACGGACGCGGTTACACAACGGGCAGAAACGGTCATTCGGCAAGAGGCGGAACGATTTGAAAAAGAGCATCACCACAAAGATGTTCTGAAGTCGGTGACCACGTTTGTCGGCGGAGGTGGCCCTCGATTCTGGTTCTCGGTCGACCCCGAGCGGCAGCAACTTAACTATGCGCAGATTCTGGTGGAAGTTTCCGACAAGCACTTCACCAATGAATTCGTTGGCCCGCTGCAGACTGCGTTGAGCCATGAGGTCGCGGGAGCCCGGGTCGATGTGCGGCAACTCGAGACGGGCAAGCCGGTTGGCATTCCCGTCTCGGTTCGAATTTCAGGTCCCGAGATGGACGTTCTACACCGTCTCTCTGGCAATCTCCAGGCGATCTTTCGCGCCCAGCCAAATGCGACTCGGGTTCGAGACGACTGGGGAGAGCCTGCCATGAATGTCCAGCTAAAGGTTGATCCGGATCGCGCCAATCTTTCCGGCATCACGAATCTGGATATTGCTCTTTCGTCAGCCGCGGCGATGAGCGGATTGCCAGTGTCGACTTACCGCGAAGCTGACAAACAGATCCCAATTGCCGTTCGTCTGCGCATGGAGGACCGTGCGGGACTATCGGACGTTCAGAATGCGTACGTCTACTCTTTGTCGAGCAATCAGCGCGTACCCCTGCGGCAAGTGTCGAACGTCACAACGGAAATGGCGGTGTCGAAAATCAAGCGCCGCAATCAATTCCGGACGGTTACGGTATCCGCGTTCCCGATCCCCGGCGTTTTACCGTCTCAAGTGCTCACACCGCTGCTGCCGACAATCAAGGAGTTCCAGAAGAACCTGCCGCCAGGCTATTTCCTCGAGATCGGAGGGGAATACGACGAACAGCAGAAGGGGTTTAAGGAACTCAGCGTGGTCATGGCAATTTCGGTAATCCTGATTTACATAGCGTTGGTTCTGCAGTTCCGAAATGCGGTCAAGCCTCTACTGGTTTTCGCCGCAATCCCGTACGGAATGACAGGAGCTCTGGCCGGCCTAGTGGTCATGGGACAACCTTTCGGATTTATGGGGTTCCTCGGAGTCGCGAGCCTTGTCGGCGTCATTGTCAGTCACGTGATTGTTCTTTTCGATTTCATCGAAGAAGCACACGAAAAAGGAGAGCCGTTGCGAGAGGCTCTGCTCGATGCCGGCATCGTGCGACTCAGACCCGTGATGATCACAGTGGGCGCGACTGTGCTCGGACTCATTCCGCTGGCGATACACGGAGGGCCACTGTGGGAACCCCTTTGCTACGCGCAGATCGGCGGGCTCACGATTGCAACGTTCGTGACGCTGCTCCTCGTTCCCGTTCTTTACTCGATCTTCGTGCTGGATCTGAAGCTGATCAAGTGGGAGGGTCATGAAAAATCGCTCACAAGCGAGTATGGCGATGTTTCAAGAGAGGAAAGCTTCGCCGCGACTTCTCACTAGCTCAACGGTGCGCTGAGGACCCATTTCAATATGAATACGATTGTCCAGTTCCTTGTGAAGCATGGCTACTCCTTTCTGTTCGGTGCCATGTTCGCGCACCAGATAGGGTTTCCGGTACCGGGACCGTTATTTCTGCTCGCGGCCGGCGCGCTCGCAGCATCGGGAAAATTGGGTGTCGTGCCCGCGCTCGGTGTGGCCATCAGTGCCTGCGTGCTGGCCGATTGGATATGGTACGAGGCCGGTCGGCGTAGAGGTGATAAAGTCTTGCACTTCATTCACCGGCTCACACGAGATCCTGACGCGCACGATCGCAGGGCGAAAAGAACTTTTGCCCTGTATGGGCCCCCGATTCTCATCGTTGCCAAATTCATCCCGGGGCTAGACGCGGTAGCGCCTCCGCTGGCCGGGACATCCGGTACCAGTCGACTACGTTTCCTGGCGTTTGAAACCCTCGGCGTCAGCCTTTATGCCTGCGTTTATTTCGGACTCGGGCATATGTTCAGCCACGATCTCGACCACGCGGCGCAATACGTCGGCAAAGCGGGAAAGATTCTGGCAGGACTGTTCTTAGCGGCAATCTTTATCTATGGAATATGCAAGCTAATAAGGCGGCATCGCTCTTCACGTGGAGGGCGAGTTGTGCAGATTACACCAGCGGGTTCAATCGGGCCCGGGAGAATTCGTCCTTCACAAAACGAGTCTGTGGAGCTTGCTGCGGCGCTGTTGCACCCGCGGATTATAGAGAAAGCAAACGGCAAAGGAGATCCATCAATGATCAAGAATTTTGCATTACTCATAATTACGTTCGCGATGCTCGCATTTAGTCTTAACGGCCGTGCTCAGGATCAAGGGCCCGCCATCGATTCCACGATCGCCCTGGTGAGGGCCAATATGCAGGCAGACAGGACTGCCTTCATTACCACGGGAATGAATTTCAACGACAAAGAGGGCGCGGCATTCTGGCCCATTTATCAGCAATACGACTATGAACGATCCAAGGTGGATGATCGTCGTGCTGCGGTGTTAAAGCAATACGCCCAGAAGTACCCGAACCTGACCAACGCGGAGGCCAAAGCGATGGCAGACCAAATGTTGGACTGCGAATCTCGCCTGGCTCAGCTGAAGAAGAAGTATTACAAGAAGTTCAACAAGGCGCTTCCGGCCCTTACGGTCACAAAGTTCTTTCAGATGGAGCGTCGCATCGATTTGATGATGGATATCCAAGTCGAAGCCTCGCTTCCTCCGCTGACCCAGGCACAATATGCCGTGCCGAGAAGTAGCGTGACGGAAGCGCCTCAGCAATGAGGCACAGTTTCATTCGAGTGACGACTTCAATCCGAGGACTAATCGATGTTGCATGTGATGAAGCATAAGCCGGTGATGTTCGGGGCAGTGCTGTTGATGGTGGCCATGGCAATGGCGCAATCGCAGCGCGAGAAAGAGGCGCTGTCCGTACAAGGCTATGAAGGACAGGCAAGTGTCATTCGATACCAGGGGCGCGTGTTCGTGGATGCGCAAGCGCTTGCGCAAATCACAAACGGGTCCCTGAGTTTCGAGAAGAACAGAATTGTTCTGACGCTGCCTGTTGCGGATGGTTCATCCGCGAGCCGTGATGTTCGCACATCAGGCTTCTCGCGCCCTTTCACAAAAGCGGCAATCGAGGCCATGGCGTCAATCAGAGAGTGGGGTGGAACCCTGCAGGCGGTCGTGCTGAACGGGTATCCGGTAGGTAACACCACGGCAGGAAACACAATCATGGCGTTTGAGGGTCGAGCTGCCGACCGCGTCGCATTAGCTTCCGCCGCGGCATCGACAGACTCCGACTACCGCGGGCTCGAGTTGCTGAAGAACGAATTTAACAATGTACAGGCCTGGGCGGGAGGATATGTCAAAGCTCGCGCCTCGCTGAGCGCGGCAGAGCTAAGCATGTCTGAGAGCCAGTTCAACAACGATTCCGAGGCCCAGAGGATCATCCATTGCGGCCAATTTCTGGCGCAGATGTTCGCCGGTGGTACCTTTCAGGACGATGCGGCCTGCCATTAGGCTCTTAACACGTGAGAAAGCACACTTCCCCAATCCATTGCGGTCAGCGACTGCGTATCTGGCGCAGCGTCCGTCTCAGCCGCGTCACCGCAAATACGTCGCACGTGGGCACACACAGAGGGGCTTCCATTGCCGCTGGGGGTTACCTGGATTGAGGAAGACCAGGCTTTCAATTTTGCGGTGTGTGCTGAACATGCCGAGAGTGTGAAACTGTTTCTCTATTCCCCCACCGATTTGGCAAAGCCAGTTTTGACATTTCAGTTCGATCCTATCCGCAATAAGTCAGGGCGGATCTGGCACTGCAGGATCCCGCTGGATCAAATGTGCGATGCTCGCTATTACGGTTACTCGGTTTCAGGGCAAGCCGTTGCTGGTCTCCGCGGCTTCGATCACGAAAAGGTCCTTCTCGATCCGTATGCGAAAGGTGTTTTCTTCCCGCCTGGATTTGACCGCAAGCTGGCTATGAAGCCGGGGCCCAATGATGAAAAGGCGCCGCTTGGAGTCTTGCCCAGACAACGGGCCGCTTTCGATTGGGCTGACGATCTTCCGCCCCGACCTGAATCGGACGCGATCATCTACGAACTTCACGTCAATGGGTTCACCAAGAATACCAATTCCGGTGTGCATCCGTCGCGAGCCGGCACCTATGCCGGATTGGTCGAAAAGATCCCGTATCTGAAGGATCTCGGGATCACGGTCGTCGAACTCATGCCCATATTTCAGCGCGATCCTCAGGAGGGCGACTATTGGGGATACATGCCTCTGAACTTCTTCGCACCTCATGCGCAGTATGCATCGAGTGTTGATGATGATGGCCAACATCTTGAGTTCAAGAATATGGTTAAGGCTTTGCACAAAGCCGGGATCTTCGTTGTGCTAGATGTTGTGTACAACCATACCTGTGAGGGCGATCACCTCGGCCCTACCTACAGCTTCAAAGGTTTCGACGCCGCAAGTTATTACATGCTGTCCTCCGACCCGACGAGCCCATACGCCAATTACTCGGGCACCGGCAACACGTTGAATTTCAGCCAGTCCCACGTGCGAAAAATCGTCATGGACAGCCTGCGTTATTGGAAGAACGAGATGCACATCGACGGTTTCCGCTTCGATCTCGCATCCGTGTTTAGCCGCAATGCAGACGGATCACTGAATTGGGGAGATGCCCCGATTTTCAGTGAAATTGCCGCGGACCCCGAGTTGGGCCGGTTGGCTCTAATCGCGGAGCCTTGGGATGTGGGAGCCTATCAGCTCGGACGCGGTTTTCCGGGCACGACCTGGCTACAGTGGAACGCGCGTTATCGCGATGATGTCCGCCGTTTTCTGAGGGGCGACGCGGGGATGGTCCCGGACCTTATGCGTCGTATCTACGGCAGCGATGATTTGTTTCCGGACAGCCGGGAGCATGCCTATCATGCCTTCCAGACCGTCAACTATATCGATTGCCACGACGGCTTCACGCTCTACGATCTGGTTTCTTACAATCAAAAACACAACTGGAAAAACGGTCATGACAATCAAGACGGCATGGACGCGAATTACAGTTGGAACTGCGGACACGAAGGAGACGAGAGCGCGCCAGCGGAGGTTCTGGCACTTCGCCGGAAACAGGCTAAGAACTTCTTCTGCCTCCTCATGCTCTCGAACGGCATCCCGATGTTCCGGGCCGGTGACGAGTTCCTGAATACACAGTTCGGAAACAACAACCCGTATAACCAGGACAACGAAACCAGCTGGCTGGATTGGAGTCAGCTCAAGGCGAATCAGGACATATTCCGCTTCTTCAAAGCCATGATTGCGTTCCGGAAATCCCATCCTTCTTTGTGTCGCAGCAGGTTCTGGCGTGAGGACATTTCCTGGTACGGCGTTGGACCTGTGGTCGATCTGTCGCCAGATTCCCGGAGCCTAGCGTTCTGTCTGCGTGGCGCTTCCCAGGGCGACGACGATATCTACGTGATGATCAATGCCTACTGGCAAGCACTGCAGTTCCAAATCCAGGAGGATGCGCCCCAAGATTGGGTCAGAATTGTGGACACCGACCTCCCAAGTCCCGACGATTTCTCGGAATCGGGTTTACCGCTGCAGCAATCAATCTATCAAGTAGCTCCCCGATCCACAGTTGTGTTGGTCCGCTCAAGAACAAAGGCCGTTCCGTTGACAGCGCGTTGACAGAATCATTGACCAGCACGCCGCTGAGAGTGCTAGATTAGGAGCGACAACGGAGGCTTCGGTCCACTTGGGCATTCGCCCGTTCGTGTCGCTTCGGGCTGTTGCTGCTTGGGGGCAATGCAATTTGATTGAGGTACACCACGGCTGAGTTTCCCTCGGACCGGGTTCCGGAATCTCTAACGCTGCTCGGCTACGACATGGGAAAAATAGCTTCTCGCCGACCGCTTCTGCTTGGTTCTAAATGGCCCCGGACCGCGATTGCGGCCACGTTGGTCTCCTGTCTCACCTGCGTATTGTTATTGGCAGGCCCGGTTCACGCCCTCGATCCGAACAAACGCCTCACCCAGTACCTGCATACGTCCTGGCGAATACAAGACGGGTCCCTGCCGGCCGGCATGTTTTCGATCACGCAAACCTCGGATGGTTTTCTCTGGTTTTCAGCACTCGCACAAGGCGTATACCGATTTGACGGCGTTCGGTTTCTTCCCTGGGTTCCCCCTACCAAGCTTGGTTGGACGCACATAGAAGACGTCTTTGGCGATCACGCAGGCGGCCTTTGGGCGATAGGAGATCATGAAATCGCTCATTTCAAGGATGGCGCCGTCGTTGCCCATTTTGACTTAGAAGGAATCGGCGGGCATGCTGGCATGAGCCATGATCCCGACGGATCGTTGTGGATCACGCGAGCCTCCAACAGGGTTCAGGACGCGCCACTTTGCCATATCACTGACCGCGCCGCGAAGTGTTTTGGAAAGTCCGATGGAATGCCGATCTCCCCTGCCGATATTTTGCTGGCCGATGGAGAGGGGGGCTTTTGGGTTGGAGGACAGACGGCCCTTGTCCACTGGCGTGCCGGCGTCTCGCAGGTATATCCCATTGAAGGGCTGAAATCCAATGTAGGTGACATTGGGATAAACGGTCTGGCCCGGGGCGCGGATGGATCGCTGTGGGTCGGCATAGCTGCAGCAGGGCCCGGGCTGGGACTTGGAAAATTGCGCGACAGCGTCTTTCGGCCCTTCGTAACCCCCAACTTCGACGGAAGTAAAGTATCGGTCCACGACATGATTGTGGATGGCGACGGCAGTCTTTGGGTCGCTAGCTTGGGTAAAGGCATCTTCCGCATCCGCGGGGATATTGTCGAGCACTATGGACGAGCAGAAGGCCTATCCAGCGATACGGTAGGGGCTCTCTTTGAAGACAGAGAGGGAATCGTATGGGCTGCGACTACGAATGGTATCGACAACTTTCGCGATCAGCGGATTGTCACTTTTTCGGCATCGGAAGGCTTGGGAAATGATGAAGTAACAGGCGTTCTGGCCAGCCACGATGGCACGATCTGGATTGCGAACTCTGGATCGCTCGATCACGTTGTTAAGGGCAGCGTCTCGTCCATTCGCTCGGGCAATGGTCTTCCTGGTCATCAAGTTGCTTCAATGATCGAAGACCGCGCCGGCAACATGTGGGTGGGGGTGGATGACGCATTGTATTTGTTCAAGAATGGACGCTTCCAGCGCCTCCCCGAACCAAATCACAAGCCGCTTGGTTTAGTGGTTGGGATGACCGAAGACGTGGATGGGAATATTTGGGCTGAATGCGCGGGCAATCCACGAAAGCTTGTGCGCATCCGCGATTTCCAGGTGCGCGAAGAGTTCTTTGCCTCGCAAGTTCCACCCGGCCATACCCTTGCTCCGGATCCACGCGGAGGTATTTGGATAGGAACTCTAAAGGGAGATCTTGCGCTGTTCCGCCATGGAGTTGTTGAGAAGTTCCCGTTAAATCCAAAGGGCAATCCTGTTAGCCACCAGATTATTGCCAACGCGGACGGCTTGGTCCTCGCCGCCTCGGATGACGGGCTAGTCGGATTGCGGCAGGACAAGGTGCAAAGAATGACGAAAAAAAACGGCCTCCCTTGTGACGCCGTAATTTCGTTCATTGAGGGCGCCGCAAAGCGCTGGTGGCTCTATACCGAGTGTGGCGTGGTGGAACTGCCGGATTCCGAGATCCAGCGCTGGTGGGCAAATCCAGAGGCAGTCCTTCAAACCCATGTGTATGACGTCTTGGATGGAGCGCGTCCACAGGGGGGCCCGTCTTTCAATTCAGCGGCTTATACCGCGGACGGGCGGGTATGGTTTGCGAGCGGCTTTGTCTTGCAGATGGTGGATCCGTCCAATCTTTCGCGAACAGCTTCGTCGGCGGACACCTACATCGAATCGGTAATCGTTGACCGAAAGGAATTCGCAGCAACGGAAGGCCTGAAGCTCTCCCCGCATCCTCGTGACCTGCAGATTGATTACACGTCGCCGACGTTCACGATCCCGCAAAAAGTGAAGTTCCGCTACCGCCTCGACGGCCTTGACCGTGACTGGAAAGATGCCGGTACGCGCCGGCAGGCCTTCTATACGGATTTGCCTCCGGGGAAGTATACGTTCCGCGTATCCGCCTCCAACAGCGACGGCGTGTGGGATGACACCCCCGCAAGACTGGATTTCTCCGTCACGCCCGCGTACTACCAGACAAACTGGTTTCGCGCCGTTTGCACGGTCATATTTATGGCGCTGCTGTGGATGGCCTACTGGTGGCGTGTCCGGCAATTGCAACACCAGTTCGACATGACGCTCGAGGCGCGAGTGGGCGAGCGTACCCGGATTGCAAGGGACCTTCACGACACGCTGCTTCAGAGTGCTCACGGTGTGCTGCTCCGTTTCCAAACCGTTTCCCAGTTGCTGCCGGAGCGGCCGACGGAAGCTAAAGAGAAGCTGGACAGCGCGATCGACCAGACTGCGGACTTTATCACCGAAGCTCGGGACCAGGTGCAGGGATTGCGCGACTCCACGGTGCAAAGCAATGATCTCGCGCTATCCATAAGCACTCTGGGGCAAGAACTCGGAGCTGACTCAGCCGCTCCCCGGGCTGCATTCCGTGTAGCCGTTGAGGGCGAGGCGCGGAATCTTCATCCCATCCTGCGAGACGAGATCTACAAAATCGCTGCCGAAGCGCTGCGGAACGCCTTTCGCCACTCTCACGCACGACAGATCGAGGTTGAACTCCGCTATGACAACGAGCAATTCCGGTTGCGCGTGCGGGACGATGGAAAAGGTGTTGATCCAGCAATTCTCTCCAGCCAAGGCAGTAAGGGGCACTTCGGCTTGCCTGGGATGAGGGAGCGTGCAAGTCTGATCGGAGGTAAGCTAGTGGTATGGAGCGAGGTCGATGCTGGCACGGAAGTGGAACTGCGCGTTCCTGCCAGCACCGCCTACGCGACAGGACAAAGACCTTCGTGGTTTTCAGGCAAGGCGAAGGCATGAAGCAGGAGCTCATGAGCGCCGGCATCTCGCAAATTCGAATTCTTGCAGTTGACGACCATCCAGTCGTGCGCCAGGGAGTCGCCGGTCTGATAGGCATTCAGACCGATATGGTTTTGGTGGGCGAGGCATCCAACGGACGCGATGCCATTCAGCAATTCCGAACGCACCACCCGGATGTCACTTTGATGGACTTGCAGATGCCGGAAATGAACGGCATCGATGCGCTCATTGCGATTCGCAATGAATTTCCCGACGCAAAGATCATTGTGCTGACGACATACGTCGGCGATACCCAGATTCTGCGTGCGCTCAAGGCTGGTGCACAGGCCTACCTGCTCAAGAATACGTTGCATAAGGAATTACTGGAGACGATTCGTGCCGTCCACACGGGAAAGAAAACCCTTTCCCCGGAAGCCTCGTACCAGATCGCCGAGCATGCGACGGATGACGCCCTGACGCCAGCAGAAATTCTTGTCTTAAGACTCATCGCCGCTGGGAATGCGAACAAGCAAATTGCGGATCACCTCTCGATCACGGAGGAAACCGTTAAGAGTCGAGTCAAGAACATTCTTTCTAAACTAGGCGCCAACGATCGAACGCACGCCGCAATGATTGGCCTGAAGAGAGGAATCATCGACCTGTAGTTTCCACTCCCACGCCTGCCCCCTCAGAAAAATGCGGAACTCTAAAGAGTGACAATCGAAGCTCTTTTTGGGGTATCCATCGGCCCCCGAAACGGTGGAGTCTAGTTATGTACGGAAAGGTCTCTGATTGCGACGGCTGTATTCCACGTTCGCTGGCGGTTGGCCCGGTGCAGGGTTGCTTCTCATGCGTCTCGTCGTTGGCTCCGTGCTGATTGCGCGGGCGGGATTGAGGCTGTGGAGCGATCTGCCACCGATGAATGTGGCAATTCCAGCTGTGCTCTTGATGGCAGCGGGAATACTGCTAATCGCGGGGTTATGGACCCCTCTCATCGGCACTTCCGTAGCATTGATTGAAATCTGGAAGATTCTAACGGTATCCGGGGACAAATGGGTTTGGCTGCTGTTAGGAACTGCCGCCGCTGCTCTCGCAATGTTAGGACCAGGTTTATTCTCCATCGATGCTCGTCTCTTCGGGTGGAAGCGCATCGAAGCCCCGCCCCGCAAAAGTAACTCTCCTTCGTAGACTGCCCCAATAGACCCAAAATTTCTTGCCTCAAAAGAAGCCTGCTATTCGCTCCGTAAGAGGCTGCGATTCGCCCCGATGTGGGGCTGACTGCAAACGGGAATGGATACACAATGGCCACGTCATTACGACACCAGGCGCAAAGGTCGGGAGGCAAGATGTGGAGGATCAGAACTCGCGGTTTCACGCTGCAGGAAGTGCTAATCATGGCTGCGATGAATGTTGCGCCCGCATTGCTTGCGACCGACAGAGGCGACCGAACGATCTGGCAAGGGCGCGAGCATCGAGATCCACTAAGTACAGGAGTTGGTCATGGCAAAAGTAATTGAGTTTTACATACCGAAGAGCTTTCGGAAGCCGATAGTGACGGTGGTTCAGCCGCAGCTCGGAAAGATCATCGAGTTTTGCCCCGTTCAACAGAGCAGCAAAGAGTGCTTGAACGACATGAGCGTTTTTCTCTGCGAGTGACTTTTATTTCCATTAGTGCTCGCTAAGCACGCCAAAGTGTTAAAGAGTCGGGAGGAAATTATGGGCGCGGCCGTTGCTTTCGTAGAACTCGAAAATCTCGCAGGAACAGGTTTTCTGAACGTGCACGAGATCGAAGACCAGCAACTTGAGGTGGAAATAGAAACCAGCTCTGAGCACTGCTTCGAAGACATCGTTGGCAAGAGCCCAGCCATTCAGAGGGTGCTGGAACAAGTTGCCATCGTCGCACCCACCGATTCTACGGTCCTGCTTCATGGAGAGACAGGAACGGGAAAGGAGCTGATTGCGCGGGCGATACACAAACTTAGCTCTCGACGCGAACGCCCCTATGTGCGCATGAACTGCGCCGCCATTCCCTCGGGACTGCTGGAAAGCGAACTGTTCGGGCATGAAAAGGGCGCCTTCACAGGAGCTTTGATGCAGAGGAAGGGCAGATTCGAGATGGCCGACGGAGGCTCGCTCTTTCTGGATGAGATCGGTGATATCAGCCTGGAACTGCAGCCGAAACTGTTGCGGGCAATTCAGGAGCAGGAATTCGAGCGCCTCGGAAGCTCGAAGACGATGCAGGTCAATGTGCGGCTGATCGCCGCGACCCACCGCGATCTGAGAGCCATGATTCGGGACGAGACGTTCCGCGAGGATCTGTTCTATCGATTCAACGTGTTCCCGATCGAGATTCCTCCGCTGCGCGAAAGGCGCGAGGATATTCCGCTGCTAGTGAATCACTTTGTGTCTAAGGCAGCGGGGCGGATGCGGAGACGGATTAAGTCAATCCCGAAACGCACAATGGAAATGATGACGAACTGCCGGTGGAAGGGGAATATCAGGGAATTAGCCAACTTGATCGAACGAGCTGTGATACTCACACGTGGTGAGGAGTTAGAGGTGCCGCTTAGCGAACTGACCACTTCATTCGAGAGCAATGTTGCTGTCGGAATGCCCTCTACATTTCGGCAAGCAGAATCCTCGGTAATCATCGACGCTTTGAGAGCCGCAGCGGGACGGATCGCGGGCAAGGGGGGAGCGGCCGAGCGTCTCGGCTTAAAGCGCACGACGTTACAAAACAAGATCCGCCGGCTGGGGATTTCGAAAGCGAATTATTGCTAGCTGGTTTATTCGATGTGTCCGGAGTGCACTCGCCTCCAGGCAATTAGCAGAAGCCAACTTGCGAGGATGGCGACGGACTTCCTGAAAAAGCGACAAACCGTGGGGGTCAAAGCAATGACCGAGAAGAAAGACAGAGAACGAGTGATTGCTGAAATCACACTTTCGCACCTGATACGACTGGGTAACGAGCAGGGCTGTCCTGTGAACCGGCAGCAGGCTCTAGCATTCCTCAATCAGGAGGGGCGAGCGTTTGAAATGTGGAAGCACATGATGCAGGCGGCTGAACATTTCATCGCAGACAGCTTGTTCCAGTCCTTCACCCCGGGCGCAACGGATTCGCATCTCGGACTCGGCCGAAGCGGCAATCAGCGCCGCCTGGGGCTAGCGACATTCAGTGTTTCCCCTAGCCCATCGGTACGAGAAATGAGAAGGCAAGAAAGGCCAGCACAGATAATTCAACCTTGCGTCTGATTGGGTGCGTAAGCGTCGCGATTCTCCTCCATCGCCTTCATCTGTCGCTCTTGAAGCCAGGTCAGGGCGCGACAATTGGCAGCAACCACTGCTGCGCGGGACACGTTAAGGCGTAAAGCACAGTCTTGAATCGAAGACCGAATCGCAGCTCTAAGGACCAGGACGGCCCGGCAAAGCGGATCCAATTCCGCGATGACTGTTTGGACATCTGATCCAAGAATGAGTTCGAGACTGGCCGCGCGTTCTTCAGCATCGCCCTGGAATAAGTGCTCAGCATGTGGGCATCGTCGATCCTTGTACATGGCTTCACGCCGGCGAATTGCCTCCGTCGCGTTCGATATTGCACCTGCAATAGTCGCAGCCTTGGCCCACTCGAAAAGCCAGTCGCGGAAAGGAGTGTTTCGCTGAAGTGTCATCTCACAAGCTTGGACAACTGCCTGGTCCGCGGTTGCGTAGTCACCAGTGATCAGGAACGCAAGCCTACCCAGAATATGTTTTTGATCCTCAAAGCAGGCCGCGATTTCGGCCGGTGATGCATAACTACGCGCATCGGCTGCCGTTATATTCGAATGAAACCAGGACATAATTCTCCTCTTTCGATGCTGCCCTCAATGGCGTCAAGTAGATGGCAATGTCGAATTGAGGACCTCTATCCCATTGAGGGCACGTTTGATGCCAGCGCTGCTGCTCCTATGTGATTGATCCAATTGTTTCGTGCTGGAGATTAGCTCGTCCGACTTGACGCAATGCGGTCATTGTCCGCATGAGGGCGAAAGACCTCGGGGTAGCTCACGAAGTCTGACTCCCTTTAGACGGAACTGAATTCAGACGTGTGTGTGCTTGCAGGCCTCCCCACTACTTCGCCATCCGCTAAGAAGTTGATTTTCGTTGCAATCGTTACATTTTGCCCGCCCGCTGTCGTGACCGTTCGAGGGCACTGCCGCAATGCGGGCAGCAATTTCCCGCCCGCTGTTCGTCCATACTCCCGCAATTCATGGATTTGCCGTATTACGTCTTTGGCGAGGTAGATGCATTAGTACGGCTGCGATGCCCCAGTAGTCTAACTGCTTTGGGCAAAACTCCGGCAGAGCTACCGCGGCATGAGAGGGTCAACTAGGAGCGAAGGAGTCAACATGTACGCCACAAAAGCAATCAACGGCGTCCCCGCAATCCAGCGCGATGGACAAAGTGTGTTGGGTGTCTGCGAGGAAAATTGGGACTTTGCAAACTGGCTCTGCGCGCTACTCAACGAACTCGGCCACAAGTCCGAATCATTGCTGAACGAGCCGAACCGGCAACTGCTCAATGCGAACGGTCGCGCTTTCCGAAGGGCGGTACAGCATGCCTGACATCAAGACGGTCCCCACGATTTCTATCGTTGTTCCTTTTCATAACGAGGAACCTAATGTCATCGAATTGTACGGCCGCTTACAAGGCGTCATGGAGGAACTTGGCCGCACTTACCAGTTCGTCTTTGTCGATGATGGCAGCAAGGATCTTACTTACAAGTTGCTGAAGGAACTCGCCGAAATCGACCCTCACGTAGTCGCTGTGCGGCTGCGTCGAAACTTTGGTCAGACTGGAGCGCTGGCTGCCGGGTTCGCCCACAGCACCGGAGAATACGTGATCGCCATGGATGGTGATCTTCAACATGATCCAGCAGAGATCCCCGTCTTTCTGGCAAAGATCGAAGAGGGCTACGACGTCGTGAGCGGGTGGCGCAGCCACCGCGTCGACAATCTGTTGCTACGCAAAATACCTTCTCGATGTGCCAATTGGCTGATGGCCAAGCTCAGCGGCGTCAACATCCACGACTTTGGGACAACCTTTAAGGCATACCGGGGCGACCTGCTGCGGCAACTACCGCTCTATGGCGAAATGCACCGTTTCATTCCGGCTTTGGCTTCGGCCTACGGAGCCTCGATCTGTGAAATACCAATTCAGAACAACCATCGGAAGCATGGCGAATCGCACTACAACATCTCTCGTACGTTCCGGGTATTTTTCGACCTCATGACGATCCGGTTTCTGCTGCGCTATATGTCGCGTCCGCTCCACTTCTTCGGCCGGTTGGGTGTCATGAACATGGGTCTGGGATCGGCGATTGCACTCTGGCTGCTGGTATGGAAGCTGCTAACACGCACCGACGTCTTGCAGCAACACGGGTTGCTGCTGGTCTTTGCCGCCGTGCTGATCCTGGTGGGGTTCCAACTAGTGGCGCTCGGACTTCTCGGCGAGTTGGAAGTGTGGCAGTACTTCAATCCATCCGGGCGGAGATCTTATGCCGTGTCGGAGGTACGTCAGCTGCAGGCGAGCCTGAGGCTTCCCGTTACAAACCGGAGTATCTGTGTTGAGTGAGATTCAATCTCGTTTCGTCGGTCGGTATCGAGAAGCCGCGATCGTACTCCTACTGACCGCGCTAGCATTCTCAGTTCGCTTGTACCGGATTGACTTCAACAGCCTGTCCGAGGATGAGGTGGCGAAGTGGACGGCCGTGCAGGAGTATCGGCACGGACACTTTGTCGGCGTCAATAGCGAACACCCGATGTTGCCGAAGATGCTGGCTTGGGCCAGCCTGACAACCGGTGAACGATGGAGCCGAATCGCCGCGAAGCATGGCTGGCCCTCGCTAAACCCTGAGGGCTGGCTTAGGCTGCCCAACGTCTTATTGGGCACCCTCAGCGCCGCAATCCTTTATTTGCTTTGCCGTCGGATGATGGGGGTTGCCGGATCGTTTGCGGCGAGTTTTTTCTGGGCAGTTGCTCCCTTACCAGTGGCGTTGAATCGGCTTACGAAGGAGGAAACACCGCTCACGTTTTTCACACTACTGGCTTGTTATTTCTACTGTCGCGCCGTACAGGCAGATGCGGGCCGGACTGCACGTCGATGGTACGACCTGAGCGCAATCAGCTTTGGCCTGAGTCTTGCCTCGCAGTACATTCTTCACCTTCTCGGCTTGAATGCGCTTGCCTGGTTTCTTGCCGGAAGAATGGGGTTGACTCGCAAGCCGTCTCAATTCAGTTACAGACGGTTTTTCCTCGTGATGTTTCTCGCCTTTGCTTTGGTGAACCCGGTCATTCTCTCTCCGGCCAACTTCCATGCCATCGTCCATTGGCTGCATCACGACGGAGTCAAGCACAGTGGCTACGATTTCGATGGCAAGTTGTATATGAATTTCCCCTCGCGTCTGCTTGCTGGAGTGCCATGGTTCTACTATCTCTGGTTGATGCTAGTGAAGACACCAATTCCAATCCTCGTGGCCATCATTGTTGGTTCCGCACTGCTCTTGCGAGATCGCCGGACACTCGCGTCGTGCTTTTTTCTATCGCTTGGGGTGGTTCAATTAATCGGCCTGTCTCTCAGCGGGGCGAAGTGGATCCGATACTCACTTCCGCTCCTGCCCTTCCTCTACCTGGCAGGCGGATACGCGGTTCAACAAACACTGAAGGCTGCGAAAGGAAGAGTTCTGTCCCATGCCCTTGTGGGTTCTGCCGCCGTCATTTTGCTGGGATGGCCGCTCCTTGAATTGCAATCTTGGGGGCCCTACTATTCGTTCTACCTG
Source organism: uncultured Acidobacteriaceae bacterium (assembly GCA_963698865.1). Lineage (GTDB taxonomy): Bacteria > Acidobacteriota > Terriglobia > Terriglobales > Acidobacteriaceae > Acidiflorens. Next base: position 44,126 of record CAVOSL010000002.1, on the reverse strand, counting down.
AACTCAATTGGCGGAGAGAAACAGAACATCACACGCTACTTTGCAATGGATGAGGTGTCCGAGTTTGACACGCGCGAGGTAGCGCAAAAGGTATGTCCGTTCGCGCCCCCTGCGACGACGATAGCGACCGCCAGACCGATGAGCATGTCCTATTACCTGGCGGCCTGCGGACGCGCGGACCTTCACATTGCGCCGCTTTACGACCCACATTATGCACCGCGGGACGGAGATCTGATCGTGCTTGAGCCTTCGCGACGTTTCTTTGAGACACAGAGATTTTTCGATGCTTTGGGAAGCTCTGGCATGTCGCACAGCGAAGTCCGCGTCGGACCCGTTCTCGCCAGCACCATTTATCTCTTCGATCCGTCCATGCCGGGACCAAAAAGCGGCAAGGAAGAGTTGACGCTAACTCAGTTGCGGGGCGAACCACCGCGCTTCGGGAACGATGCTCAAGAAACCGCATCGACAAACAGGAGCAGGTTTGGATTCTTGGATCTCACCAGGAGACTCATACAATGATTCCGCTTTACCACGCGAGGAAATCTGACGGGCATTGGTTTGTACGCCTAATCGCGTTGTTGATCATCGCCTTCCCCGCAGTTGCGCAACAAATAGATATACCTGCACCTCTGAGTGCTGATGAGGTGATGGGACGTGTTGTAGAGATGAACGAAGTGCGTGCCAAGGCACTCCAAAGCTACTCCAGTGTCCGCACGTATCACCTGGAATGCCATTGTCTGTCCCATAAGAAAGCAGATATGGTTGTTCGCATTGACTACCAGGCGCCGAATAAAAAAGAGTTCACGATTATGTCGGAGAGCGGCTCGGGCACAGTGCGGGAACGTGTGTTCAAGAAGCTCCTGGAGGCAGAACAAGAGTCGATGCGGGATGAGAATCAGCAGCGTTCGGCGATCACGCCCGAGAACTATACATTTCACATGTCTGAGTACGAGAAGACACCTGCGGACGAACTCTATGTGCTCGACGCGCAGCCGCGAAGCAAGAACAAGTTTCTGTTTCGAGGCCGCATTTGGGTGAATGCAAAAGATTTCGCGATAATTCGAGTCGAAGGGGAGCCGGCTGTCAACCCTTCGTGGTGGACTGTGAAAACAGACTTCAAACGCCGCTACCAAAAAATTGGTGACTTCTGGTTGCCGGAGTCCAACGAGAGTGAGACGAAGGTGCGCGTGTTGGGCACAGCGGTTCTGAGTATCGAGTATCGTGATTATCAGATCACCGAGGCTGGCGGTGCAACGGCAGGCTCGCCCCAAAGCGAACCATTGGCAGCTACCATCGCCCAAGAGTTTTAAAACATCGACGAGATGGAATCTTCCGGTGATTCTTCGTTTCTCATTCCTGTACCGTAATCAAAGCAGAAATCGCGCACCGATCGATGTGCGGACATTCTGATCCCTCCCGCCGACCTTGTCGTTTCGACTTCGACGCTTGATACGAATTTGGCGTGGCAATGTCTGCCCAAACCTGAATCCGGCTATGACCTGTTCAAGGCAGCTGCCCTCATACCGGCACATGTAATGGGATTGGAATTGTGCATGTGCTTCGCCTGCAAGCAGTTCCACTTGGCATTCGACATGCCTTTACCAATGGCGTTATGGCAACCTGTGACTGCCCATCCGATTTAGTTCATCACCCTGCATACCGCTCTCTCGGAAGACCCGGCTTGCGAGCTGATTCGCCGCGCTTTCCTGCCTTCTCGCGAGAGGAGAAAAGCCGATCTTTCGCTTCTGACGACCGGCAAGGTGTAGAAGCTGGAGACCTATTTCGCGAAAGTCTAATTGCATCGGGAAAGTCGCGGCGGCGAAATCCGTGGGCGACAGCTGGAGCGGTGGCCTTCCAATTACTCCTTCTGCTCGCGATAGTCGTGATTCCCCTGTTTCACACAGACCCAATGCCCAAGAGAGAGACGCTGACGATGTTATATCTGCAGCCACCAGCGGCCGCAGTTGCGAGCCCCAGAAAGCTTCAGGCGCCTAAGTCCGCGTCTACATACACGCCCGCAAGCACTACGCCGGTGTATGAAACGCAAGAAGCGCCGTCATCACCGGCCGGAACAACTGCCGGAACACTCGGGGGAGTTTCTGCTGGAGTGCTCAGTGAAGCGCCTCGTAGCACCCTCAGCGCGCCCGTCCTCGCCGCCAAAACGCCCGAATCGGCGCCCGTTAAGAGAGTCCGCGTCGCCGCCCGTGTAGCCGAGGCGAACCTCATCCATGACGTTGCACCGCAGTATCCGCCAGACGCAGGTCGGGCGCGGATTGAAGGCACAGTCGTTCTGATGGCCGTGATCGGCAAGGACGGCAACGTGGAGGATGTGCGAGTGGAAAGCGGTCTGCCGATGCTCGCCCAAGCCGCTGTTGATGCGGTCAAACAATGGCGTTACAGGCCATACATGTTAAACGGAGAACCGGTCGAAGTTGATTCCAGGATCACAATCAATTTCACCCTGTCGAGAGGCTAGCAATGTCGTCGAAACATCACAACACACCTACGTCGCACCGTCCACTGGGAACATGGCTGAAAATGTCGCTACCGATCTTGCTGGCTGGTGCATTGCTTCTTGGGCCACCTGCATACTCGCAGTCTACTGGAGCGGCGAGTACAGTAACAGGACGTATCGTGGGTTCGGTGGTCGATACGACCAACGATCCGGTTTCGGATGCCACTGTAGTCCTTGAAGGGGTAGCTGGCGCTCGTTTAGCAGCTGTGACAAAGGACGACGGATCTTTTGCTTTTCATGACGTCACGGCAGGGATTGCCTATGAGGCTACCGTTACTGCCGAAGGATTTGCCGTGTGGAAGTCGTCCGTTACGGTCGAGCCCGGGCAAGAGAAAACTCTAAGCGGCATCAAGCTTCGCATTCTGACGGTGCAGCGGGCAGTCACTGTGAGTTATTCCGAGAAGGAGGTTGCCGCACAAGAGTTCAAAGCTGAAGAACAGCAGCGCATTCTCCACTTTATCCCCAACATCTATGTGACTTATGAGCCTCATCCCGAGCCTCTCACCACTGGGATGAAGTTCCACATGGCATACAAAAGTCTTACTGATCCCGTCTTCTTTGGTCGAACGGCGGCCTTGGCCGGCGTACAGCAGGCAGTTGACACACCTGAGCAGTGGCGGCAGGGTGCAACAGGATATCGCAAGCGGTTGGGGGCAGGATTCGCTGATGCCACTACTGAAGGCCTTATCGGCAACGCCATTCTGCCCTCACTTCTGCATCAGGACCCTCGCTATTTTTATCAAGGCAGCGGCGCAAAAAAGTCCCGAGCGCTTCACGCTATCTTAGCTCCATTTATCTGTAAAGGAGACAACGGAGAAACGCAGCCCAATTACTCTACGTGGGGCGGCAGCCTGATTTCTTCTTCTATTTCCCTCGCGTATTACCCAAGTTCAGACCGCAATGCTCAGCATGTATTCAAGAATTTCGGAGTCGGCATGGGATTGCACATTGCTGGCGGTCTGGTGCAAGAGTTTATCTTGGCGAAGTTCACAAGCAAAGGTAAGCACTAGGTTCAAGCGCTCGCACGTGATGAAAGAATCCCGGCGGGCGCCGCTCGTGATCGCAAGTTCGAAGTTCAATCTATGAGTCACGTTTCCACATCCGCCGAGGGCTGTCGCGCTTCACGTGTTGCTGCTTTCGGCTGTGTGCTCATGGTGATCTGCGCCTATTGTTTTTGTCCTAGCCTACTTGCGCAGACACCTGAGTCCCCAAACGCTGACGAACGGGCCGAGTCGTGGACGGCCACGAGCGACGTAAAGGGGGACAATTTAAATCCCGCACGGATTATTGAAAGCCACAGCCAGAACGGCAATCAGGCAGTAGACAAACGATCGGTCCAGATACGCAGCGTCAACGGATATCTCGAACCCTACCAGGATATCGAAAGGGAAACGCTGCAAGTGGACGCCACTACAGTGCGAACCATTAGCCGCACGTTCGTTCGCGATGTGAATGGGAGGAAAACACTTGTGCAGGCAATAGAGGAAGAGAAGCACACTCTGCTCGAGGGCGAATCGAACACAGTGCGCACTACCTCCATTGCGGATCTCAATGGGACGCTTCAGCCCGTGCGGCGCGAAATCGTGGATGCCAAAAGCATAGCTACGGATATGGAAGAAACGAACACCACTGTGATGCTCCCAAGTTTTTACGGCGGTTTTGCTCCCGCCATGAAGGTGCACGAACTTCAAAAGCCCGGCGCGAACGGCACGATTGAATCTCGAAAAACCATGCTGCTTCTTGATGGCTCAGGAAATTGGCAAGCCCGCGAAATACGGCAAAGTACGGTCACGCCTGGGGTCGACGACCGCAAGACCGAGGAACACGCTTTCCGTCGCGACGCTGAAGGCAACCTCAGCGAGTTCTCTCACGTCGTGAGCGAGGAATCGGAGAACGCCTCCGGAGAGACCCGCAACATGGTGGAAATCTATGCCCTCCACACGCCGGGGGCGACTCCGGACGGCAGCCTGCACTTGGTCGAGCGCTCAAGCAGTACCCATCGCACCAGTGCAACCGGTGAGCAAACCACCGAAAAGCAAGTGGATCAGGTTAATCCCGGAGATCCCTGCTCGGGTCTGCGCGTGTACGTTTTGGTCGACGGCAGGATGGTTCCCGGACCTTCGGGAGAACAGTCGACCGTAACCATCCGGAAGCGCGACGCGAACGGAAATTTTGGAATCGTCACGGTTGAGACAACAAAATCGGATCGTATAGCCAACGCTCAGGATCTTCAAGCACAAGGGGGAAATCTTCAATAAGGCTATCGGATTAATGTATTGCCTTGCCGCCCAGATTCGGACAGTGCCCTTGGCAGGTCATTCGATGTTTGTGCCGGAGCTCCCGACGTAATCGTTTCATAGGCATTTTCATCCACTTACAACTCGCCCCTCTGGCAGTCGGATTGCGAATAGGAGTGCGAGCTTTAGTTGCGAACTTCAATTTGCACCAGGGGTAGGCCATGCTCGGAGAACTAAAGAACATACCAACTGAGACACTCATTGACATGCTGTACGTCATCCTCGACGGTGACTTCGCCATCACTGCAAGCGATGTTTCGGAAATCGAACAAATTCAACGCGAGTTGCAGCGTAGAGGCGTGGAGCAATGGGAGCTTTCAAGCTGTTAACCGACAGAAGCGTGCAGGAAATCGCCAGAGGAGTTTGGACATGAGTACCAGTGCAACGGCCAACCGGCCCGCATTGCCGGAGGAAGCGAAACGCCTTAGTAGCAAGTATGGATGTGGCCCCGTGCAGTTCTCCGGAACGGACGAAGCACTCTATGAACGGCACTTGCTCTTTGATAACGGCGTCGATCTTGGGGAGGCGACGGCGCGCGACCGCTTCGAGGCCCTTGCCCGGTCAGTGCGCGACGTTCTCTCTCAGAGGTGGCTCTTAACGGAGAAGACTTACCAGGAACGAAATCCTAAGCGGCTCTACTACCTCTCGATGGAGTTTCTCATCGGCCGCTCACTGGCGAATAATGTTACGAATCTTCTGCTCGCTCCGCTCACAGACCAGTTCACAAGAGACAAGAAACTCAACCTGCTCGAGATCCTGGAGCAGGAGCCGGATGCTGGCCTGGGCAATGGCGGTCTTGGACGTTTGGCTGCATGCTTCATTGAATCCGCCGCGACGCTGCAGCTGCCGGCCATGGGGTATGGACTGCGATATGAATACGGCATATTCAAACAATCCATCCAGAATGGATGGCAGCGGGAAATGCCGGACAACTGGCTCCGTTCTCCCGATCCGTGGGAGATCGCACGTCCGAACGAGAAAGTAGAAGTCAACATAGGCTGCTCGTTCGAGCTCAGCGGCGGCAGCCTACGCCCCGTGCCCGGCCGTCCCTCGACTCTGATCGGCATCCCATATGACCGACCCGTAATCGGATATGGTGGTTCGACAATTAATACGCTGCGCCTCTGGGCCGCGGCGGCGCCCGACTACTTCAACTTTGAAGAGTTCTCGCACGGCGATTTCGTAGAAGCGTTCACTCAGACCCTCTCGGCCGAAACCCTGACTCGCGTCCTTTATCCCGACGATTCCAGGGTGATGGGACAGGCGCTGCGCCTGATGCAGGGGTACTTCCTGGTTGCCTGCTCACTGGCAGATGCGGTGCGCCGCTTCCAACGCTCCAACTCGGATTGGAGCCAGTTTGCCGACAAAGTGGCAATTCAGATGAACGACACGCACCCGGCTTTGTCGGTTCCAGAACTCATGCGAATTCTGGTGGACCAGGTGCAACTCGGATGGGACGAGGCTTGGCGTATTACGCAGAAAACGCTGGCATACACCAATCACACGTTGTTGCCCGAAGCCCTCGAAAAGTGGCCCGTCCGATGGTTTGAGGAGATGTTGCCCCGGCACCTCGAGATCATCTATGAGATCAATCGCCGCTTTCTGGGCGATGTTCGCGGGCGGTTCCCCGGCGACACAAATCGGATTGAGCGCGTGAGCATTGTCGAGGATGGGCCGGATAAGAAGGTTCGCATGGCCAATCTGTCCGTCGTAGGTTCCCACAGCACCAACGGTGTGGCAGAGATTCACTCGAACCTGTTGCGCCAGACGACACTGAAAGACCTTGCAGAGATCTTTCCTGAACGTTTTAACAATAAGACCAACGGTGTGACACCCCGGCGCTGGCTGCAACTATGCAATCCTGGACTTTCTCGACTCATCGTGGATGCCATTGGAGAGGGCTGGATCCGTGACTTAAGCGAACTAAGCAAGCTTAAAGCACTGACGGAAGACAGTGGCTTCCGCGATGACTTCCGCCAGATCAAGCGAGACGCCAAGCGACAATTCTGCGATTGGCTTCGCTGGTCGACTGGGCAGGTCCTTGATCCGGAGTGTATCTTCGACTGCCACGTCAAACGCATTCACGAGTACAAGCGTCAGTTCTTGAATGCACTCCGGATCGTAGTGCTCTACAACCGGCTTCGGCAAGATCCCGGGCTCGACATGCACCCAAGAACGTTCCTTTTCGCAGGCAAGGCTGCGCCTGCATATTGGCTCGCCAAAGTGATTATCAAATTCATTAACAACCTGGCTGCAACCCTCGACAGTGACCCCGCAGTACGCGGACGGCTGAAAGTGATATTCCTGCCCGAGTACTGCGTTTCGCTCGCGGAGCATCTGATCCCCGCCAGTGACGTTTCGAACCAGATCTCGACGGCAGGCTACGAAGCCAGCGGCACAAGCAACATGAAATTCATGATGAACGGCGCATTGACGATCGGCACGCGCGACGGCGCGACGATTGAGATGGCCGCTGAGGCAGGCGAGGAGAACTTCTTCCTTTTCGGGCTGACCGCGGAGCAGGTGATCGGCAGTCGGGAATGGTACAACCCGCATTGGCATTACGAACACGATCCCGAGACCCATCAGGCGCTGGACTTGATCTTCTCGGATTATTTCAGCCGATATGAGCCTGGCGTGTTCGCCCCGCTGCGCGACATGTTGCTCACGCAAGGCGACCATTACATGCACTTAGCGGACCTGAAGTCGTACCTCGACGCAGACGAGCGGCTGTGCGCGTTGTATGCCGATCCCGACGAGTGGGCGCGCAAGGCCATTTTGAATGTAGCGGCCTCGGGGAAGTTTTCGAGCGATCGCACGATTTCCCAATACGCGTCCGAGATTTGGGACGTAAAGCCATGCCCAATCCCAGAGAAAGCGTAAGAGTGGACGCAGCACAGAGAAAACAATAATAAAGGAGAGTGCAGTGAAATTTACAAAGGCAATTATGTTTCCGCGACTTGCAAGGTTTGGTACCGCATTGGTCCTGGCGCTCGTCGCGTGCTCCATGACATACGCGCAGGACGTGAGAACCAACTACATGCCAGGAACTGATTTTTCACAGTTCCATACCTATGCGTGGGTCAGTGACGTACAAGGCGTGCCTGCCGTAGGCGGCCATCCTGACCAGATCCTGGACGCCCAGGTCAAGACGGCAATCGATTCACAAATGGTGGCCAAGGGCTTCACCAAGGTAGAGGGCGGCGGTAAAGCTGATTTGCTCCTGGCCTACCAGCTCGCGATCGATCGGGAGAAGCAGATAAACGGCTTCGGGGACAACTTAGGCGGCTGGGGTGGCTGGGGCGGGGGCCCATGGGGAGGGGGCTTCGGTACATTTTCGGCCAGTACTTCAAGCAATTACATTGGGACTTTCGTCGTTGGTATGTATGACCCTGCCGTAAAGAAGCTCGTTTGGATAGGTGCCGCTCAACATGCAATAGAACCCAGCAAAAAACAGGAGAAAAACCAGCAAAGGCTCAATAAGGGAGCGCAAAAACTGCTGAAAGACTTCCCTCCGGGACGCGGCAAATAGACACTCTGATATCCGCCTCAGGGCGGCAAATAAGCTCCAACGTCGCACAACGAATACGCAGGAGAACTCGTAATGAATACCAAGCAGATTTGCGGATTGATCGTCGCTCTAAGCGTGGCAGCGGTTTGTGCCCGGGCGGATTCTTTGGAATTGAAAAATGGAAGCCTGATCAACGGGAAATTCATGGGTGGGAACGAGACGAGCATCAGCTTTCAGGTAGGATCGTCGGAGCAAAGCTATGATGTCGCCGATGTACGTTCGCTCCGATTCGATTCCGATGCGCAGGACGTCTCGCCCTCAGTTTCATTGATGCAGCCGAGTGCGTCTTCCGCGACGGGAGAAGATGAAGTCGCGAAATCTGTGGTTCTCGGTGACCATTCCTGCCGGTACGCGGATTTCGGTTCGCACCATCGATGCGATTGACTCCAAAAAAAATCGAGTGGGATATCGCTTTCAGGCTTCGCTCGAACAACCTCTGTGGGTAGCCGGCCGAGTCCAATAGGTATGACCAGCGTCGGGTCTTCGCTGCGTAGGAAGAGAACTATGCATGTCCGGATGGGGAATAGCACTGCACTTATTAGTTTAGTCTCCGCCTTCCTGCTGCTCTGCTCCGCCCAGTCTTTTGAGCCGGCGCCGAAACTGTATCGCGCCAAGCCCGAGGACGTGCCGCATTGGGCGGAGCAGGGGAATTTTCGTTTCATTCGGCTGGACGGCGGACAAATCGAGAGCTGGAAGGCCGACCGGACCTGGTGGGGCAAGAAGTTCAGCGCCGAAGAGAAGGATGTTCTGACCCACATCTATGACCGCGATTTCGAGCAAATGCTCGGCTTGCTCAAGCAGGCGGAGTTCAACTGGATCTGGGTTACCTGGAGCAATGGCTGGTCGCTTAAGGACGAGGAAGAGAACCGGGAGAACCTGAAAAAGGTAATCGCCCTCTGCCATGAGAACGGCATCCACGTATCGGCTTACCTGTCGGCTACCAACATGTTCTGGAAGAGCGCCTACCGCGACGACCCGGAGACGAAGAAATACGGCCTGTGGAAGCACGGCATCCCCATGTTCTACGCCGGCCCGACCATGACCGACCTGCAGATCTCATGGAAGCGCCGGCTCGCCGACACGCGCGAGCCGGGCTGGCGGGCCTATCTCTTGAAGAAGGCGGAGATGGCGGTGGACGCAGGCGTGGACGCGATCGCATGGGACAACATGATCGGCTACAACCGCGGCCTGGCCCAGTTGCTCGATGACACCCAGCGGATGGCGGAGCGGAAGTCGCGGGAAACCGGCCGGCCCAAGGTGATGGTTTATGCCAATGTCCATATCTGCGCCGGACCGGTTTGGGATGAACGACATTAACGAGGTGATCTGGGAGGAGGACGGCAAGGACACTCCCGGGGTATGGAACGGTAATTGGCAATTGGACAATGCGCGCAACATCAAATTCCTGAGCGGCGAGAAGCAGCTTTGGCAGCCTCTAGAGTATGAGAATGACCTTTACCACTGCGGCCCGCGCGAGCGCTGCATCCCCACCCCGGCCGAGCAGAAGCTTTCCATCGCCGAGGCTTATACGTTCGGCGCGGCCACCTCGCGCAACATCGAGGGCCGATTCCTCTATGCGCTGATTAAAGGCAAGCCGGAGGCCAAGGATGCCTGGACGGCCATCGCTCAATACAACCATTTCCTGGTCGAGCATCAGGAACTGTATCACCAGGCGGAGCCGGCGGCGCGGATCGCCTTGATCTCCGCAGAGCGCAACAACCCGATGGCCAACGAATTCCTAAAGCAGAGCGTCTTCTTCGAGACCAAAGTCCTCGCGCACCTGGACAAAGGAGTGCCGCTGGACCGGTTCAAAGTGCTGGTCATGCCAGCTGGCCTGCCCAAGCTCAGCGCCGAGCAAAAGGCTCGGTTCGATGCATTCACCGCTGGCGGAGGCGTCATCATCAGGGCCGGAAAGGCCGACCCGGGAATTGTGGCGCGTGTCGAAGCCGCGGCCAGCGGGCCTCGCCTCAGCCTGGAGCCGCGCGGTTACGTGCTGGGCCAATTGACTCGGAAACCAGACGGCCGGAGTTTGACTCTCCACTTGCTCAACTACGATCACCAAGTCCCAGCAGAGAACGTGAAAGTCCGCCTGGACCTCAAAGGGCTGGTTCCGGACCTGAGCGGCTGGGAAGTGAAAGTCCTATCGCCGGACGCGGCCCAGCCTCAGTTGGCTGGTCTTTCTCTGCACGGGAGTGTCTGCGAATTTACGCTGAACCGGATTGAGCACTATACCGTAGTGACTCTCGGCGCCCTAACTAGAAATTGGCAAACTCAGTACAGAAATGCGCCATCACTCAGAAGTGGTCGGGCACAGGTTCTGCCCTCAGGTAATGTCCAACCGCAATCTCAAGATTGAAATGCATTCCTTCGTGTCGCAGGATGTGTCCCAGCGGTGATCGTTGTACGATGGCCAGAACCTCGGGATTCATACCAATCAGCCAAAGTTCAATGCCAGCCTGACGTTGCTTCTTCGCAACTTGTGCGAACATTTTGAGCGCGGTGTACTCCATGTCGAGAACTCCGCTAGCGTCCACAGCAACCACCTTCGGTTGCATTTCCCGGACCAGCGGCTCGATCTTGTGTGCGATCTGTGCCGCATTGGCAAAGAAAATGGGACCTTCGGGCCTTAACAAGAGTAGGCCTGGGAAAGTCTCATCCTCGGGATGTTCCGGCGATTGCGGCCGAAATACGTTGGTTCCAGGTTTGCGTCGCAGGACATACACTGGAGGATCGGCTACCTTGTACGCCAGTGTGATCAGCGAAACAACAATGGCTACCATGATTCCCTTGAGGGTGCCAACAAGCACGACCCCTGCAAACGCTACGATCGCCCATGAAAATTCGGTCCCGCGAATGCTAAGGATCTCGCGGAACTCGAACGGCTTGATCAGCCCGAAGGAATAGACAATGACGAGTGCCGCCAACGCCGCTTGCGGCATGATCGCGATTAAGGGAGCGAGGAAGAGAATTGTTAGCAGCGTCATCGCCGCAGTGATCAAACCTGCTAACCGCGTGCGAGCTCCTGCGAGGACGTTGACCGCCGTTTGCGTCGTGCCGCCGCCGCCCGGCATTGCACCCAAGAGCGCACCTCCGACATTGGCGAGTCCAATTGCAAGCAGCTCTCTGTCTGCTCGCGGTGCGGGTTCTTCATTTCGCGCGAAAGCCCGGCCGACTGCGACCGTCTCTGTGAAACTCATCAAGGCAATTCCTAATGCGCCGGGCCACAGCACTGCGACGAACGAAAGGTCTGGCTTCACCAGCAAAGGCAGTCCTGGGGGTATATGGCCCACCAGTTCCACACCCCGATGTTGCAGACCCAAGAAATACGCGGCCGTTATCGAAGCGCTTACAGCGAACAAGGGTGCCGGCAGTCTTGGCAGGAAACGCTTCATGCTCAGCAGAAATACTACAATCGTGAGCCCGATGGCCAGTGTTGCTAACGACGTTCTTGGAAGAGTGTGAATTATGGAGAGGACGTTGTGAGCGAATGTACCTCTTGTGAAGTGGATGCCGAGGATTTTCGGGATCTGGTCCATCACAATGACCAGCCCGATCCCGGCCTTGAATCCGACGAGTACTGGCTCGGAGATAAAGTTCGCTACGGTTCCCAGGCGCAAGCAGGCACGCCAGCAAAAGTGCGGCTCCCACGAGTAGCGTCAACGTCGCCGAGGCTTTCAGCAGGGCTGCGGGGTTGCCGTCAGGCACGACCTGTCCCAACTGAGCGGCCGTCAGGATTGCCACCGTTGTGGTCGTGCTGACGCTGAGCACCCGCGAGGTTCCGAGCACCGCGTATATGGCCATCGGCACAAGAGCTGTATAGAGACCGACCTGCACCGGCAGCCCAGCAATCATCGCATACGCCATCGTCATGGGAATGATCACCGCGCCGGTAGTCAGCCCCGCGACGAGGTCGGGCCGCAGCGAATCCGCGCTGCTGGAGACCGGCCAATGTGGTATGCGACGGAACCACTGATGCTCTGGCATGCGATGGCCTACCAAACCTGCGGAACGGTTCGATGCTTGTGCTTCGGTTCTACGTACCCTTTCGGCTTTTGCCTGGCCGGAAGCTTGGGAGGCGTATAAGGAATCTCCTCATACGGGATGCTGCTCAGTATGTGCCCAATGCAGTTCAGGCGGGAACGCTTTTTATCGTCTGACGGAACAATGTGCCAGGGCGACGCTGCTGTATCCGTGGTTGAAAGCATGGCATCCCGGGCGCGAGAGTAGTCGTACCAGCGGCGGTGGGATTCCAGGTCCATGGGGCTAAGCTTCCAGCGCTTAGAAGGATCTTCAATTCGCGCGAGGAAGCGCTTGTGCTGTTCCTTTTCCGATACTTCGAGCCAGTACTTCAAAAGGATGATGCCCTGGCTGATGAGGAAGCCCTCGAAGATGGGACAGTCCCTGAGAAATTCCCGGTGCTCTTCCTCCGAGCAAAAGCCCATCACATACTCAACACCGGCGCGGTTATACCAGCTCCGGTCGAAGATGACGACTTCACCGCCAGCGGGCAGTTGTTCAATGTAGCGCTGGGCAGGGAGCTGCGTCTTCTGCCTCTCGGTCGGCGCTGGGAGGGCTACAACGCGAAAGATGCGCGGGCTGACACGCTCCAAGATGCGCTTGATCATCCCGCCTTTGCCGGCAGCGTCTCGGCCTTCGAAAATGATTACAATGCGGGCATTCGTCTCCTTGACCCAGTCCTGAAGCTTGACCAGTTCCACTTGCAGCTTGAAAATCTCGGCCTCGTACTCATTCTTTCCGATCTTTGTTCCGACCTCTGGTTGGTCGTTGATGGCGGATGGTTGAGTGTTACTCTCCAGCGTTGATTTCGGTTTCTGGTTTTTTTTGGAATTCTTGCCCATCGTTGTTCTCTGGCTCCCTGGATCGTCTCCTCGGTTTAGGCCCACCCTGTCAGCGTCATCAGTGCATTTAGGTCGCCAAAAATCTTCAGAGCAAAGCTCGTGGGAAAACAACGATATAGAATCTATGGAACTGGGAGGCGTGCCCACATTCGGGCATGTGACCGAGGCGCCACAGCCCACGGCGACCGAACATCCTCGTAACCAAACCTAGGTCGGAAGGGAGAACAACCGAACGCTTGGATTCATCGCACTGTTCGGAGACACGAAGTGGCCCGATGCAAGTAGATGTGACATTTCAACAGGTCGTCGATTCGACAAAAACCGGAGAGCTGATTGTGTCGAAGCAATCGAGCAGTTCGGAGACATCGAACTTACGCGGAAAGCGAGCGATAACCGCTATAGTCTTGTCGGCGTTTGGTAGCCTGACTCTTAATCAGTTGCGCAACATTTGGGTATGAGTGCGCTCCTGTCTCGCTTTCGTACACGAGCCCGAAGACATGGATCTTTCCGTCAGCCACTTTCCGAGCGAAGGGGTATAAGAGCAAAGGTGGCGGATCCATTTTGGATCGGGCCCAATCTGGGTCCGATCCGGGTCCAATAAGCCGACTATAGAGTTCCTTTGAGTTCTCTTAGAGGACTAAGAACGGGCTGTCAGTACCGTTCAGTTCCAATCAGTTACATCGGCCAGCCACTCTGTCACGGCACGGCCGCGAGTTCGAGCGTTCGCGTTGCATCTCGCGGCAGTTGACCAAAAATCCGACAGCACTCACTAGGGCCCGCCCGGTCAATAAGATCGAACTCCCTGATTGCAACAGCTACTGCGAACCATGGATTGCTGTGCCGCTACGATCGTATCAGGAGGTTGGAACAGCGACCTGGGCGATGTTCGAGTAACTACTCTCCTGTTGCTCCGCATCCACGGATGTCACAACGTAGTCATAAGTCTGCCCCGACGTCACGGTGCCATCCGTATAGGTCGCGAGAGCGTCGGCTGAGCCAAGCTTCGTGTAGTTTGAATCCGTCACAAGCTTGCGGTAAACGTTGTAGCTGACCGCTCCAGACGCCACGGTCCAGCTCAGGCCTACGGAGTGTGAGACAGCTGCCTGTCCGGTGCCTGCCAGCGATTGGGTGGTGGGCGAGTTCGATGCGTTGCTTATAAAGGTAAGTGTTGATGTCGTCGTGCCAACTGAGCTGGGGGTGAAGGTCACCGTGAATGGCGCCGATTGACCGGCAGGAATCGTGATCGGCAGGGTGAGTCCAGTCACCACGAACTGGCCGTTATCCGCTCCCACAGATGACACTGTTACGGATGTCCCCGTTGCGGCCAGGCTGCCGGCGAGGGAGACACTCGATCCCACCGTCACATTCCCAAAACTCAGTGACGCCGGCGAGACTGACAGAACTCCCAGACTCATGCCCGTTCCCGAGAGTGCGACCGTGAGCGGAGAATTCGCTGCATCGGAGACAACCACCAGGGTGCCGCTGGCAGCGCCTGCGGCGCCCGGCGTGAAGCTCGCTGTGAAGCTGACGCTCTGGGTCGGAGTCAAGGTGATGGGCAAGCTTAGCCCGGAGATCGCGAATCCGGCGCCCGAGACATTGGCCTGTGAGATCGTGACCGGGGATCCGCCCGTATTCGTCAACGCTTCCCACAAGCTGGCAGTATTTCCTACTTGCACGTTGCCAAAGGCAAGGCTGGCCGGGTTCGCGCTAAGCGTGCCGGACGGAGGCCCTGAAATCGCAACCGTGTATTTTGCCGTCGCCCTGTGCCCGCCCTTGCCCTGCACGGTAACGCTGAACGTATAGCTGCCCGCCGTGGTTGGCGTCCCCGAGAGTAGGGCCGATCGGGTGTCTGCCGACGGCGTCATTCCAATACCAGGCGGCAGATTGCCGACCGATACCGTCCAAATGAACGGCACCGCTCCTAATCTTGTGTTAATGGTGGCGGAATAGGACGTTCCGACCGTGCCGTTGGGTAAGGAGGTTGTGGTTATCTTCACCTGTCCCAAAAGGGAACTGGTGCCAGAAAGGACGATCGCGAGGATCGTGCAAAGCCGGGGGAGGCTACTCATGATCCCAGATTGCCGTAGCGCGCGCCCTAGGAAAAGATGACGGACGCCCCTGTTCGATGGGAAAGGAAGATGTGATTTATGTCGCAGACTTACGTAATGTCGACGATACGGCCAAATGCGAGGTCACGCCATTTTGTGGTGTACGGATACCGACATCCACCTGGAAGAAGATTTCAATGCGCGTCCCTTCGATAGGACCGTGGGCTTACGCCAAACTCGGCGAGAAAAGCGTGATTGAAATTCGACACGTCCCCGAAGCCGGAATCTAGGGCAACATCGAGCACGCGCGCCGGTTCCAGAAGCAGGCGGGTGGCCGCGCGGAGCAGTCGGGCGCGCAGTACGTACTGATGCGGAGTGAGACCGGTGACTTGCTGAAACATCCGTATGAAATGGTAGCGACTCAGTTTCGCTTCGCGAGCGAGCGTGCCAAGACCGTATTCGGCATCCGGGCGATTCTCGATCATGCGAACGATGCGGGTCACACGCGCCTCCGCGGCTGGCGCGTTGTTTCGTCTGGAGTCGCGGCTGCTCTCGAATTGAAGGGCTCGCACGGCAAGTTCAACGCCGATCTCTTCCCACATTTCCGTCGCCGGAAAATTGCCTGCCGATTGTCGGGAATTTTTCTCGAGTCTCTCGGGTTGCGCGAAAGGATTTCCTTGTTTTTGGGTGAGAGCAGTCCTGGTGGACTTGAGCACACCTGCACAGGACCGAGCCAGCAGGGCCGACAACTCGCGCACCGGCGGCACGCGCAGACTGGGAAAATGCGCGCGCACACCTGCTTCTGCCGCCAGCGCTTCAAAGTAGTTCGGCTCGTATGAAAAGGAGATGCAGCGATCGGACGCGCCGTGTTCATGCCCGCACTCGAAGTATTGGCCAGAGTTTCCGAGGAGAAGAGAGCCGGGGGTCATTAGTTCACGGCCGTCACTGGATCGATACTGAAAGGTGCCCGCGACGACGATGGCAAGGCCGGGACCGGAGTGCTGTTCTTCAAATGGGCGATCATGGGGTCCGGCAGTGCAGAGTACGTCCGACACGCTCCAGCCAGCGCCCCGCGCGAGCAAGCGCCGGGCGAGCTGTCCCGAGGCGGCGGCATTGTCGCGGGACGCCGGAATGGACTCGGAAGCGACCGCAATTTTCGCCAAGATGTTTTCTCCCGTTCAAACTTATAAAAGGAGGCGAAGCGCGACAGCAACCCGCCGGGTTTGCACTGGCAAAGCGGTCTGCCCGCACTTCCTTCAGGAGAATTAGATCACATGGCAACCAAGGCGATTCAGCCAGACTTGTTGTCAACCAAATTAATCGGCCGGTGGGAGCAGGTAGGGCAAAAACTGGCGACACTGGCGGCGGAGTTCCCCGAGGACAAATTCGAGTTTCGGCCCGTGGACGGGGTGCGAACGTTTGGCGACGTGTTGCGGCATGTTGCGTTCTGGAACCGGTATGTGGCGGACTCGGCTCGAGGAAAGAAAGGCGACGATGTGGCGAACGAACTGCCGAAGAAAGACCTCCAGACGAAGAAGAAAATCGTGGACGCGCTGACGCGTAGCATTGCGCAGGTGTCGGATGCGCTGAAGGAGCACGAGTCGGGCCTGAATCCGGAGCTCACTGAAATGCTCGTGATGTTCATCGAACATAACTGTGAGCATTATGGGCAACTGGCGGTTTATGCACGGCTGAACAGAATTGTTCCGCCCGCATCGCGCGGCTGAGTAACAAGCTCTTGTATGCATGGGAGGCAAATATGAGTAAAGCGAACATTCAAGAGACGGCGAACGGCAGTTTCGTGACACGGCTGCACGCCTCGGATCGTTCGCCGGAAATTCCGGAACAGCAGGACGTTTATGGGTGGCTGGTGGGGAGCTGGGAGATCGACGTCCTATGCTACCGAGCGGCTGATGTTCGCTCGCGAAAGATGACGGGCGAAGCGCATTTCGGCTGGGTGCTAGAGGGGCGCGCGATGCAGGATGTCTGGATCATGCCGCGAGTTTTGGATCGCACAGCAGATTCAGACCGCACGAACAATATGTACGGGACGACCCTGCGCGTTTGGGATCCGGAAATTCAGGCGTGGCGGATTCGGTGGATGAATCCGGTTCGCGGCCACGAGGAGCGCCAGACGGGCCGCAAGGTGGGCGATGAAATCGTGCAGGTGGGCGCGCGAGTGGACGGCACGGCGACGAGGTGGCGCTTCACTGAAATCACGCGTGACTCGTTCCACTGGATCGGCGAAGTATTGGAGGCTGACGGCAGGACGTGGAAAGTGGAAGGGGAGTTCCGGGCGCGGCGCGTTCGCTAGCTTCACTATGACCCGTACCCCAGGTTTACGCCCAAGGAACGGCGTGACCTGGGGCACGAAGTCATAGAGCTTCAGGAGGGTGAAGTGGAAAACTCTTCTACGGTACTCCCAGCCGGAACCAGCGTGCGTGATGGCTGCGCTAGCGTACGCATGAGCTTCGCGAAACCGTCCAGATTGAGGGACTGCGGTCCGTCGGAAAGTGCGCGCTCGGGACAGGGGTGAACCTCGACCATCAAGCCGTCAGCGCCAACCGCCAAGGCAGCGCTGGAAAGAGCTGGAATCAGGCTGCGGCGGCCGGTTCCGTGCGACGGATCGGCTATCACGGGGAGGTGAGAGAGTTCCTTAGCGAGGGCAATAGCTGCCAGGTCGAGGGTGTTGCGGGTGTCGGTTTCGAAGGTTCGAATTCCGCGTTCGCACAGGATGACATTCGGGTTGCCGCCGGCGAGGAGATATTCCGCGGCCAGCAGCCACTCCTTTACGGTGGCGGAGGGGCCACGCTTGAGGAGAATTGGGCGATTGACGCGTGCCAGTACGCGCAGCAGCGCGAAGTTTTGCATATTGCGGGCGCCGACTTGCAGCAAGTCCGCGTACTCGGAAATTAAGTCGACATCTTCCGTGCTCATAACCTCGGTGACGATGGGGAGACCGGTTTCGTCACGAGCTTCGGCCAGGAGCCGCAATGCCTCCTCGCCCAAGCCCTGAAAATCATAAGGAGAGGTGCGGGGCTTGTAGGCGCCCCCGCGCAACAGGCGGGCTCCTGAGTGCTTGACGGACCTGGCGGCCGCGAGCAATTGATCGCGTGATTCAACCGAGCAGGGCCCGGCTATGACCACGAATTCGTCGCCTCCGATGGGCACGCCGCGCACGTGCACTACAGAGGACTGAGGCCGGACCTGACGGCTCACCAGCTTGAAGGGATGGGTGATGGCGACGACCTGTTCGACGCCGGGCGCGGCTTGCAGCGCCTCGAGTTGAACGCGATTTCCGCCGCTGCCCACCGCCGCCACGATGGTGCGTTCCGTCCCTCGGATGGTGTGCGGCTGATATCCGGCTTGCTCCACAACTGCAATCACGTGCGCAATCTGTTCCTCTGACGCCCCGTACTCCATGTTGATAATCACTGCCTGCTCCTTTTGACCCTGGGTTTGGGATGTGGCACAAAAAGCAAAAGCCGCGATTCGGAGATCGCGGCTTTGGCTGAACTTGTGTGCTGGTCTAGCTCGAAATGGGCGCACACACAGGATTCGCCGTGGCCGCTACTCCATAAAAGAAGTAGCGGTACGTAAACAGCGAATATGTAAATCGCGGCGTGCGCGTCATTGGCTGTCTAATGTCGCACAGAATCAGGAGCAGCGCAAGGAAAACATTAGAAATAAGGAGGTCTGAAACGTGTGAAAACTCTTGCAGTGCACCTGTCTGAACAGGCGGAAGCCGGCTTCGATCGGGATTTGCAGAGCACTTTCCGGCAGGCTCTACTCACAGCAAGATGTGACTCACTTCACTGACAGAACGCTCGGATTGGTGTCGAAAGGAAGGTGGATATGCGAGGAGGTCCCTATGATTCGCAGCGCAGTTGCAATATGGAAGGGCGGGCCGGGAAGCGGGGAAGGCACGGTTTCTACCACCAGCGGCGTCGTTAGTAATGCTCTATATTCTTTCGGTTCGGGGACAGGGAACGAGCCTTGCACGAGCCCATCGGAGATGCTGGCGGCAGCGGTCGCTTCCTGCATGTCAGTGATGGTCGCCAGGGAGATGGCCAAAGCCGGCCTCAAAGATGAACAGGTAAAGACGGAATCACAGTTAACCCTGGAGGAGAAAGAAAATCGTTGGGAGATCACCGGCATTCAGTTGAACATAATTGCAGACGTACCGGAAATTCATGTCAAGAAGTTCGAGCATGCCGTCGAGAACGCGAAAGCCAAGTGTCCAATCACGCACGCGCTCAAAGTTCCCGTCAAAATGAATGTGAAAGAGCAATTGGGGAGAGTCGTGGCCGCGTGATGGGAATGGGCTTGTTGACATTGCGGAATTCGGGCCAGACGACCTGCGGCTAGCTGGGTTACGCTGCGGATCATTTGGCCCGCATCACACCGTTCCGGAACGTGGTCGTCCCCAGAGTTTGTGTAATAGCGTTTCTTAAGCCCCGTCGGGGCTGGTAATAACTCAATCCTCAGGCGATCAGATCCATGAGCTGTAGCCGGGTGGCGTCGAGGCGCTCGGTTACAACGCTGGTAAACCTCTTCACGAATTGATAGCCGAGGTCGTGATCGTCCTCGCATTTTGTGCGCAGGCATTTGGCGTCCAACGCGAGAGCACGCGTCGATTGGCAAGCGCGCGCGCTAAAACGCCAGCGATAGGGTGGGACCAGCCACGACCAGCCCAGAACATCGCCCTCGCCGACGGTCTGAACTCTGAAAACTCCCCTCGTTGGAGTTGCTAGCTCGAGGGCTACGAGTCCTTCGCGGATGAGATATAACTCGTTGGCCTCTTCGCCCTCACGCAGGATTACCTGGCCTTTCTCGAAGTGTACGTTTTTTGCGCAGCCCGTGAGGAGCTCGAGATGACGCTCTTCCATGTTCTGGAAAAACGGATGCTGGTGGAGGATTCGTTCCAGTGTTTCGACCATCCCGTACCTCCGATCTGTCGACTTTTCTAATTGTTGCGGGAGGCGGACTCCCGACTAGCCTTGCTTATACGGGCTGGGACCTAATTTCCGTACCTGGTCCGTAAAATTCTGGACGACCTGGGCAAAGCGCGGACCTTCGGCGGCGGAGACCCACTCCAGGCGAAAGCGTTCTTCTTCGATTCCAAAGTCGGGGAGCATGAGGCGAATGGCTTCAGCACGTTTCTCGGCCTTGACGTTGCCGTCCTGATAATGACAGTCGCCAATATGGCAACCGCACATGAGAACGCCATCGGCGCCTTTGGTGAGAGCTTCGATGACGAGGTTCGGATGAACCATGCCGGAGCACATCACACGAATGATGCGGATGCTCGGGGGATATTGAATGCGCGAGACGCCCGCCAAATCGGCGCCGGCATAGGAGCACCAGTTGCAGCACAAGGCGATGATGAGCGGCTGAAAGGTTTCCTCGGGAGGCGCGAGGGTTGCGGCCGAAGATGTTTGCATGCTGTTTTCTTCCATTACGCCACCTCCAGAGCAGCCTCGATTTGCGCGCGGATCTGGTCAAGAGTGAATCCGCGAATGAAAATGCCGTTCTTGGGACAAGTTGCCTGGCAGCAGCCGCAGCCTTTGCAGGCCGTCTCGTCGGCCTCGACGGCTTTCTTGACCGTGCCCTGCCACATGTATTCGAGCAGAGTGATTGCCTTGAAGGGGCAGGTGTCCACGCAATAGGCGCAGCCGTCGCAGCTTTGGTCCACGACTTCGGAGACGTTGGCTTCGAGTTCGAGAGTATCTTTAGCCAGAATGGCTGCCGCGCGCGCGGAGGCCGCCTGAGACTGGAGGATGGACTCTTCAATGGTCTTGGGAGAATGCGCCAAGCCACACAGGAAGACGCCATCGGTCATGAAGTCAACCGGGCGCAATTTCATGTGAGCTTCGAGGAAAAAGCCCTCGCTGTTGAGCGGAACCTTAAGGAGCTGCGCGATGGTCTTGTTGTCTTCGTTGGGATGGATGCCGGCCGACAACACGACGAGATCGGCCGGGATCATCATGGGCATGCCGAGAGTCTGGTCGCGGACAACTACATTCAGCCCGGCGCCGTTGCGAGATACTTCCGGTTTGGCGGTCTCGTCATAACGCACGAAGATGACGCCCTGCTGGCGGGCTTTGGTGTAGTAACTCTCCTTGAAGCCGTAAGTGCGAATGTCACGGTAGAGCACATAGACGGCTGTCTCAGGAGAGAGCGACTTGATACGGAGCGCATTCTTGATGGCCTCTGAGCAGCAGACGCGGGAGCAGTAGGGGTGGTCGTTTTCGCGGGAGCCGACGCACTGAATCATGACGACGGTCTTGGGACCGGAGCCATTTTGCGGCGCCAGCAAACCGCCTCCTGACGCCAGCTGCAGTTCGAGCTCGCGCTGTGTCATCACCTTCTGTTCTTGCCCGTACAGGTGCTCCTTTGGCTGGTATTCTTTGGCACCGGTTGCGACGATCACCACGCCATGGATAACCTCGGTGGTTTCACCTTGGGCGGAGATTGTGGTTTTGAAGTTTCCGACGGTTCCTTCGATGTTCTCGATGGAGGCGCCGGTGAACAGATGGATTTTGCTGTTCTCGATCGATTTCTCCGCGGAGGCGGACGAGTTCGTTTTGCGGCTTCGCTCCATTGAGCAGGTAGCGGACGTTGCGGAGATGCCCGCCCAGCTCCTTCTCTTTTTCTACGAGGTAAACATCAAATCCCTGATTGGCCAGGCTTAGGGCGGCGGTCATGCCCGACAGGCCTCCGCCGATCACGAGGGCTGACTTCTCGACTTTAACCCTATGGCGGTGGAGTGGCTGCGACAAACGCACCTTGGCGATCGCTATTCGCGCCAGATCCTCTGATTTCTTGGTGGCTTTTTCCGGCTCGTGCATGTGCACCCATGAGCACTGGTCGCGGATGTTGGCCATCTCAAAGAGGTAGGGATTGAGGCCCGCCTCGGCCAGCGTGTTACGGAACAAGGGCTCGTGAGTGCGCGGCGTGCAGGACGCGACCACGACCCGGTTCAGATTGTGTTCCGTAATCTTTTCCTTGATGCGGTCCTGGGTATCGTTGGAGCAGGTATATAGGTTGTTCTCCGCATAGACCACGTTGGGCAGGGTTTTGACATATTCGACGACGTTGGGAACATTGACGAAGCCGGCAATGTTGCTGCCGCAGTGGCAGACAAAGACTCCGACGCGAGGTTCCTCTCCGGCCACATCTCTCTCCGGTGGATAAGTTTTCGGAGTAATCAGCGTGCCGCGAGCATCCTTGAGAAGAGCAAGCACCTGTGCGGCCGCGGCTGACGACTGCATGACGGTTTCAGGAATATCTTTTGGCTCGACGAACGGACCGGCGACGAAGACTCCGGGCCGCGATGACTCGGCCGGCGTGAATTCCGAGTTCTTGCAGAAATTGAATTCATTGAGGGCAATGCCAAATCGCCCGGCCAACTCCTTGACTTCTTTCGGGGGCTGCATTCCGACGGACAGCACAACAAGGTCGTATTCGCGGGAGAGCTTTCTATCTTCCTCGCCGAGATACTTGACGACCAGGTTGCGACTGCCCGGGAGTTCCTCGATCAGGGGGACGCGTGAGCGGATGTACTGCACGCCCAGATCTTGCGCACGGTGGTAGTACTGCTCGAAGCCCTTGCTGAAGGCGCGCATGTCCATGAAAAAAACGTCGCACTGGAGCGTGTCGCCGAGATGCTCCTTGGCGATGATCGCCTCCTTGGTGGCGTACATGCAGCAGACGGAGGAGCAGTAGTCGTGCTCGGAATCGCGCGAGCCGACGCATTGAATGAACGCGATGCGCTTAGGTTCCTTGTGGTCGAAGGGCCGGACGACATGGCCGGAGAAGGGGCCGGAGGCGGACATGATGCGTTCGAACTCGATGGAGGTCACGACATTGGGGAAGCGACCATAGCCGAGATCTTTTTTCAGATGTGCGTCGTAGACCTCGTAGCCGGGGGCCAGCACGACAGCGCCGACACTCAATTGGATTTTTTCTTCTTTTTGCAGGTAATCAATCGCGTGAGCCTCGCACGCGGTTTCGCAGAGATGGCAATCACAACAGATTCCGCACTCGAGACAGCGCTTGGCTTCCGCCACTGCTTCTTCGGCGGTGTAGCCGACATGCACTTCGGCAAACGTTCTTCCACGAGTAGTGGGGTCGAGCGCCTGCATGTGAATCTGGCGCTGCATGGTTACGCCCGTAGTATCCACCTCGTATTCGGTGCGGTAGGGGCCCTCCAGCTCGCGTCCAGAACGCAGATTCTGGCGATTGAGCCAACGATCAATGGAGGTTGCAGCTTTCTTGCCGGCGAGTTCGGCGTTAATGACCACGTCCGGTCCGGTGACACAATCGCCGCCGGCAAATACTCCCGGCAGACCGGTCTCGAGCGTGAGTGTATCGGCTTTGAGCGTCCCCCATTTTGTTGTTTCGAGGCCAAGGCGCTCTCCCAGGCTGACCACGTCCGGTGACTGGCCGATGGTGGCGATGACCGCGTCACAGGAGAGAACAAATTCGGAGCCGTGAATCGGCTCGGGAGCCGGACGTCCGCTGGCGTCGGGTTTGCCGAGTTTCATCTTCAGGCACTCAAGACCGGAGACGCGGCCGTTCGCGCCGGGCAGGAATGATTTGGGCGCAGCAAGAAACACTAGCTTGATGCCTTCCTGTTCGGCATCTTCAATCTCACGCGGGTCTGCGGGCATCTCGGCGCGCGTGCGGCGGTAAACGATGGTGACGTCCGCCGCTCCGCTGCGAAGGGCGGTGCGGGCTGCGTCCAACGCCGAGTTTCCGCCCCCAATCACGAGCACATGCTCGCCGGGTGTCGTCGGCTTATCGAGGTTGACTCCGCGCAGGAACTCCACGCCGCCGCTGACGCCGGGCAGATTTTCGCCGGGAATCCCGAGCTTGCGCTCGATGTGCGCGCCGATGGCGATGAAGATGGCGGAAAAGCTTTTCTGGAGTTCGTCGAACGAAATACCACGACCTACGGACGTATTTAGAAGAATTTCAATTCCGACAGCGCGCAGCTTGTCGATTTCGGCATTGAGCGTCCGACGGGGCAGCCGATAAGGGGGAATGCCGACCGTCAGCATTCCGCCGGCGGCGGGAAGCGCCTCGAAAATTGTCGGGCGGTATCCCTTTTGACGAAGCTGATAAGCGCAAACGAGTCCCGCCGGCCCCGAACCAATGATCGCGACCCTCTCCGGCCGATCCGGAACGGTTGGCTGTGGGAGCTTGTAGTCGGGGAACCGGTCGGTGAGAAAACGCTTTAAGCCGGGAAGGTTGATCGGATCGTCCACCTGGCAGCGGGTGCACTTATCGGTGCATGGGTGGGTGCAGACGCGGCCACAAATGGATGGGAGCGGGTTATCGCGCAAAATAATCTGCAACGCCTCTTCGAAGCGCCCCTGCGCGATCAGGGCCACGTAACCCTGTCCGTCCTGATGAACCGGGCAGGCAGCCTGGCAGGGAGCAACCCCTCGTCGCGAGATTGTGAACACGTTGGGAACGGCTTGCGGATATGGGCGGAAGATCGCTTTTCGTTCTGCCAGCCCTTGATCGAATTCCGACGGCAGTATGATTGGGCACTTCTCGGTGCACGCGCCACAACCGGTGCACTTGGTCTCGTCGATAAAGCGTGCTTGCTTCTTGATAGTGACCGAAAAATTACCGGGCTGGCCCTCAATGTGTTCAACCTCACTGAGGGTGAGAATGTCGATGCCCTTGTGGCGTCCGATTTCCACCAGACGTGGCGCCATGGTGCACATGGCGCAATCATTGGTTGGAAAGGTCTTGTCGAGCTGCGCCATCACGCCGCCGATAGCGGCTTTGCGTTCGAGCAGGTAAACTTTGATCCCGCCATTGGCCAGATCGAGGGCAGCTTGCATGCCTCCGATGCCGCCGCCTACCACGAGCGCGGCACCGACTGGATGATTTCTGGATTCGTTAGATGGCATGTGGAATCACCTCTCCTGCGGGTGCCTGCTGTGAGGCCCTCTCACGCACCGCAAGGAAGTAAAGGGCCAGCGGACGATAGACCATGTGCGACCACTTGCCGAATGACATCTCGATTACCAGCATGGGAGTCGCGACCACGATGTGCAAAGCGTAGGCATAGTGACAAGCGAGCGCGAAGCCGAGATAGCGCAGAGTGTGCGCCGCTATGCCGGTGAGCGCGACCGAAACGATCAAGACAGGGAAGACGAGATCGTGGAAATTGGTCTCCTTGTAGATCTCCTTCTTGGCCAGCAAGCGACCGTAGAGAATGCCGCCAATTCCGTAAACGATAGCGGCACAGGCGAGATAGCCGACCCATCTTTGCGGGTTATAGAAAGGATAGATATTGTCAGTCTGAAACCAGCGCAGGCCGAAGACCTTAATCGCGAGCATCAGGACTGTACCCCCGGCCAGGATCTCGTGCCCGAGCCAGCGACGGTGTTCGGGGCACTTGCGCATAAGGGGCTGGGCTACCAGTTCGTATATGTACACCCACGCCTGGTTCAGATAAGTGGCCAAGGGAATACGTTCATTGCCGGCCATGGTGAGCCGCCAGATGTGGAGAATGCGGGACAGCAAGAGCAAGAGCGGAAGCAAGATCACTGTGAGCGTGAAGTAGGTCATGATCGGAAACATGTGATCGAGTCCGAACGGTGTGGTGGCGAAGTCGCGGGCGGGCATGGCAACGTACCAGAGGTGGTAGCCGATGATCAGGAACAGCGTGAAGTACGGCGACGAAGATCAAGGATCCGAGATACCACGCTCTTGACTGAAGCAGCTTGGCGCCGATGCCCGTCCACTCGTACTGCGCGCTCAGGAAGCGGCGCAGCGTGATCATGGAGATTCTGGGCTCGGACTGGCGCGGGCAGACGATCGAGCAATCGCCACAGTCATGGCAGACCCATGGATCGAGGCTCGCGACCAGCGGCTGCTTTAATCCGAGCAACGCAAAGCGAATGCTTCGGCGAGGAAAAGTCCTGGAATTCTCAACCAGATCGCAGGAGAGCGTACAACTTCCACACTGGTAACAGCCGGTGGGATCGAATTTCCCGTAACGCCTTATTTCAGCCACCAACGTGGGGTCACTTACCGGAATAGTACCTGCTGCCATCGGCCACCTCCTGGGCGCCAAGGACGCGGTTACTGCGCTGCTACGACAACTTCTTTAATCACTTTCCGGGTATAGATGAGAACCTTGCCGTCTTCTTCGGTGACGAAAATTTCGAAATTATCTTTGCGGTAGGCCTCTTCCAGCGGGCGGGACTCTTCGCGGGTGGCGTAGAGGGAACCGTCCCACATGAACTTTTTCTGTTCGTGTACAAGAGAAAGATTCGGGCTCATGGGTGAAAGCTCCTTTTCTATGATGGAGCAACCGAGCCTTGCGCGGTCCAGATCGAACCGCGGCAACACTCTAGCTTGGTTCGGGAAGGAGGTCAAGAAAATAATTAACTAGGCTATTAATAAATCTAGTTGACAATCGTCCTGGTTGGTAGTAACGTTCAGGCCGCAAGAGACCCCTGGGTTAGGCGGTGGCTCTATGGATGGATCACCGGCCACGTCGCGGCGCGCTGCCTCTCTACCCGCTCCACGCTCATCGCGCACAAATTCGCTCGACTATCTGCCGAGGGATTGGTTCGTTCCGGTGGAACGGCCGATCGGCCGGAGGCCCGCACCCGCTTCAAAGTTCGTCAATTCCGATCGCATGATGGAGGTACAACATGGCAGCTCGACTTGCCGAAGAGTGGTTCGCCATCTGTGGGGGTTGTGAAGTCACGATCCTCGACATCGGTGAACCGCTGATCGACGTCCTCAAACAAATTGAAATCGTGCACATGCCGGTCCTGATGGATCACAAGCTGTTTGGTCAGACTGGTGAGAAACAAAATATGGAAATTCCGGAAGCCGATATCGGGCTGATCTCCGGAGGCATACGCAATGATGAACACAAGAAACTGGCGCTGGAGATGCGGAAGAAATGCAAAATCCTGATCGCGTTGGGGTCGTGCGCCACTTGTGGCGGAATTCCGGCGCTCGCCAACCAGGCAACCACGGATGAGTTGCTCGAGAAGGTCTACCGTGGCAGCGTCACCACCGAAAAGAACGGGCTGCCGAGCGAACAGGTCCCTGCTCTAACCGACCGGGTGTATGCCGTAAGTGAAGTGGTCAAGGTGGATGCGTCTCTGCCCGGATGCCCGACTACGCCGGACATGGTGGCTGGGGCGCTGATCGCGCTGTTGGAAGGGAAGCCGCTGCCGGCTTTGTCTTCCAAGAGCGTTTGCGATGAATGCCCCACCAAGCGCGAAAAGAAGGCAGTCTCCACGCTCAAACGTCGCTTGGATGCGCCGGAGTTCACACCCGGGGCTCCGCTCAGCGAGATGCGCTGCCTCATGGAGCAGGGCATCCTGTGCCTGGGGCCAGCGACCCGCGGGGGATGCGGCACCCGCGAAAGCGTACCTCGTTGCATTGGTGCTTACATGCCGTGCGAGGGCTGTTTTGGCCCGCTCTCGGAAAAAGCCAATCCCATGGTGGACATGATGGGCGCGCTGTCGTCCATCGGTCTCGACCCGAAACAGATTCCGGATCGGGCCGCCACCCTCAACCGTTTTGCCGGCGCCGGCGGCCGTTTGCGCGCGCTGCCGAGGAGATAAACCATGGCACAAACATTGGTCATTCAACCTGTCACTCGCATCGAGGGCCATGCGAAGATCACCATTCAACTCAACGATGCCGGCAACGTGGACCTGGCCCGCGTGAACGTCATCGAACTGCGCGGCTTTGAGAAATTCTGCCTGGGCAAGGCAGTGGAAGATTTGCCGCGCATTACGCCACGCATCTGCGGCGTGTGTCCATGGTCACATCATTTGGCGTCGGCGAAGGCCTGCGACGCGGTGTTCGGCGTCGAACCACCGCCGGCGGGCAAGAAGCTGCGCGAGCTCTGCAACAGCGTAGCGTTCATGGAAGAGCACATTCTGCACTTCTATTTCCTGGCGGGCGCCGACTTCCTGCTGGGGCCGGATGCCGATTACTCGGTTCGCAACGTGATCGGAATCCTGAAAGCCGCTCCGGATGTCGCCCAGCGGGTGGTTAAGGTGCGGCACATGGCGGCGCACATGCTGGAAATCCTGGCCGGCAAAGCGATCCATCCACAGGCCGCGGTTCCGGGCGGATTCAGCAAGCCTCTGATGCCGAAAGACCGCGACGAACTGCGGAAGATGGCCGACGAGACGCTCGATCTGGCCAAGTTCTCCATCGCTTTTGCGAAGGAGAGCATTTTCCCGAAGTACCTGGAGACCGTGAAAACGCTGGGCGTGATCACCACGGGTTCCTCGGTACGGTAAAGGAGAATGGCGCACTTAACCTCTACGACGGCAAGCTCCGCATGATGAAGCCGGAGGGGGCGATCGAGGACTTCCCCTACGACCGCTACACCGACTACATCAGCGAGCACCTCGAGTCGTGGAGTTACCTGAAGTTCCCGTACGCCAAGAAATGGGGCAACTTCTCCATGGACCTGGCGAAGCCTTCAGGCATATATCGCACCAACACTCTGGCGCGGATTAATGTCTGCGACTTCATCGACACGCCACTGGCTCAAGCCGAACTGTTGGAGTTCCGCGAGAAGTTTGGCCGGCCCGTTCAACTCACGCTGCTGTATAACTGGGCGCGGTTGATCGAGCTGCTCTACAACGCCGAAAACGTCATCCGGCTGCTGGAAGATCCAGAGATCACCAGCACCGAAACGCGGGTGAAGGTCACGCCAAGGGCAGCACGGGGCGTGGGCTGCACCGAGGCGCCGCGGGGCACGCTCATTCACGACTACACCACCGATGCCGACGGGATGATCACCAACGTCAACCTGATTGTCGGTACCACGCATAACAACGCTCCCATCAACATGTCGGTCACCCAGGCTGCCAAGAGCCTGATCCATGACGGCAAGTACGATCAGGGAGTGCTGAACACGGTCGAGATGACCATCCGCGCCTACGATCCCTGCTTCTCCTGTGCCACCCATCGCCTGGATGGCAAGATTTCGGTGAAGCTGGACATCGTGGACGCAGAGGGCAAGTTGATGGACACGCTCACGAACTAGGGAGGAGAAGGATGCCGGACGACGGCCAATCTAATCTTCCTGAATATTGCCGGAAGCCTACGCTGGTGCTGGCCTGCGGCAATGTTTTCTTTGGCGACGACGGTTTCGGGTGCGCGCTGGTGGATTTTGTTGAGTCTCACCATCGCGTGCCCGACGACGTCTGCATGCTGGATGCGGGCACGGGCGTGCGCAGCCTCCTGTTTACGCTTTGTCTTAGTCCAGCGCGTCCGCGGCGACTCCTTGTTGTGGATGCGTTCGATGCCGGCCGTTCTCCCGGAGAGCTCTTTGAGCTTGATCCGGCCGACATCCCACCAATCAAGTTGGACGACTTTTCCATGCACCAGATCCCAACTTCCAATCTGCTGCGCGAACTCCAGGAAACATGCGGGGTGGAAGTACGTGTGCTGGCGTGCCAAACCGGACCGCTGCCAACGGAAATCTCTCCGGGATTGTCGCCGCCGGTGCAGGCGGCGCTGCCGCATGCGGCAGAGTGGCTGGTGCACGAGTATTTACCGAATCACGGCCGTCAAATTTGCGGCCGGCCGGACGAATCTGGGAGCAGCAAAGCGATTCATCCGGTAGCCCACTAGAAAGGGGACAATGCCGGCCGAGGATCAGGCGCGTGCGATAATTAACCGGGGAAATCATTTATCACGGATTGAGGTCAACATGCCCAAGGATGGCAACGGCGATGTTGCCCACGACCTGCTGGGAAGCACACACGTCTTTACGTCCGCAATCGAAGAGATTCTGGAAAAAGGAATCCTGAAGGATATTGCGGGCACGCAACTGACGCTATCGCAGTTCAAGCTCCTCTATATGGTGGCGATGACCGAGGCGCGCACCATAAGCGACGTCGCCGTGTTTCTGGGGGTCAGCAACGCGGCCGCGAGCAAGGCGGTAGATAAACTGGTGCGGCGCAAGTTGCTGCGCCGGGCGGAAGGGAAGCCCGATCGCCGCGAGATTTGCCTGTCGCTCACCGAGTCCGGGCGCCGCTTGATCGCCGCTTACGAGGGCAAGATGGATCGGAAGCTCGCGCAGATCTTTCGCGGATTTCCAGAGGACGAGATGGTCAGCGCCGCGCGGTTGCTTGATCGTCTCTCGGCAAGCCTGGTGGGGCACCATTCCGATCCCGATGAAGTGTGCTTGCAATGCGAAATTTATTTCCGGGAAAAATGCGTGGTGAGCCATCTGCTGGGGCGCAGATGCTTCTACAAGGCCGGCAAATCTGAGCCGGAACCTGAGCTTGCCCAGATTTCCGCGGGCAACGAACCAGCCGGCAACGGAGGCTCATAGTCCGTTGCATTTTCTGGGTGCGAGATCTCGGTGAATACTTGAGGTACGTGCAGTGAATTTAGTGACTGAACATGCGATAGAAAGAAAGACGTGCGCCGCTGTCGACGGCGTGCCAATTGTCTATTCGGCCGCCGGTCAGGGAGAGCCGGCACTAGTCTTTATTCATGGCGGCCTCGCAAATAGAGGTTTCTGGGATGGCGAGATCAAGGCGTTTGCAGGTCGTCACCGCGTGATTGCTCCTGACCTGGCGGGGCACGGCGAGTCCGGCACGAAGCGCACGAGATGGGGACTGCCGGAGTTTGGCGGCGATGTTCGCGCGGTCATCGAGGCAGAGGGCGCCAAGAGCGTGGTTTTGTTCGGGAACTCGCTGGGTGGGCCGGTGGCGATCGAGGCAGCCTTGCTTCTGGCAAGTAGAGTACTCGGTGTGGTGGGAGTGGATACATTTCAAAGTCTCACCTACAAGATTTCGGCGGAAGACGCAGCAGAAACGGGCCGGGGCCTTCCGAGCCGATTATCGCGAGCGGCCTCAGGCAGATGGTCAAACAACTATTTCACAGCGATGCCGATCCAGCGCTCCTGGCCGATGCGGAGCGACGGATGGCGGCAACCTCGCCGGAAACGGCCTACAGCATGTTTCTGTCGCTAGCCGGTTATGACACGAGCGAATCGGCGCGGCGGTTGACGGCCCCCCTGCGCGCAATCAATGGTGATCTTTACTCGACGGACGTCGACGGCGTACGCGGAATAAAGGCGGATTTCGAAGTGGTAATCATGAAGCACATGGGGCACTATCCCATGCTGGAACGGCCAGAAGAGTTCGACCGGCATGTGGCGGATGTGGTGCAGGCGCTGGTCGGTTGAGTAGGGTCGCTGGGGTCGCCGCAAGTCGTTAATCACTAGTACAAACTCCCACCAAATTCCTTTGGGCTCTCCGTTCTCTGTGGGTATTATTGGGCATTTCATCCAGATCAGGCAGATTAGCAATCCCTTAGTGTGAGGAAACGAAAGTAACTGGGGAATTCCCGGTTTGACGGACCTTGAAGTACAAGACGGTTGGCCGATTGTCGTTTTCACGATGCCCTTTCGGAACCTTACGCCGTGAAGGGCAGGACCTTAGACTCGTCTTTGATCGTGCACAAACACCTTTTATTTGGCAGGCGAAATTTGAGGCGATCGTTCTCTTCAATCCATACTAGGAAAAGCTGCTGGAGCGTGCTGCTTGTCGTGGTCGGGCTGGCAAGCCTCCTGGGTTGCGGAGGGCTGGGCGGGAAGCAGCAGGGCCAGCAGGGGCCGGGGCAGCTCACCGCAGCACCGCCAAGCCTGAGTTTTGGCAATGTGCAGACGGGCACGAGTCAGAGCCTGAATGACACGGTCACCAACACCGGGCAGTCGAGCCTCACAATCTCGCAGATTACCGTTACTGGAACGGGTTTTGGCATCACTGGCATCAGCGCGCCCTTAACCCTTGGAGTGGGAGAGAGCGCGAACTTCACCGTGCAATTTTCGCCAACGGCGACGGGCGCAGTCAGCGGCAATATCGCGTTCGCAACCGACGACGGCACGGTAAACATTCCGCTTTCCGGGACGGGAGTTCAGGCGGGATCGCTGACGGCGAGCCCAACGAGCATCAACTTTGGCAGTGTAGTGATTGGCAGCGCCGCGTCGCAAACGGTGACCCTGAAGAATACTGGTGGCGAGAATGTAACCGTTACCGCAGGCACAGTTTCGGGCGCTGGCTTTAGCGACAGCGGGTTGAGCCTTCCGCTGACACTTGCACCGAATCAGACCTCCACGTTCACGGTGAGCTTTTCGCCCACAGTCACCGGCGCGGTAAACGGGAATGTAGCGTTGACCGTCAGTGGAGCGCCGGAACTCGATATCGCGCTCGCTGGAACGGGAATTGCGCCGGCGACGCTGACGGCGAATCCGACGAGCCTCACCTTCACCAATATTCAGGTGGGGAAGAGTTCGACGCAGACCGAGACGATCAAGAATACGGGCGGCGCGAGTGCGACGATTACGGCGGTCACTCCGAGCGGAACGGGCTTTAGCGTTTCCGGAATCAGCCTGCCGGTGACGCTGGGAGCGGGGCAAAGCGTATACGTTCAATGTGACGTTTACACCGCCGTCGGCGGGCAGCTTCAGCGGCAATGTGGCCGTCATTTCGAATGCGCAAAATCCGACTTTGAATATTCCGCTGTCGGGCACGGGCAGTGGCGGCCGGGGATTTGACCGCTAGCCCCTCGAGCATCAATTTTGGCAATTTCGTCTTGGGCAACTCGGCGCCGCAGACAGTGACTTTGAAGAACACCGGCGGCTCAAACGTGACGGTGACGGCAGCCTCGATTTCGGGAACCGGCATGAGCTTTAGCGGGTTGAGGTGCCGCTGACACTGGACGCCCAATCAGAGTTCGACATTCAATGTTACATTTGCGCCGACAGTGGCGGGAGCTGTGAGCGGCAGATGTCGCTGACTGTCGAGCGGCTCGAGTCAAACGTCGGCATTCCGCTATCGGGTACGGGAGTTACCCCGGCGACGCTGACGGCGAGTCCGACGAGCCTCACCTTCACAAATATTCAGGTGGGTACGAATTCGACGCAAACGGAAACGATCAAGAATACCGGCGGCGCGAGTGCGACGATTACAGCGGTGACGCCGAGCGGAACGGGCTTCAGCGTTTCCGGAATCAGCCTGCCGGTGACGCTGGGAGCGGGGCAGAGCGTTACGTTCAATGTGACGTTTACACCGCCGTCGGCGGGGAGCTTCAGCGGCAACGTGGCCGTCATTTCGAATGCGCAAAATCCGACTTTGAATATTCCGTTGTCGGGAACGGCGGTGGCGGCGGGCAACCTGACGGCCAGCCCCTCGAGCATCAATTTTGGCAACGTGATATTGGGCGATGCGATGCCGCAAATCGTGACGCTAAAAAACACCGGTGGCGAGAATGTGACGGTTACGGCGGCTTCGATTTCGGGAGCGGGCATGAGCTACAGCGGATTGACGCTGCCGCTGACGCTTACGCCCAACCAGAGCTCGACGTTCAGTGTCACGTTTGCTCCGACGGTGGCGGGCGCGGTTAGCGGCACAATGTCGCTGACGGTGAGCGGATCGGCGAACGTCGGTATTCCGCTCACGGGCACGGGAATCACTCCGGCAACGCTGACGGCAAACCCGACGAGCATGACGTTTACGAACGTGCAAGTGGGGCAGAATTCGTCGCAGACGGAAACCGTGAAAAACACCGGTCAAGCGGATGCGCATATTACGGCGGTGGGCGCGAGCGGAACGGGATTCAGCGTTTCGGGAATCCATCCGCCGGTGACTTTGAGCGGTGGGCAGAGTGTGTCGTTCAGCGTCACCTTTACGCCACCGTCGCCGGGCACCTACACCGGCAGCGTTACGGTATCGTCGGATGCGCAGAATCCGACGCTGACGGTTCCGCTGACGGGGACAGCCGTGGGCGCGACCGGGACCTTGAGCGTGAGCAGCCCAATTAACGTAGGCAACGTCGTCGTGGGAACCAGCGGCACGGCGACTGGAACGTTGACGGCCAGCGGAGCGAACGTGGTGGTTTCGTCGGTCAGTCTGACTGGGTGCGAATGCTACGGAATTCGCCATCAGTGGCCTGACATATCCAGTGACCGTCACGGTCGGGACGCCGGTATCGTTTACCGTGACGTTTAGTCCAACGGGGACCGGTTCGGCGACGGCGACGGCTTCGTTTACGAGCAATGCTTCCAACTCTCCAACCACGGCTACGTTGAACGGCACCGGCAAACCCCAGCCGGTCCATACTGTCCAATTAACGTGGGTGGCGAGCGGGACGCCGGACGTCACGAGCTACAACGTGTATCGGGCTGTATTCAGCGAAACCATACGTGCGGGACTCTATTCGAGCATTGGATCTACTTCGAGCACAGTCACGAACTTTACCGATAACAATGTGACTGACGGCACGACCTACTGCTACGCGACGACGGCGATCGACTCGTCGGGCGAGAGCGGATACTCAAATATTGCCCAAGCGCAGATACCGGCCCCCTAGCTCCCGACTGATGCGAACCCCGCGACGCAATTCATTGCCCTGTTGTTGACTGCTAGTGTTACAATCGCACCGTTCGTTACCTGGAGGTGTGGGAAATGCGACAGTTGCTTCGCCAACTTTGGCGGGACGAAGAGGGTCAGGACATTGCTGAATACGCAGTCATGCTGGCAGTGATCCTGGTCTTGGTGGTGGGAACAGTTCGTTTGATTGGAACCCAATCGAACACGGTGTTTTCGAACGTAGCCAGTTCGATTCAGTGAGCCGGGCAGGCTGGGTTTGGAGTCTGCGACGGACTTGAAAGCAAGCGGGGAGGAGACCGCGTTCGATGGACACGATTCTGGTCGTGATGATTGGATCGCTGCTTTGCGCGATGGCCGCGCTCAGCTTTATAGAACTGCGGCGCATCCGCAAGAAGCTGGGCTCGAACCACGCCGGGGAACCGCCCTCAAAATGATTTGAGCTGGGCGAGCTGTTTTTTGGCCTCGACGGCATTGGGATTGAGTTTTAACGCCCGCTCCAACTGCTGGCGGGCGAGGGCCGTCTGGCCGCTCTTCGCGTATGCCATTCCCAAGTGATAGTGGATGTTCGGATTGTCCGGCGCGCGAACTTTATCCTGCAAACTGAGCGCTTCCTGAAGAAGGCCGATGGCCGACTGGTACGCACCTTTCTGATAATGAATCCATGCCAATGTGTCGGCGACGTCGGGAGAGTTGGGCAAACCGCGGCGCGCGCTTTGGGCAAGCGATAAGGCTACATCGAGATTGCCACCGGTCTGGAGCATCAACTTGGCGAGGTTATTAGAGGCCAGCGGATGCTGAGGGCTGATGTTCAATGCACTCCGATAAGCTGTCTCCGCCTGGGCCCAGTCCGATTTCGATTCGTAAAATCTTCCCAGCAAAACATAAAGGTCGGCATTGCGCGGATTGTCGCTAAGACCCTGCTGAGCGGTGGCGATGGCGTGATCCATCTCGCCCTTGCTGGCTTGTGCCTGGCATAGCTTGAGCAGAGCGCTGGAGTTGTGTCGGTCGAGGCTGACTGCTTTGGCGAATGCAGTCTCGGCCCCGTCGAGATCTTTCTTACCGAAGAACAGCGTGGTGCCGAGGAGATCGTAAAACCCGCTGTTGGCAGGCGATTTGGCGATCTGCGCATGGGCAGCGGCGAGGGCCTTATCGGTCTGGTTTTGGGCGACAAAGCTATTCATCAGTCCGCGGAGTGCGTCGGTTGAATCTGGATTGCGATTCAGAGCGTCCTGATACGATTTTGCGGCTTCCGCGTACTGCTTCTGCACGAGTTTCAAATTTCCGAGCTGCACGTAGCCGAAAGCGCTGCCGGGAGCGATGGCGATGGCCTTGCGAATATCCTGCTCGGCTTCGCCATAGTGCTTGCGATTAATGTTGGCAAGGGCGCGAAGCGCGTAACCTTCAGGAGAAGCAGGTTGCAGAACGATCAGTTGGGTAGAGGCTTCCTCAAGAGTGGCAGAGTCACCCTGCCGCATGGCGGCGGAGGCCAAGGAACGGGCGGCGTCGAGCATGCTCGGCTGAAGGCGCAAGGCCTCGCGCCACTCGCTCTCGGCGCGCTCGACATATCCCAATTTGTCGTAGGCGACGCCTAACGCGAAGTGGCCCTCGGCATTTTTGGGGGAGTTCTTGGTTACGGCTTCCAATCTTTGGACGGCTTCGTTGACATCGCCATCGCTGATTTGCATCTGGGCTTGATAAATGAGGGCATTGTCGTCGTTGGGGTTGGCCTTCAAGATCTCATCGTCGAGCTTGCGCGCCTCTGGAAAGCGCTTGGTCTGAATGAGAAGTTCAATGTAGTTTCTCTTGAGTCGCAGATCATCGGGATGCTGCTGGTAGAGAGCGGCGTATTCAGCGGCAGCTTTGTCCACCTCTCCATTGGCGAAGTAAAATTCGCCCAACAAACTGTAGGCCGCGGAGTTGTTTGGCAAGTCGCGCTTGGCCTGAGCTTAGAAGTTGCTCGGCGTCAGCCTTTCTGCCTTGGGCCAGATAGAGGCGGGCCATGGCTGCGCGCGGGTCGGCGCTGGTCGGATCAAGAGAGGCCGCGGCCTGGAATTGCTGCTCGGCATCGGGAAACCGATTATGTGCCTGATAATAGTTACCCAGCAGTAGGCGCGCTTGCATGGCCTTCGGATTGAGGTCGATCACTTTCTTGAGACTGGTCTCGGCGGCCTCCGATTGATTGTTGCGCAATTGCAAGAGCGCGAGGCTCAGGTAGGCCTCCCAGCGATTGGGGCTAAGAGTGATGGTTTGCTGCATTTCAGCAATGGCGCCGGGCATGTTGCCTTCCGCAGCGAGAAGGCTCGATTGGGTAGAGTGAACGGCCGGATCATTGGGCTGCTTCTGGAGCAGCACGTCGAGTTGTTGCCGGGCCTGCGGAAGTTCGTGATTGACGATTAGCAGGTTGACTATTTCGAGTTGAGCTACGGAGTTGTCCGGCTGCAATTCGACGGTGCGGGCGAGTTCGCGAAAGGCGCGGTCCCCTTGCTGCAAAAGCAGGTAGCTTTCGGCCAACTGGTGGTGAGCTTCCGCGTAGCCCGGATCGACTTTAATGGCGTTGGTGAACTCGATTACCGCTTCGCGGTATTGGCCCGC
This sequence comes from uncultured Acidobacteriaceae bacterium, assembly GCA_963698865.1. GTDB lineage: Bacteria > Acidobacteriota > Terriglobia > Terriglobales > Acidobacteriaceae > Acidiflorens. The sequence continues at coordinate 6,820 of CAVOSL010000002.1, read as the reverse complement.
TTCAAAGTAGCGCTGGCCGCTCTGATAGTACTTCTGCTTGCGAACATTGGGATCGCGGGAACATGCGGAAAAGAGAACGGAGATGAGAGCCAGAATGACTACAAGTAGCCGGCGCGACGACAAGCTCACTAAGAAACCTCCTAACGTAGCCAAATGCGGCGTTGAAAACAACGCCCATTCTTGCTGTACCAACTCGGACTATACAGCCGAGGCAAATCAAAGGCCACACGGAAAAGGCGTAGCGGCTCGCGCGCGACGCAAAGCTCAACCGTCCCGGAAGGGCGTGCAGGCGAATTTTGTGAGGCAAAAGTTTTTCTGAGTTGATGTATGAAGTATTAGGCATATATTACTGAAAAACAATCACTTACTTGATTGTTGCAAGCGCTTGCAAGGGTCGCAGAAATTATCATTCTTGACAGTGCTGGGCGACGCGCTAGAATCGCGCCATACGCAGTGTCTCGACTCTCTGCGGAATGATGAACGTTCTCCCCTGTTATGGTTCATGTGGCGAGGAGAAATAATGACGAATAAAACGCAAATTTTGGCGGGCGTGATTTTTGCGCTCTTACTTTGCTTGGCGCTGCCTGCCGTTGGTCAGAACTCCAATCTCTCCTTCAACGGGGGATATCAGGGCGACGTTTGGTGCGGAGGCTCGGAGGGTTGTGTGGCGACCGGGTTGTACGACGGGACCATCAACGGGCAAACGGTCGGACCGAACGGTACCGGCGGCCTAGGGATGATCTGCGACGACTATAGCCACAACATTCATAGTGGCCAAAGTTGGACCGCCAATGGGATCGATGCCGCGAATTTGAATGCATCGAACATTGGCTCGACGCAGTTCGGCAGCACAATTGGGCTCACTGGATACACCGAGGTCGCCTATCTGGTAAATCTGATGTTTACCAACCCGAACTCGAGTCAGCAGGCATTTCTTTCGGAGGCGATCTGGTACTTGACTGGCGGTGTTTCGAAAAGCCAGATCTATAACACGCAAGCATGGACCTATGTGCTGGCTGCAATCAACTTTTTCAATAACGGCGGTTCGTTGAGCCAATTTGCAAACCTTATGCTTTACACTCCGACCGATCAATCAGTCAACGGACCGCAGGAAATGTGGGGTCAAGCGATGCAGGCTGCTGAGGGAGGGGCCGCGCTCCTCTATGCTCTGCTGGCTGGAATCGCCTGTTTCGTGGCAATGTTCTATTCTCGAGGTCAACGCGCCAAGCGTGTTATAGCCTGATACTCACACCGGAAACGCAAAAACCGCGCGGCCTGAGCCGCGCGGTTTTTGCGTTTGGGTCTAGGATTCTCAGATACCTTCCTGGATCTGAAGTGAATCTTGATTATTCTCTTCGCTTCCACCGCTCACTGCCGAAGAGTTTGGGATCTTTGGTACAGATTCCGCATTGACTGCTCGATAGCCATGAGAGGATGCCTCGTTCGTAGGCGACTTCTCGAGCCAATCCCGCGCCTGGAGCTCTGCTCCTGACAGCTGCGCAGGACTCATTTCCTTCGTGAGCGCGTTCTTGACGCGTGTGATCTGATCCCCCGCAACTCGAAACCACGCATAAGCCTGTGCCAAGTCCCTATCGCTCTTGCGCCCCACCGACAACATTCGTGCCAGCGCAAGTTGAGCCGCAATCACGCCGTTTTCCGCAGCCTTCCGGCACGAGACGAAGGTGGCTTCGTCGTAACCGTCAGCGGGATCCATGAGCAGACCCTGGAGCAGCAGGGGAGCAGGGGTGCCTTGATTGAGCGTCATGAACAGCAGTTCGATTCGGTTGGAGACGCCCAGTTTGTCGAAAATGCGGAACAGGTAATTCTTGACGGTGTGCTGACTTAGGCCAATCGTTTGTGCGATCTGGCGATTGGTCATGCCCTCCGCTAGGCAGCTTACAACCTCTTCCTCGCGTTTGGTGAGCAGGTTCATGCCTTTGCGATCAATGGCTTTGACTTTAGGCGTCGCCATCAGAGCTTCGAGCAGGAGCGTCATCTGTTCGCGGCTTACCCATGCCTGGCCTTCATGAACGCAGCGGATGCAACGGCGGAGGACGTCAGAGTCTTCCCGAATATGAAAAACGCCGCGTGCGCCCGCACGAAAGGCCTCGAGAATTGAGTCAGGGGAAGAGGAGTTCAGGAGCACGACGCCACGAGCATTGGGATTGGTCGCGCGGAGCTGCTCAAGAATCTTCAAGCCAACTTGAGCGTCTCCATCGGCGAACGCGCTGAGGACATACACGTCGATGGTCTGGCTGCGCGAGGCGGCTGCGACACTGGTCGCGCTTAAATTGGAACCAACAACCTGAAAGTCAGGATCGCGGGTCAGCGCCCCCGCAAGCAGTTCGGTGTGAAAAGGCGAATTGTCAGCCACGAGAACGCGAATTATGCCGCTGGTGCAATCGGGTTGATTAAGGTCCTGTTGCATTCATTGTCTCCCTACATTCCGCATTCGTTCTGCGGGTCCTGGGGGCAAATTCCAAATAGGCCGAAAAGAATGTCCGTGACAAAGCCCAACTACCGACGGGCTGGGGGACCATCAAAATGCCTAGCTACGTTCACGGAAAACCGAAGGGGAGGTGCGCTCTCAAAACCGGAGCTGCCGACGTTTGAACAATTCCAGAGAGCGGCTTTATGCTACCAAAGAAATGCCGCCAGTGGCAAGGACTTGTCACTGTGTCTGCCAGTCAAAGTTGAGGAAGTTTGCAATCTCATTGCAATCGCGTGCGACCTTCGTGCCAGAGTAAATCGCAAGAGCCCGGAAACAGCACCGGACGACAGGGAGTGCGGTAACCACACATATATCTGAGTGGTTTGGAGAAAGGACTAGCACTTTCGTTTAGTGTCAATGGCCCAACTTGGCAAGGACCAACTGGGATCACTAATCAGTTTAACTTCAATGGAGAGCTCTACTTACACGGTGGTTACTTTGGTTCAGCAGGTAGACAAGGAAGTGGAGAGGTTTAGGCGAGGGTCGTGAGAAACTTGTCTCTAAGAAGCTATTCTGCTGTTCAAGTAGGTTTGACCTGTGAGGTAAAGGAACTATTACTCAGGGTCCGGGTACCACTTGCAGCAGACTGCATCTAGGAATAGATTTCTTTCAACCTGAGAAAGACGTAAATATAGGGTCTTCCCCGGACCCAAAGCTCAATTTCCCCCTAATTGTGTGATCTCAGGCTACTTCCTCGAACCTTGAATTCTCTTGGGCCAAATAGCTATGTGGCTCAGAGGGCGAAGCTATGGCCGCGATCCCTACAACGTTTGACAATTTCGGCGCTGCAAACGACGTGACTGGCTCTGTCGAGAGCTGGTACGCGGTCCAGACTCGTGCCCGACATGAGAGAGTTGTGGTGCAGCGATTTCAGGAAAAGGGTCTGACGACTTTCCTGCCCGTCTACACGGAAGTGCGTCGCTGGAGCGATCGTTGGAAATCGGTTGAATTGCCACTCTTTAGTTGCTACGTGTTCGTAAAGATCATGCCGACGAACGAAGACCGCTTGAAAGTGCTTTGCACGGACAGCGTGTTCGATCTTGTGGGTACTCCGCGCCAAGGCACGCCAATTCCTGACGAGCAGATTGACGCCGTTCGCACGATCGTCAACGAGCGAATGAACTGGGAGACTTTTCCGTTCCTGAAAATCGGCCAGCGCGTGCGCATTCGTAGTGGTGCACTAGCTGGCGTAGAAGGTATTCTCGTTTCCCGCAATGGCAAACGGTCGGTTGTAGTTTCTGTGGATGCTTTACAGCGGTCTCTAGCCGTTCGCGTAGAAGGCTACGAGATCGAAGCTGCCTAGGTTCTCCTACCCTTGGGTTTTTCCTCACTCGTTTTCGATTCTTCATTTTCAGGGCCAATCTATGGCAAAGACCGCAATTGAGATAGTGCGTCTTCTCGTTGTCAGTCGAGAACCAGCTGTGCTCCGTCCGCTGTGGTCGATCGGCGAGTCAAACTGCTGGCACTTGGAAACGGCTGGCAGTGGATGGGAGGCGCTCGAACGACTGCAAAGCGGCGCGATTCCCGACCTGGTACTACTCGAGTTGTCCGGCACTGATGGCGATGGTTTCCATGTATTGCGCTGGCTGCGCAGAGTGCGGCCGGAACTGCCGATCATCTTGATCTGCCAGCACGATGACGCAGACCATAAACGCGAGGCGATTCGGCTCGGCGCCCAGGCAATCCTAGTTCGGCCGTTGGAGGAGCAGCAGGTCGAATATGTAATCCGTCGACACCTTAGTTCGAGTTCAGAGGAAGTCGAGAAGGACGTTCGCAGCGAACACGTGGAGCCAATCGGCGACGGCGAGTTTTTTGTCGCGGCGAGCCCGACGATGCGGAAACTGCGGGCGCAAGCCGAGCTGCTAGCACAGACTCAGGTTCCAGTCTTAATCGTTGGAGAAGGCGGAAGTGGAAAGACAAGCGCAGCGCAACTGATTCACGGTTTATCGGTGCGCTCGGGAATGAAGCTGGTGAAGGTGAACTGTGCGGCGCTGCCCGCGCGGTTGCTAGAGGAAGAGCTATTTGGATGTGAACGGGAAGTGGAGAGCGGTTTCGGCCGGGCGCGTACCGGCAAACTCGAATGGTGTGAAAAGGGAACGCTTCTCCTCGACGAAATTGTCGAGATGCCACTGGATGTGCAGCACACGCTGCTGCAAGCTTTGCAAAACAAGCAGCTTCCACGAAGGGGCAAGGACAAGGCCATCGACGTTGACGTCAGGATATTGGCATCGACGAGCGCCAATATCGACCAGGCTGTCGCCGCCAAGAAGTTCCGGGAAGATCTTTACTACTGCTTGAGTGCTTTTACGTTGCATGTTCCGCCGTTACGTCAGAGGAAGGATGAAATTCCGCTGCTGATGCACCACTTCATGCAGCAGCTGTCGAGACGCTATGACCTGCCTCCGCGCAAGTTCACGACATCGGTTCTGGAGGCGTGCCAACAATATTCGTGGCCCGGAAACTTGAGTGAGCTGGAGCGGTTCGTGAAACGGTATTTGGTAATGCCGGACCATGAATTCGCATCGGGCCAGGATCTCTTCCCCTCCGGAACGGTGGATGCGGTTCACGCATTTTCCCAGCCGACAGCTCTAGTGCCCATCAACGGCGAGTCCAAAGAGCAAGCTTCTGTTCCCGGCTCCCTCAAATCGCTGGTACAGAGCGTGCGGGTCGAGGCCGAGAGAAATGCGATTGTCGCGGCGCTCCAAAAGACGGGATGGAACCGCAAGGCGGCCGCTCGCATGATCAAGGTGAGTTATCGAACCTTGCTCTACAAAATTGATCAATACCACCTGCGGCCGAATGGCGGGACGCAACTTCCCGAGGAGCACGCTTCCAACGGAAATGGCAACGACAACGGCTACAAAGGCAACGGAACAATCAGTTGATGGGACCCTCTCAGGTGCAGTCGAGATATGAATCCCCAGGAGCGTCTATGACGTATCACGATGATGAGGCGTGGTTTGTGGCGGGTTTTGGTGTGTTCTGGTTGTGTTCTAGTAGTGGGCTCCCTTGTCGCGCAAACTCCTCCAGCAAAAACCGCGCCGGCAAGGACGAACAACGAGGCGAAGCTGGTTGAGCCCGCGTCAGGCTCAGGCTGCTCCAGGCGCCGAAGCAGGTACAAAGCCGCACGACGACACTTTTGTGATCGGCGACGATGACGTGCTGTCGATCAACGTTTGGAAGGAGCCGGATGTTTCGCGGTCGATTCCGGTGCGCTCGGATGGCAGGATCTCGCTACCGCTGGCGGGAGAGATTCAGGCAGCCGGCCGAACACCCCTGGCACTCGAGCACGAGATCGCCAGCAAGCTGCAAAATTACATCTCTGAACCCGAAGTCACCGTGATGGTGACGCAGATCAACAGCCGGAAGTTTAACGTTCTGGGGCAAGTGACCAAGCCGGGATCTTATACACTTACGAACTCCCTAACAGTGCTCGATGCGATCGCCCTGTGTGGTGGTTTTCGTGACTTCGCCAAGAAGAAGTCAATTTATGTTCTGCGACAGAATCGCTGATGGCAGCCAGGCACGCATTCCCTTCAACTACAAGGAAGTGCTCAAAGGCGAGAATCCAGCGCAGAATATCAAGCTGCAGCCGCGCGACACGATCGTCGTACCTTGAGGGTGATTTATGCTGACACGCATGGGTTTGACCCTAGCCTTACTGATCGCGACACCCTTATGGGCGCAGACGGACACGACCGGAACCGAACCCGCCAGCCCGTTGATTGAGCCGACGATGCTGACGCCGCCTCCAGTGAGCGGCCAGTCGTACCCGACTGCGTTAGGCTCGGAAGAAAGATCCAACTACTTGCGCTACGGGGTCAGTTTCAGTTCCGCATATAGCGACAACACGCTGGGCGGCGCGACTCCGGTGAGCGATGTGAGCTACTCAATCTGGCCGACGATCGCGCTGGACCAAACGACGCCGAGGCTCCATACGGTTCTGAGTTATGCCCCAGGCTTTACTTTTTATCAGCGGACCTCGTCTCGCGACGAGGCGGACCAGAACTTTTCCATAAGCGTGAGCGACAGATTGAGCCCGCACGTGACCTTGACTGGGCGAGATAGCTTGCAGAAAAGCTCGAGCGTATTCAACCAGCTGGATTACGGATCGGGAGGGGTATCGGGTGGAGCGGGCGGAGGAAATTCTTCGGTGATTGCGCCGGTTTCGCCGCTTTTGAACAACTCGGGAAATGTTGGCGTTTCCTATCAATTTGCCGCCAACTCAATGGTTGGAGCCAGTGGAACGTTCACAAATTTGCATTATCTCAACTCCGCAGAAGTGTCTGGGTTAGCTGATTCGACCTCGCAGGAAGCGTCGGTCTTTTA
>CAVOSL010000001.1:0-21965 GCA_963698865.1 uncultured Acidobacteriaceae bacterium | reverse complement strand
AGTTTCTCGAGCAAACGCTGCGCGTCAGCTTTGTGAGGATGCGGCGCGCCGACCAGGTACATCGGGACATTGGAATCGACCAAAATCACGAACGGACTCCCGTTCGATAGCCTGCCTCGATCTCGGCCAGCATGGCATCGATGTCACTGACGGGATAGTCATGCTGGGCCGCCCTTTGGATGACCTCAAGTTTCTTGCCAACGCCGCCCAGAGGCTCACGACGCCGTGCTAAATCGAGGGCTTGGCGGACCCACTCGGCAATCGACATGTGGCGGGAATGCGCGACGCGCTGAATCTCGCGATATTCGGGATCCTGAAGGATTACTTGCAGTCTCTTAGACATCGAATGAGTACAATCAACTCATAGCTATGAGTCAATCCGATGAATGCGATGTAGTGAAGCAACCTAAACATTCTATGCGAGTTGCTTCATGGGCGACGGTCGTACCTGCTCCGACATGGCCAACAGCCAAGAAGTGGATGCCTTTGGAATCGTCCTGTAGTCGGCAACATGATAGTGAGGACGGATGGAGGAATCGCGCGATCTGCGACTTGTTTGAAGCGGCTCACTAACTACGGTCGACGATCAGTGCGTGAATCCGATTCGTCGGATTAGAAGAGCTCGATGGCTGCGGCATGGCCCGAAGCAGTAGCGAGTCGACCATCCCGTGTAACTAATGCAGCTCCGAGTTTTTCGGCGAGCACAATGTAGGCAGCATCGTAGGCAGAAAGATTGTGACGCAATTGCCAAATTCGTGGCAGGAGCACGAAATGTGGATACCGAGTAATACGAAGATCCAGCAGATCGTGAACTGCCTCGTCAGCACGACGTACCTTAACCACTCCTTGCAGTGCGAGACGCCTTAGTACCTGCGTGACCTCGAGATCTAGGAGGTGGGGCGCATGTAGTGTTTCGTTACGCGAATAGATTCGCTTCTCGATGCTCTGCCCTGCAGGTGTCTGAAGAAGCCAGTCAACTGCGGCAGACGCATCCAGCACGATCATCGCGCCTGGCGCTCTTCTCGCACCAGGTGAGCGGTATCGATCGGAGCGGAAACCGGCTTACGTTTGTGCAGCCGCTCCCGCAATTCCGCGAGCGTCGGCCTCTCCGCGATTTCCTTGATCTCCGCTAACAGATAGTCTGAAAGCGACATACCTGCCATGGCGGCGCGAGCCTTCAGGCCACGATGTAGGGCATCGGGTACATTCCGAAGCTGAATCATCTTGGACATGTTCACAGCGTACTTTCATGTGATTCACATGTCAATGCGATTGCCTTCCCCAAGTCCCGCGGACGTTCTACGTTCACCGCTCCAGGTTCATCGCCTCGAGCGCACGAAACTGCAAATTCGAAGGCCCCCCGCCAGGCGACAGCACCCCCCCCCCGAGGAATCAAGTTGTTGCAGCAAGTCATGACTAGGCCCGCTTTTCGTTTCTGTATCGATTCTCAGAAGTTCTTAGCCAGGAGCAGCACACAAACCTGCGAAATGCTCCCCGCTTCTAGATCTGTTTGGCGTCAAAACCACTCAGCAAGGCTGCTTCTTGCAGCTTCTGGTCCGCTGTCAGAAATACTCGACCTTGGGGGATGTCTTCACACCATGCCAGCGCCGCTGCCAGCTGCAGCGCCTCTGCTGCCCGCAAATCATATCGATCCACAAGTTGGGTTGCCTTGGTGCGCAACGCTTCCGACGGCTGAATGACAGACCAGTCATTGGCAAGGGCTGTCGCGATCTTACCGGCCTTGGCCCAGTCGTTCGAGTTGAGTTGTTTCATCCGAACTAGGCGCGCCAAGGCGCTCGCAATCTCAACAGAAGTCGCCCACCAGACGACTGGTTCGAACTTCTCGTAGAGAGCAATCGCCCTCGGCGTGGTGCCCTGACGAACACAGAGTGGAACCAATGCGCTCGTGTCCCAAAAAGCTAAAGAGTGCTTTACCGGCCTTGCCGTTCTTCTCGCCATACTTGCTCCATGACGTCATCAGAAATGTCTCCCGGTGGTTCCGGCAATGAAACCGTCGAGAGCCGTCTCTTCAGCGGGGGCGTGCGAATGCCATGGGCAATCAGGCGCTGCTCTTGTTTGGACCGGTCGTTTGTACGGCAGGGGATGATTCGTGCCACAGGCTTGTTGCGTTCGCAAATCAGCACTTCTTCGCCGTCCTTTACGAGTTGGATGTGAGCGCTGAGTTGCGCTTTCAAGTCGCTGATATTTACGGTACGCATAGGCACATTATGACGAATATGACCATGTTGGTCATGTCTATTCTGGATCGGTTCACGCAAACGCGGAATCGATGTCCATCCACGAGCAGCTGCCGCCGCAAGTGAGGAAGGATTTGAGGGAACACTCGGAAGTCTTATTGCACCTTAATTGCACCTGGATTTGGCTGCCACCTTGATGGGGCAACGTTCAACCCGAACCGAGCAGTCCCGTCACTCTCGAGAACATTGCCGAATCATCCACTTAGAATCGGCAAGCACTCTCCGGCAGATTTCCGCTTCTGATCCACTGATAAGCTTCGACAGCTTCCCCTCTTGGAACATAACTAATGTCGACTGGCTTGTGATCGCGCAGTAATTTGAGGGTCAGGACTCCATCTTGCTCGCCCTGGATTAGGTCTTGCGGAACTGGCTGTGTAATTTCATCCCCGTCGCGCACGCCGGCCCGCTCAGCCGCTGAACCTGGAATCAGATCGCGGACGATACGCTTGGGCTCGATCAGGACCTTCGGCTCAAAACCCAACTGATAGCGGCGAAGCATCTTCGTCGTGCGCGTGAAGCATGGACCAAAGCCGCTAGCTTCCGGAAGCTGGATAGCGCCGGCCAGCATCGCCTCGAATTCTGTTTTTCCTCTCGCCCCCAACTCCTTGATGACCAGATCGATCCAGGCCGCTTCATCGACCGGCAGATTCTGCTTGCGGTACTCCAGCATGGCGAGAAGTAAGTCATCGAGTGAGCGCTTCCCGCCGGAAGCGGCGCGCACTTCTTCGTCGACGACAGCGAAATACATGGAGCCCCGGTCGTAGGGCAAGACGCGCACGCGGGTATCCGCCCAGAAGCGCGCCGGGATTTCTGCATTGGGCGTTGCGATCAGAGCGTCGGTGTAATAGCGTCCCGCAGTCGTGTTCACATCGTCCAGAAATTGCGCCGGCGTGATTTGCCCCGCCCGCAGCAACAACAGGCGGGCGTAGTAGACAGCCATCCCCTCCGAATACCACGAACTCACCAGGCCCTCGGGCTGATCAAGGGATCCGACGAAGGTGTGCAACATCTCATGCGCGAGCGTAATCTTCAGCTCATCGAGTTGCGTCTTTGGCCCAAACGTCGCCACAAACGATCCCGATAGTTCCATGCCACCGCCTGCGTTCACCGGATTTTCGCGCAGGAAAACGCCATAGGGAGCGGTCGGCGGGCGCTTGAAGAATTTGCCGTAGAAAGCATAAACCTTCTCTTCTGATGACATTAGTGCACGCAGATCGAAGGGCGCCGATCCATGCCATGCGGAGAAGAATCCGGCTGTGGGAGGATTCTCGGGAAACAGTTCCACTTTACCCGCCATGAAGTAACAGGACCGCAACGAGCTCGGCAGTTTCGATTCAACGGTGACAACATTGCCTTTGCCAAAGCTGGAAACTCCGACAGCACCCGCCGCCATCGTGCTGAGATTCCAGTGAATTTCGATGGGCTGCGAGGAATCTTCTTCGGGCAAAAGAAGAAAGGTTGCGCCTGCGCCCGAGAATGCGCCGCTGTCGGACCGCAATTCGAGGGGTGGCGCCGCGCCGCGTGGGGCGGCGGCATTCGAGATGGGCGCGCGGTAGCGAACCGTTAGCGCGCCTTGTACCGCGCGCGCGGTGATCCAGTGGCGATAAGTGACCTCGCCATTCTCGAGATCGTCTTTAATTGTGAGACCAACTGGCCCGCTCGCGTCGTTTACAGAAAGATCCTCAATGGTCTTGGCAACCGTTACCACGTTGGAAGTAAGGAGCGGCATTTTCAGGAGAGCCTGCCCAGCGGTAACGGGCTGGGTTGTGTAGGTCAACATCATCTCGACGTACGGTACTTGTCCCGCCGAGGCCGCGGCGGCAGGCGCTAAAGTAATTATTAGAGGGGCGGGACCGGACGCGTTTCCCGACAAGCTCAAGAAAGAGAACAAGAAGAGTGCTGTGAGAAAGCGCACGCAAGTTCTTCCCGGGACTAAGCGCATGTTCGTTTTCAATTTCGAAGCGTCCTCGGAAAGCATAAATCAACAAAAACTTAACACGCGGGATGGAAATATCAAAAATTAGTTGACGACGCATCGCGATTTTCGATATCGTCACCCCGCACGCGTCGGACAGAGTTACCCTGAAAATCGCACACCGATCTCTGTCCTTAAACGAACTTGTCTCGATGGAGAGGGCCGGATGAAGTTCGTGAACGGGAAGAAACGAAGGAACGAGAATCTGATCCTCCTACTAAGCGCGGTCCTCGTCATTATTCTTTCCTGTCCGCTCGTAGCCGCGTGCGAGGACGACGAACCGGTCTTGACACAACAGCAAGCTCAGATCGCGGGCAAGGTGCTGAAGTACACCGCGGAAGCCGGGCGGATCGCCATTCGTGATGTCGAAACTGGCGAGCCTCACGGATATATCTTCTATACCGCGTATCGCGTGCCATCGACGGGCGCGGTCCGGCCGGTCACCTTCGTCTGGAATGGAGGTCCCGGCGCTGATTCTTCGTTGCTGCACTTTTCGGTCGTCGGCCCAAAGCTGGCGGAGGGCGCGCGCTTGATCGACAATCCAGACAGTTGGCTCGCGGCGACCGATCTCGTGCTGGTCGATCCTATAGGGACCGGATTCAGCCGGCCCGCCAAAGCCGAGTATGGCGCCGAATTCTACGGAACGGTCGGCGATGTTGATTCAGTCACCGAGTTCGTCCGCGTGTGGCGTTTGCTGCACGGTGCGGAAGACGCACGGATATTTCTTGCGGGAGAGAGTTGGGGTGCGGGACGCGCGGCGCATGTAGGTTACGCGCTCGAGAAGCGGGGCATTCATGTTGACGGCCTCGTGTTGATTTCGGGCGGCTGGGGATTGAACAAAAACTATGTTCCCGCCGAATTGCAGTCGGCGATCTCAATCGTGGATATGGCCAGCACCGCGCTCTTCTACAGGAAGACAGCACCGGACTTGGGTAAGGATGTTTTAGAGGTGCGGCAGGCGGCGGAAAAGTGGGTTCGCGAAACCTATGCTCCCGCCTTGAGCCGCATCGACAAACTATCCGACTCCGAACGAGACACAATCTTGGCGCAGTTGTCGCGCTTCACCGGTCTGGCGAAAGAAAGGATCGACGCGAAAACACTGACAATCTCGCCGCGGCAGTTTCGGACTGGCCTGCTGAAGGATCAGAATAAGGAGCCATACGTTTTCGATCTGCGTCTCACCTCGCCGCCTGCAAACGCCGATGCGCCCGCGATCCTCGACTACTTTCGCCACGATCTGCACTATCGCACGAGCCTGCCCTACATCGGGCTTGAAGAAATGGAGCAGGGTTTTGCGCCCGGCAGAATATATCCCGAGTCGGTGAATGCGCGCTGGAACTACGCCACTGCCAAGCTCTCACTCGAGGAAGTGAAGGCCGCCATCGAAGAAGCGAGCAGGAAAGGCGACGGGCCGCCGCGTCTCGGTCCACCGTTGCCCGGAACAGAGGAAGCACTGGCGCTCAATCCTCGCCTGACGGTGCTGGTCGCCGCCGGATTGTACGATTCGTTTTTACCCTGCGCCATCGGCGCCGAAATCGAGCGCCAGTTGCCACCGAACCTGCATCAGGCAGTCATATTCAAGTGCTATGTCGGAGGCCATGCAATGTACAAAGACGCTGCTGCCCGCGCCGAGTTTAGTCGCGACGTCAAGGCGATGATCGAGGCAAGCCGTTAGTTGAAAAGCGCGAAGTGTGTCACCACTAGACAAGGCACACAAGTGAAAGTCTTGAGATGGTTCTGGATTCGATCATTGAATTTCAATATTTTGTTGATATATTCAGCGTGCCACCAACAAGCTTTGCGGCCTGAGACTTTTTGGATCGCAAGGTTTCGAAAAAAGAAGACTTGTTAAGAACGATAGCGATATGAGATGGCTCTTGTCCCCGGTAGTCTTGCTGCTTTTTACTGTGGTGCTGTCCCCGCCTGCTCTTGTCGCGGAGCAGACAACTCCGCCAGGCACGCAGTCCCGGGCAGTCGCCCAGAAATCCGAGCCTGATTCGTCCGTGGTATGGCCGGAGTCGATCTCTCCCGCCTCGTCCCACCATGTGCTCCACCTCGGCGACGTCGCGATTCCATATCTCGCCACGTGGTCGTCGATCTCTCTGAAAGACGCGGCGGGAATTCCGCAGGCGACAATCTCAGCCACCAGTTATGTTCGTGAAGATGTGCATGATCGCGCCACGCGGCCGGTCCTATTCTCCTTTAACGGGGGCCCCGGAGCGTCTAGCTCGCCGCTGCATTTCAATCTCATCGGCCCGCGCCGCTTTGCACCGTCCGATGGAAAAGGGGGACCCGTCTTTATCGATAATCCGCAAACGCTACTCGATGTCGCTGATCTCGTCCTCATCGATCCGGTGGGCACCGGCTTTAGCCGAGAACTCCATCCGGGCGGCGGGCGCGCGTACTGGGCTTCCGAGGGAGACGCGAAAGCGGCCGAGACTCTTATACGCAATTGGCTGCGGGAGAACAACCGAACCGCCTCGCCCGTCTACATCGTCGGTGAGAGCTTCGGTGGATTCCGGCTTGCCGAAATGGCGAAAGACATCGGTGACTTGTATATTGCAGGTCTTGTATTTGTCTCTCCGGGCATCGACATGTCCGGAGAAGCGGGAGCCGCAAGCGATCAGCGCTTCGTATTCACTCTGCCGTCGATGGCCACCGCCGCCTATGCGCACGACAAGATTCAAACCGGCGGCCGCAGCGTGGAGCGGGTCTTCGAGGAGGCCCGCGCGTTTGCCCAGAGTGACTACGTTGTCGCCCTGCAGCAGGGATCCGCGCTTCCCGCCCCGGAGCGTGATCGCCTTGCGGAACGGATGGCAAAGCTGATCGGCCTGCCCGCATCGGCAATTGCCGCCGCCAACCTGCGCATCGATACGCAGGACTTTCTGGAGCAGTTAGTTCCCGAAAAAATTGTCGGGCGTCTCGACACGCGCGTGGCCGCGCCTAAGCCCGGCGGTCCGCTCGTCGCGGGGCGCTCGAAAGCCGCCGACGATCCCGTTCTGCACATGGGCGCTTCCAATATCATCCGCAATAGCCGCGCGCGCGACTATCTGCGCGACGAAATCGGAGTGAAAACGCGTCTAGACTACATCTCGCTGACCCTTGACGTGAACTTCGCATGGGATTGGAACTCCGGCTCCAGCAAAATTGAAGACAACCTGCGCGCCCTGAACCCAACACCCAATCTGGCGAAATTGATGCAGGAAAAGCCGGCGTTGCACCTTCTTTTGTTGAGCGGCTATTACGATCTCGCGGCGCCGCAGCTGTACCAGAGTTACACGATCACGCACAGCGGCGTGCCGATCGATCGCGTTCGCATGGTGACCTTCGCGGCTGGGCACACGGTCTATGAAGACGATGCGGCGCGACAGCAGACCTCGAAGGAGTTGCACGACTTCATCGCGGGAAAGAATGCTTCGGCGTCACGTTGATCGTGAGAATGAGGTAACTCGGTTAACAATCTACAACTTCATCTTCAATGCGTTTTGTACGATTTCATACGTCTCGCTTACTGCGTCTTGGCGGTTTCAATCTCTCCAACTTCAACCTTCTTCCGGATCTCATCCAGATAGTTGTAGATTGTATATTTCGTCATGCCCAGCAATTCCGCGACGCGCTCGACCGAGTAACGAATCAGGAATGCGCCCTTCGCCTCGAGGTAGGCAACGATTGCTACTTTCTCTTCGCGAGTCATGTCGCCGGGGCTCTTGCCCACGCTCGAAATCGCATTCTGGATCAGCGTCTCCAAAACCTCGTCAACCGAACGCTCGAAGCGCTCGTCAATAGTAGTCACCGATGAACCTAATGCTTCCTGAATCCAATCCTGCGCCTTGAGCAAACCGGAAACATCGACGTTGATACACAGAGCTCCGAAAATCTGCCCTTTTTCATCGCGCAGAAAGACGCTGGAAGAGCGGAGTTCCCTGCCATCCTTGGTCTTGGTCCGATAATTGATCAGGTCCGACGCGGGATGGGTCTTCAGTAACTGAAAGCCGAGCGCATCCAGCGTGTCCCCAACCTTGCGCCCGGTGAGACTGCCATTCGTGATCGCAATAATGGAGCTCTCAGGGGAATTGAAATCGTGGACAACAATTTCGAAGTGTTTCCCGAATGTCTGCCCCAATGCGTCCGTGAGCCGGGAAACAAAATTGAGAAGGTACTCTTTCTCACTTGGTTTCAACGTAATTCTCCTGGAAATTCGACATAGTGAGTCCAACCGCGATCGAAATACGCACCATTGTATTAGACTTTCCGAAAGGCGCTCTATGCCGCGCAGAACTATGCTTTGACTGCAATTCCCTGTATTTCAAAGTGCGCCCCAAAGAGCAACGGGGCCAGAGCCGACAAATGCTCGCGCCGGCAGTGTCCGTTTCTTGAAGTAAGATCGGTAGACCTCGTTGGACCTCTGCCATAAAGAAACGTCACGACAGAAAACCTGCACATAGACCAGATCGTCCATGTGCATGCCGGCCTTTCGGAGTACTGACTCCACGCTTTTCATCACGTTGCTCGCTTCCGTCTCAATATCATCGGGAATGTGATTGCCGGTCTCGTCCACTCCAATGCGTCCGGACAGATACAGAGTGCCCCCCACCAGCACACCGTCGCTGAATGGGGCGCCGGGATTGATCTGAATGTATTGGCGTTTGTGTTCTTCACGTTTAGCGCGGCGTACGGAAGCCGGAGCCGCCTTTAGACTCGACTTCTTCTTCACCGTAATACTCTCCTTATGATTCGAGTAACTCGTTCTCAGGCGATCGGGTAGCCCGTCCGCGATAACTTCTTAACGGCTGGCCGCAGCCGCGACGAAGCTGCGCAAATCCGCCGCCAATGCCGCCGAACCCGAGTCACCGAGATAAACCATATGTCCGGCGGCATAGATTCGCATGCTCACCCGATCGAGGGCCAGCCCGCTGTGCCCGATCCCGTACGCCGCTCCCCCAAGCGTGGTCACACAATCGTAGGCCCCGCTCGCCGAGAGAACCCGCACCTGCGAATTCCGCCGCATCACTGCCGCCAGGTCTTGCGCCCGCGTGCTCGGGCCTCCCGGCTTATTCCCCGAGCCGTAATCCCATGCGCTGTTGATCGACCTGAATGCGATTGCTTCATAGGTGGAATCCACCTTCACCTTGAGTTCGTCGCGCAGGTACACATCCATCGCGCCCACGAACGCAGCGCTGAACTTTCCCATGGCAGGATCGTCGGTCACCGGATCGAGCGGTCCCTCGTCCGTGCCCGTGGGCATCGTAAACCGGCTGTCGTAGGCTCCGACGACGAGGCCTTTTGCGCGCAACACCTCTTTGCGGAAATCCTCCATGCTTACGCGCAGCTTGTTCTGGAGAATGAAGTCGGCAGAAAGCCCGGTTAGGCTTGCGATGTGTTCAGCGATCTGTCTCTGTGATCCTGCGTCCAGTCGATCGCCGGCGTAGAGCGCCTTGAGATAGTTATCGCGCGCGAATGTCTGCGCCTCGGCGATCACGTTTTCCAGCGTGCTGCCCGAACCTGCGTTCTTGTGGTACCAGGCGGTGGCAGCCATCGTGGGCAAGTTTTCGACGTAGGAAAGATCCCCGGTTTCCTGGTGGTAATTGTCCATGGGCGACCCACCCATAATGACGACGCCATTCAACGGGATGGCCGTCAGACGCCCCGTCTCAGCGAATGGACCGCCCATCAGCATGCGCGCGACAACGATCGCCCGCGTGACGCCGTAACTTTCCCCAACGATAAACTTCGGTGAATTCATCCGCCCCTGTTTCGTCAACCACGATTCGATGAACTCAACCGTTGCCCGCCCGTCCTGTTCGATTCCGTAATACTGCTTCGCGTTCCCGGCAGGCAAGAGGTGGCTAAAGCCGGTGCCGACGGGATCGATCACCACGATGTCAGCGAGGTCGAGCAAAGCGTATGGATTATCTTGCAGCGAAAATGGCGGAGTAGCCGGCGGATTAACGACCTCGCCGAGCGCGACCCGGCGGGGCCCGAAGAAGCCGAGATGCATCCACACCGAAGACGATCCCGGTCCTCCATTGAACACGAAGAAAACGGGCCGTGCAGTGCGGTCTTTCACCTCTTCGCGAATGTAAGAGAAAGAAAATATCGTTGCCGCGGGTGCGCCGGCATCGTTCATAAGTACGGTATCACCAGCAATTGCTGTGTACCGGATCTTCTCGCCGCCAAAAACGCCATCGTGATGAGTTACGAATTCGCGCGGCGAAAAAGACCCACTTGCGCTCTCCGAAGCCGTGCTGGGGGCGACGGCTTGCGCCAGAGCGAAATTGCTCCCGCTGCCAATTAATGCGATGGCCACTATGACCACGCCGACAAAAAACTGGATGCGCAAAGTTCTCAATCTCGTTGTCGGGTTACTGATAGCTCGCATGGGCTCCTCTTGCAGATTCTTCACTCTCCGCCACCATGGGCCGCAGCCGGCCGAATCGTCGGCGGCGAGGCAAACGGCTTGATGCTCAACTCCTGATAGATTTCGCTCGGGAAATAAATCGACTCTCCCTGCGACACCATGCGCACAGGCTTGATCGTGCGAATATCTTTCGTCGGGTCGCCCACGATCAGGAAGAAATCCGCAATCTTGCCGCGCTCGATCGTGCCGAGCTCATCGGCATGATGAAAATACTCTTCGGGCGCCAGTGTCGCCGCGCGCAGGGCCTCGGCCGGCGTCATCCCTGCCATCGTGTAAAGCTCAATCTCGCGCTGCAGGGTGAACCCAGTTGTATCATCCGTGCCCGGCAACAAAAGAATGCCATTCTCGTGGAGCATCCGCAGCGTATCGATCACCTTTACGAACGACTTACGGTAGGCCTCATCTTCTTCTGCATTCTTGATGGTGACAAACGTGCGCTTGCGATATCTCTGGTAGGCAATCGGCATATGATCGAGATAGTCGGCGTCGCCCGGCTGGACGGTACTGGCCCGGCTCAGCATCAGTCTTTCGAGAATAACCGCCGTTGGATCGTGCGCAATATGATTTGCCTTCATCAGTGCCAGCGTATTCTGTACCGGCGCCGATGAAAGATCGAGGGTGGCGGCGCGCGCCATCGCGGTCAGGCGCAGTGGCGTGCGCGTATCTTCTCCTGGCTTGAGCAGCCACCCAAGCATCAGTTGATTGGTGTGTGTGATTTCGTTGTAGCCGTCGCGAATCGCCCGATCGGGCGTATCGAAGGCCGGAATGTGCCCGGTCACGGTCATTCCCAAACGATGCGCCTCATCCGCGATCGGCTTCACCCAATCGGGATTCATCGAGTTATAGATTTTGATCTGAAAGTATCCGCGATCGGCGTACCAGTTCACGTCGCGCAAAGCGTCGACGAGCGACTCGGCGACGAACCCGGTGCGCGCCGAGTACGCGCTCTTGCCCTCCAGAAAACCATTCGGAGTAATGCGCGGCCCGGCGATCTCGCCCGCATCGATTTGCGCCATCAGGCTCTGCAAAAAACTGTTGTCATTGCCCATGTCGCGCGTGGACGTAACCCCCACCGCCAGATAAAATAATCCCGATTGCAGCGTAGAGTGCGAATGCATATCGTGCAGGCCGGGCACCAGAGTCCCGCCCTCGCCGTCGATCAGCACCTCGTCCCCAGGATCGGAGCCTGCATCGCTGGACGGGAAGTATCTCGGCGATGCGCCCGCGCGCCGTGACCACAGACGAGGGCGCGCTTAGCTGGCCAGTCTTCGGGTCGAAGATACGCACGTTCCGAATCCGTACCGGCTCATCAAAATGATGTCTCAGTTTGTGTTGTTCCTCTCGCGCCAGTTCGAATCCGAGTTCGCGCGAAATTTTCGAGATCGCATCCGCATCTCTTTCGTAGCCGTCGCGCACCGTGATCGCCCCCTCCGCGAACGCGGCAAACAGCCGTCGCGATGCGTCCAGCATCACGTACTCGGGTTCGAGCTTCGCGCCATCGATGCGATAGATAGTTACCGCAACCACATCTTTCCCCGCGCCAACCGTCTGATCGCGCACCACACTGAGTCTCATCGAGCCGCTGGGCAGCACGTCCAGCGTATGGCTCGATGTTGCGAGGAGTGCGCGCGCGTAAACAAAGAGCGCCCACGGACTGTCATCGTTCACCACATAGAGAGAAGGCTGCGCAGCCGTAACTTCGCCGTGGTCCGCCTGGCTCGTCCACGTCGCGCGGCCGGAATACCAAGAATATTTTTCCGAGACCGGGCCGCCCATCAGAGAAGTCCCGGTGACAGTCCACTCCACCGGAATAAAATCCGAGCCGACGCGAAGCATCTCATGATGCTTTGGCCCGCGCCCGTTCTCGTTCACGGCATAATCCACATCGATTACAGCGCTGCCGGCCGTGGACGCGCCTCCACCGGGTGAGACGGTCGTTGCCGAAATCGTGCCGACTATCGCCGCCCCCTGGAAGATAGAGAATTTCTCGACTGAAGCAGCCCAACCCGGGCCGACTAGCGCCAGCACACAGCACAGCGCGAAACCTCCAGCGCGAATTGCCGTGCCCTGTTTTATTGCCGTCCTCACCGATCTCAACGACACCAACTTGCTCCTTAAATTGGACCGCTAGACCATACTTCGCCTCGACTTCGGGAGTCAAATAAAATTTAAAATTTACTGCCTTGACATTGGATTATTTGTTGAATAGACTCCCTTGCCATCCCGGAGAAAGCTTGATTCTAATCGCGTTTGCCATGGATTGCAGGCAAATCAGCCTTGAATTGAGCTCCGGCGATATTACAAAAAGTCAATTTCCGTGCAATTCGAGACACCCCTGTAGGAGGGAGCCCATGGAAGGCATTTCGCCGAAAGGCAGGTTCGTGCGCTGGCATGATCGTTTGCTCATTTCGATGCTCTGGGCAGTCTCAATTCTCTGCCTTATCCCGTCCGCACCTGCCCAGACTTCCACAACTGGCCTCTTGCAAGGGCAGGTCGCAGATCCCTCCGGACGTGCCGTGGCTAATGCCGAAGTTCGCGCCACCAATGAGGCAACCCACGAGGAACGCGTGGTCAAATCCGGCCAGGATGGTTCCTACGTTATCCCCCTGCTTCCGCCCGGCAGCTACCAGGTCTCTATCGACGCCAGTGGCTTCGCGCGCGCCACGCTCAAAGGCGTTGTGTTAACCGTCACCGAAACAACCGTCGAAAACGTATCTCTTAAAGTGGGCACCACCTCGACGACCGTCGAGGTCAAGGTGTCTGCCCCAGTCGTTGAGACGAGCACCAGTGCACTGGGCGACGTCGTGACCGGTGAGCAGGTCCAATCGCTTCCGCTCGTGAACCGCAATTTCACACAGATCATGACGCTTTCGGCCGGCGTGGTTGCCGGTGTAACACGCGCTGACGAAGTCGGCCGCGGCAGCGGCGGAGAGATCCCCACCAACGAAGGAGCCGGAGAAAACATCAACGGCGCCCGCGCCAGTGATATCAATTTTCGAATGGATGGGGTGGACGTGAATGACTACGATGGGTCGGGCGCGGGCGTGCCGATCCCGAATCCTGACACGATTCAGGAATTCAAAGTACAAACCGCGATGTACGACGCGGAATACGGGCGGGACGCCGGGGCGAATGTGAACCTGGTCACGAAGACGGGTTCGAACGCATTTCACGGCAACGTGTTTGAGTTCTGGCGCAATGACGTTCTCAATGCCAATGACTTTTTCCAGAATCTAAACGGCGCGCCGCGCCCGGAACTGAAGCAGAACCAGTTTGGGGGAACATTCGGCGGGCCGATTATCAAAGACAAGCTGCTCTTTTTCACCTCCTATCAAGGCACGCGCCAGGTGAATGGAGTGTTTAACCGTGTAACGTTCTACTCGCCGTTAACGACGAACGACCGGTCTGCACCATCGATTGCTGCGCTCTTCGCCGGACAGCAAGGACTGCAATACATTTTCGGACCGCCGGGCTTCGGACCGGCGATCGATCCCAGTAACTCCCCGGGAGATGTCTTTCCCTACAACATCAATCCCGTTGCGCTGACACTTCTGCAGGAAACGCTGCCTAACGGACAATTTCTGTTTCCAACCGCAAACCCCGCGAATGACTTGGTCTCACTTTCGTCTCCCTCCCATTTCCGGGAAGACCAGGTCATGGCGAATTTCGATTACATCCAGTCGCAAAAAAACACCATTCAAGGGCGCTTCTTCACGGCTCCCAGCACGCAGACTGATCCATTCGGCTACGGCACGGGGAACGGAGCAAATTTACCCGGCACGCCATCCACCAACAAATCAACCTATCTTGTGGCGTCGCTGAGCGATAACTACATGTTCACACCGAATCTGTTCAACCAGGTGCGGGTGGGCTACGACCGGATCAGCGCGCGCATTACGCCGGATTCGCCGTTTACGTTCTCGGGACTCGGAGTGGATAGTTCAGCCCAGAACGACCAGCAGCCTTCGGTTACGATTGCCGGTTCCGACAACTTCAATGCGGGTATTTATTCGCCGAACGCGCAGGACCTTTTTAATCTTGAAGACGACATTGCCTGGGTGCGCGGTCATCATAGCTTCCGATTTGGAGGCGGTGTTGTCAGGAATTATCTGGTGAACAGCGGGGAACAATACTACGGTCAGGTGACCTTCCCGAGCTGGCCCGATTTTCTCCTCGGAATGAACGGAGCGCAGAACGGAACCGCCGGTATTCCCGTTTTTCCGCCGGATGGCTTCAGCAATGTGCTGGACTCGGTGGAATTGCTGGGCGTGCTGGCCGGACATGGACGCACGTGGGAAATCTCCGCTTATGGTCAGGACGACTGGCGCGTCACTCCCAAGCTAACACTGAACCTTGGGCTGCGCTGGGAGTGGCTCCCCCCATTTACAAATCTCGGCGGCCGGGCCACGAACATCAACCCGGCCCTGATCAATCCCAACCCTCCAGACGGAGGATCGATCGATGGCTACGTCGTGCCCGCGAACTGGCCGTTTCCGGTTCCTGACGGCGTCGTGAAATCCGGGATCAACGGATTCGTTCCCGGCAGCGGAAACAATACGTGGGGGCCGCGTGTGGGCTTCGCCTGGAGTGCGCTTCCTAACAGCGACAAACTCGTCGTCCGTGGCGGCTACGGAATTTACTACTCTGCGATCACCGGAAACAGCCAGTTCCAGTCCATCCCCGGTTTGCCCTGGGCGCTCATCGGCGTCTTTTTCCCGCCGTTCAACGGCAGTGCCTCGTGGCAACAACCCTTCCAGGAGCCGATACCGCCGCTCAGCCAGTTTCCGTTTTTCGATCCCTATAGTCCGTCTACCGACCTGAGTTCGATTGCCACTCAACTCTCCATCCGCCCAGCGATTACGCAGCAGTTCTCGTTCAACATTCAAACCGAAATTACTCCCTCGATGGCGCTCCAGATTGGCTATGTCGGATCGAACGCCAATCATCTTATTTACTCGCACTCGATCAACCAGGCAGGCCTCGCCACTCCCGAAAATCCAATCCGCGGCGAAACCACGAGCACACTGTCCAACCTCGCTTTGCGAGTGCCCTACGAGGGCTGGGACCCTGCGGGATTTCAGGGACAAGGTTCGTGGGGACGATCCAACTTCAACGCAATGGAGGTCACGCTGAAAAAGAATGCCAGCCACGGCTTGCAGTTCCTCGCGGCCTACACCTGGTCGAAGACCATGTCCACCGGCGGCGCAAACGTCGTGGGGAGCACCTTCGGCGGCGGAACCATTGGCGATCAGAATAATCTCTATGCCGGCTACGGCGAAGCCAATTTCAGCCGTCCGCAACGCCTGATCGTGAGCGCGATTTACGAATTGCCAGCTCTCAATCACGGCTCCGGTTTGGCCGCAAAAATCTCCACAGGATGGGCGCTCTCCACGGTGGTGACGCTCCAGTCCGGAACGCCACTTACGTTCTTCAATACGAATTCGAACAATCTTTTCGGCACGTCGAGCGACTTCGCCTATCTCGATCCCACAAATTCCGGCTGCAACGGAAGCATCGGTCTCGGCGGCTCTGTCAGAAGCCGACGGGACGAATATTTCAACGTCAACTGCTTTACCGATCCGCCAGTGATCAGTCCCGATGGAGGAACGGGTTTCGGCAACACGAGGCCGGGCATGTTGCGCGGGCCCTCCCAGCACAATGTCGACCTTTCGCTAAGAAAGACAACGAAGCTCGCTGAGCGCGTGGGTCTTGAATTCCGCGCCGAATTTTTTAATGCCTTCAACAGCACGCAATATGGCAATCCCGACACTACCTTCAGCGACGGGTTGCCGGCTTTTGGTCAGATCACGAGCACGTCAGTGGCGCCGCGCGTCGGCCAACTCGCGTTGAAACTGAATTTTTAGATTCGGCCGCGCCTCGTCCTGCATTGAGGCAAGCCATTGCGGCTGGTCGCGGCAGAAGCATCGAGGCTGGAATGAAGAGGAAGGCTAGCCCGTCGGCCAGTTTCGTGGCGATATTGGTGTGGTGTGTTCTGGCCAGTCCAGCCCAGCCGGCGCGGACTCCCTCCTCTACGGCTTCATCTGCGCAGGCTGTCTCTCATCCGCCGGTAGTCACTCATCACACCGGAACGTTTAACGGCAAGCCGGTTCACTATACGGCCATCGTCGAGTCCATCGACGTTCCCGACCCAAAGGGCAAGCCAGCTGCTCGGATCGTCAGCTTCGCATACACCGAAGACGAGGTGACGAGCGCGGCAGCGCGGCCCGTCATGTTCGTCTTCAACGGTGGTCCGATCACGCCGTCATTGTGGCTGCACGTCGGCGTAATGGGTCCAAAGCGAGTAGCGGTCCCAGCCGACCTCACCGCCGACCCAAACAATTATCGACTCGTCGACAACATCTATTCGCCGCTCGACGTGGCCGACCTCGTATTCATCGACCCGGCATCTACCGGCTACAGCCGCGTCCTGTTCGGCACCGCGCCCGAGAGTTACTTCTCCGTCGTTGCCGATGCCCACCAGGTAACAGCCTTCATCACGGCATGGCTCACTCAGCATGGCCGTCTTGAATCGCCCGCATACCTCGTTGGCGAAAGTTACGGCACAATTCGCGCCGCCGAAGTCGCCGGACAACTCGCCGAGTTACCGCACCCCATTCTGCTCGCCGGCGTCGTGCTGATGGGACAAGCCATCAACATTATCGAATACCGCCAGCGCCCGCAGAACGTTGTCAGCTTCGCCGTCTCGCTGCCGACGCTCGCCGCGCTCGCCTGGTATCACCAGAAAGTCGACCGCAAAGGAGAAACGCTCGAACAATTCGTCAAGGATGCATGGCACTTCTCTGAGACCGACTATCTGACGGCACTTTTCAAAGGAAGCTCGATCGATCCGGCTGAACGCGATCGTGTGGCCACACGCCTCGCCGAGTTCAGCGGCATTCCTGCCTCCTACTATCGAGATCATGACCTTCGGATCAGCAAAGAGCAGTATCGTGGCGAGCTTCTAAAAGACCGTGGCTTACTCCTTGGCCGTAACGATGGCCGGTACGTTGCGCCCATGGCGAAGAAAGGCCTCGCCGACGATCCGTCGAATGTGATCATGACCCCGTTTCAACGGCTTTTCGGAGAGTACGTTCGCGACGATCTCAAAGTGGATTGGCCCGAAAAATATGTTCCGATGGCCACCAGCGAAGATCTTGATGCCTGGAAATGGGGCGGCAGCGGCCCGTTTGCCGATTGGCCCTACAGTGACCGTCTCCTCAAAGTAATGAAGGCCAACCTTCGCTTCCACGTCTTGATCGGCAACGGCTATCACGATACGCAAACCACGGTCGGTGCCGCGGAGTATGCTGTTCGGCAGGCGGGCTGGCCCGAAGGCCGGGCCACGCTCTCATATTATGAAGGGGGCCACATGGCCTACACCGTCGAGCAAAGTGCAAAGAAGTTCACGGACGACATCCGTGCTCTTGTTCGCGCTACCCAATAGACGGTGCGCGACCGACGGCGAATGGCACAATTCTCGTACATTTGCCATTCAGGAGACCGGTTATGACGATCAGTCGACGCGACCTTTTGACGGGCCTCGGCGGCATGGCCGCGCTCAGCGTTGCTCCCAACCTTTCTTCCAGCGCGACGCAATCCGCCTCGAATCCGTCCGCTGGTTCCTCTCTTCCCACCAAGAATGATTTCGCGATTCCGGCCGGCCTGACGTATATCAACTCCGCCTACACTCATCCCATGCCGGTTGTTTCTGCCGCTGCGCTGCGCGAATGGGCAGAGTTTCGTGCGCATCCTCAAGTCGTCTCTCAGCCCAAAAAACTGATCAACATCAAAGCCGAATTCGCCGCTCTCGTCAACGCCAAGGAATCGGAGATCAGCTATGTCCCGAACACCAGCACCGGCGAGAACCTCGTCGTCAACGGACTCAACATCGACTACAAATCCGACAATATCGTAACCGACGCGCTGCACTTCGAGGGCGCGCTCCTCCACCTGCAAGCGCTTCAAAAGGAAAAAGGCCTTGATCTTCGCGTTGTCATGCCGCGCGACTGGCGCATCGACCTCCAGGATTTGGAGCGCGCAGTCGACAAGAAAACCAGGCTGATCGAAGTCTCTCTCGTCGCTATGCACAACGGTTTTCAGCACGACCTGAAAGCTGTCTGCGACCTCGCGCACGCCCACGGCGCTTACGTCTACGCCGACATCGTTCAGGCCGCCGGCAATACTCCCATCGACGTGCGCGCCAGCGGTGTCGATTTCTGCGCCTGCTCGAGTTTCAAATGGCTCATGGCCGACTTCGGCCTCGGCTTCCTTTACGTGAGGGAGGACTTGCTTGACCGCGTCCTGCAGCGCACACAATATGGCTATTACGAGGCGAGCAGCATGGAATCGCATTTTCTTCCAGGCGATCCGCCCGGCACCAGCGCTTATACGTTCGCGCTCGATAGCAACGCCTCCGGGCACTTCGAGGTCGGCACCGACGCCATCGGCGCCGCTCACGTGCTCGCGCAGTCTCTTCCGTATATCCGGCGCCTGGGCGTAAAGAACATCCACGCCCACCGTCAGCCTCTGCTCAAGCGTCTTCAACAGGAAATGCCGCGCCTCGGATTCGAGCCGCTCACGCCGCCCGAATCAACCTCCTCTCTCGTCACCTTCGCCGTCAAGGACTACAAGTCCGTTCAGCAGCGCCTCCAGAAAGCGAGCGTGAACGCGCGCGTTTCCGAGCGTTACATCCGCATCTCACCTTCCGTGTTCAACGACATGAATGACATCGATAGGCTGCTTGAGGCATTGTCGTGAGAGGAGCCTCACGGGGCTAGCAGATGAAAGGAATCTCACGATGAAACGAACGATGTGCCTAGTGTTCTCGTTAATAGTCGCGGCCGCTGGAACTCTATCCGCTCAGCAGCATAAAGTGATCTCGCCGTCGGAATTTGGAAATTAGGTAGGACGCAATTCCATTCAGTCCGGGAGTTTTTTCAACGTTCTTACTACTATAAGCGAGACCACTGTGCCTCTTGCTCAAGGGCCGGCACCGCCAGCTGCGACGGCTGCCCAGAAATCATGACAATCGACAAGTTGTATCGCCTTTGTGCACACGGCATCCGGTCATATTTTTGTTGTCGCCAATCACTCATCGGCTCAGCGAGCACACTGCCGTCATTGCGGAGCTTTCCGAGTTCAGGAAACGAATTTCCAAGGTTGGCCTTGACCCCGTCAAAACTGGACATGAGGCGTTTCTCGAAGAAAGAACATCTTGACTTCATTCCAGTCGAGCGGGACCAGCATGTGGGGCATCGGATCTTTCTCCGCGTCCTCGAAGAAGGTAAGCGATTTCAAAAGGTGGATTTTCTGATATCTGGCCTGCTCGTACTTGCGCTCGAAGAGTCGGAGCAGGTCCGCGAGACCAAAGCGCTTTGCTGACACGTAGAGATCGACGAAGTCGCGCTTGGTGCCGCGGCTCGCGATCGCACTGATCTTCATGCATGCGATATCGCGCGGATCGGCAATGGCAACGCCCAGAAAATGAACGGTCGGAAACAGCAAGGGATAGATGTACCCGAGGAAAGTCACCTTCGTTCCCCGGATAGCCGCGTGAATCGTATGCGGAGCCTTGGTCGTGAGCAAGAACGACTCGATCGTCTGGACGCGCTGGATCAGAATTTCCTCATTGAAAAGATCGCTGGTGAAGAAGTCCAAAGCATGCGACCTGCGATGACCAAGCTGCAAGGCGAGTCCGGTTCCACCCGCAAGATAAAACTGATCGATCAGTTCTCGCATCCTGTAAGTCGCGAATCGCCGCTTCAGTGGAGCCCTGAATCACCTCGCGGTGCCAAGACCCAGCTTCACCGTTTGTCATGACAGTTTCCTTAGCTAGGCTTTGGTGAGCGGCGGCTCTGATCGAGCGCCGCGACCTCGCTGGACGGAATTCCGTACACCAGCGCCCAGTAGTTGGCGGACCTCCGCGACAGGCGCCGGTCCGCGCAGAGGACCCTTCGGATCTCGGCCTCGGGAAACGCGCACCTCATCCACGACACGGCCTCCTCGCCCCCGTACTCCAGAATCCGAAGGATTGTGTAATCGGGGTATGCTTCCGGCTGGAATGTGTCAAGGTTCGTGTCCCAGAAGAGTGTCTGTAAGTAGCTGGGAATCATACAGTTATGAGTATAAGGCAAGGGATGGACAAGTCAATTGCATAATCCTGGCCTTCTGCTCGGCGACCAGTATGAAGTTGGGTTCTTTGTCCTTGTAGATAACAACACCCAGGCATAACGGCAGCTTGCGATTCGCGTGCCCTGAAATTCAGAACTCAAGCTCAGCCTCGCCACCAACCGCACCGCGCCGGGAAAGCAGCCAGTCCGCGTAATCGTCGGCAACCGGCGATGCTGGCCAGCGCCATCTCGATCAACTCCGTGTCAGAATCAATTCAAGTGCGTTCTTTTGCCCTGGCCACGAGGGCTTCCGGCATTCTTCCCCGGACGCACCTGGGTGCGTTTGCCGCGCAGTAGCCCTTCCTTCTTGCCACCGCTCCCCCACAAACCAATGCGCGTTACTACTTCTTAGAGCGCCTCGGTGTTGGAAGCTCTTCGACGAGCTGATCCCATGGCATGACTTCCACCCTCGAATTGGTCCGGTAGGATTCTTTTCCGGGGTAAAGAACGATTTGGCGAGTAGCTTTGAGGTCGGCGCAGCCGATGTAAAAGCCTTTACTCGGCACGGGATTGCTGATCGAGCGTTTGATTTCTATCGCCCAAACGTTCTTGGGGCCGAATTCGAGCACGAGATCAATTTCCGCGCCCGCGGATGTTCGATAAAGCTATCCTCGTAATCATGCCATGTCATTGCATAATTGCAGGGTTAATCCTGAGAGCTAGCACCACAAAAGAACGGATGCATGAATCGCAATTGGAGATGAACTTGGGCTTCTTCTCCTTGTAAACCTTTACGCCCCCGCAGACCGGTAGCATCGCAAATCTCGTCGAACATGCTCCCTGCCGCAACCCTCCTGAGTTCGTCGAATCTGATCGACCTCAGAATGCATACATTCCCCCGATGTCATTGCCTCGTCTTTCCTGTCAGCAGCCAATCCACTGACCTTTGAAATTCACTGCTAATGGCCAAGAGAACAGCTGCACCCGGCTCCTTTTCGCCATGTTCGAGTGCCGATAGATGACTCTGCGTGACACCAATACGGTGTGCAAACTGGGCCTGCGTCATGTCGAAACCCCTGAGTTCCCGGTTCCTACTAACGACGGCACGGAGGTCGATTTGCAAGAAAGAACTCCGCCACACGTAACGCCGGGGGTCGTGGAAACGGCACGCCTGATTCCTGCCAGCGCGTGAGATCTTGACGAAC